>NZ_JABWRJ020000009.1 GCF_014268935.2 Pseudomonas peradeniyensis | reverse complement strand
GCGCCCCAGGATGGGGCGTTCAGCGCGGTCCTCCCGGGAGCAAGAACGGAGCGAGGGAACCCCGGAGCGAAGCGTAGGGGCCGGATGAATGGAGCGAGGATTTTTTGGTGACTTTTTGATCCTTCAAAAAGTTACCCGCCGTAAGGGCGGAAAGGTGACTTCGCGTCACCATCGCGAATGAATGCGCATATAGCTTTCAAAACACATGCTCTAAAAGTCAAAGTCAAAGTCAAAGTCAAAGTCAAAGTCAAATGCGATCGGCGTGGGTTTTCACAGTTGTAAGCGCATTCATTAGCTATACTGACGCATAGTCACCTTTT
>NZ_JABWRJ020000008.1 GCF_014268935.2 Pseudomonas peradeniyensis | reverse complement strand
AGCGCTTGACGGGCATCCATGCCCGTCACCTCCCTCCGCAAGAACTCCGCTCGGCCTCCTGAAGTCGCAATTGATGTTGCCTGGACTATCGCGCGCTTAGAAGCAAGAGCAAGAGATGCGAAGTTAGTTGTTTGACAGTTAGTTATGTATTGGCTGTTCCGGCCCTTTCGCGGGACGAGCCCGCTCCTACAGGGCTATATATAACGGCGACTATTGCGCGGGAGCTGGCTTGCCCCGCGAAACAATCGAGAGATCAACTAAAAACCAACTAGCGACAGCTGCGCCAGTCCAGGCGCCGCTCGTAACTTCGCGACTTCAGGAGGCCGAACGCAGGTCTTGCGGAGGGAGGTGACGGGCATGGATGCCCGTCAAGCGCTGGGGCCCAGGATGGGCCCTGC
>NZ_JABWRJ020000007.1 GCF_014268935.2 Pseudomonas peradeniyensis | reverse complement strand
TGAACTGACCCCCGAAAGTTGGACACCTTATCCCTTGGAGGGTGTTCCATGACGAAATACAACCTGGCGCTCAAGCAGGCACTCATCGAAGAGTGCCTTTCTGCCCGCAGTGTTCATGAAGTGGCACTGAAGCATGAGCTGAGCCCTTCGCTGCTGCGCCGCTGGGTAAAGGGCTATGAGAAACACGGCGCAGCCGGTTTGATTCCCAAGTACAGTCACTACGATGCTCAGTTCAAATTAAAGGTTTTGCAATGCATCGAGCAAGACGGGCTGTCTGCTCAGCAAGCATGCGTAAGGTTTGATATCCGTGGGCCGAGCAGCATCAGGCAATGGAAAAGGCTGTACGATGAAGGCGGAATAGAAGCCCTTCATCCGAACCGTGCCCGAGAGTTAAACATGCCCCGCAAGCCATCAAAGCAATCCAGCGCAGGACCTTCTGCACCTTCGGATCGTGAGCTCACGCCTGAGCAAATGCTCGAAGAGCTGGAATATCTGCGCGCGGAGAATGCCTATCTAAAAAAGCTCGATGCCTTGATCCAAGCGGACCCACGCACTGCGCAGGCAAGAAAACGCAAGCTGTCCAAGGATTAAGGCGTGAGCATCGACTCGCTCTGCTGTTGCGCGCTGCAGGCCTGGCACGCAGTACCTTTTACTACCAAAGCAAAGTGTTGCAGACCGACAGGCATGCTGCCCTCAAGGAACGCATCGACAGGGTCTATCACCAGCATAAGGGGCGGTATGGCTACCGCCGTATCACTGCGGTTCTTGGGCACAATGCCGAGGTGATCAATCACAAGAAGGTGCAGCGGCTGATGCAGTTGATGGGCCTCAAATCGCTAGTCAAAGTGAAGAAATATCGCTCGTATCGAGGCTCCGAGGGGCTTGTTGCATCTGATTTGCTCAAGCGTGAATTCAAGGCGCAGGCCCCTAATCAAAAATGGGTAACCGACGTGACAGAGTTCAAGGTAAAGGGCCAGAAGCTATTTCTTTCGCCGGTGATGGACCTGTACAACGGCGAGATCCTCGCTTATCAGATCAACCGACGCCCTGAGTTCAGGATGGTTTCGACAATGCTGGAGCAAGCTTTCGAGCGGCTGAATCAAGATGACAAACCAATATTGCACTCCGATCAAGGCTGGCAGTATCAGCAGCCAGCTTACCGGCACATGTTGGCCGGGAAGAATATCGAGCAGAGCATGTCGCGAAAGGGAAACTGCCTGGACAACGCCGCGATGGAAAGCTTTTTTGGCACGCTCAAGAGCGAGTTCTTTTATCTGGAATCGTTTGAGAGTGTTGAACAACTGGCATCAGGGCTAGAGGATTACATCGCTTACTACAACCAAGAACGCATCAGTCTCAGACTAAATGGCTTGAGTCCGGTACAATTTCGGACCCAAGCGCTGAACCCATAGCGTACCCTGTCCAACTTTCGGGGGTCAGTTCAACGGCGAGTCACTTTTTGTCAAACGCGACAAAAAGTAACCAAAAAACGCTG
>NZ_JABWRJ020000006.1:2500-5202 GCF_014268935.2 Pseudomonas peradeniyensis | reverse complement strand
GTCTTTCGTCTTCACCACCACAATTTGGCCTCGGCGCAAATTGCTTGGGTGTTATATGGTCAAGCCTCACGGGCAATTAGTATTGGTTAGCTCAACGCCTCACAGCGCTTACACACCCAACCTATCAACGTCGTAGTCTTCGACGGCCCTTCAGGGAGCTCAAGGCTCCAGTGAGATCTCATCTTGAGGCAAGTTTCCCGCTTAGATGCTTTCAGCGGTTATCTCTTCCGAACATAGCTACCCGGCAATGCCACTGGCGTGACAACCGGAACACCAGAGGTTCGTCCACTCCGGTCCTCTCGTACTAGGAGCAGCCCCTCTCAAATCTCAAACGTCCACGGCAGATAGGGACCGAACTGTCTCACGACGTTCTAAACCCAGCTCGCGTACCACTTTAAATGGCGAACAGCCATACCCTTGGGACCGGCTTCAGCCCCAGGATGTGATGAGCCGACATCGAGGTGCCAAACACCGCCGTCGATATGAACTCTTGGGCGGTATCAGCCTGTTATCCCCGGAGTACCTTTTATCCGTTGAGCGATGGCCCTTCCATACAGAACCACCGGATCACTAAGACCTACTTTCGTACCTGCTCGACGTGTGTGTCTCGCAGTCAAGCGCGCTTTTGCCTTTATACTCTACGACCGATTTCCGACCGGTCTGAGCGCACCTTCGTACTCCTCCGTTACTCTTTGGGAGGAGACCGCCCCAGTCAAACTACCCACCATACACTGTCCTCGATCCGGATAACGGACCTGAGTTAGAACCTCAAGGTTGCCAGGGTGGTATTTCAAGGATGGCTCCATGAGAACTGGCGTCCCCACTTCAAAGCCTCCCACCTATCCTACACAAGCAAGCTCAAAGTCCAGTGCAAAGCTATAGTAAAGGTTCACGGGGTCTTTCCGTCTAGCCGCGGATACACTGCATCTTCACAGCGATTTCAATTTCACTGAGTCTCGGGTGGAGACAGCGCCGCCATCGTTACGCCATTCGTGCAGGTCGGAACTTACCCGACAAGGAATTTCGCTACCTTAGGACCGTTATAGTTACGGCCGCCGTTTACCGGGGCTTCGATCAAGAGCTTCGCTTGCGCTAACCCCATCAATTAACCTTCCGGCACCGGGCAGGCGTCACACCCTATACGTCCACTTTCGTGTTTGCAGAGTGCTGTGTTTTTAATAAACAGTCGCAGCGGCCTGGTATCTTCGACCGGCGTGGGCTTACGCAGCAAGTGCTTCACCCTCACCGGCGCACCTTCTCCCGAAGTTACGGTGCCATTTTGCCTAGTTCCTTCACCCGAGTTCTCTCAAGCGCCTTGGTATTCTCTACCTAACCACCTGTGTCGGTTTGGGGTACGGTTCCCAGTTATCTGAAGCTTAGGAGCTTTTCTTGGAAGCATGGCATCAACCACTTCGCGCTCTAAAGAGCACTCGTCATCAGCTCTCGGCCTTAAGATCCCGGATTTGCCTAAGATCTCAGCCTACCACCTTAAACTTGGACAACCAACGCCAAGCTGGCCTAGCCTTCTCCGTCCCTCCATCGCAATAACTGGAAGTACAGGAATATTAACCTGTTTTCCATCGACTACGCTTTTCAGCCTCGCCTTAGGGACCGACTAACCCTGCGTCGATTAACGTTGCGCAGGAAACCTTGGTCTTTCGGCGTGCGAGTTTTTCACTCGCATTGTCGTTACTCATGTCAGCATTCGCACTTCTGATACCTCCAGCAAGCTTCTCAACTCACCTTCACAGGCTTACAGAACGCTCCTCTACCGCATCACCAGAGGTGATACCCGTAGCTTCGGTGCATGGTTTGAGCCCCGTTACATCTTCCGCGCAGGCCGACTCGACTAGTGAGCTATTACGCTTTCTTTAAAGGGTGGCTGCTTCTAAGCCAACCTCCTAGCTGTCTAAGCCTTCCCACATCGTTTCCCACTTAACCATGACTTTGGGACCTTAGCTGACGGTCTGGGTTGTTTCCCTTTTCACGACGGACGTTAGCACCCGCCGTGTGTCTCCCATGCTCGGCACTTGTAGGTATTCGGAGTTTGCATCGGTTTGGTAAGTCGGGATGACCCCCTAGCCGAAACAGTGCTCTACCCCCTACAGTGATACATGAGGCGCTACCTAAATAGCTTTCGAGGAGAACCAGCTATCTCCGAGCTTGATTAGCCTTTCACTCCGATCCACAGGTCATCCGCTAACTTTTCAACGGTAGTCGGTTCGGTCCTCCAGTCAGTGTTACCTAACCTTCAACCTGCCCATGGATAGATCGCCCGGTTTCGGGTCTATACCCAGCGACTAAAGCGCCCTATTAAGACTCGCTTTCGCTACGCCTCCCCTATTCGGTTAAGCTCGCCACTGAATATAAGTCGCTGACCCATTATACAAAAGGTACGCAGTCACCTAACAAAGTAGGCTCCCACTGCTTGTACGCATACGGTTTCAGGTTCTATTTCACTCCCCTCTCCGGGGTTCTTTTCGCCTTTCCCTCACGGTACTGGTTCACTATCGGTCAGTCAGTAGTATTTAGCCTTGGAGGATGGTCCCCCCATGTTCAGACAAAGTTTCTCGTGCTCCGTCCTACTCGATTTCACTGGCAAGAGATTTTCGTGTACGGGGCTATCACCCACTATGGCCGCACTTTCCAGAGCGTTCCACTAATCTCAAACCAGCTTAAGGGCTGGTCCCCGTTCGCTCGCC
>NZ_JABWRJ020000005.1 GCF_014268935.2 Pseudomonas peradeniyensis | reverse complement strand
TGATATTCAAGGAGTTTTTCGTTCCGATGTCGCTGGAAGTGGGGCGCATTATAAGGGGATCTGACAGGGCGTCAACCTTTTATTTCAGGAATATGAAAAGGACCGCGTCAGGGCTACCAGGCGTCCCCACCGCCCTTGCCGCGCCTGACAGCCCTCACACCATCTCCCCCATCCCATCCTTGCCAACCCGCCTACCACTGCGCACTATATTGCGCACCCTTGCGCGCACACTAAACGGAAACCTTCATGAACACCCCAAACCGCAGCCTGACCGCCACGCTGTTCCCCATCGGTCTGCTGCTGATCGCCATGGCCTCCATCCAGTCCGGGGCCTCGTTGGCCAAGAGCATGTTCCCCGTCGTCGGCGCCCAGGGCACCACCGCCCTGCGCCTCATTTTCGCCAGCATCATCATGCTCCTGCTGTTGCGTCCCTGGCGCGCTCGCCTGGACGCCAGCACCCTGCGCAGCGTGATCATCTACGGCATGGCCCTGGGCGGCATGAACTTCCTCTTCTATATGTCTTTGCGCAGTGTGCCACTGGGTATCGCCGTCGCCCTCGAGTTCACCGGGCCGCTGGCCGTGGCGCTATGGGCCTCGCGACGGGCGCTGGACTTCCTGTGGATCGCCCTGGCGGTCGTCGGCCTGCTGCTGCTGATTCCCGTTGGCCAGGCCGGTGCCAGTCTCGATCCGGTCGGCGCCGCCTACGCCCTGGGGGCCGGAGTGTGTTGGGCGCTGTACATTCTCTATGGGCAAAAAGCCGGCGCCGAGAACGGCATCCAGACTGCAGCCCTGGGCGTGGTGATCGCAGCGCTGTTCGTCGCCCCTATCGGCATCGCCCACGCCGGCAGCGCCTTGCTGACGCCTGCGCTGCTACCCGTGGCCCTGGGCGTGGCCATCCTGTCGACAGCCCTCCCCTACAGCCTGGAGATGGTCGCCCTGACCCGCATGCCCGCCCGTACCTTCGGCACGCTGATGAGCATCGAACCGGCCTTTGGCGCATTGTCCGGGCTACTTTTCCTGGGCGAGAAACTCACCCTGTGGCAATGGCTGGCGATCCTCGCCATCATCACCGCCTCGGTGGGCGCGACACTTTCCATGAAACGGGATGCAGCACCGCCCGTGGCCGCCGACTGATTTGAGAAATATTTGCATTTAGATGACCTGTAACCTTGTACCACCCGGCCTGGCTGATTAAGCTGTCACCCAATCATCATCTTGACGCTATCTACTGTGCGGCACATGGACGCCGGGGATCATCAGGGAAGAGGCAAAGCGCAAACGACAGGTCCGTTAAAGCAGTCGGGCCGATAAGGACAGGAATGAAACGTATTTTGCTCATCCTGGGCATCCTGGCCATCGCGGGATGCGCCGCGACAGCCAACACCGAGGTGAAGCGGGGGAAGAAGGGCCTGCACATCAACTGCTCGGGGCTCTCCTCGTCGTGGGACAAGTGTTATAGCAAAGCTGCCAGCTCCTGCAGCAGCAAGGGCTACAAGGTCATCGCCCGCTCCGGCGACACCGACGAAGAGCCTGGCGATTATGTATTCGGCATCAATCCGGCCGGCTATACCAGCCGCAGCATGATCGTGATCTGCAAGTAACAGATGCAAACAGGGCAGCCAGTGGCTGCCCTTTTCATAGTCAGAGCGCCGCGGTGCGCCGCTCCAGCCAGGCCAGCGCCTCGCCTTCGAGCAGCGGTGCCAGCCGTTCCCGCACCGTCTGGTGGTAACGGTTCAGCCAGGCGATATCTTCACTGCCCAGCGCCTCGACCAGCAGGCAACGCGTGTCGATCGGACACAGGGTCAACGTCTCGAAGTTCAGGAACTCTCCGAACTCACTGATACCAGCCTCGCGGTTGACTACCAGGTTCTCGATCCGCACACCCCACTGCCCCGGACGATAGGTCCCAGGCTCGATGGAGCTGATCATGCCCGGCTGCA
Organism: Pseudomonas peradeniyensis; assembly: GCF_014268935.2. Taxonomy (GTDB): domain Bacteria; phylum Pseudomonadota; class Gammaproteobacteria; order Pseudomonadales; family Pseudomonadaceae; genus Aquipseudomonas; species Aquipseudomonas peradeniyensis. Next base: position 565,664 of record NZ_JABWRJ020000005.1, on the reverse strand, counting down.
TGGCCGTCTGCGGTGTGGTCGCGGCCTGGTAGGCGATCACCTGCGGGCCTTCGTGCACGTTCATGAAATAGCCGACACCGTGGCCGGTGCCATGGCCGTACTCGACCTGATCGGCCCAGATCGGTGCGCGGGCAATGGCATCGAGCAGCGGCGAGAGTATTGCGCGCGGGAACGTGGTCCGCGACAAGGCGATCATGCCCTTGAGCACCCGGGAGCAATCGGCCTTCTGCTCATGGCTCGGCTCGCCGATCGGCACCATGCGGGTGATATCGGTGGTCCCGCCCAGGTACTGGCCACCCGAATCGATCAACAGCAAACCATTGCCTTCGATGACGGCATGGGACTCTTCGGTGGCGCGGTAATGCGGCATCGCGCCGTTGGCGTTGTAAGCCGCAATGGTGGAAAAGCTCAGCGACACGAAGCCCGGGCGACGGGCACGGGCCGCGCTCAACTGGTCGTCGATGGTCAGCTCGGTGATTGGTTGCGCACCAAGGTTCGCTTCGAACCAGGCGAAGAATTCGCACAGCGCCGCGCCATCCTGCTCCATGGCCTGGCGGATATGGACGAGGTCGCCCTCCCCCTTGCGCGACTTGCTCAGGGTAGTCGGGTTGATGCTCTCGACCAGCCGCACCTGCTGGTGCAGGTTGTCCAGCAGGCCACGGGTGACCCGCGCCGGGTCGACCAGCAGGCTCGCCGCAGCCGGAATCGCGGCCAGCGCGTCATTGACCCCGGCGTAGTCGCGAACCTCGATGCCATCGGCCGCCAACACCTGGCGCAGGTGGCCATCGACCTTGTCACGCCCGACAAACAAGAACGCCTTGTCCTGGCTGACCAGCGCGAAGGAAACGAACACGGGGTTGTAGGAGACATCGCTGCCCCGCAGGTTGAACAGCCAGGCGATGTCGTCGAGGGTGGCGATGAAATGCCAGTCGGCGCCCTTCTCCCGCAGTGTGCTGCGCAACTCGGCGAGTTTTTGCGCACGGTTGACCGTGGCATGGGGTGGCAGGTGCTGGTACACCGGATTGCCTGGCAGCGAGGGACGGTCGGCCCAGACCCGATCCAGCAGGTCAAGATCGGTGCGCAACGTCGCGCCTCGCGCCTGCAGGCGCTCGCCCAGTTGCCGCGCCGAGGCCAGGGCCATGACCGCGCCGTCCACCGCGACGGTACCGGACACTTCTGCGCCCAGCCACTCCAGCGCCCCGGGCTGGCCGGGGCGCAGCTTCATCAATTCGATGCCGCTGCCGGCCAGTTCCTTGTCCGCCTGTTCCCAGTAACGGCTGTCAGCCCACAGCCCGGCAAAGTCTGCCGTCACCACCAGCGTCCCCACCGAACCGAGGAACCCGGACAGCCACTGCCGCCCCTGCCAGTAGCCCGGCAGGTACTCGGACAGGTGCGGGTCGGCCGAAGGCACCAGCAGGGCATTCACGCCCTCCCGGGCCATGGCCTCGCGCACGCGGGCAAGGCGCGCCGGGATGGATTCGTGAAGGGGGGACTGACTGTTCATGCGCACTCCTGCGGATAGGTGACGACGGGTCCAGGACGCTGATAATGGAACAGCCGGCAGGCGCCCGCAATCACCACGACCTTAACAAGGCATGCATTGCCCCATGTGCCCTGCTTCGGCACCCCGTGCTTGATGCTCCGCTATGCGCCCTGGGCATCAAGCACCGCACCCAGCTGGCAATGCAGACCGCCATCGGCGCCACGCACCAGACTGCGCAGCGTCTGGTACGCGGCGAAGTTCACCCCACGGGCCTGATGCTCGCCCAGCAGGTCGAGGAACGGCTCCTCGATGAAGCAGCCGGCGGCGGCGGCCCAGGCCTGGCGCGATTGCCAGCGCAGGTGCTGGAGCACCCGGCGACCGTCGTCGCTGACCTGGATGCTGACGCTGAGCAGGCCGTCGCAGCGTTGCGCGAGGTGCTCGCTGCGCACCACCAGGGCCTCGGCCAGGGCATCCTGGCGCAAGGGTGGCACGTCGTACTCGATCATCTGGGTGAACCACAGGGAATGGGTGTTGACCGCCATGACGCATCTCCTCGTTTCGGGCTCTTGCAGCAGATGGTCGTGGAGGGTAAAACCTCCAGCTAACTCAAGGTCAAGGATTTTATTGCCGATGAAGCCCCCTTCCGCCCAGGAGCGCCTGCTCAGCGTCGGCCAGCTGGCCGCGCGCAGCGGCGTGGCCGTGACCGCCCTGCACTTCTATGAAACCAAGGGGCTGATCCACAGCACCCGCAACGCCGGCAACCAGCGCCGCTATCCACGGGCCATGCTGCGCCGGGTGGCGGTGATCAAGATGGCCCAACGCCTGGGCATCGCCCTGGCCGACATCGCCAGCGCCCTGGAGGCCCTGCCCTGCGATCACACCCCCACCGCCGACGACTGGCAGCGCCTGTCAGCGCGGTGGCGCGACGACCTGAGCCGGCGCATCGACGAGATGGTGATGCTGCGCGATCAGCTCGACGGCTGCATCGGCTGTGGCTGCATGTCGTTGAAGGAATGCCCGCTGCGCAACCATCACGACCGCCTCGCCGATGAAGGCCCGGGGCCGCACCCGACCACCAGCGAAGCTCAGCCGCTGATGACCGCGAAGCGCCGCCGGTAGTCGCTTGGGGTCATCCCGGTCAGGCGCTGGAACACCTTGCGAAAGGCGCTGGGGTCCTGGTAGCCGACGCCCCAGGCGATCTGGTCGACGCTGCGCCGGGTGAACTCCAGCAAGCGGCAGGCCCGGCCGACCCGCACCTGCTGCGCGTATTCGGTGGGGCGCAGGCCGGTGGCGGCGCGAAAGCGGCGCAGGAAGGTGCGCGGCTCGAGACCCGCGCAACCGGCCATGTCGGCCAGACCCGCATCCCGGGCCTCCTCTGCCTGCAACCAATGTTGCACCTTAAGCACCGCCTCGTCGCCATGGTCCAGGCGCGGCTGGAACAGGGCGCCGGGCAGCGGCGCCGGCGAGGGCTCGACCGCAAGATAGCGGGCCGTCTCGCGGGCCAGGGTGTGGCCGAGGAAGCGCTCGATCAGGTGCAGGCCGAGATCGGTCCAGGCCATCAGCCCGGCGGAGGTGACGATGTCGCCGTCGTCGAGCAGTGGCTGGCTGCCTTGCACCCGCACCTTGGGGAAGCGATCGGAAAGGGCCTGGGTATAGTTCCAGTGGGTACAGGCCGCCCGCCCATCCAGCAGGCCGCTGCCGGCAACAAGGAACACACCGATGCACACCGAGGCCAGCACGGCACCCTGGCCGTGCACCTGGCAGAGCGCGGCGCGATGGGCCTGCAACACCTCGGCCGACGGGGTCGCCGCCAGGCTCGGCGGGATCATCAGCGCTCGCAGCGCATGGCCGTTCGCCGGCTGGCTGTCATGCACCACCTGCAGCTGCCCCGCGCCATCGAGCTGCCAATGGGTGACTCGCAACACCGGCAGATCGTGGGCACCCAGTTGCCCGGCGACCCGGTTAGCCACCGCGAACAGGTCGGTCAGGCCGTGCACCGCCGCGCTCTGCGCGCCGGGATAGATCAGCACGCCGATTTCCAGGCTGTCAGTTTTTGCCGTCATTGTGTCGCTCGCGCCTATCCTCGATCGGGTCGCCCAAGCCTATAACTATCGGCAGTTCATCACTACTGCCGCTGGAGGCACCATGAGCAAGCGCGCCCTGATCATCATCGATATCCAGAATGACTACTTCCCCGGTGGCAAATGGACCCTGGACGGCGCCGAGGCGGCGGCCGACAACGCCGCCCGGTTACTGGCTGCGGCCCGCGAGCGGGGCGACCTGGTGGTGCATGTGCGCCATGAGTTCGAAAGTGCCGACGCGCCCTTCTTCGTGCCAGGCTCGGCCGGCGCGCAGATCCACCCCAAGGTCGCGCCGGCGGCCGGCGAAGCGGTGGTGCTCAAGCACAAGGTCAACAGCTTCCGCGACACCCAGCTGAAGGCGCTGCTCGACCAGCACGACATCAAGGCACTGACCATCGCCGGCAGCATGAGCCATATGTGCATCGATGCCGCGACCCGCGCCGCCGCCGACTTCGGCTATGAAGTCAGCGTGGCCCACGATGCCTGCGCGACCCTGCCGCTGGAGTTCGACGGCAAATCGGTGGCGGCGGCCGATGTGCACGCCTCGGCAATGGCCGCGCTGGCATTCGCCTACGCCAGGGTGACCAGTACCGACGAGTTGCTGGCCGGTTGAAGGCTCAGATCACCACGTTGCGCACGAAGCGCACCGACTCCTGCCCATCGTTGCGGTAGGCGTAGCGGCAGTCGCTGGGGAAGACGAAGAATTCACCCTTGCCCAGTTGCCGCTCCCCCCCTTCGATGATCAGGGTCAGGCGGCCTTCGGTCACATAGATCTGCTCGCTCCAGCCAGCGGCATCGGCTTCGCTGGCGTAGCACTCGCCGGGGGCCAGGGTCCACTCCCACAACTCGACCTCGCGTCGCGCCGGACTGCTGCCGAGCAGCACGGCGCGGCTGGCAGGGTGCACACCGGCCCAGGCCAGCTCTTCGATGCGGCTGGGGTCGCGGCGGTCCGGCGCCTGGATCAGGGTGCTGAACGCCACCCCGAGCGCTTCGGCGATCAGGTCCAGGGTGGTGAGGCTGACATTCTTCTCGCCGGCCTCGATGGCCACCAGCATCCGCCGGCTGACCCCGGAACGCTCGGCCAGAGCGGCCTGGCTCAGGCCGGCGTCGCCACGCAGGCGACGAACGTTCTGGCTGACATGCTGCAGCACCGATGCGCGGTGCTCGGAATCTTTGTGCACTATATTGCTCACTGGTAGGGGATGCGCAGTATACTGCCCACTTTGCGGCGAATTGTGCGCCGCCCCTTCCGAGTGCGCAAGACCATGAGCCAGGCCCCCACCCGCAAACCCACCGTCAGCTTGCGCCTGAGCAAGGCCGAACTGGTGCTGGTGTTCATCACCATGCTCTGGGGTGGCACCTTCCTGATCGTGCACAACGTCATGACCGTCAGCGGGCCGATGTTCTTTGTCGGCCTGCGCTTTGCTGCCGCCGCCCTGTTCGTCGGCCTGGTGTCGGCCCGTTCGCTGTCGGGACTGACCCTCACCGAGCTCAAGGCCGGCGTGCTCATCGGCGTGTCGATCATGCTTGGCTACGGCTTGCAGACCATGGGCCTGCAGACCATCAGCAGCAGCCAGTCGGCGTTCATCACCGCGCTTTACGTGCCCTTCGTGCCCCTGCTGCAGTGGCTGGTACTGGGCCGCCGCCCGGGCCTGATGCCGAGCCTGGGCATCGGCCTGGCCTTCGTCGGACTGATGCTGCTGGCCGGTCCCGAGGGCGGCGCGTTGCACTTCAGCGAAGGCGAACTGGTGACGCTGGTCAGCGCCGTGGCGATCGCCGGCGAAATCATCCTGATCAGCCGCTACGCCGGCAAGGTCGATGTGCGCCGGGTCACCGTGGTGCAACTGGCCACCGCCTCGGCACTGTCGTTCCTGATGATCGTGCCGACCCAGGAGCAACTGCCCGGTTTTTCCTGGCTGCTGCTGGCAAGCGCGGTAGGCCTGGGCGCCATGAGCGCGGTGATCCAGGTGGCGATGAACTGGGCGCAGCAGTCGGTCTCGCCGACCCGCGCCACCCTGATCTACGCCGGCGAACCGGTGTGGGCCGGCATCGTCGGGCGCATCGCCGGCGAGCGCCTGCCGGGCGTGGCGCTGATCGGCGGGCTGCTGATCGTGCTGGCGGTGGTGGTAAGCGAGCTGAAGATCCGTCGCCAGGATGAGGCCGATGCCTTGCAGGATGATGAGGCGCGTGAGCGTGAGGCGGGGTTGTAGGTAAGGCAACCACCCTGTGTAGGATCGACTTTGCGCCGCGAAAGGGATGCAGAGCTGCCCCGGCAATTGATGCGTCAACGCTGAATCCCCGGGGCCGCTTTGCGGCCCTTTCCGGCCGGTCCGACGCCTCGGCGAGGCCGATCCTACAGGGAACGCACAACCCCACGGGCACACGATCAGCCGCTATGCTCTGAAAGAAACTGTTATAAAAAAACAGCTTGTCACTGCACATTTGTAGGATCCTGCAAACCCTTGCGTGTTGGTGATCAACCGTCCGGCACGTATGATCCTTGGCAAACTTCTCAGAACAGAACGCTATGTCATTGATTGTGCTATTGCTTCTGCCCTTCCTGGGCAGTTGCCTGGCGGCTGTACTGCCGCACAACGCACGCAACGCCGAGTCCATTCTCGCCGGGCTCGTGGCCCTGGTCGGCACCGTCCAGGTGGCGTTGCTGTACCCTCAAGTCGCCGATGGCGGGGTGATCCGCGAGGAATTCCTCTGGCTGCCGAGCCTGGGCCTGAACCTGGTCCTGCGCATGGACGGCTTCGCCTGGCTGTTCAGCCTGCTGGTGCTGGGCATTGGCACCCTGGTGTCGCTGTACGCCCGCTACTACATGTCGCCCCAAGACCCGGTGCCGCGCTTCTTCGCCTTCTTCCTGGCATTCATGGGCGCCATGCTCGGCCTGGTGATCTCCGGCAACCTGATCCAGCTGGTGTTCTTCTGGGAGCTGACCAGCCTGTTCTCCTTCCTGCTGATCGGCTACTGGCACCACCGTGCCGACGCCCGCCGCGGCGCCTACATGGCCTTGATGGTCACGGGGGCCGGCGGCTTGTGCCTGCTGGTCGGGGCCCTGCTGCTCGGCCATGTGGTCGGCAGCTACGACCTGGACAAGGTCCTGGCTGCCGGCGACACCATCCGCCAGCATGCGCTGTACCCGGTGCTGCTGCCCCTCATCCTGATCGGCGCCCTGAGCAAAAGCGCGCAATTCCCCTTCCAGTTCTGGCTGCCCCATGCCATGGCGGCGCCCACCCCCGTCTCGGCTTACCTGCACTCGGCGACCATGGTCAAGGCCGGGGTGTTCCTGCTGGCCCGCCTGTGGCCGGCGCTATCGGGCAGCGAGGAATGGTTCTGGATCGTTGGCGGCGCCGGCGCCGCTACCCTGCTGCTCGGCGCCTTCGCCGCGATGTTCCAGAACGACCTCAAGGGCCTGCTGGCCTATTCGACCATCAGCCACCTGGGCCTGATCACCCTGCTGCTGGGCCTGAACAGCCCGCTGGCGGCGGTCGCCGCGGTGTTCCACATCCTCAACCACGCCACCTTCAAGGCCTCGCTGTTCATGGCGGCGGGGATCATCGACCACGAGAGCGGTACCCGTGACATCCGCCGCCTGAGCGGCCTGTTCCGCCTGGTGCCGTTCACCGCGACCCTGGCCATGGTCGCCAGCGCCTCGATGGCCGGCGTGCCGCTGATGAACGGTTTCCTGTCCAAGGAGATGTTCTTCGCCGAGACCGTGTTCATCACCTCCACGGCCTGGGTCGAAGCGGCCCTGCCGGTGATCGCCACCCTGGCCGGGACCTTCAGCGTGGCCTACGCGCTGCGCTTTACCGTCGATGTGTTCTTCGGCCCACCGGCCCAGGACCTGCCGCACACGCCCCACGAGCCGCCGCGCTGGATGCGCGCGCCGGTCGAGCTGCTGGTGCTCACCTGCCTGGTGGTCGGCATCTTCCCGGCGCAATCGGTCGGCCCGCTGCTGGCCGCGGCCGCGACCCCCGTGGTGGGTGGCGTGCTGCCGGAATACAGCCTGGCCATCTGGCACGGCTGGAACGCGCCACTGATGATGAGCCTGATCGCCATGACCGGCGGTATCGTCCTCTACCTGCTGTTGCGCAAGCAGCTGCAGCGCGGCCGTTTCCCCTACCCGCCGCTGATCGAGCGCTTCAACGGCAAGCGCCTGTTCGAGCACGGCCTGGTGCGCCTGATGCTGCTGGCCCGGCATGCCGAGCGCCTGCTGACCACCAAGCGACTGCAGACGCAACTGTTCATGCTGGTGCTGGCAGCCTTCGTCGCCGGCCTGGTGCCGCTTCTGTACAGCGGCCTGAGCTGGGGTGACCGACCAAAGATCCCGGGCTCCGGCGTGTTCGTCGCGCTCTGGCTGATCGCCATCGCCTGCGCCATCGGCGCCGCCTACCAGGCCAAGTACCACCGACTGGCCGCCTTGATCATGGTCGGCGTCTGCGGCCTGATGACCTGCATCACCTTCGTCTGGTTCTCCGCGCCGGACCTGGCGCTGACCCAGCTGGCGGTCGAGGTGGTCACCACCGTGCTGATCCTGCTCGGCCTGCGCTGGCTGCCACGACGTATCGAAGGCGTGTCGCCGCTGCCCGGCAGCCAGGACCGCGCACGCCTGCGGCGCCTGCGCGACCTGGTGCTGGCGGTGCTGGTCGGCGGCGGCATGGCGCTGCTGTCCTACGCCATGCTGACCCGTCCGACGCCCAACGACATCTCGTCGTTCTACCTCAGCCGCGCCTTGCCCCAGGGCGGCGGCAGCAACGTGGTCAACGTGATGCTGGTGGACTTCCGCGGCTTCGACACCCTCGGCGAGGTCACCGTGCTGGTGGCCGTGGCGCTGACCGTGTTCGCCCTGCTGCGCCGCTTCCGCCCGCCGAAGGAGAGCATGCAGTTGCCGGCCCAGCAGCGTTTGCTTGCGCCGGACGTGGTCACCGACCTGGTCAACCCGCGTCAGGCCACCGACACCGCGCTCGGCTTCATGATGGTGCCGGCCGCCCTGGTGCGCCTGCTGCTGCCGATCGCCCTGCTGGTGTCGATGTACCTGTTCATGCGCGGCCACAACCAGCCGGGTGGCGGCTTCGTCGCCGGCCTGGTGATGTCGGTGGCGTTCATCCTGCAGTACATGGTCGCCGGCACCCAGTGGGTCGAGGCGCAGATGAGCCTGCGTCCGCTGCGCTGGATGGGCACCGGCCTGCTCTGCGCCACCCTCACCGGCGCCGGGGCGATGCTGCTGGGCTACCCGTTCCTGACCACCCACACCGCCCACCTGCACCTGCCGCTGCTGGGTGACGTGCACGTGGCCAGCGCGCTGTTCTTCGACATCGGCGTGTACACCGTGGTGGTCGGCTCGACCCTGCTGATCCTCACCGCCCTGGCCCACCAGTCGGTACGCGCCTACCGCCCCACCAAGTCCAGCCAAGCAGGAGCCGCCTGATGGAAGAAGTCATTGCAGTCGCCATCGGCGTCCTGGCCGCCTCCGGGGTCTGGCTGGTCCTGCGCCCACGGACCTACCAGGTGATCATGGGCCTGTGCCTGCTGTCCTACGGGGTCAACCTGTTCATCTTCAGCATGGGCAGCCTGTTCATCGGCAAGGAGCCGATCATCAAGGACGGCGTGCCCCACGACCTGCTGCACTACACCGACCCGCTGCCCCAGGCACTGGTGCTCACCGCGATCGTCATCAGCTTCGCCATGACCGCGCTGTTCCTGGTGGTGCTGCTGGCTTCCCGCGGCCTGACCGGGACCGACCACGTCGATGGCCGGGAGCGTGAGGAATGAGCGGGATGAACCAACTGATCATCGCGCCGATCCTGCTGCCGCTGATCACCGCCTCATTGATGCTGCTGATCGGCGAGAAGCACCGCTGGCTCAAGGCGCGCCTGAACCTGCTGTCCACCGCCGTCGGCCTGGGCATTGCCGTCACCCTGCTGATGTGGGTGCGTACCCAGGGCCAGGCCGAGTCCATCGGCGTCTACCTGCCGGGCAACTGGCCGGCGCCGTTTGGTATCGCCCTGGTGGTCGATCACCTGTCGGCGCTGCTGCTCACCCTCACCGGCATCGTCGGCTTGAGCGCCCTGCTGTTCGCCCGGGCACGCTGGGACGGCGCCGGAGCCAGCTTCCATGCGCTGTTCCAGATCCAGCTGATGGGCCTGTACGGCGCCTTCCTTACCGCCGACCTGTTCAACCTGTTCGTGTTCTTCGAGGTGCTGCTGGCGGCCTCCTACGGCCTGCTGCTGCATGGCTCGGGGCGGGCGCGGGTCAAGGCCGGGCTGCACTACATCGCCATCAACCTGTTCGCCTCGTCGCTGTTCCTGGTCGGCGCGGCCATGCTCTATGGCGTGACCGGCACCCTGAACATGGCCGACCTGGCGCTGAAAGTGCCGCTGGTCCCGGAAGCCGACCGCGGCCTGCTGCATGCCGGCGCGGCGATCCTGGCCATCGCCTTCCTGGCCAAGGCCGGGATGTGGCCGTTGAACTTCTGGCTGGTGCCGGCCTATTCGTCGGCCAGCGCGCCGGTGGCTGCGCTGTTCGCGATCATGACCAAGGTCGGGTTGTACGCCATCCTGCGCATGTGGACGCTGCTGTTCTCCGGCCAGGCTGGCGCCTCGGCGTTCTTCGGTGGCGACTGGCTGGTGTACGGCGGCCTGGCGACCCTGGCCGTGGCGGCCATGTCGATCCTCGCCGCCCAACGCCTGGAGCGCCTGGCGGCCCTGAGCATCCTGATGTCCGCCGGCACGCTGCTGGCCGCCGTCGGCTTCGGCCAGTCGATCCTGACCGGCGCCGCGCTGTTCTACCTGGCAAGCTCCACGCTGGCCCTGTGCGCGCTGTTCCTGCTGGCCGAACTGGTGGAGCGTTCGCGCTCGGCCAACGAGGCACCGCTGGACGAAGAAGAGGATGCGATGCCCTCGCCGCTGGAGTCGCTGCACCCGCCCAAGGGCATCAACCTGGACGACGAGCAGCAGGTGGTGATCGGCCAGATCATTCCCTGGACCATGGCCTTCCTGGGCCTTAGCTTCATCGCCTGCGCCCTGCTGATCATCGGCATGCCACCGCTGTCGGGCTTCATCGGCAAGCTCAACCTGATCAGCGCGCTGTTCAACCCGCAAGGCCTGGGCGTTGCCCCGGAGCAGCCACTGGGCGCCGCGGGCTGGACCCTGGTCACCCTGCTGGTGCTGTCCGGCATGGCCTCGTTGATCGCCTTCGGCCGTGTTGGCATCCAGCGCTTCTGGAAACCCGAGGAGCGCCCCTCCCCGGTGCTTCGCCGCTATGAATGCGTGCCCATCGTCATCCTCCTGGGCCTGTGCATCTTCCTCAGCCTCAAGGCCGAGCCGCTGCTGCGCTACACCCAGGACACCGCCGCCAGCCTGCGCACGCCGGAGGCCTACATCAAGGCCGTGATGTCGACCCGGCCGCTGCCCGGCCCGACCACCGCCGGCCTGGAGGTGCAGCCATGAACCGACTGTTCCCCGCGCCGCTGCTGTCCGTCGCGCTGTTCGTGCTGTGGCTGCTGCTCAATCTGTCGGTCAGCCCGGGCAACCTGCTGCTGGGCGCCTTGCTGGGCATCCTCGCACCGATCCTGATGGCGCCGCTGCGCCCGCAACATGCCCACGTGCGTAGGCCCTGGGTGATCGCCAAGCTGATCGGCCGGGTCGGCCTCGACGTGATCCATTCCAACCTGCAGGTCGCCCGTGGCGTCCTGCGCGCCGGCAACACGCCACCGCGCTCGGCGTTCGTGCATATCCCGCTGGACCTGCGCGACGCCCACGGCCTGGCGGCCCTGTCGATGATCACCACCGTGGTACCGGGCACCATCTGGTCGGAGCTGGCACTGGACCGCAGCATGCTCTTGCTGCACGTGTTCGACCTGGACGACGAACCAGCATTCATCGAACACTTCAAACACACCTATGAACGCCCGCTGATGGAGATCTTCGAATGAGCGGCCTGCTCGCCAATGCCGTCCTCGCCAGCCTGTTCATCTTCGCCCTGGCCATGGGGCTGACGCTGATCCGGCTGTTCCGCGGCCCGTCCGCCCAGGACCGGGTACTGGCCCTGGACTACTTGTACATCCTGGGCATGCTGATGATGCTGGTGCTGGGCATCCGCTACGCCAGCGACACCTATTTCGAAGGCGCCCTGCTGATCGCCCTGTTCGGCTTCGTCGGCTCTTTCGCCCTGGCCAAGTTCCTCCTGCGTGGCGAGGTGATCGAATGAACGAATCCGTGGCATTGCCGTTCTGGCTGGAGCTGGTCACCGCCGCCCTGCTGCTCACCGGCAGCCTGTTCGCGCTGATCGGCGCCATCGGCCTGGTGCGCCTGAAGGAGTACTTCCAGCGCATGCACCCGCCCGCGCTGGCCTCGACCATCGGCGCCTGGTGCGTGGCGCTGGCCTCGATCCTGTACTTCTCGGTGCTCAAGCAGAGCCCGGTGCTGCACGCCTGGCTGATTCCGATCCTGCTGTCGATCACCGTGCCGGTGACCACCCTGCTGCTGGCCAGGGCCGCGCTGTTTCGCAAGCGCACCTCGGGCGAGGACGTACCGGAAGAAGTCAGCAGCGGGCGTGATCGCGGGAACTGAACCTCAGGCCTGGCTCAGACGCTGCAACTCGCGTCGCACCATGGCAACAAATGGCGGTGGGCTCATCTGGTAGAGCTCGCCGGCCACCCAGCCCAGCCACGCTCCCTGCAGTTCATCCCGGCGCGCCAACAGGCGCTCGGCCTGCTCAAGCGCATCGGCCTGATGCTCACGGTGGAAATCAGCCCGCGAGGCGGGCGTGGCCTCGTCGCTCACTCGCTGGCCTTGAAGGTGGTCAGCTCGCCCTTGCGCCACTTGGCGACCTTGCCGGTCACTGCCTTGAGCAGCTTGCCCAGGCCTTCCTGGACCTGCTGCTGGGCTGCGAACACCAGCATCACGCCCTGCCCTTCACGGAACACGATGGCCTCGCCTTCCGGCACGGAAACAAAGGCGTAGTCACCCTGCCCGTACACATTGAACTTGATCTCGCGAAAACGCAGTTCGAGCTTGCCGCCTTCGCGGCTGGGCAGCACCGCGGCGCGGAAGTGGTCACCCACTTTCAGCTCCAGGCGCTGCTTGTCGTCGACCACCATGGCGTCGTCGGTATCGATCTCGGCCATGTACAGGCCGTCGGGGTTCTGCTCGGTGACATACACGAAGCGCCCCTGGAACAACTTGACCAGCTTGGCGCGCAAATCGCCCAGGGCAAACAACGCATGGGTATCAAGAGTACTGACTGCCAATGAAAAGCTCCTCACATCAATTACAGCGGGCCGCACCGCGCACGCCGCTGGGCGTGGGGTGGCAGCCACTTCAAGTCGAAGTCCGATGGACCATGGATTCGGTAAGCGAAGATCCACGCACACGGACGATACGCCAAGCAGGGAACACTTCCCCGCTGGAACATCCGGCGTGCTTCGGCAAACTATCCGCAAATAGGAAACGTATTACCTGACAGCTATGGGGTCAGGAAGATGCGACTACTGAGGGCGACACTTCAGCATGAGTGTGCCCCAACCCTTCGTCGCGCATTACAGGGATACGAATATGCACGAAAACACTGAAATCCGTCGAGAGGCGCGTAACATTTCTTGTCATGCGGCTATGCCAGACAAGCCTCGATATCGTGTCGTGGCAGCCGGTAAAGGATTGTTCCACATCACCGAAAGCCCCTCAGGCAAGGTCCGTGGCTTTCGCCAGCGTTATCAGGACGCCTGTGAACTGGCACGCTACCTGGAGCGCTGAGACCTCACGCCGCATGACTCCTGTCCACTTGCCGCTGCCACGCCGCCTGGCACTCCAGGGCTTCGTCGCGGCTGGCGAAGGCCGTGCCACGGCGTTCGCCGTCAACCAGCACCACCCAGCAGGCCCTTTTGCCCAGGGCCTGCAAGGAGCGTGGCACACCACTGCCGATCATCACGGCCACATCGACTCGGCTAGTCATCATTCCCTCCGGAATTTAATTAGCAACCTAACGATGTGCGCATAATACGACTTGGGTGCCCCGCGAATAAAGCGCAAGGCGGTACAGCAGTGTTGCATTCCAGGCAACAAATCGACTTAGTCGAGCCCGGGTTCGGGCCGATATCCCAGGCGCAGGCCGCCCCAGTGCTGCCCCGCAACGAAGATCGGCACCGACAGGTCGTGCATCAGCTCACCGGTATCTCGCGTGTACGTCTGCAGCAATACCCGCTGCTGATGGTTACCGCAGCGCGCGCCCGTACGGTCGTCGAACATGCGCTTGCTGCGGTTATGTGCGGTGTCGTGGGCGATATCGCCGGTCAGCGGCTGGTTGAAGGCATTGTTGTGGGTCGGCACATACCCCTGCTGGGTGCAGGCGATGGCATACACCAGCCCGTCCTGCATCAGCAGCGGCTCCTGGAGCTGTGGCAGCACGGTATCGGTGTAGTGGTCGAATCGCGTGGAGAAACGCGGGGGCTGCATGCCGGCAATCGGCCGGTACTGCCGGTCGAACAGATCATCCAGGCCGATGCGCCCCTGTTCGATATCCGCCTCGAAACGCTCGCCGATCTGCCGCGCGCCCACCTGCGCCAGCTCGAACACCCGCTGGTGGTAGGCATCGAGGCCGACCTCGGCCAGCCGTTCGCTGAGGCTTTCCACCTGCCCCTCCATCTGCACGGCCGCCTTGGCCAGGCGCCGGGTCTGCTGGTCGCTGACCTCCAGATCGCCACGCACCTGGGCCACGGCCTGGAACAGGGTGTCGAGCTGGGCCTGGTTGACCTGCGTGCCCCCGGCGATCTCGCTCACCTGACCCTCGACACTGGCCGCCAGGCTGGCGATCTGCGCCAGCTGCCCGCCGGCCTGCTCGACCTGGCCGACACCCTTGCCCAGGTCCTCGGCCAGCGTGCGGATCTGCGCCACCACCTGGGCGGTGCGTGCCTGGATATCCGCGACCATCTGCCCCACCTCCTCGGTAGCGCTGGCGGTGCGCCCGGCCAGGCCGCGCACCTCGTCGGCCACCACCGCGAAGCCCCGCCCATGCTCGCCGGCTCGTGCCGCCTCGATGGCGGCGTTGAGCGCCAGCAGGTTGGTCTGGCTGGCGATGCCCTGGATCACCAGGGTGACCCGGGCGATATCCTCGCTGCGCTGGTGCAGGGCCTCGATCAGCTCACGGCTGGCCGAGGCGCGCGCACTCAGCTCGCGCATGCACTGGATGGATTCGGCCAGCACTTCGCTGCCGACCACGCTGCTGCCGTGGGCAGAGCGAGCAGCTTCAAGCGCCTGCTGGCTGAGCTGGGCGGTCTGCTCCTCGGTGGTGATCATGATCTCGGCACTGCCGACGATCTCCTGGGCCGCCCCCAGCTGCGACTGCACCCGGGCCGCCAGTTGCTGCACCGAATGGGCCACCGCGGCGGCCGACAGGGCATTATGGCTGGTGCCACGAGCCAGCTCTTGAAGCAACGCACCGTCCTGGGCCGGAGCCGGAGTCGGCTGCACGACGGCTGCCTTGCGCGCACGCGGCAGCCACAGCACCAGAAGCGCCAACGGCAAGGCCAGGTACAAGGGCAGCCCGGCGAACGCCATGGCCGCCAATACCGCGCACAGCGCAACGCCCTGCAACAGGGTAACGGCGGTCCCCGCAAGGGCCGGGGTGGCCCGCGGTGATTCGCTGGCCGGCAGAGATCCTTCTCGCATCATCTTCGTGGTCCATCCGCATGTCGTTATTGTGACGCCATTAAACGCCACTATAACGCCATTATCCACGCTCACTTGGATGCAGCCGGCCACCCGTTGATACAGGGCAAGAAAACACGAAGGCCCCAGGGATCACTCCGTGGGGCCTTGCGCAAGGCGCTGGATCAGATCTGCCGCTGGTGGCGGTCGAGCTGCTCGTGACGCTCCTGGGCTTCGATGCAGTACTTGGTGGTCGGGCTGATCAGCAGGCGCTTCAGGCCGATCGGCTCGCCGCTGTCGTCGCACCAGCCGAAGCTTTCGTCGGCGATGCGGTCCAGGGCCATCTCCAGCTGCGGCAGCAGGCGCTGGTCGCGGTCGATGGCGTTGACCAGCCAGGTACGCTCTTCCTCGACCGAGGCCACGTCGGCCGGATCCGATGGGCTGTCCAGGCTTTCGATGGAGGTGCGGCTGAGTTCGATGCGCTCGTGCGTTTCGACTTTCATCGCTTGCAGCAGCTTGGTGAAGAACGCGAGCTGTTCGGCGTTCATGTAGTCATCGGCCGACATGGCCAGCAACTGTTCCTTGGTCATCGATTTCTCTATGAAAAAATGTGCATTTGGGCGATTCGGGTGCCGCCGACGAAGCTTCGTCGGCCGCGGAATTCTTCAAGCGCCAACCGGCACTCTTTTACAGGGGGCGGCAGTCTAAGGCGCCGCGCCCGAGTGGGCAACAGAAATGACGGCGGATTTGGCCGAAACACGTGAGGAATCCGCTGACTGGCGCCGGGGAATAGTACGGATTGCTCGCCTGCGCGACGCCACTGGGTAATATGCCGAAATAATAATGGTTCCTTCAGGTGGTAGCCAGCTAGCGCACGAAACGGCAGGCAAGCGTGCTTGATTGTGGTCCTCTCAACAGCCCGAGGCCCACTCATGAACGACAACCTGCACCAACGCCTGGCCAGCTTCAGCAGCCTGGACTGCAAGGTCGCCAGACGCTTCAGTGACCGCCCCACCCTGCTGGACGCCGCCGACGATATCCTGCGCGAACAATGGCAGCAACGCCATATCAGCAGCGTCCACGACCCTCTTGCCCTGAACCTGGCCAGTGCGCAACCGGATCCGAAAGCACCCTGGGTCCGCCCGCTCTCGCAGGTCCTGGTGGAGCGCTATTGCCAGGCCGATACCCTGAACCTGACTGTCGATGAGGACTTTCTCACCACACGGACAGATGCCGAGCCTGCCGGTAGGGTGGACATCGATCTGCACGAGGTCGAACGGCTGATCAACGAAGCAGGCCCCTTGTTGCTCGATATCTATCTGCAGCAGCTGGTCGCCTACTGGAGCCGCTATGACATCAATGGCGAGACACCCTGGAGCTGGTACTCCGGATACCTCCGCGATCAGTTTCAACAGGTTCAACGCAAGGCAATCCGCTTGCCAGCTTATGCCCGCGCCATCCTGCAGATGGTACATGACGATCCTGCAGAGGGTCAGCGCGACCGCTGGGCGAACACGAAAGGACTCAAGGCACTCAACATGGGACTGGACTTGTCGGCTGCCGGCAAACTCGATGCCGATCTGTCCAGCGCAGTACTGGTAGAACACAGCGACGACAATCCAGCTCGCAATGTGTCACTGCTCTATACCCTGACCGGCCGTCTGTTCCGTTACCCTTCACGCCAATCCCTGCTGCAGGCGCTCGGTCGAGCCTTGCCGGTATCACTGCAATCCGCCCCACCCCAACTCGAGATCGCCACCTCGACCGACTCTGTCTTCGAGGTACAGGCCCTGGGGCTGTTGAGCCAACAGATACGGCTCATGGAGCGCCTCGCCGGGCGGTACCGCGGCAGGTTCGACGCCATCGCGTTGAATCGAGACCTGGATCGCCTGACGTCGTTGATCGACTTGTGCGACGAGACCGAAACCGCCCAGCGCCGAGCCCTCAGCGAACACTTGCCAGACTGGTTGCGCAACGCCACGAGCCGCTCGTTGATGCAGTACAGCGAGCGGCTTATCGATGTCGCCCAGCAATACCGTGACAGCAATGGCCAATTCTGGCTCGACGGTATCGACGAGGCCGAAGCCTTCGCCAACCGAAAACTGGCGGCACGACTGACCACCGATCACCCGCAAAGCCCGCTCGCACCCGAGGATATCGTCGTCACCAACTACCAGACCACTGCCAGCGCAGTTGCCGGGCAGGATGCGATCATCACCTCCGGAAAGGTCACGCCTGTGATCTTCTCGATGGCCCAATTGGCGATCGGCAATCTAGGGCTGCTCAGGCCGGGACGCGTGACCTTGGGCAGCAAGAGCGGCAAGGCCTTGCCCGACTGGATGGACGAGACCTACCTGCGCCACCTGGTCACCGAGCTGGACATCGGTCGCACCTATCCCGCCATGCTGCGTGAACAGCTGCTGGAGGACACGATCCAGCGCCCGCAACGCCAACGCCAGCTGCACGAACAATTGCGTGTACAGCTGCCGGCCCTGGCCATGGAACTGTACCTGCGCGGCCAACTGCCCAACCCGGCCCTGGCCGGGCACATCACCCAGGTGTTCGCCCCCGGCCCAGGCCAAGGTACGACACGCTGGATCATGCGCCCGCTGGGGTTCATCAAGGCACCCGGCTCATCAGCCGACCATCCGCTCAACACCTGGCTGATCGAACCCGACAGCCCCGGTCTCGGAGGCGGCCTGCTGTACCGCCCTCTGCACCAGCAGCCGCTGCTGTACTTTGCCGATCGCATGGCACTGTTCGTCGCCGTCAGCACCCCCGGGGCCTTGCAGGACGATCTGTTGCAGCGTCTGCCCGCCGAGGACCGGCGCTTCTATGCCCACGGTGGTTTCCTCGAGCCACATCTGTTCGTCCCCCTCGAGGACACCAGCGCCGTGCCCTTCGGTAGGCCTGCGCCGGTCACCCTGTCCATCGAGGACGCCGTCGGCGACCCTGGCAAGGCGCTCTACGAGGGCTGCGTGAGCGAGTCGATCCAACGCTTCGAGGCACAGTCCGCCAGCACCGCCCAGACCCGCTGGAACCGCTGGAAGGAACTGGGCTGGCTGCTGTTCAACACGTTGCTGCCCTTGGCGGGCAACACCCTGGGCAAGGTTGCATGGCTGGCCCAGATGGAGGTCGCGCTGGCCGAGTTCGTCGAATCCGATGCCGAGAAAAACCCGGTCGGTCGTGAGCTGAACCTGGTCAACCTGCTGTTGAACATTGCCTTGTTGCTGCTTTCCCACTCGATCTTCCGTCTGCAACTGGGGCATGGCGAGGCCGAACAGTCGCCTGCCGAGGGAGCGCCGCCCGCTACCTCAGCCGCCAACATCGCGCTTGTCGTTACCAGTGAATCGCCACCCACCCGCCTCGAATTCGGCTGGGCGCGCCCCGACCGCAAGCTCAACGCTACGCAAAACGCGGCCCTGAAGGCCCTGCAAGCCACGATCGAACCTTCCGCGCTGGACAGTCCGATTCCAACCGGCATGCTCCAGGGACTCTACATCCGAGACTCACGCTTCTTCACGCTGCTCGAGAGCAAGGTCTACGAGCTCGAGTGGGTCGAGCGGCAGAAGCTGCGCATCATCGGTCCGGACCGTACCAAGGGTCCGTGGTTGCACCGCGACGAGGTCGGCCGCTGGCAGATGGACCTGCGTCTGGGTTTGAGGGGCGGTATGCCACTGTCCGAACAGATTCGCAAGCTGCGCCTTGACAAGGAACAGGCCATGCTCGCGGCCAATGAAGCGATCAAGGTGGACAAGGCAGTCCTGTCGGACAGGATCCGTGAAATGAGCACGGTCGAAAAGCTGGTGCACGCCACCTCGGAGGACGCCATCCTCGAACAGTGCCAAAGCAAGATCCAGGCACTCTCGCAGTTCTGGGCCGAGCACATCGAGCACCTCAAGGCACGCAACGCCATTGAGCCGGTGAAAGATTTCAGGAAAGTGCATGCCTTCGCGCTGTATCAGGACGCTTGCTGCCAGCTTCTGCAGGGCACGCTCCTGAACAAGCGCTACAAGCCCGGCCGGGAACAGTTGCTGGAGATCGCCCGGCAACAGCAGCACGATGGCGAGGAACTCAACGCCACCGATATCCGCATCGCCACCGAGCGCCTGGACAAGCTGGTGCCTCTGCTCAAGCAGATGATCGACAACAACACCCTGCTACGCCAACGTCAGGAGGAGCTGGCCAGACTGGCCAGCCAACGACACCCCAACATCGTTGAATGGCGTGACCTGGTGGCGCGACCCGCGGCTACAACGCAGAAAGAACTGATCCTGCGCTTCCTGCACCTGGAGGGGCTGCTCAATCGCCTGACCCTGATCCACGGCATGAGCATCGAGGCCGCCTACTGGCGGGACCGTTTCTGGAGAAACTTCCAGCTGGGGATCGTCCAGCGCAGCGAACTGTACAAGTTGAACGATCCCGCGCAAGAGCTGACCGTGCGTCTGCTGCGCAGCATCCAGGGACACTTCCAGGCAGCGGCACGCCAGCTGGGCAACCTTGCCGAGCTGACCCAGGGCGAGGCCCCGCACCAGACCCTGCGTCAACTACAAGACGAGTTGCAACACATCCAGGCGCTGATTGCCCAGGACCTCGGCAACCTCCCCGACTACCCTCCGGTCAGTTCCCTGAAGCAACTGCGCAGCAAGGCCCCAGGCCTGATTGAAACCACCGAGCACGGCCTGTTGCTGGCCGAGCCCCGCGCGAACGATGAGAACACCGTCGACATCCCCGGCCCGGACAACAAGACCCCCGGCCAGACGTATCACCTCAAGCAGGGTGAATGGGTGGAAGTCGCGCCGGTCGTTGTACCTGGCCGTCCCTCGGGGCTCAGCCTCAAACGCCTGCTCAAGGGCAGTGACGGACTGATCGTCGAGACCACACGGGAGGTCGACCGCCTGCAACGTGCCTCGGACAGCTATCTGCCGGTGGAGATCGAAGAGTCGGTGCTGCACCAGCGCGACCGCGTGCTGGCCATGGTCGATGACATCGAGGAGCGCTTGACCCAGGATAATGAAACCGATGAGGCCAGCCAGGGCAAGGACGCCGAAGCGGTCGCCAAACGTCTGCGCGAGCTGGCGCAGACCTTCGCGTCACAGGCGACACAGCTGCGGATCGAAGCGGCGGTGGCGGGCAAACCTAGGATGGGTGAGGTACAGTTCCTGCTGGCAAAAGGCGAAGTACGCATTGCCGCGCTGGGCAGTCGCACACGCCTGGCCAAGGTCAAGGGCCGCCCCGCCGACTTCATCGACGAGTACAGCATCAGCCGCGCCGGCCAGGTGCTGTGGTACGCCCATTTCCACTACCCAGCCCTGGACACGGCCAAGGTCGATTTCACCGCCGGGCACCTGAAAACCGCGGCCCAGCGCCATGCCGCCGGCGGGCGCTACACCGACGCCAGCGGCAAGGACGTGGAGGTCTACCGAGCACCGATTACCGGCGCGGCGGCCGCTCGTTACTTCTTCAGTCTGGAGTGAGCGCCAGTGGGGCGCCGCACGGACGGCGCCCCTGTTACATCAACGGTCCTTGAACTGCGCCTCGCGCTTGGCGATGAACGCGGCCATGCCTTCCTTCTGGTCCTCGGTGGCAAAGGCGGCGTGGAACACCCGGCGCTCGAAGCGCACGCCCTCGCTCAGGGTGACCTCGAAGGCGCGGTTGACGCTTTCCTTGACCATCATGCTCACCGGGATCGACTTGCTGGCGATAGTCGCGGCCACCTTCAGCGCCTCTTCCAGCAGCTCCGCCTGCGGCACGATGCGCGCCACCAGGCCGGCGCGCTCGGCTTCCTCGGCGCCCATCAGGCGGCCGGTCAGGCACAGTTCCATGGCCTTGGCCTTGCCGACGGCGCGGGTCAGGCGCTGGGTGCCGCCCATGCCCGGCAACACGCCGAGGTTGATCTCCGGCTGGCCGAACTTGGCGTTGTCGGCGGCGAGGATGAAGTCGCACATCATCGCCAGCTCGCAGCCACCGCCCAGGGCAAAGCCCGATACCGCGGCGATGATCGGCTTGCGCCGGTTGGCGATGCGGTCGGAATCGCTGAACAGGTCGTCGACGTAGATCTGCGGGTATTGCAGCTCGGCCATTTCCTTGATGTCGGCGCCAGCGGCAAAGGCCTTGGCGGAACCGGTCAGCACCACGCAGCCGATGTTGGGGTCACGCTCCAGCTGGTCCAGGGCCTGGTTGATCTCGCCGACGATCTGCGCGTTCAGCGCGTTCAGCGCCTGCGGGCGGTTGAGGGTGATCAGGCCGACCTTGCCGTGGATGTCCAACAGGATGGTTTCGAATGCCATGCAGTCTGCTCCTTCAAAGATTGCGCGCAATGACCATGCGCTGAATGTCGCTGGTGCCTTCGTAGATCTGGCAGACCCGCACGTCGCGGTAGATCCGCTCCAGCGGGAAGTCGCTCAGATAGCCATAACCGCCCAGGGTCTGCAAGGCGTCCGAACAGACCTTTTCGGCCATTTCCGAGGCAAAAAGCTTGGCCATCGAGGCTTCCACCAGCGCCGGGCGCCCGGCGTCGCGCAGGGCGGCGGCGTGCAGGACCATCTGCCGGGCCACGGCGATCTTGGTTGCCATGTCGGCCAGGCGGAAGGCCACGGCCTGGTGCTCGATCAACGGCTTGCCGAAGGTCTGCCGCTCGTTGGCGTAGTCGCGTGCCGCCTCGAAGGCCGCGCGGGCCATGCCCACCGACTGCGAGGCGATACCGATGCGCCCGCCTTCGAGGTTGGCCAGGGCGATCTTGTAGCCCTGCCCTTCCTCACCCAGGCGGTTGGCCACCGGCACGCGCACGTTGTCGAAGACGATCTGGCAGGTGTCGGAGGCGTGCTGGCCAAGTTTGTCCTCGACCCGCGCCACCTGGTAGCCCGGTGAGTCGGTGGGCACAATGAAGGCTGTGATGCCGCGCTTGCCGGCGTCCGGGTCGGTGACGGCGAAAACGATCACCACCCCGGCGTTCTGCCCGGAGGTGATGAACTGCTTGCTGCCGTTAAGCACGTAGTGGTCGCCATCCAGACGGGCGCGGGTCTTCAGGCTGCTGGCGTCGGAGCCGGCCTGGGGTTCGGTCAAGGCAAAGGCGCCGAGCATCGCACCGCTGGCCAGTGGCGCCAGGAACTGCTGCTTCTGCGCCTCTGTACCGAACTTGAGGATCGGCACGCAGCCGACCGAGTTGTGCACGCTCATGATGGTCGAGCAGGCGCCGTCACCGGCGGCGATCTCTTCCAGGGCCATGGCATAGGCCACATAACCGGTGTCGCTGCCGCCGTACTGTTCCGGCACCAGCATGCCGAACAGGCCCAGGCCGGCCATCTCTTCGATGGCCTCCTTGGGGAAGCGGTGTTCCTTGTCCCATTGCTCGGCAAACGGCTTCAGACGCTCCTGGGCGAAGTCGCGCACGGCGTCGGCGATCTGTTGTTGCTCTTCAGTTACCAGCATGATTCACCTCAGTACAGGCACTCGACCGCCATGGCCGTCGCTTCGCCACCGCCGATGCAGATGGCCGCCACGCCACGGCGCAGGTTGTTCTGGCGCAGGGCCGACAGCAGGGTTACCAGAATGCGCGCGCCCGAGGCGCCGATCGGGTGGCCCAGGGCGCAGGCGCCGCCGTGGACATTGACCTTTTCATGGGGCAGGTCGAGGTGCTTCATGGCCGCCAGGGTGACCACGGCGAAGGCCTCGTTGATCTCGAACAGGTCCACCTCGGCCAGGTTCCAGCCGGTGCGCTTGAGCAGCTTGTCGATGGCGCCGATGGGCGCGGTGGGGAACAGTGCCGGGGTGTCGGCGAAAGCCGCGTGGCCATGGATCACCGCCAGCGGCTTTAGGCCGCGTTTCTCGGCCTCGGAGCGACGCATCAGCACCAGCGCGGCGGCGCCGTCGGAGATGGAGCTGGAGTTGGCCGCAGTAACGGTGCCACCTTCGCGGAAGGCCGGCTTGAGCTGCGGGATCTTGTCCAGGCGCGCCTTGGGCGGCTGCTCGTCGTCCTTGATGACGCGCTTTTCCTTGCCCTCGGTGACTTCCACCGGAACGATCTCGGCGGCAAAGCGGCCGCTCTTGATCGCCTCCTGGGCACGGGTCAGCGAAGCGATGGCGAAGGCGTCCTGGGCCTCGCGGCTGAAGTCGCCCTTCTGCGCGCAATCCTCGGCGAAGGTGCCCATCAGGCGCCCCTTGTCATAGGCGTCTTCAAGGCCGTCCATGAACATGTGGTCGATGATCTTGCCGTGGCCCATGCGGTAGCCGCCACGGGCCTTGTCCAGCAGGTACGGGGCGTTGGTCATGCTTTCCATGCCACCGGCGACGATCACCTCGGCACTGCCGGCCAGCAGCTGATCATGGGCCATGATCGCCGCCTGCATGCCCGAGCCGCACATCTTGTTCAGGGTGGTGCAGGTGGTGTGCTTGTCCAGGCCGGCACCCAGCGCCGCCTGGCGCGCCGGTGCCTGGCCCTGGCCGGCCGGCAGCACGCAGCCGAACAGCACTTGCTCGACACTGGCGGCATCGATACCGGCGCGTTCGACGGCGGCACGGATCGCCGCGCTGCCCAGTTGTGGCGCGGTCAGGCTCTTGAGGTCACCCTGCAGCCCACCCATGGGCGTGCGCACGGCGCTGACGATGACAATCGGATCGTGGTTCAGGCTCATGTTCGGTTCTCCTTACTTGGCAGCCATGCGCAGCGCGCCGTCGAGGCGGATCACTTCGCCGTTGAGCATGCTGTTCTCGATGATATGACGAGCGAGCGCTGCGTACTCCTGCGGACGGCCCAGGCGCGGCGGGAACGGCACGCCGGCGGACAGCGAAGCGCGGACTTCGTCGGTCATGCCGGCCATCATCGGGGTTTCGAAGATACCGGGGGCGATGGTCATCACGCGGATGCCGAAGCGCGCCAGCTCACGGGCCGCCGGCAGGGTGAGGCTGGCGATGGCGCCCTTGGAGGCGGCATAGGCGGCCTGGCCGATCTGGCCGTCGTAGGCGGCGATGGAGGCGGTATTGATGATCACGCCGCGCTCGCCGCCCTCGTCCGCCGGCCCTTCGGCCATGGCCGCGGCGGCCAGGCGCAACAGGTTGAAACTGCCGATCAGGTTGACGTTGATGACCTTGGCGAAGCTGCCCAGGGCATGCGGACCATTCTTGCCCAGGACCTTCTCGGCACCGACGATGCCGGCGCAGTTGACCAGCCCGTGCAGGCTGCCGAAGGCGCTGACGGCGGCATCGACCGCCGCCTTGGCGGCCTGCTCGTCGCTGATGTCGGCCACCGCGAAGCGGGCATTGGCGCCCAGTTCGGCGGCCTTGGCCTCGACGGCCGCGGCGTTCAGGTCGACCAGCATGACCTTGGCGCCGGCCTCGATGAGCATCTGCGCAGTGGCGGCGCCCAGGCCCGAGGCCGCGCCGCTGACGATGAAATTCTTTTGAGTGATGTGCATATCGGTCTTCCTTCAGGCGCCCGCAGCGATCGGCTGCGCGGCTTGTTGTCGGGCGATTTCCTGGTTGCGCAGGATGAAGCGTTGCAGCTTGCCGCTCGGGGTCTTGGGCAGCTCGCCGACGAATTCGATTTCACGCGGGTAGGCGTGGGCGTAGAGGCGCTGGCGCACATGCTGGCGCAGGGTTTCCTCGAGTTCGGCGCTGCCCTGATGACCCTGGGCCAGCACCACGAAGGCCTTGATCAGTTCGGTGCGCTCGGGGTCCGGCTTGCCGATCACCGCCGCCTCGACCACGGCCGGGTGCTCGATCAGCGCGCTTTCCACATCGAACGGGCCGACCCGGTAGCCCGAGGTGGTGATCACATCGTCGCTGCGGCCGACAAAGCTGATGCTGCCGTCGTGGTTGAGCTCGACGGTGTCGCCGGACAGGTAGTACTTGCCGATGAAGGCCTTGGTCGGCAGCCCGTGGTAACCGGCGAACCAGCACAGCGGCGACTGCTCGCGGTCCACCGCGAGGATGCCGGGCTGGCCGGCAGGCAGTTCGTTGCCCTGCTCGTCCACCACGACGATGCGGTGGCCGGGAATGGCGAAGCCGGCCGAGCCCAGGTGCACCGGGTGCGCCAGCGCATGGTGGTTGCACAGCACCATGCCCAGCTCGGTCTGGCCGTAGTGGTCGTGGATGGTCACGCCGAGCTCGTCGGCGAACCAGCGGATCACCTCAGGGTTGAGCGGTTCGCCGGCACTGCTGACTACCCGCAGGCGCCCTTTGATCGGCGCCGAGAATGCGCTGCCCGCCGCGATCAGCAGCCTGTAGGCCGTGGGCGAGCCTGCCAGGTTGGTGATACCCAGCTTGTCGATGACCCGCGCGCAGCTTTCGACGCTGAACGGGCCGTCGTAGAAGGTGGTGGCGTGGCCCAGTGACAGCGGTCCGGTGACCGCATAGTAAAGGCCATAGGCCCAACCGGGGTCGGCCAGGTTCCAGAAGTTGTCGTCCGGGCGCAGGCCGATGGCGTCGCGCATGTAGCCCTGGAACGCGACGATGGCGCGCAATGGTACTTCCAGCGGCTTGGCCGGGCCGGTGGTGCCCGAGGTAAACATCAGCAAGAAAGGATCGTTGCCAGTACGCATCACTGGCGCGCAAGCGTCGGCGGCGGCCGCGAGACTGCGATGGAAGTCCAGTTCGCCCTCGACGGCACCGACCGTGACGACAGTCGGACAGTCCGCCACCTCATCGAGCTTGGGCCGGTTGTGGCGGTCGGTGACCACCACCTTGGCGTGGGACTGCTCAAGACGGTGCTCGATGGCCTTGGGGCCGAAAGCGGTGAACAATGGCTGGTAGACCGCGCCCAGGCGCCAGGTGGCGAGGATGGTCACCAGCAATTCGGGGGTACGCGGCATGAGGCCGGCGACGCGGTCGCCGGCCTTGACGCCCTGGGCCTTGAGCACGTTGGCAAAGCGTGCGGCCAGGGCCTGCAGTTGATCGAAGGTGTAGCACCCGCTGTTGCCATCCCGGTCTTCCCAGACCAGGGCGGGCTTGTCGCTGCCAGTGTGGCGGTCGCAGCACTCGACACAGGCATTGAGGGCCTCGAAGTTGCCATGCAGCGCCGTAGCGGCGGCCTGGGCATGGTCGAACGAACGGGCGGCCTCGGCGTAATCGCGCATCGTCAGACTCCTGGTTTCTTATTGTTGGAGTGCACCATCGGTCTGACGATGTTCGCGCCGAGAGGCGCAGCCGGCAATGGCCAAAGCTGTCAATCCGGCTGAGCGGATTCGCCATCCACCGGGTCAAGCTTGCCACCCACTGCCTCCAGGTCCAGCACATCCTGGGTGAGCGTGACCATCAAGGTGCGCTCACTGGCCTCACGCTCCACCGCCACGGCATTGCAGGCCTTCAGGTACGCATCGCTGCTCAAGGCCTGCTCGTCCAGCGCGGCAAGCTTTTCAACGTACTCTTCGTCATGCTGGGCAAAGAGCGCGCCATGCCGCACTTTCAGGTAGTCCCGCCAGAACTCGCGATTGGCCAGACTCTGCACCAGGTGCCCATCCGTCTCGTCCGCCAGCACCGCGTTGACCGCTCGCTCCTTCAACGAAGGCGTGATATCCGCTACCGCCCCGTACAGCATCGACCTGGGCTGCCCGATCAGACCAAGCGTGTCGGTCAACTCGACGCGCAAGCCGAGCACGACCTCCAGTTCATCGACATCACGCCCCGACACCTCCCGCAGCATCACCTCCTCCCTGGCAAACTCGTCCAGCCGGTCCAGGCGGAACAGTGAGCGCCCCAGTTTCAGCAACTCGTCACCGTTCTCCCCTACCTTGCCCTCTATTTCGGCATGGTGGACCAGCGCCCGCATCCACAGCCTGCTGAAGCGCTCCGCGACGCTGTCGTGGCAGGTGAGCTGGATGCCAGCATGGGTGAAAAGGTCGTCGCGCAACACGCTGTCGCTGTCGACCTCCTCGATCAACTGCCAGACCTGCTCGCCCAGGTACTTGGGGGCCTGGAGAAAATCCTGGGTTCTGGTGAGATTGGCCAGCAACTGGAACAATTGCGTGCTGCCGTCGAGTTGCTGCACGCGCTGCCACATGACGCGCCGCTGCGCACGCCCTTTCGACTCCCCCGTCTCGAGCCAGCGCTGCATGGGGTCGACAACCTCCGGCAGCTGTGCATCGACAGGTTCTTCCGCGTCCCCGGCCATGAATGCGGTCAAGGTAGGCAATGGCAATGGATTGCCGTCCAGATTCACGCGACGCCTGAAGGCGCGCGAAGTCGCCATCAGGCCATTGGGAATCGTGGAAATCAGGTTGAAGCGCAGATCGGCCAGGATCAGTTGAGCGCATTGCTCGATACCTGCCGGCACGCCCCGCAGCGAGCATCGGTTCACCCTGAGGAACTGCAATTCGGTGAGCCGAGAGAAATCCAGGTCGAGCGAACGTAGCGGATTGAAGTCGAGCACCAGTGTCTCCAAACCGTCGAGACTGGACAAGGTCGCGGCGTCTGCGGCGCTCATCTGGATCCGGTTAGACCTCATTTCCAGCCTCCTGAGCTTGGGCAACTGGGCGATCTGCGCAGGCACCGAAGTCAGCAGGTTGTTGTTCAAGCTCAGGGTTTCCAGGGAGTCGAAGCACCCCAGAAACAGCGGCGACATACTCATCAGGTCCATGCCGGACATGCGCAGCTCGAAGATGTGTCCCATGTCGACTTCCGCAGGCAGGTCCGGCAACGAGCCGACACGCCAGCCTTCGATGCTCAGGATACGCCCGACCCGTCCCTCGCTCCGGCTGCGAACGATTTCCCCCTCATGACGCCAGGCACTGCGCAGGCGATTGGAGAACTGCCGGCGACGGTTGCGTACCCCACGGCTGCGCGGCTCACGCTCCCAGGCACTCAGCGTATCGTCCAGGTAGGTGAAGTTGGTTTCCTGGCTCAGAAGTTCCTCGATGGCATCCCCGGTGCGCAATTGCCACTCCTGGATCATCCTGTCCACCTCGACGACGCTGAGCGAGGGATAGAGCGCCCGGGCGCGCTGGCGAAGGGTATCCATGGAGCCCGCTCGACGAGAAAGGGAACCGCCAAGGGTGTAGCCGACTCGCCCGTCGGGCAGACGCCTGCCAGGGTTGAACCAGGGCGCCGCCGACCGCCAGCCCAGTCGGCTGATAACGGCCTCCCGGGTTTTCGGCAACACGCCGATAACCGCCTGTCGCAACTGCTCGGCCGGCGCCAGGTCGGTGAGCTTGAGTGCCTGCTTCCCTTCACGCCCCAGCAGACCGACCAGTGCCTGAAACAAGCCGCCGGGCGCGTCTATGTCCTGCTCCAGCGCCATGCCCTCGGGGTCGTAGAGGTGAAACTGCCCCGACCGCCAGACCAGCACGGTGCGGCTCGCACGCGGGCCGCCAGGATCCAGCACGCCGATCAATCGGCCAAAAGCCGAGCCTTCGCGCAGTTCCAGGTTCAACGATGCTGGCCAGTTGGCGACCCTGGGCAGCAGGGCCAGCACCAGTTCACCGGTCTCGTCACTGTAGCTGGTGTCCAGCAGGAGGCCTTCCAGGGCACGCGTCAACCGCGCTTGTCCAAGCAGTGCGCGGACCTGCTTGAGGATCGCCATCGGCAGCCGCGACTCGCTGATGGCCACCCGTCGCAGCATCGAGTCGGCGCTTTGCACCGCTTCGGTGGCATAGGCCAGGGGCAAGCCGGGAAACTCGTTTTGCATCTGCTGCAGCAGTGCGTCCGCGGCGGGCTCATCGTCCGGCAAGGCCTCCAGCGGGTCCTCGGCGAGCAACAGGTCCTCCGCGAGGTGCTTCTGCAACGCCTCACGCAACTCGTAGCGTCGCGTCAGCAACTGCCTGCCGATGGCCTGGTCATCCAGCGTGTGCATGTCCGCACAGGCCCTGCACCATGCCAACACCTGGGAGTCCTCCAGGATGGCGCCTGGTTTCTCCAGGGCGCTGAACAGCGCCGAAACCCGATTCGCCGCCATATAGCGCCTCAAGGTATCCCGCAAGCCGATCGGTGCCGGGCGGTTTTCCACCAGCACGCCGCGCAGCGCCTCCTTGTCGACGCCGGCGACCCGCAGGATCCGCCCGGCGGTGTCGGCGGACAGCGGCGGATCCAGCGGCCACAGGCGATTGAGCATCTGGGTGCTGTCATCCCACTCCAGAGGCCGCTCCAGGCGAATGCGCCAGCAACGCTCGCCATTGAAGTCGACCGGTGGCCCATAGGCATCCTGGCGCTCGGCATGACGCAGACGCCAGGGCTTGCCGGGTGCCTCCCGTTGCAACTCGTAGTACTTGTCGTCGGCGCGCAACCAGCGTCGAGCGCCTTTGCCATACAGGCCATTGTCCAGCAAGCGTGCCGCTCCCGGGTCCGACTCGTACACCTGCAGGTCGGCCTGCCAAAGACGCGCGCCCTGACCCGTCCTGACCGGATCCAGCAAGTCGACGAACGAACTGCGCTTGAACACCTTCGCCAGCACCGTCGCACCCGCGGCGGTGGCGGCGGTGATCGCCACGGTCTCGGCGACAGCGAACAGGTGCTCGAGGGCTTCATGCTGGTGCCCCTTGCTCCAGTCGACAACGCCCTCATAGACATGCGCCAGGGTGTCCACCACCAAGGTCGCGAACAGCGCGACACCGACGATCGGGATTCCCAGGCCGGCCAGTCCCAGCACGCTGAAACCGACCTCCGACCAGACCGCCAGGCGCTCGTTGGCGGCACGCTGATCGGCGTCCGCGTTCGAGACCAGCAGCAGCTTGCCATCGTCTTTGAACCGTGCGACCTGGGTATTGGCCAAGGTGATGAAGATGTCCTGCCCTGAAGTGGCGCCCTCCAACTGCAGGTCAGGCACATCATCGCTCAGGCGCATTTCCAGCAATTGACTGAACGCGGACCGGTCACGCAGGCGAATCCGTTCACGGAAATCCCGACGGATATCGGCGTTATCCAACTCGGTCGCCAGCGCCTGCTCCATCAACGTGGACGAATCGAAGTAGCGCAGGGAGTTCTGCCCGTCATCGGGCACGTACAGGATCACCCCCTGGTTCGCGCCCTCCTCGTCGCGCAACTGGATCTTCAGGGCGTTCTCGACGGTGTGACCGAGCATGCGCAGCTCGCCGGCGCTTGCGAAGCATCGCTGGCCCGGCTGATCCATCCTGCCGCTCGACAATTGGTGCAAAGCCACGTGTTGCTCGGCAGTGATCCCGGCACGACACAAGGCCAGCTCGCACATCAAGACAAACGCGGCACGTTTGTGCTCGGCGAGCAATGCCCGATTGGCCTGGCTCAGCACCCGCCCGATCAGTGCCTGGTACTGCTTGCCCAGGTCCAGCTTGCGACAACTGCCTGCAACGACTTCCGGACTTGCCAGGACACTCGATGCGCCGGTGTTCACCAACCCCGTGGCGACAAAGTACGAGGCCCCGGCGGGAAAGTTCTGCATCAAACGCAGCCGCGCCGGCGAACGCAGTTCGCGTGGCTCGACACTTGGCGTGGACAGGATCGGCGTCACCCCGTACCACGCGTCGATCCACTCCAGGGCATCCAGTGCAGGGGCATTGGGCAACTGGGTCTTGAGCATCGCCTGGAAATGCTGTTCGGCGAACTGCTGCGCCGACACCAACTCGACAGTCGCCTGCGCCAGGCGCTGACGGCTGCTTTCATGGGCCTGGAACGCCTTGTGCAGCGCCCTCAGACGTTCCAGGGAGGCTTGCGTGAACCAGTCCGGCAGTCTTGCGCCAACAAACTTGTCCAGCAGTGCGCGCAGCTGCTCGTTCCTGGCGGCTTCGGTTGGCAGGAGGGTGTTCGAATTCATGCTGTAAGGACCTTGTGCTTGGAGGTGCCTTACAGTGAACATGCCATCAAAACCGCTTCAGCGGGAAAGCTCACCCACCCGCTACGCCCCCTTCGTGCATGACCAGCGAACGGTAATGTCCTGGGTTGCAGCCGAACCACTTGCGAAACGCCTTGTAGAACGAACTGCTGTCGGCGAAGCCCAGGCGTTCAGCGATATCGCCCAACCCCAGCCGCGCCTCGGCCAGCCAGGCAATGGCCAGCTCCCGACGCACGCCATCCTTGATGCCCTGGTAACTCTGGCCCTCTTCCGACAGGCGTCGACGCAACGTTGACACCGACATGTGCAGGTTGACGGCCACCTGCTCGGCGTCCGGCCAGGCGCCCGGCGGCATCTCCAGCAAGCGGTGGCGGATCTGCCGGGCCAGGCTGGCCGGGTCGCGAAACTTGACCAGGATGTTGCCTGGGGCCTCGGCCAGGAAACGCTGCAACTCCTCGTCACTGCGCCTGACCGGCAGCTCCAGGCATTCGGCGGCGATGATCATCCGCGTGCGCGGGCGCTCGAACTGCAGGTTCTCGGAGAACATCACCCGGTAGTCGTCGCAGAACGGCGGCTCGGCGCAACGCAGGTCGATGGCCAGGATCGGGATGCGCCGCCCGGCCAACCAGCAAGCCAGTCCGTGCACGATCATCCAGAAGGTGAAATAGGTGAACGCCCGGCGCGGCGTCTCGCCGGGCTCGTTGATGACGATCTCGGCCAGGCTCTGCTGCCGCACCAGGCCCGGTTGCAGGTCTTCGAGCATCAGCGACAGGAACGCCAGCAGGTTGTCCAGGGCCGCGCCCAGGGTCGGCTGGGCCATGGCGCTGCGGGCCATGAAGGCCAGGCTGCCGCTGCGCAGGCCGCGCCGGTCCATGGCGAAGAACTCGTCGTTGCAGCGCCGCGCCAGCAGGCGCCAGAGCCGGGCATAGGACTCTGCCGTCACCCGCGCCTCGGGCAGGTCCAGCTGCTCGGCCGCGATCCCGGCACGGGCCAGCAGCCCGGCATCGGGTTCGCCGGCCGGGCAGGTCTGCAACAGGGCCTCGCGCACCAGTTGCATGGAAATGGTGTCCTTCTCGCTCATCGACAATCCAGTCTGCGCTGTGGCGGCCATCTTAGGCCGCCACGGGGAAAACGTCAGCCGCCAATCACTGGCCGGCGGCCAGGCCCAGGAACGCCTGGATCAGGCGCAGCTCGCGGCGGCGCTCCAGGCAACCGACCATGTGCTGGTTGACCAGGCCCTGGCCAGCCAGGGGACGGGCCACCACCCGAGGGTCATGGGCCACCTCGGTCGAGGACACCACGCCGATGCCCAGTTCCGCCGCCACCGCCTCGGTGACCGCTTCGCGGCTGTCCAGTTCAAGCAGCACCCGCGGCTGCACGCCCGCGTCGCTACAGGCCTTGTCGAAGGTGCGCCGGGTCGTCGAGCTGGGCTCGCGCAGCACCATGATCTGCCTGTCCAGCTCGGCCAGCGGCAAGTCTCCCCCGGCACCCGCCCACGCATGCCCCACGGGCAGCAGCGCGCACAACCGCGATTCACACAAGGCCTGCAGGTGCAGGCCCTTGCGCGGCTCGATCTCGGTCAGCACGGCCACATCCGCATGTTCCGACAGCAACGCGGCCAGGGTTTCCTGGGCATTGCCCAGGCGCAGGTTGACGGTGATGCCGGGGTAGCGTTCGCGCAACTGCGCCAGCATCGGCATCACCCGGTGCGGGCCGTCCGCCGCCACCTCCAGGCGCCCGGTCAGCAACTGCCGATTGGCCTCGAGCATGGCCTGGGCCTCCTCGGCCAGGCCGAACATGGCCCGGGTGATGGCCGCCAGGCGCGTGCCCTCCTCGGTCAGCTCAACCCGCCGGGCGGTGCGGCGCAGCAAGGTGATCTGGTAGTGCTCCTCCAACGCCTTTACATGCCCGGTCACCGCCGGCTGGCTGATGAACAGGCGCTCGGCGGCGCGGGTGAAGCTGCCCTCGCGGGCGACGGCGTCGAAAGCGCGGAGCTGGAACAGATTCATATCTATCGGCCTGACTTATGGCTGGCATATCTACAAACAATTTGATTGATGACACAGCGAATTGCAACCTAGCCCCACTAGTTTCCAGCCCACCGCATAGTGAGGAACCACGGAATGAGCAACGCCCCGATCCTGCTGACCCCCGGTCCACTGACCACCTCGATCCGCACCCGCCAGGCCATGCTCGTGGACTGGGGCTCGTGGGACCGCGACTTCAACCAGCTGACCGCCAGCGTGTGCGAACAACTGCTGGCCATCATCGACGGCAGCGCCAGCCACCACTGCGTGCCCCTGCAAGGCAGCGGCACCTTCGCCGTCGAGGCCGCCATCGGCACCCTGGTACCCCGTGACGGCAAGGTCCTGGTGCTGATCAACGGCGCCTACGGCCAGCGCCTGGCGAAGATCTGCAAGGTGCTAGGCCGCGCCTACAGCACCTTCGAGACCGCCGAGGACCAGCCGACCACCGCCGCCGACGTCGACCGCCTGCTGGCCGCCGACCCTGCCGTGACCCATCTAGCGCTGATCCACTGCGAGACCAGCACCGGCATCCTCAACCCGCTGCCCGAGATCGCCCAGGTGATCCAGCGCCACGGCAAGCGCCTGATCATCGACGCCATGAGCTCGTTCGGCGCGCTGCCGATCGATGCCCGCCAGGTCCCCTTCGAAGCGCTGATCGCCGCCTCCGGCAAGTGCCTGGAAGGCGTGCCGGGCATGGGCTTCGTCTTCGCCGAGAAAGCCGCCCTGGCTGCCGCCGAAGGCAACGCCCACTCCCTGGCCATGGACCTGCACGACCAGCACGCCTACATGGCCAAGACCGGCCAGTGGCGCTTCACCCCGCCGACCCACGTGGTCGCCGCCCTGCACGAAGCACTGCAGCAATACAACGAAGAGGGGGGACTGCCCGCCCGCCACCAGCGCTACGCCGACAACTGCAAGACCTTGCTCGACGGCATGGCGAAGATCGGCCTGCAGAGCTTCCTGCCAGCCGCAATCCAGGCACCGATCATCGTCACCTTCCACGCGCCGAAGGATCCGCGCTACCAGTTCAAGGACTTCTACGAGCGGGTCAAGGCCAAGGGCTTCATCCTTTACCCGGGCAAGCTGACCCAGGTCGAGACCTTCCGCGTCGGCTGCATCGGCGTGGTCGGTGCCGACGGCATGCAGGCCGCCGTCAATGCCGTGGCCGACGTGCTGCGGGAAATGGAAGTGCTGGACATCTGACCCCCTGCCCACCCAATCCAAGGAAAACGCGCACATGAACTACAGCAACCCCACCCAGCTGCAAGCCGCCATCCTCGACTGGGCCGGCACCGTGGTCGACTTCGGCTCGTTCGCCCCGACCCAGATCTTCGTCGAAGCCTTCGCCGAGTTCGACGTGCAGGTGTCCATCGAAGAAGCCCGTGGCCCGATGGGCATGGGCAAGTGGGACCACATCCGCACCCTGTGCGACGTGCCGGAGATCGCCGAGCGCTACCGCAAGGTGTTCGGCCGCACGCCGACCGACGACGACGTCACAGCCATCTACGAGCGCTTCATGCCGCTGCAGATCGAGAAGATCGCCGTGCACTCGGCGCTGATCCCCGGCGCCCTGGACACCCTGACCGGGCTGCGCAAGGACGGCCTGAAGATCGGTTCCTGCTCGGGCTACCCGAAGGTGGTGATGGACAAGGTGGTCGAACTGGCCGCGCAGAACGGCTACGTGGCCGACCATGTGGTGGCCACCGACGAGACGCCGAATGGTCGCCCGTGGCCAGCCCAGGCACTGGCCAACGTGATTGCCCTGGGCATCGATGACGTGGCTGCCTGCGTGAAGGTCGACGACACCGTGCCGGGGATTCTCGAAGGCCGCCGCGCCGGGATGTGGACCGTGGCGCTGGTGTGCTCGGGCAATGCCCTGGGGCTGACCTGGGAAGGCTACCGGGCGTTGAGCACGGAGAAACTGGAGAGCGAGCGCAAGCGGATCCATGGGATGTTCGCCGCATCGCGGCCGCACTACTTGATCGATACCATCAACGAGTTGCCCGAGGTGATTGCCGATATCAATCGGCGATTGGCCAAGGGGGAGATGCCGCAGAGCGCATGATGTCGAAAAACATCGCGGGGCAAGCCCGCTCCCACGCCCCAGCATACATGTCGTCTGGCGTGGGAGCGGGCTTGCCCCGCGATGCCTTTGGAGATCAAACTGCCCGATTGAGCTTCACCCACGATGCAAACCTGTCGATAAAGCCTTGCAGGAACGGCCGGGTCTTGTCATTGAGCTTGCCGCTGTCATCGAACAGCGTCGCCGCCCCGCCGATATACGCCTCGGGCATCTGCATGCACGGCATGTCGAGGAACACCAGCGACTGGCGCACCGCATGATTGGCGCCGAACCCGCCGATCGCCCCCGGCGACACGCTGGCCACCGCCGCCGGCTTGCCGCCCCACACACTCTGCCCATAGGGCCGCGATCCCACGTCGATGGCATTCTTCAACCCGCCCGGTACCGAACGGTTGTACTCCGGGGTGACGAACAGCACTGCGTCGCTACGGCGGATCTCGTCGCGAAAATGCTTCCACGCCTCGGGGGCGCCCTCGGCCTCGACATCTTCGTTGTACAACGGCAGGTCGCCGATCTCGACGATCCGCAGGGCAAGGCTGGACGGCGCCAGCTCAGACAGCGCGCGGGCCACCTTGCGGTTGTAGGACTCCTTGCGCAAGCTGCCGACGACAACCGCAACCGAATAGACCTGGCTCATGGCGTTTTGCAACCTCTGCTCTGGGAATGGGACCAGTTAGTTATAGATGACCGTTCCTCGGCTTCCCGGTTTTTTTCCATTCGGCTGAAAACTTCCCGGGCGTTTCACTGGTCTATGCCTACAGACATTTCCTACACGATTCAGAGGTTTCCACCTAAATGGCAGCAGTAATGGTCGGCCAGTTCCACGCCCGCGACGCCGAAGGCCGTATCTACCCCGTCCACGAATTCCAGGAATCCACCCTGCAGGCCGACGGCAGCACCCTCGGCGCGCCGGTCACCAGCTATCGGCTGGCCATCGGCGACCGCGTCAACCACCTGGGCGACGACCGCTTCGAGCTGGCCCAGACCGGCGTCGAGATCATCCGCATTCCTTGACGCAATCGACGGTGTACAGCGTCCCCTCGCGCTGCAGGCCATGCACGTCGGCGACGAAGCCCGGGAAGCCCTGGTCGAAGGCCCGGGCGCAATCCAGGTAGACCAGGATCGAGCGGGTCGCCTCGGTGAAGCGCTCGCCCGGCATGATCAAGGGGATTCCCGGCGGATACGGCACCAGCATCACCGCCGCGACCCGGCCCAGCAGTTGCTCGATCGGCACCGCCTCCACCTCCCCGCGCACCATCCGGTCATAGGCCTCGGCAGGCGTCATCGCCACCTCGGGCAAACGGGTGAACAGCAACTTGAGCTGCCTGGACGTGGCATTGCCACGATAGAAGGCATGCAGTTGCTGGCACAGGTCGCGCAGCCCCAGCCCCTGGTAGCGTGAAGGCTGCGGCGTTACCACGCTGGGCAGGCAGTCGGCCAGCGCGGTATTGGCGTCGTAGTGGCGCTTGAACTCCAGCAGTTCGGTGAGCAGCGTGCTCCACTTGCCCTTGGTGATGCCCATCGAGAACAGCACCAGGAAGCTGTACAGGCCAGTCTTCTCCACCACCAGCCCCCGCTCCCACAAAAACTTGCTGACCACTGCAGCCGGAATGCCCTGCTCGCCCGCGCCGCCACCGGCCCCGGGCATCACCAGGGTGACCTTGAGTGGGTCAAGCAGCACGTAGTCGTCGCTCAGTTCGGCAAAGCCATGCCATTCGGCACCCGGCTGCAGCAGCCAGTCCGCCGCCTCCAGGCGCTCACCGCCCTGGGCCTGTGGCGGCTGCCAGATGCTGAACCACCAGTCGTCGACGGCGATGTGCTCGCGCAGGTTGGCCAGCGCCCGGCGAAAGCTCAGAGCCTCGTCGAACATCTCCTGCAGCAGCGAACGCCCGGCCGGGCCTTCCATCATCGCCGAGGCCACGTCCAGCGAGGCGAGGATGCTGTACTGCGGCGAGGTGGAGATATGCATCATGAACGCTTCGTTGAAACGGTCGCGGTCCAGCTGGCGGGAGGCGCCGTCCTGCACATGGATCATCGACGCCTGGCTGAAGGCGGCCAGCAGCTTGTGGGTGGAATGGGTGCTGAACAGCAGCGGCCCTTCATCGCCGCGTGGCGTGCCCATGGCATAGCGGCCGGCGAAGAATTCATGGAAGGCGGCGTAGGCGAACCAGGCCTCGTCGAAGTGCAGCACCTCGACACTGGCGCCGAGGGTCTGCTTGATCAGCCCGGCGTGGTAGCACAGCCCGTCGTAGGTGGAGTTGGTGACCACCGCCAGCTTGATCGTCGCCGGCCGCCCCTGAGCCAGCGGATGGGCCTGGATCTTCGCCTGGATCGACGCCGGGGTGAACTCGCTGAGCGGAATCGGCCCGATGATGCCCAGCTCGTTGCGCTCCGGGCTCAGGTAGAGGGGGATGGCGCCGGTCATGATGATCGCGTGCACCACCGACTTGTGGCAGTTGCGGTCCACCAGCACCAGGTCACCGCGCCCGACCATGGCGTGCCAGACGATCTTGTTGGCGGTGGAGGTGCCGTTGATGACGAAGAAGGTATGGTCGGCGCCGAAGTTGCGCGCCGCCCGCGCCTCGGCGGCGGCCAGGGGGCCGGTGTGGTCGAGCAGCGAACCCAGCTCGGGCACCGACACGGACAGGTCCGAGCGCAGGGTGTTCTCGCCGAAGAACTGGTGGAATGCCTGCCCCACCGGGCTCTTGTGATAGGCCACGCCGCCGCCGTGGCCCGGCGTGTGCCAGGAATAGTTCGACTGCGCGGTGTGTTGCACCAGGGCCTTGAAGAACGGTGGCAGCAGGCCGTCGAGGTAGCTGTGCGCGGCCCGTGCCACCTGGCGGGCGAGAAAGGGCACGGTGTCTTCGAACAGGTAGAGGATGCCGCGCAGCTGGTTGAGCTCACCCATGGCCTCGGCCGGGGCGTTTTCCAGAGTGACCTGCTCGCCCAGGGCGAAGATCGGCAGGTTGGGTGCGCGCAGCCGAGCCAGGCGGATCAGCTCGGCCATGTTCTGCAGCAGGCGGCTGTTGTCGCCGACACCCTCGGCGGCGATCAGCATGCAGGCCAGGCCGTGGTGAGTGGCGGCCACCAGGCGCGCCTCGGCCTGGTCGGCGGCGGCGAGGATGGCAAAGCCGTCCCTGGCCAGTTCGTCGGCGATGCCGCGCACCCGTTCGCCGGCGACACTGTCGGCCTTGATCGCCCGGTGGACGATGAGGATGGGGAACTGGAGGTCCTTGTACATCGGGCGGCTACCTCTGCGGGCTTTTCCCTCAGGGTAGTTGATGCCATCGCGGGGCAAGCTCGCTCCCACGCCAGCCCTTAAAAAGTTATCAAGGGCTGGCGTGGGAGCGGCGGTTCGCCGCTGCGACTTGCCCCGCGATAGGGCCGGTACTTTCTTTAGATCAGCTGGCGGTCGGCTCGGTCAACGCCTGCCACATCGCCGGCCCACCGGCTGACTTCGCGACGGCCGCCAAGCGCTCTGCATGGGCCTCGAGCTCTTCCTCGCTAGCCATGATCACCTTACCTGCCGCACGGCCGGTAATCCGACGGATCTCGCTGCCGGTACTGGCCTGCCCATCCTCGCCCTGCGCGCCATCCCCCGCCAGCGACAGGCTGGTCTGGCCGCCGGTCATCGCCAGGTAGACGTCGGCCAGCAGTTCCGAGTCGAGCAAGGCGCCGTGCAGTTCACGGCCAGAGTTGTCGATACCGTAGCGTTTGCACAGCGCATCGAGGCTGTTGCGCTGCCCCGGATGGCGCGAGCGCGCCATCATCAGGGTGTCGAGGATCGGGCAGTGCTGTGAGATGTCGGCGCGGTCCTGCTGGCCGATCAGCGCGAACTCGTTGTTGATGAAGCCGACGTCGAACGCCGCGTTGTGGATGACCAGGGTGGCGCCCTGGATGAACTCGAAGAACTCCTCGGCCACATCGCCGAAACGCGGCTTGCCGACCAGGAAGGCGTCGGTGATGCCGTGGACGTTGATCGCGCCCTCGTCACTGTCGCGGTCAGGCTGCAGGTAGACGTGAAAATGCCGCCCGGTCAGGCGCCGGCCCACGACCTCGACGCAACCGATCTCGATGATGCGGTGGCCTTCGGCCACCGGCATGCCGGTGGTCTCGGTGTCGAGGATGACGAACCGTTTGTCTTGCTGCTGCTCCACGCGGGGACTCCAACTGGCGGTGCTTGAATTCGGGGTGGGAGTATACCGAAATCGGGGCCGCTTTGCGGCCATCGCGGGGCAAGCCCGCTCCCACGCATACAGTGCTCACCCTGTGGGAGCGGGCTTGCCCCGCGATGGCCCGCAACACAATCAACGCTGGGCGCGTACTTCGTCGACCCCACGATTGGCCAACTGGTCAGCCCGCTCGTTACCCGGGTGGCCGATATGCCCGCGCACCCACTTCCAGGTCACCTTGTGCCGGTTGACCTGTTCATCGAGGGCCATCCACAGGTCGGCGTTCTTCACCGGCTCCTTGGCGGCGGTTTTCCAGCCGCGCTTCTTCCAGTTGGTCATCCACTCGTTGATGCCCTTCATCACGTACTGGGAGTCGGTGGTCAGCACCACCTCGCACTCGCGCTTGAGCGCCTTCAGGCCCTCGATCGCGGCCATCAGCTCCATGCGGTTGTTGGTGGTCTCACGCTCGCCGCCCCACAGTTCCTTCTCGACGCCCTTGAAAACCATCAGGACGCCCCAGCCGCCCGGGCCGGGATTGCCCTTGCAGGCACCATCGGTGTAGATCTCGACGCTATCGCTCATGTACCACTCGTGTTCAGTGCTTTTCGGAATCGGGGTGGGTGGCGCTGCGGTTGACCTTGGCCAATGGCAGCGGCAGCAGCTTGCCCATCGGCTCGCGGCGTTCAAGGCGCAGCGGCCGCAGGCCGACCACCATCTTGCGCGCCACCAGCAGGTAGACGCCGCCCCCGGCGCTCTGCCAACCCCCGGCCACCCGCTCCCAGCCGGCCAGACGCTGCTGCCAGGCCGGCGAGGCAAGCGGCGGACGATAGCACCCGAAGCGGCGTTTCTCCAGCGCGAAGCCCAGCAGGTTGAGCCAGTCGCCGACCCGCGAAGGCGAGATGCAGCGGGCCTTGCGCAAGGCGCCCTGGCTGAAGAAATGCCGCAGGCCCCAGCTGCTCCACGGGTTGATGCCGACGATCAGCAGGTGACCGCCCGGGCGCACCGCGCTGGCCGCCTCGCGCAGCAGGCCATGGGGCGACAGGCTGAAGTCCAGGCCATGCTGCAGCACCACCACGTCGGCGGCATGCTCCGACAACGGCCAGGCCTGCTCCTCGCAGACGATCTCCACCCCCGGCAACGGCGCACCGAGGCGCACGTTGCGCTGCACCTGTGGCGCATTGGGCGGGGGTTCGGCGCAGGGGCCGTAGTGCACCAGGTAGCCACCGAAGAACCGTCGCAGCTCTTCTTCAAGCAACTTTTCCTCTTCCTTGAGCATCAACTGCCCAAGCGGGCCACTGAACCAGTCGCGGGCCAGGCTGATGAGCTCGACCCAGTCGGGGTCGGCCTGGGCGAAGGCTTGGTCGGTCATTGCGTTCTCCCTCGAAGGTTCTCCGGCCGCGCCATCGCGGCTAAGATGCCCCCAATGTCCAGGCTTGGCGATACGGATCCGCACATGATACAGATCGATGCCCTACCCGCTTTCAACGACAACTACATCTGGTTGTTACAGGATACTGCCAATCGCCGCTGCGCAGTGGTCGATCCCGGCGATGCCGGGCCGGTGCTCGCCTGGCTCGGCCAGCATCCCGACTGGGCGCTGGAGGCGATCCTGGTCACCCACCACCACCATGACCACGTCGGCGGCGTCGAAGCCCTGAAGCAGGCCAGCGGCGCCACCGTCTACGGCCCGGCCAGCGAACGCATCCCGGCCCGCGACGTTGCCCTGGAGGACGGCGCGCAGGTCCAGGCACTGGGCCTGACCTTCGAAGTCATGGCCATGCCCGGCCACACCTTGGGGCACATCGCCTATTACACTGCGCAATCGCCTACGCCGCTACTGTTCAGTGGCGACACCCTGTTCGCCGCCGGCTGCGGCCGCCTGTTCGAAGGCACGCCCGAGCAGATGCACCACTCGCTGCAGCGCCTGGCCGCGCTGCCCGCAGAGACCGAAGTGTACTGCGCCCACGAGTACACCCTGAGCAACCTGCGCTTCGCCCGCGCCGTGGAACCGGAAAACCCGCACGTTCTGCAACGCTTCGAAGACGTTACCCGCCTGCGCGCCGACAATCGCATCAGCTTGCCCTCCACCATCGGCCTCGAGCGCCTGACCAACCCGTTTTTGCGTACCGCTGAAACATTCGTTAAACAAAAAGCAGACGAATGGAAGGGACATTCCAACCCCACCCAAGCCACTGTTTTTGCTGCCTTGAGGTCTTGGAAGGACGTGTTCTGATAACCTCAAGATATATCGTGACATAAGCCCAAAGGTTGACCCGGCCGGGGCCGGTTTCTAGAATCGCCCAACTTTTTTGCCCGGATAACCGTTCCAGCCGATGTCTTCCCCTAGCCGCAGAACCGCTCATTCGGTCGCCCTGACGCGACTGGCACAGATCAGTGCACTGGCGCTGGCCGCCACCCTGGTCGGCTGCCAGAGCACCCGTCAGCTCGACGATTCGGACAGCGTTCGCGCGCACAACTACCAGGCGCGGATCAAGCACAAGCCCGCGCCGCTGGTGGTCAAGCCCAAGGAAGCGCCGCCACAGGACGTCTGGGAACGCATGCGCCAGGGCTTCACCCTGCAGGACGGCATGGACGTCAACCCACGCATCGAACAGCAACGCCTGTGGTTCGCCAGCAACCCGTCGTTCCTCGAGAACGCCGGCGAGCGCGGCAGCCTCTACCTGCACTACATCGTCGAGCGCCTCGAAGAACGCGACATGCCGCTGGAGCTGGCCCTGCTGCCGGCCATCGAGAGCGCCTACAACCCGATGGCCTACTCCCGCGCGCACGCCGCCGGCATGTGGCAGTTCATCCCGTCCACCGGGCGTCACTTCAAGCTGCGCCAGACCAACTTCTATGACGGCCGTCGCGACGTCACCGCCTCGACCAACGCCGCGCTGGACTACCTGAACCGCCTGCACGACATGTTCAACGGCGACTGGCTGCTGGCCCTGGCGGCCTACAATGCCGGAGAAGGCACCGTCAGCCGCGCCATCGAGCGCAACGAGCGCCTGGGCCTGCCGACCGACTACTGGAACCTGCCATTGCCGCAGGAAACCCGCGACTACGTACCCAAGCTGCTGGCCCTGTCGCAGGTGGTCAACACCCCGGCCGCCTACGGGATCAACCTGAACCCGATCGCCAACGAACCCTATTTCGAAGCCGTCGCCATCAACGACCGCCTCGACCTGTCCCGCGTCGCGGCCTTCGCCGACATCGACGAAGACGAGCTGATCCAGCTCAACCCCGCCTTCAAGAAGCGCATGACCGTGGATGGCCCGCAGCAATTGCTGGTGCCCACCGCCAAGGCGCAGCTGCTGAGCGACCGCATGTCCAACCTCAAGCCCGAGGAACTGGTCGCCCTGCAGCCGAACAAGGCCGTGTTCCAGGCCGCCCTGGCCGATGCCAAGGCACCGGCCGCACGCAGCTACCGGGTCAAGCGTGGCGACAACCTGGGCAGCATCGCCAAGGCCAACCGTGTCGCGGTCAAGGACATCCAGCGTTGGAACAGCCTACGCGGCAACAGCCTCAAGGTCGGCCAGGTGCTGGCCCTGCGTGGCGGCAACGCGCCGAGCGCGGCGGCCAACCGCGTGGCCGATGCCAAGCAACGCTCCACCCAGTACAAGGTGCGCAAGGGCGACTCGTACTACCTGGTGGCCAAGCGTTTCAACGTCGAGATGAAACACCTCAAGCGCTGGAACCCGCGTAGCGGGCATGCGCTCAAGCCGGGGCAGACGCTGACCGTCTACCTGTCGCGTTGACAGCCCAATCGCGGGGCAAGTCGCAGCGGCGAACCGCCGCTCCCACGCCGATCGTGACCTGGCGTGGGAGCGGGCTTGCCCCGCGATGCTTTGAAGGCTGAAGCAAAGCCCCGCGCCCTACCCTTTTTCCATTCCAGACAAGCTGTTACTGTACCCCGAACCAAGCCCAACGCCTTCTGGATCGGATGCCGACTTGATACGTCCCCTCCTGCTGTCTCTCAGCCTGGCCTTGAGCTTCCCCGCCGTCGCGATGGTGAGCGAAAGCCACGGATACGCGCAGTTCGGCACGCTCAAGTACCCGGCCAGCTTCACCCACTTCGACTGGGTCAATCCGCAAGCCCCGAAAGGCGGCACCTTGCGGGCCATGGCCTTCGGCACCTTCGACACGCTCAACCCCTACACCTTCAAGGGCTCGAGCCCGGTCACCACGCCCAACTTCCTGCAGTACGGCATCAACGAGCTCAACGAGCCGCTGATGGTTGGCACCGGCATGTACGACCCCTCCGGCGACGAGCCCACTTCCAGCTACGGCCTGATCGCCCGTTCCGTCGAGTACAGCGAGGACCGCAGCTGGGTGGTGTTCAACCTGCGCCCCGAAGCGCACTTCCACGACGGCGTGCCGATCACCGCCGCCGACGTCGCCTTCAGCTACCGCACCCTGCTCAAGGACGGCCACCCGATCTACCGCACCAACCTGCAGGAAGTGGCCCGGGTCGACATCCTCGGTCCGCTGCGCATCCGCTTCGTGTTCAAACGCGCCGGCAACCCGTTGCTGATCCTGCGCCTGGGCGAGATGCCGGTGCTGCCCAAGCACTACTGGGAAAA
Source organism: Pseudomonas peradeniyensis (assembly GCF_014268935.2). GTDB lineage: Bacteria > Pseudomonadota > Gammaproteobacteria > Pseudomonadales > Pseudomonadaceae > Aquipseudomonas > Aquipseudomonas peradeniyensis. The sequence goes on along the minus strand of NZ_JABWRJ020000005.1, from coordinate 521,851 downwards.
GCGCGACTTCAAGGCCACCACCTTCGAGCCGCCGCTGGGCAGCGGCCCCTACCGCATCAGCGAGGTGCAACCGGGCCGGCGCCTGGTGTTCGAACGGGTGAAGGACTACTGGGGCAAGGACCTGGCCGTGAACCGCGGCAAGTACAACTTCAAGCGCGTCGAATACGAGTTCTACCGTGACGCCACCGTGGCCTTCGAAGCGTTCAAGGCCGGTGAGTTCGACATCTATATCGAGCACCAGGCGAAGAACTGGGCCAACGGCTACACCTTCCCCGCCGTGCGCCGGGGCGAGGTGATCAAGGCGCAGATCCCGCACCAGATCCCCACGCAGACCCAAGGCCTGTTCATGAACAGCCGCCGTGCCGCGTTCAGCGACCCACGGGTGCGCCAGGCGCTGGGCCTGATGCTCGACTTCGAATGGACCAATCGCGCCCTGTTCAACGGCGCCTACCGGCGCGCCACCAGCTACTACCCCAACAGCGAGTTCACCGCCAGCGGCCTGCCCACCGGCAAGGAGTGGCTGCTGCTCAAGCCGTTCCGCGACCAGTTGCCCGAAAAGCTGTTCACCCAGCCCTACCAGGTCAGCCACACCGACGGCAGCGGCATCAGCCGCGCGGCCCTGCGCCAGGCCCTCGACCTGTTCGCCCAGGCCGGCTGGAAGCTCAACGGCCAGCGCCTGGTGGACGGCAAGGGCCAGCCATTCCGTATGGAACTGCTGCTGGTGAACCCGAACCTCGAACGCATCCTGCAACCTTATGTCGAAAATTTGGCCAGCATCGGCATCGATGCGCGCTTGCGCACCGTCGACCGCGCCCAGTACAAACAACGGCTCGACCAGTTCGATTTCGACATGATCCTGATGACCCTGAACCAGACCCTGAGCCCGGGCCTCGAACAGTGGCTGTATTTCCATTCGAGCCAGGCCGCCACCAAGGGCAGCAAGAACTATGCTGGCGTGAAGGACCCGGTGGTCGACCACCTGCTCGACACCCTGCTCGCCGCCCGCAGCCGCGATGACCAGATCGCCGCCGCGCGCGCCCTGGACCGCGTGCTCTCATGGCAGTACTACATGATCCCCAACTGGTACCTCGACAATCACCGCCTGGCCTACCGCAACCGGTTCGCCTTTGTCACCACGCCGCCCTACACCCTCGGGCTGAACAGCTGGTGGATCAAGAAGACTTCGGAGAAAGCCAAATGACGCCGACCCTGCGCCGCCTGGCCGCCAGCCTGCTGCTGGCCTGCCTCACGCTCCCGGCCGTGGCCGCCCCGCAACACGCCCTGACCCTGTACGGCGAAGCGCCGAAATACCCGGCCACCTTCAAGCACTTCGACTTCGTCAACCCCGACGCGCCCAAGGGCGGCACCTTCCGCCAATCCAGCTTCGGCGGCTTCGACAGCCTCAACCCGTTCATCAACAAGGGCGTGCCCGCCGACAACGTCGGCAGCATCTACGACACCCTGATGCGCCAGAGCCTGGACGAGCCCTTCACCGAGTACGGCCTGGTGGCCGGCAAGATCGAAAAGGCCCCCGACAACAGCTGGGTGCGCTTCTACCTGCGCCCCGAGGCGCGCTTCCACGACGGCCACCCGATGCGCGCCGAGGACGTGGTGTTCACCTTCAACGCCCTGATCAAGGACGGCGCGCCGCTGTACCGCCAGTACTATGCCGACGTCGCCGAAGTGGTCGCCGAAGACCCGCTGAAGGTGCTGTTCAAGTTCAAGCACAGCAACAACCGCGAGCTGCCGCTGATCCTCGGCCAACTGCCGGTGCTGCCCAAGCACTGGTATGCAAACCGCGACTTCAACCGCGGCAACCTGGAAATTCCGCTCGGCAGTGGCCCGTACAAGGTCGCCGAGGTGAAGGCCGGCCGCTCGATCCGTTACGAGCGGGTGAGGGACTACTGGGCCAAGGACCTGCCGATCAACCGCGGCTTCTACAACTTCGACGTGATGACCTTCGACTCCTACCGCGACAACACCGTCGCCCTCGAAGCCCTCAAGGCCGGCCAGTTCGACTACGGCCTGGAAGTCAGCGCGAAGAACTGGGCCACCGCCTACGATGTGCCCGCCGTGCGCGACGGCCGCCTGATCAAGGAAGAGATCCCCAACGGCAACCCGGTGGGCATGCAGGGCTTCATCTTCAACCTGCGCAAGCCGATGTTCCAGGACATCCGCGTGCGCCACGCCATCAGCCTGCTGATGGACTTCGAGTGGACCAACAAGCAGCTGTTCAACGGCGCCTACACTCGCACCGGCAGCTACTTCGAGAACTCCGAGATGGCCGCCAGCGGCCTGCCCTCGCCCGCCGAGCTGAAGATCCTCGAACCGCTGCGCGGCAAGGTGCCCGACGAGGTGTTCAACGGCGCCTTCCGCAACCCCGTCACCGACGGCAGCGGCATGATCCGCGACCAGCAGCGCCAGGCCTACAAGCTGCTGCAGGACGCCGGCTGGAAGATCGTCGACGACAAGATGGTCGACAAGGACGGCAAGCCGCTGAGCATCGAGTTCCTGCTGGCCCAGACCCAGTTCGAGCGCGTGCTGCTGCCATTCAAGCGTAACCTCGCGGACCTGGGCATCAACCTCGAGATCCGCCGCGTGGACGTATCGCAGTACATCACCCGCCTGCGTTCGCGGGACTACGACATGATCGTCGGCGGCTTCGCGCAATCGAACTCGCCCGGCAACGAGCAGCGTGAATACTGGAACAGCGCCGCCGCCGACAACCCCGGCAGCCGCAACTTCATCGGCCTGCGCGACCCCGCCATCGACCAGTTGGTGGAACAGCTGATCAACGCCGATTCGCGCCAGAGCCTGGTCGACCACTGCCGCGCCCTGGACCGGGTGCTGCTGTGGGGCTACTACGTGATCCCCAACTGGCACATCAAGACCTCCCGCGTGGCCTACTGGAACCACATCGGCCACCCCGCCGTGTCACCCAAGTACGACATCGGCATCGACACCTGGTGGATCAAGCCCGACGTCACGCCTGCCGTGAGCGAAGCCCCCGCCGTGGAAGAGGCCCACTGACATGCTGGCCTATATCCTGCGGCGCCTGCTGCTGATCATCCCGACCCTGTTCGGCATCCTCATCATCAACTTCATCATCGTCCAGGCCGCCCCTGGTGGCCCGGTCGAGCAGATGATCGCCAAGCTCGAAGGCTTCGACGGCGCCACCAGCCGCATTGCCGGTGGCGGCGCCGAAGTCTCGGTGGCCGGCTCCAACTACCGCGGCGCGCAAGGGCTGGATCCGGCACTGATCGCCGAGATCGAGCGCATGTACGGCTTCGACAAGTCGGCGCCCGAGCGGCTGTGGATCATGGTCAAGAACTACGCCCAACTGGACTTTGGCAACAGCTTCTTCCGCGACGCCAAGGTCATCGACCTGATCGCCGAGAAGATGCCCGTGTCCATCTCGTTGGGGCTATGGAGCACGCTGATCATGTACCTGGTGTCGATCCCCCTGGGGATCGCCAAGGCCGTGCGCCACGGCAGCCATTTCGACGTATGGACCAGCTCGGCGATCATCGTCGGCTACGCCATCCCCGCGTTCCTGTTCGCCATCCTGCTGATCGTGCTGTTCGCCGGCGGCAGCTACTTCGACTGGTTCCCGTTGCGCGGGCTGACCTCCAACAACTTCGACGAGCTTTCCACCACCGGCAAGGTCCTCGATTACTTCTGGCACCTGGTGCTGCCCATCACCGCGCTGGTGATCGGCAACTTCGCCACCATGACCCTGCTGACCAAGAACAGCTTCCTCGACGAGATCAACAAGCAGTACGTGGTCACCGCCAAGGCCAAGGGCCTGAGCCGCTCGCGGGTGCTGTACGGCCACGTGTTCCGCAACGCCATGCTGCTGGTGATCGCCGGCTTCCCCTCGGCGTTCATCGGCATCTTCTTCACCGGTTCCTTGTTGATCGAGGTGATCTTCAGCCTCGACGGCCTGGGCCTGATGAGTTTCGAAGCGGCGATCAACCGCGACTACCCGGTGGTGTTCGGCACCTTGTTCATCTTCACCCTGCTCGGTCTTGTGGTGAAGCTGATCGGCGACCTCACCTACACCCTGGTCGATCCGCGCATCGACTTCGCCAGCCGGGAGCACTGACATGGCCCTGTCCCCCCTCAATCGTCGGCGCTTCGAGCGCTTCAAGGCCAACCGCCGCGGCTGGTGGTCGCTGTGGATCTTCCTGGTGCTGTTCGTGCTGAGCCTGGGCGCCGAGTTCATCGCCAACGACAAGCCGATTGCCGTGCGCTACGACGGCGAGTGGTACTTCCCCGCCTTCAAGCGCTACCCCGAGACCACCTTCGGCGGCGAGTTCCCGCTGGAGGCCAACTACAAGAGCCCGTACATCCGCGAGCTTCTGGAAAAAAAGGACGCCTTCGTGCTGTGGGCGCCGATCCCCTACAGCTACCAGAGCATCAACTACGACCTGAAGGTGCCGGCCCCCGCGCCGCCTTCCACCGACAACCTGCTGGGCACCGACGACCAGGGCCGCGACGTGCTGGCCCGGGTGATCTACGGCTTCCGCATCTCGGTGCTGTTCGCCCTGACGCTGACCATCGCCAGCTCCATCGTCGGCGTGATCGCCGGCGCCTTGCAGGGCTTCTACGGCGGCTGGGTCGACCTGGCCGGCCAGCGCTTCCTGGAGATCTGGTCCGGCCTGCCGGTGCTGTACCTGCTGATCATCCTTGCCAGCTTCGTGCAGCCCAACTTCTGGTGGTTGCTGGGCATCATGCTGCTGTTCTCGTGGATGAGCCTGGTGGACGTGGTGCGCGCCGAGTTCCTGCGCGGGCGCAACCTCGAATACGTGCGCGCCGCCCGCGCGCTGGGCATGCGCAACGGCCCGATCATGTTCCGCCACATCCTGCCCAACGCCATGATCTCGACCATGACCTTCATGCCGTTCATCCTCACCGGCGCCATCGGCACCCTCACCGCCCTGGACTTCTTAGGCTTCGGCCTGCCTGCAGGCTCGCCGTCGCTGGGCGAACTGGTCGCCCAGGGCAAGTCCAACCTGCAAGCCCCCTGGCTGGGCATCAGCGCCTTCGCCGTGCTGGCGGTGATGCTGAGCCTGCTGGTATTCATCGGCGAATCCGCCCGCGACGCCTTCGACCCGAGGAAATGACATGAGCCAAGACACCCTGATCGAAGTCCGCGACCTGGCGGTGGAGTTCGTCACTGGCGAGCAGGTCAACCGCGTGGTCGACGGCATCAGCTTCGACATCCGCAAGGGCGAGACCCTGGCCCTGGTCGGCGAAAGCGGCTCGGGCAAGTCGGTGACCGCCCATTCGATTTTGCGCCTGCTGCCCTACCCGCTGGCCCGGCATCCGAGCGGCACCATCCAGTACGGCGGCAAGGACCTGTTGCACCTGGGCGAGAAGCCCATGCAGCGCATTCGCGGCAACCGCATTGCGATGATCTTCCAGGAGCCGATGACCTCGCTGAACCCGCTGCATAGCATCGAGAAGCAGATCAACGAGATCCTGTTGCTGCACAAGGGGCTGACCGGCAAGGCCGCCACGGCGCGCACGCTGGAGCTGCTGGAGCTGGTTGGTATTCCCGAGCCGAAGAAGCGCCTGAAAGCCCTGCCCCATGAGCTGTCCGGTGGCCAGCGCCAGCGGGTGATGATCGCCATGGCCCTGGCCAACGAGCCCGAACTGCTGATCGCCGACGAGCCCACCACGGCGCTCGACGTGACCGTGCAGTTGAAGATCCTCGACCTGCTCAAGGAACTTCAAGCGCGCCTCGGCATGGCCCTGCTGCTGATCAGCCACGACCTCAACCTGGTGCGCCGCATCGCCCACCGCGTGTGCGTGATGCAGTGCGGCAAGATCGTCGAGCAGGCCGATTGCGCCACGCTGTTCAGCAAGCCGCAGCATCCGTATACGCAGATGCTGATCAACGCCGAGCCCAGCGGCGCGCCTGCCGCGAATGCCGAAGGGGCGCCGTTGCTGGAGGTGAAGGACCTGAAGGTGTGGTTCCCGATCAAGAAGGGGCTGCTGCGCCGGACCGTGGACCATGTGAAGGCCGTGGATGGGGTGAACTTCAGCCTGCCACAGGGGCAGACGCTGGGGATCGTTGGCGAGAGTGGGTCGGGCAAGTCCACCTTGGGGCTGGCCATCCTGCGGTTGATTTCCAGCCAAGGCGGCATTCGCTTCCATGGGCAGAATCTTGAGGGGCTGAACCAGAAGGCCGTGCGGCCGCTGCGGCGGGAAATGCAGGTGGTGTTTCAGGATCCCTTTGGCAGCCTGAGCCCGCGCATGTGCGTGGCGGATATCGTTGGCGAGGGGTTACGGATTCACAAGATCGGCACGCCGGCTGAGCAGGAAGCGGCGATTATTGCGGCGTTGGAGGAAGTGGGGCTGGATCCGAGGACGCGGCATCGGTATCCCCATGAGTTTTCTGGCGGGCAGCGGCAGCGGATTGCGATTGCTCGGGCGTTGGTGTTGAAGCCGGCGCTGATTTTGCTGGATGAGCCGACCTCGGCGCTGGATCGGACGGTGCAGCGGCAGGTGGTTGAGCTTTTGCGGAATTTGCAGGTTAAGTACAACCTGACTTATCTGTTTATCAGTCATGACCTGGCGGTGGTGAAGGCGTTGAGTCATCAGTTGATGGTGATCAAGCATGGGCAGGTGGTGGAACAGGGGGATGCGGGGGCGATATTTCATGAGCCGAAGCATGGGTATACGAGGCAGTTATTGGAGGCGGCGTTTCTTGGAGGCAACAACCAAAACCTAGTTCAGTAAAGATCAAATGAAGTATTACCAAACGACTTAACAGACAGCCATAAGGGCAAGCACCTTGATATCGCTTAGAAAAATGGGCACCCGGAATACATTTATTATTTTTGGAATAATTCTACTTACCCCTATAGCAATTTATGCCTGGCAATTCGGGATCGGAATATGGAAAACGCATGACGACTGGGCAAAAATGGGGAGCGCGCTAGGAGGAATCTATGCACCCATACTTTCTGCGCTAACACTTTACATGATTTATCGGCAACTTAGACTTCAAGCAGTCATACACTTAGATCAGATGGACTGGCAAAAGCTGCAGACCTCTCGAAACCATGGGGTATTCTTATGCGAAAAAATCAAGGACATCATCTCTTCGCATCACGGAATGCGAAGATTTTTAGACACGCTTGAAGAAACCCAACCACACAAAAAAATATCAAAAGAAGATTACCTCACCTTTGTAGGCAAAGACGAAACATCGATGTTATTATATCAACTAATCACATTAATGCGTAAACTTAGATTCTGTGAAACTGGAAAAGAGATCAGATTTCATCTACATGGCTTAGCACTGGCCTCGATCGGAGCTGAATTACTGAATAGTTTTGAAATTCGCCTGTGCAGATGGCACGACATGGACCACAAAGACTTTAACAGAGACCTTTGCGTATTCACAGACCAGTCAGACCTCGACACCCTGCAACAGCTAAGACAAAGATAAATACAAGCAGGCGCAAAACCAGAAAAACACAGCCACGAGTGAAAACTCAATAGCTCCATAATATACCCTACTGCAATCTTTAACCGACTCCACCAGCGGCTTTAAAAGCAAATCTGCTCATGACTTTTCAACTGCCGTGCCAGCAGAGCTCTGCCCCGCGCTTAAGATTCAGTTTTATCCCCTTCCTTGTAGTCCATTTCCCAAATATTCTCTTATCGCTTTTTTCCGTTGCGACTGCTCCTGCATCACCTTAGTCTCGGCAAGTCGCTGAAATCAGCGATCGGCTTTGACAGGCCGCCGCGGCAAATTGCATGCAGCAGCCCTTATGGCAGCTGTACGTGCGGGCACGCTTGCGTGCGCCGGAGCTTGCAATTTCCGCCGGTCTGTCAACCCACGTACAGCTGCCACCCTACTGTTTGACAGCAGGCAGGTGGCCGCACCACTAAAGGGAAGTTGCTATGTTAAAGATCGTTCCAGATCCACCTCACAACCACCACTCCCTCGAAGACACCATCATCCAGGCCACGGAGTACGCCCTCTGCGCGCAGACCGTGGCGCATCAGGCTGTTCTGCTGCATCCCAAGTCGCCCGTGTCGATTCTGGTCCTGGCTGCGATGCATGAAATGGAGGCGCTGCGGGTGCTGCTCGAATCGGCGTTGATTCAGGTGCAGATGCCGCAGGTGGAGCCTCGGACTTTGCACTAGGGCTTAAGTCATTTGTTGGCTGGGCTGACGCAATCGCGGGGCAAGCCCGCTCCCACGCTGTAATCCAAACACGCTGTGATCCATCGCTGCGATCCACGCGCAGCACCCCACATGCGGCGTGATACATGTACCCGTGGGAGCGGGCTTGTCCCGCGATTGCGCAAGCCCAGGCACCGATCATTTCAGGGAGATTGAGCCATGAGCACAGACGACACCACGCCCCACACCACGGTGGGCAAGACCAAGTTCTACCAGGGTGAAGGGCATACCGACCCGCTGTTCTGCATCGAACCCGGCATCCCTTGCCAGCACGCTCGGGAACAGGCTTCGGAGTTGATGGGCTGCGTGTGCGACCTGACCATCACCGGGATCATGGAGGACAAGCCTCAGCTGATCTGGGCGTCGTATTACCTGAGCGCGCTGGCCAAGGCGCTGATGGATGATGCGGAGTTGGGGATGAAGCACTGACCTCTAGGTACATGCGGACTCTGTAGGAGCGGCCTTGTGCCGCGAAAGGGCTGTGTAGCAGCCCCGGCAATAGCCTGCGGCCCTTCGCGGCACAATGCCACTTCTGGAGATTTGTATGAGGGTGGACACGGCAGAAGCGCCACCCCATGGCTGTTTGGGAAAGCACTGACACACCGAGTCACGCTATCGGGCAGCTGCACAGTTTGCCCTGCCACTATAATCAGTTTTCCTGTTCGGCCCGGCACAGTACAAACAATGGAACTCCCCCATGAAAGGAAACCCCTTAAGCCGATTGGTGTACATAGCTATCTTGGTTCTCCTCACAGCAGGTGCACTTTTCACTGCACAAAAATACCCAGCATTGCATGACACTGACGTCAACACCTTGGGCTTCCTGGGATTCTGGTTAACGCTGTACGGCTTGATTGTTGCCATATGCGAAATTGTACGCAATGGCTCAGTGGCTCATCAAATGGCTCGCGTTGCCGAGGCTTCACACAACAGGCTCAAGCGTCAAATGGAACATCATGAAGTCCAAGCCTGCATTGAAATAATAAATTCCGCACTGAGCGACCTGTATAATAAGAAAGCCGTTTCAGTCATTTTTATCACCCGGATCAAACAAGGCTACATCTCGTCATTCTCAAAAGCCGGGATACCTGATCGTTACCGAGAAAACCTGAACATCCTGAATAGCTACGAGCATCTGGTGCAATCCCGAGTGCTCAAGACCAAAACCAATCCCAACTATGCGGGAAGCCAGTATCCCAAACCTAACCCCGGGGCGCCCGACAATCCCTATAGACTGACCATCGACACACTGAAGCGAATGCAAGATGACCTGCTGATGCATTCGGCTTCAAAAAATGAATACATAGGTGACCCTGCATGATTCCATCTCACTTCGAACGCTTTATGCAATTCGTCCTGACCCATACTCAAAATGGCGACTTGCAATGGGGCATTGGCGAGGGTGGTAGCTTCGTTGCTTCTCACGAAGAAATCACCTTGATCATCTCCTCTGATTACGACCCAGACCGCGATATCAACACATTCTGGTTCCGCCTGAATGGCAGTACGCGCTCCACGCCATTTTCAGTCTCTGAAAAAGAACAGGGATATGGGCTTATGAAGAGTATTTTTGAAGAAGTCACTGCAAACGCGAACGATGTCAAAAGCGATATGGAGAAGTTCATGGCCGGGTTCAGTCGTGGAGCTTGAGGCATAGCTCGCCATGCCTCGTTTTATTTCGATCTCAGTTGATCGCGGGGCAGGCTCGCTCCCACGAGATACCTGACTTCGACGCTCCGCTTTCAGGTCTCGACCTCCATCAGCCCCGGCGTGGGCTTGCTGAACCCCGCCGTCAGCCACATCAGGTACAACCCGCCACACACCAGCCAAGCCACCCCGGCCAGTATCACCACCGTGCTCAACAGCGACAGCAGATACAGGTTCACCCCAATCGCCAGCAGCGGAAACACCACGAACCCCACCCCACTCAACCGCTGCTTGCGCCGCTCACGCCGGTAGTACGCAATCACGCACACATTCACCGCCGCAAACGCCAGGAACGCGCCGAAGTTGATCAGCGAAGCGGCCGAGCTCACATCCGCGCCGATCCCGATCAACCCCAGCCCGGCAATCAGCAGCAGGTTGAACACCGGCGTTCGCGCCCTGCCCTGCAGCTTGGCGAAATAACGCGGCGGCAGCACGCCTTCGCGGCCCATGAAGTACAGCAAGCGGCTGGCACTGACCTGCACCGCCAGGCACGAGGCGAAGCCGGCGACGATGCCGCCGAGGTTGACGAAGTCGGCGAAGAACTGCCCGCCCACCTCGATCGATAGCGCGTAGGTCGCAGTCTCTGGGTCGGCGAACTGGCCGCCGGGGTGGCTCAGTTGCATCAGGTAGGCCACCGCCGTGAACAACAGCCCGCCCACGCTGATCACCAGCAGCACCGCCCGGGGGATGTCGCGCTTGGGCTGCTCGGCCTCCTCGGCCAGGGTGGTCACGGCGTCGAACCCGAGGAACGAATAGGCGGCGATGGCGGCGGCGGCGGTGAGACCGGTCAAGGTGCTGTGCTCGTTCCATACGGGGTGGGTGAAGCCGACCTGGGGCTGGCCGGCCACATAGCGCAGGCAGTAGCCAATGAACAGCAGCACCAGGGCCACGCTCAGGACCGTGAGCACTTTGTTCAAGCGGTCGGTCAGGGTCATGCCGCTGACGGTCACCGCCGTGGTCAGGCCGATGTTGATCAGCAACCAGCCCCAGGTGGGCACCTGCGGGAACTGGGCGTTGAGGAACACCGACTGCAGCAGCCAGGCGACCATGGGCATGAACAGGTAGGCCAGCAGCACCGCCCAGCCGACCACAAAGCCGCAGCCAGGACCGAGCAGGCGCTTGGCGTAGTAATAGGCCGAGCCGGACACCGGGAACAGGCGCGACAGCTTGGCGTAGCTCAGGGCCGACAGCAGCATGGCGCCGGTGGCCAGCAGGAAGGCGCTGGGGGCGATGCCGTCGCTGCGTTCGGAGATCACGCCGAAGATCACCATGGCCAGGCTCGGGCACATGTAGGCCAGGCCGAAGACGGTCAGGGAGGTCAGGGAGAGTTTTGCGGGGGTGGCGTCAGGCATGGGTGGCCTCCTGGCGCGCAGGGGCGATGCCACGGGCCGGGCCGTGAGCGAAATGAGCCATGGGTCATCCTCTTGTGATTGTTCTAGGAAATTGCCCAGCCGGTCTGGCTGCATAGGGGCGCAGGGACGGCGTGCACAGCAAGTTACTCGGGGGATGGCACCGGCTTTGCCGGTGATCGCGGGGCCAGCCCGCGCCTACAAGGTGCAGGGCCAGTATGCGGATCCCGGTGCGGATTCCTATAACGTCGAAGGATTAACCTGGGGGTAATGGCGCGGGGGAATCACGACGCCGGTTGCAGGCTGGCGAGGTCTTCACCGGCCAGGAACAGCAGCGAAAAAAGCTCGCTCTGGGAGTTCACGTCCAGCTTGCGGTACACGTTGCGGCGATGGACCTTCACCGTCTCGGCCGACAGCTTGAGCTTGATGGCCGTCTCCTTGTTCGAATGCCCCGACAGGATCAACCGCACCACGTCCAGCTCCCGCGCCGTGAGCACCGACTCCAGTTGCCGCCGTGCCTCGTCGCGCCCCTGGGCCAGGCCCAGCGCGGGCTTGGCCGGTGCGCGCTCGGGCAGTTGCTCGAAGTGCAGGCGCTGGCGCAGCAGGCCGATCAGCCAGGGGCGTACCAGCTCCAGCTGGGCGATGGCCTGGGCGTCGAAACGTGAGCGCCCGCCCAGCGACAGGCACAGCGTGCGCCCATCGCCCAGGGCCAGGTTGAACTGCGCCTCATCGGCGACCACGTTGTGGGTGAAGTACAGGCGGTAGTAGTCGGTCTGCTGGAACTGCTCCGGGGCCACGTCGGCCAGGCGCACCAGGCCGGTCAGCGGCCGCTCGCGGCTGCTGATGTAGAACGGGTCGAGCAGGTACAGGCCGTTGGCGTACTCGCTCACCAGCGGGTCGATGCCCTCGCGCTCGTAGGGGCTCTGGTCGAAGATCAACGGCTTGTCGTGGCTGAACAGCAGCGCCACCCAGGTATCCACCTCGACGAAGTCGCCGAGCAGCGTGGCCAGGGTGCGCCAGAAGCTCGGCCGGTCGAGGTGCTCGATGCATTGGCCCACACCCTGGTGCCACGAAAGATCCTGCAGGCTCAAGCTCATGCCCTACCCCCGGGTTAACCCGTCGAAGTGATTGTTTTGCCAGTGATTGTTTTCATACTTGCACCACCCTTCGCAAATGTCACTCGCCCGCGGAAGGGTCGGGCCCAGCGAGACGGATTGCCCATGAAGATCGAAGTGGTACAGACGACAACCCGCGACGGCGACACCGCCCACAACCTGCGCGGCATCCTCGAGGCCCTGGGCCAGTGCGCGCCGGACACCGATATCCTGCTGTTTCCCGAGTCGCACCTGACCGGTTTTCTCACTGAGGACGACGTCGGCATGCTGTCCGAAGCCATTGATGGCGATGCCGTGCAGGCAGTGGTCGCGGCGGCGCGCCAGCACAATGTCGCGGTGGTGCTGGGGCTGTACGAGAACGACGGCGGCACGTTCTACAACACCACCCTGTTCATCGCCCCTGAAGGCATCCTGCTCACCTACCGCAAGACCCACCTGTGGTTGCCGGAGCACGGCATCGTGGTACCGGGCGACCGTTTCGCCACCGTCGAATGGCGCGGCGTGCGCCTGGGCCTGTTGATCTGCTACGACAGCGAGTTCCCCGAGACGGCACGGGCGCTGAAGGCCTTGGGCGCGCAGTTGATGCTGATCACCGATGGCTTGGCCGAACCGGAGGATCATGTGCATCGGGTGTCGGTGATGGCCCGGGCGATGGAGAACCAGGTGTTCGCCGTGGTCGCCAACCGCGTGGGCGATGGGCCGGATGGCTGCGTGTTCGTGGGGGCGAGCCTGGCGGTGGACCCGTATGGCCGGACGTTGTTCGAGGCCGGGCGCGGTGAGTCGCGGCATAGCGTGACACTGGACCTGTCGCTGATCGGCAAGGCCCGCGCCTTCCATGACTACAGCGCCAACCAGCGCATCCGGTTGCCGGGTGAGCGGATCGAGCATGCCAGTGGCGTTTGGGAGCTGGTTATCGATTAAAGGAGAAAACTCCCGCAACCGACAGGAGCGGTCCATTCAACGAGGCCCGAACCCGGCGCTCGTTCCCTGGCGCAACAACCGAAGCGCGATGCACAATGCCCGCGCCCATAACCAAGGAAGCCGAATGGACACCTCCCTGCTGGATGATTGGCGCGCCTTGGTCGAAGGCCGCAGCGATATCGATAAATCCCAGTTCATCGCGCTGTTCAAGGAACATGGCCGGCCCCACGAGGTGGCCACCATCCTCGAAGGCTTCAAGCACGCCTCCGAACTGGCCAGGCGCACGTTGGAAGTGCTGGCTGCCGGCACGCTTCCCCACCTGTACCTGCTCCCCACGCAACGAGGCACGCCAGAACAACTGGCAGCCGCTACCCGGCGATGGTTGGATGTGCAGGCCGACTTTTTCGAGCGGACGGGCGATTCAGAGCTGATGACCCTGACCCGCAATGCGCGGGTGATCTGCAAGCCCATGGCCGACCTCAAGGCTATCGACAACTTCGATATACCGGGCACCTGGGCCAGCGAAGCATTGGGGGATGCGGTTCGCGAAGCCGCCGACTGCCATACCGCCGCCGACTACGCATTGTTCGAGGCCTGGTACGGCATCGCGGCGGACTATGGGCTGGCTTGGTACATCGCCGCCCCGCTCATTGCACTGGACATCGACTTTACCGCCTACTTCGAGCTATGGCGGCTGGGTGGAGCCTTTCTGCACCTGGGGGAAGAATGCTGGGTCGCCCAGCGCTTCGAAGCGTCGACCGAGGGTAACGTCATTGAGCCTTGATCTGTTCCTGGAAGCTGACGCAGCGCTTGACGCAGCGGCACTGGCAAACGCCCTGCAAGCAGCCGGCGCGATTGAAGTCACGCGTACAAGCGACAGCCTGGAAGCCTACTTCGCGTCATGGCTGACGCTGACCGCCGACCTCGTCATCACCGACCACACCCTCTATGCAGAGGACACCAAACAGCTCGACTTCAGTGTCGCCATGCGCGCCAGCATCAGGATCAAAGGACCTGGGCCGCAGGAACATTCACCCATGGCGGATCTGGACAAGATTGCCAATGCCATTGCGCGGACAGGCTCACGCTTCGTGATCAGCTTTCAATTCGAGCGAACCCTGTACTGGCAGGACGCAGAAGGATTGCATCAGGACATATAACCGGTCCCATGCATCAACTGCCTTTCAATGCCTCCCCCGTCACCACATCAAAACGGTAGAGGGTGTCGTAGAAATCCACGACCTCCACATGCTCAGGCGCCAGCTGAAAGCGCCCGGTGAAGATGTCGGCACCCATGGCCTTCCAGATAACGTCGCCCTCAAGAGACAAACCTGTGATTTCCAGCTCGCCGTACGAAATCAGAGCACGCTGCCGCGCTGCCCAATAGAGACCGAAGCACGTCGCCAGATCCACCTTGCGCGACCAAAGCAGGTCATGGGGAGGGGTCAGCGACACGCAGGCAACCTGGTTGCCCACCGCTATTAGCAGCTTATCGTCGATCACCAGTGCCGAACGTGCATGTACTCCTGTCCCGCCCCCGCCGGTACCGAACACCAGCAGGCCGGTGTCGTCCAGCATCACGCCATGAACCGATGACACGCCATCGTCGCCCAGGATGATTTCCCGCGCATAACACCGGATATTGTCTGTGGAGTCGAACGTGTAGGTGGGCTCGTCAACGACGGTAATCACGCCATATCGAGAGTCGATGTTCATCGGTGCGCACCACCGGGGGGCAGGGAATCGTCAGGCATGGGTTTATTCGCAATTATGGGATGCCAATAATTATCGGCCTGGAATAATTTCGGATAAAGCTGCCGTGGCCGGAATGAGGCTATCGGCAACACAGGCACCCACTGACCCGCGGCTGGTCAGGATCGTTTCCGAGAAACGAGACCATCACCTCCATCCCCGTTCGCGGAGGCGTGACAGCACAACACCAATCGGAAGCCACCGACAGCCAGCAACAGCTCTTGTCGTCGAATCTGTCCTCAGGATCCCAGGGAAACTTGACCTGAATCCGGGCAAGGCGCCGATCACACCGGCTCTCGTCATCCTCCACGGCAATGACCACGGCGGTCTGGTTCTCCACCACCCGTGGCTTGGCATGAACCAGAGGCGGACGATAAAGCACGCCCCACGGCAGCACCGCCTGGCCATCAGCAAACACCAGCACGTGGCCTTGGGCACTGTGCTGGAAGTGAAAACGGATGCCCTCCTCTTCACACAAGCGCTGGACGAAGTGCAGATCCGTTTCACCATACTGGGTGCAGTAGTCGCGCTCGGGGTAGCTCGCACTCAGCTCGAAGCGATAGGCGTCCCCCACGATCCCATGCTCTTCCAATATCAAGGCGACGATCCTGGGCACCGAGAACTGTTGAAAGATCCGCTGGTTGATGCGGTGACGCAGGTAGGACAAATGCGGCACCAGGGTCAACCTGTAACGCGACGAACACGGGGCCTGCCCCATCGGCGCGATGTGGTAGATCCGCCCATGGATGCCATTGCCGTTCATGTCGAAGCTGAAGAACGCCTCGTGGTCGAGGAAGCGTTCAAGGTCTAGGTCAGGCCATTCGCTGGCCAGTTCCACGTTGAAAAAGTAAGGCCTGTTGGCCACCGCTTCCCCGGTGTAGCCGAGCACCTGGAAATCGTGCTCCACACCTTCGATCGTCAAGTTCAAGTGTGTCTTCTGGGCTGGGCTGAACATCCGCTGTTCTCCTCCGGCACAAGATGAAATCAGATGCGCAAGACCATCGCCCGCCTCGGCTGGGCAGCCGGATACCGCGAGACGATGGTGTTCGCTGGTGCTTGAAGCAATCGGCCGCAGGCAACCTTGGTCAACGCGCTGTCCGGGACTCCCTTGCACCGGGCAGCGGGCGACACGTCAATTCAGGTCAAACGCCACTCTTCACCTTGGTCCAGACCCGCGTGCGGATCCGCTCCAGTTTCAACGGCAGCGGCTCGAGCGGGATCAACGTGGCAACCGTCTTCTTGTCGGGGTAGATCCACGGGTTGTCCCGCAGCGCCTGTTCGACGAACTGGGTGGCGTCCTTGTTGGCGTTGGGGTACAGAGTGTGGTTCGAGGTCTTGGCGATTACTTCCGGGCGCATCATGTAGTTGATGAACGCCATGCCTGCCTTGGGATGGGGCGCATCCTTGAGCAGCACCAGGTTTTCCGACCACACCAGCGCGCCTTCGCGCGGCAGGCTGTAGCCGATCCGCCGCCCGGTGTTGTTCTTCTCGTTGAGGGCCTGGGCGGCCAGGGCGCCGTTGGCCCAGCCGACCACCGCGCAGATATTGCCGTCGGCCATGTCGGTGTCGATGCGCGACGAGTCGAAATACAGCACGTACGGGCGGATCTTCATCAGCAGGTCTTGCGCCTTCTGGTAGTCCGCCGGGTTGCTGCTGTTGCTGGGCAGGCCCAGGTAGTTCAGGGCAATCGAGATGATCTCGCTGGGCGAGTCGAGCATCGCCACGCCGCAGGATTTGAGCTTGCTGATGTTCTCTTCCTTGAAGATCAGGTCCCAGCTGTCCACCGGCGCCTGGTCGCCCAACGCGGCCTTGACCTTGTCGATGTCGTAGCCGATGCCGGTGGTGCCCCACAGGTAGGGCACCGCGTAGCGATTGCCAGGGTCGTTGACCGCCAGCTGGGCAAGGATATCGGGGTCGATATGCGAAAGATTACCCAGTTGCGCGCGGTCCAGCGGCTGCAACACGCCCGCCGCGATCAGGCTGGGCAGCACGTTGGAAGTCGCCACCACCACGTCATAGCCGGTGCGCCCGGCCATGACCTTGCTCTGCATGATGTCGGCGCTGTCGAACGCGTCCATGTGCACGCGGGTGCCGGTTTCCTGCTCGAACGCCTTCGGCGTCTCCGGTGCGAGCAGCCCGAACCAGTTGTACAGGTGCATCCCGGGCTCGGCGGCCAGCACCGAGGTGCTGATCCCTGCGCAGAGCAGCGAGGCCGAAAAAAGGGTTCGCAAACGTGACCTTCTCATGCAACATCCTTATCGAATCGATGTATCTTCACGGCCATCCTAGGCCCAGTGAGCGACTATACCGGGCAGGACCGGATAGTAAATACCTCGGAATACTTACCTCTAACCCGCGAATGCCTAACCCAAAAGGGGTAGATAATGCCGTTCGACCTGCAAAGCCTGGCCTGGCACCGATCGATCGGCAAGCTGATCATGCAGCTGGACCGTCCGGCGTTCTGGAGTTCGCTGGTTCGGGTGTTGAACGAGTACGTGCAGATCGACAACTGGGTGGTGCTGATCTTCGCCAGCCAGCAAGTGGAAGTGGTGAGCCTGCCCGAGGTGGCGGATGCCGAAGAGGTCAACGCGTTCATCCATCGTTATGTAAAGGGGCTCTACCTGCTGGACCCGTTCTACATCGCCAACCGGGAAAACCCGCAGAGCGGTTTCTTCCACCTGCTGGATATCGCGCCGGAGTACTTTCTCGAAACCGAGTACTACCACCAGTACTTCGCGCACTACATATCGGCCGATGAAGCGCAGTACAACGTTCAGCTCGATGCCGACCGGACGCTGTGCATCTCCATTGGCAGCAAGGCACGCTTCAGCCAGGAACAGATCACCATCCTCGACCTCATCAAGCCCTGGGTGACGGCCTTGATGCACCAGCGCATGGCCTTCGAGGTGGACGTCGAGAAGGACCTTGCCGAGACCCCGCCCTGGCAGGAAACACTGACCCAGCTGGGCGCGCAGATCACCACCCGTGAAAGCGATGTGCTCAGGCTGCTGCTGAGCGGCTTCTCCAACAAAGAGATTGCCGGGAAGCTTTCACTCTCGGCGGAAACGGTGAAAGTGCACCGCCGGAACATTTACGCCAAGTTGAACATCAAGTCACAGTCGGAATTGTTTGCTCGATTCTTTGTGCCGAAACCGGATGTTTTCTGTTCAAGCTGAAGTCAGGCTTTCAGACTGGCACTGGTTTGTGTCCCTCGGGTGCTTTGCAGCAACAACAAGGCAAACACCGCACAGCCCAACAAAGGCCATCCCAGGAACACCATGAACCACGGCGACCCTGGAAACCAGCACATGATCGCCAGGTTCGCCACGGTTCCACAGCCCAGGCCCGCCCAGGCCGAGCCAATCCACTCCGGCGCCCGGTTGCTGCGCAAAAAATGCCGGTACAGCTTTATCCCCGTGTTCACGCCGAAAAGGCCTATGACCACCACGATGGCCAAGCCGACGCGATTCAGCTGATAGTCCCAAGGGTCATTGAACCCGTTATAGATCATCCCCGGGAGCAGGATCACGGCGAACATGGCCCAGTAACCTGTTACCAGTACCACGGGAAGCACCAGGACCAACCCCAGTAGCCGAATGACCAGTTTTCGGATTAGGGAGGGGGTATCGCTCATATCGACTGTCCTTGTCATTCGAGAAACAACGGCGCCCAGCCTCATGGCTGGGCGGCGCACGCTACCACAGTCGGCCTTTGGGCACGAGCGCTTGCCGAACCCTGCGCCGAACACAGGCTGTCGATGACCAGCGCCGCCAGCCCGATCAGGCACAGCAAACCGACCCCATAACTCACCGTCCGCCACGGCTGGATACCCGCCAGGTAAGTCACCGTATGCGACACCCTGGCCACGGTGAATACCCCGCTCAGCCATGCCGTCATGACAGCAGGCGCCTCCAGCACGACCGCCAGGCCGCCCAGCGCGAGGAACATCGGGATGTTCTCCAGATCGTTGCGCCAGGCCTGCATGGCCCGCATGACCTGCGGCAGTTCCGCAGGGCAAGCCGAACGCTTGAACACCGCCGCATCCTCGCTGTTGGTGAAGGCCAGGAAGCGCAGGCGGAAGTAGCCCTGGTAGCAGGAAATCGCCAGCATCTTGAAGCACAGCACCACCACGCAGCAGGCATAGACCGCCAGGGCGGCGCTCATGCCCCGCGCTTCTGCGCAAAGCCCTTGACCACGATGTACAGCAGTGGCCCCAGGGAGACGAAAATCGCCGTCAGCAACAGATAGGGCAAGACCCTGAGCAACGAGCCGCCTCGCTGGCGCTGGTCGCTGACCATCCACACACAGCCCAGCCCGGCCATCACATACAGGTCGATAACGACTTGAGCTGTATCCGGCCGGGACATCAGGTCCAGGCCAAAGGCGATGAGCGACTGATCCGCAATCATCAGGGTCCAACCGGTGTACAAGGTAAACAGCAGCAACACTGGCAGCGCGATCCATCGTGCGTTCATTGTCCGATTCCTACAGGAGCGATGTTGCCGTCACGGTAGTGATAGAGTCGTCCCCGCCTCAATGACCTCACAGGTCATGGACGCATCAGCCAAGGACAGCCAGAGTCGACGCATGAGCCCTTCTCCCTTTCACCCCATGCACACACCTGCCATCACTGATGCCGGAGAGCACCTGCGCCGCCTACGCCGTCAGGCCGGGCTCAGCCAGCTCGACCTGGCGCTGTTGGCGGGCCTGTCGCAACGCCACCTGAGCTGTGTGGAAACCGGCCGCGCCAAGGCCAGCCCCAGTACCCTGCATGCCCTGCTCAGCGCGCTGGAAGTGCCGCTCGAACACTGCAACGAGGTGTTCCTCGCGGCAGGCTACGCACCGCGCTATGCAGCCTCGGCACCGGATGCCCCGGCCATGAAGATGGTGCAGGACGCGTTGGAGCACATCCTGCAGGCCAACAACCCTGCACCGGCCATCGTCATCGCCAGCAACTGGGACATCACCGCGGCCAATGCCAGTGCCGGGCTGTTGTTCACAATGGTCGGTGTACCAACGAACAGCACCTCGGGCCTCAACCTGCTGGACACACTGCTGCGCCCGGGCGGACTGGGGGATCATCTGCTCAATGTCGATGAGATACGGGCGATCGCCTGGCAGCGGGCGGCCAGGGAGGCGGTGGGCAATCCTGACCTGGAGCGGCGGCTGCAAGGCTTGCCCGCACCGCCTACATTGGCAGCGGACACGCCGCAATCACCTGTGGTGTTGACGCGGGTGCGGACTGCCGAAGGTGAATTGAGGTTCCTGTCCACCTTCACCACCTTCGGCATGCCACAGGACATCACGGTGGCTTCACTGCGCATCGAACACCTGGTGCCGGCCGACGGCACCACGTGGCGAACAATGACGACGGCCTATGATCAATGGCTGGCTCAGCATCACCCACGATAAAACCGATAATGATCGAGCCGCAACATCTGGCCAAACTACAAGGACTCAGGCCTGTGCAGCCTGCCCCGCCACCGCTGCGCCATCCAGCACCATGCCCTCGCGCATCCGCTGCGCATCCCGGCTGAAACACCGCGAGGCCGCCAGCAGGAACACCATGGTCAGCAACAGGGCCACAGGGATCAGGTACATCGCGTCATGCAGCCCCTGGGCCTTGAACGCTTCGCTCATCACCACCTCGCCCGCCGCAGCCATGGCCGCTCCGGCAAAGTGGTCCGACAGCCCACCGACCACCACCGGCCCCAGGCCGCCACCCAGCAGGTACAGCCCGGCGAAGAACAGCGCCATGGCCGTGGCCCGCAGGCGCGGCTGCACCACGTCCTGGATGGCGGTGTACACGCAGGTGTAGAAGTTGTACGAGAACAACCAACCGACACCGAACACCGCCACGAACACCCCCAGTTCGATACGCCCGGCATGCAGCGCCCAGGCGGTGCACAAAGTGGCCGCCAGCATGCTCAGCGCGGCGAACACCAGGCGGCCGTTGGCAAAACGCTGGTGCACCTTGTCGGCCACCCAACCGCCAAGGGTCAGGCCCACCAAACCGCTCAGACCGACGATCATCCCGGTGGCCACCGCGGCGTCGTGCAGCTGCAGCGCGAAGTAGCGCTGCAGCATCGGCACCATGAACGAGTTGCAGGCATACGAGGCGAAGTTGAAGGTCAGCCCCGCCAGCACCAGCCAGGCGAAGGTGGGCACGCTCAGCACCCGGCGCAGGGGGCGGTCCAGCGGGGCCTGGGCGGTGGCCACCGTCTCCGCCGCGCCGCGCGCGGGCTCGCGGATCATGAAGATGAACAGCGCCAGCAGCACGCCAGGCACGGCGGCGATGAAGAACGGCGCGCGCCAGCTGTCGAAGGCCTGGACCATCGCACCGATGGTGAAGAATGCCAGCAACAGGCCCAGCGGCAGACCGAGCATGAAGATGCCCATCGCCCGCGCCCGCCGTCCGGCGGGGAACAGGTCGCCGATCAGCGAGTTGGCGGCCGGCGCGTAGCTGGCCTCGCCGATACCTACGCCCATGCGCACCAGCAGGAAGCTCCAGAAACTGCCGACCATGCCGTTGACCGCCGTCAGCCCGCTCCACGCCAGCAGGCCCCAGCCCATCAGCCGGCTGCGCGAGCCGGTGTCGGCGATGCGCGCCAGCGGCAGGCCGGCGATGGCATAGACCAGGGTGAAGGCGGTGCCGATGATGCCGATCTGGAAGTCGCTCAGGTGCCACTCCAGGCGGATCGGCTCGATGACGATGGCGGGGATGGTGCGGTCGAAGAAGTTGAACAGGTTGGCCAGGAACAGCAGGAACAGAATGCGCCAGGCGTTGGACGCTTGGATGGCGGTGGGCATAGTCGGGTCCCTCGTTATCGTTGTTCGGGGTTCCAGCACGCCCTGCGCAAACTAGAGGGAGATGGCAAAGCGCGTCTGCCAACATTGATCGCGTTGATAGCGGACGATAGCCAAACCTTTCACCGCGACCATGACGTGCGCTTCTGTCTCCTTTCACCACTTTCGGCATGCCGCCTGATATCACGGTGGCTTTGCTGCGGATAACCACGATTGGCACTTGGGATTTGTGCACTATCTGGCCACCCTCCCGATTACCGTGTAACCTTCTCCCCACTCGTATTGCCGTGGCTGCTGAACCCGGTTATCCACGAGGAATCTCCCATGAAAAGATCTCGCGCCTGGCGACGCTCTCAGGCCCGTAAACATGCTCACCATCCTGCGGTGTGCCCACAGGTGTTCAAGCCAGAAAAGAACTGGAAGCTGCTCTATACCCGCGCCTCGAAGCTGGCAAGGGCGCGCCAGCTCGGCTTCAGCTACCCCATCCGCAGCACTCGCCAACTATTGGACCAAGCGTGACCAATCTCCTGTTCGTCTGCAGCCGCAACCAGTGGCGCAGCCCCACCGCCGAGATGATCTGGCGCCGTCGCCCGGGCTTTGCCGCCCGGTCGGCGGGCACCAGCCCGAATGCACGCAAGCCTGTCAGCCCGGCGGACATTCGCTGGGCCGACGTCATCTTGGTGATGGAGCGCAAACACCAGCAACGCTTGCTGGCTCAGTTCGCACGCTTGCTTGAACACAAACAGCTGCATGTGCTCGACATCCCCGACGACTTCCAATACATGGATCCTGAGCTTGTGCTCATCCTGGAAGCAGCAGTGGCAGCGCATCTGGCGCAGGAACCGTAGCGACCGCTCAGAACACCACCGACCGGCGATGCTCGGCCGTCGCCACAACCCGCCCACGCTTGAGCACCGCCAATCGCGCCGGCAGGTCGAGGATCACATCGCTGACGCGCTGGGTATCCACCAGTACCAGATCCGCATCCTTGCCCACGGCCAGGCCATGGTCGCGCAAGCCCAAGGCCCTGGCCGGGTTGGTCGTGAGCATCGACAACACCGTGGCCTGGTCGTCCGCCCCGCCGAGGTGACAGGCGGGGATGGCCAGTTGCGCGATGTTCAGCAGGTCGCCCGTGCCATAAGGGGTGAAGGCGTTGCGAATATTGTTGGTGGCCAGGCACACGTTCACCCCGCCATCGCGCAAGGCTCGCACCGGTGTCAGGGTACGGCGCACGTTGTGGCTGTCGCCACGGGCGCCCAGGTGCAGGTCGGTGGCCGGCAGGCACATCACGCTGATACCGGCTTCGCGCAGCAGCGCGACGATACGCGCCTGCCGCTCGGGCTCGACGGCCGCGAGGCTGGTGAGGTGGCCGACGCACACCCGCCCCTGGTAACCCTCGGCGATGGTCCGGCGGGCCACGTATTCGATGGTCATCTGCTCGGCGTCATCGGCGAAATCCTGATGCAGGTCGATGTCCTTGTCGTAGCGCCTGGCCAGGTCGAAGACGAAATCAATGTGCTCGTGGGGCGATACGTCGTTGTAGGGAATGCCGCCGACCACATCGGCGCCCTTCTCCATCGCCTCGACCATCATCGCTTTCATGCCGGGCACCTTGAGGATGCCTTCCTGGGGAAAGGCGACCACCTGGATATCGATGACATCGCGCAATGTTTCCCGTAGCTCCAGCACCACATCCAGGCCCGTGAAACCCTGGGCGGGGTCGAACTCGGCGTGGGCACGGACATGGGTGGTGCCGGCCTGCACCAGCGCGCGCAACACCTGGGTCGAGCGCTCGCGGATGTCTTCGCGGGTGAGCGTGGGCTTGAGCTCGGCGGTGACGGTGATCGCTTCCTTCAAGGTGCCGGAGCGGTTGGCCTTGCGTTGCATGACATTGGCTTTTTCCAGGTGCAGGTGGCCTTCGACGAAGCCTGGGATCAGGGCATTGCCATTGCCTTGGATTTCCTGGGTTGCCGTTGCAGTGATCGTCGGGGCGATTTCAGTGATCTTGCCGTTGTGCACGGCCACATCCATCAAGGGTTTTGCATCGTCGATGCGGACATTTCTGATGATCAGGTCCATGCCATCGTTTCTCGTGATCAGTCATTACGGTCGACACCCTGTGCTCGCGATGTCGGACAACGCGGTGGATGGCACCGGCCTTGCCGATGTTCGCGGGGCAAGCCCGTTCCTACAGGGGGCCAATATCGTCTGTGGAAATGGCCCGGCCACCCTGTGGCGACCGGGCCATGTCCCTATGAGCGAATCAGAACGGTTTGGTCGGCAGGTACTTGCCGTCCAGGGTGATCACGGCGCGGGAACCGCCTTCCGGATCATCGACCTTCTTCACATCCAGCTTAAAGTTGATGGCGCTGATGATGCCGTCGCCGAACTTCTCGTGGACCAGCGCCTTGAGCGTGGTGCCGTACACCTGGAGCATCTCGTAGAAGCGGTAGATGGTCGGATCGGTCGGCACGCCGCCCGCGATGCTGCCGCGCAAAGGAATGGTCTGCAGCAGGGCGATGCCGTCGGCGTCCAGGCCGAGCTTGTCACCCACCACCTGGGCCGCGCTGGCCGGCAGCGGGTGCTGGCCCAGCAGCGCGGCGGTGACGAAGGCTTCGGACAGGCCAGTGCCGTCGGTGATCTGGGCGAACGACAGGTCCTTGCGGGCCTTGGCCAGGAGGATGACCTCGCTCAAGGCAAGACGGGCGTTCTGGCTGATTTGCGACTGGATCATGGGAGTATCTCCTTGGGTTGAAAAAGGTTCAGGCAACGTGTCGGGAAGCATGGGAAACAGCGCGGACGTCTGGGTTGTCCGCCAGGGATACGAACTGGCCGGTGCGTCCGTCGAAGGCGTCGATACGACCGCTCTCGATGTCGTAGATCCAGCCATGCAGGGCCACGCGGCCCTCTTCCAGGGCCAGACGCACCGAGGGATGGGTCTGGATGTTGGCCAGCTGGGCGATCACGTTCTCTCGCACCATGGCCTCAACCTTGGCGTGAGGGGTTTGATGCGGGCGGGCTTCATTCACCACCCGGGCCGAGTCGGCGTAGCGCAACCAGCCGGCCACGGCGGGCATGTGGTCCAAGCACTTGCAAGTGGCGATGGCAGTCATGGCACCGCAGTCGGAGTGGCCGCAGATGACGATATCGGCCACTTGCAGGGCGGCGACGGCATACTCGACCGAAGCCGACACCCCGCCGGGTTCAGGGCCGTAGGACGGCACGATGTTGCCGGCGTTGCGGATGACGAACAGGTCGCCCGGCTCGCGCTGGGTGACCAGTTCGGGCACCAGGCGGCTGTCGGAGCAGGAGATGAACAGCGCCCGTGGGCTTTGCTGGGTGGCCAGGTCCTTGAACAGCTTGACCCGCTCGGGGAAGGCGTCGCGCTGGAACTTCAGGAAGCCGTCGATGATGTCTTGCATGGCTGATGCCTCAGTGTCGCGGTGTGTGAGGCAAAGGTTAGGCTTCGCGTTACATAAGGTAAAAGTCTCATTTATGATGCACAGCATCAGATTATCTTATGGAGCGTAAAATGCTCGCCCGGCACATCCAGTACTTTCTCGCGGTCGCACAACACCACAGCTTCACTCGGGCGGCGGCAGCCCTGCACGTCTCCCAGCCCGCGCTTTCGCAGCAGGTCAGGCAACTGGAGGAAAGCCTGGGGGCGCAGTTGTTCGATCGCTCGGGGCGCACGACTCGGCTGACCGATGCCGGCGAGGTCTATCTGCGCTATGCGAAACGGGCGTCGCAGGAACTGCAGGAGGCCAGGCGCGCGATCCATGATGTGAGCGACCTCAGCCGAGGGTCATTGCGGGTGGCGGTGACGCCGACCTTTACCAGCTATCTGGTCGGCCCCTTGGTCGAGGCCTTCCACAGCCGGTACCCAAACATCACCCTGAACTTGCGCGAAATCGCCCAGGAGCACATGGAGGAACTGCTGCTGGCGGACGAACTGGATGTCGGTATCGCCTTCGATGAACCCCACGCCCAAGACATCGACACCTACCCATTGCTGGTCGAGACCCTGGCGCTGGTGGTCGGCAGCCAGCACCCATTGGCCCGCGCAAGCGCCATCGGGCTACAGGCGCTGAACGACGAGTCGATGATCCTGCTCAGTGCCGAATTCGCCACCCGAGAGCAAATCGAGCGCTACTGCCGGCAGCACGGTATCCGCCCGCAGGTAAGAATGGAGGCCAACGCCATCGGCGCGGTGATCGAGGTGGTGCGCAGGACAACGCTGTCGACCTTGCTGCCCGCCACCCTCGCCCTGGCGCATGACGACCTGGCCGCCATCGCCCTCGACCCCTTGCGCCTGCAACGCACGGCCGTGCTCATGCAGCGCAGGGGTGTCTATCAGACAGCGGCGGCGCAGGCCTTCCTGAGGCTGGCCAAGGAGGTGGCCGCACAGCTGGAGCGCAGCTGAGGCTCAGCTCAATTGCGCAATCAACACCGCGTTGGTGTAGATCAGGCTGCCGTCGCTGGCCCGATGCCCGACCAGGTGGAACTGGCCCCGCTCGTCGTCGCTCAGGTAGACGCGCAGGCGGCAGTCGGACAGCGGGCCGTAGCCTTCAGGCAAGACCAGGTTCAGCGTGTCCATGTCGACATCCACCATCGCCTCGGGCTCGTGGCTTTGCTGCAGGCGCTCCTCGGCCTGCTCCAGCGCCGTGTGGGCCGGGCCCTGGATGTCGAAATGAATGTCGCCCACCGGGGTGGACCGGCGGTCACCGTTGCTTTTGCACCAGCCTTCGATTGTCAGGGTACTCATGGGCAATCCTCATGCTGCGGACCATTTTTGATCACTCCTGCAGCGGTTGACTCCGGCCTTGTCCGAAACGTTCCAACGGGTCAGACACCTCTGGCCAGTGCGCGCTCCATCGCCCTGGCCTGTACCCGCAGCGCCTGGCAGAAGGGTTCCAGCACCGCCGATGCCGGTCTCAGCTCCGGTCTGATCAGCATGACCTGATAGGGTATGGAGAGACTCAACCGCCGGATCGGCAAGCCACCCTGCCCCGCTTCCAGCCCGCTCATCGGGTTGATGATCGCAACGCCCAAGCCCTGCCGGACCATCGCGCACACCGACGCCGCGCTGGTGGTTTCGATGATCGTGCGGCGGTTCACCCCGGCTTCGCGGAAGTGCCGGTCCAACTCTTGCCGGTAGATGTCCAGGCTGGCCAGGTTGATGAAGTCGATCTCATGGAAGTCGTGCAGCTCAAGCACCGGCTTGGCCAACAACGGATGCTGCTCGGGCAACACGCAGACCATGTCGGCACTGAACATCAGCTCTCCGACCGCCCCCCTGGGCACCTGCCCGGTTTCGGTCAGGCCGAGGTCGTGCTGCTGGGCCACCAGCGACTCCTCCAGCAGCGGCGACTCCTGGGCGGTGATGCTCACGCTGACGCCCGGGTGTTGCTGGTGGAACGCCTTGCAGGCCTTGGGCAGCAGGGTTTGCGAGAACAGCGGCAGGCAGGTGATGGCCAGCCGGCCCTGCTCGAAGTTGCGGATGGCCTGGGCGAAGCGGTCGATGCGCTCCAGGCCGACGAAGGCGCGTTCGACTTCCTCGATCAGCAGCAAGGCCTGGGCCGTGGGCACCAGGCGCCCGCCTTCGCGTTCGAACAGGTTCAGACCGGTGACCTGCTCCATGCGCGCCAGCTCGCGGCTGACAGTGGGCTGCGAGGTGAACAGCAGGCGGGCGGCGCCGGTGACGCTGCCGGCGGCCATGATGGCGCGGAACACTTCGATGTGGCGGATGGAGAGTTTCATGTTTGAACCCGCACCTGTGGAATGAACGCGTGGGAGCGGGCTTGCCCCGCGAGGCTTGGCATTGATTGCGGGACAAGCGCGCTCCCACAAGGTTTTCACTGCATATCAGATATGAATAACTAATCGAATAAAAGATATTTTTATGGATCACTAATCTCCCTCACCATCGGTGTATCCATTACAAGGAACACCACCATGACCACCACCCTCCTGGCCCAGGCCGTCCGACAGCATGGCTCCCCACTGTGGGCCTACGACGCCCAGACCATCCGCCAGCGCATCGACCAGCTGCAGCAGCACTTCGACACGGTCCGCTTCGCGCAGAAGGCCAACCCCAACCTGCATGTCCTGCGCCTGATGCGCGAACGTGGGCTGGTGCTCGACGCCGTGTCGCTGGGGGAAATGGAGCGGGCCTTCGCGGCCGGGGCGACGGTGGACGGCGATCCGGCCGGCGTGGTGCTGACCTGCGACGTGCTCGACCAGCCCACCCTGGCCCGAGTGGTCGAGACGAAGATCGAAGTAAACGCCGGTTCCATCGACATGCTCCGCCAACTGGGCGAGCACTCCCGTGGGCACCGGGTATGGCTGCGCATCAACCCAGGCTTCGGCCATGGCCACAGCCGCAAGACCAACACCGGTGGCGAGAACAGCAAGCACGGCATCTGGCACGAGCAGTTGCCCGAGGCGCTGGCCAGCGTGAAACAGCACGGATTGCACCTGGTGGGCGTGCACATGCATATCGGCTCTGGGGTGGACTACGAACACCTGGAACAGGTGGCCGGTGCCATGGTCGGGCTGGTCGGCAAGCTGGGCATGGATATAGAGGCCTTCTCCATCGGTGGCGGACTGTCCACGCCGTACCGCAGCGATGACCTGCCGGTAGACCTGCAACGCTACGCCCGCACCTGGGCGGTGGCGCGGGCGGAGATCGAAGCCATGCTCGGCCACCCCGTGCGCATGGAGATCGAACCGGGTCGCTTCCTGGTGGCGGAGTCGGGTTGCCTGGTGACCGAGGTGCGCGCCGTCAAGCAGATGGGCGACCGGCACTACATCCTGGTCGATGCCGGTTTCAACGACCTGATGCGCCCGGCGATGTACGGTGCCTACCACCGCATGAGCCTGTTCGATGCGGTAGGCCGGCCAGTGAGCCGCCCGCTGCAGCCGACCGTGGTGGCCGGGCCGCTGTGCGAGTCGGGTGATGTATTCACCCAGAACGACGAGGAACTGACTCCGCAGCAACTGCCCCAGGCCAAGGTGGGCGATCTGCTGGTGATTCACGATGCGGGGGCTTACGGGGCTTCGATGTCGTCGAACTACAACAGCCGTCCCCTGCTGCCTGAGTTTCTGATCGAACAGGGCAACCTGCGCATGATCCGTCGGCGCCAGACCGTGCAGGAGCTCTTGGCCCTGGAACTGGGGGTTTAACGCCCAGCTCTACCTGTGGGAGCGGGCTTGCCCCGCGATGCGATGTATGGCGCCGGCTTCGCCGGTGGTCGCGGGGCAAGCCCGCTTCTACAGGGTCGGCGTCACCAACCGATAACCCACCCCCGCCTCGGTAACGATGAACCGCGGCGCCGTGGGGTCATCCCCCAGCTTCTGCCGCAGGTGCCCCACCACGATGCGCAGGTAGTGGGTGTCGTCCACATGGGTCGGCCCCCAGATGTCCTTCAGCAGTTGCTGCTGGGTGATCACCCGCCCCGGATGCCCGGCCAGCTGCGCCAGCAGCGCGTACTCCTTGCGCGTCAGCGCCACCTCGACGCCCTCAAGCGTCACCTTGCGAAAGGCGAAGTCCACCACCAGCGGCCCGAAGCTCGCCGCCGACGACACGGTGCCCACCTGGGGCGCCTGACGCAGCAACGCCCGCACCCGGGCGAGAAATTCCTGGATGCCGAACGGCTTGGTCACGTAGTCGTTGGCCCCGCCATCCAGTGCATCGACCTTCTGCACCTCGCTGGCGCGCACCGACAGCACCATCACCGGTACCGCGCTCCACTCACGCAGCTCGCGCAGCACCTGCTGGCCGTCCATGTCCGGCAGTCCCAGGTCGAGCACCACCAGGTCGGGCTTGTTCAGCGCGGCCTGGGCCAGGCCCTCGCTGCCGGTGGCGGCTTCGAGCACCTTGTAGCCCTGGGACGCCAGGCTGATACGCAGGAACTTGCGGATCTGTGGCTCGTCGTCGATAACCAGCAGGGTGGCGGCTTGGCTCATGGGGCTTCACTTTCAGTATCGGGTTGGGTCGGCAGCGGCAAGCATAGAGTGATGCAGGTGCCGTGGCCATCGATGCCGTCATCGACCAGGATGCGCCCACCATGGGCGCCGATCATGCCCTGGCAGATCGCCAGGCCCAGGCCGGTGCCCTGCCCGCCCCGGTCGCCGCGAGCGGCGGTGTAGAACATGTCGAAGATCTTTTCGCGCTCGTCCGGGGGGATGCCGGGACCTTCGTCGGCGACGGCGAAGCACAGCTGTTCGTCGCGCACCGAAATCTGCAGCTCCAGACGGCCCTGCGGCGGGGAGAAACGGGCGGCGTTCTCCAGTACGTTGATCAGCGCCTGCTCGATCAACGCCGCATGCACGAACAGCAGCGGCAGCTCGGGCGGCACTTCGGTGTGCACGCGCAGGGGCGCCAGCACCACGCGCAGGCGATTGAGGGCACTGCCGACGATGTCGGCCGGGGCCACCCAGTCGCGGGCCAGCTTGAGGGTGCCGTGGCCCAAGCGGGTCATGTCCAGCAGGTTCTGGATGTAGCGGTCCAGGCGTTCGGCTTCGTTGCGGGTGCCTTCGAGCAGTTCGCGGCGGTCGTCCGGGGGAATCGCATCGCCCAGGGCCAGCAGGCTGTCGATGCTGCCGCGCATGGACGTCAGCGGGGTGCGCAGGTCGTGGGATACCGAGGCGAGCAAGGCGCTGCGCAGCTGCTCGGTTTCGCCATGCAGGCGCGCGGCTTCCAGTTGCTCGCCAAGGCGTGCGCGGGCCAGGGCCTGGGCCAGGGGTTGTGCCAGGGCCTTCAGCAGGCGGCGGCGCTGGGCGCTCAGCGGCTCGCCATCGCGAGGACGAATGCCAAGCAACGCCAGGGGCTGCTCTTCCACGGCCAACGGCCACCACCACCAACGACCGTGAGGCAAGGTGTCGCTGCCAAAGCCTGCGGCCTGGCCATGCTGCCAGGCCCACTCGGCGGCGGCGCGTTCGTTGTCGGTGAAGGCATGGTTACCACCGCTGGCGACCTGCAGCAAGCCATCGGCGCTGCGTTCGAGCAGGCATACCTGCACGTCCTGCCAGCCATCCATATGCTGGCCGGCTGCACTGAACACGGCCTGGCGGTCGGTGGCCACGGTCAGGCGGCGCGACAGGTCGAGCAGCTGGTTGGTTTGCGCCTGGGTCTCGCGCAGGGCCTGCAGCTGACGGCGCTGGCGAGCGGCAAGATTGCCGGTAAGCGCGGCCATCAGCAGGAAGAACACCAGGGTCAGCACGTCCTCCTCGCGCTGAATGGCGAAGGAGAAGTTCGGCGGAATGAACAGGAAGTCGTAGGTCAGGAACGACAACGCCGCGCAGGCCAACGCCGGGCCCAGACTGCTGCGCACCGCCACCAGCAGCACGGCGGCTAGGAATACCAGGGAGATGTTGGGCAGCGCCAGCATGCTCGACACGGCCCAGGCCAGGCCGGTGGCCAGCACCGTGGCGAACAGCGCCAGCAGGTAGTGACGCCATACCCAGACGCGCTTGACCGCCGCCCGCGCCGGTTGCGGCTGGGTGTCGCGATCAAGGACGTTGATCTCCAGGCCGTGGCTCTCGCGCAACAGGCGCGCGGCGACGCCAGCGCCGAAGAAGCGCCGACGCAGCAGATCGCGGGACTGGCCCACCAGCACCAGGCTGGCGCGGCGCTCGGCGGCGTGCTGGATCAGCGTGCGCGCCACCTCGCCGGCGCGCAGCAGCACCACTTCGCCGCCCAGGCGCTCGGCCAGTTGCTGGGCGGCCTGCAGGCGATGGCGAGCGGTCTCGTCGCGCAGGCGGCCGTTGTCCACATGCACCACGCTCCACGGCAGGTGGCGCCGCTGGGCCACGCGGCAGGCATGGCGCACCAGACGCTCGGCCTGGTCATCGCCGTCGATGCCCACCAGCAAGCGACCGCGCAGGGCCGGGGCTTCCTGGCCGCGCTGGCGGTAGCCGCTGGCCAGGTCCGCGTCGACCTGGGCGGCGGCGGTCTGCATGGCCAGCTCGCGCAGGGCGGTGAGGTTGGTCTGGGAAAAATAAGCTTCGATGGCCGCCCGTGCCTGTTCGGGGACGTAGACCTTGCCCTCGCGCAGGCGCTCAAGCAGTTCACGGGGCGGCAGGTCGATCAACACCAGCTCGAAAGCTTCCTGCAGTACCCAGTCGGGCAGGGTCTCGCGCACCTGCACGCCGGTGATGTCGCGGACCTTGTCGTTGAGGCTTTCCAGGTGCTGGACGTTGACCGTGGTGTATACGTCGATGCCGGCGGCGAGCAGTTCCTGCACGTCCTGCCAGCGCTTGGCGTGACGGCTGCCGGGGGCGTTGGTGTGGGCCAGTTCGTCGACCAGCACCAAGGGGGGCGTGGCCTTGAGCAGGCCATCGAGGTCCATTTCCTCGAGCATCACGCCACGGTACTCGCTGCGCAGCAGCGGCTGCTGGGTCAGGCCACCGAGCAGGGCCTCGGTCTCGGCGCGGCCGTGGGTCTCGACCACGCCGGCCACCACGCGCACACCCTGGCGTTGCTGGGCGTGGGCGGCCTGCAGCATGGAAAAGGTCTTGCCGACCCCGGGCGCGGCGCCGAGAAATACCTTGAGCCTGCCCCGGCCTTCCCGGGGCAGGCCCGCCAACAGCGCGTCGGCGCGGGCGGAGTCACTCATGTTTTATCCTTTTTTGCCTCATTACGCGGTCGATGTAGGAGCGGCCTTGTGTCGCGAAAGGGCCGCACAGCGGCCCCAGGATTTAAGTGTTGACACAAAGATCGCCGGGGCCGCTTTGCGACCCTTTCGCGACACAAGGCCGCTCCTACAGGGGTCAATTCACGGCGAGCGGCGCCAGGCGCTCAAGCGCCTGGTTCAGCGCCAGCACATTCACCACCGGTGGCCCGACCAGTGGACGCAGGGTGGCCTCATTCACCAGCGCTTGCAAGCGTTCCACCGGCACCTGCCGCGCCGCCGCCACGCGCGGCAGCTGGTAGGCGATCGCCGCGGGCGGCAGGTG
This sequence comes from Pseudomonas peradeniyensis, assembly GCF_014268935.2. Classification (GTDB taxonomy): domain Bacteria; phylum Pseudomonadota; class Gammaproteobacteria; order Pseudomonadales; family Pseudomonadaceae; genus Aquipseudomonas; species Aquipseudomonas peradeniyensis. The sequence goes on along the minus strand of NZ_JABWRJ020000005.1, from coordinate 489,036 downwards.
CGGGTCCAGCCCGCTGCCCGAGGTGGTCAGCAGCGCCTGCGGCACCGGCCCCTGCTGTGCCTGATATTGCGCAGCGGCATCAGTCTTCACGCGCTCGGCCAGCGCCGGATTGCTCGGCGCCAGGTTGCTCGCGCCACTGGCCACGGTGGCGTAGGCGCCCGCCGAAGGCCGCGACTGGAACCAGGCATCACCCTTGAACTCCTGGGCGATCAGCGCCGAGCCGCGCACCTCGCCACGGTCATCGCGCACCAGGCTGCCATTGGCCTGGTCGGGGAAGGCGACCTGGGCGATGCCGGTCACCGCCAAGGGATACAGCGCGCCGGTGATCACGGTCATCAGCAGGACCAGGCTCAGGGCCGGGCGTACATAAGCAGTCATGTCAGTCTCTCCTCAGACCAGGTGCAGCGCAGTGAGCAGCATGTCGATCAGCTTGATCCCGGCGAACGGCACGATGATGCCGCCCAGGCCGTAGATCAGCAGGTTGCGCCGCAGCAGGTGGGCGGCGCTGGCGGCCTGCACCCGCACCCCGCGCAGGGCCAGGGGGATCAACACGATGATGATCAGCGCGTTGAACACGATGGCCGAAAGAATCGCGCTCTGCGGGCTGGCCAGGTGCATCAGGTTGAGCACGCCCAGCTGCGGGTAGATGGCGGCGAACAGCGCCGGCAGGATGGCGAAGTACTTGGCCACGTCGTTGGCGATGGAGAAGGTGGTCAGCGCGCCGCGGGTGACCAGCAGTTCCTTGCCCACCTGCACCACATCCAGCAGCTTGGTCGGGTCGCTGTCCAGGTCGACCATGTTGGCGGCCTCGCGGGCGGCCTGGGTGCCGTCGTTCATGGCCATGCCCACGTCAGCCTGGGCCAGGGCCGGGGCGTCGTTGGCGCCGTCGCCGCACATGGCCACCAGGCGGCCGTCGTTCTGCTCCTGGCGGATGCGCGCCAGCTTCTTCTCGGGGGTAGCTTCGGCGAGCACGTCGTCCACGCCGGCCTCGGCGGCGATGGCGGCGGCAGTCAGCGGGTTGTCGCCGGTGACCATCACCGTGCGGATACCGAGCTTGCGCAGTTCGGCGAAGCGCTCGCGGATGCCGGGCTTGACCACGTCCTTGAGGTGGATCACGCCGAGCAGGTGCTTGTCGACGCACACCAGCAGCGGAGTGCCGCCGCTCTGGGCGATGCGCTCCACTTCACGGGCCAGGGCGGCGGGCAGTTCCAGGCGTTGCAGGCCACAGAAGGCCAGCACCGCGTCGACGGCACCCTTGCGGTAGCGGCGCTGCTGGAAATCGATGCCCGACAGGCGGGTCTCGGCGCTGAAGGCGATGGCTGTGTACTGCTCGGCCGAAGGCTCGGCGAAATCGTGCAGCTGGCGCAGGTACTCGACGATCGACTTGCCCTCGGCGGTGTCGTCGGCCAGCGAGGCGAGCAAGGCGCCCTCCCCCAGTTCCTTGGCGGTCACCCCGGAGGCCGCGTGCAGGGCGCTGCAACGGCGGTTGCCGAAGGTGATGGTACCGGTCTTGTCGAGCATCAGGGTATGCACGTCGCCGGCTGCTTCCACCGCACGGCCGGAGCGGGCGATCACGTTCAGGCGCACCAGGCGGTCCATGCCGGCGATGCCGATGGCCGACAGCAGGCCACCGATGGTGGTGGGGATCAGGGTCACCAGCAACGCGGCGAGGAAGATCAGCGGCAGCTCGCCACCGGCGAAGCGGGCAAATGGCTGCAGGGTCACCACCACGATCAGGAAGATCAGGGTCAGGCCGATCAGCAGGATGTCCAGGGCGATCTCGTTGGGGGTTTTCTGGCGCTTGGCGCCTTCGACCAGGGCGATCATGCGGTCCAGGGTCGACTCGCCCGGGTTGCTGGTGATGCGGATCAGCAGCCAGTCGGAGACCAGGCGGGTGTTGCCGGTGACCGCCGAGCGGTCGCCGCCGGACTCGCGGATCACCGGGGCGGATTCGCCGGTGATCGCCGACTCGTTGACCGCGGCGATGCCTTCGAGCACCTCGCCGTCGCCGGGGATCATCTCGCCGGCCACGACGCGCACCACATCGTCCTTGCGCAGCTGGGTGGCGGCAACGCTCTCGAAACTGCCATCGCTCTTGCGGCGCTTGGCGGTCAGGCCTTGGCTGCCGGCCTTGAGGCTGTCGGCGCGGGCCTTGCCACGGCCTTCGGCCAGGGCTTCGGCGAAGTTGGCGAAGAGCACGGTGAACCACAGCCAGACGGCGATCTGCACCGCCACGCCGGTGCTCACGCCGCTGCCGGGCACCAAGCACAGCACGGTGGTGAGCACGGCGGTGAGGGCCACCACCAGCATCACCGGGGCGCGCTTGAGCTGGCGCGGATCAAGCTTGACGAAAGCCTGGACCAGCGCCGGGCGCCACAACGCGCTGAAGCGGGTCTGGTCCTTGGCGCCTTGACGCGCCTTCACTTCGGGAATGGGCATGTTCATTGTGTATTCCTCAGAAACCCAGGCTCAGGTGTTCGGCAATCGGCCCCAGTGCCAGGGTCGGCAGGAAGGTCAGGCCACCGACCAGCAGGATGGTCACCAGCAGCAGCGTGGTGAACAGCGGGCCGTGGGTGGGGAAGCTGTTGATGCCTTGCGGCGCGCTCTTCTTCGCCGCCAGGCTGCCGGCCAGGGCCAGCACCGGCAGGATGTAGCCGAAGCGGCCGATCAGCATGGCCAGGCCGATCATCACGTTGTGGAACACCGTGTTGGCGCCGAAACCGGCGAAGGCCGAGCCGTTGTTGGCGGTGCCGGAGGTGTAGGCGTACAGCAGCTGGCTGAAACCGTGGGCGCCGGGGTTGGTCACCGCGCCGGCCGGCCCGGGCAGGCTGGCGGCGATGGCGCCGAGGATCAGCACGCCCACCGGCATCACCAGCAGGCTCGCCACCAGCAGTTGCACCTCACGGGCCTGCAGCTTCTTGCCCAGGTACTCCGGGGTGCGGCCGATCATCAGGCCGGCCAGGAATACCGCGATCAACACGAACAGCAGCATGCCGTAGAGGCCCGCGCCAACGCCGCCGAAGATCACTTCGCCAAGCATCATGTTGACCATCGCCACCATGCCGGTAATCGGGTTGAGGCTGTCATGCATGGCGTTGACCGAGCCGTTGGAGGCGGAGGTGGTGGTCACCGTCCACAACACGGAACCGGTGGTGCCGAAGCGGCTCTCCTTGCCTTCCAGCGGCGCGCTCTGCTGTACCTGGGCGCTTTCCAGGGCCGGGTTGGGCTGATGCTCCGACCACAGCGCGGTGCTGCCGCCGATCAGGAACAGCGCCAGCATGCAGGCGATGATCGCGCGGCTCTGGCGCAGGTCCTTGACGTAATGGCCGAAGGTGAACACCAGGGCCACCGGGATCAGGATGATCGAAGCCACCTCGAACAGGTTGCTCCAGGCCGTCGGGTTCTCGAACGGGTGCGCCGAGTTGACGCCGAAGAAGCCGCCGCCGTTGGTGCCCAGCTGCTTGATGGCGATCTGGCTGGCGGCCGGGCCCAGCGGGATGGTCTGGTCGGTGCCTTGCAGGGTCACGGCGTGGACGTAGTCGGCGAAGGTCTGCGGCACGCCCTGCCAGACCAGCAGCAGCGCCAGCACCAGGCACAGCGGCAGCAGGCCGTAGAGGGTGGCGCGGGTCAGGTCGACCCAGAAGTTGCCCAGGGTGCTGGCCGAGCGACGGGCGATACCCCGGCACAGGGCGACCAGCACGGCAAGGCCGGTGGCGGCGCTGACGAAGTTCTGCACGGTCAGGCCGATCATCTGGCTCAGGTAGCTGACCGAGGCTTCACCGCTGTAGGCCTGCCAGTTGGTGTTGGTCATGAAGCTGACTGCGGTGTTGAACGCCAGCGACCATTCCTGGCCCGGCAGGTGCTGCGGGTTGAGCGGCAGGCTGCCCTGCAGTTGCAGGACGCCGAACACCATCAGAAAGCCGACCAGGTTGAAGGCCAGCAGGGCCAAGGTGTACTGCTTCCAGCTCTGCTCCTGGTCGGCGCGCACGCCGGCCACGCGGTAGCAGCCCTGCTCCACCGGGCCGAGGATCGGCGTCAGCCAGGTGCGCTGGCCTTCCATCACCTTGTAGTAGAAACGCCCGAGCCAGGGCGCCGGCAGCAGCACGATGGCGAAGAACGCCAGCAGCAGCAGGTAATCGTAACTGTGCATGGTCGCCCCTTAGCCGCGATCGGCGCGCAGCAGCGCCACCAGCAGGTAAACCGCCAACGCCACTGCAAGAAGCAGTGACAGCCCGTCGAGCATGTACATGAGTGAATCTCCCCTGGTTGCGGCGTGAGGGCCGCTTTGGGGAAATTGTCCGAGGGAGGGGCGTAAAGGGGCGAGATCAGGGGTGGGGTCGGGGCATAAAGAATGCGTAAAGATCACTGACGCATCGCGGGCAAGCCCGCTCCACGATAGTTTCGTGGGAGCGGGCTTGCCCCGCGATGGCGATCAGCGTTGTGGCGTGTGCTGCGCGGTATTGCGGCTCCAGTCCAGCAGCAGGCTGTACCCCACCGCCAGCAGGGTCGGCCCGATGAACAGGCCGATGAAACCGAACGCGATCAAACCACCGAACACCCCCAGCAGCACGATCACCAGCGGCAGGTTGCCGCCCCGGCTGATCAGGTACGGCTTGAGCACGTTATCCACGCCACTGATGATGAACGTGCCCCATACACCCAGGAACACCGCCATGCCATAGTCGCCCTTCGACACCAGCCAGGCGGTGGCCGGTATCCAGGCCAGCGGCGGGCCCATGGGGATCAGGCTGAGCATGAAGGTCACCAGGCCGAGCACGATGGCCCCCGGCACGCCGGCGATCAGGAAACCGATCAGCGCCAACAGGGCCTGGGCCGCGGCGGTACCGATCACGCCGTTGACCACCCGTTGCACGGTGCCGGCCACCAGGTCGACGTAGTACTCGGCGCGCTCGCCCACCAGCCGTTGCAGCAGACGATGGACGAAAGCTGCCAGGCGTGGCCCGTCGCGGTAGAAGAAGAACACGAACACCAGGCTCAGGGTCAGCTCCAGCACCCCGCCGCCGATCTGCGCGCTGCGCGCCAGCAACCAGTTGCCGACCTGGCCCAGGTACGGTTTGGCCGAGGCCAGCAAGGCCGCGCCCTGCTGGTCGAACGACTCCCACCAGCTCACCAGGCGCTCGCCCACGAACGGAATACCCGCCACCCAGGCGGGCGCGTCCGGCAGGCCATCGACCTGCACGTCGCGAATGAACGCGGTGGCATCACGCACATGGTCGGCCAGGTTGAAACCCAGCCATACCAGCGGCAGGGCCACCAGCAGGATCCACACTGTGGTCAGCAGGCTCGCGGCGAGGGTTTCGCGCCCGCCCAGCACACGGGTCAGCAGGCGCATCAAAGGCCAGCTGGCAAAGGCCAGGATCGCGCCCCACAGCAGCGCCGAGATGAACGGTGCCATCACCCACAGCGCGGCGCCCAGCAGGGTCAGCAGCAGGATCTGGATCAACAGGCGGTCATTGTTGGCCATGGTGGCGCTCACTCAACGGATCAGTTCCAGGTGCAGGCCCTCGGTCGGGGCGTCGCCGACCTCCAGCCGCGCGCTGCGCACGCCGGCCTTGACCAGCTGCTCGCGCCAGGCCTCGGCGCCCTTGCCGCTGAGGCTGACGCGCAGGGTGCTGTCGAGGTTCAGGCTGCGCGCCAGCAACGTTGCCCAGGTAGCCTGGGGCTCGGCCAGATCAGGGTAGTCGAGCTTGCCGGTATCGCGCAGTTCGCGCAGCACCGTGGCGGCGGTAGGCAGCAGCTCGCCCAACGGGCTGCCGGCGACGAACTCCTCGACATGCAGGTAGGCGCGGCGATTGCCGCGGGTCACGCTGTACAGCGCCACCAGGGTGTCGGCTTCCTCGGCGGAACGGCGCAACAGGATGAACGCCTGCTGCTCGTCACCGCCATTGAGCCGGGCATTGGCGAACACGTCGTTGGCCCACAGGCTGGCCTCGCCACAGTCACGGCCCTGGCACCAGAACAACGGATAGCCGCCCTCCTGCTGCAGGGCCTCGCGGGCGCTGGTGAAGGCTTCGCGGGCGCTGCGCTCGACCGGCAGTTCGTAGGTCACGGAACTGACCTGGCCACGGCTCTCGACCTTGTCGTCGACCCGCAGGCGGCCGCTGATCTTGCGCAGCGGGCCCATGGGGTAGACCCGCTCCTGCTCCACCGCCGGGCGCTGGTCGACCACCTTGGCGTCAGGCGGTACCGGCAGGCTGCCGGCCCACAGCAGGGGGCTGGCGATGGCGAGGCAGGCGGCGATGGCGCCGCGAACGAAAACAGGTGCGCTCATCGACCGCCCTCGCAGGTGGCGGGGCAAGACGCGTGGATGTCTGGCATGTACATGGTTGTCTCCCTTTCAACCCGCCAAGCCTCGACACTTGTCCGGTGCAAGTCAAGGAATGCCAAAAAAGCGATTGAAACAGTCTGCGACAAGGGCCGCGCCCTCGGCGTCGTTCAGGTGCAGGTGGTGGCCGCCCGGCAAGGTCACCTGCTCGAAGGGTAGCTGCTCCAGCAGTTGCGTGTGACGCGCCAGCATGCCGTCGGCGGCCACCACCAGGCAGGTCGGGCAGGCGATGCGCTTGACGAAGGCCATCGCCTGGTCCTGGTTCAGGCGCGTTGGCGAGGGCAAGGTCAGGCGGCTGTCGCTGCGCCAGCTGTAGCCGCCGGGCACCGGCATCAGGCCGCGCTGGGCCAGCAGTTCGGCGGCTTCACGGCTGACCGCGACCATGCCCTTCATGCGCGCCTCGACGCCCTCCTCCAGGGTGGCGTACACCGATTTGCGCTTGCCTTCCAGGCGCAGTTGCGCCTGCAGCGCCAGCCCCAAGCGCTCGGCGGCGTCCTGTTCGCTGAGCGTCGGCGGGATCACCCCGTCGATCAGCGCCAGGTGGCTGACCCGTTCGGGCAAGGCCCCGGCCAGTTGCACCGAGATGATCGCACCCAGCGAATGCCCGAGCAGGCCGAAGCGCTCCCAGCCCAGTTGCTCGGCAACCCGCAGCACGTCATGGGCGTAGTCGGCCAGGGCGTAGCCAGCACCGACCGGGCGATGTTCGGAATAGCCATGCCCGGCCAGGTCCAGGGCGACGATGCGCAGCCCCTGCAGTTGCGGCGCCAGGCGGGCGAAGCTGTTGGCGTTGTCCAGCCAGCCGTGCAGGGCGATCACCGGCAGGCCGTCGGCCGGGCCAAACAGGTGCGCGGCCAGCTCGATATGGCCGAGCGTCAGGCGGATCTCCTCGACCTGGGCGCTCATGCCTGGCTCCAGCGGTCGAACAGGCCCTTGATCAGGCCGGCGGTGTCGGTGGGCCGCTCCAGCGGGAACATGTGCCCGCCCGGCAGGCTGTGGTACTCGCCCTTGGCCATGGCGCGCACGGCCAGGGCATGGTGCTTGCGGATCACCCGGCTCTGGGCGCCGCGCACCATCGCCAGCGGCACCTGCAACTGGCGCGGCCGCGCCGGGCTGACATGGGGAATGCTGCGGTAGATGCTGATCTCGGTGGCCGGGTCGAAGCGCAGGCGCAGGCCTTCCTCGCCCTGCTCCAGGCCATGTTCCAGGTAGGCTTCAAGGCAGTCCGGGTCGAAGTGGCGGAACAGGGTCTTGCCGGCAAAATAGTTGCGCGCGCTGTCGCGGTCGGGAAATGCCTCGCGCCGGCCCAGGGTGCGCCCGGCCGGGGTAATTCGGTCGATGAAGCCCAGGCGCTTGGCGGCCTGGATCAGCCACTCGTCCGCGCGGGTCAGCACCGGCGAGTCGAGCATCACCACCCCGCGGTAGAACTCCGGACGGCGCAGCGCCGCATGCAGGTGCAGCACGCCGCCCAGCGAGTGGCCGACACCCCACACCGGCGCGTCCTGCTGTTCGAGGTGATGCAGCAGTTCGTCCACCAGGTTCTGCCAGTTGTCGTTGACCGGAAAACGCGGATCGTGGGCGTGCTGCGCCAGGTGGCGGACCTCGTAGTCCGGCCCCAGGGCGGCGAACAGCTTGCCGTAGGTGGCCGAAGGGAAGCCGTTGGCGTGGGCGAAGAAGATCTGCTGCGACATGGCCGCCTGCTCTGCACGGGGATGGATGGCCCATTGTCGGCAAGCCGAACCTCGGCGGCAACGTTCGGATAGGTCATCGCCAGTGGCGATCAGGTCATCGAGCAGCGCTCGAGGCTGGCCAGCGAACGGTGCAGGCAGGCCTGCATGTAGCCCAGTTGCCACTCCAGGGCCTGACGGCCCAGGCTGCAGTCGCCCTCATTGTCAGCCAGCCGGCGCAGGGCCAGGCAGCTGGTCTGCAGCAGGTGGGCCATGCGAATGCTGGCCTGGCGCAGTTGCTCGAACTCATGCTGGCCTTCGAAACGGCGAATCAACTGGTCGAGCTTGGCATCGGCGATGTCCTGCATCAGGCGGTACTCGGCGAAATCCAGCCGGTGATCCTCCGTCAGCTTGTCGAGCAGCCATTGCGGGTCGACCGAGCGCACCAGCGCCATGCGATAACGGCTCACTCTTCACTCCCTGTGCCAGTACGGGCCCATGAATCATTCACCGCGCCACGCTACTTGGGCCGTCTCCCGGCTGGCAACTGACAGAAATGCCAGTTGCCAGGGCTCAGCCGGAATGACGCAGGCTACACAGGGTCATCAGCCCGGCCAGCGGCCAATCCCCCTCCAGCTCCGCCAGGCTAGCCGTACTCAGCGGCGCCGGTTGCTGGCCGTGGCCGTGCTCGAGCAGACCGACCAGGCTGCCCACCAGCGGCTGGTGACTGACCAGCAGCACATGCTCGAGCCCCAGGCGTTCGACTTCGCCGATCACCTGCTGCACGTCGCTGTCTGGCGTCAGCCAGGGCACCGTGCGCACCGGTTCGGCAAAGCCCAGTGCGCCGTGCACCAGGGCGGCGGTCTGCTGGGCGCGCACGTAGGGGCTGGCGATGATCGCCTGCAACGGCTGGCCGAGCAGATGCGCGGCGCTGCGCAGCACCTGCTCGCGACCGTGGCCGGTCAGGCGGCGCTCGGCATCGCTGTTGGCCCGGGGTTCCGCCTCGCCGTGGCGCAGCACCCAGAGCTTCACAGCTTGGGCTCCTCGTCACGCACCGGATGCGCTGCCGGGGCGACGGCGTGCGGCGCCTCGCCTTCCGGGGCGCGTGGCGTCGGCCAGTCGGCGAACGGCCAGGGCTTCTGGTCGGAGTGGAAAGTGCCGAAGCGGCCGATCTGCGCCAGGTACTGGCTGAGGCTGTCGCCGAAGTTCATCAGGCTGGCGCTGGGCGCGCCGTAGATCAGCCGGTAGATCAGCTGCACCAGCACCAGGCCGCCGAGCAGCAGCTCGGCCAGTTGCCAGGCCACCAGGAACACCAGCATCCACAGCACCCGCAGGATGATCGACTCGCGCTGGGCGCGCTCGGGAGTATCGTTCATGGGTCGCTCCTTCAGTTGAAACCGCTGGTGGAAATGAAATCGACATCGGTCTTGGGTTCGGCACGCATCAGGTGCTCGATCACCTGGTTGAGCGTGCGCCCTTCGAACAGGATCGCGTGCAGGCCCGCCACCAGCGGCATGTACACGCCCACTTCCTGGGCCTTGGCCTTGAGCACCTTGAGCGTGTTGACGCCCTCGGCCACCTCGCCCAGGCGGCTGACCGCCTGTTCCAGGCTCAGGCCCTGGCCCAGGGCATGGCCGACCTGGTAGTTGCGGCTCTTGGGCGAAGAGCAGGTGACGATCAGGTCACCCACCCCGGCCAGACCCAGGAAGGTCATGGGGTTGGCGCCCTGGCTCACGGCGAAGCGAGTCATCTCGGCCAGGGCGCGGGTGATCAGCATGCTCTTGGTGTTCTCGCCCATCCCCAGGGCCACGGCCATGCCGGCGATGATGGCGTAGACGTTCTTCAGCGCGCCGCCCAGTTCGACGCCGAAGCGGTCGGCACTGGCGTAGACGCGGAAGGTACGGCCATGCAGCACGGCCTGTACCTGCTGGCACAGCGCCTCGTCCTCGCTGGCGACCACGGTGGCGGTCAGCGCATGCTCGGCGATCTCGCGGGCCAGGTTGGGGCCTGACAGCACACCGATGCGCGCCTGGGGGGCGATCTCTTCGAGGATCTGGCTCATCAGCTTGAAGGTGTGCGCCTCGATGCCCTTGGTCAGGCTGACCAGGCCCTTGCCGCGCAGCAGCTCGGCATGGGGGGCGAGCACGCTGCGCAAGGCGCTGGAGGGCAAGGCGACGAAGATCAGCGCGCTGCCCTGCAGGGTAGCGAGCAGATCGTTGACCGGTTCGACACCGTCGTGCAGGCGGATGCCCTTGAGGTAGCGCGGATTCTCGCGATCGACGCGCATCGCCTCGGCCTGCGCCGGGTCGCGCATCCACTGCCGCACCGGATGGCCGTTCTCGGCCAGGAGGTTCGCCACGGCGGTGCCGAAGCTGCCGCCTCCAAGAACCGCAACAGGTTGCTGTTCAGTCATATCCAATCCGTTAACCAATAAAGTAAGTGGCGACCGGGGCATTATACGGTGCCGTTGCGACAGAACCAGTGCGTATGCATCGCGGGGCAAGCCCGCTCCCACGCACCCGAACACAATAGAGAAAGTTCAGGGGGTGCGATGCGGCAATAGGCCATCCGCCAATCACTGGCAAAAGCCGTACGGTCGGTTAACATGCCTGATTCATTTCTGAAACAAGGCCGTTTCGTGTTCCCTGGCACGCCTCCCTATCCACGCCTGATTTTGTTGACTGCCTTGCTGGGCGGCCCGGCCGTGGCCGACGACCTGTTCATCGACAACCAGGACCTGCCGCAGGTTCTGACCGCCACGCGCCTGAAACAATCCCCGGCGGCGGTCCCGGGCAGCATGACCGTGCTCGACAACGAGCTGATCCGGGCCAGCGGCGCCCGCGACATCCCCGAACTGCTGCGCCTGGTGCCGGGGATGATGATCGGCTACGGCGCCGGCAACCAGCCGACGGTCAACTACCACGGCAGCAATGTCAGCGACGCCCGGCGCATGCAGGTGCTGATCGACGGCCGCTCGGTGTACCGCGCGGGCCTGGCCACGGTGGACTGGAGCGATATCCCGGTGGCGATCGAGGACATCGAGCGCATCGAGGTGTTCCGCGGCCCCAACACCGTCAGCTACGGCGCCAACGCGCTGATGGCGGTGGTCAACATCCTCACCCGCAACCCGGCCGACAGCCATGGCACGCGGGTCAAGCTGACCCGCGGCCAGGATGGTATCAACGATTACTACGCAAGCCAGGGCTTTGGCTGGGACAGCGGCGACCTGCGCCTGTCGCTCTCCGGCCAGCAGGACGATGGCTTCGACCACGACCAGTTCGGCCGCGACTACCGCGACAGCCGCCGGCTCAACCGCGTCAACCTCAACGCCAGCCACACCCTGGCGCCGAACCAGACCCTGGAATGGCAACTGGCGGCCAAGGAAGGCAGCAACCAGCGGCCCTATACCTACCAGCCGGTGTTCGGCAACTACCGCGCCGGCGACAACGCCGATGTCAACGCCAAGGACTACGCAGGTTCGGTGCGTTGGAACCTCGACCTGAACCCCGAGCACAGCCTGTATGTGCAGGGTTCGGCCCAACACTTCGACCGTCAGCAGGTGTGGCGCGCCTGTGATGCGGCGATCGCCTTCAGCCCTGAGCTTACCCGCCTGTGGCAGCTCGATCCGAACTTCGCCGAGAAAGTCGCCCGCAATTTGTTTACCGGCAACCTGCCCAGCAGCACCAACCCCGAACTCAACTCGCTGATGGGCCAGGTGCAGGACCAATGGGCCAACGGTGGCCGCAACACGATCTGCGGCGACGTCGACCAGAGCACCCGCGAGACCCGCTACGACCTGGAAATCCAGGACACCCTGAGCCTGACCGACAGTCTGCGCCTGGTCACCGGCATGAACTACCGCTACGACAAGGCCGACTCGCAGACCTACTTCAACGGCAGCATCGACGACCAGACCTGGCGTCTGTTCGGCCAGCTCGAATGGCGTATCGACGAACACTGGATCGTCCAGGGCGGGGCGATGCACGAGCACTCGCAGCTGTCGGGCAACTCGCTCACGCCACGGGTGGCGGTGAACTACCTGATCACCCCGCGCCACGGCCTGCGCGCAGTGTATTCCGAGGCGATCCGCTCGCCGGACATGTTCGAGAACAACGTCAACTGGAGCTACACGGTCAAGAACCTCACGCCCAACCGCTACGGCCTGCAGAACGGCGAATACTTCGTCAAGACCCGCGGCCCGGGCAACCTCGACCAGGAACGCATGCGCTCGCGTGAACTCGGCTACAACGGCTATTTCACCGACCTCGACCTGAGCATGGACGTGAAACTGTTCTACGACGAGATCACCGGGATGATCAGCGAGCCGTTGAAGAACAACCAGTACATCGCCAGCAACGCCAACAAGGCGCGCTTCAGCGGCAGCGAGGCGCAGTTCGACTGGCGCGCCACCCAGCGCGACCGCCTGCGCCTGACCTACGCCTACGTCGACGCCTGGGCCAGCAACCCCAACGACCGGCGCCTGAGCGCCCGCAACAGCGGTTCGGCCGGCTGGCTGCGCGACTGGGGCGAAGGTTGGTCCAGCGCCCTCTTCTACTACGGTGACGACGCCCTCAATGGTTACCGTTACGAACGGGTCGACCTGCGCCTGGCCAAGCGTTTCAAGGTGCAGGGCAGCAACCTGGAGCTGGCTGCGCTATGGCAGCAGCGCCTGGATGACGAGCCGGTCACCCTGGAACAGAACCGTTACGACAGCCGCCACCGCCTGAGCGTCAGCGCGGAGCTGGAATTCTGATGGTCCGTCTGCTGCGCCTGTTGCTGCTGTGCCTCTGGCCCCTGGGATCGCTGTCCGCCAGCGAAATCCTGTTGGTCGGCGCCGAGGACCAGCCCGGCATCCGCAGCTTCGTCACGGCCCTGGAAAAACGTCGTCCCAACGACCAGGTGCGGTTCCAGACCGTCGAGCAGCTGCCAAGCCCGGCCAAGCTCAAGGCCGACACCCGCCTGATCCTCCTCGACACCCCGGCCCTGGAGTGGCGCCTGGCTGAATCCGCAGGGCCGGCGGCGCTGGCATTGCGGGTCAGCCGGGTCCAGATCGAACAGCGCCTGGGTACCTCGCGCCCCGCCTACCTGACCCTGCTGTGGAGCGATCCGCCCCTGGCCCGGCAGCTGCGCCTGGCGCGTTACCTGTTGCCGCAGGCGCGACGCATCGGCGTGCTCTACGGCGAACACAGCCGTTTCCTGCTCGAAGAGCTGCGCCAGGCCGCCAGTGCACTGGGTCTGGAGATCGTCGCCCAGGACTGGCCCGACCTGCGCGACAGCCGTCCCCTGCAAGACCTGCTCGGCAACAGCGACGTACTGCTCGGCCTGGACGATCCTGACCTGTACAACTCCAAGTCGGCCAAGAACGTGCTGCTCAGCAGCTATGGCCGGCAGATGGCGCTGATCGGGCCTAACGTCGGCTTTGTCCGCGCCGGCGCCCTGGCCAGCACCTACAGCGACCAGGACGACTGGCTGGCGGTGCTCGGGCAACTGCTCGACCTGTCGCCGGCCCGCTGGCCGCGCAGCCTCTACCCCGCGCACTTCGGTGTCAGCGGCAACCAGCAGGTGGCCCGCGCCCTGGGCCTGGAGGCGATCGACCCGATCGCCGCCGCCCTGGCCCTTGCCGAAGGAACCTCCACCCCATGAGCAAGCGCCTGAGCTGGGACATCCACACCCGCACCCAGATCATCAGCCTGGGCCCCGCCCTGTTGCTGACCCTGCTGCTGATCAGCTTCTTCACCTTCGTGCGGATCCAGGACCTGCGCCAGGAACTCAACCACACCGGGCAACTGATCGCCAACCAGTTGGCGCCAGCCTCGGAGTATGGGGTGATCTCGGGCAACAACGAGGTGCTCGAGAGTCTGATGCGCGCCACCCTGAGCATTCCCCACGTGCGCTTCCTCGAGGTGCAGGACAGCCGCAACCATATCCTGGTGTATGTCGAGCAACCCGACGAAAGCCACAGCCGCGCCCAACGCGTCGAGGTGTTCCAGGCGCCGATCCGCCTGCAGCAGATCCGCCTGGACAATGACTTCCTGCAGGGCAAGGCGCCGGCGCCGAACATCGGCGACGACTACCTCGGTCGGGTGATCGTCGGCATGTCCGACGACGCCTTCAGCCAGCGCCAGCAGGAGATCGTGATCAAGGCCGCGATCCTCGCCCTGTTCGCCCTGCTGTTCACCTTCCTGCTGGCGCGGCGCCTGGCCACCAGCCTGTCCAAGCCGATCAGCGACATGGGCCACGCGGTCCGGGCGATCCAGCAGGGCGACTTCAACGCGCCGCTGCCGGTGGTCGACGACAGCGAGCTGGGCCACCTGGCCCGGCACATCAACAACCTGGCCAGTGCCCTCGACCAGGCCGCCCATGAACAGCAACAGGCCATGGGCCAGCTGATCCAGGCCCGTGAAGAAGCCGAGCAGGCCAACCGCGCCAAGTCGGACTTCCTGGCAATGATGAGCCACGAGCTGCGCACGCCCATGAACGGCGTGCTGGGCATGCTGCAACTGCTGGAGACCACCGAGCTGACCAGCGAGCAGGCCGACTACACCGCCGTGGCCAGCGAGTCCACCGGCCACCTGCTCAAGGTGATCAACGACATCCTCGACTTCTCGCGGATCGAGCGCACCACCCTGGAGCTGGAGCACATCGACTTCAACCTCGGCGAGCTGATCACCAGCAGCGTGCTGTCGTTCCAGCACAGCGCCCAGCAGCGCAACCTGGACCTGCGCCTGCAGTTGCCGCCGGGCATGAACCAGCTGCAAGTGGTGGGCGATCCGACGCGCATCCGCCAGATCCTGCTGAACCTGGTGGGCAATGCGCTGAAATTCACCGAGCGTGGCGAGGTGGCCATCGAGGCCCGCTGGCAGGTGCTCGACCGCCAGCTGATCTGGCTGACCTGCACCGTGCGCGACACCGGCATCGGCATCGACAGCAACCGCCTGGAGATGATGTTCGTGGCCTTCCAACAGGCCGACAACACCATTTCCCGGCGCTACGGCGGCACCGGCCTGGGCCTGTCGATCGCCCGCACCCTGGCCGAGCGCATGGGCGGCCAGTTGCGCGGCGAGAGTCGCGAGGGGCTGGGCTCGACCTTCACCCTGGAAATGCCGCTGGCCCTGGCCAGCGCGCCTGCCGCCCTGCCCGGCGCCGCGCCCCAGGCCGGCACGATGGGCGAAGGCGGTGGGCGCGTCCTGCTGGTGGAGGACAACCCGGTCAACCAAAGCGTCATCGAGGCGATGCTGCGCAGCCTCGGTTTCGAGGTTAGCCTGGCCATGGACGGTGCCCAAGCGGTCGACCTGGTCGGCCAGCAACGCTTTGCCGCCGTGCTGATGGACTGCCGCCTGCCGAATGTCGACGGCTACGAGGCCACCCGCCGCATCCGCCAGTTGCCGCGCACCGAGGGCCTGCCGATCATCGCCCTGACCGCCAGCGCATTGCAGGGCGACCGCGAGCGCTGCCTGGCCGCCGGAATGAACGATTACCTGAGCAAACCGTTCAAACGCACTGATCTGCAACGCATCCTGCAGCGCTGGTTGCCGGGCCGGACAGCCGCGACTGGCGATAAATGCTAAATTGCGGCAGTCTTAAGGACTGGACAGGACCGCCTCAGGGCCGGAAAATAACATTTCAGTGCACACCTGTACTTCTTTTGCCAGGTGCGCTGTGACTTTCACCACAACGCAATAGTCTACCTGTAGGCTGCCGCCTCGAATGCCACGCGCTTCGGGCCGGCCGGGAAGATTCATCCCCTGCCGCAGGGGGTTATTGAGGAGCTCGCATGACCAAACAAAACGCCTTTACTCGGGAAGACCTGCTGCGCTGCAGTCGCGGTGAGCTGTTCGGCCCCGGTAATGCGCAACTGCCCGCCCCGAACATGCTGATGGTCGATCGCATCACCCATATCAGCGAGGAAGGCGGCAAGTTCGGCAAAGGTGAATTGGTCGCCGAGCTGGATATCAATCCGGACCTGTGGTTCTTCGCCTGCCACTTCGAAGGCGATCCGGTGATGCCGGGCTGCCTGGGCCTGGACGCCATGTGGCAGCTGGTCGGTTTCTTCCTCGGCTGGCAGGGCCTGCCGGGCCGTGGCCGTGCCCTGGGTTCGGGCGAAGTGAAATTCTTCGGCCAGGTCCTGCCGGAAGCGAAGAAAGTCACCTACAACATTCATATCAAGCGCGTCCTGAAGGGCAAGCTGAACATGGCCATCGCCGATGGCTCGGTCAGCGTCGACGGTCGCGAGATCTACACCGCCGAAGGCCTGCGGGTCGGCGTGTTCACCTCCACTGACAATTTCTAAGGGTTATTCGCATGCGCCGCGTCGTGATCACTGGTCTGGGCATCGTATCGTGCCTGGGCAATGACAAAGCTACCGTCACCGAAAACCTGCGCAACAGCCGTCCGGGTATCCGTTACAACCCGGAATACAAGGAAATGGGGCTGCGTAGCCAGGTTTCCGGTTCCATCGACCTCAACCTCGAAGAGCTGATCGACCGCAAGGTCTATCGCTTCGTCGGCCACGCCGCCGCCTATGCCTACCTGGCAATGCAGGACGCGATCAAGGACGCCGGCCTGACCGAAGAACAGGTTTCCAACCCGCGTACCGGCCTGGTTGCCGGCTCCGGCGGCGCTTCCACCCTGAACCAGATGGAAGCCCTGGACACCCTGCGCGAAAAAGGCGTCAAGCGCGTCGGCCCCTACCGTGTCACCCGCACCATGGGCAGCACCGTGTCGGCGTGCCTGGCCACCCCGTTCAAGATCAAGGGCATCAACTACTCGATCTCGTCGGCCTGCGCCACCTCCGCGCACTGCATCGGCACCGCCCTGGAGCAGATCCAGTGGGGCAAGCAGGACATCGTCTTCGCCGGTGGCGGTGAAGAAGAGCACTGGAGCCAGTCGTTCCTGTTCGACGCCATGGGCGCCCTGTCGACCAAGCGCAACGAAACCCCGGAACTGGCCTCGCGCGCCTACGACGCCGACCGTGACGGTTTCGTCATCGCCGGCGGCGGCGGCATGGTGGTGGTCGAGGAGCTGGAACATGCCCTGGCCCGTGGCGCCAAGATCTACGCCGAGATCGTCGGCTACGGCGCGACTTCCGACGGCTACGACATGGTCGCCCCAAGTGGCGAAGGCGCGATCCGCTGCATGCAGCAGGCGCTGTCCACCGTCGACACCCCGATCGACTACCTGAACACCCACGGCACCTCCACCCCGGTCGGCGACGTCGCCGAGATGAAGGGCGTGCGTGAAGTGTTCGGCGACAAGGCACCGAAGATCAGCTCGACCAAGAGCCTGTCGGGCCACTCGCTGGGCGCCGCGGGCGTGCACGAGGCGATCTACTGCCTGCTGATGATGGAGAACAACTTCATCGCCGGCTCCGCCAACATCGACGAGCTGGACCCGGAGGTCGCCGACCTGCCGGTACTGCGCAAGACCGAAGAGAACGCCAAGATCGACACGGTCATGAGCAACAGCTTCGGCTTCGGCGGCACCAACGCCACCCTGGTGCTCAAGCGCTGGACTGGCAAGTGATCGCTTGATCTGCTGAACGAGAACGCCCGGCCCCTGGTCCGGGCGTTTTTGTTTGTACCCCGCGATGGCCCTTATACCGAAAACCGCTGCACCAGGGTGTTCAGGTCCACCGCCAACCGCGACAGCGCCTGGCTTGCGGCGGACGTTTCCTCGGCCCCGGCCGAGGACTGGTGCGCCAAATCGCGGATGGTGGTCAGGTTGCGATCCACCTCCCGCGCCACCTGGGCCTGCTGCTCCGAGGCACTGGCGATCACCAGGTTGCGCTCGTTGATCTGGCCGATGGCCGCTGCGATCGCTTCCAGCGCCTGGCCGGCGGCATGAGCGCCGTCCAAGGTCGAACGGGCCTGGGCGTCGCTGTGCTGCATACCCTGCACGGCCCGCTCGGCCCCACTGCGAATAGCCACGATCATCTGCTCGATTTCCTGGGTCGAGGACTGCGTGCGATGGGCCAGCGCCCGCACCTCGTCGGCAACCACGGCGAACCCGCGCCCGGCCTCGCCGGCCCGCGCCGCCTCGATGGCGGCATTGAGCGCCAGCAGATTGGTCTGCTCGGCGATCGAGCCAATTACATCCAGCACCTTGCTGATGTCGTGCACCTGCTGGGCCAGCTGCCCTACCTCTTCGGCGTTACCCGCCACGCCATTGGCCAGCGCCTCGATGGCGGTGACCGTGGCCTGCACCTGCTCACGCCCACGGCGGGCGATCTGGTCGGACTCGCGGGAAGCCTCCGAAGTGGCGACCGCATTGCTCGCCACCTCCTCCACCGCCGCCGTCATCTGGTTGACCGCGGTCGCGGCCTGCTCGATTTCCATGCTCTGCTGCTGCAGGCCGCGGGTAGCGTCCTCGGTGACTGCGCTCAGCTCCTCGGACGCCGAGGCCAGCTGACTGGCCGAATCGGAAATCCGCCCGATGGTTTCGCGCAGGCTCTGCTGCATGCTCTTGAGCGCCGCCAGCAGGCGCGCCGGCTCATCGTCGCCCTGCACGGTGATCTGCGGCGTGAGGTCACCCGTGGCGACCGTCTCGGCCACCTTCAGCGACTGCCCGAGCGGCCGCACGATGCTGCGGGTCAGGGCCAGGGCGAGCACCACGGTGAGGCTCAGGGCGATCACCAGCAGCACGCCGACCCACACCTTCGCACCGTTGTACACGGCCTCGGCCAGGTCGGTGGCGGAGTTGGCCTGGTGGTTGTTCAGTTCGATCAGCTCGTTGAGCGTGGCGGTCATCTGGTCGGCCAGCTGGTTCATCTCGCCGTTGACCAGCGCCGCCGCCGCCTGGACATGCCCATCGGTGGCCAGCTGTACCACCTGCCCCTGCAAGATCATGTACTGGCGCTCGAGGACCTGGTAGCGGTCGAACAAGGTCCGCTCCTCAGGCAGCACGATCAACCCATCGTAATGGTTCTGGGCCTTGCTCAGGCCGCCCTTGATCTCTTCGATGCGGGCACGGTTCTGCTGCTGGGCCGCCGGGTCGGTGTTGACCAGCAGGCGCAGGGTCAAGGCGCGGATGCGCAGCATGTCCTGGGTCATGCGGCCCACCGAGATCACGCTCGGCAACCAGTTGTTGTCGACCTGCTCGGACTGCTGGCGCATGCTGGTCATCTGCTGCAGCGCGAAGCCGCCCAGCGCCACCACCAGCAGCGCCATGATGCCGAAGCCCAGTCCCGCGCGCGGGGCGATATTCAAGCGTCTCAGGCTCATTTCCAGGATCCCTCCCAAAAGCGTTGTTCCGTCGCTTAATGAAGGTATCGGGCCGCCTGGAAATTGCGTAAGACGAAAAGGCGATATCAAAAAGCTATCTGCTGCTAAAACGCGCTACTTCGCCGCTTTTGGCAGCAGATTGAGAAAATTTGTCCGACTCACCTGCTCCGCCACCGCTGCCGGCAAGGCATCGAGGAAGGGGTCGAAACCGTGCATCTGCTCACCCAGGCTGTCGAACCGCCCCACAAGATCGGAGCCGAGCACGAAGCGCTGTGGGAAGCGCTCGACCAACGCCACCCAGTCCTGGCGCGGTGCACCCTGCGGGTCGAGCAGGTAGGGCTCGAGGACGCTCCAGGACAGGTCGACATACAGGTTCGGGTAGTCCTCCAGCAGCCGGGTCAGCACCGGCAGGAGAAAATCCATCTGCTCCTGGTGCCGGTGAATCTCCAGGCTGCTGCCAGCATGCGCCCAGATGAAGCGGGTATGCGGGTGGTTACGCAGCGGTTCCTCGATCTCGGCCAGGTACAGCGGGTTGCGCTCGCGCTTGGAGGTGAGGTTCGAATGCACCAGCACCGGCAGGTCGCGCTCGGCGGCCAGGTGGTAGATACGGGTCATGGCTTCATTGTTGGCCCGCGGCGTGTCGCCGCTGGTCAGGGCGGTGAGGTCGTCGTGGCGGGTGAAGACCTCGCCGATGCCCTGCCACAACCCCGGGTAGAGCTCGAGCATGCGCTCGATATGGCTGACGGCGTTCTTGTCCACCGGATTGAAGCCGGTGAGGAACGGGTGGAAGCGACGGCGCTGCTCTGCTGGCAGCTTCTGCAACGCGGCAGCGACATACAGGTCGGTGGCGCTGTACCAGTAGGCGTCGGCGTCGTCGCCGGCGTAATAGCGCGGGCGCTTGGGCTCGTCCTCATGCCACTTCTTGGCCACCGGGATGCCGGAGATCATCGACTGCTCGACCCCAGCTGCGTCCATGGCCTTGAGCAATGCCGGCATGCCCTCGGTTTCCTGGAAGAAGTCCACATAGTGCAGGTGCGCGTCGCTGTAGCGGTAGTCGCGGGCCTGCGCGGCGTCGAACAGGCCTGTGCTCAGCAGCAGGCAAGCCAGTGTGCGGGCGATCATCGGAGCCTCCTTTGCCGGTCCCGCAAGAGTAGACCGGGCAGCGTCCGCGACGGTTCAGCCACGGACGGCGAAACGCTATGCTTGCAGGCATCCCACAAGGAGTTTCGCCATGAGCAGTCCCCTGGTCATCCGCCCACGTGCCGAATCGGTCGAGGGCCAGCCGATCCTGCGCCCGCTGCCCTCGGCGCAGTGCCGCAGCGTCGGCCCCTTCGTGTTCTTCGACCATATGCTGGAAACCGACTACGCGCCGGGGCATGGCATGGACATTCGCCAGCATCCGCATATCGGCCTGTCCACCCTCACCTACCTTTTCGAGGGTGAAATCCAGCACAAGGACAGCCTGGGTTCGGACCAGCATGTACAGCCGGGCGATGTCAGTTGGATGACCGCCGGCGCAGGCGTGGCGCATGTCGAGCGCACGCCGGCCGATCTGCTGGCCAAGGGTTCAAGACTGCACGGGCTGCAGGTCTGGCTGGCGTCGCCCCGCGAGCACGAGCAGGGTAAGCCGAGCTACAGCCATCATCCGGCGGCGAGCCTGCCGTTAAGTGACAGCCTGGGTGTGCAGATCCGCATGATTGCCGGCAATGGTTTTTGCCTGGAGTCGCCAGTGCCGGTGCTCTCCCCCACGCTCTATGCCCATGTGCGCATGCAGCCGGCCACCACACTGATCGTGCCGCCGGAACATGCACAGCGCGCCCTGTATCTGCTCGAAGGCGAGTTGATGCTGGATAACGAGGAAGTCGAGCCATGCAGCCTGGTCGTGCTGCCTGAGGGCGAAGCCGTGAGCTTGTATGCCGAGGATGAGTGCCAACTGGTGCTGATCGGCGGCGCGCCGCTGGATGGGCCGCGGCGGATGAACTGGAATTTTGTGGCCAGTGACCCGGCATTGATAGAGTCGGCGCGGGCGCGCTGGGCGGCCGGGGATTGGCCGGGGGTGCCGGGAGAAAGCGGGCGGATCGAATTGCCGCGCTGACCGGGGCCGCTTTGCGGCCCATCGCCGGCAAGCCGGCTCCCACAGGGAGTTGCGTTGCTTCTTGTGGGAGCCGGCTTGCCGGCGATGGGCCTGCGCAGCAGGCCCCTGAGCGTTCAGCCTGCGAACACTTCCTTGAGCAGGTTATGCATCGAGCGGAACGCCCGCTCGGACGTACGCCGGTCATACTGCATCTTGCCCGGCACATTGGCGTTCGGATCGGTGAACGAATGCACCGCCCCGCCGTAGCTGAGCAACTGCCAGTCGACTTTAGCGGCGTTCATCTCCTCCTCGAAGGCCGGTAGCTGCTCTTTGGGCACCAGCGGGTCAGAGGCGCCATGAAGGACCAACACCGAGCCTTTGATACGCTTGGCATCCTCAGGGTTTGGCGTGTCCAGGGTGCCATGGAATGACACTGCCGCCTTCAGGTCAGCGCCGGTACGGGCCAACTCCAGGGCGCAGCAGCCGCCGAAGCAGAAGCCGAAGGTGGCCACCTTGCCGGGCTCCAGCAAGGCCTTCGATTGCCCCACCAACTGCGCCAGCGCCTCCTGCATGCGCTTGCGCAGCTCGGCGCGATCGTTCTTCAGCGGCATCATCGCCGCGCCCGCCTCGTCAGCATTGGACGGGCGCACCGACTGGCCGTACAGGTCGGCGATCAACACCACATAGCCTTGCTCGGCCACTTCCTTGGCGATACGTTCGGCGCCCTCACCGATACCCATCCAGTTCGGCGCCATCACCAGCCCCGGCTGCGGCAGCGCGCCCTGGGTGTAGACCAGACGGCTCTCGTAGGCTTTGCCTGACAGGTGATAGACCAGCGATTCGACGATGACCTTGCTCATTCAGCTCTCCTTGGGCTTCACGGGTCAGCACATGATAGATGTATTCGTGGGAGCGGGCTTGCCCCGCGAAGGGGACATCGCGGGGCAGGCCCGCTTCCACAGGTGACTCCCCGCCAGAAATGAAAAAGCCCGCCGAAGCGGGCTTTGTCTGCGTCAGATCAAGCGGACAGCTCGACCAGCAGCTTGTTGAGGCGACGCACATAGGCCGCCGGGTCCTTCAGGCTGTCGCCGGCCGCCAGGGCCGCCTGGTCGAACAGGATGTGCGAAAGCTCGGCGAAGCGGTCTTCGCTCTGCTCGCCATCGAGCTTCTCGATCAGTGGGTGGGTCGGGTTGAACTCGAAGATCGGCTTGGACTCCGGCACCTTCTGCCCGCTGGCTTCGAGGATCTGGCGCATCTGCAGGCCCAGGTCCTGTTCGCCGATGGCCAGGATCGCCGGCGAGTCGGTCAGACGGTGCGAGACACGCACTTCGGCCACGCTGTCACCCAGCGCGCCCTTCAGGCGCTCGACCAGGCCTTCCTTGTCCTTGGCGACTTCTTCCTGGGCCTTCTTGTCCTCTTCGGAGTCCAGCTTGCCCAGGTCCAGGTCGCCACGGGCGACGTCGACGAAGGCCTTGCCATCGAACTCGCTGAGGTAGCTCATCAGCCACTCGTCGATGCGGTCGGTCAGCAGCAGCACTTCGATGCCTTTCTTGCGGAAGACTTCAAGGTGCGGGCTGTTCTTGACCTGGGCGTAGGATTCGCCGGTCAGGAAGTAGATCTTGTCCTGGCCTTCCTTGGCGCGGGCCAGGTAGTCGGCCAGGGCGACGCTCTGCTCGCCGCTGTCGTCATGGGTGGAGGCAAAGCGCAGCAGGCTGGCGATCTTCTCCTTGTTGGCGAAGTCCTCGGCTGGGCCTTCCTTCAGCACCTGGCCAAAGTTCTTCCAGAAGCCCTTGTACTGCTCGGGCTCGTTCTTCGCCAGCTTCTCCAGCATGTCCAGCACGCGCTTGGTCAGCGCGGTCTTCATCGAATCGATGATCGGATCCTTCTGCAGGATCTCGCGGGAAACGTTCAGCGACAGGTCGTTGGAGTCGACCACGCCCTTGATGAAGCGCAGGTACAACGGCAGGAACGACTCGGCCTGGTCCATGATGAACACGCGCTGCACGTACAGCTTCAGGCCGCGTGGCGCTTCGCGCTGGTACAGGTCGAATGGTGCGCGGGCCGGCACGTACAGCAGCGAGTTGTACTCCAGCTTGCCTTCGACCTTGTTGTGGCTCCAGGCCAGCGGATTCTCGAAGTCATGACCGATGTGCTTGTAGAACTCCTGGTATTCCTCGTCCTTGACCTCGGTACGCGAACGGGTCCACAGGGCGCTGGCGCGGTTGACGGTTTCCCACTCCTGCGCCGGCTGCTCCTCACCCTCGGCGGCGGATTGCTCCTTCGGCAGCTCGATCGGCAAGGCGATGTGATCGGAGTATTTCTTGATGATGTTGCGCAGGCGCCAGCCATCGGCGAACTCGTCCTCGCCCTTCTTCAGGTGCAGGACAATACGGGTGCCGCGCTCTGGCTTGTCGACCGTGGCAACTTCGAAGTCGCCCTCGCCCTTGGACGACCAGTGCACGCCTTCGGCGGCCGGCAGCCCGGCACGACGGCTGAACACATCGACCTTGTCGGCAACGATGAACGCGGAGTAGAAGCCCACGCCGAACTGACCGATCAGGTGCGAGTCCTTCTTCTGGTCACCGGTAAGGTTCTTCATGAAGTCGGCGGTGCCGGACTTGGCAATGGTGCCCAGGTGGGCGATGACGTCTTCACGGCTCATGCCGATACCGTTGTCCTCGAGGGTCACGGTATTGGCGGCCTTGTCGAAGCTCACGCGGATCTTCAGTTCGGCGCCACCTTCGAGCAGCTCGGGCTTGGCCAGGGCCTCGAAACGCAGCTTGTCGACGGCGTCGGAGGCGTTGGAGACCAGCTCGCGCAGGAAGATCTCCTTGTTCGAATACAGGGAATGGATCATGAGGTGCAGCAGCTGCTTTACCTCGGTCTGGAAGCCCAGGGTTTCTTTTTGAGTCTCCACACTCATGGTCTTCAAAACTCCAATCTGTTGGTTGTTGGCGCCTGGCGGCCGTCTGGCCTGCTTTTGATGGCGGATGTCCAACAGATGGGGGCAGCCCTGACTATTTCAAGGGCTTTTCCGGTTCGATCTTGAAATGCGCGCGCGCCGTGGCGATCGGCGTGTCGCGATCGCCCTGCCAGGCAGTGATGGCTACGTTGGTCACCCGCCGCCCCTGGCGCCATAGCTGGCATTGGGCGTAGGTGTCGCGAAAATGCCCGGCGCGCAGATAGTCGATGGAGAAATCGATGATCTTCGGAATACTCGCGCTCTCGCTGTAGATCAGCAGGTAGAGCGCGGCCGACAGTTCCATGAAGCCGGCGATCACGCCACCATGAATCGCCGGCAGCAACGGGTTGCCGATGTTGTCGGGATTGGCCGGCAGACGGAACAGCAGGTCGTCGCCCTGGCGCTCGCATTCGATGCCGATCAGCCCGGCATACGGGATCAACGCCAGCAGGGGCTGGTAGTCGCCCCGGGCATGGGCCTGGTTCAGCTGTTGACGGATGTCGGCGGGAATCACGCGCGGCCCTCCTTGAGGCTGTTGCCGAAGCGGATGCCACCCTTGACGTCCTGCCCCAGGCGCATGAAGGTGCCGACCACCTGGCAGATTGGTTGCGAGGGGTCGTCCTGGTAGGCCGTGCCGCGGGTGAAGATGACATCGCGGGTCACCCGGTAGCACTGGGCGTGGCCGTAGATGTCCTTGCCGGCCTCGGCCGTGTGCATGTAGTCGATGCGCAGGTCCAGGGTCGGGCAAACCTCGAAACGCGGCAGCGCGCAGAGCGTGGCCATGCCGCAGGTGGTGTCCATCAACGTGGTCAGCACGCCGCCGTGCACCGCGCCGTTCTGCGGATTGCCGACAATGGCCGGCGACCAGGGCAGCACCAGCGTCATGCCGTCGGCATCGGCGTGGTGCACGCGCATCTGCAATACCTGGCAATGTTTCAGCGCCGAGAGAAAACGCTGGGCCATCGCCATCAATGGCGTCTCGTTCATTGTCCCTCGCTTCATAAAATGGATAAAAAGTCCATATAGGTCGGGCAGTTATATATCTGTAACCTTTGTGGAACTTATTCGTACCCGGTGAACTCGAAGGTACAAGTAAAGTTATTCCACCCAGGAGAAACACCCCATGCGTAAACCTTTTGCTTTTGCTCTGATGCTGGCCGCTGCCATGGGCCTGGCTGCTTGCGATAAAGCGAGCGAAGACAAAGCCCAGGACGCACAGCAACACGCCGAGCAAGCCCAGGAGAAGATGGGCGAAGCTCAGGATAAGATGAACGAAGCCGCCAAGGAAAACGCCGAAGCCGCCAAAGATCAGGCCGAAGCGCAGCAGAAGGCCGCCGAGGAAGCCGCGCCGACCACTCCAGCGCCGACCACTGCGCCTGCCGAGCCTGCCAAACAGTAATCGCGCAGTACAAAAAACCCGACAATGTCGGGTTTTTTTGTACCTGGCATTTATCGCTGAAAGGCTTCAGCTGGTTATACCGGAAGTATCCTTGCCCGGCTCGACCGAAACACTTTCCGTCGGCGTGAACACCATCACTTCCAGTACATGGGAATGAAACTCGCGGCGATACAAGATGAATACCACGCCCACGCTCATGACCATGAACAACCAGGGGCTGATGAACCAGCTCAGCATGGCCATGCCGAAGTAATACGAACGCAACCCCAGGTTGAACTGGTTGGCGGCCAGCGACAGTACTCGCGCGGCCCGAGAGGCGAAAGCCTTACGCTCGAGCTCGTTGACCAGGCGCTCGCCGATCATCGGCGCCGAACCCACCAGCACCGCGGCGAAGTTGTATTGGCGCATGCACCAGCTGAAGGTGAAGAAGGCATAGACGAACACCATCGCCAGGCACAGCAGCTTGATTTCCGACATGCCTTGGGAGGCCTGCTGCACCAGCGGCAGGTCGGCCAGCAGCGACAAGGCGCGGTCGGACGCACCGAGCACGGTGAGAATGCCGGCCAGGATGATCAGCGTGCTGGACGCGAAGAACGAGGCATTGCGTTCGAGGTTGCCGATTACGCTGGCATCGGCGATGCGGTTGTCGCGCAGCAGCATGCGCCGCATCCAGTCCTCGCGGTACAGGTGCAGCACGCTGGCCAGGCAGGCCGTGTCGCGCCCCTTCCAGATGGCGTAGCGGGTGTAGCCACCCCAGCAGATCGCGAACCATAGCGCGGCCAGCAGGTTGCCCAGGTTGTTTTGGATGAAGGTCATGCAGTTATCCCGCAAAAGAGAAACAGACCGGTTTTCGACGCCCGGGCTCATTAAAAGACACGCCATCCAGTAAAAATCGCGGGACAAGTCGCATCGGCACAGGCAACAAAAAACCCCGCTCCTCAAGGGAAGCGGGGTTTCGATATCCACCGTGGCTGGGCGCCCTTCGGCTTGTGGCCGGCGCCCTGCCCTTCAGGTTTCAATCCATCAGGCCAGCGCCTCGCGCGGCTTGCCCAGCATGCGGTCGAAGACCACGGCGGCGGCCAGGGTAACCACCGAAGGCACCAGCCAGGCCATGCCTTCGTTGCTGAACGGCAGGTGAGCCAGGGCGTCAGGCAGTACGTGGGCAAAGCTGCTGCCCTTGATTGCGTCGACAACACCGAACACCAGCGACACCAGCATGACCGGGGCCAGGATGCGGGTCGGCGAATTCCACAGGTCCTTCACGAAGCTCAGGCCCACGACCACGATGCACGGCGGGTAGATCGCGGTCAGCACGGGAATCGAGAACATGATGAGCTTGGTCAGGCCCAGGTTGGAGATCACCAGCGAGAAGCCGGCCAGGATCACCACCAGGGTGCGGTACGACAGCGGCAGGATCTGGCTGAAGTACTCGGCGCAGGCGCAGGTCAGGCCAACGGCGGTCACCAGGCAGGCCAAGGCGATCAGCACGGCGAGGAAGCCGCTGCCCAGGGAACCGAAGGTGTGCTGCACATAGGCATGCAGGACCATCGCGCCGTTGGTGGCATCGGCGGCGATGTCATGACTGCCCGCGCCGAGGCGGAACAGGCTGACATACACCAGCACCAGGCCGACACCGGCAATCAGGCCGGCGATGATGGCGTAGCGGGTGATCAGCTTCGGCGACTCGACGCCACGCGAGCGGATGGCGTTGACGATGACGATACCGAAGACCAGGGCGCCCAGGGTGTCCATGGTCAGGTAGCCATCGGAGAAGCCTTTGGAGAACGCGGCGGCGGCGTAGGCAGGCTGGGCCTCGCCAATGGTACCGGCCGGCAGGGCGAAGGCGGCGATGCCCAGCACCGCCAGGGCGATGATCTTCAACGGCGCGAGGAAACGGCCCACGGTGTCGAGCAACTTGCCTGGGTACATGGATACGGCCAGGACCACGGCGAAGTACACGATGCTGTAGATGAGCAGCGCGGTCGGGCTCTCGCCGGTCAACGGTGCAACGCCCACTTCGAACGACACGGTGGCGGTTCGCGGGGTGGCGAACAGCGGGCCGACCGAGAGGTAGCACACAGCCGCCAGCAAGCCACCGAAGAACTTGCCGATCGGGCTGCTCAGGGCGTCCATGCCGCCACCGACCTTGGCCAGGGCGACCACGGTGATGACCGGCAGGCCCACGGCGGTGACCAGGAAGCCGAGTGCGGCCATCCACACGTGCGGACCGGACTGCAGGCCGACGATGGGCGGGAAGATGATGTTGCCGGCGCCGACGAACAGCGCGAACGTCATAAAGCCAAGCGCCAGGATATCCTGGCCTTTTAACACTTTCATTTAAGGAAATACCACACTGCTGAAATCGGGAGTCGGAGGGGATTTCCCATAGGATGAAGGGAAATGCTGCCCGGCTTGGTGAGCCAGACCCGTTTAGCGTGTCGTTCCCTTTTGGGGTACGGGCACAGAGTGAACGCGTAGCCTACCTGTTTTGCCCGACAAACGCACTGGCACAGTGCTGCTTGTCCGATGTGCGTATGTGTTTGTCGTCTGGTTGAACGTGTTAGGCGACAATTTATTGCTCATTTGGGTAGATGTCTGGTTGAAAATCCTGATTGAGGTGATCGAATTTTCCCAGGTGTGGGAGCGACCGCCGATCGCCAGGAAAAACGACAAAGGCCACCCGAAGGTGGCCTTTGTGCGCGTGGGGGGTACTGCGTGTTACTTACTTCTTGACTTCCCAGCCAGTCAGCTCGGCCAGGGCCTTGCCGATGTCAGCCAGGGAACGCACGGTTTTCACACCGGCGTCCTGCAGGGCGGCGAACTTCTCGTCCGCAGTACCCTTGCCACCGGAGATGATGGCGCCAGCGTGGCCCATGCGCTTGCCCGCAGGTGCGGTAACACCGGCGATGTAGGAAACGACAGGCTTGGTCACGTTGGCCTTGATGTAGGCCGCGGCTTCTTCTTCAGCGGAACCGCCGATCTCACCGATCATGACGATCGCTTCGGTCTTCGGGTCTTCCTGGAACAGCTTCAGGATGTCGATGAAGTTGGAGCCCGGGATCGGGTCACCGCCGATGCCGACGCAGGTCGACTGGCCGAAGCCGGCGTCGGTGGTCTGCTTCACAGCTTCGTAGGTCAGGGTACCAGAACGCGAAACGATACCGACCTTGCCTGGCAGGTGGATGTGACCCGGCATGATGCCGATCTTGCACTCGCCCGGAGTGATCACGCCTGGGCAGTTCGGGCCGATCAGGGTCACGCCCAGCTCGTCGCACTTGACCTTGGCGTCCAGCATGTCGAGGGTAGGAATACCCTCGGTGATGCAGACGATCAGCTTGATGCCACCGAAGGCGGCTTCCAGGATCGAGTCCTTGCAGAAAGGAGCCGGTACGTAGATGACCGACGCGTCAGCGCCGGTGGCTTCCACGGCTTCTTTCACGGTGTTGAACACCGGCAGGCCCAGGTGGGTGGTGCCACCCTTGCCCGGGGTGACGCCGCCGACCATCTTGGTGCCGTAGGCGATGGCTTGTTCGGAGTGGAAAGTACCCTGCGAGCCGGTGAAGCCCTGGCAGATGACTTTGGTGTCTTTATTGATCAGGACGCTCATTACTTGCCCTCCGCAGCTTTGACAACTTGTTGAGCAGCGTCGGTCAGGCTGGTTGCCGCAATGATGTTCAAACCGCTTTCTGCCAGTACTTTAGCACCCAGTTCGGCGTTGTTGCCTTCGAGGCGAACGACAACCGGAACCTTGACGCCGACTTCTTTCACAGCGCCGATGATGCCTTCGGCAATCATGTCGCAGCGAACGATGCCGCCGAAGATGTTGACCAGGACGGCCGCGACATTGCTGTCGGACAGAATGATCTTGAACGCTTCGGTAACGCGCTCTTTGGTAGCGCCGCCGCCCACGTCGAGGAAGTTGGCTGGCTTGCCGCCGTGCAGGTTGACGATGTCCATGGTACCCATGGCCAGGCCGGCACCGTTGACCATGCAGCCGATGTTGCCTTCGAGGGCGACGTAGTTCAGTTCGAACTTGGCGGCGTGGGCTTCACGGGCGTCGTCCTGCGACGGGTCGTGGAAGGTCTTCAGCTTCGGCTGACGGTACATGGCGTTGGCGTCGATGTTGATCTTGGCATCGAGGCAGTGCAGATCGCCATCGGCCTTGATCACCAGCGGGTTCACTTCCAGCAGGGCCAGATCGTGATCCTTGAACAGCTTGGCCAGGCCTACGAAGATCTTGGCGAACTGTTGAACCTGCTTGCCTTCCAGACCCAGCTGGAACGCCAGTTCACGACCCTGGAACGGCTGAGCGCCGACCAGCGGATCGATGGTGGCCTTGAGGATCTTCTCAGGAGTCTCGTGAGCAACCTTCTCGATGTCCACGCCACCTTCGGTGGAGGCCATGAACACGATGCGACGGCTCGAACGATCGACTACAGCGCCCAGGTACAGCTCTTTGGCGATGTCAGTGCAGGATTCGACCAGGATCTTGGAAACTGGCTGACCGTTGGCGTCGGTCTGGTAGGTGACCAGGTTCTTGCCCAGCCACTGAGCAGCGAACGCCTTGGCGTCTTCCTTGCTGCGAACCAGCTTGACGCCGCCCGCCTTGCCGCGACCACCGGCGTGGACCTGGGCTTTGACGACCCACTCGTTCCCGCCGATCTTGTCGCAGGCTTCTGCAGCTTGCTCAGGGGTATCGACAGCGAAACCCTTGGAAACTGGCAGGCCGTACTCAGCGAACAGCTGCTTACCCTGATACTCGTGAAGATTCATGCTTTTTACCGTCTTCGTTAGGTACTGCGCTTCGGCGCTGCGCCATTACTGGCGCCGCACCACCTGTGACCGTTGACCCCGGGTTTTCCCGTGTGATCCGGTCCGGCGGACGTTCCGCGGTGAGTCTTGCACGCAAGACCCACGACGGGCAGCCCGCCGTGGTTTCTTATAATTAACGCTTCTTACGGTTGGCGACGTGAATGGCACCGCCATTCACCGCCAGCGCTGCTTCATGCAACGCTTCGGACAGGGTCGGATGGCTGAAGACCATCATGCCCAGGTCCTCGGCACTGGTGCCGAATTCCATTGCGATCGCGCCTTGCTGAACCAGCTCGGCAGCCGATGGGCCGATCACGTGAACGCCCAGTACGCGGTCGGTCTTGGCATCGGCGATGACCTTGACGAAACCACCGGTGTCGTTGGCCGCCATCGCACGGCCGCTGGCCGCGAACGGGAAGGTGCCCACGTTAACCTCAACGCCCTCGGCTTTCAACGCCTGTTCGGTCTTGCCGACCCACGCGATTTCCGGGTGGGTGTAGATGACCGACGGGATCAGGTCGTAGTTCATCTGGGCCTTGTGGCCCTTGATGCGCTCGACGACCATGATGCCCTCTTCCGAGGCCTTGTGCGCCAGCATCATGCCGCGTACCACGTCACCGATGGCGTAGACGCCCGGAACGCTGGTGGCGCAGTGATCGTCGACGAAGATGTAGCCACGCTCATCGATGGTCACGCCGCTGTCGGCGGCCAGCAGGTCGGTGGTCACAGGACGACGGCCGACCGCGACGATCAGCTTGTCGAAGGTGATCTTCTGCTCGCCTTCGGCGTTGGTGTAGGTGACTTCGACTTCGTTGCCGTTGACTTTCGAGCCGGTGACGCGAGCGCCCAGCTTGATGTCCAGGCCTTGCTTGGTCAGGGTCTTCTGGGCTTCTTTCGACACGGCGGTGTCGGCAGCCATCAGGAAGGTGTCCAGGGCTTCCAGGACGGTGACTTCGGCACCCAGGCGAGCCCATACCGAGCCCAGCTCCAGGCCGATCACGCCGGCACCGATGACGCCCAGGCGCTTCGGTACGCTCTGGAATTCCAAGGCACCGGTGGAGTCGACGATGACGTTCTGGTCGACCGGGGCCGGCGGAATGTCGATCGGACGCGAACCCGAAGCCAGGATCACGTTCTCGGCTTCGATGACTTCGGTGGTGCCGTCAGCCTTGGTGACTTCGACTTTCTTGCCGGCCAGCAGCTTGCCGTGGCCCTGGATCGAAGTGACGCCGTTGGCCTTGAACAGGGTGGCGACGCCACCGGTCAGGTTCTTGACGATACCGGCCTTGCGGCCAACCATCGCGGCCACGTCCATCTTCACTTCGCCAGTGGAGATGCCGTGCACGTTGAAGCTCTCTTTGGCTTCCTTGTACTTCCAGGAGCTGTCCAGCAGCGCCTTGGACGGAATGCAACCCACGTTCAGGCAGGTGCCGCCCAGGGCCAGCTTGCCCTCGGCGTCGGTGTATTTCTCGATACAGGCAGTCTTCAGACCGAGTTGGGCAGCCTTGATGGCGGCAACATAGCCGCCAGGACCTGCACCAATCACCACTACGTCGAATTTCTGGGTCATAAAAGATTCCTTATCAGCTACAAGCTACAGGCCGCGTACCGCACGGCCCCGCCTCTTGCGAAGAGCGGGGCCGGCAGCGCGCAGCTAGTTGATTAGATGTCCAGCAGCAGGCGAGACGGATCTTCCAGCAGGTTCTTGATGGTCACCAGGAAGGTTACCGCTTCCTTGCCGTCGATCAGGCGGTGGTCATAGGACAGCGCCAGGTACATCATCGGGCGGATCACCACTTGGCCATTGATGGCCATCGGGCGCTGGATGATGTTGTGCATACCCAGGATCGCGGCCTGCGGCGGGTTGACGATCGGGGTCGACATCATCGAGCCGAAGGTACCACCGTTGGTGATGGTGAAGGTACCGCCAGTCATCTCTTCGATCGACAGTTTGCCGTCACGGGCTTTCTTGCCGAAGGTGGCGATGCCGTTCTCGATCTCGGCCAGCGACATCGATTCGGCGTTGCGCAGCACCGGTACCACCAGGCCACGATCGCTGGAGACGGCGACGCCGACATCAGCAAAGCCGTGGTAGACGATGTCGTTGCCGTCGATCGAGGCGTTGACCGCCGGGAAGCGCTTCAGCGCCTCGGTGGCAGCCTTGACGAAGAACGACATGAAGCCCAGGCGCACGCCGTTGTGGGTCTTCTCGAACAGGTCCTTGTACTTCGAACGCAGGGCCATGACTTCGGTCATGTCGACTTCGTTGAAGGTGGTCAGCATGGCCATGTTCGACTGTGCTTCGACCAGACGCTCGGCGATCTTGGCGCGCAGGCGGGTCATCGGCACGCGCTTCTCGGTACGGTCGCCAGCGGCGACGACGACCGGGGCAGCGGCAGCAGCGGCCGGCTTGGCAGCCGGTGCAGCGGCAGGGGCCGACTTCTTGTTGGCAACGGCAGCAACGACGTCTTCCTTGGTGATGCGACCACCCTTGCCGGTGCCGGCAACGGTAGCGAGGTCGATGCCGTTCTCTTCAGCCAGCTTGCGCGCGGCTGGAGCGGCAACCGGGTCGTCTTCGCCAGCGTCGGCGGCAGCGGCGGCCGGAGCAGCAGCGGCAGGCGCGGCAGCCGGAGCTGCGGCGGCGGCGCCACCTTCAACGATCGAGCCCAGGACTTCGTCGGACAGGACGGTGTCGCCCTCGCCCTTGACGATGGCGCCCAGCACGCCGTCGGCGGTGGCCAGGACTTCCAGGACGACCTTGTCGGTCTCGATGTCGACGATCAGCTCGTCACGCTTGACGGCGTCGCCCGGCTGCTTGTGCCAGGTGGCAACGGTGCCATCGGCAACCGATTCCGGGAAGGTTGGGGCTTTGATCTCGATAGCCATTATCTGTGTTTCCTTAAATTCGGTTTCAGGTGCGCGAAGGCGTTAGACAGTGAAGGCGTCTTGCAGCAGTTTTTCCTGCTGTTCGGCGTGCTTCGATGCGTAACCACAAGCTGGCGCGGCGGAAGCGTCGCGACCGGCGTATTCCAGGACCAGCGCCTTGTTGTGGCGGCCCAGGATACGGCGCATGTGGTGCTGGCTGCTGTACCAGGCGCCCTGGTTCATCGGCTCTTCCTGACACCACACTGCGTGCTTGAGGTTGGTGTAAGGCGCGAGGATCTCGACCAGGTCGTCCTCAGGGAACGGATACAGCTGCTCGATACGCACGATGGCGATATCTTCGCGGCCTTCGGCACGGCGTTTTTCCAGCAGGTCGTAGTAGACCTTGCCACCGCACAGGACCAGGCGTTCGACCTTGGCCGGATCCAGGGTGTCGATTTCCGGGATCACGGTCTGGAACGAGCCATCGGCCAGGTCTTCCAGGGTCGAGATGGCCAGCTTGTGGCGCAGCAGCGACTTCGGCGTCAGCACGACCAGCGGCTTGCGCAGCGGACGGATGACCTGGCGACGCAGCAGGTGGTAGATCTGTGCCGGGGTGGTCGGCACGCAGACCTGGATGTTGTGCTCGGCGCACAGCTGCAGGTAGCGCTCCAGACGCGCGGAGGAGTGCTCCGGACCCTGGCCTTCATAACCGTGTGGCAGCAGCATGGTCAGACCGCACAGGCGGCCCCACTTGTGCTCGCCGCTGGTGATGAACTGGTCGATCACCACTTGCGCACCGTTGGCGAAGTCGCCGAACTGGGCTTCCCAGATCACCAGCGCGTTCGGCGTGGTGGTCGAGTAGCCGTATTCGAAGGCCAGTACCGCTTCTTCCGAGAGGAAGGAGTCGTACAGGTCGAAACGCGGCTGGCCCGGGAACAGGTTCTTCAGCGGCACGTAGGTGCTGGCGTCCTTCTGGTTGTGCAGCACCGCGTGACGGTGCGAGAAGGTGCCACGGCCGATGTCCTGGCCGGTCATGCGGATCGGGTGACCTTCGAACTGCAGGGTGGCGTAGGCCATGGTCTCTGCATAACCCCAGTTGATCGGCAAGCCACCGGCCTGCATCTTCTGGCGATCTTCGTAGATCTTCGCGACCTGGCGCTGGACGACGAAACCTTCAGGCAGCTCGAGCAGCTTGGCCGACAGCTCCTGCAGGGTCTTGAGGTCGAAGCGGGTGTCGTGACGCGCGGTCCAGGCATGGCCCAGGTACGGACGCCAGTCGACGAACAGCTCGCGGTTCGGCTCCTTGACCAGGCTCTTGACCACGTGCAGGCCGTTGTCCAGGGCGTTGCGGTACTCGTCGATCTTGGCCTGGGCGCGCTCGGCGTCGATGCGACCGGCGCTGATCAGTTGCTCGGCGTACAGCTCACGGGTGGTGCGCTGCTTGCTGATCTGCTGGTACATCAAAGGCTGGGTGCCGTTCGGCTCGTCGGCCTCGTTGTGGCCGCGACGACGGTAGCAGACCAGGTCGATGACCACGTCACGCTTGAACTGCATGCGGTAGTCAATGGCCAGCTGGGTGACGAACATCACCGCTTCCGGATCATCGCCGTTCACGTGCAGGATCGGCGCCTGGATCATCTTGGCAACGTCGGTGGCGTACTCGGTGGAGCGCGCATCCAGCGGGTTGCTGATGGTGAAACCGACCTGGTTGTTGATCACGATGTGCACGGTGCCGCCGGTCTTGAAACCGCGGGTCTGCGACATCTGGAAGGTTTCCATGACCACACCCTGGCCGGCGAACGCTGCGTCACCGTGGATGGAGATCGGCAGGACCTTGTCGCCAACGGTGTCGTTGCGGCGATCCTGGCGGGCGCGAACCGAACCTTCCACCACTGGCGAGACGATTTCCAGGTGGGAGGGGTTGAACGCCATGGCCAGGTGGACTTCGCCACCGGGGGTCATCACGTTGGAGGAGAAGCCCTGGTGATACTTCACGTCACCGGAGCCCAGCTCGTTCATCTTCTTGCCTTCGAACTCGTCGAACAGCTCGCGCGGGTTCTTGCCGAAGGTGTTGACGAGCACGTTGAGGCGGCCACGGTGGGCCATGCCGATCACGACTTCCTTGGTGCCGTAGGAACCGGAGCGCTGGATCATTTCGTCCAGCATCGGGATCAGGCTTTCGCCACCCTCGAGGCCGAAGCGCTTGGTGCCCGGGTACTTGGTGCCCAGGTACTTCTCCAGGCCCTCACCGGCCGTAACGCGTTCGAGCAGGTGAGCCTGCACGTCGGCGGAGAATTCCGGACGGCCACGTACGCTTTCCAGGCGCTGCTGGAACCAGCTGCGCTGCTCGGAATCGACGATGTGGGTGAACTCGGCGCCAATGGTGCGACAATATGTCTTCTGCAGCGCTTCGAAAATTTCGCGTAGGCTCGCTTCCTCTTTGCCGATGAACAGGTCGCCGGCACGGAAGGTCGTATCAAGATCGGCATTGGTCAAGCCGTAGTGATTGATCGACAGGTCTACGGGCGCAGGACGCTGCCACAACCCCAACGGGTCGAGCTTGGCAGCCTGATGGCCGCGCATACGATAGGCCTGGATCAGTCGCAGCACTTCAACCTGCTTCTTCTCGTGTTCACTGCTCACGCTCCCGGCGGATACCGGTTGGGCGCGGCGCTGGTTCTTTGCCAGCAGTACGAAATGGTCGCGGATCGTCGAGTGCGATACATCGGTAGCGGTGCTGCCGTCGGCGGGCAACTTCTGGAAGTAAGTGCGCCACTCTTCTGGCACAGCGTTAGGGTCGTGCAGGTAGAGCTCATAAAGCTCTTCCACATATGCAGCGTTACCACCTGAAAGGTGGGCGCTATCCCACATGCGCTGCATCACGCTTTCTTGCATGCTTGGTCACCCTCGGTTAGGGGACTGATCGGCGAGAGCCACAGCAAACCTGGAAAAGTCCGAACACAGCGACTGAACCACGCCACCTGGATCCTGCTGATTTTCCGGGTACCAGCCCGGAAGCCCCTGCTGGTCTCATATCTTCATAGGTAATGAGCGCGGGCTTTTTGAGCCCTTGCTCGGGTTTTACCTCAGTGCGGGCTCACCACCCGCACCTCGGCTTACTGCAGGTACAACGCTTTGAATCAGGTGCCGCTTTGCAGCAGCATGTTACGTACGTGGCCGATTGCCTTGGTCGGATTCAGACCTTTCGGGCAAACGTTCACGCAGTTCATGATCCCGCGGCAGCGGAACACGCTGAACGGGTCATCCAGGGACGCCAGGCGCTCCTGAGTCTTGGTGTCGCGGCTGTCGGCCAGGAAACGGTAGGCCTGCAGCAGCGCGGCGGGGCCCAGGAACTTGTCCGGGTTCCACCAGAACGATGGGCAGGAGGTCGAGCAGCAAGCGCACAGGATGCACTCGTACAGACCGTCCAGCTTGTCGCGATCTTCCGGCGACTGCAGACGCTCGATGGCCGGGGCCGGCGTGTCGTTCTGCAGGAACGGCTTCACCTTCTCGTACTGCTTGTAGAAGATGCTCATATCGACGACCAGGTCACGGATAACCGGCAGGCCTGGCAGCGGACGCAGGACCAACTTGTTACCTTTTACGACAGCGGACAGCGGCGTGATGCACGCCAGGCCGTTCTTGCCGTTGATGTTCATACCGTCGGAACCGCACACGCCTTCACGGCAGGAGCGACGGTACGAGAAGCCCTCGTCCTGCTCCTTGATCAGCGCCAGCACGTCCAGGACCATCAGATCCTTGCCGCCGGTGTCGACCTGGAAGGTCTGCATCTTCGGCGCCGAATCGGTGTCCGGGTTGTAACGATAAACTTCGACTTGCAACATAGCGGCCACCCTTAGTAAGTCCGGACTTTCGGTTCGAAGGCAGGAACTGTCTTCGGCGCAAAGTTGACGCCACGCTTGGCGACGCGCTTCTCACCCGGGTAGTACAGGGTGTGGCACAGCCAGTTTTCGTCGTCACGGTCTTCGAAGTCTTCACGGGCGTGCGCGCCGCGGGACTCTTTACGGGCTTCAGCGGCAATGGCGGTCGCTTCGGCGACTTCCAGCAGGTTCTGCAGCTCCAGCGCTTCGATACGCGCGGTGTTGAAGGCCTGGGACTTGTCGTTGATCTTGACGTTGGCGATGCGGTCACGCAGGCCGGCCAGCTGCTCGATACCCTTCTGCATGTATTCGCCGGTACGGAATACACCGAAGTAGTTCTGCATGCAGCTCTGCAGCTCGCGCTTGAGGCTGGCGACGTCTTCGCCGGTGGTACGCTCGTTGAGCTTGCTCAGGCGGTTCAGGGCAACGTCGATGTCGGTGTCGCTGGCATCGCGGTACTCGACGCCGTCGCTCAGTGCCTTCTCCAGGTGCAGGCCGGCGGCACGACCGAAGACCACCAGGTCGAGCAGCGAGTTGCCGCCCAGGCGGTTGGCGCCGTGAACCGATACGCACGCCACTTCACCTACGGCGAACAGGCCCGGGATGATGTGGTCGTTGCCTTCGGCGTCCATGGTGATGGCCTGGCCATGAATGTTGGTGGCAACGCCGCCCATCATGTAGTGGCAGGTCGGGATGACCGGTACCGGCGCGACCACTGGGTCGACGTGGGCGAAGGTCTTGGACAGTTCGCAGATGCCTGGCAGGCGGCTGTGCAGCACTTCCTCGCCCAGGTGGTCCAGCTTCAGCAGTACGTGGTCCTTGTTCGGGCCCACGCCGTTGCCGGCGATGATCTCTTTGACCATGGAACGGGCGACCACGTCGCGGCCAGCCAGGTCCTTCGCGTTCGGCGCGTAACGCTCCATGAAGCGCTCGCCGTGGGCGTTGATCAGGTAGCCACCCTCACCGCGGCAACCCTCGGTGACCAGTACACCGGCGCCGGCGATGCCGGTCGGGTGGAACTGCCACATCTCGATGTCCTGCACCGGCACGCCGGCACGCAGGGCCATGCCGACACCGTCACCGGTGTTGATCAGGGCGTTGGTGGTGGAGGCGTAGATACGACCGGCACCGCCAGTGGCCAGAACGGTGGCCTTGGACTTGATGTACATGGTTTCGCCGGTTTCGATGCAGATCGCGATCACACCGACGAAAGCGCCGTCCTGGTTCTTCACCAGGTCGACGGCGTAGTACTCGTTGAGGAAGGTGGTGCCGGCCTTCAGGTTGCCCTGGTACAGGGTGTGCAGCAGCGCGTGACCGGTACGGTCGGAAGCGGCGCAGGTACGGGCGGCCTGGCCACCTTTACCAAAGTCCTTGGACTGGCCACCGAACGGGCGCTGGTAGATACGGCCAGTCTCGGTACGCGAGAACGGCAGGCCCATGTGGTCCAGCTCGAAGACCGCAGCCGGGCCTTCCTGACACATGTATTCGATCGCGTCCTGGTCACCGATGTAGTCGGAACCCTTGACGGTGTCGTACATGTGCCAGCGCCAGTCGTCGTTCGGGTCGGCCGAAGCGATGGCGCAGGTGATGCCGCCCTGGGCGGAAACGGTGTGCGAACGGGTCGGGAACACCTTGGTGACTACGGCGGTCTTGTGGCCGCCTTGAGCCAGCTGCAGCGCTGCGCGCATGCCAGCGCCGCCGCCACCGATGATGATGGCGTCGAAGGAAATCGTAGGAATGTTAGCCATGAATCAGATACCCCAGAGAATCTGCACACCCCAGACGAAGTAAGCGAACATCGCTACACCGCATACCGCCTGGAACAGGAAACGAATCGCAGTCGCCGACTTGCCGAAGGACATCGGCGTCAGGTAGTCGGTGGCAATGGTCCACATGCCAACCCAGGCGTGAGCGCCCAGGGCAACGAGGGCCAGCAGACTGAAGATGCGCATCGCGTTGTTGGAGAACAGAGCGTGCCACTGGGCGTAGTCGATACCCGGGTGGGCAGCGAGGTAGCCGATCAGGAAGATGAAGTAAGCCGCGAGAACGACCGCCGAGACGCGCTGCGCCATCCAGTCGTAGAGGCCCGAACGCGACAGGTTCGTGACGTTAGTTACCATACCCAAACTCCTGCCAGAACGATCAGCACCACGGAGATGACGATCACGATTTTCGAGCCCAGCTTGCCGCCTTCCAGCGTCTCACCGATGCCCATGTCCATGATCAGGTGGCGCACACCTGCCACGAGGTGATACAGCAGGCCGGACAGCAGGCCCCAGGTCACCAGTTTGGCCAGCGGACTGGTCAGACACGCCTTCACCTCGGCAAAGCCTTCCTCGCCACCCAGCGACTTGCTCAATGCGTACAGCATGATGGCAAGGCCGAGGAACAGGATGACGCCGGAGATACGGTGAAGAATGGACGTGTACGCGGTGATCGGGAGTTTGATGGTCCTTAGGTCTAGGTTTACAGGTCGTTGGCTTTTCACGGCTTTTTTCACACTGAAGAGCCCCTAGCTAACAGGGCAAAGTTGTTGGTAAGTGTACTGGTCAGGTACCCACCACCCAGGAGAGCGACGACACCCAGCAGGGCGGGCTTGAAAGCCCCTGGGAGTCGGCTGCCGAGTATAGACAGTTAGGCTGCTTATGACAACGTGAGGGGCTCGCCCAAATAGCGCATTGCCTTTAGTGAACAAAAGGCGTAAACGGGCGAGAATTTCGTGAAAAACCAGGCTTCAGGGGGCGTTTCAACCAGCCTTTAGGCAAATTGACATTCGAATTTATCCCTCTATAGTGGTGCGGGCCCTGCGTGGGGGGTCTGTCTGATGATTTCAAGCATTAATAGGAGGCCACATGGCTGACAAAAAAGCGCAGTTGATCATCGAGGGCGCTGCCCCCGTCGAGCTGCCCATTTTAACCGGCACCGTTGGTCCCGATGTTATCGACGTCCGCGGGTTGGGGGCATCCGGCCACTTCACCTTCGACCCCGGCTTCATGGCGACCGCCTCGTGCGAGTCGAAGATCACCTACATCGACGGCGACAAGGGCATCCTGCTGCACCGCGGCTACCCGATCGAACAGCTCGCCGAACAGTCGGACTACCTCGAGACCTGCTACCTGCTGCTCAACGGCGAACTGCCGAATGCCGAGCAGAAGGCCC
The DNA here is from genome assembly GCF_014268935.2 of Pseudomonas peradeniyensis. Taxonomy (GTDB): domain Bacteria; phylum Pseudomonadota; class Gammaproteobacteria; order Pseudomonadales; family Pseudomonadaceae; genus Aquipseudomonas; species Aquipseudomonas peradeniyensis. The sequence continues at coordinate 448,655 of NZ_JABWRJ020000005.1, read as the reverse complement.
AGTTCGTCAGCACCGTGAAGAACCACACCATGGTTCACGAGCAGTTGAAGTCGTTCTTCAACGGTTTCCGTCGCGACGCTCACCCGATGGCGGTGATGTGCGGCGTGGTCGGCGCACTGTCGGCGTTCTATCACGACTCGCTGGACATCAATAACCCGCAGCACCGCGAAATCTCCGCGGTTCGCCTGGTCGCCAAGATGCCGACCCTGGCCGCGATGGTCTACAAGTACTCCATGGGCCAGCCCATGATGTACCCGCGCAACGACCTGTCGTACGCGGAAAACTTCCTGCACATGATGTTCAACACTCCGTGCGAGATCAAACCGATCAGCCCGGTGCTGGCCAAGGCGATGGACCGGATCTTCATCCTCCACGCCGACCACGAGCAGAACGCCTCCACCTCCACCGTGCGCCTGGCGGGCTCCTCGGGCGCCAACCCGTTCGCCTGTATCGCCGCCGGCATCGCCGCGCTGTGGGGCCCGGCCCACGGCGGCGCGAACGAAGCCGTACTGACCATGCTCGATGAAATCGGCGATGTCTCGAACATCGACAAGTTCATCGCCAAGGCCAAGGACAAGAACGATCCGTTCAAGCTCATGGGCTTCGGTCATCGCGTGTACAAGAACCGCGACCCACGCGCCACCGTGATGAAGCAGACCTGCGACGAAGTCCTCAGCGAACTCGGCATCAAGAACGATCCGCAACTCGAACTGGCCATGCGCCTGGAAGAGATCGCCCTGACTGATCCGTACTTCGTCGAGCGCTCGCTGTACCCGAACGTCGACTTCTACTCGGGCATCATCCTCAAGGCCATCGGTATTCCGACCAGCATGTTCACCGTGATCTTCGCCCTGGCGCGGACCGTCGGCTGGATCTCGCACTGGAAGGAAATGCTCTCCAGCCCATACAAGATTGGCCGTCCGCGTCAGCTGTACACCGGTTACGAGCAGCGTGACATCGTTGACCTGAAGGACCGCAAGTAAGCCTGTTGGCTGAACGCAAAAGGCTGCCCTCGGGCAGCCTTTCTTGTTTCTGTAGTGCCGGTAGCGACCCTATCGCGGGGCAAGCCCGCTCCCACGGAGTACCGCGGGAGCGGGCTTGCCCCGCGATAGGCCAAACACTATTTCTCGGCGCGCTCCTTCAGCCCCTTGAGGGTATTGAACGGCGCATCGACTACGAACTTGTTGGCCAGCCACGACGGCACGCTGCCGCCCGGCTCGGTGTGCACCTGGTAGGTCACCTCGGTGCTGTCACCTTTGGGCACCAGCTTCCAGAAGCCTTCCACCTGGGCGACACGCACAAAGCCCTTTTCCTCCGGCAGATACTTCGGCTCTTCCTGAAGCTTGCGGGTCAGACTGCCATCAGCCTCCTGGACCGTGGTCACATGCAGGATCGAATCCCGCGGGGTCACCGGCCAGGGCGTGTTGAACTGGGTGTAGGTCCAGCTCTGGTCACCTTCGCTCTTGAGCAGCTTCTGCGACTTGCACTCGTGGATCCAGGCACAGGCCCCCGCCACGTCTTCCTGCAGCGCCTTGACCTTGGCCAGCGGCGCCTTGATCACGGTCACGCCGCGATAGGCCTTGTACTTCGAGCCAGCCACTTCGCTGAGGGAAACCTTGATCCCCTCCTCGTCCTTGGCCACCTGCCAGTTCTCGGCCCAGGCCGTCGGTGCCAGCAGGACGCCCATGCCACACAGCAGTGCAATACCTTTGATCGATCTCATCATCTTGTTCCTTGTTGTCGAAGATCCAACCTGTCACGCCGCCGTCATCTGCTCCAGCCACCCGATGATGCGGATGGCCTCGTCACGATCGTTGCCACAGATGTCCGCTTCCGCCTTGAAGCCGCCACACACCTGCGGCCGCTCAGGCTTGCCGAACAGCGCACAGAGGTTTTCGACATTCAGGTGCAGGCAGCGTTCGCCGGCCGGCTTGCCCTGCGGCATACCGGGGATCGGTGAACTGATGGACGGGGCGATGCAGCAGGCACCACAGCCCTCGCGGCATTTCATGACAACAGGACTCCCAGGAGCAAAACGGGACGAACGTCCCTGGATACTAACCGCTCAAACATATGTTTGAAATTGCCGGACGGATGAAATCACCCGTGACCCGGCAGTCAGTTGCGGAATTCGAATTCGATGGCCGCGCCTTCCACATCCCGCCGACTGTCGTTGCGCAACTGCAACTGCATTTCGTTGCTGATCAGCCGGCCGTTGAGCTGGAACGGACTGCTGTCGGATTCAGGCTTGGTGGGGAACATCGAGGGCAACAGCGGCTTGCGCACCACCGGCCCGCCGCCAAGATCCGGCTCGAGATGCTTGACCATGTCCTTGGGCAGGCTCAGGTCGATCTTCGGCTGGGGCAGCGGCTTGGCGACGGCCTTGCTGACAGCCCTGGCCTTCGGTTTGGGTTTGGGCTTCGCCTTGGTTACCGGCTTGGCCTGCGGTTTGGCAGGGGCCTTGGTGGATGCCTTGTTCACCGACTTGTGTACACCCTGCGCCTTGGCCGCCGGTTCGGCAGCCTGCACCGCACCGGCCGACAACCAGGGCAAGGCGAAACACAGGGCAATGACGAGAGGACGAAGCAGGTTCATGGGTACCAGAAGCGCAAGCCGTAAAGCGCGTATGCTCCCTGTTCCCGACTCGTCTGACAAGCCTACAACAGCATGCCGTTCGATTCCCGGCACAATTGCTGGGCCAGCAGCCCCAGCGTCATCACCGCACGCTCGGCCTCGCGGTTCCAGGGAATGCCGCAATTAAGCCGGATACAGTGGTTGAACTGCTCGGTATTGCTGAAGATCAGCCCGGGGGCGATGCTGATGCCCTGCTCCAGCGCCCGCACATGCAGTTCCTGGGTATTGACCCGCCCCGGCAGACTGACCCAGAGAATGAAGCCACCGGTGGGTCGGGTCATCTGCGTGCCTTCCGGGAAGTGCTGTTGCACCGCCAGCTGGTAAGCGCTGAGGTTCTTGCGGTACTCCTGTCGGATGAAGCGCAAATGCCGATCGTAGCCACCATTCTCCAGGTAGGCGGCCACCGCCATCTGCGTGACGCTGCACGCCGAGTGGGTGGTGAAGGTCTGCAGGCGCTGGATCTCGTCCTGGTAGCGCCCGGCGATCATCCAGCCAACCCGCACCCCCGGCGACAAGGTCTTGGAGAAGCTCGAGCAGTAGATCACCCGATCCAGCCGATCGAACGCCTTGAGCGACTTGGTGCGCCCTTGCTCGAACATCAGCTCGCCGTAGATATCGTCCTCGACGATCTGGATGTCGAAATCCGAGGCCAGGCGCAGCAACTGTTTCTGTCGCTCCTCGGGAATGGTGCCGCCCAGCGGATTACTCAGTCGCGCCGTCAGCACCAGGGCCTTGATCGACCACTGGTTGGCGGCCAGCTGCAGGGCCTCAAGGCTGATGCCGGTGGAGGGGTCACTGGGGATCTCGATGACCTTGAGCCCGAGCAGGTCGGCCAGTTGCAGCAGCCCATAGTAGGTAGGCGACTCGGCGGCGATCAGGTCGCCCGGCCGGGTGAGGACCCGCAGCGCCATCTGCAGGGCATCGACACAACCATGGGTCACCACCACTTCGCGGGGATCGACCAGCACGCCGGCATCGCGCATGCGGATGGCGATCTGCCGACGCAACGGCTCGAAGCCGGGGCTGAACATGTAGCTGAAGGCACGCGGGCTATGGAAGCGCGTCACCTTGGCCAGTTGCTGGTGCAGGGCGCGCACGGGCAGGTAGTCGACATGGGGCACCGCCGCGCCGAAGGGAAAGACGCCATCGCGTCGTGCCTCGACCAGTACCTGCTGGATGATGCTGGCCCGGGTGACCAGGCCGGGGCGTTCAACCCGGGCGATATCCGGGGTCTGCGCCGTCAGTGCCGGGGTCTGGTGGACATAGTAGCCCGACTGCGGCCGGGCGCGGATCAGGCCCTGGTCCTCGAGATTGGCATAGGCCTGCAGCACGGTGGCGTGGCTGACATTGAGCTGGGCGCTCATCTTGCGCACCGACGGCACCCGTTCGCCTGGCTGGTAGACACCCCGGCGGATGTCATCGGCCAGTTGCTGGGCAATACGCTGGTACAGCAGCAGGTTGGTCATGGCGTGTTCTCGAAGCGCGGACGGGATCGTTGTTCTTGTGCGACTCACTGCCGAGGCAGAATACCGTAACAGTTGCGAAGTGTACTGGGACAGATCGCAGGATAGTCAACAATACAGTTGCGTGACAGAGCAACGATTAATGTTTGAGTCGGCGCGCCGACGAACGCACAGAATGGCGATGTCGTTTGTTGTTGCTGCCGTTGCCGTTGCCGTTGCCGTTGCCGTTGCCGTTGCCGTTGCCGTTGCCGTTGCCGATCGAGAGTCTAGCGCCACACCCAGCTAGCGACAGCTGCGCCAGCCCAGGCGCCGCCCGTACTTTCGCGACTTCAGGAGGCCGAACGCAGGCCTTGCGGAGGGAGGTGACGGGCATGGATGCCCGTCAAGCGCTGGGGCCCAGGATGGGCCCTGCAGCGCGGTCCTCCTGGGAGCAAGGCCGGAGTGAGGGGACCCGGAGCGAAGCGTAGGGCCGGATGAATGGAGCGCAGCGTTTTTTGGTTACTTTTGTCCGGCCGGCGCTCCGGGCGTTTGACAAAAAGTGACTCGCCGTAAGGGCGAAAAGGTGACTATGCGTCAGTATAGCTAATGAATGCGCTTACAACTGTGAAAACCCACGCCGATCGCATTTGACTTTAATTTTGACTTTGAGAGTGTGTTTTGAAAGTTATATGCGCATTCATTTGCGATGGTGACGCAAAGTCACCTTTCCGCCCTTACGGCGGGTTCCTTTTTGAAGGATCAAAAAGGAACCAAAAAATCCTCGCTCCATTCATCCGGCCCCTACGCTTCGCTCCGGGGTTCCCTCGCTCCGTTCTCGCTCCCGGGAGGACCGCGCTGAACGCCCCATCCTGGGGCGCAGCGCTTGACGGGCATCCATGCCCGTCACCTCCCTCCGCAAGAACTCCGCTCGGCCTCCTGAAGTCGCAATTGGCGGCGCCTGAACTATTGCGCACTTAGAAGCAACAGCAACAGCAAGATCAAGATCAAGATCAAGATCAAGATCAAGAAATGCGAAGTGGTAGTTAGCCGGCTGACTATGAATTGACTAGATGAACCCTATCGCGTGCAAGCCCGCTTCTACAAGTTATGTATAACTTCTTGCAGGAGCGGGCTTGCTCGAAATAAAAACAGAATTCAACGCGCTGGCGCGAGTTTACCCTTGTCATCGGAGAAGACGATCTCAACCCGACGATTCTGCGCCCTGCCCCGCTCCGAAGCATTCGCCTCAACCGGATACTGGTCACCATAACCCTCGACCTGGATCCGCTTCTCATCCACCCCCAGATCAACCAGCATATCGGCCACCGACTGCGCACGATCACGGGACAGCTTCAGGTTCTCTTCCGCCGCACCGGTGCTATCGGTATATCCCTCGATCCGCACCACTCGCCGCGGGTTGAGCTGAAGGAACTGCACCAGCTTCAATACCGTACGGCTGGCCGAATTCTTCAAGTCGGCCTGCCCGGTATCGAACAGCACGTCACCCAGGGTCATCACCAGGCCACGGTCGGTTTGCTCCGACGCCAACGCGACAATCTGCGCCTCGACGAACTTGCCCTGCTGCTGGACGCTGGCCAACTTGGCCTCGCGCAACGCCAGCTGCAGACGCTGGCGCTCCAGGTCGAGCTTGGCCAGACGCTCCTGGTTCAATGCCAGCTTGGCGTGCTCGCTGGCAATCTCGCTGTAGCGCTGGCTCAGGTAGGCGTAGTGACGAACATCGCTGCCGGTGCCGACATAGCCCGCCAGGCGCTCCGCGCGTGCCAACGACTCGCCGGCGCGGATCACATCGCGAGGCGCGCTGCGCAGTACATCGGAATCGTCCTTGACCTTCTGGAACGCGGCGCTGGCGTCGTCCAACGCCGACTCGCTGCGCTGGCTGGCACAACCCTGCAAACCGACCAAGGCCAGCAAGGCCAAGGTCGCCATGGGCTTGAGACGCTTCATGGCTGCACCTCCAGTTGCTTGCGCAGGCGCTTGATCCGCGACTGCATCGCCTGCAACTGCTCCTCGCTCTTCTGGTTCAGCACCCGCGCCTCGGCCAGGCGCGCATCGAGCTCGGCCTGCTCGGCGCGCATGCGCGCATCGCGGTGGTTTTCGCCGAGCATGTTGCTCTTGGCCCGGGCCAGCTTGTCTTCGGCCAGCTTGAACTCCGGCACCTGCTCATTGGCACCGACCGCCTTGGCCTGCTCCAATGCCTGTTCCGACAGGCGCAGCTGTTCATTGGGTGCCGGGTCGTTGGCACAGCCGGCCAGGCCAAGCACGGCCAGGGCGAGCATCAAGGGTTGGATTCTCACTCACGCTTCCTACTGTTTGGGGGCACCCTGCGACGCCTGCATCTGCGCCTTCCAACGCTCGACATTGCGCTGCAGCACAGCTTCGCTCGCCCCGGAGATCGGCAATTCTGTCAGTTTTTTCGCCAGTTGTCCGCGCAACCAGCTGTCGTTGCACGCCGAGTTGTGCGAGACCGCCAGGTACAGCCCCGGACGGTCCACCGGCAAGCCCCGGGCGATGAGGTCGTTGCCCACGCCCAGGCTCTGTGCCATGGCCATGCCCGAGTAGCGCCCGGCCAACACATAGTCGACCTGGCCGAGCACCAGCTTCTGGAAGGCCTGCGTCAGGTTCTGCGCCGGCTCCAGCTTGAGCTGGGCCTTGGCGAAGGCGTCGAAGGCCGGAGTCAGGCGAGCCTTCTCGGACAGCCCGCCGCGGTACCGGGCAAGGTCTGCCGGACCATCGAACACCAGGGTGGCGTCATGACGGGTCCAGACCAGGTATTCGTTGAGCTGCAGGGCAGGATGGATGTAATCCAGGCTGGTCAGCTGGGCGACCTGCATCGGCGTGTCGAGCAGCAGGTCCATACGCCCGCTACGCACTTCCTCCAGGGCCTGCTCGCGCTTGCCTGCGTGCAGCACCTCGACCTTCACCCCAAGCTCGGCCGCCACCTGGCGCAGCAGGTCGACATTGGCGCCGATCAGGTGTTTCGGGTCCTGCGGGTCCTGCCAGGAGTACGGCGGCGCATCCGGGCTGCCGGTGGCCACCAGGCGCTCGCACTTGCCCAGCGCCAAGGCCTGCGTCGACAGCAGCGCCAGCGCGCAGGCCAGCCCTCCCTTGCTCCAGCGAAACGCCATGCAACCTCTCCCCGCCCCTGAAAAAATCCATGAAAAAACCCGGACCGCCGAGGGCGGGCCGGGTTCTTTATAAGTGAAGCAGGCGGATCAGACCAGCTTTTCCAGCTCCGGAACCGCTTCGAACAGGTCGGCGACCAGGCCGTAGTCGGCGACCTGGAAGATCGGCGCCTCTTCGTCCTTGTTGATCGCGACGATCACTTTCGAGTCTTTCATGCCGGCCAGGTGCTGGATCGCGCCGGAGATACCGACGGCGATGTACAGCTGTGGCGCGACGATCTTGCCGGTCTGGCCGACCTGCATGTCGTTCGGCACGAAACCTGCGTCGACCGCGGCGCGCGAGGCGCCGACGGCGGCGCCGAGCTTGTCGGCCAGGGCGTACAGGTGCTTGAAGTTGTCACCATTGCCCATGCCGCGACCACCGGAAACGACGATCTTGGCGGCGGTGAGTTCAGGACGGTCGGACTTGGCCAGCTCTTCGCCAACGAAGGCCGACTTGCCGGCGTCGTGGGCGGCAGCGACGGCTTCGACAGCAGCCGAACCACCTTCGGCGGCCACGGCGTCGAAGCCGGTGGTACGCACGGTGATGACCTTGACCGCAGCGCTCGATTGCACGGTGGCAATGGCGTTACCGGCGTAGATAGGACGCTTGAAGGTGTCGGCGGATTCGACCGCGATGATCTCGGAGATCTGGTCGACGTCCAGCAGCGCGGCAACGCGCGGCAGGATGTTCTTGCCATTGGTGGTGGCCGGGGCCAGCACGTGGCTGTAACCCTTGGCCAGTTCGACCAGCAGCGGCGCGACGTTTTCCGGCAGGGCGTGGGCGTAGGCGGCGTTATCGGCAACCAGCACCTTGGCTACGCCGGCGATCTTGGCGGCGGACTCGGCGACGCCACCGACGTTCTGGCCTGCGACCAGCACGTGGATATCACCACCGATCTTGGCGGCAGCGGCGACAGTGTTCAGGGTGGCCGGGGCTACGGCACCGTTCTCGTGTTCAGCGACAACCAGGATAGTCATTTAGATTACCTTCGCTTCGTTCTTCAGCTTCTCGACCAGTTCGGCCACCGACTTGACCTTGATACCGGCGCTGCGGGCAGCAGGCGCTTCGACCTTGAGGGTCTTGTTGGTGGAGGCGATGGACACGCCCAGCGCGTCTGGAGTGATGGTCTCCAGCGGCTTCTTCTTGGCCTTCATGATGTTCGGCAGCGACGCGTAGCGCGGCTCGTTCAGGCGCAGGTCGGTGGTAACGATGGCTGGCAGGTTCAGCGCGACGGTCTGCAGGCCGCCATCGATTTCACGGGTGACGTTGACCTTGTCGCCAGCAACTTCGACCTTGGAGGCGAAGGTACCCTGGGCGAAACCGGTCAGCGCGGCGAGCATCTGGCCGGTCTGGTTGTTGTCGCTGTCGATGGCCTGTTTGCCGAGGATCACCAGCTGCGGCTGCTCCTTGTCGACAACGGCTTTCAGCGCCTTGGCCACGGCCAGGGAGTTCAGTTCGTCAGCGGCCTCGACCAGGATGGCGCGGTCGGCGCCCAGGGCCAGGGCGGTACGCAGTTGCTCCTGGGCGGCGGTCGGGCCGATGGAGACGACGACGATTTCGCTCGCCACGCCCTTCTCTTTCAGGCGGACGGCTTCTTCCACGGCGATTTCGCAGAAGGGGTTCATGGACATCTTGACGTTTGCAAGGTCGACGCCGGAGTTGTCCGCCTTGACGCGAACCTTGACGTTGTAGTCGACCACTCGTTTGACAGCTACAAGAACCTTCATGGATTCCTCGTTACTCTCCGGTGAAAAGAAGATCGCCTGGGGACTGCCCGGCGAATGCGCGTGGGTACAAGGGCACCTCTAAAAACGTTCCGACGCCGACAAAGTTCAATTGACCGATCAGTCCTGTTTCGACCCTTGCGGGCAAAACCCACGGGTCATTTTCTGTCGTGGCGTGTAGACTCCACTACAAAACCTGATTCGGCCCGTAAACCCTGCTCCACGCCTGGTCTTTAGGGGTGCACCTGCGCCCGACGGTCAGCCTACGGCGAACGCGAAAGCGCTCGTATCTTGACCGTAACACCCAATCCGGTCAATACGGCAAATTGGCCAGCCTCCAGCCGCCTACCTGCGATTCTACGGGCCTCCGGCAAATTCAAACAAACGTTTGTATTGGACCCGCCAAGTGGTGTAGATATAATGCGCGGCCAAGACAAAACGGTGTAGTCCATCACCTGCGAAGCTACAGCCTCTGCACGCCGCACGTGACCGTGAACACCCATAAAAGACAAGCAACGCGATGAGCCTTGAGTAGGAGAGAACCTGTGGAACGCGAATACATGGAATTCGACGTGGTCATCGTCGGCGCAGGCCCGGCGGGCCTGTCCGCCGCCTGCCGCCTGAAGCAGAAGGCCGCCGAAGCCGGTAGCGAGATCAGCGTCTGCGTGGTCGAGAAAGGCTCCGAAGTCGGCGCCCACATCCTCTCCGGCGCGGTATTCGAACCGCGCGCCCTGAACGAACTGTTCCCCGACTGGAAAGACCTCGGCGCGCCGCTGAACACCGAAGTGAAGCGCGATGACATCTATGTGCTGAAAAGTGCCGACAGCTCGACCAAGGTCCCCGACCTGTTCGTGCCCAAGACCATGCACAACCACGGTAACTACATCATCTCCCTGGGCAACCTGTGCCGCTGGCTGGCCCAGCAGGCCGAGAACCTGGGCGTCGAAATCTACCCGGGCTTCGCCGCGCAAGAGGCACTGTTCGATGAAAACGGCGTGGTTCGTGGCATCGTCACCGGCGACCTGGGTGTCGACCGCGAAGGCCAGCCGAAGGACGGCCTGTACACCCCGGGCATGGAGCTGCGCGCCAAGTACACCCTGTTCGCCGAAGGCTGCCGTGGCCATATCGGCAAGCAGCTGATCAAGCGCTTCGACCTGGACAACGAGTCCGACGTCCAGCACTACGGCATCGGCCTCAAGGAAATCTGGGAGATCGACCCGGCCAAGCATGAGCAGGGCCTGGTGGTGCACACCGCCGGCTGGCCGCTGGACGTGATGAGCGCCGAGAACACCGGCGGCTCCTTCCTTTATCACCTGGAAAACAACCAGGTGGTGGTCGGCCTGATCGTCGACCTGTCCTACTCCAACGCTTACCTGTCGCCGTTCGACGAGTTCCAGCGCCTCAAGCACCACCCGGTGATGGCCCAGTACCTCGAAGGCGGCAAGCGCATCAGCTACGGCGCCCGCGCCATCTGCAAAGGCGGCCTGAACTCGCTGCCGAAGATGGTCTTCAATGGCGGCGCGCTGATCGGCTGCGACCTGGGCACCCTGAACTTCTCCAAGATCAAGGGCAGTCACACCGCGATGAAGTCCGGCATGCTCGCCGCCGAAGCCGTGGCCGACGCACTGATCGCCGGCAGCGAGGGCGGTGACCAGCTCAACGGCTATGTCAGCGCCTTCAAGGCCAGCTGGCTGCATGAAGAGCTGTTCGCCAGCCGCAACTTCGGCCCGGCCCTGCACAAGTTCGGCCCGTTGCTCGGTGGCGCGTTCAACTACATCGACCAGAACTGGTTCGGCGGCAAGCTGCCGTTCACCCTGCATGACACCAAGCCGGACTACGCCTGCCTCAAGCTCGCCGCCGACTCGCAGAAGATCGACTACCCGAAACCGGACGGCAAGCTCAGCTTCGACAAGCTCAGCTCGGTATTCCTCTCCAGCACCAACCATGAAGAGGAACAACCCTGCCACCTGAAGCTGACCGACCCGAACATCCCGATCGCCAGCAACCTGCCACTGTACGACGAGCCGGCACAGCGCTACTGCCCGGCCGGCGTGTACGAAGTGGTCACCCAGGAAGACGGCAACAAGCGCTTCCAGATCAACGCGCAGAACTGCGTGCACTGCAAGACCTGCGACATCAAGGATCCGGCCCAGAACATTACCTGGGTCACCCCTGAAGGGGCCGGCGGGCCGAACTACCCGAACATGTAAGCCCTGCCCCGGCGGCAAGCAAAAGCCCCCTGGCCGTAAGGCCCGGGGGCTTTTTTCATGGCTATCCCTTGTACGAAACCACGGTGTGCGTGGTGTCCAACCCCAGTTGTTCGAACCGTTCCAGGACATGCCCCAGGCACTGCCCGCCATCGGGTCTGTAGTGTCCGGAAGCATCGTTGACCAGGCCAAGGAGGTCGCTCACCGCATTGCTGGTGGTCTTGCGGTCGATGCGCATTTCTCCGGCGCACACCACCGGCTGGCCACTGCCAAGCTGGCTGTGCCGGGTATAGCGCGTACGGTCCAGGGACTGGTCCCAGAATTTGACCAGAATACTTTTTTGCGGGGTATAGACCCAGGTGTAGGCATCCTGGGCAGTATTGGGGCGCAGATAGATCAATCTTCCGCTCTTGAGCTCATAAGCCAATATCTGCCCCCGTTCTTCACCGATCAGCTGACAGACGCCATCGAGGGTTTCGGGCCGATAGCTGCGCCATTTCAGCACGTCGATCAACCATTGCTGCAATTGCACCGGGTAGGTGTAACCGGCAAAGTCCAGGGGCGCCGAGATATCAGCCTTGCGCCAGTCCAGCCAGTTCACCCGGCCTTGCCATGCCACCCCGTCCCTGGCCTCGACCCAGCGGTTGTCGCTCCCAACGACGCGGTTGCTCAGCCGGTCATTGACCTTCAGGTCCAGCGACTGCATCTTCCAGGCCGGGCCGTACCCCCCGGCACTGGCCTGGTAGATCTCGACCGTATGCAGTTCATCGGCATAGATCACGCTGCGCTGGAACATCTTGACCAGGTCGACCTCGACCTTGAAGTGCGCCCCGCGCTCGAAGTTGCCGGCCAACGGCTGGCGGTGCTCACTACCATTGATCGAGAACGAAAGGGTATCGCCTGTTCCGGCACTGTAGTTGGCAGAAACGGCGAGGCACACGTTCAGTTTGTCGACGACCATGCTCGGCGCCTGACCCCGGCGGGGGACCTGGGGCAGTTGCACCCGCCAGGCTTCGGAGGGCAGCGCCTCGCTTCGCCGCTGCAGCCAGACCTCACCCGAAGTCGGAGCACTGCACAAGGTACGGGTACCGTCGCCATAGAGAAGCTCGCCCTTGGAAGACAGCCGCCAGCGATCTCCCGAGGCTGCGCTCGCCTTGCCGCAGATCCCGAGCCCCAAGGCCTGCCCGGTGGTGACATTGACCAGCTGTCCGTCCTTGTAGAGCCATTGCATGGCCTTGGGATCCGGATTCACGGCGAGGCACACGCCCTCCTCGTCCGCCATCAGGTAATCATGACCGTTGGTGAGCATGAACGGGATACCGCTGGGTAGGCCGTTCACGGGGTCCCCGGCACCACCACTGCCATCCAGTGCCTTCAGCTGGGTGAACTCGACCGTTTGCTGGCGCTGCGCACTGTCGGTCAACAACACGGCATGGCTGTTGGCGGCCAGCTGGATGCGGCTGATGTGGCGAAAGTCATGTAGCGGGTGTACGCCGGTCAATTGCTTGCCATCACCGTAGACCACCACCCAGGCCTGGTCATGGTGATTGCGCGACTCCAGCACGCAGGCCAGGCTTCGGCCCCAGCGGATAACCGGAGTCCTGGCCTGATCATCCGGTTTCGTGCTGGCGGGATTGGCAGCCGAAAAGCTCATCTGTGGTGGGAACGCAGGCAGCTGGGCCCGCGTCATCCAGGTGATGCTGAAACTGGACATGCATATTTCTCCTGACTGTATGAACGGAAGGGTCCGTCAACGATCAGTCGAAATTACGTGCACAACCTCGAAGGCGCTGTAGGGGAGCAGACCGGTGGGCGCTCAATATCCCTACCCTGCCTGTAGGACCTGTTGACTGCCTGGACGCATCAGGCAGTCCTGACTTCCTCAAACAGCTCCGGATGGCGATCCAAGAGCTTGAAGAGCTTGATCAAAGCGACCGGCGGCCGGGTCTTGCCATTTTCATAACGAGAGAACGCATTGACGCCCCCCCCGAAGATTTCACCCGCTTCACGCTGGTCGAGGTCAAACTTCTTGCGCACGGCAACGATGAAGGCAGGGTCAATAGCCTCAGCATTGATCTTCCGATCAAACTCCACCATCAGGTCACTGACACGCATGGCTTCGGCATGGCTCAACACCGCCTCACCACAGGCAGGGCAATAATCACCACTGACATGCGGAATAAGCGTCGACATGCCCTTGTAGCGATAGGGCATGTCCTGAGTGTCCGGTGCAAGCTCGGCACCACCACAAATCGGGCATCTCATGTTTACAGCTCCTTGAAGGACACGATAAGAACATCATCGACAACCATCAGTTTGAGATAGACATACCCCACTGCAGTGAGCGGTCGATAGACGTCCTGCCAGACCAGGTGATCGGCGTAGCTGGTCATGCTCTTGTAGAAATCAGCACGCTCCAGTCTGGTGATCATCTCAAGCATACCCGGGTAATCCAGCCCCAGAGCCCTGGCTCCTCGGAGCGCGGTAGAGGTCGTCCTTACTCGCTCGGCTGCGAGCAGCGCTTTTACTCGCTCCAACGTGCAGTGCGGCGTTCTTTTCTCCATGAAAAATTAACCTTCCAGGTTATTTTCGGCCAATAGGTTATTCCAATAACCCCCACCCGGAAGTCTGCCTCACTACACTGCGTCCTTTACCGCTTCATTTGTCACCACACATGAGCGGCATCGGCTGCGCCGCAAACCCCAACGACTCACGACGTCCGAAATAGAGCGCCGTCAGCAATCCGACCATGCCCATGACCAGACAAAAGCCGACACACACCCATGGACTCCAGGGCATCAGGGCGATCAGCGCCAGCGGCGTGGTGCTGGCCCACAGGGCGTAGGCGATGTTGTAGGTGAAGGAGATGCCCGAGACCCGGATCTCGGCCGGGAACAGCCCGACCATCACCGACGGCACCACCCCCACGACACCACAGGACAGGCCAGCCAGTGCATAGGCCACCCAGGTCTGCCCCCACTGCCCCACCAGACTGGCGTACAAGGCGCCGATGCCCAACGGCAGCAGCAGGCAGTAGAGCATCAGCGCCCGCCAGGCACCGATACGGTCCACCAGCAAGCCGGCCAGCACGCAGCCAATATTGAGGAAAACGATACCCACGCTGCTCAGGGCGAAGGTGTGCCCGGCTGTCATGCCGAACCGCTGTTGCATCACGGTCGGGGTGATCACCACCAGCACCACCACTGCCGAGGTCAGTACACAGGTCAGCAGCGCCGCCGGCACCAGGGCCCGTCGATGAGTGCCCAGCACCCGTCGCAGGGGGAAGGCCACCGGCTGTTCCTGCTGCGCCCGCAGGGCCAGGAACACCGGGGTTTCACTCAACCAGCGGCGCAGCCAGACACCGATCACGCCAAACACGCCGCCGAGCAGGAAGGGATAACGCCAGGCGTAATCGAGGATCTCCTGGGGCGTGAACAGCTGCGCCAGCAAGGTCGCGGTCAGCGCCCCGAGCAGGTAGCCGAAGGTCAGCCCGGCCTGCAGGAAGCCCAGAGCATAACCACGCCGCCCGGACGGCGCATGTTCGGCGACGAAGGTCCAGGCGCTGGGTACCTCGCCGCCGACCGCCGCCCCTTGCAGGATGCGCAGGGCCAGCAGGATCAGCGGCGCGGCGTAGCCGATGTCGGCGTAGGTCGGCATCACCCCGATCAGCAGGCACGGCAGCGCCATCATCAGGATGCTCAGGCTGAACACCCGCTTGCGCCCCAGATGGTCGGCGAAATGGGCCATGAGGATGCCACCCAGCGGCCTGGCCAGGTAGCCGGTGACGAAGATCCCGAAGCTCTGCAGCAGGCGCAGCCATTCCGGCATTTCAGGCGGGAAGAACAGCTGGCTGAGGGTCAGCGCGAAGAACACGAAGATGATGAAATCGTAGATTTCCAGGGCGCCACCCAGCGCGGCCAGCCCCAGGGTCCGGTGGTCACGACGGCTGAACCGTGGCGGGCGGGTGGTATCGATGGCAGTCATGGCAGCTTCCGCAACGAGGCAAAAGGCCAGAGGATAGCAAATCCACCCGCTGCTCAGGGGTTGCGGCAGAACACCGTCTGCGCAAGGTTGGTGCGCCGTCGGGCATGGTTCGACGCCCCCGCCAACCCCGGCGGCAAGGGCAACTGCCCGACCAGCACCGGCATGTCGATGATTGCCATGAAGGACTCCAGCGCCTCGCTGTCGGGCGCATGGGGCAGGCTGATGCTGACGGCGTGGCGATCGCTCGGCGGTACGGCGGGCACTTTCAGGTGTGGTGAGTGGTACAGCAGCGCGTGCTGGATCTGCGAGCTGACCCGGCAAAAACGCGCCAGGTCGACCCCGGCATGACTGGCCAGCTCGATGTTGCCCACCAGCAGGTTGAAGGGTTCCAGGGCGCTGTGCACCAAGCGCTGCAAGTCGTCGAAACTTTCCACCGGGGCGATCCGGTAATAACCCAGGCCATTGAGCATCTTCTCCAGCTGCAGGCGCTGGCCGGGGTGCTCGTCGGCGATGAGGATGCGCATGGATTTGTTAGGCATCGTCCGGACCTGGGCAGTTGGGTGGTGACGGTAGCTCCATGACCATACTGCGCCGGCAACGGCAACGTCAGGCGGGACGCCTGAACGGGGGGTCTTTATTGATAGTTGTCGTGAACCTGGGAGAAATCAAGTCGCCCACTCACGGAATTTTCACATCTGCGCACGGCTCGCTCAGGACTCCCACTGGCGCATGCGCACGCGGCAATGCTTCATGGCGTTGACGATGTGTTTTTCCACCAGGCTGCGGGAAATACCCAGGCGCTCGGCGATCTGCTGGTGCGACAGGCCATCGAGCTTGCGCAGCAGGAAGCTGTCGCGGCAAGGCCCGCTCAGCTCGCCCAGTGCTTGCTGCATCAGGGCCAGGCGCTGGTCGAGCTGCATGCTCTGCGTCAGAGCAGGGGTATGCCAGCGCTCGTCGCTGTCCAGTACCTCCAGCGGCTCGGCTTGACGCACCAGATGTCGACGATGATGATCGACCACGAGGTTCATGGCCGTGCGATACAGGAAGGCGCGTGGGTGCTCGATATGCTCGCCCTCCGTGCGCTCCAGCACCCGGATGTAGGCATCGTGGGCGACGTCTTCGGCCGCCTGGCGATTACCGAGTCGGGCGGACAGGAAGCTCACCAATTCGCGATAGTAATGTTCCACGACGGCACCTGGCGTCTCCCTGCTCAAGCGTTGGGAGTCAGGGGCAGTGTTCTGGATGATATCAGCGTGCGATCTTACAAATTATAATTATTCGCAGCAACACGCAGACCACCCCCGCGCTGCGCTAAATCGTCATCGAGATCATTCGTTTAACTGGGACCCCCGAGCGCATGCCCCGTCGCGGCACTCGGCCACTACCTCCGGCTGGAAGCCCGCATGACACGCACATCCAATACCCGTCGCCGTCTGCTGATCGGCGCCCTGGGCCTGGCCGGCCTCGGCAGCCTGGTGGCCTGGCAGGTCCTGCCGCTCGGCGGATCACCGGTCAGCACCGTGCCGGTGATCCGCGCCGATATCGAGAGCAGCGTCACCGCCCTGGGCACCCTGCAACCACGTCGCTATGTCGATGTCGGCGCCCAGGCCTCGGGGCAGATCCGCAAGCTGCATGTGGAGGCCGGCGACGAGGTGCGTCAGGGCCAACTGCTGGTTGAAATCGATCCGTCAACGCAACAAGCCAAGCTCGATGCCGGACGCTTCTCGATCGAGAACCTCAAGGCCCAGCTCGCCGAACAACGAGCGCAGTACCTGCTCGCCCAGCAGCAGTACAAGCGCCAGCAGGACCTGGCCGCCACCGGCGCCAGCCGCCAGGAAGACCTGCAGACGGCCGCGGCACAGTTGAAGGTGACCCAGGCCCGCATCGACATGTACCTGGCGCAGATCCGCCAGGCCCAGGCCAGCCTGCGCAGCGACGAAGCGGAGCTGGGCTACACGCGGATCTACGCGCCCATGAGCGGCACCGTGGTGGCGGTGGACGCCCGCGAGGGCCAGACCCTCAACGCCCAGCAGCAGACACCGCTGATCCTGCGCATCGCCAAGCTGTCGCCGATGACCGTATGGGCCCAGGTGTCCGAAGCCGACATCGGCAAGGTCAAGCCGGGCATGACCGCCTACTTCAACACCCTGGCCGGCGGCAAGCGGCGCTGGACCAGCACCGTCCGGCAGATCCTGCCGGTGCCACCCAAGCCCCTGGACCAATCCAGCCAGGGCGGGGGCAGCCCGGCCAGCGCCACGGCCGGCACCACAGGCACCAAGGTGGTCCAGTACACCGTACTGCTGGACGTGGACAACCCCGACGGCGCCCTGATGGCGGAGATGACCACCCAGGTGTTCTTCGTCGCCGGCCAGGCCAGCCAGGTGCTCAGCGCGCCCCTGGCCGCGCTCGATGACACCCCCGGCGACGGCGTGCGCCTGGCCCAGGTGCTGAACACCAAGGGCCAGATCGAGGCGCGTCAGGTACGCACCGGCTTGAGTGACCGCCTGCGGGTGCAGATCCTCGACGGCCTGAACGAAGGCGAACGCCTGGTCATCGGCCTACCCGCCGCCAGTGGGGGTTGAGATGGCCACGCCCCTGATCGAGCTGTGCGACATTCGCAAGGTCTACGGCGGTGTCGATTCGCCCAGGGTCGAGGTGTTGCGCGGCATCAGCCTGAGCATCCACCCCGGCGAGTTCGTCGCCATCGTCGGCGCCTCGGGCTCCGGCAAGTCGACCCTGATGAACATCCTCGGCTGCCTCGACCGCCCCACCTCGGGCAGCTATCGCTTCGCAGGCCGGGACGTGGCCGAGCTGGACAGCGACGAGCTGGCCTGGCTGCGCCGCGAAGCTTTCGGTTTCGTGTTCCAGGGCTACCACCTGATCCCCTCGGGTTCGGCCCAGGAGAACGTCGAGATGCCGGCCATCTACGCCGGCACCCCGCCCGCCGAACGCCATGCGCGCGCCCACGCCCTGCTCGAACGCCTGGGCCTGGCCAGCCGCACCGGCAACCGTCCGCACCAGTTGTCCGGCGGCCAGCAGCAGCGGGTGTCGATCGCCCGCGCGCTGATGAACGGCGGGCACATCATCCTCGCCGACGAGCCCACCGGCGCACTCGACAGCCAGAGCGGCGCCGAGGTGATGACCCTGCTCGACGAACTGGCCAGCCAGGGCCATGTGATCATCCTCATCACCCATGACCGTGAAGTCGCGGCCCGCGCCCAACGGATCATCGAGGTGCGCGACGGCGAGGTAGTCAGCGATTCGGCCACCCCGTCCTCGATCGATGCACCGCCCCGACAGGTGCAGGCCGACGACCTGCGCCAGCGCCTGGACTTCGGCGCCACCCAGCGCGGCGCCTGGAAGGGCGAGCTGGTCGAGTCCCTGCAGGCCGCCTGGCGGGTAATGTGGATCAACCGCTTCCGCACCGCGCTTACCCTGCTTGGCATCATCATCGGGGTGGCCTCGGTGGTGGTGATGCTGGCAGTCGGCGAAGGCAGCAAGCGCCAGGTCATGGCGCAGATGGCCGCCTTCGGCTCGAACATCCTCTACCTCAATGGCAAGCATTCCTCCGAGGAACTGATGGGCATCGTCACCCTCGACGATGTCGACGCCATCGGCGAACTGCCGCAGGTCAAGCGCGTCATGCCGGTGATCGGCGACAAGCTCATGGTGCGCCACGGCAACAAGGGCGAGCAGTTCTATGTCGGCGGCAACAACACCTGGTTCCCCGAGATCTTCAACTGGCCGGTGGTCGAAGGCAGCTTCTACAGCGAGGCCGACGAAGCCAACGCCGCCGCCGTGGCCGTGATCGGCCAGAAAGTGCGCGAGAAAATGTTCGGCGCAGGGAGCAACCCGCTCGGCCAGTACCTGCTGATCGGCAACGTGCCGTTCCAGGTAATCGGCATACTCCAGGGCAAGGGCGCCAGCTCCGGCAGCGAAGACAGCGACGAGCGCGTGGTGGTGCCCTACTCCGCCGCTTCCATTCGCCTGTTCGGCAGCCGCGATCCGGAGTACGTCACCATCGCCGCCCAGGACTCCAGCCGCGTGAAGGAAACCGAAAAGGCGATCGAACGCCTCATGCTGCAGCGCCACCAGGGCAAATACGACTTCGTCCTGACCAACGACGCCGCGCTGATCCAGGCCGAGGCCCGCACGCAGAACAGCCTGTCGCTGATGCTTGGGGCGATCGCCGCGATCTCGCTGCTGGTCGGCGGCATCGGCGTGATGAACATCATGCTCATGACCGTGCGCGAACGCACCCGCGAGATCGGCATCCGCATGGCCACCGGCGCACGCCAGCGCGACATCCTGCGCCAGTTCCTCACCGAGGCGGTGATGCTGTCGATGGTCGGCGGCGTGACCGGCATTGTCCTGGCCCTGGCCATCGGCGGCAGTCTTCTACTGGCCGACATCGCCGTGGCCTTCGCCCTGCCCGCCATCCTCGGCGCCTTTGCCTGCGCCGTGATCACCGGCGTGGTGTTCGGTTTCATGCCGGCCCGCAAGGCCGCCCGCCTCGACCCGGTCAAGGCCCTTACCAGCGAATAGTTCATGACGATTCCCAGCCGTATCAGCCTGTTGACCCTGAGCCTTTGCCTGGCCGCCTGCAGCAGCCCGCCGCCACCGGCGGCGAACATCGACACGCCGCCCGCCTGGCAGGGGCCGACCACGGGCCAGTCCCTGCCCGACAGCCAGTGGTGGCGCGCCTTTGCCAGCACCGAGCTGGACCGTCTGGTCGAACGCGCCCGCCTGAACAGCCACGACCTGGCTGCGGCCGCGGCGCGGGTGCGCAAGGCGCAAGCCAGCGCGGTGATCGCCGGCGCACCGCTGTTGCCCGAGGTGCAACTGGGCCTGAACGGCAGCCGCCAGCGCCTGTTGCGCGGCGAAGGCAACAGCCAGCTCGACGCCAGCAGCAGCGAACGCACCAGCACCTCGTTCGGCACCCGCCTGAGCGCCAGCTACGAGATCGACTTCTGGGGCGGCCTGCGCGCCACCCGCGACAGCGCCCTGCGCAGCCTCGACGCCAGCCGCTTCGACCGCCAGACCGTGGAGCTGACCCTGGTCAGCGCCGTGGCCGACAGCTACCTGCAGGGCCTGGCCCTCGACGAGCAACTGCGCATCGCCCGCCTCAACCTGGACAACGCCCGCGATGTGCTGGGCCTGGTCGAAGCCCGCGAACGCTCGGGCTCGGCCACTCGCCTGGAACTGGCCCAGCAGCGCAGCCTGGTCGCCGCCCAGGAGCGCCAGTTGCCGCTGCTCGAACAACGCCGTCAGGACAACCGTATCGTCCTTGCCACCCTACTGGGCGATCCGGTGCAGGCGCTGCCCGTCACCCACGAAACCATCGGCAACGTGCAGTGGCCAGCCATTGGCAGCGGCGTGCCCAGCGAACTGCTCGGCCGCCGCCCGGACATCGCTGCCGCCGAGGCACGCCTGGCGGCGGCCAGCGCCAACATCCAGGTGGCCCGCGCGGCGATGCTGCCGCGCCTGATACTGGGCGCGGACCTGGGCAGTGGCGCCCGGACCTTGCCCAACATCTTCGACAGCCCCTACTACACCCTCACCGCCGGCCTCACCGCGCCGATCTTCAACAACGGTCGGTTGGGTGCCGCCCGGGACGTGGCCAGTGCCGAACAGCAGGAGCTGCTGGAGCTGTACCGCGCCAGCATCCTGGCCGGGTTCTCGGATGTGGAGAAAGCCCTGAACGCCATCGCCGGCGTGGAGCGCCAGCGCCGCTGGCAGGACCAGGAAGTGGAACAGGCGCGCATTGCCTTCGACCTGGCCCAGCAGCGCTACGCCGCCGGCGCCGAGACCCTGCTCACCGTGCTGGAGACCCAGCGCACGCTGTACCTGGCCCAGGACCAGCAGGCGCAGCTGCGCCTGGAGCAGTTGCGGGGGAGCGTGGCGTTGTACAAGGCACTGGGCGGAGGCTGGCAGGCGCCGCAAAAACTGTAGGAGCGGGCTTGCCCCGCGAAAGCGCCAGACCAGACGACGTTGCTTTCAGGTCTGGCGCTTTCGCGGGGCAAGCCCGCTCCTACAGGGGCGCTTCAGGAGACAATATTTTTCAATGACAGGTGCCGCGCATACCAAGGCCGTTGCGGCACCTTGCGCAGCAGGTTTTCGATCTTGTCGTCGGCGCCGAAGGTGATGCGCAAGGCCAGCTTCATGGTCTCCACATCCATCTCCACCGACTTGCCCAGGCGCATGCCTGGCTGCGTGCTGCAACCATGGGTGTCCGGCCCCAACCACGGATCGTCGACCTCCACCCAGCGCCCCGGGGCGAACCAGGGCACGCCATTGACTTCCAGGCGTCGCACCTGGCCGGGATGGTGGCGCTCATGGGCACGGAACCAGTCGTCGATACGGTCGTCGATCCAGCCATGGAAGCCCCAGAACACCGGGTGGACATGGGAGGAGAACGGATCACCGAGGAAGTCGTTCTCAGGCTCGAACCAGCGCGCGGCGAAATCCGCCTGGTCGCGGGCGAACGGCACCGGCGCGCCATTGTTGGGATCGCGCGGCACCGACGCCCAGCACATATGCAGCCAATCGTGCAGGTTCATCTCCAGTTCCGAGCCGAAGGCGCCCAGGGTCAGTTTCGACAGGTACACCGGGTCCTGGTACTGCGACTCCCACACCTGGAAATTGCTGCAATAGGTTTCCCCTGCCTTGATCGCCCCGACCCACTGCCCATAGGCGTCATCGCCCGGGGCCTGCCAGCCTGGCGGCACGCAGTAGCCGTCGTGGTTGTCGAAGTAGCGGGCGAAACCTGCTCGATCGAACTCGACGCTCGGCTGCGGCAGCGGGAAGCGCTGCCAGGAAGGCAGGTCCTGCAAGGTGCGCGCATACATCAGCATGTGCCGGTGCATGAACAGGAAATCGATACCGGAGCCATTGCGGTGCTTGCGCGGGCCACGGGCATCGCGCTCACGGTCCCGTGGCCCCGGCTGCCAGCCCAGGCCACGCAGGGCATCCTGCTTTTTCTCCGGCAGCTTGTGCCACTTGTCGCGGGTGGCGTGCCAGAGCTGGTGGAACAGGCGATGTTCAGCGCCGACCACCCACTCGCGCATTTCGGGGGTATAAGGCAGACGCTCGCGGGCCTCGGGGAACAGACGCTTGACCGCGACAAAACGGCTGTCGGGCACCGGCAGGGTCAGTGGTCGATCCAGGCGCTGCACGCGGCCGCTCAACGTGCCGCTGCCGGCATTGGCGAACTCGGCCCAGACCTCGTCGAGACTCGCCACGCACTCATAGCTTGGCCCGCCGTGCTGGCTGAGCAGGCGCCAACGCACCTCGGTGCTGCTGGCACCGACCAGATCACCGAGCACACGATAGGCCGGCTCGGCAGCGCCGCGCAGACCCTCATCGGTATCGACGAATCCGCGCAGGCCACGACCTTTGGTGGCGACATCGAGGAACATCTCGACGCCCTGTTGAGGCAGCCCGTCCAGTCCTCGTTCGGCACCGTCGAAGCGGATCTCCCACACGCCGCGCAGTTGGTCCGCCAGGACCTGCCCGGCATAATCGGCCAGCTCCACGCTGGCTTCGCCGGGCGTCACGATATCGTCTTCAGGGTCGTGGGTCAGTTGCTTGTGCGCGTAATAGGCCGCCGTGCCTGTGGCGCCCGCCACAGCCAGGCCAGCGATGAATCCTCGTCGGGAAATTGTCATTGCGCCTCAATCCGTCTTCGCGTGCCGCGACTTCTATCCAAGCTAGGACGTAGGCGGAGCGGGGAAATTTAGCCTTCTAATTAACCAACCGGCGCGCTCGTCTGTTGGGTATCTCCCGCTGACAGAGGCATACCCATGACCTCCCTGCTCGATCGCCTGACCCAACCGGTCAAGGCCACGCCCTACCGGGTCTTCGACCTCGACCTCAAAGCCATCGAACCCCTGAGCCCGTCGCTTAGCCGCTTCGTCTTCACCGGCGAGGACGTGGCGCAGATGACCACCCTGGCCCCCGACCAACGCGTCAAGCTGCTGTTCCCGACGCCCGCCGGAGCGCCGCCGAGCCTGCCCAAGCACGAACAATGGCAGCAGGCCCGGCGCGAGCTGGCAGCGCAGGACATGCCGCCAATGCGCACCTACACCATCCGCGCCCTGCGCCGCGAGGCTCTCGAGGTGGATGTGGACTTCGTCCTGCACGGCGTCAATGGCCCGGCCTCGGCCTGGGCCACCCATGCCCGCCCAGGTGACCGCCTGCAGATGGTCGCGCCCAACCTGGCCTATGCGGACGACCCCGGCGGCTACGAGTGGAAGCCGCCGCACAGCGCCCGGCGCATCCTGCTGATCGGTGACGAAACAGCCCTGCCGGCCATCGCCGGGATCCTCGAGGAGTTGGCCGCGAGCGCGCCGGAACTGCTGGTGGAGGCATTCATCGAGGTACCACTGGAAGCCGATTGCCTCGACCTGCGACACAGCCCCGCCACCCGCCTGCACTGGCTGCCGCGCGACCTGCTGCGTAGCGAGCACGGCCAGGGCATGCAGCACGCGGTACGCGAACTGGCCAGCCTGCCGGCGGTGCGCGGCGCGTCGACGGTCGAACTGGAGGACGTGGATATCGACGAGCGCATCCTGTGGGAACAGGCCAGCGGCGAGCATGGCGACTTCCATGCCTGGATCGCCGGGGAATCGGGGACTGTCATGGATATCCGCCGACACCTGATCAAGGAGCGCGGTTTGCCGAGGGAAAGCCTGACGCTGATGGGTTATTGGCGCGCCGGGCGTACCTTCGACTGATAGATGCGCCCTGCAGAAGATCACTTACGGAACAGAAGAGTAAGCATCACCAACGTGGGAGCGGGCTTGCCCCGCGATGCGGTTTATGGCACCGGCTTTGCCGGTGATCGCGGGGCAAGCCCGCTCCCACGCTGTTCCAGTCAAGTCAGCAAGTTACGTCTTGCTCCATGGGAAGGCCTTAGCCAGCCAGTACCGCCGCCGCGACGGCCTCGGCAAACCTTGCCGCCACCTCGTCGACCTGCTCGGCACTGATGATCAGCGGCGGCAGGAAGCGCACCACCGCACCGTGGCGGCCGCCCAATTCGAGGATCAGGCCACGGCGCAGGCATTCGCGCTGCACCTTCGGCGCCAGCTTGCGGCAGGCCGGCGGATGCCCCTGGACATCGCGCTTGCCAGCCGGATCAACCAGCTCCACACCGAGCATCAAGCCACGGCCACGGATGTCGCCGAGCTGCGGATAGTCCTGCTGCAACCGCTGAAGGTGGCCGCGCAGACGCTGACCCATGGCCTCGGCGTGCTCGCACAGGCGGTGCTCCACCAGGTACTTCATCACCGCCGAGCCCGCGGCCATGGCCATCTGGTTGCCACGGAAGGTGCCGGCATGGGCGCCCGGCGACCACTGGTCGAGCCAGTCGCGATAGACCATCACCGCCAGTGGCAGGCTGCCACCGATGGCCTTGGACAGGGTGACCACGTCAGGCACGATGCCGGCGTGCTCGAAGGCGAACATCTTGCCGGTACGGGCAAAACCACTCTGGATCTCGTCGACGATCAACGCCACCCCGGCCTGCTCGGTGATCCGGCGCAACCCGCGCAGCCACTCGATATCAGCGGGGATCACACCACCCTCGCCCTGCACCACCTCGACGATCACCGCCGCCGGCAGCGCCACGCCGGCCTCCGGATCGCACAGCAGGTTTTCCAGGTAGTGCAGGTTGGCGCGCACGCCCGCCTCGCCACCGAGGCCGAACGGGCAGCGGTAGTCATAGGGATACGGCAGGAACTGCACGCCATTGTTCAGCAGCGCGCCGAGCGGTTTTTTCGGCCCCAGGCTACCCATCAGGCTCAATGCGCCCTGGGTCATGCCATGGTAGGCCCCCTGGAACGCCAGCACGGTGCTGCGCCCGGTGACCGTGCGCACCAGCTTGAGCGCCGCCTCGACCGCGTCGGTGCCGGTCGGGCCGCAGAACTGGATCTTCGCTTCCCGGCGCAGACCCTCGGGCAGCAGGCCGAACAGGTCCTGGACGAACTGGTCCTTGACCGGCGTGGTCAGGTCCAGGGTGTGCAGCGGCAGCTCGTCGGCCAGCACACGCTGGATCGCGTCGATCACCACCGGATGGTTGTGCCCCAGGGCCAGGGTGCCGGCACCGGCCAGGCAATCGATGAACTGGCGGCCCTCGACGTCCTCGACGTACAGGCCACGGGCGCGCTTGAGCGCCAGGGGGATGCGCCGTGGGTAGCTGCGGGCGTTGGATTCCTGCTGCTGCTGGCGCAGCAGCAGGGGCGAATCCTCGAATTCGTACAGGGGGCGCGGCGCGGTGGCCGGCAGCACCTGGGCAAGGCTGGAAGCGGTCGACATCGGAAAATCCCTCGCAAGCAAGCGAATGTGCCCGCCACGCGCCCTGTAACCGGATGTGTGTCGGGTTCTTATCGTTTGAAAAACGCTTCAGCGAGGTGCGGATTTAGCGGTTGTCGTGGGATTTGTTGTGGATGTACGACCTGCATCGCGGGGCAAGCCCGCTCCCACAGACTCATGCGCCAAGCTGCGTGGGAGCGGGCTTGCCCCGCGATGGGTACAACGCCGGACTCAACTTCCCGAACGCGCCGGTACCTGCAGGCTCACCCGCAAACCATCGGCCCGACTGTCGAACCGCAGATTGCCGGCGCAGCGCTGGACGATCGCCTGGACGATCGCCAGCCCCAGCCCACAGCCACCACTCTGGCCGTTACGCCAGAAGCGTTCGGTGAGGTGCTCGAGATCTTCCTGGGCAATGCCCGGCCCATGATCACGTACCAGGAAGTCCACCTGCCCGTCCTGCGCCTGTACCTCCAGCTCCACGGCGGCATCGCCACCATGGCGCAAGGCGTTGTCCAGCAGGTTGCGCAGCGCCGCCACCGCCAGCGGCGCCGGCATGCTCAGGTAGACCTTGGCCGCCGCCTCAGGCAGGCGCAGGTGGATGCGCCGGTTGTCACCGCCGCCGGCGTCCTCGATGGCCTGCCGGGCAACCTGCTCGGCGCTGCACTGAACGCCATCGTCGAACGACAGGCTGCCCTCGACCCGCGCCAGCATCAGCAGTTGCTCCAGCGTGCGGTGCATGCGGTCGGTCCCCTGCTCGGCATGTTCCAGCGCTTGTTCACGCACGGCGCCATCGGTCATCCGCGCCACCTGCAGGTGGGTCTTGATGACAGTCAGCGGGCTGCGCAGCTCATGGGCTGCGTCGTCGGTCAGGCGACGTTCGCGTTCGATGGTCTGGGCGATGCGCAAAAACAGCTGGTTCTGGGTGTCGAGCAGCGGTTGCAGCTCGCTGGGCAGGCCGGCCACCTGCAACGGCTCGACGCTGTCGGCACGGCGCCTGCGCAAGGCATCACGCATGCGATTGAGTGGCTCCAGCCCCTTGCCCAGGCCGATCCACAACAGTCCCAGGCTGCCCAGCAAGGCCATCAGCACCGGCGCCGAGGCCGCCAGCAGGATCGACTGGTTCAGCGCCTCGCGCTCCTGGTGACGATCGGCGGTGGTGATGCGCACATCGCCATGGTTGTAGGTGAAGGTACGCCAGGAGGCGCCGTCAATGGTCTGGTCTCGGAAGCCGCTACGCTCGTCGTCCATGGTGCCGTCGTGCTTGTGGTTGCTGGCGAGGATTTCGCCGCGCAGCGAGCTGACCTGACAGGCCATGCCGTCCGGCACGCTGAACTGGTCGGCGGAAAAGTGCGCGTCCTGGCCCTTGGCAGTCAACGGTTGCGGCAACTGGTCGATCAGCCCCGCGACCATGCGCGCCGACGCCACCAGGCGCTGGTCGAGGGAAAACATCATCTGCTGGCGCAGGTCGCGCAGCATCCACGCCGCCGCCAGCACCCAGATGACGATGAACACACTGCCGAGAATCAGTGAAAGGCGAACCCGCAGGCTCATGACGCGCTCTCCTCCGGCGCCTGGGCCGGCCCCAGGCGGTAGCCAAGGCCGCGTACGGTCTCGACGATGCTGTTGCCCAGTTTGCGCCGCAGGTGGTGGATATGCACGTTCAACGCGTTGCTTTCGACCTCGTCGCTGAAACCGTAGACGCAGTCCTTGAGCTGTTCGCTGGACAGCACGCGCCCCGGGTTCTGCAACAGTGCCTGCAGCAGCGCCTGCTCGCGGCGCGACAGGTCCACCGCCTGACCGGCCAGGGTCGCCGCACAACTGCTGGGGTCGTAGCGCAGCGGGCCGTGCTCGATGACATTCACCGCCCGCCCGGCCACGCGGCGCAGCAGGGTGTGCAGGCGCGCGGCCAGCTCGCGCAGGTCGAAGGGCTTGAGCAGGTAGTCGTCAGCACCAGCCTGCAGGCCGTCGACCCGGTCGGTGACCGCGTCGCGGGCGGTGAGCACCAGCACCGGCAGGGTCTCGCCCTGCTGGCGCAGGCGGCGTAGCAGCTTGAGGCCGTCCTCGTCGGGCAGGCCCAGGTCGAGGATCATCACGTCGAACTTCGCCGTCCCGAGCATCTGCCGGGCCTGCGAGGCGCTGGCCACCCGGTCCACGGTCAGGCCCTGGGCCGAGAGGCCGGCGCAGATGCCGCTGGCGATCAGGTCATCGTCCTCGCAGAGCAGAACGTGCATGAGGGGGTCTCCTGGGTGGGGAAGCTGGCATTGCACAGGGTGGCGATTAAGGGGGGATTATGAACGGGTTTGGAGGACTTCGTCGGGCTGATAGCATCGGGACAGACAAGGCTGCCGCCGGTCTTAGCCAACTTAACCTTCAGTTAATAAGCCAAGGCCAGCATGGCCCTCTTCAAAGCTCTGCCAAGGCGTCGACATGCGTGTTCTCCTGCTCTTCCTGACATTCCTGCTCGCCGGCCCCCTCCAGGCCAACCCCTTTGCGGTAAAGCCGGACTTCCTGCCGGTCAACAAGGCCTTCGTCCTGACCCACGATCGCCTGGAAAACGGCCAGATGCGCCTGCATTTCCAAATCAAGGACGGTTACTACCTTTACCAGAAACGCCTGAAGTTCGACGGTCTGCCCCCCGAGCAGCACCCCGCGCTGCCACAGGCCGAAAACCATCACGACGAGTTCTTCGGCGACAGCGCAGTGTACCGCACCCAACTGGAACTGCTGCTCCCAGCCAGTGCCAGCGGTGAGCTGCGCCTGGGCTGGCAAGGCTGCGCCGACGCCGGCCTGTGCTACCCACCGCAGACCACGCCGATCGCTCTCGGCGGTAGCGCCACGCCAGTCGCCGCTGCCGACCAGGCCAGCGACCAGGCCCTGGCCGGCACCCTGCAACAGGATGGCCTGGCCTGGAGCCTGCTGGCATTCTTCGGCCTGGGCCTGCTGCTGGCCTTCACCCCATGCTCGCTGCCGATGCTGCCGATCCTCGCCGGACTGGTCCTGGGCAACGGTGCCAGCGCCCGGCGCGGCTGGTGGCTGGCCGGCGTCTATGTGCTGAGCATGGCGCTGGTCTACGCCGCCCTCGGCGTGATCGCCGCGCTGCTGGGCGCCAGCCTGCAGGCCTGGCTGCAACAGCCCTGGCTGCTGGGCAGCCTGGCCGGCCTGTTCGTGCTCCTGGCCCTGCCGATGTTCGGCGCCTTCGAACTGCAATTGCCGGCCGCCCTGCGTGACCGCCTGGACCGCGCCGGGCAAGGCACCCGTGGCGGCAACCTGTACGGCGCGGCGTTGCTGGGCGCCCTGTCGGGCCTGCTGCTGGGCCCGTGCATGACCGCGCCGCTGGCCGGCGCCCTGCTGTTCATCGCCCAGAGTGGTGACGTGCTGCAAGGGGCGCTGGTGCTGTTCACCCTCGGGCTGGGCATGGGCGTGCCCCTGCTGTTGCTGGTCACCCTGGGCAACCGCTACCTGCCACGCCCGGGGGCCTGGATGAACCTGGTCAAGGGCTTGTTCGGCTTCGTGTTCCTGGCCATGGCCCTGTACACGGTGCGTGGCCTGCTGGCGGAAACCCTGGTGCTGGCCCTGGCCGGCGCCTGGCTGATCACCCTGGGCTGGGCCGCCTGGCCGGCCCTGCAGCGCCTGCCCGCCTTGCGCGCCATTCCCCTGCTCGGCGCCCTGTGGGGTGGCCTGCTGCTGGTGGGCGCCGCGGCCGGGGGCAACGACCTGTGGCAGCCCCTGCAGCCCTTTGCCGGCAAGAGCACGGCGGCAGCCCCGGCCAACGCCCACGGCACCTTCGTTACCGTGAGTGCGCCGGCCGACCTGCAGCGTGAGCTCGACGCCGCCAAGGCCCGTGGCCAGTGGGTGCTGGTGGACTACTATGCCGACTGGTGCGTGTCGTGCAAGGTCATGGAAAAGCAGGTGTTTGGCCGTGGCGATGTCCAGGCCAGCCTGGACGGCGTGCACCTGCTGCGCCTGGACGTGACCGCCGACTCCCCGGCCAGCCGCGAACTGCTGCAGCGTTACCAGGTGCCAGGCCCGCCCAGCCTGATCTGGATCGGCCCGGAAGGCGACGAGCGCCGCGCCCGCCGCATCACTGGCGAGATCGACGCCGCCGGCTTCCTGCAACACTGGGCCCAGACCAGGAGCCAAGGCTGATGCTGACCGTCACCCTCGGGCCGCTGACCATGGCCCTGAACCACCTGCTGCTGCTCGCGGCTCTGGGCATCGCCAGCCTGGTCGGCTGGCGGGTGGCCAGGCGCGGCGGTGAAAACCCGGAATCTGCGCTGTTCAATCTGTTCCTGCTGGGGTTGCTGTTCGCCCGCCTGGGCTTCGTCCTGGCCTACTGGCCGATGTACCGCGACGACCCGCTGCAGGTCATCGACATCCGCGACGGCGGCTTCCTGCTCTGGGGCGGTCTGCTGGGCCTCGTCCTCGGCACCCTGTGGCAGGGCTGGCGGCGCCCCGGCCTGCGCCGCCCCCTGGGCTGGGCGTTGTTCAGCGGCGCGTTGTTCTGGGGCCTCGGCAGCCTGGCCAGCCACCTCTACAGCAAGGGCACCGAGCTGCCGGACATGAGCCTGCGCGACAACCGTGGCCAAGCGGTGGCCCTGCACAGCTACCGCGGGCGACCGCTGGTGATCAACATCTGGGCCACCTGGTGCCCGCCCTGCCGGCGCGAAATGCCGGTATTGCAACAGGCCGAGGACGACTATCCCCACGTGACCTTCCTGTTCGTCAACCAGGGAGAAACCCCGGAGAACGTCAGCACCTTCATGGCCACCACCGGCCTGACCCTGTCCCACGTGCTGTTCGACGGCACCGGCGAACTGGCCCGCAAGGTCGGCTCCATGGCCCTGCCCACCACCCTGTTCTACAACGCCGAAGGGCGGCTGGTCGGCAGCCACCTGGGCGAGCTGTCGCGCGCCAGCCTGCGCCACGCCCTGGAACCCTTCGAACGCGCCGATGCGCCCGCCCTACAAGGAAACTGACATGCGATTGAATGCGCTGCTGCCCCTGACCTTCACCCTGCTCGCCGCGCCCCTGCTGCACGCCGAAGAGCTACCCAAGGCGATCCAGCAACTGCAAGCCAAGGGCGCCGTGATCAAGGGCAGCTTCGACGCCCCCAACGGCCTGCGCGGCTATGCCGCCGAGTACCACAACAACGGCATCGCCCTGTACCTGACGCCCGACGGCAAGCATGTGCTGGTGGGCAGCCTGTTCGACGAGCAAGGCAAGGATCTCAGCGCCGAGCCACTGGAAAAACTGGTGTACGCACCGATGAGCAAGGCGGTCTGGGCGAAGATGGAAAAATCCGCCTGGATCCAGGACGGCAAGGTGGATGCACCACGCAC
The DNA here is from genome assembly GCF_014268935.2 of Pseudomonas peradeniyensis. Lineage (GTDB taxonomy): Bacteria > Pseudomonadota > Gammaproteobacteria > Pseudomonadales > Pseudomonadaceae > Aquipseudomonas > Aquipseudomonas peradeniyensis. The sequence goes on along the minus strand of NZ_JABWRJ020000005.1, from coordinate 417,825 downwards.
TGTCTACCTGTTCAGCGACCCCAACTGCCCCTACTGCAACATGTTCTGGCAGCAGGCCCGGCCCTGGGTCGAGTCGGGCAAGGTGCAACTGCGACACATCATGGTCGGCATCATCCGCGAGGACAGTCCGGGCAAGTCCGCCGCGCTGCTCGCCGCCAAGGACCCTGCCAAGGCCTTGCAGGAACATGAGAAGGCCGGCAAGGCCAGCACGCTCAAGGCGCTGGACAAGGTACCGGAGGCGGTTCAGAAGAAGCTCGAGGCGAATCTGGCCCTGATGGAAGAACTGGGCCTGGCCGCAACCCCGGCGATCTTCTATCAGGATGAGCAGGGGCAGTTGCAGAGCCAGCAAGGCGCGCCACGGCCGGAGATGCTGGGGAAGATACTCGGCAAGCGTTAAACCGCAGTCTATCTGAAGGTGCAACGATAGCCTTTGGTGAAAACATCGACATGGCTGTCCTAAACAATCAGCAGATAGCGCTTCAAGCCCAGCGATCCTGATGGGTCACAGGGCGCTTTGCGTTCGCTTAGGCACTGTACGCAAAGCCATGTCGTAGACACCGCCGCCAGCAAGCCAGCGTGACCATTGCAGCAGAGCTTTCCGCCAGCTTGCAGTAGCGTGTATCCAGGCGGCGGTTCTCCTTCAGCCAACCAAACAGTCGTGAACAAGGAGTTACGGTCGCCAGGCCGGAGCCGTCCTTTTCAGGCTCATTGATACGCCCGCTTCACCCTCGACCTTGATCGTGGCTCAATCCATCAAGGTCTCGGAAAACATAGTGTGTATACGCCGGCAGAAATCTGATTCATCGACACTGTCCGGCAACACCAATACATAGTAAAAAATTCGATTGAAGCGCAAATTGATATCGTACGGTTCGAAATCCGAATCACCTTCAAACTCGAATAGCGTAGCGATCCCGTTCAACGCTGCTGGCTTTGCCTCAACGCCAAAGCACCCCTCGCCCGTCGCCCCCAGGTTGTAACCTTGCTCAAGGTGGGCCTTCAGCATCCCCTCATCTTTATAGAAAAGAATAAACTCCTCTCCCCGAATGCACTCCTGCTGTGACTGAAACCCCAGACGTGCTGCTTTTTCCGTCAATGCCGCGAGCACCAGTTCCAGCGACATGTCGGTATAAAAGCCATACATGACACCCGACCAATCAGCCATCCCACTGTCTCCTATAGCTTGCATCCGGAAGCGCCGTGACTGACATCAGCACGAAGTCTTCTATTAGCGTCCCTGAGCTGAATATCTTCTTGTATATAGAGCCTTAGATAGGCATTCTGCCGATCCACTTTTTTAACTTTACCGCTATCAACTTCAAACGAAACAAAATGGGTACTTTTCTCTTTGGTCAGCCCCATTTTACCTCTTACATTGGTGCTCTCCATTTCTTCTGGCGTTAGTGTCGTCACGTAGACACCCTTGGGCTTGCCTTGAATAGCGCCTCGCCCCCTGGCGCCGGGGTCACTTTGATTAATCACGCCTGTCCCCATGATTCCCTTATAACCTTCCTTGCTCGTGTAATGATAAACACGCACCACCTCCAAGCCTAACGGATCGATCCATGACAGAGGATTAGGCGCATATTGATAGAGGTTGATCCCGCCCCTCAAGCCTAGCGGGTCTTGCTGGGTAAATCGCCCGATATCCGGGTCATAGAATCTGAATGTGTTGTAGTGCAGCCCAGTTTCCCGATCCAGGTACTGCCCCTGAAAACGCACATTCTGCCGACTGACCTGCTCCGGCGCATGCCATTCCTCGCAGTTGTTGCCCCATACCTGGTGCTGCCCCTGCCAGGCAGTTATCCCGTGTTCGTCGGTCAGTTGCTCTACCAGGCCGACCAGATTCGTATGAAAGTGGAAAACCTGCTCATGCCCAGGCACCCCATCTACCCTGGCCAGCGGCTCATGGCCCACCGCGTCTGTGTACAGATAGAGACTCGGTTTGCCGTCCTGCACTTCTCGCAACAAACGCAGGCCTTGCCACTGAAACTCGGTTCGACTGACCGGCGCGTCCAGGTCGTCACGGTAGACTCGTTTGTCGATGCGCCTGCCCAAGGGGTCGTAAGTAAACTCGATCCGTTCGCGAAGCGGCCCACGCCGCTGACGGATACAAACCAGCCGATGCTCTGCATCGTATTCAAAGCGCTGGAGCAGACGATTGCCGGAGCGTTTCTCCTCGAGCCGACCAAAGCGGTCGTAGCGATAGCGTCTATCTTGGAACACCTTGACCCGGTTGTGCCGTACCCGACCGTTGACCTGATATCCCTCCAGCAGGTTGCCGGCAAGGTCGTAGCCAAAGTGCTCGACCATCGGCTGTTGCTGAGGCAACTGGCGTGACGCGCCATGGATTCGCTCGGTGGGCCCGTAGTCATAACCAATGCGCCCCTGGTAGCTGCCACGCCCACCGGCACCGGCCTGGAAACGACCGACCAGATGCTCAAGCTCCACCCCTAGCCCGCTACCAGCGCGCTGGGTCTGGGTCAGTACCTCGCCGACAAGGTTGTCCGCCGCATCGTACTCATAGTCCTTCTGCAGCAAGGGCATGCGGGTGCGCTCGCCATCCTGATATTCCACAGCCTTGCGCAGCAGGCGCCGCGTACTGTCATAACGGGTTCTGGTAAGCAATGCACCCTGGCTGCGCAAGACCTCGCCGTGTAACGCATCGCGCTCGAAGTCGCTGATCACCCGCCCGTCGAGATTGATCTGGTGCAGATGTCCGCTGCCATAGCACAGGTAGTTGATCCGGCGGGAATCAGGCAGCGTCAAGGTCTGCAGGTTACCGAGGGGATCATAGGTGTAACCGAGTTGCCCTGGACCCTGGCTTTCGCTCAGCAATCGCCCCATGGCGTCGTAGGTGAAGTCCAACTGCTGGACCTGCCCACTACGGTGAGTGAAATGGATCGCCAGCAGATTGTCAGCAGCATCGTAGCGGTAGGTCGTCTCGCCATCGTCGGTCCGCTTGCACAGCAGACGACCGACTGCATCGTGTTCATGGTGGTGGACCTGTGCAAACACTTCGGGCTCATCCGGGCTGCCCGGCAACACGGGCTCCGCTTCGCGGCATGGAAGCACGGTGCGTTGGGTGATCGCATCCAGGGCATCATAAAGCAGACTGAAACCGCCACCATCGAGGTTACGCTGACCAACCAACCGGTCTAGCGCATCCCACTGGAAGCGATAGTGCTCGCCGTTCTCGTTTTCCAACTGCTGCAAGCGGCCATAGGCATCCCAGTGCAACCGCACAGTGTGCCCCAGCGCATCAGTACGCTGCAGCAGTCGGCCGCTGCCGTCGTATTGCCATTGGGTCATGCGCTGCGCTGGGTCGACATGGCGGGCCAACTGACCGGCGGCATCGACCTGATAGTGCTCGACCCGGCCATCGGCCAATTCGCGCTGCTGCAGATGGCCACGCACATTGAAACGATAGCGCGTGGCGCCGCCCTCGGCATTGTGCACCTCGCTCAGGTGCCCACGCAGGTCGTAACGATAGTGAGTCTGTTGCCCCGAGCAATCGCGTGAGGCAGTCAGCTGGCCACGCCCGTTCCACTTGAACGAACGTTCCTTGCCTATGGCATCGACACTACGCACCATACGTCCCTGACGATCGTGGTCGTAACGTGTCAGTTGCCCGAGTGGATCGACCTCGGACAACAGGTTGCCCCGAGCATCATAGGTATAACGACGCTCATGCCCTGCTCCGTCGACGATACGGGTGGGCAAGGCCCAATGTTCGGTGTAGCCGATGCTTTCACGACGCCCCAACGGGTCGGCAGTGGCAACCACGCGCCCGAGCGCATCGTAGCTATAGGACCACTCACCACCTTGTGGATCGAGGGTGCGCCGCAACAGGCCATCGACATAGTCGTGCCGCCAGCAATATCCCAGCGCATCGATGTAGGTGTGGACCTCGTTCAGCGCGCCCCAGTGATAGTGCTCCTCACGCCCCAGGCCATCGATGACCTGGGTATGGCCATGCTCCAGGTCATAGATGAAGCGATAGTCCTCGCCGTCGCTGCCCCAGTGCCGAACCACGCGCCATTCATGCTCGGGCTGCAGCTCCAACAGCGCGGGCATGGCGTAAGGCGTGCCATCCAGACTGCACGGTTGGCGCGCCGGCGGTGGCGTGAAGCGGGCCCACTCGTAGTACCGCGTAGCCCCCATGGGCAGCGTATGGCTGGCCAGCAACCCTTGGTCGGTGTAGGTAAACTGCCTCAGCAATTGCCCTTCGGCATCGGCGACAACCTCCAATTGCCCTGCCGAGGTGTAGCGATACTGCACCAGGCATTCGCGCTGCTCGACGGCAAAGGCCTGACCGGCCCGCAAGTACAGTCTGTGGATCTCGGCTACCCGGCGCGGTTGCCCGTCGGCATAGCGCAGTTCGATGAAGGTCCGGGCCGAGCTGTCGCCGAGGAACTGCAATCGGCCTTGTTCGTCGTAGAACAGCTCCAGGCAATTGAGGTTGCGATCACCGACCTTGACCAGGCGCGACCGCCGACTGTCCAATGGATCGGTATGGAACACCTGGTACAACCCGCTGTTGATGTCCTCGACGATGGTGAAGCCGTTGTCCTGATGAAAAAACGCCAGGCCATCGAGAATGCTGACGAAGGCACTGCCGACCTGCAGACGCCCGAGCTCCAGCCTGGTGCCCTCATCATCGACGTAGATCCACAACTCGCCCCCCTCAGGGTGCGCGACACGCTCCAGGCGCACTTCGTAGGGCACACTCCAACCTATGCCGAACAGGCCATCGCCACGCCGGTCGTTGCTGTCATAGCGCCGCGCCCAAGTGATCGGGACCAGCGCCGCGAGTTTGAAATCCACATCCTCGGGACCATCCTGGAATTTGCTGCCCATGGCTGGAGCCACCGGGTTGCCCACCCCGCAGCGGCGACCCTTGAGCATGCCCCGGCGACTGATGAGCATCCCGGCAATCAGGCCAATGATCTTCGCCACAGCGCTCTTGCCGTCGTGGATGTCGCGCACGGTGGTGGTGCCGCCACCGATGCGCACATTGGGCGAGTAGGTCATGCCGATCGGGCCGTCGCAGGTGGTCTTGTCTCCGACCCGCGCTGCCGGCTGGCCGTTGATGAACACCTTGTCCGAGCCCTGGGCAACGAACTGTTCGGGCATTGGAGGGTGCTTGCTGCAGACCGCCTTGTCCTCGGGCTTGGGAATCGATCCGGGCGCGGCCGGCGTGGTCACCGGCGGGTTGAAGATGCTGTTGATCTCCTGCGCCAGGCCGATCACCGGCAATACAATCGAGGCGCCGACCATGGCGTAGGCCCCGATGTTTTCGAGGATCGACGGTTCATCGGCTGGGCCCGGTGCCTCGACCGGGCCACCACTCACCCCGGCGGCGCGCGCCGCGAGGATGCCGTTGATGCGGGTATTGTGCGAGCCACTGCTGATCGAGCCGTACGGCTCGGGCGGGAACAGCGAATTGCCGACCCAGTTGCTGAAGTCGCTGATATGGTCGCCAATGCTCTTGTCTTCACCGGCCGGCAGCATGGCGGCGGCACTGACCATGACCCCGGCGATCAACGGCGTGAGCACGGCGGCGGCACCACCGGTACCGACCACCGCGACCACCGCGCCACCAATGGCGGCACCGACCGCGGCGACCGCCGCCGCATAGACGGCAGCCTCGACCAGGCCACTGACCAGCTCGGCCATCAGCGGGGGATGAAGTATGAGATCGCCCATGCGGGCGGCATGCAGGCTATCGTCCATGAAACCAGTGGAATCCTTGCGAACTGAGCGTTCAGCCTAGCACCGGCAAGGGTGAGGATTACATGGTGGCCCGGCGCCACTTCGGCGCGTCAACGCAGGGCTTGCCTGATCCTGTGGGAACAGGCAGGCCCCGCGCTGAAGGCAATGCAGTTACAACGCCTCCAGCTCCGCCATAAGGTCGCTCAACCGATCAACCTTGGCGTCATCCAGCGCGCTGTCCTGCAGCCCGCGCACGTACTCCGCCAACTCTTCCACCGTGCTGCACTCGAACATCGCCCGCAACGGCACGTTCAACTGCAGGGCCTTCTGCACCCGCGAGGCGATCTGCGTCGCCAGCAGCGAATGCCCGCCCAACTCGAAGAAGTTGTCGCGCACGCCCACCCGTTCGGCCTTGAGCACATCGGCCCAGATGCCGGCTAGGGTCTGTTCCAGTTCGTCACGCGGCGCCAGGTAGGCCTGGCTGTGCTGGCCGCCGATCTCGATGGCCGGCAGCGCCTTGCGGTCGAGCTTGCCGTTGGCGTTGTGCGGCAGGCTGTCGAACCAGCCCCAGTGCAGCGGCACCATGTACTCCGGCAGTTCGGCGCGCAGGCGCTGCTTGAGCTGGTCGAGCAGCGCGGCATCGGCGGCGACGCCCTGGTGCGCCACCAGGTAGCCGACCAGGTGCTTGCCGTTGACGCCTTCCTGCACGCCCACCGCGGCATCGCGCAGCTCGGCTTGCTCGTGCAGGCGTGCCTCGATCTCGCCCAGCTCGATGCGGTAGCCGCGGATCTTCACCTGGTGGTCGATACGCCCGACGTACTCCAGCACGCCATCGGGACGGCGGCGGGCCAGGTCGCCGGTGCGGTACAGGCGCTCGCCCGGCGCACCATACGGATGCGGGATGAAGGCCTGGGCGGTGCGCAGCGGATCGCCGACATAGCCACGACCCACGCCGGTACCGGCGACGCACAGTTCACCCACCGCGCCCAGCGGCACCAGGGCCTGGTCCTCGCCGAGCAGGTACAGGCGGTTGTTGTCGGTCGGCGTGCCGATCGGCAGGTAGCTGCCCTGGGTCGAGGCGGCGTCGACGCGGAAGAACGCCACGTCATCCGAACACTCCGCCGGGCCATAGGCGTTGACCAGGCCGATGGCCGGGTAGCGCTGCAGCCACTGGGCGGCCAGCTCGGGCGGCATGGCCTCGCCGGTCGGCAGCATCCAGCGCAGGCCGTCGAGGGCCTGGTGGTCGTTGGCCAGCATGCCCTGGATCAGCGACGGCACGCTCTCCAGCACGGTGATGCCGGTGGCCTGCACATGGCTCAGCAGGCCCTGCGGGTCATGGGCGATGGCGTTCGGCACGATTTCCACCTTGGCCCCGAACAGCGGCGCGGCGAGGAACTGCCACACCGAGATGTCGAAGCTCTGCGAGGCGGTCTGGGCGATTACGTCCTGCTCGTCCAGGGCCAGGTACGGCACCTTGCTCAGCTGGTTGTTGAGCATGCCGCGCTGCTCGACCATCACGCCCTTGGGCAGGCCGGTGGAGCCGGAGGTGTAGATCACGTAGGCGAGGTTGTCCGGCGCGCTGTGGATGCCGGGGTTGTGGCTGGCCACGTTGCTCGCCTGCACCTCTTCCCAGACCAGCAGCTTCGGCCGTGCCGCGCCCGCCACTTCGTCGAGCAGCTGGCGCGCCTGCTCGGCGCAGGCCGCGCTGCACACCAGCACCGGCGTGCGGCTGAGCTCGACGATGCGTTGCAGGCGCGCCGACGGCAGGCCCGGATCCAGCGGCAGGTAGCCGGCGCCGGCCTTGAAGCTGCCGACGATCATACCCAGCAGCGCCAGGCCACGCTCGGCCAGCAGCGCCACCGGTTGGTCGATGGCCACGCCGGCCGCGACCAGGGCATGGCCGAGGCGGTTGGCCGCCACGTTCAACCCGGCATAGTCGTAGGCGGCCTCCAGGCAGCGGGCGACGGTGCGCTGCGGGTGCGCGGCGACCCGCGCCTCGAACAGCTCGACGTAGCTCTGCTCCAGGGCGTAGCTGTGCTCGGTGCGGTTGCAGTCGTCGAGCAGGAAGCGCTGCTCATCGGCGCCCAGCAATGCCAGCTCGTCCACCTCGCCGTCGAAGCCTTCGACCAGCGCCAGCAGCAGGCGCTTGAACTCGGCGAGCAGGCGCTCGACGGTCGGGTAGTCGAAATAGCGCTGGTCGAACGACAGGTGCAGGCCCAGGTCGTCGCCCGGGTAGCACACCGCGGTCAGCGGGAAGTTGGTGTGGGTACGGCCCGAGTCGGAACTGGCGTCCAGGTGCTGGGCATGGTCGAGCACGGCGGTTTCCACCGGGGCGTTCTCGAACACGAACAGGCTGTCGAACAGCGGCTGGCCCTTGGGCAGCTCGCTGCATTCCTGGATCGCCACCAGCGGCAGGTACTCGTACTCGCGCAGCTGCATGTTGCGGTCGAGCAGGCCTTGCAGCCAGTCACGCACGCTGCGCCGCTCGCCGGGCTGCGGCATCTGCACGCGCAGGGCGATGCTGTTGATGAACAGGCCGACCGTGCGCTGCATCTGCGGCAGGCTCACCGGGCGCCCGGCCACGGTGACGCCGAACACCACGTCGCGGTCGCCGCTGTAACGGGCCAGGGTCAGGGCCCAGGCCGCCTGGGCGAAGGTGTTGACCGTCAGCTGGTGAGCCTGGGCCAGTTCGCGCAGGCGCGCGCCCTCGCTCACCTCGAGGCGGGTGTAGCAATCGCCCACCACCATGCCGTCACCGGCGTGATCGTGGCGCAGCGGCCGATCGCTGGGGATCGCCGTGGCCCGTTCGAAGCCGGCCAGGTTGGCCTGCCACCACTGGCGCGCCTCGTCGAGGTCCTGGCGCTGCAGCCAGCCGATGTAGTCGCGGTAGCGCGGCGGCACCGGCAGCTGGGCCTGGCGCCCTTCGCCCAGGGCCTGGTAGATCTCGAAGAAGTCGTTCATCAGCAGCGAGCGGCACCAGGCATCGATGAGGATGTGGTGGTTGCTCATCATGAACCAGTAGCGCGCGTCGTCGACGCGCACCAGGCGCAGGTGGAACGGCGCTTCGCGCAGCAGTTCGAAGCCGGCCTCGCGCTCCTGCTTGTGCAGCGCCTGCAGGCGCGCTTCCTGGGCGGCCTCGTCGAGGCCGCGCCAGTCCTGGTAGTCCACCGGGGTCTTGCCGGGCTTGTGGATGATCTGCAGCATCGCTTCGCCGGCGTTCCAGCTGAACGATGCGCGCAAGGCCTCGTGCCGTGCCACCACGGCCTGCCAGGCCTGGGCGAAGCGCTCGGGATCGAGGGCACTGTTGATGCGGTAGCGGTCCTGCATGTAGTAGATGCCGGTGCCCGGTTCGAGCAGGGTGTGCAGCAGCAGGCCTTCCTGCATCGGCGTCAGCGGGTAGACGTCCTCGATCTCGGCGGCCGGAATCGGCAGCGCGTCGATCTGCTCCTGGGTCAGTTGCGCCAGCGGGAAGTCCGACGGCGTGAAGCTGCCGTTGCCGTCCGCCAGGCAGTGGCCGACCAGGGCCAGCAGCTCCTGGCGGTAGGCTTCGGCCAGGCGGGCAATGGTCGCTTCGTCGTAGCGCTCGGCGCTGAAGCTCCAGCGCAGTTGCAGCGCGCCGCCGTACACCTGGCCATCGACGCTCAGCCAGTTCGGCAGCGGCGCATCGAGGTCATGGGCCAGGCCTGCGGGGGCGTCCAGCGGCTGGAACAGCGCCGCCTGGTCGAACTGCTGGTCGAACTGACCCAGGTAGTTGAATGTGATGCGCGCCTGGGGCAGCGCGGCCATGCGTTCGCGCCCGGCCTCGTCGGCCAGGTAGCGCAGCACGCCATGGCCCAGCCCCTTGTGCGGCACCTGGCGCAACTGCTCCTTGATGCGCTTGATCGAGCCGGCACGAGCCGATTCGCCTTCGCCCATCTGCGGGCTCAGGCTCAGTGGGTAGGCGTTGGTGAACCAGCCGACGCTGCGGGTCAGGTCCATGTCCTCGAACAAGCCGTCGCGACCATGGCCTTCCAGCTGCACCAGCACCTGTTGATCGCCGCTCCACTGGCACAGGGTGCGCGCCAGGGCGGTCAGCAGCAGGTCATTGACCTGGGTGTGGTAGGCCGCCGGCGCCTGTTGCAGCAGCTGGCGGGTCTGCTCTACGTCCAGCTCGATGGCGATGCTGCGGGCATGGCGGTGCAGGTTGCCGCCCTGGGGGTGGTCACAGGGCAGTTCGCGACGGGCGTTGCCCAGTTGCGCTTCCCACCAGCCCAGCTCGTCGCGCAGTGAATCGCTGCCGGCATAACTGGCCAGGCGCGCCGCCCAGTCGCCCATGGCATGGGTCTTGGCGGCCAGCGTTTCACCGCGGTACAGCGCCTGCAGGTCTTCCAGCAGGACGCGCCAGGACACGCCATCGACCACCAGGTGATGGATCGCCAGCAGCAGGCGCTGGGCGCCCTGGTCGTCGCCGACCAGCAAGGCGCGCAGCAGCGGCCCCTCGGCAAGGTCGAGGCTGCGCTGCACATCGGTATAGAGCGCCTGGCAGTCCTCGAAATCGCTCACGGTCGCGGTCCACAGCAACGGCTGGCTGCTCGGCTGGGCGTACTCGGCCTGCCAGCGGCCGCTGGCCTGGCCGAAGCGCAGCCGCAGGCTGTCGTGGTGTTCGACCAGCGCGGCCAGGGCCTGCTCCAGCGCCTCGGCCTGCAGCGGCTGGCGTACCTGCAGCAGCACGGCCTGGTTCCAGTGCTGTGGTTGCGGCACTTCGCTGTCGAAGAACCAGTGCTGGATCGGCGTCAGGCCGGTTCTGCCCTCACGCGGTCCTTGCTCGATGCTGCTCGGAGCCTCGCTGCGGGTCACCACCGCAGCCAGGGTCTGGATGGTCTGGTGCTGGAACAGGTCGCGCGGGGTGAATTGCAGCCCCAGCTGACGGGCCCGGCTGACCACCTGGATCGACAGGATCGAGTCGCCGCCCAGCTCGAAGAAGTTGTCCTGCACGCCAATGCGCGGCAGGTTGAGCACTTCGCGCCAGACCTGCGCCAATTGGCTTTCCAGCTCATTGGCCGGGGCCTGGTAGTGTTGGCGCGCCTGCTCCAGGTCCGGCGCCGGCAGCGCGCGGCGGTCGAGCTTGCCGTTGCCCATCAGCGGCAGGCTGTCGAGCAGCACCAGGTGCGCCGGTACCATGTAGTCCGGCAGGTGCTGGCGGGCATCGGCCTTGACCGCCTCGCGCAGCAGGGCCTGGGCCTCGCCATCGGCGCTGGCCTGTGGGCACACCAGGTAGCCCACCAGCTGCTTGCCGCCCGGCAGGTCGAGGGCCAGGACCACCGCCTCCTCGACGTCGACATGCTCCTGCAGGCGGCTCTCGATCTCGCCCAGCTCGATACGGAAGCCGCGGATCTTCACCTGCTGGTCGGCACGCCCGACATATTCCACCAGGCCATCGGCGCGCAGGCGCACCAGGTCGCCGGTGCGGTACAGGCGGCCACCGTCATGGCTGAACGGGTCGGCGAGGAAGCGCTCGGCACTCAAGCCCGGACGGTCGTGATAACCCTGGGCCAGGCCCGCGCCACCCACGTACAGCTCACCGATGCCGCCCTGTGGCAGCAGGGCCAGGTCGTCGTCGAGGATGTAGGCGGTGCGGGCACCGATCACCCGGCCGATCGGCACGCTGCCGGCATCGACGGGCAGCGTGTCCGGTGCCAGGCACGCCAGCGGCATGACCACGGTCTCGGTCGGGCCGTAGGCGTTGAAGAACTGTTGCGGGGCAAAGGCCTGGCGGATGCGCTGCAGGTGTTCGCCGGTCAGCGCCTCGCCACCGGTGATCACCAGGCGCACCGGCAACTGCACGCCCTGCCCGGCCAGGTACTGGGCCAGCTGGCTGCCGTAGCTCGGGGTGAAGCCGAGCACGCTGACCTGCTGCTCGCGCACCAGCTGGCAGATTTCCTCGGCGCCCCACTGCCCCTGGGCACGCAGCACCACGCGGGCGCCGCACAGCAGCGGCACCAGCAGGCGTTCGCTGGCGGCGTCGAAGTTGATCGAATAGAAATGCAGCTCGCAGTCGTCGCTGCGCATGCCGAACTCGGCGATCACCGCCTTGCAGTGCATGGCGATTTCACCGTGGCTGACCACCACGCCCTTGGGCTTGCCGGTGGAGCCGGAGGTGTAGATCAGGTAGGCCTGGTGCTGCGCCAGGTTGAGGTTGTCCAGGGCGGCGTCGCTGTAGGCGGACAGGCTCGCGGCATCGTCCTCCAGGCTCCAGCGCGCGACGCCCGGCGGCAGTTCGCCCAGGGTTTCGAGCAGGTCGCGCTGGCCGATCAGCAGGCCGAGGCGGCTGTCCTCGATCATGTAGCGCAGGCGGTCGAGGGGGTACTCCGGGTCGAGCGGCACATAGGCGCCACCGGCCTTGAGAATGGCCAGCAGGCCCACCACCATCTCCAGCGAGCGCTCCAGCGCCAGGCCCACCCGCACCTGCGGGCCGACGCCACGTTCGCGTAGGGCGCGGGCCAGGCGGTTGGCCTGCTGGTCGAGCTCGGCATAGCTCAGGTGCTTGCCGGCAAAGGTCAGGGCCAGGGCCTGCGGGGTGCGCTCGGCCTGGGCGGCGAACAGCCCGTGCAGTGTCTGGTTCAGCTCGAAGTCCTGCTCGCCCTGGAGCTGGCCGATCAGCACCTGCTGCTCGGCTTCGGCGAGCATCGGCAGTTCGCACAGGCGCTGTTGCGGGTCTTCGATCAACGCCACCAGCAGCTGCTGCCAGTGCTCGGCCATGCGGGCGATGCGCGGTTCGTCGAACAGGTCGCGGCTGTAGGTGAAGCAGCAGCCCAGGCGGCCGTCGAGGTCGGTGACCTCCAGGTACAGGTCGAACTTGGTGGCGCTGGCGTCGTTGACCAGGTAGTCCACCTGCATGCCCACCAGCTCACGGCTCTGCTGGAAGGCCCAGCGCTGCACGTTGCACATCACCTGGAACAGCGGGTTGTAGGCGCTCGAACGCGGCGGCTGCAGGGCCTCGACCAGTTGCTCGAACGGCAGGTCCTGGTGCGACTGGCCATCGATGATGGTCTGGCGCACCTGGTCGAGCAGCGCGCCGGCGCTCATCTGCCCATCCAGCTCGCAGCGCAGCACCTGGGTGTTGAGGAAGGCGCCGATCAGCCCCTCGCTTTCCGGGCGGATGCGGTTGGCCACCGGCGCGCCGATGCGCAGGTCGCGCTGGCCGCTGTAGCGGTGCAGCAGCGCGGCCAGGGTGGCGGTCATGGTCATGAACAGGGTCAGGCCGCGCTGGCTGTTGAAGGCATGTACGCGCTTGACCAGTGCCGGATCCAGGTCGAAGCGGTAGAGCTCACCCTGGTAGCTCTGCACCGCCGGGCGTGGACGGTCGGCCGGCAGCGCCAGCACCGGGTGCTCGTCGCCCAGGCGGTCTTTCCAGTAGGCCAGCTGACGGGCGCCCTCGCCGCTTTCCAGCCACTGGCGCTGCCACACGCTGTAGTCGAGGTACTGCACCGGCAGCGGCGCCAGCGGCGACTCGCGCTCGTCGACGAAGGCCTCGTACAGCTCGCCCAGCTCACGGGCGAAGATGTCCATGGCCCAGCCTTCGGTGACGATGTGGTGCAGGGTCAGGACGAAGTAGTGCTCGCGCTCGCCGGCCTTGACCAGGCAGGCGCGCAGCAGCGGGCCGCGCTCCAGGTCGAACGGCTGGTGCGCCTGGTCGTCGGCCAGTTGCTGCAGGCGTTGCTGGCGGGCCTCGTCGGCCAAGGTGCTGAAGTCGTGCCAGTGCAGTTGCAGGTGGCTGTCATCGGCCACGCACTGGTAGGGCTTGCCGTCGATGCTGGGGAAGGTAGTGCGCAGGGTTTCATGGCGCACGATCAGCGCCTGCAGGGCGCGCTCAAAGGCGTCCACATGCAGCGCTCCCTGGAAGCGGGCCATGCCGCCGACGTTGTAGGCGGGGCTATGCGGGTCCATCTGCCAGAGGAACCACATGCGCTGCTGCGAGTACGACAGCGGCACGGCCTGGCGGCGGTCGACACGGGCGATGGCGCCTTGGCGGTTACGCTCGCCGCTGCCCTGCAGGCGGGCGATCTCGGCGCAGAACGCGCCCAGTTCGCTGGCGTCGAACAGGGCCTTGAGCGGCAGCTCGACATCCAGCGCCTGGCGGGTGCGCGAGACGATCTGGGTGGCCAGCAGCGAGTGGCCGCCGAGGGCGAAGAAATCGTCCTGCAGGCCGACCTGCGGCAGGTTCAGCACCTCGCGCCAGATCGCCGCGACCTGCTGCTGCAGCGCGCTCTGCGGTTCGACATGTTCACGTTGCTGCCAGACCGGCGCCGGCAGCGCCTTGCGCTCGACCTTGCCGCTCGGCCCCAGGGGCATCTGCGCCAAGTGGATGAGCTGCGTCGGCACCATGTAGGCCGGCAGGCGCTCGGCCAGCGCGGCCAGCAGCGCGTCGCTCTGCTCGATGCCGCTGTAGTAGCCCACCAGCTGGGCGCCGACGGCATCCTGGTGGATCAGCACCAGGGCCTGGGCGACACCCGGCTGGGCCAGCAGCACCGCTTGCACTTCCTCGGGCTCGACGCGGAAACCGCGCACCTTCACCTGCTGGTCGAGGCGACCCAGGTATTCCAGGGCCTGGCTCTGCACATGCCAGCGGGCGCGGTCGCCACTGCGGTACAGGCGCGCGCCGTCGCCATCGGGCTGGGGCACGAAGCGTTCGGCGGTCAGCCCCGGGCGGCCGAGGTAGCCACGGGCCAGGCCCGCGCCCCCCAGGCACAGCTCGCCGGGCACGCCCGGCGCGCTCAGCTCGAATTCGTCGTCCAGCACCCGGCACAGCACATTGCCCAGCGGGCGGCCGATGGGCGAGCGGGCGCCATCACTCGCCTGGCAGTGCCAGTGGGTGACGTTGATGGCGGTTTCGGTCGGGCCGTAGCGGTTGTGCAGTTGCACTTGCGGCAGCAGCTGCAGCGTGCGATCACGCAGGGCCGCGGACAGCGCCTCGCCTCCAGAGAACAGCCGGCGCAGGCTGGTGCATCCAGCGGCCAGCGGCTCCTGGACGAACACCTGCAGCAGCGGCGGCACGAAGTGCAGCGTGGTCACTCCGTACTGCTGGATCAGCTGGGCGATGCGCTGCGGGTCGCGGTGCTCGCCGGGGCCGGCCAGCACCAGCCGGCAACCGCTGACCAGCGGCCAGAAGCACTCCCAGACCGACACGTCGAAGCTGATCGGCGCTTTCTGCATCAGCACGTCGCTGTCGTCCAGCGCGTAGGTTTGCTGCATCCACTGCAAGCGTTCGGCCAGGGCCGCGTGGGTGTTGCCCACGCCCTTGGGCTGACCGGTGGAGCCGGAGGTGTAGATCACGTAGGCAAGGTTGTCGCCGTGCAGGTGCAGGCCGGGGGCCTGGCTCGGCCAGCTGTCCAGGTGCAACTGGTCGAGGGCGATGGCGCTGACGCCGTCCACCTGCGGCAGCTTGTCGAGCAGGCTGCCGTGACTGAGCAGCAGGCCGGCCTTGCAGTCGGCCAGCATGTAGGCCAGGCGCTCGGCCGGGTAGTCGGTGTCCAGCGGCACATAGGCGCCGCCGGCCTTGAGAATGGCCAGCAGGCCGACCAGCAACTGTGGCGAACGCTCCAGGGCGATGGCCACGCAGGTGTCCGGGCCGACGCCCTTGTCACGCAGGTAGTGGGCCAGGCGGTTGGCCTGCTGGTGCAGCTCGGCATGGCTGAGCTGGCCGCCCTCCCACACCAGCGCGGTGCGCTCGGGGGTCAGGCGGGCCTGTTCATTGAGTTGCTCGACCAGCAGCCGCGGCGCGCTCGCCATTGGCGCCTGCCCCCAGCCGAGCAGTTGCGCGCGGCCCTGCTCGTCGAGCAGGCGCACTTCGCCAAGGGCCAGTTGCGGTTCGGCGCAGACCTGCTCGAGCAAGGCCAGCAGATGACTGGCCAGGCGCTTGACGGTGGCCGCCTCGAACAACCCGGCGGCGTAGTCGAAGGCCAGCGTCAGGCGGCCCTGGTGGTCTTCCTCGCTGTGCAGTTGCAGGTCGAACTTGGCCTCGCGGCTGTGCCACGGCAGCTCTTCGGCCAGCAGCCCGGGCAGGCGGCGCAGGGCCGACAGGTCGCGCTGCTGGTGGTTGAACATGACCTGGAACAGGCCCTGCTCACGGGCCTGCGGCAGCGCTTCGAGCAGTTGTTCGAAAGGCAGGTCCTGATGGGCCTGGGCCTCCAGGGTGGCCTGGCGCGCCTGGGCCAGCAGCCCGGCGAACGGCAGGCGGCCGTCGAGCTCGGCGCGCAGCACCTGGGTGTTGATGAAGAAGCCGACCATGCCCTGGGTTTCCAGGCGCAGGCGGTTGGCGTTGGGCACGCCGACGCGGATGTCGCCCTGGCCGCTGTAGCGGTGCAGCAGGGCCTGCCAGCCGGCCAGCAGGACCATGAACAGGCTGGCCTGCTGGTCGCGGGCCAGCTCCTTGAGGGCGCTGGTCAGCGCCGCCGGCACCTTGAGGCTGTGGCGCGCGGCGCGGGTGTGCTGCTGGCTGGCGCGAGGCTGGTCGGTGCACAGGTCGAGCACCGGCAGTTGATCACCCAGCGTGTTCTTCCAGTAGTCGAGCTGACGGGCGCTCTCGCCGTCGGCCAGCCACTGGCGCTGCCACTGGCCGTAGTCGGCGTAGCCCAGTGTCAGTTCGGGCAGTTGCACAGCCTGGCCCTGGGCGGCGTAAAGGCGGGCGAACTCATCCAGCAGGATATTCAGCGACCAGCCGTCAGCGACGATGTGGTGCAGGGTCACCCACAGCTGGTGCTCTTCATCGTCCAGGCGGGCCAGGGTCACCCGCAGCAGCGGGCCCTGACGCAGGTCGAACGGCTGCTGCGCCTCGTCCTCACGGCGCACGGCCACCTCGGCGGGCGACAGCCCTTCGAGATCCAGATGACGCAGGCTGAACGGCTGGCTCGGCAGGATGCGCTGCACGGCCTGGCCGTCGACCTCGTCGAACAGCGTGCGCAAGGATTCGTGGCGGGCGACCAGTGCCTGGAAGCTCGCCTGCAGCGCCGCCTCGTCAAGCTCGCCGCGCAGGTGCAGACCGGCGGGGATGTTGTAGGCGGCGGACTGCGGCTCCAGTTGCCACAACAGCCACAGGCGATTTTGTGCCAGTGACTGCGGCAACGCCTGGTCGCGGTCCTGGTTGCGGATCACGCCGGCTGCGCTGCCGCCTTCGGCGACAATGGCCGCCACGGCGGCGCTGTACTCGGCCAGGGTCGGCGCTTCGAACAGGGTGCGCAGGCTCAGTTGCAGGCCCAGCTCGTCGCCCAGGCGCGCGGTCACCTGGGTGGCGGCGATGGAGTTGCCGCCCAGCAGCAGGAAGTGATCATCCGCCGCCACCGATTCGACCTTGAGCAGCTCACGCCAGATACCGGCGATCCGTGCCTGCAGGTCGTCACCCGCCACGCCATTGCCCTGCGCCGTTTGCGCCGTCGGGAACCGCGCATAGATATCCAGGCTGCCGTCGTTCATGCGCAGGCGGCAGGCCGAGCGCTGCAGCTTGCCGCTGGAGGTCTTGGGCAGCGCGCCGGGGTTGAGCAGCAGGACCACGGCCGGGGCCTGGCGGCAGGCGTCGGCGATGACCCGACGCAGGGTGTTGATCAGCGCCTCGGGCGTGTGCGCCTTCTGCACGTTGCGGCTGATCTCCACCGCCACGCCGATGCCCTCCTCGCCCTGGTCATCGACGGCGAATACCGCCACCCGGCCCTTGCGCAGCACCTCGACCTCACGCTCCAAGGTCTTTTCCAGGTCCTGCGGGTAAATGTTCTGGCCACGGACGATGAGCATGTCCTTCAGGCGTCCGGTGACGAACACCTCGCCGTCGCGCATGAAGCCCAGGTCGCCAGTGCGCAGCCAGGTCTGGCCGTCCATCTCGACGAAGGTGCGGGCGCTGGCCTCGGGGTTGCGCCAGTAGCCCAGGGCGATGCTCGGGCCGCCGGCCCAGATCTCGCCCACCTGGTTGTCAGCCAGTACCTGCAGCTGTTGCGGCTCGACGATGCGCACCACGTGGCCCGGCTGCGGATAGCCGCAGCTCATCAGCACGCTGCCCTTGCCCGGCTCGGCACGGTTGGCGGCGAAGGCCTCGGCATCCAGTTCCAGGGCGCCGATGCCCTGGCCACGGCGGCTGCCGCTGACGAACAGGGTGGCCTCGGCCAGGCCATAGCTGGCGAAGAAGCTGCTGGCGTCGAAGCCACAGGCGGCAAATTTTTCGGCGAAGGTGTCGAGGCTGTCCTGGCGGATCGGCTCGGAACCGGAATAGGCCACGCGCCAGCGGCTCAGGTCCAGGCCGGCGAGCGCGGCCTCGCTGACCCGCTCGCTGCACAACCGGTAGGCGAAGTCCGGGCCGCCGCTGATGGTGCCGCCGTATTCGCTGATCGCCTGCAGCCAGCGCAGCGGTCGGGCTAGGAAGTATCCCGGCGACATCAGCACGCAAGGCACGCCGCTGAAGATCGGCTGCAGCAGGCCACCGATCAGGCCCATGTCGTGGTACAGCGGCAGCCAGCTGACGATCACGTCATCCGGGTTCAGGTCGATGCCGAACCCCTGGCGGATCAGCTGTTCGTTGGCCACCAGGTTGCCGTGGCTGACCTGCACGCCCTTGGGCAGCGCGGTGGAGCCGGAGGTGTACTGCAGGAAGGCGATGTCATTGCCTTTGAGCTCAGGCTCGCGCCACTGCTCGGCCAGCTGCGGATCGAGACGATCCACGGCCAGCAGGCCCGGAGCGTTGGCGCCAGCCAGGGCTTCGAGGCCCTGCAAACTGTCACACAGCGCTTCTACCGTCAGCAGCAGGCGCGGCTCGGCGTCGTCGATGATCGACAGCAGGCGTTCCTGATGATGCTGGCGCGAAGACTCCGGCGGATAGGCCGGCACGGCGATCACCCCGGCGTACAGGCAGCCGAAGAAGGCCGCGACATAGTCCGGGCCGCTGGGGAACAGCAGCACGGCACGCTCGCCGAACCCGGCCCGGGCCTGCAACGCCGCGGCGATGGTCCGCGCGCGCTGGTCGAGGTCCCGGTAGCTGAGCACCGCCTGCTCGCCGGGCGCGTCGGCCAGAAAGCGCAAGGCGATGCGCTCTGGGGTCTGGGCGGCGCGCTGCGCCAGGGCCTGGACCAGCGAGTGCGGGAGTTCGAAGGCGTCCGTCATGGATTGTTCCTGCCAGTGTCTGGGTGAGTCGCGCCTGACTGACCCGCGCACGACAGGCGGGCAGTGTTCGGCAGCCGAGATGTACACAGGGGAACGGATGGGCCGGGGAAGAAATTAGGCCTGTCGGACGGCCCGGGAAGGCCGGGCGCAGAGGGATGGAGTGAAGCAGTTCACAGCCTGGAGCTTAGAACCAAAATGGATCAAAACTCATTAACTTTCGTATTTGACAATCATTATCATTACGCATAGTTTGTCGCACGTCGTAGGAAGCCTCCCTCAGGGGTGCGCTCCCACTCCTCTTCGAGACAAGGTGATTTCCATGGCGGAACAACTATCCACAAGTAAGTGCGATTCACCATTACTCCAGGCATTCGTCGACAACCGCAGCATCCTGGTAAAGATCGCGGCGCGCATCACCGGTTGCCGCTCCCGCGCCGAGGATGTGGTGCAGGACGCCTTCTTCAGGCTCAGTGCCGCCCCGCAGATCACCTCTTCCTTCAAGGCCCAGCTCAGCTACCTGTTCCAGATCGTGCGCAACCTGGCCATCGATCACTACCGCAAGCAGGCCATGGAGCTGAAATACACCGGCAGCGAAGAGGAAGGGATGAATGTGGTCATCCAGAATGCCTCGCCCGAAGCCACCCACATCAATCTCGCCACCCTGGAACACATCGCCGACGCCCTCGACGAACTGCCCAAGCGCACCCGCTACGCCTTCGAGATGTACCGCCTGCATGGCGTGCCGCAGAAGGACATCGCCAAGGAGCTGGGGGTGTCGCCGACGCTGGTCAACTTCATGATTCGCGATGCGCTGATCCATTGCCGCAAGAGCAGCCGCCTGGGCTGACACCCTCACCGAAGGGCAAACCCCGCCCCTGTGGGAGCGGCCTTGTGTCGCGAAAGGGCCGCAAAGCGGCCCCAACGATCGTTGCGTCAACACTGAATCTGGGGCCGCTACCGGCGCGTTTGCCTAGGGCACTGCAGAATCTTGCACGCTCATTACTGAATACGCGGCAACTTCGCCGAAATTTAGTCGTGCGGCGCTTCGACGGTGATCTTGTAGGGCTGGAAGATGCGCAGCAGCTCGCCATTCTCCCGCAGCTGGCGCAACAGGCTGGCGAAAGCCTCGGGGCTGATGGCCGCACCCGGGCGCAGCAGCGCGTAGTGATGATAGACCTGGTCGACCCGTTGCGATGCCAGCAACTGGCCGGCGCTTTCCGGGTTGCGCTTTAGGAAATCGCTGAGGTACGAGCGGGTGACCAGGGCGATGTCGGCACGCCCACGCTCGACCATGTTCAGGTTGCTGTCGTGGGAATAGGTCAGCGTGGCACGGTAGCGCTTCTTCAACCAGGCCGGGTCCGCGTTGAAATCGGCGAAGGCGTAGTGGTAGCCATTGAACAGCGCCAGGCGCTTGCCCTCGAGGTCGTCGAAGTAATGCTGGTCACGCCCGGCCTGCTGGCGACTGACGAAGATCTCGGCATCCTCCAGGCCCATGTCCACCGCCTTGTGCTCGATCTCCTGCCAGCCCCACTGCGGATTCTCGAAGATCGCCATGTCGGTGCGGCCCTGCTGGAAATCGCCGAAGCGCCGGGGAATCGAGGTGGGCACCAGGACGAAACGGTACAAGGACTGCGAACGGTTCAGTGACTCCACCAGTTGCGGCAGCAGACCGGTATCGGCCCCCTGCTCCGGACGCACGGTGTAGGGCGGGAAATGCGCCGCCCCGATCTTCACTTCCCGCACCACCTCGGCCTGTGTCGCGGCACTCAGCAAAACCGTCGCGAGCAGCAACAGGGAGGACGACAGCTTGGCATTGGGCAGTGGAATCAAGTCGGGGCACTCATCACGGGTAAAGGCCTGAATGCACCTAAGCTAGGCGTTTTCCCGCACAGGCACAACCGCCGAATATGCCAAAGTGCCAGGGGATGTCGTGGACCTCGAGTTTGGCTACGCTCTACTGGCCTGCGCACGCGCCGCGGCGAGCGCGCAGGCTTTTTTGCATTGATAGGGAGCCTGGCATGGGCCACTGGTTGGTGATCGACCTGGAAGCCACCACCGACGACGGCGGCTGGCCGGTCACGGAGATGGAAATCATTGAAATCGGCGCAAGCCTGGTCACCCGCGACGGGCGCGAGGTCGATCACTTCCAGCGCTTCGTGCGGCCACGGCGGCGGCCGCAGCTGACCCCCTTCTGTCGCGAGCTGACCCACATCGGCCAGGCCGAGGTCGATGCCGCCGCGCCCTTCCCCGAGGTCTGGACCGTGTTCGAACGCTGGCTGGGCCATCACCAGGCGCAGTTGCAGGCCTGGGTCAGCTGGGGCGACTACGACCGCAAGCAACTGCTGCAGGAATGGCAGGCACATCATGTGCGCAGCCTGCTGGAGCAACTGCCGCACATCAACCTCAAGCAACGCTTCGCCAAGGCCCGCCACCTGCAGCGCCCGGCAGGCCTGAACAGCGCCCTGCAACTGGCCGGCCTGCAGTTTACCGGGCAACAGCACCGGGCCCTGGAAGACGCCCGCAACACCGCGCGCCTGCTGCCCCTGAGCCTGCCACCGGGCAGCGCCTGAAACAGATGACGCAGGGGCGGGCCTTGGGCATACTGGCCAGCCCTTTTTTCAGTCCTTTTTCAGGAGTCGCCCGATGTTCAAGGTCAATGAGTACTTCGATGGCACCGTCAAGTCGATCGCCTTCGAAGGCAAGGAAGGTCCGGCCACCGTGGGCGTGATGGCCCCGGGCGAATACGAGTTCGGCACCGCCAAGCGCGAGATCATGCACGTGGTCTCCGGTGCCCTGAGCGTGAAGCTGCCAGGTAGCGACAACTGGGAAACCTTCAACGCGGGCGACAAGTTCAACGTGGCCGCCGACAGCAAGTTCCAGCTGAAGGTGGCCGTGGATACCGCTTACCTGTGCGAGTACCGCGACTGAGCTGAGGCCCTCATCGCGGGGCAAGCCCGCTCCCACGAAGAGCGGGCTTGCCCCGCGATGGCTACACCCGCAGGAAAGCCGCTACCCGCTCCGCCGCCGCCTGCATGTGCTGCTCATGACTGAACCCCGACGCCTTCAACGGCTTGAGGTCATGATCCGCCGCCACCAGCCAGCTCACCTCGATCGCCGGCGATAGCGCATACCCTGCCACCGCCTCACGATTGCCCAGGGCATCCCGCTCGCCCTGCACGATCAACGTTCGCGTGCGCAGCCCGGCCAGGTGCTCCACCCGTGGCTTCTCCGGTTTGCCCACCGCATAGAACGGATACCCCAGGCACACCAGCGCATCGGCGCCCAGTTCATCCGCCAGCAGGCTGGCCATGCGCCCGCCCATGGACTTGCCGCCGACAGCCAATCGCCCTGCGACCAATGGTCGCAGCTGGTCGTATACAGTCCGCCAGCATTCGAGCAACACCTTCTGCGGATTGGGTGGCCGCTTGCCGCCGTTCAGGCGCCGCTCGGCCATGTACGGGAACTCGAAGCGCACCACCCCTACCCCTTGCCCCGCCAGCCTTTGCGCCATGTCCTCCATGAACCCGCTGTCCATTGGCGCACCGGCGCCATGGGCCAGGATCAGGCAGCTGGAAATGCCGCGATCCTCCGCCATTTTCGGAGGATCGCAGCGCAAGCCTGGGACATTTCCGATCTTCGCCCATTGATCCCCGTCAATACCGGCACTTTGCCCATTAATCATGCTTGCCTCGCTGTTTAGCCTGCCTATAACCGTGGATGGGAACCCATACATGAACACAACCAGCAGTACCGCCTACAACTATCAGGTGGTCCGCCAATTCGCCATCATGACGGTGGTGTGGGGCATCGTCGGGATGGGGCTCGGCGTCTTCATTGCCGCCCAGCTCGCCTGGCCCGCCTTCAACCTCGACCTGCCGTGGACCAGCTTCGGCCGCCTGCGACCCTTGCACACCAACGCGGTGATCTTCGCCTTCGGCGGCTGTGCCCTGTTCGCCACCTCCTATTATTCGGTGCAACGCACCTGCCAGACCACCCTGTTCGCGCCACGCCTGGCCGCGTTCACCTTCTGGGGCTGGCAACTGGTGATCCTGCTGGCGGCGATCAGCCTGCCGCTGGGCTACACCAGCACCAAGGAATACGCCGAACTGGAATGGCCGATCGACATCCTGATCACCATCGTCTGGGTGGCCTATGCCGTGGTGTTCTTCGGCACGCTGATGAAGCGCAATACCAAGCACATCTACGTGGGCAACTGGTTCTTCGGCGCCTTCATCCTCACCGTGGCGATCCTGCACATCGTCAACAACCTGGAAGTGCCGGTCAGCCTGACCAAGTCCTACTCGCTGTACGCCGGTGCGACCGATGCCATGGTGCAGTGGTGGTACGGCCACAACGCCGTGGGCTTCTTCCTCACCGCCGGCTTCCTGGGGATGATGTACTACTACGTGCCCAAGCAGGCCGAGCGCCCGGTGTATTCGTATCGCCTGTCGATCGTGCACTTCTGGGCGCTGATCACCCTGTACATCTGGGCAGGTCCCCACCACCTGCACTACACCGCGCTGCCGGACTGGGCGCAGTCGCTGGGCATGATCATGTCGCTGGTGCTGCTGGCCCCGAGCTGGGGTGGCATGATCAACGGCATGATGACCCTCTCGGGCGCCTGGCATAAGCTGCGCAGCGACCCGATCCTGCGCTTCCTGGTCGTCTCGCTGGCGTTCTACGGCATGTCCACCTTCGAAGGCCCGATGATGGCCATCAAGACGGTCAACGCCCTGTCCCACTACACCGACTGGACCATCGGCCACGTCCACGCCGGCGCCCTCGGCTGGGTGGCGATGATCTCCATCGGCGCGCTGTACCACACCATCCCGAAAGTGTTCGGCAAGGAACGCATGTACAGCCTCGGGCTGATCAACGCGCACTTCTGGCTGGCCACCATCGGCACCGTGCTCTACATCGCCTCGATGTGGGTCAACGGCATCGCCCAGGGCCTGATGTGGCGCGCGGTCAACAGCGACGGCACGCTGACCTACTCGTTCGTCGAAACCCTGGTGGCCAGCCACCCAGGCTTCGTCGTGCGCTTCGTCGGCGGCGTGATCTTCCTCAGCGGCATGTTCCTGATGGCCTGGAACACCTGGCGCACCGTGCGCGCCCCGGCTGCCGAGCAAGCCACCGCCAACGCCCAGCTGGCTTGAGGAGTAGAGCCTGATGAACCATGAAGTCGTTGAGAAAAACATAGGCCTGATGGCCCTGCTGATGGTGTTCGCCGTCAGCATCGGCGGCCTGACCCAGATCGTCCCGCTGTTCTTCCAGGACGTCACCAACAAGCCGGTCGAGGGCATGAAGCCCTACACCGCCCTGCAGCTCGAAGGCCGCGACATCTACATCCGCGAAGGCTGCGTGGGCTGCCATTCGCAGATGGTCCGGCCGTTCCGTGCCGAGACCGAGCGCTACGGCCACTACTCGGTGGCCGGCGAGAGCGTGTGGGACCACCCGTTCCTGTGGGGCTCCAAGCGTACCGGTCCGGACCTGGCCCGGGTCGGCGGCCGCTACTCGGATGACTGGCACCGCGCGCACCTGTACAACCCGCGCAACGTGGTACCGGAATCGAAGATGCCGTCGTACCCATGGCTGGTGGCCGCGCAGGTCGACAACAGCCACACCGACGTCAAGATGCGCGTCCTGCGCGGCCTCGGCGTGCCCTACACCGACGACGACATCGCCGGTGCCAAGGACGCGGTCAAGGGCAAGACCGAGATGGATGCGCTGGTCGCCTACCTGCAGGTGCTCGGCACCGCGATCAAGAACAAGAGGTGAGTGCGATGGACATCGACATCGGCATGATCCGTGGCCTGGGCACCCTGGTGGTGATGATCGCCTTCATTGGCCTCTCGCTCTGGGTGTTCAACCGTCGCCGCGACCGTGATTTCGCCGAAGCGCGCCTGCTGCCCTTCGTCGACGACCGCCTGCCCCCCGCCGGGCAGGAACCTGCTGCAATGAGGAGTACCCGGCAATGACCACCTTCTGGAGTACGTACATCAGCGTACTGACCCTCGGCAGCCTGATCGGCCTGACCTGGCTGCTGCTCGCCACCCGCAAGGGCCAGAGCAGCGACACCACCGACCAGACCATGGGCCACAGCTTCGACGGCATCGAGGAGTACGACAACCCGCTGCCGAAATGGTGGTTCTGGCTGTTCGTCGGCACCCTGGTGTTCTCGGTCGGCTACCTGATCCTCTACCCGGGCCTGGGCAACTGGAAAGGCATCCTGCCCGGCTACGAGAATGGCTGGACCCAGGTAGACGAGTGGCAGAGGGAGATGGACAAGGCCGACGCCAAGTTCGGCCCGATCTTCGCCAAGTACGCCGCCATGCCGGTGGAGGAAGTGGCCAAGGATCCACAGGCGCTGAAGATGGGCAGCCGGCTGTTCGCCTCCAACTGCTCGGTGTGCCACGGCTCCGACGCCAAGGGCTCCTATGGCTTCCCCAACCTGACCGACAGCGACTGGCGCTGGGGCGGCGAGCCGGAGACCATCAAGGCCTCGATCATGAACGGCCGCCACGGCATCATGCCGGGCTGGGCCACGGTGATCGGCGAGCAGGGCGTGGCCGACGTGGCGGCCTTCGTGCTGACCAACCTCGATGGCCGCAGCCTGCCAGAAGGCGTCAAGGCCGACCCGGCCAAGGGCAAGGAGCTGTTCGCCACCAACTGCGTGGCCTGCCACGGGCCTGAAGGCAAGGGCACCCCGGCCATGGGCGCGCCGAACCTGACCCATCCGCAGGCGTTCATCTACGGCTCGAGCTTCGCCCAGCTGCAACAGACCATCCGTTATGGCCGCCAGGGCCAGATGCCGGCGCAGCACGACATCCAGGGCAACGACAAGGTCCACCTGCTGGCGGCCTATGTGTACAGCCTGTCGCAGGAGCAAGTGCCAGAAACCGTAACCGCCAAGTAACACCCGAGGGCCGCTTCGCGGCCCTTTTCGCGGGCAAGCCCGCTCCCACAAGTACAGCGCTGAACCTGTGGGAGCGGGCTTGCCCGCGATGGGCTGCATGGCAGCCCCTCTCCCCTCCCCGCCTTGCACCCCCTCCGAACACAACTAAGCTTGTTGCCACAGTGGCTCCGCTCGCAGCGACCGGAACAGACGTGGTGCACAGCCTGACATCACGCATCGACTCCACGCTCACGAGCCTGCGGCTTTGGGATGACGCCTTGCGTGCCCGTCCCCGATTTAAAAGCTTGACCGAACGATCAGAAAAACATGGAAAACGGTACACATTACAAATATTTATTTGTGTACAATCATCCAGCCCAAGAGCCGCGGGACGGCGGTGAAAAGGGTCTGGACACGGGTCGGCGCAGGTTTCCTTGCGTTGCCATAACCCTGGTGGTTATCGATACTGGCGCCGATTTACCAACCAACAAGAACACCCAAACCGTGGAACCTTAGAATGAGCACTGCAATCAGTCCGACTGCTTATAACTATAAGGTCGTCCGCCAGTTCGCCATCATGACGGTGGTCTGGGGGATCCTTGGCATGGGGCTCGGCGTCTTCATCGCCTCGCAACTGGTATGGCCCCAGCTCAACCTGGACCTGCCATGGACGAGCTTCGGCCGCCTGCGCCCACTGCACACCAACCTGGTGATCTTCGCCTTCGGTGGCTGTGCCCTGTTCGGCACCAGCTACTACGTGGTGCAGCGTACCTGCCAGACCCGGCTGATCTCCGACAGCATGGCCGCCTTCACCTTCTGGGGCTGGCAGGCGGTGATCGTCGGCGCGCTGGTCACCCTGCCGATGGGCTTCACCACCACCAAGGAATACGCCGAGCTCGAGTGGCCGCTGGCGATCCTGCTGGCCATCGTCTGGGTCACCTACGCCCTGGTGTTCTTCGGCACCATCGTCAAGCGCAAGACCAAGCACATCTACGTCGGCAACTGGTTCTACGGCGCCTTCATCGTGGTTACCGCGATGCTGCACATCGTCAACCACATCTCCCTGCCGGTGAGCCTGTTCAAGTCCTACTCGGCCTACGCCGGCGCCACCGACGCGATGATCCAGTGGTGGTACGGGCACAACGCCGTGGGCTTCTTCCTCACCACCGGCTTCCTCGGGATGATGTACTACTTCGTGCCCAAGCAGGCCGAACGCCCGATCTACTCCTATCGCCTGTCGATCGTGCACTTCTGGGCGCTGATCACCCTGTACATCTGGGCCGGTCCCCACCACCTGCACTACACCGCGCTGCCGGACTGGGCGCAGTCGCTGGGCATGGTGATGTCGATCATCCTCCTGGCGCCAAGCTGGGGCGGCATGATCAACGGCATGATGACCCTCTCGGGCGCCTGGCATAAGCTACGCACCGACCCGATCCTGCGCTTCCTGGTCGTCTCGCTGGCGTTCTACGGCATGTCCACCTTCGAAGGCCCGATGATGGCCATCAAGACGGTCAACTCGCTGTCGCACTACACCGACTGGACCATCGGCCACGTCCACGCCGGCGCCCTCGGCTGGGTGGCGATGATCTCGATCGGCGCGGTCTACCACATGATCCCGAAACTCTACGGCCGCGATCAGATGCACAGTGTCGGGCTGATCAACGCGCACTTCTGGCTAGCTACCATCGGCACCGTACTGTACATCGCCTCGATGTGGGTCAACGGCATCACCCAGGGCCTGATGTGGCGCGCCATCAACGACGACGGCACCCTCACCTACTCCTTCGTCGAAGCCCTGCAGGCCAGCCACCCGGGCTTCATCGTCCGCGCCCTGGGCGGTGCGTTCTTCGCCTCCGGCATGCTGCTGATGGCCTACAACGTGTTCCGTACCGTGCGCGCCGCCAACCCGGTTCAGGCTGAGGAAGCCGCCAAGATCGTCGTCGTGGGAGCCCACTGATGAAGCATGAAGCAGTCGAGAAGAATATTGGCCTGATGGCCTTCTTCATGGTCATCGCCGTCAGCGTCGGTGGCCTCACGCAGATCGTCCCGCTGTTCTTCCAGGACGTCACCAACAAGCCGGTCGAGGGCATGAAGCCGCGTACCGCGCTGGAGCTCGAAGGCCGCGACATCTACATCCGCGAAGGCTGCGTGGGCTGCCACTCGCAGATGATCCGGCCATTCCGCGCCGAGACCGAACGCTATGGCCACTACTCGGTGGCCGGCGAGAGCGTGTGGGACCACCCCTTCCTGTGGGGCTCCAAGCGTACCGGCCCGGACCTGGCCCGGGTCGGCGGCCGCTACTCGGATGACTGGCACCGCGCCCACTTGTACAACCCGCGCAACGTGGTACCGGAGTCGAAGATGCCGTCGTACCCGTGGCTGGTGGAGAACAAGCTCGACGGCAAGGACACCGCCAAGAAGATGGAAGTGCTGCGCACCCTGGGCACGCCGTACACCGACGAAGACATCGCCGGCGCCCGCGACGCGGTCAAGGGCAAGACCGAGATGGACGCCATCGTCGCGTACCTGCAAGGCCTTGGCACCCTCATCAAAAGCAAACGGTGACGCTGATGGATATCGGGATGATTCGCGGCCTGGGCACCGTCGTGGTGCTGGTGGCCTTCGTGGGCCTGGCGCTGTGGGTGTTCAGCCCGCGGCGCAAGCAGGAATTCGACGAAGCGACGCAACTGCCGTTCGCGGACGATCCAGACGCCACCCGGCACGTCGAGCAAGCAAAAGCTTCTAGGAGCAAACAACAATGACAACCTTCTGGAGTCTGTACGTCACCGTCCTGACCCTGGGCACCATCTTCGCCTTGACCTGGCTGCTGCTGTCGACCCGCAAGGGCCAGCGCGAAGAGATTACCGACGAAGTCGTCGGCCACGCCTTCGACGGCATCGAGGAGTACGACAACCCGCTGCCGAAATGGTGGTTCTGGCTGTTCGTCGGCACCGTGGTCTTCGCCCTCGGCTACCTGGTGCTGTACCCGGGCCTGGGCAACTGGAAAGGCCTCCTGCCGGGCTACGCCTACGTCGACAACGACAAGAAGACCGAGTTCTCCAACGGCCAGGCCGGCTGGACCGGCGTGCATGAGTGGGAAAAGGAAATGGCCAAGGCCGACGCCCGTTTCGGGCCGATCTTCGCCAAGTTCGCCGCCATGCCGCTGGAGGATGTGGCCAAGGACCCGCAGGCCCTGAAGATGGGCGCGCGCCTGTTCGCTTCCAACTGCTCGGTGTGCCACGGCTCCGACGCACGGGGCGCCTACGGCTTCCCCAACCTGACCGACAACGACTGGCGCTGGGGCGGTGAGCCGGAGACCATCAAGACCACCATCATGAACGGTCGCCACGGCGTGATGCCGGGCTGGGCCACGGTGATCGGCGAGCAGGGCGTGGCGGATGTGGCGGCCTTCGTGCTGACCAACCTGGACGGGCGCAAGCTGCCCGAGGACGCCAAGGCCGACCCGGCCAAGGGCCAGCAGATCTTCGCCACCAACTGCGTGGCCTGCCACGGACCTGAAGGCAAGGGCACCCCGGCCATGGGCGCGCCGAACCTGACCCATCCGCAGGCGTTCATCTACGGCTCGAGCTTCGCCCAGCTGCAGCAGACCATCCGCTATGGCCGCCAGGGGCAGATGCCGGCCCAGGCGCAGATGCAGGGCAACGACAAGGTCCACCTGCTGGCGGCCTACGTCTACAGCCTGTCGCACCAGGAGCAACAAGAGCCAAAAGCCGAGTGATGGGTCAAACGTGGGAGCGGCGGTGCGCCGCTCCCACGTTCATTCGAGCATAAAACGAGCCGAAACTGACCTGAATCAATTGACACCCGCCATAACACGATTCACACCACGAACCCAACGCGACTAAAGGTCGCAGCGCGCCCCGCACGCGCCAACTCAGGCGTATCATGGGCCGCAGAGCGCTAGCAGAACGCGCGAGACTGCGGCCGGCACGCACTGGCCGCGGCATTTCTCCACTGCCGTGGGACTTGATGATGAGCAAGCAAATTCCGGTACATGACGTCACCCCGCCTGCCAGCAAAGGGAAGGATTCCGTCGACCTCTACGCCTCGCGCGAAAAAATCTACACCCGCGCCTTCACCGGCATCTTCCGCAGGCTGCGGATGGTCGGTGGCGCGGTGCTGTTCCTGCTGTACTTCGGTACCGTCTGGCTGAACTGGGGCGGCCACCAGGCCGTCTGGTGGAACCTGCCCGAACGCAAGTTCTACATCTTCGGCGCCACCATCTGGCCCCAGGACTTCATCCTGCTCTCGGGCATCCTGATCGTCGCCGCCTTCGGCCTGTTCTTCATCACCGTCTACGCCGGCCGGGTCTGGTGCGGCTACACCTGCCCACAGAGCGTGTGGACCTGGGTGTTCATGTGGTGCGAGAAAGTCACCGAAGGCGACCGCAACCAGCGCATGAAACTGGACAAGGCGCCCATGAGCGCCAACAAGTTCCTGCGCAAGCTGGCCAAGCACGGCCTGTGGCTGCTGATCGGCTTCGTCACCGGCATGACCTTCGTCGGCTACTTCGCGCCGATCCGCGAACTGGCCATCGAGTTCTTCACAGGTCAGGCCGACGGCTGGGCCTACTTCTGGGTCGGCTTCTTCACCCTGGCCACCTACGGCAACGCCGGCTGGCTGCGCGAGCAGGTGTGCATCTACATGTGCCCGTACGCGCGCTTCCAGAGCGTGATGTTCGACAAGGACACCCTGATCGTCTCCTACGATCCGCGCCGCGGCGAGACCCGCGGCCCGCGCAAAAAAGACATCGACTACAAGGCCAAGGGCCTGGGCGACTGCATCGACTGCACCATGTGCGTGCAGGTCTGCCCCACCGGCATCGACATCCGTGACGGCCTGCAGATCGAGTGCATCGGCTGCGCCGCCTGCATCGATGCCTGCGACAGCATCATGGACAAGATGAACTACCCCAAGGGCCTGATCAGCTACACCACCGAGCACAACCTGTCCGGGCAGAAGACCCACATGCTGCGCCCGCGCCTGATCGGCTACGCCCTGGTGCTGCTGGTGATGATCGGCGCCCTGGTCACCGCCTTCGCCACCCGCTCACTGGTCGGCTTCGACGTGGCCAAGGACCGCGTGCTGTACCGCGAGAACGCCCAGGGCCGGATCGAGAACGTCTACAGCCTGAAGGTGATGAACAAGGACCAGCGCGACCACGTCTACGTGCTCGACGCCGCCGGCCTGCCCGACCTCAAGCTCGAAGGCCAGCGCGAAATCCGCGTCGCCGCCGGCGACATCGTCAACCTGCCGGTGCAGCTGTCGGTCGCCCCTGAACAACTGCCCTCGACCACCAACGAAATCACCTTCATCCTCAAGGACGCCGACGACAGCGCCAGCCAGGTTGAAGCCAAGAGCCGTTTCATCGGCCCACAGATCCGCTGAGAGAGAACACCAACAATGCCTGCAGCCACCGCCGCCAGCCCCTGGTACAAGCACCTCTGGCCCTGGATCATCATCGGCATCCTGGCCACCTCGGTGTGCCTGAGCCTGACCATGGTCAGCATTGCCGTGCGCAACCCGGACAACCTGGTCAACGACAACTACTACGAGGCCGGCAAGGGCATCAACCGCTCGCTGGATCGCGAACTGCTGGCCCAGACCCTCAACCTCAAGGCCAGCGTGCACCTGGACGAGCTGACCGGCGAGGTGGAGGTGCGCCTGACCGGCAACAGCGACCCGCAGACGCTGGAACTGAACCTGATCTCGCCGACCCAGCCGGACAAGGACCGCAAGGTGCCGCTGACCCGTACCGAGCAAGGCCGCTATGTCGGCCAGCTCGACGACAAGGTCCAGGGGCGGCGCTTCGTCGAGTTGCTGGGCAGCCAGGATGAGCATGTGTGGCGATTGTTCGAGGAAGAGAAGGTCGAGCATGGGGTGACCTTGCAGCTGGGGGACGAAGCGTTGCAAGGTGCCGAGCACCAGTAACGGCGATATCACCACACCTCGTGGGAGCGGGCTTGCCCCGCGATGGGGCCGGGCCTGAAAACGAGTATCCCGGGCCCATCGCGGGGCAAGCCCGCTCCCACGAGCCCGCACCGGCAAGAAGAGATGTCGATGACCCACCCCACCCCCTGCTACCACTGCGCCCTGCCCGTCCCCGCCGGCAGCCGCTTCACCGCCGTGGTCCTCGGCGAACCGCGACAGTTCTGCTGCCCCGGCTGCCAGGCAGTGGCCGAATCCATCGTCGCCGGCGGCCTGGAGCACTACTACCAGCACCGCAGCGACACCAGCGCCAACCCCGAGGCCCTGCCCCGCCAGCTCCAGGATGAACTGGCGCTGTACGACCGCAGCGACGTGCAACAATCCTTCGTGCGCCACGAAGGCGAACTGGCCGAAACCATCCTGATGGTCGAGGGCATCAGCTGCGCCGCCTGCGGCTGGCTGATAGAGAAGCACCTGCGCAACCTGCCCGGCGTCGACGACGCCCGCCTGAACCTGTCCAACCACCGCCTGCTGGTCAGCTGGGACGACCAGCAACTGCCGCTGTCCAGGCTGCTGGCCGAGCTGCGCCAGATCGGCTACGCCGCCCACCCTTACCAGCCCGACCAGGCCGCCGAACAGTTGGCCCGGGAAAACCGCAGCGCCCTGCGCCGCCTGGGCGTGGCCGGGCTGCTGTGGTTCCAGGCGATGATGGCGACCATGGCCACCTGGCCGGAATTCAACATCGACCTGTCACCCGAGCTGCACACCATCCTGCGCTGGGTCGCGCTGTTCCTCACCACCCCCATCGTGTTCTACAGCTGCGCGTCGTTCTTCAAGGGCGCGGCCCGCGACCTGCGCACCCGCCACCTGACCATGGACGTCTCGGTGTCGCTGGCCATCGCCCTGGCCTACTGCGCCGGGATCTGGACCGCGATCACCGGTAGCGGCGAGCTGTACTTCGACACCGTCGGCATGTTCGCCCTGTTCCTGCTCACCGGCCGCTACCTCGAACGCCGCGCCCGCGAGCGCACCGCGGCGGCCACCGCGCAGTTGGTCAACCTGTTGCCAGCCTCGTGCCTGCGCCTGGACGCCAGCGGCCAGGGCGAGCGCATCCTGCTTGGCGAACTGCAGCGTGGCGACCGGGTGCAGGTGCTGCCCGGCGCGGTGATCCCGGCCGACGGGCTGATCCTCGACGGCCGCTCCAGCGTCGACGAATCGCTGTTGACCGGCGAGTACCTACCCCTGGCACGCCGTGTCGGCGACCGGGTGACCGGCGGCACCCTCAACGTCGAAAGCACCCTCACCGTCGAAGTCCAGGCCTTGGGACAGGACTCGCGGCTGTCGGCCATCGTCCGCCTGCTGGAGCGTGCCCAGTCGGAGAAACCGCGCCTGGCGGAAATCGCCGACCGCGCCTCGCAGTGGTTCCTGCTGTTCACCCTGGTGGCCGCCGCCGTGATCGGCGTGGTCTGGTGGCAACTGGATGCGCCACGGGCGTTCTGGATCGTCCTGGCCATGCTGGTCGCCACCTGCCCCTGCGCCCTGTCGCTGGCCACGCCGACCGCCCTCACCGCAGCCACCGGCAGCCTGCACAAGCTCGGCCTGTTGATCACCCGAGGTCATGTGCTGGAGGGGCTGAACCAGATCGACACGGTGATCTTCGACAAGACCGGCACCCTCACCGAGGGCCGCCTGGCCTTGCGCAGCGTGCGCCCGCTGAGTCGGCTGGACGGCGACCAATGCCTGGCGCTGGCCGCCGCCCTGGAAAACCGCTCCGAGCACCCCATCGCCCGCGCCTTCGGCCGCGCCGCCCAGGCCGCCGAAAGCGTCAATGCCATGCCTGGGTTGGGCCTGGAAGGCGAACTGGCCGGCCAACGCCTACGCATCGGCCAGGCCGCCTTCGTCTGCGCCCTCAGCGGCGCCGAGGTGCCCGCCGTGCCGGAACCGCGTGGGCAATGGCTGCTGTTGGGCGACCGGCAAGGGCCGTTGGCCTGGTTCGCCCTGGACGACCGCCTGCGTGACGACGCCCAGGACCTGGTGAACGCCTGCAAGGCCCGGGGCTGGCAAACGCTGCTGCTGTCCGGCGACAGCTCGCCGATGGTCGCCGAAGTGGCCGCGCAACTGGGCATCGACCAGGCCGTCGGCGGCCTGCGCCCGGACGACAAGCTCGCCCGCCTCAAGGCCCTGCAAGGCGAGGGCCGCAAGGTGCTGATGCTCGGCGACGGCGTCAACGACGTGCCGGTGCTGGCCGCCGCCGACATCAGCATCGCCATGGGCAGCGCCACCGACCTTGCCAAGACCAGCGCTGACGCGGTGCTGCTGTCCAACCGCCTGCAGGCGCTGGTGCAGGCCTTCGACCTGGCCCGCCGGACCCGCCGCAACATTGTCGAGAACCTGCTCTGGGCGACGCTGTACAATGGCCTCATGCTGCCGTTCGCCGCGCTCGGCTGGATCACCCCGGTGTGGGCGGCAATCGGCATGTCGGTCAGTTCGCTGATCGTGGTGCTCAACGCCCTGCGCCTGACCCGGCTGCCCGCCGATGCGGCGCCTACCGGGCGCGAGCCGGCGTCGCTCGAAAGGAAACCGCTATGCCCGCCCTCTACGTGATGATCCCCGCCGCCCTGCTGCTGGTCGGCGTCGCCGTGTACATCTTCTTCTGGGCGGTGGACAGCGGCCAGTACGACGACCTCGAAGGCCCGGCCCACAGCATCCTGTTCGATGACCAGGACCCGCGCCACCAGGCTGCCGTGAAGCCCCGCGACGAACAGCCCGACGACAAGGACCCCGCGCCACGTGCCTGAACTGATTCCGCTCCTGGGCTCGGCGCTGGTCCTGGGCCTGCTCGGCGGTGGCCACTGCCTGGGCATGTGCGGCGGCCTGATGGGCGCCCTGACCCTGGCCATCCCACCCGAGCAGCGCGGCCGACGCCTGCGCCTGCTGCTGGCCTACAACCTCGGGCGCATCCTCAGCTATGCCGCCGCCGGCCTGCTGCTGGGCCTTGCCGGCGTGGCGCTGGCCAGCAGCCCGCTGGCCATCGGTTTGCGCGTCATCGCGGCGCTGCTGCTGATCTGCATGGGCCTGTACCTGGCCGGCTGGTGGAGCGGCCTGACCCGTATCGAGGCGCTCGGGCGCGGCCTGTGGCGCCATGTACAACCCGTGGCCACGCGCCTGTTGCCGGTGTCCAGCCTGCCTCGCGCCCTGCTGCTGGGTGCCCTGTGGGGCTGGCTGCCGTGCGGGCTGGTGTACAGCACCCTGCTGTGGGCGGCGAGCCAGGGCGATGCGCTGCACAGCGCGGCGCTGATGCTGGCGTTCGGTGTCGGCACCTGGCCGGTGCTGCTGGCCACGGGGCTCGCGGCGGAGCGCGTCGGCGCCCTGTTGCGCAAGCGCGGTGTGCGCGTGGCTGGCGGATTGCTCGTGATCCTGTTTGGTCTGTGGACATTGCCAGGGCCGCATCAACACTGGTTGATGGGGCACTGATCGCGGGGCAAGCCCGCTCCCACGCCAGCCCCGCGACGGTCGCCAACTCACCTTGATACAAATCAACACGACTTCTTACATCCGCCCCTAGACTCCGGACACTGCAGCTCTATCCGGGGACCACCCACATGCTCGACGACCTACGCTGGGACGCCGACCTGATTCGTCGCTACGATCTGGCCGGGCCACGCTACACCTCCTATCCGACCGCCGTGCAACTGCACGGCGAAGTGGGCTCGTTCGACCTGCTTCACGCCCTGCGCGAAAGCCGCCGCGCCACGCGTCCGCTGTCGCTGTACGTGCACGTGCCGTTCTGCGCCAACATCTGCTACTACTGCGCCTGCAACAAGGTCATCACCAAGGACCGTGGCCGCGCCGCGCCCTACCTGCAGCGCCTGGAGCAGGAGATCCAGCTGATCGCCTGCCACCTCGACCCGAAACAGGTGGTCGAGCAGCTGCACTTCGGCGGCGGCACGCCGACCTTCCTCAGCCATGTGGAACTGCGCCAGCTGATGGCCACCCTGCGCCAGCACTTCCACCTGCTGGACGACGACTCCGGCGACTACGGCATCGAGATCGACCCGCGCGAAGCCGACTGGTCGACCATGGGCCTGCTCCGCGAGCTGGGCTTCAACCGCGTCAGCCTTGGCGTGCAGGACCTCGATCCGGCCGTGCAGCGCGCAGTCAACCGCCTGCAGAGCCTGGAGCAGACCCGCACCCTGATCGAGGCGGCGCGCACCCTGCAGTTCCGCTCGATCAACCTCGACCTGATCTACGGCCTGCCCAAGCAGACCCCGGAAGGTTTCGCCCGCACTGTCGAGGAAGTGATCCGCCTGCAGCCTGACCGTCTGTCGGTATTCAACTACGCACACCTGCCCGAGCGCTTCATGCCCCAGCGGCGCATCGACAGCGCCGACCTGCCGGCGCCGGCGGCCAAGCTGGAAATGCTCCACGCCACCATCGACCAACTGACCGCCGCCGGCTACCGCTACATCGGCATGGACCACTTCGCCCTGCCCGACGACGAGCTGGCCATCGCCCAGGAGGAAGGCACCCTGCAGCGCAACTTCCAGGGCTACACCACCCATGGCCACTGCGACCTGATCGGCCTGGGCGTGTCGGCGATCAGCCAGATCGGCGACCTGTACTGCCAGAACAGCAGCGACCTCACCACCTACCAGGACACCCTCTCCACCGCCCAACTGGCGACCCAGCGTGGCCTTTTGTGCAACCAGGACGACCGCCTGCGCCGGGCGGTGATCCAGCAACTGATCTGCCACTTCGAACTGGATTTCGAGGCGTTCGAGCAGGCCTTCACCATCGATTTTCGTGGCTACTTCAAGGAGCTGTGGCCACAGCTGCAAGCCATGCAGCGCGACGGCCTGATCAGCCTGGACAGCAAAGGCATCCGCATCCTGCCGGCCGGACGCCTGCTGGCGCGCTCGGTATGCATGGTGTTCGACGCCTACCTCGCGCAGCAGAATCGCCAGCGTTTTTCCCGGGTGATCTGAGGCGATTGAGGCGTTTCACCGCATGGACAGCCCGCCTTTCGAGGCACACTATGGACAGTTGAACGGTGGCGGAACACACCTTCCGCACCGTCGCTAGCGTGCACCAAAAATGCGCACACTGGCCTACAGCCCATGCCGCAGGTTATCCTTACGGCTTATGTGTGCTTTCCCACAAGGATCGAAAGAAATGTCCGAGCCAGTAAAACTGCGCCCACACAACCAGGCCCACTGCAAGGATTGCAGCCTGGCCCCCCTGTGCCTGCCCCTGTCCCTGAACCTGGAGGACATGGATGCACTGGATGAAATCGTCAAACGCGGCCGCCCGTTGAAGAAAGGCGAGTTCCTGTTCCGCCAGGGTGACAATTTCGGCTCGGTCTATGCGGTCCGCTCTGGCGCCCTGAAAACCTTCAGCCTCAGCGATGCCGGCGAAGAGCAGATCACCGGCTTCCACCTGCCCAGCGAGCTGGTCGGCCTGTCGGGCATGGACACCGAGGCCTACCCGGTGTCGGCCCAGGCCCAGGAAACCACCTCGGTGTGCGAGATCCCCTTCGAGCGCCTCGACGAACTGTCGGTGCAGCTGCCGCAGCTGCGCCGCCAGCTGATGCGGGTGATGAGCCGCGAGATCCGCGACGACCAGCAGATGATGCTGCTGCTGTCGAAGAAGACCGCCGACGAGCGCATCGCCACCTTCCTGGTCAACCTGTCGGCGCGCTTCCGCGCCCGCGGCTACTCGGCCAACCAGTTCCGCCTGAGCATGTCGCGCAACGAGATCGGCAACTACCTGGGCCTGGCGGTGGAAACCGTGTCGCGGGTGTTCACCCGCTTCCAGCAGAACGGCCTGCTCAAGGCCGAGGGCAAGGAAGTGCATATCCTCGACCCGATCCAGCTGTGCGCGCTGGCCGGTGGAGCGCTCGAAGCCTGATCGCCCTGTGAACAGGGTATACTGGCGCCGAGTTTTTCCAGGATACCCGCCCATGCACAGCGACACCTTCGACCTCAAAGCCCTGATCCGCCCGGTAGTGGACTTCCCCAAGCCGGGCGTGATCTTCCGCGACATCACCCCGCTGTTCCAGTCGCCGCGCGGGCTGCGTTATGTCGCCGACCAGTTCATCGAGCGCTATGTCGAAGCCGAGTTCAGCCATATCGGCGCCATGGACGCGCGGGGCTTCCTGATCGGCTCGATCATCGCCCACCAGTTGAACAAACCACTTATCCTGTTCCGCAAGCAAGGCAAGCTGCCGGCCGACGTGCTGTCGGAGGGTTACCAGACCGAATACGGCGAGGCCTTCCTGGAAGTGCACGCCGACAGCCTGTGCGATGGCGACTCGGTATTGATCTTCGATGACCTGATCGCCACCGGCGGCACCCTGCTGGCCGCGGCCAACCTGGTGCGTCGCACCGGCGCCCAGGTGTTCGAGGCGGCGGCGATCATCGACCTGCCGGAGCTGGAAGGTTCGCGCCGCCTGCAGGCGGCCGGGGTTCCGACCTTCTGCCTGACCGAGTTTTCCCTGAGCGAATATTAAAAGCAGCTGCAAGCCTCAAGCTGCAAGTAAAAGCAGGTCAGCGCATAACCGCTTTTACTTGCCGCTTGTAGCTTGCAACTTGAAGCTTCAAAGCGAAATCGGCCTGCGCCCCGCGAAAGCATGGGCCAGCGTCCCGCCATCCACCAGCTCCAGCTCCCCGCCCAACGGCACGCCATGGGCGATGCGCGTGGCGGCCAGGCCCTTCTCGGCCAGCAGCTGGGCGATGTAGTGGGCAGTCGCCTCCCCCTCCACCGTGGGGTTGGTGGCCAGGATCACCTCGCTGAAGGTCCCCTGCTCCTTGATCCGCGCCATCAACTGCGGAATGCCGATCGCCTCAGGCCCCAGGCCATCGAGCGGCGACAGGTGCCCCTTGAGCACGAAGTAGCGGCCGCGATAGCCGGTCTGCTCCACAGCGTACACATCCATCGGCCCCTCCACCACGCACAGCTGGCTGTCGTCGCGGCGCGGGTCGGCGCACTGCGGGCACAGCTCCTGCTCGGTCAGGGTCCGGCACTGGCGGCAGTGGCCGACGCCTTCCATGGCCTGGCTCAGGGCCTGGGCCAGGCGCGTGCCGCCGCTGCGGTCGCGCTCGAGCAGCTGCAGGGCCATGCGCTGGGCAGTTTTCTGGCCTACACCGGGCAAAATGCGCAGGGCGTCGATCAGTTGGCGGATCAGGGGGCTGAAGCTCATCTAGGCAGGCCTGTCAGTCGGTAAACAGAACGAAGAAGGGAGCAACGACCGCTTGGCCGTTGCTCCCCATTGTGCAGCGTGAGCCGGATCAGAACGGCATCTTGAAACCAGGTGGCAGCTGCATGCCAGCGGTCATGCCGCCCATCTTTTCCTGGCTGCTCTGCTCGATCTTGCGCACGGCGTCGTTCAGCGCGGCGGCGATCAGGTCCTCGAGCACTTCCTTGTCGTCGGCGTCGGTCGACATCAGGCTCTGGTCGATGCTGACGCGCTTGACGTCGTGGCGACCGGTCATCACCACGCTCACCAGGCCACCGCCGGACTGGCCGGTGACTTCCGCGTTGGCCAGCTCTTCCTGCATCTTCTGCATCTTTTCCTGCATCTGCTGGGCCTGCTTCATCAGGCCGGCCATGCCACCTTTCATCATGGGGAATACCTCGATTGGGTCATGTGATGCGGCCCGGCACAGGCGGGCCGCATGGTTATCCGTTCATTGGCCCTGGCTGGCCAGGGCGTCTACAGGCTCAATAGTATCCTGCCTGACCGTCGCGCCGAACTGCCGGATCATCTGCTGGATGAGCGGATCCTGCTCGATCGACACCACGGCGTCATGCTGGCGCTCGGCGCGCTTGCGCGAGGCGGCCTGGGCCGGGGTTTCCTGCTCGGGGCGGATCAGCTCGATCTTCAGGCGGATCTCGCGGCCCAGCTGCTGGTTGAGCGCGTCGTTCAGCCGGCGCTGCTGCGTCGAGTTGAACAGCGCGCCCTGCCCCGGGTCCAGGTGCAGCAGCCAGTCATCACCGTCGGCGGCGATCAGCGTACAGTTTGCGGCGATGTTGCCTGTCATACCGGAGACAGGCAACTGTGGGAATAATTCCAGCCATTGCAGGGCAAGGCCGGTCGCGGGCATGGCCGCTGGCAGCGGCTCCGGCGCCTGGGCGGGCGCCTCTTCCTGCACGTGCTCGGCTAACTCATCCAGATAGCTGAAGCCGGCCGGGTCGCTGTCGGGCGCGTAGTAGTCCTCGTCCGCCGGCGGCTCGTCATCGCGCTCCATGCCCGCCGGGCTGTAGGCCGACGGATCGAATGGCGGCTCGTCGTAGTCTGGCTGCGGGTTGGCGGCTTCGACCGCAGGTGCAGGCTCGGGCGGCTGCTCGGGCGCAACCGGCGCTGGCGCGGCAGCGGGCTCCTCCCACGGCAGGTCGATGACCTCCTCGACGGGCTGCGGCTCGGGTTCTGGCTCCGGTTGCGGTGCATCGACAACCTCGGCAACGGCCGGCCCGTCGATGACTGGCGGCTCGGGCTGTACGGGTGACTCAGCCACGGGCACCGGCGCGACCGCTTCAGCGACAGGGCTGGCAGCAACGGGCGGCGCCACGGCCACAGCCGCCGCTGCCACCGGATGGGCCGGATCAGCTGTGGCCTGGCTGATCCCCACCGGCTTTAGTACCGGCTTCGGCGCATCGTCGGTGTCGGCCGGGCGGAACGCCAGCATGCGCAACAGGACCATTTCGAAGCCGCCACGCGGGTCCGGCGCCAACGGTAGATCGCGACGACCGATCAGGCCCATCTGGTAATAGAACTGCACATCCTCGGCCGGCAGGGCCTGGGCCAGCGCCAGCACGCGCTCACGGTCGCCCTGGCCGTTGTCGACCGCCTCGGGCAGCGCCTGGGCGATGGCCACCCGGTGCAGCACATTGAGCATTTCCGACAGCACGCCGTTCCAGTCCGGCCCTTGCTCGGCCAGGTCGCGCACCGCCTCCAGCAGTGCCCGGGCATCGCCTTCGAGCAAGGCCTGCAGCACACCGTACACCTGGCCATGGTCGAGGGTGCCGAGCATCGCCCGCACATCGGCGGCCAGCACCTTGCCCTCACCAAAGGCGATGGCCTGGTCGGTCAGGCTCATGGCGTCGCGCATCGAGCCATCGGCGGCGCGACCGAGCAGCCACAGGGCGTCTTCCTCGAACGGCACATTCTCGGCGCCCAGCACATGGGTCAGGTGCTCGACCACCCGCTCCGGGCTCATGTTCTTCAGCGAGAACTGCAGGCAGCGCGACAGGATGGTCGCCGGCAGCTTCTGCGGGTCGGTGGTGGCAAGGATGAACTTGACGTAGGGCGGCGGCTCTTCCAGCGTCTTCAACAAGGCGTTGAACGAGTGGGTGGAGAGCATGTGCACTTCGTCGATCAGGTAGACCTTGAAGCGCCCGCGGCTCGGCGCGTACTGCACGTTGTCGAGCAGTTCGCGGGTGTCCTCGACCTTGGTGCGGCTGGCGGCGTCGATCTCGATCAGGTCGACGAAACGGCCTTCGTCGATCTCCCGGCACACCGAGCAGGTGCCGCACGGCGTGGAGGTGATACCGGTCTCGCAGTTCAGGCACTTGGCGATGATCCGCGCGATGGTGGTCTTGCCCACGCCCCGGGTACCGGTGAACAGGTAGGCGTGGTGCAGGCGCTGGTTGTCCAGGGCGTTGATCAAAGCCTTGAGCACATGGGTCTGGCCGACCATTTCGCGGAACGAGCGCGGACGCCATTTACGTGCAAGAACCTGATAACTCATCAAAAAACCATCGTGACCGGAGCGGGCGGAAAGAGCGCTAATGCTAGCGGAGCGGGGCCGAAATTGCACCCTGCCGATCTCGTCTAAGCTCAGTAACGGGCACACCGGCGGCGGATCAGGGAGGATGAGGCGTGCGGCGAGTCCTGGCCATCCTGTTGCTGTGGACCACCCACGGCCTGGCGCAACCGCCGGTGCTGCGCTTTTCCGTCGCCGAAAGCTGGAGCATGCCGTTGATGCGCACCGAGGACCAGCAACCGGTGGAAGGCATCCTTTTCGAGCTGATGCAGGCCATTGCCCGGGAGACCGACGCCCGCCCGCAGTACCACGTGATGGCCCGCCTGCGCCTGCAGGAGGCGATGCAGGCCGGTGAAATCGACGTGCGCTGCTATGTCTCCACCCAGTGGCTGACCGACCGGCCGGGCGACTACCTGTGGAGCATCCCCATCATCGAACAGCGCGACCTGCTGATCGGCCGCCCCGGCGACAGCGGCCCCACCCGCCCGGAAGCACTGCCGCCCCAGGCCATCGGCACCGTGCTCGGCTACACCTACCCCACCCTGGAACCCCTGTTCAGCCAGGGCCGCCTGCAGCGCGAGGACAGCCGCAACCAGCTGCTGGCCCTGCAGAAGCTCCAGGCCGGACGCTTTCGCCACGCGATCAGCAACCAGCTGTCATTGCAGTGGTACAACCGCTCCCTGCCGCCGGGGCAACGCCTGCAAGCCTTGGCCGTGCTGGAAGAGCAAGCGCTGGGCTGCATGGTGCGCAACGATCCCCAACTACCGACCCAAGGTGTGCTCAGGGCGCTGGTGCGGATCAAGCAATCCGGGGAAATGCAGCGAATCGTCGAGCGGTATACCGATGATCGCCAGACCCGCCAGTTCGCCGATGACGAAGGGCCTCAAATACCTGCTGCCACGACACCCAGCGCCGCCAGGTAGAGGCCGATCCCGAACACGCAATGCGTCACCAGGCTGCGCAGACAGCTCTTCAAGGGCGATGGCGTATTCGCAGCGAAGTACCCTGCACCCAATGCCGGCTGCACCACCACCAGCGGCACCAGCACCGAGACCACCCCGAACAGCAACGCGGGCCACAGAAGCGGCCCCTGCAACCACCCCTCCCCTGCAATAGCCACCAGCAGCGCCGCAAACACCAGCCCCGTGGCGTAGTGGAGCAACCAGCCCCACGCCAGCTCCCCCCTGACCGGCGCGGCCTTGCCGATCGCCGCATGCCGCCAGCGCCTCGCGAACAGGTGGCCAACCCAGCGCCCGACCATCGCGTAGTTCAGGGTGGTGATGCCCAGGCGCCTGAGCAGCAGGGTCCACAGGTCCATGACCAGGGTGGCGCCGATGCCGATAAGCAAAATGGAAAATGCGAGAGAAGAAACGCTCATGTCGAAAGCCCTTGGCAGATTGACGGAGTGGTCGATGCCGAGCAGCATGCAAGTTGAAGTCAACTTCAAGTCAAGGGAGCCGCGATGGACATTGCCGATGTCGCCAGGCGCACCGGAGTGCCGGCGTCGACATTGCGTTACTACGCGAACAAGGGCTTGCTCACAT
The DNA here is from genome assembly GCF_014268935.2 of Pseudomonas peradeniyensis. GTDB lineage: Bacteria > Pseudomonadota > Gammaproteobacteria > Pseudomonadales > Pseudomonadaceae > Aquipseudomonas > Aquipseudomonas peradeniyensis. The sequence goes on along the minus strand of NZ_JABWRJ020000005.1, from coordinate 374,839 downwards.
CACTCGCCGGCCATGGCCAGCGCCGGCAATTTCCGGCGGATACACCAGAACGCCTGGCCCTGATCGCCCTGGGTCAGGCGGCGGGCTTTTCGCTGGACGAAGTGGCGGCGATGCTGGACGAGCAACGGGTCGACCGAGCGTTGCTGCTGGCCAAGGCCGATGAGATCGAGCAGAGGATCAAGCGCCTGCAGGCGATGAGCAAAGGGTTGCGGCATGCGGCAGTGTGCCCCGAGGAGAACCACCTGCAATGCCCGACCTTCCAGCGGCTGATGCAGGTGTCAGCCAGCAAGGGCAAGCGTGGGAGTCGCCCTGCCCCGCGATAAGGCCCGCCAGGCCAGCGTACGACAGCGGGCTCAGTAGCCGTGCAACTCGCGGAACGGCTGGCCCTTGTGGTAGTTGATCCACTCTTCCACGTCATAGGGCAGGTACAACTGCCGACGCGCCCGCGACAGGGCGATGTATACCGCGCAGATCCGCGCATCGAAGGCGTAGGCGTCCTTGAAGCGCTGGGTGGTCATCAGCTCCGGCGTCAACAGCACCTGATCGAACTCCAGGCCACCGGCCTCCTCGGCCATCAACAGCGTGAGGCTGGCGGGCTGCGCGGCGACGCGCGCATCCAGACCGGTCAGGTCGGCAAGCTTGAAACCCGCCTCCAGCCGCGCCTCGACCCACTGGAACGCGGCATCGAAGCGCTCGGACTCGCGTACCTGCTGCCAGTCGAGCAGGTGCGCGAAGTACCCATGCGGCCCTTCGGCGTCCTGCCCCGGCGCATAGAACGCCGCCCTGAACAGGCCAATCGCGGTAACCATGAAGCGCCGCATGTCCGGCCAGTCGGGGAAGTTCAGCAGGCAGTTGGACTCGGCCATCTCCATGGCCCAGCGCATCGTGTCCCAGCGCGAGGCGGTGAGCACCACGCAGCCCTCGGGCGGGACATAACCTTCGGGGAAGTGCTCGATGCCGACATCGACATGCCGCGCCGCCTCGAACGCGACCTTGGATTTTTTCGAGTGCACACCGATCAACGGGTTGATCAGGCGCTCCACCTTGGGCCCGGAGCGCACGGCGAAGGCCATGTCCTTCTGGCGCACCTGACGCTCGCGCCTGACCACCTCGCCGGTGGCCTTCTGGTATTCGTCGCCCAGGGTGATCAACACCTGGCGGCCACGCTCGATGACCTGCAGCAGCGAGGCCGGCACGTCCTGGCTCTCGTCGATGATCACGTGGCTAAAACGCCCGGGCACGCTGCAGCCGCCCAGGCTGGCACGCTTGAGCAGCAGCAACGCCTCGAACCCGCTCTGCGCGCCCCAGGCCGGCTGCGCCTCGAGGTAACGCCACAGGCGGCTGGCGTACTCGAGCAGCACCTGGGCATCGAGGCCGGACAGCGCCTGGCGAAAATGCGGCAGGTGGCGGCTGGACAGGCTGTAGTCCCGCGACTCGCAATAGTTGCGCAGCACTTCCAGGCAGATATCCAGTGCGTGCTCGGCGTCGTACTGGCGCAGCCCGACGATCCCCAGCTCTTCGGCCAGCCGGCGCTTGCCAGGTCCGCGCTGCGCCGTCCGGGCGGGAACCGGCCGGGTATCCTTGAGCAAGGCCCGGGCGAACTGGCCGAAGGTCATGCCGACCTTGGCCTGGGCATCCAGCCCCATGCGCCGACGCAGGGTACCGAGCTTGGCCGGCGTGCGCGCCAAAGCCAGCACCCGGCCACGGGGCAGGCATTCCATCAGCGCGCCGAGCAGATAGCTCTTGCCGATCCCGGCATAGCCCTGCACATGGATGTCCTCGTCGAGGTTGGCCTGGATGACCTTGAGCAGCTTGTCCTGCTCGACGGTCAGCCAGCGCTCGCTGTCAAAGCCGGTGGCCACCCGCTGGCTGAACGGGTTGTCACTGTGATGCAGACGAATGCGGTAGTCGAAATCCCACTTGCCGTCCGCCAACAGGTACTCCCGCGCCTGAACCTGTTCGGCATCGAGCAGGCGCAGCTTGGAACCCTTGATCACCTCGAGGCCGAAATAGAGCTTGCGCGCATCGAACAGCCGACGGGCCTCGGACAGCAAGTCCACGCCAGGCGAGTGCCTGCCATCGACCGCCCACGCCAACAGCTTGCCCAGCACCTTTTCCGCCGCCCGCGCATCGACCTGACCCTGTGCCTGGGCCAGGTTCTGGATCACCAGCACGGCCGCCAGCTCCGGCTCGCCCAGTGCGTCAAGCGCAGGCGCGCCCTCGGCCTGCAGCAAGGCCTGGCACACCTCTGCGCTGACCGGCAGGTACACCGGATGGGAAAAGTCGAAGTGCTCGGGCTGCATGTCGGTACGGGTCCGGGGATCACTCAAGGTTTGTCGGATTCAGCGGCCTGCCCCACCACCAGTTCGAAGCGGTAGGCCCCCAACGACCCGGCCATGTCGCCGGGATAGCTGACACCCGCCTGCGGGGCGTCGAGTACGCCATCGAGCTCATGCAGGGCCAGTTCCAGCAGCTTGCGCAAGTCACGCACCGAGTGCGCCGATACCTGCACCTGCAACTCGAAGGCCGCCGCATCAGCCGTCACTGCCACAGGCACGACCGCTGCCTCGAGGATGCGCTCATGCTCTTCTTCCATCTGGTCGAGCACCTGCGACAACTCCAGCACACGCTCGGGGCTGGCGGCCATCTGGTCCTTGATTTCCAGGCGGCGCAGCTGCCACTCGCGGATCTTCTGACGGGTGAGGTCGTCGACATGTTCCACGGTCGTTATCTCCTGGCCGAATGGCCAACACGATGGGATGCATGATAAGGCGCTGCGCGGGATCGTGCAGGCGGAAAACTGTGCGAGGGTGTAAAGAAACGCGTCTGATGAGTGACGCCTGACAGGTACGCCGGAAAATCCCTGCGCCCAAAATGGAGGCGGCCCCACCAGCCACACCCCGGCACTCGATGTTCCCGCTATGGCTGCTCCCTTCCGGGCCTGACCAGGTTAACGGGTAATCAATGCGGGGGGACCGATGGGGCCACCACGACGGCTCGTCAGCTGACGAGCCGCGCCATTGTACAGCGCCGGGGCGAAGTTACAACCTCTGAACGTGAAAAAACCATCATTTCTCAAGGACTTGTGGCAAAACTATCGCGGGGCAAGCCCGCTCCCACGCACGATCACCTGTGGGAGCGGGCTTGCCCCGCGATAAGACCTGCGGGGTCAGACGCTGATACCACGCTCCGCCAGGAAGCCCACGAACGTCTCCTCGTCCATTACCGCAACACCCAGCTCAGCGGCTTTGGCCAGCTTGGAGCCAGCGCCGGGTCCGGCGACCACGCAGTGGGTCTTGCCAGACACGGAGCCCGCCACCTTGGCCCCCAGGCTTTCCAGCTTCTCCTTGGCGATATCGCGGCTCATGCGCTCCAGGGTGCCGGTCAGCACCCAGGTCTGCCCGGCCAACGGCAAGCCCTCGGCGGATTTCTTCTCGCACGACCAGTGCATGCCGAATTCCAGCAATTGGGCCTCGATGGCACGGGCCAGTTGCTGGTTGGCCTCGACCTTGAAGAACTCGCGCACGCCGTCAGCGGCCTTGGTATTCAGGGCCTGGCGCAAGTCGATGCCATCGGCGGCGATGATCTTGTCCAGCGTGCCCAACTTGTCTACCAGCTTCTCGGCGCCGGTCGGCCCGACCGAGGGGATGTCGAGCTTGGCGAGCATGCCGGCCAGCGTGGTGCTGGCGGCGAACTCGGCGCCCAGCTCGCCCTCGTCCTGCAACTGCATGCCGCTGGCCAGCAACTGTGCGATGACTTCGCGGTTGTGCGCGTCCTCGAAGAAGTTGTGGATCTCGTGGGCGACTTCCAGGCCGATATCCGGCAGGTAGGTCAGCACCTGCGGCAATGCCACCTGCACCCGCGCCAGGCTGCCCAGGGAGCGGGCCAGGACCTTGGCGGTCTCCTCGCCGACATCGGGGATGCCCAGCGCATAGATGAAGCGCGCCAGGCTCGGACGCTTGCTCGCCGCGATGGCGGCCAGCAGCTTGTTGCTCGACACCTCGGCAAAGCCTTCCAGCGCCACCACCTGGTCAAAGGTCAGGTGGTAGAGATCGGCCGGTGAGCGGATCAGGTTCTCGTCGACCAACTGCTCGACGCTCTTCTCGCCCAGGCCGTCGATGTCCATGGCCCGGCGCGACACGTAGTGGATGATCGCCTGCTTGAGCTGGGCGGCGCAGCTCAGGCGCCCCACGCAACGGTACACCGCGCCTTCGCTGGTGGTTTCCTTGCCCTTGCTGCGCTTGACCAGCTGGGTGCGCTCGACCTGCGAGCCGCACACCGGGCACTGCGTGGGCACCTCGACCGGCCGGGCGTCCTGCGGACGGCGGTCGAGCACCACCTGCATCACCTGCGGGATCACATCGCCGGCACGGCGGATGATCACCGTGTCGCCAATGCGCAGGCCCAGCCGGGCGATCTCGTCCATGTTGTGCAAGGTGGCGTTGGACACGGTCACACCGGCCACCTTGACCGGTTTGAGCCGCGCCACCGGGGTCACCGCGCCGGTGCGCCCGACCTGGAACTCGACGTCGAGCACCTCGGTAAGCTCTTCCATGGCCGGGAACTTGTGGGCGATCGCCCAGCGCGGCTCGCGGGCGCGGAAGCCCAGTTCACGCTGGGAGGCCAGGCTGTTGACCTTGAACACCACGCCATCGATTTCGTAGGGCAGGCCGTTGCGGCGGGCGCCGATGTCGCGGTAGTAGGCCAGGCACTCATCGATACCGGCTGCATGGCGCAGCTCGCGGCTGATCGGCAGCCCCCAGGTCTTGAGCTTCTCGAGGATGCCGATATGGCTGTCGCCAAAGGCTTCGGACACCTGGCCGACGCCATAGCAGCAGAACTCCAGCGGACGGCTGGCGGTAATCTTCGAGTCCAGCTGGCGCAGGCTGCCGGCCGCGGCGTTGCGCGGGTTGGCGAAAGTCTTGCCGCCGGCCTCGGCCTGGGCGGCGTTGAGCCGGTCGAAACCGGCCTTGCTCATGTACACCTCGCCACGCACTTCCAGCACCGCCGGCCAGCCCTCGCCCTGCAGCTTGAGCGGGATGTTGCGCACGGTGCGCACGTTGGCGCTGATGTCCTCGCCGGTGGTGCCGTCGCCGCGGGTGGCGCCCTGCACCAGTTGGCCATCACGGTACAGCAGGCTCACCGCCAGGCCGTCGAGCTTCGGCTCGCAGCTGTAGTCCACCGCCGCCTGTTCGCCGCCCGGCAGATCCAGGCCCTCCACCACGCGGCGACCGAAATCGCGCAGGTCGTCTTCCTCGAAGGCGTTGCCCAGGCTGAGCATGGGCACTTCGTGACGGACCTGGCTGAACGCCGCCAACGCCGTGCCACCGACGCGCTGGGTCGGCGAGTCCGGGGTCACCAGGTGCGGGTGCTCGGCCTCCAGTGCCTTGAGCTCGTTGAACAGGCGGTCGTATTCGGCATCGGGCACGCTGGGTTCGTCGAGCACGTAGTAGCGGTAGTTGTGCTGGTCGAGTTCGGCGCGCAGGGCATGGATTCGGGATTCGGCGTTCATGGGGTCGTCTTCTCTTGCAAAGCAAAAGAGCAGCCCCTGGCTGCTCTTTTGCTTGAATCATCGCGGCGCGGATCGAGGCTGGATCCGCCCGCTCGTACACATCAGCGTTTCTGGGTCAGGGCGCGGCGCTCGAACTCGACGATGCGCTGGCGGTAGTGCTCGATGGTCTGGGCGGTCAGCACGCTGCGCTGGTCGTCCTTGAGTTCACCGTTGAGCTCATGGGCCAGCTTGCGCGCGGCGGCCACCATCACGTCGAAGGCCTGCTTGGGATGACGCGGGCCAGGCAGACCGAGGAAGAAGCTCACCGCGCGGGTGCTGAAGTGGTCGATGTCGTCCAGGTCGAACACGCCGGGCTTGACCGCGTTGGCCATGGAGAACAGCACTTCGCCGTGACCGGCCATGCTCTCGTGACGGTGGAAGATGTCCATCTCGCCGAAGCGCAGGCCGCTTTCGAGGATGTTCTGCAGCAGTGCCGGGCCCTTGAAGCCACCTTCGTCACGGGAAATGACGCTGATCACCAGCACTTCCTCGGCCGGCGGCAGCTCCTTGGCCGGCGTGCTCGGCGCGGTGAAACCGTTGGCGCGGGTGTTGTCGGCGGCGAAGTCGTCGTCGCCACCCTCGAACAGGTCGGGCTCACGGGGCTCGGCGGCCAGGTTCAGGTCACCCTGCTGCGGCTCGCTGTGGTTGCGCTTGCCGCGCTTGGCCTTGGCCGGCTTGGGTTCGCGCTCGCGCTCCCGTTCGCGCGCAGGGGCGCTCACCGACGGCAGGTCGGACTCGTCCAGCTCGGGTTCTTTGTGGGTTTCCAGCACACGCGCAGGGCCTAGCACCTCGGCGCTGCCGCTGTCGTCGTCCGGGGCGTTGGCGTAGCTACGGTCCAGACGGAACTTCAACTTGCCCTTGCCGCCGCGCATGCGGCGCCAGCCGTCGAAAAGAATACCGGCGATGACAATGATGCCGATGACGATCAGCCACTCGCGCAGACCGATTTCCATGTAATCCCGTGCCTCTATAAAAAATATGCTTGAAAACAAAGGCTTCAAAGGCCTTTAACACGTGGCGCCAACTCTATGTTCTGACAGGCGTTTTACCCACGCAAAAAACAAGTGACATTAAGCTAGCACGACCAAAGGCAACTTTACACCGTCTGTCGCGTCTGCTGAGGCTTTTGCCTACATGTTCACACCCTTTCTTTACCCCTTACGCATCGACCATGGCCATCGCCTCTTCCACATCAACTGCTACAAGACGTGAACAGCCCGGCTCGTGCATGGTCACCCCCATCAGCTGGTCGGCCATTTCCATGGCGATCTTGTTGTGGGTGATGTAGATGAACTGCACGGTCTCGCTCATTTCCTTCACCAAACGGGCATAGCGCCCTACGTTGGCGTCGTCCAGCGGCGCGTCGACCTCGTCGAGCATGCAGAACGGCGCCGGGTTCAGCTTGAAGATGGCGAACACCAGGGCCAGGGCCGTCAGTGCCTTCTCGCCGCCGGACAGCAGATGGATAGTGCTGTTCTTCTTGCCCGGCGGGCGCGCCATGATCGTCACCCCTGTATCGAGTAGATCTTCGCCCGTCAGTTCCAGATAAGCGCTGCCGCCACCGAAAACTTTTGGGAAAAGTGCCTGTAATCCGGCATTTATCTGATCAAAGGTATCCTTGAAGCGGTTGCGGGTTTCCTTGTCGATCTTGCGGATGACGTTTTCCAGGGTCTCCAGCGCCTCGACCAGGTCGGCGTCCTGGGCGTCCAGGTAACGCTTGCGCTCGGACTGCTGTTCGTATTCCTCGATGGCCGCCAGGTTGATCGCGCCCAGGCGCTGGATGCGCGCCTCGAGCTGCTCCAGGGCCTGCTCGGTGCCCTGCTCGCTGGCGTCGGCCTCGAGCGTGGCGAGCACGCCCTGAAGATCGTAGCCGTCGGCGAGCAGTTGTTCCTGCAAGGTCTTGCGTCGCACGTCCAGGCCCTGGGACTCCAGGCGCTGCTGTTCCAGCTGGCCGCGCAGCAATTGCGACTGCTGCTCGGCCTGGGTGCGACGCCGTTCGGCATCGCGCAGCTCACGGTCGGCCTCGTCCATGTGCAGGCGCGCCTGGCGCATTTCCTCGTCGACGCTCATGCGTCGTTCCAGCAGCTCTTCGAGCTTGAGGCGCAATTCTTCCAGCGGCGCCTCGCCCTCCTCCAGGTTCAGGTTCAACTGCTCCTGGCGCTCGCCCAGGCGCGCGGCCTGCTGTTCCAGGCGTTCGAGGGCCTGGCGCGTCGAGTCGTGCTGGGCGCGCAGCGAGCCCAGGCGCACGGCCAGCTGGTGAGCGTGGTCCTTGTGCTGGCGGGCTTCCTGGCGGATGCGGTCGAGGCCTTCGCGCAGGGTGTCGCGGCGCGCCATCAGCAGCTCGCGCTGCTCGGTGTCCTGGGCCATCAGTTCCAGGGCTTCCTGCAGCAACAGGCGCGCCTCGCCCAACTGCTCGTGCTCCAGGGCGCGCTGCTCCTGCAGCTCGGCCAGTTCTTCCTGCAGGCGGCGGCGGCGCAGCTCCAGCTGTTCGGCACGAGCGCGGCCGGCAGACAGGCGCGCCTTGAGCTCGCCGTGCTGACGGCTTTCGTCCTGGCTGCGACGGCGCAACTGCTCGCGCAGCTCTTCCAGGTCAAGCTGCTGCTCGCGCAGGCGTTGCAACTGCTCGTCGAGTTGCTCGAGCAAGGCCTCCTGCTCCAGCTGCTCCTGCCCCAGCCGCTCGATCTCCTGGCCCCGGGCCAGTACGCCACCTTGGGCCTCGCCACCGCGGCTGACCCGCAGGAAGTGCCGCCCGACCCAATAGCCGTCGCGGCTGACCAGACTCTGCCCAGCGCCCAGCGAGGCCCGCCGGGCCAGGGCCTGCTCCAGGGTGTCCACCGGCATGACCTGGCCCAGCCAGGGCGACAGGTCGACGCGTCCTTCTACTTTGTCTAGCAGGCTGCCGGCGACGGCCGTGCCCTCTCCCCCCGCCATCAGCAGGCGCAGCTCGCCCTGCTCCAGCGCGGCGAACTCCAGGCCGGTGAAGTCATCCAGCAGCACCGCCTGCAGATCGGCGCCCAGCACCGTTTCCACCGCCAGCTCCCAGCCGGGCTCGACCCGCAGCCCCTCGGCCAGCCGTGGGCGCTGTTCCAGGCCCTGGGCGCGCAGCCAGTCGGCGGCCCCGACACCCGGCTCCAGCGCGGCCTGCTGCAAGGCTTCGAGGGACGCCAGGCGCCCGCCCAGGCGCTGCAGGTCACCCTGCTGCTGTTGCTGCGCCTGGCTGGCCTGCTGCATCTGCTCGCGCAACGTTTCCAGCTGCTCGACCACCTGTTGCTCCTGCAACTGGAGGTCTTCGAGCAGCAACTCGCTGCCGGCCAGCTGTTCGCCCAGGTCGCTGGTCTCGGTATCCTGCGTATCCTCGCCGAGCTGGTCACGCTCTTCACCCAGCTTGCGCTGGCGCTCGGCCAGGCGTTCCAGGCTGGCCTCCAGCTGAGCCAGGCGCGCCTGCTGCACCTCGGCCTGGCGGCGCGGCTCGGCGGAGCGGGTGTTGAAGCTGTCCCACTGCTCCTGCCAGCCGTGCATGCCCAGCTCGGCCTCCTCCAGGGTCGCGGCGGCCTCCTCGGCCGCGGCCAGGGTCAGTTCCTGCTCGGGTTCGAGCATCGCCAGCTCTTCACCCAGGGTCGCCAGCAAGGTGCGGTCGTGCCCCAGGTGCGATTCGGTTTCCAGGCGGCTGCGTTCGGCCTCCTTGAGGTCGTCCTGCAACTGGCGCAGGCGCTGCTGGCCGTGCTGGATGCTCTGCTCGACCCGGGCGATATCGCCGGCCACCGAATAGAAGCGGCCCTGCACCTGGTTGAAGCGTTCGGACAGCTCATGATGGCCGTCGCGCAGGCGCTCGATGCTGGCATCGGCGTTGCGCTGCTCGGCCACCAGCGCCTCGAAGGCGATCTCCTGGTCGCCGATGACCGTCTCGCGCTGGCGCACCCGCTGGTCCAGGTCGCGCCAGCGCAGGGCCGCCAGGCGCGCCTTGAGCTGGCGCTCCTCGGCCTTGTACTCGCGGTACTTCTCGGCGGCCTGGGCCTGGCGGTGCAGGCGCTCGAGCTGGCGTTCCAGCTCTTCACGCAGGTCGGTCAGGCGCGCCAGGTTCTCCTGGGTGCGGCGGATGCGGTTCTCGGTCTCGCGGCGGCGCTCCTTGTACTTGGAGATGCCTGCCGCCTCCTCGATGAAGTTGCGCAGCTCCTCGGGCTTGGCCTCGATCAGCTTGGAGATCATGCCCTGCTCGATGATCGAGTAGCTGCGAGGCCCCAGGCCCGTGCCGAGGAAGATATCGGTGATATCACGGCGCCGGCACTTGGTGCCGTTGAGGTAATAAGTATTCTGCCCGTCGCGGGTGACCTTGCGACGGATCGAGATCTCGGCGTAGGCGGCATACTCGCCGACCAGCGAGTTGTCGCTGTTGTCGAACACCAGCTCGATGCTGGCCTGGCTGACCGGCTTGCGGCTGGTGGAGCCGTTGAAGATGACATCGGTCATCGACTCGCCGCGCAGGTTCTTGGCCGAGCTTTCGCCCATCACCCAGCGCACCGCGTCGATGATGTTGGACTTGCCGCAGCCATTGGGGCCGACCACGGCCGCCATGTTGCTGGGGAAGTTGACCGTGGTCGGGTCGACGAAGGACTTGAACCCGGCCAGGCGGATGCACTTCAGGCGCATCGGTCAGACCCGCGCCAGCGCCGCCAGCACCAGTTCGCAACTGCGCTGGCAATAGGCGGTGAGCACCTCGCGGATGCGCGGCAGGTCGCGGGCGACCACGGCTTCGAGCAGGCGGGCGAACAGCTCGAGGTAATCGACCATGTTGGCCTGGCGCTGGTCCAGGGCCAGGTAGTAGGCGCGGCTCATGGCCGGCTGCAGGTTCTCGACGGTTTCCTGCAGGTACGGGTTGTTGGCAAACGGATAGGCGGCGCGCATCACCGCGAAGCTGTCGCCGACGAAGGCCTTGATGTCCTTGGCGGCGTGGGCCTGCTTGAGGCGCTGCTGGATGTCCAGGAACGGGCGCAGGTCGCTGTCGCTGCGCCAATGCTGGGCAACGGCGTTGCCCAGCAGGATGTAGAACTCGCCCATCAGGGTGCACAGGCTGCGCACGCTGTTCTCGTCCAGCTCGGTCACATGGGCGCCGCGGCGCGGCAGGATCGCCACCAGGTGACGGCGTTCGAGGATGAGCAGCGCCTCGCGCACCGAGCCGCGGCTGACGTTGAGGGCCTGGGTGACCTTCTGCTCCTGGATGCGCTCGCCGGGTGCGAGTTCGCCGCGGATGATCCGCTCGGCCAGGTAGTGGGCAATTTGCTCGGAGAGGCTGTCCGGCGCCTTGAACGTCATGGTTTTCCTTCGCGATCTGGGTAGCTGTGCACAAGGGCGCGATTGTAGCGCACTTGTCCCGTGCCCGCGCAGCGGCGCGACGCGCTTTGTGCGACTGGCGGGTCAACTTTCCCACTCGGCGCGAACTATGCTTGGAGAAAGGCTCGATGAAGCGGTTCGGAAGGCCTCTGGGCGAAATCTTGACCTTTGAGTCAGAAAATTATTGACCTCAGGGTCAAGCGTTGCTTAGAGTCCGCCCGAACAACAATAAAACCATTGCGAGGCCCTCCCCCGTGATCCAGTTTCTCGTCAACCAGGAGCTGCGCAACGAGCATGCCCTGGACCCGAACATGACGGTGCTGCAATACCTGCGCGAGCACCTGGGCAAACCCGGCACCAAGGAAGGCTGCGCCAGCGGCGACTGCGGCGCCTGCACCGTGGTCGTCGGCGAACTCGTCGAGGACGACCAGGGCGGCGACGCTATCCGCTACCGCAGCCTCAACTCGTGCCTGACGTTCGTGTCCTCCCTGCACGGCAAGCAGCTGATCAGCGTCGAGGGCCTCAAGCACCAGGGCGAACTTCACAGCGTGCAGAAAGCCATGGCCGACTGCCATGGTTCGCAGTGCGGCTTCTGCACCCCCGGTTTCGTCATGTCGCTGTTCGCCCTGCAGAAGAACAGCGAGGGCCACGACCTGCACCAGGCCCAGGAGGCCCTGGCCGGCAACCTGTGCCGCTGCACCGGCTACCGGCCGATCCTCGAAGCCGCCGAGCAGAGCTGCGCCCGCCCCTGTCGCGACCAGTTCGACGCCCAGCAGGCGCAGACCATCGCCCGCCTCAAGGCCATCGCCCCGCAGCAGACCGGCGAGCTCAACAGCGGCGACAAGCGCTGCCTGGTGCCGCTGACCGTGGCCGACCTGGCCGACCTGTACAGCTCGCACCCCGAGGCGCGCCTGCTGGCCGGCGGCACCGACCTGGCGCTGGAGGTCACCCAGTTCCACCGCACCCTGCCGGTGATGATCTACGTCGGCCATGTCGCCGAGCTCAAGCGTATCGACAAGACCGCCACCCACCTGGAGATCGGCGCCGCCACCCCGCTGACCGACTGCTACACCGCGCTCAACGAGGAATACCCCGACTTCGGCGACCTGCTGCACCGCTTCGCCTCGCTGCAGATCCGCAACCAGGGCACCCTGGGCGGCAACATCGGCAACGCCTCGCCGATCGGCGACTCGCCGCCCCTGCTGATCGCCCTGGACGCGCAGATCGTCCTGCGCCAGGGCGAGCGCCAGCGCACCCTGGCCCTGGAAGACTACTTCATCGACTACCGCATCACCGCGCGCCAGGACAGCGAGTTCATCGAGAAGATCATCGTGCCACGCGCCAGCAACGACTGGACGTTCCGCGCCTATAAAGTGTCCAAGCGCCTGGACGACGATATCTCCGCCGTGTGCGCGGCATTCAACCTGAGCATCGAGAACGGCGTGGTCAGCGGCGTACGCATCGCCTTCGGCGGCATGGCGGCGATCCCCAAACGCGCCCGCGCCTGCGAGGCCGCGTTGCGCGGCAAACCGTGGAACCAGGCCAGCGTCGAGCGCGCCTGCCAGGCCCTGGCCGAGGACTTCACCCCGCTCAGCGACTTCCGCGCCAGCCGCGAGTACCGCCTGCTGACCGCGCAGAACCTGCTGCGCAAGTACTTCATCGAACTGCAAACGCCGCACATCGAAACCCGGGTGACCGCCTATGTCTAACCATCACGCCGTCAAGAGCCAGGCCGAGATGGCCGCACTGTTCAGCCAGGACCTGACCACCGGGGTCGGCCGCAGCCTCAAGCACGACAGCGCCGACAAGCACGTGGCGGGCGAGGCGGTGTACATCGACGACCGCCTGGAATTCCCCAACCAGCTGCACGTCTACGCGCGCACCGCGGACCGTGCCCACGCGCGCATCCTGCGCATCGACACCACGCCCTGCTACCAGTTCGAAGGCGTGCGCATCGCCATCACCCACGAGGACATCCCGGGGCTCAAGGACATCGGCCCGGTGGTGGCCGGCGACCCGCTGCTGGCCATCGACAAGGTCGAGTTCTTCGGCCAGCCGGTGCTCGCCGTGGCCGCCCGTGACCTGGACACCGCCCGCCGTGCGGCGATGGCGGCGATCGTCGAATACGAAGACCTGGAACCGGTGCTCGATGTGGTCGAGGCGCTGCGCAAGAAACACTTCGTGCTCGACAGCCACACCCACAAGCGCGGTGATTCGGACGCGGCCCTGGCCAGTGCCCCGCACCGTATCCAGGGCAGCCTGCACATCGGCGGCCAGGAGCACTTCTACCTGGAGACCCAGATCAGCTCGGTGATGCCCAGCGAAGACGGCGGCATGATCGTCTACTGCTCCACGCAGAACCCCACCGAGGTGCAGAAGCTGGTCGCCGAGGTGCTCGACGTGCCGATGCACAAGATCGTCGTCGACATGCGCCGCATGGGTGGCGGCTTCGGCGGCAAGGAAACCCAGGCCGCCAGCCCCGCCTGCCTGTGCGCGGTGATCGCACGCCTGACCGGCCAGCCGACCAAGATGCGCCTGCCCCGTGTCGAAGACATGATGATGACCGGCAAGCGCCATCCGTTCTACGTCGAGTACGACGTCGGCTTCGACGACAGCGGCCGCCTGCACGGCATCAATTTCGACCTGGCCGGCAACTGCGGCTACTCGCCCGACCTGTCCGGCTCGATCGTCGACCGCGCCATGTTCCACTCCGACAACGCCTACTACCTGGGCGACGCCACGGTGCACGGCCACCGCTGCAAGACCAACACCGCGTCCAACACCGCCTACCGCGGCTTTGGCGGCCCACAAGGCATGGTTGCCATCGAACAGGTGATGGACCATATCGCCCGCCATCTGGCGCTGGACCCGCTGGCGGTGCGCAAGGCCAACTACTACGGCAAGACCGAGCGCAACGTCACCCACTACTACCAGACCGTCGAGCACAACATGCTCGAGGAGATGACCGCCGAGATCGAGGCGAGCAGCGACTACCACGAGCGCCGCGAATCGATCCGCCGCTTCAACGCCAACAGCCCGGTACTGAAAAAGGGCCTGGCGCTGACCCCGGTGAAATTCGGCATCTCGTTCACCGCCACCTTCCTCAACCAGGCCGGTGCCTTGATCCACATCTATACCGACGGCAGCATCCACCTCAACCACGGCGGCACCGAGATGGGCCAGGGCCTGAACACCAAGGTCGCGCAGGTGGTGGCCCAGGTGTTCCAGGTCGACTTCAACCGTATCCAGATCACCGCCACCAACACCGACAAGGTACCCAACACCTCGCCGACCGCGGCTTCCAGCGGCGCCGACCTGAACGGCAAGGCGGCGCAGAACGCCGCCGAGATACTCAAGAAGCGCCTGACCGAGTTCGCTGCCCGGCACTACAACGTCACCGAGGAAGACGTCGAGTTCCGCAACGGCCATGTGCGCGTGCGCGACCAGATCGTCAGCTTCGAGCAACTGGTGCAGCAGGCCTACTTCGCCCAGGTGTCGCTGTCGACCACCGGTTTCTACCGCACGCCGAAGATCTTCTACGACCGCTCCCAGGCCCGCGGCCGGCCGTTCTACTACTTCGCCTTCGGCGCGGCGTGCGTGGAGGTGATCGTCGACACCCTGACCGGCGAGTACAAGATGCTGCGCGCCGACATCCTGCACGACGTCGGCGACTCGCTGAACCCGGCCATCGATATCGGCCAGGTCGAGGGCGGCTTCGTCCAGGGCATGGGCTGGCTGACCACCGAGGAACTGGTGTGGAACGCCAAGGGCAAGTTGATGACCAACGGCCCGGCCAGCTACAAGATCCCGGCGGTGGCCGACATGCCGATCGACATGCGCGTCAAGCTGGTGGAGAACCGCAAGAACCCCGAGGACACGGTGTTCCATTCCAAGGCCGTGGGCGAGCCGCCGTTCATGCTCGGCATCGCCGCCTGGTGCGCGATCAAGGACGCGGTGGCGAGCATCGCCGACTACCGCGTGCAGCCGAACATCGACGCGCCGTCGACGCCTGAGCGGGTGCTGTGGGGGTGCGAGCAGATGCGCAAGGCGGTGGCTGCGACACAGCCTGTGGAGCAGGAGCTGGAAAGCCTCCATCAGTGACAGTCCCCGTGGGAGCGGGCTTGCCCCGCGATGGGGCGACAATCATCGCGGGACAAGCCCGCTCCCACGCCAGAACTTGCCGAGGATTCACACCATGCACCAATGGATCAACGCCCTCGCCGACCATCAAGCCCGCGGCGAACCCTGCGTCCTGGTGACCATCATCGAGGAACGCGGCTCCACGCCGCGCAATGCCGGCTCGAAAATGGTGGTCAGCGCCAGCGCGCTGTACGACACCATCGGCGGCGGCCACCTGGAGTTCAAGGCCCTGCACATCGCCCGGCAGATGCTCGAGGAACACCGCAGCACCCCGCACCTGGAGCGCTTCAGCCTTGGCGCCAGCCTCGGCCAGTGCTGCGGCGGCGCCACCGTGCTGCTGTTCGAGCCGATGACCGGCGTGCAGGCCGAGATCGCCGTGTTCGGCGCGGGCCATGTCGGCCGCGCTCTGGTACCCTTGCTCGCCGCGCTGCCCTGCCGGGTGCGCTGGATCGACTCGCGCGAGCAGGAGTTCCCCGATGTCATCCCCAACGGGGTGAGCCGGATCGTCAGCGAAGAGCCGGTCGACGAAGTCGCCGACCTGCCCGCCGGCAGCTATTGCATCGTCATGACCCACAACCACCAGCTGGACCTGGAACTGACCGCCGCGATCCTCAAGCGCAACGATTTCACCTGGTTCGGCCTGATCGGTTCGAAGACCAAGCGGGTCAAGTTCGAGTACCGCCTGCGCGAGCGCGGTTTCGACGACGCGCTGATGGCGCGGATGCGCTGCCCGATGGGCCTGGCCGAGGTCAAGGGCAAGCTGCCGATCGAGATCGCCGTGTCCATCGCCGCCGAGATCATTGCCACCTACAACGCCTGCTTCGGCCAGCACGACGCTGCCGCCAACTCAGGCCCCATCGCCCAGTTGCTGCCGTCCTCGCGACGCAGCCAGACACTTTGACGAGAGCCCCATGAGCGCAACCCGCAAAGCCTACCGAGCCGCCATCCTGCACAGCATCGCCGACCCCGCCGAGGTCGGCCTGGAGGCGTCCTGCGAATATTATGAAGACGGCCTGCTGGTGGTCGACAACGGCCGCATCAGCGCCCTAGGCCATGCCAGCGAGCTGCTGCCGACCCTCGACGCCGACATCCCGGTGCAGCACTACCCGGACGCCCTGATCACCCCGGGTTTCATCGACACCCACATCCACTTCCCGCAGACCGGCATGATCGGCTCCTACGGCGAGCAACTGCTGGACTGGCTGAACACCTACACCTTCCCCTGCGAGAAGCAGTTCGCCGACAAGGCCCACGCCGACCAGGTGGCGAAGATCTTCCTCAAGGAACTGCTGCGCAACGGCACCACCACCGCCCTGGTGTTCG
Source organism: Pseudomonas peradeniyensis (assembly GCF_014268935.2). Lineage (GTDB taxonomy): Bacteria > Pseudomonadota > Gammaproteobacteria > Pseudomonadales > Pseudomonadaceae > Aquipseudomonas > Aquipseudomonas peradeniyensis. The sequence goes on along the minus strand of NZ_JABWRJ020000005.1, from coordinate 358,497 downwards.
GCAGCGTGCACCCGGAGTCGGTCAACGCCCTGTTCGAGGAGGCCGAGCGCCTTGACCTGCGCATGATCGCCGGCAAGGTGATGATGGACCGCAACGCCCCCGACTATCTGACCGACACCGCCGAATCCAGCTACCGCGACAGCAAGGCGCTGATCGAACGCTGGCACGGCAAGGGCCGCCTGCACTATGCGGTCACCCCGCGCTTCGCGCCGACCAGCACGCCGGAGCAATTGAGCGTGGCCGGCCAGTTGCTCAAGGAGCACCCGGGCGTGTACATGCACACCCACCTGTCGGAGAACCTCAAGGAAATCGACTGGGTCAAGTCGCTGTTCCCCGAGCAGAAAGGCTACCTGGACGTCTACGACCACTTCGAGCTGCTCGGCGAGCGCTCGGTGTTCGCCCACGGCGTGCACCTGTGCGACAACGAGTGCCAGCGCCTGGCCGAGACCGGCTCGGCCATCGCCTTCTGCCCGACCTCCAACCTGTTCCTCGGCAGCGGCCTGTTCAACCTGCCCCAGGCCGAGCGTTTCAAGGTCAACGTGGGCCTGGGCACCGACGTCGGCGCCGGCACCAGTTTCTCGCTGCTCAACACCCTGAACGAGGCGTACAAGGTGATGCAGCTGCAAGGCGCGCGCCTGCACCCGTACAAGTCGCTGTACCTGGCCACCCTCGGCGGCGCCCGCGCCCTGCGCCTGGACGACCGCATCGGCAGCCTGCGCCCGGGCAATGACGCCGATTTCGTGGTGCTCGACTACAAGGCCACGCCACTGCTGGACTACCGCCTGCAGCAGTCGAAGAACATCGAGGAGACCTTGTTCGTGCTCACCACCCTGGGCGACGACCGCACCGTGCGCGAGACCTACGCCGCCGGGCGCTGCGTGCACCAGCGCTGACAAGATCGCGGGGCCCCGTGGGAGCGGGCTTGCCCCGCGATAGGCGGCTAGGGCTGCTTCGCCAACCCGCGGTACAAAGCCCCGCCAATCGCCGCGCCGATCAGCGGTGCCACCCAGAACAGCCATAGCTGCTGCACGGCCCAGCCACCGACGAACAACGCCGGCCCCGTGCTGCGCGCCGGATTCACCGAAGTATTGGTTACCGGGATCGAGATCAGGTGAATCAAGGTCAGCGCCAGGCCGATGGCGATCGGCGCGAACCCCGCCGGCGCCCGGGCATCCGTGGCGCCCATGATGATCACCAGGAACATCGCGGTCATCACCACTTCGCTGGTAAAGCCTGCCGCCAAGGTGTAGCCACCGGGCGAGTGCTCGCCGTAGCCGTTGGAGGCCAAGCCGTTGGCCAACTCGAAACCGGCCTTGCCGCTGGCGATGAAGTAGATCACCGCCGCGGCGAGGATCGCGCCGATCACCTGGGCGATCACATAGGGCAGCAATTCCTTGGCTGGGAAGCGTCCACCCACCACCAGACCGAACGACACGGCGGGGTTGAGATGGCAACCGGAGATATGACCGATGGCGAAGGCCATGGTCAGGACCGTCAGGCCGAAGGCGAAGGCGACACCGAGGACACCGATGCCGACCGGGGAGCTTGCGGCCAGCACCGCGCTGCCGCACCCGCCAAGGACCAACCAGAACGTGCCGACCAACTCGGCACCCATGCGCACACCCAGGGACGAACTCATGGAGCATTCCTCAAGTAATTGGACGCAACGACTGCGCAAGCCCAACTGCTCGATGAAGGTTTGCTGAAGAGAAATCTAGCAGAGCTTTGGCCGCTGGCCAGAAACGACCAGGGGCCGCAAAGCGGCCCCTGGTTCATACAGGCAAACGATCAACCCTTGGCGCTGGCCTTGGGCTTTTTCAGCAGGTGCGAGAACACCGCGTGCAGATCGTCCGAGGCGCTCTCCTCGTCGAGGTTGAGCTTGCTGTCGATATGGTCCATGTGGTGCATCATCAGGCTCACCGCCTGCCCGGCGTCACGAGCCTCGATGGCGTCGATCAGTTGCATGTGCTCGTCGTACGAGCAGTGCGAGCGGTTGCCGCTCTCGTACTGGGCGATGATCAGCGAGGTCTGCGACACCAGGCTGCGCTGGAAACTCACCAGCGGCGCGTTGCCCGCGGCCTCGGCCAGCTTGAGGTGGAACTCGCCGGACAGGCGGATACCGGCGCCGCGGTCGCCGCGGGAGAAGCTGTCGCGCTCCTCGCGGACCATCTGGCGCAGTTCGTTGAGCTGCTCGACGGTGGCGTGCTGCACGGCCAGTTCGGTGATGGCGCGCTCGACCATGCGCCGGGAGAAGAACACCTGGCGCGCCTCTTCCACCGTCGGGCTGGCCACCACGGCGCCGCGGTTCGGCCGCAGCAGCACCACGCTTTCATGGGCCAGGCGCGACAGCGCGCGGCGGATGATGGTGCGGCTGACGCCGAAGATCTCGCCCAGTGCTTCCTCGCTCAACTTGGTGCCCGGGGCCAGGCGCTGCTCGAGGATCGCCTCGAAGATGTGCGCGTAGACGATGTCGTCCTGGGTACCACTGCGACCGGCCTTGCCAGTGCGCACAGGTTTTTTCAGAGGTTGCAGCTGTTCGTTCATGGGCGCTCGAGCACAAGGGATCTGCCAGTCGGACCGTGACTGTAATGCCCGTCGACGGGGGGATGGCAAGTCCGGAAATGAAGATGAAGGGCCAAGGTATGGCGCCATTGTACACAGGCTGACCCGTTTCTGCAGGTGGCCTTTTACCTATATAGCCGTTGTACGACCGTTTGTACGCACAAAAGATAAAACATTATTTGCTTTATTTGTACACAAAAGCATAATCCTGCGAGCAACTTCCTGACCCAGAAGTCAACAAAATGGTCGGACGTCTGCCACACCCTCCCTCGCGAAGCCCCCAAGTGCATCGGCTCAGGACCAGGCTTCGAACAACAAGAAAGACTTGAGGAGTACTCGCTGTGGAAAGCCGCAAATCCGAAGCACCTACGCTGGATCTCGCCCCACCGCTCGAATCGGGCTGGCTGGAGCGGATTTTCAAACTCAAGCGACACGGCACTACCGTCAGGACCGAACTGATCGCCGGGGTGACCACCTTCATCACCATGGCCTACATCATCTTCGTCAACCCCAACATCATGGCCGACGCCGGCATCGACCACGGTGCGGCATTCGTCGCCACCTGCATCGCCGCCGCGCTGGGTTGCCTGCTGATGGGCCTGTATGCCAACTGGCCGGTGGGCCTGGCGCCGGGCATGGGGCTCAACGCCTTCTTCACCTACACCGTGGTCGGCACCATGGGCTACAACTGGGAAACGGCGCTGGGGGCGGTATTCGTCTCGGGCGTGCTGTTCATGTTCCTGACCGTTTCGCGGGTGCGCGAGTGGCTGCTCAACAGCATCCCGGTAAGCCTGCGCCATGCCATGGGGGCCGGCGTCGGATTGTTCCTCGGGCTGATCGGCCTGAAGACCGCCGGCATCATCGTCGACAGCCCGGCCACCCTGGTCAAGCTGGGCTCGCTGCATGAGCCCGGCCCGCTGCTGGCGGCCGTGTGCTTCCTGTTGATCGCCATCCTCAGCTACAAGCGGGTGTTCGGTGCGATCCTGATCAGCATCATCGGCGTCACCCTGGCCGGCTGGGGCCTGGGCCTGGTCAAGTTCGGCGGGGTGATGTCGATGCCGCCGAGCCTGGCGCCGACCTGGATGGCCATGGACGTGGCCGGGGTGTTCAACGTCAGCATGATCAGCGTGGTGTTGGCATTCCTGTTCGTGCACATGTTCGACACCGCCGGCACGCTGATGGGCGTGGCCCAGCGTGCCAACCTGGTGGCGCCGGACGGGCGCATCGAGAACCTGTCGCGGGCGCTGAAGGCCGACAGTACCTCCAGCGTGTTCGGCGCGGTGGTCGGCGTGCCGCCGGTGACCAGCTACGTGGAAAGTGCCGCGGGCGTGGCGGCGGGTGGGCGTACCGGCCTGACGGCCGTGGTGGTCGGCCTGCTGTTCGTTGCCGCGATGTTCTTCGCCCCGCTGGCCGGGATGATCCCGGCCTATGCCACCGCTGGCGCGCTGATCTACGTGGCGATGCTGATGATGGGCAGCATGGCGCATATCGAGTGGGACGAAGCCACCGACAGCATTCCAGCGATCGTCACGGTGATCATGATGCCGCTGACCTTCTCGGTGGCGGACGGCATTGCCCTGGGCTTCATCAGCTATGTGGCGCTCAAGGCCGGGACCGGCAAGTACAAGGAGATCTCGGCGAGCCTGTGGGTGCTGTGCCTGATCTTCATTGCCAAGTTTGTATTCCTCTGACCCCACAGCAACAACCAAGGGCGCCTCGGCGCCCTTTCTTTTTGCCTGCTAATGACGATCCCCTGAGCGACCTTGCGCGGCGCAGGCCTCTCTCAAGGAAAGAATCGTAATTTATTGATTTAGCTAGACCCTGTGGGAGCGGCCTTGCGCAGCCCTTTCGCGACGCAAGGCCGCTCCCACAGGGGGACAGTTCTCTGCCCGACAGCGCAGCCCTAACGGCTGGGCAATCTCCTGCAGGGCACTCCGCGACCGAGATGTAAAAACAACAGACGAAAAAAAGCCCGCCAGTGTGAGAGCGGGCCAAGGACCTACGAAGATTCTTCTAGCGACCAACTAGCTTCCACGATAGGTCGAATAGCTGTACGGCGAAATCAGCAGCGGCACGTGGTAGTGCTCCTGCTGCTCGTCGATACCGAAGCGCAGCACGACCACGTCGAGGAACGCGGTGTCCGGTAGCTTCACGCCCTTGGCACGGTAGTAGTCACCGGCGCTGAACTGCAGTTGATAGACGCCGGTGCGGTAGTCGTCGCCCTGCAGCAACGGCGCGTCGACGCGGCCATCGCTGTTGGTCAGGGCGGTGTTCACCAGTTCCAGCTGCTGGCCTTCGACGCGGTACAGCTCGACCTTGATCGAGCTGCCCGGGCAGCCATGTGCGGCGTCCAGTACGTGTGTGGTCAAACGTCCCATTTGCTTGTCGCCTCTTGTCGTATGCGTGGGCAAAAAATACACGGCAATCACCGGGCACGGGGCCTGCGGCGTGCGGGAATGACGCCATTAAGACAGTTTAACGGTAAATTGTACACAATTTTTTATCCCCTCCCGCGCAACCTCCACAGAACAGGCCGCCAGTCGCAAAGACACGCGCCATCACGCACCCCACAGCATTAACTGACCAATCGGGCAGGTTTCTTGCAAGCCATTCTCACGCGACAAATGGGAAGAAATGCGGAAAAACAGGCTTACAAAAGATTTCAGAAGTTGTATACAATCAGCCCATCCGGTGGTGCGACATCCCGACGCGGCCCGCCCCACCCACCGCATTAACGAACAAGAAGGAAGACTGCAGTGAGCGCTGACTACCCACGCGACCTGATCGGTTACGGCAACAACCCACCTCATCCGCAATGGCCGGGGAATGCCCGCATTGCGCTGTCCTTCGTGCTCAACTACGAAGAAGGTGGCGAGCGCAACATCCTGCACGGCGACAAGGAGTCCGAAGCGTTCCTTTCCGAAATGGTCGCCGCCCAGCCGCTGCAGGGCGTGCGCAACATGAGCATGGAGTCGCTCTACGAATACGGCAGCCGCGCCGGCGTCTGGCGCCTGCTCAAGCTGTTCAAGGACAGCGGCGTGCCGCTGACCATCTTCGCCGTGGCCATGGCCGCCCAGCGCCACCCCGACGTGATCCGCGCCATGGCCGAGGCCGGCCACGAGATCTGCAGCCACGGCTACCGCTGGATCGACTACCAGTACATGGATGAAGCACAAGAGCGCGAGCACATGCTCGAGGCCATCCGCATCCTCACCGAGATCACCGGCGAGCGCCCCGTGGGCTGGTACACCGGCCGCACCGGCCCGAACACCCGGCGCCTGGTGATGGAGGAAGGCGGCTTCCTCTACGACAGCGACACCTACGACGACGACCTGCCCTACTGGGAACCGAACAACCCCACCGACAAGCCGCACCTGGTGATCCCCTACACCCTGGACACCAACGACATGCGCTTCACCCAGGTCCAGGGCTTCAACTGCGGCGAGCAGTTCTTCCAGTACCTGAAGGACGCCTTCGACGTGCTCTACGCCGAGGGCGCCGAGGCACCGAAGATGCTCTCGATCGGCCTGCACTGCCGCCTGGTCGGCCGCCCGGCGCGCCTGGCCGCGCTCAAGCGCTTCGTCGACTACGCCAAGAGCCACGAGCAGGTCTGGTTCGCCCGTCGCGCGGACATCGCCCGCCACTGGCACGCCACCCACCCGTACAAGAAAGAGAACGCCTGATGACCGCCTTCAAGACCCTCAAGCCTTCCACCCTCGAGCGCGCCGCCTTCGTCGCTGCCTTCGCCGACATCTACGAGCACTCGCCGTGGGTCGCCGAGAAAGCCTACGACCTGGGCCAGCTGGCCGAGCTGGACGAGATCGAGGCGCTGCATCAGCGCATGAGCGACATCCTGCTCAGCGCCAGCCATGCCGAGCAACTGGCACTGATCAACGCTCACCCGGACCTGGCCGGCAAGGCCGCCATCCAGGGCGAGCTGACCGAGTCGAGCACCAACGAACAGGCCGGCGCCGGCATCCACCAGTGCACCGCCGAGGAGTTCGCCCGCTTCACCGAGCTGAACGACGCCTACAAGGCCAAGTTCCAGTTCCCGTTCATCATGGCGGTCAAGGGCAGCAACCGGCACCAGATCCTCGCCGCCTTCGAAAAGCGCATCCACAACGAGCAGGATGCCGAGTTCAAGGAAGCCCTGGCGCAGATCAACCTGATCGCCCTGTTCCGCCTGCTGCAGCTGTAAGCGACAGCCGAACTTTTCAGTACAACGAACATATAAGAGAGACCCGCATGCGCACCCTGATGATCGAGCCCCTGAGCAAAGAAGCCTTCGCCCCCTTCGGTGACGTGATCGAAACCGACGGCAGCGACCACTTCATGATCAACAATGGCTCGACCATGCGCTTCCACAAGCTCGCCACGGTCGAGACCGCCGAGCCCGAGGACAAGGCGATCATCAGCATCTTCCGCGCCGACGCGCTGGACATGCCGCTGACCGTACGCATGCTGGAACGCCATCCGCTGGGCAGCCAGGCTTTCATCCCGCTGCTCGGCAACCCCTTTCTGATCGTGGTCGCGCCGGTTGGCGATGCACCTGTATCAGGCTTGGTCCGAGCCTTCCGCAGCAATGGCAGGCAGGGCGTTAATTACCATCGCGGCGTCTGGCACCACCCGGTGCTGACGATCGAAAAGCGGGATGACTTCCTGGTGGTTGATCGCAGTGGTTCCGGCAACAACTGCGATGAGCATTACTTCCCCGAGGAACAGATGTTGATCCTCAATCCCCACCAATAAGAAAAGGTCGGTCATCCAAGGTCCGCCCTGAGGGTGGCCGGCGAGAGGTACATACTGTGGAAGCACACCTTCACGAATGGCTGAACCTGAGCATTCGCTGGGTTCACATGATCACCGGTGTCGCCTGGATCGGTGCATCGTTCTACTTTGTCTGGCTGGAGAACCACCTGAACCGAAGCAACCCGCGCGATGGGTTGTCGGGTGACCTCTGGGCCATCCACGGCGGTGGTATCTACCACCTGGAGAAATACAAGCTCGCGCCGCCGAAAATGCCCGAGAACCTGCACTGGTTCAAATGGGAAGCCTACTTCACCTGGATGTCCGGGATCGCCCTGCTGTGCGTGGTGTTCTACTGGAACCCGAGCCTCTACCTGCTGGCGCCCGGCAGCACCCTGAGCGGTGCCGAAGGCGTGGCCATCGGTATCGGTTCGCTGGTTGCCGGCTGGTTCATCTACGACTTCCTGTGCGACTCGCCCCTGGGCAAGCAACCGGCCCTGCTGGGCGGCGTGCTGTTCGTGCTGATCATCGCCGCCTGCTGGGGCTTCAGCCTGGTGTTCAGCGGCCGTGGTGCCTACCTGCACACCGGCGCGATCATCGGCACCATCATGGTCGGCAACGTGTTCCGCATCATCATGCCGGCCCAGCGCCAGCTGGTGGCGGCGATCGAGAACAACCAGACCCCCGACCCGGTACTGCCGGCCAAGGGCCTGCTGCGTTCGCGCCACAACAACTACTTCACCCTGCCGGTGCTGTTCATCATGATCAGCAACCACTTCCCGAGCACCTACGGCAGCCAGTACAACTGGCTGATCCTGGCCGGGATCGCGGTGGCCGCGGTGCTGATCCGTCACTACTTCAACACCCGCCACGACAGCAACAAGTACGCCTGGACCCTGCCCGTCGGTGCCCTGGCGATGATCTGCCTGGCCTACGTGACTGGTCCCAAGCCGCTGCCGACCGCCCCGGAGCAAGCCGCCGCCAAGGTCGAGTACCAACCGCTGCCAGCCACGGCCGTCGGTGGCAAGACCGCCGCCGAGCTGCGCGCCGAGGAGGCCGCCAAGCCTGCCCAGGCACCGGTCACGGAACCTGCCCAGGCCACGGCCCAGGCGGCCACCGGCAGCTTCGACAAGATCCACACCGTCATCCAGGAACGCTGCACCGTGTGCCACTCGGCCAAGCCGACCAGCCCGCTGTTCAGCGCCGCACCTGGCGGCGTGATGTTCGACACCCCGCAGCAGATCCAGGCCCAGGCCGCGCGCATCCAGGCGCAGGCTGTCGCCAGCCAGATCATGCCGCTGGGCAACATCACCCAGATGACCGTCGAGGAGCGCAAGCTGGTCGGCGACTGGATCGCCAAAGGCGCGCAGGTCAACTGAGACACCCCACGACTGCGTGGGAGCGGGCTTGCCCCGCGATGAGGCCGGTACTCCCGGCCTCGCTTCCAAGCTCTACGTAACAAGCAAGCATCGAGCGTTCGGCTTCACGCGGGTCCCCAGCCTCCTTCACCGGAGCCTGCCACGTGAAGCCGCCCGCTTGGATCCGAGAATAAAAACAAAACTCGAGGTGCTGCATGTCCGAGTCACCCAAGGCGTACATCCCTGTTGCGCCGCCACGACAGCCCCTGCCCTTGTTCCAGCTGATCCTGGTGGGTCTGCAACACGTTCTGCTGATGTACGGGGGCGCCATCGCGGTGCCACTGATCATCGGCCAGGCGGCGGGCCTGTCCCGCGAAGAAGTCGCCTTCCTGATCAACGCCGACCTGCTGGTCGCCGGCGTTGCCACCATCATCCAATCCTTCGGTATCGGCCCCGTGGGCATCCGCATGCCCGTCATGATGGGCGCCAGCTTCGCCGCGGTCGGCAGCATGGTGGCCATGGCCGGCATGCCCGGCGTCGGCCTGCAGGGGATCTTCGGCGCGACCATCGCCGCCGGGTTCTTCGGCATGCTGATCGCGCCGTTCATGTCCAAGGTCGTGCGCTTCTTCCCGCCTCTGGTGACCGGCACGGTCATCACCTCCATCGGCCTGTCGCTGTTCCCGGTGGCGGTCAACTGGGCCGGCGGTGGCCATGAGGCCGAAGCCTTCGGCGCGCCGATCTACCTGATGGTCGCCGGCCTGGTGCTGGCGGTGATCCTGCTGATCAACCGCTTCATGCGCGGCTTCTGGGTCAATGTCTCGGTACTGGTGGGCATGGGCCTGGGCTATGTGCTCGCCGGCTCCATCGGCATGGTCGACCTGTCGGGCCTGAGCGAGGCGCCGTGGCTGCAGGTGGTCACCCCCCTGCACTTCGGCATGCCGACCTTCAGCCTGGCGCCGATCCTGTCGATGTGCCTGGTGGTGGTGATCATCTTCGTCGAGTCCACGGGCATGTTCCTCGCCCTGGGCAAGGTGACCGATCGTGAAGTCACGCCGGGCATGCTGCGACGTGGCCTGCTGTGCGACGCCGGCGCGTCGTTCATCGCCGGTTTCTTCAACACCTTCACCCACTCCTCGTTCGCCCAGAACATCGGCCTGGTGCAGATGACCGGGGTTCGCTGCCGCTACGTCACGGTAATGGCCGGCGCCCTGCTGATCCTGCTCAGCCTGCTGCCCAAGGCGGCCTTCCTGATCGCCTCGATCCCGCCCGCGGTACTGGGCGGCGCGTCCATCGCCATGTTCGGCATGGTCACCGCCACCGGGATCAAGATCCTCCAGGAAGCGGATATCTCCGACCGGCGCAACCAGCTGCTGGTCGCGGTCAGCGTCGGTTTCGGCCTGATCCCGGTGGTGCGGCCGGAGTTCTTCGCACAGATGCCACAGTGGATGGAGCCCATCACCCACAGCGGCATCGCCATGGCCACCCTCAGCGCCCTGGTGCTGAACCTGCTGTTCAACATCCTCGGCGGCGCCGACCGCGCCGCGCACAACGATGCCTGTCACCAGCATTGAGTGACCTGGGGCGGCGCCGTACCGGCCGCCCCGTTCCAACCACGCGGTAACGCTGGACCGTCGGCCCGCCGGAATGGGCCGCCCGGGGCGCTTGCGCGCCGAAAAAGCCCTTACAAAAACAATAAGTCCGGGAATCACAACATGAAGCGCATCACCACGTCCGTCCTGCTGGGCAGCAGCCTGCTGGCCACCCTCCCCGCCCACGCCGGCGAATGGCTGCAATGGCACGGCGAAAGCCTGTCCTACCTGTACGGCAAGGACTTCAAGGTCAACCCCGACATCCAGCAGACCATCACCTTCGAACATGCCAACAAGTGGAAGTACGGCGACACCTTCCTGTTCGTCGACAAGATCTTCTACAACGGCAAGGCCGACCCCGGCAAAGGCGTGACCACCTACTACGGCGAGTTCAGCCCGCGCCTGTCATTCGGCAAGATCTTCGAGCGCAACCTGGCCTTCGGTCCGATCAAGGACGTGCTGCTGGCCATGACCTACGAACGTGGCGAGGGCGACAACGAGGCCTACCTGATCGGCCCCGGCTTCGACCTCAACGTGCCCGGCTTCAACTACTTCACCCTGAACTTCTACCTGCGCAACACCGAAGGCAGCCGCCCCGGCGACAACGTCTGGCAGATCACCCCGGCCTGGTCGTACACCATCCCGGTGGGCAAGTCCGACATCCTGATCGACGGCTACATCGACTGGGTGGTCGACAACGACCAGACCCGTCGCGGCACCTACCACGCCAACCTGCAGTTCAACCCGCAGGTCAAGTACGACCTGGGCAAGGCCCTGAACCTGGGCGCCAAGCAGCTCTACGTCGGCTTCGAATACAGCTACTGGAAGGACAAGTACGGCATCGACAGCCATGGCAACGTGGACAGCAACCAGAGCGTCGCCAGCGCCCTGGTGAAGGTGCACTTCTGAAAAACTGACCGAACGCCCAAATTTGCACCACCGTGCTCCAGGACGGAGCACTTGAGGCCCGGCGCGCAAGTGAGTAATCTGCGCGCCCCCTCGATCGGGGCGGGAAGGATCCCGCCCGCGTTTGCTGACCGCTCAGTCAATGTTTCCGGGCGGTTGGCCAACGTGTTGCCAGCGTGAAATACCCATTTCATCCGTTCAGAAAGACGTCGAGCAGGATGGTTGTGCCCAACGTGGAAAAGTTGGCGCAGCTCTTGCCAAACAGCTGTGGCCAATTGAAAAAAGCTGACCAAAAAGACAAGAACAGCGCCCGAGCGCTGACAACAGATCCAATCAAGGGAGCGACACTCGCAATGCGTACCGTTAATAGCCTGATCCTCGCCGGTGGCCTGCTGGCCTGCGGCGCCAGCCAAGCCGGCGACCTGCTGCAATGGCAGAACAACAGCCTGACCTACCTGTGGGGCAAGAACTTCAAGGTCAACCCCGAGATCCAGCAGACCGTGACCTTCGAGCACGCCGATGCGTGGAAGTACGGCGACAACTTCTTCTTCTTCGACAAGATCTTCTACCAGGGCAAGAAAGACGCCAGCAATGGCCCCAACACCTACTACGGCGAGTTCAGCCCACGCCTGTCGTTCGGCAAGATCTTCGACCAGAAGCTCGAGTTCGGCCCGGTGAAGGACGTGCTGCTGGCGATGACCTACGAGTTCGGCGAGGGTGACACCGAGTCCTACCTGATCGGCCCCGGCTTCGACCTGGCCATCCCCGGCTTCGACTACTTCCAGCTGAACTTCTACCAGCGCACCACCGACGGCAGCCGTCCGGGCGACAATGTCTGGCAGATCACCCCGGTCTGGTCCTACACCATCCCCGTGGGCTCGTCCGACATCCTGATCGACGGTTTCATGGACTGGGTGGTCGACAACGACGAGAACCGTCGCGGCACCTACCAGGCGAACCTGCACTTCAACCCGCAGGTCAAGTACGACCTGGGCAAGGCGCTGCACCTGGGCGAGAAGCAGTTGTACGTGGGTATCGAGTACGACTACTGGAAGAACAAGTACGGCATCAAGGACAGCGATGCCTTTACCACCGATCAGAACACCATGAGCTTCCTGGTGAAAGTGCACTTCTGATCCTCGAGGAACCTGCCTGCGGGCAGGCCCTGGTGATCTAACTGGCGTGGGAGCGGGCTTGCCCGCGATCGCTATCGCGGGGCAAGCCCGCTCCCACGCCCCTGCGCTACTCAATGCGCAGGGCGTAGTGCCTGCCACAGCTTGCCGACGACGCTCACCACCGCCAGCACCACCGCCCCGGCGATCACCCCCGCCACACCATTGAGCAGCGCCCCGGTCAACGCCCCGCCACGCCCTTCGCTGAACGCCTCGATGGCATGATGCAGCGGCGCGATGCCGTGCACCAGGATGCCGCCGCCAACCAGGAACATCGCCGCGGTGCCGATCACCGACAGGCTCTTCATCATGTACGGCGCTGCGCGCAGGATGCCGTTACCCACCGCCTGGGCCAGGCTGGATGCCTTTTGCGTCATCCACAGCCCCAGGTCGTCGAGCTTGACGATGCCCGCCACCAGGCCATAGACACCAATGGTCATGACCAGCGCGATACCCGACAGCACGATGATCTGCTGGCTCAGCGGCGCGTCGGCCACGGTGCCCAGGGTGATGGCGATGATCTCGGCGGAGAGGATGAAATCGGTGCGCACCGCGCCCTTGATCTTGCTCTTCTCAAAGGCCACCAGGTCGACCTGCTCGTCGGCAACGGCCGCCTTGCGCGCCTCGTGCTGCGCCTCGTCCTCGGCCTTGCTGTGCAGGAACTTGTGCGCCAGCTTCTCGAAACCCTCGAAGCACAGGTAGGCGCCGCCGACCATCAGCAGCGGAATCACCGCCCAGGGAATGAACGCACTGATCAACAGCGCCGCCGGCACCAGGATCGCCTTGTTCACCAGCGAGCCCTTGGCCACTGCCCACACCACCGGGATCTCGCGCTCGGCGCGCACGCCGGTGACCTGCTGGGCGTTGAGCGCCAGGTCGTCGCCCAGCACCCCTGCGGTCTTCTTCGCCGCGACCTTGGTCATTAACGAGACATCGTCGAGTACCGTGGCGATGTCGTCGATCAATACCAGTAAGCTGCTTCCTGCCATGTCAAAATGTTTCCAGTAGGTTCGAATGGCCGGGATTCTAGCCCAAAGACGCTGCCTTGAGCGCCCGTCCGGGCGGGTGCTACCATGCCGGACCCCGTTTGCAGGGGGCCAGACAACAGGAAGACCCCTGACAATGAGCACCATTCGCGAGCGCAACAAGGAACTGATCCTGCGCGCGGCCAGTGAAGAATTCGCCGACAAGGGCTTCGCCGCCACCAAGACCAGCGATATCGCGGCCAAGGCCGGCCTGCCCAAGCCGAACGTGTACTACTACTTCAAGTCGAAGGAAAACCTCTACCGCGAGGTGCTCGAGAGCATCATCGCGCCGATCATGCAGGCCTCGACGCCGTTCAACGCCGACGGTGATCCGAAAGAGGTGCTCAGCTCGTACATCCGCTCGAAGATCCGCATCTCCCGCGACCTGCCCCACGCCTCCAAGGTGTTCGCCAGCGAGATCATGCATGGCGCGCCGCACCTGTCGCCGCGCCAGGTCGAGCAGCTCAACGAGCAGGCCCGGCACAACATCGAGTGCATCCAGCGCTGGATCGAACGCGGCCAGATCGCCCACGTCGACCCGCACCACCTGATGTTCAGCATCTGGGCGGCGACACAGACCTACGCGGATTTCGACTGGCAGATCGCCGTGGTGACCGGCAAGGCCAAGCTGGCCGACAGCGACTATGACGCGGCGGCGGAGACCATCATCCGCCTGGTGTTGAAGGGCTGCGAGCCCGAGGCGGCCTGACCGAGCCAACGGGGCTGCTGCGCAGCCCATCGCCGGTAAGCCGGCTCCCACAGGTCCTGCACAATTCCTGTGGGAGCCGGCTTGCCGGCGATGGGCCGCACAGCGGCCCTAGAGAAACTGAACCTTACGCCGCCACCCCCGCATCCGCCGTCAGCCCCACCTCTTCGATCGCACTGATCGCGCACTGCTCGTCGATATCCGACGTATCCCCGCTGATCCCGACAGCCCCCAGCACCTTGCCGTCCCGATCACGGATCAGCACCCCACCCGGCACCGGCACCACCGGCCGCTCGCCCAGCCCGTTCAGCGCGGCATAGAACGCCGGCCGCTGCTGCGAATCCAGCGCCAGCAGGCGCGAGCCCTTGCCCAGGGCCACCGCGCCCCAGGCCTTGCCGATGGCCACCTGCGGACGCAGCAGGGTGGCGCCATCCTCGCGCTGCAGCGCCAGCAGGTGCCCGCCGGCATCCAGCACCGCCACGGTCAGCGGCGCGGCGTTGATCTTGCGGCCCGCGGCCAGCGCGGCGTTCACCACGCCGACAGCGTCTTTGAGGGTCATTGCGTTCATGGAAAGGTCCTCTTCTTGTTGTGAGAAGCCCTGAGGGCAGTTGAAAACCAATAGACAGAATAGAACACAACGAAGACACGCTTTGTATACAATTATTTGACTCAATCCTGCCAAGTGCGACGAAATGCCGCCTCATCGCCTAATGACCGCTCAGTCAACGCCGCCGACGAAAATGGATTGACCTTTTGCGCCGAGCATGAATACACTCTGCCGCAACACAAGTTGTATACAATTACAAAATCGATGAGGCACAAACCATGAGCAAAATGAGAGCAATCGATGCAGCCGTTCTGGTCATGCGCCGTGAAGGTGTAGATACCGCGTTCGGCATTCCGGGGGCTGCCATCAACCCGCTGTACTCGGCCCTGAAGAAAGTCGGTGGCATCGATCACGTCCTCGCTCGCCACGTCGAAGGTGCCTCGCACATGGCCGAGGGCTACACCCGCGCCAACCCGGGCAATATCGGTGTGTGCATCGGCACCTCCGGCCCTGCCGGCACCGACATGGTCACCGGCCTGTACAGTGCCTCGGCCGACTCCATCCCGATCCTCTGCATCACTGGCCAGGCCCCGCGCGCCCGCCTGCACAAGGAAGACTTCCAGGCCGTCGACATCACCAGCATCGTCAAGCCGGTGACCAAGTGGGCGACCACCGTCCTGGAACCGGGCCAGGTGCCGTATGCCTTCCAGAAGGCCTTCTATGAAATGCGCACCGGCCGCCCGGGGCCGGTGCTGATCGACCTGCCGTTCGACGTGCAGATGGCCGAAATCGAATTCGACATCGACGCCTACGAGCCGCTGCCAGTCCACAAGCCACAAGCCAGCCGCGTACAGGCCGAGAAGGCCCTGGCCCTGCTCAATGACGCCGAGCGCCCGCTGCTGGTGGCCGGTGGCGGCATCATCAACGCCGACGCCAGCGACAAGCTGGTCGAGTTCGCCGAGCTGACCGGCGTGCCAGTTGTGCCGACCCTGATGGGCTGGGGCACCATCCCGGACGATCACCAATTGATGGTCGGCATGGTCGGCCTGCAGACCTCGCACCGCTACGGCAACGCCACCCTGCTCAAGTCCGACCTGGTGTTCGGTATCGGCAACCGCTGGGCCAACCGCCATACCGGCTCCGTCGACGTCTACACCGAAGGCCGCAAGTTCGTCCACGTGGACATCGAACCGACCCAGATCGGCCGCGTGTTCACCCCGGACCTGGGGATCGTTTCCGACGCCGGCAAGGCGCTGGACGTGTTCCTGGAAGTGGCCCGCGAGTGGAAAGCCGCCGGCAAGCTCAAGTGCCGCAAGGCCTGGCTGGAAGACTGCCAGCAGCGCAAGGCCACCCTGCAGCGCAAGACCCACTTCGACAACGTGCCGGTCAAGCCGCAGCGCGTGTACGAAGAGATGAACCAGGTATTCGGCAAGGACACCTGCTACGTCAGCACCATTGGTCTCTCGCAGATCGCCGGCGCGCAGTTCCTGCACGTGTACAAGCCACGTCATTGGATCAACTGCGGCCAGGCCGGCCCGCTGGGCTGGACCATCCCGGCCGCCCTCGGTGTGGTCAAGGCCGATCCGAAGCGCAAGGTCGTCGCGCTGTCCGGTGACTACGACTTCCAGTTCATGATCGAAGAACTGGCGGTGGGCGCGCAGTTCAACCTGCCGTACGTCCACGTGCTGGTGAACAACGCCTACCTCGGCCTGATCCGCCAGGCCCAGCGTGGTTTCGACATGGATTACTGTGTACAACTGGCCTTCGAGAACATCAACGCCACCGACGCCGCCACCTACGGTGTCGACCACGTCGCCGTGGTCGAGGGCCTGGGCTGCAAGGCCATCCGCGTGTTCGAACCGGCCGACATCGCCCCTGCCCTGCTCAAGGCGCAGAAGATGGCCGAAGAGTTCCGCGTGCCGGTGGTGGTCGAAGTGATTCTCGAGCGTGTGACCAACATTTCCATGGGCACCGAGATCAACGCGGTCAACGAGTTCGAAGACCTCGCCCTGGTCGGCAACGACGCGCCGACCGCCATCTCGCTGCTGGACTGATCGCCTGACGCCCCCGCGCCTTGCGCGGGGGTCTTCAACGCAAGGAGACGACCTATGCCTCGCTTCGCCGCCAACCTGTCCATGCTGTTCACCGAGCAGGATTTCCTGGCCCGCTTCAAGGCCGCCGCCGACGCTGGTTTCAGCGGCGTCGAATACCTCTTCCCGTACGATTTCAGCGCCGCCGAGATCAAGCAGCAGCTCGACGCCCATGGCCTGACCCAGGTGCTGTTCAACCTGCCTGCCGGCGATTGGGCCAAGGGTGAGCGCGGCATCACCTGCCACCCTGACCGCGTCGAAGAATTCCGCGCTGGTGTCGACAAGGCCATCGAGTACGCCAAGGTGCTGGGCAACACCCAGGTCAACGCCCTGGCCGGCATTCGCCCCGAGGGCCTGGACTGCGCCACCGTGCGCAAGACCTTCGTCGACAACCTGCGCTACGCCGCCGACAAGCTCAAGGGCGCCGGGATCCGCCTGGTCATGGAAATGATCAACACCCGCGACATCCCCGGCTTCTACCTGAACACCACGAAACAGGCCCTGGAAATCCAGGCCGAGGTGGGCAGCGACAACCTGTTCCTGCAGTACGACATCTACCACATGCAGATCATGGAAGGTGACCTGGCGCGCACCCTGGAAACCAACCTGAAGCTGATCAACCACGTGCAGCTGGCCGACAACCCGGGCCGCCACGAGCCGGGCACCGGCGAGATCAACTACCGCTTCCTGTTCGAGCACCTGGACCGCATTGGCTACCAGGGCTGGGTGGGCGCGGAATACAAGCCCAAGACCACCACTGAAGCCGGTCTGGGCTGGCTGAAGACCCATAACGCAATTTAAGACGGCGCGCTGTGGGAGCGGCCTTGTGTCGCGAAAGGGCCGCGCAGCGGCCCCGGCAATCTTCCTGCGTGGCTGAAATCGTGGGGCCGCTTCGCGCCCCTTTCGCGACACAAGGCCGCTCCCACAGGGGTCGAGTCGCCTGTTCAAACAAATACAAAGAGGCACAATTTCATGGCTAAAATCGGTTTCCTCGGCACCGGCATCATGGGCAAGCCCATGGCCCAGAACCTGCAAAAAGCAGGTCACAGCATCTTCGTTTCCACCCACCACGACGCCGCACCGGCCGACCTGATCGCCGCTGGCGCCGTGGCCCTGGCCAACCCGAAGGAAGTGGCCCAGGAAGCTGAGTTCATCATCGTCATGGTCCCGGACACCCCGCAGGTCGAGAGCGTCCTGTTCGGTGAGAACGGCGTCGTCGAAGGCGTCGGCCCGAACAAGGTGGTGATCGACATGAGCTCGATCTCCCCCACCGCCACCAAGGCCTTCGCCGAGAAGATCAAGGCCACCGGCGCCGCCTACCTGGACGCCCCGGTGTCCGGCGGTGAAGTCGGCGCCAAGGCCGCGACCCTGAGCATCATGGTCGGCGGCTGCCCGAAAGCCTTCGAACGCGCCCTGCCGCTGTTCGAAGCCATGGGCAAGAACATCACCCGCGTCGGCGGCAACGGCGACGGCCAGACCGCCAAGGTGGCCAACCAGATCATCGTCGCCCTGAACATCCAGGCCGTCGGCGAAGCGCTGCTGTTCGCCGCCAAGAACGGCGCGGACCCGGCCAAGGTACGTGAAGCGCTGATGGGCGGCTTCGCCTCGTCGAAGATCCTCGAAGTGCACGCCGAGCGCATGATCAAGGGCACCTTCGACCCGGGCTTCCGCATCAACCTGCACCAGAAGGACCTGAACCTGGCCCTGCAAGGCGCCAAGGAGCTGGGCATCAACCTGCCCAACACCTCCAACGCCCAGCAAGTGTTCAGCACCTGCGTGGCGCTGGGCGGCGGCAACTGGGACCACTCGGCGCTGATCAAGGGCCTGGAGCACATGGCCAACTTCTCGATCCGCGACGACAAGTAAGGCCCAATCGCGGGGCCTAACGCTCTGATACGTGGGAGCGGGCTTGCCCCGCGATGAATTTCACACCGCCTGGGTGCCAGGCGGTGACCCCGAGCAACACCCGCCCCTGGTTCGGCCTGCACGGAGGCAGTTCCAGGGGCGTTTTCGATTTTGCAGAACAACAAGAATCTGGGAGCCTGCCATGTCGGTCGATCCACAAAAACTCCTGCGCGAGCTGTTCGACACAGCCATCGCCGCCGCCCACCCCCGCCAGGTCCTCGAACCCCACCTGCCCGCCGACCGCAGCGGTCGGGTCATCGTCATCGGCGCCGGCAAGGCCGCCGCGGCCATGGCCGAAGTGGTCGAGAAAAGCTGGCAGGGCGAAGTCTGCGGCCTGGTGGTCACCCGCTACGGCCATGGCGCCAGCTGCCAGAAGATCGAGGTGGTCGAAGCCGCCCACCCGGTCCCCGATGCCGCCGGCCTCGCCGTGGCCAAGCGCGTGCTCGACCTGGTCAGCAACCTGAGCGAAGACGACCGCGTCATCTTCCTGCTCTCCGGCGGCGGCTCGGCCCTGCTGGCCCTGCCCGCCGAAGGCCTGACCCTGGCCGACAAGCAGCAGATCAACAAGGCCCTGCTGAAATCCGGCGCCACCATCGGCGAGATGAACTGCGTGCGCAAGCACCTCTCGGCGATCAAGGGCGGCCGCCTGGCCAAGGCCTGCTGGCCGGCCACCGTCTACACCTACGCGATTTCCGACGTGCCGGGCGATCTCGCCACGGTCATCGCCTCCGGCCCCACCGTGGCCGACCCGAGCACCTCGGCCGACGCCCTGGCGATCATCAAGCGCTACAACATCGCCGCGCCCAAGGCCGTCATCGACTGGCTCAACAATCCGGCCTCCGAGACCGTCAAGGCCGATGACCCGGCCCTGGCCCGCAGCCACTTCCAGCTGATCGCCAGGCCCCAGCAGTCGCTGGAGGCCGCCGCGGTGAAAGCCCGCCAGGCCGGCTTCAGCCCGCTGATCCTCGGCGACCTGGAGGGCGAGTCGCGTGAGGTGGCCAAGGTGCATGCCGGCATCGCCCGGCAGATCGTCCTGCACGGTCAACCGCTCAAGGCCCCCTGCGTGATCCTCTCCGGCGGCGAGACCACCGTCACCGTGCGTGGCAATGGCCGTGGCGGGCGCAACGCCGAGTTCCTGCTCAGCCTCACCGAAAGCCTCAAGGGCCTGCCGGGCGTGTACGCCCTGGCCGGCGACACCGACGGCATCGACGGCTCGGAGGATAACGCCGGCGCCTTCATGACCCCGGACAGCCATGCCCGCGCCGAGGCCCTGGGCCTGTCGGCCAGCGATGAGCTGGACAACAACAACGGCTATGGCTACTTCGCCGCCCTCGACGCGCTGATCGTCACCGAGCCGACCCGCACCAACGTCAACGACTTCCGTGCCATCCTGATCCTCGAGACTCCGCAATCATGACGCCTGATAAAAAAGTCAAAATCCTCGCCACCCTAGGGCCTGCGATCAAAGGCATCGATGACATCCGCCAACTGGTCGAGGCCGGGGTGAACATCTTCCGCCTCAACTTCAGCCACGGCGAGCACGCCGACCACGCCCTGCGCTACCAGTGGATCCGCGAAGTCGAGCAGCAGCTCAACTACCCGCTGGGCATCCTCATGGACCTGCAGGGTCCGAAGCTGCGCGTCGGCCGCTTCGCCGACGGCAAGGTCCAGCTGCAACGTGGCCAGGCCCTGCGCCTGGACCTGGACAAGACCCCGGGCGACAGCCGCCGGGTCAACCTGCCGCACCCGGAGATCATCGCCGCGCTGGAGCCGGGCATGGACCTGCTGCTGGACGACGGCAAGCTACGCCTGCGCGTCACCGCCAAGCACGGCGACGCCATCGACACCGAAGTGCTGGCCGGTGGCGAGCTGTCCGACCGCAAGGGCGTCAACGTACCCCAGGCGGTGCTGGACCTCTCCCCGCTGACAGAGAAGGATCGCCGCGACCTGGCCTTCGGCCTGGAGCTGGGGGTCGACTGGGTGGCGCTGTCGTTCGTCCAGCGTCCTGAAGACATCGTCGAGGCGCGTCAGCTGATTGGCGAGCGCGCCTACCTGATGGCCAAGATCGAGAAGCCCTCGGCGGTCGAGCAGCTGCAGGCCATCGCCGAGCTGTCCGACGCGATCATGGTCGCCCGGGGCGACCTGGGCGTGGAAGTGCCGGCCGAAAGCGTGCCGCAGATCCAGAAAGGCATCATCAATACCTGCCGCCAGCTGGGCAAGCCGGTGGTGGTGGCCACCCAGATGCTCGAATCGATGCGCTTCTCCCCGGCCCCGACCCGCGCCGAAGTCACCGACGTGGCCAACGCCGTGGCCGAAGGCGCGGATGCGGTGATGCTGTCGGCCGAGACCGCCTCGGGCGACTACCCGCTGGAAGCGGTACAGATGATGAGCAAGATCATCCGCCAGGTGGAGAACGGCCCGGACTATCAGGCCCAGCTCGACGTCGGCCGGCCCAAGGCCGAAGCCACGGTGTCCGATGCCATCAGCTGCGCGATCCGTCGCATCAGCGGCATCCTGCCGGTGGCGGTGCTGGTCAACTACAGCGAGTCGGGCGCCTCGACCCTGCGCGCCGCCCGCGAGCGGCCACGGGCGCCGATCCTCAACCTGACGCCGAACCTCAACACCGCACGCCGCCTGAGCGTGACCTGGGGCGTGCATTCGGTGGTCAACGACCGTCTGCGCCAGGTCGACGAGGTGGTTTCCACCGCGCTGGAGATCGCCCAGGCACAAGGCATGGCCAGCCGTGGCGACACGCTGCTGATCACCGCCGGTGTGCCTTTCGGCAAGCCGGGTTCGACTAACACCTTGCGGATCGAGACCTTGGTCTAAGATCGCCGGGGGCGCTCTGCGCCCCTTTCGCGGCACAAGGCCGCTCCTACAGGAGACCGCGATCCCTTGTAGGAGCGGCCTTGTGCCGCGAAAGGAGGGCAAAGCCCTCCCGATGCACCGAACCTGCGGAAAACCGAGGCCCAAAGAGGCCCACCGCTCCCCCACCCACCTTGCCGACTGCCCATGTACACCAAGAATTTCGTCAACCCGTGCCCCGACTGGGCCACGGCCTTGCTCAACGGCTTCAGCCAGGTGCTGCTGCTGCGCAATCCCCTGTGCGGCCTGTGCTGCCTGCTGGCCATCCTGCTGACCGCGCCGAACCTGGTCGGCGGCGCCCTGCTTGGCGCCCTCGCCGGCCTGCTCACCGCCCAGCGCCGCGGCTACGACCGCGCCGATCGCCAGGCCGGGCTGTACTGCTACAACGGCGTGCTGATCGGCATCCTGATCAGCGCCGTGCTGCCCTGGTCGGCCATCCTGCCGCCGCTGATCATCGCCGCCGGCGGTCTGTCGAGCATGCTCACCCACCAGTGGCGCAAGCGCGGCGGCAAGCTGCTGGTGGCCTATACGGCACCCTTCGTGCTGCTGGGCTGGGCCACCCTGTTGCTGGCCGAGCCGTCGGCCAACGGCTATGTCGAGGCCGATCCGGTGTATGCCCTGCTGCGCGGCGTGGGGCAGATCTTCCTGCTCGACAAGCCCATGGCCGGCCTGCTGATCGTCATCGGCATGTACTTCGCCAACCCCTATGCCGCTACCTGGGCGCTGATCGGTTCGGCCCTCGGTGGCGGTGTCGCGCTGTTGGCGGGCGAGGCACAAGGGGCCTGGCTGGGACTGTACGGCTTCAATGCGGCACTAGCCGCGCTGGCCTTCAGCCGCCAGGGCGAGAAGCCTTGGATTACGATGCTCGCCATCGGCTGTGCGATGGCGTTGCAATCCATCGTTGCGTGGTTACCGATTTCCGGACTGACAGCACCTTTTGTAGTGGCCTGTTGGTTGGTTGCCGCCTTGCTCAAAGTAGTACCTGGTGAAGGCAAAGCTGTGGGCAAGGCTACTTGCTAGGTACGCAACCGATTTCTGGTATCGCTCGGCGATGAAGCAGGTCGCTTATTGGGAGTAATCATTACGTATTCCGGATTGTTGGAGTGACGGTCTTTCATGAAGGTATCAACTATGACGATGCCAACACCGCTCCCTCTTCTGGTGATCCCATAGGTCTGCCCATTCACGACAAAATCCTTGGCGGCAAGGAAATTAGAGTCATAACCCGCCGAAGGAGTAACTGCGTCGTAGTGTTCCTGCGCATCCTCGATGGTCAAGCCAACCTTCTCGACTGCAGCCTGCAATCCGGGCCTACTGGTTAACTCTGTCTGTTGAGTTGCGCCCGAAGCAGCAGGTTTATTGAGCGACCCTGGCTGCTTAGTTGCCACTTGTGGAGCGGTGTTGCTGCGGTTGAATAATTTCTTTATGAAGCCAGGCACACGCCCTGATGGATCGAGTTTATTTATCGGATCACCGTCACAGTATAAATAAGCATTCACTCCTCCTTCACCAAATGGGCTCAGAGCGTCTGGACTGGCAAAGCGCATAATCGGTAAATGGTATAGCCGATGCCCATTCCCCAGCAGATAGCCTTGCACGTCACCTTCCAGCAACTGCCCATTGAACCCAATCGCACCTTTGCGCACTGGGTCAGCCAGGTATCCATAGGCCGTGTAGGTCAGCATTCGCTGCGCCGTACCGTGTGCGCTCAACACAGAACCTGCCAGATCACACTGAAGCAGCGCAGAGGCGGGCACCTTCAAATCATTGATCCGCTCAGACATGCCAAGAACTCCATCTCCAGGTAAGTAGCTTTCCAGGCCATGGTGCGCCAACTCGGCAAGGCGCAAAACTGGCATTTCTACCAGGCCGTCCTGGCGGCACAAGACGTTGCAACCAACGGCAGCAACCTTCTACGCTTGCTGTTCACGCTTTCGGAACCCGCCCCATGTCCACCCCGCCCTCCCTGCGCGAACGCCTCTATATCATCGTCTTCCAGACCGACACCGTCGCCGGGCGTCGCTTCGACAAGATCCTCCTGCTGATCATCCTAGCCAGCCTGGTCACGGTGATCCTCGACAGCATCGACGATGTGCACCAGAACTACGCCGGGCTGCTGGCCGGCATCGAGTGGGGCTTCACGGCGATCTTCCTCGCCGAGTACATCACCCGCCTGTACTGCTCGCCCAAGCCGCTGCGCTATGCCTTCAGTTTCTACGGGCTGGTCGACCTGCTGGCGATCGTGCCCGGGATCATCGCCCTGTACTACAGCGACGCCCAGTACCTGCTGATGATCCGGGTGATCCGCATGCTGCGGATCTTCCGCGTGCTCAAGCTCAGCCCCTACCTCAAGCAGGCCCACTACCTGCTGGCGGCGCTGCAGGGCAGCAAGCAGAAGATCATCGTGTTCCTGGTCAGCGTGTCGACCCTGGTCACTGTGTTCGGCACGCTGATGTACGTGATCGAAGGACCGGAGCACGGCTTTACCAGCATTCCCAAGGGCATCTACTGGGCCATCGTCACCCTGACCACGGTAGGCTTCGGCGATATCGTGCCGAAGACACCGCTGGGGCAGGTGCTGTCGTCGCTGGTGATGATCACCGGTTACTCGATCATTGCCGTGCCCACCGGCATCTTCACCGCCGAGCTGGCCAATGCCCTGCGCGGCGAGCAGTTGCAGCATGACTGCCCGACCTGCGCCAAGCATCACCACGAGCATGGCGCGGCGTTTTGTTCGCGGTGTGGCAATGCGTTGTTTCCCAAGCAGTAAGGCGTTTTCCCATCGCGGGGCAAGCCCGCTCCCACGGTAGTTGTGGGAGCGGGCTTGCCCCGCGATGAGGCCGGCATAAGCAAAGAGCCATTTGATCTTTAGCGACCAAAGCGCCAAACGCTATAGTCGCTGGCATATCGCCAACCCTTTGAATCAGAACAAGGAATGCCCCCAGTGAAAAAACTCTTCAGCGCCTCGCTGCTCGCCGCGGGCCTGGCCCTGGGCAACCTCGCCCAGGCCGCCCCGACCCTGCTCAACGTCTCCTACGACGTGATGCGTGACTTCTACAAGGACTACAACCCGGCGTTCCAGAAGCACTGGGAGAAAGAGCACAACGAGAAGGTCAACCTGCAGATGTCCTTCGGCGGCTCGAGCAAGCAGGCGCGCGCGGTGATCGATGGCCTGCCGGCCGACGTGATCACCATGAACATGGCCACCGACATCAACGCCCTGGCCGACAACGGCAAGCTGGTGCCGGACAACTGGGTGAGCCGCCTGCCGAACAACAGCGCACCGTTCACCTCGGCCACCGTGTTCATCGTGCGCAAGGGCAACCCCAAGGCGCTGAAGGACTGGCCGGACCTGCTCAAGGACGGCGTGCAGGTGATCGTGCCCAACCCCAAGACCTCGGGTAACGGCCGCTACACCTACCTCTCGGCCTGGGGCTACGTGCTCAAGCAGGGCGGCGACGAAACCAAGGCCCGCGACTTCGTCGGCAAGCTGTTCAAGCAGGCGCCGGTCCTGGACACCGGTGGCCGCGCCGCCACCACCACCTTCATGACCAACCAGATCGGCGACGTGCTGGTGACCTTCGAGAACGAGGCCGAGATGATCGCCCGCGAGTTCGGTCGCGACCAGTTCGAGGTGATCTACCCGAGCGTGTCGGCCGAGGCCGAGCCGCCGGTGAGCGTGGTGGACAAGGTAGTGGCCAAGAAAGGTACCCAGGCCGTGGCCGAGGAATACCTGAAGTACCTGTGGTCGCCGGAGGCCCAGGAGATCGCCGCGAACAACTACCTGCGCCCGCGTGACGCCACCGTACTGGCCAAGTACACCGACCGCTTCCCGAAAGTCGACTTCCTGTCGGTGGAGAAGACCTTCGGCGACTGGCGCACCGTGCAGAAGACCCACTTCAATGACGGTGGCGTGTTCGACCAGATCTATACCAACAAATAACCAACGTCCGCTGTAGGAGCGGGCTTGTCCCGCGATGGCGTCAGACCAAGCAATGATGTTGCCTGTTCTGACGCCATCGCGGGACAAGCCCGCTCCTACAAGAGTCCTGTCTCAGGCCTGCTGGCGAAACACCAGCGCCTTCAGGCCACCCTCCGGATCCGCATCCGGAAACTCCGGCGGATTCTCCAGCCGCTCGACAAACGCCAGACCGGGCGCCTGCTCGGCCATCCCCTCGATGAGAAACTGCGGTCCGATCCCCGGATCGTTGACGCAGGCCAGCACCGTGCCGCCTTCGTTCAGCAACTCCGGCAAACGCCGGAGGATCTTGGCGTAGTCCTGGGTCAGCACGAAGCTGCCGCGCTGGAAGGTCGGCGGATCGATGATGATCAGGTCGTACGGCCCGTACTTGCGCACCTTGCCCCACGACTTGAACAGCTCATGCCCCAGGTACGCGACCCGCGAGGCGTCATGGCCGTTGAGCCGGTGGTTGTCGCGGCCCCGGGACAGCGCCGACTTGGCCATGTCCAGGTTGACCACCTGCTCGGCGCCGCCGGCGATGGCCGCCACCGAAAAGCCGCAGGTGTAGGCGAACAGGTTGAGCACGCGCTTGCCGGCCGCCTGCTCGCGTACCCAGCGTCGGCCGTAACGCATGTCGAGGAACAGGCCGTTGTTCTGGCGCACGCCCAGGTCGAGCAGGTACTTCAGGCCATCCTCGACCACTTCGCGCTGCTGGCACGGCTCGCCCCACAACCACTGGCCGGGGCTGTCCGGCAGGTAGCGGTGCTGCATCAGGATGGCCTGGCCGGTCCACTGCGGACGTTCGGCCAGCGCCATCAGCATCGCTTCCAGCTCCGCCAGCTGGCCCTCGGGCGGCTCGCGGAACAGCGCCACCAGCAGCACGCCATCGAGCCAATCGACGGTGATCTGCTCAAGCCCCGGCCAGCAACGGCCACGGCCATGGAACAGGCGGCGGGTCTCCTGTGGGGCGGGATCGAGGGCGGCGAGCAGGTGCTGCTCGAGGGTGGCGATGGCTGGGCTCATGTCGGCTACGGTCAGGCAAAAGCGCCATTCTACCCGCTCGCGGCCGGGCCGGGCGGCCATCGATGAAGGGGATGAGAGGGTTTGCGGCACTTTTGTCGCTTTTTTCTTGCCGGGGCGCTGTGGATAGTGCGGCCATCCCTCCCTGAAACCGGATCACTGCCATGTCACCCCTGAAAGTCGAATTCTTCCACGATGTCGTCTGTGGCTGGTGCTTCGTCCTCGCCCCGCGCCTCAAGCAACTGCAGGACGAACTCAACCTGGACATCCAGCACCGCAGCTTCATCCTGCAGACCAGCCGCGAGGCGATGGTCGAGCGCTTCGGCTCGATGCCCAAGGCCAAGGAAACCATCCTCAGCCATTGGCTGTCGTGCTCGCGCGCCGAGGACGTCAAGCGCATCAACATCGAAGCCATGCGCCAACAGGACTTCGAATACCCCACCGGCCTGCTCGCAGGCCTCGCCTGCCAGACCGCCAAGGCGCTGGGCGGCAACGAAGGCCACGAGCGCATGTTCGACCGCCTGCAGGAAGCCCACCTGGTGCAGGCCCGCAACATCGGCGATCGCGCCACCGTGCTGGCGGTGGCCGCCGAGGCCGGCTTCGACCCGCAGGCCTTCGCCACGGCATTCGACCAGCAGGCGCCGCAGATGCTCGATGAAGAACTGGCCCTGGGCCGCCGCCTGGGCATCAGCTCGGTGCCCAGCCTGGTGATCGATGGCCGCTACCTGGTCCCCGGCGCCCTGAGCCTCGAGCAACTGCGCCAGACCTTCATCCAGGTCCGTGCCAACCAGAACCAGGCACAAGGAGCCGCACAATGAACAATCGCTACTGGATCGCCGCCGGCGCCTCGCTGTCGCTGCTGACCATGGCCCTGCTGCCCGCCCCGGCGGTGATGGCCAACGACGCCCCCGCCGCCCAGGCCAACGCCACCCCGGTGGCGGTCGCCCGGGTGCAGTCCGGCCCGATGCCGCAGGTGCTCAGCGCCGTCGGCACCCTGGAGGCGGTGCACCAGGTCAATGTCTCGCCGGAAGTCGGCGGGCGCATCACCGCGCTGGAGTTCACCGCCGGCAAGGCCGTGGCCGCAGGCCAAGTGCTGGTCAAGCTCAACGACGCGCCCGAGCGCGGCGAGCTGGCCAAGCTGCAGGCCCAGGCCAAGAACGCCAAGCTGGCCCTGGAGCGCACGCGCAAGGTCCTGCCGCTGGCCTCCACCCAGGCCCAGCTGGACCAGGCCCAGGCCAACTACGACCAGTTGCTTGGCGAGATCGCCCAGGTCCAGGCGCAGATCGCGCAGAAGACCATCCGCGCCCCGTTCGCCGGCGTGCTGGGCATCCGCAAGGTCAACCTCGGCCAGTACGTCAGCCCCGGCGACAGCCTGGTGACCCTCACCGAACTGTCGCGCCTGCACGTCAACTTCCCGCTGCCCGAGCAGTCCGCCGCCGCCCTGCAGGCGGGCCAGTCCATCACCCTCAAGGTCGATGCCTGGCCGCAGCAGCGCTTCGTCGCCGCGGTGACCACCCTGGAGCCGCAGATTGACCCGGGCGCCCGCTCCATGCAGGTGCAGGCGACCCTCGACAACCCCGGCCAGCAACTCAAGCCGGGCATGTTCGCCAACGTCAGCATCGAGCTGCCGAGCCACGCCGACGTGCTCAGCGTGCCGGAAACGGCGATCAGCTACAGCGCCTACGGCAACTCGCTGTACGTGCTGCGCGAGAAGGACGGCGCGCTGCGCGTGGAGCAGGTGTTCGTCAAGCTGGGTGCGCGCCGCGACGACCGCGTGGTGGTGCTCGATGCGCTGACCCCGGGCGACCGCGTGGTGGTGTCCGGGCAGATTCGCCTGAGCAACGGCATGCCGGTGCGGGTCACCGACGACACCCTGGCCGCCAGCACCACGCGCAAGCCGGACCTGGCCCAGCAGTAATGGGTTTGCGTGCCACTGAAAAGGACCTGTAGCACCATGAAATTCACCGACCTGTTCATCCGCCGCCCGGTACTGACCCTGGTGGTCTGCGCGATGATCGTCATGCTTGGCCTGCTGGCGCTGCTGAACCTGCCGATCCGCCAGTACCCACAGCTGGAAAGCGCGACCATCACCATCACCACCGAATACCCCGGCGCCCGCTCGCAGCTGATGCAGGGCTTCGTCACCCAGCCCATCTCGCAAGCCGTGGCCTCGGTCGACGGCGTCGACTACCTGAGCTCGACCTCGACCCAGGGCAAGAGCGTCATCAGCGTGCGCCTGAAGCTCAACGCCGACTCCAACAAGGCCCTCACCGAGATCATGGCCGCCGTCAACCAGGTCAAGTACCGCCTGCCTGAAGGCGCCTACGACTCGGTGGTAGCCAAGTCCTCCGGTGAAGGCACGGCAGTGATCTACATCGGCTTCTCGAGCAAGGACATCGGCCTGCCGGCGATCACCGACTACATCTCACGGGTGGTGCAGCCACGCGTGGCGGCCATCGACGGCGTGGCCGAGGCGCAGATCCTCGGCGGCCAGAAGCTGGCCATGCGCCTGTGGCTGGACCCGGCGCGCATGGCCGCGCGCAACCTGTCGGCCAGCGACGTGGCCGAGGCCATCCGCCAGAACAACTTCCAGGCCGCCCCCGGGCAGACCAAGGGCCAGTACGTCTCGGCCAACATCAACATCAACACCGACCTGACCAGCGTCGACCAGTTCCGCCAGATGGTGGTGCGCCGCGACGGCGACACGCTGATCCGCCTGAGCGACATCGGCACCGCCGAGCTCGGCGCCACCTCCTACGACACCAGCGGCATCATGGACGGCGAGCCGGCGGTGTTCATCGGCCTGCACGCCACCCCCGCCGGCAACCCGCTGACCATCGTCGGCGCGGTGCAGGAGATGATGCCGCAGATCCGCGAGACCATGCCGCCGGGCATGACCGCCAACATCGTGTTCGAGGTGGCGCGCTTCATCCAGGCGTCCATCGACGAGGTGGTCAAGACCCTGATCGAGGCGGTGGTGATCGTCGCCGTGGTGATCTTCCTGTTCCTCGGCTCGCTGCGCAGCGTGCTGATCCCGCTGGTGACCATCCCGCTGTCGCTGATCGGCGCGGCGGCGATCATGAGTCTGTTCGGTTTCAGCATCAACCTGCTGACCCTGCTGTCGATGGTCCTGGCCATCGGCCTGGTGGTGGACGACGCCATCGTCGTGGTGGAGAACGTCCACCGCCATATCGAGGAAGGCAAGTCGCCCTTGCAGGCGGCGCTGGTCGGTGCCCGCGAGATCGCAGGCCCGGTGATCGCCATGACCCTGACCCTGGCCGCGGTGTACGCCCCGATCGGCCTGATGGGCGGGCTGACCGGCGCGCTGTTCAAGGAGTTCGCCTTCACCCTCGCCGGCGCCGTGGTGGTGTCCGGCGTAGTGGCGCTGACCCTGTCGCCGGTGATGAGCGCCTTCCTGCTCAACCGCCAGGCCAGCGAAGGGCCGATGGCCCGTGGCGCCGAGCGCTTCTTCCAGTGGCTGGGCAAGGGCTACGGGCGTGTGCTGGACGTGTCCCTGCACCACCGCTGGCTGACCCTGGCGATTGCCGCAGGCGTCTTCGTCAGCCTGCCGATCCTCTACCTCGGCGCCCAGCGCGAGCTGGCGCCGGTCGAGGACCAGGCCCAGGTGCTGGCGGTGGCCAAGGCCCCGCAGTACGCCAACATCGACTACACCGAGATGTACGCGCACCGCATGGACCGCCTGTTCGCCACCTTCCCGGAAACCGACATCACCTGGGTGGTCAACGGCAACGACGGCCCGCGCACCGCGTTCGGCGGCGCCAACCTGAGCACCTGGGAAAAGCGCCAGCGCAGCGCCGACCAGTTGCAGGCCGAGATCCAGAAAGCCGTGGGCGAGATCGAGGGCGTGGCCATCTTCGCCTTCCAGCTGCCGCCGCTGCCCGGCTCCACCGGCGGCCTGCCGGTGCAGATGGTGATCCAGAGCTCCCAGGACCACCGCGTGGTGTTCGACGCCATGGACAAGATCAAGCAGGCGGCCATGGCCAGCGGCCTGTTCGCCGTGGTCGACAGCGACCTGGACTTCAACAGCCCGCTGGTCAACATCAACATCGACCGCAGCAAGGCCAACGACCTGGGCATCAGCATGCAGGCCATCGGCGACGCCCTGGCGGTGCTGGTGGGCGAGAACTACGTCAACCGCTTCGCCCTCGACGGCCGCTCCTACGACGTGATCCCGCAGGTGGCACGGGCCCAGCGCCTGTCGGCGGAGATGCTGGTCGGCCAGTACGTCAAGGCCGCCAACGGCGCCCAGGTGCCGCTGTCGACCCTGGTCAGCTTCGACATGTCGATCGAGCCCAACAAGCTGACCCAGTTCAACCAGCTCAACTCGGCCACCCTGCAGGCGGTGCCGGCGCCGGGCGTGAGCATTGGCGACGCGGTGCAGTTCCTCGCCGCCCAGGCCAATGCCCTGCCCACCGGTTTCAGCCATGACTGGCTGTCCGATGCCCGCCAGTTCGTCCAGGAGGGCAGCGCCCTGGTGGTGACGTTCATCTTCGCCATCCTGGTCATCTACCTGGTGCTGGCGGCGCAGTTCGAAAGCCTGCGCGACCCGCTGGTGATCCTGGTCAGCGTGCCGATGTCGGTGTGCGGCGCGCTGATCCCGCTGTACCTGGGCTACGCCACGGTGAACATCTACACGCAGATCGGCCTGGTGACCCTGGTCGGCCTGATCAGCAAGCACGGCATCCTCATGGTCGAGTTCGCCAATGAGCTGCAGCAGGCCGACCAGCTCGACCGCCGCACGGCCATCGAGCGCGCCGCGCAGATCCGCCTGCGGCCGATCCTGATGACCACCGCGGCCATGGTGGTGGGCCTGGTCCCGCTGCTGCTGGCCAGCGGCGCCGGTGCCCACAGCCGCTTCAGCCTGGGCCTGGTGATCGTCATCGGCATGCTGGTCGGCACGCTGTTCACCCTGTTCATCCTGCCCACCGTGTACTCGCTGCTGGCCAAGGACCACCGCGCCAGCGAAGACCCACGCCTGCAGGAACTGGCCGCCTACACCCAGCCGGCCTGACCCTTTAGCCCGCCCTCCCCTGTGGCAGCCGTGACCGGCTGCCCCTGGGAGCGGCCGGCCCGAATAAAGAGAAACGACATGCTACGTAAGACCCTTCTGCCCCTGCTGCTCCTGGCGCCCCTGGCCCAGGCCGTTGCCGCCGAGCGTGCGACACTGATGTCGGTGTACGCCCAGGTGGTCGAGCACAATAGCGACATGGCCGCCGCCCGCGAGAACTACCTGGCCCGCCGCGAGGCCGTGCCCCTGGCCCGCGCCCGCCTGCTGCCGCAGGTGGCCCTGGATGCCGAGGCCGGCGACGTGCGCAGCGACCGCCGCCAGGTCGAACAGCGCAGCGGCAGCCTGTACCGCCTGAGCCTCGACCAGCCGTTGTTCGACCTCAGCCGCTGGTTCGACTTCAAGGCCGCGCAGTCCGAGAACGAACAGGCCGAACTGGACTTCTCGGCGTTCCAGCAGCAGCTGATCCTCGACACCGCCAGCAGCTACTTCGACACCCTGTTGGCCGAGGACAACCTGGCCACCGCCAAGGCCGAACTGCGCGCCTTCGACCGCCAGTTGCAGCAGACCCGGCTGAGCTACGACGCCGGTCTGTCGGATCAGAACGACATGCTCTCGGCCCAGGCCAGCTTCGACCGCGCCAGCGCCAACCTGATCGACAGCCAGCGCCGCAGCGAAGACGCCTACCAGGCGCTGATGCGCCTGACTGGCCAGGCGCAACCGGCATTGGCCGGGATCCGCCACAGCCTGCCGGTGCAGGCGCCGGTGCCCGAGCGCGCCGAGGCCTGGGTCGAACAGGCCATGGCGCAGAACCTGCGCCTGCGCGCCAGCCAGGCCGCCGTCAGCCAGGCCGGCCAGACCCTGCGCAGCAGCAAGGCCGATCACCTGCCGACCTTCAACCTGGCCATGGGCTACGCCGAGGGCGACAGCGACCTGATGGACTCCAGCGCGCACTTCGGCCAGCGCTCCGGCAACCAGCGCGACAGTTCGGTGATGGTGCAGATGAAGCTGCCGCTGTTCAGCGGCGGCGGCACCAGCGCGCGGGTGCGCCAGGCCACCCATGAGCTGGCGCGCACCGAGTACGGCCGCACCAGCCTCGAGCGCGAGGTGCTGGAAGGTTCGCGCAACGCTTTCCGCGCGGTGGTCAGCGATGTCGAGCAGGTGCGTGCGCGACGCCAGAGCATTGTCTCCAGCCAGGGCTCGTTGCGGGCGACCGAGGCAGGGTATGAGGTGGGCAGTCGCAACATCGTCGATATCCTCGATGCGCAGCGCGACCTGTACAACGCGGTGCGCGACTACAACGTCTCGCGCTATGCCTACATCGTCGACAGCCTGCGGCTCAAGCAGCAGGCCGGCAGCCTGAGCCCGGATGACCTGCGCGAGCTGGCGGGGTATCTGAAGCTGGATTACGAGCCGGAGCGGGATTTCCTGCCGAGTGATCTGCGCGGGTAAGGTATTGGCAATCGCGGGGGCCGCGCCCACGACAGCGTGTTCAGCGTCATCCCTTTCAAGGTGTTGAGAATTGGCGTCCGGCTTGGGCCTGCCGGGGCTGCTTTGCAGCCCTTTCGCGACACAAGGCCGCTCCTACAGGGGCGCGCGGTCACCTGTAGGAGCGGCCTTGTGCCGCGAAAGGGCCATTGGATCAACCGCAGCGGTTCAACCCCAACTCCATATCATCAATCAACGCCTTGGCCATGGCGCTCAACATGCGCGCTGCGCTGCCCGCCATCAGGTCGCCTTCCATCTCGGCCTCGCAGGTGAGGTGGCGAATGCAGCCAAGCAGCACCGACAACTCGCTGAAGGCATCCGCGAAGGGAATGCCCGGCTCGACCTTGAACAGGTCCATGCAGCGGGTCCGGCCTGCGGTACGTGCGTTGGTCATTTCTGTACCCCTGGCTTGTGTTCGAGCAAGGCACAGGCCAGCTGGCCGAGGTAGTCACTAGCGGTGAACAGACGGTCCTGGGCTTCGCCGGGGTCGGTCTTGAAGTAGATATCGAGGACATCGGAAATGGCGGTGGCCACTTCGACGGCGGCGGTCATGGCTTCTTCGCGGGTGAGGGTCGGGCGGATAGCGATGACGGGGGCTAGACGGGGTGGGTCTGGGACAATCTTTTTCATGATGAAACTCCAGTGCGTGACAGGAGCGGCCATCTCGATCTTTCTCACGGACAAAGGTGGCAGCCGTACGCGGGGTGAGAAACCGGTGCACTGAAGCCGGCCAGACCGAAGTCTGCCCGCGCATGGCTGCCATGAAGCAATAGCCTTGGCAGTGCAGGTCGGGTTCTCACACCCGGTCACCTGATATGGCGACCCAGTGAAGTTATCCGTGGGGTATTTCCCCGACAACACGGCGGCTTCCGGCAAGCGCGTAGGATAGTTCCCAAGCTTTGCTGGCTGAAGCATTTGGTTTCAGGTTCGGAAATGTCTTACCTGGAAAATGAGCAAGCATGGCCGGGCAAGACCCGGATTGCGAGCAACCCCGCGATGGCGATCAAGAGTTCACCAAACAGCAACTAGCGATAGCTGCACCAGCCCAGGCGCCGCCCGTAACTTCGCGACTTCAGGAGGCCGAACGCAGGCCTTGCGAAGGGAGGTGACGGGCATGGATGCCCGTCAAGCGCTGCGCCCCAGGATGGGGCGTTCAGCGCGGTCCTCCCGGGAGCAAGGCCGGAGTGAGGGGACCCGGAGCGAAGCGGAGGGCCGGATGAATGGAGCGAGCATTTTTTGGTTCCTTTTTGATGCTTCAAAAAGGAACCCGCCGTAAGGGCGGAAAGGTGACTAAGCGTCGACATCACAAATGAATGCGCCTACATCCCTCGAAACCACCACCCACGATCCTTCAAGCAACTACAGGCCGATACTCCCGACACCGCTCCCGCAGTATCTGCGCCAGCAACCGCACCTCGGGACTGTGCCGGTACTCCTCGGGATACCCCATGTACATCGGCACCTCCCGCTCCCGCTGATGCTGCAGGTTGACCCGCACCAGCCGCCCTTGCGCCAACCCCTGCTGCACCCGATGCTCCGGCAACCAGGCAAAGCCCATCCCCCGCTCGACGAAGCTCTCGGCCGCCGCCAGGCTGCTCACAGTCCAGCGCTGCGAGGTCCCCAGCCAGCCGCTGTTCTGCGAATTGCGCGTGCCGGAATCGCGGATCACCACCTGCCGGTGGTTCTTCATGTCGTCCAGGCTCAACTCCCCCTGCGCCTCGCTCAGCGGGTGGCTGGCCCCCACCACGCAGACCAGCGAGACATTGAGCAGGAACTCCTGCAGGTAGCCGGAAGGCAGGCTGCTGGCGATACCCAGCTCGACCTTGCCATCCTCCAGCAGCTCCCGGGCCCCGGACAACGCCGTCTCGTACAGGCGGATACGGTGATCCTTGTACTCCAGGGCAAACTCCTGCAATGCCTGCTGCAGCAACTCGATGGGGAACAGTACATCCACCGCCAGCGCCTGCTCGGTGAACAGCCCGGGCTGGTACTGGTTGGCCAGGTGCTCGAGCTTCTGCGCCGCGCCCAGCAGGTGCTTGGCCTGGGGCAGCAGGGCCTTGCCCAGGGAGGTGAGCACGGCCTTGCGGCCCTCGATGATAAACAGCTCCTGGCCCAGGAGCATTTCCATGCGGTTGACCGAGTGGCTGATGGCCGACTGCGACTTGTACATGTGCTCGCCGGCCTGCTGGAAACCGCCGCACTCGACCGTGCAGACGAACGCGCGCCACTGATCGAGACTGATCTTGGAAAACACCACTACCTCCTTGTGTACCCGAAAGCCGGGCGACGAATCCTGTGTCCTGCGGCGTTGTACCACAGCTGCGCACGACACATGAAGACCATGCCGCGATGCGCGCACTTTTTGTCACTATTCGCCCGGCGCGGTTCATGCGACAACAACCTCCCTCACGGTGCCCGGCACTAATGGATGAATAACGGACAAGGAAGTCCCGACCATGCAGATATGCACAAGCGATACGGCATAAATATATAGCCAAAACAACAGGTCAATCCGGCGACAACACCGCCATAAAATTTTCATATTAAAACAATTGAAAATTCTAATTGCCCTATTGTTCGACAATCTGCCCTTCACCCCTTTGCGCAAGCCGCGTGGAATCACGGGGCATGCGCCTGCGCGCGATAAATAAACCTTTAACTTTCCCGCCTGAAAAACCATGAACAGGCGTCATCAATCCCATCGGAATTATTCGCTTTTTTTGGCAAAAGCTTCAGCCGCAATAATTAAATGGCCAGCAGGGTCTGGCACCGGAACAACAAGACCGGTTGTGTATTTTGGGATTTTTTCAACAGTGAAAAATAATTGGGCATACACATGAAAATCGGCATTGATGATATTGGGCTGTCTGTACCGCAACACTTTTTCGCACTGGAAGAACTTGCCGAACGGCATGGTATCGATCCGCAGAAATACCTGGTCGGCATCGGCCAGGAGTTCATGGCCGTGCCGGCCCCGGACGAAGACATCGTGACCCTGGCGGCCAACGCCGCCCTGCCACTGCTCGATGACGCCACCCGCGCCTCGATCGCCACGGTGATCCTCGCCACCGAGAGCGGCATCGACCAGTCCAAGGCCGCCGGCCTGTTCGTCCACAGCCTGCTCGGCCTGCGCGCCGACTGCCGCGTGGTGGAGTTCAAGCAGGCCTGCTACGGCGCCACCGCCGGCTTGCAGATGGCCCGTGCGCTGGTCGCCCAGCGTCCTCACGAGAAGGTACTGGTGATCGCCACCGACATCGCCCGCTACGAGCAGAACTCCGAGGGCGAATGCACCCAGGGCGCCGGCGCCGTGGCCATGATCGTGGCCGAGAACCCGCGCCTGCTGGAACTGCATCCGCACCAGGGCCGCTACAGCCTGGACGTCTCGGACTTCTGGCGGCCGAACCTGCGCAGCACCGCGCTGGTCGACGGCAAGCTGTCGATCGAGGTCTACCTGGAGTCGCTGCGCAACGCCTGGCAGAGCTACCGCGCCGACGGCGGCCTGGGCCTGGAAGACATGAGTTTCCTGTGCTTCCACCAGCCGTTCACCAAGATGGCGAAGAAAGCCTTCTCGGTGTTCGAGGCGATCGAGCCTGAAGCAGCCAAGGCCCTGGGCGAGAAGGCCTACTCCACCAGCCAGCTGTACGGCAAGGCCATCGGCAACTGCTACACCGCCTCGCTGTACATCGCCCTGCTGTCGCTGCTGGACAACAGCGACGAGGACCTGACCGGGCGCAACATCGGCCTGTTCAGCTACGGTTCGGGCAGCGTCGGCGAGTTCTTCAGCGCCACCGTGGTGCCGGGCTACCAGGCCCATTCGCGGCGCAAGGCGCATGCGCGCATGCTGGCCAGCCGCACCCGCCTGGGCCATGAGCAGTACAGCAGCTGGTTCTACGGCGACAACCACCCGGCCGTGGCCGACTACAGCACGCCGTACGTCACCGGCGGCGCGTTCCGCTACGGCGGTTGCGAGGGCTATCGCCGTCAGTACGAGAGCACCGCCCTGTCCCTGAAGATGGCGAGCTGACGACCATGAGCGACGTGCTGCTGAGCTGGCCGCAACCCGCGGTCGCCTGCCTGACCCTGAACCGTCCGCATGCCGGCAACGCCCTCGACGAGGCCCTGCTCGGGGCCTTGCACGAGCAGCTGCAGGCCCTCGCCGAGCACCCGGGGCTGCGCGCCCTGGTGCTCGACGGCGCCGGCGAGCACCTGTGCACCGGGGCGGACCTGGAGTGGATGCGCCGCAGCCGCGACTTCGACCATGCGCGCAACCTGGAGGACGCCAGCCTGCTGGCCAACGTCCTGCAGCGCCTGGACGACTTCCCGGTGCCGGTGCTGATGCTGGCCCGCGGCGCGGTGTTCGGCGGGGCCCTGGGCCTGCTGTGCTGCGCCGACCACGTGCTGGCCGCCGAGGATGCGCGGTTCTGCTTCAGCGAGGCGCGCCTGGGCCTGGCCCCGGCCTTGATCAGCCCCTACGTGGTGCGCGCCATGGGCGTGCGCCAGGCACGGCGCTACATGCTCTCGGCCGAGGTGTTCGGCGGCGAGGACGCGCTGCGCCTGCAGCTGGTCCACCGCCTGGTGCCCGCCGCCGAGCTGGAGCAAGCCCGCGACCGCTGGCTGGCCACCCTGCTGCAGACCGGCCCCCAGGCCAGTCGCGAGATCAAGCAGATGCTGGCGCGCCTGGCAGGCCGCGACCACCTGCTCGACGAGCAGGGTTGCAACCTGCAGCTGATCGCCCGCCTGCGCACCTCCAGCGAGGGCCAGCACGGTCTTGCCGCTTTCTTCGAACGCAGCCGCCCCGACTGGGCGCAATGAACCCTGGGTGCGCGGACCACGAAGCCCGCGCCGTTCCGGCGTCGCCGACGACGCCCGACCTATGAGAAAAGGATTTTGCCATGTGTGGTTTCATCGGTGTCTACCAGTCCAAACGCAACAGCATCAGCGACCAGTCGATCCTCGACGCCCTGGCCGCCATCAACCACCGCGGCCCGGACGAGCACAGCCTGTGGCGTGACCCGGGCGAGCGCGCCGTGCTCGGCCACACCCGCCTGAGCATCATCGGCCTGGACAACGGCATGCAGCCGATCGTCGCCGACGAAGGCGACCTGGCGGTGATCGTCAACGGCGAGTTCTACGACCACGAGCGCATCCGTACCGAGCTGCAGGCCGAAGGCGCGATCTTCAAGACCGCCTCGGACAGCGAGATCGCCCTGCACCTGTACCGCCGCTCCGGCATGGCCGGGCTCAAGGAGTTGCGCGGCGAGTTCGCCATGGTCCTGTTCGACCGCCGTCGCCGCCTGATGCTGGCGGTGCGCGACCGCCTGGGCATCAAGCCGCTGTTCTACACCCAGCATGAAGGCAACTGGTACTTCGCCTCCGAGATCAAGGCCCTGCTGGCCGCCGGCGTCAACCCGACCTGGGACGAGAACGCCTACGCCAGCCGCGCCTTCTACCTGCGCGACCACACCCTGTTCGAAGGCGTGCGCAGCGTGCAGCCGGGCTGCTGGGTAATGGTCGACCACGGCGGCCTGCACAGCGGCCGCTACTGGGACATGGAATTCGCCCGCCGCGACACCCCGGCGCCGAGCGACGAGGCCGGCATGATCGAAGCCGTGCGCGCCGCCATCGAGGAAGCCGTGCGCCTGCGCCTGCGCGCCGACGTGCCGATGGGCGTGTACCTGAGCGGCGGCATCGACTCCTCGGCGATGCTGGGCATGGCCACCGCCCTCAAGGGCGAGCCGCTGGACGCCTTCAACCTGTCGTTCACCGACATGGACGACTACGACGAGAACCGTTTCGCGCGCATGGCCGCCGAGCACAACGGCGCGCGCTTCCACACCATCGAGATCACCCAGGACGACCTGGCGGACAACTTCGAGCAGGCGGTGTGGCACAACGAGACGCCGTTCTTCAACGCCCACGGCGTGGCCAAGTACATCCTCAGCAAGGAAGTGCGCAAGGCCGGCCTGAAGGTGGTGCTGACCGGCGAAGGCGCCGACGAAGTGTTCGCCGGCTACCCGCACTTCCGCCGCGACATGCTGCTGTACAACAACGAACAACAAGACCCGAAAGTCATCGACCTGCTGCGCCAGCGCATTCAGGCCAACGAGCAGGGCTACACCAACGCGCACATGCCCCACGACATCCACTGGATGGTCGATCAACTCAAGCACGGCGTGTCGTGGCTGGACAACCAGGCCGGCTGGTTCAAGGCCCTGGAGAGCCTGTACCGCGGCGACTTCCGCGACCACTTCAGCGGTGTCGACCCGTACCGCCAGTTCTTCGACCGCCTCGACCACGGCAAGCTCGCCGACCGCGACCCGGTGCACAACTCCATGTACCTGTGGGCCAAGTCGTACCTGCCGAACTTCGTCCTCACCACCCTGGGCGACCGCATGGAGATGGCCAACAGCATCGAAGGCCGCGTGCCGTTGCTCGACCACCACGTGGTCGAACTGGCCTGCCAGCTGCCGGTGTGGATGAAGGTGCGCGGCGCCACCGAGAAGTACGTGTTCCGCGAAGCCATGCGCCCTTACCTGCCCAAGGCCCTGTACGAGCGCAAGAAGCACTACTTCCGCGCCCCGCCGGCCACCCTGCAGCAGCAAGGCCGCCTGTGGCAGCTGGTGCAGGACACCCTGCACAGCCGTGACCTGGACGCGCTGCCGTTCTTCGACGCGGCCAAGGTCCGCACCCTGCTCAAGCAGCTGCCGACCCTCAGCGCCCAGGAACAGGGCCTGCTCGACCCGATGCTGATGGAGCTGACCAGCCTGTGCCTGCTGCAGCGCCGCTACCGCATGAGCGGCCAGAGCTGGAACACCTTGAGCGAGGTGGCCGCATGAAGATCGCGATCATCGGCGCCGGCCTCAATGGCTTGGCCTGCGCCCTGATTCTCAAGCGCTTCGGCCTCGAGGCCACGGTGTACGAGCGGGCCCATGGCCCGCGCGACTCGGGCACCGGCATCTACGTCTGGCCCCAGGGCGTGCAGGTGCTGCGCTTCCTGTTCAACGACACCGGGTTCATCGGCCGCGGCAAGGCCATCGAGTTCCTCGACACCCATGGCCGCGACGGTCGCCTGATCCACAGCCAGCCGGTGCGCCCGGACGGCCTGGGGATCCCGGCGCCGGCGGTGATGTTCCCGCGTCCCGAGCTGTTCGGCCTGCTGCGCGAACGCCTGGCCCCCGGGCAGATCCGCTACCAGATGGGCTGCGAGAAAGTGGAGAAGGTCGGCGAGCAGGCGCGGGTCACCTTCAGCAACGGCGAGCAGGAAGACTTCGACCTGGTGATCGGCAGCGACGGCGTCGGCTCCACCGTGCGCCAGTGCCTGGAACCGGGCCTGACGCCCTACGACACGGGCCTGGTGGCCAGCCGCGGCATGGTCGAGTTCGACTCGCCGCTGCTGCTGCCCGACCGTTGCCAGATCTTCGCCTCGGAGTTCTCGCGGGTGGTCACCTACCCGCTGGCGGCCGACCGTCCGTACCGCTACTGGTTCGCCGCCTACCAGCACCGCAACCAGCCGCTGCTCGACCGCGACGGCCTGGTGCGGCTGTTCGCCGACCTGCCGCCGGATGTGGTGCGGATGATGCAAGCCACCGAGCACGAGCAGATCCTCACCCACAAGATGATGGCGCTGACTGGTGCCGGTTGCTGGCAGAACGGCCGCGTGGTGATGCTCGGCGACAGCATCCACGCCATGCTGCCGACCCTCGGCTACGGCCTGACCCTGGGCCTGGAGAACGCCTTCATGCTCGCCCAGGCCCTGGTCGGCTGCTGCGACGAACGCCTCGACAGCGCCCTGCAGCGCTACGAGATCCGCGCCGCCGAGCGTTCGCGGGTGATGCTGGAAGTGATGCGCGACATGACCGACCTGTACTACTTCGAGGAGGACAGCGCCATGACCTCCTCGCGGATCCGGCCGATCGTCGAGCGCTTCCACGACCTGGCCCTGACCACGGTGTTCTGAGGAGATCGCCATGAGTGACGCATACCGCCAGCGCCTGCAGGCCTTCGTCAGCGAGCGCATCACGCCGAACGTGGCGGCCTGGGAGCAGCTCGGCGCCTACCCGGCCACGCTCAACCGCGAGGCCGGCGCCGCCGGCCTGCTCGGCCTGGGCCACGACCACCGCCAGTTGCCCGACGACCCACGGGCCGTGGCGGTGCTGATCGAGGAGCTGACCCGCAGCGGCGCCCAGGGCATCACCATGGGCCTGGGCTCGCACTTCGTCAGCCTCAAGGCGGTGCAGGCCACCGGCCACCCGATCGTCCACGACCTGGTGCCGGCGGTGCTCGACGGCCGCCAGAGCATCGCCCTGGCGATCACCGAGCGCCAGGCCGGCTCCGACCTGCGCGCCCTGGAGTGCCGGGCCACGCGCCAGGCCGACGGCTACCGGTTGAATGGGCACAAGGCGTTCATCTGCAACGCTACCCGCGCCGACTGGCTGCTGATGGTCGGCCACTGCGAGGACGGCCTGGCGCTGTTCCTGGTCGAGGGCTCCGCCGCCGGCATCCGTCACACCCCGCGCCAGGCCCTGGGCTGGCGCTGCCTGCCGCTGGCCGACCTGGAGCTTGTCGACGTGCCAGCGCTGCGCCTGACCGGCAAGGGCGGCGTCGGCCGCCTGCTGCAGGCCAGCCTGCAGCAGGAGCGGCTGAACCTGGCGGTGATGGCCATCACCAGCGCCGACATGGCCCTGCAGGCCGCCATCGACTGGTGCAAGAGCCGCCAGGTCGGCGGCAAGCCGCTGTTCGACAAATCGGTGATCCGCCAGCGCCTGGCCGAGCACTACGCGCAGCTGACGGTCAGCCGCCAGTTCGTCGACACCTGCGTGGCCCGCCAGGCCGAAGGCACCCTGGACCCGCACCAGGTGGCCATCGCCAAGAACAGCGCCGTGCAGACCTTGGAAACCCTGGCCCGCGACGCCGTGCAGCTGCATGGCGCCCACGGCTGCGTCGAGCCCTCGCTGGTCGAACGCATCCACCGCGACGCCCGCCTGCTGGCCATCGGCGGCGGCACCCACGAAATCATGCTGGAAATCATTGCCCGGCACCTGTGAAGGATCACACCATGAGCACCATCAGCGACCACGCCGCCGCGCACTCGCGCGCGCTGCTCGAACATGCCTACCAGCGCTACTGCGGGCTGGAAATGCTGGAACAGTCCCCCGGCCAGTGCACCTGCCGGCTGACCGTCACCGATGCCATCGACAACCTCAGCCAGACCCTGCACGGCGGGGTGATCTACTCGATGCTCGACGTCACCAGCATGCTCGCCACCCTGCCCCTGCTGGGGCCGGACGAGTACGCCCTGACCAACAGTTTCAACACCCTGCTGCTGTCGGCCACGCCACGGGACACCGAGGTGCTGTTCCACGCCAAGGTGATCCGCGACGGCCGCAACCTGATGTTCACCCAGGCCGAGGCCTGGCGGGTCAACGCCGATGGCAGCCAGACACGCATCGCCAGCGCGCAGCTGAGCAAGTTCAGGCTCAAGCGCGAGTGGTAATGGCGTAATCACCCATCACGTTCATCGCGGGGCAAGCCCGCTCCCACGCGATTTGTGGGAGCCGGCTTGCCCCGCGCTCGTTCCAGCACAGAGCCCCTGGCGATACATGACAACCTTAAGGGTAATACCCTGATTATCTGCGCTTTTCACTCCCGCCCGATTGCTCAAGACTGGCTCTCACACACATCACTGAAAGGATTCTCGCAATGAATCACAAGGTCCTGGTCATCCGCTCCTCGATCAAGTCCGACGGCGGCTTCTCCGGCCAACTGGTGGACAA
Source organism: Pseudomonas peradeniyensis (assembly GCF_014268935.2). GTDB lineage: Bacteria > Pseudomonadota > Gammaproteobacteria > Pseudomonadales > Pseudomonadaceae > Aquipseudomonas > Aquipseudomonas peradeniyensis. Next base: position 315,758 of record NZ_JABWRJ020000005.1, on the reverse strand, counting down.
CTTCCTCAAGCAGCTCAAAGAGGTCAACCCCGAAGCTTCGGTGGTGGTACGCGACCTGCACGCCCAGCCCATCCCGCACCTCAATGCGGTGACCATGGACGCCCTGTTTGGCGGTGACGCCAGCAGCATCGAGGCGGCCGCAGCGCTGAAGCTGTCCAACGAGTTGATCGAAGAGATCCAGGAAGCCGACCGCGTGGTGATCGGCCTGCCGCGCTACAACTTCGGCGCACCGTCGATCCTGCACACCTGGGTCGACTACATCGTGCGCGGCGGCGTTACCTTCACCTACGTCGACGGCGCCCCGGTCGGCCTGCTGGATGACAAGCCGGTGCACGTGCTCAACGCCAGCGGCGGCGTCTACAGCCAGGGCACCGACACCCTGGCCGGCTGGCTGTCGCAGACCCTGGGCTTCGTCGGCCTGAACAGCGTCGAGTTCATCTATGCCGAAGGCCTGGGCATGGGCGAAGAAAGCCTGGCCGCGGGCCTGGCCGCCGCCAACCTGAAGATCCAGCACAGCATCGCCGCCCTCGGCGAACGCCCATGCCCAAGCCTGGCCACCGCCGTAGGGAGGTAAGATGACCCGCAGCCAAGACAACCCGTCGGTCCAGGAGCTGTTCCTCAGCGAACTGGTGGCCGAGCCCAACCGCTACCACCTGTACATCTCCCACGCCTGCCCGTTCTCGCACCGGGTGCACCTGGTGCAGAGCCTGCTGGGCCTGGAAGATGCGCTGGACGTCACCTCGGTGGCGGCGCGCCGCCACGACCAGGGCTGGGAGTTCGACGAGCACGACCAGGACCCGCTGCACAAGGACGTCACCTTGCTGTCGAGCCTGTACGAGCGCTCGCGCCCGGGCTTCACCGGCAACCAGTCGGTGCCGGTGCTCTGGGATCGTCAGCAGAACCGTATCGTGCACAACGATTCGGCGGAGCTGGCGCTGCAGATGGCCACCCGCCTGCTGCCCCTGGCCAAGACCCCGATCGACCTGGTGCCCGACCGCTCCAGCTGCGATATCGTCGAGCTCAACCAGTGGCTGCACACCAACATCAACCGCATGGTCTACCACATGGGCTTCGCCCCGGACCAGGAGAGCTACGACCAGGCCTTCCAGCAGTTCTTCGCGGCCATGGACACCCTCGAGCACCGGCTGCGCAAGCAGCCGTACCTGGTGGGCGGCAAGCTGAGCCTGTCGGACCTGTTCCTGCTGCCCACGCTGATCCGCTACGAGGCGGTGTACTACGTGCACTTCAAGACCAACCACAAGACCCTGGCCGAGTACCCGGCGCTGTACCAGTACCTGGTGCGCCTGACGCAGATCCCGGCGATCTACCGCACCATCGACATGGCGCATATCAAGCTGCACTACTACTACTCGCACAACCACATCAACCCGACCCGGATCGTGCCCCAGGGGCCGGCGTTGAGCTGGTTGAACTGAGCAGTCGGCGTTTGCGGTCTTTTCCGGCCGGTCCGACGCCTCGGCAAGGCCGCTCCCACAGGAGGCCGCATCCCCCTGTAGGAGCGGCCCTTTCCGGCCGAGGCGTCGGACCGGTCGGAAAGGGCTGCATCGCAGCCCCGGCAGGTTGAAGCCGAATGCAGACTTCGAACAGCTTGAACCAACCGCGCTCAAGCAGGTGCAACATGGCACACCGGCACATCCGGCAACGTACCCTCGACCGACAGACACACTACATCCTCAGTACTGTCGTCAAAAGAACGGCAAAGCTCACCCACGCATTTCATGGAAGGTGACCACCGGGCCATACTCCTGATCGGAGTTAATAGCCTCTACGTGAAATCTTCTATCAGGGAATTGCGCCTTCAACACCATTCGCCAGGACATGGCCAGCACATCGGACAGCTGCTCAAAAACCACCTCGTCCACCGAAGATCCACACCCTGAAAACACATCGTACAGATGGGTGTGATTCAGCATCCCCTCAACACCGGCTTGATCACCTGAAAAATGATCAAGCCACACACGAAATGCGGGCTCGTCAAATTTCATTTCCAGTATCACCGAATCCTCGAACACGACGAAATCAGGGAAAAGCCATTTGCAAAAAATCAAACTGTCCTCTGGACTGACGACATCTCCAATATAGGAAAACAGGTCGACAGATGCTGGTTCCTGCCAGCCGGCTCGCCAAGCCGCAAACTTTTTAAGCCCTGTCAATCTTGCAAAGGATTTGATGATTTTCATATTCGTGCATTAATGTGCAAAAGCGCAGTATAAATCGGGAACAGACCCACATCCACTCCCTTTCTTCGACACTGCCAGCGACATATAAACTACCTATATTCCACATGATCCAAATAGGCATCTAGCGGCGCCGTGACGGTTAAATACTCCGAAAAAGCATCAATAAGCCGTACAACCTCACTATCAAACCTATTGGGTAAGAGACCAAGCACATCTTCCAACTCACAACACTCCATAACAAGATCGCAGACAACTGAAGAAATTCCCTTCCTTCTAAAAACACTTGCCACACCTGGCGAGAACAACAAGCGCTCTGCTTCATCCAGTTCGATGACACCCGCCCTGACTGATGAAAGTAATCCAATCGCAGCCATCGCTAGAAAACGTCCAGCTTCATCAGCATTAAAAATTTCCACCTCCAGCGCCATATCGGTCACTTAACATTCCTCCAGTCGGATTCTTATCGAAGCCGCCCCACTTTAGTTCTAACAAATAAGAAAAAACAAATGACACTGCTTGCTTTCGAAAAGGGGACAGATTTATTTTCTCTACTATAATTTTGGTCTCCCCTGCATCGCAGCTAGAGTCCTTCGCCCTCACAAGAGTTTAAAATTAGAGCAGGAAAATAGATCTTTCCCGAATGCCACATTCGCTTTTATTGTGCAAGATCAAGCCAATCCAAACCTCGTAAAGCACTCAAAGACTTCTCTAGCATCTGCCAGCATCACAGCCCCATCCTCGAACAACTGACAACGCTCTTCAATTTGCAAACTGAAATATACTTCCAAAAACTCAGAGGCTACATCTTGAGTAAAATTATCCTCCGCTACAAATGCCAACCCAGCCTTGACAGGAATTATAAACAATGAGACATAAGCAGCCAAGCGCACGCCCCCAACCTTAGATTTCAAATAGTTATCCATTTCATCATAGGCGTAACCAAAAGCCTGATACAATGTCAGACTTCGCTCACTAATCCCTCGTTCAAACACTACCTCCATCTCGGATCGAATCTCTAAATATTTCATAATCACCTCAGGAATCAATTCCGCGCAAATACATTCAACTGAATATTGATCAAAAGTTGGTAGATTTATTTTCTCTACTCTAATTTGTGCCTACCCTGCATGGCTGCTAGATCCTTTCGACACCGCGGGGACCGAAATTAGAGTAAAGAAAATAGATCTGTCCGCTTTTCCGGCCATCCACATTACGACAAGAAATTACAACCACTTTTACACCACATAATCAACCGAGAATGACGAGAAGCAGAAGGACAACTTCCCATCCTCATGATCGCAAAACTGATAACGTATCCTGTCAAGACCAGAATCCAGCTTACTCACGCTCATATGCATCAACTGAGTTAATCCGCCGCCAAAATCCCGGGAGGTCAATTGGCTTACATCAATAAAGCTGATACGTACCGCATCAGTCCCTGCCTTTTCAGACGCCGCAATTAATAGAGACAAATCATAGACCATAGCATTTTCATCAAACTGCATGCTCATGGAATGCAAGCAATTATTGGCAATGAGCAACTCATTCAACTCCGAAACACTAATCATTGCTTACTCCAAAATAAAAAATGGACAACACAGGTCCGCTCCATAACAGCGAACGGCGAGAACCAATAACTATATCGCTAAGTTGTTATTATCAGGAGACTGCCACATTTCTGCCAGCCCAAGCTGAGCTTTCACACTGCCGCTAGATCACGAAAAAGGGGACAGATTTATTTTCGCTACTGCCAGGAGCTGGAATTAGGGTAGGAAAAATAAATCAGGAAAAATAAATCTGTCCCCTTTTCCGGTCGCCTCCTTTTCCGGTCCAATGTTGCGCCACCAACCTTCCCCTCAGCAGTTACAACTGGAAAACTCATCTTTCACCTCTTCAAATAACCAGCGTTCTTCAACATCACCAACAGCTCAGCATTTAGTGATTCATCACCAATTCCTTCAGTTTTTCCTGGCCCCCGTCAATGCCAGATAAGCTGTAGAGCCAAACTATCAACCTCGATAAACTCCTCATGAAAAACCTCACTAAGACGTACATTACCAATAGTAGGATCGACTTTTATCAGATCTCTAAAAACCTGACACGGCAATTTACCTTCGCTAATATTTTCAAGCATAAAACCTCCATTAAAATATACTTTCTCATCAAAAAAGTGGACAGATTTATTCCCCCTACTCTAATCTCGGCCTACCTACATAATGGCTAGATCCCTTCGCCGCCAAGAACCGAAATTAGAGCAAGCAAATTAAATCCACCCCTTTTTGTCGCGCTTTTCTAGCCCTACATAGTTAACCTACAAAAAGATACTGCCCACCACCTTGGTCAAGCAAGTGCCCGCCCAGGCACATTTCATTTAATAACAGAGAAACCTGACTCTTATCCATGCACTCTCCACGTGAATCAAAGAACTGAAGAAGCCGCCAACCATCGATTATCCTTGGATCATGAAAGCACTTATGAATATCCACAACCCAGCCCCCTTTACACGTCATCTTTTCAAAACGCAAACCTGAACCATGCCTGATAAATTGCCACTTATCGCCATCAACAAAAACTTCTCCAGCCTTAGGAAAGTCGAGAAGCCATGTCAAATCTTTTGCGTCAGGGTGTGAGCGCAAGAATGCAAGAGCCAGCTTGCACTGAAGCTCTACAAAAATAGAAACACTACCCATATGTATTTGCCCCACGGATTAGTATCTCACTCGAGTTTAAGCACCTTCCTGCACATAACGGAACAATGGACAAATCTTTTTTCAACTCTAATTTCAGCCAACCCAGTACGACTGCTCTATTTCTCCGCCCCCACAAGGGCCGAAATTATAGTAGAAAATAGGTTCGCCCCCTATTTTAATTTTCATGAAAACCAGACAATTGATCTTTCACCCACCACTTGTGCTCATTAACAACGGACTTATAATTTAATGACGAGTGATATTCATCCGCCGTCAAAGCGCCTAAACCTGAAGTCATTGACAATGGTGCATCAGCAGGCCACCCCCAACTCGACCAAAATTCTGACAACTTTATTAAACCATACACTGAGTCAGCGTCTATATCTAACAACAACGTTTCCAACGCAACCGCTCGCCAAATTTTCCTGGATCTCTGCATGTCAGGCTTCTGAAGCATGCAGATTTTTTCCAACTGCTCAGACAATTCAGGTGCAAGCAGTTCACTGTCACAAGCCAAACCGACAATAAAATCATATGCAGGACTGTCTACAGTCATTCTTTCAAGCTCAGCATCTGCAAACTTTTCCACATAGAACGCTGGCAAACACCCTAAAACACTAGGAACACCGCAGACACCCTGAAACACTACTCCCCAGTCAGCCAACTCACGTTTAGAGATTCGTTCATAGACTATTTCAATCATGGCTTCACCGGCATACCATTAATAGTACCATTCGGCACAAACGTTCGGTGTGTCACACTGCCCAGTTTTAGCAAAAAGGGGAAAGATTTATTTCATCTATTCTAATTTCAGCCTACCTGCATGACGGCTAGACTCCTTCGCCGCCAGGAACCTAAATCAGAGTAGGAAAAATAGATCTCTCCACTTTTCGCTCCCTAAACTTCTCAGCCAGAGCACCAAATCACTACTCTTGGGAGGTACGAGACTTATCGACCAATACTCTCCGTTTATTTTCTTGTCGATTAGCCCGACTCATACCTTTCATTTCCTCCACCGAAAATCCCAAACGACCACCTAGCGCTTCAAAGCGCCTATAAGATCCCTCTCCCTCGGCAAGGTATTCAACCATGAACGGCTGAGGTGGAACCTCTTTGTTCCGAACGCCAGCCTGTAAAAAAATCACGTAGTCGTTCAAAGTAGAAATGGCTTGTCCAAGGGTCATTAATACCTGGGATTCCTCACTATACTCACACTCCAGGTACAGATGACCTGCCGCATATGCCATGTGGTGTGCATTGCCGAACCCCAAATACTCGGGTTGACCACGAAGCTCACACTCCTCCAGCCGAGTGATCAGCGCTTTGGCGCTAACACTACTACTAACGTCATCACTCAACCACCCCACAATCTCACGCACACCGCATGGCGGTCGTTCCTTCTGAACCCTGACATCAGACTCATTGACGGAGACGTCATAAAACCCAAAGCTCGACCAACTTGGATAAACAATACCTACATTCATACCCTTCTATTTTTCCGTATATAGGCCATGCTGTTGCCCCAGCGCTACAGGATAAAATAGGAGAGATCTATTTTCTTTGCTCTAATTCCTACTGTCCCTGCATGACTTCTCGATCCTTTCGACACCGCAGGGCCGAAATTAGAGCAGAGGAAATAGATCTGCCCCTCTTTCCTCACTTCCACTTTCGTCCTACTCAAATGATCCTCAACAAATCACCACACGTGAAAACCTTGAGAACACCTCTATTCTCATCAGCCAAAAGCTTCAGAAAAGCAAATAGATCGGCATCTGTTTCTGTCACAACATCAGTATTGGAGTCATAGTGATAGACAGCATCACTTAACGAAGTCTGGAGAAAATAGTACTGCGTTTCCGAGACAAGCGAAAAAACAAAAGGATTATTCAAGAAGCCATAGTGACCTGCCTCCTGCATTTGCGAGAAGAAGTCAACCTGAAAAAGCAAATGCTCCCTCACCGTCCAAGAGGTGCGATATAACTGAACCTGAGAGTCTCCGATCAAACCTACTGCGCATTTCCCCATCCTGCTCAAGAACAACTGCAGTTGTCCTTCAATGCGAATATCGTATAATCGGGCAATTTTATCCAGCTCGGGCTCACTATAACCCATACACTTTACGAAGCTCCGTTCCGCTCCGCACAAATATTCTAATAACTTATCACCACCCACGAAATTACTCCAGCAGAAAGAGGACAGATTTATTCTTCTTTAAATTAGATTGGGAAAAGTAGATCTGCCCCCCTTTCTTCGTTTTTAGCAGACATCTAATCATTTCAGCTCCACCAATAATTTCTTGAGTTTCTCTATAGAACTAGAACCTGCTCCGCCCCCCAAATACAGGCGACCGTCATCATAAACACACTCTCCTTGCCCTTCGACAGATACACCATAGGAAACAGCCAAAGCGAGACGCCTCCCCCGTCCAGTCCCTCCCGAAACATGAGCAATAAATGGCACTCCACTCTCACTCACCTCTAGCAAAGAATCATCCGCGCTCATGAAGGTCAACCAACAGCACGCGCCACCCTCATGATCCATTATGTAAATCATATTATCCAACAAACAATCACTACCCACCAAAGTTACACCAACGGTTATTCTCTGCGTCACAAATCCCAGACTAGACAATTCTTTCCTCAGCCTTCCTTTAAGCATTTTTAGCTCAGGAACTTTTTTCACTGGAACAAATAAACCATTCGCCATAACTGCCACCCTATATACTGACTCAGACGACCGGCCGAAACATCCAACCAACCGTCCTGGGTTCTAATATTAATATTGGACGAGAAGGGACTGACAAGGGTACAGATTTGTTTTCTATACTCTAATTTCGGCCTATCCTGCATGCCCCCTCGATCCCTTCGCCCCACAGGGACCGAACCTACAGTAGGAAAACCAGACCTGTCCAATTTTCAGTCCCTTTCATGCTTTTTCATGTCCAAGATCAATAGTAAAATCAGCTGGTCATTTGGCTCTTAAATGTCATAATCCTACGATTCGTTGACGACAACCTAACCGGCTTGATTTAGCGAGACCAGCCCACATGCAGCCAGTCATACAACACCCTTGGGATATACCCCCAAGCGAGGCTATCGATCTACAGATACGACTATCTAAACTTGTAGTCAAGCAAGATCAGCTTGGGCCTATCTCTAGTATCGCAGGCATTGATGTCGCCTACCACAAACAAAACGATACACTCATTGCCTCCATTGTTGTGGTTGACGCAGAAAGCCTGGAAGTCATCGAAGAGCATGCATGGTCGGATACGACTTCGTTTCCCTATGTGCCTGGTCTTTTTTCGTTTAGAGAACTGCCTTCTATCGTAAAGCTCTTATCAACTATAACCCACCGACCTGACCTGATCATCTGCGACGGGCAAGGTATAGCTCACCCTCGTCGGTTTGGCTTGGCATCGCATTTGGGGGTACTTTATGACATACCCACTATTGGATGCGGAAAAAGTCGCTTCATTGGTGAATACGCCCCTCCCCTTGATGAAAGGGGATGCCAATCAGGCCTGTTCGACGGAGCTGAACTAATCGGGGCCGCACTCAGGACTCAAAAACATGTAAAACCTGTGTTCGTTTCAATCGGCCACCGAATCTCCCTTGAAACTGCCTGTCACTGGGTATTGAATGCAACACGCCACTATCGCCTACCCGAAACGACTCGACTTGCAGATCGATATGGAAGGCAGTTCTACGAACAGAACAAACCGCCCATCAAGCTCCCAAGCCAACCAACCGATTATTAAAGTACACATCACATTCCGTGTGAAGCGCCTTGAACTCCGCACACCACTTGCGCCAGAAATCACGTTTCCCCTCATCTTCGGCGACTTTCAGCTCTTTCAGTTGGTCAAGGGTTCTCAAGCGGCCCAAAGTCTCAGGCGAATCGGAGATACGATCCACACACAACTCCTTTACATAGCTTAAATTTTCACCACTTAACAAGTACTTAATAGCTGATTCATCAACACCATCCCCACTTAGCGATAACCGCGAACCGCATATAAGCTCCGAGAGTTCCTTCTTTTCTCTCAACACAGGAAATCTTATGGAGTTACTAACCGTCGACACCTTCCCGAAATAATCCCCCATTAACGTTAAACGCTGCAATCCACTCATTGAAAAACCCAAAGACATCATGAAGGCATCACGCTTATACAGCATTGCATTTATTAAATCGCCGTTCTCATACCACTCATATTGTTGTATGACATCCTCACCTACCTCAAGGGAACGAAGCTGCCCCCCTGAATAATACGTAACCTCCGCAATAACCCAGCCATACTCAAATAGCTGTTCACTGACACAAACCTCACCGACAAACTCATAAGCAAATCCATTATAGACTTCACCACCCAGAAAAAATTGTTCACCTGTGTAATCACGTTCAGATTCAATTCCGACGCACTCTCCCTCCAAAATAAATTCGCTGCGATAATCACCTATGTAACAGCCATTGTCGTACAAGCCACCCCACATGAGATCTCCGTCCATGAACTCCAATGCCGCCCCAGAGTATGGGGCACCTCGAAAGACCCATGTACCAGCCTCTTCTGTCAACGCCGCTTTTTTTATAATCATAAATATTCCCTCCCAGTGATTAGATCCACATCCTTAGGAAAAAAAGGGACAGATTTATTCTCCCCACTCTAATCTCGGCCTACCTACGTGACAGCTAGATCCCTTCGCTGCCAGGATCTGGAATTAGAGTAGGGAAAATAAATCTGTCCCCTTTTCCGCCCCCCTTTGCAGTAATTACCTATATTATTTCTTATCACTCTTCCTCAGAGAGTACTCTTCCACATACTCCTTTGGCGGCAATGCCGTGCCAAAAAAATGCAGTTCGCCGGTATCTTTATCAACAAAAATCGGCCCATTCCCAACCAGTTGAAATAAAAAATCACCTGTCTCAACATACTGTTTAGAGTTGAAGCAAAATAGCCACCCATCAGGAAACTCTTCAGAATATGTTATAACCAGCGACATTGAAGACTTACTCAAATAATTAGTAACCATCTCCAGGGACTCTTCAAAACCTATCACTAGTTGGCCCTCAAAAACTTAAACGATGCAAACTTACTGAGATCAGCAACCTTGCCTGCCTGCCCATCTAAGAATCTGATAGTACCATTCTGGCTTACGACATTCAGTAAAAAAGGGGACAGATTTATTTGCCCTGCCTTACATGACTGTTCGCCACTTCTACACCCACACGGGTCGAAATTAGAGTAGGAAAAATAAATCTACCCCCTTTGCCCCCTTGTTTATGTTTTCACGAGACTATACTCAACCAGGAATCTGAGCAGCAGCTTCGCCTGTCGTTCTTTAACCATAAGACTATTTTCTCAAAGATCATAAAGTTGCGACCTCAAAAAATCTAATTCATTGTTTTCTGAAACTAAAGGCTGGCCATCCTTGTAGAGAACAACATCATTCAGAGAGCCCATACCCCCATACATTGACAACAGTTTCAGTGATGCACGCTCTGGATCCGACTCAAAGCCTGCCTTTAATTTTTCAAGAGCTACCGCCCAATCATTAAAAGCTCCGATACGTAGTAGCTCAATCATTCTTGTCAGAATCATTTCAATATCGCTGAGGCTTTTCATTTCAATGGACTCGAATCAATCACCTGAACTCCCTCAACAAGCCAAGGCTTCTGGACCACAATTTGCTGCGACCCACCGATATAGAACCCGTCTTGGAATCCAACTTAGAAAATAGCGGACAGATTTATTTTCCCCACTCTAATCTCGGCCTACCTAAATGACAGCTAGATCCCTTCGCTGCCAGGAGCTGGAATTAGAGTAGGAAAAATAAATCTGTCCCCTTTTCCGTTCCTTTTCCGCTCTTTTCTCTGCCCCCCTTTTTCTCTGTCCCCTTTTCTCCGGTGCAGTTGCAGACGTAGCCGGTACTTCAGCCGCACCAGTTGCTTTTGCACCGAGGCTACCGCCCTTATGTCACCGGCCTAAAATCATCAATCGTCTTGTTTTTTTCTTTCAATAGAGACGCAACGAAACCGGGATTGAAAACTATCAAAAACTCAATAGCATCATAAATTTTCCAGCGATGTATTTCGGGATGATCAATTATGGCGACAAGGTGCTTTTCAACAAGAGGCACATACTCTGAGTAGTTTTCACTACTCGTGAAGTCAAAAATTTTGGCTATTTCAAACGGTTCACTACTCGCCAAAGCAATGATTTTCGATAGGGGGGAATAGATCTGGATTCTCGCAGCCTCGATATCTCCACGATCAGCCACGTTGGCAAAATACCGAGTCACAGCCAAGAGTATTTGGTGATAAGTGTCGTCGTATCCGTATAGTCGATGGAAATAGACTCCTTCGATGCCTCCAGGTTTGTCCATTCTCCCCTCCAAGGCAATCAACCCTTCATGGATGCCCCAACTGGTCAGTAACTTCGCAGCCAAGAAGTGCTCCTCATCGTTATTCGCATGACGAAGCAAATCCAGCACGGCGTCAATTCTATCCTGTGGAATATCCTCTGGATCCAAATCTCCTGCACTCACGGCATAATCCGCATGTTTTGGAATGTGATTCAAAAGCTCGTATGTTTTCGGCTCCATAAAAACCTATTTTTTCCGTTTTAATATAGTCGGCCGGCACACAGCCCTTGATCAAACACTCACCATCGTGCGTAGAAAAAGGGGACAGATTTATTTTTCCTATCTAATTTCGCCCTACCAACATGATGGCAAGATCCGTTCGCTGCCAGCAACCGAAGTTAGAGTAGGAAAAATAAATCTGTCCCCTTTTCGGTCCTTAGGAAAGTCGAGAAGCCATGTCAAGTCTTTTACGTCGGGGTGTGTCCGCATGAATTCAAGCACCAACTGACATTGAAGCTCTACAAAACGAAAAACACTATCCTTATTTATTTGCCCCATGGATTAGTACCTCACTCGAGCTTCAGCAGCTTCTCGCATAAGCTGATCTGCCTGCTCCCTAGTCACGCCATGGGACCAAAAATGGACCAGAAAGGGGACAGATTTATTTCCCCTACTCTAATCTCGGCCCACCTACATGACAGCTAGCTCCCTTCGCTGCCAGGAGCCGGAATTAGAGTGAAAAAATAAATCTGCCCTCTTTTCCTGCCTTCTGCCCCAAACTCTTCAAATCCCATGCCGTAACTTAACAAGGGCACTCTTATGAACACAATTTCTTATTCCCTTAAGACTTGAATAGTAATAGGCCATCAGCCTCACTGGATTCGGACTTTTACTTTTCGCAGCCTCCAGCTCCCTTATAACAACAGTCGTCCTCATTCGATGTACAAAAAGCCCCATCACGAAGTACTTAATTGCATTACTCTCACCTACTGCAAGCAGGCTTCTAATTAGGAGCACTTGACAAGACACCGGCAAATGAACACGAGAAGCAACACTTGCCCCCAATCGAACATTAAAACTCGCCAACGCCTGCACAACCTCCAGTTTCTTATCGCCTGACAGCACTCTTATTTCTTGGCAGAGCGCATTCTCAGCGCGAGAATTCCTATTGAAAGAAAGATCAGATACTAGCTTTTTGACCCTTTCTGCTGCAGATTGCTCGCTCATGTTTTGATCACTCATCACTCTTAAACATCCCTTGCGGAAGCTTAACTATAGGCGCCGCATCTGCAGGAGGCTGGTAATGCCCAGAAAGATTGTCCCAGGACTTCAACCCTCCCTTCTGAGAAAATTGAACCTGCCCCGCAAACTCGACCTCCGCTCCTTTCGACAAGGATAAATGACCTGAGGCCCCTTCTCGCGGGGGTGCTATATAAATCTTCCCATCCATCTGAATAAAGTCATATTTCCCTTTAGGAGTACGCATTCCGCCTGGCACTCGATACTTGTATCCTCCTTCAGTCATGACCAACTCATAGCGTGGACCTGGTACTACAGCATCACCAGGGTACAAGTTTTTGAACTTGGTATTCTGGTTACTGGCTGCATCTGTCCCCTTCCCTCCAACAGGAATATCACATGGCCCACCAGTATTGTGCACCCACGTCCTAAGATCCCCCACATAGAACGTATGCCCCACATCCACCGTCAGGTTAAACGTCTTCCCAACCGGCTTATACAACCGCGCCGAGACCACCCGAGTCGACGTCCCTTCACCCTCTCCATCTGCCAGCGACTGCAGCAGATCCCCCTGCCGTAGCTCGCCCATCTGCACAAAGTCACGCTTGGCGGGTACATAGAACGGGTGACTCGGTGTCACCAACAATGTTTCCGATCTTACCGCGCCATCGGTACGGGTGCTCTCCAGGGCCAGGCGATAGATCGGCTGGTCATCCCGCTCATGGGTCGCGGTGATCGCCGCGGCAAACGGCTTGCCGCCGTGCTCTGGCTTGGTCCACACCAAATCCCCGACCTTGAGCGTTTCAATCGCCCGGTCGCCATCCGGCGTTGCCACCAGGGTGCCAGCTGCGAAACAACGCGGGCATGGCGGGACCTTCGCGCCCTCGCCCGGGCTGACCTTACCCTCTCCGGATTTGCCCTTACCGCCCCCCGTCGCAGCGACTACGCCTCGGCCACCGGCCATGATGGCCAGCGCCCCGGTCGTACCCAGTTCGGTGATCAGCGTAGCCTTTTCTTCGATCGTCAACTTACGACCAGCGGCATTGTCCAGCCATGATGTTTCCGTATCCCATCGCTGAAGCCCGGCTTGCTCCGCAGGCGTCAACCAGCCTTCCTTGATGAGTTTCGCGGTGAACAGGTCCTTATCGGGCACAAACAAGCCGCCGGTACCGGCAGGGTTCATCGACGGCATCAGGTGTTGCCCTGGGTTGCCATTGAGCAAACCGACGGTGTCGTATCCCTGGTTCTTAAAGAACGCAATCAGTTCCTTGGCAACCGGGCTGTCGATGACAACCGCGCTGTCGACCAGCCCCTGCGCACACGCACGCGTCTTGCAATCGTCCATCGCCTTCGAGCGGGCGATGGAGATGCTTTCGTATCGATCGACGATGTCCTGGATCCGGCCCGCCGTGCACTGCTTGGTTGCTCGACATGCCTTCAACTCACCCAGCATGCGCTCCGCAGTCGGGTGATCGAGGTTGTTGTATTGGGTAGCGTTCTGCGCCACCCAGCCTGCCACCTGCTGCCCTTTCTCATCGGCCCCCAAACCTGCGGCCACGGTCAGCCCCAGCAACTGCGAGGTCATGGTCAGCAGTTGCTCATGCGACGCCCCGGGGAAAATGTGTTCACCAACGGTGGCGACGAAGGCTTCGTTCGCACCTGCCGCAATCGCCCCCGTACGGAAATCACCACCCGCGGCCTCGGCGATCAGACCACCGACCAAGGCGTGCGCCACAGTCTTGGTTGGCAGCCCTTCGAAGTACAGCTTGTCGCCAAGTCGCTTGTAGATGGCCGCCGACAGCGCATTGCCCACGAAGGTCTTGCCTGCATCGGTCAGGTTGCTACCCAGGCTGCTCCCTTCCAACGCGGATTTGGCCACAGCGCCTATTGCTGCCTGCGAGCCGGTGTAGCCGGCAAACTTGCCGAAGCCCGAAAGCTTGCTCAGATCGAAGCCAAAGGTAGGCTTGTTCAAGTCCTCGGCGGATATGCCAAACGCATCGTTGAGATAGGCAGCGGTAACCCCGGCGGTAATTGCGCCTGTGGCATACCCCTTCAGGCTGCTCGATGAGGTCACATCCTTGAACACCGCCCCAAGGTTGCCACGGTTGTTGATACCGCTGATAACGGCGTTGTTGGTGGCCGCTGTGGCAATGCTGCTCAACGCAACGTTTGCCCAACCGGCTGAAACTGTCGAACCGACCACCGCGCCATTGGCCACGGCACTGGCGGTCGCGGTTCCGCTTGCAGCCAAAGCCGAACCGGAACCTGCCACGGCACCTGTGGCATTGCCAATCATTGCGCCGGCCGCCCCTGCCGTCAGGTAGGTGACGATGATGGCAATGACGATCTGCGCCCCAGCCCCAAGCCCGGAATGGCTGTACTTGAAGGAGTCATGCACTTCCTTCACCTGCCGCCAGTCCACATCCCCACGCTTCTCGACTTCCTTCAGCCAAGCCAGCTGTGGATCGGCCGCGACCATGGCGTCGATGCTCTGGCTGATGGTCGCCTGGTCGACATGTTTCACATCGACCTTCAAGCCATCCACCGCCTTGATCACCAGATCACCATTGGCGGTCAGCTGGCTCTGACGCAGGGTCTCGTCAGTGCTGCCCTTGCCCTTCATGCTGTTCCAGGCAAGGTCACCCTTGGACTTCTCGTGACTCTCCTGATGCATGTCCTTGACCGCTTCGAAGGTCACCGAACCGCCGCTATCGATGGTCAGGTCCGCACCGGAGGCGAGTTTCGCGCCCTGGTACAGCTGGTCACCGCCGCTCTCGAGGGTCAGGTCGCCACCACTGGTGATCTCACTGCCCACCGCCTTCACGTCGGTCACTTCATCACGCTGGGTCTTCTTGCTCCCCCAACCACCCTTCTTGTTCATGTCATACAGCGAGTACTGGCTGTCGTTGGCGGCCAGCAGCTCGAGCTTGTCGCCGGCCACCAGGTAGGCTTCGTCGCCGGCGCTGGCCTTGCTCGCCACCATGCGCAGGTCGCGCCCGGCGTCGATGGTCAGGTCGCCGCCGGCCTTCACTTCGGCCGACTGCTGCTCGACGTCGTCCTCCTGGCGCTCGTACTTGGTCTTGCCTTTCTTGCCCTTGGCGTAGCTGTGCTCCTCGTTCGCCGCAGCGGCCAGGGTCACGTCGCGCCCGGCCTGCAGGGCCAGGTCGCGGCGGGCCTCGATCTCGCTGGCGACGATGCTCAGGTCCTGGCCGGCCGTGGCGGTGAGGTTGCCGCCGGCCTTCACCTCGCTGCCGTACTGGGTGATGCTGGTGTCATGGCCACTGACGCGGCGACGCTGGTACTCGTGGCTGTCGACACCTTCCTGGCTGGCGATGATCAGGTCACGCCCGGCATCCATGTCGATGTTGCCGCCGGCCTGCACGGCGCCGCCGACAATGCCGATATCCTGCCCCGCCGTGATCGTCAGGTTGTTCGCCGCCTCGATGCGCGCGGCGGTGTCGACCAGGTCCTTGGTCACGTGCTCACCGCCCGCGCGGCCTTCCAGGCGGGTGACACTGCGTTCGTTGATCACGTCGCCGGTCAACGCGGTGAGGCTCACTTCACGCCCGGCGATGATCCCGCCCTGGGCGTTGCGGATCGACTCGGTGGCCAGCATGTCCAGGCGCCCGCCCGCCTCCATCAACCCGGCGTTGCCGATGTTGGTGGCGCTGACGGCGAGGTTGTTGGTGGCGCGCAAGGTGCCGACGTTGACCAGTTCGCCGCCGCTGATCAGGTTGACGTCGCGGCCCTGGATCAAGGCGCCGTTGGGGGCCACGCGGCCGTTGGCGTGGGCCAAGTACAGCACCGGGGCGAGTACCTTCTCGCCGTTGACCTCGACCTGCTCCATCCAGACGATGTCGTGGGTCAGCGCCGCCACCTGCTCGGCGCTGAGCGACACGCCCACGCTCAGCGACAGCTTGTCCTTGCTGGCGATGGCGTTGTCCATCAGGTAGCGGAACAGCGTCTCGTCGCTGGTCATGCCGTCGATGTAGCGCTGGCCGGTACGGGCCACCACCGCCTCGCGGATCAGGCGCTGCTCGTAGAGGCCATCGCCCAGGCGCTTGATGGCCTGGTCCGGCTTGATATTGAGCTGGCCGAGCATGTAGTCGGAGCTGAGGAACTGCTTGAGGTCGGTCAGGACCGGATTGGTCTCTACCAGGTACTTGTGCGAGACATTCGGCACGCTGCGCTCAGGCACGCCCTGGACCAGCTTGACCCCGGCAGCCAGGCCGCCCAGCGCCACGCCGGAGCCAGCCACGGCGCCCTGCGCCGCAGCCGCGCCGTCGGCGCCAAGCGTCTGCGCGGCACGGCTGTCGGCACTGGCCGTGCTGGCCAGCGGTGCGATGAAGGTACCGCTGCCTGCCTGGGTGCGGTCAGCGGTCGCGCCCAGGGCGTCGCCGCTGATCGCGGCCTGGCCGGCCTGGCTGCTGATGCGGAACAGGCCGTTGCTGCCCTGGGGCAGGCTGAAGCTGGGCAGGGTGACCGGGTTGACCTGGCGCTGGGCCAGGTCCGGCGGCAACTGCGGGTTGAGCGCGCGCACCTGGGTCTGGGCCTGGCGCGCATCGGCCGTGGCATCGCCACGGGCGTTGATGGCGCCGGCACCGGCCTGGTTGACGCGTACCACGCTGTTGTCGATTCGCTGGGTGGCGTTGATGGTCACCGCGCCAGCCGACTGCACCACCGCCGGGGCGACCACGGCGCCAGCAATCGGCGTCTTGTTGTCGATGACGTCATAGATGCTGGCATACGGATAGCCAGACGCCGCCATGACCTGATCGAGGGTCAGCGAACCCGGGTTCTGGTTGAACTGGTTCTTGGCGTTGATGAAGGCGTTGTACTGGCCGCGATCACGGGTGTACATGCTGGCGGTGAGGTTGCGTTGCTCGCCGCCACCGGCGCCCTTGTTCTCGAACACGGCCGTGTTGATGGCGATATCGCCGCCCGCCGAGACACTGCTGTAGTGGTTGCGGAACGCGTTACCGGCAAAGGTCAGCTTGCCGCCGCTGGTGATGAAGGCTGTGGGGCTGTCCTGGTCGATGACATCCTGCCAGCTTTCCGTGGCCGAGAAGTACAGCTCGCAGCCCTTGCCCTTGCAGCGGTCGTCGGAATACACGTTGACGTAGCCGGCGACCAGCTTCTGCTTCGAGCTCAGGTGTTCCTTGCGGTTGAGCATGGTGTCCACCGCCAGGGTCATGCTGCCGGCGCTTTCCATGCTGGCGGAGATATTGTCCAGCAACGCGGCGCGGGCGCTGCCGTTGCCGGCCAGGTCCAGGCCGCCGAGGCTGTAGATATCGCCGTAGTAGTTGCTCAGGCTGCCCACGCGCAGGGTCATGTCGTTGCCGCTGAACACCAGGCCGCGCTGGTTGCTCAGGGTGTTGGCGGCAAGTGTCACCGCCGCGGCACCACCCAGGGTGCCGCGGTTCTCGAGGCTGGCGGCGTTGACCGTGAGGCCGCCGAGGGCGGTCAGGCGACCATCGTTGCTCAGCAGGTTGCGGGCGGTCACCACGCTGCCGGCGCCACCGGCCAGGCTGGCGGCACTGGACAGGCGGATGTCGGTGGCGCTCAGCCCCAGGCCGCCGAGGCTGCTCAGGCGGCCGTTACCGTCGTAGTTGCCGGTGAGGTCGAGTTGCAGGCTGCCATCGCTGGCCAGCTGGCCATGGTTGGTCCAGTCGCCGCCACGGCCCTTGAAGCTCTCGACCGCCAGCAGCTTGCCGCTGGCGGTCTGCACGAAGCGGCCGATGTCCAGCTCCAGGCGCCGGGCCTGCAGCACGCTGTCGTTGGTCCAGCTGGCGGCGCCGATGCTCAGCAGGCCATCGGTATGCAGCACGCCGCCGGCCTGGGTGACCTTGTCCGAGGCCAGGCCGAAGGTGCCAAGGCCGGTGTGCAGCAGTTGCCCGCCGCTGTTGCTCAGGCCGCCGATCTGCAGGTCGAGGTCGTGGTTGGCGGTGGCCAGCACGCCGTTGTCGTTGAGCAGGTTGCCCGTGACGATGAAGCGGCTGGTGCCGGTCTTGCCGAGGGCGCGCAGGTTGCCCGCGCGGTTGTCGAGCTCGCTGGCGCGCAGCAGCAGGTCGCTTTCGCTTTCCAGCTGGCCGAGGCCGTTGTACAGCGCGCCGCTCAGGTCGAAATCAATGCGCCCGGCGCCGATCTTGCCGCTCTGGTTGAGCAGCTGCTGGCCCTGCAGGTGCAGCAGCCCGGCGGCGTACAGGCCGCCAGCGCGGTTGTCGAACTCGGCGGTGTCGAGCTGATTGTCGCCGCCCAGGGCCGAGAGGTAGCCGCCCTGGTTGTTCACCCGGGTGTCGGCCTTGATGTCCACCGACTGCGCCTGGGTGGTGCCGCCGCCGTTGTCGAACAGGCCGGCGAAGACGCCCTTGAACAGGCCTTTGACCGCGCTGAGCATGCCGCTGCCGCCGTTGTCGAGGCTCGCGGCATGCAGCTCGAGGTCGCCCGCCTGGCTCTCCAGGCGTCCGCCGTGGTTGTTCAGGGCCTTGTCCAGGCGCACTTCGATGCCGCCCTGGCTCTTCAGGGTACCGGCCTGGTTGTCCAGGGCATTGGCGTGGATGTCGAGCTTGCCGTGTTCGCTGAACAGCAGGCCGTCCTGGCCGTTGAGCAGGTCACCGCTCAGGCGCAGCACCAGGTTCTGCTGGCTGGCCAGGTTGCCGCCACGGCTGTTGTCCAGCGTCGCCGAATCGACACGCAGCAGGCCGTGGCTGATCAGCTTGCCGCCGTTGTTGGCGATGCTGCCGGCCTTGAGCAGCAGGTCGGCGCCACTGACCAGGCGCGCGCCGTCGGTGTTGAGCAGGGCCCCGGTCAAGGTCAGGTCGAGCAGCGCGCGGCTGGTCAGCTGACCCTTGGCGTTTTCCAGGCGCTTGCCGACGACGGTGATCGCCTGGCCGTTGATCTGCCCGCCCTGGTTGTCGATGACGGTGCCGGCCTGGTCGAACGCCAGGTCGCCGGTGGCGGAAATGAGCCCGCCGCCGCTGTTGTCGAGCCGGTCGGTGACACTGAGGGTGATGGCCTGCTCGGAAGAGATGATGCCCTTGCTGTTATGCAGGTTGGCCGCGGTGATCTGCTGGTTACCCTTGCTGACCAGGGCGCCCAGTTCGCGGTTGTCGAGGGTACCGTCCAGGGTCACGGTGAGGTCGCCGTCCTTGCTGGACAGGGTGCCTTCGCCGCTGTTGTTCAGGTCGGTGCCCTTGGCCAGCAGGCCCTGCGCGCCGGAAATCAGGCCCTTGCCGCTGTTGTCCAGCAGTGGCGCCTCCACGGTCAGCCGGCCATCGCTGAGGATGCGGCCCTGCTGGTTGTCGATGCGCTGGGCGAGCAGGTTGTAGGATTGCTGGCTGGTGACCTCACCGGCGCTGTTGTCGAGCTTGCCCAGGTTGTGGATGTTCAGTGGGCCGTTGGCGCTGATCAGGCCGCCCTGGTTCAGCAGGTCGCCGCCGTTCAGGTCGAGGTCGAGCTTCTGTTCGCCGATCAGCCGCCCCTGGCGCTGGATCAGCTCGCTGACCCGCAGCAGCAGGTCGCCCTTGGCGGAAATTTCACCTCCCTGGCTGGAGTCGACCTGCCCGGCCACCAGCGTCAACGCGCCATCGCTGTGGATTCGGCCACCCTGCGAAAGGGCATCGGCGCCGTTGCGCAGGTCGCCGGTGGTCAGCTTCATGGCCTGCTTGCTGCTCAAGGCGCCGCCACGGTTGTCGAGCGCGGCGCTGTCGACGGTCATCGCCGCCTGGCTGATGAGCTGGCCGCCCTGGTGGTTGTCCAGCTGGCCGGTGGTGACGGTCACGCCGGTGTTGCCCGACAGCAGGCCGCGCTCGCTGTTGAGCAAGCCGGCGCTGGTCACGGTCAACGCACCGACGGCGGACAGGATGCCCTGGTCGTGGTTGTCGAGCTGGCCGCCGATCGTGGCCTTGAGGGCCTGGCCGCTGGCAAGGCTGCCGCCGGTGTAGTTGTCGAGGCTGGTGGCCTCGACCGTGAGGTCATGGCTGGCCGACAACACGCCTTGAAGGCTGTTGTCGAGGACGCCGGCGATGCGCAGGGTCAGGTCCTGGGCACTGATCACTCGCCCGCCACGGTTGTCGAGTTTGTTGGCAACCAGGCTGAAACCGTGATTGCTGGAAATCTCGCCCGCCTCGCGGTTGTCCACCACACCGATCTGACGCAACAACAGGCTGCCCGGCGAACGCAGCAGGCCGCCGTTGCGGTTCACCAGCTGGCCGTGCTGCAGGTCGAGATCGATACCGGTTGCGCTGACCAGTTGCCCGTGGTCGTTCTGGTCGAGGCCGGTCAGCGTGGCATCGATCTGGCCGGCGGCGCTGATGCGCCCGTAGGCATTGTTGTCGAGCTGGGTAGCGACCAGCAGCAGGCTGCGGGCTCCGATATTGCCCTTGGCACTGTTGTCGATGGCGCCGCTGCGCAGCTCGGCGTGGTCCTGGGCGCTGATGACGCCGAGGTGGCTGTTGTCCAGGCGACCGGCCTTGAGCAGCAGCCCGGTGTTGGTCACCAGGGTGCCGCCCTGGTTGTCCAGCAGCCCCTTGCTGGTCAGGTCCAGGGCCGCGTTGGCCGAGACCTTGCCGCCCTGGTTGTTGCGCAGCGTGCCGGCATTCAGGGTAACGGTGGCGTCACTGACGATCAGGCCGGCGTCGCTGTTGTCCAGCTGGCCGTCCAGGGTCACGTCGATGTGCTGGTGGCTGCTCAGCTTGCCGCCGTTGTTGAGCAGCTCGGTGCCGTGCAGGCTCAGGCGGTCATAGCCACTGAGCAGGCCCTTGTTCTGGTTGAGCAGGCGCTGCACGGTGAGGGCCAGGCCACGGTCGCCGATGACCTTGCCGCCTTGGTTGTCCAGCAATTCGCTGGCATTCAGGACGACCTTGCCGGCGCTGGAAATCTCACCCTGCTGGTTGAGGATGCGCGCCGCGCTGATGTCGGCCACGGTGGTCGCGCCAATCTTGCCGCCCTGCTGGTTGTCGATCGTGTCGGCGGTGAGCAGCAGGCTGCCCAGGCTGGTCAACCTGCCGCCTTGATGGTTCAAGGTGCCCAGGTGGGCCTCGAGGTCGCCCTTGGCGGTGATGTTGCCCAGGCGCTGGTTGTCGACCGTGCCGGCGATCAGGTCGAGACGACCATCGCTCTGCAGGTGGCCGGCATCGCTGTTGGACAGGCTGGCGACGTCGATGAGGGCCTTGCCCTTGGTGGTGGCCGCGCCCTTGTCGCGGTTGTCGAAATGCCCGCCGGTGACGGTCAGCGAGCGGTCGGCGAGGACCAGGCCGCCACGGTTGTCGAGGTGCTTGCCATGCAGGCTCAGGTCGCCGAGGCTCGACACAATGCCGTCGCCGCGGTTATCCAGGGTGGCCACCTTGATGTCCGACGTGCCGTCGCTGAGCAGGTTGCCCTTGCCGCTGTTATCCAGGCCCACGGCCTTGAGGTCGAGCAGGCGCTTGGCCGAAACCAGGCCGAGGCGGTTGTCGATGTCGGCGCTGGCGTTGATCAGCACATCGCCCCCGAGCAACTGGCCGCCACCGTTGAGCAGGCCGGCGGTGGTGATGTCCAGGCGGTCGGCACTGAGCTTGCCGCCGCCCTGGTTATCCAGCAGCGCATGGGTGGTCAGCTTGGCCTGCCGATCGCTGCCGACCAGGCCTTTGTCACGGTTGTCGAGCTGGGTGGCGGTGACCTGCAGGCCGCCCTGGCCAACCAGGCGGCCGCCCCGGTTGTCGAGGGTTGCGCTGGCATCCACCACGGCCTTGCCCTTGCCTTGCAGCAGGCCTTGGTCACGGTTGTCGATCGCGTGGGCGTTGACCGTCAGGGTGTCGTCGGCCAGTACCTGGCCTTTGCGGTTGTCCAGCTGGCCAGCCGTCAGCGTGGTCACTCGGCCTTTGAAGGTGCCGCCCTGGTTGTCGAGGGTGGTGCTGCCGGTGGCATCCAGGGTGCGGTTGGCCACCACGCTGCCACGGTTGCGCAGGGTCTGGCCGGTGAGGGTCACGTCGCCGTGGGCATTGCGGGTGTTGTCCGGCTCCACGCCGGCTTCGATGACGCCCTGGTTGTCGATCCGCGCGCCGACCACGGTGATGCTGTCCCTGGCGGCGAGGCTCTGGCCGACCGTTGCTTCGTCTCGCACCCGCACGCTGGCGCTGCCGGCGGCGTAGGTCTTGCCGGTCAGCTCGGCGCTCTGCGCGGCGACCGTCAGGTTGCCGGCACTGGACGTCTGCGCCAGGGTCACCTTGCCGTTGGCGTCCACCTGGATGTCGCCGGTGGTGGCAGCCATGTTGCCGGCCAGCTTGACGCCCACGCCCTGCTCGGTGCCTACCAGGCGAATGGTGTTCGCATACATGCCACCCAGCGCCGAACTGTCGATGGCCAGCAGCGGCTTGTCGCCGCCCTCGTCGGCACGCGGCGTGGCCTGCAGGGTGTCAACCTTGACGTCGTTGCGCCCGGTAACGATGTTCAGTTGCTTGGCATGCAGCTCGGTGTTGAGCTTGGCGCTGCGGGTGATCAGGTCGAACTGGTCGAGGTTGGTGGCGTTGAGCGCGTCGCCTTCGATGGCGATGTCGCCACCGTCCACCTGGAAGCGGTCGAGGCGCTCGCCGTCCATGATCGGCTTGCCGGTGGTGAGGGTCGCCCGCGGTGTGTTGATGAAGCCGCAGCCCTTGCAGGTGATGCCATGGGGGTTGGCGACGATGACCCGGGCCGCCTGCCCCGCTACCTCGGTGTAGCCCTGCAGGGTACTGCGGTTGCCGCCGGTGACCTGGTTGAGGATCACCTGGGCCGCCTGGCCCCTGAGGTTCGGGTTGCCGACGATGATGCCGCCCAGCTGGGTCGACTGGGTCTTGTTCGTGGCGTTGTTGAGGATCAGCCCGTTGCTGCCGACGTTGTAGTCGCGGAAGGTGTTGGTCGACAGGCCGCTGCCATTGGGCGTGGCGATGTTGACGATCGGCACCCCGTTGCCGGCCTGCTTGATGCTGGTGTTGGCATTGGCCGCCGCGTCGACGGTCAGTTGCGCGGCCGTGGCGACGATGGGGTTGAGGAACAGCACACCCGCGACGATCAGGGCGATGCATTGGTTCAGTGGGGTGCGGATATCCATGTCGAACGAACTCCAGTCGCTGCTCGGGCCAGTTGCAGACCCGCCCCTGGCGGGGCGGCGATGTCACGGGTAATGGGTGGGTCGAGGCTCAGAAGAACGCGTCGACGCGGAAATAGATCGGGTGCTCGCGGCGGGTGATGACGTCGGGGCGTTCCAGCGAGCGGGCGAAGGTCGCGCTGGCGGCGAAGTACTGGCCGCGCACGTTGAACTCGAAGGCGTTGCCGCTCAGGCGACCATGGTCCTGGCCATTGCCGTGCTGGCCCTTGATCACCCCGGCGTCATAGGCGAAGGCCATGCCGTATTCGCGCAGCCACGGCTGCAGTGCGGCCCAGGTCACCGGGCGGCGCCAGCGCAACTGGTTGCGCCAGTAACCGCCGCTGTCGCCGGTGAGGGTCTGTTCCTTGAAGCCGCGCACCGAGGTCAGCCCGCCGACGCTGATACGCTGGCCACTGTAGAGGGCGTCCTCGCTGCGCTGGCCGGTGGCCAGGCTGTCGAAGCTGAACTGCTCGCCCCACAGCTGGAACGGCTGCAGGTAACTCAGGGTGAGGGTGTACTTGTTGTAGCGCGCCACCGGTTCGTTGCCGCGCGGATCGCCCGCGCCCTGGGCGTCGAGCGCGCCAATGCCCTGCTGCCAGCCGGCATCGAGGTTGACGAAGGCGTTGCCGATGCGCCGGCCGTGGTTGACGCCCAGTTGGCGCTCGGTGATACGGGTGCTGGAGACGTCGATCAGGGTGTCGTCCAGGTAGTTGCGCGCACGCAGGTGGCTGACGCCGACATTGACCGCGGTCTTGCTCAGGCTGTCGCGGTGAATCACCCGTTCGGCCTGGAACTGGTGCACGCTGTTGTCGCCGTCGAGCTTGAAGGGAAAACCGCTGGAGGTGTCACGGGTGCGGTAGTAGTTGTGGTTGTAGCTGTAGTTGAAGGTCCACCAGCCCCACGGCAGGCTGTAGTTCAGGCCGTGGCTGTCGGAATGGCGCCAGTGGTCGCTGACCACGTCGCGCCCGCCGCGCAGGCTCAGCTGATCGGCCAGGCCCAGCGGGCTGTCCCACTCCAGGCCGAGGTTCATCTGCTGCTCGCCACTGCTGGCGTCACCGTTGTTGTGTCGGCTGGCCGAGACGCGCCAGGGCTTGTCACGCTGGCCCTTGAGCTGGACGCGACTGCCGCCGACCTCCTGCCCCGGCACCAGCTCCACCTCGACCTGACGCGAGGGCAGGCGGCCGAGCTGGTCGACCATCTGCTCCATGTCGCGCAGGTTGAGCACCTCGCCGGTGTTGCCGGGGAAAGCTATGGCCATTTCCCGGGGGCTGGCCAGGGCGGAACCGTCCAGCCCTTCCAGGCGGCCTTCGACAATGATGATCTGCAGCACGCCGGAGCCCAGGTCCTGCTGGGGCAGGTAGGCGCGAGTGGTCAGGTAGCCGCGGTTCAGGTAATGGTCGGTGATGCGCTTGAGCAGGTCGTTGAGCTGGCCGACTTGCAGGCACTTGCCCTGGTACCCGTCGAGCAGGGCCTGGCGCTGCCGATCATCCAGCAGGCTGGCGCCTTGCAGCTCGACACGCTGGATCTGGAAGCAACGCCCTTCCTGGCTCGGCTGGGCCGGTGCCTGCGGTGCCTGCCTGCCCGGCAGTTGCTGCAGCTCTTCGAGGCGCTTGCGCTGCTCTTGCAACAGGTTCTCCTGGCGGTCGCGGATCAGGTCGCGATCGCCAGGTGTCTGGAACGGTGCGGCACCGGCCAGCAAAGGCAAAAGTGCCAAGCCTGCGGCCAGGAAGCGGGTAGGAAGGGGCATGGGGGCGTAGTCCATCACTAAAAGCCGAGCGCATCACTGCGAAATAGCTGCGCAGGGTACTAGAGGACAGCAGTGCCATCAATACGCCACCCGTCTCCAGATATTGCCGAATGAATACTTTACACCGGTAAGCTGCCCTTCTTTGCGTTACTGCTGCCGCGCAGGCTTGCCGGCTGGGCGCAACCACCATCCCTGCTGCATACCCGCCGCCGCCAGCAGGATCAGGCCCACGCCCAGCCACTGCACCAGCGCCAGGCGATGGTCGAAGGCGACCCAGTCGACCAGGATCGCCGCGATCGGGTAGATGAACGACAGCGCCCCGGTCAACGCCGTGGGCAGGCGCTGGATGGCGCTGTACAGCAGCACGTACATCAACCCGGTATGCACGATACCCAGCGTCACCAGGCTGCCGAGCGCCGGCAGTTCACCGGGCAGTCCGCCGAGCGTGACCCAGGGCGCCAGCAGCAACACGCCGGTGCTCACCTGGATCAGCGCGATCAGGTGCGGCGGCGTGCCGGTCAGCCGCTTGATGATCAGCGCGGCCACGGCATACAGGAACGCCGCGCCCAGCGCCAGGACGATGCCCAGCAGGTACTCGTCGCCACTGGCCTGGCCCGCGCCATGGGCGCTGACGATGGCCAACATGCCGAGGAACGCCACGCTCAACCAGGTCAGCTTGGCCGGGGTGATCTTTTCACCGAGGAACAGCGCGGCCAGGCCCACCAGCATGAACGGCTGGACGTTGTACACCGCGGTGCCGATGGCGATCGAAGCCCGCGAATAGGAGGCGAACAGCAACACCCAGTTGCCGACGATCGCCACCCCGCTGGCCACCGCCAGCAGAAAGGTGGCGCGGGTCAGCACGCCCGGTTTGAGAAAACCCATGGCCGCGCAGATCAGCAGCAAGGTGCCGGCGCCGAACACGCAGCGCCAGAACACCACCTCCAGCACCGGCTGCCCGGACACCAGCACGAACCAGCCAATGGTCCCGGAAATCAGCATGGCGGCGATCATTTCCAGCGAGCCACGGCGCAGCAAATTGTCCATCTCACACCTCCTGTCGACGATGGGCACAGTATGCGGAGGGTCGAGGGCGACCTTCCAGCGGATAACCAAGGCATATCTGTGCTATCGCCTTTACTATCAAGGCATATCTTGAAAATCACCTAACGAGGCTGCCATGACCGATGCCATCGATCAGTTGCTGATCAACGCCCTGATGGAAGACTCGCGCCGCTCGCTCAAGGCCCTGGCGCAGATCAGCGGATTGTCGGCGCCCAGCGTCAGCGAGCGCCTGCGCCGCCTGGAGGAGCGCGGCGTGCTGCGCGGCTATACGGTGGAGGTGGACCCGCGCTGTTTCGGCTACCAGTTGCAGGCGATCGTGCGCATTCGCCCGCTGCCGGGGCAGTTGCAGGAGGTGGAACGGCAGATCGTGGCCATTCCCGAGTTCACCGAATGCGACAAGGTCACTGGCGAAGACTGTTTCATTGCCCGCCTGCATGTGCGCTCGATGGAGCAGCTGGACACGCTGCTCGACCGCCTTAACGTGCTGGCCGAAACCAATACGGCGATCATCAAGAAAACGCCGGTGAAGCGGCGGTTGCCGCCGATGGCGTGAGGGAGGTTTTGCAGCTGCAGGCCCTATCGCGGGGCAAGCCCGCTCCCACGCAGTCGGCCCGGCCAAAACTTGTACACACAAATGTCACCATAAGTGCCATTTTTGTGTGCACTTTTCACGGGTAACGCCCCATTAAGTTACACACTCCAATCAACTAAATCTGACCAACCGATCAACTAAAAGGTCGAGCAAAAAATATTACCTGTTCATTTGGTCAGCTTATATTTCCTTTATTTCATCCACTTATCTTTCAAGTAGATAGATTCAAAATAGTAGCAACCTGAAAGCGAGTTGATCGCTGGCATGGAACTGGCTTTTGTGTGTTTGCGTTTTGTATACAAGTTTTACGAAACATAAATACACAAGAACCCGCAGCGTCGCCCCACCGGCGACCGTTGCGCCCAGAACCCAGTGATGCCAACGCCTGCACCGACGAGATGGCGAGCCCGTGCGCCAGCGCCCGCTCATCGCAGTCACACGCATCAGGAGCCACCGGAATGAGTAGCAGCCTCCCCCTTGCCCCTGAACTTTCCGTTGCCAGCACCCATCCCTCGACCACCACCCTCGAAGGCCAACCCGCCGATCTCGAACTGAGCCCACGCCTGCACAACCGCGACCTCGCCCCGACCAAACTGGCAGGCCGCCGCTGGGGCGGCTACAGCATCTTCGCGCTGTGGACCAACGACGTGCACAACATCGCCAACTACTCCTTCGCCATGGGGCTGTTCGCCCTCGGCCTGGGCGGCTGGCAGATCCTGCTGTCGCTGGCGATCGGCGCGGCGCTGGTGTACTTCTTCATGAACCTGTCCGGCTACATGGGGCAGAAGACCGGCGTGCCGTTCCCAGTGATCAGCCGCATCGCCTTCGGGATCCATGGCGCGCAGATCCCGGCGCTGATCCGCGCGGTGATCGCCATCGCCTGGTTCGGCATCCAGACCTACCTGGCCTCGGTGGTGCTGCGGGTGCTGTTGACCGCCGTGTGGCCGCAGGTGGCCGCCTATGACCACGACAGCATTCTCGGCCTGTCGAGCCTGGGCTGGGTGTGCTTCGTGGCGATCTGGCTGGTGCAGCTGGTGATCCTCGCCTACGGCATGGAGATGGTGCGCCGCTACGAGGCCTTCGCCGGCCCGGTGATCCTGCTGACCGTGGCAAGCCTGGCGGTGTTCATGTACTTCAAGGCCGATGCGCGCATCGCCTGGTCGGTCGCCGAGCCCCTGAACGGCTACGAGATGTGGCGCAATATCTTCGCCGGCGGCGCGCTGTGGCTGGCGATCTACGGCACCCTGGTGCTCAACTTCTGCGACTTCGCCCGCTCCTCGCCGTGCCGTAAAACCATCCGCGTCGGCAACTTCTGGGGCCTGCCGGTGAACATCCTGGTGTTCGCGGCGATCACCGTGGTGCTGTGCGGCGCACAGTTCCAGATCAACGGCCAGGTCATCGACAGCCCGACGCAGATCGTCGCCAGCATCCCCAACACCGCGTTCCTGGTGCTGGGCTGCCTGGCCTTCCTGATCGTCACCGTGGCGGTGAACATCATGGCCAACTTCGTCGCCCCGGCCTTCGTGCTCAGCAACCTGGCGCCGCGCCACCTGAACTTCCGCCGCGCCGGGCTGATCAGCGCCACCTTGGCGGTGCTGATCCTGCCGTGGAACCTGTACAACAGCCCGCTGGTGATCGTGTACTTCCTCTCGGGCCTGGGCGCCCTGCTCGGCCCGCTGTACGGGGTGATCATGGCCGACTACTGGCTGCTGCGTAAGGGCCGCATCAACGTGCCCGAGCTGTACAGCGAGAATCCCGCCGGCGCCTACCACTACACCCGCGGCATCAACCTGCGCGCCGTGGCCGCGTTCATTCCCGCCGCGCTACTGGCCATCGTCCTGGCCCTGGTGCCCAACTTCCACGGTATCGCGCCGTTCTCCTGGCTGATCGGTGCCGGTATCGCCGCCGCCGTCTACCTGCTGATTGCGCCACGCCACCGCCAATACCTCGATGTCAGCGGCGAATGCATCGCCGTCGACCACAGCAGCCACTGAATTTCAGGGAGATCTGTCATGCGTATCCTGATCGCCAACGTCAACACCACCGAAGCCATCACCGAAGCCATTGCCGAGCAAGCGCGTAGCGTGGCCGCGCCCGGTACCGAGATCGTCGGCCTGACCCCGTGGTTCGGCGCCGAGTCGGTGGAGGGCAATTTCGAGAGCTACCTGGCCGCCATCGCGGTGATGGACCGGGTGCTGGCCTACGACCAGCCCTTCGATGCCGTGATCCAGGCCGGCTATGGCGAGCATGGCCGCGAAGGCCTGCAGGAGCTGCTGGACGTGCCGGTGGTGGACATCACCGATGCCGCCGCCAGCACCGCGATGTACCTGGGCCACGCCTACTCGGTGGTGACCACCCTGGACCGCACCGTGCCGCTGATCGAGGACCGCCTCAAGCTCTCCGGGCTATACGAGCGCTGCGCCTCGGTGCGCGCCAGCGGCCTGGCGGTGCTGGAGCTGGAAAGCGACCCACGGCGTGCGGTGGAAGCCATCGTCGAGCAGGCCGAACGGGCTGTGCGCGAGGACAAGGCCGAGGTGATCTGCCTGGGTTGCGGCGGCATGGCCGGGCTTGACGAGCAGATCCGCCAGCGCACCGGGGTGCCGGTGGTGGACGGCGTGAGCGCGGCGGTGACCATTGCCGAATCGCTGGTGAGGCTGGGGTTGAGTACCTCCAAGGTACGCACCTACGCCACGCCGCGGGCGAAGAAGGTGGTAGGCTGGCCGATGCGTTTCGGTCGCTGATCTACCCATCACGGGGCAAGCCCACGCCTTCGTGGGAGCGGCGGTGCGCCGATGCGACTTGCCCCGCGATCAGGTTGATACAGTCAGCGCAACAACTTCGCCAGTCGCTCTCCACTGCCACAGGCCAGGGTGAACCCCAAAGCCCCATGCCCCAGGTTCAGCCACAGGTTGCGATACCGCGTGGCGCCAATGATCGGCACCCCGGTCGGCGTCGCCGGCCGCATCCCAGCCCACTCCACCGCCTGCCCGTAATCAGCGGCCTCCGGCAGGGTCTCGCGCGCCAGCCGGCGCATGCTCGCGAGCCTGCCGGCGTCCACCGCCTCGTCATAACCGACGATGTCCACCATCGCCGCCACCCGCAGTTGGTCTTCCAGCCGGGCATAGACGATCTTGCGTTCGTAGTCGGTGATACTCACCTCAGGCGCCCGATGCGCGGCGCCAATCGGCGCGGTCAGGCTGTAACCTTTCAAGGGATAGACCGGCAAATTCAAGCCCGGCAATGCCAGGCCGGCGCTACGATGCCCGGCGCTGAGCACCAGGCGCTGTACTTCCAGCCGCTCATTGCCCATCTCAAGGGCCAGCACCTGATCATCGTGCGCTATCAGCCGTGTCACCGGCCGCCCCAACAGCAACCTGCATTGCCCGGATGCCTCCAGGCGCTCGGCCAGGCGCAGGCAGAAACGGTGGCAATCGGCGACTTCCTCGCCCGGAGTGAACACGCCGCCAACGAAAGGTGCATCTGCCAGCGCCGGGTCGAGTCCACGCAGTTCGGCGGCATCCAGTGTTCGCTGGCTGTCGGGATCGAGCAGGTGTCGGCACCCATGGTCAAATGCACGCTGGGTACGGAATGCGACCAGCTTGCCATTGCGCCGCCAGGCGAAATCATCGAGGCCTTCCTGCTCGCGCCAGCGCTGTAACGCCGCCTGGCTTTCGAGCGCCAGGCTCAGCAACTGAGCAGCATTACGCCGATTGACGGACGTGCGGCAGGCCATGACGAAAGCCGCCAGCCAACGCCACTGCGCCGGGTCCAGACGCACGCGCAGGCGCAACGGCGAATCCCCCTGCAGCAGCCAGCCAAGTGCCTGCCACGGCACACCGGCATCGGCCAGCGGCGCCACATAGCGATACGAAAGCTGCCCACCGTTGGCGAAGCTGGTAGCGCTGGCCAGGCTGTCACGGGCCTCGACCAGGTCGACCTGCCAACCGTCGCGCACCAGCGCATAAGCCGTCGCCAGGCCGACCACCCCGCCGCCGATCACTGTCACCCGCTGGTTCATGCGTCCATTCCCGTCCCGGCCTGATGGCCAGACAGTAACAGCAGGTCAGGTCGGGCAGCCAGACTCGCCGTGATCGAGCCCCTGGCGCACGTTGCGGCTGAGCAGGGTCGCCTTGCCATCGCGCCAGGTCAGCGTGAGCACGTACAAGGTGTCGAAATCGTCGCGATGCCAGTCTTCGGTGAGCACCCGCTCCTCGCCCAGGGCCTTGCCGGCTACGGTGTTGATCAGTTCCGGAAGATAGCCGCGTGACCAGGCGGTGTAGACCGTCGCATTGCGGTACTTGCTACTGAGCAATTCGTCAGCCAGATCGTCGGTGTCGTTGGCGCCATAGTCGATGTTCACCGGCAAGCCGAGGCGGATGGCGCTGGGGCTGATGGTCATCAGCGGGCGGATATAGCTGTAGCGCTCATCCTGGCTACCTTCCTCGACACCCCGCGAAGGGTTGGCGGCGAATACGTAGTCAGCCTTGCCGAAGCGCTCGGGCAGCAAGGTGGCGAGGTCCAGGGCACGGTTGAGTCCCTGGCAGTTCAGCTGTCCCAACCCCTCCCCGGGTTTCTCGGCGTGACGCAGGAAGACCAGGGTCTGGGTGCCATCCACGGGTTGCGCGCGACTCTCGACCACAGCCAAGGCCAACGGCACGGCCGCAGCGGCGAGCGTCAGGCTCAGCAACAGGTGACGACGACGGCGAAGGAAGGTGGGCAGCTTCATCTGGGACGGACTCTTGTGGCAAGGGGTACTGGGTTGCCCCGCCACATGGTCCGGCAGCCTTGGCTGCTGGTCGTCCCTGTCGTGAATGCCATCCGTGGCAGCGAGTGAGGGTCAGAGTGCCCTCGACCCGTTTGGTTCCTCCCTGGGCGCACATGCCGTTCCATCGAAAAAGGCCACGTTATCGCATGTGTGTTGCTGAATTATTGCTCGTTGCTCAATCGTCGCGGGTCAGCACAGTTCCGGTCTATCGCAGGACCGGTGAGCCCCGAATGCTTAAGTCAAAGTGTTGGGAGCAACGTCACGTCGCATCCTTGTAGCGGTCGCTGAATACAATCAGGCATACACCCAGCACGATAGCGAAAGACTTCCACAGCACCACATCAACACCATTGAGCGTTTCACGGTGCAAGAACAGCATACCGAGCCCCCCATAGTGAGAAGACTCACGCCAAGCCAGGTACGCAGCCGGGGTGACCTCAACCAGCGATCAATCGCAAAGCCTATGAACAGCGACAGGGCGATCTGAACAGGATCCTCGTACATCAATGGCTCTCAGGCAGTTAGGCTCTGGACAAAGAGCCAGGAGAACCTGGGACGATACCTGTGGAAATACCACTCCATATGCCAGCCAACGCCTGACAAGCAGGTAGGAAATTTCCCAGATCAAGCAGCCAATACTCCAGCACAAGGTTTTCATCACCCGGTTCCCAACCATCGTGCGCCTCAATCGTCCCGGGTCAGCACCTCCAGCAGCTCGATCTCGAAGGTGAGGTCCGAATTCGGTGGAATCGAACCGACCGAGCGCTCGCCGTAGCCCAGGTGCGCCGGCACCAACAGTTTGCGTTTGCCGCCCACGCGCATGCCCATCAGGCCCTGGTCCCAGCCCTTGATCACCCGGCCGGTGCCGATCACGCACTGGAACGGCTTGCCGCGCGACCAGGACGAATCGAACTCGCTGCCGTCGGCCAGGGTGCCGCGGTACTGGGTGGTGATCAACGCGCCCTTGACCACGGCCTTGCCGTCGCCTTCCTGTAGATCGATGACTTGCAGCTCACTGCTCATGGCAGGTTCCTCGAGACGGTTTTGGTGGGCGCCCTTTTCTCAGGAATGCGTGGGTTTGGCAAGGCGGGTCGGCTCAGGACGGGGCGAACTGTTCGAAGATCTGTTGGCCGGTGAGGTCCTTGGTTTCGTTCTTGAAGCAGTACCAGGCGGGTTTTTCGTCGATGAAGATCTGCTCGGTGAAGGTCCAGTTTGCCTTACCGTCGAGCAGGCCGACCGGCACAACGTAGAGGTTGCTCTCTTTCAGGCGGTAGAACAGGTGCGTGCCGCACTGGCCGCAGAAGCCGCGCTGGGCCCAGGGGGAGGAATCATAGACGTTCGGGGTTGGGCCTTCGAACAGCGGGGGTTCGGCGCAATGGACGGCCAGCAGTGGGCCGCCGGTCCATTTGCGGCACATGCTGCAGTGGCAGGCGCTGACGTGGTTGTTATCGACCTTGACGGTCAGTTTGGTGGCTTGGCATAGGCAGGTGCCTTGGTTTTCCTGGGGCATGGGGGGCTCCTTGCTGTTGTTTTTGGGAGTTGGAGTATAGGTGGTGGGTTCGGGGTGATTGTTTTGATTTTTTATGCGCATTCATTGGCGATGGTGACGCATAGTCACCTTTCCGCCCTTACGGCGGGTCCCTTTTTGAAGGATCAAAAAGGAACCAAAAAATCCTCGCTCCATTCATCCGGCCCCTACGCTTCGCTCCGGGGTTCCCTCGCTCCGTTCTTGCTCCCGGGAGGACCGCGCTGAACGCCCCATCCTGGGGCGCAGCGCTTGACGGCCATCCATGGCCGTCACCTCCCTCCGCAAGAACTCCGCTCGGCCTCCTGAAGTCGCAATTGGTGGCGCCTGAACTATCGCGCGCTTAGAAGCAAGAGCAAGAGCAAGAGCAAGAGCAAGAGCAAGAGCAAGAGCAAGAGCAGAAAATGCGAAGTTGGCTATTTGACAGTTAGTTATATATTGGTTGCCCCGCGAAACGATCGAGAGATTATTTAATCTCCAACTAGCGACAGCTGCGCCAGTCCAGGCGCCGCCCGTAACTTCGCGACTTCAGGAGGCCGAACGCAGGACTTGCGGAGGGAGGTGACGGGCATGGATGCCCGTCAAGCGCTGGGGCCCAGGATGGGCCCTGCAGCGCGGTCCTCCCGGGAGCAAGACCGGAGTGAGGGAACCCGGAGCGAAGCGGAGGGCCGGATGAATGGAGCGAGGATTTTTTGGTGACTTTTTGATCCTTCAAAAAGTTACCCGCCGTAAGGGCGGAAAGGTGACTATGCGTCGACATCGCAAATGAATGCGCCTACAACTACCAAAACCATCACCCCCATAAACCACAACTAGCAACTAGCAACTAGCAACTCAAACAAAAACCACCCCCCGCAAATAAAGCGCCCCCCGCCCACTGATAATCACCCGCCCATTCCCAGGCAAATCACATTGCAACTGCCCCTTGCGCGCCCCACCCTGCTCACAGCGCAAGCTGCTCTTACCCAACCGCTGCGCCCAATACGGCGCCAAGGACGTATGCGCCGACCCGGTCACCGGGTCTTCATTGACCCCAACCCTGGGCCCAAACCACCGCGTGACGAAATCAAACCCACGCCCCGCCGCCGTCACCGCAATCCCCCGCACTTCAAACGCCGACAACGCCACGAAATCCGGCTTGAGCCCCTCGATCAGCGACACATCGTCAATCACCAGCACGTAGTCGTCGGTCCGGTACAACGCCCGAGCCTCACTTAACCCAAGCGCCTCCAGCAACCCCGCCGGAATCTCGACGGCCACCGGCTGCTTAGCCGGAAAATCCATCGCCAGCAGGCCATCGGCACCACGCCGAACCCGCAACTCCCCGCTACGGGTATTGAAACGCAGCACCTCGGCCTGCTCACCCAGTTGCTCGAACAACACCCAGGCCGCCGCCAACGTCGCATGCCCACACAGGTCAACCTCCACCGCCGGCGTGAACCAACGCAGGTCGAACGCTTCACCGTTACGCACGAAGTACGCCGTCTCGGACAGGTTGTTCTCTTCGGCAATGCGCTGCAGCACTTCATCGGGCAGCCACTGCTGCAGCGGAATCACCGCTGCGGGATTGCCGCCGAACGGCACGGATGAAAAAGCGTCGACCTGGAAGATCTCAAGTTGCATGCAAAAGCTCCTCAGGCCCGGCAGCGCGCCGGGCGGACTTCAGAAAGGATTCAACCGCGAACCGGCGTCAACACCGGCTCGCCGGCAAAGAACGCCTGCAGGTTGCGCAGCACCAGGGTCACGGTATCGCGCGCCGCTTCCGGAGACTGCCCCGCCACATGCGGGGTCAGCACCGTGTTGCCCAGCGCCTTGAGCGCATCAGGCACCGCAGGCTCGTCATCGAACACATCCAGCGCGGCCCCGGCGATCACGCCCCGCTCCAGCGCGCCGACCAACGCCGTGGTGTCCACCACGCTGGCCCGGGCGATGTTGACCAGGTACCCCTCGGCGCCCAGGGCCTCCAGTACCGGACCATCGACAAGATGCCGGGTACCACTGCCACCGGGCGTCGCGACCACCAGGATGTCCACCGCATCCGCCAGGTGCAGCGGGGTGTCGTACCAGGTGTAGGGCTGGTCTTTGCGAGGCGTGCGGCTGTGGTAGCTGACATTCATGTCGAAACCTTGGCTCGCACGGCGGGCGATGGCCTGGCCGACCGCGCCCAGACCGATGATGCCCAGGCGCTTACCGCTGACCGAGGGGCTGATCACCCGGTTCCACTCACCGCGTCGGGTACTGGCATCGGCACGGGGGATATCGCGCAACAGCGCCAGCAGCATCGCCATGGCGTGGTCGGCGACGGGCCCGGCGTTGGCACCCGCGCCATTGGTGACGGTAATGCCGCGCGCCGCGGCGGCCTCGAGATCGACCTGCTCGTAGCCGGCGCCGATCACGCAGATGATCTGAAGTTGGGTCAGCATGGCAATTTCGTCGGCCGTGAGGCCCAGCGGGCCACGGGTGAGCACGGCGTCGATCTCGCCGGCGTGACGGGCGATGGCGTCGGCGCGCATCTGCGGCGACGGTGCGCGGATCAGGCGATAGCCGGCCCGTTCCAATAGCGGCAGGTAGTCATCGACGGTTTCCACCAGCACCAGGACTGTCTTGCTCATGCCACCCTCCGGTTGAATGCGAAGGGGGATTATGCCAGCTGTTGGCGCCGCCGGACCTATCGCGGGGCAAGCCCGCTCCCACGCAATTGACGACGAGCGTTACTGGCGTGGGAGCGGGCTTGCCCCGCGATAGGGCCTCTACGGCAATTACTGGCCGAACGCCCTGCCCAACCCGCCCGGCACGCCACTGCTGTCGGTGTCCTGCCATGGCCCGTTGGGGCTCAGCGACCAGCTCCAGCCATTGTTCCAGCGGTAATAGGTGCGCTGGCGGTAGAAGGTGTTGGGCTCCTTCTCCAGCACATAGACCCCCAGCTTCGGGTCCCAGTGGCTGGCGCCCCCCGGTGGCGGCGCGAAGCTGGCGGAGGTACGCGGCATGGGCTTGGGAATCGCCGCCGGCTTGCTCGGCTGGGTGCCGGGCTGGCCACCCGGCAAGGGCTTGACCACCGGTCCCTTGTGCGGCGGCGTGGTCTCGATCGGCGGCAGCGGCTCACGCTCCCCGGGCTGATGCACCGTACACGCGGAAAGACCCAGGGCCAGGGAAATCAGGGTCAGGCGGACAGTGCTGTTCATGGGGAAGCTCTCTTATGAGTCGGGGCTGTCGATGGTCACATGCTGGGTGCCCCGGGTGCCGGTAGCCAGCGGGGCGCTCTGGCCCTTCCATTCACCTTGGGTGGGCTGCCCGGCGCGCGAGACCCGGGCAACCAGTTGGACTTCGGCGAAGTCCGACAGTTTCATCTGCGGCATCATCGCATCGGCATCGGACAGCTCCACCTCGATCGGCAGCTGCGCCACCGTCACCCGCTTGGCCGCCAGCGGCATGGGCGGGCCATTGCTGGCGCGGGCGAAGATGAACACTGTGTCGTCCGGGCGCACTTTGTCCTTGAGCCCCGCGGCCAGTTCCACCCGCACCTTCAGGCGCGCTGTTTCGGCCACCTTGCCGCCACCGGCCTTGAGCTTGTCGGCGGCGCGGTCGATGCCGCCCTGCAGCGCGTCGCGGGACGCGTCACCCTGCGGCAACTGCGCCAGCAGACGCTGCCAGTAGTCGATGGCCTCCTGGTAGCGCTCGCCCTCGAAGGCGGCGATGCCGCGCAGGCCAAGGCTGGTGACCTCTTGCGGGTCGGCCTTGAGCGCCTCATCGGTGAGTGCCTGCAATTGCGCCGACCACTGCTTGTCGGCGGCGAAGTACAGCGACTGCGCCCACTGGCCGAGCAGCTCGGGCTGACGCCCGGCCAGGGCCACGGCACGCTCGAAGGCCTTGGCCGCGTCGGCTGGGCGCTGCTCGGCCATATAGGCACGACCGAGGAAGTACAGGCCTTCTGCAGAGTCGGGCTGGGCCTGCACCGCACGCTCCAGGCGCGTGGTCATTTCCGTCATCGACTGTGGCGCGCGGGCGAACTCCTGGGTCAGTTCGACCTTGTCCGCGGCGCCGAAGTGCAGGTACAGCCCAAGAGCCATGGCCGGCACCAGCACCGCCGCCAGCAGCGGCACGGCCTTGCCCAGGTGGCCCTGACGCGTCACCTCGCCGCGCTCGGTGTCGGCCAGCAGCTCACGGGCGGCCTCGTCGCGGCCATTGGCCAGTTGCTGTTCGTCGAGAACGCCTGCCGCCTGCTGGGCGGCCAGTTCGGCAACGCGCTCTTCATAGAGCGCGACATTGAGGGCGGTACGATCCTGCTCGGCCTGCTGACGGCGACGACCGCGCAGGATCGGCAGCAGCAGGAAAGCCAGGGCGGCGAGCAACAGCAGGCCCGCGCTAAGCCAGAATTCAGTCATGGGTACGTTCTTTATCCAGCAGTTTGGCCAGACGCTCGCGTTCGTCGGCGGACAGTTCGGTGTTGCCGGCCACGGCCTGGCCACGGCGACGGCGCACGATCAGCGCCAGCACCACGAAACCTCCGGCCAGGAGAATCCCCGGGCCGAACCAGAGCAGCCAGGTGCGCCCGCTGAGCGCCGGCTTGTAGCGCACGAAGTCGCCATAGCGATCGACCATGAAATCGACGATCTGCTGGTTGTTCTTGCCCTCGCCCAGCATGCGGAAGATCTCGCGGCGCAGGTCGGCGGCGATGGGCGCGTTGGAGTCGGCGATATCCTGGTTCTGGCACTTGGGGCAGCGCAGCTCCTTGGTCAGTTGCTGATAGCGCTCGCGCTCGGCGTCGTCACGGAACTGGTAGGTGTCGATGGCCGCCTTGGCCACGCCGGCCAGGCTCAGGCCGAGCACGGCGGCCGCCAGCCAGCGCCTCATGGCCGGGCCTCGTCGACCAGGCCCTGGTACAGCGGCGCCAGCTGTTCGCGCCACACCGTGGCATCGACCACGCCCACGTGCTTGTAACGGATGATGCCGTTGGCGTCGATCAGGAAGGTTTCCGGCGCGCCGTACACGCCCAGGTCCAGGCCCAGCGAGCCTTGCTGGTCGGCG
This sequence comes from Pseudomonas peradeniyensis, assembly GCF_014268935.2. Taxonomy (GTDB): domain Bacteria; phylum Pseudomonadota; class Gammaproteobacteria; order Pseudomonadales; family Pseudomonadaceae; genus Aquipseudomonas; species Aquipseudomonas peradeniyensis. Next base: position 277,443 of record NZ_JABWRJ020000005.1, on the reverse strand, counting down.
ATGTTCAGCTGGTACGGGTTGTGGAAATCGGCCAGCCACTTCAGCGCGGCGGCGTTGTCGTCCTTGTAGTTGACCCCGTGGATCACCACGCCCTGCTCGGCCAGCTGGTTCAGGTACGGGTGCTCGACCTTGCACGACGGGCACCAGGTGCCCCACACGTTGACCAATGCCGGGCGGCCAATCAGGTCGGCCTGGGTGAGGCTGCGATCGCCCTGCACGCTCGCCAGCGCGAACGCCGGGAACGGCTTGCCGATCATCGCCGAAGGCAGTTCGTCGGGTTTCAAGAACAACCCCTTGTAGAGAAAGACCGCCACCAGCAGGAACACCGCCAGGGGCACCACCATGATCCAACGCTTCATGCAGTCGCTCCAGACACGCCCAGGGCCTCACGCACCCGGGTCTTGACCTTGACGCGGTAGCGTCGGTCGAGGGCCGCCAGCAAGCCGCCCAGGCCGGTCAGCAGACCGCCCAGCCAGATCCAGCGGACATAGGGTTTGATATGCACCCGTACCGCCCAGGCGCCGTTTTCCAACGGCTCGCCCAGGGCGACATACAGGTCGCGGGTGAAGCCGGCGTCGATGCCGGCCTCGGTCATCATCGACTGCTGCACGGTGTACAGGCGCTTTTCCGGGTGCAGCACGGACACTTCGCGGCCATCGCGCGAAACGCGCACGGTGCCCTTGTCGGAAATGAAGTTCGGGCCTTCGAAGTGCTTGGCGCCCTCGAACAGGAAGTGATAGCCACCCAGCTCGACGGTTTCGCCCGGCGCCATGCGCAGGTCGCGCTCGGCGCTGTTGTTGCTCGACAGCACCACGCCCAGGGCGCACACCACCAGGCCCAGGTGCGCCAGGTGCATGCCCCAATAGCTGCGACTCAGGCCCGCCAACCCCTTGGCCAGGCCTTTGTGACGGGTCTTGTCGAGGATGTCGCGTACGCCGCTCAGGACCACCCAGGCGGCCAGGGCGAACACGCTCAGGGCCGGCCAGTCGAAGTCATCGACGATCAGCCCGGCGACCGGCGCCAACACCGCGCTGCCGACCAGCACCGGGGTCAGCATGCCCGCCAGCCACTTGCCCGGGGTGTCCTTCCAGCGCACCACCACGCCCACGCCGAGCACCACCATCAGCAGCGCCATCAGCGGCAGGAACAGGGCGTCGAAGTAAGGCGGGCCGACCGACAGCTTGGCCCCGGTCAGGGCGTCGAGCACCAGCGGGTACAGGGTGCCCAGCAAGATCATCGACGCGGCCACCACCAGCACCAGGTTATTGGCCAACAGCAGGGTTTCACGGGACCACAGGGCAAAGCCCACCTGACTCTTGACCACCGGCGCACGCAGAGCGAACAGGGTCAGCGAGCCGCCGACCACGAACAGCAGGAAGATCAGGATGAACACGCCACGGGACGGGTCGGCGGCGAACGCATGTACCGAGGTCAGCACGCCGGAACGCACCAGGAAGGTCCCCAGCAGGCTCAGGGAGAATGCGGCAATGGCCAGCAGCACGGTCCAGCTCTTGAACACCCCGCGTTTTTCGGTGACCGCCAACGAGTGGATCAGCGCCGTACCCACCAGCCAGGGCATGAACGAGGCGTTCTCGACCGGATCCCAGAACCACCAGCCACCCCAACCCAGCTCGTAATAGGCCCACCATGAGCCGAGGGTGATGCCCACGCCGAGGAAGGCCCAGGCGACAATGGTCCAGGGCCGCGACCAACGGGCCCAGGCGGCATCGAGGCGCCCGCCGAGCAAGGCGGCGATGGCGAAGGCGAAGGCTACCGAGAAACCCACGTAGCCCATGTACAGCATCGGCGGGTGGACGATCAGGCCGAAGTCCTGCAGCAGCGGGTTGAGGTCGCGACCATCGCCCGGCACCTGCGGCAGCAGGCGCGAGAACGGGTTGGAGGTGATGATCAGGAAGCTCAGGAAGCCCACGCTGATCATGCCCATCACCGCCAGCACCCGCGCCAGCATCACCTGCGGCAACTGCCGCGAGAAGATCGACACGGCGAAGGTCCAGCCGCCGAGGATCAGTGCCCACAGCAGCAGCGAGCCCTCGTGGGCGCCCCATACGGCGCTGAACTTGTAGTACCAGGGCAAGGCGCTGTTGGAGTTGCTGGCGACATAGGCGACCGAGAAGTTGTCGGTCATGAAGGCATGAGTGAGGCAGGCGAAGGCAAACGCCAGGAAGGCGAACTGCCCCCAGGCCGCCGGCCGCGCCAGGCCCATCCACAGGCTGTCACCGCGCCAGGCGCCGAGCAGCGGCACACTGGCCTGCACGGCGGCGAAGCAGATCGCCAGGATCATCGCCAGCTGGCCGAGTTCGGGGATCACCAGGGCCGCATTCATGGCTTGGCTCCCGCGTCGCTGGCGGCCTGGCCGCTTTCCTTCAGGGCCTTGGTGACTTCCGGCGGCATGTACTTCTCGTCGTGCTTGGCCAGCACCTCGTCGGCCACCACCACGCCATCGGCGTTGAGCTTGCCGAGGGCGACGATGCCCTGCCCTTCGCGGAACAGGTCGGGGAGGATGCCGCGGTAGGTGATCGTCACCGACTTGGTGTAGTCGGTGACCACGAAGCGCACGTCGAGCGAATCGGCCGAGCGCTGCACCGAGCCTTTCTCGACCATGCCGCCAGCGCGGATGCGGGTGTCCAGCGGCGCTTCGCCATTGGCGATCTGCGTCGGGGTGTAGAACAGGTTGATGTTCTGCTGCAGCGCGCTCAGGGCGAAGCCCACGGCGACGCCGACACCGGCCAGCAGGCCGAGGATGATGAACAGGCGTTTCTTGCGCTGCGGATTCACGGTTTGCTCTCCCGGCGCAGACGACGCGCCTCTTCTTGCAGGTAGCGACGGCGGGCCAGCAGGGGCGCGGCGACATTCAGCGCCAGCACCGCCAGGCAGATGCCGTAGGCCGACCAGACGTACAGGCCATGGTGGCCCATGGCGAGAAAATCACTGAAGGACGCAAAGCTCATCGTGCCACCTCCCGTCCGAGCTGGCCCAGCACCTCATCCTTGACCCAACTGGCGCGGGCCTCGCGCTTGAGCACTTCGAGGCGCATGCGCAGCAGCAGCACGGCGCCGAAGAAACAATAGAAGCCCAGCGCGGTGAGCAGCAGCGGTAGCCACATCTCAACGGGCATTGCCGGTTTTTCGGTGAGGGTGAAGGTGGCGCCCTGGTGCAGGGTGTTCCACCACTCCACCGAGTACTTGATGATCGGGATGTTGACCACGCCGACGATCGCCAGCACCGCGCAGGCCTTGGCCGCGCTGTCGCGATTGCTGATGGCCTGGCCCAGGGCGATGATGCCGAAGTACAGGAACAGCAGGATCAGCATGGATGTCAGGCGCGCGTCCCAGACCCACCAGCTACCCCAGGTGGGCTTGCCCCAGATCGCCCCGGTAACCAAGGCTACCGCGGTCATCCAGGCGCCGATGGGCGCCGCGCACTGCAGCGCGACGTCGGCCAGTTTCATCTTCCACACCAGCCCCACCACACCCGCCACCGCGAGCATCACGTAGCACGACTGGGCGAGCATGGCCGTCGGCACGTGGATATAGATGATGCGGAAACTGTTGCCCTGCTGGTAGTCCTGGGGGGCGAAGGCCAGGCCCCAGGTGATGCCGACCAGCAGCAGCACGATTGAGGAAACGGTCAGCCACGGCAGCATGCGGCCGCTGATGGCATAGAACCATTTGGGGGAACCCAGCTTGTGGAACCACGTCCAACTCATTTTCATCAGGGTACATCCAGGGTATTGGCCGGGCTGCGGTGCCCGGGACTCGTTATTCGCCGACGCTGATCTTCAGGCCGGCCGCGATCGCAAAGGGTGCCAGTGTCACCGCCAGCGCCGTCAGGCTGGCGAGCCAGAGCAGATGGCCGGTGGCTGGCATATTCTGCAACGCCGCCTGCAACGCACCACTGCCCAGGATCAATACAGGGATATACAACGGCAGAATCAGCAACGCCAGCAGCAGGCCACCGCGCTTGAGACCAACCGTCAGCGCCGCGCCCACCGCGCCCAGCAGGCTCAGCACCGGCGTGCCCAGCAGCAGGGAGGCGAGCAGCACCGGCAGGCAGGCGCTCGGCAGGCCCAGCATCAATGCCAGAAGTGGCGCCAACAATACCAGCGCCAGCCCGGAAAAGATCCAGTGCGCCAGCACCTTGGCCAGTACCAGCAAGGCCAGCGGGTGCGGTGAAAGCACCCATTGTTCAAGCGAACCGTCCTCGAAATCGCTGCGGAACAACCCGTCCAGCGACAGCAGCACCGCCAGCAGGGCCGCAACCCAGACCAGTCCCGGCGACAAGGTTTGCAACAATTGTGTCTCAGGACCGACCGCCAGCGGGAACAGGGCGACGACGATGGCGAAGAACACCAGCGGATTGGCCAGCTCCGCCGGACGGCGGAACAACAGGCGCGCCTCGCGGCGCAACAGCAGAAGGAATACGCTCATGCCGCCCACTGCCCCAGGTTCAGCTCACGGTAGCCGGAGGGCTTGCGCTCGAGCGTATGGTGGGTGGTCAGCACCACGGTGCCGCCCTGCTCGCAGTGGGCCGCGAGGTGGGCCTCCAGTTGGGCCACGCCCTGCTTGTCGAGGGCAGTGAACGGTTCGTCGAGGATCCACAGCGGCGGGCTGTCCAGGTACAGCCGGGCCAGGGCGACCCGGCGCTGCTGGCCGGCGGACAGGGTGTGACAGGGCACATCCTCGAAACCGCGCAGGCCGACGGCCTCCAGCGCCCGCCAGATTGCCTCGCGGCCGGCCGGCCGGTGCAGGGCGCAGAGCCAGGCAAGGTTCTCTTCGGCGGTAAGCAGGTCCTTGATCCCGGCGGCATGGCCGATCCACAGCAGGATGCTGGCCAGGGCATGGCGTTGTTCGGCCAATGGCTGGCCGCCGAGCAGGATCTGCCCGGCGGTGGGTTGCATGAGCCCGGCCAGCAGGCGCAGCAGGCTGGTCTTGCCGCTGCCGTTGGGGCCGGCGATCTGCAGCATGTCGCCAGGGTGCAGTTCGAAGTGCAGGTGCTCGAACAGCAGTCGCCAGTCGCGCTCGCAGGCCAGGCCTGCGGCTTGGAGGTGAAGGGTCACGGTTTCGCCTTATCTTTGTAGGGCTTCGGGGCGGTGTCGCCTGCTTCGCGGGTAACGCCGCTCCAAAGCCCCTATGTCTCAAGTCGCCCGCCGCGCTGCCGTTATACTGGCAACAATGGGCGGTCGGCATTATTACACGCGTCACCGCGCTGCCAAGAGGCCGAGTTCGACAGGTTGTATACAATCATGACTGAAATCAATAGTCTCGGCGCACAAACCGTGCCAGGCCCCCAGGCGGCCAAGGCGGCCATGACCGGCGAGCTGCTGCGCCTGCTGCAACCGCAACCCGGCCTGCTGGCCCCGGGTGAGACGGCACGTGCCGAGGTCATGTCGATGCGCCAGGTCGGCGTGGATTTCCAGCTGTTGCTGCGTCTGACCCAGGGCAACGGCAACCAGACCCAGTTGCAGGCCAATACCAGCCAACCCCTGCCCCAGGGCAGCCAGGTCACGGTCACGCAGACTGAAAGCAACCGCCTGGCGGTCATGGTGCAGCAGGTCCACGCCAACAACATCACTACCCTCACCCGCCTGGACACCAGCCAGGTTCCAGTCGGCACACTGCTGCAAGGCAAGGTCCTGACCAGCCAGCCCCTGCCGCAGAACGCAGGCGAGATCGCCAGTTTCCGCTCGCTGGTAAGCCTGCTCAACAGCAGCCAGGCCGGCGCCACCCTGGCCATCGACAGCCCGAGGCCACTGCCCGTCGGCAGCCTGCTCAGCGCGCTGGTACAAGGTGACCAGTCGCTGCGCTTCGTTCCCTTGAGCGGCCGCCAGGATCAACTCGCCATTGCCCAGCAGCTGGTGACCCAGCAAGGCCGACAGGCCTCGCTGCCTGGCTTGCTCAATGCCCTGCAGCAGATCGCCACCTCCGGCGACGCTGGCACGCAACTGCGCGCCAGCGCCGAACGCCTGCTGGCCAGCCTGCCCGATGCCCGCCAACTGGGTGATGCGAAAAACCTGGCCCAGGCCCTGAACAACAGTGGCGCCTTCCTTGAAGCCAAGCTGCTGGGCGGCCTGGCAAGCGGCGTGGCGCCCGACCTGAAGACACAACTGGTCAGGCTGATCGCACAGTTGCCCAATCCCCCCACGGGACAGGCGCTCACGCCCGCACAGACCAGTACGTTGGCCCATGCCCTGCCTGGTTTCGCCCGCAGCGCGCTGGGCATGCTTGGCCAGGTCAGCCCGCGCCCGCAACCTGGAGCCTTCCCCCTGCCCTCGCGGCTGTTGCAAAACCTGGAAAACGAAGGCGACCTGCAGCAATTGCTGCGCCTGGCCGCCGCCGCCATCTCGCGCCTGCAGAGCCACGCACTGTCCAGCCTGCAGCAATCCGGACCACTGGAGAACGGCAACCAGCAGACCACCTGGCAGACCGAGATCCCCATCCGCCACGGCCAGGAGTTCATTCCCCTGCAGGTCAAGCTGCAGCGCGAGGAAACGCCGGAGCAGCAAGCGGATCGCGAACGTGAAGGGCGTGATCCGCTGGAGGCCATATGGCGGATCGAACTGGCCTTCGACCTGTCACCGCTCGGCCCGCTGCAGGTCCAGGCGCAACTGCTGCAAGGACGTCTGTCGGGACAGCTGTGGGCAGAGCAGGAACAGACCGCCCGCCTGATCGACAGTCAGCTCGGCACGCTGCGCGAGCGCCTGCTGGCCCGCGGCCTGGATGTCGGTGACCTGGAGTGCCACCCCGGCACGCCACCGCAAGGCCCACGCACACGCCTCGAACAACGCTGGGTGGATGAGACCGCATGACGCACAAGCAGCCACGCCAGGCCATTGCCCTGAGCTACGACGGCCAGCAGGCCCCGACCCTGAGCGCCAAGGGCGACGACGAACTGGCCGAGGCCATCCTCGCCCTGGCCCGCGAACATGAAGTGCCGATCTACGAGAACGCCGAACTGGTACGCCTGCTGGCCAGGCTGGAGCTAGGCGAGCAAATTCCCGAGGCGCTGTACCTGACCATCGCCGAGATCATCGCCTTCGCCTGGCAATTGCGCGGCAAAGTACCGGTGGGCTTCGACGACCAGCCTGCGCCGCCACGGGATATCACGCCCGAGCAGCTGTTCCTGCCGGCAGGCGTGGATACCCACTGAACCTGCGTGGCTACCCTCCTTGAGGGGCCATGCCATGCTTGCGCGATAATTCATTACCGCTCCCCGAGATAAGGGTTGAGTCACCGTTGCACCTGGTTTCCCACACAGGTCGACTCAACCATGCCTCAACCTTTCGTCAACAACCTGGGTGTACAGCTCGTCCGCGATCACCTGCAGGCCATTCCCCGCCCCGACAAACACGCGGCCCAAGCCATCCGTGACTGGGCCAAACGCCAGGGATCGGACCTGGATCCGGATCAGACCGACGTCGTCACCCTGCACTACCGAGGCCACCAGGCCGTCGTCGCCCAACGCCTGTCACTGACCGAGGCGGTGCTCTCGAACTGGCAAGGCGAGACCGACAAGAACCTGCTCGGCCAACTGCTCCCGGGCCACTGGTCCGGTACACTGCCATCCGGTCCGCTGCAGATCGTCGATCGACTGCCAGCTCGCGGACCGTGGGTGAACGGTGCCGATCACTCGGTGTTCAATGGCCTGTTTCGCCGGACCGGCAGCGGCCAATACGACAGCACGACGCATCTTGCCGTGGATGTCGAAGCCCTGCAGCGCTTCATCTGGAACCTGGATTTCCACACCCGCTTCACCGCCATGCTGGACGACTACTGGCAGCGCGCCCTGCATGGCCACCAGCTGTCCATGCGGATCAGCTTCATCACCGCCTGCAACAAGCAGGTGAGCGAAGGCTCCTTGAGCGATGGGGCACGCCAGCTGGCCTGGCAGGCTGCAGGCCTGGCCCCCCGGACGGTCGGCCTGCGAATCAGGCCACTGAACGTCTACGGCTACAGCGCCACCGATCTTCTATACATCACTGACAAGGCTCGGCCTTCTGTCCTGCTCTACCTGCCTGGCAACGCCTCACCCATCCACGAGTTCGCCAACATGGCAGCGCTTCAGGACTGGTTCGCCAAGCAGTGCCAAGACAGCGATAAACGCCAGCGCCTGCGCCAGCACTTCAGCTTGGACGACACACCCGATGGGTTGGACTTCAGTGGCCTGGACACTGCCCTCGAAGGCCTGGGCGCTTACCCAGGCATTCACTATCGTTCGGCAAACCGACCGGGATTTACCACCGACGGCCGTTGGCCCCCCAGGGACTACGTCAACTACCGTCCGGACAAATACAGCCCGAAGCTTGACGGCGACCTGTTCGAAGCCTTGAGTCTGCGCCAGCGCAAGCGCAGCTTTGCCGACGCCGACTTCACCATTACCAGCAACCAGGAAGTCACCAAGGCGCGCTGGCGCGGCTATGTGGTCAGCACAATCAATCTGCTGGCCCCCTTGGCCGTGGTGCTGCCGGAACTGGCACCGCTGCTAGCCCTCGGCGGCATTGCCCAGTTCGCGGCGGGAATCGATCAGGCAGTCAACGGCAAGTCACTCAACGACAAGGCCGAGGGCGTGACGAACATCGAGTTCGGGCTGATGAACGCAGCACCACTTGCCTTGCGGCCATTGGCGCGAGCGCGAGTGCTGTACCCCGCCAAAGGCAGGCGTTTTATCCTCCCCAGTCGGGTGAATGAACAACTGGGCTACCCATTGAGCCCGATCACGCCCCCGGCGCTGCCCGAACGCCAGCTGGTCGGTCTGTTCGGCTCGACAGTCCCCCCCTTGCCCGGCGGCGACACCGCCATCACCCAATGGCTGGCGCGCGTGCCGGTCTCTGCGGACTCGGAGGCGCAGCTTCAATCCGTGTTGAATGGCTACAACACACTGGTCCTCTACGACAGTGAACATGATGCTTTCATCCTCGAGTCCGAGGCGAACGAGATAAGGCCAACTTACTACCGGGTGTCGCCAGAAGGCCACGGACTTGTCGAGATGACCCCGAACGCCCACACAGTCACCGACCCGATGCGCATGAGCAGCCTGCGAGCCATGGGCGTGGATGTACAGCTGCCTTTGGAAATCCCGCCCTTCGAGGCACAGCTGCGCCAGCCGATTCCGCGCCAGATCTCGAGCATCTGGGTAGGCGACAAGGTGATCGCGCCCAAACTGTTGACCACGCTGGCACGCAACCAGCAGCGCCTGACAAACAGCCAGTATGCCTACAGGCTGTTCCTGTCCAACGCCAATGCCCAGGCCTTCAGCGAGAACCTGAGGCTACTGGCCGCACACGCACCGCATCTCGATGTGCTGACCCTGGAGGAGCAGCCGTTCTTCGCAAGGTTGCGCGACAGCAAATACTTCGAGCAGTATCAAGATGCCGTTGGCGGCGCAGGTGCAAATTTCTCCTCGGCATCCGACATCCTGCGCTATCCCCTGCTCGCTGAAGAAGGCGGTTTGTACCTGGACGTCGACGATACCTTGCTCGCCGACCCGGTTCATCCGGACAATCCCAACCGCGCCGCGATCGACTCGGTGACCCTGGCCACCACACCGGACAGCCTCATTTTAGGTGTCCCGATGAACAACGACGCCCTGGGGATGTACTGCCAGTACAACACCAACATGATCGCCAGCCATGCCGGCAACCCGACGCTACAGGCGATTTCGGACACCATGCACGAGCGCTACCTGGCCAACCGTGACTTCTACGGCAACAGGCCAGTAGTGAAGGGCCCCGAATTCGATGCCTATGCCTTGCGCCTGAGCCACATGACCGGGCCTGGCCTGCTGAACGATGTCATCGACCAGCGCTTGCCACGGCTGCGGGCATTACGACAGATCATCAACCTGCACGCCTTGCCGCAGCACAATGCGATGTACCTGGTAGCCCCCGTCGAGCAGCCCTTGCGTGAAGCCGCGACAGGCGACATACCGCTCAACCATGTAGCCGAAGTCGGCAACTACCACTCTTGGGCCAAGCCCTGATGCAGCCGGGGCGGCCTGACGGCCGCCTTTATCATCCTGGTGGTAAACATATACGTAAGCTTGGGTAATCGCCGTCGCTACCGTGGAGCCTCATTTATCCACGCGGATCGATTCCAATGGCTTCCACTTTTGTAAACAACGCGGGCGAACAGTTCATCCGCCGCCACCTGCAGAATATTCCCAGTCCTAACCTGTATGCCGCCAAGGCAATCCGTGAATGGGCTGAGCAGGAGCAGCATCAGCTTGACCCCGACCAGACCGACGTCGTCACCCTGCACTACCGGGGTAATCAGGCCATGGTTGCCCAGCGACTTTCGCTCACCCAGGCGGTGCTCTCGAACTGGCAAGGTGAAAACAACAAGGACCTGATCGGCCAGCTGTTCCCGGGTAACTGGGCAGGTACCTTGCCAGACGGCCCGCTGACCATGGTCAAGCATCTACCAGCGCTCGGACCGCTCGACAACAGCGCGCGTTTCTCTGTCTTCAACGGCATCTTCCGCAGGTCCACCCCGGCGCGCTACGACAGCACCACGCACCTGCCGGTCGATGTCGAGGCCATGCAGCAGTTCATCTGGAACCTGGACCTGCACGCCGGCTTCGTCACGATGCTGGACGAGTATTGGCAAAAGACCAGGAAAACCCATCCACAGTCTCTGCAGATAAGCTTTATCGCCGCCTGCAACAAACAGGTCCAGGAAGGCTCCTTGAGTGACGCTGGCCGTCAGTTGGCCTGGCAAGCGGCGGGACTCATGCCGAGAGCTTCCGGCCTGGAAATCAGGCCTTTGAATGTCTATGGCTACACCGCCACCGATATCATCCAGATTGCTGACCCAGCACATCAGCAAGTACTGCTGTACCTGCCAGGAAATTCATCACCCTTCCATGAGTTCGACGGCATGAACGCCCTGAAGGATTGGTTCGCGGAACAGTGCCGTGACAGCGAAAAACGCCAGCGCCTGCGTCAGTATTTCAAACTGGCCGACACCCCCGACGGCCTGGACTTCAGCGGGCTGGATACTGCACTTGATGGCCTTGGCACCTACCCGCACTTCCACACTCGCTCCCCCAACCGACCAGGCTTTACCGTCGATGGTCCTTGGCCGCCCAGGGATTACGTCAACTACAAGGCCCACAAGTACAGTCCGCTGATCGAAGGTGACTTGTTCGAAGCCCTCACGCTGCGCCAGCGCAAGCGCAGCTATGCCGATGCCGACTTTCTCATCATCAGTAAAACGCAAGTGACCAAGGCCCGCTGGCGTGACTACCTGGTGACCTCGATAAACCTGCTGGCGCCCCTGGCGCTGGTGGCTCCTGAACTCATACCGCTGCTGGCCGTCGGTGGCATCGCGCAGTTTGGCCTGGGGATCGACCAGGCAATCAACGGCAAGACGCTTGAGGACAAGGCTGACGGAGTGAGCAACATCGAGTTCGGCCTGCTCAATGCCGCGCCTTTGGCCCTGCGAGCAGCGACTCGCGTGCGCAGGCTCTTCACCGGAAGAAGTGTGGAGCTCGTCATGCCCCAGCGAGTGAATGATCAGGTGGGCTATCCCCTGAGCCCGATTGATCCGCCTCGGTTGCCCGCAGAGCAGGAGATGGAACCCTTTTTCTCCCTGCGCGTACCGGTAGCGCTTCCAGAAGATAGTTATTTATCCGAGTGGATCACCCGATTCCTTGATGGCGACGGCGTCAATCAAATGGAGGCTGTATTAGGGGAAGATCGGGTCGCAGTACTCTACGACAGTGAGCACGATGCCTTCATTGTCAAATCGGATAAAGCGAAGAGGCAGCCCACCTATTATCGAGTCATAGATCCGAATGATGGCCTGGTTGCAATCGAGGCACCGCCGCCGGCCACAGATGAGATGCGCATGGAAACATTGCGCGCGTTGGGAGTCGACTTGAGGCTACCCATCAAGATTCCCCAGGTCGCCCCCTCCGAGTGGAGTGACCTTCCCAAGAAGATTTTTAGTATCTGGGTTGGAGACAAAACTATCCCCCAAGACATGCTGGACAACCTCGCAAGCAATGTCGAAAGTTTGGCAGGGGATACCCGGTTCAGATATCGAATTTACCTTTCAAATGCCCATCCAGATGCATACCAGAGCAACCTTGCGAAACTTTCTGGATACCCAGATCAACTACAGGTGGTAACGCTGGAAGAAGAAGCCTTCTACACGGACTTCAAAAACACTGAGTATTTCGAACAATACGATCTGGCCCTCACCAAGAAACACTACGCTTCAGCTAGCGATGTACTTCGATACCCACTCCTCAAAATTGAAGGCGGATACTACATTGACCTTGATGACACCTTGATCATTGACAAGGAATTTCCGGGCAATAGAGCGTTGATCACCAGAGTTCCCCTCAAGGCGACTCCCGATGGTCTGCTGCTGAGCTCCCCAACGAACTATGACCTCCTGGAAATGCATTGTGACTACAACAACACCCCCATCGGAAGCCATGCAGGCAATGACACCCTGGATATAATCTCTGAAGCGATGCGCGAACGCTTCATTGATGAGTCGACGTTCTATGACAGCAGACCACTCAAAGGCGAGTCCGGCTTCGATGCATACACCAAGAAATTGAGCAGGATGACTGGACCTCGCCTGCTCAACGATGTGATTGACAATGCGGACAATGTGGACCTGTCCAGGCTGCGTATCATGCGACACATCGTAAAACTGAAATCACTCCCTCAGAAAGATGGAAATTTCCTTCTGACGGACTCACTTCCTGCCACTATAGACATCGAGAGCCACGAACTGGCGCTGCGTAACGCAGTGAAGATCGGTGACCTCCATTCCTGGCATAACGCCTGAAAATAGCCGGGCGAATTGCGTCGCCCGGTTCATCACTCGCCGCGGTGCAGCTTGCTCATCAACTGCGCCTCGGCCTGGGTCAACCCGCAGGTCTGGGTCAGCTCCTCGACGCTCGCGCCCATCCCCACCAGCTTGGCGGCCTGGGCGAAGGTGACGCTGTTGGGGTCGCGCTGCTCCAGTTGCTGCAGCTTCTCGGGCAACGGCGCAACCACCGCGCGCAGTTCATGGATCGCCTCGCCCATGCGCACGGTGCCGTTCTGATAGTCGTCCAGGCGCTTGGCCAGGTCCTTGATGCGCTGGTCACGCAGCGCATCGCCCTGGGCCTGCTGGGCGGCCAGCTCGCGCTGGCGCTTGCTGTAGTTGAGGAAGAACCACAGGCTCAGCGCCCAGAGCAGCGCCAGGAAGATGACAGCAACCTCGAAGATCAACTCAGATGTTCTCCAGCTCGGACCACTCTTCCTCGGTCATCATCTTGTCCAGCTCGACCAGGATCAGCAGCTCGCCGTTCTTGTTGCAGACGCCCTGGATGAACTTGGCCGACTCTTCGTTGCCGACATTAGGCGCGGTCTCGATCTCCGACTGACGCAGGTAGACCACTTCGGCGACGCTGTCGACGAGGATGCCGACTACTTGCTTGTCCGCCTCGATGATGACGATGCGGGTGTTGTCGGTGACTTCAGTCGGCATCAGGCCGAAGCGCTGGCGGGTGTCGATCACCGTCACCACGTTGCCGCGCAGGTTGATGATGCCCAGGACGTAGCTGGGTGCGCCCGGAACCGGGGCGATCTCGGTGTAGCGCAGGACTTCCTGCACCTGCATGACGTTGATACCGTAGGACTCGTTGTCCAGACGGAAGGTTACCCACTGCAGGATCGGATCTTCGGAACCTTGTGCAGACGACTTTTTCATTCCCCTAGCCCTCAAAATCCGCCATCGGCGGTGTGCTCTGTGTTGCCGCGGCAGTAGCGGCGTTGATTCAGTTGTGTTTGGTGTTCAGCTGCTTGACCGCGCCACTGGCGATCAGCTCGGCCAGTGCGGCGACATCGAGCAGCGCACACATGTGTTCGATCACCGTGCCGGCCAGCCACGGGCGTTGGCCGCGCTGGCTACGCCACTTGATCTCGTTCGGGTCAAGGCGCAGCGAGCGGCTGACCTGGTGCACGGCCAACCCCCACTCATAACCCTGCACGGAAATCACGTATTGCAGGCCCTGGCGGAAATCGTCGCGGTAGCGGTCCGGCATCACCCAGCGCGCCGTGTCGAGCACCTTGAGGTTGCCCGCCTGGCAGGTGAGGATGCCGAGGAACCAGTCCGGCTGGCCGAACAGTGGTGTCAGCTCCTGGCCGGCCAGGGTGTAGATCGAACCCAGGCATACCAGCGGTACTGCCAGGGTCAGCCCGGCGACATCGAACAACAGGCATTCGAACGGCTCGGCGGCCCAATCCGGACGGCCATCGACGCTGGCCGGCGGCGTTGGCGCGGCGGGTGCCGCCGGCACATGCAGTTCCACCAGCGGCGCCACGGGTTCGATGATCTGGGTTTCACTCAGGACCGGAATGCTGGCTTCGGCCAGCACCTCGGTCTCGACCACGGCGACCACCGGTTCCACCACCGGCGTGGCAGGCGGCAGCACGGTCGGCAGGACCTTCGCCTGCGGCTCGGCAAAGGGCCGCGCCGCAGGCAGGGCCGGGGCCACCTGGCGCTGGGCGTCACGAGCCTGTTCCTCGCGGACCGCGGCTTCGAAGTCATCGCCTGGGGCCTGCTCGACAGGCTCCTCGACGGGTGCCTCCAGCTCCGCCGGCAGCTCGAACGACTCGGTGGCCTCCTGGAGCAGCCCATCGAGGTAGGACTGCAAGGCCATCTGTGGCTTGGTGGTGATCTGCCGTGCCTGGTTCATCACGCCACCTGCAATGCGGAGCGGTAGGTGAGCAGGTGCTTGAGCAGCGCCCGGTAGGCCACCACGCCACGGCTCTTGCCGTCGAACTGCGAAGGCGTGACGCCGTTGCGGCTGGCGTCACGCAGGCGCGTGTCCACCGGAATGTAGCCCTGCCAGACCTGGTCGCCATAGGTGTCGCGCAGCACCTTCAAGGTGCCCAGCGACGCCTGGGTCCGGCGGTCGAACAGGGTTGGCACGATCTGGTAGGGCAGCGCTTGCTTGCGCGAGCGGTTGATCATGCCCAGGGTGCTGACCATGCGCTCCAGGCCCTTGACCGCAAGGAACTCGGTCTGCACCGGGATCACCAGCTGCTGGCTGGCGGCCAGGGCGTTGACCATCAGCACGCCCAGCAAGGGCGGGCTGTCGATCAGGGCAAAGTCGAAATCCTGCCACAGCTGCGCCAGACTCTTGGCGATCACCAGGCCCAGGCCACTCTGCCCCGGCGACTGGCGCTCCAGCACCGCCAGCGCGGTGCTCGAAGGCAGCAGCGAAATACGCTCGTCGCTGGTCGGCAGCAGCAACTGGCCCGGCAAGCCCTCGGGCACCGTGCCCTTGTGCAGGAACAGGTCGTAGCAGCTGTGCTCGAGCGCATCGGGGTTGTGCCCGAAGTAGCTGGTCATCGAGCCGTGCGGGTCGAGGTCGACCACGACCACGCGCTTGCCCGCCTCGGCCAGCAGGCCGGCCAGGGCGATGGTGGTGGTGGTCTTGCCGACGCCACCTTTTTGATTGGCTACTGCCCAGACTCTCATCGTGCGTTGCTTCCTCCCGGTATGGCCGCCTGCCCTGCCGGGAACGGTGTGAAATTCAGTGACGGGGATTTGACGAAATCAGCCCCCGGTCGACGGTGCTGGCGAGGCTGGTGCACTTTGTGTGCCAGCCCGGCGCATCGCCGCATCCGGGGTGGCATTGGCGCTGCCGCTGCCGGTCAGGCTGCGACGCACCTCCAGGTTGCGCGAGATCACCAGCACCACCCGACGGTTGCGCGCACGCCCGTCGGCGGTGTCGTTGCTGGCCACCGGCTGGTACTCGCCATAGCCCACCGAGGCCATGCGCCCCGGGCTGACCCCTTCCATGGCCAGCAGCCGGACGATGCTCGCCGCCCGCGCCGACGACAGCTCCCAGTTGGTCGGGTACTGGGCGGTGCGGATCGGCAGGTTGTCGGTGAAGCCCTCGACGTGCACCGGGTTGGCGAACGGCCTGAGGATCTTCGCCACCTTCTCGATGATCTCGAAGGCGACATCGCTGGGCATGGCGTCGGCGCTGGCGAACAGCAGCGAGGAGTTGAGCTCGATCTCCACCCACAGTTCGTTGCCACGCACGGTCATCTGGTTGGACTTGATCAGGTCGCCGAAGGCGTCGCGGACATCGTCGGTGATGGTCTTGAGCGGATCGACGCTGGTCTGCGCCAGGCCCGCGTCGGTCTGCTCGCTGTCCTTGATCAGCGGCTCGGCGGGCTTGACGCTCAGTGGCCGCTCGTCACCGATGGGGATCGGCTTCATGCTGCGTTCGGGGTCATTGAAGACCCCGATCAGCGCCTGGGAAATCTGCTTGTACTTGCCCTCGTTGATCGACGAGATCGAGTACATGACCACGAAGAAGGCGAACAGCAGGGTGATGAAGTCGGCATACGAGACCAGCCAGCGCTCGTGGTTCTCGTGCTCTTCGATCTTGCGACGACGGGCCATGGCTTACTCCATGAAGCCTTGCAGCTTCAGCTCGATCGAGCGCGGGTTCTCGCCTTCGGCGATCGACAGCAGGCCCTCGAGCAACATCTCGCGGTAGCGCGATTGGCGCAGGGTGATGGCCTTGAGCTTGTTGGCGACCGGCAGCAGGATCAGGTTGGCGCTGGCCACGCCGTAGATGGTGGCGACGAAGGCCACGGCAATGCCGTTGCCCAGCTGCGACGGATCGGCCAGGTTGCCCATCACGTGGATCAGGCCCATCACCGCACCGATGATGCCGATGGTCGGCGCGTAGCCGCCCATGCTCTCGAACACCTTGGCAGCCTGTATGTCGCGGGCTTCCTGGGTCAGGAAGTCGACTTCAAGGATGCTGCGGATGGCTTCCGGCTCGGCGCCGTCGACCAGCAGTTGCAGGCCTTTGCGCGCGTAGGGATCGGGCTCGGCGTCGGCGACGCCTTCCAGGCCCAGCAGGCCTTCCTTGCGTGCGGTCAGGCTCCAGTTCACCACCCGGTCGATGCCACCGGGCAGGTCCACCCGCGGCGGGAAGAAGATCCAGCGCACGATCTGCAGCGCGCGCTTGAACGACGACAGTGGCGACTGCAACAGCGCCGCCGCCAGGGTGCCGCCCAGCACGATCAATGCCGCCGGGCCGTTGATCAGCGCACCGACGTGGCCGCCCTCGAGGAAGTTGCCGCCGACAATGGCGACAAAGGCGAGGATCAGGCCGATAAGGCTCAACACATCCATCAGACGCAGGCCTCGACCAGGTGCTTGCCGATCTCGTCAAGGCTGTACACGGCATCGGCCAGGTTGGCCTTGACGATGGCCATGGGCATGCCATAGATCACACAGCTGGCTTCATCCTGTGCCCATACGGTGCTGCCGCCCTGCTTGAGCAGGCGCGCGCCTTCGCGACCGTCGGCGCCCATGCCGGTGAGCACCACCGAGAGCACCTTGTCGCCATAGGACTTGGCGGCGGAACCGAAGGTGATATCGACGCAGGGCTTGTAGTTCAGGCGCTCGTCGCCCGGCAGGATCTTCACCGTGCCACGGCCGTCGACCATCATCTGCTTGCCACCCGGGGCCAGCAGGGCCAGGCCCGGACGCAGCACGTCACCGTCCTCGGCTTCCTTGACGCTGATCTTGCACAGCTTGTCCAGGCGCTCGGCGAAGGCCTTGGTGAAGGCCGCCGGCATGTGCTGGATCAGCACGATCGGCGCCGGGAATCCGGCGGGCAGCTGGGTCAGCACCCGCTGCAGCGCCACCGGACCACCGGTGGAGGTGCCGATGGCGACCAGCTTGTACGGCTTGCGCTTGGGCGCTGGCGAATGCGCGGCAGCCGGTGCCGCGGCACGGACCGGGGCGGCCGTGCGCGCAGGGGCAGTGCTGGCGAAGCTGCTGGCCGGCGCATGGCTGCTGGCCGGGGCCGGCGTGGCAGCCGGCGCCGGGCTGGAATAGGCGCTGAAACGGCGGTTGCTGCGCGAGATAGTGTGGACCTTCTCGCAAAGCATCTGCTTGACCTTTTCCGGGTTGCGCGAGATGTCCTCGAAGTTCTTCGGCAGGTAGTCGACCGCACCGGCGTCCAGGGCGTCGAGGGTGACGCGGGCGCCTTCGTGGGTCAGCGAGGAGAACATCAGCACCGGCGTCGGGCAGCGCTGCATGATGTGCCGCACTGCGGTGATGCCGTCCATCATGGGCATTTCATAGTCCATGGTGATGACATCGGGCTTGAGCGCCAGCGCCTGGTCGATCGCTTCCTTGCCGTTGGTCGCGGTACCCACGACCTGGATCGTCGGGTCCGCCGAGAGAATTTCCGAGACACGGCGGCGGAAGAAACCGGAATCATCCACCACCAGGACCTTGACTGCCATAAACACTCCATTAGGCGGCGCACCCGCCAGGGCGCGCCACCGAAATCAAATACGCCGGGCGGCGTAACGCTTGAGCATGCTCGGGACGTCGAGGATCAGCGCGATCCGGCCGTCACCGGTGATGGTCGCGCCGGACATGCCCGGGGTGCCCTGCAGCATCTTGCCCAGTGGCTTGATCACCACCTCCTCCTGGCCGACCAGCTGGTCGACGACGAAGCCGATGCGCTGGGTGCCGACCGACAGGATCACCACATGGCCTTCGTGCTGCTCCTCGTGCTCGTGGTCCTGGACCAGCCAGCGCTTGAGGTAGAACAGCGGCAGCGCCTTGTCGCGCACGATCACCACTTCCTGGCCGTCGACCACGTTGGTGCGCGACAGGTCGAGGTGGAAGATCTCGTTGACGTTGACCAGCGGGAAGGCGAACGCCTGGTTGCCCAGCATCACCATCAGGGTTGGCATGATCGCCAGGGTCAGCGGCACCTTGATGACGATCTTCGACCCCTGGCCCTTGGCCGAGAAGATATTGATCGAGCCGTTGAGCTGGGAAATCTTGGTCTTCACCACGTCCATGCCGACGCCGCGGCCGGACACGTCGGAGATCTCGGTCTTGGTCGAGAAGCCCGGGGCGAAGATCAGGTTGTAGCAGTCCGACTCGCTCAGGCGATCGGCCGCGTCCTTGTCCATCAGGCCCTTTTCCACCGCCTTGGCGCGCAGGATGCTCGGGTCCATGCCCTTGCCGTCGTCGGAGATCGACAACAGGATGTGGTCGCCCTCCTGCTCGGCGGACAGCACCACCCGGCCCATGCGCGACTTGCCGGAGGCTTCGCGCTCGTCGGGCATCTCGACGCCATGGTCGACGGCGTTGCGCACCAAGTGCACCAACGGGTCGGCCAGGGCCTCGACCAGGTTCTTGTCGAGGTCGGTCTCTTCACCGACCAGCTCGAGGTTGATCTCTTTCTTGAGCTGGCGGGCCAGGTCGCGAACCAGGCGCGGGAAGCGGCCGAAGACTTTCTTGATCGGCTGCATGCGGGTCTTCATGACCGCGGTCTGCAGGTCGGCGGTGACCACGTCGAGGTTGGACACGGCCTTGGACATGGCCTCGTCGCCGCTGTTGAGCCCCAGGCGCACCAGGCGGTTACGCACCAGCACCAGTTCGCCGACCATGTTCATGATCTCGTCCAGGCGCGCGGTATCGACCCGCACGGTGGTTTCTGCCTCGCTGGCGCCGTGCTTCTCGGCGGCCGGCGCCGGGGCGCGGGCCGGAGCGGCAGGCTTGGCGGCAGCTGGAGCAGGAGCAGGAGCTGCAGCAGGCGCGGGGGCCGGCTTGGCAACTGGCTTGACCTCGGCCTTGGCCGCGACAGGTGCGGCAACGGCAGCGGCAGGTGCTTCGGCGGTGACTGCGTCACCGGAGAACTTGCCCTTGCCGTGCAACTGGTCGAGCAGCGCCTCGAATTCGTGTTCGCTGATGCTCTCATCGCCCGCAGCGGGTGCGGCACTGGCCGCTGGCGCAGCGGCGCCTGGCAGTGCGTCGACGGCGAAGGTGCCTTTGCCGTGCAACTGGTCGAGCAGCGATTCGAACTCATCGTCGGTGATCTCGTCGCTGGCCGGAGCGGCTGCCGCAGGCGCGCTGACGGCGGCATCGGCCGAGAACTGGCCCTTGCCGTGTAGCTGGTCGAGCAGCGACTCGAACTCGGCATCGGTGATCTCGTCACCGCCACCGCTAATTTCTTCACCCTGCAGTTGCTCATGAGCCTGGGCTTCAGCCTTGACCGCATCGAGCGAGTCAAGCAGTTGCTCGAACTCGGTATCGGTGATGTCGGGCTCGGCAGCCGCGGTTTCCACCACGGGCGCCGCCTCGACCACCGGGGCCGGGGCTTCGGCGCCACCGGGCTCGGCCAGACGCGACAACGCAGCCAGCAGTTCCGGCGTGGCCGGCGTGACATCGGTACGCTCGCGCACCTGGCCAAACATGCTGTTGACCGTGTCGAGGGCCTCGAGCACCACGTCCATCAGTTCCGCGTCAACCCGGCGCTCACCTTTGCGCAGGATGTCGAACACGTTCTCGGCAATGTGGCAGCACTCCACCAACTCATTGAGCTGAAGGAAGCCGGCGCCCCCTTTTACAGTGTGGAAACCGCGGAAAATCGCGTTGAGCAGGTCCGCGTCATCAGGCCGGCTTTCCAGCTCGACCAATTGCTCGGACAGTTGCTCGAGGATTTCGCCGGCTTCTACCAGGAAATCCTGAAGGATTTCTTCATCGGCGCCGAAGCTCATTAAACGTGCTCCTTAAAAACCCAGGCTGGACAACAGATCGTCGACATCGTCCTGGCTGGACACGACGTCTTCACGCTTATCGGCATGAATCTGCGGACCTTCACCCCGAGTCGGATGTTTTTCTTGATCTTTTTCAGCGCGCAGCTGCTGGTGGTCATGTTCGATCCCGGCAAAGCGGTCGACCTGGCTTGCCATCAGCACGAGCTTGAGCAGATTGCTTTCGACTTCGGTGACCAGCGTGGTCACCCGTTTGATCACCTGGCCGGTGAGATCCTGATAATCCTGGGCCAGGACGATATCGTTGAGATGGCCGGCGACCTTCTGGTTACCTTCGGCGCTGTGCGCCAGGAAACTGTCCACACGCTTGACCAGCTCACGGAATTCCGGCGCTGCCACCTCGCGGCGCATGAAGCGCTGCCAGTCGGCGGACAGGCTCTGGGCCTCGGCGGCGAGGTCGTTGAGCACCGGGGTGCACGCCTCCGCCAGGTCCATGGTGCGGTTGGCCGCACCTTCGGTGAGGCGAACCACATAGGAGAGGCGTTCGGCGGCGTCGGTAATCTGCGACACTTCCTCGGCCTGCGGCATGGACGGGTCGATCTGGAAGTTGACGATTGCACTGTGCAGTTCACGGGTGAGCTTGCCAACCTCCTGGTACAGCCCGCGGTCGCGGGTCTGGTTCAGTTGGTGGATCAGCTGCACCGCATCACCGAAGCGGCCGCGCTCGAGGCTCTCGACCAGCTCCTGGGCATGCTTCTTCAGGGTTGATTCGAACTCACCCAAAGAGTTGTTGGTTGACTCCATTGCGCCCCCCAGACGTGACTCAGCCGTTGACGCGTTCGAAGATCTTCTCGATCTTTTCTTTCAGCGCCAGGGCGGTGAAAGGCTTGACCACATAGCCGTTTACGCCGGCCTGGGCAGCTTCGATGATCTGCTCGCGCTTGGCTTCGGCGGTGACCATCAACACCGGCAGGTGCTTCAGGCGCTCGTCGGCGCGAACCGCGCGAAGCAGGTCGATACCGGTCATGCCCGGCATGTTCCAGTCGGTCACCAGGAAGTCAAAGTGCTCACTGGTGAGCATCGGCAGTGCCGTGTTGCCGTCATCGGCTTCCTTGACGTTGGTGAAACCCAGATCACGCAACAGGTTCTTGATGATCCGCCGCATCGTCGAAAAGTCGTCAACGATGAGGATTTTCATGTCTTTGTTCAATTAGACCTCCAAGCAGTCTTAAACGCGCTCGGCGCCGAGCGCGCACTCAATCAATTCGGCACCACAAAAAACGACTGCATCGAACCTTGGCTCAACGCGCCCGCCATTCACCCAGGCGACTGCGCAGACGTGCCGCGCACTGGCTGTGCAACTGGCTGACACGCGATTCGCTGACCCCCAGCACCTCACCGATTTCCTTGAGGTTCAGCTCTTCGTCGTAGTACAGCGCCAGGACCAGGCGCTCGCGTTCCGGCAGGTTGGCGATCGCTTCGGCCAATGCGGCCTGGAAGCGTTCGTCCTCCAGGTCCCGCGCCGGCTCCAGCTGGTTGCTGGCGCCATCCTCGTGCAGCCCCTCATGTTCGCCGTCCTGCAGCAGGTCGTCGAAACTGAACAGGCGGCTGCCCAGGGTGTCGTTCAGAATCCCGTAGTAATCATCGAGACTCAATTGGAGTTCGGCAGCAACCTCGTGATCTTTAGCGTCGCGCCCCGTCTTTGCTTCAACGCAGCGAATCGCGTCACTGACCATGCGCGTGTTGCGGTGCACCGAGCGTGGCGCCCAGTCCCCCTTGCGCACCTCGTCGAGCATGGCGCCGCGGATGCGGATGCCGGCATAGGTCTCGAAACTGGCGCCCTTGCTGGCGTCGTACTTGTTGGCCACTTCCAGCAGGCCGATCATCCCGGCCTGGATCAGGTCCTCGACCTGGACGTTGGCCGGCAGCCGCGCCAGCAGGTGGTAGGCGATACGCTTGACCAGTGGCGCGTAGCGTTCGATCAGCTCGTACTGAGCGTCCTTGGCGGCCTTGCTGTACATCTTGAAACCACTCGCGTTCATAACACCGGCCCTGCACTGGTGGGCTGCACCAGGCGCTCGACGAAGAATTCCAGGTGCCCGCGCGGGTTTGCAGGCAACGGCCAGCTGTCGACCTTCTGCGCGATGGCCTTGAACGCCAGCGCGCACTTGGAGCGAGGGAAGGCCTCGTAGACCGCCCGCTGCTTCTGCACGGCCTTGCGCACACACTCGTCGTACGGCACGGCGCCAACGTATTGTAGGGCGACGTCAAGGAAGCGATCGGTGACCTTGGTCAACTTGGCGAACAGGTTGCGCCCTTCCTGCGGGCTCTGGGCCATGTTGGCCAGCACGCGGAACCGATTCATCCCGTAGTCGCGGTTGAGCAGCTTGATCAGGGCGTAGGCGTCGGTGATCGAAGTGGGCTCGTCGCACACCACCAGCAACACTTCCTGGGCGGCGCGGACAAAGCTGACCACCGAGTCACCAATACCCGCAGCGGTGTCGATCACCAGCACGTCAAGGTTGTCGCCGATCTCGCTGAAGGCCTGGATCAGGCCGGCGTGCTGGGCGGGCGCCAGGTGCACCATGCTCTGGGTGCCGGAAGCTGCCGGGACGATGCGCACGCCGCCGGGACCCTGCAGCAGCACATCGCGCAGCTCGCAGCGACCCTCGATGACGTCGGCCAGGGTGCGCTTGGGCGTGAGCCCCAGCAGAACGTCGACATTGGCCAGGCCCAGGTCGGCGTCCAGCAACATGACCCGGCGGCCGAGCTCGGCCAGTGCCAGGGACAGGTTCACTGAAACGTTAGTCTTGCCGACGCCACCTTTGCCACCGGTCACGGCGATCACCTGTACGGGATGCATGCTACCCATGTCTGTTCTTTACCTTGTCTCGCTTGGACCCAGGCCACATGAGGGGCTGAACGTTCAAGGCCACGGTCCGGCCGGGCAACCCCATGATGTAGGTACTTTGCACAGTATTCACCCTCAACCCGCACGCTTGCCAGGGTTGTGGTAGAGATCAGCGAACATGTCGGCCATGGCCTCGTCGCTGGGCTCGTCCTGCAACTGCACGCTGACCGCGCGACTCACCAGCTGGTGCTTGCGCGGCAGTTGCAGGTCGTCAGGAATGCGCGGCCCATCGGTCAGATAGGCCACCGGCAGTTCATGACTGATGGCAAGGCTCAGCACTTCGCCGAGGCATGCCGTTTCATCGAGCTTGGTCAGGATGCAACCGGCCAGGCCGCAGCGCTTGTAGCTGTGGTAGGCGGCGGTGAGCACCTGCTTCTGGCTGGTGGTTGCCAGCACCAGGTAATTCTTGGCGGCAATACCGCGCCCGGCCAGGGTCTCGAGCTGCATGCGCAGCGCCGGGTCGCTGGCCTGCAGGCCGGCGGTATCGATCAGCACCACGCGCTTGCGCAGCAGCGGTTCCAGCGCCTGGGCCAGCGACTCGCCCGGGTCGACGTAGGTGACCGGCACGTTGAGGATGCGCCCCAGGGTCTTGAGCTGCTCCTGGGCGCCGATGCGGAAGCTGTCCATGCTGACCAGCGCCAGGTTGTTCGCGCCGTACTTGAGCACATAGCGGGCAGCCAGCTTGGCCAGGGTGGTGGTCTTGCCCATGCCGGCCGGGCCGACCATGGCGATGACCCCGCCCTCCTCGATCGGTTCGATCTCGGGGATGTCAATCATCCGCGCCAGGTGCGCCAGGACCATGCGCCAGGCATGACGCGGGTCTTCGATTTCGGCAGTGAGGTCGAGCAGCTCGCGGGCCAGGCCACCGGACAGGCCGAGGCGCTGCAGTCGGCGCCAGAGGTTGGCCTGCTGTGGCTTGCTGCCCTGCAGCTGGCTCCAGGCGAGCGAGCCGAGCTGGACTTCCAGCAGCTCGCGCAGGCCGGTCAGCTCGGAGCGCATGGCATCGAACAGACGCGGATCGACGGGAGCCGCTGCCGGCACAGCCGCGACCACCGGCTCATCGACGTGCGGTTCGATCAACGGCTCGGACGCAGTCAGCGACTGGCCGGCAAACAATTGCCGGTTGCCGCCTTCGACGGCATCACCGCGCCCGGTCAGTTCGGCCTGGGCGGTGACGATGCGCGACTGCGTCTTGCGCAGCTCGTCCTCGAGCTCCGCATTGGGCACGCGTGGGGCCAGGGCGGACAGCTTGTAGTCCAGCGCGGCCGTCAGTTCGACACCGCCAGCGATGCGGCGGTTGCCGATGATGGCGGCGTCGGAGCCGAGCTCATCCCGGACCAGCTTCATGGCCTGACGCATATCGGCGGCGAAAAAACGCTTAACTTGCATAACCCACTACCTCAGCCGTTGGGGCCCACGGTGGCAACAATGGTGACTTGCTTGTTGTCAGGTATTTCCTGATACGCCAAAACATGCAAATTCGGTACAGCCAGGCGACCGAAGCGCGACAGCATGGCGCGGATCGGGCCGGCGACCAGGAGGATGGCCGGCTGACCCTGCATTTCCTGACGCTGGGCCGCCTCGATCAGCGAGCGCTGAAGCTTCTCGGCCATGCTCGGCTCAAGAAGAACACCATCTTCCTGACCCTGCCCGGCCCTTTGCAAACTATTGAGCAAGATCTGTTCCAACCTTGGCTCCAAGGTAATCACAGGCAGCTCGGACTCAACGCCGACAATGCTTTGCACGATGGCGCGGGACAATCCGACGCGCACCAGCGCCACCAGCGCGGCGGTATCTTGACTCTTAGCTGGGTTGTTGGCGATGGCTTCGGCAATGCTGCGGATGTCACGCACCGGTACCTGCTCGGCGAGCAGCGCCTGCAGGACCTTGAGCAGGCCCGACAAGGAAATGACACCCGGCACCACCTCCTCGGCCAGCTTCGGCGAGACCTTGGCCAGCACCTGCAGCAGTTGCACCACCTCCTCGTGCCCGATCAGCTCGTGGCAGTGCTTCTGCAGGATCTGGTTGAGGTGGGTGGCGACCACGGTGCTGGCATCAACCACCGTGTAGCCCAACGATTGCGCCTGGGCGCGCTGGCCGACATCGATCCACACGGCTTCCAGGCCGAAGGCAGGATCGCGCGAGGCGATACCATTGACCGAGCCGAACACCTGGCCCGGGTTGATCGCCAGCTCCCGATCCGGGTAGATCTCGGCCTCGGCCAGGATCACCCCCATCAGCGTCAGGCGGTAGGCACTGGGCTGCAGGTCGAGGTTGTCGCGGATGTGCACGGTCGGCATGAGGAAGCCCAGGTCCTGGGAGAGCTTCTTGCGCACACCCTTGATCCGCGCCAGCAACTGGCCACCCTGGTTGCGATCCACCAGCGGAATCAGGCGATAGCCGACCTCAAGGCCGATCATGTCGATGGGCGTGACGTCGTCCCAGCCCAGCTCCTTGGTGTCCATGGCGCGCTGCGGCGACGGCAGCAGGTCCTGCTGGCGCTGGGCCTCCTGCTCAGCCACGACCTTGGCCTTCTGCTGCTTCTTCCACACCAGGTAGGCGCCACCGCAAGCCAACCCGCCCAGGCTGAGGAAGGCGATGTGCGGCATGCCGGGCACCAGGCCCATGACGATCATCAACGCGCCGGAGACCGCCAGGGCCTTGGGCGAGTCGAACATCTGGCGGTTGATCAGCTTGCCCATGTCCTCGGACCCCGAGGCGCGGGTAACCATGATCGCGGCGGCGGTGGACAGCAGCAACGATGGCAATTGCGCCACCAATCCGTCACCGATGGTCAGCAGGGCGTAGACCTTGCCAGCGTCGCCGAAGGTCATGCCGTGCTGCAGCATGCCGATCAGCATGCCGCCGATGAGGTTGATGAACAGGATCAGCAGGCCGGCGATGGCGTCACCGCGGACGAACTTGCTGGCACCGTCCATGGAGCCGTAGAACTCGGCTTCCTGGGCGACCTCGGCGCGGCGCGACTTGGCCTGGGCCTGGTCGATCAGGCCAGCGTTGAGGTCGGCGTCGATGGCCATCTGCTTGCCGGGCATGGCGTCAAGGGTGAAGCGCGCGCTCACCTCGGAGATACGCCCGGCACCCTTGGTCACCACGACGAAGTTGATGATCATGAGGATGGCGAACACCACCGCACCGACGACATAGTTGCCGCCGATCACCACTTCACCGAAGGCCTGGATCACCTTGCCCGCGGCGCCGTGGCCTTCCTGGCCGTGGAGCATGACCACGCGGGTGGAGGCGACGTTCAGCGCCAGGCGCAGGAGCGTTGCCACCAGCAGGATGGTGGGGAACGCGGCGAAGTCCAACGGGCGCAGGGCGTAGACGCAGACCAGCAGGACCACGATCGACAGGGCGATGTTGAAGGTGAAGAACACGTCGAGCAGGAACGGCGGGATCGGCAACATCATCATTGCCAGCATCACCAGCAGGAGCAGCGGCACGCCGAGGTTGCCCCGGCCGAGACCGGCCAGGTTGTTGCGGGCGTTGCTGATTAACTGAGTGCGATCCACCGCGATTCCTCTTCAAGCAAAACTTTGACGCCTGTGTGGCGGCTGGCGCTGCCTTTGCAAGAAGCTTTCCAACTTTTCTGGGGGTGGGGGTTTTCGGGGGCTCGGGTTCGGGTTCGGGTTCGGGTTCGGGTTCGGGTTCGGGTTCAAGGATTACTGTTTTGATTTTTTTATGCGCATTCATTGGCGATGGTGACGCATAGTCACCTTTCCGCCCTTACGGCGGGTCCCTTTTTGAAGGATCAAAAAGGAACCAAAAAATCCTCGCTCCATTCATCCGGCCCCTGCGCTTCGCTCCGGGTCCCCTCGCTCCGTTCTTGCTCCCGTGGGTACCGCGCTGTACGGCCCATCCTGGGCCGCAGCGCTCGACGGCCATCCATGGCCGTCGCCCCACTACGCAAGAACTCCGCTCGGCCTCCTGAAGTCGCAATTGGCGGCGCCTGGACTATCGCGCGCTTAGAAGCAAGAGCAAGAGCAAGAGCAAGAGCAAGAGCAAGAGCAAGAGCAAGAGCAAGAAATCTAAGTTAGTTGTTTGACAGTTAATTATGTATTTGGCTGTTCCGACCCTTTCGCGGGGCAAGCCCGCTCCTACAGAGATCTATATAACGACGACTATTGCGTGGGAGCGGGCTTGCCCCGCGATACGATCGAGAGATCAACTAAGCCTTCAACTAGCGACAGCTGCGCCAGTCCAGGCGCCGCTCGTAACTTCGCGACTTCAGGAGGCCGAACGGAGGTCTTGCGGAGGGAGGTGACGGGCATGGATGCCCGTCAAGCGCTGGGGCCCAGGATGGGCCCTGCAGCGCGGTCCTCCCGGGAGCAAGGCCGGAGTGAGGGAACCCCGGAGCGAAGCGCAGGGGCCGGATGAATGGAGCGAGGATTTTTTGGTGACTTTTTGATCCTTCAAAAAGTTACCCGCCGTAAGGGCGGAAAGGTGAATAAGCGTCGACATCACAAATGAATGTACATACAACTTTCAACACAACCGCAACCAAACCAAACCAAACCAAACCAAACCAAACTCAACTATCCCGCCGCAAATCATCAGGAATCGGCAAGTCCTCTTTCAAAGGCTCCGGCGCCTTCCCCTTGCCCGCCCGATACTGCCGAATCTGGAACACATAGGCCAACACCTGCGCCACCGCCAGGTACAACCCCGCCGGAATCTCCTGCTCCATCTCGGTAGAGTAATAGATCGCCCGCGCCAGGGCCGGCGACTCAAGTATCTGCACGTTATGCTCGACCCCGATCTCCCGCATCTTCAAGGCGACAAAATCGGTCCCCTTGGCCACCAGCAGCGGCGCCGAGCCCCCCTTCTCGGGGTCATACTGCAAGGCCACGGCATAGTGAGTCGGGTTGGTAATGATCACATCCGCATCCGGCACCGCCGCCATCATCCGGCGTTGCGACGCCTCGCGCTGCAGCTGGCGAATACGTTGCTTGACCTCGGGCTTGCCCTCGCTGTCCTTGTACTCGTCCTTCACTTCCTGCTTGGTCATCTTCATTTTCTTGTGGGTCTGCCACAGCTGGAACGGCACATCGGCCGCAGCAATCAGCAACAACCCAGCCGCCATCCACAACGCGCTCCAACCCACCACCTGCACCGAATGGATGATCGCCTGCTCGAGCGGTTCGTTGGCAATCGCCAGCAGCGCCTGGCGATCCCCAGCCAACACCACCAGCGCCACGATCAGGATCACGAAGAACTTGGCCAGCGCCTTGAGCAGCTCGGTCAGCGCATTCATCGAAAACATGCGCTTGATCCCCGACAAAGGGTTCATGCGACTGAACTTGGGCTGCAGCAGGCTTCCGGAAAACAGGAAGCCGCCCAACGCGATCGGGCCGACGAATGCGATCACGAACAGCAGGATCAGCACCGGCTGCACCGCCCAGATGGCCATCTTGCCCGAGGCCAGCAGGAACGCCGCCATGCTCCCCTCGTCCACCACCACCTCGCGGGTTAGGCTGAAGTTCATGCGCATCAGCGCCATCAATTCTTCGGCCAGGTGCCCACCAAAGGCCAGCAGCCCCCCGGCGCCAGCCAGGGTCACCGCCACAGTGTTCAATTCCTTGGAGCGGGCGACCTCACCTTTTTCCCGCGCGTCGCGCTTGCGCTTGTCGGTGGGTTCCTCTGTCTTGTCCTGACCGCTTTCGCTTTCCGCCATGTTCAGCGCGCCCGTGCCAGCTCACGCAGCCACTGCAGCGCTTCGCTGGCCAGTGCCTGGTAGTGTGAAAGGATATCGGCCAGGCCGATCCAGAAGATCACCATGCCCAGCACCAGCGTAAGCGGGAAACCAATGGAGAAGATGTTCAATTGCGGGGCCGCGCGGGTCATCACGCCAAACGCAATATTGACCACCAGCAGCGAGGCGATCGCCGGCAGGATCAGCAGCAACCCGGCCCCCAGCACCCAGCTCATGCGCCCGGCCATTTCCCAGAAATGATCGACCACCAGCGCGTGCCCCACCGGCAACGTGGTGAAACTCTCGGTAAGGATCTCGAACGCGACCAGGTGGCCATTCATCAGCAGGAACAACATGCTCACCAGCATGGTCATGAACTGACCGATAACCGCGACGTTGACGCCGTTCGCTGGATCGACCATGGAGGCGAAGGCCATGCCCATCTGCACCGCGACGATCTGCCCCGCGACCACGAAAGCCTGGAACAGCAACTGCAAGGAGAATCCGAACAACGCCCCGACAATCACCTGCTCGGCGCACAGCAGCACGCCGCGCAGGCTCAACGGATCGATTTCAGGCAGCGGCGGCAGGGCCGGCACGATCACCACGGTAATGGCAATAGCGACGTACAAGCGTATCCGGGCCGACAGCATCTTGGTGCCGATGATCGGCATGGTCATCAGCAAGGCGGTCACCCGGAACAACGGCAGGATGAAGGTGGCGACCCAGGTGCCGATCTGCGTGTCGGTCAATTCCAGCATCGTGGCGTCAACCGACCAGCTGCGGAATGCTGGTGTAGAGGCCGATGAAATACTCCATGAACTTCTGCGTCAGCCACGGACCGACGACGATCAACGTGACCAGCATCACCAGCAGGCGCGGGAGAAAGCTCAGGGTCTGTTCGTTGATCTGCGTCGCCGCCTGGAACATGGCCACCACCAGGCCCACCAGCAGGCTCGGCACCACCAGGATGGCGACCATCATGGTGGTCATCCACAACGCTTCGCGGAACAGGTCGATGGCGACTTCGGGTGTCATGCGAGGCTCTCCTTGACGGCGTCAGACACCGCCGAAACTTCCGGCCAGGGTGCCCATGATCAGCGCCCAGCCATCGACCAGGACGAACAGCATGATCTTGAACGGCAGCGAGATGATCAACGGCGACAGCATCATCATACCCATGGCCATCAGCACGCTGGCGACCACCATGTCGATGATCAGGAACGGGATGAAGATCATGAAGCCGATCTGGAATGCGGTCTTGAGCTCGGAGGTGACGAACGCCGGCACCAGGATCGTCAGTGGCACCTGGTCGGGCCCGGCGATGTCGGTGCGCTTGGACAGGCGCATGAACAGGTCGAGATCGCTCTGCCGGGTCTGTGCCAGCATGAAGTCCTTCAACGGCACCTGGGCCTTGTCGATCGCCTGCTGGGCGGTCATCTGCTCGGCCAGGTAGGGCTGCAAGGCGTCCTTGTTCACCCGATCGAACACCGGCGCCATGATGAACATGGTCAGGAACAGCGCCATGCCGGTAAGCAACTGGTTCGAAGGGGTCTGTTGCAGGCCAAGGGCCTGACGCAGGATCGAGAAGACAATGATGATGCGGGTGAAGCTGGTCATCAGGATGACGAACGCTGGAATGAAGCTCAGCGCCGTCATGATCAGCAGGATCTGCAGGCTGACCGAATACTCCTGCTGCCCGTCCGCCCCACTGGACAGGGTGATGGCCGGAATCGACAACGGATCGGCGGCCAGGGCCAGCGGCGCGGCCAGCAGCAGCGCCAGGGTCAACAGAAAGCGCACTGCGCCGCTCATCACTTCTTGTCCTTCTGGTCCTTGCCCATCAGCTCGAGCAGCCGCTGGGCGAATTCCGGCGTGGCCTGGCGCGCCGAGGCGGGCACATCCACGGGTTCGGCCAGCACGTGCAGGGCCTCGATGCTGCCGGGGGTATGGCCGATCAGGATCTGCTCCTTGCCGACCTGCACCAGCAGCAGCCGATCACGCGGACCGATGGCCCGGGTGCCGATGACCTCGATCACCTGGGCGCCCTGCTGCGCGCTGCCCTGCATGCGTCGCAGCAGCCAGGCCAGGAAGAAGATCAGCCCCACCACCAACAGCAGGCCGATCACCGTTTGCGCCAGCTGCGCGCCCAATCCACCGGGCGCCGCCGTCGATGCAGCAGCAGGCTCGGCGGCGGCGATCACCGCCTCGCTGACCAGCAATGCCCCGACAGCCGTGATGCCCCGAACCATGCCCTTCACTCAGCGCAGCTTCTTGATACGTTCGCTGGGGCTGATCACGTCGGTCAGGCGGATGCCGAACTTCTCGTTGACCACCACCACCTCGCCATGGGCGATCAGCGTGCCGTTGACCAGCACGTCCAGCGGCTCACCGGCCAGGCGGTCGAGCTCGATGACCGAGCCCTGGTTGAGCTGCAGCAGGTTGCGGATGCTGATCTCGGTGCTGCCCACTTCCATGGAAATGCTCACCGGGATATCCAGGATCACGTCCAGATTGGGGCCTTCGAGGCTGACATGCTCGTTGGGCTTGGGCGAGCTGGCGAACTCTTCCATTGGCAGGCGGCCGGCGCCGGCCGAAGCGGCGTCGGCGGCCAGCAGCGCGTCGATGTCGGACTGACCGGCATCACCGGTCTCTTCCAGGGCGGCAGCCCACTCATCGGCCAGGGCCTGTTCCTCGGGAGAGTTGATCTCGTTTTCGTTAGCCATGATTTCCTCGACAGGCATTCAATACGTTGGAGCGACCGGCACGCCGTCAGCGGCGTTCGATCGGGTCGATGATCTGCAGCGACAGGGTGCCCTTGTGCGAACCCAGCCGCGCCTTGAACGACGGCACGCCATTGGCGCGCAGCACCAGGTGCTCCGGCAGTTCCACCGGAATCACGTCGCCCGGCTGCATGTGCAGGATGTCACGCAGCTTCAGCTGGCGACGGGCGACCGTGGCCGACACCGGCACGTTGACGTCCAGCACGTCTTCGCGCAGGGCCTTGACCCACCGCTCGTCCTGGTCGTCCAGGTCGGACTGGAAGCCGGCGTCGAGCATTTCGCGCACCGGCTCGATCATCGAATACGGCATGGTCACGTGCAGGTCGCCGCCACCGCCGTCGAGCTCGATGTGGAAGGTCGAGACCACCACCGCCTCGCTGGGGCCGACGATGTTGGCCATGGCCGGGTTGACCTCGGAGTTGATGTACTCGAAGTTGACCGGCATGATCGCTTGCCAGGCTTCCTTGAGGTCGACGAAGCACTGGTCCAGGACCATGCGCACCACGCGCAGCTCGGTCGGGGTGAACTCGCGACCCTCGATCTTGGCGTGACGGCCGTCGCCACCGAAGAAGTTGTCCACCAGCTTGAACACCAGCTTGGCGTCGAGGATGAACAGCGCGGTGCCGCGCAACGGCTTGATCTTGACCAGGTTGAGGCTGGTGGGCACGTACAGCGAGTGCACGTACTCGCCGAACTTCATCACCTGCACGCCGCCCACCGCCACGTCGGCGGAGCGACGCAGCAGGTTGAACATGCTGATACGGGTATAACGGGCGAAACGCTCGTTGATCATTTCCAGGGTCGGCATGCGACCCCGCACGATACGGTCCTGACTGGTCAGGTCGTAGCTCTTGATGCTGCCGGGCTCGCCAGAGCTCTCGGTTTGTACCAGCCCATCGTCCACCCCATGCAGCAGGGCGTCGATCTCATCCTGGGACAGCAGGTCCTGCACGGCCATCTATGTGCTCCTACTGCAATACGAAATTGGTGAACAGCAGCTGGTCGACGACCGGCCTGCCGACTTCCTTCTGCGCCACTTCCTGCACCACCGCGGTGGCCTTCTGGCGCAGCATCTCCTGCCCGACGGGGCTGGCGGCAAGGGTGTCGAAGCCCTGGCCGGAAAACATCATCACCAGGTTGTTGCGAATCACCGGCATGTGCACCTTGAGCGCTTCGAGGTCGGCCTGGCTGCGCCCCTGCATGGTGATGCTCACCTGCATGTAGCGCTGGCGGCCGTTCTGGTTGAAGTTGACCACGAAGGCCGGTGCCAGCGGCTCGTAGATCGCCGGCAGCTTGACATTGCTCTGCGCGGCGTCGGGCGCTGGCGCCGACTCGCTCTTGTGCATGAAGAACCAGGTAGCGCCTACCGACAGGCCGACCGCCAGGAGCAGGGCCAGCACCAGCAGCAGGATCAACTTGAGTTTGCCTTTAGTGGCGGGGTCTTTCACTGCGTCACTCTTCGCCATGCCAATAATCCGTCGTCCATCGGGGTTTCAAGGAAGGATGACGTGGCTTGAGCAAGTGTTATGCCAAATCTGCTCGTGTCGGAAAGTACCAACCCCGTCGCGGGAAGGTACCCGCCCGACGGGGCATGGCCAGGGCCGGGGGAAGATCAGGCGTAGTAGTCGACCATGCTGCTGCCGATCACCGTCTGCTGCTCGACGGGATGCGCGGCATCGGCCAGTTCGCTGCCCTCCCCGGCCGCCTCGGCGCGGCGCGCCGCGACGCCGGACAGGTTCGACCCACCCTGCTGCGCCTGCTGCTGTTGCTGCTGCTCGCGGGACTGATCGGCCACGCTGACGTCCGGCTGCGCCAGGCCTTGCTGGGCGAACAGCTCGCGCAAACGGAAGGCCTGGCTGTCGAGGGCATCGCGCACCCCGGCGTGGCCGCTGACGAAGTGAATCTGGGTGGATTGATCCGCCGCGACATTGACACGAATGTCCAGACGACCCAGCTCGGCAGGTTCAAGCTGGATATCCGCCGACTTCAGGTTCTGGCTGGACAGGTACATGACCCGATTCACCAGACCTTCGGTCCAGGCGCCCTGGTTCATCGCCAACGGCTGCTGCAGCGGGTTCGGCGCTACCGGCACGGCATTGGCGGTCTTGGGCGTCGCCGCTTGCGTCAGGTTTGCCAGACGATTGGCGAAGTCATCCACACGCGTGTCGCTGCTGGCCTCCTTGATGTCCTTGAGGCCATCGTCGATCAGCCCGGCGAACGCCTTGTCGCCACGCTCGGAGTGCCCGGCCTCGGACTCGGCCTTCTCTGTCACATTCGCCAAGGTATTGACGGCAGTCGCGGCCGGGTCGGCCGGCGCCTGGCCATTTTCCGGGCGCACGCTGGCGGCATGCGCCGAAGTCGTACCCTTGGTCTGGGCCTCGTGCTCCAACGCCAGACGCAAGGTTGGCATATCGGCCAGTGGGTCGGCCTCTGGATCGAAGTTTGCGTCCTTGAGGACCTCCTCACCGACCGGCGGAGCCGGCACGGCGGGTTGCGGCGTCTGCACCGCCGCCTGCAAAACCGGCGCGACCGCTTCGGCCTGGGCCTGGATCAACTGCGCGCCGGCCTGGGCATCTGTGATCTGCCCTGCCACCAGATTGGCATCGAGGGAGGGAGTAGTGCTGCTATCAGCCGACTCGTCCGTTTCGCCGGCCGGCTTGGTGTCAGCCGTCGCAGGCAAGTTCTTGCCGTCATCGGCAACCGCTGGCTTGCTGGCATCCTGCGGCTTGCCGCCATTGGCAGGGGCTGTCTGCTCCTTGGGCTTGGCCGGGGTGGCGTCCTTGGTCACCTTGACGTCACGGGAAGGAGCATTGTCGCGCCCCTGGCGAGCCATGACCTGGTCGAAGCCAGCCCCCTGGCTGGCCGGGGCCTGCAGCGGCTTGTCCGCCACTCCGGCAGCCGGGCGCGACGCCGTATTGACGAGGCCGGCTTGCAACAATGGATTGGATGCGACAGGCATTGAAAGGTCTCCGCGGCAGAACAGGTAAAGTGCGTCTGTGCGAAGAAAAGCAAAACTCGCGCCAGCTTTACTCGGCGGCGATTCGCTGACGCTCGCCACGGTAGAAGCGCTGGACCTCCAGGTACTCCTGGTCGATGCGGTTGATCAGGTCCTCGATGCCATACAAGGATTGTTGACGCACTCGCTCCTCGAGCTGCTGACACAGCTCGGCCAGGCCCACGGCCCCCATATTGCTGCTGCTGCCCTTGAAACTGTGTGCGGCAAGGCCCAGCTCGTCGGCATCCTTGGCCTCGTGCAGCTGGTTCAGACGCCGCTCGGAGTCTTCCAGGAAGGTTTCCAGCAACTGCAGGTAGCCATCTTCCATGACCTCCCGCAAGTCACTCAGCACCTTCTGATCAATATGCATGTCCGCCACTTGCTCACTCCTTGATCAAGCCTGATTAGGCCCGAGCCGTGCAATCCGGCTCACCATTGAAACTCCACGCGCGCCAAGCGTCCACCCTCCAACCACTGGGCATTGCCGGCCAACCGCCGCACCAGGCTCACCCCTCGCCCACTGAAGCCCTGCTCCACCGGCGTGGCGACCGACAGGCGCTCCACGTCGAAGCCTGCGCCGCTGTCGCGGACCTCGATGATCAGGCGCCCACCCGCACCTTGAGGTTCCACCCGCAGGGCAATGCCGACGCTGCCGTGCACCTGCCGCCCCAGGCGCTCGGCGCGCTGGCGATAGTACTCGGCGAAGCCTTCGGCGTCGCGTTTGAGCGCCGAGTCCAGCCCCAGTACGCCATGCTCCAGCGCGTTGGAGTACAGCTCGCTGAGCACGCTGTGCAACTTGCCGCTGCTGGGCCTGAGCCCGTGGATTTCTTGCAACAGCTGTACCAGATAAGGAACCGGGTTGAAGCGCCCCAGGCTCTCGCCCCGCAACTCGAACTGCATCGACCAGTCCAGCGGACTGGAACGACCACTGTCGGAGTACACCACCGCCTGCGGTACCACATGGTCAGGCGGCAGCATGCGGATATCGCACAGGCTGATATCGTCTCGAGACTGGCCACCGAAACCGGCCAGCGCCTGCATGACCTCGTCGAACAACACCGCCGGATCGCGGTTGGCCGCCAGCACCTCCAACAGACGCTCCACGCCGAACAGGCATTCTCGGGCATCCCCGGTGTCGACCACGCCATCGGACAACAGGAACAATCGTTCCCCCGCCGCAAGCGGCCTCACCTCGGTGGTATCGTCGAACTGTTCGGGCGGCAGGATGCCCAACGGCAGGTGGCGCGAAGGCAACACCTCGAGCACCTCGCCTTGCGCCGACAACCGATAGCCATCCGGCATGCCACCGTTCCAGAGCTCCACGGTTTCTCGCTGGAAACTCAGGTTGAGCAACAGCGCACAACAGAACATGTCCACAGGCAGGATGCGCTTGAGCTTGGCGTTCATCTCCCGCAGCGTTTCGACCAGGCCGTAGCCCTTGGCGGTCATGCCATAGAACACCTCCGCCAGCGGCATGGCGCCGACCGCAGCCGGCAGGCCATGGCCGGTAAAGTCCCCCAGCAGCACATGCATGTCGCCCGAAGGGGTAAACGCCGCCAGCAACAGATCGCCATTGAACAGCGCGTAGGGCGATTGCAGGTAGCGGATGTTCGAGGCACCCAGGCAACCGGAGTGGGCGACCTTGTCGAACACCGCCTTGGCCACCCGCTGTTCGTTGAGCAGGTGATGGTGATGGCGGGCGATCTGGTCGCGCTGCTCCAGCACCGTTGCCTGCAGGCGACGCAGGCGGTCCATGGCACGAATCTTCGCCGCCAGGATGACGGCGCTGTAGGGTTTGGCCATGAAATCGTCGCCCCCGGCCTCCAGGCAACGCACCAGCCCCTCCTCTTCATTGAGGGAGGTCAGGAAGATGATCGGCACCAGCGCCTCGCCGGCCAGCGCCTTGATCCGCCGCGCCGCCTCGAAGCCATCCATCACCGGCATCAGCGCATCGAGCAGCACCAGCTGCGGCCGCCGCTCGGCAAACAGCGCCACCGCCTGCTCACCGTTCTCGGCCGTGACCACCTCATGCCCCTGGCGCCGGACGATCTGCGCCAGCAATAGCCTGTCCGCGGCGCCGTCCTCGGCCACCAGCACGGTCAACGGCTGATCGGCGGACATGGCCACGCTCAACTGATGTCGAACAGCTTTTCGAAGTTGGAGATCGCCAGGATCTTGCGCACATCAGGACTGGCATGGACCACTCGGATATCCGAGTCCTCGCCACCGACATGGTCGCGCAGCAGCAGCAACATGCCCAACGCCGAGCTGTCGAGATACGTGGCCTCCTTCAGGTCGACCACCACCGAATCCGGGCGCGGGCGCTGATGCTCGTAGGCGTCCCTGAATTCCTGGTGCTTGCCGAAATCGAAACGACCCTTGACCTTGATCGTCAGCTTTTTCCCATCCTGTGAAAAATCAGTTTCGACTGCCATGCGAGCGATTCCTTCGATGATGGCGAATGCGACTTCTGAAGGTTTAGCAGGCGCTGGCGACAGGCGCCAGTCAGGTCGATCAGGGGTGGCTCTGGCGCGGGAGGCGCTGGGACAGCTCGTCGAGCAGTTTCTGCTCGCGCTTGTCCTCGGCCCGGCGCGCTTCGTCCAGGTAGCGCTGGACCAGCTTGCGCAGTCCTTCGACCCGAGCATAAGCCTGCTGCCAGGTGTTGCGGGCGTTGTTCAGGTTGTTCTGGTGCCAGGCCATACTCTGGCGCTGTTGGGTCATCGCCGCCTCCAGCTGCCCGAGGAAGCGCTGGTAGTTGACCAGCCAGTTGCCATCGACGCCCTGGCTGCCGCGATTGATCCACTGCTGCTGATAGGCCTCGCGAAAACTCTCGAGCTCGGCCTGCTTGGCCTGGGCATCGCTGAGCAGCCTCTGGAAATGCCCCAGACGCTGAGCTGCCTTGCGCTCGGCCTCCTCGGCCATGTCCACCACCGGCACCAGGCGTGCCGCTCGGCTGGGCTGAGCCATGGTCTATCAGCCCGCCGGCGGCGCGAACACCGCGGCCAGTTCTTCACGGCTCTGTGCCATGCCGACGTTCTCATCCAGGCGCTGGCGCAGGAAGTCCACCAGCTTGGGTTGCAAGGCGATGGCCAGGTCCGTCTCCGGATCGCCACCGGCCACATAGGCGCCGACGCTGATCAGGTCGCGGCTCTGCGACAGGCGCGACCACAGCTGCTTGAACTTCTGCGCCTGGCGCAGATGATCGGGATCGACCACCTGGGGCATGACCCGGCTGATCGAGGCCTCGATGTCGATGGCCGGGTAGTGCCCTTCCTCGGCAAGGCGCCGGGACAGCACGAAGTGACCGTCAAGCACGCCTCGCGCCGAGTCGGCGATCGGATCCTGCTGGTCGTCGCCTTCGGACAGCACCGTGTAGAATGCGGTGATCGAGCCACCGCCCGGCTCGCCATTGCCAGCCCGCTCCACCAGCTTGGGCAGCTTGGCGAACACCGACGGCGGATAACCGCGGGTGGCGGGCGGCTCGCCGATGGCCAGGGCGATTTCGCGCTGGGCCTGGGCGAAACGGGTCAGCGAGTCCATCAGCAACAGGACATTCTTGCCCTTGTCGCGGAAATACTCGGCAATACGCGTGCAATACATCGCCGCGCGCAGACGCATCAAGGGCGCGTCGTCCGCCGGCGAGGCCACCACCACCGAGCGCTTGAGCCCTTCCTCGCCGAGGATGTGCTCGATGAACTCCTTGACTTCCCGACCCCGCTCGCCGATCAGGCCGACCACGATGATCTCGGCCTCGGTAAAGCGGGTCATCATGCCCAGCAGCACCGACTTACCGACACCGGTACCGGCAAACAGGCCCAAGCGCTGGCCGCGGCCGACGGTGAGCAAGCCATTGATGCTGCGGATACCGACATCCAGCGGCTGGCTGATCGGATCACGGTTGAGCGGGTTGATGATCGGGCCGTCCATCGGCACCCAGTCCTCGGCCTTCATCCCGCCCTTGCCGTCCAGCGCGCGACCGGCGCCATCGAGCACCCGGCCAAGCATGCTCATGCCCATCGGCAGGCGACCGCTGTCGTCCAGCGGCACCACGCGCGCACCGGGAGCAAGGCCGACAATGCTGCCGACCGGCATCAGGAACACCTTGCTGCCGGCAAAGCCCATGACTTCGGCTTCCACCTGCACCGGGTGATAGCTGTCGTCGTTGATCACCAGGCAGCGACTGCCCACCGCAGCGCGTAAACCTTCAGCCTCGAGGGTGAGGCCGACCATGCGCAGCAGGCGCCCTTCGACGATCGGCTGGTCGGGCAGCTTCACCGCGTCGGCGTAGCCCTCCAGGCGCTTGCCGAAGCTGGTGCGGTCAAGGCGCATCGGCTTCACCCGCCGGCACGTCCAGCTCGACGGATATATCCGGCGCAGCAGGGTGCAGGGCCTGGTCGTGGGACTGGTCGAACAGCTGCGTCACAGCCTTTTCGATGCGGGTCTCCATGGTCGCGTCGATACGGCTGTGAGCAGTCTCGATCCGGCAGCCGCCCGGCAGCAACGACTCATCCTCGAGCAGTTTCCAGCTCTCCTCATGACGCTCGCGCAAGGCCTTGGCCAGCTCGAAATCCTGCGGGTTGAGGTGGATACGGATGTTGTCGGCCCCCATCGGCAGCAGTTTCAGCGCCTCACGCAGGACGTGGGTGATCTGGCTCGAATCGCTGCGCAACTCGCGACCGATGACCTGGCGGGTCATGCTGGCGACCAGTTGCACCAGGGCTTTCTCGATCTGGGTGTCCTGCTCGGCGATGGGCTCGAGCAGATGGTTCATGACCTGTTCGAGGCTGGCCAATTTGGCCGCCAGGGCCACTTCGGCCTCCTGGCGAACCTTCAGCTGGGTGCTGTGGAAGCCTTCGCGCTCGCCAGTGGCGAAGCCTTCGTTGTAGGCCTCCTGACGGATGGCCTCGAGCTCTTCGAGGGTCAGCGGCTGGACTTCCTCCAGCGGCACCTCCTCGACTTCTTCCTCGATGACCTCAGGCTCCGGCTCGGGTTGCGGCTCGGGCTCGGGGTCGAAGCTGGGCAGCGCCCACACATCCACGCCCTCGAGGTCGCGGGCACGGATCAGGTCGCTGGGGTGTTCGGTGGTGGACATGTTTTCAGGTACTCAAAAGCCATCTGCAACCAACGCGCTCCCTGTAGGAGCGGCCTTGTGTCGCGAAAGGGCTGCAAAGCAGCCCCTCGATCTCGATGTCACCGCAAAATTGTCGGGGCAGCCTTGCCCTTTCGCGGCACAAGGCCGCTCCTAAAGGGGACCGCGTCGCCCCGAAGATCAGATCATTTCCTCGGCGCCCTTGCCGCCCAGCACGATCTCGCCGGCCTCGGCCATGCGACGGGCGATGGTGAGGATTTCCTTCTGCGCCGTTTCCACGTCGCTGACCCGCACCGGCCCCTTGGCCTCCAGGTCGTCGCGCAGCAGCTCCGACGCACGCTTGGACATGTTCTTGAAGATCTTGTCCTTGACCCGCTCATCGGCGCCCTTGAGCGACACCACCAGCACGTCCGAGGACACCTCGCGCAGCAGCGCCTGGATGCCACGGTCGTCGACATCGGCCAGGTTGTTGAAGACGAACATCAGGTCTTCGATCTGCTCCGACAGGTCGCTGTCGATCTCGCGGATCGAGTCCATGAGCGCGCCTTCCACGGAACTGTCGAGGAAGTTCATGATGTCGGCGGCGCGCTTGATGCCACCCAGGGTGGTGCGCGCGGCATTGGAGTTGCCGGAGAACTGCTTCTCGAGGATCTGGTTGAGTTCCTTGAGCGCCGCCGGCTGCACGGTGTTGAGCGACGACACGCGCAAGACGATGTCCAGGCGCACCTTGTGGTCGAAATTGCTCAGCACCTCGCCGGCCTGGTCGGGGTCGAGGTAGGCGACCACGATGGCCTGGATCTGCGGGTGTTCGTAGCGGATGACGTCGGCCACGGCACGCGGCTCCATCCACTTGAGGCTGTCCAGGCCGCTGGTGTTGCCACCGAGCAGGATGCGGTCGATCAGGCCGTTGGCCTTGTCCTCGCCGAGGGCCTGGTTGAGCATCTTGCGGATATAGCCGTCGGAACCAACGCCCAGGCTGGTCTGGTCGCCGACGATCTCGACGAACTCGCTCATCACCTGCTCGACCTGCTCGCGATGGACGTTGCCCATCTGCGCCATGGCCACACCGACCCGCTGCACTTCCTTGGGCCCCATGTGGCGCAGGACCTGCGCGGCATCGGTCTCGCCGAGCGAGAGCAGGAGGATGGCCGCCTTGTCGACGCGGCTCAGCTTGGCGGTAATGGCTCGATTGTCACTCATCGGCGTTGATCCACTCTTTCACGACCTGGGCCACGCGGCCCGGGTCTTCGGCCACCAGGCCCTTGATTGCGTTGAGCTGTGCCTCGTAACCCTCGCTCGGGCTCGGCAACAGAATGCTTGTCGGGCCACCCAGGCTGACGCGGTCGTTGGCCAGTTCGCCATCCAGACCGATCATGCCGCCCAGCTCCATGTCGCTGTCCGTGGCAGCCTGCTTGCCGCCACCTGTGATGTTGTTGAGCACCGGACGCAGCACGCCGAACACCAGCACCAGGATGAACAGCACGCCCAGCACCTGCTTGACGATGTCCCAGAACCACGGCTGCGAGTAGAACGGAATGTCGACCAGTTCGTCGCCACGGTCGGCGGCGAACGGCACGTTGATCACGGTGACGCTGTCGCCACGGCTGGCATCGAAGCCCACTGCGTCTTGCACCAGGCGAGTGAAGCGCGCCAGGTCCTCGGCTCCCCACGGGGTACGGGTGGTTTCGCCGGTGGCGGCGTCGAGCTTGACCTGGTCGTCCACCACCACGGCCACCGACAGGCGGGTCAGGCGACCTTGCTGCTGACGGGTGTGGCTGATGGAGCGGTCCAGCTCGAAGTTCTTGGTGCTCTGCTGACGCTTGTCGCTCGGGTACGGCGCGAGCATCGGCTGGCCGGTGGCCGGGTCCATGATCTGCTGGCCGTTGGCGTCCACCAGCGGCTGACCAGGCTGGATGGCACCGGCCGGCGTGGCGGCGGCCTTGGCGTTTTCGGGCGCGGAGGCGCCGGCCGGCGGCTGGTTGCTCAGGGCGCCCGGCACACCTTGCGGGCCCTGGCTGCTGGCACGCTGTTCGTTGACCGACTGTTCGCTGCGCAGCGCTGGTTGGTCTGGATTGAACTGCTCGGAGGTGGACTCGACGGCGCTGAAGTCAACGTCGGTCGACACCTCGGCCTTGTAGCGGTCGTTGCCCAGCACCGGCTGGAGGATATTGTGCACGCGCTGGGTGAGCATGCCTTCCATGCGGCGGCTGTAGTCGAACTGCTTGCCCGCCATGGTCAGGGCGGTGTCCTGCAACTGGTCGGAAAGCAGGTTGCCCTTCTGGTCGACCACGGTCACCTGGGACTTGTCCAGTTCCGGAACACTGGTGGCCACGAGGTTGACGATGGCCATGACCTGGCCCGCCTCCAGGGCGCGGCCCGGGTACAGTTCGACCAGCACCGAGGCGCTGGGCTTGCGCTCGTCACGCACGAACACCGAGCTTTTCGGGATCGCCAGGTGCACGCGGGCGGCCTTGACATTGTTCAGGCTCGACACGGTACGCGCCAGCTCGCCTTCCAGGCTGCGACGGTAGCGGGTGGCTTCCATGAACTGGCTGGTACCCAGGCCCTGCTCCTTGTCGAGCAACTCGAAGCCGACGTTGCCATCGCTTGGCGCGACACCGGCGGAGGCCAGTTTCAGGCGCGCACGGGAGAGGTCGTCGGCCTTGACCAGCAGGGCGCCGGAGTTCGGCTCCACGCGATAGGGGATATCGGCGGCGGTCAGGGCATCGATCACCTGCTTGGTGTCGGTGCCCGCCAGGCTGCCGTACAGCGGCCGGTAGTCCGGCTGCTGCGACCACAGCACCACGGCGAAACCGATGGCCACGCTGGCGGCCAGGCCGACCAGCAGGCCGACCTGACGCAGCATGGGCATCTGCGAGATGTTTTCCAGGAACGCCATGCCGAACAGCGGCGGCTTGGCCGCTGGCGGACCACTCTTGGCGGGGGCGTTATCGACGACTGCTTCGGCCATGACTCACTCTCGCCCTTATACCGGCATCTGCATGATGTCCTGGTACGCCTGTACCAGCTTGTTGCGCACCTGGGTCAGGGCCTGGAACGATACCGAGGCCTTCTGCGAGGCGATCATCACGTCGGTCAGGTCGACCCCGCTCTTGCCGATCTCGAAAGCGTTGGACAGCTGGGAGGAGGCCTGCTGCGTTTCATGCACCTTGCCAATGGCCTGGCCAAGCATGTCGGCAAAGCTGCTCTGGCCTGGCGCCAGTTCAGGCGCGGCGACAGCCTTGGGCTGGGACATGGCTTCGGCCTGCATGGCGCGCATGTCCAACATCAGACGATTGAATTCAACACCTTGGGTCATGGACTTCTCTCTCCGGCTGCCGCACTTTTTTTGACACTCGTGCAGCGAATGGGTTGGAGCTAGCAAGAGGAGTGCCAGCCAACCCGAAAATCATTCAAAACGACGCATCAACCGAACAGGCTGGCCTCGACATCCAGGCCCGCGTCACGCATCTGCGCCAGCTTGTAGCGCAAGGTGCGCGGGCTGATTCCCAGACGCTCGGCAGCCTCCTTGCGGCGCCCGCGCTCGGCACGCAGGGTGTCGATGATCATCTGGAACTCATGACGCCGCATGTCGTCGCCCAGCCCGCCAACCTCGGCAACCGGCTCAACGGGTAATGGCTCAATAGTGGCTACTCTCGGCGCCGACAATGGAATGGCGCCAGCCAGACAGAAATCCGCCGCTTCGATCACACCACCCTGCTGCAGGATCAGCGCCCGCTGCACGGCGTTGTCCAGCTCCCGCACATTGCCCGGCCAGGCATACGCCTGCAGGCACGCCTGCGCCTCGCTGGACAGGCAAACCTGGGCATGGCGCATCTTGCGGGCATGGCGCGCCAGCAGGCGCTCGGCCAGCGGCAGGATATCGGCAGGACGCTCGCGCAGGGAGCGCCAGGCCATGGGGAACACCGAAAGGCGGTAGTAGAGGTCTTCACGGAAACGGCCGGCCGCCACCTCCCCCACCAGGTCGCGGTTGGTCGTGGCAAGGATGCGGATGTCCAGGGCGATGGGCTTGCGCCCACCGACGCGCTCGACTTCGCGCTCCTGCAGCACCCGTAGCAGCTTGGCTTGCAAGCCGAGCGGCATCTCGGAGATCTCGTCCAGCAGCAAGGTGCCACCGTCGGCCTGCTCGAACTTGCCCGCCTGGGCGGCGATCGCCCCGGTGAAGGCGCCCTTTTCATGGCCGAACAGGGTCGCCTCGAGCATGTTGTCCGGGATGGCCGCGCAGTTGATCGCGACGAAAGGCTGATCCGCCCGCCGCGACTGCTGATGGATGTAGCGTGCCAGCACTTCCTTGCCGGTTCCCGACTCGCCGGAGATCAGTACGGTCGAGTCGCTTTGCGCAACCCGTGCCGCCAATTCCAGCAATTGCCGGCTGGCCGGCTCGCATGCCACCGGCCCTTCGTCATCGTTGCCAGCAGCGCTGCCGACGGCATGACGCGCCACCAGGCCGTTCAGCGCTGCAGGCTCGAAAGGCTTGACCAGGTAATCGACAGCCCCTTGGCGCATGGCCTCCACCGCCCGCTCCACCGCCGCATGGGCGGTCATCAGCAACACTGGTAGCTGTGGGTGCTGTCGACGCAGCTGGGCGAGCAGTTGATGACC
Source organism: Pseudomonas peradeniyensis (assembly GCF_014268935.2). Classification (GTDB taxonomy): domain Bacteria; phylum Pseudomonadota; class Gammaproteobacteria; order Pseudomonadales; family Pseudomonadaceae; genus Aquipseudomonas; species Aquipseudomonas peradeniyensis. The sequence goes on along the minus strand of NZ_JABWRJ020000005.1, from coordinate 232,751 downwards.
GTCCATGCCCGGCATGTTCACGTCGCTGACCACCAGGCTGAACGACTCTTCAGTCACCGCCAGCAAGGCCTCCTCGGCACTGCCGACGGCACGGTGGCAGAAACCGCCGATCTCCAGGGTATCGACCAACGCCTGGCGCAGAACCCGATCATCCTCGACCAGCAGTACCTTGACGCTCATTGATTGACCTCCCCACGGCCGTCGATCAACGGCAGCAGCACGGTGACACAGGTGCCACGGCCAAGCCTGGAGCGTAGCTGCAGGGTGCCGCGGTGCGCGCGCACCACCGCCTGGACCACCGCCAGCCCCAAGCCGGTGCCGGTCGCCTTGGTGGTCACGAATGGCTCACCCAGGCGCGCCAGCAGCTGCTCGTCGATACCGCTGCCGGCATCACTGACGCACACGCGCAGATTGTCGTCGCAACGCGACAGGTGCACCTTGAGTTTCGCCGGCCCGCTGCTGGCCTGCAGGGCATTCTCGATCAAGTTGAGCAAGGCGCCGACCAGGGTGTCACGGTTGCATAGCAACTCCCCGAGGCGGCTGTCGCACTGCCAGCGCACCGCATGCCCCTCGACATGGGCATGAGCTGCCTGTTGCAGCGCCTGGAACAACGCCTTCGGACTGATGCGGTCATTGAGCGGCAATTCCCCGCGGGCGAACACCAGCATGTCGCGCACCTGGTGTTCGAGCTCGTGGAGACGCTCCTTGAGATTGCCGGCAAAACGCAGCCGGGTCTCGTCCGTCAGAACCTGCTGCGGTTCGGCCAGGTGGCTGGCATAGAGCATTGCCGCCGAGAGCGGCGTGCGGATCTGGTGCGCCAGGGACGCGATCATGCGACCCAGGGACGACAGGCGTTCGTGCCGCGCCAGCTGATCCTGCATGCGGCGGGTTTCGGTCAGGTCGTTGAGCAGCACCAACTGCCCCGGCTCGGCATCCAGCGAGCGCGTCGCGATGGACAGCCGACGCCCGTCACGCAGGGAGACCTCATGACCGTCATCGTCACGCGGCGCGAAACTGCGGGCAATCACCTCGCGCCAGCGCATGCCGATCAACGGCTCGCCGAGCAACTCGCAGGCCGCCGGATTGGCTTCGCGCACACCCCCTTCGGCATCGATCACGATCACCCCGCCCGGCAGCAGGTCGAGCAGGTTCTGCAAGCGATTGGCCAGGCGCTCCTTCTCATCGAGCTCGGCCATGCGCTGCGCACTGACCACCGCCAGCTCGCCCTTGAGCTCGCTGACCCGGGTCTCGAGCATGGTGTAGGACTGGCTCAGCTGGCTGGAAACCTGATCGAACAGGGCGAACGCCTGCTCAAGACCCTGCCGGCTTTCCTGCTCGAGCGGGGTGTGCCCGCGCGGATCGGCGGCATGGGAACGGTGGGCGGCCTGGGGCATCGTGCTCTCTCGCATGGCTGACCGTCATAAAAACGGTATGTTGCCTGCGGTGTAGCAATAGCCGTGCCGGAGATGGGGATAATCGAATGCGGGATCGTTGATCGAAGGCAATGGCCGGGGCTGTCACAGCCCCCCCCCCGACCATTGTGTCCAGGCAAGACGGGATCAGTCGTCCGCCTGCTCCTCGCCACCTTGGCGGCTCATGCCGTACTTGCGCATCTTCTCCACCAGCGTGGTGCGACGGATGCGCAGGCGCTCGGCGGCACGGGCGACAATGCCATTGGCATCGTCCAGCGCCTGCTGGATCAGCCCCTGTTCCAGACTGCCGAGGTAGTCCTTGAGGTCCAGCCCCTCGGGCGGCAGCATGGCGTGGCTGGCGAAGTTCGGCGCATGCCCGTTGATCGCCACGCGCTCTTCGAGATCGGAGCGCAGGCTGTCGACCAGCTGCTCATCCTCGTCATCCACATAACGGAACTTCTTCGGCAGCTCCGCCACGCCAATCACCCCGTACGGGTGCATGATCGCCATGCGCTCCACCAGGTTGGCCAACTCGCGGACGTTGCCCGGCCAACCGTGGCGGCACAGCGACATGATCGACGCGGAGTTGAAGCGGATCGAGCCGCGCTTCTCGTGTTCCATGCGCGAGATCAGCTCGTTCATCAGCAACGGGATGTCTTCAACCCGCTCACGCAATGGCGCCATCTCGATAGGGAACACATTCAGCCGGTAATACAAATCCTCGCGGAAGGTCCCGTCCTCGATCATGGTCTCGAGGTTCTTGTGCGTCGCGGCAATGATGCGCACGTCGATGCTCTGGGTCTTGTTGCTGCCGACCCGCTCGAAGGTACGCTCCTGCAACACGCGCAGCAGCTTGACCTGCATCGGCAGCGGCATGTCGCCGATTTCGTCGAGGAACAGCGTGCCGCCGTTGGCCAGCTCGAAGCGCCCGGCACGACTGGTGATCGCCCCGGTGAAGGCGCCCTTCTCGTGGCCGAACAGTTCGCTTTCGAGCAGCTCTGCCGGGATCGCCCCGCAGTTGACCGGCACGAACGGTGCCTCGCGACGCTTGGAGTGGTAGTGCAGGTTGCGCGCCACCACTTCCTTGCCGGTGCCCGACTCGCCGAGGATCAGCACGCTGGCATCGGTGTCGGCCACTTGCTGCATCATCTGCCGCACATGCTGGATGGCACGGCTGGTGCCCACCAGGCTGCGGAACAGGTTGGGCTCGCGCTGGCGACCACGCTCGCGGGCCTGGTCGTACATCTCGCGATAGACCTGGGCACGGTGCAGGGAGTCGAGCAACTGGCTGTAGCTCGGCGGCATCTCGAGGTTGGACAGCACACGGCGGCGCAGGTCCTCGGGGAAGTCCGCGGAAGAAATTTCACCCAGAAGCAGAACCGGAAGGAACTCATCCCACCCGGCCACTGTCTTAAGGAGCCCCAGCACGCTGGCCGGGGCATTTACGCTACCGATCAGGACACACAGCACTTCACGGCTGGAAGACAAACCCTCGACCACCTGCTGCCAGTCGTCGCTGGAGCAGGACAGGTTTTCTTCGCCGAGAAAATTCAGGACCACCGCCAGATCGCGGCGGCGTTCGCTGTCGTCATCGATCAGGAGAATCTTGGTTTCACGCCACATGCAATAGCAACTTCCCTAGTCATATCGGCGCCCGAAGGCGTGCACGACATCATTCCGACTGAATGGTCAGTGTTCGGACGTCTGAATTTCGAAAACAGCCACTAGTAAAGTCAAAAAACGGCACACAGTCAAATTTATGGCGCGCTGATTTTTGTGTCACCTGTGGTCAGGTGAACAAATGGTATACCTTTGTCGCGTTTTCCGCCTGACGTATCTTCGCCATCTCGTCGACTACCGATTGACGCTCGCCACTTGCAACCTCGATTAGCTGCCGATAGACGGCCTGCAACTGCTCCAGGCTGGCACGCACCTCATCCTCGTTCGACAGCGCCTCGGCCAGCACATCATCGACGCACAGGCGGCACTCCAGATCCAGCTCGCCAACCGCCTCCCAGTCACGACTGGCCAGGGCGGCGAGCAGCAGCTCGCGGGTCTGGTCGATACGCTCGATCACCTCACTCATGACAACCTCCTGGTTCAGGGCGCCGGCTGCTGTTCGCCGATCGCATCCCAGCCTTCCTTGACCGTGATCAGCAGGCGCGCGACTTCGTCGATGATCTCGGGATCGCTCTTGACGTTGGCCTCGACCAGGCGACGACTCATGTAGGTGTACAGGTTATCCAGATCAGCCAGGCTTTCGGCATGGTTTTCCAGGTCGAGACCCTCGCGCAGACCACCGATGATATCGATGGCCTTGCCGATCAGAATACCCTTCTGGGCAACATCCTTGCGGGCAATGGCGCCCTTGGCCTGGGCCAGGCGGTCGAGACCACCCTGCATGAGCATCTGCACCAGACGGTGCGGACTGGCCTCGGAAGTCTGTGCCACGCCATTGACTTTCTGGTATTGCCGAAGGGCCAACATCGGGTTCATGGATCTACCTCGTTGCAGCGAAAAGGTGCATATACCTCTTGTATCGCCGCCGCGTCAAAAAACTTTAGCCGGAAAAGACAAAGCCCGGCACGCTTGCGAGGCGCCGCCGGGCTTTTGTCGTGCTCGATCGATCAGGACTTCTTGGCCTGGGCGTTGATCGCCTCGAAGATCGAGGTGATCTGCTCGCCCTGCTTCTTCATCTTGGCCAGGGCAGTATCAAGCGCGGAGAACTTCTTGGTCAACGATGCCGTCAGCAACTCGGTGCGACGATCCAGCGCCGCCTGCTGGTTTTCCAGATTCTTGGCCGCCTTGTCGAGGTTCGTCTTGCGGGAATCGAGCATGCCACCGGTCGAGTTGTATGGATCGATGGCCTTGTTCATCCGCTCGAACAGACCATTGGTACCCGTGAACAGCTCCTGGATCTCAGAACCCAGCTTCTTGTCGTTCAGTGCAGTGGTGAACTTGGTGCTGTTGAACTCCAAGGTGCCATCTTTCTGGGTATTGATACCCAACTGACTGAGCGTGGTCAGCTTGTCTCCTGCCCCCACTTCCGTCAGCACCTTGCGCACATCGCCCAGCAACGACCGGGTAGTCGGGTCATTGGTCAGCGGACCAAGGCTCTTGACGTTGCCGTTGGCATCCTTCTCAGGCGTGACCAGTGCAGTAACAGCCTTCTGCAGGGTGTTATAGGCATCGACGAACGACTGCACGGATTTCTTCAGGCCTTCGTTGTCCAGCGCAACAGTCGCCTTCGTGGGATTACCGCCCGTGGAGACACCGGTGAGCTCGAGCGTCAGGCCGCTGATGGCCTTGTCCACGGTATTGGTCGGACTGGTCAGTGTCAGGCCGTCAATGGAGAACTTCGCATCCTGGGCTATTGCACTGATGTAACCTGCACCACTACCCGAAATCGGCTGGGCGCCATCGATCACCAAATCCGAGATACCTTTTACGGAAATGTCGCTACCCGCACCGGTCGTGGTGGAGCCGAACACCAAGCGCGAACCACCCGCCTCGTTGATGATGTTGGCGGTGATGCCGTTGGCGCTCATTTCCTTGTTGATCTGGTCGCGCACGCTCTGCAGCGTGGCGCCGCTGGCTACGTTGATCTTGTAGTCCTTGCCGTTCTGGCTGATGGTCAGCTCACCGGCGCCGATCGCCGTGCTGGCACCACCCACAAACTGCTTGCTGGCAACCTTGGAGCTGGTAGCCAACTTGTCGACCTTGATATCGTAGGTCCCAGCGACCGCCGAGTTGCTCGACTTGATCTTGAACACTTTTTCGTCAGCGGAAGTGCCGGCGAAGGCATTGAAGGAAGGCGCGTTCTTGTCGTTCAGCTTCTTCATGGCGTCCTGGAACGCCGTCAAGGCGCTGCGCAGGGAACCGATACCGGAGATCATCGCGGAGTTGTTGCTCGTCTGCCGAGCAATCTGGTTGGCCTTGGCCGAGGTGTCGGCATTCACCAACACGCTGACGATGTTCTTGATATCGAGCCCGTAGCCCGCACCCGTGTTGGTAGTAATCGGGCTTGCCATGCTGTCGCTCCTCTCTTCGATGGGCCAGCCCCGCTCCTGCAAGACTGACTTGAATCACATATTTGCGCTCGCCGCCAATCAGACCTTGGCGTCGAACAGAATACTTTTGACATCGCTCAGGCTATGGGCGATCCGCAGGGCCTCTTCCGAGGGCAACTGACGAATCAACTCACCGGTTTCACTGGCGATGACCTTGACCACGATCTTACCGGACTCTTCGTCTGTGACGAACTCCAGATTGCGTCGTGTTTCCTTCAGGAACTTCTCGATCTCCGAGACAGCGCCTTTGACATCATTTGCAGCCTGCACCTTGTCGGCGCTCTGCACCTTGCCCGGATCCTGCTGCTTCTCGCCGTCACCGGAAGTGCCTGTCGACCGCGCAACCGGTTTTTCAGCAACCTGCTCGGCCGTGCGCGCAGCCGGGTAAGACAGGTTCAGCTTGACGCTCATGTCCATGTCCAGCACCTCACAATGAAAAGGCGGGGAAGCGCCTGGAGAGCACTCCCCCGCCATCAGCTATCAGGCAGATTAGCCCAGCAGCTTCAGGACTGCCGATGGCAGCTGGTTGGCCTGGGCCAGAACCGAGGTCGAAGCTTGCTGCAGGGTCTGCTGCTTGGTCAGCTGGGCAGTTTCAGCAGCGAAGTCGGTGTCCTGTACACGGCCACGGGCGGCTTCGGCGTTCTCGTTGATGTTCTGCAGGTTGTTGATGGTGCTGGTCAGACGGTTCTGCGAAGCACCCAGGTCGGCACGCGAGGTGTTGATTGCCTGCAGGGCGGAGTCGATAGCGCTGACAGCGGCGCTGAAGGTGGCCTGGGCGGAGGTGCTATCGGCACCAGTGATGCTCTTGCCGGCCAGGGCAGTCAGGGCTGCGCCAGCACCAGTGGTTTTCATCGCAGCGCTCAGGCTGATGGTGATCTGGTTGGCAGCACCAACGTTCGAACCAACCTGGAAGACCATCTGGCCACCAGTACCGTCCAGCAGGTTCTTGCCGTTCAGCTGGGTGGAGTCAGCGATACGGTCGATCTCTTGCAGCATCGACTGGAACTCTTTGTCCAGTGCGTCACGGTCTTGCGAGCTGTTCGAGTCGTTACGCGATTGCAGTGCCAGTTCGCGCATACGCTGCAGGATGTTGGTCTGCTCTTGCATCGCGCCTTCAGCGGTCTGGGCGATGGAGATACCGTCGTTGGCGTTTTTGATGGCCATGGTCTGACCACGGATCTGCGAGGTCATGCGGGTAGCGATCTGCAGGCCGGCGGCGTCGTCTTTGGCGCTGTTGATTTTCAGGCCGGAGGACAGACGGGTCATCGAAGTGCTCAGTGCGTCGGAAGCACGGTTCAGGTTCTTCTGAACGCCCAGAGAGGTGGTGTTAGTGTTTACAGTCAAAGCCATGACGAATTCCTCGTTGGATTGGGTACTACGGCTTCCGGCCTTGGCAATTCGCCGGGTAGGTGGCCTAGAGAACCTTCGTAATGTTTATCGTCGCCAGGGCAGTTTGCTTTAGGGCGATTTCCCTTTTTTTTTACTGGCATCCTGCCACCCCAATGAAATCAGGGGTTTGACGCCAAATTACCAACAGCCAAAAAACAAAAAAGCGCTGACCGATAACGGGCAGCGCCTCTTCTATATAGACACGCGGAGCTTAGCCATTGCGCTCGATGATTGCCGAGCCCCATGACAGACCGACGCCGAAACCACTGAGCGCGACACGCCTGCACTGCGAGCCGATCACATGCTTTTCCAATAGCAGCGGAATGCTCGAAGACACGGTATTGCCAGTCTCGACCATGTCCTTGACGAACTTCTCGCGCTGACGCCCCTCGTCGAAGCGCTGCGAAACCGCATCGACGATCGCCGCACTCCCCTGATGCAGGCAGTACAAGTCAATATCCTCAGCCTTCAACTGACTGGCCTCGAGCAACTGCTGCAGGTGCGCCGGCACCTTGACCAGGGCAAAATTATAGACCTGACGACCATTCATGAAGAACGTGCCTTCGGTGGTGCGCAAGTGCTCGGCACCCGCCCCATCACTGCCAAACAGCGACTTGCCCAGCTGCCAGGCAGCGCCCTCTCCCATCCAGGTGGCCGTTGCAGCATCGCCGAACAGCATGGTGGTGTTGCGGTCCTCAGGGTCGACAATCTTCGAATAGGGATCTGCGGTGATCAACAAGCCATTCTTCAGCCCCGCGGCATCCATGAAGCCCTTCATGGCATACAGGCCATAGACATAGCCGGAGCAGCCCAGCGAGATATCGAAGGCAGCGATGGCGGTAGACAAGCCCAGCTTGTTCTGGACGATCGCCGCGGTATGCGGCAGGCCTTCGGCATCGCCGTTCTGGGTAACGACGATCACCACATCGATGGACGCCGGATCTAGCGCCGGGTTGCCAGCAAACAGTGCCCGAGCGGCCTCGACGCACAGGTCGGAGGTTTCCTGGTCGACACCCTTGCGCGGCAGGAAGGTCGAACCGATCTTGCCGAAGATGAAATCCTGATCCTTGCCGAATTTCGCACCCTGGGCGTAATTGTCGACACCCTCTACAGGTACGTAACTGGCGATGCTTTTGATGCCAATCATTGTGGCTTCCCGATGGAAATGGCGAAAATTCGCGGGCTTCGCGACCAAGATCATGCACCCTGCCTACCGCATCGACGAGGCTGCCCGCTGACTCAATAGATTAAAGATGCACGTTTCGACTGCCAAGTCACGCAATGATGCATTTCTCCCACCTATACAGCCACATGGAAGGCACGCCAGCGGCACATATCTTGCGTTAGCTAACCCAGATCCAGAATGCCGGGGCGAGCCGAAGCGAATTGAACCTGTGCGGATTCGGCCTCTGCAAGCAAGACCACCCAACGATAAAGGACAGCGCAATGAAGGTCTGCCACACCCATCGGGAAAATCTGTACACGCTGCTGGGCGCACTTTTCCAAATAATGGAAAAGCGTCCGATCGTCGCCGAGCTTGGGGTTCTGCGCGGAGAAAACGCACTTAAAATCCACTCGGCGCTGTCGCCGGAAAAGATGGTTCTCATCGACAGCTGGAGCAAGGCGGCCAACGATGCGTACAGCCCTTTCGATCAACTGCCGCCCTGGGTCGCTCCCGTCGATACCTACGCCTATTACTACGGGGGCTCCCTTCACGACCAGCAGACCTGGGACAAACTGTACGAAGAATGCCGGGAACGCTTCACCCACCTGCCGGAAGTGACAATTATCCGTTCCGAGACCATCGGCGCCATCGAAAAAATCCGACAGGAAACCGACATCAGCAAGTTCGACCTGGTGTACATCGATGCCAACCACCAGTACGAATATATCCTGCGCGACCTGATGTACTACCAGGACCTGGTCGCCGAAGACGGCTTCATCATGCTCAATGACTGCTGCCACAGCCCGAATGGCACCAAACAGAACCTGGGCGTGCTCGAAGCACTGGGTAGCTTCATCAAACGCTCTGATTTCATCCCGGTCGCCATGACCAATACCGACTGGTCGGATGTAATCCTGGTCAGGAAGAACTCCATGCTCGTTCAACTGATGGATATGGCCCTGACCAACTCCGACGTCCCCTACGTCGAAATCCCCTACCAATTGATCACCGCAGCGCGTGTGGTTTACGGAAGCCAGCAGCACAATATCAGTTTCTGCTGACACCTCCCCGCATGGGTCACTCCAGCCCATGCGGGCCCATACAAACAACAAGGGCGCCACTCCTGGCGCCCTTGTTGTGAATTCACCGACTCGATCAACCCGCGAGCACGGCGCGCCGCCAGGCTTCCAGCCTCTGCCCCTCGAGCAGCCAATCACTGCGCACCATCGCCTGCTGGGCGCTGCCAAGGGCCGCAGATGCATCACGATCTTCAAGATGCAGACGTATCGCCCGAATCCAGTCGCAGGCCTGGTTGCTCACCCGGGACAATGGCAAGGTATCGCCACCGGCGAAGCCAGCTACCCGACTGCAGATTACCGACTGACCGCACGCCGCATGCTGGAGCACGCGTACATCACCGGAAAATGCGTTGACCTCAGACTCGGCCATCGGCACAAGGGCGATGTCCAGATCCAAGGCAGCCAGGTTGGCGCCAAGGGATTGCGCATCCACAGCATGATGATGCTCTTTGAGATAGGGCAACAAGCTGGCAGGACAATCCCCCAGCACAACCCAGTCGACCTCGCCCGCCAGCACCGGCACTACTTCGGCGAGCAGGTGCGCATCACGACACCCGAGCCATCCCACGCGGGGCTTCTCCCCTGCGCGCCGCCCCCCTTGCAAGCGTCCCCACGAAGCCGGCAGCACATTTTCGAGCACCTGGACATCGTCATGCCAACCCTGCAGCCTCTCGGCTGCGGCAGCCGTTGCAACCAGCACCCTGTCAGCCTGCATCACTGCGGGCCGGATACGCCGCTCCAGATCTTCGGCATGAAGCAACTGCGCACCGCCCAGGTCCTGCGGATAACGATCCAGATCGTAGACCTTGAACGCCTGCGAGAAAGCTCGCAGCCTACGCAAGGTCAATAACCCAGCCTCATCCAGCGCCCCCTGCAGGACAACACTTGAGGGATTGAAGCGTTCTATTTCCACGGCAGACAATGTCCCGGCGACCACTGCACCCTCCAGACGACCTGCCTCACGCAAGGACTCCATGGGTTCCAGCAGCCGCGAGGGTACTGCCTGCTCCTGATCGACCACAAAGGCCAGCACGCTTGGCACCACCCCCTGCAACGGTCGCCAACTCATTTCATAGCCCTGGACGGCGAACTCCTCACCGGTACTCAGCGAAAAGTTGACGTTGTACGCCGCATCATGCGCCAACTGCGGCAACCAGCGCGCATATAGCGCTTCCTCCTGCTCGGCACTGGCCGGCGCAGGCGGCGGAGCATCCAGCAATACCCTGGCGTGAGGCGTCCAGACATTCAGATAACCCGCCTGAGCCAACCGCAGGCACAGGTCCACAGCCGCCCAGCGGGAATACAACGGATCGGTATCGAAGCCACCAAGCTCGACAAACAGCGAGCGGCGTACCATGAGACACTCACCACCGACAGCCGAACAATCCTGCTCCAGCCCAAGGCGCCCCATGTAACCCGGATCCTGCACCGACCGCCCCTCGAAGGCACGCCCAACCCCGCCCCCCAACCCCAGCACCAGGGCTGCCTGATGGATAGCACCATCGCGGGACAACAGCTTGCAACCAACCGCCCCCACCTCAGGACGCTGGGCATGATTGAGCAACGTGGGCAGCCAATCATCATCGAGCACCACGCTATCAGCATCCAGCCATAGCAGATAATCGCCACGAGCCTGCTCGGCTGCCGCATTGCACATGGCCGCGCGTGCATGGCCGGGCTCGAAGCGAAGGACCTTGAAGCGCCCCTCCCCCATTTGCCCGACCATCGCCAACCAGTCCAGCAGCACCTCATCGTCGCTGCCCGGCTCAACCAGCAATACTTCGTACCCGACATGAGTCGTCTGCGCCAGCAAGCCCTCCAGACAACGCTGGAAGTTCACCAACTGCCCTTCAAGGAAAATGATGATGCTGACCGAGGCCGACTGTTGATGCGCGTACTCGATTCGATAGCGACCAGGAGCAGTGGTCAATGGCAACGCCCGAGCGCCGAGATATCCTCGCCCCTGCAGGTGCGCCTCAATGACCGCGCAGACGTCTTCACACGGCTGTAGCAGCAACGCATTGCCAATCAGCAACGGCTCACTGACATGACCAACGCATCCCAACCCGTGCTCACTGATCAAACGCAACTGATAATCCAGCTCGAGCGCACGACCAGCAGCCTCGCTGAAACCACCTAGCTGACGCCAGGCATCGCATCGGTACAGCCAATGTCGCGACAGGCTCTCCGGGAAAGCCAGCAACATATCCAGATTCAGATCAGGGCGTAAGGCGGTCTCGACTACGCCCTGCGCCTGACACAAGGCTTCGTCAGCGTAGACAGCCAGGCAGTCCGACGAGACCCGAACCAACTCGAGCGCCGTCACCAGCAAACCACTGGCGGTAAACTCGGTGCCTGCATCGACCAGCATGAACCATTCATCGGAGCTCCCATTCAGGCAGGCATCAATGGCCGTGGCCGACCCCGCCCGGGAACCCTCCCTATCCAACACACAGGTCCGCACCTCCCGATACAGGCCGCGAGCCAGGCTATCCAAGGTAACCGCCAGCGCTGCATCGTCTCCATGGTCCTTTACCAGCACGACAAAGCGCACAGCGGCAGCCCTGGCCAGATGCTCATCAATCACCTGCATCTGCCGCGGCCGGGGATAACGTTGACGCAGCCAGCCACGCCCTCCCAACCTATCACCCACGGCTTCACGACGGGCGGCAGCCTGCGTCTTGGCGATGAACACTTCAAGCTGAGTCCAGAACGGTGCCGTTCGCTCGACATAACGCTGCAAAGCGCCATCCAGGCCGCCACGGGCATGTGCCAACGCATCTTCGCGATCCAGCATGGCGAAGCCGGCACTGCCGACAAAGCTGGCATCAAGGAAGGCCTGGTCGATGCCGTGTCCAGGTATGAAAATGACCGGGCACCCGCAAAGCACCGCGATTACGCAGGTCATCGACCATTCATGGGTATACATCACCTCCGCCCGGCGAAGCAGCTGCGCCAGCTCCGACAACGTCAGAGCGTTCGCCATGCTCAGTAGGCGGATATCCTCTGGCAGTATCGAATAGTCAATGGCATCGAGCGGATGGCGATTCTGATACAGATACCGGCCTTCACGCCGATCAACTGGCTCTCCGGCACAGAACAGGTCCACATCGATGGTAGGCAGGCACAACAGGTCACCCTCCGGACGACCATGGTCTTGCGCGATCAGCTTGCCTGAGTAGAAACACAGGTCACTGGGAGCCGCCTCCATTCCTCGCCCACTGATGAAACCTTCGAAGTTCAACAGAAAGCGTGCCACGACCGAACAATGGAAGGGATTGCCCACCGTGACCTCGGGGTAGACCGCGATTGGCACCCGCCCAGCAAGCCTGTGACGCTCGCTGGCCTCATCATCGAGCAACGGCGTCTTAAGCTCGGGGTTCACCACTTTGCCGCCCAGGATGTAGGCCTCTCGCCCGTTGAGGTTGAGCAGGTGACAGAGGTAGTGAAGCGAGGCAATCCCCGATGAGGTTTCCCGGTAGTCCGGCGCCATGATGTAGTACGGGTGCTCCGGCCGGGCATACATCAACCGAAGACGCTTCATGGCCTGCTCAAGGCCCGCGCCCACCTGCACGGAATTCGACATGGGAAAAACTCCAGAAATCAGCTGAACAATCGCCGAACCAAGGCCGTTACGCCTTCTGCGTACCTGCGAAGAATTGGAAGATCGCCTCGCACACCTCAGTGACCTGCTCGATGGTCATGTCGGAATAGAGCGGCAGGCGCAGCAGGCTTGCAGAAACTTCCTGAGTGACAGGCAACTGACCGACACTGCGCGCGTAGCGCAGGCCTGCCGGGGAATCATGCAAGGGCACGTAGTGGAACACAGCATGGATACCCCGCTCGCGAAGAAACGCGATCAACTCTCCACGCGCCTCGTTGCTGCGCATCAATACATAGAAGATATGTGCGTTGGCCGGCTTGCCACCCGGCGCGCAAGGCAAGGTCAAGCAACCGTCCGCTTCAAGAGGCTTTAGTTGGCGGTAATAGGACTCGTACAAAGCGCGACGATGTATATTGATGCTCTCTCCCTGCTCTAGTTGGGCATAGAGGAAAGCAGCCGTCAGCTCGCTGGGAAGAAAAGACGACCCCACATCCACCCAGGTGTACTTGCTCACCTCGCCTCGGGAAAAGGCTTTGCGATTGGTACCTTTCTGCCAGATGATTTCAGCCCGCTCAATCAACTTGGGATCGTTGATGAGTAGCGCCCCTCCTTCACCGCTGATCACATTCTTCGTTTCATGAAAACTCAGGCATCCCAGATGCCCAAAGGTCCCCAGTGCACGATCCTTTTCCCGGGCGAGGATCGCCTGGGCGGCATCTTCAATGAGAATCAGACCGTGCTTGTCGCACAGGTGCAGCAAGGCAGCCATATCGCAAGGCTGCCCCGCATAATGCACCGCGACAATCGCCTTGGTCTTCTCGGTGATGGCGGCCTCGATAAGGCGCTCGTCCAGGTTGAGGGTATCCTCGCGCACATCCACGAAAACCGGCACCGCGCCGCGAAGAACGAAAGCGTTGGCAGTGGACACGAAAGTGAACGACGGCATGATGACTTCATCTCCCGGCCCGATATCCGCCAGGATCGCCGCCATCTCGAGGGCCGCCGTGCACGAATGCGTCAGCAGCGCCCTGGGACACCCCAGGTTGACCTCGAGCCATTCCTGGCATAAGCGCGTGAACTGCCCATCGCCGGCTATACCACCATTCATCACCGCCTGGGCGATATAGAACAGCTCTTTGCCAACCACATATGGCTTATTGAAAGGAATGATCTGCTTGTTCACGTTCATGTCTCCGGTATTCACGCTTCAGGCAAAGTCCGACAGGGAAAGGTAGCCACCCAGCAGGGCATCCAGGAAGTCGACCTGAACTGTTCGCTCGAGCTCATGCTTGTCGAAGAAGGCGCGCGCCCGCTGGTAGTAATACTGCTCCAGCGCCTGATCGGCGTCGGTATGCCCCGCATCCAAGCCGTGCTGCGACAGTGCCGAGCACTTGACTGCCGCGTACTTGCGACAGCATGCCTCCACCGACTGGTCGAGCCATGCGCTACGCTGCGGCCGGGTGAATTCGAAGTAGCTGCCGGCCTGCGAGGAAATCGACTTGTCCAGCAGCAAGGCCGCCAGGTTGTCGGCCAACCATGGCGCAAAATGGTAACCATCACGGCGAGTGCCGGAAGCAATGAAGGTGTTGTCGTTAAGCTGGCCGATGACCGGGTAGCCATCGAGACTCAGCGGACGATAGCCAAAGTTGTAACGAATGAAACCACTGGTACGGTGCAGATGGTTGACCTGGTTGATCGCACCGTTTATCAGCGCGGCCACCGACTCTGCGCGAGGGAAGTGCTCGTCGGCGGTGGTCACCAGATTGGTGGCACCGACGACGAACTGATCACCCTGGTAGGGCGCGTGGTAGATTCCGCAAGCACCGCCACGATTTGGCGTGCGCAGGACATAGCGCCCCTGTATTCCCGGGTTCTTCAACACCACCGTGGCGCCGACGCCATTGATCACCCGAATGCAGCCTCCCTCCTCCCAGAGGCGCGTGGCCATGCTGCCGTTGGCCAACACAATCCGCTCGGCGCTAAGCACGCGCCCGTCTTCGAGGGTTACGCCACGGGTACGACCGCTGACCTTGTCGAGCGACTTCACCACGCCATCGACAAAGCGCACACCACGCCTTTCCAGCGTGGCCTGCAGCGCATGGATCACACCATCCGGATTGAGCACGCCCTCGCGCGGCAGGAACAAAGCCTGGCGCGTACGATAGCTCTCACCCGGCACATAGGCGGGTTCCAGCTGCGGATCGACGCGCTCATAAGGCTCGTCGAACTCGTCAAGATAACCGGCGATGGCATCGAATGCGGCATCCTCGAAACGGTTGGATGCGTTGTTGTTTATCAGCACGGTGCCCAGACGGTAGTGTTCAGCAGGAATATCGAATTCTTTTACGAAATCTCCCCACAGACGAGCAGATGCCTGGCTTAACTCGAACTTCAGACGATCACGCGGCTGATCGAGTGCGCCAGGCTCGAGCTCGGCGAAAGAGTTGAGCATTGCCGCAGCCGCCATGGAGGCGCTGTAAGGGCGTGCTGCCGGGCCCACAACCTGAATGCACTCGCCCGGAACACTACGCGACAAACCTGCGGCGATAGCCAGGGCTACCATGCCATTACCAACAATCAGAAACATGGTGACCCCCTTACAGAAGCTTGACGATGCACAGCGACGGATAGGTTTCCGATCGCTTGATCTCGTGGCGCACTTTCCCCAGTACTTCGGCTACATAGGCATAGCCTTCACCCGGCAGGAAATCGCGCTGCAACTGGAAGAACACCAGCAGCGAGCCCGGCAGGCAACGCGGCAGGATCTGCTCGAGGGCAAAGCGTGTCGGCCCTTCAAGGTTCATATCGAAGAAGGCCAGCGCCACCAGCAAGTTCCGCTGTTCTTCGATGAACTGCGGAAGGGTATCCTTGATATCACCCTCTACGACCTGATGACCGCCTGGTACCTGCGGCAGTGCGTTGATGCCTTCATGCAGGCTCAGCAAGTGACGCAGATAGTCGGCGTACCCGTTGCCGGTGGCATAGCAGCCATCCTGGAAATTGACGTTGGCGACCTTGCCGTCGCCGGCATGGGATTGGTAACCCGCAAAAGTGTCGAACGCGGCAATACGTCGCTGCTTGTTGAAGGGCTCGAAGATGGCGCGCAGGTTTTCGCAGAGTACGGCGTTCTGCCCACGCCAGGTGCCAAAGTCGAGCACCGAGCCAGGCAAGCGAACGATGTCCCGGTACAGATCGGAAATTGCCAGCATTCGCGCCAAGGACGCAGAACGAATGAACAAACCAAGATTTCGCTCTTTCTCAGCATCATCAAGAGGTGCGTTCGCGAACGCCTGCCAAAGCTGCTCGCGCGCGTCGAGCTGGCTATCGTTGGATTGGGTGACAGAAGTGGAACCGCTTTTGAGCATGATGTTCTCCAGGCAAAGAGGGATAAGGGCGGCGCGTCAGGAAGACTTGCGCACAAGCAAGGTGAACTCGTACAAGCCGTAGTCATGCAAGAGTGCCACCTCTCTGGAGTAGGTTCTTTTGCACAGATCAAAATAGAAACAAGGATCCCCGTAATACAGGTAATCACGCATGAAGGGCGGGTCCGAGTACGAGGTAAGGCAATTGAAGGCAAAGCCTTTGCGGCTGCAGGCATCCATCGCACGCAATACGTCGGCGATGTACCTTTCCCACGCGTCGCGAGCGGTGTTCTGACAAACGTTGAATATGCCACTGGCCACTGCATAGTCCGCCTGTCGCGACGCACTTTCGGCCACTTCGAAGCGCACTGCGTCATCAGCCGGATGCTGCTGCCTGGCTGCGGCAATCATCTGCTCGGACAGGTCATAACCGTGATAATCCACAGCCATTCCCTGCTCACGCATCCAGGTCAGCAACGCGCCGTAGCCACACCCGACATCGATAAGACTGAAGCCCGCACGCTGCTCTTCGACAGGCACCAGCTTAAGCAACTGGGCAAAACGCTGTTGCTGGGAAGCGCTGCCATTCCAGTCGACCCCTTCTGGAGTTGCGCCATGCGCACGAATACGCGACGAATAGTAATCCGCCACACCCTGCAAGATATCTGTGCTCATGGATGACGCTCCAGAAAGGTGGATGCTTCACTACCGGTATTGAACAGCAGGTCGAGGACACTGACCGCGTGCTCAAACCCACCGAACAACTGCGGATACTCCGGATAGCCGGCATAGCTCATGTACGAGACCTCAAGGCCGCCTGCGGCGAACGCAGCCTCGTCCAGATAGCTGCTGGCTGCCGGTCCCGATAGGTACTCGGTCGCTCCAAGGGCCTGGCAAAGATGTATCAACCGCTCGTTCTTGCCTTCACTGCCACGCCCCAGCTCCTCGGAGCGATACAGCGGCGTATCGATACCGAGCAGAGTGCAAAGGCCGGTGATGAAAAGCTGGTTGATGGAGGACAGACGAGTGACCTCGGAGGCTTGCTCGTAAAGCGTGCGAACTGGGAGCTCCATCTGATCGAAGCAGGCGGCTCGCCGATAGTTCATCTCGATAGTCTTCCAATGCTTGGCCGCCCAATCCGCCTCGCTGACCTCGACTTCGTTGATCAGTTGCTCGTATCGACCGCGGTTCTTTACCGGAACACTGAGCCAGTGCTCACCTTGGGCGGTCTTGATCTTATTGCGATTACGCCAGTCGCGACGCGTATACTGGACATCGTCATACAGAACGAACGCATCGACACTGCGAATCAGGTCGAAGTACCCCTTCCACGGGATGTAGTTCGATTGCACCACCGCCACTTTCTTTTGCATCCCGAACCTCATAGGCACAGCACAGGCACTGCATTCAGCCTGTCAATAAATCGCCGCCAGGCAAGAAAAAGCCGGGCTTGTAGCCCGGCTTTTGCAAATCCCGCGCCAGCTCGTGCCCCGCTGGAAGCAGGGAGCACCTTGCTCCCTTGATGACGCTCATGGAGACAGTCGCGGAATGGATTTCGACAGGGGCCGCAGCCCTCCCGGCCTTACCCGACAGCTATCAAAGCGGTTTCGGACGGATAGCGAAACCCCCGCCGGCCAGCCCCGGGATGCCAGGCATGACCAGACGCACCCAATGCGCCAAGCACTGAAACCCGCGATACTGGTTGGCGCGCTTTCTTGATAGCACCTGGCCTTTACGGATTTCGATTTACAGTTTTGGCGGCGGGCAGTCAGCCTGCTGATAAATCAGCGCATAGGTGTAATGCCTGTCAAAACTGTACGGTGTCGCCCCCGGTGCCGACCACTCGGCATACTTCCCCGACATGCTGGTTGGCGTCGACATCTCACCGATACCAATAGTCGCGACATTGCCGTAATGGGCGAGCGGCACATTGCCATACCACTGGATTTCACTGCCGTTGGCAAACCATGCACCATTCCATTTGGCTTCAGTAGTGGAATACCAGGTCTTGTCGGGCTTGAAACAGACCATTTGAATAGTGGCAACAGCACCGCTGGACACATGATATGTGGTCAGCTTCCAGTATCCCAATGGAGCTTCGCCTGCCTGCACGGTGAGGGCCGCACCAAAAGCAATGGCCAAGATCGAAATCCGGCTCAACATTTTTTTCATCGTTTAATTTCCTTGAGTTTTCTGCGCGAGCTCCGTGCCAATCACAGATGATTGATCGCGCCCCGGCACCCGTAGGTGCCAACCAGGAAATTCTATGCATTTACGCATTCAAAAACAATGCATTTATGCAATTTTAATTCAGCGCACTATTTCTTGGGTATGCACAGCCCCCCCCCAATTCCTGTTACCTGTAATTTGTGCAATGGGCACGGACTCAAGACGCTCCGCCGCCCCTCGAAACGACACATGGCCGCCTTGGAGAACTGCACTCCCCGTAGGCGGCCATGCTTGGCAAGTCGGTTGCCAGGAACAGTCCACAACCATGCATCTACCACTAGATGCAATAGCGTTGAATTATCCCAACTGAGCGATCCAGTTGCTGGACGGTGACGCTTCACCCGCGCCAAGGGAATCCAGTTGCACATCCCCCTGGAAAGCCTCAGGCCAATGCGCCGCCAATTGCGAAGACGCCTCATCACCCAGGACCGGCAGGTCCGTGGCAAGCAACTGCGCGCGAGGCGTCCAGACCACCATCAACCCAACCTGGGCGACCGCCAGGCTCAAGCCGACGCCGACATCCCCTGCGACCGGCAGGCCACCGCAGTGCACGAAGGCTTCACGGTCCACCATCAGGCAACCATCCGAGACTGCGGAACAACTGCGCACCGACAGCGGCCAGCGGGCCTTGGCGGCACCCTCGAGCGACAGTTGCCGCCAGGGGGCATGAACGTTGGGGCCGGCCAGCAGCTGATAGCCTGCGTGCGCCAACGTACCGTCAGCCGCCCACAGGCTGGCACCGACAACCCCTACTTCAGGCCTCTGCGCCTCGTTCAACAGCGATTCGATCCAGGCCGGGGTAATGACCTGGCAATGCGGCGACAGCAACACCAGGTAATCGCCACGTGCCTCGCCGGCCGCCAGGCCGAGCAGTTGCCGATGCGTTGCCCCGACTTCGCCGGTTACGACCCGCAGTCGGCCACCCAATGCCTGGAACGCTTCGACCTGGGCCGCTGAAGGTTGCCCGGGAAGCGCCAGTACCACTTCATAGCGCGGGTAGCGGGTTCGCTGGAAAATGCCGGCCAGCCACGCAGGCTCGACCTCGCCCGCCAGCACGATGCTGACCAGCGGTGTGGCGCTATGGCGGAACTCGATCGCCAGCCCTCCCGCCCCTTGCTCACTGATCTGCGGGCGATAGCCCAGCTGGGTGAGGTGGCGATTGAGGATCTTGCGCGCCTCCTCGGTGGATGCCGAGGAAGGTTGCTGGCTGACCACCAGGTAGTCATCCATATG
Organism: Pseudomonas peradeniyensis; assembly: GCF_014268935.2. Taxonomy (GTDB): domain Bacteria; phylum Pseudomonadota; class Gammaproteobacteria; order Pseudomonadales; family Pseudomonadaceae; genus Aquipseudomonas; species Aquipseudomonas peradeniyensis. The sequence goes on along the minus strand of NZ_JABWRJ020000005.1, from coordinate 213,208 downwards.
CGCCAGGCTGGCTGCACCGTGATGCTCGACCAGGCGCAACAGCAAGTCATAATCCAGGGTCTGCGGGTCGGTACCGTTGTAGCCGTCCAGGTCGAGCACGGCCTGGCGACGCACCAGCCAGTGCCGCGCCATGAGCCCCGGTTGGCTACGCAACAGGTCCAGATCGCTGCCAGGCCGGCGCACGGCGAACAGGCGCCCATCACTGTCACGCTGGACTTCGTCGGCGGCGATGGCCTGGCAAGCCGGGGCCTGGGCAAGCTCTACCGCCAGGCGCATGAGCCCGCCAGCAAGAAGCACATCGCCGGCCTCGAGCAACAGCAGCCACTCGCTGGGCAACTGGCGCACCAATTGGTTCAGATGCGAGACCCAGTTGCCCTCTGCGACCTGGATGAAGTGCAAGGTGTCCCGCGCGGTGGTAATCGCCGGCGGCTTGCCGGCCTTGAGCACCACCAGCTTGAAATTGCGCACGCCGCTGGCCAACAGGCTGTCGAAGGTTGCCTGCAAGGCCAGGTCATCGTTGTTCAGGTCAAGCACGACGAAGGCGATCTGCGGCGCCGGGTGTTCGGCCAGATGGGCCAGCACCCGCTTGCGCGCAGCTTCATCCGGAGTGGCCGCATCGATCGCCGCGAGCACCTGCCCCGATGGCGTGTCGAGCAGGGAATGGCGTGTCTCGCTGTCCGGCACCCCGAGCAGCCGCGCCATCCAGTCCCCCATCTCGCGGGCATGGTGCGTGTTGTCCTCACCGGTCAGCACCTGGTTGAGGGAGCGGCACACCTGGACATTGAAAAGGCCCAGGCCCAGCGCCTTCCAGTAACGCTCCTGAAGGCTCTCACGGGTGTCATTGGGGTGCGTCAGCAGCAGGTCGCGCTGACGGACCCAGGCCCCCTCGAGGGCATGCCGATGACTCTTGCCGGTCGGCCAGGCATGACAGAGGAACTCCACCTCGGTCAACCGATCGAACAACGGGCGATTGTAATAAGGCAGTTCCACATGCTGCTCGGGCTCGAACGAACGCACCGGGTCATCGATCACGCTGGTCCAGCGCGAGGTGAAGAGCAGCGGCTGCTCGCCCTGGCACCAGGTTTTGCGCACGAAACGATTGAGCGCCTCGAAGCCGTCATCAGCGGACAGGACGCTCGCGTCATGCCCGCCGCCCCACTGACGCAAAGCCCGCACAGTCTGGACCATACGCTCCTCGCGCACGGCAGAGGACAGTTTCTCAGGCTGCGATTCGCAGATCACATCGGTCTGCTCCAGATGGGCGACTGCCACGCGCAGCAGGATTGCGCAGGACAAAGCCACCCGCCAGCCTGCAGCATCGAGCCCTTCCGGCAGCGACACCAGTGCGGCCCGTAGCGCCTGCGTACGAATTACCGCACGCCAGGCTTGCTGTTCGGCGTCCGCGTAGTGTCGCAAGCGATCCAGCACACTCTCCCCGGGATGTGCAGCGAAAGCTTCCCCCACCTTGTGGTAGGTCAGCTGGCTATTACCGGGCGCATAGGCCAGGGCGTGGCCTTGCACGGCCATTACCTCCGGCTGGGCACGCAGGTACCGCACCGCATTGTCCAGCGCGGCACCCAGGACGAAATCGGCATCCAGCGCCAGGCAAACGAACGGCGTCGCCACCTGTGCCAGCAATTCTCCCAGGGCGGCAGCATCGACCACCGCTGCCGGCGTCAGGCCCTGGCACGGCACGCCAGCCCGCTGATAGTAGTGCGCCGCACGAGCACGGTGATCCGCCTGCTCATGCCCGAGCAGGACGACGGTCACTTCATCACGCGATCCGAGTGTTGTTTCGTTCATAGGGCACCTGTTCAAGGGGTTCGGCACCTGGCTTGGCCAGGCGCCAGGATTCAGTCAGCCAGCCAGGCGTTGGCCCAGTGCTGCAGATGGTGTTCGTTCAGTACGTAGTCTCGCAGGACCGCCTCGCGCAACGCATCGCCCTGGCGGTAGCTGGCCATCGGGTCGGCAAGGTGCATGCGGATCGCGTCCAGCCACTGCTCGGTGGTGTTCTCGCGGACCCTCGTGCAGGGAAGGTAGCCTGCGTATGCCTTGGTATCGGTGCAGATGACCGGGAAGCCGCAAGCGCCATATTCCAGCAGACGCAGGTTGCTCTTGCAGTCGTTGAACAGGTTCTGCTCCAACGGCGCCACCGCCAGGTCCAGGTTGAGACTGGCCAGCTTGCGTGGATAGTCCGCGAACGAGATCCCCGGGTGAAACTCCTTGACATAGGGCAGCAGCGCCTCTGGACACATGCCGAAGAACACCCAGTCGACTTCGCTGGCCAAGGTCTTGATTACATCCAGCATCAACTCCAGATCACCGCGGTGACTGGTACCCCCTGCCCACCCCACACGCGGGCGCACGCTGGTCTGGCGCTGACTGGTCAGCTCGCTCCACAGCGATGCGGCGAGCATGTTGGGGACGACACGGATGTCCTGGTGCATGCTGGACAGCGCATCGGCCAATGGCTCGGTGGAGACCACCACCCGGTCGCACAGGGAAATCGCCTTGCTGACCAGCTCGCGCATGTTGCTCGGCATGTTGCGCGCATGGTCGTTCTTCTTCGGTGGATCAATGATGTAGTCGTCCAGCTCGTAGATCCGCCGCGCACCGGAAAAGCGCTTGTACTGTTCGATATCCCGGACATTCGCCGGCAGGTAGCGGCACTGCAGGATCACCACATCGGGCTTTTCCCGCTCAAGGTCGATCAGCCCCGGCGCGCTGTAGTCGATACGTCCCTGGATCCAGCCAGACTGCTCCAGCTCATTGAACGGCTGGACCACCCGATAGTGTCCGATCGCCGAGGTACTGCTCGGCAGCGCCAGGACAGACGGCATGGCCCGCGCGATGAACGGATCCCACCCGCCCCGCAATCCGGGGTCGAAGTTGAAGTTCGGCAACTTGAGGCTGAGGTTGCGGTTGTAGGCCGGATCATTCGCCACCCAGGCCAGCCAGCGCGCATACAAGGCATCGCGATCATCCTGCCAGCTTCGTGGCGAGCTTTCCTCGACCGCCTGGGCGCCCAGCTTGGCCACCCGCGCGAACGGCGTCCACACCGACAGATAACCCGCGGCCCGCGCCCGCAGGCACAGGTCGGCGTCGTGCAGCGATACCTGCAGCGCGGCCGTATCCAGCCCCCCCAGCTCGGCGAACAGCTCACGCCGCACCAACAGGCAGTCCAGGCTCAGCGCGCTCCAGTTCTGTACCAGGCTCAGCCTATTCATGTAGCCGCCTTCGTTCACCGGGCAGCCCAGGAATGGACTGGCCGCCGTGGCCTGCATCCCCAGGACCAGGCCTGCCGAGACCACGGTCCCACTGTTGTCGAACAACTTGGGCCCGACCATCCCCACTTCGGGACGCTGGCCAAGCTGCAAGAGCTCGGACAACCACTGCGGTTCGAACAGCACGCAGCCGGCATCCAGCAGTAGCAGATAGTCGCCCCGAGCGTGCACGCTGCCTTCGTTGAAGCTCTGCGCTCGGCCATGGGCGGCACTCTCGAGCACCCGCAATTGCTCGCTCCCCAGATTCCGCAAACTGTCGAGCCAGGCAAGAACATCGTCCGACGTCCCTGCGCCGGCGACCAGCACCACCTCGAAATCGGGATGCTCGGTACTGGCCAGCACAGACTCGACGCAACGCACCAGTACCGCCAGGTCGCCAACGGCAGGAATGATGATCGAAACGCTCGCAACCTGAGGGTGCAGGTAGGTGACCCGAGTCATCAGGCTGCCAGCAATACCCTGCACCTGCGCCTCCACACCCAGGCGCCGCAGGTGCGCCTCCAGAACCCGCGGCGCCTGGACATGGCCCGCACGATCGGCCAGCCATTCGGCATAGCCGTGTCGGCACTGCACCAACACCTCAGGGATGTGCTCGACCACCTGCAGGCCGTGAGCCTCGATCATTCGCCACAGCAGGTCGTGAGGCGCCAGGGCTTCGAAGCCGGCGTCAAAGCCCCCAAGCTCACGCACCGCCGCAGTATTGAATGCCAACAGGCGCCCGACGTAGGGCAGGCTGCGCATCAGGTCGAGGTTGAAGTCCGGCTTGAAGATTGGTGCCGACGCGGCGAGGCTGTCGTTGGCCCCCTCATCGATGTACAGGCACAGGCTGTCACCACGCAGCGCCATGCGCTCGGCCATGATCACCAGCGCATGGGTATGCAGGCAGTCGCCAGCACGCAGCAGGAACAACCAGTCAAGTGCCGGACCGTCAGCCAGCCAATGGTTGAGCGAGATGAACTCGGCATCGCCGCGCACCAGGTAACGAACACGCTCTTCCACCGGCCGCTCGAAACCCTCAGGCGCCACTACCAGAACTTGTCGGGCCGGGTAGGATTGCTTCCAGAGACTGTCCAGCGTCGCACGCAGCACCTTTTCGTCGCCCGCCTCACAGAACACCACCACCGCGATTCCCGGCTGGCTTGGCCATTGCTCCACACGCTTGGGCAAGAGCCGCTCCTGCCCGGCGGACAGCCGGCGATACTCGAGCCATTCAGCGTACAGCTCGGCAAAACTCAGGCTGTGGGTACCGATCTGCTGGTTGAAGTTGGCCATCTGCGCCCCGAAGAAGCGCCGCAGGTCGAGCTCGTCCCACTTCTGCTGCGGGTTTTCCAGGTAGTCCGCCAACGGCATGTAGCGCACCCAACCGTGGGCAGGCGCCGGCTCGGCATTGCGTTCGGCAAGCATTTGCAGCAGCCACTGGGTTTCGCTCTTGTAGGCCTCGACCATGGTGCCTTGATGGCTAAGACGCCCCGGATGCACCCGCTCCATGCTCAGCACCTGCTCCAGGCTGGCCAGCTGTCCCCGGCGCAGAACGCAAGCGTAGAGCGCCAGGTCCAGGCGAGCGGAAAAACCCTGCCCATCCTGCACCAGGGTGGGCAGATACGCTTCGACCTGGGCACGGCGCAGCAAGGCATGGCTCAAGCCACCGAACAGGTTGGGTGCATCATCGGCGACGCTTTCCAGCAGGTCGGTGCCATGCAGCACTGCACTGTGCATGGAAATAACGAAGTTCAGTGCGCGTGAAGGCAACAGCACGTCATCGGCGGCGCACAACAGGCGCTGGCAAATGACCATGCTGATCTGCTGCGACTCGCCGAGCACACTGGCCTGCTGGCTGATACAGCCGGCAAACAGCGTGTCATCGTCACAGAGGAACTTGATCAGCTCGCCCGAGGCGTGCGTCAGGCAAGCCAGCAGGTTGCGGGCGAAACCAAGGCGCACCGGGTTGCGCACATAACGCAAGGGAGCGGGCGAAGTGACACGCAGCTCATCGCAGATCGCCTCGATCTCGCCCCCGGGGCTGTCGTCGCATACGACGATCTCCAGATTCGGGTAATCCTGGGCGATCGCGCTGGCCAACGTGCTGCGGAAAAACTCAGGATTGAACGCGGGAATGGCAATGCTGACGAGGGGTTGTGCGCTCACGGGGACTCACTCAAGGCAAAGGTTCGCTGACAGGGCTGGATGCCCTGCCGGGCGTCTGGTCAGGCCCATGGCACCTTCGAGGAGCCGCCTCACCCTGCCGAAGGGCGGACGAGACGGCTTCGTGGATCAGATGTAGTTGACCAGCGACAGGCCGGCGATCTTGGCAAAGGACTGCATCGAGGCCTGCAGCATGTTCTTCTGCATTTCAAGGCGCAGCATCACTTCGGCCGGATCGCTCTCGCGGATCGAACTTTGTGTCTTGGTGTTCTCTCCAGCAAGTGCCTCGTTGGTTTCAGCCTGCACGTCCAGCGCCTGGCCACGACCACCGATGGCCGAGATCGACGACGACACCTGGTTCATGCCGCTGGCGATATTGCCCAGCGCCGCGTCCTGCGCGGCGAGGAAGTTCTGCCGCGCCACCGGATCATTGTCCTGCGGGGTGCTCAACGCGGTCCGCAGTTGGCTGATGGTGTTGAGGATGTTCTGGTTCTGATGGGTGTCCGCCTTGACCGCGAACGAGTCGCCGGCATTCGGAGCGCCTGCCAGGTCGAACGTCACACCGGCAGCGGTGGCCGTGGTGCCGCTGAGCGTGCCGCTGGAGATCGGACGGCTGTCGGCGGTCATCGGCGAGGCATACAGCTCGAAATCGGTGGCGCTGGTGAACTTCAGCACCGCGCCGCCACTCGGGAACGCAGCCTTGTAGGCGGTCGGGTCGCTGATGGTCGCATCGGTGATCTGCGCCGACGAGGTATTGCCCGGGCTGCGGGTACCGGCGATCGAATCGGCCTTGGAGCTCAGGTTGAAGCTGTGACCGGCGATGGCCGCATCCGGGTTGGCTTCATCACCCGGCTGGAAGCTGATCTTCAGGCGCAGGTCGACGCCACGGAAGCTGATGGTGGTGTTGGTGCCCTTGGGATCGAACTTGCCGCCCTGACTGGCTTCCAGGGTCACATCGTTGCCGCCGGCATCGAGGATCTTGTACTCGGTGCTGCTGGTGAACTGGACGCTGTAGGGTTCGCCACTGCGGAAGCGGTCGTTGTAGGTGGTGTTGCCGGACACCTGGCCGTTGGACAGGCTGACCCGACCGTCATCGGTGGCCGGAGCGGTCAGGCGGGTCTCGCTGCGGCTGGTGTTGAGCGCCTGCTCGAAGGCGCTGTAGCCAGTCTCGTTGGCAGCCAGGCTGAGCATGTCGCCGACCTGCAGCATCAGGCTGCTCTGGTCGCCCTGGTAGCTGTAGGTGCCGTCGGAGTTGCGCACGTAAGGCTGGGTATCGCCCTTGGAGCCGGAGAACAGGTACTTGCCGTTCTCGTCCTTGCTGTTCATCAACGAGAACAGCTGGTCTTCCAGCGAGGCCAGTTCGGAGGCGTTGGCCTTGCGATCGGCGTCGGTGAAACTGGCGTTGCCGGAGCTGACAGCCAGTTCGTTGACGCGCTGCAGGATCGAGCCGATGGCGTTGAGCGTGCTTTCGCTGCTGCCCAGCGCGTTGCGCACGTTGGTGATGTTGCCCTTGTACTGGTCGAGCATGTTCTGCTGCTGCTCGAGCTGCAGCAGGCGCGCGGCGCCGACCGGATCGTCGGCGGCGGTGCGCACGCGAATGAAGTCGCTGGCTTCCTGCGTCGTCTTGTTGACGTTGCCGAAGGTGCGCTCGTAGTTGGCGCTGCTGCTGTTGTAGAACTGCGGGGTGGAGATGCGCACGGTCTACGGCTCCTTAAAGGCTGTTGATCAAAGTGGCGAAGGTTTCCTGGGCCGCCTTGATGATTTGCGACGACGCGGTGTAGTACTGCTGGAACTTGACCAGGTTGCCGACCTCTTCGTCCACGGACACGCCGGAGCTCGAGTTGCGGCTGGTCAGGGCGGAGGATTGCAGCGCCTGGGTGGCGTTGCTGTCCATCTCGGCCTGGTTGGTCTTGCCACCGACGTTGGACACCAGCTTGGCGTAGGCATCGGTGAAGCTGATGCCCTTGCCGTCGGCACCGGTATCGACGGTGGGCTTGGTCTGCAGGTTGATCACCGACTGGGCGTTGCGGTTGTCGGCCGAGCCGGCACCGGTCAGCGAGACGGTGTAGTTGTCGCCACCCTTCGGGGCGCCGGAGATGCTCATCTCGAAAGTGAACTTCTTCTGCGTGCCGCTGGCGTCGTTGATCGGGTTGCCGCTGCCATCGACCATCGGCACGGACAGCTGCAGCTTGTTCTCCTGGCCGGGGATGATCGTGCCGCTGCCGATGGGGCTGCCCTTGGCATCGAACATGGTGTAGGTCTGCGGCGAGGTCTTCTCGTCACCGAATACCAGCTTGACCGGCGTCGAATACTTGAGCCCCGTCTGCAGGTCGGCGCGCTGGGCGGCATCGTAGATGTCCAGCTCGGAGGTCAGCGTGGGCTGGCCGATCTGCCCGGTGCCCTTGTTGCCCGAGCCGCTGGTAGCGGTCAGCGGGCTGGCCATCGCCAGGCGTTTGGGATCGGTGAGCACCGTCTCGATGCTGGCCGCGGCATTGCGGGTGGGGGTGATCTTGAAGCTGTCACCGGCGATCGGCGCGCCACCGCGCAGGTTGAGGCTGAAGCCATCGATCACCGGTGGTGGATTGGCGGTGATGTCGAACTTGCCCATCTCGGTGTTGTCGGGCAACCGGCGTACGGTGAACTCGTTGGCGCTGGTGAACGTCACCTGGTAGTCGTTGGTGGTCAGCTTGCCGGTGTCCTTGATGTTCACATCGAGGTTGCCGGAGCCAGGGCTGTTGCCCAGCTTGGCCACGCTGCGCCCGGCCATGGCGGCGGCGCTGTTGATGTCGCCGAACAGGATCGCGCCGAACTCGCCGTTTTTGTCGATGCCCTGGGCCAGCTGGCTGTTGATCGCATCGGCCACAGCCAGGGCCACGCGGCCCAGTTCGTTGAGCGCAGGGTCCAGGGTGTCCTTGCGGTAGCGCAGCAGACCGCCCAGCTCGCCGCCGGTGGTGCTGTCGGTGATGTCCATCTTGGTCGAGCCGCGATTGAGCACCAGGTTCATGCGCGACGGGTCGGTCGCCGCGGGCTCCACGCCCAAGGTCTGGGTGGTGTTGCCCAGCACCAGCGACTGGCCGTTCTTCAGGTAGATGTCGTAGTTGCCGTCACGCTCGACCACGTCCACGCCGATCAGCTTGTTCAACTCGCGCACCGCGCCGTCGCGCTGGTCGAGCAGGTCGTTGGGCTTGCCGGTGATGGCGGTCATCTTGACGATCTGCTGGTTGTACTCGGAGATCGTCGCGGTCAGCTTGTTGATCTGGTCGGCCGTCGCCGCCATGTTGCTGTTGATGTTGCTGTTCTGCTGGTTGAACTGCGCCGACAGGCTGTTGAAGCGCTTGGCAAGCGATTGGGCGCTGGTCAGCAGCAATTGCCGCGAGGCATCCTCGGTGGGCTTGGCCGAGGCGTCCTGCATCGCGCTGAAGAAGCTCTTGAGCGCCGCTGTGATACCGGTATCGGCGCTGGACAGGGCATTGTTCAGCGGGCCGATCTGGTTGAGGTAGCTGTTCGCGTCGCTGGACAGCGACGTGGTGGAACGCAGCTGGTTCTCGAGGAAGGCGTTGTACACCCGGCGCACATCGGACAGCGTGGTGCCGGTGCCGATGAACACCTGGCCGACCTGCTGGCCACCCTTGGTCTTCTGGACGATCTGCTGGCGAGAGTAACTTTCCACATCGGCGTTGGCGATGTTGTTACCCAGGGTGTACATCCCGGACTGGGCGGCGCCCAGGCCAGACATACCGATATTGATCAAACTCGCCATGGTTTCCTGCCCTTAAAGTTTCGTGGTGGTACCGAGCATTGCGTAGCTCTGCTGCGACTTCATCTGTTTTGCGATCTGCGAGATCTTGCTGGCGTAGTTGGGGTCGGTGGCGTAACCGGCCTTCTGCAACTCCCGCACAAACTGTTCTGGTTTATCGGCCGCCCGCACCGCATCTTGATAGCGCGAATTGTTCTGCAACAGGCTCACCAGGTCGTGGAAGCTGTCCTGGTAGCTGTCGTAGGAACGGAACGCCGCAGTCTCCTTGACGAACTGGCCGTTGCGGAACTCGCTGGTGATCGCCCGCGCCTCACCGCCCTGCCAGCTGCCGGTGGCCTTGATGCCGAACAGGTTGTGACTGCTGCTGCCATCGGGGTTGCGCATGACCGACTTGCCCCAGCCGGTTTCCAGCGCGGCCTGGGCCACCAGGTAGCGCGGATCGATACCGATGCGCTTGGCGGCCTGTTCGGCCATCGGCAGCATGGTGGCGACGAAGGCGTCGCTGTCGGCGAAGGCCTTTTTCGGTGCCAGCGGCGGCTGGGCCACGGCCCGACCGAGAATCTGCAGGTTGCCACCTGGCGCCGCGAAGCTGCGCGCCGGCTCCCAGTCGCCGACGGCCACGCCACCGGGCGGGATATCGCCACGCCCAGGCAGCGCCGTGGCGTTGGCGGCGGCATTGCCAGCGGACGGCACGATGCCGGACAGCAAGCGATCGGTGAGCTTGCCAGGCAGCGCCAGGCGCCGCGCGTTGAGCGCAGCCACATCGTTACGCGTAGCGGCGCTCTCGACCATGTGCGCGGGCTCGGCCACTTTCGAGGCCCACAATGCCGGCGCCTGCCCTTCGATCCGGGGAAACGGACTGGTGTTCGGACGCGCGGCCTTGTTCTTCGACAGCTGGCGCACCAGCACGTCCTGCAGGCCGATACCGCCCCCTTCGCGCGACATGCTCACCGCCATCTGCTGGTCGTACATGTCGCGGTACTGCTTGACCGTGTCGCTGTTCATCGGGCTGTCTTCGTCAGCCATCACATCGCTGGCCTTGCGCGACGCCTTGAGCATCTCGCTGATGAACAACGACTCGAACTCCTGGGCCACCTTGCGGATGTTGCCCTCGCTGTCGCGATCCCCGCGCTTGAGCGAACCCAGGCGGTTGAGGTCGGTGTAGGCGCCGCTGTCGGCCTGACTGGAAACAAGACTCTTCGAATTCATCCCTGGCGTCCTCAGATCACGATCAGGTCGGCTTGCAACGCACCGGCCTGCTTCAGCGCTTCGAGGATGGCCATCAGGTCGCTCGGCGCCGCGCCGACCTGGTTCACCGCACGGACGATCTCATCCAGCGTGGTGCCCGGGCCGAACTTGAACATCGGCTTGGCTTCCTGTTCGGCGTTGACCCGCGAGCGCGGCACCACCGCGGTCTGGCCATTGGAGAACGGCCCCGGCTGGCTGACGATCGGATCTTCGGTGATGGTCACGGTCAGGCTGCCGTGGGTTACCGCTGCCGGCGACACCTTGACGTTCTGGCCGATGACGATGGTGCCGGTACGCGAGTTGATGATGACCTTGGCCACCGCCTGGCCCGGATCGATCTCGAGGTTCTCGAGAATGGACAGGTAGTCCACGCGCTGGCTCGGGTCCATCGGCGCGGTGACCCGCACCGAACCGCCATCGACGGCCTGGGCCACGCCCGGCCCGAGCAGCTCGTTGACCTTGTCGACGATGCGCTTGGCGGTGGTGAAGTCCGGACGATTGAGATTGAGCGTCAGGCTATTGCCCTGGTTGAATCCGCTCGGCACCGCGCGCTCGACCGAGGCACCGCCGGGAATGCGACCGGCCGACGGAACGTTGACGGTGATCTTCGAGCCGTCGCGACCTTCGGCATCGAAGCCGCCCACCACCAGATTGCCCTGGGCGATGGCATAGACGTTGCCGTCGATACCCTTGAGCGGCGTCATCAACAGGCTGCCGCCACGCAGGCTCTTGGAGTTGCCGATGGAAGAAACGGTAATGTCGATCACCTGGCCGGGCTTGGCGAATGCCGGCAAGTCGGCATGCACCGACACGGCGGCAACGTTCTTCAACTGCACGTTGCCCGACCCCGGCGGCACCTTGATACCAAACTGCGACAACATGTTGTTGAAGGTCTGCAGGGTGAACGGTGTCTGGGTGGTCTGGTCACCCGTGCCGTTGAGGCCCACCACCAGGCCATAGCCGATCAGCTGGTTGGCGCGCACGCCGGAGATGCTGGCGATATCCTTCAGGCGCTCGGCGTGAGCACCGAACGCACAGGACAGAAGCAGGGTCGCGGCAATCAACCGCCTAGCGTTGAACATGGTCATCCGTACTCAGAAGGGCCAGAGCGGGCTGATGAAGAAACGGTCCAGCCAACCGGGCTGGCTGGCATCGGCGAACGAGCCGGTGCCCGAATAGGTGATGCGCGCGTCGGCCACGCGAGTGGACGGCACGGTGTTGTCGGTGGCGATGTCGTCGGCACGGATCAGGCCGGCAATGCGCACCAGTTCCTCGCCGGTGTTCAGCGTCATCCACTTCTCGCCGCGCACGGCGATGATGCCGTTGGGCAGCACCTCGGCCACGGTCACCGTGATGGAACCGGTCAGGGTGTTGCCTTGGGTGGCCTTGCTGTCGCCCTTGGTGGAGCGGTCGCCGCTGTAACCGGCTTCGAGCGTGAGGTCGCCGCTACCCAGCGGGTTGTTGGTGTTGGGCACGGTGCCGAACAGCGAGGTCAGGCCGATATCGGCCTTGCTGTTCTTCTGGATCTGGGAACCGGCGTTCTTGCTCGCCGAGGTACGCTCGTTGAGGGTGATGGTGATGATGTCACCGACCCGGAACGCCTTGCGATCAGTGTACAGGCCCTGCTCGAAGCCGGCCTGGTAGATCGAGCCGTTGTTGGCCGCTGCCGGCAACGGGGTGCGCGGCAAGACCGGCGCATAATACGGGTCGTTTGGCTTGGGCGTCGGCGCAACGCAACCAGCCAGCAACACCACCCCCCCCAGGGCGAATACGGACAACAGACGGCTCATGACACTTACCTCATGGTGAAACAGGCGCTGCAACAGCGAGCGGATGATCAGCGGCCCGCCTTGATCGGACCGCCAGGGCTTACAGCTGCTGGGTGACGAACGACAGCATCTTGTCGGCGGCGGAGATGACCTTGGAGTTCATCTCGTAGGCACGCTGGGTGGTGATCATGTTGACCATCTCTTCCACGGTGCTGACGTTGGACGCCTCCAGGGTTTTCTGCAGGGTGGGGCCGAAGCCGTTCAGGCCTGGCGTGCCAATCTGCGGCGCACCGCTGGCGGCGGTCTCGAGGAACAGGTTGCCGCCGATGGCCTGCAGGCCCGCCGGGTTGATGAAGTCGGCGGTCTGGATGTTGCCGATGACCTGCGCGGCCGGGTTGCCGGGGGTAGTGATCGACACAGTGCCGTCCTGGCCGACGGTGAAGGTCTGGGCATCCGGCGGTACGACGACCGCAGGTTCCAGGGCGAAGCCGTTGGCGGTGACGACCTGGCCGTCGGAGTTCAGGTGGAAGGTACCGTCGCGGGTATAGGAGACGGTGCCGTCAGGCTGCAGCACCTGGAAGAAGCCACGACCGTTGACTGCCATGTCCAGCGGATTCTCGGTCGTCTGCAGGCTGCCGGTCTGGAAGTTCTTCTGGGTGCCGACGATACGTACACCGGTACCGACCTGCAGGCCCGAAGGCAGCTCGCTGTCCTGGGTGGACTGCGCACCGGGCTGACGCTTGATCTGGTACAGCAGGTCCTGAAACTCGGCGCGATCACGCTTGAAACCCGTGGTCGAGACGTTGGCCAGGTTGTTCGAGATGACCGCCAGGTTGGTATCCTGGGCGGACAGGCCGGTTTTAGCGACCCAAAGAGCCGGAAGCATTTAGTGTTCTCCTCGTGCGCCTGTTTTACGGCACCCGTTCAAATGTGATTAACCGATCTGCAAAACCCGAGCCATGGCTTGATCGCCTTCCTCGGCCGCTTTCATCATCTTGACGTGCAACTCGAACTGTCGGGACAGCGCCAGCACCGATGTCATCTCCTCCACGGCATTGACGTTACTGCCCTCGAGGAAGCCCGACACCACGCGCACGTTCACGTCCATGTCGGCCGGCTGGCCGCTGGCGGTACGGATCAGCCCGTCCTGGCCCTTGGTCATGCCCTTGATATCAGGGTTGACCAGCTTGATCCGGTCGACCTCGGCCATCACCCGCGGGTCTTCGCCCATGGCGCGGATGCTGATGGTGCCGTCATCGCCGATCTCGACCTTCTGCTCCGGTGGTATGGCGATCGGACCGCCATTGCCGATTACCGCCATGCCGTTGCCGGCGCGCAACACACCAAGGGCGTCAATGTTCAGGCCGCCAGTGCGCACGTAGGCCTCGCTACCATCGGGGGCCTGCACGGCGATAAAGCCGTTGCCGCTGACCGCCACATCCAGCTCGCGACCGGTTTCCACCAGCGGACCGGCACTGAAATCGGTGGCCGGCCGTTCGCTCATGGCGAATGCACGCGCCGGAAAGCTGTCGCCGAACACCGGCATCGAACGGGCCTGTTCCAGGTCACGCTGGAAGCCGTTGGTGGAAACGTTCGCCAGGTTGTTGGCATGGGCCTTCTGCGCCAGCGCGTTCTGGCTGGCGCCGGTCATGGCCACGTAAAGCATCTTGTCCACAGTCATCCTCCGCTGCACGGGCGATCGATTGCCGGTCGCCGTGGCTGTGCGATGCTTCGAGCAAGTTTCGCGCCAATTGCCACAGAAACGACAAAGACCCCGGTTTACGGGGCCTTTGCCGAAAGTCACGCTGTCAGAGAGACAAAATCTCGGCGGCGGGTGCCTGACAGCGGCAAGGCTTGGCCGCCTGCGGACGCTGTCAGACGCCGCTTGCCTGTCAGGTGATGGTGAAGGTGTCACCATTGTTGGTCTGGAACGACTCGATGGTGTTCGAGCCGGCGTACCAGTTGCTGAGCATCACCCCCGAATCGAGGTTGCCGGCATTCCAGTCAGCCTTGGAAAAAATGAAGGCATTGACGCCATCATTCTGCACCACGACATCCTGGAAGGTCTGGATGTTCTTCAGCACCACCACGTCGACACCTGCGCTACCGGTATCCTGGATCACCACCCCCGCCTTGGAGTAGATCGTGTAGACATCGCTGCCCTCGCCACCAAAGGCGTAGCCGGCCGACATCATGTCCAGGCGGTCTGCGCCGGCGCCACCATAGAGTTCGTAGGCAAAGCCGTTACCGACCAGGCGATCGTTGCCATCATCACCATATGCCTTGCCGTTGGTGGTCTGGATGGTGTCGTTGCCGGCATCACCATGGTAGACGGAACCCGTGTCGTTCAGCGCACCGGTGATGGTGTCGTCGCCGTCACCGCCATTGACGACATCCGCCTGGGCGACCTGGGTGTTCGCCGGGCGCGCCAGGGCACCGAATTCGGTGGAGTAGATGCCATCCCCGTAGAGGATGTCATTGCCCGCGCCGCCATTGATGACATCATCGCCTTCGGCGCCATGGAGCGTGTTCGCACCGGCATCGCCATTGAGCACATCGGCGAACGCGGAGCCCGCCAGCCCTTCGATTCCACTCAGTACATCACCCTCGGCATGCCCACCCGCCACGGTGCCTGCGGCAAGATCGATCGACACGCCGGCATTGCTCGAGATGTACCAGGCCGAATCCCGACCGGCCCCACCATTGATCACATCCGCACCCGCACCGCCAATGAAGTTCTCGTTCGCAGTGGTCCCCACGAAGGTATCGTTGAATGCAGTGCCCTCGAAGCTCTCGATGCTGGTAAAGAGGTCGCTGCCAGTGGCATTCAGGTCGAGCGTGACGCCCGCGCCCTCACCTGCGAACGTCAACAGATCGACACCTAGCGAGCCATTGAAGTCGTTGGGCTGGTCGTTGGCCACGAAAACGTCGCCCAACGACGAGCCGACGAACTTCTCGATGCCCTCGAAGGTATCGCCCTCGGCGATACCGCCATGCACGCCGGTCTTGAGATTCAGGAGAATGCCGGCCGCGCTGTCGCCATACGAAACGGTGTCGATACCCGCGCCACCGACGAATCGGTCGGCACCGGCACCGCCAAACAAGGTGTCATTGCCAGCGCCACCGACAATCACATTGTTGCTGGCATTGCCATATCCGACGAAATTGCCAGAGCCGATGTAGGTGAGGTTTTCCACCTCGCTGGTCAGGGTATAGCTGGCCAGCGTCGTGCGCACCTCATCGATGCCGCCACCGGCACGCTCGACCACACCGGCCGAGCCGTACAGGTAGTACACGTCGTTGCCGGCACCGCCATTGAAGGACTTGCTGAAGCCATTGGCCTGCATGATGAAGGTGTCGTCCTTGCTGGAACCGACAACACCCAGCATCCCCGTGAACGTATCACCCTCGGCGTCACCGCCCTGGCCCTTGCCACCGGTGTTGTCGATGGTGATGGTCACCGCCTGCTCGGACAGCGAGTAGTCCATCATATCGTCCAGACCACCACTGAAGGTCTGCGCGCGGGCATCGCTGATGAAGGTATCGGCGAAGTTCGAGCCCTGGAACACCTCGATGCTGTCGAAGGTGTCGCCGGCGGCAATGCCGGTGTGCACGCCAGTCTTGAAGTTCAGCGTGATGCCGGCGCCGGCATCGGTGTACGACACCGTGTCGTTGCCCGCGCCGCCGATGAAGCGGTCGGCACCCGCGCCGCCACGCATCACGTCGTTGCCGCTGCCGCCGGTGATGATGTTGTCGCTGGCGTTGCCGACACCGGTGAAGTTGCCGGTGCCGAGGTAGGTGAGGTTTTCCACCTCGCTGGTCAGGGTATAGCTGGCCAGCGTCGTGCGCACCTCATCGATGCCGCCACCGGCACGCTCGACCACACCGGCCGCACCGTACAGGTAGTACACGTCGTTGCCGGCACCGCCATTGAAGGACTTGCTGAAGCCATTGGCCTGCATGATGAAGGTGTCGTCCTTGCTGGAACCGACAACACCCAGCATCCCCGTGAACGTATCACCCTCGGCGTCACCGCCCTGGCCCTTGCCACCGGTGTTGTCGATGGTGATGGTCACCGCCTGCTCGGACAGCGAGTAGTCCATCATATCGTCCAGACCACCACTGAAGGTCTGCGCGCGGGCATCGCTGATGAAGGTATCGGCGAAGTTCGAGCCCTGGAACACCTCGATGCTGTCGAAGGTGTCGCCGGCGGCAATGCCGGTGTGCACGCCAGTCTTGAAGTTCAGCGTGATGCCGGCGCCGGCATCGGTGTACGACACCGTGTCGTTGCCCGCGCCGCCGATGAAGCGGTCGGCACCCGCGCCGCCACGCATCACGTCGTTGCCGCTGCCGCCGGTGATGATGTTGTCGCTGGCGTTGCCGACACCGGTGAAGTTGCCGGTGCCGAGGTAGGTGAGGTTTTCCACCTCGCTGGTCAGGGTATAGCTGGCCAGCGTCGTGCGCACCTCATCAATGCCGCCGCCAGTCTGCTCGGCCACGCCTGCCGCTGCATACAAGTAATAGACATCATTGCCTGCACCACCATTGAACGACTTGCTTGATCCGTTAGCCTGCATGATGAACGTGTCGTTCAGACTGGAACCAATGATGCCCCCCATGCCTGTGAAGGTATCACCTTCCGCATCGCCACCTTGCCCCTTGCCACCGGTGTTGTCGATGGTGATGGTCACCGCCTGCTCGGACAGCGAGTAGTCCATCATATCGTCCAGACCACCACTGAAGGTCTGCGCGCGGGCATCGCTGATGAAGGTATCGGCGAAGTTCGAGCCCTGGAACACCTCGATGCTGTCGAAGGTGTCGCCGGCGGCAATGCCGGTGTGCACGCCGGTCTTGAAGTTCAGCGTGATGCCGGCGCCGGCATCGGTGTACGACACCGTGTCGTTGCCCGCGCCGCCGATGAAGCGGTCGGCACCCGCGCCGCCACGCATCACGTCGTTGCCGCTGCCGCCGGTGATGATGTTGTCGCTGGCGTTGCCGACACCGGTGAAGTTGCCGGTGCCGAGGTAGGTGAGGTTTTCCACCTCGCTGGTCAGGGTATAGCTGGCCAGCGTCGTGCGCACCTCATCGATGCCGCCACCGGCACGCTCGACCACACCGGCCGAGCCGTACAGGTAGTACACGTCGTTGCCGGCACCGCCATTGAAGGACTTGCTGAAGCCATTGGCCTGCATGATGAAGGTGTCGTCCTTGCTGGAACCGACAACACCCAGCATCCCCGTGAACGTATCACCCTCGGCGTCACCGCCCTGGCCCTTGCCACCGGTGTTGTCGATGGTGATGGTCACCGCCTGCTCGGACAGCGAGTAGTCCATCATATCGTCCAGACCACCACTGAAGGTCTGCGCGCGGGCATCGCTGATGAAGGTATCGGCGAAGTTCGAGCCCTGGAACACCTCGATGCTGTCGAAGGTGTCGCCGGCGGCAATGCCGGTGTGCACGCCAGTCTTGAAGTTCAGCGTGATGCCGGCGCCGGCATCGGTGTACGACACCGTGTCGTTGCCCGCGCCGCCGATGAAGCGGTCGGCACCCGCGCCGCCACGCATCACGTCGTTGCCGCTGCCGCCGGTGATGATGTTGTCGCTGGCGTTGCCGACACCGGTGAAGTTGCCGGTGCCGAGGTAGGTGAGGTTTTCCACCTCGCTGGTCAGGGTATAGCTGGCCAGCGTCGTGCGCACCTCATCAATGCCGCCGCCAGTCTGCTCGGCCACGCCTGCCGCTGCATACAAGTAATAGACATCATTGCCTGCACCACCATTGAACGACTTGCTTGATCCGTTAGCCTGCATGATGAACGTGTCGTTCAGACTGGAACCAATGATGCCCCCCATGCCTGTGAAGGTATCACCTTCCGCATCGCCACCTTGCCCCTTGCCACCGGTGTTGTCGATGGTGATGGTCACCGCCTGGCCAGACAGCGAGTAGTCCATCACATCGTTGAGACCGCCACTGAACTTCTGGGCGCGGGCATCGCTGATGAAGGTATCGGCGAAGTTCGAGCCCTGGAACACCTCGATGCTTTCAAAGGTGTCGCCGGCGGCAATGCCAGTATGCACGCCGGTCTTGAAGTTCAGCGTGATGCCGGCGCCGGCATCGGTGTACGACACTGTGTCGTTGCCCGCACCACCGATAAAGCGATCGGCACCCGCGCCACCGTATAGCGTGTCGTTGCCATCACCGCCATTGATGATGTCATCGCCACCCTTGCCAAAAATCTGATCGTCCGCACTGGTGCCGACCAGATTATCGGCGCCTTCGGTTCCCTGGATAACAGCCATGTCTACTCATTCCTTGCCAATGGTTGAACAATCCCTGCATGACTACGCCCACCCTCCGGTCGGCGCTCATCCTTCCCTGAATGCCCGTTGCGCATGGTCGCCTACTGGCTTGAGCAGATAGGACAGCACGGTGCGACGACCCGTCTGGATCATCGATTCCACCGGCATGCCCGGCACCAGCGTGAGGCCGTCCAGCTTGCGCTGCTCGGCCTTGTCGATATGAATGCCGGCGCGGTAGAAGCCGAGCCCGCTCTGCGGGTCGGTTACCAGGTCGGCGGAAAGACGCACCACCCGCCCGAGCACTTCGGGGGTGGTCGCGCGATTGAACGCACTGAAGCGCAGCAACGCCTCCTGGCCGAGCACGACCTGGTCGATGTCCTGCGGGCTGATGCGTGCCTCGACCAACAGTTCGTCGTCCAGCGGGACGATCTGCATCAAGGTCTCGGCCGGCGAGATCACACCGCCCACGGTGTGTACCGCCAACTGCTGGACCCGTCCGGTACTGGGCGCCAGCACTTCTACGCGCTTGAGCTGATCGGCCGCAGCAACCTCGCGCTCCACCCATTCGCCCTGCTGCGCCATCAGGTCACGCAGCTCGCCGGAGACCTGCTCGCGGAACCGCTGGTCCACCTGCAACAGCTCCAGACGCGTTTCGGCAATGCGCGCCCGCGCCTCGGCGATGGCCGCGACCAACTGGCCACGCTCACCCTGCAGGCGAGCGATGCCGCGGGCCAGGGCATTGACCCGGTCGAGGGTCATCAGGCCCTTCTTCTGCAAGATCTTGACGGCCTGGTATTCCTCGTCGATCAGACGAATCTCCTCGCCCTTTGTGCGCTGCTGCAGGTCATGACCGGCGATGGTCTGGGTCAGTTGCTCGATGCGCTCGCGCAACTGCTGCTTCTGCCCCTCCCGCGACTGGCGACGGTCGACGAACAACTGCCGCTCACTGGCCAACACCGCCTGCACCTGCGCCTCACCCTCGCGCGCGACAAGCCGCGACGGCGTGTCCACCCGCGCCAGGCCATCGCGCTCCGCCTCAAGCCGAGCCTGGCGCGCCAAGGCCTGGTCAAGGGCCTTGGCGACAATGGCATGACTGGCCTCCTGCAAGGTCGCGTCCAGTCGCAGCAGCACGTCACCGGCCTGCACCGATTGCCCCTCGCCAACCAGCAACTGCGCCACCACGCCACCACTGGGATGCTGGACTTTCTTCACGCTGTCCTGCACCGCCACCGCCCCCGGCGCAATCACCGCACCGGCCAGTTCAGTGACGGCCGACCACGACAGCGCGCCGCCCAGCAACACCACCACGACCCCGGCACCGGCCCACAGGTGGCCACGCAGCGAACGCAGCAGCCCCTGCTCATCATCGATCCGCATCATGCCTGCACACCTCCCTTGGCCACTCGCGGCTCGGCGAGCGCCACCGGTCGCGCCAGCACGGTATCGCGCGGGCCAAATGCCGCCTGCGCCCCCTGCTCAAGCACCAGCACCTGGTCCATCACCGCCAGCAGCCCGGAACGGTGGGCGATGGCCACCACCACCCCACCGCGCGCCTTGACACCCTCGATCGCCCGGGCCAACGCCCGTTCACCCTCGGCATCGAGGTTGGCATTGGGCTCGTCGAGCACCACCAGGAACGGCTCGCCATACAACGCGCGGGCAAGACCGATACGCTGCCGCTGCCCTGCCGAAAGATTGACACCGCCCTCACCGACCGGCGTGTCATAGCCCTGTGGGAGTTGCAGGATCAACTCGTGGACACCGGCCTGACACGCCGCCGCGACAATCGCTGCGGCGTCGGCTTGCGGATCCAGACGCGCGATGTTCTGCCCCACGCTCGCCTCGAACAGATCGACACTCTGCGGCAGGTAGCCGGTCATGGCCGCCCGCGCCGCATCCGGCCAGAGCTCCAGCGCCGCGCCATCCAGGCAGACCTGGCCACGCAGCGCCGGCCACGCACCGACCAAGGCCCGCGCCAGCGACGACTTACCCGAGGCGCTGGGGCCGATCACCGCCAGCGAGCTGCCGGCAACCAGGCTGAAATTCACCCCTTGCAGCACCAGACGCTGCACGCCCGGCGGCGCCACGCACAGGCCGCTCACCTGGACCTGGCTGCGAGCACCAGGCAACGCGGTCCGATGCGCGGAGGGCGGAAAGATCGCCAGCACCCCGCGCAACTGCTGCCAGGCCAGCCGCGCGGACACCAGGCTGCGCCAGGTGCCGATGATCTGCTCGGCCGGGGCCAGGGTGCGGGCGACGATGATCGAGGCGGCGACAATCGCACCGCCGCTGAGATCGCCCCCGATCACCAACCAGGCCCCCACCCCCAGGGACGCCGATTGCACCAACTGGCGCAGGGCCTTGGTGATACCGCCATAGAAGCTGCCGACATCGGCGCTGCGCCGCTGCAACGTGGCGTACTGCTCCTGCAGCGCCTGCCAACGGTCGGCGGCACGCTCGGTCATGCCCATCGCGGCGAGCACTTCGGCGCCGCCATGGGCCTGTTGGCCCAGGCGATTGCGCTGGCTGGCCAGTGCCGCGCTATCGCGCATGGCCTGGCGTGTACCCCGGTCGGTGAGCCAGGTCAGCAGCACCATCAGCACGATCATGCCCAGCGCCAGCCAGCCCAGGGATGGATGGATATAGAAGCTGACCGCGAGGTACACCGGCATCCACGGCAAGTCGAAGAACGCCATGAGCCCGGGACCGGCGATAAAAGCGCGGATCTGTTCAAGCTCCTGGGCGGGCTTGAGCGGGTCCTGGTCCAGGGCGATCTTCAGCGGCGTGCCGGCGATGATCCTGAACACCTGCGTCGAAAGCGCCCCATCCACCATGCCGGCGATCCGCGACATGACCCGCGAGCGAATGATGTCGAGCACGGCGAACACCAGGTACGCACCCGCCACCAGCAGCCCCAGCGCCACCAGGGTGGGCAGGCTGCGACTGGGGATGACCCGGTCATAGACCTCGAGCATGAACAGGGGGCCGATCAACGCCAGCAGGTTGATCACGCCGGAGAACAGGGCCGCACCGACCAGGCCCTTTTTCAAGGCCACGCGAAGCGCTGCCGGCAGCACGCTCGCGCCAGTATCCTTACTGCTTTTCAAGAGTTCCGATCCTTGGAAAATGACGCTTGCCAGTCACCCGAACGGGTGGGATGGCGCGGATCATACCTGAAGCAAATCCGCCAATCGATGGCCTCAAGCCATCATTTTTTGCCTTGGGTCAAAGCGACCGGCAACCGGCATTGTCGAACGGCCCGGCAAAGCGTTTCCAGCCCTCGCCTGGCGACCATTGCGAACATACCAGGCGCCCGTCGGCCTGGCTTTCCCAGCGCCACCAGGGCGCCATCGCGGCCTGCGCCTGGAGCAGGCAGAGCGCCGCAACAGCGGCAGCGACCAGCTTTTTCATGGAGCCTCTCCTCGAAAATGACGAACCCCTTCGTGCAAAGGGGTTCGTCGACAAACGCTCAGCCAGCGACCATCAGGTCATCTGGATGGTGGTCTGCATGAGGGTGCTTTCAGTGGAGATGGTCTTGGCGTTGGCTTGGTAGAAGCTCTGCGCCTTGATCAGCTCGACCAGCTCCTTGGTCAGGTTGACGTTGGAAGCCTCCAGCGAGTTGGACTCCACCGAGCCCAGGGTGCCAGTTTTTGGCGCGTCGATACCTGGAATACCCGAGGCGAAGGTCTCCTTCCAGCGGGTACCGCCGACCTGCTGCAGGCCCTGCTCGTTGGCGAAGCTGGCAATGGCTACCTGGCCGATGGCGCGGGACTGCTGGTTGCTGAAACTGGCGAACATCACGCCGGTGGAGTCGATCGACAGGTTCGACAGGACACCGGTGGCATAACCGTCCTGGGACTGCGAGCTGCGCGCCGTCTCGAGGTTGTAGGAGGTGGTGCTGTTCATCGACAGGCGCATACCGCTGGCGTTACCCACCGAGCCGTTGGAGCCCCAGTTGCCCGCGGCGTCCTTGGCGGCCGGGATCCAGCCCTTCATGGTGAAGGTGTTGTTGACCACGCTCCAGTCGAACGTCCCCACCGGCGTGGTCGGCACGTTGTCAGGGCTGGCGGTCATGGCCTTGACGCTGCCGTCGGGGTTGAAGTCGATGTTGCCAATGAGCGGCGTGGTCTTGCTCGGGTCGTAGGGGTTGCGGCCATCCACCAGGGTGTACATGGTCCACTCGTTCTCGCCGGTCTTGCGGTAGAACTGCTCCATGACATGTTCGTTGCCCTGGCTGTCGTACACCTTGGTCGGGAACGACTTGGTATAGGTTGCCTGATCCTTCGGGTCGAACGGCTTGTTCGGCACCATTGCGGGCGGCGTGGAATTGTCCAGGACCTCCAGCGGAATGTCGGGGGCCGAGGAGTTCAGGTTGATGCCCTGGTCGATCAGGGTGGTCGCCTTCGGCGCCATTGCCGAGGTATCGATCCGCAGGTCGGTCAGCACGCCCTTCATGATCTTGCCATTGGCATCGACCCCATAGCCTTGCAGACCCAGGCCATCGGAGGTGACGACATAGCCATCCTTGTTGGTCTGGAACGCACCGGCACGGGTATAGCTCAGCGAACCGTTGTCGGACAGGACGAAGAAGCCCTGGCCCTGGATGCCCATGTCCAGTACGTTGCCGGTGTTGTTGACGTCGCCCTGGCCGAACTGCTGGGAAACCGTGGCCAGGCGCACGCCGTTGCCGACCTGGTTCTTGCCCACGCCCAGGCGGTTGGCGCCGGCGTAGACGTCGGCGAACTCGGCGCGCGACGACTTGAAGCCGACGGTCTCGGAGTTGGCGATGTTGTTGCCGGTGACATCAAGCTGCTTGTTGGCTGCGTAAAGACCGCTAAGGCCGATATTGAAAGACATGCATTCACTCCTTATGCCGTGCTAGCGGCCTTAGATTCCGATGGTTTGTACTTTGGAGATGCCCAGCTTGCCGATCCCGGCAAGGTTGAGCATCATCTCGCCGCCGTTCTGGAAGCTGACACTGGTGACCTTGGCCGGCAGCATCGTGTACATCTCCTGCGACTTGCCGTCGACAGTGGTGGTGGCGGTGAAGGTATAGGTACCCGCCTCGACTTTTTCGCCCTTGTCGTTGGTGCCGTCCCAGATGAAATCGGCGGTGCCTTTCTTCTGCTCGCCCAACTGGATGGTCTTGACCACGTTGCCATCCTTGTCCTTGATGGTCACCTTGCCGTCGGTGATGTTCTGCGGCACGACCACCTGGCCATTGAGGCTTTCCTTCGGATCGAAGAGGGCCTTGTCGTTCTGCACGATCACCGAACGCCCTACCAGGGAGGAGGCTTGCAGCGCCTGGGACGAGCCCATGCCGCTGATGATCGAGTTGACCGAGCTGTTCAGGGTCTGGATGCCTTCCAGACTGCTGAACTGCGCCAGCTGGGCGATGAACTGACCGTTGTCCTGGGGATCCAGCGGGTTCTGGTGCTGCATCTGGGTGACCAGCAGCTTGAGAAACGCATCCTTGCCCAGCGCGTTCTTGTCGACAGGCTCGGTGGTGGTTTTCTTGGTGCCGGTGCTGACCCCGGATTTTGTCAGCACATCATTGAGATTCACGCTGGGGTTTTCGACTGCCATGATCGGGATTCCTTATCACTGACCCAGGGTCAGCACTTTCTGCATCATGTTCTTGGCGGTGTTCATCAGCTCGGCGTTGGTCTGGAATGCACGGCTGGCAGAGATCATGTCGGCCATCTCCTCGACCACGTTGACATTCGGGTAGTAGACGTAGCCATCCTTGTTCGCCGACGGATGATTCGGCTCGTAGCGCGCCTCGAGGTTGCTCTGGTCCTCGATGATGCCCTTGACCTGGACGCCCTGTCCGGCCTCGCCCTGCTCCTCGAACAGCGACTGGCCCATGCCGTTCTGCGCGTTCTGGAAGGTGGTGGCGAACACCGGATGGCGGGCGCGGTAGGTCTGGTCGATGCTCGAGGACACCGTCTCGGCGTTGGCGATGTTCGAGGCAACGGTGTTCAGGCGCGTGTTCTGCGCGCTCATGCCGCTACCGGCGATGTTGAAGACACTGGCAAGGGACATGGTCACTCTCCACGCAGGGCCGATACCAGCCCTTTGAATTTACTGTTGAGCAGGGTGAAGCTGGCCTGGAAGCCAACGGCGTTTTCCGCGTAGTTCGACTGCTCGATCTGCGCATCCACGGTGTTCTGGTCGATCGACGGCTGCATCGGCGTGCGGTACTGCAGGGTGTCGTCCATCATCGCCAGGCCTTCGGCCTCGATGTGGCGGCTGTTGGTGCGGTCCAGGGCGATGCGCCCCTTCTGCTGCTTGTCGGCCTCGGCGGCGAGCACCGACGAGAAGTCCATGTCACGCGCCTTGTAGTTGGGCGTGTCGGCGTTGGCGATGTTGTTGGCCAGCACCTCGGCACGCTGGGCGCGGAAGCCCAATGCCTTTTCGTGGATGCCAAGCGCCTTGTCGAAGCTGATGCTCATATCGGGGAAACCTTCAAAGGTTGACCAGAGTTTCGTTGGCTTAGGCTTTAGCAAGGGCTGTGCCAATCATCAAAACCCTTGTAAACAGGGGGTCAGCCGATCAGATGAGCGATGTCGATGCCAGAAAAGCGGCAAGGCGCTTCCGCTTCGGGCGCATCAAGCGGCAATTGCCAGGCGGCAAAAGCGGCAAAACAAAAAATTGACGTCAAGGGCGACCCCCCCCCCCGACCGGCAACCTCGGGCTCAGGACCACGTCCTGACAACAGGAACAAAAAGGCCGGTGTCGCGAGACACCGGCCTTGTTTTGCCTGGCCTTACTTGGCCTGGTAAATGATCCCCGGACTGCACTGGACCATCTGGTAATGGTCAGGCAGCCCGTTGAGCGCCTCGGACGCCCCCAGGAACAGATAGCCACCGGGCTTGAGGGTGCCGTGAATGCGCATGAGGATGTCCTTCTTGACCTGGGCCGAGAAGTAGATCAGCACGTTGCGGCAGAACACGATGTCGAACTTGCCCAGCGGCGCATAGCTGTCGAGCAGGTTGTACGAACGGAACTCGACGCGGCTGCGGATCGGCGACTTGATCGCCCAGCGCCCCGGGCCCTTTGGGTCGAAGTAGCGCTGCAGGCGCTCCTGCGACAAGCCGCGGGCAATGGCCAGGCTATCGTACTCGCCGGTCTTGCAGTTGTTGAGCATGGCGCCCGACAGGTCGGTGGCGACGATCTGCGCCCCCATCTTCAGCTGGCCGAGGTTGGTGCGCTCGAACTCGTCGATCGACATCGAGATCGAGTACGGCTCCTGACCGGACGAACAGGCCGCCGACCAGATGCGCAGGCGCTGGCCCGGGTTGTTCTTGATGAACTCCGGGATCACCTTGCTCTTGAGCACCTCGAACGGGTAGGTGTCGCGAAACCACAGCGTCTCGTTGGTGGTCATGGCATCGACCACCTGCTCGCGCAGACCACTGCGTGGCTGGGTCTGGATGCGCTGTACCAGTTCGCCCAGCGACTTGATGCCCTGTTGCTCCATCAGCTTGTTGAGACGGCTGGAGACCAGGTACTGCTTATTCTCGCCCAGCAGGATGCCACAGGCTTTCTCCAGGAAGACCCGGAACTGTTCGAAATCCAAATTACCCGTAGACAATGCTGCCGCCTCTTCTTAAATCGCTAGCGCCGGGGACGGGCCCCGGCCGTTTCAATGACTTGCCTTGATCCGATCGACCACGCGCTGGGCGAGGTCATCCGGCCTGAACTTGGCCAGGAAGTCATCGGCACCGACTTTCTTGACCATCGCCTGGTTGAATACCCCGGACAGCGAAGTATGCAGGCAGATGTGCAGCTTTTGCATGCGCGGATCGCTGCGGATCTCCGCCGTGAGGGTATAGCCGTCCATTTCCGGCATTTCAATATCCGAGATCATCATGAGGAACTCTTCCTCCGGACGCTTGCCCTCGTCCACCAGCTTGCGCAGGTAATCCAGGGCCTGGCGACCGTCGTTGAGCGCCACCACCTCGACCCCCACGGTCTGCAGGCAACGGCTCACCTGCTTGCGTGCCACCGACGAGTCATCGACCGTCAGCACCCGCAGCATCACTGCCTTGTCCTGCACTTCGGCATCGATCACGCCATCGGACACCGACTCGGACGACGGCGCCACCTCGGCCAGCACCTTCTCCACATCGATGATCTCGACCATGCGGTTGTCGACCCGGGTCACGGCTGTCAGGTAGTGATCGCGTCCGGTACCCTTGGGTGGCGGATGGATCTCTTCCCAGTTCATGTTGACGATGCGCTCGACCGAATGCACCAGGAAGCCCTGGGTCTTGGTGTTGTACTCGGTGATGATCACGAAACTGTTGCGCGTTTCTTCCTTCAACTGCGGAAGGCCGGTGGCCATCGACAGGTCCAGGATCGGGATGGTCGCCCCCCGAATGTTGGCCACGCCGCGCACCACCGGATGGGACCTGGGCAGCAGCGTCAGGTCCGGGCACTGCAGCACCTCCCGCACCTTGAACACATTGATGCCGTAGAGCTGATCGCCATTGAGGCGAAACAACAGCAGCTCCAGGCGATTCTGCCCCACCAGTTGCGTGCGCTGGTTGACCGAATCCATCACTCCAGCCATGCCAGACTCCTTCAACGATTGCCTATGTACCGAATCGGCACGGGCTTTGCTTTTTTGAACGCCATGTACACGAAAACGACAAATTTCCGACGACTGACGCGCCTGTTGACCGGCTCACTGGCCGCCCTGTGCCTGCTGGCACCCGGCATTCGTACGCTGGCGGACTCTTTTACCTTGCCTGAACAGCTTATCGGTGTCACTCAGGGGTTTCTTGAGTTCACCGTAGAGGATTATCTGGCGACGACTCAAACCCCGGGCCGCTACGAAATCCAGGTCAACACCCTGGACCCGCGCTTGCGCATGCCCCAGTGCAGCCAGCAGCTGGACGCCTCGCTGGAAGGTTCGACGCCCCTGGGACGGGTCACGGTACGGGTCCGCTGCGACGGCACCGCGCCCTGGACGGTATTCGTCCCCGCCCAGGTGCGCCTGATGCGCGACGTGGTGGTCATGACTCGCCCCCTGAAACGTGAAAGCGTGGTGGGTGAAGGCGATGTGGCCCTGCGCGAACGCGATGTGGGCACCCTCGGCGTCGGCTACCTGACCCAGCTAGACCAGGCCGTGGGCTTGAAGCTGTTGCGACCCACGGTGCTCGACCAGGTGCTGACGCAACAGCACCTGGAGCAGGCCGATGTGGTGCGCAAGGGTGATCACGTGGTGATCATCGCCCGCAGCGGCAGCCTGAGCGTACGCATGCCCGGCGAGGCCCTGGACAAAGGTGGCCTGCAGACGCAGATCCGGGTACGCAACCTGAATTCAAAACGCGTGGTCAAGGCCCGCGTCACGGGCCCGGGGCAGGTCGAGGTGGCCATGTAGGGCTGCACTGCGTCGGGATAGTGACGCAACGCTGGCGATGTGGAACCGCGCCCCCTAAACTGTGTCACAGATCGGGTTGCGCACGTGTGCCGAGAGGCGGTGATGCATTCACGCCTAAAGTTTTGCTCGGGTAGGCCGAAAGCAAGGCATGCGTCCTAATTCCCAGGGGTTCTGAACATGGTCATCGACTTCAGTCGTCTCAACAATTCTCCGTCCGTCACGGGCGGCGTTCGCGGCAATGCCGCGCCGGGCAACGCCGACAAATCCGGCGAGGCCAGCGCAGCACCCAAGCACGCCAGTGCCAGCGGAGAAGCGGTACACCTGAGCCCAGAGGCCCAGCAATTGCAGAAGATCAGCGACAAGCTGCGCGATCAGCCGACCGTCAACAGCGCCCGCGTGGCCGAGTTGAAACAGGCCATCGCAGATGGCAGCTACAAGGTCGATGCCGACCGGGTCGCCAGCAAACTGCTTGATTTCGAAGCCCAGCGCTGACCTCCAGGGGCGCTGACTTCAAGGACGCAAAACGCCAAGAGTTAGCCATGCACGACATCACCCTGCTGCAACTGATCGAAGACGACATCGCGCCGACCCAGGAACTGCTCGACCTTCTGCAAAAGGAGGCAGTTTCCCTGCATGGCCGGGAAATCATGGCGCTGGAGCATATCCTTGCGCGCAAGCAGTCGCTGGTCGTGCTGCTCGAGCAGCAGGGACAACGGCGCAACCAGTTGCTCATCGATCTCGGCCTCAGCGCCGACCGCGCGGGCGTGCAGGCGGTGGCCGACCAGTCGCCCAACGGCGAACTCATCATGCAGCAGCTCAATGAGCTCACCCAGCTGATGGATGCCTGCCAGAAGGTCAACGAGAACAATGGCCGGATCATCCAGATGCAGCAGTACGCCACGGCCAACCAGATCAGAATCCTCATGGGCGGCGACTCTCCGTCGCTCTATGACAGCCGCGGCGCCACCTCGCCAATGGACAAGCCCAGGGCCATCGGCCAAGTCTGATTGACCCTGATCAAGGCACGGAACATACTGGCATAATGCCGTTACTTGCGTGTGCCGTATTTGCCTGGAGATTGATTACCCGTGTTCAATGAATCCGATGCTCCCCAGCCACCAAAGGTGCTGACCACCCCTTTGGAGATCACGGCGAACTTGCGCCAGCTGCTGGAGAGCCACGACCCGCTGATCATCAGCTTCCATGAGCGCAGCCAGCGGTTTCAGAGCTACGTGGTGCATGTCGACCGGGACAGCGGCGTCCTGGCGCTGGATGAAATGATCCCCCGCGACGGCGAGAAGTACATCGAGAACGGCGAACCGTTCCGTGTCGAAGGCTTCCATGACGGTGTGCGCATCGCCTGGGAATCCAACACCGCACTGACCATCGGCGAGATCGACGGCAACCGCTGCTACCGTGGCCCGCTGCCCGAGGAAGTGACTTACCACCAGCGCCGCAACGCCTTCCGCGCCGCGCTGAAGCTGTCGCAACTGGTCGACATCGTCCTCGATGGCGCCCACCTCAAGGGCAATGGCGCCCTGCGTGGCAAGCTGCTGGACATCTCCGCCACCGGCTGCAAGCTGCGTTTCGACGGCAACGTCGAGGACCGCCTGCAACTGGGCCAGGTCTATGAACGCTTCAAGGCCAGCACCCCACTGGGGCTGACCGACACCCTGGTCGAACTGCGCCACCTGCACTTCGAGGAACGCATCAACACCACCTTCGCCGGGGTGCGCTTCCATAACCTCAACGGTCAGGCACAGCGCAAGATCGAGAGTTTCGTCTATCAGCTGCAGCGCGAAGCGCGTCGGTTCGACAAAGACGACTATTGAGCGTCGCCAGGACATGAAAACGCCACCCCATGGGTGGCGTTTTTCATTCAGGCCCAACACCAACAGGCTAGGATTTGCTCACCTCGCCTTCGCGCTCCGCGCCGGCCTCCTCTTCGGTATCCTCCGCCGCCACCGGTGCCTGCATCACCTCCTGCACGGTCTGCTCGTCCACCCGTGGATCAAGGGCCGCCGACAAGGGCGAGCCCGCCGCCGGCATGGCCACGTGCCCCAGCGGCGCATCCTGGACCTGGTGCAACCCGGTGACCGCCTTGGGCCGAATGCGCCAGACCAGCACCAGGGCGAAGAACACGAAGAAGGCGTACAGCATTTGTGCGCCTAGCAGCTTCATCAGCACCCCCGCCGCCAGCGGCCCGATACAGGCGCCCACGCCATAGGTGACCAGCAGCATGGCCGTCAACGAGACCCGCCGCTCGCTTTCCACATGGTCGTTGGAAAACGCCACTGCCAGCGGATACAGGCAGAACTGCAGCAGCGATATGACGAAACCGATACCGAACAACAGCGCCAACGGCACGCCTGGCAGGATCGCCAGCGGTGCCGAGGCCAGTGCCAGACCGATCGCCACGCTGCGGATCAGCACGGCGCGATCATAGCGGTCGGACAACCAGCCCAGCGGCCACTGCACCAGCAGGCCGGCAAAAATACAACTGCCCATGAACAGACCGATCTGCTCGGTGGACAGCCCCTGGCTGGACGCATACAGCGGCGCCAGGCCATAGAACGAACCGACGATCAGGCCCGAGCCAAGCACCGTGGACAGCGACTGCGGCACGCGCTTGATGAAGAACTTCGGCTCCATCGGCGCCGGCCGCAACGGCGCGGGGTGGATGCGCCGGGTCATGGCCACCGGCACCAGGCACAGGGCAAAGCACATCGCCACCAGCATCAGCAACTCAGGCCCCAGCTGCGGATGCACCACCAGGATCAACTGGCCAAGCACCAGCCCAAGATACGAGGCGATCATGTAGCCGCTGAACACCGCGCCACGATGCTTGGCATCGGCCTGCTCGTTGAGCCAGCTCTCGATGACCATGTACTGGCACATCATCCCCAGGCCGACGATCATGCGCAGCCCGATCCACACCGGCAGCCAGCTGGTCAGCCCGTGCCCGAGCACCGCCGCGCCGACGATGCCGGCGCAGGTGGCATAGGCGCGAATATGCCCGACCCGGCCGATCAGCCGGTGCCCGACCTTGCCGCCCACCGCCAGGCCGAAGTAGTTGGCCGCCATCAGCGCACCGATCCACAGGCTGTCGACATGGTCGGCGGCCAGGCGCAGGGCCAGGTAGGTACTGAGCAGGCCTGAACCGATCAGCATCATCAGGGCGGCGAAGTACAACGACTGAAACGGCTTCCAGATATTTCGCATACGTCCCGTCAAGCTCCTTGATCTGGTGGCGCGGGTTGCTGCCAAGCATAAAAGCAAATCCACCGCGGCGCAGGCCCCCGACGGCGAAATCAGTCGCCGGGGGCGCATCCAGTAGCGGTCGTGTCGCGCTCAGGCTTGCGCAGCCAACACGCGGCGCTCCCAGGGCGTGATCTCATCGAAGAAATCGCTCAGCTCCAGGGTCTTGGTAGCGATGTAGCCTTCGATGAACTCACTGCCGAACAGTTCCCGCGCCAGGTTGCTGCGCTTGAGGCGCTCCAGCGCGGCGTGCAGGGTGCAAGGCAGGCTCAGGTGCTCGGGCACCTCGAACTCGCCCTGGATCGCCGGCGTCGGCGCAAGCTGCCGCTCGATGCCATGCAGGCCGGCGGCAAGGCTCGCGGCGATGGCCAGGTAGGGGTTGGCGTCGGCACCCGGCAGGCGGTTCTCCACCCGCCGCGCCGCAGGTGAGCTGGCCGGGATGCGCAGGCCCGCGGCGCGGTTGTCCTCGGACCAGCAGGCATTGTTCGGCGACGCGTAGGGGTGGCACAGGCGCTGGTAGGAATTGACGTTCGGCGCGAACAGCACGGTGAAGTCGGCCATGCAGGCCTGCAGGCCACCGATGAAATGGTGGAAGGTGTCGGTCGCCCTGCCCTGCTCGTCGCTGAACACGTTGCGCCCGCTGGCGCTGTCGACCAGGCTCTGGTGGATATGCATGGAGCTGCCAGGGGTGCGCGCCAGCGGCTTGGCCATGCACACAACGGTCAGGCCATGCTTGAGCGCGACCTCCTTGAGCAGGTGCTTGAACAGGAAGGTCTGGTCGGCCAGCAGCAAGGGATCGCCGTGCAGCAGGTTGATCTCGAACTGGCTGACGCCCATCTCGTGCATGAAGGTGTCGCGCGGCAGGCCCAGTGCCGCCATGCAGCGGTACACCTCGTTGAAGAACGGGCGCAGGCCGTTGTTGGAGCTGACACTGAAGGCCGAGTGGCCCATTTCCCGGCGTCCGTCCTTGCCCAGCGGCGGCTGGAACGGCTGGCTCGGGTCGCTGTTGGCGGCGAAGACGAAGAACTCCAGTTCCGTCGCCACCACCGGCGCCAGCCCACGCTCGGCGTAGCGGGCGATCACCGCCTTGAGCTGGCCACGGCTGGACAACCCCGAGGGCGTGCCATCGAGCTCCACCGCGTCGCAGATGGCCAGTGCCCGAGGCTCGTCGCTCCAGGGCAGGCGGTGGATCTGCGAAGGCTCGGCCACCAACGCCAGGTCGCCGTCGTCACTGCCGTAGTACTTGGCCGCCGGGTAGCCGCCCATGATGCACTGCAGCAGGACGCCGCGGGCCATCTGCAGGCGGCGGCCTTCGAGGAAGCCCTCGGCGGTCATCACCTTGCCGCGGGGCACGCCGTTGAGGTCGGGGGTGACACACTCGATTTCATCGATGCCCTTGAGGAACGCTGCCTGGTTGCTCGGGCCTTCGGTCGTCATGACGCTGTCCTTCTTGTTGTGTTCGCATGCCGGGAATGGCGACGCACACAACATAGGCCGGGGGTGTTTAAAATATCAAGCACCCCAGGCACCACGCCCGGATCATTGCTCACGCAACGTCATGCCATTGGCCGGCAACGGCAGCGCAGTCTTGTAGCGCACCTGTTTCAAGGCAAAGCTGGAGCGAATGTTCGCCACCCCGGGCAAGCGCGTGAGGTAATCGAGGAAGCGCTCCAGTGCCTGGATGCTCGGCAGCAGCACCCGCAGCAGGTAATCCGGATCCCCGGTCATCAGGTAGCACTCCATCACCTCCGGGCGCTCGGCAATCTCCTCCTCGAAGCGATGCAGCGACTGCTCGACCTGCTTCTCCAGGCTGACGTGGATGAACACATTCACATCCAGCCCCAGCGCCTCGGGCGACAGCAGCGTGACCTGCTGGCGGATCACCCCCAGCTCCTCCATGGCCTTGACCCGGTTGAAGCACGGCGTGGGCGACAGGTTGACCGAGCGCGCCAGCTCCGCGTTGGTGATGCGGGCGTTTTCCTGCAGGCTGTTGAGGATGCCGATATCCGTTCGATCCAGTTTACGCATGAGAGAAATTGACCTGGTTTTTGTGTTTGTACGGAATGTTTATCTGCGCCGCCGGACAAAGGCAATGAACTTGAGAGAAAAATTCTCCTGCCGTCCCCCTATGATGTAAAAAGACGCTGACCTGCCAGTCACGAGCCGGCAGTCAGCAGCGGCCGCTTCAAAGCTCACAAAAACAACATTCGAGCGAGCGTAAAAAGCATGAACGAGTACGCCCCCCTGCGTCTGCATGTGCCCGAGCCTACAGGCCGGCCAGGCTGCCAGACCGATTTCTCCTACCTGCGCCTGAACGACGCCGGTCAAGTCCGTAAACCCCCTATCGATGTGGAGCCTGCCGACACGGCGGACCTCTCCTACAGCCTCGTGCGCGTGCTCAACGAGCATGGCGACGCCGTCGGCCCCTGGGCCGAGGGCATCGAGCCGCAGGTACTGCGCCAGGGCATGCGCGCCATGCTCAAGACGCGCATCTTCGACAGCCGCATGGTGGTCGCCCAGCGCCAGAAGAAGATGTCCTTCTACATGCAGAGCCTGGGCGAGGAAGCCATCGGCAGCGGCCAGGCCCTGGCCCTGAACCGCAGCGACATGTGCTTCCCCACCTACCGCCAGCAGAGCATCCTGATGGCCCGCGAGGTGTCGCTGGTGGACATGATCTGCCAGCTGCTGTCCAACACCCGTGACCCGCTCAAGGGCCGCCAGCTGCCGATCATGTACTCGGTGCGCGAAGCCGGCTTCTTCACCATCAGCGGCAACCTGGCGACCCAGTTCGTCCAGGCGGTCGGCTGGGCCATGGCCTCGGCGATCAAGGGCGATACCAAGATTGCCTCGGCATGGATCGGTGACGGCGCCACCGCCGAGTCCGACTTCCACACCGCCCTGACCTTCGCCCACGTCTACCGCGCCCCGGTGATCCTCAACGTGGTCAACAACCAGTGGGCGATCTCGACCTTCCAGGCCATCGCCGGTGGCGAGTCGACCACCTTCGCCGGTCGTGGCGTGGGTTGCGGCATCGCTTCGCTGCGGGTCGACGGCAACGATTTCATCGCTGTCTACGCCGCCTCGCGCTGGGCCGCCGAACGCGCCCGCCGTGGCCTGGGCCCGACGCTGATCGAGTGGGTCACCTACCGTGCCGGTCCGCACTCGACCTCGGACGACCCGTCCAAGTACCGCCCGGCCGACGACTGGAGCCACTTCCCGCTGGGCGACCCGATCGCCCGCCTCAAGCAGCACCTGATCAAGCTCGGCCACTGGTCCGAGGAAGAGCACCAGGCGGTCACCGCCGAGCTCGAGGCCGAGGTGATCAAGGCGCAGAAGGACGCCGAGCAGTTCGGCACCCTGAGCAATGGCCATATCCCCAGCGCTGCCTCTATGTTCGAGGACGTGTACAAGGAAATGCCCGACCACCTGCGCCGTCAGCGCCAGGAACTGGGGGTCTGAGATGAACGATCACAACAACAGCATCCATCTGGAAAACGCCATGTCCACCACCACCATGACCATGATCCAGGCCCTGCGCTCGGCCATGGATGTCATGCTCGAGCGCGATGACAACGTGGTGGTCTATGGCCAGGACGTTGGCTACTTCGGCGGCGTGTTCCGCTGCACCGAAGGTCTGCAGACCAAGTACGGCAAGTCCCGCGTGTTCGACGCGCCGATCTCCGAGAGCGGCATCGTCGGCACCGCCGTGGGCATGGGCGCCTATGGCCTGCGCCCGGTGGTCGAGATCCAGTTCGCCGACTACTTCTACCCCGCTTCCGACCAGATCGTCTCGGAGATGGCCCGCCTGCGCTATCGCTCGGCCGGCGAGTTCATCTCGCCGCTGACCCTGCGCATGCCCTGCGGCGGCGGCATCTACGGCGGCCAGACCCACAGCCAGAGCCCCGAGGCGATGTTCACCCAGGTCTGCGGCCTGCGCACCGTGATGCCGTCCAACCCATACGACGCCAAGGGGCTGCTGATCGCCTCGATCGAATGCGATGACCCGGTGATCTTCCTCGAGCCCAAGCGCCTGTACAACGGCCCGTTCGACGGCCACCACGACCGCCCGGTAACCCCGTGGTCCAAGCACCCGCACAGCGCCGTGCCTGATGGCTACTACAGCGTGCCGCTGGACAAGGCGGTGATCACCCGCCCGGGCAACGACGTCACCGTGCTGACCTACGGCACCACCGTGTATGTCTCGCAGGTGGCCGCCGAGGAGAGCGGCGTCGACGCCGAAGTCATCGACCTGCGCAGCCTGTGGCCGCTGGACCTGGAGACCATCGTCGCGTCGGTGAAAAAGACCGGTCGCTGCGTGGTCGTGCACGAGGCCACCCGTACCTGTGGCTTCGGCGCCGAACTGGTGTCGCTGGTCCAGGAGCACTGCTTCCATCACCTCGAGGCGCCCATCGAGCGCGTCACCGGCTGGGACACCCCCTACCCCCACGCACAGGAATGGGCCTATTTCCCCGGCCCTTCGCGGGTAGGCGCGGCACTGAAACGGGTCATGGAGGTCTGAATGGGCACGCACGTCATCAAGATGCCGGATATCGGTGAAGGCATCGCGCAAGTCGAGTTGGTGGAATGGTTCGTCAAGGTCGGCGATGTGATCGCCGAGGACCAGGTGGTGGCCGATGTCATGACCGACAAGGCCACCGTGGAAATCCCTTCGCCGGTCAGCGGCAAGGTGCTGGCCCTGGGCGGCCAGCCCGGTGAGGTGATGGCGGTCGGCAGCGAGCTGATCCGCATCGAGGTCGAAGGCAGCGGCAACCATGTCGATGTGCCCCAGGCCAAGCCGGCGGAGCCGGAACCTGCGCCGGTCAAGGCCGTGGCCCAACCCGAGCCACGCCTCGAAGCACAACTCCAGGTTGCCGCGACCCACGCCGCCGCGCCTATCGTGCCGCGCGAAGCCCACGACAAGCCACTGGCCTCCCCGGCCGTGCGCAAGCGCGCCCTGGACGCCGGGATCGAGTTGCGCTACGTGCATGGCAGCGGCCCGGCCGGGCGCATCCTGCATGAAGACCTCGACGCCTTCATCAGCAAACCGCAGACCGGCGCCGGTCAGGCACCAGGGGGCTACGGCAAGCGCACAGACAGCGAGCAGGTACCGGTGATCGGCCTGCGCCGCAAGATTGCCCAGCGCATGCAGGACGCCAAGCGCCGCGTCGCCCACTTCAGCTACGTCGAGGAAATCGACGTCACCAACCTGGAAGCCTTGCGCCAGCAACTCAACGCCAAGTACGGCGACAGCCGCGGCAAGCTGACCCTGCTGCCGTTCCTGGTGCGCGCCATGGTCGTCGCCCTGCGCGACTTCCCGCAGATCAACGCCACCTACGACGACGAAGCCCAGGTCATCACCCGTCACGGCGCGGTACACGTCGGCATTGCCACCCAGGGTGACAACGGCCTGATGGTGCCGGTACTGCGTCACGCCGAGGCCGGCAACCTGTGGAGCAATGCCGGCGAGATCGCCCGCGTGGCCCACGCCGCGCGCAACAACAAGGCCACTCGCGAGGAGCTTTCCGGCTCGACCATCACCCTGACCAGCCTCGGCGCGCTGGGCGGCATCGTCAGCACCCCGGTGGTCAACACACCGGAAGTGGCGATCGTCGGCGTCAACCGCATGGTCGAACGGCCGGTGGTGATCGACGGCCAGATCGTCGTGCGCAAGATGATGAACCTGTCCAGCTCGTTCGACCATCGCGTGGTCGACGGCATGGATGCCGCCCTGTTCATCCAGGCCGTGCGCGGCCTGCTGGAACAGCCCGCCTGCCTGTTCGTGGAGTGATCATGCAAGAGCTCATCAACACCACCCTGCTGATCATCGGCGGCGGCCCCGGCGGCTACGTGGCCGCCATCCGCGCCGGGCAGCTGGGCATCCCCACCGTGCTGGTCGAAGGCCAGGCCCTGGGCGGCACCTGCCTGAACATCGGCTGCATTCCCTCGAAGGCGCTGATCCATGTGGCCGAGCAGTTCCACCAGGCCAGCCGCTACACCGAGCCTTCGCCGCTGGGCATCAGCGTGGCCTCGCCGCGCCTGGACATCAGCCGCAGCGTCGAGTGGAAGGACGGCATCGTCGACCGCCTCACCAGCGGCGTCGCCGCCCTGCTGAAAAAGCACGGCGTGAAGGTGATCCATGGCTGGGCAAAGATCCTCGACGGCAAGAGCGTCGAGGTCGACGGTCAGCGCATCCAGTGCGAGCACCTGCTGCTGGCCACCGGCTCGAACAGCGTCGAACTGCCGATGCTGCCGATCGGCGGGCCGATCATCTCGTCCACCGAGGCCTTGGCGCCCAAGGCGCTGCCCCAGCACCTGGTGGTGGTTGGTGGCGGCTACATCGGCCTGGAACTGGGTATCGCCTACCGCAAGCTCGGCGCCAAGGTCAGCGTGGTGGAAGCCCGCGAACGCATACTGCCGACCTACGACGCGGAGCTCACCGCGCCGGTGGCCGACTCGATCAGGAAACTCGGCATCGCCTTGTACCTGGGCCACAGTGTCGAAGGCTATGCCGACGGCTGCCTGTTGGCCAGCGACGGCCAGGGTGGCCAGCTGCGCCTGGAGGCTGACCAGGTGCTGGTGGCCGTGGGCCGCCGCCCACGCACCAAGGGCTTCGGCCTGGAAAGCCTGGACCTGAAGATGAACGGCGCGGCCATCGCCATCGACGAGCGCTGCCAGACCAGCATGCGCAACGTCTGGGCCATCGGCGACGTGGCCGGAGAGCCGATGCTGGCGCACCGGGCCATGGCCCAGGGCGAGATGGTCGCCGAGATCATCGCCGGCAAGAGCCGACGCTTCGAACCCAGCGCAATCGCCGCGGTGTGCTTCACCGATCCGGAAGTGGTGGTGGTCGGCCAGACTCCGGAACAAGCCAGCCAGCAGGGCGTGGACTGCATCGTCGCGCAGTTCCCCTTCGCCGCCAACGGCCGGGCCATGAGCCTGGAATCGAAGACCGGCTTCGTGCGCGTGGTGGCCCGCCGTGACAACCACCTGATCCTCGGCTGGCAGGCCGTGGGCGTGGCGGTGTCG
Source organism: Pseudomonas peradeniyensis (assembly GCF_014268935.2). GTDB lineage: Bacteria > Pseudomonadota > Gammaproteobacteria > Pseudomonadales > Pseudomonadaceae > Aquipseudomonas > Aquipseudomonas peradeniyensis. The sequence goes on along the minus strand of NZ_JABWRJ020000005.1, from coordinate 175,037 downwards.
GAACTGTCCACCGCCTTCGCCCAGTCGCTGGAGATGGGCGCTCGCCTGGAAGACATCGCCGGCACCATCCACGCCCACCCGACCCTGGGCGAGGCGGTGCAGGAAGCGGCGCTGCGCGCCCTGGGCCACGCCCTGCACATCTGACCTGACACTGAAGCGGCAATCGCCGATTTGGCCCGCTGCGCCCCTGGCGCCGCGGGTCTTTTTTCATTCGGCGACAGCGTTCTTGCCGGCTGCCTTGGCCCGGTACAGCGCCTTGTCGGCACGGGCCAGAAGCCCCTGACGGTCCTCCCCTTCCCGCCACTGCACCACGCCATAGCTCATGGTCAGCTGGCACTGGCCAATCGGCGCCACTTCGGCCAAGGCCCCCTGAATCCGCTGCGCCGCTTCGCGTGCCTGTTCCTGCGAGGTCCGTGGCAAGACCACCACGAATTCATCGCCGCCCCAGCGTGCCAACAAGTCCTGCTCTCCCAGACACTGGCGGATCCGCTCGGTGACCTCGACCAACGCCGCATCGCCACGGGCATGGCCGTGCAGGTCGTTGATCGGCTTGAAGTCGTCCAGGTCCATGGCGATCAACGCCAGCGGTTCACGGAAGCGCCGGGCACGCTCGCACGCCTGCTCCAGGGTCTTTTCCAGGCGATAGCGATTGGCGGTACGGGTCAGGGCGTCGCGCTCGGCCAACTCGCGATTCTCGTCGAGCTGGCGCTGCAACTGCTGGTTGACCCACGACAGTTCGCGGGTGCGCTCGGCCACCAGGCCTTCCAGGGACAGGTTGCGCTGCTCGAGCTCCGCTACCAGGCGCTTGCCCGCGTCGATATTGCGGTGGGCGCCGAGCATGCGCGCCACCGAACCGTCGGCGTTGCGGGCGATGACATGGCCGCTGTCCTCGATCCACAGGTAGCTGCCATCCTGGCAGCGGCAACGGTACTCGATGAGATAACGCTCGTTGCGCTGGTTGATGTAAGCCTCGAAATGCGCCATCACCCGTGGGTAATCCTCGGGGTGAATCACGCTTTCCCAGGTCAGCACGGAATTGTCCAGCGAATGGCTGGCGTAGCCCAGCATCGCGTACCAGCCCGGATTGCGGTAGACATAGCCGTTGTTGGCATCCCAGTCCCAGATACCGTCGCTGATCAGATCGAACAAGGTGTGCAATTGCTGCTCGCTGAAGCCAGCCGGTAACGGCTTTGTTGCCTGACTCATGGACGCGCTCCCTGTTGTCCAGCAACTGCGCCCCGCACCCGGTGCTGCCGACACATGCTTGTATTTGCCGCAAGCGGCAATCCTGTTCCTCTGCCGGCCAAGCATATTCCGAGCAACAGGCTGTCGGAATAGTCCTAACGGCCTATTTCGCCCCGGTGCCCCTGCTGGCACAGCTTTTGCCCCTTTCGTCGTGTCTTCAGATCCGTCCAAGGAGGAATCATGTTTATTACCGCGAACGGCCTGGGTTGGCAGGCCGTGCAACAACAACAGCGCACCGGCAACGATCAGTCCGCGGCCTCGCTGGTCCCGTTCCAACAGGTCATCGCCAGCGGCAAGGCTTCGGCGCAACAGGACAGCCAAGGCAGCACGTCCGAGCAGCAGGCCGAAGACAACCGCAAGGAAGCCTTCGCCAAGCTGATGGTCATGTTGCAGAACCCGGACGCGGCAAAACGTGAGCAGGTCAGCGTAGGCAAACAGGAAGGCACCGGCGCCTTGCAGGAATTTCGCGACTACATGGCCAAGTCACCAGCGGAGAAGATCAAGGAAAAGCTGCTCGCGGAGCTTGGCCTGACCGAGGAGGAATACGACGCCCTACCGCCAGAAAGGAAAATGATAATCGATCAACAGATCGCCCAACGCATGCAGGAAGAGGCCGAGATGAAGACCCAGGCCAAGCTCGAGCAGCAGGCGCAGCGCGCCCAGGGCAGCCTGACCTCGGCGGATGACCGCGACATCGAGCGAAAGTATACCGCCGAGCTCTAGTGTCCTGTCTCGGAAATAAGCTGTTCACTTTTGGCGGCGTCTTGGGCGCCCGGCCTGCGTTGTCACTCCTCGCCATAGCCCTGCTATGACTCGTCGCGGCGCCTTGCCCGAACACCCAAGCCACTCGCCAAAAGAGAACGTATTTCCGAGACAGGACACTAGCGCCGGGCATACGTCAGTAAAAGCGCTTCGGATCCCCTGACTCGAGCAGGCTGGCCAGCTGGGTCAGGGCGAAGCGCAACTCCTCCCGACTGGTCGGCGACATCAGCACGACCCGCACGCCACGTGGATCACCCGTGCGCTCCACCTGGAACTGGCTGGCACTCATGACCACCACGCCATTGGCCCGCGCCAGCAGGGCGAACTCGTCGCTGCGCCACGGCTCGGGCAGGTTGAGCCAGAGGTGATAGCTGTGCGGCTGGCTCTGCAGCGACGCACTGCCGAAGACGTCACGGGCGATGGCCTGACGTGCCGCCGCCTCGGCGCGGTGCATGCGGATCAACTGGCTGTCCAACCCTTCGCCGATCACATGGCTGGCCAGTTGCGCGGTCAACGGCGAAGGCATCCACACCGTGCTGCGCACCATGGCGGTCAGGCGTGACAGCAGCTTCGGCGGGCTATACAGGTAGCCGATGCGCAGCGCCGGCATGACCGACTTGGACAGGCTGGTGAGGTAGATCGAACGCTCCGGGGCGAAGGTCGCCAGCGGCCGGATCTGCGGGTCGGAGGCGAGGAAGCCGTAGATGTCATCGTCCAGCAACAGGAAATCGAACTCCTCCGCCAGCGCCGCGATCTGGGCGCGGCGCTCGTTGGACATGATCGCCGTGGTCGGGTTCTGGCAGGTCGCCACGCACACCAGCATGGCGGGCCGCTCGCGCTGGCAGATCTCGCGCAAGGCCTCGGGGAGGATGCCCTGCTCGTCCATCGGTACGCCATGCAGACGGCGGCCCAGGCCATGGGCCACGGAAATGATGCCCGGATAGCACAGCGACTCGCACAGCACCAGGTCGCCCGCCCCGGTCAGGGCACTGATCGCCACCATCAACCCATGCTGGGCGCCACTGGTGATGACCAGCTGCTGCCACTGCGCACCCGGCAGCCACTGCCGCAACCATTGCGCGCCCGCCTCGCGATGCGCCGGATGGCCGCCGTCGGGGGCGTAGTCCAGCACCTGCTCCAGCCGTGAGGTATTGGCCAGCTCGGTCAAGGCGTTGCGCAACCAGTACTGCAGGGTTTCGCCGTAGGGCTTGATGATCGACAGGTCGAGTGCTTCGCCGCGGGCTGCAGGTGCAGCTCGGGCGACCACGGGGGCCTCGCCCGTCTCGGCGATCCGGTCGAGGACGTAGGTGCCACGCCCCACCTCGCCCTGGGTCAGGCCACGGCGCGACGCCTCGGTGTAGGCGCGACTGATGGTGCCTGGCGTGACATCCAGCGCCTGCGCCAGTTCGCGCAGCGTCGGCAAGCGCTCGCCACGCCGTAGCGCGCCGCTGGCGATATCGTGCGCCAGCGCATCGGCAATGGACAGGTAGACAGGCTGATTGCTTTCGCTGATCCGTGGAACCCACATGAGACGGCTACCGGGCTGAAAATGATTGAAATTTGAACACACAGGCCAACTTGAGTCGATCCTCCGAGCGATTCAAGTTGTAAGCATCACCCGCGTGGGAGCTGCACCACTTGAATTCAGGTCTCGTTACCGTATAGATTCAATTTGAATCGACTCAATCGAATCAATCAACTCACCTGGACTCGCCATGGACAACCTCAGAAAGGATTTTTCCCTCTCCGCCCTGGTCGCCGGCCTGATCGCCGTGATCATCTCCTACGCAGGCCCCTTGATCATCGTGTTCCAGGCCGCTGACCAGGCAGGCCTGGACAGCGCCGCGACCGCCTCTTGGATCTGGGCCATCTCCATCGGCAGCGGCCTGACCGGCCTGCTGCTGAGCTGGAAACTGCGGGTGCCGGTGATCACCGCCTGGTCCACGCCCGGCGCGGCGCTACTGGTGTCGATGCTACCGAGTGTGTCACTGGCCCAGGCGGTGGGCGCCTACATCGTCGCCTCGCTGCTGATTGCCGTGATCGCCCTGAGCGGCGCTTTCGACAAGCTGATGAATCGCCTGCCCAAGGCCATTGCCGCGGCGATGCTGGCCGGCATCCTGTTCCGCTTCGGCGCCGAGCTGTTCAGCTCGATCCGCCTGCAGCCCGTGCTGGTACTGTCGATGCTGGCGAGCTACCTGCTGTTCAAGCGCTTGTCGCCGCGCTACGCGATTCTTTCGGTGCTGATCGTCGGTTGCGGCCTCGCTGCCGGCCTGGGCCAGCTGGACACCCAGGCCCTGGTGCTGGAAATGACCGTCCCGACCTGGACCAGCCCGCAGTGGAGTTGGCAGGCCATCGTCAATATCGCCCTGCCCCTGGCCCTGGTGTCACTCACCGGCCAGTCGGTGCCCGGTATCGCGGTGCTGCGCACCTCCGGCTACCAGGTACCGGCACGCCCGATCGTCTCGGTCACCGCCCTGGGTTCGCTGCTGCTGGCGCCGTTCGGCTGCCACGGCGTCAACCTGGCGGCGATCACCGCCGCCATCTGCACCGGCCGCGAGGCCCACGAGAACCCGGATAAGCGCTATATCGCCGGCATGGCCTGCGGCGTCTTCTACCTGCTGATGGGCAGCTTCGGCGCCACGCTGGCCTCGGTGTTCGCCGCCCTGCCGAGGGAACTGATCGCCGCCCTCGCCGGCCTGGCACTGTTCGGTGCCATTGCCAACGGCCTGGCGGGCGCCATGAGTGACGAAAAACAGCGGGAGCCAGCGCTGATCACCTTCCTGGTCACCGCATCGGGCATGAGCCTGCTCGGTCTTGGCGCCGCGTTCTGGGGGCTGATCTTCGGGCTGGCGGCACACTTCGCCCTGAGCTACAGCCGCACGACGCGGCAGCCGCAGGCAAGCGCTCAGGTTCGTTGAACGAAGACAAGGGGAATGGGGGGGAAATGGCGTCCCAGGGCAGGTTCGAACTGCCAACCTTCCCCTTAGGAGGGGGATGCTCTATCCAATTGAGCTACTGAGACACTGGAGCCGACAACAGACGCTGTGCGGCGGGGACGGCGAGCATGTTAACCAGCGTGTGGGCATTTGTCATGTATCAATCGGGCATTTTGCACGTCGGCTTTTTCCCCGCCGCGTCGGCGATCACGCCTTCGCTGCGCAACAGCGCGAGCAACGCCTCGACCGCGCTGGCCAGCGAAGCGGAGTTGTCCACGACATGCACGCCGGGATCATAGGCCTGCAACCTGAAGTTGCGGGCCAGGCGCTGCTCGATCTCTTCATTGCTCTCCCGCCCCCTGGCCAGCAATCGCTGCCGTAGCGCTTGCTGGGAAACCGTCAGCCCCACGGCCACCAGGTCGGGATAGCGCTGCCGGGCGTTGGCCAGGTAGGCACGCGAACCATTGACCAGCACCGACCGCCCTGCGGCGAGCCACGCGTCCAACTGTGCGGGGATGCCATAGCTCAGGCCATTCGCCTGCCAGTCCAGGGAAAACGCCCCCGCCTCGCGCATCGCCTCGAAGCGCTCGACACTCACTCCGAGCGCGGCTTCGCCCTTGGCCTCGGCCGAGCGCGTGATGACCCGTCGGGCGATTTCGACGCCCTGGGCGAACAATCGCTCACGCGCCGCATCGATCAGGGAATCTTTTCCCGAACCCGACGGTCCCATGAGGAATATCAGGCGCCCCCTTGAGGCCGCCCCACCGCTTGCGTCATATTGCATAGCCACTATGCTCAATGTATGGGAAACCAGCGCATTCCAGGATTTTCCCCAGGCCTTTACCGTCTTTTACCAGATTTTGACGGCATTTGTCTGACGCCGGTGCAATTCGATGAATGTGAAACTTTTCAAACCAGTGCTCATTTCTGATAATTGGTACTGGCAAAAAGCCTTTATCGAGATCACTATTTGTCACAGAATTGACGCCAAGGAAACGGCGACCCTGAGGCAAGATGAAGAACCAAAATCAAATCACGGTTGAACATTTTGTCGTCGCCGCGGTCGTACTTCCACCGTGCGGCCAATTTGCGAACCGCTCCCCCTGAACCAGAACAACCGGTCAATTTATATGCGCCCAATGAAACAGGCTATCTATTCGAGCCGCACCGCTGACAAGTTTGTCGTCCGCCTGCCAGACGGGATGCGTGAGCGCATTGCCGAGGTAGCGCGCAACCACCACCGCAGCATGAACTCCGAAATCATCGCCCGCCTGGAGCAGAGCCTTATCCAGGAAGGTGCCCTGGGTGATGAACTGAGCATGCGCCTGGACAGCCCAGAGCTCAGCCTCCACGAACGTGAACTGCTGCAGCGCTTCCGCCAGCTGTCCCACCGCCAGCAGAATGCGCTGGTCGCCCTCATCGCTCACGATGTGGAAATGGCCGCCGACGCGTCCTGATCCAGCCCGGGACATCGCCCACAAAAAAGCCAGCGCAAGCTGGCTTTTTTGCATCTGGTGATTGCGATGGGGTAACACACGCCCCTGTAGGAGCGCCCTGAACCCAACCCTTACAGCAGGAACAGCGTGGCCAGGCCGAGGAAGATAAAGAACCCGCCGCTGTCGGTGACCGCCGTAATCATCACACTCGACCCCATCGCCGGATCACGCCCCAGGCGCGTCAGCGTCATCGGGATCAGCACCCCCATCAAGGCAGCCAGCAACAGGTTAAGGGTCATTGCCGCAGTCATTACCAGGCCCAGCGACCAGCTGCCATAGAGCCAGAACGCCACGACACCGATCACGCCACCCCAGATCAGGCCATTGAGCAGCGACACCGCCAGTTCCTTGCGCATCAGGCGGCTGGTATTGCCCGGCGACACCTGGTCGAGGGCCATGGCGCGCACGATCATGGTGATGGTCTGGTTACCCGAGTTGCCGCCGATACCCGCCACGATCGGCATCAGCGCCGCCAGCGCCACCAGCTTCTCGATGGAGCCTTCGAACAGACCGATCACCCGCGAGGCGACGAATGCGGTGATCAGGTTGATGGCCAGCCAAGCCCAACGGTTGCGCAGCGAGCGCCAGACCGAGGCGAAGATGTCTTCCTCCTCGCGCAGACCGGCCATGTTGAGCACTTCGCTCTCGCTCTCTTCACGAATCAGGTCGACCATTTCATCGATGGTCAGACGGCCGATCAGGCGCTCGTTCTTGTCCACCACGGGGGCAGAAACCAGGTCGTAGCGCTCGAAGGCCAGGGCGGCGTCGTAGGCATCTTCCTCGGGGTGGAAGGTCACCGGGTCATTGGCCATGACCTCCGCGACTTTCTTGTCCGGGTCATTGACCAGCAACCGCTTGATCGGCAGCACACCTTTGAGAATGCCATCGTAATCGACGACGAACAGCTTGTCGGTGTGCCCTGGCAGCTCCTTGAGCCGGCGCAGGTAACGCAATACCACCTCGAGACTGACGTCTTCGCGGATGGTGACCATCTCGAAGTCCATCAGCGCGCCGACTTGCTCTTCGTCATAGCTCAGAGCCGAGCGCACACGCTCGCGCTGCTGGGCATCGAGGCTTTCCATGAGCTCGTGCACGACGTCGCGGGGCAGCTCCGGCGCCAGGTCGGCGAGTTCGTCGGCGTCCATCTCCTTGGCGGCGGCCAGCAGCTCGTGATCGTCCATGTCGGCGATCAGGGTCTGGCGCACGGCATCGGAGACTTCGAGCAGGATGTCGCCGTCGCGATCCGAGCGCACCAACTGCCAGACCGTCAGGCGGTCGTCCAGCGGCAAGGCTTCGAGGATATAGGCGATGTCGGCGGGGTGCAGATCGTCGAGCTTGCGCTGCAGTTCGACAAGGTTCTGGCGGTGGACGAGGTTTTCCACCAGGTCATGGTGATGACCTTCCTGACGGTGCGTCAGGTCCTCGACCACCCGCTGGCGCTGCAGCAGTTCAATCACCTGGGCCAGGCGATCCTGCAGGCTGTCTTGGGCTTTCTTTACTTCGATTTCGGTCATAGGCGAACTCCACTCCCAGCAGCGGAGCACGCCGGGAGAATCAATCGGTCAGATCTGGCTGTATGAAGCGTGTTAGCGAGTAACTACTGGGTAAGTCCATGGTGGGATTCCACAAGCCCCGGCGGGGCTGACGGGCGCAATCATACACTGTGTAAGCTGTCGGATCGCTTAAATTTTTGGCCAGAACAATCGTTTGCGCGCTAAAGCTGTGACAACGCTCGAAGCCATCAGTGCGACGGTCGCTCTGGCGTGAAAAGCACATTGGTCGTGTGCCGGTTCGATTTGCAGCGCCGATTCCTTTCGGGAGCCTCTACAGAACAGCGTAGATGGACATCCGTGACAATTCAGCGCGCCAGAAAAACAAAAAGCCCGCTCTAATGAGCGGGCTTCTTGATGTATGGCGGACTCAGCAGGATTCGAACCTGCGACCGCTCGGTTCGTAGCCGAGTACTCTATCCAGCTGAGCTATGAGTCCGTGGTCGGTAGTTTTAGACCAGATTACCACTGGCTTGTTGAAGCGTCTTTGCAAGCAGAGCCACTTCAAAAAGTGGCGGACTCAGCAGGATTCGAACCTGCGACCGCTCGGTTCGTAGCCGAGTACTCTATCCAGCTGAGCTATGAGTCCGTGGTTGGTAGTTTTAGGCCAGATTACCACTGGCTTGTTGAAGTGCCTTTGCAAGCAAAACCACTTCAAAAGTGGCGGACTCAGCAGGATTCGAACCTGCGACCGCTCGGTTCGTAGCCGAGTACTCTATCCAGCTGAGCTATGAGTCCGTGGGGTAGTTTTAGACCAGATTACCACTGGTGGATTGAAGCAGCCTTGCAGGCAAAGCCACTTCAAAAGTGGCGGACTCAGGAGGATTCGAACCTCCGACCGCTCGGTTCGTAGCCGAGTACTCTATCCAGCTGAGCTATGAGTCCGTGTCTTGCTGTGCCATTCGGATCGCTTTAAGCGCTCCAGGCAAATAATGGCGGTGAAGGGGGGATTCGAACCCCCGATACCCTTATGAGGTATACTCCCTTAGCAGGGGAGCGCCTTCGGCCACTCGGCCACCTCACCGCAACACGAGGCGAATATTAAACACACCCTTCCTCGTTTGCAACCCTTTTTTTGAAAAAAACTTCAAAAAAATTAAAGGCTTGGCTCCTCGTCCTTCTCTTTCTTGATCCGCAGGTAGATTTCCTCGCGGTGAACAGCCACTTCCTTGGGCGCGCTAACGCCAATACGCACCTGGTTGCCTTTGACACCCAGGACCGTCACGGTGATCTCACCGTCACCAATGATCAGGCTCTCGGCGCACCGACGAGTCAGAATCAGCATAGTTTTCTCCTCACATGAATCTTCAGGGACAACAGTCTTTGAAAGCAGGGCCTTGGCCGGGGACGACGGCACTGGCCCGGATCGACCGCCATGGCTGCCTGGACAGGGACAGCCGCAGCGACCAGAAACGCGAAGGGCGCGGCAAGCCGCGCCCCTCCAGGCAGCGTGTCACTCACCCTGTCGGGCGGGTGCGTCGAGCTCGAACGCGGTGTGCAGCGCGCGCACGGCCAACTCCAGGTACTTCTCTTCGATCACCACCGAGACCTTGATCTCGGAGGTGGAGATCATCTGGATGTTGATGCTCTCCTTGGCCAGGGCCTCGAACATGCGGCTGGCAACGCCCGCGTGGGAGCGCATGCCGACACCGACGATCGACACCTTGGCGATCTTGGTGTCGCCGATCACTTCACGCGCGCCAATTTCGCGGGCAGTGTTCTCCAGCACGCTCAACGCCTTCTCGTACTCGTTGCGGTGCACGGTGAAGGTGAAGTCGGTGGTGTTATCGTGCGAGACGTTCTGCACGATCATGTCGACTTCGATGTTGGCCGCGCTGATCGGGCCGAGGATCTTGAAGGCGACGCCCGGGGTATCCGGGACGCCACGAATGGTCAGCTTGGCCTCATCACGGTTGAAGGCGATACCGGAAATGATCGGCTGTTCCATGGATTCCTCTTCATCGATGGTAATGAGGGTACCCGGACCCTCCTTGAAGCTGTGCAGCACGCGCAGCGGGACGTTGTACTTGCCGGCGAACTCCACCGAGCGGATCTGCAGCACCTTGGAGCCGAGGCTGGCCATTTCCAGCATCTCCTCGAAGGTGATCTTCTCCAGGCGCTGGGCCTGGGGCACGACACGCGGGTCGGTGGTGTAGACGCCATCGACATCGGTGTAGATCTGGCACTCGTCGGCCTTCAGCGCCGCCGCCAGGGCCACGCCGGTGGTGTCGGAGCCGCCACGGCCGAGGGTGGTGATGTTGCCGTGCTCGTCGACGCCCTGGAAACCGGCGACCACCACGACCCGGCCAGCCTTGAGGTCGGCGCGGATCTTCTGGTCGTCGATCTGCAGGATGCGCGCCTTGTTGTGCGCGCTGTCGGTGAGGATGCGCACCTGGTTGCCGGTGTAGGACACCGCCGGCACGCCGCGCTTCATCAGGGCCATGGACAGCAAGGCGATGGTGACCTGCTCGCCGGTCGAGACGATCACGTCCAGCTCGCGGGGTTCGGGCTTGTCGGTGATCTGCTTCGCCAGGTCGATCAGGCGATTGGTTTCCCCGCTCATCGCCGACAGCACAACCACCAGGTCGGTGCCTTGCTCGCGGAATTTCTTGACCTTGTCGGCAACCTGCTCGATCCGCTCGATGGAACCGACAGAGGTACCGCCAAATTTCTGTACGATCAACGCCATTTCAAAGGTGCCTCAGCCCTCAAGGGCCCCAAAAAACAATCCAACATGGCGGGGACGCCGACTAGACCGACGCCCCCGCCATCTCAAAGTCCCTGCTCGGCGAACGGCACGGCCAGGGCCAGCGCCTGGTCCAGCGCGGCGACGTCGACGCCACCACCCTGGGCCATGTCAGGGCGACCGCCACCCTTGCCACCGACCGCCGCAGCAGCTTGTTTCATCAGGTCGCCAGCCTTGAGTTGGCTGGAGAGGTCCTTGGTCACGCCAGCCACCAGCACGACCTTGCCCTCATGCTCGCTGCCCAGCAGGATCACTGCGTGGCCGAGCTTGTTCTTCAGTTGATCGACGAGCGCCAGCAGCGCCTTGCCATCCTGCCCATCCAGGCGGGCGGCGAGGACCTTGGCACCCTTGACCTCAACGGCCGCGTTGGAGAGATCATCCCCGGCGGCGCTGGCGGCCTTGGCCTGCAGCTGCTCGAGCTGCTTTTCCAGCTGGCGGTTGCGCTCGAGCACAGCCGACAGCTTGTCGATCAGGTTGTCGCGATTGCCCTTGACCAGCTGCGCGGCTTCCTTGACCTGCTCTTCGGCAGCGTTCAGGTAAGCCAGCGCGGCAGCGCCGGTGACCGCTTCGATACGGCGTACGCCAGAGGCCACGCCGCCTTCGCTGATGATCTTGAACAGGCTGATGTCGCCGGTGCGCTTGGCGTGGATGCCACCGCACAGCTCGACGGAGAAATCGCCGCCCATGCTCAGCACGCGCACGGTGTCGCCATACTTCTCACCGAACAGCGCCATTGCACCCTTGGCCTTGGCGGTCTCGATGTCGGTCAGCTCAGTCTGTACCTCGGTGTTGCGGCGCACTTCGCGGTTGACGATGTCTTCCAGGGCCTTGATCTGCTCAGGCTTGACCGCCTCGAAGTGGCTGAAGTCGAAACGCAGGCGCTGGCTGTCGACCAGCGAGCCTTTCTGCTGAACGTGCTCGCCCAGCACCTGGCGCAGCGCTTCGTGCAGCAGGTGAGTGGCGGAGTGGTTCAGCGAGGTGGCGTGCTGCACCTCGGCATCGACGCGAGCATCCACAGTGGCGCCGACAGTCAGCGCGCCGCTGGCAATCACACCGTGGTGCAGGAAGGCACCGCCGGTCTTGGTGGTGTCGCGCACGTCGAAGCGCGCGGCGCCGGCCTGCAGGTAGCCGGAGTCACCCACCTGGCCACCGGATTCGGCGTAGAACGGGGTGCGATCGAGGACCACGACGCCCTCCTCGCCCTCTGCCAGTTGCTCGACCGACTGGCCGTCCTTGTACAGGGCAATGACCTTGCCCTGGCCTTCGGTCGAGTCATAGCCGAGGAAGTCAGTGGCGGTGTCGACCTTGACCAGGCTGTTGTAGTCCATGCCGAAGGCGCTGGCGGAGCGGGCACGCTCGCGCTGGGCCTCCATCTCGCGCTCGAAGCCGGCTTCGTCGATGGTCAGCTCGCGTTCGCGGGCGATGTCGGCGGTCAGGTCCATGGGGAAGCCGTAGGTGTCGTACAGCTTGAACACCACGTCGCCCGGCACGACCTGCCCCTGCAACTGGGCCAGATCCTGCTCGAGGATGCGCAGGCCCTGCTCGAGGGTCTTGGCGAACTGCTCTTCCTCGGTCTTGAGCACGCGCTCGATGTGCGCCTGCTGGCCCTTGAGCTCCGGGAAGGCTTCGCCCATCTCGGCCACCAGCGCGGCGACGATCTTGTGGAAGAAGCTGCCCTTGGCGCCCAGCTTGTTGCCGTGGCGGCAGGCACGACGAATGATGCGGCGCAGCACGTAGCCGCGGCCTTCGTTGGACGGCAGCACGCCGTCGGCGATCAGGAAGCCGCAGGAGCGGATATGGTCGGCGACCACTTTCAGCGACGGCTGGTCGTCATTGGCGCAACCGATGGCTTTGGCGGCGGCGGCCAGCAGGCTCTGGAACAGGTCGATCTCGTAGTTCGAGTGCACGTGCTGCATCACCGCACTGATGCGCTCCAGGCCCATGCCGGTGTCCACCGACGGGGCGGGCAGCGGGTGCAGGACGCCGTCAGCGGTGCGGTTGAACTGCATGAAGACGTTGTTCCAGATCTCGATGTAGCGGTCGCCGTCTTCTTCCGGCGAGCCGGGTGGGCCGCCCCAGATGTCGGCGCCGTGGTCGTAGAAGATCTCGGTGCACGGGCCGCAAGGGCCGGTGTCGCCCATGGTCCAGAAGTTGTCGGAGGCGTACGGGGCGCCCTTGTTGTCACCGATGCGCACCATGCGCTCGGCCGGCACGCCGACTTCCTTGGTCCAGATGTCGTAGGCTTCGTCGTCGCTGGCGTAGACGGTGACCCACAGTTTTTCCTTCGGCAGGTTCAGCCACTTGTCCGAAGTCAGGAAGGTCCAGGCGAAGGTGATGGCATCGCGCTTGAAATAGTCGCCGAAGCTGAAGTTGCCCAGCATCTCGAAGAAGGTGTGGTGACGGGCGGTGTAGCCGACGTTTTCCAGGTCGTTGTGCTTGCCACCGGCGCGTACGCACTTCTGGCTGCTCACGGCGCGGGTGTAGGCGCGCTTTTCCTGGCCGAGGAAGCAGTCCTTGAACTGGTTCATGCCGGCGTTGGTGAACAGCAGGGTCGGGTCATTGCCCGGGATCAGGGAGCTGGAGGCAACGCGAGTATGTCCCTGCTCTTCGAAGAAGCGGAGGAAGGCTTCACGGATTTCTGCGCTTTTCATAGGTTCTTCCACGGAAACGGCGGCCACACGTCGAATCGACGAAACGACGGCAAAGGGCCGCATTATATCGGTCCTGCAGTCTCGGTGCAGTGTGTTTATGCGATAGAAACCGTCGAATGGACGGTTTGTCGGACTACAGCAATTGAAAACGGCATGACCGCGATGCTAAAGCCAGCGTTTCGCTACTGGCAAGCCAATTACGGTCCCAGGGCGGGGAAAATTAACAGGTTGGTGAATTAAAAGAATTTCATCACCGAAGGGATCCAAAATCACGCTGACGCTGTAGCGTGGGAGCGGGCTTGCCCCGCGATCGGCACCCGATTGCACCAAGGTGCCCGCCAGGCCAGACGCAATCGCGGGGCAAGCCCGCTCCCACGCCAAGTTCAGGTACCTGCAATGGATGGCATCAAACCAGTCGTTGCCCCGAATCCGGCACGATCAGGATGCCGGCGCGCAACCCGTTCTTCACCTTGGGGTTGGGGAAGATGATCCGCGCGCCCTCCTCCTCCACCACCCAGCGCGTCTCGGCCAGGTCTTCGGCCAGCAGGTAACCCTTGCTCAGCTCGGAGAAGTTCTCGATGTCCGCCGGCAGGTGCAGGTGGAAGCTTTCGCTGTGCTTGATGATCTCGCGGGCGACGCTGAACAGCTTGAGGCCATCCAGGGACTGCTCGGTTTGCGGCTCGGTATCCTCGATGAGCTGGATCAGGCGCTCCTCTAGCCGGTCGAGGTTGACCTCTTCGTTCTGCCCGAACGGCCGGGCCTTGCCGAGCTCCAGGGTGAAGGCCTCAGCATCGAGCTGTTCGTAGGTGAACGCGCTGAAGGTGATCGACGACTTGCTCTGCAGCAGGACCGCTTCCATTCCGGCCGCGGCCAGACGGGCCAGTTCGCGACGGGAATGCCGGCGACCTTCCTTGTAGGGATACAGCGCGAACTGTTCGATCTTGGAGCCGCGAATGGCGGTATGCAGGTCGTAATGCAGGCGGGTGCGCTCGGGCTTGCTGAAGAACACCCGGGCAAACTGTTCGAGCTCGGCGGCGCGCAGTGCCTCGAAACCACTGGAGAGTTCGTGGCGGCCATTGAACAGGCGGTTGATGTCCTGCTCGATGAAGCGCTCGCCCTTGCGGATCGCCGCCGGGTTGCCGAACAGGAACAGCACCCGCGCACGCGGCTTGATCTTGCCGTTTGCAACACCGTGCAGCAGCCTTTCAAGCAGCTCGATCGGCGCCGTCTCGTTGCCATGGATACCGGCCGACAACAGCAGGTCGAGCCCGCAATCCTCACCTTCGGGCGGACGCACTTCCAGTGCGCCCTCCCCCAGCCAGCGCAAACGCACGCCCCGGGTGGTCACTTGGGTCTTCTCGGCCGGTTCGTGATCGGTCAGGGTCAGCTCAAGCAGTTTGCCGAGGGCGAGCATAGGCGCTTCCTTAGTGGTGGTGGCCGCAGTCCGGGCCATGGACGTGGTCGTCGTCACCGGCGACATCGGCCGGTTCCATTTCCAGTTGCAGGCTGACCAGGTTGGTGGCCATCGGGCGCAGCAGCAGGTTGGCGTACTCGGTGTCGTCTTCCTCGACATCGACGCCGATCAGCAGCTGGCCGCGGCCGTCCTGCTGGATCCACACTTCCTTGCCTTGCCAGACCACGGCAAAACGGGTGCAGGAGGTTTCCAGCTGGGTGCCGTCTTCATCTTCCAGGATCAGGCGCAGGGCGTCGGACATTGCAATTTCTCTCTATCAAGGTTGGCGTTGGAACGGATACACCGAGCCCAGCTTGAGGATCTGGGTCAGTTCATCCAGGGCCGTGCGGCATTCCACCAGCAACTGCGGGTCGGCCAGGTCCGCTTCGCCAAGGCGATCGCGGTAGTGCTTGTCGACCCACTGCACCAGGGTGTCGTACAGCGAGGCGGTCATGATAACGCCTGGATTGACCGCCGCCAGTTCGTTTTCCTTCAATGCCACGCGCAGACGCAGGCAAGCCGGGCCGCCACCGTTCTGCATGCTCTGCTTGAGGTCGAACACCTTGACCTCCTTGACCGGGCCGCCCTGGCCGGTCAGCTGGTTCAGGTAGGCCCAGACCCGCTCGTTGTGGCGGCACTCCTCCGGCACCACCAGCAGCATCGAACCGTCCTCGCGGCTGAGCAGTTGGCTGTTGAACAGGTAGGAACGCACCGCGTCTTCTACCGCAACCGCCGCGCGCGGCACGCAGATACCCTGGAAGTTGCCGCCCTTGCTGGCCAGTTTAGCCTGCAGCTGGCCGAGCACCGTGTCGGTCTCGAGGAACGCGTCCTCGTGGTAGAACAGCACCTCGCCGTTGCCCACCGAGATCACGTCGTTGTGGAACACGCCTTGGTCGATCACCGCCGGATTCTGTTGAGCGTAGACCACGCCATCATCGCTCAGCCCGTGCAGGCGAGCGACGGCCTGGGAGGCTTCCAGGGTCTGGCGCGCCGGATACTTCTGCGGCGCGGGATAGCGGCTGTCGAAGGCGCTGCGGCCATAGACGAAGAACTCGACGCCGGCCTCGCCATAGGCGCGGCAGAAGCGGGTGTGGTTGGCCGCGCCCTCGTCACCGAACTGGGCAACCGCCGGCAGCGCCTCATGGTGGGCGAAGACCTTGTCATCGCTGAACATGGCGCCCAGCACCCGGCTGGTGGTCGGGTGCTCGATGCTGCGGTGGTACTTGCAGTTGAGGTTGGCGGCGGTGAAGTGCACGCGGCCATCGGCGGTGTCGGCGCTGGGGCTGACGGTGGCGGCGTTGGCCACCCACATGCTCGAGGCCGAGCAGCTGGCGACCAGCAGCGGCATGGCTTCCTTCGCGGCGCGCTGGATCACTTCGCCGTCGCTGCCGGTGAAGCCCAGGCGGCGCAAGGCGGCCACGTCCGGGCGCTCCTGCGGGGCCAGCACGCCCTGCTTGAAGCCCATCTCCGTCAACGCCTTCATCTTCGCCAGGCCCTGACGCGCCGCCTCGCGCGGGTTGGAACCCTGCTGGCTGTTGCTCTGCGAGGCCACGTTGCCGTAGGACAGGCCGCCGTAGTTGTGGGTCGGCCCCACCAGGCCATCAAAATTCACTTCAAAGGATTTCATCGGCAAGGCTCCGAGACCTGTTGTTATAGGGTGACGCCCGGCGTCAGGGTCGCCGGCAGTGCAAGGCTCGCGGTCTCCAGCGAAGCCACGGGGTAGGCGCAGTAGTCCGCCGCATAGTAGGCGCTGGCGCGGTGGTTGCCGCTGGCGCCGACGCCACCGAACGGCGCGCTGCTGGCGGCACCGGTCAGCTGCTTGTTCCAGTTGACGATGCCGGCGCGGCTGCGCAGCCAGAAGTGCTGGTAGCGGGCGTTGGAGTCCGACAGCAGGCCGGCGGCCAGGCCGTACTGGGTGTTGTTGGCCTCCTCGATCGCCGCGTCGAAGTCGGCGTAGCGGGTCACCTGCAGCAGCGGACCGAAGAACTCTTCGTCCGGGCGCTCGGCCACGGCGCTGACATCGATGATGCCCGGCGTGAGCAAGGCAGCGTCGGCCTGCGGCTGGGTCATCTCCAGCAGCGCCACGGCGCCCTTGCCGAGCAGTTCGGCCTGGGCCGCCAGCAGCGCGCGGGCCGCCTGCAGCGAAATCACCGAGCCCATGAATGGCGCGGGTTGCTGATCGAAGGCGCCAACACTGATGCCGCGGCTCACCTCGACCAGGCGCTGGATCAGTGCGTCACCCCAGGCACCCTGCGGCACCAGCAGGCGGCGGGCGCAGGTGCAGCGCTGGCCGGCGGAGATGAACGCCGACTGGATGATGGTGTACACCGCGGCGTCCAGGTCCTTGACCTCATCGACAACCAGCGGGTTATTGCCACCCATTTCCAGGGCGAGGATCTTGTCCGGGCGGCCGGCGAACTGCTGGTGCAGCAGGTTGCCGGTGCGGCTGGAACCGGTGAAGAACAAACCGTCGATCCCCGGGTTGGCGGCCAGCGCCACGCCGGTTTCGCGGGCGCCCTGGACCAGGTTGAGCACGCCGGCCGGCAAGCCGGCCTCGATCCAGCACTGCACCGTCAGCTCGGCGACCTTGGGGGTCAGCTCACTGGGCTTGAACACCACGCAGTTGCCGGCCAGCAGCGCCGGAACGATATGGCCGTTGGGCAGGTGGCCGGGGAAGTTGTACGGGCCGAACACCGCCACCACGCCATGGGGCTTGTGGCGCAGCACGGCGGTGGCGTCGGCCAGCGGGCCGCTCTTCTCGCCGGTGCGCTCGCGATAACTCTGCACCGAGATGGCGACCTTGTTGACCATGCTGGTCACTTCGGTGGCCGACTCCCACAGGGGCTTGCCGGTTTCTTCGCCGATGCAGCGCGACAGCGCCTCGGCCTTGGCCTTGAGCTTCTCGGCGAAGGCCTCCAGCACGCTGATACGCGCTTCCAGGCTCAGCGATGCCCAGGCCGGGAACGCCTGGCGGGCGGCCTGTACGGCGGCTTCGACCTGGGCGGCGTCGGCGCCCTGCCCTTGCCAGATCACCGCCTGGGTGACGGGGTTGAGCGACTGCAGGGTTTCACCCTGGCCGGCCAGCCAGTGGCCGGCGATGTAATGCGTGTTCATTTACTGGGCCTCCCGACCGGCGGACAGCGGCACGGCGCGGACATTGTCGCCGGCGCCCAGGCGCAGGCGCTTGGCGGTCTGCGGATCGACCACCAGGGTGCCTGCCGCCAGGCGCGCCGGTGCGGCGGTGATGCGGCAGTCTTCGCGCTTGCGGTTGTGAATGATGTAGGGGGTGGCGTCGTCACCCGGAGTGCCGACGGCCAGCACCAGGGTCTCGCTGTCACGCACGGCGCGGATCTTCGAGGTCTCGCACTCGATGGCGGGACCTGCGTCGAAGATGTCGACGTAGCCCTGGTAGTTGAAACCTTCGCGCTTGAGCATGGCCAGCGCCGGCTCCGTGTCGGTGTGCACGCGGCCGATGACATTGCGCGCCGCTTCCGAGAGGAAGCAGGTGTACAGCGGGAACTTGGGCATCAGCTCGGCGATGAACGACTTGTTGCCCACGCCGGTGAGGTAGTCGGCCTGGCTGAACTCCATCTTGAAGAAGTGCCGGCCCAGGCTCTCCCAGAAGGGCGAACGGCCTGCCTCGTCGGACATGCCGCGCATCTCGGCGATGATCTTGTTGCCGAACAGCTGCGGGAACTCGGCGATGAACAGCATCCGCGCCTTGGACAGCAGACGGCCATTGAGGCCGCTGCGGTAGTCGCTGCGCAGGAACAGCGAACACAGCTCGGAGTTGCCGGTCAGGTCGTTGGCCAGGAACAGCGTGGGGATCTCGCGGTAGATGTTCAGCTCCTGCGAGGCGCTGACGGTCAGGCCGACCCGGTAGTTGTACCAGGGCTCGCGCAGGCCGACGGCACCGGCGATGGCGCTGATGCCGACCACCAGGCCTTCGTCGTTCTCCAGCACGAACAGGTAGTCGGTGTCGCCGCGCTCGGCTTCGCCGCGAAAGCTCTTCTCGGCCCAGCCGACGCGCTGGCCGAGGCGCTCCTCGTTGGCGGGCAGCGTGGTCAGCCCGGTGGTGCCGGTGCTGCGGGCCAATTCGATCAGCGCGGGTAAATCGCTGCTGCGTACAGGACGAACGATCATGCTATCTCCTTGTGCGGCGGTCTGTGCCTGCCGCGAAACTCTCTGTTCCGGCGGTTCAGACCGCGACCAGGCGCACGCTGGCGCCTTCGCCGACACCCAGGGCCTCGGCGGCTTCGCCGCTCAGGCTGACCGGCTTGCCCGGCACCCAGTCCAGCTCCAGCAGCACGGCGCGGTAATCCTGCAACTGGCCGTTGCACACCAGGTACGGACGGCCGCCCTTGACCGGCGTCTCGTCGAGCTTGACCGGCACCACCCGGCTCTGGGCGATGGAGCGGATGCCCGAGGCGCGGGCGTGCAGGGTCGGGCCGCCGTCGAAGATGTCGATGTAGTGCTCGGTCTCGAAGCCTTCGCGCATGAGGATGTCGAAGGTGATCTGCGCCCGCGGGTGCACCTGGCCCATGGCCTCCTGCGCCTCGTCGGCCAGCAGCGGCACATAGATCGGGTAGTGCGGCATCAGTTCGGCGAGGAAGGTGCGGCTCTTCAGGCCACACAGGCGCTCGGCGTCGGCGTAGTTGAGGTCGAAGAAGTTGCGGCCGATGGCGTCCCAGAACGGCGACTCGCCCTGCTCGTCGCTGTAGCCGACGATCTCGGTCACCACCGAGTCGGCGAAGCGCTCGGGGTGCGAGGCCATGAACAGCAGGCGCCCGCGGGAGTTGAGCTCGGCGAAGGCGCTGCTGACCAGTTCCGGCACCACGTAGAAACTGGTCAGCAAGCTGTTGCCGGTGAGGTCGTGGCACAGTGACAGGACGTGGATCTTGTTGTGGATCTTCAGCTCGCGGGAGGCGTGCACGAAGGTCTCGTTGCGAAAGCTGTAGAACGGCTCGGAGTAGCCGGCCGAGGCGACGATGGCCGAGCAGCCGACCAGCTTGCCGGTGGCACTGTCCTCGAGCACGAAGAAGTAGCTCTCCTCGCCATTGAAGCTGACCTCGGCGGCGAAGGAGGTTTCCGAAGCGGCGATCTTGTCGCCCAGGCGGCCGGCGTCATCCGGCAGCGAGGTGACACCAATGGGGCTGTCGGCAGCCATGCGCTGCACTTCGTTCAGATCAGCCATTTGCGCGGGGCGCATCACCAGCATGGTGTCACTCCTTTCGGGAAAGCGTGCCGATCACATCGGCACGGAAAAACGGCGGGCACGCGCCACCACCTGCAAGCAGGTGCCCGCACAGGAATTCAGGTATCGCCGGCCCCCGTCTCGGGGCCGGCGAAGGGCGATCAGCCCTTGGTCAGTTTTGCCACGGCGCGTTCGAAACGATCCAGGCCTTCGTCGATGTCGGCATCCTCGACCACCAGGCTCGGGGCGAAGCGCACCACGTCGGGACCTGCCTGCAGGACCATCACGCCTTCCTTCTCGGCGGCGTTGAGGATGTCCTTGGCCTTGCCTTTCCAGGCCTCGCTCAGCACGCAGCCAATCAGCAGGCCGACGCCGCGCACCTGGGTGAACAGGCCGGTTTCCTGGCCGATCTTCTCCAGGCGGCTCTTGAAACGCTCATGCTTGGCCTTGATGCCAGCCAGGGTTTCAGGTGTGTTGATCACGTCCAGCACGGCGCAGGCCACGGCGCAGCCCAACGGGTTGCCACCGTAGGTGGTGCCGTGGGTACCGACGGCCAGGTGCTTGGCAATGTCGCTGGTGGTCAGCATGGCGCCGATCGGGAAGCCGCCGCCCAGGCTCTTGGCGCTGGTCAGGATGTCCGGGGTGACGCCGTAGTGCTGGTAGGCGTACAGCGAGCCGGTACGGCCGACGCCGGTCTGCACTTCGTCGAAGATCAGCAGGGCGTTGTGCTCGTCGCACAGCTTGCGCGCGCCTTCCAGGTAGGCCTTGTCGGCCGGGACCACACCGCTCTCGCCCTGGATCGGTTCGATGACCACGGCGCAGGTCTTGTCGGAAATCTGTGCCTTCAGCGCTTCCAGGTCGTTGTACGGTACGTGGCTGATGCCGGTGATCTTCGGACCGAAGCCGTCGGAGTACTTGGGCTGGCCACCGACGCTGACGGTGAACAGGGTGCGACCGTGGAAGCTGTTCACGGTGGCGATGATCTCGTGCTTCTCCGGGCCGAAGCGGTCGTGGGCGACGCGACGGGCCAGCTTGAAGGCGGCCTCGTTGGACTCGGCGCCGGAGTTGCAGAAGAACGCGCGCTCGGCGAAGGTCGCGTCCACCAGTTTGTGCGCCAGGCGCAGGGCCGGCTCGTTGGTGAACACGTTGGAGACGTGCCAGAGGGTGTTGGCCTGCTCGGTGAGCGCCTTGACCAGCGCCGGGTGGCAGTGGCCCAGGGCGTTAACCGCGATGCCGCCGGCGAAGTCGATCAGCTCGCGACCGGTCTGGTCCCAGACTCGGGAACCCTCGCCTCGTACAGGAATGAAGGCCGCCGGGGAGTAGTTGGGAACCATGACCTGGTCGAAATCGGCACGTTGCACCGGGGCTTGCTCAACGGACATCTGAGTCTCCTGAAGAGGAACGCTGGCCTGGAAGTGGCGAGCGATGAGGGGATTGTAAGGACTGATCGGCGCCTGTCCTTGCTGCCAGGCGACAACTTGTTACAGCGCCAAACCGTGTTTTCACGCGGTTTTCGGCAATGCGACAAACAGTGTCGCAATCGCGCAGTGTAACGGGAGGATGGGGTGGCGGGGAGATGCCCGGCGAGAATTGGGTGAACGGGTGTTCACATATATAAACCCCATCGCGGGGCAAGCCCGCTCCCACGAGCAATGCAACCCGTGGGAGCGGGCTTGCCCCGCGATAGCGCCTTGGCAGGAAGGAAAGTCCTCAGCCCCGCTCGGCCGGCGCCGAACTCAGCTCGAACGGGCTGCTGCTGCGCCGCTGGTTACGGTCTTCACGCGGCGTGGCGCCAAAGAAGTTGCGGTACGCACTGGAGAAATGCGGCCCCGAGGAAAATCCGCAGGACAGGCCGATCTGGATGATCGACTTGCTGGTCTGCATCAGCATCTGCCGCGCCTTGTTCAGGCGCAGCTCCAGGTAATACTGGCTGGGCACCCGATTGAGGTACTGCTTGAAGATTCGCTCCAGCTGGCGACGGGACACGCACACATGCTGGGCGATCTCGTCGGTGGTCAGCGGCTCCTCGATATTGGCCTCCATCAGCAGCACCGCCTGGGTGAGCTTGGGGTGGCTGGAGCCCAGGCGATTCTGCAGCGGAATGCGCTGGCGCTCACCGCCTTCACGGATACGCTCGACCACCAGCTCTTCCGACACCGCGCCCGCCAGCTCCGCGCCATGATCGCGCGCCAGCACCGCCAGCAGCAGGTCGGTCACCGCCATGCCGCCGCAGGCGGTCAGGCGATCACGGTCCCAGTCGAACAGATGACTGGTGGCGATCACCTTGGGGTGGCGCTCGGCGAAATCGTCCTGCCAACGCCAGTGCACCGCGGCGCGGTAGCCATCGAGCAGGCCCAGCGCCGCCAGCGGATACACGCCGGCGGACAGGCCACCGATCATGCAGCCGCTGCGCGCCAGCTGCTTGAGCGCGGCGGACAGCGACGAACCGATGGCCGCCGGCGGCTCGTCGGCCAGCAGGAACAGCTTGTGGCAACCCTCCAGACGACCGTTCCAGGCCTCGCCCGGCAGGCGCCAGGCGCCCTCCTGAACGGCTTCGGCCTGCAGGTAGGCCAGCTCGTAGACCACGTCCGGATGCACCCGCTGGGCCACCTGCAGCACCTCTTCGGCCAACGCCAGGGTCAGCGGCTTGGTGCTTGGCCAGATGAGAAATCCGATTCGCTGGGTGGTCATAGGGCGTGGTCCGAAACCTGGGAGGAAGGGTTCGCGCTTGTGGCGCCAGGGCATGCCGCGCGGATGGCGCAGCATGCCCCATTATGGTGCAAATGTGCAGCGATTACTTCAGGCTGCCGGAAAGGAACTGCTTGAGGCGCTCGGACTGCGGATTGACCAGCACCTCGCGCGGGCAGCCGCGCTCCTCCACCAACCCCTTGTGCAGGAACACCAGCTGGTTGGACACCTCGCGGGCAAAGCCCATTTCGTGGGTGACCACGACCATGGTGCGACCTTCCTGGGCCAGCGACTGCATCACCTTGAGCACATCGCCCACCAGCTCCGGGTCGAGTGCCGAGGTCGGCTCGTCGAACAGCATCACCTCCGGCTCCATGGCCAGGGCGCGGGCGATGGCCACGCGTTGCTGCTCGCCGCCGGACATGTGGCCGGGGAAGGCATCCTTGCGATGGGACACGCCAACCTTGGCCAGGTAGTGCTCGGCCTTCTCCAGCGCTTCCTTCTTGTTCACGCCCAGCACGTGCACCGGCGCCTCGATGACGTTCTCCAGCGCCGTCATGTGTGACCACAGGTTGAAATGCTGGAACACCATCGACAGCCGCGAGCGCATGCGCTGCAGTTGTTTCGGGTCGGCGGCCTTGAGCGCGCCGTCCTTGCCGGCCACCAGCTTGAGTTCTTCATTGTTGAGCAGGATCTTGCCCGCGTGCGGCTGCTCCAGCAGGTTGATGCAGCGCAGGAAGGTCGATTTGCCCGAGCCGCTGGAGCCGATGATGCTGATCACGTCGCCTGCCTTGGCTTCGAGGGAGACGCCCTTGAGCACCTCATGGCTGCCGTAGCGCTTGTGCAGGTCTTGGATTTGGAGTTTGTACATGCTGTCGGATCTCACAGAGCGGTCAGTGCTTGCGCGGCGCCAGGTAGCCGAGCCAGCGGCGTTCGGCCATCTTGAACAGGCGCACGAGGATGAAGGTCAGGCACAGGTAGAACACGCCCGCCGTGATATAGGCCTCGAAAGGCAGGTAGTACTGGGCATTGACCGTGCGCGCGGCACCGGTGATGTCGATCAGGGTGACGATCGACGCCAGGCTGGTGGTCTGCAGCATCATGATCACTTCGTTGCTGTACTGCGGCAGCGCCCGGCGCAAGGCCGATGGCAGGAGGATGCGGCGGTACATCTTCATGCGCGACATGCCGATGGCCTTGGCCGCCTCGATCTCGCCGTGAGGCGTGGCCTTGAGGCTGCCGGCGATGATCTCGGCGGTGTAGGCACTGGTGTTGATGGCGAAAGCCAGGCAGGCGCAGAAGGTCGCACTGGACAGCCACGGCCACAGGAAGCTCTCGCGCACCGCCTCGAACTGGGCCAGCCCGTAGTAGATCAGGAACAGCTGCACCAGCATCGGCGTGCCGCGGATCACGTAGGTGTACAGCCAGGCGCTCATGTTCACCAGCGGCTGCTTGGAGACGCGCATCAGGCCCAGCGGAACAGCCGCCAGCAGGCCGAACAGCAGCGACAGCGCCAGCAGCTTGAGGGTGGTCAGCAGGCCGCCCAGATAAAGCGGCATGGCCTCCCAGATGACGTTGTAGTCGAAGATCATAGTTCAGCCGCCTTGACGCCCACCGAGTAGCGCTTCTCGAGATACTTCAGCGCCAGCAGCGAGACACTGGTCAGCACCAGGTACAACGCCGCCACCGCGAGGAAGAAGGTGAAGGGTTCGCGGGTGGCGTCGGCCGCCTGCTTGGCCTTGAACATCATGTCCTGCAGGCCGACCACCGAAATCAGCGCGGTCGCCTTGGTCAGCACCAGCCAGTTGTTGGTGAAGCCCGGGATCGCCAGGCGGATCATCTGCGGCACCATGATCCGGAAGAACACCTGGACACCGCTCATGCCATAGGCCGCGCCCGCCTCGGCCTGCCCCTTGGGAATGCCCAGGAAAGCGCCGCGGAAGGTTTCCGAGAGGTAGGCACCGAAAATGAAGCCCAGGGTGCCGATGCCGGCGACCAGCGGGTTCAGGTCGATGTAGTCGTCATAGCCGAGCAGCGGCGCCACCCGGTTGATGATGTCCTGGCCGCCGTAGAAGATCAGCAGGATCAGGACCAGGTCAGGGATGCCACGGATCACCGTGGAGTACAGGTCCCCCAGCCAGGCCAGCCAGCGCACCGGCGACAAGCGCAGCGCCACGCCGATCAGGCCGAGGACGATGGCCAGGGCCATCGACGACAGGGCGAGCTGCAGCGTCAGCCACGCTCCGTCGAGGATGACTGCCCCATAGCCTTTCAACATGATTCGAATTCCTCAGGGCTTGGGAATGAAAAATGGTGCAAACCTCAGAGATTCTGCTGTTTGCACCATTGCACAGGTGAAACTCGATGGCTTACTTCGAGTCTGGACCGTAGATGTCGAAGTTGAAGTACTTCTTCTCGATCTCTTTGTATTTGCCGTTGGCACGGATCGCGTCGATGGCGGCGTTGATGCGCTCGGCGTTGGCGGTGTCGCCCTTGCGCACGGCAATGCCGACGCCGTCACCGAAGTACTTGGTGTCGGTGAAGGCCGGGCCTACGAAGGCGAAGCCCTTGCCGGCGTCGGTCTTCAGGAAGCCATCCTCGAGCAGGGTGGCGTCGGCCACGGTACCGTCAAGGCGACCGGCGGCGACGTCCAGGTAGATTTCGTTCTGGGTGCCGTAAGGCACGACGGTGGCGCCTTGCGGGGCAAGGACTTCCTTGGCGAAGCGATCGTGGATCGAGCCGCGCTGCACGCCGATCTTCTTGCCCTTGAGCTCGGCCAGGCTGTCGCTGACGGCAGTGCCTTCCTTCATGACCAGGCGCGCCGGGGTCAGGTAGTAGCGCTTGGTGAAGTCGACCGACTTCTTGCGATCATCAGTGATCGACATGGACGACAGGATGGCGTCGATCTTGCGCACTTTCAGCGCCGGAATCAGGCCGTCGAACTCTTGCTCGACCCAGGTGCACTTGGCTTTCATCTGTTCGCACAGGGCGTTGCCGATGTCGTAGTCGAAGCCGGCGAGGCTGCCATCAGGCTGCTTGAAGGCGAAGGGTGGGTAGGCGGCCTCGATACCGATCTTCAACGGCTTCTCATCGGCCTGCGATACCAGGGAAAACACGGAAAGCGCCAGGGCGCCAAGCAGTGCGAGCTTCTTCATCAGGTAACTCCATCGGTACGGGGCAATACAAGGCAGTTGTAACGGCTGCCCGATATGCGAATGGGTACAGCGCGAGCCGCGCAGGTTTCGACCAAGGTCGCAGACCACGAGCGAGTGAGTGGCATTCTAGCGACAGCCCGGTGGTCGATATTTCTTCAAAGCGACAACTAATTACAGAAGCGCCAGGAACCGCGGCGGGCGATATTGACAGCTCCTGCGAGATATGCAAGAGCAAAAGAGAAATAACCTATACCCAAAGCAATAAGCGGGCCCATTATTGGCAAAGCCTTGTATTCCGGCAAGCGCAGCGTGCGACCCTGCACAAAATGCTCGCAGCAATGCACTCAAATGGCACATGAATGTTTCCACAAGCCCCGCATTTGGGCGAAATCGGTGACAGCCAGGGTTACCGATGAATGTCGGAGTAACAGTCTGTATCAGTAAAGCAAAAACCCCGCCGGGCGTGGGCGGGGCTTTTACTGATGGCCTCATCGCGGGGCAAGCCCGCTCCCACGACCTTCAGGAGCCGACTTGCCGCGACGCTTCGACTCAGGCGGTGGCCAGGCTCATCGCCTTGTGGGTGTCGATCAGGTGCTGCACCACCCCTGGGTCGGCCAGGGTGGAGATATCACCCAGCGCGTCGTACTCGCCGGTGGCGATCTTGCGCAGGATGCGGCGCATGATCTTGCCCGAGCGGGTCTTCGGCAGCCCCGGCGCCCACTGGATCACATCCGGCGAAGCGATCGGGCCGATCTCCTTGCGCACCCAGTTCTTCAGCTCCAGGCGCAGTTGCTCGTTCGACTCCTCACCGGCATTGAGGGTGACATAGACGTAGATGCCCTGCCCCTTGATGTCGTGCGGCACGCCCACCACCGCCGCCTCGGCGACCTTCGGATGCGCCACCATCGCGCTCTCGATCTCGGCAGTGCCCATGCGGTGCCCGGAGACGTTGAGCACATCATCGACGCGACCGGTGATCCAGTAGTAGCCGTCTTCGTCGCGACGGGCGCCGTCACCGGTGAAGTACATGCCGCGGAAGGTCTTGAAGTAGGTGTCGACGAAACGGTCGTGGTCGCCGTACAGCGAACGCGACTGACCCGGCCAGGAGTCGAGGATCACCAGGTTGCCCTCGGCGGCGCCTTCGATCAGGTTGCCCAGGTTGTCCACCAGCGCTGGTACCACGCCGAAGAACGGACGGGTCGCCGAGCCCGGTTTCAGCGCGGTGGCGCCTGGCAGCGGGCTGATCAGCACACCGCCGGTTTCGGTCTGCCACCAGGTATCGACGATCGGGCAACGCTCCTTGCCGACGGTCTTGTAGTACCAGTTCCAGGCTTCAGGGTTGATCGGCTCGCCCACCGAGCCCAGCAGGCGCAGGCTGGAGCCATTGGCACCGGCCACCGCCGCCTCGCCTTCGGCCATCATGGCGCGAATGGCGGTCGGCGCGGTGTAGAGGATGTTGACCTTGTGCTTGTCGACGATCTTCGACACCCGGGTGATGTCCGGGTAGTTCGGCACGCCTTCGAACAGCAGCGTGGTGGCGCCGTTGGCCAGCGGGCCGTAGACGATGTAGCTGTGGCCGGTGACCCA
The DNA here is from genome assembly GCF_014268935.2 of Pseudomonas peradeniyensis. Classification (GTDB taxonomy): domain Bacteria; phylum Pseudomonadota; class Gammaproteobacteria; order Pseudomonadales; family Pseudomonadaceae; genus Aquipseudomonas; species Aquipseudomonas peradeniyensis. The sequence continues at coordinate 147,574 of NZ_JABWRJ020000005.1, read as the reverse complement.
GCCCACGTCGGCGGTGCACCAGTAGACCTCGCCCGGACGGTAGTCGAACACGCGCTCGTGGGTCAGCGCGGCATACACCAGGTAACCGCCGGTGGTGTGCAGCACGCCCTTGGGCTTGCCGGTGGAGCCGGAGGTATAGAGGATGAACAGCGCCTCCTCGGCGCCCATCTCTTTCGGCGCGCAGTGGCTGGAGGCGACCTTCATCAGGTCTTCGTACCAGATGTCGCGATGCTGGTGCCAGGCGATGTCGCCACCGGTGCGCTTGCACACGATGATCTTCTGCACGCTGTTGGTTTCAGGGTTGGTCAGGGCCAGGTCGACGTTGGCCTTGAGCGGGGTGCGACGACCACCGCGCAGACCTTCGTCAGCGGTGATCACCACTTTCGACTTGCAGTCGATGATGCGCCCGGCCAGCGCCTCCGGCGAGAAGCCGCCGAACACCACCGAGTGGATCGCGCCGATGCGTGCACAGGCCAGCATGGCGACCACGGCCTCGGGGATCATCGGCATGTAGATAGTCACCACGTCGCCACGGTGCACGTCCTGGCCACGCAGGGCGTTGGCGAACTTGCAGACCTGCTCGTGGAGCTCGCGGTAGGTGATGTTGCGGTGTTCGGAAGGGTCGTCGCCTTCCCAGATGATCGCCAGTTGATCGCCGCGCTCGGCAAGATGGCGGTCCAGGCAGTTGTAGGAAACGTTCAGAGTGCCGTCGGCGAACCATTTGATGTCGACATGGTGGTCGTCGAACGAGGTCTGCTTGACCTTGGTGAAAGGCTTGATCCAGTCCAGACGCTGGGCCTGCTCGCGCCAGAAGCCGTCCGGGTTGATCACCGATTGCTGGTACATGGCCTTGTAGGTGGCCTCGTCGGTCAGGGTACTGGCCGCAACCTCGGGACGAACGGGATACAGTGGAGCCGCACTCATCTGTGTTACCTCGGTGTAATAGTTGTTTTTGTATGGAACCGTTTGTAACTGTACCAGAGCGGCCAAGACCATTCGACGTTGGTAGTAACGCGACGGGCCGTCGACTCACCGATCAGGCGCGACCGCTCTAGAACATGGCATGCAGCCATCGCCGAGAGAAAAAGACAGGGTTTCGACGGGGATTGTTACAGATTCTGTCAAAAGACTTTATCAAAACCCCCTCTGTTTCAGCCGTGGGCGCCTCCCTAAAATTCATCTCGCCAGCAACGGCAACGCGATTAACTTGGTAACAGCCCCCACGAAGGCAGCGTTAATCCGTACCTCATCCCGATAGTTGAAACTTGCTGTACTCGCGGCGCCATAAGCGCCGCGTGCCCCCTCACGACCTTAGACAGGTAACTTGAAAATGAAAGCTTTACTGGTATTGGTACTTGGCGGTTTTTGCGGCGCGGCATTGGCCGGCGAAGCAAAAGATGTCGAGCAGATTCCGGTTGAACAGTACAGTTATTCGCAGCACCTGGACATCGCCCGCGTCATTTCCATGAGCGAAGTTCCGAACGTCTGCGAAGTGGTGCCAGCCCGCATGACCTACGAGGACTCCCAGGGCCAGAAGCACATTCTCGAATACCGCGTGATGGGGAACGGTTGTTCCAACGGCTGAGGCCATAGGTTTATCGCGGGGCAAGCCCGCTCCCACCCCGACCGCGCCAACCTCAAGCCTTGCGCGTCCCCTGTAGGAGCGGCCTTGTGCCGCGAAAGGGCTGCACAGCAGCCCCGGTTTTTCAGCAGCATGCAAAGATCGCCGGGGCCGCTTTGCGGCCCTTTCGCGGCGCAAGGCCGCTCCTACAGGAACAAGTGTAACTTTCAAGGTAATTAGCCACACTCACTCCCCCGACTTATTCAACGAATAATCCCGCAACTTGTTGGCAATGGTCGTATGGGAAACCCCCAATCTTTTCCCCAGCGCCCGGCTACTTGGAAACTCGCTCATCAGACTTTCCAATACCGCCTTTTCAAACCGCCCGACAATTTGCGAAAGATCGCCATCCAGGGAAAACTCACCCAATGGTTGGCGTGCGCCATAATCCGGCAAGCGGATATGTTCGCTCTTCACCACCCCGCCCTCGCACAACGACACCGCCTGGAACAGCACGTTCTCCAGCTGGCGCACGTTGCCCGGCCAATGATATTGAGCAAGCTTGTCCATCGCCGCCGGCGCCAGGCGCGGCATCGGGCAGCCGATCTGCCGGCTGGCCTGGTCAAGGAAGTGCTGCACCAGCCCCTCCAGGCCATCCATGCATTCGCGCAGCGGCGGAATGTGCAGCGACAGCACGTTGAGGCGATGGTAGAGGTCCTGGCGGAACTCGCCCCGGGCGCACAGCTCGGACAGGTCGACCTGGGTCGCGCAGATCACCCGCACATCCAGGTACACCTCTTCGTCACTGCCGACACGACGGAAACAGCCATCCTGCAGGAAGCGCAGCAGCTTGACCTGCAAGCGCGGGCTCATCTCCCCGACGCCATCGAGGAACAGCGTGCCCCCGGCGGTAAGCTCCAGCAGCCCAAGCTTGCCTTCGGCACGCGCGCCCTCGAACGCCCCTGGCCCGTAGCCGAACAGCTCGGTCTCGGCCATCGACTCCGGCAGGCCGGCGCAGTTGAGCGCCATCAGCGGCGCCTGGCCACGGGGGCTGGCCAGGTGGCAGGCGCGCGCCAGCAACTCCTTGCCGGTACCGGTCTCGCCCTCGATCAACAGCGGCGCATCCAGCGGCGCCATGCGCCGCGCCTCACGCACCACCGCGGCCATCACCCGCGAGCTCTGGAAGATACTGTCGAAGCCACGCAGCTCTTGCTTGCGCACGTTGTAGATACGCTCGCCGATGCGATCGGCACGATGCAAGGTGATCACCGCGCCCGCCAGGGCCTCGCTGTCATCATGTTCCGACTGCAGCGGCGCGATATCGGCGAGGAACACATCGCCCTTGACCTTGATGCGCAGGCCGTTGATCCGCGACTTGTTGGCGCGGATCAGCTCCGGCAGGTCGAAGTCCTCGACATAGCGCGACAACGGAATGCCCGGCACCTCGTCCACCCGCACCCCGAGCAACTGTGCCGCGCCACGGTTGGCGGCAACGATGCTGCCGCCCATGTCGATCGACAGCACCGGGAAATCCAGCGCGCCGAGCAGCGCATTGAGCTCCATGTGCCGACGCTCGCTGGGCATCAGGCCGACGCGCTTGACCCCGAATACCCCGGCGATCGACTCGAACTTTGGCCGCAGGGCCTGGAACTGCAGGTTGATCAGGTTCGGGCAGTGCAGGTAGATGGCGTTGCCATGATCGCCACCCACCTCGCCGCGCAGCACGTTGATGCCGTACTCCACCAGCAGGTTGAGGATGTCGCGCAGGATGCCGATGCGGTTCTGGCAGTGCACTTTGATACGCATGAAAGCTCTCTAAGCGGCCAAGGTTTTTACTTGGCACGCGGAAAAGTCGTAAAGATAAGCTGACAGAATCGCCCTTCCACTCAGCTCGATGCCCGTGATTTTCCGGCACAAGGGCATTTTTGTAAAATTATCGTTACGAATTCAGGACCAGCGGATAGCCACAAGTGGCCTCAACCCCGGTGCAAAGCCGCGTTTGTAGGGATATTCCTAAGGTATGTCCTGTACATAACAAGAACGCCCTCACCAGGAGAGCCACATGAAACAGACGCAATACGTGGCACGCGAGCCCGATGCGCATGGTTTTATCGACTACCCGCAGCAAGAGCATGCGGTGTGGAACACCCTGATCACTCGCCAACTGAAAGTGATCGAAGGCCGGGCATGCCAGGAATACCTGGACGGCATCGAGCAGCTCAAGCTGCCCCATGACCGCATCCCCCAGCTCGGCGAAATCAACAAGGTGCTGGGCGCCACCACCGGCTGGCAGGTCGCCCGCGTGCCGGCGCTGATCCCCTTCCAGACCTTCTTCGAGCTGCTGGCCAGCAAGCGCTTCCCGGTCGCCACCTTCATCCGCACCCCGGAAGAGCTGGACTACCTGCAGGAGCCTGACATCTTCCACGAGATTTTCGGCCACTGCCCGCTGCTGACCAACCCCTTCTTCGCCGAATTCACCCACACCTACGGCAAGCTGGGCCTGGCAGCGACCAAGGAACAGCGTGTGTACCTGGCGCGCCTGTACTGGATGACCATCGAGTTCGGCCTGATGGAGACCGCGCAGGGTCGCAAGATCTACGGCGGCGGCATTCTCTCTTCGCCGAAAGAGACCGTCTACAGTCTGTCCGGCGAGCCGGAGCACCAGGCCTTCGACCCGATCGAGGCCATGCGCACGCCGTACCGCATCGATATCCTGCAGCCCCTGTACTTCGTCCTGCCGAACATGAAGCGCCTGTTCGACCTGGCCCACGAAGACATCATGGCCATGGTCCACCAGGCCATGCAGCTGGGCCTGCACGCACCGAAGTTTCCACCCAAGGTCGCCGCCTGAGCGCCCCTGTCGATAACAACTCAAACCGGAAAACACCCATGAATGCCTTGAACCAAGCCCACTGCGAAGCCTGCCGCGCCGATGCGCCGAAAGTCACCGACGAGGAACTGGCGGTACTGATCCGCGAGATCCCGGACTGGAACATCGAAGTCCGCGACGGCCACATGGAGCTCGAGCGCGTGTTCCTGTTCAAGAACTTCAAGCACGCCCTGGCCTTCACCAATGCCATCGGCGAAATCGCCGAAGCCGAAGGTCACCACCCGGGTCTGCTGACCGAGTGGGGCAAGGTCACCGTGACCTGGTGGAGCCACTCGATCAAGGGCCTGCACCGCAACGACTTCATCATGTGCGCGCGCACCGACGAGGTCGCCAAGACCGCCGAAGGGCGCAAGTGATGCACTTCGCGGCCATCGGACGGGTCCCTGGCGACCCGATCCTGGGGCTGATGGAGGCCTACGCCCGCGACGCCAACCCGGCCAAGTTCGACCTGGGTGTCGGCGTGTTCAAGGACGCCCAGGGCCTGACGCCGATTCCCGCGGCGGTCAAGCAGGCCGAGCAGCGCCTGGTCGAATGCCAGGCCACCAAAAGCTACATCGGTGGCCATGGTGACGCGGCGTTCGGACGGCTGGTCAGCGAGCTGGTGCTGGGCAACGGCTCGCCGCTGCTGGCCAGCCAGCGCGCCGGCGCCACCCAGACCCCGGGCGGCACCGGCGCCCTGCGCCTGGCGGCGGAGTTCATCGCCCATTGCCTGCCGGGGCGTGGCATCTGGCTGAGCGACCCGACCTGGCCGATCCACGAGACGATCTTCGCCGGCGCCGGGCTCAAGGTGTCCCACTACCCCTACGTGGGCAAGGACAACCGCCTGAACGTCGACGGCATGCTCGCCGCGCTGGAACAGGCGCCGGAAGGCGACGTGGTGCTGCTGCACGCCTGCTGCCACAACCCGACCGGTTTCGACCTGGGCCAGGACGACTGGCGCGCGGTGCTCGACATCGTCAAGCGTCGCAACCTGCTGCCGCTGATCGACTTCGCCTACCAGGGCTTCGGTGACGGCCTGAAGGAAGACGCCTGGGCGGTGCGCCTGTTTGCCGCCGAACTGCCGGAACTGCTGGTCACCAGCTCCTGCTCGAAGAACTTCGGCCTGTACCGCGATCGCACCGGCGCCCTGCTGGTGTGCAGCCACGATGCCGAGAAACTGCTGGATGTGCGCAGCCAGCTGGCGTTCATTGCGCGCAACCTGTGGTCGACGCCACCGGACCATGGTGCCGCGGTGGTCGCCGAGATCCTCGGTGATCCGGCACTCAAGGCGCTGTGGGTCGAGGAAGTGAACGCCATGCGCCAGCGCATCGCCGAGCTTCGCCAGGGCCTGGTGCAGGCGCTGGCGCCCCATGGCCTGGCCGAGCGTTTCGCGCACATCGCCGTGCAACGCGGGATGTTCTCCTACACCGGTCTGAACCCCGAGCAAGTGCGCCTGCTGCGTGAACGGCACAGTGTGTACATGGTCGGTACCGGCCGGGCAAACATCGCCGGGGCGGATGCACGACGCCTGGAGCAACTGGCGGCGGCCATCGCCGACGTCTGTCGCTGAAACCTGGCCGATGTGGCGTGGGGGCAAATTCACCCCCACATGCCCTCCTGACACGCTCCTTGGCCGATAGCCGCCCGCTAAAACCGACCAGCGCCCGGTAAAATTCTCAAACTGTCATCCAGACTGCTGTATCCTGCCCCAGCTTTTCGAAGCCACACATGCGCCCTGGCGCCGCCTTTTCACTCACACTTGCGAGGAACGACGAGATGCATGAAATCCCGAATCTTCCCTTCCCAAGCCTGAACCCCGAAGAGCAATCCGTTGCCGCCCACGCCGAACCGACGCCCGCCGTCGACCAGGACGGTGACGATCAATCCAGCGCCGACCAGGAATAATCGCGCACCCCACCCGACTGTGTGAAAACGGCTGACCTGCGGGATATCCCCGTCATCGCGTTTTCACACCGTCCAGAACCTCTACCGAAGACCCTCATGCCCGACTCACCGCGCCCCCTTGCGGTCACCCTGCAAGTCGTTTCCATCGTCCTGTTTACCTTCATCGGCTATCTGAACATCGGCATTCCCCTGGCCGTGCTGCCCGGCTACGTGCACAACGACCTGGGTTTCAGCGCCGTGGTCGCGGGCCTGGTGATCAGCGTGCAGTACCTGGCCACCCTGCTCAGCCGCCCCACCGCCAGCCGCATCATCGACAACCTCGGCAGCAAGAAAGCGGTCATGTACGGCCTGTTCGGCTGCGGCCTGAGCGGCGTGTTCATGCTGGCCTGCAGCTTCCTCACCCACCTGCCCTGGCTGAGCCTGGCCTGCCTGTTCATCGGCCGCCTGGTGCTGGGCAGCGCCGAGAGCCTGGTGGGCTCGGGTTCGATCGGCTGGGGCATCGGCCGGGTCGGCTCGGAAAATACCGCCAAGGTGATCTCCTGGAACGGCATTGCCAGCTATGGCGCATTGGCCATCGGCGCGCCGCTCGGCGTACTGATGGTCAAGCATCTCGGACTGTGGAGCATGGGCGCGAGCATCATCCTGCTGGGCGTCATCGGCCTGCTGCTGGCCTGGCCCAAGCGCGCCGCGCCGGTGGTCGCCGGCGTGCGCCTGCCGTTCCTGCGAGTGCTGGGCAAGGTGTTCCCCCATGGCTCGGGGCTGGCCCTGGGCTCGATCGGCTTCGGCACCATCGCCACCTTCATCACCCTGTACTACGCCAGTCGCGACTGGCCCAACGCCGCGCTGACCCTGAGCCTGTTCGGCGCCAGCTTCATCTGCGCGCGCCTGCTGTTCGGCAACCTGATCAACCGCATCGGCGGTTTTCGCGTGGCGATTGCCTGCCTGTCGGTGGAGACACTGGGGTTGCTGATGCTGTGGCTCGCGCCCAGCGCCGAGATGGCCCTGGCCGGCGCGGCGTTGAGCGGGTTCGGATTCTCGCTGGTGTTTCCGGCACTCGGGGTGGAAGCCGTGAACCAGGTGTCGGCAGCCAACCGCGGCGCGGCGGTGGGCGCCTATTCGCTGTTCATCGACCTGTCACTGGGGATCACCGGGCCGCTGGTGGGCGCGGTAGCGGCAGGGTTCGGATTTGCCTCGATGTTCCTGTTCGCGGCGGCGGCAGCGGGGTGCGGGCTGGTGTTGAGCCTGTACCTGTATCGCCAGGCACGACGCTTGCGAGCATCCTGAAGGCATCGCGGTTGCGTGGGAGCGGGCTTGCCCCGCGATGCCTTCATGGTCAACGCTGCGCGTACTGCAGCACCACCTCCAACGGATGGCGCAACTGCTTCTCGGTCATGCGCTTGACCTGGCTGCGGCACGAATAGCCGGTCGCCAATGCCTCACCCTGCTTGTCCAGCTTGGTCGCCCAGGACTGCTCGAAGATGGTCTTCGAGGTTTCCTGGTTCCGTGCTTCATGCCCATAGGTACCGGACATGCCGCAGCAGCCGGTGGCCTCGGTGACCAGTTTCAGCCCCAGACGGGCGAACACCTGCTCCCACTGCTTGGTACTGGCCGGCACATTGGTCTTCTCGGTGCAGTGGGCCATCAGGCGGAAGCTGTCGGCCTTGACCGGCGCCTGCTCAGGCAGCACGTTCATCAGCCATTCCTGGGGCAGCAGCACCGACGGGCACTCCACGCCATCGACCTTCTGGTACTCCTGGCGGTAGACCAGGGTCATCGCCGGATCCAGCCCCACCAGCGGCACACCGCAATCGGCCAGGGCCTTGAGCTGGGCGGCGTTGCGGATCGCCGCCCTGGCGAAGGCACCGAGGAAACCCTGCACGTGCAGTGGCTTGCCGTTGGCGCTGTAGGGCGCGAGGAACACCTTGTGCCCCAGGCGATGGGCCAGCTCGATGAACGAGGCCAGCAGTGGCGTCTCGAAATAGCGAGTGAAGGCATCCTGCACCAGCACGATGCTGCGCTCGCGCTGGGCCGGGGTCAGCTCGCGCAGGGCCGGTACGCTCGCCACCTGAACCCGGCAACGGGTCAGGGTGGCCTGGAAGTTGAAACGGCTGATCAGCGGGCTGTCGACCATGCCGACCTTGTCCGCCAGCAGCCTGTCCACCCACTTCGAGCCCATCACTGCGTTGTACAGGCCCGGCGCATGGGCCAGGTAAGGGATGGTGAACTCCAGCGAACCGATCAGGTAGTCGCGCAGCGGACGCTGGTAGCGGCCGTGGTACAGCTCGAGGAAGCGCGAGCGAAAGTCCGGCACATTGACCTTGATCGGGCACTGCCCCGCGCAGGACTTGCACGCCAGGCAGCCGACCATGGCGTCGTATACCTCGTGGGAGAAGTCTTCCTGTCCCTGTTGACGCGCACGACTGTTGCGCAGGCGCGCCGGCAGTCCCTTGAACCAGGACGCCTTGCGCTGGGCGGCGGCGAGCACATCGATGTTCGCCTCGCCCTGCAGGCGCAGCCATTCGCGGATCAGCGAGGCACGCCCCTTGGGCGAATGCTGGCGTTCGCGGGTAGCCTTCCACGACGGGCACATGGCGTCGTTGGGGTCGTAGTTGTAGCAGGCGCCGTTGCCGTTGCAGTGCACGGCACTGCCGAAACTTTGCCAGACACGCTCGTCGATACTGCGGTCAAGGTCACCGCGCAGGGTCACGCCATCCACCGGGGTCAGGCCTTCGGCGCTGTCCGGCGGGGTGCAGATCTTGCCCGGATTGAGCTGGTTGTGCGGGTCGAATGCGCCCTTGAGACGCTGCAGCGCCGGGTACAGTTCGCCGAAGTATTCCGGCACGTACTCGGAGCGCAGGCCTTTGCCATGTTCACCCCAGAGCAGGCCGCCATAGCGCTGGGTCAGCGCCGCCACGGCATCGGAAATCGGCTTGACCAGCGCGGCCTGGGCCGGGTCCTTCATGTCCAGCGCCGGGCGCACGTGCAGCACGCCGGCATCGACATGGCCGAACATGCCGTAGGCAAGACCATAACCGTCGAGCAGCGCGCGGAAGTCGGCGATGTAGTCAGCCAACTGCTCCGGCGGCACGGCGGTGTCCTCGACGAACGGCTGTGGCCGCACCTCGCCTTCGACGTTGCCCAGCAGCCCCACCGAGCGTTTGCGCATGGTGTAGACCCTGGTGACCGCCTCGGCGCCCTCCGCCAGGGTATGCCCCAGGCGCTCGACGCTGGTGTCGCGCTGCAGGTGCGCGACGAACGCCTCGACCCGGGCATTGACCTCGGCCGGCTCGTCGCCGCAGAACTCCACCAGGTTGATGCCCAGCGTCGAGCGCTCGGCGTCGGCCGGGAAGTACTCGGCGACGCTGTGCCAGACGATGTCCTTCATCGCCAGCATCAGTACCTTGGAGTCGACGGTCTCGATCGACAGCGGCTTGTGCGCCATCAGCGCGTTGGCGTCGCGCAGGGCGTCCATGAAGCTGGTGTAGCGCACGTTGACCAGCACCGCGTACTTCGGTATCGGCAGCACATTGAGCTTGGCCTCGACCACATAGCCCAGCGAGCCTTCGGCGCCGCATAGCACGCTGTTGAGGTTGAAACGGCCCTGCTCGTCGCGCAGGTGCGCCAGGTCGTAGCCGGTCAGGCAGCGGTTGAGCTTGGGGAAGGTGCTTTCGATCAGCCCGCCCTGGGTTTCCTGGATCTCGCGGGCCATGCGATACACCTCGCCGACCCGGCCGGGCGCGGCGCAGGCCTGCTCCAGCGCCGCGTCATCGATCGGCAGGCTGTGCAGGCGTTCGCCGCCGAGCAGCACGCTGTGCAGCTCGAGCACGTGGTCGCGGGTCTTGCCATAGGTGCAACTGCCCTGACCGCTGGCGTCGGTGTTGATCATGCCGCCGACGGTGGCACGGTTGGAGGTGGACAGCTCCGGCGCGAAGAACAGCCCATGGGGCTTGAGCGCGGCGTTGAGCTGGTCCTTGACCACGCCCGCCTGGACCCGCACCCAGCGCTGCTCGACATTGATCTCGAGAATGCTGTTCATGTGCCGCGACAGGTCGACGACGATGCCATCGGTCAGCGACTGGCCGTTGGTGCCGGTACCGCCACCACGCGGGGTCAGCTTGATGTCGCGAAAGCGTGGCTCGGCCATCAGCGTGGCGACCCGCGCCACATCGTCGGCATCCAATGGGAACACCGCCGCCTGGGGCAGGCGCTGGTAGATGGAGTTGTCGGTGGCCAGCACGGTGCGGGTGCCGTAGTCGGCACTGATCTGGCCACGGAAGCCGCTGTTTTTCAGGGCTTCGAGGAATTCAGGGTAGTGGGCGGCGGGCGCACGGGGCGGCAGCTGGGCGATCATCGAAGGATGCCTCTTTGATATCGGGCTAATTCACGGAAATCTTGTCAATCCAGCATGAATGGCTCATGGGAGGATTTCGAATAGGCCAATGTTCCTGTAGTTTCGCGCCAGGGGCAAACGGATATTCCTGCCGCTATCGATGAGCTTTATGAATGAATTACCGCCACCTCACCCCGTCCATGTCGCTGCTGCTGGCCTTCGAGGCGGCCGCGCGGCATGAAAGCTACACCCGCGCCGCCGCCGAGCTGTCGCTGACCCAGAGCGCGGTGAGCCGCCAGGTGCAGGCGCTGGAGCAGCAGCTGGGGCTCACCCTGTTCCGCCGCGAGGGGCGCCAGGTGCAACTGACCGATGTCGGCCGCCTGTACCAGCGCGAGCTCAGCGAGGCCCTCGGACGCATCCGCAGCGCCACCCTGCAGGCCCTGGCCTACCAGTCCGGGGTCGGTACCCTGCGCCTGGCGACCCTGCCGACCTTCGGCTCGAAATGGCTGCTGCCGCGCCTGCATGCGTTCTACAGCGCCCACCCCGGCATGCTGGTGCACATTCATTCCCGTATCGAAGCGATCAACTTCGACACCAGCGAGATCGACGCGGCCATCGGTGTGGCCACCCACGACCTGCCCGGGCTGGTCTGCCATCGCCTGCACGCCGAGGAACTGGTGGTGATCCTGCCGCCGGACAGCGCTCGCGACGGCCAGGACTGGAGCCCGGCGCGGATCAGCGAAGAGGTGCTGCTCAACGTCGCCAACAACCCCCATGCCTGGGGTGAATGGTTCTCCCACCACACCCTGCCCCACCGGGCGATGCGCCTGGGGCCGAGTTTCGAGCTGACGTCGCACCTGATCCAGGCGGTGCGGGCGGGGATAGGGATCGGCCTGGTGCCCAGGATTCTGGTGGAGGAGGAACTGGCCAGCGGCGAGCTGTTCAGCCCCGGCGAGCCGTTTGCCAGCCAGCGTAGCTATTACCTGATCTATCCACCTAGGAATGAGGCACTGCCTTCGTTGCGGGCGTTTCGCAGCTGGCTGCTGGAACAGATCTGAGGCTGGCACAGGCAACAAAAAACCCGATGCCAGTCACCCGGCATCGGGTTTTCTCGAAGCGCCTCGACGCTTACTTGGCCACGCTACCGGCAGCGCCGTTGGCCTGCGCCCCACGCTTGCTCTTGAGCACGTAGAACACATACATCACCACCAGCCATACCGGCATGGCGTACACCGACACCTGGATGCCCGGAATCTGCAGCATGATACCGAGGATCAGCACCACGAAGGCCAGCACCAGGTAGTTGCCGTACGGGTACCAAAGCGCCTTGAACAGCGGCTTCTGGCCGGTGCGGTCGAGGTGCTGGCGGAACTTCAGGTGCGAGTAGCTGATCATCGCCCAGTTGATCACCAGGGTCGCCACCACCAGCGACATCAGCAACTCCAGGGCATTTTGCGGCATCAGGTAGTTGAGCAGCACCGCGATCAGGGTCACGGCTGCCGATGCCAGGATCGAGCGTACCGGCACGCCGCGACGGTCGACCTTGGCCAGCGCCGCCGGGGCATCGCCCTGCTCGGCCATGCCCAGCAGCATGCGGGCGTTGCAGTAGGTACCACTGTTGTACACCGACAGCGCTGCGGTCAGGACCACGAAGTTCAGCAGGTGCGCGGCCACGTCGCTACCCAGCAGCGAGAAGACCTGGACGAATGGACTGCTGCCGTAGCTGCCGCCGGAAGCGTCGATGCTGGCCACCAGGCTGTCCCACGGGGTCAGCGACAGCAGCACCACCAGGGCGCCCACGTAGAAGATCAGGATGCGGTAGATGACCTGATTGATCGCCTTGGGGATCACGGTCTTCGGTTTGTCGGCCTCGGCCGCGGTGAAGCCGAGCATCTCCAGGCCACCGAAGGAGAACATGATGAAGGCCAGGGCCATGACCAGGCCGCTGACGCCATGCGGGAAGAAGCCACCATGGGCCCACAGGTTGGTCACCGACGCTTCAGGGCCGCCACTGCCGCTGGTCAGCAGGTAGGCGCCCAGGCCGATCATGCCGACGATGGCGGCGACCTTGATGATCGCGAACCAGAATTCGGCCTCGCCGAAGAACTTCACGTTCATCAGGTTGATGGCGTTGATCAGCAGGAAGAACGCCGCCGCGGTGACCCAGGTCGGGATCTCCGGCCACCAGTAATGGACGTACTTGCCCACCGCCGACAGCTCCGACATGCCCACCAGGATGTACAGCACCCAGCAGTTCCAGCCCGACAGGAAGCCGGCGAAACCGCCCCAGTACTTGTGCGCGAAATGGCTGAAGGAGCCGGCCACCGGCTCTTCGACGATCATCTCGCCGAGCTGGCGCATGATCATGAAGGCGATGAAGCCGCAGATCGCATAGCCGAGGATCATCGACGGACCGGCGGACTTCATCACGCCGGCCGAGCCCAGGAACAATCCGGTGCCGATCGCGCCACCCAGTGCGATCAGTTGGATATGGCGGTTCTTCAAGCCACGCTTGAGTTCGCCAGACTGTGAGTTATGTCCACTCATGAACGAAGTCACCTGCTTGTTTTTATCTGTGACGGAATCGGACCCACCGCACTCGTGGCGCAGCGGAATGGGCAAGGTGGTTACCTTGGGTTCTTGGACGGGGCGGTCCTGACGGGCGAGGTGCCCGGGCGGATCAACCGGGTGTCAGCAAGAGTGCGCGGTACGCAAGGGGGTCACAGGTAAAACGCGGCGCATTGTATACCCCTGCAAACGCGCAGGCGTCAACGCGTTGCATCGTTTCCTGTGGAAAAAACGCAGCGGTCCTGGGGTGAAGGCCTGATAAGGCGGAGTGATCGGCGTACATGGCGCCTCCATTTTGTTGTTTTCGATGCCTGGCTATCCTGCCTGGCTCTGCACACGGCAATGGCGCTATCTCAGCGTTTGAGCGGGGGTTTGGGAAGGGGGTGAAGGGGGCCGGGGAGGCTCTGGTGCGCAAGTCTTGGAAAGATTTTGTGACGAAGAGCGGAAAAGCACAGGCAAGCTGGGGAAAAGGCCCAGAATCGTATAGTTTTCTTTACGAGGTGGTTTGAAAATTTGCCACTGGTCGGGAAAATTTCTGTCTGTTCAGGCACTTGGGGCCGCTTTGCGGCCCATCGCGGGGCAAGCCCGCTCCTACACAGGAATGCGTATCGAGGGGCTTCCTTTTCAACAGGCACAAAAAAACCAGCCCGGAGGCTGGCTCTTTCGTTACCGGGCCGAATCAGCCACGCGGCTTGCCGCGGCCACGGCCTGCCGGCTTGTCGCCTTCGGGACGGGCCGGACGCTTGCGCATCTCGCTCGGGCGCTCGGCCACCGTGCTGCCACGACCACTCTTACGAGGTGCAGACTCTTCACGCGGCGCGCGTGCCGGGCGCTCGGCTTGCCCTTCGGCGGCCGGGCGCAGGGTGCGCACACGCTCGCCACGCCCCAGCGGACGGGTCGACTTGCGCTGCAGACGCTCGAGCTTGTCCTTGGCCTTGAGCTTCATCTCCGGCAGCGCCACCGGCTGCAGGCCGACTTCGGCGGCCAGGATGTCGATCTCACCCTGGCTCATTTCACGCCAGCGGCCCATCGGCAGGTCGGAGTTGAGGAACACCGGACCAAAACGCACACGCTTCAGGCGGCTGACCACCACGCCCTGGGATTCCCACAGGCGGCGCACTTCGCGGTTGCGGCCTTCCATCACCACGCAGTGATACCAGTGGTTGAAGCCTTCGCCGCCCGGAGCCTTCTGGATGTCGGTGAACTTGGCCGGGCCGTCCTCGAGCACCACGCCGGCCTTGAGGCGATCGACCATGTCGTCGTCGACTTCGCCGCGCACGCGCACGGCGTACTCGCGGTCCATTTCATAGGACGGGTGCATCAGGCGGTTGGCCAGCTCACCATCGGTGGTGAACAGCAGCAGGCCGGTGGTGTTGATGTCCAGGCGACCGATGTTGATCCAGCGGCCCTCTTTCGGGCGCGGCAGGCGGTCGAACACGGTCGGGCGGCCTTCCGGGTCGTCACGGGTGCAGATCTCGCCATCGGGCTTGTTGTACATGATCACGCGGCGGGTTGCCTCGGCGGCCTCGACACGCTTGATCAGCTTGCCGTCGACGGTGATGGCGTCGTGCAGGTCGACGCGCAGGCCCAGGGTGGCCTCGACGCCGTTGACCTTGATACGGCCCTGGCCGATCCAGGCCTCGACGTCACGACGCGAGCCGACGCCGATGCGCGCCAGTACTTTCTGCAGCTTTTCGCCGGACGGCGGGGTGGGTTGTTGGTCTTGCAGGTCTTTGTCACTCATCTGGGCACCTCCCGGTGTAGTAGTGAAAGCGGGCGCGCATCATACGCGGTTCGGCGGGGGAACGCACTGGAGGGTAGAAGGTTTTTGGTGATAGCCCAGCAGATTCTGCCCAAAGGTAGGTGTTGACGGTGCGGCCTTATCGCGGGGCAAGCCCGCTCCCACAAAGCTGGCAGTCAGGCCTTTGGTTCATCCTCGGGCTCGATGGACGCCTCATCGCGCAAATCATCGAAATCGGTCTTGAGCCCCTCTTCCATCGCATCCAGCTCAACCAGCAGCGAGCGGAAACTGGTCTCCTCCTTGGGCTCCACCTCTTCACCCTCCTCGCCCAGGCTGGCATCGGCCAGGGCCTGCAGGTGAGCGGGCACCGGCGCCTCGTCCGGATCGAGCAGCGGCTCCGGCTCCAGCTCGCGCAACTCGGCCAGCGCCGGCAGTTCATCGAGGCTCTTGAGGTTGAAGTGATCGAGAAACGCCTTGGTGGTGGCGAACATCGCCGGCCGGCCAGGCACCTCGCGGTAGCCGACGATGCGGATCCACTCGCGCTCCATCAGGGTCTTGATGATGTTGCTGTTGACCGCCACGCCACGCACGTCTTCGATCTCGCCACGGGTAATGGGCTGTCGGTAGGCGATCAGCGCCATGGTTTCCAGCAGCGCGCGGGAGTAACGCTGCGGGCGCTCCTCCCACAGGCGGCCGACCCAGGGTGCATAGTCTTCGCGGATCTGCAGGCGGTAGCCGCTGGCTACTTCCTTGAGCTCGAAGGCGCGACCGTTGCAGGACTTGCCCAGTACGTCCAGGGCCTTCTTGAAAACAGCGGGGGCCGGGCGCTCGGCCTCCTCGAACAGCTCGTAGAGGCGCTCGAGGGATTGCGGCTTGCCCGAGGCGAGCAGGAAGGCCTCGATCAGCGACGCCAGTTCACGGGGTTCGTTCAGGTTCATCGGTAGTCGTCAGGTCACTCTGCCCGGGCACGGACGTGGATCGGGGCGAAAGGCTCATTTTGCACGAGTTCGATCAGCGATTCCTTAACCAGCTCGAGAATCGCCATGAAGGTGACCACCACCCCGAGCTTGCCCTCCTCGCGAGTGAACAGCTCGACAAACGGCACGAAGCCCCCGCCCTTGAGGCGTTCGAGCACATCGCTCATGCGCTCGCGGGTCGACAGCACCTCTCGGGTGATCTGATGGCTCTCGAACAGGTCATTGCGGCGCATGACCTCGGCCATGGACAGCAGGATCTCCTCCAGCGCCACCTCCGGCAGCAGCTTGCGCACCTTGGCCTGGGGGGCCTCGAGACGCGGCACGACGACGTCGCGGCCAACCCGCGGCAGCTCGTCGATGCCCTCGGCGGCGGCCTTGAAGCGCTCGTACTCCTGCAGGCGGCGGATCAGTTCGGCGCGCGGGTCGCCCTCCTCTTCCTCGATCTCGCTGGAGCGCGGCAGCAGCATGCGCGACTTGATCTCGGCGAGCATGGCGGCCATCACCAGGTATTCGGCGGCCAGCTCCAGGCGCACGCTCTTCATCAGCTCGACATAGCCCATGTACTGGCGGGTGATCTCGGCCACCGGGATGTCGAGGATGTCGATGTTCTGCTTGCGGATCAGGTAAAGCAGCAGGTCCAGCGGGCCTTCGAAGGCCTCGAGGATCACTTCCAGCGCGTCCGGCGGGATGTACAGGTCGACCGGCAGCTCGGTCAGGGCTTCGCCGTAAACCAGGGCCAGCTGCAACTGCTGGGGGGCATCGACCTCCTCGGCCGGCGCCTCGGGCGTTTCCATCTGGCTCATGCGTTGACCAGGAACGGCGTCGGATCCCCGCACCCTTCGCGAATCAGCTCCGGCTCGTCACCGGACAGATCGATGACGGTCGAAGCCTTCAGGTCGCCGAAGCCGCCATCGATGATCAGGTCGACGTGATGCTCGAGGCGCTGACGGATCTCGTAGGGATCGGTCATCGGCTCATCGTCGCCCGGCAGGATGAGGCTGACGCTCATCAGCGGCTCGCCAAGCTCTTCGAGCAGGGCCAGGACAATGGGGTTGGACGGCACGCGCAGGCCGATGGTGCGGCGCTTGTCGTGCAACAGCAGGCGCGGCACTTCACGGGTGGCGTTGAGGATGAAGGTGTAGGGGCCTGGAATGTGCGCCTTGAGCAGGCGGAACGTCGCCGTGTCGATCTTGGCGAAGGTACCCATCTCGGACAAGTCGCAGCACAGCAGGGTGAAGTTGTGGTTCTTGTCCAGCTGGCGCAGCCGACGCACACGTTCGATGGCGCCCTTGTCGCCGATCTGGCAGCCCATCGCATAGGCCGAGTCGGTCGGGTAGACCACCACCCCGCCCTTGCGGATGATCTCGACCGCCTGCTTGATCAGGCGCGCCTGCGGGTTTTCCGCATGGATCTGGAAAAATTGGCTCACGTAGTCGTCCTGTTCATACCGCCATAGACTGTTCATGTCGGAATCGACGCCACAGAGGTGGCAGGTCCTCAGGCAATGGCCGGTAAGCACCGATCTCGCCCCAGGTGCCAGGGCCGTGGAAGTCACTGCCGGCGCTTGCCAGCAAGCCGAACTCACGGGTGAGGATCGACATTGTCCCCACCTGCTCGGGCGGCATCATCCCATTGACCACTTCCAGTGCCTGCCCCCCTGCCTGAATATAGTCGGCAATCAGCCGTCTGCGCTTGCTGCGGGTCAGTTCGTAGTGCATGGGATGAGCCAGGCTCACCCAGGCATTGGACTCGCGCAACGTGGCGACGGTTTCCTCCAGCGTCGGCCAGTGCAGCTTGACGTCTCCCAACTTGCCGGCGCCCAGCCACTTGCGAAAGGCCTCGCCACGGTCCTTGACGAAGCCTGCGCGCACCAGGAATTCGGCGAAGTGCGGGCGCGCCGGGGCGTTGCCGCTGTCACCCAGTTCCTGCTGGACGGCCCGCGCGCCGTCTAGCGCGCCGGGCATGCCCTTGGCCGCCAGCTTGCGGTCGATTTCCTCGGCGCGCAGCCAGCGGCCGCGGTGCAGGTTGTCGATGGCTTCGAGCAAGGGCGGGGCATCGAGCGGAAAATCGTAACCCAGCACATGGATGGTGGCGCCGCCCCAGGTGCACGACAACTCTACCCCGCTGACCCACTGCATGCCGTTGTCCAGGCAGGCCTGGCGGGCCTCGGGCAGGCCTTCGAGGGTGTCGTGGTCGGTGAGCGACAGCGTCCGCACCCCGTGCTCATGGGCCCGGGCGACCAGTGCCGTGGGCGACAGGGCGCCGTCGGAGGCCGTGCTGTGACAGTGCAGATCAACATTCATGGAGGAGCGCTTTCGCAGGAATCGATGTTTGTTATTATGCCGTCACATCCCGCTTCTGGCTGCCACTGTGAAACAATTCATCGATTTCATCCCGCTGCTGCTGTTCTTCATCGTCTACAAACTGGACCCGCGCCCGGTCGAATTCGCCGGCCAAAGCTTCGAGTTCGGCGGGATCTACAGCGCCACCGCCATGCTGATCGCCAGCTCCGTGGTGGTCTACGGCGCGCTGTTCCTGCGCCACGGCAAGCTGGAAAAGGGCCAGTTGCTGACCCTGGTCGCCTGCCTGGTGTTCGGCGGCCTGACCCTGGCCTTCCACAGCGAGACCTTCCTCAAGTGGAAGGCGCCGGTGGTCAACTGGCTGTTCGCCCTGGCCTTCGCCGGCAGCCACTTCATTGGTGACCGGGTGCTGATCAAGCGCATCATGGGCCACGCCCTGACCCTTCCGGAAACCGTCTGGACCCGCCTGAACCTGGCGTGGATCGGCTTCTTCCTGGTGTGCGGCGCCGCCAACCTGTTCGTCGCCTTCACCTTCCAGGACATCTGGGTCGACTTCAAGGTCTTCGGCAGCCTGGGCATGACCGTGCTGTTCCTGGTGGCCCAGGGTGTCTACCTGTCGCGCCACCTGCACGATGCCGATCCTTCCACCTCCAAACCCAAGGACTGACATGCTCTACGCCATCATCGCCAGCGACGTCGAAAACTCCCTGGAAAAACGCCTGGCCGCCCGCCCCGCCCATATCGAGCGCCTGCAGCAGCTCAAGGCCGAGGGCCGTGTGGTCCTCGCCGGCCCGCACCCGGCCATCGACAGCAACGACCCAGGCGCTGCCGGTTTCAGCGGCAGCCTGATCGTCGCCGAGTTCGATTCGCTGGCCGCCGCCCAGGCCTGGGCCGACGCCGACCCGTACATCGCCGCGGGCGTCTACGACAAGGTCGTGGTCAAGCCGTTCAAGCAAGTCCTGCCGTAACAGGCGTTGAGGGACGGGCTTGGTGGGAGCGAGCTATCCCGCTCCCACCAAACCGCCCCCAACTACACCCCACGCGGCACTATTCATAAATTCCGACAACCGGCCGACAACCTCCTGAATCGATACGAATCAGGAGTTCCAATGCGTCAAGGTCCGATGTCCCTGCTGCTTTGCCTGTTACTGCTGTCCCCTTTCGCCACGGCCGAGCAGCCGCTGTCGCTGGAAGCCGGGGCGCGGATCACCGAGCTGCAGCAGCGCCTGGAAGAGAGTGAGAAACAGCGCGACGCGCTGACCCTGCAACTGCAGAACCAGGACAGTGAGCGCGAAAGCGCCCAGCTCTCGCGCCTGCGCCAGGACAACCAGCGCCTGAAGCTGGCGGTCAAGGAGCTGCAGGCCGCCAGCAGCGCGCCCCAGCGCCTGCTCACCGACCCGCAGCAGTGGTTCCTGATCGGCTCGGTCGTTGCACTGTTGTCGGCAGTCTGCGGTATCTTAGCCAGCGGCGGACACAGAAGACGCCGGCAATGGTTGAATTGAGTGAGACATGAGCGAGCTGTTACTGATTGATGATGACCAGGAACTGTGCGAGCTGCTCGGCAGCTGGCTGACCCAGGAAGGGTTTGCGGTGCGCGCCTGCCACGATGGCCAGAGTGCGCGCCAGGCCTTGGCCACCCACGCCCCGGCGGCGGTGGTGCTGGATGTCATGCTGCCCGACGGCAGCGGCCTGGAACTGCTCAAACAGTTGCGCAGCGAGCACACCGACCTGCCGGTGCTGATGCTCTCGGCCCGTGGCGAGCCGCTGGACCGCATCCTCGGCCTGGAGCTGGGCGCCGACGACTACCTGGCCAAGCCCTGCGACCCCCGCGAGCTCACCGCCCGCCTGCGCGCCGTCTTGCGTCGCAGCCACCCCAGCGCGCCCAGCAGCCAGGTCGAGATCGGCGACCTGACCTTCAGCCCGGTGCGCGGCGTGGTCAGCATCGACGAGCGCGAGATGACCCTCACGCTGTCCGAGAGCCGCATCCTCGAGGCACTGCTGCGCCAGCCCGGCGAGCCGCTGGACAAGCAGGAACTGGCGCAGATCGGCCTGGGTCGCAAGCTCACGCTCTATGACCGCAGCCTGGACATGCACGTCAGCAACCTACGCAAGAAGATCGGCCCGCACCCGGACGGCCGCCCGCGCATCGTCGCCCTGCGCAGCCGCGGCTACTACTACAGCCTCTGACAGACAACACGCCCCTGTAAGAGCGGCCTTGCGTCGCGATGGGGCGCGAAGCGCCCCCAGAATCGCGGCGGTATGCAAAATTGCCGGGGCTGCTGTGCAGCCCATCGCGACACAAGGCCGCTCCTACAGGATCCGCACGGTGGCTACCGGCATCTTTACCCAGCCTTTACCCTTGCCTGACCGCCCTTGACCTTGATCTCCCTAGACTGGGCTCATCCGGTAACCACCGGCCCCTGAAAGGAGAGACACCATGCGCAAGACCCTGATCGCCCTGATGTTTGCCGCCGCCCTGCCGACCGTGGCCATGGCCATGCCTGACGGCGGTCCGCGCCACGACGGCCCGCATCATCGCGGTGACGCGCCTTTCGCCCAGCTGGACCTGAGCCGCGACCAGCGCCAGCAGATCGGCAAGCTGATGGGCGAGCAGATGCAGCAACGCCGCGACATCACCGAACGCTACATGGCCAAGCTGCCGGCCGCCGAGCAGAAAGCCATGAAGGACGAACTCAAGGCCAGCCACGACAAGACCGACGGCCAGATCCGCGCCCTGCTCAAGCCCGAGCAGCAGAAGAAGTTCGACGACCTGCAGAAGGAACGCGCCGCGCGCAAGGCCGAATGGAAGGAGTTCCAGGCCTGGAAGGCTGAAAAAGCCGGCAAGGCCCAGTAAGCTGTCAGCCCGATGCCCGGCCCGCGCCCTCGCGGGCCGGGCTTTCGCCCTTTCTCGGAGGTGCTCTTCTTGCGTTCACTGTTCTGGCGCATCCTGGCCAGCTTCTGGCTGGCCATCGCCCTGGTCGCCGGGCTGTCGATCCTGCTCGGGCACATGCTCAACCAGGACACCTGGATCCTCAGCCGCCATCCGGGCCTGAACAACCTGGCCAGTCACTGGGCCCAGCACTATGAACAGGACGGCCTGGAGTCGTCGCAGCGCTTCCTGGAGCGACGCAAGCAGCGCTACAAGATCGATGTGCAGGTGCTCGACGACAGCGGCGATGCCGTGGTGCCCGGCACCTTCCCGCGCCGCGCCGCAGCCTTCGAGGCGCGCCAGCACAACGACGAGCGCCGCCTGCCCTGGCGCCGCCTGACCGAGGAATACACCAGCCCCACCAGCGGCGAGACCTACCTGCTGATCTACCGCATCCCCCACCCCGAACTGGCCGCCTGGCATCGCGAGAGCCTGATCTGGCCGCTCAGCGCCCTGGGGATCGCCCTGGTGGTACTGACCCTGTTCAGCCTGCTGGTGACCCTGTCGATCACCCGCCCGCTCAGCCGCCTGCGCGGCGCGGTGCACGACCTGGGGCAGACCAGCTACCAGCAGAACAGCCTGGCGCGGCTGGCGGTGCGCCGCGACGAGTTCGGCGTGCTGGCCAACGACTTCAACAAGATGGGCGCGCGCCTGCAGAGCCTGATCGGCAGCCAGCGCCAGCTGCTGCGCGATGTGTCCCACGAACTGCGCTCGCCGCTGGCGCGGCTGCGCATCGCCCTGGCCCTGGCCGAGCGCGCCGAGCCGGAACAACGCCAGGCCCTGTGGCCGCGCCTGACCCGCGAGTGTGATCGCCTGGAAGACCTGATCAGCGAGATCCTGGTGCTGGCCCGGGTCGATGCCGACCAGGCCCATGCCGAACCCGTGGACCTCAATGCCTTGCTGGGCGGAGTGCGCAAGGACGCCCAACTGTCAGCGCCAGAACAGGAAGTGCGTCTGGAGGCGCAGGCAGGCCTGACCTTGCACGGCTGGCCGACCTTGATCGAACGGGCGGTGGACAATTTGTTGCGCAATGCCCTGCGTTTCAATCCGGCCGGGCAGCCGATCGAGGTGCATGCCCGCCGCGAACAGGATCGCATCGTACTGAGCGTGCGCGATCATGGACCGGGGGTGGCGGCAGAGCACCTGGCGCAGCTGGGCGAGCCGTTCTTCCGGGCGCCGGGGCAGGAGGCGCCGGGGCATGGCTTGGGGCTGGCGATTGCGCGCAAGGCGGCAGAGCGCCATGGTGGCAGCCTGGTGCTGGGGAATCATCCGCAGGGTGGGTTCATTGCGACGCTGGAGATTCCCTGCAATATCAGTGTTGACTGACAGATCGCGGGGCTGCTGCGCAGCCCTTTCGCCGGCAAGCCGGCTCCCACAAGTAGTTACAGACCTTGAGACCTCCATGGTACCTGTGGGAGCCGGCTTGCCGGCGAAAGGGCCGCAAAGCGGCCCCAATGCTCACTCGCCCCAGGCACTGACGTACTGGGCCGTTTCCAGTACCGGCGCCGTGCGCGGCTCGCCCATCGGCGTGCCGACATACAGGTAGCCGATCACCTCTTCGTTCGCCTCCAGGCCCAAGCCCTCATGCACATGAGCGTCAAACGCCATGTCGCCAGTGCGCCACACCGCACCGATGCCCTGGGCATGGGCAGCGATGAGGATGCCATGGGCGGCGCAGCCGGCGGCCAGGCGCTGCTCGATCTTCGGCACCTTGAAATGATCCTGAAGCCGAGCGATCACCACGATCAGCAGCGGCGCCCGCAGCGGCATCGCCCGGGCCTTGTCCAGCGCGGCCTGGGTGGCATCGCCCTTGGCCTGCACCGCCTCGGCGAACAGCTCGCCGAGCTTCTCGCGGCCCTGCCCCTCGATGGTCAGGAAGCGCCAGGGGCGCAGCTGGCCATGGTCCGGCGCGCGCAGCGCGGCCTGGAACAGTGCCTCGCGCTGGGCGGCATTGGGCGCCGGTTCAGTCAGGCGTGGCACGGAAACACGGTTGAGCAATGCGTCGAGAGCCTCCATGGGCTACCCTCCTGGCAGATTGAAAGTGCGGCCATTCTGCACCATAGCGCCGCCCTCGTGGGAGCGGGGTTGCCCTGTCGCAGGACCAGCAGCGCTTCCACGACACGCTCAATCGTCCGTTTACATCACCTCCCCCACAGGTAGAATGGCGCCCTTTCCGTAGCGAGTCAGAGCAGATCACATGGCGTTGCCGACCTTAAGGATCATTGGTTTCATCATCGGCATCTTCCTGATCACCCTGGCAGTGAGCATGGTGGTGCCCATGGCGACCCTGGTGGTCTTCGAGCGCACCGGCGACATGCCGTCGTTCCTCTGGTCAAGCCTGATCACCTTCCTCGCCGGACTCGGCCTGGTCATCCCCGGCCGCCCTGAGCACGTGCACCTGCGTCCCCGCGACATGTACCTGCTGACCGTCAGCAGCTGGCTGGTGGTCTGCGTGTTCGCCGCCCTGCCGTTCCTGCTGACGCAGCACATCAGCTACACCGACGCCTTCTTCGAAAGCATGTCCGGCATCACCGCCACCGGCGCCACCGTGCTCAGCGGCCTGGACAACATGTCGCCGGGCATCCTGATGTGGCGTTCGATGCTGCACTGGCTGGGCGGCATCGGCTTCATCGGCATGGCGGTGGCGATCCTGCCGTTGCTGCGCATCGGTGGCATGCGCCTGTTCCAGACCGAGTCCTCGGACCGTTCGGAAAAGGTCATGCCGCGCTCGCACATGGTCGCCAAGTCGATCGTCGCGGTGTACGTCGGCATCACCGTGCTCGGCAGCCTGGCGTTCTGGTGGGCGGGGATGAGCCCGTTCGATGCGATCAACCACGCCATGTCGGCGATCTCCACCGGCGGGTTCTCCACCTCCGACCAGTCCCTGGCCAAGTGGGACATCCCCGCGGTGCACTGGGTCGCGGTGGTGGTGATGATTCTCGGCAGCCTGCCGTTCACCCTGTACGTGGCCACCTTGCGCGGCCACCGCAAGGCGTTGATCAAGGACCAGCAGGTTCAGGGCCTGCTGGCCATGCTGCTGGCTACCTGGCTGGTGCTCGGCACCTGGTACTGGGCCACCACCGACCTGCACTGGCTCGACGCCCTGCGCCACGTGGCGCTGAACGTTACCTCGGTGGTCACCACCACCGGCTTCGCCCTGGGCGACTACAGCATGTGGGGCAACTTCTCGCTGATGCTGTTCTTCTACCTGGGCTTCGTCGGTGGTTGCTCAGGCTCCACCGCCGGCGGCATCAAGATCTTCCGCTTCCAGGTCGCCTACATCCTGCTCAAGGCCAACCTCAACCAGCTGATCCACCCGCGTGCGGTGATCAAGCAGAAGTACAACGGCCATCGCCTCGACGAAGAGATCGTACGCTCGATCCTGACCTTCTCGTTCTTCTTCGCCATCACCATCTGCATCATCGCCCTGCTGCTGTCGCTGCTGGGCGTGGACTGGATGACCGCGCTGACCGGCGCCGCCGGCACGGTGTCGGGCGTAGGCCCCGGGCTGGGCGAGGTGATCGGCCCGGCCGGCAACTACGCCAGCCTGCCGGACGCGGCCAAGTGGATCCTCTCCGGCGGCATGCTGCTGGGCCGCCTGGAGATCATCACGGTGCTGGTGTTGTGCATGCCGGCGTTCTGGCGTCACTGACCGACAACCGCGTGCGGTACTCGCTCGGGGTGGTGTCGAACCAGCGGCGGAACGCCCGGTAGAAGTTGCTCGGATCGGCGAAACCCAGCAGGTAGGCGGTTTCCAGCAAGGTGGTGCCGGGCTGGGCCAGGTACTGCTCGGCCAGTTCGCGGCGGGTGTCGTCGAGCAGGGTCTGGAAGCTGGTGCCCTCGTCCTGCAGGCGTCTTTGCAAGGTGCGCTGCGACAGGTGCAGGGCCTGGGCCACGGTCTCGCGCTTGGGCTCGCCCTGGGGCAGGATGCGGCACAGCACCTGGCGTACCCGGTGGGTCACGCGGCTTTCCGAGAAGCGCGCCAGGTATTCCCCGGCAAAGCGATCATGCAGCACCGCCATCGCTTCGTTGGCAGTCGGCAGCGGCGCCTCCATGTCGGCACGCTCGAGCACCAGCGCGTCATGGGGCGCGCCAAATACCAGCGGCGCATGGAAGGCCACCTTGTACGGCTCGACATTCTTCGGCTGGCCGCCCTGGATCAGCACCCGCCGAGGCTGGATCGGCCGCCCGCTGAGCCAGGTGCACAGGGCCAGGGCGCAGGCCAGGGACGCCTCGGCGCTGTGCCGGGTCGGCGGCAGGTGGTCGCCATGCACGGTCAGCACCAGGGCGTAACCGTCGGGCTCGCGGCGAAAGCTCAGGTCCGAACTCTCGGCGATGATCCGCTGGTAGCGCACCAGGCGTTCGAAACCCTCGGCCAGGGTGCGGCTGGACATCAGCGCATAGCCCACCACATGGAACGAGGCCGGACGCACCACCCGGGCCATGTTCAGGCCGATGGCCTCGTTGCCCGACAACTCGACCGCCAGCTGCCACAGCCGGGTCATCGAATCCTGGGTGAATCGCGCATCGGGGTCGTCGAGGGCGGAAAAGTCGAGCCCGAGCTGCTTGAACATGGCCGGACAATCGAGCCCTTCCAGCTCGAGTGCCTTGACGATCCCTGATGCCCAGCTGGCTGACGTGGTTCTCTCACTCATGACAGGCTCTTGTGCTGACCGCTCCTGCGGTGAACCGAAAGGATACTCAATTGGCGCCTATTGTCACTGGCCACTGCCCCCAGTGACTCTAGACTCGATTCAGGCTCCACGCCGTGTATCCTGTTAGCACGACCCGCAGATCCGGAAGCCCGCCATGACCCGCACAGCGCAGTTCCGCAGTTTTGCCGAGTTCTATCCCTACTACCTGGGCGAGCACAGCAACGCCACCTGCCGCCGCCTGCACTTCGTCGGCACCAGCCTGGTGATCGCCCTGCTCGCCTACAGCATCGGCAGCGGCCAGTGGCTGTTGCTGCTGGCCGTGCCGCTGGCCGGCTATGGCTTCGCCTGGGCCGGGCATTTCTTCTTCGAGAAGAACCGACCGGCCACCTTCACCCATCCCTGGTACAGCCTGGTCGGCGACTTCGCCATGTTCCGCGACATCCTGCTGGGCCGCCTCAGCCTCTGAATCGGCCCGCAAGGCCAGGTTCGCGTCCCGGCCGGCCACTGCCAAAGACCGCGTCCTGGCCAACACTGCCAGGCATGTCCCCGACACGAGTGGCCCGCGGCGATGAACAAGCAAGCGAACTTCAGCCACATGCGCGACGGCACCGCCCAGGACTGGGCGATCATCGCCGACGACTTTCGCGCCTATGCCCGGCAGTTGCCCCAGCGCATCGTCGCCCACTTGCGCCTGCTCGATGGCGACTTCGGCGGCTTTCCCATCGATCGCCTGAGCCATTCGCTGCAGACCGCCACCCGCGCCTACCGTGACGGCCGCGACGAGGAATATGTGGTCTGCGCCCTGCTGCATGACATCGGCGACACCCTCGGCAGCTACAACCACCCGGATATCGCCGCGGCGATCCTCAAGCCCTTCGTCAGCGCCGAGAACCTGTGGATGATCGAGAAGCACGGGATCTTCCAGGGCTACTACTTCTTCCACCACCTGGGCATGGACCGACACCTGCGCGAGCAATTCAGCGATCACCCGCAGTACCAGCGGACCATCGAGTTCTGCGCGCGCTACGACGCGGCGGCGTTCGACCCCGAGTACCCGAGCCTGCCGCTGTCGTTCTTCGAGCCGATGATGGAGCGGCTGTTCGCCCAGCCCAGGCAGTCGATCTACAAGGCGGCCTTGAAGGCTTCCGCCTGATTCCAGCTAATCGTCACGTGTAGGAGCGGCCTGAGGCAGACCTAGGCCGGTTCACCCAGCTCCGCCAGCCGCGACGCGGCTTCGCGCGCCTGCGCCTCGGCGAACCGGTACAGCTCGATCCGCCCGTCCCAGTGCTCGATCAGCGCCGTGCACGACTCCACCCAGTCGCCGCAGTTGAGGTACTCCACCTCGCCCACCTGGCGAATCTCGGCATGGTGGATATGCCCGCACACCACGCCCTGGAAGCCACGCCGGGTGCACTCGTGGGCGATGGCGTCCTCGAAGTCGCTGATGAAGTTCACCGCGCCCTTGACCTTGTGCTTGAGGTACGCCGACAGCGACCAGTAGCCATAGCCATAACGGGCGCGCCAGTGGTTGAGCCAACGGTTGAGCACCAGGGTGAACTCGTAGGCCCGGTCGCCGAGAAACGCCAGCCAGCGGTGGTAGCGGGTGATCACGTCGAACTGGTCGCCATGGATCACCAGCAGCCGCCGGCCGTCGACGGTAAGGTGCTCGGCTTCATCCACCAGCTGGATGTTGCCCAGGATCAGTTTCGAGTAGCGGCGCAGGAACTCGTCATGGTTGCCGGTGACGTAGATCACCTCGGTGCCGCGCTTGCTCAGGGTCAGCAGGCGACGGATGACGTTGGTGTGGGCCTGGGGCCAGTAGATGCCGCCGCGCAGTTTCCAGCCGTCGATGATATCGCCGACCAGGTAGATCCGCTCGGCCTGGTAGCCCTTGAGAAAGTGCGCGAGGTGTTCGGCCTGGCAATCCCGGGTGCCCAGGTGCACATCGGAAATCCACAGGGTACGGACCCGCTGCTTGCGTGACGGGCGGAGAGGTTCGGCGTGGGTCATGGGCAGGCTCCGGCGCTGTTTGCTGGAGACTGGCAGGCACAGGTGACAGATTGGTGGCAGGCACATGACCATCCTGCGCCCGCCCGGAGGTGTACACTCTTCACCTGCTTCGTGAGGACTCACCATGACCGCCGCCCCCCTGCTTTCGCTGCGCCATTATCGCCACGACCTGATCGCCCACAGCCACGACCACTCGCAACTGGTGTTCGGCCTGGGCGGGCGCCTGGATTTCGAGGTGAATGGCCGCGGCGGCCGGGTCGGCCGCCAGGACCTGATGGTGGTGCCTGCCGGAGCCCACCATACCTGCGGTAGCCCCGAGGGCAGCCACTGCCTGGTGCTGGACGTGCCGGGTGGGCACTGGCTCGGCGACCACCTGGGCGAGCACGCCGACAACAGCCGCCGCCTGCTCGACCGCCCCGGCCCCCTGGGCCTGAATAGCCGCCAGCAGCAGTTGGTCGACTGGCTGGCGGCAAGCCCGGTGGACGACCCATTGATTGCCCGCCAGGGCGCGGTGCTGTTGCTGGCCAGCCTCAACCCGCAGGCCGGTGCCCCGGTACTCGCCAGCAGGCGCCTGCCCTATGCCGCCTTCGACCGGCATATCGAGCAGCACGCCGCCTATCCGTTGCAGGTCGCCGACCTGGCGCGCCTGGCCGGGCTTTCCAGCGCACGACTGCACGCGCGGTTTGCCAACGAGTGCGGTATGACGCCGATGGACTATATCCGCCAGCGGCGGTTGTCGATGGCGCTGCGACTGTTGCGTGAGACGCTGTTGCCGGTGGGTGAGGTCGCGGCGCGGGTGGGGTATGGCTCGCAGAGCGCCTTCAGCGCGGCGGTGATGCGGGCGTTCGGCTGCACGCCGCTGGCGTTGCGGCGCGAGTCTGGCGACAACGGGCGCGAGGTGGACGACAGATCTGCCTGAGGATCGAACATACACTGCTGCCTGTATCGACCTCATCGCACTCAAAGGACCACCATGAACCACCGCACCGCCCTCGGCGCCCTGCATATCGGCGCGCTGTTCTTTGGCCTGACCGGCGTCTTCGGCAAACTGGCCGCCAGCGCCAGCCCCTCGATCATCGTCTTCGGCCGCGCCCTGTTCGCGGTGCTGGCCCTGGCCCTGTTCGCCAGCCTGGCGCGCCAGGCCTGGCAACCGCTGCGCAGCCAGGACATGCGCCGCCTGCTGCTGGGCGGTGCACTGCTGGCCGGGCACTGGGTGAGCTTCTTCATCGCGGTCAAGGTCGGCGGCGTGGCCATCGCCACCCTCGGTTTCGCCAGTTTCCCGGCCTTCACCGTGATCCTCGAAGGCCTGCTGTTCCGCGAACGCATCCGCCGCAATGAAGCGCTGCTGGTGCTGCTGGTGAGCATCGGCCTGGTGCTGGTAACCCCGGCCTTCGACCTGGCCAGCGAGGCCACCGCCGGGCTGCTCTGGGCGCTGCTCTCGGGCCTGCTGTTCTCGCTGCTGTCGCTGACCAACCGCGCCGGCTCCGGGCGCCTGCCCGCCGTGCAGGCGGCGCTGTGGCAGAACCTGGTGGTGAGCCTGTGCCTGCTGCCGTTCGCCGCGCCCGGCCTGGCCGCGGTGGCGCCGCTGGACTGGCTGTGGATCGCCCTGCTCGGGGTCTTCTGCACCGGCGTCGCCCATAGCCTGTTCGTCGCCAGCCTGGCGGTGATCAAGGCACGCACCGCCGCGGTGGTGTTCGGCATGGAGCCGGTCTACGGCATCGCCGTGGCCTGGGTGGTGTTCGCCGAACAGCCGACCCTGCGCATGCTCGCCGGCGGCGCCTTGATCATCTTCGCCATCGTGCTGTCCAGCCGCCTGGCCGCCGAGCAACCCGCCCGCCAGCCACAGCCCGAAAGCGCCTGATCAGCGATCGTTGTGGCCCAGGTCGCGCTGCGGGTCGATCTGATCACGCACCCGCTGCTTGAGCACCTTGGCCTCGGGGAAGCCGCCGTCGGCCTTGCGTTCCCAGATCTGCACGCCATCGCAGGTGATGCGGAA
Source organism: Pseudomonas peradeniyensis (assembly GCF_014268935.2). GTDB lineage: Bacteria > Pseudomonadota > Gammaproteobacteria > Pseudomonadales > Pseudomonadaceae > Aquipseudomonas > Aquipseudomonas peradeniyensis. The sequence continues at coordinate 117,733 of NZ_JABWRJ020000005.1, read as the reverse complement.
CACACCGCCGGTGCCGGGCTCCAGCGCCACCTGGCCGAGCTCGTCGGCAAAGGTGCTGAGCAGCTCCTGGGCCAGCCAGGCGGCGCGCAACAGCCACTGGCACTGGGTGCAATAGGTGATGACGATTTGTGGCTTGCTGTCTGCCATGTAGGGAAACTCCGTAGGAAGGGCCGCTTATACTAGCGGTCTTTATCCTCTGGTTTGAGACTCACGATGCGCCGCCTGCTGTACTGCCTCCTGCTGATGCTCACCTCCTTCACTGTGCTGGCCGCCGAAGCGACACGACCAAAGATCGGCCTGGTGTTGTCGGGCGGTGCCGCCCGCGGCCTGGCCCATATCGGCGTGCTCAAGGCCCTGGAGGAACAGGGCGTGCGCATCGACGCCATCGCCGGCACCAGCATGGGCGCGGTGGTCGGCGGGTTGTACGCCTCAGGCTACAGCATCGCCGAACTGGAAAAACTGGCCACCACGCTGGACTGGCAGCAGGCGCTGTCCGATGCGCCGCCGCGCAAGGATGTGCCGTTCCGGCGCAAGCAGGACGACCGCGACTTCCTGGTCAAGCAGAAGCTGAGCTTTCGCGACGACGGCAGCCTGGGCCTGCCGCTGGGGGTAATCCAGGGCCAGAACCTGTCCCTGCTGCTGGAAAGCAAGCTGGCCCACACCGCCGACATCCGCGACTTCGACAAGCTGCCGATTCCGTTCCGCGCCGTGGCCACCGACATCACCAGCGGCGAGAAGGTGATCTTCCGCCGCGGCCACCTGCCCCAGGTGATCCGCGCCAGCATGTCGATCCCCGCGGTATTCGCCCCGGTAGAGCTGGATGGCCGGCTGCTGGTGGACGGCGGCATGACCGACAATATCCCGGTGGACGTGGTGCGCGAGATGGGCGTGGACCTGGCCATCGTCGTCGACATCGGCACCCCGCTGCGCAACCGCAAGCAACTGGCCACGGTGGTGGACGTGCTCAACCAGTCGATCACCCTGATGACCCGGCGCAACTCCGAGGAGCAACTGGCCACCCTGCGCCGCGAGGACATCCTGGTGCAGCCGCCGCTGTCGGCCTTCGGCGTCACCGATTTCGGCCGCGCCCAGGACATGATCGACGCCGGCTACCGCGCCACCCGCGCCCTCGACCCGCGCCTGGCGGCGCTGCGCCAGACCGAGGGCGACAGCAACCTGGCGGTGGCCCGCTCACCGAAACAGCGCACGCCGATCATCACCGCCATCCGGGTGGAGAACGACTCCAAGGTCAGCGACGACGTGATCCGCTACTACATTCGCCAGCCCATCGGCGAGCCACTGGATCTCGGCCGCCTGCAGACCGACATGGGCACCCTCTACGGCCTGGACTACTTCGACCAGGTGCAGTACCGCGTGGCGCACAAGGGCGACGAGCATACCCTGGTGATCAACGCCCGTGGCCGGCGTGGCGGCACCGACTACCTGCGCCTGGGCCTGAACCTGTCGGACGACCTGCGTGGCGACAGCGCTTTCAACCTCGGCGCCAGCTATCGGGTCAACGGCATCAACCGGCTCGGCGGCGAATGGCTGACCCGCGCGCAGATCGGCGACGAGCAGGAGCTGTACAGCGAGTTCTACCAGCCATTGGACGTGGGCTCGCGCTACTTCATCGCCCCCTACCTGGCCCTGGGCTCGCAGAACGTCGAGGCGACCCTGGACAACGACCCGGTGGCCGAGTATCGCCTGGAGCGCTACGGCTTCGGGCTCAATGTCGGCCGGCAGATCGGCACCTATGGCGAAGTACGCCTGGGCGTGGGCAAGGCCTGGGGCAACGCCGAGGTGCGCATCGGCGACCAGGACCTGCCCAAGGTCAGCTTCAACGAGGGCTTCTACGAACTCAAGTACTCGTTCGACACCTTCGACAACGTCTACTTCCCCCACAGTGGCGAGGACATCGGCCTGACCGTGCGCAAGTACGACAAGTCACTGGACTCGGACCAGGACTACCGGCAGTGGCTGTTCAACCTGGACAAGGCCATCAGCAGCGGGCCGAACACCCTGGTGCTGGGTGGCAGGTATGGACGTACGCTGGATGACGCCGAGGTGGTCACGTCGAGCTTCGTGTTCGGCGGCGCCCGCCAACTCTCGGGCTTCCGCCAGGATTCGATCTCGGGGCAGAACATGAGCCTGCTGCGCATGGTCTACTACCGCCGCCTGACGCCACGGGCCTACCTGCCGCTGGATTTCCCGCTGTACCTGGGCGGCTCGCTGGAGCGTGGACGGGCGTGGAACAACGACAATGAGTTCGACAGTGGCTACATCAATGCGGCGAGCATCTTCCTGGGGCTGGAAACGCCGCTGGGGCCGTTGAACCTGAGCTATGGGGCCAACGATGCCCATGAGAAGGCGGTGTACCTGAACCTGGGGCATACCTTCTGATAGCCGGGGCTGCTTTGCAGCCCTTTCGCGGGCAAGCCCGCTCCCACAGGTACAGCGCAAACCTGAAGAAAAGCGCTATCTCTGTGGGAGCGGGCTTGCCCGCGATGGGCCGCAGCGCGGCCCCAGGGTTCAGGACTTCTCGAGATTATCGAGAATCTTCGCATGCACGCGCATGCACACTTCCATGTCGGCCTCGTCTATACCGGTGAACAGCTCGAGGCGCAGGGCGTTGGCGATGGTCTCGATCTGGTCGATCAGCGGCTTGGCCGGCGGGCACAGCAGGATCTTCTTGGCCCGGCGGTCTTCCATCACCGCCTGGCGGCGCACCAGTCCCTGGCTCTCGAGGCTGTCGAGCAGGCGCGCCAGGGTCGGGCCCTCGACGCCCACGCTCTGGGCCAGCTCACGCTGGGTCGGCGCCTCGTCGAACCTGGCCAGGTGCAACAGCACCAGCCAACGGGCTTGCGACAGGTTGAGCCCGGCCAGGCGGCGGTCCAGTTCGGCACGCCAGCCCCGGGACATCTGGGCCAGCTGCATGCCGAAGCGGTGTTGGTTGTCGGTCAGGGGCATAAGCAACTCAATGAATAGAACTAATTATTAGCCAGCTAATCATGGCCCGGCCAATCAGGCAAGGTTCGGCGCCTCGGAAATGGCTGATAATCATGTAAGGGTATGACAAAGGTCAGCAATTGGCGCAAATGCCGGCAATCACAGGCCGAACTCCACCGCCAGCGCCGCCCGTACGCAGTGCAGGACGCCTTCCGGCACCCGCTGGCCGAACAACGGCGCCACGCCGGACACCGGCGGCAACTCGCCCTCGCCGTCGAGGAAAGCGTCCTGCACTTCCATCATCAGTTCTTCCGGCAGGTCCAGCGCCTGCTCCAGGCTCAGTTCCTGGCGGCCGATGGCCTCGGCCAGCAGGCTGTAGACGTTCTTCTCGGTGCAGTTCAGCTGCCCGGCGATCTGCGCCGGGGTCATGCCGGCGCGGGCCAGGCTGACCAGTTCGTGGCGCAGGTCGAGCACCACCTTCGGCGCCTCCTCGGTGCCACCGGCGCCGTTGAGCACTTCGAGGAAGGCCTGGCCGTAGCGCTCCAGCTTGCGCGCGCCGACACCGCTGACCTGGGCCATGTCGCTGAGGCTGGTGGGCATGCTGCGCAGCATCTCCAGCAGGGTAGAGTCGGGGAAGATGACGTAGGGCGGCACGCTGTGCTCCTCGGCCAGCTTGCGCCGCAGGGTGCGCAGCGCTTCCCACAGCTCGCGTTCCTCGGCCCGCACCAGCTGGCTGGCCGGGCTGCCGCCACCGCTGGAGGAAGACTTGGCCACGGTCTGCGGCTTGAGGTCGCGGCGCAGTTGCAGGTTCACCTCGCCGCGCAGCAAGGGTCGGCAGCTGTCGGACAGCCGCAGGCCACCGTAGCCCTCGAGGTCGATGTCCACCAGGCCGCGCGCCACCAACTGGCGGAACAGCGAGCGCCACTCGGCTTCGGCCAGCGCCTTGCCGACGCCGAATACCGACAGCTTCTCGTGGCCAAAATTGCGCACCTTCTCGGTGTCCTTGCCCAGCAGCACGTCGACCAGATGGCCGACGCCATAGCGCTGACCGGTGCGGAACACCGTCGACAGGGCTTGACGCGCAGGCTCGGTGGCATCCCAGGTCTGCACATTGTCGACACAGTTGTCACAATGCCCGCACGGCTGCTCGAGCACTTCGTCGAAGTAGGCCAGCAACGACTGGCGACGGCAGCGCGTCTCCTCGCACAGCGCCAGCATGGCGTCGAGCTTGTGCTGCTCGATGCGTTTGTGGCGCTCGTCGCCCTCGGAGTTCTGCAGCATCTGCTTGAGCATCACCATGTCCTGCAGGCCGTAGGCCATCCAGGCGTCCGAGGGCAGGCCGTCACGGCCGGCACGGCCGGTTTCCTGGTAATAGGCCTCAAGCGACTTGGGCAGGTCGAGGTGGGCGACGAAGCGCACGTTGGGCTTGTCGATGCCCATGCCGAAGGCGATGGTCGCGACCATGATCAGCCCTTCCTCGTTGAGGAAGCGGTGCTGGTTGGCGGCGCGGGTCTCGGCGGCCAGGCCCGCGTGGTACGGCAGCGCCGGGAAACCCTGGTCGCACAGGAAGGCAGCGGTCTCATCGACCTTCTTGCGCGACAGGCAATAAACGATACCGGCGTTGCCGCGGCGCTCGCCGAGGAACGCCATCAGCTGCTTGCGCGGCGACTCCTTGGGCACGATGCGGTAGAAGATGTTCGGCCGGTCGAAGCTCGACAGGAAACGCTCGGCGCCCTGCAGGTGCAGGCGCTGGACGATCTCCTCGCGGGTGCGCATGTCGGCGGTGGCGGTCAGGGCGATGCGCGGCACATGCGGGAACAGCTCGGCGAGCTGGCCCAGTTGCAGGTATTCGGGACGGAAGTCGTGACCCCATTGCGACACGCAGTGGGCCTCGTCGATGGCGAACAGGGCGATGTCCAGGCCACGCAGGAAGTCCAGCATGCGTGGCTGGACCAGGCGCTCGGGGGCCAGGTAGAGCATCTTCACCTCGCCACGGCGCAAGCGCCCGGCCAGGTCGCGCTGCTGCTCGGCGCTGAGGGTGGAGTTCAGCGCCGCGGCGGCCACGCCCAGTTCGTCGAGGGTGGCGACCTGGTCGTCCATCAGCGCGATCAGCGGCGACACCACCACAGTCAGGCCCGGGCGCAGCAGGCCAGGCACCTGGAAGCACAACGACTTGCCGCCACCGGTGGGCATCAGCACCAGGGCATCGCCGCCGCCTGCCACACATTCGATGATCGCTGCCTGGCGCCCGCGGAAACTGTCGTAACCGAAGACATCCTTGAGGACGCGCTGAGCCTGTTCGAGCATTTGCCACTCCAAAATCGCCGTACCATCCTGGACTCAGGCTGGACGATAAATCCGCCGCGCACACATCGAATGCGTAAGCGGTTTTTGCCAGATGGCAGGAAAACGCCACCGGAGCACGAAAAACTGCGGAGTATACCCGACTGCCACGCTGTGCCGCATGCCTCGCAGACAGACGTTCCCTTTGCCCCGCAGCCGCCGCAAGGTGCTAGAATTCACTATCGTTTATTCCCCAAGGTAGCCCTGTAATGTCCTTCGCCGAGCAACTGACCCGCCTGCAAGCCTTCCTCGACGCCGATGAGCTGCACGAAGAAGCGCTGGACTACGTCGCCGCACACGGCTACCTGACCGCGCTGTCGATCTGCTCGGAGCAAGTTCCAGACCGTGAGTGGATCGACGCGCTGTTCGCCGAGGAGCCCCACTACGCCAGCGAGGCACAGCGCACCGAAATCGAAGCGACGCTGGTAGCCCTCAAAGGCCATATCGCTCGCCAGTTGGCCAGCGAAGAGGAATTCGACCTGCCGTGCGACCTCGACCTCACCGACGAGCCGGACGACTCCGACCTGCGCGGCTGGTGCATCGGCTTCATGGAGGGCGTGTTCCTGCGTGAAGAGGCCTGGTTCGACAATTCCGAGGATGAAGTCAGCGAAATGCTCCTGCCGATCATGGTCGGCTCGGGCCTGTTCGACGAGCAGCCGGAGTTCGCCGACATCGCCAGCGATGCCAACTTGCAGGACGACATGATCGTACAGATCCCCGAAGCGCTGAGCGCGCTGTTCCTGCTGCAACACGCACCGGACGAAAAACCTGCCGTACTCAAACCACGCCGCCACTGATCAACGTGGTGCGCTACCTGCTGCTGGCCGTCGGCTGGCTCAGTGTCGCGCTCGGGGTGGCGGGGATCTTCCTGCCGGTGCTGCCCACCACCCCGTTCCTGCTGCTGGCGGCGGCCTGCTTCGCCCGCAGCTCGCCGCGCTTTCACCACTGGTTGGTGAATCATCCGAAACTCGGGCCGTGGATCCGCGACTACCTCAGCGGCGAGGGGATTCCGCTGCGGGGCAAGGTCTATGCGATCAGCCTGATGTGGGCCAGCATCGGTCTGTCCTGCTACCTGGTGCCGTTGTTCTGGGCACGGGTGTTCATGCTGACTAGCGCGGTACTGGTCAGTGCCTGGATCCTCAAGCAGAAGACCCTGCAGCGACCGTAGTGACGCCATCGCGGGGCAAGCCCGCTCCCACAAGGCCAATACAGCGCTTGTGGGAGCGGGCTTGCCCCGCGATACGCGCCTGCGTTACACCGTATCCACCTTCAACGAATGGTCATTGAGCATGCCGGTGATGATGGTCGCGGTGTCATGCCCCGCCGCGATCACCCCGCCCGCCCCGGCCGCGACCCCGTAGTGCTGTGCCAGGTCCACCCCGGCCAGGTCGATGGTCTGGGTCGGCGCCGCGCCGGCGACGCTGCTGACTTCGATGGTCGACACCACGTTGACGCCGCTGCCACTGACCTTGAAGTGCAGGTAATCATCCAGCGATGCGCTGGTGGCGTTCTCGCCCTGCAGCAGTTGCGACAAGTCCAGCCGATCACTGCCCGGGGTGAAGTCGGTCACGGTGTCGTGCCCGGTATCGCCCTTCTGCCAGACGAAGGTGTCATTGCCGCTGCCACCGGTGAGGGTGTCATCGCCGCGTCCGCCAATCAGGATGTCGTTGCCGGCACCGCCCCTGAGCACATCGTTGCCCGTGCCGCCATTAAGCAGGTTGTCGCCGTCGTTGCCGGTCAGGGTGTCGTTGTAGTCCGAGCCGATCAGGTTCTCGATGCCGTTGAGGGTATCCAGCCCCGCGCCGACGGTGTTCTGCTGGCCGAGATGGCTCAGGTCGACAGTCACGCCACTGCTTGCCCTGGCATAGCTGGCGGTGTCGTTGCCGGGGCCGCCGTCGAGCAGGTCATTGCCCGGCCCGCCGATCAGCAGGTCGTCGCCGTCGCCGCCATACAGGCTGTTGTTGCCTGCGCCGGCCACCAGCACATCGTTGCCGTTGCCGCCGTGCAGGGTGGTGTCGCCCGTTCCGGCCAACAGCACATCGTCCCCGGCAGTACCCGTGAGCGTATTGCCGGCCTGGTAGGTGATGTCCACTGCACCGGTGGCCGTGCCGCCGTGGTTGTCGCTGACGCTGTAGCTGCCGTGGTAGTCGTCATTGCTGGCGTTGCTGTAGTCCACCACCAGGCTCAGCTTGTAGTTCTCGGCGGCCTTGCTGTTGCCCGAGGCGTTCTCGGTGTTGATCACGTGGATGCTGTACACGCCGTCATGGGTAGCCGTGAAGCTGCCGCCATCGGCGATGGTCTGGTAGCTGCCGCTGGCATCCTTCCACTCCATCAGCAGGTTGCCGGCAGGCCGGTCATGGTCGAGGGTCAGGGTCTCGCCCTTGCGCAGGGTGACCGTCAGGGTGTCCTCGTCATTGGCGTTGGCGCTGCTGATCGAGCCCAGGTAACCGGCCACCACCAGGGCGGCGGTCATGCTGCCGTTGAGGCTGGTGAACTCGCTGCGGGCCAGGTCGCGCAACTGGTTCTCGGCCTTGTTGGCGGTGGCGTTGAAGGTGATGGTCTGCGCCTGCGTGCCCGCCGTGAAGCCCGCGCCCTTGTCGGCGAAGTTGGTGTTGAAGGTGGTCGGCGTGGCGCTCAGGGTGTCGTGGTCCGGATCGCTGTCATTGGCCAGCAAGGCCTCTGCCGGCACGCTCAGGGTGGCGCCCTTGATGTTGGTGATGATGTGGTCGGCGCCGGCGACCGGCGCGCCGTTGCTGTTGATGTTCACCGTCAGGCTGGCGCTGCGGGTATCGCCGTCGTTGTCGCTGGCGGTGAAGCCGAACTTCTCCACCTGGCCGCTGCCGTTGTCCTTCGGCGGTGTGTAGGTGAACTCGCCGTTGTCCATGTCCACCACCAGGGTGCCGCCCAGGCCGGTCTTGATGTTCAGGCTGTTGCTGACGGTGTCGAACGAGGCCTTGTCCACCCCGCCACTGACCGCATAGCCGCCCTGCCCGCCATTGGCCTTCGGATCGTAGGTGTAGGTGGTGCCGTCCACCAGCAGCGCCTTGATGAAGCCGCCGTCGGCCCCGAAGTCGCCGCCGCTCATCAGGCTGCCGGTGATCGGCGCGCCCTGCACCGTGCCGGAGAGCACCGCACTCAGCTGGCTGAGGTCGGTGACCACCACCGAGTTGGTGTCGGTATGGCTGCTGCCGTCGTAGGCCAGCGGGTCGAGGTTGCCCTCGTTGACGCCGCTGCCCATGCCGATGGCGTAGGACTTGATGCCGTTGTTGTCGAGGAAGGTTTCCCAGGCGGCCTCGCGCGGCGCCGTCATGGCGTGGCCGTTGGTGGGCTCGCCGTCGGAGAAGAAGTAGCTGATGTTCTGCGCCCCCACCAGCTTGCCGGTGGTGGCGAAGGCTTCCTGGGCCTTGGTGGCGGCCGAGTCGTAGTAGGTCGAGCCGCCGGGATTGAGCCCGGCGATCAGGCTCTTGGCCTCGCTGATCGAGACCCACACCGGCGTCTTCATCTCGGCGCCGGTGCCGAAGGTGACGATCTGCACCTTGATGTCGCCCATCTCGTCGTACTTGTCGAGCAAGGCATTGATGGCCTGCTTGGCCAGCTCCAGGCGGGTCAATCCCGGCACGCCTGAGCTTGCGGCCATGCTGCTGGAAACGTCCACCACCAGCAGGATGTTGGAGTCCACTTGGCCGGGCGTCATGCTGCGCACCGCGCACCGCACCGTCGGCACATCGTCGACGATGTTGATGGCGATGGTGCTGGTGACGCTGTTGCCCAGGGCGTCGGTGGCCTTGTAGGTGAAGTACTCGTTGACGGTGTTGGCCCCGTCGTTGGCGCCACCCGGGGTCTTCGGCGCCGAGGTCAGGGTGTAGGTGTAGGAGCCGTCACCGTTGAGCTGGATCTGACCGAACTGGCCCACGGCATTGCCGACCAGGCTGTAGGTCAGGGCGCCGACGCCGCCATGCACCGAGCCGACCAGGCTGCCGGAGGCGGTCTCGCCGGTGGAACCCGGGTCGCTGCCGGTCACGCTGCCGGCGGCCAGGTCGTTGCCATCCTTGTGCAGGTCCAGGGCTTTTTCGTAGACGGTGACGTCGTTGTCCTCGCACGCCACCAGCTTGCTGTCCTGGACATTGATGCGGATGGTCGTGGTGCTCTCGTCGCCATCGGCATCACGGATGGTGTAGACGAAGCTGTCGGTCGCCCCGGCGGGCGGCACGCTGTCGGGGTTGGCGTGGTAGGTGGCGTTGCCTTGGCTGTCCAGGGTCAGGTAGCCGTACTGGCCGACGATCGTGTCGCCGACATGGCCGATGGCTGACGTCGAGGTGTCAGAGCCTGCTCGCACGCCGACCACGTATTGTCCGTCGGTACGCACATCGGCGCCGACCACGTCGTTGTCCAGCACGTTGCCGCTGACACTGGCGCCCTCCTTGACCGAAGCCACATCGCAATGGGCCTTGGGCACGTCGTCGACGATGCTGACCACGATGGTGCTGGTGGTGGTGTTGCCGAGCGAATCCTTCACCTGATAAGTGAAGCTCTCGGTGACCACGTTCGGGCCATCGTTGGCATGGTTGGGCGAGTTCGGCGCCGAGGTCAGGGTGTAGGTATAGGTGCCATCGCTGTTCAGCTGGATCTGGCCATACTGCCCGGCGGCATTACCCACCAGGGTGAAGGTCAGGGCACCGATGCCGCCACTGACCGAACCGGCCAGCGAGCCGCTGGTGGTTTCCGTAGTGGCATGCGGATCGCTGCCGGTGACGGTACCTGCGGCCAGGTCGTTGCCATCCTTGGTCAGGTCCAGGGCTTTCTCGTAGACCTTGGCCGTGTCGTCCGGGCAGGCGACCAGCGAGATATCGTGCACATCGATGGTGATGGTGGTGGTGCTCTCGTCGCCATCGGCGTCGCGGATGGTGTAGACGAACACGTCCGTGGCTCCGGCCGGCGCCACGCTGTCGGGGTTGGCGTGATAGGTGGCGTTGCCCTGGGCGTCGAGGGTCAGGTAGCCATACTGCCCAACCACATTGCTGCCCAGCTGGCCAATGGCCGAGGTCGAGGTGTCGCTGCCTGCGCGCACGCCGACCACGTACTTGCCATCGGCCGGCACGTCCGCGCCGATCACATCGTTGACCAGCACATTGCCGCTGACGGTGCCGCCTTCGTAGACATTGGCAAAGTCGCTGTGAGCCTTGGGCACGTCGTCGACGATGCTGATCACGATGGTGCTGGTGGTCGAGTTGCCGAGCGAATCCGTCACCTGGTAAGTAAAGGTTTCCGTCAGCACGTTCGGCCCGTCGTTGACGTGATTCGGCGAATTCGGCGCCGAGGTCAGGGTGTAGGTGTAGGAGCCATCGGCATTCAGCTGGATCTGGCCGTACTGGCCGGTGGCATTGCCGACCAGGGTGAAGGTCAGCGCCCCGGTTCCGCCACTGATGGAGCTGGCCAGCGAGCCGCTGGCCGTCTCGCCGGTCGAGCCTGGCTGGCTGCCGACCACATTCCCTGCGGCCAGGTCGTTGCCATCCTTGGTCAGGTCGAGGGCTTTCTCGTAGACCGTGACCTCGCTGTCGGCACCGGCGATCAGCGAGCAATCACGTACGTCGATGGTGATGGTGGTGGTGCTTTCGTCACCGTCACTGTCCCGCACGGTGTAGACGAACACGTCCGTTGCCCCGGCAGGTGCCACGGCGTTGGGGTTGGCGTGATAGGTGGCATTGCCCTGGGCATCCAGGGTCAAGTAGCCGTACTGGCCCTGGACCTGGGTGCCCAGCTGGCCGCTGGCCGAGGTCGAGGTATCGGCGCCGGCCCGCACGCCGACCACGTACTTGCCATCGGCGCGCACGTCGGCGCCTGAGGTGTCGTTGTCGAGCACGTTGCCGCTGACCGTGCCGCCTTCGACGACACTGGCCGAATCAGGGTTGGCCTTGGGCAGGTCATCAACGATGTTCACGTCCAGCGAGCCATTGGCCGTGCTGCCGTCGGTGTCCGTGGCCGTGACGGTGAAGTGCTCGGACAGGCTGTTGGCGCCGTCGCCGTTGGCGTGGCTCTCATTGTCCAGCAAGGTATAGCTGTAGCTGATCACGCCCGTGGCCGGGTTGTAGCCGGTGATGGTCAGGGTATTGCCCAGGGCCGTGGTGATCGACTGCGGGAAGCTCGCCGCCACGCCGCCACTGACCACGCTGATGCCGCCGACGCTCAAGGATTGCAGGCCGTCCGGCGCTGCGACCGTGAAGGTGCCGCTCTGGGTCAGTGCACCTGGGTTCGGCGCGCTGCCGTCGGCCAGGTTCTTCTCGTAGACGGTCAGTTCGCCACCGTTCACGTTCAGACCGCCCAGCGTCACCGGATCGTCGAGGTTGCTGACGTTCAGGGTCAGGGTCGCGGTGCTGGTATCGCCGTCGGCGTCCTTCAGGGTGTAGGTGAAGGTCTCCACCCCGTTGCCACCGCCGTGCAGGTTCTTGAAGTCCGGGTCGTTGGTGTTGAGGGTGTAGGTGTAGGAACCGTCCGCCGCCAGGACCAGTGTGCCGTAGGTGCCGACGAAGGTGCCGGCCACCACCGGACCGCTGGGGATGCGGTCCGCCCCCTGGATATCGTTGCTCAGCACATTGCCGCTGAGTTCCACATGCTGCTCGGTGGCAGCGGTCGCATTGGTGTCGTTCACCGCCCGTGGCACATCGTCACGGATGATCACGTCGAGCGTGCCACTGGCGACGTCGCCATCCGTGTCGCTGACCAGCACCGGGAACTGCTCGCCCAGGGTATTGCTGCCCGCGCCGTCCGGGTGATGCTCGGCGCCGGTCAGGGTGTAGCTGTAGCTCACCACGCCGGTGGCCGGGTTGTAGCCGGTGATGGTCAGCACATTGCCGAGCCCGGTGACGATGGACTGCCCGACGCCGGTGACCACGCCCGCCGTGACCACATTGATGCCGCCGACACTGAGGTTGAACACGCCGTCGGCAGCCACCACCGTGAAGCTGCCTGACTGGGTCAGGGCCGCCGGATTGCTGGCCGAGCCCTGGGGCAGGTTGGCTTCGTCCAGGGTCAATTCGGCGGGGCTGATATCCAGGCCATTAAGGCTGACCGGATTGTCGATCACGGGGGTACTGGCCGGCAGCGGCCCATCGTCGTTGCCGTCGAGGCCACCGAGTTCGAGATTGGCCAGCAGGGGGAAACCGTTGAATCCTGCGGTGGGGAAGCCGATGGTGGGATCCACCCGGGCGGCCACCTCGGTCAGTATCACGAAACTGTGCCCCCCGCCGAGCGCCCCCGACACACCCGACGGGTTGCCGCCCGCCGCCGTCGCCTCGGCCTCCTGCGTGGGGTCGGCGCCTGCGGCAATGGCTTTTTGCAGCTGCTCGACATCACTGAGCTGGGCCTCGCTGGGCTGCGCGTCCGGCGCCTGCACATGGGGCGCGCGATTGGCCAGCAGGTCGGTGGTCATCTCCAGGCTGCTGCCGCGACCCAGGGTCAGCTGCGCGCCATTTTGCAGCCGCACCGCCACGGCGCCCTCGCTGCCGGTCTCGAGCTGTTCGCCGGCGAATAACCGGTCGCCCTCCACCAACAGGCGGCGATGACCATCGTCGCCCACCGCGAATACCTGGCCGATCACCTTGCCGACTACACCGACTAATTTAGCCATGAGCGTACGCCTCCCCTGCCGATGGGCTTTTCGCAGATCAAGGCGTGCCGGGTAATGTGCGCAACGTTCCGAGTGCCATGGCTGGTGGATCGTTGCTGTCACGTTCGTGAGAAACCACGCTCCTTGTGACGACTGCCGCGATAGCGAGAAGGGCGAATGGCCATTATTGAGTGCCATTTTTCTGTCGCCAAATTCCGCTTTCGCCTTCCTCCCCTGTCTCCTTAGCTGCAAAAAATCTGGAACTTTCACCAAGGCCCGAAAATCGCCTGTCCCAGCCAATTCCCGTAACCGCCTGAATGAAACAATGTCGCGGATTCCTTAGACCGCATAAGTTTTTTTTCGCATATATCTTATGAAAAAATCTTCTTAGCTCGCCCGATAAATGTTCTTAGCTCTGTTGTTACAAACCTGAAACGGTTTGATTCTAATTTTTCGTCATTTTTTTGGCGATTAGCAGGACATTATTCAAGACCAGGGAGATGTACCCCATGCGCGCTTTAACCCCCATCACCAGTGCGATTTTGTTGGCCATGGCGTGTGCCAACAGTCAGGCGATGTCGATCACCGAGGCTGTCCAGAACGCCGTGGACCAGCATCCCGAGATCAGCGCCAGCCGCAACAGCAGGCTGTCGGCCGACGAGGATGTGAAGTTCGCCCGCGGGGGGTACTACCCAACCGTCGATCTGGTCGCAGGCTACGGCCGGCAACGCTCGGACAACACCAACACCCGCGGCTTCAACCCCGACGGTACGCGTAACCACAACAAGGAAACCCTCAACTACACCCAGTCCGAACTGCGTCTGCGGCAGATGCTGTTCGACGGCTTCAACACCTCCAACGAAGTCGCCCGCACCGAGGCGGTGGCCACCTCGCGCGCCTACTACACCCAGGCCACCGCCGAGAGCATCGCCCTGCGCGCCATCGAGGTCTACCTCGAGGTACTCAAGCGCCGCGAACTGGTGACCCTGGCCAAGAACAACCTGCAGGCCCACCTGCGGGTCAACGACCAGATCGGCCTGCGCAGCGAACGTGGCGTGGGCAGCACCGCCGACCTCGACCAGTCCCGCGCCCGTCGCGCCCTGGCCGAGAACAACCTGGACACCGCCGAGGTCGACCTGGCCGACGCCGAGGCCAACTTCTACAGCGTAGTCGGGCGCATGCCGGACGAGCTGGAAACACCGGTCACGATCAAGGGTGAAGTACCGGGTGACCTGCTCAATGCCCGCCAGGGCATGCTGGAGAACAACCCCTACCTCAAATCGGCCCAGGCTGACGTGCGCTCCGCCGAGCAGCAATACGAAGTGGCCAAGTCGCCCTTCTACCCGCGCCTGGACGCGGTGCTGGCCACCGGCGCCAACAACAACATCGGCGGCCAGAAGGGCCATGACAACAACGACTGGCAGGCCGGCGTCGAGCTCAGCTACAACCTGTTCCGCGGCGGCAGCGACAAGGCCCGCCTGCAGTCCGACGCGCACAAGATCAACCAGGCAATGGACATCCGCAACAACGCCCTGCGCGAGCTGAACGAAAACCTCAGCCTGGCCTGGAACGCGATGAACAACGCCCGCAAGCAGACCCCGAGCGCCCGCGAGTACGCCGAAACCACCCAGCGCGTGCGCGCCGCCTACCAGGACCAGTTCGGCCTGGGCCAGCGTACCCTGCTCGACGTGCTCGACAGCGAGAACGAGCTGTACAACGCCAACCGGCGCTACACCGAAGTGCGCTACACCGAGGAGTTCTCCATGTACCGGGTCCTGGCGACCATGGGTGAGTTGCTGAGCAAGCAGCACATCTCGCTGCCGCCCGAGGCCATCGCCAAGACCGAAGTACGCAACGAGGCGAAACTGCCCGACATGCGTTAGGTTCTGACGAGACAAGGGACTTTTCGCCAGCGCCCATTTCCCGTCCACCGCGGCAGGAGTAGGCCATCGTGACCAGTATGCAAAGCGCGCAACCGCGCCTGGATGTTGATGATCCGTTGCTCGATGGCCTGCTGATCCTGTGCAAGCTGCACGGCTGCCCTGCCAGCCGCGCCAGCCTGTGCAGCGGCCTGCCGCTGGCCGAGCAACGCATGCCCCTGGCCCTGCTGCCCCGCGCCGCCGCGCGGGCGGGGTTGCAGGCGCGGGTGCTGCAACGTGACCTGGACGCCATCTCGGCACTCAACCTGCCGGTTCTGCTGATCCTCAACGACGGCCGCAGCGCCGTGCTGCAGCGCTGGGCGGACAACGGCCGGGCCCTGCTGCTGCCGTGCGAAGCCGAAGGCGGCGAGCAGTGGGTCGAACGCGATGCCCTGGCCGAGGCCTACAGCGGCCAGGTCCTGTTCGCCCGTCCTCGCCATACCCTGGAGGAGGTGCGCGCCCCGCTGATCCCACGGGTCAATGCCTGGTTCCGCGACACCCTGCGCCACTCGCGCTGGCTGTATGGCGATGCCCTGCTGGCCAGTCTGCTGATCAACCTGCTGGGGTTGATGGTGCCGCTGTTCGTCATGCAGACCTACGACCGCGTGGTGCCCAACCAGGCGCTGTCCACCCTGTGGGTATTGGTCGCCGGGCTGTTCATCGGCACCGCCTTCGAGCTGGTGCTGCGCATGGTTCGTGCGCACCTGCTGGACCAGGCCGGCAAGAAGACCGACCTGATTCTCTCGGCCACCTTGTTCGAACGCATCACCGGCATGAGCATGAAGGCGCGACCCGCCACCATCGGCGGCTTCGCCCAGAGCATTCATGACTTCCAGGGGCTGCGCGAATTCCTCACCGCGGTCACCCTGACCAGCATCATCGACCTGCCGTTCGTGGCGCTGATGCTGCTGGTGATCGGCCTGCTCGGCGGCTGGCTGGTAGTAATCCCGCTGATCGCCTTCCCGCTGGCCGTGGGTCTGGCGCTGTTCATCCAGGTACGCCTGCGTGACACGGTGCAGAAGAGCCTGAGCCTCGGCGCGGTGCGCCAGGCGTTGCTGATCGAGACCCTCGGCGGCCTGGAAACCCTCAAGGCCTGCGGCGCCGAAAGCGAGCGCCAGTACCAGTGGGAACACACCAACGGCGCCATCGCCCGCCTCGACGCCCATGCCCGCAACCTGTCTTCGCTGGCCAGCAACGGCACGCTGTTCATCCAGCAGTTCTGCGGCATGGCCACCATCGTCGCCGGGGTGTACAGCATCATCGCCGGCAACCTCAGCGTCGGCGCGCTGGTGGCCAGCTACATGCTCGGCAGCCGGGTCCTCGCGCCGCTGGGCCAGATCGCCGGGCTGATCACCCGCTACCAGCAGGCGCAGCTGACCATGCGCAGCACCGACGCGCTGATGAGCCTGCCCCAGGAACGCGAGGCCGAGCACCAGGCCCTGGAGCACACCGCGCTGCAGGGTGGCATCACCATCAACCACGCCACCTTCCGCTATGCCGGGCAAACGGCCCCGGCGCTCAACGATGTCAGCGCCACGCTCAAGCCGGGCGAGCGCATCGGCATCATCGGCCGCAGCGGCTCGGGCAAGAGTACCCTCGCCCGCCTGCTGATGGGCTTCCATCACCCTGACGAAGGCCAGGTGTTGCTGGACAACCTCGACCTGCGCCAGCTGGACATCGCCGACCTGCGCAGCCAGCTCGGCTACGTGGCCCATGACCTGCCCCTGCTGGCCGGCAGCCTGCGTGACAACCTCACCCTCGGCGCCCGCCATGTCAGCGATGCGCGCATGCTCGAGGTGGCCGAGCTGACCGGGGTCAGCGAACTGGCCCGCCAGCACCCGCAGGGCTTTGACCGCCCGGTAGGCGAGCGCGGCCAGCTGTTGTCCGGTGGCCAGCGCCAGGCCGTGCTGCTGGCCCGGGCCCTGCTGCTGGAGCCGCCGATCCTGATCCTCGACGAACCCACCAGCCACATGGACAACAGCAGCGAGGAGCAACTGCGCCAGCGCCTGCTGGACTGGGTGCCGGGCAAGACCCTGCTGCTGGTCACCCACCGCACCTCGATGCTCAGCCTGGTGGACCGGCTGCTGGTACTGGACAACGGCAAGATCGTCGCCGATGGGCCGAAGGACGCGGTCATCGATGCGCTGCGCAAAGGCCGTATCGGCGCGGCGCTGTGAACCAACAATCTAAGCCCGCTCCCACAAAGGCCCCGGCCTGCATCGGAGGTAGAACATGCCCCTCAGCCATAGCGTGCGCAGCTACCTCCAGGGCGCCGACAAGCGCGCCGAACGCGACTACATGCCGGAACTGGCCGGCGCCACCTTGCAGGAGTCCCCCAGCCTGTCGCGCCTGACCGTGTGGCTGGCGGCGATCCTGTTGCTGGTGGCCCTGGTCTGGGCCAATTTCGCGGTGCTCGACGAAGTCACCGTCGGCGAGGGCAAGGCCATCCCATCGAGCAAGGTACAGGTGGTGCAGAACCTCGAGGGCGGCATCGTCACCGAGATCTTCGTGCGCGAAGGGCAGATGGTCGACAAGGGCGCGACCCTGCTGCGCCTGGACGACACCCGCTTCAAGTCGAACAAGGGCGAGAGCGAGGCTGATCGCTATGCGCTGACCGCCCAGGTCGAACGCCTGTCGGCCGAATCCGACGGCCGCCCCTTCGTGCCGTCCGACGAGGTACGCGGCAAGGCACCGCAGGTGGCCGAGGACGAAATCGCCTTGTACCAGTCGCGCCAGCGGCGCCTGGCCAGCGAAAAGCAGACCCTCAACGAACAACTGCGGCAGAAGACCCAGGAGCTGGCCGAGTTCCGCTCCAAGGCCGACCAATACCGTTCGGCCGTGGGCCTTTTGCAGCAGGAGCTGGACATGTCCTCGCCGCTGGTGGGCAAGGGCGCCATCTCCCCGGTGGAGATCCTGCGCCTTAAGCAGCGCAGCGTGGAGGCGCGCGGCCAGCTCAATGCCACCAACCTGGCGATCCCCCGCGCCGAGGCGGCGATCGCCGAAATCCGCAGCAAGATCCAGGAATCCGACGCCAGCTTCCGCTCCGACGCCGCCAAGGAGCTCAACGACAAGCGCACGGAGCTGTCGAAGATCACCGCCACCAGCATCGCCATCGACGACCGGGTCAACCGCACCACCGTGGTGTCGCCGGTACGCGGCATCGTCAAGCTGCTCAAGGTCAACACCATCGGCGGCGTGGTCCAGCCCGGCAGCGACCTGGTGGAGATCGTGCCGATCGAGGACAACCTGCTGATAGAGGCCAAGGTAAGGCCCCAGGATGTGGCATTCCTGCACCCGGGGCAGACCGCGATGGTCAAGTTCAGCGCCTACGACTACACCATCTACGGCGGACTCAAGGCCAAGCTGGAGCTGATCGGCGCGGATACCGTCACCGACGACAAGGGCAATGCGTTCTACCTGATCCAGGTGCGCACGGACAAGAACCACCTGGGCGGGGACAACAAGCCGCTGCTGATCATTCCGGGGATGGTGGCCACGGTGGATATCATCACCGGGCAGAAGAGCGTGCTGGACTATCTGCTCAAACCCGTCCTCAAGGCCAGGACCGAAGCGTTGCGA
This sequence comes from Pseudomonas peradeniyensis, assembly GCF_014268935.2. GTDB lineage: Bacteria > Pseudomonadota > Gammaproteobacteria > Pseudomonadales > Pseudomonadaceae > Aquipseudomonas > Aquipseudomonas peradeniyensis. The sequence continues at coordinate 99,343 of NZ_JABWRJ020000005.1, read as the reverse complement.
GAGCGGTGAATGCCGATCGAGGCGCCTTCACGGGCAAGCCCACTCAGACAGGGATATCAGCGCAGCGAGATCGGTTGTGCGCCCCTATCCCCGACAAACGCCCTCAGCGGATATAAACCTCCGGCGGCTCCGGCAACGCGGCGAGCAGATCCCGCAGACCATCGGCCCATTGCGCCTGGATCCGCAGAAAATAGGGATCATGGGTGCCGATCCGGTGACAGTTGCTGGCAGCCAGGCTGTCCTTGCGATACACCAGCACATCCAGTGGCATGCCCACCGACAGGTTGCTGCGCATGGTCGAATCGAACGAAATCAGGCCACAGCGCAATCCCTCGCCCAGCGGTGTGTGATACAGCAGGTTGCGATCAAGGATCGGCCTGCCGTACTTGCTCTCGCCCAGTTGCATGAACGGCGTATCTTCCGTGGCCTGGATGAAATTACCCTGGGGATAGATGTTGTACACCCCCATGGGCTGCTCGGCGATCTGCCCGCCCACCAGGAACGAACAGCCCAGGTCGACCTTGCCTGACAGTTTGGTGCAGTCGCGGGCGATCACCTCGCGGATGGTCTCGGCCACCAGCGCCGTGGCGTCATACAGCGTCGGCACGTTCAATAGGTGCGCGCCGTCCTGGTTGCAGCGCTGACGGAGCAGGCTCACCACTGATTGCGACGTGGCCAGGTTGCCGGCGGTCTGCAGCACAATCACACGCTCGCCCGAGCGGTTGAAAACGAACAGCTTGCGAAACGTCGATATCTGGTCGATCCCCGCATTGGTCCGTGAATCCGAAATGAACACCAGCCCATCGGCCAGGTGCATCGCAACGCAGTACGTCATGGTGCTAACTCATGCAGAGGTAGGAAGTGTCGCTATTGCTGCTGAGACTGTGGCTTGGAGCTGACCAGAACCTGCGCCTGCATCGACTCGATCCCCCCGCCACGGCGCATGCCGCGTACCGGGCAAGCGTCCAGGTAATCATGCCCCACCGCCAGTTTCAGGTGGCGCTCGGGCCGAGCCAGACGGTTGGTCACATCGAAGCTGTACCAGCCATCGTCGAGCCAGGCCTCGGCCCAGGCATGACTGGCCAGATGGTTCTCGTCCTCGGTGCACAGGTAGCCTGACACATAGCGCGCCGGCACGCCCAGGCTGCGGGCACAGGCGAGAAAAGCGTGGGTATGGTCCTGGCAGACTCCGGCGCGGTTGGCGAACGCCTCGGCGGCCACGGTATCGACCGCCGTCGAACCAGGGCTGTAGGCCATGTGATCGGCCAATCCGTTCATCAACTCGATCAGCGCCGTCCGATCACGACGACTGCCACAGTGGCGCACGGCGAAATCATGCAACGCCTCGTCGGGGCTGCTGAGCTTGCTCGAGCGCAGGAAGGGCAAGGCCGATCGTGTGTCGTGCTCCACCTCCAGGGTCTGGTCGATCTCCACCTCGCCATGGGCGCTCAGCATCAACGCACCATGGGGTTCGTCGAGCGTCAGCACGTGCAGGACGTTGCCATAAGGATCAAGTTGGCTGCCTACCGGGCGCGGCAATTCCAGCTGCCATTGCAGGACGCGCTGGCGTTCGCTGCTCTGGGGCGTCAGTCGCAGCAGCTGAATGCTCATGCAGACATCGTCGGAATAGTGATAGGTGGTGTCGTGACGAATGGACAGTCTCATACTACCTCCAGATAGGAATCGTGAACGCTCTGCCCCAGATGATTGATCTGGCCAATGTGATGGTTCAGCCACTGATGCAATCCGGACGCGAGAATTTCCTCGATACCGGTAAAGCGCAACCGCGCACTCAGCTCTGCCGCGAGGCGTTGCGCCGGACGCCCGTTGTCGCCCGGCAGGCCGGCCAGCAGCTGTGCCAGCTCCTCGACGCAGGCATGCAGCGAACGCGGTACGTCCGCGCGTAGCAACAACATCTCCGACACCTGCTCGGCACCGGGAGCCGTGCGGTAGATTTCATTGAACGCCTCGAAGGAGGACAGCGCCCGCAGCAAGGCACTCCATTGGTAATAGCCACGGGCCGAATTGTCACTGACCTCCTCGGACTCCTCACCAAACATTTCGTAGCGCGCATCCAACAGGCGCAGCGTGTTGTCGGCCCGTTCGAGGAAGGTGCCCAACCGGATGAAGCCATAGGCGTCATTGCGCATAATGGTGCCGGCGGTGGCTCCGCGGAACAGATGCGAACGCTCCTTGACCCATTCGCAGAAAGAGTTGATGCCGTAGCGTGCCAGGCCCTTGTCGGCGATGTTGCGCATCTCGAGCCATGTAGCGTTGATGTTCTCCCACATGTCAGCAGTGATCCGCCCGCGCACGGCATGCGCATTGCTGCGAGCCGCGCGCAGGCAACAATAGATGCTGCCGGGGTTGCGTTCGTCCAGAGCGAAAAAATGCAGCATGTACTCGACGTTGAGTTCACCATGGCGACGGTGATAATCGTCCAGCGTTCCGGCCGCCAACAGCGACATCGCCAGCTCGGCGCGGCCATCGCTACGCCCCGCCTGCGGCATCAGCGAAAGCGAATAGCTGACTTCGAGCATGCGTGCGAGGTTCTCCGCGCGCTCAAGGTAACGGGACATCCAATACAGGTCGGCAGCCGTTCTTGAAAGCATGATTCAGTCCTCCACCACCCAGGTGTCCTTGGTGCCGCCGCCCTGGGAAGAATTGACCACCAGCGAGCCTTCACGCAGCGCCACGCGGGTCAGGCCACCTGGCACCAGGCGGGTTTCCTTGCCTGACAGCACAAACGGGCGCAGGTCGATATGCCTCGGCGATATGCCACTCTCGACAAAGGTCGGGCAAGTGGATAGGCACAGCGTGGGCTGTGCGATGTACGCATGGGGTCGCGCCTTGATACGGGCTCGGAACGCTTCGATTTCCGCCGTGCTGGCGGCCGGCCCGACCAACATGCCGTAGCCACCGGACCCTTGGGTTTCCTTGACCACCAGGTCCGCCAGATTGGCCAGCACATGGGACAACTCCGCAGGCTTGCGACATTGCCAGGTGGGCACGTTCTTGAGAATCGGCTCTTCGCTCAGGTAGAAGCGGATCATGTCGTCGACATACGGGTAGATCGACTTGTCGTCAGCCACTCCGGTGCCCACGGCGTTGGCCAGCACAACATTGCCGGCCCGGTAGGCCGTGATCAGTCCTGGCACGCCCAGCAGCGAGTCCGGATTGAACGTCAGCGGATCGAGGAAGGCATCGTCCAGCCGGCGGTAGATCACATCGACCGCCTGCGGGCCTGACGTGGTACGCATGAACACCCGGTTGTCACGCACGAAAAGGTCAGCGCCCTCCACCAGTTCCACACCCATTTCCCGCGCCAGGAAGGCATGCTCGAAATAGGCACTGTTGAAGCGGCCCGGAGTCAGCACCACGGTGGTGGGATTGTCCAGCGGGCTTGAGCGCTTGAGGGTGTCCAGCAACAGATTCGGATAATGGTCGATGGGCGCCACCCGCTGGGCGGCGAACAGCTCCGGGAACAGCCGCATCATCATCTTGCGATCTTCGAGCATGTAGCTCACGCCGCTCGGCGTGCGCAGGTTGTCTTCCAGGACGTAGTAGCTGCCGTCGCCATCGCGCACCAGATCGACACCGGCGATGTGCGCATAGATGCCTCGGTGCAGGTCCAGCCCCTGCATGGCCACCTGGTAACCGTCGTTGGCCAGTACCTGCTCCGGTGGGATGATGCCTTGCTTGAGGATCCGCTGGTCGTGGTAGATATCCTCGAGGAACAGGTTCAGCGCCTGCACCCGCTGGATGCAGCCACGCTCCACGACCTGCCACTCGCTGGCCTTGATGCTGCGCGGAATGATATCGAAGGGGATCAGCCGCTCGGTACCCTGCTCATCGCCGTACAAGGTGAACGTGATGCCTGCCCGGTGAAACAGCAGGTCCGCCTCGCGACGCCGCTGCTCGAGCAACTCCAACGGCGTGTCGGCCAGCCAGCGCGCAAACGCCTGATAATGAGGCCGGCAATCACCCGCCGCATCGTACATCTCATTGAAAAAGGCCCGAGGCATAATCAGTTCCTCACCACGCAATGCTTGTCCGTTATCGATGCATGGTTGACCTAGCAATAGCAGTGCCGGAAACACGGCACCTCAGGCGGGACGAGGTGTGCAGGGGTCGCAGCAGGCGGCGGCCACGCCCCAGATCAGGGCTTCACCGGCGAACGCGCCCCTGCCAGTGAACCAAAACAGGGTGCTGCTGATCGGCGTAGTGGTCACTTTTCGCCATGATTACGTTCGAACGTCTCCTGCCCCATCGCGCTGATCTGCCCCTCGATCAGCGCTTCAAAAGGCCTCAACAAAGCAGCGAAACCGCTCGGTGCCTCCAACACATTCAACGCCTGCACCACTGCCTCCAGGGTCGACAAGGCCCCCGGCTCCGGTGCCTTGCGCAGCCGATAGCGTGAGGGTGGGACGTTGCCCAGGGTCACCCGCGGCAGCGCCTCGAGCAGCGGGTTCAGGTACAGCATCTTGCGCGCCTTGCGCCATGTACCATCCGGCACGATCAGCATCAACGGCAGGTCGACGTCTTGACCATAGCCTTGCAGGACCTCGGCTTCATCACCGGGGAACAGCAACACGGGTCGATAGCCCGGCGTGGCCAGCAGCGTATGCAGGTCGTCGAACACCTCGCCGATCCGCAGCTCGGCGTTGACCAGCCCAAGGGCCGCCAGGCGTGCGGTGTTCAGGGCGTGGGCGGTTTCGCTGGGGTGCTGCAGCACGACCACGCGGGTGCGGCTGTCCAGGTGCGGGATCAGTGGGCAAAGGCAATAGGCGAGCGGGCGCTGGCAGCGCTCGCAACGGGGTCTGGGCATGGGGGGCTCCTTGGGGCGGGTAGTTTGCCACAGGGTTGCCATCCCCGGGGGCTGCGAGGCGTTCGTGGGAGCGGGCTTGCCCCGCGACAAAGCCAGCACTGCAATCGCGGGGCAAGCCCGCTCCCACGCCCCGCTCACACGGTCCAACTTCAGCGGTTGAACCGCTCCGCCAGGCTGTGCAGGTACTCCGCCATGCGCTCCAGGTCCTGGCTGATCTCGGCCCCCTGCCTGGCCTGCCCCGCGCTCTCGTCGCACAAATGGGCGATGCGCACGATCTGCTGGTTGATGTCCTCGGCGACATGGCTCTGCTGCTCGGACGCCGTGGCCATCTGCTGGCTCATGCCGGTGATGCGGCTGACCGCCTGGGCGATCCCCGACAACGCCGCCTGCACCGCCTCGACGCTGTGCACACTGTCGCTGGAGATCTGCTGGCCCCGGCTGGCGCTGGCCACCGCGCGATCGGCACCGGAGCGCAGGGTGGAGATGATGTGGTGGATCTCCTCGGTCGAGGCGCGGGTGCGCTGCGCCAGCGAACGCACCTCGTCCGCCACCACGGCGAAGCCCCGGCCCTGCTCGCCGGCCCGCGCCGCCTCGATGGCGGCATTGAGCGCCAGCAGGTTGGTCTGCTCGGCGATCGAGGTGATCACATCCACCACGCTGCCGATCGACTGGGTCTGCTCGGCCAGGGCGTTGACCGCCTGGCCGATGTCGCTCACCGCCTCGCTCATGCTGCCCATGGCGCGCAGGCTCTGCTGCGCCAGGTCGCTGCCCTGCTGGGCCAGCTGGTCGGCGTCGCTGGCGGCATGGGCGGTGCTCTGCACGTTGTGGGTGACCTGCTGGATGGTTGCCGCCATCTGCGCGATGGCGGTGGCCGACTGGTCGGTCTCGCTGCGCTGGCGGTCGAGCATCTGCGCCTGGGCATCGGACAGGTCGGCGGACTGCGCGGCCCGCGACTTGACCCCGACACCGGCGTCCACCAGGCGCGTCAGCGCGGTCTGCAGGCGCGCCTCCTCGCTGATGATCGCCAGGTCGAGCTGGCCCTGCAGCCCGGGATTGTCGCTGTAAGTCAGCGCCACCAACGGGCTGGTGAAGGCCTTGGGGTGCTCCTGCAGAGTGCGCCGGATCGACTGGTTCTGCCGGTGCTCGACCACGTACCAGGCCGCCAGCAGGCTGGCCATCAGCACACCCAATGCCGCATAGGGGGGCAGCCACAGGTAGGCGGCGGCCGACAGCAAGCCCGCGCCGATCAGCGGCCAGCCATGGCCGACTCCATAACCGAGCCGCGCCGCCAGCGGCACCGGCGAGCGCCCTGCCCGCAGCCGGGCGTACAACTTCTCGGCCCGGCGGATCTGCTCCCGGGTCGGCACCGAGCGCACCGACTCGTAGCCGCTGATGCGGCCATTCTCGTACACCGCCGTGACGTAGGCGCTGACCCAGTAGAAGTCGCCGTTCTTGGCGCGGTTCTTGACCACGCCCATCCAGGGTTTGCCTTGCTTGATGGTGTCCCACATATGCCCGAAGACCGCCGGCGGCATGTCGGGGTGACGCACCAGGTTGTGCGGCTGGCCGACCAGTTCGTCGTAGGTGAACCCGCTGATGGCCACGAATGCGTCGTTGCAATAGGTGATGCGGCTGTTCAGGTCGGTGGTGGAGATCAGCCGCTGGTCTTGGGGAAAGGTTCTTTCGTGCTCGGTGACGGGCAAATTCATGCGCATCGTTGGCGATCCCTTGCTTATCCAGATGAGTGGGAAAATCATCAAAGCAAGTAGATATTTAGCAGAAGGCCATCACGTCAGCGGTCAAGTTTTGTAGGAAATTAGCCCGACCTGACGGAATGTGCTGAAAACGACCTGCGTCAGCCCACGTTGAGCTGACTCTTGAGCAAGTCGCGGAACGTCTGGATCAGGGGTTCCCGGCTCCGGCCACGGCGGATGATCAGGGAAAACGGCGCCTGGTAGCCGAAGGTCGCTGGCGACAGCACGCGCAGGTCGCCCTTGTCGACCCAGGCTTGGGCGTAGTGCTCGGGCAGGTAGCCAATGTAGGCGCCGGAGAGAATCAGAATCAGCTGCGCTTCCATGCTCTCCACGGTGGCGGCGCTGTGCTTGAAACCGTGCCGGGCCAGCTCTGCCTGGCTCCAGTAGCCGCGCCCGACCATGCGCTGCTGGGTGATCACCGGCTCCGGGATCCGTCGCTCACCGAACAGCGCGTGGCGGCTGCTGCAATACAGCCAGTGCTGCTCGCGGTACAACGGCTGGTAGACCAGGCCGCTCATGCGCGACGAGAACGCGCCGATGGCCAGGTCCAGGCGATTGTCCTGCACGCCCAGTTGCAGTTCGTACGGGCTGGACACCGACAGGTGCAGGTGCACCGCCGGGTGCTCCTGGCTGTAGGCGCCGATGGCCTCGGCCAGCGGCAGGGCGCGGTCGCCCACGGTGGAGTCGATCACCCCCAGGTTGAGAGTGCCGCGCAACTCGCCCTTGAGCGCCGCCGCGTACTGCTCGAAGCCGTCCAGCTCCCCCAGCAGGCGCAAGGTCTCCTGGTGGAACAGCTCGCCCTTGCTGGTCAGGCTGAAACCGCCACGGCCTCGGTGGCAGAGCACGATGCCCAGGGCGCTTTCCAGCTGGCTCATGTAGGTGCTGATGGCCGAGGTCGACAGGTTGAGGTCGCGCTGGGCGTTGGCGAAGCCCTGGTGACGCACCACGCTGGCGAAGATGCGCAGCAGTTTCAGGTCGGGCAGCGATGAGGCCATGGGGCAACGGGTCCGTGGGCTGGAAATGGCCAGAGTCTAACCCGGCCGCACACCGATAGTTCAGAAATTCCTGAAGTAAGTTTTTGTCGGTAGCGATTCTTCCCGGGCACTACCTTGCGCAGACTGCGGCGAAATGTCCCTGCCCGCCGGCACAACCAGAGCAACGAGGCGCGCGGCGGCACAGGTTCGAACAAACAGAACAATCGACCGACTGATGAGGCCCACCGTGGACAAGATTCTCCACCAACCACTGGGCGGCAACGAAATGCCGCGTTTCGGCGGCATCGCCACCATGCTCCGTCTCCCCCACCTGCAAAGCGCCGAAGGGCTCGACGCCGCGTTCATCGGCGTGCCCCTGGACATCGGCACCTCGCTGCGCTCGGGCACCCGCTTCGGCCCGCGGCAGATCCGCGCCGAGTCGGTGATGATCCGCCCGTACAACATGGCCACCGGCGCCGCCCCGTTCGACTCGCTGTCGGTGGCCGACATCGGTGACGTGGCGATCAACACCTTCAACCTGCTGGACGCCGTGCGCATCATCGAAGAGGCCTACGACGAGATCGTCGAGCACAATGTCATCCCGCTGACCCTGGGCGGCGACCACACCATCACCCTGCCGATCCTGCGCGCCCTGCACAAGAAGCACGGCAAGATCGGCCTGGTGCACATCGACGCCCACGCCGACGTCAACGACCACATGTTCGGCGAGAAGATCGCCCACGGCACCACCTTCCGCCGCGCCGTGGAGGAAGGCCTGCTCGATTGCGAGCGCGTGGTGCAGATCGGCCTGCGCGCCCAGGGCTACACCGCCGACGACTTCAACTGGAGCCGTCGCCAGGGCTTCCGTGTGGTCCAGGCCGAAGAGTGCTGGCACAAGTCGCTGGAACCGCTGATGGCCGAAGTGCGCGAGAAAGTCGGTGGCGGCCCGGTGTACCTGTCGTTCGACATCGACGGCATCGACCCGGCCTGGGCGCCCGGCACCGGCACCCCGGAAATCGGCGGCTTGACCACTATCCAGGCGATGGAGATCATCCGCGGCTGCCACGGCCTGGACCTGATCGGCTGCGACCTGGTCGAAGTCTCCCCACCCTACGACACCACCGGCAACACCTCGCTGCTGGGCGCCAACCTGCTGTTCGAAATGCTTTGCGTGCTGCCGGGCGTGGTACGTCGCTGATTGATGCGTAATGGTTATTGAAGGGACGTGGGAGCGGGCTTGCCCCGCGATTGCAATCGCGGGGCAAGTCGCATCGACGCACCGCCGCTCCCACGCGCCCCGTGCAATGCCATTGAAATAACCCCGGCAGGAGCCATTCGGGAGGGCCATAGAGGCCCGTCAACACATGACAGGACCGCCGGGCGCCTTGCAGCGTCCGGACGGCCGATCTCGCCATAATAAAGATAATCGGGAGACCCCCAATGGCCTTGGACATCATCGTTGTACTGATCTATGCCGCCAGCATGCTGGCCCTCGGCTGGTACGGCATGCGGCGCGCGAAGACCCACGAAGACTACCTGGTGGCCGGGCGCAACCTCGGCCCGACCCTGTACATGGGCACCATGGCCACCACCGTGCTCGGCGGCGCCTCCACCGTCGGCACCGTGCGCCTGGGCTACGTCCACGGCATTTCCGGCTTCTGGCTGTGCGCCGCCCTGGGCCTGGGGATCATCGCCCTCAACCTGTTCCTGGCCAAGCCGCTGCTGCGCCTGAAGATCTTCACCGTCACCCAGGTGCTGGAGCGCCGCTACAACCCGATGGCCCGCCAGGCCAGCGCGGCGATCATGCTTGCCTATGCGCTGATGATCGCGGTGACCTCGACCCTGGCCATGGGCACCGTGCTGCAGGTGCTGCTCGACGTGCCGTTCTGGATGGCCCTGCTGTTCGGCGGTGGCGTGGTGGTGGTGTACTCGACCATCGGCGGCATGTGGTCGCTGACCCTGACCGACATCGTCCAGTTCGTCATCAAGACCGTGGGCCTGATGTTCATCCTGCTGCCAGTGTGCCTGTACAAGGCCGGTGGCTGGGACGCCCTGGTGGCCAAGCTGCCGGCGGCCAGCTTCAGCTGGACCACCATCGGCTGGGACACCATCATCACCTACTTCCTGATCTACTTCTTCGGCATCCTGATCGGCCAGGACATCTGGCAGCGGGTGTTCACCGCCCGTGACGAGAAGGTCTGCCAGCGCGCCGGCACCACCGCCGGTATCTACTGCGTGCTGTACGGCCTGGCCTGCGCCCTGATCGGCATGGCCGCCCACGTGCTGATGCCGGATCTGGCCAACCCGAACAACGCCTTCGCCGAGATGATCAAGGGCCAGCTGCCCGAGGGCATCCGTGGCCTGCTGATGGCCGCCGCCCTGGCCGCGATGATGTCCACCGCCAGCGCGGGCCTGCTGGCCGCCTCGACCACCCTGACCGAAGACCTGCTGCCCAAGCTGCGCGGCGGCAAGCAGTCGAGCCTGGGCATCAACCGTCTGTTCACCCTGCTCACCGGCCTGGTGGTACTGGGTATCGCCCTGGCGGTGAACGATGTGATCAGCGCCCTGACCCTGGCCTACAACCTGCTGGTGGGCGGCATGCTGATCCCGCTGATCGGCGCAATCTTCTGGAAACGCGCGACCACCGCCGGGGCCATCGCCAGCATGACGCTGGGCTTCGGTACCGCGCTGCTGTTCATGTTCAAGGACGGCCTGGAGGCCAACTCGCCGATCTACTACAGCCTGGCCATCGGCCTGGTGAGCTTCGTGGTGGTCAGCCTGGCTTCGCGCAAACCGGTGGCGACGGCGAACCTGGCCTGAGGCCAGATCACGGGGCAACAACGCAAAAGGCCGCCGCATCGATGAGATGCGGCGGCCTTTTTGTCAGTGATCAGCGCCGACGCGGCTGGCGCTTGCGCTGTTCTTCGTCGGTCGGGATCGGCACCGGCTGCAACGGTGGCGGGAGCAGGCCCAGGGCGACGGCGAGGTCATGGAGCCAGTTGTACATGCGTTCGTTCATAGTGCCCCCTTGACGGGTCAGCCTCACGGTCAATCAAACTTGCGATGCGTCATACAGATCATAGACCTATGTCCTGTATTGCGCATGCCTCTGTTCCTACACATAGGGGCGATTTTGACCCGGATCAAGCGCAGACGGCAGCTTCCGACGGTCGGTCAATCGTTTCGCTTTGTTGCAAGTCGATCCAGGCCTGCAGATTCGCCCCGCGTTTGCCCTGGCGCCACATCAGCCAGGTCATCGCCTGGTCGAACGGCGCCTGCAACCGATGCGCCCGCACCTGCTCGCGGCCCGGCAGGCTGTCGAGCATGGACTGCGCCATCAACGCCACCCCGGCCCCGGCGATCACGCAGGCCAGCATGCTCTGGTACGACTCGATCTCCATGACCCGCCCCATCGGCGTGTGGGCATGGGCGTACCAGGCTTCCAGGCGCATGCGGTACGAGCAGCCCTGGCGGAAGGTGAACACCGCCTTGCCGGCCACATCCCTGGCGCTGTGCACCGCCGGGTGCTCGGGGCTGGTGATCAGCACCAGGGTTTCCTCGCACAACGGCACGCCATCCAGCCCGGCCAGGTTGAGCGGGCCGTCCACCAGCGCCGCGTCCAGCCGATGGCTGAGCACCCCTTCCAGCAGCTCGGCACTGGGCGCCGCCTGCACCTGCAGGTTCACTGCCGGATAGGCCTGGTGGTAGCGCGCCAGCAGCGCCGGCAAATGAATGGCCGCCGTGCTGTACATGGTGCCCAGCACGAAGTCCCCCGCCGGCTGGCCGCCCTGCACCGCGGCCAGGGCCTCGTCACGCAGGTTGGTCAGCCTATGTGCGTAGTCGAGCAGCACCTTGCCGGCCGGCGACAGCTGCAAGCGCTGGCGCTCGCGCAGGAACAGCTCCACCCCCAGTTGCTCTTCGAGCTGACGCAGGCGCGTCGACAGGTTCGACGGCACCCGGTGCAATCGCTCGGCGGCGCGGGTCACCGAGCCCTCCTCGGCCACGGCCTGGAAGATGCGCAGTTGGCTGAACTCCATGAGATTCTCCAAAACAGAACAACTTGATCATCATTATTCAATTTTATTGAAAGTCAATGAGCCCTACCCTGCCATCCATCGCATCCCTTCGTGCAGGAGACTTTCCATGTCACCCATCGTGCAACTGCTGGCCAGCGCCGTGGCGCTGATGATGGCCATGGGCATCGGCCGCTTCGCCCTCACGCCGCAACTGCCCCGACTGATCGCCGAGGGCCAGTTCGACCTCACCGCCGGCGGCCTGGTCGCCGCCGCCAACTACCTGGGCTACTTCCTCGGCGCAGTGGACGCCATGTTCGCCCGCCAGCCCGCCCAGGTGCGCCTGCGTCTGCATGGAGGCCTGTGGCTGTGCGTGCTGCTGACCCTGGCCTCGTGGGCCGCCGACGGTTTCTGGAGCCACCTGCTGCTGCGCTTCGGTACCGGCGTGGCCAGCGCCTGGGTGCTGGTGATGATCGCCAGCCTCAGCCAGCAACTGGCCAGCGCCCATGGCCGGCAGCGCCTCGGCGCGCTGGTGTTCGCCGGGCCCGGCGTCGGCATCGCGGTGACGGGCGTACTGGCCCTGGGCGCGCACCTGCTAGGGCTGGATTCGGCGGCCCTGTGGCTGGTCTATGGCGTCGCCGCGCTGGTCATGCTGCTGGCGGTGCTGCCGTGGCTGCCACGGGCGCTGGAACCCACCGCCACGCCTGCGGCCGTCAACGAACAAGGCCGCGGCACCGGCATCGGACGCCTGGGCCTGGTCTATGCGCTCTACGGGATCGGCTACATCCTGCCGGCCACCTTCCTGTCGCAGATGGCCAGCCAGCAGTTCCATGGGCAGTGGCAAGCCGACCTGTTCTGGCCCGCGTTCGGATTGGCATCGGCGCTCGGCGTTGCCATCGTCAGCCTGCGCCGCCCGGGGCGAACCTCCGCCTGGCTGACCACCACCCTGTGGCTGCAAGGGCTGGGTGTACTGGCCTGCCTGCTCGGTGGCGGCGTCGGCCTGGCATTGGGCGTGCTGCTGTGCGGCGGGCCGTTCCTGGCCTGCATGCAACTGGTGATGCAGCGCTCACGGGAGCTGGCGCCCCATGCCACGCAGCGCAATGCCGGGTTGCTGACCGCGTGCTTTGCCCTGGGACAGTTGAGCGGGCCGTTGCTGGCGGCGTTGAGCAGCCATTTCAGTGGTGGATTACAGCCAGCGTTGGTGTTGGCGGCGGCAGGGTTGGCCGTGGCCGGAGTGCTGGCCGTGACAGGAGGTCATTACCTGCAGGAATGCCACTCAAATGCCCGAACTGCCGGATGATGGTGGGTTGAATTCAGCAACAGATCGAAATCATTTGTGCCTCTCTTGGCAACGTTTCATTGGCTACATTCTCCAACACTTGCAGAGGACGCAAAATGACTGAAACGTTCCATGAATTCGAGGCTGCCGCCTATTTGGCTTCTCCAGAAACCATCGCACAGTTCATGACTGACGCATTGGAGACAGGGGATGCAGCCTACGTAGCAAAAGCCGTGGCCGTGGTGAAACGCGCCAGGAGCCGGCGCGTCTACCCTCTCATCCCACCAGCTTGCGCAACTGCTGCCGCACCCACGCCTCGGCGCTGACCATGACCACCCCGAGCAACACCATTCCCGCACCGATCACGAAGTTCAGGCTCAGCGGCTCATCCAGCAGCAGCACGCCGAAGGTCACCCCGAACAGCGGCGTGATGAAGGAAAACACCGCCAGGTTCGAGGCCAGGTATTTGCGCAGCAACCAGAACCAGGTCAGGTAGCTCACAAACGACACCACGATCCCCTGGAACAGCACACTGCCCACCGCCAGCGGGGTCAGCGAGAAATCGGCGATCTGCCCGCTCACCAGGGCGATCAGCACCAGCCCGACAAACCCCACCGCCAGCTGGTAGAACAGGGTCAGGGTCGCCGGCGCCTCGGACAGTCGCGAGCCGCGCACCACCACCGTGGTCGCGCCCCAGGCTAGGCCCGCCAGGATCGCCAGGGCATCGCCCAGCAACATGCGTCCATCGAGGTGTTCGAGGGAAACCCCGCCGGCGAAGGCCAGGGCAATCCCCCCGAAGGCCAGCAGGATGCCCAGCCACTGCAACAGCCGCAGCCGCTCGCTGGGCATCATGAAATGCAGCCCCAGGGCGGTGAAGATCGGCGCGGTGTAGAGGAACACCGACATGTGCGCCGCCGAGGTCAACTTCAGCCCCTCGGCGATGAACAGGAACTCCAGGCCGAACAGCGCGCCGGCCAGCAACCCGGCGCGCCAGGTGCTGCCCACCTGGCTCCAGCCACCCCGCCAGCAGACCAGCAGCCCCACCAGCAGCGCGGCGATGCCATTGCGAAACGCCGCCTGCATGACCGGTGCGATGTCCACGGCAGCGGATTTGATCAGCACCTGCTGGCAGCCCCAGATCAGGCACAGCCCCAGCATGACCTGGAAGGCGAAGGCGTCGGGGTTCTTGCGGACCGCAGTCATGGGCGGCCCCTCAGCGGGTTGAACGACATGGCAAGGCTCGGCAGTGAGAATGGATCCCGATTATCGGGTGACCGGCCTTGGCGATGCCAGCCTAAATTGTCCCGTCTCCGGTCCGTGCCATGGCGAAGGCTTGAGTAATCAGGGGCGTACAGGTTTTCTTGCCCGCATCGCTCAACGGGAGATACGCCGGCTTGCCTCTGGGCGTCAACGCATCAAGCCCATCTATTCAGACTGAACTGAGCGCCATACGCCCCCCAATTACCGTGTCAGCCGATCATAGGATCTCTTCAGAAGGCACTTCAAAAGCAGAATCATCGCTTTGCCGGACTGCGCCTTGAGCGACAGGATCGAATCCCGCTGGCCACCGGGTACTGTCGTTGAACATGGCCAACTGGAATTCTGCCTTCTCGATCCTGCGCGCGCGTAAATCGGCACCGCATAGATTGCTGCCCTTGAATACAGCCCCTCCGATATCAGCCTCTGCCAGGTTTGCAGCGCGCAGGTCGGCCCCGCTGAAGTCGGCAGAGGCGGCCAGCGCCCGAGAAAGATCGGCATTGCGCAGCCGGGCGCCGTTGAACAGGGCATTGGCCAACGTCGCTCCTCGCATGTCGACAGCGGTGAGATCCGCCTCGATGAACGACGCGTTTCTGAGATCGCTACCTATGAACGTAGTCGCCCTGGCATCCAGGCCGTCGAACTGCGCCCGGTGCAATGACAGTCCATCGAGGTTGGCGCCGGGCAAGTTATCTTGGTCAAACATCCTGCACTCTCCCGTTTCAAAGCACAGTGAGATCATCTCGGCCCATCCAATGATTATCGCTTCCGGCGACCTTTGCGAGCGCCTGGGAAACAGCCTGAGCGTACAACCTGCTCTGCCTACGCCCGGTACAACGAACAAAAATGCTGGCTGACAAGCCTACTCTCCAGCATCTGGAGCAAAGAAAAGTCCAAGCTATCAGACACCACCAGCCCTCGCCTCAGCCCAACGGGAAAATCCTCAAGCGTGGCGTACTCTCCTGGCACTAAAAACCTGAAGTAATCACCCATCGCAGTATCCCCAGCATACCCTTCGGGGTAGTCCTCACCCGCACGGCTACCCTCCACGGCGTGATACACGAATAATCCCTTGTTAGAAGCAAGGTTCGCCTCGCTATAGTTCAGCCGTTCTTCCAGGTCATTTTGCAGTGCACTTGCCACACTGGCTTTCGACTTTTCTTGCCAGCGCCAAGCTGAGTAAAGATCCACTGCAAAGCCACCCTGCTTTGCTGGCGGGTAATCAGAATATTCCTGGGACTCCTGCCAAACAAATTCGCTTATCGAGTCCAGTACCCGCTCTACCTCCTCCAGCCTCAGCAGTACCTCGGGAATGGCCCCGTAGCAATTATTCAGCATGACTGCAATTCGACCGAATTTATCCATGGCGAACCAAGTGAATACCTCTCCAAAACCTGGAACCCATTTCTCATTCAGCCCCATCGGCATGCCTCCAAAAACAGACTTAACCCGGCCACGTTCAGCCCTATTCTATTTTCCGAACAACTTGCTACCAACCCTCAAGCCCCTGCCTGTTCTACGGCATAGGCCGTGAAACCATTCTTACCTTCCTCCAAATACAATCGCCTGCATTGAGGGCAACGGTAAACTGTCATGGCAGTCACTTCAATCGCCTCATAGAATTGCTCCGAAGACATTGGCCCCACCTCCAGGCGCTCAGCAACCCGCTCGATCACTGACTCAGGCATCAATGTCATTTCATGATCTGACCATCCCTGCGACAAATTCATGACATAACCACATCTACACAAAAACTTTGGCATTCTGCTTTTCCGCTGTCTGGTCTATCGAAGCGTGCCTCCGCCAGGTTGCGCTACTTAGACCATCACTAAAAAGACATGAAATATAACCTGATAACGGTGTCAATACCTACACCTGCACTGGGTGCCTTGGGATCCATAAACCCACTCAGTGAAGCATACGATCAAATACCATCCAGAAGCGCCTGAAGCTTTCGTGGATCAGCAATGCTGCCGAAGGAATAAATCCACGCTACTGGTAGAGAGAGATCTGGCGACTTCACCTTCAGATAGGGAACAAAATACTCAGCATCCAACAGATACTCCAGCCGTTTGCAGTCCTCGGCCCCCACAACATAAACGAAGGGTCCCTGCTCAGGGTCCAGATGAACCTGAACCCGCTCACCGGTTACAGAATCGATCATCAGTGACTTACCCTCTCTCTTGAAACCTTGGCGAACGCCTATAGCTCGATGCTGTCGAGCAGTGCCTGAAGTTTTACAGGGTCGGCGACGGTACCGAAATAGTACTCGCTCCCCCCATGAACACTAAGGTCCGGGCAAGGGCCCAACCAGTAGAGCACATTGAATTCATCATCAAACAGATCCCGGAGCGCCCCACTGTCCTGAAATGAAAAAACTCTGATATAAGGCCCATAACGGGGATCCATGAGAACCTGGACCCGTTGTTTAGTAATACCGTCAATCATTTTTCACTTCGTCGCCCGCCTAGCCATTTCAACTGATTTTTCACTTAGCCTGCTCTCTGACCTCACCCATATCGGTGATGGGAGCACCACCAAGCGACTCCATACCCCTGGGAAACATCATTGCAAAGAAAAATCAAAGAGAAAAGCTTTGTCAATCCAATGGATGTTCCCTGGCATAGGCCTGAAAATCCTCGAGCGCTATACCCGGTGCACCTGCCGCCAACCACAGCTGGAACTCTGCAGGATAGGGTGACAGCACTTGGCCGTCAGCGATCTGAGGCTTCGTCACCTCTCCATATCGCGTGACAAATCTGAGATGCGTTACAACAAGCACCCAGATTCTTCTCAGCCAAGGTGATTCCGGCACCCCCTGTGAAGCATCGGTCAGGTACGGAGACTCCCCCTCGACGAAAGCGAGAAGATCAGCCACCCTACCCGCCTTAATCAAAGAACGAATCAACTCAGTCTTTTCCATAAGGCCCTCTAATACCGGAACTTAACCGAATAACTTGATACCACCACCAATAAAAGCAATAAAAGGGAAGAGGTTTATTCTCCCTACTCTAACTTTTACCGTCCCTGCATGACCGCTAGCCTAAAGAGATCCAAATTAGAGCAAGCAAAATAGATCTATCCCCTTTTCCGTTCTACTTCACCCTCAACCCATCCTAAAATAATTCTTCATATGCGCGACAAGTCCCGCCATATCTTCATACGCCTGCTTTCCGAAACCAGGATCATTTCTAGCCAGAAACTGCTGCGCAGTTTCATCTTCCTGATTCGCCTGCCCCTCCACATCAAACAAACGCTGGGGTGCAATAACCCAATTATGTCGCCCATCCTCCCTGCCCTTGCCGATCATTGCCCACTTCAAATCCCCCTGATAGATATCCACGCACCTAATCAACTCAGCAACAACCGCAACATCCTCTTTAACGAAGCGAAAACAAACTGAGGGAGGATATTCAATCTGACTCCTGAGAGACAACCCCGCATGTGTTTTTACAACATACGTACTGGTAGACCCTTTACGCCACTCGGTCTCTCCCAAACACTCAACAACATCTAAAATCTGGCGCCCTTCATGCTTTGCACTTATATCCATCACCTAAGACCCTTCAACTTGTCCGAGATCTTTATTCCATCGCCATTTATTCCTTTAATGTGCTTTTCCCAATCACCTTTTGGTATCGGCTGTTTAGAAAGCCTAGGATCATAGACATAACGATCATCCGTATACACTTGATGGTACCATTGTTCAGCCTCGGTCCGCCCATTTTCATGAACGTTCAGCCCTGCAATCGAAAGCGGGCTCACCTCTATGATTTTACCCACCCCACCTGCAGCTTTTAACAGCTTGATTGCGATCTCCGAACAATCTGTACTCGTGCATTTCACCATATTCTTGATGAGATCACTGTTCATGGCATCGACCACGGCCTGGTTAGGTGGGAAGTCAGGGTTAACCGGACGAAACGGAATACCAATCCCGATGACTTTATCGCTTTCACTACTTTCGCTATAGACGTTCCCTGGGTTCAACTGGTGCCCTGGCGTCTCGTAATTTCCGCTAGTCGTCTGCCCATCAAGCTGTTTGCCTCCGGTATGCGGAGTCACAGTCACCTGCCCACCTTCCGCATATCCTCCGCTCGATGGGTTCTGGCGATTTTTCTCAGCCAGCATCCCTTCGTAGATTTTCGCCCGCGGGTCAAGCTCATGGATTGGTAAGACCGTACTCCCAAAGACAAGACCGGAGAGCACTACCATCAACTCCGCTCTCTTGCTCATGTCCGTAGTGGATGCCTCGATGGCATCGAACATGCTTGATGCGGCGGCGCGCATATCCGCCTGCCGTTCTGGCGAGCCCTGACTCAGGCTCAGTGACACACCGAGCCCCGCAACCAGGGCCGCACCCAATGCAGCAACGGGCACGAAGTTCGTTCGCCCGTCTTTTTGATGATTGGCGGAATCCAGGGCGGCCAGCACCTTCAGTGCCGCTTGTGGGTCGTTACCTGCCAAATCGACCAGGCGCTGGGCAACTGCATCGAACTCTTTACCCGATGAGCCCTGGGTAATCCTGCCGAGAACGGTATTAACCACCGCGCTACGTGTTTCTTCGTTGCGACTGCCCAACTGACGAGTGAATGCAGCCATGCCCACGGCAAGACTCACCGCATCGGCATCAGCCCCTGCGCCCAATGCCTTCACAGTCAGGAACAGATCACCCAGTTTCTGCAAGGCCTCTTCACTGTTCTCACCATACTTGGCCGCACTCTTCTGCCACTGTTCCAGGGTTTTCTTCGGGTTCAATACCGCCTTGACAGAGGTATCCGAGACATACAAATCGGTACGCGACTCGCTATCCCGGGTGATCTCGTAAGCCTTGTCCAGATCCCGATTCAGCCCGGCTACCGAGTCCTTGCCGGTCTCAGCATCCTGGCGAACGTTAACCTCGCCAGCCCCCACGGTGCCACGGACAATCTGCTCGCGGTCCTTTTCATACTCCCAGCCGCTGAGGTTGCCATGGGTTTCGGACTTGCCGCCGCTTGTCTGCGACCAACTGCCGCCGACGTTGAGGTAATAACCGTGCTCCTTGTCCTTGCCGGCGATATCGCTGTAACCCAGCGTGCCGGTGTCGAGCTTGAGGTTGCCGTTGTCGGCGGCGATCAACGCGCCATCGAGCTGGGTGTGGTGCTCGGTGCGAATGTCGACCTTGTTCCCAGCGGTGATGCGTGTCTGGTCCTGGACCCAGTTGGTCTTGCCGGTCGTCTGTCCGTAGCCCACCGAACCGCTGACACTGGCGCCGACACCCACGGATACCGTTGCACTCAGGTCGAACTCCTTGCCCTCGACCTTGCCGGTATCCGCTACGGAGGCAACCTTGAGATCGCCTCCCACACGGCCGATCACCTCATCGCCACGCACCTGCGCGCCGGCGATGGTGGTGTCCTTGCCGCTGCTGAACTTCAGCTGGTCCCCGGCATACAGGAACGCCTGTTGCTGCTGCTCGGCCTCGCGCTTCAGGTCGCCCTTGCCGATATCGACACTGGCGTAGAAACCGACCTTGCCCTCGCCAAACGCCAACCCCGCCTCGCCGCCACCGTTATGGCGGGTGTTCTGGCTGTTGCTGTCGTTCTGCGCCGAACGGATGTTGATGTCATTGGCCGCGGCAATATCGATATCGCGCCCGGCACTGAGCTGACCGCCGATCACGTTCACGTCACGGCGGGCATCGAACTTGACGTCACGACCTGCGTTCAGCTGGCTCGCGGTCGAAGTACCCTGGACACTGTCCTGGTCGGCAACGCCATAGCTGCCGCCCGCCCCCAGCTTGATCCCGCCAGTGGTTCCGCCATGGATACCGCCCCAGCTCTGGGTCTGCTGGTTCTCCTGGCTGAAGCTGCCCTTGGCCACATCGAGGTTGATATCCCGACCACTGATGCTGATGTCCCGGCCCGCCTGCAACTGCCCGCCCTTGATGGTGACATCGTTGCCGGCCTTGACGTTGACGTCGTGCCCGGCATCCAGGGTGGAGCCACGCTGACTCTCCTCGACCACCCGCTCGCGGCTGCCTTGCTTGGTGGTGCCAAGCTTCACATCGGCGGTAGGCCCGGCAAAGAACTGACTGACAGCATCGACTGCACGCAAGGTGCTGGAGGTCTGGCTGACACCGTTCTCACCTTTGCCGGCGCCTTCGAGCGCATCCTTGGTTCTACCCAGGTTATGGTTGATCGTGACCCCAAGCCCCTGGCTCTTCTGCTCACGCTCGTGCTCCACCAGCAAGCGCTCGCGGGCGGCATCGATGTTGATATCGCGGCCGGCATCGAGGTTGATGTCGTGCTCAGCCTTGAGGTCGGAGCCGGTCTGGTTGATATCTCGTCCAGCACGAATACCCAGGTCCTGCCCGGCCTTGACCTGGCTGGCCGCCGCCAATTGCTGCTCGAGGCGGTCCTTGGCCTTTTGCTGTTCGCTGCCGAGGAACACGCTGACGCCATTGTCATCGCCGGAGACGCCGAAGCCTGTGCGTTTCTCGCTCGACCACTGGTGCTCGCTGTGCTCGTTCTGCGCAGCGGCAACGTTCACGTCGCGCCCGGCGTTGAGGCTTACGTTACGCCCGGCCGAAATACCGCTGCCGATGACGTTGATGTCGCGCTCGGCACTCAGGCTCGCGTCCTGCCTGGCCGTAAGCTGGCTGCCAACGCTGGTACTGCTCTGCGCCTCCTGACCGGCTTTCTTCGCCGAGGCCACGGAAACGAAGCCGCCTGACACCGACAGCCCGGTCTTCTTCTTGTACTGCTCCGAGTGGCTATAGGCCGTGTCATTGGCCGACACCAGGTTGATGTCACCCGCCTTGTCGATCAACCCGGCACGCAGCTCGACGTCCTTGCCGGCATTGGCCTCACTGGCGCGCAGGCCCACATCGCTGCCTGCGGCGATGACGATGTCGTTGCCGGCATTCAGCTCGCTGCCGACCTGCGTGGCGCGGGTCTGCAGCTGGCTCTTGCCGCTCTTCGACAGGCCCAGGAAGCCGGACTTGGTCTTCTTGCTGTACTCGCCGTGCTCCTCCACGCCGGACAGCACCGCCACATCGCCGGTGGCACCGAGCATGACATCGCCGCCGGCCTTGAGCTGGCTGCCGATCACCGAGACATCGCGACCACCGTCCAGGGCGATGCCGCCGCCTTCCTTCTTGCTGACGTTGACCGTGAGGTCGCCACCGGCCTCGATCACCGAGGCGACGTTGGTGCTGTGGTAGCTCTCTTTCTGCGTCGAGCTGCTGCGACCGAACGAGCCCTTGCTCTTCTTCAGGTAGTACGAAGCGCTTTCGTTCTGCTCGGAGGCGATGGTCAGGTCGCGTTCGGCGTCGATGTCGACAGCGCCCTTGCCCTTGACCTGGCTGGCGACGATGGCCATGTCCTGGCCCGCGGACAGCGAGACATCGCCACCGGCCTTGAGCGTGGTCGAGACCTGGGTGACCTGGTCCTTGGACTGGGTGACTTTCTTGCTGCGGCTGAAACTGTGGGCTTCGTTGGCGGCAGAGGTCAGGTTCAGGTCCTCGCCCGCGGCCAGGGTAAGGTTGCGGCCTGCGTCAATCTGGCTGGCCACGGCGGTAAGGTCGCGGCCGGCGCCAATGCTCAGGTCGCGGCCGGCGGTGACCGTGGCGCCGTGCTGCTGCACCGTGTTGTTGCGCTGTCGGTCGCTGTAGAAGCCTTCACGCTCCTCGACCGACAGCATGCTGACATCGCGCCCGGCACTGAGCGACAGGTCGCCGGCGCTCTGGATCACGCTGGCGACGTTTTTGATGTCCTGGCCCGCCTTGAGGCTGAGGCTGTTACCGGCTTCGATACGGGCGGCGCTGTCCAGGTAGTCCTGGTGCTGGCTGGTACCACCAAAGTTGGTGACGGCACGTACCTGGTCGCGCTGGTTGATGATGTCGCCGTTGACCGCCGTGAGGCTCACATCGCGCCCGGTGATGATGCCGCCGGCGCTGTTGCTCAGGTTGTTGCCAGCCAGCAGTTCCAGGCGCTCTCCGGCCTGGACCAGGCCGGTGTTGACCAGGTTGTTGCCGGCGGTGGCGGACAGGTTGCGGCTGGCCTGCAGGGTACCGGCGTTGGTCAGGTTCTCGCCGGCGATCAGCTGTACGTCCTGGCCGGCGATCAACGCCCCGTTGGGCGCCAGGCGGTTGTTGGCCTGGGCCAGGTAGAGCACCGGGACCAGCACTTCCTCGCCATTGACCTGATGTTTTTCCATCCACACGATGTCATGGGTCAGCGCCGCGACCTGGGAGGCCGTCAGGCCCACACCCAGGCTGAGCTGGAGCTGGTCCTTGCTGCGGATGGCGTTGTCCATCAGGTACTTGAACAACTGCTCGCCGGAGGTCTGGCCATCGATGAACTGTTGGCCGGTACGCGCTACCACCGCCTGCTGGATCAGGCGCTGTTCGTAAAGACCATCGCCCAGGCGCTTCCAGCTCTGGTCCGGGTCATAGCCCAGGTTGCCGAGCAGATAGTCGGAACTCATGAACTGCTTGAGGTCGGTGAGGGCCGGGTTGGTCTCGATCAGATACTTGTGCGGCTTGCTGGTGTATTGGCTATCCGGCATCCGGGTGACCCCCGGGATGTCAGGACGAGCGCTGATGCCCAGGTTGCCACCGGCAGCCAACTCGCGAACATCGGCACCGGGATGTCGTTGCGGCAGGGATACTTCAACCGGCGCGCCATTCGGCGCGTTGACACCGATGGCGCTGGCAGTGCCACCCACGGCTCCACCCTGATGGGCAATTCGGTCGATTTGCTGATGATTCTGTTCCACCGCTCTGGCATCCATGGCCTGCAGCGCCCCAGGCTGGGTGCCGGACACCATCGTCTGACGGTCCTGGATCGTTACGTCTGCACTGCCTAGCTTCCAGCTCTGTGCCGGGCTACCCGAAGCGCTCCCTCCCTGGCCACTCAGGCGGAACAGGCCATTCTGGCCGGTTGGGAGATTAAAGGTACCCAGTGTCAGCGGATTAACCTGTTGCCGGGCGAGATCCGGAGGTAATTGAGCGTGAAGATTGACTATGGTGTTGTTCAGGTTGCCAGGAAGCGCCGGGTCAAATACCTTGCCTACGACTGGACCAAGGGGCTGCCCTTCCCGAATAACACTGTTTTCAAGGTTCTTTGTGGCATTGATCTGTACAACACCCCCCGCCTGGACCACCGCGCTGGCGGCAGCAACACCTCCAGCCTGGCTGACAGTCCTTGTGTCAAAGAATTTTGGGTTGCTTATGGCATCCGGTAATGGCGTTCTGGTGTCAGGGTTATAGGCTGGAGAAGGCCCGTAGTAGTTTCCTTGGTAAAAATTCCCCATAACCCGCACCCAGCCGAACGAAACGGAGGCATCCCAATTAGGTGCCATTCCGGGACTAGAGCGTACAAATTTTACCGTCTCATTCCAATTTGCGTCCCAGTAGCGCAAACTACCTAGCACACTTTTGTAACCGTTTTTCGTTACATAACCAGGATCATTGGCCGCATTATACCGCAAGACCGAACCCCAAAATGAACCCTGATATTTGTTTTTTATATAAGGAACATCAAATGATCTGAGTGTCGTATAACTACCCAGCGTCGCGCCGGTATTATTGAACTCATCTACACTAGCAACAATATTTCGCTGAGCAGAAATGATAGATGCAAAATTGACCACATCTCCGCCCGACATTACTAGATCTCTTCCTGAAGTAATCACCCCAGAAGGCGAGTCGCTTGAAACCTCCGCTTCATAGTGTTCCAGCAACACCATGTGCCCCCCTCCGGGGGAGGTCTCACGCATCCCAATAGCGCTGGAAATGAGCTTGCCAGGCGCGCTGAAATTTTCTTTTCTGTTACTAATTGATGTAGCGCCAAGGTGCATATCACCGACACTTTCTAAACTACCGGAAATATTCTCCAGTACATCAGCCCTGGCGCCCGCCCCATCCCGCGCCACGGTCAGCCCACCCAGGCTGTAAACATCCCCGTAGAAGTTGGTCAGGCTGTCGGCATACAACTGCATGTCCCCGCCACTGAACAGCAGCCCATGGTCATTGCGCAGGCTGCCGCTGGTCACCCGCACCAACTGGTTGCCACCCAGAGTCCCCAGGTTGTTCACGCTATCGGCGTTGACCAGCAGATCGCCCGCCGTGCTCAACCGCCCCTGGTTGCTCAACAGACCCGCAATATTGATCGTGGTGTTGCCCACGCCCGTGACGCTGCCATTGGCGCCCAGGGTCATCTGCGCCGCGCTCAACCCCAGCGTGCCCAGGCTGCTGACCCGGCCATTGCCGTCGTAGCTGCCGCCCAGGTTCAGGCTGAGGGTACCGTCACTGGCGATCAGGCCATCGTTGCTCCAGTTGCCGCCGTTGCCCACCAGGCTGTCGAGTGCCAGCAACTGGCCGCCTGCAGTCTGGGTGAGGTTGTTGACGTTGACCGTCAGGCGCCCGGCCTGGATCACGCTGGCGTTGGTCCAGCTGTCGGCGGTCAGGGTCAGCCCACCTCGGGTGCTGAGGCTGCCGCCGGCGCGGGTGAGGTTGGCGGTGTCGATGTCGAACACGCCCTTGCCGGCGTGCAGCACCTTGCCACCGACGTTCTGCAGCAGGCCGGCGCCGAGGGTCAGGTCACTGCTGCCGATCTCCACCTGGCCGTTGCGGTTGTCGAACAGCCCGCCAATGGCGAACTGGCTCTTGCCGCTGGTGCCCACGGCACGCAGTTGTCCTCCCTGGTTGTCCAGGCTGGCGGCGGTAATGGCCAGGGTGCTGGCGCTTTCGACGACACCGCCGCGGTTGTCCAGGGCACCATTGAGCCCCAGTTCGATACGCTGGCCAACCATCTCGCCACGCGCGTCACCACCGTTGAGCAGGCTGGTGCCGGTGACCTTGAGCAGGCCGCTGGCGGAGATGCCGCCGTCGCGGTTGTCCAGCTGCCCGGTGCGGATCAGTGCATCACCGCCCACTGCTGCGATACGCCCGCCGTGGTTGTCGAGGCTGGCGCTCTGCACATCGAGGCCCAAGGCCTGGAGGATACCGCGCTGGCCATTGGCATCGCTGCCGTTGCGCAGCACACCGGTGGTGCGCACGCCCAGCGACTGCTTGAGGCTGGCGAGGATGCCGCCGCGGTTGTCGAGGGTATCGGCGGTGACGGTGAGCGCGCCATCCTGGGCGATCAGCTTGCCGCCCTGGTTGTCGAGCACACCGTGGGCCTGCGCGGTGATCGCGCCCTTGGCCTGCACGGTGCCCTTGCTGTTGTTCAGGCTTGCCGCCTGCAGGCTCACGTCACCCTGCTGGCTGTAGATCAGGCCATCGCCCGTGTTGCTCAGCGCCCCGCTGCTGTCGAGCGTGAGCGGGCCGCTGGCGGCCAGGGTGCCGCGCTGGCTGTTGTCGATGCTGCCGGCCAGCACCTTGAGCAGGCCCTGGCTGGCGATCTGGCCAGCCTGGTTGTCGACCAGCCCGGCGCGCTGGATCAGCAGGTCCTTGCCGGCGAACAGCGTGCCCTTGCGGTTGAGCAGCTCGCCGAGCAGGTCGAGGGTCAGGGCGCCCTGGGCGGCGAGGTTGCCGTCGTTGTTGTTCAGGCTCGCGGCGGTCAGACCGAGGTCCTGGCGGGTGGCCACGCGACCGCCATGGTTGTCGAGGGAACCTGCGCTGATGACCAGCTTTTCACCGGCATCGATCAGGCCGCCTTCATGGTTATCCAGTGCCCCCGTGATGGTCAGCTGCTGGCCGCTGCCGCTGGACAGGATGCCCTTGGCGCTGTTGTCGAGGCTGTCTGCCTTGACGTCCAGGCGCTGCTGGGCGACCAGCGCGCCGCCATCACTGTTGCGCAGGGCGCCGGCCACGGTCGCCTGCACGGCGCCGGAACGACTCGACAGCGTGCCTTGCTGGCGGTTGTCCAGGCTCTGGCCGGTAACGGTCAGCCCCTGCCAGCCCGAAACCAGGCCGTTGCGGTTGTCGATGGCGCCGCTGGTGATGCTCAGCGTCTGTTCGCTGATCAGCTTACCGTCACGGTTGTCCAGCTCGCTGACATCCAGGCGCAGGGCCTGGGCGGTGGAGATCTCGCCGCCCTGGTTGGTGAGCTTGGCCAGGTTGGCGAGGGTCAGTGGGCCGGCGGTGGTGATCAGGCCGGCGCCGTTGTCGAGGTCGGCGCCGAGCAGGTCCAGTGCAAGGCTGCTGCCGAGCAGTTTGCCGCCGTGGTTGTCCAGGCCCTTGCTGGTGAGTGCGAGCGCGTCCTTGGCTTCGATGCGGCCACCGTCGCGGTTGCTCAGCAAGCCCTCTACGGTCACCTGCAAGCCACTCTGGCTGGTCAGGGTGCCGCCGCTGTTGTCCAGCACACCGGCATGAACCTCCAGCGACTGGCCACCGATCAGGCCCTTGAGGTTGTCCAGGCGCTGGCTGACCCGCAGCAGCAGGTTCTGGTCACTGAGCAAGCGGCCATTGCCGTTGTCCAGTTGCTCGGCGGCGAAGGTGAACGCTTTTGCGCTGGAAATCTCGCCGCCCTGGTTGGCCACGGTCTTGAGATTGCTCAGCAGCAGCGACGGGGCATTGATCAGGCCGCCACGGTTGTCCAGGTGGCCATGGCCCAGGTCGAGGTTCACCGAGGTGTCGCCGAACAGCTTGCCGCCCTGCTGGTCGAGGCCGGTGACCGTCGCGCTGAGTGCTTCGCGGCTGCCCACCCGACCGCCGTCACGGTTGTCCAACTGGCCGGCGTGCAGAGTGAGGGTGCGGTTACTGCTGACACTGCCCTGGCGGCTGTTATCCAGGTGGCCAGTGGTAATGGCCAACGCGCCCTTGCTGGCAATAACACCCTTGTCGGTGTTGTCCAGGCTGGCGCTGGCCAGGGTGATGTCGCTGTCGCTGAGCAACTCGCCAGCCTTGTTGAGCAGCGCGCCCGTCGTGGTCAGCTTCAGGCTGCCGGCGCTGTCCAGTTTGCCGGTGCTGTTGTCCAGGCTTTGCGCGGCCATCAGCAACTGGCCCTCGGCACTGATCAGCCCGAGGCGGTTGAGCGCCGCGCCGGTCAACGTCAGGGTCATGTCCCGCTGGCTGGTCAGGCGGCCACCGTCGTTGTCCAGGGTCAGACCGGTCAGGGTCAGGCCGGTCTGGGCCTCGATGCGTGCCTTGTTGCGGTTGAGCAACGCCTGCAACGCGAGGGTCATGCCGGTGCCGGCGACCAGCAGGCCGCCGTCGCTGTTGTCCAGCGAGGCGCCGGTCACGCCGACGGCAGCCTTGCCGGTGATCTCGCCGCCACGGTTGTCGATGCGATCAACGTCCAGGGTCAGCGCGCCGTTGCTGCCGAGCAGGCCCGCCTCGCGGTTGTCCAGCTCGCCACCCTTGACCTGCAATTGCTCCAGGCTGACCAGCGAACCTGCGGTATTCAGCAGCGTGGCGGCCTCGATCTCGCCACGGCCCTTGCCGGAAATCTTGCCCTTGCTGTTGTCCAGGGTCTTGGCGGCGAGCTTCAGCGAGGTGTCGCCCACCAAGGTGCCCTGACGATTGTCCAGGCGATCATCGATGGTCAGGGCCAGATCGGCTCGGCTGCTGACTTCACCTTCGCGGTTGTCCAGGCTGGCGGCACGCAGGTCCAGGCCCTTGGCCGAGACCAGCCCCTTGGTATTGTCCAGTGCCTGGGCAATGCGCACCGTCAGAACCTGATCGCTGACCAACTTGCCCTGGCGGTTGTCCAGTGTACCGGCGGCCAGGGTGAAGCCTTGCGGGCTGACGATCTCACCGCGCTGGTTGTCGACGCTGCCGAGGTTGTTCAGCACCAGCAGCGGGGCCTTGATCAGGCCATGGTTGACCAGCGCGCCCTGGCCCAGGTCAAGGGTAATCGAGGCCTTGCTCAGCAGGCGCCCGGCCTGCTGGTCGAAGCCCGTGGCGGTCAGGCTCATTGCGCCATCGCTGTCGATGCGGCTGTCTGCGCCGGCATTGTTGACCTGACCGGCGTTGATGGTCAGGCGATCGTTACCGACCACATGGCCACTGTCGCGGTTGTCGAGGGTCCCGGTGGCGATGTCCATGGCCCCCTGCGCGCCGATCTCGCCGGCACGGTTGTCCAGGCTGGCGCTGCGCAGGTCGAGGGTGCCGTCGGCGGTGATCGAACCGCGCTGGTTGTCTACCTTGCCGGTGGTGGCCAGGGTGAGCTTGCCGGCGCTGCTCAGCTCGGCGTCGGTGTTGTCGAGGCTGGCGGCGCCGATATCGAGGTCACCCTCGCTGGTCAGCAGCCCCTTGCCGTTGTCGAGCGCCTGCCCCAGGCGCAGGCGTGCGCCCTGCTCGCCGGAAACACGCCCGTCGCGGTTGTCCAGGGTCTGGCCGTCGAGAGTCAGTTGGCCCTTGCCGCGCAGCAGGCCCTGGGCCTGGTTGATGACTTCGGCCACCGTCAGCGCCAGGTCGGTTTCGGCCAGGACCTGGCCGCCGGTGTTGTCCAGGCGCTGGCCGGTCAAGCTCAACGCCTTGGCTGCGGACAGCTCGCCGCCACGATTGTCGACGTTGTCCACGGTCAAGCGCATGCCTTGCCCTGCGCCCAGCACGGCACCCTGGCGGTTGACCAGCGAACTGCCCTTGAGGGTCAGCTTGCCGTCGGCGGACAGCTTGCCGCCGAGCTGTTCCAGGCGCGTGACCTGCCCATCAAGATCGCCGCCGCTGGTCAGGCTGCCACCGCTGTTGTCCAGGTGCGCAGCGACCAGGTCCAGGTTGCCCTTCGCGCCGAAGATGCCGAGCTGGTTAAGCAGTTCGGTGCCATTGAAGCGCACCCCGGCCTGGCCGCTGACCAGGCCCTGGTCGCGGTTGTCGAGGTGGTCGATGGTCAGCGTCATCGCGCCATCGCCCTCGATCTTGCCGCCGCGGTTGTCCCAATGCTGGCCATGCAGGGTCAGCAGGTCCTTGCCCTGCACCCGGCCGCCACGGTTGTCCAACTGCCCCGCGTCGATATCAGTAGCACCCTGGCCATTCACCAGGCCCTTGGCCTGGTTGTCCAGCAGGCCGGTGACCTTGGCGGTCAGCGTGCCATCGCTGAGCAGCTTGCCCTGCTCGCGGTTGTCGAGGCTGGCGGCGTTCAGCGTCATTGCCTTGCCGGTGGCCAGCACGCCTTGGCGATTGTCCAGCGCCTGGGCGACCACCAGTTCCAGCGCCCCACCCGTGACCATACCCTCACGGTTGTCGAGGCTGCCTGCCTTTACCTGGCCGTGGCCGGTGCTGGAGATCTCACCGTGCTGGTTGTCGATGGCTGCGCGGGTGGTCAACACCAGGCCGGACTTGCTGGTAACTACGCCGCCCTGGTTGTGCAACGCCAGGGCCTGGATATCCAGGCCCTCGGCCGAGACCAGGCCATCCAGGTTGTCGAGCAACTGATCGAGACGCACGGTCAGGGCCTGCTCGCTGTAGAACTTGCCACCCGTATTGTCGAGACGGCGGCCCGTCAGGCTGAAGGCGTCCTTGCTGAAGATCTCGCCACGCTGGTTGTCGATATCGGCCATCTGCCGTAGACGCAGCTGGTTGGCGACGATCTCGCCGTCGCGGTTGTCCAGCCGGCCATGATTCAGGTCCAGGGTCAGCTCGGTGACGCTGCTCAGGTGGCCACCTTGCTGGTCGAGCCGACCGACGTTGACCGTGACCGCCTGGTTGCCGCTGATATGGCCGCCCTGACCGTTGTTCAGGGCCTGGGCAGTCAGGTTGAGGGAGGTCTGGCTGGCGATCCGGCCGGTCCGGTTGTCGACCAGGCCCTGACTGGTGACGCTGATGCCCCGGTTGGCCAGGACCTTGCCATTGCGGTTGTCCAGGCTGCCAAGGTTCAGCGCCAGGGCATCAAGGCTGGACAATTCACCGGCCTGGTTGTCGAGATGCGCCCAAGTGGCGTTCAACGCGCCTTGGCTGGTGATCTGGCCACGGTCGCTGTTAAGCAGTTGCCCACCGGCCAGGGTCATGCGCCCGTCCGCGACAACCTTGCCCTGCTGGCGGTTATCCAGCGTTGCGGCGTTGATGTCGACATGGCGCCCGGCGCTGAGGCTGCCGCCCTGGTTATCCAGGCGGCCACCCGTGGACAGCGTCAGGTCACCGCTGGCGATCAGGCGTTGGTTGCGGTTGTCCACGGCACCGGCGTTGATCTTCAGGTCGGCGTCGGCCGCGCGGCTGCCATCGGCCTGGATGCCGGCCTGGATGCCCGCGAGGTTGCTCAGCTGGCCAGCTGCGTCCAGTTGCACCGAACCCGCCGCAGTCAGCCCCTGGCGGTTAACCAGGTCACCACGGCTTTCCACCTGCAGTTGCTTGCCGGCATGTACCGGCCCCTGCGCATCGATACCGGTCGCCCGGATGCGCACATCGCCGCCGGCGCTGGTCTGGGCCATGCGCAACTGGCCATTGGCATCGAGCTGGATATCGCCACCGCTGGCAATCATCCGCCCATCAAGGCGCACACCGACACCGGCCTCGGTGCCCACCAGCCTGACCGCGCCAGCATACATGCCGCCCAGCGCGCTGGAGTCGATCGCCAGGCTCGGCTTGGCGCTGCCGTCGTCAGCACGCGCAGTGGCCGCCAGGGTGCGGGCATCGACATCGTTACGCCCGGCAACGATGGCCAGGTTGCGGGCCTGGATCTCAGCGTTGATCTTGGTACTGCGGGCAATCAGCTCGAAGCTGTCGACGTTGCTGGCGTTGATCCCCGCCCCTTCGATGGCGATGTGGCCCTGGTCGACCTGGTAACGGGTCAGCTGGCCGCCCTCGATCACCGGCTTGCCGGTGCTGAGCGTGGCCTGTGGCGTGTTGATGAAGCCGCAGCCATCGCAGGTGATGCCGTGGGGGTTGGCGACGATGACATGCGC
This sequence comes from Pseudomonas peradeniyensis, assembly GCF_014268935.2. GTDB lineage: Bacteria > Pseudomonadota > Gammaproteobacteria > Pseudomonadales > Pseudomonadaceae > Aquipseudomonas > Aquipseudomonas peradeniyensis. The sequence continues at coordinate 68,468 of NZ_JABWRJ020000005.1, read as the reverse complement.
CCCTCGCCCGGCCACCTCGGTATAGCCACGCAACTGGCTGGCGTTGGCGCCGTTGACCTCGTTGAGGATGATGCTGGCCGCCTGGCCTTTCAGGTTCGCGTTGCCGAGAATGATCCCGCCCAGCTGCGTGGCCTGGGTGCGGTCGGTGGCGTTGTTGAGGATCAGCCCCTGCTGGCCGACGTTGTAGTCGCTGAACTGGTTGTGCGACAGCCCGCTGCCGTTGGGCGCGGCAATGTTGACGATCGGCACGCCGTTGCCCGCCTGGCCCAGGCTGGTGCCCGGCCCGCTGACCACCACGCCTTCGGCGGCCTGTGCCCACAGCGGCTGCCAGAACATGGCATTGGCCAGCAGGAAGGCCAGGCCACGCTTGGGCAGCCCGCAGAAGTGCTCACGGGGCTGTATTTCGGCCGAGCGTTGGCGGGCCAGGAAGGCAAACAGGCGGACGTCCATGTCAGGTCTCGTGAGTCAGGGGATCAGATGAAGAAGTCCAGGCGCAAATACACCGGGCGTTCCTTTTCGGTCAGCACGTCAGGGCGTTCCAGGCTGTGGGCGAAGGTCACGCTGGCAGCCATATGTTGGCCGCGGGCGAACAGCTCCAGCGAGTGGCTGCTGGCACGGCCGTGGTACTGGCCGTTGTAGCGTTCGTTGCGGATCACCCCGAGGTCGTAGCCCAGGCCCAGGCCGTACTCGGCCACCAGCGGCTGCAGCACCGGCCAGCTCACCGGGCGGGTCCAGCGCAGGTCGTTGCGCCAGTAGCCGCCGCTGTCGCCGGACAACGACTGGTCCTTCAGCCCGCGCACCGACGACAGCCCGCCGAGGCTGATGCGCTGCGGGCTGAACAGCACGTCCTCGCTGCGCTGGCCGGTGGCCAGGCTGCTGAAGCTCAGCCGCTCGCCGAACACCTCGAAACCCTGCACATAGCTGAGCGTGGCGCTGTACTTGCGGTAGCGCGCCACCGGCTGGCCCGGGCGTGGATGGCCATTGTCCTGGGCGTCAAAGGCGCCGATGCCTTCCTGGGTGCCCAGATCGAGGTTGACGAAGGCATTGCCCAGGCGCCGGCCATGGTTGATGCCGAACTGCGCCTCGCTCAGGCGGTTGCTGCTGCCTTCCAGGCGGCTGTCCTCGATGTAGTTGTTGGTGCGCAGGTGGGCCATGCCGACATTCAGCGAAGTCTTGCTGGTGGCATCGCGGTGCACCACGCGCTCGGCGCGCAGTTGGTGGTTCTGGCTGTCGCCGGTCTGCTTGAAGGCAAAACCGTTGGCCTGGGCCAGGGAGCGGTATTCGCTCTCGCTGTAGCTGTAGGTGAAGTTCCACCAGCCCCACGGCAGGTTGTAATACAGCACGCCGTTCTTCGAACCCTGGGTATGGTCGCTGACCACGTCGTGGCCACCGCGCAGCATCAGCTGGTCGGCCAGGCCCAGCGGGCTGTCCCATTCCAGGCCGAGGTTGAGCATCTGCTCGCCGGTGCTGCGCTGGCCTTCGTTGTTGCGCGACAGCGAGGCGCGCCAGGGTTTCTGTTGGGTGTTGCGCACCAGCACTTCGCTGCCGCCGACGGCCTTGCCCGGGGTCAGCTCCATCTGCGCCTTGTTCGACGGCAGGCGGTTGAGCTGGTCGACCATCTGTTCGACTTCGCGCAGGTTCAGGCGCTGTTCGACTTTGCCGGGGAAAACCATGGCCAGCTCACGCTCGCTCAGGCCGCTGGCCGGGTCCGGGCGCAGCCCTTCCAGGCGCCCTTCCACCACCAGCACCTGCAGGTGGCCCGAGGACAGGTCCTGCTGCGGCAGGTAGGCGCGGCTGGTGACCAGGCCGCGGCCCAGGTAATGGTCGGTGATGGCCTTGAGCAAGGCATTGAGCTGGGTGACGCCCAGGCACTGGTCGATAAAGGGCTTGAGCAGGCTGTCGCGGTCGGCGGCGGACAGGCTGTCGGCGCCCTTGAGCTCGATGGTGTGGATGGTGAAGCAGCGGCTGTCGGTCGCCTGTTGCGCTTCAGCGGATTCGGCGGCCTTGCCGGGCAGGTTGCGCAGCTCTTCGAGACGGCGCTGCTGCTCTTCGAGCAGGCGGTCCTGGCGGTCGCGGATCAGGTCCTGGTCGCCAGGCGAGGCAGCACGGGCCGTACCCATGGTCGTACAGGCCAACAAGGCGACAAGTACGCAAGCTCGCCCCCGGTGAAAACGCATAGACATCATCCAGTCCCTGGACCACGGAAAAAGAGCGCGAGATATTATTTTGCCATCATTATGACGTCAAATTAATATCGCCAAAAAACCGTGAAACCTTCAAGGAACCCTTCCAGCAATCACCTCGACTGAACTTCCAGGCAGCCCGGCGCCTCCACCGGACTGAATCCACTGGTAACCAGGGAGTCGAGGGATGAAGACGTTGCCATGCCTTATTTGCGCGGCCACCCTGCTCTGCGCTCAGCCCATCTGGGCCTGCACACCGGAAGAGGCCACGCAGAAAAGAGAAGAACTGGCCGGGCTGGTCAGCCAACTGACCGAGCAGAACCCGCGCAAGGCCAAGGAGATCAACGACGAGCTCCAGCACATGGAGCTCGGAACGGCGAGCAAGGACCTGCCGGACAAATGCCAGTTGATCGACAAGCGCATCCAGGAACTTAAAGAAGCGGAAAGGAAAACCTGACCGCGCCTGGATCAGCGCCGCTGCTGGGCCTGCATGTACTGGCGAAGCAACTGGTTGATGCGGGTCTGGTAGCCGCTGCCCTGCTCCTTGAACCAGGCCAGTACGTCGGCATCCAGGCGGATGGTCACCGTCTGCTTGGCCGGCACCCGCAGCTCGGCGCGACGGAAGAAGTCGTCGTCGAGTTCGGGGATGTCCGAGGTATCGACCGGGGCTTGGTCTTGCTCACAGCTTCTGGACGGTTTCGACATAGCGCATTACCTCACGTCGAGTGGCTCTTCTGGCGGAAATGATGCGGATCACATCACCCTGCCGTTCGGTGTAGGCGACCACGCTGACCCAGGCATTGATCCAGCCCATGCCGATCCAGCGTGCCTCCGGGTACTCGAATCGCTCATCCCGCAACGCCAGCATCGGCTGGCGGAACATCTCGGGCACGTCGTTGAAGTCGATACCGTGCTTGCGGATGTTGAGCAGGTTCTTTTCCTCGTCCCATTCAAATCGCACGGGACAATCGTATTTACAGCTGTACATACGCTACTCCTCCTTGACTGCAGATGCCAGAGGAGTGTGGCGGTCGGGCGGCAAAATGCCCGGGCTGGAATACGGTTTGGGAAACGGGCTACGCGCCCTGGGGAAAGAGGTGAAGCAACCCGCCACCGTTGCAGTGGCGGGCTCATTGCCAGACGCGCTTACTCAGCCGCCGGCTTGCGCTTTTTCAGCGGTGCCAGGCCGTCGGAGCTGGCCAGAGGCGCATTGGCCTTCGGCTTGGCGGTAGGCTTTTTCTTGACGGCGCCCTTCTTGTCGGCACCCGACTTCTTATCGCCCTTTTTCTTCTTGCTGCCGGCTGCCTTGCCCGAGGCCTTGACCTTCTTCGGCCCGCTGTAGGTGCCCTTGACCTCCTTGATGACGCGGCGCTCGAACTGCTGCTTGAGGTAGCGCTCAATGCTCGACATCAGGTTCCAGTCGTTGTGGGTGATCAGCGAGATCGCCAGGCCTTCGCCACCGGCACGGCCGGTGCGGCCGATACGGTGCACGTACTCGTCACCGCTGCGTGGCATGTCGAAGTTGATCACCAGGTCCAGGCCGTCGATGTCCAAACCGCGGGCGGCGACATCGGTGGCCACCAGGACCTTGGAGCCGCCATCCTTGAAGCGGTCGATGGCCAGCTTGCGGTCCTTCTGGTCCTTCTCGCCGTGCAGGACGAAAGCCTTGACCTCCTTGGCCACCAGATGGCCGTAGATACGGTCGGCCAGGGCACGGGTGTTGGTGAAGATGATTGCCTTCTGGTAGGTCTCGTTGGCCAGCAGCCACTGCACGATCTGCTCTTTATGCTGGTCGTGGTCGGCGGTGATGATCTGCTGACGGGTGCCTTCGGCAAGTTGCGAGACACTGTTGAGCATCAGGTGCTCAGGATCCTTGAGCACTTTACCGATGATGTCGCGCAGGGCCGCACCGCCCGTGGTGGCCGAGAACAGCAGGGTCTGCTTGCGGTTCTCGCACTCCTTGCACAGGCGCTCCATGTCTTCGGCAAAGCCCATGTCGAGCATGCGGTCGGCTTCGTCGAGGATCAGCACTTCCACATGCGACAGGTCCAGGTTGCCGGCATTGAGCTGCTCGAGCAGGCGGCCGGGGGTGCCGATCAGCACATCCGGCACCTTGCGCAGCATGGCGGCCTGTTCCTTGAAGTCTTCACCGCCGGTGACCAGCCCCGACTTGATGTAGGTGAACTGCGAGAACAGTTTCACCTGCTTGAGGGTCTGCTGGGCCAGCTCGCGGGTCGGCAGCAGGATCAGCGCCCGGATCTCCACGCTCGGGCCACTGCGATCGACCAGGCGGTTGAGCAGCGGCAGCACGAAGGCGGCGGTCTTGCCGCTGCCGGTCTGCGCCGTCACCCGCAGGTCACGCCCTTGCAGGGCCAGGGGAATGGCCGCTGCCTGCACCGGCGTCGGCTCGACAAATTTCAGCTCGGCCACGGCTTTGAGCAGGCGTTCGTGCAGGGCGAATTGGGAAAACACGGGGTAACCTCGGGCAAGTGCGAAAAATTCAGTTGCATAGGGTAACGTTTTCCGTGGCCAGAACCGAATTTCTTTTGGCAACTTTGCGCCGATCCACGCTCTAATAACCCTTCATACCGCAACACAGACCGCTTCCACGCCCATGGACATCCAACGCTTCTGGCGCGACGCCCTCGACCTCTGGGGCACGCTCGACCAACACCCGCTGCTGCACGCCGCCCTCGGCCTGATCGTGCTGCTGCTGGTCTCGCTGCTGGTCGGCCGCCTCGCACGCTTCCTGATCCTGCACTCCACCCGCCTGCTCGGCCGCCAACAGGCACTCAGGTGGCTGGACGACCTGCGCCATAACAAGGTGTTCCACCGCCTGGCGCAGACCACCCCGTCGCTGGTGGTGCAGTTCGGCCTGAAGCTGGTGCCGGAGCTGTCGACCACCACCCAGCACTTCCTCGGCAACGTCGCCCTGGCGGTGACCTTGCTGTTCATGACCCGCGCCCTGTCCTGCCTGCTCGACGCGCTGCTGGACATCTACGCCCGCAGCGAGCACGCCCGCACCCGCTCGATCAAGGGCTACATGCAGCTGGCCAAGATGATGCTGTGGATCTTCGCCGCCATCGTCATCGTCGCCACCTTGATCGACCGCTCGCCGCTGCTGCTGCTGTCGGGTCTGGGCGCCATGTCGGCGGTGCTGCTGTTGGTGTACAAGGACACCCTGCTGTCGTTCGTCGCCAGCGTGCAGCTGACCAGCAACGACATGCTGCACGTCGGTGACTGGATCGAGATGCCCCAGGCCGGCGCCGACGGCGACGTGGTGGACATCACCCTGCACACGGTCAAGGTGCAGAATTTCGACAAGACCATCGTCTCGATCCCCACCTGGCGCCTGATGAGCGAGTCGTTCCGCAACTACCGCGGCATGCAGCAGTCCGGCGGGCGTCGGATCAAGCGCAGCCTGTTCATCGACGCCGCCGGCGTGCGCTTCCTCAGCCCGGACGAAGAACAGCGCCTGGGCCAGGTACGCCTGCTGGGTGACTACCTGGCGCAGAAGCGCCAGGAACTGCATCACTGGAACGAGTCCCTGGGCCCGGTGGCGGAGCTTTCGGCCAACCGCCGCCAGCTGACCAACATCGGCACTTTCCGCGCCTTCGCCCTGGCCTACCTGAAGAACCACCCCAACGTGCACCCGAACATGACCTGCATGGTCCGCCAGATGCAGACCACCGCCGAAGGCGTGCCGCTGGAGATCTACTGCTTCACCACCACCACGGTGTGGGCCGAGTACGAGCGCATCCAGGGCGATATCTTCGACTATCTGCTGGCAGTGCTGCCGGAGTTCGGGCTGAGCCTGTACCAGCAACCGAGTGGCAATGATATGCGGGTGGGGCTGGCGGCCAGGCCGCTGCCTCAGACCCAGCCACGCAGCCTGGACGCATTGAGCGAGGCCTGACCGTCCAATCGGGGTACCCGAACGGGTGCCCCCTTTGCATTGCGCCCCCAAGGCGCACTACCCTAGGGCCATCCAGGACGACGTCATCACGGAAGATCGACGGCCCACTCGCCACGCCCATCCCTGACGCTCGACAGACGCCTGCCACAGCCTGCGTGAGCGAGCCATGCCTCAGGACATTTCCAGCGTTCCACTGCACGACGCCCCGCCATCGCCTCGGCGCAAGGCCCTCGCCGCCGCCAGCCTCGCCCATGGCGTACATGACGGCCTGACGGATGTCATCTACGTGTTGCTGCCACTGTGGCAGGTCGCCTTCGGCCTCAGCTACGCCCAGGTCGGACTGCTGCGCGGCGCCTACGCTGGCATGATGGCGGGCTTTCAGCTGCTGGCCAGCAAAGGTGCCCGGCGCTGGGGCCGCGAGGCCCTGTTGGTCCGGGGCACGGCGCTGGCCGGGCTGGCCTACCTGCTGGCGGCCCAGGCCAGTGACCTGAGTCTTCTGCTGATCGCCCTGATGCTCGCCGGCCTCGGCGCCAGCACCCAGCACCCGCTGGCCAGCGCGCTGGTCGCCGATGCCTACGAAGGCAGTGGCAAGGTGAAGCAGGCCCTGGCCCAGTACAACTTCGCCGGGGATATCGGCAAGGCGCTGATCCCTGGGCTGGTCGGCCTGGTGCTGGTGTATGTGTCATGGCAGGCCAACGCCAGCGTGCTTGGCCTGCTCGGCCTGGGGGCGGCAGCGGCGCTGTGGTGGCTGTTGCGACAGGCGCCACCCGCAGGGCGATCAGAGCGCAAGGCCACAGCCCACGACCAGGTTGGCTCAAGGTCGGGGCTGGCGGCGCTGATCGCCACCGGCACCCTCGACAGTGGCGTGCGCATGGGTTTTCTGACCTTCCTGCCGTTCCTGCTGCAGAGCAAGGGCGCGACCACCGCGCAGATCGGCCTGGCCCTGACATTGCTGTTCATCGGCGGCGCCTTCGGCAAGTTGTTCTGCGGCTACCTGGGCGCCCGGCTGGGGCCGGTACGCACCGTGATCTGTACCGAGCTGCTGACCGCCGGGTTGATCCTGGTGGCGCTGCCGTTGCCCTACCTGCCGTTGATGCTGGTGATGCCTCTGATCGGCGTCGCCCTCAACGGCACTTCATCGGTACTGACCGGGCTGGTGCCGGACTTCGCCGGCCGCGAACAGCGCGAACGGGTGTTCGCCTGCTTCTATACCGGCACCGTCGGCGGCGGCGCGCTGGCGCCGGTACTGATCGGCGCGATATCCGACCACACCGGGGTGGAACAGGGATTGATGGCGCTGGCAGGCACGCTGCTGCTGACCCTGCCATTGTGCCTGGTCGTGCACACTGGCCTGCCGCGCCGGCAATGAGCCTCAGGCTGCTCCCGGCAGCCTCGCGCGCTGGCCACCCAAGCGGCTCAACCACACCGACGCCAGGATCACCGAACCGCCAATGGCCAGGCGCCCGAGCGGTTCGTCCTGGTTCCAGATCAGCAGGTTGAGCAACAAGCCCACCGGCACATGCAGGTTGTTCATCACCGCCAGGGTGCCGCCGGAGACCAGGCAGGCGCCCTTGTTCCACCAGTACAACCCTAGCGCCGTCGGACACAGGCCCAGGAACAACAACACCAGCCACTGGGTGTCGGTGCTCGGCAGGTGCTCGGCATTGCCGAACAGCAGGAAGGCCGGCAACACCACCAGCAACGCGCCCAGGTAGAAATAGCCGAACCGGCGATAGTGCGGCAGGTCGCTGGGGTGACGGGCCACCAGGTGACGGTACATCACCTGGCCGGCGGCGTAGGTGAAGTTGGCCAGTTGCAGCAACAGGAAGCCCATGAAGAACTCACCGGTGACCGTGTCGAAGCGGATCACCGCCGCGCCGGCCACCGCCACCAGGGCAGCGAGCAGCGCCCAGGGATTGAAGCGCCGATTCAGGGCATCCTCGATCAAGGTGACATGCAGCGGGGTGAGGATGGTGAACAGTAGCACCTCCGGCACCGTCAGCACGCGGAAGCTGAGGTACAGGCAGACATAGGTGATGCCGTACTGCAACGCGCCGATCAGCAGCATCGAACGCATGAAGCGCGGCTCGACCTGGCGCCAGCGGGTCAGCGGCAGGAACACCAGGCCGGCCAGCAGCACCCGGACCAGCACGGCGAAGTAGCTGTCGACGTGGCCGGCCAGGTATTCACCGATCAGGTTGAAGGAGTACGCCTGGATCAGCGCGACGATTATCAGGTAGCCCATGGTTGGCCCTCGTGGATCAAGGCGGGGACCTTAGCGGGTTGGGCCTGGGCAGTTCAACCATGGGGATTGTGGGGGTGCTTGGGGTCTCCGCCCTCCTTTGTTGCACGCTCGCCTGGCGGATATGCGTGGGAGCGGGCTTGCCCCGCGATGGCACAGGCCCGGCAAACATCATCGACCGATCTGGCGCTATCGCGGGGCAAGCCCGCTCCCACGCCGTTCTCCCACGTCGTTGTTACGAGCATAAAAAAGCCCGGCCATGAACTGGCCGGGCAGGCACACCCAAAGGAGCAACAAGGTGTCAGGGTTGGGAATTCGTCGCGGTTCAGGCCACCGCGGCCAGCCTGGCCTTGGCCTGGTTCAGGCCCTTCTCGTGGAACTCGCCGCTCATGTTCAGGCCTTCGGCGTGGATGAAGTCCACATCGTGGATGCCGATGAAGGCCATCACCTGGCGCAGGTAGGGTTCCTGGTGGTCGCTGCTGGCACCGGCATGGATGCCGCCGCGGGCGGTCAGGACGATGGCGCGCTTGCCGTTGAGCAGGCCCTGCGGCCCGGTCGGGGTGTACTTGAAGGTGATGCCGGCGCGCAGCACGTGGTCCAGCCAAGATTTCAAAGTGCTGGGGATGGTGAAGTTGTACATCGGCGCGGCCATCACCAGCACGTCGGCAGCCAGCAGTTCGTCGGTCAGCGCGTTGGAACGCTCCAGCGCCTCACGCTCGGCGGCGCTGCGCTGTTCCTCGGGCTTCATCCAGCCGCCAAGCAGGTTGGCGTCCAGGTGCGGCACGGGGTTCACGGCCAGGTCGCGCACCTTGATCTCGTCGGCCGGATGCGCCGCTTGCCATTGCTGGATGAAGTCCAGAGTCAGTTGACGGGAAACGGAATCCTGCTGGCGGGCGCTGCTTTCGATGATCAGTACGCGGGACATGGGGTGCCTCCATCGGCGGTAAAGGGTGGCGATTCGATGGAGGTGAGATTAGTGGTTGACCTATCGATAAAAAAGCGTAAAAAGTGGGATCAACCTATCGATTAATCTGTTTTATTCCGCTTTGCAGTCGAGCACGATGCGCAGTTTGATGATCTGCCGGTTGAACTTGGCGGTGACATCCACGCTCCTGCCGGCGGGCACGTTGACCCGGCGCACCCGTGGCGCCTCGGGGCCGTTGCGGAAGGTGACCTTGCACGCCGCCGGCACCTGCCCATAGTTGTTGAGGCTGATCGAGCCGATGTCGTAGGCCGTGTCGTAGGCGGTGTAGTCGACCTTGACCCCGGTCAGGTCCTTCTCCACGTCGATCGGATATGCCATGGCCCCGAGGGGCAGGCACAACAGCAAAGCCGCACAACATTTCTTCATACGGGCGCTCTCCTTGGGAAGAGCGCAGCTTAGGACAACAGGAGCCCTGGATGAAAGCACCGCGCGTTACCCTGGATCAGTGGCGGACCCTGCAGGCGGTGGTCGACCACGGCGGGTTCGCCCAGGCCGCCGAGGCCCTGCACCGTTCGCAGTCGTCGGTGAGCTATACCGTGGCGCGGATGCAGGAGCAACTGGGCGTGCCGCTGCTGCGCATCGATGGGCGCAAGGCGGTGCTGACCGAGGCCGGCAGCGTGCTGCTGCGCCGTTCGCGGCAACTGGTCAAGCAGGCCAGCCAGCTGGAAGACCTGGCTCACCACATGGAGCAAGGTTGGGAGGCCGAGGTGCGCCTGGTGGTCGACGCCGCCTACCCCAGCGCCCGCCTGGTGCGCGCCCTGGCCGCCTTCATGCCGCAGAGCCGCGGCTGCCGGGTACGCCTGCGCGAAGAAGTGCTGTCCGGGGTCGAGGAAGTGCTGCACGAAGGCATCGCCGACCTTGCCATCAGCAGCTTCAACATCGGCGGCTACCTGGGCACCGAACTCAGCCCGGTGGAGTTCATCGCCGTCGCCCACCCCGAGCACGCCCTGCACCGCATGGGCCGCGAGATCACCTTCCAGGACCTGGAAAGCCAGCTGCAGGTGGTGATCCGCGACTCGGGCCGGGCCCAGCCGCGCGATGTCGGCTGGCTCGGCGCCGAGCAGCGCTGGACGGTCGGCAGCCTGGGCACCGCGGCGACCTTCGTCGGCAGCGGCCTGGGCTTTGCCTGGCTGCCCCGGCACATGATCGAGCGCGAGCTGCGCGAAGGCGTGCTCAAGCCCCTGCCGCTGGATCAGGGTGGCAGCCGCCATCCGCTGTTCTACCTTTACTCGAGCAAGGAAAAGACCCTGGGCCCGGCCACGCAGATCCTTATCGAACTGCTGCGCAACTTCGACACCGCGCCGCTGGACGTGCCCTTCGCAGCCCCCCCGCAAGCCTGAGAGGACCGCGCCCATGGCCTGTTTCGAACATGACGGATGCCTGCTGCATTACGAGGAACACGGCCAGGGCGAGCCCCTGGTGCTGCTGCACGGGCTGGGTTCGAGCAGCCAGGACTGGGAACTGCAGGTGCCCGAGCTCAGCCGCCAGTACCGGGTGATCCTCATGGACATCCGCGGCCACGGGCAATCGTCCAAGCCGCGCGCGGGCTACCAGATAAAGACCTTCAGCGAGGATCTATTGGCCCTGCTGCGCCATCTGGACACCGGCCCGGTGCACTTCGTCGGCCTGTCCATGGGCGGCATGCTCGGCTTCCAGTTTGCCGTCGACCACCCCGACTGGCTGCGCAGCCTGTGCATCGTCAACAGCGCCCCCGAGGTCAAGCGCCGCACCCGCAGCGACTGGATCTGGTGGCTCAAGCGCTGGGGCCTGGCGCGCCTGCTCAGCGTCGAGACCGTCGGCAAGGGCCTGGCCGCGCGGCTGTTCCCCAAGCCGGAGCAGGCCGAACTTCGGCGCAAGATGGCCGAGCGCTGGGCGCGCAACGACAAGCGTGCCTATTTGAAAAGCTTCGACGCCATCGTCGACTGGGGCGTGCAGGAACGCATTGGCCAGATCCGCTGTCCCACCCTGGTGATCGCCGCCGACCACGATTACACACCGATACAACTGAAGGAGCGTTACGTCGCCCTGATGCCCAACGCCAGACTGGCGGTCATCGACGATTCGCGGCACGCTACGCCCCTGGATCAACCTGAAGTCTTCAACCGTACCGTGCTGCAGTTCCTCGCAGCCGCTTCCACCTCTCAAGGATCTTTGAGCCCATGCTGAAAAAATTTCTGCTCACCGCCTGCTCGGTCGCCTTCGCCACCAGCGTCATGGCCTCCGACAAGACCCCGCACGTTGAGCTGGTCACCAGCTTCGGCAAGATCGAGATCGAGCTGAACGCAGAAAAAGCGCCGATCAGTACCAAGAATTTCCTCCAGTACGTGGACAGCGGTTTCTACAACAACACCATCTTCCACCGCGTGATCCCGGGCTTCATGGTCCAGGGCGGCGGCTTCACCGACCAGATGGTGCAGAAGAGCACCAAGGACCCGATCCGCAACGAAGCGAGCAACGGCCTGCAGAACACCCGCGGCACCCTGTCCATGGCCCGTACCTCCGACCCGAACTCGGCCACCAGCCAGTTCTTCATCAACGTCGCCGACAACGATTTCCTCAACCCGGGCCGCGACCGTGGCTACGCGGTGTTCGGCAAGGTCACCAAGGGCATGGAGGTGGTCGACCAGATCGTCAACTCGCCGACCACCGTCAAGAAAGGCATGCGCGATGTGCCGGCGGATCCGGTCTACATCAAGTCGGCCAAACGCATCGATTGATCCCGCGCCGCACAGGGACGTGAGTCGGGTCGAACAGGAGTGTCGTCACCCATGCTGTACCGTCGTTTCGAGCAGTTGATCGATATCTTCCGCGAGGCGCCCAGCGAGGCGCCTCCCGGCAAGGTCTGGCCCTTCTATCTCTATTACCTGCGCCAGGTGTGGCCGAGTTTCCTTGCCCTGCTGATCGTCGGCCTGGTCGCCTCGCTGATCGAGGTGGCGCTGTTCAGCTACCTGAGCCGGATCATCGACCTGGCCCAGGGCACGCCCAACGCCAACTTCTTCAGCGAGCACAGCGGCGAGCTGATCTGGATGCTGGTGGTGGTGCTGGTGCTGCGGCCGGTGTTCTTCGGCCTGCACGACCTGCTGGTGCACCAGACCATCAGCCCGGGCATGACCAGCCTGATCCGCTGGCAAAACCATACCTACGTGCTCAAGCAGAGCCTGAACTTCTTCCAGAGCGACTTCGCCGGGCGCATCGCCCAGCGCATCATGCAGACCGGCAACTCCCTGCGCGATTCGGCGGTGCAGGCGGTGGACGCGCTGTGGCATGTGCTGATCTACGCCATCAGTGCGCTGGTACTGTTCGCCGAGGCCGACTGGCGGCTGATGCTGCCGCTGCTGGTGTGGATCGTCTGCTACATCGGTGCGCTGTACTACTTCGTGCCACGGGTGAAGGAGCGCTCGGTGATCTCCTCCGACGCCCGCTCCAAGCTGATGGGCCGCATCGTCGATGGCTACACCAACATCGCCACGCTCAAGCTGTTCGCCCACACCGACTACGAGCAGCAGTACGCCCGCGAGGCGATCAGCGAGCAGACCGAGAAGACCCAGCTGGCCTCGCGGGTGATCACCAGCATGGACGTGGTCATCACCTCGCTGAACGGCCTGCTGGTGGTCACCACCACCGGCCTTGCCCTGTGGCTGTGGAGCCAGTCGCTGATCAGCGTCGGCGCCATCGCCCTGGCCACGGGCCTGGTGATCCGCATCGTCAACATGTCCGGCTGGATCATGTGGGTGGTCAACGGCATCTTCGAGAACATCGGCATGGTCCAAGACGGCCTGCAGACCATCGCCCAGCCGGTCACTGTCAGCGACAGGCCCGACGCCCCGGCGCTCAAGGTCAGCCGCGGGGTGGTGCGTTTCGACCATGTCGACTTCCACTATGGCAAGGGCAGCAAGGTGATCGATGCCCTGAACCTGGACATCCGCCCTGGCGAGAAGATCGGCCTGATCGGCCCGTCCGGCGCCGGCAAGTCGACCCTGGTCAACCTGCTGCTGCGCCTGTACGACATCGACAGCGGGCGCATCCTCATCGACGGCCAGGACATCGCCGAGGTCAACCAGGCCAGCCTGCGCGCGCAGATCGGCATGATCACCCAGGACACCTCGCTGCTGCACCGCTCGATCCGCGACAACCTGCTGTACGGCCGGCCGCAGGCCAGCGACGAGGAGGTCTGGGAGGCGGTACGCCGGGCCCGGGCCGACGAGTTCATCCCGCAGCTGTCCGATGCCCAGGGCCGCACCGGCTTCGACGCCCATGTCGGGGAGCGCGGCGTCAAGCTCTCCGGCGGCCAGCGCCAACGCATCGCCATTGCCCGGGTACTGCTGAAGAACGCGCCGATCCTGATCATGGACGAGGCCACCTCGGCGCTGGACTCGGAGGTCGAGGCGGCGATCCAGGAAAGCCTGGAGACGCTGATGCAGGGCAAGACGGTGATCGCCATCGCCCACCGCCTGTCGACCATCGCCCGCATGGACCGGCTGATCGTGCTGGACAAGGGGCATATCGTCGAAAGCGGCAGCCATGCCGAGCTACTGGCACAGCGCGGGTTGTATGCGCGGTTGTGGCATCACCAGACCGGGGGGTTTGTCGGGGTCGATTGACGCAGGTTTGATGGGCGGGTGTTCGTGGGAGCGGGCTTAACCCGCGATGGCGATGACCGGGATGGACGCTATCGCGGGGCAAGCCCGCTCCCACGCCCCCGCTCTCCCACGCAAAGGCAGTCAAACCTGACGATACGGCAACATCCCCCGCGCCTCCTCGGCGTAGGCCATCACCCCTTCGCGCTCCTGGCCCAGGAAGTCCGCGACCGCCCGGCGCAACCCCGGGTGCAGCAGGTAATGCCACGACCGCGTGATCACAGGCTCAAACCCGCGAATCAGCTTGTGCTCGCCCTGGGCACCGGCATCGAAGCGCTGCAGGCCTTCGCCGATCGCGAAGTCCATGCCCTGGTAGAAACAGGTCTCGAAATGCAGACGGTCGAATTCGTCCAGGCAACCCCAGTAGCGGCCATACAGGCTGTCGCCCCCCACCAGGCTGAAGGCCATCGCCACCTCGCGCTCTTGCTGCCGGGCAATCACCACGCGAATCGCCTCGGGCATGCGCTCGGCCACCAGGCTGAAGAACTCGCGGGTCAGGTACGGCGCCCGTCGCCGCACGGCATAGGTGTTGGCATAGCAGCGGTAGACGAAGTCCCACTGTGCCTCGCTCAGCTCATCGCCGCGGTACCAGGCGAAATCGATCCCCTGCCCCGCCACCTGCTCGCGCTCCTTGCGCATCTGCTTGCGCTTGCGTGAGCTGAGGGTGTCGAGAAAATCCTGGAAGTCCCGGTAACCGCGGTTGCGCCAGTGGAACTGGCAACCCAGGCGCTCCAGCCAGCCCGGCTGGCCGGCGATGGCCACGTCCAGCACGCTGTCGGTGAAATTGATGTGCGCCCCCGACAGCCCCCCCTTGCCCAGGTACTCGGGAATCGCCTGCAACAGCAGCAGGCCATCGGCTGGATCGGCGGCCAGCAGACGCGGCCCGGCGACCGGGCTGAACGGCACCGCGCCGAGCAGCTTGGGGTAATACGCGATGCCTGCGCGCTCGCAGGCATCGGCCCAACCATGGTCGAACACGTACTCGCCGAACGAATGCCACTTGCGGTAGGCCGGCAGCAGCGCCCGCACCTCGCCATCGCGCTCCAGCACCAGGTGTTCGGCGGCCCAGCCGGTGTCGGGCACCACGCTGCCACTGTCTTCCATGGCACTGAGAAAGGCGTGGCGCAGGAACGGCTGCCCGTCGGGCACCAGCGCGTCCCAGGTGGTCGCCGGCAGGTCGCGCAGGTGGGCAAGGCTGTGAAGGCTGATCACGGTTGCAACTCGCTATGGACAGGGCGCCAGTATTGCCAAAGCCGCCGTGACACACAAATGACGGCCTGTTTACTTAACAACAGTGCCACTATTCGGACATTATTCTGTCATTCCCCCCCGCAATACTTGCGCCTGTTTTCCGGAACCCCAGAACCTGTCTAGTCAGGCCCTTTCCGAAGACATGCCAACTCGGGGGCGGGCGCTTGAGCCTCCCCACTTTTTCCAACAGGGAGAACCTTATGCGTCTTGTTTCTACACTTACCGGAGTGAGCCTCACCGGCATGATGCTGGCTCTGAGTACTCCGGCCAGTGCTGCTGTCGACGCCAAGCTGCTCGAAATACTCCGCGCCAACGGCTCGATCAACCAGGCGCAGTACACCGAACTGCAGGGCGACCTGGCAAAGGAAACCAAGGAAAAGGCCGACCAGAAAGCCCAGTCCGAGCGCCTGAGCTCCTTCGAACAAAAAGTGGCATGGGCCGCCAAGACCCAGATCAAAGGTGACGTGCGTCTGCGCTACGAAGACGTCAACGTCGACAACCCCAACAGCCGCAGTGGCAACCAGGACCGCGAGCGTGTGCGTGCCCGCGTCGGTTTCTACAGCGAGATCAACCCGCAGGTCGACGCCGGCATTCGCGTGGCCACCGGCAGCAGCTCGGACGCCCGTTCGACCAACCAGAGCCTGGACAACTACTTCGACAAGAAATCGCTGTGGGTGGACCTCGCCTACCTCGACTGGCACCCGACCGCCGTGCCGAACCTGCACCTGATCGGCGGCAAGATGCTGCAGCCGTGGGTGAGCATGGGCGACATCATCTGGGACAGCGACATCAACCCGGAAGGCGTGGCCGTCACCTACAAGACCAACCTGGGCGGCGCCGAAGTGTTCGGCAGCGCCGGTCACTACACCCTCAAGGACAACGTCGACGGCGACGGCGTGCAGTTCAAGCACGACGCGCAGCTGTACCACGGCCAGTTGGGCACCAAGTTCAACCTGGCTGACAGCGTCAAGGTCACCGTCGGCGGCAGCCTCTACGGCTTTGACAACGACAAGAAGTCGGCCGTGCTGCGCAGCTTCGGCAACACAACCACCGAGTTCAACCTGGCCGAAGGCTTTGGCCAGGTGGACTTCACCGGCTTCGCCATCCCGCTGTCGGCCTATGGTCAGTTCGTCAAGAACACCGACAGCACCGACGGCGAGGACAAGGCCTGGCTGGCGGGTCTGAAGACCAAGCTGGGCGCCTGGAGCCTGGACTACAACTACCGCGACGTACAGCGCAACGCCGTGGTCAGCCTGTTCACCGACTCCGACTTCGGTGCCGGTTTCACAGGTTCACGTGGCCACAAATTCAAGGTCGGCTACGAGATCGACAAGAACTTCTCCCTGGGCGCGGCCTACCTGATGGCCAAGACCGACCTGTCGCAGTTGCCGAACAACAATGCTGACGTCGACACCCTGCAGGTCGACCTGGAAGCCAAGTTCTAAGCGCTACGCTCCCTTGCTCCACGCTGAGGCGGGAAATGCCGACCCCATCCGGCATTTCCCGCTTTTTTTTTGCCTGTCAGATAGCTGGGGGCTGCTTTGCAGCCCCGGCATTCTCGAACTGAAAATCAGCGCTTGCGCAGCACCACACTACCAATCGAATATCCAGCACCAAACGAACTCAGCACCCCCAGCGAACCCTTGGCCAGATCATCCTGATACAGGTGGAAGGCAATCACCGACCCCGCCGAACTGGTGTTGGCATAACGATCCAGGATCACCGGCGCATCTTCCTCGGCCACTTCACGCCCCAGCAGCTTCTTGACGATCAGGTGGTTCATGCTCAGGTTGGCCTGGTGCAGCCAGAAGCGCTTGACGTCCGACGGCTGCAGGTCGTTCTCGGCCAGGTGCTGGCCGATCAGCTCGGCGACCATCGGGCAGACTTCCTTGAACACCTTGCGGCCTTCCTGCACGAACAGCTTGTCGCGGGCACCGATGCCCTCTTCCGCGGCGCGGTTGAGGAAGCCGAAGTTGTTGCGGATGTTGTTGGAGAACGCCGTCAGCAGCTTGGTGCTGACTATGTCGAACTGGTGTTCGGAGGTCGCCAGGTCGGCACGCTCGACCAGCACGGCGGTGGCGGCGTCGCCGAAGATGAAGTGGCTGTCGCGGTCACGGAAGTTCAGGTGGCCGGTGCAGATCTCCGGGTTGACCACCAGCACCGCGCGCGACTGACCCAGCTGCACGCTGTTGGCGGCGGTCTGGATGCCGAAGGTGGCCGACGAGCAGGCCACGTTCATGTCGAAGGCGAAGCCCTGAATGCCCAGTGCCTGCTGCACTTCGATGGCGATGGCCGGGTACGGGCGCTGCAGGTTGGAACAGGCGACGATCACCCCGTCGACATCGGCGGCGGTGCGCCCGGCACGCTCCAGGGCTTGGCGGGCGGCGGCCACGCCCATTTCGCAGAGGATCGACTGTTCGTCGTTGCCGCGCTCGGGCAGGCGCGGCTTCATGCGCTGCGGATCGAGAATGCCGGCCTTGTCCATGACGAAGCGGCTCTTGATGCCCGAGGCCTTCTCGATGAAGGCGGCGTCGGACAGCGGCGCCGCCTCGACCTCGCCACGCTCGATGGCGGCGGCGTTGTCACGGTTGAAACGCTGTGCCCAGGCGTTGAAGGATTCCACCAGTTCTTCGTTGGAAATGCTTTGGGCCGGGGTGTACAGGCCGGTGCCGCTGATGACGACGTTGTGCACGGTCGTTCCTCTGGTCTGGGGCCATCGCCACAAGGCGCTGGCCGGAATAAGGGCAACTTAATGGCACCTTGGTACCAATTTTGAGGCGAGGGCTGCGCCCTCGTTCGCGGCACAAGGCCGCTCCTACAACATCGGCGTTCGCCTGTAGGAGCGGCCTTGTGCCGCAATCGGCCGCACAGCGGCCGCAAATTCCACCAAGTTTGCCACAACTTGAGGGGCTTAGGCTTCCACCTGACTCCACTGTTTGCCCAGTCGCTTGTCGGAAACCGGGACCTTCGTCCCCAGTTGCTGGGCAAACAACGACACCCGGTATTCCTCCAGCAGCCAGCGGTACAGGGTCAACTGCTCATCGCGCTTGCCTTCCTGGGCATGCTTGTCGGCGCGGGCCTGGTACTGCGCCCAGCAATTGGCCAGCTCGGCGCTCCACACCCGATCCTTCTGCACCTGCGAGCCCAGCTTCTCCAGGCGCAGCTCCACCGCCTTGAGATAACGCGGCAACTCCTTGAACCAGACCCCCGGCGTTTCCCGCACGAAGCCCGGGTACACCAGGTTGGCCAGCTGCTGCTTGATGTCGTTGAGCGCCACCGCCTGGCTCAGGTCGATCTTGCCCTTGAAGCGCTTCTGCAGGCCATGCCACAGCTTCAGCACCTCCAGGGTCAGACGGGCCAGGCGTTCGGCGTGCTCGGTCCAGTTGCCGCGCTTGCGTTCGGCCAGCGAGGCCAGGCCCGCGCCATCACGCGGCAGCGGCTCTTCGCCTTCCAGCACACAACTGTCGAGGCTGGCCAGGAGGATATCCTCGACCAGCGCCTCGACCCTGCCCAGTTCACGGTACAGCAGCCCCAGCTCGGTCAGCCCCGGCAGCTTGCCGCGCAGGAACTTGGCCGGTTCCGCCAGCTGTTGCAGCAACAGGCGCTGCAAGGCGCGACGGTGCTGGAACTCGGCTTCGGCCTGGGTCGAGAAGCGTCCCTCGCGCACCGTGCCGTTGTCCTCGACCAGCGCCGGATAGACCGTCATCGACAGCCCGGCGATCTTCTGCTGGGCGGTCTGCGCCACCTGCGCGAAGGCCTTGGCCTGTACCGGCTGCTCGGCCTTCTCGCTGCGCGGCAGGGCCAGTGCAGCCTGGCTGGCGGCGGCGAAGCGGGCGGTCAGCTCGGCCAGGTCGCGGCCTTCGCCGAGGAACTTGCCCTGGGCGTCGACCACTTCGATGTTCATGCGCAGATGGCCTTCCACCAGCCCGGCCGCCTCCGCCCAGGCCTCGTCCGACACCCGCGCCCCGGTCATGCGCAGCAACTCCTGGCCCAGCGCTTGCGGCAATGCCCCCTGGCCGAACGCCAGGCGCGACAGCGCCGCCTTGACGAAGTCGGGCACCGGCACGAAATTCTTGCGCAGGGCCTTGGGCAGGTTGCGCACCAGGGCGATGCACTTGGCCTCCAGCAGGCCGGGCACCAGCCATTCCAGGCGCTCGCCCGGCAGGTTCGGCAACAACGGCGCCGGCACCCGCACGGTCACGCCGTCACATGGGTGGTTCGGCTCGAAGTGATAGCTCAGCGACAGGCGCAGTTCCCCCACCTGCAGGTGGTCGGGGTACTGCGCGGCGGTGACCTCGCTGGCCTCGCGGGCGAGCACGTCCTCTTCGCGCATGATCAGCAGGTTCGGATCCTTCTGGCTGTTCATCCGGTACCAGCTGTCGAAGGTCGCGGTCTGGTGGATCTCTTCGGGCAGGCGCGCCTCGTAGAAGGCGTACAGCGTCTCCTCGTCGGCCAGAATGTCGCGCCGACGGGCCTTGGCCTCCAGCTCGTCGAGCTGCTCGAGCAGGCGCTTGTTGGCCGCCAGGCACTTGGCCCGGGACTGGATCTCACCACCGACCAGGCCGTCGCGGATGAACAGCTCGCGGGAAGTGACCGGGTCGATCGGGCCGAAATGCACCGGCCGGCGGCCGACCAGGATCAGCCCGTAGAGAGTGATCTGCTCGTAGGCCACCACCTGGCCGCGCTTCTTCTCCCAGTGCGGTTCGAAGTGGTTCTTCTTGATCAGGTGGGTGGCCAGCGGCTCGATCCAGTCCGGCTCGATCTTGGCCACCATGCGCGCATACAGCTTGGTGGTCTCCACCAGTTCCGCGGCCATCACCCACTGCGGGCGCTTGCGGCCGATGCCCGACGACGGGTGAACCCAGAAACGCCGCTGACGCGCGCCCTGGTAGTCGCCCTCCTCGGTCTTTTGGCCGATCTGGCTGAGCAGGCCGCTGAGAATCGCCTTGTGCAGGGGCTGGTAGTCGCAGGCGTCCTTGTTGACCGTCAACTGCAGGTCGCGGCAGATCAGCGCCAGCTGGCGATGGGCGTCGCGCCACTCGCGCAGGCGCAGGTAGTTGAGGAAGTTCTTGCGGCACCAGTTGCGCAGCGGGCTGGCGGTCAGCGCCTGGCGCTGCTCCTCGAAACCGCGCCACAGGTTGACCAGCGCGGCGAAGTCGGAATCGACATCCTTCCACTGCGCGTGCGCCTGGTCGGCGGCCTGCTGGCGCTCCGGCGGGCGCTCGCGCGGGTCCTGCACCGACAGCGCGCTGGCGACGATCAGCACTTCCTGCAGGCTGCCCTGGCGGGCGCCTTCGAGCAGCATGCGGCCCAAACGAGGATCGATCGGCAGACGCGCCAGCTGGCGGCCCAGTGGTGTCAGCTGGTTCTCGCGGTTGACCGCCGACAGCTCCTGCAACAGGTTGAAGCCGTCGCTGATGGCCTTGCCATCCGGCGGCTCGATGAACGGGAAGGCATCGATGGCGCCCAGGCGCA
Source organism: Pseudomonas peradeniyensis (assembly GCF_014268935.2). Classification (GTDB taxonomy): domain Bacteria; phylum Pseudomonadota; class Gammaproteobacteria; order Pseudomonadales; family Pseudomonadaceae; genus Aquipseudomonas; species Aquipseudomonas peradeniyensis. The sequence continues at coordinate 47,779 of NZ_JABWRJ020000005.1, read as the reverse complement.
GGTGCAGCATCTGCAGGATCACCGCGGCCAGGTTGGTACGCAGGATCTCCGGGTCGGTGAACGCCGGCCGGCCGTTGAAATCGTCCTCGCTGTACAGGCGGATGCAGATGCCCGGCTCGACCCGGCCGCAGCGGCCTTTACGCTGGTTGGCGCTGGCCTGGGACACCGCCTCGATGGGCAGGCGCTGGACCTTGGCGCGGTAGCTGTAGCGGCTGATGCGCGCGGTGCCGCTGTCGATCACATAGCGGATGCCCGGCACGGTCAGCGAGGTTTCGGCGACGTTGGTCGCCAGCACCACGCGCCGGCCGCTGTGGGACTGGAAGATCCGCTGCTGCTCGGCCGGCGACAGCCGCGCATACAGCGGCAGGATCTCGGTGTGGCGCAGCTGCGCCTTGCGCAGGATCTCGGCGGCGTCGCGGATCTCGCGCTCGCCGGGCAGGAACACCAGCACATCGCCCGGGCCCTTGCCCTGGCTGCGCTCGTGCTGGGCGATCTCGTCGAGGCTGGCAAGGATCGCCTGGTCGACGGAAAGGTCCTCCTCGACCTGGTTGCCCTCCTCGTCGTGCTCGCTGGTCAGCGGCCGATACCAGGTTTCCACCGGGTAGGTGCGCCCGGACACCTCGATGATCGGCGCGCCGTCGAAGTGCTTGGAGAAGCGCTCCAGGTCGATGGTCGCCGAGGTGATGATCAGCTTCAGGTCCGGGCGGCGGTGCAGCAGGGTCTTGAGGTAGCCGAGCAGGAAGTCGATGTTCAGGCTGCGCTCATGGGCCTCGTCGACGATGATCGTATCGTAGCGCTCGAGGAAACGGTCGTGCTGGGTCTCGACCAGCAGGATACCGTCGGTCATCAGCTTGACCAGGGTGTTCGAATCGCTCTGGTCCTCGAAGCGCACCTGGTAGCCGACCAGCGCCCCCAACGGCGTGCCCAGCTCCTCCGCGACCCGCGCCGCGACGCTGCGCGCAGCGATCCGCCGGGGCTGGGTGTGGGCGATCAGGCCATGGCTGCCGCGGCCCAGCTCCAGGCAGATCTTCGGCAACTGGGTGGTCTTGCCGGAACCGGTCTCGCCGGCGATCACCAGCACCTGGTGCTCGGCCAGGGCCTTCTTGATCTCGTCGCGCTTGGCGGCGATGGGCAGGCTGTCGTCGTAGCGAATGCTCGGCACGCTCTGCTGGCGCGCGGTGACCTGGGCGCAGGAAGCCTGGACCTTTTCCACCCACTGCGCGAGCTTGCCCTCGTCGGGGCGCTTGCGCAGCTCGTGCAATTGCCGGCGCAACCGATGGCGGTCGGCGATCATGGCGTGGTCGAGGTTCTTCAGCAATTGGTCGATGGCGTGGTCTGTCATGGGGCTTTTTAATGATGCAGGCGAGTGCTGCTTTTTCATGATCGGCAGGCGTAAGAGGCGGGATTGTCGCAGATTTGCGAAATCGATGCTGCCTGTGCCCGCCGTTCAGTCGCGGTCACGATCGAAATAGCGGGAGCGCTTGAACAACAACGGGGTAGCAATTGCCACGAAAAAAGCTGACCAGCCAATACCATCAAGTTGCAGGAACTGCTCTTCACCCAGTTGATTACAGGCGGTAATCCCCGTGACGTTGAAGACGATATAGAGAAGAAACCTGATGCACCTTGACCGGCATGCCCAGTCGACCAACGTGCCGACCACGAGGGCATAGCAAATACCATAAAGCACCCACATATCCGCTCCCCTTCAGATAATCAACATCAGGCTGCTGGATTGGGGACCAATACCGCCTTTCACGGTTGCTGTGCCCGCCGTTCAGTCGCGGTCACGCTCGAAATAGCGGGAGCGCTTGAAAAGCAGCAGCGTTGCAACTGCATCACAAAGAATCCACCAGTACATCCCATCCAGCCGCAAGAATTCACGTTCGCCAAGTTGTGTGCACGCCGTTATGCCAGTTGCCATCAGCGCCACGCAGACGCAGCATCTGAGCGTTGCTGAGCGACATGCCCAGTCAAGCAATAGGCCGGCGACCAGCCCATAAAGGGTAAGAAGAAAGATCTCAGTCATGGCTACCCTTCAATCACATGATGAACATCAGGCTGGACGTCTGAGGACCTATGCCGCCGTGAACCTTGGCTGACAGCGACACCAGAACATCGCCCACGTGAAAGGTCGGTATTGAGCGCAGCATTGCCCAGCCAGCAACAACACTGACCGCCCCTCCAGTGATCGCCCCCACGGGCGTACCCGCCAGCGGGCCTGCAACACTTGCGCCTGCTTTACCTGCAAGCCAGCCGACTACAGTCGAAACCCTCTGCCTTTGCTGATTTAGGATGTCCCCTTGCTGTCGTGAAATCGGCCGAGATACTGCAACCGTCATATGGCAAGGCCGTTCCCCCGCCTGCATTCGGTCATAAAGCTCTGCCATCTTTTCAACGACCTGATAGTGCCCGGCATGCACGAATGGCAGCCCCGCCTGCCGGATCTGACAACATTCCCCTGGCTGGATGATGAACTCGCTGACATCGAAGATGATCGCGTGATGGGCGATTACCTGATAAGTCCTTTGCGCTTGCATGGCGATCCCTGACCATTCCTACAAAGAAAGGGACTTTCACCGCTGGCGCGCCACCTGCCAATTAGCCTAGGTCCGATAAAACTGTGGGAAGCTTCCTAAGCTGCTGCGACGCGGCGAGCAGACCTTGCCAATGTTTAGCTACCACCGGAATGAACGTCGCCATTCACTGCTTTAATCAACCTTACAGGCCATGTGAGTATCCAGGGATGCTTCCCGACCCGATGATTGCCCGCCCGGTGCCCTACCCTTCGCTGCCGAAGGCCCGGGCCCGTGCCGGTGAAAATCCGCTGGTCCATATCATCCTGGCGTTCTGGGCGCTGTGGCATTGCCGTCACGCGCGCCCACCGGACACGTCGCTCACGCACTCCTGACCCGACCCGGCCGCCTTCTGGCCGATTGACTCAGCCTGACCGCTCGCCTGCGCGGCGGTCACGTGTGCCCCAGAGCGAATCCACCATGCACTTTGCCCCCGCAGAGCAAGCCAGGCGTTTCCTGGCCGACAACCCCGATATCGACCTGATCGAGCTGTTCATCCTCGACGCCAACGGCGTCCCCCGCGGCAAGCTGCTGCACCGCGAGGAGCTGCTGGCGGTGTTCGAAAGCGGTCGCCCGCTGCCCAGCACCATCCTCGGCCTGACCCTCAACGGCGATGATGTCGAAGACTCGGGCCTGGTCTGGGACGTCGGCGACATCGACTGCCGCGCCTACCCACTGGACGGCAGCCTGGTGCGCCTGCCCTGGCGCCGGGTGCCGACCGCCGCCGTGCAGGTCAGCATGCACCCCAGCGAAGGCCTGCCGGCCAGCGTGGCCGATCCGCGCCATGTCCTGCTGCGGGTGATCGACGCGCTCAAGGCCGATGGTTTCCACCCGGTGATGGCCTGCGAGCTGGAGTTCTACCTGCTCGACCAGCAGCGCGACGCCCACGGCCGGCCGCAGCCGGCGCTGGACAGCGACGGCGGACGTCCGCGCGGGACCCAGGTGTATGGCCTGCGCGAGCTGGAGCAGATCGAACCCTTCCTCGCCGACCTCTATGCCGCCTGCAAGACCCAGGGCATCCCGGCCCGCACGGCGATCTCCGAGTACGCCCCCGGCCAGGTGGAGATCACCCTGGAGCACGGCGACGCACTCGAGGCAATGGACCAGGCCGTGCGCTACAAGCGCCTGGTCAAGGGCATCGCCAACGCCCACGGCATGCAGGCCTGCTTCATGGCCAAGCCGTTCGCCCAGCTGGCCGGCACCGGCATGCACATGCACCTGAGCCTGGCGGACGCCGCCGGCAACAACCTGTTCGCCAGCGAGGACAAGGCCGGCACCCCGCTGCTGCATCATGCGGTGGCCGGCATGCTGCGTCACCTGCGTGAATCGCTGCTGCTGTTCTGCCCCAACGCCAATTCATTCCGCCGATTCCAGGCCAACAGCTATGCGCCGCTGGCGCCGACCTGGGGCGTGGACAACCGCACCGTCAGCCTGCGCGTACCCGGCGGCCCGGCCAACAGTCGGCATGTCGAACATCGCATCTGCGGCGCCGACGCCAACCCCTACCTGGCCGCCGCCGCGATCCTCGCCGCCACCCACCAGGGCATCCGTGAACAACTCGATCCCGGCGCGCCGGTCGAAGGCAACGGCTACGCCCAGGCCAGCGAACACCTGCCCACCGACTGGCTGACCGCCCTCGAGGCCCTGGAGCGTTCGACCTGGGCCCGGGAGGCGCTGGGCGAGGCCTTCCTCGGCGTCTACCTGAAGGTCAAGCGCGCCGAGTACCGCCAGTTCATGGCCGAGGTCGGCGAGCAGGACTGGCGCTGGTACCTGCACCAGGCCTGATGCCCACGAGATTACAAGAAGGAACAAGCATGAACGCAGCAGTGAACAATGGCCCGGCCCAGCGCGCGCCGTCCTATTACAGCGCCACCCTCAACGACACGACCGAATACCCCACGCTCAAGGGCACGGTACAGGTGGACGTGGCGATCATCGGCGGCGGCTTCACCGGTGTGGCCACCGCGGTGGAACTGGCCGAGCGTGGCCTGAAGGTGGCCATCGTCGAGACCAACCGCGTTGGCTGGGGCGCCAGCGGGCGCAATGGCGGCCAGGTCACCGGCAGCCTGTCGGGCGACGAGGCCATGCGCACGCAGATGCGCGACCGGCTGGGCGCCGAGGTGGACGATTTCATCTGGCACCTGCGCTGGCGCGGCCACCAGATCATCGAGCAGCGCGTCGAGCGCTACGGCATCCAGTGCGACCTCAAGCACGGCCACCTGCACGCGGCGATGAAACCGTCGCACATGAACGAGCTGCGCGCCTTCGAGGCCGAGGCCCAGCGCCGTGGCATGGGTGACCAGGTGCAACTGCTCGACCGCAGCGCCATGCAACGCCACCTGCAGAGCCCGCTGTACCTCGGCGCGCTGAAGAACCGTCGCAACCTGCACCTGCACCCGCTCAACCTGTGCCTGGGCGAGGCCCGCGCCGCCCACGGGCTGGGTGCGCTGGTGTTCGAAAACTCCGAGGTGCTGGAGATCGTCCACGGCCCGCGCCCGGCGGTGGTCACCGCCCAGGGACGGATCGAGGCACGCCAGGTGATGCTGGCCGGCGATGTGTATCACAAGCTGGAAAAGCGCCAGCTCAAGGGCAAGATCTTCCCGGCCATGGGCGGCATCGTCACCACCGCGCCGCTGGGCGAGCTGGCCGAGCAGATCAACCCGCAAGACCTGGCGGTTTACGACTGCCGTTTCGTCCTCGACTACTACCGCCTGACCGCCGACAAGCGCCTGCTGTTCGGCGGCGGCGCCAACTACTCCGGGCGCGACTCGCGGGACATCGAAGGCGAGCTGCGCCCGTGCATCGAGCGCACCTTCCCGGCGCTCAAGGGCGTGCCGATCGAGTTCCAGTGGAGCTGCGCCATGGGCATCGTGGTCAACCGCATCCCGCAGCTGGGCAAGCTGTCGGACAACGTCTGGTATTGCCAGGGGTATTCCGGGCACGGCATCGCCACCAGCCACATCATGGGCGAGATCATGGCCGAGGCGCTGACCGGGACTCTGGAGAAGTTCGATACCTTTGCCGGGTGCCGGCACATCAAGGTGCCGATGGGCGACCTGCTGGGCAATCCGCTGCTGGCGGCGGGGATGTGGTACTACCAGATGCTGGAAAAGCTGCGCTGAGTTTCCTATATCGCAAACGTAGGAGCGGGCTTGCCCCGCGATGGCGTCGACTCGGGCAACAACGTTACCTGAGCTGACGCTATCGCGGGGCAAGCCCGCTCCCACGTTTCAATCCCAAAGCACGCTGGGGATCAGGCGATCTTCTTCAGGCCCTGCTTCTTCAGCTCTTCGTCGCGCAGCTCACGGCGCAGGATCTTGCCGACGTTGGTGGTCGGCAGCGCGTCGCGGAACTCGATGGCCTTGGGCACCTTGTAGCCGGTGACGTTGGCGCGCATGTGCTCCATCACCTGCTCCTTGGTCAAGGTCATGCCCGGCTTGACCACGATGAACACCTTGATCACCTCGCCGGACTTCTCGTCCGGGATGCCGATGGCCGCGCACTGCAGCACGCCCGGCAGCGCGGCGAGCACATCTTCGAGCTCGTTGGGGTACACGTTGAAGCCGGACACCAGGATCATGTCCTTCTTGCGGTCGACGATGCGCATGTAGCCGTCCGGCTGGATCAGGGCGATGTCGCCGGTCTTCAGCCAGCCGTTGCTGTCGATGATCTCGGCGGTGGCGTCTTCACGCTGCCAGTAGCCCTTCATCACCTGCGGCCCCTTGATGCACAGCTCGCCCACCTCGCCCAGGGGCAGCTCCTGGCCGTTGTCGTCGATGATCTTGCACAGGGTGGACGGCACCGGGATGCCGATGGTCCCCAGCTGGTTGGCCGAAGTCGGGTTGACCGCCGCCACCGGGCTGGTCTCGGTCATGCCGTAGCCTTCGCAGATGGCGCAGCCGGTCACCGTCTTCCAGCGCTCTGCCACGCTCTGTTGCAAGGCCATGCCGCCGGACAGGGTGATCTTCAGCGCCGAGAAGTCGAGGTTGCGGAACGTCTCGTTGTTGCACAAGGCGACGAACAACGTGTTGAGGCCGACGAAGCCGCTGAACTTCCACTTGCCCAGTTCCTTGACCATGGCCGGCAGGTCGCGCGGGTTGCTGATCAGCACGTTGTGGTTGCCGATGAGCATCATGGCCATGCAATGGAAGGTGAAGGCATAGATGTGGTAAAGCGGCAGCGGGGTGATGAGGATCTCGCAGCCTTCGTGCAGGTTCGAGCCCATCAGCGCGCGGCACTGCAGCATGTTGGCGACCAGGTTGCGGTGGGTGAGCATCGCGCCCTTGGCCACGCCGGTGGTACCGCCGGTGTACTGCAGCACGGCGACATCGCCGGACTGCGGGTTGGCCTCGGTCACCGCGCCGCCCTTGCCCAGCGCCAGGGCGTCGTTGAAGCGCACGGCGCCCGGCAGGTGGTAGGCCGGCACCATTTTCTTCACGTACTTGATGACGCTGTTGATCAACAGGCGCTTGAGAGGTGGCAACAGGTCGGCCACTTCGGTCACAATGACATGTTTGACCTGGGTCTTGGGCACCACCTTTTCCGCCAGGTGCGCCATGTTGGCCAGGCACACCAGGGCCTTGGCCCCGGAGTCGTTGAACTGGTGCTCCAGCTCCCGCGCGGTGTACAGCGGGTTGGTGTTGACCACGATCAGGCCGGCACGCATGGCGCCGAACACGGCAACGGGATACTGCAGGACATTGGGCAGCTGGACCGCGATGCGATCACCCGGCTTCAGGTCGGTGTGCTGTTGCAGCCAGGCGGCAAAGGCGCCGGACAGGGTGTACAGCTCGCCGTAGGTGATGGTCTTGCCCAGGTTGCTAAAGGCAGGTTTGTCGGCAAAGCGTTGGCAGGATTGCTTGAGTACCGCCTGGATATTGGGGAATTCGTCAGGATTGATGTCCGCCGTGACCCCGGCTGGGTACTTATCCTTCCAAAAATGTTCGATCATGGAAGCCCGCTCCTTCAGCAACAGCGAATTCGGTACGCGTCGATGCGCTTATTATTGATATGAGAGGCCGGCTCATTGCAAACCGGATCCTCTGAAAGCGCGCCGAGAGTAACAGCTTTGCAAGGGGTCGCCTAGAGGCCGAAAAAGGCCGACAGGTCACGAAAATGACTCAATGAACAATACAGGTCATTTTTAGAGTATTTATACAAAATATCGCGAATCCGCCTGAAAGCCCTGCCCTAGAGAGGGCCTGCGGGAACGGCGTTGCGCCGATCCCACAGGATTGGATTAGCCAGCGTCAGGCAATGTCGCGCAACTCCCGACGCAGGATCTTGCCCACCGGAGTCATCGGCAGCGATTCGCGCAACACGATGTGCTTGGGTACCTTGTAGCCGGTGAAGTTGGTCTTGCAGAACGCCTTGAGCTCATCGACGCTCACCCCACCCGCCCGCGGCACCACGAACAGCTTCACCGCCTCGCCGGTGCGCTCGTCCGGCACGCCGATCACCGCGCAGCTGGCCACCTGCGGATGGCCCATCACCACGTCCTCGATCTCGTTGGGATACACGTTGAAGCCCGAGACAATGATCATGTCCTTCTTGCGGTCGACGATGCGGGTGAAACCGTCCGGATCGATGACAGCGATGTCGCCAGTCTTCAGCCAGCCCTCGGCATCCAGCACCTGGGTGGTGGCCTCTACCTGCTGCCAGTAGCCCTTCATCACCTGCGGCCCCTTGATGCACAACTCGCCACGCTCGCCCAGCGGCTGCTCGTGGCCTTCGTCGTCGATCACCTTGAACGCCGTGCCGGGCACCGGGAGCCCCACGGTCCCCAGACGCGCCAGCTGGCCATAGGGGTTGGTGCTGGCCGCCGGCGAGGTTTCGGTCAGGCCATAGCCTTCGACGATGCGACAACCGGTGAGGGCTTCCCAGCGTTCGGCGGTGGCCTTGACCAGCGCGGTTCCGCCGGAATTGGTGATCTTCAGCGCGGAGAAATCCAGCGACTTGAAGCCCGGATTGTCCATCAGCGCGACGAACAGCGTGTTCAAGCCCACCAGCGCCGAGAACCGCCACTTGCCCAGCTCCTTGATGAAGCCGGGGATATCGCGGGGATTGGTGATCAGCACGTTGTGGTTGCCGGTCACCATCATGCACATGCAGTTCGCGGTGAAGGCATAGATGTGGTACAGCGGCAGCGGCGCGATCATCACCTCCTGCCCTTCCTTGATCAGTGGCTGGCCATCGGGGCCATGCTGGCCGAAGCAGGCCAGCACCTGGAGCATGTTGGCCACCAGGTTGCCGTGGGTGAGCATGGCGCCCTTGGCCAGCCCGGTGGTGCCGCCGGTGTACTGCAGCACGGCAATGTTTTCCAGGGTCTGCGCCACCGGTTTGTGGGTAAGCCCGCGCCCCTGGCGCAGCACCTGCTTGAACGATACGGCCTGGGGCAACTGGTAGGCCGGCACCATCTTCTTCAGCTTGTCGACCACGGTATTGACCAGCCAACCCTTGGCCGTCGGCAGCAGGTCGCCCATCTTCGCCTCGATCAGGTACTCGATGCCGGTGTCGGGCAGCACCTCCTGCACGCGCTTGCCGAACATGTTCAGGTACACCAGGGCACGGGCGCCGGAGTCCTTGAACTGATGACGCATCTCGCGCTCGGTGTACAGCGGGTTGGTGTTGACCACGATCAGGCCGGCACGCATGGCGCCGAACACCGCGATGGGGTATTGCAGGACATTGGGCATCTGCACCGCGATGCGGTCGCCCGGCACCAGCTCGGTGTGCTGTTGCAGCCAGGCGGCAAAGGCCGCCGAATGACGCTCGAGGTCGGCATAGCTCAGGGTGACCCCGAGGTTGCTGTACGCCGGGCGGTCGGCGAAGCGCTTGCAGCAGCGCTCGAAGACATCGACGACGGATGTGTAGGCATTCATGTCAATGGTGGAGGGTACGCCCGCCGGGCGCTTGTCGTTCCAGAAATCGGCTTGCATTTATTGTTGTTCCTCTGCCGGGACATCCCTGACCTGATCGCCTGCTGGCAAAAAGGTGTTCAGCCGACGTTAGCAGCTCTGTCGATGGTGGCAAATACGCCAAGTGCCGCCATTAACATTGTGAATCTCTTTTCTGCCCTTCCTGCAATCGATGGCTTTGCGCATACACTGTTGGGCAACCTCCGCGCGCAAGGACCCGCCATGCCCCACGACGCCTTCTGGCTCCCCGCCAGCGAGCATTGCAGCCTTTATGTCCACCAATGGCTGCCGGCCACACCGGTCAAGGCCGTGGTGCTGCTGGCCCATGGCATGGCCGAGCATGCCGGGCGCTACCAGCGCCTGGGCCATGCGCTCAACGCGGCCGGCTACGGGCTGCTCGCCCCCGACCTGCGCGGCCACGGCCGCACCGCCGAGCTGGGCAGCCTGGGCCTGTTCGCCCGGCAAAATGGCTGGAATGCCGTACTCAACGACCTGGGCCTGCTGGCCCAGCACATCGGCCAGCAGTTTCCGGGGACCCCGCTGTTCCTGTTCGGCCACAGCATGGGCAGCTACATCGCCCAGGCCTACCTGCTGCACCACAGCGCCAGCCTGCAGGGCGCGATCCTCAGCGGCTCGAACTTCCAGCCGGTGGCGCTGTACCGCGCGGCGCGCCAGATCGCCCGTCTCGAGGCATGGCGCCAGGGCCCGCTGGGCAAGAGCGCGCTGATCGACTGGCTGTCGTTCGGCTCGTTCAACAAGGCGTTCAAGCCCAACCGCACCGCCTTCGACTGGCTCAGCCGCGATGCCGCGGAGGTGGACAAGTACATCGCCGACCCGCTGTGCGGCTTTCGCTGCAGCAACCAGCTGTGGCTCGACCTGCTGCAAGGGCTGGCGCAGATCAGTCAGAAGAAGAACCTGGCGCAGATCGATCCGAACCTGCCGATCTTCGTGCTGGGCGGTGAATGTGATCCGGTGAGTGCCGGCAAGCGTCTCACCCATCTGGCCGACGCCCTGCGCGCGACCGGCAACCGTCATGTACAGTTGCGCATCTACCCCGGCGCACGTCACGAAGTGCTCAACGAAACCCATCGCGACGAGGTCACCGCCGAGATCATCGGCTGGCTGGAGCAGGCGCTGGCCCTTGGCCGCCCCGCCCGCAGTGAATGATCGGCAGCCTCGCCCGCCCCACAAGGAAGCCCCTGATGACCCAGGTCACCAACACGCCTTACGAAGCCCTCGAAGTCGGCCAGAAAGCTGAATACAAGAAGTCCGTGGCAGAACGCGACATCCAGCTGTTTGCCGCCATGTCCGGTGACCACAACCCGGTGCACCTGGATGCCGAGTTCGCCGCCAAGAGCATGTTCAAGGAACGCATCGCCCACGGCATGTTCAGCGGCGCGCTGATCAGCGCCGCGGTGGCCTGCACCCTGCCCGGCCCGGGCACCATCTACCTGGGCCAGCAGATGAGCTTCCAGAAGCCGGTGAAGATCGGCGACGAGCTGACCGTGCGCCTGGAAATCCTCGAGAAGCTGCCCAAGTTCAAGGTGCGCATCGCCACCAACGTCTACAACCAGAACGACGAACTGGTGGTCGCCGGCGAAGCCGAGATCCTCGCGCCGCGCAAGCAGCAGACCGTCGACTTGGTGAGCCCGCCGGAATTCGTTGCCAGCTGAGACTCTCACGATCACTGTAGGAGCGGCCTTGTGTCGCGAGAGGGCCGCAACGCGGCCCCAGGATTTCGGCGTTGACGCAAAGATTTCTGGGGCCGCTTCGCGGCCCTTTCCGACCGGTCCGACGCCTCGGCAAGGCCGCTCCTACAGGTATTGTGCCTAGCCTGAAGACTACCTGCAGGCGCTCATCCCAGCTCGCGCAAGCGTCGCTCGATATGCCGGCGCTCCGGTCCCTGCCGGGTCAGCGTCAGCGCCTGCTGCCAGGCCTCGCGGGCCTGCACGGTGTTGCCCAGTTGCCGATGCAGTTCGGCCCGCGCGGCATGGGCCAGGTGGTAGTCGCCCAGCTCACCCCGCTCGAGAATCGCCTCGACCGCGCGCAACCCGACCTGCGCGCCATCGCGCCGGGCCAGCGCCGCCGCCCGGTTCAGCTCCACCACCGGTGATGGCCAGTGGCGCTGCAGCACATCGTACAGGCCGACGATCTCGTCCCAGTCGGTGGCCTCGGCACTGGGCGCTTCGGCATGCAGCGCGGCAATCGCCGCCTGCACGCTGTAGGGGCCGAACTCCCGACTGCTCAGTGCCTGACGCACCAACTGGCTGCCCTCCTCGATCTGTGCCTGGTCCCACAGGCCGCGGTCCTGTTCGTCGAGCAACACCAGCTCGCCCTGTGCATCGCTGCGCGCGTTCTGCCGCGAGGCCTGCAACAGCATCAACGCCAGCAGCCCCAGCACTTCGGCATCCGGCAGCAACTGCGCGAGCAAGCGGCCCAGGCGGATGGCTTCGTCGGTCAGCGCGCGCGTGGTCAAATCCTCGCCCGAAGACGCCGAATAGCCCTCGTTGAACACCAGGTAGATCACCCGCAGCACACTCTCCAGCCGCTCCGGCAACTCGCCCAGCTCTGGTACCTGGTAGGGGATCTGCGCATCGCGAATCTTGGCCTTGGCCCGCACGATGCGCTGGGCGATGGTCGCCGGGCTCTGCAGGAAGGCGCGGGCGATCTGCTCGGTGGTCAGGTCGCAGACCTCGCGCAGCGTCAGCGGCACCTGGGCATCGAAGGCCAGGGCCGGGTGGCAGCAGGTGAAGATCAGGCGCAGTCGATCATCGACCAGCAGCTCCTGCTCGCCCGGGTCCTGGGCCTCGCCTTCCAGCAGCATGATCAGGTCCGCGTGGGAGCGGTCGAAGCGGGCACGCCGACGCAAGGCGTCAATGGCCTTGAAGCGGCCGGCGGAGACCAGCCAGGCCCGCGGATTGTCCGGGATGCCATCGCGCTGCCAACGTTCGACGGCAATGAAGAAGGCGTCATGCAAGGCCTCCTCGGCCAGGTCGAAGTCTCCCAGCAGGCGGATCAAGGTGGCCAGGATGCGCCGGGAGTCGCGGCGGTAGACCGCCGCCACTTCATCACGGATTTGCCCTTCGCTGTTCATCAGCCCGGCGATACCTGGGTCATCGTGGTTCTCCATTCACGTCAGGGTTGCAACTCTCGCACCGGGCGTACCTCGACGCTGCCGACCCGCGCCGCCGGAATCCCCTTGGCGATGTTCAACGCTTCATTGAGGTCGCGTGCATCGACCAGGTAGAACCCGGCCAACTGCTCCTTGGTCTCGGCGAACGGGCCGTCGGTCAGGCTCATGCGCCCGGCGCGCACGCGCACGGTGGTGGCCGTCTGCACGGGCTTGAGCGCCTCGGCGGCGATCATCCGCCCGGAGCCCTGGATGGACTCGGCGTAGGCCATGCATTCGGCGTCCTCGGGGCTGTCGGGCAGGCTGTGCAACAGCGCTTCATCACAATAGACCAGGCACAGGTATTTCATGATCGTCTCCGGGGCAAGGTGGCGATAGGCGGTCGAGGGCGTTCAAGGTTTGAGATCGAACAGCGCTTTTTGCGTTTCCATGTCGAACGGCGCCGACCAGTGTTCGTGGATGACCTGCCATTGGCCGCCACTGCGCCGGTAGCCGACAGTGGCGCGCATGAAACCGCACTGGCTCTCATCGTCGCCCGGGCCACAGCGGTTGAGCCAGTGGGCCAGGCCCAGGTCGCCGTCGGCATGCACGGTCAGTTGCGCCAGTTCGAACACCATCGGCCCGGTGCACATGCCCATGCACATTTCCCAATGGGCGCGGTAGGCGGCCTTGCCCTTGAATTGCAGGGCCTGGATGGCGTCGAAGGCAAGAATGTCGTCGGCGTAGGGGGCGACGATACGGTCCACATCACGCTCGCGCACGGCTTGCATCCACTGCTCGATCAGTTGCTCCAGTTCACGCTCGGCTGCAGTGTTCATCGGTGTTTCCTCCGAAGATTCATCAGGGTTGGTGGTGACGCTTTCAACACTGGTCGAACGGGAAAACGGCAAATCGACAACTGCCCGGAAATTTTCAGTCGAGGGGCGCGACTGGCTTGAGGAAGTACACGACACGCTCGGTCTCGGCAAAGCCCAGGGCCGCGTGCATGCTCTGGCTGCCGAGATTGTCCAGCGCGGCGTCCGAGGCCAGTTCGCGGCAACCTTTGCCATCGGCCCACCGTTCGACAGCCGCGATCAGCTGGCGGGCGACGCCCTGGCCGCGTGAAGCCTGTTCGACAAAGACGCCTTCAAGGTACGCCACCGGCGAAGTATTGCTGCCATTGACATAGTCATGACGCACCGACGCCTCGGCCAGCCCTTGCGCCCTGCCCTGCTCGTCATACGCCAGCAAGGCCACGAAGGTTGCAGGGCGGCCGGCGATATCGGCCATTTCCGCCAGGTGATCAGTCGCCGCACTGTCGGGCCACAAGGCGCTGCGCAAGTGCAGCCAGGCCGGACTGCCCGGGTCCGTGCAGGGTTGGATCATTGCCACTTCTGGGAACTCCATGACTCAAACAGGTGTAGACAAGATGAACTCACGATAACCGGAGAGAATCACGTACACCGCGAAATAACAGAAAATGGCCGCCGACAGCAGGTAGGACCATGTCAGCAGCCGGTCCCCAAGCAAGCGCCCACCATGGCTGGCGATGCCGCAGAGCGACACACACCAGGCCAACCCGGCGGCGAAGAAGCCCCCGAGGAACAGACCCGCGTCGAGCAGGCTGCCGCCACCGGACCTGGAGATCAGCACCCCACCCACCGCCGCGAACCAGAGAATCGCGCTGGGCGATGACATGGCCAGGAAGATCCCGCGCAGGAACTCGCGCCAGCCCGATTCCACCACCACCTCGCCCCGCGACTCCAGATGCCCGCCGCGCCAGGCCGCCAGCAACATCTTCACGGCAAACCACACCAGCAGCGCCGAACCGCCCAGCCACAGGGCCCAGCGCACGCTTTCGAACTGCAGCAGCACGGTCATTCCGGCCAGAGCAGCAATTGCATAGACCAGGTCGCCGACGCAGGTACCCAGGCCCAACCAGAATCCCTGGAGGAATCCGCGCTGCATGGCCAGGGTGATCATGGCGATATTGGCCACCCCGATATCCAGGCAAAGGGACAGACTGAGCAGAAAACCGTTGGAGAAAGGCATGGCGCACTCTGGGCGTATTCAGGGGTGCACATTGAACCCGAGGGTGCGCTTGCCGTACAGAAAGAAAGTTCACTCGCTCAGACAGATTCCGACTGGCCTGTGCAGTCGGAGACATAGTCTTCCACGGCTCGTTGAAACGCTTCGTGCAACCCATGCAGAGTGCTGGCGTGAAAACTGATGATACCGATCATGCCGAGTACACGTCCGACGAAGATCTGGTCATGCACATCGTATTCGACGCTAGCCTCGTAGCCCCTGTAGTGTATGTAGTTCATCGTCGATCCCCAGAGCCGCCTCGCAGGTAGACAAGTATGCTACCAAACCGGGGAAGCTCTTATGCCTCGACATTCATTCAGGATTTTTCATCACCCCGCCAACACCTGCGCATAGGGCCCACGATCCACATTGGCACCACTGAGCACCACCGCCACACGCTTGCCGGCCTGACGCCCACGCTCTTGCATCAGCGCGGCCAAGGCAGCGGCACCGGCACCCTCGGCGGTGTTGTGGGTGGTCTCGTGGTAGAGCCTCATGGCCTCGGCGATCTCGTCGTCGCTCACCCGCACGATGCGTGCGGCATGCTCGCGCACCAGCGCGAAGGCATCGGGGTGCGGCACGCGGCAAGCCATGCCATCGGCGAAAGTGTCGGCGCTGGCGGTGGTGACGATACGCCCCCGCTCGAAGCTCTGGGCATAGGCATCCGCAGCACTGGAGACCACGCCGACGATCTCGGTGTCCAGCCCCAGCAGGTTGCGCGCCTGGATCAGCCCGCAGATGCCCGAGCCCATGCCGATCGGCACGTACACGCAATCCAGGTCGGCCACCGCCTCGAACAGCTCCAGCGCATAGGTGGCCACGCCGCGCACCAGTTCCGGGTGGAAGGATGGGACCATCTGGTAGCCGCGTTCCTCGGCCAGGCGCGCCGCCTCTTCACGGGCAACGTCGAAGTCCACGCCGTGCTCCACCAGTTCCGCGCCCAGGGCACGCATGGCGGCGTTCTTCTCTCGCGAGTTGCCTTCAGGCACCACGATCACCAGCGGCAAGCCCGCCTGGCGCGCCGCCAGGGCCATGCTCTGGCCATGGTTGCCGCGGGTGGCGGTGACCAACCCGCGGGGGACTTCACCACCGGCCAGCAGGGAACGCACGTAGACCAGCCCACCACGCACCTTGAAGGCACCGGTGGGGGCATGGTTCTCGTGCTTGACCCAGAGCTGGCAACCCAGCCGCTCGGCCAGCAGCGGCCAGGCATGCTGCGGGGTCGGCGGAACGTGCTGGTGAACAAAGGCGGCGGCTTCACGCAGGGCGGGCAAGTCGAACATGGCGATCTTCCTTCATCGGTAGGGCTTGATCCGATCCTAAGCGCCGGTCATTGTATGGGTCCAAATATATATTGCATGGGTAGCAATTTCGTGTGGATCCCTTCCCTCCCAGACAACGACCAGCCGCGCTACCTGGCGCTGGTCGAGGCCATCGCCGGTGCCATCGAACAAGGTGAGCTGAAAGCCGGTGAGCGCCTGCCGCCCCAGCGTCGCCTGGCCTGGGCGCTGGGCCTGAACCCGAGCACCACGCAACAGGCCTACCGCGAAGCCGCGGCGCGGCACCTGGTGTCCGGGGAGGTGGGACGCGGCACCTATGTGCTGGCCAGCAGCAAGGAGGCGACGCTGTTTCGCCTCAAGCTGCCAGACCGTCGGCATCAGGTGATCGACCTGTCGACCAACGTACCGGTGGCCGATCCGCACAATCTCGACCTGGAGCACAGCCTGCACAGGCTGCTCGAACAGGGTGCAACCGCCCTGCTCGACCATTACCTGGGGCCGGAGCAACTGCTGCTGGGGCGGATCCAGGGCGCCCGCTGGCTGGCCAATCGCGGTCTGGAGCTGAGGCCAGAGGAAGTGCTGCTCTGCGGTGGTGCCCAACAGGCCTTGCTCCTGGTGCTGCAGTCGCTGTGCCAGGCAGGCGAGCCGGTAATGGTAGAAGCGTTGACCGCCCCGGGCATCAAGGCGGCCTGTCGTCAGCTGCGCCTGCCGGTGCAGGGGGTGGCCCTGGATGAGCAGGGTTTGCGCCCGGACGAACTGGACCGCGTCGTGCGGGCCAGTGGCGCGCGGATACTGGTGACCACCCCGACCCTGCACAACCCGACCGGGGCATGCATGGACGAGGCCCGGCGCCAGGCGCTGGCGGAAGTCGCCAGGCGCCACGACTTGCTGGTAATCGAGGATGACGTGTATGGCGCCCTGACTGATCAGCCGCCGCTCTACCCTTTGCTCGAAGGCCGCGGCGTGCTGATCAGCAGCTTGTCCAAGACCGTGGCCGCCGGCCTGCGCCTGGGCTGGATCGTGGCCCGGCCAGCGTTGTTGGAGCAGATCGATCCTTATGCCCAGGCCACCCACTGGTCGGTGTCGCCGTTGAACCTGCACATCGCTTGCCAATGGATTTCGGACGGGACGGCCGCACGGCGACTGGCCTGGCAGCGGGAGGAACTGGCCGAGCGTTGGCGCCTGGCGCGGGCGTTGCTGGGCAATGCACTGCCGGTGGACGGCGTGCCTTCGCCCCATGCCTGGCTGGCCACGCCTGGGGAGGCCGAAGTGCTGGTTGCCCGGTGTCGGGCGCAAGGGGTGGAGATCGTGCCGGCCAGCGTGTTCACGGTGGGCACGGAGCGTGTGCGGGCGGTGCGGGTCAGCCTGTCGGCGGCGCACAGCCGGGCGCAGTTGAAGCAGGGGCTGGAGCTTGTGGGGGCGGGCTTGACCCGCGATTGCAACTGATCGCCATCGCGGGGCAAGCCCGCTCCCACGAGCCGTGTCTTGGCCAGACAGGCTCAATTCAGCCGGCAACCCTCGCCCAGGGCACGGTACTGAAGGGTGTGCACCTGCCCTTGATGGTCCTCGTAGGTCATGGTGGCGGGCACCACTTCACAGACGTTGGGGATCGTCGACAGGCTGATCACGCGCTTGATGTCGAGGTTGGTGGAATAGTCGTACTGCTCGACCACGGGTTGGGTGTCTGCGGTCTTGACCTGGTCCGCGAAGGCGAGCGAGGACATACCGACCAATGCAAGAATCAGTAGGGCTTTCATGGATAACGACCTTGATGGCTATCAAGCTGATCGCGTGACTTCTGATGCCGTCAATGGCGCGGAGAAGTTGTCATCGACTGCGAAGATGACACGAAGTACCGATCCCGCTTTATCGTACTGCCGGGGGGATGAGTGAAAGTCTACTCCCCAGTCAGAATAGTTGAACCCCGAAGTCGGTTATTCACCCTTGCCGGATTTGCAACAATCTGCGACAAAGCACCGTCATTTTTCCTGCACAGGCCCTGTCGCGGGACAAGCCCGCTCCTACAGGTTGCATGCGACCTTGTGGGAGCGGGCTTGCCCCGCGATGAGCCACACAGCGTGAGCCACGCATGCCGCCCCTGACCTGCACCCGCCTGCCCCCGATCCAGCGCCGCCTGCTGGAGCAGTTCTATCGCCAGCATGGCTCGCGCATGCGCGCCGCCGGTGACGGCGAGCAGTGGGTGGCGCGCAGCGGTGAAATCGTCGGAGGGATGAGCCTGTCAGCCGTCGAGGGCGGCCAATGGCTGACCGGCCTGTTCATCGCCCCGCAATGGCGTGGCCAGCAAATCGCTTCACAGTTGCTGGAAGCCGCGTTGGGCGCTGCCACTACCCCGACCTGGCTGTTCTGCCATCCGGACCTGGCGCCCTTCTACCAGCGCCTGGCCTTCTCTCCAGCCAATACCCTCCCCGAGTCACTGGCCTCGCGCCTGGCCCGTTACCAGCGCAGCAAGCCCCTGGTGGCGCTGGTGCGGGATCAGTCGTCGGCCACATCGAGCCCGGGGAACAGCACATCGGTGTAGCCGAACTTGCTGAAGTCCTGGATGCGCGAGGGGTACAACCGGCCAATCAGGTGATCGCACTCATGCTGCACCACCCGTGCATGAAAACCATCGGCAAAGCGGTTGATCGGGTTGCCCTGCGGGTCGATGCCCGAATAGCTGATGTGCTTGTAGCGCGGCACCACGCCACGCAGGCCCGGCACCGACAGGCAGCCCTCCCAGCCGTCCTCGACCTCCGTGGCCAGCGGCGTGATCACCGGGTTGAGCAAGATGGTCCGCGGCACCGGCTCGGCGTCCGGGTAGCGCTCGCTGCGCTCGAAGCCGAAGATCACCAGTTGCAGGTCGATGCCGATCTGCGGCGCGGCCAGGCCGACGCCACCGACATGGGCCATGGTTTCGAACATGTCGTCGATCAGTTGCTTGAGCTCGGGGCTGCCGAGCATGTGCTCCGGCACGGGCGGGGCGATGCGCAGCAGGCGTTCGTCGCCCATCTTGAGAATGTCGCGGATCATCAGGTATTCGGCTCGCGGGTCTGGGGTTCGGGTGTCACCGGGTGCTCATGGCCGAGCACGGTGACGGTCTGTTGCGGATTGTCCTGGGCGAATTCCTTCTCGCCGGGGTTCTTGCCCTCGGCGGACATATGCTCGATCACCGCGTTCATCTCGGCCCCCAGCAGCAGCACGGCAGCGGAAATGTAGAAGTACAGCAACAGCACGATGATCGCCCCGATACTGCCATACATGGCGTTGTAGTCGGCAAAGGTCTTCACGTAGTAGGCAAAGCCCAGCGACGCGATGATCCACACCACCACCGCCAGCACCGAGCCTGGGGTGATGAAACGGAATTTCTGCTTCACATCGGGCATCACGTAGTAGATCAGCGCCACCGCCACCATCATCAGGATAATGATCGCCGGCCAGCGCAGGATGGTCCAGACGACCACCACCGCCTCTTCCAGGCCCACCTGGGAGGCGATCCACCCCATGACCTGCGGCCCCAGCACCATCAGCGCGGCAGCCGCCAGGAGCATGCCGGCGACGCCGACGGTGTAGATGATCGACAGCGGGATACGCTTCCACACCGGCCGCCCTTCGGGCACGTCGTAGGCGGCATTCATCGCGCTCATCATCAGGCGCACGCCCGCCGAGGCGGTCCACAGCGCGATCACGATACCCACCGACAGCAATCCGCCCTTGGACTGCTGCAACTGGTCGATCACCGGGTTGACCTGCTCCAGGGCCTGGGGCGGCAGCACCAGCTCGGATTGCAGGCGCAGCCAGGAGAAGAAGTCCGGCAAATGCAGGAAACCGATCAGGGCGATCAGGAACAACAGGAACGGGAATAGCGAGAACAGCATCTGGTAGGCCAGCGCGGAGGCATAGGTGGACATCTCGTCGTCGAGGAACTCCTTGACGGTGCGCACCAGCACGCGGTGCAGGGGCAGGCCGCGCAGGTCGGGGAAAATCATAGCGTCTCCTTTCGCCGCTTGATCGGGGTGGCAATGCAACAAGTCTAATAGACCAGGCGGCGGGCGTGCTGTTCGCTGGCGCGTTGCCAAACGCACAACGCAATCGCGGGGCAAGCCCGCTCCCACCGGATGAGAGCGCACTGCCCCGCGACAATGCCACTGCGATCAAGGTTTCTTCACGGCATCCTTGACCTTGCCCACGGCCTGCTGCGCCTCGCCCTTCAACTCCTGGGCCTTGCCCTCGGCGCGCAGCTTGTCGTTGCCGGTCACCTTGCCGACGCCCTGCTTGATGTTGCCCACGGCCTCGTTGGCCAGGCCTTTCGCTTTATCCTTGGTGCCGCTCATGGGATGTCTCCTTGCCGAAAAGACACGGAAAATCGTGTCGACACCTGATCGACCCACGGCCATCGGCAGGAGTTTCAATTAGTTTGCCTGGTCCCAGCCCAACGGCCTCGCGTTTTCCCCATGGGAGCGGCGGCGCGCCGATGCGACTTGCCCCACGATGAGCCCACCCGCACAATATCAGGCCAATCTAGCGTCAACCCGCAGGAACCTGCATGAAACTCGACAAACCCACCGCCATCGCTCGCCGTAACGAAGCGCTGACCCGGCCGGTGCTCAACCGCGACAACACCCTGTTCGCCATCCTCGACAAGAAGCGCAACCTGTGGTGGTTCGAGGTGCCGGTGGCGCTGCTGCGCAAAGGCCAGCCCGACTGGGTCAACCTGCTGCTGCACACCCCGGAAACCGATGAACTGCAGCACCTGAAGGTGCCGACCAACTTCCTGCGCGCTCACCAGGAGCAGATGGAAGTGCGCAACGCCGGCAAACGCCGCTCGACCATCAGCCTGGCCCTGAGCGCCGACCGCGACTCGCTGCTGCGCGACAGCCGCCCGGGTGGCGAGCAGCTGGACTTCAGCACTTTCGTGCAGGCCTGATCAGGCCCGCTCGATGCGATCGTCATGGATGACGATCCGGCCCTGCTTGAACAGAGCGCCGATGGCTTTCTTGAAGTTGCCCTTGCTGACATTGAACATCTGGCTGATCAGCGCCGGATCGCTCTTGTCGCACACCGCCAGCACGCCGCCATTGGCCTCCAGGCGCTGCATGATCTGCTCGGGCAAGCCGTCGGCCAGGGCCTGGCCCACCGGCTGCAGGCTCAGGGCGATCTTGCCGTCGGCGCGCACTTCCTTGATGAAGCCCTTCTCGTGCATGCCCGAACGCAGGAACTTGAACACTTCGTTCTTGTGGATCAGGCCCCAGTGGCGGTTGTTGATGATCGCCTTGAAGCCCATCGGCGTCTCGCCGGCCACCAGCAGCTCGACCGGCTGGCCGACCTGGTAGTCCACCGGGGTGCGGTCGAGGTAGCGGTCCAGCTTGGCGGTGGCGGTGATGCGCCGGGTGCGTTTGTCCAGGTAGGCGTGGACCACGCAGTAATCACCGATTTTCAGTGGCCGGGACTCTTCCGAGTAGGGCATCAGCAGGTCCTTGGACAGGCCCCAGTCGAGGAAGATGCCCGCGCCGTTGATGTCCTTGACCTTGAGGCTGGCGAACTCGCCCACCTGCATCTTCGGCTTTTCGGTGGTGGCGATCAGCTGATCCTCGCTGTCGAGGTAGATGAACACGTTGAGCCAGTCGTCCAGCTCGAGCTCGGCATCCTTGGGGAAGTAGCGCCGTGGCAGGAGGATCTCGCCGTCGGCGCCGCCGTCCAGGTACAGGCCGAATTCCACGTGTTTCACGATTTGCAAACTGTTGTAACGCCCAAGCAGAGCCATTTCCGAAGATCCTCAAGACAAGGCGGCTATTCTAACACTTGACCCGCCCGTCCGCCCGAGCGCGCATGCGCCGGAACCCTCGGGCCCACCTTGCGTCCACCGCCTGGCCAGCCTGTGCAAGGATTCGCTCATGCCCCGACGCCTGACCCACGCCCTGCTGCTCGTCATTGGCTTCGCCCTGGCCCTTGTGGCCTGCAGCCGCATCGACCTGGCCTACCGCAACCTCGACCGCCTGGTGCCCTGGTCGCTGGACGATTACCTGGACATGAACCGCGAGCAGAAACAGCTGCTCGACGAACGGCTCAGGCAACAACTGGCCTGGCACTGCAAGACGCAACTGCCCGGCTACCTCGACTGGCTCGACCGGGTGCGGCTGATGGTGGCCGACGACGCGGTCACCGACCAGGCCCTGGAGCAACGTACCCTCGAAGCTCGCCAGGCCATCGGCCGGGTGGCCACGGCGATCACCCCCTCGGCCACCGAACTGCTGCGCGGGATGAGCGACTCCCAGGTCGCCGAGATGCGCCAGGCGTTTCGCGCCGACATCGACAAACGCCGCAAAACCTATGACGAAACCCCGTTGCCCAAACAGATCGAACAACGCGCCGCGCGCATGCAGAAACGCCTGGAACCCTGGCTGGGTGAACTCAGCGCGCAGCAACGCTTGCGGGTGATGAGCTGGTCCCAGGCCCTGGGCGACCAGAACCGCCAGTCGATAGCCAATCGCGCGCACTGGCAGCAACAACTGGTGCTGGCGATGGACCAGCGCGCCACGCCTGGCTTCGAACCGCGCCTGGCGCAACTGCTGCAGCGCAAGGAAAGCCTGTGGACGGCGGAGTACCGCCAGGCCTATGAAAACAGTGAACAGCAGGGGCGCAGCCTGCTGGTCGACCTGATGAAGCAGAGCAGCCCTGCGCAGAAGCAGTTCCTGCAACAGCGCCTCGGCAAGGTGCGGGCGGATTTCAGTGAGCTCAAGTGCCTGAAAGGTTGAAAAGAGTCGGGCCGCTCAAGCCATACGCAATCCCGTGTAGGGGTACGTATTCGAGCGCCAGTCAGCGCCCCTTGCGCCGATACGGAAACACATCGATCACCTTCCCCGCCCGGATCGCCTCCTGCAAGCCTTTCCAGTAATCAGCGTCATACAGCTCGCCATGCAGGCGGCTGAACAAACGGCGCTGGCCGATATCGGCGAACAGGAACGGCGGAAACTCCTCGGGGAACACGTCGTGCGGCCCGATCGAGTACCACGGCTCGCCCGACATCTCGTCCTCCGGGTAGCGCGGCGGCGGAATATGACGGAAGTTGACCTCGGTGAGGAAGCTGATCTCGTCGTAGTCATAGAACACCACCCGACCATGGCGGGTGACGCCGAAGTTCTTCAACAGCATGTCGCCGGGGAAGATGTTGGCCGCCGCCAGCTGCTTGATCGCCAGCCCGTAGTCCTCCAGCGCCTCCAGCACCTGGGCTTCGCTGGCGTGTTCGAGGTAGAGGTTGAGCGGGGTCATGCGCCGCTCGGTCCAGCAGTGACGGATGAGTACCGTGTCACCCTCCAGCGCCACGGTGGAGGGTGCCACTTCCAGCAGCTCGGCGAGGCAGTCGGGGTCGAACTTGGCGCGGGGGAAGCGAAAATCGGCGAACTCCTGGGTATCGGCCATGCGCCCGACACGGTCCACGCTCTTCACCAGGCGATATTTCTCGATCACCGTGGCACGGTCGACGGTCTTGGACGGCGAGAAACGGTCCTTGATGATCTTGAACACGGTGTTGAAGCCCGGCAGGGTGAACACGCTCATCACCATCCCGCGCACCCCCGGCGCCATGATGAAGCGGTCGTCGCTGTTGGCCAGGTGGTTGATCAGCGCGCGGTAGAACTCCGACTTGCCGTGCTTGTAGAAGCCGATCGAGGTGTACAGCTCGGCGATGTGCTTGCCCGGCAGGATGCGCTTGAGGAAATTGACGAACTCCGCCGGCACCGGCACATCGACCATGAAGTACGAACGGGTGAAGGAGAAGATGATCGACACCTCCGCCTCGTCGGTGATCAGCGTATCGGCCTCGATGCCATGGCCTTCGCGGTGCAGCAGCGGGATCACCAGCGGCCACTGCTCATCCGGGGTGTACAGGCGCCCGACCAGGTAGGCGCCCTTGTTGCGGTAGAGCACCGGGGTGAACAGCTCCACCGCCAGCGCCGGGTCCTTGCACACCCAGTCGGGCAGGCATTCACGCAGTTGGTCCTGCAACCGCGACAGGTCGCCCTCCAGGTCCCCGTAGGGCACATCGAAGCGGTAATCGGCGAAGATCGCCCGCAGCAATCCCTTCAGTCCGCCATCCAGTGCATAGGTGCGCGTCTGCGCCGCGCGTTCGTGGCCACGCATGGACGGGCGGGTGGTATGGATGAACATGCAGCCGTCGCTGATCTGGTCATGGCTGAACAGGCTGCAGAACAGCGAGTTGTACCAGGTCTCGGACAGCTCATCGTCCAGCCGCGGGTCGATCAGGCGGATGTAGGCGTTCTTCACCAGCGGCCACTGCTCGACGTCCAACAGTTGGGAGGCCTCGAAGCCCTGGCGCAGCCAGCCGTTGACCTCGGCGACCTTCTCTTCGTAGAGGTTGATCCGCGCCGCCGCGGCGCGCTGGATATCCTGCCAGCGCGCCTGCTCGAAGCGCTCGCGGGCACCGAGGGTGATGCGGCGAAAATGCTCGCGGTAGTCGTCGAAGCCATCGAGGATCATCCGGGCGATATCGGCGGCGGGCCAGGGTTGGGTCATGCGCGGGATCTCATGGCAAGTTGAGTTAGATAGCTTAGTCGTCCGTAAGCGGCTCGCAGGCTGTGTGGGCCTTATCGCGGGGCAAGCCCGCTCCCACGCCGCCAGTGTTCCACACGTGGGAGCGGGCTTGCCCCGCGATAAGGCTTACACAGCAAGAAAGCACAAGAATCCCGCTTGCCCACTGACGTACACTCGCGCCCCTGCCCCACCGCCGGAGACCACCCGTGAGCCCCATCGCCCTTGCCCGTCTGTTGACCCTTGCCGCCGTCTGGGGCGCCAGCTTCCTGTTCATGCGCATCATCGCCCCCGAACTCGGCACCGTGCCGACCGCCTTTTTCCGCGTGTCGATCGCCTGCCTGGGGCTGATCGCCATCCTCGCCGCCGCCCGCGTGCGCTGGAATTTCGAGGGCAAGCTGGGCGCCTGCCTGGTGCTGGGCATGATCAACTCGGGCATTCCGGCCACGTTCTATTCCGTGGCGGCGCAGGTGCTGCCGGCGGGCTACTCGGCCATCTTCAACGCCACCACGCCACTGATGGGCGTGCTGATCGGCACCTTGTTCTTCCGCGAGGCGATGACCCTGCCCAAGCTCTGCGGGATCTTCCTCGGCCTGTTCGGCGTCGGCATCCTCAGCGGCGCCGGCCCGGTGGCGCTGGACATGGCCCTGGTGCAAGGCGCCCTGGCGTGCCTGGCGGCGACCACCTGCTATGGTTTCGCGGGTTTCCTGGCGCGGCGTTGGGTGGGAACGCTGGACAGCCGTCTGTCGGCCCTGGGCAGCATGCTCGGTGCCACCCTGCTGTTGAGCCCGCTGTTCGCCTGGAGTGCGCTGACCCAGCCGCCGGCCAGTTGGGGCGGCTGGCAGGTCTGGCTGTCGCTGCTGGGCCTGGGGCTGCTGTGCACCGCGTTCGCCTACATCCTGTACTTCCGCCTGCTGAACGAGATCGGGCCGGTCAAGGCCAGTACCGTGACCTTCCTGATCCCGGTGTTCGGCGTGCTGTGGGGCGCGTGGCTGCTGGATGAGCCGCTGTCGATGGCGCACCTGTATGGCGGCCTGCTGATCGCTGCGGCGCTCTGGCTGGTGCTGCGCCCGGCACGGTCGTGATGTGGGAGCGGGCTTGCCCCGCTCCCAGCGTTTCCTTTCTCAGGCCTCGGCCGTGCGCAACGCCGGCTTGCGGAACACGAACAGCAACCCGACCACGATCAACCCCATTCCCAGCAGGCTGAGCGGTGCCAGGCGGTTACCGAAGATGGCGAAGTCCATCACCGCCGTCACCGCCGGCACCAGGTAGAACAGGCTGGTGACATTGACCAGGTTGCCCCGGGCGATCAGCCGGTACAGCAGCAACGTAGCCAGCAGCGAGACCACCAGCCCCATCCACAGCAGCGCGCCGACGAAGCTGGCGTTCCACTCGACATGCAACGGCTGGAACGGCGCGAACAGTGCACACAGGGCAAAACCGGCCAGGTACTGCAGCGGCAAGGTGCCCATCGGGTTGTCGGTGATGCGCTTCTGCAGGATCGAGCCGAAGGTCATGCTGGCCAGCGCCAGCAGGGCGAACAGCATGCCCGCCAGGGACACCCCGCCAAGGTTGATGCCCTGGTAGACCACCATCACCAGGCCGCCAAGCCCCAGGCCCAGGCCGAACAACCGGCTCCAGGAGCGCTGGCGCTCCATCAGCACCACGGTAAGGATCGGTTGCACGCCCATGACCGTGGCCATGACGCCGGGGGTGACATGGGTATTGAGTGCCAGCAGGTAGAAGATCTGGTAGGCGCCCAGCAGCACGCAGCCGGTCCCCAGGGCGCGAACAATGCCGCCCCGGGTACGTGGCCAGCGCAAGCCGAGTAACGGACCGATCAGCAACAGACCGAAAAGCGCCAGGGCCGAACGCAGCAGCAGGAAGGCGAAAGGACTGGCCTGGGCCAGGCCAAGCTTGGAAACGATCGCCCCGCTGCTCCACAGCAGGACGAACAGGCTGGTGGTGGCCGCCGAGGCCACGGATGCTTTGTTGAAAACAGACATGTATGCCACCTGTATACGGGCAAATGAGCCGTACGGAGGGCTTATCGCGACTTGCGGGGATAGCCGACCGTGTTCAGTAGGTTGCGAGTGCGGTGGGGAGCGGCCAGCGGCCGATCAGCCCAGCACCACGACTGCGCAAGGAGGCGGAGCTACGCCGCCTACGACGCCACTGACAGGTGGTGGGTAGTGACTGATCATGGCCGGCTGTTGGCTGCCACGCACGACCACGCCCGCGACAGGCGCGAGAACGTAAGCGGTGGTGGAAGGGATGGCGGGCATGAGCAGGTCTTCTGGGAAGAGAGTGTTTCGGAATATAGCGGGGGAATCATCGCGGGGCAAGCCCGCCCCCACCAGGAGCGAGAACGAGCTTGCACAACCGGATCAGAACAGCCAGCGGTACAGCGCGTAGGCAACGACAACCGCCAGCACCGGCCGCAGCACGCGGTAGGCCTTGGGGTTGGCGCGTTTGAACTGCTTGACCCGGGTGCTGATGACGTTGCTGAAGCGCTTGCTCCAGGCATAGGCCTGGTTGATCCCGCCGACGCGCTCGTCATCGGTGTTCTGCGGCGCGGTGGCGCGGCCGAGGAAGGCGCTGACCTTGCGGTTGATGCGGGTCATCAGCGGGCTGTTGAGCGGGCGCTCGACGTCGCAGAACAGGATCACGCGAGTGACCTCGGTCTCGTTCTTGACCCAATGCACGAAGGTCTCGTCGAACATCACGTCCTCGCCGTCACGCCAGGCGTAGGGCTGGCCGTCGACGTAGATGCGGCAGTTGTCCGAGTTCGGCGTGGACAGGCCCAGGTGGTAGCGCAGGGAGCCGGCGAACGGGTCACGGTGCGGGTTCAGGTGGCTGCCGCCGGGCAACAGGGCGAACATCGCGCCCTTGACGTTGGGAATACCGCTGACCAGCTCGACGGTCTTCGGGCACAGCGCCTCGGCCGAGGGCAGCGGCTTGTCATACCACTTCAGGTAGAAACGCTTCCAGCCTTTCTTGAAGAACGAACCGAAGCCTGCGTCGTTGTCTTTCTCGGCAGCGCGAATATAACCCTCGTCGAACAGGCGCATGGCCTCTTCGCGGATCACTTCCCAGTTGTCCTTGAGCACATCCAGCTCGGGGAAGCGCTGGCGGTCCAGGTAGGGCTTGGAAGGCACGCCGGAGAACAGGTACATCAGGCTGTTGTAGGGGGCGAACAGCGCCGAATGGTTGACGAACTGGCGCAGCACCGGTAGGCGCGCCTTGCCGCGTAGGTGCACGAACAGCACGCTGCCGAAGAACACCAGCAGGACACCTGCCTTGGCGACGAAGGAAAAGGTCATGCAACACTCCTTGGAGGGGAAATCTGGCCATCCCCAGATAGCCGGACATCATAAACCCATCCGGGCCGGGTAAAAACAACCGGTGCCGGATCGCAGTGTTAAGGATTGTGCAATAAAGGAATGAGGCCGACATTGCGCCGGATCAGCGGTGGGGCGGATATCCCGGTGCCGCTGCGCGCCCCATCGCCGGCAAGCCGGCTCCCACAAAGGCAACGCAATCGGTGTGGGAGCCGGCTTGCCGGCGAAAGGGCTGCGCAGCAGCCCCAGGCTTACTGCTGGTTTTCCTGCTCGGTGAACATGTCGCTGAACAGCATGCTCGACAGGTAGCGCTCGCCCGAGTCCGGCAGGATCACCACGATGGTCTTGCCCTGCATCTCGGGTTTCTCGGCCAGGCGCACCGCCGCCGCCATCGCCGCGCCACAGGAAATGCCGCAGAGGATGCCCTCCTCCTGCATCAGGCGGATGGCCATGGTCTTGGACTCGTCCTCGGTGACGGTCTCGACCTGGTCGACGATCGACAGGTCGAGGTTCTTCGGCACGAAACCGGCGCCGATGCCCTGGATCTTGTGCGGGCTGGGCTTGAGTTCCTCGCCGGCCAGGGTCTGGCTGATCAGCGGCGAGTTCACCGGTTCCACCGCCACCGACAGGATCGACTTGCCCTGGGTGTGCTTGATGTAGCGCGACACACCGGTGATGGTACCGCCGGTACCGACACCGGCCACCAGCACATCGACCGCGCCGTCGGTGTCGTTCCAGATTTCCGGGCCGGTGGTCTTCTCGTGGATGGCCGGGTTGGCCGGGTTGTCGAACTGACCCGGCAGGAAGTGCTGGGCAGGGTCCGAGGCGACGATCTCGTTGGCCTTCTCGATGGCGCCCTTCATGCCCTTGGCCTTGTCCGTCAGCACCAGTTCGGCGCCCAGTGCCTTCAATACCTTGCGTCGCTCCAGGCTCATCGAGTCCGGCATGGTCAGCACCAATCGGTAGCCACGGGCCGCGGCGACGAACGCCAGGCCGATGCCGGTGTTGCCCGAGGTGGGTTCGACGATGGTCATGCCCGGCTTCAGCTTGCCGCTGCTCTCGGCGTCCCAGATCATGCTCGCGCCGATCCGGCACTTCACCGAATAACCCGGGTTGCGCCCCTCGATCTTGGCCAGGATGGTCACTCCGCGCGGGGCGATGCGGTTGATCTGCACCAGCGGCGTGTTGCCGATGGAATGTGCGTTGTCGGCGTAGATACGGCTCATGGCAGGGGTCCTTGAATGCAGGGGCTGGCAGGTGGACCTAAAAGGGTAAGCCTGCCGGGGTGGGGCGTAAAGCCCGCTCTGTTACCGGGGGTGACGGACCATTCAGGGACTGAATACCCGGTCTGCGTTTGCAGGCGGCGGGTGCGGGGTTATAGTCGCTGACACATCAATAAACATGCGTTGGCTGCACTGCGCTCATCGCGGGACAAGCCCGCTCCCACAGGTTGCGCTCAAATCCTGTGGGAGCGGGCTTGCCCCGCGATGAGTCGGGCCCAGCCACCCAGAGGATCGGTTCATGAAGTTCGAAGGCACCCGCGACTACGTCGCCACAGACGACCTGAAGCTGGCGGTCAACGCGGCCATCACCCTGGAGCGCCCGCTGCTGGTCAAGGGCGAGCCGGGCACCGGCAAGACCATGCTCGCCGAGCAGCTCGCCGCCTCCTTCGGCGCCCGCCTGATCACCTGGCACATCAAGTCCACCACCAAGGCCCACCAGGGCCTGTACGAGTACGACGCGGTCAGCCGCCTGCGCGACTCGCAGCTGGGCGTGGACAAGGTCCACGACGTGCGCAACTACCTGAAGAAGGGCAAGCTGTGGGAGGCGTTCGAGGCCGACGAGCGGGTGATCCTGCTGATCGACGAGATCGACAAGGCCGACATCGAGTTCCCCAACGACCTGTTGCAAGAGCTCGACAAGATGGAGTTCTACGTCTACGAGATCGACGAGACCATCAAGGCCAAGCAGCGCCCGATCATCATCATCACCTCCAACAACGAGAAGGAACTGCCTGACGCCTTCCTGCGCCGCTGCTTCTTCCACTACATCGCCTTCCCCGACCGCGCCACCCTGCAACAGATCGTCGACGTGCACTACCCCAACATCAGCCAGTCGCTGGTCAGCGAGGCGCTGGATGTGTTCTTCGACGTGCGCAAGGTCCCGGGCCTGAAGAAAAAGCCCTCCACCTCCGAACTGGTCGACTGGCTCAAGCTGCTGATGGCCGACAACATCGGCGAGGCCGTGCTGCGCGAGCGCGACCCGACCAAGGCCATCCCGCCGCTGGCCGGGGCCCTGGTCAAGAACGAGCAGGACGTGCAACTGCTCGAGCGCCTGGCCTTCATGAGCCGGCGCGGCAACCGCTGACAGGAGCCGGGCCATGCTGCTCAACCTGTTCAATGAAATGCGCGCGGCCAAGGTACCGGTGTCGGTGCGCGAGCTGCTCGACCTGCATCACGCCCTGCAGAAGGGCGTGGTGTTCGCCGACATGGACGCCTTCTACTACCTGGCCAGGGCCATCCTGGTGAAGGACGAGCGTCATTTCGACAAGTTCGACCGGGCATTCGCCGCCTACTTCAAGGGCCTGGAGAACCTCGATCGGCATATCGAAGCCCTGATCCCCGACGACTGGCTGCGCAAGGAGTTCGAGCGTTCGCTGACCGACGAGGAACGGGCGCAGATCCAGTCCCTGGGCGGCCTGGACAAGCTCATCGAGGAATTCAAGAAGCGCCTCGAAGAGCAGAAGGAGCGCCACGCCGGCGGCAACAAGTGGATCGGTACCGGCGGCACCAGCCCGTTCGGCTCCGGCGGCTTCAACCCCGAGGGCATCCGCGTCGGCGAGGCCGGCAAACGCCAGGGCAAGGCGGTGAAGGTGTGGGACCAGCGCGAGTACAAGAACCTCGACGACCAGGTCGAGCTGGGTACGCGCAACATCAAGCTGGCCCTGCGCCGCCTGCGCAAGTTCGCTCGCGAAGGCGCCGCCGAGGAGCTGGACATCGACGGCACCATCGACCACACCGCCCGTGACGCCGGCCTCTTGAACATCCAGATGCGCCCCGAGCGGCGCAACACGGTCAAGCTGCTGTTGCTGTTCGACATCGGCGGTTCGATGGACGCCCATGTGAAGGTCTGCGAGGAATTGTTCTCGGCCTGCAAGACCGAGTTCAAGCACCTGGAGTACTACTACTTCCACAACTTCATCTACGAGTCGGTGTGGAAGAACAACCTGCGCCGCACCTCGGAGCGCTTCTCCACTTTCGACCTGCTGCACAAGTACGGCGACGACTACAAGGTGGTGTTCGTCGGCGACGCGGCCATGGCGCCCTACGAGATCACCCAGCCGGGCGGCAGCGTCGAGCACTGGAACGAAGAGGCGGGGTATGTGTGGATGCAGCGCTTCATGGAGAAATTCAGGAAGATCATCTGGATCAACCCGTATCCGAAGCAGGCCTGGGAGTACACCGCTTCGACCCATCTGGTGCGGGACCTGATCGAGGACAGGATGTTTCCGCTGACCTTACAGGGGTTGGAGGACGGGATGCGTTACCTGTCCAAGTAGTGTTTTTCAGGGCCGGCCCTGTCGCGGGGCAAGCCCGCTCCCACGTCCAGACCTCGATCAGGCGTGGGAGCGGGCTTGCCCCGCGATAGGGCTGATAGCTTCATCCCCAACGGCTCAGATAAGCCTGCTGCTCCCGCCACGCTTCATCCTGCACCATCGCCCGAAACCGCACCACTGCCCCCGGCATGCACTGCGCCAGCTGCGCCAGCGCCAACGGCGTCAATGCCCCCAGCCTTGGATACCCACCGATGGTCTGCCGGTCATTGAGCAGCACGATCGGCTGCCCATCCGGCGGTACCTGCACGGCGCCGAGCGGGATCCCCTCGGAGATCATCGGCGCGCCCTGGTAGACCAGTTGCGGCCCGAGCAGGCGAATACCCATGCGATCGGCCCGGCTGTCCAGCGTCCAGTCACGGTTGAACGCCTCGAACAGGCTGGTGCCGCCGAAGTCACCGATCTGCGCGCCCATCACCAGGTCCAATACCGGTTTCTCGGCATACACCGGCCGCAGCGCTTCGGGCACGTGGGAGCGGCGGTTCGGCGCCCCGATTTGCCCCGCGATGGCCCCGACAGCATGCAGTACCTCCCCTTTAACCAATGCCCGGCCCTGGCCGTCTACTCCACCTAGTTCTTCCCGTACCACGGTGGAACAACTCCCCAGCACCGACTCGCCCACGAACCCGCCCGGCACCGCCAGGTAAGCACGTACCCCCTGGCGAGGCTGACGCAGCGTCAGGCGCTGGCCCTTGCCCAGGTTGAAACTGGTCCAGGGCGCCACGGCCTGCCCGTCGACCTGCGCATCCAAGTCAGCCCCGGCCAGCGCCAGCACGCAGTCCTGCTCGGCGACCACGCTGAAGCCGCCGAGGGCGATTTCCACCACGGCGCTGTCCAGGGCATTGTCCAGCAGCCAGTTGGCCCAGCGCATCGCCACCCAGTCCAGCGCGCCGCCCTGGGTCACGCCCAGGTGCCGCACACCAAAACGTCCGGCATCCTGCAACAAGCACAGCGCGGTGCTGGCCTCGACTCTCAACTGGCTCATGCCTGGGCCTCCAGCGGGCTGTCGTCACCGCCCAGCTTGATGAATTCGGCCCGTTCGACGGCCACGAAACGCACCCGATCGCCAGGCTGCAGCAGGCTGTAGCCCTCGCGCTCGCGGTCGAACAGGCGCACCGGCGTGCGACCGATCAGGTTCCAGCCGCCCGGCGACACAGCCGGATAGGCGGCGGTCTGGCGCTCGGCGATGCCGACGCTGCCCGCCGCCACGCGCTTGCGCGGAGTGCTCAGGCGCGGCGTGGCCAGGCGTTCGTCGACCAGGCCCATGAAGCCGAAGCCCGGCGCGAAACCCAGGGCGAACACCGGGTAGTCGCGAGCACAATGCAGGCGGATTACCTCGACCTCGCTCATCCCTGCGCGCGTGGCCAGCACCGGCAGCTCGGGGCCGACGCTGGCGTGGTACCACACCGGGATCTCGTGCCGGCGCCCGGCCTGGCCGGCATCCGGCCGCAGGCCCTCCAGCGCCTGCAGGATACGCTGGCGCGCCTCGCCCGGCGCCAGGTCGAACTGCACCATCAGCGTGGTATAGGACGGCACCAGGTCGATCAGCTGTTGGCCAAAAGCATCCCGCAAGCGCTGGCTGGCGGCGAGGATCCACGGCATGTTGCCTTCATCGATGGCATCGAACAGCCGCACCATCAGGCTGTCGATGGCCACCACCTCGATACGTGGCGTCATGCTTGCTCCAGTGCATCCAGGGCCTGGCGGATCTGGCGCACGGCGGCCACCGAGCCGTCGTTGTCGCCGTGCACGCACAGGGTGCTGGCGTTCAAGCGCACGTCGCTGCCGTCGTCAGCCACCAGGGCTTCGCCCTTGGCCAGGCGCAAGGCCTGCTCGACCACCAGCGCCGGATCATGGTGCACCGCGTTCGGCAGGCGCCGCGACATCAGGTGCCCGCTGGCGGTGTAGCCACGGTCGGCGAAGGCCTCGAACCACAGCGGCACGCCGACTTCGTCGCCCAGGGCCTGGGCGGCGCTGTCGTCGGCGGTGGCCATGAGCATCAGCGGCAGGCCGCTGTCGAACGCCGCCACTGCTTCGAGCACGGTGCGCAGGATGTCCGGGTTGGCCATCATGTCGTTGTACAGCGCGCCGTGGGGCTTGACGTAGGCCACCCGGCCGCCGAGCACCCGGCAGATGCCGTCCAGGGCGCCGATCTGGTAATGCAGCAGGTCGCGGATCTCGTCGCTGCTGCAGGCCAGGGAACGGCGGCCGAAGCCCATCAAATCCGGGTAGGCCGGGTGCGCGCCGATGGCCACCCGGTGCTCCAGGGCCAGGGCCACGGTGCGGCGCATGGTGCCCGGGTCGCCGGCGTGGTAGCCGCAGGCGATGTTGGCGCAGTCGATGAACGGCATGACCTTGGCGTCCTGGCCCATGCGCCAGTTGCCGAAGCTCTCGCCCATGTCGCAATTGAGTAGCAGGCGTTTCACCTGGCGGACCTCCGTATCAATGTTCATGATGCCTACCTTAGCGCGCCTGGAGCGCTTTGCCGCGGGTTTCCGGCAGGCTCAGGGCCGCCAGGATCACCACACCGTAGGACACTGCGGCGAAGGCGCCAATCCCCAGGCCCAACGGCACTTTCTCGCCGAGCAGGCCGATCAGCAACGGGAACATGGCCGCGACCACCTTGCCGATGTTGTAGCAGAAGCCCTGCCCCGATCCGCGGATCCGGGTCGGGAACAGTTCGGTGAGGAACGAGCCCATGCCGCTGAAGATGCCCGAAGCAAAGAAGCCCAGGGGGAAGCCCAGCCACAGCATCACCCCGTCGCTGACCGGCATCTGCGTGTAGAGCAGGACGATGACGAACGAGCCCACGGCGAACAGGATGAAGTTCTTCCTGCGCCCCAGCAGGTCGCACAGGTAGGCGCTGACCACGTAGCCGATGTAGGAGCCGACAATGACCATCGCCAGGTAGCCGCCGGTACCCAGCACGCTCAGGCCGCGCTCGTTCTTGAGGAAGGTCGGCAGCCACGAGGTGATGGCGTAGTAGCCGCCCAGGGCGCCGGTGGTCAGCAGCGAGGCGCGGATCGTGGTCCAGAGCATGCCGGGGGCGAAGATCTCGTAGAACTGCGCAGGCGCCTCGGCCTGCTCGACGGCCTTGGCCTGACGGTAGATCTCCGGGTCCTTGACCAGGCGCCGGACGAAGATCACGAAGATCGCTGGCAGCAGGCCCAGCAGGAACAGCGCGCGCCAGGCCTGCTCGGCCGGCAGCCAGGAGAACAGCAGGGCATAGAGGATCGCCGTCAGGCCCCAGCCGATGGCCCAGCCCGACTGCACCATGCCCACCGCCTTGCCACGGTCCTGGGCACGGATCACCTCGCCGATCAGCACCGCGCCGGCGGTCCATTCACCGCCGAAGCCGAAGCCCATCAGGGTACGGGCGATCAGCAGTTGCTCGTAGCTCTGGGCGAAGCCGCAGAGGAAGGTGAAAAAGGCGAACCACAGCACCGTCAGCTGCAGGGTGCGCACCCGCCCGATGCGGTCGGACAGAATGCCGGCGATCCAGCCGCCCAGGGCCGAGGCGATCAAGGTGCTGGTGTGGATCAACCCGGCCTCGGCGGTGCTGATGCCCCACACCATGATCAGGGTGGGGATGACGAAACTCAGCATCTGGGTGTCCATGCCGTCCAGGCCGTAGCCGATCTTGCAGCTCCAGAAGGTGCGTCGTTGCTGGGAGTCGATGTCGCGGTACCAGGCGAAGGGGCCGCTCGAGGTTCGGGCGGGGGCCTGCTGCTGCACGCCGGTCGGGTTCATGGTTGCCTCGGCTTGTTGGTATTGTTCTATGGGCGACGTCGGGCGTCGCGGCCTGGGCTTCATGTTCAGAGGCCGCGCCGCCTGCGTCCAACGAGAAAAACCGCCGGTCTGGAACAAGAAAAACTGATCATGAACCTTCGTTTCCTCGAAACCTTCGTCTGGGTCGCCCGGCTCAGGAGCTTCCGCCTCACCGCCGAGAAGCTGTTCACCACCCAGGCCTCGGTGTCCAGCCGCATCGCCGCGCTGGAGGCCGACCTGGGCGTGAAACTGCTGCTGCGCGACTCCCGCGGGGTCAGCCTGACGCCGGAAGGCGCCAAGGTGCTGGAGTACGCCGAACGCATGCTCGACACCGCCAAGGCCATGAAGCAGTCGCTGGACAGCGACCGGGCGAAGACCGGGCGCATCCGCCTGGGGGTGATGGACACGGTCATCCACACCTGGATGAGCGCCCTGGTGGCGGAGCTGGGCGAGCGCTACCCGCAGGTGGAGATCGAGCTGGTGGCCGATACCGCGCTGAACCTGCGCGAGCAGTTGCAGAAGGGCTTTCTCGACGTGATCCTGCAGACCGACCTGCTGCGCGAGCAGTCGATCCGCAGCCACGACCTGGCGCGCTACCCGATGGGCTGGATCGTCGCCGCCGACTCCCCGCACCACCGCACCTACGCCTCGCTGGCGGAGCTGGCCCGCGAACGCATTGTCACCTTCTCGAAGAACTCGCGGCCGCACCAGGAGGTGCTCGGCCTGCTGCAGGCCGCCGGGGCCGAGGCGCCGCGCCTGAACTGCGTGAACTCGGTGGCGGCCATCACTCGCCTGCTGCGCGACGGATTCGGCATCGGCGCACTGCCGCCGGCGCTGGTGGATGGCGAACTGAGCCGCGGCGAGCTGGTGTTGCTGGAAGGCTTGCAGCCACCGCCGAGCCTGGAGCTGGTGGTGGCCTGGCAGACCGGTGTGGCGCTGGTGGATGAGGTGGTGGGCGTGTGCCGGCAGGTGCTGGAGCGCTATGCGCGGGATGTGGGCGGACAGCGGATCGTGCTGGTCTGAAAGGCCCGTCGCGGGCTAACTCATGACCCTCGAATCCATAAAGCTAAAAACAGAGAATTTTCCCACGACCATTTAGGAAGTCATGATCGAGACTTCCTCCTGTATCGCTCCTAAGGTCACTGTCCTGTAACGGCTTCTCCTTCTCCGGAGAGCACGGCAAAACTGGACAGGGACTTTCCATGCCTACTCAATCCGATCTGAATTACCGCTTCGAGCCGTTGGCACGGAGCTATCCATGACCCTCAGCCTCAGTCAGTCCATCCTGGACGCACAACGTCAAGCCATTCCCGTCCCCAAGCCCCGCTGCTCCGCCTGCCAGCGTATCGGCCTGCCCATCCTCCTGCTGCGGACCGCCTACGCCCCCAGCCCCAAGACCCTGAGCACGCGCAACCTGCCCAACTACAACGGTGTCGCCGGCATCCCCATGCACAACGAACAGTTGCGCATCCTGCGCCAGGGCTATGTCTACGTGCTGCTCGACCAACGGGTCTGGCACGCCTACCAGGTCACCCCCGAAGGGGCACTGCGCCAGTTCCCGGCCTTCCAGCCACCCCCGCAAGCCGGCAAACCCTTGTCCACGGCCTGCCGGCAAGAACATCACGATGTCATCGCGTCGTTCATCAACATCAACACCCTGCTGTACTCGACCGCCTGGATCGCCTTCGCCAACGATCCCTGGCCCAAGCCCGTGCTGGACCAGTACAAGCATGCCATTGCGAACAACGACCCCGAGCTCACCAGCCGCTTCCAGGCTCTCGACCTGAAAGCGGCCCGCGAAGCGCCCGCCAGCGTGGGCCGGGCCATGCACGCAGACCGCTTGCAACTCGACGAGGTCCTGGAATACGCCGTGCCAAGCACCGGCCCCTTCACCAGCGTCCATGGCTTCTACCCTCGCCTCGAGCGCCTGGCGGCCACGCGCACGTACATCGCTGCCCTGATACAACGCGAAGAGCTCGCCGACGGCGTGCTCGCGCTGACGGTGCCAGACCCCGTCGGCATGGTCCAGGAGTGCAACGCGCAACGCCTCGCCTGGGTCCAGGCCCTGCAGACCTGGCGCGCCGAGCCGCAACGGCACTTCGAGCATTTCACCTCCCTGGCCCTGCTCGGCATCCGCGAGCTGAACGCCACGCTGGCCGCCGGCGAGGCCGCCGCCGAAGTCGAGCGAGAAGCACGCGAGGTGGAGCGCTGGAACAGCAGCCCCCTGCTCGCCGCCAAGGCTCCCCTCCCCGCCGTGGATGTCGAGGCCCAGTTGCCGCGTAGGATCGAGCGCAAGCAGCAGGAAGCACGGGAGCGCTTCGAGGAACGCTACGACGAGGGCGCACGCAGCGCCTTCGCCAGCGCCTACGAGACCGAACTGCACAACCGCCAACAGCTGATCGACCAGCTCGCTACCTTGTATGCCGAGCTCTACGCCGCCCCGGCGTTTCAGCGCATCGCCTATAACGACTACAGCGCCACCGACTGGCGCTCGGTGGAGTACTTCGTGAGCATGATGGGTTCCTGCCTGTACGGCGGCCCCAGCGAAACCCAGCCGCAGGACGGCGCCGCGCTCGGCGCGAGCCAACGGCTGTGGCAACAGGAACTGGAAAACCCCGACAGCCTGCTGTACCAGGCCCTGGTCGCCAAGCACCAAGGGCTGCTCCGGCAACTGCTGGAGGCCTTGACCAGCCAGGACCTGAGCAAGGTCTACGACACGGTCAAGGGCCTTACCACCAGCTACGAGGGCCAGCAGCTGATGGTCAAGCCGGTGCGCGACGCCATCGGCCAACTGCTCGGCGCCACCGCCAATGCCGGCAACACCCTCCACCAACACCTGTCCGCCGGCGCCCGGCAGATGATCGGCTACGTGCACAGCGCGGCGCTGCTGCGTTTTGCCGGGCAGCACATGACGCAGCTCGTCGTGCCGCTCAGGGCGGGCGAATACCTGAAGCTGCTCAACGAAGGCCTGCAGGCGCGCACCGATGCGCTGCTGGGCCAGCTGGACCAGGCCTTTCGCAAACCCGCCGCGCACAAGGTCAACGCCATGCTGCTCAGCGGCGCCATCACTGCGGCGGTGTCCGGCAAGCACGGCAAGGTCGTGGAACTGGTGCTCTGGACCATGGAGAGCGCCGAGGACCTGCAGGCCCGGTTGCAGCACCTGCAGGCCAGCGCGGGTACCAGCGCTGGCGAGGCGTTGCGCAGCGTGCGCATAGGGGCAGACAGCCTGCAATACCAAGCCACCCACAGCCTGCGCCTGCTCAGCCTGAGCGCGGAGCAGACCCGCGCCCTGGCCCGTGAGGCCATGGGCAACCTGCGCAGTGGCTTGTCTGGCCTGGGGCCGGGCGGACTTGATGTTGAGCCTGGGTGGGTTGTGGTTCCAGCAGGACAGCCTGCGCAGGAATCATGACGCGCTGAGCGCGATCCCGGGCAATGCGGAGACCGAAGCGTTGGCAGCGGTGTGGTCGTCGTCCATTGGGGTTTTGGGGTTGAGTATTGAAGCGACAGGGAAAGCGATCGAGATATTGCGGCCTGCCCGGGCCGCCGTGACGGCGGGTTCGACATTGATGCAGGGGACGCAACTGGTGAGGTACGGTGGTGCCATTGCTGCCGTGGCCGGTATTGCAGATGGGGCTAATTATTTATTAGCAGCTCAACGAGCAGCTTCACAAGAGGACAAACCATCGAAGTATTTC
This sequence comes from Pseudomonas peradeniyensis, assembly GCF_014268935.2. Taxonomy (GTDB): domain Bacteria; phylum Pseudomonadota; class Gammaproteobacteria; order Pseudomonadales; family Pseudomonadaceae; genus Aquipseudomonas; species Aquipseudomonas peradeniyensis. The sequence continues at coordinate 8,848 of NZ_JABWRJ020000005.1, read as the reverse complement.
TATACCGCAGCTGGGTTTATTTCACTCCTATCAGCAGGAGCAGGAATAAGCACGCTTATATTCGGATCTGGTTTCCTAGGACCTGTAGGAATAGCACTAGCACTTTCACTAACGGCCTACACGCTTGCAACAATCGCTAAAAAAAACGAATCTTCCCCACTGGAGATCTGGGCACGCCAGTCCAGGTGGGGACTGCCGGCGTCACATCGTGAATGGCAGGCCGCAGAAGACAATGACAACGCTATAGGTGCTCTCAATGCAGCCCTATTGGGTATCACTGCGCACGCCTCAATAGATATAACATTCAAAGAAACACACCCTCCGAAAACGATAGAGCCGTTCGTCACGCTGAGGGACAGCTTCTCGGTTCCACTCGAAACACGCCTGAACTACACAATCACCATTCCTAATTTTGTTCACGGACAGGCAAAATACGAATGGACACTGGTAGTTTATTCACCGGGCAGAAACACCGTACCGACCGTGTACTCCGGAGACAGCGATAAGGAAAAAACCGAGTTATATGAGAACACTGGCAACCCAGATGATAGTTCTCAACAAGGAAAGACCCTAAGAATAGAAGGAAGCACATCAACCGCGAATTCAAAAACTATCGACGCCTTTGAGTTAACAGTCAGCTATTGGCCCAACAAGAACGACAGTACAAACCTAGCGAGACTAGTAAAAAAACAAGACAAACTAGATACAAGGGGATAAAAATGAAACGACCCGCCCTAATTCCTCCATGCCCAGGCTGGAAAGAGGACTTCAATCTCCCAAACGACCTTCCCAAGGTCAAGCCTAACCCCGGATTAGTAAATGCAAACCACCAGGAAGACTCCTATTTAGAAACTTCCCGACACTCCCTAAACATGCGAGGCTTGCTATTCATATGCATCCCAACAAGCTTCCCTGCGTTAATACTACTCCCAGACATGCTACTGGAAAGCCTGACCGATAGAAATTACACATTTTTTCTCATCGGGCTAATCATACTATTGATTGCAATCTGGCAAACAACTCTATTTCTGCGCCTACTTCGCCTCACTCCACGTGATGAACCGATACGATTTAACCGCGCCCGACAAAGAATCTACGCTTACAATTTTTCTTACTGCTGGTGGAACCCTTTCATTCCATGGCCAGTAAAAACAGTCAGCTACGAGTGGAAAGATGTACGCGCTGAGCGCTGGAAAAAACAGGGCGTCACGCATCAGGGTTCGCACGTCGTAAAGGTCGGGATCATGCTGTCAATCGTGGAGCCGGGCACAAACAAAGTCATCGACCGATTCCCTTTAACCAACCTGGTTGATGAAGAATCAGTTTGGGCCTATATATGTACTTACATGCAACATGGCCTCTCCGCTGTTCCACCCGCCCCTCTCAACAGAGATCACAACGATCTCCTCTGGTGCCAGTTCGCCATGCGTCTGGCGCCAGAGGTTAAGTGGCCTGAGAAGATAGACCACGAATCTCGAACTACCCCGCAGGCCATTCCACCTGTGAAGGTGGCGTTACCATGACACATGCCTCTGTCTGAGTATCGGTTGCCGACCCGACAAGAATAACGTCAAAAACTTAGTCAGCCCTACAAAAAAAACACAACTAAGCATAACGAGAAAGCCATGAAATATAGGCCTACCCTAGTTCCTCCGTGCCCAGGCTGGAAAGAGGACTTCAACCTCCCAAACAACCCGACTAAAGTCGACCCTTCTCCCATACTGCTAAGCTCAAACCATCAAGACGACATCTACTTAGAAACACCTCGCAACTCAGTCCGCACTGGAGGACTACTATTCCTATGCTTACCGCCTAGCATCACATTAATAGCAATATCCATAGAGCCAATAATAGACAGCATCCGACATAGCGATCTCGGGCGCCTACTTATTGAAGTGGTAGTTCTTGCCATTGTGAGCTGGCAAGCAGCATCTTTTTATCGTCTTGTCCGCTCCACACCACGTGATGAGCCAATACGTTTCAACCGTGCCCGTCAAAAAATCTACGCTTACAACTTTACTTTCTGTTGGTGGAACCCTTTCATTCCATGGCCAATAAAAATCGTCAGCTACGACTGGAAGGATGTACGCGCCGAACGCTGGAGAAAACAGGCTGTCACCCACCAAGGCTCGCACCTCGTGAAGACAGGGATCATGTTGTCCATCGTCGAGCCGGGCACCAACAAGGTCATCGACCGGTTCTCTTTGAGTAATACGTACGGGGAAGAGTCCATCTGGGCCTACATCTGCACTTACATGCAACATGGTCTCGATGCTGTTTCACCTGCCCCACACAATGAAGATCACAACCTTCTCCTCTGGTATCAGTTCGCCAAGCGTCTGGCACCAGAGGTCAAGTGGCCAGAAGCGATAGACCACGAATCGCGAACGGCCCCACACGCCGCTCCACTTGCAAAGGTTGAGTTGCCATGAAGCCAGTCGACCTCGACGGAAGTCGTCACCATAGCCCTATCCATAGGGCATTAATGGCGGGATCAGCGAGAGCGATGCACTCATACGCCTATTCGTGTGATTACACGAGTGTGAAGTGAAGCTTGGTCGTGCCACCCAACAACTGGCCTCTTGAGTAAGCGGGCACTGAAGGCTAGCGCCAGCTTTCCTTCACCACCTTGCGCCGCCCGCCAAGAATCACCCAACCAATCACCAGCAACAGGCTCTCGACCACAAACGCCAGCACGAACCCGCTGCCGATACCCCAGCCAATCGCCTCGGGCACCAGCAGGATCTGATAGCTGTAGCCCTTGAGCGTCTCCTCGCGCAGTGCCGGCTCCGGCTGTACCAGCACATGCCAGGTGCGACTCATCCACGAGCCTTGCAGGGCCTGCCATTCATGCTCGAGCAACTGGTTGCGGATCAGCAGGCTCTCGATGCTGTTGGCATCGCTGGTGAACACCGGATCGTCGCTGCCCCGGTAATGCCGCACCAACGCCTGCAGGTCACCGCTAAAGAAGCGCTGCGCGGTCTGGCGGAAGCCGTCGAGCGCCTGGCGCGATTCGAGCAGGTGCGCCTCGACGCGCTGGCTGTAGTCCTTGACCAGCCCCGGCACCTGGAGACCGGCCAGCAGGCCGAAGGTGAACAACAGCAAACGCAGGTAACTTCTGAACATGCAGCTTCCTTAACTCTGGCCGTGGGCAATGCACTCGCCATGCCGCCAGAGCCCCCATTGGCCCGGCTCGTAGCGGTTCCAGGTCTCATTCTCGGTCAGCGGCTCGGTGGCGATCACCGTGACCACGTCGTTGGGGGTGGTTTGCGTGTGGAAGTCGACGATCAGGTCGACATCCTTCAAACGCGCCGCGCCGAACGGTGCGCGGCGGGTGATGTGCACCAGTTTGGTCGAGCAGAAGCAGAACAGCCAGTCGCCGTCGCTGAGCAGGCAGTTGAACACGCCTTGGCCACGGTACCCGGCGCAGGCTTCGACCAGCACCGGCAACAGTTGCTCGACCTCGACCGGTTCGGGGAAGGCTTCGCGCACGCGGTTGAGCAGGTCGCAGAAGGCCGCTTCGCTGTCGGTATCGCCGATAGGCCGGTAGAACGTGCGCTGGCCGGTGAAATCACCCAGCTGGCCATTGTGTGCGAAACACCAGTTGCGGCCCCACAGCTCACGCACGAACGGGTGGGTGTTGGACAGGCAGACCTTGCCGACGTTGGCCTGGCGGATATGGCCGATGACCACTTCGCTCTTGATCGGGTAACGCTGCACCAGGTTGGCCACTTCCGACTCGCTGCTCGCCGCCGGGTCCTGGAACAGGCGCAGGCCGCGCCCTTCGTAGAAACCGATGCCCCAGCCATCGCGGTGCGGGCCGGTGCGCCCGCCGCGCTGCATCAGGCCGGTGAAGCTGAAGACGATGTCGGTGGGGACATTGGCGCTCATGCCCAGCAGTTCGCACATGTTGCGGCTCCTGGCTTAAAGACGGGGTTCGACGCGGCCCTGCCCGGGGCCGGAGCGGCGCACAGGGGCGGGGGGCGGGTCGTCGCGGTAGCGGTCTTGACGGTTGGCGGCCAGGGACGCTTCGGCCACGACCTCGTGTTCTTCCTTGGCCTGGCGCTGGGCGGCGGCCTCACGCTGGGCGCGGCGCTCGCGGGCACGCTTTTCCAGCGGCCAGCGGATCAGCACGAAGACGATGTACAGGGCAAAGGCGAGCATGCCGTACATGGCCAGGTCAGAGGCGGCGCGCCAGGCGTTGTTGCCGACCTTGAAGGCGACGTCCAGCGCGGTGATGGCGATGGCCGGGGCGAAGCTTTCCTTGACCGGGTCGACGATGGTCGGCGAGAACAGCAATACGGCGATGATCACCCGCAGCGGCTCGCGCAACCAGCGCCACATCCAGCCGGTCAGCTTGAAGCCCACCAGCAGGCAGCCCAGGGCGGCAACGGCGTACAGGCCCCAGGCGAGGGTATAGTCGTGTTCGGTCATGGTGTGGGTGCAAGCCAGGCAAAGAGATGCCTATGATAAACACTTTTCCCGGCGCAGGCTGCCCCCGCCCCGCAAGGGACCTGCAGCGGCCCTTCGCGGGGCAAGCCCGCTCCCACCTCCAGACCTCGATCAAGCGTGGGAGCGGGCTTGCCCCGCGATGGGGTCCACAATCTATGAGATCACCCATGCCCCTACCCCTTCCCGCCCCGATCGCCCATCAAGCCGAAGGCCAAGACCCCTATGCCTGGCTGCAGCAGCGCGACACCCCCGAGGTCCTGGCCTACCTGGAAGCGGAAAACGCCTACCAGCAAGCCGTCCTCGCCGACCAGGCGCCGCTGCGTGAACAGCTGTTCGAAGAGATCAAGGGCCGCATCCTCGAGACCGACCTGTCGCTGCCCTCGCCCTGGGGCCCGTACCTCTACTACACCCGCACCACCGCAGGCGACGAATACCCGCGCCATTACCGCTGCCCGCGCCCGGCCGACGACAGCAACACCGTCGATGAAAGCCGCGAGGAGCTGCTGCTCGATCCCAACGCCCTGGCCAATGGCGGCTTTCTTTCCCTCGGCGCCTTCAGCGTCAGCCCCGATCACGGCCTGCTGGCCTACAGCCTGGACACCAGCGGCGACGAGATCTACACCCTGTACGTCAAGGACCTGGCCAGCGGCGCGCTGATCACCCTGCCCTTCGATGACTGCGATGGCAGCATGACCTGGGCCAACGACAGCCGGACACTGTTCTTCGCCGAACTGGACGACACCCACCGCCCCTGGCGCCTTCGCCGTCACACCCTGGGCGAGACCAACGCCGCCACGGTGTTCGAGGAGCCCGACGGGCGCTTCTTCCTGCACTGCTACCGCGCCAGTTCCGAGCGCCAGCTGGTACTGCTGCTCAACAGCAAGACCACCAGCGAGGCCTGGGTGCTCGATGCCGCCACGCCACAGGCTGACTTCACCTGCCTGGCGCCGCGGGTCGAAGGCCACGAATACTTCCCCGACCACGGCCAGCTCGACGGTCAGTGGCGCTGGTTCGTGCGCAGCAACCAGGACGGCATCAACTTCGCGCTGTTCCACGCGCCGGCCGACAGTGTGCCGACCCGCGATCAGTGGCAGGTACTGGTACCGCACCGCGACGACGTCATGCTCGAAGGGCTCAGCCTCAACGCCACGGCGCTGTCCCTGAGCCTGCGCGAAGGCGGCCTGCCGATCATCGAAGTGCACCCGCAGGGCCTGCCGGCCTACCGCGTCGAGCTGCCGGACGCCGCCTACAGCCTCTACGTGCAGGACAGCCTGGAATTCGCCAGCACGCGCATCCGCCTGCGCTACGAAGCCCTCAACCGCCCGGCCCAGGTGCGCCAGCTGGAGCTGGCCACGGGTGACCAGCAGGTGCTCAAGCAGACCCCGGTGCTCGGCGCCTTCGACGCCGACGACTACGTCAGCCAGCGCCTGTGGGCGGTGGCCAAGGATGGCACGCGGGTGCCGATCAGCCTGGTGCGCCGCCGCGTCGACGAGGGCAAGAGCGTGCCGCTCTACCTCTACGGCTACGGCGCCTACGGCGAGAGCCTCGACCCGTGGTTCTCCCACGCCCGCCTGAGCCTGCTGGAGCGCGGCGTGGCCTTTGCCATCGCCCATGTGCGCGGCGGCGGCGAGCTGGGCGAGGCCTGGTACCGGGCCGGCAAGCAGGAGCACAAGCACAACAGCTTCGACGACTTCATCGCCTGCGCCGAACACCTGGTCGCCGAAGGCGTGACCACCCGCGAACGCCTGGCGATCAGCGGTGGCAGTGCCGGAGGCCTGCTGATGGGCGCGGTGCTCAACCTGCGCCCCGAGCTGTTCCGTTGCGCCATCGCCGAAGTGCCGTTCGTCGACGTGCTCAACACCATGCTCGACCCCGAGCTGCCACTGACCGTCACCGAGTACGACGAATGGGGCAACCCCGAGGAGCCCGAGGTGTACGAACGGATCAAGGCCTACGCCCCCTACGAGAACGTCAAGGCGCAGGCCTACCCGGCGCTGCTGGTGGTCGCCGGCTACAACGACAGCCGCGTGCAGTACTGGGAGGCGGCCAAGTGGGTGGCGCGCCTGCGCACGCGCAAGACCGACGACAACCTGCTGCTGCTCAAGACCGAGATGGGCGCGGGCCACGGCGGCATGAGCGGGCGCTACCAGGGGCTGCGCGACGTGGCGCTGGAGTATGCGTTCGTCTTCAATGAGCTGGGCGTGGCGTAAAACGCGATTTTCGTTGTCATAGGGTTCGCAACGGCGAGGGCTTTGCCCTCGTTTCGCGACACAAGGCCGCTCCCACAGGCTCCGCGCTATCCGTGTGGGAACGGCCTCGTGTCGCGAAAGGGCTGCGCAGCGGCCCCCGACAATCCCAGGACAGCACCCGGTGAGAACAACAACACATGCCCGACACCCAGCACCTGAACGCCGAGATCCGCGACATGCTCATGGACTGCGGCCTGTTCGACACCCTGCAGCCCGGTGACTTCCTCGCCGCCGCCGGCTACTTCAGCCTCACCGCAGTCGCCCAGGGCCAGACCCTGTTCAGCGAAGGCGACGCCGGCACCTTCATGTGCATCCTCCATCGTGGCGTGGTCTCGGTGCGCAAGACCGACGGCAACGGCGCCCAGGTGGAGATCGCCACCCTGCGCAAGGGCCGGGCCTTCGGCGAGATGGCCGTGCTCGACGGCGAACGCCGCTCGGCCACCTGCGTGGCCGCCAGCGACTGCCAACTGCTGACCCTGGGCAAGGACGCGCTGGAAAAGATGCTCAACGAAGCGCCGCGCATCGCCGCCCGGATCATCCGCGCCCTCGCCGTGGCGTTGTCAAGACGCCTGCGCATGCAGGATGGCCAGCGCCTGGCGCAGCAAGTCTAGCGGCCCTTGTCAGGCGCTTTCGGCGGGTCCTGGCTCAGCCCGGGCAACGGCTGGTCCTTGGGTGGCCCCGGCAGCGGCATCGGCGGCAACAGCGGCGCGCCTGGCCGGTTGGCGCCGGCCTTGGGCGGCGTGCTCGGGGTGATCTGCGGGTAAGGTGTCGGCGTCGCGGTACCGGGCGCGCCGGGAACCGTCGTGAGCGGCCGCTGCTGGCCCGCGGCGTCGGCCGTGGATACAGCGCCAAGCAACAGCGCGGCGAGGATCGCATGCAACATCGGCAGCCTCCTGTCAGAAACCTCCCTACAGGCTACGCCCAATGGCGCGATTTTGCCTGTCCGCCCGCCCCACAGGCGCGCTAGACTCAAAGGCATAACCGTCATTGCCCTGATCAGAAAAAAGGTAACACCATGAGTTCCACCTCCGACGCCACCGCCCGCCTCGACCGCATCCTCGCCGACGCCAAGCGCGACAAGGAAATGGGCTACCGCGACAAGGCGCTGAAGATGTACCCCCACGTCTGCGGCCGTTGCACCCGCGAGTTCTCCGGCAAGCGCCTGTCGGAACTGACCGTGCACCACCGCGACCACAACCACGACAACAACCCCCAGGACGGCTCCAACTGGGAGCTGCTGTGCCTGTACTGCCACGACAACGAGCACGCCCGCTACACCGACCAGCAGTATTTCAGCGAAGGTTCGCTGAGCACGCCGAAAGTCGCCGTGGCCACCCACAACCCGTTCGCCAACCTGGCCGCGCTGATGAAGAAGGACTGAACGTCGATTCACGCCCCCGGCGTGCCGGCAAGCCCGTATAATCGCGCTCTTTTTTTGCGAAGGGCCCCGACACGTGGCGAACAAACGGTACAGCTGCATCGGCCTGTTCAACCCCAAATCCGCGGAAAACGTAGGCTCGGTGATGCGCGCCGCGGGCTGCTATGGCGTCAACTCGGTGTTCTACACCGGCAAGCGCTATGAGCGCGCCCGCGACTTCGTCACCGACACCAAGCGTGTGCACTACGACATCCCGCTGATCGGCATCGATGACCTGCAGCGCATCATTCCGCTGGGCTGCACCCCGGTGGCCGTGGAGCTGGTGGAAGGCGCACGGCCATTGCCTGAGTACACCCACCCGGACCGGGCGATCTACATCTTCGGGCCTGAGGATGGCTCGTTGAGCGAAGACGTGCGGGGCTGGTGCGAAGAGACGATCTATATCCCGACAGAAGGCTGCATGAACCTGGCGGCGACGGTGAATGTGGTGCTGTACGACCGCATGGCCAAAGGCTTGAACACCCGCTCGGGGCCGAAGTTCAAGTAGCCATCACGCCTTGCGCCCCCCAATCCGGCTCCCGTGCAAGCCAGGCGTCTACGCGGCGAAATAAACGCTACTGTAGGCCGTTACCGTTGCCGTTGCCGTTGCCGTTGTGCTTTTGCTTTTGCTTTTGCTTCTAAGCGCGCGATATTCCAGGCGACACAAATTGCGACTTCAGGAGGCCGAACGCAGGCCTTGCGGAGGGAGGTGACGGGCATGGATGCCCGT
>NZ_JABWRJ020000004.1 GCF_014268935.2 Pseudomonas peradeniyensis | reverse complement strand
CGAAACCCAACGCCGCCTCTGCTGTTGAAACACACAACGTGGGAGCGGGCTTGCCCCGCGATTAGGCCAGCCCGGATAACATCACAGCCTGCCTAGGGCCCCATCGCGGGGCAAGCCCGCTCCCACGATATTCTGTTACTGCAGGGGATCGCGTGGCGTCTTTCAACCCCGCGCCAACTCGGCCAGATGCGCCTTGGCCTCTTCGCTCTTGAGCACCAGCACATCGCTTTCCAGCGAGTCCAGCACCACCTCCGCAGTATTGCCGATCAGCGCCCCGGAAATTCCGGTCCGCGCCACGGTACCGACAATGGTCACCACGGCATCGAGCTTCTTCTCTGTATAGGGAATCAACACATCCGCCGGCCCTTCGGCGATATGCAGCCGGTCATCGGTGATATCGAACTCCGCCTGGAACGCCAGGCACGCCTCGCGATAGCGTTTCTCGATGGTCTCGGTGAGCTGGTAGACCGGGTCCGCGGCCGACAGCATGGGCGAGGGATGGGCACTGATCACATGCAGCTCGCCCTTGGCCAGGCTGGCGATGTCATAGCCATGGTCGATGATGCTGGCATGCAGCAGGCGATGGGCTTCATCCTGGTTGCCGACATCCACCGCCGCGAGGATCTTGCCACCTGTCCATGGCCGCTCGCTCTTGACCATCAGCACCGCGCACGGGCACTCGCGCAGCAGTTTCCAGTCACTGGGAGTGAGCAGTGCCTTGCGCAGCGGATTGTCCGGCCGATGCTCCTTGATCACCAGTTCGCAGCCTTCGGCTTGCTGCACATGGATGATCGACTTGTGCAGGTTGTCCTTCCAGTGCTGCTCGTGGGTGACACTGTCGTAACCGTCGTCATGCAACTGGCTGCTGAGCAAGCTGAGCAGCGCGTCATGATCCTGCTTCTTGTCGCACATCAACAGGTGCAGGCGCGCGCCGGTCACCCCGGCGATCAGCTTGGCCCGGGTCAGGGCACGGCTGTGGGCGTGCTCGGGGTCGAGGACGACAAGGATGCTGCGTACGGCTTGCATGGGCGTGAACTCCCTTCAGAATGGCGGCCAATGCCTGACTATAGACGGCGCTGCTGCCGCTGCCGCTTGATATGTATCAAGCATAGTCACTGGCACTCGGCACGGTCGCCGGTATAATCGCCGGTCCTGCCGATGTCCTGTGTGATTGTGAGTGCCATGTCCCTGATTCCCGAAATCGACGCCTTCCTCGGTTGCCGTACCCCTGATGCCTGGATCGAGGCGGCGCTGGCCGACCAGGAGACCCTGCTGATCGATCACAAGAACTGCGAGTTCAAGGCGGCCAGCACCGCGTTGAGCCTGATCGCCAAGTACAACACCCACCTCGACCTGATCAACATGATGTCGCGTCTGGCCCGCGAGGAACTGGTGCACCACGAACAGGTGCTGCGCCTGATGAAGCGCCGCGGCGTGCCGCTGCGCCCGGTTTCGGCTGGGCGCTATGCCTCGGGCCTGCGGCGGCTGGTGCGCGCCCATGAGCCGGTCAAGCTGGTGGATACCCTGGTGGTGGGGGCTTTCATCGAGGCGCGCAGCTGCGAGCGCTTCGCCGCCCTGGTGCCGCACCTGGACGAAGAGCTCGGCACCTTCTACCACGGCCTGCTCAAGAGCGAGGCACGGCACTACCAGGGCTACCTGAAGCTGGCTCACCAGTACGGTGACGAAGCGGATATCGCCCGGGTGGTGGAGCAGGTGCGCGAGGCGGAGGCCGGGCTGATCACCTCACCCGACCAGGAGCTGCGCTTCCACAGCGGGATTCCGATGGCACAAGCGGCCTGAGCTATTGCCGGCGACCGAGCAGCAACCCGACCACCAGGCCAAAGCCCGCCGAGATCGCCACGGTCTGCCAAGGGTGGCCCCCGATGTATTCCTGGGTCGCTTCGACCGCGGGCTGCGCCTTGCGGCCCAGCCGACCGGTGGCGTCGCGGGCCTGCCGCAGTTTCAGGCCGAGCTGCGCGCGCAGGCCTTCTGCTTCCTCTCCCACCAGCGACGCACTGTCGCTGAGCAGTTTCTCGGATTCTTCGATCAAGGCCTGCAACTCACTGAACACCTGATCCTTGATCTGGTCGTTGTCGGCTTGCGCGGCGGTTTTCCTGGCCATGTACACATCCTCGTGAAGGGTTGGGCGTTGAACAGTGGATGCCACGGCGCCGGGAAAGTTGCAGCGGCGTACCGATGGCGCGTCGCTACAGTGTAAGATAGCGCCCATTTTCCAGCGGCAGGTAATACCCCCATGAGTTTCAATCTGGCCAACATGAGCTTCCAGGAACGGGCGCAGATCGAGGCGGAGAAGGCCCGTTTATTCGAGTACTGGCAGAACAACCTGGGCAAGGCCAAGGGCGAGGCGGCGCGGCTGATCGCGGAGAAGCCGCGGCGCAAGGGCAAGTGGGCCGAATGGGTGCGCGCCGAGCTCGACGGCATGTCGCCGGCGGAATTCAACCAACTGGTACGCAGTGAAGTGAACAAGATGATGGCCGCCGCCAGCGCCAACCGCTGAGTCAGGCGAACACCTCCAGTACCGCGGCCCGAACCCGCTCGACCAGCGGGTCCTGCGGCCCGCTGGTGCGCCAGCCCAGCTCCACTGGATAGCGCGGCAGTGGCAATGGGCAGGGTAGGGCCTGCAAGCCGGTGGCCCTGGCGATGGCCGTTGCGGCGTGGCCTGGGAGGGTGGCGAGGTATCCGCTGCCCTTGAGCAAATAGCCCAGCGCGGCGAAATGACTGGTGGCCGCGCACACCTTGCGACCTTTCCCCAGAACCGCCAACGCCTCGTCGACGATTCCGACGAACCCGCCCGACGATACCAGGATCTGCTCCCGCTCGACGAACTGCTCAAGGCTCAGGCTTGTCTGGCCAGGGGCCAGGCTAGTCGGATCGAGCAGGCACAGGTAGTCACCCTCGCCCAGCACCACGCGGCTGAGCAGACGCTCGGCAAAGCCCCCCGAAGTCAGCGCCAAATCAAGGCTGCGCTCCAGCAGGCCCTGGGCGACGATCTGGCTGTGGGTCTGGCGGAAGATCAGGCGCAGTCCCGGCGCGTGGCGGCGTACCGCCTCAACCAGCGCCTGGCCGTAGGCGATCTCGAAATCATCCGACAAACCCAGGCTCAGCGAGCGGCCATTGAAGCGGCTGGCCTGTGGGTCGAGCAGTGCCAGGCTCTGCCGGCACTTGCCGAGGGCTTCGCTGATCAGTGGCTTGAGCTGGTTGGCCCGCTGAGTTGGGCTCAGGCCACGGCCGGTGCGGACGAACAAAGGATCGTCGTACACCTGGCGCAGCCGGCGCAGGGCGGCACTGACCGCCGATTGGGTCAGCCCCAGGCGTAAGGCCGCGCGACTGGCGCCACCTTCGTCATGCAGGGCTTCGAAGACCTTCAACAGGTTGAGGTCGATATCGATGATATTCATGTTGTTAATATCATTCAGTAGTGTATTGGGCTTTTTTCATGATTACCGGGCGCCGGAGAATCTACCAGACCTTTTCCCTGACTGGAGTTCCCAAGATGTCCAAATCCATCGTTGCCGCCCTGCAGATCGGTTCATTGCCCGAGGGCAAAGCCGCTACCCTGGAGCAGATCCTCGGCTACGAGCAGGCCATCCGCGAGGCCGGCGCCAGCCTGGTGGTGATGCCCGAGGCGTTGCTCGGCGGCTACCCGAAAGGCGAGGGCTTCGGCACCCAGCTCGGTTATCGCCTGCCCGAAGGGCGCGAAGCCTTCGCCCGCTATTTCGCCAACGCCATCGATGTGCCGGGTGACGAGACCGAAGCGCTGGCCGGGTTGTCGGCACGTACCGGTTCGAGCCTTGTGCTTGGGGTGATCGAGCGCAGCGGCAATACCCTGTACTGCACCGTGCTTTTCTTCGAGCCGGAAGGTGGCCTGGTGGCCAAGCATCGCAAACTGATGCCCACCGGCACCGAGCGGCTGATCTGGGGCAAGGGCGACGGCTCCACGCTGCCGGTGGTGGAGGGCCGCGCCGGACGCATCGGCGCGGCGGTGTGCTGGGAGAACTACATGCCGTTGCTGCGCACCGCGATGTACGCCAAAGGCGTGCAACTGTGGTGCGCGCCGACGGTGGATGAGCGCGAGTTGTGGCAGGTCAGCATGCGCCATGTCGCCGCCGAAGGGCGCTGTTTCGTCATCAGTGCCTGCCAGGTGCAGGACTCACCGGCGGCGCTGGGCATTGAGGTGGCCAACTGGCCGGCCGACCGGCCGTTGATCAACGGCGGCAGCGTGATCGTCGGCCCCCTCGGCGAGGTACTCGCCGGGCCACTGGTGGGTGAACGTGGGTTGCTCTGCGCCGAGGTCGACACCGACGAGTTGGTGCGTGCACGTTACGACTTCGATGTGGTCGGCCACTATGCGCGGCCGGATGTGTTCGAGCTCAGCGTGGACGAACGTCCGCGTCCCGGCGTGCGCTTTGTCGGTCCAGCCACTGCTGGCGAGTGATCTCCCAGACCTCCTGCGGCAGGCGACCGCTGACGAAGTCGCCTTGCCCGGTGCGCAGCAGGCGCATGCCGCCGCGTTGTGAAATGCGCCGGGAGGCTTCGTTGGGCACCGCCTTGGGCACCCGCATCACCTCGCGGCCCAGGGTCAGGAACCAGAACGCGTCGATCACCTCGCAGGCCTCGGTGATATAGCCCTGGCCCTGCCAGGCGGGCGCCACCCAGAAGCCGCGATGGTTGTCTGGCAGGTCCATCAGGCTGATGCTGCCGATCAACTGCTCCGGCTGCGTCAGCAGGCGGATCGACCAGTGCCACTCGCGGCCCGCGGCCATGGCCGGCAGGCAGGCGTCACGCAGATAGCTCAATGCGCCATCCGGCGGATAAGGCCAAGGCACCTTGGCGTTGAGGTAGCGCACCACCTCCCACTGTGGGAAAAGCTGCTGGATGGCCTCGGCGTCACTCAGTTGCAGGGCGCGCAGCAAGAGCCGGGCGGTTTTCAGTTCGGGTGTGGTGGACATCGGTAGTTCCTTTACCTGTACAACCTTACTACCAAGTGCTGCCCATGGCGGCGGGCAGGTCGAGTTTGCCTTTGTCGGTGAAGCGCACGGTGCCCAGCGGGCCGCTCGCCAGCTTGCCGCGCAGTACATAGGGCAGGCCCTGCAGGGACTCCACCCGGCTCAGGCCATAGGCCTGGCGCAGGAAGGCGAAGGCGGTGATGCTCACTGGCACCACGATCACCGCCTCGTCGTAGCGACCGATATGTCCGCGCTGGTCGCTCACGCCGGCGGCCAGGGGCTGGTCGTTGACTTCCAGGTTGAGGGCGATGCCGTTGAAATCCACCGGGGTTTCGTTGGGGTTCTGCACGCGGATCTTCACCGCCATGCGCAGCTCCAGGTCCTGGCCGGGCAGGGGATCGATGCCGATCACGCTGATAGTCAGCGGGTCACGGCCCTGGAACAGGGCGCAGGCATTCAGGCCAAGGGTCAGCAGCAAAATCAGGCAGGCGCGGGCATACATGGTGATAGAGGCTCGGGACACGGGCGAGTCCTCAGTGTGGCAAATGCGTGGCGCCGCAATCAAGGAATGTGCGGTTCCTGTGGGAGCGGGCTTGCCTGCGACGGACCGCAGATCGGCCCGACTCAAACGAATGTACTGCGCAGATCCTCCATGAACGCCTGCTGCGCTTCACCGGGCTCCTGCCCACGGTGCCGCGCCAAGGTGAACGGCACTACGAAATCCAGTGTAGGGTCCAGTGCCCGCAACAGTCCCTGGGCTTCCCAGGGCGCGGCGCAGTGACGGGGCAGGTAGCCGATATGCCGTCCCGACAGGATCAACGTCAGCGCGCTGTCGATCTGTTCCGCCACCGCCAGACTGCGCCTGCTCAGGAAGGGTTCGCCCTCTTTGAGAAAACGGTAGGGATGGCAGACCTGGTCGGCCTCCAGCAATTGCTCGCGACTGATCCGGGCCTGGTCGAACAGTTCATGCCCCTGGCCACAGTAGAGTCGCTGGCGTTCCTCGAACAATGGCAGGTAATCGAATGCCGCCTGGTTGCCGGAGAAGTAGCTGATGGCGCAGTCCAGGCGCTGCTCCAGCAACAGCCGCTCGAGCTCGGCGGGTGGCGCGCAGGTCACCTCCAGGCGTACCTGCTCGTCACGTTGGCGAAACCGGGCGATGGCCCGGGCCAGGCGCAAGGTGACCTCGCGGTCCTGGTTCTCGGCCAGGCCGATGCGCAACGTGCCCAGCAAGCGTCCGGCCACGCCGTTGGCCTGCTGGCGGAACTGCTCGATCTGCAGCAGCAGGCCGCGGGTCGCCTGGAGCAGTAGCTGGCCTTTCTCGGTCAGCCGGAAACCGCCCTTGCCACGGCTGCACAGGCGATAGCCCAGGCGGGTCTCGAGCCTGGCCATCTGCTGGCTGATGCTGGGCTGGCTGAGCCCCAGCACGCCTTGGGCGGCGCTGAAGCCGCCGGCCTCGACTACAGTGACGAACAGCCGCAGCAGGTGCAGGTCGGGGTCGTGCAGTTGTCCGAGCATCACATTGGTCCTGGTGAATGTCAGCTTTGAATAGTTGCCATTTTTACAATGTAACCCGGCAGGCATGCTGGCGGCATCCACCCCCACGCCGAGGTGCCCGCCATGCGTCGAACGTTGTGCCTGCTTTCATTGCTGATCACCCTGCCGCTGCAGGCCGAGGAGAAGGTCGTCAACCTGTACAGCTGGGCCGACTATGTCGCCCCGCAAACCCTGGCGCGGTTCGAGCAGGAGACCGGCTACAAGGTCCGCTACGACACCTTCGACACCACCGAGGTGCTGGAGACCAAGCTGCTGACCGGCGGCAGCGGCTACGACGTGGTGGTGCCGTCGGCCACGGTACTGGCCCGGGCGCTCAAGGCCGGCGCCTTGCAACCGCTCGAGGCGCAGGCGCTGCCCGGCTACGCCAACCTCGACCCGGACCTGCTGGCCAAGCTGGCCGAGGCCGACCCCGGCAACCGCCACGCCGTGCCGTACACCTGGGGCACGCTGGGGTTGGGGGTGAATGTCGAGGCCGTGCGCCAGCGCCTCGGTGACGTGCCACTGGACAGCCTCGACCTGCTGTTCAAGCCCGAATACGCCAGCCGCCTGAAGGACTGCGGAATTGCCATGCCGGACTCGCCCCAGGAGGTGATCGGGCTGACCCTCAACTACCTGGGCAAGGACCCGTACAGCCAGAGCAAGGCCGACCTGGACGCCGCCCAGGCGTTGTTGCAGCAGTTGCAGCCCTCGATCAGCTACGTGGCCAACGGTCGCCAGATCAACGACCTGGCCAACGGCAGCGTGTGCCTGGCGCTGACCTACAACGGCGACGCGGCCATGGCCGCCGACCAGGCCCGCCGCGCCGGCAAGCCGTTCGAGCTGATCTACCGCATCCCCCGTGAGGGTACGCTGGTCTGGCAGGACAACCTGGTGATTCCCAAGGACGCGCCGCACCCCGAGGCGGCTCGCGCCTTCATCGCCTTCATGCTGCGCCCCGAATCTGTGGCGGCACTGACCAACACGCTATTCTTCGCCAACGCCAACCAGGCCGCCACGCCGCTGGTGGACGCGGCGATCCGCAACGACCCGGACATCTACCCGTCGGCCGAGGTGCGCCAGCGCCTGTTCGCCGACCGCAGCATGGCGTTGTCCGACCTGCGCCAGCGCAACCGCCTGTGGACCGCCTTCCGCAGCCGCCAGTGAACAACAACGACAGGAGACAGACCGTGGATCTCGCCCAGGACAACGACCAGGCCATGACCCGTGACAGCCTCTACGGCACCGCAGCCGAGAGCACTTATGCCGGTATCACCAGTTTTTCCCGGCGCCGCTACAGCCGCGACCTGCGCGGTGTCGACGTGGTGGTCAGCGGCGTGCCGTTCGACACCGCCACCAGCAACCGCCCCGGTGCGCGCTTCGGCCCGCGAGCGATCCGCGCCGCCTCGGTGCAGCAGGCCTGGGCCCGGCACTGGCCCTGGACGTTCGACCCGTTCGACCACCTGGCGGTGATCGACTACGGCGACTGCGCGTTCGACAGCGGCACGCCCGCGGCGGTGCCGGACAGCATAGAGGCGCACGCCGAGCACATCCTCGAGGCCGGCTGCGCCATGCTCACCCTGGGTGGTGACCACTTCATCAGCTATCCGCTGCTCAAGGCTCATGCCCGCCGGCATGGCCCGCTGGCGCTGGTCCACTTCGACGCCCACAGCGACACTTGGCCAGACGAGGAGGGCAAGCGCATCGACCACGGCACCATGTTCTGGCACGCGGCGCGCGAAGGCCTGTTGGACCCGGCGCACTCGGTGCAGATCGGCCTGCGCACCACCAATGACGATAGCCAGGGATTCGCCATCCTCGATGCCCGCCAGGTGCATCGCCAGGGCACCGAGGCGATCATCGCGGCGATCCGTCAGCGGGTGGGGGAGCGGCCGGTGTACCTGACCTTCGACATCGACTGCCTGGACCCGGCCTTCGCGCCCGGCACCGGCACGCCGGTATGCGGGGGGCTGAGCACGGTGCAGGCGCTGGAGATCCTCGGCGGCTTGCGCGGAATCAACCTGGTGGGCATGGACCTGGTGGAGGTGGCACCGGCCTATGATCATGCCGACATCACCGCGTTGGCCGGGGCGACGCTGGCGATGGAGATGTTGTGCCTGTATGCGGCGCGGCACAAGGTGGATAAAGCCGGCTGACACCGGGGCTGCATGGCCGCCCCAGGGGGCCATACTGAAACATCAGGACCCATATTCATCCTTTTGCGTCGAACCCTGCGCGCTTTAGGCTATCCAACCCTGGAGCGCGCCTTTTCGTACCGGAGGTGAAGCATGAACCCCACCCTGCCAATCCTGGGCCTCGGCCTGTTGCTGGCCATGCCGCTCCAGGCTGCGCCCCTGCCGGCGCCGTTGCTTGCTGCCAACGACAGCAACAATCCGTACAACAGCCCGATCATGCGTGCCAACCCCAACAGCCGCCAGGGCAGCGTGCCCGCCACGCCGCCGGTGCGCGGCCCGTCCACGCAGCCCAACCCGCGCCCGCCGACCCTCGACAACCGGGGTATCGGCAATGGCGACAACCTGCGCCGCGAGCAGCAGACCCCGAACCTGGAACCCACCCGGCCACCACGCGATTCCTTGCGCGTGCCGTGAGCCCTATCGAAGGAATCGAGCATGACGCCACGCACCTGGTTGACCACCCTGGCCGCCGCCGGCCTGTTTCCGCTGTTGGCCCAGGCGGCCGCCGAGCAGCAATTTCCCAGTGAAGAGGGGCAACTGACCGTCAGCACCGTCGCCGACGGCCTGCGCAATCCCTGGGCCCTGGCCTTCCTGCCGGGTGGCAAGGACATGCTGGTGAGCGAACGCCCCGGTAATCTGCGCATCGTCAGCGCCGAGGGCAAGGTCGGCCCACCATTGTCCGGCGTGCCCAAGGTGTGGGCCGAAGGCCAGGGTGGCCTGCTCGACGTGGTGCTGTCACCGGACTTCGCCAAGGACCGAACGGTCTATTTGTCATTCGCCGAGGAAGGCCCCGACGGCAAGGCGGGAACTGCGGTCGGCCGTGGCCAGCTGTCCCAGGACCGGGCCCGTCTGGAGAACTTCACGGTGATTTTCCGCCAGCAGCCCAAGCTCTCCGAAGGCAATCATTTCGGTTCGCGGCTGGTGTTCGACCGCGACGGATACCTGTTCATCGCCCTGGGCGAGAACAACCAGCGGCCCACCGCCCAGGATCTGGACAAGCTGCAGGGCAAGATCGTGCGCATCCTGCCCGATGGCGAGGTACCCAGGGACAACCCCTTCGTCGGCCGCGATAATGTGCGCCCGGAAATCTGGTCGTTCGGCCACCGCAACCAGCAGGGCGCGGCGTTGAACCCCTGGACGGGCCAGCTGTGGACCCACGAGCACGGCCCCCGTGGCGGCGACGAGATCAACATTCCGCGGCCCGGCAAGAACTACGGTTGGCCGATCGCCACCCATGGCATCAATTACTCGATGCTGCCGATCCCGGAAGCCAAGGGCAAGCACGTCGAGGGCATGGTCGACCCGCATCATGTGTGGGAGAAGTCGCCAGGTATCAGCGGCATGGCGTTCTACGACAGCCCGACGTTCAAGGCGTGGGACCACAACCTGTTCATTGGCGCTTTGGCGACCCAGGAGTTGATTCGTTTGCAGCTCGATGGTGACAAGATCGTGCATGAAGAACGCTTGTTGGGCGATCTCAGGGCGCGGATCCGTGATGTGCGGGTGGGGCCGGATGGTTATGTGTATGTGCTGACCGATGCCAAGGACGGGGCTTTGTTGAAGGTGGGATTGAAGGACGGTTGATGCCTATCGCGGGGCTAGCCCGCTCCCACGCACTAGGGTTTGTTCGAAAAGTCGCCGAGCGGCGATCAGGCAAGGCGAAAACAGGCGAGGAACGGTCGGAGTCGCGCTCGACTTTGCTGGTTGCAAATGAGCATTCCGAGCCTGTTTTCAACGCAGCATGATCGTCGCGCAGGCACTTTTCGTACAAAGCCTAGGGGGGCGAAAGTGTCGTACCATGACTGGCATGACGCCAGAATCCCTCTACCAGCAAGCGCTCAGCGAGCGCGGTTTCTTTCCTGACCCGGCCCAGGCGGCGGCCGTCACGGCATTGCAGGCCTGTTTCGACGCCCTGGCAAAGGGCATGCCGACCCAGGGCCTGTACCTCTGGGGCCCGGTCGGCCGTGGCAAGACCTGGTTGATGGACCTGTTCCACCGTTCATTAAAGCTTTCGGCCCGGCGCCAGCACTTCCACCACTTCATGGCCTGGGTCCACCAGCGCCTGTTCCAGCTCAACGGCACCGCCGACCCGCTCAAGGCCCTGGCCCGGGAGTTGGCCGGCGAGATCCGCGTGCTGTGTTTCGACGAGCTGTTCGTCAGCGATATCGGTGACGCGATCATCCTTGGCCGGCTGTTCCAGGTGTTGTTCGACCAGGGGGTAGTGGTGGTCGCGACCTCCAACCAGCCTCCTGACCAGTTGTACCGCGACGGCTTCAACCGTGAGCGTTTCCTGCCGGCCATCGCAGCCATCGAGCGACACATGCGCGTGCTGTCGGTGGCCGGGGAGCAGGACCATCGCCTGCACCCGGGGGCGCAGCTGCAGCGCTACTGGGTGGCACCTGCGGGCGGTGGCGGGGCGCTGGCGACGGTGTTCGACCAGTTGAGCCCGGATGACCTCGGTAGCGCGCAGGCCGTTCAGATTGGTTCGCGCCACGTGCAGGTGGTGCGCCACAGCGACCGGGCGCTCTGGTGCCGATTTGCCGATCTGTGCGAGCAGCCCTTGGCCGCCATGGACTTCATGGCGCTGTGCGACCGTTACCCGGCCATTTTGCTGAGTGATGTACCGGCCCTGGGCGGCGTGCAGCAGGCCGGGCGTATCGCCCGTGGGACGGAAGATGGCGCGGCCCGTGTCGAGGCCGGAGACCGCGAACTGCCGACCCTGGCGCCCAAGGATGACAGCGTGCGGCGTTTCATCGCGCTGGTCGACGAGTGCTACGACCGTCGGGTCGCGTTGTACCTGGAGGCCGAGGTCCCGCTGGAAGCGCTCTACACTCAAGGGTATCTGGCGTTCCCGTACCAACGGACCCTGAGCCGGCTACGGGAGATGCAACTGCAACGCTTCGCCTGAAGGAGTCGACCATGGAGCCGCTGTCGCATCATCTGCTGACCCAGGCCTACAACAATGGCTGGGCCAACCACCGCCTGTACAAGGCTTGCCTGCAACTGACCCAGGACGAGTTCGTCGCCCCCCGCTGCAGCTTCTTCCCCTCGATCAAGGCCACTCTCAACCACCTGTTGACGGTGGACTGGTTCTACCTGGACGCGCTGGAGTGCGAGCAGCGTGGTGAAGCGCCCGATCCTGACGGCGAGCGCTTCTTCGTGCCTGAGCAACCTTTTGCCACGTGCACCGACCTGCAAGCCCAGCAGGTTCAGGCCGATCAGCGACTGATCACCTATTGCCGGCAGTTGCGTGACGACCAGCTCGGACGTTATGTCAGCATCGCGCGGCCAGAGCGGATGCAGCATGAGCCGCGCCTGCGCTTGCTGTCGCACCTGTTCGAGCACCAGATCCATCACCGTGGCCAGGTACATGCGATGCTCAGTGACACGTCGGTCAGGCCTCCGCAGTTGGATGAATTCTTCTGCGAGGAGGAGGCCTCGCTGCGCGCCGAGGACTTTGCCGCCCTGGGCTGGAGCGAGGCGCAGATCTGGGCGCAGCGCTGAACGCGGCTCAGGGCGTTTCGCTGTCGGCCAGGTCGTGGGCGGCCTGAACCAGCTGTTCCAGCTGGTGATGCACCATGGCGCGGTCCATTTGGACCAGGGGCTGGCGGTTCCACAGCACGTGCATGCCCGTGAGCGGATCGACCCCGAGCATGGGCTTGCAGAGGTCCTGGCAGAACAGGTTCTGCTGGCCCCAGCACACGCCATCGGTGGCGGGTAGTTCGATGAACATCAGCAACTGGTCGGCAGGGTGCTCGGTCACGTTGCACACATGGGTGCCTGCCCGCAGGCTGATGACGAGCTCGAAGGCCACAGGGGGCTCCAGCTTCAAGGCCGCGTACAGCTGGGTCAGTGCATAGTCATAGTTCGTGCCTGGCATGGCGAATTCTCGTTGGAGGGGGCCGCCACGGTAACGACCGCGTCGCTTGCCCGACTATTGGAGGCTGTCGTCATTTTTTAGCTGTTGGCGGTCTCTCGCTTTCTGCTGTGCGCCAAGCTCGGCGAACTTCCTACAAACGATGGCGAAATGCCTCTGTCCATGCGAGGACAATCCCTGCGTTCAAGCGTGGGAGGGCACCGTAGCCTATGGCCATGACTACACCGGTTGAGCTTCGACGTGGTGTGTAAAGGGGCCTACGGGAAGTGAGCCTGGTGCGAGAGGGATTTCTCCAGTTGAGGACTGGTGTGTGCAAGGGCGGCAGTTGGATGTTGTCGGGGCGGGTTTTGCGTCCCAGGGTCAGGAAGGCTTCTACGCGATCATGGCCGGTGAGCTGGCCGTGCGCGAAAAAGACAACGTCATCGATCTACAGGCCGGCGAGCTGCTGTTCGTCAAGCGTGGCACCTACCTGGTGGCGACCCGATGGCAGGCGTGCCAGGTGCTGTGGCTGCCGCTGGACGTGAATTTCGTGCAGGCGTTCATGCAGCGCCACGGCCAGGAACTGAGCCATCTCGAGCGCTGCGGCGAATCCGGCGTGAATACCCTGCGACTTCATCCCTGCACCTTGGCGCAGGAATGTGTGACCCGCCTGGCGGCGCTCGAAGGCGAGGGGACCTCGTCAATGCTGGCGATGCTGCGCCTGGAGGAGCTGCTGTTGCTGCTGGTGTTCGGGGCGCAAGGTCGGACGCTGCTGGCGGCCCTGCGCCAACAGGGCAATCGCCATGTCGATCGACTGCACGCCTTCATGGAGCAGCATTACCTGCGCGAATGGCGCCTGGACCAGTACGCCGAGGCTTTCGGGCTGGGCCTGACGGCGTTCAAGAGCCTGTTCTGCTCCTTCTACAACTGCTCGCCACGGGCCTGGATCACCGAGCGCAGGATCGTCCATGCGCATCACCTGCTGCTGAACACGCGCATGAGCATTGTCGACATCGCCATGGAAAGCGGCTTTTCCAGCCAGTCGTATTTCAGCCAGAGCTACCGCCGGCGTTTTGGCTGTACGCCCAGTGACGCCCGTCGCTAGACATCCCCCTGAGCCCGAATGGACAAGACCTGCATGAACAGACTTGCAACGCAGTTGGCCCATCGCCTGGGCATGGCGCCCTGGCTGGCCGATGACGCTGGCGGCTACCACCTGTGCATCGACGGCCATGGCCTGCGGCTTGAACCGCGAGGCGCACAGCTGATGGTGCGCAGTTCGCTATCGTCAGTGGTTGGGCAAGGTGCCGGTCTCGATCAGCAGGTCCTGCGGCGCCTGTTGGGCATGGTCACGGCGTGGGCCGCGCATTGCCCGCAGCGGTTGGCGCTGACGCCTGAGGGAGAGCTGATGCTCGAAGCTTGGGTAGATACTTCGTCGGGCGATGTGGACACCCTCGAACATATGCTTGGGGTGCAGGTCGCCCTGCTGAATCGTCTGTGTGAGCAACGTTTCGGTCCAGCACCTGTGATTGCCCGGGGAGCAAGCGTATGGCTGCCATGAGATCGCTTGCCACCGGTTTGGCAGCCCTGCTGGCCAGTCTTGTCGCCCAGGGCGAGCCGCTGGACTGGTCGGACGAACCGTTCCACTACATCGCCCAGGGCGAGAACCTGCGTGACGTGCTGACCAATTTTGCCGCCAGCTATCAAGGTTCGGTGGTGGTCAGCGACAAGGTCAGGGACCAGGTCAGCGCCACCTTCGAGCAGCCGGACCCGCAGGCGTTTCTCGAGCAGGTCGCGGTGCTCTACAACCTGGCCTGGTACTACGACGGCGCGGTGCTGCATGTCGACAAGTCGAGCGAAGTGCAGACCCGGCTGATCCACCTGGACAAGGTGCGCGAGCCGCAACTGCGCGCCGCGCTCCAGGAGGGTGGTGGCTGGACCTCGCGCTTTGCCTGGCGTGCCGCGGCGGGTGGGCGGCTGGTGTATGCCTCGGGGCCACCGCGTTACCTGGATCGGGTCGAACAGACCGTCAAGGCCCTGGAGCAGCAGGCGAGCCTGCAGGATGAACTGGGTGGCAGCCTGAGCGTCGAGGTGATCCCGCTCCGGCATGCGGTGGCCGTGGACCGCGAGATCGACTATCGCGACCAGAAGGTGGCGGTGCCCGGTGTGGCCACGCTCCTTTCCCGGGTGCTGGCCGACGCCAATGTGGTGGCGGTCGACGGCCAGTCCGTGGGAGGGGGCGCGCCCGTGCGTGCCGGCCGGGCCGTGGTCCAGGCCGAACCGTCGCTCAATGCCATCATCGTGCGTGATCACGCCGAGCGCCTGCCCATGTACCGACGCCTGGTCATGGCGCTGGACCGGCCGGCGGCGCGGATCGAAGTAGCTCTGACGATCCTCGATATCAACGCCGAGCACCTGGATGAGCTTGGCGTGGAATGGCAGTTCGGAATCGGCAAGCATCAACTGATGGACATCCGGACCCAAGCGGGATTGGCGCAAACCACGTTGTCCGGCAGTCTGGTCGATAGTCGCGGCTTGAACCGGCTACTGGCCAAGGTGACCCTGATGCAGGGCCAAGGCCATGCCCAGGTGGTGTCGCGACCGACCTTGCTGACCCAGGAAAACACCCTGGCGGTGATCGATCATAGCGAAACCTACTATGTGCGGGTGATGGGCGAGCGGGTGGCCGAGCTCAAGGCCATTACCTACGGCACCTTGCTGAAGATGACGCCGCGCCTGATCCGCAGCACGGATCGACCGGAAATCAGCCTGAGCCTGCATATCGAGGACGGCAGCCAGAAGCCCAACAGCACCGGGCCCGATGGCATTCCCACCATCAGCCGCACGGTTGTCGACACGCTGGCCCGGGTCGATGTTGGACAAAGCCTGATGATCGGCGGCATCCATCGCGACGAGACGAGCGAAAGCATCCGCAAGGTCCCGTTGCTGGGTGACATTCCCTTCGTGGGCGCCTTGTTCCGCTATCAGTCGAGCAACACCCGGCGTTCGGTGCGCCTGTTTCTGATCGAGCCGAGGCTGATTGACCCCGGGCTTGGCGAGCGTGCCTGACATGACCTGGAAACTGCGGGTCTACAGCGGTTTGAATGCCGGCGCCGAGGTGTCCCTGATGCCTGGGCGGGTGGTCATCGGCACCGATCCGGCCCAGGCCGACCTGGTCCTGGCAGATGCGGGCATTGCCGCCATTCACCTGGTGCTGATGGTCGAGGCCGGTGGCGTACGCCTGCTGGAGTGGGGGGCGAGCGAAGCCCCCACCCAGGATGGACGGGAGGTGGCAGCGCAGGCCGAACTCCAGGCATTGGCGACTCAATGTTGCGGTCCGCTGCAGTGGGCCTTCTGCAATCAAGACGACATGTTCGCCGAGTGGCCTCCCGCGCAGCGTCCTCGGTCAGGCTTGCGCCACGGCTGGTTCATGGTGCCGGGTGCCGGGTTGCTTTTGCTGCTCGTGTTGCTCACGCGATTGTTGATTGCCGACGCTGAGGCACAGGACACGCCAACGGCGGTGGTAGCGCCCGTCGGGCAAGCGTCCCAGCCCCAGGAGCAAGCCCGGACGCGGCTGGCGCAACTGCTGCGCGAATGGCGCCTGGAGGACACCTTGAGCGTGACCGACCAGGGGCACACCCTGGTGCTGCGCGGAGCGCTGCGCGAGCGCCAGCTCCAGGACTACCAGAACCTGCAGCGACAGTACCGCGAGGCATTCGGCGACCACCCTTCATTGCGCTTGGTCGACGAGGGCAGGGCTCCTGCGCCCTCGAAACTCGATTTCCCTGTTCGAGGCGTCTCGCTGGGGCGGTTGCCCTACGTGACGCTGAGCGACAACCGCCGTTACCCAGTGGGGGCACTGATGCCCTCCGGCATTCGCATCCTGGCGATCGATCGGCAGGCGATCACGCTGAGCAAGGGCGGCCGGAACTACCTGATCAACCTGAAGGAGAGACCGGCAGATGATGGATGAACTCATGCGGGAGGTGCGTGATCCACGTAAGCAGGCGCGAATGTTCTCGGTGCTGGAGCACGCACGGCAGGCTTGTGCCAGGCAGTTGTCGGAGCCGCTGCCACCTTCCGAGTTCCAGGTATTGCACCAACAACTGGCGGCCCTTGTAGCAGCCTTGAAAATACTCGAGAAACTGGAGGAACACTGAAATGACGAACATCAGCAGCGGCTTCTACGACGGCACCAGCAACACCATGGACATGGTCCACGAGGGCATGGTCAAGCAGGCGCAACAAGCCAACAAGGCGGTGCTTGACGCCCTGCAGAAGCTCAACGAGAAAAGTGACGACCCCGCATTGCTGGCCGACATGCGCCACCGTTCGAACATCTGGTCGAACGTGTTCCAGGTCGACGCGACCCTTGGCCAGACCTTCAAGAACACCATCAGCAGCATTTTGCAGAAGTTCTGAGCATGAACCATTCCGTGAACAATCTGCTGGCCCGCCTGGGCCTGCTGGGTGTCGAGCATCGTCATCATGAAGAGGCGCTGGCCATTGCGCACTGGCTTGCCCGGGAAGCGGCGACGATGGAGGCCGCTTGTGCGATACGCATTGCCAGCCTGATGGGGCAGGGGCGGTGCGAGGAGGCGTTGGCGGAGGGCAACCAGGCGCCCTGGCCGTCCCTGGGGCCATGGCTGGCGCTGTGCGAGCGTCAGTTGGGCTTCATGGCCGCGCTGGAACGGCGGCTCGACCGTATGACACAGAGCCAGGACCCCGATCTGGTCAGGTTCGCCGAGGGCGTGCGCGCCCAGGTGGTGGCATGAGTCCGCTGACCTCGGTGCTGGTGTCTGCCATGCAAGATGCACTGACCCCGTTGCCCGCCCACGTCGACCAACACGCCGCCCAATTCCAGGCAAGCCTGGTTGAACATCAGCACCGCGAGCAGGCGTCCTTGGCACTGACGCAACAAATGAACCTGCAGGTACTCGCCATGGCGATGGACCTGCTGAATGACTCCTTCACGGTAGAGGGCGAAGCATGAGTGGCATTGCCGAGGTATCCCTGATGGTCACCGATCTGCAATCCCTGTCGGCACCGGCTGTCGATGCCCGGCAGGTGGCCGAGTTCGAGCAGGCGTTGTCCGGTGCTGCCGATAGCCCGGAGGACGGACTGTTGCATCAGGTCGGGTTGCTCAGACAGCAGCATGCCGAGGCCAGGCAGGGCGCGCACGCCAACCTGGTCTCAGGCACGGGCGATCCTGTGGCGTTGATGGATGCTCATTGGGCGCTGATCCGCAGCAACCTGCAGGTGGAGTTGATCGCCAAGGGTGTGGGGCGCACCACGCAGAACATCGAAACCCTCATGAAAGCCCAGTAGGTGCCCTGTGAAAAGATCATGGCAGTGCATGCTGCTTCTTTCAGTGCTGGCGCTGGGCGGGTGCAGGGTCGAGCTTTACCTCG
Organism: Pseudomonas peradeniyensis; assembly: GCF_014268935.2. Lineage (GTDB taxonomy): Bacteria > Pseudomonadota > Gammaproteobacteria > Pseudomonadales > Pseudomonadaceae > Aquipseudomonas > Aquipseudomonas peradeniyensis. The sequence continues at coordinate 782,057 of NZ_JABWRJ020000004.1, read as the reverse complement.
GTCTCGGCCAGCGCGAAGCCAACGAGATGCTCGCGGTGCTGGACACCGAGGGCATCGCTGCGGTGAAGGCCCAGGACAAGGACGGCAAGGTGAAGATCCTGATCGACGAGGCCGATATCGGCCATGCGGTGGCGGCGCTCAAGCGCCAGGGCTACCCGCGGGAGATGTTCTCCACGGTCAATGACGTGTTCCCCCGGGACAGCCTGATCTCCTCGCCGTTGGAGGAACAGGCGCGGCTGACCTATGTGAAGTCCCAGGAGCTGTCGCGGACCCTGTCGGAGATCGATGGCGTGCTGGTGGCGCGGGTGCATGTGGTGTTGCCGGAGCCCCGTGACGGCCTGCGTCCGCAAGCCGGCGCGGCGTCGGCGTCGATCTTTATCAAGCACGCGGCGGATGCGGCGCTAGACCTTTACATCGGGCAGATGAAGCAGCTGTTGAGCAACAGTATCGAAGGCCTGGACTACGAGCGGATCAGTGTGGTGCTGGTGCCGTCGAACCAGGCGCGTCAACCGCTGGCGGGCCTGCGCCATGTCACGCTGTTGTCGATCCAGGTTTTGGAGGGCTCGCGCTGGCGCCTTGTGACGCTGCTGGGCGTGCTGCTCGGGGTGCTGCTGCTGAGCAACCTGGCGCAGTACCTGTGGTGGCGTCAGAGAGCATGACCGAGTTCCAGTTTCGCTATTGCCCGGCGCATTACCTGCACTCGACCCATTGTCCCGAAGTGCTGGATCAGATGGTTCAGGCCCTACCGTACTGGCGGGAGAGTCGCGAGGTCAACGGCTGGCTGATGTCGGTGCTGGAGCTGTGCGAGCCGTTCGACCTGCCAGAACGAATCGGTAGGCTGGCCCTGTTTTCACAGCCGGCGTTGGAGCGGGTATTGGCCAGTTTGGGTGGCCTGCTGCATGGCCAGGCCATTCGACAAGTACTCGACCGATCAGGTCAGGCGCGGTTGCAAGTGGCACTCGACCCACAGGGCCTGCGCTATTGCCTGGAAAAGTGGCGTCTCGTCATCGGCCCTTGGCCTGTGGGCTGGCAACAGGCGCTGCCAGCCGGTGACCTGGACGCGTACCTGCCCGGATGTGGCCTGGCGTTCTGGCTGCAGGCATGCGGCGAGGTCGATTCGGGGTTCGCTCGGCGTCTGAACCTGCGCCTGCCCGGCGTGATCTTAGTGCCGACTTGGCCGATGGACGATGAACTACGCGACCTGGCCCGCACCCTTTGCCTGAAGGTAGCCCGAGACAGGAGCCCGGAATGTTGCCATTTATTGAATTGAATGAGGCCCGGCCCATGATCGACCCGAGCCTGAACGTAGTGCGCAGCGCTGACTATCAGCAGTACCTCGATGCCAGCGTACTGACCGAGAACGCCCGTCAGCGTGCCCGGGACATCGATGCCCGGGCCGATGCGGTGCTCGAGGAGCATCAGCGGCTAGGGCGGGAGATCGGGTTGGAAATGGTCGCCGTCGAACAGGCGGCGTTGCTGCATGGAGCACGCGTGCGCTGCGACGCCTTCTATCGCCAGGTCGACCGGCAGATGAGCGAGGTGGTGCGCCAGGCCGTGTGCAAGGTGCTGGGGGAATATCCTGATATCGAGCTGACATTGGCCGCGACCCGTCAGGCGCTGGCGCAGGTCCAGCCACGGGAAGCGTTGTTGCTGCACGTAGGGCCCGATCAGTTGCCTGAGGTTCGCCAGCGTTTGCATGAAGTGCTCGCACTGTATCCCGAGGTCGGGCCTGTCGAGGTATGCGCCGATGCCAGGCTGGCGCGAGGCGGCTGTCGCCTGGAGACCGCAGGCTGTGTGATCGATGCCAGTATCGAAGGCCAGTTGGCCGCGTTGCAGCGGGCGCTAGCGCAACGGCACCTTGATGATGAGGCTGATACGCCATGAACGAAGCCGTGTTGGCCGCAGCCAAGCGAGCAATCCGTGATGATCAGGAGCGCGATGCGTTGCTCCAGGTGTTCTGGACACAGCTTCGCCAGCCTGCAGGAAATCCGGCGAGAGATGGCGCAGATACCTTACTTGTGCGCCGACCATTGCCGCAGCGGGGAATTCTGGTCTAGCGATCCCCAATAGTGATTCAAAAAGAACGCGTGGGAGCGGGTGATATTGCAACGCATGCTCCATGCGCGACAGCGCAGCCCTGGGGGCTTGGCAATCTCTTGTAGACCTATGCCATCTCCTCCTGCGCCTGCAACCAGCGAATCACCTCGGCGACGGGCTGAATCAAGTCGCCTGGAATGTACTGCTCCACCAAGCTATCCGCGAACAGCGCCCGGGCCAGGGGAATACGTTCGAGCACCGGTATCCCTTCTTCCTCGGCGATTCGCCGGACCAGCAGGGCCTGCTCGTCGGTGTACTTGAGGGTAACCAGCGGCAGCGGCGTTTCCCCGGCTCTGTAGCGCAGCCCTACGGCGATATGGGTCGGGTTGGCGACAATGACCGAGGAGCGCCTGACATCCGCACGCAGTGTGCCACTCTGCATTTCGCGATGGCGCTTGCGGCGCTCGCGCTTGAGCTCGGGGGCGCCCTCCATCTCCTTGTGTTCACGCTTGACCTCTTCCTTGCTCATGCGCAATTGCTTGAGATGCTGCCAGCGCTCCAGGCCATAGTCGGCCGCCGAGATCGCCAGGAAGCCCACGGCGCAGACCCCGATCAGCTGGCCCATCAGGTTGCCCAGCAACGGCAGGACGCATTCGATGCCACACGACGACACCTGCAGCAGCGTGCGCAGGTGCTCGCTGAGCAGGCCGAGCACCAGCGCGCCGAGCAGCAGCACCTTGAGCGACGACTTGAGGAAATCGAGCAGGTTCCTGACCGAGAGGATCCGCTTCGCGCCCTCCAGTGGGCTGACTTTCTTAAGGTCCGGTGCCAACGACTGGCCGCTGAACACGAAGCCGGTCTGCAGCAGGTTGCCGGCGATGGCGGCGAGTACCGCTGTCAGCAGGAACGGCAGGGTGAGCCATAGCAACTCATGCAGCAGTTGCTCCAGCATCAGCTCCAGCGCCTGGCGAAAAGGCAGGTGGAGCAAGGGCGCGGGCAGCAGCATCAGCTCACCAAGATGCCCGAGAAAGTAGTCGGGAAAAGCCATGGGCAAAGCAACCAGGCTCAGGATCAGCACCGTGGAGACCAGTTCCTTGCTCCTGGCCACCTGACCGTTGTGGCGTGCATCGCGCAGTTTCGCTCGTGTGGGCTGTTCGGTTTTTTCGCTGCTCATGGATGCTCCAGCAACGGGCCGAGCAGACGTACCTTGGCCAGCGCGATGAACACCTGATCCTCGGCCAATGTCATCAGCAGCAACAGGTACGGTACCAACAGCGCGCTGCAGACCAGGCTCTTGATCGGCATGGAGAGTATGAACACGTTCAGCGACGGCGCGAAGCGGCTGACCAGGGCCAGGCCGAATTCGGCGAGGAACATGGCGATCAGCAACGGTGCGGCGAACAGCACGCACAGGGCCAGCAGGTAGTCGAGCTGGGCGAGGAAGAAGGTGTTCCATTGGCTGCCGATGTGTGGGTAAAAGCTTGCCAGCGGCCAGCTGGCATAACTCCCCAGCAGCGCCCCCAGCAGTCCCAGGAAGGCGCCGCCGGTAAAGAACAGGGTAACGAGTGTCTGCGCCAACAAGGCACCAGTGGGGCTGGTCTGGCTGCCCAGCAGCGGGTTGAGGGTGGAGGCCAGGGTGGCGCCGCGCTGGTTGTCGATGAGAAAACCGCAGGCTTCCAGGGCCCAGAACGGGATGACCACCACGAAGCCGAGCAGCACGCCGAGCAGCACTTCCTTGCCGACCAGCAGGCCCAACTGCAACCCGTCCAGTTCGGCGGGCAGGGTGCCGGCCACGCAGGGGTAGATGAACAGCGCTAGCGAACAGGCCACGCCATTGCGCACCAGCGCGCCGCCCAGCACCTGCTTGCCGAGGATCGGCAGCATAAGGAAGCAGCCAAACAGCCGGGGCAGGATCAGGCTGAAGCCCAGCAGCATCTGTTCAAGCGTCTGGACCGTCATCGCACCGAGGGAATCCGGTTGAGCACCAGATCGGTGTAGCGGTACAACTCGCCGCCCATCCAGTCGGCGGTGACGAACAGGGTGACGACCACCGCCACCAGCTTGGCAACGAAACCCAGGGTCTGCTCCTGCACCTGGGTCAACGCCTGCACCAGGGAAACCAGGGTACCCACCAGCGCGGCCATCAGCACCGTCGGCAGCGACAGGACCAGCACCAGCCACAGCGACTGGCTGGCGAAGTGCAGGACTTCGATACTGCCCATGTCAGCCTCCGTAGCTCAGCACCAGGCCATGAGAGAGCCGCCCCCAGCCGTCGAGCAGGACGAACAGCAGCAGTTTGAAGGGCAGCGAGATGGTCACGGGCGAGACCATCATCATGCCCATGGCCAGGAGGATGTTGGAGATGATCAGGTCGATGGCGATGAAGGGCAGGTAGATCAAGAAGCCGATCTCGAAGGCCCGGCTCAGCTCGCTGATGGTGAACGCCGGCAGCAGCACCAGCAGGCTGTTGCCATCGACCCGTTCGGCGTACTGGCTGGGCCATAGCTGGCGGGCGCTATCGAGGAAGAAGGCGCGCTCGCGCTCGTTGACCTGGCCATCTAGGAAGCTGCGAAACGGCGTCATGCCTTCGTCGAGGAAGCGTTCGACCGAGCGGGCGTCGCCGAGGGTGGTCTGATGGGCGCTCAGGTAGTCGTGGGTGGCCATGCCCACCGGGGCCATGACGTAGATACTGAGGATGATCGCCAGGCCATACAGGGCCATGTTCGGCGGGATCTGCTGGACGCCCAGGGCATTGCGCAGCAACGAGAAGACCACGGCCATCTTCAGGAACGAGGTGGCCATGACCGCGATGAAGGGCACCAGCGACAGCAGCGCCAGGCCGAGGATCAGGCTCAGTTCGTCCGGCAGCTGGATCATGTCGGTTGCTGTTCCAGCAGGCGGTCGACCCGTACCCCGAGGCGGCCGTCGATCTGCACCAACAGCCCGGTGCCGACACAGCGCTGGTTGGCGAGGATGCGCACCTGGGCATCCAGCGGGCTGTGCAGTTCGATCAGCGCTCCAGGTTGCAGGGTCGACAGCGTGTGCAGGTCGAGGGTCTGGCGGCCGACTTCGAAGCTGACCGGGATGGGCAGTTGCTCCAGCGCGTCCAGCGGGGTGTCGGTCACAGGGGGGGTATCGTGCATGCGGACTAGCTCCAGATGTGTGGCGTCGAGTTGCAGTTCGGCCCAGGGCTGGCCATCGAGTACGCCCAGCAGTCGCGGGGAGCTTGGCGTACCGGCAGGCAGCAGCAGGATGTCGCCCGTGCCCAGGTCGCGCAGGCCGTGCAACGTCAGTTCGAGGGGGCGCCACTGCAGCGAGAGGTTGAGCTGGATGTTCAGGCGTTCGCGCAGTGGACGCCTTGGCAAGGCCGCCAGTAGGTGCTCGCTGTCGCCTTGTACCCAGCAGGGCAGCAGGCCTTGCGCGCTTCTCAGCGTCACCTGCAGACCGGCTGAGCGCTCGATGGCGCCTGCCGGCTCGATGCCCAGGCATTGCAGGCTGGGTAGGCGAGGGGTATCCCGTTGCAGCACCGCCAGCTGCAGCGCGCAGGGGAGACTGGCGAAGTCGGCTGCCTGCAACTGTGGTGCGAGCCATTGTGCCAGCTGCTGCTGACGACACAGCAGGCGAGCCGGCACGCCGTGCCAATCGATCAGCACGGCCAGATCCAGGTCATCGCTTGGCACGGTGACGCCCAGCAAGACCTGCCCTTCATCGTCGGCATAGTGACATTGGCGATGGCTCAGCAAACGCTGCAGGCTCAGCTCGCAGGGATGAGCCATAGGGAAATCAGGTGAACTCATGGTTCGGCCCACCATTCGTCCTCTACATGGCGCCTGTTGCGCGAGCCTTGCTGGCTATCGCCATTTGCGCCGAAGCCGAGGCTGACCGGCTGCGCGGGATCGAGTCGTTGCAGGCGTTCATGCAGGTCCGTACCGGCCACCTGCAATTGCCGCAGGGTGGCCGGCGCAGCCTGGATCTCTACCTGCAGACCAGCGCTCGCAGGGTTCATGCGTACTTCGACATGGCCCAGCTGAGGTAACTGCACCTGCAACAGGGTCTGTTCGCGGGTGCCAGTCCTGCGGGCGAACAGTTGCAATTGCAGGCGCTCCACAAGCGTCTGCAGATCCTGGGCGGGGGCACCGACAGTTGATGGCAGGACCCTGTCGATCACGGGGCGCTCGCTCGATGGGGCGAGGGGCGCAAGGATTGGGTCGATATCACTGGGTAGCAGGCGATCCGGCACGTTGTCGGTACTGTCGCGGACGGTTTGAGGGCCCGCCTCGGCACGACTTGCCTCGGTCATTGAGATTGGCTCGACTACATCAGGTATCGCTGGCATGGGCTCTGGAAGGGGGCGTTCGATGACATCCTCGATCAGCGCAGGTCGTTCTGCTGCGCAGGCGGGCGGGCACTTTGCGATCAAGGCAGCCATGTTCAGGACTACCGGGGTGATAGGGCGTTCAGGCCTGGCTTCGTCCCGGGCGGGTCGATGGCCAGTATCCTGTGGTGCCCTGCGCTTGAGCCGTGGAACTTCCAGCAGGTGTTCGAACAACAGTCGCTGCTCGTTGCAAGGCCCAAGTCCAGGCGTTTCAGGCAATGGGTTGTCCGGCAACGCAGGGACAGGCTGGGGGTTCAGCATGGAGAACCTCCCTGGCCATGGCGTTCCTCCACTTCGAGCTCCTGGCTGTGCTCTGTGCGCCGAGCGTTTTGCCGGGAAGCTTGCTCGTGCAACTGCTTGACACTGTCCAACTGTTGGCTGGCCTTGGCGAGCTTCGCTTGCGCCTGCTGGCGTGCCGAGTGCTGGCGCATCAGCGCGTCCTCGCAGGCCACCACCTGGCCACGCAGGCTCGCTTCGCGCTCACCGAGCAGACCGACCTGCCGACGCCAGTGTTCCAGGCCATGCAGGTTGGTCAGGCGGCCCACCTGCGCATCGAACAGGCGCTGCTCTTCCTCGAGGGCCCACCGCCGATACGCCAGGTGCGCCTCGACCGATTGCGCCTTGTCCGCCTGTGCCGCCTGCAAGCGTGCCTGCTGAGTGCGCGCTTCGCGCTCGGCCCGTTGCAGCCGGCGTTGCTTGATGGATAACAGGGCGGTCAAGGGCACCGGGCGATCTCCAGCAGTTGTTCGAGGCTCTGTTGCAGCGAACTGTGTTCGTGCGGTGCTTGGCACAGCCATGAGCGAATGGCATCGCGCTTGTCGATGGCCAGGTCCACGGTCGGGTCCTGGCCTCGGGTGTACTCGCCGACCCGCAGCAGCAGCTCGACGTCTTCATAGCGCGCCATCCACTGGCGCAACTGGCTGGCGGCGGCGCGATGGGCAGGGCTGACCACCTGGTGCATGACCCGGCTGACCGAGCGCAGCACGTCGATGGCCGGGTAGTGGTTGGCCGCTCCCAGCGCCTGTGACAGCACGATATGGCCATCGAGGATCGAGCGGGTTTCCTCGGCGATCGGCTCGTTCAGGTCGTCGCCTTCCACCAGCACGGTATAGAGCGCGGTGATCGAGCCCTTGTCCGAGTGCCCGGCGCGTTCGAGCAGGCGCGGCAACTGGGCGAACACCGACGGCGGAAAACCACGCCGGGTCGGCGGCTCGCCGGCGGCCAGGCCGATCTCGCGCTGGGCACGGGCGAAGCGGGTCAGCGAGTCCATCAGCAACAGGACCTTGCGGCCCTGGTCGCGGAAATACTCGGCCAAGGTAGTGGCGACGAAGCCCGCCCGGGCCCGCTCCATCGCCGGACGGTCTGACGTCGCGACCACCAGCACCGCACGGCGCAGGCCTTGTTCGCCGAGTTCATGGTGAATGAACTCGCGCACCTCGCGGCCGCGCTCACCGATCAGGGCGAGGACGATCACGTCGGCCTGCGCGTTGCGCAGCAGCGAGGCCAGCAGCGTGCTCTTGCCGCCACCGGCAGGCGCGAAGATGCCGACGCGTTGCCCTTCGGCGCAGGTGAGCAGGCCATCGATGCAACGGATGCCCAGGCTCAAGGGTGTGTCGACCAGCTTGCGGCTCAAGGGCGCCGGCGCATCCCGGTGTACCGGGTACCAGGCTTGCGGTGTGGCCGGCATGCTGCCGTCGAGCGGGTTGCCGAGGCCGTCGAGCACTGTTCCCAGTAAATGATCCCCCACGCCCACGCGATGCATGCTCCCGGTAGGGCAGACCTCGGTGCGCGTGCAAAGGCCCTGCATGTCGCCCAGAGGGGCGAGCAACGCCTGGTCCTGTTGCAGGCCGATGACCTCGGCCAGCAGCGTCTGCTCATGGTTGGGCCTGCGCAGTTGGCACAGTTCGCCCACCTGCACGCCGGGCGCCAGCGCACGGATCAGGGTACCGGTGACTTGGGAGACCTTGCCGTTGACCTGGACCAGGGTGGAGCCGTTCACGGCAGACTTCAGGGTCTGGGGAATCTGGAGCAGCGATGGCGACATGGGAACGATGTGGGTGCGTGAATGATGGGGAGCATTCTAGGGAGCCTGCCCAGGGACGGATTTCACTGTGAGTCGCATGTTTTTAGTTGCCGGTCGCTACGTGTTGCGCGTGTCGGCAGGCTAAAAAGAAGCGCCTGACGCTGACAGTACGGCTGCTGGCTTGCCTCTAGCATGCCGCTCATTCATTTATTTCGATGTGAGGTGGGGATGAGCGAAGTCATCGGCTTTGCCCGGGTTGACCCGAGGGTGGCCATGGAGGGCGGCTGGGAGACGCAGGCAACCCTTCAGGCGCGGCAAGTGACCCCGATGGGGCAGCAGGCCGAGATGGCGGAGGAGGTGTCGATGGCCTTCTCGTCGTTGGCCAATGCCCGGCTCAGTACCCGCAGCCGCGTCACCGATGCGCGCCAGCATGGGCTGCAGACGGGCCAGGCGGCCGAGGAGATGCTGGCCAAGGTGCCGGATGTCCAGCGCCGCGCCCTGGAGGCGCTGGTGGCCTGGTTGCGTCAGCATCCCAGCCTGACGTCGGGCGAGCTGGAAGCACGCCTGGATGGTTTTTCCGGCGAGGCCTGCCATCGCTACCTGGCCTTGGCCTATGCCCGCGACGCATTGGGCAAGACGGCTGATGGCAGTGGGGCGCTCGACACGTTGGACCAGGTCATGGCAAGCATGGCGCAAACGCAGGGCCAGGCGATCGCGCTGGGGATCGAGATCGGTCCGCTGGCCCAGGCGACCCAGGAGCAGGGTGTCGCCGAGGTGGCCGCGCTGCGCGAGGTTTATCGCGACTTCCTGTGCGGTTATCGCGGGCTCAGGCACGCTTGGGATGACCTGCGGACACGCTTCGGCGATGCGGCCATCGGCGATATCGCCCAGTTCATGCTCAACGGCCTGGCCAGTCATATCAGTGGGCCGTCCTCGTACCTGGACAGCAACCAGCTGCAGCAGGTCATCAGTGACATGAAGCTGGTGCAGGCCCTCAAGAAACTGGAAGGCGATACGGTCGCGCTGTTCCGCCAGCTTGCCGGAGAGCCCAGTGGCGTACGGGCCTTCTGACCTGGTCAGCGACCTGCTGGCGCTGATCGACAAGCGCTGGGTCAGCGAGCAGGACATCCTGCGCCTGCTCGCCGCGCTGCCGCTCGCTCCTGGCGTTCAACGTGTTCACTGCCTGCGGGAACTGCAGCGCATCTTTCGGCTGCTGCCCCTGCAGGTCTTCAGTGATGAGACCCAGCGCGAGCACCTGCTGACAGTCTGTCAGTTGACCATGGACCGCCTCATCGACGATGAGGAAGCGTCGCTGCGTGGCGGGCAGGAGGAGTGAGCATGGACCCTTGTTCCGAGGCCATCGCCCGGTTCTGCCGCGATCAGGGCGTGCTGCTGGCACATCTGCCGGAAACGTTGCTACACCTGGAGTTCCCGGACATCGGTGTTTTGCAGTTCGAGCGACTGGCGGGCCAGTTGACGCTGTGGCTGAGTTTTACCGTGCAGGGAGCATTGTTCGAGCACGCCATGTCGAGTGCGCTCAGGCATGTCCATGACCAGCAGGCACCTGGTCAGTTGCTGCGTTGCGGCATGCTGCCTGACGACCATCTGGTGTTTCTGGTCAGCTTCGATGAATGCCGGGTGACCGAACAGCGACTGCATGAGGCCTATCGGCTGTTGTTGCGAGTGCGCGCCGAAGTGCTCGCGGCATGAGCGTGATCGAGCGAGCCGGGCAGCCCCATGACCTGTGGTTGTCATCATTGGCAGCCGACACAGCACGCCCTCGCTCGGCGGGCGAACCGCTGTCGATGCCGGGACAACCCGTGCAGGCTCATCTGCGGGAACTGTACCCGCAGCAGCAGATGGCACGCCTGCGCCTGTCGTACGCCAGTCCCGAGCATGAGCTGCGCGCCCTGTACGACCCGCAGCGCTTCGCCACGACACTGGATTCCCTGGCGAAGCAGCTTCTCGACACCCAGGCCTGCGAGGAGCGCCAGGCAGCGGTGCTGCTGCAAGATCTGCTGGCCGACCGGCACATGCTGGAGCGCTACGCGAACTTTCTGCTCAAGGTATGAAGAGATGCAATTGACGATTGAACAGCGTGATGTCCTGCAGCTGTTGGCCTGGCTGCATCTGCGATGCGGCCGGCCCGAGGAGGCGCAAACCTTGCTTGAGGTGCTGTTGCGGATTGAGCCCGCTCACCTCGCCGGCAGGCGCGCCTCGGTGGTGGCGGCGCTGGAGCTGGGTGACTGGGCGCGTGCCGAGCAGCAGTGCCTGGCGCTGCGAGACGCCGGCGAGCAGCAGGCACCCCTGTGGCTGTGCCTGAGCCAGGCGCAGCAGATGGCGGGCCGCCTTGAGCAGGCACAGGCCACCTTCGCCGAGTACCTGCGACGCAAGGAACGCCCATGAACACCTTGACCCGGATGCTCGGCCATATTGGCGCGCGCAAGGACCTGATGCTGGCCGTGATGCTGCTGGCGGTGGTGTTCATGATGATCCTGCCGTTGCCACCGCTGTTGCTGGACCTGCTGATCGCCCTGAACATGACCATCGCCGTGGTGTTGATGATGATGTCGGTGTACGTCGTCTCGCCGCTGCATTTCTCGGTGTTCCCTTCGGTGCTGCTGGTCACCACTTTGTTTCGCCTGGCGCTGTCGATCAGCACCACGCGGATGATCCTGCTGGAGGCCGACGCCGGGCAGATCGTGCAGACCTTCGGCGACTTCGTGGTCGGCGGCAACCTGGTGGTGGGCTGCATCCTGTTCCTGATCATCACCATCGTGCAGTTCCTGGTCATCACCAAGGGCGCCGAGCGGGTGGCGGAGGTCAGCGCGCGGTTTTCCCTCGATGCCATGCCGGGCAAGCAGATGAGCATCGATGGCGACCTGCGTGCCGGGGTCATCGACGTCAACGAGGCCCGAGAGCGCCGTGGCGAGGTGGAGAAGGCCAGCCAGATGTACGGGGCCATGGACGGGGCGATGAAGTTCGTCAAGGGCGACGCCATCGCCGGCCTGGTGATCATCGTCGTCAACCTGCTGGCGGGGCTGGCCATCGGCGTAATGCAGAAGGGCATGACGGCGGGGGATGCCTTGCAGCTCTATGCGGTGCTTACCGTGGGCGACGGCATGGTCAGCCAGGTGCCGGCGCTGCTGATCGCCATTACCGCAGGCATCATCGTCACCCGCGACGGCGAAGGGGCGCGCGACCTGGGGGCGAACATCGGCAGCCAGGTGATGGCGCAACCCAAGGCCTTGATGATCGGCGGTGCGCTGCTGGCACTGTTCGGCATTATCCCAGGCTTTCCGACGATTACTTTCTTCACCCTGGCATTGTTGGTCGGCGGCGGTGGCTGGTGGGCGATCCGCCAGCGACGCATCGAGGAGGATGGCCGGCAGCAGAGCGGTGGCCTGCCGGCGTTGCTGGCCAAGGGTGCTGGCGCCCCCACGCTCAAGCCTTCCGGCAAGACGAAGACTGCCGCTGACGCGCAAGCGTTCGCCCTGACGGTGCCCTTGCTCATCGATGTGGACAGCAGCCTGCAAGCCGCGCTGGAGGCCGCTTCGCTGAACGATGAGCTGGCGCGGGTGCGCCAGGCGCTGTACCTGGATCATGGCGTGCCGTTTCCCGGCATCCGCCTGCGTTTCAGCAGCGCGCTCGGTCCCGGCGAGTACCGCATCCTGTTGCAGGAAGTGCCGGTGGCGCGTGGCAGGCTGATGCCGGAACGGCTGCTGGTCCAGGAAAAGCCCAGCCAGTTGGCGCTCATCGGCGTGCCCTACGAGGAAGGTGAAGCCCTGCAGCCAGGGCGTGCGGCGCTATGGGTCGAGCAGGCCCAGCGCGAGCGCCTGGAACGCGCCGGATGCGCCTTCCTGGCGATCGACCAGGTGCTCGCCTGGCACCTGTCCCAGGTGTTGTGCGAGTACGCCGGGGACTTCATCGGCATCCAGGAGACCCGCTACCTGCTGGAGCAGATGGAGCAGGGCTATGCCGAGCTGGTCAAGGAAGTGCAGCGCATCCTGCCGTTGCAGCGCATCACCGAGGTGTTCCAGCGGCTGGTGGGCGAGGGCATTTCGATCCGCAACATGCGCTCGATCCTCGAGGCCCTGGTGGAGTGGGGGCAGAAGGAAAAGGATGTGGTGCAGCTGGCCGAGTACGTGCGCAGCAGCCTCAAGCGCTACATCTGCTACAAGTACGCCAGCGGCCACAACCTGCTGCCGGCCTACCTGCTGGACCCGGCGGCCGAGGAGATGATCCGCAACGGCATCCGCCAGACCAGCGCCGGCAGCTACCTGGCCCTGGAACCGGCGCAGAGCGATGCCTTTCTCGCCCAGGTGAAAGCCGTGGTGGGCGATCTGCACGATGCCCAGGCCAGGCCCGTGCTGGTGGTGTCGATGGATATCCGCCGCTATGTACGCAAGCTGGTCGAGGGCATCTATTTCGACCTGCCGGTGCTGTCGTTCCAGGAGCTCACCACGCAGATCAATATCCAGCCGCTGGGGCGCATCGGCTGACGCCATGCTGGCGTCAGATTCCGTACCCATAAACTACAAAATCGCGGCCGGGCCTGACGGAGCGGCCGCTCGCCTCTCAATAGACTTCATCTGCATGTACCCCGGCCTTGCGCCAAGAAGGGTACCTGGCCAACCGGATACAGATGATGAGCAGTTCTATTGAATCAAGTAGTCGTCCTGTCCCATTGCCGTATGTGGACCGTGTCGCACCACCGGACACCTGGAGAGACATCAAGCGGCTGGAAGTGATTCTGGATCAGCACGGGATCATGGCCGTGGGCGACCAAGGGCAGCCACTGAGCCTGGCGTTTCGGGCGCAGGCCATCGAGCAGTTACTGGGCCCCGAGGGACAGGCGCGCCTGGCGCAGAGCCGTGCTTATTTCGAGGGCCTGCTGGCGCGACCGCTGCCGGAGCAGCATGTCGATGCGCTTTGCCAGTTGCTCGAGGCTTATGCCGGCTGGTTGCCCGGCGCACCCTTGCAGTTGCAGAACCTGGGCGAGCGCCTGCGCATGGACGAGCTGGTGATGGCGGCGATGGGCCTGCGCATGCGCAAGCAGAAAGCCGAACGCACCGAGCTCAGCGAGCAGCTCAAGTGCCTCACGGCGGAGCTGAAGATCTTCAGCGTGATCCAGTCGAAGGTCAACGTGGTGATGGCCGACAAGGGCACCTTCAGGCTGGAAGATCCAAGCTTCAACCTCTTCGACCGGACCTTGTACGACCTTGATGCAGACAGTTGGGAGAAGAGTCCCGAGCATCGACTGCTCGCGAGCCTGGACACGTTCAAGGCCGCCTTCAACGGCTCTGCGGTCGTCACCGTACGGCATTTCCTCGAGGGCATGCAATCCGCAACTTCGCCGAATGAAAGCGGTAGCCGCCTGCAAAAGGTCAGTGGACCGATGACCGACCTGAAAGCGCAGTACACCTGGGACAAGGATAACAACCCGTTGGCCAATTTCTCCCAGGCCCTGAGCGACCGCACCCGCATCGTCAACGACAAGGTGACCGAACAGACCACCCTGCTCAACGACGTAGGCTCGCGCTACACCACCTCCACCGAGGTGATGATGAAGTTCGTCGAGACCTGGTTCTCGATGCTGTCCAAGATTCTGCAGAACTGAGGTAGGTGATGACGGCAGTACAACAGATGGCCGGCGACGATGCCGATGCCAACAACGTCGATGCGATCGAGCGCTTCTTCGGCGATGGCGGTACCTTCGCCATGCTGCGCGGAGTCTGCGTGGCGCAACTGGAAACGCTCTATGCCCAGGCGTTCAACTTCTACCAGGCGGGTCGGCTGGACGATGCGCTGACGCTGTTCAAGGGGCTGGCGGCACTCGACCACTATGACCCCCGGGCGTTTCTGGGCGTGGCAGGTGCGTATCAGGCCCTCGAGCGCTACCAGGATGCATTGCCGGCCTATGCCTATGGCGCGATGCTCGCGCCGCAGGACCCGCGTTTCACCTTCCATGCCGCGCAATGCCACCAGCAGCTGGGCGACCTTGCCTCGGCGCGCAGCGGTTACGAGCAGGCGCAGGTCCTGGCGGTGGGCAGCGAGCATGCCGGTCTGGCAGGTCAGGCACAGGTGCTGCTCGAGGCCCTGCAGCAGAAGGAGGACGCACGTCATGCGAGCTGAACTTCTGTCTGTGGAACAGTCGCTCTTGATGCCGACTGAAATCGAATCGGAAACGCCGCTGCCGGGCATGGCGATCCAGTTGCCCAGCGAGACCGGCACACCGTCTGGAGTCACAACGACCAAGCCAGACATGAGCGTCCGGCTGGATCCTCCAGCGCCACTGGCAACGGGACAGCAGCAGGGGCTGGTACTCGATAAGCTGGTCGATGCTGAAGGCCTCATGCAACCGGTGTTGGTCGCGGTACCTGATATCGGTGCATTGATCCTCGGCCAACTCGCCGGGGATATATCCGACGCCGAACTGGATATCCGCCTCACCGAACTGCTGAGCCAGTTGGGTGCTCGCCAGACCGAGCTGAACCTGCAGCAGGTACGTCAGCTCACCGAACAGAACCGCCAGCAGATGGCGCTCAACGCGCAGAAGATGGAGGAGGTGGCCCAGCGGCACCAGGATGCTGGCACGGCGAGCGTGTTCGCCAAGGTCTTCGGCTGGGCCGCGGCCATCGTGTCCATTGTGGTGGGGACCGTCATGGTCGCGACTGGCCTGGGCGCCGTCGCGGGCGCGCTGATGATCGCTGGTGGCGTCATGGGCGTGGTGTCCATGTCGTTGAACCAGGCGGCCGAGGACGGACACATCTCCAAGGAAGTGATGAAGTACCTCGGGCCGGTGCTGATGGCGGTGGAGGTCGCCCTGGCGTTGGCCTCGGTGGTGCTGACCTGCGGCGGCAGCCTCGCGGTGGTCGCCGCCCGGGTGGCTGGCAAGGTGAGTGGCAAGGTCGCGCAGACGGTCCTGTCGGTGGGCCAGAAGATCCAGAGCGCCGCCTCCACCGGGGTCACCTCGACCGCCAGCGCGGGCACCCAGGCCAAGCTGCAGATGACCCTGACCGGCGCCAGCATGGCCACCACCACGCTGTCCAGCGCCGGGCAGGCGGCCAGTTCGGTCATGCAGGGGCTGGCGCTGCGCAGCGAGGCACAGCTGGCAGAGATGCGCCTGCAACTGGACCAAGGGCACAGTTTTCTCGAGCAGTTGGCCAAGGCGCTTGAACAACTGCTCGCGGGGAAGGAGCAACGCTTCGAGCAATTGCTGGAACTGTTGAACAACCGCAGCAAAGCCTGCGCCGATATCGCTTGCCGAAACGTCATTGCCTGATCAAGGAGTCAATCATGAGTCTGTCCATTTCCACCATCGATCATTCGTTCCACATGGATGCCCACCTGCCGGTCACCGAGGGGCAAAAGGCGGGGCAGCCGCTGTGGACGATGCTGGCCATGTCCTGCGCGGCGACAAGCACGGCACTTGCCGAGAAACAAGGGCGGGTAAGCCTGGATACGCCGCAGGCCACGCCCTGCAGCCAGGACCTGGAGAGCCTGCTGGCCATTCTTCGGGCCGCCATGCAGGTGCGTGATGGTAACGCGCAAGGGCGCAGGACCCAGGCCGAAGTCAGTGTGCTGGCGAGCAAGGAACAGATCGGCTGGATGAGAACCGCCAGCAACGCGCTGTTCGCCTCGGCGGCCGTCAGTGGAGCATTGGGTATGTTCACCCTGGCCAGCGGCACCACCGGCATGCTCAGGAACCTGGGAGATGCGCGGACCATCAAGGGCCTGGAACAAGCCAGCCATGCTGCCGAGTATGCCAAGCCCGGTGAGGTGGCGATGGCTTCGAAACAGCTGATTGCCGAGAACCGTATCGAGGTCAAGCACCTGCAGAACGCCATCGACACCCGCAACACCACGCTGCACACCCTCAATGGCGTGGCCCAGAGTGGCGCCGCCTTCGGCACGGGCATCGCCCATGCCATCAAGTCGTTGCAGGATGTCTGGGCCAAGGAGCAGGAACTCGAGGCGGCAGTTGCCGGCAACCAGAAGGAGTTGTTCCAGCGCTGTACCGATGATTTGGCGAAGATGATCGACCAGGTGCGTCAGCTGATCCAGGAAATCCTGCGCAATGATAACCAGGGGATCAGGGCGGCAGGCATCATGGCCTGAATACACCAGGCTGCTTGAAAGGATGTTGCGAGCCGCAAGGGCGTTGGCCCTTGCGGCTTTTTCATGTCTGCGGATCTACGGAAAGCGTGTCTGGCAGGTGACAGTCGAAAAGTGCAAAAAAGGCGATAAGGGCTGATGGGGCCCGCTGCGCGGCGTCGGTATCGTTCACTCAGCTTCCGTCATGTTGGAGGCAAGAAACTTCGGAGAAGACCTCTGCTCTTGCGGGTGTGAGAGCGGTCTTTTTCTCAAGCCTAACGATGCTGCAAGATGAGGTTTGCACGATGATCGAATCGGTTTCAACCAGTTGGGTATGTGGCGCCGACCTGGACCCCGTCAACGAGAGCAGTGACTGCTCACAGGTGAAAACCAGCGAGTCGGCGCAGCGCCTGGCACGCCACGAGGAACCGCAGAAGTGCGGTATTCTGATGCGCCTGTTCATTGCGATTGCCGAGTTCTTTGGCTTTCGTCCTGGTGTGGCGACGGGTGGAAATCAGGCCGCGGATTTGTCGCAAGGTGATATGCACTCGCACAACCAGCAGTGGGCAAAGGGGTTGCCAGATGTCATGAGGTCGCAGGCAAACGGAATATTGGTCGAGCAGGAGAGTCTGCCAACCGAGCAGTTCATGGCCAGTTATGCGGGACAGCTCACGGGTAGCAATATCATGCGTACGGCTACCTGCCTGTTGTCGAATATCGACCAGCTGGGCCGGCTTGTGCCTGAGCTTAAGGTCGAGACAAGTATCAACAAGGTCGATATAGTCGGCGGATACTCCCTGATTGGAGCCCAGTCTCCGGACAATATCGCGCTTGTGCAGAACGACCCGATGGCTGCCGCCAAGGTGCTCGATGCGGTGATTTTCCTGGCTTCGCGATTTACCGAGTTTCCGGACCCCGAGCAGGTGGGACCTGAAGCGGTGGTGGAGTTTGTCAAAGAGGTCGATGCCGAATTCATCGAACTGTTCGCCCAGAAGCCTGATGCGGTGGCGGCAGTTGTCGTTGTGGATTCAAGCGAGGATGCTCCTGTGCTGATGACTGGCACTTTGGCCGGAGCGAGCACTGCACAGCCTGTGGGGCCTGAAGCGATTTATGACGCGACGATCAGCGGACAGTCTGAGCCGGCAACGTCGTTGAAGGCCGTCAAGCTCGGTTTTGTCAAGATTGACGATGAGGCGGCTTTGCCGACACGCAATGACTTCAACGCAACCATGCATTCGCTGCAGCGGCCGACCAGTCCGCTCTCGCAGTCGTTTGAGCACCTGGAGCATCTGGCCGAACATGGCAGTGCTGCCGAAAAGGCAATCGCTTCAATGGTCCTGGACCATACGGCGATAGGGCAGTCCCACTCCTACGGCGACCTCTTCGGGGAGCGCAAGATGGAGGCCAATCTGTTGCAGGCCCACTCCGCGCTCTCGTTCGTGGACACGTTGCAGAAGAAGCTGGACATGGCAGCACGCCTGCTCGGCAACCTGCAGGCCGCAGACGCGGCTTGAGCGTAACGCTGGCTGGAGCCTGCAGGCTCCAGCCAGCACTTCGAATTCCCGCCTGATCACCCCGTGTGAAACCAGCCCAGGGTGATCATCGCCACCACGATATAGCGCCCGCCCTTGGCCAGGGTGACCAACAGCACGAAGCGCCAGAACGGCTCGCGCATGATCCCGGCGATCAAGGTCAGCGGGTCGCCGATCACCGGCATCCAGCTCAGCAGCAGCGACCACTGGCCCCAGCGCTGGTAGCGGCGCTGGGCGCGTTCCAGCTGGCTGGCGCTGAACGGGAACCAGCGGCGTTCGCGCAGGTGCTCGATGGCCCGGCCCAGCAGCCAGTTGACGATGGAACCGAGCACGTTGCCGAGCGTGGCCACCAGCAGCAGGGTCGCCCAGGCACTCGGTTCGCGAAGCAGCAGCCCGACCAGCACCGCTTCGGACTGCAGCGGCAACAGGGTGGCGGCGCCGAAGGCGCTGAGGAACAGCGCCCCGAGGCTGAGCATCAGTAGTTGGCGACCACGGTGTCCTGGCCATCCCGGGTCACGCCGATGACCTGGTAGGCGTCCTTGTGGTCACCCATCTCCATGCCCGGCGAGCCCATGGGCATGCCCGGCACCGCGATACCCTTGAGGTCGTCGCGCTTGGCCAGCAGGCGCACCTGCTCCGCCGGTACATGGCCTTCGACGAACTTGCCGTCGATCACCCCGGTGTGGCACGACGCCAGGCGCGGCTCGACGCCCAGGCGCTGCTTGACCGCGCTCATGTTTGGCTCGACGTGGTCGTTGACGGTGAAGCCGTTGTCGCTCAGGTGCTTGATCCATTCCTTGCAGCAACCGCAGTTGGGGTCGCGGTAGACATCGATGGTCTCGGCGGCCTGGGCCAGGCCGGTGACGGCCAGCAGGCCGAGGGTGAGCAGGTGTTTGCGCAGCATGGTGGAGCTCCTGTGAAACTAAACACATCGAGTTAATCAGCGCCGGCCCTGTAGGAGCGGCTTTAGCCGCGATCACCCGCAAAGCGGGTGCCACACACCGCGGTGCCTGCATCGCGGCTAAAGCCGCTCCTACAGGGCCGGCGTCAAACATTAGAAACGCAGGCGAACCCCGGCCACCAGCCGGGTCTGGCCGATGTCCTCGCCATCCTCCCGAGCCTGGTCGGCACGGTTGCCGTGCAGGCGGTTGAAGCTGACCCCGACATAGGGCGCGAACGCACGGCTGATCTCGTAGCGCAGGCGCAGGCCCACTTCGCTTTCGGCCAGCCCCGAGCCCTGTTCGCGCCCGGCATCGTTGCGCCCGAAGAAATTGGCTTCGACAGTCGGTTCGAGGATCCAGCGATTGGTCAGCAGCATAGCGTAACCGGCCTCCAGGCGCAGCGCGGTCTGCTGTCGCTCGCCGGCGTAGGCGGTGGCCTCCAGCTCCAGGCCGTAGAGCGGCGTGCCCTGGATGCCGAAGGCGGCCCAGCTCTGGCCGCTGGCGGGCTTGAAGTCCTGGCGCACGCCGCCGACCAGTTCCCACCAGGGGCTGATGGCATGGCCCCAGAGGGCCTGCAGCTCGGCCTTGTGGGTCTTGCCTTGTTC
This sequence comes from Pseudomonas peradeniyensis, assembly GCF_014268935.2. Taxonomy (GTDB): domain Bacteria; phylum Pseudomonadota; class Gammaproteobacteria; order Pseudomonadales; family Pseudomonadaceae; genus Aquipseudomonas; species Aquipseudomonas peradeniyensis. The sequence goes on along the minus strand of NZ_JABWRJ020000004.1, from coordinate 762,447 downwards.
CCGTTCACCCTCGGTGCGCAGCCACAGGCGGTCGATATCGCCGCCGACCCAAGCGGTGGCGTTCCAGTTCAGGGCGCTGCTGTTTTCGAAGTTCTGGTACTCCAGTTGGTCGACGATCACCGCCCAGTTGGTCGCCCGGTCATGCACCTGATGTCCCGGCAACGGCGGGAAGGCGGCGCGGCGATCGGCATCGGTGATCACCGGCAGCGGTGTGCGTGGTTGGCTGGGGGGGGCCGCCGCGTGGTTCATCTGGCTGTGGTCCATGGGCATGCTGCCATGGTTCATCTGGCCGTGGTCCATCGGCATGGCGCCATGGTTCATGTGATCCATGCCCGCGGCGAGGGCCCGTTCACTGGCCAGCAAGGCCATCAGCGCGACACCGGTGACGATGTGGCGGTTGCGGTTCTCATTCATCGACCCGTACCTCGCGGAACATGCCGGTCTCCATGTGGTAAAGCAGGTGGCAGTGATAGGCCCAGCGGCCCAGGGCATCGGCGCTGACACGGTAGCTGCGCCGGCTGCCGGGGGGCATGTCGATGGTGTGCTTGCGCACCAGGAAGCGCCCTTGTTCATCCTCCAGGTCGCTCCACATGCCGTGCAGGTGGATGGGGTGGGTCATCATGGTGTCGTTGACCAGGGTGATGCGCACCCGCTCGCCGTATTTCAGGCGTAGCGGCTCGGCATCGCTGAACTTGATGCCGTCGAACGACCAGGCGAAGCGTTCCATGTGGCCAGTCAGGTGCAGCTCGATGTCCCGCGACGGTTCGCGCCCGTCCGGATCGGGGTAGGGGCTGCGCAGGTCGGCGTAGGTCAGCACTCGGCGGCCGTTGCCGCGCAGGCCAATGCCGGGATCGGCCAGGTTGGCCCGGGGGGCCATGGTCTGCATGTCCACCAGCGGGTTATCGGTCTCGCTGGTAGGGTGGCCTTGCATCATGGCCATGCCGGCCATGTTCGAGTGGTCCATGCCCGCCATGTTGCCGTGGTCCATCGCCGGCATGTTCGAATGGTCCATCCCGCCCATGCCGCCGTGCCCCATGTCGTCCATGGTCAGCACCGGACGCGGGTCCGGCTCGGGTACGGGGGCTTGCAGACCCGCCGCGCGGGCCAGGGTGCCACGGGCGAAGCCGGTGCGGTCCATGCTCTGGGCGTACAGCGTGTAGGCGGGCAGGTCGCCCACGGTGACCAGCACGTCGTAGGTTTCGGCCACGGCGATGCGCAGTTCGTCCACGGTTACCGGCGTCACCGGCAGGCCGTCGGCGGCGATCACCGTGAGCTTCAGGCCCGGAATGCGGAAGTCGAAGTAGGTCATCGCCGAGGCGTTGATCAGGCGCAGGCGCACGGTCTCGCCGGGCTGGAACAGGCAGGTGAAGTTGCCGTCCGGGGGCTGGCCGTTGAGCAGGTAGGTGTAGCTGGCGGCGCTGATGTCGGCCAGGTCGGTCGGGCTCATGCGCATCTTCGCCCAGGCCCAGCGGTTGTCGACGGCCTTGCCCCAGCCATTTTCCGCGACATCGTCGACGAAGTCGCCGACCGTGCGCTTGTGGTAGTTGAAGGCATCGGACTGCTTCTTCAGGGTGGCCATCAGCGCTTCCGGCGCCTGGTCCGACCAGTCGCTGAACAGCAGCACATGGTCGCGCTGGTACTGGTGCGGCTCGGGTTCGCGGGGCTCGATGACGATGGCGCCGTACACGCCGGCCTGCTCCTGCAACCCGGAGTGGCTGTGGTACCAGTAGGTGCCGCTCTGGCGCAGGGTGAACTGGTAGAGGTAGTCGCCGCCGGGTTCGATGCCGGCGAAGCTCAGGCCCGGCACGCCGTCCATGTTGGCCGGCAGGATGATGCCGTGCCAGTGGATCGAGGTGGGCTGCTCCAGGCGGTTGCGCACCCGCAGGGTCACGGTGTCGCCCTCGCGCCAGCGCAGCTGCGGGCCGGGCAGGCTGGCGTTGATGGTCTGCGCGGTGCGTGGGCGGCCGGTGATGTTGACCGGGGTCTGGCCGATGAACAGGTCGAACTGCTGGCCGCTCAGGTCGTGCAGCGGCAGGCGGCCTTCGGCGGCCTGGGCCAGCGGGCGCCAGAGGCCGAGGCCGGCCAGGGCGCTGGCGGCACCCAGGCCCTTGACGAAGGTGCGGCGGGTTGGAGTCGGTGGCATGGCGTGCTCTCGGTGCTGGCAAGGTCCATCCAATCGCGGGGCAAGCCCGCTCCCACGGTGGGAGCTTGCCCCGTGATCGGGAATGACACCGATGGTCGTCGCCAGCGCCTGTCAGCCACCTGAGGCGCGGATTACAGATTTGTCAGGCAGCGGCCTCGCTACCCTCCAGGTCGCGCATCAGCAGGCCGAACTCCAGCGAGACCTGCTCGGGAATCGGCAGGTACACCACATGGCCGTCGCCCGGCGCCACCTCGATGCCCTGCTGCTGGCGGTCGCACAGGCGGTGCAGGTCGAAGTGGTAGTTGCCACGCGGGGTCATCAGCTCCAGGTGGTCACCCACGGCGAAGCGGTTCTTCACCTTCACTTCGGCCAGGCCGTCCACGCGCACTCCGGTCAGCTCGCCGACGAACTGCTGGCGCTCGGATACCGAGTTACCGCGCTGGTAGTTCTGGTACTCGTCGTGCACGTGGCGGCGCAGGAAGCCTTCGGTGTAGCCGCGCTGGGCGAGGGACTCGAGGTTGCTCATCAGGCTGCGGTCAAACGGCCGCCCGGCTACCGCGTCGTCGATGGCCTGGCGGTAGGACTGCACGGCGCGGGCGCAGTAGAAGTGCGACTTGGTGCGGCCCTCGATCTTCAGCGAGTGCACGCCCATCCGGGCCAGGCGCTCGACGTGCTGGATGGCGCGCAGGTCCTTGGCGTTCATGATGTAGGTGCCGTGCTCGTCCTCGAAGGCCGGCATCTCTTCGCCGGGGCGGTTGGACTCCTGGAGCAGGAACACCTGCTCGGTCGGCGCGCCAAGGCCCAGGGTCGGCTCGCATTCACGGACGATATCGCCGGTGGCGTTCTCGCTGGCCGGGGTGGCCTGGTATTTCCAGCGGCAGGCGTTGGTGCAGGTGCCCTGGTTGGCGTCGCGCTTGTTCATGTAGCCCGACAGCAGGCAGCGCCCGGAATAGGCCATGCACAACGCGCCGTGCACGAAGACTTCCAGCTCCATCTCCGGCACCTGCTGGCGGATCTCCTCGATCTCTTCCAGCGACAGCTCCCGCGACAGGATCACCCGGGTCAGCCCCAGGCCTTGCCAGAATTGCACGCTGGCCCAGTTCACCGTGTTGGCCTGCACCGACAGGTGGATGGGCATCTGTGGGAAGTGCTGGCGCACCAGCATGATCAATCCCGGGTCGGACATGATCAGCGCATCCGGGCCCATCTCGATCACCGGCGCCAGGTCCTTGAGGAAGGTCTTGAGCTTGGCGTTGTGCGGGGCGATGTTGACCACCACGTAGAAGCGCTTGCCCTGGGCTTGGGCCTCCTGGATGCCGAGAGCCAGGTTGGCGTGGTCGAATTCGTTGTTGCGCACCCGCAGGCTGTAGCGCGGCTGGCCGGCATAGACCGCGTCGGCGCCGTAGGCGAAAGCGTAGCGCATGGTCTTGAGGGTGCCGGCGGGGGCGAGCAGTTCGGGCTTGGTGGGAGAGGTCATGGTGCGCACCGGGGGCAAAAGGCGCGGATGCTAAGACGGCGGCACCGCGCAGGTATTGATCTGGATCAACGGCACTTTTGCCGATGCGCGGGGCACTAAATTGTTGAGCCCTCGAGGAATGCCCATGAACGAAGCCGTCTTGCAGAACAAAGCCCTGACCGTGCTGCTGGCACTGGTGACCATCGCCTTCATCTGGATCCTGCTGCCGTACTCCGGCGCGATCTTCTGGGCGGTGATCCTCGGGATACTCTTCGCGCCCCTGCAGCGCCACCTGTTGCTGCGCTTTGGCGGGCGGCGCAACCTGGCCACGGCGACGGCGCTGCTCACCTGCCTGCTGATCGCCGTGCTGCCGGTGATCGTCATCGGCGCCCTGCTGGTACAGGAGGGCGCCGCGCTGTACCAGCGCATCGAGAGCGGCCAGCTGGATATCGCCGGCTATATCGAACACGGCAAGGACATGCTGCCGACCTATGCCCAGCATTTCCTCGACCGCATGGGCATGGGCAACCTCGACGGCCTGCGCGACAAGATCAGCAAGTGGGCGACCCAGGGCAGCCAGTTTCTGGCCGGGCAGGCGTTCAGCTTCGGCCAGGGCACCTTCGAGTTCCTGGTGAGCTTCGGCATCATGCTCTATTTGCTGTTCTTCTTCCTGCGCGAGGGCGCGGAGGTGGCGCGCAAGGTGCGCCAGGCGGTGCCGTTGCCCGAGCAGCAGAAGCGCCGCCTGCAGTTGAAGTTCAAGCGCGTGGTGCGGGCCACGGTCAAGGGCAACCTGCTGGTGGCGATCACCCAGGGTGCGCTGGGCGGGCTGATCTTCTGGGTGCTGGGCATTCCCAGCGTGCTGGTGTGGGCGGTGCTGATGGCGTTTTTGTCGTTGCTGCCGGCGGTGGGCGCGGGGATTGTCTGGGGGCCGGTGGCGCTGTACTTCCTGCTGGCCGGGGCGATCTGGCAGGGGATCGTGCTGACCGCGTTCGGCGTGTTGGTGATCGGGTTGGTGGACAACCTGCTGCGGCCGATCCTGGTGGGCAAGGATACGCGGATGCCGGATTACCTGGTGCTGGTGTCGACCCTGGGCGGGCTGGCGGTGTTCGGGCTCAACGGGTTCGTGATCGGGCCGTTGATCGCGGCGTTGTTCATTTCCAGCTGGGCGATCTTTGCCTCGACCAAGCCGCAGGTGCAGTTGCCATCCTAAAAGGGCTGCTGCGCAGCCCATCGCCGGCAAGCCGGCTCCCACAAGGAAACCGCATGTCCCTGTGGGAGCCGGCTTGAACTGGCCTAATGATCCCGGACACCTCTTAAGGGCGATATGATTCGCCCATTCAGGAGGTTCCATGCAAGAGCGAAAGACCTATACCCGCGAGTTCAAGCAACGTGCTGCAAGCATGGTTCTTGACGACAACTGTTCGGTTCCCGACGTCTGCGCATCGATGGACGTCGGTCCAACGGCTCTGCGCCGGTGGGTGGATCAGGTTCGTAAAGAACGCCAGAAAGGACAGCCAGTGCCAGGCACCAAGGCGATTAGTGACGAACAGCGGGAGCTCCAGCAGTTACGCGCCAAGATCAAACGCTTGGAGACCGAGGCCGAAATATTAAAAAAGGCTACCGCTCTCTTGATGTCGGATCCCGGTCGTTTTTCCTGATCGAGGAGCTGAGAGAGTCAGGCTCGTATCCGACCAGCCAGCTTTGCAGTGTTCTGGGCGTTTCCCGTAGCGCGTTTTACGACTGGCTCCATCGCCGCTCAGTACCGGATACCGAGCGCGATGCGCTCAGGGAAAAGGTTGTGCAACTGCATGCTGAAAGCAGAGAAAGTGCCGGTGCAAGAATGATCTCTCAGTACTTGAAGGCCCAGCAACTCAAAGTGGGAAGGTATCTGGCTGGAAGACTTATGGCGGAGGCAAACCTGACCAGCAGGCAGCGCCGTCGCCACCAATATCGCTCTAAAGGTGTTGAGGCATTTGTGGCCAAGAATGTCCTTGAACGTAATTTCCGGCCAGCAGCAGTCAATCAGGTTTGGTGCGGCGACGTTACCAGCCTGATGGTCGGAAAGCGCTGGTATCACTTGGCTGTGGTCATTGACCTGTTCGCCCGCCGGGTCGTTGGCTGGGCATTTTCTCTGATCAATGACGCCAACCTGGTCGCCAAAGCACTGAGAATGGCTGTGGAAGTACGAGGCAAGCATACGGGCTTGATGTTTCATTCGGATCAAGGTTGCCAATACACGAGCCAGCGCTTCCAATCCGAACTGCTTGAGCATGGCATAACCCAAAGCATGAGTCGTAGAGGCCAATGCTGGGACAACGCACCGACAGAGCGCTTGTTCGGCACGCTCAAGTCAGAGTGGGTGCCCACTAAGGGCTACACAGAGATCGAAGAAGCCAGACAGGATATGACCAGCTTCTTCATGCGTTACAACCGAGTCAGGCTCCACAGCTACAACAACTACCTGTCGCCAATAGCCATGGAGCAGCAGGCGGCTTGATCACCGTAATCGGTGTCCGGAAAAACTTGACCAGAACAGCTTGCCGGCGAATGGGGCGCAAGGCGCCCCCGGGGTCAGCGGAAGCTGTAGGAAACCCCCGCATACACCCCGAACCCTTCCCCGGGCGTCGAGCGGGCGATGTCCTGCCCGGCGTCGTTGTACCCCGGCGTCACCGTCGCCGCGTAACGCTTGTTGGTCAGGTTGCGCAGGTCGAGCCAGGTCTGCCAGTCCCGTTTCGGCGAATCCCAGCCCAGCCGCGCGCCGAGCAGGGCGTAGGCGTCGGCGTGGTAGCTGTTGGCGTAGTCCACCTGCACCTTGGAGGCCATCTGCGTGTTAACCCCGGCGTAGAAACCGCTCGGCCAGTCGTAGCGCAGTTCGGCCTGGTAGTAGTGCATGGGAATGCCGGGCAGGCGGTTGTCGCCGAACTTGTCGTCGTCGCGGTAGTGGAAGTCGCTGAAGGTGTAGGCCTGGCGCAGGCTGAGCTTGCCGGTGCCCGGTTGTTCCCAGAGAAGGCTGTCCAGGCCGGCCTCGACACCCTGGTGCACGGTGGGGCTGGCGTTGAACTCCTTGAACGGCAAGCCTTGCACCACTTCCACGTTCAACAGTTCGTGGCGTACCTGGGCGTAGTACCAGGCCAGGTCCCAGCGCCCCAGTGCCGAGTCGCCGCGGGCACCCAGCTCGAGGGTGGTGGCGGTCTGGTTTTGCATCTTCATGGGCTGGTTGGCGACTGGCGCACTCCAGACCAGCGACCACGGGTGCGGCGGTTCCACCGAGCGGCTGAGGTTGCCGTAGACCTGCAGGTCCGGGCGGATGTCGTAGCGCAGGCCCAGGCGTGGGGCATAGTCCCAGTCATGCTGGCTGACCTTGCCGCCACTGCTTGGGTAGGTGACGTCGCTTTCGCGGCGGGTGTAGATCATCGCCAGGCCCGTGGTCAGCCACAGGTTCGGAATCAGCTCCAAGTCGTTGCCTGCATGCAGCACAGTGTCCGAACCCTGGTAGCTGAAATCTCGGCTGCGGGCGCCGAAGTTGTCGCCGCCGGGTCGGGCGAACTGCGAGGCGCCGCTGTTGGGCAGGTGCTTGGTGGCGCGCCAGCCGAGGGTGGTCTTGCTCTCGTGGCCGAACAGGGTGTCGCGCCGCATGTAGTTCAGCGTGCCGCTGACATCGGTGTAGGCGACCTTCAGGCGCATCGGGCCTTCGCGCAGGTCCATGGGATAGTCGTGATAGACCAGCCCCGCCTCGAGGCGCGAATCGTCATCCAGGAAGAAGGTGGTCTTGTTGCCCACCCAGGTGCTGCCCGGTTGCGGGCGGCTGTCGTCACGGGCCAGGTACGCCGGGTTGGCGGCACGGGGATGGTGCTTGATCTGGTCCTTGGTCAGGCGCCCAGCCAGGTCGTTCTCGGTTTCCCGGTAGCGCAGGTAGAAGCGCGTCTCCAGGTTCGGGTTGAAACGATAGCCGACGTTGGCGGCGATGCCCTTGGCGCTGCCGCTGCTGTGGTCCTGGTAGCCGTCGTACTCGGCATCGGTCAGGGCCACGTAGTAGTCGAGATTGCCCAGCACCTGCCCGGAGCTGATGTGCCGGCGCTGGTAGCCACGGCTGCCGACCTCGTAGCGCACCTGCAAGGGCGCGGCATCGTGGCCGGTGCGGGTCACGTAGTTGATCGCGCCACCCAGGGCCAGCGAGCCCTGGTCGAAGCCATTGGCGCCGCGCAGCACTTCGGCGCGGCTCAGCCACAGCGGTTCGAACAGTTCATAGGGCGTGCCGCCCGGGCCGGTCAGCGGCAGGCCGTCGAACATCGTGTACACGCCCGAGCCGTGGGCGCCCGGCGCGCGGTTGATGCCCGAACCACGGATCGACAGCTTGATGCCATCGTTGCCCGCCGACTGGGCGAACACCCCCGGCTGATAGGCCAGCACGTCCTGGTTGCTGGCCACCCGGCCCTGGCCCACCTTGTCCATGTCCACCAGGTTGCTGGCGCCGGGTATCTCGCGCAGCTGGTCGGCGGCGGCTTCCAGTTCGGATTGCTGCCGGTCCTGGATCAGCACCTGGTCGAGTTCGACGCGGTCGGCGGCCTGGGCGGTGCCGGCGACGAACAGGGCCAGCAGGGAGTAGGGGAGGGTGGGGCGCATGGGGACGGGGTTCCAGATCGAGTGCGGGAGTCTGACGCTGCAAAGGGCAGACGAAGCACAGTGGTCGATCTGTAATACCGCAGTGGTTTCTTCAGGCAAAAAGAAACCCCGCCGAGGCGGGGTTTCTTTCACATCGCGCAGCCGATCAACCGATCAGTTGCAGGCCCGCCTGCTGCACCATCTCCAGCAGCGGCTGCGGGTACACGCCCAGTACGAAGGCGAGAATGGCGATGGCCAGCAGCATCACGCCGCCGGTGCGCTGTTCCCACTTCAGCGGGGCGTCGTGGCGACGCAGGTTCGGCTCGACCAGGTACAGGGTGACCATGACGCGCAGGTAGTAGTACACGCCGATGGCGCTGCCGATCACCAGGGCGCCGACCAGCCACCACAGGTGCGACTCGACGCCGGTGGCGATGATGTAGAACTTGCCGATGAAGCCCGCGGTCAGCGGGATACCGGCCAGCGACAGCATCATCACGGTCAGTACTGCGGTCAGGTACGGGCGGCGCCAGAACAGGCCACGGTACTCGTACAGGGCGTCGGCGTCGCGGCCGGCGTACGGCGAGGACATCAGGGTGATCACGCCGAAGGCGCCGAGGCTGGTGATCACGTAGGTGACCAGGTACACGCCCATGGCCTCCAGGGCCAGGCCCTTGCTGGCGACCAGGGCGATGACCAGGTAGCCGAAGTGGGCGATGGACGAGTAACCGAGCAGACGCTTGAGGTTGCTCTGGGTCAGCGCCAGCAGGTTGCCGATGATGATCGAGGCAACCGCGATCACCGCCAGCACGGTGCTCAGCACGCCGCTGCTGGCGGCGGGGGAGAGCATGAACAGGCGCACGACCACGGCGAACACCGCGACCTTGCTGGCGGTGGCCAGGAACGCGGCGACCGGCGCTGGAGCACCCTCGTACACGTCCGGGGTCCACAGGTGGAAAGGCACCAGCGACAGCTTGAAGGCCAGGCCGACCAGCATCATGCCCAGGCCCAGCTGCGCCAGCAGGCTTGGCATGCTGGTGGCGGCCAGGGCCTTGCCCAGCTGGTCGAAGGTCAGGCTGCCTGCGTCAGCGTACAGCAGCGCCATGCCGAACAGCAGGAAGGCGGAGCCGGCGGCCGACAGCACCATGTACTTGATGCCGGCTTCCAGCGAGCGCTTGTTGAAGAAGGCGTATGCCACCAGGCCGTAGACCGGCACCGACAGCAGCTCCAGGCCGATGAACAGGCCGGCCAGGTGGTTGGCGCTGACCAGCACCAGACCGCCCAGTGCCGACATCAGCAGCAGCAGGTACAGCTCTTCACGGTTGCCCGGGAAGCCCTTGGAGCCTTCGCCCAGATAGGCGTGGGCGAGGGTGACGCAGGCCAGCGTCGCCACCAGGATGATCGCCATGTACAGGCAGGCGAACTTGTCGATGGTCACCAGCGAGGTGACCGCTAGCGGCGCGACTTTGAGCGCCGGCAGGATCGACAGCAGGGCCAGGTTCAGGCCCACGGTGGACAGCAGGAAGGTCTGCGAGTGGTTGCGCTTCCAGGCGATCGCCAGCATCACCACCACCGTGGTGATGGTGGTGATCAGCATCGGCGCCAATGCGATGAAGTGTTGAGTGGTGAATTCCATAGCGCTCTTACCGGGCCGAAGCGAGTTGAGTGAAAGCGGAACCGAGCCACTGCTGCACACCGCTCATGGTGGCGGCAGAGGTGTCCAGGAACGGCTGCGGATACACGCCCAGCAGGATCAGCAGGCCCGCCAGGCCCAGCACCATGATCAGCTCGCGACCGTCCATGCCGGCCAGCACGGTGTCGGCCTTGGCCGGGCCGAAGTAGGCGCGGTGGATCATGATCAGCGAGTACACTGAACCGAAGACCAGACCGGTGGTGGCGATCACGGTGATCCATGGGACGTGGGCGAAGCTGCCGATCAGGATCAGGAACTCGCCGACGAAGTTGCCGGTACCTGGCAGCCCCAGCGATGCGGCGGCGAAGAACAGGCTGATGGCCGGCAGGTAAGCGATGCGGTGCCACAGGCCACCCATCTCGCGCATGTCGCGGGTGTGCAGGCGCTCGTACAGCTGGCCGGCCAGGATGAACAGCGCGGCGGCCGACAGGCCGTGGGCCAGCATCTGGATCACCGCGCCCTGCAGGGCCTGCTGGCTGCCGGAGTAGATGCCGATCAGCACGAAGCCCATGTGCGAGACGCTGGAGAAGGCCACCAGGCGTTTGATGTCGGTTTGCGCGAAGGCCAGGAAGGCACCGTAGAAGATACCGATCAGGCCCAGGGTCATGGCGATCGGCGCGAACTCGGCCGAGGCGTTCGGGAACAGCGGCAGGGCGAAGCGCAGCAGGCCGTAGGCCGCGGTCTTCAGCAGGATGCCCGCCAGGTCCACGGAACCTGCGGTCGGTGCCTGGGCGTGAGCGTCAGGCAGCCAGGAGTGGAACGGCACCACCGGCAGCTTCACCGCGAAGGCGATGAAGAAGCCCAGCATCAGGATGTACTCGACGCCGGCCGGCAGCTGGGCCTTGAGCAGGTCACTGTAGTTGAAGGTGATCACGCCGGTGCTGTTGTAGTTGACCAGCACCAGGCCGAGGATCGCCACCAGCATGATCAGGCCGCTGGCCTGGGTGAAGATGAAGAACTTGGTCGCCGCGTAGATCCGGGTCTTTTTGCCGTCGGAGGAGCTGTGACCCCAGAGCGCGATGAGGAAGTACATCGGCACCAGCATCATTTCCCAGAAGAAGAAGAACAGGAACAGGTCCAGGGCCAGGAACACGCCGACCACGCCGCCGAGGATCCACATCAGGTTGAGGTGGAAGAAGCCGACGTGGCGCTGGATCTCTTTCCACGAGCACAGCACCGACAGCACGCCGAGCAGGCCGGTGAGCAGGATCATCAGCAGCGACAGGCCGTCGAGGGCCAGGTGGATGCTGATGCCGAAGCGCTTGATCCACTCGACCTTGTATTCGAGGGCCCAGGCGGGTTCGGCGCCCGGCGCGGGGGCTAGGGTGTAGTTGCCGTTCGCCCACAGCCACAGGCCGATGCCAAGCAGCAGGGACATGGTCAGCAGCGCGATCCAGCGCGGCAGGGTGGCGCCGAAGCGCTCACCCAGCCAGCACAGGAAGCCGCCGATGAAGGGGATCAGGATCAGCCAAGGCAAAATCATGACGGGTTGGTTTCCTTTGGCAAAGTCGCAAGATTCATAGTCATACCGCGGCCACTACCACGGCACCGAGCACCAGCACGGCGCCCACGGCGATCGAGGCGGTGTACCAGCGCAGCTGGCCGGTCTCGGTCTTGCTCATGGCGACGTGGCCGCCACGGGCCATCCGAGGGATGAGGCCGATGCTGCGGTCAACCGGGTCCTTGCGCAGGATGTGGCTGATCAGCAGGTAAGGTTTGACGAAGAGCTTGTCGTAGATCCAGTCGAAGCCCCAGGCGGCGAACCACCAGGCCGACAGGACGCGACCGATACCGCTGTTGGCGACCGCAGTGACGAAGCGGCGCTTGCCCAGGAACAGCAGGGCCGACAGCAGGATACCGGCGATGGCGATGGCGCCCGAGGCGATCTCCAGCGAGTGCTTGGCTTCGCCACCGGCGTGGCCGGCGCTTTCAGGCAGCACGCCTGCCAGCGGCGGATGGATCCAGGCGCCGATGAAGGTCGACAGCACGATCAGCACGCCCAGCGGCAGCCAGTGGCTGATGCCGTGGCCGGCGTGGGCTTCGGTCTTGGCTTCGCCGTGGAAGGCGATGAAGATCAGGCGGAAGGTGTACAGCGAGGTCATGAACGCGCCCACCAGACCTGCGTACAGCAGGCCGGTGTTGCCGCTGGCGAAGGCTTCCCAGAGGATCTCGTCCTTGGAGTAGAAGCCCACGGTCAGGATCGGCAGGGCGGCCAGGGCGGCGCCACCGACCACGAAGCTGGCGTAGGCCAGCGGCAGTTTCTTCCACAGGCCGCCCATCTTGAAGATGTTCTGCTCATGGTGGCAGGCGACGATCACCGCACCGGAGGCAAGGAACAGCAGGGCCTTGAAGAAGGCGTGGGTCATCAGGTGGAAGATCGCCGCGTCCCAGGCGCCGACGCCCAAGGCCAGGAACATGTAGCCGATCTGGCTCATGGTCGAGTAGGCGAGGATACGCTTGATGTCGGTCTGTACCAGGGCGGCGAAGCCGGCCAGGACCAGGGTCACGCCACCCACGACGCCGACCAGGTGCAGGACGTCCGGCGCCAGCAGGAACAGGCCGTTGGTACGGGCGATCAGGTACACGCCCGCGGTCACCATGGTGGCCGCGTGGATCAGTGCCGAAACCGGGGTCGGACCGGCCATCGCGTCGGCCAGCCAGGTCTGCAGCGGCAGCTGGGCCGATTTACCGACCGCGCCACCCAGAAGCATCAGGGTCGCCAGGACCATCCAGGTGTCGCCGGCCTGGAACTTCTGCGGTGCCAGCACCAGCAGTTCCTGCACGTTCAGGGTACCCAGCTGGACGAACAGGATGAACAGGCCGATGGCCATGAACACGTCGCCGATGCGGGTGACGATGAACGCCTTGAGTGCCGCGTTACCGTTGTTGCGGTTGCTGTAGTAGAAACCGATCAACAGGTACGAGCACAGGCCCACGCCTTCCCAGCCGAAGTAGATGAACAGCAGGTTGTCGCCCAGCACCAGGAACAGCATGCTGGCGATGAACAGGTTGGTGTACGAGAAGAAGCGCGAGTAGCCGGCTTCGCCACGCATGTACCAGGAAGCGAACAGGTGGATCAGGAAGCCGACACCGGTGACCACGCCCAGCATGGTGACCGACAGGCCATCCACGTACAGGGTGAAGTTCGGCGCGAAGCCGTCCACCGACATCCACTGCCACAGCAGCTGGCTGTACGCGCCGCCTTCAGGCGGGGCGACGTTGAACTGCCAGATCACGTAGGCGGCGGTGGCCGCCGACAGACCGACCGAGCCGACACCGACCAGCGCCGACAGGTTCTCGGACCAGCGGCCGCGCGAGAACGACAGCAGCAGGAAGCCGATCAGGGGGAATACGAACGTCAGGAAGATAAGGTTCATCCGCGCATCTCACTGGCAGCATCGATGTCGAGAGTGTGGAAGCGGCGATACAGCTGCAGCAGGATCGCCAGGCCAATGCTGGCCTCGGCGGCTGCCAGGCTGATCACCAGAATGAACATCACCTGGCCGTCGGGCTGGACCCAACGGGCACCGGCGACGATGAACGCCAGGGCAGAGGCGTTCATCATGACTTCCAGGCTCATGAGCACGAAGAGGATGTTGCGGCGGACCATCAGGCCAACCAGACCTAAGCAGAACAGGATGCCGGCGACCGCCAGACCATGCTCGAGAGGGATAGCACCCATGATTTACTCCTTCGCCTCGTTGCGGCCCAGGTGGAAGGCGGTGACGGCTGCCGCGAGCAGCAGCATCGAGGCCAGTTCGACCACCAGCAGGTACGGCCCGAACAGGCTGATGCCGACTTCCTTGGCGCTGACGGTGGTACCGCTGATGGCGGCGCCCGACGGGGTGACGAACAGCACGTACAGCAGCTCCAGCAGCAGCAGGGCGGCGAGGATCACCGGCCCCGCCCAGATGCCGGGCTTGAGCCAGCCGCGCTCCTGGGCGACCGAGGCCGGCCCGAGGTTGAGCATCATCACCACGAACACGAACAGCACCATGATGGCGCCGGCGTAGGCGATCACTTCCAGGGCGCCGGCGAACGGCGCACCGAGGGAGAAGAAGATCATCGCCACGGAGATCAGCGAAATGATCAGGTAGAGCAGGGCGTGCACCGGGTTGGTGCCGGTCACCACGCGGAGCGTGGAGACGACGGCGACACCGGATGCGAAGTAGAAAGCGAATTCCATCTTTCTGTCCTTATGGGAGCAAGCTCTTCACGTTGATCGGCTCGGCTTCGTTCTGCGCGGAGCCTTTCGGCTTGCCAGCGATGGCCATACCGGCAACACGGTAGAAGTTGTAGTCAGGGTTCTTGCCGGGGCCGGAGATCAGCAGATCTTCTTTCTCGTACACCAGGTCCTGACGCTTGAACTCGGCCATTTCGAAATCCGGAGTCAGCTGGATCGCGGTGGTCGGGCACGCCTCTTCGCACAGGCCGCAGAAGATGCAGCGCGAGAAGTTGATGCGGAAGAACTCGGGGTACCAACGGCCGTCCTCGGTCTCGGCCTTCTGCAGCGAGATGCAGCCGACCGGGCAGGCCACCGCGCAGAGGTTGCACGCCACGCAGCGCTCCTCGCCATCGGGGTCGCGGGTGAGGACGATGCGGCCACGGTAGCGTGGCGGCAGGTACACGGGTTCTTCGGGGTACTGCAGGGTGTCGCGCTTGCGGAACCCGTGGGAGAACACCATGGCCAGGCTGCGCAGCTGTGTGCCGGTGCCCTTAACGATGTCGCCGATATACTTGAACATGGGTCAAATCCTCACTGGGCCGCGACGGCTGGCGTGTTGTAGAGCACGATCGCAGCGGTCACCAGCAAATTGATCAGGGTCAGCGGCAGGCAGAACTTCCAGCTGAAGTCCATCACCTGGTCATAGCGTGGGCGCGGGATCGAGGCGCGCAGCAGGATGAACAGCATGATGAAGAACGCGGTCTTCAGGGCGAACCACAGGAACGGTACTTGCGGCAGGATGCCGAACGGACCGTGCCAGCCACCGAAGAACAGGGTTACCAGCAGCGCCGAGATCAGGATGATGCCGATGTACTCACCGACGAAGAACATGCCCCATTTCATGCCGGCATATTCGATGTGGTAGCCGTCGGCCAGTTCCTGTTCCGCTTCCGGCTGGTCGAACGGGTGACGGTGAGTCACGGCGACGCCAGCGATGAAGAAGGTGCAGAAGCCGAAGAACTGCGGAATGATGAACCACAGGTTGTTGGCCTGGTACTCAACGATGTCGCGCATGTTGAACGAGCCCACCTGCACCACCACGCCCATCAGCGCCAGGCCCAGGAACACTTCGTACGACACGGTCTGCGCCGAGGCCCGCAGGCTGCCCAGCAGGGCGTACTTGTTGTTCGACGACCAGCCGGCGAACAGCACGGCGTAGACCGAAAGACCGGCCATGGCGAAGAAGAACAGCAGGCCGATGTTCAGGTCGGCGACGCCCCAGCCCGGGGTGATCGGGATGATCGAGAAGCCGATCAGCAGGGCGCTCATGGCCACGACCGGCGCCAGGGTGAAGATCATCTTGTCGACGAAGGGCGGGTTCCAGTCTTCCTTGAAGAACATCTTCAGCATGTCGGCGGCGATCTGGAACATGCCGAACGGGCCGACACGGTTCGGACCGTAGCGGTCCTGCCACCAGCCCAGCAGGCGACGTTCGACGAAGCTGAGCAGCGCGCCGCAGACCACTACGGCCAGCAGCACCACGATGGCCTTGACGACCTGAATGATCACATCGATCACTTCGGGGGTGAACCAGCTCATTGTGCTGCCTCCTGCAGGCCTTCGACGGCTGCACCGAAGATGGCGGGCGGAATGCCGGCCAGGCCTTTGGGCAACGCAACCAGGCCAGCGCCCAGTTCTTCATTGATACGCAGCGGCAGACGCAGCGACACGCCGGCCACGTTCAGGCTCAGCATTGCGCCGTCGTTGACGCCCAGGCGGTCGGCCTCGGACTTGGCCAGGCCCACGTAGGCGGCTGGAATACGCTCTTGTACCGGTGCGGCGCGCGAGGAGCTCTCTTCGCTGCCGAACAGGTGGAAGAACGGTACGGCGGTCCAGGTGCCACGGGCCGGGTTGAACGCGCCCGGAATGGCGGTGAACCAGTTGAGCTTGTCGCCTTGCGACTCGATCAGGCGCACGCCCGGGTCACCGGCACGCAGGTGGCCACCCACTTCGTCCTGGAACTTGTTCCAGGCCTGTGGCGAGTTCCAGCCCGGCGACCAGGCGAACGGCACCTGCTGACGCGGTTCGGCCGAGCCCGAGTAGCCTTCCATGGAGAAGGCGAACGCGGTGTCCTTGTCCTGCGGGGTACGCGGCTCGTGCACGCTGATGTTGGCGCGCATGGCGGTACGGCCCGAGTAGCGCAGCGGCTCGCGGGCCAGCTTCATGCCCTTGATGCGGAACGCGGCGCTTGGCGCTGCGTTGACGATGCCGGCCAGTTGCGGGGCGGCTTCGGCGCAGGCGCTGGTGACGTGGTCCAGCTGGGTCCAGTCCACCGGCTTGTTGAGCAGGGTGGCACGCAGGGCGTGCATCCAGCGCCAGCCTTCGTGGATCTGGATGCTGCTGTCCAGGTACTGCGGGTCGAACACCTGGAAGAAGCGCTGGGCACGGCCTTCCTGGCTGACCAGGGTGCCATCGCCTTCGGCGAACGAGGCGGCCGGCAGCACCAGGTGGGCGCGGTCAAGGGTCGGGGTCTTGGAGTGGTCGGCGACGATCACCACCTTGGCCGCAGCCAGGGCAGCATCGACCTTGGCGGCCGGTACGCGGGCGTACAGGTCGTTCTCCAGCACGACGATGGCGTCGGCCTTGCCGCTGATGACCGCGTCCAGCGCGGCGTCGACGGACTCGCCGCCCATCATCGCCATGCCGAGGCTGTTGGCCTCAGGCACGACCAGGCTCAGCGAACCGTTCTTCTCGCGCAGCTTGAGGGCCTTGGCGATGTTGGCGGCGGCCTCGATCAGCGCAGGGTCCGCCAGGGAAGTGCCGGCGACCACCAGTGGGCGGTTGGCGGCGACCAGGGCGTCGGCGATGCGCTGGGCCAGGGCCTTGGCTTCGTCGTCCAGGCCGGCGACGGCAGGCGCGCTCGGGTCGATGGCGTGGGCCACGGCGAAACCGATGCGGGCCAGGTCGGCGGGGGCGGCGTGTACACACTCTTCGGCGACGTCGTCCAGCTTGGTTTCAGCCAAGGATGCGATGAACAGCGGGTACAGCGCGTGCTGGCCGATGTTCTTCACCGCGGCGTCCAGCCAAGGCTGTACGCGCATGGCGTCGGCCATGGCCTCGGCCTTGCCCTTGGTGGCCTGGCGCACGGCCAGGGCGACGCGGGCGGCGGTCTGGGTCAGGTCTTCGCCGAGCACGAACACGGCGTCGTGGTCTTCGATGTCGCGCAGGGTCGGGACCGGCAGCGGGCTGTCGTTCAGCACGTTCAGCGCCAGGCGCACGCGGGCCAGTTCGCCAGCTTCCATACCGGAGTAGAAGTACTCGGCGCCGACCAGCTCACGCAGGCCGTAGTTGCTCTCGAGGCTGGCGCGTGGCGAGCCGATGCCGACGATGGTGCGGCCGCGCAGCAGGTCGGCGGCCTTGTCCAGGGCGGCGTCCAGGCTCAGCTTGCTGCCATCGGCGAGGAACGGCTGGCGCGGACGGTCCTTGCGGTTGACGTAGCCATAGCCGAAGCGGCCACGGTCGCACAGGAAGTACTGGTTCACCGAGCCGTTGAAGCGGTTCTCGATGCGGCGCAGTTCGCCGTAGCGCTCGCCGGGGCTGATGTTGCAGCCGCTGGAGCAGCCATGGCAGATGCTCGGGGCGAACTGCATGTCCCACTTGCGGTTGTAGCGCTCGGAATGGGTCTTGTCGGTGAACACACCGGTCGGGCAGACCTCGGTGAGGTTGCCGGAGAACTCGCTTTCCAGCACGCCGTCTTCGACGCGACCGAAGTACACGTTGTCGTGGGCGCCGTATACGCCCAGGTCGGTGCCGCCGGCGTAGTCCTTGTAGTAGCGAACGCAGCGGTAGCAGGCGATGCAGCGGTTCATCTCATGGGCGATGAACGGGCCGAGGTCCTGGTTCTGGTGGGTACGCTTGGTGAAACGGTAGCGGCGCTCGTTGTGGCCGGTCATTACCGTCATGTCCTGCAGGTGGCAGTGACCGCCTTCCTCGCACACCGGGCAGTCGTGCGGGTGGTTGGTCATCAGCCATTCGACGACGCTGGCGCGGAACGCCTTGGACTCTTCGTCTTCGATGGAGATCCAGGTGCCGTCGGAGGCAGGGGTCATGCAGGACATGACGATACGACCACGGGTGTCGTTCTCGTCGGTGTACTGCTTGACCGCGCACTGCCGGCAGGCGCCGACGCTACCGAGCGCCGGGTGCCAGCAGAAATAGGGGATGTCGAGGCCGAGCGACAGACAGGCCTGTAACAGGTTGTCCGCACCGTTGACTTCGAGCGCTTTGCCGTCTACGTGGATAGTGGCCATTGTTCAAAGTTCTTCGTTGGCCCGCGTGGGCGGGCGTGGCTAATGGAAATCGGTGAGCCCGCGGCCAGCCACGAATCGTTCGGGCCGGCCGGCGGGCTGGCGGATGGCACGGACCATCCGCTACTTCATCTTTTTATGCGCCGACCACGATCGGCTTCGCCAGGTTCGGGCGCAGGGCTTCGCTGCCAGCACTGGCTGGGGCTACACCGGCCTCGAACTCCGAGCGGAAATACTTGATGGCACTGCCCAATGGCTCGACGGCACCTGGTGCGTGAGCACAGAAGGTGCGGCCTGGGCCGAGGAAGTTGACCAGACCCAGCAGGGTCTCGATGTCTTCGGCGCGGCCCTGGCCTTTCTCCAGGGCGCGCAGCATCTTCACGCTCCACGGCAGGCCGTCGCGGCATGGCGTGCACCACCCGCAGGATTCGCGGGCGAAGAACTCTTCCATGTTGCGCAGCAGCGAGACCATGTTGATGCTGTCGTCGACCGCCATGGCCAGGCCCGTACCCATGCGGGTGCCGACCTTGGCGATGCCACCGGCGTACATCTGCGCATCGAGGTGCTCGGGCAGCAGGAAGCCGGTACCGGCGCCGCCTGGCTGCCAGCACTTGAGCTTGAAGCCGTCGCGCATGCCGCCGGCGTAGTCCTCGAACAGTTCGCGGGCGGTAACGCCGAACGGCAGTTCCCACAGGCCAGGGTTCTTCACCTTGCCGGAGAAGCCCATCAGCTTGGTGCCGTGGTCCTCGCTGCCTTCGCGGGCCAGCGACTTGTACCAGTCGTTGCCGTTGGCGACGATGGCCGGCACGTTGCACAGGGTCTCGACGTTGTTCACGCAGGTCGGCTTGCCCCACACGCCGACGGCGGCAGGGAAGGGCGGCTTGGAGCGCGGGTTGGCGCGGCGGCCTTCGAGCGAGTTGATCAGCGCGGTCTCTTCACCGCAGATGTAGCGGCCGGCGCCGGTGTGCACGAACAGCTCGAAATCGAAGCCCGAACCGAGGATGTTCTTGCCCAGCAGGCCTGCGGCCTTGGCTTCATCGATGGCGCGGTTGAGGTTCTTCGCCGCGGTGGTGTATTCGCCACGCAGGAAGATGTAGCCACGGTAGGCCTTCAGGGCGCGGGCGCTGATCAGCATGCCCTCGACCAGCAGATGGGGCTGTTGCTCCATCAGCATGCGGTCCTTCCAGGTGTTCGGCTCCATTTCATCCGCGTTGCACAGCAGGTAGCGGATGTTCATGGATTCGTCTTTGGGCATCAGGCCCCACTTCACGCCAGTGGGGAAGCCCGCGCCGCCACGGCCCTTGAGGCCGGAGTCCTTGACGCTCTGGACGATGTCGTCGGCGGACATCTCGGCCAGTGCCTTGCGGGCAGCGGCGTAGCCGTTCTTCGACTCGTACTCGGTCAGCCACACCGGCTCGCCGTCGTCGCGCAGGCGCCAGGTCAGCGGGTGGGTTTCGGCCGAACGCGCGATGCGGTTGGCCGGGCCGAAGGAAGTGATGGTCATACGTAACCCTCCAGCAGCTTGGAGACGCCGGCAGGCTGCACGTCGCCAAAGGTGTCGTCGTCGATCATCAGCGCCGGGGCCTTGTCGCAGTTGCCCAGGCAGCACACTGGCAGCAGGGTGAAACGCCCGTCCGCGGTGGTCTGGCCGAGGCCGATGCCCAGCTCGCTCTGGATCTGGCTGACCACCGATTCATGGCCGCCGATGTAGCAGACCATGCTGTCGCACACGCGGATGATGTGGCGGCCGACCGGCTGGCGGAAGATCTGGCTGTAGAAAGTGGCCACGCCCTCGACGTCGCTGGCGGGGATGCCCAGCACTTCGCCGATGGCGTAGATGGCGCCGTCCGGCACCCAGCCGCGTTCCTTCTGGACGATCTTCAGGGCTTCGATGGACGCCGCGCGCGGGTCCTCGTAGTGGTGCATCTCGTGCTCGATGGCCGAGCGCTCGGTTTCGCTCAGGGCGAAACGGTCGGTTTGGATAAGCGTGCTGTTCATGCTTAGCGGTCCACGTCAGCCATAACGAAGTCGATACTGCCCAGGTACGCGATGAGGTCCGCGACCATGCTGCCTTTGATCACCGAAGGGATCTGCTGCAGGTGCGGGTAGCTCGGGGTACGGATCCGGGTGCGGTAGCTCATGGTGCCGCCGTCGCTCGTCAGGTAGTAACTGTTGATGCCCTTGGTCGCCTCGATCATCTGGAACGACTCGTTGGCCGGCATGACCGGGCCCCACGAGACTTGCAGGAAGTGGGTGATCAGGGTCTCGATGTGCTGCAGGGTGCGCTCTTTCGGTGGCGGCGTAGTCAGCGGATGGTCCGCCTTGTACGGGCCTTCCGGCATGTTGCGCAGGCACTGGTCGATGATGCGGATACTCTGGCGCATCTCCTCGACGCGGACCATGCAGCGATCGTAGGCATCGCCGTTGTGGGCCAGCGGTACTTCGAACTCGAAGTTCTCGTAGCCGGAGTAGGGGCGCGCCTTACGCAGGTCGAAGTCGCAACCGGTGGAACGCAGGCCGGCTCCGGTGGTGCCCCATTCCAGGGCTTCCTTGGTGTTGTAGGCGGCAACGCCGATGGTACGACCCTTGAGGATGCTGTTCTGCAGGGCGGCCTTGGTGTATTCGTCAAGGCGCTTGGGCAGCCATTCGACGAAGTCCTTGACCAGCTTGTCCCAGCCGCGCGGCAGGTCGTGGGCGACACCACCGATGCGGTACCAGGCCGGGTGCAGGCGGAAACCGGTGATCGCCTCGATCACGGTGTAGGCGCGCTGGCGGTCGGTGAAGGTGAAGAACACCGGGGTCATGGCGCCGACGTCCTGGATATAGGTACCCAGGAACAGCAGGTGGCTGGTGATGCGGAAGAACTCGGCGAGCATGATGCGAATCACGTCGACTTTCTGCGGCACCTTGATGCCGGCGAGCTTTTCCACCGCCAGGACGTACGGCAGGTTGTTCATCACCCCGCCGAGGTAGTCGATACGGTCGGTGTAGGGGATGAAGCTATGCCAGGACTGACGCTCGGCCATCTTCTCGGCACCACGGTGGTGGTAGCCGATGTCCGGTACGCAGTCGACGATCTCTTCGCCGTCCAGCTGCAGGACGATACGGAAGGCACCGTGGGCCGAAGGGTGGTTCGGGCCGAGGTTGAGGAACATGTAGTCCTCGTTGGCGCCGTGACGCTTCATGCCCCAGGCTTCCGGGTTGAAGCGCGCCGATTCCTCTTCAAGCTGCTGCTTGGCCAGGGTCAGGCTGTAGGGGTCGAACTCGGTGGCGCGGGCCGGGTAGTCCTTGCGCAGCGGGTGACCTTCCCAGGTCGGCGGCATCATGATGCGGCTCAGGTGCGGGTGGCCGGCAAAGTCGATGCCGAACATGTCCCAGACTTCGCGCTCGTACCAGTTGGCGTTCGGCCAGATGCCGGTCACGGTCGGCAGGTTCAGGTCGCCTTCGCTGAGCGACACCTTGATCATCACGTCGCTGTTACGCTCGACCGACAGCAGGTGGTAGAACACGCTGAAATCGGCGGCGGGCAGGCCACGGCGCTGGGTGCGCAGGCGCTCGTCGACGCCGTGCAGGTCGTACAGCATGCTGTACGGTTTGGCGACGCCGCGCAGGAAGCTCAGCACTTCCTTGAGCTGGGCACGTTTTACCCACAGTACCGGCATGCCGGTGCGGGTTTCCTGGGCGACGAATGCGTCGGCGCCAAAACGGTTGTGCAGTTCGACGACCACATCCTGGTCGTCAGCCTTGTAGGGCGGAATATAAATAGCGTTGTCCGCTGTCATGGTCTCGGTCGCTTTGGGTCAGCGTTAAGAATGAAGCCAGGCCGCCGGCTCCTTCGGGAGCGGGCGGCAGGTCGCTGGATCAGACTTCGTCGGGGCTGCGCAGGTTGGTTACCGCAATGCGCTGTTCACGACGCAGGTCTTTCTGGGCGGGCATCTCGGCACGGTAGATGCCTTGATCACCAACCACCCAGGAAAGCGGGCGTCGTTCTTGGCCGATCGACTCCTGCAGCAGCATCAAGCCTTGCAGGAATGCCTCGGGGCGCGGCGGGCAGCCAGGCACATAGACGTCCACGGGGAGGAACTTGTCGACCCCCTGAACGACCGAGTAGATGTCGTACATGCCGCCGGAGTTGGCGCACGAACCCATGGAGATGACCCACTTGGGCTCGAGCATCTGCTCGTACAGGCGCTGGATGATCGGCGCCATTTTGACGAAGCAGGTACCGGCGATGACCATGAAGTCGGCCTGACGCGGCGAGGCCCGGATGACTTCGGCGCCGAAGCGGGCGATGTCGTGGGGTGCCGTGAAGGCCGTGGTCATTTCCACGTAGCAGCAGGAAAGGCCGAAGTTGTACGGCCAGAGGGAGTTCTTGCGACCCCAGTTGACCGCGCCACGCAGCACATCTTCGAGTTTCCCCATGTAGATGTTCTTGTGGACCTGGTCTTCCAGCAGTTGATCGGTGACGGTTTCCCGCTCACCGACCGGATACTGCTCGTTGGGTGCGTCCGGATCGATTCTGGTGAGATTGTATTGCATGCCAAAGCCTCATTGTTTCAGCTTCGCTTGCCGCTTGCGGCGACCTTCGGGAGCCCAATCGAGCGCCCCGACGCGCCATAGGTAGACAAGACCTGCCAACAGAATTGCTATGAAAATGAGAGCTTCGACGAATCCGGTCCAGCCGCTTTCGCGGACGGACACAGACCATGCATAGAGGAAGAGGGCTTCGATATCGAAGATCACGAACAGCATCGCGACCAGATAGAATTTGGCGGACAGGCGCAGGCGGGCGCTGCCGACGGGCAGCATGCCGGATTCGAAGGGTTCGTTCTTGGCGCGACCCCAGGCCTTGCTACCGAGCAGGCTGGACAGGCCGAGCATGAAGGCACACAGGCCGACGACACCCAGGAGGAAGATGGCAAAGCCCCAGTTGTGGGCGATGAGTCCTGCCGAATCGGACATGCTAGAAATCCTTATACAGAGACCCAGCTCTGCAGTCTGAAATAAAGTAGAGCGGCGACGTGGTGTCGCAGACGCAGTGACCAAATGTCGCAGCTGAATCAATCGCGCTGATTTTATGGGTAAACCCAGTGCAAGTAAAATTTCCGTTGCAAATTTATTCGTAGGTTTAAGAACAAAAATCTTTCGTAACTGGCTGAAACCCTTGAGTTTCGGGCATTGCGCGCGGATTTGTTAATTATGTTTCTTACCTCGCGTAATGACGGGCTAGTTGCGTAATGATAATTAATATCATTTAACCTGAGCTGTAATGTTTTAGCTGTTCTGGCCCTTGCAAAGTTCATCTGTCGAGCGCCCCCTCTTGCAAATGCGAAAAACTCTCGTTCTAGCAGCTTCCGGCACTGTGCGTACCGCTCTGGATCAATACTTTGTCGCTTGCGTCGCGGCTGACCGACGCGGCGATCAGCCACTGGCCGAGCCAGTAGAAGAGGATGATCAGGTACTCGGCGGCGGCGAACGGGCTGACGAAGCGGTCGATGCCGATCAGGCTGTCGGAGAATACGAATGCACAGGCGCCCAGCGCGGCCAGGCCGCCACAGGCCAGGGCGCGCCAGAGCATGGCGCCGATGGTCAGGGCGTACAGGGCCACCGGGATCAGCAGTGGGCCCAGGCCATGGCCGGCGAGCACGCCGAACAGCGAACCGCCTATCAGCACGGCGAAGGCCAGGGCCGGGTAGGTCGGGCGTCGCGTGAGGCTGCAATAGCCGCGCAGGTAGGCCAGGTGCGCGCAGAGAAACGCCCCAAGGCCGAACACGAACAAGTCGCGGGGGACCGCCAGGAGAATGTCGCCGAGCACCGAGAAGGCCAGGCCGAGGATGATCCAGCGGCGATAGGGTGTGGCGGGGAGGGTGGTCAGCCAGGCAATCAGGGCGAGCACCGGAATGGGTTTGACCAGCAGGCCGAGCAGGGCATTGTCGCTGGCCAGCGCATATAGATAGAAGGCGGCGGCTGCGACGGCGACGATGAGCAGGTGGCCAGGGCGGGGCATGGGCAGTCCTTGCTGTTGGGTAGCCACAAGCTTAGACCTGATCAGCAACTTTGCCTGTGCCGGCCCTATCGCGGGGCAAGCCCGCTCCCACGCCTGTAAGCGCTGCGTGGGAGCGGGCTTGCCCCGCGATAGGGTCTGCCAGAAGAAAGAAAGCCCAGGAACCTTGCGGAACCTGGGCTTCCTGTTCAGCTCACCGAACTCAGTGGAACTGCTCTTCCTCGGTCGAACCGGTCAGAGCGGTCACCGACGAAGCGCCGCCCTGGATCACGGTGGTCATGTCGTCGAAGTAGCCGGTACCGACTTCCTGCTGGTGCGCCACGAAGGTGTAGCCTTTGCTCGCGTCGGCGAATTCCTGCTCCTGCAGCTTCACGTAGGCGGTCATGTCGTTGCGGGCGTAGTCGTGCGCCAGGTTGAACATGCCGTGCCACATGTTGTGGATGCCGGCCAGGGTGATGAACTGGTGCTTGTAGCCCATGGCCGACAGCTCGCGCTGGAACTTGGCGATGGTGGCGTCGTCCAGGTTCTTCTTCCAGTTGAAGGAAGGCGAGCAGTTGTACGACAGGATCTGGTCCGGGTATTCCTTCTTGATCGCCTCGGCGAAGCGGCGGGCTTCTTCCAGGTCCGGCTTGGCGGTTTCGCACCAGATCAGGTCGGCGTACGGGGCGTAGGCCAGGCCGCGGGCGATGGCCTGGTCGAGGCCGGCGCGCACCTTGTAGAAGCCTTCACGGGTACGTTCGCCGATCACGAACGGCTGGTCGTACGGGTCGCAGTCGCTGGTCAGCAGGTCGGCGGCGTTGGCGTCGGTACGGGCCAGGATGATGGTCGGCACACCCGAGACGTCGGCGGCCAGACGCGCGGCCACCAGCTTCTGCACGGCTTCCTGGGTCGGGACCAGGACCTTGCCGCCCATGTGGCCGCATTTTTTTACCGAGGCCAGCTGGTCTTCGAAGTGCACGCCGGCGGCGCCCGCTTCGATCATGTTCTTCATCAGCTCGTAGGCGTTCAGCACGCCGCCGAAACCGGCTTCGGCGTCAGCCACGATCGGTGCGAAGTAGTCGATGTAGCCATCGTCGCCCGGGTTCTTGCCGGCTTTCCACTGGATCTGGTCGGCGCGGCGGAAGGCGTTGTTGATGCGCTTGACCACGGTCGGTACCGAGTCGACCGGGTACAGCGACTGGTCGGGGTACATCGACTCGGCCGAGTTGTTGTCGGCGGCAACCTGCCAGCCGGACAGGTAGATGGCCTGGATGCCGGCTTTTACCTGCTGCACTGCCTGGCCGCCGGTCAGGGCGCCCATGCAGTTGACGAAATCTTTTTCTGGGCGGAAGGACGGGTGGGCACCTTCGGTGACCAGCTTCCACAGTTTTTCTGCGCCTTGGCGAGCAAAGGTGTGCTCTGGCTGCAGCGAGCCACGCAGGCGAACGACATCAGCGGCGGTGTAGGTACGGGTCACGCCTTTCCAGCGCGGGTTTTCGGCCCAGTCTTTCTCGAGGGCTGCAATTTGCTGTTCGCGTGTCAGTGCCATGGAAATAAACCTCGTCGCATCGATCTTGAGTGTAATTGTGCTGATGCTCGGATACGCGGATCAGAAGCCAGGCGGCTGTCCTGTCCGGGGGAGTGCGGCGGCGAACGCAGGAGGCTCGAAGGGGAAGGGTTGTGCAGGCCAGGCGAAGGTGTGCCCTGCAGGTCGGCTCGTGGTTGCCTTGCTGCGGTGCGACGCGATTGCCAGAACTGCGGTGATGCGCTTCCGTCCCTCGGGACAACTTCTTCGTTGCAGTCGCAATCCCGTCGAACCGCCTTGTGGGCCGTATGGACACGAGGAGCCTCCACGGTGGGAGGAGCGCACCTCGAAGACCCTTGCCAGGGCCTCTGATTAGCGGGAGCGAGGCCATCATGCCCTTGCCGAAAAGAGCCTGTCAAATGTTTTGTAGTGCATTTTTCGGCTTACTACATCTTTGGTCTAATGCGACTTGGCGGTCAGTTTCAAGGCCTTTGGTCGAGGCCTTGAATTGCCTGGGTTCAGTCGAGAAGGTCGACTTTGACCCGCAAAGTCATGTTTTCACCGCGCTGGGTGCTGTAACTGAGGCTTGACGCGCTGCGTTCGGATTGACTCTGCTGGTTGAACCCGGCCAGGGTGATCCACTCGCCGAGCTTGCCGGTGACGGTCGTGTCGGTGCTTTGCACTTTCACTACATCGGCACGTTCCTGGCTCATTCGATCATTATTGGTGCTGATTTGCAGACGAACCGTGTCGCCGCTCAGGCGTGGCGTGACGTAGAAACCCTGGGTGACATTGCGGTATTCGGTGTTGCTCTGGATGCGCCCGTAACCGTCGGTGGCGGTGCTGGTGACGGGGATGCTCTGGCCCACCTGGATCAGTGCCGGCTGACCGTCGCTGGCCTGCACCTGCTGCATGCCGCCTTCGCGGTTGGCGGTGCCGTAGCGGATCACGCGGGCGTTGCCGCGGTTGTCCTGGAAGTTGCTGTCGTTGTTGTCGACGCTGATCAGCAGGCGTTTGGGCGCGGTGTCGAGCTGTTGCAGCAGGGCGCGCAGGTCGTCGATGCGTTCCTGGCTGGCGTTGACGATCAGCTTGTCCTCGAAGGTGCTGACGCTGCCGTCCTTGCCCAGGAACGACTGGGCGGCAGGCAGCAGTTCGGCGCTGCTGCGGTGTTGCAGGGGAATGACCTCGGTGGCGGCCTGGGCGGTGAGGCTGGCGGCCAGCAGCAGGGAGGCGAGCAGGGGGCGTAGCGGCATGTCCATGATCTCCGCGGGTGGAATGGACATGATGGCAAATTTGCGTGCAACTTGCCGTGCGGATTGACGGTGGCTGCTGTCAGACAAATTCCGTACCATCGCGCCCTCGATTTTCAGGCTCATTACCCAAGTCTCCACAGCGTGGGAGCTTGAGGTTGTTTACAGGACCTCCATGAAACCCGCCCGACTTCGCGCCGACCTGCTCGCCGGTCTCACCACTTCCTTCGCCCTGGTGCCGGAGTGCATCGCCTTCGCCCTGGTGGCGCACCTCAACCCGCTGATGGGGCTGTACGGCGCCTTCATCATCTGCACCCTGACTGCCTTGTTCGGCGGCCGTCCCGGCATGATTTCCGGCGCCGCCGGCTCCATGGCGGTGGTGATCGTCGCCCTGGTGGTGCAGCACGGCGCCCAGTACCTGCTGGCCACGGTGCTGCTCGGCGGGGTGGTGATGATCCTGTTCGGCGCGTTGCGCCTGGGCAAGCTGGTGCGCCTGGTGCCTTACCCGGTGATGCTCGGCTTCGTCAACGGCCTGGCCATCGTCATCGCCCTGGCCCAGCTGGAGCACTTCAAGGATGGCGAGCACTGGCTTGGCGGGACGCCCCTGTACCTGATGATCGGCCTGGTGGCGCTGACCATGCTGGTGGTCTACGTACTGCCGAAGCTGACCCGGGCCGTGCCGCCGGCGCTGGTGGCGATCCTCGGTGTCGGCCTGCTGGTCTACCTGCTCGGCCTGCCGACCCGCACCCTCGGCGACATGGCCCATATCGCCGGCGGCCTGCCGCACCTGGCCCTGCCGGAGGTGCCCTGGAACCTCGAGACCCTGAAGATCATCGCGCCTTATGCATTCCTGATGGCCATGGTCGGCCTGCTGGAAACCCTGCTGACCCTCAACCTCACAGACGAGATCACCGAGAGCCGGGGTTATCCGGACCGCGAGTGCGTGGCCCTGGGCGCGGCCAACATGGTCTCGGGGCTGTGTGGCGGCATGGGCGGTTGCGCGATGATCGGCCAGACCGTGATCAACCTCAGTTCCAATGGCCGTGGACGCCTGTCGGGCGTGGTGGCCGGGGTGATGATCCTGTTGTTCATCCTGTTCCTGTCGCCGTTGATCGAGCGCATTCCGCTGGCCGCGCTGGTGGGGGTGATGTTCGTGGTGGCGCAGCAGACCTTCGCCTGGGCCTCGCTACGGGTGCTGCACAAGGTTCCGGTGAGCGATGTGCTGGCGATCATCGCGGTGACCGTGGTCACGGTGTTCACCGACCTGGCCACGGCGGTGCTGTTCGGCATCGTCATCGCCGCGGTCAACTTCGCCTGGCAGCATGCGCGGGAGCTGTACGCCGACAGCCATGTGGACGCCGAGGGGACCAAGCAGTACCAGGTGCATGGCACGCTGTTCTTTGCCTCGACCACGCCGTTTCTCAACCAGTTCGATCCGGCCAATGATCCGGCCAAGGTGACCTTGGATTGTCAGCATTTGAGCTTTGTCGATTATTCGGCGATAGCTGCGTTGCAGACCTTGCGCGAGCGGTATGCCAAGGCCGGCAAGCAGTTGCGGGTGGTGCACCTGTCGGAGCGCTGCAAGAAGCTGCTCAAGCGGGCGGGTGAGCAGCACTGAATGCCGGCCGCGGGCGCAGTCTTTGTGGGAGCGGCCTTGCGTCGCGAAAGGGCTGCAACGCAGCCCCAGGTTTTCGGTGGTGATGCATGAATTGCAGGGGCCGCTTTGCGGCCCTTTCGCGACGCAAGGCCGCTCCCACAGGGGCCGCTGAACTCAGGCTTCCCCGCGATTCTTCTTCACGATGGCATCGGCAATGCTCGCCGGTGCTTCGGCATAGCGGGTGAACTCCATCGAGAAACTGGCCCGCCCCTGGGTCATCGAGCGCATCGAGGTGGCGTAGCCGAACATCTCGCCCAGTGGCACCTCGGCGCGGATTACCTTGCCGGCCGGGGTCTCGTCGCCATCCTGGATCATCCCCCGGCGCCGGCTCAGGTCGCCGAGGATATCGCCCTGGTACTCCTCGGGGGTCACCACCTCGACCTTCATCACCGGCTCCAGCAGCACCGCGCCGCCTTTCTGCGACAATTGCTTGGTGGCCATCGAAGCGGCGATCTTGTAGGCCATCTCGTTGGAGTCGACGTCGTGGTACGAGCCGTCATACACCGCCGCCTTGAGGTTGATCAGCGGATAGCCGGCGAGCACGCCGTTCTTCATCTGCTCCTCGATGCCTTTCTGGATCGCCGGGATATATTCCCGTGGCACCACGCCGCCGACGACTTCGTTGATGAACTCCAGGCCTTCCTTGCCTTCGTCGCCCGGGGCGAAGCGGATCCAGCAATGCCCGTACTGGCCACGCCCGCCGGACTGGCGGACGAAGCGGCCTTCGATCTCGCAGGTGTTGCGGATCTTCTCGCGGTAGGCCACCTGCGGCTTGCCGATGTTGGCCTCGACGTTGAACTCGCGGCGCATGCGGTCGACGATGATGTCCAGGTGCAGCTCGCCCATGCCGGAGATGATGGTCTGGCCGGTCTCCTCGTCGGTCTTGACCCGGAACGACGGGTCCTCCTGGGCCAGCTTGCCCAGGGCGATGCCCATCTTCTCCTGGTCGCCCTTGGTCCTGGGCTCCACCGCCACCGAGATCACCGGGTCGGGGAAGTCCATGCGCTCGAGGATGATCGGCTTGTCCATGTCGCACAGGGTGTCGCCGGTGGTGACGTCCTTCATGCCGATCAGCGCGGCGATGTCGCCGGCGCATACGTCCTTGATCTCGGCGCGCTGGTTGGCGTGCATCTGCACCATGCGGCCGATGCGTTCTTTCTTGCCCTTGACCGAGTTGAGCACGGCGTTGCCTGAGCTGAGCACGCCGGAATACACCCGGGCGAAGGTCAGGGTGCCGACGAACGGGTCGGTGGCGATCTTGAAGGCCAGGGCCGAGAACGGTTCCTTGTCGTCGGCGTGGCGCTCCAGGTGTTTTTCCTCGTCGTCCGGGTCGGTGCCCTTGATCGCCGGGATCTCGCTGGGGGCGGGCAAGTAGTCGATCACCGCGTCGAGCATCAGCGGCACGCCCTTGTTCTTGAACGACGAGCCGAGGATGGTCGGCACGATCTCGTTGGCGATGGTGCGCTGGCGCAGGGCGGCCTTGATTTCCTCGGTGGTGAATTCCTCGCCTTCGAGGAACTTCAGGGTCAGCGCTTCACTGGCATCCGCCGCCGCCTCGATCATGTGGGCGCGCCATTCGTCGGCCAGGGCCTGCAGATCGGCGGGGATCGCTTCTTCGCGATAGCTGGTGCCCTGGTCGGCGTCGTTCCAGTAGATGGCCTTCATCTTCACCAGGTCGATCTGGCCGATGAAGTTTTCCTCGCTGCCGATGGCCAGCTGGATCGGCACCGGATGGTGGCCCAGGCGCTGGTCGATCTGTTTCACCACCCGCAGGAAGTCGGCGCCCTGGCGGTCCATCTTGTTGATGTAGGCCAGGCGCGGCACATGGTACTTGTTGGCCTGGCGCCATACGGTCTCGGACTGCGGCTCGACGCCGTCGGCGCCGCTGAACACCACCACCGCGCCATCGAGCACGCGCAGCGAGCGCTCGACCTCGATGGTGAAGTCGACGTGGCCGGGGGTGTCGATGATGTTGAAGCGGTACTTGTGCTCGAACTGCTTGGTCGAGCCTTGCCAGAAGGCCGTGGTGGCCGCCGAGGTGATGGTGATGCCGCGCTCCTGCTCCTGGGCCATCCAGTCCATGGTCGCGGCGCCGTCGTGCACCTCGCCCATCTTGTGGTTGACCCCGGTGTAGAACAGGATCCGCTCGGTGGTGGTGGTCTTGCCGGCATCCACGTGGGCAACGATACCGATGTTGCGGTACAGCTCGATGGGGGTCGTGCGGGCCATGGTCGGATCACCTGTGGGTGAGGATTCTCCCAAGGTAGCAGAGCGGGAGAATCCTGCCGGGGCGACCGTCAGTCGGCGAGTACCTGCAGTTGCCATTGGCCTTCGCTTTCGCGGGCCAGGCCGCTAGCCGGCAGCAGGGCCAGCAGACGCTCGTGCAGGGCGGTATCGGTGAACGACTTTAGGGTGGTCATGTCCAGGGCGCCGACGGTGATCAGCTCGGCCTTGGTGTAGGACAGCCAGGCCTTCTTCAGCGCCATCAGCACATCGCTGCCGGCGGTGCTGGCGAAGCGCCGGTGCAGGGTGCGGCCTTCCAGTTCGAAGCTGTGACGGTGCTCGTAGCCGTTCTCGTCGCCATTGCCCTCGACGCAGCGGTGGCAGCGGCATGGGCCGTCGCCGAAGGCGTTGCGCAGGTAGGCGTTGAAGTCCACGACGGGCTTGAGGGTCAGGCGTTTGTCGACCTCGAACAGGTCGGCGATCAGGGGTTGTTCGGCGCTCACTCGGTATCCTCGCGTGGTGTGGCGTGCATCGCCGGGCACCCTAACAGATCGGGGCAGGGGAGGCCATGCTCGATGGCGGGCGTGGCAGCGGGCTTGCCCCGCGATGAGGGCGATAGAGACAACCGGGAACGCCTGCCGTACTCTACACGCCAGCAATCCAACCCTTCAAAACCGAGGTAACCCCGCTTGAGCACCAAGTACCCCTACACCGCCACCGTGACCATCAGCGCCGAAGACCGTGGGGGCGACACCGAGGCCTCGGAGAACACCAACATGCGCGTGGGCCTCGAGGCGGTGACCGAGGTGCTGAAGAAAGTGCATTTCGTCGGTACGCTCGGGGCACCGGAAAAAGGCGCCACGCACATCTGCGTCACCTTGGAGAACGGCCTGAGCTACTACGGCCCGATCGTCAACGGCCACGCCGAGCTCGAAGGCGGCTGGATCGCCTTCGAATGCGACATGCCCACCCCTGAAGAACTGGGCCTGTAACCCTCAGCCCAGCTCCATGAGGCACTGCTCGAGGATATCCAGGCCTTTCTCGAGCACTTCGGGCTCGATGGTCAGCGGTGCCAGCAGGCGGATGATATGCCGCGCCTTGCCGCTGGGCATCAGCAGCAGGCCTCTGCCGCGCGCCGCCTCCAGCACCTTGGCCAGTTGCGCCGGTGCAGGGCTGCCGTCCGGGTTGACCAACTCCAGCCCGCGCATGGCCCCGGTGCCGGTCAGGCGACCGAGCGCGGCGCACCTTCCCGACGCTTTCCAGCGTGCATGGCGCGCCACGATGGCCTGTTCCTGCCGTTCGCCCCAGGTGGCGATATTGGCGTCGGTCATCTGCGCCAGGCTCGCCAGTGCCGCCGCGCAGGCGATCGGATTGCCCGAGTAGGTCCCGCCCAGCCCGCCCTTGGGCAGCGCGTCCATGATCGCCCGCCGCCCGACCACCGCGCCCAGCGGCATGCCGCCAGCGATGCTCTTGGCCAGCAGCAACAGGTCCGGCTCGATGCCCAGCCGGGGGAAGGCGAAGCGCTGGCCGGTGCGGCCGAAGCCGGACTGGATCTCGTCGATGATGATCAGGATCCCGTGCTCGTCGCAGAACCGGCGCAGGGCCTGGGCGAAGGCCGGGTCTAGGGCGAGGAAGCCGCCTTCGCCCTGCACCGGCTCGAAGATGAACGCGGCCACGTCCTCCACCGCCAGTTCCACGCTGAACAGGCGCTCCATGGCCTTGAGCGCCTGCTCGCAGCTCACGCCGGTGTCCGCGCTGGGGTAGGGCAGGTGATAGACCGGGCCGGGCAGCTCGCCCACGCGCTGCTTGTACGGGGCGACCTTGCCGTTGAGGTTGAGGGTGGCCAGGGTGCGGCCGTGGAAGCCGCCGTCGAAGGCGACAATGGCCCGTTTGCCGGTGGCGCCGCGGGCGACCTTGAGGGCGTTCTCCGCCGCTTCCGCGCCGCTGTTGGTCAGCATGCCCGCCAGCGGGTAGCTGACCGGGACGAACTGGCGCAGGCGCTCCATCAGTTCCAGGTAGGGGCCGTGGGGCGCGGCGTTGAAGGCGTAGTGGGTCAGACGCGCGGCCTGCTGCTGGATGGCCTCGACCACCGCCGGGTTGCAATGGCCCAGGTTGAGCACGCCGATACCACCGACGAAGTCGATGTAGCGCTTGCCGGCGGTGTCCCAGACTTCGGCGTTGCGGCCGTGGGAAAGGGTGATCGGGTGAACGATGGCGATGGACTGGCTGATACTTTCCTGATTCATCTGCACGCGGCCTGTTGTTCGAGTCAGGTCGTATCCAAGCGTGGCGGGAGTCGGCTGTGCAAACGAATTATTCGATTGCTGTCATTCGTTTAATTCCTGATGTTGGAAGGCTCTCTCTGCAAGTTCCATGGCAGGTGATTCTGAGTGCAATATTCAGTGCATTGATTCCTGCTCGGAATGATGTTTTGCGAAAAGGTCGTTTGTTGTGACCTGCCTGGAGATGAATACTGGCCTGGCTGGACCCCTGGCAACCGACAGGCTCATCAGTACAAAAACACGCCGGTAGCCAATTCGCACAACAAGTCCGAGACGTGTGGGAGACGCTTGCCGATGCCCTTGCCGGCACGCCCGCTCCCACAGGAACTCTGCCGCCACTTTCAGCCGCCTTCGTCGCGGCCGACCCACTCGAGGGTTCTCCATGGCATCGCCAGACAACAAGAAACAGCGGTCCTTGCAGCATGGCCTGACTTCGCGCCAGGTATCGATGATCTCCATCGCCGGCATCATCGGCGCCGGTCTGTTCATCGGCTCGTCCAACGCCATCGCCACCGCCGGCCCGGCCATTCTCATCTCCTACGCCATGACCGGCCTGCTGGTGCTGCTGGTGATGCGCATGCTCGGCGAAATGGCCATCGCCAACCCCAACAGCGGCTCGTTCTCCACCTACGCCAGCGAGGCCATCGGCCCCTGGGCCGGCTTCACCATCGGCTGGCTGTACTGGTGGTTCTGGGTGCTGATCATCCCGGTCGAGGCCATCGCCGGCGCGGATATCCTCCATGCCTACTTCCCGGATGTGCCTTCCTGGCTGTTCGCCTTCCTGATCATGATCGTGCTGTCGGGCACCAACCTGGTCAGCGTGAAGAACTTCGGCGCGTTCGAGTACTGGTTCGCCCTGGTCAAGGTACTGGCCATCGTCGCCTTCATCGTGGTCTGCAGCCTGGCGGTGTTCGGTGCCTGGCCACTGGCCGACGTCTCCGGCGTCAGTCGCCTGTGGGACAGCGGCGGCTTCATGCCCAATGGCTTCGGTACCGTGCTGGGCGGCGTGCTGATCACCATCTTCTCGTTTTTCGGCGCCGAGATCGTCACCATCGCCGCCGACGAGACCGCCAACCCCAAGGACAAGATCCGCCGCGCCACCAACCTGGTGGTGTACCGCATCGCCATCTTCTACCTGGCGTCGATCTTCCTGGTGGTGTCGCTGGTGGCCTGGAACGATCCGGGGCTCAAGGCGGTGGGCTCGTTCCAGCGGGTGCTGGAAGTGCTCAACGTGCCCGGCGCCAAGCTGCTGGTCGACATCGTCGTGCTGGTGGCGGTGACCAGTTGCATGAACTCGGGGCTGTACACCGCCTCGCGCATGCTCTACTCGCTGGGTGCCCGTGGCCAGGCGCTGCGCATGACCAGGCGCATCTCCGGCGCGGGCGTGCCCACCGTGGCGGTCATTCTCTCGACCCTGGCGGGTTTTGCCGGCTGCCTGGTCAACTATGTGTTCCCCGGCAAGGTGTTCGGGTTCCTGCTGTCGACCACCGGCGCCATCGCCTTGCTGGTGTACCTGGTGATCGCCGTGTCGCAACTGCGCATGCGGGCCCGCGCCGAGCGCGAAGGGCGCACGCCGGAGCTGAAGATGTGGCTGTTCCCGTGGCTAACCTGGCTGGTGATCGGCACCATCGTCATGGTGCTGGGCTACATGCTGTTCAGCGATGCCTACCGTTATGAGACGCTGATGACTGCGGGGGTGACCCTGTTCATCCTGCTGGTTTCGCTGACCCAGCGGCGCAAGCGGGGCTCGGCGTTGCAGGCGGCCTGATCCGCTCAGGGGGCACATGGCGGCCCCCGCCATTGGCGGCCGGGAAGCATGGCGCTACCATCGGCAGTCAGCCTCCTTCCCAATTCCAACAAGCCAAGGACGCGTATGACCGAGCAAGCCCTCTCCCTGCAGCAACTCGCCGCCCCTGATGGTACCTGCTACGGCTGCGGGTGCTCGCACCCCAGCGGCCTGCACGTGCAGAGTCACTGGGATGACGACGGCGTCCACCTGCTGTGCCGTCATTCCCCCGACCCGACCTTCATCGGCTGGCCCGGTCTGGTCTACGGCGGCCTGCTGGCCATGCTGGTCGATTGCCACTCCAACTGGACCGCCATGGCCCACCACTACCGCGCCGAAGGCCGCGAGCCCGGTAGCCTGCCGCGTATCGACTGCGTTACCGGCCAGCTCAGCCTGACCTACCTCAAGCCCACCCCGATGGGCGTCGAGCTGCTGCTGAAGGCGCGGGTCGAGGGTGAGGTGGGGCGCAAGAGCCGGGTGATCTGCGAGGTCTGGGCCGGGGATGTGCTGACCGTTACCGCCGATTCAGTGTTCGTACGAGTAGATACCGAGAAGCTCAAGCGCCAGGCCCACGGCGACGCCTGAGCCTTGCGCCGGTTGGGAGGGGCTGGCATTGTCGAGGGTGATCCGGATGCCCGACAGGATGTTGCCATGCCCTATCAGATCCGCCCGGCCCGCAGCGACGATTGTAAAGTCCTGAGCCACATCGGCCAGGCCACCTTCGCCCTGGCCAGCCCGCCCGACAGTACTCCGGCGGCGCAGCAGCACTATATCGCCCACAACCTGCAGCCCGAGCATTTCCAGGCGCACCTGTGCCACCCGCACAAGCGCCTGCTGGTGGTCGAGCAGGGCGGCCAGGTGCTGGGCTACAGCATGCTCGACCTGGCGCCCGGTGAGCTGGGGATCGCCGCGGCCGATCATCTGGTGGAAATCTCCCGCTGCTATGTGCTGCCCGCCGCCCACGGTACGGGGGCCGCGCAGTCACTGCTCGAGGCTACCCTGGCCCAAACCCGTGGCCCGGTTCGCCTGACCGTCAACGAGCTCAACGCCAGGGCCATCCGTTTCTATGGGCGCAATGGTTTTCGCAAGGTGGGCGAGGCGATCTTTCCCTGCGGTGACGAGCGGCACCGAGACTGGGTGATGGTCAGGACGCCCGGCAGTCTTTAAATTGAGTCCCTCAACCTTCAGGGCGCGAACATGACCGATCTTTCCGTATTCCCCATCACCCGCAAATGGCCGGCCCGGCATCCCGAGCGCCTGCAGCTGTATTCGCTGGCCACGCCCAACGGCGTCAAGGTCTCGATCATGCTCGAGGAGATCGGCCTGCCTTATGAGGTGCACAAGGTCAGCTTCGACAACGACGACCAGCTGAGCCCCGAGTTCATCTCCCTGAGCGCCAACAACAAGATTCCGGCAATCCTCGACCCCGATGGCCCTGGTGGCCAGCCGCTGCCGTTGTTCGAGTCGGGGGCGATCCTGCAGTACCTGGCCGAGAAGAGCGGGCAGTTGCTCAGCCAGGACCCTGCCCAGCGCTACCAGACGCTGCAGTGGCTGATGTTCCAGATGGGCGGCATCGGGCCGATGTTCGGCCAGGTGGGGTTCTTCCACTTCTTTGCCGGCAAGGAGTACGAGGACAAGCGGCCCCGGGATCGCTACGTCAATGAGTCCAAGCGCCTGCTGGGCGTGCTCGACCGCCATCTGCAGGGACGGGAGTGGATGGTCGATGCATACAGCATCGCCGATATCGCCATCTTCCCCTGGGTGCGCAATCTGGTGGAGCGCTACAACGCGCGCGAGTTGGTGGGGTTCGATGAATTCAATGAAGTGCAGCGAGTGCTGGCCAAGTTCCTCGAGCGCCCGGCAGTGCAGCGCGGCTTGAAGATCCCGGCCTGACAGGGGATCTGTGGGAGCGGGCTTGCCCCGCGATAGCGTCGGAAAATTCAGTATCGCTATCGCGGGTCAAGCCCGCTCCCACGCTGGTGATGTTTGCAACTTTGCTTTCTGCGCGATCGTCTGCAGATGTCAGCGACATTCAGAGAATCTGGTTCAGCAACCAGTACAAGCACCCCGCCAGCAACATCGCCGCCGGCAAGGTCAGCACCCAGGCCATCAGCAGGTTGACCAGCGTCTTGCGTTGAATTCCCGAGCCATTGGCCACCATGGTCCCGGCCACGCCCGAACTCAGCACGTGAGTGGTCGACA
This sequence comes from Pseudomonas peradeniyensis, assembly GCF_014268935.2. GTDB lineage: Bacteria > Pseudomonadota > Gammaproteobacteria > Pseudomonadales > Pseudomonadaceae > Aquipseudomonas > Aquipseudomonas peradeniyensis. Next base: position 725,173 of record NZ_JABWRJ020000004.1, on the reverse strand, counting down.
CCGGTAGGCCGAACATGTCCGCCGCGCCGATGGTGCACATCGCCACCACCTCGGCCGACGCGCCCTGGGCATAGCTCAGGTGGGTCTTGCCGATCTTCTCGCCCACCGTCACCACGATGCGCCGCCAGCCGACCATGGTGCCCAGGCCCAGGGCGATGGCCACCGCCACCTTGACCCACAGCGGGATATAGCGGGTGGCGTCGTCCAGTTGGCGCTTGAACAGTTGCACATGGCGGCTGGTGTCGGCGTCGTAGCGGGCCAGTTGGTGCTTGTCGATCAGGCGGATGGCCTCGCTGGTCAGGTACATGTCGTTGCGCACGTTGGCCATGGCCTCGGCCGGCACACGCTTGAGCGAGCCGTAGCCTTTGACTTCCTCGCCGATCATGCCGGTCAGCGCGGCCAGCGCCGGGACCAGCTCGGCGCTGGCCCTGGGCTCGGAGATGAACGCGGTCAGCACCTGGCGCGGATCGGCGGGCGCGGGTGCCGGCGCTGCGCGTACCAGGGCCTGGCGGGTGACCTCGGCGACCGCCGAGAACTGCAGGGCCTGCTCGTTGGGCATGGTCTTGTTCAGCGCATAGGCCATCGGCAGGGTGCCGACCAGGATCAGCATGATCAGGCCCATGCCTTTCTGGCCATCGTTGGAACCGTGGGCGAACGACACGCCGGTGCAGGTGAGGATCAGCACGCCGCGGATCCACCAGGGCGGCGGTGTCTGGCCTTCTGGCGCCTGGTACAGCTCGCGGCGCTTGACCAGCGCGCGCAGGGCGAGCAGCAGTAGGGCGGCGCAGGCGAAGCCGATCAGCGGCGAGAACAGCAGGGCGTAGCCGACCTTGCTGGCCTGGGTCCAGTCCACGCCGCTGGTGCCGTCGCGCCCGTGCATCAGCGCGTTGGCCACGCCGACGCCGATGATCGAGCCGATCAGGGTGTGCGAGGATGACGCAGGCAGGCCCAGCCACCAGGTGCCGAGGTTCCAGATGATCGCCGCCAGCAGCAGGGCGAAGACCATGGCGAAGCCGGTCGACGAGCCGACCTGCAGGATCAGCTCCACCGGCAGCAGGGCGATGATGCCGAAGGCCACCGCGCCGCTGGAGAGCAGCACGCCGAGGAAATTGCACAACCCCGACCAGACCACCGCCACCGGCGCCGGCAACGAATGGGTGTAGATTACCGTGGCCACGGCATTGGCGGTGTCGTGGAAGCCGTTGACGAACTCGAAGCCGAGGGCGATCAGCAGGGCCAGGCCCAGCAGCAGGAAGGGGGTGACGGTGGTGACCACGGTGCCGCTGGCGCTGACATCCTGCTTGAGGCTCCAGAAGGTGTAGGCCAGGCCGGCCAGCAGCAGGCCGAAGAACAGGGTGAGGGTGGCGCGTCCGGGTTTGTGGGCAAGGTGAGGGCGCGGGCTGGGCAGGGTCAGGTCGGACTGGCTGGCCAGGGACGGGGTTGCCATGAGGGCTCCGGTTGGCGTCGGGCGGTGGTGCCGAAGGTATTCAGCATAGAAACAATTCGTTACGAGGGCGTGACCTCGATCAATGAAGGCCCTAGGCTGTCTGGGGAACGATGTCGCAGGAGTGCCGCATGATTCGCTGTAAACGCGTCTACGAGGCGGCCGGGGACGAGGATGGCCAGCGCGTGCTGGTCGATCGCCTTTGGCCGCGTAACAAGCGCAAGGAAGACCTGCAGGGGCAATGGCTGCGCGAAGTGGCGCCGTCCGACGCACTGCGCAAGGCGTTTCACGCCGGCGAATTCGACTTTGCCGGTTTTACCCGGCGCTACCAGCAGGAACTGGCCGCCCACCCCGAGCACTGGTACCCGTTGCTGGACCTGGCCGGCAAAGGCGACCTGACCTTGCTGTACGCCGGCAAGGACACCGAGCACAACAACGCCCAGGTCCTGGCCCGGTGGCTCGAGGACGAACTGGAGCGCCGTGGCCCGGCCAGTTCGCCGGTGTGCTATGCCCCTTGAACTGATTTCCGCCAGCGACGAACACCTTACGTTTGCCCGTGACCTCACGCGCCGCGCCATGCTGCCGTATTACCGTGAATTCGATCTGTTGTGGATCGAGGAGGCCTTCGACGAAGCCTGGGGCTGGCGCGAACAGTGGCTGGTGGTCGAGGACAACCGGGTGCTGGGCTTTTGCAGCCTCAGCCAGGACCGCCAGGCGCTGTATATCCGCGAGCTGCACTTGCTGCCCGAGCAGCGCGGCCGGGGTGTGGGCGGCTGGGTGCTGGAGCAGTTGGCTGGCTGGACCGTGCAGCGTGGGTTGCCCTGGCTGCGGTTGATGGTGTTCAGCAGCAATCCGGCGCGGCGCCTGTACCAGCGCCGAGGGTTCGTCGAGGTCGGTATGGACGAGTGCTTTGTGCGGATGCAGCGTCCAGTGCCCTGACGCGATCCTGTGTAGGAGCGGCCTTGCGTCGCGAAAGGGCCGCAACGCGGCCCCGGCGATCTTTGCTTTTACGCTGAAATCCTGGGGCCGCTCCGCGCCCCTTTCGCGACGCAAGGCCGCTCCTACAAGGGCGGTGTATTTCAGTTCTGGCGCACTCTGACCATCTGTCCCTGAACCAGCATCGCCTCCAGCACTGGCCCCTGCAACGCCAGCAGGTCGCCGGCCAGCAGGTTTTGCAACAGCGCCTTGCCATCGAAGCGATTGCCCCCCAGTTCGACCCCGCGCATCCCCTCCACCCGCACCACGGCCTTGCCCACCTGCCCCAGGCGGTTGTCGCTGATTACCAGCGGCCCCGGCTGCGGCGTGGCGTTGCGCAGGCTGACGGCGTACTCCGGGGTATTGCCGATACGGTTGCCCACCAGGGTCAGCGCCGTGACCTCGCTGGCGTCCACGGCACTGCCCTGGCTGCTGGCCAGCAGGTTGTCGTCGATCAGCAACGGAGCTTCGGCCGTGGGCGCGAGGTTGCGCAGCTGGATGCCATGGCCACGGCTGTCGCCGATGCGGTTGCTGGCCAGCAGCACGGCGCCGCGCTGGTCGCTGATCTCGATGGCGGCCTTGGCGGCGCCGAGGATCAGGTTGTTTTCGATCGATGCCCGGGTCTGGCCACGCAGGCGCACGCCGCTGTTGTTGTCGACGCCGCGCAACTGGTTGCCACGCAGGTTCAGTTGGCTGTCACGGGTGTCGATGGCGTACTGCTGCGAGCCTTCGAAACGGCTGTCGATGACGGTCGCCTGGCTGTGCTGCAGCTCCAGCGCGCTGGACAGCTCGCTGAAATGGCTGGCCTCCACCAGCAGCGTGGCGGGGCGCGCACTGGCCGGCTGCTGGGTGCTGAGCGCGGTGCTCAGGCCGCGGGACAGGTTGGCGTTGTAGCCCAGACGTTTGAGCGTCGAGCCGATCACTTCGGTATGGCTGCCAGCCCAGGCCACCACGAAGGGCCGCCAGGCGCGGTCGGTGTTGCCGGGCTTGTCACCGGCCACGCTCTCCAGCGTCGACCGGTTTAGCCCCAGCCAGCCCTGGTTGATCAGCGCGGTGCCGGAGAAGCTGTACAGGTAGAGGCTCGTGCCCTCCAGCCGCAGGCCGGCATCGGCGCCGATCATCAACGGGTAGCTGAGCAGGTAGCCGTCCTTGTAGCGCTTGAGGACCCGTGGGTCGTGCAGCGCATCGTGCAGCTGCGCCAGGGTGATGCTGCCACCGCGCAGCACCACGACCTGGGGGTGATGCGCCTGGTAGCCGGCGATGGCGCGGAACAGGCCGTTGTTGACGAACGGCTCGAACGGCCAGCTGCCGGCCTGGGACGAGAACATCGGTTGCAGGCTGACGCTGGCGCGGCCCGCGGGTGGTGGGCGGCGCGCCTGCTCGAAGGTCACCGCCTGGCGGGCCTGGTGGCGCAGTTGCTCCAGCTGCTGCTGGTGCTGCGCCTGGGGCAATGTGTCCATCACCGGCGCGGCCCGGGCGGTGGTCGCCAGCAGCAGGGCGGCCAGGCAGGTGAGGGAAAAGCGGCTGAACGGTGCCATGGGAGCGTCCTTGATCAAGGCAGGTTGGGGTAGGCCGGCTTGAGCGGGCCGCCGATCTGGCTGTAGTTGTCCACTTCGCCGTCCTCGCTGTCGTAGAGCTGGCGGGCGAGGGCATGCCCGGGCCGGCGGGCCAGGAACGGGATCAGCCAGGCCAGCTTGTAGGGCGCGACGTCGGCCTGGGGCTGACCCTTGAGCTGGGGCAGGGAGTCCGGGGCGAGCACGCTGCGGGCAGCGAAGGTGGCCAGCTGGTCGAGGGTGCGCTGGTCGTCCTCGCTCCAGGCCAGGCCGTTGGCCCGGGCCGATTCGCCGAGCAGCACCAGCGGCACCAGGGCGTACTGGCTGTAGTTGGCGGCCAGCTTGCTGCGTGCCACCTCCAGCGGCAGGTAGGCCTGGTCGCCATGGCGCACGGCCTGGGCCAGGCCCCGGCGCAGGTTGCCGTCGGCCCAGCGGATGAAGTCGTCGCGGTCCACCAGCATGCCGGTGGCGGCCACCGCCCAGGCGGCCCAGTAGTCGTGGTTGTTGAAGTAGACCGTGGTGGACTGGCGGCGCGGGTCGTATTCGCGGATCACCTGCTCGCCGAGCTGGGTGAACCAGCGTCGTTGCACGGGGCTGAGCGGCGCCTTGCCGTCGGCCGCCGCCTGGGTCAGCAGCACCGCGCCGGCCATGGCCGCCAGGGCCCACTTGCGCGCGGCCATGCCGGTGTTGTTGGCGTCCGGGTCGAGCAGGGCACCCGCTTGCGCCCAGTGCTCCAGCCACTGGTCCTGGCAGGCCAGGGCCATGTTGGCCTGCTGCGGCTTGCTGGCGCTCTGGAAGCGCTTGCCGGCCTGGATCAGGCCGCCGACGAACTGCTTGAGCTGCCGTGCGACCCGCTCGCTGTCGGCGTCGGGGCTGGCGCGCAGGGTGGACTTGCTGGCGTCGCGCGGGTCGTACTTGCTTTGCAGGTGCAGGCTGGCGGTGTAGGGCGCTGGCGGCGCCTTGCTGCAGGTCAGGGTGCGGTAGTCGGCGATCATGGCCGATTGCGCGGTGGCGCGGGCGGGCCAGATGGTTTGCGCGGCGTGGGCCGTGGGGGTGAGCAAGACCAGGGCTGTCAGGGTGAGCGTGAACCTGTGGGGGCGCTTTGCGCCCCTTTCGCGGCGCAAGGCCGCTCCTACAGGGGTTGCGTGGGTGCAATTCACAGGCACAGGCGGGTCTCCACATCGGTGGCGGCGGTACCGGCCTTGGTCGGTTCGAGGAATACCGAGAGCAGGTTGGCGCCGGCGAACTCGGGGGCCTTGCTCAGTTCCAGGTAGTACTGGCCGCCGCTTACGGCCGCCTCGCGGCGGAACCACACCTTGTCGCGGGCGCCATTGTCGTAATAGACGATGATGTAGAAGTCCTTGACGCTCCTGTCGCTCAGGCGGATATCGAGAAAGCCCTTGGACACGGCCTGCCGGGCGCCGCCGGCATTGCTCAGCAGTTCGATGCGCTCGCCGACCTTGAGTGGCGGACGCTGCAATTTCGTGCCAAGGATTTCCCTGGACGCCTTGCAGCCGCCGTGTATCGCCGGCACCAACTGGCGGTACATCAACGGCGAATCCAGGCGGTAGTTGGCCGGCAGTTCCCAGACGATCAGCTTGGGCGGCGCCTCGGGCTTGTAGTCGGCGGACAGCAGGTACTCCAGCAGCGAGCCGTCCTCGCCGACGCCGGGCAGGGCGTAGTTGAGGACATCCGCCTCCAGGTATTGCTTCAGGTAGCCATCGAAGTTGAACTGCTTGCTCTCGTCCTCGCGAGCCGCGGCGTTGCTGTCGCCAACCAGGATCACCTCGGGGTCGGGCGCCTCGTCGAACAGGGCGTCGCTGCTGTCGGCCACCGGCACGGTCTGGTAGCCGCGTACGTACTGGAAACCGTAGTTGTTGCCGCAGATGTAGCTCAGGGCGAGGTTCAGGGTGCCATCCTTGGGCACCATCACGCCGGGCTCGGTGCTGTAGCGCTTCCTGGTCAGGCCTTCGTAGAACGGCTGGCGGCGGATCTCTTCGGCCATCAGTTTGGCTGTCGCCTCGGCGCCGCTCGGGGTCCAGTGGTGGTCGCGGCGGAAGAAGTATTCAGCCTGGGGCGGCTGGCGCACCAGCTGCATCATCGGCGCCACCACCGCGCCGGCCTGGCGCAGCTGCCCCAGGTAGCTGTCGAGGTTGCGGCTGGCGCGCTCGTAGTCGAACCCGTGCAGTTGCTCGGCATAGAGCTTGTCGCGGTGCATCAGGCCGCGGGTCGGCTGGATCGCCATGGCCACCTGGATACCCTGGCGGTGGAACGCGTCCATCAGCCGGGCGAACTCCGGGCGCATGGGCGCGGGAATGCCAAAGTCATTGGTCAGGTCGACCATCGAGCGGAACAGCCAGCGCTCCTTGCCGGGGACGATCTGGCGCATCAGCTTCATGCGCCCTTCGGCATAGTGCTGCGGTTCGGCCAGGGCCGGGCAGACCATGCACTGCAGGTTTTCGCAGCCGGGCCGGGCGGGCTCGGCGGCCTTTGCCTGCACGCCGAGCAGGGCCAGGGTGGCCGCGAGGCCGAGGGGGAGGAGGGTGTTCATGGGCCTGTCATCCTTGCGTGCGGCACGGCGTCACTCGGTCGGGTCGATGCTGTTGGCCAGGCTCAGGCTGCGGTTGCCTGGCAGCAGCACATAGCTGTACGAGCGGCCCTTCTTGAGGAACAACTCGTCGAAGCTGGCCACTTCCTGGCCGCCGACATAGGCGGCGAAGTCGATCTTGATCTCGTTGACCATGCGCGCGCCGGTCTGGCCGCTGGCCAGGGCCTTGACCACCTCGTGCTTGCCGTCTGCGGTGCGCAGCGTGGCCTGGGCCGGGGTCAGGTTGTAGAAGGCCACCTGGGCCTTCTTCGGCTCGTTGACGTACTGGTCGGCGATCAACTGCAGCTGCTTGCCGTCGTAGACCACGGTGCTGGCGGCGTTGGCCGCCAGGGTCGGTTCGATGGCCTTGGCGCCGATGCCGATCCTGTGCACGCCGGCCGGCACGAAGCGGTAGCCGCTGAGCTGGCCGGGGGCGACCTTCTGCGGGTTGAGCTTGCCGCTGAGGGCCACATCAACGTTGTTGTCGGACAGGTTGAGCACGCGCACGAACGCAGAATCGGCCGGGGCCACGGCGTCGTACAGGTCGGCATTGCCTTCGGCGGCCAGGGCGGCTTGGCTGGTGGCAGCCAGGGCCAGGGCGGTGAACAGGGGCGAAAGCTTCATCAGGTTCTCCTAGGGACGTCAGAAATGCCCGGGCTGGGCGCTGCGGGCCAGCGCGCCGGGACGGTGGGCCAACAGGGTGCGCAGGGGGAACTCCCAGACCACGGTGTCGATCTGCGGGTTCTGCAACTGGTCGCCGGCGAGGAACTGGTTCATCGCCTCGAACGGCCCGCGGGCCTCCACGGCGATGGATAGCAGGTCGCGGTTGAGCGCCTCCTTGAGGAAGCCGACGAAGTTCCAGTCGTCGATCTTGCTGTAGCTGGTGCCCACCAGCAGCAGGCTCTGCGTCTGCTCGGCGAACAGCGCGTCGCTGTCCTGGTCGGCCTGGAGGGTCTCGTACAGCTCGATCGGGTTGGCGCCGAACTGCGGCGCCAGGCGGGCGTGGTCGAACTGCAGGTAGTTCATCAGGTCGCCCTTGACCGTCTTGTCGCCGGCCTTGCGCGACACGTACACCTGGTCGCCGAGCAGCTGCGGGCGCTGGCGGGCCAGCTCATAGGCCGACAGGCGCGCGCCGTCCGGGCTCCAGTGGGTGTCGGACTTGAGGAACAGCCGTGGGCCGGCCAGGTTGCGCAGGTAGGCGTCGCGCAGCGGCACCACGTCCAGCCGGCGTAGCTGCAGGTCGGCGACGAAGCGGTCGTAGAGGCTGTGCACCCGCGGGTCGAAGGCGTGCGCGGCGTGGCTGGCGTAGATATCCAGTTTCATCGGCAACGGCAGCAGCACCAGGTGCTTGCCGTGCTCGGCCAGTTGCCTTTGGACCTTGACGATCTGCTCCAGCTGGCTCGCCAGGCTGGCGTCCAGGTCGTTGGGCACGCGGTATTCCTGGTTAGTGTAGAGCCAGCCGTCCTTGCCCAGCACCACGCCCTTGGTGCCCTCGCCGAACAGCTGGAACTGGGCGTCGGCCCACAGTCGCTGCGAAGGCTCGCGCAGGAACAGGCGCTTGTCGTAGACCTGTTCGAACTTGCGCAGCAGCTTGCCGTCGACGAACAGGTTCCAGCTGTCGGTCTGGGCGCGGGCGAAGCTCAGCACCGGCGGCAGCGAGTAGACGAACATCGCCGCCAGCGCCAGGGCGAAGACCACACCGTTGGCCTTGCCGGCCGAATTCATCACCGGGTACATGGCACTCTCCTAGAACTGGAAATACAGGAACGGCGAGAACGAACTGGCCGCCAGGCTGCTCAACGCCAGCAGGAAGCCGCCCCACAGCAGCAGGCTGTGCAGCACGCCGACGTGACGCATGAAGTAGCCTTCCTTGTTGCCGGCGTAGAAGCGCACGTTGTTGATCCCGGCCAGGATCAGCCAGGCGACCGCCACCAGGGCGAAGGCCATGGCCATCTTCGAGGCGCCGAGCACGTAGAGCTCCAGCGAACCGAAACCGTTGAAGCCCAGCAGCGCCTGGTAGATCTGCAGGCTGTGGCGCAGGTCCATGGTGAAGAACAGCGGCATGCTCAGGATGATCAGCAGCGCGGTGCGCAGGTTGCGACCCAGGTGGTAGGGCGTGGTGACCTTGGTCGCGAGGTTGAACCTGCGCTCCAGCACCATGCCGATGCCGAAGAACAGCCCCCAGCAGATGAAGGCGAAACTGGCGCCGTGCCACAGGCCCGACAGCAGCATGGTCCACACCAGCGCCGGCAGGGCGCCGGCCACGCGCTTGCGCACCAGCGGCAGGTACACGTAGTCGCGCAGAAAATGCGCCAGGGTCATGTGCCAGCGCGACCAGAACTCGGTGATGCTCTGCGACACATAGGGCTGGTTGAAGTTTTCCGGGAAGCGGAAACCCATCATCAGCGCCAGGCCCAGGGCCATGTGGCTGTAGCCGGCGAAGTCGAAGTACAGCTGCAGGGTCGAGACCACCAGGCCGAACCAGGCATCGCTGAACTGCAGGGTGCCTTCGCCGACGAACAGCACGTTGATCGGCGCCAGGCGGTCGGCGATCAGCACCTTCATGATGAAGCCGAGCATGAAGCGGCACACGCCCAGCGAGAACAGCTCCAGCGAGTGGCTGCGCTGGCGCAGCTGCGGCGCGAGCTGGCTGTAGCGCAGGATCGGCCCCGCCACCAGGTGCGGGAACAGCGCGACGAAGGCGGCGAAGTCGATGAAGCTGCGGGTGGGCGTGGCGTCCTTGCGGTAGATGTCGACGATGTAGCTCAGGGCATGGAACACGTAGAACGAGATGCCCAGCGGCAGGAAGATGTTCTCCAGGGTCCAGGTATTGATGCCCAGCGGCGCCAGCAGCAGGGCCAGCACCTCGGCGCCGAAGTTGGCGTACTTGAAGTAGCCCAGTGTTGCCAGGTTGCCGGCCACGCCGAGCCACAGCAGGCGCAGGGCGCGGCGTTTGTCGCCGGCGTCCAGGCGCGCCTTGATGAACAGGCCGAAGCCGTAGTTCCAGGCGGTGATGGCGACGAACAGCAGCAGGAAGTCCGGGCGCCACCAGGCGTAGAACACGTAGCTGGCGGCGACGATCACCAGCGAGCGCCACTGCGGCCGAGCCAGGTAGTAGATGGCCAGGAACAGCGGCAGGTAGAGGAACAGGAAGACGTTGGAGGCGAAGATCATGCTGGCCGGTCCTTAGTAGCTGATCACCACGCCGACACTCAGCTGGTAGTCGTCGCCGCTGTCCAGCGCGCTGCCTGCGTTGAGGTAGCTGGCGCTGACCAGGGTGTTGACGTCCAGGTGCTTGCCGTCGAGGGCTACCGGGAACATCTTCCAGTAGTAGTTGAGGTCGATCATCTGGCCGACGTTGTCGCCCTTGCCGTGCCGGCCGGCGTTCAGTTCGCTCTGGCGCCGGGCGCGGGTATCGGCGGCCATGCGGATCGGCAGGGCGCCGGCTTCATCGCGCAGGTTGAGCTGGGTCACCCGCAGATCCAGGGCGCTGCGCGCCGTGGGCCGGGTCTCCAGGGCGAAGCCGTAGTAGCTCAGGTTGCGCAGGTCGAGGGCGACGAACGAGCTGGTCAGGCGCGTGCTGTACGAGCCCTGGCGGGTGATGCGGTCGGACTGGATCGGGTTGAGCCGGAAGCCGTCGTTGTCGTCGTCCGGCTTGTCGGTCAGGCCGCCGCGCAGGGCCACGCGCGGGGTCCAGGGCAAGGTCTCGAAACGCTTGCCGACCTCGCCCAGCGCCGCCCAGCCGCGGCTGCCGAGGCCGGTGCTGGTGACGCCGTTGCCGGCGGTGTTGTCCATCGTGCCGTCCAGCGCCGCCAGTTCCAGGTGGTAGTCGCTGGCCAGTGGCAGGTTGTCGCCCTTGAAGAACAACCCGTAGCGCCAACCCTTGAAGTCGTAGCGGTCGTCGACGTCGTGGCCGCTGCGGTCGTTCTCCTGCATCAGGCGCACGCCGACCTGGTTGTTCGGGCTCCAGCGATAGGCGTACTGGGCCATCAGGTACAGCGTGCGCGCTTCGCTGGCGGCCAGCGAGTTGACGTCGGTGTTGTAGTTGCGAAATTTCTGCCCGACCGCGACGAAGGCATCGCTGAAGGTATCCTGGTAGTTGAAGCGCAGCGACTCCAGGCTGTCGTCCCACCAGATGCCGTAGTCGTCGTAGAACCGTTGGCGACCGAACGACAGCGAAAAGCGCGGGTCGTCGCCGATCAGGTTGCGCTTGACGTACAGCTCGCGCAGCTCGGCGTACCAGCCCTCGGGTTGCTCGCGTTCATTGTTGTTGGTCGACTCGTTGGCCAGGTTGCTCGACTGGCTGGAGTCGTAGTTCAGCCACAGGCGACCATAGACCATCCATCTGGCCCAGCGTTTTTCCGGCGAGTACCAGGCGAACGACGGCTCGTAGCGCAGGCTGTAGAAGCTTTCGCGGTCGCGGCCGACCTGGGAGTCTGCCGGCCCGTAGCCGGTCTGCACGGTGAGCTTGTTGAAGAACTCCGAGGTGATCACCGGCTCGCTGCCGTCAACGGTCGCGATGCGCACCGGCGCGCTGCTGTCGGCCTCGGGGCCGGTGACTTCCTCGCCCGCCAGCGCCGCCAGGGGCGCCAGGGCGAGCAGGGCGCCGAGCAGGGATGGGTGGGCTTTCACAGGGTGGCCTCCTTCAACAGATCGTTGCGCGCCGCCAGGGCGCGCTCGATGTCATCCTTGGGCAAGGTCTTGTCCAGCCGTTTGATCAGGCCGCGGGCGCGGGTCTCGCCCAGGTCGAGGGCGATGCGCGCATAGGTGTAGGCCTTGACCGGGTCGTGGCAGATGGCCCGGCCGCGCAGGTGCACGGTGGCCATGCGGTACCAGGCTGCGGTCGAGCCCTGTTCGGCCTGCCGCTGCCAGATGGCCAGGGCGCGTTCCTGGTCGGGCTGGTCGAGGCCGCCCTTGCTGTACAGGTCGCCCAGCAGCAGCTGCGCGTCGGGGTAATGGGCGGCGATCAGTTCGTCGATCAGCGCCTGGGACTTTTGCGGATCCAGGGTCAGCCAGTTGTTGACCATGTAGAACGCCGCGTCCAGCGCCTTGGCCCGGGTCGGGTCCTTGGCCCGCACCTGGGCGATCAGCGCCTGGGTCTGCTCGGCGTTGTGCTCGGTGGGGTTGGAAATCATGAAGTTGGCCTTGGACACCTGTGCCGGCAGGTAGCCACGGGCGACGGCGTTGTCCAGCCAGCGCTGGGCCTCGGCGATGCCGTCGGCGCGCAGCTGGTCGTTGGCCTTGTCGCGGGCCAGTTGCTCGGCCGTTGGCTCGACCTTGGGGCCCATGGCGCGGTTCTGGCGCTGCTCGCGCTCGGCGTCCAGCTCGGCGCGGGTGGTGCCATGGATGCTGTCCAGCAGCGCGCCGATGCGCTGCACCACCTCCACCGGCAGGCTGGCCATCTCCGGCTCCAGGCTGCGGGCGAAGGCGAGGAAGGCCGGGTCCTGGCGCTCGCCGAGGAAGCGGTAGTAGCGCTCGATGCCGCGCGGGTCGATGCGTGCCGCCTGCCGGTACCAGCGCTCGGCGGCGGCGCGGTCGCCCTGGCGCTCGGCGACCACGGCGCGGTACAGCTCAGGACGGCAGTTGAGCAGGCAGCTCTGTTCGTACAACGCCAGCAGTTCGGCGGCGCGCTCGCCGGGGAACAGCTGCGGATAGACCAGGAACACCTCCAGGCTGGTGCTGGTGCTGCGCGGATCACGGTCGTTGGGGTAGCGGGCCAGGGCCTGGCGCACCCACGCCTCGTGACTGCGCTGCAGGCGCGGGGTGCGGTCGAGCAGGCGCGCCAGCGAGGCCAGCGCCGGGATCTGGCCGTGGCCGTCGGCGAAGGCCTCCTGGTACAGGCTCACGATATCCTGGCGGTTGGCACTGTCGCTGTTGGCCAGCACATCGCCGAGCAGCTGCTTGGAGGCCAGGTCGCCGCGCTCGGCGAGGGCGCGCAGGTCGCTCGTGACGTCGGCGCTCGGGTCCTTGTACAGCGCGTAGCGGATCTGCTCCAGGCTCTGCCCGGCCCAGCCGCTGCCGGCCCAGGCCAGGCCGAGGCTGGCCAGCAACAGGCGCGGGGCGTTCTTGGCGATCATGAGCGGCCCTCAGTTGCCGCTGCCGAACGGCAGGCCCAGGTACAGGTCGACCGCCACGGCCTTCTGGTAGGCCGCCGCCGGCAGCGGGCTGTCCGGCTGGATGGTCAGCGCCAGGTTGTGGTTCAGCTCGTCGGAGCGGGCGTCGACCACCGTGCCGCTGAAGTGCTGGTCGAGGCCGAACACCTGCATGTCCACCGAGCGCACGCGGCCGACATCGGCGAGCTTGTCGAACGGCACGTTGGCGCGCACGAACAAACCCTCGTTCTTCGGCAGCAGGTGCATCATCGGTGCGGCCTTGTAGCCATAGCCGTCCAGCGGCGGCGCCGGGTACCAGACCTGGCAGTCGCACGGGCTGTTGATCACCGTCTCGACGCTGGCGCGGCCCAGCAGCGCCTGCAGGTCGCCCGGGGCGAGGTCGGCCAGGGCCTTCATGTCCGCCGGGCTGGTGAAACTGGTGGCCAGCTGGGTGGAGATGTTCGCCAGCGGCTGGCCGGCCTGCACCTCGCTGGCGCCGGCCGGCAGCAGGTACTTCACGTAGCCGTTGTCCGGCATGCTGATGACCTGGGCATTGCCGGCCACCGTGGCCTGCAGCGCCGGAACACGGAAGAACAGCAGGTAGCCCTTGTAGCCGACGAAGCCCAGGGCGGCCAGGCCCGCGGCGGCGTACAGCGCGGTGCCGGCCACGGCCTTGAGGCGCTCGCCCGGGGTGCGGGCGCTGGCCTGCTGGTGCTTGCGCGCCTTGATGTAGTTCTCGCGCTGCATCACGTTGAACAGGCCGTTGATGTCGGCGACTTCGCCCGACAGGTAGGCGCTGATCAGGTAGCGCAGGATGTCGCGCTTCTGCGCGTCGAGGTCGACGAACTGCGCGCCGACCTCCTTGCCGCGCTGGGAGACGATGCGCACCTTGCCATCGATCGACAGGTCCACCTGGTTCAGGCGCAGCTGGATCGAGGCGTCGTACAGCGCGCCGACGGTCAGCGGCGCCTCGTGCAGCAGGCCGATGCCGCCCAGCGAGATATCGGCAAGGTCGGCCTCGAACGGTTCGCGTCCGGCGCCGGACAGGCGCACCCGGGCGTGCATGCGGGTACGCACGTACTGACGCTCGTCGATGGCCTCGTGGACGATGTTGGCCGCGGTCTTGCCCGGGGCCGCCGGGGTATTCGAAGTACTCATGTGCAGGCGCCTTTCCTTAACGTTGCGTGAGTTCCAGGAGAACGGTGATGACCCCGAAGAAGATGGCGATCGAGGAGCACAGCATCGCCTTCGAGGACCAGCGGTTGAGGCTGGCGTCGAAGTCGACGCTGCCGGTGGCCAGGGTGGTCTTCTGCCGCGTCCAGCGTTGCTGGTCCATGTGGAACATCGCGTAGACCTTCATCAGCGAACCGACGATCTGGTTGTAATAGAGAACGAACGGGTACACCGGGCTGACCGGGTGCCCGGCGAAGACGAACAGCACCGTTACCAGGCTGCGCGAGACCAGCACCCAGAACAGGTACACCAGCAGGTACTGGATGCCGAACACCAGGCCGGCCAGCACCGAGGCGGTCAGGCCCATCAGGCAGGTCCACATCGACACCCGCTGGTCGAGCAGCACGTACAGGGTGAACAGCCCCAGGCGCGCACGGCCGAGCAGGGCGGTGGCGCGAAAGTTCTGCCGCAGCGAGTTGCCGTACCAGCGGAACATCAGCTGGCGGGTGGCCACCCAGAAACTGTCGCTGGGTGGGTGCTCGACGGTCAGGGTATGGCTGTCGGGCACGTAGAAGGTGTCCCAGCCGGCGCGCATCAGGCTCAGCCAGCTCGACTTGTCGTCGCCGGTGAGGAACTGGAAGCGGCCCAGGCGCCAGTGTTCGAGAAAATCCGCCTCGACGTCACGGATGAAGTCCGGGTCGGTCATCACCCCGGCGCGGAAGAACGACAGCCGCCCGGTGAGGGTCAGCACCCGGTGCGACAGGGCCATCGAGCACATGTTGATGTGCCGCTGGACGAAACGCATCGAGTGCCACTGGCGCATCCAGCGGCTGCCCTCGACCTCGCAGAACTCGTTGGTGGTCAGCCCGCCGACGTCGGGCAGCACGGCGAACAGCTTGACCGCCCGTTCGACGCAGCCGGGCAGCATCATGGTGTCGCCGTCGACCACGCCGACCACCGCGTCGTCCAGCGGCATCTGCCGCGACAGCGCGCGGAAGGCGTGGGCCAGGCCATCGCGCTTGCCGGTGCCGCGGGCGCGGACGATCACCAGGCCGATATCGTCGCGGCCCTGCACCTCGTCGCGCATGATGTCCTTGATGAACTGCTCGTCGCCTTTCTCGACGATCGAGGCGATCACCGTGCACGGCACCTTCAGCCGCTGCACCTCCTGGAACACCGACTGGTACACCTTGAAGGTAGTGTGGGTGGGGATGCGAAAGCTGGTCACCACCATGAACATGTGCGACGGCAAGGCCGCGTCACCCAGGCGTTCGACCCGGCGGCGCAGGCGCGGGAAGCGCCAGTGCAGGAAGTACATGCCGCGCAGGTAGTGGACGATGGCGTTGCCGTAGCGCCACATGCCCAGGGTGCCGATGATGAAGATGAACTGGTGGTGGCTCGGGTCCAGGTACTGTGGCGCGACCATCTGCGCGGCCAGGGCGATCAGCCCGGCGAGCAGCGCCCAGGCGCAGAAGCCGGCCGCCGCGCGCATGTACGCCGGGGCCGCGAAAGGCCGCTGTTGCTGTCGTTCCATGGCGTTGTAGCTCCTTGGGTCGGGGCCCGCCGTGACGGCGGGCGGCGGCGTGCCTTACCAGCAGATGCCGTGGCGTTGGGCGTCGCTGCTGCCGGCCATGAAGCCGACCAGGTCGATCACCTGCTTGCCGTTGCCGACGTCCAGGGCCTGGACGAAGCGCTCGTCGTTGTTGCCCAGCACGATCACCTCGGCCTCGTCGATCACCTGCTGCAGGTCGCTGCGCAGCAGGGCGCTGACGTGGGGGATCTGTTGCTCGATGTACTGGCGGTTGGCGCCGAACTGACGGGCGTGGTCGACGTTGGCGTCGAAGATGCGCAGGTCGTAGCCCTTGCCGATCAGCTGCTCGGCCAGGGTCACCAGCGGGCTTTCGCGCAGGTCGTCGCTGTTGGCCTTGAAGGCCAGCCCGAGCAGGGCGATGCGGCGCTTGCCGGCCCGGGTCACCAGGTCGAAGGCGTTCTGTACCTGGTTGCGGTTGCTGTCCATGATCGAGGCCAGCAGCGGGTGCGCCACGTCCAGCTGGCTGGCGCGGTAGGTGAGGGCGCGCACGTCCTTGGGCAGGCACGATCCGCCGAAGGCGAAGCCCGGGCGCAGGTAGTAGCGCGACAGGTTGAGCTTGTAGTCCTGGCAGACCACGTCCATCACTTCGCGGCCATCGACCCCGGAGGCCTTGGCGATGTTGCCGATCTCGTTGGCGAAGCTGACCTTGGTAGCGTGCCAGACGTTGCAGGTGTACTTGATCAGCTCGGCGACCTCGATCGACTTGCGGATCACCGGGGCGTCGAGGCCTTCGTACAGCGCGGCGAGCAGGTCGCCCGAGCGGCTGTCGAGTTCGCCGATCACGGTCATGGCCGGGAAGTCGTAGTCCTGGATCGCCGTGCTCTCGCGCAGGAACTCCGGGTTGACCGCCACGCCGAAATCACGCCCGGCCTGCTTGCCCGAAGCCTGCTCGAGGAGCGGGATGACCACGTTCTTCACCGTGCCCGGCAGCACCGTGCTGCGCACCACCACGGTATGGCGGCTGGCCTTGTCGCGCAGGGCCGCGCCGATCTCCCGGCACACCGCTTCCATGTACACCAGGTCGAGGTCGCCGTTGGCCTTGCTCGGCGTGCCGACGCACAGCAACGACAGCTCAGTGGCCAGGATCGCCGCCTGGACATCGGTGGTGCCGCGCAGGCGGCCTTGGCGTACGCCGTCGAGCAGCAGCTGTTCCAGGCCCGGCTCGACGATGGGCGAGCGGCCCTGGTTGATCATGTCGATCTTCGCCTGGGCGACGTCGACCCCCAGTACCTGGTGTCCGCGTGCCGACAGGCAGCCGGCGCAGACCGCCCCCACATAGCCAAGTCCGAAGATACTGATGTTCATAGATCCCTCTCCCCAGGCGCGGTGCAAGGCCGGCCGAGATACTCAGTTCAGAAGTTTTGAAAATGCCAGACGCGCAGGATCAGGCCGCGCTAGATATATAGCGATGCAGGCTGTTTCTTGATGGTCTTTTTACATCCTAAGGAGTTTTCTGATAGTTCGGCAAGCTTTGTTGTGTTGTTGTTTTGATAAATTACAAATTCTCTGTGAGAAAGTTAAAAATCACTTGAAAAACAACAAGTTAAAGTTGGTTAAAAGTTAGGCGTCAAAAAATCGATATGCTTGTTTGTGCCGATAAAATGGCGCCAAAATGGCGCTTCTCGCCACGTTTTCCGCCATTTCAGTCGCGCTTAGATATGCGATTTTTTACTGACTTGGGTGATTTTTCTGATTCTTGGAAGTGCTATTTTCGTCTGTCGTCGGGCGCTTCCATGTCCCCCAGTCGTCCGACCGTGGCGCAATGATGGCTTGCAAGGATTGGATCCAATTGGCATAGTGCCGGACGACTGCGCAAGCATTCACTCGGGTGCGGGATGCACCCTTCTTCCATTCATGCAAAGGAGGCAAGCAGATGAACGGATTCGGTCCGCGACTCAGAGAAGAGCGCGAACGCCTGGGGTTGACCCAGCGTATCTTTGGCGACATTGGCGGTGTCGAGCCCAACGCCCAGGGCAAGTACGAGAGCGGCGAACGCACGCCGCGCATGGATTACCTCGCGGCCGTCGCCAGCAAGGGCGTCGATGCGCTCTATGTGCTGAGCGGCGTGCACACCCCAGCGCCGCTGGACAGCCTCACGTCTGACGAAAACCGTCTGCTCGACGCGTTCCGCCGCCTGCCCTCGGCCGACCAGGCTGCGGTCTGGCACTTGCTCAACCGCCTGGCAGGCGAGGAGGGCGGGGCGCAAGTGCTGCGTATTCGGCGGCCTGACCGGCAGGCATATTTCCATGACGCTTTGCGCTAGGTTCGTTGTGAAAAATTTTGTTAAGGTGGCGGGATCCAATCGCCCCACTGACGAGGTGTCTGCTTGATTAGGGTCCTGGTGGTCGACGATCACGATCTGGTGCGTACCGGCATCACACGCATGCTGGCCGACATCGACGGGCTGCAGGTGGTGGGGGAGGCGGACTCTGGCGAGTCCGCCCTCAAGCTGGCCCGCGAGCTCAAGCCGGACGTGGTCCTGATGGACGTGAAGATGCCAGGGATCGGTGGTCTGGAAGCCACGCGCAAGCTGTTGCGCAGCCATCCGGACATCAAGGTGGTCGCGGTGACCGTGTGCGAGGAAGACCCGTTCCCCACCCGCCTGTTGCAGGCGGGTGCCGCGGGCTACCTCACCAAGGGCGCCGGGCTCGACGAAATGGTCCAGGCGATCCGCCTGGCCTTCGCCGGCCAGCGCTACATCAGCCCGCAGATCGCCCAGCAGCTGGCGCTCAAGTCGTTCCAGCCCCAGGGCTCGCCGTTCGACGCGCTGTCCGAGCGGGAAATCCAGATTGCGCTGATGATCGTAGGCTGCCAGAAGGTGCAGATCATCTCTGACAAGTTGTGTCTGTCCCCCAAGACCGTCAATACTTACCGTTATCGAATCTTCGAAAAACTCTCGGTCACCAGCGACGTCGAACTGACCTTGCTGGCCGTCCGCCACGGTATGGTCGACGCAAGTCTGTAAGCACACCTCATGTCACAACCTTTTGATGCAAGCGCGTTCCTGGCGACCTGCAGCGGTCGCCCGGGCGTGTACCGGATGTTCGACGCCGAGGCCCGGCTGCTGTACGTGGGCAAGGCCAAGAACCTCAAGAAGCGCCTGGCCAGCTATTTCCGCAAGACCGGGCTGGCGCCGAAGACGGCTGCCCTGGTGGGGCGCATCGCTCAGGTCGAAACCACCATCACCGCCAACGAGACCGAGGCGCTGCTGCTCGAGCAGACGCTGATCAAGGAATGGCGGCCGCCCTACAACATCCTGCTGCGCGACGATAAGTCCTACCCGTACGTGTTCCTGTCCGACGGTGAGTTCCCGCGCCTGGGCATCCACCGCGGCGCGAAGAAGGCCAAGGGCCGCTATTTCGGCCCGTACCCCAGCGCCGGTGCCATCCGCGAGAGCCTGAGCCTGTTGCAGAAGGCGTTCTCGGTGCGCCAGTGCGAGGACAGCTACTACGCCAACCGCACCCGCCCGTGCCTGCAGTACCAGATCAAGCGCTGCAAGGGGCCGTGCGTGGGGCTGGTCGCCGCCGAGGAGTACGCCGAGGACGTGCGCCACTCGGTGATGTTCCTCGAAGGCCGCAGCCAGCAGCTGGGCAACGAGCTCAGCGCCGAGATGGAAAAGGCCGCCATGGCCCTGAACTTCGAGAAGGCCGCCGAGTTGCGCGACCAGATCGCCCTGCTGCGCCGGGTCCAGGACCAGCAGTACATGGAGGGCGGCTCCGGCGACGTCGACGTGGTGGCGGCCTTCGTCAACCCGGGCGGTGCCTGCGTGCACCTGATCAGCGTGCGTGGCGGCCGGGTGCTGGGCAGCAAGAACTTCTTCCCCCAGGTGGGCATCGAGGAGGAGGTGGCCGAGGTCATGGCCGCGTTCCTGTCCCAGTACTACCTGGGCAACGCCGAGCGCGAGCTGCCGGGCGAGCTGATCGTCAACGTGGTGCACGACGACTTCGCCGCCATCAGCGAGGCGCTGCAGACCCTGCGCGGACGCGAGATCAGCATCAGCCACCGGGTGCGCGGCACCCGCGCGCGCTGGCAGCAGTTGGCGGTGACCAACGCCGAGCAGGCCCTCAACGCCCGCCTGGCCAACCGCCAGCACATGGCCGCGCGCTTCGAGGCGCTGGCCCAGGTGCTCGACCTGGACGAGGTGCCGCAGCGCCTGGAGTGCTACGACATCAGCCACTCCAGCGGCGAAGCCACCGTGGCCAGCTGCGTGGTGTTCGGCCCCGAAGGCCCGCTCAAGTCCGACTACCGCCGCTTCAATATCGAGGGCGTCACCGCTGGCGACGACTACGCGGCCATGCACCAGGCCTTGCAGCGCCGCTATGGGCGGATCAAGGACGGCGAGGGCAAGCTGCCTGACGTGCTGCTGGTGGACGGCGGCAAGGGCCAGCTGAACATGGCCCGCGACGTGATGCAGGAACTGGGCTTTACTGACCTGACGCTGCTGGGCGTGGCCAAGGGCGTGACCCGCAAGGCCGGTTTCGAGACCCTGTACCTGAACGACGTGGCCCACGAGTTCACCCTCAAGGGCGACTCGCCGGCCCTGCACCTGATCCAGCAGATCCGCGACGAAGCCCACCGCTTCGCCATCACCGGCCACCGTGCTCGGCGCGGCAAGGCCCGGCGCACCTCGAGCCTGGAGGACGTCGCCGGGGTCGGCCCCAAGCGCCGTCGCGACCTGCTGAAACATTTCGGCGGCCTGCAGGAGCTCAACCGCGCCAGTATCGATGAGATCGCCAAAGCCCCCGGCATCAGTAAAAAGCTTGCCGAGTCGATTTATGCCAGCCTGCATAGCGAGTAGAATGCCGGGTTCAACTCGCAGCCAGTCGTACCGATGAATATTCCAAACCTGCTCACCGTTCTACGCGTCCTGCTCATCCCGATCTTCATCCTGCTGTTCTATGTGCCCTATCACTGGAGCTACATGGCCGCCAGCACGGTGTTCGCCATCGCCGCCGCCACCGACTGGCTCGACGGCTACCTGGCGCGTCGGTTGCAGCAGAGCACCCCGTTCGGCGCCTTCCTCGACCCGGTGGCCGACAAGCTGATGGTCGCCGTGGCCCTGGTCCTGCTGGTGCAGGTGCACGCCAACTTCTGGCTGACGCTGCCGGCGGCGGTGATCATCGGCCGCGAGATCGTCGTCTCGGCGCTGCGCGAGTGGATGGCCGAGCTCGGCGCCCGCGCTCATGTGGCGGTGTCGAACCTGGGCAAGTGGAAGACCGCCGCGCAGATGCTGGCGCTGGTGATCCTGCTGGCCAACCCGCCGCTGCTGACCTTTTGGGTGGTGCTGGGCTATGGGCTGCTGCTGGTGGCGGCGGGCCTGACCCTGATCTCGATGGTGCACTACCTGCTGGCCGCCTGGCCGCACCTGCGCGAAGGTTCGGAGCAGAAGTAAAAGTTTTTTTGAATCAAGGGGTTGACGCCGTTCTGGAAATCGCTAGAATGGCACCCATCACGACGCGGGAATAGCTCAGTTGGTAGAGCACGACCTTGCCAAGGTCGGGGTCGCGAGTTCGAGTCTCGTTTCCCGCTCCAAATTAGATCCGCAGTGCGTCGCTGGGATCACAAAGAAGAGGCCGAAAGGCCTCTTTTTTTGTGCCTGGGATTTGGTGGTTGCAGGCGCATGGCGTCTCTTGCCCCAAGGCACAAGCACCTGTCAGTCGAGAAGCCACCCCGAGTCCCCCTCGACAAGCGTGCCACCATGACTGGTGCGATCGCCCTGGCGTGCAACGCACTTGCCATCGATGAGAAAGTGCGTGGCCCCCGTTTCGATTAGCGCCCCACAGCTGATACGGTCCCCGACGCGGGCAACGGGTTTGCCATTGAACTGATAGGTTTCACAGCCGGTTTCCACCACACCCGCGCCATGCAGCGGGCACTCGTGCAGGTGGCCTACAAGGACGACCGGTTTCATGTGGGTTCTCCTGCGGCAGGGCCAGTACGGGACTCACGGTCTATCGCTTCCGGCCATTGCACCCTGGGGGCCAATCGGCGAATGGGGGTGAGTTCGAAGTCATTGTCCCAATCGCGGGGCGGGCGAACAAAGGTGGGAAGGGCGTCTGGGCCCTGTTGCATGAACAGTCTGATGATCTCCCAGTATCGCGTTCCAACCTCGATATTATGGGTGAGGAAGAGACGGTCGATAATTTCGTCGGTACCTGGTTTGCGGACTGCGAAAAGAACTTTTTCGACGACTCCACCATTACCCATGGGGGCGTAGACACTACAGACTTCGGCGGTAAGATCTTTCCAGTCGTAGGCCACAGGGTGGATCCCCCATTTTTTTCGGCTGAACACGCTGATGCGATCAAATCTATATTGATAGAAGTAGACTTTCTGGCGTGAACGGTTGAAGCGTATTGGCTCGTCGCGCGGTAGTTCTAGGTCTATACGGATGTAAGGTATTATCGCCCAGCATGAAATAATTATAAATAGGTATCCTAGGAGAATGAAGCCTATATTCATATCGCTGCTATTTGTGATTGAGTCATAGATAAATGGTAAGTTTACTAGAAGGCTGAGTAGTAATGTTATGATTCCGCCGATGCTGCCAAGGCCTCTGGTGCTCAAAGTTGCTCTGGATACTTCCATGTAAGTGTTATTTATTTGGTTTGGCGTGGGCGGTAGCAGAGCCGGGTTGAATGATACGGGTGGTTCTTCGGTGGGAAGAGGTAGGTCATATTTCCAGCCAATGGGGTGACGAGGTAGATATTCATTGATTTTAGTCATTCGTTGATCGCCTGAATTTCTAAGTGTGCATAGGCCTCAGGGGAGTTTCGGTCTGGCCAGTAAGTGACGTTTAACGTTGCGGCCATGATGCTGTGCTTACCAAGGCCTGGGGTGAGTGCCGGCGGACGCCACCACTGGGCGAGCAGCCGCGCCCGGGAGGACACGCCCTCCATACCGACCAACAACCCGGCTTTACGGCTGATCGATACTGTCGACCTCATGGGGCGCATCCTTCTCGATATTGGGTTGGCTCTTGGGTCGACGTTTAGAGACGCGGGGTTTTCTCTCCGGGCGTTTGCCTGGACGTATGGCCCAGAGGTAGGCGTTTTCCCGTAGCCTCTCCTGGATATGGGGTGGGTAATCGTCAACTGTGGTTAGTGCCGGGACGGGTTTTCCCGGCAGGCCGGCTTCACGGATGATCTTGGGCCAGCGAGGTTTCCAGCACAGCAGGAGACTCACCCAGTGGCCTGTTCCGATGATCAGGAAGGCAGGAGACAGCAAGAGCAGGCCGCATTTCAGGACGCGTGGGGAACTGCGGAAGTAGTGCGTCAGACCTTCGAACTGAGGCGTGAAGGCTTGCCAGGGCCAGGGGAAATGCGAGGTGATGTGGGGGGGCGGTAGTCCCTCTGGGCCTTCATCCATGAAACGACGGATAAACTCCCATTCGGCTTGAAGCTCCGCGAAATTGTTCGCGGATTTGCCTACCCAGATCAGTTCAGGACGCAGTGTGCCAGTGAAAACGGGCGACCATGTGAGTTCCAGCGGCATGCCCATGCCACCTGGCGGAGCATACTTTTTATCAGAGCCGCTGGACGATACGCCGTTCCACGGGAGCGTGACGATCCCTCCGCAGTATGGCGGGCGGTGGAGGTAGACTTGTTGGGTGGTGCGGTTGAAGCGTATCAACAAGTGGCGTGACGTGAACATTTCAAAGCGTGTGAAACGGAAAACATATTTCAGGTAAAACCACAAGATGCAGAGGGTTGTGCTGAGAAAGAAAACTGCTAGATATAGCCTCTCACCATACGGCTCTCCCTGATAATTAGAAGCAAGATCGATCAATATCATTATCGAGTGGGAAGCAATTTCTAGTCCGCTGATTATCAGCATTATTATGGTGAGAGATAATATACTGATCAGCCCGCGCTTGTCCTCCCACATGCCGCAGCGCATTTCGAGCACATGCTCGTTGTACACGTAGACTGGGCCACGGCTTTTTGGGGTTTTGCATACTGATTTTTTTGCGGCTGCAACGTATTCTTCGTCTTCGCTTTCGTACACCCCTCTGTTCTTAATTGTTCTGTTCTGCTTTTTAAAGGCTTCGCGTTTTTCTTTGGGGTCAATGGCGGCCAGCCATGCAAGCCATTCAACAAAATACATTATATGACCTCACTCATGGCGCTGAATAAGGCTTCGAGTTCTTCGGTGTCCTTTATGTATCCTTTGTTGGATGATTTAAGGCGGAAGCAACATTTGCTGCACCACTTCTCCAGTGCGTCATCATCGATGATGAGTAAGGTTATAGTGGTGCCGAGTACAATTGCGCCGCCTATCCAGCTCAAGCGACTCAGAAACATCATTGCTGCTCGGTTCGCGGCTAGCCGTGCGGAAAGAGTGGAAAGGGTAGCGTATAAGCTGCTTCTCCATGTTTGGTTGGCACTCATTGATAGCCATTGGAAAAACGCACTCGCTTGTGAAAACGCTATTCCTCCCTGCCCCAAAAGTAGGGCGGTCGTAGATCCAGCTCGCAGCCAATAAGTCGTCGCCAGCAATGATTTAGATCGAACGTCGGCTTCTCTCGCATCTGAAACGTCCCACGCAATACTGACAACGCCACCCACCGTCGCCAATCCCGCCCCCCATAGCCGATAACGCCCCAGGCTGATGTCCGCTCCCCGCGCAATCGCGCTGTTCCGCCCGACGCCCAGCAGGGTCTGTTCGGTCCCCACCGCCAGTAGCTCGAACCCCGCCGCCGCACTGGCCAATCCTGCGGCCACCACCTCGCTCCAGAAGCGCCGGTCCTTGTCATCCCGCTGCCCCTGCAACAGGAGCAGTCCCGCCTCCAGAAGGAGCAGCCCACTGGCCAGCCGGAGCCGATAGAACGAATGAGCATGAGCGCCCTGCAACGTCTCCACATAGGCGCGATCAAGGCGCCGGACCATGGGGGCCGCCACCCGTCCTCGCGAGGGGGTGTCACCCTCGAGTGCGTGTTCACTCAGGCGCAGGTTGATGGCTTGCTCGCCCAGCGAGGCAATGAGGTAAGTGCCCAGGCGCCGGTACAGCAGGCGATCCATGTTGCCGGGGGCGCCGGCCTGCAGGCTCTGGCGCCCCAGTTGACCCAGCCAGGCCAAGGCGCCGGCGGTGTTGAGGGCGCTGTGCTGGGCCAGCTGGTCGAGGTGGCCGTCCACCCGGCTGAACTGCGAGGCGAGTTCCTTGGCGTACTTGAGTGAAGTGTCCACCTGCTGCCAGTGATCGTATTCCGGTGGCAGCGCTTGCAACGCCTGGCGTGTCTGCTCCAGCACCTCGGCAATGGCGCGCTGGTTGAAGACGAAGGAACGCAGGGCCAGGTTATCGGGCGTCAGCGTGTCGGCATGCCACCACTGGGCGAGCAGCCGCGCCCCGGCCGACACGCCCTCCATGCCGACCACGCTGAGCCCGGTTTGGTGGGCAAAGCACAGGCCGCTGCGCAGGTCGTTCTCGTCGTAGTAGGCCAGGGCCGCGAGCAGTTGCTCAGATTGCAGCCAGACGAGATGGTCGTCGGCCCGCACGTCGGCCAGGCGCTGCGCCTCGAGGCCGTGGGATTCGAACCAGGCAAGCTGGTCGTGCATGGCCTTGAGGTCGACGTGTGGCAGGTAGCGCGTTTCGAACTGCCGGGCGAACTCGCCGTTGTTCGCCCGGGCCTCAAGGTCCTGGCGCCTGAGTGCGCCTGCGGTATCGAGAATGCCCTCCTTGGCCTGCGCCCACCAGGCGGCCATCTGCGGGTTGGCGCCCTGATCGGCACCGGCGAGGTGGGCGCGCATGGCCTCTTTGTGACGGTCGACCAGCGCGGCGACCTTGCGCTCACTGAATTGCTGATGCAGTTCGGTGAAGGCCTGGGCGACCAGCACCTTGCGCTCGTTGCTGGGGCCGGGTTTTCCCGCGACCGCCTCCGAGGCTTGCAGCCAGTCCTTCAGGTGCTCCATGCCCGCGTTGCGCCAGGCATTGAGTTGCTGAGTGATGCCGATGGCATCCTCCACCACCACCGCGATACCACGGGCCTCGGGTTTGTCGGCACCCGGGCCCAGCATGTACCGGGCCGCCGTTAGCGAGTGGACGCTGGTTTCACTGAACAGCTGGTTGTCCAGCAGCTTGCGCAATGAGCTGTCGGTTTCCGCAGCGAAATCGGCGACCAGGTCCAGCTGGTCATGGCGCAGCACATAAGGCCTGGGCGTCGGGCAGCCAAGGCCGGTGAAGGCGGCGACATCCACGGGTGGCAGCCTGTCGCGTCGACGCAGCAGTTGCTGCTGGGCCGCTTCGGTCAACGGGTCGGGGCTGTAGAACAGGCGCAGCTCAGCCAGGTCTTCGAGGTCATGGACGTTGAACGCCAAGGCCGTGTTGCGAATCATGTCGCGCAGGGTGTGGGCGTCTGTGGCGTCCGGCTCGGACTGCCCGGGGGTAACCAGCGACAATGAACCGTTCGCCGCAATGCGATAGGGCGGGTGCAGGCTGTGCTGCCCGCTGCGCTTGCGTTTCTCCATGACGTACAGGAAGCCTTGGCGCAGTGGCCGAATGGCATAGTCGGCATGCTGGAGCGTGGCAACACTGTAGGGATGGCGCAGGTGTTCGGGCAGGGTGGGCAAGCGCAGGCGTTGGCCGGTAGTGCCGCCAACGGCCGCATAGCGCAGGGGCAGGATAGTGAAGGTGCGCGTGCAATGGACGGCGGGCCCGCTGGCGAAGGGGGCCTCCAGGGCCTCGCAGGCTTGCCGATTGATTTCGAGCAATTTGTTGAAGTCGAACATCCGATGTCCTCAGCGAAGCTGTTCATGCAGGTGGGTTTTTACCGACTCGACAAGCGACGTTTGCTTGTCGAGGGCGTCATTTATGGCGGCTTGCCAGACGGGATCGCTCGTCAGGCCCTCACCCAGCAGCGCCATGAAAATCACATAGGTAATCTGGTCTTCCTGCCGTACGAGGCCTGATTCACGTGCAAAGGCCAGGAGCTTCTGCGCGAGGCCCAGGCGTATTTGCTTGTGGCCGGGTTATCAGTCCCTTCTTCATGCACAGGGGGCATAGCGTGGCGCCCGTCATGATGATCATGCTCGACGACGCCAGCCTGCCGCACAGCACTAGCCCTATTCGATCAGCCAGGTGGGGTCACCTTCTATCAGTGTGCCGCCATGGCTTGACTTGTCTCCCAGGCGCGCCGCGGGGCTGCCCTCAATTAGCGTATGCGCGGCACCAGTCTCGATGACCGCACCGCAACTGAGCTCATCCCCCATGCGTGCGATTGCACGACCATTCACTGTGGCACTGCCCGCGCCACTGATGACGGTACCTTCCCCGTGGAGAGGGCAAAGGTGGCGATGGCCGACGAGGACGACAGGCTTCATGGCGACTCCACCTGTGCAAGTGGAGCGGTTTGTGGGGCCGTTCGCGATTCATGGTCTATCGCTTCTGGCCACTTGACCTCTGGTGCCAGACGCTTGGCGAACTGATACCAGAGGAGAAGGTTGTGATCTTCATTGTGTGGGGCAGGTGAAACAGCATCGAGACCGTGTTGCATGTAAGTGCAGATGTAGGCCCAGATGGACTCTTCCCCATACGTATTACTCAAAGAGAACCGGTCGATGACCTTGTTGGTGCCCGGTTCGACGACGGACAACATGATCCCTGTCTTCACGAGGTGCGAGCCTTGGTGGGTGACAGCCTGTTTTCTCCAGCGTTCGGCGCGTACATCCTTCCAGTCGTAGCTGACGATTTTTATTGGCCATGGAATGAAAGGGTTCCACCAACAGAACGTAAAGTTGTAAGCGTAGATTTTTTGACGAGCCCGGTTGAATCGTATGGGTTCGTCGCGAGGGGTGGCGCGGATTAGGCGAGCAAATGATGTTGCTTGCCAGGTTACTAATGATAGCGCTGCAAATCCAATAGGTAAGAAATTGTAATCACTGTCTTGGATGCTGTCTATTATTACTCCTATAGCTATAAATACTGAGAATATGCTGGGCGGTAGGCATAGGAGTAACAGTCCTCCCGTGCTGACCGAGTTTCGAGGTATCTCTAGATATATATCATCTTGGTGATTGGAGGTTATTAGGTTGGGGGAAGGCTCGACTCTACGAGGTGACCCCGGAGGATTGAAATCTTCTTTCCAGCCAGAGCACGGGGGGGTTAGGATAGGTCGTTTCATTTTTATCCCCTTGTATCTAATTTGTCTTGTTTTTTTACGAGCCTCGCGAGATTTGTGGTGTCGTCCTTGTCGGGCCAATAGCTGACTGTTAACTCAAAGGCGTCGATGGTTTTGAAGTTCGCAGTTGATGTGCTTCCTTCTATTCTTAGAGTCTTTCCTTGGCGAGAACTATCCTCTGGGCTGCCAGTGTTCTCATATAACTCGGTTTTTTCCTTGTCGCTGTCTCCTGAGTACACGGTCGGTACAGTTTTTCTACCCGGTGAATAAACTACCAGCGTCCATTCGTATTTTGCCTGTCTGTGAACAAAGTTAGGAATGGTGATTGTGTAGTTCAGGCGTGTTTCGAGTGGGACCGAGAAGCTGTCCCTGAGCGTGACGAACGGCTCTATCGTTGTCGGAGGGTGTGTTTCTTTGAATGTTATATCTATTGAGGCGTGAGCAGTGATACCCAACAGGGCAGCATTGAGAGCACCTATAGCGTTGTCGTTGTCTTCTGCGACCTGCCATTCACGATGCGACGCCGGCAACCCCCACCTGGACTGGCGCGCCCAGATTTCCAGTGGAGACGATTCGTTTTTCTTAGCGATCGTAGCAAGCGCGTAGGCTGAAAGTGCAAATATTAGTGCTATCCCTACAGGTCCCAGGAATCCGCTACCAAAGAGAAGTGTGCTAACCCCTGCGACTCCCGAGCCTATTGAAAGTAGTCCGGCTGTGATGTATAGGCGTCTAGATGCTGAGTCGCCTTGTAAGTCTGTTCGTTGAGCAGCTAATGCATAATTAGCTCCATCAGCAAAGCCGGCCACGGCAGCAATGGCACCACCGTACCTCACCAGTTGCGTCCCCTGCATCAATGTCGAGCCCGCCGTCACGGCGGCCCGGGCAGGTCGCAATACCTCGATCGCTTTCCCTGTCGCCTCAATACTCAAGCCCAAAACCCCAATCGACGACGACCACACCGCTGCCAGTGCTTCGGCTTCCGCATTGCCCGGGATCGCGTTCAGCGCGTCATGATTCCTGCGCAGGCTGTCCTGCTGGAACCACAACCCACCCAGGCTCAACATCAGGTCCGCGCGGCCTGGCCCCAGGCCAGACAAGCCACTGCGCAGATTGCCCATGGCTTCACGGGCCAGGGCGCGGGTCTGCTCCGCGCTCAGGCTGAGCAGGCGCAGGCTGTGGGCGACCTGGTATTGCAGGCTGTCTGCCCCTATGCGCACGCTGCGCAACGCCTCGCCAGCGCCGGTACCCGCGCTGGCCTGCAGGTGCTGCAACCGGGCCTGCAGGTCCTCGGCGCTCTCCATGGTCCAGAGCACCAGTTCCACGACCTTGCCGTGCTTGCCGGACACCGCCGCAGTGATGGCGCCGCTGAGCAGCATGGCGTTGACCTTGTGCGCGGCGGGTTTGCGAAAGGCCTGGTCCAGCTGCCCCAGCAGCGCATCGGTGCGCGCCTGCAGGCCTTCGTTGAGCAGCTTCAGGTATTCGCCCGCCCTGAGCGGCACGACGAGCTGCGTCATGTGCTGCCCGGCAAAACGCAGCAGCGCCGCGCTGTGCACGTAGCCGATCATCTGCCGGGCGCCGGCGGACAGGTGTTTGTGGAGGGTGTTGCCGGCATTGGCGGTGGCGGCGAGCAGTTGGCCGATGGCGTCGCGCACCGGCTTGACCATCAGCTGCTGGCCCTCGTAGCTGGTGGTAAGGCCCTTGACCGTGTCGTAGACCTTGCTCAGGTCCTGGCTGGTCAAGGCCTCCAGCAGTTGCCGGAGCAGCCCTTGGTGCTTGGCGACCAGGGCCTGGTACAGCAGGCTGTCGGGGTTTTCCAGTTCCTGTTGCCACAGCCGTTGGCTCGCGCCGAGCGCGGCGCCGTCCTGCGGCTGGGTTTCGCTGGGGCCGCCGTACAGGCAGGAACCCATCATGCTCACGAAGTACTCCACCGAGCGCCAGTCGGTGGCGCTGTAGTCGTTGTAGGCGATGCGTTGAAACGCTGGGGCGGCGTAGAGCTCGGCATACAAGGTGGCCAGCTGGTCGATCAGCTGTTGGCGGTTGTGCAGTTCGGTCTCGTAGGCGCTGGCGAAGGCGCTGCGTGCGCCCTCGTCGTAGCGTTCCTCGAAGCGCTCCCGTGCTTCCTGCTGCTTGCGCTCGATCCTACGCGGCAACTGGGCCTCGACATCCACGGCGGGGAGGGGAGCCTTGGCGGCGAGCAGGGGGCTGCTGTTCCAGCGCTCGACCTCGCGTGCTTCTCGCTCGACTTCGGCGGCAGCCTCGTCGGCGGCCAGCGTGGCGTTCAGCTCGCGAATGCCGAGCAGGGCCAGGGAGGTGAAATGCTCGAAGTGCCGTTGCGGCTCGGCGCGCCAGGCCTGCAGGGCCTGGACCCAGGCGAGGCGTTGCGCGTTGCACTCCTGAACCATGCCGACGGGGTCTGGCACCGTTAGCGCGAGCACGCCATCGGCGAGCTCTTCGCGTTGTATCAGGGCACCGATGTACGTGCGCGTGGCCGCCAGGCGCTCGAGGCGAGGGTAGAAGCCATGGACGCTGGTGAAGGGGCCGGTGCTTGGCACGGCGTATTCCAGGACCTCGTCGAGTTGCAGGCGGTCTGCGTGCATGGCCCGTCCCACGCTGCCGGGCGCTTCGCGGGCCGCTTTCAGGTCGAGAGCCTGGAAGCGGCTGGTGAGCTCGGGGTCGTTGTTCGCGATGGCGTGCTTGTACTGGTCCAGCACGGGCTTGGGCCAGGGATCGTTGGCGAAGGCGATCCAGGCGGTCGAGTACAGCAGGGTGTTGATGTTGATGAACGACGCGATGACATCGTGATGTTCTTGCCGGCAGGCCGTGGACAAGGGTTTGCCGGCTTGCGGGGGTGGCTGGAAGGCCGGGAACTGGCGCAGTGCCCCTTCGGGGGTGACCTGGTAGGCGTGCCAGACCCGTTGGTCGAGCAGCACGTAGACATAGCCCTGGCGCAGGATGCGCAACTGTTCGTTGTGCATGGGGATGCCGGCGATACCGTTGTAGTTGGGCAGGTTGCGCGTGCTCAGGGTCTTGGGGCTGGGGGCGTAGGCGGTCCGCAGCAGGAGGATGGGCAGGCCGATACGCTGGCAGGCGGAGCAGCGGGGCTTGGGGACGGGAATGGCTTGACGTTGTGCGTCCAGGATGGACTGACTGAGGCTGAGGGTCATGGATAGCTCCGAGACTGGGGCAGCGCGGCGACGACTTTGGACCAGTCGTAGTCGCTGTAGGTGGCGAAGCGCGAGACCAGGCGGCACTCGCCCGCTACGGCTTGGTTGAAGTCGTGCTGGATGGTGGGGTGTTCGAGCAGGCGTGGATGGATCATGATCTGGTGCAGGACCAGGCATGAAGCGTCATCGAGGTCCACAAGCCCACGCGCCCAGGCCGCGACGATCAGTTGGTACACATGGAAGGGCGCCTGGGGCGGAAGGCTCGAGGGGCCCTTCCACGCCAAGGGCGAGTAGCTCGGGGGCGATTGGTTCAGCAAACGCCAGGCACCCAGCAGACACCTGACTTGAGGGGCCATGTACTGCAGTTCGCGGACGGCGTGCGGTATGACCAGGTCCCTGGCGAACGCGCGGCCTTGCACGCAGGCGAAGGTGCCGCAGGCGGTTGGGTACAACCATGCGCTCAAGGGCCATAGCACATCGCTGATATCGAGCATCGTGGCGTGCAGCAACTCCAGGCGCAAAGGCTCGAACCAGGGAGCCGTTGCCGGACCGGCCACCGGGGGCATGGTCAAGCAACGGGCAGCGAGGTGCCGGGCGATGACCGGCAATGGCTGTTCGCTCAATAGCCAACCGCAGACATGGCGTCTGTCGAAGTCCACTTCTGACAGGGCATGGACGGCAGTGAGCTGAAGCAGTGTGTCAGCGGGCTGGCCGGGCGCCGCCAGCTCGACCAGAGTCGGACACTCCGCTGTCAGGTGCGCCAGGTCGTCGCGCATCACACATTCGACTGCCTCTACTCCCAGTTGCCGGGTCAGCGCTGCAATGCTCAAGGGATGTTCGGGACCGCAGTTGGCAAGCGGGTCGAGCAGCAGGTAGAGGAAATCGTCGGGTTTACGCGCCTGTGCCACCAGGTCGAGCAGATATTCAGGTTTCATCGCTGGTGCTCCACGCATTCTTCAAGCCCCTGCAACACCTGGCTGGTGATCGACAGTTCGTTGCCGCTACCGCTGGCGTTCTGGCTCAGCGGCGCTTTCAGGATCAGCGCTACGCCATCGAGCGTGATCCCGTCGCCGTCGATGCGCAGCGTGCCGCCTGGCGCTTTGAGGGTGATGCTCTGCGAGGCATGGATTTCGTAGCACCGGGTGTGCTGCCGAATGGCCTGGCCGGCCTTCAGTTCAAGGTGGCCCTCGATGGTCTGCTGCATATGGCCACCCACGCTGACGCTGTGGTTGGCCGCCGTGCTGTCAAAGCGATGATTGCCCACCCGCACCGTGTGGTCCTGGGCAATCGTGATGGTCTGGCTATGGCCGATGTCCAGCAGCGCGTCATGGCCAATCGTCACCTGGTCGTCGTTGCCGATGGTTTCGCGACGGTTGTTGGCGACGTCGAGCACTTCGTCATGGCCAACCTCCTCACGTCGATCATTGCCAACCTGCGTGGTTTCATCATGCTTGACCACATTGTTCTGATCCCGCTGCGCATGAATGAACACCTCTTCCTGCCCCAGCTCATCCTCGAAGCGCAGCTCGTTGAAGCCTTGCCCCTTGTGGGTCTTGCTCTTGATGGTCATGCGCGTGCGGTGCTTGGGCAGTTCGTAGGGCGGACGCTGGTTGCCGCAGTAGGTACGGCCGGTGATCATCGGCTGGTCGGGATCGGCGTTGACGTACTGGATGACCACGTCCTGGCCGATTCGCGGGATGGCCATGGCGCCCCAGCCGCCGCCGGCCCAGCCCTGGGAGACCCGGACCCAGCAGGAGCTGTACTCGTTGTCGCGGCTCTCGCGGTCCCAGGGGAAGCTGACCTTGACCCGGCCCCACTCGTCGCAAAAGATTTCTTCGCCCTCGGGGCCGACCACGGTGGCCATGTGCGGGCCGTCGATGCGCGGCTTGGGCGGCGCCTCGGGGCGCCATTCGATGCGTCCAGGTACCAGCAGGGCCTTTTGCGTGTAGCGCGTGCCTTGCTCGGCGCCGGCGGCTTCCTCCTGCAGGCTGGTGAACTGCGCGCCCTCGTGGCGCACGCTGGCCACCCGCCAATGCATGTTGAGGTCTGCGCGGGGGTGTTCGACCAGATCGAAGCTCAGGCCCGGCTGCAGGCGCACGTCGTCGCCCTCGACCTCGGCGATGCGCGCATCGTGGCGCAGGGCGGTGAGACGGGTGCGGGTGAAGGGGATGCCGACTTCGTCGCGCTTGTAGCGGCCGGGGTAGTCGAAGCGCTCGTAGTCGTCGGCCTGGTGCTGCAGGTCGCTGGCGTTGAACTCCTGCTGCAGGTGGTAGGCCGGGTGGGTGAAGGAGTAGTCGCGCTGCACCTGGCGGGCCGTGCGCACCTGTTCGCGGTAGTGCAGGCGGCGCAGGCAGGGGCGGGCCTGGTCGCCGCCGCTGTTGGCGTGGTAGAGCACGGCCAGTGGATCGGGGTAGTCGTCGTCGATGAAGCCTTCGTCGTCGTCATCGTCCTCGGGCTTGACCAGGCTGGAGCTGATCATGCCCAGGGTCAGCACGCGGTCGCTGACGAGCAGGCGGTGGCCCTTGGCGCTGTGGACGAAGCGGTAGATGAAGCCTTCCTCGGCGGCCAGGCGGGTGATGAAGGCGAGGTCGGTTTCGCCGGCCTGGACGCAGAACTCGCGGGGCGCGTGGGGGAAGCTGTGGCCCAGTTCGAAGTCGGTGATGCGCTGGGCCTTGAACAGGGTTTCGAGGATCTGCGGCACGCTCTGCTGCTGGAAGATGCGCCAGTTCGAACGCAGCCCGGCGCGGGCCAGCTTGGGCTCGATCACGGCCTGGTAGCGGGTGCGGCAGTTGCCGGTGTCGCCCTGGCTGAAGGCGCTGATCAGGCCGTGGACGTGGCGCATCGGGCGCTGGCCGCGCAGGATGGTGAACAGCGCGGGCTTGTCGAGCAGGTGGCCGAAGTCGACGTTGTCTTCGTAGCTGACCAGTTCGAGCACCAGCCGGAACGGGGTGCTGAGGGCTTCGTCGAGGGTGAAGGAGACCACCTCGAACGGGTCCTGGCTGGCCAGGGGCTCGAAGCGGTAGCTCAGGTCGGATTGATTAGGCATGGAAAGTCCCTGTCCGCCTTCTGACGGTGGCTGAAGCCCGGGCAGGCGTGCCTGCCCGGAACCCTGCGGTCGGGTCAGACGACGGGCGCGCGCCAGTCGTCGGCGCCCGCGGTGCCCGCGACGGTGTGATCCCAGGTGATCTTGCGGTAGGCCAGGGACACCTCGATCAACTGCGTGAAGTCGGCGTTCTCCTTGTCCTGGGCATGGGGCATGACGGTGTTGATGTCGACGATGGTGGCGTCGGTGAGCTCGGTGGTGAAGAAGTGCTCCTGCTTGCCCTCCACCGAGGTGCGGTACCAGTTGACCGTGACCTTGGGCAGCATTTCACCGGACGCCAGGGCGTTGTACATCAGCGGGGTCGCCTTGTTCAGCGCACTGGTGAAGATGAACGGCTTGTGTACCCGCTGCCCGGTCGGCTGGCCGCTTTGCGGGTCGGTGGGCACGGTCACCTTGTGCTTGATTTCCTGCACCAGGATCTCGTCTTCATGGCCTTCGACAAACACGTTGCCGACGGAGTCGGAGGTGAAGGCGCCTGCGGTGAGCAGGCCTTGGGTCTTGCCTTCGATCTTGATGTAAGCGGGTGTTGGCATGGCAGATATCTCCTGCATCCATGTGGGTAAGCACGCACACGGGAAGTGGCGTGGCCATCGGGCTCGATGGGCTTGTCAACGGGGCGCAGGCCCCGAAAATCCATTGCTTCGGGCGCGCCGCTCACGGCTGCAGCAGGGTGTTCAGTGCCTCGATCGCCTCGCGGGTGAGCAGGTCCAGGCGGTAGCGGTAGTAGCCGTACAGCCCGGCCAGGGCGATCGCCGAAACCACCAGCGGGCTCCACCAGGGCCATTCGCGGCGCAGGCGCACGTCTCGCGGGGCAACGTTGGCCAGCGGGTCGCCGAACAGGTCCGGGGGCGGGCCGCGCAGTTCGAGGATGATTTCGCGCAGTTTGAGAATGAGGGCCTGCAGCGCCTCGTCGCCCTTGGGGTCGATGCCGTACTTGCCGCGCAGGCCCAGGCACAGGCACAGGTAGATGAACTCCAGGACGTCCTGGTAGCGCTTGGGCTCCTGCATCATGCGCGACAGCACGGTGAAGATTTTCTCGCCGCCCCAGGTCTCGTGGTGGAAGACGCTGAGCAGGGGCTTCTGGCTCCACTGCGAGCTCTTGCCCCATGGCGTGGACATCACGGCCTCGTCGATATACAGGCACAGCGCGTAGGAGTGGGCCTGCAGCTGGGCCGGCTCGTAGTCGTACCGGCGCATCTCCTCGACGATGGCGTTGACCTGGTTGTAGACGGCGTTGTAGAGGAACGGGATATCCCGGTGGCTTTCCTGCTTGCGCAGACGCATCACCAGGCCGAACAGGGGCATCGCCGCATCGATCATCTGGTTGCTGAAGGCTCCACGGAGCTGGAAGTCCGGGTCGGGTACGTAGTCCGGGTGGTCCATCGCGCTGGCGGGGGCCGGTATGGGTTGCTGTGCCTGGCTCCTATCGGCGAGCTCGGTTCGCATGTTGTCGCCTGATACAAGGTGTCGGTTGTTCGCAGCTTCGGTCATTTC
Organism: Pseudomonas peradeniyensis; assembly: GCF_014268935.2. Taxonomy (GTDB): domain Bacteria; phylum Pseudomonadota; class Gammaproteobacteria; order Pseudomonadales; family Pseudomonadaceae; genus Aquipseudomonas; species Aquipseudomonas peradeniyensis. Next base: position 689,885 of record NZ_JABWRJ020000004.1, on the reverse strand, counting down.
ATTCGCTCCGTATCGCCCAGAACTGCAACTGGAGCCCCGGGAACTCCCCCGCGACATGCAGGCCAAAGCCGTTGCTGTCCTTCATCGCGGCCCAGTTCGGGCTGCGCCGGTCGAGTTCGAAGTAGCTGAAGCCGGCATGGAACGGCAGCTCCCGCGGCGCCACGGGCATCGGTCGCAGCGTAATGCCGGGCAGTTGCAGTGGCACCAGGTCAGCCAGTGCCTCGAGGGAGGTGATCTTGGTTTTCTGCAGGAACGACTGCTGGAACGTCTCGGCGGGCAGGTCGGCATGCACCGCGAGGATGAAGGTTGCCTCGTCGATCAGGCGGCGATCGTCCAGGGTCACGGTCAGCACGCCGAATGGCTGCGCCACCAATGGCAGGGAAACGGCCCGCGGTTGCCGGACGATGCTCAGGGTACGGCGCAGTGCATCCTCCAGCGGCTTGAACGACTGGCGCAGGGCGTTGTGCCGGTAGGCTGGCGGCTCCGGCGGCAGGCGCTCGTCGTCGGTGAAGGTCAGCAGCTCGCCGCACGCCTGGCTCAGGCTCAGGTACAGCTGCTCAGGGTGGGTATGGGGCTGACGGGCCAGGTGCTGGAAGCACGGCCACCAACGGTTCATGGCTTGCAGCAGATTGAAGTCGCGGATGTCGGCCACCCCCGACTGGCCGGGCGAGCCGATACGCGCCGCGAGGTTGCGTGCGCGCTCGCGCAAGGTGTTGCTGACCTCGTCGAGAAAGCGCTTGAGTGCCGGGGCCGCCTGAATTGAGACACAGGTGGGGTAGAAATCGTCGTCCAGCAGCAGGCTGCCGTCGGGCCGGCGCTCGAGGATCCAGGCAAGGGGCAGCCGGGAGTAGGCGCTGTTGTCCTCGGTCTCGCGCATGAGTTGAAGGTTGGGGACCGCCAGGTCTACCTGCACCAGGTCGCCGTCGGCGCTGTGGGTGTCCTTGATTTCCAGGGGCTGGGCGCCGTAGCGGTAGTTGCCGCCGCTCTCGGGCCAGCTGACTTCGCGTCCCCCTTCGGTGCGCAATGGCAGGCACAGGAACACCTCGTTGCGTTGCGTGCCGTCGTCGGTGATTTCCAGGGCGGGCGGCGGCGGCAGGTCGCCGGGAATATCGAATACCGTGCCGTCCGGCATGATGCCGCGGGCCCGGGTGATGGCCACCTTGCCAAGGCTCAGGTACTCCTGGTTCAGCTGCAGTTCGCTGAACCCGTAGAACGCCGCATTCAGGCTGCTGACGCGCTGCTGGACCGCGGCGTCGCTGGCCCTGGCCTGTTGCTGGAAATGCTGTGGCTTGACGAACATGCCTTCGGGCCAGAGAACTGGATTGCGTGAGCTCATGGGCGCTCCAAATAATGGGAGAGGGTGGATACCTGCAGGCGGGGCATCAGCTTTCCTCCTGCAGCAGGATCTGCGTGCCATCGAGGGTCACGGCGAGCACGACCTGACGGCCGCGTGGCGCGATGCGTATCACCTGCCGCCAGTCGGCGTTGGTGATGTCGTTGAACTTGGCGATCACGGCGATGAAGCGCGTGTCGGCGGCGATGGGCTCGAAGCGCACGAACTTGAACTGCCCCGGTGCCAGCAGGTAGTCGTCGTCGCGGATGTAGGTGCTGCGCAGGGCCTTGGCGGGGTCCTGGTCGGGTTGCGCATAGGGGCTGTTGCGCAGCAGCGAGTCGTCACGCAGTTGCAGGATCTTGATCGCGACGGGTGTGGCGATCGAAGGCGTCGCTTTCTGGCTGGGGGCGGCCACGTCGAACCGGACGTCCTTGGCGTCATAGCTGCCTGGGCCTTCATGCTCCGTGGGTGAATGGGCCGGTGCCTGTTGGTCGTTCGGCTCCACGGGGGACATGGCTGGAAACAGCGCTTGAAGATGCGCCAGCAGACCGGCGACCTGCTCAGTCAACGCAAGCGGATCGCCTGCACGGAGGCTGACCGCATAAGGCGTGGGCTCCAGCGTTTCACCGGGTACCGTCGCATCGAGGCTGTGGGGGTTGGTATTGATGGTTGGGCTGGCGTGCAGGCTGAAGGCGACCTCGGTGGGCTGGTCCGACAGCGCGCCCACCGGAATGGAAGGGTCCATCACCACCTGGCCGATCTTGCCGAGGGCCGTGCAGCCTGTGGCCGACCCGAGGGCAAGCAGAAGCGTGGCCACCCTCAGTGGATGAGACGTCATGGCTTCCCTCCGACGATGAGTCGCTGCAGGGCGCTTGCCCCAGGCTGGGCCGGTTGCTGCGGTGCAGTCAGTGCGGCCAGGGGATCCGGGGCCTGCAGTCGATCGAACAGCGTGCAGATATCGACCGGGAGACTCGCTGTACGGGGCGCGGGATGCCAGGGGCTGGCCAACGAGTTGTCCAGCAGCGCTTCGAGCGCCTGCCGGCCAGGCTTGAGCAGGTCATCCAGGTCGCTGCGGATAAAGCTTTTATCGCTTGGCCCGGCTTGATAGCGGGCGTGCAACTGATAGGGGCCGACCTGCAGGCAGTCGCCTTCGCCCACGCGCACCGGCTTGCCAGGGCCGGGCGGCAGCGGGCTGTCGTTGAGCAGGGTCTGGCCACAGAGGTCGATCACGCAGAAGCCGCCTTCCAGCCAGCGGATCGCGCAATGGGCGGGGTGAATCCGCCGCTCGCGATCCAGCAGCAACCAGTCGGCTTTGCGGCTGCCGATGATGCCGCCGTCGCGGTCGAACAGATGGCACGCGACGACGCCGTGGTGCAGGCGATCGAGATTGTCGATGCTGAGGGCGAGTCTGGTCATGCGCGCCCCCGTATCCGCACGACCGGGCTGACTTCACCCTTGCGGTCTTCGATGAAGCTGGTCCAGCCCAGGTGCGCACCCTGCTCGCGGTGCAGGCGGAACGGTGGCAGTTCACGGGGTTTCAGGCGCAGCTCGAGGTCATAGGCCAGGCCGTCGCGGAGCAGGAAGTCGATCAGTGCACGCAGTCGCTCGAAGTCGACGCCGCCGGGCAGCAGGCTGCGCAGGCGTGCCAGGTCGAGGTCGCCGATCAGCAAGGTGAACTTGCTGCTGCGGGTTCGCGTGCGGTCGCCGAGCATGAAGCTCTCGCCCAGTTGCCCGTTGCAGCGGCCCAGGCGCACCACCTGGCGGTGTGAGATGGTCACCGTGCGGGTCTCGAACTCGCGGATCTGCACCGACGGCAGATCGAAGCAGTGGGCAATGATCCCGGCGACCACACCGGGTGCCCGGCTGCGGCTGGCAATGACGCCGACGAAACTCAGCAGGCGGCTCCAGGGCAACGGTGTTTCGCCACGCAGGCGTTCGTCGCCGAGGCCGATCAGGGCGAAGGCGTAGCGCGAGAAGTCATCGCTTGCCCCGGTCTGGAAACGCACGTAGTAGCGGTATTTGCGCCAGATGCGGTGCAGCAGGCTGAGCAGGCAGTGGTTGAAGAAATCGAACAGCGCGGGGCGCACGCCAATGCCCTGGGCGTATTCGTAGGCCAGTTCGTCGAGGTAGTAGCTGGGCAGGGGCGAGTCGGTGCCGTGCAGCCCCAGGAAGGTGGTGCGCACGCGATAGCGTGACGGCGCCTCGGCGATCCGCTCGGCGGCCAGCACATCGGCCACCGGAAAGCTCAACCGCGGATCGCTGGCAAGGTGCACGCGCTGGCGCGTGGCAGTGTCTGGCCAGCGCGGCTCGAGGTTGTCACCGTGCAAGCCATGCAGCCGCTCCAGCAGTTGGAAGAAGCTGTGCCGGTGGGCCTCGGCGAGCAGCGTTGCGGCTAGATCAGCGGTTGTCTGCCGGTCAGCAGTGGCCATGTGTAGTGCTCGTTGTTGGTGGTATTGATCACTTCCAGTTGGTGGAAGGAGTTGGTGCTCGCGTAGAGGGCGAAGAAGTGGGACAGCACGCAGCCGAACAGGTACAGGTCGCCTTCGCAGAGGAAGGCCTGCTGGTCGAGCCGCAGGCGGGTACGCAGGCCGCGAATGGGCAGGCCCTTGATCAACCAGTCCAGTGGTTCGGTGTGCGCCTCGCCGATGCCGTCCAGGCGTTTGCGCGTGGCCCTGGCCTGCTGGATGTCGTGCAGGGCGGCGAAATCGTAGGCGCCGATCACCGCCTTGAGCGGGGCGGCCGAGAGCAGCGACAGGTAGTTGAGCGAGAGGTTGGAGATGAGCGTCCACTGCAACTGGCCATCCAGCACCGGACGGTACGGGCGGGTCGGCAGGCAGATGTTGCGGTAGCGGATCAACGGCGCGGTGGCCTGGTTGATGACATCGATATCGCCCAGGCCCAGCGCCATCGGCAGGTCCCGATTGGTGCAGGTCAGCTCGATCGAGGCGGTTTCCATGTGACCGATGAACTGGCTTTCGTCGCCCCGCACGAAGGCGATCTGGTGATCCAGCCCGTCACCGAGCAGCGATTGCTCGACCCGGCAGCGGTAGTACAGCGCGGTGCGTCCCTGCACATGTTCGATCTCGTGGGCGAACGACTCGAAAGGCTGGAACACCCGCAGTTGCTCGCCAGGGCTGCCATCGGCGCTGGTGCGGGTGCTGATCACCCGGTCGACGCTGAAGATCTCGTGGCTGTCGCGGCGCAGGCCATGGGGTACCAGGCGATGCTGGTCAGCCGTTCCGGACAGGTCGATGGGCTCGGCGCCGTGCTCGAACAGATTGACGGCAGGGGCGCAGAACAGCCTGAAGTCATCGGGGCCGATCCGCGTAGAGCCGGGCAGTGGGCGCGCGAGGTGGAACTCGATGCGGATCGTGGCGCTGGCGTGCGCCGGCCAGACCCTGCCCAGGCCGGTCAGGTTGAAGAAGTGGAAGCGTTGCGGGAAGACCAGGTACTCCTGGAGGATCCGGTAGCCATCGAACACATTGCGCGGGTAGGGAAGCAACGCCTCGTCGGGGCTGAAGCCGGAGAAGCTCAGGTGGTTGGCCGGCAGGCGACGCACCTGGCCGTCGATGGTCACGCTGATGTGCTCGAGGTATTGCGCCAGCCACAGGTAAAGGGTCTGGGCGTTGCTGCGCTCGCCACCGAGGTGGAACTCCAGGCTGTCGCAGCCCAGGGTGTTCAGCGGGCGTTGTACCTGGGTCTCGAGCTGGAGGTGAATGACCGAGCTGTCGGGCGTCAGGGTCGCGCTCACCTCACCGAGCGTGAAGGGATAGAGCTTGACCTCGGTGCAGGTGCGGAACTCGCAATCCACGCCTTCGACCGGCCGGGAAAACAGACGTGAGCCTCTGGGAACGATCTGGGCCTGGCTGAGCGAAGCGTCCAGGGGCGAGAACTGAATGATCGTCGCGCTGGGCAGGGGGCGCAGGTAATTCGGCCAGAGCAGTTGCAGCATGCCATGGGTCAGTTCCGGCACTTCATCCTCGAGTTTCAGGCGCAGCTTGGCGGTCAGGAAAGCGAGGCCTTCCAGCAGGCGCTCGACGCCGGGATCGCCACTGTCCTTGCCCAGATAGCGGCTGAGCTGGGGGTTGTCCCGCGCAAAGTCCTCCCCCAGTTCGCGCAGGTAGCGCAGTTCTTCGCCGAAGCGGTCCTTCAACGACATGGCCTACCTCACCTGGGTGTTGCGGTTGTGGCCGTTGACCAGCAGTTCGATCTGCAGCTGTTCGGCATGGTTTTCCACCCGCACCTGGCAATCCAGGCGAAAGTGCAGTTCCAGCGGGTTGTCCGCGTCCGGCTGCCCCTGCAGGTTCAACACCTGGATTCTCGGCTCGTAGCGCCGGATCGTGCGCTGGATGTCCGAGCTCACCTGGCGCAGCAGATCGCCGTTGCCCTGGTCATGGCCGTTGAAGTCGCGCAAGCCGAGGTCGGGGCAGCTCTGCGAGCAGCCCCGACGGGCGTTGAGCAGCGTCTCGAGGTGGCGCTTGATCCGCTCGACGGTGCGCCCGGTGCTTTCTCGGCGGCCAGCGGGAGCGTCGCTGGCCAGGCGGTCGAAGAGGCTGCTCATTGGGTGTCGAGCCGGCCGACCAGGGAGATCTCGAAGTTCGCCCCCATGTACTTGAAGTGCGGGCGCACCGCGAGCGAGACCTGGTACCAGCCCGGATCGCCCGCGACGTCGGTGACTTCGATCTGCGCGGCACGCAGGGGGCGGCGACTGCGGATGTCGGCCGAGGGGTTTTCCTGGTCGGCGATGTACTGCTTGAGCCAGCGGTTGAGCTCGCCCTCAAGGTCGTTGCGCTCCTTCCAGCTGCCGATCTGCTCGCGTTGCAGCACCTTGATGTAGTGGGCGAGCCGGTTGACGATGAACAGATAGGGCAGCTGGGTGCCGAGCTTGTAGTTGGTCTGTGCCTGCAAGCCTTCGGTTGTCTTGGGGAACTGCTTGGGTTTCTGCACCGAGTTGGCCGAGAAGAACGCGGCGTTGTCGCTGTCCTTGCGCATGGTCAGGGCGATGAAGCCCTCTTCGGCCAGCTCGAACTCCTTGCGATCGGAGACCAGCACCTCGGTCGGGATCTTTGCCTGCAACTGCCCAAGAGCCTCGTACAGGTGCACCGGCAGGTCGTCCACGGCGCCACCGGATTGTGGGCCGATGATGTTCGGGCACCAGCGATAACGGGCAAAGCTGTCGTTGATGCAGCTGGCCATCAGAAAGGCGGCGTTGCCCCACAGGTAGTTCTGGTGTCGAGCGTCGATGTTTTCGTCGTAGCTGAAGCTGCTGATGGGGTGTTCCTGGCGGTCATAGACCGAGCGCAACATGAAGCGCGGCAGCACCAGGCCGATATGGCGGGCATCTTCGCTGTCGCGCAACGACCGCCACTTGGCGAAGCGTGGTCCTTCGAAGATGTCCTTGACCTCCTTGAGGTCGGGCAGGTCCTCGAAGCTGCTCAGGTTGAAAAACTCGGGAGCGGGGGCGGTGATGAAGGGGGCATGGGACATCGCGCCCACCGAGGCGACATAGCTCAGCAGCTTGATGTCAGGCGAAGAGGGGCCAAAGTTGTAGTTGCCGATCATGGCCGCCACGGGCTCACCGCCAAACTGTCCGTAACCGGCGGTGTAGACATGTTTGTAAAGCCCGCTGCAAGTGATGTCCGCGGCATTGTCGAAGTCATCGAGCAAGTCGCTCTTGCTGACATGCAGGACTTCCAGCTTGATGTTCTCGCGAAAGTCGGTACGGTCGACCAGAAGTTTCAATCCGCGCCACGCGGACTCCAGCGCCTGGAATTCGGATTGATGAAGAATGGCATCCATTTGTTTGCCGAGAAGTCGGTCGACCTCGGCAATCATCTGGTCGACCCGATGTTTGTTGACCAGTTGGTCCGGGTCATCGGTTTTCAGCATTTCCGATATGAAGGCCGCCACGCCTTGCCTGGCGATCTGGTATCCCTCCTGGCTGGGTACCAGCATGGTTTCGACCATGATCTGGTCGAGCAGGGTCGAATTGCCGATGGTTTCAGCCGTGGTATCGGCAGTGACTGTGGTGTTGTTGGTGGTGGACATCCGAGACGCTCCGTTGTCTATGTCATATGCCATCTGTCAGAAGTGCGTTTTCATTCCGCTGGCGGGGCTTCGAGTACCAGGTCCAGCTCCTGCGCGAGTTGCTTGCGTGCCTGCTGGTCCGTCAGCAGGTGCTGCAGGTGCCGGCGAAATGCCGGGACATTGCCCAGCGGGCCTTTCAGGGCGACCAGGGCCTCGCGCAGTGCCAGCAGCTTGTTCAGCTCCGGCACCTGGCGGGCAATCTGGTCGGGGCCGAAGTCGTTGATCGTCCTGAACTGCAGCTCGACCGCCAGCTCGGCGTCGGCGACAGGATTGAGTGCCGAAGGGACCGAGAGGCTCAGCTTGACGTCGGCATCCTTGAGCACGCTGTCGAAGCTGTGCTTGTCGATGCGCATGGGCGTGCGGTCCTCCAGGTTGCGGTTGTCGACCAGGCCAAAGTCACCCAGCACCAGCATCTTGTGGGGCAGTTCAACCTCGGCCTGTTGATCCCCCGTGGCGGGTACATACTTGATGTTGATGCGCTCTTTTGGCGCAACGGAACTTGAGTTTCTGGACATGATGTAAGTTTATTCCTGATGCTGAAGTTTGTGGGGGTTTATGCTTGTGGGAAGTTTTTTGTAATCTTGTAGGAGTGGTCCTACATATTTATTTTTTTATATACGCGTTAATGCTTCGGTGCTGTAAATTGCCTTTAGACGATGCTGAAATGAAGTAATCAAAGTCGAGTCTAAAAATGTAAGAAAATATTTGATTGTTTGTGGTGGCGAGGTTGTTCTAGGCTTGCGTCAAGTCTGTTTTTTAGCGATGGCTAATTGGCTTTTTTCTATTGCTTCGCATGTTCCCAATAAGAAGTTACATCGAGCCGTGAGGTCTAATTCTGGTGTGCAATCCATATAGTTGCGTGCTTGGTCTGGCATTGTTCGCGCTGCTGGAACCGACCTTTGCAGCCCCTGTGCGGGACTGCACGGGGATTGTTTCCAATGTCGAGCGCCTGGCGTGTTTCGATGAGGCGGCGGGGACGCCGGCGCGCGTGCCGGCGATCGGCAGGGGATGGTCGGCCCCGGAGCTCGATGCCCCGAGCGTGGCCCGAGTGATGGCCAACGAGGTCCGACGAGCGCCCGACAATCTGGCATTCATCCTGGGGTCCGAGGACGACAAGCGGACAGGGCGGCGGCAGGTGGTGATCTCCGCACCGGCTATCGCGACCTCCGAGCCGCGCCCCTATCTTGCCGTCAGCTGTGTACAGAACATCTCCAGGCTGCAGTTGCTCACCGCCGAACCCGTCCAGGGCAACCGGGTGACCCTGCAACTGCGCACGGAGCACCGGTCGACCCGCTCGCTTGCCTGGCAGGTGCTGGAAAACGGCCAGGTGCTGGATGCCGGGCGCGGTTTGCCCGCCATCGAGCAGATCAAGATACTGCAGGGGGCCCAGCGCATCCTTGTGGTCAGTGATCATCCGGCCCTGAATGGCTTGCGTTTCGATGCGCAGGGGTTGGACCCGTTGATCGACCAGGCGCGCACAGCATGTCGCTGGTAGCACCGGTGTCGACCGAGGAGGTCGCCAGGTTGCTGGCGCCCGTCGACTCGCTTGCGCCAGCGGGTTATTTCGATATCGAGGACGAAACCTACCAGGCGATCGATCAGGAGATGGTCAAGCTGGGAGGGCTGCATGAAGCCGCCATCGATTGGCCCTACATCGAGGAGGCCTCTCGCCAGTACCTGAGCGGCCAGTGCAAGCACTTGCGCATCGTCGGGCACCTCAGTGTCGCCTGGCTGCGCACGGGATGCTGGGAGCGCTGGTGTTGCACGCTGGCGCTGCTGGCAGGCATGGTCGAGCACTATTGGGAAAGCGCCCATCCCAAGCCAGGCCCCAAGGGCTTCCTGGGCAAGCGCAAGCTGGTCGGTCTGCTGCTTGGGCGCCTGTCGGCGGCGCTGCCCGGGCTGGATCGCTTCAGTTACACCCCGGCCTGCAAGCAGGCTGCCCAGCAGGCATTGGCCTGCCTGCAACAGCAGGCGCCCCTGGCGCAGCTCGATCCTGCCGCGCTGAGCGAACTGGAGCGTGCACTGCTCAAGCAGGCCGAGCAGGCGATGGGGACGGCGCAAACCAGTCGCAAGGAATCTTCACCACCGCAGACGCCCGTCGCACCACTGACCGATGTGTTTCGACCTTCCAGTACCAGTATTTCCCTGGGTAATGAACGTGAGACTCGCCGTGCGGTACTGGGTATGGCCGAGTTCATCAACCAGCAGGATATCTACGATCCGACGGGCTACCAGCTGAGACGCTTCGGCCTGTGGGCGCATATCCAGACGCTGCCCTCCACGCGTCAGGGGCTTCGCACCGAGTTGATGGCGGTGCCTGCCGACATTGTCGGCGGGTACGAGGACGCGCTGTCCGCTTCGGCGCTCGACCCGACCCTGTTGATGAAAGTCGAGCGAAGTGTCGCGGCCGCTCCTTACTGGATTCGCGGCAGCTATCTGGCGGCGGGCATCGCCACGCGCCTGGCAATGAACGAAGTCGCCGAGGCCATTCGCTGTGCCACCGCCAGGTTCGTACGGCGCCTGCCGGCGCTTGAGCAATTGTGCTTCAGCGATGGCACCGCGTTTGTCGATGACCAGTGCCTGGCCTGGCTCAGGGGCAGCCAGGCAACGCTGGCAGGGGATGGCGCTACCCAGGCGTTCATCGGCCTGCGCGAGGAGCTGGCCAGCCAGCTCGAGGTCGAGGGCGTGGAACCGGTGCTGTTGAAGCTGCAAGGGCTGCAAGCGGACTACCGCTCACCACGCGAACGTTGCCACAGCACGGTGATCGCCGCCGACCTGCTGGCCTCACGGGGCGTGTCCTGGCTCGCCCAGGAGCTGTGCGCGAATGTCGCCCGCACCATGCGTGGCATGACTGCCGAGGCGTGGGAGCCCGAGGTCTACCAGCAGTTGCAGCAGTTCGCCGCGACATCAGGATTGAAGGATCTGAACAGGGAGTCTTGAACCGCCATGAGCAAACTCTGGGCGCTTTTCAAACGTTGGGGCCTGCCGCTGGCGTCCCGAATCAATCTGGCCATGCCGCTGTTGCTGGGGCTTGGGGCGGTGTTGCTGCTGGTGCTGATCTGGTGGCTCGGGCCGCAATGGCAGTGGCACGGGCAGCAGCCGTTGGCCAGCCTGGCGCATCGCAGCGTTGCCACACTGCTGCTGGTGTTGTTGCCATTGCTGATCTGGCTGTTCGTGCTGCGTGCGCGCTTTCGCCGGCTGCAGGCCGAACGCCAGCGGGATATCGAGGCGAGCGCCGACCCGATATTGCCTGTGCTCCTGGCTCAGCAGCGCGCCCTCGATGCGGGGTTGGCAAGCTACCTGGAGCATGCCGGCGGGTATGGTGCGTTGTATCGGTTGCCCTGGTATCTGCTGCTGGGCGACGAGGGCGCGGGCAAGACCAGCCTGATGGAGCGCTCGGACCAGCGCTTTTCCCTGACGCGGATCGGCAAGGTCCAGGCACACGGGCGCCAGGACGAGGCGTTGGCCTATCCCGTGGACTGGTGGATCAGCGACGATGCGGTGGTCATCGATCCGCCGGGGGCGCTCATGACCCGGCAGGCCCCGGATGGCAACCTGCCCGACACGCTTGACAAGGCCAGGCCGGTACTGCCGGCTGGCACCCAGGCGCGGTTATGGATGCACCTGCTGGGTTGGCTGGCCCGCACGCGCAGTCGCAACGCCCTCAATGGCGTCGTGCTGGTCGTCGATCTTGCCGCCTTGCAGCTGGCCACGCCGCAGCAGCGCATGGCCTTGGCGCAGGTGTTGCGGGCTCGCCTGCATGAAGTGAGCAACCAGTTGGGCGCACGTTTGCCCGTGTATGTCGTGCTGAGCAAGTTCGATTTGCTGGATGGGTTCGAGCAGTTGTTTGCGCGCCTGACGCAAGCCGAGCGTGAGCGGCTGCTCGGGTTCACCTTCAGGCTGGATGCTGTCAGCGCGTTCGATGCCTGGCTGGGTGAGCTGGCCGAGCAATACGACTGGCTGGTCAGGCGGACCGAGGAGCAGGTGCTCAATGACCTGGGCGTGCTGGGCAAGACCGACCTGCGTGAACGGCTGGTGTCATTGCAGGGCCAGCTGCTTGGCCTGCGTCCGATACTGCTGGCGTTCCTGCGCGAGATGCTGGTGAGTGATCGCTTCACCACGCCGGCACTGGTGCGGGGCCTGTATCTGTCCTCGATGCTTCAGCAGGGCCAGGTGCTCAACGCCTTCCAACGCAATGTGGCCCATCCTTTCAAGGCCGATGCGCCGGTCAGCGAGGGCAAGCCCCAGGGCAGGCAACAGGCGTACTTTGCCCAACGCCTGTTCCAGCAGGTGGTGTATCCGGAGGCCGGGCTGGCTGGCGACAACATCAGGGTGGCACTAGGCAAGCGACGCCTGCTATGGGTCGGCTCGGGGGTCGGGGCATTGGCGCTGGTCGTCATGGGCAGTGCCTGGCAGCGTTACTTCGAGGCCAACAGCGACAAGGTGGCCAGCGTCCTGGACATGAGTCGGGCATTCGGCAGCCATGAACTGGATCAGCGGCTGGACCCCACTGGGCGCAACCTGCTGGCGCCACTGGAGCAGATTCGCGAGGCAGTGGCCGTGTTCGGCGACTATCGATCAGCCTGGCCGGTGGTGGCGGACCTGGGGCTCTACCAGGGGCGCCTGCTGGGGCCGCGGGTCGATGCGGCTTACCTTAACCTGTTGTCCAGGCGCTTCCTGCCGGCCATCGCCAGCGGGGTGATCGATGCCATGGAGGCCGCGCCTGCGGGCAGCGAGCAGCAGATGGCCGCGCTCAGGGTGTACCGGATGATCGAGGACCGCCACAACCGGCGGCCGCAATGGGTCGAGCAGTGGATGGCCCGGCAATGGCAGGCGGCCTTCCCTGGCCAGGGGCAACTGCAGCAGGCCCTGATGCGTCACCTGCAATATGCCCTGGCCTATGCCGATACCGAGCTGCCACAGTTCCGCCAGCGGCTTGGCCAAGCCCAGCAAGGCCTGCGTGAGGTGCCACTGGCGCAGCGGGTGTATGTCAGCCTGAAACAACAGGCCCAGGAGCAGTTGCACAATGGCCTGGACCTGCGCCACGAGGTCGGGCCTGCCTTCGACTCGGTGTTCCAGCTCCGGTCCGGCGACGCCCAGGTGCCCGTTGACCTGTTCCTGGCGCCCATGCTGACGGCCAAGGGCTTCAGCGAGTACTTCATGCCCCGTAGCGCGCAGGTCACCGATCTGGCAATGGTCGATCAGTGGGCGTTGGGCGAGCGCCGCCAGCTGGATTATTCACCGGCTGATCGCGAAGTACTGATCGAGGGGATCCGCAACCTCTACAGCGCGGACTATATCGACAGCTGGCGGCGAGCCCTGAACGCACTGGCGATTGCCCATTTCCGCGACCTGGAGCATGGGGTCTCGGTGCTGGGGCAGTTGACAGGTCCGGCGGAGCCCTTGCGTCGACTGCTGGAGAGCGTGCGCGCCAATACGGCGATGTCCACGCTGGCGGACAACGCAGAGGCCCCGAATCTGGCGGGGCCGGCTGTCGATCAGCATCTGGTCGGTATTCGCCGGGCCTTCTCGGGCTTGAACGACATGCTGCAGGCCAAAGGGGAGAGGCCCACCTATTACGATGAAACCTTGAGTGCGATTGCCGCCGTCCACGACCAGGCCAGAGGGGTACAGGACAGCCCCGACAGGGGCAAGGCCGCTCTGCAGGCAGTGCTGCAGCGTTTTTCGATGAGCGGCGCGGATCCGATTGCCACCTTGCAGCGGGTGGCGACAGGGCTGCCCGAGCCGGTCGCCCAGCAGGTGAGGGCCGTGGCGGACCAGACGGCGCAAGTGCTGGTCGTCGAGGCGCTGCGTGAGCTCGAGCGGCGCTGGGATGCCGACGTCTACAACTTCTTCCAGCAGCGGCTGGCAGGACGATATCCCTTTGTGGTCGGGGGGGCTGATGCCGCCCTCGATGATTTCGAGGCGTTCTTCGGACCCAAGGGGCGTCTGCAGCAGTTCCAGGAGCGGTACCTGAACGCATTCATCAAGGACAACCTCGACGCGCTGTACGCCGACAACCAGGATGGCTACCTGATCCGCAACGAAGTCATCGAGCAACTCGCCCTGGCAGACCGCATCCGCGAAACCTTCTTCGACCCGCGCGGCAACCTCGGCGTGCAGTTCAGCATCGAGCCCCTGGGGCTCAGCGCCAATCAGCGCACCAGCCTGCTGGACCTCGATGGTCAACTGGTCTCCTACACCCATGGGCCCAGCCAGATCACCGGGGTGATCTGGCCCAACACGCTCGGCCAGCAGGTACGCAGCAACCTCACCCTGCTCAGGCTCAATGGCAACAGCAGCAGCCTGGAATACCGGGGCCCCTGGTCGATGTTCCGCCTGCTCAGCCGTGGCGCCCTGAATGGCCGCAGCGCCACCGCGGTGGACCTGAGCTTCAAGACCGGTGACGGCGTGATGCGCTATCGGCTCAGTTCGGAGAAAGCCTTCAACCCGATCACCCAGCAGCCGTTCAAGGGCTTCAAGCTGCCGCGCACCTTGCTGCAGCAACCCGTCGTCGACGCAGCGCAGGCCATATGAACAAAGGTTGATAGTTCACAAGAAACGGAGAGCTTCCCGGCACCATGCCACCCGATAGTACCCCGCGCACCCTGCACCCACCTTCAGGACGAGGTACTCATCATGCAACTGGCAGGCAAAGTGGCAATCATCACCGGCGCCAGCTCCGGTATCGGCCGAGCCGCGGCAACATTGTTCGCCCGGCACGGCGCCAACCTTGTGCTCACGGCCCGGCGCCAGGCCGAACTCGAGCAACTGACGGCGGACATCGCGGCGGCCGGGCAGGGTCGGGCTATTACCGTGGCTGGTGACATCACCGATGCGGCGTTGGTCAGGGAGCTGGTGGACGTGGCGGTGGCGCGCTTCGGTGGCCTGGACATCGCCTTCAACAATGCCGGTACCCTCGGTGAACTGGGCGCCGTCCCCGAGCTGTCCCTGGAGGGCTGGCAACACACCCTGCACACCAACCTCACCAGCGCCTTCCTCTGCGCCCAGGCGCAGATTCCAGCGTTGCTGGCTCGTGGCGGCGGCTCGCTGATTTTCACCTCGACCTTTGTCGGCCACAGCGTGGGCATGCCGGGCATGGCCGCCTATGCGGCGAGCAAGGCCGGGCTGGTCGGCCTGGTCCAGGTCATTGCGGCGGAGCAGGGCAGCCGTGGCATACGCGCCAACGCGCTGCTGCCCGGCGGTACCGATACGCCCATGGGCCGCAGTGCGATGAACAGCCCCGAGGCCCGGGCCCATGTCGAAGGGTTGCATGCCCTCAAACGCCTGGCCCGGCCGCAGGAGATCGCCGAGGCGGCGTTGTTCTTGGCGTCGGAGGCATCGAGTTTCATGACCGGGGCGGCCATGGTGGTGGATGGCGGGGTGTCGGTGGTGCGGGGGTGAGGTGGGCTGCAGGTTCCGCGTGGTGCTGTAGAAACGATCGCGGGGCAAGCCCGCTCCCACGCAAGCCCAGTTACTACACGCAAGTTCGGTTACTAGCCGATTGAACGGGGCTGCCAGGCAGCCCCGAGCGCTTGCATCAATCCGCCGGCTTGGGTGCAAAACGCAGGATCAGGCAGGCGATCACCGCCGACAGCAGCGAGCCCAGCAGGATGCCGATCTTGGCCGCGTCGATCTTATCGGCCTGGCCGGGGAAGGCCAGCTCGCCGATGAACAGGCTCATGGTGAAGCCGATGCCGCACAGCATCGCCACGCCGTAGATCTGCAGCCAGCTGGCGCCATGGGGCTTGCTGGCCAGGCCGGTCTTGACCGCCAGCAGCACGCCGCCGAACACGCCGAGCTGCTTGCCCAGCAGCAGGCCCAGGGCAATGGCCAGCGGCAGCGGAGCGAAGATGTCGCTCAGGCCCAGGTCGCCGAACGAGACACCGGCGTTGGCGAAGCCGAAGGCCGGCACGATGAGGAAGCCGACCCAGGGCGCCAGGCCATGCTCCAGCTTGAGCAGCGGGCTGGCTTCGCGGGCCTCGCTGTCGCCGGTGCTGTAGGGGATCAGCAGGGCGCCGACCACGCCGGCAATGGTGGCGTGTACGCCCGACAGCAGGGTCACGTACCACAGCGCGGCCACGCCGATCAGGTAGGGCCACAGGCTGACCACGCGCAGGCGGTTGCAGGCCAGCAGCACGGCGACGATGCCGGCGGCGCCGGCCAGGGCCAGCAGGTTCAGCGACGAGGTGTAGAACACGGCGATGATTGCCACCGCGCCCATGTCGTCGATGATCGCTACCGAGACCAGCATCACCTTGAGCGACAGCGGCGCATGCCGGCCGAGCAGGGCCAGGGCGCCGACGGCGAAGGCGATGTCGGTGGCGGCCGGGATCGCCCAGCCGTCGGCCAGGCCCGGCTCGCCACGGGATACCGCCAGGTAGATGAGCGCCGGCACGGCCATCCCCATCAGTGCCGGCAGGGCTGGCAGGCGGCGCTGCTCCCAACTGGCCAGGCGGCCGTCGACCAGCTCGCGCTTGATCTCCAGGCCCACCAGCAGGAAGAAGATCGCCATCAGGCCATCGTTGATCCACATGTGCACGGTCATCGGGCCAAGCTTGTCGGTCAGCACCGGGCCGACGGGCAGGTGCAGCAGGTGCTGGTAGGCACTGGCCCAGGGGCTGTTGGCGATGACGATGGCCAGCGCGGCGGTGAACATCAGCAAGACGCCGCCGGCTGCCTCGGTGGCCAGCAGGTGCCGCAGCATCGAGCGCGGCTTGACGGGTGGAAGGGGTGCGGTCATGTAACGCTCCTCGTTCATGGCATCACCCTCGCGGTGGCAGTGGCGCGGCGGGCAACGGGCACGGCGGGACGCTGGCTCCGAACAGGACGGGCCACTGCGGCGAAGGGCGAGAAGAAGGATGGGGAATGCGGCGCAACAACCCACGCCGTGAAGACACGGGGCAGGAAGGGCCATGGGGAATGGAGGCATGCGTGCAACATGGACAAATCTCACGGAAAACAAATGAATGTTCTCCGTATTCGGGAAGGCTCCCGGGCGCACGCAGCACACGCCAGGCGGCCATTCTAACGGTGCGGGCGAAGGTGTGTGTTGCATTTTTGCATCGAAATGTTGCCAAGCGAAGGTGTCGCCCCGTAGCATCGTCCCTCAGGAGATGGCATTCCTCCTTGAACCGCCTCAGCGCTGATGATGCCTACGCAACCCCCTTGGAGGGTGCGTAGGCCTGTGCCTGTCTCTCTCCATGGGGGTCTTTCGGACCTTTCCTGGAGTTTGTCGATGTACCTCTCGTTCATTTCCGTTGTCGTCGGTGGCAGTGCCGGTTGCGTATTGCGCTGGATCCTTGGCCTGCGCCTGAATTCGCTGTTTCCCGGCATGCCGTTGGGCACCTTGCTGGTCAACCTCGTCGGTGGTTTCGTTATCGGCGGCGCAATGGCCTTCTTCCTGCGCTTCCCCAACCTCGATCCGGCCTGGCGCTTGCTGATCACCACGGGTTTCTGCGGCGGGCTGACCACCTTCTCGACGTTCTCCGCCGAAGTGCTGTCGATGCTCATGCACGGCCGCGCCGGCTGGGCGATGGCCACGGTGCTGGCCCATGTGCTCGGCTCGCTGTTGATGACCTTCACCGGCTTTGCCCTGGTGCGCTGGCTGGGGTGAGTCAATGCCCGACGAGTTGCGCCAGCAGGCGCTGCTTGTGCTGGAACAACAGCGCCGTATCGCGTTGTCGCGGATGTGCCAGCTCCAGTTGCACCTGCTCGCCGATGCGCCCCGGATTGGCCTCCATCACGATCACCCGGTCTCCCAGGTACAAGGCCTCCTCGATATCGTGGGTAACCATGATCACCGTGCAGCGCTCCTGCACCCAGATGCGCTGCAGCTCCTGCTGCAAGCGCACGCGGGTCAGGGCATCGAGGGCGCCGAAGGGCTCGTCGAGCAGCAACACCTTGGGCTTGTTCACCAGCGCCCGGGCAATCGCGCCGCGCTGGGCCATGCCGCCGGAGAGCTGGTGCGGATAGGCCTGCTCGTAGCCCCGCAGGCCGACCAGGGCGATGTGCTCGTCGACCAGGCGCTGCTTCTGCGCCGTGCCCAGGTCATGGTTCTTCAAGGCCAGGGCGATGTTCTGCTGCAATGTCATCCAGGGAAACAGGCGGTGGTCCTGGAACACGATGCCGCGCTCCAGGCCCGGGCCGTTCAGCGGCTGGCCGTCGAGCAGGATCTGCCCCTGGTAGTCCGGGTCCAGGCCGACGATCAGGCGCAGCAGGGTGGACTTGCCGCAGCCGCTGGCGCCGAGGATGCTGACGAACTCGCCGGGGCGAATGTCCAGGTCGATGCCTTGCAGCACCGGCACGGGCCGGCCCTTGAGCGGGTAGGTCTTGCTCAGGTTGCGGATGCTCAGCGCGCCGGTCTGCACGTGGGCGGGAAAGGATGGGGCGATGGCGTTCATGGTCGGGCCTTTCAACGGGTGGGGCGCCAGCGCAGCAGGCGGCGGGCGAGCAGGGTGGACAGCCAGGTCATCAGGTAGCCGCACAGGCCGATGCACAGCACGCAGATCACGATGATCTCCATGCGTGCGCCGGCCTCGGCGTTCATCATCAGGTTGCCCAGGCCGGCGCCGGAGGCGAGGAACAGCTCGCTGCCGACCGCCGTGACCCAGGCGAAGGCCAGGGCCTGCAGCACGCCGGTGGCGATGCTCGGCAGGGCGGCGGGCAGCAGGACCAGGCGCAATTGCTGCCAACGCCCGAGCGCCAGTACCTGGCCGACTTCGCGATGGCGCACATCGACCTGGCGCAGGCCCTCGAAGGTGTTGAGCACCATCGGGTACAGCGCCGCCAGGCTGACGATCAGTAGCTTCGATGCTTCGCCGTTGCCCAGCCACAGGGCGATCAGCGGGATCCAGCCGAGCATCGGCACCTGGCGCAGGGCGTGAAACAGCGGTGCCACCAGGCGGTTGGCCAGGGGCGACAGGGCCATCAGCGCGCCCAGAGCGACGCCACCGACGATGCCCAGGGCGAGGCCGGCACTGGTGCGGGCCAGGCTGGCCAGCAGGTTGACCAGCAGCTCGCCGTTGCCCAGCAGTTCCACCAGGGCGTCGCCGATGGTCGCCAGTGGCACGAACGCATAGGCGCCGGCGGCGTCCTGGCGCGAGGCCAGTTCCCAGGCGCCGATCAGCAGCAGTGGCAGCAGCAGGCCACGCAGGTTGCGCAGTTTCATCATCACCTCCCGGCCACTTGCCAGCCGGACAGACGCCGCTCGACACGGCGCAGCGAGAAGTCCAGGGCAAAGCCGATCACTCCGGTGATCGCCACGCCCACCATCACCACATCGATGCGCAGCATCTGCCGGCCCATCTCGATCATCTGCCCCAGGCCGCTGTCGGCCGCCAGCAACTCGCAGGCCACCAGCACCACCCAGGCGCGGGTCAGGGCCACGCGCACGCCGGTGACGATGGCTGGCACAGCAGCGGGCAAGGCGATGCGTGCGACCAGGGTCGGCCAGCGCAGACGGTACACCGCGGCCACCTCGAAGTGGCTGCGGGGGATGGCGCGGATGCCCTCGACCGTGGCCAGGGCCACCGGGAAGAACGCAGTCTTGGCGACGATCACCACCTTGAAGGTCTCGTCGATGCCCAGCAGCAGCACCAGCATCGGGATCAGGGCGATGCTGGGGATCTGCCGCAGGGTATGGAACAGCGGCGCGCAATAGGCCTCGACCGTGTCCGACAGGGCCATGGCCGTGCCGAACGCAAGGCCGGCCAGCGCGCCGGCGGCGAAGCCCAGCGACAGGCGCGACAGGCTGCCGGCCAGGTGTTCCTGCAATTCGCCGGTGGCCAGCAGGTCTGCGAAGCTGCGCCAGACCTCCAGGGGTGGCACCAGCAGGTTGGCCGGGAACAGTGCGGCGTCGGCGACCGCAGCCCACAAGGCGAGCAGGGCCAGGGGCGAGACCAGCCAGGTGAGGGCTTTGAATGGGGACATGGCGAACCTTGTGCACGGCGGGTGATACCGAGGTATCGCAATCGCCGTGCCAGGGATCAGGCTACGGTTTTACAGGGGCTGCGAGCGGGGTTGCTGGTGGCGCAGCAGTGGGGTGTTGCTGTGGCAACAGTCGCTCAGCAATGGCCCGGGATATTCGCGGGGGACTGGCTTGCGGCGTCCTGGCGGGAAAGCCAGGCCACGGCACACAGCGCCATCCCCGCCACATTCAGCGAAACCGGGTTGAAGGCATCCACCAGCATCGAGGGTTGCATCACCGCTACATCCACCAGCAGGCCCAGCAGTACCGCTGCGCCGACCAGTAACGGCCAGGCCAGCCGTTGCACCAGCAGCAGGGCGGCGAGCGCCAGTTCGGCCACGCCGGCGGCCTGTGACAACCAGGTGGCGTGTGCCAGCCCGTGAGCTTGCAGCAGCACCTGTTCACCGGGGCTGAGAATGATCAGCTTGGGCACCAGCCCATGGTAGGCGAACACGAAGGCCAGGCTGGCCCGGGCCAGCCAATGGACCTGGTTTTGACGGTTCATGGCTGCTCCTCGAGGAAACGACGCTGGTGGTCCGGGCTGGGCAGCAGGCATTGCTCGTATCGGCCGAACAGCCGATAGCGGTTGAGCGCCACGCGGTCGTACAGCCAGTCCCGCAATCTGCGGGGACAGAGGCGCAGCACGCGCAGCAGCGGCCAGGCGCCGGGCAGTTGGCGCACCACCTCGAAGAAGGCCTCGGAGCGTACCCAGTAGTGTCGATCACGGATCACCGCCATGGTGTCGAACGCAGTCACCGGCAGGCCTGCCCAGGCCAGCAGGGCCTGGCCTTGCGCTGACTGGACCGTGGCCAGGCGGATACGCAGGTGGCGATCATGGCGGATAACGAACCTCGCCCAGCCGTTGCACAGCCTGCACACGCCGTCGAACAGCAACACGGTTTCCCCAGGCGCAAGCAGTGGGGCAGGGGAAGGGCGTATCAGTGAGGCGGGCATGGCTTGCTTCCGTTCAGGCTGGAAGTGGCATTTTAGAGGGCTTGAGCGGGAAATGGCGAGCCACCGGCGCAGGGGGCAAAGCGCCCACTCGGGGATTGGTCGGTTCAAGGACGATAGCCGAACCGTTATCATGCGCGCCCGACAGTGGAGCGCCCCATGGCCAAAGACATCGACAACCCCTGCGTCTCGCTGTGCCAGCTCAACAGCGAGTTGTGCGTGAGCTGCGGCCGTACCCGGGACGAGATCCGCAAATGGCGGGGCATGAAACGCCCGGAGAAGATGGCGACCGTACAGCGGGCCGCGACGCGGATGAAGGCTATCGTCAAGAAAAACGCCAGGCGTTCGATCTGAGAGACGCCGAACACCTAGACTTGCGCTGACGACCGTTTCCGTGGGAGAGCGCCCATGCGCAGACTCTGGCAAAAGTACCTCGCACTGCTCGACGCCGACCTCAGTGCCAAGGTCTTCGACAATTTCAAGAACCTGCTGGTGTGCGCGCTGCTGTTCGCCGCAGGCACCGAGGCGATCCACGGCAACCAGCAGGTCCTGCTGGGGCTGTGGGTGTTCAGTTTCACCGGTTGGGGGTTGATCCTGGTGTCGGCGCTGCTGTTTCTGCTGAATGTCAGCGATACCTTGCACCGCCTGGCGAAGTTGCCCTACCACACGGTACTGCAGGTGATCCTGTGCCTGGTCTACCTGATCCTGGCGTCGCGGGTGGTCGAGATTGTCTGGAGTTTTCGGGCAGCATGAACAAGTAGTCTGAGTCTTTCTCGCACTTGACGTCATTGGTCGATCAGATTGTCGGACGGTTGTAAGCCTGGTGATAGAATATCTTTCGAGTTCGACGAATCGTGTAGCGCTTTTCAGGTTCATCATCGACTTCGAATCTTATGAACTCCTCTGCCTCATCCCAGTCATGAGCAAGTACTTGGCTACTGCGTGGAGAAAATCGGCGTGAGGCAGGTTCGAGGATGAATGCATAGATATCGAATTCATTGTCTTTCGCTGGGATGATTTCGAGGTGCTCGTCCAGCGGGAAGTCTGCTGGGATGTCGCTGAGGTAGCCATTTTTATACTCCAGTTTGAGTTCACCTGTACGCCAGTCCGAGAAACTCAAGTGGTGTTGATTTCTGAAATGTTTGATAAAAGGCATCACGGTAGTCGTGCATCCCAGATAGGAGTCGACGATGTTCTTTTCATCATGAATAGAAAATACCAGCGGATAGCTTGAATATAGCTGCAGGTCTCGAGATTTTAGTTCGTTAACGACGTCTTCGTGCTCCTCAATAATCGCGCTGGGAGGTGCTTCGAAACTGCTGAAAGCGATGGCTGCATAGCGCGGGGCGTCAATTGCCTCGTAATTATCATTGATCAACTTCTCCAGTTTTTTACTGAAGACGAACCCCAAACTGCCGGCCTCGTCGTCAGAGGTGTCCAGGCTGAGCAAAGTATGGTGCAGTTGCCTGTCCATTTGGATGGCTGTTGCTGTGTGTCTGGACTTGTTGAGGATCACCACGTAGTCGAATCGGCCGGAGTCAAATATCCGCTGCGCCTCGAGTAGGGATTCATCCAAGGCATCATCGCAGGTTTTCCTATTGTCTTGTCCATTGCCGATAGTCAGGCACATATGGGTGTTTACAATGCAGAAATGATCTGGTTTTGTTCGTGTTAGTGTGCAGGTGGAATCACCCAGGTATGGCAATTCTCCGCACAGCAGATAACAGATATCGGGCTGCTCGTGAACGCCCTTCGTGGTGACATGTACGCCCGTGAAACTGCCGCCAATGCCGTTGTCAGACAATGTTGGATTATGCATTCCATATATCTGCAGTAACGCAAGCATGCGGATCAGCATGAATTCATTGGCTTTTTCATGCGTTTTCACTTCTTCCTTCCAGCAATCATGAAAGGCCTTGTGAAATACACTGGTATACTGCTTTAAATCTCTAGGTGGGCTGCCCAGCTCCACCAGTTGATTTGCTATCGATACAGGATTTTGCGCAAGCGTATCGAGAACGGTAATGGTCGGCTCAGGAGCGCAATGGACAGCTGCTATCTTCACTGGCGGTCGCTGGTTGAAGTCAGGGAAGTTGTTACAGGCGAGAGTGAGGGCCTCATGTGGTGACTTGTTGTTCTCCAGGTGGGTCAAGGTCAGGTTGACCAAGGATAGGCCAAATTCCAAATCGCCCGACAAGCAGAGTGCAACACTGGTAGTTCTGAAAATCTTGAAGGCTCCCTCGCATACATATTTTGTCCCAGCAATGAGTCCTTGGTGCTGGCCCAGAGAAGATGCGCCTTTGGGGTTGCCGCTTATATTGTTGCCATAGCTGGTCACCGCACTGTCAGCGGCAATGAAAGCCGCATGCTCGGTTTTCCATATTACACAGTAAGTCATTGGTGTTCCTAGTTGTATAGCAAAGGCTGCTAGTCGAAGCGGAGCGGTCTACCAAGGGAGCTGTTTTGACAGCAGCGTCATCGAATGAGTCAAGGGCGCACCTTGAAATGTCTCATTAGTGCCATTCCTTTTATAAAAGCTTGCATATCCTGATGGTTGATCTGGCCTAGGTCTCGATGTCGGCAGAAGTATTCGTGTCCTGCTGGAAGGTGGTTGTTTCCAAAAGCCCTATAATCTTCATCGGTCAATACAAATAATGTGCGCAGGTGTCGAATTGACAAGGTTATGTCTGCGCTCGGCTTGTGCTCGAACCAGCCTGAAGCCTCCCAGGTTTTTCGCTGACCACCTTTCTGCACTGTCGTTGGCGAATCAAGCCATTCATGGGGGAGCGTGATGTGGATATTTCCCGACACGGGCGTGTATCTGGATCGCTTGTCATTGAAATTTTGGTTGTTGCAACAAACCTCAATCGCGATGACGTCCGCAAAACCACTGGGGATGTGGACATAGAGGTACATGCCGTCCGGCCATGTCTTCAGGATTGTAGCTCCCGGCGAGTGCAGGAACGGGCGTTTTGCAGGGTGTGGACAGGCTTTGATCCAGTAACCTTTATATCCCGGAATTGGCCAGGCGTTGGTTCGTCCCGGCCATTTCCCTTTGTCCTCGAGGATCGCTTTCGCTTGTGCGTCGCTGAGTATCATTCCTTGTACCTCTTGGTTGACGTAGTGACCGCTGCCAGGGTTTGTATGAAAAGTCGCTGAGCGGCGATCAGGCAAGGCGAAAACAGGCGAGGTACGCTCGGAGTCGCGCTCGACTTTGCGGGTTGCAAATGAGCATTCCGAGCTTGTTTTCAATGCAGCCTGATCGTCGCGCAGGCACTTTTCGTACAAAGCAGGATGGCACTCTGCCATGACTGAGGTGTTGATACTACTAAAGCCTTGCAGCGCTCGGCTGACGCGCAAGGAGGGATGAGGGATGAGGCGCTCAATCCTGTGACGGGAAATTGCTCGTTCAGGTGCGTTTCAACACTTCCCGGCAAAAATCCCGGATAATGCCCGCCATTTATCCGTTCCCGCCCGCTTTTGGTACCCCTGCGCATGGAAATCAAGGTCAATTTTCTCGACAACCTTCGTCTCGAAGCCAAGTTCGACGACTTCACGGTGATCGCCGACCAGCCGATCCGCTACAAGGGCGACGGCTCGGCCCCGGGGCCGTTCGACTATTTCCTGGCCTCGTCGGCCCTGTGCGCGGCGTACTTCGTCAAGCTTTACTGCCAGACCCGCGATATTCCGACCGAGAACATCCGCCTGTCGCAGAACAACATCGTCGACCCCGAGAACCGCTACAACCAGATCTTCAAGATCCAGGTCGAGCTGCCCGAGGACATCTCCGAGAAGGACCGCCAGGGCATCCTGCGCTCCATCGACCGCTGCACCGTGAAGAAGGTGGTGCAGACCGGCCCCGAGTTCATCATCGAGGAAGTCGACAACCTCGACGCCGACGCCCAGGCGCTGCTGATGCCGGTGTCGGATACCAGCACCTACATCCCGGGCAAGGACCTGCCGCTGGAGCAGACCATCGCCAACATGTCGGCGATCCTCGCGGGCCTGGGGATGAAGATCGAGATCGCCTCGTGGCGCAACATCGTGCCCAACGTCTGGTCGCTGCACGTGCGCGATGCGCAGTCGCCGATGTGCTTCACCAACGGCAAGGGCGCGACCAAGGAAGCGGCGCTGGCCTCGGCGCTGGGCGAGTTCATCGAGCGGCTGAACTGCAACTTCTTCTACAACGACCAGTTCTGGGGCGAGGACATCGCCAACGCGGCGTTCGTGCACTACCCCAACGAGCAGTGGTTCAAGCCAGGCCCCAAGGACGCGCTGCCGGCCGAGATCCTCGACGAGCACTGCCTGGCGATCTTCAACCCCGATGGCGAGTTGCGCGGCTCGCACCTGTACGACACCAACTCGGGCAACAAGGAGCGTGGCATCTGCTCGCTGCCGTTCGTGCGCCAGTCGGACGGCGAGACGGTGTACTTCCCGTCCAACCTGATCGAGAACCTGTACCTGAGCAACGGCATGAGCGCCGGCAACACCCTGGCCGAGGCGCAGGTGCAGTGCCTGTCGGAGATCTTCGAGCGGGCGGTCAAGCGCGAGATCCTCGAAGGCGAGCTGTGCCTGCCGGACGTGCCGCAGGAGGTGCTGGCCAAGTACCCGGGCATCGTCGCCGGCATCCAGGGGCTGGAGGAGCAGGGCTTCCCGGTGCTGGTCAAGGACGCGTCGCTGGGCGGCGAGTTCCCGGTGATGTGCGTGACCCTGATGAACCCGCGCACCGGCGGCGTGTTCGCTTCGTTTGGCGCCCACCCGAGCTTCGAGGTGGCGCTGGAGCGCAGCCTTACCGAACTGCTCCAGGGCCGCAGCTTCGAGGGCCTGAACGACCTGCCGCAACCGACCTTCGACAGCCTGGCGCTGACCGAGCCGAACAACTTCGTCGAGCACTTCATCGATTCCAGCGGCGTGGTGTCGTGGCGCTTCTTCGGCGCCAAGGCCGACTTCGAGTTCGTCGAGTGGGACTTCTCGGGCCACGGCGAGGACTCCAACCAGCAGGAGGCGCAGACCCTGTTCGGCATCCTCGAGGACCTGGACAAGGAGGTGTACATGGCCGTGTACGACGACCTCGGCGCCACCGCCTGCCGCATCCTGGTGCCGGGCTATTCGGAGATCTACCCGGTCGAGGACCTGATCTGGGACAACACCAACCGCGCCCTGGGTTTCCGTGCCGACATCCTCAACCTGCACAAGCTGGACAACCGTTCGCTCAAGCTGCTGCTCAAGCGCCTGGACAACGCCGAGGTGGATGACTACACCACCATCACCACGCTGATTGGCGTCGAGTTCGACGACAACACGGTGTGGGGCCAGTTGACCATCCTCGAACTGAAGCTGTTGATCCACCTGGTGCTGCAGCGCTTCGAGGAGGCCAAGGAGCTGGTCGAGATGTTCCTGCAGTTCAATGACAACACCGTCGAGCGCGGGCTGTTCTACCAGGCGCTGAACGTGGTGCTGGAGGTGGTGCTGGACGATGAGCTGGAGATGGCCGACTACGAGCACAACTTCCGTCGCATGTTCGGCAATGAGCGGATGGACGCGGTGCTGGGCTCGGTTGACGGCAGCGTGCGGTTCCATGGGCTGACGCCGACCAACCTGCAGCTCGAAGGGCTGGACCGCCACCTGCGCCTGGTTGAAAGCTACAAGAAGCTGCACGCGGCGCGGGCGCGGGCGGCCGGGCTCTGAACCGAGTCGCTCGAATGAATGAAAAGGGTCGCTTGGCGACCCTTTTTCTTTAGCGCAACCGCAATACCCGGTCCAGGGACAGTGCCCCGCCGCCCCGGGCGATCAACAGCAGGAGCAGGCCGGCCCAGGAAAGGTGGGTGGGCCAGGCATCCGGGTAGACGAAGATCTCGATCACCAGGGTCATGCCCAGCAGGGCCAGGGCCGACAGTCGGGTGAACAGGCCGAGCACCAGCAACAGCGGGAACAGGTGCTCGGCATAGGTCGCCAGGTGCGCCGCCAGCCAGGGTGATACCAGCGGCAAGGCGTACTCGCTCTGGAACAGCTCGTAGGTGCCGGGGGTGATGCTCAGCAGGCCTTCGACCTTGGTCCGACCGGACAGAAAGAAGATCGAGGCGATGCCCAGGCGGGCGACCAGGCACAGGACGCTGTCGCCGAGCAGGCGTTGCAGTTGTTCGGCGACGAGGTTCCAGTAAAGGCGCAGGCCGTGGGGCGATGGGCTGGCGTGGCTGATGTCCATGGCGTTTTCCTCAGGTGAAGGCGAGCGGGCGCAGGGCCCGGGCATTCAGCAGCCTGCCAAGCAGGTCGCTGAAGTCCAGGTCAGGTTGGGCGTGCAGGGCGAGCTGTGAGGCTTTGTCCAATGTGCAGCCGGCGGCACAGGCATCGAGGAAGGTGCATCCCCCCAGGTTCAACGGCTGGTGGACGACGCCTTCGTGGTCGCCGCTGAGCAGGGCGCCCTCGGCCACCCAAGGCTGATCCTCGGGCCAGGCCCTGGCGTCGCGGCTGTGGTGCCAGAGGCTGTAGGCAGGGTGCTGGTCGAACCAGTGCCAGCGTACGCCGGTTCGCGGGCTCAAGTGGCTGCGTTCGAGGTCCGAGGCGGTCATGCCGGCCAGGTCGGCCAATGTCAGCCAAGGATCGTCGACGGTACTGAACGCTTCGCACCAGGCGAAATCCAGCCGTGCGACATCCGCCAGGTAAGACAGACCATGAACCGGCTGCAATGCCTCGAGAAACGCCGGAAATGCCGCGCCATAGCGGATCAGCCGCACGTCACAGGGCGGCGATTGCCGGGCATATTCCGCGGCGGTGTCGTGCATCCATTGCTGCCCGACCAGTGTTTCGACGCTCGGAAAGTTGGCGCGCAGGGCCTCGACGCAACCGGCCAGCACTGTGTTGCGATACACGGCGAACGCGGGCTGCGCCGTCAATGCCGCCAGCTCAGGCGCGGGACGCTGGTAGAGCGCGTCGATGAAGGTGTTCTGGAACTGGCCGAGGCTGAGGTTCATGGCAAGGCTCCTGCCAGGTCGAGGGTGGCCTGGGCGAGGGCGCGTTCGGCGAGCAGTTCGTCGAACGCGGGGATGTTGCCGTCGCGTTCTATCAAGGTCGGACGCGGACCGATGCGGGCGATCAACTGCTGGTACAGCGACCACACCGGCGCGGCGATGGCGGCATCGTGGGAATCGACCAGCAGTGTGCCCTGGGCGTCATGACTGTGTCCGGCCAGGTGGATCTCGGTGATGGCCTGGACAGGGAAGCGGGCGAGGTAGTCGGCGGCATCGAAGCCGAGATTGTGGGCACTGACGTACACATTGTTGACGTCCAGCAACAGGCCGCAGCCGGTGCGTCGCACCAGCTCGGCGAGGAAGTCGATCTCATCCAGGTCATGGCCCTGCAGGTGCAGGTAGTGGCTGGGGTTCTCGATGGAGATGCGGCACCCCAAAGCGTCCTGGGTGCGCTGGATGTTGTCGGCAATGCGGGCCAGGGCCTCGTCGCTGCGGGGGACGGGCAGCAGGTCCGGATGATACTGGCCGCGCCAGGTCGACCAGGCCAGGTGTTCCGACACCAGGGCCGGGTGTACCTGGTCGATCAGGGTACGCAGGCGTCGCAGGTGCGTGGCGTCAGGTTCGGCATCCGCCGCCAGTGACAGTGCCACGCCGTGCAGCGACAGCGGATGGCGCTCGGCCATCCGCGCCAGCCAGGCCAGGCGAGGGCCGCCGACCATGTAGTTTTCCGGATGGACTTCGAACCACAACCCTTCGGCGTGGCAGGCCCAGGCCTGGTCATAGTGCTCGGCCTTCAGGCCGAGCCCTGCGCCCATCGGCGTCTTTCCGTTCATGGTCGATGGCCTGTGCTCAGGATTTGATCGGGGTCAGCGAACCCATGCCGTTGGGGGTCTTGATCGAGGTGCAGGTACCCGCAGGCACGTTTTTCCACTGCATGCCGTCGTAGTCCTTTTTCGCGCTGCCGGCGCAGGTGGTACCGGCGCCGGCCTTGCAGTCGTTCTTGCCGGCCATGGCCACGCCGTAGCATTTCTCCATGGTGGCCGCCTTGGTGGTGTCGTCGGCCAGGGCTGCGCCTGCCAGCGAGGCGAGGGCGAGGGCGGCGGTGGCGAGGGCGAGGGTTTTCATGGTGTCGTCTCCAGAAGGTGGGGCCGTGGCGAGGTACCGGCGGCTCATGGAGTAGTTCGCGGCGATGGGCGAGGCGGTTACAGCGCCTGCAAAATATTTTTCGCCACCTGTGCCGGCCTCCTAAGGTAAGGAGGTAGCGTCGGTGCTTGCGCAGGGCGTTGCGGCGATGGTTGGATAAAAAAGAAACCCACAGACGGTGTAACCCCGGCGGCCGATGCAACGAACTAACCCACAGGATGTGCTCAGCGCACGCGAGTCGCAGCTGCAGGCCCTGCTATTGCTTGGGCTGGCCGGTGACGCCGGGGCCTATCGCGAATTCCTCGCGGCGCTGGCGGTGCACCTGCGTGGTTTTTTGCGTCGGCGCCTGGCGCAGCGGCCGGCCGAAGTCGAGGACTTGCTGCAGGAGGTGCTGCTGGCGGTGCACAATGCCCGTCACACCTACCAGGCGCAGCAACCGTTGACCGCCTGGGTGCAGGCGATTGCCCGCTACAAGCTGGCCGACCACTGGCGCGGCCAGGCCCGGCGTGAGGCGCGCCATGAGCCGCTGGAGGATGACAGCGAGCTGTTCGCCTGTGCTGATGAAGAGCCGGCCCAGGCCAGCCGGGACCTGAACAAGCTGCTCGGGCAGTTGCCCGACCGCCAGCGCCTGCCCATCGTCCACGTCAAGCTGGAGGGGCTGTCGGTGGAGGAAACCGCACGTATCACCGGGCTGTCCAGTTCGGCGGTGAAGGTGGGCATACACCGGGGGCTCAAGGCCCTGGGAAGGTTGATTCGAGGTAAAGACGACCATGAAGACCGATGAGCTGATCAGCCTTCTGGCGACCGCCGCAGAGCCGGTGGATCGTCATGCGCTGGCGCGTCGCCTGCTGCTGGCGCTGCTGGCCGGCATGTTGGGCGCGTTGCTGATGACCGTGGCCATCTACGGCGTGCGCAGCGATCTGGCCGAGGTGGCGCGCACGCCGCTGTTCTGGGCCAAGCTGGCCTTGCCCACCAGCCTGGGCCTGCTGGCCCTGTGGCTGACCCAGCGCCTGGCCAGGCCGGGTGTGCGCGGTGGCGCGCTGTGGGGGTTGCTCGGCCTGCCGCTGCTGCTGGTATGGCTGGGGGCCGCCGTCAGCCTGGCCGGCGCGCCAGTGGAAGCCCGCGCCGACCTGATCTTCGGCCGCACCTGGCGCACCTGCGCGTTGAACATCGCCCTGCTCTCGGCACCCGTGTTCGCCGCCGTGTTCTGGGCCCTGCGCGGCCTGGCGCCGACCCGGCTGCGCCAGGCCGGCGCAGCCGGTGGGTTGCTCGCTGGATCCACCGCGACCCTCGTGTACTGCCTGCACTGCCCGGAAATGGCGGTGCCGTTCTGGGGGCTGTGGTACCTGCTGGGGATCTTGTTGCCGACCGTAATCGGGGCGTTGGCAGGGCCACGACTGCTGCGTTGGTGATCGGGTGCGGGGTTGCGGTGCTGCGCAGCCCTTTCGCGGCACAAGGCCGCTCCTACAGGGCAACGTGTTAAGCCTTCAGGCTGTCGTGACCAGAGGCAATGTTACCTGCAGTGCCAGCCCGCCTTCGCTCCTGCGCTGCGCCGAGATGCGGCCACCATGGGCCTCGCAGATGGCCTGGGCGATCGACAGGCCCAGACCACCACCACCGCTGACCCGCGCCCGCGACTGCTCCGCGCGCCAGAAGCGCACGAACATGTTGCCCAGGTCCTTCTGCTCGACCGCTTGCCCACGATCAAGGAATTCCAGCTGCACGCAGCCTTTGGCCTGGCGCACGGCGACGCTGAGCTCGCGGCCGTCGGAGGCGTACTTGAGGGCATTCTCGATCAGGATGTTGATCAGCTGGCCGACCCGCGCCGGGTCGGCCTCGATCACCACGTCATCGGCCAGCGCCGTGTGCAACTGCATCCCGGCGGCCTCGAACTGCGGCGCGAACCAGGCCAGGCGCTCCTCGACCAGCCTGGCCGGGGAGAACCGGCTGATGTGCAGGGACAATTGCCCTGCATGGGCCAGGGACAGCAGGTGCAGGTCGCCCACCAGGGTATTGAGGTTGTACAGCTGGTTCTGCACCAGGCGCAATTGCTCGGGGCACAGCGGGAACACCTCATCGAGCATGCCCTGTACCCGGCCCAGGGCGGCATTGAGCGGGGTGCGCAGTTCATGGGCCAGGTTGGAGCTCGACTCGGCCACTTCGCTTTCGTACAGCGCCAGGCGTTCGACCAGCTTGTTGAAGTCGGTGCACAGGCGCTGCATTTCCTTGGGCTGGCGCGGGTGCTGGCTGACCCGCACGCTGAGGTCGCCCTCGGCCACCCGCCGTGCCCCAACGGCGATCTGGCGGAACTGCCGGGACAGCGGCCTGGACAGGTACAGGCCGACCATCAGGGTGAACGGGATGACCACGATGACGAAACCGTACAGCACCAGCCAGTCGATGCTGTTGCCGGGACCCGGAAGGAAGTCGTGGATGTCGTAGTAGGTCTGCAGCAACTGCCACAGCCTGGACTCGTTGCGCGGCACATCGGCCAGACCGGCCAGCATCGCGGCGCGGTCCTCGGGCCGCATCGACTGCAGCACCAGGAAGTCGCTGATCCAGAAGTACAGGTACATGCACACGGTGATGGTGATCACCGCGCCGACGGCGAGCAGGGTCATTCTCAGGCCGACCCACAGCCACAGCGGACGTTTGCGCATGGCGGTCAGCGGAATCGGTAGCCTACGGAGCGGACGGTCACCAGCACGCCAGTCACGCCCAGGGCCGCTAGCTTGCGCCGCAGGTTGAGCACGTGGGTGTCGATGATGCGCATCAGTGCATCGCTCTCGGGCATGCACAGCTCCAGCAGTTCCTCGCGGCTGAAGGCCTTGGTCGGGGTGCGCAGCAGCGCGGCGAGCAGCAGCAGTTCCGAACGGGTCAGGTCGAGCACCTGCTCTTCGCCATCGCCGGCCCGCACTCCAGCCACGAAGCGCTCTGCATCGACCCAGACACCCTGGCACTCCAGGCGCTGGCGACTGTCGGCCGGCGCGCCGTAGCGGCGCAGCACCGCGTGTACCCGGGCCACCACTTCCTTGGGGTTGCAGGGTTTGACCACGTAGTCGTCGGCGCCGTAGCGCAGGGCGCCGATCTTGTCCGGCTCGTCGCCGATGGCGGTGACCATGATCACCGGGGTGTCGGCGCCGCGGCGGATCTCGGTCAGCAGCTCCGGCCCGGACATTTTCGGCAGCATCATGTCCAGCAGCACGATCGCCGGCATGCGCTGGCGGAACAGGGCCAGCCCACGGGCACCGTCTTCGGCGATGTCCACCTCGAAGCCGTCGCGCTTCAGGTAGGCCTCGAGGATGCTTGCACCATCGGCGTCGTCCTCGACGATCAATACGCGCTTGGCGGTCATGGGTTGCCTCGTGGGTCGCGCAGCCCGGCCAGTACCTCGGCGGCGGTGGTGACGTGGCCGAAATGGTGTTTCCACAGGTCGATGCCCAGCTGCCCGGAACGGTCCAGCGAGGAGCCCATGGTCAGGTCGGTAACCAGCGTCGGCGTCAGGCCCGCATCGAACAGGGCGAAGCCGGCGGCCAGTACGCAGGTCTCGGTCTGCAGCCCGCACACAAGCACGCGCTCGACGCCCAGGCGCTTGATGTAGTCCAGTGTCTCGGCGGTCTGGCCATAGCCATGCTTGACGAACACCTTGTCCGCCTCGACCAGGGCCACGTCCTCAGCAGCCGGGTGCCAGCCGAGCTGGCGCTGGAACGGGGTCACCTGCTCGTCGTGCAGCTCGATCGAGGCGATGGTGGGGATGTGCGCCGACAACACGCGGATGCCATCCACCAGTTTCTCGGAGGGGCTGAAGGTGGATTGCACATCGACGATGAGCAGGACTTGCTGCATGGCGGATTCCCGGGCGCGGTTCGAAGGTGGGCGAGTATACCGCCGCGCGCGGGAATTTTGCGCCAAGGGGCTGGCACCGTGCCCAGCCAGGGCTCATACAAGCTGCTAGGCCGCCAACCGCCCGCTGGCAATCGCCTCCGACGCCGCCAGCATCGCCCGCAGCAGCACCGCGCAGCCGGCCGCGAGGTCCTCGGGGGCGGCGTTCTCGATTTCGTTGTGGCTGATCCCGCCCTCGCAGGGCACGAAGATCATCCCGGCTGGGCCCAGCTCGGCGAGGAAGATCGCGTCGTGCCCAGCGCCGCTGACGATGTCCATGTGCGCCAGGCCCAGGTTGCGCGCCGAGTCGCGCACCGCCTCGACGCAGCCCTTGTCGAAGTACAGGGCCGGGAAGTCGGCAGTGGGCACCAGTTCGTAGCTCAATCCGTGCTT
Organism: Pseudomonas peradeniyensis; assembly: GCF_014268935.2. Classification (GTDB taxonomy): domain Bacteria; phylum Pseudomonadota; class Gammaproteobacteria; order Pseudomonadales; family Pseudomonadaceae; genus Aquipseudomonas; species Aquipseudomonas peradeniyensis. The sequence continues at coordinate 657,160 of NZ_JABWRJ020000004.1, read as the reverse complement.
GGCGGTGGTGGCCTCGATCACCTGGCGCACCTCGGCGATCATCGCGTCCAGTTGCTGGCCTTCGAGGTGACGGAAATCCAGGGTCATGCGCACTTCGCCGGGGATCACGTTGCGTGAGCCGGGATAGGCCTGCAGGCAGCCGACCGTGCCGCAGGCGTGGGGCTGGTGGGCGAGGGCGGTGCGGTTGACCGCCTCGACCACGGCGGCGGCGCCGACCAGGGCGTCCTTGCGCAGGTGCATGGGGGTGGGGCCGGCGTGGGCCTCGACACCGCGCAGGGTCAGGTCGAACCACTTCTGGCCGAGGGCACCGAGCACCACGCCGATGGTCTTGCGCTGGTCCTCGAGGATCGGGCCCTGCTCGATGTGCGCCTCGAAGTAGGCGCCCACCGGGTGGCCGGTCACGACGCGGCTGCCGGCGTAGCCGATGGCGTTCAGCGCCTCGCCGACGCTCACGCCCTGGGCGTCACGCTTGGCCAGGGTCTCCTCGAGGGTGAACTTGCTGGCGAACACCCCCGAGCCCATCATGCAGGGGGCGAAGCGCGAGCCTTCCTCGTTGGTCCACACCACCACCTCCAACGGCGCCTCGGTCTCCACGCCCAGGTCGTTGAGGGTGCGGATCACCTCCAGTCCGGCCATCACGCCGAAGCAACCGTCGAACTTGCCGCCGGTGGGCTGGGTGTCGATATGGCTGCCGGTCATCACCGGCGGCAGCTTGGCGTTGCGCCCGGGGCGGCGGGCGAAGATGTTGCCGACCGCATCGATGCTCACCGTGCAGCCGGCCGCTTCGCACCACTGCACGAACAGGTCGCGGGCCTGGCGGTCGAGGTCGGTCAGCGCCAGGCGGCAGACGCCGCCCTTGGCCGTGGCGCCGAGGCGGGCGAGGTCCATCAGGGACTGCCACAGGCGGGCGCTGTCGATGTGGTGCTTGCTCGATTGCAGGACTTCCTTGGCGAGGGTGGTCATGGGTGTCTCCTCAGACTGTTGTTATGAGCATCACGTGGGAGCGGGCTGCCCCGCGATGCGCTACATCACGGCAAAGGTTTCGCCAGCCGCGCCGGCCCGCGCACCGCGAGGCCGCCGAGTGCGTAATAGAGCCCGCCGCCAAGCAGCGAGCCGGTGAACCAGCCATAGTCGTAGAACCAGCTGAAACTGCTGTTGCCGATGGCCATCACGGTCAGTGCCACCGGCACGCCGAAGGCGACGAACCCGGCCCAGTTCCAGGCCGGGTACACGTCGTCGCGGTACAGCCCGGCCAGGTCCAGGTGCTGGCGGCGCACCAGGAAGTAGTCCACCACCATGATCCCGGCGATCGGCCCAAGCAGGCTGGAGTAGCCCAGCAGCCAGTTGGAGTACACGCTCTCCAGGCTCAGGTCGGAGACGATCCAGCCAAGCTTCTTGAGCAGCTCGTGACCCATCAGCGCCAGGCCGATGAAGCCAGTCAGCCAGACCGCGCGGCTGCGCCCGATCAGGCGTGGGGCGATGTTCTGGAAGTCGTTGGTGGGCGAGACGATGTTGGCCGCGGTGTTGGTCGACAGCGTGGCGATGATGATCAGCGCCATGGCCAGGGCCACCCAGCCGGGGCTCTGGATATGGCCGATCAGGCTCACCGGGTCGGACACCGTCTGGCCCACCAGCGAGGCGGAGGCGGCGGTCATGATCACGCCCAGCGAAGCGAACAGGAACATGGTCAGCGGCAGGCCGAAGATCTGCCCGAGGATCTGGTCCTTCTGGCTCTTCGCGTAACGGCTGAAATCGGGGATGTTCAGCGACAGCGTGGCCCAGAAGCCGACCATGGCGGTAAGCCCGGCGCAGAAGTAGCCAACCACGCTGGCGCCCTCGGGGCGCTTGGGCGGCTGCGCCAGCAGCTCGCTCATCGACATGTGCGGCAGCGCCCAGAACAGCAGGCCGACTCCGACCGCCACCAGCAGCGGCGCCGACAGCGTCTCCAGCCACTTGATCGACTCGGCGCCGCGCAGCACCACCCACAGGTTCAGCGACCAGAACAGCATGAAGCCGATCACCTCGCCGGTGCCGCCCAGTGCCTTCCACTCGGGGAACAGCGAGCCGAGGAACAGGTGGATGGCCAGCCCACCGAACATGGTCTGGATACCGAACCAGCCGCAGGCCACCACGGCGCGGATCAGGCACGGCACGTTGGAGCCGAACACGCCGAACGAGGCGCGCAGCAGCACCGGGAAGGGAATGCCGTACTTGGTCCCGGGGAAGGCGTTGAGGGTCAGCGGAATCAGCACGATGAGGTTGGCCAGCAGGATCGCCAGCAGCGCCTCGCCCACGCTCAGGCCGAAGTAGGCAGTGAGCACGCCGCCGAGGGTGTAGGTGGGCACGCAGATGGACATGCCCACCCACAGCGCGGTGATGTGCCACTTGTTCCAGGTGCGCTGGTGCACCTTGGTCGGGGCGATGTCGTGGTTGTAGCGGGGGCTATCGAGGACGTCGCTGCCGGCGTCGAGCTCGAACAGGCCATGCTGCTCGACCACTTGCGATCTGCTCTGTTGCATGGGGTTCTCCAGGTCTTTTTTCTTGTAGTTGTCGCTCATCGGGCTGACGCGATGGCCGGAGTACACACACCAGCAGTACTGCACCTCCGGCCCGGCCAGGCGGTTGTGGCCTGCGTTTTCAACAAACGTGCCGGGAAAGCCCGCGCCTTCCCGGCGGCCGCCGCCAACCGGAGGTAACTCACTGTCTTGCAAAGGCATTCTTCAGCGCGACGACGAGGGTGGGGTGGGCACCCTGGTACGCCGTCCGTCTGGCCGGTCCATCACCCGCGTGGTTCAAACGGGTGCAACCTGGAAAACCACCGGCGCGGCCTGCGCCATCCAGCCAGGAAACAAACAGCTGATTTTGCATAGGAAATCTTGACCAATTTGGCTTCCTGTCAAGTGCGTCAAAATAGTGAAGGGGTGTCACATTTTGGTGATTTATATAAATTATTGTTAATAATCAACAAGATACAAAATAGGAAATTTGCATAGATTTTTTCTTGATCAATATCCGATCAGATACTAGCCTCGATTCTTGTCAGGCCTGACAGGATTGAGTGAATCGCCTCCAGCGCCCGGCCCGAAACAATTCCAAGAACCGGCCAAAAGACCGGTCAGCCTGCGAGGAAAACGGCATGTCCCTGTTGATCCGTGGCGCCACCGTGGTTACCCATGAAGAGAGCTACCGTGCAGATGTCCTGTGTGTCGACGGCCTGATCCGCGCCATCGGCAGCCACCTCGAAACCCCCACTGATTGCGAAGTCCTCGACGGTTCTGGCCAGTACCTGATGCCCGGCGGCATCGACCCGCACACCCACATGCAGCTGCCGTTCATGGGCACGGTGGCCAGCGAGGACTTCTTCAGCGGCACCGCTGCGGGCCTGGCCGGGGGCACCACCTCGATCATCGACTTCGTCATCCCCAATCCGCAGCAATCGCTGCTCGAGGCGTTCCACACCTGGCGCGGCTGGGCGCAGAAGAGCGCCAGCGACTACGGCTTCCACGTCGCCATCACCTGGTGGAGCGAGCAGGTGGCCGAGGAGATGGGTGAGCTGGTGGCCAAGCATGGGGTGAACAGCTTCAAGCACTTCATGGCCTACAAGAACGCGATCATGGCCGCCGACGACACCCTGGTGGCCAGCTTCGAACGCTGCCTGCAACTGGGCGCGGTGCCGACAGTGCACGCCGAGAACGGCGAGCTGGTGTATCACCTGCAGAAAAAGCTGCTGGCCCAGGGCCTGACCGGGCCCGAGGCGCACCCGCTGTCACGCCCGTCGCAGGTCGAGGGCGAGGCCGCCAGCCGCGCCATCCGCATCGCCGAGACCCTCGGCACGCCGCTGTACCTGGTGCATGTCTCCAGCCGCGAGGCGCTGGACGAGATCACCTATGCCCGGGCCAAGGGCCAGCCGGTATACGGCGAGGTGCTGCCGGGCCACCTGTTGCTGGACGACAGCGTCTACCGCGACCCGGACTGGGCCACCGCTGCCGGCTACGTGATGAGCCCGCCGTTCCGCCCGCGCGAGCACCAGGACGCATTGTGGGGGGGGCTGCAGTCGGGCAACCTGCACACCACCGCCACCGACCACTGCTGCTTCTGCGCCGAGCAGAAGGCCATGGGCCGCGACGATTTCAGCCGCATTCCCAACGGCACCGCCGGCATCGAGGACCGCATGGCGGTGCTGTGGGATGCCGGGGTGAACAGCGGGCGCCTGTCGATCCACGAGTTCGTCGCGCTGACCTCCACCAACACCGCGAAGATCTTCAACCTGTTCCCGCGCAAGGGCGCGATCCGCGTCGGCGCCGACGCCGACCTGGTGCTGTGGGATCCGCAGGGCACGCGCACGATCAGCGCCCAGACCCATCACCAGCGGGTTGATTTCAACATCTTCGAAGGCCGCACCGTGCGCGGCATCCCCAGCCACACCATCAGCCAGGGCAAGGTGCTCTGGGCCGATGGCGACCTGCGCGCCGAGCCGGGCGCAGGGCGCTACGTGGAGCGACCGGCGTATCCGTCGGTGTACGAGGTGCTGGAACGCCGGGCCGAGCGGCAGAAACCGACGCCGGTTCAGCGCTGAAGCCGTTGGGCTGCTGCGCAGCCCTATCGCCGGCAAGCCGGCTCCCACAGACGTACCGCAGACCCTGTGGGAGCCGGCTTGCCGGCGAAAGGGGCGCAAAGTGCCCCCTGATAACAACACACATGCTCCTGTTGACTGCCATCCCCCAGAACGGACCGGCGCCTGACCACCGCCGCCTCCAATAAAAACGAGAGAGGCTACAACCGTGATCGACGCCCTGAACCACTTGCCGCGCCCCCGGGCCGGCGCCGACCAGTTGGCCGAGGCCTTCAGCGACCTTGCGCCCCCGCTCACCGCCCGCCAGGCCGCCGTCGAGAGCGCGCGCTGCCTGTACTGCTACGACGCGCCCTGCGTCAATGCGTGCCCCAGCGAGATCGACATCCCCTCGTTCATCCACCGCATCAGTGACGAGAACCTGCAGGGCGCCGCCGAACGCATCCTCTCGGCCAACATCCTCGGCGGCAGCTGCGCCCGGGTGTGCCCGACCGAGATCCTCTGCCAGCAGGCCTGCGTGCGCAACAACGCCCAGGAATGCGCGCCGGTGCTGATCGGCCAGTTGCAGCGCTACGCCCTGGACCACGCCGGCTTCACCGAGCATCCGTTCCAGCGCTCGCCGGCCAGCGGCAAGCGTATCGCCGTGGTCGGCGCCGGCCCGGCCGGGCTGTCTTGCGCGCACCGCCTGGCCATGCACGGCCATGACGTGGTGATCTTCGAGGCGCGGGAGAAAGCCGGTGGCCTCAACGAGTACGGCATCGCCCGCTACAAGCTGGTGGACGACTACGCCCAGCGCGAAGTGGAATTCCTGCTGGGCATCGGCGGTATCGAGATCCGCCATGGCCAGCGCCTGGGCGCCAACCTGTCGCTGGGCGAGCTGCATGCCCAGTACGACGCGGTGTTCCTTGGCCTGGGCCTGGCTGCCGTGCGCCAGCTGGGCCTGGCGGACGAAGACGCACCAGGCCTGCTCGCCGCCACCGAGTACATCCGCGAGCTGCGCCAGGCCGACGACCTCACCCAGCTGCCGCTGGCCGACCGCTGCCTGGTGCTCGGCGCCGGCAACACCGCCATCGACATGGCCGTGCAGATGAGTTGCCTGGGCGCCCGCGAGGTCAACCTGGTGTACCGCCGTGGCGTGTCCGACATGGGCGCCACCGATCATGAGCAGGAGATCGCCAAGCACAACCAGGTACGCCTGCACACCTGGGCCCGGCCCGAGGCCGTGCTGCTGGATGATACCGGGCGCGTGCGCGGCATGCGCTTCGCGCGCACGCAACTGGTCGATGGACGCCTGGGCGATACCGGCGAGACCTTCGAGCTGGCCGCCGATGCGATCTTCAAGGCCATCGGCCAACGCTTCGACGACGCAAGCCTGGCTGACCCGCTGGCGGCGCAACTGGCCCGCGACGGCGAGCGCATCCAGGTGGATGCGCATATGCAGACCTCGGTCCCCGGGATCTACGCCGGCGGCGACTGCACCGCGCTGGGCCAGGACCTTACCGTCCAGGCGGTGCAACATGGCAAGCTGGCCGCCGAAGCCATCCATGCCCAACTCATGCTCAACGTGGAGGCTGCGTAAATGGCCGACCTGTCCATCGAATTCGCCGGCATCAAGGCACCCAATCCGTTCTGGCTGGCCTCCGCGCCACCCACCGACAAGGCCTACAACGTGGTCCGCGCCTTCGAGGCCGGGTGGGGCGGGGTGGTGTGGAAGACCCTGGGCGAGGATCCGGCGGCGGTCAACGTGTCGTCGCGCTACTCGGCGCACTTCGGCGCCAACCGCCAGGTGCAGGGCATCAACAACATCGAGCTGATCACCGACCGCTCGCTGGAGATCAACCTGCGCGAGATTACCCAGGTGAAGAAGGACTGGCCTGACCGCGCGCTGATCGTGTCGTTGATGGTGCCGTGTATCGAAGAATCCTGGAAGTTCATCCTGCCGCTGGTGGAGGCCACCGGCGCCGACGGCATCGAACTCAACTTCGGTTGCCCCCACGGCATGCCCGAGCGCGGCATGGGCGCGGCCGTCGGCCAGGTGCCGGAGTACGTGGAGATGGTCACCCGCTGGTGCAAGACCCACTGCGCGCTGCCGGTGATCGTCAAGCTCACCCCCAACATCACCGATATCCGCCAGTCGGCGCGTGCCGCGCACCGGGGCGGGGCGGATGCGGTGTCCTTGATCAACACCATCAACTCGATCACCAGCGTCGACCTCGACCGCATGGTCGCCCACCCCATCGTCGGCGACCAGAGCACCCATGGCGGCTATTGCGGTTCGGCGGTCAAGCCGATCGCCCTGAACATGGTCGCGGAAATCGCCCGTGATCCCGAGACCCAAGGCCTGCCGATCTGCGGCATCGGTGGTATCGGTACCTGGCGCGACGCCGCCGAGTTCATCGCCCTGGGCAGTGGCGCGGTGCAGGTGTGCACGGCGGCGATGCTGCATGGCTTTCGCATCGTCGACGACATGAAGGACGGCCTGGCGCGCTGGATGGACCAGCACGGTCACCGCAACCTCGAGGCGTTTCGCGGCCTGGCCGTGGGGCACACCACCGACTGGAAGTACCTGGACATCAACTACCAGTCGGTGGCGCACATCGACCAGGACGCCTGCATCGGCTGCGGGCGCTGCCACATCGCCTGCGAGGACACCTCGCACCAGGCCATCGCCAGTACCCTCAAGGCCGATGGCACCCACGCCTACAGCGTGATCGAGGCCGAGTGCGTCGGCTGCAACCTGTGCCAGATCACCTGCCCGGTGGAGGGCTGCATCGACATGCAGGCGCAGGACACCGGCAAGCCGTACATGAACTGGACGCAGGATCCCCGTAATCCCTATCGCGAGGCGGGTTGAGGTCGGCGCAAGGCAGACCTCACGCAGTTCTCTCGTGGGAGCGAGCTCTTGCCTAGCCGTACAGGCCGCTGTGTGAGGTTTGCCCGATCACCTCGAGGAACGCCCGCACCAACGGGCTGCGTTCATGCCGGCGGGTCAGCACCAGCAGTGGCGCGCAGGCCTCGGGTTCGGCCAGGGGCAGATAGGTCACGTCACGCCTGCCCAGGTTGCGGGTGCAATGCGGTACCACCGCCACGCCACGGCCTGCGGCCACCAGGGCGATGATCGAGGTGATCTGCCGTCCGGCCGGCCCCAGGCGAGGCCGCACGCCATGGCGGCGGTAGAGTGGGTCGAGGATTTCGTAGAGGCCCGAGCCGTAGTCACTGGGGAAGGTGATCAGCGGGTAGGCACTCAGCTCGGCCAGGCTCACCTGCTGGCGGCGGGCGAGGGGATTGTCGCTGGCGATGGCGGCGATCAGAGGCTCGCTGCCCAGGCTCAGGACCTGCACCCGCGCATCATCGTCGGGGGGCGGCATGCGGCTCATGGCGATGTCCAGGCGGCCTTCGACGAGTTGCGGCAGCAGGGTGCTGGAGGCCCCTTCCTCCGCGGTCAACTGCACATCCGGATTGGCCGAGCAGAACGCCTGGATGGAATGGCTGAAGACCTCCGACAGCGCGATCGAACTGGCATGGCCAAGCGCCAGGTGTCCGGCGGCCCCGGCCGCCAGCTTGGCACTGATGGCGGTGGTCAGGTCGACCTGCTCCAGCACCGAGCGGGCATACGGCAGGAACTGCCGACCCTCGGCGGTGAGCGTGACATGGCGCGTGCTGCGGTCGAACAGGCGAAAGCCCAGTTCGCTTTCCAGTGCCGATATCTGCCGGGTCAATGGCGGCTGGGCCATGTGCAGGCGGGCCGCTGCCCGGCCAAAGTGCAATTCCTCGCTGACCAGCAGAAAACAGCTTAGGCGACGTAGGTCCATCATCTTCGTCCTTGAGGTGTCAGTCAGTTGGTCGGGCATGCCATTGGATCCAATCCCTGGTCCATCTTATAAGGCATCGGGAAAGCTTGACGAGGGGGCAGGGATGCTTTTGCGTGGTTGTCTTCGAAACATCCTGTTACTTGGCCGATGTGCGGTATGCCTCCATCGCCGCAGACGCTGATCCGTTCGTCAGCATCCTGACCCTGCAAGTATCAATGGCGACCGAATCGGTATTGGCATTTTCTCAGGTTTCCTTCGCAGAATCCGGCCAATCGCTCCCTGATCGGGGATATTCACGACAATGTCGTCATGCAAGGAACGCCTTATGCAGCTCATCGTTTTCTGCCCGCCGAAGATCATTCTCCAGCACGACGCTGCCAGCTGGACCGCCGCGCTTGGCGAGGGAGGGCTGCTGCTGAGCTGCAGCTCCCGGGCCCGGGAAATCACCGCGCACCTCGGCGATCAAGTGGCGTACCGGCTGTTCGACAACTTCAACGACAATGCGCTGGTCGAAGTGGATGTGCATGAACTGGCCCGTGGATTGACAGCGCCCTTGTGCGTGGCCCTGGCCGAGATCGATGTGCTGCGTGTCGCGCGGATCAACGATCGCCTCGGTGTCAGCACGGGTGCCGAGGGGCGGGCGATGTTCTACCGCGACAAGTTCTTCATGAAACAGCGTACCCGTGACCGAGGCCTGAAGATTGCCGAGATGGCGCCTCTGCCCCATGCCAGCGAAGCGCTGCGCTTCAGCGAGGCGCACGGTTTTCCGGTGGTGGTCAAGCCGCGCGACGGCCGAGGCTCCAACGGCGTGGAAGTGCTGCGCGACCTGGCCCAACTGCGCCAGTGGCTGGCCCGGCAACCGTCGACCACCTTCCACAATCTGATGATCGAGCGTTTCGTGCGCGGCAGTCACTACATCGTCAACGGCCTGTACATCGACGGCAAGCCGATCCTGGTGTCGCCGGTACGGGTGATGACCTCGGCGCTGGATTTTCTCGGCGGCAAGTCCCACGACCTGCACATGCTCGATGCCGGCAACCCGATGCGCGATCGTCTGGTGCGCTATGCACGAACGCTGGTCGAGGATGTGCTGCCCTCCGAGCCGACCATGCTCTTTCACCTGGAACTGTTTGTCGACGAGCAGGACGAGATCGTCCTGTGCGAGATCGCTTCGCGTCTGGGCGGGGTGTTCTTCAACCAGGAGATCACCCATGCCTGGGGCCTCGATCCGCGCATGGCATTCCTGCGGGCGCTGCGTGACCCGGCGTATCGCCCGGCGGCGATGAGCGAGCCGCGACAGATGGTCGGGCACATCAGCATTCCGCCGCGGGTGGGCCTGCTGCGCGCGGTACCGACCGAGTGCACGCTCGACGAGGTGCTGGAGCACCGCATCTCGGCAAGCCGGATGACCACCTACCGTTCGATGGAGTTCACCAACTCGGAAATCTTCAACGCCATCGTCGCGGGGCGTGACGAGCGTGAACTGCAGCTGCGGCTCGCCGAGGTGGAGCGCTGGTTCCATGCCAGCTGCGACTGGGCGGGCATCGAAGTCGCCACTCCGGCCTGAGTCTGGCCTCGCTCGATTTTTCCTTCATTGCTGACGCCCTCCGGCAACAAGGGGCGTCAGTCCGCAGACAGGTAAGCCTGCCATGAAACCCTTGATAGAAAGCCTTGTTCCCATTCCAGTAGCGGCCTTCGGCGCCTGGGTCGGATTTCTCAGCGGCCTGCCGCTGGGCGAGCTGATCGGCGCCATCTGCGCGGTCACCGCCTTGAGCAAGTGGGGCGTGCGCATGCGCATGCCGTTCCCGTTCGTGGCCACCGTGCAGTTGCTGCTGGGGATCAGCGTCGGCTCCACGGTCACCGCCTCGATGATGCACGAGCTCACCGACTTCAGCATTCTGCTCGGGCTGCTGGTGTGCATGACCACGCAGATCCTGGTGGGCTACAACTGGCTGCGACGCATGGAGAAGTGGGGCCATATCGAAAGCCTGCTCAGTGCGATTCCCGGCGCCATGGCGGCGGTGATGACGGTGTCGGGAGAAGAGGGGCCGGCCTCCGGACGCATCGCCTTCGTGCACATTGTCCGGCTGCTGGCGCTGTTGCTGGTGGTGACGCTGATCGCAGGCGGGCATGGCGACAGTGCGGCGCCGGCCACCGGCACCCTGGGCGACTACCTGCGGATCGTCCCGGTGGCGCTGGTCGCGGTCGCCGCCGGCTATCTGCTGGAGCGCTTCGATGTGCCCGCGCCGTACATGCTGACCGGCCTGGTCTGTGCGGCTGCGGTCAATATCGGCATGCCCTCGGTCAACCTGCATGTGCCCGACCCGGTGGCGATGGTGGCGTTGATCCTGCTGGGCGGCTTGATCGGCATCCGCCTGCGCGACATCACCCTGGGGGACGTGCTGCGATACGTGCGTGCGGGTCTGGTGGTGACCACGCTGACGTTCTGCACCACCTTGCTGGTGGCCGCGCTTGCCGCCCAGCTCACTGGCAAACCCTTCCTCGCACTGTTCATGTCTTGGGTACCGGGCGGGGTCGAGGTCATGACCGCCGCAGCGCTGTTGCTCAAGCTCGACCCTGCTTTCGTCATGCTCAACCACGTGGTGCGCATGTCGATCATCCATATCTCGCCGGCGTTCCTGCCCAAGCGGCTACTCCAGCCCGAGCCGGTTACCGAATCACCGCGCAACTGAACCTTCGATCACAAGGACTCGATCTCGATGACCGCTGCAATCGCCATTCATGATCCGACCCTGCGCGACGGCAATCATGCCGTCTCCCATTCGTTGAGCCTGGAAGACATCGCCGCCTATTGCCGTGCAGTCGACGGCTGCGGCCTGAGCGTGGTCGAGGTGGGCCACGGCAATGGCCTGGGGGCATCGTCCCTGCAACTGGGCCTGGCCCGCCACGCCGACACCGAGATGCTCGAGACCGCGCGCGCCAATCTCAGTCGCACGCGCCTGGGCATCCATATGATTCCAGGCTTCGCCAGGCTCGATGATATCGATACCGCGTTGCGGATCGGTGTCGAGGTGCTGCGCATCGCCTCCCATTGCACCGAGGCGAGCGTGACCGAAAGCTATATCGAGCATGCCCGCGCCAACGGCGCCTATGTGCATGGCGTGCTGATGATGTGCCACATGGCCAGCCCCGAGCGGTTGCTCGAGGAGGCGACTAAACAGCAGGGCTATGGCGCCAACGCCATCGTGCTGATGGACTCGGCGGGCCACCTCGATCCGGACAGCACCCGTGAGCGTATTGCCTTGCTCAGCAGCGAACTGTCGATTCCGCTGGGCTTCCATGGCCACAACAACCTGGGCCTGGCTATCGCCAACTCGCTGGCCGCGGTCCAGGCCGGGGCGACCATCGTCGACGGCTGCATGCGCGGCTTCGGCGCCGGCGCCGGCAACACCCAGCTGGAGACCCTGTGCGCGGTGCTGGAGCGCTACCGCTTCGCCACCGGCGTGGACATCTTCGCCCTGTGCCGCGCCATCGAACAGCTGGAGAGCATCGCCCCGGTCAGCACGCCCACGGTCGTCAAGACCGCCAACCTGATCAGTGGCCTGTATGGCGTGTGCAGTGGTTTCGAGAAGCATGTCGCACGCGCCGCCAGCGAGTTCGGCGTCGAACCACGGCGAATCTACGAAGCCCTGGCCCAGTGCAATGCGGTGGCCGGCCAGGAAGACCTGATCATCTCGGTGGCCAGCCGCCTTTCCCAACCTTCCGTTGCCTGACCCTGGAGTGCGTTCATGTCCCTGAAAACCGCCATTATCGGCAGCGGCAACATCGGTTGCGACATCCTGTGCAAGGTCCTGGCCCACCCTGACCTGGACTGCACGCTGGTCGCCGGACGTTCCCCGCACTCCGCGGGCCTTGCCTTCGCCCGTGAACGCGGGGTCGCCACCACCGCCGATGGCATCGAAGGCCTGTTCGCCCGGATCGGCGAGTTCGACCTGGTGTTCGACGCCACCTCGGCCGCCGACCATGAGCGCCACGCGCCGCGCCTGATCGAGGCCGGCAAGGTGATCATCAACCTCACCCCGGCGGCCCTGGGCCAACTGTGCGTGCCTTCGCTCAACGGCCTGGAGCTGACCGGGGCGAGCAACGTCAACATGATCACCTGTGGGGGGCAGGCCTCGATTCCGCTGGCCGCCGCCATCGCCCGGGCCAACCCGGCGGTGCGCTACATCGAGGTGGTGTCGTCGATCAGCGCCGAAAGCGCAGGCCCCGCCACCCGCCGCAACCTGAGCAACTACATCACCACCACCGAACAGGCGCTGCGGCGCTTCACCGGCTGCGCTCAGGTCAAGGCGATCCTCAACATCAACCCGGCCAAGCCCAATGTCTACATGCAGACGGCGGTCTCGGCACTGATCGCCCAGGCCGACCTGGCCGCCACCCGTCGCGAGGTGGAGCGGGCCGTGGCGCTGGTGCGCGAGGCCGTGCCGGGCTACGAGGTGATCGTCGACCTGCACTACAGCGAAGGTCGCCTGTTCACCATGGTGCGGGTCGAGGGAGCGGGGGACTACCTCGATCCGAGTGCCGGCAATCTCGACATCATCACCGCGACGGCCACCCACATGGCCGCGCTCATGGCGCGTGGCCGCATGGCCGTGCGCGCCGCCTGAAACGGACTTCTGGAGAATCCTGCATGCCTACGCTTTCAGCAGACCTGGAATTCGCGCGATTCTGTCCGATCCTCGGGGTGGCGCAGAAGGTCAGGGAGGCGCCGCAGCCGGTCATCGACCTGGGTGTCGGCGTGCCCGGCTTCCTGCCGGCGCCCCATATCGTCGAGGCGGCAGTGCGGGCGGCGCACGAGGACACCGGCGGCTATGGCGCCAGCCGTGGCGACCCGGCATTGCTCAAGGCCTACCTGGGCTACCTGCGGCGCCTTGGCCACGCGCATTTCGACGAACGCAACCTGGTCGCCGGCCTCGGCGCCAAGCACCTGCTGTTCAGCGTGCTGCGGGCGATCATCCGCCCAGGTGACAAGCTGCTGGTGTCGACCCCGTGCTGGCCGACCTACTTCGATATCGCCGATCTGGTCGGAGCGGGTGTCGTCGATGTGCGCTGCACCGCGCACAGCGGCTACAAGATGTCCCCCCAGGCCCTGGAACAGGCGCTCGACGAACAGGTGCGGGTGGTGCTGCTCAACTCCCCCGGCAATCCCACAGGTGCCGTGTACTCGGCCGAGGAACTCCAGGGGCTGGCGCAAGTGCTGCGCAATCATGACGTCTGGATCATTTGCGATGACGTCTACCAGCGCTTCGTCTACGACATGGACAGCTGTCCCGACCTGCTGACGGTGGCGCCGGATCTGGCCGGGCGCATCATCAAGATCGACAGCGTCTCCAAGCTCTATGGCATGCCGGGGTGGCGGGTCGGCTTGCTGGCGGCGGACCGGCGGATCGCCGACGCGGTCACCACGCTCAACTCCAACTCGATCTCCAACCTGCCGGCCCCCGCGGCGGCGGCGGCGACGGCGGCGCTGGAGGGTGACCAGGCGTTCTCCATCGCCGCCCGGCAGCGTCTTGCCGGGCAGCGCCAGGCCTTGCTCGAGGTGCTGCACGGTGCGCCGTTGCTGCGCTTCTGCGAGCCTGCCGGAGCGTTCTACCTGTTCCTCGATATCGGCCAGGCGCTGGGCCGGTCGTTCCGCGGGCAGGTGATCGGTGATGACGAGTCGTTCTGCGACGTACTGCTCAGGGATTTTGGCGTTGCCCTGATCCCCGGCAGTTTCTTCGGCGCGGCGGGGCATGCCCGGCTGTCGTACTCCGGCGAAGCCGGCAAAGTCCTGGCCGGTGCCGAGCGCATCAAGGCTTTCCTGGGCGAGCTCGCCTGAGGCTGGAGCGGAATCCGTGGACAGGGACGCATTACTGGAGAGGGACGCAAGTTGATGAAAAACGCCTTTGCAATCGTCGGCTGCGGCGCGACGGCCATTGCCTTCCTGCAACGCCATCTGGACCGCGTGGCCGCCGGCAGCGCGCCGGCCGGCGTCATCCACCTGTTCGAGAAGCGGGATGATTTCGGACGCGGCGCGGCCTATGAGGCCGACCTGGAGAGCAACCTGCTCAACACCAGGACCGGCCTCATCACGCCATACCCGCATCTGCCCGGGCATTTCCTGCAGTGGTTGCAGCAGAGCCCGCAGGCCTGGCGCCGCGCGTACCCCGATTTTCGTCCCGAGGCGGACGGATTCGCGCCGCGGGCGCTGTTCGGCATCTACCTGCAGCACCAGCTCAAGCAGATCGTGCTGCGCGGCGCGACCCTGGGTTGCCAGCTGGTGCAATTGCAGGCTGAGGTCTGTGCGATCGACCTGATCGATGGCGTGGAAACCCTGCGCACCCGCTGTGGCCTCAGCCTGCCGACTGGCAAGGTCGTGCTGTGCTGTGGCCCGCTGGGCAAGAAGCCGGAGCCGTCCGGTGACCCGCGGGTGCTGGATACGCCGTATCCGGTTTCCCGCCTGCTGCGCGTGGTGGCGCCCCACGAGCGGGTGGCGGTGGTTGGCGCACGGCTGAGCGCCATCGATACCGTCATAGCCCTGATCGAGCGGGGGCATCGAGGCCCCATCCGCATGCATTCGCGCAGTGGTTACTTTCCCGTGGTGCGGGGGACCCAGGAACCGGTCACGCTGCGCTACCTGACCCGTGAAGGGCTCCATGCGCTGGTGGCGCAGAACGGCCGCCTGCAGATCAGCGACCTGGTCGGCCTGTTCCGCAAGGAACTGGCTTTCCAGGAACCGGGCAAGGCCAGCGCGGTGATCCCCATGCCCGCGCCGCCGGCCGACATCGCCGGTTTCATCGAGGCTGAACTCGAGCATGCCCGCTCAGCGCGGACCTGGCAGGCGATCCTCTATGCCACCAACGGGTTCGTCGAGGATATCTGGCAGGCACTGGACGATGCCGCGCAGGCGCGTTTCCTGCGCGAGTACTTCAGCTTTTTCATGGCTTATCGGGTCTCCATCCCGGCGCAGAATGCGCGCAAGATCCTCAGCTACCTGCGCAGTGGCCAGCTGGAGTTCGTCGCCGGTCCGTTCGCCGCGCCGCAGCGGGGCGGCGATGGGCTGGTCCTGCAGGGCAGCGGCTGGCGCCATGTCTACGACCGGCTGATCCATGCCATCGGCTCTCCGCGCGACGCCGACCTGCTCGACTCGCCGTTGCTCGCCACGCTGCTGGAAAACGGCACGGTCACCCGTCACCCGCAGGGGGGGGTCTGCATCGACCCGACGAGCTATCGCGTGCAGGGCCGGACCGGCAGCACCCGGCAGATCCATGCGGTGGGCGAGCTGACGGTGGGCCAGTTCTTCTTCACCTCAGCGTTGGACATCAATGGTCGTCACGCCGCCAGCTGTGCCGATGGGCTCGACTGGAAGCAGGGCGTGCGCGCGGTCGGGCGTGTGGAAGAGCATGTCTGAGCTATCGTTGCCGGGGCACCTTTGACCGGCAACTTCACAGGATGAACCATGACCTATCGATTCGAACGCATTCTGTTGACCAACGACGATGGCATCGACGCGCCCGGCCTGGCCGTGCTGGAACAGGTGGCGGCCAGGCTGGCCAGGGAGGTGTGGGTAGTGGCGCCGCACCGCGACCAGAGCGGCACTTCCCATTCGCTGAGCCTGCACGCCCCGCTGCGGGTAAGCAGCCATGGCGAGCGGCGCTTCGCCGTCACCGGCACGCCGGGTGACTGCGTGGCGCTGGCGCTGGGGCATCTGCTCAAAGACGCCAGGCCTGACCTTGTGTTATCCGGTATCAACCGTGGGGCGAACCTGGGCACTGAAACCGTATTCTCCGGAACGGTCGGCGCGGCGATGACCGGGCTGCTGCTGGGGGTACGCTCGATCGCCCTCAGCCAGGCCTACAGCGACCGCGACGCGGTGCCCTGGGACATCGGCCTGAACCTGGCGCCCGAGGTGATTCTCGGCGTGCTGGATATGCCTTGGCCGGCCGATGCCTGCCTCAACGTCAACTTCCCTGATTGTGCCCTGGAGGCCGTCCGGCCGTTGAAGGTGACGCGCCAGGGTGTCGGGCCGTTGAACAGCGTCTCGGTGCGTACCGAGGTCGACCCGCGACACTTCGAGTACCACTGGTTGCAGCTGAACAATCACCGCACCGAGGATGAGCCCGGCAGCGAAATGGCGGAACTGGCACGAGGTCACGTGACGGTGACGCCGTTGCAGTTCGAGCGCACCCATGGCGCTGTGGAACGAGCCATGTCTGATTGATTGGCCGGGGTTGCAGACGCGCAATCGCCTAGGCAATCGCGGTTTCATGCAGGCAGCGCCACACCACCCCACGGTCACTGCATTCGAGCAACGCCAGCGACCAGCGCGCCTGCGCCATGCCCTGCGAGCGGTGGGTTTCCTTGTAGCGCACCGCCACATTCAACCCGGCCTGCCACACCACTTGCACATCGCTGACGGTGATCTGCAGCCCGGGCCTTGTCCCGGCGGCCCCCTTGAACAGCTGCTCGACCTGCTGGCGAGTGACCTGCGTGCCTGTCGTGCCAACCATGCTGAAATCATCGGCGAACACCGCCATCAGCCCCCCGAGCACCGAGAGGGTCTCGGCCGCCGGGCGAGTGAAGACCATCTGGATCAGTTCGTGGACGTGATGAATGCTGCGCTCGGCGCGGGCAATCGCGTGTTCAGGCATGGGCGTGATTCTCCTTGGGCAGTGTGTTGAGTGACAGCAGTGGCGTCAGCCCCAGCAGCGCGGCCAGGGCGAAGGTCAGGTGATAGGCCGCAGGTGAGTCCAGACCCACCAGCAATAGGTTGAAGATCATCAACAGCAGGGCGGCGCCGACGCTGAACGCCATCTGCCGATTGAGGTTCCACAGCACGCTGGCCTGCTGCATCCGCTCGCCGCCGAAGTCGAGCAGCGCGGTGGTCTGGGCGGTGTTGGCGCCGATGCCGCCGCCAATGCCCATGAGGCCGTAGGCCGCAACCAGTACCGCGCTATCGGTCTGCGTGTCGACCATGACCAGCAGGCCGATACCCAGGCTGTGCAGGAGCAGGCCGAGCAGCAACAGTCGGGCGGCACCGACGCGGTTGTAAAGCCGGCCGGCCAGCAGCATGGCGGCGAAGGCCCCGGCGGCATAGACCAGCATGAACAGGCCGGTGGCCTGGGCGCTCAGGCCCAGCACGTCCTGCAGGTAGAAGATGTTCAGCAGGTTGACCCCGGTGAACACCCCGGGGATCGCATGGTAGACCTGCATCGAGACCCGCAGGCGAGGGCTGCCGAGCAGCTTCAGCTCAATGATGCCCCCGGCCGAGCGTTGGTAGTGGGCGCGGTAGAGCAGGGCGCAGGACAAGCCGGCCAGCAGGCAGGCGATGGCCAGCGTGATGCCATGGCCGGCACCGTACAGCGACAGGCCCAGCAGCAGGCAGGCGAGGGCGGCGCTGACCAGCAGCAAACCCTTGAAGTCCGGGCGTGGCGCCGCCGGGGCCGGTGCCTGGTCAATCCAGGCCCAGGCCAGCGCCGCCGTGAGCAGGGCCAGCGGGATGTTGCAGTGAAAGACCCACGGCCAGCGGCCATGGTCGACGATCATTCCGCCGAGGGTGGGTGACAGCGCCGGCGCCAGCAGCGCCACGGCCATCACCAGGGTGGACACGCGGGCGCGCTCCGGGCCCTGGAACCGCTCGAAGGTCAGTGCTTGCCCCACCGGGATCAGCAAGCCACCGGCCATGCCCTGGAGCAGGCGCCAGGTGATCAGCGCGGCGAAGCTTGCGGCTTCGCCGCAGCCCCACACGGCCACGCTGAACCCCAGCATGGCGGCGCACAGCAGGCGCCGCGCGCCCCAGCGGCTCGCCAGCCAGGTGCTCACCGGCACGGCCAGGGTCAGCCCGAGCATGTAGGCATTGCCGACCCAGGCGCTGCTGGCGTTGCCAATGGCGAACTCGGCCGCGATCCGCGGCAACGCCACGGTCGGCATGAACAGGTTGATGCAATCGATGAAAAAGCCCATCAGGAAGATCGTTGCCACGCGATACCGATACGTCATTGCTACTCCTTTTCGGCGCGCAGCGTAGGTGCCGTGGACTGTCCCTGTCGATGTCGCTACCCTTGAAACTCTGTTTGATGGAAGTGAACAATGCCGCGCACGGCCCTCCACACCCAGCTCAACCGGGTGCAGACGTTTCTGGCGGTGGTCGATTTCGGCTCCTTCACCAAGGCGGCGGACTTTCTCGGCATCAGCAAAGCCATGGCCAGCCAGCACGTCAAGGCACTGGAGCAGGCCCTGGGGGTGACGCTGCTGGCGCGCAGCACCCGCGCCGTTGCCCCGACCGAAACCGGCCAGGGCTTCTACGACGATTTCAAGGTGATCGTCAGCGACGTCGAAGGCGCCTTCGACAGTGTGCTGCGTCGGCACAACGGCGTATCGGGCAGACTGCGCATCAGCACCACCGGGGAGTACGGCGAGCGCTTCATCCTGCCGCTGATCCCGTTGTTCGCCGAGCGCTACCCGGCGCTGTCGATCAGTTATGAAACCGACTCGTCGCTGAGCGACCTGATTGCCGAACGGCTCGACCTGGTGGTGCGCCTCGGCGCCTTGACCGACTCGAACCTGCGCAGTCGCAAGTTGGCCGACTACGACATCCTGCTGGTGGCCTCACCGGACTTTCTCGCCCGCCATGTAATCGCCCAACCCGCCGACCTGGCCGATGTGCCCTGGATCGCCAACAGCAACCTGCACAGCCCGACCAGCTGGACCTTGCACGGCGCGCGGACGGGCAGCATGAGCGTGGTGGGCAGGGCGGCCTACCAGTCAAATGCGTCCCACGCCATCCGCGCGATGGCCTGCGCCGCGCTGGGAGTGGCGGTGCTGCCTGCCTGGCTGGTCGAGGAGGATCTGGACGCCGGCAGGTTGCGGCGTGTGCTACCGGATTACAGCCTGCCGGCGCAGCCGATCAGCGTGGTCTACCCCAACGGCAACCATGTGCCGCACAAAACCCGGGTGTTCATCGACTTCCTGTGCGAGCACCTGGGCCGCTAAGGCTCCAGGCCGATACCGCGCAGGATGACGCCGGTGACGGTCTGCACCGCCTGCTCGAACGCCAGGTCGGACAGCGGCTCGCCGCCATTGAGCAGGTTGACCTGGTAACCGAAGTCGGCGTAGTGCTGGGTCGCGGCCCAGATCATGTACAGCAGCGCCGACGGCTCCACCGGCAGGATGCGCCGGTCCTCGACCCAGCTGCGAATCTTCGCTTGCTTGAGCTGCGCCCAGGGCACCAGGATTTCGTCCAGGCTGGCGCCGAGCAGCGGGGCGCCATGGAGCATCTCCTCGGCCCAGATCTTCGAGCCCAGTGGCCTTGAGCGCGAGTGGCCCATCTTGGCGCGGATGTAGCTGGTCAGCACCACCCGCGGGTCGTCGAAGTGCTCGAAGCACAGGGCGTCCTGCTTCCACACATCCAGCAGGTCCTGCAGCACGGCGCGGTACAGTTCGTCCTTGGTGCTGAAGTAGTAGTGCAGGTTGGAGCGCGGCAGTTGCGCCCGCTCGGCGATATCGCCCATGGAGGTGGCGGCGTAGCCCTTGTCGGCGAACACCTGCTCGGCGGCTTGCAGGATCTTCTCGACGTTGCGCCGGCGGATCTCGATCTTGTGGTTGGCCATGGGCTGTCCGTGGTGACCTGAACAGGGCAAGGCTAACAGCTTTGCCGTGTCCGAAGTAAACGGGCCGCTCCTACAGGTGAACGCGTCAGCCCTGGCTGTTCGGCAGCAGGGTCAAGGTCTGGTGGCTTGCCTCGCGCAGATCATGCGCAGGCACGCCGTCGCGGGCCTGTACGGAAATGCCGTGGAGAAAGGTGGCATAGAAGTGGCCGAGGGCCTCGACCTGCGTGTCGGCCGGCAGTTGCCCTTGGTCACGGGCCTGGCGCAGGCGCTCGATGATCGACTCGGTGCGCTGCCGGCGATGCCCGGACAACCACTGCTGGACGGCCAGGTTGTCCGGCGCCACGCCGCTGGCGGCGCTGACCACCAGGCAGCCCCTGGGCTCGTCGGCGCGGGTATAGGTGCTGATGGCGTCCTCGAACATCCGCGCCAGGGCCTGGTGGATGTCCGGCAGGGCCAGGGCGCGGTCAGCGAAGCCACCCTCGGCTGACTCGTACAAGGCCACGGCCTCCTCGAACAGTTGCTGCTTGCTGCCGAAGGCCGCGTAGATACGTGCGGAGGCGATGCCCAGCGCGGACACCAGGGCCGACATAGAGGTGCCTTCGTAGCCATGTTCCCAGAACAGGCGCATCGCCTTGCGCAGCGCCTGTTGCTTGTCGAATTCCCGAGGTCGCCCTGCCATCGCTCGCCTGCCTGAATACGCAAAATGCGCATTCTAGCCAATTTGCGATTGACGGGCAGCGTCGTTCGATCCTATTGTTTGTCGATCAACAAATAATAGGATGAAATCATGCGAACACTCAAGGGACCGAGCCTGCACCTCGCGCAGTTCAGCAGTGACAAACCGCCGTTCGACAGCCTGGACAGCATTGCCGACTGGGCCGCGGGGCTTGGCTTCAAGGGCTTGCAGGTGCCGGCCTGGGATGCCCGGCTGTTCGATCTGGAACTGGCCGCGCAGAGCAAGGGTTACTGCGATGAGATCAAGGGACGGCTGGCCGAGCGCGGCTTGCAGGTCAGCGAGCTGACCACCCACCTGATCGGCCAACTGGTCGCCGTGCACCCTGCCTACGACACGATGTGCGACGCCTTTGCCCCGGCCGCGCTGGCCGGGCATCCGGCGGAACGCACCGCCTGGGCGATCGAGCAGATGAAACTGGCGGCGCGGGCCAGCCGCAACCTGGGGCTGGACGACATGGGCACGTTCTCCGGCGCGCTGGCCTGGCCCTACCTGTTCCCGTTCCCGCAACGTCCCCAGGGCCTGGTCGAGGCCGCCTTCGAGGAGCTGGCGCGGCGCTGGCGGCCGATCCTCGACTGCTGTGATGAGCAGGGCGTCAACCTGTGCTTCGAGATCCATCCGGCCGAGGACCTGCATGACGGCACCAGCTTCGAGCGTTTCCATGCCCTGGTGGGCGAACACCCGCGCTGCCGCATCCTTTTCGACCCCAGCCATTTCGTCCTGCAGCAGCTCGACTACCTGGCCTACCTGGACCTCTACCACCCGTTGATCCGCATGTTTCACGTCAAGGACGCCGAGTTCAATCCGAGCGGCCGGCAGGGCCTGTACGGCGGCTACAGCGATTGGACCGAACGTGCCGGGCGCTTCCGCTCGCTGGGCGATGGCCAGGTGGACTTCAAGGCGATTTTCGCCAAGCTGGCGCAATACGACTTCGCCGGCTGGGCGACCCTGGAGTGGGAGTGCTGCCTGAAGAACCAGGAGGACGGCGCCCGTGAAGGCGTCGAGTTCATCAACCGCCACATCATCCAGGTCACCGACCAGGTGTTCGACGACTTCGCCGGCGCGCCGATCGACGCCCGGCAGATCCAGCGCATGCTGGGCATCGACAAGGAGGTGCGGGTATGAGCTTGTCCGTCGAGTCCTTGGGTGATGCCTTCGAGCATGTCTATGTACAGGTACAGGGCCAGCGTCTGCACTGTGTCGTGGCCGGCGCGGGCGAGCCGGTGCTGTTGCTGCCGGGCTGGCCGCAGACCTGGTACGCCTGGCGCCATGTCCTGCCGATCCTGGCTGCGCGCGGCTTTCGCGCCATCGCCATCGACCCGCCGGGCCTGGGTGATTCGGATCGTCCCGAGCAGGGCTACGACACCGGCAACGTCGCCCGTGTGCTGCATGCCGCCATGGCCCGACTGGGGCATGAGCGCTACCACCTGGTCGGCCACGATGTGGGGATGTGGGTGGCCTATGCCATGGCCAGCGACCTGCCGCAGGCGGTCCGTTCGTTGACGGTGGCCGAGGCGGTGATCCCCGGGCTGGCCGAGGCGCCGCCGATCTTTGTAACGCCGCAGGAGAACATCTTCCTCTGGCATTTCCTGTTCAACCAGGTGCGTGACCTGCCGGAGTTCCTGATCGCCGGGCGCGAGGAGGGCTACCTCAACTTCATGTTCGATCGCTGGGCGGTGCGCAGGCACGCGGTGGCGGCGGATGTCTATATCCGCGCCTACGCCTCGCCGGGCGGAATGCGGGCGGGCTTCGCCTATTACCGGGCGATCCCCGAGACCATCCGGCAGAACCTCGAACGCGCCAGGACGCCGCTGCCCATGCCGGTGCTGGCGATCGGTGCCGAGCATGCCACGGGTGATGCGCCGCTGCTGACGATGCAGGGGCACGCCGACTCGGTGCGTGGCGTGATTCTGCCGGGTTGCGGGCATTTCGTGATGGAGGAAGCGCCGGTATCGTTCAATGAGCACTTGCTGGCGTTTTTGGAGGAGGTCGAGGTCAACCGCTGATCGCGGTCCCGGCCCTGGCGGCGTCGGTCACCACCTGCGGGCGGCCGGCGCGCGATACAGCCAGTTTGCGCTGCTCGTATTCCTCCAGGCTCAGGCCCTGACGCTGCAACGCTTCGAGTTGCAGCTGGCGGGCTTCCTCGGCGGTATAGGGGCGCAGCTCGGGATGACTGGCACAGCCGCTCAGCACGGCGATAGCCAGGGCGGCGAGGAAGAGGCGGGCGGTGGTGTTCATCGGGGCGGTTCCGTGAGCCTGGGATTCGAGGGTGTCGAATCGATGGGCTCAGGTTATTGGCCACGTTGACGCTTTGGAAATTGCTGCGCTCGATAGTGACTATTGAAGGATAAGCATATCCTGCAGATACGGGCTTGCGCTGTCTGGTCCGTCCTCAGCGCGGCATGTAGCCCAGTTGCCAGGCCCGCGGAATGACCACTGTCACCAGCGCCAGCAGACAGGCCAGGCCGCAACTGGCCGCCAGCGCCTGCAAGCCGAGCCGCTGCTGCAGCCAGGCACCGAGCGCGGCGCCCAGCAGCATGCCGCTCCAGGGCACCAGTTGCACCCGCCAGCCATCGCGCCGCTCACCCAGCAGCCAGCGTCCCAGGCCACGGCCGAAGCGCGACAGCGCGCCGGTGACGTAGGTCAGGCCGATCGGCAGGCCGTTCACCTGTTCGACCACGGCATTGAGCATGCCCATGGCCAGGGTGGCGGCGATCAGCGCGGGGAAGGTGATCGACGCCGGCCAGGCCGCGGCGAAGGCCAGCAGGGTGGCGACGATCAGTAGCAAGGGCGCGGCGCGCCGGTTCAGGCGCCGGGCCAGCAGGACGCCCAGGGTGTTGCCCAGCACGAAACCGAGGATCGCCAGGGCCAGGCGCAGGATCAGCGCCAGGTCCGCCTGGCTGATGGCCACCGCCAGGCGCGTGGTGTTGCCGCTCATGAACGAGACGAAGTCGCCCAGCGCCAGCAGGCCGATGGCATCGGTCATGCCGGCCAGCACCGACAGCCCGGCCACCAGCCCCAGGCCGACCCGCCCGCGCAAGGCCTGCAAGCGAACGCGGCGGGCACTGTGCTGGGAGGAGGCGGTGGGCAGCATGGGACGGGTCTCCGGGGCAGGGGGCTCTGATCTTATACCCGAGCCATGGCCTTGCGCATGGGGATGCAGGACAGTTCGAGGCCAAAGGGCGACTGGTAGCTCGATAGTGCGTCACCGATGTAGCCGCAGCGGCGATAGAACGCGGCGGCGTTGAGGGTGGCATCCAGATGGACCGTTTCCAGGCCCTCGGCCCGGGCGATACCTTCGAGGTGTTCGACCATCCTGCGGGCGATGCCCCGGCCCATGAACGACGGCAGCACGAACAGCGCGCCCAGCTCGCCGCTGTGCAGGTCGAGCATGCCGGTGGCGGCAATCGTGCCGTCCACGCAGGCAAGGTGGAAATGGTCGGCGACCAGCGCCGCGTAGCCTTCGGTGAACGGTACGTCGGCCCAGGCCTGGGCCAGCACGTCGCCGTAGGCCTCGGCGCATTGATGCAGGATTGCCTGGCGGCGGATGGTGTAGGTTTCCAGCGCGTCGTGGCGGCTGGCGCGGCGTATTTCGAGCATGGGTTCCCTCCCGGTTGAGCCCGGATGATAACAAGGGCGTCCGGGAAAACGCTGATTGGCGCGGTGCAATGGGATTGTGCTGTTCAATCACCGTGGCAGGTCGCATGCTGCGGGCTTCCCGCAAGCACAGTGTCGAGGCAGGCAATGGCAATGGATACGCCCGTGGTAATGGTCAATGGCCTGATCGGCTGCCTGGATCACCCGACGTTTCAGCGCACCCTGCGACCCAGGAAGGTGTTTGCCCCGGACCTGCTCGGCTACGGCAGCCTGGACGACACGCCATTGAAATTGATCGACATCGACGCCCAGGTCGAGCACCTGCGGCGGATCCTGTTGGCGCGCAACCTGCCCTATGTGCACCTGCTCGGCCACTCCGTGGGCGGGGTGGTGGCGATGCTGTTCGCCCGGCGCTATCCGGCCAGTGTGGCGAGCGTGATCAGTGTCGAGGGCAATTTCACCTTGAAGGATGCGTTCTGGTCGGCGTCGGTGGCGCGCATGGCCCCAGTCGAGGCCGAGGTGTTGTTGCAAGGTTATCGTGACGATGCCTCTGCCTGGCTGGCGCGCTCCGGCATCATGGCCGATCCTGGGCGCCTGGCCCTGGCGGAACAGTGGCTGGCCCACCAGGGCGCGGGCACGTTGCAAGCCATGGCGCGCTCGGTGGTCGCGGTGACCGGCGCACCCGGCTACCTGACGGAGCTGCGTACGTTGTTCACCACGAAACCGGTGCACCTGGTCGCCGGCGAACATTCGCGGGCCGGCTGGGATGTGCCGCACTGGGCCGAGGAGCAGGCGGCCAGTTTTACCGTGCTGCCGCGGGTGGGTCACCTGATGATGCTCGAAGACCCGCAAGGCTTCGCCAACACCATCGCCCGCCTGCTCGACTGACCGGGCTCAGAACGATCCTGTCTGCACCTCGCCGCTGCGCACGTAGTGGGCCAGTAGTACCCCGTTGGGCGTGCTGCTCGATTCCACCAGCTTGAAGGCCGCGGCCTGTGCATCGTCACCGAACAGGCGCTTGCCGCGCCCCAGCAGCAGGGGATGGATCAGCAGGCGCAGCTCGTCCACCAGCCCGGCCGCCAGCAGTTGGCGTACCAGTTCACCGCTACCTTGGGTAAGCAGCGCCGGGCCATCCTGTTGCTTGAGCGCGCGCACCGCACCCATCACATCGGCGCCCAACGGGTGGCTGTTTTTCCAGTCGATGGATTCAGGGTGGTGGGTGGCGACGTGCTTGGCCACGCCATTGAACAGGTCGGCCAACGGACGATCCGGCGCCTCGGGCCCGACTTCTGGCCAGAACCCGGCGAAGATGTCGTAGGTGCGCCGCCCCAGCAGCAGTTCGAACGGTTGGCTGAACAAGGTCTGCATGGCCTGGCCGAAGGCCTCGTCGGCCAACGGTGGGATCCAGCCGCCATGGGTGAAGCCGCCGCTGGTGTCCTCCTGCGGACCGCCGGGGGCCTGCATGACGCCGTCGAGGGTGATGAAGGCGGCGACGATGAGCTTGCGCATGGGATGAATCTCCTCGGGTGGGTGTGCTGGATAGTCGAACGGGGTTGGCGAGAATCGACAGCAGTGCTGAACGATAGTCAGGGTTCGGCGGGTAGGTGCATATGAGGAGAGAAAGCAGGGGAGGGATATGCGTTCGTCTGTAGGAGCGGCTTCAGCCGCGATGCAGGCACCGCGGTATCTGGCACCCGCTTTGCGGGTGATCGCGGCTAAAGCCGCTCCTACAGATGGTTCGGCTACAGCCAGTAGGTCACCGCCCACCAGCCCAGGCCACCCATGACCACGGTGTAGGGCAAGGCCATCCACACCATGCGTCCATAGGACAGCCGCACCAGCGGCGCGATCGCCGAGGTCAGCAGGAACAGGAACGCCGCCTGGCCATTGGGCGTGGCCACGCTGGGCAGGTTGGTGCCGGTGTTGATCGCCACCGCCAGGGTCTCGAAGTGCTCGCGGCTCATCGCGCCATTGACGAACGCCTGCTTGACCTCGGTGATGTAGATGGTGGCGACGAACACGTTGTCGCTGATCGCCGACAGCAGGCCGTTGGCCAGGTACAGCATGCCCGGCTGCTGCTCGCTGGGCAGGGCCAGCACCCAGGCGATAAGCGGGCTGAACAGCTGCTGCTGGTGGATCACCGCGACCACGGCGAAGAACACCACCAGCAGCGCGGTGAACGGCATGGCGTCCTGGAACGCGCGGCCCAGGCGGTGCTCGTCGGTGATGCCGGTGAAGGCGGTGATCAGCACGATGACCATCAGGCCGATCAGGCCGACCTCGGCAATGTGCAGGCCCAGGCAGACGATCAGGATCAACGCGGCCAGGCCTTGCACCACCAGGGCGATGCGTTGGGCCGGAGTGCGCGCGGCGTCGTCCTCGGCGGCGTAGGCGGCCAGTACCTGGCGCACGCGTTCGGGCATCAGCGTGCCGTAGCCGAACAGGCGCAGCTTCTCCAGCAGCACGCAGGTCACCAGGCCCGCCGCCAGCACCGGCATCGACACCGGCGCGACCTTGAGGAAGAAGTCGGCGAAGTGCCAACCCATTTCATGGCCGATCAACAGGTTTTGCGGCTCGCCCACCAAGGTGCATACGCCACCCAGCGCCGTGCCCACCGCGCCATGCATCAGCAGGCTGCGCAGGAAGGCGCGGAACTGGTCGAGGTCGTCACGGTGCAACTGTTCGACCTGGTGGTCGCTGTCCAGCGCCGACTCCTCCCGTGGGTTGGTACCCGAGGCGACCCGGTGGTAGACGGCATAGAAGCCCACCGCGGCGCTGATGATCACCGCGGTCACGGTCAGGGCGTCGAGGAACGCCGAGAGAAACGCCGAGAGCACGCAGAACAGCAGGCTCAGTATCGCCTTGGAGCGCACCCCCAGCAGGATCCGCGAGAACAGGTACAGCAGCAGCTCCTTCATGAAGTGAATGCCGGCGACCATGAACATCAGCAGCAGGATCACCGGGAAGTTGTGCTGCAGCTCTTCGTACAGGGCCTCGGGCGTGGTCATGCGCAGCAGCAGCGCCTCGACCAGCAGCAGGCCGCCGGGCATCAGCGGGTAGCACTTGAGCGCCATGCCTAAGGTGAAGATGAACTGGATCACCAGCACCCAGCCGGTGACCACCGGGCCAAGGGTTGCCAGCAGCAACGGGTTGAGGACCAGGAACAGGCAGATGACGGCCTTGTACCAACGCGGCGACTGGCCCAGGAAGCCGTGGGCGAGGGCGCCGGTCAGGGAACGGGACATGAATTTGTATCCTTTTGATTCAGCAGTGGCGCAAGGT
Source organism: Pseudomonas peradeniyensis (assembly GCF_014268935.2). Taxonomy (GTDB): domain Bacteria; phylum Pseudomonadota; class Gammaproteobacteria; order Pseudomonadales; family Pseudomonadaceae; genus Aquipseudomonas; species Aquipseudomonas peradeniyensis. Next base: position 629,557 of record NZ_JABWRJ020000004.1, on the reverse strand, counting down.
GCCGCATCGCGCCTCGGGGTGCAAGCCATCCAGTCCGGCTTTTGGCACATGTGCAGCCTTGCGGGTGCGCTAAGATCCGGCGTTGTGAATCCTTTTCCCACAGGAGTGCCGCTCGTGACCGAATACACCGCGTTCAAGGTCGAACTGACCGACAACATCGCCCACGTGCAGATCAACCGCCCGGACAAGATCAACGCGATGAACGCCGCCTTCTGGGAAGAGCTGGTCGAGATCTTCCAGTGGATCGACGACACCGACGCGGTGCGCGTGGTGGTCATCAGCGGTGCCGGCAAGCACTTCTCCTCCGGCATCGACCTGACGATGCTGGCCACCCTGGCGCAGCAACTGGGCAAGGACGTCGGCCGCAACGCCCGGGTGATGCGCCGCACCATCCTGCGCCTGCAAGGCTCGTTCAACGCCGTGGACAACTGCCGCAAGCCGGTGCTGGCGGCGATCCAGGGCTACTGCATCGGCGGCGCCATCGATATGGTCTCGGCTTGCGACATGCGCTACTGCGCCGCTGACGCGCAGTTCTCGATCAAGGAGATCGACATGGGCATGGCCGCCGATGTCGGCACCCTGCAACGTTTGCCGCGTATCATCGGCGACGGCATCATGCGCGAGCTGGCCTACACCGGCCGTCGGGTCGACGCCCAGGAGGCGCTGCGCATCGGCCTGGTCAACCGCGTCTATGATGACCAGGCGGCGCTGCTCGACGGGGTCTTTGCCATCGCCCGCGAGATTGCCGCAAAATCGCCGATCGCCGTGGCCGGCACCAAGGAGATGATCAGCTACATGCGCGACCATCGTATCGACGATGGCCTGGAGTACATCGCCACCTGGAACGCCGCCATGCTGCAGTCCGAGGACCTGCGGGTGGCCATGGCCGCGCACATGAGCAAACAGCAACCGACGTTCGCCGACTGACTGGACAGTGGCGGGCGCCATCAAGGGACCCGAACCATGTCAGCACGCTGGACAACCGCAGTACTCGACCCGCAGATCACCGGGGGGCTGGCTGTCGCCCGCAGCCCGGAGGGGTTCCTGGTGGACGCCAACGGCGCGCTGTTCCCCCGTGACTGGCTCAAGCGCCAGGGCCTTGATGTGCTGTGCGAGCATGGTATCGGCCATTTCGACGGCCAGCCGGTGTTCCTGCTGGAGCTGCGCGGGGCCGGCGAGGTGCCGGGGTGTCACTGGCAGGGGCTGCGCCGGTTCATGCTTGAAGGCGACTTCGATACCTACAAGGTACTCGGGTACGCCGCGCAGATCGGCACCTGGGCTCGCGAGCACCGCTTCTGCGGCAGTTGCGGCCAGGCCATGACGCAGATTCGCTGGGAGCGGGCGATGTACTGCCAGCCGTGCGACTTGCGCAGCTATCCGCGGATTTCACCGAGCATGATCGTGTTGATTACTCGTGGCGACGAGGTGCTGCTGGCCCGTTCGCCGCGCTTCGTCACCGGGGTCTATAGCACCCTGGCGGGCTTCGCGGAGCCTGGGGAGTCGGCCGAGGACTGCTTGGTACGTGAGGTGCGTGAGGAGGTGGCGGTCGAGGTGAAGAACATCCAGTACGTTGGCAGCCAGTGCTGGCCGTTTCCGCATTCGATGATGCTGGGGTTTCATGCCGAGTATGCTGGGGGGGAGATTGTCATGCAGGCGGATGAGATCGAGGATGCGCGGTGGTTCAATGTGCATGAGTTGCCGCCTTTGCCGGCGGGGCGGTCGATTGCTCGGTATCTGATTGATCTGTATGTTGCTCGGCGGTTGGGTTTTCCTGAACCGGTTTTGTCTGCCTGAGTTGGGTTGGTTTGTTGGTTTTGGAAGTTGTATGCGCATTCATTTGTGATGGTGACGCTTATTCACCTTTCCGCCCTTACGTGAACTGACCCCCGAAAGTTGGACAGGGTACGCTATGGGTTCAGCGCTTGGGTCCGAAATTGTACCGGACTCAAGCCATTTAGTCTGAGACTGATGCGTTCTTGGTTGTAGTAAGCGATGTAATCCTCTAGCCCTGATGCCAGTTGTTCAACACTCTCAAACGATTCCAGATAAAAGAACTCGCTCTTGAGCGTGCCAAAAAAGCTTTCCATCGCGGCGTTGTCCAGGCAGTTTCCCTTTCGCGACATGCTCTGCTCGATATTCTTCCCGGCCAACATGTGCCGGTAAGCTGGCTGCTGATACTGCCAGCCTTGATCGGAGTGCAATATTGGTTTGTCATCTTGATTCAGCCGCTCGAAAGCTTGCTCCAGCATTGTCGAAACCATCCTGAACTCAGGGCGTCGGTTGATCTGATAAGCGAGGATCTCGCCGTTGTACAGGTCCATCACCGGCGAAAGAAATAGCTTCTGGCCCTTTACCTTGAACTCTGTCACGTCGGTTACCCATTTTTGATTAGGGGCCTGCGCCTTGAATTCACGCTTGAGCAAATCAGATGCAACAAGCCCCTCGGAGCCTCGATACGAGCGATATTTCTTCACTTTGACTAGCGATTTGAGGCCCATCAACTGCATCAGCCGCTGCACCTTCTTGTGATTGATCACCTCGGCATTGTGCCCAAGAACCGCAGTGATACGGCGGTAGCCATACCGCCCCTTATGCTGGTGATAGACCCTGTCGATGCGTTCCTTGAGGGCAGCATGCCTGTCGGTCTGCAACACTTTGCTTTGGTAGTAAAAGGTACTGCGTGCCAGGCCTGCAGCGCGCAACAGCAGAGCGAGTCGATGCTCACGCCTTAATCCTTGGACAGCTTGCGTTTTCTTGCCTGCGCAGTGCGTGGGTCCGCTTGGATCAAGGCATCGAGCTTTTTTAGATAGGCATTCTCCGCGCGCAGATATTCCAGCTCTTCGAGCATTTGCTCAGGCGTGAGCTCACGATCCGAAGGTGCAGAAGGTCCTGCGCTGGATTGCTTTGATGGCTTGCGGGGCATGTTTAACTCTCGGGCACGGTTCGGATGAAGGGCTTCTATTCCGCCTTCATCGTACAGCCTTTTCCATTGCCTGATGCTGCTCGGCCCACGGATATCAAACCTTACGCATGCTTGCTGAGCAGACAGCCCGTCTTGCTCGATGCATTGCAAAACCTTTAATTTGAACTGAGCATCGTAGTGACTGTACTTGGGAATCAAACCGGCTGCGCCGTGTTTCTCATAGCCCTTTACCCAGCGGCGCAGCAGCGAAGGGCTCAGCTCATGCTTCAGTGCCACTTCATGAACACTGCGGGCAGAAAGGCACTCTTCGATGAGTGCCTGCTTGAGCGCCAGGTTGTATTTCGTCATGGAACACCCTCCAAGGGATAAGGTGTCCAACTTTCGGGGGTCAGTTCAACGGCGGGTCACTTTTTGTCAAACGCGACAAAAAGTAACCAAAAAACGCTGCGCTCCGTTCATCCGGCCCTACGCTTCGCTCCGGGTTCCCTCACTCCGGTCTTGCTCCCGGGAGGACCGCGCTGCAGGGCCCATCCTGGGCCCCAGCGCTTGACGGGCATCCATGCCCGTCACCTCCCTCCGCAAGACCTCCGTTCGGCCTCCTGAAGTCGCGAAGTTACGGGCGGCGCCTAGACTGGCGCAGCTGTCGCTAGTTGGAGATTAATTAATCTCTCGATCGCATCGCGGGGCAAGCCCGCTCCCACGCAATAGTCGCCGTTATATATAACCCTGTAGGTGCGGACTTGCCCCGTGAAAGGGCCGGGACAGTCAATACATAACTAATGGTCAAACAACTAACTTCGCATTTCTTGCTCTTGCTCTTGCTCTTGCTCTTGCTCTTGCTTCTAAGCGCGCAATAGTCCAAGCGCCGCCAATTGCGACTTCAGGAGGCCGAGCGGAGTTCTTGCGAAGGGAGGTGACGGCCATGGATGGCCGTCAAGCGCTGCGCCCCAGGATGGGGCGTTCAGCGCGGTCCTCCCGGGAGCAAGAACGGAGCGAGGGAACCCCGGAGCGCAGCGTAGGGGCCGGATGAACGGAGCGGAACGGTTTTGCCTACTTTTCCCTAGAGAAAAGTAGGTCGCCGTAAAGGCGAAAAGGTGACTAAATGTCGACATCGCCTACGAATGCGCATGCAAAAATCAAAACAATCACCCCCAAACCTTACCCGAACCAGTGTTGCCACGCCAAGCGAACGGTTAACGCCAACACCACAGCAATAAACACCGGCCGAATAAACCTGCTCCCCCCACTGATCGCCGTACGCGCCCCGAAGAACGCCCCGACCATCACCGACACCCCCATGCACAGCCCAACGATGTAATCCACCTGCCCGGAAATGATGAACACCGTCAGCGCCGCAATGTTGCTGACGAAGTTCATGCTCCGCGCCACACCACTGGCGCGAACCAGGTCGATGGGATAGAGCAGCAACGTGCTAACGGTCCAGAAGGCACCGGTGCCGGGCCCGGCGACGCCGTCATAGAAGCCCAGGGTGAAACCTTGCGGGAACTGCCACTTCTTCCTGATCGGCGCCTCGGCGTCCAAAGGCGCCTTGGGCGTGCCGCCGAACAGCAGGTAGACGCCACAGGCAAAGACGATCACCGGCAACATCTTGTTCAGCCATTCTGCGGGCATGTAGTGGGCCACCACTGCGCCGATCAGCGCGCCTACCAGGGTGCCGACGATTGCCAGGCGCCACTGCGCCGGGTGGAACAGCTTGCGCCGGTAGTAGGTGATGCTGGCGGTGGCGGCACCGAAGGTCGAGCTGAGCTTGTTGGTGCCCAGCACCAGGTGCGGCGGCATGCCGGCGGTGAGCAGCGCCGGAGTGGTCAGCAGGCCGCCGCCGCCGGCAATGGCGTCGATGAAGCCGGCGACGAAGGCGACCAGGGCGAGGATCAGCAGGGTGAGCGGTTCAACGGTGAGTTCGAAGGGCATGGGTGGCGTGCGCAGGCTGGAAGGCGGGGTGCGGCAAAAGGCCGCGCTAGAGGTTGTGCATGGTAATACCAGGAGATAGCGGGTGCCAGTGCCGGTCTCATCGCGGGGCAATCCCGCTCCCACGCCAGTCCGGGATCGTTGCGTGGGAGCGGGCGTGCCCCGCGATGGATGTCAAAGGAACCAGCGATATTCCCGCGCACTGACCTCCTGCAGAAACGCCAGGTGGTCCTGGCGCTTGTTCTCGCAATAGACCATCACGAATTCCGCGCCCAACCCTTCGTTGATGGCCGGATGCCCGCGCATCGCCGCCACCGCGCCGAGCATGTCCTTGGGGAAGTCGATCCCGCTGCCTCGATCCTCGTTCAGCGGCGCGATCGGCTCCTGCGCGGCATCCAGCCCATGCTCCATGCCGCAGAGTATCGCCGCCAGCACCAGGTATGGATTGGCATCCGCCCCGGCCAGCCGGTGCTCGATCCGCAGGTTGCGCGCATCCGACTCGGGGATGCGGATGCAGGCGTCGCGATCCTCGAAGCCCCAGCTCGCACGGCTGGCTGTGTTGACCATGGCGCCGTAGCGACGAAACGCGTTGTGGTTGGCGGCGAACACCGGCATGCAGTGCGGCAGCAGCGCCAGGCAGCCGGCCACGGCATGGCGCAGCGGGCGCTGGGCGTCGGCGGCGAGCAGGTTGTTGCCGGCCGGGTCGTAGAGGCTGACGTGCACATGCATGCCGCTGCCCGGCGCATGCAGGTAGGGCTTGCTCATGAACGAAGCGCGCAGCCCATGCTTGAGCGCCACGCCCCGGGTGCTGCGACAGAACAGCGCCGCCCAGTCGGCGGCGCGCAGGCCGTCGTCGCAGTGAGCGAAATTGATCTCGAACTGGCCAGGGCCCAGCTCGGCGGTAATGACATTGGCGTCCACGCCCTGGGCGTTGGCGGTCTCGACCATCTCGCGCAACACATCGGAAAACCGCGAAAGGCGCTCGATATGCATGTTCGGCTGGTCGTCGGCATCGCCACTGGCCGGGTCGCGGGGGAACTGCGGCAGGCCGTCCTTCAGCGCCCGGTCGAACAGGTAGAACTCCAGTTCGAACGCCACCACCGGGCGGATGCCGCGACGCTCGAGACGCTGCAGGACGCGGGCCAGCACCTCGCGAGGCTCGAATTCGATGGGCGCCGCAGTACCGTCCGAAGTGATCAGCATCTGCCCCAGCGGCTCGCGCTCCCAGGTCACCGGCTTCAGCGTGCCGGGTACCAGGCGGCGCGGGGCATCCGGGTCGCCGTCGTTGAAGCAGTAGTCGCCGATGGGGAACAGCCCACCCTGCGCGCCGAGCAGCACGCAGTTCTGCGGCAGCTTGAGTGGGCTGCCGGCGGCCACCTTTTCCAGCATGTCGATGGGGTAGCGCTTGCCGTAGAAGTGCCCGGGGATGTCCAGGCTGATCAGGTCGACATAGCGCACCTCGGGGTGTCGGGCGCGGAAGGCGCGTACTTCGCTGAGCAGATCGGGGAAGCCTGTTGTACTTGTCATTGGCATGCTCTCAACGGAAGACCCAGAGAACCCGGGTCGTTCGGGCGGTCAGGTTGGCGTAGCGGAACTGGCTGTGGGGTGGCAGTTGAAAGCTGTCGTTGGGGTACAGGGTGACGGCATCTTCCTGGCCTTCGAGCCACAGGGTCAGCTCGCCCTCAAGGACGAAGCCACCCTGTTCCGAGCTGTCGTCCAGATGCCCTTCGCCGCTGCTGGCGCCGGGCGCCAGGTGGCTTTCGAGCATGGCGAAGCGGCCGGTGAGGGTCGGCGAGACCAGCACGTCGGTGACGCCAGCGGCGTAGTACAGGGTGCGCCGCTCGCCGGGGCGGGTGACCCAGTCGAGCGCCCGGGGCGGCACGGCCTGGTAGAAGTAGGTGGTGGGAACCTGCAGCGCCTCGCTGATGGCGGTGAGGTCGGCCACCGTGGGACGCGACAGACCGCGCTCGACCTGCGAGAGAAAGCCCAGCGAGCGCTTGACCCGCCCGGCCAGCTCGTCCAGGGTCAGCCCGCGGTGCTTGCGCAGGTCGCGCACCAGCCGCGCCAGGCCCTGGTTGTCGTCGATCGGCTCAGACATGGTCGCGCATCCTGTACCAGGCCTTGGCGGCCGCTTCCAGCGGCGCGGCCAGCAGATCACCGCCGGGGAAGCGGCCATTGTCGATGCCCTGGTAAAGCGCGAGCAGGTCGTCGTCACCCAGGATCGCATCACTGACGGCGCGTGCGCCGGCCAGGGTCGGCAGCACGCCGTGGCCGGAGAATCCTTGCAGCCAGTAGCGTTGGCCTTGACGGCCGATATCCGGGGTGCGCTGGATGCTGCAGTCGAGGTGCCCCCCCCAGGCATGTTCGATGGCCACCCCACGCAACTGCGGAAACACTCGCTCCAGATAGGGCCGTGTGGCGCTGGCGATGTCCTTGGGGATGCCGCCCAGGTAGGTGCAGCCGCCGCCGAACAGCAGGCGGTGGTCGGGCGTCAGGCGGAAGTAGTCGGGAACGAACTGGTTGTCGATCACGCAGCTGTTGCGCGGCAGCAGCGAGGCGGCGAACTCGGCGTCCAGCGGCGCCGTGGCCACCTGGTAGGAGCCCACCGGCAACAAGCGCCGCGACAGGGTGCGGTCGAGGCGGTCGATATAGGCGTTGCAGGCCAGCACCAGTACGCGACTGCGCACTTCGCCCTGATCGGTGCGGGCAACGAAGCCGTCGGCGTGTTCGTGGTAGTCGAGCACCTGGCTTTGCTCGAAGATCCGCCCGCCGTTCGCCTCGATCACGCCGGCCAGGCCCTGGGCCAGCTTCAGTGGGTTGAGGTGGGCGCCATTGGGGTCGTACAGCGCGGCCTGGTAACGGGGGCTGTCGATCCACTCGGGCAGTTCGTCGCGGCCGATCAGGCGCAGGCAGTCGTAGTCGAACTTCTCCTGTGCTTCGCGTCGGGCCTCCTCCAGCAGTTTTACCCGGCGTGGCAATACGGCGGTCCACAGGCTGCCCAGGCGATAGTCGACGTCGAAGCCATGGCGCTGGGGCAGTTGGCTCAGCTCGCGGGCGGCCCAGCACATGCTGTCCCATAGGCGTCGGCTGCGCTCCAGGCCCAGGGCTCGCTCCAGCGGGGGCATGTCGCACGACCAGCCCAGCAGTGCCTGGCCACCGTTGCGGCCCGAGGCGGCCCAGGCCACCCGGCTGGCTTCCAGCAGGGTCACGCGCTGGCCGGCCAGTGTCAGGCGCAGGGCCGTGTGCAGGCCGCTGAAGCCGGCACCGACGATCAGGATGTCGGTGTCATGGGGGCCCTGCAGGGTGGGGCGAAGGGGGATGGTGGCGGGATAGGTGCTGGCGTAGTAGCTGGCGACGTGCTGGGCGGATTGCTTGAACATGTCGGGGCCTCGTGAAATTTTTTCTGATTATTTTCATGAAAAAATAGCAGAGGATTTTCATAGCGCCAGTAGATGGCGCCATCGCGGGGCAAGCCCGCTCCCACGCGTCGAATACGAACAGGCGTGGGAGCGGGCTTGCCCCGCGATTGGAACGCGCTAGGTCGCTGCCTTGCGCCGCGGCTGCCGGGGCTTGCCGGTTGCTGTCTTGCCCTTGGCAGCACCCTTGCGCTTCTTCTTCCACGGCGCCGCCGACTTGCCCGCCGCAGGCCCGCTGATGGTCAGGCGCAGGCCGCTGCAGCGTTGCACCAGCTTGCCCATCCAGGCCGACTGGCGGGTGACGAACTCGTCCAAACTCATCTCGCCGCTCTGCACCATGTCCAGCGCCTGTTCCCAGATCGCCGTGGTGCCGGGGTCGGCGATGGCCCGCGGCACGGCATCGATAAGGCTGAAGGCGGTGGGCGTGGCCGACAGGGCCTTGCCGTTCTTGACCAGGTAGCCACGGTCGAGCAGGCCCTGGATGATGCTGGCGCGGGTGGCCTCGGTGCCGATGCCGGTGGTTTCCTTGAGCTTCTGTTTCAGCCGAGGGTCGTCGACCAGCTTGGCGACGTTCTTCATCGCCTTGATCAGGTCGCCTTCGGTGAAGGGCTTGGGCGGCTGGGTCCACAGGTCCTTCAGTTGCAGGTCCCGCACTGCGCAGTCCTGGCCTTCGCGCAGCGTCGGCAGCACCTGGGCCGGTGGCGCCTCGCGGCCCTTGGTTGGGGTCAGTGCCTCGGGCAGCGCCCGGCGCCAACCCGGCTCGACGATCTGCTTGCCCACCGCCCGCAGCGCATGACCGGCGCAATCGAACTCGGCCTGGGTGCGGTCGTACTCGTGGTTGGGCAGGAACTGCGCCAGGTAGCGGGCGCGGATCAGGGTATACACGGCCTTGTACTTGGGCGGCAGGCGCGACGGGTCGCTGGCGGCGGCGGTGGGGATGATGCCGTGGTGGGCGCTGACCTTCTGGTCGTTCCATGCCCGTGAGCGGCGGCCCGGATCCAGGTGCGGTCGCAGCGGCGCGAGGCTGTCGTCGGCGCGCTGCAGGGCAGCGAGGATGCCGGCGGCCTCGCCGTGCTGGCTGAGGGGCAGGTAGCCGCTGTCGCTGCGCGGGTAGGTGATGAGCTTGTGGGTTTCGTACAGGGCCTGGGCGATGTCCAGGGTCTCCTGGGCGCCGAGGCCGAGCTTCTTCGAGCACACTTCCTGCAGGGTGCCGAGATCGAAGGGCAGGGGAGCCGCCTCGCGCACGCGTTCGGTGACGATCTTGCGCACCCGGGCGCTGGCGGCCGCCTGCATGTCGGCGGCAGCCTGCTGGGCCAGTTCCTGCTTCAGGCAGCGGCCCTGGTCGTCACAGGCGTCCTCCGGCGCGCGCCACTGGGCGTTGAACACGCTGCCGGCGCTTTCCAGCTGCACCTCGATGGCCCAGAAGGGCACCGGCACGAAGTCGGCGATGCTGCGGTCGCGGTCCACCACCAGGCGCAGCGTCGGTGTCTGCACACGGCCCACCGGCAGCACGCCCTGGTAGCCGGACTGGCGGCCGAGCAGGGTGAACAGGCGGCTCATGTTCATGCCGATCAGCCAGTCGGCGCGCGAGCGGCCAAGGGCCGAATGGTACAGGCTGAAGGTCTCCTGGCCCGGCAGCAGGCGGCCGAGCGCCTTGCGGATCGAGGCATCGTCCAGCGCTGACAGCCACAGGCGCTGGATCGGCCCCCGGTAGCGACAATGCTCGACCAGCTCCCGGGCGATCATCTCGCCCTCGCGGTCGGCGTCGGTGGCGATCACCAGTTCGCGGGCCTCGCCGAGCAGACGCTTGACCGCCTTGTACTGGCTGGCGGTCTTGGGCTTGACCGTCATCTTCCACTTTTCCGGGATGATCGGCAGGTCTTCGAGGGTCCAGCGCTTGTAGCGCTCGTCGTAGCTGTCGGGTGGGGCGGTCTCGAGCAGGTGGCCGATGCACCAGGTCACGCAGACATCGGTTCCTTGCCAGCAGCCGTCGCCGCGACGCTGGGCGCCGAGGACCTTGGCGATGTCTTTTGCCTGGGAGGGTTTTTCGCAGAGGAAGAGGCGCATGGCCGAAACGCTTGATCACGGAAGATGGGCACTAGGATGCGCAAGCCAGGGCGTGCAGGCAAGCTTTATCTGTATGCATGTACAGGTTTTTCGCCCGCATGTTTGGCAGGGTAGTCACCCCTTGGGGTTGGACGATTCGGCAATTGCGTGCCAGCTTTGCCTTTCGCCCGCCAGTCGTGTCACTGGACGATGTCGCTGGGGTGTCCTTCCTACAAGAACAACAGGGATGTAAACCAATGCCCGTTTTCGATTACCGACAGCTCGACAGCACTGCCTCTTCCTCGCTCTATAAAGATGCCATGGCCCTGGCCACCTATGCCTACCATGGCATCGACGATGGCTTCAGCGCCGGCTACCAGAAGCACGGCTTCGGCCTGGGCCTGCCGGCCACCCTGGTCAAGGCGCTGATCGGTGGCACCGACAGCCAGGGTGTGATCCCCGGCATTCCCTGGAACCCCGACTCCGAAGCCCGCGCCCTGGCCCAGGTCAAGGCCGCCGGCTGGACGCCGATCAGCGCGGCGCAACTGGGCTACCAGGGCAAGACCGACGGCCGTGGCACCTTCCACGGCGAAGCGCCGGGCTACACCTCGGCGCAGGTGGAAATCCTCGGCCGCTACGATGCCGCCGGCCAACTCAGCGGCATCGGCATCGCCTTCCGCGGCACCAGCGGGCCGCGCGAGAACCTGCTGGGCGACACCATCGGTGACGCCATCAACGACCTGCTGGCGGCGATCGGCCCGGCCGGATATGCCCGCGACTACGCCGGTAACGCATTCGGGCAACTGCTCGCCGATGTGGCGGCTTTCGCCAAGGCCAACGGTCTGAGCGGCGCCGATGTCACCGTCAGTGGTCACAGCCTCGGCGGCCTGGCGGTCAACAGCCTGGCCGATCTGAGCGGCTCGCGCTGGGGCGGCTTCTACCAGGATGCGCGCTACGTCGCCTTCGCCTCGCCGACCCAGGCCGCCGATGCCAGCAAGGTGCTCAATATCGGCTACGAAAACGACCCGGTGTTCCGCGTGCTCGACGGCACCTCGGCGACCTGGGGCACCCTGGGCGTGCACGACGGCGCCAAGGCTTCGGCCACCAACAACATTGTCAACTTCAACGACCACTACGCCTCCGACGCCTGGAACCTGCTGCCGTTCTCCATCGGCAACATCGCCACCTGGCTGTCGCACCTGCCGACGGCCTACGCCGATGGCCTTGGCCGGGTGCTGGGGTCGTCGTTCTATCAATGGACCAGCCGCGACTCGACCATCGTGGTCAGCAACCTGTCCGATGTCACCCGAGGCTCGACCTGGGTCGAGGACCTCAACCGCAATGCCGAGCCGCACAAGGGCAGCACCTTCATCATCGGCTCCGAGCAGGACGACCTGATCCACGGCGGGCGCGGCAACGACTACCTCGAAGGCCGCGCCGGCAACGATACCTTCCGCGACGACGGCGGCTTCAACCTGATCGACGGCGGTGCCGGCCAGGACACCCTGAAGCTGCAGGACGCCCTGGCCAACCTGAGCATCGCCCGGGACGGCGAGGGCATGCTGTACGTGCGTGACGCCCAGGGCGGCATCAGCCTGGTGCGCAATGTCGAGAACCTGGTGAGCAAGGAGTCGAGCCTGCTGATCTTCAGCAAGGAGGTCAGCCACGGGGTCGCGGCGCAGGGTCTGTTCGAGAGCGGCAAGGTCACGCCCTACGCATCCTCGCTCAATGGCACCCAGGCCGGCGACCAGCTGGTGGCCGGCAATCAGGGCCAGTGGCTGTTTGGCCTCGGCGGTGATGATCGGCTGCAGGGCGGCGCTGGCAATGACGTGCTGGTGGGTGGCGCGGGCAACGATGTGCTCATTGGCGGCGCGGGGCGCGACACCTTCCTGTTCAGCGAGCATTTCGGCCAGGACCGGGTGCTGGACTTCACCGGGCAGGACCGGCTGGTGTTCATTGGCGTGGACGGCGGCACGGCGGCGCCGGACTGGCGTGCCCATGCCAGCCAGGTTGGCGATGACCTGGTGCTGAAGTTCGGCGGGGACAGCGTGACGCTGGTGGGGATCTCGGCTCAGGGGGTGGGGGATGGGCAGATCGTGATTGCCTGACCCAGGGGGCCGCTGGGCGGCCCTTTCGCCGGCAAGCCGGCTCCCACAGGTACAGCGCCGTTCGTTGTGGGAGCCGGCTTGCCGGCGATGGCCGGCGGCAGCCGGCCCGTTGCTCAGGCCATCTCGCGCGAGTCGCGAACCATGTCCACGTGCGGGATGCCGGCCTCGAGGAACTCCTCGCTGACCACGCGGAACCCCAGGCGTTCGTAGAACGGCGTGGCGTGCACCTGGGCGCTGAGCATCTGCTGCTTGAGGTCGCGGTTCTGCGCCTCGACGATCACCGCGCGCATCAGCGCGTCGCCCACGTTCAGGCCGCGCCAGTCCTTGAGCACCGAGACCCGGCCGATGGTGCCGTCGGGCAGCAGGCGGGCGGTACCGATCGGGTAGTCGCCCTCCATGGCCAGGAAGTGCACGGCGGTCGGGTCCTCGGCGTCGAATTCCAGCTCCGGCGGCACGTGCTGCTCGGCGACGAACACGGCGCTGCGGATGCGGTGGATGTCGGCGTTGTCCTTGTGCCAGTCGGCCAGTCGAACACTGATCTTATTCATCGGCGAATCCCAGGCTGCCTTGCATGACCAGCTGTTGTACCAGCATCAGGCCGTCTTCGTCCTCCAGCCACTGCCCAAGGTTCTCGCTGTGCAGGGCGTCGGCGGAGCAGATCAGCTTCAGCAGTTCGCGCAGTTTGCCTGGCAGCGGGCAGCTGCGACCGCTGGCGAACAGCAGCAGGTCGTCGCCGAACTCCGACCAGGCCAGGCGCGCGCTCGGGTTGCGGATCAGGATGGCGCCCTGGCCGAGGTAGTCGAGCAGCTCCTGCTCGCTTAGCTCTTCGCCTACCACCTGCTCGGGATAACGCGGCTCGGTCATGAACTGGCCGAACCAGGTCAGCAGCAGGTCCTTGTCGGCCATGTGCTTGTCGATCAGCGCCTTGAGGCGGTCGAGGGCATCGTGCTGGATCTGGTGCGGGTCGCTGACCGGCTGGGCGTCGGCGTCGCTGTAGCGTTCTTCATCGGGCAGGAACTGGCCGAGGAAGTCGGTGAAGTGGGTCAGCACTTCGGCGGCGCTCGGGGCACGGAAGCCTACCGAGTAGGTCAGGCACTCGCTCTCGGCAACGCCGTAGTGGGCCAGGCGCGGCGGCAGGTAGAGCATGTCGCCCGGCTCCAGGGTCCACTCCTCGCTCTGCTCGAAGTCGGCCAGGATGCGCAGGTCGGCGTGGTCGATCAGCGCGCTGTCGCTGTTGCACATCTGCCCGACTTTCCAGTTGCGCGTGCCGTCGCCCTGCAGCAGGAACACGTCGTAGTTGTCGAAGTGCGGGCCGACGCTGCCGCCGGGCGCCGCGTAGCTGATCATCACATCGTCGATGCGCCAGCTGGGCAGGAAGCGGAATTCTTCGAGCAGCTCGGCGACTTCCGGCACGAACTGGTCAACCGCCTGCACCAGCAGGGTCCAGTCGCGCTCGGGCAGGTCGGCGAAGGCGTCCTCGGCGAACGGGCCGCGGCGCAGCTCCCACGGGCGCTCGCCGTGCTCGAGCACCAGGCGCGACTCGACTTCTTCTTCCAGGGCCAGGCCGGCCAGCTCGTCGGCGTCGATGGGGCTGACGAAGTCGGGGAAGGCCTGGCGCACCAGCAGCGGCTTCTTCTGCCAGTAGTCGCGCAGGAATTCACGGGCCGTGAGGCCGCCCAACAGTTGCAGTGGAGTATCAGAATTCATGTTCAACCTATTGAAAAAACTTAGTTTTCGTACGGGAATAAAAACGCCCGGCCAGGCCGGGCGTTAAGCGCGGAGCGCAGGTCAGATGCGTTTGGCCTGGGCTACCGCGTTGCCGATGTAGGTGGCAGGAGTCAGTTGCTTGAGCTCGGCCTTGGCTTCGGCTGGCATGTCCAGGCCGTCGATGAAGGTCAGCAGTGCTTCAGGGGTGATGCCCTTGCCACGGGTCAGCTCCTTGAGCTTCTCGTAGGGGTTCTCGATGTTGAAGCGGCGCATCACGGTCTGGATCGGCTCGGCCAGGACTTCCCAGCAGGCGTCCAGGTCGGCGGCGATGCGGGCGGCGTTGACTTCCAGCTTGCCGATGCCCTTCAGGCTGGCTTCGTAGGCGATGACGCTGTGGGCGAAGCCCACGCCCAGGTTGCGCAGCACGGTGGAGTCGGTCAGGTCGCGCTGCCAGCGCGAGATCGGCAGCTTGCTGGCCAGGTGCTGGAACAGCGCGTTGGCGATCCCCAGGTTGCCTTCGGAGTTCTCGAAGTCGATCGGGTTGACCTTGTGCGGCATGGTCGAGGAGCCGATTTCGCCGGCGACGGTCTTCTGCTTGAAGTAGCCCAGCGAGATGTAGCCCCAGACGTCACGGTCGAAGTCGATGAGGATGGTGTTGAAGCGGGCGATGGCGTCGAACAGCTCGGCGATGTAGTCGTGCGGCTCGATCTGCGTGGTGTAGGGGTTGAACACCAGACCCAGCTCGTCTTCGATGAAGGCACGGGCATTGGCTTCCCAGTCGATCTGCGAGTAGGCCGACAGGTGGGCGTTGTAGTTGCCCACGGCGCCGTTGATCTTGCCCAGCAGCGGCACGGCGGCCACCTGGGCGATCTGGCGCTCCAGGCGGTAGACGACGTTGGCCAGCTCTTTGCCCAGGGTGGTCGGCGAGGCCGGCTGGCCGTGGGTGCGCGACAGCATCGGCACTTCGGCGTGGGCGTGGGCCAGGGCGCGGATGGATTCGGCGATCTGGCGCATCAGCGGCAGCAGCACTTCATCACGGCCAGCGCGCAGCATCAGGGCGTGGGACAGGTTGTTGATGTCCTCGCTGGTGCAGGCGAAGTGG
The DNA here is from genome assembly GCF_014268935.2 of Pseudomonas peradeniyensis. Lineage (GTDB taxonomy): Bacteria > Pseudomonadota > Gammaproteobacteria > Pseudomonadales > Pseudomonadaceae > Aquipseudomonas > Aquipseudomonas peradeniyensis. Next base: position 614,326 of record NZ_JABWRJ020000004.1, on the reverse strand, counting down.
ATGAATTCGCTGACCTTGGCCAGCTCAGGCAGTTGAGCCGCCTGCTCTTTGAGCAGGTACTCGATGGCCTTGACGTCGTGGTTGGTGGTGCGCTCGATTTCCTTGACGCGTTCGGCGTGCTCGAGCTTGAAATCGGTGGCCAGGCTGTCCAGCACGGCGTTGGCTTCGGCGGAGAACGCCGGCACTTCGCCGATCTGCGGGTGGGCGGCCAGGCGCTGCAGCCAGCGTACTTCGACCAGGGCGCGGAAACGGATCAGGCCGAATTCGCTGAAGATGGGGCGCAGGGCCTGGGTTTTGCCGGCATAACGGCCGTCTACAGGGGAAACCGCAGTGAGCGAGGAGAGCTGCATGGGGTGTTCTCGGACAGTCAGGCTTTTGGAAGGGCGCATATCATACATGAAAATCGCGCCCGAGTCGGGTGGCTGACCAAAGGTCGGGCCAGTATTCAGCAAACTGTGGGCCCTGTGGGAGCGGCCTTGTGTCGCGAAAGGGCTGCGCAGCAGCCCCAACAATATTGAGTCAAGTTCGAGCCCCTGGGACCGCGTTGCGGTCCATCGCGACGCAAGGCCGCTCCCACAGGGGCCGATGTACGCCCGTCAATCAGCGGTACGCATCATCCCGTACAGTTCATTGAGCAACTTGCGGCGGCTGAACACCAGCTGCCAGCGGTGCCCGCCCAGCTGGCGCCACAGGCGCGCGGCGCGGATGCCGGCCAGCAGCAGGGCGCGGATCTTCGAGGCATTGCTGGCCTGCTGCAGGAAACGCATGTCGCCGTGTACCTGGATGCGCTGGCGCAGGGTGCTCAGGGTGTCCTGGTACAAGGCTCCGCTGGAAGCGATGACGTTTTCGTGAACCAGGCCGAAATGCTCGGCCTGGGACTGGATCTGCGGCAGGCGGTTGCCGATGGTGTCGAGCATGTCGCCACGCTTGTTCAACTGGCGCTCCAGGCCCAGCATCGACAGGGCATAGCGCAGCGGCTCGCGTTGCAGGCTGCTGGGGTCGCGCTCCAGGGCGCCGACCAGCGCGCGGTAGCCGTCACGCAGGTTGAGGTCGTCGCCGCCGAACACCTCCAGGGTGTCCTTCGGGTCGCGCACCAGCAGGCTGCCGAGCATGCAACCGATGTTGGCTTCGCTGGCCTGGCCGGTACGGGCAATGCGGTCGACCAGCACCGCGGCCTGGAACACGCCGCCCAGGGCGACCAACTGCTCCTGAAGGTTATTCATCGACGCGGGCTCCACGGCTCGGCGATCTCGATCACACCGCCGCCCAGGCATACCTCGCCGTCATAGAACACCACCGACTGGCCCGGGGTCACGGCGCGCTGCGGCTCGTCGAACACGGCGCGGTAGCCGCTCTCGGTGCGTTCCAGGGTGCACTGCTGGTCGCCCTGGCGGTAGCGCACCTTGGCGGTCAGCCGGCGCGGGCTGGACAGGTCGATCGGGTTGACCCAGAAGATCTCCGAGGCCAGCAGGGCACGGGAGAACAGCCACGGGTGCTCGTTGCCCTGGCCGACCACCAGCACGTTGCGCGAGAGGTCTTTTTCCAGCACGTACCACGGCTCGTCGCCGGCGTCCTTCAGGCCGCCGATGCCCAGACCCTGGCGCTGGCCGATGGTGTGGTACATCAGGCCATGGTGCTGGCCGATCACCTCACCCTCGGTGGTCTGGATCTCGCCGGGCTGGGCCGGCAGGTACTGCTTGAGAAAATCGCTGAAGCGGCGCTCGCCGATGAAGCAGATGCCGGTGGAATCCTTCTTCTTGGCGGTGGCCAGGCCGTGTTTCTCGGCGATGGCCCGTACCTCGGGCTTTTCCAGTTCGCCGACCGGGAACAGGGTGCGGGCGATTTCCTTGCCGCCGACGGCGTGCAGGAAGTAGCTCTGGTCCTTGTTCGGGTCCAGGCCCTTGAGCAGCTCGGTCAGCTCGCCTGTGTCGCGGCGGCGCACGTAGTGGCCGGTGGCGATCAGGTCGGCGCCCAGGGACAGGGCGTAGTCGAGGAACGCCTTGAACTTGATCTCGCGGTTGCAGAGGATGTCCGGGTTGGGCGTGCGGCCGGCCTTGTACTCCTCGAGGAAGTGCTCGAACACGTTGTCCCAGTATTCAGCGGCGAAGTTGGCGGTGTGCAGCTTGATGCCGATGCGGTCGCACACGGCCTGGGCGTCGGCCAGGTCTTCGCGGGCGGTGCAGTATTCGGTGCCGTCGTCCTCTTCCCAGTTCTTCATGAACAGACCTTCCACCTGGTAGCCCTGCTCGATGAGCAGAAGGGCGGAGACGGAAGAGTCCACGCCGCCGGACATGCCGACGATGACGCGGGTCTTGGCGGGGTCTTTGAGTGCTGGGCTGGTCATGGCTACCGATGTGTATCAGAGGGGAAAAACGCCGATTCTATCAAACCCGCGGGCTGGCGTCAGTCGCGCAGCAACTCGAGGCTGTGCAGCGGGCCTGCCAGGTAATCGTCGAGGCAGCGCGGTACCAGCTCGCTGCGCCAGCGCGACGGCTCGGCCAGCAGCTCGTCGCGGGTCAGCCACACGGCGCGGACGATGTCGCTATCCAGCGCCAGGTCCTGGTGATGGCGCAGCGGGCGGGCGGCGAAGCAGATGCGCTGGTAGGTGACGCCGTTGCTCGGGGCGGTATAGAGGTAGATGCCGACCACGCCGGTGAGTTCGACTTCCCAGGCGGTTTCCTCGAGGGTTTCGCGCAGGGCGGCCTGGGCGATGGTTTCGTTGGCTTCGAGGTGGCCAGCGGGCTGGTTGAACACGTGCTGGCCGGCCTTGAACTCCTCGACGAAGAGGAACTTGCCGTCGTGTTCGACGATGGTGGCGACGGTGATGTGGGGTTGCCAGGTCATGCAGTGGGCTCCATGGCGGGGGCGTGGGAGCGGGCTTGCCCCGCGATTGCGCCCATACAGGTTCAGCGCAATCGCGGGGCAAGCCCGCTCCCACGGGAGATTTCACAAACTTCAAAAAGCACAAACCCCGGTGCGTGGCCGGGGTCTGTGCTGTTACGTCAAGCGAACCTTACAGTGCGGCGATGGCGCTGTTCAGGGTCTGGCTTGGGCGCATCACCTTGGCGGTCAGCTCGGCATCCGGGGCGTAGTAGCCGCCGATGTCGGCCGGCTTGCCCTGGACGGCGTTGAGCTCGGCGACGATGGTCGCCTCGTTCTCGCTCAGGGTCTTGGCCAGCGGGGCGAAGCGCGCCTGCAGGGCGGCGTCGTCGGTCTGGGCGGCCAGCGCTTCTGCCCAGTACAGGGTCAGGTAGAAGTGGCTGCCACGGTTGTCGATACCGCCGACCTTGCGCGAAGGCGACTTGTTGGTGTCGAGGAACTTGCCGGTGGCCTGGTCCAGGGTGTTGGCCAGGACCTTGGCGCGCGGATTGTCGTAGGTGTTGCCCAGGTGCTCGAGGGAAGCGGCCAGGGCCAGGAACTCACCCAGCGAGTCCCAGCGCAGGAAGTTCTCTTCGACCAGCTGCTGCACGTGCTTCGGTGCCGAACCGCCGGCGCCGGTCTCGAACAGGCCGCCGCCGTTCATCAGCGGAACGATCGACAGCATCTTGGCGCTGGTGCCCAGCTCCATGATCGGGAACAGGTCGGTCAGGTAGTCGCGCAGCACGTTGCCGGTCACCGAGATGGTGTCCTTGCCTTCGCGGATGCGGGCCAGGGAGAACTTGATGGCGTCGACCGGGGCCAGGATGCGGATGTCCAGGCCGGAGGTGTCGTGATCCTTCAGGTACTGTTGCACCTTCTCGATCATCACGCCGTCGTGGGCGCGGGCCGGGTCCAGCCAGAACACCGCAGGGGTGTTGCTCAGGCGGGCGCGGTTGACGGCCAGCTTGACCCAGTCCTGGATCGGCGCGTCCTTGGTCTGGCACATGCGGAAGATGTCACCGGCTTCGACGTTCTGCTCCAGCACGACCTTGCCCTTGCCATCGACCACGCGCACGACGCCGTCGGCCTTGATCTGGAAGGTCTTGTCGTGGGAGCCGTACTCTTCGGCTTTTTGCGCCATCAGGCCGACGTTCGGCACGCTGCCCATGGTGGTCGGGTCGAAGGCGCCGTTGGCCTTGCAGTCTTCGATGGTGGCCTGGTAGATGCCGGCATAGCAGCGGTCCGGGATGATCGCCTTGGCGTCCTGCAGTTCACCGGCGGTGTTCCACATCTTGCCCGAGTCGCGGATCATCGCAGGCATCGAGGCGTCGACGATGACGTCGCTCGGTACGTGCAGGTTGGTGATGCCCTTGTCCGAGTTGACCATGGCCAGGGCCGGGCGAACCGCGTACAGGGCCTGGATGTCGGCTTCGATCTCGGCTTGCTTTTCAGCAGGCAGATCCTTGATGCGGGCGTACAGGTCGCCGATGCCGTTGTTGGCGTTGAAGCCCACCTGGCCGAGTGCTGCTGCGTGCTTGGTCAGCACGTCGCCGTAGAACTCTTCGACGATCACGCCGAACATGATCGGGTCGGAGACCTTCATCATGGTGGCTTTCAGGTGCACCGACAGCAGCACGCCGGAGGCCTTGGCATCGGCGATCTGCTCGGCGATGAAGGCTTTCAGGGCCTTGCGGCTCAGGGTGGCGCAGTCGATGACTTCGGCGGCCTTGACGGCGGTTTTTTCTTTCAGGACGGTGGTGGCGCCGTCCTTGCCGACCAGCTCGATGCGCAGGCTGTCGTCAGCCTCGATCAGCGCGGCCTTTTCGCTGCCGTAGAAGTCGCCCTGGGTCATGTGGGCAACGTGCGACTTGGAGTCGGCGGCCCAGGCGCCCATCTTGTGCGGGTGCTTGCGGGCGTAGTTCTTGACCGACAGGGGGGCGCGACGGTCGGAGTTGCCTTCGCGCAGGACCGGGTTCACGGCGCTGCCCTTGATGCGGTCGTAGCGGGCGCGGGATTCTTTTTCCTCGGCGCTGGCCGGCTCGTCGGCGTAGTCAGGGATGTTGAAGCCCTTGGCTTGCAGCTCCTTGATCGCGGCCTTCAGCTGTGGAACCGACGCGGAGATGTTCGGCAGCTTGATGATGTTGGCTTCCGGGGTGGTAGCCAGTTGGCCCAGTTCCGCCAGGTGATCGCCTACCTGCTTCTCGGCGCCCAGTTGCTCCGGGAAGGCGGCGAGGATACGGCCGGCCAGGGAGATGTCGCGGGTTTCGACGGCGATATCGGCCGAAGCGGTGAAGGCCTCGACGATCGGCAGCAGCGAGTAGGTGGCGAGGGCGGGGGCTTCGTCGGTGAAGGTGTAGATGATCTTGGAACGGGTGGGCATGCGGGTTAACTCTCTATGTGCTGAGCGTACTCGAGTCTCGAGGTGCGCAGGGTAGGCGCTTCGCCCTGGCGACGCCATGAGCGGAAAGTCGAGAGGCTGCGAGCGGTGATGGTGGATGCATCAGTCGAGCGTCAAGTGCTGGGCCGCGGTAACAACCCAGGCTTTGCGGTCATTCATGACCAAGGGCGAGCCGCATTTTCCTAGGGTTCGCCCCGATGACCCCATGGTCGCGCCGGAGTATATCAAACCCTTTGGGCTATTCAGCAAGGCGAAGTGGTATCAGCGCATTTATAAGACCAAAGACGTAGGAGCAATGTGGCGTGTTGCCGCAGGCTGCCAGGGGGATTTTCCAGTCCTTTTTCGGCTGTCGTGGCAGCGAGCTTGCAGGTCGGCAGATGTGGTTTAGGCTCAGTGGATCGCACGATTTCCAATCACACCAGGAAAAGCGGAGTAGTGCAGCATGGGATACCAGAAAATCAAGGTTCCGTCTGATGGTGCCAAGATCACCGTCAATGCAGACCATTCGCTCAATGTTCCCGATAACCCCATCATTCCCTACATCGAAGGCGACGGCATTGGCGTGGACGTCTCGCCGGTGATGATCAAGGTAGTCGACGCAGCCGTGCAGAAAGCCTACGGCGGCAAGCGCAAGATCGCCTGGATGGAGGTGTACGCTGGCGAGAAGGCCACCCAGGTCTACGACCAGGACACCTGGCTGCCCCAGGAAACCCTGGATGCGGTGCGCGACTATGTGGTGTCGATCAAGGGGCCGCTGACCACCCCGGTCGGCGGCGGCATCCGCTCGCTCAACGTGGCCCTGCGCCAGCAGCTCGACCTTTATGTGTGCCTGCGGCCGGTGGTCTGGTTCCAGGGCGTGCCAAGCCCGGTGAAAAAGCCGGGTGACGTCGACATGGTGATCTTCCGCGAGAACTCCGAGGACATCTATGCCGGTATCGAGTGGAAGGCCGGTTCGCCCGAGGCGAACAAGGTGATCAAGTTCCTCAAGGAGGAAATGGGCGTCACCAAGATCCGCTTCGACCAGGACTGCGGCATCGGCGTCAAGCCGGTCTCGAAGGAGGGCACCAAGCGCCTGGTGCGCAAGGCCCTGCAGTATGTGGTGGACAACGACCGCAAGTCGCTGACCCTGGTGCACAAGGGCAACATCATGAAGTTCACCGAAGGGGCCTTCAAGGACTGGGGCTACGAGGTGGCACGCGACGAGTTCGGCGCCGAGCTGCTCGATGGCGGCCCGTGGATGAAGTTCAAGAATCCGAAGACCGGCCGCGAGGTGATCGTAAAAGATGCCATCGCCGACGCCATGCTCCAGCAGATCCTGCTGCGTCCGGCCGAGTACGATGTGATCGCCACCCTCAACCTCAACGGCGACTACCTGTCCGACGCCCTGGCGGCGGAAGTGGGCGGCATCGGCATCGCGCCGGGGGCCAACCTGTCGGACACCGTGGCCATGTTCGAGGCCACCCACGGCACCGCGCCGAAGTACGCCGGCAAGGACCAGGTCAACCCGGGCTCGGTGATCCTCTCGGCCGAGATGATGCTGCGGCACATGGGCTGGACCGAGGCGGCCGACCTGATCATCAAGGGCACCAATGGCGCCATCGCGGCCAAGACCGTGACCTACGACTTCGAGCGCCTGATGGAGGGCGCGACCCTGGTCGGCAGCTCGGGCTTTGGCGAGGCGTTGATCAAGCACATGTAAGCGGGGCAAAAAAACCGGTCGCCTCTTTATTAAAGGGACGACCGGTTTTTTCGTTTACCGGCAGACAGGTCGGGGATCAGACTTCGACGGTGTTGCCCGGGTTCGTCGCGCTGGCCTGGACGCTGCTGGTGGCGCTTCGGATGTCGGTCGCGTGCAGCCCTTTGGGGCCCTGGATGATCTCGAAGTTCACGGCCTGGCCGGCTTTCAGCGTCTTGTATCCGTCCATCTGGATCGCTGAATAGTGGGCGAACAGATCATCGGTCTTGCCGTCCTCGTTGATGAATCCGTAGCCCTTGGCATTGTTGAACCACTTGACTTTACCGCTTGCCATCCCTATGTCCCTCTGCAAAGGACTCCATCACTGGAGTATCATCCACTTCATCCGCATACGAACCTTGCGAGAAAATCTGGTTGACTGCGCGGATCTTTATCGACCACGGTGGGTTCTTATTGGTTGTAACACCGTTTTGCCGATAGTCAAGGTCAGCCGGCGCCCGCGCCGGGAAAGGCCTGCGCGGTCAACCCACAACCTTAACTTGTCGCTCATGATGAAATTCTTTCCATGCATGTACTCAGTGAGATTCGACTAACATTCAATCAGGATCGCCCGCAGTCGAACGAGGACGGGCATGAGGACGATGGCGCCGGCCTTGCCGTCCAGGAGGCCAAGCCGATCCTGCAGGCGCCGCCGATGTACAAGGTGGTTTTGTTCAACGATGACTACACGCCGATGGATTTCGTCGTCGAAGTGCTCGAGACGTTCTTCAATCTGAACCGCGAGCTGGCAACGAAGATCATGCTGACTGTCCATACCGAAGGGCGGGCAGTATGCGGATTGTTTACCCGTGACATCGCCGAGACAAAGGCCATGCAGGTCAACCAATACGCCAGGGAAAGCCAGCATCCGCTACTCTGTGAAATCGAGAAGGACGGTTAATCGCCGACCACTTGGGTATGAGGTGAAGCTATGTTAAACCGCGAGCTCGAAGTCACCCTCAATCTGGCCTTCAAGGAGGCTCGTTCGAAGCGTCATGAGTTCATGACCGTCGAACATCTGCTGCTGGCACTCCTTGACAATGAGGCTGCCGCGACCGTTCTGCGCGCCTGTGGCGCCAATCTCGACAAACTCAAGCACGACCTGCAGGAGTTCATCGATTCGACCACCCCGCTGATCCCCGTGCATGACGAGGATCGCGAGACGCAACCGACCCTGGGCTTCCAGCGTGTGCTGCAGCGTGCCGTGTTCCACGTGCAGAGCTCCGGCAAGCGCGAAGTGACCGGGGCCAACGTGCTGGTGGCGATCTTCAGCGAACAGGAAAGCCAGGCGGTGTTTCTGCTCAAGCAGCAGAGCGTGGCGCGCATCGACGTCGTCAACTACATCGCCCACGGCATCAGCAAGGTGCCGGGCCATGGTTCGCACAACGAAAGCGAGCAGGACATGCAGGACGAGGAGGGCGGCGAAGCGTCGTCTTCCAGCAACCCGCTGGATGCCTATGCCAGCAACCTGAACGAACTGGCCCGGGCCGGGCGCATCGACCCGCTGGTCGGGCGCGAGCAGGAGGTCGAGCGCGTGGCGCAGATCCTCGCCCGCCGGCGCAAGAACAACCCGCTGCTGGTCGGCGAGGCCGGCGTGGGCAAGACCGCCATCGCCGAAGGCCTGGCCAAGCGCATCGTCGACGGCCAGGTCCCCGACCTGCTGGCGCAGAGCGTGGTCTACTCCCTTGATCTCGGCGCACTGCTGGCCGGTACCAAGTACCGCGGCGATTTCGAGAAGCGCTTCAAGGCGCTGCTCGGCGAGCTGCGCAAGCGGCCGCAGGCGATCCTGTTCATCGACGAGATCCACACCATCATCGGCGCCGGCGCGGCTTCCGGTGGCGTGATGGATGCGTCCAACCTGCTCAAGCCACTGTTGTCGTCCGGTGAGATCCGTTGCATCGGCTCCACCACCTTCCAGGAATTTCGCGGCATCTTCGAGAAGGACCGTGCCCTGGCGCGGCGCTTCCAGAAGGTCGATGTCACCGAACCGTCGGTGGAAGACACCGTGGGCATCCTGCGCGGGCTCAAGGGCCGCTTCGAGAGCCACCACAACATCGAGTACAGCGACGAGGCCCTGCGCGCCGCCGCCGAACTGGCCTCGCGCTACATCAATGACCGGCATATGCCGGACAAGGCCATCGACGTGATCGACGAGGCTGGCGCCTACCAGCGCCTGCAACCGGAAGCCAATCGGGTCAAGCGCATCGACGTGCCGCAGGTCGAGGACATCGTCGCCAAGATCGCGCGGATTCCGCCGAAGCACGTCACCAGCTCCGACAAGGAACTGCTGCGCAACCTCGAGCGTGACCTGAAACTGACCGTGTTCGGCCAGGATGCGGCGATCGACTCGCTGGCCACCGCCATCAAGCTGTCCCGTGCCGGCCTCAAGGCACCGGACAAACCGGTTGGCTCGTTCCTGTTCGCCGGCCCCACCGGCGTGGGCAAGACCGAGGCCGCCCGCCAGCTGGCCAAGGCCCTGGGCGTGGAGCTGGTGCGCTTCGATATGTCCGAGTACATGGAGCGGCACACCGTGTCGCGCCTGATCGGTGCGCCGCCCGGCTATGTCGGGTTCGACCAGGGCGGTCTGCTGACCGAGGCCATCACCAAGCAACCGCACTGCGTGCTGCTGCTCGACGAGATCGAGAAGGCCCACCCGGAAGTCTTCAACCTGCTGCTGCAGGTGATGGATCACGGGACCCTGACCGACAACAACGGGCGCAAGGCGGACTTCCGCAACGTGATCCTGATCATGACCACCAACGCCGGCGCCGAAACCGCCGCGCGGGCCTCGATCGGCTTCACCCACCAGGACCACTCGTCCGATGCGATGGAGGTCATCCGCAAGAGCTTCACGCCGGAGTTTCGCAACCGCCTCGACACCATCATCCAGTTCGGCCGCCTGTCCCACGAGACGATCAAGAGCATCGTCGACAAGTTCCTCATCGAACTGCAGGCGCAGCTGGAAGACAAGCGTGTGCTGCTGGAGGTCACCGATGCCGCCCGCGGCTGGCTGGCGGCCTCGGGCTACGACGTGCAGATGGGCGCGCGGCCGATGGCGCGGCTGATCCAGGACAAGATCAAGCGGCCGCTGGCTGAGGAGATCCTGTTCGGCGAGCTGGCCGAGCACGGTGGCGTGGTGCACATCGACCTGCGCGATGGCGAGCTGGTGTTCGATTACGAGACCACGGCTGAAGTCGCGTAAGGCTGGGGCCGCTGTGCGGCCCTTTCGCGGCGCAAGGCCGCTCCTACAGGGGATTGCATGTTTCTGTAGGAGCGGCCTTGCGCCGCGAAAGGGCTGCAAAGCAGCCCCGCTTTATGAAGGCCCACAAAAAAGCCCGGCACATTGGCCGGGCTTTTTCATGGCTGGAGCTTAGCGCGCACGGTAGGTGATGCGGCCCTTGCTCAGGTCATACGGCGTCAGTTCGACGCGGACCTTGTCGCCAGTGAGAATACGGATGTAGTTCTTGCGCATCTTGCCAGAGATGTGCGCGGTAACGACGTGCCCGTTTTCCAACTCCACGCGGAACATGGTGTTGGGCAGGGTGTCGACGACAGTGCCTTCCATTTCGAAGCTGTCTTCTTTCGACATGCAGTAAAGCCCTCGGTATCCAGTGATGGCCCGACGCACGACTGCACCGGGCAAAAAAAGTGGCGTGGATTATGCCCGAAATTTGTGTTTCAAGCCAATGCCTTTCAGTTGAGGGTGACCCAGCGCTGGTTGATCAGCAGTTCGATGGGGCGATACTGGGTCTTGTAGTTCATCTTCTTGCAGTTCTTGATCCAGTAGCCGAGGTAAACCGCCTCGAGGTCCTGGCGCAGGGCCTCGGTGATCTGCCAGAGGATGGCATAGCGCCCCAGGCTGCGGCGCTCCTCGTCGGGCTCGTAGAAGGTGTACACCGCCGACAGTCCGTTGGGCAGCAGGTCGCACACCGCCACGGCCAGCAGCCGGCCCTCCAGGCGGAACTCGTAGAACCAGCAGAACGGCAGGTCACGGACCAGAAAGGTGGAGAACTGGTCGCGGCTGGGCGGGTACATGTCGCCGTCGGCGTGGCGCTGCTCGATATAGCGCCGGTACAGGTCGAAGTATTCTTCCTTGAAGGACGGGCGGGCGGCAGTGACGGTCAGGTCGGCGTTGCGCTTGAGGATTCGGCGCTGCTGGCGGTTGGGAATGAAGCGCGCCGCCGGGATGCGCGCCGGCACGCAGGCGTTGCATTGCTGGCAATGCGGGCGATAGAGGTGATCGCCGCTGCGGCGAAAGCCCATTTCCGACAGGTCGGCATAGACGTGCACGTCCATCGGCTGGCTCGGGTCGAGGAACAGCGTGGTCGCCTGCTCATCCGGCAGGTAGCTGCAGGAGTGGGGTTGAGTGGCATAGAACTTCAACCGCGCCAGCTCTGTCATGATCAACCCCTTAGGTGAGACGTTGTCTCTAAGTGTAAGCCAGCTCCGGGAACTCGCCTAGGCAACCCAGCGGGCGCCGCTGGGCTGGTCCAGGTACTGCGCCAGATGGCTGGCGAAGTCGGCCCGGCTGATGGCGCGGGCGCCCAGGCTGTGCAGGTGGTCGGTAGGCATCTGGCAGTCGATCAGCACGAAACCGGCCTGCCTGAGGTGCTCGACCAGCGTCACGAAGCCCACCTTGGAGGCGTTGTCGGCGCGGCTGAACATCGACTCGCCGAAGAACAGTCGGCCCATGGCCAGGCCGTACAGGCCGCCGACCAGCTCGCCGTCGCGGCGCACCTCCACCGAATGGGCGATGCCGCGCCGGTGCAGTTCGCAGTAGGCGGCGCGCATGTTGTCGGTGATCCAGGTGCCGTCGGCATAGTCCCGTGGCGCGGCGCAGGCGTCGATCACGGCCGCGAAGTCGCTGTCGAAGCTCACCTGGTAGCGGCCCTGGCGGATCAGCTTGGCCAGCGAGCGCGAAACGTGCAGCTCGTCCGGGAACAATACGGTGCGCGGGTCGGGCGACCACCAGAGGATCGGCTGGCCGTCCTGGTACCAGGGAAAGCAGCCATGGCGATAGGCCGCGACCAGGCGGTCCGGGGTCAGGTCGCCGCCGGCGGCGAGCAGGCCGTTGGGATCGTGCAGGGCCTTTTCCAGGGGCGGGAAGGTCAACGAGTCGCGGGTGAGCCAGGTGAGCATGGGTTCTTGAGCGGCGGGGGAGGGGAGAGGGCAGCATGGCGTGGCTTGCAAATGAGGTCAACGCCTTGCCAGGTCGATAAATTGCGCCTGGCTTTGGCAGCTCCAGGCACCATCTGGCGCTTTTGCTGTCACACCTGTGCAAAAACACAGCATAAGCCTTTGTCACAAAAGAAAATGCATGCTCAAATTGCATCTATATGAAAGTAGCCCCCGTTCACGCCCCACACGGCGTGCCGCCATGGCGGCTGGCGGGCAGTAATGTTAAAAGTAGTGGTTCATTGGCCAGTGACCGGCCAATCACTATTGGACGCGCAGCACGCGCAGGAATAGACGCGTTTTGAAGAAATCCACCGCAACTCCAGCCCCCTTGCCAGTGCCCCTGTGGCGGCAACAGCTGCACTACCGCCTGAAGGAAGGTGCGCTGATCGCCGTCGGCGCGCTGTGCCTGTACCTGTGGATGGCATTGGTCACCTACGACACCGCCGACCCGGGCTTCAGCCACACCAGCAACGCCGAGCAGGTGCAGAACGCCGCCGGCCGCGCAGGGGCCTATTTCGCCGACATCCTGTTCATGGTGCTCGGCTATTTCGCCTATATCTTCCCGCTGCTGCTGGCGATCAAGACCTGGCAGATCTTCCGCGAGCGCCACCAGCCCTGGCAGTGGAGCGGCTGGCTGTTCTCCTGGCGCCTGATCGGCCTGGTGTTCCTGGTGTTGTCGGGCGCGGCGCTGGCGCATATCCACTTCCACCCGCCGGCGAGCATGCCGTTTTCCGCCGGTGGCGCCCTGGGCGAGAGCCTCGGCGACCTGGCACGCAACCTGCTGAACGTGCAGGGCAGCACGCTGATGTTCATTGCCCTGTTCCTGTTCGGCCTGACGGTGTTCACCGACCTTTCGTGGTTCAAGGTGATGGACCTCACCGGCAAGATCACTCTCGACCTGTTCGAACTGGTGCAGGGCGCCGCCAACCGCTGGTGGGAGGCGCGCAACGAGCGCAAGCGCCTGGAAGCCCAACTGCGTGAAGTCGACGATCCGGTCTTCGACCTGGGCGGCAAGGGCGACAAGCGCGAGCCGGCCAAGCCGCAGCCGCGTGAACGCGCCGAGCCCGTGGTGATGCGCGAAGAGCCGCCGGCCCGCCCGGTCGCGCCGCGCGAAACCGTGGTGGCTCGCCCGCAGCCCGCCGCCCCGGTGATCATCCCGCCAACCGCGGACAAGGCGCCGGAGCCGAGCAAGCGGGTCATGAAGGAAAAACAAGCACCGCTGTTCATCGACAGCGCTGTGGAAGGCACCTTGCCGTCGATTTCCATCCTCGACCCGGCCGAGCAGAAAAAGATCGAGTACTCGCCGGAGTCCCTGGCCGGCGTCGGCCAGTTGCTGGAGATCAAGCTCAAGGAATTCGGCGTGGAAGTCGCGGTCGACTCGATCCACCCGGGCCCTGTGATCACCCGCTACGAGATCCAGCCGGCCGCGGGCGTCAAGGTCAGCCGTATCGCCAACCTGGCCAAGGACCTGGCGCGCTCGCTGGCGGTGACCAGCGTGCGCGTGGTCGAGGTCATTCCCGGCAAGACCACCGTGGGTATCGAGATCCCCAACGAGAACCGCCAGATGGTGCGCTTCTCCGAGGTGCTGTCGTCGCCGCAGTTCGACGAGAACAAGTCGCCGGTCACCCTGGCCCTGGGCCACGACATCGGCGGCAAGCCGGTGATCACCGACCTGGCCAAGATGCCGCACCTGCTGGTGGCCGGTACCACCGGTTCCGGTAAGTCGGTGGGCGTGAACGCGATGATCCTGTCGATCCTGTTCAAGTCGGGCCCGGAAGATGCGCGGTTGATCATGATCGACCCGAAGATGCTCGAACTGTCGATCTACGAAGGCATCCCGCACCTGCTTTGCCCGGTGGTCACCGACATGAAGGACGCCGCCAACGCCCTGCGCTGGAGCGTCGCCGAGATGGAGCGCCGCTACAAGCTGATGGCGGCCATGGGCGTGCGCAACCTGGCGGGCTTCAACCGCAAGATCAAGGACGCCCAGGAAGCCGGCGAGATCATCCACGACCCGCTGTACCGTCGCGAGAGCATGGACGACGAGCCGCCAGCGCTGAACACCCTGCCGACCATCGTGGTGGTGGTCGACGAATTCGCCGACATGATGATGATCGTCGGCAAGAAGGTCGAAGAGCTGATCGCCCGTATCGCCCAGAAGGCCCGTGCCGCCGGTATTCACCTGATCCTGGCCACCCAGCGCCCATCGGTGGACGTGATCACCGGCCTGATCAAGGCCAACATCCCGACCCGCATGGCGTTCCAGGTGTCGAGCAAGATCGACTCGCGGACCATCATCGACCAGGGCGGTGCCGAACAGCTGCTCGGCCACGGTGACATGCTCTACATGCCGCCGGGCACCAGCCTGCCGATCCGCGTGCATGGCGCGTTCGTTTCCGACGACGAGGTGCATCGCACGGTCGAGGCCTGGAAGCTGCGCGGCGCGCCGGACTACAACGACGATATCCTCAACGGCGTCGAAGAGGCCGGCAGCGGCTTCGACGGCGGCGGTGGTGGCGGCGGCGATGGCGACGACCCGGAAGCCGACGCGCTCTACGACGAAGCCGTGCAGTTCGTGCTGGAAAGCCGCCGGGCGTCGATCTCGGCGGTGCAGCGCAAGCTCAAGATCGGCTACAACCGCGCCGCGCGGATGATCGAGTCGATGGAAATGGCCGGCGTGGTCACGCCGATGAACAGCAACGGCTCGCGGGAAGTGATTGCCCCGGGCGGCCCGCGCGACTGATGAACAACCTGCCGGGCGCCATTGATGGCGTCCGGCCCCTTCACTGTGCAATGAGGATTTCCATGCGCGCGATTCGCATGCTGTTGGTTTCTGCCCTGGCTACGGCCAGCCTGTCGGCCCAGGCCGGCGAACAGGACGTCCAGCGCCTGACGCAATTGCTGGAAAAGTCGCAGACCATCGAAGCCAACTTCTCCCAGCTGACCCTGGATGCCGGCGGCACCAGCTTGCAGGAGACCAACGGCAAGATGACCGTCAAGCGCCCGGGCCTGTTCTACTGGCACACCGATGCGCCGCAGGAGCAGGTAGTGGTGTCCGACGGCAAGAACGTCACCCTGTGGGACCCGGACCTCGAGCAGGCGACCATCAAGAAGCTCGACGTGCGCCTGAACCAGACCCCGGCGCTGCTGCTGTCCGGCGATGTGTCGAAGATCAGCCAGAGCTTCGACATCACCTCCAAGGAACAGGGCGAAGTGATGGACTTCACCTTGAAGCCGAAGACCAAGGACACCCTGTTCGACTCGCTGCGCGTGTCGTTCCGCAGGGGCCTGATCAATGACATGCAGCTGATCGACAGCGTCGGCCAGCGCACCAACATCCTGTTCAATGGCGTCAAGGCCAACCAGGCGGTGCCGGACAGCAAGTTCCAGTTCGACATCCCCAAGGGCGCTGACGTCATCAAGGAGTAAGCGGAGCCTGTGATGGACCTGTTTCGAAGCGAACCCGTCGCCCAGCCCCTGGCCGCCCGCCTGCGTCCGTCCAACCTGGACGAGTACGTCGGCCAGGAGCACCTGCTGGCGCGTGGCAAGCCGCTGCGCGAGGCGCTGGAGCAGGGTGCGCTGCACTCGATGATCTTCTGGGGGCCGCCAGGGGTGGGCAAGACCACCCTGGCGCGGCTGCTGGCGCAGTTCTGCGACGCCCACTTCGAAACGGTGTCGGCGGTGCTGGCCGGGGTCAAGGAGATCCGCCAGGCGGTCGAGGTGGCGAAGCAGCAGGCCGGCCAGTATGGCCGGCGCACCATCCTGTTCGTCGACGAGGTGCACCGCTTCAACAAGTCGCAACAGGACGCCTTCCTGCCCTACGTGGAGGACGGCACGCTGATCTTCATCGGCGCCACCACCGAGAACCCGTCGTTCGAGCTGAACAACGCGCTGCTGTCGCGGGCGCGGGTCTACGTGCTCAAGAGCCTGGACGAGGCCGCGCTGCGCAAACTGGTCGATCGCGCCCTGAGCGAGGAGCGCGGCCTGGGCAAGCGCAACCTGCGGGTGGGCGATGAGGCGTTCAAGATGCTCATGGCCGCCGCCGACGGCGATGGCCGGCGCATGCTCAACTTCCTCGAGAATGCCTCGGACCTGGCCGAAGACGGCGGCGAGATCGGCGTCGAGCTGCTGCAGAGCCTGCTCGGCGACAGCCGCCGGCGTTTCGACAAGGGCGGCGAGGCCTTCTACGACCAGATCTCGGCGCTGCACAAGTCGGTGCGCGGCTCCAATCCGGACGGCGCGCTGTACTGGTACGCGCGCATGCTCGACGGCGGCTGCGACCCGCTGTACATCGCCCGCCGGGTGGTGCGCATGGCCAGCGAGGACATCGGCAACGCCGATCCTCGCGCCCTGAGCCTGTGCCTGGCGGCGTGGGACGTGCAGGAGCGCCTGGGCAGCCCCGAAGGCGAGCTGGCGGTGGCCCAGGCCATCACCTACATCGCCTGCGCGCCGAAGAGCAACGCGGTGTACATGGGCTTCAAGGCGGCCATGCGCGAGGCCGCCGAGCACGGCTCTCTGGAGGTGCCGCTGCACCTGCGCAACGCGCCGACCAAACTGATGAAGCAACTGGGCTATGGCGAGGAGTACCGCTATGCCCACGACGAGCCGGACGCCTATGCCGCCGGCGAGGACTATTTCCCCGAACAGCTCGAGCCGCGCCAGTACTACCAGCCGGTGCCGAGGGGGCTTGAGCTGAAGATCGGCGAGAAGCTCAAGCACCTGGCCGAGCTGGACCGCAACAGCCCCCGGCAGCGGAGAAAACCGTGATCGCACTTATCGCTGCCGTCAGCGCCGGCGGGATTGCCGGCACGCTGCTGCGCTTTGCCACCGCCAACTGGGTCGCGGCCCACTGGCCACGGCACTTCTATGCCGGTACGCTGGCGGTCAACCTGGTCGGCTGCCTGCTGATCGGCCTGCTCTACGGGTTGTTCCTGCACAAGCCGCTGGCGCCGGTCGAGCTGCGCGCCGGGCTGATCGTCGGCTTTCTCGGCGGCCTGACCACTTTTTCCTCCTTCTCGCTCGATACCGTGCGCCTGATGGAAAGCGGGCAGGTCCCGTTGGCCTTGGGCTATACCATTATCAGCGTGGTAGGCGGCCTGCTCGCGACCTGGGCCGGCCTGTCCCTGACCCGATTCTGAACCAACATCTACACATAACGAGAGAACGACATGCTCGATTCCAAACAGTTACGCACTGAACTTCAGGTAGTGGCGGAGCGCCTGGCCACCCGTGGCTTCAGCCTGGATGTCGCGCGCATCGAATCGCTGGAAGAGCGCCGCAAATCGGTGCAGACCCGCACCGAGCAACTGCAGGCCGAGCGTAACGCCCGTTCCAAATCGATCGGCCAGGCCAAGGCCAAGGGCGAGGACATCGCGCCGCTGATGGCCGACGTCGAGCGCATGGCCAATGAACTGGCCGCCGGCAAGACCGAGCTGGACGCTATCCAGGCCGAGCTGGACGCGATCCTGCTGACCATCCCCAACCTGCCGGACGCCAGCGTGCCGGTCGGCGCCAGTGAAGACGACAACGTCGAAGTGCGCCGCTGGGGCACCCCGGCCACCTTCGATTTCGAGATCAAGGACCACGTCGCCCTGGGCGAAGTCAGCGGTGGCCTGGACTTCGAGGCCGCGGCCAAGCTGTCCGGCGCCCGCTTCGCCGTGCTGCGCGGCCCGATCGCCCGCCTGCACCGTGCCCTGGCGCAGTTCATGATCAACCTGCACACCGGCGAGCACGGCTACGAGGAACACTACACCCCGTACCTGGTGCAAGCCCCGGCCCTGCAGGGCACCGGCCAGCTGCCGAAGTTCGAGGAAGACCTGTTCAAGATCAGCCGCGAAGGCGAGGCCGACTTCTACCTGATCCCGACCGCCGAAGTGTCGCTGACCAACCTGGTGGCCGGCGAGATCCTCGACGCCAAGCAACTGCCACTGAAACTGGTTGCCCACACCCCGTGCTTCCGCAGCGAAGCCGGCGCCTCGGGCCGCGACACCCGCGGCATGATCCGCCAGCACCAGTTCGACAAGGTCGAGATGGTGCAGATCGTCGAGCCGGCGAAATCCATGGAAGCCCTGGAAGGCCTGACCGCCAATGCCGAGCGCGTGCTGCAGCTGCTGGAGCTGCCGTACCGCGTGCTGGCGCTGTGCACCGGCGACATGGGCTTCGGCGCGGTGAAGACCTACGACCTGGAAGTATGGGTCCCAAGCCAGGACAAGTACCGCGAGATCAGCTCCTGCTCCAACTGCGGTGATTTCCAGGCGCGCCGCATGCAGGCCCGCTGGCGCAACCCGGAAACCGGCAAGCCGGAGCTGGTGCACACCCTCAACGGTTCGGGCCTGGCCGTTGGCCGTACCCTGGTGGCGGTGCTGGAGAACTACCAGCAGGCCGACGGTTCGATCCGCGTGCCGGAGGTGCTCAAGCCGTACATGGGTGGCGTCGAGGTCATTCGCTGAATGGACTACCTGCCGCTTTTCCATAAGCTGCAGGGCGGCCGTGTGCTGGTCGTCGGCGGCGGCGAGATCGCCTTGCGCAAGGCGCGCCTGCTGGCCGATGCCGGCGCCGCGCTGCGGGTGGTGGCGCCGGAGGTCGACGGCCAGCTGGCCGCGCTGGCCCGCGAGGGCGGTGGCGAGGTGCTGGTGCGTGGCTACCAGGCGAGCGACCTGGAGGGCTGCCGCCTGGTGATCGCGGCCACCGACGACTCCGCGCTCAACGCCCAGGTCTCGGCCGAGGCCCAGGCGCGCAGCCTGCCGGTCAACGTGGTGGATGCGCCGGCCCTGTGCACGGTGATCTTCCCCGCCATCGTCGACCGTTCACCCCTGGTGGTGGCGGTCTCCAGCGGTGGCGACGCCCCGGTGCTGGCGCGCTTGATCCGCGCCAAGCTGGAAGCCTGGATCCCGTCCGCCTACGGCGAACTGGCCGGGCTGGCGGCGCGTTTCCGGCACAAGGTCAAGGCCTTGTACCCGGACGTCAACCAGCGTCGCGGCTTCTGGGAGAGCGTGTTCCAGGGCCCGGTCGCCGAGCGCCAGCTGGCCGGGCAGGGCGCCGAGGCCGAGCGCCTGTTGCAGGCGCTGGTCGACGGCGCGCCGGTGCAGCAGGGCGGCGAGGTGTACCTGGTGGGCGCGGGGCCGGGCGATCCGGACCTGCTGACCTTCCGCGCCCTGCGCCTGATGCAGCAGGCCGACGTGGTGCTGTACGACCGCCTGGTGGCCCCGGCCATCATCGAGATGTGCCGGCGTGACGCCGAGCGCATCTATGTCGGCAAGCGCCGCGCCGATCACGCCGTGCCACAGGACAAGATCAACCGCCTGCTGGTCGACCTGGCCCGCCAGGGCAAGCGCGTGCTGCGGCTCAAGGGTGGCGATCCGTTTATCTTCGGTCGGGGCGGCGAGGAAATCGAGGAGCTGGCGGACGAGGGTATTCCGTTCCAGGTGGTGCCGGGCATCACGGCGGCCAGTGGTTGCTCCGCCTATGGCGGGATTCCGCTGACTCATCGCGATTATGCCCAGTCGGTGCGTTTCGTCACCGGTCACCTGAAGGACGGCACCAGCAACCTGCCCTGGGATGACCTGGTGGCGCCGGCCCAGACCCTGGTGTTCTACATGGGGCTGGTCGGGTTGCCGACCATCTGTGCCGAGTTGATCCGCCATGGTCGCGCGGCGAGCACGCCGGCAGCCCTGGTGCAGCAGGGGACCACGCGCAATCAGCGGGTGTTCACCGGTACCTTGGCTGACCTGCCGGAGCTGGTGGCGCGTCATGAGGTGCATGCGCCGACCCTGGTGATCGTCGGGGAAGTGGTGCAGCTGCGCGAGAAGCTGGCGTGGTTTGAAGGGGCGCAAGACGCCTGAGCACGTTGTAGATCCACGTGGGAGCGGGCTTGCCCCGCGATAGCGTCAGAGGCGGCAACATTGTTGCCTGATCCGGCGCCATCGCGGGGCAAGCCCGCTCCCACGTGGGGTCTTCATCCTCTCTGCCAGATTCCCTTGCCCGACAACCGCTCCCGGTCATGCGGCAAGCCAAAGTCCTGCAACGGCCCCTTGGGCACGATCCCGTTCGGGTTGATGGTCTTGTGGCTCATGTAATAGTGCTTCTGGATATGCTCCATGTTCACCGTACCCGCCACGCCCGGCCACTGGTACAGCTCGCGCAGCCAGTTGGACAGGTTCGGGTAGTCGCTCAAGCGGCGCAGGTTGCACTTGAAGTGCCCGTGGTACACCGCATCGAAACGCACCAGGGTGGTGAACAGGCGCACATCGGCCTCGGTCAGGTACTCGCCGGCCAGGTAGCGTTGGCGACCCAGCAGCCCCTCCAGATGATCCAGCTCATTGAACACCTCGTCGAAGGCGGTCTCGTAGGCGTCCTGCGAGGTGGCGAAGCCGGCGCGGTACACGCCGTTGTTCACCGCCGGGTAGATACGCTCGTTGAGCGCATCGATGGTCGCCCGCAGCGGCTCGGGGTAGAGGTCCAGGGTATTGCCGGTCAAGTCGTCGAAGGCGCTGTTGAAGATGCGGATGATCTCGGCCGACTCGTTGTTGACGATGCGTTTCTCCTGCTTGTCCCACAGCACCGGCACGGTCACGCGCCCGGTGTAGTGCGGGTCGTCCTGGGTGTAGCGCTGGTGCAGGTACTGCAGCGCATCCAGTTGATCGCCGCTGGAGCCTTGCTGCTGGTCGAAGGTCCAGCCATGCTCGCCCATCAGCCAACTGACCACCGAGACATCGATCAATGGCTCCAGGCCCTTGAGGGCGCGGAAGATCAGGGTGCGGTGCGCCCACGGACAGGCCAGCGACACATACAGGTGATAGCGGTCGGCCTCGGCGGCGGGCAGCGGGTTGCGCCGCTGCGCGTTCTCGCGCTGGAAGGCGCCGTCCTTGCTGCTCTGGTACCACTGGTCATGCCAGCGGCCATCGATCAAAAGGCCCATCTCGGAGCTCCTCGAAAACTAATCGTTTGTCGTTGGAGCTCAGTCTAGGGCAAAGCGTTCGAAGAAATAGCGCAAAGACTGCCCTATTCCTATCGGTTTATTCGATATCTTTGCGGGCGGCCCAGTAGGTGCTGGCGTTGCTGAACGCCTGCTCGCGTTCCTGGCCGAGCCCACGCAGGGCCAGGGCCATGGTCGCAACCACGGCCAGTTCGCCGTAGCTGTCCTGCGCCTCGCCGCGCCACACCGCCAGCAGGTGCTCGGGCTGCAGGCTGGCCGGCTTCACATGGCGCTGGGCACTGAGCGCCGGCCACTCTTCGTCCCAGGCCTCGCCGGCCGAGGTGCCGTACAGGTGGCTGATGACATCCGGGTTGACTTCGATCTCGCCACCGTCGCCCTTGATGACCACGGCATGATCGCCAAGCAGGCGGCTGGCTTCGCGGTGCACCGCCTGGTAACCGGGGTGGAAGATGCTCTGCAGGCCGCAGCGGGCGGCAAGCGGGTTGAGCACCCGGGCCAGCGAGTGGATGGGCGAGCGCAGGCCCAGGGTGTTGCGCAGGTCGATCATGCGCTGCAGTTGCGGCGCCCAGTCCTGCAACGGGAAGAAGGCCAGCCGGCGGCTGTCCAGGGCCTGCTCCACGGCCGTCCAGTCACGGCAGAGCGGGATGTCCAGCAGATCGAGCAGTTGCTCGGTGTACAGCCGCCCGGCGGTATGGGCGCCACCGCCGTGCATCAGGATGCGCACGCCATTGCCTGCCAGGCATTTGGCCGCCAGCAGGTACCAGGGCAGGTGGCGCTTCTTGCCGGCGTAGCTCGGCCAGTCGAGGTCTACGGCGATGCGCGGCGCCTGCAGGTGGGCGCGCAGGGCCTCGGTGAAGCCGGCCAGCTCCTCGGCGCTTTCTTCCTTGTGCCGCAGCAGCATCAGGAAGGCGCCCAACTGGGTGTCCTCGACCTTGCCTTCGAGCAGCAGGGTCATGGCGGCGCGGGCCTCCTCGCGGATCAGGCCGCGGGCGCCGCGCTTGCCCTTGCCGAGGATGCGCACGAATTCGGCGAACGGGTGTTCGGCCGGGGTTTTCAGGGTCAGCGGGCGTACGTCGTTCAGCTGTGGCTCGGTCATATGCAGTTGGTCGGCTTGGGCAGGCCCGCCAGCTTGGCGGCGAGTTTGGCGGGGGTGCCATTGAACAGGCGGTTCAGGTGCGGGCTGTTGCCTTTTTCCGCACCGAGCTTGAGCGCGGTGTACTTGATCAGCGGGCGGGTGGCTGGCGACAGCTGGTACTCCTGGTAGAACTGGCGCAGCAGCTCGAGGATCTCCCAGTGGTCCGCGGTCAGGGCGATGCTTTCGCGCGTGGCGAGGGCCTCGGCGACTTCGTGGGACCAGTCCTGCAGCTCGACCAGGAAGCCGTCCTTGTCCAGGGCGATGTGGCGATCGCCGACAGTCAGGGTACTCATAGCCAGCTGTTGACCTTGTCGTGGTGCAGGGAGAGCTCGACGAAGGCGGCGTAGTCCACGGCCTTGGCCAGCGGATTTTCGAGGGCGCGGGCCTGCAGGTCTTCGGCGAGGGCGAACAGGCGCTCACCGAGGTTGGCGGCCTGCAGGGCGGCGAACGGCTCGCTGCCGGCCTTGAGCGCGTAGGTGGCGTCGCCGCACAGCAGCAGCGCGTCTTGCGGGCCCAGCAGGCGCAGGCAGCTGGCCAGGCGCTCGTCGCCGAAGGGCGAGTGGGCGATTACATGCAGGGTCGTCATCAGAGCGTCACCACCTGGTCGAAACGGGCAATCAGCGCGGCCAGCGCACTATCGTCGAGCACCTCGACCGGCAGCGCCAGGGTATCACCGGCCAGCCCCCGGCGGGCCAGGCTGTGGCCGCAGGCGAACAGCTCCTCGACCCCGAACATCGGCAGGGCCTGGAGGTTGGCGGTCAGGTTCTTCTGCTGCAGGGCGTCGGGTTGCTGCGCGGCGGCGAGCTGGAACACGCCGTCATCGAGGAACAGCATGCCCAGCGGCAGGTCGAAGGCGCCACCGGCCAGGGCGATGTCCAGCGCCTCGCGGGCGGACGGGCCGCTCCAGGGCGCCTGGCGGCTGATGATCAGCAAGGACTTGGCCATCTCAATCACCTCCGAAGCAGACCAGGCGGTCGGCCAGTTGCGCGGCTTCGTGCAGCTGGCCCAGGCCGGACAGCTCCCACGGCATCGGCAGGTTCACCGCCGGGCGCTGGTAGCGGTTGGCCTCGGTGTCGTCGAGCACGCCCCGGCGCAGGGCTGCGGCGATGCACACCACAGCGTCCAGGCGGTGGTCGCTGACGAAGGCGCGCCACTGCGCGGCCACGTCGAGTTCGTCCTGGGGCGTGACGATATTGGCCGAGGCGCTGTGCACCCCATCCTGGTAGAAGAACAATCGGGCGATTTCATGCCCGCCGGCCAGCACCGCCTCGGCAAAGCGCAAGGCGCGGCGCGAGGAGGGCGCATGGGCCGGAGAAAAGACCGCGATGGCGAATTTCATGGAAGGCTCGTGCAAATGAATGCGGCCATGATAAAGCAAAAAGCCCGCGCTGGTGGGCGCGGGCTTTGTGCTCAAGCGGGCACAGCTCAGGCCTGTTCCTTGCCCTCGGGCAGGAACCAGTTGAGCAGCAGGGCGCAGATGCCGCCGGTGGCGACGCCCGACTCCAGCACGTTGCGCAGCGCCGCCGGCATGTGCGCGAGGAACTCCGGCACCTGGGCCACGCCCAGGCCCAGCGACAGCGACACGGCGATGATCAGCAGGGCGCGGCGGTCGAGGCGGGTGCTGGCGAGGATATTGATGCCCGAGGCCGCCACGGCGCCGAACATGACCATGGCCGCGCCACCGAGCACCGGCTCCGGCACCGCCTGGATCACCCCGGCGACGCTGGGGAACAGGCCCAGCAGGATCAGCATGACGGCGATCCAGATGCCGATATGGCGGCTGGCGATGCCGGTCAGCTGAATCACGCCGTTGTTCTGGGCGAAGATCGAGCTGGGGAAGGTGTTGAACAGGCCGGCCAGCAGCGAGTTGGCGCCATTGACCAGCACTCCGCCCTTGATCCGTTGCATCCATACCGGGCCTTCCACCGGCTGGCGCGAGACCTTGCTGGTGGCGGTCACGTCACCGATGGCTTCCAGCGAGGTGACCAGGTAGATCACCAGCATCGGGATGAACAGCGACCAGGAGAAGCCCAGGCCGAAGTGCAGCGGCGTCGGCACCTGGAACAGCGCGGCCTGCTGCATGCCGGTGAAGTCCAGGCGGCCCAGGTAGCCGGCCAGGGCATAGCCCACGGCCAGGGCGATGACGATGGCGCAGCTGCGCATCCACACCACCGGAATGCGGTTGAGTATGACGATGATCGCCAGCACCACGCCCGACAGCAGCAGGTTCTCGCCATCGGCGAAGGTGCCGTTGGCCATGGCGCCGAAGCCGCCGCCCATGCTGATCAGGCCGACCTTGATCAGGGTCAGGCCGATCATCAGCACGACGATGCCGGTCACCAGCGGGGTGATCAGACGCTTGACGAAGGGCAGGATGCGCGACACGCCCATTTCCACGAACGAACCGGCGATGACCACGCCGAAGATCGCCGCCATCACGCTCTCCACCGGCGTGCCCTGCTTGACCATCAGCGCGCCGCCGGCGATCAGCGGGCCGACGAAGTTGAAGCTGGTGCCCTGGACGATCAGCAGCCCGGCGCCGAACGGCCCGAAGCGCTTGCACTGGACGAAGGTGGCGATACCCGAGATCACCAGCGACATCGACACGATCAGGTTGGTGTCACGCGCCGACACGCCCAGCGCCTGGCAGATCAGCAGGCCCGGCGTGACGATCGGCACGATGATCGCCAGCAGGTGCTGCAGTGCCGCCAGCAGGCCGATCAGCAGGCGAGGCTTGTCCTCGAGGCCAAGGACCAGTTCATTGGCAGGCGCCGCCGCGCCTGGGCCGTGTTCGTGTGAACTCATGGGAAAATGCCGCCCCGGAAGAAAAAAGGAGCGCATTCTACGGGCAGAAAGCCCATAGGGGTAGAGGCAAGCACGATGGCCGCACAATCGCGGCGGAATGGGGTAATAAGCTGACTTTTAAGTCAATCTTTGTCGGCTTTTGCGGTCAGGCCTTCCAAAGTGTTCGACGTTAGAGCTTCAGCGCCTATCAGATCAAGCGCCGCCCGCGCGGCGCATCGCGGATGAATCCGCTCCTACATTTGTTGCAACGTGGCCATGCCTGATAGGCCATGGTTGTAAGCCTTGTGCGCTCGACGCGATTTTTCGGTGGGCATTGCCGCCGCCCCACCTGTCTCAAGCCCTGCACCAAGGCTGGCAACCATGGCCTGACAGGTTCGGTACGTTGCAACAAATGTAGGAGCGGATTCATCCGCGATGCGCCGCGCGGGCGGCGCTCGATCTGATAGGCGCTGCAAGGGCTGTGGCGAGCACCTGGCGGCCCTAACGCGGTCGCGCCCCATCCGAGGCCCCCAAGACGGTAATGCCACTGTTCAGCGGGCACGAAAAAACCCGCTGAAGCGGGCTTTTTGCGAGGCGCTGTCGACCGATTCGATCAGTCGTCGCGGCCCATGATGCCGAACAGCTGCAGCAGGCTGACGAACAGGTTGTAGATCGACACGTACAGGCTGATGGTGGCCATGATGTAGTTGCGCTCGCCGCCATGGATGATGGCGCTGGTCTGGAACAGGATGCAGACCGACGAGAACAGTACGAAGCCAGCGCTGATCGCCAGTTGCAGGCCGCTGATCTGGAAGAAGAAGCTGGCCACCACGGCACCCAGCAGGACGAAGAAGCCGGCGGTGATGAAGCCGCTGAGGAAGCTCATGTCCTTGCGGGTGATCAGCACGTAGGCCGACAGGCCGCCGAACACCAGGGCGGTCATGGCGAAGGCCGAGCTGACCACTTCGGCGCCACCGGCCATGCCCAGGTAGCGGTTGAGGATCGGGCCGAGGATGAAGCCCATGAAGCCGGTGAGGGCGAAGGTGGACACCAGGCCCCAGGCCGAGTCACGCAGCTTGTTGGTGAGGAAGAACAGGCCGTAGAAGCCGATCAGCACCACGAAGATGTTCGGGTAGCCGACACGCATCTGCTGGGCGACGAAGGCCATGATGCCGCTGAAGGCGAGGGTAAGGGCCAGCAGGCTGTACGTGTTGCGCAGGACCTTGCTGACCTCCTGCTGCTCGACCTGCTGGCCGTGTTGGACGGCGTAATCCTGTTCGCGCATGGCGCACTCCTTTGGGGTGAGACCGCGGTCCGGGACCGGCGGTAGTGGAACGTATGAGGCAGAGCATATCAGAGCTGTCGCAGGGCGCGACACAGAGAGTTTGACAGCTTGTTACATTACGGTATGATTGCCGCCGCAAAACAAGCTGGAAGCGTGGCCGAGTGGTTTAAGGCAACGGTCTTGAAAACCGTCGATGGGCAACTATCCTAGGGTTCGAATCCCTACGCTTCCGCCATACAAAAGCCCCTGAATTCGGGGCTTTTCGTGTTTCTGGGGTATGTGTTTACGCCAGATGATTCGCGCATGTGTTCCGCATCTTTTTAGTGGTGTTCCGCAACTTGGCTTTTTGAACCCATCACCGGGTGGGCTTTACAACTTCGCCGACGCGGCGGTAAACCACCTCCGTTATACGCTTGTCGGTGTGGCCGAGAAGCCTGCTTGCATGGGCCAGGTCCTCGATTTCGCTGGCGGCCTTTGGGCGGATATCTCGGAACTGGAAGCCCTTGATCATCTCGGCCAGGGCCGGGTCCATTTCCTCAATCGCCCTCTCTGCCGCCGCCTTTCTCGCGTCATCCCATCGGAGTCGAAGCATCGACTTGGTGACGTTTCGGCCGTCCTCTGTGTTGATCAGGTAAGGGCCGCGCACACCTCTCTCCCTACGCTGCAGCAGCAGACGCTCAAGCAGCAGCGACAACTGGCTCTGCTCACCGTCTGTGGCCAGGCGTATCCGAAGCTTCTTGGCCGTCTTGCCCTGGTCGATTTGCAGGTAGCCGTCGACCACATCTGAGGCCCTTGAAGCCAGGACATCGGCTGGTCGCTGACCGGTGAGGTAGGCCAGGTTCATCGCATCCTTGAGTTCCGGTACGGCGACTGCGTACACCGCATCCCAGATTGCAGGGCCGGCGTAGAAGTCCCGCGGCTTCTCCTTGTTCTTGCGAACCCCAGCCGCTGGGTTGACCTGAGAAGTCACGCCCCATTCCCTCGCCATGTTGAAGATATGCGACAACAGGGCGATCTCTCGATTTGCCCGCACCTTCCCAGTGCGCCTGTCGCGGTATTGAGCAAGCGTGTGCGGCGTGATTGCTTCGATCGGCGCGTCGCTGAAAGCCTTCCTGAGCTGCCGAAGCTCGGCCAGATTGTCCTTCTGTGTCCGAGGCTTCTTGGTTGGGATGACGTCTCGCTCATATCGATCGAAGAGATGGCTCATCAAGCGAGTGACCTTCGGCACGGCTTTGCTATCAAGCTTCGCCCATTCCACCTTTGCCACGTCCAGATCGCTCCCCAGTGGTATCTCCTTGCGGTTTCCCTCCTCATCCCTCCCGTTGTAGTAGTACCCAACCCAGACCTTTCCATTTTTCCGCTTGCGGCTGCGCCGGATCATGCGTGGCGGGAGATCCCTGTTTCCTGCTTTCTTCTGGCGCATCCATTACCCCACCCGCGACAAATCCAAAGTCCATGTTTCTGCCGCGACGTTCGTTGTCGTCGGCTTCACTCCTGCCATTTTCATCCGAAAGTAAATCCGGCCGATGATTGGGCGCCGCGCCCGGGTCAACGTGTATTGCCAGCCGTTACTGGCCAGCCACGCAATTTGCTTGCTTGGGATCTGGTAGCCGGTCAGGCGGGCTACTTCCTCCTCGTCGAGGATCTCGCTTGGTTGTTCCATGGGATGGTCTCCACGCCGCCGGTGGCGGCAGGTTGGTGGTCAGGCCAGGTCAGCCAGGGCGAACACGACCCCGCGGCAGTAGGGCTCTTCGTCCTCTACGACCTCGAACGTCGCGTGCGGAATGTCGGTCTTGTAGGTCCAGCTGTAGCCGTCTTCCTTGCACCACAGCGCCTCGATCGGCTTGGCCAACTTCTGGCGCTGCACGTACTCGGCGATCTCCTCTTCGCCATCCAGACAGTCGCGGTCGGGGAGGATGCCGTCTGCATCGACGAATGCCGTGCCGCCGTCGTAACAGCTGATCTCCTCGCGGCGGGCACCATAGAACTCCATCAGGTCGTCGCTGGCGCCGCAGAGGATTACAAGGCCGGAGCTCTGCGCGGCGGCGACCAGTGCGCCAGGGATCCGGACGGGGTACTCGAGACCGCTCAGCTGGGCGGCCAGTTCTTCTTTCGTCATGGCAATAGCTCTCCATGCCCGCGCATGTCGGCGGGCTTGAGTAGTTTGGGGAGGGGTTACTCGCGGTACTGCTTGCGGATGCGGCGGGCGATGTCACGCAGTCGGTAGTCCAGCTCGAACATCTCGTTGTTGTCACGGCGCGAGACGACCCCGGACCTGGTGACGTTGCGGCCGCCCAGGATCCAGGCGGCCAGCAGGATCAGTGCCGACTCGAGCTGGCGCCGTAGCCAGCCTGTATGCGGGATCATCGCGGTGCCCGATAGATCAGGTAGGCCATGTAGGCGAGGGCGATCATGGCTGCGCCTCCTTGGCCATGGCCGACTGAGCGACAGGGGTGCACCTCGGGCATGGAAGGTTGCCGAGACCATGGTGATACTCCCCACAGGCCAAGCACTTGTTCGATGCTCGGTAGTCCTGGGGCGGTGCGTTCTTGAATGGCGACAGATCTGCTACCTGCTTGCGCAGTGCCTCGTTCTCGGCAGCCAGCTTGCCCAGCAGGCCGTAGCACTCGGCCAGAAGGTTGTTTGCCACCTCGATCGCCGGGCCTTTGCCGGCCACGCCGCGCTGGCAGGCCTTCATCAGGGCCTGTACGTTTGTTGCTTCAGTGGTCATTGCTGGACCTCCTTCGGCGGATGAACCGGGCACGGCCAGCGCAGTGAGCCGTCTCCGGATGGGCAGGTGCAGGTCATGGCGCCTCCTGTTCTTTGCTTGCGCGCAGGGCCTTCACCGCATCGAGCATTGCGGAGATTTCTTCGTCGCTGAGCCTATCCGCCCTGTAGGTCAGCGTGCTGAACTCGGAACGGTTCTTGTCCGCCAGGATGCGGGCACGTGCCTCACTGGTCACCGGGGTGATGGTCGCGCCATAGGTGGTGCCGACTTCCCGGCCATACTGCTTGTTGAACCGGCGACTGCGGTCGCTGACGATGACCTGAGTTGCCGTAACGCGCTCAACTGTGGTGATGCTCTTGCGCCGCGCAATGTCGCGCTCGGTGATGACCACGCCGTCGCCGGCCTTCAATGACTGACGCCAGGCTTTGCCTTCCTCGAATTTTTCGTTCATGGCGCCACCTGCTTCACAGGTGGCCAGGGCGCGTACTTGCCGGGTGGCAGGTCGTCGGTCACATCATGGCCCGCCCACTCCAGGAACTTGCTGATCGGAACGCGCGGATATTTCCTTCCAGGCGCCACGGACGGACCGTCGTACTGGACCTCGTCAATGCCGATGTAGATGACGGTGCGGTCGTTCACCAGGCCGCAGCTGCGGACGCAGGATGGCTTCTTGCCGCGGTAAGTGCGGCCACGCTTCAGTTCGAGTTGTTGGGCGGTCACAGCTGATACCTCTCATCATTCCAGGCTGCCGGCGCGGCAGCAGGTGTAGGTTCGGGTTGGGTTTCGTGCGGGGAGAGCTGGCGCTCGTTGCCGGCCTGCAGCTGGCTGTCGGGGATGCAGCTGATCGACGACTCGTTGAGGATGTAGCAGGTGACGCCGCGGCGGGCGTCGTGCTGCACATCGATGTAGCGCTCGTTTGCGCTGGCGCCGGTGGCCAGCAGCAGGAAGCAGAGGGCGAGGCGGGTCATCGGTTCACCTCCACGCCAGGCATGTGCTCATCTGCCAGTGCCTGGGCCAGGCCTACGGGCCACCAGTAGAGTGGGCGCTGGTAGCGCGGATTGTAAGTCTCGCGGATGATCAGGCCCTTCTTCTCCAGGGCTTTGAAGGTGCTGAGCACCGCCGCTGCGGCAAGCCCCAGTCGCTCGCCTACCTGCCAAGTCAGGCCGCCAAGGCCAAACACACACGCCTCGTCCCCTTTCAGAAGCTTCTCGCAGTCCTGCTGGTAGAGGTAGGGCGTCTTGCTGCGGTAACGGACCGCGTTATCTCGGCCGATATCGCGCAGTGTTTCGAGAACATCTTGCTGCCGATCTGTGAGCTTCGGGGCTTCTGCCTTTTCTGCAGGCATGACTTCGTCCTTGGCCGCCATATCGCGGCAGTGAATAGAGGGGAGAGGGGTTACAGCTGGGTGGAGTACAAATGTTCTCTTTCGGTCATTCTGCGGTCAGGCTGTAACGCTTGAGGATTCCAATCAGCTGGCGTAGGTCGTTGATGGGCTGCACGCAAGGGTCGCCGGTGATATCGCCAGGGTGCTCAAAGCAAACACGGTCATAGCCATTGCCGCCCACATGCCATGCTATCGGCTCGCTGGAGCCTTGGCCGGAAGACGGCTTGCGCTCCAGGGCGGCGCGGGCTTGCCAGCCTCCCCAGGCCATCGACTCGTCATCTTTACTCATAGAATCGCGACGCTGGACCTTGTGATGTACTCCTTCGAACTCGTGGGTACCAATGACCTCATGAGTCCATTTGGCAAAGTCAGCCCGCTCATCGCGCTCAACCGGCGCGCTCGGCTCTGCGCTGGTTTCTCGCGTCTCCGTGAGCCACGCGGCAACCTGGTCGGCGCTCACAACAGCAAGCGTCTCGGAGCAGTGGTCGCAGCCCAGTACAAACTGGCAGCGGATGTCTTGCGTGGTCAGGCGACCGTGCTGCGCTTGGCTGATGTTCTTGTTGTGGGTATCCCACGTCAGGGAGGTGCTGCCGCACTCGCGGCACTCGGTGATGCTTGGCATGTTCATGGATTCAGCTCCGGCTCTGCGCTGGCGGATAGGGCGGCGTCGCAGAGTTCATCAATGCGCTTGCTTTCGATCTCGGAAGGAATAGACCAGTCAGGATGTGGCGGCGGAAAGTCGGAAACGAGCATGCGCTCACGCAAAAGGCGGTAACGTTCAGCATCTTTTGCAACACCCGAGTACATATCGCTCACGTCGTCCGGCTCAACGCCAAGGTCACGCAGCAGTCCGTACACCTCGGCCAGCTGGGCGCGCAGGGTGTCGCGCTCTTTCGCCCAGTCTTCGGCTTCTTCCTTACGCAGTGAGGTTTGCCCATTTGCAATGGCCCTGGCTTCGCTCAGCTCGAATTGCAGCCGCTCAACCTCGCCAGGATCGGCGTGGATGTAGACGTCGACCTCGCGACCTGGCTTGAATACTTGCGCCGTGAATTTTATGACCTCGACTTTCGGGCCGATCGCGGACTGATAGCAGCGCAGACGCGCCACCGGCTCCTGCTGAACTGCTGGTTCCGGACGCGTATACAGCGGTCCGAGCTTGGCGATTTCGTCGAGGCAGTTGTTCCAGCCGTTGTCGTAAGCGTCGTCTCGCTGGTCATTCATGCGGCGGGGCCTCTTCGCAGGCAGCGCCACTGGCTCGCCCTGGTGCTGATCGGATGGCTGGGACAGGAGTGCTTGCACTTCACTGGACTCCCTGAAGATCTGAGCTTTCGAGAAGCGTTCCTGCCAGGCCTGCAGCTTGTCGCGCGGCACGCTTACCATCTCTGTGTTGCTGGATCGGTTTTCTGTGGGCATGGGGATACCTCGATATGGTAATCAGCTGCCGAACAGGCTGAACTGGCTGCTCGAGCGTTGGCATGCGGGGTTTAGCCAGAGGCATTCGGTGCGGCAGGCTGTGCCCCGACCTGCGGAAATCCGGGCTGAAGTGGTGTGTCTAGTCCAGCCGGTCAAGGTGTCGTCATAGAGCTCGCTCGGGTAGCCGGACAGGGCGACCATTCCTTCTAGCTCGAGCAACGACTTGAGTAGATCGGCGTGCTGGCGGTCGTCCATCTCGTGCCGGTAGTACCGGCCGCTCTGTGCGTTTTTGTATCTGGTTTCGTGCACGTACGGCGGATCTACGTAGTGCAGGGTCGTCCTGGCATCGTGCGCCTGCATGACCTCGATCGCCGGTCGGTTCTCGATGAGAACGCCAGTCAGTCGCTGTCCGATCGTGGCGATCGACTCTGGATACTCGAGCCAGAGTGATTGGGCAGTGCCGTATTCGCGCTTGGTATCGATCCGGAATCCGGTTATGCCTTTGGTGGCACCGGCAGAGCCGAAGCCCATCTGCGCCCTGATGATGGTGCGGCGTGCACGTTCAACTGGATCTTCGGAGGGCTCCCAGGCTCGCTCGAACTCCTGCCTGGCATAGGGCGTCAGAACCACCGCCTCAAACAGCGCCACCCGGCTTTTCGGGTCCTGCAGCACGCGGAACAAGTTCACGATGTCGCCGTCCAG
This sequence comes from Pseudomonas peradeniyensis, assembly GCF_014268935.2. Classification (GTDB taxonomy): domain Bacteria; phylum Pseudomonadota; class Gammaproteobacteria; order Pseudomonadales; family Pseudomonadaceae; genus Aquipseudomonas; species Aquipseudomonas peradeniyensis. Next base: position 581,790 of record NZ_JABWRJ020000004.1, on the reverse strand, counting down.
GTCGTTGTAAACCTCGGCATAGGAGCGGGGCTTCTGCATCAGAACGCCGGCGGCGCCGCCAAAGGGCTCGACATAGCACGTATGCCGCGGGAAATACTGGGTGACCCACGACGCAAGCCGGAACTTGGAGCCGTGGTACCGGATCACCGGCGCTGAGATGGTCATGGAACACTCCATTGCAGGCGCCTCCCTCGCCGGGGCGGCGTTATCGTTGAATAGGGGAAGGCGCTGGCGGGCAGCGCCGGAGGGTCAGGCGGCGGCGCGAACCTTGAAGGTCAGCATGGCTGTGGCGTCATCAAAGCACTCGTCCAACTCTTGATAGGCCCGATACTTGGCCTGGCTGCGGGTGGCTGCCCACACGCGTTGCACGTAATGGCGGGCATCGCCCAGCATGTACTTCACGTCGTCCCAGTCGTACATGCCGTTGGTGAGGACTTCCCACTGCTTGAGCGGCAGCGTTTCGGCCATCTCGCCGTACTGCATTTCCCAGGTGGGGTGGTAGTTGCGGATGCGCTTCTTCGGGTCGCTGTCGAGGATGACGCCGATGTAGTTGCCGCGGTCGGCCATGATCACGCCTGGCTCGCCGTTGGCGATCACCCGGCGCCCGACCTCGGCCGGCACGTCGTAGTGGCGGCGAACGTAGTCGCAGTTGTAGTTGCTCATGGCTTTCTCCAAGCATGCGCCGCCCTCCGTGCTGGTGGCGGCATGGTGGCAATTTGGGGTGGGATGGGGTATTACGGGTGACCGGCATGGGGCCGGATCAAGGAGCGTGTATGCAACAGCGCCAGAAAGGCTTCTTCCAGTTCTTCGAAAAATATCCAATGGCTGAACGCCACGAGCACAAGCATGGCAATGGCCATTACTCGACCGTGAGCGTTGGGCTTTTCCAGGGGCAAGTTGACGGCGCGTTCATTGGAATCTACGACGAGCACGGCCGCCTTCGCAGCGAGGAAAATCTGCCATGGGACATCATCGAAAACAGCTACGGCCGGAACATCAGCCCGGTTGATCTCCTATCCAAGCTGACGGAGACCGCTGTGGCCAAGGCTGGGGCGCCGATCGCGTCCTAGTTTTCTGCTGATATTCTGAGAGCTTCTCGTGCTCTGAAGTTCTCAAGCTTCCGCACCACAGACGGTGACACCGTGATTTCGTGGCGCGGAGGTTCCAGCAGCGGCAGCGCGCCGCCCGGACCCAGTCCATGCAGGTGATGAATCATCAGAGTCATCGCCTCGCCCTGTTCCTCGATCCCGGCCCACTCCATCAGCTCCAGCAGGGCCTGTTTAGTCCCTGGTCGAACCTTCAAGCGTAGGTCTTCTTCCTGCAGGCGCTCGGCCTTGGCCCTGCGCTTCTCATCACGCTGCTGCTGCGTCAGAGCCATCATCGCCTCCATTGCGCACAAAGCGGGTGCCCGGTCCGTACTCCAGCAGATCGCACACCCGGTTAATGATCTTGAGCGCGGCGTCGAACACTTTGGCGTCGTCGGGCTCGCGGGCCAGGCGCTTCATGTTCGGCTGGTGCTCGAGGCAGACCTTGTCGACCAGGCGCCGGGCCAGCCTGCGCAGGTGATCGGCGCTGTCGTGCTCCCGCAGGCTCAGCGCAAAGGCAAGAGCAACCTCGTCAGGCCGGTACTGGCCGCCGCTGCGGGTGTTGTACAGCTTCTTGACCGGGCGATTCAGCCAGGCCGGCAGGGTTACCACTCCAGAAGGTGCTTTTTGCATGTCTGTGCTCCAGTAGGCCGCTGGGCGGCAGGTGAAACTGTTCTTGCCGCCGGCGCTGGCGGACCAGGTTGTTGATGCGCCTCATGGGTGGCACACCTCAATTGGCGATTTCTTCGTCGATCCAGAGGGCATGACGACCAGCAGGTGCTTGCTTCCCCGATATACACCCCAAGGCTGGCCAGTCGATTTGGCCATGGCCGCCGCGTACTTCACGGCTGGAACGGGCTGGGACATGGTTGCGATCATGGCCTACCTCTGGCGCTGTTGAACTGGGAAGTCGATATCGAACACCACGATAATCCGCACCAACCGGCAGTTGCCGATGCCCAGCTCAACCGTAGTCCTGCATCTGGACCTGCCGGCATCACGCAGAGCAATGATCTTGTCGGCCAGCTCGCGGTCCTCTGGACTTGGCTCGGCCTTTACCTTCTCCGGCCGGGGCGGCTTAGGCGGACTGAAGAACCTGAACCCACTACGCGCCGCTACGCCCCACAGCGCGGTCTTGGTTTCGCCCAGGAGCTTGGCCACCTCGCCACAGCTCATGGTCTTGGCGAGTTCTTCGATCTGAGCTGCACGCTCTTTGGCGCGGATCTTGCGCTCGCCGCCGGGCTCTTGCTTGGCTGGCCTGGCCTGCTTCGGCTTCGGCTCGGGGTGATGGCGCTGGCGGAAGGGGACGTACTGGAAGCCTTCGAGCTCAACGATCCGGCCGCCAGACGAGAAGAAGGCCGCTTTTGCGGCCTCCAGGTCGATTGATGGGTTCATGCTGCCTTGCTCCTCAGCTTCGCCTCGAAGTCGTCCACCAGCAGCTTGAACTGCCAGAGATCGGCTTCAAGTTGCTCGATGTAGTTGTCGTCGCGCTTGAATTCAGCCCACCAGAGCTGACGGCCAACTGCCTCCAGGGCAGGGCAGTACATGCCGACATGCCAGAACTTACGACCCGTGATCCACATGCAGCCCTGGACCTGGTCCATGATCCCGCTGGCGTCGTTGTCGATGTGGAAGGCTCGGAGCTTGTCGGGGGCGATGAAGCACTTGTACTCGCTGCCTCCGTCTTCGCCGATCAGGCCGTCGGCACTGGCGCCGAATGCTCCGTCGTCGGTGGTCACGAAGCCGGCTCGCTGAACGAGCAGGCCCGTCTGCATCTCGTGCTCCATCCGGGCCATAGGCTCAAGCTCGTGACCGCGTTTCATCTGCCAGGTCTCGAAACCGCTATCCAACGCCTCGCCGGCGATCCGCTCAACGGCCAGGTTGAAGGCGTAGTTCAGGGCAGCTTCGGTTGGCTGGCCGACCGGCTTGCCTTGCAGGGCAAGCTGGATCGATTCGGCGCGGGGCGATGTTTTGTAACCGGCCACAGCGCGGGCCTCTCCTTCGCTTGCACCGCCAAGAATGGCAGTCACATAGGCCTGCTGCTTCTCGTCCAGGCCGCCGGTGCGCGACCGGGCGATACCGAACATGCTGGCGGTGATGCAGCCGGCGCGCGCCCGGTGCCACTCGGCGCTGCCTTGTTCGCATTCGATCAGGATCATTGCGGTTCGCCCTCCAGAGTTACGGGTTCGAGCTCAAGCAGTTCTGCGCGGCGTTTCTCCACCTGCGCCTTGAACTGGCTGTATGCGGCCATGTCCCTGGCGGCTTTGATGTCTGCCAGGCCGGCCTGCCAGATCTGCTGCAGCGCGTCGACCGACTGGCACGACACGGTCTGGTCGATCCAGCGCCGAGCCAAGTCAGCATCAGCCTGTGGCTTGCCGTTGATTGGCGACAGACCTTCGTTGCCATCGGTGTTGAGGTAGTGGATGGCCTCTTCCAGGCGCTCGGTCTTCGGCCAGTATTTGTAGGCCCGTTTCACGCAGGTTTTCTTGGCCATCTCGCCCCAGTCGGTGACCCATGGGCAGGATTTCTGCTTCGAGATCCAGGCCTTCCAGGCGCTGGACCGGTCACGGATGGCGTTGACCTCGTCCACGCTCATGGTCTCGGTCAGGTAGTCGCCGTCGGCAGTCTTGACCACCACGTACACGCCGATCACCTCTCCGCGATCCTTGGAGAACGGGTTGTAGGAGTGGGTTGGCGGCTTGTCGAATCCGTTGAGCGCGAAGTTGTCGCTCGTGTAGACCAGCTCAGACTGGGCCCAGCGTATGGCACCGGTGTTCATGGCCAAGTCCATGAGGCCGATGTAGCTGATGTCGAGGCAGATCTTGCCGTCCCGTGGCACCAGGTATGCCTGCTTCTTGGCCGGGTTGAGGCTGATGCCGATGGCGGCGATGTTGGTCACCGCGTTGACCACCGACTGCCGATTCTGCACGGCCAGCTTCATAGAGTAGTCGTTGGCGGTGATGGTCTGGATCGCGAATTCGGCCTCGCGCTCGAAGTTGAGCGAGCGGTCGGTCAGCACCGAGGCGAAGGAGTCGCGGGTGCTGTAAATGTCCTGGGAGATTGTGGCAACGGCGTTGCTCATGATCGCCTCCGGTTGATGTTGGGGAAATGCCAGATCAAGCAGCGGGCATGCGGCCATGGTTGGGATGGAATCCAAGCTCACGCTCTGCGGATTCCCTCGCGGCAATGGCGAGCGCTTTTGACTTGAAGCGGCCAAGGATCTTTTGCCGGCCCTCGACTTTTATGTGCGCCACCCACTCTGACCTGGCTGAGTACCAGCTAACCCCTACACGGCCACTCTTATTGCTGGCCAAAAGGGGCATGTTCCGATTGTTCTCGAGACTGCTGACATCTCGGAGATTGGTGATTCGGTTGTCCAACTTGTTGCCGTTGATGTGATCGATATGCTGAGTCGGCCACTTGCCGTGTGACGCAAGCCAGGCCAAGCGATGGGCCCTGTAGCTCTTTCCGTTGATCTGGATGAGCAGATATCCGTTGCTGTTCACCTTTCCCGCTCGCGAGCCGGCATATCTGGTGTTCCAGGCCTTCATGCGCTCCTCAGACACAAAGTCGCAAAGCGGGCGAGGTAGCCAGGTGAAGGATCCGGTATTTGCGCAGTAAGAAAGGCGAGCGGATAGATACTGTTGATCAATCATGGGTTCCGCCGTGCTCGGCTACGTGAATCAGGAAGTGATGCTGCCGGCCAGAGCGCTGGCGAGCATGAAGAAGGTGCAGGCGAAGAGCATGGAGATGGAACCCCGCAAGATGTAGAGGCGCTTGGCTCTCTGGTAGCTGGTCATGGCTCGTGCCTGCCTGCGCCATTGCATTTGTGGCAGGTCGAGGTTGAGCCGTGGTACGGCCCTTGGAAGCGCAAAAGACCGGAGCCTTTGCAGACTCCACAAGCAACCTTGTTGCGCTCTCGCTCAAGTTGTTTGCGAAGTTCGGCAAGCTCACTGTCGCGCGGGTCGCCAGCCGGAACATGGAAGGCCATACCGATGCACTCGGCCCAGCCAACAACGTCACCTGCAATTGCTCGAATCTGTTCAGGGGTTGCGGTAACGCCGTGCTCTTCGAATGCTTCCGCCAAACCCTCTGCGTAGTAGTCGGTGCGTGAATAGCTCATGTCCGCACCTCGTAGGCCAGCGTGCACATGCCGCAGAGGTAGGCCCGGCCCGACCAGGCGGCCGGGTTCTCGATGTGAGCCAGGCGCGCCTGGTTCATGGCGTCCTCCATGGTCAGGCCCTTGAACACCATCAGGATGCGGTCGTCTGGCACGGCCTGGGAAACCTCGGCCACCTGGTCGTCGATGATCGATGGGACGATTGGCGTAGTCATGCAGCCTCCTTGCGCCGCTCGGCGATGCGGCGGACACGTTCGCAGTAGTGCTTGAGCTCGTCGGCGTCGATGTCGCCGGCAGTGAAGTGGGCAACGATCAGCGATTCAGTTTCTCGGTCGGTCTCGGCGGTGCAGTGCGCAGCCAGCCGGTCGATGGCCTCGCCAATTCGCACATGCGGGCTCAAAACCCACACTCCTGAATGTCGCGCTCCTTGTCGCGCTCGGCGGCGACGGCCTTGGCCGCTACCGGGCGCAGCAGGTCGGCGGCGATCTCCTTGAGAGCCCTCGGACCGCCAAGCAGGTACGTGCACAGCTCCATGATGAAGCCCGCGCTGCCGGTACCCATGCCCGCCATGACCAGCTTGCCGAAGGCGTCCTGCTGGTCCAGGCCGTCGATCTGGCGGTTGTTCAGGTGATCCTGCACAGCCCGGGCAAAGTCGGCCTGGGTGATCTCGCCGCGTTCGCCGCGGTAGCCCCAGCTGACCCGGTAGCCCAAGACCAATTGGGCCGCGTGCTTCTCGATCCACTCCACCTGGTCGGCGTCATCGTCGCTCACCGCCGGAGGCATCCGGTTGTCGTACTCAAACTGTGCTGCTCGAAGTGCGCCCATGGCGTTCTCCTGATGGGGTGGGGCAACCGCATTAGGCAGATGCCAGCGCAGGTGACCAAACCCGAGCCGTGAAGCTCGCTGGCACCTGTCTGATGCGGTCGGAGTGAAGGGAAGGGGTGAATCGTGAAAGCCCGAGGATTCCCCGGGCTTTCTTCCATAGGCTCAATGGCCTTGCGTCAGAGTCGATAATTTTTGGCGGGACGTTGACCTCCAGAAAGGCCTTGCCCCGCTGGTACATCGCCAGCGCTCGCGGTGTGAACGCAATGGACCGGTTGGCAGGCCGCTTTCAGGATGAGGTTCTGGCCTCATGTGGCTGAGCGCTGCGCCGATCAGGATGAGAAGGAGCATGTGGTACTCCAGTTGGGATGCGGGATGCATCGGGGCGCGCCCTGTATGACGTATGTCGACCTTTGCTCTCGCGCTGGTAGGCGGTACTCAAGGCGCGCTCCGATGCAGCCTGCGATGGGGAGCAGGGCATCGGGCTAGTCTTCCCTGGCAGTCAAGGGATAGGTGCAGCCCCGCCACGTGACCCACGATCAAGTCGCGTTGGGATTTCACCGCTCGGCGGCGGGGCTGCGGGCGGTGTTGATGGCCGGCGCTGATCTCCGGCTTGCTGGCGGCTACCCTCCAGCGCGTACAAGGGTTCACTTGTTTCCTTTCGCGCCTAACGCGGATGTGATCTTGCTCATCAAGAGTCCACCCGGTCGTTCACGCTGCGCATCAGCCTGCGCATTCATCAACACCGCAGAACGCCCTGTTCTGCCTCCCCTGAACCGTTTATGGGGCAGGACGCTCTGCGCTGGTGATGAAGTCCCGCATGGGCGGGCACAGATGGGGCAGTTAACGTCAGGCTGACGTGGCGCTGGTTGTCTACTTGGTGCGAGCCTCTGCCATCCAGTCGTCGCGACTGATTCGGCATTGAAGGACCAGGCTCCACTGGCGGGTTTTCCGAGCTCTGACCAGCTCCCGGTTTTGATAACGGGCGTGTCGCACGCAGCCTTGCTTGGATACTCCGGTCATCTCTTGCCCTCCAGGGCGGTTGATTTCAGGTTGCGGCGAGCCGATCCGCCCTATCCAGCAGGGCAGTGCAGACACGCTCGTCGAATCGGTCAGTGGTGCGGTATTGGTCGACCGCTTGCCGGATGACGCCAGCTTTGGCGGTCGCCCAGGCCCTGTGCGCCTCGTGCGGGCAATCAAAGCTGCCGATGAAAAGGCGTTTGCCATGACCATCATGTGCACGAGCTATATAGCGCTTGCGGAACAGGTAGACGCCTGTCGGAAAAGCACCTGAACTGGCAGCGCAGTCGTTAAGCAGGGTGTTGATCCAGATCGGTACAAAGACACAGGTATCAGGCGAGTAGCGTTTCTCCTGAGGCCTGAGAATGTCCTTGTCCAGGTGATTCCCTTCCCAAGGCTTGTCCTGCATCCAGCGCTTGAACGCGCTAAATCTCAGCCATTCAGGGTCAACTGAGCAGCCTGCATAGCGAGCCGCTTCGTTCTTGCCTGGAGCGAAACACCTTCTGATTACGCCCTTCCATCGGTTGTAGAAGGGACAACCATTTGTTACTCGCTCGTCGGTGATCCCCACGCCGTAGATGATGCCTTTTCGCATGGTCGTTCCTCTTTCCACCAAAACCACCTGGTGCAAGTGGCTTTGGTGAGCCGCCTCATCGAAGCGGCATCAGTGAATCTCGTGGTGCGCCGCGACCCGCTACTGGCGTCGGTCGCTGGCTCAAGTTGTTCTTGCTGGTCACTCACCGCGCCGCCGGTTACCGGTGGGCGCCGCTCGCTTCCTCCCTACTGCCGCCGGGGAAAGGCGGGGCGCATTGCTTGCCAGGTCATTCGCTCGGTTCAGGCATTTCGCCTTCGTCAGCCGTACAGGGTTCTCCCTGTCGTGGGCAGCCTTTCGGGGCTGTCTGGCGCCGGTCGCCGGTAGAGGCAATGCGGTCTGTTGGTTGTTGCGCTGGCTGTTAAAGAGCGGCGGCCTGTGAGGGCCTGGCCAGCCCCTGGTTGGTGACTGCTTGAGGTGAAATTTATCTGTGCGATAAATTGGTGTCAATATCAATTTGATAAATTTATCTCCTGTCGATGATCGGTCGTTTATCAAGGCGCTTTCTTGAGGGCGAAAAAAAGCCCGCACGCGGCGGGCTTGATGGGTTCCGGCAAGCTAGAAGAAGGATGCGCCCCAGAACACGCGACCGATGATGGTTATCTCTTCGGCCATTAGTTCATCTGCGGTGTACTCCTCGTCGGGGTGCTCGTCACGATTGAAGCTGCGCAAGCGAAGGCCGCCGCGAGCTGTGCGGTAAAGCTGTTTAACCCGAACGTGGCCAGCGTGGCTGATGGCGTACATCTTGCCGTCCACCACGTCAGACACCTTGTTTTTAGCTCTATCGACGGCAACCGTCCCTCCATTCTGAAGGACCGGTTCCATAGAGTTGCCGGAAATCGATACACATACCGCTTGGTCTGGCTGGACCCCAAGGTTCCGCACCGTGTATTTGCCGAAGCGCAGCTTTCTAGTACCGCTTACCTCGATCACTGTTTTTCCGCCTCCTGCGGACAGCTCGACTTCCTTCAAAAAAGGCAGTTCGATTTCGTCGTCGTCGAGCGGAGTATCGTCCGCCCACTCTTGAATGCCTTCCGACTCAATGGAGGCGTTCGGCTGTACCGAACGTTTCGCGATCTGTCCTTGGACCTGGTCCATCCAGCCATGTGGCAGCCCAGCGGCGGCCTCTATCCTCCTGGCTAGCTTGTCGCCGAGATTTCTCTTTGGGTTAGGGGAGACGATCTGGCTGATAACAGAGGGTGCAGTCCCGCACGCCGCTGCGAACTCAGCCTGAGTTGGGTAGCGGGCCGAGAGGGCGCGCAGGTTGTCGCGTCGAATGGTGTTCATATCCATGCGCGGATGATCGCCGCTTTTATCCATGTGATAAATAACCTTGCAGATCAATCATCGGTTGCCTAAAAATTATCCATGAGATAAATTTGGTTTATCTCCCGGAAAGGTGACGAAGATGAAAACCCCCATCCCTGATATGCAGACCTGGCTTTCTGGCGCCAGCGCCGATGAGCGCCAGCGCGTGGCCGACGCATCGGGAATCTCGGTCGGCTACCTGTGGCTGATCGCTGGAGGCCATCGGAAACCATCCGAGGACGTAGCCGCGAACCTGCACAAGGCAACCGACGGCCGCGTCTCGGCCTTCTCGTTCTTCCCGAAACTCGCAGCGATCGCGGCAACGACTGCCGAATCCGCCGCTTAACCAATTCACAAGCAAGGAACCATCAACCGATGAGCTACGACGATAGCCGCCACCTGAAAGACAGGGAGATCAAGTCTCGCTACGACGAGGACACGTACGAGGCAGTCAGGGCAGTGGCGAAGCTCCACCGCCTGCAGCCAGCCGTATTCGTGCGCATGTGTGTGGAGGAGAAGCTCGCTCACCTGATCTCTCAGGATGATAACGAGACAACGCAGACGGCCTGAAGGCCCGGAAGGGGGACCCATGGCTGAAACCACGATCTGCCACGGCCTCGAGGAGCGCTTTTACCGAAAGCTTGAAGAGAAGGCGAGGGAAGCCGGGATGACCCCGGAACAGTACGCCGTCCAGATAGTGCGGGAGAGCCTGGTCGAGAAAACGAGGCCTAAAGGCGCCGGAAAAATCCGGCACCTGCCTCGGCCTTAAAAGGCCCTGAAAAGGGAAGCCCTGGAGACAGGCACAAAAAAGCCGGGATTGCGGCCCGGCTATCTGCAACATCACATAAGTGAGACCAATTATGCACATGCAGACCCCAAGTGTACAGGCCCTCAATCGGCCCGCGCCACAAAATGCGAACCACGATTCTGTGGCGCGCATGTCGTCGCGGGAGATTGCCGAGGTCACTCAAAAACGCCACGACAATGTCTGGCGGACCATCGAATCCCTTCACGCCAAAGGCCTGATCGGACTCCCTCAGTTTGAGGAAGTCCCTAATCCGGGGCCTGGCCCGCTTTGCATCAAGCAGTACCTGATCGGAAAGCGCGACAGCTTCGTGGTCGTCGCCCAGCTGTCGCCCGAATTCACCGCCGCGCTGGTGGACCGCTGGCAGCAGCTGGAGACCCAGGTATCGAAGCCGATGCCTGCCGACCTCAGCAAGCTGGAAATCCTCCAGATGGCCCTGGAGTCGGAGAAAGCCCGCGTCCTGCTCACCGTCCAGGTCGAGGCCCAGGCCAAGAAGATCGACCACCTGGAGAACCTGTTCAAGGAAGGCATGAGTCACGTTCAGTTCTGCAAAGGCCTGAATGGGGTCAACGTGATGCAGGTGGGTCACTTCCTTGAAGGCCGCAACTGGCTCTACAACGAGAGCAAGTCCGGCACCCGGTACCGCGTCGCCGCCTATGCCCGCGACAAGTACATGACCGAGCACCAGCAGGAGATCACTCCGCACGGGAAAGAGGCGTTCATCAGCTACACACCGATCCTCCTGCGCAAGGGCGCCGTGCGCCTGTACGAGCTGTACCTGGCCGGAGAGCTGCCCATGAAGAAGAACTGGGACGGCCTGCACACCCACGACAAAGCCGTGCGGGGTGCGGCATGAGCATCCACGACATGACAGATGACATGAAATCCGAGTTCCTGACCGCGTTCCGCGCAGAGTTTGGCTTCGGCGAGATGACCGCCACCGCCAACGACGATGCAGCCGCGATGCTCAAGGCTGCCGCATGGGCCTGGCAAGCATCACGTTCAACCGTGGTGGTTGAGCTGCCATCGGCGTGCGCATACGAAGGCCTGACCGAGCACTTGGGCTCAGTGATCGAGCTTGCCTACGAAGCTCCAGAGCACGATCCTGTGGGGCTCGCTCGCATTCCTGATGTTCGTGCCGCCATCGAGGCCGCTGGTCTCAAGGTGGCACCATGACCATCGATAAGCAAAAGCTGAAAGCGCTGGCTGAGGCGTTCCCATCTGATCTGGACTGGGACAGCAACACTCAGCCGTTCTTCAATGGCCCGTCTGGCGAATCTCTTGGCGGAGGCTCAACGGGTTTTTACAGCGTGTACGGGCAGCCCTTCACCATTGATGGCGAAGAATACGACGGCACTGAATACGTGAGCATCTGCACCAGAGAATTCGCTGAGTTCGTATGTTCCGCGAGGTCCGCGGTTCTGGCGCTGCTCGCGGAAAACGACGCGCTGCGCAAGGACGCCGAGCGGTACAGCTGGCTGCGTCAGAAAAGCCTTCCATTGGATGGCCATGATTTTCTGAGCACTCAGGAAATTCTCGACCGCCGTATCGACGCGGCCATGGCCAAGGAGTGCGGCCAATGAGCGTCCAATCCATGTCCTGGGCCTTGGAGCAGCGCGACATCGTAGACGCCACTGCGCGCTACGTGCTGCTGGTCCTGGCCAACTATGCCGACAAGAACGGCCGAGGGGCTTTTCCGTCCTCCGCCAGCATCAGCGATGACACCGGCCTGTCTATCCGCACGGTGAAGTACAAGCTCGATCACCTGCTGGAGATCGGCGTGATTCGCCTTGGAAATCAGGCCATTGCCGGCGCCTACATCGACCGTCACGACCGCCGCCCGACCGTCTACGACTTGTGCGTAGAACGGGGTGCAACAGCTGCACCCGGTTCCGAACGGGGTGCAAATGAAGACACAACGGGGTGCAGCTCACGACAGAACGGGGTGCAAACCACGACAGAACGGGGTGCAGGAGCTGCACCCAATCCATCAATTAACCATCAAAGAACCATCAAAGAACCTAAGAAGCCAGTCGCTGACGCTCCTGCGGCTCCGAAGAAGGCTCCTAAGTTCGATCCGATGACTGCAAAGCCGGCAAACGTCAGCGACGCCGTATGGGCTGATTGGTGCCAGCACCGCAAGGAAATCGGCAAGCGCCTGACCAAGACGTCGTGCGAGCGCCAGGCCGCCCAGCTGGCCAAGCACCACGCAGCAGACGCCGTGATCAACCAGTCCATCAGCAACGGCTGGACCGGCCTGTTCCCGGAGAAGGTGCTGCCTGGTGCCCAGCAGGGCCAGCGCCGCAACGGTCCCGACTTCAACGACACCAGCTGGGCTGATGACCTGGGGGCCTTATGAGCGCACAACCAAAGCTGAGAAGCGTCACGCAGATCATGGCCACGGCCCGCAATCTGCCCGCCGAGGTGCAGGCCCCGGTCAAGCAGCTGGACCCCGGCACCACCGAAGTGGTCAACGCGCTGTTCAAGGAGTTGCAGGCCATCTTCCCAGCGTGGAAGCAGGCCTGGCCGGATGACGAGGCCCTGAAGGCTGCCAAGCGCAGCTGGATCAAGTCCTTCGTCGCCGCGGGCATCAACACGCTCGAGCAGATCCGCTTCGGCATCCAGAAGTGCCGGGTGCTGGGTACCGATTTCGCACCGAGCAGCGGCAAGTTCATCAAGCTGTGCCAGCCGACTCCAGAAGAGATGGGCATTCCGCCGCTTGCGCGGGCCCTGGCAGAGGCGCTGGAGAACTTCCACCCCAGCAGGGCAGGTTCCCGCACCTGGTCGCACGCAGCGGTGCGCCACGCGGCCCTGCAGTGCGAGGCGCAGAACCTGGGGTCGATGGAGGTGGAGCGGGCAGAGAAGGTGTTTGCGCGGGCCTACGACATCACGATCCGGATGCTGGTGGCCGGCGAGCCACTGGGCGATATCGCCACCGGCATTGGCCACGACAGCCAGAAGGGTCTGGCCCAGCTCGCTGACGAATACGCCGCCCAGCGCCAGGTCCGCCTGCTGGAGATCCAGCAAATCCCAACCAGCGCCGCCGCGTGCCGTGCACACCTGCTGGCCAAGTTGAACATCAAGCGCGCCGGGCAGCCGGCCGGGGAGGGCGTATGACCGAGCAACGCAAATTCCTGGGTCACCAGTACATCGCTCGCCGGGACTGCGGAAAGGTCTCTGCTGCGTGCTGGGACGACAAGGGGTACGAGAAGAGCACCGCCAAGTTCGTGGCCGGCTGCGTACGCCGCGGCGACGCCGTGGAGCGGATCGAGCGCCGAGAAGGCGACCCCATGCCGGAGTGGATCTGCCGGCCTGGCTGCAACGACTGCCGCAAGGAGAAGCCATGACCGAGTTCGCCATTCGCAGCACCCAGGACCTCAACCGCCTCTACGGCGCCCTGCACGCTATAGACCTGACCAAGCCAAAGGTGGTGGTCATCAAGGACGAGAAGCGTCCCGACGTCTGCAACCGGAAGATGTGGGCAATGCTCCGCGACGTCTCCCAGCAGGTGGAGTGGTATGGCCGCAAGCTCACCGACGAGGACTGGAAGCACATCTTCAGCGCCGCGGTGCAGAAGCAGGACGCGGTGCCGGGTATCGACGGCGGCTTCGTCGTCCTGGGCGTCTCGACCCGCAAGCAGTCGCAGAAGTGGTTCAGCGATCTGTTTGAGGTGATGCACGCCTTCGGCGCCGAACACGGGGTGCGCTGGACTGAGTCGGATCGGTGGGGAGGGCAGTACTGATGCTGGCCAAGGAGATCAAACCGAAGAAGTGCAAAGCCCCAGGCTGCGGCAAGCTGTTCAAGCCGACGATGACCACACAGAAGGTGTGCAGCATCGCCTGTGCCAAGGCCATAGCCAAAGACCCGAAGCTGCAGAAGATCGCGGCCAAGGCCATCACCAAGCAGGCCCGCCAGGACCTGCAGGAGCGCCGGGAGAAGCTGAAGACCCGCCGCGAGCACATGGCTGAAACCCAAGCCGCGTTCAACGCCTACATCCGCGAACGGGACGCCGGGCTGCCGTGCATCAGCTGCGACTCGCTGCCGAGCGACCACGACCTCATCACCGGCAGCCGCTGGGACGCCGGCCATTACCGGTCAGTCGGCGCCTGCCCGGAGCTGCGGTTCGAGCCGCTGAACGTCCACCGGCAGTGCGTGAAGTGCAACCGGAACCTGTCGGGTAACGCGGTCGAGTACCGTATCCGGTTGGTGAAACGCATCGGCGCCGACCGGGTCGACTGGCTCGAAGGGCCTCATAAGCCCCAGCGCCTGACCATCGAAGACCTGCAGGCAATCAAGGCCCTATACCGCCAGAAGCTCCGCGACCTCAAGAGGACAGCAGCATGAACTACCACAACGTCATTTCCGCGGTGGTGCGTGCACTCGCCGCCGAGACAATCAACAGCGCCGGCGGCTGCGACTTCGAGCCGAGGGTCCAGATGGCCAAGCAGAAGGGCGAGATCTCCGGCAAGGATGCCGCTTTGCTGGCTGACTGCATCGTGCACAAGCTGCTGCACGCCCAGCTCAGCCCGCGACACTGGAATGCCCTGGTGGCGAAGTACAGCACGCACCGAGGGCGGAAAATCGATTCCATTGGGCGCCTGGTGGCTGTGGTGGAAAGTCCAGCGCCGCGCCGGTTCACACAACAGGCGGTGCTGACCTGGGCAGTGCCGCAGCAGTACAAGGGCATCACCCGCAAGGTCACGCAGGCAAAGGCGCCGGAGCCGCGCGAGAACGAAAGGGAAGGGCAGTGGGATTGGCGGAACAAGGCGGCTGCCGAATCAGTCGCGCGCGCGAACAGGCATGCCCGAGCCATGGCCGAGTCGAAACCGGGCGAGATGATCGTTCTTACCGAGTCGAACTACGACATGACCACATGGGATTCGCAGGGGCTCACCGAGCGCACCTACCAGCGCTGGAGCAAGGCGATCCGTGACAACCTGGAGTCGATGGTGGACGAGGCCCTGGTCGAGGCTCAGCACATGCTGGAGGCGGTTGGCGTGCTGGCCGGCGAGGCGGCATGAAAAAGGCCCTCAAAAGTGCTTGCAATATCATGTCGCCATGTCGTAAATTTGCTACATCCTGTCATTCCTGCGCGTGTTGAGGAGTGAAAAATACGAACCCGGCCATAAAGCCGGGTTTTTTATGCGAACTTCCAGGTTACATCGCTGATTCCAAGCGCCTCAACTTGAGGTCGAAGTCTTTCGACTCCGCGCGCGTCCGGGTTCACGTCTACTCCGATGCGAACTCCTTGGTAGCTGGAGAGTAAGTGGTACAACACGGTCTCCTCGGATGCGTGGATCGGGACCATGTCCTGAGCAATCTGCAGGTCTCGGCCTCCCTGCCGGAATGAAATAACGAGTGTTCCTTTTTCGCTCATGTCGGTATGGCTCGCTAAATGGTGAGGCTTTGATCGTAGCAGGGAGGAATGGAAAGCGCATGAAGCCATCAACCGCATGGAGCCTCCTGGCATTCGCCCTGGCCCTGGCCAGCTACGCCCTGCACCGCGACATCAGCGCCAACGTCTTCCTTGGCTGCGTCTTCATCATTCAGGGCCTCAAGAGGCCCGACGGTTCGGCCCAGGAGCGCCGGGCCACATTCCTGGCTGCCGCACTGAGCGCTGGCATCCTCCTTTTCGCGTTATGGGCGCTCGCCACCGGCCTCGACATCCGCGGCCCGGCGCCATTCCGCTACAAACACTAAGGGACTGAACATGGCCGATGCCGCTACCCCAGCAGCTTGCACGGTTGTAGGGTTGGGCGGCATTGCCCTCGCAAGCTGCCTCCCCACGATCGACCTCAACGCTGTTGTCTGCGCCTTCGGTGGCGCACTGCTCTTCATCCTCTGGGCGAAGGACATCAACCTGTGGCAACGCCTCGGGTACTTGCTCGTCGGCTGGATCGGCGGGTACTACGGTTCGGCCGAGATCCTGGCCCAGGCCTGGACGAAGACCAGCGGTATCGCCGCCTTCGCCTGCGGCCTAGCCACGGTCCTGGTGAGCATCAGCGTTCTGGAGTCGTTCAACACCGGCAAACTGCCGAAGTGGGTAACCGAGCTGCCAGCAGCGATTGGCAGCCTGTTCCCCAAGCGAGGGGGCCAATGACCCTAGACCAAACCATCACCCTGGCTCATGCCGGGTTCTGCGGCGGTATCTGCTTCGTCATCGCGTTCATGTACCGGCGTGGCGGCTCGAGCTACAAGTTCCTGCCCAGCCTGTGCGCCTTCTGCCTGGCATCCCTGTTCGGCCAGGAGTGGCTGAGCATCATCGGCGCGATCCTGCTGTACGGGCAGTGGCCGGTCACCTCGGTGCCCAGCACCCTGATATTCGGGATCCTGTTCATCCTGGCGCTGCGCTCGAAGGGCAACGTGGCCAGGCTGTTCGATCAGTCGCGGCGCCGGTAAGCGCGCCACAAAATGTAGGTGCGCCGTTTCGTGGCGCGGGAGCTAACATGAGCAGACCGATGCCGCCGGCCGACCTGCTCGAATCGCCATTCCTAATCCTCAAGCCTGCTCCAGAATTGTGGGAGTGGATACAGCGAGAGATCCTCGCCGCAACCGGCGGCATTCACAACGAAGACCACGCTCACCTGATCGACGCCAATGTCGGGGTGCTGTGGGCTTCCTCTGCCTTCAACAAGAAGGGCCGCTCAGTACTCGGCCAGGCCGAGCAAATGATGATCCGCGCAGGCGGATGGCAGAAGGCGCGCCAGGAACAGCAGATGCGTGACTGGTTCGGCGAAGAGCCGGAGTTCCTCATCACGCTGGCCGGCGACTACTGCGCCCAATGCAGCGAGGCTGAGTTCTGCGCCCTCATAGAGCACGAGCTGTATCACATAGGGCACAAGCTCGATAGGTATGGCGCCCCAGCATTCGGGGATGACGGCATGCCCAAGCTGGAGATGCGCGGCCATGACGTCGAAGAGTTCGTCGGGGTGGTGCGCCGTTATGGCCCGAGCCACGACGTACAGCAGCTGATCGAAGCTGCAAGCAGGCCGCCCGAGGTGGCCAAGATCAACATTTCGAGGGCCTGCGGAACCTGCCTGCTCAAGTCGGCCTGAATCCTGACAGGTCCTGACGGACGACATTCAAATGGCAGCACTACGAAGCGAGGTCAAAGCCTTCATTGTTCAGGCTCTGGCCTGCTTCGATACACCGACCCAGGTGGTGGAGGCTGTCAAGAAAGAATTCGGGGTAGATGTCAGTCGCCAGGTGTGCGAAGGGCATGACCCAACCAAGTACGCCGGGCGCGGTCTGGCAAAGCGCTGGGTGGAAATGTTCCATGCATGCCGGGAGCGGTTCACGACCGAGACGGCAGATATTCCGATCGCGCACCGCGCCTACCGCCTCCGTGCGCTGGGCAGGATGGCGGAGAAGGCCGAGTCCATGAAGAACATGGCCCTGACTGCCCAGCTGCTGGAGCAGGCGGCAAAGGAGGTCGGCGACGTCTATGTGAACCGCCAGACCAAGGCTGACGTGCCGCAGGACAACGCGGTGCCGACCAGTATCAGGGTCGAGGTCGTGAACGCGAGGAAGCCAGATGCCGACGCTTAACGTCCCACAGGCGCGCTTCCTCCAGATGGAGCACAAGTTCCGCGGCTTCGTGGCCGGCTTCGGCTCTGGCAAGACCTGGGTAGGCTGCGCTGGCATCTGCAAGCACGTGTGGGAATGGCCTCGGATCAACTCCGGCTACTTCGCCCCGACCTATCCGCAGATTCGCGACATCTTCTTCCCGACCATTGAGGAGGTCGCCTTCGACTGGGGCCTGAAGGTCAAGACGAAGGAGAGCGACAAGGAGGTCGAGTTCTACAGCGGCGGCCAGTACCGCAGCACGACCATCTGCCGCTCGATGGAGAAGCCGCAGACCATCGTGGGCTTCAAGATCGGGCACGGCCTGGTCGACGAGCTCGACGTGCTGCCCAAGCTCAAGGCTGAACACGCCTGGCGCAAGATCATCGCCCGGATGCGCTACAGCGTACCCGGGCTCAAGAACGGTGTAGACGTCACCACGACCCCGGAGGGGTTCAAGTTCGTCTATCAGCAGTTCGTGAAGCAACTGCGCGAGAAGCCGGCGCTGAACGACATGTACGGCTTGGTCCAGGCCAGCACGTTCGACAATGAGTTAAATCTGCCGCCGGACTACATCCCGTCGCTGAAGGAGTCGTACCCCGAGCAGTTGATCATGGCCTACCTGAACGGGCAGTTCGTCAACCTGACGTCTGGGACGATCTACACCGCCTACGACCGCAAGCTGAACGGCAGCCAGGAGACTATCCAGCCTGGCGAGGCTCTGTTCATTGGTATGGACTTCAACGTCGGCAAGATGTCGGCAATCGTCCATGTGAAGCGCCTGGGCCTGCCGCACGCGGTGGACGAGATCATCAACGGCTACGACACGCCGGACATGATCCGCCAGATCAAGGAGCGCTACTGGCTGTATGCCGATGGCGAGTTCCGTAACACGCGGCAGATTCGGGTATACCCCGACGCCTCGGGCGACTCTCGCAAGTCCGTCCGAGCCAGCGAGACCGACATCTCACTGCTCAAGCAGGCAGGTTTCATCGTCTCGGCCCCCGGCGCAAACCCGCCGGTCAAGGATCGCATCAACTCTATGAACGCCATGTTCTGCAACGCAGCAGGGCAGCGCCGCTACCGCATCAACGCCGACAAGTGCCCGACCTATGCCGACGACCTCGAGCAGCAGATCTGGGGCGACAACGGCGAGCCTGACAAGAAACAGGGCAACGACCACCGGCCAGACGCCGGCGGCTACTTCATCCACAAAGAGTACCCAATCAACAAGTACTCCCTCACAGGTGTTTCCTAATGGGCGTAGTCCGATACCTCAGCGACAAGCTGGTGAACCTGGTGGCGAACCTGGGCACCGAGCGCGACAAGGCATCGGGCTCGGCGTATGCGCCGGTGATACTGACCGATGAGCAGCTGATCAACGCCTACCGGGGCGCATGGCTGCCGCGCAAGATCGTGGACATCCCGGCCCTGGACGGCACGCGCCGCTGGCGGGCATGGCAGGCCGACAAAGAGCAGATCGAGAAGATCGAAGCGGAGGAGGCTCGGCTTGGCCTTCGTGCCAAGGTCAAACAGGCTCTTACCCGGGCCAGGCTTTTCGGAGGATCGGCGATCTTCATTGGAACAGGCGAGACGAACACGGCAGCTCCGCTCAATGCGGCAAGTATCCAGGCTGAGGGCCTCAAGTACCTGGCTGTGATGAACCGTCGGCAGCTGTCGCCCACCGAGATCGAGCAGGATCCACAGTCGGAGCGCTTCGGCAAGCCAAAGGCGTACCGCCTGGCTGATAGCCAGCTGCAGATCCACCCTTCGCGGCTGGTGATCTTCAACGGGGCAGAGCATCCCGACCCCGACCTGGCTCCGGCCAATATCTTCGGTTGGGGTGACTCGGTCCTGCAGGCGATCTTCGAGGCCATTAAGCAATCGGACAGCACCATGGCCAACGTGGCCAGCCTGGTGTTCGAGGCCAAGGTCGACGTAATCCGCATCCCTGACTTCATGCAGAGCCTGCAAGACGACGCCTATCGCAAGCAGGTGCTGGAGCGCATCACCCTGGCGGCCACGGCCAAAGGCATCAACGGCACGCTGCTGCTGGACAGGGAAGAGGAATACGAGACCAAGTCGGCGAGCTTCGGCACGCTGCCGGACATCATCGACCGCTTCCTGCAGGCCGTATCCGGTGCGGCCGACATTCCGGCTACCCGGTTGCTCGGGCAGTCGCCGTCCGGCCTGAACTCCACCGGTGAGGCTGACCTACGCAACTACTACGACCGCATCCAGGCGCTGCAAGAGCTAGACATCACCCCGGCCCTGAAGCTGCTAGATGACTGCCTGATCCGCTCGGCGCTCGGCTCCAGGCCGGCCCAGATCCACTACGTGTGGAATCCCCTCTGGCAGCCGACGGCAAAAGAGCGGTCAGAGATCAGCAAGCAGACGGCCGAGACCGTCAAGATCCTTGGCGAAACGAAGCTCTGGCCGGAAGACGCGCTAAGCAAGGCAGCTACCACGCTACTTGTCGAGCAGAGCGTTCTGCCAGGGCTGGAGGCGGCGGTCGCTGAGTTCGGCTCTGAGCTGCCCGACGAAGAAGAGCTAGACGACGCTCCGGCCACGCCCTGAGGTAAACCATGCACATCACTGACACAGTCAGCCTGGGCGACACCAGGCTGAACGATTCCGGCTACCTGGAAGCTTTTGCGCTCACTGCGCGCACCGGCGTTCAGCAGTACCTGGGCGCCGAAGTAGGTCGGCCTGACCTGAAGGTCGTGAACGTCTACCGCGACGAGAAGGAGGTCTTCTCCAAGCGATCGCTGGAGTCGTTCTCCAAGATCCCGATGACCAATGATCACCCGGGCCAGCCGGTCACGGCCGCCAACTGGAAGCAGGTGGCGGTGGGCACGACCGGCGACGAGGTGCTGCGCGACGGCGAGTACCTGAAGATCGGCCTGAAGATCACCGACGGTGACGCCGTAGCCGCGGTTCAGGCCGGCAAGCGCGAGCTGAGCGTGGGCTACAGCTGCGAACTGGTCTGGGAGGACGGGGAAGCCCCGGACGGCACCAAGTACCAGGCCAAGCAAACCAACATCATCGCCGACCACATCGCCATCGTTCAGCGCGGGCGGGCCGGCAGCCGGGCAAGCATCGGCGACTCCTGGCCACAACACACCCCAACCCCCGAGGAAAGACCCATGACCCTGAAGACGGTTACCGTCGACGGCATCCCGGTTGAAGTAACCGACCAGGGCGCCGTTGTCATCGCCACCCTGCAAGGCCGCCTGGCCGACGCCGCCACCAAGCTCAGCACCACCGAGGCTGCGCACGCCACTGCAATGGCAGCTAAGGACGCTGACCTGGCCAAGAAGGACGCCGAGATCGACGACCTAAAGTCCAAGCAGATCACCGATGCGCAGATCGACGAGCGCGTGAAAGCCCGCGGCGACCTGATCGCCAAGGCCAAGGCTATTCACGACGGCGATTACGCCGGGAAGAGCGATGCCGAGATCCGCAAGGCCGTGGTCATCGCCAAGATCGGTGACGCGGCCATCGCCGGCAAGACCGATGCCTACGTCGATGCGCGGTTCGACCTGCTGGTCGAAGATGCCGCCAAGGACCCGGTTCGCCAGCACCTGATCAATCAGGACGGCAAACCGCCGAAGCCTAATGACAACGGCCAGCAGGCCTACGAACAGCGTCTGAACGACGCCTGGAAAGGGGGTGCCAAGTAATGGCCGTTCAAACCAGCTACACCGCGACCATTCGCGCCGGCTTGCCGGGCATGATCGTGGACATGATCCCGAAGACCCTGATCTCCCGCACCGTTCAGGCGGCCGGTGGGCTGGCCTTCGGTGTTCCGGTCATCCAGGGTACTGCTGACAAGGCAGGTCGTGCGTCGACCACCGGCGACACCGCCGCCAAGTTCGTTGGCATCAGCGTCCGAGATCGCTCGGTCAAGGCCGAGGCCAACCAGTACAGCCAGTACGAGTCGGCGCGCGTCATGACCAAGGGCGCCATCTGGGTGACCGCCTCCGTGCAGGTCGCCGCTGGTGACCCGGTGTACTTCGTGCCGGCAACCGGTGTGTGGACCAACGTCGCTACCGACAACGTCCTGGTGGCAAACGCCCGCTTCGACACCAGCACCACCGGTGCCAACCAACTCGCTCAAGTCCGCCTGGGCTAAGGAGAAACCATGCGACACATTCAGCTCCTCGATGCTCAGGCCGCTCTGGGCTTCGTGGTCTCCCAGACCTCGTACATCGAGCGTCAGGTGAACGAAATCGTCTATGCGGACATCCAGTACCCGCAGCTGATTCCGGTCGACACCTCGGCCCCCGAGTGGATCAAGACCGTCACGTACTACTCGGCCGACAAGGTCGGTAAGGCCGACTGGATCAACGGCAATGCCGATGACATCCCGCTGGCCAGCACCGAGCGGTCGAAGTTCGAGACCCAGATCCATATGGCCGGTATCGGTTACGGCTACGGCCTAGAAGAGATCAGCCAGGCGCAGATGCTCGGCATCAACCTGACTGCTGACGACGCCATGGCGGCCCGCCGGGCCTATGAGGAAATGGTCGACCGCGTTGCCCTGCTGGGCGACTCGTCGAAAGGCTTCTCGGGCCTGTTCAACTTCCCGGGCGTCACCGCTGGCACCGCTGTGACCGGCAACTGGGCCACCGCGACCGCCGACCAGATCCTGGCCGACGTCAACACCGCACTGACCGTGCAGGCCCAGGGCACCCTGTTCACCGCGTTCTCCGACACCCTGCTGCTGCCGTACAGCAAGTTCCTGCTGTTGGCCACCCGCAAGGTAAACGACCAGGGCCTGGAGTCGATCCTGACCTACCTGCAGAAGAACAACGTCTACACCGCCACCACCGGCCGCCCGCTGATGATCAAAGGCCTGAACGGCCTGGACACCGCCGGCGCCGGCAACACCGCACGCATGATCAGCTACCGTCGCGACCCGTCGGTGCTGAAGATGCACATCCCGATGCCTCACCGCTTCCTGCCTGTGTACCAGGCCGGCCCGATCCGCTGGGAAGTGCCGGGCATCTTCCGCCTGGGCGGCGTGGACGTTCGCCGTCCTGCCGAAGTCCGCTACACCGACGGCATCTAAGGGGGTCCCATGGCTAAGGTAACCAACACCCATAGCAAAACCCCCATCGGCCTCCCTGACGGCTCCGTGGTGCCTCCTGGCGGCACCGTCGACGTGCCGCAGTGGGTCGACTACAGCAACCGCCAGAACCTGGCGTTCTACGTCGAAGCAGGCGTGCTCGTGGTCGAGGGCGGCGAGCCTGTCGAGCTCAGCAAGGAAGAGCTGATCGCCAAGCTGAAGGCGCTGGGCATCGAGGCTGGCAAGAACTCCAGCCTCAAGACCCTGCAGGAGCGCCTGGCTGAGGCAGAAGAGAAGGCCAAGGCCGACATCATCGCCAAGCTCACCGAGAAGGGTGTGGCCGTGGGTGAAGGCGTCACCCTGGAAGAGCTGCAGGCCGAACTGGCCAAGCACCAGTAACAACCCCCGGGCGTTCTGGCAAATCCGGCGCCCACTTATTCGAGAGCGATGATGGCTGACTACTACGGTACCGTGGCGGGCGCAGATGCCTACCACACGGCCCGTGGCAATGCCGCCTGGGCGGCTGCTACTCAGGCCGACAAGGAAGCGGCACTGGCGCGAGCCTCAGCCTACATCGACGGCCTTGGCACCCAGCTGCCGGTCACCGGCTGCGTTCTGTCGTTCCCCGGTCGCAAGGTCGGTGGCCGTGACCAGGCGCTGCAATGGCCGCGCACCGGCGCAACGGACCGAAACGGCGACCCAATCGACTCAGGCTCGGTGCCGCGTGAGGTTGAGCAGGCCTCCTATGAAGGCGCACTGCGTGAACTGGTGAAGCCTGGCAGCCTGAACCCTGACTATGTGGCATCCAAGGCCGTCAAACGCGCCAAGGTGGGCCCACTGGAAACCGAGTTCTTCGGCCCTGATGATGTCGACGGCCAGCCCAACAAGCCCGTGGTCGGCATCATCAACGACATCCTGGCACCAATCATGGTGCTGCGGTGCCCGCTGCCAGCAGTGGTGGTCGTGTGAACCAGGCAGAACTCATCCGGCAGATCGATGGCATGGAGCCAGCGATGGCCAAGGCCTACCTCGACCAGATTCGGGCAACCCTGGACGCGGCCACCATCGCCGAGATCGAGCGCCTCATCGCGACGCGAGACGAATCCGCCCTGGGCGAGTTGCTCACGGTTGGGGTGTTCGGCGCGCTGATGGAGTTGATCCGGTCGGGATTCATGGCCGGCGCCAAGGTCGAGGCGAATAGCGTGCCGCGCAGCCTGGGCAGGCAGGAGCTGGATGTGAATGCCGAAGGAGCCCAGTCGTGGCTGTCGCAGCGCATCGCCACCCTGAAGGCGCAAATGGCCATGGATCAAATCGACGGGATCAGTGTTACGGTTTCCTCTGGCCTGCAGGCCGGCAGAAGCCCTAGGCAGATCGCGCTGGACCTGGCTGGTCGTGTGAGCAAGCAGACCGGGCGGCGCACAGGCGGAACGGTAGGGCTGCCTGGCAATTTCTCACAGTACGTGGCCGATGCCCGCACCCAGTTGCGCAGCGGTGACCCTGAGCAGCTGCGCAAGTACCTGACTCGCACCCGCCGCGACAAGCGCTTCGACTCCATGGTCATGCGGGCGCTGAAGGCGGGTACGCCAGTCAACAGCGCTGATGCAGACCGCATCGCCGGGCGCTACGCCGACCGCCTGCTACAGACCCATGCACAGATGATTGCCCGAACCGAGGCGCTTGAGTCGTTCAGCGCTGGCCGGGACCGGGTGTATGAGCAACTGGTCGAGCGCGGGCTGCCGCGGGAAGCCATCGTCAAGGACTGGGAGACTAGGCGAGACGAGAAGGTGCGCAACAGCCACGCCGGCATGCAGGGTCAGACCCGGGCGTTGGGTGAGCCATTCAGCACCAACTCTGGCGCACTCCTGCGGTACCCGGGCGACCGGTCCCTAGGCGCCGGGTGGGACGAAACCGCGAATTGCCGGTGCCAAGCCCGGTACACCATAAGGGCGAACTATGCGCGACGAGATGCAGGAAATCTTCGGGGAGCTATTCGATGACGTCTTCGCGGAGTCGGTGACCGCGTTCACTGGCGAGTACATGGGCCCAGGCGTCTTCGATCCGGTTGCCGAGGAAACCACTGCGCAGCCTGTGATCTACGCTGGGCGCGGAGTGTTTCATGAGTACGATGAGAAGCGTGTGGACGGGCAGAACATCAAGTTCGGCGACATCCAGCTGATCGCGCTCACCAACGAAGTGGCCGACCGACCCGACATCGGACACCTGGTGGAAACCATCTCCAACGTTGGAATCCTCGGCATACCCGCGAAGGGATATCGCATTGTGCGCGTGGGTGGTGACCCTGCCGGGGTGCACCATGACCTTCAGCTGAGGAAGGCGTGATGGCCAAGCAGAGAGGAGGGCGCGCCTGGACCGTGCCGCCGTCGGCATTCATCGGAGTGGTGGAGGATGCCCTGGCCGAGAGGCACCGGTCGATCACGCTGGCAATGCTTGGCGAGATCGTACTGCGAGCCCCTGTGGATACCGGGCGCTTCCTGGCCAACAACATCGTCAGCATCGGCTCGCCGGTGTACTACTCCCTCGACGAATACGACAAAAGCGGCCGGGAGACAGTCGCCAAGGGCGAGAGCGCGCTGTCAGGCCTTGAGCCCTACACCGTCACCTTCATCCAGAACAACCTGGCATACGCCGGCGCGCTCGAAGACGGCCACTCGCGGCAAGCGCCCGCGGGTATCTACGGCATCGCCTTCTACGGCGCGACACAGGCCTTCAACAAATGACCTTCGAACAGATCCGCGCCATCGTGATCGGGCGCATGCAGCACTGGGCTGGTATCCCGGCTGACGCTGTGGACTACCCGAACCCCCTCAAGGGACCGTTCGACCCGGCCGGCAAACCGATCTGGGCCAGGCTGGCCGATGTGCCGGGTCTTTCCAGTGCGCAGGAGATCGGCATCGGCCCCTGCGTGCGCCGCACCGGAATCATCATCGTCCAGCTGTTTGTGCCCAGCTACAAGGGCACCTTGGCCATCACCAAGGCCGCCGACACGCTGGTCGAGCACTTCCAGTTCTACAGCGACCCGGCCGGGCCATTCGAGTGCTACGCGGCATCTGCCAGCACTATCGGCGATGACGGCCACGGCTGGTACCAGGTCAACCTGTCCATTCCATACCGGGCCTACTGAGGCCGCCACCCACCGCCCATGGCGGTTTTTTTACGCCTATTGATAGGAGAATCACGCCATGTCGAGTGGTGCCAAGGTTGCAACCGCCTGGATTCGTGAAGTCACGCCAGGCACCACCCCGCCGGGCTCCTGGAACGTACTGACGCGTACCAGCTTTGGTGTCGGGCCCACCTACAACACCGCCGAGAACAATGAGATCGGCGAAGACCGCATGTCGCAGGGCACCGCCCAGACCACCGTGGACGTGGCCGGCGATGTCGGCACCAAGATGCGCTTCGGCGCGCTGGACGAGTTCATGGCGTCCTGCTTCGGCAAGGATTGGGACAACAACGTCCTGACCATGGGTAATGACCGCATCAGCTTCAGCCTGGGCTACTACGCCGCGGATGTCGGCATCGCCGGCAAGGCCACCGGCGCCCAGGTCGCCACCATGAACATCCAGGTGCCGAACGACGGCGAGATCGAGGTGACTACCACCTTCGCCGCGACCGGCTGGCAGGACAAGGACGACGACACCAACTTCATCCTGACGCCGGTGGCCGAGGCCTTCCAGCGGCGCTACGGCTTCAAGGATGTCTCTGGCCTCAAGCTCAACGGGGCCCAGGTCGGCGACAACAACGTCTGCGTCGATACCTTCAACCTGCAGTTCGACAATGCGGTGCAGACCCAGCGCTGCATCGGCAACGGCAACCCCTTCGCCGGCAACATCATCCCGACCACCTTCACGCCGTCGGGCAGCATCACCCTGAGCTGGGCCAAGACGGCCTACGAGCTGTGGAAGAAGCAGCAGACCGGCGATGCGATCAGCTTCGAGTTCACCCTGGGCAATGCCGACGGCGCCTACGACTTCCTGATCCCGGAGATGGAGATCAGCGGGTCCTGGCCGGATGGCGGCGCCACCGACATCATCCAGGTGGAGTTGACCTACACCGCCCGCCGCGTGTCGCCGACCATCACCCGCCGCCAGGCACCGCCGGCGCCCACCGGCGTGACCGTGGCCCCGTCGACCGCCAGCGTGGCAGTGGCAGCGACCACCAACTTGGCTGCCACCGTAGCCCCGGCTGGCGCGACCCAGGCCGTCACCTGGTCCAGCTCCGATGTGAGCAAGGCCACTGTCAGCGCCTCCGGTGTCGTGACCGGTGTGGCCGTCGGCAGCGCGACCATTACCGCCACCAGCACCGCGGATGGCACCAAGAAAGGCACCGCGGCGATCACCGTCACGGCGTAACCATTGCCCGGCGCGCCCTGCGGTGCGTGCCGGGCCTTTTACCGCAGAGGAAGACCATGGGATTCACCATTGCTCGCAAGCCAGAGCTGGACCTCCACGGCCAGCGCTGGGTGGAGTTCGCCCCAGGCGCCAAGATCCTGGTTGGCTCCGCCGCCGACCCGGTGTACCGATCGCACCGCGCGCTGATCAACCGCCACCTGGCGGCAGTCGACTCCCAGGCCGGCGTCGGCACCAAGCAGTTCAGCGTTGCGCAGATCCCTCAGGCTGAGATCGAGGTCGACGACGAGCTCTACATGGACCTGGTGGCGCACCACCTGATCAAGGATTGGCAGGGCGTCGACGTGGCCGAGCGCCCGGGCGAGCCGGCGCAGTACACCCCGGAGCTCGGCAAGGCCCTGATCGAGCAGATGCCCAGCGTCTACTTCCTGGCCCTGCGCACCGGCGTCGACATCGCCAACCGCGTCGAGGAGCGCATCAAGGAGTCGGCGGGAAAGCTCTCGCCGTCTACCGATGGGGCCGCGACTGGGCGGGCGAAGAGAACGAGAAAAAGCGCTGGAAACGCGAGCGCCTGAGCGGCGTAGGCGCGGTACCGGAGGCCCCAGAGATTGACCCGGTAACTGACCAGCTGCTCGACGCCTACAACGCGATCAGCAGGTCACGGCAGTACGTCGGAATGATGGCCGCGCCGGCGCCGATCACCGCAGGCATGGTCAGCGAGTACCTGGTCCGGCACCCGACCGCCATCGATCGCGACGAGCTCGAGGCCGTGGTGTTCGCCCTGGATGAAGAGTTCCGCGCCAACTGGGCGGAGCAGAACAGTAACGACTGACGCGGCCAGGCCGCAGGAGAGGGATATGCAAAGAAAACGACGTAAGCCGGCGCGCAAAGAGAAAAGAGAGAAAAAGGTTGCGCGCCAGATTGATGCACATGAGGCGATGATAAGCAATATCGTCAAGACCGTTGCTTCATCGCCTCTCTAGTCTCCTTGGCAATAGCAGCAACTTGCTGGGCTGGTCCTTCGAAAACACGCTTCGTTTGAGGGTCTGTGAAGTTGTCGGGTGCTTTCACAGCCTCCATCGCCTTATCGATCAGGGCGTTGTCCTTGCCGGCTAGGATCTGTACGACCCGTGTCAGGGCCAAGAGCGCGGAAAGGGTGCCAAGTGCAAAAGGCGAACTCAGGCCTTCAAGTGGATCAAGCTTGCCATCATCACGCATAGTGACCTCCTAGGTCGTCGTGCCCCAGTCCATGGGCTTTCCGGCAACGGGCCGGGGCGGTTTGTTGGGAGGCACAACGCTACTACGCCCCGGACATGGCCATGTACTGGCTTTCCGTCCAGGGTGGATGGGTGGACAGGGTGGCTTTTGTCGGCGAGCGCCGGCTGGCGCAGATGGTGTTGGTTGCCATGGTCCGAAATGCTAGCATCAAGCCATATACATTCAGCAGGGATGAACAATGTTTGCACTGAGGTTCGTGGTTCTCGCATTCCTCGCGGCGTACAGCGTCAGCATGGGCTCTATTCCAAGTGATGAATTGAACGCCTTCGGTCACCTTGTAGTGTTCTCAGGCCTGGTGACCGTGCCACTTCTTTACATGTTGCCAACCATTGAGGCGAAGCTTCGTGGGCACACAAATATTGCGTCTATCGCCTTGGTGAATTTCTTCCTGGGCTGGACCCTGCTTGGATGGGTCGTCGCGCTGGTGTGGGCGTTCAAGCGACCAGAGACGATACCTGCAAGCACTCCTCCTCAGCCGGTAGGCGATACAGTTGCGCGCCCGGAGGTAAAGGTACAAACCAAGACCTGCCCATTCTGCGCAGAAGACGTCAAGTTTGAGGCAATCAAGTGCAAGCACTGCGGAAGCGAGCTTGCTGCGAGCTGAACAAAACCAATCAAGAACCCGCTTCGGCGGGTTTTTTTGTGCCTGGAGAAAGTGATGGCTCAAGAATCGCGCCTTGCCGTAACCATTGACTCGCGCGGGGCGAAGCGAAATGCGGATGACCTCACTGGATCGCTGCAGCAAATGGAGAGGGCCGGGGATGCTGCGGCAGCGTCCGCTGAAGGGGTATCGGAAAGCCTTTCTGATCAGCGCAAGGCCCTTTCTCAGCTGCTCGGTCAGATCAACCCGTCAGTCGCAGCTCTGGGTCGTCTAGACGAGATGCAGGAAAGGCTCGCCAAGTACAAGAAGGCTGGAATTGTCGAGAGTGATACCTTCGTTGAGTACACCAATCGTATCAACACGATGCGCGACGCACTTGGTGAAACAACCACGAGCATGAATAGGGCCGGCATGTCCGCGAAGGCATACCAGGCTGCGCTGCGTGGAGTGCCAGCGCAGTTCACCGATATTGCTGTGAGCCTCCAGGGCGGCCAAGCACCGCTCACCGTGTTTCTGCAGCAGGGCGGGCAGCTCAAGGATATGTTTGGTGGCGCAATTCCGGCTGCACGCGCTCTGAGCGGATATGTCCTTGGCCTCGTGAATCCGTTCACGGTAGCGGCAGCCGCCGCCGCTACGCTTGGTCTTGCCTACTACAAGGGCTCGGAAGAGTCGGACCGACTAACGGATTCCATTATCAAGAACGGCAATGCGGCCGGCACCAGCTACAACGAACTGGCGGGCCTGGCCGAACAGGTTGCTAGAACGCAATCGACAGTCGGAGCAGCGTCCGAGGTCCTGGAGCAGCTCGCTGCCGCAGGAAATAAGCTGACACCGATGTACGCCCAGATCACGAGGGCTTCCCTCGCATGGTCGAAGCAAACCGGCGCTGACATATCGGATGTGGTCAAGACGTTCAACGATATCGCCAAGAGTCCGGTAGAAGCAGTAAAGAAGCTGGATGAGGAGCTGAATTTCCTCACTGCGACCCAGTACGCGAACATCGCCGCACTGCAGGAGCAAGGAAAGACCATCGACGCCGCAAAAGTGGCGACAGAGGCATATGCCTCAACCCTGACCAGCAGGGCCAGTGAGATGGAGAGCAACCTGGGGTCGCTCGAGAGCGCCTGGGATTCCCTTGCGTCGCGGGCAAAGCGGGCATGGGATGCGATGCTTGATGTCGGTCGCAAGAAAACCCCAGAGCAGGAGCTTGCCGAGGTCTACAAGGAAATCGCTGACGCACAAAAGAGCATTGCCCAGAACGGTGTTGCCGCATCGAGCCTTATGGGGATAAACCCTCAAAGCATGGCGGCGCTCCAAAAGCGTGCCACTGAACTTCAAGGACAGATCGCCAACGCCTCTTGGAAAGCTTGGGAAGGTACGTCGACGCGGATCGTTAACGACGCCGGAAAGAAAGGCGTGGACGTCATCAACTCGACGTTCAAGAGTGCACAAACTCAGACAGAAAAGCTGAGTAAGCAACTGGTTGATCTCGATAAGGCAAGAGCTGATGCATTGAAGTCTGGCGGACTTACTGCCGAAGAAGAGAAAAAGTACGCGGTTGCCCGCAAGAACATCGAGAAGGAAATCGCCGACATCAAGGAGCGGGAGGCGAAGAAGAACGCGCCGAAGAACGTCAATCGCGGCGTGGCCGAGGCTGAGAACACCTTCTCCCGCCTGTACGCGCAGTACGACCCGGCATCCCAGGCCGCCCGCGCCCTGACCAAGGAACAGCAGCAGCTGGACCTGGCCTTTAAGAAGGGCAAGATCAGCCAGGAGGAGTACGGAAAGGCGCTGGCGCAGGCCTCGACGAACTATGCCGCGGCGATCAAAGGCGCCCAGGGCCTGACCCAGGCCGAGCAGTACCGCGCCCAGATGGAGCGCAAGCTGGCCACCGAAAGGATGGAGTACGCCGCCCGGGCCGATGCAGTGGGCATGGGCCAGAAGGAAGCGGCGCGGATGCAGGAACGCCTGCAGCTTGAGCAGGAGACCAACAACCGCATCCTGCAACTGCAGACCGAACTGGCCAACGCCCAGGGGGAGAAGCAGCGGCAGGACCTGCAGGCGCAGATCGACCTGGAGCGCGAGTACCTGGGCAAGCGCATCGCGGCTCAGCAAGAAGGCTGGGCCAAGCTGGACCAGGCTCAATCCAGCTGGAGCGCCGGCGCGCGCGGTGCGTTCCAGGACTACCTGGACAGTGCCCGTGACGTTGCCGGCCAGTCGCGTTCGTTCTTCACCAACGCCTTCAGTTCCATGGAGGACGCGGTGGCGAATTTCGCCATCTCCGGCAAGCTCTCGTTCTCGGACTTCACCAAGTCGATCCTGGCTGACATGGCGCGCATCGCCACTCGTCAGGCCGCCACTGGCATTTTCGCCAGCATTGCTGGCAGCGCGATCGGCGGTTGGTTCGGTGGTGGTGCGAACGGGATGGCCTCTGGAAGCGCGGGCGAAGTCTCGTCCAGGCTCGGCGCTTCTTCGGCCGGATATTCGCCTGAATACGGATTCGCGACTGGTGGCTACACCGGGGACGGCGGCAAGTTCGAGCCGAAGGGCGTTGTCCACGGTGGGGAGTTCGTCGTGCGCAAGGAGGTGGTGAGCCAGCCTGGTATGCGCGACCACCTGGATCGGCTGAACAAGAAGGGGTATGCGTCAGGAGGCATGGTCGGTAGTTCTCAGCAGGCACCTGCCGCCTCGGCGACCTACAACTTTCCGATATCGGTTCAGGTAGACGCCGGCGGCCAGGCTGCAGCGAATGTCCAGTCGGATCAAAGCCCGGAACAAACAGGACGCAATATCCAGGCCGCCACGCAGGCTGAGGTGGAAAAAGCCATCGCGGCCGGCTTGCGATCCGGCGGCGCAATCTGGCGAGCGATTAACAAGAGGTAACCATGGCCATCGAAACCTTCACCTGGTGCGTGCACGCGCAGACATCCGGGACGACGAACTATGCCACCAGGTCGAGCAGGTTCGGCGATGGCTACGAGCAAATCACCGCCGACGGCCTGAACAACGTGTCCGAGGAGTGGAACATCTCCATCAGCGGGCGTGGCGCCATCATTAAGCAGGTCAAGGCGTTTCTTGACCTGCACGCTGGCGCCAAGTCGTTTCTCTGGACGCCTCCTTTGGGAGAGCTGGGCATGTACCTGGGTGGGGCGCCAAGCGTCAGCGGCGGCCAAGGCGACTATTACACCCTGACCGCCACCTTCCGACAGTCCTTCCACCCATGAGGTCATAATGACCCTGATCAAAGACATCCAGCTGCTCCAGCCGGGTAGCGAGGTGCTGCTATTCGAGCTCGACGGCTCGGACTGGGGTGCCGACATCCTGCGCTTCCACGGACATGCGATCCCGCACACGCCCGCAGAGCTGGCAGCGGCCGGCGCGGATGCCGACCAACTGCCGGCAAAATCGATCTGGTGGCAGGGCAACGAGTACGACGCCTGGCCGATGCAGATCGAGGGCATTGAGGCGAACTCGGACGGTACCGCGGTGCGCCCGACGATCTCGGTCGGCAACGTCAACGGCCGTATCACAGCCCTGTGCCTGGCCTTCGACAACCTGCTCGAGTTCAAGCTGACGATCCGGCAGACGCTGAAGCGCTACCTGGACCCGGTGAACTTCCCCGCCGGCAACCCGGAGGCGGACCCTACCCAGGAGAGCACCGAGGTCTGGTACATCGACCAGAAGGTGTCGGAGAACGGCACGGTTGTGTCGTGGGAGCTGGCCAGTCCGGGCGACGTCGGCGGCGAAAGCATCGGCCGGCAGATGACCCAGCTCTGCCACTGGTCCATGACCAACGGATACCGCGGGCCGAACTGCGGCTACACCGGGCCGTACTTCGACTTCGACGGGAACCCCACAGACGACCCGGCCAAGGACCAGTGCAATGGCTGCCTGGACACCGGCTGTGTCGCGCGCTTCGGCCAGGGCAACCAGCTGCCGTTCGGCGGCTTCCCGGCTGTCTCCCTGATCGCCAGGAGCTGATCATGCTGAAACACATCCTCGCTACCGTGCAGAAGCACGCTGCGGCGGAGTACCCGCGCGAGTGCTGCGGGCTGATCCTGGCCGTGGGCCGCAAGCAGGTGTACTTCCCCTGCGCCAACGTGGCCACCGAGCCGACCGAGGAATTCCGCATCGCACCGGAGCAGTACGCCGAGGCGGAAGACCAGGGGCAGGTGATCGGCCTCGTGCACTCGCACCCGGACGCCACCAGCAGGCCTTCGCCGCGCGACCTGGCAATGTGCGAGGCCACGGGGCTGCCGTGGCACATCCTGTCCTGGCCGGAAGGCGACCTGCGCACGATCACGCCCACCGGCGAAACGCCGCTTCTGGGCCGGCCCTTCGTGCACGGTGCCTGGGACTGCTGGCAGGTCTGCGCCGACTGGTACAAACGGGAGTGGGGCCTGGACTTCCCGGCCTACACCCGGGAGGACGGATGGTGGGAGCAGGCCGCCGGGCCGAGCCTGTACGAGCAGGCCTACGAGGCTGCCGGTTTCTACCAGGTCGACCGACCGGCGCGCGGCGACATGATCGTCATGGCCGTGGGCCGGACGGTGCACCCTAACCACGCAGGCATCTATCTGGGCGGCGACCCCAAGCTGCCCGGCGAGCAAGCCGACCTTTACGGCCCCGGCCCGTTCCTGCTGCACCACCTGTACGGCAGGCCGTCCGAGGTGATCATCTACGGCGGCCCATGGCATGACCGCGCCCGCCTGATACTGCGCCACAAGGAGGCCCGATGAGTGCAATCGCCTACAAGCCAATGACGACCATCAAGCTGTCCGGGTCGTTGGCCCAGAAGTTCGGTCGCACCCACTGCCGGCAGCTCGACAGCGGAGACACCTGGGAGGCATTCAAGGCCCTGAAGGCAACGCTGGCCGGGTTCGAAGAGGAGATTCGGCGCCTGGACGGCATGGGCCTGCGTTTCGCGGTATTCCGGAATAGGCAGAACGTCGGCGCTGACCACTTCGAGCGCGGCGGTGTCCGCGAGCTGCGGATCGTTCCAGTGATCAGCGGAAGTAAGCGCGGCGGCATGCTGCAGACCATCATAGGGGTTGTCATGGTGGTTGCCGGCGCTTTCACTGGCCAGGCGTGGGCAATGCAGATGGGGGCGGCCATGGCGCTTGGCGGCGTTATCCAGATGCTCAGTCCGCAGGCAAAGGGGCTGTCACAGAGCGCCGCGCCCGAGAACCTGCCCAGCTACGCCTTCGGCAGCGCGAACAACACAACCGCCAGCGGCAATCCGGTCCCGATCTGCATCGGTGATCGGCGCTGGGGCGGGGCGATCATCTCCGCATCGGTCTACGCCGAAGACAAGGCCTAGCCAAAAACCCTCACAAACAGCGGAAGGACTGGCCTTCCCGCGCCTAATGGGGGTTTCTATGAACGCTTTGTTTCGTTTTGCCTTGAGCCTTGCTCCGCTGCTTTGTCGAGCTGCTTACTATTCAATCAAGCTGTATTTGAGCCTGCATGGCTCTTAAGCAAACCGCCTCCGGGCGGTTTTTTATTGCCCGGAGGAAAGCATGGGCGCAGCACTCCAACCTGTCGTCACCGGCGCCAAGGGCGGCGAGAAGAAGCCAAAGGCCCCATACGAGGCCCCCGACAGCCTTCGGTCAACCAACATCGCCAAGATCCTTCTGGCCGTGGGCGAGGGCGAGTTTGACGGCACCCCAACTGACCGGGATATCTACCTCGACAACACCCCGATCATGGACGTCAGCGGCAACGTGAACTTCCCGGGCGTGAAGTGGGAGTGGCGCCGCGGCACCGTTGAACAGGACTACATCCAGGGCATCCCGGCGATCGAGAGCGAGACGTCGGTCGGTGTGGAGCTGCGCAGTGACCAGCCGTGGACCCGCGCGCTGAGCAACACTCAGCTGTCGGCCGTGCGCCTGCGCTTCTCCTGGCCGCGCCTGCTCCAGCAGAACCCGACCACTGGCGACACCAGCGGCTATACCATCGAGTACGCCATCGACATCGCAACCGACGGTGGCGCCTTCGTCGAGGCGCACCGCAACGCCGTCAGCGGGAAGACCAGCGGCGGCTATCAGCGGTCCGTGCGCGTCGACCTGCCCGCCGCCACATCTGGCTGGGTGATCCGCGCCCGCCGCCTCACACCGAACGCCAACACCGGCACCATCGCCGACACAATGACGATCGCGGCCTACACCGAGATCATCGACCAGAAGCTGCGGTACCCGAACACTGCGCTGCTCTACATCGAGTTCGACGCCGAGCAGTTCCAGAACATCCCGTCGGTGACCGTGAAGTGCAAGGCCCGGCGCTGGCCGGTGCCGACCAATTACGACCCGATCACCCGCACCTATAGCGGCACCTGGGACGGCACCTTCAAGCAGGCCTGGACCAACAACCCGGCCTTCATCACCTATGGCCTGTGCGTCGAGGACCGGTTCGGCCTGGGCAAGCGCATCAAACCCTGGATGGTCGACAAGTGGGAGATGTACCGCATCGCCCAGTACTGCGACCAACTGGTGCCTGACGGGGTAGGGGGGCAAGAGCCGCGGTTCCTGTGCGACATGAACCTGCAGGGCAAGGCCGAGGCCTGGACGCTGCTTCGCGACCTGTCGGCCATCTACCGTGGCATGGTGTACTGGGCGCAGGGCGCGCTGTTCATGCAGGCCGACATGCCCAGGGCGCAGGACTTTGACTACGTGTTCACCCGGGCGAACGTCATCGACGGGGAGTTTACCTATGGCGGCGCTGAGCGCAGCACGCACTACAGCCGCGCCCTGGTCAGCTACGACAACCCAGGCAACAACTACGACACGGACGTGATCCCGGTCACCGACCTGGCCCTGCAGCGCCGGTACCAGGATCGGCCCATCGAGATCTCGGCTATCGGTTGCACCAGGGCCAGCGAGGCCCAGCGCCGCGGCAAGTGGGCGCTGCTGAGCAACAACCAGGACCGCACCGTCACCTTCAAGACCGGCATGGAGGGGCGCATTCCGCTGCCTGGCCATGTCATCCCGCTGGCTGATGAACTGCTGTCTGGTCGGCCCAATGGCGGTCGGATCTCTGCGGCGGCCGGCAAGGTCGTGACCCTGGACCGTGACACGCAGATCAAGGCCGGCGACCGGCTGATCATCAACCTGCCCAACGGCAGCGCCCAGGGCCGCACGGTGCAGTCTGTGGCTGGCCGCGCCGTGACTGTGACCACGGCCTACAGTTTGCAGCCAGAGCCCGAGCTTCAGTGGGCGATCGATGCCGACGACCTGGCCATCCAGCTGTTCCGGGTGCTGAAGACCTCGCGCACCGCCGAGGGCGAGTATGAGATCACCGGCCTGGAGTTCAACCCAAGCAAGTTCGCCGCGATCGACACCGGCGCCAAGCTCGAGGAACGGCCGATCAGCGTCATCCCGATAACGACCGTGCCGCCGCCGGCGAGCGTCACCCTGACGTCCGACTACGCGATTGCCCAGGGGCTGGCCGTCAGCACGATGACGATCAGCTGGCCAGCCGTGGAAGGGGCGGTGGCGTACGACGTCGAGTGGCGCAAGGACAGCGGCAACTGGATCCGCCTGCAGCGTGCCGGCACTGCTTCTGTCGACGTGGTCGGGATCTACGCCGGCCAGTATCTGGCGCGCGTGCGCGCGGTCAGCGCCTTCGATATCACGTCGACCTGGCGCAGCTCTGTGCTCACCGACCTGAAAGGGAAGGAGGGTACGCCGCCAGCGGTGACATTCCTCACGGCGACCAGCGAGATCTTCGCGATTCGTCTGAAGTGGGGGCTGCCGCCAGGCGCAGAGGACACCCAGCGCACGGAGATCTGGAGCAACGCGATCAACGACCTGAGCAGTGCCACCAAGCTTGCCGACCTGGCCTACCCGCAGTCGGAACACGTGATGTCTGGCCTAGCCGCCGGCGCAGCGTTCTTCTTCTGGGCGCGTCTGGTCGATCGGACCGGAAACATTGGGCCGTTCTTCCCGGTGCCGCCGACGGCTGTGCAGGGCATTGCCCAGACCGACCCTGGCCCCATCCTCGACATGATCTCCGGCGAGATCGACGAGTCGATGCTCGGCGAGGATCTGAAGAACAAGATCGACGGGCTGCAGGACCAGATCGACGCCCTGGACGGACTTAAGGCCTACGACAAGGACGAGCCCTACGAGGAAGGACAGATGGTCGTGGTCGACGGCCGGATCTACCAGGCGGTGCACGATGTACCGGCCGACCCGAGCGGCGCCAATGCCCCGCCAAACGTCGCGTTCTGGATCGACGTTGGGCAGTCGGTAGAGGCAGCCAACGGCCTGGCCCAGCAGGTCCAGACCAACACCACCAAGATCGAGGAAGTCGACGGCAAGGTCACGTCCACGGCTGAAAGCGTGCAGGTCCTGCGCGCATCTGCTCGCGATGACGACCCTGACGGCGATCTGGCTGGCGCCCTGAAGCTCTGGGACTCGACCGCAGCGATCGCCCGCGAGCAGCTCGTGCGGGCCACCGAGACAGATGCTTTGGCGCGAAGCTCGGAAACGCTCGAGGCCAAGGTCGGTGAGACCAATGCAGCAGTGCAGACGGTCAGCCAGGCCCAGGCGAACTTCGAAGGCAAGGCCAGCGCCATGTGGGCTGTAAAGCTGCAGCTTAACGCCCAAGGGCAGTATGTGGCGGCGAGCGTTGGCCTCGGCATCGAGAACGGACCTGGCGGTCTGCAAAGTCAGTTCCTGGTGTCTGCCGATCGGTTCGCAGTGGTGAACAACATCAACGGTACGCTCACTTCGCCGTTCACGGTGCAGGGCGGCCAGGTGTTCATCAGTCAGGCGCTGATCGGCACCGGCTGGATCACGAACGCAATGATCGGCGACACCATCCAGTCGAACGACTTCATTACCGGCCAGCGCGGTTGGCGCATCCAGAAGAGCGGGGCAATCGAGATCAACGGTACAGGTGCCAGTGGCGAACGACTGACGATCACGAACAGTTCGGTGAACACCTACTACGCGAATGGCCAAGTCGCCACGAAGATGGGTATCAATATCTGATAGGTAACTTAGATGGCGACTGGCTTTCTAGCATATCGCGAAGACGGCACTCTCATGGTCGATATGACCGTGAACTTCAGCCAGATGCAGGGCAGCTTTGTTACTGGCTCGGCAAACGGAAGTGGCACGATGGCGTCGCTTCCGCCTGGCAAGACACGGTTCTACATGATCACCTCCCTGGTGGATAGAAACGCCTGGCTCGGTAAAAGGCCGGGAGTTTCTATCTCAGGAAATGTGATGTCCTGGGTGTACTCCTACAACACAAACAACTGGGGCTTTTTCTCTGCGAACTGCAGGATCTACTACGGCTACTACTAGGTGGACTAGATGGCTACAGGATTCCAAGCGTTCAAGGAAGATGGAACGCAATTCATCGATACTAGCCTTATGTGCTACGGGCTCACCAAGAGCGCATATCTAACGTTCTACGCGTACTGGCCTCGTTACACGCTTAAGTCTATTCAACTTGATCCTGACAATGGTGCTAACTATAACCAGGGCACTCCAATAGAACCGATCTACGGTATCACTCTGCCCAACTGGCGTTCGCCCATTGCGTTTCTAGTAGGAGACGGAAGCCCTTGCGGGGAGGCCATTGTAAATGGGGAGAAGACTCTCCTCTTTGTTGGCGCTAGCGCTTCAACAAAGTGCTACGTCTTTGACTTGATGTATGACGCCCCGCTGGCAGCTGGATTCAAATGCTATCGAGAGAGTGATGGTGAACTGACGTTCAATTCAGGACAGCCGCCGCTGAACATTCTTACAGCCATTCAGCCGCCGGGGAATGGCAGCGGGCCGGGCGGGGACTTTTATTACACAGCATATGCCGGAGGATACAACAGCATCGGCGGCATTGTTATGAAGTCCTATGTGGATGTCCCAATAGCCGCCGGAGAGCATGCCGCTTACATCAACTTCACTAGAAGCGCTGGGTGTAACGGGTCTGCCTCTGGCATGGGTGGATTCGAGTATGACTCTCAAGAAGGTGCGTTCGGATACTCTGGCGGCGTGCGTTTCATGTTCACGATTGCCGCAGGCGCCCGTCAGATGATCGTGGGTAGTTACCCATACAACTACTGGCGACAGATACCAGCACTCAAGCCAACAGCACTTGTAATTTCAACTTCGAAGTATCCATTTCCGTTCAATTAGAGGTGTTTTCCGATGCCATGGTACAGACAAGGCACGGTGGCGGTCACGAATGGCCAGACCACGGTGACCGGAACCGGCACAAGTTTCGCTGCAAACGGTCGCGTCGGTGACGCGTTCCAGGGCCCGGATGGCCAGTGGTACGAAGTGACCAACATCGCGAGCCCGACGGTCATGAGCATCCTCCCGGCGTATCTCGGGGCCACTGCAGCCTCAGGTTCGTACGGCCTGGCCCCGATGCAGGGCTACGTGAAGGAATCGGCGGATCGCCTGCGGCAGCTTGCCGAACAATTCGGTAGCACGTTGGCGCTCCTGGGAAACCCAACCGACGTTGCAGCCCTTCGCGCCAACATCGGCGCGGCGGCGCGCGGTGCGAACAGCGACATCACGTCGATTACCGGCCTGACTACCGCCCTCAGCATCGCCCAGGGCGGTACGGGCGCGAAGACAACGGCGGATGCCAGAACCTCCCTCGGCGCGACCGTCACAGGTTCCGGTCTCTTCACTGCTCCAACGCCTTCTTCGGCTCGAACAACTTTGGGGCTCAAGACGGCCGCTGTTGCGGATATCGTCGGCACCGTAAGCCAGGCCGGCGGAGTGCCGACAGGGGCGATCATCGAGCGCGGCAGCAATGCGAACGGCGAATACACCCGTTATGCAGATGGCACGCAGGAGTGCTGGTTCATGGCCTCTGACACTACAGCTATCAACGCGGCCCTTGGATCGGGGTTCCGTTCCGGTGGCTTCATATGGACGTTTCCGATCGCGTTCTCTGCGCTGCCTCGGTGCGTTGCCACACCTTTCCTCACGTCGTGTACGGGCGCCGCTATCAACGCATCGAGCGCTGCATCCTGCGCATACGTGTACACCGCGCCGGCGGTCCAGGCCTCCAGCTCAATGAGTGTTTACCTGTTCGCCAAGGGGAGGTGGTTCTGATGATCATCAAGCTTTCACCTGTGCGCTCCGATGCGCCGCTCGCGGTGTTCCGCCTGGGCGACATGCTGACGATCAACAACGTCGCGCTGGACTTCGCACGGCTGCCTGAGGGCGCCTCGATCCCTGCATCTGCGGTGGTCAGTCCTTTCATGCACGACCCAATCGAGCGCCACGACGGCAAGCTGATCGTCACGCTGCGCTTGCCGCACGCTGCTGATGCGCCGGAGTCGGCCAGATTCCCGGTCGATATCGTTGATCCTGCCGAAGGTGCAGTGCAACTGCCAGGGCAGGAGGTGAGGGAGGCAGAGCCGGCGGCTACAGGCGTCATCGACTGGAGCCAGGTCATCACAGCAGAGCAGAAGGCTGCAAACCTGCTCGAGCAGCAGCGTTTAGAAGCAGTGGGTGAGATTGCGCGCCGCCGTGCGCAGGCTGACCAAGCTATCACCCCGCTGCAGGATGCCGTCGATCTGGACAAAGCAACGGAGAGCGAGGCCGCGCTACTGAAAGACTGGAAGCTCTATCGCGTTGCGCTGAACCGGTTGCCTGGCCAGCCTGGCTATCCCGAGGAGATCGACTGGCCCGCGCCGCCGGCCTGATCCGCCCAAAACCCACCGACCGCCGACTGGCGGTATTTTTTTGCCTGGAGAAAACCCATGCGTACATCGCAACGCGGCTTGAGCCTCATCAAGTCGTTCGAAGGTCTGCGTCTGCAGGCCTATCAGGATGCCGTCGGCGTCTGGACCATCGGCTACGGCACCACTCGGGGCGTGAAGGTTGGCATGTCGATCAGCAAGGAGCAGGCCGAGCGGATGCTGCTGAACGACGTGCAGCGCTTCGAGCCAGAGGTGCAGCGACTGGTGACGGCGCCGTTGAACCAGAACCAGTGGGACGCCTTGATCAGCTTCACCTACAACCTTGGCGCGGCGAACCTGGAGTCGTCGACGCTGCGGCGCCTGCTCAATGCCGGGGAGTATGCCGCCGCCGCTGAGCAGTTCCCGCGGTGGAACAAGGCGGGAGGCAAAGTTCTGCCGGGCCTGGTCCGCCGCCGCGCCGCTGAGCGTGATCTGTTCCTGGGGGCTGCGTGAGCGGCTGGGGCGTTCGTGTGATCGCGCTGCTGGCTGTGGTCGGGTCGTACTGGCTCGTCTACCAGCACGGGAGATCAGTGGAGCGCGCCGAGGCTGCCACAGCATCAGCACAGCGGGACAGCGGCGATCTCCTGGCCGAGGTGCTGGGCGAGCGCGGGGCGCGTCAGGAAGAACAACGCCGCGCCGCGGCACATGAAGAGGTGAGGGCGCATGCTCGGGAACAACGGAAGATCGCTGAAGGTTCTGCTGCTGGGGCTGATGCTGCTGGCCAGCGGCTGCACGACGAAGCTGGCAAACTCGCTGCCACCGTCGGTTGCCCCGGCCAGGATCCCGCCGTTGCCGCTCGAAGCGAGGCAGCCCGCCGCTCCGCCATGGTGCTCTCCGACCTGCTCGCACGGGCTGATGCTCGAGCGGGAGAACTGGCGGCAGCGTATGACCGAGCCCGAGTAGCTGGCCTGGCCTGCGAGGCGTCGTATAATTCCTTGGTCAAGCCACCAGGATAGAGCCGTGAAGCGAACCATAGAGGGAATGGTAGAAGCGGGTGAGCCGCTGATTAGCGAGGCTATTGAAGCATTGCGCCTCTATCACAATGCCCAGGCCGCCGGTGTTCCGCCAGAAGAGGTTGAGCGCCTTCGGATCATTGCTGAATCAGCGTTTCAGGCTGTGACTGATTACCAGCTCTACGCGTTAGGGCACCAGCCTTTGGTCCGTCACTGAGGCGCCGGACGGTAGTGGCCTGACCCTCCAGGTGAATGGTCAAATACTGTATCGATATACAGTATTGGTGTCGCATGTACTTCCTCCTTGTTCGCCGCCGAGAGCGCGGCGTTGCCATTCCCAACGACAAGCTCGCCAAGATCAAGCCGCTGCGCGCAGATGTGCACATCGAGTACGGCCACAGCAAGGTGCTCGGGCGCCCGTGCATTGAGGCCTGGGTGTTCAACCCGACGCCGAGCGGCGACATCATCCCGCGCCTTCACGATGCCTGCGTCAACGGCATGGCCCAGATGGGCATGAACATCACCGGCTTCGAAGAGGTCGACGGCGTGTTGTACTCGCAGTCGTGGTGGTGCCGTGTTGAGTAGCCTGGCCGGGATACCGCAGCCGTGGCTTGATGAGCTGGGCGACCAGTCGGCCCTGGTCACAAATCCAGATGGGCGCGCCGCGGTTCTGAACGAAATGGCCTATGCGGCCAGCCGCCGACGAGAGGTCGATGCCGGCGTGCTTTCCGACATGCTGGAGCTTGCCGAGGCGGCCAGGA
The DNA here is from genome assembly GCF_014268935.2 of Pseudomonas peradeniyensis. Classification (GTDB taxonomy): domain Bacteria; phylum Pseudomonadota; class Gammaproteobacteria; order Pseudomonadales; family Pseudomonadaceae; genus Aquipseudomonas; species Aquipseudomonas peradeniyensis. Next base: position 539,734 of record NZ_JABWRJ020000004.1, on the reverse strand, counting down.
CCTGGGCGCTACTCGAGCACGAAGAGGCCTGGGCAATCGGCCTGCTCAGGTATGAATCTGCAGAGGAGTGGGAGAGGGACGAGCCAGGACGGATCGTGGTCGGCAGGACGCCGGAGGAGGGGTGAAAATCAGTTCCGCAACCAAAATCAAGCCCCTTGCACAGCTAGGGCTGTAGGAGTCCTCGTGAATGAGCAGTGCGGAACTGATTATCTTGTAAGCTGTTGTTTTTAAATGGTTAACTTGCGGTCTTGAAAACCGTCGATGGGCAACTATCCTAGAGTTCGAATCTCTACGCTTCCGCCACATTCAAAGCCCTGATTTTTCAGGGCTTTTTGCGTTTTTAGGGCATAGTAAAACCACCCATGGGAACGCCCTTGGGAATGGTTTGTTGTGGAAGCGCTTCCGAAACTTTCCCTATTTGGTGGGTTTCGCCAGGGCTCCAACTCGGCGATATACCCGCTCTGTGATGTCGCCCTTGGTGTGACCTAGCAGCAGACTGGCGTGGTCGACATCGGTTATTTCCGAGGCTGCTTTCGGGCGAATGTCGCGGAACTGGAATTGGCTGATACGGCCGGCCAGCGCCTGGTCACCAGTTGCAACTGCTTCCTTCACAGCTTCTTCCCTAGCATCGTCCCATCGATGGCGCAACATCGGTGCCGTGACACGTTTGCCGTTATCAGTGAGCAGTAGATATGGTGAGCAATGCGGAGCATTGCGCTCCAGGATCTTTCTTATCAGCGCGCCCAAGCTGCTCTCTACTCCGTCCACCTCAAGCATGATTCGCAGCTTCTTTTGGGTCTTCTTCTGCTTTACGCCGAGGGCTTTGTCCTCGATGTCGTCCCTCCTCATCACCAGCACGTCCGCCGGACGCTGGCCCGTCAAATACGCCAAATCCATGGCATCCTTCAGTTCACCCACCGCTTTCGCGTAAACCGCGTTCCAGATCGCATCGTTAGCGTAGAAGTCTCGCGGCACCTCCTTGTTCTTGCGCACGCCCTGGCACGGATTCTCGTTGGTTGTGAGCCCCCATTCCCGGGCTATGTTGAAGATGTGCGATAGGGTGGCGATCTCGCGATTCGCCCTTACTGGGGCGGTCCTGGCATCGCGATACTTCGCCACATGCGCAGGGGTGATGCCGTCGATTGGGGCCTTCTCGAAGTAGTTTCGCAACTGGCGTATCTCGGCCAGGTTGTCCTTCTGTGTGCGTGGCGCCTTCTTCGGGATGATGTCGCGCTCGTAGCGGTCGAAGATGGCGCCCATGGTGACCAGGTCTTTGGGTTTCTCCTTCGCCTCTAGCTCTGCCCACTTCAGTCGGGCCAGGCTCAGGTCGGTGCCCAACGTTATCTCTTTGCCCGACTTGTCCCGGTAGTAGTAGCTAATCCATTCCTTGTCGGGATTTTTCTTGCTCTTACTGGTCCGCTTTCGTCGGTACACACCCGGGGGCAAGTCCCTGTTTTCTGTCTTCCTAGGACGCATTTCACCTCACCTTCGAAATGTCAGGTGTCCACGCAGGGACTACAGGTGGTGGTGACGCCGTTGGCATTACTCCAAGGCTCACGCCCAGCTTCATGCGGACGTAATGGCGACCAACCAGTGGGCGCCCGCTTCGGGTCTCAACGAATACCCAACCTCGTTCTTCTAGCCAGCGGCGCTGATAGCCTCTGGCCTTGTAGCCGGTAAGGTCGGCCAGCTCTTCGTCCGAAAGGATCTCGGTTTCCATGATGGTCTCTTTGGATATGCAGCCCCGTTACCCGCACCAATCGGGGTAAAGGGGGGTATAGTGGGGAGCGAGTCGGCATTCGTCCGGCTCATCGAAGGGGTAAGAACATGTACGAATCCGCGACGCATCAGGCGCATTTGCACCTGAAGCAAAAGATTGAACAGTTCTTGTCCAAAGGCGGGGAAATTCAGAATGTCCCCTCAGGTGTCAGCGGCTTTAACCGAAGCTTACCTAAGGCCCACTGGGCCAAAGGGCAGTCAGTAAAATCGTGATCATGATGCTTAGAGCCGTCTTCAAAAGGCGGCTTTCTAGCGTGCAGTGAAAACTCGGGGCGAATAGCTCAACGCCGCTTCAAGGAAGGCGATGAGCCACGACCAGTAAAGGATCATGCAGCTAGAACAGGCGCCGCCTGCAACTGTCAGTGCGATTTATTCGCGTGTTGCGGCGTATTGGTGGCATCCCGGCGCAAGGCCAGAAGGAGCATCACCGATGGATCGCGAACCTACCAATCGAGAAGTGGCAGCTGAGATTGGCATTACTGAAGCAGAAGTGGAGCGCTACCGTAGCGATACGTTCCGTCTCGATGATGGTTCCTGGTTGATTCACTTCGGCTTCTTGATGCCGAAGGAGCTTCGCCAAGGACTCACTGGGAGCTTCACCTTTATCCTGAAAGCCGATCGGAAACCGGGCGATTTGAGGCGTCCCGACTGGTGAGGCTGTGTAAGTGCAGCGTGACAGCAGTTGGAGGCGAGGGTAAGGCAGTCGATGCATGGAACAGACTCGGTAAAGGCAGAGTCCACCGTAATGAGCCGTTGAAGCTGATAGCTCATCCATTCCACCACTTAGGTGAGCTACATGCCCAGCGCAAAGGAAGGCCGTTATCAGGCCTATAAGTTATTAAGGGAGCTTGATGCTCAAATTGCCGCCACGATGAACCAGGTGGCCTACGGTCGAATGAGCGGGGTCGACTGGGAGAAAACGTGCAAAACCCACCGAATTGCCTTTGATGAGTGGATTAAATTCGCTGACCTGCAGACCGGCGAAGAGAACGACTCAGCTCCGAACAACCCCGACGATATGTGACTGATCGACGGCTATCGGCACCGTAGCTCGATATCTCGGGGTTTAGGTGCCAAATCCGCCAGGAACCACCAGTCTTTGGCCACTGGTCGCATTTAAGCGAAACGGATATCTATCTCTCTGATTACCGCGCCTACTGAGGTATCAGAGGAGATCGATATGAGATGTCGCGGTGAGAAATTCTGGACGTGGGCAGATCCAGCGCTTCACCTCCGCCATCATGAGGAAACTCTTGATGACGGGAGGAGTATCGACGTGCAAGCCCGACTCTCGCGGACAGGCGAAACGCAGCTCTTCATCGGGGTGTACGCCAAAAGCGGGGACCGAATCATAGAGGAGACGTATAGCTCCAGGCCGAATGAAACGATGAGTCGGGCCTTGCTCTGGGGAGTGCTCCGGGCGAAGACGTTCGTGGCTGGCGGGTGGAGGTAGATTTACTCTCTGCATACGAGTTTGCTGTAGGCATGGGGGCCCTCACACTGGCACCTCCTTCAATTGAACCTTGATTGGCCCATTCCTCGGGCAGCCGGACACGACACCGTCCAACTCGTTGATCTCTTGGCGCGTAAGATTCCGCCATTTGGCGATGACATAGTCGCCCTTAAGTACACCAATTGGCTCGCCCCGACAGGTTGAACCGTAGCTATAGCCGTTGTCCCGCAGCCAGTTCTGTGCGGCATAGAGGGCCTGGAATGTGCCTTCTTGATCAAACGTCTTGGAGAAGGCAAACGGTTTTTCTGTGGTCATGGTTGTACCTCGCCGCCATATCGCGGCACTGAATGGAGGGGAGAGGGGTTACAGCAGGGCGGGGTTACGATTTCAGCGCCAGGCCCTTCACGGCCTCGCTGTAGATGAATTTGATCTGGTCCCACGGGATGGTGTGGCGTTGCGCATATTCGCCTTGGCCATCGCAGATCTCGCAGCCATCTGCTGGCTCGTCCAGCTCGAGGCATTCGGGACATTCGCGGGTCACTTCCAGCTTGAACTCACCAAGCAACAGGGCTTTGGCGCCGTTCTCGGCTGTGAGTCGCCTGGGCATCAGGCAGTAGCCGTCGGGTATTGATACAGCCGGCTCCCCCTGGTGCTGCTGGGTTGGCTGAGCCAGGATGGCACGCAGTTTGTCCTGCGCATGTCGCTGATCGGTGTGTTGCTCGGTCAGGTTCTTGTAGCCATGGGTCTTGAAGCCAACGGCGAATTTGATGATGTCGCGCGGCACGCTGACCATCTCTGTGTTGCTGGATCGGTTTTCTGTGGGCATGGGGATACCTCAAGCGGAATAGGCTAGAGTCAATTGGCCACTACAAGGAGGGCTTTTCGATGGCTTGTTTCGTTTGTAGAGAGGAAGCAGAAGCTATTTCGCCAACAGGCGGCGACTATGAAGAGCGGAACTGTGGAGGATGCGGCAGGTATCGCATGTCGCGTTCGCTGCTGGCTGAGATTGAGGCTCAGAATATGCGGTTCGATGTTCAGGCTGCGCGCCGATGGATAGAGGTGAACCGAGTCACAAATCCTGTTCCGACAATGTCCTCATTCGATGCCAAGCAACACCACTTGCTGCATTCGTAGCTTGTGTCACGCGGCCCTGCTAGCCGATTCTGGGATGTAGTCAGCCCACCCAATAACGGGCATCTTTGTTTTTGGGCTGATGATCGTTCGCCCATTTTCGTCGAGGAGGGCTGCCTTTGATCGAATGCGCAGGTCGCGGCAGGCGCCCGATCGCTTGGCCAGTTCGATGAACTGCTGGGCGTGCTGCGGGGTGTCGTACAGGGCAGCTGAGCTGCTTGACCCTCTCGCCGGTCATGATCGCCTCAACGTTGCGCTGCACCGCCTCTTGCCACTCAGCGAGCGCCAGGTCCAGGGGGGGACAGCCAGCCTTACCGCTGGGCTTGGTGGTCTTGGTTTTCTTTCGGGCATCGGCAAGCGCTGCTGCGGCAGTCATGCCGAACACTGCGAACGTACTCATTGAAAACTCCTGCGTGCGCATTGGTGATGGCAGAATGTCGCCATCATTTGGCGTAAGGGGATGCTATGGAGGCTTGGCTCGCTGGTTTGTTGGGGGCATTGGTAGGAGCTGCAGGCTCGTTTGGCGGGATCTGGATCCAGAGCCGGTACCAGCACCAAAGAGAAATGGCGAAGATGGTTATGGAGTCTGCGACTAAGGATCGCGACCATCTGCTCGAAATGGCGCGTAAGAATGGTGGAGGGGGGCCTTTGCCGCCAGTGGTGCTGTTCGTTCACTACCATGGCGAAATGTTCAAGCTGATGGGGAAAGGGAAACTGAACCATAAGCGCCTGAAGAAGCTGCACGAAGAGAACTCGGAAATGTGGCGCTTGATACGTGAGCTTGACGAAAAGCGTCGCGCCGCCGGTCTTTGACTTTGGCACGTGGAAGGCGCTGGCGGGCAGCGCCGTAGGGTCAGTAGTCGGAGTGGCTGTAGCGCACGTCGAAGGTGTCGATCTCCTCGAAGTCGATCTTCACGCCGCCGGTGTACAAGTTCAGCAGCAGCGCCTCGATACCGTAGGTCGCCCCCAGGAACAGGCTCTTCTTGGGGTTGAACTCGTTGATGGTTAGGTCGAAGCACTCTCCGTCACCGCGGAACATCATCTTGGTCGAGCAAGACCATTTGTCTTTGCCCTCCTCAGCATCCGCATACAGCTGCCAGTATCCGTCGCAAATTCCCTCTGATTTTTCAATGATGATGGTCGGGCACTCCTCGCCTCGACTGTCGGACATGCCCTCGAAGGCCTTGGTGATCTGCCTGACCAGCTCAGTCAGTGTCATGCGATCAGGCATAGGCTTGAGCATTGCTGCGAGCTTTTCCTCGATCGATTGTTTCACTGCCTGGTTTTGCATGTCTTGCAGGTAACCGGACACGGTCTTCAGCACCAGGTCGCCATATCGACCGACATCCCGTACATCCGTCGGCATCACGCCGGTCAGCTTCTCTTCAAGCAGCTTCTTAAACGGTGAGTGGTAGCTGAACTGCTCTTCGATGGCGCGCTGAACTGTTGACGCCACGTTCTTCTCGATGATCGGTTGCAGCTTTTCCGGGCTCAGTGCAGCGGCTACCGACTCGGCTACGATCCCTTCGATGTTGATGTCGAGTTGCATGGTGTATCTCCTAGTTATGCGAAGCCCTCCGTGCCGGTGGTGACATGGTGGCATTTTGGTTTGGGATGGGGTATCAAGGGTGACCGGCACGGGGCCGGATCACAGAATGGAGCTTGTGATGTCACTTCAGAATGCGAAGCGTGTTGCTGATCTAAATGAAAAAATCAGCCAGGTGGGAGAGGCGTTATCGGAAAAACATGATGGTATTCGTCAAGCCATTACAGATGAAACTATGGCTGAATTCATCAGTTATCTAAGCGATAACGGTTTTGCAGTTTCTGACACCGTTCTTGGAAAAAAAGCTACATACAAAGATCTTACCCTGGAATTAAGGGCCGCCAAGACTGCGTACGTCGGTTGTTATCATAGCTTTGACTTGCTGGTTAATGGGAAGGAGATCTTTGTTCGCGTACACGCAGACCTTGGAGAAGATGCGCCAAGAGCTATAACTGCAGGTACCGAAGTTGAGCGACTGGAAGCTGAGCTTCAGCGAATCGAGAAGATCCTCGCTGACCTTTCGCTTGAATCTTACGTCTTTGCATTCGGACCTAAACCAAAGCCCGGCAAGAAGGTTGAAACTGTTCAGAAGAACACAATTACAGAGGTCGTAGACCATCTAACTGCATAGGGTGGACCTCTATTTTTCGCTGAGTGCTGGAGTATCATCCAGATGCTTGGCCTGTTGGTCACCCTGCGGCGCTATTTCAATCGACTTGCGGTAAAGCACACCGATGTAGTCTTGGCAAAAGACGCTGAGATAAATGGTCATTGGTGCGAGTATGTCGCATACGGCGTCGACCACCTGACGCACGCGGATCTGCTTGAGATTCTTCTAGCTGATCAGAGCTTGCTGGCCGCTGGGGTCGATGTTCACCACAGCAGCGTGGTTGGCCGACACCAGGGCCCGGCATGTGCTCTCCAGGCGTGCCCGCATGTTGTGGGTTTTTCGCCTGCTCATGGTTTATCCAGCTGTGTGCGTTAGGCCGCTGCCTCCAGAGAAATTTTGTATTGCCCACTCTGGATCGCAGAAGGGACGAATGTTGGCTACACTCAACGCACCGAGTGGTGTTCTGCCCCGTTCACGCGCTCGGCATTAGCCCGCTTCGGCGGGCTTTTTCTTGTTCTCCTGAACGGCTGAGCTCAATTCATGGCGCAACTACTACCGATTACGTCTTACTCGCCGCCCCGACCTCCATCGCATCAACGAAGCGCAGGGCCGTGCGGTAGCTGAAGGCGAAGCCCTGAACTGCGCCGGTGGCGATCTCGACAACATCCCAGGTGCCCCCATGGCCTGAGGCCTGGTAGCGGGGACTTCCTTTTTCAGCCTTTGCGCGGGCTTCGTCCCGAACCGCCTGACTGCGTTCGAGCAGTGCCGCGAGCACGGCGAGTTTCGCCTTGAAGGCGGGATGCATTTCTGTTTGCATGGAGCGTTCCTCGTGGGGAATCAGGCGTGGTATTCGAAGGCTTCGGCCTTGCGCACGATGCGAATCTGAGCAGTGCGCCGCTCTGGCGCCCTCCGGTCGCGGCGCAGTGGATCGCTATCATCAATGACCGCATGCATAGCTATCAGGCCGGCGAGGGCGATACACAGCGGGCTGATGATCTGGCGGCGCATGGCTTCGGCCACCGCAGCTGCTCGACGCGCTACGCCGAGCTTGAACATGGCGTTCTCGATGCGGTTGGCAGCTGTGCCGGGGGTGATCTGCATCTGTTGGGCGATCTGCTTGGCGGTCATGCCTTGGGCGACGCCGAGCAGCGCCTCTAGCTCACGGGGAGCCAGCCCTTTGCCAAGGTGGCCTGTCCATGTGCCGCAGGTGATCGTTTCCATGAGTTATCTCGGTAGAGCGCCTTCCAGGGCTTTGCGCAGCTCAAGAACCAGCGCGGTTGGCAGAGTGAGATGTCCGCTGTCTTCGTCGATGGAATCCAGCGTTGCAATCAAATTGCGTGAGGCGGTGTGGACGGCCATCAGCCTGGGCTTCGGAATCGTCGGGCCTTTCATCGTGCCCGCCGTGACCTTCTTCTTTCCTTTGGCCTGAGCTTTTTCCAGCTCGGCGCCTAGCACCTTGCCGGCACCGTCTCCGTGCTCGCGGACAACCTGGGCAGCTGTCGTCGCCGATACATGTCCGGCTGCTACGAGGTTCTGCACGTCGGTGTTTGCATTGCCTACGGTGAGCACCTGCTCGACATGCTGTCGTGTCTTGGCGACCTTCTTGGCGATCTGCTCGGGCGTCCACCCGAAGGCTCGCAATCGCTTGTAGCCCTCGGCCAGCTCAAGAGGGGAAAGCTTTTCGTTTTCCTGGCTGGTGATGATCCGTGCGACTCGATCTGCATCGCTGCCTTCGAAGGCGGTGACTGCAATCCAAGCCTCGGGAGGCTGCTTAGGATCCTTGCTTGGCGTGCGAGGTAACCGCCCGGCGTTATCGAGCTTGAGGAGTGAGCGACGGCGCCGGTGACCATCGACTACCCATACGCCACCTTCTGCGCGAGGTCGCACTTCGAGCGGCGGGATCTGGCCGCCCCCGGCGATGAATTCTGCAAGGGCGTCGATACTTGCTTCGAGAGCATCGCCCTCTGTGCGCAGGTTAAAGCCGGGTTCCTCATGGAGGTCTTCCAGCTTCACCTTCATGGCGTCTGCGCGGCGCACATCGCCATCTTTGATCATTTGCTTGAATGACTTTGTCATTGCAATTCACTTCCGTTGGGGCTGCATTGGAGAGCCAGTCCCGCCTGTCTCCCTGAACATGTTGATGTAGGGTCGGGAAGGGCTCTCCGATGCAGCCTGGTGCTGGGGAAGACCAGGTGATCGGGCCAGTCTGTTCCTGGCAGTCAAGGGAAAAGGGCCGGTTAGTCCCGGCGGCTCACCACTACTCAGGTGACGGGCCTTGTGACAGGCTGGGGCGGGGAAAGAGAAGACGTGCTTAACGATTTTCGATTACTCAATCTTTACCCCGCCCATTGCCGCCTCCCGCAACGCTTCGAGCCCGAAGTGGACTTCAGCTCTTTTGGCCGTCAGCCACGCCTTCGCAGTTTTGAGGCGATTTTCCAGATCCTCTACTAGCTGAACGGCTTTCTGTTCTTCTGCGCAGCTAGTGCGCAGATTTCTCATCAATACGTCGTCGGTGCTCATAGGGCCTCTCATAAGGTGATTTCCTATCTGACCCTCAACGGCGAAGGCCAGTCAGTGAAATCTGTTGAATCCTCCAGCCGCGGCGCTTGCCCGCTGGAAAACTGATTTAGCGCTTTACGCTGCACGCTCAGGGCAGTTGCCACCCCTCTGAACAGTTGAGGCCTGTCCATCGCTGCCTTCGTTGCTGGCCGGTGTTGATCCGGCGAAGGCAAATATCACGTATTGTGTTAATTGATGCCAACACGAAACGTGATTATTTTTCAGGCGAGCAACAAAAAGCCCGGCATTTAGCCGGGCTTGGTTGGCGAAAGGAGTGCTACCAGAGGACCGAGGACCAGAAGACTTTCCCTAGAATGACGATCTCTTTAGCGACCATCTCTTCTGCACTGTATTCCTCGTCAGGATGCTCATCACGGTTGAAGCTGCGCATCCTGATCCCACCACCAGGCAAGCGGTATAGGGTTTTCACCCGCAGCTGGCCGCCATGGTTGATTGCGTACATCTTGCCATCGATTACGGTAGTGGCACCCTGATCAACGCCGACTGTACTTCCATCGGGTAGCACGGGCTCCATGCTATTGCCGCCAACGGTCACACAAACTGCTTCGCTTGGTTGCACGTTCTGTCGGCGAAGGGTGATCTTGCCGAACCGCAATTTGCGCGTATGCGATTGCTCAACAACCGTGCGGCCTCGGCCTGCTGAAAGCTCGACCTCTTTCAGGTAGGGCACGTATACCTCATCTCCATCCAATGGCGTTTCGTCATCCCACACATCAAATGGGCCAATCATCGTCGCGTTTGATTCGACAGCCTCAGCGCCCGCTTCCGGGGCGCTCGGTTTGTAATCCAAGATGATTTCCGACTCATCCACACCAATCGCATTTGCGATTAGGCGCAGATCCGCGAGAGATGGCTCCCGCGTATCAGTTTCGTAGTTGCCCACCCGTGATTGGGATTTCCAGCCGCAGGCAGTCGCCAGCGCGGCCTGGGAGAGCCCGGCAGCCTTACGGTGGCGTTTGATGCGTTGTCCGAGTGTCTCTTTCATAGCCGTGATTGTAATCACGTTACGAAATAGCTCGCTTTCACTCTTCGTGATTGAAAATAACACGTTACGTGTTTATCCTGGGGCCCAGTCAAGAGGAACCCCTATGAACCACGTTCGACAGATCCGAAAGGGGGCGGGTATCAGTCAGGCCAGTCTCCGGCGAAAGCTCGATTGGAACCAATCAAGGCTCGCCAATTATGAGGCGGGGCGGAGGGCCCCAGGGCTGGAAGAGGCAAGACAGATCGTCTCGGCCCTAAATCAGCTTGGAGCGACTTGCGCCCTGGATGATGTTTTCCCTGTTTCAGCCGGAGGTCTGACACCAAGTGGTGCAGATTCTGATCTAGCCAGCCTTGTGCGAGTAGATGGCCAAAACACCTGCTAATTCATCCAGTACCCAAATCGCGGGCATAAAAAAACCGGGTGGCAGCCCGGCTTTCTCAACTTCTGAATCGGGATCAATTATGCATTTCTCCAATGCAACGCGCAATGCTGCGCCTGTCGCTCTATGTCTATCGCAATGGTGGCAAGCGTGAGCGTACAAGCTATGACCTGGGCACTCGCCATTCCCAAAGCTGCACTTGGGAATCCTGCAGCCCGTCATGTCCTGCTCTGCCTCGCCAACTACGCAGGCAGCGATGGAAGAGGGGCTTTCCCTTCTGCCGGGACTCTCTCTGACGACACCGGCCTTTCTGAGCGAACAGTGCGGTTAAAGCTAGATGAGCTCGCCCAGGCCGGTTGGATCGTTGAGGGTAACCAGGCAATTGCTGCTGCCCATATCGATCGCCGTGACCGTCGCCCCGTTGTTTACGACCTGCTGCTTAAGCGGGGTGCATCTGCTACACCTCGCCCTGAACGGGGTGCAGGAAACCGCACGGGGTGCAGCTCGCAGCAGAACGGGGTGCAGCAAAACGCAGAACGGGGTGCAGCAGCTGCACCCAATCCGTCATTGAACCAATCTACTCTCTCTCAGCGCGAGCCGTTCGCAATGTCCCTCGAATGGGAACCGAATCAGGAACTGCTGAAAGCCTATGCCCGTCGGGCAGGTCTGACCCTAGATCAATTCAACGCGGTTGCCATATCCGGCTTCGTGCTCCACCACGATGCCAAGGGCGTGGCCCAAACCGAAAAGCAGTGGCTGGCCGCCCTGGTCAGTTGGGTGAAGTCCGATCTCGCCCGTGCTGCGCGCTCGCCCGTTGTTCGCACCGGCGGAGTGCAGCGATCCAGCTTCGATGACGATGACACGTCGTGGATCGTTGAAGGGGGCAGCCAATGAATCAAGTTGCAACCGTGGCCCATGGCTTGTGGGCAAAGGTCCAGGCTGGCCAATACGTGCCCTCGGATTACTCGCTGCCTCCCGATGTGAAGGCCGAGCTCAATCGCAAAACTGCGGCGGTGATCAACGATCTGTTCCGTGATCTGCGCACGATCTGCAGCGCCTGGCAGCGAGCGTGGCCGGACGAAGCAACGTACAAGGCCGCCAAGCAGCAATGGCTGACTGCGTTTCTCGAGGCCGGTATCAACACCCCGGAGCAACTGCAGTTCGGTTTGATGCGCTGCCGGCAATCCGGCCGCGAGTTCATCCCGGCGCCCGGGAAGTTCATCGAGTGGTGCCAGCCTTCGCCGGAAATGCTGGGCCTTCCCCCGCTGGCTGCAGCCTTCCGTGAGGCTTGCCGTAACGCGCATCCCGCCATGGCAGGGAAGGGCAAGTGGACCCATGACGCGGTCTGGCATGCCGCCAAGGAAAGTGGTTTCGAGAACCTGAACAAGCTGGCTACCGATGTGAGCGCCAAGCTGTTCGAGCGCAACTACACGATTGCCGTTCGGCGCCTGGTCGCAGGTGAGCCGTTGCAGAGGATGCCGCTGGCTCTCCCTGCGGAGGTGCCAGGCCAGCGCACGCCAAAAGTGGGGAATGAAGCCCTGGCGGCGATCCGATCCAGGATGCTCGGCCGATGATCGAGCTTCCCGCACCTGACCTCACCGAATACCGATACGCGCTGTACTGCCGCTCCGACCTGTTCGGGCTCTCCAGTACCTCGCATCCACCCATTGCGCTCTACCGCGACGAAGCTGCGGCCATCGCTCATGGCCAACTCATGTGGCCGAGCGCTTACACCGTCATTGACCTTCATGGAGAAGACAGCCCATGCGGCAATCAAAGCTGACCAAGGCCGCACGCGGCCGGGAGTGCCAAGTACGCATTCCCGGGGTGTGTAACGGCAATCCAGAAACGACCGTACTTGCGCATTACCGCATGGCGGGCACTTGCGGTGTCGGCATGAAACCACACGACATGCAGGGCGCTTGGGCCTGCAGCGCCTGCCATGACGCCTGTGATGGCCGTAGTCGCAATGTCGACCGCGACACAGCGCGGCGGTACCACGCTGAGGGCGTGATGCGTACCCAGGCCTCTTTGATCAACGAGGGGGTGCTGATCGCATGAGTGCGACCCGGGAAGTGAAGTTCAGCGAGGCCGAAGTCCGCCGGCAGGCTGCCGACAAGGCCGTACGCGACCTGCGCGACCCTCGTCACCCTGGCCTGTACCTGCGGTTCTGGATCACTCGCGAGCGTGGCACCTGGCACCTGGTGCGTGGCAAGAGGTGGGTGCCGGTTGCACGTTGGCCCGACTTGGGCGTTGCAGCGGTGATTGCCGAACTGCCCGCGCTGCGTCGGCGCCTGCTGCGAGATCCGGCCACCGCGCCCGTGGCGTCCGGCATGGGTACCGTGGGCCAGCTCCTGGATTGGTACGGCGACCGGATGGCTCGCGATCGCTCGTTGTCGGCGAAGCGCAAGGCAGGCGCACGGTCTGCCATCGCTCAGCACCTGAAACCGCGACTGGCGGATCTGGCCCTGACGGACGTGAGTGCCGACTCTCTCGACAAACGACTGATGTGGCCGGCTCAGGCCGATGTGTCGCTCTCGTACCTGCGGCAGATGTTCGCCCTGTTGCTGACCGCCTTCCGCCAGGCCTTGAAGCTGGGCCTGATCGATGGGAACCCCATGGCCGGGATGCGCTTCAATGACTTCACCAAGGCCAAGATTCTGCCGAAGGCGGCGCGCCTGCGTGACGTGCAACTGCCCGAGCTGATGCAGCAACTGGCTCAGGCCTTCGACGCGACCCCTGGTGACGCCATGCTGGCCCTAATGATGTTGGCCCATGGCACCCGAATCGGCGAGACCCGTGTGGCACGGTGGGCTGATGTCTCGTTGGCGGCGGCCGAGTGGTTCATCCCAGCGGCGAACACCAAGACCCGCACCGAGCACCGCTTGCCTCTGACCGCCCAGCTGCAAGCACTGCTGACCCGGTACTGGGCGATTCAGCAGGCTCAGGGTTACCGGGGTGCCTACCTGTTCCCGAGTCGACGCGGGCTGCCGCTCAGCGAGACGCAGGCCAGTGCCGTCTTCACCCGGTTGGGGCAGGGCGCTTGGACCAGTCACGATCTACGCAAGGTGTCCCGCAGCACTTGGACCGACCTCGGCATCGACGGCCACATCGGCGAGATGCTGCTGAATCACTCGCTGGGCAAGATCGCCAGCACCTACATCCACACCCAGGCCATGCAGCAGCGCCGGGCAGCCCTGGTGAAGTGGCACGCCTGGTTAGACGGCATTGGCTTCGGTGCCATTCACGGCCTTACAGAGGCCTTATCCGAGATTTCTCATAACGGCGCGCAGCCCGCTAATGGCGGGGCTTCGAGCGACCTTACCGAATTTGTTACTAGCGAGGATTCGAAAGCATGAAAAAGAGCCACGGACCGGCCCTGAAGAAGCCGGCGATTGAGCTCGCTCAATGCCCGGAGTGCTTCGGGAAAGCGCTTATCAAGGGCTTGTTTTATGAGCTGTCGTGCGAACGCTGCAATGCCTCGGGCTGGGTAGCAGCAGCAACTGGCGAGGCCCTGGCCCTGGATGATCTGGTGACTCAGCTGAGCATGAGACTGCAGGCCGCGACACGACAGATCGAGCAATTGAAGAAAGTCCGGGTGACAGGCCCGGAGGCGCTGTATCAGGAAGGCAACCGGCTGGGCGCCGGCGGCACAAACTACACCGGGGACTGAAGGATGAACACAAGAAAGCCGCTGCACCGCCCATTAGGCGATACCGAGTACATGTTGGAACAGTGGGGCTGGTGGCGGATGGATGGAATGGGGGTTCCGGGCTATACGTCGCCTGCTTTCGCGCTGATGCGCGATCATCTTCCATCTGCCTCTAAGCCGTATGCACTTATCGATGAGCTTGCCATGGCTGTAGATGGAGCCGTGGCCAGACTCTGCCGGCGTGACCAGATGATGGGCGACATGATTTGGTTGTATTACGGGGCGAAATGGCCTGCGGTGCGGGTAGGGCGCCACTATTGTGTCAGTGAAATGAAGGCGCGAGAGCTGATTAAGGCAGGTGTGGCTTGGGTTGATTGCGTGCTTGAGGACTTGAAGGGCGCGGCTTGATAAAAGGGGTTGTCCATATGGAATAGCTCTGTTTTCATAGCAGCGTGTCCAGCTTGCAAGCAACGCGACACAGATGAACCCCGGCCATTGCGTCGGGGTTTTCTGTTTCTGGGCCAGTTGCGATAACCTCGGTGCTTATCTACGAGCGAGCCGAGGTTGTCCATGAAACGCGACATGAAGCTGGTTAAGGAGATTCTGGGGCTCATCGAGCATACGGGGACCCTCGATGGGTTAACCCACTCTGAGCTCATGGAGGAGGTATTGGCCACCCATGGAGTTCTGGATAGCGGCGGTGAAGCTGAGGAGGCCTTGGTTGAGGATGTAACTTACCAGCTGGGCATTTTGGAGTCCGGCGGCTTGTTGCTGAGGACCGAGATCGATCCAATAGGTGATCGTCCCGATGAGACCTACTACCAGCTGACATGGGCTGGGCATGACTATCTTGACGAAAGTCGGTCCAAACCATCATTGGATTACAAGGGCATGCTCTGATTTGAGAACCGTGTTTCAAGCTTCACCATCGACCGGGGCTTTTTGATGGAGCTTTACCAGCAGGTATTCACCATCAATTGCTAATGATCGCCGTGAGTGGTATTCATTTCCTCATAACTGAGGAGAGGCAATGGCTACCTACACTTGGCAGAAAAATGCGATTGATGAGTATGAGGTTTGGAATGTCTATGTGGATGGGAAGCTATACCCTATTCCATTCTCAAGCGAATCCTTAGCCAAGGATGAGATCGAGCTTCTGAAGCGAAAGGAAGTGGAACTGGAGCTTGAACGGAATCGCAATGTTAGGAAACCGGGTGACGACTGACAAAGAGTCCCCCGCTACTTTTTAATCAAAGCCCAGTCACCGTACTGGGCTTTTTCATTTGAACTCCCGGCAACGGGGGAAATCGAGATGCCGAACATGCCCGAAAAGGATCCTGGCCTTTGGGCCGCTGTGCTTGCCTGGCTCCTAGCGCACCAACCCCAACTTTCCACAGGGGGCATTGCTGCTGCCGTTGCGATGTTCCGGGTAGTTTACGGCGGCGGCAGGGGGCGAAAAGTTCTACTGGAGGGAGTAATCTGCGGCTTGATTGCCGTGAGCCTGCTGCCTCTGCTGGAGTACTTCGCTCTACCTGCCAATCTTTCTGTTTTCGCAGGCTGCATGGTTGGCTTTGTGGGAGTTGATAAGCTCCGTGAATACTCCGACCGTTTCATGGGCAAGAAGATAGAAGGTTGATCTATGCCTCCTAAAGCCAAGCGGCCATGCCGTAAGCCAATGTGTCCGGTCAAGACGAACAGTGAACATGGGTATTGCGAGGTCCATGCCTCGCTGGCCATTGGCTGGAATAACCCCGAGCGCGGCACGGCGGAGCAGCGTGGCTATGGCTGGGAGTGGCGCAAGCTGGCCCAGGCGATCCTCAAGCGTGATCGCTACCTGTGTCAGTGCGAAAACTGTGGTGGGAAGCATCTTCCGGCATCGGAAGTTGACCACGTTATGCCGAAAAGCTTGGGCGGAACCAACGATCCAGGCAATTTGCGGGCAATAAATCACGACTGCCACAAGGCCAAAACCGAGCGCGAAGCCCGGAGGGCGCGCCGGCGATCGTGAGGCGATTAGGTGGCGAAAAGTGGTCGAAAAGTCACCAAGTGGGGGGGTAGGTAAAATCTCTACAGCCATCGCCCCTCTCCACCGATCGCCCAGCCTTTTTCACACACCCGCGAAATTAAAAAAAATCGCATTCCAGAAAATCGGGAGGCCTGAACGATGGGGCGACCCGCGAAACCTACCGCCCTCAAGCTGCTGCAGGGCAACCCCGGCAAGCGAAAACTCAAGAAGGACGGCCCCGCGCCGGCGCCGCTGGCGGAAACCCCGGACGCCCCGGAGTGGCTGGGGGAATGGGCCGTTGAAATGTGGGGCGCCATTGCGCCGTGGTTGACCCAGACCGGGATCATGACCCGCACCGACACGCACAACCTGGCGGTCTTTTGCGCCGCCTATGAGCGGTGGCGGCTGGCTGAGGAAGAAGTGGCCAGCAAGGGCATCACCGTCGTGGACGCCAAAGGCGTGCTCAAGAAGAATCCCGCCTGCACCGTGATCAATGAGGCGCTGCGTCAGCTGGCCAGCTTCGGGGCAGCCCTCGGGCTGGACCCGGCCAGCCGTGCGCGCCTGATGGGCAGCGGCGGGCCGGAGAAACCAGAAAACCCGTTCATCGTGCTCAAAGGAGGGCGGGCCTCGAAGTGAGTTAGGACATGGCCAGCTACCCGAACGTAAACGCGGCGAACAAGTACGCCCGCGACGTGGTGGCCGGCAAGATCCAGGCATGCAAGTACGTGCGTCGGGCCTGTCAGCTCCACCTGGATGACCTGGCCAAGTCGAAGAAGCGCAATTTTCGCTGGACCTTCGACCGCGACACCGCCGAGCAGGTGGCGGTGTTCATCCAGCTGCTGCCGCATGCCAAGGGCAAATGGGCGGCGCTGCGCGAGCTGATCAAGCTGGAGCCGTGGCAGCTGTTCATTTTCTGCAGCATCTTCGGTTGGGTCGACAAGAAGACCCGCCGCCGGCGGTACCGCGAGGTGTACATCGAGGTGCCCCGCAAGAACGGCAAGAGCGTGCTGGCCGCCGGCGTCGGCCTGTACATGCTGGTCATGGACGGGGAGTTCGGCGCCGAGGTGTATTGCGGTGCGACCACCGAGCGGCAGGCCTGGGAGGTGTTCAAGCCGGCGCGACAGATGGTGCGACGCACCCCCGAACTGGTCGAAGCCTTTGGCATCCAGGTCGCGGCAAAAAACCTGTCGGTGATCGGTGACGAAAGCAAGTTCGAACCGCTGATCGGCGACCCCGGCGACGGTCAGTCGCCGAGCTGTGCCATCGTGGACGAGTTCCACGAACACACCTCGGCCGCGCTCTACGAAACCATGCTGACCGGCATGGGTGCCCGAGATCAGCCGATGATGTTCGCCATCACCACGGCGGGCTACAACATCGCCGGGCCGTGCTACCTGCAGCGCGCTCAGGTGATCGACAAGCTAGAAGGGACGGTGCCGAACGACGAGTTGTTCGGAATCATCTACACGATTGACGAGGACGACGACTGGAAAGATCCGGCGGTCCTGCGCAAAGCCAACCCCAACTATGGCGTCTCGGTCGGGGCTGAGTACCTGCTGAAACGCCAGGCTGATGCGACGCGTTACCCGTCACGGCAAAACGCGTTCAAGACCAAGCACCTCAACATCTGGGTTAGCGCCAAGGAAGCCTGGCTGAACATGGCCGACTGGGAGGCGTGCGGCGACCCCACGCTGACCCTGGACCAGTTCCTGGGCCAGCGCTGTTGGATCGGCATTGACCTGGCCAGTAAGTCGGATATCTGCGCGGTGTCGCTGGTGTTCCTGGACAAGGTGGAGCTGGTCCCGGGCAGCGGCAAGTGGGTCAACCGCTGGACCATCTTCTGCAAGTCGTTTTTGCCCGAAGGCGCGATAGAGCGGGGCGGGCCGAACAAGGCCGCTTACGAGGCCTGGGCCAACGCCGGGTTGCTGGAGGTGTGCGACGGCGAGGAAATGGACTTCGACCTGGTGCGCGACATGGTGGGCGAATTCGCTGGCATGTTCGACGTGCAGGAGGTGGCCTACGACAAATGGCGCGCCACCCAGCTGGCCCACCAACTGCAGAAGGACGGCGCCGAGGTAGTCGAAATGGGCGGTGGCGTAGCCAGCATGAACCTGCCCATGCGCGAGCTGGAAGCGGCGCTACTGTCCGGTCGCGTGCGCCACTGCAGCGACCCGGTATTGGCCTGGCAGGCCGGAAACGTCGTGGTGCGTCCGTTCAAGGGCTGCATCACGCCGATGAAGGCCGATGAAGGCAAGACCGACATGCGCAAAATCGACGGCATTGTCGCCGCGCTGATGGCGATGAACCGCGCCATGGTCAGCGAATTTGAGCCGGAAGGGCTGTTGGCCAGCCTTACCGAAGACGACCTATTAGCTATGTGAGTCCATACGATGAAATGGCTTCCTGAATCTATCGGGACGGCAGGCTTTTGCCTGTTCGTCGCGGGCCTCTACGTCCAGTTTGGAGCGGGTGTGGCCCTGATGGTCGGTGGCGGCCTGCTGGTGGCCGGCGCCGCCAAGGCGGTGTGGCGATGATCCTGGGCGCGATGTTCGAGCAGCGCAGCAGCTTGGAGGTGCCCAGCACGCCGATGAACAGCAAGGAGCTGACCGAATACCTGTTCGAAGGGCAGGGTATCAGCGTCAGCCCAGCGTCGGCCATGCGCCTGACGGCGGTGTATGCGTGCATCTACGTGCTGTCCAGCTCCATGGCCCAGTTGCCGCTGAGCGTGTTGCGCAAGGTCAACGGGCGGATCGAGGTGGCCACCGACCACCCGGCCCATTACCTGCTTCACGATGAGCCGAACACCTGGCAGACCTCTTACCGCTGGCGGGAAACCAAGCAGGCCCATGTGCTCGGCTGGGGCAACGGCTACACGCGCACGGTACGCAGTCGCCGCGGTGAATTGCTGTCGCTGGAAATGCACGAGCCGCAACACACCGAGCTGGTGAGGAACGGCAATCGCTGGGTGTATTCGACCCAGGACGAAGAAGGCGCGCCGCTGGCGGTGTCGCCCGAGGACATGATTCACCTGCGCGCCATCGGCTCGCACCGGCGCATGGGCATCAGCCCCATCCGGCAGAACGCCGACACCATCGGCCTGGGCATGGCCACGGTGCGCTACGGCAAGGAGTTTTTCGAGGGTGGCGGTCGGCCTACCGGCCTGGTCACCGTCAAGGACGGGAAGCTGGATAACACCAGCTGGGAGCGCCTGAAAACGGTCTGGCGGGCCGCCGTGGAACGGCTCAAGCGTTCGGACAACAAGACGCTGCTGTTGCCCGCCGACCTCGATTACAAGGCGCTGACCATCGCCCCCGAGGATGCGCAATTTCTCGAGACTCGCAAGCTGACCCGCAGCGAGATTGCCAGCATCTTCAACGTGCCGGCGCACATGATCAACGACCTGGAAAAGGCCACGTTCTCCAACATCAGCGAACAAGCCATCCAGTTCGTGCGCCACACGGTCATGCCGTGGGTGAAGAACTGGGAGGAAGAAGTTAATCGCCGCGTCTTCACCCGCGCCGAGCGCATGGCCGGCTACTACGTCAAGTTCAACTTGGCCGGCCTGTTGCGCGGTACTCCGAAAGAGCGCGCCGAGTTCTACCGCATCGCCATTCAAGACGGTTGGATGAGCCGCAACGAAGTGCGCGTGCTGGAAGACCTCAACCAGCTGGAAGGCCTCGACTCGATGTTGCTCAACGTCAACACGCAGTTGCTCGGCGCAGACGGCAAGCCGTTACCCGTAACGAAGCAGGAATAACCCATGAGTGAATTCGAACAACGCATGCTGCAGGCGCAGCATTGCGAGCTTCGTGCTGTCCAGCCGGATGAGCAGGGCAGCGCGCCGAAGATCGCCGGCTATGCCGCTGTCTTCAACCAGCGTAGCGACCTGCTGGGCGGCACCTTCGTGGAAATCATCGCCCCGGGCGCGTTCGATGACGTGCTGAACCAGGACACCCGAGCGCTGTTCAACCACGACCCGACCTACCTGCTGGGTCGCACAGCCAGCGGCACGTTGCGCCTGAACGTGGATGAACGCGGCCTGGCCTATGAAATCGACACGCCCAATACGCAGACCATCCGCGACCTGGTGGTCGAGCCGCTGCGCCGTGGCGACATGAGCGGCAGCAGCTTCGCCATGCGCGTGGCCAAGGGTGGCGACACCTGGCACGAAGAGAAAGACGGCCTGATCGTCCGCACGATCTTCAAGATCGCCGAGCTACGCGATGTAGGGCCGGTGGCGTTCCCCGCTTACCCCGACTCCAGCGCTGCCCAGCGCTCCCTGTCTGCCTGGAAGCAGGCGCAAACCGAAGGCGACGAAGCCCGCGCACATTTTGAGCGCGAGGCCCGCGAGCGCCTGCTTGACCTAACTGAACTGTGATCCCAAGGGGGAGCTATGACCCTGCAACAAATGAAAGAAGCCTATAACAAGCTGTCGGCCGAAATGCGCTCGTTGCATGACACCACCCCGGACGACGGCTGGACCGGCGAAGTCCGCGCCAAGTGGGAAGGCATGAAAGCCGACCTCAAGGGGCTGCGCGAGAAGATTGAGCGTGAAGAAGAACTGCGTGCCCAGGATCAGAGCTTTGTCGAAGGCCTGGACCGTGAGCGTCCGACCGGCGCACCGAAGAACGAAGCGGAGGCTGAGCAGCGCAGTGCCTGGGATAACTGGGTGCGTCGCGGCCTGGAGTATCTGACCCCCGAGCAGCGTTCCGTGGTTCTGGAAATGCGTGCTCAAGGTACCAATCCGAACGAGGCGGGCGGTTTCACCGTGCCGACCACCCTGCAGGCCAAGGTGATCGAATCGCTGGTGACCTACGGCGGTATTGCTTCGGTTTGCCAGCTGCTGCAGACCGACAACGGCGCGCCCATCGCCTGGGCCACCAGCAACGGCGGCGAGGAAGAAGGCGAGCTGATCGGCGAGAACAAGCCCGCCGGCGAAAAGGATGTCGAGTTCGGGATGGGCACCATGGGGTCGCACACCATCAGCTCGAAGATCATCCGCGTCTCTGAACAGCTGCTGCAGGACTCGGGCATTGACATGGAAGGCTACCTGGCCGGCCGTATCGGTAAGCGCGTGTCGCGTACCCGTAACCGCCTGATCGTCCAGGGCACCGGTACCGGCGAAACCGCCGATGCGCCGGCGCAGCCGAAGGGCCTGGAACACTCGACCCCTCAAGGTGCCATGACCGCCAAGGCCACTGCTTTCACCTGGCAGGAGGTCAACAGCCTGATTCACTCCATTGACCCGGCGTACCGTGCGGCCGCCAAGTTCCGCTTGGCGTTCAACGACAAGACGCTGCAGGCGATGGAAGAGATGGTGGACGCCAACAATCGCCCGCTGTGGCTGCCCGGCATCGACAGCGACCGTCCGGCCACCATCCTCAAGCATCAGTATGTGATCGATCAGGCCGTTGCCGATATCGGCGCCGGTAAGAAATTCATGTATGCCGGCGACTTCAACGAACTGGTGCTGCGCGCGGTCCGTAGCCTGACCCTCAAGCGTCTGGTGGAGCGTTACGCCGAGTACGGCCAGGTCGGCTTCCTGGCGTTCGTGCGCTTCGGCTTGGTGCTGCAGGACACGGCCGCTATCAAGCACCTGGTGGGCAAGACCGCCTGACGGGAGGGTTGCCCATGCTGACGCTTGAGCAGATCAAGAGCCATTGCAAGCTGGAGCTGGACGAAACCGAGGAAGACACGCTGCTGCAGGCCTACGCCCGCGCAGCGCGACGCCAGGTCGAGAAGGACAGTGGCCGGAGGTTGTACTGGGTCACGCTGCCGGCCGACGCGCCGGCCAACGCGACCGGCGATGAAGCCTACCTGCGCGGGCTGCTGCCGATCGATGCGTCGGAGAACGCGTTACCCGTAACGGACGACTTGGCGCTGGCCATGCTGCTGTTGGTCGCCCACTGGCACCGCAACCGCGAGCCGGTCACCGAGTCGACCAGCAACGGCACCAAGGCGCTGCCGCTGGCCTATGACGCCCTGGTGCAGCCTTACCGCTGGTTCACGCTGTGAGGGAGCCGGAAGCGGGCGAACTGTGCACCCGGGCGGTGGTGCGCATCCGCAGCGACACGCCAAAAGGCTCTGCAGGCCTTGAGTCAAATTTCGAGTCGGTAGCCAAACGCTGGTGCAAGATCGAGCCGTTAGGCACGGCCACCTACACCGGGTCGGTGCAGACCGGGACGACCATTACGCATCGGATCTACTGTCGATTCGTGCGGGACCTGGACACGCGGCATGAACTGGTCGCCGGCGGCCGGGTGTTCCGCGTCAAGCGGGCTACCGGTATGCGCGGGCGGCAGGTGTGGTCGGTGATCGAGGTCGAGGAGCTGCAGGCGGCGAATGCGCCGGCGGGAGGTGGCCGTGGCCAACTCCGTTTCGATTGACGGCTATCTGCATGTCGAGGGCTTCGACAAGTTCGACCAAGAGGCCTTCAACAAGCGAAAGATCCGCGCTGGCATGCGCAAGGTTGGCCAGCTGATCACCGGCCGGGCACAGATGAATCTAGCGCTCGGCGGTGGCCAGGACGGCTACCCCGTAAACCGTAGCGGGGCCACCACCGACTCCATCGGCTACAAGGTGTCGCGCTCGGGCTTTCTGGTGCGTGTCGCACCCAGCAAGACCGCGAGCATGAGGGCCTTCTATCCCGCTTACCTGCACTACGGCGTGCGCCGCAAGAGTGGGGGCGGGTGGCGGATCAAACCCCGCGACAACTACATGACCGACGCCCTGGTCGACAGCCGAGACGAGGTGCGGCGCATCCTGCAGCAGGCCTTTTCCGCCGCGCTGCTCAACTGAGTACCTGACATGAAAATCACGCCTGTGATCGAGCAGCTGCGCGCCTATGCGCGTGGATTCGAAGGGCGCGTGGCCGGCGGACTGGATTGGGACCCGACCGCCGACAGCGCCAAGATGAAGCCGCCGGCGGCCTATGTCATCGCTGTTGGTGACTCGGCCGACGAGCCGCAAGCGCAGAACGTTTACACCCAAGTTGTGCGCGACGCCATCGACGTATGCGTTGTGCTGCCGACTGACGACGAGCGCGGGCAATCGGTGGCTGACCCGCTGCACGACCTCCGCGCCCAGTTGTGGCGTGCTCTGGTGGGCTTCGAGCCTGACCCGGAGTCGGGGCCGTTGTTGTACGACGGCGGCCAGCTGCTGCTGATCGATCGCGAACGGGTGGTTTACCGCTATCGCTTCTATGCCGACCTGCAGTTGGGGCGCTGGGAGCAGACCGGCGAAGGCAAGCCGCAGACCTGGCAGGAATGGCAGCTGGCCGGCCTGCCAGCCCTGGAAGGCATCGACACCCGTTTGGACTTCCTCAACCCCCTGAAAGACCCCAACGTCACGGCCTCGGGGCCAGACGGGCGGGTCGAGTTCACCATCCGTGAGGACTTGAACCCATGACCACGATTCACCTCAAGCCGGCACCGGGGCGCGATTGCCCGCTGCCGGATCAGCCGGGCAAGTACCTGCCCGCCGAGGGCGCTGCAGTGCCCCGTGATGCCTATTGGGAGCGCCGTATCATCGACGGCGACGCCCTGGAACAGAAGACCACCACCTGGGGGAGCAAAGCGCGATGAGCGTCAGTTTCAGCAACATCCCCAGCGACATTCGCGTGCCGCTGTTCTATGCCGAAGTCGACAACTCCATGGCCAACAGCGGCGGGTCCAGCCTGCGCCGGCTGATCGTCGGCCAGGTCAACGACGACGCCGACAGCGACGAAATCGGCCGCTTGGTGCTGGTGTCGAAGACCAGCGACGCCAAGGACATTGGCGGCACCGGCTCGATGCTCGCCGCTATGCATGCACGCTGGCGGGCCATCGACGTGGCCGGCGAGGTCTGGTGCCTGCCGCTCAAGGTGGCCACCGGAGCGGCCGCGACCGCCACCGTTACCGTAACGGGCAGTGTCGCCACCGCCGGCCTGGTCAATCTGTACGTGGCCGGCCAGCGCGTGCGCGCCGATGCCGTGTTCGGGGCTTCGGCCGAGGCCGTGGCGGCCAGCCTGGCAGCGGCCATCAATGCCGCCATTGATCTGCCGGTGACGGCCACGGCCGCCGCCGGCGTGGTCACCCTGCAGGCCAAGTTCAAGGGCGAGCTGGGCAACGATATCCAAGTCCAGCTGAACCGCCTGGGGCGCGCCAATGGCGAAACCACGCCGGCCGGCCTGACGGTGGTGGCCACGGCCATGACCAACGGCGCCGGCACCCCGGCTGTATCGGCGGCGCTGGCTGCACTGGGCGACGAAGAATTCGAGTTCATCGCCCAGCCCTGGACCGATGCCGACACGTTGGGCGCCTGGAAAACCGCCATGGACGACAGCGCCGGCCGCTGGTCCTGGGCGAAGCAGCTCTATGGCCATGTGTACAGCGCGCAGCGCGGCACGTTGGGCCAGCTGGTCGCCGCCGGGCGCCTGCGCAACGATCCGCACGTTTCCGTGCATGGCTTCGAGCGCGGCGTGCCGCAGCCGGCGTGGGAAGTGGCGGCGGCCTGGGCGGCACGTACCGCTGTGTTCATCAGTGCCGACCCGGCGCGACCGACGCAGACCGGCGCGTTGACGGGCATCGACCCGGCGCAGGCGAGTGACCGTTTTACCCTGACCGAGCGCCAATCGCTGCTGACCAGTGGCATGGCCACCGCTGTCTACAACGGCGGCAGCTACCGCATCGAGCGGGCCGTTACGACCTACCAGCGTAACGCCTACGGCCAGCCGGATGACTCCTATCTGGACAGCGAGACACTGCACCAGTCGGCCTACGTGATTCGCTACTTGCGCAGCATCATCACCAGCAAGTACGGCCGTCACAAGCTGGCCAACGACGGGACGCGCTTCGGCCCTGGCCAGTCCATCGTCACGCCGAAGGTGATTCGCGGCGAGCTGATCGCGGCCTATGGCGCGCTTGAGCGTGAGGGCATTGTCGAGAACGCCGAGGCGTTCAATCAGTACCTGATCGTGGAGCGCGACCCGAAGAACCCGAATCGCCTGAGTGTGCTGTTCCCGCCGGACCTGGTGAACCAACTGCGTGTGTTCGCGCTGCTGTACCAATTCCGCCTGCAGTACCCGGACGCGGCGTAACCCTCATCGTTCAACCCCAGCCCGCCCAGTGCGGGCTTTTTTATGGGAGTGCCCTTTATGGGTCAGAAAGTCGCGGGCACCTGCTTTGTGAAGGTCGACGGCGATCAGCTGGTGATCACCGGCGGCGTGGAATGCCCGCTGTCGGACACAAAACGCGAAACGATCACGCGGGGCTACTTCAAGGAAGAAGACCTGATCCCCTATGTGGTGGTCGATGCGGTGAAAACCGCCAATTTCCCCCGGGCCAAGCTGGCCAACGGGACCAATATGACCATCACCGCCGAGCTGGCAGACGGCTCGGTGTATGTGCTGAGCGGCGCGTACCAAGTGGATGAGTCCAAAGTGACCGGCGATGACGCCAAGGTCTCGCTCAAATTCGAAGGCATCCAAGGAGACTGGCAGTAATGACCACTGTAACTCACACCCTCGCTACCCCAATCCAGGCCCATGGTGAAGAGGTCACCGAACTGACCTTGCGCCGCCCGACCGTGCAGGAGTGCCGCGCAATCAAGGCGTTGCCCTACGTCGTTGGTGAGAGCGGCCACCCGATCATGGAGGTGGAAGCGGTCGGCAAGTACATCGCGATCTGCGCTGCCATCCCGGCCAGTTCGGTGAACCAGCTGGACCTGGCTGACCTGAACACCATCGGCTGGCTGATCGTGGGTTTTTTCATGCCCCAAGATTCGAAGCAGTCGGCGGCCTGACCGAGCTGGCCTACGACCTTGCCTGGTGGTGGAAAGCCACCCCGGGCGAGGTGCTGGACTGGACCCTCGACACGCTGTTCGAGAGTGAGGAAAACGCGTGGCGCATCAACGCGCTGAATGGGGGAGGCGGTGGCGGATAAATTCCAACTCAAGGCGCTGATTACCGGCGTCGACAAGCTGTCACCGGTGCTTAACGGTGTTCGCAAAAACGCCGCGGTGCTGCGCAAGCAGTTGAACAGCTCGGGCCTTGGCAAGATCACCTTCGGTGAGGCCCTGCAGGGCGGTGCGATTGCGGCCCCGTTCGTGATGGGTGTGAAGGCGGCCATTGGCTTTGAAAGCGCCATGGCCGACGTCAAGAAGGTGGTCAACTTCGAGTCGCCGGCGCAGTTCAAGGCCATGAGCGACGACGTGCTGAACCTGTCTGAGCGGCTGCCCATGGCGGCCGAGGGCATCGCGCAGATTGTCGCCGCCGGCGGCCAGTCCGGCATTGCCCGGGAAGAGCTGAACCAGTTCGCCGAAGACGCCGTGAAAATGGGCGTCGCCTTCGATCAGACGGCCTCTGAGTCCGGGGAAATGATGGCGAAGTGGCGGACGGCGTTCCGCATGAACCAGACCGAAGTGGTCGCGCTGGCCGATCGGATCAACTACCTGGGCAACACCGGGCCGGCAAACACCAAGCAGATTTCCGCGATCATCACCGAAGTGGGCGCGTTGGGCGAGGTGGCGGGCCTGTCATCGGCGCAGGTGGCGGCCATCGGCGCGACCATGGCCGGCGTCGGCGTTAAGCAGGACGTGGCGGCGACCGGCATCAAGAACTTCATGTTGGCGATGACCAAGGGCTCGGCGGCCACTAAGGCGCAGGCCGAGGCCTTCAAGTCGCTGCGCCTGGATTCCAAGCATGTCGCGGACGCGATGCAGAAAGACTCCCAGGCGACCATGTTGGACCTGCTCAAGCGGATTTCCCAGGTGGACGCGGCCAAGCGTCCGGCGCTGCTGACCAATCTTTTTGGCAGCGAGTCGGTGGCGGCCATTACGCCACTGGTGACCAACCTGCAGTTGCTGAGTGGCAACCTGACGAAGGTGGGCGACGCTACGGCCTATGCCGGCTCGATGGAAGCCGAGTACAAGTCGCGGTCGGAAACAACGGCCAACGCCATGCAGCTGCTGCAGAACCGGGTAACCCGCCTGGGTATCACGGTCGGTAGCATGCTGCTGCCCCCGCTCAACGACTTCATGGCGACGGTGGGGCCGATCATCAGCGGCGTGACCAGCTTGGCCGGGGCGCATCCCTGGCTGATCAAAGGGCTGCTGGGTGCGGCGGTGGGCTTCACCGTACTGCGCTTGGCCACGGCCGGGGCCTCGGCGGCGCTGGCCCTGATGAACGGGGTCGCGAGTATGAGCCCGGTGGGCATGATCGTCCGGGGTATCGCCATTGCCGCCGGTGTCCTGATTGCCAACTGGTCGACCGTGGCGCCGTACTTCCAAGCGGTATGGGACAAGATCAAGGCCCCGGCGATGGCGGTGTGGGAGTGGATGAAAACCGCTTTCGCCTGGTCACCGCTGGGCCAGATCGTCGCCAACTGGGAGCCGCTGACGGCGTTCTTCGGCGCGCTGTGGGAGCTGGTCAAAGCCCTGTCGGTGCCGTTCTTCGACTTCCTCAAGTCGGTCTTTGACTGGTCGCCGCTGGGTTTGATCATCAAGCACTGGGAGCCCATCACCGGCTTTTTCAAGGGGGTCTGGGACAAGCTGCGACCCATTATCGAGCCCATGATGAAATTCCTGGGCTTCGACAGTGAGTCGAGCGGCGACGGCGTGATCAGCGCGGCGACGGCCAAGGTCAACGACTGGGCCGAGCAGCAGAAGGCGCGCAACGCTGCCGGCGAGCCGGTACCGGGGGCGCTGGTCAAGCCGATGGCGCAGCCGGTGCAACTGATGCCCGAAGCCACCAGCGTGGCCAGCCTGATGCGTGCGCCGAATCAGCCGGGACCGTGGGCGGCGATGCCGCTGTCGGCCTCGCAGATGGCCGAGCATGCACAAGAAAGCCTGGCCAAAGGGCTGACCCCGCAGGAGGCGGCGAAACGCGCTGAAATGGGCCTGCTGTCGCGTCCTGGGCAAACCAGTCTGTCGGCGCCGGCACCCGGTGCCCTGGCCGCGTCGCGGGGTTCCCTGGTGCAGCAGGCGGCCCAGGCCAGCAAAGCCCAGCTGGAAGGGCAAATGGTCGTGCGCTTCGACAACGCACCGCCGGGCATGCGGGTGGAGCAGGCCGACACCAACCAACCCGGGCTGCAGGTCAGCCCACAAGTGGGCTACCGATCCTTGGGGAGGGCGTCATGAGTACCTGGCGGGATCAGCTGCACCCGGCCTCATTCCGGGGCGTGCCGTTCCACGTCGACAACGACAGCATGCCGGCGGGACGGCGCACACAGACGCATGAGTATCCGCAGCGGGACAAGCCGCTGGTGGAAGACCTGGGCCGCGTCACGCGGGAAATCAAGCTGGCCGCCTTCGTAATCGGGGAGGACTGCTATTTCCAACGTGACAACCTGCTCAACGCCCTGGACAAGCCCGGGGCGGGCGAGCTGGTCCACCCCTGGTATGGCCGGCTGACGGCCACCGCGACGGTCTGTAGCGTCAGCCATGAGCGCCGTGAAGGCGGCATGGTCCGCTTTGACCTGGTGTTTGTGGAGGACGGCGAGAAGGGCTTTCCTGCCGGCGTGCCGAACACGGCGCGGCAGCTGGAGGACTCATCGGAAAGCCTGCTTGAGTCGGCGATTGCCCGGTACAAGGCCGCCATGGCGGTGGTCAACCGGGCGCGCCTGGCCGTGGTCGCGCTGCAGAACGGTGTGGCCGGGGTGCAGATGGCCATTGCCTCGGAGCTTCGCCAACTGACGGGCCTGGTCAGCTCGGTGGAGGCGCTGGCCGACATGCTGATTAACGCCCCGGGCAACTTCGCGGCGATGATCCGGGGCCAGTTCGCCAGTGTCGGCGGCAGTTCACGGTCGTCGGGATATCGCTGGGGGCCGTCCAGCGGCGGCGAGTCGGCCAGCCTGGAGGCTGACCCGGAGTTTGCCCGCACCGTCGCGGCGCTGCCCGAGGCGACGCCGGAGTTTGCCAGCTTCGCCGAGTCCGGCCGGGCCATCACCGGCCAGGTGGAGCAGGCCCGCCAGTTGGCCAACGCGCCGCCGCCGGCCGGAGGAACCGACACCGCCGCCGTGGTCACCGCTGCCCGCGAGCTGGTGCGCGATGCACTGATCGCTCTGGCTGTGCGCGAGGCGGTGGCCATGCCGGTGGTGCAGGCGCCCGAGCCGTTGACCGGTTTCGCCACCCTGGAGCAGCAGGTGGTGGCCCCGATCCAGCGCCCCGAGGTGCCGGTGACAGCCGATGTGGTCGCGCTGCGTGACGCCATCAGTGACGCCCTTTGGCTGGCCGCGCTGGCGTCGCCGGTCGAGCATGTCGAGCGGCTGGAGGTGGTGCGCAACCAGGTGCGGGCGCACTTGACCGAAGTGGCCCGCGCCGGCGTGCGGCTGGCCGAGGTCACCACGCGGGAAAGCCTGCCGGCGGTGGTGCTGGCGTACCAGCGCTATGGCGACGCCACCCGCGCCGAGGAAATCGTTACGCGTAACAAGGTGCAGCACCCGGGCTTTCTGCCTGTCGGCGCGCTGACCATCGCTCGAGAGTGAATCCATGGACAACCAAAATGCTGTCACGTTGAGCGTGAACGGCCTGGACTATCGCGGCTGGAAGAAAGTCAGCATCAGTGCCGGCATCGAACGCCAGGCCCGGGATTTTCGCCTGGGTGTGACATGGAGCTGGCCGGGCCAGGTGCAGGAAATCCCGGTGCGCCAGGGTGACCGCTGCGAAGTGCGGATCGGTGCCGACCTGGTGCTGACGGGTTGGGTGTTCGGCACGCCGATCAGCTACGACGCCCGCAGCGTCGAACGGTCGGTCGCCGGCCGCTCGCTGACCGCCGACCTGGTGGACTGCTCGGCGGTGAACAAGCCCGGCCAGTGGCGCGGGCAGAGCGTGCAGAAGATCGTGCAGGCGCTGGCTGAGCCCTACGGGGTGCGGGTGCTGAGTGAGGTGGCGGAAACCACCAAGCTGGCCGACCACCAGATAGAGCCCGGCGAAACCGCCTTCGAGTCCATCGACCGCCTGCTGACGCTGTCGCGGCTGCTATCGACCGATGACGCCCGGGGGCGGGTGGTGATCATCAAGCCGGGCAGCGCCGGCCGCGCCGTCGACCGCCTGGAACTGGGGCAGAACCTGTTGACCGGCAGCGCCGAGCTGGATTTCTCGGGGGTGTTTTCCGAGTACCGCGTCACTGGCCAGCGCTCAGGCACCGACACTGACTACGGCGCGGCGGCTAGCGAAGTGAAGGCCGGCGTCACCGATCCGCGCGCCACCCGGCGGCGGGTGCTGCTGATCCACGAAAGTGGCCAGATGACCCCGGAGCTGGCTCAGGCGCGGGCCAACTGGGAGCGCGGCAGCCGCATGGGCAAGGCGCTGACCCTACGCTACAAAATCCAGGGATGGCGGCAGTCCACCGGCGCCCTGTGGGTGCCGAACATGATCGTGCGCGTGGTCGACCCGCTGATCGGCATCGACCGCGACATGCTCATCAGCGAAATCGAGTACGTGCTCGATGACGCCGGCACCGTGGCCAACATCGTGGTAGGGCCGCCGGATGGCTTCGACCCTGAGCCGAAAGACCCGCACAAGTCGCGCAAGCTCAAGAAGGGCGGCAAGGCCGACAACTTCGAATACCTGATCCCCGCCGACTGGAAGCCTGGCCAATGAAACCCATGAGAAATTTTCTCGCCCGGGGCGTGGTCGCCCTGGTCGATGCTGGCCGCAAGCTGCAGGGCCTGCAGATGCGCCTGACCGCCGACGAAGTGAAAGACGGCATGGAGCACTTCGAGCCCTACGGCTTTACGTCCAACCCGCTGCCCGGCGCCGAGGCCCTGGCGGCGTTCCTGGGCGGCGACCGCTCCCATGGGGTGGTCGTCTGCGTCGCCGACCGGCGCTTTCGCCTGCAGGCGCTCAAGAGCGGTGAGGTGGCTATTTACACCGACGAGGGCGACCGCCTGCACTTCAAGCGCGGCCGCGTGATCGAGATCGAGACGCTGACGCTCAAGATCAAGGCCGATACGGCCGTGGAGTTCGATACACCGGTGATCCGCACCACGGGCCAGATCGTGTCGCAGGGCGACCAGATCGCCGCCGGCGTCAGCCAGGTCAACCACCCGCATGAGGGAGTGGCGAAGGGTAACCAGCAGAGCGGTAAGCCGGTGGTGACGGCATGACGCTGCTCGATGCCGAGTCCGAACGCGCCTGGCAGCGCGCCGTGGTGATCAGCCTGTTGACCTGGCGCCGCGCCGACGACGGCGACCTGCTGGACGACGACCAGCGTTACGGCTGGTGGGGCGACACGTTCCCGACCCTGGCCAATGACCGCATCGGGTCACGCCTGTGGCAGCTACGCCGGCGCACGCTGACCGACGACACGGTGCGCACGGCCGAGGCGTTCGCCCGCGAGGCGCTGCAGTGGACGGTGGATGACGACCGGGTGAGCGCCGTTACGGTAACGGCGTCGCGCAAGGCCGACCGCCTCGACATGCAGGTGCAAGTCGGCCTGCGCGATGGCCCGGTGATCGATGTTCAACTAGACAACCTGTGGCAGGTGATCAATGCCGTTTGAAATCCCAACATTGCCCGCCCTGGTGGCCAGGGCACAGGCCGATTTGGCCGGCGGCAGCGCCCTGGTCCGTTCTGACGCCGAGGTGCTGGCCCGCGTGCTGGGCGCGGCCTCGTCCGGCCGCTACGGCCATCAGCGCTACATCGCCGACCAGATCCTGCCGGACACGGCCGACGACGAAACCCTACTGCGCATGGCCCGGGCGCGGCTTAAGCGGGGGCGCCTGGAGGCCGTGAAGGCCAGCGGGGCGGCCAGCTTCACCGGCGCCGCCTCGGCGCTGCTCGACGCCGGCACGCTGCTGCAGCGCGATGATCAGGTGCTGTTCAGGGTGCGGGCCTCGGTCAAGCTGAGCAGCACGGATGGCGTCGCCCAGGTCGAAGCCCTGGAACCGGGCGAACTGGGCAACACGCCCGCCGGCACCCCGCTGCGCGTAGTGTCGCCG
Source organism: Pseudomonas peradeniyensis (assembly GCF_014268935.2). Classification (GTDB taxonomy): domain Bacteria; phylum Pseudomonadota; class Gammaproteobacteria; order Pseudomonadales; family Pseudomonadaceae; genus Aquipseudomonas; species Aquipseudomonas peradeniyensis. Next base: position 507,697 of record NZ_JABWRJ020000004.1, on the reverse strand, counting down.
GTGCTGGGGGTCAATGATACGTTCACCGTGGCAGCGCCGGGCCTGACCGGCGGCACCGAGCAGGAGAGTATCGAGGCGCTGCGCGCTCGGGTGATCCGCTCGTACCGGGTCATTGCCCACGGCGGCAGCAAGAGCGATTACGAGACCTGGGCGCTGGAGGTCGCCGGGGTGACCCGGGCTTGGGTTGTGCGGCGCTGGGTGGGGCCGGGAACGGTGGGATTGTTCTTCGTGCGCGATGGCGATATCGACATCATCCCCAACGCTGAGGCCCTGGCGACCGTTGCGGCCTACATCGAGCAAGAGCGCCCGGTGACAGCCGAGGTGTACGTGCTGCCCCCGGCAGAGAAGCCGGTGCAGTACCAGCTGACAGTCACCCCGGACAGCAGCGCGGTCCGCCGCGCTGTGGAAGCCGCCCTGGTGGACCTGCACAACCGTGAATCGGAGCTGGGCGCCACGTTGCTGGCCACCCACATTGCCGAGGCCATCAGTGGCGCCACGGGTGAACGTGATCACTCCGTCATCAGCCCCGCCGGCGACGTGCAGGCGGCCCCTAATGAGCTGCTGACCTATGGGGGTGTGCTGTGGTCGTGAGGACGGTGCAGGACTACTACGCGCAGTTGTGCGCGCTGCTGCCGCCGGGGCCGGCATGGGATCGCGAGTTCAACCCAGGCGTTGACCAGGTGCTGCAGGCGGCGGCTCATGAGCTGGCCACCGAGGATCGCCGCGCCGCTGACCTGCTGGCCGAGAGCGAACCCGCCACCGTGCGCGAGCTGGTCCCCGATTGGGAGCGGGTCATGCAACTACCCGACCCCTGCATGGGCGATTCGCCGGCGTTTGCCGATCGGCAACTGGCCGTGCGCCGCCGGCTGCTGGAGGTGGGCGGGCAGACGCCGGCCTACTTCGTTGAACTGGCCTTTTCGCTGGGCTACCGCAATGCCCGCGTGGTCGAGCACCGGGCGCCGCGCTTCGGCCGGTCGCGGTACGGCTCGGCCCGCTTCGGTACCTGGGGCGCGCAATTCATGTGGACCCTGGAGACGGGGCCGCGCCTGGCCCAGGGCAGCCGCTTCGGCTTCAGCCATTGGGGGCAGACCTTCGGCGGCGCCGCCAACGGCGCGCTGGAGTGCCTGGTCAGCCGCGCCGCCCCGGCGCACACCCTTGAAACCATTACCTACGGATAACGCGATATGGACTACCCGAAACGCATTCCCAATGTCGGCCTTGTTGGCGGCAAGTTCGTGGACGAGAACGTCAGCACGGGCCTGCCGGGCTCGCTGATCCCCTCGGCCTGGGGCAATGCCGTCACCGACGAGCTGTTGGCCGTGATCAAGGCTGCCGGCCTCACACCGAGCGAGGACGACAACGCCCAACTGCTGCAGGCCATTCAGGGGCTCGCCGCCAGTGACGTCAAGCGCGCTGTGCGGGTGGCTACCACCGGCCCCATTGCTTTGTCTGGCCTGCAGACCATTGACGGCGTGGCCCTGGCGGCCGGTGACCGGGTGCTGGTGAAGGACCAGGCCAACGCCTCGCAAAATTGGATCTACAACGCCGCCGCCGGGGCCTGGGTGCGGGCGCTCGATGCCAACGACAGCGCAGAATGCACGCCGGGCCACCTGATCATCGTGCAGGCCGGTACGGCTTACGCAGGGTCGATGTGGCAGCTGAGCAACACCGCACCGCCGCAGGTCGGTACCACGGCGCTGACCTTCGCCCAGCTGTTCGGCAATACGGGCGTGGTCGCTGGCAGCTACCGGCAGGTTACGGTCGATGCACTAGGCAGGGTCACCGTCGGTAGCAACCCTACGACGCTGGGCGATTACGGTATCACTGATGCCTACAACAGACAGCAGGTGGACACGGCGCTGGCCCAGAAAGCCCCGCTTGCCAGTCCTGCCTTTACCGGCGTGCCAACGGCAGTTACGGCAACGAAGGGCACCAAAACCACCCAGCTGGCCACGACAGAGTTTGTGCAGAACGAAGTCGTAAGCAGATTAGTCGTGGGGGCTGTCAGCCGCCAACAGCCCGTGCTGGCCTCGCCGGTTAACGGCTCTGATTACTCGGCCGGCGCGACGTTGATCCGCGAGGCGGGGGAAATTGGCGCATCCAACCCCGTGGAAGTGCGTGATGACTATGCGCCTGCGATCGGCTTCAGCTGGCAGGGCAAGGCCTCGGGCAAGCTCAGCATGGACTATACCGGCGCCCTCAAGTGGAACGGCTCGCCGCTGCTGTCCTCGGCTGCGCTGATGGCATATGGCATCGGCGGGCAAGCGACCTCGACCGAAACGGACTTAAACAAGTACAAAACCGGCGGCAAGTTCATCACCCCGGCCTCGGGCCTTGCAGGTCTGCCGCAAGGCTGGGCGCAAGGTCGCCACGTTATCGATGTCAGCGGGGGAGATGCCTATTGCGAGCAGACCCTGAACGGCATCGGGGCGAACAACGGACGTAAGGCCTGGCGGGTCTGGGATGGCTCTGCGTGGAGTGGCTGGTTCGATGCGTTCAGCTACCAGCTGGAGGCCACACTCACCGACATGGTGAACAAGAGCTCGTACAACACCTACGTTTCGCCGCGACGGTTCGCGGATGTTGCGTTTGGCATGAATCAGTCGCCGCAGGACATGACTGCCAACCGAAATTGGGGGGTCAATTATCCCAACACCACGAACAAGACGATCTGGGTCTCCGTCCACGTTCGCGACCCAGGTGGTGGGAACCTGTCTGCCAGTCTCCACATCAATGGAAGTCCTTGGGCCAAAGCGTTCATGACAGGGGGGAGTGAGACGACGCTTGAAGGTCCGGTGCCGCCAGGTGGAACTGCCGGGATGTTCCGTGAAGACGGCAATGACCTGATTATGAAATGGAGTGAATACCGATGAACAAGCACTATCGACAGAAGGGAACGAACCAGGTCTATGCCTACGCGGCGGACGGTTCTGAGGACGCATTCAAGGTCAAGGACCTGGTGCTGATGACTGACGCCGAGTTGCAGGCCTATTTGAACCCGCCGAGGACACGAGAGCAGATCGAAGCTACCGAGCGGGTATGGCGCGATTCTGCAGTGAGCGACGTGCTGTGGTTACGCGAACGCCATCGTGACGAACAGGATCTGCAGCGCAGCACCACGCTTACCGGCGAGCGCTTCGCCGAGCTGCTGGCCTACCTACAGTCCCTGCGTGACTGGCCCCAGTCGGAGCAGTTCCCGGAGATCAAGCACCGGCCTGTCGCGCCGCCCTGGATCGCCGAACAAACCCAATGAAGCCCCGCACTGACGGGGCTTTTTCTTGCCTGGAGAAAACCATGACTCAATTACTTCCTCGCGGCGTGCGCAATCGCAACCCGGGAAACATCGATTTCAATCCCGCCAACAACTGGGTTGGCCAGATCGGTAAAGAGCCCGGCGGCCGATTCTGTACCTTCGACACTCCGGAGAATGGGATTCGTGCGCTCGGCAAGCTTTTGCAGACCTACTACAACAAGCATGGCCTGCGCACTGTTGCGGCGATCATCAAACGCTGGGCACCGGAGGTAGAGAACGACACCGATGCCTACATTCGCACCGTGGCGCAGCGCTGTGGCCTTGCCCCGAGCGATCCGATCAAGGACATCAAGAACCTGCTGATCCTGGGCGGCCTGGTGCACGCGATCATCAAGCACGAGAACGCGAACTACGAGTATCCGGCGGCGGTGTTCGCTGAGGGCTTGCGAAGGGCGCTGGGATGAACACTTGGAACGTGCGCGTGATTGCGCTGCTGGCTGTGGTCGGTTCGTACTGGTTCGTCTACCAGCATGGGCGGTCAGTTGAGCGCGCCCAGGCCGCCACAGCATCAGCACAGCGGGACAGTGGCGACCGACTGGCTGAGATGCTGGGTGAGCGAGGGGAGCGGGCAAAGGAGCAACAGCGCGTCGAAGCGCAAGAGGAGGTGAGTGCGCATGCTCAGGAACAACGAACGATCGCTGAAGGCGCTGCTGCTGGTGCCCATGCTGCTGGTCAGCGGCTGCGTGACGAAGCCGGCAAGCTCGCTGCCTCCGTCGGTTGCTCCGGCCCGGATCCCGCAGTTGCCGCTCGAAGCGAGGCAGCCCGACGCGCCGCAATGGTGCTCTCCGACTTGCTCGCACGGGCTGATGCTCGAGCGGGAGAGCTGGCGGCAGCGTTTGACCGCGCCAGAATAGCTGGGCTTGCCTGTGAGAAATCCTATAATGCCTTGGTTAAGCCGCCAGGATAGGCTTCGGCCGTTCGAGGCGGGGATGAAGGTGTGAGTATTTTGCTCTGTTCAGGTCGAAAGGACGTCGTCGATGCGTAGTTTGTTCATGTGTGCGGCACTGTGTTTGTCAGCCGTAGCCCAAGGTTCGAATTTTGAAATGGACAGTGCAAAGCCGCAGGTACTGAAAGTGGATCGTTGTGCGAATGCTGCGTTTATTGCTGTATCCATTTTGGAAGACAGTGATGATGGAGTTAAACAACATCTCGCATTAACGGGCGCTTTGGAGGGACTGAGCAAAGGTAAGCTGGGAGAGGCAACACCTACTGCGCTGGAACTGAAGGTCACCCATCAGTATGCCTATCGAGAGTCTATTGGTATGCCCAGGCCCTTCGGCAAGCGTGAACATGACTGGTTGATCGCCCAAGCGGCAGGGGGATGTGTCATGTGGATGCCGCTTGAGGGGTAGAGGCTAGGGCTTGATGCGCCGCAGCGCGATCAGCACGTTTCGGCAGGAGAATGTCGTGAAACGAACCATCGAAGGAATGATTGAGGCGGGAGAGCCACTTATCCGTGAGGCCATTGAGGCTTTGCGTGCCTACCATAACGCTCAGGACGCTGGAGGTTCGGTAGAAGAGATCGAGCGCTTACGGCTTATCGCGGAATCCTCATTCCAAGCGGTGACCGATTATCAGCTTTACGCCTTGGGTCATCAGCCACTACCCCGCCATTGAGCTTCGTTTCGCTCAACAGGGCATCGGGCTGCTATGGCCCGCAGGTCATGCACATGCAGCGATGGGTTGGGCTGCTCGATTCAGCCTGCCGATAGCTTCATGCAGCTCAAGCAGTATTGCTGCGAATCGTTCCGATTTCTGTCGTTTTCTGTGCTTGAAATTATTTCTTACAACTAGACCTTGGTATTATTTCTTTTTGCAGGAAGATCCGGATGAGCGGTAGTGAGCCCCAATTTCTTGCTCGGAGGACATTATGTAATCTCGCCGACATTTAGCGCTAGGCTTCGTGGGGGCTTTGGGGTGGTAGAGCAAGAGCAAAATCTGGTCATTGCTGACTGGACGGGTAGGTACCTTGGTGCGGGCGTGCTACGAGAGTCAGAATATGATCAAGCCCTGGCAGTAGCCCAGCGTCTTCAGCATTCCGGCTTGGTAAGCTCAACTGAGTGGATTGCAATGGTTCGCCAGGCCAATGCAGCGCTGCTGATGTGCGCTGAAGGCGACTGGACTTAGCCGGTTTCGTCTTATTCAGAAAAGAAAAAGCCCGCAGGGGAGCGCGGGCGAACGTAGGGGATCGGATGAGCCTTCACCATGCGGCATTGAGTGTGAAAAAAGCGTGAAGGCAAAAAACCTGAATCTCCCGTGGTTTCCTATGCACTCTCCAAACTCAGGAAATAGCGTTTCTCATACCCTAGTGGAGACAGCTGCAAAGTACTGCTGTGTCGGAGAAACTCTAAGATAGTGTCGTGAAACGGAGGCTCTGGAGGGCCTACGCGCTCCTAAAAGCGCGTAACACTGTGGTGCCCCTACCGATGAGGTTGTGGATTTACGCCCAATCGCGGAGTTGTCATCCGAGGCTGTGACGGCCTAACAGCTATAGTCGCGTGACCATCAGGAACTCATACGTTCCTTATAGTATTAGGTGACTATATATAAGTTGAGATTGTTGAGTGTTTTGACGTGTTGTGAGGCTGGGCTATATTGGAGGGGCTGTAAGCAAATTTTTGATATTTTCAGGGAGAGAATAATGTCAGCCCAAAGCATGGTTCTTGCTCGTAATGACTTTGAGAGTATTATTGATGATATGGCTGCCCATTTCAAAAGTGATAGGCGGGCACAAGGCTACAGTGCGGAATCGAAGGCGCTGAATGAGCTGTATGAAAGCTTGCAGCCAGTGTCGTTGGCTGTAAGTTATGTTTCCGATGGTGGGAATGATCAGGTCATTGATCGGTTTGTTGGTGACTGCAAGGCGGACTTGAATTCCGATAGTGCTGGTTTTCACGGCAAGACTTCTGAGTATACTAAGGCGCTAGAGTCCTCGAATAATCAGGATGACTTTAGCAGGAAAATTGACGAAATGGCCGATAAGGCCAAAAGGGATAATGCGGCGGCAATTGATCGTTGGCGTGATAAGGCTAAGGAGATTTATAAAGAAAACCCTGGGGCCGGTAATGCGATCGTCTTTGCCTTTCAGAGCGTGTGCTCGCTGGCTAACAAGGTGTATAGTGCAATTATTGATTTTTTCAGTTCGATAATCCAAAGTGTTGCTAAGTGGCTGGCTAATGCTTGGTCCTCCATTAAAAACTTTTTCTCTGATGTCGGGAACGTGATATCAGGTTGGTTCTAGTGGGTGTGGCCTGCTCTCGCTTTTTCTTGTTGAGGGCAGGCCCTTGCGCTTTCGGTGGTGATCTGTGGCTTTGATATGCTCGTTTGGCGTGACGGTTGCCATTGATTTTTAGGGGCTTTTCATGAGTTTTTGCTTTATAAAATAAACCGCATGATTTGCTGCTGCAGTTCCTGGTGTTCTCCCACGCTAGGCGTCCTTTTAATGTTCTGGTCAATCCATAGGGGTTGTCCCATGATAAGAACTAAAGAAGGGGTGGGTGACTCTAGAGAGATACTTGTTCGGGAGGCTCTGGAGGGGTTGCGTGCATATAGAGATGCTAAAGATAATAAGGCGCCCTTTTGCGAAGTTGAACGATTGCGTTTGAGCGTAGCTGCTTTATGTCGGGCGGCTTTTGATATACAGATTTTCTCGTTTGATCAGCAATCGACTAGTCAATCGTCACTGATTTTGCTAGTGGTGTTCTATAGCGTCTCGGTGTAGGTAGTGGTGCTTCGTCGTTGATGGCTAATCCGTAGCTTGCGTCTGAAAATCGGTTCCAAAACCAAAATTACGACCCTTGTGCTATGCGGCCTGTAGCCGAGCCTCCTCGTGTTAGTTTTGGAATCGTTTTTTGCGTTAACACCTTGATAAATGGGCGCTTATGGTACGGTCTTGAAAACCGTCGATGGGCAACTATCCTAGGGTTCGAATCCCTACGCTTCCGCCATACAAAAGCCCCTAAATTCGGGGCTTTTCGTGTTTCTGGGGTATGCGTTTACGCCAGATGATTCGCGCATGTGTTCCGCATCTTTTAAGTGGTGTTCCGCAACTTGGCTTGTTGAACCCATCACCGGGTAGGCTTTACAACCTCGCCGACGCGGCGGTAAACCACCTCCGTTATACGCTTGTCGGTGTGGCCGAGAAGCCTGCTTGCATGGGCTAGGTCCTCGATTTCGCTGGCGGCCTTTGGGCGGATATCTCGGAACTGGAAGCCCTTGATCATCTCGGCCAGGGCCGGGTCCATGTCCTCAATCGCCCTGTCTGCCGCCGCCTTTCTCGCGTCATCCCATCGGAGTCGAAGCATCGACTTGGTGACGTTTCGGCCGTCCTCTGTGTTGATCAGGTAAGGGCCGCGCACACCTCGCTCCCTACGCTGCAGCAGCAGACGCTCAAGCAGCATTGACAACGGGCTCTGCTCACCGTCAGTGGCCAGGCGTATCCGAAGCTTCTTGGCCGTCTTGCCCTGGTCGATTTGCAGGTAGCCGTCGACCACATCTGAGGCCCTTGAGGCCAGGACATCGGCTGGTCGCTGACCGGTGAGGTAGGCCAGGTCCATCGCATCCTTGAGTTCCGGTACGGCGACTGCGTACACCGCATCCCAGATTTCAGGGCCGGCGTAGAAGTCCCGCGGCACCTCCTTATTCTTGCGTACACCCTGGCAGGGGTTCTCCCGGTTGGTCAGGCCCCATTCACGGGCGATGTTGAGGATGTGCGACAGGGTGGCGATCTCTCGGTTTGCCCGGACCGGCGCCGTCCTGGCGTCGCAATACTTCGCTACGTGAGCGGGTGTAATGCCGTCGATTGAAGCCTTCTCGAAGTAGCTGGGCAACTGGCGTATCTCCGCCAGGTTGTCCTTCTGAGTGCGCGGCGCCTTCTTCGGGATGATGTCGCGCTCGTATCGGTCAAAGATCGCACCCATGGTGACCAGATCCTTGGGTTTCTCCTTCGCTTCCAGCTCGGCTCACTTCAGCCTTGCCAAATTCAGGTCAGTGCCCAGCGGTACCGGCTTCCCAGACTTATCCAAGTAGAAGTAGCTGATCCACTTCTTGCCAGGGTTTTTCTTGCTCTTAATAGTGCGCTTGCGCCAGTACATGCCTGGCGGCAGGTCACGGTTCTCAGTCTTCCTTAGGCGCATTTCACCTCACCTTCGAAATGTCAGGTGTCCACTCAGGGAATACTGGTGGTGGCGACGCCGTTGGCATTATTCCAAGGCTCACGCCTAGCTTCATGCGGACGTAATGGCGGTCAACCAGTGGGCGCCCGCTGCGGGTTTCAACGAATATCCAGCCACGTTCCTCTAGCCAGCGACGCTGATATCCCCTGGCCTTATAGCCAGTCAGTTCGGCTAGCTCTTCGTCCGAAAGAATCTCGGTTTGCATGTGATGGTCTCCACGCCGCTGGTGGCGGCAGGTGTGATTAAATGGGGCCTCAATCAGGAGGATCGATATGGGCAAGACAGCCAAAAAACCTTTCTACTTCGCAGGTGCACCGCTCATTGCGATTGGTGCCGCGTTCGCCGCTATAGGTGCGTCGGGGCAGGAAGCCTTCGGCTACACCGCAGTTGGGCTACTGGTGCCTGGCTTGTTGTTGCTCAGTGCGGGCTATAGGTCGAGTCGCCAGCGGGCTTAAGTTGGTGGGGCGGGGTTAGGTTCGTGTTTCGAGCAGGTCAGTCATGGCTCGATCCTCTTGAACTCGACGACCCATACCCACGGATTGTTTTCCCAGGCTTCCGGACCGTTGATGGAAACCCACAAGTCCTTGAGCATGGGCTTTGGCAGTGACTCTCCTTGCGGTTTGGTGAGCTTCATGTCCACGGCGTGCTCGCTCGTGCCAACACCCTCGGCCACACACTGCTCGTCGTTGATGTCCTGCAGCCGCTCGAACAAACTAAAAAATCGTGGTTTGCGTTGCTCGTTGGGGAGCTAGTGGAGAGAGCTGGGGCTGCATTTTTATAAGGTATTTTTCCAGGATGTTTTTATCATGAATTTGTATGTTGAGATTTTTTTGGGGTTTGTGTTTGTTTCAATTTCTGTGCACGCTTTGCATCTAACTTTCTTTTCTGGGGTTAAAGAGGTTCAGAGGGATGTAAGTCCTTTAAATAGCACTTTCATTATTTCGTTGGCGTTGGCAGTGGCGGTGGTGGTTCTGATAGCGTTTATTATATTGGGTAAATCTGATCTTGCGATATCTAGTAATATTGGTCAGGTGGGGGATTTTATTGGAGGTCTCTTAAATCCAGTTTTGAGTTTTTTGGCGTTGTTGGTTCTGCTTAGAACCACCTTGATACAAACCAATGAGGCAAAGAAGACAACCGCGTTCATGGCTACTCAGCAAGGTATTATGGAGAGGGAAAAATTCGAGAATACTTTTTTTCAGCTTGTCGGGCGATTGGATGACTATGCTGAAGTGCTGTTTCGATCCGAAACTGATAGGTCGAAACGGTACGCATATCAACTGCGTCAAAAGCTAGTAAAGAAAAGGGATGAGTTTGATTTGATGTCCTGGAAAGCCGGGGTTGATGCATCGGCCGAATATGTCAGGGGTATAATTGCGGGGGACTTTGATCGTTTAAATGGTTTCGCTAGAAAAGCGTCTCATTGCCTATATTTTATTGATGGCTCAGGTATAACGCCGGATGAAAAAAATTCTATTATAACTACTTTATTGAGGTCTTTCATCAGTATGAGTATTCGCTTTTTTTGACAATAATTTTCCTGAGGAGCCCTAATTCTGTAAGTATTGTGAAGGGTAATAATCTAGCTAATACGTTGCGCTCAGGCTCTCTTTGTTCTGTTCATGTGTATAATTTGTTTGGTGCTGATGATACGTCGTCGGTCTATCCGTTATTGACACATCCTGAGGGTATGAGGAGGACGGAATCATCGGAGCCTTCATGATATTATCCAAGTGCATGATTTTGAAAGTTGATTCTTCTGGTGGCGTTGTGAATCTGCTTGGCTTTTCGCCGTCCGTGCCGAACGCGTTCGGTGATGTGTTTCATGCTGCTCTTTGCTGATTCCAGGCGCTGACAGCGGCAAAGATCTTGGCGGCTTTTGCTTCGCCGAGCGGTGTCGGTTGGGGTGGCGATCCAGCTGGACGCTACCAGGTGATTGGGGGGGCCGTGCTCCAGCCTCAGTCTGGTCTTTCTTCCCCCCTACACCGGTCTTCGTGGCCGGGAGGAATGGTGGCAATTTGGGTTGGGGTGGGGTATTACGGGTGACCGGCATGGGGCCGGATGGATGGATGGATGGATGGATGGATGGATGGATGGATGGATGGATGGATGGATGGATGGATGGATGGATGGAGTTTTGCCAATGAGTCAGATGGACTTTGAGAAAGACTTTCGTGAATTCAGGCAAAAGATTGGAGTGCGCAGAATTGATGTGAGCTCTGCGATTGGCTATTTAGAGATGCTCGCAAAAAACTGGAGCCAGTGCAGTGCCGAGAGCCTCGATAACATAGTTTCAATTGCCCATGATGACATGGCCAGCAGGATTAACGGTGAAGTACTTGGCAAGAGGTTCATCATCCACTATGCCCCAATTGGCCTGGAAGCTCATGGGGCTGTTGAGGTCGCATTAAGTATTCCCGATCTAGTTACCGGCGAACCAATTGAGCTGACTCGGTTCATGATAACTCCCAAAGGACTAGTCCTTTCGCCTGACGGCAACGGGTTGATCGATCTGTCCTATCAAGGCCAGGACTTGAAGTTTCTCGCTGCTATAGCGAGCCATGTGATGGACTCTCCCTCAAAGGCTTAAGCCGGATTCACTGGGTTCTACCGCCTCATCTCCAGGAAACCGCTTCAGCTCAGCCATACTGGCCTCTTTGAACTGACGCGCTAGTTTCGGCGAGATGAAAAAGGCTGGTGCGTCAGATCGTTCATGTCAACGCGCCCACTCATCATGGTCCTGCGCGAACCAGCCATGGCGCTCGATCTCGGCAGCCAGCACAGCCTTGATCCCGGCAGGCATGTTGAAAAACACCTTCTCGATGTCCAGCTTCGCAGCCTTCTTCTTCTCGCGCTCGCGGTAGTCCGCAGAGTGCTTGGCGGCTCCCGCCTTCTGCTCCGTCATGGCCGATGCCTCTCGATTTGCATGCGCCGCCCTCCGTGCTGGTGGCGGCATGGTGGCAATTTGGGGCGAGATGGGGTAATAGAAGAATGTAGAAAAGGTGGATGGAAATGGAGTTTTTATGGCAGTAAAACGGGTCTATCATTTTTGTAACGCTAAATATGGTATTGAGAACTTGGAGCGGCAGCGGCTCAAAGTGGCTACCATTATGGATTTAAATGATCCATTTGAATTTTCATGCAATCATCAATCGGACAAGGCAGTCAGAAGGACGTTTAAGGAACTAAAAAAAACAGTATCGGAAAATCTTGGGTTGATCTGCTTTAGCGCAAAATTCAATAATCCTGTCCAATGGGCGCACTATGCCGAAAAGCATCAAGGGCTTTGTCTTGGATTTGATGTCAGTGAAAGTGATTTGATGCAAGTAAAATACAGGTCCAGCAAGATTAGGCTGACGGACACTGACTTGAATGATCCTATGGCGTTCAAGCGCTGGATGGAGGCATATGCATCTACTAAATTCGTTCATTGGAGATACGAGCAAGAACATAGACTGTTTGTTGATATTTCTAATCTCAATAGGTCTGAGTTGATTTTTCAAGAAATCAATGACCGAATTAAGCTGCGGCAGGTAATAGTCGGGAGTCGAAGCAGGATTACACGCCAGCAGGTTCAGGATGCATTGCGTGGCTTTGATCATGCTGTGGAGACTTTTAAAGTTAGGCCGGCTTTCAGCACATTTAATATGGTGAGAAACAAAGACAAAACGATGTGGCTGTGACAATTAGGTGGCCACGTTCGGCGCCGAAGTCGAAAACAGCCTCTTTCACTGGGTCATGGCCAATAACTACCAAGCCGCTGGGCGGCAGATTGATGTGTTGCTGGCGCCGGCCGTGCGGGCCAGTGCTGGCGGCATGATGGCAATTGGGGCTGTAATGGGGTATTACGGGTGACCGGCATGGGGCCGGAACAGGAAGTGAACAGTGGGGAAGCGCAATTTCACCGGGGTGAAGAATCCGCGCCGGGTAATGGCTGGGAAAATCGCATATGAGCGCCGTAAAGCGGCACAGGACGAAGCAGACAAGGAGGCGATGAAGTGGATTTCGCCAATTATTTTGGCCCTATTCGTAATCGGCCTGTTTGTTGCGTTAGCAAAGTGAGCATCAGGTATCTGAGGTGAGCCGAAGAGCCTCGCACGCGCGGAAATTCTCAAGCTTTCGCACCACAGACGGTGACACTGTGATTTCGTGGCGCGGAGGCTCCAATAGCGGAAGCGCGCCGCCTGGGCCGAGCCCATGCAGGTGATGAATCATCAGCGTCATTGCCTCGCCTTGTTCCTCGATCCCTGCCCACTCCATCAATTCCAGCAGGGCCTGTTTAGTGCCTGATCGGACCTTCAAGCGCAGATCTTCTTCCTGCAATCGCTCGGCCCTCTCACGCCGGCGTCGGTCGCGCTCGGCTTGGTCCATGGCCATTCGGCGCCTCCGTTAATCTGCAGGGCTGTAAAGTACGGTTTTGCTCGATACGCCCGCTTCCATCGCCTCTACAAAACGCATGAGGCTCAGTCCACAATAAAGAGCTTGGCTCCAGTAGCCGTCGACGACCGGTGCGCCTCCGCATTGTCCCCCACTTGATAGCTCATACCCGGCTGCAAGGTGAAAACCCGACCATCCTCCAACTCGGTGTCCAGCCGACCTTCCAGGCAAAATAGAATATGACCCTTCCGGCACCAATGATCGGCTACATATCCTGGTGTGTACTCAATCCATCGAACCCGAACCTCCCCAAACAGACAGGTACGCCAATACGCCGTACCGTTCTCGCCCGGATAAGCGACAGGATCGATTTTTGACCAGTCCGTGGTACCAAACGGGATTGCTGTCAGCTCCATGACAATCTCGCAGAAACAGTGAGCCCTGAACCGTACCGATGAAATCGCTCTGTCGATAGGCACAGACCGCTGGGAATTTGGACATACAGACAGTCCAGCGAACCTGCCTCAGGGGCCAAGCTGCTTGAGAACTGCCGCCACAATCGCTTCCGGCCTGTCTTCCTGCATCAGGTGGCCTGAGTTCTCTACTCGCACGCAGGGCTGTCGGGAGATAAGCCCAGCAAGACGCTCCCCCTGGGAATAGGGAATCCAGGCGTCCTCCGAACCCCAAAGTACCGATACGGGGCAATCCAGCTTCCCGTATAGCGGTTCGACTTCGTCGGTGTAGCGCTGATTCATCTGTGCGATCTGCCTGTAGAAGGCCGCCTGGCCAATCGGCCCCAGCCATGGAGCGCTGTACGCTTGCAGGGCTTCGTCACTGAGGGGATTGGCCGCAGCGGTTTGCAGATAGGCTGCCAGCAGCGCCCGGTGCATGTAGTCGGGCATCCCGGTAAAGGCGGCCTCATGTTGACGGACATGCTGAACGAAAGGAGAGCCCCAGGGGGCCAGGGCTACCGCATCAAAAATGGTGAGGGACGCATAGCGCAGGCCATTCAGGTAGTACGCGCGCAGCGCTGTCGCGCCTCCAAAGTCATGAGCCAGGACATCAGGGCGCTCGATGCCCCATTCCTCGAAAAGCGCAGCCATGACGTTGTTCTGCATCGCCAGTGAAACGTCCTGGCCTTCTCTCATTTCAGACAGGCCATAGCCAACCAGGTCGAAGTAATACACGGTCCTGCGGTCAGCGAGATGAGGTATGACGCGCCTCCATACCTGCGAAGAGAAAGGGGTACCATGGATGGCGACCAGCGGCGCGCCTGTCCCCATTTTTCCCCATCTGACGGTGTTGCCTTCGATGCTCGATGCGTAGGGTAGGTCCAACATTGCTCACCTCACATTGTCATTTAGCTAAATGACTATATGATGCAGGCATGGACAGATCAATACAGATGAAAGCGATGAGCAGTGAGGTTCGCATGGCGATCCTTCGGCTGCTCGCAGCACCTCGTGACCACTTCGCTGAACAATGGTCGGCAGACCCCGTCGAGTTCGGCGTCTGCATGACCCTTATCGCAAGTGCGCTGGGTATTGCCCAGCCAACAGCGAGCCGGCACCTTGAAATTCTCAAGCAGGCGGGGTTCATCTCGGTTTCAAAGCAGCAAAAATGGTCGTACTGCAAGCGTAACGATGCCGAGATTCTCGAGTACCTGAAGTGGCTCAGGCTTGAGTTGGCGCCGGGTGGATGTGTCTAGCAGTTTTGGTTCGCTGGTGCTGCGCAGCACAGTAGGCGATCCGCTTCACCGCAGAGCAAACAAGGAGAGTGAGTGCCAATGGGCAGAAGGTTGGAAAAGGTCCGAGAGTGGCTCACGCCACGCAGGCGCATCTGGGCAGGCGTAGGTCTGTTAGCCGCGTTTTTTTTGATTCCGGCAGTCAGCTCAGGAACGACGGTGGATTGGCTGATAGGGCCAGCAGCCGTTCTCCTTACAGGCGGCATCATGCCCGAGCCGACCAGAAGGCAATAAGGCGCTGACGCGCATCGCCCTCATGTACTACACGTGAACCGCAGACTTCCCTTGGTGATGGCATGTTGCTACATTGCGCCCCGCCCATTTCCAAGGATTGAAGCTCAACATGAAACCAATGCTTTTTCTGGCAGTTATTGCGACCAGCGCTGTTTTGAGCGGCTGCGTTGTCCAAAGCTCCTACAGCAAGACCATTGCTGTCACGAAGGACGCTGAGGGAAAAGTCGTGCAGACCGTTGAAACCGAGACTGTTATTCAGCCTGGTCAGGGCTACCCAATGCGCCTTCAGTTGATCAAAGGCATTCAGCCAAACTGATAATTGCCCGCGTGTAGAACCCGCCCTCCGGCGGGTTTTTAGTCCAGGCGTCAGCTGCTGCTGGTTGGATGCCGAGTGGGGTGATGCGCTCAAACTTCCGGTATCCCTTTTTCCCAGGCTGCCCAATTCTTCAGAATCTCCTGCACCAGCGGATTCCCAGTCCGATAGAGATTTTCCAACGCCGGAACAAAACCGCCCTGGTCGGCATACTCGAGCAGATTCTCAACCTCGCTGCCCCCCGGCTCAGGCCGATCAAAGTCAGACCCCGCCCGCACCACCGCCACCCGCTGCACATCCACCAACCCTTCACGACTGGCCCGCAGCAGCGCTTCATAGGTGGAGTTATCTTCCTGCTGTGTAGTGCAGTACTCCCCCTTGTTATCCGTCAGCAACCGAGTCCAGGCCTCGGCCCGCTCACTCAGGCGCGTCCCGGAAAACCAGGTGTTGCCCGCCACGGTGTCGCACCGGGTCACCACTGGCGGCTGGTTGGCCGGCGCCATCGGGTACTTGAGCCGCCAGGCCGCCGATTCCTTGCTCTCGCTCAGGCTCACCCCGCGTGACAGGGCATAGGCCTTGGCCTGCAGCTTCGGATTGAGCTCGAAGACCTCGGTCTTGTAATCCAGCGGCGGCTTCTCGTTCGGGCCCTTGGTGTTGATCCCGAGGTAGCCCGTCGGCCAGTCCTTGGGCGCATCCCGCGAGTCCAGCTCCCATTGGGTGCCGAACTCCACCAGGTAATGGGCCCAGGCGGTGGTGCCAAGGGTCCCGTGCTTCGGGCTGATCCCGGCAATCCCCGCGACCAGGAAGTAGCTCTTGCGCAGGTCGAACTTCGGCGACAGCGCCAGTGCCAGGGTCGAGGCCGCGGCGTTGGTCTGGCCCATGCCGGTCACCAGCAGGCAGACGTCCCGGCTGTTGCAACGTATCACCGGATATTCCGCCGACAGGCCTGGCACACGCACCTCCTGCTTCAGTTCCAGGCGCTCGATCCAGTGCTGGGCCTCGGGGGCGAACATGGCGATCAGCATCACCTTGGGCTTGATCGGCGGCGCAGCCGTCTCGCCGGCCTGGGTCGGCGAGGTGAGCAGGATGCCGCAGGCCAGGCCCACGGCGAGGGAAAGACGGTGCATCGGGTGCATGCGAGCCTCCATGGCGCAAGTGATCAGAACTGGTAGCCGACCCCGGCGTAATACCCCCAGCCATCGGACCGGCCGCGGAAATCGCCGTCGCCGAAGTTCAGCTGGCTGCCATCCTGCCAGTTGCCGCCATTGTGGAAATGGCGGCCCACCAGGGTGAAGCGCAGGTGGGTGAAGGCGTACAGCAACACGTTGGTGGATACCGTGGCATTGGCCGTGCGGTTGGGGTTGTCCTTGTGCAGGTCCGAGCCGAAATCGAAGTTGGTGAAGCCGATATAGGTCAGCGAGGCGCCGTTGTCGAACTTGCCGAGGGGCACGATGTACTTGAGCTGGGCCCGGTAGCCGTCCCACGAGTACTCGTTGCTGGCTCCATAGTTCTCCCACTGGTAACGGCCATAGAAGTTGGCCGACAGATTGACCCGCGAATGGGTGTCGATGTCAGTGCCCAGGCCGCTGTACAGGGTATTGGCGCGGTTGGCGCTGTTGCTGCCGTGGTCGTAGATCCAGTCGAAGGCTACATACCACTCCTTGAACGGGCCGACGGCCAGGCTGCGGCCGGCCAGGTAGTCGATGGAGATCCGCGGCTCGTGCTCCATGAACAGCGGCGAGCCGTGGTCCCACGCGCCTTTGTCATGGCTGTTGCCGATGTCGAGGATCTTCGGGATGTCGATGTAGCCGTACAGCTCGAACGGCCCTTTGCGGCCGAAGTACTCGTATTCCAGGTAGATATCGTCGACAGGGCGGGGTCCGAAACTGATGTCCTTGGTGCCGATCAGGGTGAAGTTCTGGTTGTACCAGTCCGACAGGTAGGGCCCCGATTTGGCCGGTGCGGCGGCCGGGCTCAGGGTCTCGCCCTGGGCTGACTCGCTGGGGGGATTGTCCTGGGCCTGGGTGGTGACGCTGAGTAGTCCCGTAACAGCGCCCAGTAGCAGTTTGGCAGCCAGGGAGGAGCGGGCCGTTGTGGAGAAAGACGGTCGGTGCATTGAAAATCCTTGTTCATGCGGGGGTAAGCCCCTGGGGGCTGCGATGTGTCGAGAGCTGCGGCGATTGTTCGTTCAATGGCCATGAGCAAACGTTTGCATAGTCTGTACCAGATCACCCGAGGTCGTTGAAATAAAAGCTGATTCGGCGTTGGAGCTGATCCCTTGGTTAGAAAAACGCCCTGAAACCGGGCATGGCGCGCAGGCATGACCGAATCGGGGGGCCTGATGTTCCTGCCTCGCAGCAACCCGCTCGATTGAAATAATTCAGCAAAAAATGGGTTCTAGGATGGCCGCCGCCCACGGACGGCATGTGTGCCGAGCCGCTGACGTGTTGCACCATTTGAGTCTCGCAAGGAGAACGCAGGATGAGATCGACCATGATCAAGCGGCTGCACCTGGGGATACTGACTGCTCTGTTGGCGGTCTCGGCAGAGTCCGTCGCGCAGGCGCTTGTCCAGGCACCGGCGGGGCCGGTCCAGGGTGTCGTCATCGACAATGTGGCCGTCTACAAGGGTTTGCCCTACGCCCAGGCGCCGATCGGCCCGCTGCGCTGGCGGGCGCCAGTGGCCCTGGCGGCCTGGACGCAGACGCGTGTCGCGGACGATTTTGCCGCCGCCTGCCCTCAGCCAAGGCCGGCAGGCCCGAGCCTTTACGCGCCAGCGCTGCCCAAGATGTCCGAGGACTGCCTGTACCTCAACATCTGGACGCCGCCGGAGGTCGAGAAGGCCCCGGTCATGGTCTGGATCCACGGTGGCAGCCTGATGGCGGGTGCCGGCAGCGACGGCCTCTATGATGGTGCGGCGCTGGCCGCCCAGGGCGTGGTTGTGGTGACGATCAACTACCGTCTCGGCGTGCTGGGCTACCTGGCCCATCCTGAACTGAGCGCCGAGAACCTTGATGGCGTTTCGGGCAACTATGGCTTGCTGGATCAGATCCAGGCGCTGAAGTGGGTGCGCGACAACATCGCGGCTTTTGGCGGCGATCCGTCCAATGTGAGCATCGTCGGGGAGTCCGCCGGTGGTCTCAGCGTGCTCTACCTGATGGCTTCGCCCCAGGCGCGAGGGCTGTTCCACAAGGCGGTGGCGCAGAGCGCCTACATGATCTCCACGCCTGAGTTGCAACGCGCCAGCCATGGCGATGTGCCGGCGCAGGAGAGCGGTCGGCGATTGGCGCAGCGCCTGAAGCTGGATATCGCGGGCCTGCGCAAGATGGAGGCGATGGCGTTGGTCAGGGCCGCCGAGGCCATCCGCTTCATGCCATCGGGGACTGTCGATGGCAAGATTCTGCCGCGCCAGTTGGTCGATACCTTCAACCGTGGCGAGCAGGCACCGGTACCACTGCTGGCGGGCTTCAATGATGGCGAGATCCGCTCGTTGCCGTTCCTGGCGCCTCCGGCTCCGGCGACTGCGCAGGCGTATGAGGCCACCATCCGCGCACGGTATGGGGATCTTGCCGATACGTTCCTGCGTCAGCATCCGTCATCCGCGATGACAGAAAGTGTCCAGACTGCCGTTCGGAACGCCATGTACGGCTGGACGGCCGAGAAGCTGGTGCGCACACAGACCGAACTCAGCCAGCCTGCCTACTTCTATTACTTCGATCACGCCTACCGCGCGACGAATGAAGCCAAGCTCCACGGGTTCCATGCGGCGGAAATCCCCTACATTTTCGCGACCTTCGACCGCACGCCGGCCGCTTGGCCGCGCCCCCCGCTGACCCGTGGCGAAGCGCGTTTCAGCGAAGCCATGAGCCAATACTGGGTTTCGTTCATCCGCACGGGCCAGCCGCAGGCCGAGGGACAGGCGCAATGGCTGCCCTATGGGCAAGACCGCAATTACCTGGCCTTTGAGGACGCTCCACGAGCAGGCCGACATCTGGCGCAGGGCATGTTCGAGTTGAACGATGAGGTGGTGTGCCGTCGCTTCAAGGAGGGCGGCGTACCCTGGAACTGGAACGTCGGGCTGCGGGCGCCTTTGACAATGCCGCCTGGCTGCTGACCCGCTTCGGGGCTGAGCGATGGGGTTGCGGTGCGCCTGCGCGAGCGCCGCATATCCATCGCCATCTGCCGGGCATCACGTCACTGCAATGTTTCGGGCTTCCTCCCCTTGGAGGCCTCCTTCAATCCCTGTTCCATCCGCCCGATTACCTGCGCCAGTATCGCCGCTCTTTCCAGCTCTCCCGACGCCTTCATCCGTGCATGATCCCGGCGCAGGTTCAGCAGGCATTTCTGCAGTCCAAGCGCCGAGCTGTCGTAGTTGTCCATGTCGTTCTCACTGGCCGTGGGCATCCGTGCCGTTGTAGGAAAGGCTCGACGGTATCAGGTCAATTCCCCAGCCAATACTGATTATTCATACACCGGATCACAAACGCGTAGAAACGTCCTACAGCGACAAAAGAGCCGTCTTACAGGATGGCCGGGGTGAATGTTTCGGCATGCGTCCGCTCATTTTGCGGCAGGCCCCGGAGTACAAGGCCTGCCACGGAACAGACGGGTCGCATAGCCAATCCGCGCATCCCGGCACCCGACACGCGCCTCCGAAACGATATGTTGCAATTGCCCTTACAGATGGTCCGCATCCACCACGGCCTTGACGAACGCCTCGGGCGCTTCCTGCGGCAGGTTGTGGCCGACGCCGCCGCTCACCAGGCGGTAGGCGTACTTGCCGGTGAAGCGCTTGGCGTAGGCCTCGGCCGGTGGATGCGGCGCGCCGTTGGCATCGCCTTCGAGGGCGATGGTGGGCACGCCGATGGCGGGGAAGGTGGCCAGCTTCGCCTCCAGCGGGTCGTAGCGGGTCTCGCCCTGGGCCAGGCCGAGCCGCCAGCGGTAGTTGTGCACGGTGATGGCGACCTGGTCGGGGTTGTCCAGGGCCTTGGCGCTGCGCTCGAAGGTGGCGTCGTCGAAGGCCCACTGCGGCGAGGCGGTCTGCCAGATCAGCCGGGCGAAGGCGTGGCGGTTGCTGTCGTATCCGGCGCGGCCGCGCTCGGTGGTGAAGTAGTACTGGTACCACCACTGCAGCTCGGCGCTGGGCGGCAGCGGCGCCTTGGCGGCTTCCTGGCTGCTGATCAGGTAGCCGCTGACCGACACCAGCGCCTTGACCCGCTCGGGCCACAGGGCCGAGACGATATCGGCGGTGCGCGCGCCCCAGTCGAAGCCGCCGAGCACGGCGCGCTTGATCCCCAGGGCGTCCATGAAGGCGATGACGTCACTGGCCAGGGCGGCGGGCTGGGCGTTGCGCGGGGTGTTCGCGGAGAGGAAGCGGGTGTCGCCGTAGCCGCGGGCGTAGGGCACCAGCACCCGGTAGCCCTGGGCGGCCAGTTGCGGCGCCACCTGCTCGTAGCTGTGGATGTCGTAGGGCCAGCCGTGCAGGAGGATCACTACCGGGCCGTCGGCGGGGCCTTGTTCCACGTAGGCGACATCCAGCACGCCGGCCTGGACATGCTTGAGCGGGCCAAAGGGAGTGGACTGGCGGGCTGCGGCAGGCGAGCTGGTTTCCTCGGCCTGACCGGGGGTGGCGGTCAGCAGGGCCAGGGGCAGCAGGGCGCAGGCGAGCAGGGCTGAGCGGTTTAGGCGGTTGGCGGTGGCGAACATGGTGCATCTCCTTGGCGGGCCATCGGTGTGGGCTGGATGGCGTGTAGTTAAGGAGGTGGCTGTGTCCGGGGTGTGTCGGGTGGTGGTGGGGTGGACGTTTGTGTGTATCAGGAGGCGGTTGGTACACAGAAAGCTACAAAGGCAGGGCCGCATTGCGGCCATCGCCGGCAAGCCGGCTCCCACAGGAAACTCGCAATTCAGGTGTTTGCGCCGTACCTGGGAGCCGGCTTGCCGGCGATGGGCTGCGCAGCAGCCCCAGCAGGGTGAGGCAAGATCAGTCTTGCTTGTTCGCCTGGGCCTGCAGCCAACGCACCACCTGCTCGGCGGCCGAGCCTGCCTGCGGCGCATGGTCGGCGAGCAGGTGGAAGCCGGCATCGCTGTGCAGCTCATGACCCTCCAGGGCCAGCACCAGGGTGCCGGCCTTGAGGGCATTTTCCACCAGCAGGCGGGGCACCAGGGCGATGCCCATGCCTTGCTCGGCGGCCTCGATGGCGAGGATGGTCTGGGAGAACACCGGGCCGCTGAAGCGCGTGCCGGGCAGCGCGTAGTGATCGAACCAGCGCTTCCAGTTGTTGTGGCTGTCGGAGATCAGCGGCTGCTGCGCAAGATCCGCGGCTTGCCGCCAAGGGCGCTCGCCGCGCAATGCCGGCGCGCACACCGGCACCGCCACACCGGGCAGCAGGGGCAGGGCGTAGGCGTCGACGAAGGGCGGTGCTCCCCAGCGCACGGCCAGGTCCACGGCGCCCTTGCCGCTCAACGGGCGGGTACTGTCGGAGGCATCGATCATCAGTGCCACCTGCGGGTGGGCCTGGGCCAGCAGGCCCAGGCGCGGGATCAGCCAGCGGCTGGCGAAGGCGGGGGTGGTGCTGAGCAGGATTTGCCGGGGATCACGCTGGCTGTCGCGCTCCAGCAGTTCGCTGGTGGCGTCCTCGATGATGTCCAGGGCCAGGCGCACGCGGGTCAGGTAGTCGGCGCCGTCCCGGTTGGGTCGCAGGCCCCGGGGCAGGCGCTCGAACAGTGGGCGGCCGAGCTTGTCCTCGAGGGTGCGCACCTGCTGGGCGACGGCGCCGGGGGTGACGTGCAGCTCGTCGGCGGCGGCGCGGAAGCTGCCCAGGCGGGCGGCGGCCTCGAAGGCCACCAGGTGGTTGACGATGGCGGGGGCGTTGCGTCGCTTGGGCGCGCTCATCCAGTAGATTTCCTGCAGGCTGCTGCCAGTATTTGTGATTGGTGCGGTCAGCCGGATTCTGGCTTCATGGGCCTACTTGATCAACTCCCCCGAAGGAGCAGCATATGTCTTCGCAGAAAGTCGCAATCATTACCGCAGGTGGCAGTGGCATGGGTGCCGAGGCCGCGCGGCGGCTGGCCGCCGATGGCTTCAGGGTGGCGATCCTGTCGTCGTCCGGCAAGGGCGAGGCGCTGGCGGCCGAGCTGGGCGGCATCGGTGTGACCGGCTCCAACCAGTCGGTAGAAGACCTGCAGCGTCTGGTGGATACCGTGATGCAGCAATGGGGGCGGGTCGATGTGCTGGTCAACAGCGCAGGCCACGGGCCGCGTGCGCCGGTCCTCGAGCTGAGCGACGACGACTGGCACCGTGGCATGGAGGTGTACTTCCTCAACGTGGTGCGCCCGACCCGCCTGGTGACGCCGATCATGCAGCGCCAGGGCGGCGGTGCCATCATCAACATCTCGACCTTCGCCACCTTCGAGCCGGATCCGGCGTTCCCCACCTCCGGGGTGTTCCGCGCCGGGCTCGCGGCCTTCACCAAGCTGTTCGCCGACCGTTACGCGGCCGAGAACATCCGCATGAACAACGTGCTGCCGGGCTTTATCGACAGTCTGCCGGAGAAAGCGGAATTCCGTAGCCGGATTCCCATGGAGCGGTACGGCAAGGCCGAGGAAATTGCGGCCACTGTCGCCTTCCTGGCCTCCGAGGGCGCGGGCTACATCACCGGGCAGAACCTGCGGGTCGATGGCGGCATCACCCGTTCGGTGTAACTGGCGTGGCGGGCATACAGCTGGGCGGCGACTTCCGTTAGCATGTCGCCCCTGTTTACCGCTATCCGGATCCGCCCCATGAGCACCCCGATGTTCCGCCAGGCCACGGCAACCGACGTGGACCGTTGCTACCAGATCGAAACCAGCGCCTACGAAGGCGACGAAGCCGCCACCCGGGAGAAGATCGCCACGCGCATCGCCCAGTACCCGGAGGGCTTCCTGGTGCTGGAGGCCGATGGCCAGGTGATCGGCTTCATCAACAGCGGCTGCGCCGACCAGGTGGTGATGTCCGACGAGGCCTTCAAGGAGCTGGTCGGGCATGATCCGCTGGCACCTAACGTGGTGATCATGTCGGTGGTGCTCGACCCTGCGTACCAGGGCCTGGGCCATGCCCGCCGGCTGATGGCGCGCTTCGTCGAGCAGATGCGCGAGCGCGGCAAGGCGACCATTCACCTGATGTGCAAGGAGCGGCATGTCGGGCTGTACGAGAAGATGGGCTACGCCTATGTACGCCCGTCGGCCTCCGATCATGGCGGCATGGCCTGGCACGAAATGATCATGGTGCTCTGAAGGGCCTTCGACTAGCATCGACGCTTTTCGCAGCCAGGGAGAGGCCTGTGAACTACGTCGTGATTGCCGCACACCGCAGTGAGTATCCTGCGCCCATCACCTTCGCCCGAGGCACGCTGCTGGACATCGGCCAGCGTTACGAAGGCGACGAGCACTGGGAGGACTGGTACCTGTGCAGTTGCCAGGGCCAGGAGCCAGGCTGGGTGCCCGGCCAGCTCATCGAGCGGCTTGGCGTTGGCCGGGGCAGGGCAGTGGAAGCCTATTCGGCCCATGAGCTGGACGTCGACCCCGGCCAGTCGCTGGAGGGCCTGCGGCCCCTGAACGGCTGGCTCTGGTGCCGTCGGGCTGGCAACGGGGAGCTGGGCTGGGTGCCGCTGGCGAAGCTGCGCCTGCAGGACTGAGCTCAGGCCATGGCCAGTACAGCCGCGCTGTCGAGAATCCGCGCATAGTCCATGGCCAGGTTGCCCAGGGCCAGGGCATGGACGTCCTCCGCCGGCCACAGCCGGCCTTGCAGGTCATGCTGGTCGAAGGTGTAGCAGGCATCGGCCACCACCACCGTATCAAACCCCAGGTTGCCCGCCGAGCGCGCGGTCGATTCCACCGAGTTGTTGGTGATCACGCCGACGATGACCAGTTGGCTGATGCCGCGCTGGTGCAGCCAGCGTTCAAGGCCACTGTTGCAGAAGGCGTCGGGCACGTGTTTTTCGAACACGGTCTCGCTGGCCCGCGGGGTGAAGGCTGGCTGGAACTCGCAACCGGGCTGGCCAGGCCAGAACACCGAATCCGGATCGCGGGAAATGTGCCGCACGTGTATCACCGGACGGGTGCTTGCGCGCCAGGCGGCGAGCAGCTCGCTGATGCGCTGTTCGGCTTCGGGGTTGTTACGACGGCCCAGGCGTGGGTGGTTGATGCCGTTCTGCATGTCGATGATCAGCAAGGCGGCGTTGCTGGCGGGCGCGGTCATCTCCGGGAGTTCTCCTTGTCTGGGCTTCGGACCGTAGCACAGGTGTGTTGCTGGCGCGGATGTCATCGCGGGGCAAGCCCGCTCCCACGCCGATCGCATTAACCTCGCGTCGTTTACCCGTGGGAGCGGGCTTCCCCGCGATGGGAGAAATCATCATCTGATATGCTTTTTTTCCACGAACCTGAATCTGTAACCGTATCAGCCGCTGCCGGACAATACGTTCAGGCCCAGCCTTCCAACCCGGTGTGCGCTGGGCAGGCTGCCCCGCTGCACTGCCGCAGCGGCCAGCCCCGCCGTTACGTCATCACACTGTAGAGGTTCCGATGGGCAAGCTCGCGCTGTTTCTGGGTGGTTTTCTGCTGCTGACTATCATGATTGGCCTGCTGGGCACCATTCCGCCAAGCTGAGCCGTAAAATTTTCCTGTCCCGGCCCGCCTGGCGCAATGGCGGGCCAGACCCTTCCCCAAGATTTTCCCGCCTCCTGGCCGCAGTCGTCTAGACAAGCGGTAGCTGCAAGTCGTTCTCAAGTACAAGTCGCTCGTGTAATCTCCCGCCCCCAATCCCAGGGCCCGGGTACACGGGCCGTTTACTTGCCTTGGAGACAATACACACTATGGAATGCAAGAAAGGCACTGCAGCGATGCTGGAGTGGCGCGGTCGTTTTCTCGGTGAGGGCATCCTCCACGAAGCGGACTACGATCAGGCACTGCGCCGTGCCGAAGAGTTGGAGCGTTCCGGTGTGATCAGCGCAAGCGAATGGATCGAGTTGGTCAAGTTGGCCAATGCGGCCTTGCTGCGCTTGTAAAAAATCCTTCAAGGCTTGTAGAAACTGTCCACAAAAATCGTGGGTAGGTCTGTGGATAAAGCGCTACAGGCCATTGTTTTCAAGGCCTCTGTCAGATTGAGCAGAAAGTGAACAGCCCTGTTCAGGACTGTTTAACACTCCGCGCGCCTGCCTCGCGCAGGGTCTGCAGCAGCTCACGGACCTTCGCCGGCAGGTCGCCGGCCGGGTACACGGCGTGCATCTGCGGGTCCTGCCCGGTACTGGATGTCAGGTGGTAGTCGGGGCAGACCCGCACCAGGCGCCCGGCACGTACCTCCGGCTCCCCCAGCCAATCCGCCAGCCGGGCGATACCGGCCCCCGCCAGGGTACTTTGCAGCACCGCCACCCCCGAGCCCAGGCGCAGCCGTGGTCGCGGGCGCAGGCTGACGATGTGTCCGTCCTTGCTGAAATGCCAGGCCTTCAGGATGCGCGGCGCGGTGTGCAGGATCAGCGTATGCCGCTCCAGGTCTTCCAGTGCCTGCGGTGTGCCGGCCAATGCCAGGTACTGAGGGCTGGCGTAGAGATGGCGGCGGTAACGCCATAGTGGATAGCCGATCAGCTCGCTGGACTGCGGGAAGGCCCCGCGGATCACGAAGTCCAGCTTGCCTTGCAACGGGTCGAAGGCCTGGTCGCCGTACTGTACGTCGAGGGTGACGTGGGGGTGGCGTCGGGCAAATTCGGCCAGCACCGCTGGCAGCACTTGCTGGGCCAGCACCTCGGGCGCGGCCAGGCGGATCCAGCCCTGGGCGTCGCCGGTCAGCGCCGCCAGTTCATCGGCGGCATCCCGTTGCACATCCAGCAAGCGTTCGGCGTGGGGCAGCAGCCGTTCGCCAGCTTCGGTCAGGGATACCGAGCTGGCGCTGCGGTTGAACAGCTTGGCGCCGCTGTTATCCTCCAGGGCCTGCACGGCCCGTGTTACCGCGCTGGGTGAGCGACCCAAGGCACGGGCGGCGCTGACGAAGCTGCGCTTGTGCGCGACGCTGACGAACGCCTGTATTTCACGCAGCATGTCCAGTGCCATTGCGGGGATCCTTATTGCAGTTTTCGCAATATGGCATTTCAACACAAGCGCGCCGCTTTGATTAGTCTGGCAGCCTGTTTTATGCCGCCCGGACCCCCGAGATGATGGATATCGCCCTGCTTTCACTGTTTGCCTTCGCCGCTGGCCTGATCGACGCCGCCGTGGGAGGCGGCGGGTTGATCCAGATCCCGGCGCTGTTCAACGTGCTGCCCAATGCCCAGCCGGCGGCGTTGCTGGGCAGCAACAAACTGGCCTCGGTGTGCGGCACCAGCTTTGCGGCGCGTTCGTTCATTCGCAAGGTCAAGCTGGACTGGGGGCTGATCGTGCCGGCGGCGCTGAGCGCCTTCGTGATGTCGTTCTGCGGCGCGGCCACCGTGTCGCTGGTGCCGGCCAGCGTGATGCGGCCGATGGTGCTGGTGCTGATCGTGCTGATGGCCATCTACACCTTCTGCAAGAAGGACTTCGGTACCTTGCACAAACCCAGGGTGATCGGCGGCAAGGAACAGTGCCTGGCGGTGCTGATCGGCGGCGCCATCGGCTTCTATGACGGATTGTTCGGTCCAGGCACCGGCAGCTTCCTGATCTTCCTGTTCATCCGCTTCTTCGCCCTGGATTTCCTGCATGCCTCGGCCTCGGCCAAGCTGGTCAACATCGCCACCAACCTGGCCGCGCTGGTGTTCTTCATTCCGTCGGGCAATGTGCTGTGGGCCATCGCGCTGCCGATGGCGCTGTTCAACATTCTCGGCGCGCTGACCGGCACCTGGCTGGCGGTGCGCAAGGGTGCCGGGTTCGTGCGCGGTCTGTTCCTGGTGTTGCTATGCGTGCTGATCGCCAAGCTGAGCTGGGACCTGCTGGCCGGCTGAGTCATACCACCTGGCGCTGCCCCTCGGCCTGCTCGACCCGGTTGCGGCCCTGGGCCTTGGCTCGGTAGAGCGCCTGGTCGGCGCTGGCCAGCAGTTCGTCCAGGCTGGGCGCCGGGGTGTCGGCGGCGCAGCCGCTTACGCCGATGCTCACGGTGATCCGCAGCGCCTGCCCGGGCTGCGCGATGTGCTGGTCCTGTACCGCCCGGCGCAGGCGCTCGGCGGTGAACCTGGCCAGCTCCGGCGCCAGCCCCGGGACGACGATGACGAATTCCTCGCCGCCCAGGCGGGCGAACAGCTCGCCGTCATGCAGCTGGTCCTGCAGGGTGGTGGCGAACTGGCGCAGCACCTGGTCGCCGACTGCGTGGCCATGCTGGTCGTTGATGGTCTTGAAGTGATCGATGTCGAGCATCATCAAGGTCAGCGGCGCTTGCTGGCGGTTGTCGAGCAGGGCGTGGGCGCGGCGGATGAAGGCGCTGCGGCTGAGGGCCCCGGTCAGGTGGTCGATGGTCGCCTGATGCGCCAGGCGCGCCATCAGGCTGCGGTTGGCGCTGCTGACGCAGGCCAGCACCAGCGGGCCGAGCACCAACATGGCGATGCCCAGGCGCGCCGACATCAGGGTGGTGACCCCCGATTCGCTCTGCGGGATGCTGAAGTGCATGAGGTTCTGCGCCACGGCGACGATCAGCGTGCTGCCGGCGGTGAGCGCCAGCAGCGCTACCAGGAACGGTGAGTAGCTGAGCGCGCACCACAACAGCGCGGCGATCGGGAAGGCGATCGCCCCGGGGCCGCCGAAGAGGATGCTGACCGCCAGTGAGGCCAGCAGCACCAGCAGCGGCGCCAGGCGGATCGGCTGGCTGGCGCTGCCGTGGCCGCTCAGGGCGCGTGGCGAGGGAGCGGTGAGCAGCACGGGCAGGACCAGCACGCTGGTGGAGAACTGTTCGCTGAACCAGGCAAGCCAGGTGGCGCGCAGCGATTGTTCGAACCAGGGCGTGGCCATCACGCAGGCCAGGCTGGCGGCGACCATGGCACCGACCGCGCAGGCGCCGAACAGGTACAGGGTGCCGTGGGGCGTGCGCAGGCGTCGATGCACGCGTGGCAGGCGGGCCATCAGGTACCAGATGCTGACGATGGCGCCAAGGTTGCACAGGTTGAACCACAGGGCTGGCTTCCAGGCGCTGCCGCAGGCCAGGTCGGCGACCACCATGGCCAGGTAGATCAGGGCGAAGCCGGAGGGGGTGGCCTGGCGCGGATTGCGCAGCAGCACCCCGGCGAGCACCGCGTTCACCGGCCAGAACAGCGACAGCGATTCGATGGGGCGGGCGAGGATGCCGGCCAGGGTCAAGGCCAAGGTCAGGCCGAACAGGCTCAGCAGGGGCAGCAGGCGCGACAGGGCTGGTGACACCATGGGCTCGACCGGCAAGCGAAGACAGAATCCAGGAAAACGGCTGTAGGCACCTGGGACGATAGTCTGTGAGTGTCTTTCAAGTCGCCAATTGATGTCAATTCGCCGCAAATCGCCTGGATCGTGCCGCCGACTACAGGCCGAACACCCACGGCACCATCAGCACCGTGACCAGCATCACCAGCAGGGTGAAGGGCACCCCGATTTTGACGAAGTCGGCGAAGCGATACTGGCCGGGGCCCAACACCAGGGTGTTGACCGGCGACGACACCGGGGTCATGAACGCCGCCGACGCCGCCAGGGCCACGGTCATGGCGAACGGGTAGGGCGACATGCCCAGCTGCTGCGCGGTGCTGACCGCCACCGGGGCCATCAGCACCGCCGTCGCGGTGTTGGAGATGAACAGGCCGATCAGCGCGGTGAGGGCGAACAGACAGGCGAGGATCACGCTCGGCCCGGCGCCGCCGAGGGCACCGACCAGCGCGCCGACGGCCAGGTCGATGCCGCCGGTCTTCTGCAGGGCCAGGGCGAATGGCAGCATGCCGACGATCAGCACCAGGCTCTGCCAGTGGATGGCGCGGTAGGCGCTGTTCATGTCGATGCAACGGCCGGCGCCCATCAGCAGGCAGCCGATCAAGGCGGCGATGACGTTGGGTACCAGGCCGCTGACCATCAACCCGACCATCACCGCCAGGCTGATCAGCGCGTAGGGCGCGCGGGCGCGGGCCGGGGCGACCTGGTCGATCTCCGCCGGCAGACTCAACACCAGGAAGTCGCGGGGCTTGCCCTGCAGCTGGCGCACTGCCTTCCACGGACCAACCACCAGCAGGGTGTCGCCCAGGCGCAGCTTTTCTTCCACCAGCTGCCCTTCGATCGCCTGCTGGTCGCGGCGCAGGCCGACCACGTTGAGGTCGTAGCGGGTGCGGAAGGTCAGCTCGAGAAGGGTCTTGCCGATCAGTTGCGAGCCCGGAGGCAGCGAGATCTCGGCCATGCCCACTTCCTGGGACTGGTCGATGAAATAGGCCGCCTTGAAGTGCAGGGGCTCGAGCAGCATCGACTGGCACAGGCTGCGCAGGTCGTCGCGGTTGGCGAACAGGTCCAGCAGCAGCACGTCGTCCTGTTGCAGCAGGGTACCGGAGTCGGCGGTGATCACCCGGGTGGTGAACTTGTGCTGGCGCTCGATGCCGATCACGTTGGCGCCGTGGCGGGTGCGCAGTTCCAGCTCGCCCAGGGTGTGGCCGATCAGCGGCGAATGGGGGCGGATGCGCAGGCGCCGCTCGCGGCCGCTGAGCTTGTAGTCCAGCACCAGGTCGAGCAGGGTGCGGCGGCTCTCGACGCGGCCGTCCTTGCGTACCTCGCCGTTGAGCCAATGGCGGGTCAGCAGCATGTAGCCGATGCCCAGCACCAGCACCACCAGGCCGAAGGGGGTGAAGCTGAAAAAGCCGAAACCGCTTTCGCCGTGGCGCACCAGCTCGCTGTGCACCACCACGTTCGGCGGGGTCGCCACCAGGCTGAGCATGCCGCTGATCAGGCCGGCGAAGCTCAGCGGCATCATCAGCCGGCTAGGCGAGAGCTGCAGGCGCGCGGCGATGCTCAGCACCACCGGGATGAAGATCGCCACCACGCCGGTGGAGCTCATCACCGAGCCCAGGCCGGCCACTGCCACCATCAGCAGCACCAGCAGGCGCGCCTCGCTGTTGCCGGCGCGCTCGCTCATCCATTCGCCGATGCGATAGGCGATACCGGTGCGCACCAGCCCTTCACCGATCACGAACAGCGCGGCGATCAGCACCACGTTGGGGTCGCTGAAACCGGCCAGGGCCTGCTCGACGGTGAGAATGCCGGACAGCGGCAGCGCGAGGATCACCAGCAGCGCGACCACGTCCATGCGCGGACGGTTGATGATGAACAGGACGACGACGACGGCCAGCAGGCCTAGGACCCAGAGCAGCTCATGGTTCATGGGGAGGGGATGTTCCTTCACACAGGGGCACGAAAGGCGATGGCCCTAGTGTGGCAGCTTGACGCGAATGCGTCGTTGACGTGCTGCAGTGTTTTTCCGGGTGGTGATCCGGTGCGCGATGGTAGATTGCTTGGGGCAGATGTGTGGGAGAGCGGGCCTGCAGGCCCGCCCGTGCTACTTAATTAGTGGCGATGCTTGTGCTTGCGGTTGTTGTCGCCCATGTGGTTGCCGATCGCACCGCCCGCCGCGCCGCCCAGGCCTGCGCCGATGGTCGAGCCGGTGGAACCGCCGAGCTTGCCGCCGATCAGCGAGCCGCCGGCCGAACCCAGGCCACCGCCGATGGCGGCTTCGGCCCGGTTGCCCTTGCGTGCGCCCACCGCGCTGCCGGCCGCGCCGCCCAGGCCCGCGCCGATGGCCGCGCCGGTGCTGCCGCCGATCTGTTTGCCGACGACGTTGCCCAGGGCACCGCCCAGGCCGCCGCCGATGGCCGCGGTGCCGTCACCGGCGAAGGCGCCCTGGCAGAGCAGCAGGCCGAGGGCGAGGGAAGGCAGAGTCAGACGCATGTTGTGAACCTCAGGGGAATCATCAGGGGTAGGGTGCCGCGTGGTCGGCGGCGAGTCAGGGTTTGGAAGACGCTTCAGCGGTAGTAGCGGTCACGGTACTGGCGGTCGTCATCGTCACGGTCGTGGCGATGGTGATGACGGTGGCCGCGGTCACGGTCGCGCCAGCCGTCGTCATCGTCGTGGTAGTGGTTGCTGTAGCAGCCACCGAGCAGCAGCAGGGTGGCGACCATCGAAAGGCTTGCAAAGCGTTTCATCACGTTATAGGTCCTTGATCCGCAACGGTTTACGCGGTACCTCCTGTGACCTGTGGCGATCGATTTGGTTCTTTGCCGCGCAAACTTTTATCGCGGCGGCGATGAGCGGCAGCGGCGATTCCCCGGCCGGCCCGGCAGTGCTAGAGTCTGCTTCTTTTTTGTCCCGAGGATGGAACATGCGAGCAATTCTGCCGATCACCGTGGCGCTGCTGCTGGCGGGCTGTGCATCGTCGACCATGGAAGCGGCGCGCAACGGCTCGCCCACCGCACGCCTGGATTCGCACAAGACGCCGGACCTGGTCGCCCAGTGCATCCAGTTCAGCTGGCAGGAAGAAAACACCTTCGGGGTCGATGCCAGCGGCTACCTGGAGGCGCGCAAGCAGGGCGGGTTCACCGTGTATACCCGGGAGGCGGAGTCGTTCGTCGATGTCTACGCCCAGGCGGGGGGCACGCGGGTGGACTATTACGCGCAGAAGAATGACGGCGTGGCGTTGCAGCGCCGGGCGGCGGCGGCCACCTGCCTGTAATGCCTGGGAGCGGCCGACTACTTAGCTTGGCTGCGCCTCGCGCTCGGCAGTGATGTCCTCGAACACGCTGATCAGGTGCTCCGGCTGCCCGTCGGCGCGCCGTTCCAGCGAGGTGCGTGCCCGCACCCAGATATAGCGCCCGTCCTTGTGGCGCACGCGCTTCTGCACCTCGTAACGCTCGATCTCGCCGGCCAGCATGCGCTGCAGCAACGCCAGGTTGCCCGGCAGGTCGTCGGGGTGGGTGAGCTGCTGGAAGGTCGTGCCGTACAGTTCGTCCTCGCGGTAGCCCAGCAGCTCGCAGAAGCTGCCGTTGACCCGCTGCCAGCTGCCATCCGGGTCGATGTAGGCCAGCGCCCCCCAGGCCAGTTCGAAGATGGTGCGAAAACGCGCCTCGCTCTGGCGCAACTCCTCTTCGGCCACCTTGCGCTCGGTGTTGTCCATGCTGATACCGACCATCTTCACCGGGCGCCCGACGCTGTCACGCAGCACCGTGGCGCGCGAGGCGATCCAGCGCTGGCCGCCATCGGGGCGGGTGATGCGAAAATCGCATTCGCAGCCAGTGCCATCGGCCACCGCCTGGGCATACATGCCCTGCATGTGGCGGGCGTCATCGGCGTGAATGTGTTCCCAGAAGTCTTCGTTGCGGCGCAGCGGCCAGCCATACACCGCCTCGACGTTGGGCGAGTAGGTCACTTCGTCGGTGACCAGGTTCCATTCCCAGGTGACGATGCGCGCGCCTTCCTGGGCCAGCTTCATGCGCGTCTCGCTTTCCATGATCTCGGCGGTGTAGCGGCGGCGCACGTCGGTCATCGGCAGCTCGACCACCTCGGCCTGCTGCACGCTGTGCAGGGCCTCCTCGCCGTAGCGCAGCCAGATCCAGTTGACCTTGAGCAGGTCGGCCAGGCGGCGCAGGTTGTCGTAGTCGATCTCGCCGCCGCGGGTCCACTTGTGCACCGCCGTGCGCGAGATCCCCAGCGCCGTGCCTACGGCCTGCAGGGTCAGCTTGTGGTGTTCGAGCAGTTCCTTGAGGCGAAAGGCGAAGCTGTTTTCGGTCATGGGCGCTGGATCCTTGGGCGTGCACGAAGCGGGCAGTATACCCGAGCCGTCAACTTCTGGTTGACGGGGTGGTTGCCGGGTTTGTCGGGTCTGGTTATCGTGGCGCCTGACTCACTCAGGACAGGGAAGCACCGCTATGAGCCGATCACTGGAACTCAACCGCGCCAGCTGGGACGAGCGCGCACCTCTGCACGCCGCCTCCGGGGACTACGAGGTCGAGCGTTTCGTCGCCGAGCCCGGGCACCTGTCCGAGGTGGTGCGCTTCGACCTGCCGCGCCTGGGTGATATCCACGGCCTGCGCGCGGTGCACCTGCAATGCCATATCGGCACCGACACCCTGTCGCTGGCGCGCCTGGGTGCCGAGGTCTGCGGCCTGGATTTCTCCGCGGCGTCCCTGGCCCAGGCACGCCAGTTGGCCGAGCGCTGTGGCGCGGGCATCGCCTATGTCGAATCGGACGTCTATCAGGCCGTGCAGGTATTGCCTGCGGGGGCCTTCGACCTGGTCTACACCGGCATCGGCGCGCTGTGCTGGCTGCCGAGCATCGAGCGCTGGGCGCAGACCGTGGCGGCGTTGCTCAAGCCGGGCGGGCGGCTGTTCCTGCGCGACGGCCACCCGATGCTGATGGCCGTGAACGAGGACCATCAGGACCGTCTGCAACTGGAGTACCCGTATTTCGAGCGCGAGGCGCCGACGGTGTGGCACAGCGACGAGACCTACGTCGAGACCGACCAGGCTCTGACCCAGACCGAAACCCATGAGTGGAACCATGGCCTGGGCGAGGTGATCACCGCGCTGCTGAACAATGGCCTGCGCATCACCGGCCTGGAGGAGCACCAGAGCATCCCCTGGGAAGCGCTGCCGGGGCAGATGACGCTGGGCGATGACGGCGAGTGGCGCCTGAACGAGGCGCCGTGGCGGTTGCCGCTGAGCTATACGCTGCAGGCGGTCAAGGGGTAGAGGACGAGAATTGCGTGTACGCGAGTCGTGGGAGCGGGCTTGCCCCGCGATAAGGGCCGCCATTGCAATCGCGGGGCAAGCCCGCTCCCACGAACCCCGCGCCATTTCAGCCAGGGGCCAGCGTCCTCAGGACAGGAACCCACCATCGACATTGAGTGCGGTGCCGGTGGTATAGCTGGAGGCATCGCTGGCCAGGTACAGCACCGCGCCGGCCATCTCGCTCGGGTCGGCCACGCGCTTGAGCGGGATCTGTTGCAGCGCGGCGTTGCGGATGCTGTCGTTCTTCACCAGCGCCGAGGCGAACTTGGTGTCGGTCAGCCCCGGCAACAGGGCGTTGCAGCGGATGCCGAACTGCGCGCATTCCTTGGCGAAGACCTTGGTCATGTTGATCACCGCCGCCTTGGTCACCGAGTAGATGCCCTGGAACAGCCCGGGCGAGACGCCATTGATCGAGGCCACGTTGATGATGCTGCCGCCGCCGTGCTCGCGCATCAGCTTGCCGGCTTCCACCGACATGAAGAAGTAGCCGCGGATGTTGACGTCGACGGTCTTCTGGAATGCGCCCAGGTCAGTGTCCAGGACGTTGCAGAACTGCGGGTTGGTGGCGGCGTTGTTGACCAGGATGTCGAGGCGGCCGAACTGCTCGCGGATGCCGGCGAACACCTGCTGGATCTGCTCCATCTCGCCGATGTGGCAGGCCACCGCGGTGGCCTTGCCGCCGGCGGCGACAATCGCCTCGGCCACCTGCTGGCAGCCGTCGAGCTTGCGGCTGGAGACGATGACATGGGCACCCTGCTGGGCCAGCAGGTGGGCGATGGCTTCGCCGATGCCGCGGCTGGCGCCGGAAACGAAGGCGATCTTGCCGTCGAGGTCGAACAGGTGGGTCTTGGACATTCGCGTATTCCTTGTTGTCTGCCGAAGTTACAAGCTGGATTTGCCGATCAGTTGCAGGCTCATCTGCTCCAGCAGCCGGTTCATGTGGATGAACTGGGCGAAGCGCTTGTCCTGGGTCTGGCCGTGGAAGAAGCGGTAGTAGATCTGCTGGACGATGCCGGCCAGGCGGAACAGGCCGTAGCAATAATAGAAGTCGAAGTTGTCGATGCGGATGCCGGCGCGCTCGGCGTAGTAGTCGACGAACTGCTGGCGAGTGAGCATGCCGGGGGCGTTGCTCGGCTGGCGGCGCATCAGTTGCACCGGCGCCGGGTCGCCGGCCTCGATCCAGTAGGCCAGGCTGTTGCCCAGGTCCATCAAAGGGTCGCCGATGGTGGCCATCTCCCAGTCCAGCACGCCGATGATGCGCATCGGGTTGGTGCTGTCGAGGATGACGTTATCGAAGCGATAGTCGTTGTGCACGATGCCCGGGCGCGGGTGGTCGGCGGGCATCTTCTCGCGCAGCCAGGCGATCACCTGCTCCCAGCGCGGCGCGTCGGGCGTCAGGGCTTTTTCGTAGCGGCTGGCCCAGCCTTCGACCTGGCGCTGCACATAGCCTTCCGGCTTGCCCAGGTCGGCCAGGCCGCAGGCCTGGTAGTCCACCTGGTGCAGCTCGACCAGGCGCTCGATGAAGCTTTTACACAGGGCTTCGGTGCGGCCGGCGTCCAGGTCCAGTTCGGCGGGGATGTCCGAGCGCAGGATGATGCCGTTGACCCGTTCCATCACATAGAATTCGCCGCCGATCAGCGACTCGTCGGTGCAGTGCACGTAGGCCTTGGGGCAATAGGGGAAGCCGGCGTTGAGCTGGTTGAGGATGCGGAACTCACGGCCCATGTCGTGGGCCGACTTGGCCTTGTGGCCGAACGGCGGGCGGCGCAGCACGAACTCCCGGTCCGGGTAGCTGACCAGGTAGGTCAGGTTGGAGGCGCCGCCGGGGAACTGGCTGATGCTCGGCGTGCCCGCGAGACCGGGAATGTGATCCTTGAGGTACGGATCGATGACGGCCGCGTCGAGTTCTTCGCCGGGGCGTACCTGGGTGGACTGGTCGGTGAGCGTCATGCGATTTCCTTATGATCGGTAGCAAGGACTATTGGCTAATCTAATTTCCTGTCAAAGCTGGTACAAGCGTGCCAGACGTTTATTGGCCTGGGTGTTGCCGGGCGATCAATGGCCCTGATGGGCGGGCCTTGCGGCAGGCGAAAAAAAACCGAAGCACATGCGGCTTCGGTTTTTTCATTGGCAATTCGCCGCGCCGATCAGGCCGGGAACAGCTCGCTGAGCTTCATCGACAGCATCATGTCGCCTTCGACGCGCAGCTTGCCGCTCATGAAGGCCTGCATGCCGTCGGTGTCACCGCTGACGATGCCCTTGAGGGTGTCGCTGTCCATCACCAGGGTGCAGTTGGCGTCGGCGTTCTCGCCTTCCTGGATCTCGCAGGTGCCATCCTTGACCAGCAGGGCGTAGTGCTTGTCTTCGTCGGTGATGTTGAAGCCGAACACCAGGTCCAGGCCGGCGGCAGCGGATGGGTTGAATTTTGCCTTCATCGCCTCGACGGCTTTAGCTACATCGCTCATGGTGTATTCCTTGTTAAGTGATTTTCGCGTCCGCAAGGACACAACAGACCGGGCTCATCGGTAGGTGACGAGCTCCGGCAACCGCAACAGCCGCACATGGGCTTGGCTGTTGAAGGAAGCCAGGGTGACGTCGCGGCCACGGAACTTCAGGTGGCTGAGCGACGTATTGATGATCTGCCAGTTCAGGGTGAACGCCTGAGCCGGCGTGATTCCGCTTACCAGGTGGAGCAGGGCGGCGATGGTGCCGCCGGAGGTGAACAGGGCGATGTTGTCGCCGCTGGCCGCGCTGTCGAGCAGGCGCCGCAGGCCATCGCCAACCCGGCCGGTGAAGGCCTGCCAGGTTTCCAGGTGTTCGTCGTGGGCATGTTCGCCGTCGTGCCAGCGCTGCACCATCAAGGCGAACAGGCGCTGGAACTCGCTGCGGTGCTGGGCGCCGTTGCGCAGCACATGCAGGGCCTCGGGCTCTTCGGGCAGCAGGGCCGGGAGCAGGGCGCGGATCACGCCGTCGGCGTCGAACTCGTTGAAGGCCGCGTCGGTCTCTATGGTCGGGACTGCCTCGCCATGGGCTTGCAACGCGTCCAGGGCCAGGCGGGCGGTATCCTGCTGGCGGCGCAAGGTGCCGGCCACGCAACGGTCCAGGCGCAGGCCCAGCTGGGCGAGGTGCTCGCCCAGTGCCTGGCTCTGACGCTCGCCCACCGGCGAGAGGACGTCGTAGTCAGCGGCACCGAAGGAGGCTTGGCCATGTCGGATCAGGTAGAGATTGCCCACGTTGAAGTCCGGCCCGGTTGGAGGTTGCTGCGAGGTTAGGTTGCCCCAGGCGGGCTGTCAACGAAAAAACATACAAGCGTTTGAAAAGGTCGTTTGAACTGTGTTGCCAGCATTTTCACCGGCTGGCAGCGGCTCTGGCGCCCCGGTATGCTTGCATCCAGTTCGCGCCCTTGCGGCGCTGGTTTATCAAGGAGTCAATGTGGAGTTTCTTGCCGAATACGCAAGCTTTCTCGCCAAAACCGCCACCCTGGTGATCGCCATCCTGGTGGTGCTGTCGGCC
Organism: Pseudomonas peradeniyensis; assembly: GCF_014268935.2. Classification (GTDB taxonomy): domain Bacteria; phylum Pseudomonadota; class Gammaproteobacteria; order Pseudomonadales; family Pseudomonadaceae; genus Aquipseudomonas; species Aquipseudomonas peradeniyensis. The sequence continues at coordinate 470,326 of NZ_JABWRJ020000004.1, read as the reverse complement.
ATCGCCGGCCTGCGTGGCAAAGGGCGGCGCAAGCCGGGCGGGCAATTGCAGGTTACCCGTCTCAACGAGTTCTACAAGGAGCTGCGCGAGCGCCTGGAATCGGGCCTGCTCGACAAGGCCCAGCTCAAGGCCCTGCGCAAGCAGCAGGCCAAGGCGGAAAAACAGCAGAAGAAAAAGCCCGAGGACAAGCGCCGGGTGTTCGTCCTCGACTTCGACGGCGACATCAAGGCCTCGGCCACCGAGAGCCTGCGCAACGAGATCACCGCGCTGCTGACCCTGGCCACCCCGCGTGACGAGGTGGTGTTGCGCCTGGAGAGCGGCGGCGGCCTGGTGCACAGCTATGGCCTGGCGGCTTCGCAACTGGCGCGTATCCGCGAGGCCGGCATCCCGCTGACCATCTGCATCGACAAGGTTGCCGCCAGCGGCGGCTACATGATGGCCTGCATCGGCGAGAAAATCGTCAGTGCGCCGTTCGCGGTGCTGGGCTCGATCGGCGTGGTGGCGCAGATGCCCAACGTCAACCGCCTGCTGAAAAAGCACGACATCGATTTCGAGGTGCTGACCGCCGGCGAATACAAGCGCACCCTGACCGTGTTCGGCGAGAACACCGACAAGGGCCGGGAGAAGTTCCAGGAAGACCTGGACATCACCCACCAGCTGTTCAAGGACTTCGTCGCCCGCTATCGCCCGCAGCTTCATATAGACGAGGTGGCGACCGGCGAGGTCTGGCTGGGCATCGCCGCGCTCAATCGCCAGTTGGTCGATGAACTGGGCACCAGCGACGAGTACCTGAGCCGCAGTGCCCGCGAGGCCAATGTGTTCCACCTGCGCTTCGCCGAGCGCAAGAGCCTGCAGGAGCGTATCGGCGTGGCCGCCAGCGGGGCGGTGGAGAACACCCTGGTCGGCTTGTGGAGCAAACTCGGGCGTCTGCGCTAACACCTTGAACCCCTTGAAGATTTTTTTCTTCAAGGGGGTTGCAAGGTGCATCGAATGCCGACATAATGGCGTCCATCGAAACGCAGCTGACTTGAAAAAGCCCAGCGGTTTCAAGGAGATAGCGAAAGCTGACTCCGACTTTGAGGCCGAGTAGCAAAGTGGTTATGCTCCGGATTGCAAATCCGTCTACGCCGGTTCGATTCCGACCTCGGCCTCCACCATTCGAAAGCCCCGCAATCATTTAGGTTGCGGGGCTTTTTTCATGCCTGCGGATTGTCCCGGGACGTCCTATTTGGGACAAATTTGGGACACCGAAGGAAATTTCGCGTCCCGCAAGCCGGGTATCACCGGAGCATGTCGATCAGCGAATTCACTCAAGCGCGGTGGATGCGTCGAAGTTCACTGAATAAAAACCAGAGAATACTGGTTGAATATACAGTGCTTGTGTGGCATAATCTCCTACATCAGCGACAGGTCTGAGGCTGGTGAAACCTCATCACCCCTGATCTTCGCCAGAGGACCTCGAGTCTCGAACCATCGCCCATGAGCGCCATACGCCCAATACAGAGGCCTGAACTTAAATCAGCTCAGTAACGGAGTTTAAAATGGATAACGCAAACTCGGCGTCTCAAACCTTGCAAGATCTTTGGACTCAAGTACAACCGGTGGAGAACACCGGCATGCTTAGGCGCGTGGTTTTTGCGCAAGGCAAGTTTTATGCGGCTGGTGGCAACGGTCTTCCCACAACCACTCAGGTTGTCACTGGAGACGCAACTGGTACAGCGTGGACCAAGCTTAAGGGCGCCGTCACCTCTGATAGCGGAAAGGTCTTCAACGAGCTGTACTGGAACGGTCTTGGGACAACGCTTCAAGGCCTTTCTCAATCCGGCAATGTGGTCCAAGGCAGCATTGCACGCCCTTTAAATGATTGGACAGACCTTACGGCAGCTGCTCGCGCGTATGTAGACTTGCATGGCATTGTGTATTATCAGCCAATTTACGGCGACATCGCGACCTGGATACTGGTTGGGTCTAACGGTAAAGTCTTTTCCCGTTATGAGGATTGGTCAGGCACGGTGGAGCGCACTACGACCTTCACTTCTAGCGAGACTGTGCACTGCGTCAACGTCATTGGCGTTTTTGTGTTGATTGCGGGATCGAATGGGAAGCTGCTTAGCGCTGTGAAGATGCCAACGGGTAATCCGCAATCATTCGCGACCAGAACCAGCACCTTCGGCACTAGCACCATCCTTTCCATGAAGCTTTGCAACGGGAAAATGTTTATCGTTGGTGCGGATGGCAAGATGGCATATTCATCCGATGGGCTTACCTGGACTGCTGTTGAAGATACCAGTTTCGGTGGAACCATCATCCGCGACATTGCTTACGGTAATGGCAAGTATGTAGCTGTCGGCGACGGCGGCAAGACAGCCGTTTCCGAGGATGGGATCGGCTGGGTTCAGCAAGCCAACACTTTCGCAGGAACCGATATCCGGAGCGTCGCCTACGGCAACGGCAATTTTGTAGCTGTTGGTGCAGCCGGTAAGATTGCTTACTGGACTCCATGATCTTCTACCTCCTTGCGTAATAGAGCCCAGCCGTCGCGCTGGGCTTTTTCATTTCTGATTCAGGCTCGCCACAGCCAGGGTGGCCCTTCGGGGGATGCCTGGACGCGCGGCGAGACTGGTTCAGTTGGGTGCCAGCGCTGCAAGCTCATTGGCGGACAAGCTGGAAGATTGGCAAAACCCCGCAGATCTGGGTCTGCGTTTTTTTAATGCCTGTGAATTGTTCGTTGCCCCGCCATCTGGGACAATCTTGGGCCACGAAGGAAAGTGTGTGACCACCGGTAAATTCGCTGTGATCCTCTACGGGTTATTCAAGGATGAAACGCAATGAAAAAGCTCAAAGAACTGGACGCAGCCGCCACCCGTTACCTGAGCAGGTATTCCCGCAAGCAGTTTTTCTCGATTTTCGTTGTGATTACGGCGATCAACTATTGGTGCGCCTACAACGTGGAGGGATACAAATCGATCTGGCTGGCAATGATCGGCGGCTGGTTCTTCGGTATGACCTTCGCGCCGTTCCACGCTAAAAAGGGCCAATCCTGAAGGCGGCTACCGGGTAGCATCCGGGGTGAGAGGAAGGGCGGCCAGCGTGGGACAGCAAGCGGCCTGGATCAGCCGCGTCTGCGCAGCCATTCATCCGCAACTTCCCCCATGGTGGCAGGCGCTCCGCTCTTGATCCAGGCCATGAAGGCGCGGTCGAACTTGAAGGTCTCGCCACATTCACCGACCAGGAACCGCCGGACCTTCTGCGTGTTCCGGTAGTGCCGGTCCAGCGGGGTGGTGCGGGTGATCGGTCCAGCGTGCCAGTCGAAGCTCATCTTCATTCCCTTGGATGGCTGTGATCCCAGGAGCGTAGCATTGTCGGCGGCTGCGCGGGCGCGCCCTGACCTGATGGTCTGCGCCGTCTCATTAAGCCAGGCGGCTTGCCAGCAGCTCGATGAATGCACGTACCTTGACCGGTCGAAAGCGGGCCGTTGGAAAGACTGCATGGATCTCGCCTCGAGGCAGCGACCATTGCGGCAGGACCTCGATCAGCCGGCCTACTTGCAGGTCTGGTTCCGCCACATAGTCCGGAAGGACCGATAGCCCGGCCCCGAGTAGCGTGGCTTCGCGCACTGCCAAGGTGGCGTTGAGCGACAGGCTGGCTTTCATCTCCACTGTTTCGCGCTGCGAGGCACCCTTGGCAAATAGCCAGCGGGTCGGTTCTCGCAGCGCCAGGTTCGCCACGATCGGTAGGTCGGCCAGATCCGCCGGGGCCTGCAGTTTGTCCACACGCGCTTGCCACTGAGGGCCGGCCACCAACCGTTGTGCAAACTCGCCGATTCGCCGGGCCTGCAGATGTTGCTCGGTAATCCAGCCAACGCGAATGGAAAGGTCCAGATCGTTGGCGCCCAGATCCAGGGTCTGGTCGCTGAAGTGTGCCTCGACCTTGCACTGCGGATATCGCTGCGAGAATGCGGTGATGGCCGGCACCACGACACCGATGCCGTAATCGAAAGGGGCGGTCAGGCGTAGGGTGCCCGTCGGCTCGCTGGCGGCTTCGGACAATTCCTCGAAAGCCTCTTCAGCCTCTTTGAGGATCAATGCACAGCGGTGATAGAACTGTTGGCCCGCCTCGGTGGTGCGGACTTTGCGCGTGCTGCGAACCAGCAGTGTGGTGCGACAGTCGCTTTCCAGCCGCGCCACCTGTTGGCTGACCACGGCCTTGGTGATGCCGAGGCGCTCTGCTGCTGCGGTGAAGGAGCCGGTTTCGACCACTGCGGTGAAGTACGCAAGCCTGTTCAGGCTGGAAGCGCCGGTCATTGATATATCTCTTTAATGTGTGCATATAGCATACAGTGTGTTTATTTTGTATGCGTTTAAATGTCAATGCGCGCACTATAAGATTCGAGGCATTCCATTCAAGGCGTTTCACCATGAACAAGACCCTGGTTTACCTCTACGATCCCCTGTGCGGCTGGTGCTACGGTGCAGGGGGACCTTTGCCTCAGGTTCTCGAATCCACGGGCCTTGCGTTGCGCCTGATACCGACGGGGCTGTTTGCCGGCAGCGGTGCTCGCGCCATGGATGATGATTTTGCGGCCTACGCCTGGAGCAACGACCAGCGTATTGAGCGCCTGACCGGGCAAACCTTCACTGAGCGCTACCGCGACCAGGTACTCGCCGACCGTCTTCAGGCGTTCGACAGTGGTCCGTCTACCCTGGCGCTCAGCGCAGTGAGTCTGACTTCGCCTGAGCGCGAGTTCGAAGCGCTCAAGGCGATTCAGGCGGCGCGCTATGTCGACGGTCTCGACGTGACTCGGCTGGAGACGTTGACAGCAGTGCTGGCGGACCTGGGTCTGGATGCCGCCGCGCAGCGGCTGACGCGTCTGGATTCGGCCTTGCAGCAGGCCAACGATGATCGTGTGGGGCAGGGGCGTGCCTTGTTGCGTCGCGTGGGCGGCCGAGGCGTGCCGACATTCGTTCTGCAACAAGCGGACGATGCCCTGCAGCTGTTACCTGGCGGCGCTATCTTTTCAGATCCTCAGGCCTTCATTCGCGAGCTGAACGTGGGGGTAAAACCATGAGCAAGAGCAACCTGGACATCATCCGAGCCTCGTACGAAGGCTCAGCCGAACAGAATGGCCGGAATCTGCTGGAGGCGCTGGCTGCGGACGTGACCTGGACCGAGGCGGCCGGCTTCCCCTATGCCGGTACCTATGTCGGCCCGCAGGCGATCATGGAGGGTGTGTTCCATCGCCTGGCCAGCGAATGGGATGGCTACCAGGCCAAGGTGCATACCTATGTGGCCGAGGACGACCGGGTTGCCGCCTTTGGCGTCTACTCGGGCACCTATCGCAAGACCGGGAAGGCGATGACCGCTACCTTTGCCCACCTGTACCGGCTGAACAACGGCAAGATCGTCAGCATGGAGCAATACGTCGACAGTGCGCAGGTCAACGCGGCGCTTACCTGAGCCGTTTCACGGTCGCCGTCGGTTCCAGGCGCAGGCCGCCGCGGGGCGGCCTGCGCCGACTGGCAATTACTTGCCCGAAGCGTCCTGCTCGACCACCAGGTCCAGCACATAGACCTGCGACGAGGCGTCGGCCGGCGGGTTCTTCCATTCGTATTGCTTCACGCGCAGCACGGTGCGCACGCCGTCACGGTGCTCGAAGCCCTCGATGGACTGGTACAGCGGGTGCCAGCTGTCCTGGGTCGCCAGCTGCAGGCCGGCGTCGTCATAGCGACGCTCGCGCACTTGCAGGCACTGGTAGTTGGGGATCAGTGGATGGCTGCACTTGACGGTCTTGGCGGCCACTTCCAGGAACTTGATCTCGCCCTTGCTGCCATAGCGGGTCTCCGGGGTGGCTTCACCCTGGAACTTCAGCACCGAGCCGTCCTGGGTGGTCAGTTGCAGCACCGGCTCCCCGGCATCGTCGGAGAGGATGGTGCGCAGGTCGCCCTTGAACAGGCGCCCGACCTGGGCGTCCAGTTCCATCAGGGGCTTGTCGCAGGCCTTCAGGGTCGAGGCCAGTGACTGCACCTTCAGTACGCCGTCCTGGACGGTATAGCCGCCAAACTGGTTGTTGCAGCCGCCGCTGATGTTCAGGTTACGCTCGGCGAAGTTCAGGCGCAGCTTGCCCTCGATGCCAGGCGCCATGGCGGCAATGGCCTTGCCCGACGCATCGTTGGCAGCGACCAGGTTCCAGTAGTAGGCCGAGAGTTTGGGCTGGGTTGCGGTAGACGCGGCAGTAGCAGGCATGGAAGGCGTCCCTTCATGGGAAGTGGAAGCCGGGGCACAGGCCTGGAGCAGGGCGGCGCAGACGGCAACGAGGAGAATATTCTGTTTCATGGTTCGCTCTTTCAGCCTTGAAAAATGGGGGCGGCATCCTCGCCAGGCGGGATGCGCGCGCCGGTAAACCGGGATATCGAGTCCGTTTCAGGATCGCTTCGCGATGTGGACCTTGCCACGTCTGTGAGCGCTATCGGACGGCCTCGGCGGTAACCGATGGCAATGGGACAGCATCGATTCCATTGAGTTTCATCGACGGGGTGGCCGGCAAGTGTTGCCAGATTTTGCAGAACAGCCAGTGCCCTCTAGACCTGCGGACCTTTGCAGGGATATCCACTCATTTTCGCGGCCTGCAGCGCCCGCTCGCTGGTCAAGGGCTTGAGTGCTCCCTCTGCGTAGCCGTTCTTGATGTAAAGAAAATAGTTGCCCTCCAGATCGTGGAAGATCCGGTACACATCGGCAGCTCTATGGGGGGTTGGCAGCGTGACGTTGTCGACCACCAGTTCATAGCCCTCGATACCCAGCTTGCCCAGCTTGGTCGTGAAGTCTGCTTCGAAGGCTGCGCGCCAACGATTGCGCTCGAAGGTGCATGCCCAGAAGAGGGCGATCAGTAGCAATAGCCCCGCGCACAGGAAGGCTATGTCGGTGAGCAGTTTCAGCATGTCGTTCCTTTGACCTGTGGTCCTTCAATACCGGCTGGATGCCACTTTACCAAGTCGCAACGGTAATATGCGCGCCCGCCGTGGTGCCGATAGGCCTGATTGCTCAGGCAGGCGCATGGTGAAGCCCCATGTCATTGTCATGGTCTAGGATTGCACAGACCCCAATCTTCAGAGGCAAGCAGCAATGAGCAAGCGCCGCACCGTCATTGCCACACTGACATCCATCGCGCTGGTACTGGCGCCCTGCATATCCTTCGCCGACCCGGGTAATGGCAAGGGGCACGGCAAGGGGCAATCCCAGCAGAACCATGGCAACCAAGGGGCGGGCAAGCACGAGGGTGGTCACGGCGGCCCGGTGATTGACCGGGGCGATGTGCTCGGCATCCTGGGTGGGCACCGCGACTACTGGAGCCCGGGTCCTGCATTGCCTCCCGGCATCCAGAAGAACCTGGCGCGTGGCAAGCCGCTGCCCCCAGGCATCGCCAAGAAGCTCGATGGCCGGTTGCTGGGCCAGCTGCCGCGTTATGACGGTTATGAATGGATGCAGGCGGGTGTCGACCTGATTCTGGTGGCAGTCGCCACGGGGGTGATATACGAAGTACTCAACGGTGCTTTCGACTAGGCTCTGTCCGAAATGTATCTGCACTCGGCCATACTGCGTTGAAACGGGGCTCGGAATGCTCATGTACTCCAGTACACTCCGCTTCCTCCCCCCGTTTCGCCTTGTCTGGCCTTCGCGCAGACACATTTCGTACAGACCCTAGGCAAAGAAAAGGCCCGCTGGGGAGGGCGGGCCAAGTGTTTCACGGATGAGTCATCACCTTGGCACGGCAGACGTGAAAATGTTGTCAATTGGCGCTGCTTTCGCGTAGGCGGGGAGCACAAAAAAGAAAACCCGCCAATCAGGCGGGTTGAACAGAACGTATCGAAGCCAGGTCAGTCTGCCTGGGCGTTTGTCAGAATTTCGTGAAGGCCACCCGGGTAATCGTGCAGTAAACGTTACTGAGTTTTTCATTAGTCCGGCGAACGTTCCCCGGCAACGGCTCCCGAGCCTCTAACGGTGTAGCAGTTCCAGCTGGCTGATCACGCAGACAGACGCATCCGTGGACGGGGTGTCATCGCTGAAGTCCACCTGGTTGTACACGCCGCCATGGAAGTTGAAGGTGTGGTCCTTCCAGCCCGAGGTCATTTGCAGCAGGCCGGAGTCGCCGCTGCGGCCGTTGCAGGCAGCGGTCACCGTCGCGGCCCTGGCCGCAGTCACTTCGAGGGTGATGTCGAAGGGCGTGCCCAGGGGCACATCGACGAGGAGCGTGCTGTTGGCTGGCGTCGCCTGGTTGAAGTCACGGCGAAAACCGAGGGTGATCTTGCCCTTGTTCCAGAACACCTTGATCGCCGGGCTGTCGTCGTCTTTCACATGCAACTGCGCGATCACCACCTTCTGTGCCGAGTTGACCTGCTCCAGCACCATGCGCTGGTGGCTGAAATGTCGGCTGGCGCTGCTCATGGCCCAGTAGGTGGCCTCCTTCCATTCGCAGCGGGTTCGATGGGTACTCTTGCTCGATGCGCCCTTGGTCGGCGCGGTCATGCGCACTGCGCCACTGCTCAGCCGGCTCACAACCTGGGGCTGGCTGGCGAGGGCCTGGGCGCCGGTGACCTCCAGGGCCACAGGGTTGGTAGCGGATTTGGGCAGCGGGGTAGTAATGATCAGTTGGTCGATGTTCACGGCCATGGGGAAAGCTCCTTGATGAAAAAGATCCTGCACCCATGCGAGCGCTGAAATGGCGGGCGGTTCAGTGGTGCGCGGGACGGCCGGGCAAAAAAAGCCCGCCAGGGCGGCGGGCAAAGTGCGTTTTTGAAGGGAGAGCCTGCACCATGCGCCTTGTCGGTTAAGCCGGGGTTAAGCGCCGCGAGGATTGACCGCCCGCGCCGATGCGCCTATACAGGCGTGCCGTTGTTACCGGAGCCTGCGATGCACGACGAAGACGATCTGCCCGAACCCGAGCACGACCACCTGCTCGACCCCGAATTCCACGAAGACTTCGACCCCGAGGCGGACGCCTACGGGGCGCTGGATGAAGTCGAGGAGGATGAAGAATCGCTCGACGACTTCGACGATGAGGACGACCATCCGGCCTGGCACGACGACTGCGACGATTGATGTCGCCGCCATCGCGCTCAGCGACGGTCGAGGGAGAAGCGCCCGGCGCCGGTGAGGGCCAATAGCAGCAAGCCGCCGACAATGGCGAGGTTCTTCAGGAACTGGGTCATGTTGGCGCTGCGCTCGGGCTCGACCATGTTCCAGAACGGGTGCCCGAGCAGCGCGGTGCCCAGCACGAACAGGGCGAACAGCAGGGCCAGCGGGCGGGTGTAGAAGCCCAGGATCAGCAGGATGCCGACCAGCAGCTCCATGATCACGGCAACGGCCGCCGCCAGCATGGGCGCCGGTGCGCCGAGGGAGGTCATGTAGCCGACCGTGCCTTCGAAACCGCTCAGCTTGCTCCAGCCGGAGAGCACGAACAGGATCATCAGCAGGATGCGGGCGAGCAGCAGGATGACGTCGCGTTGACCGTCGAGCAGGCTATAGCGCATGGCGGCGCTCCAGTGGACAGGGACAGGTTCCACTCTAGCAGCTGCGCGGCGGTTTTCCGGCGGGCATGAAAAAGGCGCCGCAAGGGCGCCTCGATCGACAGAAGATGGTGCGAGTGGCGGGACTCGAACCCGCAAGGCTCACGCCGACAGATTTTAAGTCTGCTGTGTATACCAATTCCACCACACTCGCACGATTGACCGGCATGCTACATAGCAGCAGGGCCAAGGCAATCAGGCGCGCTTTATAACCCATTGTTATAGAAGCGTCAACCGGCCCCAGGGTTCAGGGTTCGATGCTGCGGGCGATGTCGCGCATCTCGCAGGCCGAGTGGCGCAGGTCATCGACATGCCCGTCCATGGCCTTTGCATCGGCCTGGTGGATCGAGTGGCGCAGGTACCTGGCATGGCCATCCAGGGCCTGGCACAGTTCTTCGAGTTCGCCGGCGCTGCGCACCAGGTCGTCCTGCAACCCTTGCATGCGAAGGTTAGAAGTCATGGCGCTTCCTTGTAGGGTCGGGGCGGGGCCACTATAGGTCAATTGACAGGATGCCGCCATTACGCCACTGTTCAGGCATTGGATCCAACTGGTCGTGTCGCCATGTCATCGCGCTCCCCCGACCCAGAGGCAGTCCGGCGTGTACGGCCGAAGCTGTTCTGGCGTCTGCTGTTCCTGCTTGTCTGCCTGCTGGCGGCATTCCTGTACGCCGGTTTCATGAGCCTGGGCGGCTACCTGCTGATGCTCGGGCTCGATCAGGAACACCCCGAACCGCAGCGCTTGCTGGCATTGGGCGGCGGGGCGTCAATCCTGTTGCTGGGGCTGTGGTTGCTGAAGGTGGCGATGCCACGCCGGCTGGTGCCGACGGTGGTGGAGCGCGAGCACTGACGATCGTCGCCTGAAGGACGGTGTAGGCGGGACTTTTGACTACGCTCAATATGTCCTTTCGCGGTGCTTGTGGAGCTTGCATGGTGTCGACAGACCGCCCCACCCATTCGGTGATGCCCGAGGCGCGCTACGAGCAGTTGGTCCAGGCAGTGGTGGACTATGCCATCTACATGCTCGATCCGACCGGCCATGTGGTGTCGTGGAACGCGGGTGCGCAGCGGATCAAGGGCTATCGCGCCGACGAGGTGATCGGCCGGCATTTCTCGTTGTTCTTTACTGACCAGGACCGTGCCGAAGGCCGTCCGCAACAGCTGCTGCACCAGGCCTTGGAAGAGGGCAAGGTGCAGGACGAGGGCTGGCGCGTGCGCAAGGATGGCACGCAGTTCTGGGCGCTGGCGGCGCTGGATGTCATTCGTGACGAAACTGGCGAGGTCATCGGCCTGGCCAAGGTCACCCGTGACATCACCGACCGCCGCGAATCCGCCCTGCAACTGGACGCCATGCGCGCGCAGCTGTTCCAGGCGCAGAAGCTCGAGGCCCTGGGGCAACTGACCGGTGGCCTGGCCCATGACTTCAACAACCTGCTGACGATCATCCTCAGTTCCGCCCGGCTGGCCTGCGGCAGCCACGATCCGGCACGGGTGCGGCGCCTGCTCGAGCATATTCTCGACGCCGGCCAGCGCGGTACCCAACTCACCCAGCAACTGCTCAGTTTTGCCCGGCATCGGCAATTGAACGTCACCCGCATCGCCCCGGCCCAGGTGATCGACACCACCCGCGGGCTGGCGGAGCACGCGCTGCCCAGGGACATCGAACTGCTGCCGCAGGTGCAGCCGGACCTGCCATTGATCGAGGTGGACGCCGGTCAGTTGCAGATGGTCCTGCTCAACCTGGTGTTCAACGCCCGCGACGCCATCGCGGCGACCGGGCAGATCCACCTGGCGGTCGAAAGCGTTCGCCTGGCCGGCGAGGTGGAGGGCCTGCACGGGCACTTCGTGCGTTTCGATGTACGTGATGACGGGCAGGGCATCGACCCCCAGGTGTTGCCGCGCATCTTCGAGCCGTTCTTCACCACCAAGGCTTTCGGCAAGGGCACCGGCCTTGGGCTGAGCCAGGCCTATGGCTTCGCCCGCCAGAGTGAGGGCGCGATCAGCGTCTCCAGCCGCCCCGGCGAAGGCACCTGCATGAGCCTGTACCTACCCGCCCGAACGGGCACCGATACCCCAGCGAGCGACGGATAGACGACCATGGTAGAGCAACTCAAGCGGCTGGCCACCGGCATCGAAGGGCTCGATGCGCTGCTCAAGGGCGGGCTGGTGGTCGGTGCCTCCTACATCGTCCAGGGGCATCCGGGCTCGGGCAAGACCATCCTCGCCAACCAGCTGGCCTGCAACCATGTGCGCGACGGAGGCCGGGTGCTGGTGGCGACTTTGCTCAGCGAGTCCCATGAGCGCCTGTTCCAGTACCTGTCGACGCTGAGCTTTTTCGACCCGGCGCTGGTCGGCGACAGCATCCAGTTCGTCAGCGCCTTCGACACGCTCGAGCAGGATGGCCTGGACGCGGTGGTCAGGCTGTTGCGCCAGGAGATCGCCCGGCAGCAGGCCACCTTGCTGGTCGTCGATGGCCTGCTCAACGCCCGCTCGCGGGCGGAAACCAGCCTGGACACCAAGAAGTTCGTCTCCGAGCTGCAGGGGCATGCGGCGTTCGCCGGTTGCACGGTGTTGCTGCTGACCAGTGCCCGGCTGGAGGAGGGCAGCCCCGAGCACACCATGGTCGATGGCGTGATCGAGCTGGGTGAGCATCTGGTCGGCAGTACTGCGGTGCGGCATGTCCAGCTGCGCAAGACCCGTGGCAGCAGCGCGCTGTCCGGGCGCCACGAATGCCAGATCGATGAGTCGGGGTTGCAGGTCTATCCGCGCCTTGAAGCGCTCTACAGCCGGCCCAGCCAGCAGGATGCGCAAACCCTGGCGCGGGTCGCCACCGGGGTCGCCGATCTGGACGGCATGCTCGGTGGCGGGCTGGCCGAAGCCTCGGTGAGCCTGCTGATGGGGCCATCCGGCGTGGGCAAGACGGCCTTGGGCATCGCGTTTCTCGCTGCCTCGACGAAGGCCGCGCCGGGCCTGCATTTCGGTTTCTACGAGACGCCGGCGCGGCTGCGCCTGAAGGCGGCCGCGCTGGGCTACGATCTGTCGGCATTGGAGCGCGAGGGGGCGGTGCAACTGAGCTGGCAGCCGACCACCGAAGGCCTGCTGGACCAGCTCGGCGCCCGTCTGCTGGCGCAGGTCGAGGCATTGGGCGCGCGGCGCGTGGTGATCGACAGCCTGGGCGCCTTTGGCCGCCTGGCGCTGGAGCCCGCCCGCCTGAACGCGTTCTTCCGCGCGCTGACCGGCGAATTGCGCGCCCGCGGCGTCACGGTGCTGCTGACCTGGGAGATGCGCGATATCTTCGGTTCGGAAATCACTGCGCCGGCTCCGGACCTGTCGAGCATCGTCGACAACCTGATCCTCATGCGCTTCGCCGAGCTCGATGCACAACTGCACCGTGCCCTGTCGATCATCAAGGTACGCGACAGCGACCACGATCCGGCCCTGCAGGCGTTGAACCTGGGGCCCAAGGGCATCAGCCTGGCGCGGGCGTTCGATGGCGCCAGCGGCGTGCTCAGCGGCTCGGCGACGACGCCAGGAGATCGCTGATGGGATGAACAGCATCCTGATCGTCGACGACGAGTACCTGATCGCCGATATCCTGGGTTTTGCCCTGGAGGATGAGGGCTACCTGGTGGAAAAGGCCAGCAATGGGCGCAAGGCCCTGGAGGCCCTGAGAGAAAAGCGCGTGGACCTGGTGATCACCGACTACATGATGCCGGTGCTCAATGGCGAGGAATTGCTGAACGCGATTCGTGACGAGCTGCAGCTGGCGGATTTGCCGGTGATTCTCATGAGCGGCGCCCAGGCCAGCCAGGGTCGGGCCTGCCCCGGAAGGTTCGCGGCGGTGTTCGACAAACCCTTCGACATGGACCGGATGATCACCACGGTGCGCGAACTGCTCGGCACCTGAGGTTCGGGAGAGGCTCCCCGCATGGGCGGGCAATCGATCAGGCGCATCCGTGCGGCATGATGCGGTTGGCTTGGGGTTACTCGTCGTGGCTCTTCTCCGGTGCCGGGCTGCCGGCCTGGATCCGCTTGTAGATCTCTTCACGGTGCACCTGGACATCCTTCGGCGCATCGATACCGATCCTCACCTGCATCCCCTTGACGCCCAGAATGGTGACTTTGATGTCGTCGTCGATGACGATGCTTTCGCCAACCTTGCGTGTGAGTATCAGCATGTAGTTCTCCTTGGTGATGTAGAAAACCGCCGAGCCTGATGGTCTGCGGTGGGAGCCTGTCCCTCTTCCTTCTCATTAAAGACGCTTTCGGCGGATAGTAATTCCCCGACAGACAAATTCTGTTATCGATCTTTAGTTGCAGGTGCCAGTGGGGGTGCTACGCATTCCACTGGCCAAGGTGCTCGGTGGCAAGGATAGGGTGCTTGGCGCCATATGGGAAATTTCTCTGCTCGATGAACTAAATAGTGGGGCTCAATGATCGTTCTGGCGCTGCAGGGCCTGGAGGAAGCGCAGCAGTGACACTTCCTCGATTTCCAGGCCCTTGCGCGCATGGGCTGGAGCACAGTAGTAAGCATCACCAGCGTGGGAGCGGGCTAGCCCCGCGATCACCGGCGAAGCCGGTGCCATACACCCCATCGCGGGGCAAGCCCGCTCCCACGCTGTCCCAGTTAACGACGTAGTGCAGGGCGGCAGGCAGCGGGCAGTCGGGCATGGGTGCGGTCCATGGAGGGCACTGTTGCTGCAATGGACCGCGCCCGTTGCGGCATTGCTCAACCCAGCAGCGCCACCGACTTGATCTGCGCCCACAGCATCTGGCCCGGTTGCACTGCGAGCTGGTCTGCCGAATAGCGGGTGATGCGCGCCAGCAGGGCGTTGCCGGCGGCATCCAGGCTGACCAGTACATGGGCCGGGTTGTCTGCTGGGCGGCACTCGCGGACCCGCACCGGCAGGCGGTTGAGGATGCTCGAGGCGCCGTCTGCGGTCAGTGCCAGGCTGACATCCCGGGCCTGCACCTTGAGCCGCAGGGTGCTGCCCATGTGCAGCCCGGGGTGGGCGATGCGCAAGCGCTGGCCGTCACCGCCGGGCAGGCGCAGCTCGAACAGCTGGTAATGCGGATCGTGGCCCACCACCACGCCTTCGAGCACCACGCCGGCATCCTCGCCCTGTGCCAGGGGCAGGTCGAGGCGTGCCAGGGTCTGGCCGATCGGCCCGCTGGCCACGGCCTTGCCCTGTTCGAGCAGGACCAGGTGGTCGGCCAGGCGCGCCACTTCGTCCTGGGCATGGCTGACGTAGATCAGCGGGATATCCAGCTCGTCGTGCAGGCGCTCCAGATACGGCAGGATCTCGCGCTTGCGCGCGCTGTCGAGCGCAGCCAGCGGTTCGTCCATCAGCAGCAGCCGTGGGCTGCTGAGCAGGGCACGGGCGATACCGACCCGCTGCGCTTCGCCACCGGACAGGGTCGCCGGCTTGCGCGCCAGCAGGTGGCCGATGCCCAGCAGCTGACAGGCCTGCTCCTGGTTGATCTTGCGCGCCTCGGGGGCGATGCGGCGCCAGCCGAACTCGAGATTGCCGCGCACCGACAGGTGCGGGAACAGGCTGGGCTCCTGGAACACATAGCCGACCGGGCGCTGGTGCGGCGGGATGAAATGCCCACGCGCGCTGTCTTCCCAGACCTGGCCATTGACCTCGATGTAGGCGCTGGCGGCCCGCTCCAGGCCGGCCAGGCAGCGCAGGCACGAGGTCTTGCCCGAGCCGGAATGGCCGAACAGGGCGCTGATGCCGCGTCCGGGCAGGTCGAGGTCGACGTCCAGGGTGAAGTCGTCACGCGCCAGTTTCAGGCGCGCCTGTATCGATGCGCTCATGTCAGCTCCAGCCAGCCTTGCCACGGCGGCCGGCATAGAGCATCAGCAGCACCAGGAACGAGAACACCAGCATGGCCCCGGCCAGCCAGTGCGCCTGGCTGTATTCCATGGCCTCGACGTGATCGAAGATCTGCACCGAGACCACGCGGGTCTTGTCGGGAATGTTGCCGCCGATCATCAGCACCACGCCGAACTCGCCCACGGTGTGGGCGAAGCCGAGGATGCTGGCGGTGATGAAGCCGGGGCGCGCCAGCGGCAGCACCACGTGGATGAAGGTATCCCAGGGGCTGGCGCGCAGGGTGGCGGCCACCTCCAGCGGGCGCTGGCCGATGGCGCCGAAGGCATTCTGCAACGGCTGTACCACGAAGGGCATGGAGTACACCACCGAGCCGATCACCAGCCCGGTGAAGCTGAACACCACGCTGCCCAGGCCCAGGGCCTGGGTGGCCTGGCCGATCCAGCCATGGGGGCCGAGGGCCAACAGCAGGTAGAAACCGATCACCGTCGGTGGCAGCACCAGGGGCAGGGCCACCACCGCGCCGATCGGCCCGCGCAGCCAGGAGCGGGTGCGCGCCAACCACCAGGCGATGGGCGTGCCCAGCACCAGGAGGATGGCGGTGGTCAGGCTGGCCAGCTTGATGGTCAGCCAGATTGCGCCCAGGTCACTGGCGTCAAGCGGCATCAGAGCTCATAGCCGTAGGACTTGATCACCGCGGCGGCCTTCGGGCCCTTGAGGTAGTCGACCAGGGCCTTGGCGGCCGGGTTGTCCTTGCCTTTGTTGAGGATCACCGCGTCCTGGCGGATCGGGTCATGCAGCTCGGCGGGCACGATCCAGGCGGAGCCTTCGCTGACCTTGCCGTCCTTGTAGATCTGCGACAGGGCGACGAAGCCCAGCTCGGCATTGCCGGTAGACACGAACTGGAAGGCCTGGGTGATGTTCTGGCCTTCGACGATCTTCGCCTTGGTGGCTTCGGTCAGCTTCAGCTTGTCCAGCACCTGGGTGGCGGCCAGGCCGTAGGGCGCGGCCTTGGGGTTGGCGATGGACAGGTGCTTGTATTCGTTCTTCTTCAGCACCTCGCCCTTGGCGTCGACGTAGCCCGGCTTGGCCGACCACAGCGCCAGGGTGCCGATGGCGTAGGTGAAGCGCGAACCCGCGACGGTCTCTTTCTCCTGCTCGAGCTTGGCCGGGGTGCTGTCGTCGGCGGCGAGGAACACTTCGAACGGCGCGCCGTTCTTGATCTGTGCGTAGAACTGGCCGGTGGCGCCGTAGGCGGCGACCAGCTTGTGGCCGGTGTCCTTCTCGAAGTCCTTGGCGATGGCCTGGATGGGCGCTGTGAAGTTGGCCGCCACGGCGACCTGGACCTCGTCGGCCTGGGCGGCGTTGACGGTGATCAGGGTGGCAAGGGCGCTGAAGGCCAGGTGGGACAGGCGAATACGCATGCAAACGGCTCCTAGGGACGGCGGGTTATCGTTATGGCTTGGACTATATAGCGATACGCCATCTGTCGGGAAGAGGGGGTCTGAAAATTTCCTGATCTACGAGTCAGCTTTTGTTGTCTGCCCGGCAATCAGGCGGGTCAGGTCGCCAGCTGGCATATGCCGCCCGAGGCGCAGCGCCTGTCCAGACCACAGGTTGCTGAAGTCGGCGTTGCCCTGTGGATCGGTGATCGCCCGCAGTGGCATCAGCGCGCCGCCGGCCAGCGGGAAGCGTGGGGCGAGGGCGCTCATCGGCCCCAGTTCGCGCATCAGGCGGTTGTTGATGCCGCGGGCCGGGCGGCCGGTGAACAGGTTGGTCAGCGCGGTATCGCTGGCGGACGCGCTGTCCAGGGCGCGGCGGTGTGCCGCAGACACCTTGGCCTCGGGGCAGAACAAGTACGCGGTGCCGACCTGCACCGCCGAAGCCCCCAGGGCCAGGGCGGCGACCAGGCCGCGATGATCGCCGACACCGCCCGCCGCGATCACCGGCAGCTTCACGGCATCGACCACCTGGGGCACCAGGGCGAAGGTGCCGATCTGGCTGGTGATGTCGCTGCCGAGGAACATGCCGCGATGGCCGCCGGCCTCGTAGCCCATGGCGATGATCGCGTCGCAGCCGTTCTGTTCCAGCCACAGCGCTTCCTCCACCGTGGTGGCGCTGGACAGCACCTTGGCCCCGGTCGCCTTGACTCGACACAGCAACTCGGGCACCGGCAGGCCGAAGTGGAAACTGACCACTTCCGGGCGCAGTTCCTCCACCAGCTGGCAGCTCAGTTCGTCAAAGGGGGCGCGGTTGGACACTGGCGTCGTCGCCTCGAAATCCGCGCCGACTTCCTCGTAGTAGGGCTTGAGCGCCTGCTTCCAGCGGGCGTCGCGCTCGGGATCGGGCGTCGGCGGCTGGTGGCAGAAGAAGTTCAGGTTGAGCGGGCCCCGGCAGGCGGCACGGAAGGCCTCGATCTCTCCGCGCACCTGTTCGGCGCTGAGCATGGCGCAGGGCAGGGCGCCCAGGCCGCCGGCGTTGCCGACGGCAATGGCCATGGCCGAACCGCTGGCGCCGGCCATGGGGGCCTGGAGAATGGGCAGCTCGATACCCAGCAGGTCGAGGATGCGGCGGTCTTGCCAGGGGCTCATGGGCGACTCCTTGAGTGCGGGGCGTGCTGCGTGGTTACAGGGCCTTGCTGACCTGGATGTCGCTGATCTTGTCGGCGTCGTCGCCGTGGATCTTGCGTAGGGCCTGCTGCGCCTGCTCGAGGGAGGCGTCGGGCATCTGGGCGAAGTCCCAGCGGCGTTCGCCGTCGAGCTTGTACTTGATCACGTACTTGATGGTCTGGGTCATGCGGCTATCCGAGTGTTATCCAAGTTTCGACGACGAGCGACGGATGATCTTGATCTTGTGGCTGAGGGCCGGCTTGCGCGTCACCGAGATCGGGCGGGTGGTCACGGTGTCGATGGTGATGTTCCAGAAACCGGTGCTGGGCACGGTGATCTTCGCCGGGAAGCGCTCGAAGTGGCCGCCGTGGTAGGTGTGGCGCCCGCCATTCTTGAAACTGCGGAAGTTGGCGTCGTTCATCAGGCGGATGTTGCAGCGCTGGGAGCACTCGATGACGACGATGTCGTCCTCGTTCAGGTGCTCGCGCTGGTGTACGAATTTCATGGGGTGCTCCGCAAGGATTGTTTCAGCAAACGCGAAAGATACCACGATGTGAGGTTACACTTGCGCCCGGGCTGGCCAAGCCAAGGAGATTTCTGCCAGACGTGGGAGCAAAACCGCCTGGATGTGGTCAGAGGATGACTTTGCAGATGTTGGAGATGATGTAGATGAAATGGGTGGTAGCCGCGGTATCGCTGGCATTGGGTGGCTGTGTCAGCGTGACGGAACTTGAGCAGTCCCACGCGACGCTGGATGTGATCTCCGGCAAGACGCCGCGCGAGTATGCCGACTGCGTGAAGCGCAAGCTGGCCGATACGCGTGATCCCTTGCAGGAAGAGGTGCGCGGTGATGGCTTGCGCCTGACCGTGCCGCAGAAGGTGTCGGCCGGCGTCGGCCCGGCGGCGCTGCTTGATATCGACAAGCGTGGCAGCGGCAGTGCGATCAAGGTGTACGAGCGGTTGAACAACTTCCCGCTGCGCCTGGGCGATGTGCGCACCTCGGCGACCCAGTGCATCTCCGGTTCTTGATCCAGCTCAGTTAATCGGCAATTAGCTGGCGGTTTGCCACTTTCCTTCCCGGTGACGCGTTGTCGCACGTCGGGGAATAGGCCTAGTATTTCTGGGCTTATATCGTTTAAGCCTAAGCTTATAACAAGGAAATGGAGCCTCCGTGATGAAACCCCTGAGCCATGTCGTGATCGGCAGCCTGCTGATCTTGGCCTGGCCCTCGGCGCACGCTGCCGATGGCCAGAAAATCTTCAACCAGGGCGGGCAGAACCCCGCCGCCATGGCCTGCCTGGGCTGCCATGGGCCGGATGGCAAGGGTATTGCCGCCGCTGGTTTTCCCCGTCTTGCCGGCTTGCCTGCCGGCTATCTCAGCAAGCAATTGCATGACTTTCGCAACGGCAGCCGCAAGCAGGCGGTGATGGAACCCTTGGCCAAGGCCTTGGACGATGCCGAGATCGAGGCGGTCAGCGCCTACCTGGC
This sequence comes from Pseudomonas peradeniyensis, assembly GCF_014268935.2. GTDB lineage: Bacteria > Pseudomonadota > Gammaproteobacteria > Pseudomonadales > Pseudomonadaceae > Aquipseudomonas > Aquipseudomonas peradeniyensis. Next base: position 450,835 of record NZ_JABWRJ020000004.1, on the reverse strand, counting down.
CAAGCTGCCGGCCGATGCCGCGGCGGACACGCGTCGCCAGCAGATCGCCAACGATCCGGTGGCCCGCCTGGCCATCTATGGCGACTGGAACCGGTTGATCCCCGGTTGCGTGCAGTGTCACGGCCCGGGCGGCAGTGGCGTCGGTGAGCACTTCCCGCCGCTGGCCGGACAACCCGCCGGTTACCTGGTGGCGCAACTCAATGCCTGGCGCGATGGCAGTCGCAGCAATGATCCCAACCAGTTGATGGTCAACGTGGCCAAGGCGATGACCGATGCCGAGGTCAAGGCGGTCGCTGACTACTTCGCCCAACCGGCCAGCCAGGAGGTCAAGCCATGAAAGTCCTGATGCCAACCCTGCTGCTGGTGGCCATGGGCACTGCCCAGGCCGCGCCCATCGCCATGGAAGACCAGTCCCAGCTCAAGGTCCCGGGTGTGCAGGCCGCCCCGCAGTTCGTGCCGCCTGCGGAAAGCGCGATCCCGGACAACGCCTTCGGCAAGATGGTCCGTGAAGGTCACGCGCTGTTCGTCGATACCCGCCGGCTGATGCCCGACGCGGTCGGCAACGGCTTGAACTGCAGCAACTGCCACCTTGACCAGGGACGCCTGGCGCATTCCGCGCCGCTGTGGGGCGCCTACCCGATGTATCCGGCGTATCGCAAGAAGAACGACAAGGTCAACACCTTCGCCGAGCGTATCCAGGGCTGCTTTACCTTCAGCATGAACGGCAAGCCGCCGGCGGCCGACAGCCCGCAGATGACCGCCTTGAGCGTTTACGCCTACTGGCTGTCGACCCAGGCGCCGACCGGTGTGGAGATCGCTGGTCGCGGCTACCCGGAAGTGCCCAAGCCGGAGGGGGGCTACGACTTCAAGCGCGGCAAGCAGGTTTACGAAGAGCAATGCGCGATCTGCCACGGCGGCAATGGTGAAGGACAGAAGGTGGCCGGGGAATACGTGATGCCGCCGCTGTGGGGCAAGGATTCCTATAACTGGGGCGCCGGCATGCACCGGATCAATACTGCGGCGTCGTACATCAAGTACAACATGCCACTGGGCAAGCCCCGCAGCCTGAGCGATCAGCAGGCCTGGGACGTGGCGGCGTGGATCAACCGCCATGAGCGGCCGCAGGATCCGCGGCTGGTCGAAGGCTCGATCGAGAAGACCCGGCTGAAGTTCCATGCCAACGACGGGGTCAACCTGTATGGGCAGAAAGTTGATGGCGTGTTGATCGGGCAGGGGATCGGCGGTTGAGCTGAAACCCTCGCGGGGCAAGCCCGCTCCCACGCCCAGCAAGGGACGATCGTGGGGGTGGGCCCGTCCCGCGATGGTGTCGCCGGTCGCCTGAAATTCACGGTCTGGCGGAACTATCTACACTGGAATGTCTCTATGATGGCATCGGCCAGCGCGGGGGGCATTGTAAGGTGACCGCCGCCTGATTAGACTGCGCCGAATTTCGTACGCAAAGCCCTTGTTAAGGACGTATATGATCAAGAAATGCTTGTTCCCGGCAGCCGGTTACGGCACCCGCTTCCTGCCCGCTACCAAAGCCATGCCCAAGGAAATGCTGCCGGTGGTCAACAAGCCACTGATCCAGTATGGCGTTGAAGAAGCACTGGACGCCGGCCTCAACGAGATCTCCATCGTCACCGGCCGTGGCAAGCGTGCCCTGGAAGACCACTTCGACATCAGCTACGAGCTGGAAAACCAGATCAAGGGCACCGACAAGGAGAAATACCTGGTCGGCATCCGTCGTCTGCTCGACGAGTGCTCTTTCGCCTACACCCGCCAGACCGAAATGAAAGGCCTGGGCCACGCCATCCTGACCGGCCGCCCGCTGATTGGCGACGAGCCGTTCGCCGTGGTGCTGGCAGACGACCTGTGCGTCAACCTCGACGGTGACGGCGTGCTCGCGCAGATGGTCGCGCTGTACAAGAAGTACCGCTGCTCGATCGTCGCCATCCAGGAAGTCGATCCGCAGGAAACCAACAAGTACGGCGTCATCGCCGGTGAAGAGATCAAGGACGGCATCTTCCGTGTCGACGCCATGGTCGAGAAGCCCAAGCCAGAGGACGCACCGTCCAACCTGGCGATCATCGGCCGCTACATCCTGACCCCGGACATCTTCGAGAAGATCGAGCAGACCGAGCCGGGCAAAGGTGGCGAGATCCAGATCACCGACGCGCTGATGAAGCAGGCCGCCGAAGGTAACGTGATCGCCTACAAGTTCAAGGGCAAGCGTTTCGACTGCGGCGGCGCCGAAGGCTACATCGAGGCAACCAACTTCTGCTTCGAGAACTTCTACAAGACCGGCAAGGCTTACTGAGTCCCCGGCGTTGTCTGGAAAAGCCACCTTCGGGTGGCTTTTTTGTTTGCGGCGGCCAACGGCGCTATGCTGGGCGCCTGCCTAGGAGACTCAATGCATGGCTTACGATTTTGATCTGTTCGTGATTGGCGCCGGTTCTGGCGGTGTACGCGCGGCGCGTTTCGCCGCAGGCTTCGGCGCCAAGGTGGCGGTGGCTGAAAGCCGTTATCTGGGGGGCACCTGCGTCAACGTCGGGTGCGTGCCCAAAAAACTGCTGGTCTACGGCGCTCACGTCGCCGACGAACTGGAACAGGCTGCAGGCTTCGGCTGGACCCTGGAAGAGGGGCATTTCGACTGGGGCACGCTGATCGCCAACAAGAACCGCGAGATCGAGCGCCTCAACGGCATCTACCGCAACTTGCTGGTCAACAGCGGCGTCACCCTGTTGCAGGGCCACGCACGCATTACCGGCGCCAATGAGGTGGAGGTCGAGGGCCAGCGCTACAGTGCCGCCAACATCCTCATCGCTACCGGCGGCTGGCCGCAGGTGCCGGACATTCCGGGCAAGGAACTGGCCATCACTTCCAACGAGGCGTTCTACCTCAAGCAACTGCCGCGACGCGTGCTGGTGGTGGGCGGGGGTTACATTGCCGTGGAGTTCGCCGGGATCTTCCAGGGCCTGGGCGCCGACACCACGCTGCTGTATCGGGGCGATCTGTTCCTGCGTGGTTTCGACGGCTCGGTGCGCACGCACCTGAAGGAAGAGCTGGAAAAACGCGGCCTGAACCTGCAATTCAACGCCGACATCCAGCGCATCGACAAGCTCGACGACGGCAGCCTCAAGGCCACCCTCAAGGATGGTCGCGAGCTGGTCGCCGATTGCGTGTTCTACGCCACCGGTCGCCGGCCGATGCTGGACAACCTGGGCCTGGAGAACACCGGCGTGGAACTGGACGAGCGTGGGTACATCCGCGTGGACGAGCAGTACCAGACCACCGCCCCGTCGATCCTGGCCATCGGCGACGTGATCGGCCGCGTGCAACTGACCCCGGTGGCGCTGGCCGAAGGCATGGCCGTGGCCCGCCGCCTGTTCAAACCCGAGCAGTACCGCACGGTCGACTACCAGAACATCCCGACCGCGGTGTTCAGCCAGCCGCCAATCGGCACCGTGGGCCTGACCGAGGAACAGGCGCTGGCCGCCGGGCACAAGGTACAGGTCTTCGAGAGCCGCTTCCGGGCGATGAAGCTGACCCTGACCGATATCCAGGAAAAGACCCTGATGAAGCTGGTGGTCGATGCTGAAACCGACAAGGTGCTGGGCTGCCACATGGTCGGGCCGGATGCCGGCGAGATCATCCAGGGCCTGGGGATCGCCCTGAAGGCGGGGGCGACCAAGCAGCAGTTCGACGAGACCATCGGCGTGCACCCGACGGCCGCCGAAGAGTTCGTCACGATGCGCACCGTCACCCGCTGATAGGCGTTATCCCCGATCGCGGGGTAAGCTCGCTCCCACGCCTGACACCTTCCCGGCGTGGGAGCGGGCTTGCCCCGCGATGCATTTTGCCCTCGCAATCCTTTGCTCAGCCCAATCCCTTCTATTAATAATCCCGCCTTATAGCCAAAACCAATCACCAGCATGAGCTTTGCCAATGAGCCTTCATCGGGACCAGCGGTTAGGATTCTCTCCGTCAACCGAATTCAACCCATGAAGGAGCGTCTCTCATGCCAATCATCAACAGCCAGGTCAAACCGTTCAACGCCACTGCTTTCCACAATGGCGAATTCGTCCAGGTCAGCGAAGCCGACCTGAAAGGCAAGTGGTCCGTCGTGTTCTTCTACCCGGCCGACTTCACCTTCGTCTGCCCGACCGAACTGGGTGACCTTGCTGACAACTACGCCGAGTTCCAGAAGCTGGGCGTGGAAATCTACGGCGTGTCCACCGACACCCACTTCACCCACAAAGCCTGGCACGACACCTCGGACACCATCGGCAAGATCAAGTACCCGCTGATCGGTGACCCGACCCACGTCATCTCGCGCAACTTCGACGTGCTGATCGAAGAAGCCGGCCTGGCCGATCGCGGTACTTTCGTGATCAACCCGCAAGGTCAGATCAAGATCGTCGAAATCAACGACGGCGGTGTCGGCCGTGACGCCAGCGAACTGCTGCGCAAGGTCAAGGCTGCCCAGTACGTTGCCGCCCACCCAGGCGAAGTCTGCCCGGCCAAGTGGAAAGAAGGCGAAGCCACTCTCGCTCCGTCCCTGGACCTGGTCGGCAAGATCTGAGGCCATGCGTCAGATGCGGGCGGTGAGCAACCGCCACTTCTAAGTTGTCACCGCCCCGTAAAAACGCCCGGGCGATCTCGCCTGGGCGTTTTTGTATCCGAGTTTTGAAAAAGGAATCGCCCGTATGTTGGACGCCACGCTTAAATCGCAACTGAAAACCTACCTGGAGCGGGTCACCCAGCCGATCGAGATCGTTGCCTCCCTCGACGACGGCGCGAAGTCCCGCGAACTGCACGACCTGCTGGTGGAAATCGCCGGCCTGTCGAACCTCATTACCTTCAGCGCGGATGGCAACGATGCCCGTCGTCCTTCGTTCTCGCTGAACCGCCCGGGGGGCGATATCAGCCTGCGTTTCGCCGGCATCCCCATGGGCCACGAATTCACCTCGCTGGTGCTGGCGCTGCTGCAGGTCGGCGGCCACCCCTCCAAGGCCAGTGCCGAAGTGATCGAGCAGATCCAGGCGCTGGAGGGCGAGTTCACCTTCGAAACCTACTTCTCGCTGTCGTGCCAGAACTGCCCGGACGTGGTCCAGGCGCTGAACCTGATGGCGGTGCTCAACCCCAATGTGCGCCATGTGGCCATCGACGGCGCACTGTTCCAGGATGAAGTCGAAGCCCGCAAGGTCATGGCGGTACCGAGCATCTACCTGAACGGCGAAGTGTTCGGCCAGGGCCGCATGGGTCTGGAAGAGATCCTCGGCAAGATCGACACCAGCGCCGGTGCCCGTCAGGCCGAGAAGATCAACGCCAAGGACGCCTTCGACGTGCTGGTGGTCGGGGGTGGCCCGGCTGGCGCCGCCGCCGCGATCTATGCCGCCCGTAAAGGCATTCGCACCGGTGTCGCCGCCGAGCGCTTCGGTGGCCAGGTGCTCGACACCCTGGCGATCGAGAACTTCATCTCGGTGCAGGAGACCGAAGGGCCTAAGCTGGCCACGGCCCTGGAAGAGCACGTCAAGCAGTACGACGTCGACATCATGAACCTGCAGCGCGGCGAAGCGCTGATCCCGGCCACCGATGGCGGCCTGCATGAAGTACGCCTGGCCGGCGGCGCCTCGCTCAAGGCCAAGACCGTGATCCTCGCCACCGGCGCCCGCTGGCGCGAGATGAACGTGCCAGGTGAACAGGAATACCGTGCCCGTGGCGTGGCCTACTGCCCGCACTGCGACGGCCCGCTGTTCAAGGGCAAGCGCGTGGCGGTGATCGGTGGCGGCAACTCCGGCGTGGAAGCGGCCATCGACCTGGCCGGCGTGGTCGCCCAGGTGACCCTGATCGAGTTCGACAACCAGCTGCGCGCCGATGCCGTGTTGCAACGCAAGCTGCATAGCCTGCCGAACGTCAAGGTGATCACCAGCGCGCTGACGACTGAAGTGGTCGGCAATGGCGAGAAGGTTACCGGCCTGCGCTACAAGGACCGCACCAGCGACACGCTGCATGACCTGGCGCTGGAAGGCATCTTCGTGCAGATCGGCCTGCTGCCGAACACCGACTGGCTCAAGGGCACGGTCGAGCTGTCGCCGCGTGGCGAGATCATCGTCGATGCCAAGGGCCAGACCAGCATCCCCGGCGTGTTCGCCGCAGGCGATGTGACCACGGTGCCGTACAAGCAGATCGTTATCGCCGTGGGCGAGGGGGCCAAGGCGTCGCTGGCGGCCTTCGATCATCTGATCCGCACTTCGGCGCCGGCCTGACGGCAGCGGGGTGTAAACGTGAAAACGCCGCCATTCCTTCGGGGATGGCGGCGTTTTTGTGTTGGGGCTATCGCGGGCTAGCTCGCCCCATGTGGGTGATCCTGGTCAGGCTGGATTACTCAGCGCCTCGTCTGCGGCCTTGCCGCGCCCGCCCAGCCATACCAGCAGCAACCCGGTCGCCGCCAGCAGGCCACCGGCCATCGGCACCGCAGCATAGCCCAGGTCCAGGCTGATCACCGCGCCACCCAGGGCGGCGCCGACGGCATTGCCCAGGTTAAATGCACCCACGTTGATCGACGACGCCAGCCCCGGCGCCTCGGCCGCGGCGGTCATCACCCGCATCTGCAGCGGCGGCACCACGGCGAAGGTGAACACGCCCCATACCAGCAGCGCCAGGGCGGCGCCGACATGGCTGCCCAGCACCAGCGGCATCAGCAGCATGATTGCCGCCAGTGCGCCGAGGAAGATCCGTGCGGCACCGTCCAGCGACCAGTCGGCCAGCTTGCCGCCCAGGCTGTTGCCGAGGGTGAAGCCGACGCCGATCAGTACCAGGCCGAGGGTGACGAAACTGTCCGAGGCGCCGGTCAGTTCGGCGAGCACCGGGGCGACATAGGTGTACAGGGTGAACATGGCGCCGGCGCCCAGGACCGTGGTGGCCATGGCCAGCAGCACGTTGGGGCGGGCGATCACCGCCAGCTCCTTGCGCACATGGGGCACGCTGCCGCGCTCGCCCTTGGGCAGGGCGTACCACAGCGCCGCAATGGCCAGCACGCCGAGCGCCGCGGTGCCGGCAAAGGCCATGCGCCAGCCGACCTGCTGGCCGAGCCAGGTGGCGGCTGGCACGCCGCCGATGTTGGCGATGGTCAGGCCCATGAACATGGTAGCCACGGCGCTGGCCTGCTTGTCCCGGGGCACCACGCTGGCGGCCACCACCGCGCCAAGGCCGAAGAAGGCGCCGTGGTTGAGGCTGGTGATCAGGCGCGAGAGCAGCAGGGTGTAGTAGTCCGGCGACAGGGCCGAGAGCAGGTTGCCGACGGTGAAGATGCCCATCAGCATCATCAGCGCGGCGCGCTTGCCGAAGCGGCTGAACAGCAAGGTCATGATCGGCGCGCCGACCATCACGCCGATGGCATAGGCGGTGATCAGCATGCCCGCGCTGGGGATGCTGGCACCCACGCCATCGGCGATCACCGGCAACAGGCCCATGGGGGTGAACTCGGTGGTGCCGATGCCGAAGGCGCCGATGGCCAGGGCGAACAGCACCCGTTTGGGGGAAAGCGTGCTCATTGGGAGCTCCGAAAAAGCGGTTGAGAGCGGGGCGCTGGGCCTCCAGGCCCGAAGGATATCAGTCCCAGGCTGGCGCCAGGCCGTCCGGGCTGACTTCGCGGCCGTTGCGTTCCAGGGTGGCGATGCGCGCCATGTCGTCGGCGTCCAGGCGCAGGCTGCGGGCAAGCAGGTTGCTGGCCAGGTTCTCGCGTTTGGTGGACGACGGGATAACCGCATAGCCCAGCTGCAAGGCCCAGGCCAGGGCCACCTGGGCCACGGTGGCCTTGTGCTTGGCGGCGATCTCGGCCAGCAGCGGATCCTTCAGCACCTTGCCGTAGGCCAGGGTCATGTAGGAGGTAGTAGTGATGCCCTGTTCCTGGAGGAAGGCGGTCAACTTGCGGTTCTGCAGGTATGGGCTGAGTTCGATCTGGTTGGTGGCGATCTCGCCCTGGCCGACCACGGCGATGGCCTGGCGGGTCAGCTCGATATTGAAGTTGGAGATGCCGATCTCGCGGGTCAGGCCCTGGCGCTTGGCTTCGGCCAGCGCCTGCATGTATTCGGGCAGTTCGACACCGTTGCCCGGCGCCGGCCAGTGGATCAGCAGCAGGTCGACATGGTCGGTGCGCAGTTTGGCCAGGCTTTCGTGCAGGCTGGGGATCAGCTTGTCGGCGGCGTAGTGGTCGACCCAGATCTTGGTGGTGATGAATAGCTCGTCGCGTGGCACGCCGCTTTCGGCGATGGCCTGGCCGACCTCGGCCTCGTTCTTGTAGATCTGCGCGGTGTCGATGGCGCGGTAGCCCAGCTCCAGCGCCGACTTGACCGAATCGATGACGGCCTGGCCGGTGAGGCGGAAGGTACCCAGGCCAAAGGATGGAATGCTCATGCAACTGCTCCTGTCGAGTGAGGTGATCGAGGCCCGGGCAGTGGGGCACGGGTTCGAACGGGTAGGCGCAGTGTGCGGTGTTCGGCGGGATTGATTAAGGCGTCGACGCGCCAAGGTCCTTTGACCTGGAGTCATGAATACAGGGTTGGATTGTGAGCGGGGCGAGGCAATAGCGGCTATTGCCGCCATTGCGGGGCAAGCCGGCAGGGGCTGCGCTGACGGCTCTCAGCGACAGCGCAGCCCCGGAGCTCAGCAGTGCTGTCAGGCGACCGGAATCAGCGGGTCGGCCGCTGCCAGTGCGGTGGCCCGGTCCGCTGCCGGCGGGTAGATCCACACCGAGTTGATCTGCTGCTTGAGCTGCTTGGCCTCGAACTTGTCGGTCGGTGGCGAGACGGTGCGTTCCCAGCCTTCGGTGTACACCGCGCCCCAGGCGCCGAGGTCCAGGCAGGTGACGTACTTGGGCTGGCTGTAGGTCATCGGTGCCACGCCGATCAGCTCGGCGGCGGCGTTGTTGCCGGCGTAGCGCCCCAGGGGGATGGCGTGCTGGCAGGACATCACGGCAAAGTTGCCGGCCTCGTCGCAGGCCGCATAGGCCACATCGCCCGCGGCATACACATCCGGGTTGCCGATGACCTTGAGCTGGCCGTCCACATGCAGGCGGCCCTGGCGATCGCGCTCGCCGGTGATCTGCTCGGTCAGCGGGTTGGCCTTGAAACCGACGGTCCAGACCACCGTGTTGGCGGCGATGCGTTCGCCGTTGTCGAGCAGCACGCCGCCGGCATCCACCGAGGCCACCGTGGCGCCGCAGACCCACTCGATGCCCAGCGCCGCCGAGGCCTGCTCGATGGCCGGGCTGATACCTGCGCCCAGGGCGGCGCCGATCTTCGCCCCGCGGTCGACCACGACGATGCGCGGCGTGACCTTGTCGCCGAGGATCGCCCGTAGCCGGCTGGGCAGCTCGGTGGCAGTCTCGATGCCGGTGAAGCCGCCGCCGGCCACCACCACGGTATTGCGCGCCGGGCTGTCAGGGCGGGCGGCCAGGGACTTGAGGTGTTCTTCCAGGCGAGTGGCCGACTCGATCTTGTCGACGTCGAAGGCGTGGCGGTCGAAGCCTTCCAGCGCCGGGCGGTTGAGCAGGCTGCCGCAGGCCATGATCAGGCGGTCGTAGCCAAGCCTGGCCTCGATGCCGCCGGGCTGGCGGTACGCCACTTCACGGCTGGCCTGGTCGATGTGGTAGGCGCTGCCTTTGACGAAGCGCACGTTGACCGCGTCGAACAGCGCCTGCAGCGGCGCGCCCATGGTGTGCACGTCGGGTTCGTAGAAGCGTGGGCGGATGTGCAGTTCCGCCTGGGGCGCGAGTACGGTGATCAGCACGTCGTCGCGTTTGTGCAGGTCGAGCTGGCGGGCGGCGCCGAGGGCGCTCCACAGCCCGGCGAAGCCTGCGCCTATGATCAGGATCTGTTTCATGAGGGTGCTCCTGAATGCCGCGATTGTCGATGTTGTCGCTGCGGCAGTGGGAAAAGGGTACGCCTTGCGGGAGGACATGGACCGTGGCCCGACAGGCGTGCTGCAGATGCTAAGCGCGCCCCCGTTTTGCCTCTAGGCCAAAGAACCCTGGATTTCGGCCAGCGGCACGCTGCGGGCGAAGCGCGCCCGGTAGTCCCGCGGGGTCACCGCCAGGTGGCGCTGGAACGCCAGGCGCATGCGCTCCTCGCTGCCGAACCCGCAGTGGCGGGCGACCTGCTCGATATGCTGGTCGGAGTTCTCCAGCAAGCGCCGCGCCGCCTCCAGGCGGAACACCTCGATGGCCTTGGCCGGGGTGCGGCCGGTCTTGTGCTTGTACACCCGGGTGAAGTTGCGCAGGCTCATGCGCGCCTGCTCGGCCAGCCGCTCGACCGTCAGGCGCGGGTCGCCCAGGTGCTCGTTGAGCCACAGGTGCAGGGCCTCGAAGGCGGCGCTGTCCTCGCCCTGGGCCTTGAGCAGTTCGCTGAACTGCGCCTGGCCACCGGGGCGCTTGAGGAACACCACCAGCTCGCGGGCCACCTGCATCGCCACCTCGCGGCCACAGTCGGCCTCGACCAGGGCCAGCGCCAGGTCGATGCCGGCGCTGACCCCCGCCGAGGTCCATACCTGGTCCTGTTGCACGAAGATCGACTCGGCGTCCACTTCGATGGCCGGGAAGCGCCGGTGCAGCGCATCGCACATCGCCCAGCGGGTGGCTGCCCGGCGCCCGTCGAGCAGTCCGGCGGCGGCCAGCAGGAAAGTGCCGCTGCATACCGAGGCGGTGCGTCGGGCGCGTTGGGCGGCCTGGGCCAGCCAGGCGACCAGCTCGGCATGGTCGGGGAGGGTGCGGACGATCTCCGGCGCGCCCGGCACCACCAGGGTGTCGAACGGCTCGTGCAACCAGGGCTCCAGTGGCTCGGTACCTACCGCCAGGCCCTCGGCGGTGGGCACCAGGCCGCCTTCGAGGCTGGCAGTGACCAGGCGGTAGCCCGGCAGTCCGCGCGCGGCGCGGGCCTTGGTCGCCGCCCAGAACACCGTCTGCGCGCCGGTGAGGTCGAGCAGGCCCATCTGCGGGTAGGCGAGGAACAGCAGGGTGCGCGGCTGATCCAGGGCGTGCACGGGCGGGGTGGGGATCTGCGGGATGTCGGTCATGGCGCACTGCTTGTGACGGAGGCGTAGAACTAAGTCGAGCACCTGGCGCGGCGCCGATCAAGCACCGCGCGACAGGCGCGGGAATCGACGCCGGCCTCAGAAGCTGTAGTCGACCGTGGCGAAATACGAGCGCGGCGCGCCCAGCAGCCATTGCTCGCCGCTGTAGCTGGACTGGGCGTACTGGCGGTCAAACAGGTTGTTCAACTGCAGGCCGAGGCGCACGTCGGGCAGCACCTGCCAGCCCAGGTTGGCATCGACCACGGTGTAGCCCGGCACGCGCTCGTCGTTGGCCGCGCTGGAGTAGCGCTCATCCACGTAGCGCAGGCCGATGCCCGCATCCACAGCCTGGCCGAAGCCCTTGCTCAGCCACAGGTTGGCGGTGCGCCGCGGCACGTCCTGCGGGCGGTTGCCGGCGCGGTCGTGGACCGTGCCGTTGTTGCCTTCCTCGAGGAAGTCGTCGTACTTGGCCCGCACCAGCGCGGCATTGGCCGAGAGCTGCCACTGGGTGCCCAGCGCCAGTTCCAGGCTGGCCTCCAGGCCGTCGGAGGTTTGCTGGCCGGCCTGCTGGCTGTCGTGGGTGACCGGGTTGTACACCGGCAATTTCTTCTTGACGATGTGATAGGCCGCCAGTGTCCACTCGCCACGCGCATCCCAGAAACGCTGCTTCAGGCCGATCTCGGTCTGCTTCGCCTCGGTCAGGTCCAGGCGCTTGTTCGGGCGCTGGGTGAGCAGGTCGCCGACGCCGTCCTCGCTGGTGGAGTACTGCCCGTACAGCGACAGGTCGTCGGTGAGCGCGTACACCAGCCCGGCACGCCAGTTGCCGCCCTGCAGGCTGCGGTCGCTGCGGCTGTTGTTGACCAGGTCGTCGCGGTCGATGTGATTCTGGTCGCGGCGGATGCCGGTGACCAGCGCCAGTCGGTCGGTCAGCTGGGTGCGGTTCTCGGCGAACAGGGCGAAGGTGTCGACCTTGGACAGTGTCTGCGCCCGGGTCGGGCTGAGGCTGTGGAAGCCACCCGGCGCCGGATGCCACGGGTCGAGCGGATCGCTGCCGCCATCGCGGTAGGGCGAGTTGCTGTCGACGTTGAAGCGAATCCGGTTGTAGTCGGCGCCGACCACGGTCTTGCTGGCCAGGCCGAACAGCCCATGGTCGAAGGTGAAGCTCTGGCGGTCGCCGAGCTGCTCCTGGTTGTGGCGGATCTCGAGGAAGCTGCCGCGCTGGATCACGCCGTTGGCGGCGTCCCAGGCGTAGGACTCGGCATTGCGCCACTGACGGCGGCTCTTGATGTAGTACAGCTGGTTGCTGGCGCTGACACTGTCGCTGAGGGTCCAGTCGGTGGTCAGGCGCGTCCACTCGTCGTGGTAGCGCTGCTCGTCGTTGCTGACGTTGTAGTTCTTGCGGCGCACGCTGCTGCGCAGGTGCCCGTCGATCAACGGGGTGCCGTAGTAGTTGGCCGGTTGCGCATCGCCGCGTTCGTGGGCGAGGGTGAAGCTCAGGTCGTCGCTGGCATCGAAGCGCAGGGCGGCGCTGAGGGCCAGGCTGCGCGAGTCAGTGCGGTCGACCCAGCCGTTGCCGGCCTGCTGGTTCAGCGTGACGCGGTAGCTCAGGCGCTCGCTCAGGCTGCCGCCGCTGTCCAGGCCCAGCTGCTGGCGGTCCCAGGAGCCGTAGCCCAGGCGCAGGTGGTTGCGGATGTCGCCGGCGAACGGTTTCTTCGGCACCACGTTGACCACCGCGCCGGTGGCGCCTTCGCCGTACAGCACCGAGGCGGGGCCGCGGATCACGTCGATGCGCTCGACCATCCACGGATCGACCGGGAAGGTCAGGGTGCCGGCGCCGGCGTACAGGCGCGAGCCGTCGAACAGGGTCATCACCGAACTCTGCCCGGTGAAGCCCCGCGCCGACAGGCCGGTGCCGCCGTCGCCCGGGGTGCCGATGAAGGTGAGGCCCGGCGAGCGGGTCACGGCGTCCTGCACGGTGAGGTTGTTGCGCTGCTGGATCTGCGCCTCGGTCAGGCTGCTGGTGCTGGCCGGGGTGTCCAGGGCGCTGAGATTCAGGCGCGATCCGGCCGGGGTTGGCGTGGCCAGGTCGATGGCCTGCGGTTCTCGGGTGTCGGTGATCGCCGTGGAGGGCAGGGTGAGGGGCACCACTTCATGGTCGTCGGCCAGCGCCGGCAGGGACACGGCCAGGCAGGCCGCCAGGGTGTGAAGCTTGTTGAGTCGGGACATGTCGTTCCACTGCTGCAGGAAGGAATGGATCCCGGTGGAAAACACGCAACGGCGAAGCGCGCACGCAGGCGCGCACGCGGATACCGGCCTGCGCCCGCCCACCGCGGGTTGCCAAGTAGAGCCTCAGGCCGGTCTCCGGGCTTGCGAGGGGCGTGAAGCCTTCACCTTCCCATGCGTGCGCACAGTGGTCTGTCGAAGGATTCGCTCGCTTACCGTTGCGGGGGCAGCGCCGGACTTGTCGTGACAACGACGCACCGGCTTCCCGTTTCACCCTGCGCGCGGCGGCGCAGGACACCTGAAACTGGCGCGCATCTGACCATCGAATGGGGGGCGAGTCAATCGTCTGGGTGGTAGGGAAATATCTGCTGGGGCAATGGGTTAGCTGCAATTGCGTTGTCGCTGATCGCGGGGCAAGCCCGCTCCCACGGCGATACCCTGGCAGCTCCAGGTAATCGGATCGTGGGAGCGGGCTTGCCCCGCGATGGGGTCAGCGCCCGCGCCGACGCGACACCCGCGCCTCGATGTTCTTGCGCCCGATCAGCAGCGCCGGTTTTTCCACCACCGGCTCGTCTGCCAGCCACTTGTACATCACCAGGCAGTCCACCAGGCCCAGTTCGGCATGGCGGTAAGCCTTGGGCAGGCGCCCGACGGTCTCGAAGCCGAGCTTGTGCCACAGCGCCACGGCCACCTCGTTGCTGGCCACTACCGAGTTGAACTGCAGGGCCAGGAAGCCCTCCTGGCGCGCCAGCTTCTGCGAGTGGTCGCACATCAGCCTGGCCACGCCCCGGCCACGGGCCTGCTCGCAGACCATGTAGCCGCAGTTGCCGACATGTGCACCGGGGCCGGCGGCATTGGCCTTGAGAAAGTACGAGCCGAGCAGCACGCCATCGTCCTCGGCCACCAGGGTACGCAACGGGGTTTCCAGCCACAGCTGGCGCGCCTGGTCGATGTCCAGGGCCGGGTCGAAGGCGTAGGTCTGGCGGGCCTGGACGATGGACTGGAAGGTCGGCCAGAAGCGCTCGAAGTCTTCCGGGGTCATGGGGCGGATCTGGATCATGGCGGTTCCTGCACGGGCTGAGGCGCCAAGTCTGGGTGTCGCGGCGCCTGCGCGCAAGGGCGCCGGCGCCGCAACCTGCTCAGGCGCCGGCCTTGCCCACGGCGTCCAGCGCCCTGGCCGAGTAGACCAGCGCGGCGCCAGCATTCATTGCCACCGCCACGCCCAGGGCCTCGGCGATCTCCTCGCGGGTGGCGCCGTGCTTGACCGCCTGCTGCGAATGCACGGCGATGCAGCCGTCGCAGCGGGTGGTGACGGCCACGGCCAACGAGATCAGCTCACGGGTCTTGGCGTCCAGGTGGTTGGTCTTGGCCCCGGCGCCGCTGGCGGTCGCGTAGCCGGCCACGGTATCGGGAGAGAGTTGCTTGAGATCGCCGATGCCGGCCATCAACTGCTTACGGTAGGCGTCCCAGTCCATCATGCTCATCGTCTTCACCTTGTCAGGTTGGCAACAGGAGCATTCAGGCTAGTCGATATTTTGCCGCAGGGGCTGCCTCCAGAGAGGATGGATCAAGCCCAGGATCTGTTCGAAACACGGGTCAATCAGTCGGTAACCGGCGCAGCGCCGCCGCCAACGCGACGGTCAGTGCCACGGCCAGGCCCATGGCGAGGCCGATGGTCACGGCAACCCCCAATCGCTCCAGCAACCCCGCCATCGCCAGGTAGAATGCAATCACTCCCACCGCACCAATGGCATTGCCCCGCACCATCGCCGCCATCCCGGCCCGGCCACCCTGCACATGGGCGAACACCACCAGCGGCCAGGCAATCACCGGAATTGGCGCCAGCATGCCGCTGGTGGCTGGCCCCAGCCAGTTGGCCAGGCTGGTGGTGACCATCAGCAGCGAGGTGGCGGATACCATTCGCAAGGGAATCTCCCAATACCGCTGCCGGGGGCGGACGAGGGTGTCGGGCCTGGGCTCGCGGCCACTGACGCGGATCAGCACGCCGATCAGCAGCAGCGCCACGGTCACCGACAGGTACAGCCCACCCCAGTGGGTGAAGGCATAGGCCGCCAGGCCATAGAACAGGAGCGCCAGCAGCACGGCCGGAGCGATATCGACCCGGCGTGTGGCGAACAGGTAGAAGGTGTAGGTGGCCTGCACCGCCGCCAACCCACCCAGCGCGCCGGGTACCGCGCCCAGGGCGAAGCCCGTGCCTTGCTCCAGGCACAGGAAGGTCATCACCAGGGCCGAGGTGATCGGCAGGCCGGACAGCAGCCCGCCGAGCAGGCCGCCCCAGCGCCGCGAGGCGAGG
This sequence comes from Pseudomonas peradeniyensis, assembly GCF_014268935.2. GTDB lineage: Bacteria > Pseudomonadota > Gammaproteobacteria > Pseudomonadales > Pseudomonadaceae > Aquipseudomonas > Aquipseudomonas peradeniyensis. The sequence goes on along the minus strand of NZ_JABWRJ020000004.1, from coordinate 435,225 downwards.
GAGATGGCCCACATCAGCAGCGGGGTGACCAGGAGTTTCAGGTAGAAAAGGGTCATTGCGTGGGGTTCCGGTTCTACAGGGTACGCGCCCGCCGTCGGCATTGGGTGGGGCGCGGGTCGATCAGCCGCGACTGGCCTCCAGGGCCTGGGCGAGGTCGGCGATGATGTCGTCGCTGTGCTCGATGCCGATCGACAGGCGCACCATGTCTCGCGGCACGCCGGCCTTCTCCAGTTCTTCGTCGTTGAGCTGGCGGTGGGTGGTGGAGGCGGGATGGCAGGCCAGCGACTTGGCGTCGCCGATGTTGACCAGGCGCACCACCAGTTGCAACGCATCGATGAAGCGTGCCCCGGCGGCCTGGCCGCCCTTGATGCCGAACGACAGGATCGCCGCCGGTTTGCCGCCAGTGTAGCGCTGTGCCAGTTGGTGTTCGGGGTGGTCGGGCAGGCCGGCATATTTCACCCAGGCCACCTGGTCGTGTTCCTGCAGGTAGCGGGCGACCTTGAGCGCATTCTCGGTATGGCGCTCCATGCGCAGGGCCAGGGTCTCCAGGCCTTGCAGGATCAGGAAGGCATTGAACGGCGACAGCGCTGCACCGGTGTTGCGCAGCGGCACCACGCGGCAGCGGCCGATGAAGGCGGCGGGGCCGAAGGCCTCGGTGTAGGTAACGCCGTGGTAGGACGGGTCGGGAGTGTTGAGCAGGGCGAAACGTTCCTTGTGATCGGCCCAGGGGAACTTGCCCGAGTCGATGACGATGCCGCCGATGCTGGTGCCATGGCCGCCGATGTACTTGGTCAGCGAGTGCACGACGATATCGGCGCCGTGCTCGAACGGGCGGCAGAGAATCGGCGTGGCCACGGTGTTGTCGACGATCAGCGGCACGCCATGGCGGTGGGCCGCCTCGGCCAGCGCGGCGATATCGACGATGTTGCCGGCGGGGTTGCCGATCGACTCGCAGAACACTGCCTTGGTGCGCGCGTCGATCAGCGCCTCGAGGGCGGCGATGTCGTCGTGGGCGGCGAAGCGGGTGGTGATGCCCATGCGCGGCAGGGTGTGGGCCAGCAGGTTGTAGGTGCCGCCGTACAGCTTGGCCACCGAGACGATGTTGTCGCCGGCTTCGGCGACGGTCTGGATGGCGTAGGTGATGGCGGCCATGCCCGAGGCCACGGCCAGCGCGCCGACCCCGCCCTCGAGGGCGGCCATGCGTTGCTCGAGCACGTCGTTGGTGGGGTTCATGATGCGCGAGTAGATGTTGCCCGCGACCTTGAGGTCGAACAGGTCGGCGCCGTGCTGGGTGTCGTCGAAGGCGAACGAGGTGGTCTGGTATATCGGCACGGCCACCGCCTTGGTGGTCGGGTCGGGGCTGAAGCCCGCGTGGATGGCGAGTGTTTCCAGCTTCATGCGGTCGTTCCTTGAGCGTGGGATGGAAGCGGTCGAGCATGGGCCGGGGCAGCGCTGGTGGTCAAGGGTCGAGGTTCAACGTTGCGCCGAGGGCACCTGGCGCCGTTGTGTTTCTTCCTCGAGATAGCCGATCAGCGCGGTCACTTCGGTTTCGCCCAGGCGCATGTTGGGCATCGCCAGCTGGTTGTACTGCGCGTACAGCAGCATCGCCAGCGGGTCTTTCTCCGCCAGCATCCGGTCCGGCTCCATCAGCCAGCGTTTCAACCACTGTTCCTCGCGCTGGCGGGTCACCCCCAGCAGGTCCGGGCCGATGCCACGGGTGGCGCCGGGCTCGGCATCGCCCAGGGTATGGCACGACGAGCAACGGGTACGGAACAGTTGTTCGCCGGCGCTCGGCGGGCGGATATCCGGGGCCTGGGTGTAGTCGCGGCGCTGGGCGCTGGCGGTCCTCCAGTTGTGCAGGCTATTGGCCAGGCGGTCGGCGAGGATGTACGGGCTTTCGAAGGGCGAGGCCTTCATCCAGCGGCCGGTGGCTTGGTTGCCGATGATCAGGCTGAGGTTGTGGTCCTTGCTGCGGCCGTTCTCCAGGCCCTCGATGTACAGCCCGAGGCTGCGGCGCAGCTGCTCGATGTCGGCGGCTTCGCCGGTGAGCAGGGTCCAGCCGGGGCCGATGGCGAACTTCTCGGCGTAGCGTTTGAGGGTGGCGGGAGTGTCGTTGTAGGGGTCGATGCTGATCGAGTAGATGAAGATGTCCTGGCCGACGCGCTCGCCCAGCAGCTTCTGCACCTGGCGCAGGCGCGCGGTTTCCACCGGGCAGGAGTCGCCGCAGCCGGTGAAGATGAAGTTGATGGCCACCACCTTGTCCTTGATCAGGTCGTCGAAGAAGCGGACCTGTCGGCCGTCCTGGGTGAGCAGGGGGATGTTGGGGAAGTAGTCAGCGCCCCAGGGGGTGGAGGGCGTTGCGCGGGTGCCGGGGGGCAGCGACCAGGCGAGGCTGAGTGTGAGCAGCAGCAGGAGCAGCAGGTGGCAGAGGCGGGGCATGGTCTGACCCTCTTAGGTTGGTATGAAAGGGCCGCGTAGCGGCCCCTTGCACGACGTCACTTGATACTCAGCGGCACCGTCACGCTCTGTCCCAGTGCCGACTTCACCGTTACCGCCGGTGGCGAGGCCGGGCCGCTGCCGGTGGTGGTGACCGATAGCTTCCAGCGCGCGCCGCTGCCGCTGGTGGTCAGGGTCGCCAGGCCCAGGTCAAGCGGCCCGCTGGTGGTGTTGGTGGAGACCCGGATACTGTTGCCGGCGGCCACCGAGGTGGTCCCGGCGATTTCCCAGGTCCAGCGGCTGTTGCTGCGCAACTGCACCGTGGCGCTGCTGACCTGGATCTGGTCCATCGGTAGCGCCGGCGAGACCGCAATGCTCACCGTGGCCGGCGCCAGCGACTCGAGGCCCTTGGCGTCGCGCGCGGCGTAGGTGAAGCTGGCGGTGAACGCCGTGGCGACCGTGGCCGGCGGGGTGTAGGTCAGCTGGGTGCCGTTGCTGCTCACCGTGCCCTGGCCGGAGTCGGGCTGGGCCAGGCTGCTGATGCTCAGCGGCAGGTTGCCGTCGGGGTCGGTGTCGTTGGCCAGCACGTTGAGCACGATCGGCTTGCCGGCCGAGGTCGCGGCACTGTCGTTCACCGCCACCGGCGGCTTGTTGCCGTCGTTGCCGCTGCCACTGCTGGCGGTGCGGAAGGTCGGCAGGGCGGCGGAGTTGACGTACTCCACGCCATCCCAGCCGGGCAGCGGCGTCGGCATCATCTGGAACTGGCCGGGGTGTTCCAGGTCCCAGCGCAGCAGCATCGAGGTGTCCTCGTGCTGGGTGTTGTGGCAGTGCTCCATGTAGGTGCCGGCGAACTCGCGGAAGCGAATGGCCATTTCCACTTCTTCCGACGAATCAGCGTCCGGGCCGATGCGGTAGACGTCCTTGCGCGCCCATTTTTCCCATTCCGGCGGTGCCTTGCCGTCACGGCTGAGGATCACCCCTTCCTCGAAGTGCACATGCACCGGGTGGCTCCAGCCGTTGCCACCGTTCTTGATCTTCCACACTTCCAGGGTGCCGTCGCCGCTGAAGCCCGCGTCGGTGGCTTCGTTGGCCAGTTGCGGGGCGGCGCTGATGCGTCGCGGGTCCATGGTGAAGCCGAAGCCGCCGTCGGTCTTGATGGTCCAGGGCGTGCTGTCGGTGCCGTCGGAGCGGCCGAAGAGGAACTCGCGGTGGCGCGCGGCCTTGATCTTGACCTGATCGCTGGCGCTGTTGCGGTCGATGGGCAGGGGGATCATCACCAGGCCCGCGGCCTTGCCGGGCTTGGCCGGTTCATACAGGCTCGGGTCCATGCTGACGTCCTGGCCGGTGTAGGGCTGCACGATCAGTTGCATGAACTTGCCGACCACCGGGTCGCCGCCATCCCATTCCGGCCCGTTGCTGGTCTGCTTGATCACGGACTTGTACTTGCCCGACAGCACGTCGGCCAGGGCGATGGGTTGTTTCGGGCCCTTGCCGGTCTCGTGTTCCATGAGGTTGACGAAGTACAGCTTGTCGCCGACCTTGATCCCGTTCTTGGCGAAATTGATGATGATGTCGTAGCGCTCGGCAATGCCCTGCAGCGGCATGATGGCGTTGTTGTCCTGCAGGTTGCCGTCGCCGTTGAGGTCCAGGGTGCCGTCGAACGGTACGGCGTGTTCCATGATGTTGCCGTCGTTGGCGATCATGTGGAACGGCACCCGCGCGTAGGAAAGGTTGGAGCCGGTAGGGCCCTTGAACTCGCCGCTGGTGCCGGCGATTTCACGCACCACGGCGAACTTGAAGTAACGCGACACCGAGCCGTTGAGGATGCGGAAGCGGTAGCTGCGCGCGCGCACCTTGAGCTTGGGCTGGTACTGCCAGTTGACCAGGATCTGGTCGCCGAGGAAGCCGTCGGTGTTGAACGGGTTGAACCACAGCTGGCCGTTGGCGTCCCAGGCCTTGTCGGCGATCAACAGGTTGACGTCGTAGTCGCGGTTGCCCCAGGGCATCGCCGCGCCACTGGGGAAACGCAGGTTGACGCCGTCCTGCAGGGCTTCGTTGCCGCGGTCGATGGCCGAGTAGTAGTTCATCATCACCGCGTTGCCCTTGTAGACGTTCTGCGCGGTGAAATCGAGCATGTGGTCGTGGAACCAGTGGGTACTCATGGTTTCGCGCCAGTCGCCGCGGATCTTGATGCTGCCGTTCTCGCAGGTCTTGAGGCCTGGGGACGCATCGTTGACGAACAGGGTTTCGCCCGGCGCGCAGGGGAAGGCGGCGCGCGGGTCCTGGGCGCGGGTGTTGATGGTGTCGTAGCCGGCCAGCTGGATCGGCCAGCGGTAGTCGTAATACTGGCCGGGGAAGAAGTAGGCGTTGGCGAAACCGTCGCTCTCGGCCGGCGAGTGGCCGTTGTGCTCGTGGGTGGAGATAGTGTGCAGGCCGAAACCGTTGTTGGCCGACGGGTCGATCGGCAGGGCGTTGTAGTGGCGCATCAGTACCGGCTGGCCGTAGCGCACCATCAGCAGCTTGACCGGGAAGGTGCCGTCGAAGGTCCATAGCGCCTTGTGGCCCTGCAGGGGCATTTTCGGGTGGAAGCGGGTGTCGATGCCCTTGGTGGTGCCCAGGGTGGTGGGGATGTCGGAGGTCTGGTAGTACAGGCCGCCGGGGGCGAACTCACCCTTGGCGTAGTTGTGCAGCTGCTTGCGGTCGCGCAGGCCCTGGTTGATGCGCGCCCCGGCCTGGGCGGTCTTGAACGCGGCCTGGGGGTAGAACTCGTTCCAGCGCTGGTGCGACCAGCCCTTTCCTGGCGGACGGCCTTCGGCGGGCGAGCCGACCCCGCTGCGGTTGAGGAACATCTCGATCTGCGCCTTCCACGGGTTGCGGTCGAGCACGTTGGCGTACTGCGACGGGAACGGCGTCAGCCCCGGCTGGGTCAGGAACGCTTCCAGGGCATTGCCGTTGGGGCCGCTGCGGGCGGCGTAGTCGGGGTCTTGGGCGGGGGGCGCGCCGATCACGGGCGGCGGGAAGGTCATGGAGTAGGGCGGGGTGGCCGGGTCGAGTTTCTCCGGGCCGAATTCTTCGAACAACAGCAGTTGCTGAGTGAACGGCTCGGCGCCGAACAGCGGGCTGGGCTTGCCGTTGGTGGGGTACTTGCGCGAAGTCTGCAACGCGGGGGGCAGCGCGTTGTTGCTGGTCACCGTGGCGCGGGTGCCGTAGACGCCATTGGTCAGCTCCAGCGAGCCCTCATTGGCCTCGGGCATCGACTTCAGGGCCTCCAGCGCCGCCGCCTGGTCCGCTGGCGTGGCGGGCGGGTCGCTGTAGGCGGAAGGATCGGTGGGTGGTGGCTGGCTCACGTCGTCGAGCGACCCGGCGAACGCGCTGGCCAGCCCCAGGCTGAGCAGCAGTGCCGTGAGGGAGGACAACCTGAACACCTGGGTCGATGTTGCAGCTGGTTTCTTCATTGCCGTATGCCCCGTGTTGTGCAGATTGGCATCTGTTGCCGCTCGATAAGCGGCGATGTGCCTTGAACAGGGGTCAGCAACGGCTGTGCCAAGCGGTAAATGGCCAAACGCCAGTTGTTTCAAGATGTTGCAGTGTTGCGAACGAGAAACGCTCAAGGTGTTGCCGCAAACCTGGGGCTGGACACCCATTGCTGGGTGGGGAATGCTCCCCAGCCGATGTCATCGATCGTCGCAGGGAGCCCACATGGATCCGCTCTATCTCATCGCCCTTGGCGCCATCGTCGCCGGTTTCGTCCAGGGCCTGTCGGGCTTTGCCTTCGGCATGGTGGCCATGTCGTTCTGGGCCTGGGGACTGGAGCCGCGGGTAGCGGCGGTGTTGACCGTGTTCGGCAGCCTTACCGGGCAGCTGATCGCCGTGTTCAGCGTGCGTCGGGGCTTCAGCTGGACGCTGCTGTGGCCCTTCGTGCTGGGCGGGCTGGCGGGGATTCCGCTGGGTGTGTGGGTACTGCCTTACCTGGACATGCTGTGGTTCAAGGCGGTGTTCGGCACGCTGCTGGTGGTGTGGTGCCCGCTGATGCTGCTGGCGCCGCGCCTGCCGCGTCTGCAGGGCGGGCGCCTGGCCGATGGCGCGGTGGGCATGGTCGGCGGGGTGCTGGGCGGCATCGGCGGTTTTACCGGTACCGTGCCGACGCTCTGGTGCACCCTGCGCGGGTTCGAGCGCGATACCCAGCGGGCGGTGATCCAGAACTTCAACCTGTCGATGCTGGCGGTGACCATGCTCACCTACCTGGGCAGCGGGCTGGTGACCCCGGCGCTGCTGCCGGCGTTCGCGGTGGTGGCGTTGGCGATGGCAGTGCCGACACTGCTGGGTACGCGGTTGTACCTGGGGATCAGCGAACTGGCGTTTCGCCGGATCGTGCTGGGGCTGCTGACGCTGTCCGGGGTGGCGATGCTGGTGGTCGCGGTACCGGGGTTGCTGGCGCGGGGTTGATGCGGCCGTTCCTACAGGGACACGCGTACATGCCGGTCATCGTTCAAGTCCGCTTCATCACAGGCAGCCAACCCTTGCCCGAACCCGGTGTTCTTGGCACCCTTGCCTGCCTTGCCTCTCGTCACGCCCGTAAAACAAGGAACCCTCAAGGTGAATTGGGAAAAAGTCGGTAAATCCCTGGTGGGCCTGCTCGCCCTGGTCATCGTCGCTGCCACGCTCTACGCAGTACTGCGCGACGACGACCGCCTGCAGGCGCGCCTGACCTACGCCCATCTCACCTACCCGGGCCAGTTCAACGAGCGCATCAGCCAGGCCAACGATCTGCTCAAGTACGAGCGGCTGCACACGCAGATCAGCGAGATCGGCGCCGGCGCCCTCAGCCATCCGCAGATCGACAAGCTGGTCGACCTGGCCCAGGCTCCTTACCTGCAACTGTTTGCCAGACCGTTCGAGGCCGGGTTGGTGGATCACCGTACCGGCCTGCTCATCGAGCTGTACAACCCCGCCCAGGCGCCGCTCAAGGCCGTGCACATCCGCTTGCCGGCCAAGGGCCTGGTGCAGGTGCGCGACGCCGCCGGCAACGACACGCTGGTGCCGACGCCCACCAGCAGCATCGACCTGCCGGCCATCGACGGGGTGAGCGAAAGCAAGGTCTGGGTGTACTTCGACGCCGACTACTCGCAGATCCGCCAGGGCGGCATCAGCATCCGCGATGCCGACGGCAGCGCCGATATCCAGGTGACCCGCGAGGTGGTGGGGTTCCCGGCGCTGCTGGCGCGCTACAGCCAGGTGGTGGTGGCGGTGTTTGCTGCACTGGTGCTGGGGTTGCTGGCGTTGGCATATGTCTGGCTGGGGCGGAAAAGGCATGCGGGTCTTTCGCATTCCCTTTAACCGGCCAGGCTCGCTTGGGAATTCCCTGGTTGACACCAACACGAGATTAATGACGGGTCGAGTTGGATGGCTTGAAAGCTCGCTTTTCCATCCTTGCCGCTGGAGGACGCGTCAGTCGTTGGTGCTTTTGCGGATGGCATAGATCAATGGTAAGAAGAGGCCACTTTTCTTGCTTTGTAGTCGTTCGCTCAGATAGTTATCTGGCAAAAACGACGCTGGCTGGAAATTAAGCGAGTAGCCGACCTGATTCATTATGATTCCATATTCATGCGCTGGTTGGCTTTTGAGATCGGTGGCTCCCTCATTGGTGGGGTTGTAGAAGACCTCACCGAAAAAACCGATAGTGGGTTGATCGAGTTCATTGGCAAACGCGTGCGCGATAGAGGTCTGGCCGGGCTCAGTCGGCATGTCTGCGCTGTAGCAGAATGCTGCGATGCCTTTGAGTCCGAGCGCTTTGTGTTCTGGTCTGACGACCTTGCTGATTTCGCTGGACCAGATATACGTGTCATTGCTGTCGGGGCTTATCATTCCCTGCACGAATCCTGGACCACCATGTCCATTGTAGGCAATATGGGTCTGCATCCCTGCGTTTGCCGAGATGAAGCTGGTGAGCCCTGATACGATCCTGAAATCTGCTGCCAGGATGCTCTGCAACCTGTACATGTACTGCGTTGCATGTCCGCTGGGATCGCTGAAGTTGGTGGGGCTGTTAAGTGCGAAGCAATAACAGTTGATGCCCCCGCGGTCGAACGGAGAATAGCTGTCCGGGCTGTTGAACCGCATCAGCGCGGGATTATAGGCACGGTAACCATTACCCAGCAGGTAATGGCCGGTCGAGAGTTCTACCCGTTGGCCTTGAAAGCCATCGTTGTCCGTTGGCTGGTGCTGCGAGTAGCCAAAAGCTGTGTAGGCATGTGATCTGAACCCACAGCGTGAGCGTGCCATGAGCGTTGAACGCTGAGTATCCGTAAGCAGCAATGTGCAGGTCTGGTCTGGATACGGGCTCACGATATTGCTCCCTGCGAAGCCGATGCCGGAGCATCAAGCCTGGGACAGATCGCGCGCAACTGGCAAAAGTGCCAGGCAATCTTGCCCATGTTGTTTCTGTGCGCATCCGAATGCCATGGGATTGATGTCTGTCGATGGGCTGTCTATAGACCTCGACGAGGTGAGCGTGAACAAGGTGCATTTCGATGCCGGCTATTCGCAGGTCTGCCAGGCTGGGATCAGCATCCGCGATGCCGACTACAGCGCAGTGACAATCCAGATACAGACCCGCATCAGTAGCAAGTCGGGATTACGTCGAAACGACTATTGACACTGCCCCCTGTTGCGAACGTGCTTGACCAGCACCTTCTCCAACAACTCCCACATCGCCGGATCCGCACTGAACGCCACGTTGAAGCGCATCCACCCGGTGGCCTTGGCATCGACCATGAATAGCTGCCCGGGCCCGAGCATGATGCCTTTCTCCAACGCATCGTCCAGCAGCGCGGCGCTGTCGGGGATCGCCGGGTGGCGGGTCCAGATGTACATCCCCTCGTCCGATTCGATGAACAGCTCGAAGCCCAGCCGGTGCAAATGCCGGCCGACTTCCTGATGCGCCTCGGCCAGGCGCTGGCGCAGGCGCTTGAGGTGCTTGCGCCAGCGACCATCGATGATCGCGGCGTACACCACCCGCTCCATCACCTGCGAGGTGGTCAGGCCCGAGCGCATCTTCAGGTGCAGCAGTTGCTGGGTCAGCTCGGGGTTGGCCAGCAGGTAGCCGACCCGCACGTTGGGCGAGATGCTCTTGGAATAGCTGCCGACGTACACCACCTGCTGCAGGTGGTCGAGGCTGGCCAGGCAGGGTAGCGGGTCGGCGATCATGTCGGCGTAGAGGTTGTTCTCCACCAGGCGGAAACCATGCTGGCTGGCCAGTTGCAGCAAGCGGTGCAACTGCGCCAGCGGGGTGCGCGAGCAGGTCGGGCTGTGCAGGTGCGGCTGGGTGAAGAACGCCGTGGGTCGGTGGTGGGCCAACAGGCGCTCGAGCTGGTCGAGGTCGTAGCCCGCCGGGGTGCGCGGCACGCCCACCAGGGTGGCGCCCTGGGTGCGCAGGATGCTCATCAGGTTGGGGTAGCCGGGGTCGTCCACCAGCACCACGTCGCCGGGGCGTACCAGGGTGCGCACGGCCAGGTCCAGGGCCTGGCTGGCGCCGTGGGTGAGCATCAGCTGCGCCGGGTTGGCGACGATCGACAGTTCCTGCTGCAGGTTCTGCGCGGTCAGTGCGCGCAGCTCCGGCAGGCCCAGGGGGTCGCCGTAGCCGGACAGCTCAAGCGGGCTGCCTGCCACCTGGCGCAGGCCACGACGCAGGCCTTCCTCGTACATCCAGTCGTTGGGCAGCCAGCCGCAACCCGGCTTGAACGGCAACTGGCGGATCTCGAAGATCTGCTGCAGGTACCACTCGGAATTGAAGGTGGGGCGGCTGGTGTCGACCTCGACGTTGTGCTTGTCCAGCAGCTCGTTCGCCGCACGATTGACGAAGAACCCCGCATTGCCCTTGCTCACCAGCAGGCCTTGGGCCACCAGCCGGTCGTAGGCCTCGACCACGGTGAAGGTGCTCACCGAGTAGGTCGAGGCAAACGCCCGGATCGACGGGACCTTCGCCCCCGGCTTGAGCGTCTGGTCGTCGATCAGCGCGCGCAGCCCGTCGATGATCTGGTTGACCAGCGGGGTGGAGGAGTCCGGATGGAGCTGGAGCATTCGGGGGCCTTCAGGTGTGCGCGGCGACAGGCGCCTGCAGGGGTATCGCGGGTGTATTGCATCGGCGGCCTGTACAGTGCAGTGCGTTTTTCATGCCGCTGTGCATGGCTCTATGTGTTCGACATTTTTACATTACGTGTCAGATATAGCCAACACAGCACGTACCAGCGCCATGAATAATCACAACATCGCTGCTTTGCCGTCGGGGTTTGCCCCGCACCTTCCTTTCGCCTGGCCGGGCGCTTCTTGCCCGTCCCCAGCATGGTTCAGTTCGTCCAGAGGATTGCCTCTGGTCGCGTAAGCAGGCCGCCACGGATGGCCTGCGTGTGCTCCGCACACCTCCCTGCCCGCAGTAGCACTGATGTACAGGTGAGACCGATAACCATCGGGGTTTCACAGTTTTTCCTTGGATAAAAAGAAGCACGGGGTAAATAACTGATGGACGCAACATCCACATCCACCACCGCGAAGGATGGGCACGAGAGCAAGCTCAGTGCCTCGCTCAAGTCGCGCCACCTGACGATGATGTCCATCGCCGGGGTGATCGGCGGCGCCTTGTTCGTCGGTTCCGGCAGCGTGATCCACAGCGCCGGCCCGGCTGCTGTGCTGGCATACCTTGCCGGCGGCATCCTGGTGGTGCTGATCATGCGCATGCTCGGTGAGATGGCGACCTCCTCGCCGGACACCGGCTCGTTCTCCACCTACGCCGACCGCGCCATCGGCCGCTGGGCCGGCTTCACCATCGGCTGGCTGTACTGGTGGTACTGGGTGATCCTCATGGCCTGGGAGGCCTATGTCGCGGGCAAGATCCTGCACGGTTTCTTCCCCGACGTGAGCGTCAACGTGTTCGTGCTGGCCACCACGCTGGTGCTGATCACCGTCAACTTCTTCAACGTCAAGCACTACGGCGAGTTCGAGTTCTGGTTCGCGTTGATCAAGGTGGTGGCAATCGTCTGCTTCCTGGTGGTGTGTACCGCCGCGGTGATGAACATCTGGCAGTTCGGTGAAGTGCGCGGCATCACCCACCTGACCGCCGAAGGTTTCATGCCCAACGGCATCACCACGGTGATCGGGGCCTTGCTGGGGGTGATGTTCGCCTTCCTCGGCGCCGAGATCGTCACCATCGCCGCCTCCGAGGCGAAGGATCCGGCCACCCAGATCGTCAAGGCGACCAACTCGGTGGTGTGGCGGGTGTGCCTGTTCTATGTCGGCTCGATCTTCCTGATCGTCTGCCTGGTGCCGTGGAACGACCCGCAGCTGGGCGTCTCCGGCTATGGCGCCTACCGCCGTACCCTGGAACTGCTGGGCGTGCCGTATGCCGAGCTGCTGATGAACTTCGTGGTGCTGACCTCGGTGAGCAGCTGCCTGATCTCCGGCCACTACACCGCTTCGCGCATGCTGTTCTCCCTGGCCCAGCGTGGCGACGCGCCGCGCCTGTTCAAGTTCACCCGCACCGGTACCGGCGTCCCGGTGAACGCGATCATCGGCTCGTGCCTGGTGGCGGTGTTCTGCGCGCTGATCAACTTCAGCGAGACCCTGCGGCCGAAGGACGTGCTGGAAACCCTGATGAACACCACCGGCATGATCGCCCTGCTGGTGTACCTGGTGATCGCCTTCTCGCAGCTGCGCATGCGTCGCAAGCTGATCGCCGAGGGCAAGGAAGTGCGCCTGAAGATGTGGCTGTTCCCGTGGCTGACCTACCTGGTGATCCTGTTCATCGTGGCGGCCCTGGTGACCATGGCCTTCATGCCTGACTACCAGATCCTGGTGATCTCCACCGGCATCGCCGCGGCGATCGTGGTGGCCATGGGCGTGGTGCACCAGATCCGTAGCGCCAAGCGTCACTGATTGCGCTAGTGCCTCTGTCAACGGCCGGTCTCCTTTGAGGGATCGGCCGTTTTTGTTTGTGGGCAAAGCCTTGTTTGCCAGTCAGATCATCCTTACGTTGCAGCATGCCAACATGGCTTATGCTGCACACAATTGCCCCACGAGGAGTCGCCCATGGCCTGGTCCGCCACCCAGTATTCGTTGTTCGAAGACGAACGCACCCGCGCCGTGCGCGATCTGCTGGCCGCCGTGCCGGCGCGCCCGGTGCGTCACGCCACGGACCTGGGCTGCGGTCCGGGTAACTCCACCGAGGTGTTGCTGCAGCGCTGCCCCGATGCCCAGGTCCTGGCCCTGGACAGCGATCCAGACATGATCGACAAGGCCCGGCAACGGCCACGGCTGAGCATTCCGCGGGTGCGCTGCGAGATTGGCGAGATTGCCAGCTGGACGGCCCACGAGCCTCAGGACCTGATCCTTGCCAACGCGTCGCTGCAGTGGGTGCCGGACCACGCCAGCCTCTACCCGCACCTGGTGCGGCAACTGAGCGAGGGCGCCAGCCTGGCCGTGCAGACGCCCGACAACCTCGATGAGCCGGCGCACCGGCAACTGCGCGAGATTGCCAGCCAGGGGCCCTGGGCCGGGAAGTTCGCCGATTTCAGCCTGCCGCTGCGGCACAATGCCGGTTTCTACTACGACCTGCTCAGCCCGCTGTGCGCGCGGGTGGATGTGTGGCGCACCACCTACCACCACCCGCTGGTTGGTGGTGCCGAGGCGGTGGTGGAGTGGTTCAAGGGCTCGGCGTTGCGGCCTTACCTGGCGCGGCTGGATGAGCAGGAACAGGCGAGTTTCCTGCAGCTTTACTTGCAGGCCATGCAGCGTGATTACCCGCCGGCCAGTGATGGCAGGGTATTGTTGCCGTTCCCGCGGTTATTCGTGGTGGCGACGCGCTAGGCGCCAGATCACGCAGGCGTAGACGCCGAGGTTGAGCAGCAGTACGACGGTGCCCAGCCACAGTTGGATCTGTGGGGTCAGGCCGGCGGGGTAGATGACCGGCCAGATGTAGTGTTCGACGAAACCGCCGTGGTAGCCGGCGTCGCCGGCGGCATTGCGCAGGTGGTTTTCCCAGTCGGTCAGGGGGCACTCCAGGTGCAGGCCTTCCACGGCCAGGCCCCAGGCGAGGGCGGGGAGATGGATCAGCAGGGCGCGGCGGCGCCAGAGCACCAACAGGCCGCCGAACAGGACCAGCAGGATGAACGAGAGGTGGAACAGGACCAGGGTGTCGGCGGCCAGGCGGTAGAACATGGTGGGTGGGGCCTTGCTGTTGGAGATGGGTTAGTTTGTCATGGTTTTTTGTTTCTGAGTTTGGGCGATGATTGTTTTTATAGTTGTATGCGCATTCTTTTGCGATGTCGACGCTTATTCACCTTTCCGCCCTTACGTGAACTGACCCCCGAAAGTTGGACAGGGTACGCTATGGGTTCAGCGCTTGGGTCCGAAATTGTACCGGACTCAAGCCATTTAGTCTGAGACTGATGCGTTCTTGGTTGTAGTAAGCGATGTAATCCTCTAGCCCTGATGCCAGTTGTTCAACACTCTCAAACGATTCCAGATAAAAGAACTCGCTCTTGAGCGTGCCAAAAAAGCTTTCCATCGCGGCGTTGTCCAGGCAGTTTCCCTTTCGCGACATGCTCTGCTCGATATTCTTCCCGGCCAACATGTGCCGGTAAGCTGGCTGCTGATACTGCCAGCCTTGATCGGAGTGCAATATTGGTTTGTCATCTTGATTCAGCCGCTCGAAAGCTTGCTCCAGCATTGTCGAAACCATCCTGAACTCAGGGCGTCGGTTGATCTGATAAGCGAGGATCTCGCCGTTGTACAGGTCCATCACCGGCGAAAGAAATAGCTTCTGGCCCTTTACCTTGAACTCTGTCACGTCGGTTACCCATTTTTGATTAGGGGCCTGCGCCTTGAATTCACGCTTGAGCAAATCAGATGCAACAAGCCCCTCGGAGCCTCGATACGAGCGATATTTCTTCACTTTGACTAGCGATTTGAGGCCCATCAACTGCATCAGCCGCTGCACCTTCTTGTGATTGATCACCTCGGCATTGTGCCCAAGAACCGCAGTGATACGGCGGTAGCCATACCGCCCCTTATGCTGGTGATAGACCCTGTCGATGCGTTCCTTGAGGGCAGCATGCCTGTCGGTCTGCAACACTTTGCTTTGGTAGTAAAAGGTACTGCGTGCCAGGCCTGCAGCGCGCAACAGCAGAGCGAGTCGATGCTCACGCCTTAATCCTTGGACAGCTTGCGTTTTCTTGCCTGCGCAGTGCGTGGGTCCGCTTGGATCAAGGCATCGAGCTTTTTTAGATAGGCATTCTCCGCGCGCAGATATTCCAGCTCTTCGAGCATTTGCTCAGGCGTGAGCTCACGATCCGAAGGTGCAGAAGGTCCTGCGCTGGATTGCTTTGATGGCTTGCGGGGCATGTTTAACTCTCGGGCACGGTTCGGATGAAGGGCTTCTATTCCGCCTTCATCGTACAGCCTTTTCCATTGCCTGATGCTGCTCGGCCCACGGATATCAAACCTTACGCATGCTTGCTGAGCAGACAGCCCGTCTTGCTCGATGCATTGCAAAACCTTTAATTTGAACTGAGCATCGTAGTGACTGTACTTGGGAATCAAACCGGCTGCGCCGTGTTTCTCATAGCCCTTTACCCAGCGGCGCAGCAGCGAAGGGCTCAGCTCATGCTTCAGTGCCACTTCATGAACACTGCGGGCAGAAAGGCACTCTTCGATGAGTGCCTGCTTGAGCGCCAGGTTGTATTTCGTCATGGAACACCCTCCAAGGGATAAGGTGTCCAACTTTCGGGGGTCAGTTCAACGGCGGGTCACTTTTTGTCAAACGCGACAAAAAGTAACCAAAAAACGCTGCGCTCCATTCATCCGGCCCTCCGCTTCGCTCCGGGTTCCCTCACTCCGGCCTTGCTCCCGGGAGGACCGCGCTGCAGGGCCCATCCTGGGCCCCAGCGCTTGACGGGCATCCATGCCCGTCACCTCCCTCCGCAAGACCTCCGTTCGGCCTCCTGAAGTCGCGAAGTTACGGGCGGCGTCTGGACTGGCGTAGCTGTCGCTAGTTGGTTTTTAGTTAATCTCATGATCGTATCGCGGGGCAAGCCCGCTCCTACACGACAGTCGCTGTTATATAAATCCCTGTAGGAGCGGGCTTGTCCCGCGAAAGGGCCGGAATAACCAATACATAACTAATGGTCTCTAACTTCGCGCTTCTTGCTCTTGCTCTTGCTCTTGCTCTTGCTCTTGCTTCTAAGCGCGCAATAGCCCAGGCAACACCAATTGCGACTTCAGGAGGCCGAGCGGAGTTCTTGCGGAGGGAGGTGACGGCCATGGATGGCCGTCAAGCGCTGCGCCCCAGGATGGGGCGTTCAGCGCGGTCCTCCCGGGAGCAAGAACGGAGCGAGGGAACCCCGGAGCGCAGCGTAGGGGCCGGATGAACGGAGCGGAACGGTTTTGCCTACTTTTCCCTAGAGAAAAGTAGGTCGCCGTAAAGGCGAAAAGGTGACTAAATGTCGATATCGTCTACGAATGTGCATATAAAAACCAAAACAGTCACTATAGACCCAGACCCAGACCCAGCCCCAGCCCCAGCCCCCAGCCCTAAATCCCCTCCAAAACCATCTCCAAAAACGTAGCCACCACCCGCCGCGTCCTCTGCTCACTCAAACAAACCAACGTCTCAGTCAGATGCCGCCGACAATCCACAATCGGCAAAGCACAAACCCTCGCATCAGCCCCGAACTCCGCCGCCGAAACCACCCCAACGCCAATCCCCACCACCACCGCCTCCCGCGCCGCCTCCCGCCCCTCGACCTGGATCGCCGGCCGAATCCGCAACCCGGCCCGCTGCATTTCCTCCTCCAGCGTCTGCCGCGTCACCGACCCCGGCTCACGCAGCACCAACGGCGTGTCGTCCAGGTCCGCCAGGCTGATCTGCCCGCGGCTGGCCCACGGATGGTTGTGCGAAACGAACGCCACCATCGGGTCACGCCGCATCGGCACGCAGAACAACCGCTCGTCATCGACATCGCGCCCGAGCAGGGCCAGGTCCGCCTGGTAGCTGAACAGCCGGGCCAGCGACTCGTCGGTGTTGCCGGTCTCGATCTTCACCTGGATCCCCGGATAGCGCTGGCAGAACCGGGCGATCTGCGGCAGCACGTGCACCGGCGCGTCCACCGCCAGGGTCAGGCTGCCGGTGTGCAGGGCGCGGGAGTCCTGCAGCAGCTCCACGGCCTCGGCCTCGCAGGCGAACAGGCGCTGGGTCACGCCCAGCAGGCGCTCGCCAAGGTCGGTCAGTTGCACAGAACGCTTGTTGCGCTGGAACAGCAGCACGCCGAAGCGCTCCTCGAGCTTGCGCACCTGATCGGACACCGCCGGCTGGGTCAAAAACAGCTTCTGCGCCGCACGGGTGAAGCTGCCCTGTTCGGCGACTGCATGAAAGGCCTTGAGTTGAGCATGGGAGACCGACATCGAACACTCCGCTTACAAGCTGGGCTTATGTGTGAAATACGATAAATCGATTTTATTTATCAATCAGCAGCTGTTTCCATGTGTTTCAACCCGACCACGCCGCCACGAGCGGCGCCATGTCGGCCATGGCGACACCACCGCCATCTGACCAGGTGACGTCCCTCCGTCACGCAGTGCGCAACACAACAACAAGACAGGCGTTTCTTCACATTCTGCCGGCACACTCAAGCAAGAGGTCAGAGTCAATGAATCAATCCCTGGGCGCCATCAAGCGCTGGCGCGTGCAGATCTTCGCAATCACCTGGCTGGCCTATGCCGCCTTCTACTTCACCCGCAAGGCCTTCTCGGTGGCCAAGCTCGGCATCGGCGAGGATCCGAATTTCATGCTCGACAAGGCCGCCATGGCCAACCTCGACGCGATCTACCTGGCCGCCTACGCCGTGGGCCAGTTCACCTGGGGCATGCTCGCCGACCGTTTTGGCCCCCGCGTGGTGGTGCTGGGCGGGTTGCTGATCTCGGCGGCCGCCGCAGTGGTGATGGGCAGCTACGCGACCTTCCCGATCTTCGCCAGCTGCATGCTGATCCAGGGGCTGGCGCAGTCCACAGGCTGGGCGGGGCTGTGCAAGAACATCGGCAGTTTCTTCCCCGCCTCCCAGCGCGGACGGGTGCTGGGACTGTGGAGTTCGTGCTACGCCTTCGGTGGCCTGGTGGCCTCGCCGTTCGCCGGCTGGTGGGCCTACACCCTGGTCGGCACCTGGCATGCGGCGTTCTTCTCCAGCGCCGTGGTGGTGGCCGCGGTAGCGGTGCTGTTCTTCATTTTTCAGCGCAACAAGCCCGAGGACGTCGGCCTGCCGGCGGTGGAGCCCGAGCCGCAGAGTATGGCGCCGGGGGCGAACCTGTGCAGCGTCTGGGCACCGTTGCGCGAGATCCTGCGTAACCGCACGGTGCTGACCCTGGGCCTGGCCTACTTCATGCTCAAACCGGCGCGCTACGCCATCCTGCTATGGGGCCCGGTGATCGTCTTCGAGCAAATGCCGTCGGTGGGCAAGGTCGGCGCGGCGATCATCCCCACGGCCTTCGAACTGGCCGGGCTGCTCGGGCCGATCCTCATCGGCCTGGCCTCGGACAAGCTGTTCGGCGCCCGGCGCATGCCGGCCTGCGTGATCAGCCTGGTGCTGCTGACCCTGACCCTGGCCGGCTTCATGGCGGCGATGCACAGCGGCAGCGTGCTGCTGGTGGTGGCCCTGCTGTTCGTGATGGGCCTGACCCTGTACGGCCCGGACTCGATGATCAGCGGCGCCGCGGCCATCGACTTCGGCACGGCCAAGGCCGGCGCCACCGCGGCCGGTTTCGTCAACGGCTGCGGCTCGGTGGGTGCGGTGCTCGGCGGCCTGCTGCCTGGCTACTTCGACAGCGTCACGGTGTTCATCGTCTTCGCCGGCACCGCGCTGTTCTCCGCCCTGGTGCTGCTGCCGCACTGGAACAGCCGACCAGCGACCGCCGTGCAGGCCAATGACGTGGCACCCAATACCAGCATGGCGATCAAGCCACTGCGTACTTAAAGGAAAGCGAGTAGATGAGACCCTTCTGGCTGCAACAGGCCCTGGACCAGGAAGACGAGGCGCTGTGCCCGCCGCTCGCCGGTGACGTGCGCTGCGACGTGTGCATCGTCGGTGGTGGCTACACCGGTCTGTGGACCGCGCTGATGATCAAGGAACAGGCGCCGCAGCTGGAGGTGTTGCTGCTCGAGGCGGATATCTGCGGCGCCGGGGCCAGCGGGCGCAACGGAGGTTGCGCGCTGTCCTGGTCGGCCAAGTACTTTACCCTCGAGCGATTGTTCGGGGTGGCCGAGGCGGTGCGCCTGGTGCGCGAGTCCGAGCGCAGCATCGGCGCAATCGGCGAGTTCTGCGCGGCCAACGGCATCCGCTGCGACTACCGCATGGACGGCACGCTCTATACCGCCACCAACCAGGCCCAGCTCGGTGGCACCGATGCGGTGATCGCCGCGCTGGAGCAGCAGGGTATCAATTCGTTCCAGCGCCTGGCGCTGGAGCAGGTGCAGCGCCTGGCCGGCTCCGAACGGCACCTGGAGGGCTGGTACTCGCCGGCCGCGGCCACGGTGCAGCCGGGGCGGCTGGTGCGCGGCCTGCGCCGGGTGGCCTTGCAGCGCGGCGTGCGCATCCACGAGGGCACGGCGATGACCGGCCTGGAGCACGGCGCGCCGGTGCAGGTGCGTACCCGCGCCGGCACCGTCCGCGCCGACCGCGTGGTGCTGGGCCTCAATGCCTGGATGGCGCGGGCCTTCCCGCAGTTCGAACGCAGCGTGGCGATCGTCTCCAGCGACATGGTGATCACCGAGCCGTGCCCCGAGCTGCTGCGCCGGATCGGCCTGGACAGCGGCGTCAGCGTGCTCGACTCGCGGATCTTCGTGCACTACTACCACAACACTTCCGATGGCCGGCTGATGCTCGGCAAGGGCGGCAATACCTTCGCCTACGGCGGGCGCATGCTGCCGGTGTTCGACCAGCCTTCGCCGTACCAGCCACTGCTGCGCGAGAGCCTGGGCGAGTTCTTCCCGGCGCTGGCCGAGGTGCCGCTGGCGGCGAGCTGGAACGGGCCGTCGGACCGTTCGGTGACCGGGCTGCCGTTCTTCGGTCGGCTCGATGGGCAGGGCAATGTGTTCTATGGCTTCGGCTACTCCGGCAGCGGGGTGGGGCCGTGCCACATGGGCGGGCAGATCCTGTCGTCGCTGGCCTTGGGTCTGGACAACGCCTGGACCCGCTCGCCGCTGGTCAAGGGGCCGCTGGGACAGTTCCCGCCGGAGCCGGTGCGCTACCTGGGGTCGCTGCTGGTGCGCAACGCCATCCGCCGCAAGGAGCGCGCCGAGGACCGCGGCGTGCGACCGCGCAGGCTGGACGTGCGCCTGGCGAAGTTCGCGGCGGCGGCGGGGAAGGCGGACAAGGGCTGACCCGCTCTCACGCGGGATACGCGATTTCTTGTCGAACCCGGTGCGCAGGGCGTATAAACTCTCCCCACTTTAAGGCCGGTCGCTTCCTGAACCGGCCGCTGAAACAAAGAGAGTCGATATGGGCGCACAGTGGAAAGCCAAACATAGAGAAACAGCGGCCAATGCCAAAGGCAAGGTCATGGGCAAGCTGTCCAAGGAAATCCAGATCGCGGCCAAGTCGGGTGCCGACCCGGACATGAACCCGCGCCTGCGCCTGGCGATCATCCAGGCCAAGAAAGCCTCGATGACCCGTGAGACCCTGGAGCGCGCGATCAAGAAGGGCGCAGGCCTGGACGGCGAGGCCGTGCAGTACCATGCGGTCAGCTATGAAGGCTTCGCCCCGCACCAGGTGCCGCTGATCGTCGAGTGCCTGACCGACAACATCAACCGTACCGTGGCCCAGATTCGCGTGCTGTTCCGCAAGGGTCAACTGGGCGCCAGCGGTTCGGTGGCCTGGGACTTCAACCATGTCGGCCTGATCGAGGCCACCCCGGAAGGTGATGCCGACCCGGAAATGGCGGCCATCGAAGCCGGTGCCCAGGACTTCGAGGCCGGCGAGGAAGAGGGTTCGACCCTGTTCATCACCGACACCACCGACCTGGACGCCGTGCAGAAAGCCCTGCCGGAGCAGGGCTTCACCGTGACGTCGGCGAAGATCGGCTACACCCCGAAAAACCCGGTGAGCGCCGCCAGCCTGAGCGCCGAGGCCCTGGCCGAGGTCGAGGCGTTCCTCGAGGCGATCGACGAGAACGATGACGTGCAGAACGTCTATGTCGGCCTGACTGACTGAGCCGAGCGTCATCCTCGCGGGGCAAGCCCACTCCCAGCATATCTTTGGGAGCAGGCTTGCCCCGCGATCATTTCCGGACCTGTGCCATGCCCCCCACCTTCGCCTCCCTCAGCCTCGCCCACCTTCGTACCCTCGACTGCCTCCTGCAACTGAAGAACCTCAGCCACGCCGCTGAGCGTCTGGGCTGCAGCCAATCGGCCCTGAGCCGCCAGCTGGCCAGCCTGCGCGAGGCCTTCGACGACCCGCTGCTGGTGCGTCAGGGCCGCGGCTATGTGCTCAGCGAACACGCCGAGGCGCTGGTCGAGCCGTTGCGCCAGGTGCTGGAGGAGCTCAACGCCCTGCGCCAGCCCGCGGCGTTCGACCCGGCGCGCTGCGAGCGGCGCTTTTGCCTGGCGGCCTCCGACTACGTGGCCGAACACATGCTGCCGCAGCTGGTGAAGGTGCTGGAGCAGGAGGCGCCGGGGGTGTCGCTGGAGTACCGCACCTGGCAGGCCGGGCAGTACGCCTTGCTCGCCAGCGGCGAGATCGACCTGGCCACCACGCTGTTCGACGAGTCGCCGCCCAACCTGCATGGCCGGTTGCTGGGCGAGGACCGGGCGGTGTGCCTGATGCGCCATGACCATCCGCTGAGCGTCCGCGCCGAGCTGAGCCAGGACGACTACCTGGCCTTCAAGCACGTGCGGGTGTCCGGGGGCGGCGACAAGGACAGCTTCATCGACCGTCATCTGCGCGCCCAGGGGCTGCAGCGGCGCATCAGCCTGGAGGTGCCGTTCTTCAGCGCCATGGTCCAGGTGCTTGGTAATGGCCAGGCCCTGGCCACGGTGCCCGAGCACATCGCCCGGCAACTGGCGCGGCTGCATGGCCTGAGCTGGCGGCCGATGGGCTTCATTGACCACACCCAGCGCTACTGGGTGGTATGGCACCAGCGCCTGCAGGCCTCGGCCGAGCACCGCTGGTTGCGCAACCGGGTGTTCGAGGTGTGGCGCCAGTCGCAGTTCGGCGTGCAGGGTGGGCATGCGCCTTCGCCATAGCAGCTATGCGCGAAGCGGGGTTATTCGCGGGCCGGCAGGCGCCTAGACTGCGGGCATTGTGTTGCCTGTGCCGGCCTCATCGCGGGGCAAGCCCGCTCCTACAGGATTGCGCGGTCCCTGTAGGAGCGGGCTTGTCCCGCGAAAGGGCCTGCACAGGCAGCGGACAATCCACAGGAGAGCCCCCGTGACCCCAGAACAATTCCGCCAGTACGGCCACCAACTGATCGACCTGATCGCCGACTACCGCCAGACCGTCGGCGAGCGTCCGGTCATGGCCCAGGTCCAGCCGGGCTACCTCAAGGCCGCGTTGCCCGAGGGCGCGCCGCAGCAGGGTGAGCCGTTCGAAGCCATCCTCGCCGACGTCGACAAGCTGGTGATGCCCGGCCTGTCCCACTGGCAGCACCCGGACTTCTACGGCTACTTCCCCTCCAACGGCACCCTGTCGTCGGTGCTCGGCGACTTCCTCAGCACCGGCCTGGGCGTGCTCGGCCTGTCGTGGCAGTCCAGCCCGGCCCTGAGCGAGCTGGAGGAAACCACCCTCGACTGGCTGCGCCAGCTGCTGGGCCTGAGCGGGCAGTGGAGTGGGGTGATCCAGGACACCGCCTCGACCAGCACCCTGGTGGCGCTGATCAGCGCCCGCGAGCGCGCCACCGACCACGCCCAGGTACACGGCGGCCTGCAGGCCCAGGCCAAACCGTTGATCGTCTACGTCAGTGCCCACGCCCACAGCTCGGTGGACAAGGCCGCGCTACTGGCCGGATTCGGCCGCGACAACATCCGCCTGATCCCCACCGACGCGCGCTACGCCATGCGTCCTGAAGCGCTGCGCGACGCCATCGAGCAGGACCTGGCCGCCGGCAACCAGCCCTGCGCCGTGGTCGCCACCACCGGCACCACCACCACTACCGCGCTGGACCCGCTGCGGCCGATCGGCGAGATCGCCCAGGCCAAGCAGCTGTGGCTGCACGTGGACTCGGCCATGGCCGGCTCGGCGATGATCCTTCCTGAGTGCCGCTGGATGTGGGACGGCATCGAGCTGGCCGACTCGGTGGTGGTCAACGCCCACAAATGGCTGGGCGTGGCCTTCGACTGCTCGATCTACTACGTGCGCGATCCGCAGCACCTGATCCGGGTGATGAGCACCAACCCCAGCTACCTGCAGTCGGCGGTCGATGGCGAGGTAAAGAACCTGCGCGACTGGGGCATCCCCCTGGGTCGCCGGTTCCGTGCGCTGAAACTGTGGTTCATGCTGCGTAGCGAAGGGGTCGAGGCCCTGCAGCAACGCCTGCGTCGCGACCTTGAGAACGCGCAGTGGCTGGCCGGGCAGGTCGAGGCGTCGCCGCAGTGGGAGGTGCTGGCGCCGGTGCAATTGCAGACCCTGTGCATCCGTCATCGCCCGACGGGCCTCGAGGGCGAGGCGCTGGATGCCCACACCCGCGCCTGGGCCGAGCGCCTCAACGCCTCAGGCGATGCCTACGTGACCCCGGCGACCCTCGACGGGCGCTGGATGGTGCGGGTTTCGGTAGGGGCGCTGCCGACCGAGCGCAGGGATGTCGAGCGTTTGTGGCAGAGTTTGCAGTCGGTCGTAAACGCGTGAACTAGTGTCCTGTCTCGGATATAAGCTGTTCACCTTTGGCGGCATCTTGGGCGCCCGGCCGGCGTTGCCACTCCTCGCCATAGCCCTGCTATGACTCGTCGCGGCGCCTTGGCCGAATACCCAAGCCACTCGCCAAAAGAGAACGTATTTCCGAGGCAGGACACTTGCACTCAACTATCTTTGAGTACAGTTGGCAATTGGCTCAAGCAGTCTTGCGCCGGTTGGCGTCGATGGCAATAAGCTCGGTATGTTTGCTTTGTTCGGAAACGAGTGCTTCCCCCCGTTTGAGCTTGATGAAGTTACGTGCTGACTCTGCAGCTAGCAGACCAAACGACGGAAGGGTGAAAATGGCGAGTGGGAGAAGCTTGATAGTAAAACTGGTTAGCCAGAAAGGCAGGATGGCAAGCATCGCGAAAAAAACGTAACCCCCCATATACAGCAGTTTTCGCCAGCGTCGGCTGGAAGGTATCTGGTATTTTTTTCTAAAGCTGATTCGATCTCTTTTGTCGTCGTACTCTACAAAGCGGTAGGCGAGTGTATAATCCTTTATGCATCGGTCGGCGTTGCTCAGCTGTAGTAAGTATGTGATATCAGCAATGTTCATGCTGTCTGTGCCCGCAATGGCGTATAAGCCACGGTCTTTGGCTAAATTGTGAAGGTTTTTATCGTCCAAGTCTTTCAGGAATTCCCGGGCAAACCGGTAATCTTCCTTCAGGCGCGATTTGTTGCTTGTTGCCAAGTCGCGTACGATCTTGTAGGTCGTAAATAAGAGACTCACGAATCCTACGGCGGTGCCGATTAAAATTGCAATCGTTTTTATATTTTCGATGTCCATAGGGTAGCCCCGGGTGCTCTAGTTGTTTGGGGTGACGCCGCATCGTCCTCACGGAGATCAATCTGGATGCTGCTTAAAGCTTTTCCGATGATGGCCGATAATCCTTGGATCTACTGCGCCTGCAGGGTGAGTGGAATTACGCCGGAGGGCCGATAATGCCGCATCGAGGCAAGCAGCTCAAGGCCCGTTCAATCAATAAGGGAAAGTGGATAAGTAAGCGCCATGGATGAAGCATTAGAACTATTTTTCCGTGATCCGAAATTGACGGAACTCTGCGATGTCCTCAGGACCGGCGAGGACATCCTCGACGTGATTTCCTTGAGCGAGAATCAGCATTCCGATCTGCTGGCATGGTTGTTGGATCCTCGGGAAGGCCATGGCCAGGGTGACATGGTGATACGCGACTTGCTGCTAGGCGCTCAGGAGACTGCCGAAAATGCCTGGCCTTGGCTGGACGGTAGAAGCACGACGGCAAAGTTCTTCGAAGATTGGCCTCCGTCGCGTATTCGCACCGCAAACTTTGGCTCGGTATTTATCGCCCGTGAATTGGGGATGAGCGCAGCGGATCGTGTCGATCTGTTCGTTATCGACCCGGTTAACAATTTTGTATTGTTGATCGAGAACAAATCTCAAGCCACGCATACTTCGGAACAGCTTGAACGTTATCGGTCCAGCTGGAATAACCTGGTGGCGCGCACGCCTCACCTCAAGGACTACAGGAATGTCTTCATCGCGCTAGACCGAGAGTACGATGCCGAGGGTTTCGGTCGCCGGCCGTACCAGGGTTTTTGGCTCTATCTGGGTTATGGATGGCTAAAGGGGGCGGCGAATAGGGCCTTGCTGCAGTTTGAAAGAGGTAACGAGGCGGCCCGAATGGTCGTGAGTTATTGCAACCGGCAAACCGATTGGCAAAGTCCGGCGTTCACCAAGGCACTGACTATCGTTACCGCCCTTCAGGAGGAACATGGCGCCAGCATTCGACATTTGCTGGACATGTCAGCGGGCCGAATCGAGCGATACTGGCTTGAAAGCCGCTGCAGCGCTGAAATCATGTTCATGTTGCAGAACAAGTCCATTCTGTCACTGTTGCGTGAAACGCGCGGTATGGCCGCAGTAAAGGAAATCCTTGTCGCCAGGGTAGACGCCGTCCAGCGTGACAAGATCCGGGTCGGCAGGACAAACCTGTGGCTATGCCCCAGCGGCGCGGCGAGGTTCATTGCCGATGATTGCTGGCCCGTATTTCTCGAGATCAAATGCGTCGATGCCGGGCGCTCGAAGTATTCCGCCGCACTGGTATTCGAGACCGAATACATTGCCTTGGCCACCGAGATTGAATTACGCGAGCGTTTGCAGCGGTTCGACGAAAAGTTCTCGACACATTCCCACTGTGGCAGACGCAAGGTGATTCTGGACACGGAACTGTCGATCGCCGAACTGGTCGCCAAGGTCGCCAGTGTTTCCGAGCAGTTGAGGGATGCTCTGCACGCCTGATGGCGGCCTCAATGCCATGTCGACCCGGTCGGCATGGCGCTATGCTGACTGCTGCGACCAGCCTTTGAAATGTTTCGTCTATCACGTTCAGATAGTGCCTCTATTAGACCTCTGCCCAGGCTCGGCTAGTCTTTCTGCTGGTTCCGCGAAAAGCCGGTGCACAGGCGTGCCCGGCCACAACTGATGAGGAGTGGCGCGCTTTCGGGCGCACCTGTTCCAACACCTGGCAGCGAAAATACAAGAACGCCCGGAAATCTGAATTGAACCGACCCGAAAGGTAGAAGCAGATGGCGAACGAATCGAAATGCCCGTTCCATCAGACCGCCGGTGGCGGCACCAGCAACCGTGACTGGTGGCCTGACCAGCTCAACCTGAAGATCCTCCACCAGCACTCCAGCAAGTCCGACCCCATGGACCCGGACTTCGACTACGCCAAGGCGTTCAAGAGCCTTGACTTCAAGGCCCTGAAAAATGACCTGAGCGCCTTGATGACCGATTCACAGGACTGGTGGCCGGCCGACTTCGGCCACTATGGCCCGCTGTTCATTCGCATGGCCTGGCACAGCGCCGGCACCTACCGTATCGGCGACGGCCGTGGCGGCGCCGGCTCCGGCCAGCAGCGCTTCGCCCCGCTCAACAGCTGGCCGGACAACGTCAGCCTGGACAAGGCCCGGCGCCTGCTGTGGCCGATCAAGCAGAAGTACGGCAACAAGATCTCCTGGGCCGACCTGATCGTGCTCACCGGCAACGTCGCCCTCGAGTCCATGGGTTTCAAGACCTTCGGCTTCTCCGGTGGTCGCGCCGATGTGTGGGAACCCGACGAAGACGTGTACTGGGGTTCGGAGAAGGTCTGGCTGGGCGGTGATACCCGCTACGGCAAGGCCGAGGCCCCGGGCAAGGGCGACCTGGTGGCCGAGCCGGCCAAGCGCCCGGAAGAACAGGGGCGCGACCTGGCGGGCGAGCGCAACCTGGAGAACCCACTGGCCGCCGTGCAGATGGGCCTGATCTATGTGAACCCGGAAGGCCCGGAGGGCAACCCCGATCCGGTCGCCTCGGGCAAGGACATCCGCGAGACCTTTGGCCGCATGGCCATGAACGATGAAGAGACCGTGGCGCTGATCGCCGGTGGCCACGCCTTCGGCAAGACCCACGGTGCCGGCCCCGCCGACAATGTCGGCGCCGAGCCAGAAGCCGCGGGCCTGGAGCAGCAAGGCTTTGGCTGGCACAACAAATTCGGTACCGGCAAGGGCGGCGATACCATCACCAGTGGCCTGGAAGTGATCTGGACCTCGACTCCGACGAAGTGGAGCAACGAGTACCTCAACAACCTGTTCAACTTCGAGTGGGAGCTGACCAAGAGCCCGGCCGGTGCCCACCAGTGGCGGCCGAAGGACGGCAAGGGTGCAGGGACCGTGCCCGATGCCCACGATCCCGGCAAGACGCACGCGCCGTCGATGCTCACCTCCGACCTGGCGCTGCGTTTCGACCCCATCTACGAACCCATCGCCCGGCGTTTCAAGGATAACCCCGACCAGCTCGCCGACGCTTTCGCCCGCGCCTGGTACAAGCTGATCCACCGCGACATGGGCCCGCTGGCGCGCTACCTCGGGCCGGAAATGCCCAACGAGGAGCTGCTGTGGCAGGACCCGCTGCCCAAGGCCGGCCCTCAGCCGAGCGACGCCGATATCGCCGCGCTCAAGGCCAAGGTGCTGGCTTCGGGGCTGAGTGTCCCTGAACTGGTTTCCGCCGCCTGGGCCTCGGCCTCGACCTTCCGCGGTTCCGACAAGCGCGGTGGCGCCAACGGCGCGCGGTTGCGCCTGGCTCCGCAGAACGGCTGGACGGCGAACCAGGGCCTGGACAAGGTGCTGACGGAACTGGAGAAAATCCGCAGCGAGGGCGGTAACAAGATCTCCCTGGCCGACCTGATCGTGCTGGCCGGCAGCGCGGCGGTGGAGAAGGCGGCCAAGGATGCCGGGCACAACATCAGCGTGCCTTTCCATCCGGGGCGCGTGGATGCCTCGCAGGAGCAGACCGATGTCGAGTCGTTCGCCGTGCTCGAGCCGCTGGCCGACGGTTTCCGTAACTTCAGCAAGGCCCGCTACAGCGTCAAGGCCGAGAAGCTGCTGCTGGACAAGGCCCAGTTGCTGACCCTCACCGCCCCGGAGCTTACCGTGCTGATCGGCGGCCTGCGGGTGCTCGGCGCCAACCATGGCGGCAGCAAGGACGGCGTGTTCACCGACAAGGTCGGCGTGCTCAGCAACGACTTCTTCCGCAACCTGCTGGACATGGGCGTGGAGTGGAAACCGACCTCGGCGGACAACGAGGCGTTCGAAGGCCGTGACCGCAAGACCGGTCAGGTGAAATGGACTGCCAGCCGGGTCGACCTGGTGTTCGGCTCCCATGCGCAACTGCGTGCCTTGAGTGAGGTGTATGGCAGCAGTGACGCCAAGGACAAGTTCGTCAAGGACTTCGTGGCGGCGTGGGTGAAAGTCATGGAGCTGGACAGGTTCGACCTGGCCTGAGGAAAAGCGTGGGAGATGTTCGTGGGAGCGGGCTTGCCCCGCGATGATGGCCTGAACGGTTGATGGCCCATCGCGGGGCAAGCCCGCTCCCACGAGAAGCCGCAGGACAATCAGCTACAGGTCCTGCGACACCCCAGGCTGGTCGCTGCCTGGGGTGTCCTCATGCAATGAGGCCTGCGAGGTTTCCGGCAAGGCCAACCCACCCACCAATGCCAGCAAGGCAATCACCACCAGGTAGAACGCCGGTGCCAGGCGGCTGCCGCTCTGTTCGATCAGCCAGGTCGCCACCAGCGGCGCGGTGCCGCCGAACAGGGTGTAGGCGACGTTGTAGGTGATCGCCGAGGCCGTGTAGCGGCTGCGGGTGGGGAAGCATTCCGACAGTAGCGCGGCGGTGACCACGCCGCTCATCAGGGCGCCGATGGCCAGCAGGATCACCCCCAGCAATGCCCCCGACAGCGAACCGGAACTGGCCAGCCAGTAGGCGGGGAACACCGCGAGCATCACCCACAGGCAGGTGAAGCCGATGGTCCGGCGCCGGCCGACGCGGTCGCTGAAGGCACCCGCCAGCGGACAGCCGGCAGCGGCGAACAGCAGGGCCACGGTCGAGACCAGCAGCGCCTGGGCGCGACTGAGGTGGCCGACTGTCTGCAGGTAGGTGGCGAAGTAGGTGGTGAACATGTAGAACGACAACGCGGTCAGCGAGATGAACGCCCCCAGGTTGCGGATGGTGCGGCCGTGGTGGCGCAGGGTATCGCCCAGCGGCGAGTGCGCGTGTGCCTTGCCTTCGGCCAGCGCCTGGCGAAACGCCGGGGTCTCTTCCATGCGCCAGCGCAGGTACAGGCCCACCAGGCCCAGGGGCGCGGCCACCAGGAACGGCACGCGCCAGCCCCAGGCATTCATCGCCTCGGGCGTAAGGCTTGCCTCCAGGCCGTAGGCGATGACCGCCGCGCAGGCGAAGGCGCTGAATGTCGAGACCGGCACGAAGCTGCCGTAGAACGCCCGCCGACCTCGTGGCGCGTGCTCCATCAGGTAGGCGCATGCACCGGCATACTCACCACCTGCGGAAAACCCCTGCAGGCAGCGGGCGAGGGTGAGCAGTACCGGGGCCAGCACGCCGATGCTGGCGTAGGTCGGCAGCAGGCCGATCAGGGTGGTGGAACCGGCCATCAGCAGGATGGTCACCGACAGGATGCGCTTGCGTCCGAGCCGGTCGCCCAACGCACCGAACACAATACCGCCGAGCGGGCGCAGGGCGAAGGCCACGGCGAACACGGCGAAGGTCTTGAGCAGGGCGACACTGGCGTCTTCGCTGGCGAAGAACTGGCTGGCGATCAGCGTGGCGAGAAAACCGTAGACGGCGAAGTCGAACCATTCGACGAAATTGCCGATGGCCGAGGCGGCGATCACCCGCCGCAAGGTGGCGGGCGGGACCTCATGGGGGGTGGACATGGATGCTCTCCGTTGCGCTGGGCAGACTGGGCGGATGCGGCGCGCTCGGGGTGCGCCGTCGTTGTTCTCGGACCAGTAGACAAGCGGCAAGAGGTGGAGGCTTTGTCGTAGACGACATCGGGTTATCCGTTACGACCACACCTGGGGCACAACGGCCGGAGCACTTGCATCGGTTCTCGCCCGGAAGATCGAGGAAAGGGCCGTTCAGGGGGCGCGAGCGCTCTAGGGTGGCGAATTGCGGATACCTGATGGGTTTGGCTGGTGGCACTTTGATGGTAATTTGGCGGGCAATCAATTTCTGGTCTGCCTGACAGGTTTCTGGCGGGTGGCCACCTACTCATGGAAAGAGGTCGACATGGCATCGGTTCCCCATCAATTGATTCTGTTTGGCCCACCGGGCACCAGCAAGAGCCATCGCGCCCGAAAGTACAAGGCTCGTGAGCTGGGTGCCGACGACCAGAACATCATCCCTGTCACCTTTCATCCTGAGTACAGCTATGGCGAGTTCGTCGCCCGGGTGCTTCCCCTGACTAACGCTGACCATCGGATCGAGTACAGGGTGCATGCCGGCCCGCTGATCCAGGCACTGACGCGTGCGTATGCCGAGTTGGAAAAAGAAACGCCCGGGAAGGTGTTGTTGTTGATCGACGAGATCAACCGGGGCAACTGCGCTGAGATCTTCGGCGATATCTTCCAATTGCTGGACAGGGACGATGAGGGATGGTCGAGCTATTCGACCACCGTGTCCGAGGTGATCTGCTCGGCATTGAAGGCCTCAATGGGCGCCGCCACTACCACGCAAAGCAATCTGCAGCAGAAACTGCGCGAGGAGCTGGAGCACAACCGGCTCATGTTGCCGCCGAACCTGCATATGATCGGCACCATGAACACCAGTGACGAGTCGATCTTCTTCATGGACTCGGCATTCAAGCGCCGCTGGCATTTCGAGTTTTGTCGTGTGCATCTGGGCAAGTCGCCCGATGAGCGTATCCAGGCCGATGCCTTGATTCCGTCGGCCGACCCCGTTCGCTGGGAGGCATTTCTCGAGGCGTTGAATGACTATATCCGCAAGACCTGCACGGCCCCCCAACTGGATGACAAGCTGGTCGGGCCATGGTTCATCAAGGCGCGCCCGCCCCGCAAAGGCAAGGTACACGAGCTTCAGGACGCAGATGCCTGGAACAGGCTGCGATCACTTGCCAACAGAGTCACGGAGCCTGGGGCCGGAGGTGATAACAGTGCGTCGTTCGAAAACAACGTCTTGGCATTCACCAGAAACTGCAGCAAGGCGACGCAGGACAGGATCCTGAAACTGGCCGGCTACGATGAGGGCGCCACGCGCAAGTTCAAGTCCATTCTTTCCGAAGGCACCGGCGCCTATCCGTACTACCTGACCAAGGCGGAAGCTGGTAGTAAAGGGCTTACCATCCTGAAGTTCCTGGAGGCGTTGCAGGAGCTGGAGGCGGAAGTCGATGAGCCTTGTATTCAGCGAGCCGATATCGCCGGCAAGTTGTGCCTCTACCTTTGGGACAATGTCTACGCGCGCGACAAGACGCCTCTTGCGGAGTTGGTCGGCATGAATCGACAGACGTTGCGCACGTTCGACCAGTTCGTTGATCGGCTCGATACCTTCATCGGCAAACTGATGAAGCTTCCTTCAGCTGATGCCAAAGGCGAGGAGTCTTGAGCCAGGATGCTATGCGAAGCGCTTGAAATCGTCGAAGGCAAACAGGACATTGGTCTGTTCCTGAGCGCCGAAGGACGCCCTCTGCTCAAGGTGCCTCACGGTCTCGACTGCAGCGGGTTGTCACCTACCGCAGTCTTTTCGCTGCTTTACCGCATGTTTGCCGTGTTTCGCCGCACCGGGCATGGCGAGCGCATCATGGCGGCCAGGGATGGCGTGGAGCGGCATGGCAAAGGTGGTGCGCAGGCAGCGGGCAAGGGAGCGGGGTTTGTCGACATGCTGGCATTCGACGAGCTGTTCGATGAGGTGGACCCTCGCAGCATAGTGTCCTTGCATGCGCATCCTGGCATGACGTCTGCTCAGGACGTCCAGCGACTCGACCGGCACCTGTCCCGTGCGCTCTTCGACGAAGGCGACATCCCGTATCTGGACCGGGTACCAGGCATGCGTCGGACAATGGGCCTGGGCAAACAGGCAATCGTGGGGCTCTATTGTTTTCTGGCGCGGGACTTCTACCAGCACCTGCTGCAGGTGGATCTTCAGTGCGCCTGGGGCAGTTTCTTCCGTGATGGAATAGCCCTGGCGGAAGACTTCCAGCACCGCTACCTGGCGACGGACGACTCGCTCTACCTGGGTGATGCGGAGCAGATCAAGCACTGCCGCGAGCGGCTCAGCCACTTGTTGTGGCGCATCGACCGCCAGGCCACGCCAAGGGATGCCACCTACTGCCGGTTGCATGATGCCCTGGCGCGATACCTGCAGGGTGCGAGCAGCGTGGAGCAGGCTCCTGGCCTGGTTTGGGGCGTACAAGGATTCTGGGCGGTATGGGAGTCGATGTGCCTGTGCCATGCCTTGGCCGAAAATGCCGACACCACCGTCCACAACTGTGACTTCGAGCATCTGCCCCGCGGGGTTTGCGGTCCCAGGGACATGGCGCGCTGGCAAGGGGCGCAGCGCTTGGTGTTCTCGCGCAATCATCTGCATCGGCGCCCCGACCTGGTGGTGAACGCTGGCGAGCGGTGGCGTGTGGTCGACTTCAAGTATTACCCGCAACCCCTTTGGCAGCGGCCGAAGGAGAAGGAGGACGAGCCACCGACCAAGGAAGAACGGGATTTCACCAACCTGGAAATCTACGCTTTGCTGCTGCGCTGCCATCTATCCGCGACGGCGGCGGGCGAACCGCCCATTGCCCTGGAAATGTGGCTGCCGGGTCGTGCCTTTGAGGTGCATGCACTGGAGGCGACCCCAGCCTGGGACCCGCCGTTGTCCGTGCACTTGCTGCAAACCAGGGTCTTGCTGGAGCGCTACGCGAATCTTTACCAGTCGATGGCGCTGCGCAGCGAGGCCGCTGCGTTCAACCGTAGATCTCCCGCTCCAGTGCCTTGATCTGTTCGTGCAGGTCTTCGTTCACCGGGGCAGGTATGCCCTGGGCGTGGCTGATGGATTCGGACTCGAACTCATGGAGTTCGAAAAAGTCGTACATGTATTTGCCCATGGGGGTGAGCAGGTCGTAGTGAAATAAGGTGCTCCGTCCGACCAGGTGAACGTTTATGGTGAGATGCTTGTAGGCATCGGTCAGGTTCGGGTGAGCAATGCGGTAATAATCCGGGTTGAATAGTAGGCTCTTGTGCATTCTGGGGATGCGCAGCAATGCCGGGTCAATGAAGTCCAGTCGTGCGCGTTTGACCTTTCTGTTGCATTTGGCGCAGGCCACCGCCAGGTTCGGCAGGTCGAAGATGCAATGATTGAACTGGCTCTTTGGCAATACATGCTCTATATCCAGCACCATGTTGTACTCGCCGCCAATGGGTCGCTGGCAATAACAGCAGCGCTCGCCTTGCTCACGGCGCTTGTGCGCCTTGAGCCGTTGCTTGATCGGTGCTACATGGGCGGATTCCCAGATTTCTCTGGCTGAAGGGCGAGGTCTGGTGCCGACCTGTAGCGCCCTGGCGATACTCAGGTGCTCATCGATCGTGTAGGCGAATGTGGTCATGATACGAGCATCCTCGCCTTGCGAATCAGCTGCAGTTGCTTGCCGTCATGTGCGGCGGCGGCTTCCAATTCATCGAACTCACGGTGGAACAACTGTTCAGTCAGCATGCCCTGCTGCCGGCGGTGCAGCAGGGTGGTCATATGGTGGGACAGGAAAGCGCTGCGTGGCGTCAGCATCCTGAACACGTCCCATAGCACTTGCTCCATGCCTTCGTCACCACAGTCCAAGGGGCGGGGGGCATTGTCCTTGACGGCATAGGCCTGCCAGGGCATTTCGGCGTGGGGCGCGGTAGTGACCATGACCGGTGAGTGGGTTGCGATGACCACCCTGGGCCTGTGATAGTGAAAAAGATCGAACAGTCTCTTGATGTAGTCGCGCTGCCAACGTGGATGAAGACTGTTCTCCGGTTCGTCGATCAGGATTGCTGCATCTTTGTCGATGTGGGAAGCAATGAAGGCCAGGGTCGTGATCAACTGGATCTCACCAGAGCTCGCTTGCTCCATGGGGAATTGTTCGTTGCCCTTGTGCAGGAAGATTGCCGGCCAGTTGCGTAGTTCGTCCTTGTACAGATTGAGTGTCCAGGCACCTTCGTCCGAATACCGCGAGAGGCTCTCGGAAGACTGGCTGCTACTCAGGTCGAACCAGTCGATTCGAGCTTTGGCGTTCTCCTGGCAGATGCCCATGCGAGGCTGGTATCCCAGGCGCTCAAGTACCGTACCGATCAGGAAACGGGTATCGGAAGGTTCCTTGATCGACGCGATGACACGTTGCAGCGCGATCGAGAGGAAGGTTTGGCCATAGCGGCCACCCATGAAGAAGTAGCGTTTGCCCTTGTCACGGAACTTGTCGAATGGGCAGTTGGCAATGGCGATGACCGTGCGGTTCTTGCTGATGTAGGCCTCGGCAATATCCGCCAGGGCCTGGCTCTTGCCACTGCCGTTTTCGCCGATGAGGATCGAGAGGGGGCAATCGTAGTCGAAGTCGTGCAGTCGGGTACGCATGGAGAATCCTTTCCTGGGATCGGCAATCGGGGCCGTTCGCGAGCGGGCAGCATACGTTGAGTGATGGCTTTACGCCATTTATTGCCTCCCTCAAGCCTGTCCGTCGACCGGTTTATTGCCGATCACAGCCGGCCGGTATTGGCCAGGTCTGGACAGGGCGCTGGTCTTTCAGGGCCTCCGGCACCTCTATTGGTGCCTCGTCCGGGCCGAGCAACGCCTCGATTTCACGAACGCTGCGCAGGTACGGGTCGAGATCGGTGCCCAGCCCGGCCTGGTGCGGGATCCACCAGGCGATGACCCGGGGCTGGCCCTGGTCATCCTCGGTCAGCAGCACCTTCCAGAACACCTCGGGCGTGGCGATGCCATGGGACGTGACAAAGGCGTCGTTGTCCAGTGCAGCGCCGGCATGGCCGAACACCACGCCACCGATCACCGTCACCGGTTGCAGATCGCGGTAGCACTCGGTCAGCAGCTCGGTCTGGTACCAGGTACGGCTGTTGTGCGATGCCAGTTGCGGGACGATGTTGCTCATCAGGTTGGAGGCATCCATCGCCGCGCGGTCGTCGTCGAAATGATTGTTGGCCGCCAGGTGTCCGCGGTGGTAACCCTTGGGAATCGAGTAGGCCTTGGCCGAGAACTGACCCATGCAACCCTCGGGCAGGCTGCGGTCGATACGGAAGTTGTCGATGCGCTGCAAATGGCCCTGGTCTTTCCATAGGGTGAACGCGAAGCGGTGCGGCTCGCCGCGCTGACAGTCGTACCAGAGCCGGAAGCGGCCGTGATCGAGCAGGGTAAGCGGCGGGGCGGCGGGTTCGGGAGCTGGCGGGGAGGGCAGGCGCGGGGCGCAGGAGGTCAGGCTGAGGGCCAACAGCAGGAACAGCAAACGGCGCATGGCGCGTCTTCCTTGATCAAAGGCGCGCGATGGTACAACAGTCTGCGGATCGGTTGCCTGTGAAAGGGTTGGCCATCAGGCATGAAAAAGCCCGGCCTTTGCGGGCCGGGCTCAAGCAACGGTGGACTGCCGACGCATTCAGTTCAGCGAGTCGATCACCTTGATTGCCTGCCGCTCGCGGGCGCCAGGCCATTCTTGTTGCAGGGTCTGCAGTACGCGACCGACGAAGGTAGTGTCGGCGGCGGCCTTCCTGCCGACGTAGCCCTGGCCACGGCGGTAGACCTTGAAGCGGGCGCGCATGCTGGGCATGTGCGATTCGAATTCGGCTTCGACCGTGTTCGGCGGCAGGCGGTCCAGACGGACCTCGCCGGACTGGCTGACCCACAGCAGGTGGTCGTCGAGGCTGTCCTTGCGTGCGGCGAACAGCCGGGCCAATTGGTCGATGGTTGGATTGTTGTTCAAGTTCATCATAAAGCCCCCATTACTCTCATTCGTTGGTGAAGTTCGACTGAAGTTCACATTCGGCGCCACACCATGTAGCGCGCTAACCAAGGCTGCTACAGCAGCTTCGCAACAGGGGCTTTCTCACGCTGCCTTCTGGGCAGTTTCCCTCTCCACGGACGGCCTGCGTTACCGCGCAGGCCGTCTGGAACACCCTTGCCACCGCTCCCGATCGGGGAGACGGCCTCATCATGCACAAGGCGCGGGAAGGGCGTCAACCATTTTGTAGTGATTATTTTTGGTCACTACATCTTGTCGGACAATCCTGTTCGTTCTGTCTGGCGAGTCCGTTCGCCGTCATCAGGAATCAGCGTGTCACGGCTCCAGGCTGGAGAGGATGCGCTGCGCGGCGCGCACGCGTTCTTCGTTGGGGTAGTTGCGGTTGGCCAGCAGCACGATGCCGATTTGCCTGGACGGCACGAACGCCACGTAGGCACCGAAGCCGCCGGTGGCGCCGGTCTTGTTGTACCAGGCGGCAGGGTCGGCGGGCAGCGGCGGGTTCAGCGCCTGGATCGGGTTTTCTCCGCGGATGATCTTGGCGCCGTTGTATTCCAACAGGGTGTCGAGGCTGACCGGGTAGGGGTAGCGCTCCCAGCCCAGACCCTGGGTCATCGCGCCGACCTGGAAGTAACCGGACTGGGTGATGGTGATGGCCTTGCGCATGGCCGGGTCGAGGGTGTCCGGTTGCAGCTGCAACTGCACATAGCGCAGCAGGTCGCTGGCGCTGGTCTTGATGCCATAGGCCTGCTCGGCATAGGGGCCCGGGTTGACCCGCACCGGCTTGTCGTTGGCGTCGTAGCCTTGTGCGTAGAGCCCGCGGGCACTGGCTGGCACCTCCAGGTAGGTGTGCTTGAGCCCAAGGCGGGGCAGTACCTGTTGGGTCATCAGTTCGGTGAACGGCCGTTGCTGGGCGCGGGCCGCGAGGTCGCCGAACAGGCCCAGGCTGGGGTTCGAGTAGCAGCGGTGGGTGCCGGGCGCGAAGCGGCGTTGCCAGTGCTGGAGCCAGGCCAGGGTCTGGGATGGCGTCTGCACTTCATCAGGGAACTGCAAGGGCAGGCAGTCGCCGCTGTAGGCCCCCAGCTCCAGCACGCTGGCGCTGCCGATCGAGGCCTTGGCCAGGGCTGGCTGGTAGCGGCTGGCGGGGGCCTGCAGGTCGAGCTTGCCTTCGGCGCTGGCCAGGGCGGCGAGGGTGGCGGTGTAGGTCTTGCTCACCGAGCCGACTTCGAACAGCGTGTCGCGGCTCACCGCCTGGCGGCTGGCCTTGTCGGCCAGGCCGTAGTTGAAGAAATGCGATTGGCCGTTGGCGTAAACCGCCACGGCCATGCCGGCGATGCCTTGCTCGCGCATGAGCGGTGGGATGACGCCATCGACGGTGGCTTGCAGGTCGTTGGCCAGCAGCGGCGGCGCGGCCAGCG
This sequence comes from Pseudomonas peradeniyensis, assembly GCF_014268935.2. Lineage (GTDB taxonomy): Bacteria > Pseudomonadota > Gammaproteobacteria > Pseudomonadales > Pseudomonadaceae > Aquipseudomonas > Aquipseudomonas peradeniyensis. The sequence continues at coordinate 398,130 of NZ_JABWRJ020000004.1, read as the reverse complement.
TCAGGGTGGCGGCCAGCAGCAGGTGTGGGGGGCGTTTCATGGTGGGGCGTTCCTTGTCGTGGATCAGGGGCGTGGCGAAGCGAGGTGTCCGTTGGGCGACACCGACAGGGGTTCCGGCGTTAGCGGCACAAAGGCCAAGACCTTATCGTCCAGGCTTGCACAAAGACAAGACGGAAACTGAGATGAGATATCTACGGATGCTGTTCGACAACTTCACCCTGGCCCTGCTCGGGGTGGTGTTCATCGCCACTGTGCTGCCGTGCTCCGGCGAGGGCGCGCTGCTGTTCGGCTGGCTGACCAACCTGGCCATTGGCCTGTTGTTCTTCCTGCACGGCGCCAAACTGTCCCGTGAGGCGATCATCGCCGGTGCCGGTCACTGGCGCCTGCATTTGCTGGTGTTCTCCTGCACCTTCGTGCTGTTCCCGTTGCTGGGGCTGGCGTTCAAGCCGCTGTTCGTGCCGCTGGTGGGTAACGAGCTGTACCTGGGCGTACTGTACCTGTGCGCCTTGCCGGCCACGGTGCAGTCGGCCATCGCCTTCACCTCGCTGGCCCGGGGCAACGTGCCGGCGGCGATCTGCAGCGCGGCGGCCTCGAGCCTGCTGGGGATCTTCCTGACGCCGCTGCTGGTGATGCTGCTGCTGGGCGCCTCGGGCGACACCGGCTCCGGGCTGGATGCGGTGCTGAAGATCACCCTGCAGTTGCTGGTGCCCTTCGTCGCCGGGCAGGTCGCCCGCCGCTGGATCGGCGCCTGGGTCAAGCGCAATGCGCGTTGGCTGAAGGTGGTGGACCAGGGCTCGATCCTGCTGGTGGTGTACACCGCGTTCAGCGAGGCGGTGGTCACCGGCCTGTGGCACACGGTGTCGCCGCAGCACCTGGCCGGGCTGTTCGCCGTGTGCGGGATCCTGCTGGCAGTGGTGTTGCTGGGCACGCGGTTGCTTGGGCGGCTGCTCGGGTTCAATGTCGAGGACCGCATCACCATCCTGTTCGCCGGCTCCAAGAAGAGCCTGGCGACGGGCGTGCCCATGGCGCAGGTGTTATTCGTCGGCGGCGGCATCGGGGCGATGATCCTGCCGTTGATGCTGTTCCATCAGATCCAGCTGATGGTCTGTGCGGTGCTGGCGCAGCGGTATGCGGCGCGGGTTGAGGCGGGGCATCCGGAGGCGAGCGTCACGCTGAAATGATGCGCTGCGCTCACTGACTCACCAATGTCTGCAATCGCGCCAGCGCCGGCCCTTCGCGCTGGCGGTCGAAAACCTGCAGCGACACTTCCAGCATCGTCCCCGGCGCACGCGACAGGCGTTGTTCACAGCGCAGGCGCAAACGGCCCTGGTCGCATTCGAACTGCCTGACGCCGGGCTTCGCGCCGCCCTCCAGGCGCAGCTCGGCCAGGCGCCCCTGGGCCGCCAGCAGGGCCAGCCCCTTGTCGCGCAACAGCCCGTTGCCCTGGGTCATCAAGCCGGTGGCGCGCACGGCGGCGGCCATGGCCACGGCGACGATGGTCAGCGCCACCAGCACTTCGATCAGGGTGAAACCGGCCTCGGTGGTGCGCACGGGAACTCCATTATTCGCGCAGGGCAAAGCGGCACTCTAGAGCGGCGCGATGACGGTTTGACGACGCCGACTCCCGAGCTTTTTCAATATCCGTGACATACCGGCTTGCCACAATCGGCCCCCGATTCGAACTCACGCAAGGAATGCCGAGATGCAGATCGCCCGCCGCAACATGCCCGCCCAGCGTATCCGCCAACAGGGTTTTACCCTGATCGAGATCATGGTGGTGGTGGTGATCCTCGGGATTCTCGCGGCGATGGTGGTGCCCAAGGTGCTCGATCGCCCAGACCAAGCCCGCGCCACTGCGGCGCGCCAGGACATCGGCGGGCTGATGCAGGCGCTCAAGCTGTACCGGCTGGACAACGGCGCCTACCCCAACCAGAACCAGGGCCTGAAGGTGCTGGTGGAAAAGCCGGCCCAGGCCAAGGACGGCCAATGGCGCGCCTACCTCGACCGCCTGCCCAACGACCCATGGGGGCGCCCGTACCAGTACCTGAACCCGGGCGCCAACGGCGAGATCGATGTGTTCTCCCTGGGCGCCGACGGCCAGGCCGGCGGCGACGGGGTGAATGCCGATCTCGGCTCCTGGCAGTTGTGACCGGCCATGGCGCGCCAAAAGGGCATGGCCGTGATCAGTGCGTTGCTGATCGCCACGGTGGTGGCGGTGATCGCCGCCGGCATGATCGAGCGTCAGGGCTTGCTGACCCGTCAGGTGGAGAATCGCCAGCTGGCATTGCAGGGCCAGTGGGCCCTGGAAGGCGGCTTGCAGCTTAGCCGCCAGGTGCTGTTCGAACAGCGCCTGCGCGATCCGCTGGTGCGTGGCGGCCAGCCCTGGTCCCGGCCGATGCGCGATGTGCCGTCCGGCAGCGTGCGTTTCGACGGGCAACTGGAGGATGAGCAGGGCAAGTTCAACCTGCGCAACCTGGTGGTTGATGGGCAGGTGGATGCCGAGGCGCTGGCGACCTTCCAGCGTCTGTGCGCGTTGATCGGGATCAATGAGCGACTGGCCACGGCCATTGCCGGGCAGGTGATCGACAGCTACCCACAGCGCCCGCTGGCCACACCCTCCAATCCCGGTCTGGGCCTGGACAGTGGCCGTGCGACTTCACCGTCCAGCACCGCCGAAACGTTGCCGGCCAGGCGCCCTATGCTGCGCAGCGTCGAGGCCCTGGCCGGGCTCAAGGGCATGGATGGCGAAGCCCTGGCGCGCCTGCGCCGCTTCGTCACGGTGCTGCCGGCGCTGACCTGGGTCAACGGCAACACCGCCAGTGCCGAGGTGTTGGCCGCCCAGGTACCGGGCCTGTCGCTGCAGCAGGCTGCAGCGTTGGTGGCCGAACGCGATGGCGGGCGCTGGTTCATCAATCGCGGCGATTTCGTCAATCGCCTGCACATGCCATCCCTGGTCGTGACCAATGTGCGGGTGGGGATCAACAGCGACTGGTTCCGCCTGCATGGCCTGGCGCGCCTGGGCAATCGCGAGCTTGCCCTGCAGGCGCTGCTGCGCCAGCGCGAGGGGCGGTTGCCGGATGTCATCTGGCGGCGGGTGGGGGCATGAGCACGGTCATGGAGGTCTGGTTGGCACCGCTGGCCGAACTAGGCGAGGCATCGGTTCTGGAGTATCGCCTAGCTGATCGGCACGGGCAGGCGAACCGTGGGCAACTGCTTCGGGAGGCCAAGGGCGCGCCCTGGCGTCTGCACCTTCACGAGCAGGATAGCCTGGCCCTGGAGATCGCCATGCCACCCTTGGCCGGCAAGCGCCTGACGTCGGCCGTGTGCTGCGCGGTGCAGGGGCTGGTACTGGGTGATGCCGGGCAGGTCCATGTGGCGCATGGGCCGCGTCGGGCCGATGGGCAGGTTGCGGTGGCCTGGCTCGGGGTGACGGAACTGGCACGGCTGCAGGCGTGGCTGCAGCTCGGTGGGATCAAGACGACCGGGTTGCACGCCCGCCAAGACGATGCACCGTCGGCAGCGGATCTGTCCGGCGGCCTGGCCGGGCCGGCAAAGCCGATGGCCTGGGGGCGCACGCTGGGGATCTGGGCGGCGGCAACGCTGGTCTGGTGCCTGGGCCTTAATCTTTACGCCGCACACCTGGCTCGCGAGGGCGAAGCATTGCGTACTCGCATGGTCGCCCAGGTGCGCCTGGCTTTCCCGCAGTTGCCGGTGGTGCTCAACCCGTTGCAGCAGGCGCGCCAGCAGTTGCAGGGCGGGCAGGGTAGCGCGGCGGCGGGGCTGACGGCATTGCTGGAGGGTGCCGGGCAGGTCATGCCGTTCCTGGCCGGTAATGTCGAGGCCATGGATTACCAGGATGGCCAGCTGCGTATTACCACCTTGCCCGACGGCGGCAAGGTCCCGGCGGACAGCGCCTGGCAGGCTGATCTTGCCGCCCGTGGCATCGATGGCCAAGCCAGCGGCCAAGATTGGACACTGCGCGCGACCAACCCGTCTGGCGAGGAGCTGGCCCATGTCGACTAAGGCGCGCCTGGCTACCCTGCGTGCACAGGGGCGGCAGCGCTGGCACGCCCTGGCCGCGCGAGAACGTCGTGCCGTCGCCCTTGGTGGCGGCTTGCTTGGTGTGCTGTTCTGCTGGCAGGTGCTGGTCCAGCCGGCCCTGGCCAAGATCGACCACTGGCAGGCCGAGACACCCAAGCTGCGCGGCCAGGCCCAGTCGCTTGACGCCCTGCTTGGCGAGCGTCTGGCGCAGCGCCCAGCAGACATCGCCCTGGCATTGCGCCAGAGCCTGGAACAGGCCGGTTTGCTGGCACAGACACAACTCGACGCTGACGGCGATGCCTGGCGCCTGAGCTGGCAGCGGGCCCCGGCCGAAGCGGCGATGGCCTGGCTACAGGGCGTGCCGCCGCGGCTGGGACTTGGCATCGGCCAACTGGCGCTACGCCGCGACCCGGCTACCGAACCGGGCAGCCCGGTGACCTTCTCAGGAACCCTTCGCATGGATCAGGCGCATGGCGCTAAGGACCCTTCATGATGTGCCTCCGTTCACCGCGACTGCCGTTCGCGCCCTTGCTCCTGGCCCTGGCGCTCAGCGCCTGCACCAGCGCGCCGAGCGTGCAACGCCCCTTGGCCAGCAGCGAGCTGGGTCGCCCGTTGGCCGAGGCCAGTACCTCGACGGGCGTGCTGGACCATCGTGCGCAGCCCGAGGCGCAGACCCGCCCGGCAACGCGACAGCCTGCCCCTCGGGTCGGCCAGCGCCACAGCCGCGCCGAGGCAACGCCGCCCCAGGCCAATCCACTGGGTGACCAGCCGGTACAGCTGAACTTCGTCGACGCCGATATCCAGGCCGTGGTGCGCGGCCTGTCCCGCGCCACAGGCCGGCAGTTCCTGGTCGATCCGCGGGTCAAGGGCCAGCTGACCTTGGTCTCCGAGGGCGAGGTGCCCGCCAGCAAAGCCTATGGCATGCTGTTGTCGGCCCTGCGCATGCAGGGTTTCAGCGTGGTCGACGTCGGCGGCGTGGCCCAGGTGGTGCCCCAGGCCGACGCCAAGCTGCTCGGCGGCGCACTGGTGACCGGGGACCGCGACGCCGGCAACGGCATGGTCACCCGTACCTTCCGCCTGCAGTACGAGAACGCCGTCAACCTGATCCCGGTGCTGCGCCCGATCGTCTCGCCCGACAACCCGATCAACGCCTACCCCGGCAACAACACCCTGGTCGTCACCGACTACGCCGAGAACCTCGAGCGGGTGGCGCAGATCCTCGACCGGGTCGACATACCCACGGCCATCGACACCGACGTGGTGGCGATCAACAACGGGATCGCCAGCGACATCGCCGGCATGGTCAACGAACTGCTCGACAGCCAGGGCAGCGACCCGACCCAGAAGATCAGCGTGCTGGGCGACCCGCGCTCGAACAGCGTGGTAATCCGCTCCGGCAGCCCCGAGCGCACCCAGCTGGCACGTGACCTGATCTACAAGCTCGACAACGCCCAGAACAGCGCCGGCAACCTGCATGTGGTGTACCTGCGCAATGCTCAGGCCGACAAGCTGGCGCAGAGCCTGCGCGGGCTGCTGACCGGCGAGAGCGACAGCACCGGCAACGACGCCACGCGCGCGCTGCTCAGCGGCGGCGGCATGCTCACCGGCGGCAGTGGCAACGGCACTAGCGGCAATGGCAGTAGCGCGCAGGGCAACAGCGCCAACAACAACGCCAATGCCAGCCGCAGTAGCAACCAGGGCGCCGGCACTACACCGAATGGTTATGGCAGCAGCACCCAGCAGAACGACCAGGGTACCGCGTTCTCCGCCGGTGGCGCGACCATCCAGGCCGACAAGACCACCAACACCCTGCTGATCTCCGCGCCCGAGCCGCTGTACCGCAGCCTGCGCGAAGTCATCGACCAGCTCGACCAGCGCCGCGCCCAGGTGGTGGTGGAAAGCCTGATCGTCGAGGTCGGCGAGGACGATGCCAACGAGTTCGGCATCCAGTGGCAGGCCGGCAACCTAGGCAAGAATGGAGTGTTTGGCGGCGCCAACCTCGGCGGCAGCGGCCTGGTCAAGGGACCCAGCAGCATCGACGTGCTGCCCAAGGGGCTGTCGGTAGGGGTGGTTGACGGCACGGTGAAGATCCCGGGCATCGGCGAAGTGCTTGACCTCAAGGTGCTGGCCCGGGCGCTGACGAGCAAGGGTGGCAGCAACGTGCTGTCGACACCCAACCTGCTGACCCTGGACAACGAGGCGGCGAGCATCTTCGTCGGCCAGACCATCCCCTTCGTCAGTGGTCAGTACGTCACCGACGGCGGCGGCAACAGCAACAACCCGTTCCAGACCATCCAGCGCGAAGAGGTGGGGCTGCGGCTGAACGTGCGTCCGCAGATCTCCGAGGGCGGCACGGTCAAGCTGGACGTCTACCAGGAGGTCAGCAGCGTTGACCAGCGTGCCTCCAGCGCGGCCGGCACGGTGACCAACAAGCGTGCCATCGACACCAGCATTCTGCTCGACGATGGCCAGATCATGGTCCTGGGCGGCCTGCTTCAGGACAACTACACCCAGAGCAACGAGGGCATTCCGTGGTTGTCCGGGCTGCCGGGGGTCGGCGCATTGTTTCGCAGCGAGCGCCGGGCCAGCACCAAGACCAACCTGATGGTATTCCTGCGTCCGTACATCGTGCGCGATGCCGCGGTCGGGCGCAGCATCACCCTGAACCGCTACGACTTCATCCGCCGCGCCCAGGGCAGCCTCAAGCCCGAGCACTCCTGGGCCTTGCCGGACATGGACATGCCGCTGCTGCCGCCGGTGGAGCAGGGCGTGCCCGACCAGGGCCGCGCCCAGCCGGCGGCGCTGCGTGCACCACGGGCCGCGATTCGCGCGGTGCCGGTGGACGAGGTGGCGCGTTGAGCCGCCTGCCATACGCCTGGGCCAAGGCCCAGCGCCTGGTGCTGCGGGTGGACGGTGAGGCCGGGGCGGTGTTGTCGCGCTGCCCGTCGAGCCCGGCCTGGGCAGTGGCCGAGGTGCGCAGACGCCATGGCCCGGCGCGGATCGAGGCGCTCGACGATGCGCAGATGGATACTCTGCTGGTCAGCGCCTACGCCGACACCGGCAGCGCGGCCGCGGTGGTGGGCGCGGCGGAGAACGAGGTGGACCTCGATCGCCTGCTGCAGGACATCCCGGAAGTCACCGACCTGCTCGAGGCCCAGGACGACGCGCCGGTGATCCGCATGATCAACGCCTTGCTCACCCAGGCCGCGCGCGACCAGGCCAGCGATATCCATATCGAGCCGTTCGAGAGCCACTGCCTGGTGCGCTACCGGGTCGACGGCACCCTGCGCGACGTGGTCTCGCCGCGCAAGGCGCTGCATGGCGCGCTGGTGTCGCGGATCAAGATCATGGCGCAGCTGGACATCGCCGAAAAGCGCCTGCCCCAGGACGGTCGCATCGCCCTGCGCGTGGCCGGGCGACCGATCGATATCCGCGTCTCCACCGTGCCCACCGGTCATGGCGAGCGGGTGGTGATGCGCCTGCTCGACAAGCAGGCCGGGCGCCTGCGCCTGGAGACGCTGGGCATGGACTCCAGCCTGCTGGAGCGGCTCGACCAGCTGATTCGCCAGCCCCACGGCATCGTGCTGGTTACCGGCCCCACCGGTTCGGGCAAGACCACCAGCCTGTATGCCGCACTGGCACGGCTGGACGCCAGCGTCAGTAACATCCTCACCGTGGAGGATCCGGTGGAATATGACTTGCCGGGCATCAGCCAGATCCAGGTCAACGCGCGCATCGACATGAGCTTCGCCGTGGCCCTGCGCGCCATCCTGCGCCAGGACCCGGACGTGATCATGATCGGCGAGATCCGCGACCTGGAGACCGCGCAGATCGCCGTGCAGGCCTCGCTGACCGGGCACCTGGTGCTGGCCACCCTGCACACCAACGATGCGGTGTCGGCGGTCAACCGCCTGATCGACATGGGCGTCGAGCCGTTCCTGCTGGCCTCGGCGCTGCTCGGGGTACTGGCCCAGCGCCTGGTGCGCCGATTGTGCCCGCACTGTCGCGAGCCCGACCCGACAACGCCCGGGCAGTACCGCGCGGTGGGCTGTGCGCATTGCAACCATTGCGGCTACAGCGGCCGTACCGGCATCCACGAGTTGTTCTGCGTGGACGACGAGGTGCGCAGCCTGGTGCACCAGGGCGCGGACGAACAGGCCCTGCGCGCCGCCGCCCGGCGCAATGGCATGCGCAGCATGCGTGAGGATGGCCAGCGCTGGGTCGACAGCGGCAGCACCTGCCTGGAAGAGATCCTGCGCGTGACACGGGACGCCTGATGAACCGCTATCGCTATGAAGCCGCCGACGCCCAGGGCCGCGTGGTCAAGGGCCTGCTCGAAGCCGACAGCCAGGCGGCGGCGATGGCCCAGCTGCGCGCCCTGGGCCTGACCACCCTGGAGGTCGAAGTCCAGGCTGCGGCCGGGCAGGGCAGTGGCCTGTTCGGCGCGAAACTGTCCGACGGCGACCTGGCCTGGGCCACGCGTCAGCTGGCCAGCCTGCTGGCCGCCGGCCTGCCGCTGGAGGCGGCGCTGGGGGCGACCCTGGAGCAGGCCGAGCGCAAGCATGTGGCGCAGTTGCTGGGCGCGGTGCGCGGCGACGTGCGCAGCGGCATGCACCTGGCCGATGCCCTGGCCGAGCGGCCGAGGGATTTCCCCGAGATCTACCGGGCACTGGTGGCGGCGGGCGAGGAATCCGGCGACCTGGCCCAGGTGATGGAGCGCCTGGCCGACTACATCGAGGACCGCAACACCCTGCGTGGCAAGATCCTCACGGCATTCATCTACCCCGGGGTGGTGGGACTGGTGTCGGTGGGTATCGTCATCTTCCTGCTCAGCTACGTGGTGCCGCAGGTGGTCAGCGCCTTCACCCAGGCGCGCCAGGACCTGCCCGGGCTGACCCTGGCCATGCTGGCGGCCAGTGACTTCGTGCGCGAATGGGGTGTGCTGTGCTTCGCCCTGATGGCCGGAGCATTCTGGGGCTGGCGGGTCTACCTGCGCGCCCCGGCGGCGCGCCTGGCGTGGCATGGGCGGATCCTGCGCCTGCCGTTGTTCGGGCGCTTCGTGCTGGGCCTGAACACGGCGCGTTTCGCCTCCACCCTGGCGATCCTCGGCAGCGCCGGGGTACCGTTGCTGCGGGCACTGCAGGCGGCGCGCCAGACCCTGGGCAACGACCGCCTCGACCAGTGCGTCAACGAGGCCACGGCGCGGGTGCGCGAGGGCGCCGGGCTGGCCTCGGCGCTGGCGGTGGAGAAGGTCTTTCCGCCGCTGCTCATCCACCTGATCGCCAGCGGCGAGAAGACCGGCAACCTGCCGCCGATGCTCGACCGCGCCGCCGACAGCCTGGCCAAGGACATCGAACGCCGCGCCATGGGCATGACCGCGCTGTTGGAGCCATTGATGATCGTGGTCATGGGCGCAGTGGTGCTGCTGATCGTCATGGCCGTGTTGATGCCGATCATCGAGATCAACCAGTTGGTGCAATGACCTGTTGCGCCGCCGTCCACGCCTGCTGGCGGAACCAGTGGCGCAAGGGATCGGCGCGGGAGGCGACAAGCGCTATGCCGAGGCCTGGCAGCCCCATGTGCTGGTTGATCACGAGTTGATCACCGGGTAGAACTCGTTCTCCGACAAGGCGTTGGCCGATGCGCTGCTGGAACGGTTGGAGGCAGGTGCGAAGAAGGATGGTTGAACAATGAAGCGAAGAGGCCCGCAGTGTTTGACGCGGGCCGTCTTCGTTCAGGCGGCAGATGGCTTGCGTGGCTTGTGCGGTCGGCCTGCATAAGCAGAGCTTTCGACCTTGGCAAAAGCGTCGATGGCATCATCCGACAGAAAATCATCGTATTGCGCCGATGCTCGAAAGCGAGCCATCTGCTTGTCGGCAATGGCCTTGAAACGGGCCACGTTGGCGTTGAAGTCGCCGGGATCATTCACCATTGGGAAGGCCCTCCAGAGTGGGGGAAGCATAGCCACGGGTCAATTCGTAGGCAAGGCCGATGCCTTTTACCTGGCGGAAACCATCCAGTTCGTAGGCAGCCCGCGCCTGAGGCAGAGGGTTGCGGATGACGACCCATTGCAAGCCCAGCATCAGTACGTAGTAGCGTACACCGCTCAGGCAGAGAGGTGCGACATAGCCTCTGGTCGGCAGGGCGCTGTCGGGGTTGCGCTGCAGATAGAGGACCATGATCTTCTCCTTGCTGGCCTGGGGCGATGCCCAGCACATGCCTGCCAGCTGATCGTCATGCCAGAGTGCGATATCGAGTGCGCGGGCATGAGCGGGGCGGGTTTTCCATTTCAGGATACGGTCCCAGCCGAAGTCGTAGTGATCCGGGTGCCAGGCTTCATGCGCCAGGATGGCGCGCTCATCGATCTCGTCGACTGTCAGCCGAATGGCCCGTGCGCCGTTCTTCTGCCAGGTGTCCTGGGTGATCTGCCCGCGTGCGGCCTGTTTGAGCCCGGCGAGCTCGGCCAGTTGCCATCCGTCCATGCGCTGCCCTCGAATGCAGGAAAACTGAGGTAGCGTGAAGTTAACTTGAGTTGTTCTCGGACTGGGCCTTGAGAGTTGAAGGAAGTTTCTTGGGCTTGTGTGGCCAGTATCTGGCCAAGCGATTTTGGAGGTCGGACGCTGTCTGGCGTTCGACCTCCTGGCAAGTGGGACTCAGATCCTGGCCGGTTTCTTCAAAGCACCCAACGCCAGCACCAGCGCACCCGCCATGATGGCGATGTCGGCAAGGTTGAACACGCCGGTATGCAGCGGCCCAAGGTTGAGCACGAGGTAGTCGACCACGTGCCCGTCGCGCAGCACCCGGTCGATCAGGTTGGCCAGTCCGCCCATGGCGATGAAGTAGGCCGCGCCGGCCTTCACCGGGGTCGCCTGCCAGTGCCTGAGCGCCCAGGTCACGGCCCAGCAGCAGGCCACGCCTACCGCGGCGACGAAGATCAGTTGCTTGAGGCCCTGGGACAAACTGGCGCCGAGGCTGAGGAACGCGCCCGGGTTCAGGCTCAGGACCAGGTCGAGCCAGACGAACTGGTTGCCGACCACATAGCTGTGGTTGTTCAGGGCGACCAGGGCGATCAGTTTCACCCACTGGTCGAGCATGATGAAGGCGACGCCCAGGATCAGGACGAGGGTACGGCTGGAGAACATGCAGGCAATTCCTTCGCTGCGCGGGCGCGGCCGTCCGGTATTGGCGGGGCTGCCGGCAGCGCGGCGAAGATAGCGCAGGCGGGTCTAGACTTAAAGTCCGGGTCGGTTGCAGACGCGGCCCGATCATCCATCCGACCACCGCCTCCCGGACCGGACGTCGCCGACGGTGGCCTTCTGGCAAGAGGAGGGCAGGTCATGGACGAGGCACGGCTTCAGGAATTCATGGGCAAGCTGGTGGGCGACATGGGCGCGGCGGCGACGCTGGCCAATGTCATTCTAGGGGATGAACTCGGGCTGTACCGGGCCATGGCCGACAGCCAGCCGGTCACCCCCGAGGTGCTGGCCGAACGCACCGGTTGCCAGCCAAGGCTGGTGCGCGAGTGGCTCAATGGCCAGGCCGCGGCGGGTTACCTGGCGCACCACGACGGGCAGTTCACCCTGCCGCAGGAGCAGGCCATGACATTGGCCCTGGAGGATTCCCCGGTCTATATGGCCGGCGGCGCCTCGGTGCTGGCGGCGCTGTTCCATGACAAGGACAAGCTGGTCGCGGCCATGCGCGGCGACGGCGCGCTTGCCTGGGGCGATCATCATCCGTGCATGTTCAGCGGTACCGAACGCTTCTTCAGACCGGGCTATCGGACCTTCCTGGTGGCCGACTGGCTACCGGCACTGGAAGGGGTGGTGGCCAAGCTGCAGGCTGGCGCCCAGGTGGCCGATGTCGGCTGTGGCCACGGCGCCTCGACCATCGTCATGGCCGAGGCATTTCCGGCCTCGCGCTTTACCGGCTACGACTACCATGCACCGTCGGTGCAAACTGCCAGCGAACGGGCCCGCGACGCGGGCGTGGCCGACCGGGTCAGCTTCCAGCAGGCCTCGGCCAAGGATTACCCCGGCCGCAACCTGGACCTGGTGTGCTTCTTCGATTGCCTGCATGACATGGGCGATCCGGTGGGGGCGGCACGGCATGCCTACCAAGCGCTCAAGGACGACGGCACGGTGATGCTGGTCGAGCCGTTCGCCGAGGATACGCTGGATGCCAACATCAACCCGGTCGGCAGGCTGTTCTATGCGGCGTCCACCTTCATCTGCACGCCCAACTCGCTGTCCCAGGAAGTGGGACTGGGACTGGGGGCCCAGGCGGGCGAGGCGCGCCTGCGGGCGGTGTTCGAAGAGGCCGGGTTCCGCCAGTTCCGCAGGGCGACGCAGACACCGTTCAACTTGATTCTGGAGGCCAGGAAGTAGAGATTCGTCGGTACTGTTCTCGGTGCGGGGCAGCCCGACTACCAAGGGGTGTTTGAGCAAATACAGCTAGGCGGGCCCAGGGGCGGATCGGCGAACCTGTGGCCTGCCGTGATTCCAGGAGCAACCGAGCTTGTCCGTCAATGCCCATTACAAGACCCGCTTCGACACTGTGCTCGCTTACATCCAGGACAACCTGGAAGGCGATCTGTCGGTGGAGGCCCTGAGTGTGGTGGCGCACTTTTCGGTGTTCCACTTCCATCGCCAGTTCAGCGCCTATGTGGGTGTACCGGTGGCCCGCTATGTGCAGCTGATGCGTTTGCGTCGTGCGGCGCATCGGCTGGTCGGCCAGCCCGGGCACTCGGTGCTGGAGGCAGCGCTGGAGGCGGGCTTTGAAAGCCCGGAAGCGTTCAGCCGGGCGTTCCGGCGGGCATTCGGGCACGCGCCCAGCGCGTTCCGCCGCCGGCCCGACTGGCAGGTATGGAACACGGTGTTTGCCATCCCTCATTTTTCCAGGAGCATCACCATGCAGGTACGAATCGTCGATTTCGCCGCCGTGCGCCTTGCGGCGCTGGAGCATTGCGGGCCGGCCAGCCAGGTCAGCGAGACCGTGCGCCGCTTCATCGACTGGCGCATGAGCAGCGGGCAATCGCCCGTGGCCAGCAGCCGCAGTTTCGGCATCCCCTTCAATAACCCGGATACCACCGCACCGGAAGACTTCCGCTTCGCCATCTGTGGGGAAATCCACGAGGCGGTGGCGCCCAACGCCCAGGGCGTGCAGGAGTCGGGCCTGCCCGCCGGGCGTTGCGCCGTGGTGCGGCATGTCGGCTCACCGGATCATATCGGCGAGACGATCTACCCGATCTACCGCGATTGGCTACCGGCCAGTGGCGAAGAGCTGCGCGATCATCCGCTGTTCTTCCATTACTTGAGCATCTACCCGCAGACGCCGCTGGAGCAGTGGCAGACGGACATCTACGTGCCGTTGCGCTGAGCGCCAGGGCCGAGCGCAGACAAGCCCGCCCCTGCAGTCCTTGCGGGGGCGGGCTTGTCTGCGCGGCGGCGCGGTCAGTCGCGGATCTTCGCCGGGTCGGTTTGCAACTGCCACAGCCCGGCATGGGCCGCCAGCTGCGCGTCGAGGTCGTACGGGCTGCCGTTGCGCCGGGCCTTTTCATCGGTCTTGAACAGATCGTCGAGCAGGTTCAGCAGGTTGCGCGAGCGGCTCACCGATTCGGGCGTACTGACATCCGACTCGAGCTTGCCACCCTCGTAGGTGAATACGCGCTTGTTGCTGGTGGCCTCCTGGGTGGCCTTGGCTTCCTTGAGCACGTTGTCGACGAACGACAGCTCGGTGGTGCTGCTCGCCGTTTCGCTGAGCGTGTGGTAGCGGTAGTTCTTCTCGTCGAAAGGATCTTCTGCGGTGAGCTTGGCCGCGGACGACAGGCTCGAATGCCAGGCGGCGTCCAGCTTGGCCTCCTGGCGTTGCTGACGGGCGATGGTGGTGCCCTGGCCACTGGTCGAGGTCGATTGCGACACCTGGTAGGCGAAGCGGTCTTCCTCGTCCAGGCGCCGTGCGTTCGGGCGGCTGGACGGTTGCACGATCGAGGCCTTGAAGTCGGCCAGGCCGCTGAGCAACGCACGGCTGTAGGTGTTCACCGCGTCGTTGTGGCCCGCCGGGCGTGGGCTGTTGTCGTCGATGCTGTTCAGTTGGCTGAAGGCATCCTTGAGCAGCGAGGTCAGTTGCGCATCGCCCTTGCCGCGTTTCTGCGCCTCGTCGAACTGGGTCAGGTAGTTGTCCAGGGCGGCCTGGCGCTGGGCCTTGCCGCCCAGCAGCGCGCCGCCTTGGCTATCGAGGTCCAGCTGCACCTGACCGCTCGGGCCATCGAGTTTCAGGCTGCGGGTGGAGCCGTCCAGACGCAGGTCGAAGGTCTGTTGCCCACCGCTGGGCAAATCCAGCTTGGCGTTCATCTGCAGGCCGCTGAACAGGCTCGGGTCGAGCTTGACCAGCGCGCCGAGCTGCAGGCTCGGCGGTTGCCGGGTCAGGCCATTGATCGCCGACTGGAAACCGTCGGCCAGGGCGGCCAGGCCCTTGAGCTCGTTGGCGTTCAACTCGCCGCCCTGGACTTCGGCGTCGACCGCCAGGCCCCGTTCACCGTTGTACAAGCCCAGTTTCACCGTGGCGCCGGAGGCGGTGGTGAGGCTGAGGGTGACGGTATTGCTGGCAAACTCGCGCAGGCGTGCCTGCTGCAGGCTCAGCGGGGTAGTGTCGGTCTCGTTGAGCTGCAAGGCTGATTGGGAGACGCGCTGGCCGCCATTGGCCGCCAGTTGTTCCACCAGGGCGCTGCCCAGGCCCTGGAAGCGGCCGGCGGTGGTGGACGACTTGACCGCGCTGAACATGTACATGCTCAGCTTGTCCAGCCCGTCCTGTTCCCAGGTGTAGCTGGGCTGCGCGCTGTCCAGCGTGCCTCGCGAGGTGTAGGTCTCGCTGTCGGGAATGCGGGTGTCCTGGCCCAGGCTGACCTTGGTGCCAGGGGCGCTGGCGACGCTCGCGGGCTGGCGAACGATCAGGTTCTGCGCGGGAGCGGGTGGCGTTTGGATCGGCGTCAGTCGCAATGCCGAAGTGATCGGGCTCATCGTCGCTTTCCTTGCGGAGTGAAAAGGATATGCCCTGATATCGGCATGCCATCAGAAAACCTGAGCGAGCGTTCGGATTTTTCCTCAGCCATGTTCGGACTGCTCGTCTTGCAGGCGCAGAAACGAATCGGCCCGCCAGAAGGCGGGCCGAGCGTACGGCAAGCGACGATCAGCGGCGACGGAACAGCGGCAGCGGCTCGTCGGTGGCGCCCTGGTAGGTCACCGAGAAGTCCTTCAGGCTCTGCAGCGCGTCTTCCGGGTCCTTGTCGGCACGGATGGCAAATGCATCGAAGCCGCAGCGGGCCATGTAGAACAGCTGGTCGCGCAGCACGTCGCCGATGGCGCGCAGCTCGCCCTTGAACTTGTAGCGGTCACGCAGCAGGCGCGCGTTGGAGTAGTTGCGCCCGTCGGTGAAGGCCGGGAAGTTCAGGGCGATGACCTGGAAGTGCTCGACGTCTTCGCCGATTTCCTCGGCTTCCTCGTCGCTGTCCAGCCAGATGCCCAGGCCGCCGTCGCGGGCCTTGAGCAGGCTCGGATGATCACGCCACAGCTGCAGCGGCACGATGTAGTCGTCGCAGTTGGTCAGCGCGTCGATCGAGACGTCCTTGGGCAGCAGGTGCCAGGTTTCGTCGACGATCTGGTTGTTCTTAATGATTCGCTGCATAGACGCGTTCCTTGAAGGGGTCGATGCCGATCCGCTGGTAGGTGTCGATGAAGCGCTCGTCTTCGGTGCGCTGCTCGACGTACACATTGATCAGCTTCTCGATCACGTCGGCCATGTCGTCCTGGGCGAAGGAGGGGCCGAGGATCTTGCCCAGGCTCGCGTCGCGGGCGGCATTGCCGCCCAGCGAGACCTGGTAGAACTCCTCGCCCTTCTTGTCCACGCCAAGGATGCCGATGTGGCCGACGTGGTGGTGGCCGCAGGCGTTCATGCAGCCGGAGATGTTCAGGTCGAGCTCGCCGATGTCGAACAGGTAGTCCAGGTCGTCGAAGCGGCGCTGGATGGATTCGGCGATCGGGATCGACTTGGCGTTGGCCAGCGAGCAGAAATCACCGCCCGGGCAGCAGATGATGTCGGTCAGCAGGCCGATGTTCGGGGTGGCGAAGCCTTGCTCGCGCAGTTCCAGCCACAGCGCGTGCAGCTGGCGCTGCTCGACGTCGGCGAGGATGATGTTCTGCTCGTGGGAGGTGCGCAGGTAGCCGAAGCTGTAGCGTTCGGCGAAGTCCGCGACGGCGTCGAGCTGCTTGTCGGTCAGGTCGCCCGGGGCGACGCCGGTGGGCTTGAGCGACAGGGTCACGGCAACATAACCCGGCTTCTTGTGCGCGCGGGTGTTGCGCGAACGCCAGCGGGCGAAGCCTGGGTGCTCGGCGTCCAGGGGGGCGTAGTCGACATTGTCGAGGGCCAGGTACTCGGGGTCGACGAAGTGACGGGCAACGCGCTGCACTTCGTCCTCGGTCAGGGTGGTGCTGCCGCCGCGCAGGTGGGCCATCTCGGCCTCGACCTTCTCGGCGAACACTTCCGGGGTGAGGGCCTTGACCAGGATCTTGATCCGCGCCTTGTACTTGTTGTCACGGCGGCCGTAACGGTTGTACACGCGCAGGATGGCGTCCAGGTAGCTGAGCAGGTCCTGCCAGGGCAGGAACTCGTTGATGAACGAGCCGATCACCGGAGTACGGCCCAGGCCGCCGCCGACCAGCACGCGGAAGCCCAGCTCACCGGCGGCGTTGCGCACCGGCTCCAGGCCGATGTCGTGCACTTCGATGGCGGCGCGGTCGTCGCTGGAGCCGTTGACGGCGATCTTGAACTTGCGCGGCAGGTAGGCGAATTCCGGGTGGAAGGTGGTCCACTGGCGGACGATCTCGCACCACGGGCGCGGGTCCACCAACTCGTCGGCGGCGACACCGGCGAACTGGTCGGTGGTGACGTTGCGCAGGCAGTTGCCGCTGGTCTGGATCGCGTGCATCTGCACGGTTGCCAGCTCGGCGAGGATCTCCGGGATGTCTTCCAGCGCCGGCCAGTTGTACTGCACGTTCTGGCGGGTGCTGATGTGCGCGTAGCCCTTGTCGTAGTCGCGGGCGATCTTCGCCAGCATGCGGGTCTGGCGGGCGTTCAGCTGGCCATAGGGCACGGCGACACGCAGCATCGGCGCGAAACGTTGGATATACAGGCCGTTCTGCAGGCGCAGAGGGCGGAATTCTTCTTCGCTCAGCTCACCGGCCAGGTAGCGGCGGGTCTGATCACGGAACTGCTTGACGCGGTCCTCGATGATCCGCTGATCGTACTCGTCGTATACGTACATATAAGTCCTGTCTCAGGCTAGCATGCAGCTAATCGCGCGCACGGCCGCGCACTCCAGGTCGGAGCCGAGGCACGATAGCAGAGTGGGTTTATGCGCTAAAGTGATGTTTTTGCATATGAAAAGAACCATTTGGACTAAGTGAGACTGACTGGCATTTGTCCGCGCCGGTACATCGCGGCGCTATAATCCGGGGTTTGCTCCGCAGGGAAGTAACAGCATGCTCAAGGCCTTGTGCCAGAGCCTGTGCCTGAGCCTGCCACTGGCAGCGAGCGCACAGGCCGCGTCCGTGGTGTTCCTCAACCCGGGCTATTCCAACGAGACGTTCTGGGTCGATTACTCGCGCTTCATGCAGGCCGCCGCCAACGACCTGGGCATGGCCTTGCGCGTGCGGTACAGCGAGCGCCGCGCCGACCTCGCGCTGACCCAGGCCCGCGAGGTGCTGCAAGGACCGCAGCGCCCGGACTACCTGGTGCTGGTCAACGAGCAGTATGTCGCCCCGGAGATCATCCGCCTGTCGCGGGGCACCGGGGTCAAGCTGTTCCTGGTCAACAACGGCCTCACCGACAGCCAGGCGCACAGCATCCAGGCGCAGCCGGACAAGTACCCCGAAGTGCTCGGTACCCTGGTCAGCAACGACGAGGAGGCCGGCTACCAGATGCTCAAGGCGATGGCGGTGCAGCTGCCGGCTGACGCGGGGCAGGTTGATTTGCTGGCCTTCGCCGGGGTCAAGACCACGCCGGCCTCGCAGTTGCGCGTGCAGGGCATGCGCCGGGCGCTGGCGGAGTTTCCCCAGGTGCGCCTGCGCCAGGTGGTGTATGGCGGCTGGAGCCGCCAGCGTGCTTTCGAGCAGGCGCAGATGCTGCTGGAGCGCTATCCCGACACGCGCCTGGTGTGGTCGGCCAACGACCAGATGGCGTTCGGCGCCATGCAGGCGTTCGAGGCGCTGGGCAAGGTGCCGGGGCGCGATGCCCTGTTCAGTGCGGTCAACAGCTCGCCCGAGGCCCTGCGGGCGCGGATCGACGGACGCCTGAGCGTGCTGATGGGCGGGCATTTCACCCTGGGCGGCTGGGCCATGGTCATGTTGCACGATGACGCCCAGGGGCTGGCGGTGGGGCGCGACGGCCAGCGTGAACATAGCGTGCCGGCCTTGCAGTTGATCGACGCGGACAAGGCTCGACGCTGGCTCAAGCTGCTGGAACAGGACAACCACGGCATCGACTTCCACCGTTTCAGTGCCGAGGGCAGGCCGACGGACTTTCGCTACCCCTTTCTCACGTCACCCGTCGACTACTGAAAGCCCCTGCTTGAGGGAAGGGCATTGCTGGACTTAACTGCTGCTTGTGAAGTGCATTCCCATAACCACTACAAGAGGCAATGCAATGGGAAACTCTACCAAGGTCCGCAAAGCTGACAGCAGTGTCGATGCCTGGGCGATCCTGTGTCTGATCGTGCTGGTGGTGGTCACTGCGGTGTACTGGGTCAGCCATCAGTAGCGGAAAACTGCTCGAGACCGTGAGTAACACCTGAACCGCCCGCGGAAGGGATATCCGCGGGCGGATTGCGTTTGGGTCGATGCATGCATCTCCATGCGATATCAGCTTGATGCACGAATCGTGGGGGGCTTCGCACCCCTTTCGCGACGCAAGGCCGCTCCCACAGAGGGGCGTGCATGGTCTGAAGAGGCGCAAGCCCTCGCGCGGCTAGCGCGCCGTCAGGTGCAGCGCCAGCTGCACCAGGCCAATCAGCACGAAGATGAAGATCAGCGTGAACAGCGTCCCCATCACGATGAAATGGCTGGCCTTGCCGTAGGTAAAGTCGCGGGCGCGGTTCTTGCCGCTCTGCACGCCGAAGGCGGCGGCGAGGATGCTCTGCAGCATCTGCCAGAAGGTCGGTGGCTTGCCATGTTGGTGATCGTCCATGAGTGGCTCCCTGGTTCAGAGGCAATCCCCCACAGTGTAGGCGACTCAGGCCGATGCCATGGCCGGATCCGCCTGTTCCTGCTCGTCCTGGGCCACCACCCGTTCGCACAGCTCGATGATCTGCTCGCGCATCCAGCGGTTGGCCGGGTCCTGGTCGGTGCTTTCGTGCCAGTACAGGTGGGTCTCCAGCGCCGGCACCTCCACCGGCAGCGGCTGGTGACGCAACTGATGGCGGCGGGCGAAACGCTCGGGCACGGTCATGACCATGTCGGTCTGCTGCAGCACCTGCGAAGCCATCAGGTAGTGCTGCGAGCGCAGCGCGACACGCCGCTGCACGCCCATCTTGCCCAGGGCCAGGTCCACATAGCCCAGGCCGTTGCGGCGGCTGGAGATATGGATGTGGGTCATGGCCAGGTAGCTGTCCAGGGTCAGCTTGCCGTCGGCCTGCGGATGGCCGGGGCGCATGGCGCAGACGTAGCGGTCCTGCATCAGCTTGACGTGGCGCACCTGCGGGTCGGTGTTCAGCGGCGCGTCGACGGCGAAGTCCAGGCGCCCGGCGGCCAGTTCCTTGGTGGTCTCGCGGCGTTTGCACAGGAAGCTCTCGATCACCAGCGCCGGGGCCAGGCGACGCAGGCGCTGGAACAGCGGCGGCAGGATCACCGCCTCGGTGAGGTCGGTCATGCTGATGCGGAAGGTCTTGCTGGCCTGCAGCGGGGTGAAGATGCGGCTTTCCTGCACCGAGGTGCGTAGCAGCGACAGCGCGTTGCGCACCGGGCCGATGATGTTCTGGGCCATGGGCGTGGGCACCATGCCCTGGGCGGTGCGCACGAACAGCGGGTCGTTGAAGGTCTCGCGCAGGCGCGACAGGGCGTTGGACACCGCCGGCTGGGTGATGCCGACGATCTGCCCGGCGCGGGTCAGGTTGGCTTCGGTATAGATGGCGTCGAAGACGATGAACAGGTTGAGGTCGACCTTGCTGAGGTTCATGGCGCCGCTCTTTGTTGGAGTTATCGGGTGATCATATATTGGTTATGAATGTTTATACACGTAGAAAATAGACTAGGTGGATGAAGGGTGGCTGTTCTAGGCTCAGGTCCATGTTCTTCATTGACTGAAGGTAGCCCCGATGGATTTCGCCTATTCGCCCAAGGTCCAGGCACTGCGCGAGCGCGTCAGCGCATTCATGGATGCATACGTCTACCCGGCCGAGCCGGTGTTCGAGCGCCAGGTCGCCGAGGGCGACCGCTGGCAGCCCACCGCGATCGTCGAGGAACTCAAGGCCAAGGCCCGCGCCGAGGGGCTGTGGAACCTGTTCCTGCCGGAGTCGGAGTACGGCGCGGGGCTGACCAACCTCGAATACGCGCCACTGGCCGAGATCATGGGGCGCTCGCTGCTGGGGCCCGAGCCGTTCAACTGCTCGGCGCCGGACACCGGCAACATGGAGGTGCTGGTGCGCTACGCCAGCGAGGCGCAGAAACGCCAGTGGCTCGAGCCGCTGCTGCGCGGCGAGATCCGTTCGGCGTTCGCCATGACCGAACCGGACGTGGCCTCCTCGGACGCCACCAACATGGCCGCCACCGCCGTGCGCGACGGTGACCAGTGGGTGATCAACGGCCGCAAGTGGTGGACTTCCGGCGCCTGCGACCCGCGCTGCAAGGTGATGATCTTCATGGGCCTGTCCAACCCGGACGGCCAGCGCCACCAGCAGCACTCGATGATCCTGGTGCCCACCGACGCACCTGGGGTGAAGATCGTCCGCCCGCTGCCGGTGTTCGGCTACGACGACGCGCCCCACGGTCATGCCGAGGTGCTGTTCGAGAATGTGCGCGTGCCTTATGAAAACGTGCTCCTGGGTGAGGGCCGCGGCTTCGAGATCGCCCAGGGCCGCCTTGGCCCGGGCCGCATCCACCACTGCATGCGCTCGATCGGCATGGCCGAACGCGCCCTGGAGCTGATGTGCAAGCGCTCGGTCGAGCGCACTGCCTTCGGCCGGCCCCTGGCGCGGCTGGGGGGCAACGTCGACAAGATCGCCGACTCGCGGATGGAGATCGACATGGCCCGCCTGCTGACCCTCAAGGCCGCCTACATGATGGACACCGTCGGCAACAAGGTAGCGCGCAGCGAGATCGCCCAGATCAAGGTGGTGGCGCCCAACGTTGCGCTGAAGGTGATCGACCGGGCCATCCAGATCCATGGCGGGGCCGGGGTGAGCGGTGATTTCCCGCTGGCGTACATGTATGCGATGCAGCGCACCCTGCGCCTGGCCGACGGACCGGATGAAGTGCACCGGGCGGCGATCGGCAAGTATGAGATTGGCAAGTATGTGCCGAAGGAAATGCTGCGTAGCGGGCACTGAAGAGCATCGTGACCAGCCCGCTCAGGTTCGGCTGCACGCCTGAACAGGCTGGTTACAGGGTTGGTTTTAAGACTTTTCTCTAGGCAGAGTAGGAAAGTTCTCTTTCGCTTTTTCTCGGGTAACAGGGCGAGCTTCATTTGTTAGGTTCTTGAGCTTTCAGCGCAAAAGGAACCTGCACATGTATCGCGTCAGTCTTGATGGGATAGGCCAGGCAGTAGATGGCGATGTCACCACCACGGGTGCAATCTGCATTGCCAGCGGTGAGGGTTACATCTGTGATGGGCGAAAGGTCCTGCGGGTCGGGGACTCGACTACCGAATGTCCGCTCTGCTGCCAACCTGGCGTTGTTGTAGAGGGCTACCTCGGGTGGATTTCCGACGGTCAGCCACTGGCGATGGATGGTTCCCTGGTTGCCTGTGGCTGCCCGAATGGCAGTAACAGGGTGGTTGCTCCTTTGGGTGGAATGGCGCCGTCCAGTCATACCATGCATGGCAGGCAGACAAACGCGGCGACGGTCCCCGGTGCTCGCACTCTCCCTGCCCCAGCCAACGCACAGATGCCTGGCGCCATCGCGTCTGCGCATGTCGGGTTGGAACCCGGTTTTCATATCGTTCCCCGCAGCATGTCCGGCCCCCAGGTACTGGCGCAATTGTTGGCGCAGGACAGCACACTGCCTATTGCACGCATCCAGCGCCTGAACCCTACCTTCGACCAAGGTTTCAAGGCGGGTGAAATCTTCGTCATCGGTGATCCCGACAACCACCACGCCTGTACCCGCGCGGAGGCCGACCTGATGGCTGCGGCGCAGCGGGCGCGGGAGGCACTGGCTGTGCTCGACGAGCAGGAAGCCAACTTCATGATGCAGCACATTGGCGAGGTTGCCGGAGTGCTCAATGGCGCGAGTCAATCCATGGGCGTGGGCAAGGACATGCTGTCGCGTGGGCTGGGGCAGGTTGGGGATACGCTCAAGGGGCTCGAGCGCCTGCATCAGCGCGAGTTCACCTTGCATGGGCATCTCAATAGCCGGCAATTCTTCGAATCGCGTCGAGCGCTCTATCAGCAACTGGATGCACAGCTGCGTAGTGCGTTTCTAGGCAAGTACCTGAACCTTGGTGGGCATGAAAGCCTGCGTAAGAGCTTGAATGTCTCTACTAAAAGCCTCGTGCATCACTGGTCAAAGGCAGGTGCACCGGGGGCGATACCGGGGTATGCGACGCATTTGGATGAAGTGGCGAAGATGTCGAAG
Organism: Pseudomonas peradeniyensis; assembly: GCF_014268935.2. Taxonomy (GTDB): domain Bacteria; phylum Pseudomonadota; class Gammaproteobacteria; order Pseudomonadales; family Pseudomonadaceae; genus Aquipseudomonas; species Aquipseudomonas peradeniyensis. The sequence continues at coordinate 375,253 of NZ_JABWRJ020000004.1, read as the reverse complement.
TATTTAAAATACGGCGGGCATCTGGCGATAGGGCTTGGAGCTACCTCGTCCTACCTGAAAGTCCAGGATGTGTGCAGAGCTGGTGAGACTGAGGCTTGTAAGAAAATCCGCTTTACCGAAACAGGCAGCTTCTCAGGCGGTTTGGCAGGAGGAGTTGCAGGTGGTGGTGCCAGTGGCTTGGCGATAAAAGTAGTGTGTAATTTTGGTGTATGGGGTAAAGCCCTATGCGGTATCGCAGTCGTTGGTGCTGGTTCATTCGCAGGGGCCGAGGGCGGCGCGGATGCAGGGGAGTGGTTGGGTGAGCTGATCTACAAGGTTAATTATGATTGACCTCAGTGGATGGCCTGTCGGTTTGCGGATAGTACTGCTGATTGTTCCGTTTGTATTTTTGATCATCGGCGTCGCTATCAATGCCTATATTGCAGGGTCGCGTCACTTTAATGTTATGTGTCATGCCTTTCGACGTAGTAGTGGTCTTGACGACGAGGTCGCTGTATGGGGTACGAGAAATTTGAAGTCACGGATGTTGATCGTTAGCACCATGAGTCTTGGTGTGATATGGCCATCCTTTGGGCATCGTTGTGGGTGGTTGAGCATTAAAGATAGCGATGAATTTCCCAGTTACCTGAAATGGAGAATGAAGTTAAGCAGCTATTGTTTGCTGGCTGGCTTAGGGGGGGCTGTTTTTCCTAACGACATTTGTGAGGATCATAGAGTCATGAATGTTTAGGTGCTGTTTGCAAAACGCTACACTAGTGCGGTTCAAGTGCGTCTTATTCCTCTGATGGTTGCGGCGCAGCGGGCGCGGGAGGCACTGGCAAGGGAGGCGAGTGGTTGGGGGAATTCTTATATGAATGGCGGGCGAAATGAGTAGTTTCTGGTCTTCAGGTTGGGCTTTTGTATTCATGGGGGTGCCATTTGTATGCTGTTTGATCGGGCTAATCATGAGTATTTTTCTTGCTCGCGGTAAATGTTATCGCCAAGTGATTGGGGCGCTACCTAAAAGCGTGTGGGTTGAGCAGCAGAGGCGGTATTTTGATGAGGCGAGTTTCAAATGTAGATGGCATTTGGTGAATACGATAAGTGGAGCGTTTCTCTATCCGTCTTATGTGGTTAGGAAAGGGCTTTTCGAAGAGGAGGAAATTAAGAGGTTTCCTCATGATCTTCGGCGATTTATGGTGGTTTCCGCATGGCTATCTCTTGTTGGGTTTTTGTGGTTGGTGCTTGCGATTTGGCTGTTGACGTTCACACGAGCAGACTGATGGATTTACCTTTTTTGGACACCAAAAAAATAGATTTCATGAGGCTTGCCGTGCGGGTCAAACTGCGGAGCTACAGCGGTCGGGGATCTTCTTTCGAGAGAGTGAAAGCCGGGAGAGAAGGGGAGTGATCGATTTGAGTGACTGGCCGGCAGGGCTGAAAGTTGCTTCATTGCTGATACCTTTCTTCATCATGCTGTTAGGTATGGCGATCCATGTGCACATCGCTATCTCGCGGCACTTCGATGTTATGTGTGCAGCCCTTCAGCGAAGTAAATGTCTGCTAGAGGAGCTTAAGCGAGGTGGGGGGTTACTTTAAAATTTAGAGCCTTGACGGTTAGTGCAATAACAGGTGTCCTGATGTGGCCGGTGTTATCTATGCGGCAAGGTGATCTGGATCCGCAAGACTATCGCGAGTTTCCGATCTATCTCAAAAGACGCATGAGGGCAGCAATGTGTTGTATGGCGATTGGTATGGGGTGGATGTCACTTATTGTGATCTTTGTGGAGTTTAGACGTGCAGTGTAACTTTGGTGTATGGGGTAAAGCCCTATGTGGTATCGCAGTCGTTGGTGCTGGCTCATTTGGTGGTGCCGAGGGTGGCTCGGGTATAGGGGAGTGGATGGGTGAGTTGATCTATGAGGTTGATTATGATTGACCTTAGTGGATGGCCTGTCAGCTTAAGGCTTGTCTTGCTAATTGTCCCTTTTCTGTTGCTGGCTATTGGAGTCATTATTAATGTCTACATTGCGTGTTCAGGTCAATTCAATGTCATGTGTCGTGCATTTGGTCGGAGTCGAGGTCTAGAAGATGAGGCTCTTCTCTGGGGGCGACGAGGCTGAGGTCGCGCATGCTAATCGTGAGTGCGATGAGTCTCGCTTTTATATGGCCATCCCTAGGGCTTCGTCGCGGTTGGTTGGATCTCGAAGACAGTAATGAGTTTCCGAATGGCTTGAGATGCAGCATGAAGTTAAGTAGCTATTGCTTGCTTGTTGGCCTGGGCGTGCTGTTTTTTCTAACGTCGTTCGTCAAGGTTACAAGGTCATGATGATCTTCGAGGACCGAGAGGTAATGGTCTGAAAATCCGCCCCGCATTGGTAGAGCTTCAGGTACCAATGCGGGGCCCGGTGGCCAGGTGTTTACTCAAGGCGTCTTGAGGTCCAGTACCAGATCCTTCGCCGCCTTGGTCGCGAGCACGCTCATCAGTTTGCCCATCTCGTCCTGACGACCAAGCCCCGCGTCGGAGCCTCCCATCATCACGCTGGGCACCGGCGCCTGGGCTGCGGCGTTGGCCCAGGCGCGGTTGATCTGCACCAGGGCGTCGAGCTTGGTCTGCAGGGCGCCGTCGGCCTTGAGCGAGGCCTCGCGTGCGTAGGCTTCCGCGTCGGCCGTGATCTTGGTGGCCTCGGCGTTGACCTTGGCCTTGTCACGAAGCAACTCGGCGGTTTGCTTGTCGATTTCGGCGCGGCGTTTTTCCCGTTCGGCGTTGATCAGCGTGAGCTGCTTCTCGGTCTCGGCTTCCGTGGTGCGCTCGATCTGCTGGCGCAGGCTTTCCTGGCGCTTGGCCTCGACGTCCTTGGCGCCGCGGGCGGAGACCAGCTCTTTCTCTTCTTCTTCCTTGAGCCGGTTCTGCCGGGCCACGGCCAGCTCGGCCAGGGCCTGCTGCACCCTCACCATGCGCTCCTGGTACTGGGGGTTGGGGTCGATGTGCGTCACCCGGGCGTCGACGACCTCGACGCCGAACAGGCGGAACTGCTGTTGCTTGCGCAGTTCCTGGCCGTCCTTGTCGAGCTTCTTCTCGATGACGAAGCGGGTCGCGGAGTTGTCGCCGAAGCTGCCCTGGTCGGTGCCCGACTGGAGTATCGCGGTCTGTGCCGGCAGGTTGTCGCGCTGTACGCGAATCTCCTTGCGGCTGGTCAGGTACAGGCCGTTGCGCAGCTGGTTCTCGAATTCGGCGCCGAAGTGGCTGCGGTTGCCGGCGTAGTAGTCATCGGCGCTCATCAGCGAGGCGGTGGCCTGCAGGGTTTCCTTGACGGCGGGCAGCAGGGCGCGCTGCAGGAAGTTGTCAGGGGTGCGGTACTCCTGGGCAATCTTCAGGAAGGCATCGCCCGAGGGCAGGCGGAACTGGGTGCTGAACTCGGCCTTGGCATCGACGTTGCCGAGGAACACGATCGGCAGGTTTTCCAGGATCACCGAAGGTTGTCCGCTGCGGTTGTCCTCCTGGTTGTCCACCCGCAGGGCGGACTGGACGCCAATGGTGCGTCGCCAGACCGTGCTGCGGCCGAACCACTTGGTCGCGTAGCCGACATCCTCGACCACCTTTTCCTCGCCGAAGATCGTGCGCACGTGGGTCATCTGGCCCGCTTCGTTGTAGAAGAACACTTCGTTGAACACGGCGGCGATGGCGCCGAGGGCGAGCACCGGCAGGGCGATGGCGGCAATCAGCTTGCGTTTCTTGTGCAGGACCGTGAAGTCGGGGACTGGCAATTTTTGCATGGGACACTCCTTGTGCGGGAAGTGCGTATGCTCGCCAAGGTGTTTTGCCTGGAGTAGTCAGCTGGGTCCGCTTGCGATGTAGGATGTTTCTTGATGAGCCGTGAGCATGCCTGGCAATGGCAGAAGACCCGCTGCAGCGGGTCTTCCTGTCGATCATCAGCCCGGCGGATTCAAACCCCCGCCGCCAGCTTTGCACTCACCTGGCGACGGCGATACGCGCTGTCGCGACTGGCCAGCCACCAGTACAGCGGCGAGGTGATTGCCAGCCCCACCAGCCACGACAGGTCGGCGCCATTGATGTGTTCGGACACCGGCCCGACATACAGCGGTGTGTTCATGAACGGGATCTGCACCGCGATGCCCACCGCGTAGGCAATCAGCGCCTGAGGGTTGTAGCGGCCATAGATGCCGCCGTCGACCTTGAAGATCGAGTCGATGTCGTAGTCGCCCTTGTGAATGACATAGAAGTCGATCAGGTTGATCGCCGTCCACGGCACCAGCACCACCAGCAGCACCAGCACCATGTCGACGAAGTGACCGATGAAGTCCGCCGAGGCGAACACCGCCACCACACAGCAGGCGGCCAGGACGATCAGCGACAGCACGGCGCGGCTCTTGGCGGTGGGGATCCAGCGGTAGGCGAAAGTCTGCACCAGGGTGATGATCGACAGCACCGCGCCGTACAGGTTGAGGGCGTTGTGGCTGATCACGCTGAGCAGGAACAGCACCAGCATCAGCGGGCCAAGGGTGCCGGTGGCGAGCTTGACCGCGTCCATGGTGTCCATCCCGGCCGGGATCGCCAGCACCGCGACCGCGCCGAAGATGAACGACAGGCTTGAGCCCAGGGCCGAGCCCAGGTAGGTGGTCCAGAAGGTCGAGGACACCTTCACGTTGGCCGGCAGGTAGCGCGAGTAGTCCGACACGTAGGGGGCGAAGGCGATCTGCCACAGCGCCGCCAGCGACACGGTGGCCAGCCAGCCGGCCAGGTTGAAGCCGCCGCGGGTGAGGAAGTCGTCGCTCTGCACATGGCTGAAGATGTAGCCGAAGCCGACCACGATGCCGATGCCTAGCACCCAGGTGCCGATGCGGTTGAGCACGTGGATGAAGCGGTAGCCGATGATGCCGATGATGCCCGAGCCCAGGGCGCCGATGACGATGCCCACCGGCACCGGCACGCTGTCGACCACGCCGTGCAGCGACTTGCCGGCCAGGACGATGTTGGAGGCGAAGAAGCCGATGTACATGACCCCGGCGATCACCACCACCAGCAGGGCGCCGAGCGAGCCGAACTGGGCACGGCTCTGGATCATCTGCGGGATGCCCATCTGCGGGCCCTGGGCCGAGTGCAGGGCCATGAGCACGCCGCCGACCAGGTGGCCGACGAGGATCGCGACGATGCCCCAGACCAGGTTGAGGTGGAACAGCTGCACGCCCAGCGCGCCGGTGACGATGGGCAACGGTGCGATGTTGCCGCCGAACCACAGTGTGAACAGATCCCTTACCTTTCCATGGCGGTCTTGCGGCGGCACGTAGCCGATCGTGTGTTTCTCGATGAGGGGTGCCGAATTGGCTGCACTGGTCATGACTGACTCCAAGGCAAGGTGGGGCATCGGGGGAGGCCCGGGTGCGTGCCGGCAAGGGGCGACGCGTTCTTGTTGGAGCGATGATGCGGGGTGGGCGGGTATCGAGAAATTAGTAAATTTGTGCTCATGAACCTTAAAAAACCTAAGGCTGGCAAAAGGTTAAACGGGGGACGGGAGCAAGGACGGTGCCAGGTGGCGGGAGGCCCTGACGGGTGGGGACTGGGCGTTGTGCGAGGGTAGTGCGGAGGCCCCGTCGTGGTGCGTGATGCACGATAGCCGGGCATGCCGGTGGCGGGCAATTGCAGTGATGGCGGGGCAAGCCCGCTCCCACGCTGGTGATGTTTGCAGCATTGTTCCCTGCGCGATAGCGTGGCCCAACGGACTGGGCGGTCGGCTACATTGGCAACAACCGGTCCTGGATCACCTCCTTCATCACCAGCGTCGAACTCAGGCGTTTGACATTGGGAATGCTGGTCAGCTGTTCGTCGTACAGCTTCTGGAACGCCGGCAGGTCCCTGGCCACCACATGCAGCAGGTAGTCCGGATCGCCGAACAGGCGCTGGGCCTCGACGATCTGCGGGATTTCCCCGAGCGCCGCCTCGAAGTCCGCCACCGGCTGGCGGGTCACTTCGCGCAGGGTGACGAACACCAGCGCGGCGAAGTTCAGGCCCAGGGCCGCCGGGGCCAGTCGGGCGTGGTAACCGAGGATGGCGCCGGATTCCTCCAGCGCCTTGAGGCGGCGGTGGCAGGGCGACAGGCTCAGGCCCACGCGGTCGGCCAGTTCGGTGACCGACAGGCGCCCGTCTTTTTGCAGCTCGGCAAGGATCTTTCGATCAGTTCGGTCCATGGGGGAGAATCTTCCAGTCTATGGCGTGGTAGAGGGAATATACGAAAGAAAATCCCCGGGCGATATCCGTAGTCTTTCTTTCACCGAAACCTGCGTGAAAGGAAGGGTCGACATGACCATGAGTGTGTTGGCGGCGTTCTGGGCCGTTTCCCTGCTGTTCGTGATCACCCCCGGTGCCGACTGGGCCTATGCCATCTCGGCCGGCATGCGCGGGCGCTGGGTGGTGCCGGCGGTGGCCGGCATGTTGTCCGGGCATTTCCTCGTCACCCTGGTGGTGGCGGCCGGGGTCGGCAGCTTGCTCGCCGGGCATCCGCTGGCGCTGACCCTGCTCACCCTGGCCGGCTGCCTCTACCTGCTGTGGCTGGGCGGCAACCTGCTGTTGAGCCCGTCGGTGCCCGAGGCGGGCGAGGGCGGCGAGCGCGACTCGGGGTCGCGCTGGGCGTTCAAGGGCTTGTGCGTCAGCGGTCTCAACCCTAAGGTCTTCCTGCTTTTCCTGGCGTTGCTGCCGCAGTTCACCGACCCGCAGTCGAGCTGGCCGCTGCCGTTGCAGATCCTGCTGCTGGGGCTGGTGCACCTGGGCAGCTCGCTGGTGATCTACCTGATGGTCGGCTACGGCGCCAAGGCCGTGCTGCGCACCCGGCCTGCGGCGGCGCGGGTGGTGGGGCGGTTGTCCGGCGGCGTGATGATCCTGATCGCCGTGGGGCTGATTGCCGGGCAATTGCGCTGAACCTGTCAACGGCGGCGGCTTGGGCTATGCTGACGGCCCTCATGAATCGGAATCGCCAACCATGAAATACGCCGCCGCACTCCTGCTCAGCCTGCTTCCATTGCTGGCCCATGCCGTGCAGACCGGGGAAACCCTCGCGCCCTGGACCCTGCTCGACCAGTACGACCAGCCCTACACCCTGGTCAGCGACACCCGCGTCCTGCTGGTCGCCCGCGACATGGACGGCGCCAAGCTGGTGAAGGCGGCCCTGGCCGAGCAACCCAAGGGCTATCTGGAGGCGCGCAATGCGGTGTTCGTCGCGGATATCCAGCGTATGCCGGCGCTGATCAGCAAGCTGTTCGCCATCCCGGCCATGCGCGACTACAGCTACCGGGTGCTGCTGGACCGTGAAGGCCAGGTCGCCACTCGGTATGCCGGGGAGGAGGGCAAGGTGCTGTGGCTCTCGCTGGACAAAGGTGTGCTGGTCGGGCAGAAGACCTATGCCGCTGCCGATGACCTGAAAGCGGCGCTGGAGCAGGCCAGCCACTGAGCCGTTGGCCTTGTGGGGGGCGAGCCTCGTGGGAGCGAGCTTGCCCCGCGAAAGGGCCGTCAGCGGCAGGTTCAGGAAAACGCCTGGCGAATCAAATCAGGCAACACCTCGCCCGCCTTGCCGGCCAACGCGAACTCCTGCGGATGCCCCTCGCTCGCAGGCTGTGGATTGACATGCACCACCGTCGCCCCTGCCGCCAGCGCCAGCCGTGGAATCGAGGCCGCCGGCTGCACCACGCCGGACGTTCCTACCGACAACAGCACATCGCATTGCTGCGCGGCGTCGAACGCCTGCTCCAGTGTCTGCTCCGGCAACATCTCGCCGAACCACACCACCCCGGGCCGCAGCGGCCCGGCACAACGGCTGCAGCGTGGTGGCTCGATGCGCCGGCCTTGCAGGGCGTCCTCGGGCAGGACCACAGGCCCGTCCGCCGGACGTGCGCAGTCCAGGCAGCGGAACGCGTCCAGCCGCCCATGCAAATGCAGCACATCGTGGCTGCCGGCGCGCTCGTGCAGGTCGTCGACGTTCTGCGTCACCAGGGTCAGCTTCGGCACCCGCGCCGCCAGCGCGGCGATGGCCAGGTGGGCGGGGTTGGGCGTGGCCCGGGCGATCCCTGCTCGGCGCATCTGATACCAGCCCCAGACCAGCGCCGGGTCGGCGTGAAAGCCTTCGGCGCTGGCCAGCTGCGCCGGGTCGAAGCGCTCCCACAACCCGGTCAGCTTGTCGCGGAAGGTGGCGATGCCGCTTTCCGCTGAGACGCCGGCGCCGGTGAACACCACCACGTGGCGGGCTTGGGCGAGCAAGGTTGGATCGAACGGCATGGGGGCTCCAGGACGACGGTGCGAGGGCGCCACTGTGCCAGTGGGGCGAAAAGGCGACAAGCACTGGGGAATCGAGGGCTTGACCTCGACTTAACCTGAGGTCTGATACTCGGCCGCTCATTCCATCGACGGAGCGATACCATGACCCAGCCAGCCGCCTTCGCCCTGAGCAACCCCGAAGGCCTCTACGACCCCAGTGGCAACGCCTATTCCCATGTCGCCGAAGTGCGTGCCGGCAGCCGCCTGCTGTACATCGCCGGGCAGGGCGGCGAGGACCTGCTGGGCAACCTGTCGGCGCGTTTCGACGAGCAGGCGCGCCAGGCCCTGGTGAACCTGAAGATCGCCCTGGCCTCCCGCGGGGCCACCCTCGAGCACGTGTTCAAGCTCACCTTGCTGGTGGTCGACCATTCCGAGGCGCGCCTGAGCCAGTGGGTAGCCGAGGCCGAGCGCGCCTGGGGTGGCAGGATGACGCCGACCTGCACGCTGATTCCGGTCCCGCGTCTGGCGCTGGACGGGATGCTGGTGGAAGTGGATGCGGTGGCGGCGCTGCCTGAGGCGTGAGCGATCGCTGCGGTCATCAGGCCCTACAGGGGGTAGCCCAAACCATCGTGCAAGACCTTGGTCCACGATGGGCTGGTAGACTCACGATTTGAATCGAGCCTGCACCATGACCGTCCCTGTCGAACTGCACCAGACCGGCCCCGAGCACGCCGAACTGGTGCGCAACCTCTACCAGTTCTATGCCTACGAGTCCTCAGACTGGGAGCACGAGGACGTCGAGGTGGACGGGCGCTTCTACATCCACGAGCCGCACTTCGCCCGCTACTGGCAATCCCCCGGCTGGAGCGCCAGCCTGATCCTGGTGGACGGCTTCATCGCCGGCTTCATGCTTGTCGAGCGCAGCGAACTGCCCGGCATCGAGGCCTGCGAGCTGGCCGACCTGTTCATCCTCAAGAAGTACCGCCGTCAGGGCGTGGGCCTGGCGGTGGCACGGCAGACACTGTGTCAAGGCGACTGCGATTGGCTGGTGCGTTGCTATCCCGAGGATGCCCCGGCCCTGGCGTTCTGCCAGGCCGTGCTGGCGAACCTGCCGCGTCCGGTGCGGGAGATTACGCTGGATGACGAGCCGCAACTGCGCAACTTCCTGGTGACCCGGCAGCGGCACTGACGCGGCCACAGATTTTTTGTGATGCACTTCACAAAATTCCTGCGTCGAGCGGCATAATGCCAGCACTTGGTTATTTCGGACTGTTCCGACATACGGTCCGGAGGTTTCCTATTCCTGCTGTGAAGGAGTCAGGTCATTCCCATGCCGCTCGCCGCAAACCCCGACATGATGTACCGGTTGTTGATCCAGAGCGTGGCGGACTACGCCATCTACCAGCTCACCCCCGAGGGCATCGTCGCCAACTGGAACCCGGGCGCGCAGCGGGCCAAGGGCTACCAGGCCGAGGAGATCATCGGCCAGCACTTCTCGGTGTTCTATACCGACGAGGACCGCCATGCCGGCCTGCCGGCGCTCAGCCTGGACACCGCGCGCAACGAAGGACGCTTCCAGGCCGAAGGGCTGCGCCAGCGCAAGGACGGTTCGCACTTCTGGACCAGCGTGGTGATCGAGCCGATCAAGGATGAGCACAGCGGCCAGCTGATCGGCTACGCCAAGATCACCCGCGACATCTCCGAGCGCCGCCAGCATGAGCTGGAGCTGCTCAAGGCCAAGGAGCTGGCCGAACAGTACAGCCAGGAGATGACCACCTTGTCGCAGTTCCTCGACTCGGTGATCGCCAACATCCCTGCCAGCGTCATTGTCCAGGACCTGCACAGCCAGCAGATCCTCCTGGCCAACCAGCAGGCCGAGCGCCTGTTCGGCCGTCAGGGCACACGCATGGTTGGCCAGCTGCCGGACCAGTGCCTGGTGCCGGCGGCCGTCGATTACCTCGAACAGCAGCTGGCGCGCGGGGCGCGCAGCACCAAGGGCTACGCCGCCGAAACACGGGTCGACACCGCCATGGGGCCGCGTACCCTGCGCAGCCGGGCCACGCTCTGCGATAACCGCGAAGGGCAGGGGGACTACGTGCTGTTCGTCGCCGAGGACGCCACCGAGGAGCTGGCCGCCCACGCCCAGATCCACCACATGGCCCATCACGACGCGCTGACCGGGCTGCCCAACCGCACCCTGTTCCACGAGCGTCTCAAGCAGGCGTTGCTGCGCGGCGAGGACAGCGACAAGCTGACCGCCGCCCTGTGTCTGGACCTGGACAACTTCAAGAACATCAACGACACCCTCGGCCACGCCTTCGGCGACAAGCTGCTGCGCGCCCTGGGCAAGCGCCTGCGCCGCGAGCTGCGCGAGCACGACACCTTGGCCCGGCTCGGTGGTGACGAGTTCGCCGTGGTGCTGTCGGGCCTGGAGACCGGCGATGCGGCGCGCAACACCGCCCAGCGCCTGATCGAGGCGATCTGCCCGCCGTTCCATATCGAAGGGCACCAGTTCAGCGTGGGGGTGAGTATCGGCGTGGCGGTCGCGCCCGACGACCACGACCAGGCCGAGCAGCTGCTCGGCTACGCCGACATGGCCCTGTACGAGGCCAAGCGCAACGGTCGCAACCGCTACGAGTGCTTCCATGTCGAGTTGGATGTCGCGGCTCGTCAACGCCGCCTGGTCGAGACTGACTTGCGCACCGCGCTGCATCTGGGCCAGTTGCAGCTGCACTACCAGCCGGTAGTGGACCAGCAGAGCGCCAGCGTCACCGGCTACGAGGCCCTGCTGCGCTGGGAGCACCCGAGCCGCGGCATGATCATGCCCATGGACTTCATCCCCATCGCCGAGGAGACCGGCCTGATCCACGAGATCGGCGCCCGGGCGCTGAACCTGGCGTGCCAGGAAGCGGCCAGCTGGGGCACCGAGCAGACGGTGTCGGTCAACCTCTCGGCGGTGCAGTTCAAGAATGCCAACCTGGTGCATACCGTGGCCCTGGCCCTGGCCGACTCGGGCCTGCCGGCCACGCGCCTGGAGCTGGAGATCACCGAGTCGGTGCTGCTGGGCAACAGCGAGGAGAACGTGCGCACCCTACGGGCGCTGAAAGACTTGGGTGTGTCGATTTCCCTCGACGATTTCGGCACGGGGTATTCCTCGCTGGGCTACCTGCGCTCGTTCCCGTTTGACCGGATCAAGATCGACAAGTCGTTCGTCCACGACATGTGCGAAAGCCGCGAGGCGATGTCGATCATCCGCGCCATCACCGAGCTGTCCAACAGCCTGATGATCAAGACCACGGCCGAAGGGGTGGAGTCAGCCGAACAGATGGAGCGTCTGCTGGCCGAGGGGTGCTCGCATTTCCAGGGCTACCTGTACGGCCGACCGGCGCCAGCGAGCGAGCGCTTGACGCAGGTGTTGCCGCGAGCCTGACAGGCCGCTGCGCGGTCCTACAGAGGCCATGCAGCGCTTAGGCAAAAGTGGTCGATCAGCGAACAAAATGTACCAGTTGGACCACAAGGCTTTGTCGCGCCCACGGGATCTCTTCTAGAATCCGCCCATGCTCCGGCATCATGCCGGGGCCATCGCCCGAGAGCCTCATGAGTTCCAGTTCGCCGCTGTCCGGAGTCAACCAGCCGCTGCGCGGCATCGCCCTGGTGGTGGTGGCTACCTTCCTGTTCGCCAGCCACGACGCACTGTCGAAATTCCTCGGTGGGATCTACCCGATCATCATGGTGGTCTGGGTGCGTTACCTGGTGCACACCCTGCTGATGGCCGGGATCTTCCTGCCCAAGGCGGGCCTCGCGGTGCTGCGTACCCGCCGGCCGCTGCTGCAGACCCTGCGCGCGCTGAGCCTGCTCAGCACCAGCCTGCTGTTCACCGCCGGGTTGCAGTACCTGCCGCTGGCGGAGGCAACCTCGGTCAACTTCCTCGCGCCGGTGCTGGTCACCGCACTGTCGGTGCCGCTGCTCAAGGAACGGGTGACGCCGGGGCAGTGGCTGGCGGTGGTGATGGGCTTCATCGGCGTGCTGGTGGTGGTGCACCCGGGCGGGGCGATGTTCACCCCGGCCATCCTGTTCCCCTTCGGCTCGGCGCTGGGGTTCTGCTTCTACCAGTTGCTCACGCGCAAGCTGGCGGCCCACGACAGCCCGACCACCAGCAACTTCTATGCGGGGTTGTGCAACACCCTGATCATGACGGCGCTGGTGCCGTTCTTCTGGCAGGCACCGCAATGGTCCCATGTGCCGCTGATGCTGGCGCTGGGCGGCTGCGGGATGACCGCGCACCTGTTGCTGACCCAGGCGTTCCGCCATGCCGCGCCGGCGTTGCTGGCGCCGTTCAGCTATTGCCAGATCGTGTTCGCCGGGCTGCTGGGGCTGGTGGTGTTCGGCCAGGTGCCGGACGGCACCAGCCTGGTCGGCATCGCGGTGATCTGCCTCAGCGGACTGGGGGCGGCCTGGATGCAGCGGCGGGTCTGAGGGGCATGCCCTTTATCCGGCACGCCCTTCATGTTGTTTGCGATAGGCCCCCGGTTGCACGCCGACGGCCTTGGCAAACGCCCGGGTAAAGGCCGCCACCGACTGATACCCCACCTGCGCGCCCACTTGTTCGACGGTATTGCCCGCCTTGAGCAACTGGCAGGCATGGCGCATGCGCAGCGCCAGCAGCACCTGCCCCGGCGATTGCCCGGCCAGTTCGTTGAAGCGCTTGAAGAACGCCGAGCGCGACAGCCCCGTGGAGGCGGCCATGCTTTCCAGCGTCCAGGCCTGCCCCGGCTCTTCGATCAAGCGCTCCAGCAGGCCGGCGAAGGCCGGCTGGCGGGCGAGGGCGACCAAGCCGCCCAGTGACAGGCCAGCATGCACCTGCTGGCGCAGCACATACAGGAACAACAGGTGGGTGAGGCGCTCGAGCAGCGCCTGCGAAGGCTGTTGGCGCCGGCACTCCTCGAGGATCAGCCCGAACAACGCCCGGGCCGCGTTGCCGGCCGGGTCGCTGGCGCGCAGCAGGATCCAGTCCGCCAGGCCGTCGACGATCAGCGACGACAGCCCCGACTGGAAGTGGAAGAACCCGCAGACCAGCCCCACGCCATCGCCCGCTTCCAGGTCCAGCGTCTGCATGGTACGGCGCGGCTGGGCGCAGGCGTCGGCGGCATCCTGGTCGCCGGACAGCCGATAGGCCAGGTCTCGCAGCAGGAACACTGCATCGCCACTCTCCAGGCGCTGCGGCTGCGCCTGGCCATCGATGTGCAGCCAGCAATGGCCTTGCACCACCAGGTGAAAACTGGCCCGGCCCATGCCCTGGGTGCTGGCGTGCCAGCCGCCGCAGTATCGGCCTACATGGAACAGGCTGGCGTCGAGCTCCAGGCTTTCTAATAACCAATCGACGAGGGGGCTGGAAGAAATCATCTAATGCAAGGACTCTGGAGCAAGGAAAGGCGACTGATGAATATGGATGCTACTTCTTATAACCAACAGACTGTAGCGACCTACATCAAAGGAGACCACTCCATGTCCGCGCGCATCACTCTACACAGTCTGCAGACCGCTCCGGAAGCCGCCCGCCCGTTCCTCGAGAACGCGCAGAAAAACTCCGGCTTCATCCCCAACCTGCTGGGCATCCTGGCCAACGCCCCGGCGGCGCTGGAAACCTACGTCACCGTCTCGGCGCTCAACGGCAAGTCCGAGCTGACCCTGGCCGAGCGCGAAGTGGTGCAGCTGATCGCCGCCACCCAGCACGGCTGCGATTTCTGCGTTGCCGGCCACACCGCGGTGGCCCTGAACAAGGCCAAGCTGCCCCAGGAAGTGGTCGATGCCTTGCGCGCCCGCGGCGAGCTGCCGGACGCTCGCTACGAAACCCTGGCCGAATTCGCCCGTGAAGTGATCGCCACCCGCGGCAACGTCGGCGATGCCACCTATCAGGCGTTCCGTGACGCTGGTTTCAGCGAAGGCAACGCCCTGGAAGTGATTCTCGGTGTGAGCCTCGCAACCCTGTGCAACTTTGCTAATGTGTTCGCCCAGACGCCGCTCAATGACGAACTGAGCAAGTACCGTTGGCAGCCTTCGGCCTGATCGAGGCCTGATGCCGGCGCGCCCGGCGTTTCAACAGGAGTAGGGACATGCTTGACCATGCATTTCGACAATGGCTGGATGCCAATGCCGAGGCCATCGACCAGGGCCAGTGCGATCCACACCTGGTGCTGGCGCATATCGCCGAATCGCAACTGCTGCGCATCGGCGTCGACCCGGCCCTGGGCGGTTCGGGTGGCGACGTCAGCGCGGCGGTCGAGGCCATCGCCGCCATCGCCAGCCGTTCGCTGGCCGCGGCCTTTGTCTGCTGGGGCCAGCGCGCCTTCATCGAATACCTGCTGCAAAGCCCCAACCGGGCACTGTGCGAACGGCTGCTGCCCGACCTGCTCAAGGGCGAGCTGGCCGGGGCCACCGGCCTGTCCAACGCCATGAAGTTCCTCTCCGGGATCGAGGCCTTGCAGGTGCGGGGTCGCGCTGCGAGCGACGGCTGGAACCTGGAGGGGCGCCTGCACTGGGTGACCAACCTGCGCAAGCGCGGCTTCGTGGTGGCCGCGGCCATCGAGGATGACGCCGGTGGCGCGCCGTTCGTGGTCGCCATCCCGTCGAACGCACCTGGCCTGGAGCGCTCCGACGACCTGCAACTGATGGGCCTGCAGTCGAGCAACACCGCGGCGCTGGCCTTCCACCAGGTGCCCTTGGCCCGTGACTGGCTACTGCACGACAACGCCCGCGAGTTCCTGCCCAAGGTGCGCCCGGCATTCCTGGCGCTGCAGTGCGGCATGGCCATCGGCCTGGCGCGCCGAGCCCTGGATGAGGCACAGGCACACCTGCAGGGGCGTGGCGCGTTCCTCGAGGAGGCCCGCCAGGTGCTCGCCGAGCGCCTGGAGAACACCGTCGCCGAGCTCAAGCAGGGGCTGCTCGACGGCCGCTTCCAGAGCCAGCCGGCCGCCTTGTTCAAACTGCGCATCACCCTCGCCGAATGCGCCGCCGACGCCGTACAGCTGGAGTTGCAGGCCAGCGGTGGCAAGGCCTACCTGACGGCCTACGGCGAAGGCTTCGCCCGCCGCTGGCGCGAGTCGGCGTTCGTGCCGATCGTCACCCCGAGCCTGGTGCAGCTGCGCGCCGAGCTGCAACGCCAGGCGGCCTCTGCATGACCGACGTGCTACTCGAAGCCCGCGACATCAGCCTGGGCTACCCGCGCGAGGGTGGCTGGCAGGCGGTGCTGGAACAGTTCGACCTGACGCTGGCGCCGGGGGAGGTGGTCAGCATCCTGGGCCCCAGCGGGGTCGGCAAGTCCAGCCTGCTGCGCGTGCTGGCCGGCCTGCAGCAGGCCCGTGGCGGCAGCGTGCAGTTGCGCGGCGAGCCGCTGCAGGGACCGCATCCGCGCCTGGCGGTGGCGTTCCAGGACCCCAGCCTGCTGCCTTGGCTGAGCCTTGAGAAGAACGTCGCCTTCGGCCTCGACTTCGCCCGCCAGCCCAAGCTGCCGACGGCCGAGCGGCGCGCACGGATCGACCACGCCATCGACGCGGTGGGCCTGGCCCACGCCCGTGGCCAGTACCCGGCGCAGCTGTCCGGCGGCATGGCCCAGCGCACCGCACTGGCCCGCTGCCTGGCGCGCCAGCCCGAGGTGCTGTTGCTGGACGAACCCTTCGGCGCGCTGGACGAGGTGACCCGGGCCGACATGCAGCAACTGCTGCTGCAATTGATCGCCACCCACAACACCGCCGCCGTGCTGATCACCCACGACATCGACGAAGCCCTGCTGCTGTCCGATCGCGTGCTGCTACTGGGCAACCACCCGGCGCGCACCCTCGGCCAGTGGCACATCGACCTGCCGCAGCCGCGCGCGCAGCGGGTCGAGGAACTGGGCGCGCTGCGCATCGAGATCCTGAAAACCCTTCGGCGGGCAAGCCGCACAGCCGAACCCACTCCATCCCCCTTGCCCTCGGAGGCTGTCCATGTGCATGGATGACTGCTGTTCCACGACGTCCCGTCGCGATTTTCTCAAGCTGAGCGCCATGCTCACCGCCGCCGGCGCCGTGCCGCTGCTGTCGAGCCTGCAGGCCCGCGCCGCCGCCGAGCCGGACGCGCCGGTGCGCATCGGCTACCTGCCGATCACCGACGCCACGCCCTTGCTGGTGGCGCACAACAACGGCCTGTTCGAGGCCGAGGGCATCAAGGCCGAGCGCCCGGTGCTGCTGCGCAGCTGGGCGCAGGTGATCGAGGCGTTCATCTCCGGCCAGGTCAATGTCATCCACCTGCTGTCGCCGATGACCGTGTGGGCGCGCTATGGCAGCAAGGTGCCGGCCAAGGTCGTGGCCTGGAACCACGTTGGCGGCTCGGGCCTGACCGTGGCCCCGGACATCACCGAGATGAAGCAGCTCGGCGGCAAGACCGTGGCGATTCCGTTCTGGTACTCGATTCACAACGTGGTGCTGCAGCAGATGCTCGGCGACAACGGCCTCAAGCCCGTGTCCAAGCCGGCCGACGCGCAACTGGCGGATAACGAGGTCAACCTGCTGGTGCTGCCGCCGTCGGACATGCCGCCGGCCCTGGCCAGCAAGCGCATCGCCGGCTATATCGTCGCCGAACCGTTCAATGCCCTGGCCGAGAACCTCAAGGTCGGCCGCGTGCAGCGCTTCACCGGTGATGTCTGGCGCAACCATGCCTGCTGCGTGGTGTTCATGCACGAGCATGACCTGAATAATCGCCCGGAATGGTCGCAGAAAGTGGTCAACGCCATCGTCAAGGCCCAGCAGTGGACCCGCGAGCATCGTGCCGAGGCCGCAGCCCTGCTGTCCAAGGCCGGCCCCAACAAGTACACCCCGCACGAGTCGGCGGTGCTGACCAAGGTGCTGGCGCCTTCCGCCGAAGACCGCGCCGGCTACATCGCCAGCGGCGCGATCCAGCACCAGCAGTGGGACGAGAAGCGCATCGACTTCCAGCCTTACCCGTTCCCCAGCTATACCGAGGAACTGGTCAAGCGCCTGAAGAACACCCTGATCGTCGGCGAGAGCGATTTCCTCGCCGGCCTGGACCCGGCGCAGACTGCCCGCGACCTGGTGGACGAGCGCTTCGTGCGTAACGCCATCGCCGCCGTGGGCGGCCCGGCCGCGTTCGGCATCGCCGAGAACTTCCAGCGTAGCGAGGAGTTCGCGGTCTGATGCGCAGGCATGTCGTGCATGGTGCCCTGGGCCTGGCGGGCCTGGCGGCGCTGCTGTTGCTGTGGTGGGCGGGCGTGCGCCTGTTCGGCGCCGCCGATGGCCTGTCGGCGCGCTTCGCGCCCCAGGCCACGCTGCAAAGCCTGGTGGAGCTGCTGGGGCAGGGCGAGGTCTACGGGCATATCTGGGTGAGCTTGAAGCGCATCCTCGTCGGCCTGTTGCTGGCGCTGCTGATCGGTGTGCCGCTGGGCCTGCTGGTGGGCAGCTACCGGCATCTGGAGGCGGCGACCACGCCGGCGTTCCAGTTCCTGCGCATGATCTCACCGCTGTCGTGGATGCCGGTGGTGGTGATGCTGATGGGCGTGGGTGACCAGCCGATCTACTTCCTGCTGGCCTTCGCCGCGTTGTGGCCGATCCTGCTCAACACTGCCGCCGGGGTGCGCCAGCTCGACCCGCGCTGGCTGCAGTTGAGCCGCAGCCTCAGCGCCACGCGCTGGGAGACCTTGTGCAAGGTGATCATCCCCGGGGTGATCGGCCATGTGCTGACCGGCGTGCGGCTGGCCATCGGCATCCTGTGGATCGTGCTGGTGCCGTGCGAAATGCTTGGGGTCAGCGCCGGGTTGGGCTATTTCATCCTTGATACCCGTGATCGGCTGGCCTACTCGGAACTGATGGCGATGGTGCTGCTGATCGGTGTGCTGGGTTTCATGCTCGATGCCCTGGCGCGTGGGCTGCATCGGCGCTGGGTGCATGCGTGAGGCCTGGAGGCGCATCCCTGCGCCCTGGGATTCAGAAGCTGTACTTGGCCGTCAGCATCAGGTTGCGCGGATCGCCAAAGGTATCGCCGCCATAGTTCACCGACTTGGAGATCGACGAGTAGTACTTGCGGTCGAACACATTGTTGGCGTTGAGCTGCAGGTCCAGGTGCTGGTTGACCGCGTAGCCGGCCATCAGGTCGGTGACGGCGTAGGCGCCCTGCTCGAGACGGTAGCTGCTGCCGTCGGCCACGGTGAAGTCGTTGTACATGCGGCTCTGCCAGGTGACGCCACCACCGACCCGCAGTTTCTCTAGCGGGCCCTGGAAGTGGTAGGTGGTGAACAGCTTCAACTGGTGCTGCGGTGTGTCGGATTCGAACGGCTTGTTGACCTTCTGCGGATTCTTGGCGTCCTTGACCGTGTGCACGCGGGCATAGGTATAGCCGGCGCCGATCTGCCACTGCTCGGTCAACGCGCCCTGCAGCTCGAAGTCGATCCCCTGGCTGCGCACTTCGCCGGAGGCCTCGTAGCAGGCGAACTGGCCGGCCCGGCACAGGCTCTTGTCCACCTCGACCGCGCGGTTCTCCTGATCAATGCGGAACACCGCGAGGCTGGCGTTGAGCGCGCCGTCGAAGTACTCGCCCTTGATACCCACCTCGTAGTTCTTGCCTTCGATCGGCCGCACCGGCGTGCCGCTGGGATCCTTGTTGTCCTGGGGCTGGAAGATGTCGGTGTAGCTGGTGTACAGCGAGTGGTGCTCGTCCAGCTCGTAGATCAGGCCGGCGTAGCGGGTGACGTTGCGGGTCACCTTGTAGTCACCCTCGTTGCTGCCGCGCTGGTCGTAGTCGTACCAGTCCAGGCGCCCGCCGAGGATCAGCTTGAGCGGGTCGGCCAGGCTCAGGCGGGTGGTGGTGTACACGCCTTCCTGGTTGATCAGGTAGCGGCTGCTGCCTGTGTGCAGGAAGTTTGGCTTGCCGCCATCGATGGGATAGTCCAGATCGTAGGGGCTGTAGTTGCGCTCGGTCATGTCGTAGATGCGCTTGCTGGCACCGACCACCAGCTCGTGGGTGCGGCCGAAGGCCTCGAACGGGCCGCTGGCGAAGGTGTCCAGGCCCAGTTGGTTCTCGTCATAGGCCGATTGGTAGACCGTGCGGCTCAGCGGCTTGCTCAGGTCCCAGCGTGACTGGTAGGAACCGCGGAACAGCGCGTTCTGTTCGCTGTAGATGGCGTTGACCTGCAGCTTCCAGTCGTTGGCCAGGCGCTGGCGCAGCTCGGCGAACAGGGTGTTGATCTCCTGGTCCTTGACCTCCCAGTCGGTGGCCGGGTTGTACGAGCGCGGCAGGTCCTGGTGGTGGCCATTGAGGTCGGTGGGGATCGCGCCCCAGAACACGTTGGTCTTGTCCTTCTGGTGGGACAGGCCGAGGGTCAGGGTGGTGTCCTCGCCCAGGTCGGCCTCGGTGATCGCGTAGAACAGCCCGTGGTCTTCCTGCTGTCCGTCACGGAAACCGTTGGCGTCGCGGTACGAGGCCACCACGCGCCCGCGCAGGGTGCCGCTGTCGTTGAGCGGGCTGGAGGCGTCGAGTTCGCCGCGGTAGTTGTCCCAGCTGCCGGCGGCGCCGGTGAGGGTGACTTTCTGCTCTGCCAGCGGGCGCTTGCGCACCAGGTTGATGGCCGCCGACGGCGTGCCGGCGCCGGTGACCAGGCCGGTGGCGCCGCGCACCACCTCGACCCGGTCGAACATCGCCAGGTTGGGCTGGGCGCCGACCACCCAGCCGGTGTAGGCGCTGGGGATGCCGTCGTACATGATGTTGTCGACGTCGAAGCCGCGGGCCTTGTAGGTCTGCCGGCCCGGGCCGTTGGACTGATTGAGGAACAGCCCTGGCGTGTACCGGGCCACATCGTTGATGCTGGTCATGCCCTGGTCGTCCATGCGCTGGCGGGTGATCACGGTCACCGCCTGGGGCGTTTCGCGCATGGTCAGCGGCAGCTTGGTGGCGGTGGCCATGGAACCGGTGGTGTACGACTTCGACCCCTCGGTGGTGCTGCCCAGGCTGCTGTCGTTGATGGCCGTTGCGCCCAGCTCGATCACGGCCGCCGCTTGCTCCTCGGCCAGCGCGGGGGTGACGGTCGTCATGCAGATGGCCATGGCCAGCAGGTTGCGGGTGGGCGTGAAGCGGCGAGGGGGAAAGTGCGGTGACATGCCGGGCTTTATCCTTATTGCTAGTGCTTATGAGAATAATTAGCAATAAGTGTGTCGGATTGTCAGGCTTGCAACAATGCATTCAAAGCTGAAAATGATGAATTTTTCACAAATTCAATTCATTTGGATTGGTTGAGTGGCTCCCTGAGGCAATCCGTTTACCACGCTGGCGTCCGACCTCCAGCGCCTGCCCGTCGCGCTGTTTGCCATGTCGCGCCTGGCCGACCAGCTCGGGGATCAGCGGGCCCTCCGGCAGGTGACGCAAGAAGCGCCCGGGCAGGTGCTGGCGCAAGGCGCCGGGGTTGAGCCGGGCGGGGTTGAAGGCGTGCCGGTAGTAGGCCAGCCACAGCTCGGCATCGGGGTCCTCGGCGTTGCGCGCCCACTGCCGCCATTGCTCCGGGCATTGGCGTCGGTAGTCCAGGTGCTGGCCGTCGAAGCGCACGCCATCGAGGGGCGTGGCGATCAGCCAGCGCTGACGCCCCAGGCGATCGGCAAAATGCCCGCAGGCGCTGTCGAGGATGTCGTGGGCCGGTTCGTGGTAGGCCACCAGGTCCAGTTGCAACTGCTCGGCCAGTGCCTCGGGCAGTGGCACGAAGCGCACGAAGGCATGCAGGTGATGGGCTTCGCGGCCGACCTGGCGGATGCGCCGCTGCATCTCGCTGCCCAGGCGGTCGCCGGCGAGCATGGCGGTGCGATCGCCATGGGCGACGCGCCACAGCACTTCGTACAACAGGTTCCAGCGTTGCTCGCCGCGGTAGCGACCGGCCTGTTCCAACTGGGCCAGCAGCGCCGCCGGCACGCGGGCGCGGAACGGACCGGTGCCGGCGGGCAGGGGCGTGGGCACGGCCAGCAGGTCGTCCATTCGCGCCTGGCCCCAGGTCACCGTGGCCGGGTCGATGCCATGGCCGAGCAGTTGCCGCGCCTGGTCGCGCCACGTGGCGAAGTCATCGCCGCAGTCCAGCGCGATCATCCCCACAGGCCCATCTGCACCGGTGCCTGGGGTTCGCGCAGGCGGGCGCGCAGCAGGCCGCTGCGCAGCTCGGCCTGGGCCGGGCGGTAGTCGCTGGTGACGATGAACGGGCGGGCCTTGTCCAGCACGCAGCGCAACTGGATCAGGTCGTCGTAGCGGATGCGCCGCTCGCGACGCAGGGCCACCAGGCGCTGCACGCTGCGCAGGCCAATGCCGGGGATGCGCGCCAGCAGGGCTGGCTCGGCGCGGTTGACGTCGAGTGGGAATACTTCGCGGTTGGCCAGCGCCCAGGCCAGCTTGGGGTCGATGTCCAGGGCCAGGTTGCCGGTTTCGCCCAGCAGCTCGCCGGCCTTGTAGCCGTAGCCGCGCAGGAGGAAGTCGGCCTGGTACAGGCGGTGTTCGCGCAGCAGCGGCGGGGCGGCCAGGGGCACGCTGGACGGGCTGTCGGGGATCGGGCTGAAGGCGGAGTAGTAGACGCGCCTGAGGCCATAGCCCTGGTACAGCGACTCGGCGTTGCGCAGCAGGGCGCTGTCGTCGGTGGCGTCGGCGCCGACGATGACCTGGGTGCTCTGCCCGGCGGGGGTGAAGCGGGGTGCCCGTGGTTCACCGGCGACGGCCTGCTGGCCGTGGTGGATCACGCTCATGGCCTGGCGGATGGTGCTGGCGCGTTTTTCCGGGGCCAGGCGTTCGAGGCTGGCGTCGGTGGGCAGCTCGATGTTCACGCTCAGGCGGTCGGCCAGGCGCCCGGCTTCCTCGATCAGCAACGGATCGGCGTCGGGGATGGTCTTGAGGTGGATGTAGCCGCGAAAGCCATGCTCCTCGCGCAGCAGGCTGGCCACCCGGATCAACTGCTCCATGGTGTAGTCGGCCGAGCGGATGATGCCGGAGCTGAGAAAAAGGCCGCTGATGCAGTTGCGCCGGTAGAAGTCCAAGGTCAGGCGCACCACTTCCTCGGGGCTGAAGCGCGCCCGCGGCACGTTGCTGGAGCGGCGGTTGACGCAGTACTGGCAGTCGTACAGGCAGAAGTTGGTCAGCAGTACCTTGAGCAGCGACACGCAGCGCCCGTCGGGGGTGTAGCTGTGGCAGATGCCCATGCCGTCGGTGGCGCCGAGGCCGTCGCGACCACGGGAGCTGCGCTTGGGGGCGCCGCTGCTGGCGCAGGACGCGTCGTACTTGGCGGCGTCGGCGAGGATGCCGAGCTTGGCGATGAGCTGCATGGGGTGGTCCGATTTAACTGTTTATGCATACAGTATTTCGACATTGACCTGCTGGCAAGTGTTTGCAGGTGGCTTTCGAGGCGGGCAGCGGTACCCTCACAGGAGTAACTGGCCCGAAACAGATGTAGGAGCGGCCTTGCGCCGCGATGCGCCGCGCGGGCGGCGCTCGATCTCACAGGCGCTGCAACCCTGTCGCCGAACACCCTGAAAGACCCTCATTTCAAGGCGATCCACCCTCGGCATCCCTGATTACAAAATTGTAATCTTCCCGCCACCCCCCCGATAACCACCCCTGCCTAAAGTCCCTCGCCAAAGCATTCCGCCGCTTGTCGACGAGGACTTCCGCCGTGCCCATCCCCCGCAAGATCGCCTTGCTCTGCCTGTTGCTGGCCGGCCCCGCCGGTGCCCAGGGCCTGAGCCTGGACCAGGCGCTCGACGCCGCCTTCGCCCAGAACCCGGACTTCGCCGCCATCGGCCGCGAGATCGGCATCGCCGAGGGCGAGCGCCGCCAGGCCGGGCTGATCCCCAACCCAGAGCTGTCCTGGGAGGTCGAGGACACCCGCCGCGACACCAGCACCACCACCGTGACCCTCAGCCAGGCCCTGGAGCTGGGCGGCAAGCGCGGCGCGCGGATCGAAGTCGCCGAGGCCGGCCAGGCGATCGCCCGGCTGGAGCTCGAACGCCAGCGCAACAGCCTGCGCGCCGATGTGATCCAGGCCTTCCATGCCGCCTTGCGGGCACAGACCGCGCTGGATCTGGCACAACAGTCGCAGGCGCTGACCGAACGCGGCCTGCGGGTGGTGGAAGGGCGGGTGCGGGCCGGGCAGTCCTCGCCGGTGGAGGCCACCCGTGCCCAGGTCCAGCTGGCCCAGGCCGAGGCAGCGGTGCGTCGGGCGCGCACCGAACGTGGCGTCGCCAACCAGGCCCTGGCGCGCCTGACGGGCAGTGCCGAGGCCCGCTTCGAGCGGCTCGACGCGAGCAACCTCTCGCCCGGCCCGGCGCCGCAGAGCGAGCCCCTGCTGGCCAAGGTCGAGCAGACCGCCGAATGGCGCCTGGCCGCGGCGCAGATCGAGCGTGGCGATGCCAGCCTCGGCTCCGAGAAGGCCCAGCGCATTCCCAACCTGACCGTCAGCCTGGGCAGCCAGTACAGCCGCGAGGAGCGTGAGCGGGTCAACGTGGTCGGGCTGTCGATGCCGCTGCCGCTGTTCGACCGCAACCAGGGCAATGTGCTGGCCGCCGCCCGCCGCGCCGACCAGGCCCGCGACCTGCGCAACGCCGTGGATCTGCGCCTGCGCAGCGAAACCCGCAGCGCCCTGGAGCAGTGGGGCACGGCCATGGGTGAGGTCCAGGCCTACGACCGCACCATCCTGCCCGCCGCCCAGCAGGCGGTGGACACCGCCACCCGAGGCTTCGAGATGGGCAAGTTCGCCTTCCTCGATGTGCTCGATGCCCAGCGCACGCTGATCGAGGCACGCGGGCTGTACCTCGAGGCGCTGGCCCAGGCGACCGATGCCCGGGCGCAGGTGGAGCGGATCTACGGCGAGCTTTGAGCCTCGACCCATCGCGGGGCAAGCCCGCTTCCACGCATTCCCGTGGGAGCGGGCTTGCCCCGCGATGGGCCCTGAACTGCAACGACTTTTCCAGCAGGAGCAACAATGACCAACCCACGCAAGCTCGCCATCCTCGCCGCTGCCCTGGCCATTCTCGGCCTCGGTGGCGCGGCCTGGACCGGCACCCTCGGCAAGGCCGGTAGCGACCAGGCCCAGCACGACGACCATGGCGAGGAAGGCCATGGCCATGAAGAAGGAAAGGCAGAGGAACATGCCGACGAGGAGGGCCAGCTGCACCTCTCCGCCGAGCAGATCCAGGCCGCTGGCGTGCAGCTGGCCACCGCCGGCCCGCGCACCCTGGGCACCGCCATCAGCTTCCCCGGCGAGATCCGCTTCGACGAGGACCGCACCGCCCACGTGGTGCCCCGCGTTCCCGGCGTGGTCGAGTCGGTGCAGGCCGAGCTGGGCCAGGCGGTCAAGCGCGGCCAGGTGCTGGCGGTGATCGCCAGCCAGCAGATTTCCGAACTGCGCAGCGAGCAGCAGGCCGCCCAGCGCCGCCTGGAACTGGCGCGCCTGACCTTCGAGCGCGAGAAGCAGCTGTGGCAGGAGCGCATCAGCGCCGAACAGGACTACCTCCAGGCCCGCCAGGCGCTGCAGGAGGCCGAGATCGCCGCCGCCAACGCCGGGCAGAAAGTCGCCGCCGTGGCACCGGCCGGCAAGGGCAACCGTTACGAGTTGCGCGCGCCGTTTGACGCGGTGGTGGTTGAAAAGCACCTGACCGTGGGCGAGGTGGTGGACGAGACCAGCAACGCTTTCACGCTGTCTGACCTCAGTCGGGTCTGGGCCACCTTCGCCGTTGCTCCACGCGACCTGGACAAAGTAGTCAGCGGCCGTGGCGTCACCGTCAGCGCGCCGGACCTCGGTGCCCAGGTGGAAGGCAAGGTCAACTACGTCGGCAGCCTGCTCGGCGAGCAGAACCGCGCCGCCACCGTGCGCGCCACCCTGGCCAACCCCAATGGCGCCTGGCGCCCCGGGCTGTTTGTCAACATCGCGGTCACCGTCGAGCGTTTCGACGCCGCCGTGGTGGTGCCGGAAAGCGCCCTGCAGACCTGGGAAGAGCAGACCGTGGTGTTCGCCCGCACCGACGAGGGCTTTGAGGCCCGCCCGGTGAAGACCGGGCGTCGCGACGCCGGCCAGGTGGAAGTGCGCGAAGGGCTGGCCGCCGGCACCGTGGTTGCCGCCGCCGGCAGCTTCGTCCTCAAGTCCGAGCTGGGCAAAGGCTCGGCTGAACACAGCCACTGACCGGGGACGCCATTCATGTTCGAACGTCTTATCCAGTTCGCCATCGAGCAACGCCTGGTGGTGATGCTCGCCGTGGTGCTGATGGCCGCCGTGGGCATCCACAGCTACCAGAAGCTGCCCATCGACGCCGTGCCCGACATCACCAACGTGCAGGTGCAGATCAACACCGCCGCGCCCGGCTACTCGCCGCTGGAGACCGAGCAGCGCATCACCTTCGCCATCGAGACCGCCATGGCCGGCCTGCCGGGCCTCAAGCAGACCCGCTCGCTGTCGCGCTCGGGGTTGTCCCAGGTGACGGTGATCTTCGATGACGGCACCGACATCTTCTTTGCCCGCCAGCTGGTCAACGAGCGCCTGCAGGTGGCTCGCGAGCAGTTGCCCGAAGGCATCGAGGCGGCCATGGGGCCGATCTCCACCGGTCTTGGCGAGATCTTCCTGTGGACGGTCGAGGCCAAGGAGGGCGCGCTGAAGGACGATGGCACGGCCTATACCGCCACTGACCTGCGGGTGATCCAGGACTGGATCATCAAGCCGCAGCTGCGCAACGTGCCGGGCGTGGCCGAGGTGAACAGCATCGGCGGCCATGCCAAGCAGTACCTGATCGCCCCCGAGCCCAAGCGCCTGGCGGCCTACAAGCTGACCCTCAACGACCTGGTCGCGGCGCTCGAGCGCAACAACGCCAACGTCGGCGCCGGCTACATCGAGCGCAACGGCGAGCAGTTGCTGATCCGCGCCCCGGGCCAGGTGGCCTCGGCCGAGGACATCGCCAACATCGTCATCTCCAGCGTCGATGGCACGCCGATTCGCGTCAGCCATGTCGCCCAGGTCGGCCTGGGCCAGGAACTGCGCTCGGGCGCGGCCACCGAGAATGGTCGCGAGGTGGTGCTGGGCACGGTGTTCATGCTGATCGGCGAGAACAGCCGCACGGTATCCCAGGCGGTAGCGGCCAAGCTCGAGGAGATCAACCGCAGCCTGCCCAAGGGCGTGGTGGCGATCACCGTCTACGACCGCACCAACCTGGTGGAAAAAGCCATCGCCACGGTGAAGAAGAACCTCATCGAAGGCGCGATCCTGGTCATCGCCGTATTGTTCCTGTTCCTGGGCAACATCCGCGCGGCACTGATCACCGCCATGGTTATCCCGTTGTCGATGCTGTTCACCTTCACCGGCATGTTCAGCAACAAGGTCAGCGCCAACCTGATGAGCCTGGGCGCGCTGGACTTCGGCATCATCGTCGACGGCGCGGTGGTGATCGTCGAGAACGCCATCCGCCGCCTGGCCCATGCCCAGCAGCATCATGGGCGCATGCTGACCCGCTCCGAGCGCTTCCACGAAGTGTTCGCCGCCGCCCGCGAGGCACGTCGACCGCTGATCTACGGGCAGTTGATCATCATGGTGGTGTACCTGCCGATCTTTGCCCTGACCGGGGTCGAGGGCAAGATGTTCCACCCCATGGCGTTCACCGTGGTGATGGCGCTGCTGGGGGCGATGATCCTTTCGGTGACCTTCGTGCCGGCGGCCCTGGCGCTGTTCGTCACCGGCAAGGTGAAGGAGGAGGAGGGTGTGGTCATGCGCACCGCCCGCCGCCGCTACGCCCCGGTGCTGGACTGGGTGCTGGGCCGGCGCAACCTGGCCTTTGCCGGCGCCGCCACCCTTGTGCTGTTGTCCGGCGTGCTGGCCAGCCGCATGGGCAGCGAGTTCATCCCCAGCCTGAGCGAGGGTGATTTCGCCCTGCAGGCCCTGCGTGTACCGGGCACCAGCCTGTCGCAGTCGGTGGACATGCAGCAGCGCCTGGAGAAGACCATCATCGCCCAGGTGCCGGAAGTCGAGCGGGTGTTCGCCCGTACCGGCACCGCCGAGATCGCCTCCGACCCGATGCCACCGAACATCTCCGATGCCTATGTGATGCTCAAGCCCCGCGAGCAATGGCAGGACCCGGGCAAGCCGCGCGATGAGCTGATCGCCGAGGTGCAGCGCGCCGCCGCCAGCGTGCCGGGCAGCAACTACGAGCTGTCGCAGCCGATCCAGCTGCGCTTCAACGAGCTGATCTCCGGGGTGCGCAGCGATGTCGCGGTAAAGGTGTTCGGCGACGACATGGAGGTGCTCAACCGTACCGCCGCGCAGATCGCCGCCAGCCTGCAGCAGGTGCCGGGAGCCTCCGAGGTGAAGGTCGAGCAGACCACCGGCTTGCCGGTGCTGACCATCGATATCGACCGTGACAAGGCGGCCCGTTACGGCCTGAACGTGGGCGACGTGCAGGACGCCATCGCCATCGCCGTGGGGGGGCGCACTGCCGGCACCCTGTACGAAGGCGACCGCCGTTTCGACATGGTGGTGCGCCTGTCGGAGGCGCTGCGCACCGATGTCGACGGCTTGGCCAGCCTGCTCATCCCGGTGCCGGCCAGCGCCGCCGCCGGTGCCTCGCAGATCGGTTTCATCCCGCTGTCGCAGGTGGCCACCCTGAACCTGCAGCTGGGCCCCAACCAGATCAGCCGCGAGGATGGCAAGCGCGTGGTGGTGGTCAGTGCCAACGTGCGTGGGCGTGACCTGGGTTCGTTCGTCGAACAGGCTTCGCAGACGCTGATCGACCAGGTGCAGATCCCACCGGGTTACTGGACCCGCTGGGGTGGCCAGTTCGAGCAGCTGCAGTCGGCGGCCGAGCGCCTGCGGGTAGTGGTGCCGGTGTCGCTGCTGCTGGTCATGGCCTTGCTGCTGATGATGTTCAACAACCTCAAGGATGGCCTGCTGGTGTTCACCGGCATCCCCTTCGCCTTGACCGGCGGGGTGTTGGCGCTGTGGCTGCGGGATATCCCGCTGTCGATCTCGGCGGGGGTGGGCTTTATCGCGTTGTCGGGCGTGGCGGTGCTCAACGGCCTGGTGATGATTGCCTTCATTCGCAACCTGCGCGAGGAAGGCCGGGGCCTGCGCGCGGCAGTGGAAGAGGGCGCGTTGACCCGCCTGCGGCCGGTGCTGATGACCGCGCTGGTGGCGTCGCTGGGGTTCATTCCCATGGCCTTGGCCACCGGCACCGGCGCCGAGGTGCAGCGACCACTGGCGACGGTGGTGATCGGTGGGATCCTGTCGTCGACGGCGCTGACCTTGCTGGTGTTGCCGGCGTTGTATCAGTGGGCGCATCGGCGGGATGAACCAGGGGTAGCGTAGGGCCCTATCGCGGGGCAAGCCCGCTCCCACGAAGGTGTCGCTTCGTGGGAGCGGGCATGCCCCGCGATGGTTTTAGCGCCGCCGCCACAGCCAGTGATCCAGGCTCAATCTTCCAGCCCCCTTCAACAGCAACGGCAACAACGCCACCAGGTAGATCAGCGGCAGCTTGAAGTTGCCAAAGCCCTGGTCGGTGATCGCATACCCCCGTCCCAGTTCCGCCAGGCTCGACCACTGGCTCGGCCAGTGCACCGCGGCAATCGCCACCACCGTCACCACCATCAGCACCGCCGAGGCCAGCCGGGTACCGAGCCCCAACAGCAGGAGCAGCGGGCAGATCAATTCGGCCCACATCGACAGCTGCCAGTTGAGGTCCGCCGGCAGCAGGTTGAACGGGAACGGAAAACTGCCTTGCAGGTCGGCGAACCAGTTGGCGCCGTTGAACTTCTCCAGGCCCGATTCGAAGAACTCCCAGGCCAGGAACAGGCGCAGCGGCAGGTCGGCGCTCCAGTTGCCGGTGTGGTCGAGGGTGTTGAACAGCTTCCCGTCAGCGGACAGGGGCAGGACTTTCATGGGCAGGCTTCCCGGTGTAGGCGGCAACGGCGGGATGCCGTCGCGCTGTCGTGGCGGGAGTGTGCGCAGGTGGGGTATCGGCAGTGTGTCGGGAGCGATGGGTTTATGTATCGCTGTGTAGCGAGGCTTAGCGGTTGCTGGTCAGGCGCTGTTGCGCCGCCGCGCAGCCGTTGATCTCCACCGCCTTCTGCAGGAAGGCCTGGCGCTGGCGGGGGTCGAGCTCACCGAGCAGCCGGTAGATCTCGGCCTGGTAGTCGCGCTGGCGCCCCCACTGCATTTGCAGGCCTTGCGGGCGGGTGCGGCTGCACGCCAGGCGGGTGGCCGGCTGGGGGTAGTAGGCGGCGTACAGGGTGGCCATGCTGGGGACCGCCTCCAGGGCCTCGCGGTAGGCGGGGCTGGCATTGTACGGTGAACACCAGTGGGCGATGGCCAGTGCAGGCGGGGCGAAGCCTTGCTTGAGGCTGGCTTCCAGCAACGGGCAGGCGGCCTCGGCGATCTGTCCTGCCGGCAGATAGGTGGTGTAGTACAGCGCCAGGCGGTACTGCGCCACCGGGTGGCCGAGGGCCACGGACCTCTTCAGCAGCGCCACCGCCGTTGGCAGCGTGTGGGCCATCGCCTGGCCTTGGCGGCTGAGCTCGGGGTCGCCGCCGGCGGTGCGCAGCGGGCTGGCGCCGTCGTCCTGGCTGTCAGCCTGCTCGAGCAGCGGCAATGCCTGGCGATAGAGCAGGTCGGCATGGGGGTCGATGTTCACG
Organism: Pseudomonas peradeniyensis; assembly: GCF_014268935.2. Taxonomy (GTDB): domain Bacteria; phylum Pseudomonadota; class Gammaproteobacteria; order Pseudomonadales; family Pseudomonadaceae; genus Aquipseudomonas; species Aquipseudomonas peradeniyensis. The sequence goes on along the minus strand of NZ_JABWRJ020000004.1, from coordinate 345,349 downwards.
TCCAGGGCCTGGGCGCCTGTGGCGGCCAGCAGCAACGGCAACGACGCGACCAGACAGGCGCGTGGACGGGCCAGAAGCGAGGGGACGGCGGGAATGGTCATGGCAGTTACACGGTGCCTCGGGCGAATCAGGAGCGACGACGGCCTATTCTATCCGTCCGCGTGCCTTCCCCGAAAGCCCGGTGTCCGCTCATCAGACCAGCTTTATCGGCGCGACCTTGCGCAGGGCCTGTCTTTCCTGGGCCAGCCCCAGCTTGGCGGTGATCACCTTGGCCAGTGCGTTGTTACCCAAATCATTGAAGTGCAGGCGGTCGACGAACAGGTGCTCGGCGAACACTGGCGAACTGCTGAGCATGCTGTTCATGTCGTAGCAGGGGACCGGGTCGGCCTGACTCTTGATGCGGCGGAAGAAGGCCATGTGCAGCTGGCTGTCGAAGGTGTCGCCGAGCAGGCGGTCGAAATTCGACGGCTGGCGCTCAAGCTTGCCGAGCATGGCCTGTTCCGCCCTGGGCAATGCCTCGCGGCACCAGGGCAGCAGCGGTTGCAGGATGAAGGTGAGGGTGGTGTGGCCGTCCGCCAGCAGGCGGTCCCACTGGCGCAGGGTGCGGCCCACGGCATCGGCGGCGCGGATCAGGCGCTTGTCCGGGCTCGATAGCGGTTCCACTGGCGGCCAGTGTGCCTCCCGGGCCGGCGCCAGGAGCTGGCCCAGGCGTTGCCAGAACGATTCGCGGCGCACCTCGCCGGGGGCCTGAACGCCTTCGTTGAAACGATTTAGGAAATCCTGGTAGGCCTGTGCCCGGTGCGGGTCCTGCGCGCCGGCGAGGACCTCGGCGAGGGCCTCCTGGGCCAGCGTGTTCAGGCCGCTGAGTACCACCACGTGACCGATCTGGCCGAAACGGTGCTGATGGGTGAGGAACATCAGCAATTCCTGGGTGGCGTTCAGGCCGCAACCGGCAAGGCTCAGCCAGATCTCGCCAGTCAGTACCGACAGGTAGGAGGCCACGGTGTGCTCGTCGGAGCTGGCGCCGATGCCCATGGCGGTTGAGCCGCCCACCAGCAGGTTGACCCGCGCCGCGCCACCGCGCTCGGCCACCGAGAAGCGCTTGCCGGCGCAATGGCTGTAGCGCATTCCCAGGGCATCGGTGTTGATGGTGCCGGAGCGATAGCCGCGCTCGTGCACGTACAGCGTGTGCGGCGCGCGGCGGCTGCCCAACTGCAGGAAACGCTGGTAATCCTGCGCCAGGGGGTCGGATGTGCCCATGCTGCCGGTGGCGGCGGGGTCGATCGGGGTCATGGGCGCTCCTTCTTTTCGGGATTGGCTCAGGCGGCCAGCTCCTTGAGGTTGTAGGCCAGGCCGACGGCGGCGATCAGCAGCAGGGCGACGCCCGAGGCCAGGCTGATCACACGGTTGCTGCGCGGCGAGGCGATCTTGCCGATGGCGAAGATGTACAGGCTGAGCACGGCGAAATCGATGGCGATCCACAACAGCGACAGCACCACCATGCTCTTGCCGAACGACTCGGTGATCTGGATGAACTGCGGGAAGAAGGCAATGAAGAAGATGATGTCCTTGGGGTTGGAGATGCCGACCATGAAGCCCTGCAGCAGGCCGCCACGGCCTGGTTGCGTGCTGGTCGGGGCCTTCGGGGCGCTGTCGACCGGGGCCTGCAGCGCCTCGCGCAGGGTGCCCAGGGCGATATAGCCGATGAACAGGCAGCCCAGCAGGCTCATGGCGCTGAGCCAGGTCTTGTCGATGGCCGCGCTGGTGAGAATGATCCAGGCGGCCGCGCCGATCAGCACCAGCGAAGCCCAGTTGGTGCCGACCGCGGTGAACAGGGCCTTGCGCGAGCCCGAGGCGGCGGCGGTGTTGACGATCAGGGCCACCACCGGACCGGGCGTGGCGATCAGCAGCAGGACGGTGAGGGCGTAGGTGGCGGTCAGTGCGGTATTCACGATCAGTTCTCGGTGAGGGTTGCAGCGGTTGCGTGGGCATGGAACGGGCAGCGCGCCGGGCTCGGCGAACCGGGCTCCTGCAGTTGGTACTGCTTCCATTCGAAGTTGTCGTCCTGGCCGAAGAAGCCCAGGGTGTCGGGCATGACGCCGTTGTTGTAGTGGCGCACCCGATCGCGGATGCGTGCACGGATGCGCTGGCCGCTTTCGGTGCTGGCGCTGGCGACCTCGTCGAAGCTTTCCCGCGGGTTGATGACGAAGGCGATGTGCCGGCCCAGGTTGCGGCTTTTCATCAAGCGGTGGGCGGGGAAGCTCATGTTGATGAACAGCGGCATGCCGGCGAAGCAGAACGACCAGCGCGTGTCGTGCGGGTCCTGCGGTACCTCTTCGGGCCAGGGCTGCGGGTCGCGTGCATGGACCTGGTTCAGCACATCCCACGCCAGTGCCTGCTGCGCCTGCAGCGTTGTGTCGGGCGCCGTTTCGAGGAACACCATCAGCGGGTTGCCGATGCGCTGCTTGAGCGGAATCGGTTCGATGGTGCGGATGTAGTCGCCCAGGCCCCGGGCGATATCGTCGGCCAGCCGATCGGCACGGGCGAAGACGATATGGCAGGTGCGCGCATTGACCGCCTTGCGCCCGAACAGGCACGGGAAGTCGGGGTTGGCGAGGGTTTCCTTGAAGTGTTCTATGGTCTTGTGCGTCCAGTGGTGGCGGTTCTGGACATGTTCATCGGCGAGCTCCAGCGCATCCAGGCGGTAGCAGTTTCCATAACCCGTAAACATGATTTCCCCAGGCATATCCGTATGCAGTGTTTAGTAGGACTTCTCGTTCAATAGATCGTTTTCGTTACATCTCAGCCGGTTTGCTATATTTAATTGTTATTTACCGGCATTTTCCGAGATGGTTCCCGCGTTGTAAAACGCCTGGATCTATGACCTACTATTAGCTTCACTCATGCTCTGGAAGGCGCCATGTCGGAACGGATTCAAGCCTTGCACGCCCTGCGCGCCTTCGAAGTGGCCTCGCGCTACGGCTCCTTTACCCGCGCGGCCCAGGAACTGGCCCTGACCCAGGGCGCGGTCAGCCACCACATCAAGACCCTCGAAGCCCTGTTCGGCTGCGATCTGTTCGAGCGCCGCGGCCCCAAGCTGCGCCTGACCGAGCACGGCCGGCTGCTGGCCCAGGAACTCAAGGTCGGCTTCAAGATCATCGAGAACGCCTGCGCGCTGTTGCGCCAGGACCGCTATGGCGTGCGCCTCAAGGCGCCGTCCACGCTCACCGTGCGCTGGCTGCTCAGGGCCCTGGACGGCTTCAAGCGGGTCGACAACAGCTGCTCGGTGCAACTGTCCAGCGTGTGGATGGACATCGACGCGGTGGACTTCTATTCCGAACCCTATGACTGCGCCATCCTGCTCGGCAACGGGCGCTTCCCGGCAGACGTGGAGAGCCTGAAGCTGTTCGATGAATGGCTGATCCCGGTGTGTCACCCGAGCTACCTCGAGCAGGCCCGGCCGGAGCTGTCGGTGCTCTCCGGCTGCGAGTTCCTCCACCCCTCGCCGGACCGCCGTGACTGGCGGCGTTGGCTGGCGCGCATGGACGCGCTGGACATCAGCATCGACCAGGGCCAGGTGTTCGATACCCTCGACCAGGGCATCTCGGCCGCCCAGCAGGGCCTGGGTATCTCGGTGGTCGACCTGGTGCTGGCCAGTGCCGACCTGGCCGCGGGCAACCTGGTCACGCCGTTCCCCCACGCGGTGGCCACCGGCGACGGCTACTACATGACCTGGCTCAAGGCCAGCCCCAAGGCCCACCAGATGCACAAGCTGCGCGACTACCTGGTGGCGCAGGTGCCGGTGTTGTCGCACAAGGACATCAGCTACCTGTACGGCTGAGGTCGGTGGCGGGCAGCACGCGTTCGAGCATGAAGTCGATGAACACTCGCAGCTTGGGTGGCATCTGCCGACCCGATGGCCACAGCAGGTAGAAGCTGCCGCGCCGCTCCATGAAGCTGTCGAGCACGCTCACCAGGCTGCCTGCCGCCAGTTCCTTGCGCACGCTGAAGTCCGGCAGGCAGGTGATGCCGCGGTGGTTGAGGGCGAAGCAGATGCGCGTCTCGACGTGGTTGCAGACCATCGAGATGGGAATCGCGTAGTCCTGCTCGGGGTGCTCCCGGCGCAGCGGCCAGGTTTCAAGCTTGCCGCTGCTGGGGAAACGGTAGTGCAGGCAGCTGTGCCCGGCCAGTTCGCGGGGATGCTGCGGCGTGCCGCGCTTGCGCAGGTATTCGGGGGACGCCACCAGGTGATGCTGGAAGTGCCCGAGGAACTTGGCGTTGAGCCGCGAGTCCAGCGGCTGGCCACCGCGCATCACCACGTCGAAACCTTCGCCGACGATGTCCACCATGCGGTCACTGAAGTCCAGGTCCAGTTCGATCTCGGGGTAGCGCGCCATGAACTCGGCCAGCGCCGGCATCACCAGCCCGGTCACCTGTGGCAGGCTCACCCGCAGACGGCCGCGAGGCGCGCCGCTGGCCTGGGACAGTTCCTGCTCGGTGGCTTCGATTTCGGCGAGGATGCGCCGGCTGCGTTCGAGGAACAGCGTGCCCTCGGCGGTCAGGGTGATGCTGCGCGTGCTGCGGTGGAACAGGCGCACGCCCAGGCGTTCCTCCAGCCGCGCCACGCGCTTGCCCACGGCGGAGGCGCTGATCCCCAGCGACTGGCCGGCGGCGACGAAACTGCGGGTCTCGGCGACCCGGTTGAAGACCATGAAGCCGCTGAGGCTGTCCATGTTGCGCTCCGATTGCGGACATTGATGTCCTGGCTGACTGGAATTGTACCCGGCTTTTTCCGTAATGCCCCAGCAGCGCACCATGCCTGCCTTGATCGATAGCCGGAGACAACCATGCATTCACCTTCCCCGACGGCGAGCGTCGCCGCATCCCCCGCCAGCGCCGCGCGCCTGCCCCTGAGTGGCCTGCTGGCCCTGGCCCTGACCGGCTTCATCGCCATCCTCAGCGAAACCCTGCCGGCCGGCCTGCTCGACCAGATCGCCGACGGCATGCAGGTCAGCCAGGCCATGGCCGGGCAGTGGGTCACGGCCTATGCCCTGGGTTCGTTGCTCACCGCCATTCCACTGGTAACCCTGACCCAGGGCTGGTGGCGCCGCCGCGCGCTGTTGCTGGCGATCGCCGGGTTCATCCTGTTCAACGGGCTGACCGCAGTATCGCCGGACAATACCCTCACCCTGTGCCTGCGCTTTCTCACCGGTGCCGCCGCCGGCCTGGCCTGGGGCCTGATCGCCGGCCATGCACGGCGCATGGTGATGCCGGCCCAACAGGGCAGGGCCATGGCGGTGGCGATGCTGGGCCAACCCATCGCGCTGTCGCTGGGCCTGCCCATCGGCACTTGGCTCGGCGCCTGGCTGGGCTGGCGCGCGGCCTTCGTGGTGGTCACGGTGGCGGCGTTGCTGCTGACCGTCTGGGTGGTGCGGGCGGTGCCGGATTTCCCCGGCCAGGCCGCCGGCAAGCGCCCCGCAGCGCTGGCGGTGCTGCGCACGCCGGGCGTGGCGCGGGTGTTGCTGGTGATCCTGGCGTGGATCCTCGGGCACAACATCCTCTACACCTACATCGTGCCGCTGCTGGCGGCGGCGGGCATGGCGGCCGAGGTGGGCCAGGTGCTGATGACCTTCGGCCTGGCCTCGCTGGCCGGCATCGTGCTGGTGGGCCTGGGTGTCGACCGTCACCTGCGCGGGCTGGTGTTGCTGTGCCTGGCCGGGTTCGCCCTGGCGACCCTGGCCTTGGGGCAGGCGCAGGGTACTGCCTGGCTGGTGCATGTCAGCGTGGCGCTGTGGGGGATGACCTATGGCGGTGCGCCGACGCTGTTGCAGACCGCCTGCGCCGATGCGGCGGGCGAGGGCGGGGATGTGGCGCAGTCGATGCTGGTGACGGTGTGGAACAGCGCGATCGCCCTGGGCGGGGTTGTTGGCGGGCTGCTGTTGGTCGGCGCCGGGGTCGGATCGTTTGGCGCGGTGGTGCTGGGGCTGCTGGCGTTGGCGTGGCTGCTGGTGTTCAGCGGGCGGCGGGCCGGCTTCGTGGCGGGCGCACGCTAGCCTGATCGGACGCAATCGCGGGGCAAGCCCGCTCCCACGTTCGAATCCTGGCTGGGCATGGGAGCGGGCTTGCCCCGCGATAGGGCCAGGCCTGGAAGCACCCCTTTATGCCAAGAGGAACGGTACAATCGGCCCATGTGAGAAAAGCAGCGATCCGAGGTTCCCGCAGTGCCGTTGCAACAAGGCTTCGTCCTGACCCGCCACTGGCATGACACGCCCGAAGGCACCTGCGTGGAGTTCTGGCTGGCCACCGACCAGGGCCCACGGCGCCTGCGCCTGGCCGCAAAGCCCTCGGTGGCGTTCATTGCGGCGGCCCAGGCTGCCCACGCCCAGGCGCTGCTGGCCGACGAACAGGGCGTCGAACTCAAGCCGTTGCAACTGCGCGACTTCGACCTGCGCCCGGTGATGGGCCTGTACTGCCGCCAGCACCGCCAGCTGATCGCCCTGGAAAAGCGCCTGCGCGCCGCCGGTGTCGAGGTGTTCGAAGCCGACATCCGCCCGCCGGAACGCTACCTGATGGAGCGCTTCATCACCGCCCCGGTGCGTTTCGATGGCCGCCCCGACAGCCAGGGCGTCCTGCACGATGCCCAGCTCAAGCCCGACCCGGACTACCGCCCGCCGTTGCGCCTGGTGTCGCTTGACATCGAGACCAGCGAACGCGGCGAGCTGTACAGCATCGCCCTGGAAGGCTGCGGCCAGCGCCAGGTCTACATGCTCGGCCCGGCCAACGGCGAGGCCGGCGAGCTGGACTTCGACCTGCACTACTGCGCCGACCGCGCCGAGCTGATCGTCTGCCTCAACCAGTGGCTGGCCCGCCACGACCCCGACGCGATCATCGGCTGGAACCTGGTGCAGTTCGACCTGCGCCTGCTGCACGAGCATGCCCAGCGCCTGAACGTGCCGCTGTGCCTGGGCCGTGACGGCGCGCCGATGCACCTGCGCGAGCACGGCAGCCGCAGCCACTTCTTTGCCGAGGCCCCGGGCCGGTTGCTGATCGACGGCATCGAGGCCTTGCGCTCGGCGACCTGGAGCTTTCCCTCGTTCAGCCTGGAGAGCGTCGCGCAGCAGTTGCTGGGCGAGGGCAAGGCCATCGACACGCCGTACCAGCGCATGGACGAGATCAACCGCCGCTTCGCCGAGGACAAGCCGGCCCTGGCCCGCTACAACCTCAAGGACTGCGAGCTGGTGACGCGGATCTTCGCCCATACCCGCTTGCTCGAGTTCCTCCTCGAACGGGCCTCGGTCACCGGCCTGGCGGTGGATCGCAGCGGCGGGTCGGTGGCCGCGTTCTGCCACCTGTACATCCCGCACATGCACCGCCTGGGCTATGTCGCGCCGAACCTCGTCGGCGGCGAGGGCGAGGCCAGCCCGGGCGGTTTCGTCATGGACTCGCGGCCCGGACTGTACGACTCGGTGCTGGTGCTCGACTACAAGAGCCTGTACCCCTCGATCATCCGCACCTTCCTCATCGACCCGGTGGGCCTGGTCGAAGGCCTGCGCCAGCCGGACGACGCGCACTCGGTGGAGGGTTTTCGCGGTGGCCGTTTCTCGCGCAGCCAGCATTGTCTGCCGGCCATCGTCGAGCGCGTCTGGCAGGGGCGCGAGGCGGCCAAGCGCGCGGGCAACGCGGCGCTTTCGCAGGCACTGAAGATCATCATGAACGCCTTCTACGGCGTGCTCGGCTCCAGTGGCTGCCGTTTCTTCGACCCGCGCCTGGCTTCTTCGATCACCATGCGCGGACACCAGATCATGCGCCAGACCCGGGCGCTGATCGAGGCACGGGGCTTTGATGTGATCTACGGCGACACCGACTCCACCTTCGTCTGGCTCAAGGGCGCCCACGACGAGGACGCCGCCGCGCGCATCGGCCGCGGGTTGGTGGCCGAGGTCAACCAATGGTGGCAGCAGCACCTGGCCGATACCCTCGGCCTGGAGAGTGCCCTGGAGTTGCAGTACGAAACCCACTACCGGCGTTTTCTCATGCCGACCATCCGTGGTACCGACGAGGGCAGCAAGAAACGCTATGCCGGCCTGGTGCGCCGTGCCGACGGCAGCGAGGAGATGGTCTACAAGGGCCTGGAATCGGTGCGCACCGACTGGTCGCCGCTGGCCCGCCAGTTCCAGCAGGAACTCTATGGCCGTGTGTTCCGGGGCCAGCCTTACCGCGACTATGTGCGCGGCTACGTCGAACGCACCCTCGCCGGTGAACAGGATGAACTGCTGATCTACCGCAAGCGCCTGCGCAGGCCGTTGGCCGACTACCAGCGTAACATCCCGCCGCATGTGCGTGCGGCAAGGCTGGCGGACGAGTACAACAGCCGTCTCGGTCGGCCCTTGCAGTACCAGCGCGGCGGCTGGATCAGCTACCTGATCACCACCGCCGGCCCGCAACCGCTGGAAGATCTGCAGGCACCGATCGACTACCAGCATTACCTGAGCCGCCAGTTGCAGCCGGTGGCCGACGCCATCCTGCCGTTCGTCAACGATGATTTCACCCGTCTGACTGATCGACAACTGCTGCTGTTCTGAGCGGGTGGTAGCTATCTAATCATTGCTATCGCCTCGCTTTGCCTAGCCTCGGGCCTCCACGCACTACGGAGGTCAGCATGCAGAGCAGTAACCAGCAGCCATCGGTTGCAGTCGATACCCTTGCGGTGGCCCAGGCCTACCAGGACCAACTGATCGTCAAGCGCCTGCCCGAGTGGGTCACGCGGTTGAGCGAGGCCGAGTTCATGCTGCTCGGTGATGCCTTGCGCAAGCTCTTGAACTGCGAGCAGAAGCTATCAGCGGTGTTTGCCCGGATCAGCAACATCGACGACTTCGCCAGGCCATTGCTGGAGCAGACGCTCGATACGCTGCAGCATGCGCTCCAGGCGCTGCTGCGGCGTCCTGGTACCCAAAGCTCTTCGGATCTCGGGAACCTGTACTTTCGCCGTTGGTATGTCTACGAGTCGCCCACCGTCAGCTATTGGTCCGGGCGTGTGCCTGCTCTGGACAGCGACTACTACGACGTACCGTTGCTCGAGGCAGCATTGCGTAATTTCACCGAGCAGGAATGCCTCCGGCAGCCACGGCGCAATGCCGTGGTCAACGGCAAGGGCGAGCGACAGGCCGGCCTATCTGCGTTGTCCTTCGCTTCGGTGTGTCGAACGCTGGACCTGGGGCAGCAGTACCAGCAACACCTGGACTCGGTACTCCTCGACGGTAGCGATGACCAGAGTGTCAAGATGCGGCTGGCCCAGCTCCTGCGCAGCAGCATGCTTGCCGATGCCTTGCAGGCCAAGGCGCAGGGCGTACTGAGCGATGCCGAGCTGCAACTGGTGATCGGGCTGTGTCGTGATGACCAGATCGGCAGGCTCGATGGTGCTCCGGTTCATGTCAGGCAACTGAAAATCTTCGGTTGCCCGGTGCAGCGCGTCGTTGTGCTCGATGTCATTGATGAAGGGTGGATCTTCAATACCAGCAAGCGAGTGCTGGTGTACGTGCGTGGTGATCCGCAGGGCGCCTGGAGTGCCAGTGACGACCTGGAGGATTACGCGCGCCACGTGCTTGGCCAGCGGCTGCGCAAGGATGACTACCGTCGGTTCTTCAGCCGTTTCGTGCGCCGTCGCGACAGCCACCAGGTGTTTAAGGCGCTCAGCGAGCGCTTGGACGACGTGGCGGACTGGGCGACCCGCGATCTCGATGAGCAGACCACAGGCTATCCGCTGCCGCTGTTCGAGCATCTGGCGCAGGCGTGGATTGCACAGATAAAGGACGATGCTGCAATGATCGCCCCACCCGTGGCGCAGCTGGACCGTCAGGTGCAGGCCGAGCACGACAGGCGTCTGCGGGCCGAAGGCTGGATGTTGCTGACCGTGGCCGGACTGTTCGTGCCATTGCTTGGCTCGGCGCTGGCGGCGCTGATGGTCTACGAGTTGTTGCGCGAGTCCTTTCAAGCCATTGACGACTGGCGCGACGACGAGCGTGATGCCGCGCTCGAACACTGGCTGAACGTTGGCAAGGGCGTGGTGACGCTGGCTGCGACTGCGGCAACCGTCACCGTGGCTCGCCGCGGCTGGAGCAAAGTGGACCGCTTGGTCTCGGCGCGGCTGGACGATGGCAGTGAAAAACTGTGGAACGGTGATCTGCAGCCTTACCGCGACGAAGGGCCGCCGAGTGACGCCGTCATCGACGAGCAAGGAATCCACCGGCATCGAACGAATTGCTGGATCGAGATGCAGGGGCACTGGTACCAGGTCGATCAGGATCGTGCTGACGAGCGTTGGCGGCTATTGTCTTATAGGGGGCACCGCCCGCAACTGCGTCACAATGGCGCGGGGGCCTGGCGGCTCTGGCATGAGCAACCGGCCGAGTGGAGCGGCTCGCACATGATGATGCGTCGGTTGGGCCGGCCGTTCAGCGCGCTCGATGAGCAGCAGGTCAAGCATGTCATGGCCATTCACGACTTGAACGAGGACCACCTGCGGGCCTGGCATGTCTATGGTCGGCGCCCGGATGCGGCAGTGACCGACACGGCCAGTCGCCTTTTGCTGAGCAGTCGCATCGGTGATCTGGTTCAGCAGCTGCGCAGTGGCGCGGCCATTGCCGACTCGGCACTGTTGCAGCGCGCCCGCAGCCTGCCTGATGCAGCGGGTCAGGACGGTCAGCCACTGGCCGATGTGGTGTGGGCCCAGCGCCGCGTCCTGTTGCGGCAATTGTATGACTCGGACTTTCCCGATACCGAAGCCAGTTCGATCCTGCGCGGCAGTTTTACCAGCCTGCACCGCCTCGCGGCAGATGAGGTCTGGCGCACAGCCAGCGCCGATGACCAGACGGCGCTGCTGCAAACACGACGGGTGCCGTTGTCCATGGCCCAGGCCGCCAGGACCCAGGTCATGGGCATCCGCCTGACTCGGGTGTACGAAGCGCTGGCAATCGACACGCCGCAGACACTCGATCTCGGGCGGGTCGTCCTGCACCTGCTCGCACGCCTGCCGGGCGCCGCGACCAGACCTGGCTGGCGATTGTTCGATGGCGATGCCGACCAGCCCTTGTTGACCACAGCGGGGCGTGGAACACCTTTCGACCTGATCCATCGCCATGGCGCGTTCAGTTGCCGTACCGCTGCTGTTGAACTCCGCTCGGGTGAGTTGTTCGACACCCTGGCCCAAGCCTGCGGTGCCGAGCAGTGGTCAACGCTTGGTCTTGACGAACCCCATGCCCCTGCCTTGCGCGCACGCTTGGCGGCGGATGCCGGCAGTCTGCGGAGCATGATCACCACGTGGCTTGGAGGGGATCAGTCAGGCGGCACGTTCCTGGTCCCGTTGCAGCTAGGCGACGGCAGGATAGGTTATCCGTTGAGTGGTGGCCGCTTCTGGGCAACCATGGGCCGGCGCCCGCCGCGGGCCCTGCAGGCGAGGCTGCGAGATCTCTATCCGGCGTTCAGTGACGAGCAGATCGGCCGCTGGCTCGAGAGTGGCGACGCTCAGGCGCGCCTGGAAGCCCTTGAGCAACAGTACCGGGCGCTGAGCAACCACCTGGATCAGTGGGTCCGAGGTGCCTTTCCCACGTTCGAGTTGATGGCCAGGCGTGCCTTTCGCAAGGGCCTGATCGACTGCTGGCGATGGCTGGTCCCGGAGCTGGAAGGTGGTCTGGAGGAACCGCAGCGCTACATGCTGTTCCAGGTCCGCAGCCGACTGCAGCACTTGCCGAGCATACCGCCGTCCGTCAGCTTCCCCCATATCTCGATCCTCGGGTTGCACGCCATGCGCCTGGAGACAGTTCCGGATGATTTCCTGCGTGCATTCCCCAACTTGCGCAGCCTCGAGATCAGCCACTGCAGGCTCACCCGTCTGCCCCTGCCGGAAACCCTCACCGGCCAGCTGGAAGTGCTCGACCTGTCGGGTAACCAGATCGCCCTGGATGAAGGGCAGGCCCTGGTCCTGGCCAGCTGTCAGTCGCTGGTGTACCTCAACCTGTCGTTCAACCCTTTGGGCAGGAGTTTCTCGGTTTTCGGCATGCCCAGGCTCAATGCCTTGCACCTTCAAGCCAGCCAGCTGGACACCTTTCCCTACGGCATCATGGACAGCCCGGAGCTGCACACACTGGATCTCAGGGACAACGCCCTGTACGAGCTACCCGAAGACTTTCACCAGTCGGAGCTGTGGCGTGTGGGCAGGGTGAACCTGCGCGGCAACCTGTTCGCCGCGTCCCCGGAAACGCTGAGTCGATGGCATTGGCTGGAGGCCAGCCGCGTGCCTTACCGTCTGCGCTGGCTGGATGTGGTGCCGACCGACAGGCGTGACGACATGTCCGCCCTGTGGACTCAACTGGAAACGGAGCAGGGATCTGCCGATCTTTTCAATACGCTGGCGGCATTGACCTCGGCGGGCAACTTCAAGTCAGCGCCATTGGCCAGGAACTTCGCGATCCGCCTGCTGGACATGTTCGAGTTCATGGCCCGGGACCCTGTACTCAAGCGGGAGCTGTTCGACAACGCGGCCGTGACCGATTGCCAGGACAACGCAACCATTCGCTTCACCGACCTCGAACTGCGTGTCATGGTGTGGCGTGCGCGCCACAGTGAACTGGCGCGCCACCCCGAACGCGCACTGCTGCATCTGGGCGGGCAGCTTTGGCGGATGAACGTGCTGGACCAGGTCGCGGCGGAGCATGCGCTCCGGGCGGGCGCGAGCAGCGAGTCGATCGAGTTCGCGCTGGCCTATCGCATCGCGCTGCGCAGCAAGCTCGACCTGCCGATCCAGCAGGACGACATGCTCTATTTTGGCATTCCCAACCTCAAACCCTGGGACCTGCACAAGGCCACGCACGCCGTCATGGCCGCGCAGTCGGCGGACAGCCTGGCCCAGTACCTGGCCAGGCAGCCGTTCTGGCAGGACTACCTGCGAGCCAACCATGCCAATCGGCTCAAGGTCCCTTCACGCATGCACGAGGAGCTGCAACGGCTCATGGACCTGGGCGACCGGGAGCAGGAAATCGCCCGCCTGCATATCGACAACCAGCAACGCGAGCATGAGGTGATGCTGCAGTTGACCCGCGAGGCCATGGGCAGGGCCAGGACGGTATCGCTGGACGCACCGTGAGCAGATGGTTTGCGGGAGGGTGGTATTTAGCTAGCGGTAGCGCAGTCCAGATGCCCGTTAGGCTCGTAGACCTTTCCGAGCCGGAGTAACGACATGGGCACCGTGGTCAAAGGGGCAGCAACGCAGATCGATACGCTGGCCATCGAACAGGACTATCAGGATCGCCTGGTCGCCCGGCGCCTGCCGTCATGGCTGCGAGGGCTGAACCAGGCGCAGTTTGCCGTGCTGGGCGAAGCGCTCAAGACCAGCCTGCGCTGCCGACAGGGCTTGAGCAAGGCGCTTGCCCGAATCCAGGGCATCGATCACTTCGCCAGGCCTTTGCTGCAACAGGCGCTGCGCGACCGGCAGGGTGTCGTGCAGGATGTCGATAACTTGTTCTTTCGCCGACAGTATTTCCACTTTGCCAATGAAGGCGGCCTGATTGCCGGGCGTTACCCGTTGCAGGGCACGAGTGACTACGAGACTCCCTTGCTGGAAGCGGCCTTGTGCAACTTCACCGCACGGGAAGCTGGCGTCAACGGGCAGCCGCGGCGCAATGCGGTGGTCGACGACGCGGGAACGGTTCTGGCTGCTCCAGACGCCAGGGGGTTTGCCGCCTTGTGCCGCGCGCTCGACCTGGGTGCGCAGTATCAACGCCATCTCGCCGGAGTACTGGATTCGACTGCCGCCGGGCAGAACGTCAAGGCGCTGCTCAGGCAATCGCAGCAGGCCAACCTGCTGGTAGATGCCTGCAAGGCCAGGGCCGAGGGTGTGCTCACCGAGGCCGAGCTGACGTTGATCATCGGCCTCTATCACGATGACAAGCCGGGCACGCTCGCCGGTGCTTCGGTGGTCGCCAAACAGATGAGGGCATTCGGTTGCGACCTGCAGCAGATCGTCGTGCTGGATGTGATCGACAAGGGTTGGCTGCGCGATACCAGCAAGCGCGTGCTGGTGTATATCCCGGGCGACCCTCACGGTCCCTGGAGCGCCCGTGGGGACCTGGAGGATTTTGCCCGGCGAGTGCTCGGCAAGCGCCTGCGTGAAGTCGAATACCAACGCTTTTTCCGACGCTTCGTGCGCAGGCGCGATAGCCAGGCCTTCTTCACCAAGGTCCAGGAGCGACTGGGGGACCTGGCCGACTGGGCGACCCGGGACCTGGACGAGCACATGCAGGCCTACCCCGGTGCATTGTTCGAGCACCTGGCCAGCGCCCGTATCGCCCAGATCAAGGACGACGCCGCGATGATCGCGCCGCCCGTGGCCCAGCTTGACCGTGCGATGCAGGTCGAGCATGACAAGCGCCTGGCGGCCGAAGGCTGGACCTTGCTTGGGCTGGCCGGGTTGTTCATACCCCAGGTCGGTATCGCGCTGCTGGCGGTGATGGCCTGGGACCTGCTGAAAGAGACCTTCCAGTCCGTCGAGGACTGGCGTGAAGGCGATACCAGCGCCGCCTTGGAGCACCTGTTGACGGTGGGCAGGAGCATGGCACTGGTGGGGGCGACAGTGGCCGGCGTGGTGGCGGTGCGGCGGGCCTGGAGCTGGGTGGACGAACTGGTGCCGGCACGGCTGGAGGATGGCAGCGAGAAACTGTGGAACGGCGAGCTTGCGCCTTTTCGCAGTAAAGCACCCCCCGCAGCGGCGCAAATGGACGAACAGGGCGTCTTGCGGCTGGGCGAGCACTGCTGGATCCGCATGGAGCGGCACTACTATCCGGTGCGCTGGCGGGCGAGCGACGAGCAATGGCAGTTGCGCCCGCGCCAGGGCCATGGACCCTTGCTGCGTCATAACGGCGCGGGTGCCTGGCGGCTGTGGAGTGAGTCACCGGGCGAGTGGGAGAACCGGCACCGGATGTTTCGCCGACTTGGCGGTGTATTCGAGCGTCTGGACGATGCGCGGATCGACCAGGCCTTGGCGATTCATGGCCTGGATAGCAGTCATCTGCGAGGCGTGCATGTCTATGGCAGGGCACCGCAGGCGGAACTGGTCGATACGGTGGAGCGCATGGTGCTTGCCGAGCGGATTCAGGATGTGGTCGCTCAATTGCGCACGGGCGCTCAGGTTGTCGATACAAGCATGCTGGAAAAAGCCAGAGGCCTGCCGGGCGCCGGCCAAATGAGCCAACAGGAGTTGGCGGAGCATCTCTGGAGGGGACGCCGGATCGTGTTCCGGCAGTTGTACGACGAATCGCATCTCGGCACTGAAACCACGCGGCTTTTGCGCCGGGACTTCGCAAGCCTGCATCAATCTGCCGCGCAGACGTTGCTGCGTGAGGCGAGCGACAGCGACCGGCAACGGCTGCTCGCTGATCGCCAGGTGCCCCTGGCGATGGCCCAGGCGGCCAGCACGCGGGTTCGGCGCATTCGCCTGGCCAGGGTGCTGGAGGCGTTGACCTTCGATACGCCGCAGAATCTCGACCTGGCAAAGGTTGTCCTGATGCTGCTCGACAAGATGCCCGGCTCGGTCATGGCACCGGCCTGGCGGCTTTACGATGGTGCTGCCGGTGAGCCCTTGCTTGGCACCCAGGGCACGGGACGGGCGTGGCAACTGGTGCATCGCGACGGCGACTTCCAGCTCGCGGACCACAACGGTGCCGCCATTGGCCAGCCGGGTGAGCTGTTCGCGGTGCTGGCTCAGGGTTACGACGTCGATCAGCGGGCGGCGATGGGCATGGCCGAACCGTTCGCCGAATCCCTGCGGGCGGCGCTGGTCCGGCAGGCGTTGCAGCAACGCCAGGCCGTTGCGGGCGCGCTGGGTCTGGATCGCACACCGGCCTCGTTCCTGGCCCCGCAGCGGCTCGAAGATGGCCGCATCGGTTACCCACTCAGCGGCTGGCGACGCTGGTTCGGCATCAGCAACAACCGGCCGCGGGCATTGACGGCCAGGTTGCGCGATCTGTATCCGGCGTACAGCGATACGCAGATCCAGCAATGGCTCGAGCAATTGCAGCAGACCGGCCAGAATGCCGATGCCGCGCTGGGTGAGCTGGAGCAGCAGCATGCCCTGCTGAAGAAGACGCTGACCACCTGGAAACGCAAGGCGTTCGCCACCACCGAGTGGGAAGCGCGACGCGACCTGGGGCGCGGGTTGATGGATTGCTGGCGGTTCCTGATTCCCGAACAGGCCAATGCCGCGCAGCCGACGGGAGGCTACCTGCTGACCCAGACCCGCAGTCGCCTGCAGCAACTGCCGACACTCCCAGCCCAGGTCAGTTTTCCCCATGTCTCGAGCCTGGCGCTGCGGGCCATGCGGCTGCGGGAGGTCCCCGACACGTTCCTGCACGCCTTTCCCAACTTGCGCACACTGGAGATCACCAATTGCAAGCTGAAGCAGTTGCCATCGTCGCTGAACGAGCGCCTGGAGGTGCTCGACCTGTCCGGCAACCGGATCACCCTGGATGCCGAGCAGGAGCGGATCCTGGCCAACTGCAGGGCGCTGACCTACCTGAACCTGTCGCGCAACCCACTGCGCAGGTCGTTCTCCGTCCATGGCATGCCGCGGCTCAATGCCTTGCTGCTCAGCCAGACGGAGGCGACCGCGTTGCCCGACGGTGTCCTCGAGGCTCCGCGCCTGCACACCCTGGACCTCAGCGACAATGGCATCGAGATGCTGCCCGAGGACTTCTACCCATCACACCTGTGGCGCGAGGGCAGGGTAAGTCTGTTCGGCAATCTCCTGGCCGCGAGCGCGGAGGCGACGAACACCTGGAACCCTGTCTCGCAGAGTCGGGTGCCCTATCAGTTGCGCTGGCTCGACCTGGTGGACAACGACGTGCGCGATGACATGGCGGCGGTCTGGGTCCAGTTGGAGGGTGAGGCGAACTCCGCCGAGTTCTTCAACCTGCTGGCCGAACTCACCGAATCCGCGGACTTCCACCGCGAGTTCTCTGCCCGCTACCTGGCCGCGCGGTTGTTGCGCATGCTGCAGGCGATGCAAGAGAACCCGGCATTGCGCGAGGAACTGTTCGACAACTCGGTGGTGACCCGCTGCGAGGACAGCGCGACGTTTCGCTTCAGTGACCTGGAGGTGCGCCTGAAGGTCTGGCAGGCCGAGCAGGGCACGCTGCCGGGCCAGCGCGAACAGGCCCTGCTGCATCTGGGCGGCCAGCTCTGGCGCCTGCAGCGACTCGACGAACTGGCCTGGACCCACGCCGAACTCATGCCCACCGCAGGCGTGGAGTCGGTGGAAGTGGCGCTGGCCTATCGAGTCGACCTGCGCGATGAGCTGGACCTGCCGGTCGAGCTCAGTGACATGCTCTACCGCGGCGTGGCCAACCTCACGCCGGCGGATCTCGCCTGGGCGCGCAACTGGATCCGGGCGGCGCAGACCGAGAATGCGATCAGCGAGTGGATGGTGGGTCTGCGCTTCTGGCGGCAATACCTGGAAACGACCTTTGCCGAACGCCTGCGGGTTCCCCAGGCCGACCACGACACCCTGGACGACCTGCTGGCCCTGGATGCCCCGGAGGAGGCCATCGACCGCCTGCATGCGCGGATCCTGCGGCGCGAGCACGACACCCTGGTGGCGCTGACCCGCGAGGCCCTGGCCAGGAACGCGCGGACCTGGCAGGTGCCGCTGCATTGAAGCGCCTCACGGGTGCGGGCATTGAACTATGCTCAGCTCAGCCGTAGACGGTTTCCGGGAGGCAACGGCCAGTCAGGAAGGATCCGGTAATGGCAAGTTACCTTTAGCCCAAGCACCGGCCTGCCCGGGTGGTTTAGGCTCCCGCGCGTCGGATCTTTCTCCCTGATCCGCAGTCTTTGGTTTTATCGAGAGAATAAGGAGATGCCCATGCTGGTCCGGTCACTGACCCTCGCTACCCTGCTCGCCGTCGTCGGCCCCCTGCACGCCGCCGACAGCGACGCGCCCCTGGCCAAGGAACTGGGCAAGGCCAGGCCCCTGGTGGTCATTGCCCCGAGTTCCGCCGACCCGACCCTGCGCGGCCTGGAAGAGGCGCTGAAAGACTCCGCCACCCAGGCCGGCTTCAAGGAGCGCAACCTGGTGCTGTACAGCGTCGCCAACATGATGGGCAAGCGCGAGGACAAGAACCTCGAGCAGCAGACCACCATGGCCCTTATCCGCGAGCTCAAGCTGGGCGCGAGCAAGGGCACCAAGGTGATCCTGGTGGGCAAGGACGGCGAGCGCCATGTGCTCAAGGACGACGACAGCGGCGCGAAGCTCGACCCGCAGGTGATCTTCAAGGCGGTCGACGAACTGCCGGCCAGCGAGAAGGCAGTCACCGCGCCCGAGCCCGTCGCCGCCGCACCCGAGGAGCCCAAGACCAAGGACAGTAAAGCCAAGGACAGCAAGGCCAAGCCCGCCAAGCCGGCCGCACCGCCCAAGCCGCTGGAGGACTGACCGCTCTATCACGGCCCTCTGCGCAATCAGGGGGTCGTTCATGTATCACTGTGTATCTGCGCTTCGCCGCGACCCATTGGCATACAAAACATCGCCTGCCTCGATACATCCGCGACACACCGCTGCGGCTCAATGGCTCCACTTTCCAACCACAGTGGAGCAACACCATGAAAACGACCCGTCAAACCCTCGGCCTGCTCGGCGCCACCCTGCTCGGCGGCATGGTATTGGGCAACAGCGCTTTCGCCGTAGAACCCCTGGCCCAAGGCTACCAGCTGGCCGCCGCCAAGACCCCGGGCGAAGGCAAGTGCGGCGAGGGCAAGTGCGGTGCCGGCGGCAAGGCCACGCAGAGCGAAGGCAAGTGCGGCGAAGGCAAGTGTGGCACCAGCGCCAAGGCCGGCGCCGAGGGCAAGTGCGGTGAGGGCAAGTGCGGCGACGCCTCGTTCGCCCGCACTGACAGCAATCACGACGGCAAGGTCTCCCGCGAGGAATTCCTGGCCGTGGCCAAGGACCGCGCGGCTGACTTCGACAAGATCGACCGCAATCACGACGGCTTCATCTCCGAGCAGGAGGCCCACGATCACCTGGCGGCGATCTACAAGGCCAACGGCAAGGCCATGCCTGATGGGCTGTTCAGCCATCTGACCAGCAAGTCCTGAAGCTTATCGCGGGGCCAGCCCGCTTCCACACTGCCATGCGTGGGAGCGGGTTGGCCCCGCGATGCCGCTCAACACCTCACGGAGCCTTGCGATCATGCCCCATCCCCAATTGCACACCGGCCTCGGCCTGCGCCGTGGCCTGCTGCCCGACCTGCTGACGATGGAGGCGGGCGCGGTGGATTTTCTCGAGTGCGCCCCGGAAAACTGGATCGGCGTCGGCGGTGCCTTCGGCCAGGGCCTGGCGCGCCTGGCGGAGCGATTTCCCATCGCCTGCCATGGCCTGTCGTTGTCACTGGGCGGTACCGCGCCGCTGGACCAGGGGTTTCTCGAACGCACCCGACAGTTCCTCGACCGCCACCAGGTGCGGATGTACAGCGAGCACCTGAGCTACTGCAGCGACGACGGCCACCTCTACGACCTGATGCCGATCCCGTTCACCGAAGAAGCCGTCCACCATGTGTCCGCACGCATCCGCCAGGCCCAGGACGTGCTTGGCCGGCGTATCGCGGTGGAGAACATCAGCTACTACGCCGCGCCGTACCAGGCGATGCCCGAACTGGACTTCGTCCGTGCCGTGCTCGACGAGGCCGACTGCGACCTGCTGCTGGACGTGAACAATGTCTTCGTCAATGCCTGCAACCACCGCTACGACGCCCGAACCTTCCTCGCCGGCATCCCCCGTGAGCGGGTGGTGGGCATGCATGTGGCCGGTCATTACGACGAGTCGCCGGACCTGAAGGTCGATACCCACGGCGCGCCGGTCAAGGAGGACGTCTGGGCGCTGTTCGCCGACGCCTGCCGGCGCTTCGGGGCACAGCCCACCGTGCTCGAGCGCGACTTCAACTACCCGCCGCTGGCCGAGCTGCTGGCCGAGACGGCGCGGATCCGTAGCCTGCAACGTGCCCATGGAGCACCAGGCCATGACTGAGACCCTGCGCACCCAGCAGTTCACCCTGGCGCGCCACCTGCGCGACCCAGGCGCCAACCCGCCGCCGCCCGACATCGAGGCACGGCGCCTGAAGGTCTATCGCGAGCTGTTCTACGGCGCTATCGAAGGGCTGCTGGCCGGCAGCTTCCCGGTGCTGCGACGGACCTTGGGCGATCAGCGCTGGCATGCGCGGGTGCGTGATTTCTACGCCCATTTCCGCAGCCAGACACCGCTGTTCACCGAAGTCGCCGAGGCGTTCATCGACTACCTGCAGGGTATCGAGCCCGATACGCCCTGGCAGCTGGAACTGGCGCACTATGAATGGATCGAGGCGCAGCTGTACCTGAGCGATGCCGAGGATCCGCCGCACGATCCTGAGGGTGACCTGCTCGAAGGCGAGCCATTGTTGTCATGCGTGGCACGGGTGCTGGCCTACCGTTGGCCAGTGGAGCGCATCGGCCCGGACCACCAGCCGAGCGAGGCAGAGGAACAACCCACCCTGTTGCTGGTGTACCGCGACGCCGGCCTGCAGGTGCGTTTCGCCCGCCTGGCGCCGCTGGCCTGGCAGCTGCTGATGGGGCTGCCCGGCACTGGCCGCGAGCGCTTGCGCGCGCTGGGCGATCAGCATCTGCAGGAGGGGCTGCTCTTGCTGCGACAACTGCGCGAGCAGGGCATCATTGTCGGGACCGTGCAGCGCGCGGTGCCGTAAAAACAGAAGGGGCGCCATCTGGCGCCCCTTCGTCGTGCAGCTTAGGCTTCAGCGTCCCACGGACGATCGCCTTTTTCATCCTTGACGCGGGTCGGCAGGCCCATCACGTCCAGCGCCTTGAGGAACGGCTCGGCCGGCAGCTCCTCGACGTTGACCATGCGCCCTGCATCCCACTCGCCACGGGCAACCAGCAGCGCGGCGGCCACCGGCGGCACGCCGGCGGTGTAGGAGATGCCCTGGCTGTCGGTTTCGGCGTAGGCTTCCTCGTGGTCGGCCACGTTGTAGATGAACACCTCGCGCGGCTGACCGTCCTTGGTGCCCTTGACCAGGTCACCGATGCAGGTCTTGCCGGTGTAGCCCGGGGCCAGCGAAGCCGGATCCGGCAGCACGGCCTTGACCACTTTCAGCGGTACCACTTCCAGGCCTTCGGCGGTCTTGACCGGCTGCTCGGAAAGCAGGCCGAGGTTCTTCAGCACGGTGAACACGTTGATGTAGTGCTCGCCGAAGCTCATCCAGAAACGCACGTTTGGCACGTTCAGGTTCTTCGAGATCGAGTGCACTTCGTCGTGGCCGGTCAGGTACAGGTTCTGCGAACCCACCACCGGCAGATCGTCGGTGCGCTTGACCTCGAACATGGTGTTGCTGGTCCACTGGCTGTTCTGCCAGCTCCAGACTTGCCCGGTGAACTCGCGGAAGTTGATTTCCGGGTCGAAGTTGGTGGCGAAGTACTTGCCGTGGGAACCGGCATTGACGTCGAGGATGTCGATCGAATCAATGCGGTCGAAATACTGCTGCTGCGCGAGTTTCGCGTAGCTGTTCACCACACCCGGGTCGAAGCCGACACCGAGAATGGCGGTAATGTTCTTCTGCTGGCACTCTTCGAGATGCTTCCACTCGTAGTTGCCATACCAGGGCGGGGTTTCGCAGATCTTGCCCGGTTCTTCGTGAATCGCGGTGTCAAGATAAGCGACACCGGTATCGATGCAGGCACGCAGCACCGACATGTTGAGGAAGGCGGAACCAACGTTGATCACGATCTGCGATTCGGTCTCGCGGATCAGTGCCTTGGTTGCCTCGACATCGAGGGCGTTGAGCGAGAAGGCCTGGATGTCGGCGGGTACCTTGAGGCTACCCTTGGCCTTGACGCTGTCGATGATGGCCTGGCATTTGGAGATGTTCCGTGACGCAATCGCAATACGACCCAGTTCGTCGTTATGCTGTGCGCACTTGTGGGCCACCACCTTGGCGACACCTCCTGCACCAATGATAAGAACGTTCTTCTTCAATTCAGCTTTTCTCCTTCATGAAAGCCTGTCTTACGACAGGCTCGAAACGTAGTCTTCGAACCCGAACTCGCGTACCACCTCGACGCTGCCGTCGAGTTGCTTGACCGCGATGGACGGCATTTTCAGACCGTTGAACCAGTTTTTCTTGACCATGGTGTAACCGGCGGTGTCAACGAACGACAGGCGGTCACCGATCTGCAGCGGTTTGTCGAACTGATACTCGCCGAAGATATCGCCGGCCAGGCACGACTTGCCGCAGACCATGTAGGTATGCGCGCCGTCGTTGGGCGCCATCTTGGCGTTGAGGCGGTAGATCAGCAGGTCGAGCAGGTGTGCCTCGATCGAGCTGTCGACCACGGCCAGGTGCTTGCCGTTGTACAGGGTGTCGAGCACGGTCACTTCCAGCGAGGCGCTGTTGGTGATGGCCGCTTCGCCCGGCTCCAGGTAGACCTGCACGCCGTACTGTTGCGAGAAGGCTTTCAGGCGCGCGCAGAACGCGTCCACCGCGTAGTCTTCGCCGGTGAAATGGATGCCGCCACCGAGGCTGACCCACTCGACCTTGTGCAGCAGGTGGCCGAAGCGCTCCTCGATGTGCGTGAGCATCTTGTCGAACAAGCCGAAGTCGCCGTTCTCGCAGTTGTTGTGGAACATGAAACCGGAGATCTTCTCGATCACCTTCTCGATCTTCTCAGGGTCCCACTCACCGAGGCGGCTGAACGGGCGTGCCGGGTCGGCCAGCAGGTAGTCGGAGCTGCTCACCTGCGGGTTGACGCGCAGGCCGCGCACCTTGCCCTCGGACTGCTCGGCGAAGCGCTCGAGCTGGCCGATGGAGTTGAAGATGATCTTGTCGCAGTTCTCGAGCATCTCTTCGACTTCATCGTCGGCCCAGGCCACGCTGTAGGCGTGGGTTTCGCCGGCGAACTTCTGGCGGCCGAGCTTGAGCTCGTACAGCGAGGACGAGGTGGTGCCGTCCATGTACTGCTGCATCAGGTCGAATACCGACCAGGTGGCGAAGCACTTGAGGGCGAGCAGGGCCTTGGCCCCGGACTGCTGGCGCACGTAGGCAATCTTTTCCATGTTGCCCAGCAGTTTCTGTTTGTCGATGAGGTAGTACGGCGTCTTGATCATTTAAAGGCCCCCGGCCAGGCCGGCCAAAAAAAGGACACGCATTGTGCCTTCACTTGCCGCGCTACGAAAGGGCGCGAGGCGCATTTCGTCCGAGTTGCGCGCGCACTTCGTTGGCGAAGCGCCATCAGGCCCGTGGCTGTGCCGTCCCTGGTGCCGGACCGGTCCATGCCGCGATGGCCGACCGACAGCCTTTTCCTGCTGGGGCATCGGCAAGTCGAACAAACAAATGTGACTATCGTAATCGGCTGTTCCCGGGCGCAGGGAGAATCCGATGAGCGCGGGAAGAGCGCGATCATTCAATGCTTGGCGGGCAGGATTATCGTTATATTTTAAGCAATATAGCGTTCAGGCGATCCTGCCCAGTGGCCAGGGTTCCGGGCGCAGGCTGCGCAGCAGCAGGTCGGCCTGGGTCTGGGTGGATGCGTGGGTCGGCTTGATCTGGCCCGAACTGCCGGGGGCCATGCCGAAGCGGAAGGTCGCCAGCGACGTGGACCAGAGGAACAGCAGCAGATGCTCCGGCGCGGTCCGCACGATCAGCCCCCGGTCCATCCACTGCGCCAGGCAGGCCAGGGTCTGCCGGGCACTCTGCTGCAGCAGCTCGGCGCGCTCGCCTGGCAGTTGCCGGGCGCCATGCAGCATTTCCTTGAGCCAGACCCGCACGGCACCGGGATGACGCCGCGCCACCTCGGCCTTGGCCTTGAAGTAGCGGGGCAGGGCCTGCTCGGGGTGGGCGTCCGGCACCAGGCTGCGCGCGGCGCGCAGCAGGGGCTCCATCACCAGGTCGAGCACGGCCGCGTAGAGCAGGCGCTTGTTGCGAAAGTAATAGAACACATTGGCCCGGGGCAGGCCGGCGCGGGCGGCGATGTCATCGACCCGGGCGGCGGCGAAGCCGTGGTGGGCGAACTCTTCGCTGGCGGCGGCGAGGATCAGTTGCAGGTTGCGGTCACGGATACTGGGCATGGCAAACACGTACTTCTGAATCGATATGTTCAAAAGTATATAGCGATAACGTGTTCGCCGACAGCTGCGCAGATTCGGCCTGGATCAGCAGGCCGCTCGCCAGGCGCGGATCTGTTCCAGCGTGGCGGTGGCGCCGCCGCAGACGATCACCAGCACATTGCCGTAGGCCGCCATGGCCTCGGGGCGTTCAAGCAGGGCCAGCGCGGCGCCGCAGGCCGGCTCCACTAGCAGGCGATGATCGCGCAGCAGTCGCTCGCAGGCATCGAGGGCTTCGCGGTCACTGACCAGGTGGCTGAGCACCGGGTGCTGGCGGGTGCAGGCCAGCGCCTGCTCGGCGACCCGCTTGGCGCCCAGCGAAGTGGCCACTGAAGCGATGCGCGGCAGTTCCACGGTATGTCCGGCGGCCATGGCGGCATGCAGCGACGCCGCGCCATCGGTCTCCACCGCCAGTACCGGCAGGTCGTGCCAGCCGTTGCGCTGCAAGCCCTCGACCACCCCGCGGAGCAGGCCGCCGCCGCCAACCGAAAGCACCACCGCGTCGGGCCTGAAACCTGCTGCGGCGACTTCGTCGATCATGCTGGCGTGGCCGGTCCACAGTAGCGGATCGTCGAACGGGTGGATGAAGGCGTCGTCCGCGCCGACCAGGGTCTGGGCGTGTTCATTGGCTTCCTGCCAGGAACTGCCGCGCACGACCACGCTGGCGTCTTCCAGGCGCAGCAGTTCCCTGGCCCGTTCGGTGGTGGTCTCGGGCACCACCACGGTCACCGGCACGCCGAGCTTGCGGCCGGCATAGGCCACCGCCAACCCAGCGTTGCCGCCGGATGACGAGACGAAATGCCGGGCCCCCCGGGCATGGTGGACCTCGCAGGCATGGCCGACGCCGCGCAGCTTGAACGAGCCGCACGGTTGCAGGGCTTCGAGCTTGAGCCACACCGGGCGGCCGGCGCTCAGGGACAGCGGGCGGGATTCGATCAGCGGGGTAGGAATGTGCAGCGGCATGATGGGCTCCGGGGTTCAGTCGCGGGCAGCCGTGGCGGGCTCGCCGCGCAGCTGCTCCAGGTAGTTGTAGACGGTATAGCGGGTCACGCCGAGGGCCTCGGCGGCTTTCTCCACGCCACCCTTGACGATGAACAGGCCGCGCTCCTGCATGATGCGCACGGCCTCGACCTTGGCCTGCTTGTTCATCCGCCCCTGGCCGCTACCTTGCAGCGCGTCCTGGATGATCCCGGCCATCAGCGCGGTCATGTCGGCCGCCTCGTCGACCGCCGCCGGCGTGGCGCCCAGTGGCTGGAAGTGCTGGAGAAAGGCCATGGCCGCGTCCAGGCCGGTGACGTCGGTGTTCACGCACAGGCTGGCGAAGGGTTGGCCATCGCGATCACGGAAGATCGCCGTGGCGCTGCGCAGGCTGCGACCCTTGAGGGTGGTGGGGTAGTCGGGCAGCACCACTGGCGCAGAGCCCTGCTGGTCGGCCGAGGCCTGCATCAGCGCCTTGAAGCCCTGGTCCTGCTCGGGGGCGGCGAGAATCGGACTGCCGACCTGGCGGCCGGAGAGATGACCGTTGACGATCGCCACCACCGAGCGCTCCGGGTGCTCGAGGTTATGCAGAAGGATTTCGACGTTGCGTGGGACGACACTACCCAGGGCCTGCAGGGTGGCCTGGAGGACAGTCAGGGTGAGTTGGCGTTCTTGGGAAGGCGTCATGGTGGCATCGCATTATCAACATTTAGTTGATTTTTGCATGCCTTGTTGAAAAATTCCACTGGCGTAGAAAGCATCGCGGGGCAATCCCGCTCCCACGCAATTGTGCGTTTGGGAGCGGGATTGCCCCGCTATGTCCAGCGATCAGGCCAGCTTTGGTGTGCGCGGCGGGATCATGCGGCGCGAGCCGGTCGACTCGAAGGCGGCAGCGAATTTCAACAGATTGTTGTCACTGTACGCCTTGCCGGCGAAGGTCAGCCCCACCGGCATGCCGATATCGGCCATCACGCCCATCGGCACGGTCACGGTCGGCACGCCCAGGTGACGGATCGCCAGGTTGCCGTTGGCCACCCAGATACCGTTGCTCCAGGCGATGTCCGCCGACGCGGGGTTCACATCGGCGTCCGCCGGGCCGACGTCGGCCACGGTGGGGAACAGCACCGCGTCCAGGCCCTGGGCGTCCATCCAGTCTTCCAGGTCGAGCTTGCGGGTGGCTTCCAGGCCGCGCAGGCCATCGGGCACGGTGGCGATCTGGTCCCAGGTCTTCAGGCCGCGCTTGGCCATGTTGACGTATTCGTCCATGCCGGCAGCCAGGTCGTCCTCACGGTTGGGCAGGGTGCCCGGGTCGTGGGGGAAGATCTGCGGGCCGTCGACATCGGCCAGGCGGTTGAGCTTGGGATCGTCGTTGGCGCGCAGGAAGTCGTCGAAGGCCCAGCCGGACAGCTCCCACAGTTCGTCATGGAGGAATTCCTTGCTGACGATGCCGCGGGTGAACACGGTCGGCGCGCCCGGGCGGTCGCCCTCGCAGTTGGAGACCAGCGGGAAGTCGGTCTCGACCACTTCGGCGCCGGCCGCTTCCAGGGCCTGGCGGGCCTGTTGCCACAGTTCGATCACGCTGGCGCGGGTGTTGATGCGCTGGCCGGTCGGGCCGCCGATGCCGGGCTTCTGCGAGGTACCGGCTTCGGTGTCGGCGTTGATGTACATGCGTGGCACGGCGAAGCGCTTGCCCTTGAGCGACTCGGCGCCCACGGCGAGGTCCAGGTACGACTGCGGACGCACGCTGGAGGCGGCCGGGATCGGCACCCACGGCTGCAGGCGCCACAGGTCGCCGCGGCTGTCGGCGTCGTCGGCCACCACCACGTCGAGGATTTCCAGCAGGTCGGCCATGGTCCGGGCGTAGGGCACGACCACGTCCATGGTCGGCGTCAGCGGCCAGTTGCCGCGCACCGAGATCACCCCGCGCGACGGGGTGTAGGCGCACAGGCCGTTGTTCGAGGCCGGGCCACGGCCACTGGACCAGGTTTCCTCGGCCAGGCCGAAGGCGCTGTAGCTGGCGGCGGTGGCGGTGCCGGCGCCGTTGGACGAGCCGGAGGCGAAGGGCGCGGTCAGGTAGGCGGCGTTGTACGGGCTCTCGGCGCGGCCGTAGACGCCGCGCTGCATACCGCCGTTGGCCATGGGCGGCATGTTGGTCTTGCCCAGGCAGATGGCGCCGCCGGCGCGCAGGCGCTCGACGGTGAAGGCGTCACGCTGGGCGACCAGGTCCTTGAACGCCGGGCTGCCGGAGGCGGCGGTCAGGCCCTTGACCAGGTAGCTGTCCTTGGCGGTGTAGGGAATGCCGTCCAGCGGGCCGAGGGTCTCGCCACGGGCGCGGCGGGCGTCGGAGGCTTCGGCCTCCTTGAGCGCGTCAGGGTTGCGGACGACCACGGCATTGAGTGCGGTGGCGCTGTCCTTGCCATCGTAGGCGTCGATGCGCGCCAGGTAGGCCTTGACCAGCTCGACGGCGGTCGTGCGGCCGGACTCGAGCGCGTCGCGCAGCTCGGCAATGGAAACCTCGGTTACCTCGATCATGCTGTCACCACAGTTGTGCAGGTGGAAAAATCATGGCGCGAGTGTAGCAAGAAGGTCCTGATGGGCGCAGGCATGCAGTGGGGAAATGCTTCGTTGCAGCGCGGCATTCAGGCGCTTGCGGGGCAGGGCTGAATAACGGGGAAGCGGCGAACCGCCGCTCCCCCGTTATTGATGGACTTTGGTGATTACAGCAACTTGCGCTGTACCGCCTCGTCCAGGGTGCTGCGGGCCAGTTCGCGGACCACGTCGCGGGTATCGGCCTGGAATGGCAGGCCGACGATCAGCACCAGTTGCATCCAGGTGCGCACCGACTCGCTCTTGCTGACGCGGCCGATTTCCTTGCCGTCCTTGTCCTTGAACACGGTCTCCAGGGTGAAGGTGTTCTTGGCGGTCGACGGCACGATGAAGAAGGTGAAGCCGGTGATGAACGCCGAGGCCACGACGAACTGCTCATGGTTGGTCAGGGTCGATTCGGCGTACAGGTCGGCCGCGCCTTTCTGCGTGGTCACCTGGGTGAAGCGTCCGGACTCCTGGTAAGTCTCGGTGAGGGTCTTTTCCCACATCTGCGCTTGCGCGCCGGCGGCGGCGGTAGCCGGGTTGTTGTTGGCCTTGAAGAGCGACGTGTTGCGCAGGTAGGCATTGGGCTTGACCGCCTCGACGCTGGCCTTTGGCGGCCAGGTGCCGACCGGGGCGAGGTCGCCGGTGGAGTAGGAGACGCAGCCGCCGAGCAGCAGTGCGCCGAGCAGCAGCAGGTGTTTGAAGCCGTTCATGGGGCGATCCCTTCTTTCAACGTTTGGCCAGTTGCACGGTGGCGGTATCCATCAGCTCGGTCACCAGCTGGTTGAGCTGTTTCGAACCCATGGTCGGTGCCCAGTATTCGCGGCCATACAGGCCGACATTGCGCTCGAGCTTGACCTGGTCCTTGGCCCTGGCCAGCTCGGTACCGTTGCGGTCGACGATGACCAGGTCGCCGGCGACATCGAAACTGTCGACATAGATCGGGCCATTGACCCAGATCCACAGCGTCAGCGTCAGCAAGGCGCCGGGGAAATAGCCCGGATGCGGGGCGCGACGGCCCTTGAGGGAGGTCATGTCGAACTTCAGCAGCACGTCCTGCTCGTCGAGGCGGGTGGGGTACTCGCTGATTGCCTTGAAGTAGCCGCCTTTTTCCACGTACTGGCCGAGCTGGCTGGTCAGCGAGCGGCTGATGGTGGTGCGCGTGGCCTCGTCGATGCCGGGGGCGGACACCACCACGTCGGCAATCTGCGCGGTGCGTGGGCTGGTGACGGTGGCAGGGTGTGGCGGGGTGCCGACGGGGCCGGTGACGTTATAGGAAATGCAACCGGTCATGGACAGCAGAGCCGCCAGGGTGGCGGCTCGCAGCAGTGTGTTCAACGTGGGACTTCCTTGCGCAGGTTTGAAATCTGAGCAGGATGACGGCCGCGTTGCAGGGAACTTTAGGATGCGATGCCATTAAATTGATATCACCCTGGAAGCAGGGCCGGCAACCGACCCTCATTCGATATCAGGCAAGGTCCGTCGCCGAATGGCGCTCCGCCACCTGGCTGGCTTCGTCGCCCCAGGTTCGATTGACCCGGGTGCCGCGTTGTACGGCCGGGCGCTGGGCAATGGCTTCGGCCCAGCGCTGCACGTTCGGGTATTCGTGCACCGCGAGGAACTCCGCCGCACCGTACAGGTTGCCGCGCACCAGCTGGCCATACCAGGGCCATACGGCGATGTCGGCGATGCTGTACTCGGGTCCGCCCAGGTAGGCGCTTTCGCCCAGGCGGCGGTCGAGTACGTCGAGCTGGCGCTTGGCTTCCATGGTGAAGCGGTTGATGGCGTATTCGAACTTTTCCGGCGCATAGACGTAGAAATGGCCGAAACCACCGCCCAGGTAAGGCGCCGAGCCCATCTGCCAGAACAACCAGTTGAGGGTTTCGGTACGCGTGGCCAGGTCCTTGGGCAGGAAGGCGCCGAACTTTTCCGCCAGGTACAGCAGGATCGAACCGGACTCGAACACCCGCACCGGCGGTTCGACGCCGCGGTCGAGCAGGGCGGGGATCTTCGAGTTGGGATTGACCTGCACGAAGCCGCTGCCGAACTGATCGCCCTCGCCGATGCGGATCAGCCAGGCGTCGTATTCGGCGCCGCCGTGGCCGAGGGCCAGCAGTTCTTCCAGGAGGATGGTGACCTTGACGCCGTTGGGCGTGGCCAGGGAGTACAGCTGCAGCGGGTGCTTGCCGGTGGGCAGCGGCTTGTCGTGGGTGGGGCCGGCCACCGGGCGGTTGATGCTGGCGAACTGGCCGCCGGAGGGCGCCTCGAAGGTCCAGACCTTGGGCGGAACGTAGGGCTTGCTCATGGGGAGTCTCCAGGATGGCGCGATACGGGTGGATAGCCTTCTATGCCATGGATTCGCCAATAGTCACAAGCGCGACATGCTCTTTGTAGGAGCGGCCTTGCCGAGGCGTCGGACCGGTCGGACGCCTCGGCAAGGCCGCTCCTACAGGGACCGTGCAGGGGCTGCTGCCTGGGGCTCGGGCTTTTTCGCAGGCTTGAGCCGCGACACCCCGAACAGCACCAGGACCAGCCCGGCCACCTGGTACAGCGAAACCGCCTCGCTGAGGATCAGCCACGACGCCAGCATGGTCAGCACCGGCCCCAGGTTGCCCACCGCCGCCGTGTGCGTGGGGCCCATGCGCTGGATCGCCAGCGCCACCCAGTAGATCGGCAATACCGTGGAGAACAACGCCATCAGCGCCGCGTTGAGCCACACCGCGCTGGGCAGCTGCAGCAACGGCGCGACATCCGCCACCAGCAGGTAATGGGCCAGCACCATCAGCGACGAGGCGCTGCCGCACAGCCCGGCCAGGCGCATCGAGTTCATGCGCTTGAGCATCATCCCGGTGCCGGAATAGTAAAGGGCATAGGTCACCGCGCTGGCGAACACCCACAGCGAGCCGACCAGCACCTGGTTGCCGGCGCCCGCGCTGCCGATGTCATGCACGAAGGCAATGCCCAACCCCAGGTAGCACAGGCCCATGGCCGCCAACGTACGCAGGGTGGGGCGTTCGCGTTGAACAACGGCCTGGATCACCAGCACCAGGGTCGGGTAGGTGAACAGGATCAGGCGCTCGAGACCGGCGCTGATGAACTGCAGCCCGTAGAAGTCGAACAGGCTGGCCAGGTAGTAGCCGAACAGGCCGAGCAGGGCCACTCGCAGGCCATCGCCGGCACTCAGTGGCGCACCGCCCTGGCCGCGACTGGCCCACACCAGCCAGGCGAACAGCGGCAGCGACAGGGCCATGCGCAACGCCAGCAGGCTGATGGCGTCCACGGGGCCGGCGGCATAGGCGAGCTTGACGAAGATGGCCTTGAAGCTGAAACCCAGGGCCGCGAGCACGGCATACAGGCTGCCGTTGGCAAGGGCGCGGTGGAGCGGGGCGGGCAGGCGGGTCATGACAGGTCCGTGACGGCAAGGGGGCGTGGCTTATTCTGCGCAGAACGCAGGCAGGCTAGAATCGCTTTTTCTCGAACATGGCGTTCTGATTTGGAGAAATCTCGATGCACTTTGATCTGGCGGACCTGCGCCTGCTCGCGGCCATCGCCGCGACCGGCAGCTTGAGCAAGGCGGCGGCGACCTTTCCGGTAGCGGTCTCGGCCGCCAGCACCCGGCTGCGCCTGTTCGAGGCGCGCTGTGGCTTGACCCTGTTCCAGCGCAAGGCCGACGGCATGCAGCTGACCCCCGCCGGGCGCCTGGTACTGGAGTCGGCACGCGGCGTGCTGGGCGAGGCGCAGAAACTGCACGACACCCTCGGCGAGTTGGCCGGCCAGCGACGCATCACCCTGCACCTGGCAGCCTCCACGGTGACCAACAGCACCTTGCTGCCGGCGGTGCTCGGGCCGTTCCTGGCCGACTACCCGGAAGTGGACCTGCAACTGGTCGAGCACAAGAGCATCGATGTGCTGCGGGTGGTGCTGGCCGGGGAGTGCGAGATCGGCGTGTACGACGGCAACCTGGTCAACGATGGCCTGGTGTCGCTGCCGTTTCGCACCGAGCGCCTGGTGCTGCTGGTGCCGCTCGATCACCCGTTGGCCGGGCGTGGCCAGCTGCGCCTGGCGGATGCCCTGGGGTTTCCCTTCGTCTGCCTGCCGGCCGAGCGCGCCATGCAGCGTTTCGTCGAGGAGCTGGCGATGAACCTGGCCATGCCGCTGAAGGTGCGGGTGCGCGCCCCCAGCTTCGAAGCCATCGCGCAGTTGGTGGCCCATCACGCCGGCATCGCGATGCTGCCCGAGACCGCCGCGGTGCGCGCCGAGCAGGAACTGGCGGTGCGCCGGGTGGCGCTGGAGGAGCGTTGGGCGACCCTGGAACTGCGCATCTGCTTCCGTGGCTGGGAGGCGCTGAGCTCCCATGGGCGGCAGCTGGTGAGCTTCCTTTCCGGGCAATAGTGCGGACGGATGGGGTGTTCGTCAGAATGCCATCATTTGGATATCAAATGTGCCTGTGCAAACGCCGTCGAGCGCATACAATCAGCGCTCTGAACGGTAATACACAGGCCACCCCCACCCATGGCGTTCGACGCTTCCACCCTGCTGACCCTCTCCATCGCCCTGGCCGCGGTCGCCGCCTTGTACCTGGCCGTGGAATGGATCAGCGTGCGCGAGTCCTCCTTGCTGTGCTGGAGCGCCAGCTTCGCCACCATCAGCGTCGGCTCCTCGCTTGCCCTGCTGCGTGGCAGCGGTTATCTGTTCGTCGGCATCTGGTTTGCCAACGGCATGCTGGTCGCCGCCCACTGGCTGTTTTTGCTGGGGGTGTCGCGCTTCACCGAAACGCGGCTGTCACGGGCCTGCTACCTGGCGCCGCTGCTCTGGTCGGGCCTGTTGCTGCTGCCGCAATGGCCAATGTGGTCGAAGACCTTCCTGGTGCTCAACTCGCTGCTGGTCGCCGGCTTCACCCTGTACGCCAGCGCGTTGCTGCGCCCGCACGGCAAGTCCCTGAGCGTGGGGGCGGTGCAGTTGCGCTACATCCTGCTGCTGCACGGCCTGTTCTACCTGGCCAAGACCTTGCCGGCGCTGCTGCCGGGGACGCTGATCGACCTCACGGCGTTCCGTGGGCAGATCATCCAGGCGTCGCTGGTGGAAGGCGCCATGGCGATCATGCTGATCGCCCTGTCGATGACCGGCACCGTGCGCTACCGCCGCGAGGAGCGCATCGAGCGCCTGGCCGCGCGCGATCCGCTGACTGCGCTGTACAACCGTCGCGCCCTGGAGGTGCGGGCGGCGAACCTGCTGAAGGAGGTCTCGCCGCAACGTCCGGGCGCCCTGTTGCTGATCGACATCGACCATTTCAAGCTGGTCAACGACCTGCACGGGCACGCCGCCGGCGACCGCTTGCTGGTGGCCCTGAGCGAGATGATCCGGGCATTGCTGCCGGAGCGGGCGATCGCCGCGCGCCTGGGCGGTGACGAGTTCGTCATCCTGCTGGGTGATGCTTCGCGCCAGGCCATTGAACAGCTCGCCGATACCTTGCGCCGGCAGTTCCAGGCGACAGCCGAGCAATCGTTCCGCACCCCCGAGGCGGTGACCCTGAGCATCGGTGCCAACCTGTTCGACCGGCCACCGGCCAGCCTGGCGGCCCTGATCGAGCAGGGTGACGTGCTGCTGTACGCCTCCAAGCGCGGCGGGCGCAACAGCCTGCAGCTGGTGGACGGGCTGCGCGGCTGAGCTACTTGTTGTTGATGCATTGCGACTGCACCGAGTAACGCACGGTGCGCAGGGTGCCCTGGCTGTCCTCGAAGGTCATCAGCCGAGGCACTACTTCGCAGGTGCGCGGGTCGCCCGACTGGCGCACGAGGCGGGCGACGTCGAGCTTCATGCCATAGCGATAGTCGACGATCTCCGGCATCGGCTTGGCGCGTTGCGCCGCGTAGGCCGCCACGGCCTGCTGGTGGTCCTCGAGCAGCTGCTCGTTGTCCAGCCTGGAAAAGCCCGTGGCCTGGGCCGAAAGAGAAAGCGCCAGCAGGGCGGCTATCAGGGTCGGTCGTAGCATGGTGCGTATCTCCGAAAGGTTCGTTTCGCAGTCCACGCTAGCGACGGGCAGCCGACAGCGGCATGACGCCCGGGTTACAGATATGAAAGGTGGCCGGGGATGCCGATTCCACGGCCGCGAATGACACGATTGTAATCCTCTCATCACCTTCCCGTTATCCGCCAGCGGCGAGCATCAGGCTCGGCCAACGGGGCTGGGTGCGCACGCATCTGGCCAGACCAGGGACGCTCCAGCGCCAAGGCCCGACAACAAGAACAGCCGCAATCGAAGGAGCAACGGATGACAAGCAATCCAACACTTTCCCTGGCCGCCCTGGTGGCGCTGGCCGGCTTCGGCCCCTCGGCCTGGGCCGCGCAAGAGCAGCAGGAAGGGTTCATCGAGGGCAGCCGCCTGAGCGTGCTCAACCGCAATTACTACTTCAACCGTGACCATCGCGACGGTCGCGCGCCCACCTACAACCCCGCCAAGGCCAGCGACAACGGCTACTCCGAAGCCTGGGCCCACGCCATCATCACCCGCTTCGAATCCGGCTTCACCCAGGGCACGGTGGGTGTCGGCGTGGATGCCTTCGCCATGCTCGGGCTCAAGCTCGACACCGGTGGCGGGCGCAACGGCGGGCGCAGTTCGTTCGACGTGCTGCCGGTGGACCGTGATGGCCAGGCCCGCGACGAATACAGCAAGGTCGGCGGCGCGGCCAAGGTGCGCCTGTTCGACACCGTGCTGCGGGTGGGCGATGTGTTCCCGGTCAACCCGGTGGTCGCTGCCGGCGACTCGCGGCTGCTGCCGGAAAGCTTTCGCGGGGTGACCCTGGAGAACACCAGCCTGCAAGGCCTGACGCTGCAAGCCGGGCGCCTGCACGCCATGAGCCAGCCGGTGTCCAGCGACCTGCGCGAGAACTTCGTGACCTTCTACGGCGGCGCGGTGGACTCGCCATGGATCGC
Organism: Pseudomonas peradeniyensis; assembly: GCF_014268935.2. Classification (GTDB taxonomy): domain Bacteria; phylum Pseudomonadota; class Gammaproteobacteria; order Pseudomonadales; family Pseudomonadaceae; genus Aquipseudomonas; species Aquipseudomonas peradeniyensis. Next base: position 310,668 of record NZ_JABWRJ020000004.1, on the reverse strand, counting down.
CTACGGCGGCGGCGACTACGCGATCAACGAAAACGTCAGCGTGAGCCTGTTCGGCAGTCGCCTGAAGGATGTGTGGAACCAGTACTACGCCGGCACCAGCGTGACCTGGCCGTTGTCGGATGAGCTGGCGCTGATCGGCGGGTTCAATTTCTACAACGCCAAGGATGAAGGGCGTCAGCGCCTGGGGCAGTTCGACAACGACATCTGGAGCGCCAAGCTCGGCGTGCGCTACGGCGCCCACACCCTCGCGCTGACCCACCAGCGCAACAACGGCGACGACGATTTCGACTACCTGCGCCAGTCCGACTCGATCTTCCTCGACAACTCCATCCAGTACAGCGACTTCAACTCGCCGAAGGAGCGCTCGTGGATGCTGCGCTACGACCTGAACATGGCCGCCTACGGTGTGCCGGGGCTGTCGTTCATGACCCGCTACGGCCGTGGCAGCGACGCCGACTACAGCCACGCCAACGCCTACTACATGCGCCGTGACGACAACGGTGACCCGCTCACCGACCAGAAGCGCTGGGAGCGCGACATCGAGGTCAAGTACGTGGTGCAGACCGGCGCGGCCAAGGACCTGTCGCTGCGCGTGCGCCAGGCCACCACCCGGGCCACGGCCTTCGAATCGGACCTGGACGAGGTGCGGGTGATCGTCGAGTACCCACTGTCGATCCTCTGAGCATTTCCCGAGTTCACCTTGAGAAGCCCACGTGCTCCTTTGGTTACAGGTGAATGTCTTGGCGCCTCTGATGAGGCGTCTTTTTTGCCCGTTATTACGCCCCCCCACCTGTAGGCGCGGGCTTGTCCCGCGATCACGGGCAACGCCCGTGCCAAGCAGTAGCGATGCCTCGGTTGCCCTCGCCATGGGCCCTATCCAATCGAAGGTCCCACCCCGCGACAAGTTGTCTGCTTGACTTGCAGAGGCACCCTACGATCGTTAACTTGACTTCGTAGTCAGTTTTTGTGATCGTGCGCGCCCTCCCAGTTTCTCAAGCACCAGAAAAAGCATGGGCAGCCCAAGAGCTACCCAGAGGATCAACCATGTCCAACCGTGATATTTCCCGGCGCTCGTTCCTGCAAGGCGGGCTGATCGCCGGTGTCGGCGTGACCCTGGCGCCGCTCGGCAGCCAGGCCTTCGCCGCCCTGATGGAAAACAAGGTCACCACCTCGCCGCAGAAGTGGATGAACCACGACGGCAAGGCGCGCTTCCGTAACGACGCGCTGTCCAAGGTCTGTGGCAACAAGGTGTTCGCCCGCGACATCCGCGCCAAGGACATGCCCGGCTGGCCGCAGCAGCAGGGCCACGCCATGCTGCTCAAGGCCACCAAGGCCGACCGCATCTACGCAGGCCATGATCTGTCGCTGCTGGGCGCCGAACTGCAGCCGGACCGCATCGTCACCGCCGACGACCTGAAGAAGGACGGCATCGCCTGGCCCGAAGCCCATTCGCCGGACCCGCTGCTGCCCCCGGGCCAGGTGCCGATGTTCATCGGCCACCCGGTGGCGATCCTGATCTGGAACGACTTCGAGCGTTTCCGCAAGGCCAAGCTCAAGCTGCAATTCAACGACCAGGCGATCCGCTACGGCGCCCAGGCCCCGCTGTACCAGCGCGACCCCTACGGCAGCTTCCGTTTCGTGCGCGTGGGCGGCAAGACGCCGTTCGACGAGGACGAATACTCGAGCCTGAAGAACACCATGCTGTTTCCCACCATCCTGGCGCGCAAGCCGGTATGGACCGCCGAGCCCAAGCAGCACGGCACCCTCACCGAGCAGGGGATGTTCTACGCCCAGCGCATCGACGAGCAGCTCAAGCAGCCGCCGGAAGACTGGCTGCTGTTCGACGAGCGCTACAAGACTCCGTCGATCGAGCCCGCGGCCCTCGAGCCGGACAACGGCAACGGCTGGTTCGACCCGGCCACCGGCACCCTGCATTTCGTCGTGGCCACCCAGTGCCCGTTCGAAGTGGCGCAGGAATGCGTGCACATGATCAAGCCGTCGCGCTTCGGCCTGAAGCACCTGAACATGCACCCGGGCTATACCGTCGGCTACGGCTCCAAGGACAACAACATCTTCGTGTTCTACGCCGCCGTCGCCGCGCTGTACGGCGCGGGCGTGCCGATTCGCCTGGCCAACGACCGCTACGAGCAGTTCCAGAGCGGCATCAAGCGCCACCCGTTCGACATCCGCTACCAGCTGGCCGTCGACAAGAAGGACATGAGCTTCAAGATCTTCCGCGCCGACATGAGCGTCGACGGCGGCGGGCGCATCAACTACAGCCCGTCGGTGGCCGCCGTGGGCGCCACCGCGGCGCAGTCGATCTACTACATGCCGCAGAACGACCTGTCGGTGACCGCCTACCATTCCCGTGGCGTCGAGGCAGGCTCCATGCGCGGCTACGGCACCCTGCAGAGCATGGCCGCCACCGAGATGATGGTCGACGAGATTGCTGACCGCCTGGGTGTGGACGCCATCGAGCTGCGCCGCAAGAACGCGCTCAAGTCGGGCATGAAGAACACCCAGGGCGCGGTGCCCGCCGGTGCCCTGCGCCTGCACGAGATCCTCGACAAGGCCGCCGCGCACGACTGGTGGAAGAATCGCAACGCGCGCAAGCAGGCCGAGGACGCCAAGGACCACGACAACTGGTACGGCGTGGGCTTTGCCATCACCCAGAAAGACTTCGGCACCGGCTCCGAGGCGCCGATGGCGGCGGTCGAGTTCACTGCCGATGGCCGTATCAGCCTGCGCCATATCGGCACCGAGCTGGGCACTGGCATGTCCACCTCCCAGGCCCTGGTGGTCAGCGACTTCCTCGGCCGTGTCGCCGACGAGGTCATGACCGCCCAGACCGAATGGCCGGAGCTGGCGCTGAGCACCAGCGGCAACCCCTACCTGATCAGCCAGGCCGAGCAGGACGCCGCGCTGCGCAACCCGCGCTGGGTCGGCAAGCTGGCTTCGCCGTCGTCGGCGACCAACTCGGCGTTCTACTTCAGCCACGCCACCCGCGAAGCGGCCCGCGTGCTGTTCAACCACGGCCTGTGGCCGGCGGCCATGGCCCTGTGGAGCCAGGGCCCGTATGGCGGCCAGGCCAACCCTCTGGTGGTGCGTCGCGAGAACGCGGTGTGGGTCAACGGTGAACTGACCGGCAACGGCCTGGCGCCGATCCCGTTCGCCACGCTGGCCAAGAAAGCCCACGAAATGGGCCTGGTCACTGGTGTCAGCGTGCACGGCTTCAACCGCTGGAGCTGGGCCGAGGCCGACTTCGTCATCGATGGCGTGCGCGAGCGCCTGCCGCTCGATGCCGTGGCGGTGAAATACGGCGACGGTGCGGTGAACGCGAAGAAGGCGCAGATGAACAGCGCCGGCTTCCACCTGCTCGACCGGCAGAACGCCGAATACCCGGCCACCCAGCTGAACAACGCCATGGTCACCTACTACAGCCCGGTGGCGACCATCGTCGAGGTCAAGGTCAACAAGGGCAGCGGCGAGGTGACGGTGCTCAATCACCACAGCTGGGTCGAGTGCGGCCGGGTGCTGGTGCCGGAGCTGGTCAAGGGCCAGCTCGAGGGCGGTATCGCCATGGGCATCGGCCATGCGCTGCTGGAGGAAATGCCGCTGTACGAGGGTGGCCCGGGTGAGGGCGACTGGAACTTCAACCGTTATCGCCTGCCGATGGCCAAACATGTGGCGGTGTGGAAGCAGACCTCGGAGATCCTGCCGCCGCTGTCGCCGACCGACCCGTCCAAGGGTATCGCCGAAGTGGTGATGATCCCGGTGGTCGGCGCCATCGGCAACGCCGTGGCCCACGCCATCGGCAAGCGCGTACGCGACCTGCCCATCACCCCCGCCCGAGTCAAGGAGGCCCTCAATGGCTGACCGCAAGCTGCAACTGACCCTCAACGGTCAACCTGTCGTCACCGAAGTGGTCCCCGATGACCTGGCGATGATCGACTTCCTGCACGAATACCAGAACCTCACAGGCTCCCGCCTGGGCTGCGGCCAGGGCATCTGCCATGCCTGCGTGGTGATCGTCGACAACCCCGACGGCACCAGCGAGGAAGTTCGCACCTGCATCACCGGCGCGCATTACTTCGAGGGCAAGAAAGTCCGCACCATCGAAGGCCACGCCAAGCTCGACGAAGCCGGCAACCCCGGCGAGCTGAACCCGATCCAGCAGAAGTTCGTCGACCGCTTCGCCTTCCAGTGCAGCTACTGCGCGCCGGGCTTCGTCAACGCCGCCACGGTGCTGGTGGAAAAGGCCCAGCGCAAGCCGTTGAAGCAGAGCGAGCTGGAGGGCGCCATCGAGGCCAGCCTCGGCCACCATGTGTGCCGTTGCACCGGTTACGTACGCTACTACGAGGCGACCCGCGAAGTGCTGGGTGACCTCGGCCTGGTCAAGGAGGGTTGAGCATGACGCGTGTTCTGAGCAGCCTGGCCCTGGCCATCGGCGCCCTGGTCGCCTGCAACGCCCAGGCGGCGGACGAGGCCTTGATCAAGCGCGGCGAATACCTCGCCCGCGCCGCCGACTGCATGGCCTGCCACACCGCCGAAGGCGGCGCGCCCTATGCCGGCGGCCTGCCGATCCATTCGCCGTTCGGCACCATCTACGGCACCAACATCACCCCGGACAAGCAGTACGGTATCGGCAACTACAGCAGCGACGAGTTCTTCGCCGCCCTCACCGAGGGCAAGCGCAAGGACGGTGCCAACCTGTACCCGGCCATGCCGTACACCTCGTACCACCTGGTCAAGCGCGAGGACTCCGACGCCATCCATGCCTACCTGATGAGCGTGGCGCCGATCAACCGTCCGGCCCCGGAAACCAGCCTGAGCTTCCCGTTCAACGTGCGCACCGGCCTGATCGGCTGGAACCTGCTGTATGGCAAGAGCGTGCAGCTGGAGGAGGGCAAGGGCAACAGCGAGGCGTGGAAGCGCGGCCAGTACATGGTCGAGGTGCTCGGCCACTGCGGCGAGTGCCACACCCCGCGCAACCCGATTGGCGCGCTGCAGCAGGACAAGCGCCTGACCGGCGGCCTGCTGCTGGGCTACCTGGCGCCGAGCCTGCTGGCCCAGGACCTGGCCGACCGTGGCTGGAACCAGGCGGACCTGGCGACCTTCCTCAAGCACGGTGTCAGCGCCCAGGGCAGCATGTTCAACGAGATGTACCCGGTGGTGCACCACAGCACCCAGCATCTGGAAGACAGCGACCTGTCGGCCATGGCCACCTACCTGCTTGGCGACCAGCCACCGGCGGCCAAGGTGGTACAGACAGTCGCCCACGAGACCCTGGGCGAGAGCGCCAAGCGCGGCCGCCAGCAGTACCTCAACGTCTGCGCCGGCTGCCACGGTGTCGAGGGCGAGGGCAAGCCGCACATCGCCGTGGCCATGCGCGGCAACACCGTGCTGCGCCAGGCCGACTCGCGCAACCTGGTCAAGGCCATCGTCGACGGCATCCGCGAGCAGCAGTTCACTGGCTTCGAGCGCATGCAGCCGATGCCGGGCTTCGCCGACAAGCTCGACGACCGGCAGCTGACCGACATGGTCAACTACCTGCGCGAAGCCTGGGGCGGCCTGCCGGGCGACCTGACCACCCAGCAGCTGGCCCAGCTGAAGGTGGACTGACCGGTGCAGCATCTCGACCTGCAGGTGGTGCGCCAGGCGGCGCAGTGGTCGCGTGACGGCTTGCGCGTGTGGCTGTGCACGGTGCTCTGCACTTATGGCTCGGCGCCGCGCGCACCGGGCTCGCTGCTGGCGGTCAACGAGCAGGGGCACTGGGTCGGCTCGCTGTCCGGTGGTTGCGTTGAGGAGGACTTCCTCGAACGCGTCGCCGCCGGCGAGTTCGCCGGGGCCGTCGCCGTGGTGCGCTACGGCGACGGCAGCGACACCCGCGGCAACATCCGACTGCCCTGCGGTGGCATCCTCGATGTGCTGGTGGAGAACCTGCCGGGCGACTGCGCGACCCAGGCGCACCTCGGTGAGCTGGAGGCGGCCTTGCTCGGCCGTCGCCGGCTGCTGCGCGAGGTCAACCTGCGCACGGGCGAACGTCGCGTGCTGGATGACCACAGCCAGGGGCCACGGGTGGAGCAGGGCGGCGAATCCGTACGCTTGCGCGTCGGCGCCGCCCAACGCCTGTTGCTGGCCGGCTACTCGAGCGTCGCGCACTTCTGCGCCGAGTTCGGCAAGGGCCTGGGCTTCGAGGTGGTGCTGTGCGACCCTCGCGACGAGGTGATGGACAACGTGGTGCTCGACGGGATAGAAATCCGTCGGGAACTGCCCTCGCTGTTCATCGCCAACGGTGGTTGCCACCGCGACACGGCGGTGGTGGCGCTCACCCACGACCCGAAGATCGACGACCTGGCCATGCTCGAAGCGGTACACACCGAAGCGTTCTACATTGGCGTGATGGGCTCGCGAGCCACCTCGGACAAGCGCCGTGAACGCCTGCGCCGCATCGGCGGGCTCGGCGATGCCGAGATGGCGCGCATCCATGCCCCCATCGGCCTCAACCTGGGCAGCAAGACGCCGGCGGAGATCGCCCTGGCGGTGCTCGCCGATATCTTGCGCACCCGCAGCGGCATCGCCCGCGAGGCCTTGTGAGCGTCGTCGCGCTGGTGCTGGCGGCCGGCCAGGGTTCGCGCTTCGGCGCGGACAAGCGCTGGGCCGCACTGGGCGATGGTCGCAGTCTGTTGCAGCACAGCGTCGAGCGCGCCCAGGCGGCATTCGACGAGGTGCGCGTGGTGCTGCGTGCTGGCGAGCGGGGCGAGGATCTGGGGTTACCGCCAGGCTGTCGGGTTGTCCATAGTCTCGATGCCGGGCTGGGCATGGGCCATAGCCTGGCGGCGGGCGCCGCATCGCTGGAGGACAGCGAGGCACAGGCGGTCGCCATCCTGTTGGGGGATATGCCGTGGATTCTGCCCACGACTTTCCAGCGTCTGATCGCAACTGCTGGCCCTTCGGTCATCGTGGTGCCGCGTCATCAGGCTCAGAATGGGCACCCGGTGCTGTTTGGGCGGGAGTTCTGGGCCGAGCTCGGCGGGTTGTCCGGTGATGAAGGGGCGCGCGCCGTGTTGCGGCAGCATGCCGATCGCGTTGTTGTTCTGGACCTGGACGATGGCGGGGTCGTGCGCGACGTCGATACGCCGTCTGCGCTCGACTAGACTGTCCCGGGCCATTTTGCGGTCGCTCCTACACAAGGACCGCGCGGTCTGATGTACCGATGCCACAGGCAGCCATTGAGGGAAAACCCTCATTGCCGCTCATCCGGTGGCCTCCTAGCATGGATCCGGTTACCCCCCCAGGCACAGGAGCACAGCCATGACCAGCAACAACGACGACAAACGCCCGACCCCCGATCCGGCCGAGGACAACGCCTTCTTCCCCTCGCCGTATTCCCTCAGCCAGTTCACCTCACCCAAGTCCGACCTCAGCGGCGCCGACTACCCCGACGCCTACAAGGGCGGACGCTGGAAAATCCTCCTGATCGGCGCCGACGAGCGCTACCTGCTCACCGACAACGGCACGCTGTTCTCCACCGGCAACCATCCCGTGGAAACCCTGCTGCCCATGTACCACCTGGACAAGGCCGGCTTCGCCTTCGACGTCGCGACCTTGTCGGGCAACCCGGTCAAGTTCGAATACTGGGCCATGCCGCGCGAGGACCAGCAGGTGCTCGGCCTGTTCGAGCGCTACAAGCCCGCCTTCAAGCAGCCGCGCAAGCTCGCCGAGGTGATCGACAGTGCCCTGGGTGACGACTCGGACTACATCGGCGTGTTCATTCCCGGTGGCCACGGCGCGTTGATCGGCCTGCCGGAAAGCCAAGAGGTTGCCCAGGTGCTGAAATGGGCGGCGGATCACGACAAGTTCGTCATCACCCTGTGCCACGGTCCGGCGGCGCTGCTGGCTGGCGGCAAACTGTTCGATGGCTACAAGATCTGCGCCTTCCCCGATGAGCTGGATGCCAAGACCCCGGACATCGGCTACATGCCCGGTCACCTGACCTGGAAGTTCGGCGAGCGTCTGCAGGCCCAGGGCGTCGAGATCGTCAACGACGGCATCTCCGGCGCCGTCCACCAGGACCGTCGGTTGCTCACCGGCGACAGCCCGCTGGCCGGCAACGCCTTGGGCAAGCTGGCCGCCGCGGCCTTGCTCAAGGCGGCCAACGGCGGGTGAGGGGTATGCCGTTCGACGAGGTGGTTCAGGCGGTCCGGCAGATCGAGCAGGCCACCGCCCTGGCGACGATCCAGACAGCCGTGCGCAACGTCGCCCGGCCACTGGGTTATGACCGTTTCGTGCTGTTCAGCGCCAGCGCCGCGCGGGACGAAGTGGTCGAGCGCATCCACTGGGTGGAAGGGGACTGGTTCGGTGACGACCAGGCGGTCGATGCCCGGACCTACGTGCGCCATTGCCCGGTGACCCGCCATCTGCTGGCAGCCCGTGAAGCGTTCTTCTGGAGCAAGCAGCCGAGCGACGAAGGTGAACGCTATCGGCTGGTGCGGGTACCCTGCGGGCCGGGTATCCATGGCCTGCAGGTGCCGGTGTTCGGCCCGGCAGGCCTGGAGGGGGCGATGAGCCTGGGCGGTGTGCGCATCGACGCTTCGGCGCCGGCGCGCCTGGCCCTGAGCCTGCTGGCCAACGCAGCGTTCCTCGGTGCACGGCGGCTACTGGAGGCACCGCCCGGCGAGGGTCAGCTGTCGGCGCGTGAGCGCCAGGTGCTGGCCTGGACCGCCGCCGGGCAGCGCCAGGCGGATATCGCCGCCACCCTGGGCCTGTCGGTGCGCACCGTGGAAAACCACCTGCGCGCCGCCCGTAGGCGCCTGGGGGTGAGCACCACCGCCCAGGCGATCAGGATCGCCCTGGGCAGCGGCGCGCTCGACTGACTCAGCCGTTGTGCGCAACCTTCAACACCACCTTGCCGATATGCCGGCCAGACTCCATCAGGGCATGGGCCTGGCTGGCCGCCGCCAGTGGGAAGGTCGCGTGGACCAGCGGCTTGACCGCGCCGCTGCGCACATGGGGCCAGGCCTTGGCTTGCAGTTCCGCGAGGATCGCCGCCTTGTCGTCGGCGCTGCGCGCGCGCAGAGTCGAGCCGATATGGGTCAGGCGCTTGGTCAACAGGGGAAACAGGTCGACCTCGGTGGCCGGGCCCTTGACCACGCCGATCTGCACGATACGTCCATCCATGGCCGCGGCCTTGAAATTGCGGGCCACATAGTCACCGGCGATGATGTCGACGATCACGTCCACGCCCTTGCCCTCGGTGTGCAGCATGACCTGTTCGACGAAGTCCTCGCGGGTGTAGTCGATGGCCACGTCGGCGCCCAGCTCGAAGCTGGCGGCCTGTTGCCCGGCGCCATTGACCGTGGTGAGGATCTTCGCCGCGCCCAGGGCCCGGGCCAGTTGCGTGGCGGTGGTGCCGATGCCGGACGCGCCGCCGTGGATCAACACGCTTTCACCGGCCTTGAAGCCGCCACGCTGGAACAGGTTGACCCAGACGGTCATGAAGGTTTCCGGCAAGGCGGCGCCCTCGACCATCGACAGGTTATCCGGCAGGTGCGCGGTGGTGCGCTCGTCGGCCACGGCGTATTCGGCGTAGCCGCCGCCCTGGACCAGGGCGATCACCGCATCGCCCACGGCAAAGTGGCGGACCTGCTCACCGGTGGCCACGACCTTGCCGGCGATCTCCAGCCCCGGAATGTCCGGCGCGCCGGCGGGCGGGTCGTACAGGCCCTTGCGCTGCAGCAGGTCGGGGCCGTTGACGCCGGCGGCATGGACCTGGATCAGCACCTCCCGGGGGCCTGGTCGAGGCGTGGCATGGGTGGCGGCCTGCAGGACCTCGGGGCCCCCAGGTTGGGTAATATCGATGGCGGCCATGTGAGTGGGGATGTGACGCATGAAGACCTCTGTCATTCTGAGGAAAGGCCGTTTTGGCCCGGTGCGTCACAGGGTATGAAACCCACGCTGCGCGGTCGCGCGGCGATTTTGCGACGCACCTTTGCAGATTTTCTTCAGGTGAGATTTCTGTCGCGGTACCTGTCCTGTGGGAGCGGGTTTACCCGACGAGTGATGGAGTGAGCGAATGAACTGGGATGACGCCCGCATGCTGCTGGCCTTGAGCCGCGAACAGACCCTGCGCCGCGCCGCCCGGGTGCTGCGCGTCGACCAGGCCACCGTGGGCCGGCGGGTGGCGGCGCTGGAGGCCGACCTTGGCGCGACCCTGTTCCTGCGCACCCCCGCCGGTTACCAGTTGACCGCCACCGGCGAAGTGGCCGTGGAGCTGGCGCAGAAGATGGAGCAGGCCGCCCTGGAGCTGGCCCGTCGCACCCGGGGCAGCGATAACGAACAGGCCGGCGAGGTGCGGATCGCCACCACCGATTCCCTGGCGCTGGAGTTCGTCATCCCGGCGCTGCGCCGGTTGCACGACGACCACCCCGAGGTGCGCATCGTGCTCAGCGGCAGCTCGGAGATCGTCAACCTGTCGCAACGCGAAACCGACATCGCCATCCGCAACCAGCGCCCGGACAACCCCGACCTGGTGCTGCGCAAGCTGGCCAGCTGGCAGATGGGGCTGTTCGCCTCGGCGGACTATCTGGCGCGTCGCGGCATGCCGCAGGAGGGCAGTTTCGCCGGACACGACCTGGTGGTGTACGAGCCGTACTGGCGTGATCGCGGGGTACCGACCCTGGTGGACGTGCCCATGGGCGAGGGCAGGGTGGTGATGGCGGCCAATGCCAGCATGATGCTGCGTCGGGGCATCGCCGAAGGGTTGGGCCTGGGCGAGATTCCCGTGGAGCTGGGGCAGCGCGACGGCTTGCTGCGGGTCTGGCCGCAGCGCGCGCGCAGCCAGCCCTACGAGGTATGGATGGTCACCCATCGCGACCTGCGCCACACGGCGCGGGTGCGGGCAGTGATCGAGCATCTGGTGCGGGCGTTTGCCGATTGAAGGGGCGGTTCTGTCCGGAGGCCTTCAGCTGGCGGGCAGCTTCAGCGGATGCAAGGCGCGGAAACCCTGGGCCTCTTCCACCAGCCAGTCATGCACTGCACGCGCTCCCGGCTGGCTCAGCCCGCCCGGCGGATACAGCAGCACATAACGCTTGTGGTTGGCGATCGGCACCCCGAACGGCACGATCAACGCGCCGCGTTCCAGCTCGTCGTTGAGCAGGGTGCGCCGGGCGATGGCCACGCCGACCCCTGCGATGGCGGCCTCGATGGTCAGGTGGTTGCGGTTGAAGGTGTGCCCGCGGCGCACGTCCAGCCCGCCGGCGCCGATACCGTCGAGGTAGAACTCCCATTCGGCGTATTCCGAGCTGCCGCGCCAGGCGGTGATGTCGTGCAGCAGCGGGTAGTGGGCCAGGTCCGCCGGGCCGTGCAGCGGCGGGCGGCCGCGCAGCAGGGCCGGCGAGCAGACCGGAAAGATCTGCTCGTCCAGCAGCGGGGTGGAAAGCATGCCCGGGTAGCTGCCGTCGTTGAGGTCGATGGCCAGGTCGAAGTCTTCCGGGTGCAGCGCCTGGTTGCTGTCCTCGGCCACCAGGCGCAGCTCGATGTCCGGGTAGCGCTGCTGGAAGCGCGGCAGGCGCGGGGTCAGCCACTTGGCCAGGAACGAGGGGATCGAGCGCAGGCGCAGGGTGCCGCGGATTTCGCCGGCATCCAGGCGCAGCAGCTCGGCCTCGATGCCGCCGTAGGCCTCGGCCACGGTCTGTGCCAGGCGCTGGCCTTCAGCGGACAACTCGACGCCGCGGGCGCGGCGCAGGAACAGGCGAAAGCCCAGGCGTTCCTCGAGTTGGCGCATCTGCTGGCTGACGGCCCCAGGGGTGATGTGCAGCTCCTCGGCGCAGCGGGTGAACGACAGGTGCCGTGCCGCACAGGAGAACACGTGCAGCCAGACGAACACCTGGCCGTTGAGTGGACCTTTCATCGTTTAGTCCTGCTAAAGGCTTATGTAGGAAGTTTCGTTGGTCAAGCTGGCCTGAGCGCGGCAGTATCGCGCAACTTGGCAATACCGCTCAAATTTTCCAGAGAGCCGTGACACATCGTAAAGGGTTGTCACGGTCAGGCATTAGCATGGCTATCAGTGTTTTCGACCTTTTCAAGATTGGCATCGGCCCGTCCAGCTCCCACACCGTCGGCCCCATGCGCGCCGCGGCGACCTTCGCCCAGGCCCTGCGTGAACGCGGCCTGCTGGCGCAGGTGCGGCGAGTCGAGGTGCGCCTCTATGGCTCGCTGTCGGCCACCGGTGTCGGTCACGCCACGGACCGCGCCTGTCTACTGGGGTTGATGGGCCAGTGGCCGGACCGCATCGACCCGCACAGCATCGAGCCACGCATCGACCAGCTGATGCAGGAGCAGTGCCTGATGCTCGATGGCAGCCAGCCGGTCGAGTTCCAGTACAGCCGTGACATGCGCCTGCTCGACGAGAGCCTGGCCTATCACCCCAACGCGATGACCCTGGAGAGCTTCGACGGGCAGGGCAGCCAGTTCAGCCAGACCTACTACTCCGTGGGTGGCGGCTTCATCGTCGAGCAAGATGAGATCGACGCGCCACAAGGCAGCGAAGGCCAGGTCGAGTTGCCCTACGAGTTCTCCAGTGGCGCTGAGCTGCTGGCCCTGTGCAAGGCCCATAGCCTGAGCGTCAGCCAGCTGATGCTGGCCAACGAATGCGCCTGGCGCCCGGAAAGCGAGGTGCGCGAAGGCCTGCTGAAGATCTGGGCGGCGATGGGCGAGTGCGTCGACAACGGCCTGCGCAACGAAGGCATCCTGCCCGGCGGGCTGAAGGTCAAGCGCCGGGCGGCGCGCCTGCACCGCAGCCTGCAGGAGGTTGGCAAGCCCAACGTGATCGGCTCGACACTCAGCGCCATGGAGTGGGTCAACCTGTTCGCCCTGGCGGTCAACGAAGAGAACGCCGCCGGTGGGCGCATGGTCACCGCGCCCACCAACGGCGCGGCCGGGATCATTCCGGCGGTGCTGCATTACTACATGAAGTTCAACCCCGGTGCCTGCGACGACGACGTGGTGGCGTTCCTCCTGGCCGCAGCAGCAGTGGGTATCCTTTGCAAGAAGAACGCCTCGATCTCCGGTGCCGAAGTGGGCTGCCAGGGCGAGGTGGGCTCGGCCTGCTCGATGGCCGCCGCAGGCCTGGCCGAGGTACTTGGCGCCACGCCGCCGCAGCTGGAAAACGCTGCCGAGATTGCCCTTGAGCACAACCTCGGGCTGACCTGCGACCCGGTCGGTGGCCTGGTACAGATCCCCTGCATCGAGCGCAACGCGATCGCCGCGGTGAAGGCCATCAACGCCGTGCAGATGGCCTTGCGCGGCGACGGCGAACACTTCATCTCCCTCGACCGGGTGATCCGCACCATGCGCGACACGGGTGCGGACATGCACGCCAACTACAAGGAAACCTCCCGCGGCGGCCTGGCTGTCGCGTTCGTCGAGTGCTGAAAATCCAGTCTTTGGCTTCGTGGGAGCGGCGGTGCGCCGATGCGCCGATGCGACTTGCCCCGCGATGGCGTTGGTCATCGCGGGGCAAGCCCGCTCCCACGAAGTGCCCGACAAACCTGATTGAACCTGCAACACCCGCTGTACCTGCGACAAAAACAACTACAAGGCGATACCCATGACTGATGTACAAAGCACCACGAGCGTTCGTGCGGATTCGGCTGCCCTGGCTTCGGCCAGCGGCTCGACCACCTGGAACCGCCACGACACCACCTGGGCCCTGGGCCTGTATGGCACGGCGATCGGCGCCGGCACCCTGTTCCTGCCGATCAACGCAGGGGTCGGCGGCTTTTGGCCGCTGCTGATCCTGGCGCTGCTGGCATTCCCCATGACCTTCTTCGCCCACCGGGCGCTGACCCGCTTCGTGCTGTCCGGGCGCAAGGGCGGCAACGAGGACATCACCGAGGTGGTGGAAGAGCACTTCGGCGTCGGCGCCGGCAAGCTCATCACCTTGCTGTACTTCTTCGCCATTTTCCCGATCCTGCTGGTCTACAGCGTGGCATTGACCAACACCCTGACCAGCTTCTTCGAGCACCAACTGCACATCGGCGCGCCGCCACGGGCGCTGCTGGCCCTGCTGCTGATCTGCGGGCTGATGATCGTGGTGCGCTGTGGCCAGCAGATCATCGTCAAGGCCATGAGCGTGCTGGTCTATCCCTTCGTTGCCTCGTTGCTGTTGCTGGCCCTGAGCCTGATCCCGAACTGGAACGGCGCGTTCTTCGCCCAGGCCAACGAGGGCATCAGCGCCTCCAAGCTGCTGCTGACCCTGTGGCTGGCGATTCCGGTGATGGTGTTCTCGTTCAACCACTCGCCGATCATCTCGGCGTTCGCCGTCGACCAGAAACACCGCTATGGTGTTGACGCCGACCGCAAGAGCGGCCGCACCCTGGCCACCGCCCATGTGATGATGGTGCTGACGGTGATGTTCTTCTGCTTCAGCTGCGTGCTGGCCCTGAGCCCGGCCGACCTGGCCGCGGCCAAGGCGCAGAACATCTCGATCCTGTCGTACCTGGCCAACCACTTCCAGACCCCGGTGATCGCCTTCGTCGCGCCGCTGATCGCGCTGGTGGCGATCACCAAGTCGTTCCTCGGTCACTACATCGGTGCCAGCGAAGGCTTCCAGGGCATGATCGTCAAGAGCCTGCGCGGACGCGGCAAGACCTGGCCGGCCAAGCGTCTGGAGCGCGCCACGGCGTTGTTCATGCTGGTGACCTGCTGGGCGGTGGCAACCCTCAACCCGAGTATTCTCGGGCTGATCGAAAGCCTGGGTGGGCCGGTGATCGCCTGCTTGCTGTTCCTGATGCCGATGTATGCGGTGCAGAAGGTACCGGCGTTGCGTCAGTACTCGGGCAAGCTGTCGAATGTGTTCGTGGTTTTGATCGGCCTGATCACGCTGTCGGCGATCGCCTATAGCTTCATGGCCTGACCGATGATCGCAGGGCCAACCCGCTTCCACACCTTGATGTGGCAGCGGGCTGGCCCCGCGACGGTTCAGATCAGGCGTTTTCCAGGTGCTTGATCACAGCCTTCAGGCGTTCCGCTGGTTGCGGTTGGTCCTGGTGGGTGATGTCCGGCGCCTTGCGCACGCGGCCATGCTGGTCGACCCAGTGGCCGTTGCTGAAGTAGCGGTAGCTGGCGGTGCCGAGGTTCCAGCCCTGGTCGAGCAGACCCTGCAGATGGAAAGTCTGGGCGATCTGGCTGAGCGGGCCGCTTGGGCTGCCATCCAGGTGCAGGACGATCGACGGGCTGCCTGAAGGCGCGAACGGCAGCTCGCTGTAGCCACCCCACACCTTGGCGTGGAATGCCTGGACCGGATGCGTGGCCTGGATGATGGAGGCCCTGCCGGTGACCTTCTTCTGCACGGTATTCACCAGCAGGTCGAGGGTCAGGATCGGTGCGCCGAGCAGCCCGTTGCTGACGTTCAGGCGGGTATGAAAAAGTCCGAAGGACATGCTGATTCTCCTTGTCTGCTCAGGCTTTCTTGGCGGCCTTGGCGGCCGGACTCTTGGTCGAGGCGAGGGCCTGGTCCAGGGCTTTGCCCACGGCACCGCTGGCCAGTTGCTTGAGTTGCGCGAGGTCGCCGGTGGCGATCACGGCTTCCAGGGTGGCGTTGTGCAGTTCGGTCGTCAGGTCGACATTCGCCAGCGTCTGGATGCGCTTGAGCTCAAGCACGACGGGTACGTTGTCCACCTCGATCCAATGCTGGCCGTTGTAGTAGCGGTAGCTGGCCGTGCCTTTCTGCCAGTCCTGGTCGAGCAGTGCGCGCAACTCGAACTGCTCCGCCGAATTGGCATGTGGTCCGCCATGGTTGCCACGTACCGTCAGCAGGATCTTGCCTTCGCTTGGCGGCTGCACGGTGAGGTAGCTGTAGGTCCCCCAGTCATCAAAATCAAGCTTCTGTGATTTTTCGGTGGTCTGGGTGATCTGCGCGTGGCCGTTGACACTGCGGTCTGGCGTGTAGACCAGCAGGTCAAGCTGCAGGCGCGGGGCGCCCGGGGCATTGTTACCAATGAGGTAGGACACCGGGAACAGGCCTTCCGACGGTGCGGTCAGCGATACAGACATGATTGCCTCCGTTGCATTCAATGAATGAAACACCGTAACCAACGCTTGCGCAGGCGGACGGGGGAGAGAAGGGGAGAGGCAGGTAGACGGGCGGATGTACTGGCGTGCCCGGTGCGAGCGGCTGTTGGCAGCCGGCTTGTGCAGCCATCCCTGAAGTGCGGTGCCGCCTGCCTGGCAGCCCGCTTGAGTTAAGCAGGCAAAAAGTGCAGTGATGGCCTTTTTGCAGTATGTCCGACGAGTGGTGTCAATCAAGCCTGCAAGCCGGCTCCCGATCCGTGGGAGCGGGCTTGCCCCGCGATGAGATCTACAGGCTGGACGGCCTCACTTCGACTTCTTCTGTAATGCCACGAAGCTGCGGCGCATGTCGCTGGCCCAGCCATCGAGCACCGGCTTGACGTCGTTCAGGGTCAGTTGCGTGCTGTCGTTCTCCAGCTCCTTGCCGCTGCCCTTGCGCACCACCTGGGCCAGCACGTTCTGGTTGCCGCCGTCGAGGAATGCAGCCTCCACGGCAATGTCCACGGCCTGGTCGCGGCCACCGGCGGCTGTGTTGACTGCTGCGGCCACCAGGGCGATGGGGATCACTTCGTAGGGCTTGAGGCCTTCGGTGCTGGTGGACACCGCAGTGATCGCCGGGCGCACCACGATGGTGTTCGGGCCAGGCTCCTTGACCAGGGTGAGCACGCTACCCAGTTCGCGGCGCATCGCTTCGTTGAAGTAGCGGGTGATCTCCTGCAGGGTCTGCGCCGAGATCACGTTGGTCGGCTGTGGCTTGGGATAGAACTGGCTCGGTTCGATGAACACCTTGGTGTACTGGCTGGCCTTCACATCCGGGTCGATCCAGCGCATCACCGGCGCACCGGAGACGCTCTCGGCGGGTTTCAGGCGGCTGTAGTCCTTGAGAAAGCCGGAATAGTCCTTGGGATCGACTCGGTTGCTGGAGCAGGCAACCAGGGCCAGCAGAGCAGCGCACAGCAGGGTGGTGCGAGGCAGGTGCTTCATGATGACGAGGTCCATGAGGGAAGTGGCCAGAACAACGCTAGCAGGTGGTTGGCCGAAGGCCAGTGTTCGGATGGCGACGGTTGCCGTTTCCTACTGTATTGCCGGAATACGCTGACTATCGATGGGGCTCTGACACTGTGAAGGTATGCCCTCCACGGGTATGTTTATTCTGGAGGTCCACTGTGACCAGCAAACTCATTGAATCACTGCGTGCCGACCTCTCGGCCCTCGAGCAGGCAGGTGCCGTCGGCAAGGTCACGTTGCGTGACTTCGAGGCGATCTGCCCGGCCCCGGTGCGGGCATTCAGCGCCCAGGACATCCGCCACCTGCGCGAAGCGCTGAACTTCAGCCAACCGGTGTTCGCCCTCCACCTGCATACCAGCGCATCGACGGTGCGCAAGTGGGAGCAGGGCGAAACACGCCCGGCCGGGCCTGCCTTGAAGCTACTGAACATCATCGCCGACAAGGGGCTGCAGGCCATCCTCTGAAGCAGGGTTGTCAGCCCAGCGCCTCGCGCAGCCGGTACCACAGCATGCCTAGCGCCAGCAGCGGCGAACGCAGTGCCTTGCCGCCGGGGAAGGTCAGGTGCGGCACCGCGCTGAACACGTCGAACTCTTGGCTGTGCTCGGTGGCGATGGCCTCGGCCAGCAGCTTCGCGGTCCAGTGGGTGACGTTCAGGCCATGCCCGGAGTAGCCCTGGGCATAGAACACGTTGGGGTGCTGGCCGAGCCGACCGACCTGGGGGAAACGGTTGGCGGTGATGCCGATCATGCCGCCCCACTGGTAGTCCAGGCGCACCTCGGCCAGTTGCGGGAATACCTTGAGCACCTTGGGCCGCATGTAGGCGCCGATGTCCTTGGGGTCGCGCCCGGAATAGTGACAGGCGCCGCCGAACAGCAGGCGGCGGTCGGCGGTCAGGCGGTAGTAGTCCAGCCCCACCTTCTGGTCGCACAGCGCCATGTTCTGCGGGATCAGCGTGCGCGCCAGGGCCTCGGGCAAGGGCTCGGTGGCCACCACATAGCTGCCGGCCGGCAGCACCTTGCCGCTCAGGCGCGGTTCCAGTTCGTCGAGGTGGGCGTTGCAACCCAGTATCAGGCTTTGAGCGCGGACCTTGCTCCGGGCGGTGTGCAGGGTCACCGTGCTGCCATGCTCGATGCGCAGCACCGGGCTGTGCTCGAAGATCCGCACACCCAGTCCGAAGGCGGCGCGGGCCTCGCCCTGGACCAGGTCGAGCGGGTGCAGGTGGCCCGAGCCCATGTCCACCAGGCCGCCGGCGTACAGGTCGCTGGCGACGATCTCGCGCATGCGTTCAGGGTTGACCAGACGGGTCTCGTGGCGATAGCCCAGTTCAGCCAGGTCGCGCTGCTCGTCTTCGAAGGCGGCGAACTGGGCGGGGGTGTTGGCCAGCTCGCAGAAGCCCCAGCGCAGGTCGCATTCGATGCCGTACTGCTCGATGCGATTGGCCACCAGGGCCACCGAATCGATGCCGGCCTGCTTGAGGTAGCGTACGCCGTCCTGGCCGACATGGCGGGCAAAGCCGGAAACGTCATGGCCGATGCCGCGGATCAGTTGGCCGCCGTTGCGCCCGCTGGCGCCCCAGCCGATGCGGCGGGCTTCCAGCAGGACCACCGAGAGGCCGCGCTCGGCCAGTTCCAGGGCGGCGTTGACCCCGGTCAGGCCGCCGCCGACCACGCAGACATCGGCCTGCAGGTCCTGGTCGAGCGCAGGATAGGTGGCCGCCAGGCGCGCCGAGGCGGCATAGTAGGAGGCGGTGTGTTCGTTCATCTGTGGCATGGGCGGGCTCGGCTCAGCGGTTGGACTTGATCTTGCTCCAGGAGCGGGTCATCTGCCGCAGGATCCCGGGGCTCTGCATGGTCGAGACATACAGGTTGTCCAGCACGTCCTGGGGCGGGTAGATCTCGGGGTTGTTCACCAGCGCCGGGTCCATGTCGGCCTTGGCATCCGGGTTGGCGTTGGCATAGCCGACCGTGGCGCTGACCTTGGCGATCACCTTGGGGTCGAGCAGGTAGTTGATGAAGGCCAGGGCCTGCTCGGGGTTCTTGGCGTCCTTGGGGATGGCCAGCAGGTCGAACCACAGGTTGCTGCCTTCCTTGGGAATGCTGTACAAGACCTTGACGCCATTGCCGGCCTCTTCAGCGCGGTGGGCGGCCTGCAGCACGTCGCCGGAATAGCCGAAGGCGATGCAGACATCGCCGTTGGCCAGGTCCGAGACGTACTTGGAGGAGTGGAAGTAAGTGATGTAGGGGCGCAGCTCCAGCAGGCGGGCCTCGGCCTTGCGGTAGTCGTCGGCCTTCTCGCTGCGCGGGTTCATGCCCAGGTAGTTGAGCATGGCCGGGAACAGTTCGTCCGGCGAGTCCATGAACGCCACGCCACACTGCTTGAGCTTCTTCAGGTTCTCGGCTTCGAACAGCACCGCCCAGGAATCGATCTTGTCGATGCCCAGCACCGCCTTGACCTTGTCGACGTTATAGCCGATGCCATTGGTGCCCCAAAGGTACGGCACGGCGTACTGGTTGCCCGGGTCGTTCTGCTCCAACTGCTTGAGCAGTTGCGGGTCCAGGTGCTGCCAGTTCGGCAGCTTGCTGCGGTCCAGCGGCAGGAACGCGCCGGCCTGGGCCTGGCGCGCGAGGAAATGGTTGGAGGGCACGACCACATCGTAGCCGGTGCGCCCGGCCAGCAGCTTGCCCTCCAGGGTCTCGTTGGAGTCGAACACGTCATAGACCACCTTGATCCCGCTGCTGGCCTGGAAATCGGCCAGGGTGGTGTCGCCGATGTAGTCGGTCCAGTTGTACACGCTGACCGTCGGCTGGGCCTGGACGGCGGCGCCGAACAGCAGGGCGAAGGTTGCGGGGATCAAAGCTTGCGGATGACGCATGTCGACACCTCGTTGGTCTTGTTCTTCGAATTCGGTGGTGTAGGGGCTGCTTTGCAGCCCATCGCCGGCAAGCCGGCTCCCGCAGAAATTGTGTTTCCGATGTGGGAGCTGGCTTGCCAGCGAAAGGGGTGCACAGCACCCCCAAGGCGGATCACACGCTGAGCAGCAGGAACTCCCGCTCCCACGAGCTGATCACCCGCTTGAAGTTCTCATGCTCGGCGCGCTTGACCGCGACGTAGCCCTGGACGAACTGCTGCCCCAGGTACTGCTGCACCTTCTCGCAGTCTTCCATGTGCTGCAGCGCATCTTCGATGGTGATCGGCAGGCGCAGGTTGCGTCGTTCGTAGGCGCGGCCTTGCACCGGGGCACTGGGTTCGAGCTTCTCGACCATGCCGATATAGCCGCACAACAGGCTTGCGGCGATGGCCAGGTAGGGGTTGGCGTCGGCGCCCGGCAGGCGGTTCTCCACGCGCATCGCCTCGGGGCTGGAGGTCGGCACGCGCAGCCCGGCGGTGCGGTTCTCCTCGCCCCACTCGACGTTCACCGGCGCCGAGGTGTCGGGCAGGAAACGACGGAACGAGTTGACGTTCGGGGCGAACATCGGCAGCAGCTTGGGGATGTATTTTTGCAGGCCGCCGATATGGTGCAGGAACAGCTCGCTCATGCTGCCGTCGTCATTGGCGAAGATCGGCTTGCCGGTGGCGATGTCGACCACGCTCTGGTGCAGGTGCATGGCGCTGCCCGGCTCGTCGGTGATCGGCTTGGCCATGAAGGTGGCGGTGACGTTGTGCTTGAGTGCCGCCTCGCGCAGGGTGCGCTTGAACACGGTGATCTGGTCGGCCAGGTCCAGGGCGTCGCCGTGGCGGAAGTTGATTTCCATCTGTGCCGGGCCGTCCTCGTGGATCAGCGTGTCCAGGTCCAGGCCCTGGATCTCGCACCAGTCGTAGACGTCCTCGAACAACGGGTCGAATTCGTTGGCGGCGTCGATGGAGAACGACTGACGGCCACTCTCGGCGCGGCCGGAACGGCCCAGTGGCACCTGCAAGGGCAGGTCCGGGTCTTCACAGCGTTGGGTCAGGTAGAACTCCATCTCCGGCGCGACGATCGGCTGCCAGCCCTTGTCGGCATACAGCTTCAGAACCTTCTTCAGCACGTTGCGCGGCGACAGCTCGATGGGGTTGCCCTGCTTGTCGAAGGTGTCGTGGATGACGATCGCGGTCGGTTCGATGGCCCAGGGAATCTGGTACACCGCCGTGGGGTCGGGGCGGCAGACCATGTCGATGTCGGCGGCGTCGAGCAGGCTGTAGTAGATGTCGTCATCGACGTAGTCGCCGGTGACGGTCTGCAGCAGCACGCTCTCGGGCAGGCGCATGCCGCGCTCGTGGAGAAACTTGGCGGTCGGGGCGATCTTGCCACGGGCGATGCCGGTCAGATCGCTGATCACGCATTCGACTTCGGTGATCCGGTGTTCTTTCAGCCAGGTGGATAGCTGATCGAAGGGGGCGTTCATACAAACCTCTTGGTTGGGTAGTTGTGGTGGGACGCAAGGCGTTCATCGCCGCAGGGCACTTCCCACAGGTGACGCTGAGGACTATCTTGGTCGCTGCCCCCCGGGGCGATCTATCCACTTTCTTCGGCAATCAA
Organism: Pseudomonas peradeniyensis; assembly: GCF_014268935.2. Lineage (GTDB taxonomy): Bacteria > Pseudomonadota > Gammaproteobacteria > Pseudomonadales > Pseudomonadaceae > Aquipseudomonas > Aquipseudomonas peradeniyensis. The sequence continues at coordinate 289,073 of NZ_JABWRJ020000004.1, read as the reverse complement.
TGCACCAAAAGAGTGCAACTAGGACAGCGCGTGACAACGCCAACCGCCTTGCAGGTCCAGGACTTCCGTACCACCGATGTGACCGAGCAGACCCGCGCCACCCCGGGCTGGCAGCAGCAGTACCGGCAGATGTCCCCCGGGCATTTCAACGGCCAGCTGCGCTGGCTGGGGCTCGATGGCGTCGAGGTGTACGAGGAGCGCCTGAACACCCGGGTCGAGCAGTTCTTCCGCGCCCCCAGCGGCGCCCTGGCGTTCTGCTTCGATCGCAGCGAGAACAGCCTGTACCTGCTCAACGAAGACAGTCGCAACATCTGGATTACCCCGGAGAACTACCAGGAAGTGGCGGTGGTGTTCGAGCAGCCGTTCCTGGCCAGCCATGGCCTCGACCTGGAGCGTCTGCGCGGCCTGTTCATGGTGCCGCTGACCTGCCAGCAGAATGCCCTGTTCGGCAACTGGCTGAGCGCCACCCTGACCCGGCTGGGCCAGGCCGATTGCCCGCTGGAGGGCAGGGCGTTGGCCGAGCAGCTGCTGGAGGACTGCCTGTTCATCCTCGACAACGCCGGGCAGCGCCTGCAGGGCGAGGCGCTCGGACGGCGCGACGAGGAGCGGGCGATCATGCGTCGGGTCAGCGAATGGGCCGCCGACTGCCCTGACGAAACCCTCAACCTGGTGGAGCTGGCCAAGGTCGCCGGGGTTTCCGTGCGCCAGTTGCAGCAGGCCTTCAAGGGCTTCACCAACCTGCCGCCGGCGCACTGGTTGCGCCTGCGGCGGCTGAACGGCGCGCGGCGCGACCTGCTGGCAGGTGACGCGACCGTGGCCGAGGTGGCCATGCGCTGGTCGTTCTGGCATTTGGGGCGGTTTTCCGAAAGCTACCGCCAGCTGTTCCGCGAGCTGCCCAGCGAGACGCTCAGGCGAGGCCGGGGAAACTAGGAGAGTGCGGCAAAACTTGCTAGGGTGCCCGCCGCAGTCCTTGGGAGCATCGGCATGGATACCGAGCGGGCACCACGTTTCACCTACCAGAAAGTCCACCGCTACCTGAGTGACTGGCTCGACGCCCGCACACCGGAGCTGGAGCATCGGTTGCCCTCGCTGCGCGATGTCGCCCGGCATCTGCAGGTCTCGCTGTCGACCAGTAAACAGGCGTTCGCCTTGCTGGAGGCCCAGGGCCGCATCCAGGCCCGGCCCAAGGTCGGCTACTTCAGCGTGATCCTGGCCTCGGTCGGGCAATTGCCCCCTTCGTTGAACCTGATCGACCGCCTGTACGCCAGTGCCCGGCAGCCGGGCATGCTGGCCCTTAGCAGCGACTCGCCGACCATGCTCGCGTCCCTCGAAGCGCCGCTGCTGGCAGTGGAGCGCGAGCTGCTGCGCCAGTTGCCCCGCGCCGATGCGCCACCGTTCTCGCCCTGTGGCGAACCGGCGCTGCGTGAGGCCCTGGCACGCTACTACAGCCGGAGCGTCGATGATCACTGGCAGGCCGACCAAGTGTTCATCGGCGCCGACTGGCGTAGCGTGTTCGAACTGGCCGTGCGCACGCTTTTGCCACCAGGCGCCTGGGTGTTGGTCGAGTCGCCTTGCTCCTGGCTGGTCCTGCGCCTGCTGCAAACGGCAGGGCTGAATATTGTCGAGGCGCCACTCGGCGCGGACGGCCGCTTCGATCTGGAGGCGATGGCGCGGCTGCTGGCAGGGAAGCCCGTGCAGGCAGTGGTGTTGTCATCGACCGTGAACATTCCCCAGGGCGGCGTTATGCCGGTCGAGGACAAGCAGCGTTTGTGCGCGCTGCTGGCCGAACATCAGGTGTGGCTGTTCGAAAATGACAGCTACGGCGCGTTGTGCGACGACCCGGCGCGCTCATGCTATCGCGAGCATGCCGATCCCCAGCGTCTGTTGGTGCTGGCCGGTTTCGACAAGTGCATTGGCGCCGAGGCGCCGTTCGGCTACCTGTTGTGCCGTGGCGCTGCGGGTAACCTGGCGGCGGCGTTTCTGGCCCAGGGCTTTCGCCTGCCCAGCTATCGTCAGCAGGCCGTCGCCCGCCTGCTGGTTTCCGGGCGCCTGGCGCGACACCAGGCGCAACTGATCCGGCACCTGGCGCATAGCCGACAGCGCATGGCGCAGTTGCTGCAGCGCCACGCCGCCGATTGCCTGCGCCTGAGCATGCCGGTGGCGGGCGCCACGTTCTGGCTGCAGGCCATGCGCCCCGTGGACATTCAGGCCGTCTGCGAGCAGTTGCTGGAGCAGGGCATCGTCATCGTGCCGGGCACGGTGTTCAGCCAGGCCGGACACTGGCGCGATCACCTGCGGCTGAGTTTCACCGTCGACTGGCAGCAGGATATCGAGGGAGCGCTGGTATCGCTGGCCCAGGCGATCCGTCGGGCGCCTCAGCAGCCATAGCAATGCTCGCGCTCGGGGAACTCGCCCTGGCGCACTTCGTTGGCGTAGCGCGCGCAGGCAGCCCGAACCACCGCCGTCACGTCGGCATACTGCTTGACGAACCTCGGCTTGCGCGGCCCACCCAGCCCCAGCAAGTCTTCGGTCACCAGGATCTGGCCATCGCAGGCCGGGGAGGCGCCGATGCCGATGCACGGTTGCCGGCTTTTCTCGCTGATACGCCGGGCCAGCGGCTCGGCCACGCCTTCGAGCAGCAGGCCGAAAGCACCGGCGGCCAGGTTGGCGCGGGCGTCCTCAAGAATGATCGCGGCGCTGTGCTCGGTGAGTCCCTGGGCCTTGTAGCCACCCAGCACATTGACGAACTGCGGCATCAGGCCGATGTGGGCCATGACCGGGATGCCCCGGTCGACCAGAAACGCCACGGTGGCGGCCAACGTCCGGTTGCTCTCCAGCTTCACGGCGTCACAGCCGGTGGCGGACAGGACCTGGGCGCAGTTGCGCAACGCCTGCTCGGGGGATTCCTGGTAGCTGCCGAACGGCATGTCGGCGATCACGCAGGCATGTTGGGTGCAGTCGACCACGGCGCGGGTATGGCTGATGGTCTCCTCCAGGCGCATGGCCAGGGTGGAGCGCCGGCCGTAGGCGACCATGGCGGTCGAATCACCGACCAGGATGAAGTCCACCAGAGGGTCTATCAGGCGCGCGATCGGAGCGCTGTAGGCGGTCAGGGCGACGATCTTCTGCCGGCCCTTCATGGCGGCAAGATCAGGGACGGTCAGGCGGTGGCTGGTGGTTTGGGAGCTCATTGGTACCTCCGGAGTGCTGGGGAGGTGCTCGATTATTCGTTCGCGTGGCGGGGATTCAAGATACAGACTCGGGCTGATTTGCAGCCCAGCCCTGTGTAGGAGCGACCTTGCCGAGGCGTCGGACCGGCCGCTCCTACACAGGGATTGCGCAGGGTTTGAGGCAGAGGATCAGTTGCGATCCAGCCACACCGTCTGGGCGTTGGTGAACTCGCGCACGCCGAAGTGCGACAGTTCACGGCCGAACCCGCTCTTCTTCACGCCGCCGAAGGCCACGCGAGGGTCGGAGGCGCAGTAGCCGTTGATGAACACGCCGCCAGTGTCCAAGGCTGCGGTCATGCGCTCGGCCAGGGCGTAGTCGGCGGTGTAGATGGTCGCGGCCAGGCCGAACTCGCTGTCGTTGGCCAGCTCCACCGCGTGCTCGGCGTCACGAGCGCTGATGATCGCCGCCACCGGGCCGAACAGTTCCTGCTTGAAGGCGGTCATGTCCGGAGTGACGTTGGCGAACACCGTCGGCGCGTAGAAGTTGCCCACGCCTTCGATCTTGTTGCCGCCCAGCAGCAAGGTGGCGCCTTCGGCCAGGGTCGCCTGGACCTGGCCGTCGAGCTCATCGCGCAGGTCGTAGCGGGCCATCGGGCCGATATAGGTGGCGTCGTCCAGCGGGTTGCCCACGGTCAGCGCGCGGGTGGCCGCGACGAACTTCTCGGTGAACGCCTCGACGATGCTTTGCTCGACGATCAGGCGCTTGGCGGCGGCGCAGACCTGTCCGGTGTTCTGGTAGCGGCCGATCACGGCGGCCTTGACCGCTGCATCGAGGTCGGCGTCGGCCAGCACGATGAACGGGTCGGAACCGCCCAGTTCGAGCACGCACTTCTTCAGCGCGGCGCCGGCCTGCGCGCCGATGGCCATGCCGGCGCGCACGCTGCCGGTAAGGGTGATGGCGGCGATGCGCGGGTCGTTGATGGCGCGGGTGACGCCTTCGGGGGTGACGTTGAGCACCTCGAACACGCCTTCAGGCAGGCCGGCGCGCTTGAACAGGTCGGCCAGCAGGTAGGCGCTGCCCATCACGTTGGGTGCATGCTTGAGCACATAGGTGTTGCCCGCCAGCAGTGCCGGCACGGCGCCGCGCAGCACCTGCCAGACCGGGAAGTTCCACGGCATCACGGCGAGGATCGGGCCCAGCGGGCGGTATTCGATACGGGCCTTTTCAATCTGGGTCGGCTCTGGCGCCAGCATGGCCGGGCCGTGTTCGGCGTACCACTGGCACAGGCCGACACACTTGCTGACTTCGCCGCGGGCCTGGCTGATCGGCTTGCCGATTTCGCGGGCGATCATCTGGGCAAAGGCTTCGGCGTTGGCCTGCAGGGCCTGCCCGAGCGCGACCAGGTACTCGCTGCGCTGACCCAGCGACACTTTGCGCCACTGGTTGTAGCCCGCCTTGGCGCGTTGCAGCGCCGCGTCCAGTGCGGCGTCGGTGTCGAAGGCGTAGTGGCCGATCCGTTCGCCGCTGTAGGGGTCGACGGAGATGGCGTGGGTCAGGCTGCTGATCTCGCTCATGGCAGGACTCTCATTGTTTTGATCGGGTAAGCCCAGACTAGGGGTAGCGTGCTTTAATGAAAACTGAATAATAATGAGTGAAATATTCACGTTTGGAGAATGACCGTGGACCTGGTGCAACTCGAGATGTTCAAGGCCGTGGCCGAGCACGGCAGCATCAGCGCCGCCGCCCAGCAGATCCATCGGGTGCCGTCGAACCTGACCACCCGCATCAAGCAGCTGGAGGAGGACCTGGGCGTCGAGCTGTTCATCCGCGAGAAAAGCCGCCTGCGCCTGTCGCCGGCCGGCTGGAATTTTCTCGAGTACACCCGGCGCATCCTCGACCTGGTGCACGAGGCGCGGCTGACCGTGGCGGGCGAGGATCCCCAGGGCACCTTCGCCCTGGGTTCGCTGGAAAGCACGGCGGCGGTGCGCATCCCGGCCTTGCTGGCGGCGTACAACCAGCGCTACCCCAAGGTCGACCTGGACCTCTCCACCGGCCCGTCGGGGACCATGCTCGAAGGGGTATTGTCTGGACGCTTGGTGGCGGCCTTCGTCGATGGTCCGGTGCTGCACCCGACGCTCGAGGGCATGCCGGTGTTCGAAGAGGAGATGATGGTCATCGCGCCGCTCAACCATCCGCCGGTCACCCGCGCGCGCGATGTGAACGGTTCGAGCATCTACGCGTTTCGCGCCAACTGCTCGTACCGCCACCATTTCGAGAGCTGGTTCGTGCATGACCAGGCGGTTCCGGGCAAGATCCACGAGATGGAGTCGTACCACGGCATGCTCGCCTGCGTCAGCGCTGGCGCGGGCCTGGCAATGATGCCGCGCAGCATGCTCGACAACATGCCGGGGTGCAGCACGGTAAGCGCCTGGCCGATGGCCGAGGACTTCCGCTACCTGAAGACCTGGCTGGTGTGGCGGCGGGGCACGGTGTCGCGCAGCCTGAGCATGTTCATCAAGCTGCTGGAGGAGCGTCGTGAGCTGCCCACGCCCTGACGGACTAACGGTGCGCCGGAATGCGAACCCCAGCCTCGGAAAATCCTCCAAATGGTGTAGACCATCCCCCAAGTGGGAGGAATGCACCATGCGTACCCATCATTACGGCCTGTGCGCGGCGCTGTTGCTGGCCTTGGCCATGCCCTGGACATTGGCGGCGGCCGCCGACCTGAACGCGCCCATTGATCCGCAGGGCGTGCAGCTGCAACCCCAGGAGCAGAACGGCATCCGCTACCTGCAAGGCGGTATCGGCCAGGACGAGGCCAATGCCCTGCGCCGCACGCCCGGCTATGACCTGCATATCACCCTGTCGACGGGAGCGGACGGCAAGTTCCAGAGCGGCGCCGCGCTGGACATCCAGTCGGCCCAGGGCCAATCGGTGCTGGCGCTGCAGGACGTCGGGCCGCTGATCTTCGTGCAGTTGCCTGCGGGGCACTACCGGGTGATCGGCAATGCCGATGGCCGGACCGTGCAGCAGCAGGTGACGGTGGACGGCAAGGCGCCGGCGCGGGTCGATCTCAACTGGCGCTGAGGGCGCGATCGCGGGGCAAGCCCGCTCCCACGAGGGCGGTGGAGGGGCGTCATGCATCTTCAGGACGGCCTGCAGGCTCTGGATGAGCTGGGTTACGCCGTCATACCCAAGGTGCTCGATCCCGTGCAGATCGCGCTGCTACGCTGCGCCATTGACGACCTGCAGCCAATCCACTGGGACTACCAGGGCCTGTTGGAGCACTACAAGTGTGTTTTCAACCGTGATCCGCTGTGGCTGCCGTTTCTCGACCTGCCGGCGCTGATCGAACTGGCCGAGGCGGCACTGGGCAGCGATTGCCACATCATCGGCCAGACCGCCTGGCGCAGTCACCCCGGCTATCCGGGCATGGGCCTGCACCTCGATCACCTGTCATTCGAACTGCCAGGCGACGCGGGCTTCACGCAGCCCGCGCAGATCCTCACGGCGCAGCTATACCTCTGCGATATCGACGAGGCGATAGGGCCGACCTGGATCGTGCCCGGCAGCCATCGCTCCGGGCGCCACCCCGGCGAGGGTGAACAGGCCTGGCAAGGGCAGGGCGCGGTGGCAGTGCTGTGCCGGGCCGGTGATGCGCTGGTGTTTCGCAGCGATGTCTGGCACCGCGGCGGCGCCAACCGCAGCGTCGGGCAGGTGCGCGACATGCTCCAGGTGCACTATGGCCGGCGTATGGTGGCGCAGAAGTTCTCGCCCTACCTGCACTGGCAGTTCAACCCGCAGGTGCTGGCCCAGGCCACGCCCCGCCAGCGCCGGTTGCTGGGCGAGCACGAGGAGGCGGAATACGACTGAACCCTTGAATGGAACGCAGTGTCCTTAGCCAATAGTGGCAAATCACTTTCCACTATCGGAATATTCGGACAATAATCGAGGAAGTATTACCACTTGTAACCCGGTTGGATGTGCCGGGTTGCTGGTGCAGAACGAGGGGCGCAGCCCCCACTTGCCCGCAGGTACGCGCCAGGTCGCGGGCCTGCCCGTGAAGACCATCAGGAGAAGTCATTTGATGAAGACCCGTCTCGCCACTACGTTGGCTGCCGCCGTGCTGGCATTCGCCGGCGCCAACCTGGCCCAGGCCGCCCAGGTATCCGGTGCCGTGGGCGCCACTGGCCAGGGCGACATGACCTACCGTATCGGGATGTCATTCGACTGGGACAAGAAATGGCTGGAAAGCAGCACCGGCCACCTGACCGGTTACTGGGACGCGGCCTACACCTACTGGGAAGGTGGCGAGGCCAGTGGCGCCCACTCGCTGTCGTTCAGCCCGGTGTTCGTCTACGAGTTCAGTGGTTTCACCTACACCCCGTTCATCGAGGCCGGCATTGGCCTGGCGGCATTTTCCAAGACCGACGTGGGCGACCAGCGCATGGGCTCGGCGCTGAACTTTGAGGACCGGATCGGCTTCGGCCTGAAGTTGCCAGCGGAGCAGAAGATCGGCATTCGCGCCATGCACTATTCCAACGCCGGGCTTAAGCAGCCCAACGACGGGATCGAGTCGTACTCGCTGTTCTACAGCAAAGGCTTCTGAACCGGGCAAGCCCGCTCCCGCAGCGTGGGGGCGGGCTTTAGTCGTTTAACGCACGGCCTTGATCGCCAGTACATTGCACAGCGGGTGCTCCAGCACATGCGCCGTGGTACCACCGAGAAACGCCTGCAAGGCATCGTGCCGGTGGTTGCCCATGACGATCACATCGACCCGGTGGGCGGCGATGTACTGGGTGATCGCCTTGACCGCCGGCCCTTCGAGGAAGTGGCGACGCTCCAGGTCGATCTGGTAGTGGTCGCCCAGGCGGTTGAACGCCGTGCGCTGGGCCGTGCGCACGCTGGTGTCGAACCCTGGCATGGTCACGGTGCCAGCGCCGAAGTCGGCGATATGGGTCCTGGCCGCATCGCATACATGCAACAGGTGCAGCTCGGCGTTGCACTGCAGGGCCAGGGCGTGGGCGCTGCGGATCACCTGGTCGTCCAGGTGCTCGCCGCTGCCATGGCTGTTGAGGTCGACCGCCGCGGCGATCTGCCGGGGCAGGGGCAGGCGGATGTCGCTGACCAGGTGCACCGCCACCGGGCTGTCCTTGAGCAGTTGCCAGTCCAGCGGGGTGACCAGCAGGCGCTTGAGGATGGGTTCGTGCTGCACGTCCTTGACCAGCAGGTCGCAGCCCAGGCGCTCGGCCTGCTCCAGCACGCTGCCCAGCGGGTCGCGGGTCAGCAGCAGTTCGGTGGAGACATCCAGGCCGGCCGTGCGCAACTGTTCGGCCTCGTCGGCCAGCCACTGGCGGTTGTCCTCGAGCAGGCGCTCGCGTTCGCGGCCGTCGCTCATCAGGCCGAAGGTGTCGATATCGTCGACGAAGACATTGAGATCCAGCAGGGCCCCGCTGGATTCGGCCAGCGCTGCGGCGCGCTGCAGGGCAGGCGTGTGGCGCATCTGCGGGCCGAGCATGACCAACAATCGCTTGAACTGGCTCATCTCACACCTCCACGTGTGGCAGCCCCCTGTTCAGTCTAGACCCGCCGCCGGTGAAATCCCGTGGAGCGACGGCGGGTCGTCTTTCAGTGCGGCGCGCGCGGGATGGTCTTGAGCAGGTCTTCCGGGCTGATGTGCCCGACCACCTGGGCCACCGCGCTGCCCGGGGTCGGCAGGTCGATGATATGGCTCTTCATCTTGCCGATCACATGCATCTCGCAAGGCTTGCAGTCGAACTTCAGGGTCAGCACCTCGTCACCCTGGATCAGCTGCATCGGCGCCACCTTGGTGCGCACGCCGGTCACGCCCTTGGCCTGCTTGGGGCACAGGTTGAAGGAGAAGCGCAGGCAGTGCTTGGTGATCATCACCGGCACTTCGCCGTGCTCTTCATGGGCCTCGTAGGCGGCGTCGATCAGTTGCACGCCGTGGCGGTGGTAGAAGTCGCGGGCCTTCTGGTTGTAGACGTTGGCCAGGAACGACAGGTGCGACTCGGGGTACACCGGCGGTGGCGTGGTCTCGGCCTTGCGTCCGCCCCGTGGGTGCGCCTTGACCCGTGCTGCGGTCAGCGCCTCGATGGCTTCGCGGCGCAGGGCCTTGAGCTGCGAGTTGGGGATGAAGTACGCCTGCGGGGCATCGAGCTCGATGGCCGTGGCGTGGTACATCGTGGTGCCCAGCTGGCCAAGCAGGTCGTGCAGTTGGTCCAGGGCCTGCTGTGGCTTGTTGGCGGCACCGAACGGCCCGTCGAGGGCCACCTGCACACTGACACCCTCTTCACTGCTGAGGGTGAGCATCAGGCGTTGTTCGCGCAGCACCGCATGCCACTCGACACCGACCCGGCGCTCGGCGGAGGTGCGCTGCAGTGCCTGCTGCCAGTTGTGGTCGAGGTTGCGCGACAGCGGGTGGTTGGGGCGCAGCTTGTACAGGCCCTCGGGCATCTCGTTGGGTTCGACGCGGTAGCGGTAGCGCTTCTGGCCGTCCTCTTCGGATTCGCTTTTCAGCTCGGCGATGTTGGCACGGAAACCCACGACTTCACGCTTGACCAGCACATTGAGGCCGTCGCCGTTGGTCAGCGGGACATCGGTGGCCACCAGCAGGTCGCGCTTGCCGACTTTCTCCACCACGCCCACCGGCAGGCCGGTGAAGGTGGGGGAGTCGAAGGCGCCGATGTCGATCTTGCGATCGCTGACGAAGTAGTCGGTGCTGCCGCGGTGGAAGGTCTTGTCCGGATCCGGCACGAAGAAGTGCTCGGTACGACCGCTGGAGGCGCGGGCCAGTTCGGGACGATCCTCGAGGATGGCATCGAGTTCCTTGCGGTAGTGGGCGGTGATGTTCTTCACATAGCCCACGTCCTTGTAGCGGCCCTCGATCTTGAACGAGCGCACACCGGCATCGACCAGGTCGCGCAGGTTGGCGGTCTGGTTGTTGTCCTTCATCGACAGCAGGTGCTTCTCGAAAGCCACCACGCGGCCCTGGTCGTCCTTGAGGGTGTACGGCAGGCGGCAGGCCTGGGAGCAGTCGCCGCGGTTGGCGCTGCGCCCGGTCTGGGCGTGGGAAATGTTGCACTGGCCGGAGAAGGCCACGCACAGCGCGCCGTGGATGAAGAACTCGATGGCTGCGTCGGTCTCGGCGGCAATGCTGCGGATCTGCTGCAGGTTCAGCTCGCGGGCCAGCACCAGCTGGGAGAACCCGGCCTGGTCGAGGAACTTGGCCCGCTCCAGGGTGCGGATGTCGGTCTGGGTGCTGGCGTGCAGCTCGATCGGCGGGATATCCAGCTCCATCACCCCCAGGTCCTGCACGATCAGCGCATCGACACCGGCGTCGTACAGCTGGTGGATCAGCTTGCGCGCAGGCTCCAGCTCGTTGTCGTGGAGGATGGTGTTGATGGTGGTGAAGACGCGGGCGTGGTAGCGGCGGGCGAACTCCACCAGCTCGGCGATATCGCTGACTTCGTTGCAGGCGTTGTGGCGCGCGCCGAAGCTCGGGCCGCCGATGTAGATGGCGTCGGCGCCGTGCAGGATCGCCTCGCGGGCGATGCTCACGTCACGGGCAGGGCTGAGCAGTTCCAGGTGGTGCTTTGGAAGGGACATGTCGTTATAGGTTCGGGCTGTCACGGTAAGGCGGGCATTGTAGCGGTGAAATGGGGTGGCGGCACCTTTAACTGATGAAGCTGCGTGGCCAGGGGGCGTGTTGCAGGGGGCACCTGGCAATTCTGTCAGTGTTGCCCACTGCGGGTCGCTGGTAACGTCAAGCGATATTGATCAGCTAGGAGGACGCCATGGCTCACACACATCTGAGCAGGACCGACAGACAGCAGTCAGTCCTTGGCGAAACCAGGGCCTACCCACCCTATGGGGCATCGAGCCTGTTAACCGGGGCTCGGCTGGCCTATTGCGGGCAGTTGCGCGAGCCCGTGACAGGTACCTATCACCTGGGAAACGGGCATCGGGTTTTCAATCCGCTGATCATGCGCTTCTCCTCACCCGACCGCTTGAGTCCGTTCGGCAAGGGGGGTATGAATACGTACGTCTATTGCCAAGGGGATCCTATCAATTATCAAGATCCCAGCGGGCGAACCCTCAGCAGGAGTGAATACAAGTCGGCAACTAACACCCTGAGTGCATTTGCGGCGGGGGTAGGGGCAGCCGACCTCTTCGGCCATATTAAACAACGAGCTGCGATGTCCGAGTACATCGACCTTCGTGAGGAATTAATAAAACTCGGTGTGCCTGAGCGTGAGCTAGGGGCGCCTGTCAGGTTTTGGGATAAGAGGAAGCAAGAAGCCACGATAGTTACCGATGGTGCTGCTGCAGGGGTTGTTGTAGCTGCTCTGTTTTTTCAAGATTTGGACAGCCGGCCAGAAGCAGTTCACGAACCCGATTTACTCAGGGCTCGAGACATTTTGATACCGCTCGCCGCGCTCGCGACGATGGTCGCTTCCAAAATCACCAACAATGTCCTTGGCGTTAACAAAAGGGATTTCGTTGCGCTGGCAGAAGGTTTGCAAAAGAAAAAGGACGATTATTACAACCCTTCTCTTTTAGGAAGGGCTGGAAATCTTGAGTTGAGTGAGCTTGGCAGGGGGGTTCGAGAAGCGTAGTGATAAAGTATGTCGCCACGGCCCTGGCGTCAGACGACCCATTGGCCGTGGACACATTAGGCCTTCTCAGCCCTTGGCCGCCATCGCGGTCACTTCCACGCGCATCCCCTCGAACGCCAGCGAAGCCACGCCCACCGCCGCGCGCACTGGCCACGGTTTTTTGAAAAACCGCTGGTACACCGCGTTGAACGCCGCCCGGTCGGCCATGTCGGTCAGGTAGATGGTCAGGTGCAGCACCCGGTCCATCGAGCTGCCGGCGCGTTCCAGGGCGACCTTGAGCGCCTGCAGGGTGCATTCGCACTGGGTGGTGATGTCGCCCAGCTCGAGGCTGCCGTCGGCCTGCACGGGGACCTGGGTGCTGACCAGGATGCCGTTGTATTCGGCAACGTCCGAGGAGATCGAGTCGGCGTCCGGGTCGGGGGTGTAGATGATGTCGCTGTTAGCCATGGGTTTTCGCCTTGCAACGGAAGGAAACCGCCAAGCCTACGCGAGCGGGTCGGGCAGGTCGAGGCGGGCGGCCGGTCGCGGGCATTTGAAATGCGCGGCGCGGGCGGTCAGAATCGCGCCCCGACCCGGCCACAGGCGCCGGGCCCAGGTTGTCAGAAGAGGCTTGCGTTGAACGAACACACATTGTCCATGCGTCTGGAGCGGGTGGCCGCCCATGTGCCGGCCGGGGCGTGCCTGGCCGACATCGGCTCGGACCATGGCTACCTGCCGGTGGCGCTGGTGCGCCGCGGTGCGATTGTCGCGGCGGTGGCCGGCGAGGTGGCGCTCACGCCCTGCGAGGCTGCACGGCGCACCGTGCGCGAGAACGGCCTGGAGGATCGCATCACGGTGCGTCATGCCAGTGGCCTGGCGGCCATCGAGCCGGGTGATGGCGTCACCGCGATCAGTATCTGCGGCATGGGCGGCGAGACCATTCGCGACATTCTCGAGGCCGGCAAGCAGCACCTGGGCGGCCATGAGCGCCTGGTCCTGCAACCCAACGGCGGCGAGCCTGCAGTGCGCCAGTGGTTGATGGACAACGGCTACCGGATCGTCGGCGAGGAAGTGCTGCGGGAAAACCGCTTCGACTACGAGATCATCGTCGCCGAACGTGCCGAGGCGGTAGCCTACACAGCCGAGCAGCTGTACTTCGGCCCGCTGCTGATGCAGGTACGCAGCCCGGCTTTCCTGTTCAAGTGGCAGCGAATGCTGCGCCAGAAGCAGCAGAGCCTGGACAACTTCGCCCGGGCACGCCAGCCGGTGCCCGAGGACAAGGTGCGCGACATCACCCGCCAGGCCGGTTGGATCCGCGAGCTGCTGGCCTGAGCCCATTCATTTCGGGTTGACCACGCTGGCGGGCACCTTCAGCACCAACATGCCACCGAAGACAATGGCCACGGCCAGCACCTGCAGGGCCAGCCCCGGGTTGGCGGTGCTGTCGCGCATCCAGCCGATCAGGTAGGGCGCGGCGAACGAGGCGATGCTGCCGAACGAGCTGATCATGGCGATGCCGGCGGCCTGGGTGTCACTTGCGAGGAACGCCGGCGGCAGTTGCCAGAACATCGGCAGGGCGGCGCTGGCGCCCATGCCGGCGATCACCAGCCCAGTCATCACCAGCAGGGCATTGCCCGGCGCCGAGCCAGCCAGGGCGATGCCGGCGGCGGCCATCAACAGCGGCACGCACAGGTGCCAGCGGCGTTCGCGCTGGCGGTCCGAGGAGCGCCCGCAACCGAGCATGAACAGACACCCGGCCAGATAGGGAATGGCGCTGAGCAGGCCGACCTGGCCATCGCTGCCGATGCCGGCGCCATGGATCAGGCTGGGCATCCAGAAGGCCAGGGTGTTGACCGCCAGCATCACCGCGCAATACACCGCCACCAGCAGCCAGACCTGCGCGTTGCCGAGCAGACCGGCCAGCGAACTGATGGGTTTGTGTCGCTCCTCGCCGTCGATCTCCTCGCGCAGCGCCCGTTTTTGCCCGGCATCGAGCCAGGCGACCTGTTCGAAGCTGTCCGGCAGGCACTTGAGCACCACCAGTCCGAGCAGCACCACCGGCAGGCCCTCGATCAGGAACATCCATTGCCAGCCGCGCAGGCCGCCCTGGTCGTGGAAGGCCTGGAGAATGCCGCCGGACAACGGCCCGCCGACCACGCCAGCCAAAGGCACGGCAATGGCGAACAGCGCGGTGATCTGGGCGCGGCGGCGCGCCGGGTACCAGCGGTTGAGCACCACGAGGATGCCGGGGAAGAAACCCGCTTCGGCCACCCCCAGCAGAAACCGCAGGGCATAGAAGCCGGCGGCGTCCTGCACCCACATCATGCCGGTGGACAGCAGCCCCCAGACCACCATCAGGGTGGCGATCCAGCGCCGCGGCCCGACCCGTTCCAGGGCCAGGTTGCTGGGCACGCCGAACAGCGCGTAGGCGATGAAGAACAGGCCGGCGCCCAGGCCGTAGACCGTGTCGGAAAAGCCCAGGTCGGCGCTCATCTGCATCTTGGCGAAGCCGATATTGATGCGATCCAGATGGGCGAACAGATAGCACACCAGCAGCAGCGGCATCAGCCGCCAGGTGATGCGGACATGGGTGGCGTCGCAGGCGCGCACGGGCGTGGCCGTGGAGGTATCGATCGTATTCATGGTCCGGGACGTTCTTGTTGTTGTCCCGGCAGATCATGCGGCGGTGTCGTGGGCGGGCAAATGCACTTTCAGCAAGATGGCTGGTATTTTTCCCAGGGTTTACAGCTGCGAGCAATTGCCCATCTGGCGGTAGTCGACTTCGCGGGTCTGGCCCTGGTGGTCGACGTAGACCATGTGCGCGGTGCCCACCTGGCAGTCGGCGTCGTTGCTGGCCGGGGTGATCGAGATGACCTTGGCGATGTCCAGCGGCATGCCGTATTCGTAGGTGCTGGCGGTGGTGTCGGCCAGTGCGCCAAACGAGGCGAGGGTGGCGCTCAGGGCGAGCAGGGCGATCGAACGTTTCATGACAGGCTCCTCATTCATTGCGGATAGCTAATGATCCATTCATTTGTGTTTCACAATAAATGGGCTATCCCGTGATAGATTGCTGCCTTTCATGTATGAATGAGGCTGCCTGCCCATGGACATGCTGCATGCGATGCGAACCTTCGCCCGAGTAGTGGAGTGCGGCAGCTTCGCCGCGGCGGCCCAGGCCCTGGACATCTCTGCGGCGCAGGTGTCGCGGATCGTCGCGGAGCTGGAGAACCAGCTGCAGACCCGCCTGCTGCACCGCACCACCCGGCGCCTGCGCATGAGCGAGGCGGGGGAGCGGTTTCTAGAGCGCACCCGGCAGATCATGCTGCTTACCGAGGAGGCGGTGGACGAGGCCCGTGGCGCCCATCTCACGCCCCGCGGCCACCTGCGTTTTCATTGCACCCATGGCCTGGGATTGCTGATGATGCCGCTGGTGGCCCGCTACAACGCCACCTGCCCGGAAGTGGTGATGGAACTGACCCTGTCGCAGCGCAACCCCGACCCGCTGGCCGAGGGGCACGATGTGGTGATCACCATCGGCCAGGGGCTGCCGGACTCGCAACTGATCGCCATCCCGCTGGGCAGCATCCACAGCATCCTCTGTGCCTCCCCGGAGTACCTGGCCCGCCACGGCGTGCCCGAGCGACCTGAGGATTTGCACCAGCACATCTGCCTGCGCACGGTCGACCCGCTGTTCGAGGAGGACTGGTCGTTCGAGGGCCAGCCCGACAGCTGTGTGATCGTGCCCCAGGACACCTTCCTCACCAACGTCGCCGACGCCATGCTCAAGGCTACCGAACTGGGCATGGGCGTGGGATTGCTGCCGTACTACTCGGCGAGCCAGGCCATGGAGGAAGGGCGCCTGTGCCGGCTGCTGGCGCCGCACCGGCTGCGCCAGCGGGAGATCTACGCGATCTACCCGTCGCGGCATTACCTGGACGCCAAGGTGCGCACCTGGCTGGATTTTCTCAAGGAACAACTGCCGCTGCTGTTTGCCGAGCATCAACGGGTGGCGGATGACTGTCGGTACTGGCGATAAGCTACCTATGACGCAACTGCGTTCGTAGCGCCTGGAGCAAACGGTCAGGTCGGCTTCTTGTGGACCTCAACAGTAGAACGGGCACCTGGTATTTTTGTCAGTTCGATTTTCGGCAGGACAGTGATAGCGTCGGATTGAGCGTTTCACTGCCAAAGGAACTGCGATGATTGCCACTCACCTGGCTGTTACCGATGGCCAACGATCCGAGCTGGGTGGTATCGGCCTGGCTCGGGCCTATACCCCTTATGGGGCTATCAGGGTGTCGTCCGCGACGAGGCTGGCTTATTGCGGGCAGGTATGTGACTTGCTGACGGGGGCTTATCCTCTGGGAAATGGGCATCGAACCTACAATCCTTTGTTGATGCGCTTTCACTCAGCTGACCTATTGAGCCCTTTTGGGGCAGGCGGGATCAATGCGTATGCATACTGCCAGGGAGATCCGATGAACTTCCAGGATCTGCAAGGTAGAGCGCCCATTCGTAATGGAACCTCCAGTATTTCCGGTTCTACTGAGAGTTCTGTGGACGGTATTACGTCCGTAGTGATGGCGGCTGTGGGGGTGGCGGGTGCGGCCAGGACGAAAGATCATATCGACCAGATACTCAGCGCCAGCACCGTTGAAGAAAAACGCCAGACCTTGATTGAACAGGGGCATGCATCTCTGGCGGATGAGCCCGTCTCAGCAAAGGAAATAACCGCACACGCGGTCGGCGCTGGAACCAGTGTGCTGTCGGCTGCTTATGGCGTGGTCGCAGGTGCTTACCTCAATACCTCGGATGCCGGGCGTGACCCGTTCATGGGGGTGTACCTTCTTGGGGGTGCCATTTTTGTCACCGTGATGTCCGTGATGATTGATCGTAGGTTCTACAACCAGAGGAAAAACCTGGTGATTCGGGCGGACAAGTTGCAGAAACGAATAGATAATCCGTCAAAATACCTGCGTAAACAAAGATCCAAAAACGCAATGGCAGGGGTGGCTGATGGCATGGTGAGTGCTGCCGCAGATGCAGTGAGGCAGCAGGATCAGACCAGACCACGTAGCGCGTCTTTTTGACGCGGGAAGTTTCACCCATTCATACCTGCGTAGCCCGTGCAATACCTGGTGGCACGATAAACCTTACAGTTCCGCTCTCATACGAGATCGCTGAAGGCGACTCATCGGCTGTCCTGATCCTCGGCACTCCCGCCAGACGCCCCGGCCCCGGAGCCTGTGGCTTCACCCGTACTGTTGGAGCCTCCGGCAGCGCCGTCGGCGGCATCGGAATCGCTGCCGGTGTCACTGCTGTCGTTGTCCTTGCTGCCACCGGGGTTGTTGACGCTGCCGCCGTCACCAGCGGTCTTGCCCTGGTCTGTTGAGCGTTTGGTGTGACTGCCGTCACCATTCATGTCGGTCGCGGCAAGGCTGAGGGTGGCGCCGCCACCGAGCAGCAGGGCCAGCATCAAGGCGAGGGGGCGTGGATAGACCATGATGAATCTCCTGTAGGATGACCTGTCATGGTTGGGCCGCCACGGTGATGCCAAGGTGCCCGTCAAGCGACGGGCGGTCCTTGGCGCGGGCCTTCAGTGGGCGTCGGTGCGCGGGGCCTGCTGGCCGTGCGTGGTGTCCATCGCTTCCAGCGTCGGGTGCTCCTGGGCCGCGTGCATCAGGTCCTCGGTGACCCGCAGTTCCGCGCCGGTCGGCGAGAAAGTCGCGGTCGGCGCGAACGGCGCCGGGTGCTCCGGTGCCGGGCGCTTGCCACGACGCCAGAGGAAGAATCCGACCATGACCAGGTTGATCACCGCGAAGGCCCAGAACAGCCCAGCCTCGCCGTAAGCGGTCATCATCGGCGAAATGGCCAGCGGCGCCATGGCCGAGCCCAGCGAGTTGATCAGCAGCAGCCCCTGGATCATTGGTACCAGCGCATCGGCGGGGGCGCGGTCGGCGGCGCTGCTGACGGCCACCGGATACAGCGCGAACACGCCGCCACCGAGCAGGAACAGCAGCGCCGGCAGCAGTACGGTGTCGACCGGCAGCAGCACGATCAGCACCGACAGCACGGTGCACAGGGCGGCCAGGGCGATCAGCACGTCCTGGCGGTCCTTGCGGTCCGACCAGCGCCCGACCGGGTACTGCAGCAGCATGGCGCCGAGAATGACCCAGGCCATCATGTCGCCGACCTTGCCCACATCCAGGCCGATGCGCTGCAGGTACAGCGGCAGCAGGGCGTAGATGCCAGCGATGGCGACCCCCGAGCCGAAGCAGCCGACCAGCCCGGTCGGCGCCACGCCCAGCAGTTGCCGCGGCTTGAGCGGCTCGACCTGGTCCAGCAGCGGCGATACCCGCGGCAGGATCACGATCGGCAGCACCGACAGCGTGGCGAGCATGCCGGCGACCATGAACGGCGCGGTCTCGCCCCAGCCGGTAACCTCGCCCAGGCCGGCCTGGGCGATCACCCCGGCGCCGTAGAAGGCGATCATGTACAGCGCCAGCAGGCGCCCGCGGATCTTGGCGTCACCGGCCAGCAGCAGCCAGCTTTCGATCACCAGGAACACCCCGACCGCGGCCCAGCCGTTGATCAGCCGCAGCACGAACCACCAGGTGGTGTCGTAGAACAGGCCCTGCAGCAGGATGGTCGCGCCGATCAGCGCGGCGAAGCTGCTGTAGGCGCGGATATGGCCAATGCGCAGGATCAGGCGGTCATTGAAGATCGCCCCCAGGGTCAGGCCGATGAAGTAGGCCGAGGACACCACGCCGATAGTGGTCGCCGATTCGCCGGCGGCGCCCAGGCGCAGGGTGGTCAGGGAAGACAGCACGCCATTGCCCAGGGCAATGATGAACAGGCCGAGCAGGGGTGCCAGCGCCATCGCCAGCAAACGCACAGACATAGTTACCTCAAGGTTGAAAAGAGCTCAGATGCGCCTTTTCGGCTGCACGGGCCGGGTCGTGGCGGCGTGCAGTGCGGCCTGGGCGGGCTGCGACCTTGGCAAGACTCAACCGCAGACCTGATAGAGGCAGGTCGGGCGGGGGCGGTTGAGCCTGTGGCACATGCGCGATGTGATGAGGCACGGACGCTGTCTTTGCGGGCGGTTGCCACCGGCTGGGGCGACGGGCGAAAAGGAGGCGGGATTTTAAGGCCTGTGCAGGATTTGCCAAGTAGGAAAAGGCTGCGACGAGTGGCCGCAGGGGCGTCAGCCCGCCTTGTGCGCCGCCAGCAGCAGGGATTGTGGCACCTGGCTCTGCGGATGTTGCGGTTCCTGCAATTCCAGCAGGCTGAACCCGGCCAGTTCCAGCGCCTTCAGCCAACTGCCCAGGGTGCGGAAGTACCAGGGCATGGGGCGCCAGTCACCGGCGAAACCGGCAAATGATTCCTCGCGCCAGCCATCCTGGTAGTGGCCGGCCGCCGCCGTCCAGGGGTGCAGGGTCTGGATCAGCAGCGTGCCGCCGGGCAGCAGCGAGGTCCGCATGGCGCATAGCAGGGGGATGATGTCCTGTTGCAACAGGGCGAAGTTGGCGCACACCAGGTCATAGTTCTGGCCGATGTCCACCGCGCCTTCGGCCAGTTGCTGGTAGCTGGCCAGGTGTACCTGCGATGAGCCTGCCGAGTGCGCGGCGGCGATCAGCGTCGCATCGCCATCCACGCCGACCGCGTCGATGCCCCGTGCCGCCAGGGCCCGCAGCAACCAACCCTCGCCGCAGCCCAGGTCAAGCACCCGCGCAGGCTGACGGCCCAGTACGGCCAACAGTATCGCCTGGTCGGTGACCTCGCGTCGGGAGGCGATTGCTCCGGAGCGTACGGCTTCGATCCAGGCCTGGGCGTTGTGCTGCCAGCTGTCCAGCAGGGGATCGGTGGTGGGCATGCTTGGGTCCGATAAGGGCGGGTGGTTCCAGCATAGGTCAGTCTTGTGTCCGGGGCCCTTTGCTCTGCACACTGGCGCACCTGCGAAGGAGCATGGCATGGCACTTGCGAAAGCGGATTTCACCACGCGCCTGCTGGTCGATGCCGGTATCGGCCCTGGCATGCGCGTGCTCGACGTTGGATGCGGCAGCGGCGATGTGAGCTGGCTGCTGGCCCGGCTGGTGGATGGCGATGGCGCGGTGGTAGGCGTTGACCAGGCGGCTGATGCCCTGGAGCTTGCACGTAAGCGTGAGACACCCAAGGGCGCGGCGATACCTGAGTTCGTCCAGGCTGACCTGCAGGCACTGCCCGAGTCCCTGGGGTTGTTCGACGCCATCGTCGGGCGTCGGGTGCTGATGTACCAGGCGGAGCCGGTCAAGGCCCTGCGCCTGTTGGCCCGGCACCTGCTGCCCGGTGGACTGATGGTGTTCCAGGAGCACGACGGCAGTCTCACCCCGGCCAGCCTGGAACCCTTCCCGCTGCATCGCAAGGCCCAGCAGTGGCTGCAACGCATGCTGGCCCATGAGGGGGCCGACCTGCACATCGGTTTCAACCTGCATCGGCTGTTCAGCGAGGCGGGACTGGCGGTCGAGGACCTGCGGGCCGAAGGCCTGGTGCAGACGCCCGACAGCGCCTATCCCCTGGCCGATATCATTCGCGCCTGCCTGCCGCGGATCATCGGCCATGGCGTGGCTACGGCCAGGCAGGTCGGGATCGATACGCTGCACGCGCGGCTGGAGGCCGAGCGGCTTCAGTCGCGGGGCATCTACATAGGCGACATGGCCTTTGGCATCTGTGCGCGCAAGCGCTGAACAACGTGTTTTTTTGATCAAGGAGGTATCGGATGGCGCAGTACACCGCACAAGTGACCTGGAATCGTGACGGGCAGGATTTTCTCGGTAACCGCTACAGCAGGCGGCATTTGTGGCGTTTTGATGGTGGGGTGGAGGTGCCGGGCTCGTCCTCGCCCCATGTGGTGCCTTTGCCGATGTCGGATGCCTCGGCGGTGGACCCGGAGGAGGCGTTTGTCGCGGCGTTGTCGAGTTGCCATATGCTGTGGTTCCTTTCCCTGGCGGCCAAGCAGCGGTTTTGTGTCGAGCGGTATGTTGATGATGCCCTGGGGGAAATGGCGCTTGATGGGGCTGGGCGGATGGCCATGACCGTGGTGACCTTGCGGCCTTTGGTTGAATTTTCCGGGGAGCGGCGGCCTAGTTTTGAGCAACTGGAGCGGTTGCATCATCTGGCGCATGAAGAGTGTTTTATTGCTAATTCGGTGAAGACTGAAGTGCGGTGTGAGCCGGTGGTTTCTGGGTGAGGTTTTGTTGGTGTGGTTTATGTGTTGGCGTTGATTGTTGATTGTTGATTGTTGATTGTTGATTGTTGATTGTTGATTGTTTTGATAGATGTATGCGCATTCATTTGCGATGTCGACGCTTATTCACCTTTCCGCCCTTACGTGAACTGACCCCCGAAAGTTGGACACCTTATCCCTTGGAGGGTGTTCCATGACGAAATACAACCTGGCGCTCAAGCAGGCACTCATCGAAGAGTGCCTTTCTGCCCGCAGTGTTCATGAAGTGGCACTGAAGCATGAGCTGAGCCCTTCGCTGCTGCGCCGCTGGGTAAAGGGCTATGAGAAACACGGCGCAGCCGGTTTGATTCCCAAGTACAGTCACTACGATGCTCAGTTCAAATTAAAGGTTTTGCAATGCATCGAGCAAGACGGGCTGTCTGCTCAGCAAGCATGCGTAAGGTTTGATATCCGTGGGCCGAGCAGCATCAGGCAATGGAAAAGGCTGTACGATGAAGGCGGAATAGAAGCCCTTCATCCGAACCGTGCCCGAGAGTTAAACATGCCCCGCAAGCCATCAAAGCAATCCAGCGCAGGACCTTCTGCACCTTCGGATCGTGAGCTCACGCCTGAGCAAATGCTCGAAGAGCTGGAATATCTGCGCGCGGAGAATGCCTATCTAAAAAAGCTCGATGCCTTGATCCAAGCGGACCCACGCACTGCGCAGGCAAGAAAACGCAAGCTGTCCAAGGATTAAGGCGTGAGCATCGACTCGCTCTGCTGTTGCGCGCTGCAGGCCTGGCACGCAGTACCTTTTACTACCAAAGCAAAGTGTTGCAGACCGACAGGCATGCTGCCCTCAAGGAACGCATCGACAGGGTCTATCACCAGCATAAGGGGCGGTATGGCTACCGCCGTATCACTGCGGTTCTTGGGCACAATGCCGAGGTGATCAATCACAAGAAGGTGCAGCGGCTGATGCAGTTGATGGGCCTCAAATCGCTAGTCAAAGTGAAGAAATATCGCTCGTATCGAGGCTCCGAGGGGCTTGTTGCATCTGATTTGCTCAAGCGTGAATTCAAGGCGCAGGCCCCTAATCAAAAATGGGTAACCGACGTGACAGAGTTCAAGGTAAAGGGCCAGAAGCTATTTCTTTCGCCGGTGATGGACCTGTACAACGGCGAGATCCTCGCTTATCAGATCAACCGACGCCCTGAGTTCAGGATGGTTTCGACAATGCTGGAGCAAGCTTTCGAGCGGCTGAATCAAGATGACAAACCAATATTGCACTCCGATCAAGGCTGGCAGTATCAGCAGCCAGCTTACCGGCACATGTTGGCCGGGAAGAATATCGAGCAGAGCATGTCGCGAAAGGGAAACTGCCTGGACAACGCCGCGATGGAAAGCTTTTTTGGCACGCTCAAGAGCGAGTTCTTTTATCTGGAATCGTTTGAGAGTGTTGAACAACTGGCATCAGGGCTAGAGGATTACATCGCTTACTACAACCAAGAACGCATCAGTCTCAGACTAAATGGCTTGAGTCCGGTACAATTTCGGACCCAAGCGCTGAACCCATAGCGTACCCTGTCCAACTTTCGGGGGTCAGTTCAACGGCGGGTAACTTTTTGAAGGATCAAAAAGTCACCAAAAAATCCTCGCTCCATTCATCCGGCCCCTACGCTTCGCTCCGGGGTTCCCTCACTCCGGCCTTGCTCCCGGGAGGACCGCGCTGCAGGGCCCATCCTGGGCCCCAGCGCTTGACGGGCATCCATGCCCGTCACCTCCCTCCGCAAGACCTCCGTTCGGCCTCCTGAAGTCGCGAAGTTACGGGCGGCGCCTAGACTGGCGCAGCTGTCGCTAGTTGAAAGCTTAGTTGATCTCTCGACCGTATCGCGGGGCAAGCCCGCTCCCACGCGATAGTCGCCGTTATATATAATCCTGTAGGAGCGGGCTTGCCCAGCGAA
This sequence comes from Pseudomonas peradeniyensis, assembly GCF_014268935.2. Lineage (GTDB taxonomy): Bacteria > Pseudomonadota > Gammaproteobacteria > Pseudomonadales > Pseudomonadaceae > Aquipseudomonas > Aquipseudomonas peradeniyensis. Next base: position 266,118 of record NZ_JABWRJ020000004.1, on the reverse strand, counting down.
AGGGCCGGAACAGCCAATACATAATTAACTGTAAAATAAGTAATTTCACATTTCTTGCTCTTGCTCTTGCTCTTGCTCTTGCTTCTAAACGCGCGATAGTCCAGGCGCCGCCAATTGCGACTTCAGGAGGCCGAGCGGAGTTCTTGCGGAGGGAGGTGACGGCCATGGATGGCCGTCAAGCGCTGCGCCCCAGGATGGGGCGTTCAGCGCGGTCCTCCCGGGAGCAAGAACGGAGCGAGGGGACCCCGGAGCGAAGCGCAGGGGCCGGATGAACGGAGCGAGGATTTTTTGGTTCCTTTTTGATCCTTCAAAAAGGAACTCGCCGTAAGGGCGAAAAGGTGACTATGCGTCGACATCGCAAATGAATGCACATACAACTATCAAAACAACCGGCCTCAGCTACACGCCCAACGCATAATCCACCTGCAAAACCGGCAGCCCCGATTGACGCCACCCCCCGCCTGGGTAAGGCTACCCCTTCCCCCAAACCATGAGACCACCAATGCTGATCGATCCCCGCAAGGCCACGCTGCTGGTCATCGACATCCAGGAAAAACTCATCGGCGCCATGAGCGACCCCGAAGGCACCGCGGCCCGCGCCCGCTGGTTGCTCGCGGCAACCGCCGAGCTAAAACTCCCAACGGTAATCTCCGAGCAATACCCCAAGGGCCTGGGCCACACCCTGGCCGCCCTCAGGGCCGCGGCACCGGCCGCCGAAATCGTCGAGAAACTGCACTTCTCCTGCGTCGCCGCCGAATGCCTGCCCCCCAGCCTGCTCGACCGCGAACAGGTAATCGTCTGCGGTATGGAGACCCACGTCTGCGTGCTGCAGACCGTGCTCGGCCTGCGCGCCCTGGGCAAGCAGGTGTTCGTGGTCGAGGACGCCTGCGACAGCCGCACCCCACAGAGCAAGGCAGCGGGCCTGACGCGCATGCGCGATGCCGGGGCGCAGGTGGTCACTCGTGAGATGGTACTGTTCGAGTTGCTGGGCAGCTCCAGCCACCCGCTGTTCCGCCAGATCAGCAAGACCTACCTGGTCGGTGAACAGCCCTGAACGCCCGCCTGCTGACCACCGCGCTGCTGGCCCTGGGCCTGCTCCAGGGTTGCGCCGGGCGACGTGAGGAAGCCGCCGAATCCGACCCGGCCAAGGTCCGCGCCCAGCTCGTGCGCCTGCTCCCAGCCCAGGTCAAGGACCGCCAGGGCTGGGCCGAGGATATCCAGGTGGCGTTCCAGGCCCAGGGCATCAGCCCGAGCAAGAGCAACCTGTGCGCGGTGCTGGCGGTGACCGAGCAGGAGTCCACCTTCAACGCCGACCCGCAGGTGCCGAACCTGGGACGCATCGCCCGGGAGGAGATCGACCGCCGGGCGTCGCGCCTGCATGTGCCCAGGCTGCTGGTCGATGGCGCGCTGGACACGCCCTCGGCCAACGGCAAGACCTACCAGCAACGGCTGCTCGCCGTGCGCAGCGAAAAACAGCTCAGCGCCCTGTACGACGAGGTGATCGGCGGCCTGCCGTTGGGACGCTCGCTGCTGGGCGGGTTGAACCCGGTGCGCACCGGCGGGCCGATGCAGGTCAGCGTGGACTTCGCCGAGCGGCACGCCAAGGGCTATCCCTACGACCATCCGGGCAGCATCCGCCAGGAGGTGTTCAGCCGCCGCGGCGGGATGTACTTTGGCATCGCCCACCTGCTCGGCTACCCCACCCACTACGAGCGCCAGCTATACCGCTTCGCCGATTTCAACGCGGGTTGGTACGCCAGCCGCAACGCGGCGTTCCAGGCCGCATTGAGCCGGGCGAGCGGGGTGTCGCTGGCGCTCGATGGCGACCTGATCGCCCCCGGCGCCATCCTGCCCGGCACCACCGAGCAGGCGGCGCGCAAGCTGGGGACGAAGCTGGGGCTGCGCAATCCGCAGATCAGGGCTCAGCTGGAGAAGGAGAATGGCCTGGAACTGGAGGACACCGCGTTGTATCGCGGGGTGTTCGCCCTGGCCGAAGCGAAGGCGGGCAAGGCGCTGCCACGGGCGGTTTTGCCGGGGATCGAGCTGAAGAGCCCGAAGATCACCCGCAAGCTGACCACCGCGTGGTTTGCCGGCAGGGTGGATGAGCGGTATCAGCGGTGCATGAAGCATTGAGATGGTCCCTGTAGGAGCGGGCTTGTCCCGCGATGGCGCCAGTCGAGCCAACATCGTCGCCTGCTCTGACGCCATCGCGGGGCACGCCCGCTCCTACAAAGGCATTCAACTGTCGCCGAGGGCCTTGACCACCTGATCGACACTGGCCTTGAGCCCCGCCACGGTGTCGTCAGGATCGGCGTCCACCACCAGCAACTTCGCCCCGGAAGCGGTAATCACCTCGGCCACCTTTGCGTCCGGCTGGCGATGGTGCAGCACCAGCGCCACATCCTGCGCCTTGAGGTTCTCCCCCAGTGCCATGAGCGTCGCCTCGTCCCACTTGTCGTCGGCCGGCAGCTGTTGCTCGACCACATCCAGGTTCAACCCGCTGGCCAAGTAGCCCAGACGCTCGGACAGGCTGACCACGGTCAGGTTGTCGACTTCGGCCAGGCGTGTCTGGCTGCTGGCGGTCAGCTCAAGCATCTGCCGCTTGAGGCCGGCCAGGTTGCCCTGGATCTTCGCCTTGTCGGCTGGCGAGAGGCGTTCGAGATCGTTGGCCACTACATCGGCCATGCGCCCCAGGTTGGTCGGGTTCAGCCAGGGATAGGCGGCGAAGGCCTCGTCACCCTTGACCGCGATACCGGGCAGGGCGCCATCCACCGGGCGCGCGGCGTCGATCTCGACGATGCGGATGTTGCTGCGCCGGGCCATGGGGTAGAGCGGGTCGTCGCGCCAGATCGAACGCACGCCGATCACCGCGTCGGCTTTCGATGCCGCTTTTTGCAGGCTGACGCCGCCACGACCGCTGAAGTACGAGGGCTGGCGGCTGGCCGGCAGGTTGGCCGGGGCGGCGCGCTGGAGTTGCACCGAGGTGCCGTCGAGCAAGGCGCTGGCCAGGCTGTGGGTCACCGGCAGGGTGGTCAGTACCTGGGTGGCGCCGGCCATCAGCGGCAGGCCGCTCAGGGCCAGGGCCAGGGTGAGTTTCTTCAGGGTCATGCCGGGTTTCCTTGCAGGCGGGGGACGAGGGCGCGGGCCAGGGCGGCGAGGGCGAAGCAGACACCGGCGACCAGGATGATCGCCGCGCCCGAGGGCACCGGCAGGTCGAAGACGATCGGCAGCAGGATGCCGAGCAGGGTGCTCAGGGTGGCGATGATCACCGAGACGAAGAAGAAGCCCTTGAGCGACTGGCTGACCAGCCGCGCCGCCGCCGCCGGGATCACCAGCAGGGCGCCGACCAGGATCGCGCCGATCACCTTGACCGAGGCCACGGTGACCAGGGTCACCAGCACCACGAACAGGTAGTCCAGGGTCTTCACCGCCACCCCGCGTACCGCCGCCAGCTGCGGGTTGAAACTGGCCAGCATGATGCGGTTGTACAGCGGCAGGGCCAGGGCCAGCACCAGCACGGCGACGATGGCCAGCACCAGCAGGTCGTGGGCGCTGACGGTGAGCACCGAACCGAACAGCACGTTCTCGAGGATGTGCACGTTGATCTTGCCGGCCAGCATCAGCAACAGGCTCGCGCCCAGGGCCAGCGACACCGAGAGGAACACGCCGATCAGGGTATCCGGGGACAATCCGGTGCGGTTGCGCAGGAAGTTGAGCAGGATGCCGAACAGCAGGCAGTAGCCGAACAGGCTGCCGTACGGGCCGGTGTAGGGCTCGCCGAGCAGGATGCCGATGGCCACGCCGGTCAGTGCGGCATGGCCGACCGCCTCGGAGAAGAAGGCGAAGCGCTTGACCACCACCAGGGTGCCCAGCCCGCCCAGCACCGGGCCGATCATCAGGCCTGCCAGCAGGGCGTTGACCACGAAGCCGTAGGCCAGCGCCTCCGGCAGGTAACCAGCGGTGGCCCAGTCCTGGACCAGCTGGCGGAACGATTCGAAACTCATCAGGCAAGGCTCTCGCTGCGCGGGTGGACGGAGAACAGCCCGAGCAGGCGCTCGGGGGTCAGGGCCTGGGCCGGCGGGGCGTCGAACAGCACCTGGCGGCTCAGCCCGGTGACCCGGTCGGCCAGGCGCAGCACCGCTTCCAGGTCGTGCTCGATCCACAGCACGGTGGTGCCGGCCTGGCGCCAGCCGTGCAGCAGTTGCTCGAACACCTGGATGCCGGCCTCGTCGAGGGCCGACATCGGCTCGTCCAGCACCAGCAGCTGTGGCTCGGGGATCAGCCCCTGAGCCAGCAGCACGCGCTGGCGCTCGCCGCCGGACAGCGCGCCCATGCGCCGTTTGCGCTTGTCGAGCATGCCCACCCGCGCCAGCGCCGCGTCGATCGCCGGGCGCACGCGCCGGGACAGGCCGAGGAACGCCGGGCGGCGCTGGCACATGGCGGCCATGAAGTCGTCCACGGTCATTGGCAGGCCGCGGTCGAATTCCAGGGCCTGTGGCACGTAGCCGATCACTTCACGCTCACCGGGCCAGTGCAGGGTCAGCTGGCCCTGGTGCGGCATCTGCCCGAGCAGGGTCTTGATCAGCGAGCTCTTGCCGCCGCCGTTGGGGCCGACGATGGCGTGCACGCTGCCGGGGGCGACGCTGAAGCGCACGTTCTCGAGAATGCGCGTGCGGCCGAGGGTGAGGTCGATGCCGTCGAACTCGATGCGCGGTCCGCAGGCGCTGGTGAGGTTGGCGGCGGCGGTCACGTGCGGTTCTCCTGGATGGCCTGGACCACCGTGTCGAGGTTGCGCTTCATCTCCACTTCGTACTTTTCCTTGGTGTACTCGCCGTAGGAGATGTGCGTGAGCGGGTAGATGCGCACGCCGGACTCGCGGTGGATGGTGTCGACGTAGGCCGAGGGGAAGTCCATCTCCGAGAAGATCACCTTCACATCCAGGGCCTTGAGCTGGTCGATGGTCTTCTTCAACTGTGCCGGGCTCGGTTCGATGCCGTGGGCTGGTTCCACCACGGCGGTGACCTCCAGGCCGAAGTCGCGCACCAGGTAGTCGTAGGCGGCATGGATGGTGGCGACGGGGAAGGTCGCGTCAGGCGCCTGGGTGACCTTGGCCAGGGCCTCGGCGCGCAGGGCTCGCAGGCGCTTGGCGTAGGCCCGGGCGTTCTGCGTGTAGAGCTTGGCGTTGTCCGGGTCGAGCTTGCCCAGTTCGCGGGCGATGTTGTTGACCTGGGCGATGGTGGCGCTGATCGACAGGAAGGTGTGCGGGTTGACCACCTTGCCGGCGCCGCGGGCGGCAATGCCGGTGGCCGCCAGCAGCGGCACGTTGGCGTTGGACTCGATGGTCTTGATGTCGGGTTTCTCGCTGGCCGCGATCATGCGGTCGGCGAAGTCATCGTGGCCGACGCCGTTGAGCACGATCACGTCGAGACTGCCGATGCGCTTGATGTCCTCGGCGCGGGGCTCGTAGGCGTGGGGGTTGAAGCCGGCCGGGATCAGCGGCACCACCTCGGCCTTGTCGCCGACGATGTTGCTCACGTAGCTGTAGTAGGGGTGCAGGGTGATGCCGATGCGCAGCGGCTTGCCGTTGTCGGCGAGGGCCACGGCGGGCAGGGCGCAGGCCAGGAGCAGCGCCAGGGTGCGGCGGGCGAAGCGAAGCATGGGCAGGTCCTTAGTGACGGTGTTGGCGGGTGACCCCGGCGTCGTAGTGGGTGACGATCTGCTGCCAGCCGGAGGCGATCAGCGCATCGCTGTCCAGCGCGTCCGGGGGCAGGGCGGTGCTGTCGCGGCGCAGCCAGACATCCGGCTGGGCATCGTTGGCAGCGGGCAGGATCACCAGGAAGCTGCCGGCCAGTTGGGCGTCCTGGCTGCGGCCCAGGTAGGCGCCATTGGCCAGCAGCGACCACTGGTGGCTGCCGCGGCTCTGGCTGCTGGCGTCGCTGACGAACGGCGGCAGCCCCTCGTCGGCCAAGACCTGGGCGTCCGGGGCGACGCCGTTGTCCTCGCGCAGGGCACGGATCTCCTCGACGGCCACCCACAGGTCGGTGTGGATGCCCTGTTCGGCGGCATTGAGGTCGCGGCGGGCGTCGAGCTGGTGGGCGGCGATGGCCTGTTCATCCTCGCGCTCGCCGCGCACGGCCACCACACTGGCGGCCAGCACCATGATCAGCAGCGCGGCCAGCAGCACGTAGAGGGTCTCGTGCCCGGCACCGGCCGGGCGCACCACCTGGGCGCGGCTCATGGCGCACCGATATCGGCGTGGTCCACTTCCACCACGTGGCCGGGGCCGGCATCGAACAGCACGTAGAACTCACCCTCGGGGCGCTTGAAGGTCAAGGTCGAGTCGTCGCCGAGCTTGCTCGCCACCAGCACCTGCTCGTCGTAGCCGATCACGTCCAGGGTCACCCCGGGGGCGCCGCTGCCGTCGGAGAAGCCGCCCTTGCAGGTGATCTGCTCGCCGTGCTCGGTGCACTCGCACATCGGGTTGTGCGCCAGCGCCGGGGTGGCGGCCAGGGCCAAGAGGGGCAGGGCGAGCCTGCGCATCAGCTGTTTCATTTGTTGCCTCCTTGTTTCTCGAGCCAGGCCGCAGTGGCGGGGGATGCCTTGGCCAGCGGCACCGAGGCCTGGTACATCTTGCCGTCCCAGCCTTCGATGGTGATCCAGATGTCGGCGTCGGGCCGGGTGCGTGGCGGGATTGGCAGCGAGGTGCCCATGCGCGCCGGCGCGCCGAAGAAGATCGTGCCGGCGGCGCGCAGGCTGCGCGGCTTGCCCACCCGCAGGTAGGTGGCCTTGACGCCTTCGTCGCAGCTTGTGCAGGCGGCGTTGAAGGCCTTGAAGTAGCCGGCCGGGCCTTCGGCGCGCGGGGCCTCGTCGCGCAATTCGGCCAGGTCCAGGGTCCAGCGCCCGACCTGGATATTCTCGACGATGTTGGCGCCCAGGCCGCTGTCGCCACGGAACAAGCTGGCGTCGGCGAAGTACTTGGGCATGAAGCCCAGCGGCACGAGGATCAACAGGATGTTCAGGTGGAAGCGCCATTTCAGCCACAGCTGCTTCAGGCCGCTGGGCGGCAGGGTATCGGTCTGGCTCAAGGTTGGGCCTCCAGGGTGGTTGGGCTGGCCGCGGCGCGCTTGCGTGCCGGACGCTCGCCGCGCTTGAGGGCGGCGAGGGTGGCCTGGGTGGTGCGCTTGGTCCAGATCAGCAGGCCACTGAACACCATCAGGGTCAGCACCAGGCCAAAGAAGAACCAGATCAGCTTGATCGCCAGGCCACCGAAATCACCGGTGTGCAGCGGGCGCATGGATTCGGTGACGAACTCGAGGGCCGAACGGTCGCCAAGCAGGAACTGGCTGTCGACGTTGCGCGTGTAGGGGTTGACCTCGGCGGTCTGGAACATCAGCGGGTACCAGCCACGCCCGCCCATGCTGTAGTGGCTGTAGGCGGTGGCCGGCAGCGAGATGAAGCTGATGTCCAGGCCGGGAATCTTCTGGCTGGCGATGCGTGCCGCCTGGTCCAGGTCAATGCGTGGTGCGGGGCCGCCGTCGGCGGTCTGTGGCACCTGTTCGCGGGCGATCACTGGCACGATCGGCTCGCTGGAGATCGTCACGTGGTTGTCGGCGAGAATCGCCTGGATCAGGAACCAGGTGCCGGTAATGGCGATCACCGCGATGAACCAGATCGACCACACGCCGGCCAACCGATGCACGTCGCCCCAGAAGATCCGTGGGCCGTGGCCGGTACGCACCGGCTTGAAGAAACCGCGCCAGAACTTCTTGTACACCACCAGCCCCGTGACCAGCGAGGCGAGCATCGGCAGCCCGAGCAGCGACACCAGGTACCAGCCCCAACTGTAGCCGTTGGTGAAGGGCACCAGCCACCAGCCATGCAGGGCACGGGTGAAGGCCTCGAAGTCGAAATCCGGGCGCTGGCCCTGGATGGCCCCGGTGTAGGGGTTGACGTAGAGCAGCGCGTTGGTGCCATCGGCGCGGGTCACCGAGGCCTGCAGGGCGAAGTGCGAACCGTCCGGCTGGCTGAAGAAACGCACCGCCAGCTCAGGTTCGGCCTTGTGCATGGCGTCGAGCACCTGCTGGTAGCTCAGGCGCTGGCTGTCGTCGTCGGGCTTGCTGGCGCGCACGTCGGCGTTGGCCAGCCAGACGATCTCCTGGCTGACCACCGCGAGCATGCCGGTGAAGCAGACGATCAGGACGAAGAACCAGATCGGCAGGGCAAGCCAGCTGTGGACCAGGAACCACAGCTTGGAATTGGATTTCTTTCTCGATTGTCGGGCCATCGCTCGGTCTTCTGCATATAAAAATACGGTCGAGTCTGTGCTCAACCTGGAAGGCTGCATAAGTAAGGACGAATGAGAATCAGAAAGCTGCCAAAGCAAATGAAAGAAAATGTTTCAAGAACTGGACGTGACCTCCGTCGAAACCGCTGCCTTGGCCGTGCGCGCCTGCTTCTGGCTGCGCTTGAGCGCGTTGGCGGTGGCCAGGGCGGTGCGCTTGCTCCAGATCAGCAGGCCGCTGAGCACCATCATGCTCAGCAGCAGGCCGAAGAAGAACCAGATCAGCTTGCTCGTCAGGCCGGCGAACTCGCCGGTGTGCAACGGGCGCATGGATTCGGTGAAGATCTCCACGGCCTTGCGGTCGCCGAGCAGGCGGCTGGCCTCCATCGCCCCGGTATAGGGGTTGATCTCGGCCTTCTGGTACACCAGCGGATACCAGCTCATGCCGCCGATGCTCAGGTGGGCGTAGGCATTGCTGGGAAAACCGACATAGTCGACGGTGAAACCGGGGATCTCGCGCTGGGTGATCCTCACCGCTTCGTCCGGGCTGATCATCGGCGCGGGGGTGCCGTCGGCGGTCAGTGGCACCGTCTCGCGGGCTACCACCGGAATGATGGGTTGGCTGGAGATGGCGATATGGTTGTCGGCGAGCAGCGCCTTGACCAGGAACCAGGTGCCGGTGATGGAAATCACCGCGATGAACCAGATCGACCAGATGCCGCTCAGGCGGTGGAAATCGCCCCAGAAGATCCGCGCGCCCTGGTTGAAGCGCAGGGTCGGCTTGAAGAAACCTTTCCAGAAGCGCTTGTAGATCACCAGGCCGGTGACCAGTGACGCAAGCATCGGCAGCCCGAGCAGCGACACCAGGTACCAGCCCCAGCTGTAGCCGTTGGTGTGGGGCACCAGCCACCAGCCGTGCAGGGCGCGGGTGAACTCTTCGAAGTTGAACTGCGGCGGGACGCCCTGGATGTGCCCGGTGTAGGGGTTGACGTAGACCCTCAGGGTGCGGCCGTCGGGGTAGGTGACGTCCGACAGCATGGCGAAGTGCGATTCGCTCAAGGTCATCAGGCTGGCCACGGCGATGCCGGGCTGGTCGCGTTGCATGGCCACCAGCAGCTCGTCGTAGTTCAGCCGCCGGGCCTCGTCCGAAGGCGGGTTGGCGCGGGTTTCCGGGTTGGCCAGCCAGACGATCTCACGGCTGATCACCGCCAGGGTGCCGGTGACGCAGACGATCAGCACGAAGAACCAGATGGGCAGGGCCAGCCAGCTGTGCACGAGGAACCAGATTTTCGAGCGGGACTTTTTCGACATGGGGTACGCAGTGTCAATGGCGAAGTTCAGGGGCAAAAGCCCGGCCGTATCAGAAAGAGACGCATGAGCAGGGCAAAACCTGATGGATCATTTGCAAGCAAGTGTTTCCAAGGCGTCCTGCGGGTTGTGGGAGCGGTCGACTAATTTGCCTGCCCCTCGAAACGTCCTCCTATCACCGGACACGAGCGTGCCCATGGGTCGCCGGTCCCTTTATCGAATGTGTACAGGAGGCCCGTCATGGGTGTTGCTGTGGGATTTACAGTGCGTCCGCTGTTGCCGGAGCAGGGACGTTTGCCGTTGCTGGTGGAGGCGGGTGACGACGACACCAGCCTGTTGGAGGTGTTCGACGAGCTCAAGGCGCTGGTGGATGAACACCTGCCGCGCGACGGCGGCATCCTGTTCCGCGGGTTCCGCCTGGAGGGCGCCGAGCAGTTCCGCCAGTTCGCCGCCAGCTTCGGTCACCCGCTGCTCAACTACGAGTTCGGCTCGACGCCGCGCACCAATGTTACCCAGGGGGTCTACACCTCCACCGAGTACCCGGCGCACCAGCATATTCCGCTGCACAACGAGCAGGCCTACTCCCGCGACTGGCCGATGAAGATCTGGTTCTACAGCATGATCGCCGCGCGCAGTGGTGGCGAGACGCCGATCGCCGACAGCCGCGAGGTCTATCGCCGCGTGCCGGCGCACGTCCGCGAGCGTTTCGTCAGCAAGGGTCTGATGTACGTGCGCAACTTCGGCAACGGGCTGGATGTGTCGTGGGAGGATGTATTCAATACCGATGACCCGCAGGAAGTCGAAGCCTACTGCAAGGATCACGGCATCACCTGCGAATGGAAAGATGACGGCGAGCTGCGTACCCGCCAGGTGTGCCAGGCGGTGGCCCGGCACCCTGTGACCGGCGACATGGTCTGGTTCAACCAGGCGCACCTGTTCCATATTTCCAACCTGCCGCCCGAGGTGCGGGAAAGTCTGCTGGATATCGTCGACGAGGAAGACCTGCCGCGTAACGTCTACTACGGCGACGGTTCACCCATCGAGGACGAGGTCCTCGACGAGATCCGCCAGGTGCTGGAAGACTGCAAGATCAGCTTCCCCTGGCAGGAGGGCGACGTGATGATGCTCGACAATATGCTCGCCGCCCATGCCCGTGCGCCGTTCGAAGGCCCGCGCAAGGTGATCGTGGCAATGGCCGAGGGGCACTCGCTGGACCAGGCCTGACCTGCCGATCGTTCCTGCAGGCCGGCGCGACCTCCTGTAGGAGCGGCCTTGTGCCGCGAAAGGGGCGCACAGCGCCCCCCATCGCTCCCGCGCCGAGCGCCTGCCGCTAAATCATCCCCCCGCCCATTCGTTCTTGTTGATGCGCCCGGACCTTCCGGTCGCGCCGCCGATCAGCAAGGACCTCACACATGAATGCCGCAGACGCCCAGAAACTTTCCCGTCGTTTCATCGAGTTGCCCCTGGACAAGCGCCGCTTGTTCCTCGAAGGGATGCGACGCGAGGGCATCGATTTCGCGCAACTGCCCATGTCGTCCTGTGTTGGCCTGAGCGAGCGCGACGGCCTGTCCTACGCCCAGCAGCGCATGTGGTTCCTCTGGCAGCTGGAACCCCACAGTGCTGCCTACAACCTGCCGATGGCCGTGCGCCTCGACGGCGAGCTGCAGGTCGAGGCGCTGGAGCGGGCGTTCAGCCTGCTGGTCGCCCGCCACGAATGCCTGCGCACCACCTTCGCCCAGGACGGCGAGCGGGCGTTGCAGCGGGTGGCGGAGCCTGCGCCGGTGAGCATCCAGCTGTTCGACCTTGCCGACCTGCCTGAAACCACGCGCTGGGAACGCGCGCACCAGCAGATGGCGGCCCAGGCCACCCAGGCCTTCGATCTTGAGCGCGGGCCGCTTTTCGGCATCGCCCTGTTGCGCCTGGCGCCCCAGGAGCACGTGTTGCTGCTGACCCTGCACCACATCATCGCCGACGGCTGGTCGATGAACATCTTGATCGATGAATTCATGCGCAGCTACGACGCCCTGGTGGCGGGGCGCGAGCCGCAGTTGGCGGAGCTCAAGGTGCATTATCGCGACTATGCGCTGTGGCAGCGCAGCTGGCTGGAGGCCGGCGAGCGCGAGCGTCAGCTGGGCTACTGGCGCGAGCAGCTGGGTGACGAGCACCCGTTGCTTGAGCTGCCGACCGACCGGCCGTACCCGGCCCAGCCCAGCCATCTCGGCGAGCGCCTGGAGCTGACGCTCGACGCGGGCCTGCGCGAGGACCTGAAGCAGCTGGCCCAGCAGCACGGCGTGACCCTGTCCACGGTGCTGCTGGCCGTGTTCAAGACCCTGCTGTACCGCTACAGCGGGCAGACCGACATCCGTGTCGGCGGCCTGATCGCCAACCGCAACCGCAGCGAGACCGAAGGGCTGGTCGGCTTCTTCGTCAATACCCAGGTGCTGCGCAGCCAGTTCACCGCGCAGACGCCGTTCAGCGACCTGCTGCGCAGCCTGCACCAGGCCTCGGTCGGCGCCCAGGCGCACCAGGACCTGCCGTTCGACGCGCTGATCGAGGCCCTGCAGCCCCAGCGCAGCCAGAGCCATACGCCGTTGTTCCAGGTGATGTTCAATCACCAGCCGCTGGTCACCGACCTCAATGACGTGCGTCTGGACTGCGGCCTGCGCGTGGGCTACCTGAGCGCCGAGCAGCTGGCCGGCAGCCGTCGCCAGCATGCCGCCACCAGCGACCTGATGCTCGATACCCGGGAGGAGGGCGAACAACTGTTCGCCGCCTTCACCTATGCCACCGACCTCTTCGACGAAGCCACCATCACCGCCCTGGCCGGGCACTGGCGCAACCTGCTGCGCGCGGTCTGCCAGGCGCCGCGCCAGCGCCTGGGCGAGTTGCCGCTGCTGGCCGAGGCCGAGCGCCAGGCGCTGCTGTGTCCGGTGCCCGAGGTGCCGCCGCTGGTGCCGGTGCAGCGCCTGTTCGAAGCCCGGGCCGCCCGCAGCGGCGAGGCATTGGCGCTGATCCTGGCCGACGGTGCCGCGGCGCCGTCGATGAGTTACGCCGAACTCAATGTCCGCAGCAATCGCCTGGCCCATCACCTGCGCCGCCAGGGCGTCGGCCCAGATGTGCTGGTGGGCGTGGCCCTGGATCGCTCGCTGGACCTGGCCGTGGCCCTGCTGGCCGTGCTCAAGGCCGGCGGCGCCTATGTGCCGCTGGACCTGCAGGCCCCGGCTGAACGCCTGGGCCATGTCTTCGAGGACAGCGGCCTGCAATGGCTGCTGACCACCACCACCCAGTTGCCCGGCCTGCCGGCGCAGGATGGGCTGCGCTGCCTGTGCCTGGATCAGCTGGCGCTGGACGATGAGTCGGCGGACGACCTGGCGCTGACCGTCACGCACGACAACCTGGCCTATGTGATCTACACCTCCGGCTCCACCGGCCGGCCCAAGGGCGTGGCCATCAGTCACGGCGCCCTGAGTGAGTTCATCGCTCGCGCCATTGACTACAGCGACCTGCGCGAAGGCGACCGCGTCCTGCAGTTCGCCACCAGCAGCTTCGACGGTTTCGTCGAGCAGTTCTTCCCGCCGCTGTGCCATGGCGCCTGTGTGGTACTGCGCGATACCCGCCTGTGGGACAGCGCCGCCCTGCACGAGGTACTGATCACCCACGGCGTGACCCTGGCCGACCTGCCGGCCGCCTACTGGTACTGGCTGGTGCAGGACTTCGCGGCGCGTCCTCCGGCCAGCTACGGCGCGCTGCGGCAGATCCACGTCGGCGGCGAGGCGATGGCGGTGGACGGCCTGCGCCTGTGGCAACTGGCCGGGCTGGGCCATGTACGCCTGCTCAACACCTATGGCCCGACCGAGGCTACGGTGGTCTCGACCATCCACGACTGCACCGGGCTCGGCCACGAGGCCGTGTCCTGGCGCGGCATCCCCATCGGCCAGGGCCTGGCGCAGCGCCGGCTGTACATCCTCGATGATGACCTCGAACTGCTGCCGCAGGGCGCCGTGGGCGAGCTGTACATCGGCGGCCCGGGCCTGGCCCGCGGCTACCATGGCCAGCCGGCGCTGAGCGCCCAGCGCTTCGTCGCCGACCCGTTCGCCGATGGCGAGCGCCTGTACCGCACCGGCGACCGTGCGCGCCTGGGCGCTGACGGCGCCATCGAGTACATCGGCCGGGTCGATCATCAGGTCAAGGTGCGGGGCTTCCGCATCGAACTTGGCGAGATCGAGGCGCGCCTGCAGCAGTGCCCGGGCGTGCGTGAGGCGGTGGTGCTGGCCCTGCCGATGACCGGCGGCCTGCAACTGGTGGCCTATGTGGTGCCCGACGCCGCCGAACAGGATGCCGCCGAACAGGCGCGTTTCCGCCAGCAGGTGCGCAGCCTGCTCAAGGCGCGCCTGCCCGAATACATGGTGCCCGGCCACCTGTTGCTGTTGCCGCGCCTGCCCCTGACGCCCAGCGGCAAGCTGGACCGCAAGGCCCTGCCGGCGCCGGACCCCAGTGCACTACAGGCTGAGTATCGGGCGCCGCAGAGCGCCACCGAGCAGCAGCTGGCGCAGATCTGGATGCAGGTGCTGGGCGTGGCCAAGGTCGGCCTGGACGATCACTTCTTCGAGCTGGGCGGGCATTCGTTGCTGGCCGCCCAGGTGCTGGCGCGGATCAAGGACCAGCTGGGCCTGGTGCTGCCGCTGCGCAGCCTGTTCGAACACCCGGCGCTGGGCGATCTGGCCGCCGAGCTGGGCCGCCTGGAGGGCGGCGATAAGGATGACGACTGGTCGGATATGGATGCGTTCATGAGTTCGTTGGAAGGGGTTGAGGCATGAGTGGCAACATGGCGGTACGCATTGCGAAACGGTTCGTCAGCCTGCCCCTGGAGCAGCGTCGGCAGTTCCTCGCCAAGCTGCGCGAGGACGGCAAGGACTTCAGCCTGTTGCCGGTGGTCGAGTCGCGTCACGACTTCGCCAGCATCCCCCTGTCCTTCGCCCAGCAGCGCCTGCTGTTCCTCTGGCAGCTGGAGCCGCACAGCGCGGCCTACAACATGGCGGCCGGCCTGCGCCTTAGCGGCCGGCTCGACGTGGCGGCCCTGCAGTGCTCGTTCGAGCACCTGGTGGCGCGCCACGAGGCGCTGCGCACGGTGTTCCAGGTCGATGGCGAACAGCCGCGCCAGGTGATCCTCGAAACCCAGGCCGTGCCGTTGGAACAGGTCGATCTCACCTCTGTCGCCAGCGAGCGGCGCGAGGCCGAGCTGGCCGCGCAGGTGCGCGAGGCCAGCCACCAACCCTTTGACCTGCTGCACGGGCCGCTGCTGCGCGCCAGCCTGTACCGGCTGGCGGCCGAGGACTATGTGCTGCTGGTGAGCATGCACCACATCGTCTCCGATGGCTGGTCGATGGATGTGATGGTCAAGGAGTTCGTGCACAGCTACCAGGCCTTCAGCCAGGGCCAGGCGCCGCAGTTGCCGGCGCTGGAGGTGCAGTACGCCGACTATGCGATCTGGCAGCGCAGCTGGCTGGAGGCCGGGGAGGGCGAACGCCAGCTCGACTACTGGCGCCAGCAGCTGGGCCAGGAGCAGCCGCTGCTGGAGGTGGCCGCTGATTTTGCCCGCCCGCTGACCCAGAGCTTCGACGGCCAGACCCTGGGCTTCGACTTCGGCGCCGAGCTGTCCCGACGCCTGGGCGGCTACGCCCGCGCCCAGGGCATGACCCTGTTCATGCTGGTGCTGGCGGGCTTCTCGCTGTTCCTCTCGCGCCAGGCCGGGCAGCGCGATATCCGCATCGGCGTGCCCAACGCCAACCGTGGCCGCGCCGAGGTCGAGGGGCTGATCGGCTTCTTCGTCAATACCCAGGTGCTGCGCTGCCAGGTGGACGAGCGCCTGAGCTTCGACGACCTGCTGGCCCAGGTGCGCGAGGCGGTGCTCGGCGCCCAGGCGCACCAGGAGCTACCGTTCGAGCAACTGGTGGACGCACTGGTGCCGGAGCGCAACCTGGGTCACAACCCGCTGTTCCAGGTCAAGTTCAACCAGAACGTCGGCATGCAGCGCCAGCGCTCGCTGGCCCTGCCGGGCCTGAGCGTCGCCGAGTACCCGCTGGACAAGGTCGGCACCCACTTCGACCTGGCGCTGGACATCACCGACGACGGCCAACTGATCCATGGCGAGATAACCTTCGCCAGCGACCTCTACCAGCGTTCCACGGTGGAGGCGTTCATTCCGGCGTTCATCGAGTTGCTGGGTCAGTTGCTCGACGCGCCGCAACTGCCGCTGCACCGCCTGGCCGCGCCGCTGCGTGTCGGGCAGGTGCCGGAGCGCGAGGCGCCGGCACTGGTGCTGGAACAGTGGCAGCAGCAGGTGCAACGCCAGCCCGAGGCGCTCGCCGCCCGCAGCCTGGAGCACAGCCTGAGTTTCGCCGCCCTCGATCAGGCCGCCAACCGCCTGGCTCACCACCTGCAACGTCAGGGTGTGACCCGTGGACAGCCGGTCGCGGTGCTGATGGAGCGTTCGCTGGACTGGCTGACCGGCATGCTCGGCATTCTCAAGGCCGGCGCCGTGTACATGCCGCTGGATACCAAGGCGCCTAAAGCGCGTCTGCGGCAGATGCTCGAGGCGGCGCAGGCCAAGGTGCTGTTGTGCGCCGCCGGTGATGCGCGACTGACCAGCCTGGCCAGCGCCGAGCGTCAGGCGCTGGCCTACGTGCCAGCGCAGTGGCAGGACCTGCCGGCCAGCGCACCGGCCATCACCCTGTGGGCCGAATCGCCGGCCTATGTGATCCACACCTCCGGCTCCACCGGCCAGCCCAAGGGCGTGCTGGTCAGCCATGGCGCCCTGGCCAGCTACGTCGCCGGCCTGCTCGAGCGTCTGGCGCCGGCGCCGGAGGCGAGCATGGCGCTGGTCTCGACCATCGCCGCCGACCTGGGCCACACCGTGCTGTTCGGCGCCTTGTGCGCCGGGCGCCTGCTGCATGTGCTGCCCGAGGCGCTGGGCTTCGACCCGGACGCCTTCGCCCGCTACATGGCCGAACACCGGGTCGGTGTGCTGAAGATCGTCCCTGGCCACCTGGCGGCGCTGCTACAGGCCGGCAACCCCGCTGATGTGCTGCCCGAGCAGGCGCTGATCGTCGGTGGCGAGGCCTGCACGCCAGCCCTGGTGGAGCAGGTGCGCCGGCTCAAGCCGGGCTGCCGCCTGATCAACCACTATGGCCCGAGCGAGACCACGGTCGGCGTGCTGACCCATGAGGTCTCGACCCTGGCCGCCGAGGCCCGTGCCGTGCCAGTGGGCACGGCCCTGCCGGGCGCCCATGTGCTGCTGCTCGACGATGTGCTCAACCCGGTGGCCGACCAGGTCGCGGGCGAGCTGTATATCGGCGGTGCCAGCGTGGCCCAGGGTTACCTCGGCCAGCCGGGCCTGACCGCCGAACGCTTCGTGCCGGACCCAACGCAGCCGGGCCAGCGCCTGTACCGCAGCGGCGACCGCGTGCGGCGCAACCGTTCGGGCCAGGTGGAATTCATCGGCCGCGCCGACGATCAGGTCAAGGTGCGCGGTTATCGCGTTGAGCCGGCCGAAGTGGCGCGGGTGCTGCTGGGGCTGGACGGGGTCGCCGAAGCGGTGGTCCTGGCCCAGCCGGTGGACGGCGACGAGAGCCGCCTGCAACTGGTGGGCTGGTGCGTGGGGCAGGGGCTGCAGGGTGAAGCCTTGCGCCAGCAACTGCAGGACCGCCTGCCGGACTACATGGTGCCGGCGCAGATCCTGGTCCTGGAGCGCCTGCCGCTGACCGCCAACGGCAAGCTCGACAAGCGCGCCCTGCCGGCACCGGGTGTCGCCCGGCGCCAGTACACCGCGCCGGTCGGCGAGATCGAGCAGGCCCTGGCGGCGATCTGGGCCGAGGTGCTCAAGCTCGACCAGGTCGGCAGCACCGATAACTTCTTCGAACTGGGCGGCGACTCGATCCTCAGTCTGCAGATCATTGCCCGGGCCAAGCGCCAGGGCATCAAGCTCAGCCCCAAGCAGCTGTTCGAGAAACAGACCATCGGCCAGCTGGCGGCGGTGGCCAAGCGCATCGAGAAAAAGGCCGCGGCGGTCGAGCAGGTCAGCGGCACGCTGGCGTTGCTGCCGATCCAGGCGCGTTTCTTCGAAACCGCTATCCCCGAGCGCCAGCACTGGAACCAGGCGCTGCTGCTCAAGCCGACCCAGGCGCTGCGCGTCGACTGCCTGACGGGCGCGCTGCAGGCGCTGGTCGACCAGCACGACGCCCTGCGCCTGCGCTTCACCCAGCGCGATACCTGGCAGGCCGAGTTCCAGGCCGGCAAGGCCGAGGACATTCTTTGGGTTCGCGCGTTGAATGATGTGGCTGAGCTACCGGCCCTGGCCGAGCAGGCCCAGCGCAGCCTCGACCTGGCCAAGGGGCCGCTGCTGCGGGCGTTGCTGGTCGACCTGCCCGAAGGCCAGCAGCGTTTGCTGCTGGTGATCCACCACCTGGTGGTCGACGGGGTGTCCTGGCGGGTGCTGCTGGAAGATCTGCAACTGGCCTACACGGCCCTGGCCGCGGACAAACCGCTGACGCTGGCGGCCAAGAGCAGTTCGCTCAAGGCCTGGGCCGAGCGCCTTGGCACCCATGCCCGCAGCCCTGAACTGCTGTCTGAGGCCGACTACTGGCTGGACGGCCTCGCAGCTGCTGGCGATGAATTGCCACGGGACAATCCGGCGGGCGCCCAGACCAACCGTCACGTCGCCCATGCCTCGTCGCGCCTGGACACCGCGCTGACCCGCAAACTGCTGCAAGTGGCGCCCGCCGCCTACCGCACCCAGGTCAACGATCTGCTGCTGGCGGCCCTGGCGCGGGTGCTGTGCGACTGGACCGAAGAGGAATCGGTACTGATCCAGCTCGAAGGCCATGGCCGCGAGGACCTGTTCCCGGAACTGGACCTCAGCCGCACCCTGGGTTGGTTCAGCAGCCTGTTCCCGGTGCGCCTGACGCCGGCCCATGGGCTGTGCGCGGGGCTGTGCGCGATCAAGGAGCAACTGCGTGCGGTGCCGAACAAAGGCATCGGCTACGGCGTGCTGCGCTACCTCGGCGAGCCCGACCTGCGCGCGCGCCTGGCGGCATTGCCGCAGCCGCGGGTGACCTTCAACTACCTGGGCCAGTTCGACGGCAGTTTCGCCGAGGCCGAGGGTGCCTTGTTCACCCCGGCCAGCGAGGGCAGCGGCGCCACCCAGGACCTGGACAGCCCGCTGGGCAACTGGCTCGGCATCACCGGGCAGGTCTACCAGGGCGAGCTGGAGCTGGACTGGAGCTTCAGCCGCGAGGTGTTCCACCCCGAAACCATCGAAGCCCTGGCGCGCCGCTACGAGCAGGTGCTCACCGAGCTGGTCGAGCACTGCGCCCAGGCGCCGCACCAGGGCGTCACCCCATCGGACTTCCCGCTGGCCGAGCTGACCCAGGCGCAACTGGACGGCCTGCCGCTGGCGGCCGGGGAGATCGAAGATCTCTATCCGCTGTCGCCGATGCAGCAGGGCATGCTGTTCCACAGCCTCTACGAGCAGGCGGCGGGCAACTACATCAACCAGCTGCGCGTGGATGTGCGCGGGCTGGACATGGCGCGTTTCCGGGCGGCCTGGCAGGCGGTGGTGGACAACCACGAAGTGCTGCGCAGCTGCTTCCCGCAGGATCTGCCGGCACCGGTGCAGGTGGTACGCCGTCAGGTACAGGTGCCTTTCGTCGAGCTCGACCAGCCCCAGGATGCGGATGCCGTGGCCCAGGCCGAACGCCAGGCCGGTTTCGACCTGGCCAGCGGCCCGCTGCTGCGCCTGACGCTGATCCGCACGGGTGATGACAGCCATCACCTGATCTACACCAGCCATCACATCCTGATGGACGGCTGGAGCAGCTCTCGCCTACTGGGCGAGGTGCTGCAGCGCTACAGCGGCGTGACGCCGAGCGCCAAGACCAGCCGTTACCGCGACTATATCCAGTGGCTGCAAGGCCAGGACCAGCAGGCCAGCGAAACCTTCTGGCGCGGGCAGGTGGCCGAGCTGCAAGAGCCGACCCGGTTGGTCCAGGCGTTCAAGTCTTCGGGCCAGGCCCAGGGGCAGGGCCATGGCGGCCTGGCGTTGCGTTTCGAGGCGCAGCAGACCCGCCAGCTGGCGGACTTCGCCCGGGACCAGCGCGTCACCCTCAACACCCTGGTCCAGGCCGCCTGGCTGCTGCTGTTGCAGCGCTACACCGGCCAGGCCAGCGTGACCTTCGGTGCCACCGTGGCCGGTCGTCCGGCCGAATTGCCGGGCGTCGAGGAGCAACTGGGGCTGTTCATCAACACCTTGCCGGTGGTCGCCAGCCCGCGCCCGGAACAGACCGTGGGCGACTGGGTGCAGCAGGTCCAGGCGCTGAACCTGGCCTTGCGCGAACACGAACACACGCCGCTGTACGAGATCCAGCGCTGGGCCGGCTGGAGCGGCGAGGCGCTGTTCGACAACATTCTGGTCTTCGAGAACTACCCGGTCGCCGAGGCGCTGCAACAGGGCGCGCCGCAGGGGCTGCAGTTCGGCGAGGTGCTCAACCAGGAGCAGACCAACTACCCGCTGACCCTGGTGGTGCAAGTGGGTGAGCGCCTGGAGGCAGGTTTCAGCTTTGATCGCCAGTGCTTCAGCGAACAGGCCATCGACCAGTTGGCGGGGCACTTCCAGCACCTGCTTGCGCAGTTGGCGGCTGACGGTGAGCGTGCACTGGGTGCGCTTAGCCTGCCGGTGGAAGACCTGCAGGAGGTGGCCAGCTATCCGAGCACGGCTTGCACTCATGAGCTGATCGAGGCGCAGGCGGCAAGTACGCCTAGTGCAATCGCTGTGACCTTCGCCGGGCAGTCGCTGAGCTACGACCAGCTCAACCGCCGCGCCAACCGCCTGGCGCACAAGCTGCGCGAGCAGGGCGTGGGGCCGGATGTGCTGGTGGGCATCGCGGTGGAGCGCGGGTTCGAGATGATCGTTGGCCTGCTGGCGATCCTCAAGGCGGGTGGCGCTTACGTGCCGCTGGATCCGGAGTACCCGCAGGACCGCCTGAGCTACATGATGGAAGACAGCGGTATTCAACTGCTGCTGACTCAAGGTCATCTGCTGGCCGACCTGCCCGTGCCGGCGCAGGTTCGCAGCCTGAAGCTGGAAGACGATCTGGCCGGCTACAGCGACGAAAATCCCGCGCACCTGACTCAGCCGGACAACCTGGCTTACGTGATCTACACCTCGGGCTCTACCGGCAAGCCGAAAGGCACGCTGCTGCCGCACCACAACCTGCTGCGCCTGTTCAAGGCGACCGATGCCTGGTTCGGCTTTGGCCCGCAGGATGTATGGACGCTGTTCCACTCGTACGCCTTCGACTTCTCGGTGTGGGAGATCTTCGGCGCGCTGCTGCACGGCGGTCGTCTGGTGATCGTGCCGCGTGAAACCACGCGTTCGCCGGAAGACTTCCATCAGTTGCTGGTGGAGCAGGGCATCACCGTGCTGAACCAGACCCCGTCGGCATTCAAGCCGCTGATGCGAGTGGCCTGTGACAGTGCGTCCGACCTTTCGCTGCGCTACGTGATCTTCGGCGGCGAAGCCCTGGATGTGGCCGCGCTGCAACCGTGGTTCGAGCGCTTCGGCGAAGACTGCGACAACCTCATCAACATGTACGGCATCACCGAGACCACGGTCCACGTGACCTACCGGCCGATCCGCTTCGCCGACACGCAGCAGCCGGGCAGCCCGATCGGTGCGGCGATTCCGGACCTGTCGATGTATGTACTGGATGCCGATTTCAACCCGGTGGCCAAGGGTTGCACGGGCGAGCTGCACGTCGGTCATGCCGGCCTGGCGCGCGGTTACCACAACCGTGCCTCGCTGACGGCCGAACGTTTCGTGCCGGATCCGTTCTCCAGCGAAGGCGGACGCCTGTACCGCACCGGCGACCTGGCGCGTTATCGCGGCCAGGAGGTGATCGAGTACGTGGGCCGGATCGACCATCAGGTGAAGATCCGTGGCTTCCGTATCGAGCTGGGCGAAATCGAAGCACGTCTGCAAGAGCACTCTGCCGTGCGCGAAGTGCTGGTGCTGGATATCGACGGGGCAGGGGGCAAGCAACTGGCGGCCTACCTGATCGCCCAAGACGAAAATGCAGACCACGCAGCGCTGCGTGACACGCTGAGACAGCACCTGAAAGCCAACTTGCCGGACTACATGGTCCCGACCCACTTCCTGGTATTGGACCAGTGGCCGCTGACGGCCAACGGCAAGCTGGACCGCAAGGCTCTGCCGAAACCGGATGCCAGTCAGCTGCAACAGGGCTACGTGGCCCCGCGTACGGCGCTGGAACAACAGCTGGCCGCGATCTGGAGCGAAGTGCTGAAAGTCGAGCAGGTTGGCCTGCACGACAACTTCTTCGAGCTCGGTGGCCACTCGTTGCTGGCCACCCAGGTGACCTCGCGCATCCGCCAGCGCCTGGAGCTGGAAGTCCCACTGCGCAGCCTGTTCGAGTCCGCCGACCTGCAGGCCTTCGCCCAGGCCACCGGTCAAGGCTCTGCCAGCCAAGCACCGGCCTTCAGCGTGGTAGATCGCAGCCAGCCGCTGCCGCTGTCCTATGCCCAGCAACGCCAGTGGTTCCTCTGGCAGCTGGAGCCGGACAGCGCCGCCTACAACATCCCATCGGCCTTGCGCCTGAAGGGCGAGCTGAACATCGAGGCACTGCGTAGCAGCTTCGCCGCGCTGATCGCCCGCCACGAAACCCTGCGCACCACCTTCAGGCAGCAGGGCGACAGCGCCGAGCAGGTGGTTCACCCGACGCTCGATGTACCGCTGCAGGTCGCGTCGGCTGCCCTGGATGAAACGGCGCTGCAGGCCTGGGTCGAGGCCCAGGTGCGCGAGCCGTTCAACCTCGAGCACGGCCCGCTGCTGCGCGCCCGCCTGCTGCGCCTGGCCGCCGACGACCACGTGCTGGTGCTGACCCTGCACCATATCGTCGCCGATGGCTGGTCGATGCCGATCATGGTCGACGAACTGGTGCGCGGCTATGAAAGCCATCTGCACGGCCAGGCCCCGCAGCTGCCGGCCCTGGCGTTCCAGTACGCCGACTACGCCGCCTGGCAGCGCCAGTGGATGGAGGCCGGCGAGCAACAGCGCCAGTTGGACTACTGGCAAGCGCGCCTGGGCAGCACCCAGCCGATCCTCGAACTGGCCACTGACCGTCCGCGTCCGGCCGTGCAGCAATACGACGGTGCCCGCCTGCAGGTGAGCCTGGAGCCGGGCCTGGTTGCCCAGCTCAAGTCGTTGGCCGGGCAACAGGACGTGACCCTGTTCATGCTCCTGCTGGCGTCGTTCCAGGCCTTGCTGCATCGCCATTCCGGTCAGGCCGACATCCGCGTCGGCGTGCCGGTGGCCAA
The DNA here is from genome assembly GCF_014268935.2 of Pseudomonas peradeniyensis. Lineage (GTDB taxonomy): Bacteria > Pseudomonadota > Gammaproteobacteria > Pseudomonadales > Pseudomonadaceae > Aquipseudomonas > Aquipseudomonas peradeniyensis. The sequence continues at coordinate 243,140 of NZ_JABWRJ020000004.1, read as the reverse complement.
CCGCACCCGGGCCGAGACCGAAGGGCTGATCGGCTTCTTCGTCAACACCCAGGTACTGGATGCCCGCTTCCAGCCGCAACTGCGCTTCGACGAACTGCTGCAACAGGTCAAGCACACCGCCCTGGGCGCCCAGGCGCATCAGGAGCTGCCCTTCGAGCAACTGGTCGAGGCCCTGCAGCCGGAGCGCAGCCTGAGCCACAGCCCGCTGTTCCAGGTGATGTTCAACCACCAGACCCAGGTGCTGGGCGAATCCCGTGAGCTGGCGGGCCTCAGCCTGCAGGGGCTGGTCTCGGACAAGCAGACCGCGCAGTTCGACCTGACCCTGGACACCGCCGAGCATGAAGGTGGCCTGAGCGCGACCCTGACCTACGCCACCAGCCTGTTCGAGGCCGCCAGCGTGGCGCGCATGGCCGAGCACTGGCGCAACCTGTTGCAGGGCATCTGCCAGGACGCGGCTCAGCGGGTTGCCGACTTGCCGCTGCTGAGGCGCGAGGAGCGCGAGCGCACCCTGCACGCCTGGAATGACAGCGCCACCGACTATCCACGTGGGCAGACCGTCCAGCAATTGATCGAAGAGCAGGCCGCGCGCACGCCGCAGGCCATCGCCGCGGTGCTGGGCGAGCAGTCGCTGAGCTACGAGCAACTGAACCGTCGCGCCAATGCCCTGGCCCATCACCTGCGCAGCCTGGGCGTCGGCCCCGATGTGCTGGTGGGCATCGCCGTGGAGCGCAGCCTGGAAATGCTGGTCGGCCTGCTGGCGGTGCTCAAGGCCGGCGGCGCCTATGTGCCGCTGGACCCGCAGTTCCCCGAGGACCGCCTGGCCTACATGATGGAGGACAGCGGCATCGCGCTGCTGCTGACCCAGGCCAGCCTGCTGCAGCGCCTGCCGATTCCGCCGCAGGTGCACAGCCTGTGCCTGGACCAGCCGCTGCCGGTCGAGTGCAGCGAGGACAATCCGCGCCAGCTGGCGCATCCGGAAAACCTCGCCTACGTGATCTACACCTCCGGCTCCACCGGCAAGCCCAAGGGCGTGACCATCCGCCACGACGCGCTGGTCAACTTCCTGTGCAGCATGGCCCGCCAGCCGGGCATCGACGCCTCGGACAAGGTGCTGTCGCTGACCTCGCTGTCGTTCGACATCGCCGGGCTTGAGCTGTACCTGCCGTTGCTGTGCGGCGCCAGCGTGGTGGTGCTGGGCGAGCAGGTGAACAAGGACCCGCAGGCCTTGCTGGCGGTGATCCAGACCCAGGCGGTCAGTGTCGTCCAGGCCACGCCATCGACCTGGCGCATGCTGCTGGATGCCGCCACGCCCGGGGCCTTCGCCGGCAAGAAGGTGCTGTGCGGCGGCGAGGCGCTGAGCGCCGAGCTGGCCCAGCGCCTGATTGCCCAGGCCGGGCATGTGTGGAACGTCTACGGCCCGACCGAGACCACCATCTGGTCGGCCTGCCACTACCTGACCGCCAGCGACGACGTGTGGCTGGGCCGTCCGCTGGCCAACACCCGCCTGCATGTGCTCGGCGCCGAGCTGGACCTGTTGCCGCAAGGTGCGCGCGGCGAGCTGCTGATCGGCGGCGATGGCCTGGCGCGCGGCTACCACAAGCGTCCGGGCCTGACCGCCGAGCGTTTCGTGCCGGATCCGTTCGCCAGCGAGCCGGGCGCGCGCCTGTACCGCACCGGCGACCTGACCCGCTACCGCGATGACGGCGTGATCGAGTATGTCGGGCGCCTGGACCATCAGGTGAAGATCCGTGGCTTCCGTATCGAGCTGGGCGAAATCGAGGAGCGCCTGCTGCTGCATCCGGCGATCCGCGAGGCCGCGGTGATCGATATCGACGGCCCGGCCGGCAAGCAGCTGGCGGCCTACCTGGTGCTGCACGACGCGCAGCAAGGCGTGGAAGCGCTGCGCGGCGAGCTGCGCGCGCACCTGAAGGCCGGGCTGCCGGACTACATGGTGCCGAGCCACCTGGTGGGCCTGGCGCGCATGCCGCAGACCCCCAACGGCAAGCTGGACCGCAAGGCCCTGCCGCTGCCGGATGCCAGCCAGCTGCAGCTGGCCCATGTGGTGCCGGTCACGGAGCTGGAGCGCAAGCTGGCGGCGATCTGGGCCGAGGTGCTGCACGTCGAGCGGGTGGGCCTGCAGGACAATTTCTTCGACCTGGGTGGGCACTCGCTGCTGATTGTCCAGGTGATCGGCCGGGTGCGTGAGCAACTGGGCGTCGACCTGAGCCTGAACGAGCTGTTCGAGCAGGCCACCCTGGCCGATTTCAGCCAGGTGGTCGAGCGCAAGTCGGGGCAGGTCGCCAACGCCCATGACGAACTGACTAAATCCCTGGAGGCCTTGAAACGTCTTACTGCACAGGAAATAGATAATCTGATCGCTTAGCGGGAGACATTCAAAGTGCAAGAGCTGCTCGACTCCGTAAAGTCGCTGTCCACCAGGGAGCGCAAGGCATTGGCAGCCTTGCTCAAGCGCCAGGGTGTCAACCTCTACGGGGTCACCCCGATCTTCAGAAGGGAATCTGCGGACGGGGCAGCGCTTTCATACGCACAGCAGCGCCAGTGGTTCCTCTGGCAGCTCGATCCGCACAGCGCCGCCTACAACATTCCGGCGGCGCTGCGACTCAAGGGCACACTGGATATCGAGGCGTTGCAGCGCAGCTTCGACAGCCTGGTGGCGCGCCACGAGACCCTGCGCACCACCTTCCGCCAGGAGGGTGACGGCGCGGTGCAGATCGTCCATCCGCCGATGTCATTGGCATTGGCGGTGGAGCCGTTCGCGGTTGCCGATCCGGCGAATCTGGAAGCGGCCATCCGCGCGCGGGTGGAAGCCGAGGTGCAGCAACCCTTCGACCTGCAACAGGGCCCGCTGCTGCGGGTCAGGCTGCTGGTGCTGGGGCCTGATGAGCATGTGCTGATCCTCACCGTGCACCATATCGTCTCCGATGGCTGGTCCACGCCGATCCTGGTGGACGAGCTGATCCGTCTTTACCAAGGCTTGCGTCAGGGCTCGCCGGTGACCCTGGCCGAGCTGCCGATCCAGTATGCCGACTACGCGCTGTGGCAGCGCGACTGGATGGAGGCGGGCGAGCAGGAGCGTCAGCTCGGTTACTGGCGCCAGCAACTGGCCGGCGAGCAACCGCTGCTGGAACTGCCCGTCGACCGTCCGCGACCGTCGGTGCAGAACTTCCACGGCGCGCGCCTGGCCATCGATATCGATGCTTCCCTGGCCCAGGCACTCAAGGCCTTGGCGCGCCAGCAGGGGGTGACCCTGTTCATGCTGTTGCTGGCGTCGTTCCAGACGCTGTTGCACCGCTACAGCGGCCAGGCCGATATCCGTGTCGGCGTGCCGGTGGCCAACCGTGCCCGGGCCGAAACCCAGGGGCTGATCGGTTTCTTCGTCAACACCCAGGTGCTCAAGGCCGAGTTCGCGCCGCAGACTACCTTCACCGCGTTGCTGCAGCAGGTCCGCGAGGCCGCGCTGCAGGCCCAGGCGCACCAGGACCTGCCGTTCGAGCAACTGGTCGAGGCGCTGCAGCCTGAGCGCAGCATGAGCCACAACCCGCTGTTCCAGGTGCTGTTCAACCATCAGGCCGAAAGCCCGGGCATGGCCCGTCAGCTGGGTGAGCTGCAGGTCGAGGGCTTGAGCTGGGAAGGGCAGACCACCCAGTTCGACCTGATCCTCAACACCGCCGAGAAGGACGGCGGGCTGATCGCGGCACTGACCTACGCCACCTCGCTATTCGACCCGGCCACGGTCGAGCGCATCGGCCGGCATTGGCGCAACCTGTTGCAGAGCATCTGCCAGGACCACGCGCAGCGTGTGGCGCAATTGCCGTTGCTCGATACGGCTGAGCAGGGCGAGTGGAAAACCGAAGTGCAGCGCTACCCAAGCACGCTGTGCGCCCATGAGCTGATCGAGGCGCAGGCGGCGCGTACACCTGAAGCAATTGCCGTGACTTTCGCCGGGCAGGCGTTGAGCTACGATCAGCTTAACCGCCGCGCCAACCGTCTGGCCCACAAGCTGCGCGAGCAGGGCGTGGGGCCGGATGTGCTGGTGGGCATCGCCGTGGAGCGCGGGTTCGAGATGATCGTTGGCCTGCTGGCGATCCTCAAGGCGGGTGGTGCTTACGTGCCGCTGGATCCGGAGTACCCGCAGGACCGCCTGAGCTACATGATGGAAGACAGCGGTATTCAATTGCTGCTGACGCAAGATCATCTGCTGGCCGATCTGCCTGTGCCGGCGCAGGTTCGCAGCCTGAAGCTGGAAGACGATCTGGCCGGTTACAGCGAGGAAAACCCCGCGCACCTGACTCAGCCGGACAACCTGGCCTACGTGATCTACACCTCGGGCTCGACTGGCAAGCCGAAAGGCACGCTGTTGCCGCACCACAACCTGCTGCGCCTGTTCAAGGCGACCGATGCCTGGTTCGGCTTTGGTCCGCAGGATGTGTGGACGCTGTTCCACTCGTACGCGTTTGACTTCTCGGTGTGGGAGATCTTCGGTGCGCTGCTGCACGGCGGTCGTCTGGTGATCGTGCCGCGTGAGGTGACCCGTTCGCCGGAAGACTTCCACCAGCTGCTGGTGGAGCAGGGCGTGACCGTGCTGAACCAGACCCCATCGGCGTTCAAGCCGCTGATGCGAGTGGCCTGTGACAGTGCTGATGATCTGGCACTGCGCTACGTGATCTTCGGCGGTGAAGCCCTGGATGTGGCGGCGCTGCAACCATGGTTCGAGCGCTTCGGTGAAGACTGCGACAACCTGATCAACATGTATGGCATCACCGAGACCACGGTCCACGTGACCTACCGGCCAATCGGCTTTGCCGACACCCAGCAGCCGGGCAGCCCGATCGGTGCGGCGATCCCGGACCTGTCGATGTACGTGCTGGATGCCGATTTCAATCCGGTGGCCAAGGGCTGCACGGGTGAACTGCACGTCGGCCATGCTGGCTTGGCGCGTGGTTATCACAACCGTGCCTCGCTGACCGCCGAACGCTTCGTGCCGGATCCGTTCTCCAGCGAAGGTGGGCGTTTGTACCGCACTGGCGACCTGGCCCGCTATCGCGGCCAGGAAGTAATCGAATACGTGGGCCGGATCGACCACCAGGTGAAGATCCGTGGCTTCCGTATCGAACTAGGTGAAATCGAAGCACGTCTGCAAGAGCACGCCGCCGTGCGCGAAGTGCTGGTGCTGGACATTGATGGGGCAGGGGGCAAGCAGCTGGCGGCCTACCTGATCGCTCAAGACCCATCCGCCGATCATGCAGTTCTGCGCGATACGCTGAAACAGCACCTGAAAGCCAATCTGCCGGACTACATGGTCCCGACCCACTTCCTGGTGCTGGAGCAGTGGCCGCTGACAGCCAATGGCAAGCTGGACCGCAAGGCGCTGCCGAAACCGGATGCCAGCCAGCTGCAACAAGGCTACGTGGCGCCACGCACGGAGCTGGAGCAGCAACTGGCCGCGATCTGGAGCGAAGTGCTGAAGGTCGAGCAGGTTGGCTTGCACGACAACTTCTTCGAACTCGGTGGCCACTCGCTGCTGGCCACCCAGGTGACCTCGCGCATCCGTCAGCGCCTGGAGCTGGAAGTCCCGCTGCGCAGCCTGTTCGAGTCCGCCGACCTGCAGGCCTTCGCCCAGGCCGCAGGCCAAGGTTCGGCCAGCCAGGCGCCGGCATTCACTGTCGTGGACCGCAACCAGCCGCTACCGCTGTCCTACGCCCAGCAACGCCAGTGGTTCCTCTGGCAGCTGGAGCCGGACAGCGCCGCCTACAACATCCCTTCGGCCCTGCGCCTGAAGGGCGAGCTGAACATCGAGGCCCTGCGCAGCAGCTTCGCCGCGCTGATCGCCCGTCATGAAACCCTGCGCACCACCTTCCATCAGGAAGGTGACCAAGCCTGGCAGCGCATCCACCCGGCCAGCGACTTCGACCTGGCCGTCGAAACGGTCAACGCCGAAGCCCTGCAGGCACGTATTGTCGAGGAAGCCGCCCAGCCATTCGACCTGGAGCACGGCCCGCTGCTGCGCGCCCGCCTACTGCGCCTGGCCGCCGACGACTATGTGCTGGTGCTGACCCTGCACCATATCGTCGCCGATGGCTGGTCGATGCCGGTCATGGTCGATGAAGTGGTGCGCCTGTATGCCGCTCATTGCCAGGGCATCGCCCCGCAACTGCCGGCCCTGGCGTTCCAGTACGCCGACTATGCGGCCTGGCAGCGCCAGTGGATGGAGGCCGGCGAGCAGGCTCGCCAGCTCGACTACTGGCGCCGGCGGCTGGGTGACGAGCAACCGCTGCTGGAGCTGCCGACCGACCGTCCGCGACCCTTGCAGCAGAGCCACGCCGGTGCACGCCTGGACATCCGCCTGGAGCACGAGCTGGTCGAGGCCCTCAAGGCTACCGCGCGGCAACAGGGCGTGACCCTGTTCATGCTGCTGCTGGCTTCGTTCCAGACGCTGCTGCACCGCCTCAGCGGTCAATCGCAGGTGCGCGTCGGCGTGCCGGTGGCCAACCGCACCCGGGCCGAGACCGAGGACCTGATCGGCTTCTTCGTCAACACCCAGGTGCTCGACGCCCGCTTCGACCTGCGCACCACTTTCGCCGAGCTGCTGCAACAGGTCCGCCAGACCGCCGTGCAGGCCCAGGCGCACCAGGACCTGCCGTTCGAGCAACTGGTCGAGGCGCTGCAGCCCGAGCGCAGCATGAGCCACAGCCCGCTGTTCCAGGTGTTGTTCAACCACAAGGCGGAAAATCCCGGCATGGCCCAGGAGCTGGCCGGGCTGCGGATCGAGGGGCTGGACTGGGAAGACCGTACTACACAGTTCGACCTGGTGCTCAACACGGTCGAACACAGCACCGGGTTGAACGCCATCCTGACCTATGCCACCGCGTTGTTCGACCCGGCCACGGCCGAGCGTCTGGGCGGATACTGGCGCAATCTGCTGCAGGGCATCTGCCAGGACAGCGGCCAGCGCGTGGCGCAGTTGCCGTTGCTCGACGCGGCCGAACTGGTCGAGTTGCAAGCGGATGTGCAGCGTTATCCAAGTGCCGAGTGCGCCCATGTGCTGATCGAGGCGCAGGCGGCGCGCATGCCTGAGGCAATCGCCGTGACCTTCGCCGGGCAGTCGCTGAGCTACGACCAGCTCAACCGCCGTGCCAACCGCCTGGCTCACAAGCTGCGCGAGCAGGGCGTGGGGCCGGATGTGCTGGTCGGTATTGCGGTGGAGCGCGGCTTCGAGATGATCGTTGGCCTGCTGGCGATCCTCAAGGCGGGTGGCGCTTACGTGCCGCTGGATCCGGAATACCCGCAGGACCGCCTGAGCTACATGATGGAAGACAGCGGTATTCAACTGCTGCTGACGCAAGACCATCTGCTGGCCGATCTGCCCGTGCCGGCGCAGGTTCGCAGCCTGAAGCTGGAAGACGACCTGGCCGGCTACAGCGACGAAAACCCCGAGCATGTTACTCAGCCGGACAACCTGGCCTATGTGATCTACACCTCGGGTTCGACCGGCAAGCCGAAAGGTACGCTGCTGCCGCACGACAACCTGCTGCGCCTGTTCAAGGCCACTGATGCCTGGTTCGGCTTCGGCCCGCAGGATGTGTGGACGCTGTTCCACTCGTACGCGTTTGACTTCTCGGTGTGGGAGATCTTCGGCGCGCTGCTGCACGGCGGTCGTCTGGTGATCGTGCCGCGTGAAACCACGCGTTCGCCGGAAGACTTCCATCAGTTGCTGGTGGAGCAGGGCGTCACCGTGCTGAACCAGACCCCGTCGGCATTCAAGCCGCTGATGCGAGTGGCCTGTGACAGTGCGTCCGACCTTTCGCTGCGCTACGTGATCTTCGGCGGCGAAGCCCTGGATGTGGCCGCGCTGCAACCATGGTTCGAGCGCTTCGGCGAAGACTGCGACAACCTCATCAACATGTACGGCATCACCGAGACCACGGTCCACGTGACCTACCGGCCGATCGGCTTTGCCGATACGCAACAGCCGGGCAGCCCGATTGGTGCCGCCATCCCAGACCTGTCGATGTACGTGCTGGATGCCGATTTCAACCCGGTGGCCAAGGGCTGCACAGGTGAGCTGCACGTCGGCCATGCCGGCCTGGCACGCGGTTACCACAACCGTGCGTCGCTGACTGCCGAACGTTTCGTGCCGGATCCGTTCTCCAGCGAGGGCGGACGCCTGTACCGGACCGGCGACCTGGCGCGTTATCGCAGTCAGGACGTGATCGAATACGTGGGCCGGATCGACCATCAGGTGAAGATCCGTGGCTTCCGTATCGAACTGGGCGAGATCGAAGCGCGCCTGCAAGAGCATGCGTCGGTGCGCGAAGTGCTGGTGCTGGATATCGACGGGGCAGGGGGCAAGCAACTGGCCGCTTACCTGATCGCACACGACACTAACGCCGATCACGCAGCGCTGCGCGACACGCTGAAACAACACCTGAAAGCCAATCTGCCGGACTACATGGTCCCGACGCATTTCCTGGTGCTGGAGCAGTGGCCACTGACCGCCAACGGCAAGCTGGACCGCAAGGCGCTGCCGAAACCGGATGCCAGCCAACTGCAACAAGGCTACGTGGCGCCACGCACGCAGCTGGAGCAGCAACTGGCCGCGATCTGGAGCGAAGTGCTGAAGGTCGAGCAGGTCGGCCTGCACGACAACTTCTTCGAACTCGGTGGCCACTCGCTGCTGGCCACCCAGGTGACCTCGCGCATCCGCCAGCGCCTGGAACTGGAAGTCCCGCTGCGCAGCCTGTTCGAGTCCGCTGACCTTCTGGCCTTCGCCCAGGCCGCAGGCCAAGGTTCGGCCAGCCAGGCGCCGGCGTTCACTGTCGTGGACCGCAGCCAACCGTTGCCGCTGTCCTACGCCCAGCAACGCCAGTGGTTCCTCTGGCAGCTGGAGCCTGAAAGCGCCGCCTACCATATCCCCGCAGCCCTGCAACTGAAGGGCCGGATCAACCTGGAGGCGCTGCGCCAGGCCTTCGAGGCGCTGGTCACGCGGCATGAGAGCCTGCGCACGACCTTCGAGCAACAGGGGGGCGAGGCACGGCAGCGCATCCAGGCGCCCGCGACCTTTACCCTGGTCATGGAGTCGCTGCAGGACACCTCCACCGAGGCCGTCCGCGAGCGCGTGGCCCGCGAGATCCAGCGCCCATTCGACCTGACCCAGGGGCCGCTGCTGCGGGTACGCCTGCTGCGCCTGGCCGAAGACGAGCATGTGCTGGTGCTGACCCTGCACCATATCGTCGCCGACGGCTGGTCGATGCCGATCATGGTCGATGAGGTGGTGAACGCCTACCTGGCCTTGAGCCAGGGCCGCCAACCAGAGCTGCCGGCCCTGGCCGTGCAGTACGCCGACTATGCGGCCTGGCAGCGCCAGTGGATGGCAGCCGGCGAGCAGGCCCGCCAGCTCGATTACTGGCTGGCCCAGCTGGGCGGCGAGCACTATGTGCTGCAACTGCCCACCGACCACCCGCGTCCCACCGTGCAGAGCCACGCCGGACGCAGCCTCGCCATCGAGGTGCCGGCGCCGCTGGTCCAGGCCCTCAAGGCCCAGGCGCGCCAGCAAGGGGTGACGCTGTTCATGCTGCTGCTGGCCTCGTTCCAGAGCCTGCTGCACCGCCAGACCGGGCAGGCCGACATCCGCGTCGGCGTGCCGATCGCCAACCGCACCCGGGCCGAGACCGAAGGCCTGATCGGCTTCTTCGTCAACACCCAGGTGCTCAAGGCACAGTTCGAACTGCACACGACCTTCAGCGAGCTGCTGCAGCAGGTCAAGCACAACGCGCTGCAGGCCCAGGCCCACCAGGACCTGCCGTTCGAGCAACTGGTCGAGGCTTTGCAGCCCGAACGCAGCCTGAGCCACAACCCGCTGTTCCAGGTGATGTTCAACCACCAGGCCCAGCGCTCGGATCAGGCGCGCGAGTTGCCGGGCTTGAGCATCGAAGGCCTGAGCTGGGGCAATCCAACGGCACACCTGGACCTGGCCCTGGACACCTTCGAAAGCGCGGATGGCCTGGGCGCGACCCTGACCTACGTCAGCGACCTGTTCGAGCACGCCACCATCGAGCGCATGGCCGCGCACTGGCTCAACCTGTTGCAGGCGGTCAGCATCCAGCCGGCCCAGCGCATCGTCGAGCTGCCGCTGCTGGACGCCGCGCAGCGCCAGAACATCCTTGAGCAGTGGAGCCGACACGAGGCGGTCTACCCCGACCAGCGCACCGTGCAGCAGCTGATCGCCGACCAGGCCGCGCGCACGCCGCAGGCCACGGCGCTGATCTGCGAAGGGCAGCAGCTCACCTACCAGGCCCTGGACCAGCGCGCCAACCAGCTGGCCCACCGCCTGCGCGAGGAAGGCATTGGCCCGGACGTGCGCGTCGGCATCGCCCTGCCGCGCAGCCTGGACATGGTGGTCGGCCTGCTGGCGGTGCTCAAGGCCGGTGGCGCCTATGTCCCGCTGGACCCCGACTACCCGCACGAGCGCCTGGCCTACATGATGGAGGACAGCGGCATCGTCCTGCTGCTTGGCCACAGCGCGCAGCTGCAAGGCCTGGCGGTGGCGCCGCAGGTACGCTGCCTGTGCCTGGACAGCGAACCCCTTGATGCCTGGCCGAACCATGCGCTGGCTGAACAGGGCGACCCCGACAACCTGGCGTACATCATGTACACCTCCGGCTCCACCGGTCGCCCCAAGGGCGTGGGCATCAGCGCCGCCGCCCTGAGCCGGCACGCCCATGTCGCCAAGGGCTTCTGCGGGCTGTCGGCGGCCGACCGGGTGCTGCAGTTCTCCACCTTCAACTTCGACGCCTTCGTCGAGCAGCTGTACCCGGCGTTGATCTGCGGCGCCAGCGTGGTGGTGCGCGGCCCGACGCTGTGGGACAGCGAGACCTTCTACCGCGAAGTGGTGACCCAAGGCATCACCTTCGCCGACCTGCCGACCGCCTACTGGCACCTGCTGGCCAAGGACTTCGCGGCCAAGGGGCCGCGTGACTACGGCGTGCTGCGCCAGATCCACATGGGTGGCGAGGCCATGGCCGCCGACGCCGTGCTGGCCTGGCAACAGGCCGGGCTCGGCCATGTGCGCCTGCTCAACACCTACGGGCCGACCGAGGCCACCGTCAGCGTCATGAGCCATGACTGCAGCGCCTATGTCACCGGTGAGCAGCCCCTGCCGGTGCAGATCCCGATCGGCAAGGCCCTGGCCGGCCGCTCGATCCACCTGGTGGATGCCGACGGCGACTTGGCCGTGCCTGGGGCCATCGGCGAACTGCTGGTGGGTGGCGAGCTGCTCGCACGCGGTTATCACAACCGCCCGGGGCTGACTGCCGAGCGTTTCATCCCCGATCCGTTCGCCACCACGCCGGGTGCTCGCCTGTATCGCACCGGCGACCTGGCGCGCTACCGCGAGCAGGGTGTGGTCGAGTACGCCGGGCGCATCGACCACCAGGTGAAGATCCGCGGCTTCCGTATCGAGCTGGGCGAGATCGAGGCGCGCTTGCGCGAGCATCCGGCGGTGCGTGAAGTGCTGGTGGTCGATATCGACGGCCCGGGCGGCAAGCAGCTGGCCGCCTACCTGGTGCCCGACGCGATGCCCGAGGAGGACGGCGGCCTGCGCGCCGAACTCAAGGCGCACCTGGGCGCCAGCCTGCCGGACTACATGGTGCCGATGTACCTGGTGCTGCTCGAGCGCATGCCGCTGCTGCCCAACGGCAAGCTCGACCGCAAGGCGCTTCCGGCCCCCGATACCCGCCAGGCGCAGTCGGCCTACGTGGCCCCGGTCAGCGAGCTGGAACAGCAACTGGCGGCGCTCTGGGCCGAGGTGCTGGAGGTCGAGCGGGTGGGCCTGATGGATGACTTCTTCGAGCTGGGCGGGCATTCGCTGCTGGCGGCCCAGCTGATTTCCAAGATCAACTCGGGCCTGGGGATCGACATCCCGCTGCGCCTGCTATTCGAGAAACCGCAATTGAATGATTTTGCCCAGGCCTGTGCCTCCACCGGCCTGTCGTTGAGCGACGACGGCTTGTCCGATATCGAAAGAATGATGAATGAAATGGCGGGCGTCTGAGATGGACAAGAGCACAGCAGAACGTATCGCCAAGCGCTTTGTCGGCCTTGCCCTGGAGCAGCGTCGGCAGATCCTCGACAAGATGCGCGAGACCGGGCAGAGCTTCCGCCTGCTGCCGATCGCCGTCACCCGCCACGACAGCCCGCGCATCCCGCTGTCCTATGCCCAGCAGCGCATGCTGTTCCTCTGGCAGCTGGAGCCGCAGAGCAGTTTCTACAACGTGCCGATGGCGGTGCGCCTGAGCGGCTCGCTGAACCAGCAGGCCCTGGCCGAGGCCCTGGATGCGCTGGTGCAGCGTCACGAAAGCCTGCGCACGCGTTTCGTCTCCGAAGAGGGTGAGTTCCACCAGCAGGTCCTTGAGCAGTCGGGTGTGAGCCTGGAAGTGCGTGAGGTGCAGGCCGGGCCGGGCGAAGATCTCGAACAGTGCCTGCGCGGCGCGGTACGCGAGGCGCTGGATGCGCCCTTCGACCTGCTCGAAGGGCCGCTGCTGCGGGTCCGCTTGCTGCGCCTGGCGCCCAGCGAACATGTGCTGACGGTGTGCATGCACCATATCGTCTCCGACGGCTGGTCGGGCGAGCTGATGGTGCAGGAGTTCGTGCACCTGTACGAAGCGCTGTCCCAGGGCCGTGCCGCCGACCTGCCGCCGCTCGAGGTGCAGTACGCCGACTATGCGATCTGGCAGCGCGCCTGGCTCGAGGCCGGCGAGGGCGAGCGCCAGTTGCAGTATTGGAAGGAGCAGCTGGGCGACGAGCACCCGGTGCTGGAACTGCCGCAGGACCACGAACGTCCGACGCACCCCAGCTACCGCGGCGCGACCCTGCGCAGCGATGTGCCGGCGGCGCTGTCGGCCAAGCTCAAGGCCCAGGCGCGCAGCCAGGGCCAGACCGTGTTCATGCTGACCCTCGCGGCCCTGGCCGTGACCCTGGCGCGCTACAGCGGCCAGGCCGACATCCGCATCGGCGCGCCCAACGCCGGGCGCAACCGCAAGGAAGTCGAAGGCCTGATCGGCTTCTTCATCAACACCCAGGTGCTGCGGGTGCAGGTGGACGAACGCCAGAGCGGCGCGGCCCTGCTGGAGCAGGTGAAGCAGGTGGTCAGCGGCGCGCAGTCGCACCAGGAGCTGCCGTTCGAGCACCTGGTGGACGCCCTGGCGCCGGAGCGCAACCTGGGGCACAACCCGTTGTTCCAGGTGAAGATCAACCAGAACCTGGCCGACAGCGAGGCCAGCGCCCAGGCCCGGCAGACGCTGGGCGGCCTGAGTGTCAGCGGTTTTTCGGTCGAAGGCCGCGATGCCCGCTTCGACCTGGCCTTCGACTTCTCCGAAACCCCCGACGGCCTGCAGGGCTACTTCACCTACAGCACCGACCTGTTCGAAGCCGCGACCATCGAACGCATCGCTGCTTCGTTCCAGGCGGTGCTGCGTACCCTCGTTGAGCATCCTGAGGCGGCGCTGTTCGAGCATCCCGATACCCAGGCCGCGCAGGTCGAGGCCAACCTGCGGGACTGGTCGCATCCGGACTTCCTCGCCCTGTGGCGCCAAGGCCTGCTGGCCGGTGCCGGGCAGCCGGCGCTGCGCGCGGGTGATCGCATGGTCAGCTACGCGGAGCTGGAGCAGCAGGCCAACCGCTTCGCCCACTATCTGACGGCGCAGGGCATCGCCCCGGGCATGACCGTGGCGCTGTGCCAGGAGCGCTCCATCGAGTGGGTGACCAGCCTGCTGGCCGTGCTCAAGCTGGGCGCGGTGTACCTGCCGCTGGATAGCCGCCAGCCCGTCGAGCGCCTGCAGCAACTGCTGCAGGCCAGTGGCGCGCGGTTGCTGGTGCATGCCCTGGGCGATGCCCAGGCGGCGGGGCTGGGCGTATGCCCGGCGCTGGCCTTTGACGCGGCGCAGCACGCTGACTGCAGCGACCAGCCGCCGGCGGTACACATTGAACCGCAGCAAGCGGCCTACATCATCTACACCTCGGGTTCCACCGGGCAGCCCAAGGGCGTGGTGATCAGCCACGGCGCGCTGGCCAACTACCTGCAGGGCGTGCTGCAACGCCTCGACCTGCAACCCGGCGCCAGCCTGGCGATGGTCTCCACCGTGGCCGCGGACCTGGGCCACACCGTACTGTTCGGCGCGCTGGCCTCGGGCCGGTTGCTGCACCTGCTGGGCCACGACCAGGGCTTCGACCCGGATGGCTTTGCCAGCTACATGGCCGAGCACCGGGTCGATGTGCTGAAGATCGTGCCCAGCCACCTGCAAGGCCTGCTGCAGGCCGCGCAGCCTGAGCGGGTGTTGCCCGAACAGCTGCTGATCCTCGGCGGCGAAGCCAGCTCCTGGGCCCTGATCGAGCAGGTCCGGCGCCTGAAACCCGGTTGCCGGATCATCAACCACTACGGCCCGACCGAGACCACCGTGGGCATCCTCACCCACGAAGTCGGCGAACGCCTGCCCGGTTGGCGCAGCGTGCCGGTGGGCCGGCCGCTGGACAACGGCCAGGCGCGGGTGCTGGATGCCTACCTCAACCCGCTGCCCGAGCGGGTGGCCGGCGAGCTGTACCTGGGTGGCCAGGGGTTGGCCCAGGGCTATGTCGGCCAGCCGGGCCTGACCGCCGAGCGCTTTGTCCCGGATCCCTTTGGCCAGAACGGTGAGCGGTTGTATCGTGCCGGAGACCGTGCGCGCCTGGATCAGGGCGTGCTGGAATACCTGGGTCGTGGCGACGACCAGGTGAAGATCCGCGGCTACCGGGTCGAGCCGGGCGAGGTCGGCCAGGTGCTGCAAGGCCTGCCCGGGGTCGGCGAGGCGGTGGTGCTGGCGCTGCCCCTGGACAGCGATCCGTCGCGCCTGCAGCTGGTGGCCTGGGCCGTGCCGGCGGCGGGCGTGGCGCTGCAGGCCGAGGCGCTGCGCCAGGCCTTGCAGGCGCGCCTGCCGGAGTACCTGGTACCAGCGCAGGTGCTGTTGCTCGAGCGCCTGCCGCTGACCGCCAACGGCAAGCTGGATAAAAAGGCGCTGCCCAAACCGGGTGTGGCCAGGCAGCGCTACACCGCGCCGGTGGGCGAAATCGAGGAGAAACTTGCCGCGATCTGGTGCGAAGTGCTCAAGCGCGAGCAGGTGGGCAGTACCGACAACTTCTTCGAGTTGGGCGGCGATTCCATCCTCAGCTTGCAGATCATCGCCCGGGCCAAGCGCCAGGGCATCAAGCTGAGCCCCAAGCAGTTGTTCGAGAAGCAGACCATCGGCCAACTGGCGGCGGTGGCCAAGCTGATCGAGAAGAAACCGGCGGCCGAGGTGGTCGAGCAGGTCAGCGGCAGTCTGCCGTTGCTGCCGATCCAGGCGCGTTTCTTCGACACCGCGATTCCCCAGCGTCACCACTGGAACCAGGCGGTGTTGCTGAGCCCGCGCCAGCCCTTGACGGTGGCGTTGCTGCAGCCCGCGCTCAAGTTGCTGGTGGCACAGCACGACGCCCTGCGCCTGCGTTTCAGCGAAGAGCAGGGGCAGTGGCAGGGGCAGTTCGCGCCGCTCGATACGCAGCAATTGCTGTGGGTGCATCAGCTGGACGATGCTGCGCGCCTGCCGGAACTGGCCGACGAAGCCCAACGCAGCCTGGACCTGAAGCAGGGGCCGCTGCTGCGGGTGGTGCTGATCGACCTGCCCGAAGGCCAGCAGCGCCTGCTGGTGGTGATCCATCACCTGGTGGTCGACGGCGTGTCCTGGCGCGTCCTGCTCGAAGACCTGCAGGCGGCCTGCCAGGCCCTGGCGGCCGGCAAGACGCCGGTGCTGCCGGCCAAGAGCAGCTCGCTCAAGGCCTGGGCCGAGCACCTGCGCGAGCATGCCCGCAGCCCTGCGCTGGTGGCCGAGCTGGCCTACTGGCAGGCGCAGTTGCAGGGTGTCAGCGACGTCCTCCCCGGGGCGAACCCCCAGGGCGGCCAGCAGCGCAAGCATGAGATCTCGGTGCGCACCCAACTGGACGCCGAGCTGACCCGGCAACTGTTGCAGGAGGCGCCAGCCGCCTACCGCACTCAGGTCAACGACCTGCTGCTGACGGCGCTGGCCCGGGTCATCCGCCGCTGGACCGGTGAGGCGCATGCGCTGATCCGCCTGGAAGGCCATGGCCGTGAAGACCTGTTCGACGACCTCGACATCACCCGCACGGTGGGTTGGTTCAGCAGCCTGTACCCGCTGAAACTGACCCCGGCGAGCGACCTGGGTGCGTCGATCATGGCGGTCAAGGAACAGCTGCGCGCCGTGCCGGCCAAGGGCATCGGCTACGGCGTGCTGCGCTACCTGGGCGACGAGCAGGCCCGCCAGGCCCTCGGCGCCCTGGCCCAGGGCAGTATCGTGTTCAACTACCTGGGGCAGTTCGACGGCAGCTTCGACAGCGAGCAAGGCCTGTTCGTCCCGGCGCCGGAAGGCGCGGGGCAGGGGCAGAGCCCGGAGGCACCGCTGGGCAGCCTGCTCAGCATCGACGGCCAGGTCTACGCCGGCGAGCTGGCGCTGGACTGGAGCTTCAGCAGCGCCGTGTTCGAGCGTGGGCAGATCCAGCGCCTGGCCGACGAGTACGCCGAGGAACTGCGCCAGCTGATCGCCCACTGCACCACCCCGGGCGTGGCGGGCGTGACGCCGTCGGACTTCCCGCTGGCCCGCCTTGACCAGCGCCAGCTGGCGGCGTTGCCGGTGGCGGCGGGCAATATCGAGGACATCTACCCGTTGTCGCCGATGCAGCAGGGCATGCTGTTCCACAGCCTCTACGAGCAGGCGGCGGGCAACTACATCAACCAGCTGCGGGTCGAGGTGCAGGGCCTGGATGTGCCGCGCTTCGTCGCGGCCTGGCAGGCCACCCTGGACAGCCACGAGGTGCTGCGCAGCAGCTTTGTCAGCGGCTACGACCAGTCGCTGCAAGTGGTCCTGCGCGAGGCACGCCTGCCGCTGGTGGAGCTGGACTGGCGTGACCAGGCCGACCTGCCGACGGCGTTGCAGGCCTGGGCCGAGGCCGACCTGCGCGCCGGTTTCGATCTGGCCAGCGGTCCGCTGCTGCGCCTGGCGGTGATCCGTACCGCCGAGCAGCAGTACCAGCTGGTGCTGACCAACCACCATATCCTGCTGGACGGCTGGAGCAGCTCGCGGCTGTTCGGCGAGGTGCTGCAGCGTTACGCCGGTGTTGTGCCGGCGGGCAAGACCAGCCGTTACCGCGACTATATCCAATGGCTGCAACGCCAGGACCAGGCTGCCAGCGAGCGCTTCTGGCGCGAGCGCACGGCCTGCTTGAACGAACCTACCCGGCTCGCTCAGGCGTTCCGCTCCGAGGCTCATGGGCAGGGACAGGGTGAATACCCGATGTTGCTCGACCCGCAACGCACCCAGCGCCTGGGCGAGTTTGCCCGGGAACAGCGGGTCACCCTCAACACCCTGGTCCAGGCGGCCTGGCTGCTGCTGTTGCAGCGCTATACCGGGCAGTCCAGCGTGACCTTCGGTGCCACCGTGGCTGGCCGGCCGGCCGAGTTGCCGGGTGTCGAGGAGCAGTTGGGGCTGTTCATCAACACTTTGCCGGTGATCGCCAGCCCGCGTCCGGAACAGACCGTGGGCGACTGGGTGCAGCAGGTCCAGGCGCTGAACCTGGCCTTGCGCGAGCACGAGCACACGCCGCTGTACGAGATCCAGCGCTGGGCCGGCTGGAGCGGCGAGGCGCTGTTCGACAATATCCTGGTGTTCGAGAACTATCCGGTGTCCGAGGCGTTGCAGGCCGGCGCGCCCCAGGAGTTGGCGTTCGGCGAGGTGGTCAGCCAGGAGCAGACCAACTATCCGCTGACCCTGGTGGCACAGGTGGGTGACAAGCTGCTGGCCAGCTTCAAGTTTGATCGCGCCAGTTATGCCGAATCGGCTGTCCGGCAGTTGGCGGCGCACTTCGTCGAGTTGCTGGAAGGGTTGGCGGACTCGCCGCAGCGGGCGCTGGGTGACTTGGCTTTGAGCGTGGCGGCGGGGCAGGAGATTGCCAGTTTCCCGAGCGAAGCTTGCACCCATGAGCTGATCGAGGCGCAGGCGGCGCGTACGCCTGAGGCGATCGCCGTGACCTTCGCCGGGCAGGCGCTGAGCTACGACCAGCTCAACCGCCGCGCCAACCGCCTGGCGCACAAGCTGCGCGAGCAGGGCGTGGGGCCGGATGTGCTGGTGGGTATCGCCGTGGAGCGCGGGTTCGAGATGATCGTTGGCCTGCTGGCGATCCTCAAGGCGGGTGGTGCTTACGTGCCGCTGGATCCGGAGTACCCGCAGGACCGCCTGAGCTACATGATGGAAGACAGCGGTATTCAATTGCTGCTGACGCAAGATCATCTGCTGGCCGATCTGCCTGTGCCGGCGCAGGTTCGCAGCCTGAAGCTGGAAGACGATCTGGCCGGCTACAGCGACGAAAACCCCGAGCATGTTACTCAGCCGGACAACCTGGCTTACGTTATCTACACCTCGGGCTCGACCGGCAAACCGAAAGGTACGCTGCTGCCGCACCACAACCTGCTGCGCCTGTTCAAGGCGACCGATGCCTGGTTTGGCTTCGGCCCGCAGGATGTGTGGACGCTGTTCCACTCGTACGCGTTCGACTTCTCGGTGTGGGAGATCTTCGGTGCGCTGCTGCACGGCGGTCGCCTGGTGATCGTGCCGCGTGAGGTGACCCGTTCGCCGGAAGACTTCCACCAGTTGCTGGTGGAACAGGGTGTCACCGTGCTGAACCAGACCCCGTCGGCGTTCAAGCCGCTGATGCGGGTGGCTTGTGACAGTGCGTTCGACCTTTCGCTGCGCTATGTGATTTTCGGCGGCGAAGCCTTGGACGTTGCGGCACTGCAACCGTGGTTCGAGCGTTTCGGCGAGAACTGCGACAACCTGATCAACATGTACGGCATCACCGAGACCACGGTCCACGTGACCTACCGGCCGATCCGCTTTGCCGATACGCAGCAGCCGGGCAGCCCGATCGGTGCGGCGATCCCGGACCTGTCGATGTACGTGCTGGATGCCGACTTCAATCCGGTGGCCAAGGGCTGCACGGGTGAACTGCACGTCGGCCATGCCGGCCTGGCACGCGGTTACCACAACCGCGCTTCGCTGACCGCCGAACGCTTCGTGCCGGATCCGTTCTCCCGCGAAGGTGGGCGCCTGTACCGCACCGGCGACCTGGCGCGTTATCGCGGCCAGGAGGTGATCGAATACGTGGGCCGGATCGACCACCAGGTGAAGATCCGTGGCTTCCGTATCGAACTGGGCGAGATCGAGGCACGTCTGCAAGAGCATGCCGCCGTGCGCGAAGTGCTGGTGCTGGACATTGATGGGGCAGGGGGCAAGCAGCTGGCGGCCTACCTGATCGCTCATGACCCATCCGCCGATCATGCAGTTCTGCGTGACACGCTGAAACAGCACCTGAAAGCCAACCTGCCGGACTACATGGTACCCACGCACTTCCTGGTGCTGGAGCAGTGGCCGCTGACGGCCAACGGCAAGCTGGACCGCAAGGCCCTGCCGAAGCCGGACGCCAGTCAGCTGCAACAGGGCTACGTGGCCCCACGTACGGAGCTGGAACAACAACTGGCCGCGATCTGGAGCGAAGTGCTGAAAGTCGAGCAGGTCGGCCTGCACGACAACTTCTTCGAACTGGGCGGTCACTCGCTACTGGTGATTACCTTGGTGAACCGGGTGCGCGAGGCCTTCGCCACCAACATCAGCCTGCATGAGTTCATGCTGATGGCGAGCTTCGAGGAACTGGCGAATTTCATCGGCGGCGGCAAGGATCGCCTGAAATCGTCGGTGATCAACCTCAACGGTTGCCAACTCCAGCGTCCGGCGCTGTTCTGCCTGCCGCCGGGCGGTGGCGGTGCCTACGCCTACTACCCGCTGGCCAGCCGTCTGGCCGACGAGCGTCCGGTGTATGGCTTGGTCAACAAGTGCTACGCCGAGCCGGGTTGGGTAGACGAGTCCTGGGCGGCGATGGTCGGCTACTACGTCGAGCAGATTCGTCATACCCAGGCCAGCGGCCCTTACCATCTGCTGGGCTGGTCCCTGGGCGGCGCCCTGGCGCTGGAGGTGGCTCACGCCCTGGAACAGGCAGGCCAGGAAGTGGGCTTCGTCGGCCTGGTCGATACCCTGCTGCCGAAGGACGTGTCCGGCCTTGAGGCCGAGCCCGTCGAGGTGATGCAGGTGGCGCGGGCGGACGAGAGCCTGTTGCGTGGTCTGCTGGCCTTCGCTCCGGGTGTAGGTGAAACCCGTATCGTCGGCTTCATCGACGAAGCCGGGCGTCTGCCTGCCGGGGTCGACAGGACCGAGTGGGTCATCGAGCAGGTGGCCGCTGCCGGCGGTGTCAGCGCCGAGCGGCTGCGGGCCATTCACGAGGATGTGCATCTGCAGCGGGAGATCGTCGATGGTTTCGCTGTCCTTGATCGCAACGTCGAACTGAGCCAGGCGTTTCGCCTGCGACCGCTGGCGGTCCGGGTGGATTGCTGGTGGGCCAGCGAGAGTCGTAGCCTGGAGCGGGTGCGGATGGGGGAGGCGGGGTTGCTGGCGCAGGCTTCGGTCAACGGGTTGGGCAGTTCTACGGTGATCGCTGATGGGCATGAGGGGGTTATCAATGCCGTGGCGTTTGTCGATGGGCTGGTGGGGAGGTTGGCTGATAAGGCTTGATGGGTGATTGGGGGGCGGGTGGGGCGTTGGGTCCTACCCGTTTTTTATTGCGTGCCTGGTGGTTTTCATGGTGTCTTAGTTGTCAGTGATTTGAAAACTATTGTTGTTGGGTGGTTTTGAAAGTTGTATGTGCATTCATTTATGATGTCGACGCTTATTCACCTTTCCGCCCTTACGGCGGGTTACTTTGGTCTTGGCCAAAGTAACCAAAGCCGTTGCGCTCCATTCATCCGGCCCTACGCTTCGCTCCGGGTTCCCTCACTCCAGTCTTGCTCCCGGGAGGACCGCGCTGCAGGGCCCATCCTGGGCCCCAGCGCTTGACGGGCATCCATGCCCGTCACCTCCCTCCGCAAGACCTCCGTTCGGCCTCCTGAAGTCGCGAAGTTACGGGTGGCGCCTGGACTGGCGCAGCTGTCGCTAGTTGAAAACTTAGTTGATCTCTCGATCGCATCGCGGGGCAAGCCCGCTCCCACGCAATAGTCGTTATATAGATCTCTGTAGGAGCGGGCTTGCCCCGCGAAAGGGTCGGAATAATCAATACATGACTAATGGTCAAACAACTAACTTCGCGCCTCTTGCTCTTGCTCTTGCTCTTGCTCTTGCTCTTGCTTCTAAGCGCGCGGTAGTTCAGGCAACACCAATTGCGACTTCAGGAGGCCGAGCGGAGCGAAGCGCAGGGGCGGTCTGGAAAGGGCCAACCTGGTAAATTTGCCAGTTGTACGTCTTTTGCAATGTGCGCATAGTCGATTGAGCATGGGCTCATCGGACTGGTTGGTATGAACAACATTGAATCAGGTACAACGCAGGGATTGATTGCGACCGATCAGCAGATGTCGGTGGTGCATCGTTGGCACCGGGCGGTGCGGATGATCGCCTACAGCCCCTATGGTGCGAGTCCCCTGGCGGAGCAGTTGGGCTTTACCGGACAACGCCTTGAACAATCGGGTGTCTACCTGCTGGGTAACGGATACCGTGCGTATAACCCGGTATTGATGCGTTTTCAGTCCCCTGACAGCTCGAGCCCGTTTGGTGAGGGCGGGGTGAGTGCTTATGGGTACTGTGAAGGGGATCCGGTCAATTACGCAGACCGGAATGGGCATGAGCCTTTCAAACCGTTGCTGGACAAAAATACGTGGCTGTCACTGGACCCAGTGTTGTTCCAAAAGGCCAAAGCACTCTATAAAGATTGGGTGCGGCATGACAAGAAAGTTGCGAGGCTGGAAGAGCACAGTCGTTATCTCCTGGAACGCCCCGAGGAACGGATAAACTTCACGGGTGTCAATACCTGGAGAACCTGGACGGATGAGCATCTGATGTCAATGCAGGCTCATCTTAAATTCAGAGAGGAGAAACAGGAGCCGAAACTCGAGGCGCGTCGTGAGGCTCTAGTCAAAGAGATGGGGAGTAACCCTGAAGTTGTAGGGCTTTATTGGACTGCGATAGTGTATAGAAAAGCCTTTCGTGAATTATATGGGCCAACGCCAGGTCAAAAGAGTGCCATTCTATTTTTCGTGCGTGATTTGGCGGCGTCAATTCGTGGCGTAGTTATCTAGAGCTTTTAAGGTTGTTGTTCTTGTTGTTGGCTGGTTTTGAAGGTTTTAGCATTCGTTTGTGAATCCGACGCTTAGTCACCTTTCCGCCTTTGCGGAGGGTTACTTTGGTCGTAACTCGCCGTCCGCGGCCAAAGTAACCAAAGCCGTGGTACTCCAGTTCGTGGCGGGATTCCCTCACACCGGCCTCCTGAAGTCGCGAAGTTGCGGGCGGCGCCTGGGCTGGCGCAGCTGTCGCTAGTTGAAAGTTTAGTTGACCTCTCGATCGCATCGCGGGGCAGAACAGTCAATGCACAACTAATAGTCAAACAACTAACTTCGCATCTCTTGCTCTTGCTTCTAAGCGCGCGATAGTCCAGGCAACACCAATTGCGACTTCAGGAGGCCGAGCGGAGTTCTTGCGCAGGGAGGTGACGGCCATGGATGGCCGTCAAGCGCTGCGCCCCAGGATGGGGCGTTCAGCGCGGTCCTCCTGGGAGCAAGAACGGAGCGAGGGAACCCCGGAGCGAAGCGCAGGGGCCGTATGAATGGAGCCAGCGGTTTTTGCCTACTTTTGCCCAAGAGTAAAAGTAGGTCGCCGTAAAGGCGAAAAGGTGACTAAACGTCGACATCACCTACGAATGCGCATACAAAAACCAAAACAATCACCAACGAACCAGAGCCACAACCCGAACCCTCAGGCAATAAACTCCGACTCCCCACCCCCCCGTACCTCACCATCATCCTGCCGAACACTGAGCACCACAGCCCCCCCACACAACCCAACCAACCCCACACTGGCCACCACGATATCCCCCATCCCCATACCGGCAAGCAGCAAAATCAGACTGATCCTAAACAGTGTGGTCATGGCCATCTCCAAGGCAGGGCGAACGAACTCCGTAAAACCACCATAACCCCGAAGCCCCCCATGTACAGCGCCAGGACAAGCGATTGGCACTGAATCCACCCGCTTTGGCAGAAAGCCCGTCACTTGACGCCACCCCCCATCCCTGATTTCATTGAAACCGTTTTCATCAACCCTGCAAAAGCGCAAACAAGAAGGAAACAGGGTGAACAAAGAGCCAACATCCGTCCGCGGTCGGGTCACCATCAGCGAGGTCGCCAAGGCCGCCGGCGTTTCCAAGGCGACGGTCTCGCGCTACATGGGCGAAGACCGGCAACTGCTCGCCGAAGCCACCGCGCAACGCATCGAGGCCGTCGTCGAACGCCTCGGCTATCGCCCCAACCGCATGGCCAGCGCCCTCAAGCGCGGTCGTACCGGGCTGGTCGGCATGCTCCTGGCGGATATCCGCAACCCCTACTCGGTGGCGGTGATGCACGGCGTCGAGACTGCCTGCCGCCAGCACGGCTACAGCCTGGTGGTGTGCAACACCGACTACGACGACGATCAGGAACGCAGCCACCTGCAAGCCCTGCAGTCGTACAACGTCGATGGCCTGATCGTGAACACCCTCGGCCACCGCGCCGACGAGCTGGCCAAGCTGGCCCGCGAGCTGCCGATGGTGCTGGTCGACCGGCAGCTGGCCGGCCTGGCGGTCGACCTGGTGGGGCTGGACAACACCGATGCCGTCGAACAGGCCCTCGATCACCTGCAGCGTTGCGGTTATCGCGACATCCTCGCCGTGACCGAGCCGCTCGACGGTACCAGCTCCCGCCAGGAGCGGGTTGACGCCTTCCAGGCCTCCATCGCCCGGCGTCGTGGCCTGCGGGGGCAGGTGCTGGAGGTGGGGGCGGACCTGTCGGAGCAGCTGGGCAGCTTCATCACCGGGGCAGGGCACGGCCCGCAGGCCCTGTTTACCTGCAACGGCGTTGCCACCCTGGAGGTGGTCCGCGTGCTGCACGCCCGTGGCGGGGCGCTGTTCCAGGACGTGGGCCTGCTGGCGCTCGACGAGCTGGACTGGTATCCGCTGGTGGGCAGCGGCATCACCGCCCTGGCCCAGCCCACCGGGCGGATCGGTGCCGCAGCGTTCCAGTGCCTGCTGGAGCGCCTGCAAGGCAGCGGTTCGCCGGCGCGGCGCCTGGATTTGCAAGCCGAACTGATCCCGCGAGGCTCCACCCGATCACAAGCATGACGGCGTCCTTGACGCCGTTGTTGCTGGCGAAAAATGAAACCGGTTTCATCTACAAGAACAAGGACCACACACATGCAAACGCCCATTGTCTCCATCAGCTTGTCGAGTTTCGGCGCCGATGCCGTGCGGCGCCTGGGTCAGGCCAGCTACCTGCCGTTGCTGGCCGCCGCCGGTGCGCGGCGGGTGGAATGGCGTGAGGAACTGTTCGACGCCACGCCCGCTGCCGCCACCCTGGCCAACCTGGCCGCCGAGCATGGCCTGCAGAGCCTTTACTCCACGCCACTGGAGCTGTGGCGCGAGGATGGCAGCCTGGAGCCGGCCATCGCCCAGCGCCTGCAACTGGCAAGCGAAATCGGCGCGGTGGCGCTGAAGGTGTCGCTGGGGCATTACCAGCCAGGCTGTGACTTGCAGGCCCTGGCGCCATTGTTGGGGCACAAGGCAGCGCTGTATGTGGAAAACGATCAGACGCCTTACGGCGGACGGCTGCAGGTCCTGGAACGATTCTTCCGCGAGGCGCAGGAACAGGGCGTGGCACCGGGCATGACCTTCGATATCGGTAACTGGTACTGGCATGACGAGTCGCCGCTGCTGGCGGCACGACTGCTGGGCCGCTGGGTGCGCTACGTGCACTGCAAGGCCGTGGCGCGGCGTGCCGACGGGCGTCTGGTCGCGGTCGTGCCCCAGGCGCTCGACCTGGCCCAGTGGCGCGAACTGATGACGCATTTTGCCCCGGACCTGCCGCGAGCCATCGAGTACCCCTTGGCCGGGGACGACCTGCTGGCGCTGACCGCGCGGCAGGTCGCGCATCTGGCGCAGCTGGAAGGGCAGGTGTGCCATGGCTGAGCGCGACGTCCTGTGTTTCGGTGAAACCATGGCCATGTTCGTGGCCGCGCAGCCGGGCGAGCTGGCCCGGGTCGAGGGTTTTGGCAAGCGCATCGCCGGTGCCGACAGCAACGTGGCCATCGGCCTGGCGCGCCTGGGCCTGGGGGTGCGCTGGCTGAGCCGGGTCGGCAACGACTCGCTCGGCGCCTTCGTGCTCGACACCCTGCGCCAGGAAGGGCTGGACTGTTCCAGCGTCGAGATCGATGACGAGTACCCCACAGGGTTCCAGCTCAAGGAGCGCTGCGATGACGGCCGCGATCCGCAAGTCGAGTATTTCCGCCGTGGCTCGGCGGCCAGCCGGTTGTCGCCTACCCAGATGCAGCCCGCGTTGCTGCAAGCCCGGCATCTGCATGCCACCGGCATTCCGCCGGCCTTGTCGGCCAGCTGTCGCGCGCTCTGCCACCAGTTGCTGGACGACATGCGCGCCCATGGCCGCAGCATCTCCTTCGACCCCAACCTGCGCCCCTCGCTGTGGCCGGACCGCCAGACCATGGTGCGCGAGATCAACGCCCTGGCGTTCAAGGCTGATTGGGTCCTGCCAGGGCTTGAGGAGGGGCGCCTGCTGAGCGGCCGCCAGTCGCCGCAGGCCATCGCCGAGTTCTACCTGGAGCAGGGTGTGCAATACGTGGCCATCAAGCTTGGCGCCGAAGGTGCCTACTGGCGCGACGCCCACGGTGAGCACGGCGTGGTCCCAGGTGTTCCGGTGTCCCGGGTAGTCGACACCGTGGGCGCGGGCGATGCCTTCGCCGTCGGCGTGATCAGCGCCTTGCTCGAGGGCCTGCCGCTGCGCCGCGCCGTGGCCCGGGGCAACTGGTGCGGCAGCCGCGCGGTGCAGAGCCGGGGCGACATGGAAGGCCTGCCGCAACGCCACGAACTGGACCTGCACGAACACGCTTCGATCCAACCACGCTGAATCGCCGGACCGTCCGGCACCTGATGTGACAAGAACAACAAGACCAGGAGAATCCCCATGCAGCTTGATCGACTCGCTCCCAGACGCTGGTGGTACATCATGCCCATCGTCTTCATCACCTACAGCCTGGCCTATCTCGACCGGGCCAACTATGGCTTCGCCGCGGCCTCGGGCATGGCCGACGACCTGAAGATCACCCCGGCGCTGTCATCGCTGCTCGGCGCGCTGTTCTTTCTCGGCTACTTCTTCTTCCAGGTACCAGGCGCCCTCTACGCGCAGAAGCGCAGCGTGAAGAAGCTGATCTTCGCCAGCCTGATTCTCTGGGGCGGCCTGGCGACGCTGACCGGCGTGGTGCATGACGTCTACCTGCTGATCGTCATCCGCTTCCTGCTGGGTGTGGTGGAGGCGGCGGTGATGCCGGCCATGCTCATCTACCTCTGCCACTGGTTCACCCGCGCCGAGCGCTCACGGGCCAACACCTTCCTGATCCTCGGCAATCCGGTGACCATCCTGTGGATGTCGGTGGTTTCGGGCTACCTGGTGCAGCAGTTCGACTGGCGCTGGATGTTCATCATCGAAGGCGCGCCGGCGATTCTCTGGGCCTTCATCTGGTGGCGCCTGGTGGATGACCGTCCGGAGCAGGCCAAGTGGCTGGACGCCCGCGAGAAGGCGGCGCTGCGCCAGGCGCTGGACGCCGAGCAGCAGGGCATCAAGCCGGTGAAGAACTACCGCGAGGCGTTCCGTTCGCCCACCGTGCTGATCCTGTCGCTGCAGTACTTCTGCTGGAGCATCGGCGTGTACGGCTTCGTGCTCTGGCTGCCGTCGATCCTCAAGCAGGCGGCGGCGCTGGACATCGTCACCGCCGGCTGGCTGTCGGCAGTGCCGTACCTGGGCGCGGTGGTGGCCATGCTCGGGGTGTCCTGGGCCTCGGACCGCCTGCAGAAGCGCAAGCGTTTCGTCTGGCCGCCGCTGCTGATCGCCGCCCTGGCGTTCTACGGCTCGTACAGCCTGGGCACCGAGCATTTCTGGTGGTCCTACGCCTTGCTGGTGATCGCCGGGGCCTGCATGTACGCGCCCTACGGGCCGTTCTTCGCCATCGTCCCCGAGCTGCTGCCGGCCAACGTCGCCGGAGGCGCCATGGCGCTGATCAACAGCATGGGCGCGCTGGGTTCGTTTTCCGGCTCGTGGCTGGTGGGCTACCTCAATGGTGCCACCGGCGGACCCGGCGCCTCCTACCTGTTCATGTGCGTGGCGCTGCTGCTGGCCGTGGCCCTGACCGCCGTTCTCAATCCCTTGCAACAGACTCGCCGGCAAAGCCTGGCGCCCAGCCGATAGGTACCGTGCAATGAAGAAACGCATCGTCCTCTACAAACGTCTCTCCGACGCGCTCATGGCCCGCCTGCAGGCACACGCCGAGGTGACCTTGGTCGAATCACCCAGTGCCGACGGCCTCGCTCGGCTGCGTGCGGCGCTGCCGGGCGCCCACGGGCTGCTCGGTGCCAGCCTGCGCCTGGATGCCCCCTTGCTCGACCTGGCGCCGCAGCTGCAAGTGGTCTCCAGCGTCTCGGTCGGTGTCGACAACTACGATATCGACGCCTTCGACCAGCGCGGCGTGCTGCTGACCAACACCCCCGACGTGCTCACCGAAACCACCGCCGACACCGGCTTCGCCCTGATCCTTGCCTGTGCCCGGCGCGTCGTCGAGCTCGACGGCTGGATCCGCGCCGGCCACTGGCAGGCGGGTATCGGGCCGGCGCAGTTCGGTTGCGACGTGCAGGGCAAGACCCTGGGCATCGTCGGCATGGGCCGTATCGGCGAAGCCCTGGCCCGCCGCGCCCATGCAGGCTTCGGCATGCGCGTGCTGTACCACACCCGCCAGCCGCGGCCTGAGGTGGAGGCGCGGTTTGCCGCCGCGCATCGCAGCCTGGAGGCCTTGCTGGCCGAGTCCGATTTCGTCTGCCTGTGCCTGCCGCTGACCGCCGCGACCGAGAACCTGATCGGCGCGCCACAGCTGGCACTGATGAAGCCGTCGGCGATCCTGGTGAACATCTCCCGTGGCCGGGTGCTGGACGAGGCTGCGTTGTTCCAGGCCCTGGCCGAGCGGCGCATTCGCGGCGCCGGCCTGGACGTGTTCGTGCGCGAGCCGTTGCCCGCCGATTCGCCGTTGCTGCAACTGGACAACCTGGTGGTGACGCCGCACATCGGCTCGGCCACCGAGGAGACCCGCGAGGCCATGGCCCGCTGCGCGGTGGACAACCTGCTGGCCGCCCTGGCCGGCGAGCGACCGCAGAACCTGGTCAACCCGCTTGCCTGGTCGCGGCGAAACCCATGAGCGGGGCGAGCACTGCGCTCGCCCCGTGCTTGCCATAACAACAGCCCTTGCCCGTTTCGATATCCCGGGGTCGCGCCGCGACCCTTTGGCAAAGCAAGGCCGCTTCGCCGAGACAGCGCTGTCTCGGCCTGCAGCCCCGGGATTTCCATCGGTGAAAAGGGCGACGATTTCCGTATGACCTGATCAACAGAGAGACATCCTCATGTCCAAGGACCAACCCGCCTCCGTGCAACCGGCGCGCCGGGCGTTCCTGCGCCAATCCCTGACCCTGATCCCGGTGGCGACCCTCGCCGGTACGGGACTGGGCGGCGCAGTGCTCGCCGACAGCGCCACCCCGGCAGCCGCCGAACCGGCCCGACCGGCCCCGGCACGGGCCTACCAGCCAAGCTTCTTCACCCAGGAGGAGTGGGCTTTCGTCAGCGCCGCCGTGGCCGTGCTCATCCCCACCGACGCCCTCGGCCCCGGTGCGGCCGATGCCGGCGTGCCCGAGTTCATCGACCGTCAGCTCAACACCCGCTACGGCAGCGGCGGGCTGTGGTACATGCAGGGGCCATTCCGCCCCGACGCACCCAGCGAGCTGGGCTACCAGCTCAAGCTCAGCCCCCAGGAGATCTACCGCCTGGGCATCGCCGAAACCGACGCCTGGTGCCAGGCGCAGTTCGGCAAGGCGTTCGCCCAGCTCGGCCTTGAACAACAGCAGCAGGTGCTCGAGGCCCTGGACGGCGGCAAGCCGGCCTTTGCCTCGGTGCCGGCGGCCACCTTCCTCGGCATGCTCTGGCTCAACACCCGCGAGGGCTTTTTCAGCGACCCCCTGCACGGCGGCAACCAGGGCCTGGCGGGCTGGAAGCTGGTCGGATTCCCCGGCGCCCGCGCCGACTTCATGGACTGGGTGGAGCGCGACGAGCGCTATCCCTTCCCGTCAGTGTCCATCAGCGGCGAGCGAGGTTGAGCCATGAGCCAAGTGATGAAGAAAGTCGATGTGGTCATCGTCGGGTTCGGCTGGGCCGGGTCGATCATGGCCAAGGAACTGACCGAAGCCGGTCTGCAGGTGCTGGCCCTGGAACGCGGCCCGACCCGCGACACCTATCCGGACGGCGTCTACCCGCAGACCATGGACGAGCTGACCTACAACTCGCGCAAGAAGCTGTTCATGGACATCTCCCGCGAGACCGTGACCCTGCGCCACAGCGTCAACGACGTGGCCGTGCCGTACCGCCAGTTCGGCGCCTTCCTGCCCGGCACCGGCACGGGCGGGGCCGGGCTGCACTGGTCCGGCGTGCATTTTCGCGTTGACCCGGTGGAGCTGCGCCTGCGCAGCCATTACGAGGAGCGCTACGGCAAGCGGTTCATTCCCGAGGGCATGACCATCCAGGACTTCGGCGTCAGCTATGAAGAGCTGGAGCCGTACTTCGACTTTGCCGAGAAGGTGTTCGGCACCTCCGGCACGGCCTGGTCGATCAAGGGCCAGGTGGTGGGCCGCGACAAGGGTGGCAACCCGTTCGCCGCCGACCGCTCCAGCGACTTCCCGCTGGCGGCGCAGAAGAACACCGTGTCGGCCCAGCTGTTCGAGAAGGCCGCCCGCGAGGTCGGCTACCACCCCTACAACCTGCCGTCGGCCAACACCTCAGGACCCTACACCAACCCCTACGGCGCGCAGATGGGGCCGTGCAACTTCTGCGGCTATTGCAGCGGCTATGCCTGCTACATGTACTCCAAGGCCTCGCCCAACGTGAACATCCTCCCGGCCCTGCGCCAGGTGCCGAACTTCGAGCTGCGCAACAACGCCCATGTGCTGCGGGTCAACCTGACCGCCGACAAGCGCCTGGCCACCGGCGTGACCTACGTCGACAGCCAGGGGCGCGAGGTGGAGCAACCCGCCGACCTGGTGATCCTCGGCGCGTTCCAGTACAACAACGTGCGCCTGATGCTGCTCTCGGGCATCGGCAAGCCCTACGACCCGGTGAGCAACGAAGGGGTGGTCGGACGCAATTTCGCCTACCAGAACATCTCCACCGTGACCGCGTTCTTCGACCGCGACAGCCACCACACCAACCCCTTCATCGGCGCCGGCGGCAACGGCGTGGCGGTGGACGACTTCAACGCCGACAACTTCGACCATGGCCCGCACGGCTTCGTCGGCGGTTCGCCGTTCTGGGTCAACCAAGCCGGCGCCAAGCCGATCTCCGGCACCAAGGTGCCGCCGGGCACGCCGAAATGGGGCAGCGGCTGGAAGGCCGCGGTGGCTGACAGCTACCGGCACATGCTGTCGATGGACGCTCACGGTGCACACCAGTCCTACCGCGACAACTACCTCGACCTGGACCCGGTGTACAAGGATGCCTACGGCTTGCCCTTGCTGCGCATGACCTTCGACTGGAAGGACAACGACGTGAAGATGAACCGCTTCATGGTCGAGCGCATGGGCAAGATTGCCGAAGCGATGGGACCCAAGGCGATCAGCGCGGGCAAGAAAACCTTCGGCCAGCACTTCGATGCCTCCACCTACCAGACCACCCACCTCAACGGCGGCGCGATCATGGGCACCGATCCGAAAACCAGCGCGCTCAATCGCTACCTGCAGTGCTGGGACGTGCACAACGTCTTCGTCCCCGGTGCCTCGGCCTTCCCCCAGGGCCTGGGCTACAACCCCACCGGGCTGGTGGCGGCACTGACCTACTGGTCGGCGCGGGCGATCCGCGAGCGCTACCTGAAAAACCCCGGTCCACTGGTGCAGGCATGAGGAAGGCCAACATGAAGACACTGCTCATCGCCATGCTGGGCCTGGGCGCCAGCACCTTGCTGCAGGCTGCCGACGCGGTGGACCCGGCGCAGGTCAGGCAAGGCGAGTACCTGGCCCGCGCCGGCGACTGCGTGGCCTGTCACACCGCCAAGGGCGGCAAGCCGTTCGCCGGCGGGCTGCCCATGGAAACGCCCATCGGCACCCTGTACTCGACCAATATCACGCCCCATGCGAGCGGCATCGGCCAGTACAGCTACGAGGACTTCGAGCGTGCCGTGCGCCAGGGTATCGGCAAGGATGGCAGCACGCTGTATCCGGCCATGCCGTACCCGTCCTATGCCCGGGTCAGCGACCAGGACATGCAGGCGCTCTACGCCTACTTCATGCACGGCGTGCAGCCGGTGGAGCAGCAGAACAAGGACAGCGACATTCCCTGGCCGCTGAGCATGCGCTGGCCGCTGGCGTTCTGGCGCGGGTTGTTCGCGCCGCCGGTCAAGCCGTTCGAAGCCGCCGGGCGCGATCCGGTGGTGGCGCGCGGCGCCTACCTGGTCGAAGGGTTGGGGCACTGTGGCGCGTGCCACACGCCGCGGGCGCTGACCATGCAGGAAAAAGCCCTGGATGCCGGCGACGGCGCGGCGTTCCTGTCCGGCAGCGCGCCCCTTGAAGGATGGATCGCCAAGAGCCTGCGCGGTGACCACAAGGATGGCCTGGGCAGCTGGGACGAGGCGCAGATCGTCGCCTTCCTCAAGACCGGGCGCAACGAGCGCACCGCAGTGTTCGGCGGCATGAGCGATGTGGTCGAGCACAGCATGCAGTACATGAGCGATGCCGACCTGACCGCCATCGCCCGTTACCTCAAGACCCTGCCGCCGGTGAACCCGAACGACAAGCCGTTCCACGAGGACCCTGCCGTCGCCCAGGCGCTGTGGCAGGGCAATGACGGCAAGACCGGCGCGGCGCTCTACGTCGACAACTGCGGCGCCTGCCACCGCACCGACGGCAAGGGCTACGCCCGGGTGTTCCCGGCGCTGGCCGGCAACCCGGTGGTGCAGGGCGAGGATGCCACCTCGTTGATCCATATCGTGCTGGAGGGCGCGACCCTGCCGGCCACGGCGACGGCGCCCTCGACCTTCAGCATGCCGGGCTTCGGCTGGCGGCTGTCGGACCAGCAGGTGGCCGATGTGGTCAACTTCATCCGCGGCAGCTGGGGCAACCAGGCACCGGCGGTGGAGGCGGGGCAGGTGGCGCAACTGCGCAAGCAGGCGCCGCCGGTACTGAAGGCCGAGTCGTTGATCGGCGATACCACGGGTATCCAGGAGCCCTGAGCAGTGGCCGGGGGCAACGGGTCTGCACGACCTTGCCCCTGGCCCCTCACTCAGAACCAGCGGTCGTTGCGTTTACGGCCGCGGGTCAGCGCCGGCAGGATCAACCCCGCCAGCAGCCCGGCCCCGGCAATGCTGCCGCCGTAGACCATGTAGCGCATCATCACCTGCTTGTTCTCGTCACCCAGGCGCGCCTGGGTGTCGCGCAGGGTTGACTGGCTCTGCGCCAGTTGCTCGTTGAGCGCCTTGTTGCGGCTTTCCAGCTCGTCGATCAGCGCCTTGCGCGAGTCGAGGGTCTCCTGCATGCCCTGCACGCGGTTCTTCCAGCTGTCGTCGATGCTCTTCAACTGGCCGGACAACTCGGCCACCTGGGCATCGAGCTGCGGCAGGCGCTCGTTCTGGCCGGGCACGGCCTGCAGGTCGTTGCTGAGGATCCACACCAGGTCGCCGTTCTGCCCGCGCACCTGGCTGTAGTTGCCCTGACTGGTCACCAGGCTGACCTTCTGTCCGGACTTGAGCGTGCCAACGATGCGGTGGCCATCGGTGGGGCCGCTGCGCACGTAGGTGCTCAGGCTGTCGCTGACCCAGCGCGCATCGCTGGCCGGTTCTTCGGCGTGGGCCGGAGCGGCGAGGGCGATCAGGGCGGCGATCAGGCCGCCGCGCAGGGCGGTGAGGGCAGGGGAAACGGGCTGGATGTCTGGCATGCTGGTCTTCGCTGAAACAGGACGAATGAAGGCCCGATGACTGGGCCGGCGATCCGGTCGGGTGGATTGACCGTCAGCGAAAGACCGTTTTTTTGTATGCAGGTTCACTGCCGATGGTAGGAAATGTCTGCAGGATGTTGCTGGCAATAGCCCCCTGTGGGAGCGGGGCAAGCCGCTCCCACAGGGGAAGCAAGCCTCAGGCCACCACCTCATAGCACGGCACATACGCCGCCCCACCGGGCAGCTTCATGCGGTGCTGGTCGACGAACGCCTGCAGCAGGCGCCCGAGCGGGTCGAGGATCGCCGCGTCGCCACGGATCTGGTACGGCCCGTGCTCCTCGATCAGGCGGATACCCTTGTCCTTGACGTTGCCGGCGACGATCCCGGAAAACGCCCGGCGCAGGTTGGCCGCCAGTTCATGGGGCGGCAGTTCGCGGCGCAGGGCCAGGTTGGCCATGTTCTCGTGGGTCGGATCGAACGGGTGCTGGAAGCCCTCGTCGATCTTCAGCAGCCAGTTGAAGTGGAACGCGTCATTGCGCTCGCGGCGGAACTGCTTGACCGCCTTGAGCCCCTCGACCATCTGCCGGGCCACTTCGGCCGGATCGTCGATGATGATCTGGTAGTGACGCTGGGCGGCCTCGCCGAGGGTGGCGCCGACGAAGGCGTGCAACTGCTGCAGGAAGGCTTCGGCGCTGCGTGGCCCGGTGAGCACGACCGGGAACGGCAGGTCCTGGTTGTCCGGGTGCATGAGAATGCCGAGCAGGTACAGGAACTCCTCGGCGGTGCCGGCGCCGCCGGGGAAGATGATGATGCCGTGGCCGACGCGGACGAAGGCCTCCAGGCGCTTCTCGATGTCCGGCAGGATCACCAGTTCGTTGACGATCGGGTTGGGCGCCTCGGCGGCGATGATGCCCGGCTCGGTCAGGCCCAGGTAGCGGCTGCCGTGCATGCGTTGCTTGGCGTGGGCGATGGTGGCGCCCTTCATCGGGCCCTTCATCACGCCCGGGCCGCAGCCGGTGCAGACATCCAGCTTGCGCAGGCCCAGCTCGTGGCCGACCTTCTTGGTGTACTGGTATTCCTCGCTGCTGATCGAGTGCCCGCCCCAGCACACCACCATCTTCGGCTCGACGCCCGGGCGCAGGGTGCGGGCGTTGCGCAGCAGGTGGAAGACGTAGTCGGTGAGGCCCTGGGAACTCTCGAGGTCGATGCGCTGGCTGGCCAGCTCGCTCTCGGTGTAGACGATGTCGCGCAGGGCGCTGAACAGCATTTCGCGGGTGCTGGCGATCATCTCGCCGTCGACGAAGGCGTCGGCCGGGGCGTTGAGCAGCTCAAGGCGCACGCCGCGGTCCTGCTGGTGGATGCGCACCTCGAAGTCCTTGTAGGCCTCGAGGATAGTCTTGGCGTTGTCGACATGGGCGCCGGTGTTGAGGATGGCCAGGGCGCACTGGCGGAACAGGGTGTAGAGGCTGCCGGTACCGACTTCGCTCAGTTGCTGGACTTCACGTTGCGACAGCGTCTCCAGGCTGCCCTTGGGGCTGACGGAGGCGTTGATGACATTGCGTTGGGGCATCTGGTCTTTCCTGTGCGGGTAAAACATCCTTCTTGGACAACACCATACAAGCAAATGTGCGTGGCAACGAGGGCCTTGGTGAAAAACCTTGGACGCAGTGCCTACCTGTGGGAGCCGGCTTGCCGGCGAAAGGGCTGCGTAGCAGCCCCGGGGTTATTGGACGTTAAACACATGCCGCAGGTATGCCACGAAATTCTCGTCCCGGCACTGGGTCTTGCCCGGGCTGTCGGAGATCTTCGCCACCGGCGCGCCGTTGCAGGCGGTCATCTTGATCACCATGTTCATCGGCTTTACCCCGGGGATATCGCAGGTGAGGTTGGTGCCAATGCCGAAGCTGACATGGATCCTGTCATTCAACGCACGGTACAGCTCGAGCATCTTCTGGAAATCCAGCCCATCGGAAAAAATCAGCGTCTTGCCCTTCGGGTCGATCCCTAACCGCTCATAGTGGGCGATGGCCTTCTCGGCCCAGGCCAGCGGCTCGCCCGAGTCATGGCGCAGGCCGTCGAACAGCTTGGCGAAGTACAGGTCGAAGTCGTGCATGAACGCATCCATGCCGATGCAGTCGGTCAGGGCGATACCCAATTGGCCACGGTATTCACGTACCCAGCATTCCAGTGCGGCGACCTGGCTGTCGACCAGGCGCGGACCAAGCTGCTGGTGGGCCATGAACCATTCGTGGGCCATGGTACCGATGGGCTTGATCTGGTATTCGCGGGCCAGGTGCACGTTGCTGGTGCCGACGAAACGCCCGGGAAAATCACGCTTGAGGATATGCACCACTTCTTCCTGTACCCGGTAGGAGAATCGCCGGCGGGTACCGAAGTCGGCCAGTTGCAGAGCGGCCAGCTCGTCGTCGCTGGCTTCGGCCCTGAGCCAGTCGAGTTTCTGGTACAGGCGCTCGCCGACCTGCTCGATCAGTACCTCGCGATAGCGGTAGCGGTTGCGTACCTCACTGATGATCGCCAGCAGCGGGATCTCGAACAGGATCACGTGCAGCCACGGGCCGCGCACACGGATCGCCAGTTGCCCGGCATCGTCCAGGCCGACCTGTACATAGCGCAGGTTGAAGCGGAACAGGCTGAGGAAGCGGATGAAGTCCGGCTTGATGAACGGGATCTTCTCCAGGTAGGCCAATTGGTCGTGGGTAACCGAGACATCGGCCAACTGCTCGACCTGGTAGCGGATCTCGGCGAGGTAGGGCGCCAGGTCCTCGTCGTTGCGGCAGCGGAACTCCCATTCCACCTCGGCGTTGGGGTAGTTGTGCAGCACCGCCTGCATCATGGTGATCTTGTAGAAATCGGTATCCAGCAGGTTCTGGATGATCCGTGGGCCAAAGACGCTGTCGCTCATGGGCGGGCCTCCTTGAGTTGGTCGAGCCGGGTATCGAGGGCCTGTTCGTCGGTGCACAGGTGGATGCCGGTGCTGGCCATTTCATCGCAGGCCGCCTGTGCGCCCTCGGCGCTCAGGGCACGGCAGGCCGGCAGGTACAGCAGCACCTCGAAACCGGCGCGACGCAGTTGCAGGGCAGTGGTGCGCACGCAGTAGTCCAGTGCCAGGCCGCCGACGATGATCGCCTGGACCTGTTGCACCTTGAGGTACTCGATGACGCCAGTGGAACGGCGCTCGGCCAGGTCGTGGTAGCAGGCGCCGTAGGGGTGCAGGTCGGGTTCCACGCCTTTCCAGACGAAATAGTCGTAGTCGATGGGGGCGGGCAGGCCGGGCAGCAGCTCGAAGCCCGGCGTACCGGGGACGCAGTGGCTGACCCAGGTCAGGTCGGCATTGGCCAGGGCCAGTGGTTGCAGCATCTGGCCCGGCTCGGCGACCACCCAGGCGGCGTTGGCCGGGTGGGCGTCCTTGCTGCCCAGGCGCAGCGAGGCGCGTTGGGCCATGGCGTTGAGCGCGGGGGCGATCAGGTGACCGCCGGGCACCGGCAGCTCATGGGGGGCGTTGGCGGTGAAGCCGTTCTGCGCGTCGACATCGAAACTGGCGATTTTCATCGGAGGAAGCTCCTCGGCTGGAATGGCTATATATTTCACCTGGTGCATTAAATGTGTCAAGGTTATTTTACTTAGGGAATCAGGCTTGCTCTATTTAATCGCCCTGGTGGAATATAGGTGGATGTTGATTGAGGAATCGTTGAGTGAGCACAGCTGAAGTCCTGGCCAGTGTCGATATCGTCACCCTGCGCCTGTCGCCACACAGCCAGCGCCTGGAGGTGTTGCTGTCCCCGCGCGAACGCGAGCCCTACAAGGGCCAGTGGGCCTTGCCGGGCGTCATCGTCAATGGCAGTACTGCGGACAACAACCTGGATGCCGCTGCCTGCCGGGCCCTTGCGGAAAAGGCCAAGGTGCGCCCGCGCCACCTGGAGCAGGTCGGCACCGAGGGCAATGCTTCCCGCGACCCGCGGGGCTGGACATTGAGTACCTACTACCTGGCGTTGCTCGACCCTGCGGTCGTGGTCGAGGATCCGCAGATTGCCTTTTTCGATCTGCAAGGCGTCCTGGATAATGAGCCGCCGTTGCCGTTCGATCATCGCCTGCTGGTCGAGCGCGCCCATGAGCGGCTGGCGGCCAAGGCCGTATACACCAACCTGCCGTTGTACCTGGCACCCGAGCGGTTCACCGTGCTGGACGCCCTGGCCGCCGCGCAGGCGTGCCTGGGGCAGCCGGTCAACAACACCTCGATGCGCAAACGCCTGGAGCGCATGAAGAGCGAAGGCTGGGTGCAGGACACCGGAGAGAA
The DNA here is from genome assembly GCF_014268935.2 of Pseudomonas peradeniyensis. Lineage (GTDB taxonomy): Bacteria > Pseudomonadota > Gammaproteobacteria > Pseudomonadales > Pseudomonadaceae > Aquipseudomonas > Aquipseudomonas peradeniyensis. The sequence continues at coordinate 205,593 of NZ_JABWRJ020000004.1, read as the reverse complement.
GAACCAGCCCAGGCTGGGGCGGCCACAGCAACTGTACCGGCATACCCCACAGGGGAGCGGGGCGTTCATGTTCGACCGGAGTCTGCTGGCGGGAGGATAGTCAGGACAGGTCGCGGCCACTTCCTGCAGCTGTCGTGTAGCGACTATCCTTGCCCCATGACCAACCAGCCTCCCTTACGCCACCCCTGTCCACCGGGCGCCTGCGACTGCGGCCGCGAACGCCTGGCCGACGGCCCTGAGCGACGCATCCTGCTGCTCACCCGCGAGGAGGAGAAGCGCCTGGTCGAACGCCTGGAAAACCTCAAGGATCTGGAGGACCTGCAGCGCCTTCAGTCACGCCTCTACGAGCAACTGGGCATCCGCGTGCATATCGCCCCGGGCTTCAACGAGGTGCGCACCATGCGCGGCATCGTCATCGAGCTTGCGGCGCAGACAGGGCTGTGCCGCAAGACCCGCCAGTCGATTCCCGCCGCCATCCGTCGCGGGCTGGAGCGCAATCCGCAGGTGGCCTTCCGCCTGCTCGACGCCCACGACCTGTTGCGCGACGCCTGAGCCTCAGCGCATCGCCGCCAGCTTGATACCAAAGCCCACCAGACATGCGCCGGCCAGGCGTTCGAGCAGATTGGCGATGCGCGGGCTGGCGCGCATGCGCTCGGCCAGGCGGTGGGTGAGCAGCACCGCCACCAGGCCGTAGAGCAGGGTCAGGCCGGCCACGGTCAGCGCCATGAAGGCGAAGGTCACCACGCCCTGGTGGCGCACCGGGTCGATGAACAGCGGGAAGAACGCCATGTAGAACATGATCGCCTTGGGGTTGAGCAGGGTGATCATCATCGTCTGGCGCAGGTAGCGGCCGCTGGCCATGCCGCTGTCACGCGGCGCGCCGCCGGGCTTGCTCAGTACCATGCGCAGGCCGAGCCAGGCCAGGTAGGCGGCGCCGGCCCACTGCACCACATGGAAGGCGGCGGGGTAGGTGGCCAGCAAGGTGGCGACGCCGGCCACGGCCAGCCACATCAGCACCTGGTCGCCGAGAATCACCCCGAAGGTGGCGGCCAGGCCGCCCTTGATGCCGCCCTTGCCGGTGGCGGTGATCAGGGCGAAGTTGCCGGGGCCGGGGATCGCCAGGAGGATGAGGAACGCAATCACGAAAGCGCCGTAGTCGGTCACGCCGAGCATGGGGATTCTCCTGGTGGGGGTGGGCAGGCAGACCTCGATATATGCCATCATTCGCGGCGTTTGCAAAGCCACGACGGTACAGGGAGGTGGAGATGGCGTTCAGCGCGGATGAGCGGGCGGTGCTGTTGGCGGTCAAGGGCGTGGGTCCGACCGTGGTGCAGCGCCTTGAGCAACTGGGATATGGCTCGTTGGCACGACTGGCCGAAGCCGATGCCTTGCAGATCGTCACCGAGGCGGCCGGGCTGGTGGGCAGCAGTTGCTGGAGGAACAGCCCCCAGGCGCGAGGGGCGATTCAGGCGGCGATTGCCCGGGCCAGGGAACATTTACTGCAGGACGCGTGTCCCGCCAACGGCACATAAAAAAGCCCCGAAGACCAAGGCCTTCGGGGCAAACGGTTGGGGGAGGAACCAACCAAAGGAGCCTTTACATCAGGATGCGGTCAGCGCGAGCTGGCTACCACTTCGGGTTGCCAGCCGCCGCCAAGCGCCTTGTAGATCGCGACGATGCCGCTGTACAGCTCGACCTCGCCCTGGGCCTGGGCGTCTTCGGCGCTCAGGCGTTCGCGCTCGGCGTCGAGCAGCACCAGGTAGTCCACCGTGCCTTCGCGGTAGCGCACCGAGGCCAGTTCCGCCGCCTTGCGGCTGGCGTCGCTCTGGCGCATCAGCGCCAGCAGGCGCTGTTGGCGCTTGCCATAGTCGCTGAAGGCGTTGGAGGATTCCTCCAGGGCCAGCAGCACCTGTTGTTCGTAGTTGGCCAGGGCGCCCTCGGCATCGGCCTTGGCCCCGCGCAGGCGGGCGCGCACGCTGCCCAGGTCGAAGGCCGCCCAGGTGATGCTCGGGCCCAGCGCCCAGGCGTTGGCCGCCGAGGAGCCGATCTGCGAGCCGCGCGCGGCGGTGAAACCGAGGAAGCCGCTGAGGCTGACCCGTGGGAACAGGTCGGCAGTGGCCACGCCGACGTTGGCCGTGGCCGCGGCCAGCTGGCGCTCGGCGCTGCGGATATCCGGGCGGCGGCGCAGCAGCTCGCCGGGGTTGCCCACTGGCAAGGCCTTGGCGATGGCCGGCAGGGCCTTGGGCGAGAGGTCCACGGTCATCCCGTCCGGCCGTTGGCCGAGCAGGGTGGCGATGCGGTTCTTCGCCCGCACCTGTTCGGCCTGCAATTGCGGCACGGTGGCTTCGACACCCGCCAGGCGGGCGTCGGCGCGGACCACGTCGAGCTCATTGCCGACCCCGGTGTCGCGCAGGGTCACGGTGATATCCCGCGACTGCTGCTGGGTCTTCAGGTTGGCCACGGCGATCTGCTCGCGCAGCTGGGCGCCGCGCAACTGGCCGTAGGCGTCGACCAGCTCGGCGATCAGGCTGACCTGCAGCTGCTGCAGGTCGGCCTCGGCGGCCGCTTCCTGCGCTTCGCTGGCTTCGATCTGGCGCTGGATACGGCCGAACAGGTCGAGCTCCCAGGCCATGTCCAGGCCCAGGTCATAGCGCTCGCTGTTGACCCGGCGCTCGGTCTGGCCGGGCACCTGGCCCTTGCCCAGGTCGCTGCTGGCACGGCTGGTGACCACCGGCAGCTGGTCGTTGGAGGCGTCCTCGCGGATCGAGCGCGCCGCCTTCAGGCGGGCGAAGGCCACGCGCAGGTCGCGGTTGCCGTCCAGCGACGCCTGTACCAGCTGGTTGAGCACCGGGTCGTCGAACTGCTTCCACCACACGCTTTCGAAGCGGCTACGGTCGAAGGTCTTGGCTTGCAGGCTGCTGTCGAGCTGCGCCGGCTCAGTGAGCGGGGCCTTGTAGTCCGGGCCCACGGCGCAGGCCGCCAGAGCCAGTGCCAGCAGGCTCGGGGTCAGGGGTTTGAGCAACTTCATGCATGGTTCTCCAGCGCCACTGCGTGCTCGGCCTTGCGGGCCTGGCGACGCTCGACGAAACGGCGGATCAGGAAGAAGAACACCGGGGTCAGGAACAGGCCGAACACGGTCACCCCGATCATCCCCGAGAACACCGCCACACCCATGGCATGACGCATCTCGGAACCGGCGCCGGAGCTGAACACCAGCGGTACCACGCCCATGATGAACGCGATCGAGGTCATCAGGATCGGCCGCAGACGCAGGCGGCAGGCTTCCAGCACCGCGGCCAGCGGGTCGAGGCCCTTGGCCTGTTCATCCTTGGCGAACTCGACGATCAGGATCGCGTTCTTGCACGCCAGGCCCACCAGTACGATCAAGCCGATCTGGGTGAAGATGTTGTTGTCGCCACCGGAGACGATCACCCCGGTGATGGCCGACAGCAGGGTCATCGGCACGATCAGGATCACCGCCAGCGGCAGGCTCCAGCTCTCGTACTGGGCGGCCAGCACCAGGAAGGCCAGCAGCACGCAGAGCGGGAACACGAACAGCGCGGTGTTGCCCGAGAGGATCTGCTGGTAGGTCAGGTCGGTCCACTCGAAGGTCATGCCGTTGGGCAGTTCCTCCTTGAGCAGTTTCTCGATTGCCGCCTCGGCCTGGCCGGAGCTGTAGCCGGGGGCTGCGGCACCGTTGATCTCGGCGGTGATGAAGCCGTTGTAGTGCATGACCCGGTCAGGCCCGGAGGTGTCGCTGACCTTGAGGAAGGTCGCCAGCGGGATCATCTCGCCCAGGTTGTTGCGCACCTTCAGCTGGCCGATCTGCTCGGCATCGAGGCGGAACTGCTGCTCGGCCTGGACGTTGACCTGGTAGGTGCGGCCAAAGCGGTTGAAGTCGTTGGTGTACAGCGAGCCCAGGTAGACCTGCAGGGTGTCGAAGATGTCATTGATCGCCACGCCGTGGGTCTTGGCCTTTTCCCGGTCGATGGCGGCATCGACCTGCGGCACGTTGACCTGGTAACTGGTGAACAGGCCCGCCAGTTCCGGTACGTTGTGGCTCTTGGCGATGATGTTCTGGGTCTCTTTGTACAGCGCTTCGTAGCCCAGGTTGCCACGGTCCTCGATCTGCAGGCGGAAGCCGCCGATGGTGCCCAGGCCTTGGACCGGCGGAGGCGGGAAGATCGCGATGTAGGCGTCCTGGATATCGGCGAACTGGGCGTTCAGGGCTGCCGCGATGGCCGCCGCCGACTGGCTCGGGTCCTTGCGCTCGTCGAACGGCTTGAGCGGGGTGAACACGATGCCGCTGTTCGGGCTGTTGGTGAAACCGTTGATCGACAGGCCCGGGAAGGCCACCGAATCGGCCACGCCCGGTTGCTTGAGGGCGATCTCGCTCATCTTCTTGATCACCGCCTCGGTACGGTCGAGGCTGGCGGCGTCAGGCAGCTGGGCGAAGGCCACCAGGTACTGCTTGTCCTGGGCCGGGACGAAGCCGGTCGGGGTGGACGAGAAGCCCAGGTAGGTCAGGCCCATCAAACCGGCATAGACGAACAGGGCAATGCCGCTGGAGCGGATGACCCGACGCACGCCGCCGACATAGCCATGGCTGGCGCGGTCGAAGAAGCGGTTGAACGGAGCGAACAGCCAGCTGCCCAGCAGCTTCTCGAGGAACCGCGAGAAACGGTCCTTGGGCGCGTGGTGGTCCTTGAGCAGCACGGCAGCCAGGGCCGGCGACAGGGTCAGCGAGTTGAACGCCGAGATCACGGTGGAGATGGCGATGGTCAGGGCGAACTGCTTGTAGAACTGCCCGGTAAGCCCCGAGATGAATGCGGCGGGCACGAACACGGCGCACAGCACCAGGGCGGTGGCGATGATCGGGCCGGTCACTTCGCTCATGGCCTTCTGCGTGGCTTCCAGCGGTTTCAGGCCTAGGCCGATGTTACGCTCGACGTTCTCCACCACGACGATGGCGTCGTCCACCACGATACCGATGGCCAGCACCAGGCCGAACAACGACAGCGCGTTGAGCGAGAAGCCGAACAGGTGCATCACCGCGAAGGTGCCGATCAGCGAGACCGGCACGGCCATCAGCGGGATGATCGAGGCGCGCCAGGTCTGCAGGAACAGGATCACCACCAGCACGACCAGGATCAGCGCTTCGAACAGGGTGTGTACCACCGCTTCGATGGAGCCACGGACGAACACGGTCGGGTCATAGACGATGCTGTAGTCCATGCCTTCCGGGAACTCTTTCTTCAGCTCGGCCATCTTCGCCCGCACTTCGTCGGAGATCTCGATGGCGTTGGAGCCCGGGCGCTGGAAGATCGGGATGGCCACCGCCGGCTGGTTGTTCAGCAGCGAGCGCAGGGCATACTGGCTGGAGCCGAGCTCGACCCGGGCGATGTCCTTCAGGCGCGTGATCTCGCCGTTGGCGCCGGCACGGATGATGATGTTCTCGAACTCTTCCTCGTTGACCAGGCGGCCTTGGGTGTTGATCGACAGCTGGAAGCTGGTCGAACCCGGGGCGGGCGGGGCGCCCAGCTGGCCGGCGGCGACCTGGCGGTTCTGCTCGCGAATGGCGGCCACCACGTCGCTGGCGGTCAGGTTGCGCGAAGCGGTCTTGTTCGGGTCGAGCCACACCCGCAGCGAGTAGTCGCCCATGCCGAACAGCTGCACGTCACCGACGCCGCCCAGGCGCGCCAGCTCATCCTTGATGTTGAGGATGGCGTAGTTGGACAGGTAGAGCATGTCGTAGCGGTTGTCCGGCGAGGTCAGGTGCACGACCATGGTCAGGTCGGGCGAGGCCTTGTCGACGGTGATACCGATACGCGTCACCTCTTCCGGCAGCTTGGGCTGGGTGCGGGTCACGCGGTTCTGCACCTGGACCTGGGCGTTGTCCAGGTCGGTACCGAGGGCGAAGGTGATGGTCAGTGTCAGCTTGCCGTCGGCGGTGGACTGCGAGGACATGTACAGCATGTTCTCGACACCGGTGATGGCCTGCTCCAGGGGCGCGGCGACGGTCTCGCCGATCACCTTGGGGTTGGCGCCGGGGAAGTTGGCGCGCACCACCACGGTGGGCGGCACCACTTCGGGGTATTCGCTGATCGGCAGCTGGAACAGCGAGATCGAGCCCGCGATCAGCAGCACCAGCGACAGCACCGCGGCGAAGATCGGCCGGGTAATGAAGAATTTCGAAAAGTTCATCGGTGTTGTCCCTTAACCGCGCGGCGCTTGGGCGCTGGCGACTTTGACATTGGCGCCGGCAACCTTCGGCGCCGGGTTGCTGGCTTCGAGGGCCTGGCGCTGCTGGGCGAGGGCGGCGAGGGTCTGTTCGCTGGCCATCTGGGTTTCCTCAGGCGTGACCGGCGAACCCGGGCGCACACGCTGCAGGCCCTTGACCACGATGCGGTCGTCCTTGCCCAGGCCGCTGCGCACGATGCGCAGGCCTTCGAGCTTCGGCCCCAGTTCCACGGCGCGGTAGGCGGCCTTGTTGTCCTTGTCCATGACCAGCACGAACTTCTTGCCAAGGTCGGTGCCGACCGCTTCGTCGTTGATCAGCACGGCGTCGTACTGGGCGCTGCCGACCAGCTTCAGGCGCGCGTACAGGCCGGGGGTGAACTGGCCGTCGCGGTTGTCGAACACGGCGCGGCCACGGATGGTGCCGGTGCGCGGGTTGACCTGGTTGTCGACGAAGTTCATCTGGCCCAGGTGCGGGTTGCCGGTCTCGTTGGTCAGGCCCAGGTACACCGGGGTGCTCTGGCCGCGCTGGCCGTCGCGGGCTAGCTGGCTGTACTTGAGGTACACGCGCTCGTCGGCGTCGAAGTAGGCGTAGACCTTGTCGGTGGAGACCACGCTGGTCAGCGGGGTGACATCGGCGCTGACGATGTTGCCGGCGGTGAACTGGGCGCGGCTGACACGGCCACTGATCGGCGCGGTGACGCGGGTGAAGCTCAGGTTCAGGCGGGCCAGGTCGAGCTGGGCCTGGATCGCGTCGACCCCGGCGCGGGCCTCGGCGGCGGCGCTGCTGCGCGACTCGGCCAGTTCTGCGGAAATCGCGTTGCTGTCGCGCAGGCGCTCGCCACGGCGGGCTTCGTTGGCACTGCGGATGGCGGTGGCCTTGGCTTGTTGCAGCTGGGCTTCGAGGCGGCGCACTTCAGCCTGGAACGGGCGCGGGTCGATCTGGAACAGCAGGTCGCCTTTCTTGACCTGGGCGCCTTCGGTGAAGGCCACCTGGTCGATCTGGCCGGACACCCGTGGGCGCACTTCGACGGTTTCCGGCGCTTCGAGGCGGCCGGTGAACTCGTCCCATTCGTTGATCGGCTGCTCGATCACCTTGGCTACGCTGACCTTGGGCGCGGCGGGAGCCTGCACGGCGTCGGGGGTGCGACCGCAAGCGCTGAGCACCACCACTGCCAGGGCAGCGAGGGGGAAGCGCAAGGGTTTGAGTGAGTGATCCATGGAGAACTCCGCCAATGTATTAGTAGTGGGCGGAGTGTGAGTGTCTTGCGCGCGGCGCACGAATCAAACGGAGCGAAGGTTATTATCACGCGCAATGATAGGTCGGGTGCCGTCATCGATCCGGACGCATGATTTCAAGGCAGCTTCGTTACCTGTAGGAGCGGCGGTGTAATCAGCGTGGCCCGCCGGATGCTTTTTCGCGCAACGCCTTGGCCACCTGCGCCTCGATCTCGTAAGCCGGCCCCTCCAGCGCCTGGTAATCGCGGGTATAGCGCCGGGCGAATTCCTCCACCCCCAGTTCCTGGTACTGCTGCACATGCTTGAGTTCATGGGACCACAGCGCCACGTTGTCCTCGGCATCGGCGCTGCGGCGGAAGATGATGGTGTCGATCAGGGTCACCGCGTTGACATCCGGGTTCTGCAGCAATGCATTGGCGGCGCTGATCTGATGTTCATCGCCCACCCGGTAGCGCGCCGCGTCGAGCACGGCGAAGTCGTACCAGGGCTCGAGCTGGGCGCGGATATGCAAGGGGATCGGCTGGCTGCCGCTGGCGGTGGCCTCGTCGCGAGCCTGGCGCAGGGCGAACACCAGGCTGCCGGTGGCCATGCGCTCGACATCCTGCAGCACCTGGCCGCCCTGGTTGGGGTCAATGGGCGCGCAGAAACACACCACCAGGCATACCTGGTATTGCCCGGCCGGGCAACGTTCCTGGGCGAAGGCGGGCAGGGCCAGCAGCAGTCCGAGCAGGGTACTAGCGAGCCTCATCGAAGACCCGTCCGACCAGTTTACGGCTGGCGTCCAGCACCTGCGCCTGCACCGGCTCGCTGGCCAGCATACGGCCCACCACCAACGCGCCGACGCACTGACTGAGCAAGGCCCAGGCCAGCTCGGGGTCGTCGAGGGTCTCGCTCCACGCCTGGTGCAGTTCCACCAGCCAGTGCTCGGCCTGTTCGCGCACCGGTCGCTCGGCGCGGGCGATCTCCACGCCCAATGGCGGCAGCGGGCAGCCGCCCTCGGCATTGTGCAGGTGGGCCAGGCTCAGGTATTGCTCGAGCAGGCGCCTGAGCCGGGGGCGGTCGGCGCCACGCTCGACCAGGCGCGCCAACGGGCTGTTGGCCAGTTCGCGGCGGACGATCTCGCTGAACAGGTCGTCCTTGGACGGGAAATGGTTGTAGAAGGCGCCGCCGGTCAGGCCGATGGCCTTCATCAATCCGGCTACGCCAGTAGCGGCGAAACCCCCGCGTTTGGCCAGGGCGCCGCTGCTGGCCAGCAGCTTCTCGCGGGTCTGTTGCTTGTGTTCGGTGCTGTAGCGCATGCGCGGAACCTCTTGGCGCGGGCTTGACGATAAGCTGATCGTAGCATAGCGTTCGTTTACTAAACGATCATTCATCAATGGAGCGGTCCATGGCAGAACAACAAAAGGTCGTGCTGGTGATCGGCGCTGGCGACGCCACCGGTGGCGAGATCGCCAAGCGTTTCGCCCGCGAGGGGTATGTCGCCTGTGTCACCCGGCGCCAGGCGGACAAGCTGCAGCCGCTGGTCGACGAGATCCGCGCCGCAGGCGGTCAGGCTCATGGCTTCGGGTCGGATGCGCGCAAGGAAGAGGAGGTGGCCGAGCTGGTCGAGGCCATCGAGCGCGATGTCGGCCCGATCGAGGCCTTTGTCTTCAATATCGGCGCCAATGTCCCGTGCAGCATCCTCGAGGAAACCCCGCGCAAGTACTTCAAGATCTGGGAGATGGCCTGCTTCGCCGGCTTTCTCACCGCCCAGGCGGTCGCCCGGCGCATGGTGACCCGCGAGCGCGGCACTATTCTCTTTACCGGCGCCACCGCCGGTACCCGCGGCGCGGCCGGTTTCGCCGCCTTCGCCGGGGCCAAGCACGGCCTGCGCGCCCTGGCCCAGAGCATGGCGCGAGAGCTTGGGCCGCGGAACATCCATGTCGCCCATGTGGTGGTCGACGGCGCGATCGACACCGCGTTCATCCGCGACAACTTCCCCGAACGCTATGCGCTCAAGGACCAGGACGGCATCCTTGATCCCGCGCACATCGCCGACAGCTACTGGTTCCTGCACGCCCAGCCACGGGACGCCTGGACCTTCGAACTTGACCTGCGCCCGTGGATGGAGCGCTGGTAAGTCACACCCTCATACAAGGAACGAATCATGAGCAAGACCGTCGAGTTCTTCCTGGACCTGGGCAGCCCGGCCACTTACCTGGCCTCGACCCAGCTACCCGCCCTGTGCGCGCGTCACGGGGCGCGGTTGGTGTACAAGCCGATCCTGTTGGGCGGGGTGTTCCAGGCCACCGGCAACGCCTCGCCGGTCATGGTGCCGGCCAAGGGGCGCTATATGCGCATCGACCTCAAGCGCTATGCCGATCGCTATGGCGTGCCCCTGACCCTGCCGCCAGGGTTTCCAATCAATACCCTGAACCTGATGCGCGGGCTGATCGGCGTTCAGTTGTTTGCCGAAGCGCGGTTCGAGGCGCTGTTGAAGGTGCTGTTCGAAGGGTTGTTCGTACACGGGCGCAATCTGGGAGACCCTGTGGTGTTGGGTGAGACCCTGGCTGCGGGTGGCTTCGATGCCGAGATGTTCCTGGAGTTGGCCGCGCGGCCCGAGGTCAAGGACGCCTTGCGCAAAGCCACCGAGGAGGCGGTCGAACGTGGCGTGTTCGGGGCGCCGACGTTCTTCATCGACGGGCAGATGTTCTTCGGCCAGGACCGTCTGGATTTCGTCGAGCAGGCTTTGGTCAGGCAGGCATGATGATCTGGGCTATGCCGCTCTTATGGAAAACCTGAATCTTTGATTTTACTGGGACAGCGTGGGAGCGGGCTTGCCCCGCGATGAGGTGTATGGCACCGGCTCCGCCGGTGCTCGCGGGGCAAGCCCGCTCCCACGCTGGTGATGCTTGCTACTTTGTCCCTGTGTGATCTGCGCGCATCAGACCAGCAGCCACTCTATTTGCCCGCGTTCCCAGATGCTCAGGTGATCCACCGGATTGGTGCCGTAGCGGTGCCAGTCGTCCAGCGCGCCCTGGCGTCCATCCGGGCTCTGGCAGTGGCTGCAGTGGACCAGGCCTTCGCCGTCCAGCACCAGGGTCAGGCGCCAGCCGTCGACCAGCACCTCGACCTGCCCGCCGGCCAGGCGGGCGACCGTCACCAGCAGCCGCACGCCAAGGGCGGCATCGCGCAGGCACTGATACGCCTCGCGGCTGGCGACGGTGGTCATGCGCGAATCAGAAGTTCGCCGGGGTGTTGGCGCTGATGATCTCGGCCTCGTCGGGACCGATGTTCTTGAAGGTGTGGGGCAGGGTGGTGGGGATGTAGTAACCGTCGCCGGCGTTAAGCACGCTGACCTGGCCGTCGACCCACAGCTCCATGGTGCCACGGGTGACCAGGCCGCATTCCTCGCCTTCGGCGTGGACGATCGGCTCGCCGGAGTCGGCGCCCGGCGCATACAGCTCGCGCAGCATGCGCATCTGCCGGCCCTCGACGCTGGCACCGACCAGCAGCATGCGCAGGCCGTTACGGCCCAGGTCGGGCTGCTCGCCGCCACGGAAAACGTAACGTTCCTCGCGCACCGGCTCGTCGAAACTGAAGAACTCCGCCAGGGACATGGGGATCCCTTCGAGCAGTTTCTTGAGGGAACTGACCGAAGGGCTGACCCGGTTCTGCTCGATCTGCGAGATCGTCGAGTTGGTCAGGCCGCTGCGGCGGGCCAGTTCCCGTTGGGAGAGGTTGTTGCGTTCACGCACCAGTTTGAGTCGTGTCCCCGTGTCCATAGCCGCCTTGTTTGCAGAGGTGTCAAAAATAATGGGCGAGGCATTAAAACACACTCTGCAGGCTTGCGCGCTGTGCGTCTCAGTGACGCTGGTCGGTCGCTGCCGGCCACAGCCCCACCAGCAACAGCAGGGCACCGACGGCGAGGAACGGCAGGCGCGGGTCGAGGGCATAGACCAGGGTGCCGGCCAGTGGCCCGATCACCGCGCCCATGCCTTGGGCGGCGCCGATCGAGCCGGCCGTGGCGCCCTGTTCGCTGGCGTGCATGGCGTTGGCCGCCAGGGCGGAAAACGCCGGGAAGACGAAGCCCATGCCAAACGCAGCGACGAAGAATGCGCTCCACAGCCAGGGTGCGTGGGTTGCCAGCGCTGCGGCGGCGAAGCCCAGGCCGGAGATACTGGCGCCGACACGGATCATTTTCGCTGGCGGCCACTCGAGCCTGCGCAGGAACACCTGTGCCAGCATTAGCGCCACGCCCACGCAGGTCAGGGCGATGCCCGCGGCCTGGGCGGCGTCACCGGCCTCCAGATGCAGGCGGTCGAGGGCAAAGAAACCGACGGCGATCTGCGACACGGTGATGCTCAGCATGGCGCTGAAGGCCACCAGCAGCGGGCGACGCAGGCGTGGGTCGGACAGGCGCACCGGATTGGGCGCATGGACTTGTGCCAGTGGCTGGGGCTTGAGCTTGGACAGCAGCACCACGAACGCCGTCGCCGGCAGCAGCGACATGGCATAGAACGGCAGGCTCAGGCTGTAGCGCGACAGCAGCGCGGCCAGTGCCGGGCCGACCACCAGGCCGACGGCATTGGCCGCGCCCAGCGAAGCCATGGCCCGGGCCCGGCGCTGCGGCTCGACATGGTCGGCAATCAGCGCGTTGCCGCCCACCGGCAGCGCGGCATAGAAGGCGCCGATCAGACCGCGGGCCAGCATCAGCCCGAAGAACGCCACGCTCGCGCCCGGCAGCCAGCGCAACGCGCCGTCGATGAACAGGCACAGCACCCAGTAGGCCAGGGTGAAGCCGCCACTGCCCAGCAACAGCACGCGGCGCCGGCCATAACGGTCGGCCAGGCGCCCCCAGGGCCGCGCCAGCAGCACCCAGACCACGCCGGCGACGGTCACCGCCGCGCCGGCCTGCCAGGTGGCCATGCCCAGCAGGCGGGCGATGGGGCCGATCAGGGCGACGAAGGCCATCATCGACATGGTGCAGGCCATGTTCACCAGCATCAGTGGACGCAGGTCCAGGGTGCTGGCCGGGGCCAAAGCGGCAGGGTCCTTTGCAACGTTCATGGGGCAGTCCGGGGCAGTTCGACGAAATGAGCGCCAATGTTAGTAATAATTATTTACATGTGTCGATCCCGGCAATGCTCATTCACTGCGGTGCAGCGGGCCTGGCCACATGCTACGCAAGACGCCGTCGCGGCGCACCAGGGCATGCACCAACGCCGCCCCCAGGTGCAGCAGCACGGTGGCGAACAGCAGGTAGCCCGCCCAGCCGTGGGCCTGGCGCAGCACGGCGTACAGCTGCAGGTCGTGGGGCGCGATGGCGGGCAGTTGCAGGGGCCGTGGATAGCCACCGGCCGAGAGCATGGCCCAGCCGAGCAGCGGCATGGCCAGCATCAGGCCGTACAGCAGCAGGTGCGAGGCGCCGGCGGCCAGCCGTTGCAGGCGGGGCAGGTCGCCGGGCAGCGCCGGGTGCGGCAGGGCCAGGCGCAGGGTGATACGCAGGATAACCAGCACCAGCAGGGCCAGGCCGGTGGCCTTGTGCAACTCGACCAGCAGCGGGTGCCGTGGCGACAGGTCGCCGACCATGTTCACGCCGATGAACAGCATGGCCAGGATCAGCGCGGCCATCAGCCAGTGCAGCAGGCGGGCCAGGGGGTGGAAGGCGGCGGGGGTCATGGGCGGGCTCCTTCGCTCAGCGCTTCGTGGCTGCGGCGGTTGAATGACACCGAGTAGGCCGCCGAGCGGGCGGCGAGGATCGGGTCGGCGGATGGTTCGATGCCGTGGGGCAGGATCAGCGGGTCGAAGTTCAGGTCGCGGCAGGCGCCCTGCTCGGGGGCATCGACCTGCTCCAGCACCAAGGTGCCGGCGTCGATGCTGCGGCGTTCGGCGGGCCAGGGACGGGCAGGGTCGTCCACCGGGTCGCCGGGCTCGGCCAGGGTCAGGCGCAGGGTCCAGCGCAACGGCCCTCGGGCCAGGCGTTGCTGCAGGTCGTGCTGGAGGAACTGCTTGTCATCGATCTGGGCGGGCAGGGCGGCGAACGGTGTTTGCGGCTCCAGGGCCCAGCGCACCGGGTGGGCGTTGCCTTGGGCATCGATCAGACGAAAAGCGTTGATGCTGTTGTAGGTGGTGCTGGCAAAGCTGTCGCTGGGCTTATAGCTGGCCGCCCACTGGCGAAACGCCGCGCTTTCCGGGTGGCTGGCGAAGAACGCCTGCAGTTTTGCCGGGTCCGGCTTGCCGGTGGCCGGGTCGGGTGCCCCGGCCAGCACCTGCTGGTAGAACCCCTCGGGCGTGCTCACCGCCAGCACCGGCGGGTTGTTCATGCCGGTGCGCCAGACCTGGCCGTCATCGCTGCTCAACTGGATGGCCAGGCTGCGCACCGGTATGGCGGTGTCCGGGGCGAACGGGTTGGCGCCGCCGATGGCGAAGCGACCGATCACCGGCACCTGGGCCTGGCTGAACACTCGGGCGCTGGAGAGCGCCGCAGCCTGCCCGCTGGCCTGGAAGTAACCGCTGACGCACAGGCCCTTGGCATGGTTTTTCCGATAGCCGGGATAATGGCCGGCCTGGGCCTCGAAGGTGTCGATGATGCGCTGCGGGGTCAGCCCTGGCGCGCCGATCCAGCCGGCGGCATAGGCGAAGCCCGCACCGAGGGCGGCGAGGGTGGCGCCGATGGCGGCCAGGCGCAGGGCCTTGGCGGGGCCATGCAGGGGAGTGGTCATGGGGGCGCTCCGGTCAGGTGGGATGAGCCGGTACGACGCAAGGGCGAACGATTTATTCCCGTCGGGGGAATAGATTTCGTGCCGGGCCGTCTGCCCATTACACTGACTGCCCATTGGGGCCCGGAACCCGACCATGCACGATCTGGACGACCAACAATGGCGCGAGCTGCTGCAACGCCTGCGCCGCTTCGCCCTGTGGCTGACCCGCGAACCCGGCGGTGCCGACGATCTGGTCCAGGCCACGGTCGAACGCGCCCTGAGCCGCCGTGGCCAGCAGCGCAACGCCGAGAGCCTGCGGCCCTGGCTGTTCACCATCCTTTACCGGCTGTTCCTCGACGGCAAGCGCCGCGAGCGCCTGCATGCCCGCTGGCTGGCCTGGTTCGGTCGGGGCCAGGCCGAGGAGCCGGCCGGTGGCGAGATCGAGAGCATTGTCCTGGCCCAGGCCGACCTGCGCGCCTTCGCCCGGTTGTCGGCGGAGCAACGCGCCCTGTTGCTGCTGGTCAGCGTCGAAGGCCTGAGCTACAAGGAGGCGGCCGACGCCCTTGGCATTCCCATCGGCACGGTGATGTCGCGCCTGTCGCGTGCCCGTGCCGCCCTGCGTGAACTGACCGAGGGCAACCCCACACCCCCGGCCCTGCGGAGACTCAAATGACGCGCCTGATCCCCACCGAGCACGAGTTGCATGCCTATGTCGACGAGCGCCTGGAACCGGCCCGTCGGGCCGAGGTCGAGGCGTGGCTGGCGGCCAATCCCGAGGAGGCGGCGCGGATCGAGGCCTGGCGCGGCGATGCCCGCCGCCTGCGGGCGGCCCTGGCGGGCTTCGGCGAGCAGCCCAGCGATCCGGCGCTGGACCTCGCGCCCTTGCGCCGCCGCCTGCGCCAGCGTCGGCAATGGCGCCTGGCACAGGCGGCGGTATTGCTGCTGGCCGTGGGCCTGGGTGGCCTGGGCGGCTGGCAGGCGCGCGAGGCGACGCTGTTCGCCGGCATGTTGCCCATGGCCGATGCCGTGGAGGCCCACCGATTGTTCGCCGATGCAAGCACGCTGGATATCCAGGCCAGTGATCCGGCGCGGCTGCAGGCCTGGCTGGGGCGTCACTTCAACCGTGTCGGCCAATTGCCGGACCTGTCTGGCTATGGCCTGCAGCCGGTGGGCGCACGCCTGCTGAGCAACGAGGCGGGGCCGGCGGCGCTGTTGGTGTTCCAGGATCGCCAAGGGCTGCGCATCAGCCTGTTCCTGCGCTCGCCCGGCGAGCACTTCGAGCGCATGCCCAGCGGCCAGCGCACCGACGGCCAGTTGCAGGCCCGCTACTGGTCCCACGGCGACTACAACTTCGCCCTGGTCAGCGCGGTGGATGATGCCCGTGGCGAGCAGGTGCGCCGGGCACTCGGCGTCAGCCTGTAGGCCGGTCACCTGTCCCGGGTATCGATGCTCACCACCACCGACATTCCCGGCCGCAGTTGCCTGGCCTCGGGCTGGTCGCCATCGACGGTGATCCGCACCGGGATGCGCTGGGCGATCTTGACGAAGTTGCCGGTGGCGTTGTCGGCCTGCAGCAGGGCGAACTCGGAACCGGTGGCCGGGGAGATCTGCTGCACATGGCCGCGCAGCTTCAGGTGGTTGAGCGCATCGACGGTGAAGGTGGCGGGTTGGCCGATGCGCACGTTGGCCATCTGCGTTTCCTTCAGGTTGGCGATCACCCACAAGGTGTCCGGCACCAGCGCCATCAACTGCGCGCCGGGGTTGACGTAGGCGCCCAGGCGGGTGCCGATCTGCCCTAGCTGGCCGTCCCGCGGCGCCTTGACCCGGGTGTTGTCCAGGTCGATGCGGGCCAGCTCCACGGCGGCCCTGGCATTCTCCACCGAGGCCTGCAGCGCGGCACGGTTGACGATTACCGTCTCGCGGTCCTGGCGGGCGATTTCCAGCGCGGCCCTGGCCTGGGCCAGGCTGGCGACGGCGGCGGCATGGCTGGCGCGGCTCAGGTCCAGTTCACGGCGTGACACCGAGCCGTCGCTGACCAGCGCCTGGTTGCGCTGCAGGTCGGCCTTGGCCTTGTCGGCCTGGGCCGCGGCGTCGCTGATCGCGGCCTGGCGCTGGGCGATGCCGGCCTCGGCGCTGTTGCGCTGCTGCAGGTTGTTGGCCAACGCCGCCTCCTGCTGTTTGAGCTGGGCGATGGACTGGGCCAGGCGCTGGGTGTAGATGCGGTCGTCCAGGCGCACCAGCAGGTCGCCCTGCTTGACGAACTGGAAGTCGTGCACCGGCACCTCGACGACATAGCCGCCCAACTGCGGCCCGATGATCGTCACCTGGCCGCGCACCAGGGCATTCTCGGTGCTCTCGATGGCACTGCTGAACGGCGGCAGGCGCCAGGCATACAGCACCAGCAGGATGCCGGCCAGGGCCACGGCGGCGAAGCTCAGCGATGACAGCAGGCGGACCCGCCGGCTGCGCGCCGGGCTGGTCGGTTCGCTGGGTGGCTGCGCGCCTTCCGGGGTTTCGGCGATGGCGGTGGTGGTGGTCGTTGGCGTCTCTTGGGTCATCGGCTCGAAGCACCGCTGGTGGAGTGGTTGTAGCGCAGGTACAGGCTGCGGATGAAGATCCAGATCATGGTCAGGATAGCGATGGCGCCGATCAGCATGAACACATCGTTGTAGGCCAGCACGTTGGCCTCGCGGGTCGCGGCGTTGGCCAGCAGGCGCATGCCGGCCTCGTTGCGCAGCGCCGGGTCGGCGAACACCCCGGCGTAACCGGCGCCACCGCCCTGCACGCGGGCGCTGACCAAGGGTTCCAGGGCGCTCAGGCGGTCCATCAGCTGGCTGGAGTGGAATTTTTCGCGCACGGTCTGGAAGGTGCCCAGCAATGCCGAGCCGATCAGCCCGCCGAGGTTGTTGCAGATACCGAACAGCACCGAGAAGCTCACCAGGTTGCGCGGGTTGGCGCGTACATGGCCGATGCCCAGCGCCATCGACGGGCCGACGAAGAAGGTGCTGCCGAAGGCCAAGAGGAACTGGCTGAGGTACATCTGCGCCGGCCGGGTCAGGTTGTTCGAGGTACTGTCCATGAAGGCGCCGGTGGCCATGGCGGCCAGGGAGATGAACAGCGGCAGCACCAGGTGTTGGGGGTTGATGGTCAGGGCGCTGGTGGTCAGCCCGGTGACCGCGCCCAGCAGCATCACCGCGTACAGCGCACGCATCTGCTCGTTGCCCATGTTCAGCGCCTGGAGAAAACCCACGGCGCCGGTGGACTGTTCGGAGATCACCATGCGGATCAGGATCACGCACAGGGCCAGGCGGATGATCGCGCCGCTGCCCAGCCAGCGGGTCATCAGCAGTGGGTTGCTGCGGTTGTGCTCGATGGCCAGGCCCGAGAGGATCAGGGCGATGGAGGCGGCCAGGGCGACACCGATCCACGGCGCGTCCAGCCACCAGTCGATGCGCCCCAGCGACAGCGCCGCGCAGAGCAGGGCGGTGCCGCTGGCCATCAGGCTGAAGGTAAGGAAATCCAGGGGTTCGAAGGTCTTGAAGCGATCGCCGGGGGGCAGTTTGAGCAGCAGCACGCAGCCCAGCGCGGCCAGGGCCAGGCCCAGCTCGAACAGGTACAGCCCGCGCCATTCGGCAATCTGCAGCAAGTCCTCGGAGAACACCCGGGCCAGCGGCACCGCCAGCTGCGAGGCGCCAAGGCCCAGGACCATCGCCTTGAGCCGCCACTGCGCGGGGAAGGCCTGGATCATGTAGTACAGGCCCAGCGAACTCAGCGCGGCGCCGACCATACCATGGGCGGCGCGCACGGCGATGGCCGAGTTGAGGTCGTTGACGAACAGGTGGGCGAGGGTGACCAGGGCATAGAGCACCAGGAACACCTCGGTGAAGGCACGCAGGCCGAACTCCTGGCGGAACTTCACCAGCAGCAGGTTCATCGACACGTTGGTCATCACGAAGGCCGCCGGCAGCCAGGCCATTTCGGCGCTGGTGGCACCCAGTGCGCCCTGCAGGAACGGCAGGTTGGCAACCACCAGGGCGTTGCCCAGGCCACCGGTAATGGCCACCAGCAGGCCGACCAGGCCGTAGGCCAGGCGCTTGGCCGGGGCGTGCAGCGGCGTCGAGGGCGAGCCGGGCAGGCTGGGTTTCTCGTGGGGGAGCCACTGGCGGGGGGCGTACTTGTCCATCGGGTTGTCCGTTACCGCGGGTAATCCGACTCTACGTCAATGGCCGGTTGGATGAAATCATCGCTCAAACGCTGAGCGACAGGCGCATGGCGCAGCGGTTGCCCAGGCCATGGGCCAGTTCGCCGGCGAGGATGCCTTGCAGCCGTGCATCGAGCTGCGGCAGCGGAATTCGCTCGAAGCCATAGCGGGCGTAGAACGGGGCATTCCAGGGGACATCGTCGAAGGTGGTCAGGGTCAGCCAGGGCAAGCCATTCAGGCGCGCGGCCATACGAGCCTGGTCCAGCAGGCCGCGACCCAGGCCCTGGCCCTGGGCATCCTGGCGGACCGACACTTCATGAATATGCAGGGCGTCACCGGTAGTGCTGGCGCAGAGAAAGCCCAGCGGCTGATCCTGGTCATCCACGGCAATCCAGCTGCCACCTTCGTTGACGAACGTCAGGTGCTCGGCTTCGCCCATCACCTCGCTGTCGGCCAGCCAGGCCAGGTGCGGCAATTGCCGGAAAGCCTGGGCCGCGGAGCGTTCCAGGGCGGGGAGCAGGGGGATGTCGCTGACGAGGGTGGGGCGGATACGCATGCTGGATCAGGGCCTGTAGGTGCGATGGTGCGCCCACGCGTTGTCGCGCAGGAAGGTGGAGTTTGCCAGATCGGCGCGTGGAGGTGTTGCATTGTAATTGTTATAACGTAACATTTGCGTTTCTCCTTCCACGCAGGGCCCTTACCGTGATCCGCAGAAACCCCTCCGGCCATCTCCCGCAAATCGCCGAATCGGCCTATATCGACCACACCGCCATCATCTGCGGCAAGGTGATCATCCATGACAACGTGTTCGTCGGCCCCTACGCGGTGATCCGTGCCGACGAGGTGGACGGCAGCGGCGACATGCAGCCGATCGTCATCGGCGCCAACTCCAATATCCAGGACGGCGTGGTGATCCACTCCAAGTCCGGCGCGGCGGTGCGCATCGGCCAGTACAGTTCGATCGCCCACCGCTCCATCGTCCATGGCCCGTGCGAGGTCGGTGACCGGGTGTTCATCGGTTTCAACAGCGTGCTGTTCAACTGCAAGGTCGGCGACGGCAGCGTGGTGCGGCACAACTCGGTGGTCGACGGCCGCGACCTGCCGCCGCGCTTCTATGTGCCGCCCACCGAGCACATCGGCCCGCACACCGACCTGGAGCGCTACCCGCCGGTCAGCGTGTCGGCCTCGGAGTTCTCCGAGGACGTGGCGCGCACCAACATCGACCTGGTCCAGGGCTACAAGGCCCTGCAGAACGAGTTCTGAACATGGACACATTGCTGGTGCGCAACGCACGGCTGGTCAATGAAGGGCGCGAGTTCGAAGGCGACCTGCTGGTGCGCCACGGGCGCATCGAGCGGATCGCCGGCAGCCTCGACAATGCCCGGGCGAGGCTGGAGATCGATGCCCGGGGCGCCTGGCTGCTGCCGGGGATGATCGACGACCAGGTGCATTTCCGCGAGCCGGGGGCGCCGCACAAGGGCAGCATCGCCAGCGAGTCGCGGGCGGCGGTGGCCGGGGGCATCACCAGCTACATGGACATGCCCAACACCAACCCGCCGACCCTGACCCTGGAGGCGCTGGCCGACAAGAAGCGGCGGGCGGCGGCGAGCTCGCGGGCCAACTATGGCTTCCACTTCGGCGTGAGCCGCGACAACCTCGACACCATCGCCGCCCTCGACCCCCGCGAAGTGGCCGGGATCAAGGTGTTCATGGGCGCCTCCACGGGCGACATGCTGGTGGACGACCCGCAGGTGCTGGAAAAACTCTTCGTCTATGCGCCGACCATCGTCCTGGCCCACTGCGAGCATACCCCGAGCATCCTCGAGAACGAGGGCTGGTGGCGGGCCCGCCACGGCGAGTTCATTCCCCCGGCGGCGCACCCGCTGATCCGCGACGCCGATGCCTGCTACCGCTCCTCGAGCCTGGCAGTGGAACTGGCCCGGCGCTTCGGCACGCGCCTGCACGTGCTGCACCTGACCACGGTGCGGGAACTGGCGCTGTTCACGCCGGGCCCAGTGAGTGGCAAGCACATCACCGCCGAGGTGTGCCTGCACCATCTGCTGTTCGACGACAGCGACTACGCCAGCCTCGGCCACCTGATCAAGTGCAACCCGGCGATCAAGACCGGCACCGACCGCGATGCCCTGCGCAAGGCCCTGGCCCGCGACCGCATCGATGTGATCGGCACCGACCATGCGCCGCACACCCTGGAGGAGAAGCGTCGGGTCTACACCCGCGCGCCGTCCGGCCTGCCGCTGGTGCAGCATGCCTTGCCGGCGGCGCTGGAGCTGGTCAGCGAAGGGGTGTTGAGCATGGCCCAGGTGGTGAACAAGACCAGCCACGCGGTGGCGGAACTGTTCGCCATCCGCGAACGCGGTTTCCTGCGCGAGGGCTATTGGGCGGACTTCGCCATCGTCGAGCGCCTGGCCAGTCCACGGGCGGTGGCGGACGACCCGGTCCTGGCGCATTGCGGCTGGACGCCGTTCCAGCAGCGCGCCTTCCACCATGTGGTGCGCAGCACGGTGGTGTCCGGGCAACTGGCCTGGCACCAGGGGCGGGTACGCGACCAATGCCAGGGCTTGCCCTTGATGTTCGACCGCTGAATCCCCCAGTTCCTGTAGGAGCGGTCTCGCGCCGCGAAAGGGGCGCAAGGCGCCCCCAGCATTCCGGAGTTACATCCATGACTGAAGAGCAACTGCTGCAACAACCCACCAGCGCCTACATGAATGAGCCTCAGCGCCAGTTCTTCCGCAACCTGCTGCTGACCCAGCGCGGCGAGTTGCAGACGCGCATCGAGCAGGAGTTGCGCGCCCTGCGCGAACAGGAAGTGCACAGCGACCCCGCCGACATCGGCAGCGCCGAGGAGGAGCGCCACTGGCAACTGCGCTCGCTGGAGCGGGAGAAGAAGCTGCTGGACAAGATCGACCAGGCGCTGGAGCGCCTGGCCCGGGGCGATTACGGCTGGTGCGAGGAAACCGGCGAGCCGATCGGCCTGCGCCGCCTGCTGCTGCGGCCCACCGCCACCCTGTGCGTCGAGGCCAAGGAGCGCCAGGAGCTGCGCGAGCGGCACGTGCGGGACGACGTCTAGTCAGAGGGCAGACCCTGAGCCTGCAACTGCCAGCGCACCGAGCTGACGCCTTTCTCCAGGCTCACCCGCCCGACCAGGCGCTCCAGCTGGGTCGGCGCCTGCGGCGTGCCGAGCAGCTCGGCGCGCACTTCCAGGCGTGCCGGATCGGCCAGGTCCTCGCTGTGCAGCGACTGCAGGCGCAGGCCCGGGTCGCTGAGGCTGTGCAGCATCAAGCTGCGCACCTGGATCTCGTCCTCGGCGCGGCAGACGATGCGTACCTCGTATCGCTGCTCGACCTCGCTGGCCGGCACCACGTCCTGGCGGTCCAGGCGCTGGGCGAGGTCGCGCAGCAGGATGTTGGCGCACAGCACCACCAGGCTGCCCAGGGAGGCCTCCAGCAGCAAGCCGAGGCTGCACAGCACGCCGACCGCGGCGGTGCACCAGAGGGTGGCGGCGGTGTTCAGGCCGCGTACGTTGAAGCCGTCGCGCATGATCACGCCACCGCCGAGAAAGCCGATGCCCGACACCACATAGGCGGCGATGCGCGAGGCATCGGTGGGCGCCATGCCCGGCACGGCCTGGGTCATCAGCACGAACAGGCAGGCGCCGGTGCTGACCAGGGCGTTGGTGCGCAGGCCCGTCAGGCGCTGACGCAGTTGACGCTCGGCACCGATCAGGGCGCCGAGCAGCAGGGCCACGCTGACGCGCAGCAGAAAGATTTTCCAATCCATAGCGAACTCCGTTCCGCGGGCAATGGCCCGCACGAGCACCGACCGCAGACGGCGCGAATGAAAGCGAGGAATGCGCAGGACCACGTGCCATGCCAGGTGGCAGGGCAGGAAGGGAAGGAGGAATGTTCAACCCCGCAGGGCCGAAGGGAACCACCGTCTACCGTGTGCGGCGAGACAGTGGCAGGAACGCTGCCGGACTAGCTCGCCGTGTGGGCCTGTCGCAATCGACTGGGGCTACTGTCCAATGCAGGGGACTCCTGTGTGGGGGATGCTTGAATGCGCGGCGGACCATACGCCTTGACCCGCGCAGGGTCAAGGCGTGAATCATGACAATTGCGTTACGCCAGGCGCTGGCAGACGTAGGCCTGGGTCCGGTAGGGGAAGGCGATGCGCTCGCGGCCCTTGAGGTCCGGGTGGTTGTCGATCAGGTCCTGCAACCGGGCCATGACCCTGTCCTGTTCGGCCTGGGGCAGGGCGGCGATGAAGCTGACCGAGCGCAGGCGTTCGAGGATCACCGTCTGCGGGCTGCCTTCATGGATGTGGGGCAGGGTGGTCAGTTGCGGCGCGCTGAAGCGGCTGCCCGCGAAGGCGTCGCGCCAGCGACCGGTGTGGAAGCGCGGGGTGTCGCCCTCATAGGGGGTGATGATCTCGGTGATCCGCGCCACCCAGTCCACTGCTTCGTCGCGCACGTTCCAGATCAGCCCAAGGCGGCCGCCCGGCGCCAGCACCCGGTGCATTTCGCGCAGGGCGGCGGCGTCGGCGAACCAGTGGAAAGCCTGGGCGCAGACCAGCACCTGTTGGCTGGCGTCGGCCAGCGGGATGTGCTGGGCGGTGCCTTCGAGCACGGGGACCTCCGGCAGTCGCTCGCTGAATCGCTCGCGCATGGCAGCCACCGGCTCCACCGCCGTCAGACGCGGCGCCAACGCGGCGAGCAGGCGGGTGAACTTGCCGGTGCCAGCGCCCAGGTCGAGCACCGGGGTGCCGGCGCCGATACCCAGGGTGTCGCGCAGCCAGCCCTGCAAGGCGCTGGGATAGTCGGGCCGGCCCTGCTCGTAGTTGCTCGACTGGCGGGTGTAGCCGGTGCTGGCTGAGACGTGCACATCCTTCATGGAAAATCCCTCCGAATGACCTGGCGGCAATGGTACCCTTGCGCCTTTCGTTGCCAAACCCCCGGACCGATCCATGTTGTTCAATCTCGCCGTGCTGTTCGGCACCCTGGTGGCCATGGAGGGCGTCGGCACGCTGGCCCACAAGTACGTCATGCACGGCTGGGGCTGGTGGCTGCACCGCTCGCACCACGAGCCGCAGCTGGGCATGCTGGAGACCAACGACCTCTACCTGCTGGCCCTGGGCCTGATCGCCTCGGCACTGGTGGCCCTGGGCAAGGCCGGGCATGCGCCGTTGCAGTGGGTTGGCGCTGGGGTGGCGGGGTATGGCGTGGCCTATGTGCTGGCCCACGATGGCTTCTTCCACCGGCACTGGCCGCGAGCACCAAAGCCGGTCAACCGCTACCTCAGGCGCCTGTATCGGGCGCACCGCCTGCACCATGCGGTGAAGGGGCGCCAGGGCAGCGTGTCGTTCGGCTTCTTCTATGCGCCCCCCTTGCGGGTGCTGAAGCAACAGCTGAAACGGCGGCGGGGCTGAGCTTCACGCGTTTCCCGACCTTCAGGCGCCGCCGGCCTACCAGGCCAGCGGCTGCTCGAATCCCTTCCAGCACAACCAGCGCCGCACCTCGCCATGCGGCCCGGTGCCGATCTGCCATTGCGGCCTGCCGCTGTCCAGGGCGATCAGTGAAATGAAACCGGCATGGCTGGCCACCGCCAGGGTGCGGCCATCGGCGCTGATGTCCATGGCGCTGATGGTCGAGCCGAGGTAGTGCTGCCAGTGCTCGCTGCCGTCCTCGCCGAAGGCGCGCAGGTAGCCATGGGCGTCGCCGACGATGTACTCGCTTTCACGGGCCACTCCGGCGTAGATCCGTGCGCCGTCCTGCAACAGCGGCGTGCGCGGGTCCTCACTGTAGAAACCGGTGTCCAGCCCCGGCAGGTCGGCCACCCGCACGCCGACGGTGCCGCCCCGGTAGAAGTGGCAGGCGTTGAGGATCAGTTGGTCGCCACGCCGGTTGAACAGGGCGAAGTGCGGGTATTCGCTGGCCGGGCCCACTTCGGCGATGGGCTCGAACTGCTCGTCGAGCACCAGGTGTCGGCCGCATTGCTCGCCCAGGGCGATCAACCGGCCATCCGGTGACAGCGCGGCATGCTCCATGGCCAGGCCCAGGACGATGTCGTCCGGATCGGTGCCCTGGCGCAGTTCATCGAGAATCTCTGTCTGCCGCGGCAACAGGCGCGTGGCACCGCTGGCGGCGAGCACGAAGATGCCGTCGCTGCTGACCAGCAGGACCCGCTGGCCATCGGGGAAGGGCAGCAGCGCGGTGGGTACCGGCGGCAGGTCGAGGGGGTCGAACGGGTAGCCGGCCGGCAACCCTTCCAGGCCATGAGGCCAGGCCAGCCTGGCCACCTGCGGGCCGCCCCAGCCATCGGTCACGCGCACCCCTTCGGCATTGGCCAGGGCGTAGTAGCGTCGTTGCGGGCAGCGGCCGAAATGCTCGACGCCGATCACCGGAGTGACGCCCTGGTCGTCGATGCGCAGCACCTGGCCCCGGTCGAACGGCATGCCGATGCGCGCCAGCAGGCTGCCGTCGTCGAGCAGCAGCAGGTTGCCGATGCCCTGGGCCTGTTCCTCGAACAAGGGCACCAGCGGCAGGTGCGCCGGTGGCCAGGCCTCACGGAACAGCTGGCGCTGCGCCGGCTCGACGCCGGGCCGGTTGATGGCCCGCAACGCCGCCAGCCAGGCGTCGAGCAGGTGTTCGGTGGCCGCTGCCTGCGGCTCCTCCAGATCGTCCCAGCCTTGCGCACGGCCCTGCGCGACATAGCGGTTGATGGCCTCGGCGTAGGCGATGACCGCCTCGCGCCATTGCTGCTGGGGGTGCTGCTTGTCCATGGGCGGATCGAACTCCTTGTTCCGCAGGGTGGGTGGCGATGCAACAAAAAGGTGCATGGTACTCCGTCCGCGTCCATGGTTGTGAGGTCCGGGCTTGATGCGTACCATGCTGGGCATCCTTCCAATAATCAAACGTGCGTCACCGGCCTGGCACCTGGGCAGGCGATGTGCGTCCTGTTGCCTTGCCCGCGGAGAAAAACCTCTTCACATGAATGGACCCGTACCCACCTCAATGCCCCCCACGGCCGGCAACGGCAGTTGGTTGAGCGTCATCGCCCTGGCCCTGGCGGCGTTCATCTTCAACACCACCGAGTTCGTCCCGGTGGCGCTGCTCAGCGATATCGGCCGCAGCTTCGAGATGACCACCGCGCAGGTCGGCCTGATGCTGACCATCTATGCCTGGGTGGTGGCGCTGGCATCGCTGCCGATGATGCTGATGACCCGCAACATCGAGCGCCGACGCCTGCTGCTGCTGGTGTTCCTGGTGTTCATCGCCAGCCACCTGTTGTCGTGGTTGTCGCAGAGCTTCGCCATGCTGCTGGTCAGCCGCATCGGCATCGCCCTGGCTCACGCCGTGTTCTGGGCCATCACCGCGTCGCTGGCGGTGCGCGTGGCGCCGCCCGGCCAGCAGGCCAAGGCGCTGGGCCTGTTGGCCACCGGCACCACCCTGGCGATGGTCATGGGCATTCCGCTGGGGCGG
Source organism: Pseudomonas peradeniyensis (assembly GCF_014268935.2). GTDB lineage: Bacteria > Pseudomonadota > Gammaproteobacteria > Pseudomonadales > Pseudomonadaceae > Aquipseudomonas > Aquipseudomonas peradeniyensis. The sequence goes on along the minus strand of NZ_JABWRJ020000004.1, from coordinate 179,738 downwards.
GTGGTGGGCGAGGCGCTGGGCTGGCGCATCACCTTCCTGTGCATTGCCGGGGTGGCGCTGGCGACCATGCTGTGCCTGATGAAGTCGCTGCCGCTGCTGCCGAGCCAGAACTCCGGCTCGCTGCGCAGCCTGCCGATCCTGTTCCGCCGCCCGGCGCTGGTGATCACCTACGTGCTGGTGACGTTGGTGATCACCGCGCAGTTCACCGCCTACAGCTACATCGAGCCGTTCGCCCTGCACGTGGCGCAGATCGGCGGCGAGCGCACCACGCTGCTGCTGTTGCTGTTCGGGGGCGCCGGGGTGTTCGGTTCGGTGCTGTTCAGCCGCTACAGCGAGCGTTTCCCCCATGGCTTCCTGGTGGGGGCCATCGGCGCCCTGGCCGCCTGCCTGCTGCTGCTATTGCCGCTGTCGGGCGACTTCCCGGTATTCGCCGGGCTGAGCATGGTCTGGGGCGTGGCCATCCTGAGCTTCAGCCTGGCCCTGCAGTCCAAGACCCTCAAGCTCGCCTCGGACGCCACCGACGTGGCCATGGCGCTGTTCTCGGGGATCTACAACATCGGCATCGGCGGCGGCGCGCTGCTGGGCAGCATCGTCAGCAGCCAGCTGGGCGTGGCGCATATCGGCCTGGTCGGTGGCGGTGTGGCGGTGGTCGGCCTGGTGCTGGCGCTGGCCAGCACCCAGCGCTTTCGCGAAGCTTTGACGCGAGTTCCCGGCCAGGCCTGAACCGCGACCTCTGTAGGAGCGGCTTTAGCCGCGATGACCCGCGAAGCGGGTGCCAGGCTCCGCGTTGCCTGCATCGCGGCTAAAGCCGCTCCTACAGAAAAAGCCCCGGTTCTCGGCACCTCCATCCCTGGGAATTCCTCCCGACTGATCCGCATCAATCCCCCTGACAACAAGCGCCCCTGTAATAGGGGCGCTTGTGCATCGGCAAGGCTGCCTCTAATATCCAAGCGTTTTCTTGTGTAATTGCCTGTTCCCCCTGGTCAGGCCATCAATACGGACGTTGATATGGATTTGCACACCTCCCTGTGGCTGTTCCAGGCCATCCAGGCCGTGGGCCTGGCGTTGTGGCTGAGCATCGCGGTGTTGAACAACCTGCAGGCTTTCGCCAGCTCCGTCGGCGCCATCGGCGCCACCCTGGCCATGGCGCCGCTGCGCCAACCGCCAGCCATTGACTTCCCCTTGCTGCGCCGGGCCTGCCAGTCGACCGGCCTGGCTCGCGCCGCGCTGCTGGTGATCCTGCTGCTGCAGGTCGTCGCCAGCCTGGCGGCCTGGGTCGGCTGCTACGGGCTGATCGTCATCCAGGACCCGCTCATGGCCCGCGCCTGGCTGAACCTGGCGCTTGCTGCGTTCCTCGCCTTCACCTTCGCCATGCTGCTCGGTGGCCTGTGGTTCGGCTACTGGATTCGCCAGGAAGGCCTGCAGCTCACCCACCTGGTGCTGGTGCTGTGGGCGATCCTGGCGTTCTTCCTGTTCAACCTGAATTGGGCCTGAGGCGAGGACGCGCGATGAAAAGCAAGGCGATACTCGGCAGCGCCCTGGTACTGGCGCTGGTCACCGCCGGCGGTCTGGCCTGGCGCCACACCGGCCAGGCCCAGGCCACGGCGACACCGGCGCGGCACCTGGTCAAGGTGGCCCTGGCCACGGTGCAGAAAGCACCACAAAAACGCGCCTTCGACGGCGTCGGCGAGTTGGAGGCGGTGCACCAGGTGCTGGTGTCGGCCGAGATCGGCGGGCGGGTGACGGCGATCAACTTCACATCCGGCCAGCAGGTGCGCAAGGGCGATGTGCTGGTCACCCTCAACGATGCCCCGGAGCAGGCCGAGCGCCTGCGTCTGAAGGCCCAGCTGGACAATGCGCGGACCAACCACCGGCGGGTCAAGGACCTGCTGCGCGAGAACGCCGCCACCCAGGAACAGCTGGACAACGCCCTGGCGGCCCGCGACATGGCCCAGGGCGAGCTGGCCCGCACCGAGGCGGTGATCGCCCAGAAGGCGGTGCGCGCGCCGTTCGACGGGCGCCTGGGGATCCGCCGGGTGAACCAGGGCCAGTACCTCAATGTCGGTGATCCGGTGGTCAGCCTGATCGATACCCGCAGCCTGTACGTCAACTTCTCCCTCGAGGAGCAACTGAGCGCCCAGTTGCGCCCCGGCCAGCCGGTCGAGGTGCGCCTGGACGCCTTCCCCGACACCCCGTTCACTGCCCATATCACCGCCATCGACCCGTTGATTGGCCGTTCGCGCACGGTGCAGGTCCAGGCTACCCTGGCCAAGCCCGATGCGCGCCTTTCCGCCGGCATGTACGCCAGCGTGCAGGTGGCCAGCCCCGATGACGGCCAGGTGCTGACCGTGCCGGAAACCGCGGTGGCCTACACCGCCTACGGCGACACGGTGTTCGTCGCCCGTCACGACGCCGCCGCCGATGCCCTGGTGGTGCAGCGGGTGGCGGTGCGCACCGGCGAGCGCCAGGCCGGTCGGGTAGTGATCGAGCAGGGCCTGAACGAAGACGACCAGGTGGTGGTGTCCGGGCAGTTGCGCCTGAGCGACGGTACCGCCGTGCAAGCCACCGAAGACACCCTGCAGGCCCCGGCCAGCGGCGCCTGACCCCAGCGAGAACACGCCATGACATTCACCGACCTGTTCGTGCGCCGGCCTGTACTGGCGCTGGTGGTCAGCACCCTGATCCTGCTGCTCGGGCTGCTGTCGCTGCTGCAGTTGCCTATTCGTCAGTACCCGCTGCTGGAAAGCTCGACCATCACCGTGACCACCGAATATCCCGGCGCCCCGGCCGAGCTGATGCAGGGCTTCGTCACCCAGCCGATCGCCCAGGCGGTGTCGTCGGTGGAAGGCATCGACTACCTGTCGTCCTCATCGGTACAAGGCCGTAGCCTGGTGACCGTGCGCATGGAGCTCAACCGCGACTCCACCCAGGCGCTGACCGAGGTGATGGCCAAGGTCAACCAGGTGCGTTACCGCCTGCCGGAGCGCGCCTACGACCCGGTGATCGAGCGCTCGGCCGGCGAGTCGACGGCGGTGGCCTATATCGGCTTCGCCAGCCCGAGCCTGCCGATCCCGGCCATGACCGACTACCTCACCCGGGTGGTCGAGCCGTTGCTCAGCACCATCGAGGGCGTGGCCAAGGTCCAGGTGTTCGGTGGCCAGACCTTGTCGATGCGCCTGTGGATCGACCCGGCGCGCCTGGCCGCCCGGGGCCTTACCGCGGCCGACGTGGCCGAGGCGGTGCGGCGCAACAACTACCAGGCGGCGCCGGGCAAGGTGAAGGGGCAGTACGTGATCGCCAATATCCGCGTCGATACCGACCTGACCTCGGTCGGCGACTTCCGCGAGCTGGTGATCCGCAACGACGGCAACGGCCTGGTGCGCATCCGTGACATCGGCACCGTCGAACTTGGCGCCGCCTCGGCCGAAACCAGCGCCAGCATGGACGGCGTGCCGGCGGTGCACCTGGGCCTGTTCGCCACCCCGGGCGGCAACCCGCTGGTGATCGTCGAGGGTATCCGCCAGCTGCTGCCGCAGATCCGCCAGACCCTGCCACCGGACGTCAAGGCCGAGCTGGCCTTCGAGACGGCGCGGTTCATCCAGGCCTCCATCGACGAGGTGACCAAGACCCTGCTCGAGGCCCTGGCGATCGTGGTGGTGGTGATCTACCTGTGCCTGGGTTCGCTGCGCACGGTGCTGATCCCGGTGGTGACCATCCCGCTGTCGATGCTCGGCGCGGCGGCGCTGATGCTGGCGTTCGGCTTCAGCATCAACCTGCTCACCCTGCTGGCCATGGTGCTGGCGGTGGGGCTGGTGGTGGACGATGCCATCGTCGTGGTGGAGAACGTCCACCGCCACATCGAGGAGGGACGCACGCCGGTGGCGGCGGCATTGATCGGCGCCCGCGAGGTGGCCGGGCCGGTGATCGCCATGACCATCACCCTGGCCGCGGTGTACGCGCCGATCGGCATGATGGGCGGGCTGACCGGCGCGCTGTTCCGCGAGTTCGCCCTGACCCTGGCCGGCGCGGTGGTGGTTTCCGGCGTGGTGGCGCTGACCCTGTCGCCGGTGATGAGCTCGTTCCTGCTCGATGCGCGCCAGTCCGAAGGGCGCATGGCCCATGCCGCCAACCGCTTCTTCGACTGGCTGGCCGAGCGCTACGCCCAGGTACTGGGCTTCTCGCTGAAGCACCGCTGGATCAGTGTCGGCTTCGCCTTGCTGGTGCTGGTCAGCCTGCCGCTGCTGTACAGCCTGCCGCAGCGCGAGCTGGCGCCGACCGAGGACCAGGCCGGGCTGCTCACCGCGATCAAGGCGCCGCAGCATGCCAACCTCGCCTATGTCGAACGTTTCGCCGACAAGCTCGACGCGGTCTACCGTACCCTGCCGGAGACCGTCAGCACCTGGATCATCAACGGCAGCGACGGCATCGCCTCGGGTATCGGCGGCATCAACCTGCAACCGTGGGACGAGCGCGCGCGCAACGCCTCGCAGATCCAGCTCGACCTGCAGGCGGCGGTAAACGATGTCGAGGGCACCAGCATCTTCGCCTTCCAGCTGCCGGCGCTGCCGGGCTCGACGGGCGGCCTGCCGGTGCAGATGGTGCTACGCAGCTCCCAGGACTACCGGGTGCTGTTCGACACCATGGAACAGGTCAAGGCCAAGGCCCGGCAGAGCGGCCTGTTCGCCGTGGTCGACAGCGACCTGGACTACAACAACCCGGTGGTGCAGGTGCGGGTCGACCGGGCCAAGGCCAACAGCATGGGCATCCGCATGCAGGACATCGGCGAGTCGCTGGCGGTGCTGGTGGGGGAGAACTACCTCAACCGTTTCGGCCTCGACGGCCGCTCCTACGATGTCATCGCCCAGAGCCCGCGCGACCAGCGCCTGACCCCGCAGGCCCTGACCCGGCAGTACGTGCGCAGCGAGGAGGGTCGGCTGGTGCCGCTGTCCACCGTGGTGCAGGTCAGCGAGCAGGTCGAGCCCAACCGCCTGACCCAGTTCAACCAGCAGAACGCGGCGACTTTCCAGGGCATCCCGGCGGCCGGGGTCACCCTGGGCGACACCGTGGCCTTCCTCGAGCAGGTCGCGGCTGAGTTGCCCGCCGGCTTCAGCATCGACTGGCAGTCCGACGCCCGCCAGTACCAGCAGGAGGGCAACGCCCTGATGCTGGCGTTCCTCGCCGCCGTGGTGGTGATCTACCTGGTGCTGGCGGCGCAGTACGAAAGCCTGGTCGATCCGCTGATCATCCTGATCACCGTGCCGCTGTCGATCAGCGGCGCCCTGCTGCCCCTGGCACTGGGGGTGGCCACGGTGAACATCTACACGCAGATCGGCCTGGTGACGCTGATCGGGCTGATCAGCAAGCACGGCATCCTCATGGTCGAGTTCGCCAACACCTTGCAGGCCGAGCAGCACCTGGACCGGCGCACGGCGATCGGCAAGGCGGCGCAGATCCGCCTGCGACCGATCCTGATGACCACGGCGGCCATGGTGGTGGGGCTGATCCCGCTGCTGTTCGCCTCGGGCGCCGGCGCTGCCAGCCGTTTCGGGCTGGGCGTGGTGATCGTCACCGGGATGCTGGTGGGGACCTTGTTCACCCTGTTCGTGCTGCCGACCATCTACAGCCTGTTGGCCCGTGACCATGCCAGCACCGCGCGTTCGGCGCGGGCGCGATCGTTGGCCGAAACCCTGGAGGGCCAGCCATGAAGCCTGTATTCGTCGTTTCCCTGATGGCCCTGGCCTTGACTGCGTGCAGCGTCGGCCCCGACTACCAGAAAGCCGAGGTACCGGCCAGTGGCGTGCACAGCCCGCAGCGCGCCGCCTTCGCCGCCCGTGGCGAGTTGCCGGCGCAGTGGTGGCGGTTCTTCGATGATCCGCAGCTGGTGCGCCTGGTCGACCAGGCCCTGGCCAACAACCACGACATCCGCCAGGCCCACGCCAACCTGCTGGCGGCGCGGGCGCTGTTCGACGACCGCAGCCTCGACCGCTACCCCTGGGTCACCGCCCGCGCCGGCTACAACCAGAGCCTGGAGCAGCAGCAACCGGCCGATGGCAGCGACCCGCGGCGCATGCGCACCGAGCAGTACCGCGCCGGTTTCGACGTGCAGTGGGAGATCGACCTGTTCGGCCGCCTGCAGCGCCTGACCGACGCCGCCGAGGCTCGCGCCGACGCGGCGGCGGCGGACCTGCGCCAGGCGCGGCTGAGTATCGCCGCGGAGGTGGCCCGCAACTACTACCTCCAGCTCGGCCTCAAGCGCAGCCTGGCCGTGGCCGAGGACCAGGTCGAGGCCTGGCGCGAGACCCTGCAGCTGACCAGCGCCCAGGTGCGCGCCGGCAGCGGCCAGTACGAGGACCAGCAGAACGCCCACGCCAACCTGTTGCTCAGCGAGGCGGCGGTGCCGCCGTTGCAGGCGGCGATCCAGCAGGCCAGCTACCGCCTCGATGTGCTGACCGGACAGGTGCCGGGCAGCCAGGAGCAGGGCGCCGCGCCGTTCCTGCCGCCGTTGGCGCGCCAGTTGCCGTTGGGCGATGTCGACGCATTGATCGGCCTGCGGCCCGATGTGGTCAGCGCCGAACGTGAGCTGGCGGCCAGCACCGAGGACGTCGGCGCGGCCACCGCCGAGCTGTACCCGCGCATGGACCTGGGCGGCTTCATCGGCTTCTTTGCCCTGCGCAGTGGCGACCTGGGCAGCGCCGCCCGCGCCTACGAGCTGGCGCCGGTGGTGACCTGGCCGGCGCTGCGCCTGGGCAACGCCCGTGCCCGCCTGCGGGTGCGCGAGGCGCTGGCCGAGGGCAGCCAGGCACGCTACCAGCAGGCCGTGCTGCTGGCCCGCGAAGAGGTGGAGAACGCGGTGACGCAACTGGTGCGCAACCAGGCCCGGCTGCAGAGCCTGGTGGCCTCCGCCGGCCATGGCAGCGAGGCCATCGACATTGCCAACAAGCGCTACCGGCGCGGCGCGGGGACCTACCTGGCGGTGCTGGAGAACCAGCGTGCGCTGTTCTCGATCAAGCGCGAGGTAGCCGAGGCGGAGACAGCCTCGTACCTGGATGCGATTGCGCTGTACAAGGCGTTGGGGTGGGGGAGTGCGGCGCAGTAGTACGCGCCGGTCCTTCATGCTGTACAACCATTGCCTGTCAGGCATGGCCACGTTGCAATAGATGCGGGGGCGGATTTATCCGCGATGCACCGCGCCGGCGGCGCTCGATCTCGAGCGCCCCGCAATGCTATCGTCGAGCGCCCCTAATTTTCCCCAAGCGTCCTTCGTTTTCATGGAAGCCGCCCTGCGCCCGGCGCGTTCGGCACTCATCATTCAAGGAGACAGGCAATGACTTCCGTTTTCGACCGCGACGATATCCAGTTCCAGGTAGTGGTCAACCACGAAGAGCAGTATTCCATCTGGCCCGACTACAAGGCGATCCCCAACGGCTGGCGCGCGGTGGGCAAGAGCGGCCTGAAGAAGGACTGCCTGGCCTACATCGATGAGGTCTGGACCGACATGCGCCCACTGAGCCTGCGCCAGAAGATGGCCGAAGCAGCGGCGCAGTAAGCCGGTGTCGAGCCTGAACCTGCTGTGCCTGCCGTACTCCGGCGCCAGCGCCATGGTCTACAGCCGCTGGCGGCGCAAGCTGCCGGCCTGGCTGCAGGTGCGCCCGGTGGAACTGCCCGGTCGTGGCGCGCGCATGGGCGATGACCTGCACACCGACCTGCGCGGCCTGGCCCGGCAGCTGGCCCATGAGCAGCGCGCCGCTACCCAGGCGCCCTATGCTCTGCTCGGGCACAGCCTGGGAGCGCTGGTCGCCTTCGAGTTGGCCCACGAGCTGCGTGCGCTGGGCTGTCCAGCGCCGCTGGCGTTGTTCGCCAGTGGCACTGCGGCGCCGACCCGCCGCGAGGACTACGCCGGCGGCAAGTGGACCGAACCCCGTGGCGACGCCGAGCTGATCGCCGAACTGCGCAAGCTGGGCGGCACCCCCGAGGAAGTACTGGCCAACCAGGAGCTGATGAGCCTGACCCTGCCGATCGTGCAGGCCGACTTCCTGCTCTGTGGCCGCTACGCCTATCAGCAGCGCCAGCCGTTGCAATGCCCGCTGCACGTGCTTGCCGGCGAGGATGACCGCGCCAGTGACGAACAGTTGCAGGCTTGGGGACGGGAGACCGTGGGTGCGCATTCGCTGGCGAAGTTCCCCGGTGGGCATTTCTTCATCCACGAGCATGAAGATCGGGTGCTCGATGTGCTCTGTCGGACCCTAGAGCCGCTGCGGCTTTGTGCCTCGGATCCATTGAGAGCTTAGCGTTTTACTTGACTCCTGATCTTTGCTTGGTAATGCAGATACCCGCGATATCAGGAGTCCGGGTGGCCATATTGCCCGGCACTCAATGATGCTGTTGAAATACCACTACTGAGTAGGATAAAAATCTGATTTTATTATTGTTCGGTTCTTATGCTGTATCCAGGTAGTAGTCCTAGCTTTTCGGAAAGTTTTGCTCGAAGATGAATTACCTTCATGTTGTTTTCTGCGGTTTGTATCTGCTCTGGTGTCGAGTCTAGGTTTCGATATATTTCTTTCAAGCGGTTGATGTTCACGTCTAGCATATTTCTATATCCAACAGCGTCAAATGGTATTATTTGATACCCATGGGCCTCGAGTGGGATTTCTTCTTGGTCGAGGTTGGCTTGTCTTGAAACGTTGGTGCTGACCACACTAATGGGTTGCTCGGGAATGGGCTGGTTTTGAGCGGCCAGGCTTTGTGCTGGTGGATGATTTTTAGTTTTGTAAGAGGGTGTCGAGGTACTGAAGAGGCCTGAAACCCACTTTCTGATTCTTTCGCCGAAATGCCCGGTTGAATCCTTTTGATTGATTGGTTCGCTTTGGCAATATACGTAAGTGTTCACTCCTCCTTTTTCGAAAGGGCTCAAGCTGTCAGGAGAGGTAAAACGCATCAGTTCAGGGCTGAACGCGCGGTAGCCATTTCCCAATAGGTAATAGCCCGTCGTTCTTTCTTGGTACTCGCCATTGAACCCCAGTATCGACAATTGCTCATTGATCAACGATCGGTAGCCGAAGGCGGAGTAAGTAATTACACGGTTGACCTGATCAGTTTCATAGGACAGTACTGACGCCTTTTGGTCGGTGACCAACAGCTTGGCAACAGGTCTGTTGACGGAGTCTGGCATGACATTCCTACAACTGTATGGGCGATAGCAGGAGTGTGTTTCCCCCCAGAATTTTCTTCAACTGGTAAAAATGACAGGTCTGATCTACGACCGTGGCGCTTCAGGATGATCTTGTTCGAAAACAGGCAAGGCACCGACTAGCCCCTATCGGAACAGATGGGACGAAGCAGTCTCAGATGTGAGGGGGGCTTTAGACAAAGAACTCCCCGCATACTGCGCCTTCAAATGCCCTTGCTCATCCAGCAAATACGCATCCATCACCTCCCGCACCACCGGCCCCGCCACCCGACCACCAGCCTCGCCATTCTCGATCATCACCGCCACCACCATCGCCGGGTGCTCGGCCGGGGCGAAGCCGACGAACAGGGCGTTGTCGCGGTGGCGCTCGAGGGTCTTGTCGCGGTTGTAGCGCTCGCCCTGCTTGATCGCCACCACCTGCGCCGTGCCGCTCTTGCCGGCGATGCGGTACTGCGCGCCGGCGGCGGCGGCGCGGGCGATGCCGCGCGGGTCGTGCATGACCATCTGCATGCCCTGGCTGACCTGGTCCCAGGCGTGCCGGTCGTGCAGCACGATGTCCGGCATCGGGTTGGGGTCGACCGGCGCCTGGCCGCCGATGGTCAGTGCCAGGTGCGGGCGGTGCCAGGCGCCCTTGCTGGCCAAGAGGCTGGTGGCCTGGGCCAGTTGCAGCGGGGTGACCTGCATGTAGCCCTGGCCGATGCCGAGGATCAGCGTCTCGCCGGGGAACCAGGCCTGGCGCCGGGTGGCGCGCTTCCAGGCCTGTGACGGCATCAGCCCGGGGGCTTCCTCGAACATGTCCAGCGAGACCTTCTGGCCCAGGCCGAACTCGGCCATGTAGTCGTGCAGGCGGTCGATGCCCAGCTTGTGCGCCAGGTCGTAGAAGTAGGTGTCGTTGGAACGCATGATCGCCGTGTACATGTCCACCCAGCCATCGCCCGTGCGGTTCCAGTTGCGGTACTTGTGGTCGTAGTTGGGCAGCTCGTAGTAGCCGGGGTCGAAGACCCGGCTGGCGGGGTTGATCACGCCGCTGTCGAGGCCGGCGATGGCCACCTCGGGCTTGACCGTCGAGCCGGGGGCGTACAGCCCGCGCAGCACGCGGTTGAACAGCGGCCGGTCGATGGAGTCGCGCAGGGCGGCGTACTGCCTGTAGCTGATGCCCTTGACGAACAGGTTGGGGTCGAAGGCCGGGTTGCTGACCATCGCCAGCACATCGCCGTTGGCCGGGTCGAGCACCACCACCGCGCCGCGCCGATCGCCCAGGGCCTTCTCGGCGGCCTGCTGCAGGTGGGCGTCGAGGCTCAGCACGATGTCCTTGCCCGGCACCGGGTCGTGGTGGTTGAGCACGCGCATCACCCGACCCTGGGCGTTGGTCTCGACTTCTTCGTAGCCCACCTGGCCGTGCAGTTCGTTCTCGTAGAAGCGTTCGATGCCGGTCTTGCCGATCGACTGGGTGCCGCGGTAGGCGGTGCTGTCGAGGGTCTTGGCTTCCTTTTCATTGATGCGCCCGACGTAGCCCACCGAGTGGGCGAAGTGCTCGGCCAGCGGGTATTCGCGGATGAACTGCGGCTCGACCTCCAGCCCTGGCAGGCGGAACTGGTTGACCGCGATCAGGGCGATCTGCTCTTCGCTCAGGCCCACCAGCAGGGTCACCGGCTCGAACGGCTTGCGTCCGCGGCGCAGGTCCTTGTCGAACTGGTGGCGGTCGTCCTCGGACAGCGTGAGGATCTGCGCCAGGCTGTCGAGCACCCGCGCCGGGTCGCCGGCCCGTTCGCGGGTCATGGTCAGGTTGAAGCTGGGCTTGTTGTCGGCCAGCACCACGCCGTTGCGGTCATAGATCAGGCCGCGTTCGGGTGGAATCGGCAGCACGTGCACGCGGTTGTTCTCCGACACCGCGCTCTGCTGGTCGTGCTGCAGCACCTGCAGCACATAGAGCCGGCCCACCAGCACCGCCACCAGGCTCATCACCAGCAGGGCGCAGGCCAGCAACCGGCGGTTGACCAGGTGCTTTTCCTTTTCGTGATCCTTGAGGGGAATGGGCTGGGGCATGGGCTTCGTGGTGTCACGCAATGGGGGCGCGATGCTACGCGGACGGGCAGGGGGGGCTCAAGGCGAGCCCCGCCGCGCAATGCCTGCGCCACGCCGGTCGGCCCCGCTATCAGGGGCGTGAAGGCGAATATGAAGTTTCCTTCATGGAACGCTGGGACGGTGCTGGGAACGATCGGATTTGTGGCTAAGGGATGGGATTTGTCAGAATACGCGACAAGCAATCATTATCATTCGCAAGGTAATCCATGCAGTCGGCTCTCGCTTCCCATGCCCCGGTGCGCATCCTCGCCATCGAGGACGATCCCGTCCTGTCCGCCCATATCGGCAGCCACCTGGGCGAGCGCGGCTTCGCGGTCACCGTGCGCCACGGCGCCGGCGATGTGCCACAGCTGCTGCGCGAGGGCGGCTTCGACCTGATCCTGCTGGATATCCTGCTGCCGGACAGCAATGGCCTGGACATGCTCGTCGAGCTGCGCCGCCGCCAGCGCGTGCCGGTGATCCTGATGTCGGCGCTGGGCGCCGAGCAGGACCGTATCGTCGGTTACAGCCAGGGTGCCGACGACTACTTGGCCAAGCCCTTCAGCATGGCGGAGATGGATGTGCGCATCGATGCCCTGCTGCGCCGGATCGCCTACGAGCGCCAAGGCCCGGTCAGCCATCAGGACCTGGGCAGTGCCCTGGGCCTGACCTTCGACCCGCTGCGCGGCGATGTCTGCCACGACCAGTGCTGGGCCGGGTTGACCGGCTGCGAGTACCGCATCCTCGAGACCCTGCTGCATGCCCAGGACGAAGCGCTGAGCAAGACCTTCCTCTACCAGCAGGCGCTCAATCGCGCCTATTCGATTCATGACCGCAGCCTGGACATGCATGTCAGCCACCTGCGCCGCAAGCTGCAGTCGATCGGCTACGGCGCGGCCAGGGTGGAGACCGTGCGCGGCGTTGGCTACATGCTCAAGCGCGTGCTTGCATGAGGCTGCCGGATCGCCACTCGCTGTTCTGGACGCTGCTCGGCGGCATCGCCTTGCTTAGCCTGTTGATCATCAGCCTGCATGTGGATGTCAGCCAACGCCTGGACATGGCCACCTCGACCCTCGGTAGCACGGCGCGCAACACGCTGTCCGATTATGCGCGACAGGCCGAGCAAGCCTGGGAGGAGGGCGGCGAGCCGGGCGTCGATGTCTTTCTTGCCTCGTTGACGGAACAGGAGGGCGTGTGGGCGGCGGTGGTCGGGCCGCATGGCGTGTCGTTGTCGTCGTGGCCGTTGCGCGGGCGAGAGCGCAAAAAACTCAGCTTCATGCGCTCGCTGGACTGGTCGGTGGGGCGGCCCGGCGGCACGCCGACGTTCTACGTGCCGTTCAGTCGTGGTGAGGCCCAGTTGGTGATGGACCTGCCGGCGAGGCTTAATCCGCGCAAGTACAACCACCTGTGGCAGGCCTTGCTGGAGCGGGTGCTGCCGGCCGCCCTGGCGCTGGGTCTGGGCGTGCTGCTGTACCGCCGGGTCATCGCGCCGCTGGCCGTGCTGCGGCGCCAGGCCATCGCCCTGAGCGCCGGCGACCTGTCCGCGCGGGTCGGCGGGCAACTCACCCGGCGTCGCGACGAACTGGGTGAACTGGCGGGGGCCTTCGATCACATGGCCGGTCGCCTGGAAAATACCGTGGCATTCCAGCGCCGCTTGCTGCGCGACCTGTCCCACGAGCTGCGCACCCCGTTGAGCCGGCTGCGTGTCAGCGGCGAGCGCGAACAGGACAACCAGGCCTTGCGTCAGCGCCTGGAGCGCGAAGTGCAGGGCATGGAGCGGCTGATCAACGACACCCTGGAGCTGGTCTGGCTGGACACCGAGCGGCCGCTCCTGCCGCTGGCGCCGGTGGATGTGGCCCGGCTATGGGAAGTGCTGTGCGATGACGTCTGCTACGAGACCGGCTGGCCGGCCGAGCAGCTGCGCAATGCGCTGCCTGCCGGCTGCACGGTACTCGGCCACCTCAACAGCCTGGCCCAGACCCTGGAAAACCTGCTGCGCAATGCCGTGCGCCACTCGCCGTCAGGCGGCGTCGTGACCCTGGGCGGCTGTTGCGAGGGCGACACCTGGTTGCTGTGGATCGAAGACCAGGGCCCCGGCGTCGAGCCGCAGCACCTGGAAAGCATCTTCCAGCCCTTTACCCGGCTCAATGCCGCGCGTCCGGGGGGCGATGGCTTTGGCCTCGGGCTGTCGATCGCGCGCAGCGTCACGCAGTTGCAGGGCGGCGAGGTCTGGGCGCAGAACCGCTCACCGGGCCTGCGGGTGAGCCTGCGGCTGAGAAATGTATAGATTGTAAAATAGATTTACTCTCAAATGAGAATATATAGCATTCGTGCTCGTCCCGTGCCGGCCCCGGGGCGAGTCGGATCGTCGTGCTCCCGCTCGCTCCTTGCCCGGACAGTTCCCAACGCGCAAGGAGTGTCCCGATGCAGCCCCGATTCAAGCTCAACCATCTCTGCCTGGCCCTGCTGGCGGCGTCGCCCGCGACCCTGTGGGCCGCCACCGACAGCCAGGGCAACGAGGTGCTTGAACTGAGCGACACCCACGTGGTGGCCACCGCCGAGCAGGAGCTGAAGCAGGCATCGGGCGTCTCGATCATCAGCGCCGAGGACATCAAGAAGCGTCCGCCGGTCAACGACCTGTCCGAGATCATTCGCAAGATGCCTGGCGTCAACCTGACCGGCAACGGCGCCAGTGGCTCGCGGGGCAACAACCGGCAGATCGACTTGCGCGGCATGGGCCCGGAAAACACCCTGATCCTGATCGACGGCAAGCCGGTGACCTCGCGCAACGCGGTGCGCTACACCCGTGCCGGCGAGCGCGACACCCGCGGCGACAGCAACTGGGTGCCGGCCGACCAGGTCGAGAGCATCGAGGTGCTCCGAGGCCCGGCGGCGGCCCGCTATGGCTCGGGTTCCATGGGCGGGGTGGTGAACATCATCACCAAGCGTCCGACGCAGGAAATGACCGGCAGCATCACCGCCTTCACCAACCTGCCCGAGGACGATGCCGAGGGCATGACCAAGCGCACCACCTTCAGCCTCGCCGGTCCGCTGACCGAGTCGCTGACCTTCCGCGTGTACGGCAACCTGAACAAGACCGACGCCGACGACGCCGACATCAACCAGGGCCACACCGCCACCGCCAGCGGCTCGTCCCTGGCCGCCGGCCGCGAGGGCGTGCGCAACAAGGACATCAACGCCCTGGTGAGCTGGGCGCTGGACAACCAGCAGACGATCGATTTCGAGACCGGCTTCAGTCGCCAGGGCAATATCTACGCTGGCGACGTCGGCACCGGCGGCACCGACTCGCTGGTGCCGGGCAGCACCATCAACGGCTGGCTCGGTCGCGAGACCAATACGATGTACCGCCAGGACTTCTCCGTTACCCATCGCGGCGACTGGGACTTCGGCACTTCCCGTGTGCTGGCGCAGTACGAGAAGACCCGCAACAACCGTCTGCTCGAAGGCATGACCGGCAGCGTCGACGGTGATATCAGCGGCAACGAGAAAGCCACCAGCACCTACGACAGCTACCTGGTCCAGGGCCAGCTGGACCTGCCGCTTGATCTGCTGCGTCCACAAACCCTTACTCTGGGCGCCGAGTGGAACTACCAGGAACTCGACGACCCCAGCACCTTGAACCGCGCCGTGGGCACCACGCTGCCGACCTCCGCTGCCGGGGCGCGGCCCACCGACATGGACGCCACCATCATGGCCGTCTACGCCGAGGACAATATCGAGCTGACACCAAACTGGTTCCTCACCCCGGGCCTGCGTCTGGACCACCATGACCAGTTCGGTGCCAACTGGAGCCCGAGCCTGAACACCTCGTACAAGCTCACCGAGGACGTCACCCTCAAGGCCGGCATCGCCCGGGCGTTCAAGGCGCCGAACCTGTACCAGTCCAACCCCAACTACCTGTACCGCAGCAACGGCAACGGCTGTGCGCCGAGCCTCAGCTCGAACGGTTGCTATGTGCTGGGCAACGCCGACCTCGACCCGGAGATCAGCGTCAACAAGGAACTGGGGGTGAGCTTCGCCCGCGATGGCTGGAGCGCCAGCCTGACCTACTTCCGCAACGACTACGACAACAAGATCGTCTCGGCCAACGACGTGACCGGGCGCACCGCCACCAACGAGGCGATCCTGCGCTGGGACAACGCCCAGGACGCGGTGGTCAAGGGCTGGGAAGGCAGCATCGGCGTGCCGCTGCTGGGCGAGGCCGGCGAGGTGCTGAGCTGGAATACCAACTTCACCTACATGGACGCCAACGAAGACAGTGACGGCAACCCGCTGTCGGTGGTGCCGGAGTACACCGTCAACACCATGCTCGACTGGCAGGTGACCGAGGCCCTGTCGCTGAGCCTGACCGGCACCTACTACGGCAAGCAGGAGCCGCGCCAGTTCAACCCGACCCGCGAGGTCAGCGTCACGGCGCAGAACGAGCTGCAGACCCTTGATCCGTACCACGTCTGGGGCATCGGTGGCACTTACGCGCTGAACAAGAACCTGTCGTTCGGCGCCGGCATCAGCAACCTGTTCGACAAGCGCGTGTACCGCGAAGGGGCGGGGACCAGCGCCGGCGCCGCCACCTACAACGAGCCGGGGCGCGCGTTCTATGCGTCGGTGACCACCTCGTTCTGATGACAAGCGCGGCTGCTGCGCAGCCCTTTCGCGGCACAAGGCCGCTGCTACAGAGGGTCGTGATCTTCTGTAGGAGCGGCCTTGCGCCGCGAAAGGGGCGCAACGCGCCCCCAAGGACTGCAAACCGTGAACCTCTCCTGGCCCATGCTCTCGCGCATCGTCGCCGCCGTGCTCGGCGGCTATGCCTTCACCTACGCCTTCACCGCCGCGCTGGCGCGGCTGCTGCCGCTGCAACCGGCGGATGCCCTGATCGTCGCCACCGTGCTGTCGTTCGCCGTCTACACCGGCGCGATCCTCTGGGCCTTCGCCTGTCGTAGCGCCACTCGCGCCTGGGCCGGCCTGGCCCTCGGCGTGCCGCTGGCGCTGATCGGCTTCTGGCCGCAACTGCTGGAGCGCCTGGGATGAAGCAGAAAACCATCACCCAATCCCTGTCATGGCTGCACACCTGGAGCGGACTGCTGTTCGGCTGGGTGCTGTTCGCCATCTTCCTCACCGGCACCCTGGCGGTGTTCGACAAGGAGATCGACAACTGGCTGCGCCCGGAAATCCCGGCGCACAGCCTGGACAGCCGCGAGGCGGCGCAGACCGCGCTGGATTACCTGCAGGCCCGTCATCCGCACGCCCGCACCTGGAACATCGGCCTGCCCAACGAACGCGCACCCACCCTCAGCGTGTCCACCGGTGAGCAGCGTCGCGGCGGCGGACAGGCGCTCGACCCGGAAACCGGCGAGCTGCTGCAGGTGCGTGAAACGGCCGGCGGCGGCTTCTTCTTTCGCTTCCACTTCACCCTCAACCTGCCGCGCCTGCTCGGCATCTGGGTGGTGGGCCTGGCGGCGATGGCGATGCTGGCGGCGCTGGTCAGCGGTATCGTCATCCACAAGAAATTCTTCAAGGAGTTCTTCACCTTCCGCCCGGCCAAGGGCCAGCGCTCGTGGCTGGACGCGCACAACGCCACGGGGGTGCTGGTGCTGCCGTTCCACCTGATGATCACCTACACGGGCCTGGTGATCTTCTACCTGATCTATATGCCGGCGGCCTCCGATGCGCTGTTCGGCGGGGATCGCGAGGCACTCAATCGCGCCCTGCGCGGCATGCCCGAGCAGCATGCCGGCCAGGGACGCCAGCCCCCTCAGGAGGTTGCCGGGCCGGCGCCGTTGACGGCGTTGCCGCCGCTGCTGGCCGAGGCCGAGCGCGTGCTGGGGCCGTTGGCCAGCCTGTCGATCCACAACCCGGGGCGCGGCGATGCGCGGATCGAGGTGCGCCCGCTGCTGGGCAATCGCATCGAGCTGACCAAGGGCCAGAGCATGGTCTTCGATGGTGTGACCGGCAAGGTATTGCGGGCGCCCGCCGAGAGCCGCCCGAGCCTGCTCACGCAACGGGTGCTGGCGGGCATGCACTTCGCCCAGTTCGGCGGCTACCCGATGCGCTGGCTGTATTTCGTCTGCGGCCTGGCCAGCTGCGCGATGATTGCCACGGGGCTGGTGCTGTTCACCGTAAAGCGTCGACGCCGGCATGACGGCGAAGGGGCGCTGGGCGCCGCGCTGTACACCGGCGCCGAGCGCATCAACGTCAGTGTGGTGGCCGGCCTGGCGCTGGCCTGCGTCGGCCTGTTGTGGGCCAACCGCTTGTTGCCGTTCGAGCTGGCGCAGCGTGGCGGCTGGGAGGTGCGGGTGTTCTTCCTGATCTGGCTGGCGACCTTGCTGCACGCCTGTCTGCGTCCCTGGTTGCGGGCCTGGCAGGAGCAGCTCGGGCTGACTGCGGCGCTGTGCCTGGGGTTGCCGTTGCTGAACGTGGTCACGGTCAATCGCGGCGACTACATCCCCCTGGAGGTCACCATTCTGGTGATCGGCGGCCTGCTGGCCGCGTGTGCCTGGAAAATCGGGCAGCCAGCGCCGGAGCGTGCGCTGCGTGTCCGCACGGAGGTCAACTGAAATGGGTCTGGCGATAGCCACGGGATTGTGGTTAGCGTACAGCGGCATGATTGCCCTGTGCCTGGGGCTGGAGCGGCACTACAAACAGGTCTGGGGCCGGCCGCCATCGTCGTCGCGGCGTCGGGCGCTGCGTGCAACGGGCTGGCTGGCGCTGGCGGCCAGTTTCGCCGCCAGTGTCGCGGCCTGGGGCTGGGCCATGGGACCGATCGGCGGGCTTGGCCTGGTCTCGCTGGCGGGGTTGGCGCTGGTGCTGGTGCTGCCCTACCAGCCGCGGCTGGCGATCGGGACGGCTGTGGCGGGGTGGCCAGTACTGGCGCTGGCGACGCTGGCAGGGTGACACCTGTCGGCGCATTTGCCATCCGTGTGGCGGCTCTCCATACTCGACAAGGCAGAGCCGACCGCATGACCCGCGCCGCACAACCAGGGGCATCGCACAAGATCGGCCGCCGTTCCGTGCCTTAGCCGTTTCCTCCGACTCGAAGTGGAAGTGACGGATGTTCGATAGAAGCAGGTCCCAATCCCGCCCCTGGCGCCTGGCAGGCGCACTGTTCGCCACCTTGCTGCTGGCGCTGCCCGTGGGCGCGGCGGAAAAGTTCAAGGTGGTCACCACCTTCACCATCATTGCCGACATGGCCCGCAACGTGGCGGGTGATGCCGCCGTGGTCGAGTCGATCACCAAGCCCGGCGCCGAGATCCACAATTACTCGCCGACCCCCGGCGATCTGCGCCGCGCCCAGGGGGCGCAGCTGATCCTGTGGAATGGCCTGAACCTGGAGCTGTGGTTCGAGAAGTTCTTCCAGCGCCTGCAACAGGTGCCGGGCGTGGTGGTGTCCGACGGCATCGAGCCGATGGGTATCGTCGCCGGCCCGTACAGCGGCAAGCCCAATCCGCACGCGTGGATGTCGCCACGCAACGCCCTGGTCTACGTCGACAACATCCGCGACGCCCTGGTACGCCACGACCCGGCCAACGCCCAGGCCTACCAACGCAATGCCGAGGCCTACAAGGCGCGTATCGAGGCGACCATCGCGCCGCTGCGCGTCCGTCTCGAGCAGATTCCCGCCGACAGGCGCTGGCTGGTCAGCAGCGAAGGCGCGTTCTCCTACCTGGCCCGCGACTTCGGCCTGAAGGAGCTGTACCTGTGGCCGATCAACGCCGACCAGCAGGGCACGCCGAACCAGGTGCGCACGGTCATCGACGCGGTCAGGGCGCATCATATCCCGGCGGTGTTCAGTGAAAGCACGGTGTCCGACAAGCCGGCCCGCCAGGTGGCCCGGGAAACCGGCGCGCACTATGGCGGCGTGCTCTACGTCGACTCCCTGAGCGCCCAGGACGGGCCGGTGCCGACCTACCTCGACCTGCTGCGGGTAACCACCGACACCATCGTCCAGGGCCTGGGCGAGGCAGGCAGCCGATGAACCAGCACAACCAGGCCCTGGAGAGCGGCATCGTCGTCCAGGGCGCCACCGTGACCTACCGCAACGGCCATACCGCGCTGCACGACGCCAGCTTCGAACTGCCGATGGGCTCGATCACCGCGCTGGTGGGCATCAACGGCTCGGGCAAGTCGACCCTGTTCAAGGCCATCATGGGCCTGGTGCGTTTGGCCGCCGGGCGCATCAGCGTGCTGGGCCTGCCGGCCGAGCGCGCCCTGCGGCGCAAGTGCACGGCCTACGTGCCCCAGGCCGAGGAAGTGGACTGGGACTTCCCGGTACTGGTCGAGGACGTGGTGATGATGGGGCGCTACGGGCACATGGGCCCGTTGCGCATCCCCCGACGCGCCGATCACGAGGCGGTGGACGCGGCGCTGTGCCGGGTCGACATGCAGGCGTTGCGCAAGCGGCAGATCGGCGAATTGTCCGGCGGCCAGCGCAAGCGCGTGTTCCTCGCCCGCGCCCTGGCCCAGGACAGCCGGGTGATTCTGCTCGACGAGCCGTTCACCGGGGTTGATGTGAAGACCGAGGACCAGATCATCCAGCTGCTGCGCGAGCTGCGTGGCGAAGGGCGGATCATGCTGGTGTCGACCCACAACCTCGGTTCGGTGCCGGAGTTCTGCGACCGGGTGGTGCTGATCAAGCGCACCGTGCTGGCCCACGGGCCGACCGACGAGGTCTACACCCGCGACAACCTCGAACGCGCCTTCGGCGGGGTGCTGCGCCACTTCGCCCTGCTGCCGGGCGATCCGTCGCAGCAACCGCCGGTCAGCGTGTTCAGCGACGACGAGCGGCCGCTGATCCTGCGCAACGGCCTGCCGGCGCGCCGCGAGCCGGGCAGCGACAGCGAGGCCGACGCATGATCGAACTGCTGCTCGAGCCATTTGCCTACGGCTACATGCGCAATGCCCTGTGGGTCTCGACCTTGGTCGGCGGGGTCTGCGCGTTCCTGTCCTGCTACCTGATGCTCAAGGGCTGGTCATTGATCGGCGATGCGCTGTCCCACGCCATCGTGCCGGGGGTGGCCGGCGCCTACATGATCGGCCTGCCGTTTTCCCTCGGCGCGTTCTTCGCCGGCGGGCTGGCCTCGGCGGCGCTGCTGTTCCTGCAGCGGCGCACGCGGCTCAAGGAAGATGTGGTGATCGGCATGATCTTCACCTCGTTCTTCGGCCTGGGCCTGTTCATGGTCTCGCTGTCGCCGACCTCGGTGAACATCCAGACCATCGTCCTCGGCAACATCCTGGCGATCACCCCGGGCGACACCCTGCAGCTGGCGATCATCGGCCTGGTCACCCTGGCGGTTCTGCTGGCCAAGTGGCGCGACCTGATGCTGACCTTCTTCGACGAGCAGCAGGCCCGCGCAGTCGGCATTCGCCCGGACGCACTCAAGCTGCTGTTCTTCGCCTTGCTGTCGGCCTCGACCGTGGCCGCGCTGCAGACGGTGGGGGCGTTCCTGGTGATCTGCATGGTCATCACCCCCGGCGCCACGGCCTACCTGCTCAGCGACCGCTTTCCCCGGTTGCTGGTCATCGCCGTCGCCATTGGCGCCCTGACCAGCCTGACCGGCACCTACCTGAGCTACTACCTCGACGGTGCCACCGGCGGCGTGATCGTCGTGCTGCAGACGCTGATCTTCCTGCTGGTGTTCGTCTTCGCCCGCAAGCATGGGCTGCTGGCCGCGCGCCGTCGTCGGCGCCAGGCACTGGAGGTGCAGCCATGACCGTGACCGACCTGCTGCTGGAACCCTTGCGCTTCGACTTCATGGTCAACGCCATGGCCATCGCAGTGCTGATCGCCATCCCCATGGCGCTGCTGTCGTGCTTCCTGGTGCTCAAGGGCTGGGCGCTGCTGGGCGACGCCATCGCCCACGCGGTGTTCCCCGGCGTGGTGATCGCCTACATCGTGCAGATTCCCTACGCCATCGGGGCGTTCCTGGCCGGCATGTTCTGCGCGATGGCCACGGGGTACCTCAAGGAGAACAGCCGCATCAAGCAGGACACGGTGATGGGCATCGTCTATTCGGGCATGTTCGGCCTGGGGTTGGTGCTGTACCTGAAGATCCAGTCCGATGTGCACCTGGACCATATCCTGTTCGGCGACATCCTCGGCGCGGGCCCCCAGGACCTGTGGCTGTGCGCGGGCATCGCCCTGCTCACCGCGCTGGTCATCGCCACCAAGTGGAAGGACCTGATGCTGCATACCTTTGATGCGGTGCAGGCTCATGCGGTGGGCCTGCGCAGCGGCTGGCTGCACTATGGCCTGCTGTGCCTGATCTCGTTGGCGGTGGTCGGGGCGCTGAAGGCCTCGGGGGTGATCCTGGCGATTGCCTTGCTGATTGCCCCGGGGGCCATCGCCGCGTTGCTGACGCGGCAGTTCCGGCACATGTTGTGGCTGGCGTTGCTGGTCGCCATCGGCTGTTCGTTCGTGGGCGTGTACGGCTCGTTCTACCTCGACAGCGCCCCGGCGCCGACCATCGTCATGGCCTTTGCCGGGGTGTTTGTGCTGGTGCTGGTCTGCCAGGCGCTTGGGCGCAGGTTCGGGTCGCCCATGGCGACGTGAACAGCCCTCAGAGACTGAGGGTCAGGCTTACGCTGAAGTTGCGTGGCTCGCCCGGCAGCACCCACGAACTGTTGTACGAGCGTTCGTAGTACTTGCGGTCGAACAGGTTGTTGAGGTTCAGCCCCACGGTGACCTGTTCGCTGGCCTTGTAGTGCGCCAGCAGGTCGACCGTGCTGTAGGCATCCAGGGTGAAGTGGCTGCCGGCCTGGCCGGAGCGCTCGCCGACATAGTTGAACGCCGCGCCGACGTCCGAGCCGCGCAGGGCACCGTCCTGGAACTCGTACACGCCCATCACACTGCCGCTGTTGCGGGCGATGCCCAGCAGGTCGCTGCCCTTGGGCAGGGCGGCGTCGCCCTTGGTGACCTCGGCATCGATGTAGGCATAGGCACCGATCACCCGCACGGCGTCGGTCAGCTGGCCACTGAACTGCAGGTCCAGGCCCTGGCTGCGTGCCTTGCCGGCCGCCACGCTTTCGCCGAGTGCGTCGGTGGTGATGACGTTCTCCTTGTCGATATGGAACAGCGCGATGGTCGCGCCCAGGCGGCTGTCGAGCAGGTCGAGCTTGAGCCCGGTCTCGTAGCCGATGCCTTTCTCGGGTTTGTACACCTGTCCTTGGGTGCCGATAGTGTTGGGCTTGAACGAGGTCGAGGCGTTGGCGAACACGCCCACCTGCGGGGTCAGTTGATACAGCAGCCCTACGCGCGGCGTGGCGACATCCTTCGCCTGGCTGTTGCTGACCCCGGTGGAGCGGTTCTGCGCAGTCTGTTCGATGCGCTCCAGACGCACACCGAGCAGGCCGCGCAGGTGCTCGGTGAAGGCGATCTGGTCCTGCAGGTTGAGGGCATGGCTTTCGGTGCGTTCGAAGAAATCGTTGGCCCGTGTAAGCGCCGGCTTGGGCTTGCCGTACACCGGGTTGTAGATGTCCAGGCCATAACCTGCCGATGTCGCGCTTTGCGGGTACTTCTGGCTGTTGCGGTAGTTTTCGTATTCAAGCCCGACCAGGGCCTGGTGCTGCCAGCCGCCCAGCTCGAACTGACCGTGCAGCTCGGCCTGGGTGATGTTGTCGTTCCACTCGAAGTCACGCTCGCGGTAGAAGCGGGTGATCGTCGTGCCGACCAGGGCCTGGGGCTCGGAGCTGTTGCCCTTGAGCGTGCCCTGGGTGTAGTGGTTGGCCAGGCGCAGTTTCCAGCTGTCGTTGAGAAAATGTTCCAGCGCCACATCGAGGGTCTGGTTGTCGTTGCGGATCTTGCCGTCGTTGGGCTCGCCGAGGAAAGTCGAGCGCTTGACCGAGCCCATCTCACCATTGACCGCCGGGATGCCACGGTCGAACACCGACTCGGTGCGGGAGAACTCGGTGTCGATCATCAGCCGGGTATCGGGCGACAGCTGCCAGCTCAGGGATGGGCTGACGATACGGCGCTCGCTGCCGACATGGTCACGGAAGCTGCCGTTGTCCTCGACCGCCAGGTTGATCCGGCCCAGCAGGTTGCCTTCGCTGTCCAGGGGCGAGTTGGCATCCAGGGCGGTGCGGTAGCGGTCCCAGCTGCCCGCGCTCAGGTTGAGGGTGCTGAAGGTCTCGGCCTGGGGGCGCTTGCTGACGATATTGACCAGACCGCCAGGGTCGCCACGGCCATAGAGGCTGGCGGCCGGGCCCTTGAGCACTTCGATGCGCTCGATGCTGGAGGTGTCCGGGGAGCTGTAGCTGCCGCGGTTGATGGCAAAACCGTTCTTGTACAGCTCGCCGGTGGTGAAGCCGCGCACGCTGTAGTTGAGGAAGGTCAGGCCGCCAAAGTTGTTCTGCCGCGACACGCCACCGGCAAAGTCCAGGGCGCGGTCGATGCGGGTGCTGTTGAGGTCCTTGATTACCTGGGCGGGCACCACCTGGATGCTCTGCGGGGTGTCGCGGATATCGCTGTCGGTACGGGTGGCGGTGGCCGAGCGGGTGGCGCGATAGCCTTGCACCGGGCCGTCGGCGCGTTCTTCGAGGTAGGCGTCGGTGATCGAGGTTTCCTCCAGCAGCAGGGGTTGGGCTGCCGAGAGGGGTTGGCCGAACAGGCCCAGGGTGAGGCCGGCCAGAAGCGGTGCGCGAGGGGTCACGAGGGTTCTCCAAATAATATGTAATAACGTAACATTAACGCATCCTCTGACGCCACAGTGAGATGCGGTTCGAGGAGTGATTGCCAGATGGAAATGATTCGCGTTATTGTTATGTTATTACGTAACTGGAGGTTCCCATGCAAGTACTGTCCTCACTCAAGCAGGCCAAGCGCCGTCATCGTGATTGCCAGGTGGTCAAGCGTCGTGGCCGGATCTATGTGATCTGCAAGTCCAACCCGCGGTTCAAGGCCAGGCAGGGCGGGGTGAAGAAGAAGCGGGGGTAGCCGTAAGGTAAGCGAAAGGGGCCGCTTTGCGGCCCTTCGCGGGCAAGCCCGCTCCCACAGGTATCGCGCAGTCCTGTGGGAGCCGGTTTGCCGGCGATGGGCTGCGTAGCAGCCCCAGCGAAGCTACCGGAGCGTCCTGCGCAAGCGCCGCCAGCCCAGCACCACGCCACTGAGGGCAATCACCAGTCCACCGGCACTAAGTGCGATGATCAGCCCTTCACGCAACAGCGGCCGTGTCAGCAGCGGCTGCCAGTCCCAGCTGTGCAGCAGGTTGAACAACCAGCGCCCGGTGCGTTGCGTCCGGTCGTGGCTGGCCACCAGAATGCCGCTGGCCGGGTCCAGATAGGCCCAGGTGCCGGCCGGATCATCGAAGCGCAGGCGCAGCACGGGCAATGGGCGGGACTGGAAACCGTACATGCTCTGCGGGTCGCGGGCGAAGTAGTGGAAATCGTAGGCGGTCTGCCAGTCGTCTTGTACTGCAATGCCCGGGGCCATGGCCTGCGCGGCCGCCAGCAACCGCTGTCGGGCAAATGCCCGGGCCGGTGGCGCGCCGTCTTCGAGGATGCGACTGTCGCCATTGGCATTACGTGCCACCAGGTAGGTGACGTTGGCCAAGCGCTGCCACTGCAACTCGACGGTGTTGAAACCTGCCTCCTCGCGCAACCTCGCCAACGCGGTGGCGACCGGCAGCTTGAGGTCGACGGCGCGCAGCGGGCCGGGTTGCAGGGCGATCTGCGAACGGCTGTCGGTCAGGCCCCAGGGGCGCATCGACATCAGGCCGCTGAACACCCACAACACCAGCACGCCGCCGAACAGCAGCCCGCCGATGTGGTGCCAGCGCAGCCAGCCGCCGGGGTAGGGGCTGCGCGAACCGCTGCGATAGCGCGTGCGCAGCCGCAGGCGGAGGATGCCCACCGCCATGCCCAGGATCGCCATCAGCGTGCCGAGCACGGACAGGCCGATCACCAGCGTGCGCCAACCGTTGTCGAAGCCGAATCCACCGCGTAAGGGATAGAGCCAGTGCAGCCAGGCACCGACCCAGTTCCATGTACGTTCCTGTGCGGTGGCGTCGCGCACCACTTCACCGCTGCGCCCGGACAGGTACAGCCAGGTGCCGGCGGCATCGTCCACCCGCACCCGGTGCAAGGGCCGGTCGCCGTCCAGGGCCCGGGAGTGGGTCCACATGTCCTCGTCCACCGTGCCCTGGTAGGCCAACGCCGCGTCACCGGCGTACTGCCGGGCATTGGCCAGGGCCCAGGCGGCGTCCGCATGAATCAGTGGCTCGCCGCTGGCGGCGTCGAGGGTGACGCGGCGGCCGTCGGCCAGTTCCAGCAGGTAGTGCGCCCGCCCGCCCAGGCTGGTCAGGCGCATCGCCTTCAACGGCTGTTGCGCCCATTGTGCTGGCAACTCGGCGCAGCACCCCGCCGGCAGTGCCGGCAGGTGGGCCAGGCGCTCAGCCGGGGTCAGTTTGGGGTAGCCGACATACAGCATGACCACCCCGGAAACAAACCACAGCGCCATGAACAGGCAGGCGACGATGCCCAGCCAGCGGTGCCACAGGTACAGCTGGCGCTTGAGCCCCATCAGTAGCGCCACTGCACAGCGACTTCCAGGCTGCGCGGCTCACCCAGGTAGTACTGGGTGTTGGTCTGGTGGATGAAGCGGGCGTAGACCTCGTCGGTGAGGTTGCGCAGGCGGGCGCTGACTTGCACGTGCTTGTCCAGGTCGTGGGTCATGGACAGCCCGTAGACGGTGTAGGACGGCACCCAGGCGGTGTTGGCGGTGTTGGCGTAAACTGACGACACATAGCGGGCGTCGGCGCCGACCTGCCAGCCCGGCGCCAGGTCGTAGGTCAGCCACAGGTTGGCGACCCGGTCGGGGATGTTGACCGGGTTCTTGCCCTTGCGCGAGTACACCACGCCGCCGATGGTCTCGTTGAATTCGTCGTACTCAGCGTTGACCCAGCTGAAGTTGCCTGCCGCCAGCAGCTTGGGCGTGACCTTGAACGAGGCCGCCAGCTCGATGCCGGTGGAGGTCTGCTGGCCCGCCTGCTCGGTGGTGTTGGGCACGGTCGAGGAGGGCACCGAGATGTTCTTGCGCACGATGCGATAGGCCGCCGCAGTGGCCGAGCCGCGCCCGTCGAGAAAGTCGAACTTGCTGCCCACTTCCACCTGGCGGCCGGTGCTCAGGTCGAAGTCGCCGACCTGGCTGAGCGAGGCGCCGGTGAGCGAGCCTCCCGGCGGCTCGGCCGAGGTGCTGTACTGGGTATACAGGCTGACATTGGACGTCAGGTCGTAGACCAGGCCCAAGCGTCCGGTGAAGGCGTCCCAGCGCCGGTCCAGCTTGGCCCGGCTCACGTGGTCGACCACGTCGAAGTCGATATGGTCGTAGCGCAGCGCGGTGATCAACGCCAGCTGGTCGGTCAGGCGGGTGCGGTTCTCGACGAAGCCCGCGGTGGTGTCGGTGGTGGTGCTGCGGCCCTTGGCGCGCGGCGCGTCCATGCCGGGGATGTCGAGGAAGTGGTCGGGCTGGAAACCGTTCGGGTCGATGGTGTCGAAGGCACCTTTGGACAGCGGATAGGTGGTCTGCTGGTTGCGACTGTAGTCCACGCCGAACGCCCAGTCGCTGGCCAGGCCGAACAGCTGGCCCTGGTGGGTCAGTTCGACGCGGTTGCCGTTGACTTCCTGGTCGTGGCTCTGACGGTAGCCGCCGGAGCGGTTGATGGCGGTGTTGCCGGCGTTGTAGCGGTACACCTCGAGGTTGCGGTAATCGCGCTGGCCGTTGTAGTGGTAGAAGGTGTTGCGCAGCTGGTTGCTGTCGTCGATGCGGTAGTCGGTGATCGAACGCAGCCAACGGGTGCGCTGCTCGTAGCGGCCGTCCTCGACGTTGTAGTTGTTGAAGCGATTGTGCTTGTCGATGTGCAGGGTGCCGACCGCCGGCTGCAGCACCGGCGTGCCCCAGTACGGGCTGTCCTCTTTTTCTTCCAGGTACTCGATGGCCAGGGTGTGCGACAGCTGCTCGTTGATGTCGCTGAGCAGAGAGAAGGTCAGGTTGCCAGCACCGTTCTCCTGGCGGTCGATGTAGCCATTGGTACTGGTGCGGCTGTAGTCGAGCCGCGCGTAGTGGCGCGGGCCGTCGCCGCTGTTGAGCGCCTTGTTGAAGCCGACCGAGGTTTCCATCGAGTCGTAGCGGCCATAGCTGACGCGGCCTTCGAAGGTGTCCTCGTCGCGGCTCGCCAGTTTGGTGATCATGTTCAGGCTGCCGCCGACGGCGCCGCTGCCGTTGAGGAACGACGAGGGGCCGCCGAGCAGTTCGACGCGGTCGTAGATCCATGCGCCAACCGGGCGCGCCGTGGCGCCGTATTGCAGGTTGATGCCGTTGAACAACTGGCTGACCTGGGCGCCGTTGAAGCCGCGATACGACACATAGCCGCCCCAGCCGGGCGGTGCCGAGGCGTTGACCCCGGGCAGGGCGTTGGCGGCGTCCTGGAAGTTGCGCGCGCCGATGCGCTCCATGGTCTTGCGGTCGGCGACGCTGACCGAGGCCGGGTTTTCGCGGGCGCTGAGGTTCAGTCGCGAGCCGCTTTCGATAGGCCGGTCGAGGTCCAGGGTGGTGGCTTCTTTGGGTTGGTCGGCGGTGGCCGTGACGTTGCTGGCGGGCAGGGTCAGGGTGTCATCCTGCGCCCAGGCGCAGGTTGCGCTGCCAACGAGCAGCGCCAAAGTGGTCATGCGGAACATGCGAGGCTTCCTGGCTGAAATCGATGAGCGCACGCCCGCTGCCGATCAGGCAGTATTCGGGCGTGGCGATGTCAGAACGCGAGAAGCGAGGCGGGGGAGGCGCGGGGATTGACCAGTGGCCAGCGCTGCTTGGGCAGGGGCGGCGCGGGTTGTCTGGGTAAGGGTTTGCTCGACTCACCGGCGAGCAGGGCCAGCAGGCCGAAGAACACCGCCAGCAGGGTGGCGCTGAACAGGCTGGCGATCACGCAGTCGCCGCCGGCAGGCAGCACCGGGTCGGTGATGTCCTGGTCGCCCTTGAACACGCCGCTGCTGTCGGCCGCGCACCAGGCGGCGTCATCCAGGCCGGCCAGGCGCAAGCCGGCCATCTGTCCATGGCCCATGGCGCACAGCAACGAGCCGAACAGGATGCTGAAATACAGCACCCAGGCGACTTGCGATCGTGTGTGGCGGGCCAGCTTCATCGGCAAAGCTCGAAGGGAATGAGAATAGGTTCGGCGTGCGGATTCTACAGCGTTTGAAACATCTGCCTAGAGTGCTTGGCCGATAAAAAACATTCGAATCGATTCAACTGGCTGGCTTGACGCCTCTCGGCCCCAGGTGTTCAGATGCCGACCGATTTCAGGTGTCCCATGCCGCCGCGCATGGGGTGAAACGGGAAACCGGTACGCGCTTCGCGCCAGTCCGGTGCTGCCCCCGCAACGGTATGCAAGTGATGCCTTCGACAGACCACTGTGGCCCGCAGGTCATGGGAAGGTGAAGGCATCTTGTCTTGCGAGCCCGGAGACCGGCCTGGAATGTTGTAGGCAAACTCCTGCGGTGGGCGGGCATGGGCCGGTATTGGCGTGTGCGCGATCCGTGCTCTTGCGTGCTTCTGCGAAAGTCACTTTCGAGAAGAGCATGATTGCTGTGATTCACTCCCGACGATGTTCCCCCAAGGCCCGGACCCTGTTCCTGGGCTTTCTGGCCAGCCCCCTGGCGCTGGCTGAAAATCCCCCCTTGATCCTCGACCAGCAGATCGTCGCCGCGCCGTCGGTGGAGTCGACCACGGTCGCCGCCATGGCCCAGTACGGCAGCAAGGTCGAGACCGTCAGCCGCGAGCAGATCGAGCGCGCCGGCCCCGGTGCCGACATCACCCGGGTGATGCAGATGTTCATCCCCGGCTTCTACGTCGCGCCGAAGAACGGCCCGTTTGACTACGGCACCTACTCGCTGCTGGGCGGGCGCAACGACGACACACTGATCCTGCTCGACGGCGTGCGCCTGAACAACCGCCTGTACGGCGGCCTGTACCTGGACACCCTGCCGGCCAACGCGGTGGAGCGCATCGAGGTACTCAAGGGCGGCCAGAGCCTGTTGTTCGGCACCCAGGCGGTGGCGGGGGTGATCAATATCGTCACCCGAAGCCCAAAGAGCCGCGAGGCTTCGGGCGAGGTCAACCTGGGCCTGGACAGCTTCGTCGGCAGCAGCAAGGACGCCCGCGTCGAGCGGATCTTCAGCAATGGTTTCGGCGACCTGGGGCTGCTGGCCTATGTCAGTCATAACGTCTCCGACGGCTACCAACCGTTTCGCAACCGCGACTACAGCGGCAACGTCAGCGACAAGAAACGCGGCTATGAGGTGACCACTTTCGGCGGCAAGGCGATCCAGGCCTTCGGTGACGATGCGCGGCTGGAGCTGTTCTACCAGTACACCGACGCCAACCTCGATTTCGCCCGGCCGGTGAACAACTACAAGACCACCAACGACCGCGTGCAGCAGATCGCCACGGCGACCTTCGAACAGCGCCTCGACGAGCGCCTGAGCTACTTCATCAAGGGCCACGTCAACGACTGGGACACCCGCTACACCCGCATCAACAACCGAGACGATGGCAGCCGCAACGTGGTCAACCACAACGACTACTGGGGCTTCACCGACTGGGGCGTGCAGGCCGAGGGCAAGGCTGAGCTCGACGGCGGCCATGTGTTGGTGTTCGGTTCCGACAACCAGTGGTTCAAGGGACAGGACGACGTGCTGGTGATCGACGACAACAAGGCCCAGGCCAATGCGCTGTATGCCCAGCTGCGGCCCAGGATCGAAGCCCTGCCGAACTGGCACCCGAGCCTTGGCGTGCGCCACGAGGCGATGAGCGGCGGCGACAGCGCCACGGTGGGCATGCTCACCTCGCTGTACGACCTGAACGACAACTGGCAGTTGCGTGGTCAGTACGGCAGCGCCTACAAGCTGCCCAACGCCGAACAGCTGTTCGTCAACGAGCCCGGCGACGAGATCGGCAACCGCGACCTCAAGCCCGAGAAGAGCCGCAATGCCGAGCTTGGCCTGGACTACCACGGCCTGCTGCTGGAACGTGAATTCAGCGCCAGCGTCACCGTGTTCCGGCGCAAGATCACCGACCTGATCACCCTGGACGGCAGCCAGTGGGTGAACGGCCAGGGCCAGGTGCAGATGCGTGGTTTCGAGGCTGATGCACGTATCCAGCTCGACGACCAATGGAGCCTGCAGGCCGATATGACCCGCAACCTCACCGAGTCGCGCACCGGGGCGACGATCAACGACGTGCCGAGCTTCTTCGCCCGCTCGCGGCTCGGCTACGAGTCGGCGGACCGCATGTGGGGTGCCGGAGGCGCGATTCGCTATATCCGCGACGTGGTCAGCTCCAAGGGCGTCGACTACGGCCACTACTCGGTGGTCGACGCCGATGCCTACCGCTACCTGGACGGTGCCCGCCAGCACCGGCTGAGCCTGCTGGTGGAGAACCTGTTCGACCGCGACTATGTCACCAGCCGGGCGAGCAATGTCGACAACCTCGGACGGCCGTTCACCAGCGAACTGCGGTACACCTACACCTTCTGAGGGGCGTGAGCATGGACTATCAGCGCGTGTTGTTCGTGGGGCCGGGCTTGGCGGGTGGTTCAGTGGCCGAAGCGTTCGGCGCCGAAGTCCGCGACCTGCGTGGCCGCGAGGCGGACCGGGATATCGTCGATACCCTGGAGGGCTTCGACGGGTTGTGGGTGGTTATCCGCGAGGCCCTTGACCAGGGCGTTGAGCGCTTGCTGGTAGTGGACCTGGAACCTACCTCGGACAGCGCCTACCTCGACTGGCTGCGCGATGAACTGGGGCGCCTGGCGCAAGGCCGGGCCGGTATCTGGGTCACGGCCCAGGCCCTGGGGCGGCGCGGGCTGGATGCTCGGGCGGCTTGCGCCAGCATCGGCGAGCATGCCCGTCACCTGCCATGCGACCAGGTCAACGCGGTGGCCAGCGACCCGGACTGGTCGCGGGTACCCGAGCATGCCCGCCAGGTGTTCCTGTGTACCGGCCCGCGTTGCGTGCGGCGCGGTGCCTTGCCCTTGTGGAAACGCCTGCGCCGGCGGCTGCTGGAGCGTGACCTGATCGAGACACCGGGCGGCGTGCTGCTGACTCGCACCGGGTGCCAGTTCCCCTGCAACCTGGGGCCGGTGCTGACGGTGCACCCGGACGGCTGCTGGTATCGGGTACGTGATGATCGGGAGGTGGAGGAATTGGTGGAAATGCATCTGCAGGGCGGAAGGATCGCCGAAAGATTGCTGATCAAGGGAGGGACATGCGATGCGTAAAGCCTGGCTGCTGTCGCTGGCCCTGTGCTGTGGCACACCGGTCCTGGCCGACAGCTATCGCAACTGCGGGCAGGACTGGCAACGCCCCGCGGCGACGCCTGCGCGTATCGTGGCGCTCAACCAGCACGCGGCCGACCTCCTGCTCGCCCTTGGCGCAGGGCCATCGATGGTCGGGGTGGCCTACCTGGACGACAACGGCGCCGCCTACAAGCAGGGCCGCTACCAGGGCGTGCCGGTGATCGCCCGGGAGTATCCGGCCAGCGAGGTGCTGTACGCGCAAAGGCCGGACCTGGTGGTCGGCGGATTCGCCACGGCCTTCGGCGACGGGGTCAGCTCGCGAACCCGGCTGGCCGGCAACGGGATCGCCACCTACCTGCTCGAATCGGCCTGTGCCGGTCATTCGCTGGATTACTACGCCCATGTCCGGCGTGACCTGACCCTCCTCGGCGAGCTGCTGGGCAGGCAGGCGAGGGCGCAGGCATTGATCGAGACGATGGAGGCGGACCTGGCGCGGGCCAGGGCGATCGCACCCACTGGCAAGCCGCTGTCGGTGTTCTACCTCGACAGCGAGGTCCGGGGGCTGGACAGCGAAGGTGGGCGGGGTTTCGTCACGCCGTTGCTGGCCGCCGCCGGAGCGCGCAATGTGTTCGGCGGGATCGACCAGTACCGCGTGACGGTCAACCGCGAGGCGCTGCTGAGCAGCGACCCCGATGTGATCCTGCTGGCCGACGCGCTGTGGTCGCCGGCCAGCCGCAAGCGTCAGCTGCTGACCCGCGACCCGGTGCTTTCGAGCCTGCGGGCAGTGCGCGAGAACCGCATGCTCGATATCCCGTTCACTGAGTTGGTGCCGACGCCGGCCAGCGGGCGGGTGGCCCTGGAACTGGCGCAGCGGCTCAGGGAAATAGCTATCCCATAGCTGGCCTACTCGCCGCTGACCAACTGCCGCGCCAACTGGTTGTGCCGCTCCAGCACTCGCGGCAGGTCGACGGTGGTGATGCGCCCACCCTGAACCACCACGCGCCCGTTGATCACGCTGGTGTCGACATGGGTCGGGGTGCAGAACACCAGTGCCGCCAGCGGGTCGTGCAGGGCGCCGGCATAGGCCACATGGCCGAGGTCGAAGGCGACGAAGTCGGCGACCATGCCCGGGGCGAGGGCGCCGATATCGTTGCGGTTGAGCACCTTGGCACCGCCCAGGGTGGCGATCTCCAGCGCCTCGCGGGCAGTCATCGCATCTGGCCCGAAACCGACCCGTTGCAGCAGCAGCGCCTGGCGCACCTCGCCGATCATGCTGGCGCCGTCGTTGGACGCCGAACCATCGACCCCCAGGCCCACCGGCACGCCGTGGTCGCGCATCTTGCGGATTGGCGCGATACCTGAGGCCAGGCGCATGTTCGAGCACGGGCAGTGGGCAACCCCGGTGCCGGTGCGGGCGAACAGCTCGATGCCATGCTGGTCGAGCTGCACGCAGTGGGCGTGCCACACGTCGTGGCCGACCCAGCCCAGGTCCTCGGCGTATTCGGCCGGGGTCATGCCGAACTTCTCGCGGCTGTAGGCGATGTCGTTGACGTTCTCCGCCAGGTGGGTGTGCAGCGACACGCCATACTGGCGGGCCAGCACCGCCGCCTCGCGCATCAGGTCGCGGCTGACCGAGAACGGCGAGCAGGGCGCCACTACCACGCGCAGCATCGAACCGTGGCTGGCATCGTGGTAGTCCTCGATCAGACGCTGCGACTCCTTGAGAATGTCGCTTTCCTTCTCCACCACCGAGTCCGGCGGCAGGCCGCCCTGGCTACGGCCGACGCTCATGCTGCCGCGCGCGGCGTGGAAGCGCATGCCGATCTCCTCGGCGGCGTGGATGCTGTCGTCGAGCTTGCAGCCGTTGGGGTAGATGTACAGGTGGTCGCTGGAGGTGGTGCAGCCCGAGAGGATCAGCTCGGCCATGGCCGTCTGGGTCGATACCGAGATCATTTCCGGGGTCAGCCGCGCCCAGATCGGGTAGAGGTTGGTCAGCCAGTTGAACAGCTCGCCGTCCTGGGCCGCCGGCACCACGCGGGTGAGGCTCTGGTACATGTGGTGGTGGGTGTTGACCAGCCCCGGGATGACCACCTTGCCGGTCATGTCGAGGATCACGTCGGCGTGCTGAGGCAGGGTATCGCTGGGGCCGACCTGCCTGATCACATTGTCTTCGATGTAGAGGCCGCCGCGTTTGATCTCGCGGCGCTCGCCGTCCATGGTCACCAGCAGTTCGGCGTTCTTGACCAGTAGTGTCTTGGGCATGGGTGTCCCTCCCGCTTGGGGTGTGTTTTCTGATTGTAGGGAAGCGTCAGGCGCCGTGGCGAAGCCCGGCGTCGAAGGCTGGAGCAGAACCGCGCACGCGCAGCGTCGGCCTTGGTAAGGGCGTATCGGGCGTGTGGAACGATGGCAGCAGGGCGAATGCGGCGTTCAGGACGTACGGCGTTCGAGAAGGGTGCCCGGGGAGGTTGGGCGATAGCGGATGTCGCATGGCTTGAGCCTGTCGCAATACGCAGCGGCGATGACCGTTGTCGTAGGCGCGAGGCAGTGTAAACAGAATTTCTTTTTTTTGTATACGAGTTTTTCGCCGCAATTCTGAAGACTGCGGGACGGTCCGCTCCCACAATGATTCATGGCGCGATTGATGTCGTTGCGCCAGTATGCGACTGTCTCGCTGCCAGCAGCTGTCACAGGCCGGCAGGTTCGCACGGGCTGATTACACTGTGGAAATCGCCACACGGGGAGTACCTGGGATGGGCTGCGCGTTGATGGAGCATGCGGCAAGGCTGGCGTCTGCACGGGGCAGGCGTTCATGAACAACCGTGGCCGGAGCATTTCCCTGCAGTGGCTGGTGGCGCTGGCAATCATGCTGGGCATGCTGGCGCTGGGCGCGGCCCTGGCCTGGCAGGGCTACCTGGGGGTGCGCCAGACCCTGGTGGCGGCCGCAGGCGACGCTGCCCAGCAGGTCGGTCGGACCATCGACGAGCGCGCCCGACGCCTGGTCGATCCGGTGCAGAGCAGCATCCGCCTGCTGGCCTTCGATGCCTCTGCGGGGGCTATGACGCAGCACCTGGAGCGGCTACCGCAACTGGTCGAGAGCCTGCGCGCCAACCGCATGCTCAGTGCCGCCTACCTCGGCTACCCCAATGGCGAGTTCCTGCTGGTCCGCCGCCTGCGCGACCCACAGTTGCTGCAGCGTTTCGCGGCACCGGCAGGCACGATGTTCCTGGTGCAGACCGTCAGCCTGGGCGAAGACGGCGCGTTGCATGGCGAATGGCGTTTCTACGACCAGGCGATGACCCTGCTGCTGCGCCAGCCCAAGCCGGACTACCGCTACGATCCGCGTCAGCGCCCCTGGTTCGTCGAAGCCTCTGCGCAAGCCACCACCGTGCTTACCCGCCCTTATGTGTTCTTCACCACCCGCGAGATCGGCCTGACCATGGCCCAGCGCAGCGTCGATGGCGCGGCGGTGATCGGCATGGACGTCTCGGTCACCGACCTGGCCAGCGAGAGCCGCGACCTGCGCATGACGGCCGGCACCGAGATCGCCGTGGTCGATGACCAGGGCAGCGTGGTGGCCTATCCGGACCTGCAGCGGGTCATCGTCCGCGAAGGCGAGGGCGTGCGCCTGTCGCGCATCGATGAACTGGGCATTGCCAGCCTCGCACGGATCCATGCCGATGCCCTCCAGGGTACCCGGCCACAGCCGTATCAGGTTGAAGGGCAGACCTGGTATGGCATGCGCGTGCCGCTGACCACAGTGGCCGGGCAGGACCTGCAGGTGCTGATTGCCGTGCCGGCCCACGAGCTGCTGGCCGGCGCGCGCCAGGTGTTGTTCGAGCAACTGCTCTGGGCCGCCGCGCTGGCGGCGGTGTTGCTGTTGCTCGGCGGCTTGCTCGGCCGGCGCATCGGTCGCCCGCTGCGCCGGCTCACGGAGCAGGTGCAGGGCCTGGCCGGTTTTGATTTCAGCCGTGAGGTGGGTGTGCTCTCGCGGGTGTCGGAGGTGCGTGAACTGAGCCGGGTGCTGAGCCGCATGTCCGGTACCATCCGCAACTTCCAGGCGATCACCCTCACGCTCAGCCGCGAGACCCAGCTCGAGCGCATGCTCGACGGCGTGCTCAACCACCTGGTGGCGGCTGCCAGCGCCAGTGCCGGCGCGGTGTACCTGTACGATGCCGACAATACACGCCTGCGCCTGGCTGCGGCCTGCCGGGCCCAGGACTATCCGGCTGAGCTGGCGGTACATGAGCACGACCATCAAGACCTCGCCAATGCCGTGACCCAGGCCTTGTCGTTGCAAGGGCGCAGCCTGGCGGTGGTGCTCAACGACCGCGGCCAGTCGCTCCTCGGCATCCTGGTCCTGCAACTGGAGGACGAACACGCCGGGCAGGCGTTCCGGCGCTTCGTCGAGGAACTGTCCGGCGCCGCCGCCGTGGCCATCGAGACCCGCCAGCTGGTCGAGGCCCAGCAGCGCCTGCTGGACGCCATGATCAAGCTGCTGGCCGACGCCATCGACGCCAAGAGCCCCTATACCGGCGGTCATTGTGAGCGCGTGCCGCAGCTGGCGCAGATGCTCCTGGACCAGGCCGTGCAGGCCGACAGCGGCCCCTATGCCGGCTTCAGCATGAACGAGGCCGAGCGCTACGAGTTTCGCGTGGCTGCCTGGCTGCACGACTGCGGCAAGATCACCAGCCCCGAATACGTGGTGGACAAGGCGACCAAGCTCGAGACCCTCTACAACCGCATCCATGAGGTGCGCATGCGCTTCGAGGTGCTCTGGCGCGACGCCGAGATCGCCTACTGGCAAGGCGTGGCCAACGGCGATGACGAGTTGCAGCTGCGCCAGGCGTTGGAGCAGTGCCGGGCCGAGTTGCAGGACGAATTCGCCTTCGTCGCCCACGCCAATATCGGCGGCGAGTTCATGCAGGAGGGCGACATCGAGCGCCTGCGCCTTATCGGCCAGCGCCGCTGGCTGCGGCACTTCGACAACCGCCTGGGCATCTCCCGCGACGAGGCCGCGCGCTTTGCCGACACGCCACCTGCGCCCTTGCCGGTGGAGGAACCGCTGCTTGCCGATCGCGACGAGCACCAGGTGCCCTGGGGGCCGCGCAAGCCACCGGTGGCCAAGGACGACCCGCGCAACCACTGGGGTTTCGACATGCGCCTGCCGGCCCATGCCAGCAACCACGGCGAGTTGTACAACCTGTCGATCCGCCGTGGCACGCTCAACGACGAGGAGCGTTTCAAGATCAACGAGCACATCGTGCAGACCATCATCATGCTCAGCGCGCTGCCGTTCCCGCGTCAGCTGCGACGCGTGCCGGCGATTGCCGGCAACCATCACGAGAAGATGGACGGCAGCGGCTATCCGCGCAGGCTCGGCAAGGATGCGCTGGGCATCCCCGAGCGGGTGATGGCGATCGCCGACATCTTCGAGGCATTGACTGCGGCGGACCGACCCTACAAGGCACCGAAGACCCTGTCCGAGTCGGTGAAGATCCTGGTGTCGATGGCTCGGGACAACCATGTCGACGGGCAGTTGCTGCGATTGTTCCTCAGCACCGGCGTGTATCGCCAGTATGCCGAGCAGTTCCTGCGCCCCGAGCAAATCGATGAGGTGGACGTGGAATATTGGTTGGCGCAGCTGTAGGTACTCAAAGCCTCAGACCCTCAGCAGCAGGTGCTCACGCTCCCAGGCGCTGATCACCTGCCGGTAGTTGTGCAGCTCGGTGCGCTTGACCGCCACATACCCACGGACGAAGCGGTCGCCCAGGTACTCCCCGAGCAGTTCGCAACCCTCCAGCCGCGTCAGCGCCTCGTCCAGCGTGGCCGGCAGGCGCAAGCCGCCATGGTCGTAGGCGCGCCCCTGCACGGGCGCGCTGGGCGCCGCCTGTTCGAGCAGGCCGAGATAGCCGCACAGCAGGCTGGCGGCCATGGCCAGGTAGGGATTGGCATCGGCGCCGGGCAGGCGGTTCTCCACGCGCAGGGCGGCCGCTGTCGCGGTGGGCACGCGCAGTCCCACGGTACGGTTTTCTTCGCCCCATTCGACATTGACCGGGGCACAGGCGTCGGGCAAGAAGCGGCGGTAGGAATTCACGTTCGGGGCGAGCAGCGCCAGTGCCTGGGGCAGGTACTTCTGCAGGCCGCCGATATAGTGCAGCAGCCGATCGCTCGGTGTGCCGTGGGCGCTGGCGAAAAGGTTAGCGCCGGTGGCCCTGTCCAGCACGCTCTGGTGGATGTGCATCGAGCTGCCAGGTTCATGGGCGATCGGCTTGGCCATGAAGGTCGCGCTGATGCCGTGCTGCAGTGCCGCTTCGCGCAAGGTGCGCTTGAAGACGATCAACTGGTCGGCCAGGCGCAGCGGGTCGCCGTGGTGGAAGTTGACTTCCATCTGCGCCGGGCCGCTTTCGTGGACCAGCGTGTCCAGGTCCAGGCCCTGGACGGCGCACCAGTGGTAGACGTCCTCGAACAGCCGGGCGAATTCATGGGTGGCTTCGATGGAGAAACTCTGCCGACCCGTCTCCGCCCGGCCCGAGCGGCCTTCGGGCGCTTCCAGCGGCAGGTCCGGGTCATGGCTGCGCTTGGTCAGGTAGAACTCCAGCTCCGGCGCCACCACCGGCTGCCAGCCACTGTCGCTGTACAGGGCCAGCACGCGCTTGAGCACGTTGCGCGGCGACAGCTCGATGGGCTGGCCGTGCCGGTCGAAGCTGTCGTGGATGACCATGGCGGTCGGTTCCGCCAGCCACGGCAGGCGGTAGACGGCATGGGCGGCGGGGCGGCAGTGCATGTCGATGCCGGCCTCGTCCAGCAGCGCGTAGAAGACCTCGTCGTCGACGAAGTCGCCGGTCACCGTCTGCAGCAGCACGCTCTCCGGCAGGCGCATGCCGCCTTCGTCAAGGAAGCGGTCGAGGGAGGCAACCTTGCCACGGACGATGCCGGAAAAGTCGCTGACCACGCATTCGACCTCGCAGATGCCCTGTTGCCTGAGCCGTTGCGTCAGTTGTTCGGCGGGGGTGTTCATACCCACCTCGGAAGGGGGCATGCGTTCATCCTGAATGCCAGCCCGCCCAGGCAGGGGATTCGCGTACAGCGTCATGTTGCACTCTCGATACGCCAAAGACCTGCAAAGGGTATTGAGTTGCGTATCAAGTTGCTGTCGGTTTGCGGCTCGTCGGCGTAAAGAGTTGATAAAGCGTGGCGGGTAAAATCGGCCCGCCACCGCTCCATGAAACAACAGGCGCCTCTCAGGCTAGACAACATCAGCGTGGGAGCGGGCGCTCAGGATGGTTGGACCGCCAGGCGATTGCTCACGCTGCGCCCCAGCACCAGCACCGTGACAAAGCCGCAGCCCACCAGTGCCGTGGCCAGGCTGAACAGTACCGCGCTGCCCATCTGGTCGACGATCCGTCCACCGAAGAACGAGCCCAAGGCGATGATCACCTGGAACATGGCGACGAACAGCGGCATGCCGCGCTCCACATCCTTGGGTGCCACGACGAACATCCAGATGCTGGCGCAGGCCGGGAAGGCGCCGAAGGCGAAGCCCCAGAGCGCGATCAGCATCGCCGCGCCGGTGAGGCTGGTGGCGAAGTAGGGGAACAGTGCGGTGCCGATGCCGATCATCAAGGCGACCAGCATCAGGGTGTAGCGCACGCTCTGGTTGGCGGCGAAACCGGCGAAGACATTGCCCAGTACCCCGGCCACGCCGTAGAGCAGCAACAGCGAGCCGATCATCGGCCCGTCGAAGCCGGCGTTGTGCTTGAAGAACGGCGCAACGTAGGTGTACGCGGCAAAGTGCGCCAGGCCGATCAGCAACACCGCGATCAGGCCGACCCGCGCCTGCGGGTTGACGAACAACGCCGGTAGGTCGCTGATGCGGATGGCCTTCTCCGGGTTGAGCCGCGGTAGCAGCAGAACCTGTGCCAGCAGCACCGGCACGCCCACCAGCGCGGTGACCAGGAAGGTCATGCGCCAGCCCATGAGCCCGCTCAGCCAGGTACCCACGGGCACGCCAAGCACGGTCGCCAGGGTCACGCCGACCATGATGATCGAGGTGGCCTGCGCCACGCCCACGCCCTTGGGCGCCAAGCGGCCGCTCAGGGCGATCGCGGTCGCCCAGAAGCCACCGATGCTGATGCCCAGCAGTACCCGGCCGAACAGCAGCAGGCCGAAGTCAGTGGCGTAGGCCACCACGGCGTTGGCGACGATCATGATCAGGGTCAGGGCGATCAGCAGGTAGCGTCGGTCGAGGGCACCGATGCCCACCGACAGCAAGGGCGCGGCCAGGGCCGCCATGATGCCGGGCAGGGTCACCATCAGGCCGGCCTGGCCTGCGCTGATGCCGAGGTCGGCGGCGACATCGTTGAGCACGCCCACCGGCAGGAACTCGCTGGTCACCAGGGCGAAGGCACCCACGGCGACCGATAGAATCGCCAGCCACTGCTGACGGACGCTCTGCTGGCTGTGTTCGGGTGGGCTGTGGGGGGACGGATTGGGGCTTGGCATGGTGCGGGCTTCCATAGGGGACTGTCGCCTGGGACAGGCGCTGCAGCGAGGGGAAAACGGGGAGGCGATTATAGGGGGTGGATTTTGCAGCTCGACAGGCGGGCGGCATGATAGTAATCATCAGTGGGATCGATGGGTGGCTTGGGGTAGAGCGTTTGGCCATCCCTTTCAAGTGTTTGCGATTTTGGGGATTCAAGATTGCCGGGGTCGCTTTGCGACCCTTTCGCGGCACAAGGCCGCTCCTACAGGGATCGCGTACCTCCTGTAGGAGCGGCCTTGTGCCGCGAAAGGGCTGCAACGCAGCCCCAGTACGCTGACTGATCAGGCATCACAGTTTTTCACCTGCACGGAAGGACATATGACAGAGGCATACCAAGGAAGCTGCCTGTGCGCAGCGGTCAGCTACGAGCTGCTCACGCCACCCAAGGCCGTGAGTCATTGTCACTGCAGCCAGTGCCGCAAAGGTCACGGGGCTGCATTCGGGTCATATGGCAGCGTGCCGCGCAGCGCACTTCGCGTACTTCGCGGGGCCGACAGCATCAAGGCCTACGCCTCTTCGCAGACAGTGTTACGCGAGTTCTGCGGGGCGTGTGGCTCGACGTTGTTCTGGTCACGATCCGAAGGTGAGTTCGCCGACTGGATCTCTATCGCGCTGGGTACACTTGATACACCGTTCCAGCCACGCAAGCAAAAGCACGTTTACATCGATTCTGCGGTGCCCTGGTATACGCCATCCAGTTGTTGTCCCGAGGCCGACTGACGGCTTGCATCGCCGGAATGGGGTATGTTCTTGCCTCTACGCTTGCTTACTGGCCTGTCATGACTGCTTGAGTATTCGATGCTGATTTCCACGCTTTCCAACGGTCGATTCATAACGCAATCGCTCCAGGCCGAACCCTGTGTGCCATGGTGGAGCTTTACCAAGACGGTGTTGGCCGCGACCGCCCTGACTCTGGTGCGTGACCGACGACTCGCCCTGGATGCTGCGCTTCCTGAAACCACGTACACCTTGCGTCAGCTTCTGGGTCACGAGGCGGGCCTCGCTGATTATGGCGAGCTTCCCGAGTACCACGCGGCGGTTGCCAATCATGAAGCCGCGTGGTCCGTGGACGAGATGATGCAGCGACTGGATGGCGCTCGGCTTCGCTACGCACCTGGAGCGGGGTGGCGCTATTCGAATGTGGGCTACATGTTGGTCGCCAGGCTTATCGAACGTGCCACAGGCCTGCCGCTTGAAGAGGCGATCAGGCAGCAAGTCCTGGCTCCACTCGGTATCTCGGCGGTTCGCTTGGCAACCCAACGCGCAGACCTGAACGGGGATTACCTCGGCCATTCGTTGAACTACGACCCTGGCTGGGTCTATCACGGATTGCTGATCGGTCCTGTTTCGCAGGCTGCCCTTTTCCTGGAGCGTCTGCTGGCTGGGACACTGCTTCCGCCCGAGCTGCTCCAGGACATGCAGGCAACAAAGGTGTTGGGTGGGCCAATGACTGGCCGACCGTGGATTGCGCCCGGGTATGCCCTAGGCCTGATGCGCGGGACGATCAAGGGTGGTCTGACGCTGGCCGGGCATACCGGGTGTGGCCCTGGCAGTGTGGTGGCGGTCTATCGATGCGCGGTTGGCGAGGCCGCCGCGTGTTGCGCAGTGTTTTCGAGGGCATCGGATGAGGGCAGGGTCGAGGCAATGGTCGCGCAGGAGGTACGCAAGGTGCTTGAGGCTGTGCGTTGAGGCTGCCTGGTACTTGTTCCGCCTTGGATTCTCACAAGATCGGCGGTGCATAGACAACTTGGTCGCGCCCTCCCTGTTTGGCTGCATAAAGTGCGCTGTCGGCGCGCCGTAGTGCATCATCGATCTGCTCGCTATCGGCGACTAAAGTACATCCCACACTGAGACTCACCCTCAGCGGACCGCTGGAGAGTTGCATCGGTCTGCTGCCAACGATCAGGCGCACGCGCTCCGCGATCCGCACCAGCTCGTCACGGTCCTTTACCCGCAGCAACGCGACGAATTCCTCACCGCCCTGGCGTACCAGCAAATCCTCCGGGCGAAGGGCAGCTCGCAGACGACGGGCACACTCGCAAAGCACCTGGTCACCGTCAGCATGACCGTACTTGTCGTTTACAGACTTGAAGTGGTCAAGGTCCGCATACAGAGTACCCAACTGCAGACCTTTCTCTTTTGCCAAACGGCGTTCACGATCCTGGAAGGCGGCCAACGCGCCGCGGTTCCATAGCTGTGTTAGCGGATCAAGCAAAGCCTTGCGTTGCTCACGGTCCATTTCAAGCCGTAAGTCGTGGTTGGCCTGTATCAAGCTGCGCAGTTGCAGATAACCCTCCGCGAGCGTGGCCAAGTCTCTGAAGTTGGCCTGCTGGGCCTCACTTAGCAGGCGTGGGCGAGGGTCGAACATGCATAACGTCCCGATCGCTTTGCCGTTTCCGGCACGCAAGGGGTGACCGGCGTAGAAGCGGATGTAGGGTGCGCCAAGTACCAGCGGATTGTCGGCAAATCGCGAATCGCACTCGGCGTCTGCCACCAGCAGGGTGTCCTCACCCAGAATGGCGTAGCCGCAGAAGGACACGTTGCGCGGGGTCTCGTTTACGTCTAGCCCGATCCTGGCCTTGAACCATTGCCGATCATGATCAATCAGGCTGATCAGCACAGTATCCACGTGCGCCACTTCTTGAGTGAGCCGCACCAGCGTATCGAGGTAATGCTCAGCGGGTGTATCCAGCACATTCATTTCATCGAGGGTACGCTGGCGCAACGTTTCGTCAGTCGGTATGGGACAAGCCGGCATGTCGTTTCTCCAGTCCATGGGGGTAGCGTCTGCACAAGGTAAGGTTTGACGCCGAGACTGAATCTACTCTAGACAGTTGAACGGATAAGGTCGAAACCATCAGTCGCCAAGGGTTATCCCGTTTGGTATTTGTCCCAGAGCTTGTTCCGGAATCGCCCTCCTGGATCGACTTGCGCTTTGAGTGCTAACAGACGGCGCGCGTTTGGGTAGGCACTTGAAAACTGTTCCTGCGTTGCATGCAGTTGGTAGGGAAGATAGTAGGTGCCGCCAAGCAACAGCGCAGCGTTGATGAGTTCGCGTGTCCACACGCCAACGGTTTCGCGATCATCCACCCCGACGCGCTGCCAATAATAGAGCACGAATGAAAAGACTTCTTCGCGTGCCCAGGACAGCAACGAGT
The DNA here is from genome assembly GCF_014268935.2 of Pseudomonas peradeniyensis. Taxonomy (GTDB): domain Bacteria; phylum Pseudomonadota; class Gammaproteobacteria; order Pseudomonadales; family Pseudomonadaceae; genus Aquipseudomonas; species Aquipseudomonas peradeniyensis. The sequence continues at coordinate 136,487 of NZ_JABWRJ020000004.1, read as the reverse complement.
CGGGGTCGGCCGGAGCGTGTCGGATGGAGATATTGACGGCGTCAACGCTGTGCGCCTGAAGGATGGCGGCCATTTGCGTTACAAACGCGTTGAACTGTGTCACTGGCACAAAATATTCTTGCAACGCATAGGTACTGTTTCGGGTTGCAATGGGGCCAAGCGAAGCGACATCCGCACTGGCCTCGTAGTTGCGCCGTACGACCGGTTGATTGAGATAACGCAGTGGATCGACCACATCCTTGCGAATCATTGGGCCACCGGGAAGCTTGGTCACACTCCACATGACGGTCTGGTTGATCTTGTACGACTGCCCCGGCGCCACCAGTCTTTCTGCGACGGTCAACGCTTTGTCCGAGGTACGCCAAGTGACGGAAGTAGCCACGTCGAAATAAGGGGGAGCCAAATCGGCATTATGCAGGATAGCCTGTTCGTTCTCGCGGACTTGCTCATTGAAAAAACGCGGGTAATCAGCAACTGGCATGCGGCGTACCTGACGTTCCATTGTGATGTTGGACGCAAGGTCCAGTTCGACCTCAGTAATCACCCCCACCGCACCATAGCCACCGATAGCAGCGTAGAACAGGTCGGAATTTGCGCTGCGGGACGCTTCTACTACCGAACCGTCCGCAAGCACCAGCTGCAGAGAGCGCACCGAGTTGATGACCGGACCTGCGCCGACATAGCGTCCATGAGCATTGACTGACAGCGATCCGCCGACGGTGAAGTTGGCATAACTCTGCATGATTTTTATCGAGAGGTCGTCCGGGTCTATGACCGACTGCAGGTCACGCCAACGCATCCCTGTTTGCACGCGTATGACTCTGCTCTCAGGCGAATATCGGATCACCTGATTAAACTGACGCATGTCGAGGTGCAGGCTGTTTTCGGTAGCAATCTGCCCCCCCATGCTATAGCGGCCACCACCGATGCTGACTGGGCCTGACGACATAGCGAGCGCCCGCTGTATTTCGCCAGTGGTGCGAGGTGCGAGCAGACGATTGACCCAAATCGGATTGAGCATCGTCACATCATTCACCAAGACGCCCGCTGGTGCCGCCCATGACGACCACGGTGAAAGCACACTGACGGCAATCCCGGTCATCCCGGCCTGGAGTAGATGGCGCCGAGTGAGAATAGGCGACGACTCTGAAACGGCGTGCTGTTGCGTACTGTCGATCAATTGCGCTCCCTCGCGGTGACTCAAAAATAACATGCGCCTTCGGGCTTCAAAGCAGGCTAGTGTCCTGTCTCGGAAATACGTTCTCTTTTGGCGAGTGGCTTGGGTGTCCGGCCAAGGCGCCGCCAAAAATGAACAGCTTATTACCGAGACAGGACACTCGGAGCAGGCCTGGCCCACTGCGCCAGAAACTCGGCAATTCTGCGCTCAATACCACTCTCCACCGTCCGCAGCCGCAGAATGGGAAGGCCACTGGCAGCTAGAATCTCATTCTTCCTGGCGTCCCGAGCGGCCTGCACGGGGTGGTCGTGATACCCGCCATCGACCTCGATCACCCCAACCGGGGTCTTGCCCACTTTGAAATAGATGACGAAATCGCAACTGGCACGGCTCATGAACGCCCGCTGGGTTTGCGTCCACTCGGGGTTGCTCGGCGATGCGAGCATATCCAGCTTGATCTGCGTATGGAACGTCAACGCATGGCACGCCGGGGCCGAGAGCGCTTCGCGCAGCAACTGCGCCACGATCTGCTCGGACTTGTAGCGTGAATCCTCGGGCCGCAGTCGGGCCTTCAGGCGTTCCAGGGACTGATCGTACTCGCGGTACAACAAGTCGAATGCCGACACCACTGGCGCACGCACGATCTGCTCGTCCTGCGCGTAATAGCTGATGTAGCGGATCAGCGCGGCAATGTGGCCATTGTTCTCGGTGAACACCTCGTCACCGGTCACCAGGGTGAAACGATGTTTGGCCCGCGACACTGCCACGTTGATCATGCGCGGGTCGTCGACGAAATCCAGGCGTTCTTGCGTCTGGTTGTAGCGCTTCTTGTCCAGCACGGTGGAAAAGACGATCTCGTCGCACTCGCGCCCTTGGAACTTGTGCACTGTGTCTTTGACGAAGTCCGCCGGCAGGTGCTTGTCGCAGAGGTTGACCTGTGCCCGGAACGGGGCGATGTAACCGCGGCCTTCACCGTCCACTGCAACAGATTGCCCCTCGTCTTCGAGCACCTTGAGCAAGGAGTCCAACTCCCGAAGGTTGGTGTTCTTGCGTGCGTGGTTGCCCTTGGCGGTCACCACCAGGCGCAGGGGCTCCTCGCCGTTGTCCACGGTCATCGGCACCAGTGCGTTGTCATAGAACTGCTGGTTGCAGAATTGGATGATCCTGGGGTGGCAGCGGTAATGCTCCTTCAGCAACGTCCTTGGCAGTGCGTCCTGGAACACGGCAATGCACGAATCCAGCAGGCTGTAGTGCTCGCAATCGTAGGCCTCGGCCGGCGCCTGCAGCCCCAGTTTCACGGGGATGTGCGGCAACTGGCGGTTGTCGCCGACGACGATCAGGTTCTTGGCGCAACCCAGCGGCAGGATGCCCGGCACGATGTCCTGCAAGGAAGCTTCGTCGATGATCACGTAGTCGAGGATCGCCCCTGGCGCAATCGAGTTGACGATCGAGTGCGTGCCGCTGCCCAGGATAGGGAAACGCTGCACGAAGGCATCAAAGTCCCTGCGGTAGGTTTTGACATCGAAGCTGTCTCGCGGCGGAACCTGGCCTTGCAGATGCTGCTTCAGATGCTGCATCGATGCGGTTGTCAGCTCTTTGAGCAACACCGTGAAATTGGCGCGCGCCAAGGATTCACGGCACGCCCGCAGCTCGATTTCCTTCTCCTGCAGCGACTTGTCGTAGTAATGCATCTGCAGGGCATGGAACGCGGCCATGCGCGCCTCGCCCTCGGCGAACGGCTTGGTGCGAAAGACTCTGAACTGGAACAGCAGCTCGATGCGGTCCTTGAGCTTCACGCGCTGCTCGCCCAGGTGCGCCAGGTAGGCCATGAGGTCGGCAGTCTTGCGTGGGGTCAGCCCGTACTTGTCCAACGAGCCTGTGGCCTGCACACCGTTTTCTGCCTGCCACTGCTGCAGGTAGCGCCGCTCGATGACCAGCTCGTCCAGTTCGATCTGCAGTTGTGCCGCCCGGTTGTGGTCTTGCAGGTGCTGCTTCAGGCGGGTCAGCAAGTCCTGGATCTCCTCCAGGGACGGTGCCGGCCCGGGTGCGCTGGAGGGCCATGCAGGCATGTCGTCGAAGAAGGCTTCGCGGTTTTCCTTGTTGCCAAGCTTGGCGACCAAGTAGCCCAGGCCGCATTTCTCCAGCTTTTCGTAGACGTTTGCCACGGCCGCATTGTTGTTGGACAGCACCGCCACCGTCTGCCCGCGCAACAGGATATTGGCGAGGATGTTGAGGATGGTCTGGGTCTTGCCGGTTCCCGGTGGGCCTTCGATCACGCTGATTTGCGCGCTGAATGCCCGCTCGACGGCCTGATACTGGCTTTCGTTCAACCCGAACGGATAAATGAGCCCCTGACCCGGGGCGAGCGTGCCGTTGCGCCCGGTGCAATAGGCTTGCAAGGCAGTGCTGGCGATGGCGGGCAGTTTTCCAAGCTGAGTTACGACATTGCTGGCTATGTCACGATCAGCCTTCGACTGTGCTTGAGCGTGTCGGGCACTCGCGACCGCAGTGAAATAACCGAAGACCGGCGTGTCCTTGATTGAGGTGGGGGCGGTGAAGACGATGCCGTCCATCTTGTGGACATAGGGCCTGGTGCCACCCGGATAGTGCACCACGGCATATCGCTCGCCGTAGATCACCGCTTTGTCGATGGGTTTGACGATCGTGCTGCCAGGTTTGGTCAGCAGTACATTGCTCAACTCGCGGGAAGGTGACACTCGGCAGTTACTGAGCGGGCGGGTGTATTTTTTACTGGAGGGGAAATGACAGGTCAGTTCCAGTGCTTCGTACTTTTCGCTCCAGCGAATCGCCCAGTCGCTGATCTTTGCGGTCTTGTCCTCACCATCCACCTGAATCGAAGCCATATTCCCTTATTCCTGTGCGCATGGCATTCGGTTACGTCGTGTACCGGATGCTGCTTTTCCTGATTGGTGTCATAGTGCCATTATTGGGCGCAGGTCCGATAGCTGTTGTGTGCGTTTCACCTCTGGCCGTTTGCTGCTCTTTACCAAGGGCCGCTGTGGGCCGGTTGCTGCCTTTCACGACTGACCGCTATCGACCCAAAGCGGACAGATTGAGCCACGAGGTATCGTACACTGCCCAACACCTTGGGTTATCTGAGCATTAAGGAGCAGAGAATTTCATTACAACGCTTCTTGAATACTCAAATGAGGTCTTCAGTCGCGGAACAGTATTCAGAGTCAGGGGAACATACCCGTATGACAGACCTGACTCGCACGCGGAGTTGTCTGAGTAACCCTCCGAGCCGCTGAGGGGGGCGCACCAGTCATGCTTGACTGCATCGACGTACGTATCGAGGGGGAAGGGTCAGATGTTGCCGGTCGCAGTGTAACCGCTACCGAACCGAAGCTACGCTAGACGACACCTATCCACCCTTTGCAACCGGTGGTATTGGAAAAAAATGACGCTGATTTAGATTCAGTCTTCTCTCTGCAAACCACCATAGGCCAGAAAATTGTCAAGCCTCGAAGATGAGCCCGACCAGCTGGACGAACAGCTGACTTACTGTACTCAGGACCTGTTCCTGAGCACGGAATACATCGAGTGGCGGAAGGCGCTGAGATCGTTTTCAGCGGGCGAGTGGCATCTGCTGACAGCAAGTTTAGCGATAAAAAATTCGCCGACTGGTGTATTTCTCGAGTTCGGCGAAACCATTTACTCAAGTTTGGTATTCAGCTATATCGAAGCGCCAGACTACACGGAGTCGCAGATGCTGATGGTGCAGTTCACGATGCCTGGAAGCATGTGGCACTGCTTGGTATGGCATTGCCCCGAGCACAATTGATCATGGTATGACGGGGTGAGCGGTCAATGTCCGTAATGTTGCTTGTACAGAGCTTGGTGTTCGTCCGACTCGGATCGTAAGTGGGCGGTCGCAAAGGGCTTCTGTCGGCCCGATGCGGACGTTGGCTGCGAGCCGCAAATACTTCGGTTGCCCACTCTCATTGAATAGAGGGTAGGCTAGCTTTGGGCTGAAGGACTTTGAAGGAACGGACATGGACGTTAGACAGATCACACTCCAGGACCTTGAAGGGTTTTGTTCGCTTTTCTGCGAGGTGTCCGCTGAAGGGCGGTACTCAGCACGCGTAACTCCGCCGCCAATTGAGGCCATAGCGCGAGCATTGGCTCATGCAACACAAAAAAATTGGCCGGTCTATGTCATCGAGCATGACGGCGAGATAGTCGGGTCGGCTGAAGCCTATCCCGAAAGTTTTTGCCGGCTTGGCGGTTGCGAGAGTGTCGGAGTTCTTGGAATGCAGGTAAGGCGAGAATACAGGCGCAAGGGCTACGGATTTGCCCTTCTCTCAATTGTGGTAGCCCATTGTCGAGAGGCAGGCTTCACCTCGGTTGATCTCAGTGTTTTCGAATCCAATTTGGCCGCCCGATCACTGTACGACAAGTTCGGTTTCATAGGGGTCGAAAACCTTTCTCCATGCAAGCTCCCGAGCGGTGCTGTCGAGAAACCGATCAAGATGCGGCTGGTGCTATCTCCATCAGCATAGGAGCACGCCGGGCTCGCATCGAATGCCTGGAAACTACCGCCATAGAGGATCAGCCATCGAACGTCCGTTGTGGGTCGATTGCGGCCGTTTGCGAGTGACCGCAAACGACCCAAAGCGGACATTCAGCGGAAATGGATTGGGTACCCGCGCAAACCTGAAATAGGATGGGCCATCCCCATCCAACATTGCGCACTAGCAGCAAGCTTATCCATGGAACGAAAAGCAAACCCGTCCTCCGCTGATTGGGTCATACGCAGCGCCACGCCTGGTAGCGTGGAGCGCATCGAGGCGTGGTTTGGCGGCCATGGCTACGACCCCCATCGGCACGATACCTACTCAATAGGCCGTACCCTTGCCGGCGTACAGAGCTTTCACTACAAAGGGGCGCTGTGCCACGGCGTGCCGGGCAACACCCTGGTGCTGCACCCGGACGAACTCCATGACGGCATGGCCGGCACGGATATCGGCTTTCGCTACCGGATGGCCTACATCGATCCTTCGCTGATCCAGAACGTGCTCGGCGGCGAACCGTTGCCGTTCATTGCCGGCGGGCTGTCCAGCGACCTGCGCCTCTATCGCGCCAGCGAGGCCTTCGTGCAGGCACTGGATCATCCGCTGGAAACACTGGAGGAGCAGGACGCCGTCTATGACCTGGCCATGGCGCTGCGTGCAGTCGGCGGCAAGCCCCGTGGCCGCAAACGCCTGGACTACCGCTCAGCCGAGCGCGCCAGGGCGTTTATCATGGAGCACCTTCACCACGGCATCACGCTGGAGATGCTCGAACAGGCCAGCGGGCGTGAGCAGTGGAGCTTGTCACGGGACTTTCGAGCCCTTTACGGCACCAGCCCATACCGTTTTGTCACGCTGCGGCGCCTGGACTGTTTTCGCAGGCTGATCCTGGATGGCTTCACCTTGGTCGATGCAGCCCTCGCTGCAGGCTTTCATGACCAGAGCCACATGACCCGGCACTTTACCCGCGCCTACGGCGTGCCGCCTCTGCGCTGGCTGGAACGCTTGCGGCCTGCCCGCTGACTTGCAGGATCGTACAAGAGACGCGTGCATTCTCTTCGATAGCCTGATCACTCTAACTACAGAGGATCTGCCATGACCGACTTACACCCGCAACGCGCATCGCAACCTGTGAACCTGGCTCAGAAGGCTGCACTGATCGAGCAGCAGTGGAGCCCAAGGGTGGTCGCGCAAATGAACGACTACCAATTCAAGGTCGTGCGCATCGAAGGGGAATTCATCTGGCACTCGCACCCGGAGACCGACGAAGCGTTTCTGGTGCTTGAAGGCACCTTGCGTATCGATCTGCCAGAGGGCAGCGTGTATGTGCGGCCGGGTGAGCTGTATGTCGTGCCGCGTGGCGTAGAGCACAGAACGGCGGCGCAGGCGGAAACCAAACTGATGATGATCGAGCCGCGAGGCGTTTTGAACACCGGCCATGAAGGCGGGGAGCGAACAGCGGTGAATGACGTCTGGATCTGAGTTGACGTTGCAGGCGATGAGGCCGGTACCGACTAAAGAACCTTGGAACGATGTGCGCTTTGAGTCGGAAGCGGGAGCTCACGAGCGGCCGTTTTCGACCCAAAGCGGCCCCAGTGCCTTCCGTCATACTTGACTCTGTGTTCTAGCCTTTCGTGACGTCATAAGCGTTTGGCACATAGTCGCCACTTCTGGGATAGCCACAGCCAGCGTGGACAATACCTGATGCATTTCCTGGGCATCTGGAAATGGATATACATCCAGGCTCATGGCAATCGTAAGCTTGCGCGGATCTTGCTGTTCTCTGAGCCACGTCTCGACCTCACGCGTCATTGCCGCACCGTTATCGTTTGTTTGCCAAGCCAACAAATTGAAAAGTTCGGCCACCAGCTCTTCGGGCACTGTTCGGGGTATTTCTGCGAAGAGGCGATTGGCTAGGTCAAGCTCGCCAAATACGCTTACCACGTCATGCACCGCGTCAAACGCCTGGGTGTATTCGGCTACGTTGCGCTCGATGTTAATGATGTCGAGCGCTTGTTTTAGCGATGGGTGCATCTAGTCATTCCATGGTGTTGCAGGAGTGTTCGACTATGCGGCCATGCAGACCCAAGGCATCGTCAGCGCGTTGAGCCACGGTGTCGCAACGTCTCACACCTTAGAGGCAAGCGTTGAGGACGAAAAGAATTATCTTTTTACCTTTTTCAAGCGACCGCTTCTGGCCGGTTCCTGCCCTTGGTGAATGGCCGCTATGGGGCGAGAGCAGCCGGTCACCAGGGGCCGTCATCGACCCACAGCTGTCGTCGACAAGGCCATGGCGAGGGCGAAGCAAAAATGCTAATTTAGATTCATTCTCATTTATTGCCCGTTGTCATGGACAAACCTCGACCCACCTCACCCGACCCAATTGGCGAACTCTATGCAGGGCACCATCACTGGTTGGTGACGTGGCTGCGGCGTCGCCTGCAATGTCCGCATCAGGCCTCGGATTTTGCCCAGGACACCTTTTACCGTGTACTCACCGCCGGGCATTATGATCCCCCTCGTGAGCCTCGAGCGTTCCTGGCCACCATCGCGCGTCGCATCCTGATCGACAACGGTCGCCGCCTGCGGCTGGAACAGGCTTACAGAGAGGAGCTCGAGCGTAGTATCGAGCACTCGGACCAGGCGTTTTCTCCCGAACAGATCCTGCAGGCCATCGAGCTGCTCGAACGTATCGACCGGGCTTTGTCACGCATGAAGGCGAGGGTCCGGGAGACCTTCATCCTGCGTCACCTTGAAGGCTGGCCTCAGGATGACATTGCTCGCCACCACGGCATCTCGGTGAGGACCGTGCAGGCCGACCTGGTCGAAGCCATGCTGGCTTGCGATGCCGCCATGGGGATGAGCTGATGGCAGAGACGACGGCCGATCCCGTCCTGCGCGCAGCGGCGCAATGGCTGGTGCTGCTCGACAACCAGACCGATGAGCACTTGCAGGCAGCATTCCAGGCTTGGCTGACCGAGTCGCCCGAGCATGGCGCGGCGGTCGCCCGCTTGCAGGGGCGTCTGGGTTCGCTGCAACAGCTTCCCCGCCACGCGGCCGTCACGGCCCTGCGCCAGGCACCGCGCAAAGCCCTGAGCCACAAGGTGCAGGCACTGGCCCTGGCGATCGCCCTGGTGCCAATGACGTGGGCTGCCACGGCCTATTGGCAACAGGGCTATCTGTTGGCGGACCTGAGCACCTCGGCAGGGGATTGGCTCGATCACCGACTTGACGATGACAGCCAGATCCACCTGGACGCGGGCTCGGCGGTGGACGTGCACTTCGACGCAGGTGAACGCAGGATCGAACTGCTGCGCGGCGAAGTCCTGGTCGATGTCGCCAAGGATCCTCGCCCGTTCGTGGTGGTCACGGCGCATGGGCGTGTGCAGGCCCTTGGCACGCGTTTCACGGTGGAGCGACAGGAGGACTCGACGCAAGTGGTCATGTTCGAGTCGACTACCGCCATCAGCAGTGCCGGGCAATCATTGCACCTGACCGCCAACCAGCGCGTGCGCCTGAGCGCCGAAGGCCCTGGCAAGGTAGAGCAGGTGCAGGCAGAACCCCTTGAGCAGGCGTGGCGCAAGCACCAGCTGTTGGCAGACGACCAGCCGCTGAGCGATGTGCTCGCGCGGTTGTCGCGCCACTACCCCGGTGTGCTGTGGGCCGACCATGCAGCCCTTGCAGGCCTGCGGGTCACGGTCATGCTGCCGCTGGACGATCCACGCCAGGCACTGCGGCTGCTGCAGCGCACCTTGCCGATCGAGGTCAGCCAGTACACCCCTTGGATAACCCGGGTGACCCTGAAGCCCGATGTGGTGAGTAAATAATTTCAATAATCATTTCGTGTTTTCGATTTTCGCCCGTCCTCCCATGGCCAACACCATCAGGAGTATCGAAAACATGAACTCGCCGATTCGAGCGCTGCCGCGTTCCACCTCGCGCAGCCTCTGCCTGGCCGTGCGCCTGGCCCTTTGTGCGGCACCGCTGGTGCTGCCTGCCAGCGCCTTGGCCGAGCAGATCGTGCAGCGATATGACATCGCTGCCGGCCCATTGGGTGAAGTACTCAGTCGTTACGCCCAGGCCAGCGGCGCCCCCATCTCGTTCGAATCCCGCCAGGTGCAAGGTTTGACCAGCCCGGGCGTTCGAGGCAGCTTCACCACCGAAGGCGGTTTTGCCCAGGCGTTGCTGGGCTCGGGGCTGGTGGCAAGGCCAACCCAGGATGGTTATCAACTCCTGCAGGCATCGCCGGTTACAGACGCGCTGGAGCTCGGGGCGACCACCATTTCCGGCAAGGTGCTCGGCGCGACTACCGAGGGCAGCGGGTCCTACACCACGGGGTCAACCAATACGGCGACCAGGCTCGCCCTGAGCCTGCGCGAAACACCGCAATCGGTGACGGTGATCACCCGCAAGAAGATGGACGACCAGAACATCCAAAACCTGGACGATGTCGCGCGCACGGCAACCGGCATCACCCTCACCAAGATCGGCACTGACCGCTCTACCTATTACTCGCGCGGCTTCGAGATCAGCGATCTGCAATACGACGGTATTCCGACCAATATCTCGGAAAACTACTCGATGGACGTCATGTCCACTTCGAACATGGCGATCTATGACCGCGTCGAAGTCGTACGCGGGGCCAATGGCTTGCTGCAGGGGACAGGTAATCCGTCGGCGGCAATCAACCTGGTGCGCAAGCGACCGACCCAGGACTTTCGCCTGGGCGCGGAGCTGGGCGCGGGCTCCTGGGACAATTATCGTAGCCAGGTGGATGTGTCCGGGCCATTGACCTCAACGGGCAATGTGCGCGGCCGTGCGGTGGCCTATTACAACAACGCCAACAGCTACAAGGACGGCTCCGGGCGCGACAACCAGTTGCTCTACCTGGTCGGGGAAGCGGATCTTGACGACGCCACCGTGCTGACGGTCGGCGCCACGATCCAGAAGGACAACCAGAACGGCTATGACTGGGGCGGCATGAATACCCGCAGTAACGGCTCTTTCTATCCGCTTTCGCGTTCCACCAATCTCAACGGCAAGTGGGCCCATCTGGATCGCAACAACTACACGCTGTTCAGCGATGTCACGCACACCTTCGACAACGAGTGGAAGGTGACCCTGGCCATGAACGCGATCTGGTCGGACGCCGACTTTCTCTCCGCGTATCCGAACCGGGTATCGGGTGACAACTATCGGATGACCGTCTCCCAGGCCGACTACGAAGACACCCAGTTTGCGCTGGATCTCTACGCGACCGGCCCCTTCGAGCTGTTCGGGCGCAAGCATCAGCTGATGCTTGGGGCCAACACGCGCCAGGACGAGTTCGACGCGGTGATCAAGAGTGCCACCAACAACCCGACGATCAACATCACCGACTTCGACTACAGCGCGCTGCCCAACCCCATCCTCAATGCCATCGGCGCGGACTACAACTACACGCGCAAGGAGCGTGGGCTATACGGCGCCTCGCGCTTCAGCCTCACTGATGACCTGAGCCTGATCCTCGGCACGCGGGTGAGTTGGTCGGACTACAAGGTGGGCAGCCCCTATACCAATGATCAATACCGCGAGAATGGCCGGCTGGTGCCCTACGCCGGGTTGGTACTGGACTTGGACAAACACCACACCTGGTATGCCAGCTACACCGAGATCTACAAGACACAGAGTTACTATGGTGTCGGCAATACCCTGCTTGATCCGATCGAAGGCGAGAACTACGAAACCGGTATCAAGGGTGAGTACTTCGACGGTCGCCTGAACACCTCCCTGGCGATTTTCCAGACCAACCTGGAAAACATGCCCGAGGCACTGTCGGTGTCGCCCACCTGCGGCGTGACCGGTACGAGCAAGTGCTATGAAGCTGGCGCAAAAGTGCGTAACCGCGGCTTCGAGCTGGAGATTTCAGGCGAGCCATTGGAGAACTGGAACGTCAGCGCGGGCTACACCTACAGTGATCCCGAGTATGTGGCCGGCGGAAGCAAGGGTTCGGACTACTATCGCAAGATCCCGCGGCGCCTGCTCAAGGTGTCGACGGACTACCGCTTGCCCGGTGTCTTCGACCAATGGCGTGTGGGCGGCGATGTGTATGCCCAGAGCCGCACCGCCGCCGATGTGACCGGGTACACGATTGAACAGGGTGGCTACGCCTTGCTCAACCTGCATGCCCATTACCAGATCAACCAACAGTTCAGTGTGCAGTACAACCTCAACAACGTGCTGGACAAGACGTACTACCAGTCGTTGCCCACTTCGAACAATTTCGGTGGCCTGTACTACGGTGATCCTCGCAATTTTGCGGTTACCTTGCGCTACCAATATTGATCAAAGGCCTGGGGTGGCGCTTCACCCGTCTTGTACCGATGCCCTTGCAAGTACGCATGCAGTTGACCGCGTCGCTGATTGCCGTAGAATCGCGCGCCCAAAATTCAGCAGGCATGGCGAGAGGGAGCTTCAATGCAACGGGTGATGATCATTGGTCAGCCAGGGTCTGGGAAAAGTACCCTGGCGCGCAAGCTGGGCGAGCGCACAGGGCTGCCGGTCGTGCATATCGACACGATTCACTGGCAGCCGGGGTGGGTCGAACGCAGCCGTGACGAGAAGACGCGTCTTTGCCATGAGGTCGAGGCCCGTGAGTGCTGGATCTTCGAAGGCGGACATTCGACCACATGGAAAAACCGGCTGGCCCGCGCTGACATGCTGATATGGATCGATCGTTCGGCGCCGCTTCGATTCTGGCGTGTGTTCCTCAGAACAATGCTGAACCGCGGTCGATCCCGGCCTGACTTGCCGGACGACTGTCCGGAACTGCTGGCCAACCTGCCGGAGTTTTTCAGGTTCATGTGGCGGACGAAAACCTCGTCTCGGGAGGCGATCAAGCGATTCATGGCGACGGCGCCGTCGGGGTGTCGCGTGGTCTGCCTGCGGTCCAATCGGGATACCGAGGTTTTTCTGGCGAGTCTGGGCGAGCGGCCTGATCAGGCTGTGCAAGGTCACTAGATGCTCGAGCTCGATTGGCGGCAGGCGCCTGCCGTGAAGGCGCATCAGAACGTTTAACCTGCCCAAGGATGGCCCATGGCGCTGACCAGCAAGATCACCACCTACAACCCTGAATGGCCGCAACGGTACGAGGCGGACAAAGTGCTGCTCGCCTCGGCATTCGGCGATGAGCTACTCGCCATCCACCATGTGGGCAGCACGGCTGTCCCACAACTCGCGGCCAAGCCCGAGATCGATGTGCTGATCGAGGTTTCAGAGCATCGCAATGCAGCAGCCCGAGATGAGGTGTTGCTTGGCCTGGGGTATGTCCGCGGCAGTGACCTGTCGGAAGGTCACCATTTCTACCGCCGCAATGTTGGCGAGGTGCGCACCCACAAGATCCACATCTGCAGGCGTGGACACCTTTCAGTCATCCAGATGCTGACGTTCAGGGATCTGCTCAGGAACGACGCCTCTCTCCGGCAGCGATACCAAGATCTCAAGCTTGAGCTTGAGGCCACCAATGCCGGGGGGATGGCTGAGTATCTAGAGAAGAAGGGGCCGTTTATCCTTGCGGCGCTGCTTGAGGGCGGTATCAGGCGGTGATGAGGGCTATTCGTTTACTCAAGACCGGCTGCTTTCGATCCATTGCTGGCTTTACGAACGGCAGGAGTCGGCCATTGGTTTCGTTCGCGATTTAGCGACCTACGTCCGCTTCGCAAAGATCACCGATAATTGGCGGCGCAGTTTGGTAAAGCCGTTCTAGGCCGAAATAACTCAATATTTGACTGGCGCAAGTGGGCTAAGGACAGATACCCTGAAGCACTGGTTCTTCGGGTGCCAGTTTGACGTCAATGCAAGCTGACAAGGCGGACGAGATGCCATCTAATGAAAGCATGACCATCCATATACAGCGTGTTGAACCAAGCGAAAAACCAGAAACCTCTCCGAAAGTCCAGGTGCCTATGTACGCTGTCCGTCATGAAAGCGCACGGCGGTGGGTTGACCTCAGTCTTCATCTCTCTGATCTCGAGGTCACTCTCAATTGGCTTGAACTTCTCATTCACAAGCACATTCAGCAAACGCCAGAAGCAGACGCCTTGTGGACCGCCGCGCTCACGATGTTCTTCAAATGTTTCAAACGCAGCGCAAGTCGGACCAAGCTTGATGCGACACTTGTTTTCGCGAATGAGCCAGATGAGGGGCGCGCACAGTTTACGGTTCTCCAGGCATTGAGGGATAAGACAGTTGTTCATGATGAGAATGCGTATACGCAGGGAGCAGTATTGGTACCAATTTTCAATCCTGATGGACCAGTGGCAAAGGTAGGTCCACCAGTGTTGACCCTCTTTAAAGCATCAACGCTTGATGATGAGCACATCAGTAATCTAAGGCTACTTACTTTGGCAGCTATCAATTACGTGAGTTCTGCAGCTGCAGCTGCTTCAGCAGAGGTCGAGGCCTACATGTGTTCGGCTTCCCGTGCCGAATTAGTGGCTGTTGGCCCATACCGCTACATGTCACCTTCCGTGGAAACTGCCAGTCTGCGCAGGAGTGGTTGATCAGGAATTTTGTCAAGAGTGACTTTGGCATCCCCACTGGCGGACCTGTAGCTTTTCCGCTGGAAGGAATGGCAGCGAGTACGCTCATTTCTCTAGGCAAAAATTGCTCACACAACCGCTCGGGGCCAGAAAATAACTAGCCTGGCGCTCTCCGCCCGTACCGTGGGCAATCTGGCCGGGCCAGTAGCAGGGCTCGCCTCCGGTGCTGTCGAATCACTGATCATCAGGGACGAGAGTAGGATACCTGTCGGGGTTCAGCATGGATACGTTGTTGGGGCAATGCGTAAGCAACACGTATCAGCGATCAGATATGTCGGAATTACTATCGGAGCGATGGATCAAATGACGACAGTATCCAGCCTCATCGGCCCTTGGAAAGGTGCGGCGTCGACAACGTTGCTACAGCGTTGTCGAGATGCCTGGGACACGCCTTTTGAAGACCTTTCAGATCTCATGGTCGCTACTTTTCTGAGCCAGCGAATCGCAGTTCCTCAACTGTTGGTCGAGGCCATGCGGCGGCTGGATTCAGAGCCCCGCGATGGCACGGAGTACTTCGATGGCCAACTGCTTGAGGCAGTTTCGGCGCTGAAAGCTGACGGTGTCTGACCGTTAGCTGCCCGGCTATGGGGCGATAGCGGCATCACAACAGGACACCAGTATGTACGCATTCCTCAGCCTGTCTTAATCGCCATTTCACAGCCACCGAAAGTGGTCGTTTGCAACGTCACGTCTGCCCATCACTCGAATAGGCTTTCGTAGCTTTCAGCGCCGTGCGGAAAGTTGTTGCGGCGCCAGGAAGGCGTCGTGGAAGTAATTGTGGAACGCATGCATCGCCGGGCTGAATTCCCGCTCGCGATGCCAGGCCAGGCCGACGCTCATGGGGGTGACCTTGTCGCTGATGGTCACTGTTTCGATGCGTTTACCCTCCAGCGACCAGGGGCGGTGTACCAGGTCGGAGAGAATCGCCACGCCGCTGCCGTTGGCCACCATGCTGCGCACAGCTTCCACGGAGCTGGTGCGGATTCGCACGTTGGGTTGCTGGTGGGCATGTTCCCAGTAACGCATGGCGCTTTGTTCGGCTTCGTCGACGGTAAGCAGGATGAAGGGCTCCTGTGTGACGTCGGCAAGGCTCACCGCCGAGCGTTCGCACAGCGGGTGATGGCTGGGCAGCCACAGCCGACGCTCGGAATTGAACAGGGTTTTCGAGACGATGTCCGGGTGGGTCAGGTTCGAGGTCAGCACCACCGCCATGTCGAACTCGCCTTCCAGCAGGCCTTGCTCGATGGCCTGGCGCTCCCGTTCGTGCACTTCGATGGCCACGTCCGGGTGCCAGTGTTCCAGGCGTTGCAGGTGGTGCGGCAGGAAGTAGCCGATCACCGTGTAACTGGCCGCTACCCGCAACAGGCCGGTGGCGCGAACGTCCGGCAGTGGGCTGTTAAGGGCGTCGTCGACGCTGCGCAAGATCACGTAGGCCCGATTGAGAAAGTGCCGTCCGGCATCGGTCAGGCTCATGCCCTGGGCCGAGCGCTGGAACAGCAGCGTGCCGAGCATGCCCTCCAGTTCCTTGATCGCAGTGGTTACCGCCGACTGGGAAATATTCAGATGAATCGCAGCTTGGGAGATTTGCCCGATCTCGGCCGTGGCGACGAAGTAGCGAACCTGGCGCAGGGTCAGAGACATGAACACTCCGCTTGATGGGGTATCTGTTTTTCAGAAGATATCCCCTCGGATAATAGATCTTCCCAAGGGGGTGGTTGGAACTTAACGTGCTCTGCATGAAGTCACAAGCGTCAGGAGCACGTGTCATGCAGGCAGTAGATTTCAACTCGGACATGGGCGAAGGCTTCGGTCCGTGGACTATCGGCGACGGGGTCGACAACGAACTGATGGGCTTCATCAGCTCGGCCAACATCGCCACCGGTTTCCATGCCGGCGACCCCGGCACCATGCGTCGCACGGTCGAGCAGGCCAAGCGCCTGGGCGTGGCCGTCGGTGCCCATCCGGGTTTTCGCGACCTGGTCGGGTTCGGCCGCCGCCACATCCATGCATCGGCCCAGGAGCTGGTGGACGACATGCTGTATCAGCTGGGCGCCCTGCGTGAGCTCGCCCGAGTTCAAGGCGTGGCCCTGCAACACATCAAACCTCACGGTGCGCTGTACATGCACCTGGCCCGGGACGAAGAAGCGGCGCGTTTGCTGGTGGAAAACCTGCAGCGCCTGGAGCCTGAACTGCTGCTGTATTGCATGCCCGACTCGACGATCTGGCGTATCGCCACGGAGCTCGGCCAACCGGTGATCCGCGAGTTCTACGCCGACCGCGAATACGACATCAGCGGCTCCATCGTCTTCACCCGCAATGTGCGTGCCTACGACCCCGCGCAAGTCGCTGCGCGGGTCCTGCGTGCCTGTCAGCAAGGCGTGGTGCGCACGGTGGAAGGTGAAGACCTGGCGATCGAATTCGATTCCATCTGCTTGCACAGCGATACGCCCGGTGCCCTGGCACTGGTCGAGGCCACCCGCAAAGCGCTCGATGGCGCGGGGATCCAGGTGCGCGCACCGCGATAACGCCATCTAAGACACCTGGCACGCAGACGCCAGGGTTTGCTCGACACACAGATTTTTTTGCCTGCCTTTCTACAACTATTCCAAGAGGAACAGACATGGCGCAGCACACAGTCATCACCCCGTTGCCGGGGACTTTCTACCGCAAGGCCACCCCGGAGTCGCCGAACTACGTCGAGGCCGGTGCCAACGTCAGCGCCGACACGGTGATTGGCCTGATCGAGGTCATGAAGCAGTTTTCCGAACTGACCGCGGGTACGGCAGGGCGTCTGGACGCTTTTCTGGTCGAAGACGGTGATCCGGTGGAACCGGGTCAGGTCATCGCGACACTCGAAGACGCGTGAGGGCACGACCATGACCCAAGCCATTGGTAAACTGCTGATCGCCAACCGTGGCGAGATCGCCGTGCGGATCATCCGTGCCGCGAAAGCGCTCGGGATTCCAACCGTGGCGGCATGTAGCGAAGCAGACGCCGACTCCCAGGCCGCGCGCATGGCCGACGAAGTGCACATCCTCGGCCCGGCCCGTGCTGACAAGAGCTACCTCAATGTCGAGGCCTTGCTCGGTGCCCTGAAGGCCACCGGGGCCAACGCGGTGCACCCGGGTTACGGCTTTCTTTCGGAAAACGCCAAATTCGCCGAAGCCGTACTCGCGGCTGGCGCGATTTTCGTCGGCCCATGCCCCGAGACCATCCGCCGCATGGGTGACAAGGCCGAAGCCCGGCGCACCGCGCAAGCGGCGGGCGTACCGGTGGTGCCGGGTTCTCCCGATGAACTGTTCGATGTGGAGTCGGCGGTCGAGGCCGCCAAATTTGTCGGTTTCCCGCTGCTGATCAAGGCCTCGGCCGGAGGCGGCGGACGCGGGATTCGCCTGGCGGAAAACCTGCAACAGTTGCGCGAAGAATTCCCCCGTTCCCAGCGCGAAGCCCAGGCCGCCTTTGGCAATGGCGCGGTGTATCTGGAGCGCTTCATCGGCAAGGCCCGGCATATCGAAGTGCAGGTGCTGGGCGACGGCAAGCAGGCGGTGCACCTGTTCGAGCGTGAATGTTCGCTGCAACGCCGTCGCCAGAAGATCTTCGAGGAAGCGCCGTCGCCGGTCCTCGATGCGCAGCAGCGCGAGGCCCTGTGCGCGAGCGCCGTGCGCCTGACCGAGGCGCTGGGATACAAGGGCGCCGGCACCCTTGAGTATCTGTACGATGACGCCACCGGCGAGTTTTTCTTCATCGAGATGAACACACGGATCCAGGTGGAACATCCGGTCAGCGAGCTGATCACCGGTATCGATCTGGTCCAGGCCATGTTGCGCATTGCCGGTGGCGAGCCACTGGGACTCAAGCAAAGCGATATCGAGATCAACGGCGCAGCCTTGCAGATGCGCCTGAACGCCGAAGACCCCGCGCGGAATTTCTTCCCAAGCCCAGGGCTTGTGCAAGCGCTGAACTGGCCACAAGGCGAGGGCGTGCGTATCGACAGCCATCTGTATGAAGGCTACCGGGTACCGCCATACTATGACTCGCTGCTGGCCAAGCTGATTGTTCATGGCCGTGATCGCGCCGAGGCCCTGGCCCGCGCGCGACTGGCGGTTGAGCAGACCACGCTCACCGGCATGGCCAGCACCTTGTCGTTGCACGGCGAACTGCTGGAGCAATCCTGGTTGCACACCGCCGATTTCCACACCGGCACTTTGGAATCCTGGCTGGCCGAGCGCCGCAGCGGAGGTGCAGCATGAGCAGTCCGATTCGCTACAGCTTTGGCGCCGACGAACATCTGTTTGCCGAAGTCAGCGACAGCATGTCCCTTGAAGCCTTCTTCAAGGGCATGGCGGTCACCCGCGCGGTGGAGCGTCTGGCCCTCGATGGCGTGCTCGACGTGTGCTTGGCCAACGCCTCGTTCCAGATCCGCTTTGACCCGGATCGCGTCGCGCCGGCCGATCTGCTTGAAGCGGTGAAGGGGGCCGAGGCCAAGGCCGTGGCCGAGCGCACCCTGCACACCCGGATCATCGAGATCCCGGTGCTCTACAACGATCCCTGGACCCACGAAACCCTGATGCGCTTTCGCGACCGCCACCAGGACCCGAATGCCACGGACCTGGAGTACGCCGCGCGCATCAACGGCTTGGCCGACGTCGAGGCGTTCATCGCCGCCCACAGTGGTGCGCCCTGGTTCGTTTCGATGGTGGGCTTCGTGGCGGGCCTGCCGTTCATGTTCCAGATGGTCGAGCGCGAACGCCAGTTACAAGTGCCCAAGTACCTGCGACCCCGCACCGACACACCGAAACTGACCCTGGGCCATGGCGGCTGCTTCGGTTGCATCTACTCGGTACGTGGCGCCGGTGGCTACCAGATGTTTGGCGTCACCCCGGCACCGATCTACGACCCGCAGCAGAACCTGGCCTACCTGAAGGAACACATGGTGTTCTTCCGTCCCGGCGACATCGTGCAGTTCAGGCCGATGGACCGCGATGCCTATGACCACGCCGTGGCCGAGGTCGAAGCCGGGCGCTTCGATTTGCGCATCCGTCCGGTGGAGTTCTCGCTCGATGCGTTCCTCGCCGACCCGATCGGCTATCCCAAGTCGCTGCAGGAGGTGCTGGCATGATCAAGGTGCTCAAACCCGGTCTGGCCACCTCGGTGCAGGACCTCGGCCGCGAAGGCTACTACCACCTGGGTATCCCGCCTTCCGGGGCGCTGGACCAGTACGCCCTGAGCGCGGCCAACCAGTTGGTGGGCAATCCGGCCAATTCGGCGGCGCTGGAGTGCACGTTACTGGGGCCGGAGCTGGAATTTCAGCAGGACGCCCTGGTGGCGGTATGTGGTGCGCAGATGACGCCGAAGGTCGATGGCGTGGACATGCACTTGGACACCGCCTTCGAAGTGAAGGCCGGACAAGTGCTGCGTTTCGATTTTCCCAAGGCTGGCGCGCGGGCTTATCTGGCGGTGGCCGGCGGTATCGATGTGCCGGTGGTGCTCGGCAGTCGCTCCACCTACGCGCTGGGGACACTGGGTGGTTTTCAGGGGCGCAGGCTGGTGATTGGTGATGAACTGCCGGTAGGCACCGCCAGCGGCAAGGGGCGTGTCGGGGCGAGCCTGCCCATGGCGTTGCGTCAGTCGCTGGGAGGGGAGATCACCCTGCGGGTGGTGCCGGGGCTGTACTACGACCGCTTGACCCTGGCGGCGGCGGACAGCTTTTTCGCCGAAGCCTGGACCGTCGGCTCGGAGGCAGATCGCATCGGCTATCGCTTCAAGGGTGGCAGCCCGCTGAGCTTCCAGCCTCGCGAGCAACCGTTCGGCGCCGGCTCCGATCCTTCGAACATCGTCGACAGCTGCTACCCGATCGGCTCCATTCAGGTGCCGGCAGGGCTCGAGCCCATCATCCTGCACCGCGATGCAGTGTCCGGTGGCGGCTACGCGATGATCGGCACGGTGATCAGCGCTGATCTCGATCTGGTCGGCCAGATGCAACCCAACCAGAAGGCCCGCTTCGTTGCGGTGACGCTGGAAGAGGCGCTGCAAGCCCGACGTTCCTATAAGAAAAAGCTCAGCTGTCTGAGCAAGCTGTTCCCTTCCTGATGCAGTCGATTTAGTAGGGTTTAGTTGTTACACCTGTACGGAAAGTCACCGAGCGGTGGTCAGGCAAGGCTAAAACAGGCGGGGAGCGGTCGGAGTCGCGCATCACTTGACTGGCATTGGGACAAAGCGATCTGGCCGACATGGCCCCAGGGCACTGCAAACCTCGCCATCGATGATCTCCTCGCTGGCGAGTCTCCCCACTATCGCCGCCAACGTAACGCCGGGGTGCACTGCACATACATAGACGCCGCCCACTTTGGGTAGATAACCGATGATGGGAGTCCCATCGGCAGGCATGGGCCTGAACCCGATACCCGCCCATTCCGGCTCTATGGAAGTGACGCCATGGAGCTCGTTTTGAATGGCCTTGGCCGTTCGTAGCGCTATCGCGGCCGGCTGATTTTCCACGGTGTCGTCCAGGTAATCTTCTGCTGCCAGCAGCGTCCCTTGCGCAGTTTGCCTTACTTCCATTGCAGGGCTGGAGATGAGGGTGCGCACCAGGTCGGGTTGCGTCTTGTAGCGGATGAGCAGGGCAGGTGAGGCCTCTATCGGAAGCGACACGTTCAGCTTGTCCGTCAGCTTTGTGATACCTGTCCCGGCTGCCACGACGACGATATCGGTTTCGATGATGCCCATTGCAGTTTCAACGCCGGTCACCTTTGCATGCTGGATTGCAAGGCCGAACACTGGCGTTCCAGTGAGCATGCTCGCGCCATGGGCCTCGGCACCAGCGATCAACGCATGGGTAGCGGCCACGGGGTCCAGCGCGCCTTCTGCTGGCGCATAGGAAGCAGACTCAGGCGGGTGCTTGAGATTGGGCTCAAGGTCTTGAATCTGTGATCGAGAGAGGCTGTTAGCCAAAGGCGGGTTACTTGCAGCCGTCGGCGCTGCGCTCGACATCTCGCTGTAGCACAGGGCCCCCGTCCATCGTACCTTCAGGCCCGGCAGCTCAGTCTCGAGTTGGTGGTAAGCTTCGATCGCAGCGCCACGCAATTGTGCGATGGGGTCGGATTCGGAGAATGAGGTATTGATCCAGGCGAATGAGCGGCTGGTCACGCCCGATGCTATGCCTTCAGCATCGACCACGGTGACCTTCGCGCCTTTACGCGCCAGGTGATACGCCAGGGATGCGCCCATGATGCCTGCGCCAATGACAACGATCCGTTTGCTCTGACCTGTCACTCTATCAACCTCCGTTCTGTCGATGGGTCGATGGTACGACAGCGGGGACTTTCATCACATGAGAACGTTCTTTTTCGGGGTGATTATCGAGTATCTGCTTCTGGCCGTTGCTGTGGAGTCAGGGGCCGGTAGCGGGCGCCGGCAGGCGAATGCCGCGCTGCACGGCGGGACGCTGCTCGATTTGTCGGTACCAGAGGTTCAGATGGCGGTAGGGGCTGAAGTCGAAGCCAACGATCTCGGCGATGTGCAGCCAGGCGAAGCTGGCGATATCTGCAATCGAATAGGATTCGCCGGCCAGCCATGGACGGGTGGCGAGCTGCTGGTCGAGAAGTGCGAAGGCATCCTCGGTGAGGGCGAGGTAGCGCTTCTGCGCCGCAGGATTGGGGATGGGCTCGAAGCACTCGAAGTGCACGCGCTGACCCAACAACGGGCCCATGCTGGCGCTGTGGTACATCAGCCAGGTGATTGCCGCCCAACGCGGTTGCGCGGCCTGTTCGAGCAATTGGCCGGTGTGTTGCGCCAGGTACAAGAGAATCGCGGCTGATTCGAACAGCACGATGCCGGCTTTGCGGTCTACCAGCACCGGGATGCGGCCTGCCGGGTTGAGTGCCAGGAAGTCTTCGTGGCGATGTTCACGTGGACCAGGCGATAGGGTAGCCCCATTTCCTCGAGGGCAATGGTGATCTTGAAACCGTTGGGGGAGCTGTCGGTATAAAGCACAAACGCAGGGTCCTGCATGTTGTTCACCTTAATAAAACTGATTCGAATGTGTCTGGCACAACGCTATGCTAGGTATCATCCAGGTGGTTTACGAACGATCATTCCACTTACTCAGATCAGTTTTTCTAAGGTTGGTATTGCATGGGTGCCGTGTTGCCGTTGCTCGCGTTGCGTGCCTTTTCCGAAACCACTCGCCTGGGCAGCCTGAAGGCCGCCGCCGAGCGCATGGGCGTGACCCCGGGCGCTATCAGTCAACAGATTCGCCTGCTGGAGGATCGCCTCGGGGTTACCTTGCTGACCCGCAGCCGTTATGGCGTGCAGCTCACGGAGGCGGGCGCGAGCCTTTATCCGGGGCTGTCACGCGGGTTTGGCCAGATCGAAAGCGCGCTGCTCGATCTTCAAGTGCTGACGCGGGCCAACACCCTGACGATCAGCACCCAGCCGTCATTCGCGTCCAGTTGGCTGGTACCGCGGTTGGCGGACTTCAATGCGCTGCACCCGGAGATCGATGTGCAGGTGCAGTCCACGGCCGAGCTTGTCGACCTGCACCGGGAGCCTGTCGATATTGCCCTGCGTCATGGCCTGGGGGATTACCCGGGGCTGGAGTCGATACCGCTGCTGGCGCCTGTGCTGCTACCGGTGGCCAGCCCTGGTCTGCTTGCTGGCGGGCCGGTTCTGGAGGCGCCGCAGGACTGCTTGCACTACCCACTCCTGCAGGATGCTGATCGAGCCGACTGGACGCTGTGGTTGCAGGCTCATGGTGTCGAGCCCGATCACCGTAGCCGCCGGGGACCGAGCTTTGACGAGGATCTGCTGTTGGTGCGTGCGGCTGTCAGTGGGCAGGGTATTGCCCTGGTACAGGCGCAGCATGCCGAAGAGGAATTGCGAAGTGGCAGGTTGGTGGTGGCGCTGGACCGGGCCTGGCCTTCGCGGTTTGCTTATTACCTGGTTGGTCGCGGGGAAAACATGCGGCGAGTGCAGGTGCGTGCATTTGTTGAGTGGATTCAAGCGCGGGTTGAGGCTGAGGCGGTATTGGGTGATTGTGCTGGAGAGTCTGGTTCAGGTGTCTGCGCGTAGGATGGTGATGACGAGTTGAGGTGGGTAGAGCGGCAAGGTTGGGCGGGTGGAGCTCAGGCGTGGGGTGACGCGAGTGTCTGCCTTGGGACGAAAGGTAGCTATCGACCCAAAGCAGCCGTTCGCGGCAGGCAAGATTGAAAAAGGCCCTATTGTTACTGGCGGCCTCACATGCCCTATGCTAGGCAAGGCGAACCAATTGCACCTAGATAAAAACCTTAGGCTCTGTACGAAATGTATCTGCACTCGCCCATACTGCGTTGAAATGGGGCTCGGAATGCTCATGTACTCCAGTACACTCCGCTTCCTCCCCCCGTTCCGCCTTGTCTGGCCTTCGCGCAGACACACTTCGTACAGATCCTAGTGATTTCATATCAACGCCGTTTAGGGATGAACGGTGTATCGCCATCTAACGGTGGAGTTTTCTTTACGGTATGTATATGCTCGTTGATGAATTTTTTTTGAAATCCACCGCCTTTTAAGTGGGTCAGGTTTTCATCATCAACAGTAGTCAACTGATCGGCTATTGTTCTCGGCAGCCTTTCTCCAAATATTTTTTTTACATTCTTGCGCTCATTGAATACTAATCCGGTGAAGAATTCAAATTTGTCCAATGCTTTAAATTCATAAAAGCCTGCCCCATTGATGCCGGCATTTGCGTTTGATGATCCGCTAAATGTAAAGTCTAATTTTGAGCCTCCGCCATTCGATACGCAGCGAAATGATGCGGAAGTCGATTCAAATTTTCCAGAATAAGCATAATCCGTATCGGTCCTGCTGAAAATCTGCCCCTTTATGAAAAGCGCTCTACCGATCAGTTGTATTATCATTACGCAGCAATCGGCTATTCCATTAGAATCATACGAAACATTAAACCAGACGCCTACGGTATCACTGCGAGTAGAACCTTCCCATTTTTTACTGTCAGCCTCCAGAGCGGTCCAGTACTGGTTGAAATAAGCAATTAATTTTCGGTTTTTTGTTCGGAAAACCGAAGTGTCAATAGCCCCCTCAAAGAGGCCAAATCCGAACCAAACTTCTGTGCCTGAATTTGCGGATGAATTTTCAGTGTTGTCATTGGAAAAAATGACAAAATTGATCACCGGATACACCGCCTCCATGACTCGCGGGTCATAGTCTACGTTTCCACTATCGGTGCGTGACTTTCGCAGCGTCACCTGACCTTCGATCTCCTGTAATAGTCCCACGTCGGAGTATAGTTCGTGCCATTGTCCTCCATGATTGATGACTGTATCGATTAGTAAGAATCGCTTCTCCAATGGCTGCCTCGAAATAAATTCTCGAGCCATTTCATGCCCTTTGTTGTTTCTCCCGTAGAAAATCAATGTGTTTTTTACCGTGGTGGCTTGCTCGCAAAGTTTCTTTAGTCTAAAGAAGTGTGAGTCGAGTAAGCTACCTGCTCTACCCATGTACTCTACTTCGCATCCATTTATTTTTAAATTTCTAAAATCTCGATTGAAATCAGAAAAAAAGGTTTCTGACTTGATCATCGATTCGCCTAGGCAAAGCCCGATGAAGATAAGTACTCCAATGATAAGGCAATAGCTGTTCCAGAGGTATTCTGGTGGTGCTCCACTGGATGATGGCGGAAAAAACGTAAGCGCAATAGATAAGATGACGCTGGCGCCGAAATTGAACAAGAACAGTATCGTTCCGCTAATTTTGTTTATGAACTGGATAAGGCGGTGCATGTCCTTCTCCTGCAAGATAAGTGTTGCTCGCCACACTCAATGACAGCGTCTTCAGCTGAAGCGTAGCACGTCTCTTCGAGTGCTTATTTAGCTTTGGCAGTCATGGGGGTTTATCTGTCCTTATTCTTGGAATAGTCATAATCGCAAATTGGAATAAATTTTTAGCCTGTCTACTTTCTCCATGGAAAAGTTTGCCGAACGTCAACTGTTGGGGGCTGAGCATAGATCACCCTTACCCTGGTGGCCTCCGAGGATGTCGTCATCATATTTTCTCCAGCACGGCTATACTCCAAAGCGCCTTGCGCCCGACCTCAAAAACTGCTCTGTGGTGTTGTTCCCGTCGTCTCAGCGCCGTTTATCTCAACCGTTCCTTCTAGTCAGGGACGGTATTTCTGTACGTCTGGTGCCCGGCATGGGCTGCAACCAATGCAGCATTGGGAACATGGAGCGCAGGAGGTAGAGTCATGGGCATGTTATTGGCACGTAACCAGAGTGGCGGTGAGGTAACTGAACTTCGCAAACAATTGGCCAGCGCGCTGGCCGACGACGAGGGGGGATTCCCCGGGCTTGCTGGAGGAAGTGAGTTCGACGCATTGACGGAATCGGCAGTCCGTCATTGGCAGTCGGGCATCGGCATAGTGGCAGATGGAATAGTCGGTCCTTACTGCCAGAGCCTGCTGGGTCTGCGTAAGCTCAAAGACCTGGCTATGGCGCTGGACGTGGATACGGTGAAGTTATTGTTCCCCGCAACCAAAGCGTCGAACATCCAACGCTACCTCCCCTATGTCGTCGCGGCCCTGGCAGCGACCGACCTGACTGACAGGTCGATGATACTGACTGCGTTGGGCACCATACGTGCAGAGACCGAAGGTTTCGTGCCCATCTCGGAGTTTCCCTCGAAATTTAATACCACCCCTGGCATGCCACCCTTCAGTGCCTACGAGGGCAGAAAGGACCTCGGCAACTCCAAGCCCGGTGAGGGTGCTAACTTCCGCGGCCGTGGTTTCGTACAATTGACCGGCCATCACAACTATTACATCTATTCAGAGCGCATTGGCCTGGATGTCGAAACGCAACCTGATCTTGCCAATGCTCCCGAGGTGGCAGCCGTCCTCCTGGCGACATTCCTTGCCGACCATGCGTCCGAGATTCGCAAGGCCCTGACCAGTGAGAACTATCGTGCAGCTCGCAAGGCAGTCAACAAGGGCGCCCACGGCCTTGAGCGTTTTATCGATGTCTTCAGACTTGCGAAGCTTATTCCCCAGCCGACTCGCGCCCGTCTGTTCAAGGGCGTCGTGGCGAAAAAGACAGCAGCGAAGCCAACGCCAGTTGCGCGTCAGCTTGATGCCAGCAAAGATCCGGTGGACTTGCGTGACCGCACCTACATGCCACCGCCTTCAAGCCTTCCTGATGCCTTCCCCCCGGACGATCTGATAAAGGAGTATCTGCCGGGTTACACCCAGTCAGGGTTGATCCTCGATCAGGGTCGGGAAGGTGCCTGCACCGGTTTCGGTCTTGCTTGTGTGGTCAATTACCTGCGTTGGCGCAAGAACAGCAACCTTAACGCTCTGGAGTCGGTCAGCCCGCGGATGCTTTACAACTATGCGCGACGCTACGATGAGTTCGCCGGCGAGGACTACGAGGGATCCAGTTGTCGTGGCGCCTTGAAGGGCTGGCAACACCACGGCGTGTGCCTGGAGTCCGACTGGCCCTACGATGACCAGGCAACCCAACCGCCGAAGTTCGGCTATGCAACCCGTGCAACCGACAACACATTGGGCGTCTACTATCGGATTGATATCACTTCCATCACAGATTTACAGGCCGCCATCTGCCAGGTCGGTGCGATCTATGTGTCAGCTTTCACTCACGAGGGCTGGAACCAGGTTGCAGAAACAAAGGGCAAGGTCAACACACATAGTGGCCTGCCTGCCATTGCGTTCGACGGCAGGCCATCGCAGAGCGGCGGCCACGCCTTTGCCCTCGTCGGGTTCAACGCTATCGGCTTCATCGTGCAGAACTCTTGGGGTATCACCTGGGGTGGGGGAGGATTCGCCTTGCTGAGCTATGCCGACTGGCTCGCCAATGGCATGGATGCATGGGTCACAGCCCTTGGTGTGCCGGGCGTGATGCTTGGTCAATTGGCCGCAGATCGCAGCAGGGCAATCACTGCGGCCACTGTCGACAGCTCCCAGTGGTGGGATGAACCCAAGGCCTATGATCACAGCGTGATCTTCGGAAACAACGGACGTATTGATCGTCACCTCACCCAGGACGAGTTGAACCGTTCACTGCAGTATCAGGCCTGCGGACTACCTGATCAGTGGTTTCGTTCCCAGCCGGACAAGACCAAGCGCCTAGTGCTCTACGCCCATGGCGGACTGAATGATCAGGCCACCGCCATCAAGCGTGCGAGGGCAATGGGACGCTATTTCCTGGGCAATGGCTGCTATCCGTTGTTCATCGTCTGGAAGACCGGTGTACTGGAATCCATCACGGACATCATCACCGATATGTTCCAGCGTGAACCATCCCGTGTCGGCGGTTTGCGCGAAAGTCTTCAGGACGGTGCCGACCTCCTCCTCGAGCGGGGAATTGGCCGGCCCTTCGCCCGGCCGATCTGGAGTGAGATGAAAGAAAACGCCATGTTCGCCAACCTGCCCACCCGCGGCGGCGACAAACTTGTGACTGCCCTGCAGAACCTGATCAGGACCTGGGGCGACCAACTGGAAATCCATCTGGTGGGGCACTCGGCTGGAGCGATCTTCCTTGGCCATGTCATCGACCTGCTCGCAGAACGTGGTCTCGAAATGAACGCCCGCTCGCTCCACCTCTACGCGCCAGCGTGCACGGTGCAGTTTGCCAATCGACACTTCGCTCCTCACGAGACGCTGATGCAGAACCTCTACCTGGACATACTTTCGGACCGCAATGAGCGCGACGACAGTATTGGTCCTTATGGCAAATCGCTGCTCTATCTGGTGTCCAACGCGCTGGAAGGTGACCTACGCACGCCGGTCCTTGGCCAGGCCAACGTGCTTGACCCCGATTACAAGGGATGGGACGGCTCCTCCAGCACAGGCGAGGCTCTTGGCAAATGGCGCCAGACCGTCCAGTTGGCGGGCCTGGCCAAGCGTAAACAGATCGAGATCCTCGACAAAACAGAGGTGTTCAGCTACCGATCGGACGGTCCCGACAATAGCTCCAATGTCACTATCAAACCGAACCATGGTTGCTTCGATAACAGCGTGGATGTAGTAAGCCGTACGCTCAAGCGCATAACCGGAATTGGGCCGAAGCAGGAACTCAAGTTGCCGGTGGATGATCTGCGGGGCTTCTGACAGGAAACCGAACATTCACGGTGCGGATCGTCTGTGGAAAGGGGAGCAGCCTTGTTGTCCGGTAACGAAATTCGCTTTGGTAGCGCAGCGTCACACTACGCTCGACTGAACCCACTTCGTTTACCGGACAGCCATAAACCATGATTTTCCTACCCGTCAGCTTAAGCGTTGTCCTTACTGGAGAGTATGATGGCAATACGACCTGATTCTGAAGACCCTGCCCTGAAAGCCGTCCAGATTGAAAAGCTGCGCGCCGAGACAGAGAAGCTCAGGGCAGAAAAAA
Organism: Pseudomonas peradeniyensis; assembly: GCF_014268935.2. GTDB lineage: Bacteria > Pseudomonadota > Gammaproteobacteria > Pseudomonadales > Pseudomonadaceae > Aquipseudomonas > Aquipseudomonas peradeniyensis. The sequence goes on along the minus strand of NZ_JABWRJ020000004.1, from coordinate 107,797 downwards.
CAAAGCTCGAACAAGAGGCGGCAGCGGTACCCCGACAGAATAGGGGGGCCTACTGGTCTGAGGTTATCAAAATTTTAGGTGCAATCGTCCTGGGGATAGGTGGAGCGATCACTGCGGGTGGAAGCCTTTTTGTAGCGAAAGCTCAGGTAGAACTCGCTGAAACCAAGTCTTCGCAGGCGAGCGAAAAGGCCAGAGTGGCCGAGACTACTGCAGCCACCGCCAAAGCCGAGGCAGACTCAGCGGTCAAACTGCGTGATGAGGCTCGCAAGCAGGAAGCTGATGCCGCGAGGTCTGTTCAAGAGCTCAGAAATAGTCTTGCCGAGCTGACCTCGCAGGTTAAAAAGGAAAATCCAGCGTTGCTGAAACGCCGCTTGGTTTATATTCAGTTCCAAGGTGGTTTGAGTCGGTCACTTATCAACGAATTGAGGAAGAGCCTTGAAGCACAAAACTACTCCGCTCCAGGAGCAGAGCGGCTGGCAGGCGAATACAATCCGTTGGTTAAATATTTTCACCCGAAAGACGAACAGGACGCAGTCGCGCTGCTCAAGTCTACTGAAGCGTTCTTTTTATCAAAGGGATGTCCCATCCAACTTCGTGCGGTACAAGCACAAGCAGCAACCACTACCCCTTCACTTGAGCTTTGGCTTTCACACTCATGTAAGCAATAAGACCTGGTCCAGTCTCATATAGAGGCCCAGGGGGCGGAGAGCCTAACCATCAATAGTCAATGGCCTGCCGCAGAGCATCCGCTCTGGATCGAAAGCCGCCCTTCGTGAAGGGCAGGTAAGCGATCGGGAGCATGTGTGCTATTTAGCTGCTTAACCGCGCTCGACAAGCTTCGGGTAACCTCTCGGCCAGACGGTCATGTCGGATCGCCTTGCGGGGTCTATCGTTGCTCGTCTGGGCAACGACTACCGACCGAGGGCGGTGCCATGAACACGAGTGATCTGCTGGAACAGTTGCTTCGGGCCGGGCAGGGCTCGCAAGCGCAACAAGGGCGCGGCGGCATGTCAGCGCAGCGACCCGCAACTGCAGCAGTGGCTGGATGAGGAAGTCAGCAAGCCCCTCGATGCCGCCGAGGTGGCACAGTCGGCCCAGGACCCGGGCATGGCTGCGGAAATGTACCTGGCCAGTGTGATGCTGGTGGATGACCAGCAGGACGCGGAGCGGGCCTACCTTGATGAGTTGGCCAGTGCGTTGGGCATCGATCGGACGTTGCAGGTGCACCTGGAACAGCAGGCCAAGGGGGCCGCCTGACTGGTCTCCGTGGGCGATCTCGCGTACACACCAGCCAGCAGCTCAAGGGGCAGACTCCGCGCGCCTGTCCAGACCCGGCGCGCTAATTGACGATGAACAGGTCGCCTTCTACCCCCGTCGCACCCTGTTTACGCTGCTCGGCGGCGGCGTCGTAGACCACCAGCAGCACTGCGCCCGTTCCATCGCCCGGCTCGCACAGGCACAGACCCTCGGCATGGTCGTCGCCTTTTCCGAATGGCACCTCGAGTACCTTCTGCAACTGGTCCCTAAACACCACGCTTTCCTCGTCAGAGGCCAAGGCGCCACGCCAGCGGAACACCGTGACCGGGCCATCGAGGTCCAGGGTTGGGCCGGCCAGGATCAGCAGGTCGTCGCCCTGCCAGCACAGGTCCCGCACGCCCAGGCCTTCGAGGTCGAAGAAGTGCTTGCGGTAGGGCCGCCCATCCGAGCCGATCGGCTTGAGCAGCAGGGTGCCGGGCGAGTTGTCGTCCTGTTCGGGTTCAATCTCCAGCACCACCGCCCAGCCGCGCAACACGGGCCCGCGCAGCCCCAGCAACAGTCGTGGGCCATTAACCGCCAACCCCTCGATGTCGAACCCGTTGTCCTTGCCTGGGATGCGCAGGAAGTCGCGCAGATGTTCGTCTTCGGCGATTGCCGCAGTCAGCTCGTTACCGGTGTCGTCGCCGCGCAGCTGCGCCGCGCTCCGCCCGTCGCTGTCGACCTTGTCGGCCAGTGCATGGCGGTCGTCTTCTAACACCACGGGGATGCGGGCAAGCAGGTAACGATTGCCATCGGCCTCCACCGTCGCCAAGCGCTTGATGTTCTTGTGGGCGGGTTTTTTGGCGTCGGCCTTCTTGCGTTTCAGGCTATGGGAGCCTGTTAGCCACAGATATCCCTCGCGGGTGTCGTAGGCCAGCCCCTCGATATCGATCTCGGCGTCATCCTGTTTCACGGGCAGGTTCAGAAATTCCTGCAACGGGAAGACCCGGTGCTCGTTGCAGGTGATCGTTCCCGTGTCCGTTGCCTTGCCGATCTGCAGGCGCTCCAGGCTTGTGGTCTCGTCATTCGCCAACCACAGCGAGTCGCCTGTGCGCTCGACAGCCGACAGGCCGTCACGTAGCGACGGGGTCTCGAAGGTGAACAGTACGGTGCCCCATTTCGTGCTCATGAAGTTTGCCTCCTTATGCCGCTGGCGGCGTGGCATGCCTGCCACTCAGGGTAGTCGCTGCCTGATCGTGAGCGCACACACGTTGGTCGGACCAGCCGTCAAATTACAAATGGATCTTTGCGCATACGGCCAGTTTCCCTAGGCGGTGCTAGTGTATGAGTCAGAAGTTTGAGCGCTAAATAAAAAGGTAAACCTGTTGAAAGTTGCCGAACTGACGCTGAGTTGGCCGTGGATGCGTTTGCCCCGAAAAAACAGTTTTTCAGCACTCGGCGTTCACGTTGGGAAGCATCCTTGAGCAACAGCCTTGGAGGGCGCGCATGGTCCGTTACTGGATATTGACGCTATTGCTTCTGGTCTTCGATCTTCGCGTTGCATTCGCAGTCGCAGAGCCATCGGACACCGCATCGACGCCGACCTTCCAGTTCCTGGGAATAGGCGGTTATCTGATTCGCTGGCGTGGCGAGGCCCTGCTGATAGCGCCGCTGTTCAGCCATCCCTCGCCCTTCACGCTTTCAATGAAGCCGGACGAGGAGAAACTTTCCCGAAAGATGCCGGCGGCCGACGATGTGACCATGCTGCTGATCGGTCATGGCCATTACGATCATCTGCTCGATGTGCCCTGGATAATGCAGCACCGTGCGCCAAACGCAATCGCCTATGGCTCGGTCACGGTTGGGCGCATCCTGCGCGCGGTCATCGCGCCAGAACGCGTGGTCGATGCCCAGTGCAAGATGGCCAGGGTACAAGCGGACAAACCAGCGGAAAGGGGGGAGTGGATCGAATCCACCCGAAAGCATTTTCGCGCGATGCCGATTCAAAGCATGCATGCGCCGCATTTTGCCGGGTATACCTTGGCCAGTGGCAGTTATGACGCTGACCCCGACCTCACTGAGTTGCCATCTACAGCCTTGGGCTGGAAGCAAGGCCAGGTGCTGGCGTGGATGATTGACCTGCTGGATGACGCGGGCAAGACGGTTCTGCGGATTCACTATCTGGACTCGGCAAGCACTCCACCCTTCGGGTTGCCAGTGCTCGAGGACGACGGCAATGCTGTAGATGTTCAGATACTGGCAGTGAGCTCTTGGCAGAAGGTCGACAATTATCCGAGTGTGCTACTCGCCCGCACTCAGCCGCGGCTGGTGGTGCTTGGGCATTGGGAAAATTTTCTGGTCGATGATGCCAAGGGTGCTGAAGACCTGCCTTTGCAGGATATTGACGACATGATCAAGGTCACCTGCATGAGCGTGCCAGGTGCAAAGGTAATCAAACCTCAACCGCTTGACTTGATAAAGCTGACTTTGCGCAGTGATGCAACCGGGAGAGCGGCTAAAGAAGTAGCTGATTCAATGTCTAACCTGTGCGAGCCGTAAATGTTTATCCACTCTGTGAATCGGGGTAAGGCTCTCCAGTGTTACGGAATATTGATCCCTCATCCTCATTGCAAATCAGACAGTCAAGGAATCTGGTATGCCGTTTACGATCACCCAGAGCGGTTTCATCCGGCCACCGGCGCATGCTCGGCCATCAACTCGATTATCCAGTCGATAAACACCCGCACCTTGGCGCTGACATGGCGGTTCGGCGGGAAGGCCAGGTACATCGGCATTGGCGACATGTGCCAGTCTTCAAACAACGGCAGCAGCTCGCCGCTGATCAGGTGTGGTTTGGCCATGTACTGGGGCAGCCAGAGCATCCCCAGGCCAGCCAGGCCGGCGGCAAGGTACGCATTGCCGTCATCGACCGTCAGTTGCGGGCGGGCCTGGACCTCTATGCGCTCCTCGCCACGCTGCATCGCGTAGGGCAAGGTTTTGCCTGTATGAAACCAGAGAAAGCCGATGGTTTTGTGCTGGCCTTCCTCTAACTCACGGGGGTGCACCGGTGTCCCAAAGCGCTGCAAGTAGCCGGGCGTGGCATACATGCCGAGCTGCAAATCGCCCACATGCCTTGCCACCAGGGACTGATCAGTGATCTCGCCACCACGCACCACGCAGTCGACGTTTTCGCTAATGATGTCGACGATGCGATCGCTCACGCCCACGGTCAGCTGGATTTCTGGATAACGTGCAAAAAACTCTGGCAAGGCGGGTATGAGCAGCATTCGCGCCAGCGGGCTGGGTACATCCACTCGCAGCCGTCCGCGCGGTGTCATGGACGCGCTGGACAAGCTGGTCTCGGCGTCGTCCATGTCGACCAGTAGCCGGACCACGCGTTCGTAGTAGGCCGCGCCGTCGGCGGTGACATTGACCTTGCGTGTGGTGCGGTTGAGCAGGCGCACGCGCAGCCTCGCTTCCAGCTGCTGAATGAGCTGCGTCACAGTGGTCTTGCTCATGTGCAGGGTGGCGGCCGCCTTGGTGAAACTGCCGGTTTCCACCACTCGGGCAAACGCCTGCATTGCATCGAATCGGTCCATTCCACGCCTCGTTCGCACCTGGATTGTTTGGAGTATACAAACAGTCCTGACCAGAGCTGCCCGTTTATCCAGGTAGGTGGCCTTTTTATAGTGGTCTCACCGTAAACACCGGGCCGCGATGGCCCAGAACGAGGTAGGCAATGTCCAGTAAACGTGATGTCGTTTTCCCACCCGATCGCCATGCTTTGTACGAGCTGCACCGCTACTCGCCGGCGATTCGCTCCAACGGTTTTCTGTTCGTATCCGGTCAGGTCGGCAGCCGCAAGGATGGCTCGGCCGAGCCGGACCTCGCGGCGCAGGTTCGTCTGGCCTTCGCCAACCTCAACGCGATCCTGGCCGAGGCCGGCAGTAGTTTCGAGGATGTGGTTGATACGACCATCTTCATGGTCGATCCCGACTCGAAATTCGAAACCATCTGGGAGGTGGCGGCCGAGTATTGGGGCGAAGCGCCTTATCCCACGGTGACCGCTCTTGGCGTGACTTGGTTGTCCGGCTTCGATTTCGAGATCAAGGTGATCGCGAAACTGCCGCAATAGAGGCGGTCCAGCCCCAGCTTCCGACTCAAGTCGCAGGGAGCGTTCGTGCTATTTAGCTGCACTTGGTATGCCCCCGGTTACCCGTCGGCCAGACGGTAATGGCGGTTCGCCTTGAGGGGACTATCGTTGCTTGTCTGGGCGACGACTACCGACCGAGGGCGGTGCCATGAACACGAGTGATCTGCTGGAACAGTTGCTTCGGGCCGGGCAGGGTTCGCAAGCGCAACAAGGGCGCGGCGGCATGTCATCGCAAGACGGCCTGGGCGGTTTGGGCGGCTTGTTGGGAGGGCTGCTTGGCGGCGGCAGTACCGCAGGTGGCAGTGGTGGCCTTGGTGGTTTACTGGGCGGCATTTTGGGTGGCAGCGGTGGCAACGCTGGCGCTTCCGCTCAGGGGCGCTCTGCTGGTGGCGTTAATTACGCGGCGCTGGCGTCGTTGGGCATGATGGCGTTCCAGGCTTATCAAAGTTGGCAGCGTAGCCAGGCGGCCGCGCCGCAACAGGCCGTGCGTACCGTGGATCAATTGTCTGGCCCCGAGGCCGAGGATCACAGCCATGCGATTTTGCGCGCGCTGATTGCGGCAGCCAAGGCTGACGGTCGCATCGACCCGCAGGAAGAACAGTTGATCTACGCCGAAATCAAACGTCACACCAGCGACCCGCAACTGCAGCAATGGCTGGATGAGGAAGTCAGCAAGCCCCTCAATGCCGCCGAGGTGGCGCAGTCGGCCCAGGACCCGGGCATGGCTGCGGAAATGTACCTGGCCAGTGTGATGCTGGTAGATGACCAGCAGGATGCGGAGCGGGCCTACCTTGATGAGTTGGCCAGTGCGTTGAGGATCGATCCGACGTTGCAGGTGCATCTGGAGCAGCAGGCCAAGGGGGCCGCCTGATCGATCCGAAGTGGACATTGATCCAAGGCGCTGTTCTCAATGCAACCTGGTTGTTGGGCTGCGTGGGAGCGGGCTGGCCCCGCGATCACCGGCAACGCCGGTGCCATATGCCGCATCGCGGGGCAAGCCCGCTCCCACGTTGGTAAGGCTTGTAACGTTGTTCCCTGCACGGCTGCGTAGCCCGTAGGGCCCGGCGATCTCCTACAAGAGCCGGACCTGGGCTTCAGCCCACCTCCGTGAACCGTCGCCGCGTCACGAACAGAACCACGCCCAACGGCACGGCCAGGAGCGCCAGCAGCTCCAAATCAAAGCCCAGCAACTGCTGCTGGCCGACTTTGAAGATGCCGACCAGGCCCGCAGCCAACAGCGCCACGCCCAGCCACTTGCGTAAGGGGTATGGTTTCAGAAACTGAACGAGGAGTGCGCCCAGTACCAGAAGGATGGCAGCTTGCATGATGTAGGGCATATGCAGCTTCTCAGACCTGATGACCAAAAGTGGGGGGATTCTCTACAAGCTCTGGGTGAGATGTAAACCGTCTTTTTGGGGCCAGGGTAGACGGGCAGGGGAGAGCCCCGCGTCGCGTCCTACAGGGATTAATCAGATTTTCCCTATTTCGAGTAGTCCGTTTCCGAAGCATGCTTTGGCCGCTTTTATGCCCTCCAACAGAGGTCTAGTCTCGCTGGGTCGCTGCAAAAAGTAGCGGCCGGGTCTGCAAGCCTGAGCGGGACAACTAGATCAGCGCCACCCCTTGCCATTGGTCTCAAGCCATTGGCCGTGCGTTATGGTGGCTGCGTACGGGTGGCCTTCGGGTCAGCCGGGCTTACTCTAGTTGCCCCGGTCTTGCAGGCCCGTACGTAGCCGCCACCCTATCGCCTGCAAGCGATGGGCTGCGGTCCGATCAGTGCAACTAGAGAATTTCATCATGCTCAAGATTGTCCCGGATCCACCGCCATCTACCGAATCCCCCCATCTCCTCGAGGACACCCTCGTCCAGGCCTCCGAGTACGTTATGTGCGCACTGGCCGTCGCCCATCAGTCGTTCAGCCATCTGCCAAAATCACCGGCCACTCTGGTGATGCTGACGATGATGCACGAGCTTGATGCCACCCGCATGTTGCTGGAGTCGGCACTGGCTCAGCTCCAGATGAGTGCGCGGCCGACGTCATACACATTGCACTGACAGGGCTGCCACGATCCCCTAGGCGATCGTCTAGCCATGTGGGAGCGGCCTTGTGTCGCGAAAGGGCTGCGCAGCAGCCCCGGCGATTTTGATGGCGGCTCGGAACCTGGGGCCGCTGCGCGCCCCTTTCGCGACACAAGGCCGCTCCCACAGGGGCGAGCTAAATCAACGAGTTATGGCTTTTCCAAGAGAGAGGATTTCGCAAATGGACAACGAAACCCCTGCAGACCACGGCCAGCTCGGCTGGACCGTCGGCACCTGCACCTGCCTGGAAGGCGCCACCAAAGGTACGCGCCTGTTCCGTGTCGAGCCCGGCAACTGCGCAAGCCACGCCATGGAGCAGGCTTCCGTGCTGCTCGACAGCGCCCGCCGGGCGTCCTTCATTGGTGTGATGGACAACGAACCGGTGCTGGTCTGGGCATCGCATTACCTGAGCGATATGGCCAAGGCCTTGATGGATGATGCGCATATGGGGATATTGAAGAAGGTGTGAAACAGACCCCGGTGGCCTGGGTCGGACAGCCGCACCGATTCAGGTCACACTTGGACGGGCGCTTGAGCCGTGTGGCTGGATCACTGGGCGCTATCGAGGTCTTTCAATAAAGGTCTGGTATAGCGCTCTGACGGCTGTATGTGTTCCGAGTCCCCTGGACGATGGTATTCCCCGTCATCGAATGCCAGGTAGATGTCAAATGCCGGCTGTGGCATCTCCTCGTCCGTGCTCAGTTCGACAATGGCGGTGAATAGGCCATTCATGATGTTATCGCCAGCCTCATACGATATTGCCCCCGAAATGAATCGTCGGGCCGTTTCGATTGATAGGGCATTGAGCAGATCGGCAGATCGCAGGTCTGGGCTTCGGCAGTAAAGCGATAAATCGTCCAGGGTCACTGAGCGATCGTGCGCTGTACCTAGCAAGGTATCGATATCGGAGTGGGGGACCGGTGTGGGCATCAGCGACGTAGCCTAATGTATTTCAAGACCGGAAGTGCGGATCTCGAATCGCTTGCTGGTCAGGCTAGTCCCAGTACATTTCGATGTTTTCCTGCATTCTGAACTCATCCAGCATGCTGTGAAAATGCGACCTTTCAAAAGTCAGGCAGGGTATCGCGTCGAACCAGTCAACAGCAGGGGATTCGACAGTGATCAGGTCCCTTAGCAAACCAAATCGACTCCAGTGAACGGCATGCTCACGGGCGCATTGCTCAGCGACAATCACGGTGCAGGTAAGGTCCAGGTCATCCGAGCATACCAGCAAAGGCACCAAGGTCTTCCATCCTGGAGCCGTGGAATAGATCCGATCCCAGATCAACAAGGTGTCTTCATCACTGTGCAAACCGGAGTGGGCAGCTACAAGGTGGAGTTCGGCATCCGCATTCTGCCTGGGTAGCCAAACCTCAAGGGGTGATCCGTCAATCGCAAAGGTGGGGTAGTAGCCTTGGCTGTACTTGGACTTATGACTGGCAATGGATAGCCGGTTGAACATTCGGTTTCTCGCTCTGCTGAGGCCCACATAACTTACTGCTTTTGGCTATGAATGTCTGCCAAGGGTCGATCAGTGAGCAGGGCAGAGTCCGGCCAATGATTCGTTGGCGCGTCCTACATGGAGGAATCAGATTTTCCCTATTTCGAGTAGTCCATTTCCGAAGCATGCTTTGGCCACTGTTGCGCCCTCGAAGTGGCGGCTAGTCTCGCTGGGTCGTTGCCAAATCAACGACCGGGCCTGCAAGCCCGTCTGAACATCGAACTGTACTCACCTTCGAGTCGCTGGCGCTTTCCAGTGGTTGTGCTCAATGGTGGCTACGTGCGGTTGGCCCTCGGGCCGGCCGGGTTATCGCTCGATGTTCCCCGGACTTGCAGACCCGCACGTAGCCGCCACCCATCCTCCTGCAGGTGAATGGGTGTCTGGTTGATCATTCATGAACGTCGAGTATGAAGTCATGTTGAAGATCGTCCCGGATCCACCCCCGTCCACCGAATCCCCCCATCTCCTCGAGGACACCCTCGTTCAGGCCACCGAGTACGTCATGTGCGCACTGGCCGTCGCCCATCAGTCGTTCAGCCACCTGCCCAAATCACCGGCCACTCTGGTGATGCTGACGATGATGCACGAGCTTGATGCCACCCGCATGCTGCTGGAGTCGGCACTGGCTCAGCTACAGATGAGTGCGCGGCCGCCGTCGTACACATTGCACTGATAGAGCTGCCACAGGCCCCAGATGCCGCGCCGCAATCAAAATTGCCGGGGCCGCTGCGCAGCCCTTTCGCGGCGCAAGGTGCCGCTCCTACAGGGGCTAGCTAAATCAATGAGTTATGGCTTTTCCACGAGAGAGGATTTCGCAAATGGACAACGAAACCCCTGCAGACCACGGCCAGCTCGGCTGGACCGTCGGCAGTTGCACCTGTCTGGAAGGCGCCACCAAAGGTACACGCCTGTTCCGTGTGGAACCCGGCAACTGCGCAAACCACGCCATGGAGCAGGCTTCCGTGCTGCTCGACAGCGCCCGCCGGGCGTCCTTCATCGGTGTGATGGACAACGAACCGGTGCTGGTCTGGGCATCGCACTACCTGAGCGATATGGCCAAGGCATTGATGGATGATGCGCACATGGGGATGCTGAAAAGGGTGTGAAACGGGCAGGGGCGGTTTCGACTGCGCCGCCCCATCTTGCACCCGTCAGAAACTCCCTTTGAGCGTCACCATGAAGTTACGCGGCTCACCGTAGTAGTTGCCCCAGCCAGTAGCCCCCACAGTCGAGTAATAACGCTTGTCCAGCAGGTTGTTGCCATTCAACGCCAGGCTCCAGTGCTCGTCGAGGCGGTACTGCACGCGGCCGCTCCACAGGGTATAACCCGCCTGCTCGATGCTCAGGTTGCCCTGGCGGCGGAAGTTGTCGCTCTGGCTGGAAACCCCGGCACCGACCGTCCAGCGCTCAAGCGCGCCGTCCAGTTGGTAGTCGCCCCAGACCTTGAGCATGTGCCGCGGGATGAAGCTTGAGGTGAAATTGAGTTCGGTCGGGTCGGTCTGGTTGATGGTGCTCAGGTACTTGGTCTGGGTATAGGTGTAGCCCGCCAGCAGTTCCAGGCGCTCGATGGGCGAGCCGCTGACCTCGGCCTCGAAGCCCTGGGCGCGGACCTTGCCGCTGTCGGTGTAGCAGTACTGGTCGCCCGAGCCCATGCAGGTGGCGACGAAGTCCGTTTCGGCGCGATGCTCCTCGACTGTGCGGAACAGGTTGAAGGCGGTGTTCAGCGCGCCGCCGAACAGCTCACCCTTGATACCCAGCTCGTAGTTGGCGCCGGTCTTGGGTTGCAGGGCCTGGCCCTGGGCATTCACCAGGTTGCTCTGCGGCTGGAAGATGTCGGCGTAGCTGGCGTAGGCGGTCCATTCGTCATTGAGGTCATAGAGCACCGCGGCGAAGGGTGTGACCTGGCCGTTTTCCTGGCTGCGGTTGTGCACCCAGTAGTCCCAGGCCTGGGTGTAGGAATCGCTCTTGTTGCGGTACCAGCTCACCCGCGTACCGAGCACCAGCGTCAATGGCTCGGCCAGCTTCAGGCGCAGCGTGGCGTAGGTGCCGTACTGGGTGGTGGTGGAGTCGGTGGGTACGCTACCGCCGCGGCTGGGGGCGGTCAGGAACGCGTCCTTGGACGGGTGGGGGAAGGCCGGCGACGGATCGAACGGGTTCTGGGTACCGTCCAGGCCCATCAGTGCGAAGTAGTCGTGGGTCTGCTGGCGGCTGGCGTTGGCGCCGACGATCAGCTCGTGCTCGAGGCCGAACGCCTCGAACTTGCCGTCGAGGTAGCTATCGAAGCCGTAGTCGTCCTGGTCGTAGTCGAACCGCCCGGCATAGCGGCGGATCCCGGCGCTGCCGGCGCCCACCGGCACCGCGCCCTCGGCGTAGCCGTACTCGATGTTCTGGTTGTTGTGGGTGTAGACCGAGGCGAAGTTCAGCGTCCAGTCGTCGTTGAAGCGATGCTTGAGGTCGGCGAAGCCGGTGGTGCGCTGGCTTTGCTGGTCGTTCCAGCTGGCGCCCAGGCAGGTGGAGCGCGACAGCTTCAGGTCGCTGCCGTTGGCGTAGCGGGGCAGGCCGTGGTAGCAGGGCGAGGCGTCGACGTCTTCATAGGCAAGGCCCACGCCCAGGGTGGTGTCGGGCGTCACGTCCCAGTCGAGGGCGCCGTACAGCACCTGGTCCTGGCGCTTGGCGTTGTTGTAGAAGTACTGGCGGTCCTGCAGGGTCGCCACGGCGCGGCCGCGCACGCTGCCCGATTCGTTGAGCGGGCCGCCCATATCCACCTGGCCACGGTAGTTGTCCCAGGTGCCGGCAGACAGGGTCAGCGTGGTATGGGCCTTGTCCTGGCCGCGCTTGCGCACGAAGTTCACGCCACCGGCGGACGAGCCTGAGCCCTTCATCATGCCAGCGGCGCCCTTGAGGATCTCGACCCGGTCGTAGAAGGCCATGTCACTGGAGAAGCTGTTGGCCTGCACATAGTTGCCGCCCACATCCAGCGGCACGCCGTCGTACTGGTACTGGCCGTCGAGGTTGAAGCCGCGGGAGTAGAAGTACTTGCCGCCCATGGGCGAGTCGTAGACGGTGATACCGGGGGTCTTGTCGAGCACCTGTTCCAGGGTGTTGAGGTTCTGGTCGTCGAGCATCTTGCGGGTCATCACAGTGACCGACTGCGGCGTTTCCTTGAGGCTGTGCACACCTTTGCCGATGGTCACCGCGCGCGCTGCGTAGGACTGGGTGCCCTCGCTGGTGGCATCGAGGCGGTTGGCGTCGATGGTCAACGGCCCCAGTTCCATCGCCGCGCCGTTGTCGGCCGGGACCAGCACATAGCCGCCGTTGCCTTGGCGCTGGGCTTGCAGCCCGCTGCTGGCGAGCAGGCGCAGCAGGCCTTCCTCGATGGTGTAGCTGCCGTCGAGTCCGGCGGTGTTGAGGTGGCGGGTCTGCTCGGTGTCGAACGAGATCGTTACCCCCGCCTGCACGCCGAACTGGGTGATCGCATTGCCCAGGGGGCCGGCGGCGATATGGTAGGTGTTCTGGCTGCTCGCCATGGCATGGGCCGGCGCGAGCAGCGCGCAGGGCACGGTGGCGAGGGACAGGCCAAAGGCGAGCCGGCGGATGGCCAGGCGCAGGCGGGCGGTGGGGTGGGGAGCGGGCATTGGGTGATCCTTGCGTGTCATGGCGGAAAGTCGCTGTCGTCGCGGCTTGTGTCATGGACGGACGAGAATCGAAATCAGCAAGATTGCGGAAAACTTTTTTCGTTCAGGACTTAGGCAGGTTCCACGCTGACCCAGTAGCGGCTCAGGTAGCGCAGCTTCACCGGCAGGGATTTGGGCAGGTTCGCCAGGGCGATGTCGGTGTCGTCGATGCGGAACGAGCCGGAAATGCTCATGCCGCGAATGGCCGGGGCGCAGCGCAGCACCCCGCTTCGGTAGCGGCCCAGTTCGTCGATGAAGTCGCCCAGGCGCCAGTCGTTGACGCTGAGCATGCCCTGGACCCAGGCCGTCGAGTCGGCGGGCAGGGGCTGGGCGCGGGCCAACGTGTCGCGGTCGAAGCCGGCCTTTTGTCCGGCGTCCAGGCGCAGCACCTGGTCGAGGTGGTGCCGGGGGCGTATCTCGACGGCCGACTGCAACACGCCGACCCGTGTCTGCTCCGCCAGCTGACGCACACTGAACCGCGTACCCAGCGCCCGCACGCTGCCGTTGTCGGTGTGCACAATGAACGGGCGCCGGGCGGGGTCGCTGGCGGTACTGACCAGGATCTCGCCGCGATAGAGTTGGATCGCCCGTACTTGTGCATCGAAACGCACATCCAGCGCGGTGTCGACGTTCAGTTCCAACTGCGAGCCGTCCTCCAGGCGCAATGAGCGTCGCTCACCGCTGCCAGTGCGCTCCTGGGCGAGCAGGGCGCGGTAGGGCACCTGCTCGCTGGCCAGCCAGGTGCCGCCGCCGACGGCCAGCAGCATGCCCAGCACCTTGAGTACCTCGCGGCGCTGCGCCTGGGCCGCGCCCAAACCCGACAGCGCGGCCTGGCGTGGCACCATTGCCCATTGCCGCTGGAGCTTCTCCACCCGCGCCCAGGCTTCGGCATGCGCCGGGCTTGCGGCCAGCCACGTCTGCCAGGCCTGGGTCCGTGCAGTGTCGGCATCACCGTCATTGAGCTGCACGTACCAGGTCGCGGCCGCTTCGAGTGTCTTCATATCCATTGACCAGCCCTCAGCTCTCGACCACCAGCAGGCAGCGGGTCATGGCCCGGATCAGGTGGTTTTTCACCGTGGTGATCGAGACGTCGAAGCGTTCGGCGACCGCCGCATAGGTCAGCCCTTCCAGTTGCACCGCGAGGAAGATGTCGCGGGTCCTGGGGCCGAGCTCGTCTAGCATTGCATCGACCGATACCAGCATCTCGATGATCGACAGGCGAATCTCCGGCGACACCTCGACCGGTTCGGGTCGCAGGGCCAGGGCCTGCAGGTAGGCCTGCTCGATGGCGCGGCGGCGAACCTTGTCGATCAGCAGCGCGCGGGCGATGGCGCTGAGGTAGCTGCGCGGCTCACGGATGGGCGCCTGGTTGCGGGCGGTCATGACCCGCAGGAAGGTGTCGTGGGCCAGGTCGGACGCATCGGCGGCATTGCCCAGGCGCGCGCGCAACCAGCTTTTCAACCAGCCGTTGTTTTCGCTGTACAGCTGGTGCAGCGCCGAGCGGTCGAGCGTCGACATAGAGCGGGATCCATGATGTAAATGGTAATTGCTCGCATTGTCTCGGTGCGGCGGAGGGATTGCAAGGTCCACGGCTGCTGGCGTGCCGTGCGAGGCGCCTATCAATCGCTAGTGCGTACTAGATGACTGCCAGCGAATTCTGACGCACACTGCCGAAAAATCCGATGCCCATTGCCCCGCCTGCGCGGGGCACCCCTGGAGCACGCAATGGCGCGACAACTTCCAACAACAAACGCCAACGACCCGCTGCAGCAATCCCGCCTGGTCCGCCTGAAGCTGGCCAGTGAAGGCGAGCTGCCCTCCGGCATGCTGCGTGACGAGATCGACGCCTCCTGGCGCCGCAGCCTCGGTCACGGCCTGGACTGCCTGCAGGGCGAGCAGGTGGGCCTGGGCATCCGCCATGGCCTGGACCTGCGCGCGCTGCTGGAGCACAACCGGCTGCTGATCGACGCGGTCACCCCCGAACTGGACTACCTGGTCAAGCGCCAGGGCAAGAGCGGCATCGTCATCCTCGGCGATGCCCAGGCCAACGTGCTGGCCATCGAGGGCCAGAAGCAGACACTCGAGCGCGAGGGCCTGCGCGACCTGCACCCGGGCAGTTGCTGGAGCGAGGCCCTGCGTGGCACCAACGCCATCGGCACGGCGGTGGTCGAGGGTCAGCCGACCCTGATCAACTGCGGCGAGCACTATCTCGACCGGCTCAGCCCGTTCTCCTGCACCTCGGTGCCCCTGCGTGACCCGTGCGGCGAAGTGATCGGCGTGCTCGACGTGACCCGCGAAGGCGTCATGGCCCAGCCCCAGGACAGCCTTTCCACGCTGCTGCTGGCCGCCGGCAGTATCGAAAGCCGGTTGTTCGGGCTGTATCACCCCGAGCACCTGGTGCTGGCCTTCCACAGTCGGCCGCAGTACCTGGCCAGCGCCTGGCAGGGCCTATTGGCGCTGAGCTTGGAGGGCGAGGTGCTGGCGGCCAACGACAACGCCTGCCAGTTGCTGCAGATGCCGCGCCAGACACTGCTTGGGCGGCGCAGCAGCGACCTGCTGGGCGAGCGTTCGCCGGCATTCATCGCCCGCCTGTGGCAGGGCGGTGTCAGCAGCGTGCAGACCGCCAAGGGCGAATTCTTCTTCCGTGCCTTGCAACTGCCACGGCATGGCCGTATCAGTGGTCCGACGCCCGCCGCCAGGCCGGCCGAACCGGCCAAGCCCCAGGCCCTGGAGGCCCTGGCCGGTGGTGACCCACGCCTGGCACGAGCCCTGCGCATGGCCCGCCAGGGCCTGGCCAATGGCTTGCCGGTGCTGCTGTTGGGCGAAACCGGTACCGGCAAGGAAGTTGCCGCCCGTGCCCTGCACCAGGCTGGCCCGCGGGCCGACAAGCCGTTCGTGGCGGTCAACTGCGCGGCGATTCCCGAGGGCCTGATCGAGTCCGAGCTGTTCGGTTACCGTGAGGGTGCCTTCACCGGTTCGCGCCGCGGCGGCATGGTCGGACGGCTGATGCAGGCCCATGGCGGCACGCTGTTCCTCGACGAGATCGGCGACATGCCACTGGCCTTGCAGGCGCGCCTGTTGCGTGTCCTGCAGGAGCGCCGGGTGGCGCCGCTGGGCGCCGGCGACGAGCAGGACATCGACGTGGCGCTGATCTGCGCCACCCACCGTGATCTCAAGCGACTGGTCGCCGACCAGCAGTTTCGCGAAGACCTCTACTACCGGGTCAACGGCGTATCCCTGCGCCTGCCGGCACTGCGCGAGCGTGACGACTTGGCGACGCTCATCCAGGGCCTGCTGGACAAGTCCGGGGCCAGGGGCGTGAACCTCGATGCGCCATTGGTGGCGCTGCTGGAGAACTTCGACTGGCCGGGCAACATCCGCCAGCTGGAGATGGTGGTGCGTACCGCCCTGGCGATGCGCGAGGAGGGCGAGCAGGTGCTGACCCTTGACCATCTCACCGACTGCCTGCTCGACGAGCTGGCCAGCGGCGCCGCGCCGTCCGGCAGCCTGCGCGACAACGAACTGGAGCTGATCCGCGCCGCCCTGGCCCGCCATCAGGGCAATGTCTCGGCAGCGGCCGAGGCCCTGGGCATCAGTCGCGCGACGCTGTACCGCAAGCTCAAGCAGTTGCGTGGTTGAGCCATGGGCGGACTGTTTTCCCGGCTGATCGAATCCAGCGACCCGGTGCTGATGCGCCAGGCGCTGGCCTGGCTGTATGGCTTCGTGCGTCCACACCGTGGCGCCATCGGCGTGCTGCTGGCGCTGTCCCTGGGCGCCTCGCTGCTGGCCCTGGCGCAACCCTGGCTGGTCAAGACGCTGATCGACGAGGGGCTGCTGGCCAAGGACTACCAGACCCTCTGGCACATGGCGGCGATCATGATCGTCGCCGGCCTGCTCGGCACCGTGCTGGCCGGGGTCAACCGCTACCTGCACACCCGGCTGTCCGGGCGCATCCTGTTCGCCCTGCGTGACGACCTGTACCGCCACCTGCAACGGCTGTCGCCGACCTTCTACGGGCGGCGGCGCACCGGTGACATCCTGTCGCGGCTGGACGGCGATGTCGCCGAGATCCAGCGCTTTGCCGTGGACTCGCTGTTCTCGGCGGTGTCGGCGCTGATCGGCCTGGTCGGCGCGGTGGCCCTGATGCTGATGCTGTCCTGGCAGCTGTCGCTGCTGCTGGCGCTGCTGATTCCGCTCGAGGTGCTGTGGCTGCGCTGGATGCGGCGCAAGGTCGAGCGCGAGGTGCGCAGCCTGCGCGAGCGCTCGGCGGACGTATCGTCGTTTCTGGTCGAGACGCTGCCGGCGATGAAGTTCATCCAGGCCGCCGGCCAGCAGCAGCGCGAGGCTGACCGCCTCGACCGGCTGGGCCAGGGCTACATGGGGCAGTTGCTCAAGGTGCAGGTCACCGAGTTCTTCACCCAGGCGGTGCCCGGCACCCTGACCTCCTGGTGCCGGGCGTGCGCGTTCCTGGTCGGCGGCTGGTGGGTGATCCAGGGGACCTGGCAGCTGGGCGCGCTGATCGCGTTCTCCACCTACATGGGCATGGCCGTCGGTCCGGTGCAGAGCCTGCTGGGCCTGTACGTGGCGGTGCAGCGGATGGCCGTGAGCCTGGGGCGGGTGATGGAACTCAAGCGGGAGGCGGTCGCGGTGCGCGAGGCGGATGATCCCCGGCCCATGCCACAGGGGCCTGGCGAGCTGCGCCTGGACGCGGTGAGCTTCGCCCACGACGGGCGTCAGGGGAAGGTGCTGGACAAGGTCGATGCCTGCCTGCCGGCCGGGGCCAAGGTCGCCATCAGTGGCGCCTCCGGTGTCGGCAAGTCGACGCTGATCGACCTGTTGCAGCGCTTCTACGACCCCGATGGCGGACGCATCCTGCTCGATGGCGTCGACCTGCGCGAGCTCGACCTGCAGGCCCTGCGCCGACGCATTGCCGTGGTCAGCCAGGACATCGTGCTGTTTCGCGGCACCCTGGCGCAGAACCTGGCCTACAGCACGCCCCAGGCCAACCGTGACGACCTCGAGCGGGTGGTGCGCCTGACCCGCCTGGAGAGCCTGGTGCAGAGCCTGCCGCTGGGGCTCGATGGCCTGCTGGGCGAACGCGGTCAGCAGCTGTCCGGCGGGCAGAAGCAACGCATCGCCATCGCCCGGGCGCTGCTGCAGCAACCGGCGATCCTGGTGCTGGACGAAGCCACCTCGGCGGTGGATGAAGCCACCGAGCGCGAGGTGATCGCCGCCATCGACCAGCTGTTCGCCGGGCGCACGCGGATTCTCATCAGCCACCGCACCTCGACCCTCGCTGACACCGATCTGCACCTAGAACTTCTGGCCGGGCAGTTGCGCAGCAAGGAACCTGCCGACCATGACCGCTGAACCCTGGATTGGCGTAATCGACAGCGGCTGCTCACCGGAGCAGGCGGCCGGCCTGCTGGATGCGCGTCGCTTCTGGCTCGAAGAGGGCATGTTGCGCGAGGGCGACCCGCTGCCGGACGCCTTGGGCCATGGCAGCGCCGTACTGGCGAGGCTGCGCGCCGAGTCCGGCGCCCAGCCCGTGCTGCTGGCCCAGGTGTTCGCCGGGCAGGGCAGCACCAGTGCCTTGCAGGTGGCGGCTGGTCTGTTGTGGCTGGTGGAGGCCGGCGCGAGCGTGGTCAACCTGAGCCTGGGCCTGCGCCAGGACCGCCCGGTGCTGCGCCAGGCCTGTGCCGAGGCCGTGGCCGCCGGGGTGCTGCTGTGCGCCTCGAGCCCGGCGCGGGGCGAGCCGGTGTACCCGGCCAGCTACCCCGGGGTCATCCGCGTGACCGGCGATGCCCGCTGCGCTGCCGGGCAGTGGTCGTGGCTGGACACGGCCCAGGCCGACTTCGGCGCGGCGGTCGGCAGCGATGGCGGGGCAGGAGCCAGCCTGGCCTGCGCCGCATTCAGCGGCCGGGTGGCGGCCCTGCTGCGCGATGAGCCCGGCATGACCCGGGAGGCGCTGTTGCGGTGGCTGAAAACCCACGCTGCGTTCGCAGGCCCTGAGCGCAAGGGGCCGATCAATGCCTGAAGCAAGCATCCTGGTACTCGGCGCCGGACCTGCCGGCGCGGCCACGGCCCTGGGGCTGCGGCGGATGGGCTACCCCGTCACGGTGGTGTCCGACTGGCGCCGCTTCGCCGCGGTGGAAGGCGTGTCGCAGCGGGTGCTGGAGGGCCTGCGTCATGCAGGCCTGGGTGCCGCCCTGGCCGAGGCCACCACGCCGGCCACGCGCCAGGTGCACTGGAACGGCGAGCGGTTGCAACTGAACCAGGAATGCCTGCTCGATCGCCAGCGTTTCGACCAGGCCCTGCGCGACGACCTGCGTCGCGCTGGTGTCGAGCTGATCGAAGGGCGTGTGCGCGAGGTGGCGCGGGGGCAGGGGTACCGGTTACACCTGGACGACGGTCGCACCTTGCACGGTAACTTCCTGGTCGAGGCTCGTGGTCGCCAGGCCCCGTTGAGCGAAGGTCGCCTGCGCGGGCCGGAGACCGTCAGCCTGCTCAACCTCTGGCAGGCCGCGCCCGGCACGCCGGCCTCGGCGGTGGAGAGCCTGGACGACGGCTGGGCCTGGATGGCGCGACTGGCCGATGGCCGCTGCTACTGGCAGGTGACGCTGGATGCGACGGCGGCGCAGCTGCCGGGCAAGGCGGCCTTGCCCGAATACTGTGCCGAGCGTCGGCGTGGTTCGGCGCTGGTGGCGCAGCTGTTCGGCGAGCAGGCCTTCGCCCCCGCCCAGGTGCATGCGCGCAGCAGCACGGCGATTCTCGCCGGCAGCTGTGCGGGCCCGGACTGGCTGCGGGTCGGCGACGCCGCGATGGCGGTGGACCCGCTGTCGGGAAATGGCATCTTCCAGTCGTTGTCCTCGGCGCTGCAGGCGCCCGTGGTGATCAATACTCTGTTGCAGCGGCCCGGGCAGGCGGACTTGGCGCAGCGCTTCCATCAGGCGCGGGTCGAGCAGCTGTTTCTGCGTTTCGCCCGGATCGGCCGGGATTTCTACGCGCAGGAGGCACAGCGCGGTGAGCAGCCGTTCTGGGTCCGCCGCCGCAATTGGCCGGATGCCCAGCCGCTGCACGCTGCGGCGGACTGGCAGGCGGTGCGAGTGGAGCGACGCCCGGTGTTGCGTGATGGCTGGGTGGAAGAGGCCGAGGTGGTGGTGACGGCGGACCAGCCGCTGGGGGTGTGGCACCTGCAGGGTGTCGAGCTGGCGCCGGTGGTGCGTGGCGTACAGGCTGGCATCGGCCTGGAGCGCCTGGTGACACAGGCGCACCAGCCGATGGTTGCGCGCTGGTTGCGCGAGCAGGGTTTTTGCTGAAGATTCATCGCGGGGCAAGCCCGCTCCCACCGGTGCGACTTGACTCGGCACCGGTGGGAGCGGGCTTGCCCCGCGATAGGGTCTTTGACCTAGAAGAACGTCCCTACCACCAGCTGCAGATAGGTCCCGCTCTCCCGTCCACCCAACTGCACGCCGCCATCCTGCGCACTGCGCTGCGGGGTATAGAACCCCACCAGCGGGCTGATCAGCCAGTGCTCGTTGACCATCCACTCCACATACAGGTCCACCTCGCGCCCACCCAGGTTGCCCTGGTCGGTCTCGAGCGTGTCGAAGTCGAAGTACAGCGCCCCCACGGTCAGGCCCTCCCGCGGCGTGGCCTTGAGCGCCACATGGTGCACCTGGGTGTTGCTGTTGAAGGGGCCGGCGTAGTTGGCCGCCACCTCGCCCTGGAACCAGGTGCCGTAGCCACGGCTCAGGCCATAGAACAGCGGGTCGAAATGCTCCGAGAAGCGGCTGTAGCGGTAGGTGGCGGTGGGCGACCAGGGCAGTGCGGAGAAGGTCCAGTTGCCCTCCAGGTACCAGGCGTTCTCGCGTCCGCCGGTGCGGTCCTGGGTGACGTATTCGGCGGCCAGCTCGAGGTCCTTCACCCCCAGGTTGCCGCGCCCGCGCAGGCTCACCGTGTCCATGCCGTCGCGGTGTTCCAGGCCGAGGATCTCGGCGTAGCGGCGGTCGACATCCAGGCCGTGGATCCAGCTCAGGCCCACGGTGCCCGCGTCGGCGACATGTTCGAGGTTGGCCACCGCCATGGCGGTGTCGGCTTGGAACGGGTTGTCTGATTTGAGCCACATCAGGTCGCCACGCCAGCCTTGCTTGCCGCCCAGGCGCAGCACGGCGGTGCGGTCGAAGGCCTTGCGCGCCGCCAGGTAGTAGGCGCCGCCACGGTCGAAATCGGCGCCCAGGTCGACATTGCCGGCATTGACCGGGTCGCCCTGGATCAGGAAGCCGTCGCCGAGGGTGATGACCTGGCGACCGCCGGAGAGGTCGATGCCATCTTCGCCGAGGGCCGGGAACAGGTTGCCCGAGCGCCAGCCGAGGTAGGCGTCCTCGATACCGGTGCGACGTTCGTCACCGAGGGTGAAGCCGGCGGCGTCGCCATCGCCCCAGGTGGCCGAGCTGAGCAGGCTGAAGGCACCGTACAGCGTGCTGCTGTCGGCCAGAGCCTGGCTGGCGCTCAGGCCGTACTTGACGTAGCCCTCGCGCCAGTTGCTGCTGCCGGGCCGGCGGTTGCCGAACTGGTCGAAGCTCTCGTCGTTGTGGAAGATGCCGAACAGGGCTTCGAGGTTGGCGTCCAGGGTGGTGCCGGCGTTGTTGTAGAGTTCATGGGCCTGGGTGAGGGGAGAGGCCAGCAGCAGGGCCAATGTGCAGGCGAGTTTGTGCGTCATGGTGTGCTCCATGTTTTTATTGTGGTCTTGGTGTTTCTATCGCGGGGCAAGCCCGCTCCCACGACTTGAAGGCCATCTGTTGTGGGAGCGGGCTTTCAGGCTAGAGCTTGATCAACACCGACTTCAGCTCGGTGTAGTGCTCGATCGCCGCCGCGCCCATCTCGCGGCCGATGCCGGAGAGCTTGTAGCCGCCGAACGGCAGCGCCGGATCCAGCGCGCTGTGGCAGTTCACCCACACCGAGCCGGACTTGATCCGCGGGATCATCCGGTGCACCGCGGCGAGGTCGTTGGACCAGATGCTCGCGCCCAGCCCGTAGGGGTTGTCGTTGGCCATGCGCACCACCTCGTCGAGGTCATCGAACGGCATGGCCACCAGCACCGGGCCGAAGATTTCCTCTTGCACCAGGCGGTGGCGCTGGTCGACGTCGACGATCACCGTCGGCTTGACGAAGTAGCCCGGGCCGAAGCCTTCGCCGCCGCAGGCGATGGTCGCGCCCAGCTCGCGGCCCAGGTTGATGTAGCCGGTGACCCGGTCCTGCTGCTTGGCCGAGATCAGCGGCCCCATCTGCACGGCGGGGTCCAGGCCGTTGCCCAGTTTCATGGCGTTGGCGATGCCGGCGATATCGGCCACCACGTTGTCGAAGTGCTTGCGGTGCACGTACAGCCGGGAGCCGGCGCAGCACACCTGGCCCTGGTTGAAGAAGATCGCCGTGGCGGCGCCGGCGGCGGCTTCCTGCAGGTTGGCGTCGGGCAGGACGATGGTCGGCGACTTACCGCCCAGCTCCAGGGTGACGCGGGTCATGTTGTCCATGGCGGCCTTGCCGATCAGCTTGCCGACCTCGGTGGAGCCGGTGAAGGTCAGCTTGTCCACGCCCGGGTGGCGGCTCAGGGCGGCGCCGGCGTTCAGCCCGGTGCCGGTGATCACGTTGAACACGCCGTCCGGGTAACCGGCCTCGCTCACCAGCTCGGCGAGCTTCAGGGCGGTCAGCGGGGTTTCGTCGGCAGGCTTGAGGACCACGGTGCAGCCGGTGGCCAGGGCCGGACCGAGCTTCCAGCAGGCCAGCAGCAGCGGAAAGTTCCAGGCGACGATGGCGCCGACCACGCCGACCGCTTCGCGGCGGATGAAGCCGTGGAACTCATCGTCGGGCATCAGCGGCAGCGAGGGCTCGACCGTGCTGCCTTCGAGCTTGGTGGCCCAGCCGGCCATGTAGCGCAAAAAATCGATGGCCAGCTGCACGTCCATCACCTGGGCCACGGCGGCGCTCTTGCCGTTGTTCAGGCATTCCAGCTCGGCCAGCTCCCGGGCATCGCGCTGCATCAGCTCGGCCAGGCGCCACAGCAGGTTCTGCCGTTCACGCGGGCGTGTGCGGCTCCAGGCCGAATTGTCGAAGGCCTGGCGCGCGGCCTGCACGGCGCGGTCCACGTCCTGGGCCTCGGCCGCGGGTACCTCGCCAAGGACTTCGCCGGTGGCCGGGTTGCGAAAGCTCATGGTGCGACCGCTGGCGGCGTCCTGCCAGTCGGCGCCGATGCGCATCCTGAGCTTGCGTGCGAGGAAGTCGCGTGTGGCGGTGAGGATCGGCAGTTCGGAATACATGGGGCGGTGCCTCTTGTCAGGGTTGTGACCAGGGCTGGGGCAATGGGCGTGCCAAAGGACTCTGATGCCGGGCAAGGCCCGGCTAGCGGTGGCTTTACCGGATTGGGAGTGGAAAGAACCAGGGTTGATCTGTTGCATATTGAGATCGGGTGAGACGGCATGCGATACACATGGTTATGCGTTCTGTTCGAGGGTGCTGGGGGCGCTTTGCGCCCCTATCGCGACATAGACCGCGACCCCTGTAGGAGCGGCCTTGTGTCGCGATAGGGCTGCGAAGCAGCCCCAGGATTGCCAACCCCGGAGGATGTCTCAAGGTGAAACACCCAGTCGCGAAATGGGACGTTCACCTACAACCCCAGACGCGGGCCCATACCCGCAAAACCTAGGCAACTCACTGATCAAAAACATATTTGCCGCAACTGGCACACTTCCTGTATCGCAACTGTCACATGCACACCGCTGTACCCAAGCGTGCGAATAACGATAAGAACAACACCGTGGAGGTCTGACCTTGAAGACGACTCGACTCCGGCGGCAGGCGGGCACACTGGCGCTGGTCGCCACCGCACTGCTGTCCGCCCAGGCCATGGCGGCCGAGCAGGGCCCGAGCCTGTTGCAGAACAAGTGCATGGGTTGCCATATCCCTGAAGGCAACGACAGCTACAGCCGCATCAGCCACCAGCGCAAGACCCCGGAAGGCTGGCTGATGAGCATCGCCCGCATGCAGGTGATGCATGGCCTTTCGATCAGCGACGACGAGCGCCGCACCCTGGTCAAGTACCTGGCCGACAAGCAGGGCCTGGCGCCCAGCGAGACCGAGGGCGTGCGCTACGCCATGGAGCGCCGGCTGAACACCGTCGAGCACTTCGACGATCAGCTCAGCCAGATGTGCGGCCGCTGCCACTCCGGTGCCCGGGTCGCCCTGCAGCGGCGCCCGGCCAAGGAGTGGGAGCACCTGGTCAACTTCCACCTCGGCCAGTGGCCGTCCCTCGAGTACCAGGCCCAGGCCCGCGACCGCGACTGGCTGGACATCGCCCTCAAGCAGATGGTGCCGGACCTGGCCAAGCGTTTCCCCCTCGACAATCCGGCCTGGGCCGAATGGCTCAAGACGCGGCCCGAGTCCAAGGTCCTGGCCGGGCAATGGGCGTTCAGCGGCCACATGCTGGCCAAGGGTGACGTGCGCGGGGTGATGACGGTCAGCGCCGAGCAGGGTGACACCTTCAAGGTCGAGCTCAAGGGCGCCTATGCCGACGGCACGCCGTTCAACGGCAGCGGCTCGGCGATCCTCTACAACGGCTATGAATGGCGCGGCAACGTCAAGGTCGGCGAAGCCAACCTGCGTCAGGTGTTTGCCGCCATCGACGGCCAGATGAAGGGCCGCATGTTCGAGGCCGAACACGACGAGCGCGGCCTGGACTTCAGTGCCTCGAAAGCCGGCCAGGGTCGCCTGCTGGCAGTACAGCCGGCGTTCATCAAGGCCGGTGCCGACAGCGAGATCACCCTGGTGGGCAGCGACCTGGCCGGCAAGCCCGACCTGGGCGCGGGTGTCGAGGTGATCGAGGTTCTGGAATCGACGCCGACGCTGATCCGGGTCAGGGCGCGTGCCGCCAAGGACGCCGCCGCTGGCCAGCGCGAGGTGGCGGTGGGCGCGCTCAAAGGCGTGCAACTGGCGGTGTACGACAAGGTCGAGGAGGTCAAGGTGGTGCCGGCGTTCTCCATTGCCCGCATCGGCGAGAACGGCGCCTCGGTGCCCAAGGTCCAGGGCCGCTTCGAGGCCGAGGCCTGGGGCAGGGACGCCAGCGGCCAGCCGCTGCGCATCGGCTACCTGCCGGCCAGCTGGAAGGTCGAGCCGTTCAACGAGCGCGCGGTCGAGGACGAGGACGTCAGGTTCGCCGGGCAGATGCAGGCCGACGGCGTGTTCGTGCCGGGCGGGGCAGGGCCCAACCCGGCGCGCAAGATGATGACCAACAACGCCGGCAACCTGAAGGTGATCGCCACCCTCGCCGACGGCGGCCAGCAGGGCGAGGGTCACATGATCGTCACCGTGCAACGCTGGAACAATCCGCCACTGCCATAGGCATCAACTGACGCATCGAATCCCGGGAGGTCGCCATGGGCGCACTACTGAACCTGGTCGAACGCAACCTGCACGAAGTGCAGGTGGATGCCGACCGCATGCTGTTCCATATCCCCAGCAGTTCGCTGTTCGCCGCCGACGCGGTGACCGGCGGCATCATCGACACCTTGCGCCGCCAGGGCTGCTCCGCCGAGGAGCTGATGCAACGCCTCGGCCAGCAGTTTTCCGGGCACGACATCGAGGAAACCCTGCGCGAGCTGATCGCCCTTGAAGTGGTCAGCGACGGCTCGCCGCTGACCCCGGAAATCGCCCTGAAGCAGGTCGAGCGCACGGCGCTGAACACCGTGGTGCTCAACGTCAACACCGGCTGCAACCTGAGCTGCACCTACTGCTACAAGGAAGACCTCGACAAGCCGTCGGCCGGACGCAAGATGAACACGGCCACCGCCGAGGCCTCGGTGGAGATGCTGCTCAAGGAGTCGCCCGACGAGCAGCGCTACAGCGTGGTGTTCTTCGGTGGCGAGCCGCTGTCCAACCGGGCGCTGATCGAGCACATGGTGGCCTACTGCGAGCGGCGTTTCGCCGAGGCGGGCAAGCAGGTCGAGTTCATCATGACCACCAACGCCACCTTGCTGACCGAGGAGATCGTCGACTGGCTCGACGCCCACCGTTTCGGTTTGTCCGTCAGCATCGACGGGCCCAAGACCGTGCACGACCGTAACCGCATCACCGTGGGCGGGCAGGGCACCTACGATGTGGTACGGCGCAAGGCCGACATGCTCCTGTCACGCTACCGCAGTCGGCCGGTGGGGGCGCGGGTCACCCTGACCCGTGGCATCACCGACATCGAGACCATCTGGAACCACCTGTTCAACGAACTGGGCTTCGCCGAGGTCGGTTTCGCCCCGGTGACCTCCGGCGACATGGCCGACTACAACCTCACAGGCGAGGAGCTGGTGCAGGTGTTCGCCAACATGAAGGCCCTGGGCCGGCGCTACCTGGAGGCGGCGCTGGAGCACCGCAACATCGGTTTCTCCAACCTGCACCAGCTGATCACCGATATCCACGAGGGCCACAAGAAAGCCCTGCCGTGCGGTGCCGGGCTGAAGATGCTGGCGGTGGACCACGAAGGCGAGCTGAACCTGTGCCACCGTTTCACCGGCTCCAGCCTGCCGACCTTCGGCAACGTGCACCAGGGCGTGAAGCAGGCGCAGCTCAACGACTTTCTCTCGCAGCGCCTGGACCGCAGCGGCACCGGCTGCGACAGCTGCCGCATCCGCAACCTGTGTTCCGGCGGCTGCTACCACGAGAGCTATGCCCGATACGGCGATCCGCAGCACCCGACCTACCACTACTGCGAGCTGATGCGCGACTGGGTCGACTTCGGCATCGAGGTCTACAGCCGCATCATGGCCGCCAACCCGGCCTTCATCGATCGCTACATCACTCCCAGGAAGGCGCACTGACATGAAGCACCTCAAACCGCTGAACAACAAGGCGCGCATCCTCGAACAGGCCGCCGCCGAAGACCGCGTCGACGAAGTGCTGGCCATGAGCGCCGTGGCCGGCTGCACCGCCACCACCGACCCGGGCTGGGAAGTGGATGCCTTCGGCGGCGTCAGCTCGCTGTGCCAGCCGATGGAGGCAGACCTGTACGGCTGCTCCGACCCTTGCTGGTGGCCGGCCCAGGTGCCGGACATGATGAGCACCTACCAGGACTGGAACGCCCAGGCGACCAACTCCGCCGAAGACTGGCGCAACCTCGGCACCGTATTCCCGAAAGACAAATAGAACGACAAGGGGAAACCGCATGAAAGCTGGATTCTGCGCGCAGCTCGCGCTCACCATTGCCGCCACGGCCTGCGCCTGGGCGGCCCAGGCCGACGAGGCAGGCAAGGCCTTGAAGGCCGGCCATGAATACCTGATCGCCACCAACTACCCGAACAACCTGCACGTGGTCGAGGTGGCCAGCGACACCCTGTACAAGACCTGCCGCATGCCCGATTCGTTCGGCCCCGGCACGGCGATGATGGCGCCGGACAACCGCACGGCCTACGTGCTGAACAACCATTTCGCCGATATCTACGGCATCGACCTGGACAGCTGCAAGACCACCTTTCACGCCAATCTCTCCAGCGTGCCGGGCGAGGTCGGCAAGGCCATGTATTCCTTCGCCATCAGCCCCGACGGCAAGGAAGTCTACGCCACGGTCAACCCGAGCCAGCGCCTGAACGACCACTACGTGGTCAAGCCACCGCGCCTGGAGGTGTTCCGCACCAGCGATGGCCTGGACGCCAAGCCCGTGCGCAGCTTCCCGATGCCGCGCCAGGTCTACCTGATGCGCGCCGCCGACGACGGTAGCCTGTACGTGGCCGGGCCGGACATCTACAAGCTCGACATCAAGACCGGCAAGTACAGCGTCGCGCTGCCACTGCGCAGCTGGAACCGCCCAGGCTACAGCGCGCCGGACGTGCTGTACTTCTGGCCGCACCAGAGTTCGTTGCATGAGTTCTCGATGCTCTACACCATTGCGAAGTTCAAGGATGCCAAGCAGGACCCGGCCACCGCCGAGCCGCTGTATGGCTACCTGAGCATCGACCTGAAGACCGGCAAGGCCCACACCCAGGAGTTCGCCGAGCTGACCGAGCTGTACTTCACCGGCCTGCGCTCGCCCAAGGACCCGAACCAGATGTACGGCGTGCTCAACCGCCTGGCCCGCTACGACATCCAGCAGAAGAAACTGGTCAAGGCCGCCAACCTCGACCATACCTACTACTGCGTGACCTTCGACAAGGCCGGCGACAAGCTCTACCTGGGCGGCACCTTCAACGACCTGGCGGTATTCGACCCGAATACGCTGGAGAAGGTGAAGAACATCAAGCTGCCCGGTGGCGACATGTCGACCACCACGCCGCAGGTGTTCGTTCGCTAGCGCCATCGCGGGGCAAGCCCGCTCCCACGCCGGCCACACTGGACCGGTGGGAGCGGGCTTGCCCCGCGATAGGGCCATGTCAGGCAAAACAAAGACAAGAGACAGCCCATGCCCCAACCCAGTCATACCCTAGGCTCAAAAGCCACTCCATTGCTTACCCACTGCATCGGCGACGCCTTCGACGCCACGGTCGCCCGCTTCGCCGACCGCGAAGCCCTGGTGGTTCGCCACCAGCACCTGCGCTACACCTGGCGGCAGCTGGCGGAGGCCGTCGACCAGCACGCCCGCGCCCTGATGGCCCTGGGCCTGCAGGCCGGCGACCGCCTGGGCATCTGGGCACCCAACTGCGCCGAGTGGTGCATCACCCAGTTCGCCAGCGCCAAGATCGGCGCGATCCTGGTCAACATCAACCCGGCCTACCGCACCAGCGAGCTGGAGTACGCCCTGGGCCAGTCAGCTTGCCAATGGGTGATCTGCGCCGACGCCTTCAAGACTTCCGATTACCACGCCATGCTGCTGGACCTGGTGCCCGAGCTTGGCGCCTGCCGGCCGGGCGAGCTGCAGAGCGCGCGCCTGCCCGAGCTGCGCGGGGTCGTCAGCCTGGCCGACACGCCCCTGAATGGCTTCCTGGCCTGGCCGGCGTTGCAGGCCCGCGCCGGCGAAACCGACGCCGGGCAACTGGCCGCACGCCAGGCCAGCCTGCACCGGCACGAGCCGATCAACATCCAGTACACCTCCGGCACCACCGGTTTCCCCAAGGGCGCGACCCTCAGCCACCACAACATCCTCAACAATGGCTACATGGTCGGCGAAAGCCTCGGGCTGACCGAGCACGACCGGCTGGTGGTGCCGGTGCCGCTGTACCACTGCTTCGGCATGGTCATGGCCAACCTCGGCTGCATGACCCACGGCAGCACCCTGATCTACCCCAACGACGCCTTCGACCCCCTGCTGACCCTGCAGGCCGTGGCCGAGGAACGCGCCACCGCGCTGTACGGCGTGCCGACCATGTTCATCGCCGAGCTCGACCACCCGCGCCGCCAGGAGTTCGACCTGGGCAGCCTGCGTACCGGCATCATGGCCGGCGCGACCTGTCCGATCGAGGTGATGCGCCGGGTGATCGACGAGATGCACATGGGCGAGGTACAGATCGCCTATGGCATGACCGAGACCAGCCCGGTGTCGTTGCAGACCGGCGCCGCCGACGACCTGGAGCGCCGGGTGACCAGCGTCGGCCGCACCCAACCGTGGCTGGAGAGCAAGGTGATCGACAGCGCAGGTGGCACCCTGGCACGCGGTGAGATCGGCGAGCTGTGCACCCGCGGCTACAGCGTGATGCTCGGCTACTGGAACAACCCCAAGGCCACCGCCGAGAGCATCGATGCCGATGGCTGGATGCACACCGGCGACCTGGCGGTGATGGACGACGAAGGCTATGTACGCATCGTCGGCCGCAGCAAGGACATGATCATCCGTGGCGGCGAGAACATCTACCCGCGGGAGCTGGAGGAGTTCTTCTTCACTCACCCGGCGGTGGCCGATGTGCAGGTGATCGGCATCCCCTGCAGCCGCTATGGCGAGGAGATCGTCGCCTGGATCCGCCTGCACCCGGGGCAGGCGCTGGGCGCGGACGAGCTGCGTGACTGGGCGCGGGCGCGCATCGCGCATTTCAAGGTGCCGCGGCATATCCGTTTCGTCGACGCGTTTCCGATGACGGTGACCGGCAAGGTGCAGAAGTTCAGGATGCGTGAGATCAGCATCGAGGAATTGGCGAGCGGTACCGATCGATAGTCATCAGCCCTGTGGCCGGGCACCGTTGAGGAACAACTGCTCGACCGCCTGCGCGGTGTTGGCGCTGGCGGCGCGGCCGCGGTGCTCGGCATCGACCATGCCGTAGATCATGGTCATGAATATCTCGGTGAACACTGCCGCGCTGATGTCGATGCGTAGCACGCCCAACTGCTGGGCACGCAGGAAGAACGCATCCATGGCCTGGATATAGACCTGCCAGCGCAGGTCCTCGGCGTCGTTGAGCAAGGTGTCGGGGCGGTACTGGAACATCAGGAACATCAGCAGTTCGCGGTGCTTGAGGTGTTCGGCGATCAGGTGGCGAATACCGGCCAGCGGTTCGATGCGCTCGAGGTCGGCTTCGAGGATGACCTGGTTGAGCACCTGCTCGCCATGGTCCTCGAGCAGCTTCACCAGGTTGTCGCGGGTGCCGCAGAAACGGTGCAGGGTGGCCTTGCTGACCCCGGCGGTTTCCGCCAGCTCCTTGAGGGTGGCGCGGGGGTGGACGACAATGGCCTGGGCCAGGGCTTTGAGCAGGCGCTCTTCCTGGAGGGTTCTACGCATGTGGGACCTCGAGTCGGGGTTCGGCGACGAAATATCCACAATTGTATCATATGAGACGAATAAATCTCATGAAGGGTGCGTAAGGCCGCTCTCATGGAACAAAACACAATTCTTTGATTTGACTGGGGCAGCGTGGGAGCGGGCTTGCCCCGCGATGCGACGTTTGGCACCGGCTACGCCGGTGATCGCGGGGCAAGTCGCATCGGCGCACCGCCGCTCCCACGCTGGAACTCTGTTACCTGCGCGACACCGTAGCCCGAAGGGCTGGGCGATCGCGCATGGCTTGAGGCAATGGTCGGGCTCAGACCGTGTAATGCTTCAACTCACGCGCAATCAGCATGCGCTGGATTTCGCTGGAACCCTCGTAGATCTGGGTGATGCGCGCATCGCGATAGTACTTCTCCACCGGGTAGTCTTCCAGGTAGCCGTACCCGCCATGCACCTGGATCGCCATCGAGCAGACCCGCTCGGCCATCTCCGAGGCGAACAGCTTGGCCTGGGAGGCCTCCGACAGGCAAGGCTTGCCGGCGCTGCGCAGGCGCGCGGCATGCAGGATCAGCAGGCGAGCTGCGTTGACCTGCACCTGCATGTCGGCCAGCAGGTTGGCGATGCTCTGGTGCTCGTTGATCGGCTTGCCGAACTGGATGCGCTCGCGGGAGTAGGTCAGCGCCGCCTCGAACGCTGCGCGGGCGATGCCCAGGGCCTGGGCGGCTATGCCGATGCGCCCGCCTTCGAGGTTGGACAGGGCGATGGCCAGGCCCTTGCCGCGTTCGCCCAGCAGGTTGGTGGCCGGGATGCGGCAGTCGTCCAGGGTCACCGCGCAGGTGTCGGAGGCGCGAATGCCCATCTTGTGCTCGCTGCGGTCGACCTTGAAGCCTGGGTTGTCAGTCGGTACCAGGAAGGCCGAGAGGCCTTTCTTGCCCAGCTCCGGGTCGGTCACGGCGAAGACGATGGCCAGCTTGGCGCGGCGGGCATTGCTGACGAACTGCTTGGCGCCGTTGATCACCCACTGGCCATCGACCAGTTCGGCGCGGGTGCGCAGGTTGTGGGCCTCGGAGCCGGCCTGGGGCTCGGTCAGGCAGAAGCAGCCGATTGCCTCGCCGCTGGCCAGTAGTGGCAGCCAGTCCTGCTGCTGCTCGGGCGTGCCGTAGGCCAGCAGCGGGCCGCAGCCCACCGAGTTGTGGATGCTCATCATCGCCCCGGTGGCGCCATCGGCGGCGGAGATTTCCTCGACCGCCAGTGCGTAGGCCACGTAGTCGGTGTAGCTGCCGCCGAACTGCTCCGGGGCGACCATGCCGAGCAGGCCCAGTTCGCCCATCTTGCGCACCACGTCATCGTCGATCCAGCCGGCCTTTTCCCAGGCCTGGGCATGGGGCGCGATCTCGCCGCGGGCGAAATCGCGGGCCATGTCGCGGATCATGATCTGCTCTTCGCTCAGTTCCAGGTCTTGCATCTGTGTACTCCCGGGCTCACAGGCCTTCGAAGAATTGGTCGACCCGCTGGGCGGTGAGACCGGCCAGGGTCGGCGGGTTCCAGCGGGGTTGCTTGTCCTTGTCGACGATCAGGGCGCGCACGCCTTCGATGATGTCGCCGTGGGCGAACCACTGGCGGTCGATGTGCAGTTCCATGGCGAAGCAGTCTTCCAGGGCCAGGTGGCGGCCGCGGCGCAGCAGTTCCAGGGTGACGGCCATGGCCAACGGCGAGCGGGTTTCCAGCAGGTCGGCGGTGTCCAGCGCCCATTGACGGCTGTCGCCGATGGTCACGGCGCGCAGTTGCTCGATGATGCTCGGCAAGTCGGGCAGGGCGAAGAAGTGGTCGATCACCGGGCGCAGTGTCGCCAGTGGCGCGTCTGCCAAGGTCTGGGTGCCGAGCTTGGCGAGCAAGCCTTGCAGGTCCTTGAGCGGGTTGGCGCCGAAGGTCAGGCGGTCGAGCCCGTCATCCAGGGCCGCGAGCTTTTCACTGTCGACGTACCAGTCGGCCAGGCCGCAGTAGAGGGCATCGGCAGCCTTGACCTGGCTGCCGCTGACGCCCAGGTAGATACCCAGTTCGCCCGGTACCCGGGGCAGGAAGTAGCTGCCGCCGACATCCGGGAAGTAGCCGATGCCTACCTCGGGCATGCCCAGGCGGCTGCGTTCGGTGACGATGCGCAGGTCGCAGCCCTGGGCCAGGCCCATGCCGCCGCCGAGGGTGAAGCCGTCCATCAGCACCAGCACCGGCTTGCGGTAGCGGTGGATGCACAGGTCCAGGGCGTATTCCTCGACGAAGAAGTCCTCGTGGAGTTTCTCGCCGGCCTTGTAGCTGTCGTGCAGCGAGCGGATATCGCCACCGGCGCAGAAGCCCTTGGGGCCCTCGCCACGCAGCATCACGGCGTGCACCTGCGAATCCTGGGCCCACTGGTCGAGGTGGTGCTGCAGGCTGCGCACCATGTCCAGGGTCAGGGCGTTGAGGCCGGCGGGGCGGTTGAGGGTGAGGTGGCCAATGTGGTTGCGAACCTCGGCCAGTACCTGATCCGTTGCCGAGGGTTGAGCGTGCGCGGTCATCGCGGTCTCCCTGCTTTGTTATTGATTTTCCAAGTGAAGTCCTGGAATGCGCGGGCGGATCGAACGATCCTGTCATGCAAAATTACCCTGCACAATTGGCAAATCTGCAGGGCTGCCGTGCGTTTTTGTCGTGAGGGCTCAGGGCGGGCGCTACTGTCTGTGGTGAACATGCGCGATACGGATTGCAACAGCACAGGTCCAGGAAGCACTCATCGCACCCGGCTTGCCAACCATCCTTGGAACGCATCGACACGCGTCTGGTAGCCTGTTTCACAGGCATCGTCCCCGCCAGAAGTTATTGCCACTTGTACGATACTGCTGTTTTCAATCAGGAAGGCAGGGCCTCCGGAGTCTCCCTTGCAGGTGTTCTTTCCCTTCACGCTGAACGCTACGCGACGATTTTCAATGTCGTTCACCCACCACGATGCCGCGCGTTTGATGCCTTCGGCAACTTTGTCATTGTCCACCACGTCAAAGCCGAATCCTACAAATGTCAGGGATACACGTTGGTCGACAAGCTGTTCCCAGTTGGGTTTTCCGTTATGCAGTCTTACCGGCGTGACCGTGAGGTCTTCTTGGGTGTAGAGCAAAGCGATGTCGTCTTCCAGCGTGATGGGGTTGAATGAGTAGCCCGTGGCACTATCTCTTGGCAAGTCGAAGTCGATGACCTTTACCCGTTCGAACGCTGGGTCGTGCAGATTCGAGCCGAGCTTGAACGTCATGTCGGTCAACTGTTCCTCATAACCGCTGATACAGTGTGCGGCCGTCAGTATGGTTCGCTTGCCAAGCACCGTTCCCGTACAGTGAAGAGATTCGCCCAGCATGATTGCGCCTACATTTTTGTAGGCGTGTGTTTGCTTCCCGCCTACGATGTAGGGCTTTAACAAGCTTTTGCTGGCCAGTATGGGGGCTTTGCGAATCCTCACATCGACACGTGCCGAGTTACCCGTTCGTTGTTCGCAGCATTCACCCTCGTTGCGTGTTGTGGTAGGGAGTTCGACGAACAATTGTGTTGATGAGCCGGGCTCGGCCGTCAGTGTCAGGGAGTGGCTCACCAGCCCTTTGCCCTGTGCCAGGTCGGTGCCATTGAGCAGTAGTTTGAAGGCGGCATTGCTGGACGTCCCAGCGATATCCACGATGTAGTCGGCTTTTGGATAATCCGGGTTGAAATGCAGGGTAATGGTGGCCGAGGAGCGTGCCGATGCCTGGGCACTCGTATCGTGCCCCAGGACACCCAGGCAGATGCCTGGCAGGCAACTCATGCAGGTTCTATAACTCCCACCCCGGGAAAATGAGCTACTGGTCAACGCCAACGTCACGCTACTGTCCGTTACCGAGCTTTGGGCATTAGCCTGGGCCGAGGTGTAGCTTTTTCGGCCGTACTCGACGCACCCACTTGATTCGTCGCCCAGCAGGTTTGCCGACAACTCCGTCGCGCCTTGTAGAACCTTGGGTAAAACGCCGAAGGCTTGTAGCGAGATATCGTTATCGGGCAAGACCTCGATGGTAAAAGGAGGGGGAGCAGCAGCCTGTACGCTTGCGCTGAAGGCCAGTAATGCAATGAGCATTGACGAAGCCAGGTTGGGGACTGTCATTTTTTGCCATCCTGCTTCGCAGCGTCGATTGCATCCTTGATGGCCTTGGCTTGGGTGGCCAGGGCATCGACAACTTCGCTGTTGGTTGAAACACTATCCTTTTCATTCGTTGTGGAAGCACCGCATTCGCTGTGGAACACAACTTTGCCGTTTTTCGGCAGGACCGCGAATTGATAGAACTGTGGGTCACTGACCTTGAAGTTCTTCTGGTAGACACTGTTGTTATATTTGAAAAATATCGTTGCGGGCCGGCATGCCGCATAGATCGCATAGTTGACACGGCCCTCTGGGAGCTGGCCGATAGGCCTGGCATCGGTAGGAAGGGCGCCCAAGATCAGCTGGACACCATTGCCCAGTGAAATTGTCTTTTCACCTTTTGGCGCGTCCCGTACGACGTTGTCGAGTTTGATGCTCTGTGGCAGTTGGGCAGGGTCCAGGTCCTTGACGGTGCCTGATGAGGCACCAAATGCAACGACTTTTATGGCAATCGCCGCGACTGTATTGATGATCTTGATTCTATAATCGGCAACTTCGCTACCCACTTCGTTCCATAGGTCGGTATTGGGCAGTTTGGTGATGTTCAGGGTGGTGCGGGCGTAGAATGGATCATCACGCGTTATCGCCAGACGCTTGCTCAGAGATTCGACCGGTTGCGTTTGCAGAGTAAATCCTGTGAGGGTTCCTTTTGAGTCTTTCGTGGCGTCAATATCCACACGTGATGAGCGCAAGTAGAAGAAGCTGGCCTCTTTTCCAGTAACATCGGCGTTCGAAGCGATTGTCGAGTACTTTACGCTCGGCGCGACGGTGCAAGCTGATAATGACACTGCAGCTAGGACGGCCGAGATTCTGGCGTTATTCATGATGGCTCCTTGCATGATCAAATCGAGTGATGGCAAATTGATAGTGTAGTTGTCTTTATAAAAAAAATAGGAAGAGAAAAAACGATAAGTACCGTTTCATCGATGAAACAGTTTCGGGCCCACTCCTGCTTCAGTACGGTCCACGTTGCACTGACTCACCCCGAAGGGTGATAGCCGCCCCGTCCCCCCCATGAAACAATCCCGGCCAGCACTCACCCTGGCGGGGAAGACAATAATGAGCAATGCCCAGCTGAATTCGCCCGATTGGTACGCGCAGATGGCCCGCGTGGTCGACGCCATCGGCACCCCAGGCTTCGTCGAGGCACTGTTCGCCGCGCTCAACCAACTGGCAGCGTGCCAGGCCATCACCGTGTTCCTGTACCCGCGCAAGGGCCTGCCATCTGCGCTGTTCGCCAAGGACGACGAGGGGCCCTGGCTGCCCGAGGGCAACGTGCAGAAGTACCTCGAAGGCTACTACCTGCTGTGCCCGTTCTATCGTGCCTGCATGGACGGTGTGCCCGCCGGTTGCTATCGCCTGAGCGACGTCGCCCCCGACCACTTCAAGCGCAGCGAGTACTACACCTCGTTCTACCAGCACGCGCACCTGGAGGACGAACTCAACTACCTGGTGCCGCTGGACGCCCAGCTGACCATCGCCGTGGCCCTGGGCAGCACCCGGCGCCTGGGCAGCCGCCAGGTGGCCGAGCTCAAGTGCGTCGCCGCCTGGGTGGTGGCGGTGGTGCGCCGCCACTGGGGGCAGCTGGATGCCGGGGCGCTGGGTGGGCGCTTTGAAAGCGCGCTGGGGCGGCAGATCAACGCTGCGCTGAACAATTTCGGTTCATCCTTGCTCACCGAGCGTGAATGCCATATCGCCCAGTACCTGCTGCGCGGCCATTCCACGCGCTCGCTGGCCGAGCGCCTGGGGATCAGCGAAGACACCGTCAAGACCCACCGCAAGAACCTCTATGCCAAGCTCGACATCGCCACCCAGGCCGAGCTGTTCTCGCTGTTCATCGCCTCGCTGGCCCAGGCCCAGGAAGGCCTGGGCAAGGATCCGCTGGAAAGCTACCTGCGACGGCGCTGAACCACCGTTTCACCTCATCCAGACAACGACAATCACCGGCCCCGCGTGTGGCCGGAGGGGAGACCTGCGTGCATACGAAAAGCGATTGGCAGCAGCGCGCTGCACTGCAAAGCTTCATCACCACCGCGTTGATCGACGGCCGCCCGGTGGCGGCCCGCGACGGCGCCACCTTCGCTGCCGTCAACCCGGCAACCGACCGCTGCCTGGCTCAGGTCGCCGCCTGCGCCGACGACGAGATCGACCAGGCGGTGCGTGCCGCCAGACGTGCCTTCGAGCACGGCCCTTGGGCACGCATGGCGCCGGCCGAGCGCAAGCGTGTGCTGCTGCGCCTGGCCGAACTGATGCTGGCCCACCGCGAGGAACTGGCATTGCTCGACTCGCTGAACATGGGCAAGCCGGTGATGGACGCCTACAACATCGACGTGCCGGGCGCCGCTCATGTGTTCGCCTGGTACGGTGAGGCGCTGGACAAACTCTACGACCAGGTCGCGCCGACCGCCGCCAATGCCGTGGCGATGATCCGCCGTGAGGCGCTGGGCGTGGTCGGCGCGGTGGTGCCGTGGAACTTCCCGCTGGACATGGCCGCCTGGAAGGTCGCCCCGGCGCTCGCCGCAGGCAACAGCGTGGTACTCAAGCCTGCCGAGCAGTCGCCGTTCTCGGCCCTGCGCCTGGCCGAGCTGGCATTGCAGGCCGGGCTGCCGGAAGGCGTGCTCAACGTGGTGCCGGGCCTGGGCGAAACCGCGGGCCGCGCCCTGGGGCTGCACCCGGACGTGGACTGCCTGGTGTTCACCGGCTCCACCCAGGTGGGCAAGTACTTCATGCAGTATTCGGCGCAGTCCAACCTCAAGCAGGTGTGGCTCGAATGCGGCGGCAAGAGCCCGAACCTGGTGTTCGACGACTGCCGCGACCTCGACCTGGCGGCGCAGAAGGCGGCGTTCGGCATCTTCTTCAACCAGGGCGAGGTGTGCTCGGCCAACTCGCGGCTGTATGTGCAGCGCTCGATCCATGACGAATTCGTCGAGCGCCTGCTGCGCCAGGCCCGTGAATGGCTGCCGGGCGACCCGCTGGATCCGGCCAGCCGCGCCGGTGCCATCGTCGATGCCGGGCAGACCGCGCGCATCGAGGCGGCCATCGCCCAGGGCCGGGCCGAGGGCGCGCGCCTGCTGTGCGGTGGCGAGCGGCTGAGCGTCAACGGCTCGCAGAACTTCATCACGCCGACGATCTTCACCGACGTACGCCAGGACATGGCTCTGGCCCGCGAAGAAATCTTCGGCCCGGTGCTGGCGGTCAGCGCCTTCGACGACGAGGAGCAGGCCATCGCCCTGGCCAACGACAGTGTCTACGGCCTGGCCGCGTCGGTCTGGAGCGACGACCTCAACCGCGCCCACCGCGTGGCCCGGCGGCTCAAGGCCGGCACGGTATCGGTAAACACCGTCGACGCCCTGGACGTGACCGTGCCGTTCGGCGGCGGGCGCCAGTCGGGCTTTGGCCGCGACCTCTCGCTGCATTCGTTCGACAAGTACACCCAGCTCAAGACCACCTGGATCCAGCTGCGCTGACATTCACCCGAGGAGCACAACAATGAACGCACCTTTCTCGCCCAAACGCGACACCCGCGACTACCAGGCCAGTGACGCCGCCCACCATATCCACGCCTTCCTCGACCAGAAGGCGCTCAACGCCGAGGGGCCACGGGTGATCACCCGGGGTGAGGGCCTGTACCTGTGGGACAACGACGGCCGTCGCTACCTGGACGGCATGTCCGGCCTGTGGTGCACCCAGCTCGGCTATGGTCGCAAGGACCTGACTGCCGCCGCCGCCGCGCAGATGGACCAGCTGGCCTACTACAACATGTTCTTCCACACCACCCACCCGGCGGTGATCGAACTGTCCGAGCTGCTGTTCAGCCTGTTGCCGGCTCACTACAGCCACGCCATCTACACCAACTCCGGCTCCGAGGCCAACGAGGTGCTGATCCGCACCGTGCGCCGCTACTGGCAGGTGGTTGGCCAGCCGAGCAAGAAGATCATGATCGGCCGCTGGAACGGCTACCACGGCTCGACCCTGGCGGCCACGGCGCTGGGCGGGATGAAGTTCATGCACGAGATGGGCGGGCTGATCCCGGACGTCGCGCATATCGACGAGCCTTACTGGTTCGCCGCAGGTGGCGAGCTGACCCCCGCCGAGTTCGGCCGTCGCTGCGCCCTGCAGCTGGAGGAGAAGATCCTCGAATTGGGCGCCGAGAACGTTGCCGGCTTCATCGCCGAGCCGTTCCAGGGTGCCGGCGGCATGATCTTCCCGCCCGAGAGCTATTGGCCGGAAATCCAGCGCATCTGCCGCCAGTACGATGTACTGCTGTGCGCCGACGAGGTGATCGGCGGTTTCGGTCGCACCGGCGAATGGTTCGCCCACCAGCACTTCGGTTTCGAGCCCGACACCCTGTCCATCGCCAAGGGCCTGACCAGCGGCTACGTGCCGATGGGCGGCCTGGTGTTGAGCAAGCGCATCGCCGAGGCGTTGGTGGAGCGGGGCGGGGTGTTCGCCCACGGCCTGACCTATTCCGGTCACCCGGTGGCGGCGGCGGTGGCGGTGGCCAACCTCAAGGCCCTGCGCGACGAAGGCATCGTGCGCCAAGTCAAGGACGACACCGGACCGTATCTACAGCGCATCCTGCGCGAGGTGTTCGCTGATCATCCGCTGATCGGCGAGGTACAGGGCGCGGGGCTGGTGGCGGCGCTGCAGTTCGTCGAGGACAAGGCCACACGCAAGCGTTTCGCCAACGAGAACGACCTGGCCTGGCAGTGCCGCACGTTCGGCTTTGAAGAGGGGGTGATCATTCGCTCCACCCTGGGTCGGATGATCATGGCGCCAGCGCTGGTGGCCAGTCGTGGCGAGCTGGATGAGCTGGTGGAGAAGACCCGTATTGCGGTGGATCGGGTGGCGGGGATGGTGGCAAAGCGTTGAGGACCCATCGCGGGGGGGGGGGGGGGCCCCCCCCCGCGATATATCCTTAACCCTGGATGAACAGCCGCGCAGGGCTGGTGCCCCAGGCGGGCGGTGAACCTGACGTATGGTTATCCAGCGTTGTCTGACAGCGCCTTCAACACCGCCATGGCGCTCTGGGCGTCGTCGACACCGACAAAGATGTGGTCATGGTAATAGGCCGCCACCACGTTGCAGCTGATGCCCGCGTTGCCCAGCGCGGTGGCGAACGCCGCAGTCAGCCCCACGGCCTCGAGGGAAGAGTGGACGGTCAGGGTGATCCAGGCGCACACGTAGGTGTAGGGCAGCTGCATCGCGTCCGCGACCGTTCGCTCGAGGATGACCGTCCAGCCTTCGCGCTCCCTGAAACTGCCGACAATGTTCAGGTCTTGCAGCTGTGAGGTGTCG
This sequence comes from Pseudomonas peradeniyensis, assembly GCF_014268935.2. Lineage (GTDB taxonomy): Bacteria > Pseudomonadota > Gammaproteobacteria > Pseudomonadales > Pseudomonadaceae > Aquipseudomonas > Aquipseudomonas peradeniyensis. Next base: position 68,011 of record NZ_JABWRJ020000004.1, on the reverse strand, counting down.
GTGACTGTGGCAAAGACATACTCGCCGTCATTGAGCAGGGGACTCATGGACTGGAGGAGTTTTTCAATCGAGGTTTCGCCATGCATCGTGTGGGCTCCTGGGGTGGTAGGCCGGCAGTCTAGAGGGTTCAGCGGGGACGATTGAAATTAGCATTGCGTGCAGGGCATTAGGACAATCGATGGCGCCGCTCAGCGCCACGCTGCCAGGCGCACCAGCGAGGGCAGCAGCAGCGCCCAGATCGGCGCCAGCAGCAGGGCGCTGGTGACCGCACCCAACGGCAGGTCAACCTGCGCCAACCGGGCTCCGGCCAGATAGGCCAGCGGTCCGCCCACCGCCCCCAGCACCGCCCCGCGCCAGAGCGGTCGGCTGGCCCAGGCCAGGCTATGGCGCAGGCCGCTGGCCAGCACCAGCCAAAGCATCGCCAGCCACAGGGGTAGCGGACGGCTGTCGAAAGTAAACACGCCAATCGCGCCCAACAGGCTGTCCACCAGGCAGCCGGCCAGCGTCACGCGCAGTAGCGCCCAGGCCTCGCCAGGGCGATCCCGGCACAGGTATACATGCACCGCCATGACCGGCGGCACCACCAGCAGCAACCCGGGCCATCGCGCGCCGAGCACGCACAGCCACCAGCCGGCCTGCAGCCACAGGGCATTGGCGATCAGCCAGCCACGGCGCATGGGTCAGTGCCCGGGCAACGGGGCACGGCGTGCCAGGGGAGCTGCCCACAGCAACTGGGCGACACCGATGGCGCGTTCCTCGAACCCGCCCTGGCAGTAGCACAGGTAGTACTCCCATAGGCGCTGGAACATTTCGTCGTAGCCGAGCGCCGCCAGCACACCACGTGCCTGGCGCAGGTTGTCGCGCCAATGGCGCAGGGTGCGGGCGTAGTCTAGGCCGAAGTCCTCCAGGTGCACCAGGTTCAGCCCTGTCTGGCGGCTGGCGGTGTCGAGCAGCACGCTCAGCGACGGCAGGGCGCCGCCGGGGAAGATGTAGCGCTGGATGAAGTCCACCGAGCGACGGGCCTGGGCATAGCGCTGGTCGCGGATGGTGATGGCCTGCAGGAGCATCAGCCCGTCGGGCTTGAGCAGCGTGGCGCACTGGCGAAAGTACACGGGCAGGTAGCGGTGGCCGACGGCTTCGATCATCTCGATAGACACCAGCTTGTCGAAGCTGCCTTGCAGGTCGCGATAGTCCTGGCGCAGCACCGTGACACGCTGTTCCAGTCCCAATGCCTGGACGCGCTGCTGGGTGAAGGCGTACTGGGCCTCGGAAAGCGTCGTGGTGGTGACCCGGCAGCCGTGCCGGGTCGCGGCGTGGATCGCCAGGCTACCCCAGCCGCTGCCGATCTCCAGCAGGTGATCCTGCGCACTCAGTTCGAGCTTGCGGCAGATCTGCTCCAGCTTGTTCAGCTGGGCCTGCTCCAGGGGTTGCTCGGGGTGCTCGAACTGGGCCGCCGAATACATCATGGTCGGGTCGAGCAGGTGTTCGAACAGGACGTTGCCCAGGTCGTAGTGGGCCAGGATATTGCGTTTGGCGCCGCGTCGGTTGTTGCGGTTCAGGCGATGCAGCAGCCGCAGCAAGGGGCGACCCAGGCGCGCCAGGCCACCTTCCAGGGCGTCCAGTACCTCCAGGTTGGCCACGAACAGCCGGGTCACGGCTGCCAGGTCCGGGCTGTGCCAGTAGCCGTGGATGTAGGCTTCGCCGGCACCGATCGAGCCATTGCCGGCCACCAGGTTCCAGGCGGCACCCTCAAGAATTTCCACGTCGGCCTGCAGCGGGCTGGCGGCGTCGCCGAAGCTCCATTGCTGCCCCCCTTCGCGCAGCCGCAGGTGGCCGTGGCGCAGCTTGCCCAATTGCGCCAGCACCGCGCTGCGGGCCAGCCCACCCAACAGCGGTGTGAGGCCTGCGGATTTGCTAACGCTCAGGGTGGGGTTCGACATTGTCGGGCTCCTCGTGGCGATGGCCGAGCACCAGGGTGCCCTGGCTGGCGGTGTGGTCGTGAACGGGGACACGCTTGAACAACAGGCGCAGGGCTTGCCAGTAGATGGCTGAAACGGTGCGCAGGCTCATCCAGGGGAAGGACAGCAGGTAACGATGCAGCGCGGCGCGGTCCAGCGGCTGGCGGCGCACGGCGAGGTCGGCTTCGAAGACCTTCTGGCCGTCTCGCCAGTTCTCCATGCGCACGTGAATCCGCTGCGCATCCAGATGGAAGCGCAGGTGGTAGTCCATGGCCATTGGCAGGAACGGCGAAACATGGAAGGCCTTGGCCATGATGAATGGCTGGTCAAGACCGTCCCGCACCGGGAGCACATAGTGAAAACGCTCGCGCCACGGCGTGTTGCGCACTTCCAGCAGAATCGCCGCCAACTGCCCGTTGCAGTCATGGCAGAAGTACAGGCTCACCGGGTTGAACGACAGCCCCCAGCTGCGCAGCTGGGTCAGCAGGCGCACCGGGCCTTCGGGAACCTGGCCGGTGGCCTGGCCGACCAGCCGGCGGGCGGCCTGGGCCAGCGGCTCGCCCTTGGCGGTCAACGCCGGCAGGTAGTCGGTCTCGCGCCAGCTCAGGGGCGCCAGCCGCCAGCGGCCCACCCAGCGCGACAGGCCCAGCAGCTGGGCCTGCTCGTCGAGGTCCAGGTAGAACATGCCGATCCGGTAGCGGAAGGCATGCGGCCGGGGCCCCAGGCGCCGATGGCTGACCCAGCCCGGGCACAGGCTGCTGTTCACAATTGTTCTCCGAAGTGCTCGGCGACCTTGAGCGCACTGACCACGCCGTCCTCGTGAAAGCCGTTGCCCCAGTAGGCACCGCAGTAGTAGCTGTGGCGCTGGCCCTGCAGCTCGGCCTGGCGGGCTTGCGCGGTGGTGGCGGCGAGGCTGTATTGGGGGTGGGCGTAGTGGTAGCGGGCGATGATCCGAGCCGGGTCCACCTGCGCGGTCTGGTTGAGGCTGACACAGAAGGTCACCGGGGCCTGGATGCCTTGCAGGATATTCATGTTGTAGGTCAGCGCGGCCGAGGCCTGTTCGGGACCGCCCAGACGGTAGTTCCAGCTGGCCCAGGCCTTGCGCCGGCGCGGCAGCAGGCGGGTGTCGGTGTGCAGCAGCACATCGTTGCTGGCGTAGGTGATGGCCCCGAGCACCGCGCGCTCCTGGGCACTGGGTGCTTCCAGCAGGGCCAGGGCCTGGTCGCTGTGGCAGGCGAACACCACGTTGTCGAAGCGCTCGCTACCGGCCTTGCCGAGCAGGGTGACGCCGCCCTCGTCGCGGCTAACCCGGTCGACCTTGCACGCCAGGCGGATGCGCTCGGCGAACGGCCGGCACAGCGGTGCGACATAGCTGCGCGAACCACCCGCGACGACCCGCCACTGCGGCCGCCGGTTCACCGACAGCAGCCCATGGTTGCGACAGAAACGCACGAAGAACTGCAGGGGAAAACCAAGCATGTCCGCCCGTGACATCGACCAGATCGCCGAGCCCATCGGCACGATGTAGTGCTCGACGAAGCGCCGGCCATAGCCCTGTGCCTGGAGGTAGCCGCCCAGGGTGGTGGACGGGTCGAGGCGTCCGCGGTCCAGGTCGGCCAGGGCCTGGCGGTTGAAACGGAGGATGTCGCGCAGCATCCCCCAGAACCCCGGCGACACCAGGTTGCGTCGTTGCGCGAACAGGGTGTCGAGGTTGTGGCCGTTGTATTCGAGGCCACTGTCCGGGTCATGCACCGAGAAGCTCATCTGGGTCGGATGCGAGGCTACCCCGAGCTGGTCGAGCAGGCGGATGAAATTCGGGTAGGTCCAGTCGTTGAACACGATGAAGCCGGTATCCACCGCGTGGCGTTCGCCGTTCCAGGGCACTTCGACGGTATGGGTGTGGCCGCCGATCCAGTCGTCGGCCTCGAACAGCGTGACCTCGTGGCGGCGCGACAGCAGGTGGGCGCAGGTCAGGCCGGCGATGCCGCTGCCTATGATCGCGATGCGCATGGCGGGCTATTCCTGTGGCCGTCTAGCCAGGCGTCGACCCAGCGCCAGGCGCCAACGCGGCGGCAGCGCGCCGAGCAGGCGCAGGGCCAGGGTGAACGCAGCGGGAAAGTTGATTTCCAGTGGCCGCCCGGGCAGGCGTCGGGCGATATGACGGGCGGCGCGCTGCGCCGTCCAGCGCTGGGGCATGGGAAAGTCGTTGCGGCGGGTCAGGGGCGTGTCGACGAAGCCGGGGCTGACCAGGGTGACATCGATGCCTTGATTGGCCAGGTCGATGCGCAGCGATTCGACCAGGTAGCGCACGGCGGCCTTGGACGCACCATAGGCGCCAGCCCGGGGCAGGGCGAGCCAGGCCACCGAACTGCCCATCACCACGACATGCGGGCGTTCGCCACGGCGCAGCAAGGGCAGGGCGACGGCCAGGCAATGACACAGGCCCAGCAGGTTGGTGCGCACCACGCGCTCGACCAGGTCAGGGTCGAACCGGCCCGGCTCCAGGTATTCGCAGGTCCCGGCGTTGAGGATGACCCCGTCCAGCGCGCCCCAGGCCTGCTGCAGTTCCCCGGCGATCAACGCCAGCCGTTCGCGGTCGTCGATATCGCCAAGGGCCGCCAGTGCCTGCCCGGGAAAGCGTTCGAGCAGGGGCGTCAGGCGCTCGGCGCAGCGGCCTCCCAAGGCTACCTGGTGTCCCTGTTCCAGCAGTTGCCCGGCCAGTGCGGCGCCGATGCCGCTGCTGGCGCCGGTCAGCCAGTAGCGGCTCATGCCAGCCGACTCTTCAGCCAGCGAATGGCGCCGCCCATGACCGGGACATGTTCATACAGCAGGGCACCGGCATCGAAATAATCCTGGTGAACCTGTACCCGCTGCTGCCATTGCAGATGGCTGCAGCCCTGCAGGCTGATGGGCCGACCACCGGCCAGGCGGGGATGGCGAAAGTGCAGGGTCCAGCGCAGGTAACCTTGCCCAGGCCGGACCTCGTCGGCGCCGGTGAAGGTATAGCGGATGTCGTGGGCGTTGGCGTAGAGCTGGGCGAAGTACGCCTTCAGGGCCGGCAGGCCATCGATCCGGTGCAGCGGATCGCGAAAGCTGACATCTTCGCTGTACAGGTTTTCCAGCAAGTCCAGGTTGCCCCGGTGCAGGCGGGCGAAGCATTCGGTGAACTGCTGCAGGTAGTCTGACATACGCGGCTCCGGGCAATCCTGTACAACGATGGCGGATTGTACAGGTATGACTGAAGCCTAGGACTAAAATTGTACAAAGACAATCTTCTTGTACAGCTTTTGCCGTCAGCGTCCGGCCGCCGCCAGCGCCCCGCGCAAGCGCGCGACCTCCGCTTCCAGTTCGCGCACTTTCTCCTCGGCGGCTACCTGGGCCGTGACATCGCGCTGGATACCGATGTAATAGGTCAGCTGGTCGGCTTCGTTGCGTACCGGCGTGATCGACAGCTCGTTCCAGAATGGGCTGCCATCCTTGCGGTAGTTGCGCAACACCTGGCGGCAGGGCTGGCCTGCGCGGATCGCCTGGCCGATGGCGGCGACGCCCGGCTGGTCATGGTCGGTGCCCTGGAGAAAGCGGCAGTCCTGGTAGAGGATGTCGTCCGTGGCGTAGCCGGTGAGCCGTTCGAACGCAGGGTTTACGTAGATGAGAATGCTGTCGTTGCCCTCCTGCTCGGCGACGACGATGCCATCGTTGGACTGTTCGACCATCAGTTGCAGGAGTTTCGCGTTGATCATGGAGCTCACCTGTCGGATCGTGTGTGCGAATGCGCAGCGTAGCTTCCGTGCGAGAACCTCGGGCGCGTCTGCCGACCATGATGACCCAAGCAGGCTCGCCGCAACAGGTACCCGTGGAGTTAGAATGTGCCTTCACCCATTCGAACCTTGGCCATGACCGACGCCCCTTCCTTTGACTTGCTGCCCATGCGCGACGTGGTCAGCCTGACCGGCATCAACCCCGTGACGTTGCGCGCCTGGGAGCGCCGCCATGGCCTGATCAGCCCTCAGCGCACCGAAGGCGGACACCGGCTGTACACGGCCAGGGATGTCCAGCGCATTCGCGACATCCTGCGCTGGACCGGCAACGGCGTGCCCATCAGCAAGGTAGGCGGGTTGCTAGCCGGCCGGCCCGAAGCCCCGCCCGCGCAGGACGATGCCTTTCACGACTGGCGCCTGGCCGTTGTCCGGGCGACCAAGGCGTTCGACGCGCAGGCGCTGGAGGGCATTCACGGGCAGCTGTTCACGCTGTTGCCCAAGGCCTCGGTGATGCACGAGGTGTTCATGCCGGTGTGGCGCGAGCTGGCCGAAGGCGAGGCTTTCGGCGAGCGCAGCCAGTGGCTGTTCCTGGACACCTTCCTGCGCGCCCGCCTGCTGTTGCGCCTGCACATGAACCAGGCGGATGCGCCACGGGTGCTGCTGGCCAGCGCCGAGGGCCTGGCCGAGCTGCAGTTGTTGTGTGCCGGCCTGCTGCTGAGCGATCGGCGGCAACGCATCGAGGTGCTGGGAGCTGGGCAGCCGCTGGAGGAGCTGGCGCTGGTGTGCGGGGCGATCCAGCCGGCGGTGCTGGTGGTTGCGGTGCAGGGGCCGGTAAGCGCGGCCTTGGCGAAACGGCTGCGTTCGCTGCAGATGGAGATCCCTTGCCCGCTGGCCTTGGTGGGGGAGGGGCTGGGCGCTTCGCAGGCGGTGTTGCAGGGGATTCCGGTGTGTCTGCTGGATGAGTGCGATCCTCAGGCGCCCGGCATGCTTGATGCGTTGATCAGGGGCGCCTTGGACCTGTGACGGCTACCTACAGCGCTTTCATCTCCGCAATATCCCGCGCCACCTGATCCGCGGAGCGGTCGAACATCGCCTGTTCCTGCGCATCCAGCGGCAGCTCGATCACCCGCGTGATGCCCGCGTCCGAGAGTACGCAGGGAACACCCATGGCGATATCCGTGCGCCCGTACTCGCCCTCGAGAATCGCGACCGCCGGCAGGATGCGGCTGCGCCCGTTGGCAATCGCATCCACCATCTGCGCGATCGCCACGCCCGGCGCATCGCAGGCGCTGCCGACCTTCTTCAGGGCAAGGATCTCGCCGCCACCTTTACGGGTACGCTCAACGATCTGCTCGATCTGCTCACTGGACAGCAAATGCGCCAGCGGCACAGCGCCGACCGTGCAGTAGCGCATCAACGGCACCATGCTGTCGCCGTGCCCGCCCAGGACCAGCGCCGTGATATCCCGTGCCGAGAACCCGGTCTGCTCGGCGATGAAACACTTCATGCGCGCGGTATCCAGCACTCCCGCCTGGCCGAACACCTTGTCGCGGCCCAGGCCACTGAGGCTCCAGGCCCGATAGGTGAGCACGTCGACCGGATTAGACACCACCAGTACTGTCGCGGCCGGCGCATGCTGTTTTACATCGCGCATGATGCCGTCGAGTATCGGCAGGTTGATGGCCAGGACATCTTGGCGCGACTGGCCAGGCTTGCGCGGCACGCCGGCGGTGATCACCACCAGGTCGGAATCCTGCAGCAATTGGGCATCCGACCCGCCGTGCACCTTGGTGTCGGACCCGGACTCCACCGCCGCCTGCCAGACATCCAGCGCCTTGCCCTGCGCCAGTTCACCCTGGACGTCGATCAGCGCCAGTTCCCGGCAGAGCGCGTCCCGGGCGATGACCTGCGCCGCCGCCTCACCGACGATACCGGCACCCACGATTGTCAGTTTGTTCACCTCGCACCTCCTCGCGGCTCGCGTTATCAGCAACACACGCGCCTGTACAGGGAAGTATTGTCTGCCCGGGCGAAAAGGCTACCCGCAGGTGGCACTCAAGATTGGCCGGGGTCGCAAAGCAGCCCCGGCAATTCTCAACACCGTGAAAGGTCTGGCCTTTAGAGCACCTTGACCGCCCGCCCAATGAACTGCACAGGCCCTGTCGGTCGCCCGCTGGCAGAGCCACCCGCATTCTCCAGGGTCAGCTCGAACAACTGGTTGGGCTCAACCGCCGGCAGGCGCTGCAGCGGCACGGTGACCTGCTCCCCAGGTTTGATCAGACCAAGCGAGATCGGTTCCGGCCACTGCTCACCCTTGGTCCAGAACTGCAGGACCTTGTCTCCCGGGACCTCGGACTTGACCAAGGGGATCAGCTGGACCTGACCCGCGTCACGGGCCTGGACCACCCAACCAGGTGCCTGGGTGGCGGGCGCCACCAGCACGACCAGGTAGGTAGTGACAGGCGGGTGTGCCGTCAGCAATGCCAGGGCAAGCAACAAGCTCGTTGCCAGGCCGGCACCAGCCAACCCTTGCCACAGCCCCAGGCGTCGCCACCATGAGGGGCGGGCAGGGCGGTCGCCCAGGCTACGGTTGATCCGTTGCCACAGTCGGGGACTGGGCGGCAGGGGCGTGGCCAGCGCGTTCAAGCCCAGCAGCCGCTGCTCCCAGGCGTCCACGGCGTCACGCAAGGCACGGTCGCTATCCAGGCGCTTGAGCACGGCATCCTGCTGTTCGGCCGACAACGTGCCCAGCACATACTCCCCGGCCAGTTGCTCGAGGTCATCGGCGCTTTCGTTACCCGGCTCTTTGGTCATCCCATGCACTCCCGCAGCGCCTTGAGGCTGCGTTTAATCCACGACTTGACCGTGCCTAGCGGGGTGTCGAGCAGGCGGGCGATCTCGGCATGGCTGCAGCCGTCGACGTAAGCATGCAGGATGCACTTGCGCGGCGCGGTGTCGAGCTGGTCGAGGCAGCGATGAATCCTCGGCGCATCGGCCTGCAGGGTCATGTCGTCGTGATAGGGCGCGATATCGACCATGGCGACATCGTCGATCACCACTTCTCGGCGGGTATCGCGCACGAAGTTCAAGGCCAGGTGCCGGGTCAGGCTGTACACCCAGCCACGCGCCGAGCCTCGGGCCGGATCAAAGCTGGCCGCGCGGGTCCAGATGCGGATGAAAGCGTCATGGACGATGTCCTCGGCGGTGGCGTGGTCGCGGGCGATGCGCCAGGCCACGCCGAGCAGCCGGGCACCCTCCTGGTCGTAAAGCGCCTGCAGTGCGCCGCGATCGCCCCTGGCACAGGCCTGGAGACAGCGCTCGTAGTCAAATGGCGTGGTGGGCAGGTTCAAGGTCGGGCCGATCCTCATGCTACCGTAAGCCCCGGCCGGTCGGCCGGGGACTGTCGATGAGCGTAGCTCAAGGGGGCTGGCGCACAGGCCCTCAGTTGGCGGCCCAGAAGATGTAGTCGGCCTGGTATTTGACGATCTGCTTCTCGCCCTTGTTCTGCGCCGTGCAGGCGGTCTGCGGGGCGACGCCACCGCGGGTGGCCAGGCGCTGGACGAAGCTGACCCCGCTCATGGCGCCCTTGCCCTCGGCGGGGTTGGCCTTGACCAGCTGGTACGGCAGGTCACCCTTGGCCGCCGGGGCGATGGCCAGCTGCGTGCCGGTGATCTTCGAGCCGTCCTTGGCCTGCCAGGTGGCGGGCGGGCCGAAGTAGTCGCCCACGGCCTTGCCGGCCCGGTCCTTGAGCACAGCCTTGGGGCCGACGAAGGTCCATTCGGTCTGGCCGGGGGCGTCGGCCTTGTCGCGGCATTCGTAGGTGATTTCGCCGACACCGACGGTTTCCAGCGCCACCTTGTGACCGTCCGGCACCTTGACGGCATCGGGGATCCCGGTCTGGGCGTGGGCGGTCGGCAGCAGCATGGCCAGGGCGAGGCCGCAGGCGGGCAGGAACGAAACGTGTGCGATGTTCATCGAGTGATCTCCTGGTGGGGGCATGGCAGGGCACTCAGGTGTTGCCCTGAGGTGAATACCCAGCAGAACGGGATCTGGATGCACCCGGGCGTAAAAAGAGAGATCTGGCCGACGGCGCGCAAGGTGGCCAGCGGTCTTCCTCCGATGTCGAACGCTCATCGGGCAATGGCGTTTCTTTACGCTTTCTTTATGCCGGCCTTTGCAGGTTGAGAAGATACTGGCGCGGTTTTTTCTGTCCCCCGCCTGCCTGCCCGCATTCAGTGTTTACGCAATACTGACGAGACGTTACCTGTGAGCCAATCCGCAATCGTTGAAAACCCGTCCCACGCCAACAAGAGCAAGGGCGTTGGCCTGCTGGTCGCCGCCGTCGGGGTCGTCTATGGCGACATCGGCACCAGCCCCCTGTACACGCTCAAGGAGGTGTTCTCCGGTCATTTCGGGGTGCAAGCCAACATCGAGGGGGTGCTGGGCATCCTGTCGCTGGTGTTCTGGTCGTTGATCTGGGTGGTCTCGGTGAAGTACGTCCTGTTCATCCTGCGCGCCAGCAACCAGGGCGAGGGCGGGATCATGGCGCTGACCGCGCTGGCCAGGCGGGCGGCACGTCCTTACCCGCGGCTGAGCAAGGTGCTGGTGTTGCTGGGGTTGTTCGGCGCGGCGCTGTTCTACGGTGACAGCATGATCACCCCGGCCATCTCCGTGCTATCGGCGGTGGAGGGTCTGCAGCTGGGGATCGACGGCATCGAGCACTGGGTCGTGCCGTTGGCAGTGGTGGTGCTGGTCGGGCTGTTCATCATCCAGAAGCACGGCACCGCGCGCATCGGCATCCTGTTCGGGCCGGTGATGGTGCTGTGGTTCGTGGTGCTGGGGGCGCTTGGCATCCATGGCATCGTGCAGCGGCCCGAGGTGCTGCAGGCGTTGAACCCGTCCTGGGCGGTGCACTTCTTCGTCGCCCACCCGGGCATCGGCGTGGCGATCCTGGGCGCCGTGGTGCTGGCCTTGACCGGTGCCGAGGCGCTCTACGCCGACATGGGGCACTTCGGCCGCAAGCCGATTTCCCGCGCGTGGTTCATCCTGGTGCTGCCTGGCCTGGTGCTGAATTACTTCGGCCAGGGCGCGTTGATCCTCGACAACCCGGCGGCGGTGCGCAACCCGTTCTACCTGCTGGCCCCGGAATGGGCGCTGCTGCCGATGGTCGCGCTGGCCACCCTGGCCACCATCATCGCCTCGCAGGCGGTGATTTCCGGTGCCTTCTCGCTGACTCGCCAGGCCATCCAGCTGGGCTATGTGCCGCGCATGTTCATCCAGCACACCTCCAGCGAGGAGCAGGGGCAGATCTATATCGGCATGGTCAACTGGGCGCTGATGGTCGGCGTGGTGCTGCTGGTGGTCGGCTTCGAGTCGTCCAGCGCCCTGGCGGCGGCCTACGGCGTCGCGGTGACCGGCACCATGCTGATCACCACGCTGCTGGCCTCGGCGGTGGTGCTGTTGCTATGGAAGACCCCGCGCTGGCTGGCGATCCCCTTGCTGCTGGGCTTCCTGCTGGTGGACGGCCTGTACTTCGCCGCCAACGCGCCGAAGATCCTGCAGGGCGGCGCCTTCCCGGTGATCGCCGGCCTGGCGCTGTTCGTGCTGATGACCACCTGGAAGCGCGGGCGCAGCATTATCGTCGAGCGCCTGGATGAAACCGCCTTGCCGCTGCCCTTGTTCATTGCCAGCGTGCAGGCGCAGCCACCCCATCGCGTGCAGGGCACGGCAGTGTTCCTCACCGCCCGCTCCGATGCGGTGCCCCACGCGCTGTTGCACAATCTGCTGCACAACCAGGTGCTGCACGAGCAGGTGGTGCTGCTGACGGTGGTGTCGGAGGATTCACCGCGGGTGACGGAGGACAAGCGCTTCGAGGTCGAGGCGTTCGGCCAGGACTTCTTCAGGGTCAACCTGCACTTCGGCTTCATGGAGGAGCCTGACGTGCCCCTTGCCCTCAGCCACAGCAGCACGACCGAGCTGGACTTCAGCCCCATGCGCACCACCTACTTCCTGAGCCGGGAAACCGTGGTGCCGACCAAGCGCATTGGCATGGCAAAGTGGCGCGAGCACTTGTTCGCCTTCTTGCTGAAGAACGCCAACAGCAACCTGCGCTACTTCAAGCTGCCACTGAACCGGGTTATCGAGCTGGGGACCCAGGTCGAGATGTGAGGGGGCATCACGGGGAGCCGGTAGCTTACTATCCTGAATGGCGATGCTGGCATCAGGCCCAGATCTGCGGACGTCTCCTTCAGGCCTGATGGCCTTGAGGGCGTCAGCGATTCTCATGTCGCCATCGGGCCGGGGTGATTCCCACTTCGTTGCGAAAGGCGCTGGTGAAGTGGGGCTGACTGTTGAAGCCCAGATCCAGGGCCACCTCGATGATCGGGTTGTCGGTCTGCCTGAGCATCTCCTGAGCGCGAATGATCTTGCGGTGCAGGATGTAGGCGTGGGGGGTGTAGCCGGTGTGTTGTTTGAACCTTGCGGCAAAACGACAGCGGCAGGCACCAAAGACAGTGCTCAGTTCAGTCAGGGTAATGGCCGAGTGCAGATTGTCGTTGATGTACGCAAGCGTGCGTTGGATGCGGCGCCTGTCACCGTCCTTGCCGGGCGATCGCTTGGTGTTCGCTGCGTTTGCCGGGGGCAGTAAATCACCCGGCTCTCTAATGACGGTGGCCATCTCATGCTTCCCATACGGTCAATTGGGTTAGCAGCAGTCATGGACTCGATGCAGGCTTGAGTGAATCAATATAGGCGAGCCTCGCGAAAAGTGAAGCGGCGGCCTGCGGGCCTATCAGATCGGGCGGCCTCAGTCAGCTGCCAGCAAGGCGTGCGACGGTTCGTCGTGCATTCGGTCAGTCCTTGACCGATTTTGTAATTCCACTCCCGGTGCTTCGCCCACACTGGTGCCTCTCTGCCTTTGCTGGAAAGGACAGTCCTCCGGGTGCGATCTGAATAATCCCGACGTACGGATCACCCACTTTGCGTGAAGGGGAGGCACGCGTTACCCGGCAACTATCCCATTCTTTACCTGAACGCAGGCGGCTGCTGGCGGGCGTTCGCGCCGTAGCTGCCTGGTAGAAAGCGGTGACCAAGGATATCGAGCAGGAGGCTGAAAGCCACTGCAGAGAAAATTTTATTTTCCTCTTGATACTATAGGGGGGTATAGTATGATCATCTCAACGGCGAAGGGGATCAGCAGTTCCTCGGCGCCCTGAAGAGAAGGAGAAGGCTCTTCGCCGCGCCAGAGGTATTGGCGGGCAGGTCTGGAGGCGGATCCGACACATGCCGCGCCTGTGCAACAACAGGCAGCAGTGCGCGGCGCGATCAACGGCCTGATGGCGGTCGTTCTGGAAAGCCATCTTCGGGAGGAGTTGCCTGACAGAGGGGCGAGGACGACTCGCAGCAACGTTCCATTGACGAAACCAACTCCATCGTTCGGTCGTTTCTCCGCCTGCCGAGTCCAAGCGAACCGGGTGGCGGAGACCCACTCAAGAAAGGAAGTGACATCATGAAATCACGTGCAGCCGTGGCCTTCGGGCCAGGAAAACCACTGGAAATCGTCGAAATCGACGTCGAACCGCCACGCAAGGGTGAAGTGCTGATCAGGGTCACCCACACCGGCGTTTGCCATACCGACGCGTTCACCCTGTCGGGTGACGATCCCGAAGGCCTGTTCCCGGTCGTGCTGGGCCACGAGGGTGCCGGCATCGTCGTCGAGGTTGGCGAAGGTGTCACCAGCGTAAAACCTGGCGATCACGTCATTCCGCTGTACACCGCCGAGTGTGGCGAATGCCTGTTCTGCAAATCGGGCAAGACCAACCTGTGCGTGGCTGTGCGTGCCACCCAGGGCAAGGGCCTGATGCCGGACGGCACCACCCGCTTCTCGTACAACGGCCAGCCGCTGTTCCACTACATGGGCTGCTCGACCTTCAGTGAATACACCGTCGTCGCCGAGGTATCGCTGGCCAAGATCAACCCGGACGCCAATCCGGAGCACGTTTGCCTGTTGGGTTGCGGTGTGACCACCGGCATCGGTGCCGTGCACAACACGGCCAAGGTGCAACCCGGTGACTCGGTCGCGGTATTCGGCCTCGGCGGTATCGGCCTCGCCGCGATCCAGGGCGCACGCCAAGCCAAGGCGGGCCGCATCATCGCCATCGACACCAACCCGGCCAAGTTCGAACTGGCACGCCGCTTCGGTGCCACCGAATGCGTCAACCCCAAGGACCACGAGAAGCCCATTCACGAGGTGCTGATCGAGATGACCGGTTGGGGTGTCGACCACACCTTCGAGTGCATCGGCAACGTCAATGTCATGCGTTCGGCGCTCGAGGCCGCCCACCGCGGCTGGGGCCAGTCGATCGTCATCGGCGTGGCCGGTGCCGGCAAGGAAATCTCGACCCGTCCGTTCCAGTTGGTCACTGGCCGGACCTGGAAGGGCTCTGCCTTCGGCGGCGTCAAGGGGCGTACCCAACTTCCGGGCATGGTGGAAGACGCGATGAAAGGCGAGATCGACCTGGCGCCGTTCGTCACCCACACCATGGGGCTCGATGAAATCAACGAGGCGTTCGACCTGATGCACGAAGGCAAGTCGATTCGCACCGTTATCCACTACTGATCACGACCTGATCATTCAATACCCATACTCAAGGAAACACATTAATGGCTACTCCAGTAATTTCCGGTAACGATATCTTCTCCCACGTGTTCTTCGGCGCCGCCGACATTCAGAAATCGGCCGCGTTCTTCGATGCCGCCCTGGGTGCCCTGGGCATCAAGAACCTGGGTCCATTCGGTAACGATTGGGTGCTGTACGGCCGTGACAAGCCGGCGTTCATCATCGCCCGTCCAGGCAATGGCGCAGCACCTACCAGCAACGGCGTGACGGTCGGCTTCGCCGCCGCCAGCCCTGCCGAGGTGGATGCATTCCACGCTGCAGGCCTGGCCGCTGGCGGTACCGATGAAGGCCAACCGGGTCCACGTGGTCACCTGCCGGGTGCCTACGCGGCCTACCTGCGTGATCCGGCCGGTAACAAGGTCTGCGCTTACGCGTTTGTCTGAAACCCGGGAGGCGTGAGGTCGTGGTGAAAGGGCAGGGACCTGCCAGGACGATCTCACTCTCCACCTTGGCCGCGACCGCTCATGGCATGCCCGCTCATGCCTGGCGGTCAGCGGTTCTCGGAGCCCTGATCGGCTGATTCGCGCTCCGAACTCGCCTTCATGGCCGAAGGCGATCAACCAGCACGCACGGACTGAGCGTTCGCTGCGTGATGCAAGAACCACAGCATTCAATACAGGCCAGTGGGCGGCGTCGGTCATCGCGCCAGCGCATCACTGGATTGCACCTTTCATAGCTCGTACATCCAAGACGACATCTGGCCTTCGCGGCGGGGTGGCGCCTGGGCACCGCTTCGTCGAGACAAGGAGAACATCCATGGAACGCATTGAACATCACGCCAGCTTCGAGGGTTGGCAGGACGTTTATCAGCATGAGTCCACCGTGCTTGGCTGCACGATGAGGTTTGGCATCTACCTTCCGCCCCAGGCCGAGCATCAGGAACGCCCGGTGCTGTACTGGCTTTCCGGGCTGACCTGCAGCGAACAGAACTTCATCACCAAGGCGGCGGTACAGCGTTATGCCGCCCGGCACGGGATCATTGTCGTCGCCCCTGATACCAGCCCGCGGGGGGAGAGTGTCGCCGACGACGCGGCCTATGACCTCGGCCAGGGGGCGGGTTTCTATGTGAACGCCACACAGCTGCCCTGGAGCGATCACTTCCAGATGTACTCATACGTGGTCGACGAACTGCCGGCGCTGATCGAAGCGAACTTCCCGGCGTCGTCAAAACGCAGCATCAGCGGGCATTCCATGGGCGGACATGGTGCCCTGGTCATCGCGCTGCGCAATCCAGGTCGTTACGCCAGTGTCTCGGCGTTCTCGCCGATCGTGGCGCCCACGCAAGTCCCATGGGGGCAGAAGGCCCTGGCGGCCTACCTGGGCGAGCACGACCTGGACGCCTGGAAGCGGTACGACACGGTCGAACTGATCCGCACGGCGCAAGAGCGCTTGCCATTGCTGGTCGATCAAGGGCTGAACGATGAGTTTCTCGAGTCCCAGTTGCGACCGGAACTGCTGCGTGCCGCGTGCGAACAGGCCGGTCACCCGCTGACGCTCAACCTGCGACCTGGCCATGACCATAGCTACTACTTCATTTCGAACTACCTGAGCGGACACATGGCCCACCACGCGGCTGCGTTGAATCGCTGAACTTTGGGAGACCCTGATGATGAAAAAGACCTCTGACAAACGGCATCATGTCGTCGTCGTTGGCGCGGGTTTCGGCGGGTTGGACGTTGTCAACGGCTTCTGTGGCGCCGACGTCGATATCACGATCATCGACCGGCGCAACTATCACCTGTTCCAGCCCTTGCTGTACCAGGTGGCCGGGGCGTCGCTGTCGACCTCTGAAATCGCCTGGCCGATTCGCTACCTGTTCCGCAACCGCCAGAATGTGCAGACGCTGATGGCCGAAGTGCAGGGGGTCGATGTCGACGCCCGGCAAGTCATCCTCGACAACGGTTCGACCGTCGGCTACGACACGCTGGTACTGGCCACGGGGGCGACGCATGCCTATTTCGGCCATGACGAGTGGGAGCCCCACGCCCCAGGCCTGAAGACCCTGGAGGACGCGGCCACGATCCGTGGGCGGATTCTGGATGCATTCGAACAAGCCGAGCGCTCCAGCAACCCGACGGAGCGTGCCGCGCTGCAGACGTTCGTGATCATCGGCGGCGGACCGACCGGCGTCGAGTTGGCCGGCACCATCGCCGAACTGGCGAAAGACACGCTGGCAAATGACTTTCGCGCCATCGATCCACGCGCCACACGCGTTGTCCTGATCGAGGCCGGTACACGCCTGCTGCCGGTATTTCCCGAAAAGCTTTCGGACTACACCCGGCGAGCGCTGGAAAAGCTCGGTGTGGAAGTAGCGCTGGGCTCTCCGGTAACCGACTGCTCCGACGAGGGGGTGATCGTCGCAGGCAAGCCGCTCGCGGCCAAGACCATCGTCTGGGCGGCCGGTGTACAGGCTTCTCCGGCGGCACGTTGGCTGAACGCCGAGTCGGATCGCGCCGGAAGGGTGCTGGTCAGGCCGGACCTGAGCGTTGCGGGTCGTCCCGAGATCTTTGTCATCGGGGATACCGCGGCGTCGGCGATGGCGGATGGCAAATATGTACCGGGTATTGCACCTGCGGCCAAGCAGCAAGGCAAGTACGTGGCCAACCTGATCAAGCGGCGACTGAAAGGCAAGCGCGTCGATGAGCCGTTCAAGTACAAGCACCAGGGCAATCTGGCTACCATCGGTCGCAGCCTGGCGGTGATCGACATGGGGCGTATCAGGTTGCGCGGGGCGATCGCCTGGTGGATCTGGAAGCTGGCGCACATCTACTTCCTGATCGGCGTGCGTAATCGCTTGAGTGTCGCACTGAGCTGGGTGTGGAACCACAGCGTCGGCTACCGGGGTTCACGCCTGATCATGCGCGCCGGTGAGCAGGGGAGAAATACGCCAGGTAAATCCGCTTCGGTGGATTGAGGGCACCGAGTAGGCTCGCCGGCTTGGCGGAGCGTGTCGTTTTCAATGATGGCGGCTTCGGAAGCGGAGGGTGCGTTTCGAGGGGAAATTCGACTAGCATGGACGCGCTCGATCCGAGCGACGAATTTCAACCATTTGCATGACTTTATACTGCACGGGAGTATAGTATGAGGCCTGCACGTAACCCTTGAAGGTGTTCGATGCCCCACAACCCTCGTGAGAAAAAACAAGCGCTGACCCGCGTGCGCCGCATCAAAGGTCAGGTAGGTGCCCTTGAGCAAGCGCTGGATGACGGGGCCGAGTGCGCTGCGATTCTCCAGCAGCTTGCGGCGGTCCGCGGCGCCGTCAACGGCTTGATGGCATCGATCCTGGAAAGCTACCTGCGCGAAGAATTCCCGCAGACCGAGGACAGGAGCGATTCGCAGAAGCAGACGATCGACGACACGATCTCCATCGTGCGCTCCTACCTGCGCTAGCCATCGTCGTTTTCGGGGCCGTCGGGGGCGCTCACTTTCTGGCTTGCGCCGGTTATCCAGGGTCATGCCCAGGGTACCGGGCGTCAAGCGCGTTACCCTTCAATCAAAGAGACAAGAGGCCGTCATGAAACAGCCGCCCCTCTCCGATACGACCCCGCGACCCACTGCTTCCACCAGCGTGTATGGCATGCCAGCCCACGCCGGTCGTGCACTGGCCGTTGATGAAGTGCATGCACGTCCGCACCTGCTTATCCAGGCGCCCCGGGGCTTGCTGCAGTTGGCCTTCATGACCGAAGGCGACCCTGCCCGTGACCAGCAGGCAATGACCGAATTGTCCCAGCGCCTGGGCGTCGCGCAGCCCGACAGTGGCGCGGCGCTTCACGGCCTGACCTGGGACGAAGGTGACCTGCATTGCGAAAAGCACACGGAGTTCTCGACCTACCTGTGGAGCGCCGTGCTCGATCCCGATACCGCAACGCCCTGCGGAGAGAATCCGTTCAAGCACGGCTTCGTCGCGCCTGGCCCGGTGATTTCCGGTATTCGGCTGAATGTGCTGCCTTGGAGCGCAGCAGCTGAACAGGAGATCGACCGTTTCGACCCCGTCAGCCTGTGCTATTCGGTGGTGGAGAACGGTGCCGCCGCGATCGTCACCGACTTTCGCCAGGATGCCGATGGCCTGACCAATATCCTGGTGCTCGACCGAGGCCTGACCCAGGCGCGGGCGGGGGCGCTCGTTCAGCGCCTGCTGGAGATCGAGACCTACCGCACCCTGGCATTGCTGGCGCTGCCACTGACCCGCTCGATGACCGTGGACCTGCGGCGCATGGAGTCGCAACTTGCCGCCATCACTGACCAGATGCGCACCGACAAGGGCGCTCGCCGGGACCATGACGTGCTGCTGGCCGAACTGACCACCCTGGGCGCGGAGCTGGAGGCTGGCGTGGCGGCGAACCTGTATCGGTTCGGCGCCAGCCGGGCCTATCACGAAATCGTCGAAGAGCGGCTGGATGCGCTGGCGGAGACGTCGGTCGCCGGGTACTGCACCTGGCGCGACTTCCTGCACCGGCGCATTGCCCCGGCGATGCGCACCTGCCAATCGGTCAAGGAACGTCAGGCCAAGCTTTCCGACAAGCTGACACGTGCCATCGCGTTGCTGCGCTCGTGGATCGATGTCGAGCTCGAGCGTCAGAACCGAGACCTTCTGGCCTCGATGAACAACCGCGCCAAGTTGCAGTTGCGCCTTCAGCAAACCGTCGAAGGCTTGTCGGTCGCGGCCATCTCCTATTACGTCGTCAGCCTGCTGGCTTATCTGCTCAAGGGTATTCCAGGGGTTCACGACAAGGTGGCGCCTGAGTTGGTGATTGCCGGCCTGGTGCCCGTGGTCATCCTGGCGATCTGGTGGACGGTCCGGCGAATCAGGCATGCGCATGGGGACCCTGCAGGAGAAGAGCACTCTTGCTGACGCGGTCATCGCGGCCCGGCGACCATCATGTGCGAGGCCTCGGCCCGCGGCCACCCACCAACAGCAGGACACGAACCCATGTCGAACCCTTCATACGGTGAATCCTCGTGCAGCGCTGCGGCCAGTGGCCTGGTGCAAGTGCGCGGCGCGCGGGAAAACAACCTCAAGGATGTGGACGTCGCCATCCCGCGCAATGCGCTGGTAGTGTTTTCCGGTGTCTCCGGCTCCGGCAAGTCCTCGCTGGCGTTCGGCACGATCTATGCCGAGGCGCAGCGGCGCTACTTCGAATCGGTGGCCCCGTATGCGCGGCGGCTGATCGACCAGGCGGGCGTGCCCGACGTCGACGCCATCGACGGCCTGCCCCCCGCGGTCGCCTTGCAGCAGCAGCGGGGGGCGAGCAATGCGCGCTCGTCGGTGGGCAGCGTGACCACACTGTCCAGCCTGGTCCGCATGATGTACTCGCGGGCCGGCGCCTATCCGGCCGGTCAGCCGATGCTCTACGCCGAGGATTTTTCGCCAAACACCCCGCAAGGGGCCTGCCCGGCCTGCCATGGCTTGGGCCATGTGTACGAGGTGACGGAGGCGACCATGGTGCCCGACCCGTCGTTGAGCATCCGTGAGCGCGCCATCGCGGCCTGGCCGCCGGCCTGGCATGGGCAGAACCTGCGCGACATCCTGGTCACCCTGGGTTATGACGTCGACCGCCCCTGGCAGGATTTGTCCAAGCAGGACCGAGACTGGATTCTGTTCACCGAAGAAACCCCGACAGTGCCGGTCTACGCGGGCTTCACGCCCGCCGAGACCCGTGCGGCGCTCAAGCGCAAGCTCGAGCCCAGCTACATGGGGACTTTCACCGGTGCCCGCCGCTATGTGCTGCACACCTTTGCCAACACGCAGAGCGCGTTGATGCGAAAGCGCGTGTCGCGCTACATGGAGGGCCGGCTGTGTCCGACCTGCCAGGGCAAGCGCCTCAAGGCCGAGGCGCTCTCGGTGACGTTTGCCGGCGTGGATATCGGCGAGTTCACGCAAATGTCCCTGGACCGCCTGGCGGCATTGCTCGAACCCATTGCCCAAGGTGATTTTCATGGGCACACGGCCGGGGAGGGGACTGATCGGGAGGCGACACGCCGTGATCGGGCGGCGCGTGCCGAGAGTGGCCGCGCAGTCCATGCGGTATCGCCAGACGTGCGACGTACCTCGGCGCTTTCGGAGGAAAAACGTCTCGCCGCGCAGCGCCTGGCCGCTGGCGTGATGGCGCGCCTGCGCCAACTGCGTGGATTGGGCCTGGGTTACCTCACCCTCGACCGTGCCACGCCGACGCTGTCGGCGGGCGAGTTGCAGCGCTTGCGTCTGGCCACGCAATTGAGTTCCATGCTGTTTGGCGTCGTGTATGTGCTCGACGAGCCTTCGGCAGGCCTGCACCCCTCCGACAGTCAGGCGCTGTACGACTCGCTGGACACGCTGCGCGATGCCGGTAATTCGCTGTTCGTGGTCGAGCACGACCTGGACCTGATGCGCCGTGCGCAATGGCTGGTGGATGTCGGGCCGGATGCGGGGGAGCGCGGCGGCCGCGTGCTTTACAGCGGCCTGCCGGAGGGCCTGCGAGACGTTGCCGAGTCGCGCACCGCGCGTTATCTGTTCGATGAGACGTCCGCGCCGGGCAGCCGTGAACGCGAACCGGCCGGATGGCTGGAGCTATGCGGCATTCGGCGGCACAACCTGCAGGGGGTGGATGCACGCATCCCGCTGGGTGTGCTGACGGCGGTGACCGGTATTTCCGGCTCGGGCAAGTCCAGCCTGGTCGCCCAGGCCCTGCCGGAGTTGCTGCTGTTGCACCTAGGGCACGAGCCCGAGGACGATGCGGCTGAAAATACCGAGCACCAAGGCCCGACGGTGATCGAAGCCACGGGTGGTCATCTTGCCGGCGATGTCGAGGTGATCCAGCGCCTGGTCCAGGTTGACCAGAAGCCGATTGGCCGTACACCACGTTCCAACCTGGCCACCTACACCGGCCTGTTCGATCATGTGCGCAAGCTGTTCGCCGCCACGCCGGACGCCCGTCGTCATCGCTACGATGCCGGGCGGTTCTCCTTCAATGTGCCGAAGGGGCGTTGCGAGACGTGCGAGGGAGAGGGCTTCGTCAGTGTCGAGCTGCTGTTCATGCCCAGCGTCTACGCGCCATGCCCGACTTGCCATGGCGCACGCTACAACGAGGCTACGCTCGAAGTGCGCTGGAACGGGCGCAACATCGCCGAAGTGCTGCACATGACGGTCGAAGAGGCCCATGACTTTTTCGCGGGCGAAGCGGCCATCGCGCGGCCGCTGCAACTGCTGTGCGAGATCGGCCTGGGCTACCTGCGCCTGGGGCAGCCAGCCACCGAGCTGTCAGGGGGCGAGGCGCAGCGCATCAAGCTGGCCACGGAGCTGCAGCGAAGCCAGCGCGGCCGAAGCCTGTACGTGCTCGACGAGCCGACCACCGGGTTGCACGCATTGGATGCCGACCGTCTGCTGGTACAGTTGCAGCGCCTGGTCGAGGCGGGCAATACCGTGGTGATGATCGAGCACGAGATGCGCGCAGTGGCCCAGGCCGACTGGGTGATCGACGTGGGGCCGGGCGCGGGGGAGGCAGGTGGACGGATTGTCGCGACCGGGACGCCTCGACAGGTGGCTGAGGTGGCGGACAGCCGGACGGCGCCGTTTCTTGCGAAGGCGTTCAAGCGCACGGAGCGCCATGGCCCAGGATGGTAAAACGTGCGCCGTTCATCCGAACCGCCGACAGGTGTCGGCGGCTTAGAAGGCCTTTATCAATTTTGTACGGGAGCACGATGCTCCTTGCCCTCCAACCGGTTCACAGCTTGCAGGGTTCAATGGCCGCTGATCATTGGCCTCATATTGCCAGCCCTGATACGACATTCACCCCCTCCAGCGTCGCAAACGAAATGTCCTTGGCCGTCAGCAGAAAATCGCTGACGTAGGGCACTTGCAGCATGTCGCTGCGGATCGCCGCGTACAGTCGGGCCTGCAACCCATTCTCGCCCAGGCGCTTGGCGGTCACATAGCCACGCGAGCTGTACTCATGCAGCGCCCAGTTGGGCAGGCAGCACACGCCGCGGCCCGAGGCGACCAGCTGCATCATCATCACCGTCAGCTCCGAAGTCCGCACCTGGGCGGGCTCGATGTCCGCGGGTTCGAGAAAGCGGGTGAATATATCCAGGCGGTGGCGCTCGATGGGGTAGGTGATCAGCGTCTGGCTGGCCAGGTCGCCGGGCTCCAGGTAGGGCTTGCCGTGCAAGGGGTGATGATTGTCGACGGCCAGCACAGCTTCATAGCCGAACAGCGGCACGTAGCTGATGCCAGGGAGGGTGACCGGGTCGGAGGTCACTACCAGGTCGAGGTCGCCGCGCTCCAGCGCGGGCAGCGGGGCGAAGGCAAAGCCTGAGGCCAGGTCCAGTTCCACCTCCGGCCAGGCACCGCGGAACTCGTCCACCGAGGGCATCAGCCACTGGTAGCAGCTGTGGCACTCGATGGCGATATGCAGGCGCCCCGCAGTGCCGCTGGCGAGCTTGCCCAGGTCGCGCTCGGTGCCGCAGATCAGCGGCAGGACCTGGTCGGCCAGTTGCAGCAGCTTGAGGCCGGCACTGGTGAAGCGCACCGGCTTGGACTTGCGCACGAACAGCTGCATGCCAATCCGCTCTTCCAGTTCGCGGAACTGGTGCGACAGGGCGGACTGGGTGAGGTGCAGGCGTTCAGCGGCGTCGTGCAGGCTATCGGTGTCGCGCAGGGCGTGGATGGTGCGCAGGTGCCTTAGATCGATCATGAGCAAAATTACAGATCAGTGCAAAAAAAATGAGTTTGTCTCATGAAGGCCGTTTGCTGACAATCCCCCCATTGAATTTTTCCTTCGAAGCCAGGCCAGCAGGAAATTTTTTCAGGATCTACTTCGGGAATCAGGGTGTTGGATCACAATGAATGAAGATTTCACGTTCGCCATTAAAAGCATTCGCTTCGACGAGGACTATCTGCCCGCGGACAACACGCGCATCACCACCAACTTTGCCAACCTGGCCAGGGGCGAGAGCCGTCAGCAGAACCTGCGCAACACGCTGGCGATGATCGACAATCGCTTCAATACCCTGGCGCATTGGGACAACCCCAAGGGTGACCGTTATTCGGTAGAGCTCGATATCGTTTCCGTCGAGATGAAGATCGCGGATGAAAGGGCGGGCAATGCCCTGCCGTTGATTGAGATCCTGAAAACCAGCATTGTCGATCACAAGACCAACGAACGCATCGAAGGCATTGTCGGGAACAATTTTTCCTCTTACGTGCGGGACTATGACTTCAGCGTGCTGTTGCTGGACCACAACAAAGGGCAGTCGGGTTTCAGCACGCCGGAAGCGTTTGGCGAACTGCACGGGAAACTGTTCAAGTGCTTCGTGAACTCGAGCGCTTTCAAGGAGCACTTCAGCAAGCCGCCGGTCATCTGCCTGAGCGTTTCGAGCAGCAAGACCTATCATCGCACTGAAAACCAGCACCCGGTCCTGGGGTATGAATACCAGCAGGATGAATACTCGCTGACTGATGAGTACTTCGCCAAGATGGGCCTGAAGGTGCGCTATTTCATGCCGTCGAACAGTGTCGCGCCGTTGGCCTTCTACTTTGCCGGCGACTTGCTGGGCGATTACACCAACCTTGAGCTGATCAGCACCATCAGCACGATGGACACCTTCCAGAAGATCTACCGCCCCGAGATCTACAACGCGAACTCCGCAGCAGGCAAATCCTATCAGCCGAGCCTGAAGCACCAGGACTACTCGTTGACTCGAATTGTCTACGACCGCGAAGAGCGCAGCCGTCTGGCCATTGAGCAAGGCAAGTATGCAGAAGAACAATTCATCAAGCCGTACCACGCTGTGCTGCAGCAGTGGTCCGCTAATTACGCTGTTTGATTGATCGAATACACAAGGCCTTGCGTCATGAAAAAACTACTCCCCACTTCGACTGCCGGCAGCCTGCCCAAACCGTCCTGGCTGGCACAGCCGGAAACCCTCTGGTCGCCCTGGAAGCTGCAAGACGAGGCGCTGGTCGAGGGCAAGCAGGACGCGCTGCGTCTGTCGTTGCACGAGCAACAAGGCGCCGGTATCGACATCGTCAGCGACGGTGAGCAGACCCGTCAGCATTTCGTCACCACGTTCATCGAGCACCTCGACGGCGTCGACTTCGAGAAGCGTGAAACCGTCCGCATACGTGACCGCTACGACGCGAGCGTTCCGACGGTCGTGGGCGCCGTGGCTCGTCAGAAGCCGGTGTTCGTGGAGGACGCCAAGTTCCTGCGTCAGCAAACCTCGCAGCCGATCAAATGGGCGCTGCCAGGCCCCATGACGATGATCGATACGCTGTATGACGCGCACTATAAAAGCCGCGAAAAGCTGGCCTGGGAATTCGCCAAGATCCTCAACGAGGAAGCCCGCGAGCTTGAGGCTGCCGGCGTTGACATCATCCAATTCGACGAACCCGCCTTCAACGTCTTCTTCGATGAAGTGAATGATTGGGGCGTTGCCACCTTGGAGCGAGCAATCGAAGGCCTGAAATGCGAAACGGCTGTGCATATCTGCTACGGCTATGGCATCAAGGCCAACACCGACTGGAAGAAGACCCTGGGTTCGGAGTGGCGCCAGTATGAAGAGGCGTTCCCCAAGCTGCAGAAATCCAGGATCGACATCGTCTCGCTGGAGTGCCACAACTCCCACGTCCCGATGGAGCTTATCGAGCTGATCCGCGGCAAGAAGGTGATGGTCGGCGCTATCGACGTCGCCAACCACGCCATCGAAACCCCGGAGGAAGTGGCCAACACACTGCGTAAAGCCCTTCAATTCGTGGATGCCGACAAGCTCTACCCGTGCACCAACTGCGGCATGGCGCCGTTGCCGCGTGCCGTGGCACGCGGCAAGCTGAATGCGTTGAGCGCAGGTGCAGAGATCGTCCGCAGAGAACTCGCGAAGTAAGACCGAGTGCAGTGTGGGAGGGCGTCCGAGGCAGGGCGTGCACGCTACTCGTGGTGCGGCTCACCCAGGAATGTCAGTGAACTGAACAGGCTCTGTTGCGCCACCGGTTCGCCTTCGGGCATTGGCAAGGTGGCCTGAGCGGCGATGATGTTCAGCCCCTCGTTGCGTACGGTGATCCGTGCCCGGCCTTGCTGGTCGGTGGTGGCACTGATCTGGTGGGGCGCGCCGCGGTAGTCGCCTTGCAGCGGGATATCCGCAGCCGGTTTGCCATCGAGTAGCACCTGCACTTCCAGAGGCTTGCCTGGACCTGCCTTCAGCGGGTCGCTCAGGGGGATGATCGCCAGGCGCAGCATGTCCAGTTGCGGCAGGCGGGCACCGCTCTGATAAATGGCCAGGCTGTACTTCAGGCTGTGGGTGGAGGCGACCGCGTCCTTGACCTGGGTGCGGTCCTGGTTGACCCACTGCTTGTCCGGGCGTTGCGACCAAGGCCCGTTGTCCAGCAGCACGGCAAGCGTCGCAGGCGGGGTGAGCGGCTGCAGGACGGCATGATCCGCCAGGCGCTCGACCGTGACCGGGATCATCTTGCCGGCGGCGTCGAAGGCCCAGGCACGCTTGATCTTTTCAGGCTTGTAGGCGCTATCCTCGGCGCCGTGGCCGTACACCGCCTCGATGTTGCCACGTCGCTCCTCGGTCCACAGGCCGTGGGCATTGGCGTTGACGCTGATCATCATGGTGAGCAGGGTGGCGGCTTTCAATGATGGATGCATGATGTTTCCTTGGTTCAAAGATTCAGGGTCAGTCCCGGCGCTGGTTGGCTGCCTGTGGGAGTCTTCATTACGACAATATTTGACATGTTATAATGTAGCTTTTTATGGAAGGCCAGCGATATTCTCTGGGTCTTCGCTGGCCCGTTGGAGTTCGTATGGATCGACGCCGTGTCCTGAAATTGTTGCTGGCATGCCTGGCATTGCCGCTGCCCCTTGCGGCGCAGGCGGCCCAGGCCGTCAGAAACGTTCGCGTGAGTCGGGTGGGCAATGTCACCAAGGTGATGCTGGACCTGACCGGGCCAGTGGCGGCCAGGCATTTCAGCCTTGCCGCGCCACCGCGGCTGGTGCTCGATTTTCCCCAGACCACCCTTCGCGCGTCGCTGGCCGACCTCGCCCTGCAAGGCAGCGCGGTCACGGCGATTCGCAGCGGGATCACCGCGACCGGGGATCTGCGTATCGTCGTGGACCTGGCCGACGCGGCCTTGCGTAGTGAGGTTCGCACGGTCCAGGCCGGGGGGCACGGGCTCGAGCTGTCGCTCACCGGACCTGCGCTGGTTGCCGCGGGGGGAGCGGCACAGCCATCCGCGCGCTTGCGTGACCTGCTGATCGTGGTGGATGCCGGGCATGGCGGCAAGGACCCTGGCGCAGTGGGGGCCAAGGGCGAGCAGGAAAAGCGCGTCGCCTTGCAGATTGCCAAGTTGCTGGCCAGGCGTATCGACGCGCAGAAGGGCTACAAGGCACGCTTGGTGCGCAGTGATGATGTGTTCATCCCGCTGCGCAAGCGCGCCGAACTCGCCCAGCGTCTGAATGCCGACCTGTTCGTCTCGGTGCACGCGGACGCAGCGCCTCGGCTTACCGCCTCGGGCGCTTCAGTTTTTGCCTTGTCCCAGGGAGGCGCGACATCATCGATGGCGCGCTGGATGGCGCAGCGGGAAAACGCGGCGGACAACGTCGGTGGCGGTCTGCCGGTGAAACTGCGCCAGCCCGACCCCATGGTGGCGGGCGTGCTGCTGGACATGTCCGTGAGCTCGACGATTGCCGCCAGCCTGGACCTGGGGCATCAGGTGCTCGGCCAGTTGGGCCAGGTGTCGGGCCTGCACCAGACGCGGGTGGAGCAGGCCGGGTTCGCGGTGCTCAAGTCGGCGGCGGTGCCTTCGATCCTTGTCGAAACGGGGTTCATTTCCAATGCCGGCGATTGCAAGCGTCTGCATGATGTTCGGCATCAGCGCAAGGTGGCCGCAGCGATCTTTGCCGGGCTGGACGGTTATTTCCGCCAGCAGCCGCCTGCTGGCAGCCTGATCGCGGCGAAGGGGCAAGCCTAGGGAACAAGTGTGGCCTGTGCCCCAGGCCAGAAGAGCTTCAAGCACGCGAAGTCGGCAGGTTGATTCATTTTATATTCCATAAGGTGATTATTTAGTAATTTATTATTCCTTCCAAGCTTGAAACGCTGTCAGGCAAAGTCCGTTGCTCTCCTTCCAATGGATGGTTGCTGTTCAGCTTGGAGCTCGCCATGACGTCCTCTTCCGCTTCTTCGCTCACCCTGGTCGGGCAAATGTTCCAACGTGAATACGGGTGGCTGTGCGGCCGTATCGGTCGCGCACTGGGCTGCCCGCATGGCGCCCAGGACATCGCCTCGGAGACCTTCCTGCGGGTGCTGGCCATGCCCGACCCCGCAGCGATCCGCGAACCCCGCGCGTTGCTGACCACCATTGCCCGGCGCCTGGTCTATGAGGGCTGGCGCCGCCAGGACCTGGAACGTGCCTACTTCGACAGCCTGGCCCTGGCACCGGCAGCTGTGCACCCATCGCCGGAGGAGCGCCTGCTGGTGATCGAGACCCTGCTCACCCTCGACCGGCTGCTCGATGGCCTGTCGCCGCGGGCCAAGGCCGCGTTCCTGTATCACCAGCTCGATGCCCTGACCTATGTCCAGATCGCCGAGCGCCTGGAGGTGTCGATCAGCCGCGTGCAGCAGTACATGGCCGAGGCCTTCAAGCGATGCTACCTGGCGCTGGAGGCGGCATGAGCCCTGGGTTCCCGGACGAGGCCATGATCGGCGAGGCCGCGCAGTGGCTGGCCCTGCTGCAGTCGGGCCAGGCCAGCGCCGAGGAGTTGCGGGCGTTCGAGCAATGGCAGGCAGGTGATCCGCTTCGGGCGCAGGTGGTGCGGCAGATGAGCCTGGGCCTGGGCGGGCGTGTGCAGGGCTTGTCCAGCGAGCGCCTGCTGCAGGCGCTGAACACACCGCGCAGCAGCCGTCGCCAGTTCGTCCATGGCAGCCTGGCGGTGGCGGGCGTGGCGTTGGCCGGGTTGTGGGCCAGCCGCTGGCAGGGGGAGGGGGGCGATATCCTGCAGACCGGCACGGGCGAGCGGCGCGACCTGCTGTTGCCCGATGGCAGCCGCCTGGTGCTGGATGCCCGCAGCCAGGTCGCGGTGCGTTTCGATACGTGGCAACGCCTTTTACAACTGAACCGTGGCCAGCTGCTGGTGGATGTCCGGCACGACCCGACGCGGCCTTTGCTGGTGGCCACGGCCGAGGGGCGGATCCGTGCGCTGGGCACGCGCTTCCAGGTCGAGCAGCAGGCCAAGGGTACACAGTTGACGATGCTGCATTCCCGGGTCGAGGTCACCACCCTGGGCGGGCAGCGCGCCGAGGTCGGCGAAGGCCAGCAGATACGTTTCGAGGCGCAGCGGCTGTTCGCCCTGGAGTCGGTGCGGGGCGATGCGACGGCCTGGATCGAGGGGCGCCTGGAGGTCCGTGACCGTTCGCTGGGCGAGGTGATCGAGCAGTTGCGCCGTTACCGGCCGGGGATCATCCGGGTCAGCTCCGCAGCGGCGCGCCTGCGCCTGAGCGGCATCTATCCGCTGGATGACAGCGAGCGCAGCCTGCAACTGCTGGCCAAGTCGCTGCCCATTCGCATCAGTCGACACAGCGACTACTGGGTCAGCATCGACGTGCCCTGAGCCGGTTATATCCTCAGTACCATACAGCCTAAGCCCGCCCTATAAATCCGCCGCGCCAGTTGCTCACCCCTGAAAAGCCAATCGATGGGGGAGCACCGCAATGCAATCAAGGAACCACCGACGCCGTCCGGCGACACTGGCGCTGGCCACCGGCCTGGCCACGCTGCTTGGCAATGGGCCGGCGCAGGCTACTGGCGACACGGCACTGGAACGGGTCACGGTAACTGGCTCGCGCATCGCCCGCGCGCAGCAGGAGGGACCGTCGCCGGTGACGGTGATCAGTGCCGAGGAGATCCGGGCGCGCGGCTATCGCAACGTCTACGACGCCATCGCCAGCCAGACGCAGAATACCGGCATGACCCAGGGCGAAGACTACGGCAACACCTTCCAGCCCGCCGCCAGCGCCCTCAACCTGCGTGGCCTGGGGCCCAATCACACGTTGGTGCTGATCAATGGTCGCCGCGTGGCCGACTACCCCACCGCCTATGGCGGCAACGTCAACTTCACCAACCTGGCGAACATCCCGTCGGTGATGATCGACCGCATCGAGCTGCTGAGCAGCGGCGCGTCGGCGGTGTACGGTTCGGACGCGATCGCCGGGGTGGTGAACATCATCCTCAAGGACAAGGCCAGCGGTGTCGACGTCAATGTGCGCGGCGGCTATGCCGAGCGCGGCGGTGGCGACAACCAGCGCCTGCAGATCAGCGGCGGCGACAGCTGGGGCGACTTCGACGGCGTGTTCGGCCTCGAGCTGACCAATCGCGAGCCGATCTGGGCCGACCAGCGCGGCTTCATGGACAGCGGCCCGGCCCTGGACGTGGGCTACCGGCGCAACCTGCAGAGCGGCCAGTACCTGGGGCCTGGTTGCGGCGCCTATGCGGGGATTTTCAAGGGTTCGCTGAGCGGCAATGGCCGACGCTGCACCACCGACCAGGTCTACAACGACTACTGGACCCTGCAGACGGCCAAGGAGAACTACGATGGCTACACCCGCGGCACCTGGCACTTCAGCGACAGCGGCCAGGTGTTCGCCGACCTGATGTTCGGCTTCGACCATATCCAGAACAACACCCGTGGCCCGAGCTTCACCTCGCCGGATTTCATCAACCAGGGCAGCGGCCAGCTGGAGCGCTGGTACCGGCGTTTTTCCAGCGAGGAGATCGGTGGCAAGACCAGCAACAACAGCAAATGGCGCGAAGTGTCGTGGACCGGCACCCTGGGCCTGGAGGACCGTATCGGCGACACCAGCTGGCACTACCAGGTCGCCGCCAACCGCTCCGAATACCGCAGCACGCGCAGTACCCGCTACACCCCGCTGGCCGGAATCCGCGACTTCTACCTGGGCCCGCAACTGGGCACCCGGGACGGCTATCCGGTGTTCGACCCGGACCCGTCGCGCCTCGACCGGCCGCTCACCGAGGACGAGTGGCGGCAGTTTCGCGGCAGCCTGGTGCAGGAGAGCAAGTCCACCTCGCAGACCCTCAGCCTGAGCGGCAACGGCGACCTGTTCGAGCTGCCGGCCGGCCCCGTGGCCTTTGCCGGCGTGCTGGAAGCCGGGCGTCAGGAGTACCACATCGACACCGACGACGCGCTCGCTGACGGCAGTTTCTACAACACCAGCCCGGCCGCAAACGCCGGCGGTGGGCGCGACCGCTATGCCGCCGGGGGCGAGTTCAGCATTCCCCTGGCCGACAGCCTGCTGGCGTCGGTGGCCGGGCGCTGGGACCAGTACAAGTTCAGCGGCCGCAGCGAGCAGCAGAAGACCTACAACCTGGGCCTGGAGTGGCGCCCGCTGAACAGCCTGTTGCTGCGCGGCAGCTACGGCACGAGCTTCCGCGCGCCCGACCTCAACTACCTGTTCCAGGCCGACAGCAATGGCTACACCCCCGACCAGATCGACTACTACGGTTGCAGCCAAGGCGTGGCGGGGGCCTGTAATCGGGGAAGGGTCGACTATGTGCAGAGCGGTACCGCGGACCTGGCCTCCGAGCGCGGCAAGTCCTGGACCTATGGTTTCGTCTGGTCACCGACGCCGAACTTCGATTTCTCCACCGACTTCTGGCGCGTGCAGATCGACGACCTGCTGACCAGCCTGGACATCAACCGCCTGCTGCAGCAGGAGAACGATTGCCGCGCCAGTGGCAGCGACTCGGCCAGTTGCCAGGCGGTGCTGGCGCGCATCGACCGCAATGCCGGCAATGCGGCGGTCGACCCCAACCAGTTGCAGCGCGTGCGCATCAACGCGATCAACGCCGCCAGCGAACGGGTCAGCGGCCTGGACCTGAAGACCAACCTGCGCTGGGGGGCGGGGGAGTATGGTGCGTTCAGTTCGACCCTGGGCTACAGCGTGGTGCTGTCGCATAACTACAAGGAGGCCGATGACGCGCCCAGCGAAGACCTGCGCACCAGCCGCAACAACACCGACTGGCGCAGCAAGGTCAACGCCAGCCTGACCTGGAACTACGGGGCGTTCACCACCACCGTGCTGGCGATCCGCTATGGCAGCGTCACCAATGCGGCGGCCGATGGACGCCTGTCACCCTGGACCAACGTCAACGCCAGCGCCCGTTACCGGCTGAACGAACGGGCCAGCGTGGGGCTGACGGTCAACAACCTGCTGAACAAGATCAAGCGTGACGATTCGGCGGGGTGGCCTTATTACCCGACCGGCAACTACGACCCCTACGGCCGTCAGGTGTGGCTGGATCTGAGTTATCACTTCGGTAGTTAGAGTCGGCCCTTTCAGAGTGTTCGCCGTCACCCTTGCAGCGCCTGTGAGACCGAGCGCCGCCCGCGCGGCGCATCGCGGATGAATCCGCTCCTACATTTGTTGCAACGTACCGAACCTGTCAGGCCATGGTTGCCAGCCTTGGCGCCTGTCTTGAGCCAGGTGGGGCGGCGGCAATGCCCACCGACAAATCGCGTCGAGCAAACAAGGCTTACAACCATGGCCTATCAGGCATGGCCACGTTGCAACAAATGTAGGAGCGGATTCATCCGCGATGCGCCGCGCGGGCGGCGCTCGGTCTGATAGGCGCTGCAACGGTAACGGCGAACGCTTGGTGCCCCTCACTCGGTCAATAGCCTCGCGCTCAAAGACCTTGATAAGGCCGGTATCCCAGGCTCCTGAACGCGCATAAGCTCATCACGCAACGATCTAACCCCGCCCTATAAAAATCCGGGCGCCATTGCACAACCGATCATGTTCCCCACAACCTGATGCGGAGTGTTGCCTTGACGCCCTTTTCCCTCGCGCCGCTGTCGCGCACGCTGCTGGTCCTGAGCCTGGCTCCCGGGCTGGCTTGCGCCGTCCAGTTCGACATCCCCGCCGGTCCCCTGGACCAGACCCTGCTGAGCATCTCGCGGCAAGGGGCGCTGCCCATCTCGTTCGAGCAGTCGCTGGTCGAATCGCGCCAGGCGCCTGCCATCCGCGGCGACCTGGCGCCGACCGATGCCCTGCAACGCGCCCTGCAAGGCAGTGGCCTGCAACAGCACAAGGATGCCGACGGCATCGTCGTCACCGCCGTCGTGCCGGACCAGGCCCGGGCTGACCAACAGGCGGTACCGGTGAGCCCGCCTCAGCTGCAGCGCATCGAAGTCACCGGCAGCGCGATCCGCCGGGTCGACGCCGAAACCGCGGTGCCGGTGACCATCCTGCGCACCGAGGAACTCAAGCGCCAGGGCGTCACCAGCACCGAAGAGCTGGTCAAGCGCATCGCCGCCAACCAGTCGTCGGTCAGCGCCGGGCGTTCGGTCGGCTCCAACAGTGGTGGCGCCTCGTATGCCGACCTGCGCGGCATCGGCCCGAACAAGACCCTGGTGCTGCTCAACGGCCGTCGCCTGAGCAACAACGCCACCAACGCCATCAACGGGTCCGGCGTCGACCTCAACACCATCCCGTTCGCCGCCATCGACCGGGTCGAGGTGCTGCGCGACGGCGCCTCGGCGTTGTACGGCACCGACGCCATCGGCGGGGTGATCAACTTCATCACCCGCAAGAGCGTCACCGAGGGCGAGTTGAGCGCCGGCTACAGCAGCCCGACCCGTGGCGGCGGCGGGGACGGCAACAACTTCAGCGGCAGCTGGGGTTTCGGCGACCTGGAGCAGGACCGCTTCAACGTGTTCGGCGTGGTCAGCCACGAAGAGCAGAAGCAATTGAAGGCCAAGGACCGCGACTTCACCTACAACTACCAGCCGGGCCGGGGCCTGGACTACACCTCCGGCACCGCTTCGCCGGCCAACTGGAGCCAGGGCGCCAACGCCACCAACCCGCTGGCCGCATCGGGTTGCAACGGCCCGGGGCTGATCCCGCGCAGCGGCATCTGCCGCGAGTCGCTGTGGCGCTACCTGGACCTGGCCCCGGAAACCGACAAGACCTCGTTCTTCGGCAAGGCCACCGGGCAGCTGGCCGACGATCACCGGGTCAGCCTCGAGTACTTCTGGGCGCAGAACAAGAACCGTACCGAGGTCGGCCCGGGCACCCTCACCGGGGCGCAGGTCGACCCAGGCACGACGTTCTATCCTGGCAACGGCATCACCCCCGGGCCCGACGGTTTCACCCTCGACCCGACCCGGCCGGTCAACGTCAACTGGCGCGAGAGCGCGGTGGGGCCGCGCCGCCAGGAGGACGACAACGTCAGCCAGCGCGCCCTGCTCACGTTCGAAGGCTTCGCGGCGGGCTGGGACTACAACGTCGGCGCCGCCTACAACCAGAACAAGGTCAGCAACAGCATCCGCTCTGGCTACGTCGACGACCAGACGATCAAGGCCGGTATCGCCAATGGCACGATCAACCCGTTCGGCCCGCAGGGCGAAGCGGGGCGGGCGCTGCTGGAACAGGCCGCGCTCAGTGGCGAGTACGGCAGCGCCGTGGGGCGGGTGAAAAGCCTGGATGGGCGTCTTAGCCGCGAGATCGGCGACTGGTTCGGTGCGGGCAGCTCCGCCCTGGCGTTGGGCGGTGAGTACCGCAAGGAGGACTTCCACCAGACGTTCGACGCATTCGCCGGCAACATCCAGAGCCTGGGCGTCGACCCTGATGGGGGCGTGGCTGGCGAGCGCTCGGTACGCGCCGAGTACGCCGAGCTGAGCGTGCCCGTGCTGGAAAGCCTGGAGCTGTCGGCAGCGCTGCGCCACGACAAGTACAGCGACTTCGGCAGCACCACCAACCCCAAGTACTCGTTCCGTTTCCAGCCCCTGCGCGAGCTGGTGGTGCGCGGCGCCTACAGCGAAGGCTTCCGCGCCCCGTCGCTGTACGAGCTGTACAACCCGACCTTCACCAGCTTCACCAATGCCAACTACAACGACCCGCGCCTGTGCCCGGGCGGCACCCCGGGCAATGGCGGCATCGCCAACCGCGACTGCGCCCAGCAGTTCCTCAGCCGCAATGGCGGCAACCCCGACCTCAAGCCCGAGACCGCGCGCAACGTCACCCTCGGCTTCGTCTACCAGCCGATCAGCGCGCTGTCCGCCGGGCTGGATTTCTGGTGGATCAAGATCACCAACCAGATCGCCGATTTCCCCGAGTCGGCCGTGTTCGAGAACCCCGACCTGTACCCCGAGCGCCTGGTGCGCAAGACCGATGGTTCGATCGACCATATCGTCACGGGCCTGGCCAACCTGGGCAAGGTCAAGACCAGTGGTGTCGACGTCAGCCTCGACTACCGCTTCCCCGAGTCGTCCCTGGGCAATTTCGGCCTGACGCTGCAAGGCACCTACGTCACCCGCTACGACTACCAGCAGCAACGCGATGGCGCGTACATCGACAAGGTCGGTGACTTCCGCGGTGGCGACTTCGCCTCGGCCGGTGCCGTGGCGCGCTGGCGCCACAGCCTGACCGGCAGCTGGAGCCGGGGGCCGCTCAGCGCCAGCCTGACCAATCGCTTCACCAGCGGCTACAACGACGACAAGCGCGACAGCCATGGCCAGGTGGGCTCGTGGAACGTCTGGGACCTGGCCGCCACCTACGACTGGCGCGGCACCCTGACCCTCACCGGCGGCGTGCAGAACCTGTTCGACCGTGAGCCGCCGTTCAGCAACCAGACCTACACCTTCCAGAGCGGCTACGACCCGCGCTACTCCGACCCGTTCGGACGCGTGCTGTTCACCCGCGTGGCCTATCACTTCTGAGGGCCGGGCGATGAACTCGCAAGCAGCGCGCCTGGCGCGCGTGGTGTGCCTGGGCCTGTGCCTGGGCGGCGCGGGCCTGGCCCAGGCGGCGCCCAGCCATGCCCTGACGGTGTATGGCGAGGCGCCCAGGTATGGCGCCGACTTCCGGCATTTCGACTACGTCGAGCCGAACGCGCCCAAGGGCGGGCGCTTCAGCCGCGCGTCCATGGAGAATGGCCAGTTCGACCATCTGATCCCCTATATCGACAAAGGTACCGGCGTGAGCCAGATCCAGGGCTGGTTGTACAGCCCGCTGGCCTACCGCTCCCTGGACGAGCCCTACACGGTCTACGGGCTGGTGGCGCAGCGCATGGAGCTGGCCCCGGACCGGCGCTGGCTGCGCTTCTACCTCGACCCCAGGGCACGCTTCGCCGATGGCCGGCCGATCAGCGCCGAGGATGTGCGCTTCACTTTCGAGCTGCTGATGCGCGAGGGCAGCCTCGGCTACCGGCTGCAGTTCGCCGATGTCGAGCAGGTGATCGTCGAGTCGCCACGTCAGGTGCGCTTCACCTTCAAGAGCGTCGACAACCGCAGCCTGCCGCTGGACATCGCCAGCTTACCGGTGCTTCCCGAGCACTGGTGGCGCGGCCGCGACTTCGCCAACGGGGGTGGCTTCGAGGCGCCGCTGGGCAGCGGCCCGTACCGCATCAGCGCGGTGGACCCCGGGCGCAGCGTGACCTTCAGCCGCCAGGCCGACTGGTGGGCCAAGGACTTGCCGGTGACCCGCGGGCAGTTCAATTTCGACACCCTCAAGCTCGAGTTCTTCGCCGACACCGATGTGGCCCGGCAGATCCTGCGTGCCGGCGGCTTCGACTTCAATCGCGAGTTCTCGGCCACCCAGTACAACGTCGGCTACCAGGGGCCGGCGCTGCAGGACGGCCGCCTGCAGCGCGAACAGCTGGCGCCGCAGGCGGTGCAGTCCAGCCAGGGCTTCGTGTTCAACCTGCAGCGACCGTTGTTCGCCGACCGCCGGGTGCGCCAGGCGATCAGCCTGCTGTGGGACTTCGAGTGGAGCAACCGGCAGATGATGCACGGCATGTACCTGCGTCAGCGCAGCTTCTTCTCGCGCAGCGAACTGGCCGCCAGCGGCCTGCCGGACGCCCGTCAGCGGGCCTTGCTCGAACCGTTCCGCCAGCAATTGCCCGAGGAGGTCTTCACCCAGGCCTTCGAGGCGCCGACAACCGACGGCAGCGGCAATGTCCGGCCACAGCAGTTGCAGGCCCTGGCGCTGCTGGAGGCGGCCGGTTGGCACCCTCAGGGGGATCGGCTGGTGAATGCCGCCGGCGAGCCGCTGAGCTTCACCTTCCTCAATGGCCAGAAGGGCTTCGAGCGCCTGCTGCTGCCTTTCAAGCGCAACCTGGCGCAGATCGGCATCGGCTTCGAGATCCGCCAGGTCGACACCGCCCAGTACGCCAACCGCGTGCGCGAGCGCGACTACGACATGATCGTCACCGGCTTCGCTGTCTCGCCCGCGCCGGGCGCCGAACTCTACAACCAGTACGGCTCGGCCAGCGCCAGCGACCCGGGCTCGAACAACTTCATGGCCCTGCGCAACCCGGTGGTCGACGCGCTGATCGACGGCCTGGTGCGCGCCGACAACCGCGCCGACATGCTCAGCCATGCCCGTGCCCTGGACCGGGTGCTGCAGTGGGGCTACTACTGGATCCCCAACTACTACCCGCCGGGTTCCTCTAGCGTGTGGTGGAACCGCTTTGGCCGCCCGGCGATCGCCCCGCGCAACGATCCCGGCATCGACACCTGGTGGGAAACCAGCCCCACCGCCCAGGCTCGTCCCGCCGCGCAACCCATCGCCGAGGTGCATTGATATGCTTGCCTACACCCTGCGGCGCCTGTTGCTGATCGTGCCGACCCTGTTGTGCATCCTGCTGGTCAACTTCGCCATCGTCCAGGCCGCGCCCGGTGGCCCGGTGGAGCAGGCCGTGGCCCGCCTGCAGGGCATCGGTGCCACGGCTGGCGCCGGTGCCGCGCGGGTCGAACATGTGGGCGGCGAGTCCCGTACCAGCCGTGGCCTGGACCCCAAGCTGCTGGCCGACATCGAGCGCCAGTACGGCTTCGACAAACCGCCGCTGGAGCGTCTTGGGCTGATGCTTGCCAGCTACGCCCGGCTGGATTTCGGCAGCAGCTTCTTCCGCGGCGCCAAGGTCACCGAGCTGATCCTCGACAAGCTGCCTGTGACCCTGTCGCTGGGCCTGTGGGCGATGCTCGTCACCTACCTGGTGTCGATCCCGCTGGGCATCCGCAAGGCGGTGACCCATGGCAGCCGCTTCGATGTCTGGAGCAGCACGGCGATCATCCTCGGCCACGCCATGCCGGCCTTCCTGTTCGCCCTGCTGCTGATCGTGGTGTTCGGCGGCGGCAGCCTGCTGGCCTGGTTTCCGGTGCGCGGGCTGGTGTCGGACGACTTCGCCGAGCTGTCCGTGCCCGGCAAGCTGCTGGACTACCTCTGGCACCTGGTGATGCCGGTCAGCGCCCTGGTGGTCGGCGGTTTCGCCACCCTGACGCTGCTGACCAAGAACAGCGTGCTCAACGAGATCAGCCGCCAGTACGTGGTCACCGCCCGGGCCAAGGGTTTGAGCGAAGGCCAGGTGCTCTACGGCCATGTGCTGCGCAACGCGTTGCTGGTGATCGTCGCCGGCCTGCCCCAGGCGCTGGTCGGGGTGCTGTTCGGCGGCTCGTTGCTGATCGAGGTGATCTTCTCCCTCGACGGCCTGGGGCGGCTCAGCTACGAGGCGGCGGTATCGCGGGACTACCCGGTGGTGTTCGGCACGCTGTTCATCTTCACCCTGGGCGGGTTGCTGATAAAGCTGCTGGGCGACCTGTGCTACCAATGGCTCGACCCGCGTATCGACTTTGCCGCGAGGAGCGTGTGATGCAGGTGTTCACCCCGATTGCCCAGCGTCGCTGGCAACGCTTCAAGGGCCACCGGCGCGGCTGGTGGTCGCTGTGGGCGTTCGTGCTGCTGTTCGGACTGAGCCTGGGCGGCGAACTGATCGCCAACGACAAGCCGCTGCTGGTCTCGCACCAGGGTCACTGGTACTTCCCGGCCTTCGAGCGTTACACCGAGCAGGACTTCGGCGGCCCGCTGCCGTTCCAGCCGGACTACCGCAGCGCCTTCGTGCGCACCCTGATCGAGGGGCAGGGCGGCTGGATGCTGTTCGCACCGATCCCGTTTGGCTTCGACACCCTCAACTACGACCTCACGGTGCCAGCGCCAAGCCCGCCCTCGGCGCAGAACTGGCTGGGCACCGACGACCAGGCGCGCGACGTGCTGGCGCGGGTGATCTACGGCACCCGGGTATCGCTGCTGTTCGCCCTGGCCCTGACGGCGGCGAGCGCGCTGCTCGGCATCGCCGCCGGCGCCCTGCAGGGCTACCACGGCGGCTGGGTCGACCTGCTCGGCCAGCGTCTGCAGGAGGTCTGGTCGGGCCTGCCGGTGCTGTACCTGCTGATCATCCTGTCCGGCTTCGTCGAGCCGGGCTTCTGGTGGTTGCTGGGGATCATGGCGCTGTTCTCCTGGCTGACCCTGGTCGATGTGGTGCGCGCCGAGTTTCTCCGCGGGCGCAGCCTGGAATACGTGAAGGCGGCGCGGGCACTGGGGGTGGGCGATCGCCAGGTGATGCTGCGGCATATCCTGCCCAATGCCCTCAACGCCACCCTGAGCTACCTGCCGTTCATGCTCACCGGCGCCATCTCGACCCTGACCACCCTGGATTTCCTCGGCTTCGGCATGCCCGCCGGCAGCGCGTCGCTGGGCGAGCTGATCGGCCAGGGCAAGAACAACCTGCAGGCGCCGTGGCTGGGGCTGACCGCCTTCTGCGTGCTGGCGCTGATCCTTTCCCTGCTGGTGTTCGTCGGCGAAGCCTGCCGCGACGCCTTCGACCCGAGGGCCTGACATGGCTGACA
The DNA here is from genome assembly GCF_014268935.2 of Pseudomonas peradeniyensis. Lineage (GTDB taxonomy): Bacteria > Pseudomonadota > Gammaproteobacteria > Pseudomonadales > Pseudomonadaceae > Aquipseudomonas > Aquipseudomonas peradeniyensis. The sequence goes on along the minus strand of NZ_JABWRJ020000004.1, from coordinate 28,947 downwards.
ACCTTATCGAGATCCGTGATCTGCGCGTGGCCTTCGCCGGGCAGCCGGTGGTGCGTGGCATCGACCTGGACATCCGCGCCGGCGAGTGCCTGGCGCTGGTCGGCGAATCGGGCTCGGGCAAGTCGGTGACGGCCCATTCGATCCTGCAGCTGCTGCCCCAAAGCGCCGTCAGCACCGAGGGCAGCATCCGCTACCAGGGCGAGGAATTGCTCGGGGCCACGCCCGCGCGCCTGCGCCAGTTGCGTGGCGAGCGCATCGCGATGATCTTCCAGGAGCCGATGACCTCGCTCAACCCGCTGCACAGCGTCGAGCGCCAGCTGGGCGAGACGCTGTTGCTGCACAAGGGGCTCAAGGGCCGCGCCGCGCGTGCGCGGATCGTCGAGCTGCTCGAGCTCGTGGGGATCAGCCACCCCGCGGAGCGCTTGAGTGCCTATCCCCATGAACTGTCCGGCGGCCAGCGCCAGCGGGTGATGATCGCCATGGCCCTGGCCTGCGAGCCGCAGCTGCTGATCGCCGACGAACCGACCACGGCGCTGGACGTCACCGTGCAGCGGCGCATCCTGCAACTGCTGCGGCGCCTGCAGCGGCAGCTGGGCATGGCCCTGCTGCTGATCAGCCATGACCTCAACGTGGTGCGCAGCATCGCCCAGCGGGTGGCCGTGATGCGGGCGGGAGAGATCGTCGAGCAGGCCGATTGCGTGAGCCTGTTCAGCGCACCGTGCCATCCCTACAGTCGCCAGCTGCTCGATGCCGAACCCGAAGGGCATGCGCCGGTGGTGGTGGCGGGGGAGCCGCTGCTGGAGGTTGACGACCTGCGCGTGCATTTCATGCGTGGCGGCTGGCTGCGCGGCCCGCGTCAGGTGACCAGGGCGGTGGACGGCATCGACCTGCGGGTACGGCGTGGGCAGACCCTGGGCATCGTCGGAGAGTCCGGTTCGGGCAAGTCGACCCTTGGCCAGGCGATCCTGCGCCTGATCGACTCGGAAGGTGGCATCCGTTTCCAGGGCGCGTCCCTGGACCGCCTGAAGGGCCATCAGTTGCGGCCCTGGCGCAAGGCGATGCAGGTGGTGTTCCAGGACCCGTTCGGCAGCCTGAGCCCGCGGATGAGCGTGGCGCAGATCATCGCCGAGGGGTTGCAGGTGCACACGGGGCTGAACGCGGCGCAGCGCGAGGCGCAGGTGATCCGGGCGCTGGAGCAGGTGGGGCTGGACCCGGCCACGCGCCACCGCTACCCGCACGAGTTCTCCGGTGGGCAGCGCCAGCGCATCGCCATTGCCAGGGCACTGGTGCTCGAGCCCGAGCTGATCCTGTTCGACGAGCCGACCTCGGCACTGGACCGCACCGTGCAGAAGCAGGTGGTGGAGTTGCTGCGGCGGCTGCAGGTCGAGCAGGGCTATACATACCTGTTCATCAGCCATGACCTGGCGGTGGTGCGGGCGCTGGCCCACGAACTGATCGTGGTCAAGGAGGGCGTGGTGGTCGAGCGCGGGGAGAGCGCACGGTTGTTTGCCAGTGCGCAGCATGCCTATACCCGGGAGTTGCTGGAGGCGTCAATTGGTAGAGGTGATTCGGCAGGCAGCAGCCTGGCTGCCAATTGCGCAAGCTTGCCTTGTCCAGAGGTCGACGAGATCAGTTGACGACGCAGGAACCGGTCTGCCTGAGTGCGTGTGGGCAGGGTGATCGGCACAGTGGTTGATTCGTGCAAAAGCCTTCATCATTGCCCGGAGCATGACGGCAGTGCTGATGGAGAAACGCATGTCCCGCCTAGAGCCCCCTGTCGAGTCAGGCCTGCCAGGTCTGAGCGCCTTGATCGCCCGACACGTCCCCAGCGCAGGGGACCTGATCACCCGGCTACCGGCCCTGAGCCTGCACCGCCGCGCCTCGCCCACCGAGCCGATGCCCTGCATCTACGGCCTGGGGCTGGGCGTGGTGGCGCAGGGCAGCAAGCAGGTCATGCAACAGGACGCCGTGCTGTATTACCAGGCGGGGCAGGGCATGTTGACCAGCATCGACCAACCCGTGGTGTCCCATGTCGCGCTGGCCTCACCCGCCAGGCCCTTCCTGGGGTTGATGCTGACCCTCGACCCCGGCCAGGTCATGCGCACGGTCGAAGACCTGCAATTGCCACCGCCGCCGAAGGCCGGCACCCACCAGGCCATCGTCATCGCCGAACTGGACAGCGGCGTGGTGCGTGCGCTGGAGCGCCTGCTCGGGCTACTGGAGGAGCCGGCGTTGTTCGATCATCTCGCCCCGCTGGTACAACAGGAGATCATCGTCAGGCTGCTGGTCGGCCAGCACGGTGTCGCCCTGCGTCACCTGGTCGCCGCCGGCTCGCCGATGCAGCAGATCGCCAAGGTGGTCGCCTGGCTGAAACAGCACCTGGCCGAGCCGATGCGCATCGACGACCTGGCCGAGCGGGTGCATATGAGCCCCTCGACCTTCCGCCAGCATTTCCGCGAGCTGACCGGCGTCAGCCCGTTGCAGTTTCACAAGCAACTGCGCTTGCAGGAGGCCCGGCAATTGATGCTCAACCAGCACATGGACGCGGGCCAGGCCGCCGGACGGGTGGGCTACGAAAGCGCCTCGCAGTTCAGCCGCGAGTACAGCCGGGCCTTTGGCGCACCGCCGCAGCGGGATGTGCGGCGCATGCGCCAGCAAGGCTGAGCGCTATGTAATAGGCAATCCGACCATGGTGAATCTTGCGGCTCCATGGTGGCCTTCCTGCGCTTAAGCGCCAGATATTGCCGAGGTCCGGTCTGGCTCTGGCAATGCTCGATGACTGCGCACTTTCCTTGAAACGTGCAAGCAAGGCGTCGAATCAGGCAAAAACGCAGTGCCCCTGCTTCCTATACTTGTCTCCAACGAAGGGTGGTTGCATCAGCCACCCCGCGCAAGCACCTCGCGCTGCCCAACCGGAGGCAACACCATGCAAGACGTCCAGTTCAACAACCGCAACATCGTGATGGCCGGTAACCTTTACCTGCCTGCTGCATTCGATGACAGCCAGCAGTACCCTGCGATCGTTACCGTCCACCCAGGCGGCGGCGTCAAGGAGCAGACCGCCGGCACCTACGCCCGGCTGCTGGCCGAGCAGGGCTTTGTCACCCTGGCCTTCGATGCCTCCTACCAGGGCGCCAGCGGCGGCGAACCGCACTTTCTCGATGAGCCGATGAACCGCGTGGCCGATGTGTACAGCGCCGTCGACTACCTGACCACCCTTGGTTTCGTCGACGCCCAGCGCATCGGCGTGCTGGGGATCTGCGCCGGCGGCGGCTTCGCGGCCAAGGCAGCTTCGGTGGACCGCCGCATCAAGGCAATGGCCACTGCCAGCGCGGTCAACGTCGGCACCGCCACCCGCAAAGGTTGGGAGGGCAAGGGCTCGATCAACGACCTGCTGCCGGTGCTCGACGCGTTGGCCGGCCAGCGCACGGCCGAAGCGGCCGGTGCCGAGCCGGTCTACGCGCCTTATGTGCCGCAACTGGGCGATACCAGCGCGCCGCGTGACCTGCAGGAAGCCGCCGACTACTACCTGACACCCCGCGCCCAGCATCCCAACGCGCAGAACAAGATGCTGATGAACGGCCTGGGCGCCTGGGTCGCCTTCGATGCCTTCGACCTGGTCGAGCAGTTGCTGACCCAGCCCACGCTGGTCATCGCCGGCAGCGAGGCCGGTTCGCTGTGGCACAGCCAGGAGCTGCATGCCAAGGCGCTGGGCAAGAAAGAGCTGGTGGTGCTCGACGGCCTGGCGCACATGGACCTGTACGACGGTCCTGGGGTCACTACGGCCATGGAACACCTTACCCCGTTCTTCCAGGCCAACCTCTGATCACTCGCTACTCCCTGTGCATACGATCTATCTGGAGAAACCCATGAGCGATATCACCTTCAAGCACGTCCGTTACCAGAACCTGGGCTGGGAGACCGCCGCAGACCTGTACCTGCCACCAGGCTTCGACCCTGCCAAACAGTATCCGGCCATCGTCAGCACCCATCCGATCGGCAGCTGCAAGGAGCAGACCTCAGGCAACGTCTATGGCGCGGGCCTGGCCAGGGAGGGCTTTGTGGTGATCGCCTTCGACGCCAGCTTCCAGGGCGCCAGCGGTGGTGAACCGCGCTTCATGGAAGACCCGTCGATCCGCGTGTCCGACATCCGCTACGCCATCGACTACCTGGTGACACTGCCCTACGTCGACCCGGCGCGCATCGGCGCCATCGGCATCTGCGGCGGTGGTGCCTACACCGTGCATGCGGCCATCACCGACCACCGCATCAAGGCATTGGTGTCGATCACCGGGGTCAACTTCGGCCGCCTGATCCGCGAAGGCTTCAGCAACTTCCAGCCGGTCGCGGCGCTGCAGGCCATGGCCGCCCAGCGCACCGCCGAAGCCCAGGGCGGCGCGCGCAACGTGATCAACTACCTGCCGAACTCGGTCGAGGAGGGGCGCCAGGCGGGTATTACCGATATCGACGTGCTCGAAGCGACCGACTACTACAAGACCCCGCGTGGCCAACAGCCCAACGGTGCCACCAGCGGCCTGTTCTCGTTCAACAGCGCGGCGTTCGGCTGGGATGCCTTCCTCAATGCCGAATCGCTGTTGACCCAGCCTTTGCTGGTGGTCATCGGCGACAAGCCGGGTGCTTTTGGCGCCTACCGCGATGGCTGGGAAATCCATGGCCGGGCGGCCTCCATCGACAAGCAGATCTACGTGGCCGAAGGCTGGTCGCACTACGACCTGTACGACAAGCCCGAACCCGTCGCACTGGCCATGGCGCAGGCCGTGCCTTTCCTGCGCAAGCATCTGCAGTGATGCCATCGGCTGGCCAGCCTGATCGTGTTGCCCATGCGGCCCCAGCAAACGTCCACCGAGGTAGCCCATGAACGCGGCTTTCGAACCATCGCGGCCGCCTTTCGCCGACAGTCGCGCCCTGGCCCAGGCCATCGCCAGAATCGCACCCTCGGACGGCGACTACGAGACGGCCATTCCCGGCCTGACCTTGCACCGCCGCCGGGCCGTCACCCAACCCATGCACTGCATCTATGGCCTGGGACTGGGGATCACTGCCCAGGGCGAGAAGCAGGTCGTGCTCGGCGAGCAAGTCCTGCGTTTCGGACCGGGCCAGTCATTGCTGACCGCCGTCGATCTACCCGTGGTATCCACGGTGGTCGAGGGCAGCCACACCGAGCCGTTTCTTGGCCTGATGCTGCACCTGGCGCCACAGGAGATCCTGCAACTGGCCACCGAACTGCGCCTGCCTTCGCCCAGCCGCGACTGTGGCTTCCGCTCGATGGCCGTGGAGCCCCTGACCGAGGGGCTGCTGGATGCCTTGCTGCGCCTGGTGCAGTTGCTGTCGGAGCCGGTGCTGCTGCCTTACCTGGCCCCGCTGGTCCAGCGCGAGATCGCCTACCGCTTGCTGACCGGGCCCCATGGAGCGCAACTGCGCCACCTGATCAACCAGGGGGCGCCCAGCCAGCAGATCGCCGGCGCCATCAACTGGCTCAAGCGCCACTTCGCCGAACCACTGAAGATCGAGCAACTGGCCGCCAGCTGCCATATGAGCCCTTCGACGTTGCGCGAGCACTTTCGCACGATCACCGGCTTGAGTCCGCTGCAGTACCAGAAGCAACTACGCCTGCAGGAAGCCCGTCAGTTGATGCTTACGCAGAACCTCGATGCCAGCGTGACCGCCGCGCGGGTCGGCTATGAAAGCGCCTCGCAGTTCAGCCGTGAATATTCCCGGCTGTTTGGCGCACCGCCCCAACGCGACATTCGCCGCTTGCGCCTGAACTGAACCCCATCGTCATTGGCTGGCATTGACTGCTGCGCGGCGGTGGATTGTCCAGGCCGTGTCGGGCGCGCACAGGCGCAGAATCAGGCATGGACCTCGTTGGATTGGGCAAGGCCGTCAAGGTGACGGTTCTTATACTGTCGGCTCCAGCCTTGCGCTCGTATGAGGTCAGCACCTTGAAACGTCATGCACCGGTCTTCCAGCACCGCGACTCTGCGCAGTCCCGCGAGGGGCGCTTTCACAATCTGTCACCGCGCCCAGCGGACATGCCCGAGCCCGATGCCAGGACGATCTGGAACGCGTTGTTCAACAAGCCGAAATTCACGGTGCCGCGCGCGCCGGTACCGGTGCTGCAACTGACCCGCGCGCAGCTCGACGCCGCGCCGGACGCCAGCCTGTTCCGCCTGGGCCACTCCACGGTACTGTTCAAGCTCGAAGGTGGCTGGTGGTTGACGGATCCGGTGTTCTCCAAGCGCGCCTCGCCATTCTCCTTCGCCGGCCCCAAGCGCTTCCATGCGCCACCCCTGACCTTGGACGAGCTGCCGCCGATTCGCGGGGTCATTCTCTCCCACGACCATTACGACCACCTGGACCGGGCGACGATCAAGGCCCTGGCGCCCAAGGTGGAGCGCTTCCTCACTCCGCTGGGCGTGGGCGACCGCCTGCTGGCCTGGGGCGTGCCGGCCGCGAAGATCCATCAGTTGGACTGGTGGCAAGGGCTCGAAGCGGGCGGTTTGCGCCTGACGGCGACTCCGGCCCAGCATTTCTCCGGCCGGGGGCTGCGTGACGGCAACCGGACGCTGTGGTGTTCATGGGTGATCGAGGCGCCGCAACTGCGGATGTTCTTCAGTGGCGACACCGGCTATTTCGATGGTTTCGCCGAGATCGGCCGGCGCTTCGGGCCGTTCGACCTGACGTTGATGGAAACCGGCGCCTACGACGAGCATTGGCCCTACGTGCACATGCACCCTCGGCAGACGGTGCAGGCTCACATGGACCTGGGCGGGGGCTGGCTGCTGCCGATCCACAACGGCACCTTCGACCTGGCGTTGCATGCCTGGTACGCGCCTTTCGAGCAAGTGCTGGAGTGGGCGGAGCATGAGGGGGTGCCGGTGGCCACTCCGAAGATGGGAGAGCGGGTTGACCTACATTTACCACGTACCGGCGAGCGCTGGTGGCGTGAGGTGGTGAGCCAGGAAGAAACGACCAAGGGCCGTGGTTGCCGGCTGCGCTGGGCGAGCCAGTAACCTACGGGCTTGTACACCTAGGCAGGAAAGGTTCAAGTTGCCGTTGTGCCCACTTTGGCTCAAGCCACTGCTCCAGTGTCGGGCAATGGCGTTGTAATTAAATTCAACCAAAACTGGGCGGCACGGCCATCGCAAGGCGAACGGCCAGACCAGGCCGCACTCACCACTGCCGTGGCCTGTCGTTCATGCAACTGATGTTGCCCGAGGTGGTCAAGGCCGAAGATTTCCCGACCCTCAGGGACCATGCGGAGCGTTTGGAACAAACCGACCTGTTCAAGCGTTATCCGATTGTGTGAGGGTGAAACCAGGGCATCTTGCAGTACGGAAAATTATCTGAGACTTTGCTCCTCAAAGCACAGGAAATCAAAGGATTACACTAAGTGGTAGTGACTGAACCGTCCTTGCGTGACATGGAACAGAACGTGGTTCTTCGATTTTCCAACGCATTCGAAGCAAGATTTCCTACTCAAGATCCCGATGGATCGGTACCCGGGTGGGTGAATACAACACTCGGGGCCCAGGATGAGGTATTCGCCGATCACCTGATTGCAGCCAATGCCCGCTTTGCGCTCATTGAGTTCAAGGCTACCTTCCTGGCCATACGCAAGGAGGCGAGCAAATCGCTCCGACAGAGGTTGTTTAGTCAACTGGCCATTCGCAGTGATTTTTTACGTCGCTGTCTCGATTTTCATTTCGTATGCTGGGGGACGACTCGCCGTCATCAGCCGCCTGGCTTCCCGATTCCGATCGTAGAGGAGATCGACCTGCTCAATCAGTATGCAGTGCATGTCTCGCCCTTCATGCTCACAACCTTGAATTTGACGCCTTCTGCCGACATTAGTACACAGATCTTTCTTGATAACTTCATTGGCAGTCGGTTGATGGGCGGCACCTACAGCCGCTTCAAACGCTATCTTAATGAGCTCGGGCAGCTAGCCGGAGTGGAAGAGGCTTCGTCTATTTCAGGGATGGTGTGCGTGTACGTTCCATCAGACGGTGAAAATCCGGCCAGATATGCGCATAGCCGGTTTCATGGGCTCGAGCAGCTTCAGCTTCTGTTTGAGCCCAAGATTAAAGAACTGAGTCGTGAGTATGAGCGTGGTCTGGAAATCTCCAGGAAGCCCCGCTCACATTCTGGCCCAAGCTTGGACTGACTCCTGAGATCAGCGAGTTTGGTGGAGGGACGCTCTCACTGGGCCCTGCAGAAGCTTGCTCAGCCTGCCCTGTTCTTGTTTGTCTGCGTTGCTCCAAATGAGTTCGTAGCGGGCGGCCTTGAGCCTGATCTCATCTTCGATGATGGGTGTTCGAGCGTTGGCGAAATAGGTCGTGATCAAGGTCGCTATGAAACAGGCTGAAATGCACCCGGCTGCCGTCCAGTAAATGGCATTCCGAGATTGTTTTACACATGAGGTGGCTCGATTGTTGGCCTGAACCGACCGACTCAGCTCTTCGGTGACGGAAGTGAATGATGACCTCACTCCTTCGAAAGCCGATTTGTAGGCTAGCTGCGCCGCTTGTGCGGCTGTTTGGTCTGCCTTAGCCCATGCTTGTCGGACCTGCTCAACCTGGGCACTGATTTGTTTGCTGGTGGCGTCGACATGCTCTGTGTATTGGCCTACCTGATCAAGCACCGCCTTGTTCGCACGCATTAGGTCGGTGAAGATGTCCAGCTCATGGGTGAATCGGTCAGATAACGCCAGAAAGTCTCCGTATGTTGCTGTCCAGTTGTCAGCTTTTATCATTTGTTCGCCCGCGATAATGTTCGTATGCCCTTTGGGCATCAGAGGTGTCTTGGTTATTCTGGAGCAGGTCGGCAGCACAGCTGCAAACCCGATACGTGATGACCGGATAGTGATTGGTGGAGGGCCTGCCCGACAAGGTGGCGACCAAGGCCAAGGCGTCCTTGGTCTCAATACCATGCGCGGTAAGATGCGTGCGGGAAACAGAATGTCGCCTCTTGATACCGATCCAGGAAACTCAGGCTTTGAAGCCTGGCCCTACCGTAAGGGGACGCTGCGAACGCCTGAGAGTAAAAAGCCTGAAGCACCCACTGCAAAGAGGGATGATCAAGAGCAAAATTGGGCAATATGTCTGGTCTCAATGGGTAGATCAGAGGCTGTCCGGATCCCCGAAGAACATCTGTATCCGCGACCGCAACCATTTCTCCGCCGGATCATTGTCCTGCGCCCCACGCCACGCCATGTGCAGCTCGAAGCTGCGCACCTCCAGCGGCAGGTCTTCCGCGCGCAACCCGCCCGCCGCGGTCAGCGCATCGGCGGTGTAGTCCGGCACCGTGGCGACGATATCGGTCCCCGCCAGCAAACTTCCCAATCCGTTGAACTGCGGCACCGCCAGCACCACGTGGCGCTTGCGGCCGATCTCGTCCAGCGCCTCGTCGATGAACCCCGAGAGGTCGCCGGCGAACGACACCAGGGCATGGGGCCGGGCGCAGAAGTCGTCGAGGGTGATACTGCCGGGCATGCTGTCGGCGCGCAGCAGCTTGGGCATGCTGCGGCGCAGCACCTTGCGCTTGGCGTTGGCAGGGAGTTCGTTGGTGTAGCTCACGCCCACCGAGATCTCGCCCGAGGCCAGCAGGGTGGGCATCAGCAGGTAGTTGACCCGACGCACCACCAGGACGATGCCGGGCGCTTCGGCGCGGATGCGCTTGAGCAACTGCGGCAGCAGGGCGAACTCGGCGTCGTCGGACAGGCCGATACGGAACACCGCGTTGCTGGTGGCCGGGTCGAAATCGGCGGCGCGGCTGACGGCGGTGGAGATCGAATCCAGCGCCGGCGACAGCAGGGCGAAGATCTCGTGGGCCCGCGCCGAGGGCTCCATGCTGCGACCGGTGCGCACGAACAGCGGGTCGTCGAACAGGTTGCGCAGGCGCGACAGCGCGGCGCTGATCGCCGGCTGGCCGAGGAACAGTTTCTCGGCGGCGCGGGTCACGCTGCGTTCGTGCATGAGCGTTTCGAACACGATCAGCAGGTTGAGGTCTACGCGACGCAAGTCGTTACGATTCATTCGATGCGGCTCGCCTGAAATGGGGCAGGGGTGAATCTTAAGGCCAAAGGCTGGTACCCTGCACCGATTTCCGGGTGCCAATGCACAGATTTGTCAGGGGCCCAATCAATGACAGGCATGTCGACTATTAACAGCCACTGATGGTCCAACCGTGAAAGCCCGGATAAAGTCCGTGGTAATACGAGATTCACACAGGCGAGGTATGCGATGTCCCGCATGATCCGTTTCCACAAGTTCGGCCAGGCCGACGTGCTCCGTTGCGAGGAGCAGGCCGAACCGTCCCCGGCTACCGGTGAGGTGCAGATCCGCGTCGAGGCGATCGGCGTCAGTTGGTACGACGTGCTCTGGCGGCAGAACCTGGCGCCGTCCCAGGCACGGCTGCCGGCCGGTATCGGCCACGAGATGGCCGGTGTGGTCACCGCCGTGGGCGAGGGTGTGGACGATATCGCGGTGGGCGACCGGGTCGCCAGCTTCCCGGCCACCAGCGCCAACGACCACCCGGTTTACGGCGACGTGATCGTCCTGCCGCGCAGTGCCATCACCCGTTACCCGGATGTACTGACCCCGATCGAGGCCAGCGTGCACTACACGCCGCTGTTGATCGCCTATTTTGCCTTCGTCGACCTGGCGCGGGCCAAGGCTGGGCAGACCGCGTTGGTCACCGACGCCAGCCACTGCGCGGGGCCGGCCTTCGTGCAACTGGGCAAGGCCCTGGGGCTGAGGGTGTTCGCCGCCACCAAGGAGCCCGAGCAGCGCGAGTACCTGCTGGGCCTGGGCGCCGACAAGGTGATCGTCACCGAGGAACAGGACCTGCTGATGCAGATCGGCAAGTACACTGATGGCCGTGGCGTGGACATGGTCCTCGACGGCATGGGCGGCCCACAGATGTCGCTGCTCGGCGATGTCCTGGCGCCCCGTGGCAGCCTGGTGCTGTACGGCCTGCAGGGTGGCAACCAGACGCCGTTCCCGGCCTGCGCGGCGTTCCAGAAGAACATCCAGTTCCATGTGCACTGCATCGGCAACTTCACCGGCAAGCCGGAGCTGGGCATCGCCCAGGACCAGGTGGCCCTGCAGCGGGCGTTGCGCGACATCAACCAGTTCACCGCCGACCAGCTGCTGACGCCGCAGATCATCAAGGTGTACCCGTTCGAGCAGGTGGTCGAGGCACACCGGCACATGGACGAGTGTCCGTGTGGTGGGCGGGTGGTGCTGGATATGGGTGCGCACTGATGCCTCGTGCGATCCCTGTAGGAGCGGCCTTGAACTGGCCTAATGATTTTGGACACCTTCATCGGGCGCTATGATGGCGCCCAATTGGAGGCAAAATCAGTGCGTAAATCTTATTCAAGAGAATACAAAGTCCAAGCTGCCGAAATGGTGCTGGACGGTGGGCAGTCAGTTCCTGAGGTCTGTGCCGCCCTTGGGCTGGGCCCTACCGCGCTTCGCCGCTGGGTTGACCAGGTACGTGAAGAGAGAGCCGGCAAGGTTCCGGCTGGAGCCAAAGCGATCACACCCGAGCAGCAACGAATTGAAGAACTCGAAGCGCTGGTTCGGCAAAAGGATCGGGATATCGAAATCCTAAAAAAGGCCAGTGCTCTCCTGCTTCGGGACTCAAAGATCGTTCTCGCTGATCAACGAGCTGAGTGAGCAATACCCTGTTGTCGACTGCTGCCGCGTGCTTGGGGTTAAGCGCAGCGGTTTCTATGCGTGGCGCAAACGGCAGGACGTGAAAAACCGGCCAGAGATGCGCTACGCCTGCTGGTAATCAAGCACTTCAACGCATCGCGAAGTGCTTCTGGCTCGCGAACCCTGGCGCAGGAATTGCGGCATGAAGGCCATGAAATAGGACGATACAAGGTGCGTGCGCTAATGCGCGAAGCTGGCCTGAAGTGCAAGCAGCGCAGGCCGCACCGCTATCGGTCATCAGGGGCAGAAGCGTTGATCGCCGAGAATCAGCTGAAGCGCAATTTCAAGGTTTCGGCGATCAATGAGGTTTGGTGTGGTGATGTGACCTATATCCAGGTTGGCAGGCGCTGGCTGTACCTAGCCGCCGTGATTGACCTCTATGCCCGTCGCGTAGTGGGTTGGGCATTCTCGATGATTGCAGATGCCAACAGCTTGTAACGCCCTGCGCATGGCAGCTGAATCGCGGGGTAGGCCGGCGGGCGTAATGTTTCATTCAGACCAGGGCTGTCAGTATACCAGCCATAAATTCAGAGCCGCGCTCGATGAGTACAACTTGAACCAGAGCATGAGCCATCGAGGCCAATGCTGGGATAACGCTGCCATGGAGCGATTCTTCGGAGCATTGAAATCAGAATGGGTGCCGGCAGAGGGTTACGAGACCGAAGCGCAGGCACGAGTGGATATCCAGGCTTATCTGATGCGCTACAACCTCAAGCGCCTCCACAGCTACAACGGCTATGAAACGCCAGTAGCCATGGAGGAAAAACTCAAGGCAGCGGCATGAACCTTAACCGGTGTCCAAAATTACTTGACCAGTTCACCTTGTGTCGCGAAAGGGCCGCATAGCGGCCCCGGCGATCTTTGTTCAGTGCTGAAATCTTGGGGCCGCTACGCGGCCCTTTCGCAACACAAGGCCGCTCCCACAAGGGGCAGGGCTGAGACACTAGCCAAATTTAGCTAAATGTCCTACTAGGCTTTAGGAAGTTTCCTTCAAGCTCGGTTTGCTATTCATCTGCCAGAATCGGACTTCAATTCGAAGCCGTCAGGGAGATGGAGCGATAGCATGACCGAGACCCACGACCAAGCCATGCACTATGTCTACCAGCAAGTCCTGCAGCGCCTGCTGGAGCACATGACTCAGGCCCAGCGCGCCTCGGTGCAGCTGCTGGTCCAGCGATTGCTGGTCATCGCCGGCGGCCAGGAATACGTCGGCAACGTCCGGGTGCTGGTGCTGCACGGCGTCGACCAGCGCAGCGCACATCTGCTGGCCTGCCTGCGCGCCGCGCAGTTGAGCATCGCCCTGCGCCATGGCGCCACCTGCCGCCTGCGGGTGCTGACTGCCCGTCTGCCGACCCTCGACGATACCGCCCTGGCCCTTCACGACCGCTGCTTCAGCGCGCTGTTCCTGCACGACGATCCGCGGGTGGAGCTGCTGCGTGCTGACGGCGGGCAACTTGGCCCGTTCGGCGCCCGCCAGGCCTGCTCGGCCGAGCAACTGGCCGATGCGGGCAACGCCTGGTTGCTATTCGGCCATCTGGTCGGTGGGCAGCCGGACGCGATGCTCGGTGCCAGGAGCTACCTGGCGCTGGCCAACAGCCTGGGCCAGGCGCTGGCGGGGGAGGCCGGCGAGCAAATCCTGATAAGCGCCGTGCCGTTTTCACAGCGCCACCGCCTGCTGGCTTGGGGGCGGCGTTGCCTGCGCCATACCGTGGAGGTGGCCCACGCCCTGACGCCTCACAATGTGCTGGCGGCGGGTCTGGAGCAGTTGGGCGCGGTGCTGGCCGATCCCTGGCAACCGCCGACTTCGCCCGTGCTGCGCCAGCCCGGCGGCGAGCCGCGGCTGGTGATGGCCGAGGACCTGTTGCGCTACCCGGACGACGGTGGAGCGCTGGACCGCATGCTCGGCCGGCAGGACGTCAAGGGCAGTCAGGCCCAGGGGCCGTCAGGGCTGTTCGATCCCTTGCCGCTGGCCCACCTGCATGGGCTCAAGGCGCAGTACCTCGACCAGCGCAGCTACCGCGAAGGCACCCAGGCATTCTTCCAGCGCTTGCGCCAGCCGTCGACCGCCTGGCCGCAGGGGCGGGCCCTGCGCAGTGAGGCGCAGACGCGCCTGGCCGGTGCCTATGGCGTGAGCGAGGCACAACTGGTCTGCCAGCTGTTCACCCCGTTCGAGGCGCAAGGGCACAACCTCGAGACCTTCGTGCTGCGGTGCCATCCGGGCATGCGCGTCGCGCTGCCGTACCTGCACCGCGCCTTGCAGGGGCGCCCCTGCCCGGAACCGGTCAGCCAGTGGCTGGTTGAAACCAGCGGCCTGCAGCTCGCGCAGTTGCGGGGGCTGTATGCCGGCACGCTCAGCCACCAGGCCCGGCGCCTGTTCCAGCTGCTGGGCCGGCGCGACCTGTGGCTGCGGCCTTTGCCGGCCAGCCCGGGCGGCTATACGCCGTTGCGCGCCGTCGATTAGGCCTGCTGCCTGGGCAACGTTCATAATGATCGTGTGACCGTCGATCCAGCGCGCTTGCCCAGGCATGTGGTCTGTATGTATAACCAGTGCTTGATCCTCAACACCCGACTTGCACCGTGATCGCCCATTCCGTCGATGATCCCCTGTACTACCTGCACAACTTCCGCCAGGTCCTGAGCTGGGTCGTGCAGCGCTATGCCGACCTGCTTGACCGCGACGAGCACGGTTTCATCCAGACCTTCAGCGAACTGCCGGTGCCCAGTCAGGCCCTGCTGGTGCGCATGGTCATGCGCAAGGGCGAGCTGTTTCGCAGTGACAAGCTCGACTATGCCGAGATTGGTGACACCGAGGCGGCCCTGGCGCCACTGCTGGCATTGGGTTGGGTGGCCGATGATGCGCCGTTGACCATCGAGCAGCTGGGGGCGTTGCTGCGCAAGGACGAGCTGGCGACGTGCTTCGCCGGGCGACTTACCCGGCCGCGCGCCGGCAAGGCCGAGCTGCTGGAGCAGTTGCAGGCCCTGGGTTTGCCGCCTGGCCCGCTGGCCCAGTGGTGCCCCGGTTTCCCGCTGCGGATCCTGCACTGGTGCCAGCAGCCGTTGTGCGACCGCTTGCGCCTGCTGTTCTTCGGCAACCTGTACCAGAGCTGGTCGGACTTCGTGCTTGCCGACCTCGGGGTGTTTCGCTACGAACAGGTGGCGTTCAGCGACGACTCGCGGGCTTTGCGCCAGCGCGCCGAGGTCGACTTGGCCATGGCCCTGCACCAGTGCGCCGAGCGCCTTGAACAAGGCGTCGCGCCCGCCGATCTACTCGCGGCGCTGGACGGCCTTGACGACAGCAACCCCTGGCTGGCCAGGCGCCGGGCGCGCCTGCTGTTCAGCCTCGGCCAACAGTGCGAGCGCTTGGGGGACTGGGACCTGGCACTGCGGATCTATGCTGGCTGCGCGCACCCCGAGGCGCGTATTCGCCAGGTCCGGGTCCACGAGCGCAGCGAGCAATGGCCAGAGGCGCATGCCCTGGCCCAGCACATGGCCCAGGCGCCTGCCAACGCCCTGGAACGCCAGGCCCTGGAACGCCTGCTGCCACGCCTGGCGCGCAAGCTTGGCGGTCCGGCACAGCCGCGCCGGCGCAGCGAGGCGGTGACACTTATCGAACTGGAACTGCCGGCCGAAATGGCAGCGCTGGGGGTGGAAGAGGCGGTGCGCCAGCACTTGGAGCAGGAAGGCGGCAGCGTTCACTACGTCGAGAACACCCTGTTCAACAGCCTGTTCGGCCTGCTGTGCTGGGAGGCGATCTTCGCCCCGGTGCCGGGGGCGTTCTTCCACCCGTTCCAGAGCGGGCCGCAGGACCTGCACGACGGCGACTTCCAGCCGCGTCGCGCGGCACTGTTTGACGCCTGCCTCGAGCGCCTGGACGATGGCAGCCATCGCCAGGCCATCCGCGACTGCTTCCAGGCCAAGCAAGGCCTGCAGTCGCCTTTCGTGTTCTGGCAGATGCTCGACGAGCCGTTGCTCGAACAGGCACTCGAGTACCTGCCGCCCGCGCACCTGAAGGCCTGCTTCCTGCGCCTGCTGCAGGATATCCGCGCCAACCGCGCCGGTATGCCCGACCTGATCCAGTTCTGGCCGGGGCAGGGCGGCTACCGCATGATCGAGGTCAAGGGGCCGGGCGACCGGCTACAGGACAACCAACTGCGCTGGCTCGAGTTCTGCCATGCCCACGGGCTGCCGGTCGCGGTCTGCCATGTGCGCTGGAGGGAGGTGCCGGCATGAGCTACACCGTGGCCGTGCGCGCCCTGTGCGAGTTCAGTGCCAAGGTTGGCGACCTCGACCTGCGCTTCACCCCGTCGCCCACCGCCCAGGAAGGTATTGCCGGGCACCGCCGGGTGGTGGCGCGGCGCGCCGCCGGCTATGAAGCGGAGGTGGCGCTGGAGGGTGAGTACCAGGGGCTGCGGGTCCGCGGTCGCGCCGATGGCTACGACCCGGCGGGCAATCGCCTGGAGGAGATCAAGACCCACCGTGGTGATCTGGCCAGGCAGCCTGATAACCACCGCCAACTGCACTGGGCCCAGGCCAAGGTCTATGCCTGGTTGCTGTGCCAGGCACGGCAGCTGTCGGCGATCGAAGTGGTGCTGGTTTATCTCGATGTCGACAGTGACGGCCAGACAGTGATCAGCGAGCGTTACCAAGCCGATGAGCTGAAGCGCTTCTTCGAGGCCCAGTGTGAGCGCTTCCTGGCCTGGGCACAGGCGCAGGAGCGGCGGCTGAGCGAGCGGGACCGGGATCTTGGCGCGCTGACATTCCCCTATCCCGAATTCAGGCAGGGCCAGCGCCAACTGGCCGAGACGCTGTACAAGGCCGTGAGCACTGGTCGCTGCCTGATGGCCCAGGCCAGCACCGGCATCGGCAAGACTCTCGGTACGCTGTTCCCGCTGCTCAAGGCCGTGGTGCCGCAGCAGCTGGACAAGCTCTACTTCCTTACGGCCAAGACCCCAGGCCGGGCCCTGGCCCTCGATGCACTGCGCCAGATCACCCGGGCGTCGCCGCAACCAGCCCTGCGCAGCCTAGAGCTGATCGCCCGCGACAAGGCCTGCGAGCACCCCGAGAACGCCTGCCATGGCGAGTCCTGTCCCTTGGCGCGGGGCTTCTACGACCGCCTGCCGGCCGCCCGCGAAGCCGCCGCGCAGGTGCCGCTGCTCGACCGCGCCAGCCTGCGCCAGGTGGCCCAGGCGCACCAGGTCTGCCCCTACTACCTGGGCCAGGAGATGGCGCGCTGGGTCGACCTGCTGGTGGCTGACTACAATTACTACTTCGACGCCCATGCCTTGCTGTTCGGCCTGGCCCAGGCCAACCAGTGGCGCACGGCGGTACTGGTGGACGAGGCGCACAACCTGGTCGAACGGGGGCGGCAGATGTACAGCGCCAGCCTTGACCAGGGCCAGTTGCTGGCACTGCGCCAGAGCAAGCCGGCCGGACTCGGCAGTGCCCTCGATCGGCTCAACCGGCAGTGGAACGCGCTGTACAAGGCACAGGTGGCGCCGTACCAGGCCAGCGAAGAGCTGCCGGACGCCTTCCTGCGAGCCCTGCAGCAATGCATCGGGCTGATCCAGGAACGCATGAACCAGGCGCCCGCCGAGGTCGAGCCCAAGGTGCTGGAGTTCTTCCTCCAGGCCCTGCAGTTCAGCCGCATCGCCGAGCTGTTCGACGAGCACTTCCTGTTCGATATCAGCCCGCGCAACGGTCCACGGGGGCGGCGCCTGGCCACGCTGTGCCTGCGCAATGTGGTGCCGGCGCGGCTGCTGGGGCCGCGCATGAGTGCGGCGCGCAGCGTCACGCTGTTTTCCGCCACGCTGAATCCGCGGCACTTCTACAGCGACTTGCTGGGCATGCCCGCCGACACGGCCTGGCTGGAGGTCGCCGCGCCGTTCCGGGCCGAGCAGCTGCAGGTGCGCATCGTCAGCGAGGTGTCCACTCGCTACCAGCAGCGTCAGGCGTCGCTGGCGCCGATCGTCGAGCTGATCGCTGCCCAGTTTGCCGGCCAGCCGGGCAACTACCTGGCCTTCTTCAGCAGCTTCGAATACCTGGAACAGGTGGCGCGGCTGCTGGCCGAGCGCTATCCGGCACTGCCCATCTGGTGCCAGGCGCCGGGCATGGACGAGGCCGGGCGCGAGGCCTTCCTGGCGCGTTTCGTGGAGCACGGGCAGGGGGTGGGCTTCGCCGTGCTCGGCGGTGCCTTCGGCGAGGGTGTGGACCTGCCGGGCACGCGTCTGATCGGCGCCTTCGTCGCCACCCTCGGGCTACCCCAGGTCAACCCGGTCAACGAGCAGTTCAAGCAGCGCCTGGGCCGCCAGTTCGGCGCCGGTTTCGACTACGCGTACCTGTACCCGGGCGTGCGCAAGGTGATCCAGGCCGCTGGCCGGGTAATCCGCGGCGACCAGGACCGTGGCGTGCTGATGCTGATCGATGAGCGCTTCGCCGAGCCCCGGGTGCGGCAGATGTTCCCCAGCTGGTGGCAACTGGGCTGAACGCAGTCATCGCCTGGCGCTGAAACTCCCAGTACACTGCGCGTTCCAACACCTACTTCTGTTGATTTCGAGGTTCCGCATGACGCTCAGTCCTTTGGCAGGCAAGCCGGCTCCGGCCAGCGTGCTGGTCGATATTCCCCGCCTGTTGACCGCCTACTACACCGGCCGTCCCGACGCTGCGGTGGCGACCCAGCGCGTGGCCTTCGGCACCTCGGGGCACCGCGGCACTTCGTTCGAGCTGAGCTTCAACGAATACCACGTGCTGGCGATCACCCAGGCCATCTGCCTGTACCGCCAGGAAAAGGGCATCGACGGCCCGCTGTTCATTGGCGCCGATACCCACGCGTTGTCCGCCCCGGCCGCCGCCAGCGCCCTGGAAGTGCTGGCTGCCAACGGCGTGCAGGTGATGCTGAGCCAGGATGACGAGTACACCCCGACCCCGGCGGTGTCCCACGCCATTCTCTGCTACAACCGTGGCCGCCAGCAGGGCCTGGCTGACGGCATCGTCATCACCCCGTCGCACAACCCGCCGCAGAGCGGCGGTTTCAAGTACAACCCGCCCAATGGCGGGCCGGCCGACAGCGACGTGACCAAGTGGATCGAGGCCAAGGCCAATGAGCTGCTGGCGGCCAACCTGGCCGGCGTCAAGCGCATGGACTACAAGCAGGCGCTGGCGGCACCGACCACCCAGCGTCACGACTACGTCAGCAGCTACGTCGCCGACCTGGAAAACGTCATCGACTTCGACGTGATCCGCAGCGCCAACCTGCGCCTGGGCGTCGACCCGCTGGGCGGCGCCGGGGTGCGCTACTGGTCGGCCATCGCCGAGCGCTACCAGCTGAACCTGGAAGTGGTGAACACCGAGGTCGACCCGACCTTCCGCTTCATGACCGTCGACTGGGACGGCCAGATCCGCATGGACCCATCCTCGCCGTATGCCATGCAGGGCCTGATCGGCCTGCGCGAGCGCTTCGACGTGGCCTTCGCCTGCGACCCCGACCACGACCGCCACGGCATCGTCACCGCCGACGGCCTGCTGCAACCGAACAACTACCTGGCCGTGGCCATCGACTACCTGTACCGCAACCGCCCGCAATGGCGCAGCGACGCGGCGGTGGGCAAGACCGTGGTCTCCAGTGGCCTGATCGATCGGGTCACCGCCGCGCTGGGCCGTGAGCTGTACGAAGTGCCGGTGGGCTTCAAGTTCTTCGCCCAGGGCCTGTTCGACGGCTCGCTGGGCTTTGGCGGCGAAGAGAGCGCCGGCGCCTCGTTCCTGCGCAAGGACGGCAGCGTCTGGGCCACCGACAAGGACGGCCTGATCCCGGCGTTGCTGGCGGCCGAGATGACCGCACGCACCGGGCGCAACCCGAGCCAGATCTACGCCGACCTCACTGCAAAGCTGGGCAAACCCTACGCCACCCGCGTCGAGGCCAAGGCCGATGCGCGGCAGAAGGCGCTGCTGAGCAAGCTGGCGCCGGAGCAGGTCAAGTCCACCGAGCTGGCCGGCGAGCCGATCCAGCAGATCCTCAGCCACGCGCCGGGCAACAACCAGGCCATCGGTGGCCTGAAGGTGATGACCGAGAACGGCTGGTTCGCCGCCCGTCCTTCGGGCACCGAGGACATCTACAAGATCTACGCCGAGAGCTTCATCGACGAAGCGCATCTGGCGCGCCTGGTGGCCGAAGCCCAGGTGCTGGTGGACGCGGCGATCGCCTGATCGTCCGTTGAAGCCAATCGCGGGGCAAGCCCGCTCCCACAAGGCCAACGTACATTGGCCTTGTGGGAGCGGGCTTGCCCCGCGATGCATTTGATTGTTCCAATTTTGGAACGAACCATGCCATTTTAGCTGTCTACCGGATCATTAGTCTCATCTGTAAGGTGATACCTATCAAACAGGAGGCTTCTCATGAAAAAGATCCAGGGCATCCACCGCAGCCCCCACGCCCATTGGGTGGGCGACGGCTTCCCGGTGCGCAGCCTGTTCACCTACGATCACCTGGCCCGGCACATCAGCCCGTTCCTGCTGCTGGACTACGCCGGCCCCCACGATTTCGCCCCGACCACGGCCCGTCGTGGCGTCGGCCAGCATCCGCATCGCGGTTTCGAGACGGTGACCATCGTCTACCAGGGCGAACTGGAGCACCGTGACTCCACCGGCGCCGGCGGCCTGATCGGCCCGGGCGACGTGCAATGGATGACCGCCGCAGGCGGCATCATCCACGAGGAGTTCCATTCCCCGGCCTTTGCCCGTAGTGGCGGCACCCTGGAGATGGTGCAACTGTGGGTCAACCTGCCGGCCAAGGACAAGCGTGCCGCAGCGGGCTACCAGACGCTGCTGGCCAACGACATTCCCGTGGTGACGCTGGCAGGCGAGGCGGGTAGTTTGCGGGTGATCGCCGGACGCTACCTGGATCATCAGGGGCCGGCGCGCACCTTCACCGAGATGGATGTCTGGGATCTGCGGCTGAAGGCCGGCGCCACACTGCAACTGCCCTTGGCCGCCGGGCGTAATGCCGCGCTGGTGGTGCTGCGCGGCAACCTGCGGGTCAACGACGAGCGCGAGGTTGGCCCGGCCAGCCTGGTGCTGCTGGAGCGCGATGGCAGCGATGTGCGCCTCGAGGCGCTGGAAGAGGTCAGCGTGCTGCTGCTCAGCGGCGAGCCGATCGACGAGCCCATCGTTGGCTACGGGCCGTTCGTGATGAACAGCCAGGCGGAAATCGCCGAGTCGTTCGATGATTTCCAGGCCGGGCGGTTCGGGCAGGTAGCTGGCGTCGAGCGCGGCGTCGTTCAATAGTACCCATCGCGGGGCAAGCCCGCTCCCACGCCTTGAGTCCACAATGACTCAAGGCGTGGGAGCGGGCTTGCCCCGCGATTTTTTTTGCGCGTCACTCCTGATCCGGCACCACCGCGATCACATCGATCTCCATCAGCTATTCGGCCTGGGCGAACCATCTGGAAAAGGTTCAGAGTTGCGAACCACGGATGACTCTTACGGTTCCCTCGTTGAAACGCTCATCCTCTGAGTCCGAGTTGTAAGGCGTTGAATCATTTGAAGGGGATCGTTCGTCTGTCGAGTCAATCGAGCTATTACGGGATAGGGAGGCAACGTGCGAGCGGCTGGTTGTCGTGGTGCCGGATTCCGGCTTTCCAGATGTCCCAGTAGTTATCAATGGCTGGGGAGGGGGTGACTTAGGCGACTTAGTGGAGCGCCCGTTAGCGAGGGCGTTTGACGAAGCTGCCTGTGACGCGCCCGAGTTGCCGGTCTGCTTGTTGTGAGCGTCTGAGGAAGAACGAGTATTGGTTTGCTTACTGCGTTTAACGCTGGAAAGAGAGGCGGGGCGTTCCGGTGTGAACATGTAACTGGATAAACCAGTTTTAGTGTCTACCAGGGTCACAAGTGTATTGGTGGCCTTATACATCATTCCCGAAGGATCTGTTCGATTGATGGGGTCGTTCTGGCAGTAGGCATAAGCATTAATTCCACCATCACCAAACGGGCTCAAGTCGTCGGCCGAGACAAATCGCATCAGGACTGGGTTGAAGCTTCGGTGGCCGTTGCCTAGCAGATAAACACCGGTCAACGGTTCGCGGTGCTGGTTATTGAAACCGAGCAATGGCGCTACAGCTCGCGCAGGTCCCAGGTGTCCAAAGGCACAGTAGGCAAACACACCTGGCTGCTGGTCACTAAGTCGTTTCAGAACCGAACCGGCAATATCTGTCACCAGTAGCCTTGTGGATGGCAGGGAACTTGGATGAGACATGGTCGCTCCTGAGTCTGGCAAACTCGAAAAGCTGACTATGGAATGGGCTGCCTGTATCGACAACTGGCAGAACTATCAGGAGGGCAACGCTGAATCAGCACAAATCCTTGAAAGGGTGAAGGGGCCGCAAGGCAGCCCCAGGTACTGCATGTCGTTATTCTTGCTCCGGCACCACCGCGATCACATCGATCTCCATCAGCCATTCGGCCTGGGCCAACCCGGCCACCACCAGCCCGGTGGAAATCGGGAACACCCCCTTGAGCCACTTGCCCACTTCCTTGTACACCGGCTCGCGAAAGCGCGGGTCGGTGATATAGGTGGTGGTCTTGACGATGTGCGACAGGTCCGAGCCCGCTTCTTCGAGCAGCTGCTTGACGTTCTTCATCGCCTGCTCGGCCTGGGCCTGCGGATTGCCCAGGCCCACCAGCCGGCCTTCGAAGTCGGTGCCGACCTGCCCGCGCACATAGATGGTGTTACCGGCCCGCACGGCCTGGCACAGGTCGTTGTCCAGGGTCTGGTTGGGGTAGGTTGCCTTGGTGTTGAACATGCGGATGCGGGTGTGGGTAGGCATCAGAGGGCTCCGAAGGTGCTGATGTTGCTGATCGAGGGTTGCTGCTCATCCGCGGCGCGCTGCTCGCGGTCGCGGTAAGCCAGGTAGGTGCGCTGGGTGGCGATATGACCGGCGACGTGCTTGGCGTCGTGCCACACGCCCCAGATGAACGACGAGCCACGGCGCGACAGCCAGGGCAGGCCGAGGAAGTACACGCCCGGCTCCTTCGACACGCCGCGCTGGTGTTGCGGCTTGCCGTTGGCGTCGAAGGTGTCCACCTGCAGCCAGCTGAAATCCACGCCGTAGCCGGTGGCCCAGATGATGCTCCTGACGTTGGCCTGGGCCAGGTCCAGTTCCAGCAAGGGCTGGCTGACGCAGGCCGGGTCGGCCAGGCGCTTGCGCGCCTCGGGCTCCTCCGGCAGGTCCAGGCCGTTGCGTTCGACATAGGCGTCGGCGGCGTCCAGCAGGGCCAGGTAGTTCTCGTCGCCGCGGTTGATGTTGTCGGCCAGGTTGTCCTGGAAGCGGGCCACGCCGCCTTCGAACGACTGGGTCAGGCCGACCAGGGTCATGCCTTGGTGGGCGAGGGCGCGAAAGTCCACGGTATGGCCACCACGGGCGCCGGACACGGCGATGGTCACGTGCTCACGGCCAGGCTTGGCGATCTCCGCGTCCCACTCGCCGAGCACGCCCAGCCACCAGCAGAAATCGCGGTTGCGGTAGCTGCGCGGCGGACGGTCATGAGCGCCGACCGAGAGGTACACCTGGCGCCCGGCGCGCATCAGTTCCTCGGCGATCTGCACCCCGGAGGAGCCGGCGCCGACCACCAGCACCGCGCCCTCGGGCAACTGCCCGGGGTTGAAGTAGGCGGCGGAGTGGATCTGGTGCAGGCCTTCGTCCTTCGGCGCGATGGCCGGGATCACCGGGCGCTGGAACGGACCGGTGGCGGCCACCACGCGGTTGGCGCGGATCACGCCCTGGTTGGTGTCGATGGTGAAGCCCGGGCGGTCGGCGTTGCGCACCACCTTCCTCACCTCGACCCCGGTGCGTACCGGCAGGTTGTACTTGCGCACGTACTGCTCGAAGTAGTCGGCGACCTGGTCCTTGCCGGCGAAGGCGTCGGCGTCGAGGTCGAATTCCAGGCCCGGGAAGCGGTCGTGCCAGACCGGCCCGTTGGCCACCAGCGAATCCCAGCGCCCGGTGCGCCAAGCCTCGGCGATGCGCTTGCGCTCCAGCACCAGGTGCGGTACGCCGAGCTTGCTCAGGTGTTCGCTCATGGCCACGCCGGCCTGGCCGGCGCCGACCACGAGGGTGTCGATTTCGATGTTGTTCAGTGTCATGTCCCAGCCCTTCTTCAGCGGCGTTCTTGTTCAGGTCGGTGGGGACCGCCTTTGCCTGGGGCCAGACTAGGGATGGGCGGGAAATCGCGAAAATAGTATTTAGCTGGGGGTTGCCGATAAATTGGCGAAGGGGGGAAGGGCTCGACCGGACTTTACCTGATACGTGGGAGCGGGCTTGCCCCGCGATAGCGCCCGCGAGGCCATCGAAGAGGGTTAGGCTGACCTCATCGCGGGGCAAGCCCGCTCCCACGAGTTCTACTTGGCGCCTCCATAGTTTTTTCCTGCCCAGTACCGAGGAAAATGTTGGTTTCGCAGCTTTCGGGGCCCACCGAGAATGCCGGTAACCTCAACACAGGAGCTGCACCATGACCTTCTCCATCATCGGCCGCTGCCAGGAAACCGGCCAGGTCGGCATCGCCATCAGTTCATCGAGCATCGCCGTCGGCGCCCGTTGCCCGTGGGTACGTGCCGGTGTCGGTGCCGTGGCCACCCAGAACATCACCCTGCCGGCCCTCGGCCCGCAGATCCTCGACGCCCTCGAACAGGGCCAGCTGCCGCCCGCAGCGGCGCTGGACCGGGTGCTGAGCGCCAATGGCTGGAGCGAATATCGCCAGGTCACGGTGATCGACAGCCAGGGCCAGGTAGCGCTGTTCACCGGCAAGGAGGCCCTGGGCGTGCACAACGCCGTGGCCGGCGAGCAATGCGCGGCGGCCGGCAACCTGCTGTCGTCGCGGACGGTGATCGAGGCCATGGTGGCGGCATTCGAACAGGCCGGTGGCCACCTGGCCGACCGCCTGCTGGCGGCGATGCACGCGGCCATGGCTGCAGGCGGTGAGGCGGGGCCGGTACACTCGGCGGCGTTGAAGATCGCTGGCGAGCTGACCTGGCCGTTGGTGGACCTGCGCGTGGACTGGGCCGAACACGATCCCATCGGCGAGCTGGACAGCCTCTGGCAGGCCTATCGCCCGCAGATGCAGGACTATGTGACCCGTGCCCTGAACCCGACCGCCGCGCCGAGCTATGGAGTGCCGGGCGATGAATGAGGTTTCCAGCCGTGCGCTGCTCGAGCGCTTGGTCGGGTTCGCCACGGTCAGTCGCGATTCCAACCTCGAGCTGATCGCCTTCATCCGCGACTACCTGGCCGGGCTTGGTGTCGCCAGCGAGCTGTTCCACAACGAAGAAGGCACCAAGGCCAATCTGTTCGCCACCATCGGCCCCGCCGACCGTGGCGGCGTGGTGCTCTCCGGGCACACCGACGTGGTGCCGGTGGAGGGCCAGGCCTGGACCGTCGAACCGTTCCGGCTGACTGAACGTGAAGGGCGCCTGTACGGCCGTGGCACGGCTGACATGAAGGGCTTCATCGCCTCGGTGCTGGCGGCGGTGCCGGCGTTGCTTGCCCAGCCGCTGAGATTGCCCGTGCACCTGGCGTTTTCCTACGACGAGGAAGTCGGCTGCCTGGGGGTGCGCTCGATGCTCGATGCCCTGGCGCAGCGCCCGCACAAGCCGCGCCTGTGCCTGATCGGCGAGCCCACCGAACTGAAGCCTGTGCTCGGCCACAAGGGCAAGCTGGCCATGCGTTGCCAGGTGCATGGCGCCGCCTGTCACTCGGCCTATGCGCCCTACGGCGTCAATGCCATCGAGTATGCGGCGCGGCTGATCGGCAAGCTGGGCGAGATCGGTGACGACCTGGCGCGCCCCGAGCATCACGACGAGCGCTTCGACCCGCCGTTCTCCACGGTACAGACCGGGGTAATCAAGGGCGGCCGGGCGCTGAACATCGTCCCCGAGGAGTGCGAGTTCGACTTCGAAGTGCGTGCCTTGCCCGGCTTCGAGGCCCAGGCTGTGGCCGACCGCCTGCAGACCTACGCCGAGGCCGAGCTGCTGCCGCGCATGCGTGCCGTCAGTGCCGCCAGCGACATTCGCCTGCACGCCCTGAGCGCCTACCCGGGCCTGGCCACGCCAGCCGAGAGCGAGGCCGCACAACTGGTGGCGTTGCTCAGCGGTTCGGACGATTTCGGTACTGTGGCCTTCGGCACCGAGGGCGGCCTGTTCGACCAGGCGGGTATCCCCACGGTGGTCTGTGGGCCCGGGAGCATGGACCAGGGCCACAAGCCCGACGAGTTCATCAGTGTCGAGCAGTTGCAGGGATGTGACGCGATGTTGCGGCGATTGGTGGACCATCTGAAGCAAGCATGACAATCGCGGGGCCAGCCCGCTGCCACAGGTTTTGCAACTACCTGTGGCAGCGGGCTGGCCCCGCGACAAGGTTACAGCGGCTCAGGCCTGAACAACGGTTTCTTCATCACGCCCTTGATCCACACGACGGCAATCAGCGACACCACCGCCAGCACCACCCCCGCCGTACCGAACACCTTCAGGTTCATCTCCGGGCTGGGCGAGGCATGCCAGATCGCGTACAGCATCCCGCCGATACCGAACAGCTGCGGCAGCGGGTAGAACGGTGTGCGGAATGGCCGCGCCAGATGCGGGTAGCGCAGCCGCAGGGCGATCACGTCCAGGTGCACGATGATGTACGCCAGCAGCCAGGCCAGCGCGGCGGCCAGCAGCAACAGGTTGATTGCCGCGGCGTCCTGGCCCATCAGCAGGATCGGCAGGCCGGTGATCGCCGCGACGAACAGCACGGCCACCCAGGGCGTGCGCGCACGCGGGCTGAGCTGCTTGAACTGGGGGAACGCCTGGCCGTTGCAGGCCATGCCGTAGAGCATGCGCGGAATGGCCGCCAGCGAGGTGTTGAGGGTGCTGCAGGTGGCGGTCACCGCGGCGATCACCAGGAACACTTCGCCGGTCTTGCCGAACACCGTGGTGGCGAACAGGTAGTGGGGCAGGGCATCGCTGCTCAGGGCTTCGCGGGGTACCAGGAACAGTGCGCCCAGCCCGTACAGGCCGATGGTGGCGAAGATCACCGTCAGGCCGATGATCATCGAGCGCGGGATGTTGCGTTCGGGCTTGCGGGTTTCCTCCACCAGCGAGCAGACGAACTCGGCGCCGACGAAGCCCCACACGGCCATGGCGGTCAGGGCCAGCACCCCGGCGCCCATGGGGTTCCAGTCGCCCTGCAGCAGGGTGGTGGTAACCCCTGCGGCATGCCCTTCGCTGATCGCGGCAATGCCGAGGATCAGCAGCACGATCACCATGACCACGGCCATCGCGCTCTGCAGTTTGGCGAAGATGTCGATGCCCATCAGGTTGAGGCCGGTGAACAGCGCGAGCACGCCAAAGGCCACCGAGTATTGCGGGAACACCCCGGGGTAGACCTTGCCGACGATCAGGTCGAGCAACAGCAGCTCAGCCGACAGGGCGAACATGGCCACCACCACGTAGCCGGAGAAGGTCGCCAGGATCGCCGGGAAGTGCCCCAGCGCCACTTCGGTGTAGCTCGACAGGCTGCCGGCGCGTGGCACCAGCAGGGCCAGTTCGGAAAAGGAAAAGGCGTAGCTCAGGGCCAGCAGGTAGGCCAGCCCCAGCGGCACGATGAAGCCCAGGCCGGCAGCGCCGACCCCCTGCAGCATCATCACCATCACCCCTTGCGAGACCACCAGGCCCACGGCCACCGCCAGCAGCGACCCCAGCCCCAGGACCCGGCGAAAGCCGGCTTGATCGTGCTGCACGCTGGCAGGCACGGACGCACTTGCACTCATGACAGTTTCCCCGCTCTTTGTTGTTGTAGTTGCGCCAGATACTGGGACAGGGGGCGGGGCGGGGAAATTAGTAAATATGTGGTTGCTGGGCAGGAAAAAGCTATGCGCGGCAACGCCGCTCCTACAGAGCTCGCCAGGTCTGTGGTCAGAACGTCGCCTTGACCTGCAAGCCGAATACCAGCGCGTTGTCGATGTCTTTCCCGGAAAATGCTCCCGGCTCGACGATGTACTGCACATCCGGCCGCAGGTTCAGCCACGCGGTGGCCTGGTAGCCATAGCTCAGCTCGACCAGTTGCTCGGCGCTGTCGAGGTTCGGCAAGGGCTGCCCGGCATCGACGGCCACATCTTCCAGCACAGCGCGGCTGCGCGGGTTCGGTACCGCGCGGCCGTACCCCAGCGCGACGGTATCTCGTGGTCGGCCTTCGAACGGTTTGTACAACACCACCCCCGCGCCATACCACTTGGTGAACGGCGAGGCGGCCTTGCTCGAGGCCGAGTACTGGCCAAAGGCATGCAGGCTGCGCCCGGGCGATGCCGGGTCGTTCCACACAGCCTGGTCGACCAGCAGGTAATGCCCGCCACGACCGGCGACGTCCTCGCTGCTGCCGATGCGCTTCACGTTCGAGCTGTCGTAGTAGTAACCGAGCTTGTACTCGCCCGGCAGTTCGCCGCGCAGCTTGTACACCAGTTCCACCGGGACCACGGTGCCGGTGGTGTGCTTGGGCCCCAGGTGCCAGGCACGGCTGGCATTGCCGTTGCTCTCGGGGTCGACGTTGAACGCCGCCACCCGCAGTTGCCAGTCGGGCGTCAGGTCGTATTTCACCCGCGCGCCGAGGTGGGCGTTGGGGTAGTTGGTCCAGCCGCTGCCGCCGGACATGTTCAGCGGGTGGCCGCAGAAACCGGCGTTCATGAAGTTGCACAGGATGCCGCTGTCCAGGCCGCCGAGATCGTTGCCCATGGCCATGTAGCCGAACTTGAGGCTAAGCGCGGGCGACAGGTCGCGTTCGTAGCTGAGTTCGGTGAGCCGGGTGTAGAGGCCGCCATAGTTTTCCTGGATCGGCAGGCGGTTGCCCACCAGGTCCTCCGAGGCGCTGTTGCCGCGGCGGTCGTTGATGGTCAGCTGGACCTTGCCGCCGTTGTCCAGACCGTACAGCTTCGACAGGTCGAACTGCACGCCCAGCTTGAGGTTCTGTGAATAGCGGGCCGAGCGGTGCAGGCCGCCATGGGCGTTGTAGGCGGTCTCGCCGCTGTAATCGCCGGTGAAGGTGATGCCGTCTGCCTCGAGCTGGTGGCGCAGGCCGCCCCAGTCGCCGATCAGGGTGTTGTCGGCGGCGAATGCAGGGGTGCTGGCGAGGGCAAGAAGCAGGGAGGGGGTGAGGCGTGAAACAGATGACATTGTGAAGTCTCGGGTGGT
>NZ_JABWRJ020000003.1:797500-1186972 GCF_014268935.2 Pseudomonas peradeniyensis | reverse complement strand
AGGTCCCGACCAGACTATTACATTTGCGCCAAAGGACATTCCCCATGCGTATCGTTGTTGCATTGGGCGGCAACGCCCTGCTGCGCCGCGGCGAGCCGATGACCGCCGACAACCAGCGCGCCAATATCCGCACCGCCACCGAGCAGATCGCCAAGATCCACCCCGGCAACGAACTGGTCATCGCCCACGGCAATGGCCCGCAAGTCGGCCTGCTGTCGCTGCAGGGGCTTTCGTACAAGCCGGATGAAGCCTATCCGCTGGACGTGCTCGGTGCCGAGACCGAAGGCATGATCGGCTATATGATCGAACAGGAACTGGGCAACCTGCTGGCCTTCGAGGTGCCGTTCGCCACCCTGCTCACCCAGGTGGAAGTGGACGCCAACGACCCGGCGTTCAAGGACCCGACCAAATTCATCGGCCCGGTCTACGCCAAGGACGAGGCCGAACGCCTGGCCAAGGAAAAAGGCTGGGTGGTCAAGCCCGACGGCGACAAGTACCGCCGCGTGGTGGCCAGTCCGAAACCCAAGCGCATCTTCGAGATTCGCCCGATCAAGTGGCTGCTGGAGAAGAGCAGCATCGTGATCTGCGCCGGCGGCGGCGGCATCCCCACCATGTACGACGAGAACCGCAAGCTCAAGGGTATCGAGGCGGTGATCGACAAGGACCTGTGCTCGGCGCTGCTGGCCGAACAGCTGGAAGCCGACCTGCTGATCATCGCCACCGACGTCGACGCGGCGTACATCGACTGGGGCAAGCCGACGCAGAAAGCCATTGCCCAGGCGCACCCCGACGAGCTTGAACGGCTGGGCTTCGCTGCAGGCTCCATGGGGCCGAAGGTCCAGGCCGCCTGCGATTTCGCCCGCCACACCGGCAAGGTGGCGGTGATCAGCTCGCTGGAGAACATCGAGGACATCGTCAAGGGCACCGCCGGTACCAGGGTTTCCACGCAGAAGCCCGGTATCAGCTACCGTTGAATGCAGTTGGCGGGTGCCTGGCGCCCGCCGTTTTCAACCTTCCGGAGGATTCCGCCATGGCCCAGTTCCAACCCGGTCACGTGCATATCGAACGCACCGCGCTGAACACCAATGACCACAGCTACGACCTGAACATCAACTACGAAGTGGCCCAGGATCCCAAGGAAGGGAGAGGTATCGAGTTCCGTCTGCATGGCAGCATCGAAGGCAAGACTGTCGACGAGAAGTTCTTCCTGGCCAAAGACCAGGTGCTGCCCAGCTTCCTCAGCGTCACCACGCGCAAGGCCCAGGCTTACCTGGCCCCACCGAAGAAATTCGAGACCCTTGGCTCCCCGCACAAGCTTTACGACGCGATGTTCGAGGACATTCGCACCAAGCTGGATGTCAAATCGGGCGATCCGATCAAGCCTGAGCACCTGGAGTAGAATCCATCGCGGGGCAAGCCCGCTCCCACGACATTCCATCAGGCGTGGGAGCGGGCTTGCCCCGCGATTGGGTTTCCACCGTTGCCGAGGCATACTGACGCCCATTCCGGCCAAAGCCTCGCTCATCATGCGCATCCACGTCAGCTTCATCGATCGCGTCGGCATCACCCAGGAAGTCCTGGCCCTGCTCGGCGCCCGCAACCTGAACCTCGATGCCGTGGAGATGGTCCCGCCGAACGTCTACATCGACGCCCCGACCCTGAGCCCCGCCGTGCTCGAAGAGCTGCACGACGCCCTGTTCGAGGTACGTGGCGTGCAGTCGGTGGAAGTGGTCGACATCCTCCCCGGCCAGCGCCGCCACCTGCAACTCGACGCCCTGCTCGCCGCCATGAGCGACCCGGTACTGGCCGTGGACAGCGCAGGCCTGGTGCTGCTGGCCAACCCGGCGCTGATCGCCCTGTGCGGCCGCGAGTCGGCCGGGCGCTCGGTGGGCGAGCTGTTCGGCGATCCCGACCTGCTCCAGGCCCTGCTGGACAACAACTTCCACCTACCGATGCGCGAGATGCAGCTCAACGGCCAGAGCCTGCTGCTCGACGCCACGCCGATCACCCACGCCGGCGGCCTGCTGACCCTGTACCCGCCGAACCGCATGGGCGAGCGCCTGTCGGCCCTGCACCACGACCATGCCGAAGGTTTCGACGCGATGCTCGGCGACTCCCCGGCCATCCGCACCCTCAAGGCCCGCGCCCTGCGCGTGGCCGCCCTCGACGCGCCGCTGCTGGTGCACGGCGAGACCGGTACCGGCAAGGAGCTGGTGGCCCGTGCCTGCCACGCCATCAGCAGTCGCCATGGCGCGCCGTTCCTGGCGCTCAACTGCGCGGCGCTGCCCGAGAGCCTGGCCGAGAGCGAACTGTTCGGCTATGCCCCCGGCGCCTTCACCGGCGCGCAACGTGGCGGCAAGCCCGGGCTGATGGAGCTGGCCAACCAGGGCACGGTGTTTCTCGACGAAATCGGCGAAATGTCGCCGTACCTGCAGGCCAAGCTCCTGCGTTTTCTCAGCGATGGCAGCTTCCGCCGGGTCGGCGGCGACCGCGAGGTCAAAGTGGACGTGCGCATCATCAGCGCCACCCATCGCGACCTGGAGCGCATGGTCGGCGAAGGTACTTTCCGCGAAGACCTGTTCTACCGCCTCAACGTGCTCAACCTGCAAGTCCCGCCCCTGCGCGATCGCGGCCAGGACATCCTGTCGCTGGCGCAGTTCTTCATGCAGCAGGCCTGCACCCAGATCCAGCGCCCAGCCTGCCGACTGGCCCCGGCCACGCACCCCGCGCTGCTGGCCAACCCCTGGCCGGGCAACGTGCGCCAATTGCAGAACGTGATTTTCCGTGCAGCGGCTATTTGCGAAAGCAACGTCGTGGATATCGGCGACCTGGACATCGCCGGCACCTCGGTGGCACGCGGTCAGGATGGCGAGGTGGCCAGCCTGGAACAGGCGGTGGGGGATTTCGAGCGCGAACTGTTGCAGCGGCTGTATGCCAGCTACCCCTCGACCCGGCAGTTGGCTGGACGCTTGCAGACTTCGCATACGGCCATTGCCCAGCGCTTGCGCAAGTACGGAATTCCAACCCGAGGTTGACTCAGGCCACACCTATCGTATCGATTTCATTACGACGTAACGGTATCGATACACATCCATTTGCATGCGCCTTTGCAAGGGTTTGATCCTGCAACGCTTTTGAATCCCTGCCCATCTGTATCGATTTCGTTCCAGGCGAATGATATAAAACTTACAGAATATAATTAACTTATTGATTAATAAGGATTTTTGTTATCTGGCCGCATTATTGCTAAGGGAATTCCAACCTTAAGAGCGCGGAGCCTACCGCGCCCAACGCCCCCTGCTTCCCGAGGAATTCCCATGAGCGAGTTGCGTTTCACCGAAGATCACGAATGGCTGCGCGTCGAAACTGACGGCAGCGTCACCGTGGGCATCACCGCCTACGCCCAGAACGCCCTCGGCGACGTGGTCTATGTGCAACTGCCGGAACTGCAGCAGTACGACAAGGGCGCCGAAGCCTCCACCGTGGAGTCGGTCAAAGCCGCCAGCGGCGTGTACATGCCGCTGACCGGTGAAGTGGTCGCGGTCAACGAAGGCCTGAACGACAGCCCCGAGCTGGTCAACGAAGACCCGCTGGGCGAAGGCTGGTTCTTCCGCTTCATCCCCGCCGACATGAGCGAAGTGAACGCCCTGCTCGACCAGGACGCCTACGACCGCCTGCTCAAAGCCAACGACGACGCCTGAGGTACCGCACCATGACCATCAACCTCGGCACCGCCAACGAATTCATCGCCCGTCATATCGGCCCGCGCGCCGCTGACGAGCAGGCCATGCTCGCCACCCTGGGCTTCGACTCGCTGGAAGCGATGACCGCCGCGGTCATCCCCGACAGCATCAAGGGCACCAGCGTGCTCGGCAGCGAAGACGGCCAGAGCGAGGCCGACGCCCTCGCCGCGCTGAAAGCCATTGCCGGCAAGAACCAGCTGTTCAAGAGCTACATCGGCCAGGGCTACTACAACACCCACACCCCGGCGCCGATCCTGCGCAACCTCCTGGAAAACCCGGCCTGGTACACCGCCTACACCCCGTACCAGCCAGAGATCTCCCAAGGCCGCCTGGAAGCGCTGCTGAACTTCCAGACCCTGATCAGCGACCTCACCGGCCTGCCGATCGCCAACGCCTCCCTGCTCGACGAGGCCACCGCCGCCGCCGAAGCCATGACCTTCTGCAAGCGCCTGTCGAAGAACAAGGCCAGCCACGCCTTCTTCGCCTCCGTGCACTGCCACCCGCAGACCCTCGACGTGCTGCGCACCCGTGCCGAGCCGCTGGGCATCGAAGTGGTGGTAGGCGACGAGGGTGAACTGGGCGACGTCAGCGCCTTCTTCGGCGCCCTGCTGCAGTACCCGGCCAGCAACGGCGATGTGTTCGACTACCGCGAAGTGGTGCAGCGCTTGCACGCCGCCGGCGCCCTGGTGGCCGTGGCCGCCGACCTGCTGGCCCTGACCCTGCTCACCCCGCCGGGCGAGTTCGACGCCGACGTGGCCATTGGCAGCGCCCAGCGCTTCGGTGTGCCGCTGGGCTTCGGTGGCCCGCACGCGGCCTACTTCGCCACCCGCGACGCGTTCAAGCGCGACATGCCGGGCCGCCTGGTCGGCGTGTCGATCGACCGCTTCGGCAAGAGCGCCCTGCGCCTGGCCATGCAGACCCGCGAGCAGCACATCCGCCGCGAGAAGGCCACCAGCAACATCTGCACCGCCCAGGTGCTGCTGGCCAACATCGCCAGCATGTATGCCGTGTACCACGGCCCGGCCGGCCTCAAGCGCATCGCCGAGCGCACCCACGCGCTGACCGCGATCCTGGCCACCGGCCTGACCAAGCTGGGCGTGAAAGTCGTCACCGACGAGTTCTTCGACACCCTGACCCTGGCCACCGGCAGCGCCACCGCCGCCCTGCACGAAAAGGCCCGCGCCCTCGGCATCAACCTGCGCCAGGTCGACACCGCCCACCTGGGCCTGTCGCTGGACGAAACCAGCAGCCAGGCCGATGTCGAGGCCCTGTGGCAACTGTTCGCCGACGACCAGGCCACCCCTGACTTCACCGCCCTGGCCAACACTGTCGCCGTGCGCCTGCCAGCCGGCCTGCTGCGCCAGTCGGCCATTCTCGAGCACCCGGTGTTCAACCGCTATCACAGCGAAACCGAGCTGATGCGCTACCTGCGCCGCCTGGCCGACAAGGACCTGGCGCTGGACCGCAGCATGATCCCGCTGGGCTCGTGCACCATGAAGCTCAACGCCGCCAGCGAGATGATCCCGGTGACCTGGGCCGAGTTCGGCACCCTGCACCCGTTCGCCCCGGCCGAGCAGAGCCAGGGCTACCTGCAGATGACCACCGAGCTGGAAGCCATGCTCTGCGCCGCCACCGGCTATGACGCCGTGTCGCTGCAGCCCAACGCCGGCTCCCAGGGCGAGTACGCAGGCCTGCTGGCGATTCGCGCCTACCACCGCAGCCGCGGCGACAGCCACCGCGACATCTGCCTGATCCCGTCCTCGGCCCACGGCACCAACCCCGCCACCGCGCACATGGCCGGCATGCGCGTGGTGGTCACCGCCTGCGACGCCCGCGGCAACGTCGACATCGACGACCTGCGCGCCAAGGCCATCGAGCACCGCGAGCGCCTGGCGGCGATCATGATCACCTACCCGTCGACCCACGGCGTGTTCGAGGAAGCCATCGGCGAGATCTGCGCGATCATCCACGACAACGGTGGCCAGGTGTACATCGACGGCGCCAACATGAACGCCATGGTCGGTCTGTGCGCCCCGGGCAAGTTCGGCGGCGACGTCTCGCACCTGAACCTGCACAAGACCTTCTGCATCCCCCACGGCGGTGGCGGCCCGGGCGTCGGCCCGATCGGCGTCAAGTCGCACCTGGCGCCGTTCCTGCCCGGCCACGCGACGCTGGAGAACACTGCCGGTGCCGTGTGCGCCGCACCGTTCGGCAGCGCCAGCATCCTGCCGATCACCTGGATGTACATTCGCATGATGGGTGGCGCTGGTTTGAAACGCGCCTCGCAGATGGCGATCCTCAACGCCAACTACATCGCCCGTCGCCTGGAAGAGCACTATCCTGTGCTGTACACCGGCGGCAACGGCCTGGTGGCGCATGAGTGCATCCTCGACCTGCGTCCGCTCAAGGACACCAGCGGCATCAGCGTCGACGACGTGGCCAAGCGCCTGATCGACTTCGGCTTCCACGCCCCGACCATGTCCTTCCCGGTGGCCGGCACGCTGATGATCGAACCGACCGAAAGCGAGTCCAAAGAGGAACTGGACCGCTTCTGCAACGCGATGATCCAGATCCGCGAGGAAATTCGCGCCGTCGAGAACGGCAGCCTGGACAAGGACGACAACCCGCTGAAGAACGCCCCGCACACCGCGGCGGAGCTGGCCGGAGAATGGACCCACGGCTACAGCCGTGAGCAGGCGGTGTACCCGCTGCCGAGCCTGGTGGAAGGCAAGTACTGGCCACCGGTGGGCCGAGTCGACAACGTGTTCGGCGACCGCAATCTGGTCTGCGCCTGCCCGTCGATCGAGAGCTATCAGGACGTCTGATCGGGTGGGGCCGCTGCGCGCCCCATCGCCGGCAAGCCGGCTCCCACAGGGTCAGCGCTAACCTGTGGGAGCCGGCTTGCCGGCGATGGGCTGCGTAGCAGCCCCAATGGGTTTACCGGCTGTCATCAGGAGGAAACACCATGTCCCTGAGCGTCTTCGACCTGTTCAAGATCGGCATCGGCCCCTCCAGCTCGCACACGGTCGGCCCGATGCGCGCCGCCGCGCGCTTCGCCGAAGGCCTGCGCCGTGACGGCCTGCTGGCCGGCACGGTCAGCGTCAAGGCCGAGCTGTACGGCTCGCTCGGCGCCACTGGCAAGGGTCACGGCAGCGACAAGGCCGTGCTGCTGGGCCTGGAAGGTGAACATCCCGACACCGTCGACACCGAAACCATCCCCGCGCGCCTGCAGGCGATCCGCGACAGCGGCCACCTGCGCCTGCTCGGCGAACACGAAATTGCCTTTGTCGAGAAGCAGCACCTGGCAATGATCCGCAAGCCGCTGGATTACCACCCCAACGGCATGATCTTCCGCGCCTTCGACGCCGCCGGCCTGCAGATCCGCAGCCGCGAGTACTACTCGGTGGGCGGCGGCTTCGTGGTCGACGAGGAGGCCGCGGGCCACGACCGCATCGTCGAGGACAGCACCGTGCTGGCCTACCCGTTCAAGACCGGCAAGGAACTGCTGGCCCATTGCACCACGCAGCAGCTTTCGTTCAGCCAGGTGATGCTGGCCAACGAGGCCGCCTGGCGCCCGGAGGCCGAGACCCGCGCCGGCCTGCTGCGCATCTGGCAGGTGATGCAGGACTGCGTCGAGGCCGGTTGCCGCCACGAGGGCATCCTGCCCGGCGGGCTCAAGGTCAAGCGCCGGGCGCCAGCGCTGTACCGCCAGCTCAGCCGCCATCCGGAGGCGAGTTTGCGCGATGCGCTGTCGGTGCTCGACTGGGTCAACCTCTATGCCCTGGCGGTGAACGAGGAGAATGCCTACGGCGGGCGGGTGGTCACCGCACCGACCAACGGCGCCGCCGGCATCGTCCCGGCGGTGTTGCACTACTACATGCGCTTCGTCCCCGGCGCCAATGAGGACGGCGTGGTGCGCTTCCTGCTCACCGCGGCGGCGATCGGCATCCTCTACAAGGAAAACGCCTCGATCTCCGGCGCCGAGGTCGGCTGCCAGGGCGAGGTCGGCGTGGCCTGCTCGATGGCCGCCGGCGCCCTGTGCGAAGTGATGGGCGGCAGCCCGCAGCAAGTGGAAAACGCTGCCGAGATCGGCATGGAACACAACCTGGGCCTGACCTGCGACCCCATCGGCGGGCTGGTTCAGGTGCCCTGCATCGAGCGCAACGCCATGGGCTCGGTGAAAGCGATCAACGCGGTGCGCATGGCCCTGCGCGGCGACGGGCAGCACTACGTCTCCCTCGACAAGGTCATCCGCACCATGCGCCAGACCGGCGCCGACATGAAAAGCAAATACAAGGAGACCGCCCGCGGCGGTCTGGCCGTCAACATCATCGAATGTTGACCCGAACAAAAAACGAGGAGTCACCGATGTCCGAAACACTGCACAAGACCCCGCTGCACGCCCTGCACCTGGAACTGGGCGCGCGCATGGTGCCCTTCGCCGGCTACGACATGCCGGTACAGTACCCGCTGGGCGTGCTCAAGGAGCACCTGCACACCCGCGAGCAGGCCGGCCTGTTCGATGTCTCGCACATGGGCCAGATCATCCTGCGCGGCAGCGACGCCGCCCGTGCCCTGGAAACCCTGGTGCCGGTGGACATCGTCGACCTGCCGGTGGGCATGCAGCGCTACGCCATGTTCACCAACGCCGAGGGCGGCATCCTCGACGACCTGATGGTCGCCAACCTCGGTGACGACACCCTGTTCCTGGTGGTCAACGCCGCCTGCAAGGACCAGGACCTGGCGCACCTGCGCAAGCATATCGCTGATCACTGCGAGATCCAGCCGCTGTTCGAGGAACGCGCCCTGCTCGCCCTGCAGGGCCCGGCGGCGGTCAAGGTGCTGGAGCGCCTGGCCCCGGAAGTGGCCGGCATGACCTTCATGCAGTTCCGCCCGGTCAGCCTGCTCGGCAACGACTGCTTCGTCAGCCGCTCGGGCTACACCGGCGAGGACGGCTACGAGATCTCGGTGCCGGCCACCGCCGCCGAAGCCCTGGCCCGCCGCCTGCTGGCCGAACCCGAGGTCCAGCCGATCGGCCTGGGCGCGCGCGACTCGCTGCGCCTGGAAGCCGGCCTGTGCCTGTACGGCCACGACATGGACACCACCACCACCCCGATCGAGGCCAGCCTGCTGTGGGCCATCTCCAAGGTGCGCCGCGCCGATGGCACGCGCGCTGGCGGCTTCCCAGGTGCAGACACCGTGTTCGCCCAGCAACAGGCTGGCGTGGCGCGCAAGCGGGTCGGCCTGCTGCCCCAGGAGCGCACGCCTGTGCGTGAGGGCGCGCAGATCGTCGACCAGGCTGGCAAGGTGGTCGGCGAAGTGTGCAGCGGCGGCTTCGGCCCGACGCTCGGCGCGCCCGTGGCCATGGGCTATGTCGATAGCGAACATGCAGCCCTCGACACGGCGTTGTTTGCCGTCGTCCGTGGCAAGCAAGTTGCCCTGAAGGTCAGCAAAATGCCTTTCGTGGCACAGCGTTACTACCGTGGCTGAATGAGTGGATTGGACGGGTTCGACATATTCGTTTTCGAACCTGTCCAATAACTTCTGAACATAGCGCCAGCCCAGGCGCCACGCCGTTTCCGACAAATCGTTCGGTTATCGGGAAAACCCTGATTTTCACCCCCCGCAAGGGCTTGTTTTTCGCTCGGCAGTTGGCGTAGAGTCATCGCACTGTGTTTGCATGGGTCGCAACAGTTCGTGACCTGGGCCAGTAGCCGCAATCTGCTACAACCCGTTCGACGTCTCTTACTTTCCTGCAACCCAGCCCAGTAGTCTTTCACTTACAAATGCGTGAAAGAAACTGTCATCAAAATTCAAGTTTCATAGGAAATAAGACAATGGCTGAGCGTCAGAACGGTACCGTCAAGTGGTTCAATGACGAGAAAGGTTAC
The DNA here is from genome assembly GCF_014268935.2 of Pseudomonas peradeniyensis. Taxonomy (GTDB): domain Bacteria; phylum Pseudomonadota; class Gammaproteobacteria; order Pseudomonadales; family Pseudomonadaceae; genus Aquipseudomonas; species Aquipseudomonas peradeniyensis. The sequence continues at coordinate 1,177,338 of NZ_JABWRJ020000003.1, read as the reverse complement.
GGCTTCATCACCCCTGAGAGCGGTGCTGATCTGTTTGTTCACTTCCGTGCCATCGAAGGCAACGGCTTCAAGAGCCTGAAAGAAGGCCAGAAAGTCACCTTCGAAGCCGTGCAAGGCCAGAAAGGTCTGCAGGCTGACAAAGTTCAGGTTGTCGCCTAAGCGATTACCCGAATTCAAAAAGCCCCTGCCAAGTGCAGGGGCTTTTTTTTGCCCGTAGAATAGCGGCTTCGCCATTCGGAGCCGTCCTGCATGTCCAAGCCCCTGCTCTCACCCCAGGGTGATTTCCCTCCCGTCGGCCTGGGTCGCCGGCTGGCGGCGATGTTCTATGACTTCCTGCTGTGCACCGCCCTGCTGATCGTCACCGCCGGCGCCTACAAGATGATCCAGATGGCGATCATCGGCGAGGCGCGCATGCGCGAACTGACCGAGGCTGGTGCGCTGGATGGCGACCCGCTGCTGTCGACGATCCTGCTGTTCGCCCTGTTCGGCTTCTTCGCCAAGTTCTGGACCCATGGCGGCCAGACCCTGGGCATGCAGGTGTGGGGAGTGCGCGTGCAGAACGCCGACGGCAGCGCCATCAGCCTGTGGCAGGCACTGCTGCGCTTCCTGGTGTCCATCGCCTCCTGGCTGTGCCTGGGGCTGGGGTTCTTCTGGTCGCTGATCGACAAGCGCCAGCGCAGCTGGCACGACATTTACTCCGAGACACAGCTGGTGCGTCTGCCCAAGCGCAAGAAGTAACCCGCTCCTATAAGAGTCCTGCTCACAAAAAAGCCGACCCAAGGGTCGGCTTCTTTTTGCAGCTCAGGCCATCAACCTGCCCGACGCATCAACCACAAACCCGCCAGCGCACAGATCCCCGCCGGGATCACCACCGCCAGCAACGGCGGGAAGCCGAACACCTGGCTCGATGGGCCCAACAGGTCCCCGGCGATGCGGAACACGAAGCCCACCAGCACGCCGGTGAACACGCGCTGACCCAGGGTCACGGAACGCAGCGGGCCGAAGATGAACGAGATCGCCATCAGTACCAGCGCCGCGGTAACCAACGGCTGCAGGACCTTGGTCCAGAACGCCAGCCAGTAACGCGAGTTGTTCAGCCCCTGGTCGGCCAGGTAGTGGATGTAGTCCCACAGCCCGGTGATCGACAGCGACTCCGGCGCCAGCACCACGGTGTTGAGCAGCTCCGGCGTCACCGAGACGTCCCACACTTCCTCGGGGCTCTTGACCACTTCGGTGTGGTCGCCGCGGAAGTAGGTGGTGGAGACATCGTTGAGCATCCACTTGCCTTCGACGTACTGCGCCCGGCGGGCGAAGCTGGAGGTCTGGATCTTGCGCTCGGCGTCGAAGCGGTAGCGGGTCACGCCCAGCAGCAGGCCATTGGGCTGCACCGAGTTTATATGCACGAACTCCTCGCCCTGGCGGTGCCACATGCCGCGCTTGGAGCTCTGCGCCTCGCCACCGCCCTGGGCCAGCGAACGGTCGGCCTGGGCCTTGTTCTCGGTCACCGGGGCCACGTACTCGCCGATCAGCAGGCCGACCAGCATCAGCACCAGCATCGGCTTCATCACCGCCCAGACGATGCGGCCGATGGACACGCCAGCGGCACGCATGATGGTCAATTCGCTGCTGCTGGCCAGGCTGCCCAGGCCGATCAGGCAGCCGATCAGGGCCGCCATCGGCAGCATGTCGTAAAGCCGGCGCGGCGCGGTCAGCAGGACGAAGCTGCCAGCGTCCATGAAGGTGTAGGTCGCGCTCAGGTCGTTCAGTTCGTCGATCAGGGCGAACAGCGAGGCCAGGCCAAGGATGATACCCAGCACGGCGGCGATCGCCAGCAGCACGCTCTTGCCGATGTAGCGGTCCAGTTTAACCACGGGCCACCTCCGCACGACGGGCGGCGCGCTTGAGACGCAGCGGCTCCCAGTACATCAGCGCCAGGCCGATCAGCAGGAACAGGCCATGGACCCACCACATGCCCAGCGAGATGGGCAGCTTGCCCTTCTCCAGGGCGCTACGCACGGAAATCAGCATCGTCAGATAGGCCATGTACAAAAGGATCGCCGGCAGCAGCTTGAGGAAGCGGCCCTGGCGTGGGTTGACGCGCGACAGCGGCACCGCCAGCAGCGTCACGACGAACACCAGCAGCGGCAGCGACAGGCGCCATTGCAGCTCGGCGCGCTCACGCACGCCATTGTTGCCGAACAGTTGCGAGGTCGGGATCGCTTCACGGTCGGTGACTTCCTCGGCGACTTCCGGCTTGGGCAGCAGCACGCCATAGGTGTCGTACTTGATCGCCCGGTAGTCGGCCTGACCCGGATTGCCGTCGTAGCGGTAGCCGTTCTCCAGCACCAGGTAACGGTTGCCGTCGGCCTGCACTTCCTGGTGGCCCTTCTCGGCAACCAGCACCGAAGGCGCGCGGTCCTTGGTCTTGTCCTGGTTGAAGCGCTTCTCGGAGATGAACACCCCGCCAAGCTTGATGCGGTCATCGGACAGCTGCTCGGTGTAGGTCACCCGGGAACCGTCGCGCAGGGTCTGGAAACGGCCCGGCACCAGGGTGTCGAACTCGGTCAGGGCATCCTGCTGGGCGATGATCTTCTGCACCTGGGCAACGCCCAGGGGAGCCAGGCTCAGGCTCAGCCAGGCGACCAGCAGGGCCACCAGCGCCGCCGGCACCATGGTCACGGTCAGCAGGCGCTGCTGGCTCATGCCGGTGGCCGACAGCACGGTCATCTCGCTTTCGAGATACAGCCGGCCATAGGCGAGCAGGATGCCGAGGAACAGCCCCAGCGGCAGGATCAGTTGCAGGAAGCCCGGCAGGCGGAACCCCATGATCATGAACAGCACGCTAGGATCGAGCGCGCCCTGGGCCGCCTGGGCCAAGTACTTGATGAAGCGCCCGCTCATGATGATCACCAGCAGCACGGCGCTGACGGCGCTCAAGGTCACCAGGACCTCGCGGGACAGATAACGAAAGACGATCAAACCAGACACTCCTGGGTTGTCAGGGGCGGAAAGCCAAACGAACGATTCGGACAGCCAAGACCAATGCCGGTTCGCCAAGGCGAACCTCCATGTAAAAGTGCGCGCATTATCCTGTGATTGACGGCGCCTGTCACTTGGCCACGCAGCATGGCGCATATCGGGGTTGTCATCGTGGTCGCGGCAGGCTCAAACTGGCAGCTTTTCCGCTGGCAGGCATCGCCCGCCAGCCGCGTGTTCCGAGCGCTTGCGAAAGACAGCGCCCACTGACAGACAGATCATTCGGGGACCCCAGACATGGAATTGGTTGTAAAGAGCGTAGCCGCTGTATCCGTCAAGACCGCGACCTTGGTCGTACCCGTCGGTGAAGGGCGCAAGCTCGGCGCCACCGCCAAGGCCGTCGACCAGGCCAGCGAAGGCGCGATCAGCGCGCTGCTCAAGCGTGGCGACCTGGCCGGCAAGCCGGGCCAGACCCTGCTGCTGCACAACCTGCCAGGCCTGAAGGCCGAGCGCGTGCTGCTGGTCGGCAGCGGCAAGGACGAAGCCCTCGGCGATCGCGCCTGGCGCAAGCTGGTCGCCAGCGTCGCCGGCGTGCTCAAGGGCCTGGGCGGCAGTGATGCCGTGCTGGCCCTGGACGACATCGCCGTCACCGGCCGCGACGGCCACTACGGAAAGTACCGCCTGCTGGCCGAGACCCTGCTCGACGGCAACTACGTGTTCGACCGCTACAAGAGCCAGAAGGCCGAGCCCCGCGCCATCAAGAAAGTCACCCTGCTCACCGCCAAGGCCGGCCAGGCCGAGGCCGAGCGCGCCGTGAAGCACGCCAGCGCCATCGCCACCGGCATGGCCTTCACCCGCGACCTGGGCAACCTGCCGCCGAACGTCTGCCACCCAAGCTTCCTCGCCGAGCAGGCCAAGGACCTGGGCAAGGCGCACAAGGCCCTCAAGGTCGAGGTGCTGGACGAGAAGAAGATCAAGGACCTGGGCATGGGCGCGTTCTACGCCGTGGGCCAGGGCAGCGACCAGCCACCGCGGCTGATCGTGCTCAACTACCAGGGCGGCAAGAAGAGCGAGAAACCGTTCGTGCTGGTCGGCAAGGGCATTACCTTCGACACCGGCGGCATCAGCCTCAAGCCTGGCGCCGGCATGGATGAGATGAAATACGACATGTGCGGCGCCGCCAGCGTGTTCGGCACCCTGCGCGCCGTGCTCGAGCTGCAGCTGCCGATCAACCTGGTGTGCCTGCTGGCCTGCGCCGAGAACATGCCGAGCGGCGGCGCCACCCGCCCGGGCGACATCGTCACCACCATGAGCGGGCAGACCGTCGAGATCCTCAACACCGACGCCGAAGGCCGCCTGGTGCTGTGCGACACCCTCACCTACGCCGAGCGCTTCAAGCCGCAGGCGGTGATCGACATCGCCACCCTGACCGGCGCCTGCATCGTCGCCCTGGGCAGCCACACCTCCGGCCTGATGGGCAACGATGACGCGCTGGTCGGCCAACTGCTGGACGCCGGCAAGCGTGCCGACGACCGCGCCTGGCAGCTGCCGCTGTTCGACGAGTACCAGGAGCAACTGGACAGCCCGTTCGCCGACATCGCCAACATCGGTGGCCCGAAGGCCGGCACCATCACCGCCGGCTGCTTCCTGTCGCGCTTCGCCAAGGCCTACCACTGGGCGCACCTGGACATCGCCGGCACCGCCTGGATCAGCGGCGGCAAGGACAAGGGCGCCTCTGGCCGCCCGGTACCGCTGCTCACCCAGTACCTGCTGGACCGCGCCGGCGCCTGATGGCGCATGGCCGGTGGCGCCCACGCGCCACCGGCCGGCACTGAACGATCATGAGCAAAGTCGATTTCTACATCCTGCCCAGCGACTCGCTGTCTGTGCGGCTGGATTTTGCCTGCAAGCTGTGCGAAAAGGCCTGGCGCCTCGGCCACCGGGTCTACCTGCATTGCCAGGACGAGGCGCAACGCGGCGAGCTCGACCTGCGCCTTTGGCAGTTCAAGGGCGAGGCCTTCGTGCCCCACGACCTCGCCGAACAGCACCCGGACGCCATTGTCGCGCTGGGTGTCGGCACTGATGCCGGCGAACACTGTGACCTGCTGATCAACCTGGGCGGCGATGTCCCCGCCTTCGTCGGCCAGTTCGAACGGGTCGCCGAGATCGTTGTCGAGGAACCGGCCATCCGCCTGGCCGCCCGCGAGCGATTCCGTTTCTACCGCGAACAGGGCTATGCTCTGCAAGATCACCGCTTACAGCGACTCTGACGACGATGGACAAGCAGCTGAACTCCCTGACCCATTCCGCCCACCTGCTCGACGACCTCGAGTCGATCCGCGAGCTGCTGGGCGACGCCGACCTGCAACCGCCGCTGCTGACCGAGACGGTGGAGCAGATTCCCCTGCTGCTCGACGAGCCGGCCCCCGCGCCGCCCGTCGCCGAGGCAGCGCCGGTAGCGGCCCCGGCACCTGAAGAGGATGCCCAGACCCGCCGCCAGGACACCCTGCTGCACCTGGACGCCGAACTGCGCGCCGCTGCGCAACTGATCATGCAGGACGTGATCAACGATTTCACCCCGCATATCGAGACCGAGATCAAGCGTCGCCTCGATGCGCGGCTGGAGCGGTTGCTCAAGCGTTCCGAGTAACCATTCGTCCGGATCGCGGGGCAAGCCCGCTCCCACGGCAACACGTGGGAGCGGGCTTGCCCCGCGATGGGCGCTACACCTGTCTTGAAGCGCGCAGCTTGGTTATACTTCCCGGCTTTCCCGAATTAATGCCTAAGGGTCCCGCCGCGCATGGATAAGACCTACCAGCCGCACGCCATCGAAACTTCCTGGTACAACACCTGGGAGTCCGAGAACTATTTCGCTCCACAAGGTGCAGGCGAGTCCTACACCATCATGATCCCGCCGCCGAACGTGACCGGCAGCCTGCACATGGGCCACGGTTTCAACAACGCGATCATGGACGCGCTGATCCGCTTCCGCCGCATGCAGGGTCGCGACACCCTGTGGCAGCCGGGCACCGACCACGCCGGTATCGCCACCCAGATGCTGGTGGAGCGCCAGCTCGAGGCCAAGGGCCAGAACCGTCACGACCTGGGTCGTGAGAAGTTCCTGGAGAAGGTCTGGGAGTGGAAGGATCAATCGGGCGGCAACATCAGCCGCCAGATCCGCCGCCTGGGCTCGTCGGTGGACTGGAGCCGCGAGCGCTTCACCATGGACGACGGCCTGTCCGAAGCGGTCAAGGAAGCCTTCGTGCGCCTGCACGAAGACGGCCTGATCTACCGCGGCAAGCGCCTGGTCAACTGGGACACCAAGCTGCACACGGCGATTTCCGACCTCGAAGTGGAGAACCACGACGAGAAGGGCCACCTGTGGAACCTGCGCTACCCGCTGGCCGACGGCGCCAAGACCGCCGAAGGCAAGGACCATCTGGTGGTCGCCACCACCCGTCCGGAAACCCTGCTCGGTGACGTCGCTGTCGCCGTCAACCCGACCGACGAGCGCTACCAGGCGCTGATCGGCAAGTTCGTCGAACTGCCGCTGGTCGGCCGTCGCATCCCGATCGTCGCCGACGACTACTGCGACCCCGAGTTCGGCACCGGCTGCGTGAAGATCACCCCGGCCCACGACTTCAACGACTATGAAGTCGGCAAGCGCCACAACCTGCCGCTGCTCAATATCTTCGACAAGAACGCCACCGTGCTGGCCGCCGTGCAGGCGTTCAACCTCGACGGCAGCGTCAACGAAGGTATCGACACCTCGCTGCCGGCCCAGTACGCCGGCCTCGACCGCTTCGTCGCGCGCAAGCAGATGGTCGCCGACCTGGACGCCCAGGGCCTGCTGGTCAGCATCGACGACCACGCCCTGAAGGTACCGAAGGGCGACCGTTCGGGCACCGTCATCGAGCCGTGGCTGACCGACCAGTGGTATGTCTCCACCAAGCCGCTGGCCGAGCCTGCCATCGCCGCCGTGGAAGACGGCCGCATCCAGTTCGTGCCCAAGCAGTACGAGAACATGTACTTCTCCTGGATGCGCGACATCCAGGACTGGTGCATCAGCCGCCAGCTGTGGTGGGGCCACCGCATCCCGGCCTGGTATGACGAGGCCGGCCAGGTCTACGTTGGCCGCGACGAGGCCGAAGTGCGCGCCAAGCACAACCTGGGCAGCGAGGTGAAACTGCGCCAGGACGACGACGTGCTCGACACCTGGTTCAGCTCGGGCCTGTGGACCTTCTCCACCCTGGGCTGGCCGGAGCAGACCGAGTTCCTGAAGAAATTCCACTCCACCGACGTACTGGTCACAGGCTTCGACATCATCTTCTTCTGGGTCGCCCGGATGATCATGCTGACGATGCACCTGATCAAGAACGAGGACGGCACCCCGCAGGTACCGTTCAAGACCGTCTACGTGCACGGTCTGGTCCGCGACGGCCAGGGCCAGAAGATGTCCAAGTCCAAGGGCAACGTCCTCGACCCGCTGGACATCGTCGACGGCATCACCCTCGACGCCCTGCTGGAAAAACGCACCAGCGGCATGATGCAGCCGAAACTTGCCGAGAAGATCGCCAAGCAGACCAAGGCCGAGTTCCCTGAAGGCATCGCCAGCTACGGCACCGACGCCCTGCGCTTCACCTTCTGCTCGCTGGCCTCCACCGGTCGTGACATCAAGTTCGACATGGGCCGCGTCGAAGGCTACCGCAACTTCTGCAACAAGATCTGGAACGCCGCCCGCTACGTGCTGGACAAGGGCGAGGACTGCGGCCAGAACGGCGAGGCCTACGAGCTGTCGCTGGCCGACCGCTGGATCATCTCGCAGCTGCAGCGCACCGAAGCCGAGGTTACCCGCCAGCTCGAGCAGTTCCGCTTCGACCTGGCCAGCCAGGCGCTGTACGAGTTCATCTGGAACCAGTACTGCGACTGGTACCTGGAGCTGTCCAAGCCGGTGCTGTGGGACGAGAACGCCCCGGTCGAGCGCGCCCGCGGCACCCGTCGCACCCTGGTGCGCGTGCTGGAAGTCGCCCTGCGCCTGGCGCACCCGTTCATGCCGTTCATCACCGAAGAGATCTGGCAGCGCATCGCGCCGCTGGCCGGCATCGAAGGCAAGACCATCATGCTGCAGCCGTGGCCTGAAGCGAACGAAAGCCGCATCGACGCCGCCGCCGAAGGCGACATCGAGTGGCTCAAGGAGCTGATGGTGGGCCTGCGCAACATCCGCGCCGAGATGAACATCGGCCCGGGCAAGCCGCTGCCGCTGTTCCTGAAGAACGCCAACGCCGACGACCAGCGCCGCCTGCAGGAAAACGAAGCCCTGCTGAAGAAACTGGCCAAGGTCGAGTCGTTCACCGTGCTCGGCGAGCAGGACGAAGCGCCGCTGTCGGCCACCGCGCTGGTGGGTGACCTGCAGGTGCTGGTACCGATGGCCGGCCTGATCGACAAGGACGCGGAGCTTGCGCGCCTGAGCAAGGAGATCCAGCGCCTGCAGGGCGAGGTCCAGCGCGTCGGTGGCAAGCTGTCCAACGCCGCCTTCGTCGACAAGGCACCGCCTGCGGTGATCGAGAAGGAACGCGCCAAGCTGGCCGAGTCGGAGCAGGCCCTGGCCAACTTCACCGAGCAGCATGCGCGGATTGCTGCGCTGTAATATTCAGTGAAGCCATCGCGGGGCAAGCCCGCTCCCACGCTATCCCTCACTACAGGGGAGAGAACGTGGGAGCGGGCTTGCCCCGCGGTGCTTTCCGGGACCAAACCATGACTCAGAAACCTACCCTGCACCCACGCAACCGCCACCAGGGCCGCTACGACTTTCCCGCGCTGATCAAGGCACACCCTGACCTGGCCCGCTTCACCATTACAAATCCCTATGGCAAGCCCAGCATCGACTTTGCCAACCCCGAGGCCGTGCGTGTGTTCAACCGCGCCCTGCTCAAGGCCCAGTACGGCATCCAGCACTGGGACATCCCGGCCGACTACCTGTGCCCGCCAATCCCTGGCCGGGCCGACTACATCCACGTGCTGGCCGACCTGCTGGCCGAGGACAACGGCGGCGAGATCCCCCGTGGCGCCCCGGTGCGCGCCCTGGATATCGGCGTCGGCGCCAACTGCATCTACCCCCTGCTCGGCCACAGCGACTACCGCTGGCGCTTCACCGGCTCCGACATCGACGGCGTGGCCCTGGCCTCGGCCAAGGCCATCGTCCAGGCCAACAAGCTCGACAAGGCCATCAGCCTGCGCCAGCAAGCGCAGCCCAGGCATATTCTCAGTGGCCTGCTGCAGGCCGACGAACGCTTCGACGTCACCCTGTGCAACCCGCCGTTCCACGCCTCCCGTGATGAAGCCACCCGTGGCAGCCAGCGCAAGTGGAAGAACCTCGGCAAGCAGGACCCCAAGCGCAAGCTGCCAGTACTGAACTTTGGCGGGCAGAACAATGAACTGTGGTGCGAAGGTGGCGAGATCCGCTTTGTCAGCCAACTGGTCGCTGAAAGCGTGCAGTACGCGGCCCAGGTGCTGTGGTTCACCAGCCTGGCATCCAAGGCCAGCAACCTGCCGGGCATCGAGGCGGCCTTGAAGAAGGCCGGGGTGAAGGCCCTGCGCATCGTCGAGATGGGCCAGGGGCAGAAGCAGAGCCGCATGGTCGCCTGGAGCTTCCACGACGACAGCGCACGCCAGCAATGGCATGCCGCGCGCAAATCACAGGCATGAAAAAACCGCGCCCGGGCAAGCCGGGCGCGGTTTCGTCAACGCATCAACAATTACTTGTTGATCGAGTCGGTCAGCACTTTGGCTGGAACGAACTTGACGACTTTCTTGGCAGCGATTTCGATGGCGGCGCCAGTCGAAGGGTTGCGGCCGGTACGGGCAGGACGCTCGGAGACTTTCAGCTTGCCGATGCCTGGCAGGGTGATTTCGGCGCCGTTTTCCAGTTGGTCGGCAACGATCTGGCCCAGTTGCTCCAGAGCAGCGCGCGCGGTGGTTTTCGGCGCGTCGATGGATTCAGCGATGTCGGCAATCAGTTGGTCTTTGGTCAGTGCCATGGTGGTGTTCCTTCCCTATCAAATCAGAGGTTGTGCAGCATGCTTGGTCGGTGGTCGGGCCAGCCCGGGACAATCCAGAGGCCGCGTCGATCGCGTATGTAGATACGCAAATCGGCGTTTGGTTCGACACCGCGCAAGCGATCTGCCAGCAATGCGCCACCCAAGGGGCGCAAGACCGCGCAAAGCTACCACAGGAATCGAGAAATATCCGCTGTCGACATTGATTTTGTGCAGGTTTTTCGGGGGTTTTCGGAAAAATCGCAAAAAAATGTGCAAAAAACGAACAACCGGCATTTGTGCCAATATCTGGCCACTGCATCACCCCCACCCTGAGGTAAACTGAGCGACTTTTGCAGCGCGGCTTTTCACCGCTCAGACCACCGAGAATTCCATGCCAATCCGTCATTGCATCGTTCACCTGATCGACAAGAAGCCCGATGGCAGCCCCGCCGTGCTCCATGCGCGCGACAGCGAACTGGCAGCCTCCGACGCCATCGAGAACCTGCTGGCCGACCTCAACGACAGCTACAACGCCAAGCAAGGCAAAGCCTGGGGCTTTTTCCACGGCGAGTCCGGCGCCTACCCGTTCAGTGGCTGGCTCAAGCAGTACCTGGATGAGGAAAAGGACTTCGCCGCCTTCAGCCGTGTCGCCGTCGAGCACCTGCAGAAGCTGATGGAAGAGTCCAACCTGTCCACCGGCGGCCACGTGCTGTTCGCCCATTACCAGCAAGGTATGACCGAGTACCTGGCCATCGCCCTGCTGCACCACAGCGAAGGCGTGGCGGTGAACGCCGAACTCGACGTCACCCCGTCGCGCCACCTGGACCTGGGCCAGCTGCACCTGGCGGCGCGGGTCAACCTGTCCGAGTGGAAGAACAACCAGAACTCCAAGCAGTACATCTCGTTCATCAAGGGCAAGAACGGCAAGAAGGTCTCGGATTATTTCCGCGACTTCATCGGCTGCCAGGAAGGCGTCGACGGCCCGGGCGAAACCCGCACCCTGCTCAAGGCCTTCAGCGACTTCGTGGAGAAAGAAGACCTGCCGGAAGAGTCCGCCCGGGAGAAGACCCAGACCCTGGTCGACTACGCCACCACCCAGACCAAGCTGGGCGAGCCGGTGACGCTGGAGGAGCTCTCCAGCCTGATCGACGAGGACCGCCCCGAGGCGTTCTACGACCATATCCGCAACAGCGACTACGGACTGTCGCCGGAGATTCCGGCCGACAAGCGTACTCTCAACCAGTTCCGCCGCTTTACCGGGCGCGCCGAGGGGTTGTCGATCAGCTTCGAGGCGCATTTGCTCGGGTCGAAGGTGGAGTATGACGAGGAAGCCGGGACGCTGGTGATCAAGGGCTTGCCGACGCAGCTGATCGATCAGTTGAAGCGGCGCAAGGACTGAGTTCAAGCATACGTGAGAGCGGGCTTGCCCAGCGACGGCGCCCGCTCAGACGAACCGCGCCCTGAGGGCAAGCCCGCTCCCGCGCGGTTCAAGCCTTGCTGACCGCATAGGACGCCACCAACGCCTCCTTCGCCGCCTTGCGCAGCTTCTTCACCAAGCGCTCCTGGCGCAAGGCCTCGCCTTTGTCCGGCCACTGCTCCACATACACCAGCGCCTGCGCCGGGCTGGTCTTGAAATAGCGCGCGCCCTGCCCTTTCTGGTGCTTGATGAAGCGCCGCTGCGGATCGTCGCTGATACCGCAGTACAACGAGCCATTGGCGGCACGCACCAGATAGACGTACCAGGGTTTGCAGTCGGGGGAAGGCGCTGTTTCGCTCACGGCTCGGTTCGGTGCAACGGAAGAAGGCCGCCAGCTTAACGCCTCAGCGAGCCTGCTGGAATGCGCGAAGCCCCTTGAACGCCTGCTGGCGCACCTTGTTCTGCAACATCGGCGTCCAGCCCAGCAGAACGCCCGGCATGCCCAGTGCCTGACGTGCCCAGCGCCACAGGTCGAAGGTATCGTCATGCTGGCAGATCAGCCCGTCGCGGATCACGAAGCGCGCCTGGATATCGTTGACCACCACCCGCCCGGTCTGGCTGAACAGGTAGGTCGCCACCCAGTGCGCGCCATCGCTGCGCACGTCGTCGAAAGTCAGGGTGAAGTCCTTGGCGCGGGCGGTGAGCATCCGCCACATATCACCCGCGTCACGCCCGCGCAGGGTGCCGAAGACCGGGTCGCTGAAGACGATGTCTTCGCTGTAGCAGGCCACCATGGCCTCGGCATTCAGGCGCTGGAAGGCCTGGTAGAAACGGGTGATCAGGGCGCTGTTGGCATCGCTCATGGACTGTTCCTGCGCAAGGTGCGAAACCCGCAAGATACTGCCTGGATGCCAGCAACACCATGCCCATTCGCGTCGTGAATGACGATCACGGATCAAGCCAGTGCCTCAAACGTGCTCGCTGCTGACCTGCACATGCAGCGCGCGCCCGGCGCCGAGACCGAACAGGATCGCCCCGACGCCCAGCACCGCGAAGATCCAGCCCACCGCGCTCCAGCCACCGGTCAGATCATGCACCAGGCCCACCGCGAACGGCCCCATGGATGCCAGCGTGTAGCCCACGCCCTGGGCCATGCTCGACAGGTTCGCCGCCACATGGGCGTCCTTGGAGCGCAGCACGATCAGGGTCAGTGCCAGGGCGAAGGTACCGCCCTGCCCCAGCCCAAGCAGGATCGCCCAGCCCCACAGCCCCTCGATCGGCGCATACAGGCAACCGAACAGTCCGCCCAAGGTCACCAGCATCACCACCACGATGGCCAGGCGCTGGTCCTTGCCACGCGTGGCCAGCCAGGGCGCGCTCAGGGAGCTGATCAGTTGCACGATGACCGAACCGGACAGCACCAGCCCCGCCTCGGTCGGGCTCAGCCCGCGACCGATCAGGATCGAAGGCAGCCAGCCGAACACGATGTAGGCCAGCGACGACTGCAGGCCCATGTACAGCGTCACCTGCCAGGCCAACGGGTCGCGCCAGAGCCCGCGCACGCGGTAGGCCACCTTGTGCACGCCATGGCCCTGTCGGGACTGGGGCAGCCAGACCAGCATCGCCAGCAAGGCAGGCAGCAGCCAGAAGCCCAGCCCCAGTGCCCAGCTGTCATCGAAGTGGCGGGTCAAGGGCACCGTGGCCCCGGCGGCCATCGCGGCGCCCAGGCACAGCGCCATGGTGTAGACGCCGGTCAGGGTACCGGCGTGCTGGGGGAAGTCGCGCTTGACGATACCTGGCAGCAGCACGCCGATGATGCCGATGCTCGCCCCCGCCATCAGGCTGCCGAGGAACACCCCGGTGGCACCCAGGGTACTGCGCACCAGGATGCCCAGCGCCAGGGTCAGCAGAATGCCGAAGATCACCCGCTCGCTGCCGAAACGTCGCGCCAGGATCGGCGCCAGCGGCGCGAACAGCCCCAGGCACAGTACCGGCAAGGTGGTCAGCAGCCCGGCTTGCGATGCGCTGAGCCCCAGCCCTTCGGAGACCTGGCCGAGCACCGGCGACATGCTCGACAGCGCCGGACGCAGGTTCAGCGCCACCAGCACCAGGCCCAACAGCAACAGCCAGGGCCTGCGCAGCACCACGGGCTGTTGCTGGACCTGCTCGTCGTCGGCTTCGGCGTCGATCAGCAGTTCGTCGAGCTCCGCCTCGCGGGGAGCGGTGTTGCGGGTCAGTTGTTCGGCCATGGCCTTCTCGTTGTCAGGATTCGATGAGGGTCCGGCTCAGGTGCTTGGCCCGTTCCGGATCGCGTTGTTCGAGGGCGTCGAGGATCTGCCCGTGCAGGTCGAACACGGCCTGGCAACGGGGGACGGTGGTCATGTTGTGCTGCAGGGCGGCGCGGACCACGCTGGAGAAATAGCGGTACAGCTCGCTCAGGGCGGGGTTGTGGGCGGCGTCCACCAGGCGCTGGTGGAACACCAGGTCGCATTCGACGTAGGCGTCGACATCGCCATGGAAGTGCTCCGCGCTGTGCTGCAGGGCCTCGCGCAGGGCCTGCAGGTCGGCGTCGGTGCGGCGCATGGCGGCCAGGCCGATGGCTTCTGCTTCGAGGATATGGCGGGTTTCGCGGGCGTGCTCGACTGCGCAGCGGGACATGACCTGCACGGCCTGCAAGGGGTCCACGGCGGTACGCAGGTAGCTGCCGTCGCCCTGGCGGATTTCCACCAGGCCGCTGAAGGCCAGGACGCGCATGGCCTCGCGGACGGTGTTGCGGCTGATGCCCAGGTCGCTGGCCAGCTCTGGTTCTGTGGGCAGGCGCTGGCCTATCGACCATGTGCCCTTGGCGATGCGGTCGCGGAGCTGGTCTACGGCTTGTTCTACCAGGGAGCGTTTGATGAGCGGGGTCACGGGGTGGGTACGTCCAGTCATCGGATGAATTTTCTTGGGGTTGGACGATAGCGGTTGGGGGGGGGATTGGGCAAGGGGGTCGGGGTCGGGGATGATTGTTTTGGTTTTTTTATGCGCATTCATTGGCGATGGTGACGCATAGTCACCTTTCCGCCCTTACGGCGGGTCCCTTTTTGAAGGATCAAAAAGGAACCAAAAAATCCTCGCTCCATTCATCCGGCCCCTACGCTTCGCTTCGGGGTTCCCTCGCTCCGTTCTTGCTCCCGGGAGGACCGCGCTGAACGCCCCATCCTGGGGCGCAGCGCTTGACGGCCATCCATGGCCGTCACCTCCCTCCGCAAGAACTCCGCTCGGCCTCCTGAAGTCGCAATTGGCGGCGCCTGGACTATCGCGCGCTTAGAAGCAAGAGCAAGAGCAAGAAATTCGAAGTTAGCTGTTTGACAGTTAGTTATATATTGGCCGTTCCGGCCCTTTCGCGGGGCAAGCCCGCTCCCACGTTATTCTCGCACCAAGCTGAATCATCTGCGTGGGAGCGGGCTTGCCCCGCGATACGATCGAGAGATCAACTAGACTTTCAACTAGCGACAGCTGCGCCAGTCCAGGCGCCGCCCGTACCTTCGCGACTTCAGGAGGCCGAACGGAGGTCTTGCGGAGGGAGGTGACGGGCATGGATGCCCGTCAAGCGCTGGGGCCCAGGATGGGCCCTGCAGCGCGGTCCTCCCGGGAGCAAGGCCGGAGTGAGGGAACCCGGAGCGAAGCGGAGGGCCGGATGAATGGAGCGCAGCGTTTTTTGGTTACTTTTTGTCGCGTTTGACAAAAAGTGACCCGCCGTAAGGGCGGAAAGGTGAATAAGCGTCGACATCACAAATGAATGCGCATACAACTTCCAAAACCACCAAACAACAACAAAAAGGGGTGAATCAGAAGTCAGAACAGCCAACTCCAATCCACCCCCTGTCAAAACACTGATATCAATTCAAAGCATCAAGCAAAGCCTGGTTCATCTCCGGCGTCCCAATGGTAATCCGCAGAAACTGCGCAATCCGCTCCTGCTTGAAGTGCCGAACAATCACCCCCTGCTCCCGAAGCCGCGCCGCAATCCCCGCAGCATCCTCCCCGGGATGCCGGGCAAAGATGAAGTTCGCCGCCGAAGGCAACACCTCGAACCCCCGCGCCACCAACTCGGCAACCAGCACCTCTCGGCTATCGATAACCTTGCGACAGGTATCATCGAAATACTCACGGTCGTCAAACGCCGCCGCCGCCCCGACAATCGCCATGCGATCCAATGGGTAGGAGTTGAAGCTGTTCTTAATCCGCTCCAACGCCTCGATCAGATCAGGATGCCCCACCGCCAGGCCAACCCTGAGCCCAGCCAGCGAACGCGACTTGGACAAGGTCTGGGTCACCAGCAGGTTGTCGTAGCGATCGACCAGGCTGATAGCCGTCTCGCCACCGAAATCGATGTAGGCCTCGTCAACCACCACCACCGAATCCCGGTTGGCCTGCAGCAGTTGCTCGACCGCTTCGAGCGGCAACAGGCAACCGGTCGGCGCATTGGGGTTGGGGAAGATAACCCCGGCATTGGGCTTGCTGTAGTCCGAAACCCGGATCTGGAACTGCTCATCCAGCGCCACCTGCTCGAACGCGATACCGTACAGGCCGCAATACACCGGGTAGAAGCTGTAGCTCACGTCCGGGAACAGCAGCGGCCCACGGTCATGCTGGAACAGGCCGTGGAAGATGTGCGCCAGCACCTCGTCCGAGCCGTTGCCGACGAACACCTGCGCCGGCGTCACGCCGTAATACTCGGCCACCGCCTGCTTGAGCCGGTCACCGTTCGGGTCCGGATACAGGCGCAGGTTGTCGTTGAGCTCGCCACGCATGGCCTCCAGCGCCTTTGGCGACGGGCCATAGGGATTCTCGTTGGTGTTCAGCTTGACCAGTCGCGCCAGCTTCGGCTGCTCGCCCGGCACGTAAGGCACCAGGTCCTTGACGAAGGGACTCCAGAATCGACTCATGCTCAGTTCCCCTTCTCGTTGAGGATGCGGTATTCGGCGCTGCGCGCGTGGGCGGTCAGCGATTCGCCCCGGGCCAGCACGGAAGCGGTGTGACCCAGCTCGGACGCGCCCTGCTCGGAGCAGAAGATGATCGACGAACGCTTTTGGAAGTCATACACGCCCAAGGGCGAAGAGAAGCGCGCGGTGCCGGAAGTCGGCAGCACGTGGTTGGGGCCGGCGCAGTAGTCGCCCAGCGCCTCGCTGGTGTGGCGGCCCATGAAGATCGCGCCGGCGTGGCGGATCTGCGGCAACCAGGCCTGCGGGTCGGCCACCGACAGTTCAAGGTGCTCGGGAGCGATGCGGTTGGCCACCTCGATGGCCTGCTGCATGTCACGCACCTGGATCAGCGCGCCACGGCCATTGATCGACTTCTCGATGATCTCGGCACGCTCCATGGTCGGCAGCAGCTTGTCGATGCTGGCGGCCACGCGATCGAGGAACTCGGCGTCCGGGCTGACCAGGATGGCCTGGGCGTCTTCGTCGTGCTCGGCCTGGGAGAACAGGTCCATGGCGATCCAGTCCGGATCGGTCTGGCCGTCGCACACCACCAGGATCTCCGAAGGGCCGGCAATCATGTCGATGCCGACCTGGCCGAACACATGGCGCTTGGCAGTGGCCACGTAGATGTTGCCCGGGCCGACGATCTTGTCCACCTGCGGCACGCTTTCGGTGCCGTAGGCCAGGGCCGCGACTGCCTGGGCGCCACCGATGGTGAACACCCGGTCGACACCGGCGATGCAGGCGGCGGCCAGCACCAGCTCGTTGACCTCGCCGCGCGGGGTCGGCACCACCATCACCACCTCGGCCACACCGGCCACCTTGGCCGGAATCGCGTTCATCAACACCGACGACGGGTACGACGCCTTGCCACCCGGCACGTACAGGCCGGCGCGGTCAAGCGGGGTGACCTTCTGGCCGAGCACGGTGCCGTCGGCCTCGGTGTACTGCCAGGAGTCCTGCCTCTGCCGTTCGTGGTAGATGCGCACACGGTTGGCGGCTTTTTCCAGGGCTTCGCGCTGCACCGGGGTGATGCGGGTCAGGGCCAGCTCCAGGCGCGCGCGGTCAAGGATCAGATCGCTGATGCCCTTGGCATCGACACCGTCGAAGCGTTGGGTGAATTCCACCAGCGCCGCATCGCCACGCTCGCGCACGGCCTTGATGATGTCGAGCACGCGCTGGTTGACCGCGTCATCGGACACGCTTTCCCAGCTCAGCAGATGATCCAGATGTCGGGCGAAATCCTGGTCAGCGGCGTTGAGACGGGCAATTGCAGTGGACACGGTCATGGCGAGGGCCTCGTTATTAGCGGATGTTCAGGCGCCCTAAAGCTACCACTCCATCCGCGCGGGCACCTGAGAAAATTGGCTATGACGCGGATAGACGGGCGCGACAGCGGAGGCCGCGCGCAGAGGTCAGCCGCGGTGTCGCGATTCGACGGCGTTGCGCAGGGTGTCGATCAGGCTCTGGATACGGGCGTGCTGCATTTTCATGGAGGCCTTGTTGACCACCAGGCGCGAGCTGATCGTGGCGATCAGTTCCTGGGGTTCAAGACCGTTGGCGCGCAGGGTGTTGCCGGTGTCGACCACGTCGATGATCTTGTCGGCGAGATTGATCAGCGGCGCCAGCTCCATGGAGCCATACAGCTTGATGATGTCGACCTGGCGGCCCTGCTCGGCGTAGTAGCGCTTGGCTACGTTGACGAACTTGGTGGCCACGCGCAGGCGACCCTTGGGCTCGGCCGCGCCGGTTACGCCAGCGGTCATCAGCTTGCATTGGGCGATCTGCAGGTCCAGGGGCTCGTACAGGCCCTGGCCGCCGTATTCCATCAGCACGTCCTTGCCGGCCACACCAAGGTCGGCGGCGCCATGCTCGACATAGGTCGGCACGTCGGTGGCACGCACGATGAGCAGGCGGACATCATCCTGGGTGGTCGGGATGATCAGCTTGCGGCTCTTGTCCGGATTCTCGGTCGGCACGATACCGGCTTCGGCCAGCAGTGGCAGGGTATCGTCGAGAATACGGCCTTTGGATAGCGCGATGGTCAACATTGGAACGTCGGTCCTTAAGCGTCTACTGCCGGCCGGGCCCGTGAGCCCGACCGCATACGATTCGGCTGGCGCGTCCCTGCGCCGTGATGACTGCTAGCCCGGTACGCGACGGATCTTCGCGCCCAGCATCTGCAGTTTTTCCTCGATGCACTCGTAGCCACGGTCGATGTGGTAGATGCGGTCGATCAGGGTGTCGCCTTCGGCGACCAGCGCCGACAGCACCAGGCTGGCGGAAGCGCGCAGGTCGGTGGCCATTACCGGAGCACCTTTGAGCGCCTTGACGCCAGTGACGATGGCGGTGTTGCCCTCGACCTGGATCTGCGCGCCCATGCGGTGCATCTCGTAGACGTGCATGAAGCGGTTTTCGAAGATGGTCTCGATCACCGCGCCAGTGCCTTCGGCAATGGCGTTGAGCGAGATGAACTGCGCCTGCATGTCGGTCGGGAACGCCGGGTACGGGGCGGTACGCAGGTTCACGGCCTTCGGACGCTTGCCGTGCATGTCCAGCTCGATCCAGTCGTCACCGGTGGTGATGTCGGCGCCGGCTTCCTTGAGTTTCTCGAGGACGGCTTCGAGGATGGTCGGATCGGTGTCCTTGACCTTGACGCGGCCACCGGTCACGGCAGCGGCGACCAGGTAGGTGCCGGTCTCGATGCGGTCAGGCATGACGCGATAGGTGGTCGGCTGCAGACGCTCGACGCCATCGATGGTGATGGTGTCGGTGCCGGCGCCCTGGATCTTCGCGCCCATGGCGATCAGGAAGTTGGCCAGGTCGACCACCTCCGGCTCACGGGCGGCGTTCTGCAGCACGCTGCGGCCCTTGGCCAGGGCGGCGGCCATCATGATGTTCTCGGTGCCGGTCACGCTGACGGTGTCGAAGAAGAAGTGCGCGCCGCGCAGGCCGCCCTCGGGCGCCTTGGCCTTGATGTAGCCGCCTTCGACGTCGATTTTCGCACCCATGGCCTCCAGGCCGCGGATGTGCAGGTCGACCGGACGCGAACCGATGGCGCAACCGCCCGGCAGGGCGACTTCGGCCTCACCGAAGCGGGCCACCATCGGGCCAAGCACCAGGATCGAGGCGCGCATGGTCTTGACCAGCTCGTAGGGAGCGACCAGGGTCTTGATGGTGCGCGGATCGATTTCCACCGAGAGCTTCTCGTCGATCACAGGCTCGATGCCCATGCGGCCGAACAGCTCGATCATGGTGGTGATGTCGTGCAGGTGCGGCAGGTTGCCGACCGTGACCGGACCATCGCACAGCAGGGTGGCCGAGAGAATCGGCAGCGCCGAGTTCTTCGCGCCGGAAATGCGGATCTCGCCGTCGAGGCGCGCGCCGCCAGTAATAATCAGTTTGTCCATACGTATCTCGCCGCCAAGTTGGCTCAGGTGCGCTCAGCCCAGGCTGCGCTGCTGAAGAATTTCATGGTTACCGCGTGAATGCTGCCGTTGGCGATCCACGGATTGAGGTGAGCATAGATCGCCTGCTGACGCTTGACCGGGCTCTGGCCGGCCAGCTCGTCGCTGATCACGTTCAACTGGAAGTTGCAGCCTTCGCCTTCAACTTCGACCCGGGTTCCCGGCAATTTCTCTTCCAGAAAGCTTTTGACTTCTACGGCCTGCATGCTCAACCTCGATCGGCGCCCAACGCGCGCGGGTCGGCCATCATACAAAAAAGCCCCTCGCCTGCGAAGCCCATGAGAGGGCGCGCTGACCGAGGGGCCTTTCCCGAACGGCAGGGCATCAGCCTGCCAGGACTTCATCAAGGTCATAGACCCCGGCGATTTCCCGCATATCTTCGGGAATACCGCGCAGTTCCCAGGTCTTGCCGGCCGCCTGGGCATCGCGCATGAAGCCCAGCAACAACGACAGGCCGACACTGCTCGACTTCACCACCGCGGAGCAATCGAGCACCAGGCGCGGTTCGCGGCACGCCTCGACCAGCGCCTTGCCCTGCGTTCTCAGGGCCGGGCCGCTGCGGTAGTCCAGCACGCCGGCCAGGGCGAGAACGCCCGGCTCGGCCATGCTCACGGCGGCGTCGCTCATTTGACTTCCTTATCCGGCGAGCTGTCCGCCGTTTCCTTGGCCTTGGCCACTTCGCCGGCCCAGCCGTCGATGGTCTTGTCCAGGTTGTTGCCGTTGCGCTGCATGGCGTCCTGGAACTGGTCGCGGAACAGCTTGCCGATGTTGATGCCGTTGACGATGACGTTGCGCACCTTCCACTCGCCATCGAGCTTCTGCATGGTGTACTGCACCGGATAGACCGCGCCGTTGGTGCCGGTGATCTTCATGCCGACACTGGTGCGGTCGCCATCTTCGGCCTTGGCCGGGTCTACGGTGATGCCCTGGTTGTTGTACTCCAGCAGGGCGTTGCCGTAGAACTGCATCAGGCTGCGCTTGAAGTTCTCCTGGAAGCGCTGCATCTGCTCAGGCGTCGCCTTGCGCGAGTACTTGACGGTCATGATGCTCTTGGAAATGCCGTCGGCATCAACCACCGGGCCGAGGTTGCTGTTGAGCGCGTTGTAGAACGCCTCGGGGTTGGCCTTGTACTGCTCCTTGTTGGCCTTCAGGTCGCTGAGCAGCTGCGTGGTGGTGCCCTGGATCACATCACGGGCGGATTGCCCCGGCGCCGCCAGGGCCAGCAAGGGGAAGGCCGCCAGCAGAACCAGCAGGCCACGTCGCAGGATCGAAATCATGGAAACTCCTTAATTAGCCGGTTGTGCTTCTTTCGGTTCCTTGCCCACCGTGTTGAGCAGGAACTTGCCGATCAGGTCTTCCAGCACCAGCGCCGACTGGGTGTCGTGGATGGTGCTGCCATCCTTGAGTACCGCTTCCTCGCCGCCCACGCTGATACCAATGTACTTCTCGCCCAGCAGGCCGGCGGTCAGGATCGAGGCAGTGGAGTCGGTCGGCAGGTTGTCGACATGCTTGTCCAGCTGCAGCGTGACCCGACCGGTGTAGGAATCGCGGTCCAGATCGATGGCCGTGACCTTGCCGATGGTCACACCGGCCATGGTCACTTTAGCTCTGACCGTCAAACCGGCGATATTGTCGAAGTACGCATAAACTTTGTACGTGTCGCTGCTCGGGCTGGCCGACAGCCCGCTGACACGCAGGGCCAGCAGCAGCAGCGCCAGGATCCCGGCCAGGAGGAACAGGCCGACACCGATTTCCAGGGTGCGGTTTTGCATCAGAAATCTCCAAACATCAAGGCGGTCAGAATAAAGTCCAGACCCAGGACTGCCAACGAGGCATAGACCACGGTCTTGGTGGTGGCACGGCTGATCCCTTCTGAAGTGGGCTCACAGTCGTACCCCTGGAATACGGCGATCCAGGTGACGACGAAGGCGAACACCAGGCTCTTGATCAGCCCGTTGATCACGTCGTCGCTGAACGAAACGCTGTTCTGCATGTTGGCCCAGAACGAACCTTCATAGACACCCAGCCAGTCCACGGCGACCCACGAACCGCCCCAGATGCCGACCACGCTGAAGATCAGCGCCAGCAGCGGCAGCGAGATGAAACCGGCCCACAGCCTAGGGGCGACGATGTACTTGAGCGGGTCGACGCCGATCATCTCCAGGCTCGACAACTGCTCGGTGGACTTCATGTTGCCGATCTCGGCGGTCAGCGCGGAGCCCGCGCGGCCGGCGAACAGCAAGCCGGTGACCACCGGCCCCAGCTCGCGCAGCAGGGTCAGGGCAACCATCTGCCCCACGGCCTGCTCCGAGCCGTACCTGGCGAGGATGCTGTAGCCCTGCAGGGCCAGCACCATGCCGATGAACACGCCGGACACGACGATGATCGCCAGCGACAGCACGCCCACCGAATACAGTTGCCGGATCAGCAGCTGGAAGCCACCGATGCCGCTGCGCCCGCCCAGCGAATGGCCGAGGAACAGGCACGAGCGTCCCAGCACGGCCAGCACATCGATGGCCGAACGGCCGAACAGACGGATACGTTCGAGTAAGGATTTTCTGCGCATCAACGCGTCCCCAGCAGATCGGCGCGGTAGTCAGGCGCAGGGAAGTGGAAGGGTACCGGGCCGTCCGGGTCGCCTTTCATGAACTGGCGGATGCGCGGATTATCCGAGCCCATCAGTTCGTCCGGCGTGCCCTGCCCCAGCACCTGGCCGTCGCCGACCACATAGATGTAGTCGGCGATGCTCGCGGTTTCCGCGAGATCGTGGGAAACCACGATGCTGGTGATGCCCAGGGCATCGTTGAGCAGGCGGATCAGGCGCACCAGCACGCCCATGGCGATCGGGTCCTGGCCGACGAACGGTTCGTCGTACATGAGTATCTGCGGATCGAGGGCGATCGCCCGGGCCAATGCCACGCGGCGCTTCATGCCGCCAGACAGCTCGTCGGGCATCAGGTCGATGGCGCCGCGCAGGCCCACGGCCTGCAGCTTCATCAGCACGATGTCACGGATCATCTCGTCCGACAGCTGCGTATGCACCCGCAGCGGGAAGGCCACGTTCTCGAACACATCCAGGTCGGTGAACAGCGCGCCGCTCTGGAACAGCACGCCCATCTGCTTGCGCGCATCGAACAGGTCGCTGCGCGACAGCGCGGGCAGGTTCTGCCCGTTGACCCAGACCTCGCCACCAGACGGGCGCAACTGCGCGCCCATCAGGCGCAGCAAGGTGGTCTTGCCGCACCCCGAAGGCCCCATGATGCCGGTGACCTTGCCGCGGGGAATGCGTATGTCCACATTGCTGAAAATGCTGCGCGAACCGCGCTTGAAGGTGACGCCCTTCAACTCGACCGCGTAGGCGCTATCCACACTCATCTAGACTCCTTGCTAGTGCAGCCTCGTCATGTGGACGCCTGCCCTCATCTTGAAGGCACACAGGTCCCTGGCGGGCCGAATAGCGGCGAACTATAGCACCGCTGATAGGCCCGCCCCAAGGGCGTCCCCCCACTCGTTCAGGGCACAGACAGGCTGGCGCGGCATCCATATGACATTCGAAGGATGAGCCTTTCACACATTGCGGCTATAATCGCCGCCTTTTCATCAGGCATTGCGTTTCGACATGACCCAATCCAGCGAGCTGATCCAATCCGCCCAGCGCACCCTGCGCCTCGAACTCGAGGCCGTGGAGGCCCTGCTGGCCCGCATCGACGGTGACTTCGTCAAGGCCTGCGAACTGATCCTGGCCAGCAAGGGACGGGTCGTGGTGGTGGGCATGGGCAAGTCGGGACACATCGGCAACAAGATCGCCGCCACCTTGGCCAGCACCGGCACCCCGGCGTTCTTCGTGCACCCGGCCGAGGCCAGCCACGGCGACATGGGCATGATCACCCGGGACGATGTCATTCTTGCCCTGTCCAACTCCGGCAGCACCGCCGAGATCGTCACCCTGCTGCCGCTGATCAAGCGCCTGGGCATCCAGATGATCAGCCTGACCGGCAATCCGGGCTCGCCCCTGGCCCAGGCCGCCGAGGTCAACCTCGACGCCAGCGTCGCCCAGGAAGCCTGCCCGCTCAACCTGGCGCCGACCTCCTCCACCACTGCCGCGCTGGCGCTGGGCGATGCCCTGGCTATCGCCCTGCTCGAGGCCCGCGGCTTCACCGCCGAGGATTTCGCCTTCTCCCACCCCGGTGGCGCGCTGGGTCGTCGCCTGCTGCTGAAGGTCGAGAACGTCATGCATGCCGGCGAGGAACTGCCCCAGGTCAAACGCGGCACCCTGCTCAAGGACGCGCTGCTTGAAATGTCTCGCAAAGGTCTGGGCATGACCGTGGTCCTGGGTGACGACGGCAAGCTCGCCGGCGTGTTCACCGACGGTGACCTGCGCCGCAGCCTGGACCGCAACATCGACGTGCACAAGACCCTCATCGACGAGGTCATGACCGTCCACGGCAAGACCGCCCGCGCCGAGATGCTCGCCGCCGAGGCACTGAAGATCATGGAAGACCACAAGATCAGCGCGCTGGTGGTCGTCGATCAGGACGACCGCCCGACCGGCGCCCTGAACATGCACGACCTGCTGCGCGCCGGAGTGATGTAAATGAACCAGGACCTGATGCAACGCGCCAAGGCCATCAAGCTGGCGGTGTTTGACGTCGATGGCGTGCTCACCGACGGCCGCCTGTACTTCCTCGAGGACGGCAGCGAGTTCAAGACCTTCAACACCCTCGATGGCCACGGCATCAAGATGCTCATGGCCGCGGGCGTGACCACCGCGATCATCAGCGGGCGCAAGACCCCGGTGGTCGAGCGCCGGGCGAAGAACCTCGGCATCCCGCACCTGTTCCAGGGCCGCGAGGACAAACTGGTGGTGCTGGACGGCCTGCTCGCCGAACTCAATCTAAGCTATGAACAAGTCGCCTACCTCGGCGACGACCTGCCCGACCTGCCGGTGATCCGCCGCGTCGGCCTGGGCATGGCGGTGCACAACGCCGCGGCATTCGTTCGCCAGCACGCCCACGGCGTCACCCAGGCTCGCGGCGGCGAAGGCGCCGCCCGCGAGTTCTGCGAACTGATCATGCAGGCCCAGGGCACCCTGGACGCTGCCAACGCCCATTACCTGTAAGGCTGCCCATGCTCAGCAAGAAGATCAGAAATGTCGCGCTGCTAGGCGGGATCGCCGCCGTGCTGGTTGCGGTAGGCTATTGGAACATCAGCCCGGAGAGCTTCCTCGACCAGCCGCAGGCCCAGGTCGACCAGAGCGCCATCGACTACTACGCGATCAACGCCCACAGCGTGCAGTTCCTGCCCGACGGCAAGCTGCAGTACGAGATGACCGCCGCCAAGGTCGAGCACCTGAAGGCCAGCGAGGTCACCCTGGTGACCACGCCCGACCTGCACATGTACCGCGGCACCGAGTATCCGTGGCACGTGCAGAGCAAGCGCGCCGAGGTCAACCCGGACGGCACCGAGGTCGAGCTGATCGACGATGTGCGCGTGGCGCGCACCGACGAGAAGCAACGTGAAACCATCATCACCAGCACACGCATGACCGTGTTCCCGCAGAAGCAATATGCGCAGACCGAGCAAGCCGTTAGAATCGACGGCGCCGGTGGCACGACTACGGGCAAAGGAATGAAAGCGTATTTGAAAGAAGGCAGGATGGACCTGCTCTCTAACGTAAGAGGACAGTATGAGGCTCGTTAAAACCATCCCCCTTCTGCTCAGCCTGGGCGTAGCACTGGGAAGCGCGAGCGCCTTCGCCCTGCCGAACGACCGTGACCAGCCGATCCGCATCCAGGCGGACAACGCCCACCTGGACGACAAGCAGGGCGTTGCCACCTATACCGGCGACGTGATCATCACCCAGGGTTCGATGATGATCAAAGGCAACACCGTGACCATGACCCGCGCCGCCTCCGGCGACATCGACGTGGTCACCTCGGTGGGCAACCTGGCCTACTTCGAGCAGCAGCAGAGCGCCGCCAAGCCCGACAAGATGAAAGGCTGGGCCGTGACCATCCAGTACCAGGCGCAGAAAGACATGGTGATCCTCACCGATCGTGCCAAGGTCGAGAACGAAGGCAACACCACCGAAGGCGAGAAGATCGTCTACAACACCAAGACCCAGGTGGCTACCGCCGGTCGCGGTGGCAACGTGACTGCACCACGTCAGCGCATCGACATGGTCATTCAACCGAAGAAAAAGGCCGAGTAAATGGCAACCCTCAAAGCCCAGCACCTGGCCAAGAGCTACAAGGGCAGGCAGGTCGTTCGCGACGTCAGCCTGTCCATCGACAGCGGCCAGATCGTCGGCCTGCTCGGCCCCAACGGCGCCGGCAAGACCACCTGCTTCTACATGATCGTCGGCCTGGTCCAGGCCGACCAGGGTCGCGTGCTGATCGACAGCCTCGACGTCAGCCACCAGCCCATGCACGGGCGCGCCCAGGCCGGCATCGGCTACCTGCCGCAGGAAGCCTCGATCTTCCGCAAGCTGTCGGTGGCCGACAACATCATGGCCATCCTCGAGACCCGCAAGGACCTCGACCGCGACGGCCGGCGCAAGGAACTGGAAAGCCTGCTGCAGGAGTTCCACATCAGCCACATCCGCGACAACCTCGGCATGAGCCTCTCCGGCGGCGAACGCCGCCGCGTCGAGATCGCCCGCGCCCTGGCCACCGCGCCCAAGTTCATCCTGCTGGACGAACCCTTTGCCGGTGTCGACCCGATCTCCGTCGGCGACATCAAGCAGATCATCCACCACCTCAAGAACAAGGGCATCGGCGTACTGATCACCGACCACAACGTTCGCGAGACCCTGGATATCTGCGAGACCGCCTACATCGTCAACGATGGCCAGCTGATCGCCGAAGGCGACGCCGAGACCATCCTGGCCAACCAGCTGGTCAAGGAAGTGTACCTGGGGCACGAGTTCCGACTCTGACCCGGCCTGCCCGGAGCACTGGCGCAAGCGCCTGTTCGAGGCTTAAGTTGTTACAGTGCTCTAGGCAAACGCTGCAATTTCAGGCATACAACTTGCTTAAAATCGGCGCCCAGGCGCCCTCCGTGTAGTGGATGGCGCATGCGCGCCGGCAACAAGGTATCAAGCCCCAGCCATGAAACCATCGCTCGTCCTAAAAATGGGCCAGCAACTGACGATGACCCCGCAGTTGCAACAGGCCATCCGTCTGCTTCAGCTCTCCACCCTGGACCTCCAGCAGGAAATCCAGGAAGCGCTGGAGTCCAATCCGATGCTCGAACGTCAGGAAGACGGCGAGGACTTCGACAACAGCGACCCGATGGCGGACAACGCCGAGAACAAGCCGGCCGCCGAAGTCCAGGACAACAGTTTCCAGGAAACCAGTACCAGCAGCACCGCGGAAAACCTCGAAGACGGCGAATGGGCCGAGCGCATCCCCAACGAACTGCCGGTCGACACCGCCTGGGAAGACATCTACCAGACCAGCGCCAGCAGCCTGCCGAGCAACGATGACGACGAGTGGGACTTCACCACCCGCACCTCGGTCGGCGAGAGCCTGCAGAGCCACCTGCTGTGGCAGCTCAACCTGGCGCCGATGTCCGATACCGACCGCCTGATCGCCGTCACCCTGATCGACAGCATCAACGGCCAGGGCTACCTGGAAGACACCCTCGAGGAGATCTGCGCAGGCTTCGATCCGGAGCTCGACATCGAGCTGGACGAGGTCGAGGCGGTGCTGCACCGCATCCAACAGTTCGAACCCGCCGGCATCGGCGCCCGCTCCCTCGGTGAATGCCTGCTGTTGCAACTGCGTCAGCTGCCGGCGTCGACGCCGTGGATGAGCGAGGCCCAGCGCCTGGTCACCGACTTCATCGATCTGCTCGGCAGCCGCGACTACAGCCAGCTGATGCGCCGCATGAAGCTCAAGGAAGACGAGCTGCGCCAGGTCATCGAACTGGTGCAGACCCTCAACCCGCGCCCCGGCTCGCAGATCGAGTCCAGCGAGCCCGAGTACGTCGTGCCCGACGTCATCGTGCGCAAGGACAGCGAGCGCTGGCTGGTCGAGCTCAACCAGGAAGCGGTACCGCGCCTGCGGGTCAACCCGCAGTACGCCGGCTTCGTCCGCCGCGCCGACACCAGCGCCGACAACACCTTCATGCGCAACCAGCTGCAGGAAGCGCGCTGGTTCATCAAGAGCCTGCAGAGCCGCAACGAAACGCTGATGAAGGTGGCGACGCAGATCGTCGAGCACCAGCGCGGCTTCCTCGACCATGGCGACGAGGCCATGAAGCCGCTGGTACTGCACGATATCGCCGAGGCGGTGGGCATGCACGAGTCGACCATCTCGCGGGTGACCACGCAGAAATACATGCACACCCCACGCGGCATCTACGAACTGAAATACTTTTTCTCCAGCCACGTGAGCACCGCTGAAGGCGGCGAATGCTCGTCCACGGCGATCCGCGCGATCATCAAGAAACTGGTGGCGGCGGAAAATCAGAAAAAGCCATTGAGTGACAGCAAGATCGCTGGTTTACTGGAGGCACAAGGCATCCAGGTAGCCCGTCGCACCGTCGCCAAGTACCGCGAATCGTTGGGCATCGCCCCGTCGAGCGAGCGCAAGCGACTGATGTAGCCCCGGGATGTGCCACAGCGTTTCAGTGGCAGGTGCAATACCTGCCTCTTTATGCACGGGCAACAAAGGAGAAGCTGTATGCAAGTCAACATCAGTGGACAGCATGTAGAAGTCACCCAACCACTGCGCGATTACGTGCTCGAGAAGCTCGCTCGCGTGGAGGGTCATTTCGACAAGATCACCAATGCGACGGTGATCATGAAGGTCGAGAAGCTGCAGCAGAAGGTGGAAGCCACACTCCAGATTCCCGGTGGCGAAGTCGTCGCCAACGCCGAACATCAAGACATGTACGCGGCGATCGACGCCCTGGCCGACAAACTCGATCGCCAACTGAAAAAACACAAGG
This sequence comes from Pseudomonas peradeniyensis, assembly GCF_014268935.2. GTDB lineage: Bacteria > Pseudomonadota > Gammaproteobacteria > Pseudomonadales > Pseudomonadaceae > Aquipseudomonas > Aquipseudomonas peradeniyensis. The sequence goes on along the minus strand of NZ_JABWRJ020000003.1, from coordinate 1,148,519 downwards.
AAAAACAGCAAAGCCTGCTGCAAGGCGCAGCCGCCCGCTGATCCCCCTCATCCATGATCCGACTTGAAACCATTCTGACCCCCGGCCGTTCCCTCGTGAACGTGCCGGGCGGCAGCAAGAAGCGCGCCCTGGAAAAGGTCGCCACCCTGATCGCCGAGCAAGTACCCGAGCTGGAGATGCAAGACGTCTTCGACAAGCTCATCGCTCGGGAAAAACTGGGCTCCACCGGTTTTGGCAATGGCATCGCCATTCCCCACTGCCGGCTTGTGGGCTGCACCGCGCCAGTGAGCGCCCTGCTGCACCTGGATGCCCCCATCGATTACGATGCCATCGATGGCGCCCCGGTCGACCTGCTGTTCGTCCTGCTGGTCCCGGAAGCCGCCACCGATGCCCACCTTGAACTGCTGCGCCAGATCGCCAGCATGCTCGATCGCAAGGAGGTCCGCGATCGCCTGCGTGCCGCCGACAGCAGCGAGACCCTTTACCAGGTCGTCCTGGACGTACAGAACGAGCACTGAACATGCGCCTGATCATCGTCAGCGGCCGCTCCGGCTCCGGTAAGAGTACCGCCCTCGACGTGCTGGAAGACAACGGCTACTACTGCATCGACAACCTGCCCGCCGGGTTGTTGCCGCAGCTGGCTGAAAATGCGCTGATCAACACCGAGCTGCTGCAACCGAAGGTGGCGGTGTCCATCGATGCGCGCAACCTGCCCAGCCACCTGTCGCGCTTCCCCGAACTGCTGGAAGAAGCACGCTCACGGCATATCCAGTGCGACGTGCTGTACCTGGACGCCGACGAAGACACCCTGCTCAAGCGCTTCTCGGAAACCCGCCGCCGCCACCCGCTGACCAACGACAGTCGCTCGCTGGCCGAGGCGATCCGCGTGGAAAGCGAGCTGCTCGGGCCGATTGCCGACCTCGCCGACCTGAAGATCGACACCACCAGCCTGAACCTCTACCAGCTACGCGATTCGATCAAGCTGCGCCTGCTCAACCAGCCCGAGCCAGGCACCGCGTTCCTGGTCGAGTCGTTCGGCTTCAAGCGCGGCATGCCGGTGGACGCCGATGTGGTGTTCGACGTGCGCTGCCTGCCCAATCCTTACTGGAAGCCGGAACTTCGCGAGCATTCTGGCCTCGAACAGCCCGTAATCGACTACCTGGCCGCCCAGCCGGACGTCGAGGAAATGTTCCAGGACATCTCCGGCTACCTGCTCAAATGGCTGCCGCGCTTCGCCGCCAGCAACCGCGCCTATGTCACCATCGCCATCGGCTGTACCGGCGGCCACCACCGCTCGGTGTACATCACCGAACGGCTTGGCCAACTGCTCCAGCAATCCCTGAAAAACGTCCAGGTCCGCCACCGCGACCTCTAGCCCACAGGATCCGCCCCACGATGCCCGCCCGCGAAATCACCATCATCAACAAGCTGGGCCTGCATGCGCGGGCGGCCGCCAAGTTCGTCGGCGTGGCCGGTCGCTTCCCCTGCCAGGTGCGGGTCGGCCGCGCGCCGGACAAGCTGGTGGACGGCAAGAGCATCATGGCGGTGATGATGCTCGCCGCAGGCAAGGGCACGCCAGTGCACCTGCACACCGAGGGCGAGCAGGACGCTGAAGCCATGGATGCGCTGGTCGAGCTGATCAACAACTTCTTCGACGAAGGCGAGTAACGCTTTCTCCTCCTGCAACATCCTCTTCCAATTGTCCGGATGCAGCTTTACCAGATTGAATTTATACCTATATAGGTATAAATTCAGCAGGTGATTTCATGGAATCGGACAGGCAACCCAAGCCACTTTACTGGGTCGCAAGCAGCAAAAAGGATCTGCTGTGCCTCCCCGAGGACGTCCAGCAAACCGTCGGCTTTGCTCTGCACCTGGCTCAGACGGGAAGCAGGCACCTACAGGCTAAAGTCCTCAGAGGGTTTTCAGGCGCTGGCGTGCTTGAGGTCGTGGAGGACCATGACGGCAACACCTATCGCGCGGTCTATACCGTACGCCTTGGCACTGCGGTGTATGTCTTGCATTGCTTCCAGAAGAAGTCCAAAGCGGGCATCAGGACGCCCGAAACAGACATCGCCCTGGTGCGCAAGCGATTGAAGCTTGCACAGGCCCACTCAGAAGGAATCCAGACATGAGCGAAATCGAACAGGGCAGCGGCAATGTCTACGCAGACCTCAACTACCCGGATGCAGACGAGATGCTGGTCAAGGCACGCCTGGCGAGCAAGATCTGCAGCATCATCAAGGCCCGTCATCTGACCCAGATGCAAGCCGCGCAAATCCTTGGCCTGCCTCAGCCAAAAGTCTCGGAAATGATTCGCGGAAAATTCCGTGGCATCAGCGAAAGCAAGATGATCGACTGCCTGGCACGCCTTGGCCGAGACGTGCAGATCGTGGTCAAGGCCGCACCGCGCTCACGGCCTCAAGGGCGGGTGGAAGTCATCTTCGCCTGAGCAACGCCCAACGAGAAGCTGACTCCATCCGCTACTCCTCTCACGACAGCGCCGTGTCCATCACCATCATCAGGCAGAACCCGACACACAGCCCCAGGCTCGCCAGGCGGTGATGCCCGTTGCTGCGCGATTCGGGAATGATCTCCTGGGTCACCACCAGCAGCATCGCCCCCGCCGCACAGGCCAGGCCCAGCGGCAACAGCAGTTCGGCGATGTTCACCAGCCAGGCGCAGATCACCGCGGCCAGCGGCTCGACCAGTCCGGATGCCGCGCCGATCAGGAACGCCTTGAACCGCGGCATGCCGGCCCCGGCCAGCACCAGCGCGATCACCAGGCCCTCCGGTACATCCTGCAGCGCGATGCCCATGGCCAGGCTGTCGGCATCGGGCATGCCGCCACCGGCGGACACGCCGATGGCCATGCCTTCGGGGATGTTGTGGGCAATGATGGCGATGACGAACAACCAGATCCGCGCCGCGATCACTGGCTGATGATCACTGCCGACCAGGGCCTCCGGCGAGGCGCCGGAGACCTTGAGATCGACCAGGAACAGGCACAGCGCGCCGAACAGCAGGCCGCTGCTGATCAGGCCGCCGGCGCCCCATGGGCTGAAACCGATGGATTGGGCCGCATCCAGCCCGGGCATGATCAGCGAGAACGCGGTGGCCGCCAGCATCACGCCGGCGCCGAAGCCGAGCAAGGTGTCGGCCACGGCCACCGGCATGTTGCGAATCACCAGCACCGGTACCGCGCCCAAGGCCGTCCCCAGTGCGCACAACGCGCCGCCCTCAAGGGCACGCAACATGCGCGGCTCCAGGTCCAGCCAGGCGATGCCGCGTGCCACCAGCAACGCGGTGCCAACCAGCAACAGCATGGTCCCAAGCGCCAGGCGGAACAGGCGCACACTGCTGACAGACATCACCTCGGCACGCATACCGGTCAGGCTCACTTCAGGGCTTCAAGGTAGCGACGTTCCACTTCGGCCCAGTCGACCACGTTGTAGAAGGCGCCAATGTATTCCGGACGACGGTTCTGGTACTTCAGGTAGTAGGCGTGCTCCCACACGTCCAGGCCGAGGATCGGCGTGTTGCCGTGCATCAGCGGGCTGTCCTGGTTGCCGCTGCTCTCAACTACCAGCGTGTTCTGCGGGGTCACGCTCAACCAGGCCCAGCCGCTGCCGAAACGGGTCAGCGCGGCCTTGGTGAAGGCCTCCTTGAACGCCTCGAAGCCGCCGAGCTGCGCATCGATGGCCTTGGCCACCTGCCCTGCCGGCTGGCCGCCGCCCTTGGGCGACATGACGGTCCAGAACAGGGTGTGGTTGGCATGCCCACCGCCCTGGTTGATCACCGCGCCCTGCAGCTTCTCGGGCAGTTGCTTGACCGCGCCCACCAGCTGCTCCACCGGCCACTCGGCCCACTCGGTGCCCTCGATGGCGGCGTTGAGGTTGTTGATGTAGGTCTGGTGATGCTTGCTGTGGTGAATCTCCATGGTCTGGGTGTCGATGTGCGGTTCCAGCGCATCGTAGGCATAGGGCAACGCAGGCAAGGTATGCGGCATGTCAGTGGATTCCGTAGGCAGGTGTGCGATCAGTGATATCCGTATGTGCGACCAGCTCGCTGGCCACCGGGGCCTGCCGGTTGAGCAGGCGCTCGGTACGCGGGTATTGGCCGTATTCGGCGATGAAGCTCAGCAACTCGGTGTAGGTGCGCCCGCTGTGGCGCAACGCAGCGTCGCGCAGGGCCTGGGGCAGGCGCTGATCCTGGCTGGCCTGGAGCAGCCGCTGGTGCGCCGCGCACAGGTAGTCGGCGCTTTCCTGCGGCTGGTTCAGGCGCAGGTGCAGGTCGGCCAGGTTGTGATGGGCGATGACCAGTGCGGCCACCGCCTCGTCGACGTCATGCCAGCGCTCGAACAGCACCTGGGCCAGGGCCAGGGCTTGCAGGTAGTGTTCCCGGGCATCGACCAGCTCGCCCTGCTCGAACAGGCGGTTGGCGTCTTGCGTGGTGCGTTTCCAGTGCTGCATGACGTGTCTCCTGGGCGGCCCGGGCTCAGATGCCGCCGGCGGTGAGTTTTTCCGGATCCAGCAGCGCCTCGAGCTGGTCACGCGACAGGTCGGTGTGCTCCAGCGCCACGTCGATGATCGGGCGACCCTGCTTGTAGGCGGTCTTGGCGATCTCGGCGGCCTTGAGGTAGCCGATGATCGGGTTCAACGCGGTGACCAGGATCGGGTTGCGCGACAGCGCCTCCTTGAGCTTGGTTTCGTTGACCTTGAAGCTGGCGATGGCCTTGTCGGCCAGCAGGCGGCTGACGTTGGCCATCAGCTCGATGCTTTCCAGCAGGTTGCGGGCGATCACCGGCAGCATCACGTTGAGCTCGAAGTTGCCCGACTGCCCGGCCACGGCGATGGTGGCGTCGTTGCCTATCACCTGGGCGGCGACCATGGCGGTGGCTTCCGGGATCACCGGGTTGACCTTGCCCGGCATGATCGATGAGCCCGGCTGCAAGCCCTGCAGCTCGATTTCACCGAGGCCGGCGAGCGGGCCGGAGTTCATCCAGCGCAGGTCGTTGGCGATCTTCATCAGCGCCACGGCGGCGGTCTTGAGCTGGCCGGACAGGGCCACGGCGGTGTCTTGGGAGCCGATCAGGGCGAACAGGTTCTCGCCGGGGGTGAACTTGACCTGGGTCAGGCCACTCAGCTGGCGGGCAAAGCCTGCGGCAAACTGCGGGTGGGCGTTGATGCCGGTACCCACGGCGGTACCGCCCTGGGCCAGGGCCTGCAGGCTCGGCAGGGTGGCTTCGATATGCGCCTGGGCGCCCTTGACCTGCGCTGCCCAGCCGCCGAGCACCTGGCTCATGCGCACCGGCATGGCATCCATCAGGTGGGTGCGGCCGGTCTTCACATGCTTGTGCACTTCGAGCGCCTTGGCCTCGATTACCTGGGTGAGGTGACGCAGGGCCGGCAGCAACTGCTCGTGCAGGGCCAGGGCGGCGCTGACGTGGATGGTGGTCGGGATAATGTCGTTGCTGCTCTGGCCACAGTTGACGTGGTCGTTGGCATTGACCGGCTCGCCCAGCACGCGGCTGGCCAGGGTGGCGATGACTTCGTTGGCGTTCATGTTCGAGCTGGTGCCGGAACCGGTCTGGAACACATCCACCGGGAAGTGCTGGATGAAATCCCCGGCCAGCAGTTGCTCCACCGCCTTGACGATGGCCTCGCCCTGCCCCGCGCTCAGCTGGGACAGCTCGACGTTGGCCTTGGCCGCCGCCGCCTTGGCCAGCAGCAGGGCACGGATGAACTGGGCCGGCATCGGCTTGCCGCTGACCGGGAAGTTGTCGACCGCGCGCTGGGTCTGGGCACCGTACAGGGCCTGGGCCGGCACCTGCAGTTCGCCCATGCTGTCACGCTCGATACGGGTATCACTCATCTTCAAGTCCTTGCATCAGTTCTTCGGGAGAAATCGACGGCAGCAGCACGCTGTTGGCGAGCTGCATCGCGTAGGGCTGCCAGCGCTGGTTCTGTTCGCAGCGGTCGAGGTTGCGCAGGTCGAGCAGGGGCCGCCAGGCCTGGTCCAGGCACAGGCAGCGCCAATGCCACGGCAGCATGCGATCGTTGGCGGTATCCAGCAGCAGGCGGAAGGCGGTCAGCGCCACGGTCCAGGGCGAGGTTTCGGTGCAGCACACCAGGTAGCGGCCTTCGGCCAGGTAATGCTCGATCAGGCGCGGCTCGTCGGGTTCGAGCGCGCAGCGGATGCGCCGGCTGAGCCAGCGCCAGTTTTCCAGGTAGGGCAGTTCGTGGAGGACGGGTTTCATGAACATCATCGCCGGGTTACTGGATAATGATATTCATTATTATGTGATAAATAGAATCAGTTCAAGCTGGACGATGGGCAAAAGAAACCCGGCGCGATGGCCGGGTCCTTTACAAGACATGAGCAGGGCAGCGTGGGAGCGAGCTTGCCTCGCGATTGCAGGTAAGATTATCGCGGGGCAAGCCCGCTCCCACCCTCCCCAGCCAATAGAGCGCCGATCAGCTGCCCGCCACCGTCATCCGCTCGATCAGCACCGAGCCACTGTGGATATTGCTGCGGGTCTCGATATCGCTGCCGATCGCCACGATCTGCTGGAACATGTCCTTCATATTGCCGGCGATGGTCACTTCCTGGACCGGGAACTGGATCTCGCCGTTTTCGACCCAGAAGCCCGCCGCGCCACGGGAATAGTCACCGGTCACCATGTTCAGGCCATGCCCCATCAGCTCGGTCACCAGCAGGCCGCGGCCCATGCGACGAATCAGTGCCGCCTGGTCTTCCACGCCGTGGGTGACGAACAGGTTGTGCACGCCCCCGGCGTTGGCGGTGCTCGGCAGGCTCAGCTTGCGCCCGGAATAGGTGCCGAGGATGTAGGACACCAGCTCGCCCTTGTCGACGAACGGCTTGGCGTAGGTGGCCAGGCCATCGCCGTCGAACGCCGCGCTGCCCAGCGCACGCGGGATGTGCGGCCGCTCGTCGAGGGTCAGCCAGGTGGGGAACAGGCGCTGGCCGATGGTGCCTTCGAGGAACGACGACTTGCGGTACAGGTTGCCGCCGGAAATCGCCGACAGGAAGCTGCCGAACAGGCCGCCGGCAAGCTCCGCCGAGAACAGCACCGGCACCTCGCAGGTCGGCACCGGACGCGCGCCCAGGCGGCTGGCGGCGCGTTGTGCGGCGCGCTGGCCGATGCTGCGCGGGTCGGCCAGCAGGTTGCCCTGGCGATTGACGTCGTACCAGTAGTCGCGCTGCATCTGTCCTTCGGCTTCGGCGATCATCACGCAGCTCAGGCTGTGCCGGGTGGACGCGTAGCCGCCGATGAAGCCGTGGCTGTTGCCGTAGACCCGCACGCCCTGGTGGGTATTGAGGGTGGTGCCGTCGGCGTTGAGGATGCGCTTGTCGGCATCGAACGCCGCCGCCTCGCAGGCCAGCGCCATCTCGATGGCCTTCTCCGGCTCGATGTCCCAGTCGTGGTACAGGTCCAGGTCAGGGATCTCGCGGGCCATCAAGGCGGCATCGGCCAGCCCCGAACACTCGTCCTCGGAGGTGTGCTTGGCGATTGCCAGGGCCGCCGCGACGGTCTCGCGGATCGCCTCAGGGCCGCTGGCCGAGGTGCTGGCCGAACCCTTGCGCTGGCCAACGTAGAGGGTGATGCCGAAGCCCTGGTCGCGGTTGAACTCGACCGTCTCGACTTCGCGCTGGCGCACCGTGGTGGACAGGCCCTGCTCCAGCGACACCGCCACTTCGCAGGCGCTGGCGCCCTGGCGGCGCGCCTCGGCAACGATCGCCTCGACCTGTTCCTGCAACGCCGGCAGGTCCTTGGGGCCTACGCTCTGGACTGCACTCATGGTTCTCTCCACTGAAAATTCTGCGTACGGCTTGGGTCATTCTACGACCGGGCCGGACAAGCGGCCCCCGACTGGTTATCATGGCGGCGATTTCCTGCGGACTGCCCCCATGGTTGATTCTTACGACGACGCCTTCGACGGCGAAAAAAGCAAAACCCAGATCAAGCGCGAGCTGCATGCGCTGGTCGAGCTCGGTGAGCGCCTCACCACCCTCAAGGCCGATACCCTGGCCCGCCTGCCGTTGACCGACGAGCTGCGCAAGGCGCTGGAAGAGGCCAGCAAGCACACCGCCCACGGCGCCCGCAAACGCCACATGTCGTTCGTCGGCAAGCTGATGCGCGTGCAGGACCTGGACGCCATCCATGCCGTGCTCGAGCAGGTCGACAGCTCGACCCGCCAGTACAACGAGCGCTTCCACGGCCTCGAGCGCTGGCGCGACCGCCTGATCGACGGCAACGACGAGGACCTCGAACGCTTCGTCAACGAGTTCCCCGACACCGATCGCCAGCACCTGCGCTCGCTGATCCGTCATGCCCAGCACGAGAAGGCGCGAAACAAGCCGCCTGCGGCTGCGCGTAAAGTGTTCAAGTACATCCGCGACCTCGACGAGGTCCAGCGCGGCCTGCGTTAAACCCGACATCCTGGGGCTGCTACGCAGCCCATCGCGGCACAAGGCCGCTCCCACAGGGAACGCGCACACCTGTAGGAGCGGCCTTGCGCCGTGAAAGGACCGCAAAGCGGTCCCTGCCGGCCTCACGCCCCTGTACCACCGACAGTGATCGCGTCCAACTTCAGGGTCGGCTGGCCAACCCCTACCGGCACCGACTGCCCATCCTTGCCACACGTACCCACGCCGCTGTCCAGCGCCAGGTCGTTGCCGACCATCGACACTCCCCGCATCGCCTCCGGACCATTGCCGATCAAGGTCGCGCCCTTCACCGGCGCGGTGATCTTGCCGTCCTCGATCAGGTAGGCCTCGCTGGTGGAGAACACGAACTTGCCGCTGGTGATGTCCACCTGGCCACCGCCGAGGTTGGCGCAGTAGATGCCCTTCTTCACCGAGCGGATGATTTCCTCGGGGTCGCTGTCGCCGGCACGCATGTAGGTGTTGGTCATGCGCGGCATCGGCAGGTGGGCGTAGGATTCACGCCGGCCGTTGCCGGTCACCGCCATGCCCATCAGGCGGGCGTTGAGCTTGTCCTGCATATAGCCCTTGAGGATGCCGTTCTCGATCAGCGTGGTGCATTCGGTTGGCGTGCCTTCATCATCGATGCTGAGCGAGCCGCGACGGCCCTCCAGGGTGCCGTCGTCGACGATGGTGCACAGTTTAGAGGCCACTTGCTCGCCGATACGGCCACTGAACGCCGAACTGCCCTTGCGGTTGAAGTCGCCTTCCAGGCCGTGACCGACCGCCTCGTGCAGCAGCACGCCGGACCAGCCCGGGCCAAGCACCACCGGCAGCGTGCCGGCCGGCGCCGGAATGGCCTCGAGGTTGACCAGCGCCTGGCGCAGCGCCTCGCGGGCATAGCCCATCACCCGCTCCTCGGTGAAGTAGCGGTAGTCGGTACGCCCGCCACCACCCTGCCCGCCGCGCTCGCGGCGGCCGTTCTGTTCGACGATCACGCTGACGTTGAAACGCACCAGCGGACGTACATCGGCGGCCAGGCTGCCATCGGCGGCGGCGACCAGGATCCGCTCCCAGACCCCGGCCATGCTCACACTGACCTGCTGGATGCGCGGGTCGAGGGCGCGGGTGGCGGCATCGACGCGCTTGAGCAGGTCGACCTTCTCGGCGCGGCTCAGCACATCCAGTGGATTGTCAGACGCGTACAGCGCAGTCACATCCTGGCTGCGGAACGCCTGCACCTTGCCATCCTGCCCGGCCCGGGAGATCGAGCGGGCGGCGCGGGCCGCCGAGGTCAGGGCTTCGAGGTTGATCGCGTTGCTGTAGGCGAAGCCGGTCTTCTCGCCGGACTGGGCACGCACGCCCACGCCCTGGTCGAGGTTGAAGCTGCCCTCTTTGACGATGCCGTCCTCCAGCGCCCAGGTTTCCGAGATCTGGCCCTGGAAATACAGGTCGGCGGCATCGATGCCGGGGCCGGCCAGCTCGCCCAGCACCGTCTGCAGGCTGTCGAGGGTCAGGCCGCCCGGGGCCAGGAGCTGCTCGCTGACGGTGGATAAAATCTCGCTCATAGTCACTCCGAGGTGTGCGCAGGCCGCAAGGCGTCCTGCGAGAAAAAGCGCCGGTGCGTGACCACCGGCATGCGCGCCCGGATGGACGCCTGTTCTTCACTGTCGCGCGTGGCGAGCAATACCGCTTCGCCCCGCGCCTGTTGCACGACGATCCGCCCCCAGGGGTCGACGATCGCCGCCTGGCCGTGGGTTTCCCGCGGCCCCGGATGCAGGCCGCCCTGGGCGGCCGCCAATACATAGCACTGGGTCTCGATGGCCCGTGCGCGAATCAGTACTTCCCAATGCGCCGCGCCGGTCACCGCGGTAAACGCCGCCGGTGCGCTGATCAGTTCGGCCCCGGCGGCGCGCAAGGCGCTGTACAGCTCGGGGAAGCGCAGGTCGTAACACACCGACAGGCCCAGCCGGCCAACGGGCGTGTCGGCCACCACCACCTGGCTGCCGTGGGCGTAGTCGTCCGACTCGCGGTAGCGGCCACGATTGTCGGCCACGTCCACATCGAACAGGTGCAGCTTGTCGTAGCGGGCGGCGATCTCGCCGTGCTCATCGACCAGCAACGAGCAGGCGTGGGCCTTGGCATGCGGCTGGCCAACCGGCGGCAGCGGCAAGGTACCGGCGACTATCCATAACCTGAGGTCGCGGGCGGTGCGTTTCAACCATGGCAGGATCGGCCCCTCACCCAGCGCCTCGGCCCGACCGATGGCCGCGGCATCGCGCCGGCCCATGGCGGCAAAGTTCTCCGGCAGCACCGCCAGGCGCGCGCCACCGGCGGCGGCCTGCTCGAGCAGTGCCGTGGCACGTTGCAGGTTGGCCAGCACATCGTCCTGGCTGACCATCTGGATCACAGCTGACGTCATGACCACCCCGGGTTATTTGTCGAAAGGTTTCACAAAGGTGATTTTAGGCTCTTTGACCGGACCTTCGACGCGATAGTGCACACTGGCGAAACGCGCCACCCGGTCCCCGATCAGCCGATCGACCAGGAACAACGCGCCGCCGATCGCCGGCGCGCCGACGATCAGCGCGGCCAGCGGCAGGTTGTTGGTCACCGGCAGCGTCACCAGCAGCTTGGCATCGACCCGGTCACGGACGAAGTCCATGGTGCCGTCGAGCTCGAAGTTGCTCGACGGCCCGGTGACGGTGATCGGCTCACGGGTCACGTAGACCCCTTCGCTGGCCACCAGCAGCCCCTTGACCCGGTCATAGGCCAGGCCCTTGCTGAACAGGTCGGAGAAGTCCAGGCGCAGGCGCCGGCCGATGGAGTTGAAGTTGAGCAGCCCGAACACCCGCAAGGCCTGGGCGCTGCCCTCGACCTCGACGAACTGGCCGCTGCGCAAGGCCGCGTCGAGGCTGCCGGAATAACGGTTGAGGCTGACCCAGGCCGGCGAGCCCGGCCAGCGGCCGTCCACATCCATGCGGAAGTCGCGACTGGTGACCGTGGGCGCAAAGCCCCAGGCCTTGAGCACATCACCCAGGTTCTTGCCATCCAGCCGGCCCTTGTACCAGCTCGAACTGCTGCCCGGCTCGCCTTCCCAGCCACCGCTACCATCAATGTGCAGGCCCTTGAGGTCCAGGTCGACATCGCTCATGGCCATGCCTTTGGCGGTCTGGCGCAGCTTCAGGTTGACACTGCCGAACAGGTCGTCGCCGCGGTACAGCTTGTCGATGGTCAGGTCCAGCGGCGGCACCTTGCGCGGGTCGACCCCGGCCAATGGATCCGGCGCGTTCTCGTCCTGGGCTTCATTCGGGTCGGCCGGCGGCAGGCGCAGGCTCTGCAGGCGGACGTTCATGGGCGTGGCCTTGGCATCGGGAATACGCGCGTTGCCGATGACTTCCCTGCTGTCCAGGCGCAGGTCCCAGGCCGGGCCGCCGCGCATCAGGCGGATCACCGCCTGGTTGAGGTCCATGCCGAAGGCCTTGAGCTGGCCGATGCTCAGGTCCACGCTCTGCAGGTTCTGCCGGGCGCTGCCGCCCGGATCCTTGCCGGCCAGGCGCTCCATCTGTTGCTGCCAGGGGGCCAGGTCCAGGGTCTCAAGCCGGCCACGCACACGCAGGCCCTGGCCGCTGGGGAGGCTGGCTTCGCCCGTGCCCAGCAGCAGCTCGCCACGCCCCTGAGCCAGCTTGTCGGCGGGCGCGGCGTAGGCGAAGCGGGCAAGGTCGGCGTAGCTGGCATCGATGCGCCGCTCGGGGCCTTGCAGGGTCAGGCCGAAGCGACTGTCGCGTATTTCCCCGGCGGCCTTGCCAAACGGCGCTGGCAAGTCGATGGCCAGCCCCTTGAGCGAGGAACTGACGCTCAAACGGTTGTCGCGGCTGCCAAGCGTCACCTGTAGTTGATAGGGCAGCTCGCCAGAGACGGGCAGCGGTTGCTGGTACTGCAACCAGTCGGTCAGGGCCTTGAGGCCGACCTGGCCATTGGCGTTGATGCGGGTCTGGATTTGCCCACCCTGCCCTTCGGCGGTGATCTGCGCGGTCACCGGCTTGCCGAAGGCGTGCAGGCTGATGTCCTTGCCACTCAGGCCCTTGTCGAAATCGAAGCTGAAGTCGCCTTTGAGCTGGGTCAGTTCCAGGCTCGGCGGCGCCACTTTCAGGGTCGCGTCGTGGGTCGCGAAGTCCACCAGCACCTTGGGCCGCTGCCCGCGGACCAGGGGGATATCCAGCTTGACCTTGCCCTTGAGCGGCCCTTCACCTTCCCAGCCGGCGAAGATCTCGCCCGTGCCGATCGGCGCTTCCTTGAGGATCTTCAGGCCATCGCCGAGGCTGCCGTCGAAGTCGCCATCGAGGAACAGGTGGCTGTGCTGGTCGCCCTCGACATGGGGAATGTTGACGCTGACATCGCTGACCTGGGTGTCCAGCAACAGCCCTTTGCGGGCCTGGATGCGCACGCCGGTGTCCTCGATGTAGACATTGCCGTCGACCTGCTGCACCTGCGGCCAGCCCGGCTGGAAATCCAGCGCGGCGTCGTGGACCTTGAAGAACAGGCTGATATCTCGGGCATGGGGCGGCGCGTTGTGATGCAGCGAGCCCTGGTACTGGAAGTAACCCTCGTCGACATTGCCCTTGACGATGGCGCTGCGCAGCCATTCGTCCAGGGCCGGGCTGAGCACCTCGGGCAGGTACTTGGCGGTGTAGCGACCGTCGCCCTCGGTGAGGCCGACGCGCAGGTCCATGTAGTCTTCATGGCCCGGTTGCAAGTGGATGCGAATCAGGAAATCCGCAGCGATCTTGCCCTCGTCGCCCAGCACCTTGATGTAGGGAGCGACCAGGGTGAAGGCTTCCTTGTCCAGGGTCCAGGTCAGCCGTGCGTTGGCTTTCGGGTAATGCCAGGGTTTGCCGAAGATCGGATACAGATGCAGCATGAAGGCCTGGGTATCCAGGCGCAGTTCTCCGTGCCCGAGGTCACCGCTGATGGCGCCGCTGACGTTGCCGGCGGCCGGCGCGCCGTGATAGGCGTCGAAACCGACTTTCTCCAGGTTGGCGGCGAACTGCAGGCGCTGGTCGCCCTCGGCCTTGGGACGGATGTCCAGGCGCACGTTGCGCAGGGCACCGGTCACCTTGAGCGCGTCGACCACCGTCATCAGCTTGTCCGGCAACGGCGCCAGGGCGTCGATCACCGGGGTCAGCGGGGTCAGGCCGAGGCGGTCCGCCTGCACCTGCCAGCTTTCCTCGGCCGGGCTCTGACCAGGGCGCTGCGCCAGTTGCAGGTGCGACTCCCAACGGGTCTTGCCCAGGCTCATGGCCAGGGAGTCGACGACGACGTCAAAGCCCTGGTCCTGGCGCTGGAACCAGGCCGACAGGGCCAGGTTGTCCAAGGTGATGGCCTTGCGCCCGGTGTAGGCACCCTTGAGCTGCGGGGCGTTGAGACGAACCATCGCCTGCTGCAACTGCCCCTTGCTCCAGTCGATCCAGAACTCGCCACCGGCACGCAGGGTGTCGGCCTGCCACTGGCCCAGCAGCTGCGGCGGCAGCCAGCGCGCCCAATCGCTTTGCGGCAGGCTCAGGTAGGCCTGCACGCGGCCGTCGCGCCAGGCCTTCGCGGTGGCGCGGCTGTTCAGGCTCAGGGCCAAGGGCTGGCCATCAGGCAGCGTGGCGCGCAGGTCGACGCTCTGGCGCGACGCCCCGGCCTGCAATCCCAGGCTGACATAGGTGAGGGTCAGGGGATCGCGTTGCCAGGGATGCAGGGTGACCTGGCTGTCGAACACATCGATCCGCCCCAGTTGGCGCAGGCGCTTGAGCGCATCGGCCGGATCGAGCGGCGCATCATCCTTCTGCGGCAGGCCTTCGAGGGTCCAGGCGCCCTGCTCGCTCTCGCGCAGGATCAGTTGCAGCCCGCTGAGCTGGATGCGCGCCAGGCGCACTTCGCGAGCCTTGAGGCTGGCCCACAGGTCGGGCACCAGCTTGACGTCGTCCAGGCGCAAGGCTGCCTTGCCTTCGCCAAGCTGCAAGTCGCGCACGCGCAACACCGGCGCCAGTCCACTCCAGCGCCCTTCCAGGGCACCGACGTGCACGGGCATGCCCAAGGCCTGTTCAGCCTTGAGCTCGGCGTCGGCGCGGTATTCGGCGACCAGCGGTACCAGTTGCCGACCGAGGCTGACATACAGCGCCACCAGCACCGCCAGCAGGGCGCAGATTCCCAGCCCCCAGCGGGTCAAGGCGCCCAGAACGCGGGTCAGACGTTCCATGGCCATGGCCCTCCAAGTCGTCCCTTAACTATGGCCGGTGAATAGCGCTTTGCCAGCCCGTCCATGGGGCGACCGCCATTAGCGAAGGTCAGAGCAGCACCACATCGTATTGTTCCTGGGAATACATGGACTCCACCTGGAAGCGGATGGTTCGCCCGATGAACGTCTCCAGTTCGGCGACGTTGCCCGATTCTTCATCGAGCAGGCGGTCAACCACCTTCTGGTTGGCCAGTACCCGATAGCCCTCGGCCTGATAGGCGCGGGCCTCGCGCAGGATCTCGCGGAAAATTTCGTAACAGATCGTCTCGGGGGTTTTCAGCTTGCCGCGCCCCTGGCACGCCGCGCAGGGCTCGCACAGTACCTGCTCGAGGCTTTCGCGGGTGCGCTTGCGGGTCATCTGCACCAGGCCCAGCTCGGTGATGCCGATGATGTTGGTCTTGGCATGGTCGCGTTCGAGCTGCTTCTCCAGGGTGCGCAGGACCTGACGCTGGTGCTCTTCATCTTCCATGTCGATGAAATCGATGATGATGATCCCGCCGATGTTGCGCAGGCGCAGTTGCCGGGCAATGGCGGTGGCGGCCTCGAGATTGGTCTTGAAGATGGTCTCTTCGAGGTTGCGATGGCCGACGAACGCCCCGGTGTTGACGTCGATGGTGGTCATCGCCTCGGCCGGGTCGACCACCAGGTAGCCACCGGACTTGAGCGGCACCTTGCGCTCCAGGGCGCGCTGGATCTCGTCCTCCACGCCATACAGGTCGAAGATCGGCCGCTCGCCGGGGTAATGCTCCAGGCGATCGGCGATCTCCGGCATCAGCTCGGCGACGAACTGCGTGGTCTTCTGGAAGGTTTCCCGCGAGTCGATGCGGATCTTCTCGATCTTGGGGTTGACCAGGTCGCGCAGGGTGCGCAGGGCCAGGCCAAGGTCCTCGTAGATGACCACGGGCGCACCGCAGGTCTTGATCTGCGAGCCGATCTGCTCCCACAGGCGGCGCAGGTAGCGGATGTCCTGGAGGATATCCTCGGCGCGGGCGCCCTCGGCGGCGGTGCGCAGGATGAATCCGCCGGCGTCCTTCATGTCTTCCTGGGCCATGCAGTCGGTGACCACCTGCTTGAGGCGCTCGCGTTCGGCTTCTTCCTCGATCTTCAGGGAAATGCCGACATGGCTGCTGCGCGGCATGTACACCAGGTAGCGCGACGGAATCGACAGCTGGGTGGTCAGGCGCGCGCCCTTGCTGCCGATGGGGTCCTTGGTGACCTGAACCACCAGCGCCTGGCCTTCGTGCACCAGCGCGGTAATGTTCTCCACCGCCGAGCCTTCGCGCTGGGAGATCTCCGAGGCATGAATGAACGCCGCCCGCTCCAGGCCGATGTCGACGAACGCCGCCTGCATGCCCGGCAGGACCCGCACCACCTTGCCCTTGTAGATGTTGCCGACGATGCCACGGCGCTGGGTGCGCTCCACGTGCACCTCCTGCAGGACGCCGTTCTCCACCACCGCCACGCGTGACTCCATCGGGGTGATGTTGATCAGGATCTCTTCACTCATGGCAGGCTCTCGTCAAAGGTCTCGGGTAATGATGGATCGCTGCAGGATGGCTGGCTAGCGCGGTGTCGTATCCTCTTGCTGCTGCCAACAAGGGATGGCGAACTGCTCGAGCAGCTCGGCAGTCTCGCTCAGGGGCAGGCCAACCACCGCCGAGTAGCTGCCCTCGATAGCGCTGACGAACACCGCGCCCAGGCCCTGGATGGCATAGCCGCCGGCCTTGTCGACCGGTTCGCCGCTGTCCCAGTAGCGCAGCGCTTCCTCGAAGGAGATGGTGCGAAAACGCACGGTGGTGCTGACGCAGCGGCTGATGCTGCGCTGGCCGTCGGTCAGCGCCACGGCGGTGAGCACCTGGTGCTCGCGCTTGGACAGGTCGCCGAGCATGGCCAGCGCCTGCTCGCGGTTCTCCGGTTTGCCGAGGATCTGGCCATCGAGCACCACGGTGGTGTCGGCGCCCAGTACCACCCCAGCGCCGTCGGTGTGGGCGAAGCCCGCCACGGCCTTGGCCTGGGCCAGGCGCTCGACATAGGCCGCCGGTGCTTCGCCCGGCAGCGGGGTTTCATCAATGGGTGCGCTGACGACGGTGAACGGCACGCCGATCTGGGTCAGCAGTTCACGCCGACGCGGCGAGCCGGAGGCCAGGTACAGCTGAGTCATATGGACATCTCCCTGTCAGTGGCGGCGGGTCGTCAGTGAATGTGCAGGCGAACGCGCAGGCCGCGCAGGGCGAAACTCACCCAGGGCCAGAGCAAGGCGCTGATCACCGCCGACCAGACCAGGGCCAGGGTCGGCAGACGATTGCCGGTGAGCGCGCTCAGCCACAGCTGGATCAGCTGGGCGATGCCGAAGATCACCAGGATCACCAGGCTCTGCTGCCACATGGGGAACATGCGCAGGCGCTGCTGCAACGACAGCACCAGGAAGGTGATCAGGGTGAGGATCAGGGCATTCTGGCCGAGCAGGGTGCCGTACAGCACATCCTCGGCCAGGCCGAGCAGGAATGCCGTGGTCATGCCGACCTTGCCGGGCACGGCGAGGGTCCAGAAGGCCAGCAGCAGGGCCAGCCACATAGGCCGGAACACTTCCATGAACTGCGGCATGGGCGAGACGCTGAGCAACAGGCCGATGGCGAAGGTCAGCCAGATGGCCCAGCCGTTTCTGCTACGGGTGCTGGCCATTATTGTCTCCGGGGTTGGGCGGGCGCGGCGGCCGGTTGCGCCGGCACCGGGCTGGCCGTCGTTGGCGCAGCCGCGGGAGCGGTGCCAGGCGCGGGCTGCGCGGCATGGGCCGGCGCGGGTGTCGCGGGCGTGGCCGCTGGCGGAGTGTGGCCAGCGCCCTGGCGGTCGGCCTCTTCCTGGGCGATCGCCGCCTCGGTGGCGCGCTCTTCCGGGGTGCGCCGGTCGCTGAACACCAGCAGCATGTAGCGGCTGCGGTTGAGCGCGGCGGTCGGGATGGCACGGACGATGGCGAACGGCTGGCCGGAGTCGTGGATCACTTCGTTGACCGTGGCCACCGGATAACCGGCCGGGAAGCGCTGACCCATGCCGGAGCTGACCAGCAGGTCGCCTTCCTTGATGTCGGCGGTGTCGGCCACATGGCGCAGTTCGAGGCGCTCCGGGTTGCCGGTGCCGCTGGCGATGGCGCGCAGGCCGTTGCGGTTGACCTGCACCGGAATACTGTGGGTGGTGTCGGTGAGCAGCAGCACCCGCGAGGTGTATGGCATCAGCTCGACCACCTGGCCCATCAGGCCACGGGCATCGAGCACCGGCTGGCCGAGGAACACGCCGTCGCGCTCGCCCTTGTTGATCAGGATGCGGTGGGTGAAGGGATTGGGGTCGACACCGATCAGCTCGGCGACCTCGACCTTCTCGTTGACCAGCGCCGAGGAGTTGAGCAACTCGCGCAGGCGCACGTTCTGCTCGGTCAGGGCCGCCAGCTTCTGCAGGCGCCCCTGCAACAGCAGGGCCTCGGTCTTGAGTTTCTCGTTCTCGGCGATCAGCTCGGTGCGGCTGCCGAACTGGCCAGCCACGCCCTGCCACATGCGCTGTGGCAGATCGGTGATCCAGTAGGATTCCATCAGCACCAGGCCCATCTGGCTGCGCACCGGCTTGAGCAGGTCGAAACGCGAATCGACCACCATCAGCGCGACCGACATCACTACCAGCACGAGCAGGCGAACGCCCAGCGAGGGGCCCTTGGAGAAAAGCGGTTTAATGGGCCGTTCCTCGTGGACGACTCAGGAGGTCATGGGACATGGGGCAATGCACCGGCCTGCTGCGGGTTGACGGAAACGGCGCCCGGGCGGGCGCCAGCACAGCGCATACAGGTAGCACTGTGCGTGCCACCTGTAAACCTGAGGATGCTACTGCACAGCGATCACTCGCTGGAGAGCAGGTCCATGGCGTGCTTGTCCATCATCTCCAGCGCACGACCACCGCCGCGGGCGACACAGGTCAGCGGGTCTTCGGCGACGATCACCGGCAGACCGGTTTCCTGGGCCAGCAGCTTGTCCAGGTCGCGCAGCAGCGCGCCACCACCGGTCAGCACCAGGCCACGCTCGGCGATGTCCGAGGCCAGCTCGGGCGGCGACTGCTCCAGGGCGCTCTTGACCGCCTGGACGATGGTCGCCAGAGATTCCTGCAGCGCTTCGAGCACTTCGTTGGAGTTCAGGGTGAAGGCACGCGGTACGCCTTCGGCCAGGTTGCGGCCACGGACGTCGACTTCGCGCACTTCGCCGCCCGGGTAGGCGGTACCGATTTCCTGCTTGATGCGCTCGGCGGTGGATTCGCCGATCAGGCTGCCGTAGTTGCGGCGCACGTAGGTGACGATGGCTTCGTCGAAGCGGTCGCCGCCGACGCGCACGGACTCGGCGTAGACCACGCCGTTGAGCGAGATCAGGGCGATTTCGGTGGTACCACCACCGATGTCGACGACCATCGAGCCGCGGGCCTCTTCGACCGGCAGGCCGGCACCGATGGCGGCAGCCATTGGTTCTTCGATCAGGAACACTTCGCGGGCACCGGCGCCAAGGGCCGACTCACGGATGGCACGGCGCTCGACCTGGGTCGACTTGCACGGCACGCAGATCAGCACGCGAGGGCTGGGCTGCAGGAAGCTGTTTTCGTGCACTTTGTTGATGAAGTACTGCAACATTTTTTCACAAACGCTGAAGTCGGCGATCACGCCGTCCTTCATCGGGCGAATGGCCGCGATGTTGCCGGGGGTACGGCCCAGCATGCGCTTGGCTTCGGTCCCGACTGCAACGACGCTTTTCTGGTTGCCGTGGGTACGGATGGCAACCACCGAGGGCTCATTCAGGACGATACCGCGCTCACGCACGTAAATAAGGGTGTTGGCAGTACCCAGGTCGATGGACAGATCGCTGGAAAACATGCCACGCAGTTTCTTGAACATGGGAAAGTGACCCTGGGGAAAGCGTGGGTAAAAAAGTGCGGCAAACTCTAACAATGGCAGGGATTTTGGGCAAGGAGCCAATATGTTAAATTGGCTGTTTTTCCGAGCATGCCTGCCGATGATCGCGGCCCTTTGACCGCCAGAATCCCAGCATGTTCCTCATTTGCGGACTCATTCCGTCTGTCGTTTTCCTGGAGATCCCCATGGCGCTTCAACGCTCCGACGTGGAAAAGATCGCCCATCTGGCCCGCCTGGGCCTGAATGAAGGCGAATTGCCACGCACCACCGATGCCTTGAACAGTATTCTCGGGCTGGTCGACCAGATGCAAGCCGTCGACACCACCGGCGTGGAACCCCTCGCCCACCCGCTGGAGACCACCCAGCGCCTGCGTCCCGACCAGGTCACCGAAAGCAACCAGCGCGACCGCTACCAGGCCGTCGCTCCGTCGACCGAGAACGGTCTGTACCTGGTTCCGAAAGTCATCGATTAAGGGATAGCGCCTGCCATGCATCAACTTACTCTGGCCGAGATCGCCCGTGGCCTCGCCGACAAGTCGTTCTCCTCGGAAGAACTGACCGGCGCCCTGCTGTCGCGCATCAAGCAGCTCGACCCGCAGCTCAACAGCTTCATCACCATCACCGAAACCCAGGCCCTGGAGCAGGCGCGCGCCGCCGACGCCCGTCGCGCCGCCGGTGAGACCGGCGCGCTGCTCGGCGCGCCGATCGCCCATAAAGACCTGTTCTGCACCAACGGCGTGCGCACCAGCTGCGGCTCGAAGATGCTCGACAACTTCACCGCACCGTACGACGCCACCGTGGTCGCCAAGCTGGCCGAGGCCGGCATGGTCACCCTGGGCAAGACCAACATGGACGAGTTCGCCATGGGCTCGGCCAACGAGTCCAGCCACTACGGCGCGGTGAAGAACCCATGGAACCTCGAGCATGTGCCGGGCGGCTCGTCCGGTGGCTCGGCCGCCGCCGTGGCCGCGCGCCTGCTGCCGGCCACCACCGGCACCGACACCGGCGGCTCGATCCGCCAGCCGGCGGCGCTGACCAACCTCACCGGCCTCAAGCCAACCTACGGCCGCGTGTCGCGCTGGGGCATGATCGCCTACGCCTCGAGCCTCGACCAGGGCGGCCCGCTGGCCCGCACCGCCGAGGACTGCGCCCTGCTGCTGCAAGGCATGGCCGGCTTCGACGCCAAGGACTCGACCTCGGTCGACGAGCCGGTGCCGGATTTCAGCGCCAACCTGAACGCCTCGCTGCAAGGCCTGCGCATCGGCCTGCCGAAGGAATACTTCGGCGCCGGCCTCGACCCGCGCATCGCCGACCTGGTCCAGGCCAGCGTCAAGGAGCTGGAGAAGCTCGGCGCGGTAGTCAAGGAAATCAGCCTGCCGAACATGCAACACGCCATTCCGGCGTACTACGTGATCGCTCCGGCGGAGGCTTCCTCCAACCTGTCGCGTTTCGACGGCGTGCGCTTCGGCTACCGTTGCGAGGATCCCAAGGACCTCACCGACCTGTACAAGCGCTCCCGTGGCGAAGGCTTCGGCGCCGAAGTGCAGCGCCGCATCATGGTCGGCACCTACGCCCTGTCGGCCGGCTACTACGACGCCTACTACGTCAAGGCGCAGCAGATCCGCCGCCTGATCAAGAACGACTTCATGGCCGCCTTCGAGGAGGTCGACGTGATCATCGGCCCGACCACGCCGAACCCAGCCTGGAAGATCGGTGCCAAGGCCGGCGACCCGGTCGCCGAGTACCTTGAAGACCTCTACACCATCACCGCCAACCTGGCGGGCCTGCCAGGCCTGTCGATGCCGGCCGGCTTCGTCGACGGCCTGCCGGTGGGCGTGCAACTGCTGGCCCCGTACTTCCAGGAAGGCCGCCTGCTCAACATCGCGCACCGTTACCAGCAAGTCACCGACTGGCACACCCGCGCCCCCAACGGCTTCTGAGGAGTTCACACATGCAATGGGAAGTTGTGATCGGGCTGGAGATTCATACCCAGCTCGCCACCCAGTCGAAGATCTTCTCCGGCAGCGCCACCACCTTCGGCTCCGAGCCGAACACCCAGGCCAGCCTGGTCGACCTGGGCATGCCCGGCGTGCTGCCGGTGCTCAACCAGGAAGCCGTGCGCATGGCGTGCATGTTCGGCCTGGCGATCGATGCCGAGATCGGCCCGCGCAACGTGTTCGCGCGCAAGAACTACTTCTACCCCGACCTGCCCAAGGGCTACCAGATCAGCCAGATGGACCTGCCGATCGTCGGCAAGGGCCACCTGGACATCGCCCTGGAAGACGGCACCATCAAGCGCATCGGCGTGACCCGCGCGCACCTTGAAGAAGATGCCGGCAAGAGCCTGCACGAAGACTTCAACGGCGCCACCGGCATCGACCTGAACCGCGCCGGCACGCCGCTGCTGGAGATCGTCTCCGAGCCGGACATGCGCAGCGCCAAAGAGGCGGTGGCCTACGTCAAGGCCATCCACGCCCTGGTGCGCTACCTGGGCATCTGCGACGGCAACATGGCCGAAGGCTCGCTGCGCTGCGACTGCAACGTCTCGATCCGTCCGAAAGGCCAGACCGAGTTCGGCACCCGCTGCGAGATCAAGAACGTCAACTCGTTCCGCTTCATCGAGCGGGCGATCAACAGCGAGATCCAGCGCCAGATCGACCTGATCGAGGACGGCGGCAAGGTGGTGCAGGAAACCCGCCTGTACGACCCGAACAAGGACGAGACCCGCTCCATGCGCAGCAAGGAGGAAGCCAACGACTACCGTTACTTCCCCGACCCTGACCTGCTGCCGGTGGTCATCGAGCCGAGCTTCCTCGACAGCGTGCGTGCCGCCCTGCCGGAGCTGCCACCGCAGAAGGTCGAGCGCTTCCAGAGCCAGTACGGCCTGTCGGCCTACGACGCCAACGTGCTGGCCTCCAGCCGCGAGCAGGCCGACTACTTCGAGCAGGTGGTGAAGATCGGCGGCGACGCCAAGCTGGCCGCCAACTGGGTCATGGTCGAGCTGGGCAGCCTGCTGAACAAGCTGGGTGTCGAGATCGACCAGTCGCCGGTCAGTGCCGAGCACCTCGGCGGCATGCTGCTGCGCATCCGCGACAACACTATCAGCGGCAAGATTGCCAAGACCGTGTTCGAGGCCATGGCCGCCGGTGAAGGCGATGCCGACGGCATCATCTCCAGCCGCGGCCTCAAGCAGGTCACCGACACCGGCGCAATCGACAAGATGCTCGACGAAATGCTCGCCGCCAACGCCGAACAGGTCGAACAGTACCGCGCCGCCGATGAGGCCAAGCGCGGCAAGATGTTCGGCTTCTTCGTCGGCCAGGCGATGAAGGCCTCTAAAGGCAAGGCCAACCCGGGGCAAGTGAACCAATTGCTCAAGGCCAAGCTCGAAGGGTGATCCCGATCGCGGGGCAAGCCCGCTCCCACGCCAGTGGGAGCGGGCTTGCCCCGCGATGATCAGCGGCAACAGCGGAGCATCCGACTTGCTAAGACGCGCCATCACCTCCCTCACCCTCTTCTCGCTCCTGGCCGGCTGCGCCAGCCATGACATCGACCCACGCGGCTACGACCAGACCGGCACCGCCTCCTACTACGGCTCCCGCCACCACGGCAAACGCACCGCCAGCGGCGAACCCTTCAACCAGCACGGCCTCACCGCCGCCCACCGCAGCCTGCCTTTCGGCAGCCGGGTACTGGTCACCAACCTGTCCAACCAGCGCAGCGTCGTGGTGCGCATCAACGACCGCGGCCCGCATACCCGTGGCCGGCTGATCGACCTGTCACGCGCCGCCGCAGAAAAAATCGGCATGCTCCGTAGCGGAACCGCGCGAGTCCGGGTACAAGGTCTGAGCGATTGACCTGACTGGAGCCCTCGCCATTTTCGACCTGGCCACCCTCCCCGCCTTCAGCCTGCTGCAACTGGGCCTGGGCCTCGTGCTGCTGATCATCGGCGCCGAACTGCTGGTGCGCGCCGCGCTGCGCCTGGCCGGCCGCCTGCATGTGCGCCCGCTGATCATCGGCCTGAGCCTGGTGGCCTTCGGCAGCACCGCGCCACAGCTGACCGTGAGCCTGCAGGCCGCCTACCAGGGCGCACCGGACGTGGCGCTGGGCAGTGTCGTGGGCAGCAACATCTTCAACGTGCTGGTGATTCTCGGCCTGGCGGCGTTGATCATTCCGCTGCGCGTGTCGCGCCAGCTGGTGCGCCTGGACATCCCGCTGATGATCCTGGCCAGCGCCCTGGTGTACCTGCTCGCGCTCAACGGCCAACTGGGGCGCCTGGAAGGCTGCCTGCTGCTGCTCGGCCTGCTGGCTTACCTGGCCATGCTCTGGCATCAGTCACGCCACTACGCCCGTACCTACCCTGCGCCGAGCACCCTGCATGCCAGCCCGCTGCGCTTCTGGAGCGGTGCGCTGTTACAGATCGTCGTGGGCCTGGGCCTTCTGAGCCTTGCCGGGCACCTGCTGCTCGAGGCGGTGGTCGAGGTGGCCACTGACCTGGGCCTGTCCGAACGCATCATCGGCCTGACCGTGGTGGCCGTGTGCACCTCGTTGCCGGAGCTGGCCGCCGCGCTGATCGCGGCCCTGCGCGGCGAACGGGAGATCGCCGTGGGCACGGTGATCGGCAGCAACCTGTTCAACCTGCTGGCGGTGCTGGGGCTCACGGCGGTGATCACTCCCGAGCCCTTGTCGATCTCACCCAACGCCCTGGACTTCGACCTGCCAGTGATGCTCGGTGTCGCCGCCCTGTGCCTGCCGGTGTTCTATTCCGGCTACCGGGTCACCCGCGCCGAAGGCCTGGTGTTCCTGTGCCTGTACCTGGCCTACGGGCTGCATGTGGTGGCCTTCACCACCGGCATGCCGCTGGCCGGACGCCTTGAACGATTGATGCTGTTCTATGTGATGCCCGTGCTCGGGGTCGTGCTGCTGTACACCACGGCTCGGGCCTGGCGCCGCCAACACTAAGGAAAACAACATGGCTGACACGAAACAGACTGGTGAGAGCATTCGTCGCCAGGTGATGGGCGATGCCTTCGTCGATCGCGCCCTGGGCAATGCGACCGCGTTCACCCAACCGCTGCAGGACTTCGTCAACGAGCATGCCTGGGGGAGTGTCTGGGCCCGTGACGGGCTGCCGCTGAAGACCCGCAGCCTGATCACCCTGGCCACCCTGACCGCGCTCAAGTGCCCGCAGGAGCTCAAGGGGCACGTACGCGGGGCGCTTAACAACGGTTGCACCGTTGAGGAGATCCGCGAGGCGCTGCTGCATTGTGCGGTGTATGCCGGGGTGCCGGCGGCGATCGATGCGTTTCGGGCGGCGCAGGAAGTCATTGATAGCTATCAGGCGAGTTCTAGCGATTAAGGGCGGGCGCCCTGGCCTCGTGACTGTTACCTATGTGGGTGAACTACTGTGTAACCCATGTGGGTGGTCCATACAGCTTGGCGATCAGAAGATTAACCACCCCGTCCACTAGCGACAGCTGCGCCAGCCCAGGTGCCGCCCGTGACCTCGCGACTTCAGGAGGCCGAACGCAGGCCTTAAGATTAACTCCCAAGCCTGCTAGCGACAGCTACGCCAGTCCAGGCGCCGCCCGTACCTTCGCGACTTCAGGAGGCCGAACGCAGGCCTTGCGGAGGGAGGTGACGGGCATGGATGCCCGTCAAGCGCTGGGGCCCAGGATGGGCCCTGCAGCGCGGTCCTCCCGGGAGCAAGGCCGTAGTGAGGGGACCCGGAGCGAAGCGTAGGGCCGGATGAATGGAGCGCAGCGTTTTTTGGTTACTTTTGTCCGGCCGGCGCTCCGGGCGTTTGACAAAAAGTGACTCGCCGTAAGGGCGAAAAGGTGACTCTGCGTCGCCATCGCAAATGAATGCGCTTACAACAATAAAAACCGACGCCGACCGTCTTTGACTTTGACTTTGACTTTGACTTTGACTTTTAAATAGTTTGTTTTAAAAGTTATATGCGCATTCATTTGCGATGGTGACGCAGAGTCACCTTTCCGCCCTTACGGCGGGTCCCTTTTTGAAGGATCAAAAAGGAACCAAAAAATCCTCGCTCCATTCATCCGGCCCCTACGCTTCGCTCCGGGGTTCCCTCGCTCCGTTCTTGCTCCCGGGAGGACCGCGCTGAACGCCCCATCCTGGGGCGCAGCGCTTGACGGGCATCCATGCCCGTCACCTCCCTTCGCAAGAACTCCGCTCGGCCTCCTGAAGTCGCAATTGGCGTCGCCTGAACTATCGCGCACTTAGAAGCAACAGCAAGATCAAGATCAAGATCAAGATCAAGAGATGCGAAGTTGGAGGTTAGATAATTGGCAATGTGTTGACTGCCTGCGATGGCAACCGAGAGATTGAAAACAACCTTGAATGACCATAATACGCCATCCAAGCCTGCTCGGTTTCAGGACGTCATGAACATCCCGAAACCGAACTAGATAAAATCAGGCCTGCCGCGCCTTCTTGATCCGGAACGCCACCCACAACACAGCAATCCACGCCGGAATCAACATCACCGAAATACGAATCGGCGGCGTCAGGTACATCACCACCAGGATCAACACAATGAACGCCAGGCACAGGTAGTTGGTCAGCGGATGCCCCAGGCTCCGGTAGAACGGCTGGATACCCGCCGCCAGCTTGGCCTTGCGGAACTTCAGGTGGGTAATGCTGATGCTCGCCCAGTTGATCACCAGCGCCGACACCGCCAAAGCCATGAGCAGACCGAAGGCCTCGCCCGGCATCAGGTAGTTGATCACCACGCACAGGCCAGTGGCGAAGGCCGACACGCCCAACGCAGTGAGCGGCACACCACGACGGCTGACCTTGAGCAGCTGGCGCGGCGCGTCACCCTGCGTGGCCAGCCCGAACAGCATGCGGCTGTTGGCGTACACGCAGCTGTTGTAGACCGACAGCGCGGCGGTCAGCACCACAACGTTGAGGATGGTCGCAACCAGGTCGCTGTCCAGCTCGTGGAAGATCATCACGAACGGGCTGCCGCCCTGCACCACCTTCTGCCACGGATACAGCGACAGCAGCACGGCCAGCGCGCCGATGTAGAAGATCAGGATGCGATAGACCACCTGGTTGGTGGCCTTCGGGATGCTCTCACGCGGGTTGGCCGCCTCGGCGGCGGTGATGCCCACCAGCTCCAGGCCACCAAAGGAGAACATGATCACCGCCAGGGCCATGATCAGCCCGGTGACGCCATTGGGGAAGAAGCCACCGTACTGCCACAGGTTGGCGACGCTGGCATCCGGCCCACCGTGGCCACTGGTCAGCAGCCAGGCACCGAAACCGATCATGCTGACGATCGCCACCACCTTGACCAGGGCGAACCAGAACTCCATTTCGCCGTAAACCTTCACCTGGCTCAGGTTGATCGCGTTGATCACCACGAAGAAGATCGCCGCCGTGGCCCAGGTGGGGAAATCCGGCCACCAGTACTGCACGTAGATGCCCACCGCAGTGAGCTCGGCCATGCCGACCAGCACGTAGACCACCCAGTAGTTCCAGCCCGAAACGAAACCGGCGAACTCGCTCCAGTACTGGTGCGCGAAGTGACTGAAGCTGCCGGCGACCGGCTCCTCGACCACCATCTCGCCCAGCTGGCGCATGATCAGGAAGGCCATCAGGCCGGCGATGGCGTAGCCCAGCAACACCGACGGGCCGGCCAGCTGGATGGTCTGGGCGATGCCCAGGAACAGCCCGGTGCCGATGGCCCCGCCCAGCGCGATCAGCTGGATATGGCGATTCTTCAGCCCGCGCTGCAAGCGCTCGGGCGTGCTCTGGTCTTGCATGAAGTGTCCTTTAGGTGAGGCAGTGTTATTGGTTTTGCTTGCAATGGACTAAATCCATCCACCCCATTGCAAGAAGAAAATCCCGATGTTCGTGGTGACTGCGGCCATCAGCGTGGTGATCACGATGATCGACGCCGCCAGCTCATGGTTGCCGTTGGCCTCCCGCGCCATCACATAACTGGCCGCCGCGGTGGGGCTGCCGATGTAGAGGAACAGGATGCCAAGCTCGGCACCGCGAAAACCGCACAACCAGGCGCCAAGCGTTCCCAGCACCGGCAGCCAGACCATCTTCACCAGGCTGACGTCGATGGCCAGCCGGCCACTGTCGCGCAGCGCCGCCAGTGACAGGGTGCCGCCGATGCAGATCAACGCCAGCGGCAAGGTCATCTGCGCCAGGTAGTCCCCCGAGGTCAGCAGCCAGTTGGGCAGCGGCACCTGGCCGTAGGCCATGGGCGTGGCCAGCAGCACGCTGATGATCAACGGGTTGCTGAGGATGCTCTTGCAGATGCTCCACGGGTCGGATTTCAGGTCCGGGCTGTACACCGCCAGGACCACCGCCGACAGCGAGTTGTACAGGAGGATCACCAGCCCGGCCAGCACCGCGCCGAGGGATATACCGTAGTCGCCATACAGGCTGGCCGCCAGTGCCAGGCCGATCACGCCGTTGTTGCCGCGAAACGCGCCCTGCGTGTAGACGCCCCGGTCCGCCCGCGGGCAGCGCCAGATCGCCAGGCCCCAGGCCAGGCCGAAACACGCCAGCGTCGCAACCACGAAGTAGAGGATCACCCCGGGCTTCACCGCGGATGCCAGGTCGGCGTGGTAGATGCCGAGGAACAGCAGCGCCGGCATGCACACGTTGAACACCAGCTTCGAGGCGACCCGGTTGAAGTTGTCGTCGATCAAGCGGATGCGCTTGAGCAGCACGCCCATGAACAGCATGGCGAACACAGGGGCCGTGATGTTCAGTGTCTGGATGAGAAGGGCAAGCATGCAACGTGTTCCCGGGAAATACCGTCAGGGGCGCAATCATACGTGAGTGCCAGCGGACTTGCGCCCGCCACAGCAGCCAGATACCCGCACAAAGAGGTCTTGACGTAGGAATTTTCCTGAATATAGTACGGATTACTGTATATACATACAGTATAAAAATGGATTATCCGGACATTGCAAGGAGCAAATCATGTCAGGAATGCACACAATGCCTGCGGCCGCGAAGGCCCAGGCAACGCTGGTGGTCGCCGACCTCGAGCAACTGTTCGAGGAACAGGGCGTCGCCCTGCCCGGCACCGACAGCCATCTGATGCTGGTCATGCATGGCCATCACACCGTCAAGTACCACCGCCTTGCGCCGCCACCGGCTCGCGGCCCCTCCGCACGGCGCGGGCCGGAGCTGTTCTTCGAAGGCGGCGAACACACCGCCATCGGCGACAACACCCTGCTGCGCTTTGAGGCGGGTCAACCGGGTATCCCCGCCCACCAGTCGCCGCTGCCGTTGCCCAACGGCCTGAGCCTGACCTATGGCCAGGTGATCGCCCTGGGCGGCGACTTCTACGGTTTGCCCGATCACCCGATCGCCGATGGCGCCAACGACGCCGAACGGGTCGATCGCTTCACCCAGGCCTTCGATTCCCTGGCGCGCCTGCCGGCAGCCAAGGCGGAAGCCGAACAGATCCTTGCGGTCATGCAGGAAGAAATCGGCGCCGCCAACCAGGCCATCAAGGACGGCCGTCAGCCCCACGAGGCCTATGACGCGCTGGGTGACAGCCTGTCGGCGCGCTGGAACCGCATCACCGGGGGCGGCAGCTTCGCCTCCGACCTGTTCCCCCTGGGCCGCTACCTGAAACTGGCCGCCAGCAACTGGGATCACTTCGGCCCCTGGGCGCTGGCGGCCTACCAGGCCGGCCACGCCGCCGCCCTGCAGCAGGCGCTGAAAGCCCGCGCCAGCGGCGAGGAGCGCGACCTGCAACTGGCCTACGCGATGAACGCCTTCGCCGACCACTTCCTCACCGACCTGTTCTCCGCCGGCCACCTGCGGGTGCCGCGCAAGGCCCTGGCCGATACCGTCACGCCGAGTGACGTCGGCTCGCTGATCTCGCGCTTCATGCACGACGAGGACAGCAAGTACGGCCTGGCCGTGCGCAATGCCGAAGGCGAGCAATGGCGCGCCTACGGCGACAAGCGCTACTTCGACAGCGTCGATGTGGCCAACCGTCGCCAGGTGGACCGCGCCGTGCAACGTTCGGCCGACGAGGTGTTCCAGGCCTTCGCCGAAGGCCGCGCACCGGCGGCGAAGGACTTCTCGGCGCTGCGCCTGGCGCCCGACCTGCGGGCCGCCGAGCAGGATCTGGTGCCCGGCAACTTCGCCCCGCTGTACTTCCAGGACGGCAAGACCGTGCTGCGGCGCAAGGATGTCAACGACCTCAACGACCGCAACCGCATCGGCGACTGGTGGGGCTGGAGCACCTACCTGCTGCTCAAGGACTACAAGCCGAACAAGCCTACCGGCTTCATCGATGCCCCGGCCGCCTCACCGGCGATCACCGGCTGGGAGCGCCGCGAGCCCGATGGCCTGAACTGGCAGCGGGGCAACGCGGTGCGCTACGCCTTCAGCGTCACCGACCGGCTCAACGAGTCGTACATCGGCCCATGGAGCGCCTATGTCGAACTCACCGACCAGTTCCACCCGAGTGTGCAGGTACCGGCCGACGGCAAGCAGCGCGGGCGCAACCTGTTCCGCCAGTTCCGCGGCGGTTCACCGGAACTGATCGCCAGCCTGGACGGCAAGACCACGCTCTATATCGATCGCAACGCGTGACAAGGAGGTCACCGATGAATATCAAGATCAAACTGGAACTGGCTTCGGGCCAGTCGATGGAAGGCATGCCGCTGGAGTTGCTGCGTGCCGGCAAGGTGATTGGCCGGGCGAAAGTGCCGGCTGGGGGACAGGTAGCGTTCGATGCGCCATCGGGGGCTGGGCAGCTGGCGGTGCGGGTTGACCGCTCGGGGGTGAAAGCCTGATAGAAGGCGGGGCCGCTTTGCGGCCCTTTCGCCGGCAAGCCGGCTCCCACAGGGCATCGGTGATCCTTGTGGGAGCCGGCTTGCCGGCGATGGGGCGCGCAGCGCCCCCAGTGGACTTCAGCGCCGCACCGGGCGCTTCTGCAACTTGCGCTGCAGCGTGCGCCGGTGCATGCCCAGCGCCCGCGCCGTGGCGGAGATGTTGCCCTCGTGCTCGCTCAGCACCCGCTGGATGTGCTCCCACTGCAGGCGATCCACCGACATCGGGTTTTCCGGCACCAGGGTATCCAGGTCAGTGTGCTCCGAGAGCAGCGCCGCCAGCACATCGTCGGCGTCCGCCGGCTTGCACAGGTAGTTGCAGGCCCCGCGCTTGACCGCCTCGACCGCCGTGGCGATGCTCGAGTAGCCGGTCAGGATCACCACCCGCATCTCCGGGTCCAGCTCCAGCAGCTTGGGCAGCAGCACCAGGCCAGAGTCGCCTTCCATCTTCAGGTCCAGCGTGGCGTAGTCCGGCAGGTCCTGCTCGGCCAGTTTCAGGCCTTCCTCGGCGGAACCCGCGGTACTGACGCGGAACCCGCGACGGGCCATGGCCCGGGCCATCACCCGGGTAAAGGTGGCGTCGTCATCCACCAGCAGCAGGTGCGGCAGTTCTTCGCCTTCGACCTGGTTTTCTTCGCTCATCTTGCATCTCCTCGCTTGCCATGGGGCAGGCGCAATTCGGTCAGGGTGCCACCCTGCTCATGACTATAGAGTTTCACCGAACCGCCCGCACGCGTCACGCTGGCCTTGCTCAAGAACAGGCCCAGGCCGAAGCCTTTGCCCTTGGTGGTAATGAAGGGTTTGCCGATCGCCTCGGCGATGGCCGGCGGCACGCCGGGGCCATGGTCGCGGATGCTGATGACGATGTCCTGGGCGTCCCAGTCCAGGCGCACCTCCAGGTCGTCCGGGCAGGCATCGGCGGCGTTGTTCAACAAGTTCAGCAGCGCCTGGGTCAGGTCCGGCGGCGGCGTCAACCGCGGCACCACGCCATCGCGCAGGCGCTGGAAGCGGTAGCTGGCCTCGGGGCGCATCAGGTGCCAGCGGTTGAGCGCCTCGTCCAGCCAGGCGGTGACGTCCTGCTCGATGATCGCCAGGCGCCGGTTGGCCTCGGCGGCGCGCACCAGTTGCTGCAAGGTTTCCTTGCACAGTTTGACCTGGTCCTGAAGGATCTGCAGGTCTTCCTGCAACAGGGGGTCGGCGTGATCCTGGCGCATTTCATTGAGCAGCACGCTCATGGTCGCCAGCGGCGTGCCCAGCTCATGGGCGGCGCCAGCGGCCTGGGTGGCCACAGCCAGCAGCTGCTCGTCGCGCAGGCTTTCTTCACGGCGTTCAGCGCGCAGGTTCTCCTGCCGACGCAGCTCCTCGGCCATGCGCGCGGCGAAGAAGGTGATCACCCCCGCGGCGAGGGCGATGCTCAGCCACATGCCATAGACCTGCATGGTGTCGCGGGCCAGCGGCAGCGTTTCCAGCGGGTAGTACTGCACCAGCAGCAAGCTGTAGGCCACCAGGGCAATGCCCGAGAGCACCAGCGAGTAGATCCATGGCAGCGTGACCGCGGCGATCGCCAGCGGCACCAGGTAATAAGAGACGAAGGGGTTGGTCGAACCACCCGAGTAATAAAGCAGGGCACTGTGGATCAGCAGATCGCAGGCCAATTGCAGGGCGTATTCGAGCTCGGTGACCGGCAGCGACAGGCGCAGGCGCAGGGCGGTGAACGCGCACAGCAGCGACGACAGCGCCAGCGTCACCGCCAGCGAGAACCACGGCAACGGCAGCAGCTCGGTCCAGTAGGCCACGCCCACGGAGCCGGCCTGGGCCGCCAGCACGAGAATGCGGATGAAGGTCAGGCGCCAGAGGTTCTGGCGTGTAGCGGACAACGGTTGTGCGACGGCGAGCATGAGCTCTCCCAATGAGTGCTCCAGGAAAATCGGCTGGAGTATACCGAAGCCGGGCGCCTCGCTGCAGCGATGCGGCAAAGCGCCACACTTTGTCACAGACTCATGATGGCATTTTTGAACCCACTACACTGTTGCCGGTCTGATAGGCCATGCGTGGAACGGATGTCCTCATCCACGCCTTACCTTGCCAAGGAGCTCCACATGCACATTTCCCGTCGCGGCGCCGCCGCCGTTGCCCTGTCCTGCGGCATGCTCGCCAGCCTGCCGGCCCTGGCGGCCGATGAGCCTCGCTACAACCAGGTGTCGCTACGCGCCGAAGTCAGCAAGGAAGTGGCGCGCGACCTGATGGTCGTGACGCTGTACAGCGAAGCCCAGAACAGCGACCCGGGCAAGCTCGCCAAAGAGATCACCGAGACCATGAACAAGGCCGTGCAGCAGGCCCGCCAGGTCAAGGATGTGAAGATCAGCCAGGGCAGCCGCAACAGCTACCCGATCTACGACACCAAGGGCCAGAAGATCACCGGCTGGCGCGAGCGCGCCGAGCTGCGCCTGGAAGGCGCCGATTTCCCGGCCCTGTCCAAGCTCACCGGCGAGCTGCTGCAGGACCTGAAAATGGGCGGCATGGACTTCTCCATCGCCCCGGCCACGCGCAAGTCCAATGAGGACGAGCTGCTCAAGGACGCCGTCGCCGCCTTCAAGGCCCGCGCCCAGCTGGCCACCGAGGCCCTGGGCGGCAAAGGCTATAAGGTGGTCAGCCTGAACCTCAACAGCAGCGGCTACCCACGTCCGTACCTGCGCAGCGCACCGATGGCGATGATGGCCAAGGGCGCCGCCGACGAGGCCGCACCAGCGCCGGATATCGAGGCGGGCACCAGCGAAGTCAGCATGAGTGCCGATGGCCTGATCGAAGTCCAGGTCCCCTGACCCCTCCAACTGGATGTCCGGGTCGCGTAAAGCGTCTCGGACAGCAGTTTCAGACCTTTCCTACGCACCAAACGGGTGCGTCTGCTTGTCACATAAAGTGCGAAATATCTTGTAATTTCCGCCCTTTTCTCCCGCGCAAACGATCAACATTCGCCAAAGTTATATGGATGCGACATCCATGTACGTCCGTACCACTATTTGGGCGCCAACCATCCCGCTGAGTGTTGCATTGGGAACACCCCCTGCATAAGTATCCGCAGGTCGGCTCACGAGGCCGCCTCAATTCGAAAAATGACAACAATGAGGCCACCATGCTCAAACACGCAGTCATTCCGTTCCTGGTTGGCGCAGGCTTGCTAGCCGGCGCACCGTTCGCCCACGCCGCGACCAATCTGGTGTTCTGCTCCGAAGGCAGCCCGGCCGGTTTCGACCCTGGCCAGTACACCACCGGGACCGACTTTGACGCCTCCGCCGAAACCATGTTCAACCGCCTGACCCAGTTCGAGCGCGGCGGTACCAAGGTCATTCCGGGCCTGGCTACCCAGTGGGAGGTTTCCGATGACGGCAAGACCTACACCTTCCACCTGCGCGAAGGCGTGAAGTTCCATACCACCGAGTACTTCAAGCCGACCCGTGCGTTCAATGCCGACGACGTGCTGTTCACCTTCAACCGCATGCTCGACAAGGACCACCCCTTCCGCAAGGCCTACCCCACCGAATTCCCGTACTTCACCGACATGGGCATGGACAAGAACATCGCCAAGCTCGAGAAAGTCGATGACCACACCGTGAAGTTCACCCTCAACGACGTCGATGCCGCGTTCATCCAGAACCTGGCCATGAGCTTCGCCTCGATCCAGTCCGCCGAATACGCCGACCAGCTGCTCAAGCAGGGCAAGGCCGCCGATATCAACCAGAAGCCGATCGGCACCGGCCCGTTCGTGTTCAGCAAGTACCAGAAGGACGCGCAGATCCGCTACAAGGGCAACAAGGACTACTGGAAGCCCGAGGACGTCAAGATCGACAACCTGATCTTCGCCATCAGCACCGACGCCTCGGTGCGCATGCAGAAGCTCAAGAAGAACGAATGCCAGGTCACCCTGTTCCCGCGCCCGGCCGACATCGCGCCGCTCAAGCAGGACAAGAAACTGCAGATGCCCGATCAGCCTGGCTACAACCTCGGCTACATCGCCTACAACGTGATGGACAAGGTCAAGGGCAGCAACGACGCCAACCCGCTGGCCCAGCTCAAGGTTCGCGAAGCCCTGGACATGGCCGTCAACAAGCAGCAGATCATCGAGTCGGTGTACCAGGGCGCCGGCCAGCTGGCGGAAAACGCCATGCCGCCGACCCAGTGGTCCTACGACACCACGATCAAGGACGCCAAGTACGACCCTGAGAAAGCGAAACAGCTGCTCAAGGAAGCCGGCATCAAGGAAGGTACCGAGATCACCCTGTGGGCCATGCCGGTGCAGCGTCCGTATAACCCCAACGCCAAGCTGATGGCCGAGATGCTGCAATCGGACTGGGCCAAGGTCGGCATCAAGGCCAAGATCGTCAGCTACGAATGGGGCGAGTACATCAAGCGCTCCAAGGGCGGCGAGCAAGGCGCCATGCTGATCGGCTGGAGCGGCGACAACGGTGACCCGGACAACTGGCTCGGCACCCTGTACAGCTGCGACGCCATGAGCGGCAACAACTTCTCCAAGTGGTGCTACAAGCCCTACGACGACCTGATCAAGCAGGCCAAGGCGACCTCCGACCAGGCCAAGCGCACCGAGCTGTACAAGCAGGCGCAACACATCCTCAAGGAGCAGGTGCCGATCACCCCGATCGCCCACTCCACCGTGTATCAGCCAATGAGCACGTCCGTGAAGGACTTCAAGATCAGCCCCTTCGGCCTGAATTCCTTCTACGGGGTCAGCGTGGACAAGTAACGGCCGTGATCGTCCCGCCGGGGTTTGCCGGCGGGGCGATGACACGACCAGGCGATACGTAGGGCAATTCCCTCACGCTCGCCGGAACGCTCCCGCACCCAAATCAGTAGCGAACCCTGGCTCCCGCATTCTGGCGCACCTATCGTCAGGACCGGGATGTTGCAGCCGCGTTTTGCCTGTCGCGGCCCGAAGAAGACGGACAAAGGATCTGCCATGCGCCTGACCACACTGTGTTCCACCCTGCTTGCCCTCGGCCTGCTGAGCCAGGCTCCGACGAGCCTCGCCAACAACCTGGTGTTCTGCTCCGAGGGCAGCCCGGCGGGCTTCGACACCGCCCAGTACACCGCGGCCACCGACAACGACGCCGCCGAGCCGATCTACAACCGCCTGGTCGAGTTCGAGCGTGGCGGCACCGCCGTGCAGCCGGGCCTGGCCACCGACTGGCAGGTGTCCGAGGACGGCCTGAAATACACCTTCCACCTGCGCCCCGGGGTGAAGTTCCATGCCAACAAGGACTTCAAGCCGACCCGCGACTTCAACGCCGACGACGTGCTGTTCACCTTCAACCGCATGCTCGACAAGAACCACCCCTTCCGCCAGGCCTACCCCACCGAATTCCCGTATTTCATCAGCATGGGCCTGGACAAGAACATCGCCAGCGTCGAGAAGACCGACCCGCTGACCGTGGTCTTCACCCTCAACAAGGTCGACGCCGCGTTCCTGCAGAACATCGCCATGGCCTTCGCCTCGATCCTCTCCGCCGAGTACGCCGAGCACCTGCTGGCCGGCGGCAAGGCCAGCGACATCAACCAGAAGCCCATCGGCACCGGCCCATTCGTGTTCCAGCGCTACCAGAAGGACTCGCAAATCCGCTTCAAGGGCAACAAGGACTACTGGGCGCCGGACCGGGTGAAGATCGACAACCTGATCTTCTCCATCAACGTCGATCCCTCGGTACGTATCCAGAAGCTGCGCAAGAACGAATGCCAGATCACCCTGCACCCACGCCCCGCCGATCTGCCCGCGCTCTCGACCGACAAGCAGCTGCAGGTGATGACCCAGCCCGGCTTCAACCTCGGCTACATCGCCTACAACACCCAGCACCCGCCATTCGACCGACTGGAGGTGCGCCAGGCCATGGACATGGCGGTGAACAAGAAAGCGATCATCGGTGCGGTCTACCAGAGCGCCGGCCAGGCCGCATCGAACGCCATGCCGCCAACCCAATGGTCCTATGACAAGTCGATCAAGGACGCGCCCTACAATCCGGAAAAAGCCAAGCAACTGCTCAAGCAGGCCGGGGTCAAGGAGGGTACCGAGATCACCCTGTGGGCCATGCCGGTACAGCGCCCCTACAACCCCAACGCCAAGCTGATGGCCGAAATGCTCCAGGCCGACTGGAGCAAGCTCGGCTTCAAGGTGCGCATCGTCAGCTACGAGTGGGGTGAATACCTCAAGCGCATGAAGAACGGCGAGCACGATATCGCCCTGATCGGCTGGACCGGCGACAACGGCGACCCGGACAACTGGCTGGGCACGCTGTTCAGCTGCGACGCCATCGGCAGCAACAACTACTCGCTGTGGTGCGACACGCAGTACGACGCCCTGGTCAAGAAAGCCAAGCAGGTCACCGACCGCGACCAGCGCACCAGCCTCTACGAACAAGCCCAGCAACGTCTCAAGCAACAGGTGCCGATCACCCCGGTCGCGCACTCCACGGTCAACCAGCCGCTGAGCATCAGCGTGAAAGACTTCAAGGTCAGCCCCTTCGGACGCAACGTTTTCTCCGGCGTCAGCATCGATTGACCCTGCATTGCCCGGCCGGGAGTGCGACCCACTCCCGCGCCCGCGTGCAGCCCGGATTTGCCTGGCAACCCCAAGGCAGACACTGCAGTACCGCGTCACCGTGACAAGCCCGGCCCACGAGGTCGGGTGATAACTAAAAAAATATCAGGGAGCTTTCATGTTGATTCGTACCACCACCACCGCACTGGCCTTGTCCGTGGGCGCCTTCTGCGCCCTCGCCCAGGCCGAACCGATGAGCCAGGACTTCGTGCCGATCGCGCTCAAGTCCAGCAGTGAGCAGGCCGAGGCCAAGGGCTTCATCGATGGCCAGAGCCTGTCCGGCAGCACCCGCAACTGGTACGCCCGCGAACGCGCCACCCGCGCGCCGCTGTGGAAGTACTACAAGAGCGACGGCACCCGCCACGACACCCACAGCCGTGACAACTGGGTCCAGGGCACCATCCTCAACTACAGCTCGGGCTTCACCGAAGGCACCGTGGGCTTCGCCGTCGAGGCCGCGGCCTACAACGCCATCGCCCTCGAGCAGGGCCGCGCCGCCGTGGCCGGCCCGAACAACCGTACGCTGACCCACAGCGACGGCGATCCGATCGGCCAGTGGAGCAAGATGGGCCTGGGCAACGTCAAGGCGCGCATCTCCAACACCACGCTGACCGTGGGCCGCCAGTCGGTGGACACGCCGATGATCGCCTATATCGGCAACCGTGCGCTGCCTTCGAGCTTCCAGGGCGCGTTCCTGCACAGCGCCGAGTTCGAGAACCTGTCGTTCGACGTGGGTACCTTCGACCGCGTCTCGCCGCGTACCGAGCAGAGCCTGAGCAAGTTCCGCAGCGAATACGGCAACGGTGTGGAAACCGACCGCGCCAGCACCGTCGGCATCAACTACCAGCCGCTCAAGAGCCTGACCACCAGCCTCTACGCCACCAAGGTCGAGGACTTCTGGAACCAGTACTACTTCGGCGCCAACCACGTGCTGGGTGACAGCGCGGTGCTGAGCCTGACCACCGGTCTGAACTACTACAAGACCGTGGACGAAGGTAGCAAGAAGATGGGCGAGATCGACAACGACACCTACAGCCTGTCGTTCGGCCTGACCCACCAGGCTCACACCCTCACCGCCTCCTGGCAGCAGGTCAACGGCAACGAGTACTTCGACTACCTGCACGAAACCAACGGCATCTACCTGGCCAACTCCCTGCTGTCGGACTTCAACGGCCCGAACGAAAAATCCCTGCAGATCAGCTATGTGCTGAACATGGCGCCGTATGGCGTGCCGGGCCTGAAGTTCAACGTCTACAACGCCCGCGGCTGGGACATCGACGGTACCCACTACAAGGGCACCGCCTATGACGTCCGTGGCCAGGACGGCGAGAACCACTACGAGTGGGGCATCGGCACCAGCTACGCGGTACAGAGCGGCATGCTGAAGGACACCACCATCCGCGCCACCTATACCGCCCACCGTGCGAGCAAGGCGCAGAGCGACGGCAGCCTCGACGAGTTCCGCGTCGTCACCACCATTCCGTTCAACATCCTCTGACCGTTGGCGCCACGGCCCGACTCCCCACGGGCCGTGGCGGCTACGCTGGAACTAGCACTGCAGGGAGGTTCCATGAAAATGCTACCGCTACGTGCTGCCTTGGCAGCCGTCATCCTGGGCGCCGCATCGAATCTGGCGGCCAAGCCGCTGGTGGTGTGCACCGAAGCCAGCCCGGAAGGCTTCGACATTGTCCAGTACACCACCGCCGTCACCGCCGACGCCACGGCCGAGGCCATCTTCAACCGCCTGGTCGACTTCAAGCCCGGCACCACCGAGATCCAGCCGGCCCTGGCCACGAGCTGGGAAGTCAGCCCCGACGGGCTGGTCTACACCTTCCACCTGCGCGAAGGCGTCAAGTTCCACACCACCGACTACTTCACCCCGACCCGCGACTTCAACGCCGATGACGTGCTGTGGAGCCTGAACCGCCAGCTGAAGAAAGACCACCCGTGGCACGACAAGACCAGCGTCGGCTACCCCTATTTCGAGAGCATGGCCTTCAAGGACCTGCTCAAGTCGGTCGAGAAGACCGACGACCACACCGTGGTGATCACCCTGACCCGCCCGGAAGCGCCCTTCCTGCGCGACCTGGCCATGGCCTTCACCTCGATCTACTCCGCCGAGTACGGCGACCAGCTGCTCAAGGCCGGCAAAACCTCCGACCTCAACAGCAAGCCGGTCGGCACCGGCCCGTTCGTGTTCCAGCGCTACAGCAAGGATGCCCAGGTTCGCTACAAGGCCAACCCGGACTACTTCCGCGGCAAGCCACCGGCCGACGGGCTGATCTTCGCCATCGCCACCGACAGCAACGTGCGCCTGCAGAAACTGCGCGCCAACGAGTGCCAGATCGCCCTGTATCCCAAGCCTGACGACGTGCCGGGCATCAAGACCGATCCGAAACTCAAGGTCGCCGAGATCGAGGCGCTGGTCACCGGCTACATCTCGATGAACACCCAGCACAAGTACCTGAGCGACGTGCGCGTGCGCAAGGCGATCAACATGGCCTTCGACCGCCAGACCCACGTCGACCAGCTGTTCGGCAAGGGCAACGCGCTGCCGGGCGTCAACCCGTACCCGCCGACCATGATCGGCTACAACACCGACAACAAGAACCCGCCCCACGACCTCGACAAGGCCCGAGCCCTGCTCAAGGAAGCCGGCGTGCCGGAAGGCACGGTGATCACCCTGTTCACCCGCAACGGCGGTGGTCCGACCAACCCCAACCCGCGTCTGTCGGCCGAAATGCTCCAGTCCGACCTGGCCAAGATCGGCATCAAGCTCGACATCCGCGTGATGGAATGGGCCGAGATGCTGCGTCGCGCCAAGAAGGGCGAGGCCGACCTGGTGTCGGCGGGCTGGGCCGGCGACAACGGCGACCCGGACAACTTCCTCACGCCGATGCTCAGCTGCGATGCGGTCAAGAGCGGCGAGAACTATGCGCGCTGGTGCAACCAGAAATTCCAGGACCTGATCACCCGCGCCCGCGAAGTGATCGACAACGACGAGCGCGCCAGGCTCTATAACGAGGCTTTGGCGGTGTACGATGAAGACCAGCCGTGGATCAGCATGGCCCACCCGAAAATGTTCACCGCCATGCGCGAGAACGTCGAAGGCTATGTGATCAACCCACTGACCAACAACAACTTCGCCACCACCAAGGTGAAGTAGAACAACAACAGCCGCCGGACCTTGTGCAAGAGGCCCCGGCGGCACTGCCGTTACCGGCTGATGAGGTACCCCTGACAATGTTGAGTTTTATTGCCCGACGCCTGGGTCTGCTGATCCCGACGTTCTTCGGTATCACCCTGCTGACCTTCGCGCTCATACGCCTGATTCCCGGCGACCCGGTCGAAGTGATGATGGGCGAACGCCGTGTCGACCCAGAAATGCACGCCCAGGCCATGGAGCGCCTGGGCCTGAACAAACCGCTGCCGGCCCAGTACCTGGACTATGTCGGCAAGCTCGCCCAGGGCGACCTCGGCGAATCCCTGCGCACCCGTGAGAGCGTATGGAACGAATTCCTCACCCTGTTCCCGGCAACGCTGGAGCTGGCCATGGCCGCCCTGCTGTTCGCCGGGGTCATCGGCCTGCTGGCCGGGGTGATCGCCGCGCTCAAGCGCGGCTCGCTGTTCGACCACGGGGTGATGGGCATCTCGCTGGCCGGCTACTCGATGCCGATCTTCTGGTGGGGCCTGATCCTGATCATGTTCTTCTCGGTAAGCCTGGGCTGGACGCCAGTCTCCGGGCGCATCGACCTGCTCTACGACATCGAGCCGAAAACCGGCTTCATGCTCATCGACACCCTGCTCAGCGACGAGGAAGGCGCGTTCAAGGACGCGGTGATGCACCTGATCCTGCCGGCCATCGTGCTGGGTACCATCCCGCTGGCGGTGATCGCCCGCATGACCCGTTCGTCGATGCTCGAAGTGCTGCGCGAGGACTACATCCGTACCGCCCGCGCCAAGGGCCTGTCGCCGTCCCGTGTAGTGTTCATCCACGGCCTGCGCAACGCACTGATCCCGGTGCTGACCGTGTTCGGCCTGCAGGTCGGTACGCTGCTGGCCGGCGCCGTGCTCACCGAAACCATCTTCTCCTGGCCGGGCATCGGCAAATGGCTGATCGAGGCCATCGGTGCCCGTGACTACCCCGTGGTCCAGAACGGCATCCTGTTGATCGCCTGCCTGGTGATCCTGGTCAACTTCGTCGTGGACATCCTCTACGGCCTGGCCAACCCACGCATCCGTCATCAGCGCTGAGGACTCCGCCATGACCAGCCCGATTCCGAAATCTGTCACCCCGCCCAGCGTGGTTGACCAAAGCTTGCTCTACCCCTCGCCGTACAAAGAGTTCTGGCAGGCCTTCTCGCGCAACAAGGGCGCGGTGGCCGGCCTGGCCTTCATGACCCTGGTGGTGTTCTGCGCCCTGTTCGCCCCCTGGGTCGCACCGCACAACCCCAGCGAGCAGTACCGCGAATTTCTGCTCACCCCGCCGGTGTGGCTCGAAGGCGGCACCTGGCAGTTCATCCTCGGCACCGACGAACTGGGCCGCGACCTGCTCTCGCGCCTGATCCAGGGCGCCCGCCTGTCGCTGCTGATCGGCCTGTCGTCGGTGGTGATGTCGCTGATCCCGGGTATCCTGCTGGGCCTGCTGGCCGGCTTCTTCCCGCAGATCCTCGGTCCCTCGATCATGCGCCTGATGGACGTGATGCTGGCCCTGCCGTCGCTGCTGCTGGCCGTGGCCATCGTCGCCATCCTCGGCCCTGGCCTGATCAACACGGTGATCGCCATCGCCATCGTCTCGCTGCCCTCCTACGTGCGCCTGACCCGCGCCGCGGTGATGGGCGAGCTGAACCGCGACTACGTCACCGCCGCGCGCCTGGCCGGCGCCGGCCTGCCACGCCTGATGTTCGTCACCGTGCTGCCCAACTGCATGGCGCCGCTGATCGTCCAGGCCACCCTGAGCTTCTCCTCGGCGATCCTCGACGCCGCCGCCCTGGGCTTCCTCGGCCTCGGCGTCCAGCCGCCGACCCCCGAGTGGGGCACCATGCTGGCCTCGGC
Source organism: Pseudomonas peradeniyensis (assembly GCF_014268935.2). Taxonomy (GTDB): domain Bacteria; phylum Pseudomonadota; class Gammaproteobacteria; order Pseudomonadales; family Pseudomonadaceae; genus Aquipseudomonas; species Aquipseudomonas peradeniyensis. The sequence goes on along the minus strand of NZ_JABWRJ020000003.1, from coordinate 1,106,346 downwards.
CCGCGACTACATCGAGCGCGCCTGGTGGGTGGTGAGCCTGCCCGGCCTGACCATCCTGCTCAGTGTGCTGGCAATCAACCTGATGGGCGACGGCCTGCGCGACGCGCTGGACCCGAAACTCAAGAATGCCGCCTGAGGAGAACGCCATGTCACTGTTGCAGATCAACAACCTGAACGTGCGCTTCGGCGACGCCAATGCCGTGCCCGTGGTGGACGGCCTCGAGCTGAGCGTGGACGCCGGCGAGATCCTCGCCATCGTCGGCGAGTCCGGCTCCGGCAAGTCCGTCACCATGATGGCCCTGATGGGCCTGATCGACGCCCCCGGGCGCATCACCGCCGACGTGCTCAACTTCGACGGCATCGACATGCTCAAGCTCAGCGGCCGCCAGCGCCGCAAGGTGGTGGGCAAGGACATCGCCATGGTCTTCCAGGACCCGATGACCGCGCTCAACCCCAGCTACACCGTTGGTTACCAGATCGAGGAAGTGCTGCGCCAGCACCTCGGTCTGAAAGGCAAGGCCGCGCGCCAGCGTGCCCTGGAACTGCTGAAGAAGGTCGAGATCCCGGCCGCCGAAAGCCGCCTGGACGCCTACCCGCACCAGCTGTCCGGCGGTATGAGCCAGCGCGTGGCGATCGCCATGGCCATCGCCGGCGAACCGAAGCTGCTGATCGCCGACGAACCGACCACGGCCCTGGATGTGACCATCCAGGCGCAGATCATGGAGCTGCTGGTCAACCTGCAGAAGGAGCGCAACATGGCGCTCATTCTCATCACCCACGACCTGGCCGTGGTCGCCGAGACCGCCAAGCGCGTATGCGTGATGTACGCGGGCCAGGCCGTCGAAGTCGGCCAGGTGCCGGAGCTGTTCGACATCCCCGCCCACCCGTACAGCGAAGCGCTGCTGGCGGCCATCCCCGAGCACAGCATTGGCGCCGAGCGCCTGGCCACCCTGCCCGGCATCGTTCCTGGCCGCTATGACCGTCCGCAGGGCTGCCTGCTGTCGCCGCGCTGCCCCTATGTCCAGGAAAACTGCCGCCGGCAGCGTCCGGCCCTCGATCCCCAGGCCCACAGCCTGGTGCGTTGCTTCTATCCGCTGAACCAGGAGGTGGCGTGATGGCCGTCGTTCTTTCCGCTCGTGAGCTGACCCGCCACTACGAAGTCTCTCGCGGCATGTTCAAGGGCCATGCGCTGGTCCGCGCGCTCAACGGCGTGTCGTTCGAACTGGAGGCCGGCAAGACCCTGGCCGTGGTCGGTGAGTCCGGCTGTGGCAAATCGACTTTGGCCCGTGCCCTGACCCTGATCGAGGAACCCTCCTCCGGCTCGCTGCAGATCGCCGGCCATGAGGTCAAGGGCGCCAGCAAGGACCAGCGCAAGCAACTGCGCCGCGACGTGCAGATGGTGTTCCAGAGCCCCTACGCCTCGCTCAACCCACGGCAGAAGATCGGCGACCAGCTCGCCGAGCCGCTGCTGATCAACACCTCGCTGAGCAAGACCGAGCGCCGCGAGAAAGTGCAGAAGATGATGGAGCAGGTGGGTCTGCGCCCCGAGCACTATCAGCGCTACCCGCACATGTTCTCCGGCGGCCAGCGCCAGCGTATCGCCCTGGCCCGGGCGATGATGCTGCAACCCAAGGTGCTTGTGGCGGACGAACCCACCTCCGCCCTCGACGTGTCGATCCAGGCCCAGGTGCTGAACCTGTTCATGGACCTGCAGAAGGAGTTCAACACCGCCTACGTGTTCATCTCCCACAACCTGGCGGTGGTGCGCCATGTGGCCGACCAGGTGCTGGTGATGTACCTGGGGCGACCGGCGGAAATGGGGCCTAAGGAAGATATCTACGAGAAGCCGCTGCACCCGTACACCCAGGCGCTGTTGTCGGCGACTCCGGCGATCCATCCGGATCCGCTGAAGCCGAAGATCCGTATTGCCGGTGAGCTGCCCAACCCGTTGAATCCGCCGGATGGTTGCGCGTTCCACAAACGCTGCCCGCATGCCACCGAGCGTTGCGCCAAGGAAGTACCGGCGTTGCGGCAGGTGAGTACGCGGCAGGTGGCTTGCCACTATGCCGAGCAGTTCCTCTAGACCAACGTAACCTTCATCGCGGGGCAAGCCCGCTCCCACGAGGCCAATACGGCTTTCGTGGGAGCGGGCTTGCCCCGCGATTGCTTCAATGCATGAAGAACCAGATCAGGATGATCACCGGAATCGGCACCCCAATCATCCACAGCAGTATCGAGCGCATGGCCGTTCTCCTCGTTCGGTGTTGATCAAAAGAGGTGCAGCGCCCATGCCAGCTGTATCAAAAAATTACATTCAAATGAATCAAGCCCTTAGCCGGTAACTGCTCGGGAAAACCGTGCAAAATGCCGGATCCGTGGCCTTGCGCCTGGGTTTTCTGCAATGCACTATCGAGCCCATGACCGCCACTCCCCTCCCCGACGGCCCCGGGCAGACCCCGCTCACCGCCGACACCGTCATGCGCTACCACCTGTGCTGGAAGCATCGCGACCTGGACGGGGTGATGGCGCTCTACCACCCGGACATCCAGTACCACGATTTCTTCCAGAACCGCGTGCTCGGCTTCGACGAGCTGCGTGACTACGTGCGCGCCTGCCTGCCCCATGAAGCCGGCGAGGACATCGTTCACAGCGACCGCATCCGCGTCGACGGCTGCACCGCGTTCATCCAGTACCAGGTCACGGTCCAGGGTGGCGACGGGCTGGTGGCGTTCCAGTCCAGCGAAGCGATCACGGTCAGGGACGGGCTGATCTGGCGGGTCAACGAATACGCCACCCTGGTACGCCAGGGCGGCAACGCCAGGCTGCCGGGCGGCCCGCGTCCGGCCACCAGCCGCCTGGGCCTGTCACCGCGCCAGCTGTCGACCATGGCCCAGGACCTGGAGCATTACTTCCAGGCCCAACGCCCCTATCTCGACCCGGAACTCGACCTGCAGCAGGTCGCCGACGAAAGCGGCTACAGCCGCAACCAGATCTCCTACCTGCTCAACCAGGTGCTCGGCCAGAGCTTCTACCGCTACGTCAACCAGGCACGCCTGCAACACCTCATGGCCAGCCTCGGCGCCGGCAGTGTGCGTGCGCCCATCGACGAACTGGCGTTCAACGCCGGCTTCAACTCGCTGTCGGCCTTCTACAAATGCTTTCGCGAACACACCGGCCTGTCGCCCAAGGCCTACCTCAAGCAAATTTCCCTGCGTGCACGCACGTAAGACAGCCCCACCGGCGCTTCACTAGGATCGTCCACAGACCTTGACCGGATGTGGAGCCCGACCCGATGCAACCCCTGCGCACGATCAGCCTGTGGATGGACCAGCTCGACGAGCCCCTGTGCGCTCGCCCCGCCCTGCGCCAGGACCTGGACCTCGATGTGTGCATCATCGGCGCCGGCTACACCGGCCTGTGGACCGCCTATTACCTCAAGCGCCAGGCGCCGCAGCTGAACATCGCGGTGATCGAGGCCAACATCGCCGGCTTCGGCGCCTCCGGGCGCAACGGCGGCTGGCTGATGGGCAACCTGCTGGGCGAGGATTGCCTGCTCGCCACGCTCTCGCCGCAGCAGCGGCGTGAAAGCATCGACCTGCTGCACGGCATCCCCGACGAAGTCCAAGACGTGCTGCTGCGCGAAGGCATCGCCTGCGACTACCGCAAGGGCGGGGTGCTGTACTGCGCCGCTCGCTACCCGGAACAGGAGCGCAGCCTGCGCGCCTGGCTCGATGACCTCTACCGCCAGGGCATGAACGAGGACGACTACCGCTGGCTGCGCCCCGAACAGCTGGATGCCCAGTTGAAGGTGAGCAACCCCTACGGCGCCCTCTACAGCCCGCATGTGGCCACGATCCAACCGGCCAGATTGGTGCGAGGTTTGGCGCGGACGGTCGAGGCCATGGGCGTGCCGATCTACGAGAACACCCCGGCCATCGACTGGCAGACCGGCGAAGTGCGCACCCCGCTGGCACGCATCCGCAGCCACTGGGTGGTGCCGGCCGTCGAAGGCTACGCCGCCAGCCTGCCACCGCTCGGGCGGCACCAGTTGCCGGTGCAGAGCCTGCTGGTGGCCACCGAACCGCTGCCCGAGTCGACCTGGGAACAGATCGGCCTGAGCCAGGGCCAGGCCTTCAGCGAAAACAGCCGCCAGGTCACCTATGGCCAGCGCAGCGCCGACAACCGCCTGGTGTTCGGCGCCCGGGGTGGCTACCGCTTCGGCGGTCGCCTGCGCGAGGACTTCACCCTCACCGACAACGAAGTCGAACTGCGCCGCTACCTGTTCGGCGAACTGTTCCCGCAGCTCAAGCACGTGCGCATCACCCACTCGTGGGGCGGCAACCTGGGCATGGCCCGGCGCTTCCGCCCGCACATGCTGTGCGATCGCCAGCGCGGCATCGCCCTGTCCGGCGGCTACGGCGGCGAAGGCGTCGGCGCCACCAACCTGGGCGGACGCACCCTGGCGGCACTGATCCTTGGCCAGCACAACGCGCTCACCGCCCAGCCCTGGGTGCACGACAACCGTCCCTTGTCGAGCCTGGCCAGCTGGCCACCGGAGCCCTGCCGCTGGCTGGGCTACAACGCGATCATCCAGAGTTTCGTCCACGAGGACCGGACCCTCGCCAACCCGGCCAGCGCCCCCTGGCGGCGGCGCCTGGCCAGCGGGTTGGCCGACTTCATGGAAGGCTTCATGCACTGACTTCCCTTCATCACCACACAGGATCCACCGGTCATGAGCATCACCCAGTTCAAGCACACCGACAGCGCCATCCTGGACAGCTCCACCCCGGTCGCCGTGCCCCTCGGCGAGCCGGTCGCGGTCACCTCGGTCACTTGCGTCGAACGCAATGACGGCGTCGAGACCGGGATCTGGGAGTGCACCCCGGGGCGCTGGCGGCGGCAGATCGTGCAACAGGAGTTCTGCCACTTCATCAAGGGCCGCTGCACCTTCACCCCAGACGGCGGCGAGCCGCTGCTCATAGAAGCCGGAGACGCCCTGATGCTACCGGCCAACAGCCTCGGCACCTGGGATATCCAGGAGACCGTGCGCAAGACCTACGTCCTGATTTTCTGATCCGCTGATCGCCTGCCTTCGATAACAACAGACAAAGCAAGGTAACCCCGACATGCGCACACTCCTTCTCGCCCCCCTGATGCTGGCCGCAAGCGTCGCCGGCGCCGCCGACTCGGTGAAGATCTACAACTGGTCGAGCTACATCGCCCCGGACACCCTGAAGAGCTTCCAGCAAGCCACCGGCATCGTGCCCACCTACGATGTGTTCGACAGCAACGAGACCCTCGACGGCAAGCTGATGACTGGCAACTCCGGCTACGACGTGGTGTTCCCTTCCAACCACTTCATGGCCCGGCAGATCCAGGGCAAGGCCCTGAAGAAACTGGACAAGTCGCAGCTGCCGAACTGGAAGAACCTCAACCCGGTGCTGCTCAAGGCGCTGGAGGTGAACGACCCGGGCAACCAGTACGGTTTCCCCTACCTGTGGGGCAGCACCGGCATCGGCTACAACATCGACAAGGTCAAGGCGGTGCTCGGCGACAACGCGCCCATCGATTCGTGGGACCTGTTCTTCAAGCCCGAATACCTCTCCAAGCTCAAGAGCTGCGGTGTGGCGGTGCTGGACAACGGCCCCGAGCTGCTGCCGATCGCCCTGCACTACCTGGGCCTGCCGCACCACAGCCAGAACCCGGCGGACTACGACAAGGCCAAGGCGTTGCTGATGAAGGTGCGACCGTACATCAGCTACTTCCACTCCTCGAAGTACACCAGCGACCTGGCCAATGGCGACGTGTGCCTGGTGGTGGGCTTCTCGGGTGACGTGCTGCAGGCGAAGAACCGTGCCGAGGAGGCGAAGAACGGGGTGAAGGTGGGCTACTCGATTCCGAAGGAAGGCGCGCCGATGTGGTTCGACATGGTCGCCATGCCGGCCGATGCGCCCAACGAGAAGGCCGGGTACGCCTACATGAACTATCTGTTGCAGCCGGAAGTGATGGCGAACATCAGCAACTTCGTGCAATACGCCAATGGCAACCAGCAGGCTGACGGGCTGGTGGACCCGGCGATGAAGGGCAACACGATGATCTATCCGAGCGCGGATGTGATGGGCAAGTTGTATGCCCTGGAGGCAATGCCGGCGAAGATCGACCGGATCAGGACGCGGATCTGGACCAGCATAAAAGCGGGGAACTAGAAACATTCGCGGGAGCGGGCTTGCCCCGCGATAGCGTCCGATCAGGCATTACCTCTGCCTGGATTGGCGCTATCGCGGGGCAAGCCCGCTCCCACAGAGTCAGGCTCGGGCCTTAAGAATCAGTGATGCTCGCGGGTCGCGCGGAACTTGATGTCCGGCCAGCGCTCTTCCATCAGCGACAGGTTGACCCGGGTCGGGGCCAGGTAGGTCAGGTGACCGCCACCGTCGATGGCCAGGTTCTCCATGGCCTTGGTCTGGAATTCCTCGAGCTTCTTCTTGTCATCGCAGCTGATCCAGCGCGCCGACCAGACGGTGATCGGCTCATAGGCGCACTCGACCTTGTACTCTTCCTTCAGGCGGCTGGCGACCACATCGAACTGCAGCACACCGACTGCGCCGAGGATGATGTCGTTGCTGCGCTCAGGGAAGAACACCTGGGTGGCGCCCTCTTCGGCCAGCTGCTGCAGGCCCTGGCGCAGCTGCTTGGATTTCAGCGGGTCCTTCAGGCGCACGCGGCGGAACAGCTCCGGGGCGAAGTGCGGGATACCGGTGAAGCCCAGCGCCTCGCCTTCAGTGAAGGTGTCGCCGATCTGGATGGTGCCGTGGTTGTGCAGGCCGATGATGTCGCCGGCGTAGGCCTCTTCCAGCTGCTCGCGCTCGGAGGAGAAAAAGGTCAGCGCATCGCCGATGCGCAGGTCCTTGTTGATCCGCACATGGCGCATCTTCATGCCCTTCTCGTACTTGCCCGAGCAGATGCGCATGAAGGCGATGCGGTCGCGGTGTTTCGGGTCCATGTTCGCCTGGATCTTGAACACGAAGCCGGTGAACTTCTCTTCCACGGGCTCCACGGTACGCTCATGGGCCACCCGGCCCAGCGGGCGCGGCGCCCAGTCGACGACCGCGTCGAGCACATGGTCGACACCGAAGTTGCCCAGGGCGGTACCGAAGAACACCGGAGTCAGCTGGCCGTTGATGAACTCGTCCTGGTTGAACTCGTGGCAGGCACCCTGCACCAGCTCCAGTTGCTCGACGAACGAATCATACTGGTCGCCCAGGTGCGCGCGGGCCTCGTCGGAATCCAGGTTCTGGATGATCTTGGCTTCGGTGCGCTCGTGGCCGTGGCCCGGGGTGTAGACGACGATGTAGTCGCCGGTGAGGTGGTACACGCCCTTGAAGTCACGGTAGCAACCGATCGGCCAGGTGATCGGCGCGGCCTTGATCTTCAGGACCGCCTCGATCTCGTCGAGCAGTTCGATCGGGTCGCGGATGTCACGGTCGAGTTTGTTGATGAAGCTGACGATCGGCGTGTCGCGCAGGCGGCAGACGTCCATCAGGGCGATGGTGCGCGGCTCTACACCCTTACCGCCGTCGAGCACCATCAGCGCCGAGTCCACCGCGGTCAGGGTGCGGTAGGTATCTTCCGAGAAGTCCTCGTGACCGGGGGTGTCGAGCAGGTTGATCATGTGCTCGCGGTAGGGGAACTGCATCACCGAGGTGGTGATGGAGATGCCGCGCTGCTTCTCCATTTCCATCCAGTCGGAGGTGGCGTGGCGGTCGGACTTGCGCGACTTCACGGTACCCGCGACGGAGATCGCCTTGCCCATCAGCAGGAGCTTCTCGGTGATGGTGGTCTTACCGGCGTCGGGGTGGGAAATGATTGCGAAAGTGCGGCGCTTCGCGACTTCGGCGGCCTGGTTGGTCATGGGAAATCGCCTGACTGGGGATTCAAAAAGGGGCGATATCATACCTGAAGTCGGGCGTCAGGCCAAAACAAGCCCCAACGGTTCGACCCAATTCGCCCCTGCCGCATTGGTTAACCATCGACAAGCGAATCGCCGGCTAGCCCCTCGATGGTTATAGGAGCTCGGCCAGGCAGATGAACGACCAGCTCCAGTCTTCCCCCCATGGCTTCCAAATAGTCACGCAACGTAGAGATCAACATATCGCTACGGTTCTCGAACCTGGAAACATTGCCCTGACGAACGTCGAGGCGCTCGGCCATGCTTTCTTGGGTGATTTCGAGTTGTTTACGCAAGGCCTGAAGCGTCATTTCCTCACGAACCAGTTCGCGACCACGCTCCTCGATTCTTGCCCTGCGCTCAGGCGTCAGCTCGTTCATCACGTCTTCAAGCGTCTTGTACATTTCTCAACCTCTGGACAAATGTCGATCAAACCGTTCATCGGCACGGGTAATCAGGCTTCCATAAAATCTACGCTCATTGATACCAGCCTTGTCCCCCGCAACGAGCAACAACGCAGAGCGCGAACGATCGAAAGCGAATGCGACTCGCCATACACCGCCATCTGCGTTGAACCTCAACTCTTTCATGTTCGAATGCCTCGAGCCCTTCAGCGTGTCCACATGCGGACGCCCCAATGCGGGGCCAAAATGCTTGAGCAGATGAAGCTGCGCCAGCAATTCATCCTGTACCACCTCGGTCAACACCTGTAGCTCGGCATTGAACTCCCGGCACATTCCAATAGACCACCCCATTAAAATACCTCCAAGGGAATATTCCCTCAAGCGCATGTCGAGATTATTCGAGAAGAAATTCTGAACATCTGCAAGATGCCTCGATAGCAGGTACTTCAACGTCTCAACGTAATATTCACGCTTGATTTTCGCGTGAAGCTTCCTACATGCCAGTGATTAGCACTGGCCAAATGCCGCCCCAGATGGGAACCTTTCCCTCCACGGAGACGTCCACTCCCCTGCAACCCGCTTCGGTTCAGGGCTGGTTTCACCTGCTTCACGAGCCCGACGGGGTTCGGCTCATGGCCTGATGCCGCGCATCGGGCTGCTGCTCGCGACCACGCTGCCCGCCGCCAGGAATGGCCGGCCGCACGGGGGTGTGATCGCCGACTATAAAAAAGGAGTCCGCCTGTGGCTGCACGCTACGGAAAAGGGCTGTTGGGATGGGCCGCCGTGCTCGTCATCCTGGCCCTGCTGGTCCACTGGATCGGCATCGACACGATCGACCGCTACCGCGACGATCTTGGGTTCTACCTGCAAGCGCACCTGGTCCTGGTGCTGGCTTCGATGGCGGCGGCGCTGGCCGTGGGCATCCCCGCCGGCATTGCCCTGAGTCGACCGCACCGGGTCGACAAGGCCGAACGCTTCATGCAGTTCTTCAACGTTGGCAACACCATCCCTCCCCTGGCCGTCCTGGCCATCGCCCTGAGTATCCTGGGCATTGGCGCCAGTCCCGCGATCTTCGCGCTGTTCCTCGCCTCCCTGCTGCCCATCGTGCGCAATACCTACGAGGGCCTGAAAAACGTCCCCGCCTCGCTCAAGGAAGCCGCCACCGGCATCGGCATGACCCCGCGCCAGCAGCTGTGGCAGGTGGAACTGCCCAATGCCGTGCCGATCATCGTCGGCGGGGTGCGCGTGGCCCTGGCGCTGAACGTCGGTACCGCACCGCTGGCGTTCCTGATCGGCGCCAACAGCCTGGGCAGCCTGATCTTCCCAGGCATTGCCCTGAACAACCAGCCGCAGCTGTTGCTGGGTGCCGCGTGCACCGCGCTGCTGGCCCTGGCGCTCGACGCGCTGGTGAGTTTCTCCAGCAAGCGCTGGCTGGAACGTGGCCTGGCCCGATAACGAGAGGGAAACCATGAAGAAGACAATCGCCCTGTTGCTGGGCGCGGCCCTGCTATGCGCAGGTTTTGCCCAGGCAGCGGAAAAGCCGCTGATCCGCATCGGCGCCCGGGTGTTCACCGAACAGACCGTGCTCGCCGAAATCACCGCCCAGTACCTGCGCGCCAACGGCTTCGACGTGCGGGTGACCGCCGGTCTTGGCAGCAACATCGCCCGCCAGGCCCAGGAAACCGGTCAGCTCGACCTGATGTGGGAATACACCGGGGTCTCGATGGTGTCCTACAACCATATCGACGAACGCATGCCCAGCGCCGAAGCCACCTATGCCCGGGTCAAGGCACTCGATGCGAAGAAAGGACTGGTCTGGCTGACTCCGTCGAAGTTCAGCAACACCTACGCACTGGGGCTGCCCAGGCAGGTCGCCGCGGCCTACCCGCAGGTCAACACCATCAGCGATCTCAACCAGGTGCTGCGTGACGAGCCCGCCCGCAACCACCTGGTGGCCCTGGACACCGAATTCGCTAACCGCCCCGATGGCCTGGTCGGCCTGCGCGAGATGTACGGGCTGCCCTTGGACCGGCGCAACATCCGCCAGATGGATGGCGGTCTGGTCTACACCGCGATGCGCAACAACCAGGTGTTCGCCGGCCTGGTCTACACCACCGACGGGCGCCTGGACGCCTTCGACCTCAAGCTGCTGGAAGACGACAAGCACTACTTCCCCGACTACACCGCGGCGCCCGTGCTGCGCAAGGCGGTGCTCGACGCCCACCCGCAACTGGCCACGCTGCTCGAACCGCTGGCCAGTCAGCTCGACGACCAGACCATGCGCAAGCTCAACGCCCAGGTCGATGTCGAGCATCAGAGCCCGACCGTGGTCGCCGCGACATTCCTGCGTGAGCATTCACTCGGCGAGGTACAGCCATGAACCTGCTCGACACCTTTGCCCACCTCGACTGGGCGCAAGTCCTGCAACTGACCGGGCAGCACATCACCCTGGTCGGCATCGCCGTGGGCCTGGCCATCGTCGTCGGTGTGCCGCTGGGCATCCTGATGACCCGCTTCCCGGTGTTCGCCGGCCCCCTGCAAGCCAGTGCCACGGTGCTGCTGACCATCCCCTCGATCGCCCTGTTCGGCCTGCTGCTGCCGTTCTACTCGAAGTTCGGCCAGGGCCTGGGGCCGTTGCCGGCGATCACCGCCGTGTTCCTTTATTCACTGCTGCCGATCCTGCGCAACACCTACCTGGCCCTGACCAACGTCGAGCCGGGCATCCGCGAGGCCGCCCGCGGCATTGGCATGACCTTCGGCCAGCGCCTGCGCATGGTCGAGCTGCCCATCGCCGTGCCGGTGATCCTGGCCGGCGTGCGCACCGCCGTGGTGATGAACATCGGCGTGATGACCATCGCCGCGACCATCGGCGCCGGTGGCCTGGGCGTGCTCATCCTCACCGCCATCAGCCGCAGCGACATGTCGATGCTGCTGGTTGGCGCCGTGCTGGTCAGCCTGCTGGCGATCATCGCCGACCTGTTCCTGCAAACCCTGCAACGTGCCCTGACTCCGGAAGGACTGCGCCCATGATCGAACTGAAGAACCTCAGCAAGACCTTCAACGTCAACGGCAAGGACGTCAAAGCCGTCGACGCGGTCAGCCTCACCGTCAACGAGGGTGAAATCTGCGTATTCCTCGGCCCGTCGGGCTGCGGCAAGAGCACCACGCTGAAGATGATCAACCGCCTGATCACCCCGACCTGCGGCCAGGTGTTCATCAATGGCGAGGACACCAGCGCGCTGGACGAAGTGACCCTGCGCCGCCATATCGGCTACGTGATCCAGCAGATCGGCCTGTTCCCCAACATGACCATCGAGGAGAACATCACCGTGGTCCCACGCCTGCTCGGCTGGGACAAGCAACGCTGCCACGACCGCGCCCGCGAGCTGATGCACATGATCAAGCTCGAACCCAAGCAGTACCTGCAGCGCTACCCACGCGAGCTCTCCGGCGGCCAGCAGCAGCGCATCGGCGTGATCCGCGCCCTGGCCGCCGAGGCGCCGGTGCTGCTGATGGACGAGCCGTTCGGCGCGGTCGACCCGATCAACCGCGAAATGATCCAGAACGAGTTCTTCGAGATGCAGCGGGCGCTGAACAAGACGGTGATCATGGTCAGCCACGACATCGACGAGGCCATCAAGCTGGGCGACAAGATCGCCATCTTCCGCGCCGGCAAGCTACTGCAGCTGGATCACCCGGACACCTTGCTGGCCCATCCGGTGGACGATTTCGTCAGCAACTTCGTCGGCCAGGACAGCACGCTCAAGCGCCTGCTGCTGGTGCGCGCCGAGGATGCCGCGGACAACGCGCCGTCGGTGAGCCCGCAAACGCCGGTGAGCGACGCGCTGGAACTGCTGGACGAGCATGACCGGCGCTACGTGGTGGTCACCGATGGGCAGAACAAGGCGCTGGGCTATGTGCGTCGGCGCGACATGCACCGCCAGCAAGGGACGTGCGGGGATTTCCTGCGGCCGTTCAATGCCACTGCGGCGCATGACGAGCATCTGCGCATCCTGCTGTCGCGGATGTACGAGTTCAACCGGGCGTGGTTGCCGGTGCTGGATGCCGAAGGGATGTTTTTGGGGGAGGTGACGCAGGAGTCGATTGCGGCGTACCTGAGCTCGGGCAGGTCGCGGGGTGGCAAGACCAGTATCGTGTCGCCGGCTGAGGCAGCGATTTCCTGAGCCAACCCATCGCGGGGCAAGTCGCATCGGCGCACCGCCGCTCCCACGCCAGTCCACCAGTCGGTATCTGGCGTGGGAGCGGCGGTGCGCCGATGCGACTTGCCCCGCGATCAAGGTGGCACCGCTATCAGAACCCTACACTGGCCTGCACATAAAACGTGCGCGGCTCACCCACATAGATCCCGGCGTTGTTGTCGCTGGAGCGGGTGAAGTACTGCTTGTCGAAGAGGTTCTTCACCCCCGCCGCCAGCTTCAGGTTCGACAGCTGCGGCCCGAAGTCATAGCCGCCACGGGCATGCCAGGTCACGTACCCCGGAATATCGCCATACTGCCCGTCGGCACTCGGCTCGGTGATGTAGTTACCGTTGAAGCTGCCGTTGGCGTTCATACCGGTTCCCGGCGCGCGCTGCTTGGATTGGGCATAGGCATCCAGGTTCCAGGTCCAGCGGTTGACGGCGTAACGCAGCCCGGCGGTGGCCACCTGGCGCGAGTAGAACGGCAGGTCGCGGCCCTTGAAGCCGGGAATCTCACCTTCATAGGTGGCGCGGGTGTAGGTGTAGCCACCATTGACCGACAGGCCTTCCAGGCGCGGATCGAGTCCGGCCAGGTCATAGCGCACCGAGGCCTCGATGCCCTGGTGCTTGGTCGCCCCCAGGTTGGTCCAGCCGATGTCGTTGCTGATGTACTGCAGCTCGTCGTCGAAGTCGATGTAGAACGCGGTCAGCTCACCGGCGAAACCGCCGTTGTCGTAGCGCGTACCCACTTCGTAGGTCTTGGCTTTCTCCGGCTCCAGGCCGTTGGCCGTGTTGTTGCCGGTACCGCCCTGACCCAGCTGGAAGTACTGCAGGCTGCCGAACGAGGTCTCGTAGTTGGCGAACAGCTTCCAGGCGTCGGACATGTGGTACATCACGCTCAGCGCCGGCAGCGGTTCGTTGCTGGTGATGCTGCGATTCTTCTCCGGCACAGGGCGGTAGTTGGCGTCCAGCACCGGGCGATCGCGCCAGTCGGTATTGATGTGCTCGAAGCGGATGCCTGGGGTGATGGTCCAGTTGCCGACGTCGATCTTGTCGTCGATGTAGTAGGCGCTGGCCTCGGTGCCGCCGCTGCGGTCCTGGAACACATGGCCGTCGGAGGTCGGGGTGACGGTGGGCACGTTGTCGACCAGGGCCAGGCGCGTGGACTGCTCGCGCATGGCTTCCTTGAGGTAGCGATAGCCGACACTGACTTCCTGGGTGGTCGGGCCGACAAAGAAGATCCGCGACAGGCGTGGCTCGATGGCAAAGGTGTGGTAGTTGCGCGGGTACGACGACAGGGTCTTCATGTCGCGCGCGGCGATGGCGCTGCCACGGAAACTGTCGGTGTAGTAGGTCAGCACCTCGAACTGGGTGGCGTCGTCGATCTGCCGCAACCACTTGAACGAGACATCCTTGCGCCGGCCACTGAAGTAGTCGTAGTCACGCACCGACTGGTAGGGGTCGTGATCGTACTGGGCCTGGGTCAGCCCGCCGGGCATGTCGGCCCGGCCGTCGTAGTAGTGGAAGTTGAGCCAGAACTCGTCGACATCGGTCGGCGCCCAGTGGGTCTTGAGCATCACGTCGTCGATATCGTTGTCGTTGTTGCTGCTGCGGTAGCCGTCACCGTTCACGCCGGTGTACAGCAACGCCACGCCCATGCCGTTGTCGGCGGTGCCGCCGACGAAGGCCGACTCGGTGTGCTTCCAGCCGCCATGGCGGGAAGTCTCCAGGGTGGTGGACAACTCGCCGGTGGCCTTCTCGGGAATCGCCCGGGTCACGAAGTTGATCACCCCGCCGACGTTCTGCGGGCCATAGCGCACGGAACCGGCGCCGCGCACCACATCGATGCTGTCGAGGTTGCCCGAGGAGATCGGCGCCATCGACAGCTGCGGCTGGCCGTAAGGGGCGAAGGCCGCCGGGATGCCGTCGATCAGCACGGTCGAGCGCGGCGACAGGCGCGAGGTAAGGCCGCGCACGCCGACGTTCAGCGACAGGTCGCTGCCGCCGGTGCCGTTGGAGTCCTGCACCTGCACGCCGGGGATGCCGCGCAGGGCATCGCGCACGTTCATCGTGCCCTTCTCCACCATCGCTTCGCGGCGCACCACGGTACGGGCGCCGGGGTGGTTCTGCACCACGCTCTGCTGGGCGTCGCCCAACCAGTCACCGACCACCTTCACATCGGTGGGCGCCAGCTCCAGGCTGCCGGTGGTCAGGCTGCCGGCGGCCTGGACCGGCTTGACCACCACGGTGTCCGCGGACTGCTCGAAGGTCAGCCCGCTGCCTTGCAGCAGTTGCTGCAGGGCCTGCTCCGGCGCCAGGTTGCCGGACACCGCCGGAGCCTGCTTGCCGTCCACCAGTTCGGGGCTGAAGAACAGTTGCAGGTGGGTCTGCTGGCCCAGCTGCTTGAGAGCGCCCGCCAATGGCTGGGCCTGGATCTGGATGCTGTCGGCGTAGCTGTTGCCGGCGGCGGCGCTGACCGCCAGGGCCAGCGCCAGGCGGCGCAGGTGGAGAAGGGGCTTATTGTTGTTCACGTCTTCGAGGGGTCCTGAGAGTCGGGATAAACGCCAACCGCATGCAAATGGAAATGCTTGGCAGTTGCAGCTGGCGGGGAAGACGAACGAACGGAAAAAAACCTGAATTTATTTCAGAACAATTTCGCTGGAGCCATCCGGACGGGTCTTCACCTGCACCGGCAGGATGCTCGGCAGCGCCCGCAGCAGCGCGTCCGGGTCATCGGTGCTGAAGGTGCTCGACAGGCGCAGCGCGGCGGCCTTGCCGGGTGCCACATGCAACGGCTGGGCGCGGTAGCGGGAGACTTCCGCCACCACCTCGCTCAATGGCGCGTTGTCGAACACCAGCTTGCCCTGGCGCCAGGCGGTCACGGCATTGGCGTCGACTGCATAGGGCGCGGCGACCTTGCCCTGGGCGTCGATGTGCGAACCCTGCCCGGCACCGAGCAGCGCCAGCGACTCGGCCGCGCCCTGCACCCGCACCGAACCCTGCTCCACGGCCACGCGAGTGCCGTTCGGCTCTTGGCGCACATCGAAGCGGGTGCCGGTGACGGTGACTTCACCCTGTGCGGTGCTCACCACGAAAGGCCGGCCACTGTCGTGGGCAACTATGAACATCGCCTCGCCCGCCCCCAGGCGTACATGGCGTTGCCCCGAAGAGAACATCACCTGCACCTGGGTGGCACTGTTGAGTTCCAGTCGTGATCCGTCCGGCAGTTCGACCTGACGCCGCTCGCCCAGGGCCGTAGTCAACGTGTCCTGATGGTTGAGCTGCTGGTACTGCCAACCTGTCCAGCCCAGCCCTAGCGCGGCCACCGCCACACCGGCCGCCAAGGCCTGGCGCAGCAGACGGCGGCGTGGAAGCTGGCGCACCGGCTCGGGCTGGCACAGCGCTTCGAGGCGTTGTCGAGGGATGAAATCGGCGGCGCGCCACAGCTGTACCAGGCGCTGGTACTCCTCGCGATGGCGTGGGTGCTGTGCCAGCCATGCCTGCAAGGCCTGCTGCACGGCGCTGTCATGCGGCGCCTCCTGGGTCCGGGCGAACCAGCTGGCCGCCTGCTCGCCCACAGGGTCGGGCGCGTGCTGTCTGATCAATGGGGTCTCCTGACTCATCTGGCCGACACATCCAGGTGCTCACGCAGATGTCGGAGCGTGCGGATCATATACTTTTCGACCATGTTCTTGGTCAAACCCATGCGCTCGGCGATCTCGGCCTGGGTCAGGCCCTCGAGCTTCTGCCAGATGAACACCCGCCGGCAGTTGAGCGGCAGCTCGGCCAGCGCCCGCTCGACGCTGTCGGCCAGTTCCAGGGCATGCACGTAGGCCTCCGGGTCGGAACCATTGGCGGCGCCGTCGGCGAACGCCTCCAGTTCAAGTGCCTGGCGACGGTCCTCGCGGCGAAAGCCATCGACGGCGATGTTGCGGGCGGTCTGGTGCAGGTAGGCACGCGGCTGCTCGACCTGTTCGTTCGGGTTTTCCAGAACCCGGACAAAGGCGTCGTGGGTGAGATCCTCGGCCTGCTGACGACTGCGCAGCTTGCGCGTCCAGGTGCCGATCAGCTCATGGTAGTGGTCGAGGAAGCCTTTGTGTCCGGACACGTTCGGGGTCGTCAGGGAGGCAGATGAGGTCGCGAATAGTAATGTTTCTCATCAAGGACGGCAATCGGCCCATGCCTAAGCCGACCAAGGGTGGTTTCCGGTGTCGGTAACAAAAAATTTATGGCGATTTCGAAAAAAATGACGGGCGTCGCGCCGTGGCCATAAATATGAACACTCTCCGGAAAAACCCCGTTCACCACACAACCCCGACAAACGGTCTTCTGCCGATTCTTCGGCTCTTTCGCAGCGAAAGCCAGCCAACATGCAAAGAACCCAGCTATCAGCCGTTCGCGACCAGATCGCCACCTATTCCACAATTTTTAACGCTTGTGGCCTTTTCCGGAACATCCACGCCACGCATCGGTCGGTTATTGCAGCGGTGGGGCATCGATACACGACGAACACCCCGGACCTGCCTGTTGATCTTGCGGTTTTCACGTCCTAAAGTGCGCGCCGAACGTCCATGCTGGAAACGATCCATCCGGCTCAAGTACTGACGACGAGACAGCAAGGTCACCCGCCGCCCTTTCCCGGCACGGTTGACCTTTTTGCTTTCGGCGACATGCCTTGGGAAGTAGGCGAACCAAAGTGGGGATACGGAGGACGTTCAGTTTGCTGCCACTTATCTTTTCAGTTTGCCCATGGAGCCCTTGAGCATGTCGATCCAGGTCGAAGACTACTTTGCGCGTGACACCTTCCAGAAGATGAAGGCGTTCGCCGACAAGCAGGAAACCCCTTTCGTACTCATCGATACCCAGATGATCAGCCAGGCCTATGACGACCTGCGCGCCGGTTTCGAGTTCGCCAAGGTCTACTACGCGGTCAAGGCCAACCCGGCGGTCGAGATCATCGACCTGCTCAAGGAGAAAGGCTCGAGCTTCGACATCGCCTCGATCTACGAGCTGGACAAGGTGCTGGGCCGTGGCGTCAGCCCCGACCGCATCAGCTACGGCAACACCATCAAGAAGTCCAAGGACATCCGCTACTTCTTCGAGAAAGGCGTGCGCCTGTACGCCACCGACTCCGAAGCCGACCTGCGCAACATCGCCAAGGCCGCGCCGGGCTCGAAAGTCTACGTGCGTATCCTCACCGAAGGCTCCACCACCGCCGACTGGCCGCTGTCGCGCAAATTCGGCTGCCAGACCGACATGGCCATGGACCTGCTGATCCTCGCCCGCGACCTGGGCCTGGTGCCCTATGGCATCTCCTTCCACGTAGGCTCCCAGCAGCGCGACATCAGCGTGTGGGACGCGGCCATCGCCAAGGTCAAGGTGATCTTCGAGCGCCTGAAGGAAGAAGACGGCATCGAGCTGAAGCTGATCAACATGGGCGGCGGCTTCCCGGCCAACTACATCACCCGCACCAACAGCCTCGAGACCTACGCCGAGGAGATCATCCGCTTCCTCAAGGAAGACTTCGGCGACGACCTGCCGGAAATCATCCTCGAGCCTGGCCGCTCGCTGATCGCCAACGCCGGCATCCTGGTCAGTGAAGTGGTGCTGGTGGCGCGCAAGTCGCGCACCGCGGTCGAGCGCTGGATCTACACCGACGTGGGCAAGTTCTCCGGCCTGATCGAAACCATGGACGAGGCGATCAAGTTCCCGATCTGGACCGAGAAGAAAGGCGAGACCGAGGAAGTGGTGATCGCCGGCCCGACCTGCGACAGCGCCGACATCATGTACGAGAACTACAAGTACGGCCTGCCGCTGAACCTGGCGATTGGCGACCGCCTGTACTGGCTATCCACCGGTGCCTACACCACCAGCTACAGCGCGGTGGAGTTCAACGGCTTCCCGCCGCTGAAAGCCTACTACCTGTAATACACAACGGGGCCGCAAGGCCCCGTTTTCAATTCTATCGCGGGGCGAGGCCGCTCCCACGCCCGTGGTGAATACCCGTGGGAGCGGGTTTGACTCGCGATATGACCGGAACAGACATACTCAAGTAGCGCGCTGTTCGATCTCCTCGGCATAGCGCGCCGCATGGGCCATCAGCGCCGGCCCCGCCCCCTGCAACGTCACCAGCGCACTGCGCAGGAAATTCAGGTTGCCCTCGACCCTGGCTCGCTCCAGCCAAGGCCCGGCCTCCCCGATTTCCCCGCGCTCGACCAGCACCAGCGCCAGGCTGAACATCCCGCGAAAATCCCCGGCCTCGGCCGAACGCCGATACCAGCGCACCGCCCGGGCAGGACTCGGCGCGGTGGCAATCCCCTGCTCCAGGTAGCGCCCATACAGGTTCATCGACTTGGCATGCCCCAGCTGCGCGGCCTTCTCGTAGCACATCAACGCCTGGGCCTGGTCGGCCGGCACCCCGCGCCCGGTGGCCAGGAGGTTGGCCAGGTTGTACATGCCCCAGTCCAGGCCGGCGTCGGCCGCACGGGCATAGTGAATGGCCGCCTGTGCGAGATCCGCCTCGCCACCCCAGCCGTGCTCCAGGCACCGGCCAAGCATGTTGTGGGCCATGGCGCTGCCGCCCTGGGCGGCGATGGCGAACCAACGACGGGCCACGCTGGCATCCTCTTCGATACCGCGCCCATCGAGCAGGATCTGCCCGAGCAACGACTGCGCCTCGACCACTCCCTGCCCCGCCGCTGCCAGGATCGCCTGGGCGGCCTGGCCCGGGCTGTGTTCGAGCATCGCCTGCAACCCGGCCACATCCACCACATCCTCACGTCGCAACTGATAGGACACGGCTCAGACCTCGGCCCAGCGGCGCAGCAGGTTGTGATAGGTGCCGGTCAGTTGCAGCAGCGACGGATGCCCGGGCACATCGGCGGTAAGCTGGCGAACCGCGTTGTCCATCTCGAACAGCAGGGTGCGCTGGCTGTCCTCGCGCACCAGGCTCTGGGTCCAGAAGAACGCCGCATAGCGCGCCCCGCGAGTGACCGGATTGACCTTGTGCAGGCTGGTGCCGGGATACAGCACCATGTCGCCCGCGGCCAGCTTGACCTCGCGCACGCCATAGGTGTCCTGGATCACCAGTTCGCCACCGTCGTAGCTGTCCGGGTCGCTGAGGAACAGCGTCGAGGACAGGTCGGTGCGCACCCGCTCCGGGCTGCCCTTGGGCTGGCGCAGGGCGTTGTCGATGTGGAAATCGAAATTGCCCCCTTCGCGGTAACAGTTGATCAGCGGCGGGAACACCTTGTGCGGCAGCGCCGCCGACATGAACAACGGGTTGCGCCACAGCCGCTCGATCAGTGCGCCACCGATCTCCTTGGCCAGCGCATGGCCCTCGGGCAACTGCAGGTTGTGCTTGGCCTTGGCCGACTGGTACCCCGCGGTGATCTTGCCATCGGCCCAGTCGGCCTGCTCCAGGGCCTCGCGGATGCGCGAGATCTCGTCGGCGTCGAACAGCCCGGGAATATGAAGCAGCATGCGGCGGCACCAGGTATGACTGAAAGGGACGCCAATGATATTGATTCCCTTTTACCTACCACAAGCCCCTTTCTCCATCGCACGACGGATGAGACCGTAAAAACCGTAAGGCAAAATTGTAAAGAATGTAAATTTATGGCGAATGTAAACGCTTCTCAATTGTTCGTTACAATCACTTACATTATGCTCCGCGGCCTTCATACCTTGGGGAAGGTCTACAACAATGCGTCACGTGCCATCTGCTGTGAGTTCACCACGTCTGCTCGCCTCCGCCATCGGCATGGCGATCACCGCCACCTCGGCCTATGCCGCCGACCCGGCCGCCAATAACGCCATCACCCTCGACGCCACCAGCGTCAATGGCAAGGCCGAACAGGCAAGCACCGAGTACAAGGTCGACAAGGCCTCGTCGCAGAAGTACACCGCGCCGCTGGTGGACACCCCACGGTCGGTCACCGTGATCCCACAGCAGGTGATCAAGGACACCAACGCCATGTCCCTGCAGGATGCCCTGCGCACCGTGCCGGGGATCACCTTCGGTGCCGGTGAAGGCGGCAACCCGCAAGGCGACCGCCCCTTCATCCGTGGCTTCGATGCTCAGGGCGACACCTACCTGGACGGCGTGCGCGACACCGGTGCCCAGACCCGGGAAATCTTCGCGGTGGAATCGGTGGAAGTGGCCAAGGGCCCGAACTCGGCGATCGGTGGCCGTGGCGCCGCGGGCGGCACCATCAACCTGGTGAGCAAGCGCGCGCACCTGGGCAACTCGCTGGACGGCGCCTGGACCTGGGGCAGCGACCAGACCCAACGCTACACCTTCGACGGCAACTACCAGTTCAGCGACAGCGTTGCCGGGCGCCTGAACCTGATGACCCACGAAAGCAACGTCGCCGGCCGCGACAAGGTCAACTACGACCGCTGGGGCATCGCCCCCTCGCTGGCCTTCGGCCTGGGTACGCCGACCCGCGTCAACCTCGACTACTACCACCTCGAAAGCGACGACCTGCCGGACTCCGGCATCCCCTACAGCGTGCCGCGCGCAGGCAGCACCGCACGGACTTCGGCGCATCCGGACAAACCGGTCGACGGTGGTGACAGCGACAACTTCTACGGTCTGACCGGACGCGACTTCCGCAAGACCCGTGTCGATATCGCGACCTTCGCCATCGAGCACGACCTGTCCGACACGCTGACCATCAAGAACACCCTGCGCCACGGCAACAGCATGCAGGACTACGTGCTGACCCAGCCTGACGACAGCGCCGGCAACGTCAACAACAACGGCGTCTGGCGTCGCGCCAACACCCGTGTGGGCAACACCGCCACCACCACCAACCAGACCGACCTGTTCGGCGAGTTCTACCTGGGCGGCCTGAAGAACAGCTTCTCCACCGGCGTCGAGTTCACCAAGGAAGAGTCCGACCGCCAGAGCTACACCGTCACCCCCAACAGCAAGCTCACCTGTACCGGCCCAGGCAGTGGCGGCAGCTGCACCTCGCTGGACAACCCGAACCCGGACGACAACTGGGTCGGCACCGTCGCGCGCAACTACGCCGGCACCAGGACCAGCAGCAAGACCCGCGCGCTCTACGTGTTCGACACCCTGGAGCTGACCCCGCAGTGGCTGCTGAACATGGGCCTGCGCTATGACCACTTCGACACCGACTACCGTGGCTACAACGCCGACGGCAGCACCACGGTGAGCAGCAAGGGCGTACCCGCCAAAGGCTCGGACACCAGCGAGTTCGTCACCGGCCAGCTGGGCCTGGTGTGGAAACCGGCGGACAACGGCAGCATCTACGTGTCCTACGCCACCTCCGCCACGCCGCCTGGCGCCATGCTCGGCGAGGGTACCGAAGGCAACCCGCTGGGCAACACCACCGACCGTTCCGGCAACCTGCTGGGCAGTGACATGGAGCCGGAAGAGACCACCAACTACGAGCTCGGCACCAAGTGGGACCTGCTCGACCAGCGCCTGTCCCTGGCCGCCGCGCTGTTCCGCACCGAGAAGGAAAATGCCCGGGTCCAGGTCAACACCAACACCTACGAGAACGTCGGTGAAACCCGTGTGCAAGGCATCGAGCTGTCGGCCAGCGGCAAACTGACCGACAAGTGGCAGGTGTTCGCTGGCTACACCTACATGCAGGCCCGCCAGATCGACGGCGGCCCACTGGGCAAGGCGAACGACGGCAACCAGTTGCCCAACACGCCGAACAACAGCGCCAGCCTGTGGACCACCTACCAGCTGACGCCGAAGCTGACCGTCGGTGGCGGCGCCTTCTATGTCGATGACGTCTACGGCAGCGTGGCCAACACCACCATGGTCGACAGCTACGTACGCTACGACGCCATGGCCGCCTACAAGCTGACCAAGAACATCGACCTGCAGCTGAACGTGCAGAACCTCACCAACGAGGTCTACTACGACAAGGCGTACTCCACCCACTTCGCCAACCAGGCGGCGGGGCGCACGGCGTTGCTGACCACCAGCGTGCACTTCTAAACAGCCGCACCCCGGGCCCCGTTCATTCGCTTGAACGGGGCTTTTGCGTATCAAGGCATAATGCACGCCGCGCAGTTCCTGGCGGCAATACAAGGTGATCGATGTGGTGAAGAAGACGCTGTTCCAATTGCACTGGTTCTTTGGCATCACCGCCGGCCTGGTGCTGGCGCTGATGGGCGTGACCGGCGCGATCTGGTCGTTCCAGGAAGAACTGCTGCGCGCATTCAACGCCGAGGTACTCAAGGTCGAGGTACGCCAGGAAGGTGTGCTGCCACCGGCCGAGCTGGTCCGCCGGGTCGAGGCCGCGCAAGGCGACAAGGTCTCCATGCTCTGGGTCGACACCCGCGAGGGCAACGCCGCGCGAATCTTCTTCACCCCCGCCCCCGGCGAGCGCCGTGGCGCGCTACGCTATGCCGACCCGTACACCGGCGAGCTCAAGGGTGACGTCGCCGGCCTGGGCTTCTTCAACCTCATGCTCAACCTGCACCGGTTCCTGGCCATGGGCGACACAGGCCGGCAGATCACCGGCGCCTGCACCCTGATGCTTATATTCTTCTGCCTGTCCGGGCTGTACCTGCGCTGGCCGCGCAAGGCTCTGAACTGGCGGACCTGGCTGACGTTGGACTGGGCGAAGAAAGGCCGTGCCTTCAACTGGGACCTGCACGCGGTGTTCGGCACCTGGTGCCTGCTGTTCTACCTGCTGTTCGCCCTGACCGGGCTGTTCTGGTCCTACGAGTGGTACCGCGAAGGCCTGAACCGG
Organism: Pseudomonas peradeniyensis; assembly: GCF_014268935.2. GTDB lineage: Bacteria > Pseudomonadota > Gammaproteobacteria > Pseudomonadales > Pseudomonadaceae > Aquipseudomonas > Aquipseudomonas peradeniyensis. The sequence continues at coordinate 1,083,054 of NZ_JABWRJ020000003.1, read as the reverse complement.
CTGCTGGCCGACCAGCCCGCAGCCGGCGAGCAGAAGCGTGGCGAAGGCCGCGGCGGTCGCCATGGCCCGCCCAAGGTGGACAAGAACGCCCCGCCTCTTGTTGTCGATTACGATGCCATCTGGACCAACCTCAAGGCCGCCGCAGGCCCCGGCCTGTCCACCTACAACCTGCGCCTGCCACCGGCCGGCGGGCAACCGGCGACCCTGTTCTACCTGCTGCAGGGCGCCGACCACGAGCGCGCCCTCAACACCCTCACCCTCGACCCGGCCAGCGGCCAGGTCAAGCGTCACGAGCGCTATACCGACAAGTCGTTCAAGGCCCAGTTGCTGCAGAGCGTCTACGCCCTGCACGTGGGCAGCTACTTCGGCCTGCCGGGGCGGATCATCGTCACCCTCGCCAGCCTGACCATGCCGCTGTTCTTCGTCACCGGCTGGCTGCTGTACCTCGACCGTCGGCGCAAGAAGCGCCAGGTCCGCGCCACACGTGGCGCGGTGGCCCCGCAGTCGAATGACGGCGACCGCTGGCTGATCGGTTTCGCCAGCCAGAGCGGCTTCGCCGAACAGCTGGCCTGGCAGAGCGCCGGCCAACTGCAAGCCGCCGGCTTGCCGGTGCAGGTACGCCCGCTGGCCGAACTGGGCGAGACCGAATTGCGCCAGGCCAACCGCGCGCTGTTCGTGGTCAGCACCTTCGGCGACGGCGAGGCCCCGGACAGCGCCCGTGGCTTCGAGCGCAAGGTTCTGGGCCAAGCCTGGCCGCTGGAGCACCTGGACTACGCCCTGCTGGCCTTGGGCGACCGCCAGTACCCGCACTTCTGCGGCTTCGCCCGCCGGCTCCAGGCCTGGCTCGGCGAACGTGGCGCCAGCTGCGCCTTCAGCCCGGTGGAGGTGGACAACGCCGACCCCGTCGCCCTGCAGTTGTGGCAACAGGAACTGACGCAACTGACCGGCGCCCGCCCGGTTGCCGCCTGGCAGCCGCCAAGCTTCGGCAACTGGCGCCTGTCGCGCCGCGAACAGCTCAACCCCGGCAGCCAGGGGGCGCCGGTGTACCTGCTGGGCCTGCAGGCAGAAGCGCCCGCAACCTGGGAAGCCGGTGACCTGATCGAGATCCTGCCGCGCAACGGCCAGCCCCGCGTCGATGCCTTCCTGGCCGGCCTGGGCCTCGATCCACGCAGCTCGGTGCAGCTCGATGGCCTGCAGGAAACCTTGGCGCAGGGCCTGGCCAGCCGCCAGTTGCCGGTCAGCCGCGAACACCTGATCGGCCTGCATGCCCAGGCACTGGTCGATGCCCTGATCCCGCTGACTGCCCGTGAATACTCGATTGCTTCCATCGCCAGCGATGGCGTGCTGGAGCTGATCGTGCGCCAGGAGCGCCACGCCGATGGCAACCTGGGCCTGGGCTCCGGCTGGCTGACCGAATACCTGCCGCTGGAAGGCAGCGTCAGCGCACGCCTGCGTCGCAATAGCGGTTTCCATTTGCCCGCCGAGTCGGCGCCCTTGGTAATGATCGGCAATGGCACCGGCCTGGCCGGTCTGCGCAGCCTGCTCAAGGCCCGTATTGCCGAGGGCGAACAACGCAACTGGCTACTGTTCGGTGAACGCAACCGGGCACACGACCTGCTTTGCGGCGAGGAGCTGCAGGGCTGGGTGGAAAGCGGCGACCTGCAACGGCTGGACCTGGCGTTTTCGCGGGACCAGGCGGAAAAGATCTATGTGCAGGACGTGCTGTTGCAGCAGGCCGCCGAGTTCAAGCGCTGGGTCGAGGATGGCGCTTGCGTGTATGTCTGCGGCAGCCTGCAAGGTATGGCGGCCGGGGTGGACGCAGCGTTGCAGGGGATGCTGGGCGAGGCTGTCGTGCAGCAGTTGATCGAGGACGGCCGGTATCGGCGAGATGTGTACTGAAGCCTGAAAGCATCGCGGGGCAAGCCCGCTCCCACAGAATCGTGGGAGCGGCGGTGCGCCGATGCGACTTGCCCCGCGATTGGCCCTCAATGCAGATCGAAGGTATCGGCATCCAGGTTCGCCGGGAACCGCGCCCGGTACGCCGCCAATTCCGCCGCCCGCAGCACCACGGTGAACACGCCGTCGGCCTCGCCCGCGCTCAGCAGGCTCTCGCCCTGGAAGTCCAGCACCTGGCTGTCGCCGGAATAGGCGAAGCCCTTGCCATCGGTGCCCACCCGGTTAACCGCCGCGACGAAGCACAGGTTCTCGATGCCCCGCGCCGGCAGCAGGCGGTTCCAGTGCAGGCGCCGCGCCGCAGGCCAGTTGGCAGTGTACAGCAGCAGGTCGGTGTCCTGGGCATCGCGGCTCCACACCGGGAAGCGCAGGTCGTAGCAGATCAGCGGGCGGATCCGCCAACCCTTGAGCTCGAACTGCACCTGGCGCTCGCCCGGGGTGTAGTGCTTGTGCTCTCCAGCCATGCGGAACAGGTGGCGCTTGTCGTAGTGCAGGATCTCACCGTCGGGCCGCGCCCACAGCAGGCGGTTGCGGTGGCTGCCGTCGGCGGCCTGGATGATCACGCTGCCGGTGATCACCGCGTTGGCTTTCTTCGCCTGGGCCTTGAGCCACTTGTAGGTCGGGCCGTTCTCAGGCTCCGCCAGGCTTTCGGACTCCATCGAGAAGCCGGTGGTGAACATTTCCGGCAGGACCACCAGGTCCACCTCGCCGGCCTGGCCGATCAGCTCCTCGAAGTGCGCGTAGTTGGCCTCGCGGTCGTGCCAGGCCAGGGTGGTCTGCACCAGGGCGATTTTCAGGTTCGGCAGTTGGCTCAGATCGCGCATAGTTTCTCCGCTGCCTGGCGCAGCGTCTCCTCGCGTTTGGCAAAGCACAGGCGCACCAGGCGTTGCTCGGGGATGGGTTGCTGGTAGAACACCGACACCGGGATGCTGGCCACGCCATGCTCACGGGTCAGCCACAGGGCCATGTCGACATCGTTCAGGTCGGGCCGAATCTGCGAATAGTCCACCAGTTGGAAATAGGTGCCCGGCGTGCGGGTGAAGGTGAAACGCGAGGCCTGCAGCAGGTCGCAGAACAGGTCCCGCTTGGCCTGGTAGAAGGCCGGCAGCTCGTCGATATGCTCAGGGTGCTCGGCCATGAAGTCGGCCAGCGCGCACTGCAACGGCGTCACGCCACAGAAATTGACGTACTGGTGCACCTTGCGCAGTTCCGCGCTCAATGCCGGCGGGGCGACCACATAGCCGGTCTTCCAGCCGGTGACGTGGTAGGTCTTGCCGAACGAGCTGACCACGAACGCCCGCGAATAGAGCTGCGGGTGGGCCAGCACGCTGGCATGGCGCACGCCGTCGTAGATCAGGTGTTCGTAGACCTCGTCGCTGACCAGGTAGATATCGCGGTCGCCGATCAGCCTGGCCAACTGGTCCAGGTCGTCACGGCTGATCAGCGCACCGCTGGGGTTGTGCGGCGAGTTGAGGATGACCATGCGCGTGCGCGGGCTCAGGGCATCGCTGAAACGCTGCCAGTCGATGCTGAAACTGCCGTCGGCCAGCGGCACATGCACGCAGCGCCCGCCGGCCAGTTCCACGGAGGGCTCGTAGCTATCGTAGCTGGGGTCGAAGACGATCACCTCGTCGCCGGCATGGATGACCGCCTGGATGGCGCAGAAGATCGCCTCGGTGGCACCCGGGGTGATGGTCACCTCCTGGTCGGCATCGACATTCGCGCCGTACAACCGGGCGATTTTCGCCGCCACCTGCTGGCGCAGTGCCGGCAGGCCGGTCATGGGCGAATACTGGTTGTGCCCGGCGGCCACATGGCGACCGACGGCATCGAGCAAGGCCTGGGGACCGTTGAAATCAGGGAAGCCCTGGGAGAGGTTGAGCGCACCGGTCTGCATGGCCAGTTGCGACATGGTGGTGAAGATGGTCGTGCCGACGTTCGGCAGTTTGCTGCGGATCATGGAGCCCTCTTTCCTGGGGTTTGTCCGGCACGGGGTTGGGTCCGAGCATAGCGGATCAAGCAGTCAGGAAAAAGGTTGAAACAATAGGGGGATTGCGGTGGGTCAACCGTTGCAACCCAACAGCAGAATGAAGCGTGGGAGCGGGCTTGCCCCGCGATGAGGTCAGATCAGGCAGTCAATTGACCTGAACAATCTCATCGCGGGGCAAGCCCGCTCCCACGAGGCCCCTCCCAACGAGGGTTCTGCAAGCGTTGTTACTAACGCTTGTCGCGGCGCTTCTTCTCGGCCTTCTTGTGGTGCGACATCAGGCGGCGCTTCTTGTTGACCTGGCGATCGGTGAGGGTGTTTTTCTTGCCCTCGAACGGGTTGTCACCGCCCTTGTACTCGATGCGGATCGGCGTGCCGACCAGCTTGAGCACCCGGCGGTAGGTGTTCTCCAGGTAGCGCGAGTAGGAGTTGGGGATCTTGTCGGTCTGGTTGCCGTGGATCACGATCAGCGGCGGGTTGGCGCCACCGAGGTGGGCATAGCGCAGCTTGATGCGGCGACCGTTGACCAGCGGCGGCTGGTGCACGCTGATGGCGTCTTCGAGGATCTGCGTCAGGCGGCTGGTCGGCCAGCGGGTGACCGCCGACTTGAACGCGGCCTGCACCGACTTGTACAAGTGGCCCACGCCGGTGCCGTGCAGCGCCGAGATGAAGTGGATGTCGGCGAAGTCGACGAAGAACAGCCGGCGTTCCAGCTCGGTCTTCACGTAGTCGCGCTCGCCCGGCTCCATACCATCCCACTTGTTCAGGGCGATGACCACGGCGCGGCCGGCGTCCAGGGCGAAGCCCAGCAGGTTGAGGTCGTGGTCGACCACGCCTTCGCGGGCGTCCATGACGAAGATCACCACGTTGGCGTCCTTGATCGCCTGCAGGGTCTTCACCACCGAGAACTTTTCGACTTCCTCGTGGATCTTGCCGCGCTTGCGCACGCCAGCGGTGTCGATGAAGGTGTACTTCTCGCCATCACGCTCGAACGGAATGTAGATACTGTCGCGGGTGGTACCTGGCTGGTCGTACACCACCACGCGCTCTTCGCCGAGCATGCGGTTGACCAGGGTCGACTTGCCCACGTTGGGGCGGCCGATGATGGCGATCTTGATGCCGTCTTTCTCGCTCGGGCCGGGGATGCGCGTGGCTTCCTCGCCTTCGGCGACATCTTCGTCGAGGGCTTCTTCCTCGGGATCACGGGGAATATGGCCGAGCAGCGATTCCATCAGGGCGTTGATACCGCGGCCCTGGGAGCCCGCCACCGGGATGGCGTTGCCCATGCCCAGCGGCGAGAACTCGGCGCGGGCGATATCGGGATCGATGTTGTCGATCTTGTTGGCGACCAGGATCGCTTCCTTGTTCCGCTTGCGCAGGTGATCGGCGATCATCTGGTCGGCGGCGGTCATGCCGGCACGGGCATCGACCAGGAACAGCACGTAGTCGGCTTCCTCGATGGCCATCAGCGACTGCTCGGCCATCTTCTCGTCCATGCCCACTTCGTCACCGGTGATACCGCCGGTGTCGATCAGGATGTAGGAACGACCCTGCCAGCTGGCATCGCCGTACTGGCGGTCACGGGTCAGGCCCGACAGGTCGCCGACGATGGCGTCGCGGGTCTTGGTCAGGCGGTTGAACATGGTGGATTTACCGACGTTCGGCCGGCCCACCAGGGCGATTACGGGAACCATGCGGCTCTCCACTCTTGAATTCTTGAAAATGCAAAGGCCGCTGCAAGGCAGCGGCCGGAGTTCGGGCGGCGCGTCATGCGCCGCGGCCTGAGCCCGCGAGCGAGCTCAAGCATAGCTTCAGCGGATGGTCAGTGCCTCGAGCTTGCCGCTGTTGCCGAAGACGTAGATGGTGTCGCCGACCACCAGGGGTCGGGCGCGCAGGCCATCGCTGTCGATACGCTCACGGCCGACGAAGCGGCCATCGACCTGGCTGAGCAGGTGCAGGTAACCCTCGAAGTCGCCCACCGCCACATAGCTGGAGAACACTTCCGGCGCCGACAGCTGACGGCGGGCCATCGAGTCGTTGCTCCACAGCGAGCTGGAAGAACGCTCGTCGACGCTCTGCACGGTACCCGACGCTTCGCTCACGTAGACGTTGCCGAAGCCCTGGGCGACACCCACGTAGCTGGAGGCATCGCGCTGCCACAGCACGCGGCCACTTTCCAGCTCCAGGCCGGCGACGCGGCCCTGGTAGGTGCCGACGTACAGGGTGCCACCGGACAGCAGCAGGCCGCCGTCGATGTCCACCACCCGGTCCAGCTCGGAACGGCCCTGCGGAATCGCCACGCGGCTCTCCCACACCGGCACGCCGTTGCTGATATCGACCGCCACCACCTTGCCGGTGGACAGGCCGGCCACGGCCAGGCGGTTGGTCACCACCGGCGCGCCGGTGCCACGCAGGGTCAGTACGGCCGGGCTGTTCTCGTAGATCCAGCGACGGTCGCCGGTGGCGGCGTCGAAGCCGACCAGACGGTCGTCCTGGGTCTGCACCACCACCACGTCGCCGTTGTTGGCCGGCGGCGCCAGCACTTCGCTACTGACGCGTGAGCGCCAGCGCTCCTCGCCGGTGCTGGAATCCAGGGCAATGACCTCGCCCTTGAGGGTACCCAGCATGACCAGGCCGTAGCCCACGCCCACGGCGCCGGATACCGGCAGCTCGAGGTCCTTCTTCCACACCACGTCGCCGGTGATGCGGTTCAGCGCGAAGACCTCGCCGTTGACGTCGGAGGCGTAGATGCGGTCGTTCTCGATGGCCGGCACCAGGGTGTTGTAGGTCTCGCCCTGGCCGTCACCGATCGAACGGCTCCACTGCTTCTTCAGCACCACTTCCTCGGTGAACTTGGTCAGCTCGGCCGGGGGCAGTTCCTTCTTGCTGTTGCTGCTGCAACCCGCCGCCAGCACGGCGAGGGTGAGCACTGCTGCTTGTTTCCAACCCTTCACTTCAGGCGTCCCCTTTGGCCAGGTCATCCAGCTTCAGTTGCAGGCCACCGATCGCGGCGTCGTCGGACAGCGCGGCCTTGGCTTTTTCGTAGGCGCTGTGCGCGTCGTCGGCGCGGCCCAGCTGTACCAGCAGGTCGCCCTTGAGCTCTTCGCGGCTGGCCAGGAAAGCCTTGTCGGTGTCGCCGTCGAGCAGCTTGAGCGCGTCCTCGGCCTTGTCCTGGGCCGCGAGCACGCGGGCCAGGCGCTGGCGCGAGATCTCGCCGAGGGTGGCGTCGGCCGGCTTGTCCAGCACGCTCTTCAGCTCGCTGGCCGCATCGTCCAGTTTGCCGCTCTCGACCGCGACCTTGGCCACGAACAGGCTGCCGTACTGGGCGTAGGCGGTGCCGCCGAACTCGCTCTTGAGCTTGCCGGACAGCTCGGCGACCTTGCTCGCGTCGGGCTTGCCGTCAGGCGTCAACGAGGTTTCCAGCAGCGCCTGGTACAGCACCGAGGCGCCCTGGGACTGGTTGGCCTTGTACTTGTGCCAGGTCTGCCAGCCCAACACCACCACGCCAGCCAGCAGGGCGCCGGTCAGCAGCGGCTTGCCGTTGCGATTCCACCAGTCCTTGGCTGCTGCCAGGCTCTCATCATCGGTACTCGACACCCCAATACTCCTATTCGCCTATTCGTTGTCAGACCGCGTCACGCCTGGGCGATCGCGGTTTCCAGGTGCGCGGCAAGCGCATCCCAGGCAATGTTCTGTTGTTCGCCCTGGCCACGCAGGGGCTTCAGGCCGATCTGCTGCTTCTCGAGCTCGTCGTCGCCCAGAATCAGCGCGAACAGCGCGCCGCTCTTGTCGGCCTTCTTGAACTGGTTCTTGAAGTTGCCGCCACCGGCATTGACTGCCAGGCGCAGGTTCGGCAGACGATCGCGCAGTTGCTCGCTGATCTTCAGGCCAGCCAGCTCCGCTTGCTCGCCAAAGGCGCACAGGTAAACGTCGATGGTACGGCTGATCGACTCAGGCACCTGGCCCAGGGTTTCGATCAGCAGCAGCAGACGCTCGATCCCCATGGCAAAGCCAACGCCGGCGGTCGGCTTGCCACCCATCTGCTCGACCAGGCCATCGTAGCGCCCGCCAGCGCAGACCGTGCCCTGGGCGCCGAGCTTGTCGGTGACCCACTCGAATACGGTCTTGCTGTAGTAATCCAGGCCGCGCACCAGCTTGGTGTTGATCACGAACGGGATGCCGGCAGCGTCAAGACGGGCCTTCACGCCATCGAAGTGCACGCGGGACTCTTCGTCCAGGTACTCTTCGAGCTTTGGCGCGCCTACCAAGGCGGCCTGGGTGCCTTCGTTCTTGCTGTCGAGGATGCGCAGCGGATTGCTCTTCAGGCGACGCTGGCTGTCTTCGTCCAGCTGATCAATGCGCTGGGACAGGAATTCCACCAGTGCATCACGATAGCGCGCGCGGGCTTCGCTGGTACCCAGGCTGTTGAGCTCCAGGGTCACCGCGTCCTGAATACCCAGCAACGCCCAGAGGCGCCAGGTGAGCATGATCAGTTCGGCGTCGATATCGGGGCCGGCCAGGTTGAACACCTCGACACCGATCTGGTGGAACTGACGGTAGCGTCCCAATTGCGGGCGCTCGTGACGGAACATCGGGCCCACGTACCAGAGCTTCTGCACCTGGCCATTGCCGATGATGCCGTGTTCGAGCACTGCACGCACGCAGGCGGCGGTGCCTTCCGGGCGCAAGGTAAGCGAGTCCTTGTTGTCCTGGAAGGTGTACATTTCCTTCTCGACGATATCGGTGACTTCACCGATCGAGCGCTTGAACAGCTCGGTGAACTCGACGATCGGCGTGCGGATCTGGCTGTAGCCGTAGCTGTCCAGCAAGCCGGCCACGGTGCCCTCGAAATAGCGCCACAGCGGCGACTGGTCGGGCAGGATGTCGTTCATGCCACGGATGGCTTGCAGCGATTTGCTCACGAGTAGTCCTTACGAATCTGTGTCTCAGCCGCGGGCGATCAGCGCCGCGTCGGCCTCGGCCTTCTCGGCCGCTTTCTGGCGGATGAGCTTTTCCAGCTCGTCGACCAGGTTGTCGTTGTTCAGTTTCTGCGATGGCTTGCCATCGATGTAGACCAGGTTCGGCGTGCCGCCGGTCAGGCCCACGTGCGATTCCTTGGCCTCGCCCGGGCCGTTGACCACGCAACCGATTACCGCCACGTCCAGCGGTACCAGCAGGTCTTCCAGGCGCCCTTCCAGTTCGTTCATGGTCTTGACCACATCGAAGTTCTGCCGCGAGCAGCTCGGGCAGGCGATGAAGTTGATGCCACGGGAACGCAGGTGCAGCGACTTGAGGATGTCGTAGCCGACCTTCACTTCCTCGACCGGATCGGCGGCCAGGGAGATGCGGATGGTGTCACCGATGCCTTCGGCCAGCAGCATACCTAGGCCGACGGCGGATTTCACCGTCCCCGAACGCAGGCCGCCGGCTTCGGTGATCCCCAGGTGCAGCGGCTGAATGATCTGCTTGGCCAGCAGACGGTAGGCCTCGACGGCCATGAACACGTCGGAGGCCTTGACGCTGACCTTGAAGTCCTGGAAGTCCAGGCGGTCGAGGTGCTCGACATGGCGCAGCGCCGACTCGACCAGCGCCGCCGGGGTGGGCTCGCCGTACTTCTTCTGCAGGTCCTTTTCCAGGGAACCGGCGTTGACGCCGATGCGGATCGGGATGCCACGGTCGCGGGCCGCGTCGACCACGGCGCGCACACGGTCTTCACGACCGATGTTGCCCGGGTTGATGCGCAGGCAGTCGACGCCCAGCTCAGCCACGCGCAGGGCGATCTTGTAGTCGAAATGGATGTCGGCGACCAGCGGCACGCTGACCAGCTTCTTGATCTTGCCGAACGCCTCGGCGGCGTCCATGTCCGGCACCGAGACCCGCACGATGTCCACGCCGGCATCGACCAGGCGCTGGATCTGCGCCACGGTGGCGGCGACATCGTTGGTGTCGGTGTTGGTCATGCTCTGCACCGCGATGGGCGCATCACCACCCACCGGCACATTGCCGACCCAGATTTTGCGGGATTCGCGACGTTTGATCGGAGATTCGCCGTGCATGACTTACTGTCCCAACTTCAGGCGAGCGGTTTCGCCACTGGTGAACGGGGCGACATCGACCGCCTGGCCGTTGTAGCTCACCTGGGCGCCGCGGGCGAAGCCCAGGCGCACCGCGAACGGTGGCTTGCCGGTCAGTTCCAGGCTGTCGCCCTTGCGCTTGATGGCGCTGAACAGCACCTTGCCGTTGCCGTCGGTGACCTGGGTCCAGCAATCGGCGGTGAATTGGATATGGACCTTGGCGCTGCCGGCCGGGGCCGGTGCGGCGTCAGCGGGCGCAGGCGCTGCGACTGGCGCGGTCGACGCGACCGGTGCGACTGGCGCTGCGGCAACAGGCACGCTGGGCGTAACCACGGCAGGAGCGGTTGGCGCGGCAGCCGGTGCCACAGGTGCGACGGCGGCCGCTGCCGGCGCGGTGCTGGTGGCTGGCGCGGCGGGTGCCACGGCCGCGACTGGCGCCTGGGTCTCGGCGACCGGCGCCTGCTCGGTAGCGTTCGGCTCCAGTGGCAGGACCTGGCCCTCAGCCTGCTGGCCTTCGCTTACGGCCTGGTCTTCCGGCTCGTCCAGCGGATGAATCTGCGTGGTGCCGTCGGCGCTCTCGACCTCGACGTGCTCCAGGGCGATCTTGGCCAGGTCCTTGCCGCGCAGGCTGCTCTGGTCCTGCCACCAGAAGAAGCCACCGCCGACCACCGCGACCAGCAGCAACAGGCTGACCACTCGCAGGATATTGTGCGAAAGGCGCACCGGCTCTTCGATACGGCCGAGGGCGTGCACTTCGCTGCCCTGGGCGTGGGTGCCGGTGATCTGGTCGAAGGCCTCGACCAGGGGCGCCTGGTCCATGTCCATCAGCTTGGCGTAGGCACGGATGTAGCCACGGGCGAAGGTGTGCCCGGGCAGCTTGTCGAAGGCGCCGTTTTCCAGGTTGTTCAGCGAAGATACCGTGAGGTTGAGCTTGCGAGCGACCTCGGCCTGGCTCCATTCGCGTTTTTCGCGGGCCTGGCGCAAGACATCACCGGGGTTCTGGCGAGTCGCTGCTGCTACTTCAGTGTGCGCGGCTTTCATCGTTGCTCCGACAGGTATTGCTGATATTCCGGCGTACCGGGATAAAGTCGTTGTATTTGCTGGCCCAAACGGGTCGCGGTGCCCTGTTCGTCGAGGGCGAGTGCCAGGCGATGGCCCAGCAACAGGCTACGGGCATCCTGGTCGCTCAGCTGGCTGAATCGATCGTAGTAATCCTGGGCCGGCACATAATGCCTGTTTTCGTAGGACAACTCAGCCATTTCGAGCAATGCCTTCGGTTGCCGCTGATTGAGCCGAAGGGCTTTTTCCAGGTAGGCACGCGCCTGATCACCCTGCCCCTGCTTCCGGGCGGTGAGCCCCAGGTTCTCGTACACGCGGGAACGCTCAGGATACAGGGTATCGGCGGCAGCCTGGAGGAACATCGCCCGGGCTTCGTCGAAACGGCCCTGAGCATATAGGAAACTGCCGTAATTGTTGCGGATTCGTGTGTCATCCGGGCGGATGGCCAAGGCCTTGGCGAAGTGCTCGCCGGCCAGTGCGGGCTCATCCTCGGCCTGGAACACCAGGGCCAGTGCCGCATGAGCCTCGCCGTCACGGGCGTCCAGGGCCAAGGCCTTGCCCAGCGGCGCCTTGGCGCGCTCGGTCAAACCTTGTTGCAAATACCCCAGCCCCAACTGCACGTAGGCCTGCCCCGCCGCCTCACGCCCCTGGCGGCTGGCCAGGGGGTCGCCCGCGCCGCCGGACACGCAGCCGGCCAGCAGCGAAAGCGTCAGGATCGACAGCGCGGCGCGCAGGCTCATGGGGCAGGTGCTCGTCAGGGGCGCGCGGCGCTGTCTTGCGGCTCGTCGGCAGCCAGCTGGCGCACGGCGATGTAGCGCTCGCTGCGGCGGGTACGGTCGTTGACCTGACCCACCAGCTGACCGCAGGCGGCATCGATGTCGTCACCGCGGGTGGTGCGCGTGGTCACGTTGAAGCCGCCGTGGTGCAGCAGGTCCTGGAAGCGACGAATGGCATTGTTGCTCGGTCGCTCGTAGCCCGAGTGCGGGAACGGGTTGAACGGGATCAGGTTGATCTTGCACGGCACATCACGCAGCAGCTCGATCATCTGCGCGGCATGCTCGGGCTGGTCGTTGACGTCCTTGAGCAGGGTGTACTCGATGGTGAGCACGCGCTTGCCGCCGAGGGTGGACATGTAGCCCATGCACGACTCCAGCAGCATCTTCAGCGGGTACTTCTTGTTGATCGGCACCAGCTTGTTGCGCAGTTCGTCGTTCGGCGCGTGCAGCGACAGGGCCAGCGACACGTCGATGTGCTTGGCCAGCTCGTCGATCATCGGCACCACGCCCGAGGTGGACAGGGTGACGCGACGCTTGGAAATGCCATAGCCTAGATCTTCCATCATGATCTTCATGGCGGCGATGACATTGTCAAAATTCAGCAGGGGTTCGCCCATGCCCATCATGACCACGTTGGTGATGGCGCGGTCGATCTTGGCCGGAACGGTCCCGAAGGATTTGTTGGCAAGCCACACCTGGCCGATCACTTCGGCGGCGGTGAGGTTGCTGTTGAAGCCTTGCTTGCCGGTGGAGCAGAAGCTGCAGTCCAGGGCACAGCCGGCTTGCGACGACACGCACAGGGTGCCGCGATCGTCGGTGGGGATGTAGACGGTCTCGACGCAGCTGCCAGAGGCAACGCGGACCACCCACTTGCGGGTGCCGTCGGCGGAAATGTCTTCACTGACCACTTCCGGGCCCCGAATCTCGGCAACGGCCTCGAGCTTTTCGCGCAAGACCTTGCCGACATTGGTCATGGCGGCGAAATCATCGACGCCAAAATGGTGAATCCATTTCATCACCTGACCGGCACGGAAGCGCTTCTCCCCGATTGAGTCGAAGAACTGTTCCATTTCCGCCAGGGTAAGCCCCAGCAGGTTGATCTTGTCAGTCGATGTCGTCATGGATTCACCCTCACCCGTAAGCTTTCGCTTAGCGAGTGGTTACCTCGGTAGCAGCGAAGAAGTAAGCGATTTCGCGAGCAGCGGCGGCTTCGGAGTCCGAACCGTGAACGGCGTTGGCGTCGATCGACTCGGCGAAGTCGGCGCGGATGGTGCCTGGAGCAGCTTCTTTAGGGTTGGTGGCGCCCATCAGCTCACGGTTCAGAGCGATGGCGTTTTCGCCTTCCAGAACCTGAACAACGACAGGGCCCGAAGTCATGAAGGCAACCAGGTCACCGAAGAAACCACGAGCGCTGTGCTCGGCGTAGAAGCCTTCGGCTTCGGCCTTGGACAGTTGCTTGATTTTCGAGGCGACGATTTTCAGGCCGGCTTCTTCGAAGCGAGTGGTGATCTTGCCGATGACGTTTTTAGCGACGGCGTCAGGCTTGATGATCGAGAAAGTACGTTGAACAGCCATGGAAAACTCCAGAATATTGAGTGTTGCGAAAAATTAAACCCGCGAATTATACGCGGGTTCCAGGGGATTGCCTAACCTGCGGCGTGCGCTCAGTCGGCTTCTTCGATCCAGGCCGCCTGGATGGCCTCGAGAACCTTCTCGCCGCAACGCGACGGATCGTCATCGAAGTCCGGCAGGGCCATGACCCAAGCGCGCAGATCGACGAAATTCACGTAATGAGGATCGACCTCGGGCTTGCTTTCCGCAAGCTGGATGGCGATCTCAAGTACATCAACCCATTTCAGACTCATGTACAGGCCCTCAGTGCGGCGCTTCGGCGGCGTGGTTGAGCGAATACTTGGGGATCTCGATGGTGAGGTCCTCATCACCGACGACCACCTGGCAACCCAGGCGCGACTGCGCCTCCAGGCCCCAGGCCTTGTCCAGCATGTCCTCTTCGAGCTCGTCCGCTTCTTCAAGGGAGTCGAAGCCCTTGCGGATGATGCAATGGCAGGTGGTGCAGGCCTTGACGCCGCCGCAGGCGCTTTCCATCTCGATGTGATGGTCGTGGGCCAGTTCCAGGATGTTGGTCCCGGTCGGCACTTCCACGGTCAAGCCCTCGGGGCAGAACTTCTCATGCGGCAGGAATGTCACCAGCGGCATCGGTTACTCCTCGATCTCATTCAGGTTGCGCCCGGCCAGTGCGGCTTTGACCGTCGAATCAAGGCGACGGGCGGCAAATGCATCGGTCACCTGCGACAGACGCTTGGTCTGTTGCTCGATGGCGGCGCCATCGGTGCCGGTCAGCAAATCACGTAGTTCTTGCATCTGGAATTCGATCGCATCGCGCTCGTCACTGCTGAGCAGGCGCTCGCCATCGGCGCCCAGGGCGCCCTGCACCGCCTCGAGCAGGCGCTCGGCGTCGACCTGGTGCTCGCGCAGCTGGCGCGCATGCTTGTCGGAGCCAGCGTGCTCGAAGGAGTCCTTGAGCATGCGGGCGATCTCGCCGTCGGTCAGGCCGTAGGACGGCTTGACCTGGATGCTCGATTCCACGCCCGAACCCAGTTCGCGGGCCGCGACACTGAGCAGGCCGTCGGCGTCGACCTGGAAGGTCACGCGGATCTTCGCCGCGCCCGCGACCATGGCCGGGATGCCGCGCAGTTCGAAGCGCGCCAGGGAACGGCAGTCGCTGATCAGCTCGCGCTCGCCCTGCAGCACGTGGATCATCATGGCCGACTGGCCATCCTTATACGTGGTGAATTCCTGGGCGCGAGCCACCGGAATGGTGGTGTTGCGCGGAATCACCTTCTCCATCAGCCCGCCCATGGTCTCAAGACCCAGGGACAGCGGGATGACGTCGAGCAGCAGCAGCTCACCGCCTTCGCGGCGGTTGCCGGCGAGGGTGTCGGCCTGGATGGCGGCACCGATGGCCACCACCTGGTCCGGGTCGATCGAGGTCAGCGGGGTACGGCCGAACAGCGCGCCGACCGCCTCGCGCACACGCGGCACGCGGGTCGAACCACCGACCATGACCACCGCGCCGACCTCTTCCAGCTCGACGCCGCTGTCGCGCACAGCGCGGCGGCAGGCCTTGAGACTGCGGGCGATCATCGGTTCGATCATGGCTTCGAAGGCGGCACGGGTCAGCTCGCCCTGCCAGGCACCATGCTGGACGCTGACCGCTTCACTATCGGTCAAGGCTTCCTTGGCCGCGCAAGCGGTCTGCAGCAGCAGGCGCTGGGTGGCCGGATCGAGGTCGGCGGACAAGCCGGCCTGCTCGATGATCCAGCCAGCGATCGCATGGTCGAAGTCATCGCCACCCAGGGCGGTGTCGCCACCGGTGGCCAGCACTTCGAAGACACCGGCGGTCAGGCGCAGGATGGAGATATCGAAGGTGCCGCCGCCCAGGTCGAAAATCGCCACGACGCCTTCGGCATCCTGGTCCAGGCCATAGGCCACGGCTGCCGCGGTCGGCTCGTTGAGCAAGCGCAGGACATTGAGGCCGGCCAGCTTGGCGGCGTCCTTGGTCGCCTGGCGCTGGGCGTCGTCGAAATAGGCCGGGACGGTGATCACCGCGCCAACCAGCTCGCCACCGAGGGTTTCCTCGGCACGCTGACGCAGCACCTTGAGAATATCGGCCGACACTTCCACCGGGCTTTTCGGGCCCTGGACCGTGTCGATGAACGGCATGTGCGATTCACCGCCGACAAAGCGGTACGGCAGTTGCTCGCCCAGCTGCTTGACGTCCGCCAGGCCACGCCCCATCAGGCGCTTGACCGACAGGATGCTGTTGAGCGGGTCGCTGGGGGCAGCCTCGCGCGCGGCCAGGCCGACTTCGACAGCGTTGTCGAGATAACGCACGGCGGAAGGCAGGATGACACTGCCCCGGGCATCGGGCAGCGGTTCGCTGCGCCCGCTGCGCACGGCGGCGACGAGAGAATTGGTGGTGCCCAGGTCGATGCCCACCGCCAGGCGGCGCTGGTGCGGCTGGGGGCTCTGACCGGGTTCGGCGATCTGCAGTAGGGCCATGCTTATCTGAGTACCTTAGGCGTCATCACGGGCAACGCCGGGGTTAATCGTCGAGGCGCTCTTCGAGTTGGCGCACTTCTTGGGCGAGCTTGTCGAGGAACTGCATGCGGCGCATCAGGCGCTCGGCCTGCTCACGCTGCGCAGCAACATCCCAGCAGGCGGCGAAATCCTCGTTCAGCGTGTCCTGGGCGACCTTGAGGCGCTTCTTGAACACGGCGACACCGTCGAGGTCGGCTTCGTCCTGCAGGTCTTCGAGCTCTTCGCGCCACTGCATCTGCTGCAGCAGGAAGTCCGGGTCGTGCACCGTGACTTCCTGGGGCACCTCGTGGCCGCCGATGGCCAGCAGGTAGCGGGCCCGGCGCGGCGCGCTGCGCAAGGTCTGGTAGGCGTCGTTGAGGGCCGCCGACTTTTCCAGGGCTACGCGCTGCTCGCGCTCGGAAGCGTCGGCGAAACGGTCCGGATGGACCTCGCGGGCCAGCTCGCGGTAGCGAACGGCCAGTTTGTCGAGGTCCAGGCGAAAACCGGGTTGCAGCTCAAACAGGGCGAAATGACAGGGAGTACCCACGGCCAGCCTCAGACGTTGAAGCTTTCGCCGCAGCCACACTCACCGCGCACGTTGGGGTTGTTGAACTTGAAGCCTTCGTTCAACCCTTCCTTGACGAAGTCCAGCTCGGTGCCATCGAGGTAGACCAGGCTTTTCGGGTCGATGATGACCTTCACGCCATGGTTCTCGAACACCTGGTCTTCGGCGGCGAGCTCGTCGACGAACTCCAGCACGTAGGCCAGGCCCGAGCAGCCGGTGGTGCGCACGCCCAGGCGAATGCCCTCACCCTTGCCGCGCCCGTCGAGGGAACGGCGAATGTGGTTGGCGGCGGCTTCTGTCATGCTGATAGCCATCGGAACTCCTTACCTCGCGACAGTCGACTTAGATCAAGCCTTTCTTCTGCTTGTAATCGCGAACAGCGGCCTTGATGGCATCTTCGGCGAGCACGGAGCAGTGGATCTTGACCGGCGGCAGTGCCAGCTCTTCAGCCAGCTGGGTGTTCTTGATGGTCTCGGCCTCGTCCAGGGTCTTGCCCTTCATCCACTCGGTGGCGAGGGAGCTGGAGGCGATGGCCGAACCGCAGCCGTAGGTCTTGAACTTGGCGTCTTCGATGACGCCCTGCTCGTTGACCTTGATCTGCAGGCGCATCACGTCGCCGCAAGCCGGGGCGCCGACCATGCCGGTGCCGACATCCGGATCGTCGGCGTTCATCTTGCCGACGTTGCGCGGGTTTTCGTAGTGGTCGATGACCTTTTCACTGTATGCCATGGTGCAATTCCTTCCTCATCAGGGAGCCGCTCTTGCCGGCGACTGCTTAGTGGGCGGCCCACTCGATCTTGGAGATGTCGACGCCGTCTTTGTACATGTCCCACAGCGGCGACAATTCACGCAGCTTGTTCACGGCTTCGCAGACTTTCTGCGCGGCGTAGTCGACTTCTTCTTCGGTGGTGAAGCGGCCGAAGGAGAAGCGGATCGAGCTGTGCGCCAGTTCGTCGTTGCGGCCCAGGGCGCGCAGGACGTAGGACGGCTCGAGCGAAGCGGAGGTGCAGGCCGAACCGGACGAAACGGCGATGTCCTTCAGCGACATCAGCAGCGACTCGCCCTCGACGTAGTTGAAGCTCAGGTTCAGGTTGTGCGGCACGCGCTGGGTCTGGCTGCCGTTGACGTACAGCTCTTCGAGGTCCGAGACCTGCTTGAAGAAGCGGTCGCTCAGGGCCTTGATGCGCACGTTTTCAGCGGCCATTTCCTGCTTGGCGATGGCGAAGGCTTCGCCCATGCCGACGATCTGGTGGGTCGGCAGGGTGCCCGAACGCATGCCGCGCTCGTGGCCACCACCGTGAATGATGGCTTCCAGGCGTACCCGCGGCTTGCGGCTGACGTACAGCGCGCCGATACCTTTCGGGCCGTAGACCTTGTGCGCGGAGAACGACATCAGGTCGACCTTGAGCTTCTGCAGGTCGATCTCGACGCGGCCGGCCGACTGGGCGGCATCGACGTGGAACAAGACGCCGCGCGAGCGGGTCAGTTCACCGATGGCGGCGATGTCGTTGATCGAGCCGACTTCGTTGTTCACGTGCATCAGCGAGACCAGGATGGTGTCGTCGCGCAGCACCGCCTCGACCATGGCCGGGGTGACGATGCCGTCTTCGCCGGGCTCGAGGTAGGTGACTTCGAAACCTTCACGCTCGAGCTGGCGAGCGGTGTCCAGGACCGCCTTGTGCTCGATCTTGGAGGTGATGATGTGCTTGCCCTTGGTCTGATAGAAGTGCGCCACGCCCTTCAGGGCGAGGTTGTCGGACTCGGTGGCACCGCTGGTCCAGACGATCTCGCGCGGGTCGGCGTTGATCAGTTCGGCGACCTGGCGGCGGCCGTTCTCGACTGCTTCCTCGGCCTTCCAGCCGAACACGTGGGAGCGCGAGGCCGGGTTGCCGAAGTTCCCGTCGACCAGCAGGCACTCGGCCATCTTCTGGGCGACACGGGGATCGACCGGCGTGGTCGCGGAGTAATCGAGGTAGATCGGCAACTTCATTGAGTATCTCCTATCAGGCGGTGGCGTCGCTCGTCGCTGCGGTTTCAGTCGACGGCGGACGTCTCAATCTTGTCCAGCTGGGCAACTCGGCCTGCGACACGGCGCAGGTCCTGGCGCTGGGCGACTTCCTGCACCTCGCGGCGCATGACGAGGTCGGCCAGGCTGATGCCACTGAGGAATTCATGGATCTGCTGGCTCAGGTCGCACCACAGGTGGTGAGTCAGGCAGGTATCACCGGCGTGGCAGTCCCCCAGGCCCTGGCAACGGGTGGCATCGACCGATTCGTTGACCGCGTCGATGACCTGGGCCACCTGGATGGTTTCCATGCCCCGCGACAGCTGGTAGCCGCCGCCCGGACCGCGAACGCTGGATACCAGGCTGCTGCGGCGCAGCTTGGCGAACAGCTGTTCCAGATAAGAGAGGGAAATGCCCTGGCGCTCGGAAATGTCGGCCAAAGACACCGGCCCATGCTGCGCGTGCAACGCCAGGTCGAGCATGGCGGTCACGGCGTATCGGCCTTTGGTAGTCAGTCGCATGGCGTATGGGTACCACGGGAGTTACAGGATGTGTGCGAGTATGCGATTCCCGAGCATTTAAGTCAACTATTAGACCTAGTGCTTTAGTCGGGTATGCATGCGGGAGGCGGGCGCGAGTGTAGCAGACAAGGGGCGCAAGCACACGCCCCTTGTGTCGGACCGGCGCAATCAATGCGACTGAGTGTCGCCCTGCTTCAGCTCGGCGCAGGCCGCGGCAAAGTCGTCGTCGGGCAGCGCCGGCAGCTCCTTGGCACAGTAGTCACTGCCCATCCGGGTCAGCGCGCCGCACATGCCCTCCAGGCGCTCGTCGACGGCCTGCAGGTGGTCGAGCATCTGGCCGATGGCGCGGGCCACCGGGTCCGGCATGTCGCCGCTGACGCCGTAGGCATCGAAGCCGATCTTCTCGGCCATGGCCTTGCGCTTGGCCTCGACGGCGTCATCCTCGGTCTTGACGATGATCCGCCCCGGGATGCCCACCGCCGTGGCGCCGGCCGGCACCGCCTTGGTAACTACCGCGTTGGAGCCGATCTTGGCCCCGGCGCCGACCGTGAACGGGCCCAGCACCTTGGCCCCGGCACCGACCACCACACCGTTTTCCAGGGTCGGGTGACGCTTGCCCTTGTTCCAGCTGGTGCCACCGAGGGTGACGCCCTGGTAGAGGGTCACGTCGTCGCCGATCTCGGCGGTCTCGCCGATGACGATGCCCATGCCGTGGTCGATGAAGAAGCGCCGGCCGATGGTCGCGCCCGGGTGGATCTCGATGCCGGTCATCCAGCGACCGAAGTTCGACACCAGCCGCGCCAGCCACTTGAAGTCGCGCCGCCACAGGGCATTGCCCAGGCGGTGCAGCCAGATGGCATGCATCCCCGGGTAGCAGGTCAGGACCTCGAAGGCGTTGCGCGCCGCCGGGTCACGATGGAAAACGCTCTGGATATCTTCACGCAGACGCTCGAACATCTGTCAGTCCTTCCTTTTATGCGGCTCGCCCCGTGCGACCTTCTGGGTCTCGGTAAGAATGCCGCGCAAAATGCTCATTTCCGGACGCTCGACCGAGCTTCGCCCATACAGCCGGCGCAGGCGCGCCATCAGGTGCTTGGGTTTCTCGGGATCGAGGAAGCCGATGTCCACCAGGGTCTTTTCCAGGTGGTCGTAGAACAGCTCCATTTCGTCCATGGTCGCCAGCTCGCTGGCGTCGACCTTCTCGACCTTCACCGCACTGCCCTGCCCTGCCAGCCAGGCCATGCGCACCTCATAGGAGAGCACCTGGACGGCGGCGGCCAGATTCAGCGAGCTGAAGTCGGGGTTCGAGGGAATGTGCACGTGGAAGTGACATCGCTGCAGTTCTTCGTTGGTCAGGCCGGCGTGCTCGCGCCCGAACACCAGGGCGATCTCTTCGCCGCCCATGGCCTGGGCCACGGCCTTGGCCCCGCACTCGCGCGGGTCGATCAGCGGCCAGGGGATGCTGCGCTCACGGGCACTGGTACCCATGACCAGGCTGCAGCCGACCAGCGCCTGTTCAAGGCTGTCGACCACCTGGGCGTTGCCCAGCACGTCGTCGGCGCCCGAGGCGCGGGCGCTGGCGTCCGCGGCCGGAAACTCTTTTGGCTGCACCAGCACCAGGCGTGACAAGCCCATGTTTTTCATGGCTCGCGCAGCGCCGCCGATGTTGCCGGGGTGGCTGGTATTGACCAGAACAACACGAATATTTTGCAGCAAGGTGTCGTGCTCTCGGATGCGGAAACAGGAGGGTTCGATCTTACAGAACCGACCAGCGTAACGCCATGAAAGCAAATGTGACACTTCTGTCGTCAAAGATTTCTGCTAGAATGATCGGCTTTCCTCTTTAACATCTCCAGGTGACCTTCCCATGCAGCCTATGCTGAATATCGCCCTGCGCGCCGCTCGCAGCGCCAGTGAACTGATTTTCCGCTCCATCGAACGCCTGGATAGCATCAAAGTCGACGAAAAGCAGGCCAAGGACTACGTGTCCGAGGTGGACCGCGCCGCCGAGAAGGTCATCGTCGAGGCCCTGCGCAAGGCCTACCCGAACCACTCGATCCAAGGCGAAGAGACCGGCCTGCACGCCGGCACCGGTGAAGAAGGCAAGGATTACCTGTGGATCATCGATCCGCTGGACGGCACCACCAACTTCCTGCGTGGCGTTCCGCACTTCGCCGTCAGCATCGCCTGCAAATACCGTGGCCGCCTCGAGCACGCCGTGATCGTCGACCCGGTTCGCCAGGAAGAATTCACCGCCAGCCGTGGCCGTGGCGCCCAGCTCAATGGCCGCCGCCTGCGCGTCAGCTCGCGCACCAGCCTGGAAGGCGCGCTGCTGGGCACCGGCTTCCCGTTCCGTGACAACCAGATGGCCGACCTGGACAACTACCTGGGCATGTTCCGCGCCCTGACCGGCCAGACCGCCGGCATCCGCCGCGCCGGCTCCGCCAGCCTGGACCTCGCTTATGTAGCCGCCGGCCGTTTCGACGCCTTCTGGGAGTCAGGCCTGTCCGAGTGGGACATGGCCGCGGGCGTACTGCTGATCCAGGAAGCCGGTGGCCTGGTGAGCGACTTCAACGGTGGCCACGACTTCCTCGAGAAGGGCCACATCGTCGCGGGCAACATCAAGTGCTTCAAGGCCGTGCTGACTGCCATCCAGCCGCACCTGCCAGAGCACATGAAGCGCTAAGCGCTGATTGCGAGCACAAAAAAAGCACCTCTCGAGGTGCTTTTTTGTGCCTGCAATCCAGCCAGGAGTGCGATCCCCCTGTAGGAGCGGCCTTGTGTCGCGAAAGGGCTGCAAAGCAGCCCCGGGGATTTCAGATAGAGCGAAAATCCTGGGGGCGCTTCGCACCCCTATCGCGACTCAAGGCCGCTCCTACAGAAAGCAGCCCGTGCCGAGATCACTGCCCCGGCTGGTTCTGCCCCAGGATCAACTTGCCATTCTTGTCCAGCGGGATGGTCGAGCCCGGCTCGTGATCCATCTTCACCTTGCCCACCTGGTCACCGATGGAATAGGTCACGTTGTAGCCCACCACCTTGTCGCTGATGTCATTGACCGTGTTGCAGCGCGTCTGCGTGGTGGTGTAGGTATCACGCTCCTGCATGCCTTCCTGCACCTTGTTGCCGGCGTAACCGCCACCGACCGCACCGGCCACGGTGGCAATCTTCTTGCCGGTACCGCCACCGATCTGGTTGCCCAGCAGGCCACCGGCAATGGCACCAACCACCGTACCGGCGATCTGATGCTGATCCTTGACCGGCGCCTGGCGCGTCACGGTGACATCCTTGCAGACCTCACGCGGCGTTTTCACTTGCTGCTTGATCGGCTGCACGTCGGTGACCTGGGCGTACTCAGGCCCTTTGTTCACCAAGCTGTAGGTCGCCACAGCACCTCCGGCAGTCACACCGACAGCACCCAGAACCGCACCCACCAGCATTGATTTGTTCACGTGAACCTCCTGATCGTACCCGCGGGCTCCGGCCCGCCTTCTCCCTGCCTTGGAGCAAAAAAAAAGGCGCGAGTTCAACACTCGCGCCTCTCTTTGCGCCAAATGGCGCGGGACAAGCCTTACGGACGCTCGTCCACACCCTCGGTCTTGACCGGCGGGATCAGGTCTTCACTGCTCAGGTTCAGCCAGATCAGCACCACGTTGGCGATGTAGATCGACGAGTAGGTACCCGCCATGACGCCAATGAACAGCGCCAGGGAGAAGCCGAACAGGTTGTCGCCGCCGAAGAACAGCAGCGCGGCGATGGCCAGCAAGGTCGACACCGAGGTGGCGACGGTCCGCAGCAGGGTCTGGGTGGTCGAGATGTTGATGTTCTCGATCAGCGAAGCCTTGCGCAGCACACGGAAGTTCTCGCGCACCCGGTCGAACACGACGATGGTGTCGTTGAGCGAGTAGCCGATGATCGCCAGCACCGCCGCCAGTACCGTCAGGTCGAAGGTGATCTGGAAGAACGACAGGATGCCCAGGGTGACCACCACGTCGTGGATCAGCGAGATGATCGCGCCCACGGCGAACTTCCACTGGAAGCGGAAGGCCAGGTAGATGAGGATACCGCCCAGCGCCAGGAGCATGCCGAGGCCGCCCTGGTCACGCAGTTCCTCGCCCACCTGCGGGCCAACGAACTCGACGCGCTTGACCGTGGCCGGGTTGTCGCCGCCGATCTTCTGCAGCGCCTCGGCCACGCGGTTGCCCAACTGCGGGTCATCGCCCGGCATGCGCACCAGCAGGTCGGTGGTGGCGCCGAAGCTCTGCACCACGGCATCGTGGAAGCCGGAGCCGACCAGCTCGGTACGGACCTTTTCCAGGTCCGCAGGACGCTCGTAGGTGAGCTCGATCAGCGTGCCGCCGGTGAAGTCCAGGCCGAAGTTCAGGCCCTTGTGCCACCAGCTGAACAGCGCCAGCACGGTGAGGAGCACGGTAATGGCGAACGCGACATTGCGCACGCCCATGAAGTTGATGGTTTTCATCGCAGCTCCCTCAAACCCACAGCTTCTTGATGTCACGCCCGCCGCAGGTCAGGTTGACCAGTGCGCGGGTCACCATGACGGCGGTGAACATCGAGGTGAAAATCCCGAGGGACATGGTGACCGCGAAGCCCTTGACCGGGCCGGTGCCCATGGCGAACAGGATGCCGCCGACCAGCAGGGTGGTCAGGTTGGCGTCGACGATCGCCGAGTAGGCGCGGTTGAAACCTTCGTGGATGGCGCGCTGCACCGACATGCCGGCGGCGATCTCTTCGCGAATACGCGAGAAGATCAGCACGTTGGCGTCCACCGCCATGCCCATGGTCAGCACGATACCGGCGATGCCCGGCAGGGTCAGGGTGGCGCCCAGCAGCGACATCAACGCCAGCAGCAGGACCATGTTGCCCGCCAGGGCGATGGTCGCCAGCACGCCGAAGGCGCGGTAGATGGCGATGATGAACAGCGAGACGAACAGCATGCCCCACAGGGACGCGTCGATACCCTTGGTGATGTTGTCGGCACCCAGGCTTGGGCCAATGGTACGTTCTTCAGCGAAGTACATCGGCGCGGCCAGACCACCGGCACGCAGCAGCAGGGCCAGTTCGGACGATTCGCCCTGGCCGTTCAGGCCGGTGATGCGGAACTGGCTGCCCAGCGGCGACTGGATGGTCGCCAGGCTGATGATCTTCTTCTCTTCCTGGAAGGTCTGCACCGCGACTTCTTTCTCGACGCCGTCGACCACCTGCTTCTGGTAGCGGGTGACCGGCTTCTGCTCGATGAAGATCACCGCCATGCTGCGCCCGACGTTGGTACGGGTGGCGCGGCTCATCAGCTCGCCGCCGTGACCGTCGAGACGAATGTTCACCTGCGGGCGACCGTGCTCGTCGAAGCTGGCCTGGGCGTCGGTGACCTGGTCACCGGTGATGATCAGGCCACGCTCGACCGCAGCGGAGCGGCCGCCTTCGCGGAACTCGAACACCTCGGTGGTGGCCTTGGACGCACCCGGCTCGGCACCGAAGCGGAACTCCAGGTTGGCGGTCTTGCCGAGGATACGCTTGGCCTCGGCGGTGTCCTGCACGCCCGGCAGCTCGACCACGATGCGGTTGGCGCCCTGGCGCTGGACCAGCGGCTCGGCCACGCCCAGCTCGTTGACCCGGTTGCGCACGGTGGTCAGGTTCTGCTTGATCGAGTATTCGCGGATCTCGGCGACTTTCGCCTGGGTCAGCGCCAGACGCAGCACGGCGAGCTCGTTGCGCTCGGTGGTGGTCAGGTCGAAGTCATTGAAATTCTTGCGGATCAGGCTGCGGGCCTGTTCGCGGGTAGCATCGTCGGCGAAGCCCAGCATGATGCCGCCGTCCTGCTGGGGCAGGCTGCGGTAGCGGACGCGCTCTTTGCGCAGCAAGGTCTTGACCTCGCCTTCGTAGACTTTCATGCGAGCGGTCATGGCCTTGTCCATGTCCACTTCCAGCAGGAAGTGCACACCACCGGACAGGTCCAGGCCCAGCTTCATCGGGCTGGCACCCAGGTTGCGCAGCCACTGCGGGGTGGTCTGGGCCAGGTTCAGGGCCACGACATAGTCGTCGCCGAGGGTCTTGCGCGCCACATCCTTGGCCGGCAGCTGTGCTTCCTGGTTGGTCAGGCGCACCAGCGCACTGCCCTTCTCACCCAGGCTGCCGCCTTTGACGGCGATACCGGCATCGGTCAGCGCCTTGGTCACGCGATCGAGGTCGGCCTGGCTGACATGCAGGGCGGAACTGGCGCCGCTGATCTGCACCGCCGGATCATCCGGATAGAGGTTGGGTGCGGAATAAATGAAGCCGACCGCCAGTACCACCACGATCAGCAGGTATTTCCACAGAGGGTATTTGTTCAGCATCACGCCGCCCGTTCAAGACGCGGGGCGCTTTGCGCGCCCCGACTGGAAAAATGAAACCGGTAACTCAGATAGCCTTGAGCGTACCTTTCGGCAGGGTCGCCGCCACGGCGCCCTTCTGGAACTTCAGCTCGACGTTGTCGGACACTTCCAGGACCACGAAGTCGTCGGCGACCTTGACGATCTTGCCGGCGATGCCGCCGGTGGTGACCACTTCGTCACCTTTTTGCAGGTTGCTCAGCAGGTTTTTCTGCTCTTTGGCACGCTTGGCCTGCGGGCGCCAGATCATCAGGTAGAAGATGACCAGGAAGCCGACCAGGAAGATCCACTCGAAGCCGGTACCGGCTGGGCCGGCGGCTGGGGCTGCTGCGTCCGCGTAAGCGGCGGGAATCAAGAAGCTCATTGGGCACTCCTAATGGATATTTTCTAATAATGGATGCGAACA
This sequence comes from Pseudomonas peradeniyensis, assembly GCF_014268935.2. Lineage (GTDB taxonomy): Bacteria > Pseudomonadota > Gammaproteobacteria > Pseudomonadales > Pseudomonadaceae > Aquipseudomonas > Aquipseudomonas peradeniyensis. The sequence continues at coordinate 1,057,221 of NZ_JABWRJ020000003.1, read as the reverse complement.
GTCAGTCCAAGGGCGGCACAGGCAGCCCGCGCTTGGCGTAGAAGGCGTCGACAAAGGCGGCCAATTTACCCTGTTGAATAGCCTCGCGTAAACCGGCCATCAAGCGCTGGTAATGGCGCAAGTTGTGGATGGTATTCAGCATGCTGCTCAACATTTCGCCGCACTTGTCCAGGTGATGCAGATAAGCGCGGGAGAAGTTGGTGCAGGTATAGCAATCGCAGGTCGGATCCAGCGGCGATTCATCGTGGCGATGGAACGCGTTGCGGATCTTGATCACCCCGGTGTCGACGAACAGATGGCCGTTGCGCGCATTGCGCGTGGGCATCACGCAGTCGAACATGTCGACGCCGCGGCGCACACCCTCTACAAGATCCTCCGGCTTGCCTACCCCCATAAGGTAACGAGGTTTGTCAGCCGGCATCTGTTCCGGCAGGTAGTCCAGCACCTTGATCATCTCGTGCTTGGGCTCGCCCACCGACAGGCCGCCGATGGCCAGGCCATCGAAGTCGATGTTGACCAGCGCTTCCAGCGAGCGCATGCGCAGGTCCTGGTACATGCCGCCCTGGACGATGCCGAACAGCGCCGCGGTGTTGTCGCCGTGGGCGTTCTTCGAGCGCTGGGCCCAGCGCAGCGACAGCTCCATGGAGGTGCGCGCCACGTCGTGCTCGGCCGGATACGGGGTGCACTCGTCGAAGATCATCACGATGTCCGAGCCCAGGTCGCGCTGGACCTGCATGGACTCCTCGGGGCCCATGAACACCTTGGAACCGTCCACTGGCGATGCGAAGGTCACGCCTTCCTCCTTGATCTTGCGCATGGCGCCCAGGCTGAACACCTGGAAACCACCGGAATCAGTGAGGATAGGGCCTTTCCATTGCATGAAGTCATGCAGGCCGTTGTGTTTCTTGATGACCTCGGTACCCGGGCGCAGCCACAGGTGGAAGGTGTTGCCGAGGATGATCTCGGCGCCGATGGCCTCGATGTCGCGCGGCAGCATGCCCTTGACCGTGCCGTAGGTGCCCACCGGCATGAAGGCCGGGGTCTCGACGGTGCCACGGGGGAAGGTCAGCCGGCCACGACGGGCCTTGCCGTCGGTGGCCAGCAGTTCGAACGACATTCGACAGGTGCGACTCATGCTTGATCCTCTGGGCCGCGTGGCGCCGGATTGCGGGTGATGAACATGGCATCACCGTAACTGAAGAAGCGGTACCCGTTCTCGACCGCCGCCGCGTAGGCGGCCATGGTCTCGGGGTAACCGGCGAAGGCCGAGACCAGCATCAGCAGCGTGGACTCCGGCAGGTGGAAGTTGGTGACCAGGCAATCGACCACATGGAACGGCCGGCCCGGGAAGATGAAGATGTCGGTGTCGCCGCTGAAGGCCTTGAGCTCGCCATCGCGCGCCGCGCTCTCCAGCGAACGCACGCTGGTGGTGCCCACGGCGATCACCCGGCCGCCACGGGCGCGGCACGCGGCGACGGCGTCGACCACATCCTGGCTCACTTCGAGCCACTCTTTATGCATGGTGTGGTCTTCGATCTTGTCGACCCGCACCGGCTGGAAGGTGCCGGCGCCCACATGCAGGGTGACGAAGGCGCGCTCGACGCCCTTGGCGGCGATCTTCGCCAGCAGGTCTTCGTCGAAGTGCAGGCCGGCGGTAGGCGCGGCCACGGCGCCGGCGCGCTCGGCGTAGACGGTCTGGTAGCGCTCGCGGTCGGCGCCCTCGTCGGGGCGGTCGATGTACGGCGGCAGCGGCATGTGGCCGACGCGCTCGAGCAGCGGCAGCACCTCTTCGCTGAAGCGCAGTTCGAACAGCGTGTCGTGACGCGCGACCATCTCGGCCTCGCCACCGCCATCGATGAGGATCTGCGTGCCTTCTTTAGGCGCCTTGCTGGCACGCACATGGGCCAGCACGCGGTGGCTGTCGAGCACGCGCTCGACCAGCACTTCCAGCTTGCCGCCGGAGGCTTTCTGGCCGAACAGGCGCGCCGGAATCACCCGGGTGTTGTTGAACACCATCAGGTCGCCCGGGCGCAGGTACTCGAGCAGATCGGTGAACTGCTTGTGGGCCAGCTCGCCGCTGGGGCCATCGAGCACCAGCAGGCGGCTGCCATGGCGCTCGGCCAGCGGATGGCGGGCGATCAGGGAATCGGGGAGTTCGAAAGAAAAATCGGCGACGCGCATGATGATGTTCGGTTCGACAGGGCCGCAAAGTTTAGCCCAATGCGTGAAAATTGACCATGAAAGCCGATTGACCGACCCAAGGCACCTCTCTATACTGCGGCGCCACAAGCCCTGATGGCGGAATTGGTAGACGCGGCGGATTCAAAATCCGTTTTCGAAAGGAGTGGGAGTTCGAGTCTCCCTCGGGGCACCAAGATCCAGAAAAAACCGACCTTATGGTCGGTTTTTTTGTGCCTGTTGTTTTGCTGCCCGTCACGTGCATGGGAGCGGGCTTGCCCCGCGCTGAAGCAAACCAGCACCTCATCCAGAAAATTCGGTTAACTCGTGCCAAGTTCTTCAATCTGCCTCTAGGATCATCCCTTTCAGGGTCTTTTGGCGCGGGGTTATTGATCGAGTGGGGGCCACCAGGCGCTGCAAGGGCCTCAACCATCACTTGGTGGCCCTGATGCGGTCCAAGGTGTGCAGTGCAAGCGGATGTACCGGAACCGTGAAACATCAGGATGAAGGCCAGGCCATACAACTGCGTGATTCCCTCGATCGCCTGCTGCCCCCAATCGTCGCCAATGAATGTCAGCGCCTGAAAAAGGAAGCTAACCGTCCCAACCTCCGCTTCGCTTCGTAGCAGCTCAGCAGGACTGAAGTGCTGTGACAAGCTGACGAAACGCCAAGCCCCCACCACAGAGGGACTCGAGGCGTATCAGCCGTCTACGCTTGGTGCGCTCTGCATTGGTTCAAATGACCATGTCTAAGGAAACCCGGCAAAACGAGATTTTTTCACCGCTAACCCCGGGATTCCATGGCCTATAGCCGACCCGACCCGGCCCGCTCCGCTCCCCTCGCCGCACAGTACAGCCACACCTGCAAAACCTGTCACTTCCTGTCACCGTGTGAAATAGCCACCTTCTTGCAAGAGCCCGCAGACCGCGCGACCTGCAGCTAGCGTCGCCCCCACCGCTGGATTGCACTTGCTCACCACGAAAGGCTCGTCGCGCCAGAAGGGGATAAGTGAATTTTTGTTGCATACTTTTTGCGAGTTGCTCCTTTTCAGCATGTCCTTCCATGTGGCTTGATCCATGGTTAACGCATTCAGCCATAGGCGTGCATGCGACTAGGAGCGCATGCCTGGTTACATTTTGCTACCATGCATCCCAGAACCTTTTATAGCAATCCGAAAATTACGAGTAATTTATGAGTGAAAATAAAATTGAAGAGGAAATGCCAGACAGCCTGGAAGTCCCTGACGTAGCACCTTATTCGCCAGTTAATGAACGTAAAGTTTTGATTCAACAGTACGACTACGCGGTGCGGCAATTAGTCGATCAAATCGTTGAAGGCGATTTGATTTTAGACCCTGATTATCAGCGTCAATACCGATGGTCACCCGACAAGGCCTCTAGATTTATAGAATCCATCTTGATGAACATCCCGGTCCCGGTGGTTTATTTTGCAGAGGAAGCAAACGGAGTCTTTAGTGTTATTGATGGACAACAGAGACTTACATCACTTTTGAACTTTATTCGCCCGAATGAGGGTGAAGGACTGGTATTGACTGGACTTCAGCTGAGGCCTGATTTAAATGGCATGAGTTTCAACGAACTAAATAGGGTCGATCGCTCCGCTCTAGTTAAACGACCTATCCGTTGCATCGTCGTCCTTAACGAATCTGACCAAACATTGAAATTTGAGGTTTTTGAACGACTGAACACCGGCAGCTCAAAGCTTACAGAACAGGAGGTTAGGAACTCTATTTATCATGGCAATTTTAATGACCTGATAAAACTTTTGGCTCGCAACCAGAAATTCTTAGAGATGATTGCCTTACCCGAACAAAACAAAAAAAACATGAAGGCCGAGGAGCTGATTCTGCGATTCTTTGCATATAGGGATTTAACCGACGCTACAGAGTACCTTGGAAACTACACTGAGTATTTGAATAAATACATGGAGGAGAATCGCTCCCTGACTCAGAATCGTCTTGATGAGCTGCGTAGCTTATATGAATCGACTGTGAATGCAGTCTGGGAAATATTGGGGCCTGGAACAGCATTCCGTCGTCCCGTTTCTAAAGATGGTGTCGTAAAATTTGCTCACACCTCGATAAACGGTGCTATATATGAGTCGCAGATGATCGTTTTCTCCCGAGCCATTGAGCAAGGGATTATTGATCGTATTAGCAAAGAAAAAGTGATAGCTGCGTTCGAAGAAGAGCGATACTGGGGTACGCTATTCCAAAGCACAGCCAAAAAGGCTACAGCATTGCGCCGTACCGAAGATCTTACAAAATTCCTCCTGTCGTAAAGGATTGTCGGCATGAATTTTCGGTGCGTGACGGAACTTGATCTAAAAATATCGGAAATTAAACTTACTGCAAAGCTTGCAAAAACAATTCTTGATGGCCCCGAGATCGGCAATGTACTGGGTGAAATGGCCGAAGCTCCTTGTCGGAGGTCAACAGCTAATACTATGACCAAAGCGGCACTCGTACTGCTTACCGGATACTTTGAAGGATTCTTAAAAAAGCTTATTGAAGAATTTGTTGGGGAGCTCAACGATCTCGAACTTCCTCTTAACTTGGCGGGAGATGAGCTTCTTTTATCAGTGCTCCAGCACAGTATAGGTGTAGATCGAGCAAAGACGATGCCGAAGGCAATGGAGTTGAAATCTTGTATTGCTGGAGATGGGCACTATCCCCTAATGCTTGAGACCGCGGGAAAAACCGGTGGAAATCCGAGCGTTGATAACGTAGAAAGCCTTTTTCTACGGCTGGGCATCCCTGAGATCATAGATAAATTAAGCGTGAGAGACTTCTCGCTTGACAACACATATGTGACAGTTAGTCATAGCCAGCAGTTGCAGAGACATATTGAGGCTGCCCTAGGCGGGGATTTGGCTTCTAGCCAGAAGATATTTGAAATAATAGACAACAAATGGACTCCAAAAAAACAACGTCGAGACGTGGGCTATGTTGGTGTGATTCAGGAACTGCTTAAAAAAAGAAACAAAATCGCTCATGGCGAAAATTGGGGTGAGCAGGTCACACCTGCAGAACTCAGCGGATTTTGTGATCAAATTATCAAGCTATGCTCGGGCATAGCTGAATTTCTTTATGACGAACTGAATTCCTATAAACAAAAAATAGCATAATATGGGCTTAACTTATTATTCGATGAACATATCGGCTAGATCACCCCCATACTGACTGCTTTCTCTTAACCATAAGGGTATTTGTAGAAAACCTCATCTGACTGGCTGACAGAGCTAACATGAAAATGACTTCGCTGATGGGAGAGGTAGGAAAACAATGCTATACGTTAAGAACTCAGGAGTGATCACCGAAGTCCTGCCAGAAATATCGTACAACTTTCTTAAATAGTCTGGCAAAAATCACATTGAGGACGTCTTAATTTCACTCAACTACCACCCTGCCATTCACATTGGGCGGGAGCATCTAGCAGAACTTGAGATACATATAAACCAGCACCAAGAAAAACCCCCGGCCGCCATCGCATTCGTGACACTCGGCGAGACATACGAAATCTATTTCATCGAAACACGTCACGCAGTCTTGCTCTTTGCTAAAGAATTTGCATCTACTATCAGGGATATTTGTGAGCTCACAAACCTTGAAGAGTAGCAATACTTCGTCTTCACCGCAGACCGACAAAGCCGCCAAATTGGCGTTTTTTTAACTTCAGCTTCGTACCCATGGTAAGTGGTGAAGCTGCCGCAATACCAAACGCAACGGCATTGCTCGGCAGCGGCGTCGGTCCATGAACGTGCTCAACCAGCTGGGTGTTCATCTCTTGGACCAGGTCGAGCAGGTCACACAGCACCTGCAGCACGTTCACCCCTTCCGAACCCAGCAACGTCTTCGGCGCCTGCAGGCGCTGACTGACGCCCGCCACGCTTTTCCGCAATCCCTCGATGCGCTCCTGGACACCGCAGCTCACCGTCGCGTTGAGCTTCTGCCCCACTTACCTGGATGAGGTCGCGCCCGGTGGCCTGATGTAGGTCATCGACTGCGGCCAGGCTCGCATATCCGCCGGACAGCAGCTTAAGCGCGCCCAACGCCTTGACCTTCTTCACCCTGCCCACTGTCTCGGTCGAGTGGTCGTCCACGTTCCTGATGTGGCTCTGGAGCTGCTCGCGGTTGGCCAGTCAGCATCCGTTCGCTGCTGACAGGCCTCATTGTGCTGTCAGACTGGTCCCCTTTCGCTCCCCGGGGCAGGTTCAGCCCGGGCGGCAGGATCTGCTGGAAGGTTTTTTGCGCGGTAGACCGTAAGCGAACGACACGACAACGGTGCAACCTCCACCAGTTCATATCCAACACTTTCGACCAATAAACATCTGATTCAGCTTCAACAGGTCAAGACGGTGTGCGTTCCGATCCCGCACCCCTCAAGCAATCACAGGATGACTGGCGCTCCCCTTCGATTGCTTTTTGCCATCATCAAGCTAACCTCCTCGATGCTTGGTGATTTCGCAGCCAAAAAGCATATCACCCGCGCATAGATGTTAAGTCATTACCGATCCGACACACGGAAGCAAGGACTAGCACATGCAATCATTTATCGTTAACAGAAACGTTCAAGCGAACGGCGACTACGAAGTGCACAACACTACGATTGGCTGCCGCTATATGCCGCAGCCGGAAAATCAGGTACCTCTCGGGAACCACCTATCGTGTACCGGTGCTGTCAATACCGCTCGAGTTGCGAACCCCACCCTAAGGATTAATGGTTGTTACTATTGCTGTAATCCTTGCCACACCAGCTAGCTCGACTTACTCGCTCCTCAAGGAGCGGTCTTGTACCGCTCCTACCTGCGCCCCTGGCAAATGCTACGACTTCAGGCTCGTTTCACGCCCAGTCCTTTAAGACTTTCCCCATTCCCTGTAGTCCATTTCCCAAACATACTCCCAACCCCTTTCAAGCCATTGCGATGGTCTGGATCGGCCTCTAGTCTCGACCCGTCGCTGCCAAATCAGCGACCGGCTTTGACAGGCCGCTCCAGTAATTAACTCGCACAGCTTTGCCACCTATGGCGGCTGTACGTGGGGCACCTTCGGGTGCGCCGGGTTTCCTTACTGACCGGTCTGTCAACCCACGTACCGCTGCCACCCTCTTGTTTGACAGCAATGGTGACGGCCCTTCAGTAAGGATCACACCATGTTGAAGATTGTCCCCGATCCACCGCTTTCTCCCGAAACAGCACACTCGCTCGAAGACCTGCTCATCCAGATCTCGGAACGTCTGTTCTGCGCCCTCTCCATCACCCACCAGAACGCCCTCACCCAGGTCACCAGCACAGCGCGCGGTATGTCCATGGCAACGATGCACGAAATCGAGGCCGCACGCGGGCTGGTGGAGCTGGCACTGAGCAAGCTGCAGATCAAGCACTGAACAGGGAGAAAACACAATGAACGACAAGACTGCCGGCGTGACCGGATTCGGCTATGGCGATGGAGAGCAACCACTGTTCCGGGTCGAACCGGGGCAGGACGGAAAGTCAGCCATGGAACAAGCCTCTGCGATCATGGCCTGCGTGAAGCGCATGACTTTGCTCGCAGCCACTGATGGTGAGGCCAACCTTGGCTGGGGTGCGCACTTGATGAGCGATATGGCCAAGGCGGTGATGGATGATGTGGAGCTGGGTCGCCAACGGGGCTCGACTGAATAGCCCTGACCCAACGTCTACCGTCTAAATCGGCTGTGCCCGCTCCCACAAGCTCGACAAAGCCCTATGGGAGTGGGCTCGCCCGCCTACGCGTTAGCCTCTAGCCAAGCCTTTGCGACATTCCTGACTGCACAGAAAATCACACTTAGTGCGATTTACTGTAGAGCCACAGCATTGACTTCACGTTACCGGCCGCACAGGGTAAATAGCTTCTGGTCCCATCGGAACATTCCCCGTGCCACTAAGCCATCGCCCTGTCCAACCTGCCGACATCGCCACGCTCTGTAGCTTCCCTCAGGGCTCGGACGAACTGTTCTATATGTTCCCCAAAGCCACCTACCCGCTCACACCCGCACAACTGAGCGAAGCCATTGCCCAGCGCAGCGGCTCAACGGTGGTCGAAATTGACGGGGTGATCGTTGGCTTCGCCAATTTCTACAAAGCCGAACAGGGTGGTGTCTGCGCGCTGGGTAATGTGGTCGTGGCGCCGGCTGCGCGGGGTCAGGGCGTGGCACGTTATCTGGTGCAGTGCATGATCGACTTGGCTCACCAAGCCTTCGCGGCGCGGGAGGTCTGGGTCTCGTGTTTCAATCACAACACCGCAGGGCTGCTGCTTTATCCACAGCTCGGTTTTGTGCCGTTCGGGATCGAGGAGCGGCGGGCGCCGGATGGGTCCCGGGTGGCGCTGATTCAGATGAAACTGCCATCAGCCTGGGCGCCGCCTCACGACTCAACGCGGTAGGACGTGGGGCTGAGCCTGCAAATCGATTCCCAATGCGCGAATGACCTTGAGTACCGTATCGAATCTCGGTTTGGCTCCAGGACCGAACGCCTTGTAAAGGCTCTCACGACCCAAGCCCGTCTCCTTGGCGATCTGTGACATACCACGTGCCTTGGCAATATGACCCAACGCACGAAGAATTTCGTCAGTGTCCCCATCCGCAAGCACTTGGCTCAGGTACTCACTGATCGCAGCATCGCTGTCCAACAGATCAGCCATGTCAAATGGTACGAGTTTCTCGTTCATTTCAGCTCCTTCGCCAGTGCCTTTGCCTTGAGGATGTCACCCGCCTGCGAGGACTTGCCTCCACCCACCAGAAGCAAAATCAACCTGCCCTGCCTGCTGGTGAAATAGACGCGGTATCCACCTGATACATCAATGCGTAGTTCACTGATACCACCACCAACGGGTTTGAAGTCCCCAGGGTTACCCTGTGAGAGTCGTTCAATCCTGCGGGCGATAGCGATTCGCGCACGCAAGTCCCGTAGATTGGCCAACCAGGTGGCAAAGCTTTTCGTTTGTTCGACTTCGTAGCTCACCAGGCCCTCCGAACTGTATCCGAATAGATACTAACTATCAATACTGAAGGCAACCATGTGTCGGGTACCTTGCGAGCCTTCACAATGCAGGAGTGGCACCAGATCCAATACAGGGAGTCTTCCCAAGTCCGCGTCATCCAAGTCTCGAAAATTTTTTGCAACACCCCACTCAGGAACCTTGCTCCCCGATCCCGCGTCGGAACCTGCATCCCCCGCATCGAGGTTCCCCCCACGTGAAAGCCCTCCTCGCCCGCAAATACCGCCTGGTGGTCAAGACCTTCGGCTACATCGGCTGGTCGCTGTTCTGGCTGCTGATCTGGGACGTGCTGGTCACCATCGACTTCATGCTGTTCTTCAACAGCAAGTTCAGCCTGCCGTTGATCCCGCTCACCTTGCTGGGCTCGGCGCTGGTGGTGCTGGTGAGCTTTCGCAACAGCAGCGCCTACAACCGCTGGTGGGAGGCGCGCACGCTGTGGGGCGCGCTGGTGAACAGTTCGCGCAGCTTCGCCCGGCAGGTGCTGACGCTGGTCGACGATCCGGCCGACGGGCCGAACCCGGTGAAGGCGACCTTGCTGCGCCGGCATATCGCCTACGTGAACTGCCTGGCGGCGCACCTCAAAGGCGAGAAATGCCCAGATGAGCTGATGGCCTTCATACCGCCCGGGGAGTTCGAGCGGCGCAATCGTTCGAACAATTTCGCCAATGACATCCTCGGCGGCTCGGCGGCGTTGTTGGCCCAGGAATACCAGGCTGGGCGGCTGGACAGCATTCGCCTGGCGCGGCTGGAATCGACCCTGGTGGACATGTCCAACGCCCAGGGTGGGATGGAGCGGATTGCCAATACGCCGCTGCCCTACCCTTATGTGTACTTCCCGCGGCTGTTCATCACGTTGTTCTGCCTGATCGTGCCGGTGGGGCTGGTGGAGTCGCTGGGCTGGTTCACACCGCTAGCTTCGACGGTGGTCGGCTTCATGCTGCTGGCCATCGAGCGGATCGGCACGGACTTGCAGAGCCCGTTCCGCTTCAGCGAGCACCAGATTCCGATGGACACGATCTGCGAGACGATCGAACGTAACCTGGAGTCGATGCAGCGGGAGGCGCAATGTGGACGCGAAGTGTTCGACGATAGTCCTCCCACATCCGTGAGATCGAGCGCCGCCCGCGCGGCGCATCGCGGATAAATCCGCTCCTACATTTGTTGCAACGTGGCCATGCCTGATAGGCCATGGTTGTAAGCCTTGTGCGCTCGACGCAATTTCTCGGTGGGCATTGCTGCCGCCCCACCTGCCTCAAGCCTTGCGCCAAGGCTGACAACCATGGCCTGACAGGTTCGGTACGTTGCGACAAATGTAGGAGCGGATTCATCCGCGATGCGCCGCGCGGGCGGCGCTCGATCTCCCAGGCGCTGCAGAAATCTCGCCGAACACCTCGCAACGCCCCCACCGCTCGCAAACCTACCCCCGCCGAGCATACTCCCGGCAATTCTCCCAGCCGATCCCACTCTGGGCCGTGTGCTGCAACAACCACTCCAGCGCCGGCTGCGTCTTGGGCTGATTGTCGCGGAACTGGATCACGCCCTTGCGCCACAGCAGCATCAGCGTCAGCACCCGCTGTGCAGAGGCCTCGGCGGTCAGCGGCCCGTCATCCTGGGCATCGATGTCCCACAGCGAAACCTGCATCTGCTGGCTGTCCATGAATGCCTCGCCATCGGCGCGGCGCTGGCCGTAGGGCGGACGAAACAACGGCACATACTGCTCCGCCAGGTCGGCCTGGACCCGCGCCTGGCTGCGCCGCAGCGAGTCCTGCCAGTCCTGCCACTGGGCGTGGGAGCGGTACTCCCAACCCTGGATACCCACGCACTGGCCGGCATACAGGTCGCTCACCGGGCCGGCGTCGCGACGTTGCTGCAGGCGATTGCCGAGCACGAAGAAAATCCCGTCGAGCTTTTGCCGCCGCAGGTAGTCGGCCACCGCATCGGTGCTGCCGCCCTGGGGCCCCGGGCCGCCGGCGAAGGTCAGGAGGAACATCCGGTCGTTGAGCTCCTCGCCATTGCGCTCGCGACCGGACAGCTTGGCCACCTCGCTGGTGGTCTGCGGGAACAGCGCGGCCTTGCGCAACTGCTCATCCAGGTATCGAGTGTGGAACTGGTGACTGGGCTCGACCCATCCGGTATAGAACGTGCCGACATCCTCGGCGAAAACGGCGGACTGCGTGCGCAGATCGGCCATGGACTCGACCGGGTAGCAGAACGAGGCATCCTGCTCGCAACTCTTCTGCGCCTGTTGATAACTTGTCCACAGGCGCTGCCACAGACGTGCCCGTACGGCCCGCACGACGGTCAGGTTGATCTGGCGCAGGCCCAACCGGGCCTTGAGCGCCTGCTCGTCGAGCATCTCGCTTTCGTGCAACACCCGGGCGAACGACAGGATCTCCGCCCGCGACGCCACGTCGAACAGCGTCGGGCTGTCCAGCTGCTCGGGCCACAGCTCACGGTCAAAACTGACGAAATCCGCCGGGGCCGCCTGCGCGCCCAGGCTGAGCAGCCCGGCGAACAGGGCAAACGCGATACGCACGATGAGCAATCTCCTTGAAGGCATGGCGCGCACTATAGCGCGACCGCCCGCGGTTTAATGTGGCGATGTTCGGTGACTATCGTCGCCATAGTTTGGCGTTGTGCCAGCGGCCCCGTAGAATTCGCCCGACGATTCCAGGAGCCGACCCGATGCTGACGGTGATTTCCCCTGCCAAGACCCTCGACTACGACACCCCGCCGGTAACCCAGCGCCACACCCTGCCCCAGTACCTGGATGATTCCCAGGAACTGATCGTGCAACTGCGCGAACTGGCGCCGGCGCAGATCGCCGAGCTGATGCACCTCTCCGACAAGCTCGCCGGCCTCAACGCCGCCCGCTTCGGCAGCTGGACCCCGGACTTCACCCCGGCCAACGCCAAGCAGGCACTGCTGGCGTTCAAGGGCGACGTATACACCGGGCTCGACGCCGAGAGCCTGGGCGAGGACGACTTCAGCTACGCCCAGGACCACCTGCGCATGCTCTCGGGCCTGTATGGCCTGCTGCGCCCGCTGGACCTGATGCAGCCCTACCGCCTGGAAATGGGCACCAAGCTGGCCAATGCCCGCGGCAAGGACCTGTACGCCTTCTGGGGCACGCGCATCAGCGAATGGCTGAACCAGGCCCTGGCCGACCAGGGTGACGACGTGCTGCTGAACCTGGCCAGCAACGAGTACTTCAGCGCGGTGAAGAAGAGCGCGCTGAAGGCGCGGGTGATCGATGTCGACTTCAAGGACCTGAAGAACGGCCAGTACAAGATCATCAGCTTCTACGCCAAGAAGGCCCGCGGGATGATGAGCCGCTTCGTGATCCAGGAGCGGATCAACGATCCGGAGCAGCTCAAGCGCTTCGATGTGCAGGGTTACTACTACAGTGCCGAGCAGTCGAAGCCGGATCATCTGGTGTTCCTGCGCGATCACGCTGAGGGCTGATTTTTCAGAGCCGCTTCGCAACTCATCGCGGGGCAAGCCCGCTCCCACGATTTACGCCTCAGGTTCCAGGGCTCATCGTGGGAGCGGGCTTGCCCCGCGATGAGGCCTTAAGCCCCGCAACGGGGCGCGCTGCAAATTGCCATCAAGCCAAATTTTCAGCGCCAAAAAACCAACACTCACATCCTTATTGCAAAACGCCATAAGACCGTTCGTAGTTTTTTGACGAAATTTGAAAAAAAATTTCGCATGCTGGCCTATAACCATCCCCCTGCGATTTCGCCCTTTATATACGGGGACGAAACTGCTGCGTGCTATCAGATTGAAAGTATTTCCCTCTGAAAAAATATTTAGAAATCTTTCATCGTGACGAAACCGCCCCCGGAACTTCTGCCAAGGGAGATGGCTCATAGCACCCGTAACGAGTTTCAAGCGCCCGGCGTGAGAGATGACTTACAGATGACAAAGGGCCGCCATTCTCAACCGGCCCGAAAACTTCAACGGCGGTACAGGAAGTGCCAAAAGCCATGATCCATGCAGGAGACAAGCGCCCCTAAAATTCGTCCTAGTGGTTGATTTCAAAGGATTTATCCACTTGAAAAAACAAGCACAGCACTTCACCAACGGTGAATTGCAATAAAGACGGCTGCATTTCAGGGCACGCCACTTTTAATACTGGCCTTTGACTGCCAACTTTGAGTGCATAACTTTTTGCGCTCCGGATTTATTCATGCCTGCGTTCGGTGAAGTGTCAATTCGCCATGGATCCGTGCGCCCGAAAACTGCTGGTCAATCAACCCGGTCGGCTCTTCGCTGAAGGGCTGGCGTGATAAACACACGAGGTGAATGCGATGCGTATCAGCATCTTTGGTTTGGGTTATGTGGGTGCAGTCTGTGCAGGTTGCCTGTCGGCACGAGGCCACGAAGTGATTGGTGTGGACGTGTCCAGCACCAAGATCGACCTGATCAACAAGGGCAAGTCGCCCATCGTCGAACCGGGCCTGGAAGAGCTGCTGCAGCAAGGCATCGCCAACGGCCGCCTGCGCGGCACCACCGACTTCGCCGAGGCCATCCGTGCCAGCGACGTGTCGATGATCTGCGTCGGCACGCCGAGCAAGAAGAACGGCGACCTGGGCCTGGAGTACATCGAGTCGGTGTGCCGCGAGATCGGCTACGTGCTGCGCGACAAGGCCAGCCGTCACACCGTGGTGGTGCGCAGCACCGTGCTGCCGGGCACCGTGAAGAACGTGGTCATTCCGATTCTGGAAGACTGCTCGGGCAAGAAGGCCGGTGTCGACTTCGGCGTCGCGGTCAACCCTGAGTTCCTGCGCGAAAGCACCGCGATCAAGGACTACGACCAGCCACCGATGACCGTCATCGGCGAACTGGACAGCGCCAGCGGCGACGTGCTGCAGGCCCTGTACGAAGAACTCGATGCGCCGATCATCCGCAAGCCGGTCGAAGTGGCCGAGATGATCAAGTACACCTGCAACGTCTGGCACGCGACCAAGGTCACCTTCGCCAACGAGATCGGCAACATCGCCAAGGCCGTCGGCGTCGATGGCCGCGAGGTGATGGACGTGGTCTGCCAGGACAAGGCGCTGAACCTGTCGCAGTACTACATGCGCCCGGGCTTCGCCTTCGGCGGTTCGTGCCTGCCGAAGGACGTGCGCGCCCTCACCTACCGCGCCGCCAGCCTCGATGTGCGTGCCCCGCTGCTCGACTCGCTGATGCGCAGCAACGAATCCCAGGTGCAGAACGCCTTCGACATCATCGAGAGCCACGACAAGCGCAAGGTCGCCTTGCTCGGCCTTTCGTTCAAGGCCGGCACCGACGACCTGCGCGAAAGCCCGCTGGTGGAGCTGGCCGAACGCCTGATCGGCAAGGGCTACCAGCTCGACATCTACGACCAGAACGTCGAGTACGCCCGTGTCCACGGCGCCAACAAGGACTACATCGAGTCGAAGATCCCCCACGTTTCCTCCTTGCTCAACGCCAACTTCGAGCAGGTGGTGGACAACGCCGAGATCATCATCCTGGGCAACCGTGACGAGCAGTTCCGTGCCCTGGCCCAGCAGGCGCCGGAAGGCAAGCAGGTGATCGACCTGGTCGGCTTCATGAGCAAGCCGACCTGCGCCACCAGCCGCACCGAAGGTATCTGCTGGTAAACCCGGCCGGGCGGCGCGTCCCTCCCCAGCGCGCCGCCCGCCCTCCCCCGAATTCTCGACGGATGCCGAACATGCAAAGGTTCCAGACCATGCTGCTGCAATGCGCCGGCTGGCTGCTCTACATGAGCCTGCTCATGCTGATCGCCCTGGCCCTGCCCAGCGATATCTTCGACTCGCAGTCGAAGCACTTCATCTTCCTGGTCGGCGCTGTCGGCATCTGGCGCTACTCCATGGGCGCCACCCATTTCATCCGCGGCATGATCTTCCTGTACATCGTGTACCCCTACCTGCGCCGCAAGGTGCAGAAACTCGGCAAGGCCGCCGACCCGTCGCACGTGTACCTGATGGTCACCAGCTTTCGCATCGAGGCCCTGACCACCGCCCAGGTGTACAGCTCGGTGATCCGCGAGGCGATCGACTGCGGCTTTCCCACCACCGTGGTCTGCTCGCTGGTGGAGAAGTCCGACGAGCTGCTGGTGAAAAGCCTGTGGGCCAAGTACAACCCGCCGTCCCACGTGACCCTCGACATCGTGCGCATCGCCGGCACCGGCAAGCGTGACGGCCTGGCCTATGGTTTCCGCGCCATCTCGCGGATGCTGCCGGACGAAAACGCCGTAGTGGCGGTGATCGACGGCGACACCGTGCTGGCCGAGGGCGTGGTGCGCAAGACCGTGCCATGGTTCCGCCTGTACCCCAACGTCGGTGGCCTGA
Organism: Pseudomonas peradeniyensis; assembly: GCF_014268935.2. Taxonomy (GTDB): domain Bacteria; phylum Pseudomonadota; class Gammaproteobacteria; order Pseudomonadales; family Pseudomonadaceae; genus Aquipseudomonas; species Aquipseudomonas peradeniyensis. Next base: position 1,041,666 of record NZ_JABWRJ020000003.1, on the reverse strand, counting down.
CCACCAACGAGTTCTGCGAAGTGCGCGGCGGTTACATCATGAGCGAGTGGCACAAGCTGCGCTTCGCCCAGCGCCACATCAACATGTGCTCCATGGCCCTGTCCAAGCGCGTGCTGACCATGACCGGGCGCATGTCGATGTTCCGCGCAAGCGTGGTGACCAACCCCGAGTTCATCGCCGACGTCGAGAGCGACTCGCTGATGCACTGGCGCCTGGGCCGCTTCAAGTTCCTCACCGGCGACGACAAGTCCAGCTGGTTCAGCCTGATGCGCCTGGGCTACGACACCTTCTACGTGCCCGATGCCGCGATCAACACGGTCGAGCACCCGCCGGAAAAAAGCTTCGTCAAGGCCAGCCGCAAGCTGATGTACCGCTGGTACGGCAACAACCTGCGGCAGAACTCCCGCGCCCTGGGCCTGGGCCTCAATCGCCTGGGGCTGTTCACCAGCATCGTGCTGCTCGACCAGCGCGTGTCGATGTGGACCAGCCTGCTGGGCCTGACCGTGGCGGTGATCGCCAGCTTCAAGTTCGGCCTGCAGTTCCTGCTGGTGTACCTGCTGTGGATCGGCATCACCCGCCTGATCCTCACCGTCATGCTGCTGTGCTCGGGCCACAACGTCGGCCCGGCCTACCCGCTGATTCTCTATTACAACCAGATCGTCGGCGCGGTGATGAAGATCTACGTGTTCTTCCGCCTCGACAGGCAGTCCTGGACCCGCCAGCCCACTGCCCTCAAGCGCGACCTCGCAAGTTTTCAACAATGGTTCAACACCTGGTCCTCGCGGACCATGACCTTCTCGGCCGCGAGCATCTTCGTCGCCGTGCTGTTCATGGTCGTGTGAGCCCCCGGATCGGACAACAGGAACGAATATCGCCATGAATACCGCCGTGAACGTCAATGTCGTGCATGAATCCGAAGCGCAGCGCCAGCACGCCCGGGTGCGCATCCCCGCCAAGCTGCGCTACCTGGACGGCAACCGCGAAGCGCACGAGGTGAAGGTTGACGACCTGTCCGCCGGAGGCCTGTCCTTCCACGCCAAGAAACCGCTGCCTGAAGGCGAAGTGCTGCGCGGTCGCCTGCAGTTCGTGGTCGACAACCTCGGCCTGTCGATGGACGTCGAACTGCTGGTGCGTACCAGCAGCCGCGAGACCGCCCGCACCGGCGCCGAGTTCCAGAACCTCGAACCGCGCGACATCGCCACCCTGCGCCACATCATCACCAGCCACCTGTCCGGCGAGCTGATCAGCGTCGGCGATGTGCTCAGTACCCTGCAGCGCGACAACTTCACCAAGGCGCGCAAGCAGAAGGACGGTGGCTCGGGCCTTTCCGCCTTCGGCCGCCTGCGCGCGGTCAGCGTGACAGCCGGGGTGTTCGTGGTCGGCCTGGTGGCCTTCGGCTTCGTCGCCAAGTCGCTGTACGGGTTGTACTTCGTCAGCCATGCCGAGGCCGGCGTGGTCGCGGTGCCCACCACCAACGTCACCATGCCCCGCGACGGCAGTCTGCAGAGCCTGGTGGAAAGCGGCGCGACCGTGGCCAAGGGCGCACCGCTGGCGACCTTCAACACCAGCATGCTCGACCTGCTCAAGGGCCACCTGGACGACTCGCAGCTGGAGCCGGCCAAGGTCGAGGAGCTGTTCGGCAAGCAGCTCTCCGGCACCCTCACCAGCCCGTGCGACTGCGTGGTCTCGCGCCAGCTGGTGGATGACGGCCAGTACGCCAGCAAGGGCCAGCCGGTGTTCGCGCTGATCCCGCGCACCAGCGTCCCGACCATCGAGGCGCGCTTCAGCTATCGCCAGTTCGACGAAGTGAAGCCGGGCACCCGGGTCAACTTCCAGATCGCCGGCGAGGACGAAGTGCGCACCGGACGGATCACCGGCAGTTCGAGCCTGGACACCGACAACCTGGCCTCCGACATCCGCGTGCAGATCAAGCCCGACGGCGGCCTGCCGGCCGAGCTTGCCGGGCGCCCGGCCGCGGTCAACAGCGACCGTGGTCCGTCGCTGAACTGGCTGATCGACAAGGCCGTGGCCCGTGGGTTGTAAGAGGATCATGCCGATGACCAGCAGACACCCCGATACCTGTGGGAGCCGGCTTGCCGGCGATCGAGTGCGCAGCACTCGCCCAACGGATGTAGCGCCTGCACTGGCCAATCGCCGGCAAGCCGGCTCCCACAGTGATTCCTTCAGCCTCGGGTTATGCACCCTGGCCCTGGCCATCACCCTGGCCGGCTGCGCCGGCCTGCCCGACCAGCGCCTGGCCAATGAAGCGCTCAAGCGCGGCGACACCGCCACCGCCGAGCGCAACTACAAGGCCCTGGCCGAGCTCGGCTACAGCGATGCCCAGGTAGGCCTGGCCGATATCCAGGTCGCCACCCGCGACCCGGCGAAACTCGAGGAGGCCGAAGCCACCTATCGCGCCGCCGCCACCACCTCGCCCCGTGCCCAGGCGCGTCTCGGCCGCCTGCTGGTGGCCAAGCCCGACAGCACACAGGCCGAACGCGAGGAGGCCGAAACCCTGCTCAAGCACGCCGCACAACAGGGCGAAAGCAACACCCTGATCCCGCTGGCGATGCTCTACCTGCAGTACCCGCAGAGCTTCCCCAAGGTCAACGCCCAGCAGCAGATCGACCAGTGGCGCGCTGCCGGCAACCCCGAGGCGGGCCTTGCCCAGGTCCTGCTGTACCGCACCCAGGGCACCTACGACCAGCACCTGGGCGATGTGGAGAAAATCTGCAAGGCGGCACTGGCCAGCACCGACATCTGCTACGTGGAGCTCGCCACCGTCTACCAGAAACGCGCCCAGCCCGACCAGCAGGCCGCCCTGCTCGAACAACTGAAGGCCGCCCATGCCCGTGGCGCCGTGCCAGCCACCCGGGTCGACAGCGTCGCCCGCGTGCTGGCCGACCGCAGTCTCGGCCAGACCGACGAGAAGACCGCCAAGGACCTGCTCGAACACATCGCCCCGGCCAACCCGGCCTCGTGGGTGAGCCTGGCGCAACTGCTCTACGACTTCCCCGAGCTGGGCGACACCGACCAGTTGATGGCCTACATCGACAAGGGCCGCGAGGCCGAGCAACCCCGCGCCGAACTGCTGCTGGGCCGCCTCTACTACGAAGGCAAGACCGTGCCCGCCGACGCCCAGAAAGCCCAGGAGCACCTGCAGGCCGCCGCCGATGCCGGCGAGGTCAGCGCCGACTACTACCTCGGCCAGCTCTACCGCCGTGGCTACCTGGGCCAGGTCGAGCCGCAGAAGGCCGTGGACCACCTGCTGGCCGCCGCCCGCGGCGGCCAGAACAGCGCCGACTACGCCCTGGCCCAACTGTTCAGCGAAGGTCACGGCATCCGCCCGGCGCCGACCAATGCCTGGGTATTCGCCCAGCTGTCACAGGTCAACCCGACCCCACAGTCGACCGAACTGCTGCAACAGCTCGACCAGCAGCTCACGCCCGACCAGCGCAGCCAGGCGCAGAACCTGCTGGCGCAGGAGAAGCAGGCACGCGGCAGCATGGCTCAGGGCGCCAACAGCACCCTGGCCATCGAAGCGCTGCAGGACGAGAAAGACGACGTAGACGCCGAGGATTCGCTATGACGCTCAACCCCTTCGTGAAAGCCGGCATCGGCCTGGGCTTCGCCCTGCTGTGGTCGATGCCGACCCTGGCGGCCGAAACCGCGCAGAAGAACTTCGGCCTCGACGTGAAGATCACCGGCCAGTCCGAGGACGACCGCGACCTGGGCACCCGCTCCGGCGGCGACGTCAACGGCCTGGGCCTGGACCTGCGGCCCTGGGTGTACGGCGAACGCGGCCACTGGAGCGCCTTCGCCATGGGCCAGGCGGTGGCCGCCACCGACATCATCGAGACCGACACCCTGCGCCAGAACGACGACGGCAGCACCAGCGACAACGGCGACGACAGCCGCAAGCCGGACAAGAGCTACCTGGCCATGCGCGAGTTCTGGATCGGCTACAGCGGCCTGACCCCCTACCCCGGCGAGCAGCTGCGCTTCGGCCGACAGCGCCTGCGCAGCGACGACGGCATGTGGCGCGACACCAACATCGAGGCGCTGAACTGGACCTTCGACACCACCCTGCTCAAGGCCGACCTGGGCGTGGCCCAGCGCTTCAGCGAATACCGCACCGACCTCACCGAGCTGGCCCCGGAGGACAAGGACCGCACCCACGTCTATGGCAACGTCGCCACGCAGTGGACACCCGGCCACTGGGTCGGCCTGCGCGCCCACCACAGCCATGACGGCGGCAGCCTGAAAAGCCCCGGCGAAACCGTCGACGCCCTCGACAAGACCCGCACGGGCGACCTGACCTGGCTGGGCCTGGAGGCCAACAGCGACGCCTACAACTGGCGCAACGACCATACCGTCAACTACTGGGGCAGCGTCACCTGGCTGACCGGCGATCGCGACACCCTCAGCAGCCAGGCGGTGGGCAACGACCAGGTCGCCACCGGCAAGCAGAGCGGCGACGTCAACGCCTGGGCCACCGACCTCGGCATCCGCCTGCGCCTGGACCCGCAATGGCAGGTCGGCGCGGCCTATGCCCGGGGCAGCGGCGGTGGCGGCAGCGACGGTTCGAACAACTTCGAGCAGACCGGCCTTGAGAGCAACCGCTCCAACTTCACCGGCACCCGCTCGCGCGTGCACCGCTTCGGCGAAGCGTTCCGCGGCGAGCTGGGCAACCTGCAGGCGGCCACCCTGTTCGCCTCCTGGCAGCTGCGCGACGACTACGACGCCAGCTTCATCTACCACAAGTTCTGGCGCGTCGACGGCAAGCAGAACATCGGCTCCAGCGGCATCAACGCGGTGGTCGACGACGGCGGCATCAGCCGTCCGCTGGTGCAGGGTGAGAAAGACCTGGGCCAGGAGATGGACGTGGTCGTCACCAAGTACTTCAAGCAAGGCCTGCTGCCGGCCTCGATCAGCCAGTCGATCGATGAGCCGTCGGCGCTGGTGCGCCTGCGCGCTGGCGTGTTCAAGCCGGGCGACGCCTATGGCAAGGAGGCCGACTCGTACATGCATCGCGCCTTCGTCGACGTGATCTGGCGCTACTGAGGCCGGGAGAGGATTTGACATGAACCTGCACCCGAACCTTCGCCACAGCCTGCTGGCCAGCGCCCTGCTGCTGGCCGCGGGCCTGGCCCAGGCCGCCGAGCCGGAAATGGCCAAGGGGCTGCAACAGGCCAAGACCTACACCGTTGCCAGTGCGCCGATCGAGCCGCTGCTGATGGACCCGCCCAAGCTGCCCGACCTGTCCGGCTACACCGCCGAGGCCGTGCAGAAGAAGATCGACCGCCGCCACAAAGGCAAGGTCAGCGTGCGCCGCATGCTCCAGGAGGACACCCTCAAGGAGTTCATCGGCGGCGACAACAAGGGCGCCGAGTGGGTGCGTCGCCAGCACGGCATTCCCCAGGCGATCTTCGTCGACGACGGGCATGTCGATCTGGTCGAACTGAGCAAAAAGGTGCCCGACCAGTACCTGCGCGAGACCGCGCCTGGGGTATACCTCGCCCGCCTGCCGATCGTGGTCGGGCGCAAGGGCGTGCTGGAGATTGACGGCAAGGTCAAGGAACTGCGCCTGTCCGAAGAGGCCGGCTCGTTCATCGTCAACGACGGCAAGCTGTTCGTCAGCGATACCCGGGTGACCGGCTGGCGCGAGCAGGCCAACGGCCCGGCGACCTTCCGCAAGCCCGACCAATTCCGCCCGTTCCTGCTCAGCTGGGGCGGCACCGAGACCTACATCGTCAACAGCAAGATGGCCAGCTTCGGCTATGCCAAGTCCAAGTCGTACGGCGTGAGCATCTCGCAGTACACGCCGAACATGGCCAAGCAGATGGGCCGCCCGGAACCCACCGGCTGGATCATCGGCTCCGAGTTCAGCGACATGTGGTACGGCTTCTACTGCTACGAGACCCAGGACTTCGTGATCAAGGACTCGACCTACCGCGACAACATCGTCTACGGCATCGACCCCCACGACCGCTCGCACCGCCTGATCATCGCCGGCAACACCGTTTACGGCACCAAGAAGAAGCACGGGATCATTGTTTCGCGTGAGGTCAACGACAGCTGGATCATCAACAACAAGAGCTACGACAACAAGCTCTCGGGCGTGGTGATCGACCGCAACAGCGTCAACAACCTGATCGCCTACAACGAGATCTACCGCAACCACACCGACGGCATCACCCTGTACGAGAGCGGCGACAACCTGATCTGGGGCAACAAGCTGATCAACAACCGTCGCCACGGCATCCGCGTGCGCAACAGCGTGAACATCCGCCTGTACGAGAACGTCGCCATGGCCAACGGCCTGGTGGGCGTATACGGGCACATCAAGGACCTCTCCGACACCGACCGCGACATCGCCCTCGACCCGTTCGACACCAAGGTGTCGCTGATCGTGGTCGGCGGAGAGCTGGCGGCCAACGGCTCCGGCCCGCTGTCGATCGATTCGCCGCTGTCGGTGGAGCTGTACAAGGTGTCGATGCTGATGCCGCGCAAGGCCAACGGCATCAGCTTCAACGGTGTGCTCGGCGAGCGCCAGGACGAAATCCTCGACCTGCTGGTGCGCCAGCAGAAGGCCGTGCTGATCGACCCGGTCGAACGCCAGACCGAAATGATCGACTAAGGAAGCCCAGACCATGACTCCACACCTGATGAAACTGCTGGGCCTGTCCGCCGCCCTCCTGGCCATCAGCCAGGGCGTGCGCGCCGATGAGGTCAAGGCGCCGACCTTCAGCGCCGAGCCCTGCTGCCAGCTGTGCCCCGAGGCCCACGACGCCAGCCGCTACACCACGCGCTACCAGCAGAACTTCACCACCCTGGTGCAAGCCCAGGGCGACTGGCTGTTCCGCACCCGCGAAGACCTGCGCACCGAATTCGACACCACCCCGGGCGGCTACAAGCGCCTGCAGCAGGTGCACGACGCGTTCAAGAAGCGCGGCGTCGAGCTGGTGGTGGTGTACCAGCCGACCCGCGGCCTGGTGAACCGCAACATGCTCAAGCCCGAAGAGAAGGCCGCCTTCGATTACCAGAAGGCCCTGCGCAACTACCAGGCCATGCTCCAGCGCTTCGCCAAGATGGGCTACAACGTGCCCGACCTGTCGCCGCTGACCAACGAGCAACTGGCCGCGGCCGACCAGGGCAAGGACTTCTACTTCCGCGGCGACCAGCACTGGACGCCCTACGGCGCCGAGCGCGCGGCGAAGATCGTCGCCGACACCGTGCACCAGATGCCGGCCTTCGAAGGCATCCCGCGCAAGGAATTCGAGACGAAGAAGTCCGGACGCATGGGCAAGACCGGCACCCTGCACAACGTCGCCGGCCAGCTGTGCGGCACCAGCTATGCGGTGCAGTACATGGACCAGTTCGCCACCGAGCCCAAGGGCGGCGCCAGCGGCGGCGACGACCTGTTCGGCGATTCGGGCAACGCGCAGATCACCCTGGTCGGCACCAGCCACAGTGGCAAGAACTACAACTTCTCCGGCTTCCTCGAGCAGTACATCGGTGCCGATGTGCTCAACGTCGCCTTCCCCGGGGGCGGCCTGGAAGGCTCGATGATCCAGTACCTGGGCAGCGAGGAGTTCCAGAACAACCCGCCGAAGATCCTGGTCTGGGAGTTCTCCCCGCTCTACCGCCTCGACCAGGAAACCATCTGGCGGCAGATCCTCGGCCTGCTCGACGACGGCTGCGACGACCGTCCCGCGCAGATGAGCGCCAGCGCCACCCTCAAGCCCGGCAAGAACGAGCTGATGGTCAACGGCAAGGGTGGCGTGATCAAGGACCTGGTCAACCGCAACCACCAGCTCGACATCAAGTTCGAGGACACCTCGGTGAAAGTGCTGCAGGCCACCCTGTGGTACCTCAACGGCCGCCACGAGGACATCAAGATCGAGAAGCCCGAGACCTCCGACACCGATGGGCGCTTCGTCTTCCAGATGCGCGAGGACGAAGACTGGGCAGGCCAGAACCTGCTCGCCCTGGAGGTCCAGGGGCCGGAAAGCGGCACGCAGAAAGTCGAAGCCAAACTCTGCAAACGCAACAACTTCGCCAGCCCCGCGCAGCACACCGCGCAGGCCGGCCAGTGAGGCAAGCATGACAGCCATCCACCGCAAGACCGCACCCGCCCTGCTCGCCCTCGCCCTGTTCGGCGGCGCGGCGCAGGCCGCGCTGGTACCGCCCCAGGGGTACTACGAGGGCATCGAGAAACTCAAGACCGGCGACGGCAATTTTCGCTGCGAGGCCGCGCCCAAGCCCTACACCGGCGCGCTGGTGTTCCGCAGCAAGTACGAAGGTTCGGACAAGGCCCGGGCGACACTCAATGCTGCCTCGGAGAAAGCCTTTCGCAAATCCACCGAGGACATCACCACCCTCGAGAAGGGCGTGAGCAAGATGGTCGGCCAGTACATGCGCGACGGCCGCCCGGCGCAGCTGGACTGCGCCCTGACCTGGCTCGACACCTGGGCACGCGCCGATGCGCTGATGTCCACCGACTACAACCACACCGGCAAGTCCATGCGCAAATGGGCGCTGGGCAGCATGAGCGGGTCGTGGCTGCGCCTGAAATTCTCCAACTCACAGCCGCTGGCGGCGCACCGGGCCGAGGCCGAGCAGATTGAGAAATGGTTCGTGCGCCTGGCGCGGCAGACCGTGCGCGACTGGAGCGACCTGCCGCTGGAGAAGATCAACAACCACAGCTACTGGGCGGCCTGGTCGGTGATGGCCACCGCGGTGGCCACCGACCGCCAGGACCTCTTCGACTGGGCGGTGAAGGAATACAAGGTCGGCGCCAACCAGGTCGATGAACAGGGCTTTTTGCCCAACGAGCTCAAGCGCCGCCAGCGCGCCCTGGCCTACCACAACTATGCCCTGCCGCCGCTGGCGATGATCGCCAGCTTCGCCCAGGCCAACGGCGTGGACCTGCGCAAGGAAAATAACTTCGCCCTGCAGCGCCTCGGTGAAGGCGTGCTGGCCGGTGCCCGCAATCCTGTTCATTTCAACACCCGCGCCGGCGTGAAGCAGGACCTCAAGGACCTGAAGATCGACAGCAAGTACGCCTGGCTCGAGCCGTGGTGCGCGCTGTACCAGTGCGTCGGCGACACCCTGGAGCGCAAGCATGACATGCAGCCGTTCAACAGTTTCAGGCTGGGTGGAGATGTGACGCGGGTCTATGACCCGCAAGCCGAACAGAAAAAGTAAGTCGTTTGCGTGGGAGCGGGCTTGCCCCGCGATGAGGCCCGCAAGGGCAATGGTGTTGGCTCTGCCGACGCCATCGCGGGGCAAGTCGCATCGGCGCACCGCCGCTCCCACGCCATGGTGATCTTCCACATTCGTGTGGGGGGTTTGGGGGGCGCTGTGCCCCGGATGCTGTGAACAACAAGGAGAACCGGGATGGTCTTCTCGTCCAACGTGTTCCTGTTCCTGTTCCTGCCGGTTTTCCTCGGCTTGTACTACGTGAGCGGGAACCGCTATCGCAACCTGCTGCTGCTGGTTGCCAGCTACATCTTCTACGCCTGGTGGCGGGTGGACTTCCTCGCCCTGTTCGCCGGGGTCACCCTGTGGAACTACTGGATCGGCCTGAAAGTCGGCGCCGCCGGCGTACGCACCAAACCCGCGCAGCGCTGGCTGCTGCTCGGCGTGGGCGTCGACCTGTGCATCCTCGGCTACTTCAAGTACGCCAACTTCGGCGTCGACAGCCTCAACGCGATCATGACCTCGATGGGGCTGGAGCCGTTCATCCTCACCCACGTGCTGCTGCCGATCGGCATCTCGTTCTACATCTTCGAGTCGATCAGCTACATCATCGACGTGTACCGCGGCGACACCCCGGCCACCCGCAACCTGATCGACTTCGCCGCCTTCGTGGCGATCTTCCCGCACCTGATCGCTGGCCCCGTGCTGCGCTTCAAGGACCTGGTCGACCAGTTCAACAACCGCACCCACACCCTGGACAAGTTCTCCGAAGGCTGCACCCGCTTCATGCAGGGCTTCATCAAGAAAGTGTTCATCGCCGACACCCTGGCGGTGGTCGCCGACCACTGCTTCGCCCTGGAGAACCCCACCACCGGTGACGCCTGGCTCGGCGCGCTGGCCTACACCGCGCAGCTGTACTTCGACTTCTCCGGCTACAGCGACATGGCCATCGGCCTGGGCCTGATGATGGGCTTTCGCTTCATGGAAAACTTCAAGCAGCCCTACATCAGCCAGTCGATCACCGAGTTCTGGCGGCGCTGGCACATCAGCCTGTCGACCTGGCTGCGCGACTACCTGTACATCACCCTGGGCGGCAACCGCAAAGGCACCTTCAACACCTACCGCAACCTGTTCCTGACCATGCTGCTGGGCGGGCTGTGGCACGGCGCCAACTTCACCTACATCATTTGGGGCGCCTGGCACGGCATGTGGCTGGCGATCGAACGGGCGCTGGGCCTGGACACCAACCCGCAGCGTTTCAACCCGGTGAAATGGGCCTTCACCTTCCTCCTGGTGGTGGTCGGCTGGGTGATCTTCCGCGCCGAGAACCTGCACGTGGCGGCGCGCATGTACGGCGCCATGTTCAGCTTCGGCGACTGGCAGCTGTCGGAACTCAACCGCGCCAACCTCACCGGCCTGCAGGTGGCCACGCTGATCGTCGCCTACCTGACCCTGGCGTTCTTCGGCCTGCGCGACTTCTACCGCAATGCAACGCCAGCGCCCAAGGCCACCCCGGTGCAGGTCAACACCGACGGCTCGGTGGGCCTGGACTGGACGCGGATCATGACCCGCGCCCTGGTCCTGCTGCTGTTCGCCGCCTCGGTGCTCAAGCTCTCGGCGCAGAGCTACTCACCGTTCCTCTACTTCCAGTTCTGAGGCCCCGATCATGAACCGGACACTTCGCATCACCTATTCGCTGTCGTTCATGGGCCTGCTGGTCGGCCTGGGCGTGGCCTCACTCGGCGGGCTGGAAAGCTTCAACCGCACCGGGCACATGACCCTGCTCGACGGCAAGCTGGCCAAGGCCGCCGAGACCCACTACGACGAGCAGTTCCCGATCAAGCGCCTGGGCACCAACCTGTGGGCCGCGCTGGACTTCAAGCTGTTCAACGAAGGCCGTCCCGGCGTGGTGCTGGGCCGCGACCAGTGGCTGTTCAGCGACGAGGAGTTCAAGCCCACCGCCGGCGCCGAGCAGCTGATGCAGGACAACCTGGCGTTGGTGCGCGGCATCCGCGACGCCCTGCAGCGCCACGGCAGCCAGCTGGTGCTGGCGATCGTGCCGGCCAAGGCGCGCCTGTACGCCGAGTACATCGGCAAGGAGACGCCGGCCAGCCTGCACGACGAGCTGTTCAACCGCTTCCACGCCCAGGCGCGCCAGGCCAATGTGTTCGCCCCCGACCTGCTGGCGCCACTGGAGCAGGCCAAGGCCCGCGGCCAGGTGTTCCTGCGCACCGACACCCACTGGACGCCCATGGGCGCCGAGGTGGTCGCGCAGTCCATCGCCGAGGCGGTCAGCCGTCAGAACCTGCTCGACGGCGAACCCCAGGCGTTCATCACCGAGGCCGGCGCCACCGCGCCGTACAAGGGCGACCTGACCAACTTCCTGCCACTGGATCCGCTGTTCAGCAACCTGCTGCCGACCCCGGACACCCTGCAGCAGCGCAAGACCCACCCGGTGCAAGCCGACGACGAAGGCGACGACGCGCTGTTCGCCGACAGCCGGATCCCGGTGGCGCTGGTGGGCACCAGCTACAGCGCCAACCCGCACTGGAACTTCCTCGGCGCCCTGCAGCAGGCGCTGCGCAGCGACGTCGCCAATTACGCCGAGGACGGCCACGGCCCGCTGCTGCCGATGCTCAAGTACCTGCAGAGCGACGCTTTCAAGAACGCCCCGCCACAGGTCGTGGTGTGGGAATTCCCCGAACGGTATCTGCCAATGAAAAACGACCTCAGCGCCTTCGATCCGCAGTGGATCGCGCAGCTGAAGAAATCCCGCCAATCCGAAGAAAACCTGGCCCTGTCGTCCAATCGGACGGACCACTGAAGATAGAGAGGAATACGCACATGACCACCAAGACTTCCATTGCCAAAGCCCTCACCCTCGCCGCCGGCCTGTCCCTGGCCTCGCTGCAGGCCTTCGCCGGCGCCGATGCCGCCCTCTATGGCCCGAGCGCGCCGAAGGGCTCGACCTTCGTGCGCCTGTACAACGCCGCCGCAATCCCCACCGCCGCGTCGGTCGGCAACACCCAGATCAAGCAGGTTGGCGCCCAGGCCAGCAGCGACTTCAGCTTCCTGCCCGGCGGTGACTACACCGCCCAGGTCGGCGGCAAGAGCGTCCCGGTGAAGCTCGCCGCCGACAAGTACTACACCCTGGTCAACAGCAGCAGCGGCAACCCGCAGCTGATCGAAGAGCCGCCGTTCAAGAACAAGCAGAAGGCCCTGGTGCGGGTGCAGAACCTCAGCGACCAGTCGCTGACCCTGAAGACCGCTGACGGCAAGACCGAAGTGGTCAGCCCGGTGGCCGCCAAGGGTCGTGGCGAGCGCGAGATCAACCCGGTCAAGGTCAACCTGGCCCTGTATCAAGGCGACAAGAAAGTCGGCGACGTCAAACCCGTCGCCCTGGCGCGCGGCGAAGCCGCCGTGCTGTATGTCACCGGTTCCGGCAACAGCCTGTCGCCGGTGTGGGTCACTCGCCCCGTGGCTAGCAACTAATTCCCCTGCCTCTAAACGACTATTGGAGAAACATCATGATCCCGGTAATTCTTTCTGGTGGTAGCGGTTCGCGTCTGTGGCCTCTGTCGCGCAAGCAGTTCCCCAAGCAGTTCCTGGCCCTGACCGGCGAGCACACCCTGTTCCAGCAGACCATCCAGCGCCTGGTGTTCGACGGCATGGACACCCCCATCGTGGTCTGCAACAAGGACCACAAGTTCATCGTCCAGGAGCAGCTGAACGCGCTGAAGCTGGAAACCCAGGCCATCCTCATGGAGCCGTTCGGCCGCAACACCGCGCCGGCGGTGGCCATGACCGCGATGAAGCTGGTCAACGAGGGCCGTGACGAGCTGATGCTGGTACTGCCGGCCGACCATGTGATCGAGGACCAAAAGGCCCTGCAGCGCGCCCTGGCCCTGGCCACCGTGGCCGCCGAACGCGGCGAGATGGTGCTGTTCGGCGTGCCGGCGACCAAGCCCGAGACCGGCTACGGCTACATCCGCTCCAGCCAGGACGCGCTGCTGCCCGAAGGCGTGGCGCGGGTCGCGCAGTTCGTCGAGAAGCCCGACGAGAAGCGCGCCAACGAGTTCGTCCGCGCCGGCGGCTACTTCTGGAACAGCGGCATGTTCCTGTTCCGCGCCAGCCGCTTCCTCGAAGAGCTGAAAAAGCACGACCCGGACATCTACGACACCTGCCTGCTGGCCCTGGAGCGCAGCCAGGAGGACGCCGATGTGCTGAGCATCGACGAAGCCACCTTCGCCTGCTGCCCGGACAACTCCATCGACTACGCGGTGATGGAGAAGACCCAGCGCGCCTGCGTGGTGCCGCTGTCGGCCGGCTGGAGCGACGTCGGCTGCTGGTCGTCGCTGTGGGACGTGCACGAGAAGGACGCCGACGGCAACGTCACCAAGGGTGACGTGGTGGTGCAGGACAGCCGCAACTGCATGATCCACGGCAACGGCAAGCTGGTGTCGGTGATCGGCCTTGAGAACATCGTGGTGGTCGAGACCAAGGACGCCATGATGATCGCCCACAAGGACAAGGTTCAGGGGGTCAAGCAGCTGGTCAACACCCTCGACGCCCAGGGCCGCACGGAAACCCAGAACCACCTGGAGGTGTACCGCCCGTGGGGCTCGTACGATTCGGTGGACATGGGCGGGCGCTTCCAGGTCAAGCACATCACCGTCAAGCCCGGCGCCAGCCTGTCGCTGCAGATGCACCACCACCGCGCCGAGCACTGGATCGTGGTGTCCGGCACCGCCGAGGTGACCTGCGACGAGAACGTGTTCCTGCTGACCGAGAACCAGTCCACGTATATCCCCATCGCCTCGGTGCACCGCCTGCGCAACCCGGGCAAGATCCCGCTGGAGATCATCGAGGTGCAGTCCGGGAGCTACCTGGGCGAGGATGATATCGAACGGTTCGAGGATGTGTATGGGCGGACATCCACGCCGGTTGAGCGTGGGGTATCTGTGAAAACTATTGCGCAATAAGTAGAGCCAGCAGGCCCCTTGACGGGGCCTGTTTTAAATACATCACGCCATGAAGCCAAAATTTTACCTATTCGGTAGTTGGAGTCTCATATTCCCGTCAACGGTAAGCTCGTGCCCGCTCCCTGTATCGACTCTGACAGTAAATGCAAACTTGAACTTGAGCTCGTTTCCTACCACTTCTATTTCAGTTATTGTTGGGGTGGTATCGATATGAGCGCCATTTTTAACTACCAAAAAAGCATTGACCACACGTGGTTCCTGTTCTGTACCGACGATGTAAAATGCCGCCCCCAGAAGCCCCCTAAAATCTCCAGCATCCTCAAAATCCTGCTGCGCAATCACGAACAAGGGCAGCGTATCACCAGTACTACGAAGCTGGTCCGTAGCGTACTCCAGCCGACCGCGAAATCCTTTGTCGCCTGAAAACTTTCCATCAGACGTACCCGTGAGCGCCTTCAACCTATCGCCCTTTTTTTGATATCCTTCAAGTTCAGCAAGCCGTTTTTTAGCCTCATCATCATGTTGCGTTTTCATTGATCATTCCTCGGCGAAATCCCAGGTGACTTACAAACCACGACAGCCGCAATGCGAGCAACATACTCCCCATCACATTCATCGTCCGAACAACATATCGGCGCCCTAAAACTTGAACAACTAGCAGAATTATCAGGTCGCTGGAGGCAAAGCGTCGATGCCACTTGGGCCACCCTCCGGCCTTTCGGGCTCATGTATTTTGGCGCTACGATGGTCAAACCTCGTGTAATCAAGGCCTACTCACCACATGATCATCGGTGCCTTTCTTATCCTCACCTGGCTGGTGCTGCTGTTGCGTTACCCGGCCAAGGCCCTGCCGATATCCATGGCCGCCGTCTGTGGCCTGGGGCTGGTGGCGCTGTACGTGGTCTGGCAGGACACCCGCGAAGCCTCGCAACTGGCCCGCCTCGATATCCGCCTGGCCTACGCCCCCGACCAGTGTCCCGCCGACCGTGCCCTGCAGGTGCGCATGAAGAACGGCAACAAGGCCCCGCTCAGCGAACTGCGCTGGCGCGTCGGCGCCTATGCCCCCGGCGATACCGTGAACCTGGCCGAGAACACCTACGCCGCCCCGCGCTATCGTGGCCCCGGTGAGTTGCAGCCGGGCGCCGAATGGAGCGATTGCTTGCCATTGCCGCCACTGCGCTCAGGTTATCGGCCACAAACCCTGGAGTTTCGTGCCGAGCATCTGCAAGGTACATTCGCCAATTGAGCCCGCCTCATCGCGGGCAAGCCCGCTCCCACTATGCCTTGAGTCGGTGTCGTGGGAGCGGGCTTGCCCCGCGATGAGGCCGGTAGCCACGCCCCCATGTCCAACTGAACACAGGCCCGCCCCATGCCCACCGTCCTGATCACCGGTTGTTCCAGCGGCATCGGCCGCGCCCTGGCCGACGCCTTCCGCGATGCCGGCCATGAAGTCTGGGCCACCGCCCGCAAGGCACAGGATGTCGAACAACTGGCCGCTGCCGGCTTCAATGCCCGGCAACTGGATGTGAACGACGCCAATGCCCTCGCCCGCCTGGCCGAAGAACTGCAAAGCCTCGACATCCTGATCAACAACGCCGGCTACGGCGCCATGGGCCCACTGCTCGACGGCGGCGTCGAGGCCATGCGCCAGCAATTCGAGACCAATGTCTTCGCCCTGGTCGGCGTGACCCAGGCGCTGTTCCCACTGCTGCGCCGCTCCCGCGGGCTGGTGGTGAACATCGGTAGCGTGTCCGGTGTGCTGGTGACGCCCTTCGCCGGTGCCTACTGTGCCTCCAAGGCCGCCGTGCATGGGCTGAGCGATGCCCTGCGCCTGGAGCTGGCGCCTTTCGGGATCAGGGTCATGGAGGTGCAGCCGGGGGCGATCGCCTCGCAGTTTGCCAGCAATGCGCAGCAGCAGGCCGAGCAGGTGTTGG
Source organism: Pseudomonas peradeniyensis (assembly GCF_014268935.2). Lineage (GTDB taxonomy): Bacteria > Pseudomonadota > Gammaproteobacteria > Pseudomonadales > Pseudomonadaceae > Aquipseudomonas > Aquipseudomonas peradeniyensis. The sequence goes on along the minus strand of NZ_JABWRJ020000003.1, from coordinate 1,025,546 downwards.
CAAGCGATTCGCCGTGGTGGCCGTTGCGCGAGCAGGTACAGGCCCGGGCTCGGGCGTCGCAGGATCGGCCGACGTCGGCGGCGGTGTTCGCCCAGGGATTGCTGGCGGCGACGCGCAAGTCGCCTGTGCCTGCGCTGGTGCGTATCGGCAATGGCAGCACGACCTTGCCGTTGATGGCCCGCCTGTTGCCGCAGCGCCTGCTGGATTGGGTGTTGCGCAAGCGCTTCGGTTTGTTGCGACCGCTCTGACGTCATCGCGGGGCAAGTCGCATCGGCGCACCGCCGCTCCCACGCATACCTGGGAGCCCCCGTGGGAGCGGGCTTGCCCCGCGATGCTGTTCAGACCTGATCGAACGCCTGCCAGCCGCCACCCAGTGCCTTGTACAGCCCCACCAGCGCCTGCGACACCGCCGCCGAGCTGTCGATCCACTGCTCCTCGCTGGCCAGCAACGCCGACTGCACCGTCAGCACATTGAGAAAGTCGACTGCCCCTTCCACATACTGGCGCTGCGCGGTTTCCAGGGCGATGCGGTTCTGCCGCACCGCCTCGGCCAGGTGATCGCGACGCAGCTGGCTGGCGTTATACAAGCGCAGCACATCGTCGATCTCATGCCAGGCGCCGAGCACCACCTTGCGGTAGTTCAGCGCCGCTTCTTGTTGCTGAGCCTCGCGCAGCTCCAGTTGACCCTTGAGCCGTCCGCCCTCGAAGATCGGCAACGACAGCTGCGGCCCGAAGGCGAACCGGCGCGAATCCCAGGCCCCGAAATCGGACAGTTGCATGGCCTGGAAACCGACACTCCCGGACAGGCGGATGCTCGGATAGAAATCGGCCTTGGCCACGCCGATGCTGGCGGTGGCCGCATGCAACCGGGCCTCGGCCTGGCGAATATCCGGGCGGCGCTCGGCCAGCTCCGACGGTACGCCGATGGCGAAGCGCTGCTGCGGCGCGGGCAGCTTACCGTCCGGCAGCAATTGTGCCTGCAAGCTGCGCGGCGGCTCGGCGGCGAGCAGGCTCAGGGCATTGATCAGGTCGTCGCGGCGGGCCTCGAGGGTCGGCAAGCGCGCCTCGATCGACGCCACCTGGGCGCTGGCCTGGGCAACGTCGAGCCGGGTGGCGACACCTTCGGCCTGGCGGCCTTCGGACAGCTTCAGGCTGTGTCGGGCGACCTTGAGATTGTCCTGGGTGATGTCCAGGGTGTGCTGCACGGCCCGCAGCTGGATGTAGTTGCCGGCAGTTTCCGACAACAGCGCCAGCAGCACGCCACGACGGTCGTTCTCGGCGATCGCCACGGTCGCGTCGGCGGCCTCGACCTGACGGCGCACGCGTCCCCACAGGTCCAGCTCCCAACCAGCGACCAGGTCCCCCTGCCACAGGTTGTACGCCGACTTGCCGGCCTTGCCGGAGGGGTCGTTCAACCCTACGGCGCTGTTGCGCGCTCGGCTGTAGCCTGCGTTTGCATCCATCGAAGGCATTTCGTCGGCCGCCACGGTGCTGCGCAAGGCGCGGCTCTGCAGCAGGCGGGCACTGGCCATCTGCAGGTCGAGGTTGCGCTCGGCGACCTTCTGGATCAGTGCGCTCAGCTGGGCGTCGTGAAAGCTGTCCCACCAGCGCAGTTCCAGCGGGCCGGCTACCGGCTGGCTGGCTGCGGCCTCACCTTGCAGCGAGGCCCAATCCTCAGGCGCTTCGCTGGACGGGCTCTGAAAGTCCGGTCCGAGGGTGCAGCCGGCCAGCATCGCGGCCAGCAGCAAGGGGGTCGCTGCGCGCCCCTTTCGCGGCACAAGGCCGCTCCTACAGGCGACCACGATCCTCTGCAGGAGCGGCCTTGTGCCGCGAAAGGGCTGCGCAGCAGCCCCGGCGCTCACAATTTTTTCAACCACATTGCTCATCGCACCGTCACCTCTTTACCGGCCAGCTTGTCACCCTGGGTGTCGATGACCGCCTCCACCGACATGCCCACCCGCAGGCGCTCCAACAACGGCTGGCCGTCATCGAAGACGATCTTCACCGGAATGCGCTGCACCACCTTGGTGAAGTTGCCGGTGGCGTTGTCCGGCTTCACCGCAGCGAAGGTCACCCCCGTGGCCGGGGCGATGCTCTCGACGCGGCCGTGGAGTTTCTCGCCGGAGAAGGTATCGACGCTGATACTCACCGGCTGGCCCGGCTGCACGTGGGTCAACTGGGTCTCCTGGAAGTTGCCGACGATGTAGGCGCGCTCCAGCGGCACCACCGACAACAGCCGCGCGCCCGGATTTACGTAGGCGCCGACGCGCAGGGCGCGCTCGCCGACCATGCCATCCACCGGCGCGGTGATGCGGGTATAGGACAGGTCCAGCCGGGCTTTCTCCAGGCCAGCCTCGGCCCGTTTCAGTTGGCCATCGGCACTGGCCACCTGGGCGCCGAGGATATCCACCTGCTTGCGCGTCGCCACCAGCGCCGCCTGGGTGTTGGCCAGCCGGGCACGGGCCTGGTCGACGCCACTGCGCGCCTGCTGGGCATTCTGCACGGTGCCGGCGCCCTGCTCGGCCAGGCGGCTGTAGCGGGTCACCTCGTGATCGGCGAACGCCGCCTCGGCCTGGGCCGCCTTCACCGCGGCCTCGGCCTGGGCGATCAGCGAGGCCTGGCGCTCGAGGGTGGCGCGGGCATCCAGGCTCTGCGCCCTGGCCACCAGCAACTGGGCCTGGGCCGCGTCGAGGGCGGCCTGGTAGTCGCGCGGGTCGATGGTCGCCAACAACTGGCCGGCCTTCACCTGCTGGTTGTCCTCCACCAGTACCTCCTTGATGAAGCCCGCCACCTTCGGCGCGACCACGGTGTAGTCGGCGGTCACATAGGCGTCGTTGGTGCTCTGGCGATGGTCGCTGCCGAACATCCAGGGGCCGACGATGGCGGCCAGCACGGCCACGGCGAGCACCGAGCCGATAAGGATTGTCTTGCGGTTGTTGGTCATTTCAAGGTCTCGGATTCATCCACGGATTCAGGCCACCGCACGCGGCGGGAAGATCCGGGTAGGCACGAAGGGGATCAGGCAGATCAGGGCGACGGCGATGCCCGCCATCACCAGGTACAGGTCGGCCGAGGTCAGCACCAGGGCCTGTTCATGGATGCGCTTGGCCAGGCCAGCGGCGTTGTCGTCGATCAGTGGCGCATTGCCCAGGCTGTCGACCAGGTGGTTGGAATGAAAATGCCGGCGCACGGTGCCCAGGGCGTCGAGCAGGCCACCGGCGATCACCGCCGACAGGCCCTTGACCGTGTTGAACCAGGCGGAGGCGAACGGGCCTTCCTGCGGGGTCATGCCATTGGTCGACAGCATCAGCAGCGGCAGCACCGCCATGGGCTGACCGAACACCTGCAGCAGGTAGAACGGGTAGAAGTCGCCACGGATCCACTGCGAAGTCAGCAGGCTGCCACCCACGCACGAAACCGCCAGCATGGCCAGGCCCAGCGCCAGCACCCAGCGGCAGTCCACCGCGCGGATGTTGCACAGCGCCGCAGTCAACGGCAGGGCAATCAGCTGCGGCATGGCCACCAGCATCATCAACGGGCTGGTCTGCGCCGGGCGGTAGCCCTGGATCTGCGCCAGGTAGGCGGACGGAATGCTGCCCACTCCCGAGAGCACGATCAGCACCCCGGCCAGGGTCACCAGGGCGAAGCTCAGGTTGCGCCGCGTGAGCATGCGCAACTGGAAGAACGGCAGCGGCTCGGACCATTCGTTGAACATGAACAGCACCAGCAGCAACACGCCACCGCCGAGCAGCCAGCAGATCAGCGGCGAGTCGAACCAGCCCCAGCGGTCGCCCAGCGACAGCCCGAGGACGATGCAGCTGATCGCCGGCAGGCCGAGCAGCACGCCGCGCCAGTCCAGTTGCCGGAAGCGCTCGAGGCGCAGCGGATCCTGGGGCAGGCCCCAGCCGACGCAGGCGATCGCCAGCAGCGAGGGCAGGATGATCTGCCAGAACGCCCACTGCCAGCCGACGTATTCGGTCCACAGGCCCGCCAACGGCGTGCCGAGGTTCGGCCCGAAGGTGGCGGTCAGGGCGTAGCAGGCCAGGCCGTAGACCTTGATGCCCGGCGGCAGGAAACGCAGCGCCACGCTCATCAGCATCGGTGGCAAGGCGCCCGAGGCGAAGCCCTGCAGCACGCGCAGCAGCATCAGGCTGTGCAGGTTGGGCGCGAAGGGTTGGATCAGGCCGAGCACGGCGAACACGCCGACGGCGCTCATGGTGAAGCGGCGCAACGAGAAGGTGGTGGCCAGCCAGGGCGCGAAGGCCATGGCCGAGACCGAGGCGGCGGCATAGACCGCCAGCAGCCAGGCACCTTCGTCGGCGCCGATGCCCATGGCGCCACGAATGTCGCTCAGGGAAATCTTGGTCACTGCCTCGTTGAGCCCGGCGCACAGCACCGCCAGCAACACGCCGAACAGCCCGACCACCACCCTCAGGCCGAACGCCGTCTGCGCGGGGGCGGCCGGAGCGGGGGCGGCGGCCAGCGCGGCGGAGGGCGCGGTCAGGGAACTCATGGATAGACATCTCCAGCAACAAATTCAGGGCTGGGAGAAGTCTAAGAAGGTCGAATGCTGACGAAAACTGACTTGTTGGCAGGTTTATGTTGCGTCAGACGCAATCCATGAAAGTCGGCGCCGCTTGCTTCTCGGGCCCTCTCCCACCGGTTCACCGTTGCACTCGAGCCTTGCTGGGGCCCTGTGGGAGCGGCCTTGCCGAGGCGTCGGACCGGTCGGAAAGGGCCGCAAAGCGGCCCCAGCGATCTTTGCTCAACACTGAAATCCTGGGGCCGCTGCGCAGCCCTTTCCGACCGGTCCGACGCCTCGGCAAGGCCGCTCCCACAGGTATCGCGCAAGGCTTGGGGTTAACGCACCCGCGCATCAAACACCGCTGATATCAAGGCTCCCCCGCGCAGCAGGCGCGCATGGTCTGGCGCAACCAGCGATGCGCCGGGTCGTTGTCGAAACGCGGATGCCAGGCCTGCATCACCCGCACCCTCTCCAGCGGCACCGGAATCTCGAACGAGCGCAGCGGCAGGCCGAACTTGGTCACGCTGCCGAGGATGTTCGCCGGCATCGGCAGGATCAGGTCCGACTCCGGCAACGAGAACATCGCCGAATGGAAACTCGGCGTGATCAGCGCCACCCTGCGCTGCACGCCATGGCCGCCCAGCTCCACGTCGATCGGCCCATTGGCCCGTCCGCGTCGCGACACGCTGATCTGCGGGTAACGGGCAAAGCGCTCCGGGGTGATCTCGGCGTCGAAGATCGGGTGGTCGGCCCGCGCCAGCCCGACGAACCAGGTGTCGAACAGGCTCTGCACCTTGATCTCCGGCCCCATGTCGATGCTCGAACTGACCACCAGGTCGATCTGTCCGTGGCGCAGCACCAGGTCATCGTCGCCCTGGTGCTCGGGAACGAAGCGCAGCACGGTGTTCGGCGCCTGCTCGAGCATCATGTGCAGCAGGCGCGCGCCATACAGGGCAATGAACAGGTCGTTGGTGCGGATATTGAAGGCCCGGTCGAGGTTCGGCAGGTCGACCTCGTCGCCACTGCGAAACACCAGACCGGCCTGCTCTACCAGCGCTCGTACCTGGTCGCGCAGGGCCAGCGCCCGTGGCGTCGGCACCAGGCCACGGCCGGCGCGCACCAGGATCGGGTCGCCCATGGCCTCGCGGATGCGCCCCAGCGTGCGGCTCATGGCCGCCGGGCTCAGGTTCATGCGCTGGGCGGCGCCGACCACGCTGCCTTCATCAAGCAGGGCATCGAGGGCGACGAGCAGGTTCATGTCCGGGAGTTGCATGGCCGTTTTCCGTGACAGCTGTGGGAAACGCGATGGTATCAGGTTGGTGGATTGCGTCAGGCGCAATGGCACCGTGCGTGAGGGGCCATTTATCCCGGCCGGTCAATGCTTCAGCCTGTACCGGCCCGATCGCGGGGCAAGCCCGCTCCCACGCCAGCCACACAAGGTTCGTGGGAGCTGGCTTGCCCCGCGATGGGAGATTAGGTTTCTACAAATGTCACCACCCTGCAAGGAACCCCCATGCCCCGCCCGGTCCTGATCGCCATCGACGCCTCCCCCGCCAGCCACGCCCTGCTCGACCTCGCCCGCCGTTACTGCCGCCCGGGCGAACACACCCTGCACGTGCTGCTGGCCATCGACTCTACCTTTGCCGTGCACGACCACCGTGCGGCCTACACCGAGGAAGAGCTGGAGGAATACCCCGCCGCCTGCGACGAACAGCAACTGGCCGAGCACGCCGTGAACAGCGCCGTGGGCACCCTGCGCGAAGCCGGGTTCGACAGCCTGGGCTGCATGGTCGCCGGCCAGCCGGTGGAGGCGATCACCACCAAGGCCCGGGAGCTTGAATGCGAGCTGATCATCATCGGCCACCGCCACCTGTCACGGGTAGGCAGGCTGCTGGACCCCTCGATCAGTGCCAAGGTCATCGACCGGGTGCAGGTGCCCGTGCTGGTCGGGGCTGCCTGAGCCCGAATAGCCGTTGATCAGGCAGTACACACGAGGTAATGCAATTGCATTGACCAGGTAATGCACTCGCATTACCTTGCTTGATACTACCCCTCGCGGACCTACGATCATGGCCACTACCTTCGAAGCCGAGTCGACCCTGACCGAGCGCTACCAGACCACGGTCCCCGAAACCGTTCGCCGCGCATTGGGCCTGAAAAAGCGTGACAAGATTCACTACTCGATCCGCCCCGACGGAGCGGTAATACTGACCCGCGCAGAGACAGCCGAGGAAGACCCCGCCGTGGGGCAGTTCCTGGATTTCCTGGCCCGGGATATCGCCACGAATCCGCAACGATTGAAGGTTGTCGATGCAGAGTTTGTCGCTCGCCTGGATGCACTGGTGGGCGACGTTGAAATCGATCTCGATCAACCTCTCTCGGCGGACGATGAATGACTGAAACGAGGCGCAAACCTCTTTGCGTACATGGCTGGAGCGTGTTCGCCCATCCCCTCTTTCTCGACAAGCTGGAGGCACTCATCGATGAAGTCGAAGTGCTTCAGAAGAAGGATCCGGTCGGCTACGTAAAGAAAAATGCGGCAAAACGATTGAAGGCCGTCAGACGCTTGGCCTTCGACGTCATTGCCCAGGCGCCTGGCAACCCTGACCATCGAATGGGCGGCACACTGGGCGCGGAACACAAGCACTGGTTTCGTGCAAAGTTCTTCCAGCAATACCGCTTGTTTTATCGCTATCACGCCTCCAGCAAGATCATCGTGTTGGCGTGGGTGAACGATGATGACAGCAAGCGCGCTTACGAAAGCAGTGACGATGCCTACAGAGTGTTCCGTCGCATGCTGGGCAGCGGACACCCTCCGGATGACTGGGACCAGCTGTTGCAGGAAGCGACCGCGGCAACAGCTCGATTCAACGCCACCCTAAAGCGCTGACACCTGCCCACCAATCCATCAATGGCGTCAGCGCAAGAACCGGATCATTCCTCGCTCGGTTTAACCACCACCGTACAGGTCGTCCCCGCCGCCAGCAGGAACCCGTCCGGCACTTCATCGATATGGATCCGCACCGGCACCCGCTGCGCCAGGCGCACCCAGTTGAAGGTCGGGTTCACATCGGCGATCAGCTCACGGCTCTGCGGGTTGTCGCGGTCGTAGATGCCACGGGCAATGCTCTCCACATGCCCTTTGATCCGCTCGCCGCTCATCATCTGCAACTCGGCCACATCGCCCACCTTCACATGGGGCAGCTTGGTCTCCTCGAAGAAGCCATACACCCAGAACGACTGCTCATCCACCACCGCCATCACCGCCTCGCCAGTGCGGGCATAGTCGCCCTTGTGGATGTTCAGGTTGGTCACGTAGCCATCGACGGTGGCGACGATCTGCGTGCGCTTGAGGTTCAGCTCGGCGGCCGCCAGCTGGGCCTGGGCGTGCTGGTAGTCGGCCAGTGCCGAGTCGGCGATGTTGCTGGCGTCGTCGCGGTTCTCTTTCGAGATCACCAGGTTGTCCAGGTCGGCTCGGCGCTTGGCATTCACCTTGCGCATCTCCCAGGTGGCCTTGCGCGAGGCCACCAGCGCCTTGGCCTGGTCCAGCGCCAGCTGGTAGTGCTCGGGGTCGATGCGGATCAGTACGTCGCCCTTCTTCACCCGCTGGTTGTCCTTGACCGGCACGTCCACCACATAGCCCGGCACATCGGCGGCGACGTTGATGATGTCGGCGCGCACCCGGCCGTCGCGGGTCCACGGCGTGGTCATGTAGTGCAGCCACAGCTGGCGGCCGATCGCCACGGCAGCGGCCAGCACCAGCAGGGTGGCGATCAGGCTGAAGAACTTTTTCATTGCAGGATTCTCACCAGTAGAGCGACAGCGCCAGGGCGCCGAACAGGCAGACGAACAGCGACAGGCGCAGCAGCGCCGGGTGCCAGAAGAAGCGATAGCCATCAACGCTTGCGATGAACCGGTCCAGGCCCCAGGCCAGGCCCAGGGCGAACAGGAACATCAAGGTCATGGTGGGCATGTACACGCCATGGAAGGCGATCTCACGGGGCATGGTGCAATCCTTTCGCCGGTGCCAGCGGCGACTGTGGGTCGAGCAGGGAGGAACGGATGAAGTGCAGGTAGCTCTGCGCCCGGCGCAGCACCGAGGTGTCGAAGTGCCGGGCGAAGGGTTCGTCGGTGGCCTGCACGCGGCTGATGGCGTGGTCCACCGCCACCAGGGCGCGCTCATGGTTGCTGGCGCTGGGCTGCAGGAATAGCCGCGCCAGGGCCCGGCCCATCACACGGATGGCCTGGCGCCAAGGCTGCGACTCGGCGTAGGCCGGGTGGACCGGTGCACGATCCTGCTCCTTGCGCAGCTCGATGATGGCGTGGCCAACCTCCAGCACGGTGAACATCCAGCCCATCAGTTCGCTCTGCACCTGCGGCTTGCCGGCGGCCAGGCCATAGGCCTGGTGCAGCAGGTCGCGGGTGCGGCTCTCGAACGCCGAGCCCAACCCGCGCAGTCGCCCGCCGATGGCGAACAGCACCTGCTCGCGCAGCTCCTGCTCCAGGCGGCTCCACAGCCAGCGGCTGTTGGGCGGCAGGATGATCGCCCCGGCCGCAGCGCAGACGAACATGCCGATGACCATGCCGATGTAGTCGTTGATGAAGGTGTAGGGGTCATAAATGGTCAGGTTGTTCGGCACCGAACCGATGGCGAAGAACACCAGCAGGCCCAGGCCGTAACCGGCATAGGCCGGGCGCGAGGCGAGGAACGCGCCAAGCACGAACACCGGCGCCAGCACCATGCACAACAGCGGAAAACCGTCGATCCAGGGGAACACAAAGAAGGTCTCGAAGAACCCGACGAAGGCGCCGATCGCCGTGCCGCAGGCCATCTGGAACGACATGCGCTTGGGGTTCGGCGAGGCCGCCGACAGGCCCACGGTGACGGTGGCGATCAGGGTCATCATGGCGCCGCTGGGCCAGTCGCTGAGCAGCCAGTAGCTGCCCAGCAACAGCAGCACCGCCGAGGCGCGCACGCCGGCGGCCAACGATACCAGCCAGCTGGTCTGGGCCACGTAGGGTTCGTCCCACTGTTCGCGCTCATGCTTGTGCACGGCCAGCGAGGCGTGGGTCTCGGCGTAGCTGTACATCTCGTCGACGAAGCGGTACAGCAGCTCGAAGGCGGTGTGGAAATCGAGCAGGTCGGACTCGCTGGGGTTGGTCTCCAGGTACTCGGCGCGCAAGCCGCGCACCTGGGCCTGTAGGCCTTCCTTGTAGGTGCCCAGCTCCAGTGCCAGGCGCAAGGCATCGGCGTCGGTCAGAGCCCGACCGACATAGGGCTGCAGCAGCTCGGCCAGGGTGTCCAGGCCGGGCTCGATGGCGCCGACGATCTGCAACGGGCCACGGGCGCGCAGGCGCTCCAGCAACCGGTGCAAGGCATTGAAGCGCGTGGTGATGGCCATGAACTCGCTGTTCATGCGCACCAGGCGGCCCGAGCGCCGGCGCATGTGCGGGTCTTCGAAGGCGGTGACGTTGCGCAGGCTCTCCAGGCCCACCGCCTCGGCGACGAAGCGCACGTTGCTGGTCTCGAAGCGGTCGCGCTGGCTGTCGCCGCGCAGGGCCTCGACCACCACCCCGGCGAACACGCCGAAGCGCTGGTACAGGGCGTTGCGCATGGCGGCACTGGCCGACTGCGGCAGGATCGCGGCGCTGACGAAAGTCGAGACGAGAATGCCCAGGGCGATCTCCAACACCCGCCACACCGCCGCCATGAACGCCTGGTCGGGGTGCTGCAGCACCGGCAGGCCGATCATCGCCGCCGTGTAACCGGCCAGCACGAAGCCATAGGCGCGGAAGGTGCGGTAGCGCATGGCACCCGCCGAGCACAGCCCGACCCACAGCGCCAGGCTGGGCAGGAACAGCTCGGTGTTCTGCGGGAAGATCGCCATCAGCGCGACCATCATCGCCGAGCCGGCAAGCGTCCCCAGCACCCGGTAGAAGCTCTTGGCGAACACATGGCCACTCTGCGGCTGCATGACGATGAACACGGTGATCATCGCCGTGCGCGGCTGCGGCAGCTCCAGGCGCATGGCCAGCCACAGGGTGATGAACGCGGCGGCCAGCACCTTGAAGATGTAGACCCAGGTGACCCCGTCGGTGCGCGCCCAGGCGAAGAAACCCCGGCGCCATTCCAGGCTCTGCAGCCAGCGCAGGGGCAAGCTCAGTGTGCTCATTCGGCGTGGTCCGGCTGGTCGAAGATGGCCAGGGTGGCCGGCGTTTTCGGGGCGGCCTGGCGCTCTTGATCGGGCACATCCTTGCCCGCCTCCAGGCCGCCGCCCAGGGCGGTGACCAGCTCGGCATGGGCGGTCAGGCGCGCGGCCTGCACCTGCCGCTGCACCTGCTGTTGACGGAACAACAACGTCTGGGCGTTGAGCACGTTGAGGTAATCGGTCAGGCCACGCTGGAAGGCGACGGTGGCGATGTCGTAGGTCTTCTGCGCCGCAGCCACCGATTCGGCGGCGAAGTGCGCCTGTTCCTTCATCGACTCGCGGCGGATCAGTTGGTCTGAGATGTTCTTCAGCGCGCCGATCACCGTCTGGTTGTAGCGCGCCACGGCCACGTCATAGCCGGCCGAAGCCACGCCCAGCTGCGAGCGCAGGCGACCGCCGTCGAAGATCGGCAGGCTGATGGCCGGCCCCACGTTGTAGTTGAACTTGCGCCCGGTGAGGAACTCCAGCGGGCCGCCACCGGTGGCCATGAAACCAAGGCCGCCGACCAGGTCGACGTTGGGGAAGAAGCCGGCGTGGGCCACGTCGATGCCACGGGCCTGGGCCGCCACCTGCCAGCGACTGGCGACCACGTCGGGGCGCTGGCCGACCAGCTCGGCGGGCAGGTTCGACGGCAGTTTCAGCGGCGCGCCGAGGGTCAGGGTCGGGCGTTGCAGCTTCGCGCCCTCCCCCGGCCCCTTGCCGGCCAGGGCCGCCAGCTGATTGCGGGTCAGGGCGATCTCTTCGTTGAGGCTGTCGATCTGGCGGTGGGTTTCCGGCAGCGGCGCCTCGGCCTGGCTGACCTCGAAATGGGTGCCAATGCCACCGTCGAGGCGACGCTTGGCCAGGGCGACGATCTGCTCCTGCTGCGCAAGCTCGGCCTGGACGATATCGCGCCGGGCGTAATGCAGGCTGAGCTGGATATAGGCGCGCACCACGTTGTTCTCAAGCTCCAGCTGAGCCTGGCGCGCCTCGGCGACGCTCATGTGCGCCTGGTCCACGGCCTGCTCGCTGGCATTGCGCTCGCGGCCCCACAGGTCCAGGGCGTAGCTGAAACCAATGGCGGCGTTGTTGTCCCAGGTATTGGCGCCGGACAACGCGCCCGGGCCGTAGAACTGATCCTCGGGCCAGTTGTGGCGCTTGAGCGTGGCATTGCCGTTGGCCTGCAGTTTTTCCGCCGACTTGACCACGCCGGCCATGGCCTTGGCTTCCCGCACCCGGGCGGCGGCCATGGCCATGCTCGGGCTGCCGGCCAGGGACTGGGCGATCCAGGCGTCGAGCTGCGGGTCGCCATAGGCGCGCCACCATTGCTGGGCCGGCCAGTGGGCGTCGCGCGCGGCCTCGCGGATCGCGGCGTCGGTGGTCAGTTGGTTGGCTTGGAGGGTCTTGCTTTGCGGGGCGATGCCCCAGGTTCCGATACAGCCGCTCAAGGTGAGACAAAGGGCACAGGCACTGAACGCATGGAGCGCTCTGATGTGGCGACGCGGCACAGCTGCGATTTCCCGAGGAAGAGGTGGAGGGGCCGGGCAATTCTAGGGGCGGGTTTCATTGGCGATAAGCGCATATTCCTGCGAATCTTTGTTACCAAAACAGCGATAATCCGGCTTTAGTCGGAAGCGAAATTCCGCAACTTCATGTCACAATTTTGTCCTCTAAACCGAGAGTGACCCATGGACACCCTGCAAAACATGCGTGCTTTCAGTTGCGTGGCCCAGCTCGGCAGCTTCACCGCTGCCGCGGCGCAACTGGATACGACCACCGCGAACGTGTCGCGGGCGGTCTCCAACCTGGAAGCCCATCTGCAAACCCGCCTGCTCAACCGCACCACCCGGCGCATCGCGCTGACCGAGGCTGGCAAGCGCTACCTGATGCGCTGCGAACAGATTCTTACCTACGTGGAAGAAGCCGAGGCCGAGGCCAGCGACGCCCACGCCCGCCCCGCCGGGCAACTGAAGGTGCATTCGATGACCGGCGTCGGCCAGCACTTCGTGGTCGACGCCATCGCCCGCTACCGCGAGTCGCACCCGGACGTGACCTTCGACCTGACCATGGCCAACCGCGTGCCCGACCTGCTGGACGAGGGCTACGACGTGTCCATCGTGCTGGCCAGCGAGCTGCCGGACTCGGGCTTCGTCTCCCAGCGCCTGGGCATCACCTACAGCATCGTCTGCGCCTCGCCCGAGTACGTGGCCCGTCACGGCAGCGCGCACAAGCCGGCCGACCTGCTCAAGCATGCCTGCCTGCGCATGGTCAGCCCGGTGATCCCGCTGGAGAAGTGGCTGTTCGACGGGCCGGAAGGCCAGGAGATGGTCAACATCACCACCTCGCCGTTCCAGGTCAACTCGGCGGACGCGATGAAGACCGCGATCCGCAGCGGCATGGGCGTAGGCGTGCTGCCGATCTATTCGGCCATCGACGGCCTGCGCGATGGCAGCCTGGTGCGCATCATGCCGGAGTACCGCCTGCAGGAGCTGAACCTGTACGCGATCTACCCGTCGCGCCAGTACCTGGATGCCAAGATCAAGACCTGGGTCGAGTACCTGCGCAATTCGCTGCCGGAGATTCTTGCCGCCCATGAGGCCGACCTGAAGACCCATGAGCTGCTGATCGCCAACTGAAAAAAGCGGCTGCATTGGGGGTAAGGACAATGGTAGGTTGCTAACCATTGATTCCAGCGTCTGGCAGACAGGACCATGGGAGGACTTCGCCCTCCATCGCGACACAAGGCCGCTCCTACAGGGTTACGCGGTACCTGTAGGAGCGGCCTTGTGCCGCGAAAGGGCCGCACAGCGGCCCCGCTCTTCTGCCCGACTCCACCTCACGCCTTGCAGAGAAGCAGCCCGATGAAAAAGACCGTCCTGGCCTTCAGCCGCATCACGCCAGCCATGGCCGAACGCCTGCAACAAGACTTCAACGTGATCGTGCCGAACCCGAAACTCGGCGACATCAGCGCCCAGTTCAACGAGGCCCTGCCCGAGGCCCATGGCCTGATCGGCGTCGGTCGCAAGCTCGGCCGCGCGCAGCTCGAAGGCGCGGGCAAGCTGGAGGTGGTGTCCAGCGTCTCGGTCGGCTACGACAACTACGACCTGGACTACTTCAACGAACGCGGCATCGCCCTGACCAACACCCCCGACGTGCTCACCGAAAGCACCGCCGACCTGGGCTTCGCCCTGATCATGGGCTGTGCCCGGCGCACCGCCGAGCTGGACGCCTGGACCAAGGCCGGCCATTGGCAAGCCACCGTGGGGCCGGCGCAGTTCGGCTGCGATGTGCACGGCAAGACACTGGGCATCGTCGGCATGGGCAACATCGGCGCGGCCATCGCCCGTCGTGGCCGCTTCGGTTTCAACATGCAGGTGCTGTACACCGGCAACAGCCGCAAGACTGCGCTGGAGCAGGAGCTGGGCGCGCAGTTCCGCAGCCTGGACGCACTGCTGGGCGAAGCCGATTTCGTCTGCCTGGTGGTGCCGCTGTCCGAGGCCACTCGCAAGCTGATCGGTGCCCGCGAGCTGAAACTGATGAAGCCCAGCGCGTTCCTGGTCAACGTCGCCCGTGGGCCGGTTGTGGACGAGGCGGCGCTGGTCGAGGCGCTACAGAACGGCACGATTCGCGGTGCCGGGCTCGATGTGTACGAGAAGGAACCGCTCGGCGACTCGCCGCTGTTCAAACTGCCCAACGCATTGACCCTGCCGCACATCGGCTCGGCCACCGCCGAGACTCGCGAAGCCATGGCCAACCGTGCGCTGGACAACCTGCGGGCGGCGTTGCTGGGTGAGCGGCCGCGAGATCTGGTGAATCCGCAGGTGTGGAAGGGCTGAGCCTTTCAGCCCGAGTTACCGACCCTGTCGCGGGGCAAGCCCGCTCCCACGCGGTACCGCGATAGGACAAGGTTACTTGACTGCCAGCACGCCTTCGACCGGCCTGGATTTCGGCTTGCGGAACACCAGCACATTCCCCGCCATCACCGCCACCAGCCCCAGCAACGCCGGCGCCGTCCATTGGTAGCCCTCGGCAAATGCTGACACATTCAACGCCACCAGTGGGAACAGTACGGTGCAATAGGCTGCCCGCTCCGGCCCCATGCGTCCGACCAGGGTCAGGTAGGCGGTGAAGGCGATCACCGAACCCGGGATCACCAGGTACAGCAGCGAGCCGATGTAGCGGGCGTTCCACTCCATGTCGAAGGGGACGCCCTTGACCAGGCAATACGCCGCCAGCATCGAGGCACCATAGAGCATGCCCCAGGCATTGGTGGTCATCGGCTTGAGTCCGGCCTTCTGCTGCACGCTGGACAGCATGTTGCCCGCCGAGAAGCACAGTGTGCCGAGCAGGCCCAGCCCCAGTCCGTAGAAAGTCTCGCGACTGGCGGCGTGGTGCGAGAGTTCCGGCCAGAACAGCAGGCCCAGACCGAGCAAGCCCAAGGCGCCGCCACCGAGCACATTGGCGGCGATCTTCTGGGCGAAGAAGATCCGTGCATTGATGGCATTCCACAAGGTAGCGGTGGAGAACACCACGGCGATCAGGCCGGTGGCAACCCACTGGCTGGCGGTAAGGAAGCACATGAAGTTGACACAGAACAGGCAGAAGCCCTGGGCCAGGCACACCAGGTGACCACGCCGGTTCATCGGTTGCAGGCGGCGGGTGAGCAGCAGGAAGGCGAACAGGATCAGCCCGGCCAGGGCGAAGCGGTAGACGATCGACACCGGGATGGCGACCTCGCCCAGCTGCAGTTTCAGGGCGATCCAGGTGGTGCCCCAGATCAGGACGGTGAGCAGGTAGAGCGACAGGTTCATGATGGACTCCCTCGACAGGTATCAGGCCTATCGCGGGGCAAGCCCGCTCCCACAGGGCGCATGCGACCTCGGTGGGAGCGGGCTTGCCCCGCGATGAAAACCCCATGAGCCCAGTTTCTTGCGACATCGCTGTTCGGCGCTTGCATAAACTTGCGCTTTTCCTCCCCGGGTAGCTGCCATCCCGGCGCCAGCGCAGTACGATGGCCAGCAGAGGAACCGCCCATGCCCCCACTCGATCACCTGCAGGTCTTCAACGTCCTGAACGCCTCGCCCCACGCCCGGTTGGAGCTGAGCGCGCACCTGGGTGACGGGCTGGCGGCGGCCTTGTGGAGCAACCGCGACGATACCCGCGACTACCAAGCGCCCAGCCATCACACGCTGTCGTGCTACATCGCCGACGGTACCGGCACCTTCCGCCGCCAGCGCCCCAGTGATCGCGGCGCGCCGGACAAGCTGTGCGTGATGCCCGCCGGCCACGAGTCGAACTGGGTGATCAACGGCTCGATCCGCCTGGCCCACCTGTATATCAGCGAGGAACAGTTCGCCCTCGGCTGCACCCGCCTGCTGGACCGCGAGCCGCGGGAGATGCAACTGCGCGAGGCGACCTTCCTCGAAGACCCGCAGCAGGCCCGACGCTTTCGCGAGCTGATCGGGCTGGACTGGGCCGAGCCCGGCGAGCGCCTGCTGGCCAGCAGCCTGGCCCATGACATCATCGACCACGCCGTGCTCAACCAGGTCGGCCTGCGCCAGGGGCTGAAGCTCAAGGGTGGGCTGGCACCGCACCAGCGCCGGCAACTGGTGGACTATATCGAGGCCAACCTCGACCAGCCGCTGACGCTGGGGGAGCTGGCGCTGCGCTGCAACCTGTCCGAGTACCACTTCGCGCGGATGTTCCGGGCGAGCTTTGGACTGCCGCCGCATCAGTACCTGCTGGCCCGGCGGCTGCAGCGGGCGTGCCGGTTGCTGCGCATGGGCACGTTGCCTTTGGGGGAAGTGGCGTTGTTGTGCGGGTTTGCCAGTGCCAGTCATTTCAGCAACCGGTTCAGGCAGGCGCTGGGGGCGACGCCGGGGGAGTACCGAGCTGCGTTTGCCAGTTGAATCCAGGGGCCGCTTTGCGGCCCCGGCGATCTAGAACTCGAAGGTGCTCGACAAGCTCACCTGCCGCGCATCCCCCACCGCTACGAAGTACCGGTTCACCGCCGAGCTGTAATACACCTTGTCGAACAGGTTCTTCACGTTCAGCTGCAACCGCACCTTGTGCTCGTCCAGTTTCGTTTCATAACTGGCAAAGGCATCCGCCACCGTGTACGCCGGCAGGTCAAAGTCATTGGTCGCGTTCCCCGCACGCTCCCCCACATAACGCGCACCAGCCCCCAGTCTCAGGCGATCACCGCCGAACAGGCTGCCATAGTCATACACCGCCGACAGCGAACCACTGTGCCGGGCGACGTTCTGCAGGCGATTGCCCTTGAGCTGCGGGTCCTTGGTCACCTCGGCGTCGGTGAAGGCGTAGGCGCCGATCAGGCTCCAGCGCTCGCTGAGCTGGCCGGTCAGGTCCAGCTCGACGCCCCGTGAGCGCACTTCGCCCGCGTTGCTGTAGAGAATGGTGCCCGGCTGGGTGTCGCCATCGGCCACCAGCACGTTGCGCTTGGTGATGTCGAACAGCGCCAGGGTACCGGTCAGCGCACCCGGTACATCGAGCTTGGCCCCCAGCTCCCACGACTTGCCTTCCTCCGGCGCTATACCTGAGTCCAGGGTCAGGGTGCGGCCACCGCCGATGCTCAGCGGGGCGATGGTCGAGTTGGGCTTGAACGACTCGCTGTAGCTGCCATAGAACGACAGCTGGTCATCGACCTTGTACACCACGCCCGCGTGGGGCACCCAGGTCTGGTCGCTGGTGTCGGTGTTGACGTTGAACGGGCGGCCGCGACCGGCGTACTGGTCGTATTGCTGGAAGCGCCCGCCGGCCACCAGGATCCAGTGCTCGTCCAGGTGCCAGGCGTCCTGCAGGAACAGCGAGTCGGTGCGCAGCTTGTCGGTCTGGTCGCTGTCGGTGGCGCGCACGCTGGTGCCTTCCACTTCGCGGCCATAGACCGGGTTCAGGTAGCTGAAGGTCGAGCGGCTGTTCTGGCGGATCAGGTCGGCGCGGTAGACCTTGCGGTCCTCGTGATCGACACCCACCACCAGGTCGTGGCGCATGCCCGCCAGCTCGACGCTGCCGTTGAGGCTGAGGGTGGCGAACTGGTCGCGGCTCAGGGCGCCCTGGGTGCCATCGATGCTGCGTGACAGCGTGCCCTTGCTTTCATCCACGCCGGTCACGCGGACCTGGCTGGCGTCGTAGGTCTCGCGGTTGAAGCTGTAGCCGAAGTGCAGTTTCCAGTCGTCGGCCAGGCGATGATCGACCTCCAGGCGGTACAGGTCGGAGCGGCCCTCCATGTCGTTGAACGGCTCGTCGAGGCGGCGGGTTGCGGGAATGTTCAAGGGGTGGCCGTCGCTGCCAAAGGCGGTGCCACGGTCGAACGGGTAGAGAAACTCGCGGTGCTCATAGGCCAGCACCACCTGGGTGTCCTCGCCGTACCAGGCCAGCGACGGCGCCACCAGCGACTCGCGGTGCACCCCGTAGTTGCGCCAGTAGTCTTCGTCCTCGTGATCGACGATCAGGCGGTAGGCCAGGTTGCTGTCACCCAGCGCCCCGGTGCTGTCCAGGCCGCCGCCGCTGCCGTTCTTGCCGCTGCCATAGGTCGAGCCGCGCAGGGTCAGGGCGTTGTACTGCTGCAGTTGCGGGCGCTTGCTGACCACATTGATCACCCCGCCCGGGTCCTGGATGCCATACAACAGCGAGGCCGGCCCCTTGAGCACCTCGACCCGCTCGGTACTGGCGTTGAGGGCGCGGCCCTGCACGATCGGCATGCCGTCGCGCATGATCGAGCCGTCGCGGTTGTCACCGAAGCCGCGCTTCATCACGGTGTCGGCGGTGCCGCCGAAATTGTTGCCCTGGGTGATGCCGCTGACGTTGTACAGCGCATCGTCCAGGTTGCGCGGCGCCTGGTCGCGGATCACCTGGGCCGGGACCACGTTGACGGCCTGGGGAATGTCCAGCGTCGCACCCTGCCCGCGCATGATCGAGGCGCTGGCCGGCGGCTGGTAGCTGTAGTCGTCCAGTTGCGAATTGATGGTGGTGGCCTGAAGATTCAGCGCGCCGGAGCTGTCGACCGGCTCCAGGGTCAGGGTGCGGGCGTCAAGGCGGCGCCAGGCCAGGCCCGAGTTGCCGAGCAACTGCTGCAGCGCCTGGTCGGCGTCGAAGGTGCCGTTGAGTGCCGGGGCCTGCACATCCGGCAGGGCCAGGGTGTAGACCACGCTCTGCCCGGTGGCGCGGCTGAAGGCGTTGAGTGCCTGGGCCAGCGGCTGGCTTGGCTGGGCGAAGCTGTAGACCTGGCTCTGCTGCGCGGCCAGGGCCTGGGGCACGATGGCGATAGCGGGCAGGGAGCAGAGGCCGAACCAGAGCGGGACGCAACGCGGGGTGAACTTCATGGACGCGGACCTGTGAGAGGGATGATCGTTTGCGAATGAATCGCACTTCCACTCACTACACGGATGCCGTGGGGGGATACCTCATCACCTGATCGAAAAATTTTTGCTTTATCGACGCTATCGCGGGGCAAGCCCGCTCCCACGAGCCTGCTCCCAAAGCAATTGCGTGGAAGCGGGCGCGTGGGAGCGGGCTTGCCCCGCGACGGCGTCGGAACAGGTCAACGCAATACGGTCAGCCGCCCCAGCACCGTCTGCCGCGAGAAGCCCATCACCTTGCCCAGCGAATCCAGCGCCGCCAGTGGTTCCGCCACCGGGAAACTGCCACTGACCCTACGCTGCCCCAGCTCCCCGTCGAGCAACAGGATCCGCCCAGGGTAGTAACGCCCAAGGTCCTCGATCACCTGCGCCAACGGCACCTGGTAATAGTTAAGCCAGCCCTGACGCCAGGCCAGGCGGCTGTCGCTGTCCACCGCCTCGACCCCGCCGGCCACGCCGCCGGCATAGGCCAGCTGCTGGTTGGCCGTCAGCTCGCGGGCCGCCTGCCCTTTGGCCGCCGTCACCGCCACCCGCCCGCTGCGCACGGTGACCTGGGCGCCATCACCCTGCCCGCGTACCTCGAACTGGGTCCCCAGCACCCGCACTTCACCGCCCTGGGCATCCACCAGGAACGGCTCGCCGGTATGGGTCACTTCGAAGAACGCCGCGCCGCGCAGCAACCGCACGCGCCGTTCGCCCTGGGCAAAATCCACCGCCACGGCCGTGCCGGCATCCAGGGTCAGCCGCGAATGATCGACCAGGGTCACCTGCCGCACCTGCGCGCCGCTGGTGTAGTCGGCACGCAGGTCCTGCAGCCAGAACTGCGGCTGCCAGCCCGCCGCGCATCCCAGCGCCAGCACAAGACACGCCGCCACCGCCAGGCCGCGCCACGGCCGCTTGCGCGTGGGTCGGCGCATGGCGTCCAGATAGTGTTGCAGGCCCTCTCGCTCCTCGGCCGCCAGCCGCGCCGCCGGTGCCTCGCTCAGGCGCCACAACGCCTGGGCCTCGGCATAGGCCTGGCGATGGGCCGGGCTCTCCAGCAACCAACGCTTGAACGCCGCGCCCTCGGCTTGCGCCGGCTGCTGCTGGATGCGCCCCAGCCAGCGCAGGGCGGCCTGGGACTGTGCGGCAGTGATCGGCTGTTCAAGACTCATCGACGGGCGCTCCCTGGCCGGCGTAGTGGGGACGCGGGTTCGGCGACGCTCGCCTTGCACGCTTCGAGGGCGCGCATCATATGCTTTTCCACCGCGCTCTGGGACAACTGCATGGCCTTGGCGATCTCACCGTAGGTGCAGCCATGGATGCGGTTGAGCAGGAAGATTTGCCGCGTGCGCTCGGGCAACGCTCGCAGGGCCGTCTCGATACGCTGCAGGTCGTGGTCGACCTCCAGTGCCTGCTCGGGGGCCTGGCTGCCCTGCGATTCGTCGGGGTCGTGCAGGCCTTCGGCCGCCCGGTCGCGGCTGCCTTCGCTGCGCAGGTAGTCGATGGCCAGGTTGCTGGCGCTGCGCAGCAGGTAGGTGTCGAGCGCCTCGACCTTCACCTCGGGGCGCCGCCAGAAGCGCAGGAACAGGTCCTGGACCAGGTCCGACGCCGTGGCGCGGCAGCCGACACGCCGGCTGACCAGCGCCTCCATGCGCGCGCGCTGGGCCAGGAACACCTGGAGAAAGCGCGCCCGACCGCCGCCGGCCTCGGAGTCGCTCAAGGGCCTAGACCGCCAGCACGGCCAACAGCGGCCCGAGCACCAGGCTGGCGAGCGCCGCCCCAAGCAGCAAGCGCGGCTGGTAAGGCAGGCCGAACACCCACAGGGTCACGCCGGCCATCAGCACGGCGATCCACTCCACCAGGCCCAGGGCCCAGCCGCGCCCGTGCTCGGCGAGGATCAACGACAGCAGCAGCAAGGCCCAGCCCGTGATCCTCAGGGCTTGCAGTTGCCGGCCCGTGGGCTTGCGCCCGAGCAGGTCGTTGAAGTGTTTTTCCATGGCCAGGCACAGGCCGGCAAAACCGGCGAAGCCCATCAGCGCGACACCCAGCATCAGCTCGCCTCCACGGTCTTGGCGGCGCGTGGCGCACGCTTGGCGACTGGCATGGGCGCACGCAGCATCTTGCCGGCGGCCCAGGCCAGGAACAGGCCGGTGGCCAGCGCCGTCAGGTCGAAACCGGCCATCGCCCAATCACCCGCGGCGATGGAGTGGTCCAACCCCTTGTCGGTGGTCAGCGCGTTGACCACCGGTAGCAAGGCGAACGCCAGCGCCCCCAGGGTCAGTTGCTCGCCCCAGGCGCGACGCCCGCTGCGCAGCATGGCGTGGAGCAATGACGCGCCCCAGGCCAGGAAGAAGGCGTTGATCTCCCAGTCGGCGCGCCCGGCCATGGCCGTCGGCAGCAGGCGATTGGCCCAGAAGAACGCCGTCACGCCCAGCAACAGGCCGCTCATGCTGGCGATGTTCAGCACTTCGACCAGGCGCAGCTCGCCGGGCATGCGCTCGCTCTTGGCATGCTTGAGCTGGCGCTTGCCCAGCCACATCACCAGGCCCGTGCCGATCACCGCCGTGCCGGCCACGCCGAAGGCGAAGTACAGCCAGCGCAGCCAGGGCCCGGCGAAATTGCCCATGTGCAGGCCGACGAAGGTGAAGGAGGTGGTCATCGCCGCGCTTTCCGGCGCGCCCCGGCGCAGCAGCTCGCCGCTGACGCCATCGAAGGTCCAGGTGGCGCTGCGCTGGTAGGCGACGCTGTCGGCCGAGGCGCGGGTGAAGGTGACCCGGGCGTTGCGGTCGCCGGGATTGTGCACCTGGATGTAGCCCATGCGCGCACCCGGCGCCTGTTCCTGGACCTTGGCGTACAGTTCGGTCAGTGGCGCCAGCGGCGCGGCCTGGGCCGCCGCCTTGGGGACTTCGTCGCGGCCGAACACATCGTTGAAATAGCCACTGCTGTCGCCGTAGCTGGCCAGGATGCTGGCCGGCATGACCATGTACATGAAGATCACCAGGCTGCTGTAGCTGATCATCAGGTGGAATGGCAGCACCAGCACGCCGATGGCGTTGTGGCCATCGAGCCAGGAGCGCTGGCCCTTGCCCGGGCGGAAGGTGAAGAACTCCTTGAAGATCTTCTTGTGGGTGATGATCCCGGTGACCAGCCCCAGCAGCATGATGAAGGCGCAAAAGGTCGACAGCCAGCGACCCCAGGGGTGGGGCATCTGCAGCTGGAAGTGGAAGCGGTAGAAGAACTCGCCGCCACGGCTGTCACGGGCCTCGACCGCCTCGCCGGTGCGGGCATCGAGTTCCTTGTCGGTGAAACCTCGACGCCCGCCGCCGTTCGGGTCGCGCCAGCTGACGCTCAGCGCTGCCTCGCGCTCGCTGGGCAGGCGGATGAACCAGGTGCTGGCGTGGCCGGCATTGGATTCCAGGTATCGCTGGGCCAGGCCAAGGCTGCTCACCGGGTCCAGCGGATGGCTCTGCACCTCGGGCTGAGTCCAGTGGCTGATCTCTTCCTTGAAGTACGACAGCGTTCCGGTAAGGAAGATGGCGAACAGCAGCCAGCCGAAGATCAGGCCGGTCCAGGTATGCAGCCAGGCCATGGCCTGGCGGAAGCCTTCTTTCATGGCAGGTTCATCCAGTAGGCCAGTGCGTTGATCAGCCCCAGCGCCAGGCTTGGCAGCAGCACGCCCAGCCAGGCGCGCCAGGCACTGCGGCAGGCGAAGCACCAGATGAAGGCGATCAGGTAGAAGACGAACGACAGCATCATCCCGGTCATCGTCGCATCGGCCTGGGTCATCGGCGCAAGCAGGGTGATGCAGACACTGGCCATCGACGCCAGCAGGTAGCCACCCAGCAGCGCGGCCAGGCTGCGTGAGGTCACGGCCAGGCGGTAGCTCAGGGGAAGGCCGGCGGCTTTGCTCTTCATGGCGAGGGTCCGGGAATTGGGGCTGCAATACTAATGATTTCAATTCTCATAAGCAAAGCATGCCGGCACCAGCGGTAAGCATGCCTTGCGTCGGCAGCGATTGCCGAACACCAACAGCATGAATACAATGCGAACAATTCTTACTTCCAGTTGCGCTTTGCGGCGCCGGAGTCGTATCGGTGTCCAGTGCCCTCTCTTCCACCGTCGAAGGCCTCTACCACGCCCATCACAGTTGGCTGACCGGCTGGCTGCGACGGCGCCTGGGCTGCCCGCAGAGTGCCGCCGACCTGGCCCAGGACACCTACCTGCGCCTGCTGCAGGCCCGCGAGGCGCCGCAGCTGATCGAGCCCCGTGCCTTCCTCACCACCGTGGCCAAGCGCGTGCTGTGCAACCACTTCCGCCGCCAGGAACTGGAGCGCGCCTATCTCGAGGCCCTGGCCCAACTGCCCGAGCAGGTGGCCCCCAGCGAGGAAGACAAAGCCATCATCCTCGATACCTTGCTCGAACTCGACCGCCTGCTCGATAGCCTGCCGCCGCTGGTCAAGCGCGCCTTCCTGCTGGCCCAGGTCGATGGCCTGGGCCAGGGCGAGATCGCCCGCGAGCTGGGCATTTCCCTGGCGACGGTCAAGCGTTACCTGCACAAGGCGGCCTTGCGCTGCTATTTCGCCCTGTGAACGCAGCCTTTTCCTCGCAAATCGCCGAACAGGCGGTGCACTGGCTGATCGAGTCGCAAAGCGACGACTTCGACCAGCACCAGGCCCTGGAGCGCTGGCTGCAGGCCGACAGCGAACATCAGCGGGCCTGGGCCCATATCCAGCAGGTCAACCAGCGCCTGCGCGGCGTCGCCGCCCCGGTGGTCCATGCCACCCTGCAGGCGCCGCCCTCACCGGCCCGGCGCCGTGCCCTCAAGGCGCTGCTGCTGGCAGGGGTGGCCAGTGCCGCCGGGCTGGGCCTGTACCCGCACAATCCACTGCCCGGACTGATGGCCGACTACCGCAGCCCGGTTGGCCAGCGCCGCCGCCTGACCCTCGACGACGGCAGCCAGTTGCACCTGAACACCCGCAGCGCCGCCGATGTGCGCTTCGACGGCCGGCAACGCCTGGTGCGCTTGCAGGAAGGCGAGCTGCTGCTCGAGGTGATCAACGATCCACGGCCACTGCGCCTGGCCACGGCCCAGGGCGAGCTGCATCTGGAAAGCGGACGCTTCGACGTCCGTCAGTTCGACGGTTTCAGCCTGGTATCGGTGTTCAGCGGCAGCGCCAGCGTGGCCGGCACACCGTTGCTGGCCGGGCACCAGGCGCGCTTCGCCCGGGGCGGCTGGCAGGCGGTCGCACCGCTGGACCCCAACCGGGCGGCGTGGGTGGAAGGTATGTTGGTGGCGTCACAGATGCGCCTGGGTGACTTTCTCGCCGAGCTGTCGCGGTATCGACTCGGGCAGTTGGGATGCAGCGAGCGGGTGGCCGATCTACGGATTTCCGGATCGTATCCGCTGGCAGACAGTGAGCGGATCCTGGAGATGCTGGAAGTGACGCTGCCGGTGAAGGTGCGGCGGTTCACCCGTTACTGGGTGTCGCTCGAGGCGGCGTCAACAGGTTGAGAGGCAAGCAACCGACATGGTCATCGCGGGGCAAGCCCGCTCCCACGAATATCGGCTCCAACCCAAATTTATTTCAAATCAGTTGAGCCCTTTCCCGAACCTCGCGTGACAGAGAAGACAGAACCCCTTGTCACAGGACCTCCGTCACATGCCCCTGCGCCTCAGCCCCCTCGCCTACGCCCTGATCCTCGCCGCCCCGCTCGCCCTGGCCGGCGAGCCCCGCGCCTACCACATCGCGCCCGGCACACTGGAACAGGCCCTGAACCAGTTCGGTCGCGAAAGTGGCGCGCTGATCTCGTTCAGCCCGGGCCTCACCCAGGGCCTGAGCAGCCCAGGCCTGGAAGGCCAGTACGAGGTCGGCCAGGGGCTCGATGCCCTGCTGCGCGGCAGCGGCCTGCAGGCGCGCCTGGAGACCGACAACGCCTACAGCCTGCAAGCGCTGCCGGCAACGGGCAGCAACGCCCCGATCGAGCTGGGCGCCTCGACCGTGGTCGGCGACTGGCTGGCCGAGGCCCGCCAGGACAACGTCTTCGAGCACCCAGGCGCCCGCGACGTGGTGCGCCGCGAGGAATTCGAACGCAGCGGCGCCAGCAGCGCCCGCGAAGTGCTCAACCGCATTCCCGGCGTCAACGCCCCGGAAAACAACGGCACCGGCAGCCACGACCTGGCACTGAACTTCGGCATCCGTGGCCTGAATCCACGCCTGGCCTCGCGCTCCACCGTGCTGATGGACGGCATCCCGGTGCCCTTCGCCCCTTACGGCCAGCCGCAGCTGTCGCTGGCGCCGATCAGCCTGGGCAACATGGACGCCGTGGATGTGGTGCGCGGCGGCGGCGCGGTGCGCTACGGGCCGCAGAACGTCGGCGGCATCGTCAACTTCGTCACCCGCGCCATCCCTGAAGAAGCCACCTTCAAGGCAGCGATGCAGAACCAGATCAGCCCGTCATCCAGCCAGGATGGCCTGAAGAACAGCGCCAACCTGCTGATCGGCGGCACCAATGCCAACGGCCTGGGCGGCGCCCTGCTCTACTCCGGCACCCGCGGCAGCGACTGGCGCGAACACAGCGACACGCAGATCGACGACCTGATGCTAAAGGGCAAGCTGCAGCTGGACGAAGCCAACAGCCTGCACGCCATGGCCCAGTACTACGAGGGCGAAGCCGAAATGCCCGGCGGCCTGAGCACCGCCGACTTCGACGCCGACCCGTACCAGTCGACCCGCCTGAAGGACAAGTTCTGGGGCCGCCGCACCCTGTTCAACCTGGGCTACGACTACAAGCAGGACGACCGCCAGTTCAGCGTCAACAGCTTCTTCACCAAGACCCTGCGCAGCGGCTACCTCGACCAGGGCAGCTTCGTCTCGCTGTCGCCACGCGAGTACTGGGTACGCGGCATCGAGACCCGCTTCTCGCAGGGCCTGGCCCTGGGTGACAGCTGGCACGAACTGGGCATCGGCTACCGCTACGTCAACGAGGCCGGGCATGAACTGCGCTACCGCGAGCCGGTCAACGGCGCCCTGCCGACCACCGCCAGCCGCAACGACCGCGACACCCGCGGCAGCACCGAAGCCCACGCCATCTACCTGGATGATCGCATCGACATCGGCCGCTGGACCATCACCCCGGGCATCCGCTACGAGATGATCGACTCCGAGCAGAGCAACAAGCTCAACGGCCAGCAATACCAGGGCAGCTACAACACTGCCCTGCCCGCGCTGAACGTAATGTACCACCTCACCGACAACTGGAACCTCTACGCCAACACCGAAGGCTCGTTCGGCAGCGTGCAGTACAGCCAGATGCCCAACCGTGTCAGCAGCGGCGAAGTGAAGCCGGAGAAGGCGCGCACCTGGGAAGTCGGCACCCGCTACGACAATGGCGACCTGCAGGCCGAGATCGGCGCCTTCCTGATCAACTTCGACAACCAGTACGAAAGCAACCAGACCAACGACTCGGTGATCGCCCGCGGCGAGACCCGCCACCAGGGTATCGAGACCAGCGTACGCTACGCCCTCGACGGCCTGAGCCCGGCCCTGGCCGGTTTCGATGTGCACGCCGGCTACGCCTTCGTCGATGCAACCATCCGCGAGGACGGCCCGAACAAGGGCAACCAGGTACCGTTCTCGTCCCGCCACAAAGGCACGCTGGGGATCGGCTACACCGAAGGCCCGTGGCAGTTGAACCTGGACAGCAGCTTCCAGAGCAGCCAGTACGCCGACAACGCCAACACCGCCAGCGAGAGCGCCGACGGCAGCACCGGGCGCATCCCCGGCTACATGCTGGTCAGCACCCGCGCCGGCTATGACTTCGGCCCTGCGCTGTCGAACCTGAAGGTGGCGGTGGGGGTGAAGAACCTGTTCAACCGCGAGTACTACACCCGCTCGTTCGACGACAACAACAAGGGCAAGTACGTGGGTGAACCACGGACGCTGTATGTGCAGACGTCGGTAGCGTTCTGACAGACCGGGGCGGGAAATCGCGACTTTCGCCGTCCCCTGTAGGAGCGGCCTTGTTCTGGTCAAGTTTTTCCGGACACCGATTACGGTGATCAAGCCGCCTGCTGCTCCATGGCTATTGGCGACAGGTAGTTGTTGTAGCTGTGGAGCCTGACTCGGTTGTAACGCATGAAGAAGCTGGTCATATCCTGTCTGGCTTCTTCGATCTCTGTGTAGCCCTTAGTGGGCACCCACTCTGACTTGAGCGTGCCGAACAAGCGCTCTGTCGGTGCGTTGTCCCAGCATTGGCCTCTACGACTCATGCTTTGGGTTATGCCATGCTCAAGCAGTTCGGATTGGAAGCGCTGGCTCGTGTATTGGCAACCTTGATCCGAATGAAACATCAAGCCCGTATGCTTGCCTCGTACTTCCACAGCCATTCTCAGTGCTTTGGCGACCAGGTTGGCGTCATTGATCAGAGAAAATGCCCAGCCAACGACCCGGCGGGCGAACAGGTCAATGACCACAGCCAAGTGATACCAGCGCTTTCCGACCATCAGGCTGGTAACGTCGCCGCACCAAACCTGATTGACTGCTGCTGGCCGGAAATTACGTTCAAGGACATTCTTGGCCACAAATGCCTCAACACCTTTAGAGCGATATTGGTGGCGACGGCGCTGCCTGCTGGTCAGGTTTGCCTCCGCCATAAGTCTTCCAGCCAGATACCTTCCCACTTTGAGTTGCTGGGCCTTCAAGTACTGAGAGATCATTCTTGCACCGGCACTTTCTCTGCTTTCAGCATGCAGTTGCACAACCTTTTCCCTGAGCGCATCGCGCTCGGTATCCGGTACTGAGCGGCGATGGAGCCAGTCGTAAAACGCGCTACGGGAAACGCCCAGAACACTGCAAAGCTGGCTGGTCGGATACGAGCCTGACTCTCTCAGCTCCTCGATCAGGAAAAACGACCGGGATCCGACATCAAGAGAGCGGTAGCCTTTTTTAATATTTCGGCCTCGGTCTCCAAGCGTTTGATCTTGGCGCGTAACTGCTGGAGCTCCCGCTGTTCGTCACTAATCGCCTTGGTGCCTGGCACTGGCTGTCCTTTCTGGCGTTCTTTACGAACCTGATCCACCCACCGGCGCAGAGCCGTTGGACCGACGTCCATCGATGCGCAGACGTCGGGAACCGAACAGTTGTCGTCAAGAACCATGCTTGCAGCACGTTGCTTGAACTCGCGGGTATAGGTCTTTCGCTCTTGCATGGAACCTCCTGAATGGGCGAATCATATCGCCCTTAAGAGGTGTCCGGGATCATTAGGCCAGTTCACCTTGCCGAGGCGTCGGACCGGCCGGAAAGGCCGCTCCTACAGGGGTGTGGGTACAGATCAGGCCAGCGCCTTCTCGATCGCCTGCACCACGGTCGGATCATCCGGCGCGGTACGCGGGGCGAAACGCGCCAATACACGGCCATCCTTGCCAACCAGGAACTTCTCGAAGTTCCAGGTGATATCACCGGGGAACTCGGCCCCTTCACCCGCCAGCAGGCGATACAGCGAATGACGCTGTGGCCCGTTGACCTCGAGCTTGGCGCCCAGCGGAAAGCTCACCCCATAGTTGAGGCTGCAGAATTCCTGGATTTCCTTCTCGCTGCCAGGTTCCTGGCCGGCGAACTGGTTGCACGGCAGGCCCAGCACATTGAAGCCCTTGTCCCGGTAATCCTGATACAGGTTCTCCAGGGCCTTGTACTGCGGCGTCAGCCCGCACTTGGAGGCGACATTGACCACCAGCACCACCTGGCCCTTGAACGGGGCCAGCGGCAGGTCCTCGCCGTTCAACGCCTTCAACGTCAGGTCGTGAAATGCACTCATGATGAAATCCCCTCTCAGGTTCCCGATTGCCGCTGGGGCGAATCCCGCCCACTAAAAAGGCGCGCGGCCAAACCGTCCACCCTCCTGAGGAGGGCAAGTCCGGCTTGCCCGAGCGCCTGGCGACTCTCTGAGCTTAGCGCAGAAAATCAGTGGTGATGACCACCTTCACCGTGGATGTGACGGTGAGCGATCTCTTCTTCGCTGGCGTCACGCACGTCGACAACCTTGACCTTGAAGTTCAGGCGCTGGCCGGCCAGCGGGTGGTTGCCGTCGACGGTGACGTCGTCGCCGTCGATGTCGCGGATGGTGACGATCTGCATCTGGCCGTCCGGCGCCGAGGCGTGGAACTGCATGCCGACTTCCAGTTGGTCGACGCCTTCGAACATGCTGCGGTTCAGGGTGCTGACCAGTTCGGCCGAGTACTCGCCGTAGGCTTCTTCCGGTTCGATGGCAACGGTCAGCTCGTCACCGGCCTGCTTGCCTTCCAGGGCTTTTTCCAGGCCCGGGATGATGTTGGCGGCACCGTGCAGGTAGACCAGCGGCGCACCACCGGCGGAGCTGTCGATGACCTCACCAGCGTCGTTGGTGAGGGTATAGTCGATGGAGACAGCCTTGTTGGCGGCGATCAGCATGGGGCAAGACCTTTTGCAAAAGAATGTAGAACGGACAAGTGTAACCAACGCATCGACCGATTGCGAACGCGACTCGGACCAAGGGCCGCCCATCAGTCGGATCACCGGCTTCCACCTCGACGAAGAGGGCCACTGGGTGGTCGAGCTGTCCTGCGGCCATACCCAGCACCTGCGCCACCAGCCGCCGTGGCAGGCGCGGCCCTGGGTGCTCGATGCCGACGAGCGCGCCCGGCGCATCGGCCAGGTATTCGCCTGCGGCTGGTGCGCGCAGGGGGCGGTTAGCGATACCCTTGGCCGCTGAATTCCTTGCACCGCTTATTTCGAGAAGCACGCATGCAGACATTTTTCATCGCGCCGACCGACTTCGGCGTCGGCCTGACCTCCATCAGCCTGGGCCTGGTGCGCACCCTGGAGCGCGCGGGGCTCAAGGTCGGTTTCTTCAAGCCGATCGCCCAGCCGCACCCCGGCGACACCGGCCCGGAGCGCTCCAGCGAGCTGGTCGCCCGCACCCATGGCATCAAGCCGCCCACGCCCCTGAGCCTGGGCCATGTCGAGCGCATGCTCGGTGACGGCCAGCTCGACGAGCTGCTCGAGGAGATCATCCGCCTCTACCAGCAGGCCTGCGTCGGCAAGGACGTGGTGGTGGTCGAGGGCATGGTGCCGACCCGCCATGCCAGCTATGCCGCCCGGGTCAACCTGCACCTGGCCAAGAGCCTGGACGCCGAGGTGATCCTGGTATCGGCGCCGGAGAACGAGGTACTGAGCGAGCTGTCCGGCCGTGTCGAGCTGCAAGCCCAGTTGTTCGGCGGCCCGCGCGACCCGAAGGTGCTCGGGGTGATCCTCAACAAGGTGCGCACCGACGAAAGCATGGCCGACTTCGCCACGCGCCTGCGCGAGCATTCGCCGCTGCTGCGCGGCAACGACTTCCGCCTGCTCGGCTGCATCCCCTACCAGGCCGAGCTCAACGCCCCGCGAACCCGCGACGTGGCCGAGCTGCTCGGTGCCCAGGTACTCAACGCCGGCGACTACGACCAGCGGCGCATGAGCAAGATCATCATCTGCGCCCGCACCGTGGCCAACACAGTGCCGCTGCTGACCTCCGGCACCCTGGTGGTGACGCCGGGCGATCGCGACGACATCATCCTCGCCGTGTGCATGGCCGCGATCAACGGCGTGCCCCTGGCGGGCCTGTTGCTGACCAGCGACAGCAAGCCCGACCCGCGCATCCTCGAGCTGTGCCGCGGCGCCCTGCAGGCCGGCCTGCCGATCCTGTCGGTGAGCACCGGCTCCTACGACACCGCCAACCAGCTCAACTCGCTGAACCGCGAGATCCCGGTGGACGACCGCGAGCGCGCCGAGTTCATCACCGACTTCGTCGCCAGCCAGCTGGACGCCGCCTGGCTGCACCAGCGTTGCGGCACGCCACGGGAACTGCGCCTGTCGCCGGCGGTGTTCCGCTACCAGTTGATCCAGCGCGCCCAACAGGCCAACAAGCGCATCGTCCTGCCGGAGGGCGCCGAGCCCCTGCTGGTGCAGGCCGCCGCCCTGTGCCAGGCCCGTGGCATCGCCCGCTGCGTGCTGCTGGCCAAGCCCGAGGATGTGCAGGCCGTGGCCCGCGCCCAGGGCATCAGCCTGCCGCCGGACCTGGAGGTGCTCGACCCCGAGCTGATCCGTGGCCGCTATGTCGAACCGATGGTCGAGCTGCGCAAGAGCAAGAACCTCAACGCGCCGATGGCCGAACAGCAACTGGAAGACCCGGTGGTGATCGGCACCATGATGCTGGCCCTCGGCGAAGTGGACGGCCTGGTCTCCGGCCTGGTGCACTCCACCGCCAATACCATCCGCCCGGCCTTGCAGCTGATCAAGACCGCGCCGGGCAGCAGCCTGGTGTCATCGGTGTTCTTCATGCTGTTCCCCGACCAGGTGCTGGTCTACGGCGACTGCGTGATGAACCCGCACCCCAGTGCCGCGGAGCTCGCCGAGATCGCCCGGCAGAGCGCCGAGTCCGCTGAATCGTTCGGCATCGCGCCACGGGTGGCGATGCTCAGCTACTCCAGCGATTCGGCGGCCAGCGACGAGGAGGTCGAGAAGGTGCGCGAGGCCACGCGCCTGGCGCAACAGGCCGAGCACGACCTGCTGATCGACGGGCCGTTGCAGTACGACGCCGCCGCCAACCCCGAGATCGCCCGGCAACTGGCGCCGTCGAGCCCGGTGGCCGGACGCGCCACGGTATTCGTGTTCCCCGACCTGAACACCGGCAACACCACCCACAAGGCGGTGCAGCGCAGCGCCGACTGCGTCAGCCTCGGGCCGATGCTGCAAGGGCTGCGCAAGCCGGTCAACGACCTGCCCCGTGGGGCGCAGGTGGACGATATCGTGCATACCATCGCGTTGACGGCGATCCAGGCCAGTACCGAGCGCTGAAAACAGATGGGGCCGCTACGCGTCCCTTCGCGGGTAAACCCGCGAAGGGCTGCGAAGCAGCCCCATCGGTTCAGAACTACAAATTATGGATACTGCTGCACAGTCCCCTGCTGGTCATACTGCTGACCCGGGATCGGCTTCAGGTTGACCTCGACCCGGCGGTTCTGCGCACGGCCATTGGCGTCGGCGTTGCTGGCGATCGGTTGGTCCGGCCCCATGCCACGCACGCTGACCCGCGACGAATCCACGCCTTGGGAAGTCAGGTAGGTACTGACCGCCTGGGCACGGCGTTGCGACAGGTCCATGTTGTGCTGGCGGCTGCCGGTGCTGTCGGTGAAGCCCACCACCTCGATGGTGTTCTGGTTGAACTGCTTGAACGAGTTGGCCAGGTTGTTCAGCGGCGAGTAGAAGCTTGGGGAAATGTTCGCCGAATCGGTGGCGAAGGTGATGTTGCCCGGCATGATCAGCTTGATCTGGTCGCCCTGGCGCTGCACCTCGACGCCGGTGTTGGCCATCTTGGCCCGCAGCTCGGCTTCCTGCTTGTCGGCGTAGTAGCCGTAGCCGGCGGCGGCGGCGCCCACCGCGGCGGCGCCGATCAGCGCGCCCTTGCCGCGGTTGTTGTGATCGATGGCGGCACCGGCGATGGCGCCGGCCAGCGCGCCCAGGCCACCGTACTTGGCGGTCTTACTCATCCCTGTGGAGCCCTGCGCCTGGCCCTGGTTGTCATACGGGTTGGGGCTGGCACAACCGGACATCAGGGCTGCAGCGGTAGCGACGATAATCAGACGACGCATGGTGAACATGGACAAGCTCCTACTGAAATTCAAAAGTGCAGCGGATCGCCTACGGATCTATGCCAGCCTTGGATTGCAGCGCAGCGGAAAAATTCCATGAAACCTCAGGCACGCACGAACGGATTCTCGCGCATCTCGTCGCCGAGGCGGGTGTCCGGGCCATGACCGGTCACCACGATGGCTTCCTCATCCAGGCGGTACAGCCGTTCCTTGATGGAACGAACGATAGCCCGCTGATCGCCACCCCACAAATCGGTGCGCCCGACGCCACGGCGGAACAGGGTATCGCCGGCGATCAGCAACTTGTGCTCGGCGAACCAGAAACTCATCGAGCCCGGCGTATGCCCTGGGGTGTGCAAGGCCACGCCGCAACCGCAGGCCAGCTCCTCGTCATCGCTCAGCCAGCGATCCGGCGACGGCACCGGCGTGTAGGGCATGCCGAACATCTGGCACTGCATTTCCAGGTTTTCCCACAGCGGCTGGTCGGCCTTGTGCAGGTGCAACGTGGCACCGGTCAGTTCCTTGAGCTTGCCCGAGGCGAGGAAATGGTCGAAGTGAGCATGGGTGTGGATGATGCTCACCAGGGTCAGGCCGTGGTGCTGCAGGCGGGCGAGGATCTTCTGCTCGTCGCCGCCCGGATCGACGACGATGGCCTTCTTGCTGAGCGGGTCGCCGATCAGGGTGCAGTTGCACTGCAGCGGGCCGACGGGGAAGGTTTCACGAATAAGGGTGGGTAATGGGTTCATGTCTACCTGGGAACATCACAGATGACGACCGCTCGGAGTCGCCCTGCGCAATAAGACGGAGGTCCTTTCGATGGTATTGAGGAACGGTCTTCACCACAAGCGGCCGGTCCGAGCCTCAGCCATACAGCAACCGCTCCGCCAACATCTGCGCCACCCTTGCCGGCGAGCGTTTTTCCGCCTGGGCATGGGCGAACACCTCGGTCAGGCGCGTGGGAATTCGCGCCAGGTGCGCGGTGATGGTGCCCACGGCCTCCCCCCGATGGGTCAACGCCACATAGATCAACCCGCCCGCGTTGATCACGTAGTCCGGCGCGTACAGGATCCCCCGACTCTCCAGCTGGTCGGCCACCTGCAACGTGGTCAGCTGGTTGTTCGCCGACCCCGCCACCGCCGCGCAGCGCAGCTGCATCACGCTCTGCCCGTTGAGCACCGGCCCCACGCCACAGGGTGCGAAGATATCGCACGGGGTACTGATCAAGGCCTCGTGGGCCACCGGGTGGGCACTGAACTGCTCCACCGCCAGGCGCACCTTGCCCGGGTCCAGGTCGCTGACCAGCAACTCGGCGCCCGCTGCATGCAGTTGCTCGGCCAGGGCATAGCCCACGTTGCCCAGGCCCTGCACCGCCACCCGCAGGCCCTCCAGGTTGTCGCTGCCCAGCCGGGCCATGGAGGTGGCGCGAATGCCGGCGAACACCCCCATGGCCGCATGGGGCGACGGGTCGCCCGAGGCGGTAGTGCTGGTCACGTAGGGGGTGGACTGGGCGATGCAGTCCATGTCGAGGGTCGAGGTGCCGCTGTCCACCGCCGTGATGAAACGCCCCTGGAGGCTGTCGACGAAGCGGCCGAAGGCCTCGAACAGCGCCGCGCGGTTTTCCACATGCGGATTGCGCACGATCACCGCCTTGCCACCGCCCATCGGCAGCCCGGCCAGGGCCGCCTTGTAGCTCATGCCTTGGGCCAGACGAATGGCGTCGGTCATGGCGCTCTCATCGTCGGCATAGGGCAGGTAGCGGCAGCCGCCCATGGCTGGGCCCAGCTGTTCGCTGTGGATCACCACCACGGCCTTCAGGCCCGTGGGCGGGTCGATGAACAGGTGCAGTGACTGGGCGCGGGTGCTTTGCATGAGCTCGAACATAGACGGGCTCCCCAAAGAGGTGCTGCTACCAGTATAAACAGGTCGAGGCCGGACATCGCACGGGCGGACCACTGGACGAAAAGCCACGCCAGGGCTACAAGTTAAGCGTGATGGAGAGGTCCCATGAACCCACGCCAAGCCTGCCTGGCCTGCCTGGAACGCGAGCCGGTCGCCCTGCTGGAAGCCGCCCTGTGGATCGCCGCCGAGCATGATGGCACTGTCGACCCCACGGCCAGCCTGGCCCGGCTGCACGAACTGCAACGCGACATCAGCACCAGCCTGCCGATACTGCCACTCAACGAGCTGGCCCAGCCCTTGCTGCGCCAGCTCAACGCCCTGGGCTTCCAGCAGGACGAGTACCACCCGCTGCGACCGCAGGCGGCCCTGATGGACAAGGTGCTGCAGCGCCGCCGCGGCCAGCCGTTGCTGCTGGCCATCCTCGCCCTGGAACTGGCGCGTCGTCTGTCGATTCCGCTGGAGGGCGTCAACTTCCCCGGCCACTTCCTGCTACGCGTACCCGGCGCCGATCATCTGCTCGACCCCTGCGGGGGCCGACGTCTCTATCCCAGCGACTGCCGCGAACTGCTCGCCCGCCAGTACGGCCCGCAGATGCCGCTGAGCGCCGAGCACCTGCGCAGCGCCTCGCCGATGCAGATGCTCCAGCGCCTGTCGCGCAACCTGCGCCAGCTGCATACCAGCAACGACAACGACCTGGCCGCGCTGGTCGATGCCGAACGGGTCATGCAACTGGGTCCGGTGCAGGTCAGCGACTACCTGGCCCGCGCCACGCTGTACCAGCACCTGGACTGCCCCCAGGCCGAACGCTTCGACCTGGAGCATGCCCTGCTGCTGACCGACGACCCGCTGCAGCGCCTGAAACTCAGCGAACGCCTCGGTCAGTTGCCCAGCGGCAAGCGCTCAATCCATTAAAGCCTCGGCCTCGACCTTCGGCTCGCGCGGCCGCGGCGCCCGCACCCGGCTGATCAACAACGCCCCCAGCACGGCCGGGATGGCGCAGAAGAAGAAGATCTGTTCCACCGGCATGTGCAGGGTCAGCAGCAGGCTGCCCAGCAGCGGCCCGAGGATCGAGCCGAAGCGCCCGACGCCCAGGGCCCAGCCGGTGCCGGTGGCGCGCACCTGGGCCGGGTAGAAGTTGCTGACGAAGGCATTGAGCGTCAGCTGGCCGCCGATGATGCAGAAGCCGGCGGCGAACACACTGGGCACCAGCCAGCGCGGGTCGTCGTGGTTCAGGCCGACCAGCACACTGAACAGCGCCGCTCCCAGCAGCACGGCGGCCAGCAGATAGGCCTTGTTGGCCATGCGGTCGGCGCACCAGGCCAAGCACACCGCGCCGAAGGTGCCGGCGAACAGGAACAGCGAGGTGACCAGGTTGGCCTGGTTCAGCGCCAGCCCGCTTTCCTGCAACAGCGACGGCAGCCAGCTGATCATGAAGTACAACAGGATCAGGCTGACGAAGAAGGTACCCCACAGCAGCAAGGTCGGCCGGGCGAAACCGTCGCGGAACAACGCCACCATGGTGAGCTTGCTATCCGCTGGCTCATCGGTGGCAACCTGCGCCGCCGGCACCTGCCAGCCCGGCAGCAGGCGGGTGGTAATCCTTTGCAACCGGGCATACGGCGGCGTATCGCGCAGCAGGCGCGGCAGCGACTCGGGCAGGTACAAGGCCAGGAACGGGAACAACAGCAGCGGCGCCACGCCACCGGCAAGGAACACCGCCTGCCAACCGTAATGGTCGATGAAGCCCGCGGCGACAAAGCCCCCCGCCGCGCCACCCAGGGAGAAACCACAGGCCGCCAGGGTGACCATCAGGGTACGCAGTCGAGGCGGCGCGTAGTCGGCCATCAGCGCCATGGCGCTGGGCATGGCGCCGCCCATGCCGATGCCGCAGAGAAAGCGCGCCAGCATCAGGCTGTCGAGGGAGGAGGCGAACACCATCAGCACCGTCAGGCTGGCGTACAGCAGCACGCAGCACAGCAGCACCCGGCGCACGCCGAAGCGGTCGGCCAGTGGCGTCACCGCCAGCGAACCGACCGTCAGCCCCAGCAGGTTGGCGCTGAACACCGGCCCGAAGGCGGCCTTTTCCAACCCCCAGTCCTGGGCCAGTGCGGGGATCACATAGCCCAGCACCTGGGCGTCATAACCATCGGTGACCAACAGCAGGATCAACAGCAGCAGCAGGCGCCACTGATAGGGTGACACCGGGCGCGCGTCGAGCGCCGCGCGAAAGCTGGCTATCTGGTTGTGCATCGCAAGGTCCCTGTCTTTTGTTGTTATGAGTGCAGGTGCGGGCGGTGGCGATCAGTCGGGCGTGTCGGGCTGCCTCGCCGGGTGGGCCTGGTGGAAGGCCGGGTGCTGCTCGGCCAGGGCGGCCACCCGGCGGATGCGCGGGTAGCCGCCGAGGTCGATGTTGAAGCGCTCGGCCGCGTACAGTTGCGGGATCAGGTAGACGTCGGCCAGGCCCGGCGTCGCTCCGAAGCAGAAGCCCTCATCGCCGATCAGTTGCTCCACCGCCGCCAGCCCCTGGCTGATCCAGTGGCCGATCCACTGGTTGACCTGGGCCTCGTCGTGACCCAACTGACGTAGCTGGTTGAGCACGCTGACGTTGTGCAACGGGTGGATATCGCAACCGATGATCGCCGCCACGCCGCGCACCCTGGCCCGGGCTTCGGGCGCACGGGGCAGCAGTGGCGTTTGCGGGAAGGCTTCCTCCAGGTACTCGATGATCGCCGGCGACTGCACCAGCAGCTCGCCGCTCTCCAGGCGCAGGGCCGGCACCCGGCCCTGGGGGTTGAGCGCCAGGTAGTCCGCGCCGCGCTGCTCGCCCTTGAGCAGGTTCACAGGCAGGGCCTGGTAATCCAGGCCCTTGAGCGCCAGGGCGATGCGCACCCGATACGACGAGGTGGAGCGGTAGTAGGTGAACAGTTCCATCGCCCTGCCCCCTCAGTTGGCCGCGACGATGGTGCCGCGGCATTCGCCGAAGCCGATGCTGGCCACGCCCTCGCGCACGCAACGGGCACGCAGGATGATCTCGTCGCCGTCCTCGAGGAACTTGCGCACCTCGCCACTGGCCAGTTCCACCGGGTGCTTGCCGCCCTCGGTGATCTCCAGCAGGCTGCCGAACGAACCCGGCGCGGCGCCCGACAAGGTGCCCGAGCCGAACAGGTCGCCCGGTTGCAGCTGGCAACCGTTGACGCTGTGGTGGGCAACCATCTGCGCCACGGTCCAGTACATGCTGCGGGTGCTGCTCAGGGTGAGGCGATGAGCCGGCAGGTTCTGCTCGCGCATGCGCTCGGTCAGCAGCAGCACCTCCAGTTCGATGTCGAAGGCGCCGGCGGCCTGGTCGCGCTTGTCCAGCAGGTACGACAGCGGCTGCGGGTCACCCTCCGGACGGGCCGGCTGGGCGCAGCGGAACGGCTCCAGGGCCTCGGCGGTGACCACCCACGGCGACACCGTGGTGATGAAGCTCTTGGACAGGAACGGGCCCAGCGGCTGGTATTCCCAGGCCTGGATATCCCGCGCCGACCAGTCGTTGAGCAGGCAGAAGCCGGCCACGTGCTCGGCGGCATCGCCCACCGGGATCGGCTGGCCCATGTCGTTGCCCTGGCCGATCCAGATGCCCAGCTCCAGCTCGTAGTCCAGGCGCGCGCAAGGGCCGAAGCTCGGCTCGGTCTGGCCCGCCGGCAGGGTCTGGCCCTTGGGGCGGCGCACATCGGCGCCGGAGGCACGGATGGTCGAGGCGCGGCCGTGGTAACCGATCGGCACATGCTTGTAGTTGGGCAGCAGCGGGTTGTCCGGGCGGAACAGCTTGCCGACGTTCTTGGCATGCTCGATGCCGACATAGAAGTCGGTGTAGTCACCGATCTTCGCCGGCAGGTGCAGTTGGCATTCGCTGGCCGGGTACAGCGCGGCCTTCAGCGCAGCCTGGTGCTCGCTGCCCTCGCCCAGCAGTGCCAGCAGGCGCTCGCGCAGGGCCACGCGGGCCGCACGGCCGAGGGCGAAGAAGGCGTTCAGCGCGCCACCTGCGGTGGCTTCGACGGCGGCCTTGGCCGCGCCGTCGAACAGGCCGGCGGCCAGCACGGCCTCGAGGTCGAGGATCGCGTCGCCGATGGCCACGCCGCAACGTGGCGCCTGCCCTGGACGGCTGAAGATGCCCAGGGGCAGGTTCTGCAGCGGGAAGTCGCGGTGCCCGTTGGCGTGCTCGACCCAGCTGCGGGCAATGGCGGTGTGGTTCATCGGTTATCTCCGGTTCGGGTTGAAGGTGCTCGGCAAGGTGGCCCAGCAACTATCGTAGTCGGCCTGCAACTGCGGGCTTTCGAGAGCCTGGCGGCTCGGACGCAGCACCTGGCTGGTCTCGAACATGAAGGCCATGGTGTTGTCGATCTTGTGCGGCGCCAGGTCCACCGAGATGGCCTTGTCGCAGGTCTCGGCATCCGGGCCGTGGGCGCTCATCACCCCGTGCAGCGAGGCGCCGCCGGGCAGGAAGCCTTCGGCCTTGGCGTCGTAGGCACCGTGGATCAAGCCCATGAACTCGTTCATCAGGTTGCGGTGGAACCATGGTGGACGGAAGGTGTTCTCGGCCACCATCCAGCGCGGCGGGAAGATCACGAAGTCCATGTTGGCCATGCCGTGAACGCTGGTGGGCGAGGTCAGCACGGTGAAGATCGACGGGTCGGGATGGTCGAAACTGACCGTGCCGATGGTGTTGAAGCGGCGCAGGTCGTACTTGTACGGCACGTTGCTGCCGTGCCAGGCAACCACGTCCAGCGGCGAATGCTGCAGCTCGCAGGCCCAGTGTTCGCCGAGGAACTTCTGCACCAGCTGCACCGGGCCGGTGCTCTCTTCGTAATGGGCGACCGGGGTGAGGAAGTCACGCGGGTTGGCCAGGCCGTTGCTGCCGATCGGGCCGAGGTCCGGGATGCGCAGCGGCGCGCCATGGTTCTCGGCGATGTAGCCACGGGCCTGGGCATCGAGCAGTTCGACCCGGAACTTCATGCCTCGCGGGATCACCGCGATCTCCAGCGGCCCGACTTCGAGCACGCCCAGCTCGGTGGCGATGCGCAGGCGACCTTGTTCAGGCACCAGCAGCAGCTCGCCGTCGGCATTGAAGAACACCCGCTCCATGGAACGGTTGGCGCGGTAGATGTAGATGCTCACCCCGGCCGGTTTCTCCGATGCCGAGTTGGCCACCATTGGCAGCCAGCCATCGATGAAGTCGGTCGGCTCGGACGGGATCGGCTGGGGGCTCCAGCGCAGGCGATTGGGGTTGATGGCGCCCAGCGCGCCGGTCAGCGGCTGGCGCTCCAGGCGCTCGAAGCGCGGGTGCAGCGCCGACGGGCGGATGCGGTACAGCCAGGTGCGGCGCAGTTCGCTGCGGGTCATGGTGAAGGCGGTGCCCGACAGCAGCTCGGCGTACAGCCCGTAGGGGGCCTTCTGCGGCGAGTTCTGCCCGACCGGCAGGGCGCCGGGCAAGGCTTCGCTGGCGAATTCGTTGCCGAAGCCGCTCAGGTACTCGAGTTCAGGGGAAGTGTCGCGGGTCATCGGTGCCTCCGGGCTGCTGGGAGCCGTTGCGGGCAGCTGGCTGCGGGCCCGATCCTGAAACCGGCACCAAGGGCGGCAGCGCGTCTGCATTGTTTTTATCGTAATCAGATTACGAATAACGTAATTTGCCCGCGCGCAGGCGTCAAGCTATAAAGGCGCCACCCCAAGAAATCCGCATAGAAGTCCCCCATGGCCAAAGCCAGCAGCAGCGCCGACAACGGCAAACAGAAGGTCCGCTCGGCGGAAGTCGGCACCGACATCCTCAAGGCCCTGGCCGAGCTCTCCCCCTCCACCTCGCTGTCGCGCCTGGCCGAGCATGTCGAGATGCCGGCGAGCAAGGTGCACCGTTACCTGCAGGCGCTGATCGCCAGCGGCTTCGCCGAGCAGGATCCGGCCACCAACCACTACGGGCTGGGCCGCGAGGCGTTGCGGGTGGGCATGGCGGCCCTGGGCAGCATCGATGTGCTGAAGGTGGCCGCGCTGCCGCTGTCGCAGTTGCGCGACGAGCTCAACGAAAGCTGCTTCATCGCCGTGTGGGGCAACCAGGGCGCGACCGTGGTGAGCATCGAGCCGGCGGTACGGGCGGTGACGGTGGTGACCCAGATCGGCTCGGTGCTGCCGTTGCTGAGTTCGTCCACCGGCCTGGTGTTCGCTGCCCATCTGCCCGAGCGGGAGACCGTGGAGCTGCGCGACCGGGAACTGGCCACGCTCGGCCAGACGCCGGCCGACTATGCGCCCCTGCTGGAGCAGATCCGCCAGCGCGGCCTGCACCATGTGCACGGGTTGCTGATGCCGGGGGTGGATGCGCTGTCCGCGCCGGTGTTCAACGCCATGGGCCAGATCGCCGCGGTGATGACCGTGGTCGGGCCGACCTCGATCTTCCATGCCGACGAGCACGGCCCGGCGGCCCGGCGCCTGCTCGCCGCCACCCAGGCCACCAGCTGGCGGATGGGATACGGCGCGGATCAGTGAAAGGGCTTACAAAGCATTACGGATTTTCACTGCACAGGCTGGCTATAGTCCGCCTTGCACTTTTACCCGAAACGTAAAGGTGAATGTCATAAGCCGCTATTTTTCCCACGGGATCAAGCGCTTATTCTGATCTCACTGGCCGGCACGAAGGGCTCTCCCCCCGCCTTTCGGGCCCGCCCAGGTTCACCGACGTTGATTTTGAAGCTCCTTGATCTAACGTCTCGATTGGCCGCTGCGATTGCAGCGGCCTTTTTTATTTGTGCAAGAATCGGCATCAGTAGTTGGCGCTCTTCAACCCAACGGATACTTCTGCAGGTTCGCCATCATCTGCTGCAACGCCTGCAGGCTGTCCTGCGGATGCCCGGCGCCCTCGAAGTCGCCAATCCGCGCCCAGTTGTCCGCCACCTGCTCGGGCGTGAACCCTTCCCGCGGATCGAACCCCACGCCCTGGCTGCGCTCCCAGCGCACCTTGCCGACCCAGCCGCCGCCCACCTCGAACAGCTCGCCGCTGTCCTGGCACTGATCGCTCCCCAGGTACACCACCAGTGGGCTGATCAGCTCGGGTTGCAGCCGCTCGAACACCTGCGGCGGGATCAGCCCCTCGGTCATGCGCGTGCCGCCGGTCGGGGCGATGGCGTTGACCAGGATGCCGTGCTTGCGGCCCTCGATGGCCAGGGTGCGGGTCAGCCCGTAGAGGCCGAGCTTGGCCATGCCGTAGTTGGCCTGGCCGAAGTTTCCGTAGATGCCCGAGGTGGACGAGGTGAAGATCACCCGCCCCCAGTTCTGCGCCCGCAGGTGCGGCCAGGCGGCGTGGGTGACCTTGTAGGCGCCCTCGACGTGCACGCGGTAGACCAGCTCCCAGTCACTGTCCTCCATCTTGTGGAAGGTCTTGTCGCGCAGGATGCCGGCGTTGTTGACCAGCACATCGACCCGGCCGAAGGTGTCCAGGGCCTGCTCGACGATGCGCGCGCCGTCGGTGACCGAGTCATGGTTGGCGATCGCCGAACCGCCCACGGCGCGGATCTCCTCCACCACGCGGTCGGCCGCCGAGGCATTGGCGCCTTCGCCATGGGTTGACCCGCCCAGGTCGTTGACCACCACGTGCGCGCCGCGCGCGGCGAACAGCAACGCATGGGCCCGGCCCAGGCCGCCACCGGCCCCCGTGACGATCACCACTCGATCCTGCAGACGTACTGGTTCGCTCATGCTCAAGGCTCCTGGCAATGAAGGGATGCAACGCAGTCTCCGCCAGCCGCCGGGGCCGGGCAATCAAGCGCACCGTGGCGAATGCCGCCCGATAACGCCCGGCGATGATCGCCCGGTCAGGACCAGGCGACCTTCAGCGGCACATAGCTCATCGGTTGTTCACGAAAGGCCAGGTAGTGGCGCAGCACCTGCACCGGTGCCTCGGTGTGCGGGTAATGGCCGATGCCCTGCAGCACCACGGTATCCGGCTCCGGCACCAGTTCGCGGTAGCGTTCGACCATGTGCGCGCCGGACAGCGGATCCACCGCGCCATTGATGAAGCGCAGCGGCACGCCTGGGCGTTGCAGCGCCGCGACCCAGCGTTCGCGCTGGGCCCTGCGCTCGGGCAGGAAGCTGATGAGCCGATGCAGGATGCGTGGGCCGCGATTGGAGGCGATCAGGCTCCAGTAGTCGTCCAGGGCACTTTCGCTGGGGTGGGTGCAGGGGCCGTAGACCTGGGTGACATTGCGCACCAGGTCGTCGCGCCCGAACGAGCGCCCGACCAGCCAGCCCAGGCGGCTGAGCAGC
Source organism: Pseudomonas peradeniyensis (assembly GCF_014268935.2). Taxonomy (GTDB): domain Bacteria; phylum Pseudomonadota; class Gammaproteobacteria; order Pseudomonadales; family Pseudomonadaceae; genus Aquipseudomonas; species Aquipseudomonas peradeniyensis. The sequence continues at coordinate 982,625 of NZ_JABWRJ020000003.1, read as the reverse complement.
AGTTTCTGCACCAGCAGCACACGGCAACTCTCGGGGAACAGCCCGCTGTTGAGGAACACGCAACTGGCCACCTCGAGCCGCCGCTCGTGGTGCCTGGCCAGCAGCTCCTGGGCGACGCTGCCACCGTAGTCGTGGGCCAGCAGGTGCACCGGCTGGTCGATGTGCAGGTGCGCCAGCAACGCCTGCTGCAGGTCGGCCTGTTCGAGCAGGCTGTAGTTGTGGTCTGCGGGCTTGGCCGAGTCGCCGAAGCCAAGCATGTCGCAGGCCACCACGCGAAAACGCTGGGTCAGGGGTGCCCACAGGTAGTGCCAATCCCAGCTGGCCGTGGGGAAACCGTGAAGCAATAGCAGGGGCTCTCCTTGCCCTGCCGTCCAGTAGCGGATGCTCTGGCCCCGGAAGGTGAAACCCTGGCTCCGGGTGCGCCAGACGCACAATGGAATCTCGGCCAGTGGCATCACGGTCGTCCCGGTGGATAAGTGTCGGAATAGGGCAAGGCTGCGTTCATTGCATGTCACCTCGGCACATACATGTGCTCTCTATGTCGAGGCTCAGTCTAGAAGGCAATACGAAGGTATTAGGTTGCCTTGGCAGCCAGCCTGATGACCGTGCGAGTCAGTGGCACGAACGGTCAGATCAACTTCATCAGAAGCGGCGCCGCCAGCAGGTTGAGCAACCCGGTCAGGACCATGACCAGGCCGGCCACCGAGCCCTCCTCGCGACCGACCTCCTGGGCCCGGCTGACACCCGCGCCATGGGCGCCGACGCCGAACAGCGCGCCCCGCGCCAACGGTGTGCGCAGCGGCAACCAGCGCAGCAGGATGCCACCGAACATCGCCCCGAGCACGCCGGTGAACATCACGAATACCGCCGTCAGCTCTGGCACGCCGCCCAGGTCCTGGGCCACCGGCATGGCGAACGGCGTGGTGATCGAGCGCGGCAGCAGCGACAGGCTGACCGCCTCGTCCAGCGCCAGCAGGTGCGCCAGCGCCCAGGAACTGCCGATCGAGGCCACACTGCCGGCCAGCATACCCACCAGCAGCGCCGGCCAGTGCCGCGCCAGCAATGCCCGCTGCTGCCAGATCGGCACCGCGAAGGCGACGGTGACCGGGCCCAGCACACCCATCAACCAGTGGGTGTTGCGGGCGTACTCGGCGTAGGCGGTGTGCAGCGGCACGGCCACCGCCAGCAGCAGCGCCGGCACCAGGATCAGCGGCGACAGCAGGTAGCGCCCGCTGCGCCGGTACAGCCAGCGGCTGCCCAGGTAGGCGCCCAGGGTCAGCGCCAGCCAGAACAGCGGCATGGGTTCAAGGCTCATGGCGCAACCTCCAGCGGCACACCAGTTCCACGGTCAGCGCGGTGACCACCATCACCAGCAGGGTGCTCAGGGCGATCACCAGCAGGATGCGCCAGCCTTCGCTGCGCAACAGGCTGCCGTAGTCCAGCAGGCTCATCAGCGCCGGGATGAAGAACAGCAGCATCTCGGCCATCAGCCAGCCGGCGCCCAGTTGCAGGGTGGCCGGCTTGAGCACGCCGCAGGCGAACAGCCCCAGCAGCAGCGCCAGGCCCATCACTCCGGCGGGGATCGGCCAGGCCAGCCATGCGGCCAGTTGGCCACCGATCAGGAACAGGGCCAGCAGCGCCGCCAGCTCGGCGAGCAGGCGCAGGGTTTTCTTCAGCAATGCAGGATTCATGGGCGGGGGTTCCTCGACAACACGCCCATTGTAGAAGTCGCATACCTAGGCCAGAAGCGAATTGTTAGACTGACAGCCATTCCAGAATGGAATCGAGCGATCATGGAATTCAAACAGCTGCGCAGTTTCATCGAGGTCGTCCACAAGGGTGGCTTCACCCAGGCGGCAACCACCCTGCACATCAGCCAGTCGGCGGTGAGCAAGCAGGTCGCCCAGCTGGAACAGGATATCGGCCAGCCCCTGCTGGAGCGCCAGGGTTCGCAGTTGCTGCTGACCGCCGCCGGGCGCATCGTCCTCGAGCGGGGCGAAGCGCTGTTGCGCCAGCGCCAGGAGCTGCAGAGCGAACTGGACGACCTCAGCCAGATGGCCCGCGGCGAGCTGCGCCTGGGCCTGCCGCTGCTGGGCAGCGACGCGCTGTTCGCCGGGTTGTTCGCCGAGTACCGGCGGCGGCATCCGAACATCTCGATCCAGCTGCTCGAAGGCGGCAGCCGCATGGTCGAGCAGGCGGTGAGAAGTGGCGAGCTGGAACTGGGCGGCAGCCTGACGCCGAGCGATCCGGCGTTCGACTACCAACCTTTTTGCAACGAGCCGCTGGAGGCCTTGCTGCCCGCCGGCCATCCGCTGGCCGGGCAAGCCGACGTCGCCCTGGCGCAACTGGCCGACACGCCGTTCCTGCTGTACCAGCGCAGCTTCGTGTTGAACGATCGGTTGCTCAGTGCCTGCCAGCAGGAGGGCTTCACGCCCAGGGAAGGCGGACGCAGCGGCCAGGCGGACTTTCTCGCCGCGCTGGTGGCGGCCGGTCAAGGCGTGGTGCTGCTGCCGGCGATCGTCGCGCGGGCGCTGGAGCGGCCCGGGGTGGTGCGTTTGCCGTTACGGGCGCCGGAACATCTGCGTTGGGACATCGCCTTCATCTGGCGGCGCGGGGCTTATCTGTCGCGGGCGGCACAGGCGTGGCTGGCGTTGTTGCGCGAACGCGACGAAGCATGACGCGGACGTGTAGGAGCGGCCTTGCCGACCGGTCCGACGCCTCGGCAAGGCCGCTCCTACACGGGCAATTTAACCTTTGAGTGCTGCCACAAACTCCGTCAACCACGGCTCGGCATCGGTCTCCGGCGTCACCGTCTCGCTGGCGTCGAGCCGCAGCATCGGCAGCACCTCGTTCACCCCCAGCTCGGCGAACAGCTCGCGCATCTGCTCGCCGCCGCCGCAGTAGGTGTCGCCATAGCTCGAGTCACCCAGGCCGATCACCGCCCCAGGCAAACCGCGCCAGGCCGCCGGCAGCACATCGCGAATGGTGCTGTACAGCGGCATCAGGCTGTCGGGCAGTTCACCCATGCCCGTGGTCGAGGTCACCGCCAGCAGCGCGTCCGGGGCGAAGCCCTCGATGTCCTGCAGGGTGGCGCGGGCGGCGTGCCAGGCTTCAAGGCCGGCGGCCTTGAGCAGCGACTCGGCGTGACGGGCGACTTCTTCGGCGGTGCCGTAGACCGAACCGGAAATAATGGCGACTTTCATCGGGTGAGGATTCCGAAACTGAGTGAAAACGTAGGATACTAGCACTCGACAGTGGCAAAAGGCCGCCTATGCCTAAAGTCACACGCTTCAGGATTATCCGACGAATGACCGGAACAAAGCGTATTGCCCACTGTCGACAGCCGTGAAGAAATCGCCCTTACCGATCGCCCCTTCGAGTTCGACCATGCAAGCAGACGCCCTACTCTCCCAGGACGAACTGGATTTCATCCAGGACATGCAGCATTCGCCCCAGCTGAACCTGGCCGACCCCATGTCGAGCCTGCTGGTCAATGGCGACCGTCGTCTGAAGGACCTGCTCACCCGCCTGGTGGCCAACGAGCAGGTGACCCTGCAGGCCAGCTTCAACAACCAGCAGCTGAGCTTCCCCCTGCAACTGGTCGAGGACGAATTCCACGCCCTGCACCTGCAACTGGGCTCGCCGGACATCTACGAGGACGGCCCCATGCTGCGGCCCTGGCGCCTGTCGCTGGAGCGGCCGAGCGCGCTGCTCGACGACCATGGCCAGGCCAGCGACCTGTGGGTGCGGGATATCTCGTTCAAGGGCGTGCTGCTGGAAGTCCGTGGCCGGCGCGAGGCACCGTCCCACTTCAAGCTGCGCTTCGCCGCCGCGGATATCCCGCCGATCGGCCTGCACGGCGTGCTGCGCCGGCGCATCGGCCCGCGCCTGGCCGCCTATGACCTGTCGCACAGCCCGGCCGAAGAGATCGAACGCCTGCGCGAGTACATCCTGCAGGCCCACCGCCAGGCCCACCCCGAGCTGCACGCCCAGGCTCCCGCCGCCTGCTGACGACCGTCCAGCCGCTGAAACTGACCGGTCATGGGTGATCGCGCATAATCTGCGCCCGATTCTTGCAAGCACGCCTGCGCCGCCCACCACCCCGGGCCGCATGCCAAGGGGCCGGCTACCCGCCAGCCCCGTCGCCAGGAGATACACGATGTCTACCCCACCCGTCACCCTGATGGTGTCGCGCCGCGCCGCCTGTGGCCGCTACCAGGACCTGCTGGCCTGGCTGCACGAAGGCGAGCAGCTGGCCACCGACTTCCCCGGTTACCTGGGCTCGGGCATCCTCGCGCCGCCGGCCGAGGGCGATGAATTCCAGATCATCTTCCGCTTCACCGATGAGCAGACCCTGCACGCCTGGGAGCATTCCGCCTCGCGCCGAGCCTGGCTTGAGCGTGGCGACGGCCTGTTCGAACGCCCCAAGGAGAGGCGCGTGAGCGGCATCGACGACTGGTTCGGCACCAATACAGTGCAGAAACCGCCGCGCTGGAAACAGGCCACGGCCATCTGGCTGGCATTCTTCCCGGTCTCGCTGCTGTTCAACCTGCTGTTCGGCCACTGGCTGGCAGCGCTGGAACTGCTACCCCGCGTACTGCTCAGCACCCTGGCCCTGACCCCCTTGATGGTGTACCTGTTCATCCCGCTGTCCACCCGCCTGCTGGCCGGCTGGCTGAACGCCGCGCCGCACGCCCCGAGCGACCGCGCCCAGGGGCTGCGCAGCCGCTGAGGCACGGGCTCGCAAGGCCGCGCAGTTCGGGTATGCTGGGGCATCACGCACGGACAGACGAACAGACCGCCCGCACATGAACAGCCCAATCCTCATCACCGGCGCCAGCCAGCGCGTCGGGCTGGCCCTGGCCCTGGAGCTGGCCCAGGCCGGCCATACGGTGGTCAGCGCCAGCCGCAGCCTGCATCCCCAGGCGGCCCACCCGAACATCCGGCAGTTCCAGGCCGACCTGACCCGCAGCGAAGACCGCCAGGCCCTGATCGACCACCTGCACGGCCACTACGACGGCCTGCGTGCGATCATCCACAACGCCTCACTGTGGCTCGACGATGGCCTGGACAACCTCGACACCATGTTCCGCCTGCACGTCGAGGCGCCCTACCACCTCAACCTGGCCCTCGGCGAGTGGCTGAACAAGGTGGACAAGGCCGATATCATCCACATCTGCGACGAGACCTCCTCGCGCGGCAGCAAGAGCCATATCGGCTACGCCGCGACCAAGGCCGCGCTGCAGAACATGGTGTTGTCGTTCGCCGAAAAGTACGCGCCCAAGGTGCGCGTCAACGGTATCCTGCCGGGCCTCCTGATCCTCAAGGAAGGCGGCGACGAGCAGTACCGCCAGCAGACCCTGAAAAAGGCCCTGCTCGAATTCGAACCCGGCGCCCGCCCGCTGATCGATGCCGTGCTGTTCCTGCTCGAAAGCCAGTACAGCACCGGCAGCCAGGTGGTCATCAATGGTGGCCGCCATCTGAAGAACCGCATGACCTGAAGAGACACCGCCCATGACCCCGCAACAACAGCTCGAACTCGAAGCCGCCGCGTTCCGGCGCCTGGTCGACCATCTGCAGAAGCGCACCGACGTGCAGAACATCGACCTGATGAACCTCTCCGGCTTCTGCCGCAACTGCCTGTCCAAATGGCTCAAGGCCGCCGCCGACGATCGCCAGATCGAGCTGAGCCTGGACGATGCCCGCGAGCAGGTGTACGGCATGCCCTACGCCGAGTGGAAAGCCCAACACCAGAAAGAAGCCAGCGCCGAGCAACAGGCGGCGTTCGAACAAGGAAAACCTCGTGACTGACCTGAACACCCTGCGCAGCAGCCTCGCCAGCGGCGAACACGTTTTCGCCGACACCCTGGCGTTCATCGCCGCGAACTACAGCTACCAGCCCCAGGCCTTCGACAACGGCGACGTGCACAACGCCGCCGGGCAGAACGAAGGTTCGTGCAAGACCCTGGGCCTGGCGCTGCTGGAAGGGCTGAGCGACCAAGAGGCGCTGCTGGCCTTCGGCGAGCACTACCGCAGCGTGGTGGCCACGCCCGAGGGCAGCGACCATGGCAATATCCGTGCGCTGATCAAGCATGGGCTGGCCGGGGTGAAGTTCACCGCCCAGCCGCTCGCGCGCCTGGCCTGACTTCGCGTCTCGCCCATCGCGGGGCAAGTCGCGGCGCTGCGCCGATGCGACCTGCCCCGCGAAGGGGCCCTCAACTGATAACGCTACCCGGCACCTGCCCCTCCAACTGCCCTGCTCGCAGCCACCCCAGCGCTATTGGCCACAAACTTTCACGAAACCGATCGTGAAAGAACGCGAAATGCCCGATTTCCTCCACCGAGATATCCACAGGCGCCACCCGCAGGTGCCGACGCTCGGCCTGCCGCAGATACCCCAACAACCGCTCGGTGGCCGCCACCGTGCCGAACGGATCATCGGTCAGGCTGACGGCCAGGGTCGCCGCCCGCACCTGTTCGAACGGCACCGCCTCGAGCAGGCGCCCGCTGGGGCGGTGTTCGTAGCACGGCGTGCGGGTGCTCCAGTCGTGCACGACACCAGCCGGGGTATCCTCCAGCCAGCCCAGGCGCTTGCCGGGGAAGTAGCCGAACAGCCGGGTCAACAGCGGCATCAGCACATGCCACTTGCCGAACAGCTGCCAACGCTGGTCCGCCGCATAGTCACGCCAGTAGGCGAACTGCGCCCCCACCAGCACTGCATGGCGCACCTGCCCCGCCGACGGCGCCAGCCCCAGCGCCCAGCCGCCGAAACTGTGGCCGACCACATGCACCGGCTGGCCCGGATGCTCGGCGGCGGCCAGTTGCAGCATCGCCTCGAAGTCCAGCCGCCCCCAGTCGCTCCAGGACGCCTGGAAACCGCGCAGCGTGGCCGGGCGCGATTCGCCGATGCCGCGGTAGTCGTAGGTGAGCACGTCGAAGCCCTGGGCGAACAGGTAGTCGGCGAATCGCGAGTAGTAACGACAGCGCACCGAGGTGGCGGCGTTGATGATCACCAGCGCTCGCCCGGGGTCGGGCTCGGCGTGGCGCCAACGGAATCCGCCGAGGCTGTAGCCGTCGGCGGCGACATGACGAAAGGCACAGGCGGGTTGGGTGAGGCTGCTCATGGCGCGCTCCCTGCGGCGTCGCGCCATGCTGGCGGACGGGCTGTTGTCGTGCGCCCACGCTAGCAAAAAAATCGGTGGCTGTACCGGCACTATCGCGGGGCAAGCCCGCTCCCACGCTACTCAGAACTGGCCAAGGTAGCGTGGGAGCGGCGGTGCGCCGCTGCGACTTGCCCCGCGATAGGTTCAAGCAGTCGGCAGGGCCCGCGCCACGCCTGGCTTGCGCAGCACTGCCAGGCGCGAGCCGTCGTAGCGGGTCTCGCGGAACAGCTTCCAGCGGCCGAACAGGCCATAAACATGCATCACCCGCCCCTGCTCGTGGTAGCCCATGCGCAGGTGCAGCTTCATGGCCGGCACGTTGTGGGTCTCCACCACGTCCACCACCTTGTGGCAGCCCTTCTCCCGCATGGTGTTCCACAGCTCGACCTGGGCCGTCACCGACAGCTCGCTGCCGAAGTAGGGCCGGGTCATCTCGCCGCCGAACTCGAAGAATTCGCCCGGTTTCACCGGGAAGGTGCAACCGTAGTAGTGCTTGTCGTGATAGTCGACCACGCTGGCCCAGATGAAGGCCACGGCGTCGCCCTGCTCGTCCAGGTACATGTGCCCGGTGTGCCCTTCGGCGGCCAGTTCGCGCATGGTCTCGACGCGGTCGCCGAAATTCGCGGCGAAGGCGTCGGCGTTGGCGGTGGTGATCTGCACCAGGGTAACCGGCGTGTGGGCCTTGAGGCTGTAGGGAGGCACCGGACTGATCAGGTCGCGTTCCATCCACAACAATTCCCAGTGGAAGAACACGTAACGTTCGAACAAGGTCTTGAAGGTGCGCTTGAGGCCCTTCTGGCGAATGCGTTCTTGTATTTTTTGCAGTGCGCCCATTGCTCCCTCCTCGGCCCCGGCGGAATTGCCAGGCCAATAGCTGGGGTATAGATCAGGCGGAGGGTGCCCATGGCAAAGGGCCATTGGAGGATTTGTTTCAGAATATTAACAAGCCGTCGGCGGGAACCGCGCAGCCGTCATCAACGGCTGCGCGGTCAAGGACTTGCTTACAGCTCGATGCAGTCGAACCGTACGTCGGTGGCCACGTCTTCGTCGTAGTTGACGTCAGCGCGCTCGAAGCCGAACAGGTTGAGGAACTGCTTCTTGTAGCCGGCGTAATCGGTCAGCTCGAACAGGTTCTCGGTGGTGACTTTGGGCCACATGGCACGGCAGGCGTCCTGCACGTCATCACGCAGTTCCCAGTCGTCCAGACGCAGGCGGCCTTCGTCGTCCAGGGCAGCCGGCGCACCGTCTTCACGGTACATGCGGTCACGGAACATGCGGTCCAGCTGGTGCTGGGTACCTTCGTGGATACCCTTCTCCTGCATGATCTTGAAGACCATCGACAGGTACAGCGGCATCACCGGGATCGCCGAGCTGGCCTGGGTAACCACCGACTTCAGCACCGCAACGTTGGCACTGCCACCGACTTTCTTGCCCAGGCGCTGGGCGGTTTCGTCCAGGTCCTGCTTGGCCTTGCCCAGCGCGCCGTCCCAGTAGATCGGCCAGGTGATGTCGGAGCCGATGTAGCTGAAGGCCACGGTGCGGGCCTGCGGCGCCAGCACGCCAGCGGCGTTCAGGGCGTCGATCCACAGTTCCCAGTCCTGGCCGCCCATCACGGTGACGGTGTCGGCGATTTCCTGCTCGGTGGCCGGCTCGATGCTGGCCTCGATGATGGTGTCCTTGTTGGTGTCGATGGCGGTCGACTTGTACGGCTGGCCGATCGGCTTGAGCGCCGAGCGCACCAGCTCACCGGTCTGCGGCAGCTTGCGCACCGGCGAGGCCAGGGAGTAGATCACCAGGTCGACCTGGCCGCCCATTTCGTTCTTGATCAGCTCGATGACCTTGGCGCGGGCTTCGTCGGAGAAGGCGTCACCGTTGATCGACTTGCTGTACAGGCCTTCGGCCTTGGCGAACTTGTCGAAGGCGGCGGCGTTGTACCAGCCGGCGGTACCGGCCTTGGTCTCGGTGCCCGGCTTTTCGAAGAACACACCCAGAGTATCGGCCTTGAAGCCGAACGCCGCGGTGATGCGCGCGGCCAGGCCGTAGCCGCTGGAGGCGCCGATCACCAGGACTTTCTTCGGACCATCCTCGCGCACGCCCAGCTTGCGGGTGGCTTCGATCTGGTCACGGACGTTGAGCTCGCAGCCCTTGGGGTGAGTCGTGGTGCAGATGAAACCGCGAACCTTGGGATGAATGATGGCCAATGTCTGTACCTCGTCAGGTTTAGGCTGGGGCAGCGCCCGGATTCGGGGCACTGCCGTTTGATCTAGAGGGTGAGACTACCCTCGTGGGATATCCGACACATATTACGGGGTGATTCGCATTGCTGCATTGTCTGCACGCCCCCATTTGCTCCTGCAGGTACAGCGTTGATCTTGAGGCTGGCGCGGTCCTGTGGGAGCGGCCTTGTGTCGCGAAAGGGCTGCGCAGCAGCCCCAGGGTTCCAGTGTTGACGCGAACATCGCCGGGGCCGCTTAGCGGCCCTTTCGCGACACAAGGCCGCTCCCACAGGTTCCGCTCCATCAGGACAACGCAGGCGACAGGGCCTCTCGCAACCACGCCAGGAACTGCCGAGCCAACGGATCCTCCTGACTCTCCCAATGCACCAGGCAGCTCCACACTGGCCCGCGTACGCGCTGTGCCGACAAGGGCCGCAAACGTCCCTCGTCGATCATCCGCTGCGCCAGCAGCTGACTGACCAGGGCGATCCCCAGCCCCTCGCCCGCCGCCTCCAGCAGCAGCCCCGGGTCAGAGAAGTTCAGCCCCTTGCCCTGCTGCCCCACCTCCTCGCCGCCCTCCAGCTGCCAGTGACTCCAGTCCATCTCGCGCTCGCCGTGCAAGGTCGTGCGCCCGGTCCCGGGTAACGTCGGGTGACACGCCGGATACAGCGTGTCCTGGTGTAGCACGGTGAAGCTGCACTCAGCCTGCGGCCCGATATCGTCGCGAATCGCCAGGTCGATGGTCTCGTTGGCCATGTCCGGGACCTCGAAGCTGGTGAACAGCCACAGGTCCACGTCCGGGTGACGCTGGTGGAAATCCGCCAGGCGCGGTAACAGCCAATGCCGGGCAAAGGCCGGGGTGGTGTTGACCACCAATTGGTTGGGCTTGCGGTATTGGTCAAGGCGGCGGATGCCCACCGCCAGCTGCTGCAGCAAGGCCTGGGTGGTGCTGAGCAGGTCGTGCCCGGCATCGGTCAGGCTGACACTGCGCCCGCTGCGGTGAAACAACGGTTGTTCCAGGTAACTCTCCAGGCTGCGGATCTGCTGGCTGATCGCCGACTGGGTGAGGTTCAGGGCCTCGGCGGCCTTGTGGAAGCTGCCCAGGCGAGCGGCAGCTTCGAAGCCGCGCAGGGCGTTGAGCGGGGGCCAGTGTTTGAGCATGCTGATAAGCCTGACTGATCAGAAATACGCTAAATCTATCGTTTGTCGCCCCGGTTTCCCAGCCATAACATGGGCAGCAACACCCGCGACGGCGGGCTTCGTTGATAAAAATCCCTAATAGATCGGAGTTCACTATGACCCTGTCCCGCGACAGCGGCTGGCGCATGCCTGCCGAATGGGCCCGCCACGCCGCCACCTGGATGATCTGGCCACACAACAAGCCGCTGTGGGAGTCGGGCTGGGGCGTGACCCTGGCCGACGTGCAGCGCGACTATGCCCGCGTGGCCGCCGCCATCGCCCGCTTCGAGCCGGTGAAGATGGTGGTCGACCCTTCGGCCATGGCCATTGCCCGCGAACTGTGCGGCTCCGGCATCGAGCTGGTCGAACTGGCCGTCGACGACAGCTGGTGCCGCGACAGCGGCCCGACCTTCCTCATCCACCCGCAGCAGGGCGTGGCCGGCCTGAGCTGGCGCTTCAACGCCTGGGGCGACAAGTCCGAGCATGGCAAGGACCGCAGCCTGGCCCGGCGCATCCTCGACCACCTCGGCCTCGAAGGCCTGAGCACTCCGCTGTGCAATGAAGGCGGCGCCATCCACGTCGACGGCGAAGGCACGCTGATCACCACCGAGTCGGTGCTGCTCAACCCCAACCGCAACCCAGGCCTGAGCAAGGCCGATTTCGAGGACTGCTTCGCCCGCCTGCTGGGCATCGGCAAGACCATCTGGCTGCCGGGTGACCCACAGTACGTCACCGGCGACATGACCGACGGCCATGTCGATGGCGTGTGCGCCTTCGCCCGCCCCGGCGTGCTGCTGGTGGACGCCACCCACGACCAGGGTTCGGTGTACGCCGAAGTGGCCCGCGAGAACCGTCGCGCCCTTGAGCTGGCCACCGACGCCCAGGGCCGCTCGTTCGAACTGCTCGACCTGTACGAGGCCACGGCGGCCGTGGATACCGAGGCCGAGGTGTTCTGCGCCTCCTACACCAACTTCTACCTGGCCAACGGCGCGGTGATCATGCCCGCCTACGGCATCGACGCCGACCAGGCCGCCGCCCAGCAGCTGGCCCTGGCCTTCCCCGGCCGCGAAGTCGTGCCGGTACGCATCGACCACATCGCCCACGGCGGCGGCGGCATCCACTGCATCACCCAGCAGCAGCCGGCCTGGCAGGGAGCGCGCCCATGAGTACCTTGCGCATCGCCACCACGCAGATGGCCTGCAGCTGGGACCTGGCCGCCAACCTCGAGCGCGCCGAGCAGCTGGTGCGCCAGGCCGCCGCCCAGGGCGCCCAGGTGATCCTGCTGCAGGAGCTGTTCGCCACCCCGTACTTCTGCATCGAGCAGTGCCACAGCCACCAGTCACTGGCCCAGGACTACAACGACAGCCCGCTGCTCAAGCGCTTCGCCGCCCTGGCCAAGGAGCTGGGCGTGGTCCTGCCGCTGAGCTGGTACGAGCGCGCCGGCAATGCCTTCTTCAACTCGCTGACCGTGGCCGACGCCGACGGCCGCCTGCTGGGGGTATACCGCAAGACCCACATCCCCAACGCCATCGGCTATCAGGAAAAGGAATACTTCAGCCCCGGCGACACCGGTTTCAAGGTCTGGGACACTGCCTTCGGCCGCCTGGGCATCGGCATCTGCTGGGACCAGTGGTTCCCCGAGACCGCCCGCTGCCTGGCGCTGATGGGCGCCGAGGTGCTGCTGTTCCCCACCGCCATCGGCTCGGAGCCGGGCGCCGCCGAGCTGGACTCGCGTGACCATTGGCAAATGGCCATGCGCGGCCACGCCGCCGCCAACCTGCTGCCGGTAGTGGCCGCCAACCGCGTCGGCCATGAAGTGGCGCGCAGCGACGACAACCTGTCGATGCGCTTCTACGGCTCGTCATTCATCTGCGACCACAAGGGCGCGATGCTGCAAGAGGCCGACCGCGACAGCAGCGGTGTCTGGCTGCACGACCTGGACCTGGAACGCATGCGCGAGGACCGCCTGACCTGGGGCATCTACCGCGACCGTCGCCCCAGCATGTACGCGCCGTTGCTCAGCCTGGACGGCCGCACTCCACAGACCGCGAGGGCCTGAACCATGCCAAGCCGTCCATCGAAACTGCTCGCCATCGCCGCCCTGCTGGCCTGCGCCGGCGTCGCCCAGGCCGAGCAGGACGCCCTGCGCCTGTACAACTGGGCCGACTATTTTGCCGAGGACACCCTCAAGCGCTTCACCGCCGAAACCGGCATCCCGGTGATCTACGACGTCATGGACGGCAGCGAGGTGCTCGAGGCCAAGCTGATGTCCGGGCGCAGCGGCTACGACCTGGTATTCCCCGGCGACACCGTGGCCGAACGGCTGATGCGCGCCGGTAGCCTGCAGGCCCTGGATCGCAAGCAACTGACCGCGCTCGACGATATCGAGCCCGGCCTGCGCCAGCTGCATGACCGCTACCCCAAGGCCAGCCAGGCCACCGTGCCCTACACCTGGGGCACTATCGGCCTGACCATGGATGCGAAGAAGATCCGCGAGCGCATGCCCGACGCCCCGCTGGACAGCCTCGACCTGCTGTTCAAGCCCGAGCTGGCGGCCAAGTTCGCCGACTGCGGCATCTCGATGATCGACTCGCCCGACGAAGTGCTGGCCGTGGTGCTCCACTACCTGGGCCGCGAGCCGCGCAGCGCCAAGCGCGAGGACCTGGCCGCCGCCAGCGAGCTGCTCAAGGGCATCCGCCCGTATGTGCGCAAGCTGCAGTCGCAACCTGTCACCGAGCTGGTCAATGGCAACACCTGCCTGTCGCTGGGCTACAGCGGCGACGTGATCCAGGCCCAGCGCACCGCGGAAGCCGCCGGCAAGGCCATCGACTTCCAGTACCGCGTGCCCCGCGAAGGCACCACGGTGTGGATGGACACCATGGCCATCCCCGCCGACGCCAAGCACCCGGAATACGCCTATCGTTTCATCAACTTCGTCATGCGCCCGGAGAACATGGCCGCAATCAGCAACTTCACCGGCTACCCCACCGCCAGCGCCAAGGCCCGCCCCCTGGTGGATGCGCGCCTGCGTGACAACCCGGACATCTACCTCGGCGATGCCACCTACACCCGGCTGATCCCGGGCAAGGACATCCCCCAGGCCGACATGCGTGCGCGCATGCGCGTCTGGACCCGCTTCAAGACTGCACAGGACTGACCCCATGCCTACTCGCCGTACCTTCCTCCAACAGATGAGCGTCGTCGCCGGCCTCGGCGCCGCCGCCAGCTTTGGCCTGCCGTTCGGCGGCAACAGCGCCCGCGCTGCCGAGTCGGGCCGCTGGTTCATGCCCGACGAGGGTGAAAAGCACCAGCGCGCCTACATTGCCTTCGGCGCCCAGGACGCCATCTGGGAAGATTTCACCGAAGACGTCCAGGCCGCGCTCGGGCGCATCGCCCGGGCCATCGCCGCGTTCCAGCCGGTGACGGTGTTCTGCCGCGCCAGCGAGCGCGACATCGCCGAGGAGGAATGCGGCAGCCACAACATCACCTATGTCGAAACTGAACTGGACGACATCTGGATGCGTGACATCGGCGCCAACTTCGTGGTCGACGACGACGGCGTGCTGGGCGCGGTGGACTTCAACTTCAACGGCTGGGGCGGCAAGCAGCAGCACCGCTACGACGCCAAGCTTGCGGCCCGCGTTGCCAGGCTGGCCGGCGCCCAGTACCAGCAGAGCGAACTGGTGGGCGAAGGCGGCGGTATCGAAGTGGACGGCCACGGCACCGGGATCATGACCGAGAGCAGCTGGATCAACAGCAACCGCAACCCCGGCTGGAGCAAGGCCCAGGTCGAAAAGGAGCTGAAGGAGCGGCTTGGGCTGCGCAAGATCATCTGGCTGCCGGGCATCAAGGGCAAGGACATCACCGACGCCCACGTGGACTTCTACGCGCGCTTCGCGGCGCCCGGCGTGGTGGTGGCGAACCTGGACAACGATCCGGATTCCTACGACCACGAGGTGACTCTCGAGCATCTGGAAATCCTGCGCAACGCCACCGATGCCGATGGACGCAAGCTGGAGATCCACACGATGTCGCCACCGCTCAAGCCTCGGCGCAGCAAGTTCAACGAGGACAATCCGGACTTCGCGGCGGGGTACATCAACTACTTCGTCATCAACGGCGCGGTAATCGCGCCGCAGTTTGGTGATCGCAGTGCCGACGAGAAGGCGCGGGCGTTGCTGGTGAAGCTGTATCCGGGGCGCAAGGTGGTGCAGCTGGATATCGATGCGATTGCCGCGGGTGGGGGCGGGATTCACTGCGTTACCAACCAGTGCCCGGCGGTGTAGGCACGATTGCCGGGGCTGCTGCGCAGCCCTTTCGCGGCACAAGGCCGCTCCTACAGGGAATTGCGTTCCCTCTGTAGGAGCGGCCTTGCGCCGCGAAAGGGCCGCAAAGCGGCCCCACTTTCACAGGGCCTCGAAAGGCCTGCGCCGCCCCGCCGCCGATCACAAAACTTGGCCCTGCCCGATTGAAGGCTCCACCGCACACCAATCATTCATTTGAATTTCAGATCAATGGCAAAGAAAAACAAACTTCTCAAATAAGCCCCGGGCGGGGATGCTGTGAAGATCACGCCCGCATCCCGGAGAACAACAATGAACGAAGTCGTCATCGTCGCCGCCACCCGCACTGCCATCGGCAGTTTCCAGGGGGCCCTGGCCAACGTGTCCGCCGTGGAGCTGGGCGCCGCCGTGATCCGCCAGCTGCTGGCCCAGACCCAGCTGGACCCGGCCCAGGTCGACGAAGTGATTCTCGGCCAGGTGCTCACCGCTGGCGCCGGCCAGAACCCCGCCCGCCAGGCCGCGGTCAAGGCCGGCCTGCCCTTCGAGGTCCCGGCGCTGACCCTGAACAAGGTCTGCGGCTCGGGCCTGAAAGCCCTGCACCTGGCCGCCCAGGCCATCCGCTGTGGCGACGCCGAGGTGGTGATCGCCGGCGGCCAGGAGAGCATGAGCCTGGCGCCCTACGTGATGCCTTCGGCGCGCACCGGCCAGCGCATGGGCCACGGCCAGCTGATCGACAGCATGATCAGCGATGGCCTGTGGGACGCCTTCAACGACTACCACATGGGCATCACCGCCGAGAACCTGGTGGACAAGTACGCCCTCACCCGTGAACAGCAGGACGCCTTCGCCGCCGAGTCGCAGCGCAAGGCCGTGACCGCCATCGAGGCCGGGCGCTTCAAGGACGAGATCACCCCGATCCACATCCCGCAGAAAAAAGGCGAGCCGTTGGTGTTCGACACCGACGAGCAGCCACGCCCCGGCACCACTGCCGAATCCCTGGGCAAGCTGCGCGCCGCGTTCAAGAAAGACGGCAGCGTCACCGCCGGCAACGCCTCCAGCCTCAACGACGGCGCCGCCGCGGTGCTGCTGATGAGCGCCGCCAAGGCCAAGGCCCTGGGCCTGCCGGTGCTGGCGAGGATCGCCGCCTATGCCAGCGCCGGCGTGGACCCGGCGATCATGGGCATCGGCCCGGTGTCGGCGACCCAGCGCTGCCTGGACAAGGCCGGCTGGCAATTGGCCGACCTGGATCTGATCGAGGCCAACGAAGCCTTTGCCGCCCAGGCGCTGGCGGTGGGCAAACAGCTGGAGTGGGATGCGGCGAAGGTCAACGTCAACGGCGGCGCCATCGCCCTGGGCCACCCGATCGGCGCCTCGGGGTGCCGGGTGCTGGTGACCCTGCTGCACGAGATGATCAAGCGCGATGCGAAGAAGGGCTTGGCGACCCTCTGCATCGGCGGCGGTCAGGGCGTAGCCCTGGCAATCGAGCGTTGATTCTCGCCGCCTGAACCTCAGCCGTCGCCTGGCACTGGCTTGAACCGGTGCCCGCGGCGGCGCGCCTCAGTCCTCCAGCAACGTACAGGCCATCACCAGCGCGTCTTCGCGCCCACCCGCCAGCGGATAGTAGTCTCGACGCCGGCCGATCTCGTTGAACCCATAGCGCTCGTACAGGCGATAGGCCGACTGGTTGCTGGCGCGCACTTCGAGGAAACACTCGCGGCCATTGAGCTGGTAGGCCCGCGCCATCAGGTGCTCGAGCAGGCGCAAGCCCAGCCCGCAGCCCTGGTTCTCCGGCTTGACGGTGATATTGAGCAGGTGCGCCTCGTCGATGATCACGTTGATCACGCCATGGCCGACCTGCTGCTGGCCAACGAACATCAGCCACACTTCGTAGGACTTCAGCGCATCCAGGAAGATGCCGCGGGTCCAGGGGTGGCTGAAGGCGGCATATTCGATCTTAAGCAGGGCATCCAGATCCGCCTCGGTTGCCGGGCGGAAACTGATCGAGTCACTCATTCAACGCTCTTCCAGCGCGCCATCAGCCGGCGCATGGCTTTCCAGACGTCCGCCTTGCGTTGCGGCTCGTCCATCAACAGTTCAAGGCCGGGCAAGGCCCAGGCGTTGCCGAGCAGGTCGACCTCGAGTTCTTGGTAATAGGCTTCGGCATCGGCCTGGCCGGCGAAGCGGATGGCCGGCAGGCCGAGCAGCCACAGGCAGGTGCACGGCGCCTCTTCCAGGCGCGCGGCGATGAAACCCTGGACGAAGTCGCGGGCGGCGTCCGGGCCCTGGTCCATGTTGCCGCGCATCAGCAGCGGCCAGCGCACCGGCTCGCCGATGATCTGCGGGGCATCCGGCAGGCCGGCGGCGCGCAGCATGTCCTTGAGCAGCAGGTACGACGGGTCGCGGCTCTGGAACGGCTGGCCGGTGGCCAGCTCGACCAGCAGCAGGCAACTGCCGGCGCGCAGCAACTGCAGGGCGAAGCGTGGCGGCGCTACCGGCGCCGGGCGTGGCGCGGGGGCCTCCTGCTCGGCCTCGACCGGCTTGGCGGCCGGTTTTGGCGCGCTGCCCGGGCGCGGGATTTCGATCTTCGGTCGCTCGGCGCGCGCCTGGGGCGCCGCCGGGGTGGTGCTCGGCGCAGGCGCGGAAGCGGCCGGACGCACCTCGAAGTCGACGTCCTCGACCGGCGCCACCGGCAACAGCAGCTCCGGCCGCGACGGGGCGGCGAACGGCAGTTCGGCGCGCGGCAGCCAGTGCACCACTTGCATGGCGGACAGGTAGGCGCGGCGGCGGGACTCGATCAGCAAGGCGCGGGTATCCGGGGATAGACGAAACAGTCGGGCATTCTAACGCCGTTGCCCAGGATGCGCCGCAACAGATTATCGGCCATCGCGGGGCAAGCCCGCTCCCACGCCCTAATGCAGGCGTGGGAGCGGCGGTTCGGCGTCCCGACTTGCCCCGCGATGGGGCCGGTAAATCCCCCCTTGAGCCTCAGGGTTATCCCCATAACAGACCAAGGGGTGAAATCCTCCCCCCCGGATGCAGTACAATCGCCCCTTTTATTTGGCAACGAGTCGACCCGCCAATGATCGAACCCAAGCGCGTCCTGCGCGCCCTAGCCGAACACTGGGCCTTGATCGAGCCGCTGTGCGAGCGCTTCGACCAGGGCACCCTGAGCCTGGTCGAGCTGCGCCAGCAGCTGGCCCGCCAGCAGGTGGAAAGCACCCCGCAGGACATCACCCAGCTGCTCGACGTGTGGATCCGCCTGGACATCCTGGTCCCGGTGGCCAAGAGCCCGAACCGTTTCGAGCTCAACGCGCAGATCCACGATTTCCTCGCCTACCTGCGCCGCGAACACCGGCTGGGCCTGTGCCTGGAGATCGAGGCCTACCTGCGCCACCTGGAACGCCTGGCCGGGCATATCCAGGACGCCTTCGACAACCGCGACAGTGACGACCTGGCGCGCCAGCTGCGCCTGCTCGACATGCGCGTGCGCGACGTACTGAAGAAGCTCGACAACGACGAACAGGCGCTGGTGGCCGTGGCCGAGCGGGCCAAGACCAGCAACCGGCAGATCCCCCTGCGCCAGCGCTACGCCGAAGTACTGGCGACCTGGGACGAGTACGTCGAGCCGATGATCCAGCTAGTCAACGCCGACGGCGCCTTCGAGCAGGGCGTGCGCAAGGTCGAGACCGTGCTGCTGCGCCTTTTGGGCGAGCAGGCACGTCTGGGCCACCTGGTCGACGACGACATGCTGCTGCGCACCCACGCGCGCATCCTCGAAATGCAGACCAGCGCCCAGCTGACCCTGCGTCACGCCCGCGAACTGCTGCTGCCGCTGCGCGAAGAAGCGCGCCGGCACAACGCCGTGACCCGTGGCGCCGCCCTGGCCTTGTCGGTGATCCGCAAGAAGGGCATCGACGCCGTGCCGCAGGCGGCCATGCCGCTGTTCACCCGGCCGCAGAGCACTTTCCTTGGCAGCGCCAGCCAGGTCGAGGCCTACGTCTACGCGCTGGCCCGCTTCGAGCCCAAACCTGCGCGCTTCCCCAAGGCGCACAAGACGCAAAAGGGCCCGCTGCCCCGCGCCCCGCGCACGGTCAAGGAAATGCTCGAGCGCTGCGAGGATGCCCTGCCGCTGCCGGACCTGATGGTCTGGCTGCTGGAACAGGAGCCCGAGGGCGCCACCGACGAGCTGCTGTACTGGTTCTCGCGCCTGTCGCGGGAAAAGCGCTTCAGCCGCGAGCGCCTCGATCGCCAGCAATACCTCACCCGCGAACACCTGGTCAGCCTGCGCTCCTTCGCCCTGACCTCCAGCCGCGACAACAAGCCGGCGACCCCGACCGAATCCACCGCGAGCCCCGTCCATGCATCTTGATCTTTCCGAACTGTCCCAGCTCGCGCCGATCTTCCGCGAGCTGTTCAAGGGCTTCCACATCAGCCGCCGCGACCCGGAGCTGTACGCCCAGCTGTCGAACTTCCAGGACCAGTACCGCACCCTGTTCAAGGCCCTCGGTTTCGAGCTGGTCTGCGACACCCGCGGCTTCTACTACTTCGTCCCCGAGCAGGCCGCCGCGCAGGTCAACAAGACCGCCCAGCGCCTGTCGCTGTTCACCTTCATCCTGGTCGAGCACCTGGCCGACCAGGGCCGCGACCCGATGGCCGTGCTCGACGGCGGCAGCATCGGCCGCGACGAACTGCCGTCGCTGCTGGACAAGTACCGCGACCTGTTCCTGCAGGCCGAAGTGCAGACCGTCGACGAGCTCGAAGAAAAGATCATGCGCCGCATGACCCAGCTGGGCTTCGCCTTCGAAGAGGGCGGCATCTACCGCTTCATGCCGCCGATGCACCGTTTCCTCGACGTGTGCCTGTCGGTCCAGCAGGACCGCGACCTCGCCGCCACCCTGCACAGCGACCTGCCGCTGCCGGTGCCCGTGCTGGTGGTGGAAGAAACCCCCGAGGAACTCAACCGCACCGACGACCCGCTCGACCTCACCCCGTTCAACGGCGAGGAAAGCGAAGAGGATGCCCTGGCCCGGGCGATCCGCGAAGAGCAACAGGAGATTGACGCATGAGCCAGGAACGCTACGGCATCCGCCGCTTCGCACTGCTCAACACCGCCGGCTACAGCCTCGGCCTGTTCCCCCTGGAACACCCGCTGTCGGTCTACGGCGCCAACAACCTGGGTAAATCGGCGTCGATCAACGCCCTGCAGTTCCCGATCCTGGCGCGCATGTCCGACATGAGCTTCGGCAAGTACAGCCTGGAGCAGTCACGCCGCTTCTACTTCGCCAGCGATACCAGCTACATCCTCACCGAACTGAACCTGCCCCACGGCCCGCACGTGATCGGCGTGGTCGGCCGCGGCCCGGGCGGCGGCTTCGGCCACCAGTTCTTCGCCTACCAGGGCGAGCTGGACCTGGCCCACTACCAGAAAGACGACACCTGCCTGCGCCAGAAGGAGCTGTTCAGCAACCTCGAGCGCCATGGCCTGAAAGCCTACGAGCTCAAGCCGGACGAGCTGCGCCGGTTGCTGGTCGGCGGTCACACCTCGGTGCCGCTGGACCTGACCCTGATCCCGCTGCGCTCGACCAGCGAGCAAAGCCTGAAGACCTTCCGCGCGCTGTTCATCAACCTGTTACACATGCGCGAGATCACCGCCGCCAAGCTCAAGCAGCTGTTCCTCGACGCCTTCGAGCACAGCCTGCGCTCGGGCAGCGTCGACTACATCGCCGCCTGCGAAGAGGCCTTCCGCGACGTACGCCGCATGGAGGGCGACTACAACGCCCTGGTGGCCGCAGGTCCCCTGGTCGAAGCCCTGGCCGGGGGCGTGGCGCAGCGCGACATCCTGCGCGGCAAGCTGCACCGCATCTCGCCCTTGCTCGACAACCTGCTGGGCACCTGGCAGGAATACGCCATGGCACGCAAGGAAGAGCTGACCATCCAGGCCGAGCACTACCGTGGCGAGCAGGACCGCCTGCAGAACGACCAGCGCGGCGGCACCCAGGAGCTGATGCGCCTGGAGCGCGAGATCACCGGTATCCAGCGTTGGCTGGGTGAGCTGTCGGTGCTCAAGCACCGCTTCGCCCTGGTCACCGACGTCAAGGTACTGGAGCAGCAGCTGCTGGCCGCCAAGGACGCCCACGACGAACTGGCCGGCGCCCTGGCCCAGTCGCGGCAGTTCTCCGCCGAAGACCTCGACGAGCGCGTGCGCGACCTGGAAAAACGCGTGAAGGCGGTCAAGCAGCAGCTCGACCACGCCGACAACAACAGCTACGCCCGCCTGCGCGAGGAGTTCTCGCAGCAGGACGTCGACCGCCTGATGCGCCTGTTCAACGGCGCGCTGTTCAGCCTGCCGCTGGGTGACCGTGGCATCGAGCTGGACGACAGCGACGTCTGGGTGAAGACCCTCGAAGGCGTGCTCGACCGCTTCAAGGGCGAACGCTTCGAAGTGCCGGGCCTGTCCATCGACATCTCGCACATCGACCCGCCCGCGCTGCAGGCCCTGGCCGACCGCGCCGCCCTGCGCGACCAGAAGGAGCGCCTGGAAAAAGAGCTCAAGCAGCTCAAGACCCAGCAGGCCGTGGCCCTCGACCGCGCCGCCAGCAAGGCGCAGACCGAGGCCCTGTACCAGCAGGTGCTGGATGCGCAGAAGGCCCTGGAAGACTTCCGCCGCACCGAGACCCTGGCCGCCGAAGAGCCGGAGAAGATGGAGCAACTGGGCCAGTTGGAAGCCGCCCAGGACGAGCTCAAGCGCTCCAGCGACGCCTTCACCGAACGCGTCCAGCAACTGTCGGCCAAGCTGCAACTGGTGGGCCGGCAGATAGCCGACCTCGAAGCCAAGCAACGCACCCTCGAGGACGCCCTGCGCCGTCGCCAGCTGCTGCCGGCCGACCTGCCGTTCGGCACGCCGTTCATGGAGGCCATCGACGACTCCATGGACAACCTGCTGCCGCTGCTCAACGACTACCAGGACAGCTGGCAGGCGCTGCAACGCGTGGACAACCAGATCGAGGCGCTGTACGCCCAGGTGCGCCTGAAGGGCGTGGCCAAGTTCGACAGCGAAGACGACATGGAGCGCCGCCTGCAGCTGCTGATCAACGCCTACTCGCACCGCACCGAGGAAGCGCTGACCCTGGCCAAGGCCCGCCGCGCCGCGGTTACCGACATCGCCCGGACCCTGCGCAACATCCGCAGCGACTACGACAGCCTCGAGCACCAGCTGGCGCTGTTCAACCGCGAGATCAACAAGCGCCAGGTGTCCAACCTGGAGAGCTTCCGCGTGGTGCTGGCACCGAACAAGGAAGCGCTCCGGCACATCGACCAGATCATCCACAGCGCCGGCCAGTACGAGGAAGGCGAGACGCTGTCGGTGTTCGACCTGACCCAGAGCGCCGAGCAGGATCACAAGAACGAAGAGGCCAAGGAGTACCTGGCGCGGCTGGTGGCGGCCAACCACAACCAGCTGGGCCTGAAGGACCTGTTCGAACTGGCCTTCGAGATCACCAAGATCAACAGCCAGCCGGTGATCCACGCCGACATCGACGGCGCCGCGTCCAACGGCACCACCATGACCATCAAGGCGCTGACCAACATGTACCTGTTGCTGCACCTGATGGACCGCGACCTGGCCGGGCGCATTCGCCTGCCGTACTACCTCGACGAGGCGGCGGACATCGACGAACGCAACCAGGCGGCGCTGCTGGAGACCAGCCAGCAGCTGGGCTTCGTGCCGATCCTGGCGAGCGTGAAGCCGCAGGTGTCGGCTCGCGTGGCGATCGACCTGGAAGGCGGCAGCGGGCCGAACGGCATCTACATCGACGAGGCGGACTGGAAGTACATCAGCCGTCGCGACGAGGTGAAGGCGATCGTGCGTGAGGATGAGGCCGAGGAACTGGCCTGATTCGGTGTATTGGGGCCGCTTTGCGGCCCATCGCGGATGAATCCGCTCCTACAGGGTTATGTGTACCTCTGTAGGAGCGGATTCATCCGCGAAAGGAGGCCGAAGGCCTCCCCGCTATCTATCGGTTATTGCTGTGCCCACGGCACAATCGGAATCGCCGTCACCGCATTCTGCGGGCTGCCTTCGATCACCCGGTCGCTGTACACCAGGTACACCAGCGTATTGCGCTTCTTGTCGAGAAAACGCACCACCTGCATGGTCTTGAACACCAGCGAGGTGCGCTCCTTGAACACCTCCTCGCCATCCTTCAAGTCACCCTTGAAGTGGATCGGCCCCACCTGACGGCAGGCGATCGACGCCTCGGCACGGTCCTCCGCCAGCCCCAAGCCACCCTTGAGCCCGCCGGTCTTGGCCCGCGACAGGTAGCAGGTCACGCCGTCGACCTTCGGATCATCGAACGCCTCGACCACGATACGGTCGTTGGGCCCGACGAACTTGAACACGGTGGACACCTGGCCGATCTCCTCGGCCCCGGCCAGCATCGGCAGCAGCAGCGCCGCCACGGCAAACATCCTTTTCAGCACGGTGATCTCCTTCAGACCAGGACCAGGTTATCGCGGTGCACCAACTCAGGCTCGGCGCTGTAGCCCAGCAGGCTCTCGATGGCGTCGGACGGCTGGCCAATGATCTTCTGCGCCTCCAGGGCGCTGTAGTTGGCCAGGCCACGGGCCACTTCCAGGCCGTCGGGGCCGACGCAGACCACCATCTCGCCGCGACGGAAGCTGCCCTGCACGGTCTTCACGCCCACCGGCAGCAGGCTCTTGTTCGATTCGCGCAAGGCCTTCACGGCGCCGTCGTCGAGCACCAGGGTGCCACGGGTCTGCAGGTGGCCGGCCAGCCACTGCTTGCGTGCGGCAAGCATGCCGCGCTCGGGCGACAGCAGGGTGCCCAGGCGCTCGCCGGCCTTCAGGCGATCCAGCACGCGCTCGATACGGCCACCGATGATGATGGTATGGGCACCGGAACGGGCGGCCAGGCGCGCGGCGCGCAGCTTGGTCTGCATGCCGCCGCGGCCCAGGGCGCCGCCGGTGCCGCCGGCCACGGCGTCTAGCGACGGATCGTCGGCACGGGCTTCGTAGATCAGCTGGGCTTCGGGGTTGTTGCGCGGGTCGGCGTCGAACATGCCGTCGCGGTCGGTGAGGATCACCAGCAGGTCGGCTTCCACCAGGTTGGCCACCAGGGCGGCCAAGGTGTCGTTGTCGCCGAAGCGAATCTCGTCGGTGACCACGGTGTCGTTCTCGTTGATCACCGGCACCACGCCCAGGTCGACCAGGGTGCGCAGGGTGCTGCGGGCGTTGAGGTAGCGCTTGCGGTCGGAGAGGTCGTCGTGGGTCAGCAGGATCTGCGCGGTGTGCTTGCCGTGCTCGCCGAAGCTCGACTCCCAGGCCTGCACCAGACGCATCTGGCCGATCGAGGCGGCGGCCTGCAGCTCGTTCATCGCGCTCGGTCGCGAGGTCCAGCCCAGCTGGCTCATGCCGGCGGCCACGGCCCCGGAGGAGACCAGCACCAGTTCCACGCCCGCTTCACGCAGGGCCACCATCTGCTCGACCCATACCGCCATGGCGCCGCGGTCGAGGCCCTTGCCATCGGCGGTCAGCAGCGCGCTGCCGATCTTCACGACCCAGCGCTTGGCGCCAGTCACCTTGCTTCGCATCTTCTCTTCCAACCTATGTCGAATCTGTAGATACCGTGGATACAAAAACGCCGCTCCAGAGAGCGGCGTTCAGTGTACTGCAACCGATCAGTCGCGCACGTAAATGATTTCCGGGCCGTCTTCGTCGTCCTCGAAATCATCCCAGTCGTCATCGTCGCCGATGTCGTGCACGCTCTTGACGCCGGTGCGGCGCAGGGTGCGGGCGTCATCCAGGGCCTGCAGCTGGGCGCGGGCCTCGTCCTCGATGCGCTGGTCGAGCTCGGCCAGTTCCTCGGCGTAGGCCGGGTCGTTGGCCAGGCGGTCGGCGCGGTCTTCGAGGTAGCGCATCAGGTCGTGGCTGAGCTTCTCGGTGCCCTGCTTGGCGATGGCCGAGATCACATAGACCGGGCCATCCCAGTTCAGGCGCTCGACCACTTCCTTGACGCGCTCATCCTTCTCGTCGTCCATGATCATGTCGGCCTTGTTCAGCACCAGCCAGCGCTCACGATCGACCAGCGCCGGGCTGAACTGCGCCAGCTCGTTGATGATGATCTCGGCGGCGTCGGCCGGGCTGCTGCCGTCCAGCGGCGCCAGGTCGACCAGGTGCAGCAGCACGCGGGTACGTGCCAGGTGCTTGAGGAAGCGGATACCCAGGCCGGCACCTTCGGAGGCGCCTTCGATCAGGCCGGGGATGTCGGCGATGACGAAGCTCTTCCAGCGGTCGACGCTGACCACGCCCAGGTTCGGCACCAGGGTGGTGAACGGGTAGTCGGCGACTTTCGGCTTTGCGGCCGAGACCGAACGGATGAAGGTGCTCTTGCCGGCGTTCGGCAGGCCCAGCAGGCCGACGTCGGCCAGGACCTTCATTTCCATCTTCAGGTCACGCTGATCGCCGGGCTTGCCCGGGGTGGTCTGGCGCGGCGCACGGTTGGTGCTGGACTTGAAGCGGGTGTTGCCCAGGCCGTGCCAGCCGCCCTGGGCGACCATCAGCTTCTGGCCCGGGGTGATCAGGTCACCGATGACTTCCTGGGTGGCTGCGTCGATCACGGTGGTGCCCACCGGCACGCGCAGGAACAGGTCGTCGCCCTTCTTGCCGGTGCAGTCGGTGCTGCCGCCGTTGGAGCCGCGCTGGGCCTCGTGGTGACGGGTGTAGCGATAGTCGACGAGGGTGTTGAGGTTCTCGTCGGCCACCATGTACACCGAGCCACCGTCGCCACCGTCACCGCCGTTGGGACCGCCGTTCTCGATGAATTTCTCGCGGCGGAAGCTCATGCAACCGTTGCCGCCGTCACCGGCCTTAACCCGGATCGATACTTCGTCTACAAACTTCATTCAAAACCGCCTCTCGTCGGATGACGAGTCGAAAACCAGATAACCATGAGGCTCTTGCGAAGATGAGCGCGGCGGCCCCGTACGAACCAGAAACCAACGCCGGCAGCCCATTCAAACAGCTTTGCAAGAGGCTCACCACAAACGAAAAAGCCCCGTCGCATGACGGGGCTTCTGGAGCGACGTCGCGATTAAGCGGCGACGATGCTCACGTAACGGCGCATGAACTCGCCTTTCTTCTCGAACTTGATCACGCCTTCGATCTTGGCGAACAGGGTGTGATCCTTGCCCATGCCAACGCCGTAGCCAGCGTGGAATTCGGTGCCGCGCTGACGGACGATGATGTTGCCCGGCTTGATCACCTGGCCGCCATACATCTTCACGCCAAGGCGTTTAGATTCTGAGTCGCGACCGTTACGAGTACTACCACCAGCCTTCTTGTGAGCCATGGTTCAATTCTCCAATAAATTCAGGGGATCGGGGCGATTAAGCCTGGATACCGGTGATTTTGATTTCGGTGAACCACTGGCGGTGGCCCATGCGCTTCATGTGGTGCTTACGACGACGGAACTTGATGATGCGAACCTTGTCGTGGCGGCCTTGCGAAACAACTTCGGCCACTACTTTAGCACCAGCAACAACTGGAGCGCCGATGGTGACTTCTTCACCGTTGGCGACCAGCAGGACGCGATCGAAGGTCACGGATTCGCCAGTGGCGACTTCCAGTTTTTCGATCTTGAGGAATTCACCTTCAGCGACTTTGTACTGCTTGCCGCCGGTAACGATTACTGCGTAAGACATGGTATTTCTCCGATAATCCTGCTCACCCAGCGCTTTATATGATGAGTATTGGCTGGCATGGCTGCACAGGGCTGGAACGGCCCGGTGCAATTGCGTAAGGCAGGTGCTGCCCAGGAAGTTAGGGTGCGCGATTGTACGCAACCCCATAAATGCTTGCAAGTACCGGCCCGGGGCCACGGCCACCGCGCCTTGACACACCGGGACCTGCGACCTAGCATGCCGCGCAACCTCAATGGAGCAGCCGATGCAACCCCAATCCTTCTACCGCGCGGTAGCTGACGATTTCAGCGCCGTCGACGAGATCATCAAGAAGCAGCTGACCTCGCGCGTCCCGCTGGTATCGAAGATCGGTGACTATATCACGTCCGCCGGCGGCAAACGCCTGCGCCCGCTGCTGGTGCTGCTGTGCGGCAAGGCCCTGGGCCGCGAAGGCGACGACCTGCGCCTGCTGGCGGCGACCATCGAGTTCCTGCACACCGCCACCCTGCTGCACGACGACGTGGTCGACATGTCCGGCATGCGCCGTGGCCGCTCCACCGCCAACGCTCTGTGGGGCAACGCGCCGAGCGTGCTGGTGGGCGACTTCCTCTATTCGCGCTCGTTCGAGATGATGGTCGAACTGGGTTCGATGCCGGTCATGCAGATCCTCTCCAAGGCCACCCGGGTAATCGCCGAGGGTGAAGTGCTGCAGCTGTCGCGCGTGCGCGACGCCAGCACCACCGAAGAGGTGTACATGGACGTCATCCGCGGCAAGACCGCGATGCTGTTCGAGGCCTCGACCCACAGCGCCGCCGCGCTGGCCGGCGCCACCGACGAGCAGCGCGAAGCCCTGCGTACCTTCGGCGACCACCTGGGCGTGGCCTTCCAGCTGGTCGACGACCTGCTGGACTACAAGGGCGACTCCGAGACCCTGGGCAAGAACGTCGGCGACGACCTGGCCGAAGGCAAGCCGACCCTGCCACTGATCTACACCATGCGCGAAGGCACCCCGGAGCAGGCCGCGCTGGTACGCCAGGCGATCCAGAAAGGCGGCCTGGAAGACCTGGAGCAGATCCGCATCGCCGTCGAGGCGTCCGGCGCCCTGGACTACACCGCGCAGATGGCCCGCGACTACGTCGCCCGTGCCATCGCCTGCCTGGAAGTGCTGCCGGCCAGCGAGTACCGGGATGCCCTGGTCGAGCTGAGCGAGTTCGCGGTCGCGCGCACCCACTGATTCATCGCAACACCCTCATCGCGGGGCAAGTCGCATCGGCGCACCGCCGCTCCCACGCCAGCACACATCATGGCGTGGGAGCGGCGGTGCGCCGATGCGACTTGCCCCGCGATGCATTTGTGCAGCCAGCACCAAAACCTTATACAATGTGCGCCTTTACCCGCCTGTACTTGAAAGGAAACGCCGTGAGCACTCTGCCACCCTGCCCCAAATGCAACTCCGAATACACCTATGAGGATGGCACCCAACTGATCTGCCCCGAATGCGCCCACGAGTGGTCGGCCAACGGCGAAGCCGAAGCCGCCAGCGACGACGTGGTGAAGAAGGATTCGGTCGGCAACGTCCTGCAGGACGGCGACACCGTCACCGTGATCAAGGACCTCAAGGTCAAGGGTTCGTCCCTGGTGGTCAAGGTCGGTACCAAGGTCAAGAACATCCGCCTGTGCGATGGCGACCACGACATCGACTGCAAGATCGACGGCATCGGCGCGATGAAGCTCAAGTCCGAGTTCGTGCGCAAGGTCTGATCTCCTGCCCCTAGGGGCTGCCCTGCGGGCGGCCCTGACAGATCCTGCAACAGGATCGCCTGCACCATTCGGAAGATTTCTTCCAATAGTCCCTTGCTATTTTGATAATAAGAATTATTCTCATTGGAAACGCTATCCAAGGAGAATAGCCATGACCTATCTGATCGACGCCTGGCTCGACCGCCCCCACCCCTACCTGCGCATCCTGCATCGCGAGACCGGCGAAGTGTGCGCCGTGCTCGAGGAAGACGCGCTCGACGAACTGCGTGACCAGGGTGACCTGGACCTCACGGGGCTGAATTCGAGTGAACCCGGGGTGCTCAAGGAGCTGGTGAGGAATCTGTTTCTGTTCTGCTATGCGCGGGCGTTGCGCCCGGGGGGAACGGATTGGAACTGAAAGGCATCGCGGGGCAAGCCCGCTCCCACGCGGTAGCAGAGCACCAGTGGGAGCGGGCTTGCCCCGCGATCAGGCATTACAGAACGTCGAGCAGCTCGACGTCGAACACCAGGGTGCTGTGCGGCGGGATGCTGCCGACGCCCTGGGCGCCGTAGGCCAGCTCGCTCGGCACGTACAGGCGCCATTTGCTGCCGGCGTTCATCAGCTGCAGGGCCTCGGTCCAGCCGGCGATCACGCCACCGACCGGGAATTCGGCTGGTTGGCCGCGATCGTAGGAGCTGTCGAACACGGTGCCGTCGATCAGGGTACCGTGGTAGTGGGTACGCACGTTGTCTTCGCGGGTCGGCTTGGCGCCCTCGCCTGCGGTCAGCACTTCGTACTGCAGGCCCGAGGCCAGGGTCACGATGCCTTCGCGCTTGGCGTTGAAGGCCAGGAAGTCCTTGCCGGCGGCAGCGGCGGCTTCGGCCTTGGCAGCGGCTTCGGCCTGCATCACTTCGCGGATGACCTTGAAGGCGGCGGACAGGTCTTCTTCGCTGACGCGGCTGTCGGCGCCGTTGAAGGCGTCGGTCAGGCCGGCAACGATAGCGTTCAGGTTGACGCCTGGTGGCGGGTTGTCACGCAGCTGGCCGCCCAGTTGGCGGCCGATGCCGTAGCTGACGCGGGATTCGTCGGTGGACAGGTTGAGTTCGGACATTGGCTTGCTCCGCTTAAGGGCGCACTGCATCCGCGCCCTAATGAAAAGGGCGAGCAGCCTAGCACACTGGTGCCGCGCGAAGCAGCTACCAGGCCGAACGCTGGGAAATCGGGACCTTGAGGTCTTCTTCCGGGTGCAGACCCAGGCCGCACATCTCGTCCTGCACGGACCAGTGCACCAGGTTCATCGACAGCAGGGGAAGCGCTTGCAGGAGCTGACGCGCATCTTCGACAGAGTGCACACGCAGACGCTTGCCACGCGCATCGTCCAATGGGTGGGCACGGCCCTTGACCCGGGCCTCGAGCAGGTAGTCACCGCCTTCGATGGCGATCAGGTTGAGTTCGTCGACATGGCCAGCCCTGGCCTCGGTATTGAGCTGATGCAGGTTCATGGGCGTACCTCGCTGCGGGAACCACGCATGAGTGCTCATTTTTTGTACGACAACGGCGAAAGCACAAGCTGCCGTCGGTCAGAAAGATCGCGGGGCAAGTCGCATCGGCGCACCGCCGCTCCCACGCAACCCTCAAGGCCTGCGTGGGAGCGGCGGTGCGCCGATGCGACTTGCCCCGCGATAGCACCCAGACCAATCAGTGCTTGGTAATACGATCCAGGTAACCCATGACAAACGCCGAGATGACGAAGGTCATGTGGATGATCACGTACCACATCAGGTAGTCGGTGGAGATGTTCTGCGCATCCATGAACACCCGCAGCAAGTGGATCGAGGAGATGGCAACGATGGAGGCGGCGACTTTCATCTTCAGCGAAGAGGAGTCCATCTTGCCCAGCCAGTTGAGCTTTTCCTTGCTCTCGTCGATGTCCAGCTGCGAGACGAAGTTCTCGTAGCCGGAGATCATCACCATCACCAGCAGGCCGCCGACCAGCGACATGTCGATCAGCGACAGGATCACCAGGATCAGGTCGGCTTCGGCGAGGGTGAAGACGTTGGGCAGGACATGGATGATTTCCTGGAAGAACTTCAGGGCCAATGCCAGCAGGCCCAGCGAGAGGCCGAAATAGATCGGGGCGAGCAGCCAGCGCGAGGCATACATCGCGTTTTCGAGGATACGTTCCATGGACAGTAGGGGGACTCGTGAAGTGACTGGAAAAGCGAGCGCGAGTATAGCCAGCCACCTGTGACAGCAAAAGCCTGCGGCTGGTTGCCGCAGTGCATCGTGCGAGTAGACTTTGTGGAGGCGACTTCGTGGGAGCGGGCTTGCCCCGCGATGGCGCCAGCCGCCCTGTCACAATGGCCAGGCCGGGCCTCTATCGCGGGGCAAGCCCGCTCCCACGGGAACCTGGTTCCACAGGAAAAACGCTCAGGTCTCCGGATGGAACTGATAGTCCCCAAGATTGCGGCACCGCTCACCGTTGATCCGGCGCAACTGCGCCTGCAGGTGCAGGCACCAGATCTGCGGGTCCTCCGCGACCTGATAACCATGAAGGGTGAGGCTGTCGACGATGGCGTTCATCACCGACTCGGCCACCATCGGCCCATGGAACGGGCCCTGGGCCTTGATCGCCGAGGGTTGTTCGCCGGCCATGCCGGCGGCGAACAGCAAGGTCCACATGCCGTTGTCCCCGGCCAGCGGACGGATGCTGCATTCGATGCGGGTCACCAGGCCCAGGCACTGGCGGGTGAGGCTGAGGTTGCGCATGGCGGCGTCCCCTCTGTAAAGCCCTGTTCAGCCTGAAACCCTCAGGCTGTTTCCATCCTGAACCCTGACAACGTCCTTAAGTTCCACTTTAGCCGAGCTGAGGAAAAAGTTGGAAAACCGGCGCTGAACGGTAGCACATGGCCGCCAACGCCGGTTTATTGACTCAGGCAGGCTTGGCCTGGGCGATGACCTCCTCCATGCGCTCCTTCTCGGCCTCCTTGATCTCTTCCTCGCTGATCATCTCGGCGATCACCCGCAGGCGCTCGACCACCCGGGCGTTGACGCTGCCCTCGGCGAATTCGCCCTTGTCGTCGACCGCGCCGGCTTCCTCGCCGACCAGCAGGCTCAGCGCCTCGTCGGCCTGGCTGACGGCGTAGACATGGAAGCGCCCGGCCTCGACCGCCTGCACCACCCGCTCGTCGAGCATCAGCGTGGCGACGTTGGCCCGCGGGATGATCACGCCCTGTTCGCCGGTCAGGCCACGGGCCTCGCAGAGGCGGAAGAAGCCTTCGATTTTCTCGTTGACCCCGCCGACCGCCTGCACCTCGCCGAACTGGTTGATCGAGCCGGTGATGGCGAAGCACTGCTTGAGCGGCGTGCGCGACAGCGCCGAGATCAATGTGCAGGCCTCGCCCAGCGAGGCGCTGTCGCCATCGACGTAGCCGTAGGACTGCTCCAGGGCAATGCTCGCCGAGATCGCCAGGGGGAACTCCTGGGCGTAGCGGCTGCCCAGGTAGCCGGTGAGGATCATCACCCCCTTGGAGTGGATCGGCTGCCCGAGGTTGACCTCGCGCTCGATGTCGACGATGCCGCTGCCGCCCGGATAGACCGTGGCGGAAATCCGCGCCGGCATGCCGAACGCCGAATCACCGACCTCGAGCACGGTCAGGCCGTTGCACTTGCCGATTGCCGCGCCTTCGGTGTCGATCAGGATGATCCCGGCGAGCATGTCGTCGAGCACCCGCTGCGAGACCCGCCCGGTGCGCTGGGCCTTGGCCTTGAGCGCACGCTCGATGTGGCCGGCGTCGGTCATGGCCTCGTTGGCCAGCTGGCGGATGAAATCCGCCTCGCTGACCAGCTGGAACAAATCGCCGATCCGCGCCGACAGCCGCGACTGGTTCTCGGCCAGGCGCGCGCTGTAGGTGGCCAGGCGCGCCACCGCGTCGCTGGTCAGCGGCGCCATGCCTTCTTCGTTGGTGCGGGTACGCAACAGCTGGGCGAACTGCTCCAGGTTCTCGTCGACCATGGGCATGTCTTCGTCGAAGTCCACCAGCACCCGGAACATCTCCTGGAAGTCCGAGTCATGGTCCTGCAGCGCGTAGTACAGCTGGCGCGAGCCGATGATTACCAGCTTGACGCTGAGCGGGATCATCTGCGGCGTCAGGCTGACGGTGGCGACGCGGCCCAGTTCGCCCAGCGGCGACTCCATCTTCAACTTGCGCGATTGCAGGGCACGCTTGAGCGCGTCCCAGACGAACGGCTCGCCGAGCATCTTCTCCGCTTCCAGGATCAGGAAGCCGCCGTTGGCGCGGTGCAATGCCCCCGCACGCAGCTGGCGGTAGGAGGTATACAACGCGCCCTGGTCGGTGCTGTATTCGATACGGCCGAACAGGTTGTCGTAGGTCGGATGCGGCTCGAACACCACCGGCGCCCCGCCCTTGCCGGGATGGCCGACCACCAGGTTGGGCGCGTACTGCTCTTCGAGCATCTTGCGCGCCACGGCGTCGGTCTTGCTGTCGTCGACCAACTGTTCGACCACGGTGCGCAGCAGGTTCAACTGCATCGATTGCAGGTAAGCGCACACCGCGGCGTTTTCCGCGTACTTCTCCGACAGCGGCGCCAGCAGCGGCTGCAGGGCGAGGGTGATGGTCTCTTCGTTGAGCTGGCGCAACTGGTT
Source organism: Pseudomonas peradeniyensis (assembly GCF_014268935.2). Taxonomy (GTDB): domain Bacteria; phylum Pseudomonadota; class Gammaproteobacteria; order Pseudomonadales; family Pseudomonadaceae; genus Aquipseudomonas; species Aquipseudomonas peradeniyensis. Next base: position 949,684 of record NZ_JABWRJ020000003.1, on the reverse strand, counting down.
GTTCGATTCGCGCTTCCACTGCGGCAGGCTGGAGAGCTCCTCGTTCAGGCGCTCCTCCAGCTCGGCGATGTCCTCGTGGAAACGCTCGCGCAATGCCTCCGGCAGTTGGGCGAATTCGGCTTCGTCCAGCGCCTTGCCATCTGCCATGGGGGTGAAAGCGACATTGCTGCTGTCGCGGTACAGCGCCACGTCCTTTTCCAGCGAGGCCCGCTCGATCACGTCCAGCGCCCGGTCGTAGCGCTGGTTGAAGGCACGGTCGATGGCACTCTTCTTCTGCTGGTACGACGGGTGCTCGAACACCGCCGGGAAGGTCGCCAGCAGGTTGTCGATCAGCCCGTTCATGTCGTTGATGAACTCATGGGCGCTGCCGGACGGCAGCTCAAGGGCCCGGGGCTCGCGGGAGTCCTCGAAGTTGTTGACGTACAGCCAGTCGGCCGGGGTGTGCTGGCGCTTGCCTTCAGCCTTGAGGTAACGCTTGACGAAGGAGAAGCGGCCCGTGCCGGGCTCGCCCATCACATACACGTTGTAACCGGGGCGCGGCATGGCCACGCCGAACTGCAGGGCCTCGACGGCACGTTCCTGGCCCAGGACGCCACGAAACGGCTCCAGGTCGTCGGTGTTGGAGAAAGCGAACTGTTCAGCGGAGAAACGCCGGGTCAGGGCTTCGGGCGCGAGACGCAGGCGCGAGGCGACAGGATCGGGCATTGGGTTTCCTTACTTCGGCGGGGCGGATGAAAGGCATTCTGGCGCTGCCGGCGCGCAGCGGCAAGGCTCCGTGGGACTTTATGTCACAGCCCAACATGGCCGATCGCGCAAGCAATTTTTCGCAATAAACAACGCAACCTTTGGATCGTGCCTAAACTCCAAGCTGCGCAGGGGGATGGAAATCCTCCCGCCCTGGCAACCGCGTTGCCAGAACCCTGACCATTGGTACGTCACTTGAGAAAGAGAACAACGCTATGAAACGGATTCTTCTGGGTACTCTGTTCGCCGCTGTCTCGATCAACGCCATGGCCGAAGCGCCGGGCGGCCCGAACTGCGGCTGGGGCAACCTGCTGTTCGAGGGCCAGCGCGGCACACCGGCCCACTTCCTGGCTTCCACCACCAACGGCACCTCCGGCAACGCAACCTTCGGCATGACCTCGGGCACCAACGGCTGCTCGACCAAGGCCGCGCTCACCTATGGCGGCAAATCCTGGTTCGCCATGAACGGCATGATGAACGAGCTCTCCGAAGACATGGCCCAGGGCCAGGGCGAAGCCCTGACCACCTATGCCGTGGTCCTCGGTGTGGCCCCTGAAGACCGCGCGCGCTTCGCCGCCGTCACCCATGAGCACTTCCAGCAGATCTTCAGCAGCGCCGACGTGACTGCCGAGACTGTCCACTCCAACACCCTGGCCGTGCTCAAGAGCGACCCGCAACTGGCCAAGTACGCCACCGAGGCTTGAGTTCCACGCCTCCCGCCCCGGTTGCGGGGCGGGCTTGGCGCTTCACCTTCCGGCATCATCAGGATGTAGTTGCCCGACATGCTCAAACGCCTCGCTTCCCTGGCGCTGATCGTCAGCGCACCGATTCATGCCGCACCCCAGCTCGACCCGGCCCGCGTCCAGCAGTTGGCGGCCACGCCCTACTGGATCGCCCTCGGGCACTACGAGACCGCCAAGCTCGGCGGCTGGCGCAGCTATGTGGACGATCGACGCTTCTTCCTCGCCGAAGATGGCGCCCATCACCCGGACCAGGAGCTGCAGGCCACGGTCGCCGCCCTGTACGCCCCGGCCAGCCTGGGCGACAAGCATGCCCAGTGCGTGTTTCCCGCGCGTACCCGCTGGCTAAGTGAGCAGCTGGGCCTGACCGACCTGCCGAGCCCGGACTGCCAGGAGTTCAAGACCTGGTACACGTCCATCGACCCGCACAGCGCGACGCTGATCTTCCCGGCGGCCTACCTCAACAGCCCGTCGTCGATGTTCGGCCACACGTTGCTGCGCATCGACCAGTCCAGCAGCCGCCGCGACGACACCACGCTGCTGAGCTACGCGATCAACTTCGGCGCCTACATCGAAGGCAGCGACAACAGCATCCTCTATGCCTGGAAAGGCCTGATGGGCGGCTACCCCGGATTGTTCGCGATCATGCCCTACCAGGAGAAACTCTCCGAATACCGCAGCCTTGAGAACCGCGACCTGTGGGAATACCAGCTGGACCTGACGCCGCAGGAAACCGGGCGCATGGTCGAGCACGTGTGGGAGCTCAGGCAGGTCAAGTTCGACTACTTCTTCTTCGACGAGAACTGCTCCTACCGCCTGCTGGAACTGCTGCAGGTGGCGCGCCCGAGCCTGGACCTGACCTCGCAGTTCCCGCTGACCGCGATCCCCACCGACACGGTCAAGGCGGTCAAGCAGTCGGGGCTGGTCTCCGACGTGCGCTATCGCCCCTCCCGCGAGCGCGAGCTGCTGGCCCGCGCCGAGCCGCTGGCGCATGAGGAAAAACAGCAGGTCCTGGCCATCAGTGCCGACACCACCCACCTGCGGAGCCCCGACTTCACCGCCCTGCCCCGCGAGCGCCAGGCGCTGGTGCAGGATGCCGCCTACCGTCTGGAGCGCTACCGGGCCAACGGCCAGGAGCGCGACCCGGCCCAGGCCGCGCGCAGTTTCGAGCTGCTCAGGGCGATCAACCGCAACCCGCCGCCCCCGCTGGCGATCGAGCGCCCGGGCCTGCCCGAGGATGGTCATCAGTCGCGCACCTGGCAACTGGGCGTCGGGACCCGCGAAGACCGCGCCTATGCCGAGTACGGCCTGCGCATGGCCTACCACGACCTCAACGACAACCTGTACGGCTTCCCGCTGGGCGCGCAGATCGAGATCCTCCAGCTCAAGCTGCGCCAGTACGAGGGCAACGACTGGCAGGTGCAGCGCCTGGACCTGGCCACCATCCGCTCGCTGACCCCGCGCAATGAGTTGCTCAAGCCCTGGTCGTGGCAGGTCGCCGGTGGCCTGGAGCGGGTGCCGGGCAAGCACGACGACGAGGTGCTGGTCAGCCACGTCAATGGCGGCGCTGGCGGTACCTGGCAGCTGGGCGACGACCTGCTGGGCTTTGCCCTGGGTACAGTGCGGGTGGAACACCACAACGACTTCGCCGAGTTCATCTCACCGGCGGCCGGGTTCAATGGCGGGCTGCTGTGGCGCAATCCGCTGGGCAACCTGACCCTGGAAGCCAAGGGTGATTACTTCACCAATGGCGAGGTACGGCGCAGCGTGAGCCTGAACCAGCAGTGGGAGATCAGCCGGGACCTGGGGCTACGCTTGAGCGCTTCGCGGCAGTTCAGTCATCTGGCCACGGCGCAGAACGAGGTGATGCTGGAGCTCAAGTGGTACCAATACTGATCAACGTGGCCTTCCTCGTGGGAGCGGGCTTGCCCCGCGATACGTCCGCTGGCTTATCGCGGGACAAGCCAGCTCCCACGACTGCGCCGCGATCCTTCGACAGCGTTTTGACATCGCGCCGACAATTCCCCCCCTAGACTTTCCACCATTACGTCAAAGGTCTGGTGGATATGTCGCGGTATTGGTTGGGCCTGTGTGTCGCATTGCTGCTGGCGGGATGTGAGACCACCCACGAACAGATGGTCAACCAGGGCTATCCCCCCGCCTACGCCGACGGCTTCCAGGATGGCTGCAGCAGCGGTCGCCAGGCCGCCGGGCTGATGGCCGGCGACTTTCGCAAGGATGTCCCGCGCTACCTGCACAATCGCCAGTACGAAAGCGGCTGGGACGACGGCTTCCGCCAGTGCCACGCGATGCAGTCCAACGAAGACCTGCGCGAGTACCGCGAACGCTACTGGGACGAGCGCGACCGCGAGTGGCAGCAGGAAAAGGACCAGGACGCCGCCCGCGCCTATCGCCGCAAGTGACGTCGCAAACGGACAACCGTTGCAACCCGTAACCTGCCACCATGGTCTCCAGTACATGGAGGCCCCTGCATGAGCCGAGCATTCGTCAACGAGGACCAGGCCGCCGCCCAGGCCAGCCAGCCGGTGGAACGGCGGGTCAGCGACCAGCCCAACTATGTCACCGCCACCGGCCTTGCCCAGTTGCAGCAACGGCTGGCCGCGCTGAACGCGCTGCGCGGCGAACTGCAGGCGCAGGGCGAGCGGGCCGACCAACAGCGATTGGCCGATACCGAGCGCGACCTGCGCTACTTCAACGCCCGCGTGCAGAGTGCGCAGGTGGTGCCTGCGGCCACGTCCACGGAGAAGGTACAGATTGGCAGTCGGGTGCGATTCGTCGATGAGGATGGACGGGAGCATCAGGTACAACTGGTGGGCGAGGACCAGGCAGATGCTCTGCATGGGCTGATCAACTGGGGCTCGCCGCTGGGGCAGGCGTTGCTGGGGGCCGGACCTGGGGATGAAGTGTTGTGGCGAAGGCCGGCGGGGGATCAGATGATCGAGATTATTGGAATCGAGGTTGAGGGTTGAGGGGCTGCTTTGCAGCCCCCTGCGATCCGAGATCAGACCACGCCCTGCGCCAGCATGGCATCGGCGACTTTCACGAAGCCCGCGATGTTGGCGCCTTTCACATAGTTGATGCTGCCATCAGCCTCTTCCCCATAATGCACGCACGCATGGTGGATCGACTGCATGATGTGGTGCAGCTTGCTGTCCACCTCGCCCGCGGTCCACAGCAGGCGCATGGCATTCTGCGACATCTCCAGGCCCGACACGGCGACGCCGCCAGCGTTGGAAGCCTTGCCCGGCGCATAGAGGATGCCAGCCTCGATGAAGATATCCACAGCCTCCAGGGTGGTCGGCATGTTGGCGCCTTCGGCCACGCAGATGCAGCCGTTGCGCAGCAGGGTACGGGCGTCCTCGGCGTTCAGTTCGTTCTGGGTGGCGCACGGCAGGGCGATGTCACACGGCAGGGACCATGGTGTCTGGCCCTTGCGGAACTCCAGGCCGAACGGCCCGGCCAGCTCGCTGAGACGGCCGCGCTTGACGTTCTTCAGTTCCATCAGCGCATCCCATTGCGCGTCGTTCAGGCCGGCTTCGCAGAACAGGGTGCCTTCGGAGTCGGACAGCGAGATCACCTTGCCGCCCAGGTCCATGACCTTGCGCGCGGCGTACTGGGCAACGTTGCCGGAACCAGAGATCGCCACGCGGCGACCGTCGATGCGCTTGTCCTGGCGCTTGAGCATCTCTTCGGCGAAGTACACGCAACCATAGCCGGTGGCCTCCGGGCGGATCAGGCTGCCGCCGTAGGTCATGCCCTTGCCGGTCAGCACCGAGGTGAACTGGTTGGCCAGGCGCTTGTACTGGCCGAACAGGAAGCCGATCTCGCGGGCGCCGACGCCGATATCACCGGCCGGCACGTCGAGGTCGGCGCCGATATGACGGTACAGCTCGCTCATGAACGCCTGGCAGAAGCGCATCACTTCGGCGTCGCTCTTGCCCTTCGGATCGAAGTCCGAACCACCCTTGCCGCCGCCCATGGGCAGCGAGGTCAGCGAGTTCTTGAACACCTGCTCGAAGGCCAGGAACTTGAGCACGCCCAGGTTCACCGACGGGTGGAAGCGCAGGCCGCCCTTGTACGGGCCGATGGCGCTGCTCATCTGGATGCGGTAGCCGCGATTGACCTGGACCTTGCCCTGGTCATCGACCCACGACACGCGAAACAGCACCGCGCGCTCGGGCTCGACCATGCGCTCGAGGATGCCGGCCTTGAGGTAGTGAGGGTTTTGTTCGAGGAACGGCCACAGGCTGCGTAGCACTTCTTCCACGGCCTGGTGGAATTCGGGCTGGGCCGGGTCGCGCTGTTGCAATCGGGCCAGGAAATCGTCGACGGATTCGATCATGGTAGACATCTCACCAAGAGGGATAGTTTTTGGTTTTTTCCCGAATGTACCAAGAACCAATCGCACTGGAACAGGGCAAAATGTCGTTTTTATGAAATTATTTGGTGCATTTTCTATAAGTGTATACAGAATCAATGACTGGATCGTGGGAGCGGGCTTGCCCCACGATTGCCTGAACGCGGGCCATCGCGGGGCAAGCCCGCTCCCACGCAAACAAAGACAAACAGCATATTCCAGGCACAAAAATGGGGCCCCGAAGGGCCCCATTTTTGTGCAGCGAAATCCGGCTTACTGGGCCAGTTTCTTGTGACGCACACGGTGCGGCTGGGCAGCGGCGTCGCCCAGGCGCTTCTTGCGGTCGGCTTCGTACTCGGTGTAGTTGCCCTCGAAGAACACCACGCTCGAGTCGTCCTCGTACGCCAGGATGTGAGTGGCCACACGGTCCAGGAACCAACGGTCGTGGGAAATCACGATGGCGGCGCCCGGGAAGTCCAGCAGGGCTTCTTCCAGGGAACGCAGGGTTTCGACGTCGAGGTCGTTGGACGGTTCGTCGAGCAGCAGGACGTTGCCGCCCTCCTTCAGGGTCAGGGCCAGGTGCAGGCGGCCACGCTCACCACCGGAGAGGTCCTTGACGAACTTCTGCTGGTCGCCGCCCTTGAAGTTGAAGCGGCCGACGTAGGTGCGCGACGGGATCTCGTAGCTGCCGATGCGGATCTGGTCGGAACCGTCGGAGATCTGCTGGAACACGGTCTTGCTGCCGTCCAGGTCCTCGCGGCTCTGGTCAACGCAGGCCAGTTGCACGGTTTCACCGATCTCGATGCTGCCCGAGTCCGGCTGCTCCTTGCCCATCAGCATGCGGAACAGGGTCGACTTACCGGCACCGTTGCCGCCGATCACGCCGACGATGGCGCCCTTGGGCATGGCGAACGACAGGTTGTCGATCAGCACGCGATCGCCGTAGCCCTTGGTGACGTTCTTGAACTCGATGACCTTGTCGCCCAGGCGCGGACCGGCCGGGATGTAGATCTCGTTGGTCTCGCTGCGTTTCTGGAACTCCTGCGACTGCATCTCTTCGAAGCGCTGCAGACGGGCCTTGGACTTGGACTGGCGGGCTTTCGCGCCTTTGCGCACCCACTCCAGTTCCTCTTTCATGGCCTTCTCGTGGGCGCTCTGCTGCTTGGACTCCTGGGCCAGACGATCCGACTTGGCCTCCAGCCAGCCCGAGTAGTTGCCTTCGTACGGGATACCGGCGCCGCGGTCCAGTTCGAGGATCCAGCCGGCGACGTTGTCGAGGAAGTAACGGTCGTGGGTGATCGCCACCACGGTGCCGGGGAAGTCATGGAGGAAACGCTCAAGCCAGGCCACCGAGTCGGCGTCCAGGTGGTTGGTCGGTTCGTCCAGCAGCAGCATGTCGGGAGCAGACAGCAGCAGGCGGCACAGGGCCACGCGGCGCTTCTCGCCACCGGACAGGTGCTCGATCCTGGCGTCCCAGGCCGGCAGGCGCAGGGCGTCGGCGGCGACGTCCAGCTGACGCTCCAGGTTGTGGCCGTCGGCGGCCTGCAGGATGGCCTCGAGCTTGGCCTGCTCGGCGGCCAGCTTGTCGAAGTCGGCGTCCGGGTCGGCGTAGGCAGCGTAGACCTCGTCCAGGCGGGCCTGGGCGTCCTTGATCACGCTGACCGCTTCCTCGACCACTTCACGCACGGTCTTGGTCGGATCCAGCTGCGGCTCCTGGGGCAGGTAGCCGACGTTGATGTCGGGCATCGGACGGGCTTCGCCGTCGAATTCCTTGTCGACGCCCGCCATGATCCGCAGCAGGGTCGATTTACCCGCGCCGTTCAGGCCCAGCACGCCGATCTTGGCGCCAGGGAAGAACGACAGGGAAATGTTCTTGAGAATTTCCCGCTTCGGCGGCACGACCTTGCTCAGCCGATGCATGGTGTAGACGTATTGAGCCAAAACCAAGCCCTCTATCAGATAGGTAAAGACACGCGCCCCGGCATGGGCCAGGGGGATGTGATTACGGGGTGTCGTTGAACAAAGTGGGCCATTCTACGCCAACTCGCGGCGTTGCACAGATGGGTAGATGGCGGCGCCGTTCGGCGGCTATCGCGGGTCAAGCCCGCTCCCACGCCAAGGTGTTGTTGCGTGGGAGCGGACTTGACCCGCGATCGAGGTGACGCAGGCTCAGACGTGCGCTTGCTTGACCTTGCCACGCGGCAGGCGGCAACGGTCCGATTGCTCGGCCAGGCGCGCGGCCCAGGCGGCCTTGACGCTGAAACCGCCGCTGCGGGCAGGTTTTTCAGCAGCCTTGGCGGCGGGTTTGCTCGCGACCTTGGCGGGCGCGGCAGCAGGCTTGGCAGGCGCCGGGGCGACGGCCTCGACCGCGGGCTTGGCCTGCTTGCGCAGTTCGGCCAGCGACGGCGTCTTGTTGGCACTGGCGGCAGCCGTGTCCGGCTTGGCCAGCGAACGCTGGCAGGTCTTGCAGGATACGTCCTCGGTCACGGCAGTGCTGACCAGGGTCTGACTGCTGCGCCCACAGGCGGAATCGAGGCCATTGGTGGAATAGTGGGTAACCAAAACCGTACATCTCCGTTGCGTTGACTATGAAGCGGGCGGCATTCTCGCACAGGTTGCAGGGGCTTGCCGAACCGACATGACCGGCTGCCGGGCGGGTCGCCGACAAGCAGACTGGCACTTTGCCATGTTTGCGGGCATGCTAGTCGGCTTCTCGCGTGCGTCTTATAGTGCGCCCAGCGACCACGGCACGCGCCGTGCATGCTGCGAGGACGCAACCCCTGCCATCGCCAGCCAAATCGCAGGACCCAACGCTTGACCAATCTCACGCAACCGTCATCCCTGCGGCCTGCCGACACCTCGGCCGGCACACACCTGCGTGGCTCGCTCAAGGGGGCGCTGGCCCTGCTCGCCCTGGTTTTGCTGGGCTTGCTGTTGTGGCAACTGTTCGCCCAGTTCCGCCATACCCAGGCCGACCTGCGCCAGCACAGCCTGGCGACCAGCGCCGAACTGGCCGACCACCTGAGCCTGAACATGGCGCTCAAGGCCCAGCAATCGCTGAACCTGGTCCAGCCTTACGTCAAACCACCGGCGCCCGCCGCCCTGCCGAGCCTGCTCAGCACCTTGCAGGCGCGCCTGCCGGCCTTGCGCGATCTGGCCTGGCTGGACGCCACCGGGCAGGTTCGCAGCGACAGCCTCGACGGCACGCCGGACCGTCAGTTGATTGACGACCTCCTGCAACTGAACCAGGGCCGCGGCTTCTTCTATGGCAACGGCGCCGACAACCAGCAGGTGTACCTGCTGCTGCGCCAGCCGACCGAGCAGGATCGCGGCTACTGGCTGCTGCGCCTGAGCCCGGACTACTACCAGGAGCTGACCCGCCACCTGGACGGCCCCACCCATCCCCTGTGGCTGCTGGAAAACAGCCGCAGCGGCGAGATCATCCAGCACCACGGCCATCGCCAGACCAGCAACGAGCCGTTGCAGAGCGTGATGCTCGCGTTCATCGACAACAGCACCTGGCAACTGCGCGGCCTGTTCGACGCAGGCCTGGCCCGCGACAAACTGCTGCCGGCGCTGATCGGCAAGTGCGTGCTGGTGCTGTTCTGCGCCCTGCTGCCGGTGCTGGCGCTGATCAACATGCGCCGCCGCCAGCGCGCCCTGCAGGAAGATCGCCGACGCTACCAGGAAATCTTCGAGGGCACCGGCGTGGCCCTGTGCGTGCTCGACCTCTCCAGCCTGCCCGGCCAGCTCGACCGTTACCACCTGCGCAACCGCGCCGCGCTCAAGCAGAGCCTGGCGTTGGACACCAGGCTGCGCCGCACGCTGCTGGCGGAACTGAAGATCACCGAGATCAACCAGGTGGCCCGCCAGCTGCTCAACGTCGACTGCCACGAAGGTGCCTGGCAGCGCCTGATCGAAGGCAGCGGCGACAGCCGCGACAGTGTCGGCATGCAACTGATCGACGCGCTGATCGAAGAGCGCCAGCAGCTTGAACTGGAAGTGCGCCTGCCCGCCCCGCTGGGCGGTGAGCTGCACCTGTGGCTGATGGCCCGCCTGCCCCAGCAGCGTCGCGACTACCAGGCGGTGATCCTGAGCATCAGCGACATCACCAGCCGCAAGCAGGTGGAACTGTCGCTGCTCGAACGCGAAGGCTTCTGGTCGGACGTGGTGCGCACGGTGCCCGACCAGCTCTACGTGCAGGACGTCAACAGCCAGCGGATGATCTTCAGCAACCGCCACCTCGGCCAGACCCTGGGCTACGACCGCGTGGAGCTGGCGCAGATGGGCGACCGCTTCTGGGAAATGCTCCTGCACCCCGGCGACGCCGAGCACTACCGCGCCCTGCGCCAGCAGCAGCGCGACACCAGCTACGGCCAGTCGCTGCACTGTCAGTTGCGTTTCCGCCACCGCGACGGCGGCTGGCGCTGCTACGACATCCGCGAACAGGTGCTGACCCGCGACAGCGAAGGCCTGGTCACCCGCATCATCGGCGTGGGCAAGGACGTCACCGTGCAGATCGAAGCCAGCGAGTCCCTGCGCGATAGCGAGCAGCGCTACCGCATGCTCGCCGAGAGCATCAGCGACGTGATCTTCTCCACCGACAGCCAGCTGCAGTTGAACTACGTCAGCCCCTCGGTACAGGCGGTGCTGGGCTATCAGGCCGACTGGATCTTCGCCAACGGCTGGCAGTCGATCGTCGCCAACCCCGCCCAGCTCAGCGGCGTCTACAACCTGCTGGAGCGGGTCAGCAAGGTGCTGGGCGACAGCGAGCAACTGGCCCTGTTGCGCAGCACCCTGCCCACCCAGCTGTTCCTGTTCGACTGCCTGCGCGCCGACGGCCGCAAGATCCCCATCGAATTGCGCCTGGTGCTGGTCTGGGACGAACACGAGCGTTTCGAAGGCGTGCTCGGCGTGGGCCGCGATATCAGCCAGCAGCGCCGGGCCGAGAAAGACCTGCGCATGGCCGCGACAGTGTTCGAACACTCCACCTCGGCGATCCTCATCACTGACCCGGCCGGCTATATCGTCCAGGCCAACGAGGCCTTCAGCCGGGTCAGCGGCTATGCCGTGGCCGAAGTGCTCGACCAGCTGCCCGGCATGCTCACCGTCGAACAGCAGCAGAGCGCCCAGCTTGGCTACGTGCTCAAGCAGCTGGGCCAGCGCGGCACCTGGGAAGGCGAGGTCTGGCTCAAGCGCCGCAACGGCGAGCACTACCCGGCGTGGGTGGGCATCACCGCAGTACTCGACGACGAGGGCGACCTGGCCAGCTACGTGTGCTTCTTCACCGACATCAGCGAGCGCAAGGCCAGCGAACAGCGCATCCACCGCCTGGCCTACTATGACGCCCTGACCCACCTGCCCAACCGCACGCTGTTCCAGGACCGCCTGTACACCGCCCTGCAACAGGCCGAACGGCACAAGGCCTGGGTGGTGCTGATGTTCCTCGACCTCGACCGTTTCAAGCCGATCAACGACTCCCTCGGCCATGCCGCGGGCGACCGAATGCTCAAGGACATGGCCGAGCGCCTGCTGGCCTGCGTCGACGACGACGACACCGTGGCGCGCATGGGCGGCGACGAATTCACCCTGCTGCTGCAGCCCAAGGCCAGCCGCGAGCAGGCGCTCAACCGGGCCATCCATGTCGCCGAGAACATCCTCGAGGGGCTGGTCACGCCGTTCGTCCTGGAAAACCGCGAGTTCTTCGTCACCGCCAGTATCGGCATCGCCCTGAGCCCGCAGGACGGCAGCGAACTCAGCCAGCTGATGAAGAACGCCGACACGGCGATGTACCACGCCAAGGAGCGCGGCAAGAACAACTTCCAGTTCTACCAGACGGACATGAACGCCAGCGCCCTGGAGCGCCTGGAGCTGGAAAGCGACCTGCGCCATGCCCTGGAGCAGAACGAGTTCATCCTCTACTACCAGCCGCAGTTCAGCGGCGACGGCAAGCGCCTGACCGGCGCCGAGGCGCTGCTGCGCTGGCGCCACCCGACCCGCGGCCTGGTGCCGCCGGGCGACTTCATCCCGGTGATCGAGGAACTGGGCCTGGTGGTCGACGTCGGCGACTGGGTGCTGCGCGAGGCCTGCCGCCAGCTCAAGGCCTGGCACAAGGAGAAGGTGCGGGTGCCGAAGGTGTCGGTGAACATTTCCGCCCGGCAGTTCTCCGACGGCCAGCTGGGCACGCGCATCGCCACCATCCTCGAGGAAACCGGGCTACCCCCGGCCTGCCTGGAGCTAGAGCTGACCGAGAGCATCCTGATGCGCGAGGTCAACGAGGCCATGCAGATCCTCGACAGCCTGAAGAACCTCGGTCTGAGCATCGCGGTCGACGACTTCGGCACCGGCTACTCGTCGCTCAACTACCTCAAGCAGTTCCCCATCGACGTGCTCAAGATCGACCGCACCTTCGTCGACGGCCTGCCCGAGGGCGAGCAGGACGCGCAGATCGCCCGGGCGATCATCGCCATGGCCCACAGCCTCAACCTGGCGGTGATCGCCGAGGGCGTGGAGACCCACGAGCAACTGGAGTTCCTGCGCGAGCATGGCTGCGACGAGGTGCAGGGCTACCTGTTCGGCCGGCCGATGCCGGCCAACCAGTTCGAGGCGCAGTTCAGCAACGAGACGTTGTTCATGTTCCAGTAGTCGCGCCGCGGGTTTCTTTGCGAACGTCGTGGGAGCGGGCTTGCCCCGCGATGGCCAAGCCGTGGCCACATCATTTGACGGCCAAATCGCGGGGCAAGCCCGCTCCCACGCTGACCCCATGCGGCCAGAAAAACCGGACCCCGAAGTCAATTCCAGCCCAGAAACGGCGCGGGTTGCAACATGAGGGCCATTGGTCCGCGACTTGATGCCACTTCATATGCCAGCAGCGAATCAATCGGTTAGAATGCACCCCCAATTCTGCCCGATCCTTGAGGACCGCCATGTTCAGCCGTGATTTGACCATTGCCAAGTACGACGCCGAGCTCTTCGAAGCCATGCAGCAAGAAGCCCTGCGCCAGGAAGAGCATATCGAGCTGATCGCTTCGGAAAACTACACCAGCCCGGCGGTCATGGAGGCCCAGGGTTCGGTACTGACCAACAAGTACGCCGAAGGCTACCCAGGCAAGCGTTACTACGGTGGTTGCGAGTACGTCGACGTCGTCGAGCAGCTGGCCATCGACCGCGCCAAGGAACTGTTCGGTGCCGACTACGCCAACGTCCAGCCGCACGCCGGTTCCCAGGCCAACGCCGCTGTCTACCTGGCCCTGCTGTCGGCCGGTGACACCATCCTGGGCATGAGCCTGGCCCACGGCGGTCACCTGACCCACGGCGCCAGCGTTTCCTCCTCGGGCAAGCTGTACAACGCCATCCAGTACGGCATCGACGCCAACGGCCTGATCAACTACGACGAAGTCGAGGCACTGGCCCTGGAGCACAAGCCGAAGATGATCGTCGCCGGCTTCTCCGCCTACTCGCAGGTCCTGGACTTCCCACGCTTCCGTGAAATCGCCGACAAGGTCGGTGCCTACCTGTTCGTCGACATGGCCCACGTGGCTGGCCTGGTCGCCGCCGGCGTGTACCCGAACCCTGTTCCGTTCGCCGACGTAGTCACCACCACCACCCACAAGACCCTGCGCGGTCCACGTGGCGGCCTGATCCTGGCCCGTGCCAACGCCGACATCGAGAAGAAGCTGAACTCCGCGGTCTTCCCGGGCGCCCAGGGCGGCCCGCTGGAGCACGTCATTGCCGCCAAGGCGATCTGCTTCAAGGAAGCGCTGCAGCCTGAGTTCAAGGCCTACCAGCAGCAAGTGGTGAAGAACGCCCAGGCCATGGCCGAAGTGTTCATCGAGCGTGGTTTCGACGTCGTCTCCGGCGGCACCCAGAACCACCTGTTCCTGCTGTCGCTGATCAAGCAGGAAATCTCCGGTAAGGACGCCGACGCCGCCCTGGGCAAGGCCTTCATCACCGTCAACAAGAACTCGGTTCCGAACGACCCACGTTCGCCGTTCGTCACCTCGGGCCTGCGTTTCGGCACCCCAGCCGTCACCACCCGTGGCTTCAAGGAAGCCGAGTGCCGCGAACTGGCCGGCTGGATCTGCGACATCCTGGCTGATCTGAACAACGAAGCGGTGATCGACGCCGTGCGTGAGAAGGTCAAGGCCATCTGCAAGAAGCTGCCGGTATACGGCAACTGATTGGCAGACGCCTGATGTGAAAAAACCCGGCCATGTGCCGGGCTTTTTTGTGCCTTGTGTGGACGCATGCATATCCTACAAAACCTTGAACGTGATTGTTTAATTCTCCGCTACACACCAAGGTATTTCTGACGCTCTTCTCGGAGAATTACCTCGGTCAAAACACCCGGCTTCGGACATACCGACGCTTTCCTGCAATGCACACTGCTTGCTCCACACCATTGCAGGAAGTGTTTGACATGGCAGTCACTCGAAATCGATTCACCAATTACAGGAGCATGATTCAAAAGTCCGAGCCGGACTGGCAGACATCGTATGCCAAGCATCTTTGCGGATTGCAGGTGCAGCCCATCGCCAGAAATCTACTTCAGGACCAACACGGCAGGACGCTGCAACACTTCTGTACGACCTCCTATCTTGGGCTGGACTACCACCCGGATATCCTCCAAGGGGCGATCGAAGAGTTGGAAAATTCGCGCACCCTACGTATCGCCAACTCGCGCAATCGCTGCCAGCTTCAAGTGCTAGACCAATATGAGGCTGAACTGTCCGAACTGTTTGGATGCGCGTCTCTGGCCACATTGTCATGCAGCGCAGCAAGCTCTGGAGTATTGCCTCTTGTTGCCGCAGGCATTTTCACCGATGGAATGTCGCCCCATATGGTGTTCGACAAGTTTGCCCACTACTCCCTGAACCATATCAAAGCAGCTTGTGCGGATGAGACCGAGGTCCAGACGCTTCCCCATAACGATATGGACCAACTCGAGAGCATCTGCAGGCAACATGGAAGGGTTGCCTATGTTACAGACGGCTACTACAGCATGGGCGGGACGGCACACATGGACGCCTTGCTGTACCTCAAGGAGCGCTACGGTTTGTTCTTGTACTTGGACGACTCACATGCCCTTTCTACGGTAGGTGTTTTTGGGCAGGGCTTTGTCAGGGGGCAACTACAGGAGCTGGATGAAGGGGTCATCATTGTAGCGTCCTTGGGGAAAGCATTTGCCGCAAGCGGTGGCCTGGTCATGCTGGCAAATACCCAACAGAAACACCTTGTACAAAGATATGGCGGTCCTACCAACTGGTCCCAAAGTCTCAATGCCGCAGCTATCGGTGCAGGCCGGGCCTCCGCCCGACTTCACTCCAGCCCTCTGCTGAATACGCTGCAGCAAGCGTTGAGAAACAACATCGAACTGTTCGACAGGCTTTTGCCCACACCTCATGCTGGATCAACATCTCCTATCAGGCTAATACCGCTTGGAGAGGCTGAAGATGCCATTGCTGCGTCGACCTTCCTGGCCAACAACGGGTTCCTCACCTCAGCCGTCTTCTTTCCTGTCGTACCCAAGAATGCTGCAGCACTGCGCATTACGCTCAGAGCAGATATGCAGCCTGGTGAAATCGAGAGCTTCTGCCGGAGTGTCGCTGAGTACCTGGACAGCAACCCTGCCATCGCCCATTTACTGAACACTCAGCCATGACCAAACGGCGAATTCTCTACTTCAGTTGCTTAGCAGTACTGTTGTGCCAGTCGGGTATAACCTTCTACCTACCCATGCTCCCGGCCATTGCTGACGATCTGAATGCAACAGATGAATTCGCCGCACTCAGCCTGAGCCTGTTTCTCGGAGGAATGGGGGCATGCGTAATGCTATGGGGTCGGTTGGGGGTCACTCTCGGTTCAAGCCGTATGCTGACCTGGACGCTACTACTCTACGGCTGTTGCACATTTCTGCTCGCAGTATCACCCGTTGCCTGGGCATTTCTTGTTCTACGCCTGCTTCAGGGAGCCCTGGCAGGCGGCATATCAGTTGCCGCTCGTGCGTTGCTGGTCGAACAGTATGATGGCAAGGATCTGACACGCGCATATAGCAGCCTTTCACTTTGCTTCGTACTCTCACTCGGGGCCTCCCAGTTTATCGGAGCGATGATTGCTACGCTCACGAACTGGCGAGTGGCCATGCTGCTCATCGCGATGCCCTGTGTACTCATGGCAACACTGAAAGGCTGGAATATCGCAGCTCAGCACATAGTTCTCCCGTGCCGAACAGATGAGAGTACCCATCTCCATAAGCTCATTGTGCAACCACGCTTCATTCTACCTGTGCTTGCTGGAGGTTTTGGGTACTCCATCATCGTCGTATTTAGCAGTACAGCGCCCTTGCTTCTCCAGCAGTCCTTCAACTGGTCCATGTGGGAATATGGGCTATTGGGATGGCCAATCAGCATTGCCTATCTGCTCGGCACTCGTCTGGCAAGCACCCTTGCAACCGGTAACAACGAAGTAACGATGCTTCGATTTTCGAGCGCTTTGCTGTTACTTGGCGCACTCATCATGCTTATTGCATCATCACTGTTGAAAAACTCGGCTTACGCGATCTGGCTACCCTATTGCCTGATGCTTGTAGCTCAGGGAATGGCATACCCAGTGAGTCTGTCACTGGCAAGCAGGCAGTCAACAGGAGCTGCTTCTCCTGCCATGGCACTAATCGCTCTTGTTCACCAACTGCTGGCTGCCCTGACGAACTTGATATCCAGCGCCGTGGGCACAAGCCCCACTGTGCTGGTTATGTTATGCGCTGGGTTGGCGTCACTCGCCTGGTTGGCAACGCGCTCCAGCCCCTGAACGCCATCGTCGCTTGCGATGTGAATCTTCTTGATGCATTGCATCAATTGCCAGATAAGCACCTGCTTGAGTGCCGCCTCAGATACCACTTCAGCCAGGCCTTCCTCCAAAAGGAAGTCATCAAAATCCGTCCCTTTGTGAAGGTTCATTCGGTCTTCCTCGCTTGAGTAAGTAGAGGTAAAAAAATGCCGCCATAAGGCGGCATTAGCAAGTCAGATACTTCTGACTCCCTCGTGACTCAACGCCTCAAACCCTATCCGAATTTTCTCCTCCGGCAACTCATCGGCGATAAACACCATCACGCTTTCGCGCATCTCGCCTTCCTTCCACTCGGCGTCCCAGTCAAACCCGTACAGCTTCAGCACCCCTTGGAACACCAGGCGGCGGTCCTCGCCGGCAATGTTCAGTACCCCCTTGTAGCGCAGCAATTGCTTGCCGTGCTCTTCCAGCAGCTCGTTCATGAAGTCGCTGAGCCGATCAATGTCCAACGGCGTTTCGGTGCGCAGCACCAACGTCGAGATACGGTCAGGGGTAGCGGGCTTGAGCAGCGGGCGCAAAGTGGGCTTGAGGCTGATGCCCAGGTCCGGGTTGAGGTTGAAGCCGCGCACATCGAGTAGTTCGGCCAGGTCGATGCGGCCGTGCTCGACCACGCGGATCGCCGCACGGCCATTGATACGCGCCAAGCGCTCGTGCAGGGCGTCGACCACCTGTGGCTCGACCAGGTCGGTCTTGCTCAGCAGCAGGCGGTCGGCGAAGCCGACCTGGGCCTGGGCGATGGCCTGGGTCAGGTGCAGCTCGGCGTGGGCGGTGTCGACCAGGGTGATGATGCCGTCGAGGATATAGCGCTCACGCAACTCTTCATCGATGAAGAAGGTCTGCGCCACCGGCGCCGGGTCGGCAAGGCCGGTGCATTCGATGACCAGGCGATCGAAGGCGATTTCACCGGCATCCAGCCGTTCGAGCAGCAGGTACAGGGCCCGGGTCAGGTCGCCATGGATGCTGCAGCACACGCAGCCGTTGGCCAGGGTCATGACCTGCACCGGTTCATCGCCCAGCAGCTGGCTGTCGATGCCGGCCTCGCTGAATTCGTTCTCGATCACGGCGAGCTTCAGGCCATGCTCGGCCTTGAGCATGTGCTTGAGCAATGTGGTCTTGCCGGCGCCAAGGAAGCCGGTCAGCACGGTAACGGGAATCGGCGTTTGCACGCGGTTGTCTCCTGCAGCTGAAAATGAAAGTGGGAGCCCGGTTGCCCGGGCTCCCACTGGTTCACGCGTGTCGCGGGTTCAACAGCACTTGGGCCCGGACTTGCCACCATAACGCGCTTCCTGGCGCTCTCGGAAGAACTCCTCGTAGCTCATCACCGGCTTGTCCGGGTGCTTCTTCTGCATGTGCTCGACATAGTTGTCGTAGTCGGGCATGCCGACCATCAGGCGGGCGGCCTGCCCCAGGTACTTACCCAGTCGACCCAGGTCGTTGAACATCGCGGCGGTCCTCTCAAGCGTCAGGCAGGGCCTGGAACGGGGTTTCCTTGTCGCTGCGCTCCTTGCGACCCAGGGCGGCGAGGCCGACCTTGACGGCGAAGAACAGCACGCTGAACACCACCACCAGGAACAGCACGGTCAGGCCGGCGTTGGTGTAGGCGTTGAAGATCACGTGCTGCATCTGGCCGATGTCCTTGGCCGGGGCCAGCACCTGGCCGGCGTCCAGCGCGGTGCTGTACTTCTTGGCCAGGGCCAGGAAGCCGACCGCCGGGTTCGGGTCGAACAGCTTGATCAGGCCCGCGGTGGTGGTGCAGATCAGCAGCCACACGGCCGGCAGCAGGGTGACCCAGACGTAGCGCTGGCGCTTCATCTTGATCAGCACCACGGTGCCGAGCATCAGGGCGATGCCGGCGAGCATCTGGTTGGAGATGCCGAACAGCGGCCACAGGGTGTTGATACCACCCAGCGGGTCGATCACGCCCTGGTACAGCAGGTAGCCCCACAGCGCCACGCAACCGGCGGTGCCGATCAGGTTGGCGGTCCACGACTCGGTGCGTTTCAGCGCTGGCACGAAGCTGCCCAGCAGGTCCTGCAACATGAAACGCCCGGCGCGGGTACCGGCGTCCACGGCGGTCAGGATGAACAGTGCCTCGAACAGAATGGCGAAGTGGTACCAGAACGCCATGGTGTTCTCGCCCGGCAGCACCTGATGGAGGATCTGCGCGATACCGACCGCCAGGGTCGGCGCGCCACCGGCACGGGCCAGGATGGTGTGCTCGCCGATGTCACGGGCGGTGGCCTCGAGCTGCTCGGGGGTGATCATGAAGCCCCAGCTGCTGACGGTCTGCGCCACCGAGACAACGTCGGCACCGACCACCGCGGCCGGGCTGTTCATGGCGAAGTACACGCCCGGCTCGATCACCGAGGCGGCGACCATGGCCATGATGGCGACGAACGACTCCATGAGCATGCCGCCGTAGCCGATGTAGCGAGCGTTGGTTTCATTGTCCAGCAGCTTGGGCGTGGTCCCCGAGGAGATCAGCGCGTGGAAGCCGGACACCGCGCCGCAGGCGATGGTGATGAACAGGAACGGGAACAGGGTGCCCTTCCACACCGGGCCGGTGCCGTCGGTGAACTGGGTCAGCGCCGGCATCTTCAGTTCGGGCGCGATGATCAGGATGCCGATGGCCAGGCCGACGATGGTGCCGATCTTGAGGAAGGTCGACAGGTAGTCACGCGGCGCCAGCACCAGCCACACCGGCAGCACGGCGGCGACGAAACCGTAGCCGACCAGCATCCAGGTGATCTGCACGCCGGTGAAGGTGAATGCCGGGCCCCACACCGGATCCGCAGCGATCTGGCCCCCCAGCCAGATCGACAGCAGCAGCAGGACCACGCCGATGACCGAGATCTCACCGATGCGGCCCGGGCGGATGTAGCGCATGTAGATGCCCATGAACATCGCGATCGGGATGGTCGCCATCACCGTGAACATGCCCCACGGGCTCTCGGCCAGGGCCTTGACCACGATCAGCGCCAGCACCGCAAGGATGATGATCATGATCAGGAAGCAGCCGAACAGGGCGATGGTGCCGGGGATGCGGCCCATTTCCTCACGGACCATGTCGCCCAGCGAGCGGCCGTTGCGGCGGGTGGAGAGGAACAGGACCATGAAGTCCTGCACCGCGCCGGCCAGCACTACGCCGGCGATCAGCCACAGCGTGCCGGGCAGGTAGCCCATCTGCGCGGCGAGGACCGGGCCCACGAGCGGGCCGGCGCCGGCGATGGCGGCGAAGTGATGGCCGAAGAGAATGTGCTTGTTGGTCGGGACGTAGTCCAGGCCATCGTTGTTGAGTACCGCGGGCGTGGCCCGGCGGGGGTCGAGCTGCATCACCTTGGTGGCGATGAACAGGCTGTAGTAACGGTAGGCGACCAGGTAGAGGGCCACTGCCGCGACCACGATCCACAAGGCGTTGATTGCCTCACCGCGACGCAGGGCAACCACACCCAGCGCGCAGGCCCCTATGACTGCCAGCGCCAGCCACGGAATGTGGCGTAGCAGGCTATTATTGTTGTTCATGGTTTACTTCCAGCTGGTGGATTGGAAAGACCGCCCATCGAGTCTAGGGCGAGTCAAAGCGCATTGCCACACTTGCTTTGGTCTAGAGCCTCTGCGGCCAGATTGCGGTACCTGATACGGCAACATAACCCACTATAGTCAGGTTGAACCCCCGAGGGCTTTTCCCATGAGCGACCACGACGAACGCCGCCGCTTTCAACGCATCGCCTTCGATGCCCCCACTGAACTGCGCCAGGGCGAGCGGCGCTGGCCGGTGAAACTGCTCGACCTGTCGCTCAAGGGCTTGCTGATCGAGCGCCCCGATCCCTGGAATGCCGACCTCACCCAGGACTTCGAAGCGATCATCCACCTCAACGACAAGAAGACCCAGGTGCTGATGCAGGTCGAACTGCGCCACGAGGAGCCGAGCCGTCTGGGTTTCATCTGCCTGCACATCGACATCGATTCGATGACCCATCTGCACCGTCTGGTGGAACTGAACGTGGGTGACAGCACCGAAATGATGCGCGAGCTGCGCGAACTCATCGAAGATTGATATCTCTTAGCCTGCTATCTATCTGGCTGTGACGGCTTTCCTGTCCAGCCAGACAGCTTTCCTACGCCTGTCAGCCTGTTTGTACACACCCCTCTGGAACAGCCTCCTGCATGTTGGAACGCAACCTGCATCCAGGTTTCACGCACCCTGGACGCACCCGTTCCGTCGCTACGATCAAAACTTTGTATACAATTTTTGTGGCAATTTTTTGTGGTAGTTGTCTACAGTAGCGGCACAACAATAAACAGAGAGCCTGCTCCAATGACCACGTCCCCCAGCACGTCTCCCGCCCCGCGCCCCGAGGACGAAAACCTCGGCCTCGGCGCCAACCTGGCCTACGGGCTGCAGCATGTCCTGACCATGTATGGAGGGATCGTCGCCGTACCCCTGATCCTCGGCCAGGCCGCCGGCCTGGCCCCGGCGGAAATCGGCCTGCTGATCGCCGCCTCGCTGTTCGCCGGGGGCCTGGCGACGTTGCTGCAGACCCTGGGCCTGCCGTTCTTCGGTTGCCAGCTGCCACTGGTGCAGGGTGTATCGTTCGCCGGCGTGGCGACCATGGGTGCGATCCTCGGCAGCCAGAGCGGTGGCGGCTTGCCTTCGGTGCTGGGCGCGGTGATGGCGGCTTCGCTCATCGGTTTCCTGATCACCCCGGTGTTCTCGCGCATCACCAAGTTCTTCCCGCCGCTGGTCACCGGCATCGTCATCACCACCATCGGCCTGACCCTGATGCCCGTGGCCGCACGCTGGGTGATGGGCGGCAACAGCGCCTCGCCGGAGTTCGGCAGCGTGGCCAACATCGGCCTGGCCGGGCTGACCTTCGCCATCGTCCTGCTGCTGAGCAAGCTGGGCAGTGCGAGCATCTCGCGCCTGTCGATCCTTCTGGCCATGGTCGCCGGCACCCTGATTGCCTGGGCGCTGGGCATGACCGATTTCAGCAAGGTCACCGAAGGCCCGATCTTCGCCTTCCCCACGCCGTTCCACTTCGGCATGCCGACCTTCCATATCGCCGCGATCCTGTCGATGTGCATCGTGATCATGGTGACCCTGGTAGAAACCTCGGCGGACATCCTCGCGGTGGGTGAGATCATCGACACCAAGGTCGACTCCAAGCGCCTGGGCAATGGCCTGCGCGCCGACATGGCGTCGAGCATCCTGGCGCCGATCTTCGGCTCGTTCACCCAGAGCGCCTTCGCCCAGAACGTCGGCCTGGTGGCCGTGACCGGGGTGAAGAGCCGCTACGTGGTGGCCACCGGCGGGGTGATCCTGGTGGTGCTGGGCCTGCTACCGATCATGGGCCGGGTCATCGCCGCGGTACCGACCCCGGTCCTCGGCGGCGCGGGCATCGTGCTGTTCGGCACCGTGGCGGCCAGCGGCATCCGTACCCTGTCCAAGGTCAACTACAAGAACAACGTCAACCTGATCATCGTCGCCGCCTCGCTGGGCTTCGGCATGATCCCGATCGCGGCGCCGACCTTCTACCACAACTTCCCGAGCTGGTTCGAAACCATCTTCCACTCCGGCATCAGCTCGGCGGCGATCATGGCCATCCTGTTGAACCTGATCTTCAACCACTTCACCACCGGCAACTCGGAGAACCAGTCGGTATTCGCCGCGGCCTACGAACGCACCATCCAGTACTCGGACATCTCGGCCCTGCGCGATGGCGACTACTTCAAGGATGGCAAGCTGTTCGACGCCGACGGCAACGAGGTTCCGGTGCTGGAGCTTGACGAGCACGGCAACGAGGCGCCCAGGCGCAAGGCGGTTGCCGAACACTGATCGCTGACCAGGACGGTCATCGAGGGGGAGCCGACGCGCATCGTCGGCTCCTTTTTTTCGTCTCGAGCATGTGCGCAAGCATGCACTGTGGGAGCGGGCTTGCCCCGCGATCCGGTCTGTCGGTACAACATCACTTCATGACCGGTCGCCATCGCGGGGCAAGCCCGCTCCCACGTTCAACCTCCTCAGTCGCCCTAGCCGTGCGCCACGAAGTACCGGTTCAACACATTCAGGTCCCCCGCCTCCAGCACCCCCGCCAGATAGCGCAACTGCAACCACGCCCGCAGGTACTCATGGCGTGCCTGCGTCAGGTCGCGCCTGGCACCGAACAGCTGCTGCTCGGCGTCCAGCACATCGAGGTTGACCCGTTCCCCTCCCCGCACGCTCTTGCGCGTGGCCTGCACCAGGGCCGAGGCCGCCTTCACCGCAAGGTCGTAGGCACGGATCTTCGCCGTGCCGCTGGCGCACAGATTGAACTGCCGACGCAGCTGGTTGAGCGTGTCGCGCAGCTGCGCATCCAGCTCGAAACCCGCGGCATCACGCTGGGCCCGGGCCTGGCGCACCGACGCCTGTACACCGCCCCCGGCAAACAACGGCACGCTCAACTGCACGCCGATGCTGTCGGTGTCGTAACGCTGGTTGTAGCTGCTCTCGGAGCTGGAACTGGAAATGCCCTTGCTGGCATAGGCACTCAACGAAGGCAGGTGCCCGGCCCGTTGCCGCTCGATGTTCTGCTCGGCGACCTCGAGCCCGTGGCGCTGGCTGGCCAGCTCGGCGTTATGGGCGACGGCCAGGTCGCGCCAGGGTTCGAAACGTGTGGGGGTGAGCGGCTGGACGCGAAAATCGCCGGTCATCGGTGCCAGGTCCTCGACCGCCACCGGTTCGCCGATGATCGCCTGCAAGGCGCGCAACGCCGCATCGAGATTGTCGCCGGCCTCGATTTCCTGGGCCTGGGCCAGCTCGTAGCGTGCGCGGGTTTCCAGTACATCGGTACGGGTGCCCTCGCCGCCCTTGAGCAGGCGCTCGTTGAGGGTCAGCTGCTCGGCGTAGGTGCGTCGCTGGGCCTGGGCCAGGGCGATCTGTTCGTTGGCGAACAACGCTTCGCTGTAGGCACCGAACAGACGCACCATCAACTCCTGGCCACGGCCACGATAGCGCTCGTCGGCCAGGGCGGCCTGGGCCACGCCACGGCGGTAATCGCTCCAGGCGGCATAGTCGAACAACGGCTGCTCGAGGGTCAGGGTCGAACTGTAGCTGCGGTAGTCGCGCTGGGTGGTCACATCGCCGAACTGGCTGCGCTGGGTCACCTCGGAATCGTTGCGGGCACGGTTGTAGCGATACGACAGCCTCGGCAGCAGGCCAGCACGACCGATCGCCAGGTTCTCGAGCCCAGCCTCGCGCTCGGCGATGGAACCCTGCCAGGTGGGATCGTTACGCAAGGCCAGGGCATAGGCGTCGCCCAGGTCCAGGGCCTGCGCCGACAGGCTGGTGAACAACAGCAGCGGGCAGGCGGCACGCAAAAGCACGGACATCCCCTTATTCCTCGGCCAGGGCGACATGCACCCGGTCAGCCAATGGTTTGAACAGGTAGTTGAGCATCGAGCGCTCGCCGGTTCGCACGAAGGCCTCCACCGGCATGCCCGGGCGGATATCCAGGCCGGCCAGTTGGCCAAGGCCCTGCTCGCTGACCTTGATGCGCACCTGGTAGTAGGGCTGCTGGGTCTTTTCGTCGAGCAGGCGGTCGGCGGAGACGAGGGCCACCTCGCCATCCACCCGTGGCGTGGTGCTCTGGTTGAAGGCGACGAACATCAGCTCCACCGGCAGCCCTGGGCGCAGGCGGTCGACCATGTCCACCGAAGCCCGGGCGTCGACCAGCAACGGCGCATCGCGCGGCACGATCTCCATCAGTTGCTGGCCCCGGGCGATGACACCGCCGTTGGTGAACACGCTCAGACCAACCACCGTGCCGGCCACGGGGGCCCGCACCTGGGCATGGGCCAGCTCGAATTCGGCGCTGCGCAGGCGGTTGTCCAGGTCCTCGGCGCTGGCCTGCAGCTCGGCGAGCTGCTGGCGCACCTCGTTCTGGTACTCCTGCTGGCGCTGACCGATGCGCAGCTTGAGTTCCAGCACCTGGCGCCGGGTGCGACCGATGCTGCCGAAGTCCTCGGCGATCGAGCCGTTGACCTGGGCCAACAGGCGCTCGCTGTCGAGCAGGCGATTGCGGGCGATGTAGCCGTCCCGGGCCAGTTCGCGCAGGCCGCCCAGCTGCTCGTCCAGCGCGTCACGCTGGGCCTGTTTGCTGGCCAGCGAGCCTTGCAGGCCCTGCAACGAGGCTTCGGCGCCGGCAATGCTCTCGCGCAGGCCACCGAGCTCCATATCCAGCGCCTGGGCGCGGCTGCTGCGCAGTTGCCGCTGGCTCTCCAGCACCGTGGCCACCCAGGCACTGGCGGCCTGGTCACGCAGGCCTTGGGGGAACTCGATCGAGGCCCTGCCATCGCGCTCGGCCAGCAGGCGCGCCTCGGCGGCGCGGGCGTTGACGTACTGCACCCGCAGCGAACCGACCTGGGCCTGAGCCTGGGTCGGGTCCATGCGCAGCACGACCTGGCCGGCGCTCACCGTGTCACCGTCACGCACCAGCAACTGCTCGATCACCCCGCCCGTGGGGTGCTGCACGGCCTGTCGGCTACCGGCGACCATCACGCTGCCGCTGACCGGCACGCCTTTGTCCAGCGGCGCCAGCGCGGCCCACAGGAGGAAACCGCCGAAACCTGCCAGCACCAGCCAGCGGCCCACCCGGCCCGGTCGGTGTTCGTCGAGGCTGAGTAGGCTCGCCTCGGTCTTTTGTGTGGAGAGGGCGTGTACGCTCATGGTGTCAGGCTCTTGGCTGGCCGAAGGTGACGCTCAGGCCGATAGGGTTGCGTGTCGAGGATGGCGCGACGGGGGCGGGAGCCGGCCGGGCGGCCCGCTGTGCGTCCTGCAGCACCCGGGCGGTGGGGCCGAAGGCCTGCAACTGGCCGCCCTTGAGCATCAGCAGGTTGTCCAGGCCGGCCAGCAGCGAGGACTTGTGGGTAATCAGGATCAACGTGCGCTTGTGCTCGCGCAGCCTGGCAATGGCCTCGACCAACGCCTGCTCCCCAGCCTCATCGAGATTGGAATTGGGCTCATCGAGCACGATCAGCGCCGGCAGCCCATACAGCGCCCGCGCCAGGCCGATGCGCTGGCGCTGGCCGCCGGACAGGCCCAACCCGCCCTCCCCCAGCAGCGTGTCATAGCCTCCCGGCAGCTTGAGGATCATGTCGTGCACCCCCGCCAGCTGCGCCGCGGCCACCACCTGCTGGGCATCCACCGCGCCGAGCCGGGCGATGTTGTCGGCGATGCTGCCGGCGAACAGCTGCACGTCCTGGGGCAGGTAACCGATATGCTGGCCCAGCGCGCCACGGTCCCAGACCCTCAGGTCCGCGCCATCCAGGCGGACCTTGCCGCTCGCCGGGGCAACGGCGCCGACCAGCAGCCGCGCCAGGGTCGACTTGCCCGAGCCGGACGGACCGATGATCCCCAGTGACTCACCCGCCGGCAGTTCGAAGCCCAGGTTGTTCAGGCACAGACGGCTGCTGCCCGGCTGCGTCGCGCCCACCTGCTCGACCGTAAGCTTGCCGAGCGGCACCAGCAACGGCATGCCCGCCGAACGCGGCGGCTGGGCCTGCAGCAGCTCGCTGAGGCGCTGATAGGCCAGGCGCGCACCACTCCATTGGCGCCAGGCACCGATCAACTGGTCGATCGGCGCCAGCACCCGGGCCATGAGGATGGAACCGGCGATCATCATCCCCGGCGTGATCAACTGCTCGATGGCCAGCCAGGCGCCCAGGCCGAGCACCAGCGACTGCAGGGCCAGGCGCACGGTCTTGGTCAATGCGGTGACCGCCGCGGTACGCTCGCTGCCCAGGTTCTGTCGGGCCAGGAAGCCATGGTGCAGGCGCGCCCAGCGCTGGCGTACCGGCGCCAGCATGCCCATGGCCTCGATCACCTCGGCGTTGCGCAGGTTGGCGCTGGCCTCCAGACCGGCCTGCTGCGACAGCTGCCCGGCCTCGGCGAACGGCGCCTGGGTCAGGCGCTCGTTGACCCAGGCCAGCAGCGTCAGCAGTATCGCCCCCAACAGCGCCATCAGGCCGAGCCATGGGCTGAACATGAACATCACCAACAGGTACACCGGGAACCACGGCGCGTCGAAGAACGCGAACAGGGCCTGGCCGGTGGCGAACTGGCGCAGCGCGGTCAGGTCGGCGAGCATCTGCCCCCCGGCGCCCTTGTGCCCGGCCAGGCTCGCCTCGTAGGCGGCCTCGAACACCCGTGGGTTGAGGTCCATGTCCATGCGCGTGCCCAGGCGGATCACCACCTGGCTGCGCAGCCACTCCAGCAGGCCCATGAAGGCGAACACCCCGAGCACCATGAGGCTGAGCATCAGCAGGGTCATCTCGTTGCGCGACGACAGGACCCGGTCGTAGACCTGCAGCATGTACAGCGCCGGGGCCAGCATCAGCACGTTGATCACCGCGGTGAACAGCGCAACGTTGCCAAGCCCGGCACGGCAGGCCCTGAGCGCCCGCAGCACTTCATTGGCCGCGGCGGGAGCGGTTCGCATTTGTTGGAAACCTCGTAGAAGGCGCCGACCAGCGATTGCATTCGCCCTGTCGTCGCCACAGAATTCGCACCGCCGCAGCCTGGGCCCGGCAAAGACACGGGCTGCGGGGTAAGTGCATCAGATCAGCGAATGGCGGGGTGACCTTCCATTCGCTTTTTCATGCCTGCGCTCAGGCCGCCAGGGCCAGGTCCTCGGGCAGCGCCTGCACGCCGACCGCTTCGGCGGCAGCGGCGTGAACCGGGCCGGCGGCCAGGGCCGCGTCGATCTGGGCGAAGGTGCTGTTGGTGGAGACGCCATAGTCGGCCAGCAGGTTGTCCAGCACGGTTTCCAGCGCGCCGGTCTTGCCCTGCATGAGGTTGTAGATGACGTTGTGCACGTCGTTGCCGGCACGGCCGGCGCCTTGCGCGGCGTTCAGGTCCAGGCCGTCGAAGCTCACGGCCAGCGACTGCACGCTGTAGTTGCCGCTGGCGTCCTTGAGCAGATTGTTGCCCAGGGTCACGGTGTCGAGTTCGCCGTACAGGTAGTGGTTCAGGTTGTTGCCAGCCGGCAGTGCCGAGTCCCAGACATAGTGCAGGCCGGTCTGGGTATCGCTCTGGGCGATCACGGCGTAGTTGGAGCCGTTGGTGCCGCGAATGGCGTACTGGCTGCCATCGGTGCCGCCTTCGTTGAAGCCGCCGGTGTTGCTGGCGTTGTGATCGGCAGTCTTGAAACCGGTGGCCCAGACCGACAGGTACTGGTCGACGGTGACGTTGGCGAAGGAAGCCGCGTAGGTAACGGAAAGAGACATTTCAATTCCTCTTGGTCTTGCAGTTGAAGACGCAGGCACCCATTGCCTGCGCGTTGCCCGGGATCGGGCGAACCTGGGGGATCAGAAGCGGTACTCGAGCATGCCGGTCAGGGTCCGCCCCCTTGCCAGGGACAGGTTGTTGGCGTCGCCCATGGCCACGAAGTAGGCCTGGTCGGTGACGTTCTCCAGCGACAGGGCGATGTTCAGCTGCTTGGTCGCCCAGTAGCTGGCGTACAGGTCATACACCTTGTATTCCGGCCAGCGGGCCTTCTCGAGGTTGCCGAAGCCCTGGCTGTTCAGGTGCTCGCCATTGCCAGCGCTGTAGCGCAGGCGAGCGCCGATATCCAGGGTATTGTCGAAGAAGCGCAGGCCGGCGGTGAGCGCGCCCCGGTCGGACGGCATGTAGGCGGCATTGCCCATGATTTCGCCACAGCTGACCTGATCATTCAGCGCGGGATCGTCGGTGATGCTGTAGGCCGGCATCAGCACGGGAATGGTGAATCCGCCGAAATCCATGTCCACCCATTGCTCCCCCGCCGACACTCGCTTGGTGCCGCCCCCCATGTACAGCTGCTTGGAGCAGAAGTCATTGCTGCCGATCATGTGGGTGTAGCTGAGCTGGCTGTAGAAACGGCCGTTGTCGTAGTCGAGCGAGTACTCCACGCCACGGAACGTAGTGCCTTTGAGGTTGTTCTGGTAGGCGCTCTGCCCCAGCGACAAGCCCGTCACATCGGTACCGGGCAAGTCGGCGCTGTAGTCGAGGAACGAGAAGTTGTCGATCCGCGTATCGAAATACGCGACCTTCATGCCCAGGCGGTCACCTTGGCGAAACAACGATTCCTTGAACACATTGAATCCGGCCTCCCAGTTGTGCGAACTCTCTGGCTTGAGGAAGGGGTTGGGGTAGACCATCTCGTTGCCACCGCCGTGGGGCTTGCCACTCATGAAGGCCTCGGTCACCGCCGGCGGACGCCAGCCCCGGCCCCAGCGGGTATACAGCTGCAGCCAGTCCAGCCCCGGCTTGACCGCGACACCGAAGGTCGGCGAGAAGCGACCCTCTTCGCGCTCGACGTCATACATCAGCTCGGTACGCTCCCTGAGGATGTCCACGCCGGTCACACCCTGGGGGTACATCCAGGTGGTCAACCCGGTCTTGCCAGTGAGCCGATAGCGGTCGTAACGCAGGCCCGCATCCAGGGTCAGCCAGCCACCGTGCTCGAACGTGACATCACCGAACAGGCTACCCATCGCACGCTTGCCATCGGGGTCGGCACCGGTGACGAACGGGTTGCTTTTCTCGTTGGGGGCCGGAATACGTTCGCTGCTAGGCTTGAAGGTGTCGAGAAACAGTTCGGCACCATAGTTGAACTGCAGGCTGTTGCTCTGGCCGATATAGAACCGCGAGGTATTCTGCGCCTGCAGCCCCCAGGTGTCGGTCTGGAAGTGATCGGTATAGGGCGCGTAGAGGTTGCCACTGCTGGCACTGGCGGTGTTGTCGTTGTTCCAGCGGTCCTGGCGGGTGGTGACGAAATACAGCTTGGCCTTGAAGTCGATCAGGTCGTTGTCCGGCGCATAGCTGTAGTCGAGCGCAGCGTTCCTGGCGGTGACATCGCTGCTGGCCGAGCGTCGGTAGTAGAACGAGTTGCCGTCATCGGCCAGCCAGGTCCAGGCATCCTTGCTGTCGGTGTCGGTCTCCAGGTAGCTCAACTGCAGGCGTTGGCTTTCAGGCAGGTTCAGGCCCAGCTTGACCAGGTTTGAACGGGTCACGGTCCCCATGTCGCCCACTTCGGATTCCAGCCAGTTGTTCCAGGCCCGAGGGTAGAACTTGCGCAGGCGCATTTCGCTGCCGAGGTTGTCACGGTTGCGAGTGCCGGCGCGATAGTCGCCAAAATGGCGCTCGCTCATGCCCAGCAGCACGTCACCTTTTTCGTTGCCGAAGGCAAACACACCACTGCCATTGAAGTAGGTCCCATTGCCCAGCTCGCCGATGCCATGCCCGGCGCGTACGCGTCCGCCGTATTCCTTGTCCGGCCCGATGAACTCGCGAGCATCGAGGGTATTGAAGGTGGCGATGCCGCCCAGCACGCCCGCGCCGCCCATGCCGGACTGGCTGCCCTTCTCGATCTCGACGCTGCTGACGAACTCCGGGTCGATGAACATCGTGCCGTTGCGCTGCTGGTGGCCGTTGACGCTGAAGTTCTGGCGCATGCCATCGATGTTCATGTTGACCCGGCCATAGTCCTGCACGCCGCGGATGTTCACTGACAGGCCGGGATCGCGCTGGTTGACCGCGGTGTACACGCCCGCGGTCTGCTCGAGCATGTCGGCGGCATGCCGCGGCGGACGCTTGTCGATCTGTTCGCGGGTGATCACGCTGACCGAACGGGGCGTCTGGTAGACCCAGTCGCCGTCGCGTGCCGAATCGATATGGGTGGCGCCCAGTTCCATGGCCTGGCCACCCTCTGCCAGGCGCTCCAGGCCTACCTGCCCAGGGGCGCTGAAGCGATAGCGCACGGGCATGCCGCGCAGCAACCGGTGCAGCCCCTCCTCGATGCTGTAGCCCCCGTGCAGCCCCTCGCTTTGCAGGCCGGCCAGGGTTCGGCTGTCGAAGAACACCTGTACACCGGACTGCTCGGCATAGGCCAGCACGGCGCTGTCGAGGGGCTGGGCGGGAATGTCGAACTGAATGACCGTGTGCTGGGCGCTGCTGGTGGCGCTGGCGGCCTGCACCATGCCGATCCCCATCGGCAGGGTGCAGGTGCCCAGGGCCAGGCTGCCGGCAAGGGCGATGCGGCTCAGAGGCCGGAGGGATCGAGTTGATTGCGTGCTCACTGCGCGTCTCGTCTGTTGGCGTTTTCTAATAATGAAAATCAATCTCAACAGTCAGACGAGCAACGCGGGAAAACTCAGTAACGCCAAATGAAAGTTTTTTCGAAAATCTCAGTAGATCACGGTCAAGCCCGGCAACTGCAGGCGTTTGGCCTTCAGCTCGCGGGTCAGGGTGTCGGCGGCGTCGGCCAGGTTGTCGAGGCGGAACACCCCGCTCACCTCGCGCCGCGCCAGCGCGCCGTCCGCCACCATCAGGCGGCCGTCGCGGTAGCGATTCAGGCGTTCGACCACCTCGGCCAGGGGCTGGCGCTCGAACACCAGCACACCCCGTTGCCAGTCGGTGGCCCGCTGCAGATCACGCCCGGGCCAGGGGCGCACACCCTCGGCGTGGTCGTAGCGCAGCGCCTGCCCCTGCTGCAGGATCTGTCGGGAGGCGCCTTGGCTCGGTTCGGCCTGCAAGCGCACCTCGACACTGTGTTCGAGCATACCCACCCAACCGCCGTCACCCACACCGCCCACCACGAAACGCGTGCCCAAGGCCTGGCTGGTGGCGCCGGCATACTCGACCACAAAGGGGCGCGGTTCATCGGCAGTGACGGGCGCGGCGCTGAACACCGCCTCGCCGGCCAACAGGCGCACCCGGCGTTGCCGGTCATCGAAATCGAGCTGCACCGCGCTGCGGCTGTCGAGGTCGATCCGGCTGCCATCGGACAAGCTCACCTGGCGCACTTCGCCGGCCGCCGTGGCGTAGTCGGCGCGCCAGTCGACGATCAACCGCGGCCCTTGTTCGACCCCCAGTATCGCCAACAGCAGCATCGCACTGCTGGCAGCCGCCCAACGCAACCGCGTCGAACGCCGCCTGGCGCGAAGACGCTCGGGCCTGGCCGGCGACGCACGATGCAGCGTCGACGACGCCAGCCCCGCCACTTGCCCGAGGTCGGCCCAGGTCGCCTGGGCGAAGGCATAGGCCCGGGCATGCCGCGGATCGCTGGCGCACCACTGCGCCAACGCTTGCTGCTGCTCCGGGTCCAGGGGACCGGCCCCCTCCAGCACCACCCACTCGGCGGCCTGCTCGCGGATGGCTTGCTCGTTCTGGCTGCTCACACGGTTCTCTCGCGATCTGGTTATGTCTGGGCTGACGTCTGAAGCGGCAATTGTCAGTAAACCGTTGGTCATTCGGTTTCCTGCAGGCACTGCATCACATAGGCCAGGGCCTTGGCCAGATGCTTTTGCACCGAGCTGTCGGAGATCCCCAGGTGCCGGGCGACCTCGGCGTGGGTCATGCCCTCCAGGCGGTTCAGGCGAAAGATTTCCCGGGTGCGCTCGGGCAGCTCGCCGAGGATCGCCTGCAAACGGCGCAGGTGCTGCTCGCGCACGGCCTGCTCCTCGAGCCCGGGGCCGTCCTCGACTATCGCCTCGAAGGCTTCGTGAGGCACCGTGTCGGTCTTGCGCCGCTGCTGCTGGCGCACGTGATCGATCATCAGGTTGTGCGCCGTGCGGTACAGGTAGGCCTGGGCGTTTTCGATCGGCTCGTGACGTTGCTGCTCGGCCAGGCGCAGGAAACTGTCCTGCACCAGGTCGGCCGCCAGCTGCGGGTCGCGCACCTTGCGCGAGAGCAGGCCCTGAAGATTTTTCGCGTGCTTTGTGAACAGCCGCTTGAGGTCAAACTCCGCCACACGCTCTCCATGGGGTGGTCGCAAGGTGGCGGTATGCTACTGGTTATTGAGAATCACTTGCAAGAAACGGCATTACTCGAAGAGTGCATCCAGTGCCTGTTCCAGACGGGTCACGGCAATCACCTGCAACCCGGCGGGCGCTTCCTTCGGCGCGTTGCCCTTGGGCACGATGGCGCGCTTGAAGCCATGCTTGGCCGCCTCTTTCAGGCGCTCCTGGCCACTGGGCACCGGGCGCACCTCGCCCGACAGGCCGATCTCGCCGAACACCAGCAGGCCATGGGCCAGCGGGCGATTGCGCAGGCTCGACATCACCGCGGCCAGCAACGCCAGGTCCGAGGCGGTTTCGAGCACCTTCACACCACCGACGACGTTGAGGAATACGTCCTGGTCATGGGTGGGAATACCGCCGTGTCGGTGCAGCACCGCCAGCAGCATGGCCAGGCGGTTCTGATCCAGGCCCAGGGTGACCCGTCGCGGGTTGGCCAGGTGGCTGTCGTCGACCAACGCCTGCACCTCCACCAGCATCGGCCGGGTACCTTCCCAGGTGGCCATGACCACGCTACCCGGCACTTCCTCCTGGGTACGGTTGAGGAAGATCGCCGAGGGATTGGAGACCTCCTTGAGGCCACGGTCGGTCATGCCGAACACACCCAGTTCGTTGACCGCGCCGAAGCGGTTCTTCACCGCGCGCAGCAGGCGCAGGCGGCCGTCGGACTCACCCTCGAAATACAGCACGGTATCGACCATGTGCTCGAGCACCCGTGGCCCGGCCAGCGAGCCTTCCTTGGTGACGTGGCCGACCAGGAAGATCGCCGTGCCGCTCTGCTTGGCGTAGCGCACCAGCAACGCCGTGCTCTCGCGCACCTGGGCGACACCGCCCGGGGCCGACTGTAACTGCTCGGTAAAGATGGTCTGGATCGAGTCGATGACCATCACCCGCGGCTTCTCCTGGCGAGCGGTGGCGATGATGGTCTCGATGCAGGTTTCGGTCATGACCTTGAGCTGGTCCTGGGGCAGGCCCAGGCGCCGGGAGCGCATGGCCACCTGCTGCTGCGACTCCTCACCGGTGACATACAGCGCCGGCATCTGCGTGGCGATATTGCACAGGGTCTGCAGAAGGATGGTGGATTTGCCGATCCCCGGGTCACCGCCAATCAGCACCACCGAGCCGTCCACCAGGCCACCGCCGAGCACGCGGTCAAGCTCGGTGCTGCTGGTGGTGAAGCGTGGGATCTCCTCGACGCTGACCTCGGCCAGGGTCTTGATCTGCGCCTGCTGCCCGGTCCAGCCGGCACGCCCGCTCGGCGCCGCGGCACCGCCGCTTTCGATCATGGTCTCGACCAGGGTGTTCCAGGCCCCGCAGTCACCGCACTGGCCGGCCCATTTGGGGAAGGTCGCGCCGCACTCTGTGCAGCCATACAAGCGCTTGGCCTTGGCCATGGGCGGGTCTCCTGGAAAAAACCGCCATGATAGCCGAACACGGACGTGTCCCGGAGGCTGCGGCAGGCGACAAAACTATTCGCTCTAAACACAGTCTGTAGCTGCGAACGTCACGCATGAAGCGTTTTAGTGGCTTACACTGCGGTTACCTCTCCATTCGTAACAAAGGAATACAGCATGGGCATGCTCAGTGAATTCAAGGCCTTCGCGGTCAAGGGAAATGTCGTCGACATGGCGGTAGGTATCATCATCGGCGCGGCGTTCGGCAAGATCGTCTCGTCCTTTGTCGGCGACGTGATCATGCCCCCCATTGGCCTGCTGATCGGCGGCGTGGACTTCAGCGACCTGGCGATCACGCTCAAGGCCGCCGAAGGCGATGTGCCAGCCGTGGTAATGGCCTATGGCAAGTTCATCCAGACCATCCTCGACTTCATCATCGTCGCCTTCGCCATCTTCATGGGGGTGAAGGTGATCAACCGCCTCAAGCGCGAAGAAGCCGTGGCCCCGACCGCACCGCCGGTGCCGAGCGCCGAGGAAACCCTGCTGACCGAGATTCGCGACCTGCTCAAGGCGCAGAACCGCCAGCCCTGAAGCACAAAACGACTGGGGCCGCTTTGCGGCGGCCCCAGTGGCGACGATCCAACAGGCGCTGTTGTGCCTTACCAGTAGTTCTCCACCGCCACCTGCCCCGGCCGCTTGCTCAGGCTCAACTGCAGGTCACGCGCCTTGAGCACCTTGCGCGTCTCGTCGATCATCTCTGGGTTGCCGCACAGCATGATCCGCGAGTGCTCCGGCGACAGCGCCAGCCCCGCCGCCTTTTCCAGCTCACCGTTCTCGATCAGCGTGGTGATCCGCGCATTCAATGCGCCCGGATGTTGCTCTCGGGTCACCACCGGGATGAACTGCAACTTGCCCGCGAACTCCGCCAGGTAGTCGCGTTGCTCCAGCGCGGCGATCTCGTCCACATACGCCAGCTCCTTCGCCTCGCGCACCGAGTACACCAGCTTGATGTTGTCAAAACGCTCCCAGGCCTCGAAGTCCTGCAGGATCGACATGAACGGCGCAATGCCGGTGCCGGTGGCCAGCAGCCACAGGTCGCGACCACCGACGAAACGGTCCAGGGTCAGGTAACCGAACGCCTGGCGGTCGATCAGCAAGGTGTCGCCCTCGCCCAGGCGGCTCAGCTCACTGGTGAACTCGCCGCCCGGCACCACGATGGAGAAGAAGTCGAGGAACTCGTCGTGGGGTGCGCTGACCATGGAATAGGCACGCCAGACGACACTGCCATCGGCCTTGCTCACCCCCAGGCGGGCGAACTGCCCGGCGCGGAAACGGAAACCGGCATCGCGGGTGACACGCAGGGAAAACAGGTTGGGCGTCAGGGGCTGGACGTCGAGCAGGGTCTGGCGGGTAAATTTGTCGGCGCTGGCGGTCATGACGGGCTCCATGGAACAGATGCGCGTAGTGTCGCGCAAAGCAGCGGAGATAAACACCGTCGGTTTGTAAGGTATCGCCTGGGACTGCGCGCAATCAGCTAAGAAAACGCGCCAGCTATAACAAAAAAACCCAGCACAGAGTTAGGGGATTTCCTACACTTCGCTTCGTGCGTTGCCGACATTGGATCCAGCGAGAAGCAGAAGGGAGCTTCATCGATGCCACACTGGAAGACGGAAGATCTCCAGCAATTGCTGGACGAGCGCGAGCCCAAGCAGATTTTTGCATGCGCCGTAGACCTGATACAGAAGCTCGACATGGAGTATCTGGGGCTGACGCTGCATCTGCATGCTTGCGCCAAGGGTCCACAGGTAATTCTCTACAATAACTACCCCAAAAGCTGGAATGATCGTTACCAGAACGAGAATTTCATCAGTATGGATCCGACAATATTAAAGTGCCACCTTGGCGAGTTGCCTTTTGTCTGGAACGACGACCTCTTCCGTGACGTGCCACACCTGCGCGAGGAAGCCCGTGCGCACGGGATGACCTACGGCTGGACCCAGTCAACGCATGACCTGCGGCATAACGAAAGCCACTTGAGCGTGTCCCGGCGTTCCCGCGCCATCGACGACGCAGAACACTACGAAAAGTGCGCTGCAACGATGTGGCTATGCAACACCTTGCACTCGTTGCTCAGCGAATATCACCTGACTCACCTCTACGGGCTCAGCGTACGTGAACTGGAAGTGATGGACTGGTGCGCGAAAGGCAAAATTGCCGAGGACATTGCCAAGATCCTGCGTTTATCGACCAGCACTGTGAACTTTCATATCCGCAGCTCCATCGAGAAGACAGACGCCGCCAATAAAACCCATGCCGTCGCCAAGCTGATCGAATCCAAACAGATCAGTCCCAGATAATGGCTCGGAATCTGTAGAATCGCGGACCTCAAGCTCATCGCGCCCCGTGATGAGCAGCGCCATCTTGAGCCGTACGCCATGCCCCTGTTCAACAGCCCCTTCGCCGACCTCGACCTGATCCGCCAGCCGGCCCAGGCCAACGACCCGCTGCTGGCCTTCGACGCCGCCGACCAGTACCTGCTGGAACACCTGGCCGCCCAGGCGCCGCAGGCGAGCTGCAAGGTGCTGGTGCTCAACGACAGCTTCGGCGCCCTGGCCGCGAGCCTTGCGGGGCATGTGCAGGTGAGCAGCAGCGGTGACTCGCACCTGGCGCACCTGGCCCTGGAGAAGAACCTGGCGGGTAACGGCAAGCCGTTCGACAGCGTGCCCTTCATCCCGGCCAGCGAGGCCTTTCAGGGCCCGTTCGACCGCGTGCTGGTGCGTGTGCCGAAAACCCTGGCCCTGCTCGAGGAACAGCTGATCCGCCTGCAAGGCCAGCTGGCCCCTGGCGCCCAGGTGATTGCCGGGGCCATGATCAAGCACCTGCCCCGTGCCGCCGGCGACCTGATGGAGAAGTACATCGGCCCGGTCCAGGCCTCGCTGGCGCAGAAGAAGGCCCGTCTGCTGATTGCCACCGTCGCCGAACGCCCGGCCGCACGCTCGCCCTACCCCAGCCGCTACCTTCTGGACAGCCCGGCCCTGGAACTGGTCAACCACGCCAACGTGTTCTGCCGCGAAGGCCTGGACATCGGCACCCGCGCTTTCCTGCCGCACCTGCCACGCGACCTGGGCCATGCCCGGGTCGCCGATCTGGGCTGTGGGAATGGCGTGCTGGCGATCGCCTGCGCCCTGGCCAACCCGGATGCGCAGTTCACCCTGGTCGACGAGTCGTACATGGCGGTGCAGTCGGCACAGGAGAACTGGCAGGCGGCGCTGGGCCAGCGCGAGGTGACGATCAGGGCCGCGGATGGTCTGGCCGGGCAGGAGAAACAATCGCTGGACGTGGTGCTGTGCAACCCGCCATTCCACCAGCAGCAGGTGGTGGGCGACTTCCTCGCCTGGCGCATGTTCCAACAGGCCCGGGAGGCGTTGGAGGTCGGTGGCGCGCTGTACATCGTCGGCAACCGCCACCTGGGCTATCACAGCAAGCTGGCGCGGTTGTTCCGAGGGGTCGAGCAGGTGGCGGCGACGCCGAAGTTCGTGGTGCTCAAAGCCCGTAAATAAGCGCCCTCAAGTAAACGAAAAAAGCCCGCTCCTACTGGTACTTAGGAGCGGGCTTGCCCCGCGATCGGGCTGCAAGGCAGCCCTTGCAACCTAGTGAGTGCTAAGGCCGGCTGCACTCATGAACATGCGCATGCCATAAGCCACCACCCCAAGCGCCGCCACGCTCAGCCCCCAGATCAGCACCAGCCAACCCAGGCGTTGCCACAACGGCTTTTTCTCTTCGACGTTCATCACGATACGCTCCTAGTGATAGCCGTCTTCATGGGTCACCTTGCCGCGGAACACGTAGTAGCTCCAGTAGGTGTAGCCAAGGATGAACGGCAGGATGAACAGCGTGCCCACCAGCATGAAGCCCTGGCTCTGCGGCGGCGCCGCGGCGTCCCAGATGCTGATCGACGGCGGGATGATGTTCGGCCACAGGCTGATGCCCAGCCCACTGTAGCCCAGGAAGATCAGCACCAGGGTCAGCAGGAACGGCGTGTAATGGGCATTGCGCGCCACCGCCCGCAGCAAGCCATAGAAGGTCACCAGCACCAGGATCGGCACCGGCATGAACCAGACCAGGTTGGGCATGCTGAACCAGCGCTCGGCGATCTGCGGGTAGGCGATCGGCGTCCACAGGCTGACGATGCCGATCACCGCCAGCAGCACCAGCGCCAGGGGGCGGGCCATGTCGTGCATTTTCTGCTGCAACGGCCCTTCGGTCTTCATGATCAGCCAGGTGCAACCCAGCAGGGTGTAGGCGACGATCAGGCCCAGGCCACTGAACAGCGTGAACGGCGTCAGCCAGTCCAGGGTGCCGCCTACGAACTTGCGGTCGACCACCTTGAAGCCTTCGATGAAGGCGCCCAGGGCCACGCCCTGGAAGAAGGTCGCCACCAGCGAACCCCAGATGAACGCCTTGTCCCAGATGTGGCGTTTATTGGCCCGGGCCTTGAAGCGGAACTCGAAGGCCACGCCCCGGAAGATCAGGCCCACCAGCATCAGGATCAACGGCAGGTACAGCGCCTCCAGCACCACCGAGTAGGCCAGCGGGAAGGCACCGAACAGTGCCGCGCCGCCCAGCACCAGCCAGGTCTCGTTGCCGTCCCATACCGGGGCGACGGTGTTCATCATCACATCACGGTCACGCTCGTCCTGGACGAACGGGAAGAGCATGCCGATTCCCAGGTCGAAACCATCCATCACCACGTACATCATGACGCCGAAGATGATGATCACGGCCCAGATCAGCGGAAGATCGATACCCATCTCAGTTCCCCTTGCTCAGGCTGCTGGACTCGGCCTCATGGCCTTCATCGGCGGCGGACAGCGGCCGCGCCGGCGTGCGTTTCTGGCCAGGGCCACCCGGGGTGTGCTCCTCGCCTTCGCCGGTCTTCGGCCCTTTGCGCACCAGGCGCATCATGTAGCCGATGCCGGTGCCGAACAGGGCGAAGTAGACCACCACGAACATCACCAGGGTAAAGCCCAGCTGCGCGTAGCTATGGTTGGACACCCCATCGGCGGTGCGCATCAGCCCGTAGACCACCCAGGGCTGGCGACCGACCTCGGTGGTGAACCAGCCGGCGAGGATGGCGATCAACCCGGACGGGCCCATCCACAAGGTCAGGTAGAGGAACGGACGCGAGCTGTACAGCGTGCCGCGCTTGCGCAGCCACAGGCTCCACAGGCCGACGAAGATCATCAGCATGCCCAGCCCGACCATGATCCGGAACGACCAGAACACGATGGTCGAGTTGGGTCGATCCTCAGGCGGGAAGTCCTTCATCGCCGGGACCTGCTTGTCCAGGCTGTGGGTGAGGATCAGGCTGCCGAGCGCCGGGATCTCGATCTTGAAGCGCGTGGTCTCGGCTTTCATGTCAGGGATGCCGAACAGGATCAGCGGGGTCGGCTCACCGGGCTTGTTCTCCCAGTGGCCTTCGATGGCCGCGATCTTCACCGGCTGGTGCTTGAGGGTGTTCAAGCCATGGAAGTCACCGATCACCGCCTGCACCGGCGCGACGATCAGCGCCATCCACATGGCCATCGACAGCATCTTGCGCACCGCCGGGTTGTCGCGCCCGCGCAGCAGGTGCCAGGCCGCCGAGGCGCCGACGAAGAACGCGGTGGCGACGAAGGCCGCGGTGGCCATGTGCATCAGCCGGTAGGGGAAGGACGGGTTGAAGATCACCGCGAACCAGTCCACCGGGATCACCTGGCCATTGACGATCTCGTAGCCCTGGGGTGTCTGCATCCAGCTGTTGGAGGCGAGGATCCAGAACGTCGACACCAGCGTGCCGAGCGCCACCATGCACGTGGCGAAGAAGTGCAGGCCACGGCCGACACGGTTCCAGCCGAACAGCATGACGCCGAGGAAACCGGCCTCGAGGAAGAAGGCGGTCAAGACCTCGTAGGTGAGCAAGGGACCAGTGATGGAGCCGGCAAAATCGGAGAACTGACTCCAGTTGGTGCCGAACTGATAGGCCATGACCAGGCCCGAGACCACGCCCATGCCGAAGTTGACGGCGAAGATCTTCGACCAGAAGTGGTAGAGGTCACGGTAGGTGTTGTCGCCGGTCTTCAGCCAAAGGCCTTCGAGGACCGCCAGGTAGCTCGCCAGGCCAATGGTGATGGCCGGGAACAGGATGTGAAAGGACACGGTAAAGGCAAACTGGATTCGGGCGAGCTCTAAGGCTTCCAATCCGAACATGGTGCTTCCTCTTCAGGTAATCCGGCGACCGGGCTCATGGCCTGTCGCCCACTGCCCCCACGGGTATCGAGTGCGGCGCGTTGGAATTGTTCTGTTCGATCGCGGGGATTCCGGCCCAAGGGCCAAGATCGTTGCATCTGGAACGATTGATCCAGATCAACGACTGAATGGAAGCATAGTCCCGAATGACCCATCCGGATGTGTGGTTGATTGCCGCGTGACCGGTTGCCTCACCCTCTTTTTTTGCGTGTGGAAAGTTGATCCACACGGCTTTCAGCAACTATTTGTTACAAACAGATGTTACTCTTCTGGCCCCTCTATTTCCGAGGCTGCAGGCTCCCCGATGTCCGATTCCGCCCCGCAATTGCTGCGCCATCACCGCCCCTTCCTCGCCTTCTGGCTGGCCCGAGTATTCACCGCCAGCGGCTTCCAGATGCTCACCGTGGCCATCGGCTGGCACCTCTACCAGCTCACCGGCAATGTGCTCGACCTGGGCCTGGTCGGGCTGGTCGAGTTCGCCCCGCGGGTGCTGTTCATGCTGCACACCGGGCATGTCGCCGACCGCTACGACCGGCGCAAGGTCGCCGCCCTGTGCCAGACCCTGCAGGCGCTGATCGCCCTGGCGCTGGCCGTGGGCAGCTTTACCGACAACGTCAGCCGTGAACTGATCTTCGTGCTGGCCTTCCTGCTGGGTGCCGCCCGCTCGTTCGAGATGCCGGCGACCCAGGCCCTGCTGCCCAACGTGGTGCCACCCGGGCTGTTCCCGCGCGCGGTGGCGGCCTCTGCTTCGGCGTCCCAGGCGGCGACCATTGTCGCCCCGGCGGTGGGCGGCCTGCTCTACGCCTTCGGCAGCACCTGGGTGTACGGTCCGACCGTAGTTCTCTATCTCATCGCCTGCCTTTTGACCCTGAGCCTCGATGCCCGTCGGCAGCAGCCGCAGCCAGGCAGGGCCAGCCTCGACTCGCTGCTGGCCGGGATCCGCTTTATCCGCAGCCGTCCGGATATCCTCGGCGCAATCTCGCTGGACCTGTTCGCCGTGCTGCTCGGCGGCGCCACCGCGCTGCTGCCGGTGTTCGCCAAGGACATCCTGCTCACTGGCGCCTGGGGCCTGGGCCTGTTGCGCTCGGCGCCCGCCGTCGGGGCATTGCTGATGTCGTTGTGGCTGGCGCGCTTTCCGGTGGAACGCAAGGTGGGCCTGACCATGTTCACCGCAGTGGGCATATTTGGCGTCGCGACCATCGCCTTCGGCCTGTCCACTTCGTTCTGGTTCTCCCTGGCGGTACTGGTTGTGCTGGGCGCGGCGGACATGATCAGCATGGTCATCCGCAGCGCCTTCGTGCAACTGGAGACGCCGGACGAGATGCGTGGCCGGGTGAGCGCGGTGAACGGGCTGTTCATCGGTGCCTCGAACCAGCTCGGCGAGTTCGAGTCAGGCGTCACCGCGCACTGGTTTGGCACAGTGCCGGCGGTGGTGCTCGGTGGCGTGGGCACGCTGGTGGTGACCGGGGTGTGGATGAAGCTCTTCCCGACGCTGACCCATCGGGACCGCATGCACAACGGCTGACACGCTCTTACATTCCCATTGTGGGAGCGGGCTTGCCCCCCGATTTCAAAGGACCGGACGCTTACTCGTGACCGATCCGACGAAATCGCGGGGCAAGCCCGCTCCCACGATAGGCCCCTGTCCCCCTTGCTGGTATGATGCGCGGCTTTTTTCCGCCCCACACAAAACCACGGTATCCGGTACGGTCTGTGCTTTGCTGTTGGGGTCGATACATTCACGGCGCGAGGGCGCCCGGGGAGCAGGCATGCTGGAAAGGCTGTTTCAACTAAAAGCACACGACACCAATGTGCGCACCGAGATTCTCGCGGGCGTCACCACCTTCCTGGCCATGGCCTACATCCTGTTCGTCAACCCGAGCATCCTCGGCGAGACCGGCATGGACAAGGGCGCGCTGTTCGTCGCCACGTGCCTGGCCGCGGCCATCGGCTCGGTGACCATGGGCATCATCGCCAACTACCCGATCGCGCTGGCGCCGGGCATGGGCCTGAACGCCTTCTTCACCTACACCGTGGTCCTGCACATGGGCCACACCTGGCAGGTGGCGCTGGGCGCAGTGTTCCTTTCGGCGGTGCTGTTCTTCCTGCTGTCGATCTTCCGCATCCGCGAGTGGATCGTGAACAGCATCCCGCTGCCGCTGCGCTCGGCCATCGCCGCCGGCATCGGCCTGTTCCTGGCGCTGATCGCCCTGCATAACGCAGGTATCGTCGTCGATAACCCGGCCACCCTGGTGGGCCTGGGCGACCTCAGCAAACCAGCGCCGATCCTCGCCACCCTGGGATTCTTCCTGATTGTCGCCCTCGAGTCGCTGAAAGTCCGCGGCGCGGTACTGATCGGCATCCTGGCGGTGACCGTGGCCTCGATCGCGATGGGCGTCACCCCGTTCGGCGGCGTGGTCTCGATGCCGCCGTCGCTGGCCCCGACCTTCCTGCAACTGGACATCGCCGGCGCCCTCGACGTCGGCCTGATCAGCGTGATCTTCGCCTTCCTGTTCGTCGACCTGTTCGACAACTCCGGCACCCTGATCGGCGTGGCCAAGCGCGCCGGCCTGATGGGCAAGGACGGCCACATGCCGAAGATGGGCCGCGCCCTGATCGCCGACAGTACCGCCGCCATGGCCGGTTCCCTGCTGGGCACCTCGACCACCACCAGCTACATCGAGTCGGCGGCGGGCGTGAGCGCGGGCGGGCGCACCGGCCTGACCGCCATCGTGGTCGCCGTGCTGTTCCTGCTGGCGCTGTTCTTCGCCCCGCTGGCCGGTAGCGTGCCGGCCTTCGCCACCGCGCCGGCCCTGCTGTTCGTCGCCGTGCTGATGGCCTCGGGCCTGGCCGAGATCAACTGGGACGACGTCACCGAAGCCGCGCCGGTGGTGGTGACCGCCCTGGCCATGCCGCTGACCTATTCGATCGCCAACGGCATCGCCTTCGGCTTCATCGCCTGGACCGCCATCAAGCTGATCTCCGGCCGTCACCGCGACCTGAACCCGGCGCTGGTGATCCTGTCGATCCTGTTCGTCATCAAGCTGGGCTGGTTCCCCGCATGAGTGCTGTCCTGGATCCTTCCCAATACGACGCGCAACTGGCGGCCAAGGCCGCCCGCCTGCGCGAGCTGCTGGCACCGTTCGGCGCGCCGGAGCCGGCGGTATTCGACTCGCCTCGAGACCACTATCGCCTGCGCGCCGAGTTCCGCCTGTGGCGCGAAGGCGGCCAGCGCCATTACGCGATGTTTGCGCCGGGCGAGAAGCACAAGGCGATCCTGATCGACGACTTCCCCATCGCCAGCGAGCGCATCAATGAACTGATGCCACGCCTGAAGGCCGCCTGGCAGGGCAACGAGGCATTGGACAACCGCCTGTTCCAGGTCGAGTTCCTCACCACCCTGGCCGGTGACGCGATGGTCACCCTGTGCTATCACCGCCCGCTGGACGAGGCCTGGGAAGCGGCCGCGCAGCAACTGGCCAGCGACCTGAACGTCAGCGTGATCGGCCGCTCCAAGGGCAAGCGCGTGGTGATCGGCCGCGACTACGCCGTGGAAAAACTCGACATCGCCGGGCGCACCTTCAGCTATCGCCAGCCCGAAGGCGCCTTCACCCAGCCCAACGGCGCGGTGAACCAGAAGATGCTCGGCTGGGCCTTCGAGGCCATGGGCGAGCGCCAGGACGACCTGCTGGAGCTGTACTGCGGCAACGGCAACTTCACCCTGCCGCTGGCCACCCGCGCGCGCCAGGTGCTGGCCACCGAGATCAGCAAGACCTCGGTCAACGCCGCCCTGCACAACCTCGACGAGAACGGCGTGGACAACGTGCGCCTGGTGCGCCTGTCGGCCGAGGAGCTGACCCAGGCGCTGAACGAGGTCCGCCCGTTCCGCCGCCTGGAAGGGATCGACCTGAAGGCCT
Organism: Pseudomonas peradeniyensis; assembly: GCF_014268935.2. GTDB lineage: Bacteria > Pseudomonadota > Gammaproteobacteria > Pseudomonadales > Pseudomonadaceae > Aquipseudomonas > Aquipseudomonas peradeniyensis. The sequence continues at coordinate 905,565 of NZ_JABWRJ020000003.1, read as the reverse complement.
ACGACTTCGGCACCGTGTTTGTCGACCCGCCGCGCGCCGGCATGGACCCGGACACCTGCGAGCTGACCCGACGCTTCGAGCGCATCCTGTACATCTCGTGCAACCCAGAGACCCTGGCGCAGAACATCGCCCAGCTGCAAGATACCCACCGTATCGAACGCTGTGCGCTGTTCGACCAGTTCCCGTACACCCATCACATGGAAAGCGGGGTGCTGCTGGTTCGGCGCTGATCCGCGCTGCAGTGGGGCCTCCCCGGCCCCACCGCACGCAGCCAGGAGTGTTGATGGACCAGCTTAGTGCCATGCAAACCTTCCGCCGGGTCGTCGACCTCGGCAGCTTCAGCGCCGCCGCCAGCCAGGCGGGCGTGTCGCACACCATACTGTCACGCCAGGTGAAGCAACTCGAACGCCATCTCGGCACGCAATTGCTCACCCGCACCACCCGCCGCCTGCACCTGACCGAGGCCGGCGCACTCTTCTATCGCCACTGCGTGCAGATCCTCGAGCAGATGCAGGCCATGACCCTCGAGCTCTCCGAACATCAGCAACAGCCCAGCGGCACGCTGCGCCTGGGCGTGGCCACGGCGTTCGGCGAGCTGGAGCTGGGACACTGGTTGCCGGACTTCGTCGAGCGCCACCCGCTGCTGCAGATCGAACTGCACTGCAGCGATCGCTTCGTCGACCTGCTGGAGGAGGAAATCGATGTGTGCCTGCGGGTCACCGACCACCTGCCGGACTCCAGCCTGGTGGCACGCCGACTGGCGAGCAGCGAGGTGTTGCTGGTGGCCGCCCCGGGGTATCTCGAGCGCCATGGCGCCCCGTCTGACCCCGATGAACTGGCCAGCCATGCCCTGCTCGGCTACAGCCAGCTGCTGCACCCGCAACGCCTGCAACTCGCCGGCGCCTGCGGTGAACAGCGCGACATCCTCATGCCCCGACGCCTGAGCGCCAATTCACCCATGGCCCTGCGCGCCGCCGCCATCGGTGGCCTGGGCATCGCCAGCTTCGACCGTTTCATCGTGCACGATGCGCTGCAGGACGGGCGGCTGGTGTCGGTGCTGGAAGACTGGAGGCTGCCAGCCCGCAGCCTGTACGCGGTTTATCCACAGAGCCGCTACCTGGCGCCCAAGGTGCGGGCACTGGTGGGTTACGTGCAGGCCTACTACGCGCAAACCAGATGGTGATTTGTGCAATTCGAGCACAAGATGTGGCTAGTTTTGCAGGTATTTGTGCGCTGTTTGTTTGATTAGCCTTCATTGCACAGTCATTCAATGAAGGAGATCCACCATGAAAGCAGTCATTGTGGGCGTGATGCTCGGCACCTTGGCCGTCGGCGTCCAGGCAGCGGAAAAAACCATTTCGGTCACTGACAGCGCAGCGTTGAAATGGCAGGACGTACCCAATACCAAAGGCGCCGTCAGCTATGCCAATGTCGAGGGCGATATCTTCGGCAAGGGGCCTTATTCGGCCTATGTGAAATTCAGGAAAGGTACCGACAACGGGCTGCATCAGCACAGCCAGACGCTACTGACGGTTGTGCTGAGTGGAACTTTCTATGCGGTGATCGATGGCAAGCGCACCGAGTATCCGGCGGGTTCCTACTACAAGTTGCCGGCTGATCTGGTGCATGAAAGCGGCTGTACCGCTGCAGCTGATTGCGTGTTGTTCCAGTATCAGGGCGATGCTTTTGACCTGAAGCCTGCGAAAGGCTGAAGGACAGGGGCTGCTGTGCAGCCCCAACCCCATCAGAAGTCGAAGAACACCGTCTCCCCTTCCCCCTGGATACGGATATCGAACCGATACGCCGTCTTCCCCTCCACCTCGCAACGCCTGGCGATCAGCGTCTCGCGCCGCTGCGGCTGCTCGATCAGGTTGAGCACCGGGCACCGGGCGTTCGCCTCGCCCTCGTCATCGAAATACAGGCGCGTATGCAGGTGAATGTTGATCCCCCGGGCAAACAGGCTGATGTTGATGTGCGGTGCCATCGGCACACCCGCGACATTGTTCACCACACCCGGCTTGACCGTGTGCAGCGTCCATTCGCCGGCGTCGAAGGTGGTCGCGGTGCGGCCGAAGCTGTTGAAGGCGTTCTCGTGGTTGAACTCACCCTGGTAGTGGCCATCGGCATCGGCCTGCCAGACTTCCAGGAACGAATCGCGCACCAGGTGGCCGTTGCCGTCGTACACCTGCCCGAGCAAGAGGATATGTTCGCCCGGCGCATCCGGCCTGGCCAGGCGGTTCCAGATTTCCTGGTCGCGGGTCGGGTTGCCTGCGGCTTCCAGGGCCAGGCCGATGTGCACGTAGGGGCCGGCAGTCTGCGAAGGGGTTTCCGGCAGCAGTTCGATAGGCATGACGGGCCTCCTCAGCGGTTTTCGAAGTGGGTCTGGCGCTGGCCGCGCAGGACGATGTCGAAGCGGTAGGCCAGGCAATCCATGGGGTTGGCGTGGCTCATGTCGAGCCTGGCGATCAGCCGCTGGACCGCCTCGGGGTTGGCGATCGACTTGACGATCGGGCACAGCGGAATCAGCGGATCACCCTCGAAGTACAGCTGGGTGATCAGCTTGGTGGCGATCGACGGTCCGCTGATGGAGAAGTGGATATGCGCCGGGCGCCAGTCGTTGGGGCCGTTGCGCCACGGGTACGGACCGGGCTTGATGGTGCGGAAGCTGTAGTAGCCGTCGCGGTCGGTCAGGCAACGGCCGACACCGCCGAAGTTCGGGTCCAGCGGGGCCAGGTAGCGGTCGTTCTTGTGCCGGTAGCGACCGCCGGCGTTGGCCTGCCACATCTCCACCAGAGTGTTGGGCACCGGTTTGCCGTACTGGTCGACAACGCGACCGGCGACGATGATGCGCTCGCCGATCGGCAGGCCGCCGTGGTTGAAGTTGAGCAGCAGGTCGTGGTCGTGCTCACCAAAGCGCAGATGGGAAAAATCCGGGCCGGTGCTTTCGCTGATCGACTGCGGGATGCTGACCAGCGCCTGGCGCGGCGAGCGCGCCACCGAGGTCTTGTAGTCGGGGGTGAAGGCCTTGGGGTGCCAGTTGCGATCACGGATCACGAAGCGGCTGGTGTCCTGGGCGGGCATGCCGGTTTCCTCTCTTGGAATTGTCGAGCGCCTGGGCGTGGCAGGCGGACTTGCAGTTTCCGGCAGGCCAATAGGGATGAATATTGAATTCAGCGGTCTCAGCCATAACCATTTGGTTATGCATCAGCGACCGAGGCGACGCCGGGGGCAGCGCTGAACTAATCTTTGACTTCATGTTTCACAAACCGGAGAGCTCTACATGGAATGGCGAAAAGGCCGACGCAGCGACAACGTGGTCGATGCCCGCGGCGAAGGGGGCGGCGGCGGCATGCGCTTCGGCGGCGGCAAGGGCCTGGGGCTCGGCGCCATCCTGCTGATCGTCGGCATCGGCTGGCTCACCGGGCAGGACCCGTTGCAGATCCTCGGCCAGCTGGCCGGGCAGATGGAGCAGCAGCAGACCGCTCCAGCCAACGTCGACGGCAAGGCCCCGCCGGCCAACGACGAGCAGGCCGAGTTCGTCGCCTCGATCCTCGGCGACACCGAGGACACCTGGAAGGCGCTGTTCGCCCAGGCCGGCAAGCAGTACCGCGATCCCAAGCTGGTGCTGTTCAGTGGCCAGGTCAATTCCGCCTGCGGCTTCGCCTCGTCGGCGGTCGGGCCGTTCTACTGCCCGGGTGATCAGCGCGTGTACCTGGACATGACCTTCTTCCGTGAAATGGAAACCCGCTTCAAGGCCGCCGGCGATTTCGCCCAGGCCTACGTGATCGCCCACGAAATCGGCCACCACGTGCAGACCCTGCTCGGCGTCTCGGCCAAGGTCGACGCCGCGCGCCGTAATGGCCAGCGCATGGAAGGCGACAACGGCCTGCTGGTACGCCAGGAGCTGCAGGCCGACTGCCTGGCCGGGGTCTGGGCCTACCAGGCGCAGAAACGCCTGAACTGGCTGGAGCCGGGTGATGTGGAAGAGGCGCTGAACGCCGCCAATGCCATCGGTGACGATCGCCTGCAGCAGCAGGGGCAAGGCCGGGTCGTACCCGACTCGTTCACCCACGGTACTTCGCAACAGCGTGTGCGCTGGTTCAAGGCCGGGTTTTCCAGTGGTGACGTGAACCAATGCGACACCTTCAGCGCGCGTAGCCTTTGATATCACGCGCAGCCCAGTGCGCGCCCGCAGGTGCGCACTGGGTATGCACCCGCGATTGACCACATCAAAAACACAAACGTATTCAACAAGTTACAAATTTGCTGAAAAAGCGTTTCAGCTTCTCCCCGCTTTGCCGATAAGTCCTACACAAATCTGCGGGCTATCTGACAACAACAACGCCCAGCTTTTGAGATCAAGTGAGCGAAATCATTCTCTGGGAGAGCGTGCATGAACAGTTGGTTCGCAAATATCAGCGTCAACCTCAAACTCGGCCTGGGCTTCGGCCTGGTCCTGGTCCTGACCGGCCTGCTGGCCCTGACCGGCTGGAACAGCCTGGGCAGCCTCATCGACCGCAGCAACTGGATGAGCGACATCACCCAGCTCAACAGTGACCTGACCAACCTGCGCGTGGCCCGCCTGCAGTGGATGCTGACCAACGGCGACGACGCCTCGGCGGCCAATGTCCAGGCCAAGCTCGACGCCTTCGGCAGCCAGCAGCAGCACCTGGTCAACACCTTCAAGAGCCCCGAGAACCTCAAGCTGCTGCGCGAGCAGGGCCAGAGCATCAGCGAATACCGGATCTCGCTGGAAAAGATGCGCCAGGGCTACAAGACCACCCTCGCTGCCCGTGAATCGATGAACCAGGCTGCGGCCCGCGCCAATGACGCCATCGAGGCGATCAGCAGCGCCGTGCTATCCAGCTCCGAGAGCGATGCCAGCCGCCTGGCCCAGTACCTGCTGATCAGCAAGGCCAAGCAACAGCTGGTGCAAGTGCGCCTGGATGTACGTAGCTACATCGCCGACCTGACCAGCGAAGCCGAGCAGGCCGCCCTGCGCCAGCTGGAAAACGCCCTGAATGAAATCGACAGCCTCAAGCGTCAGCTGCCGGGCGAAGCCTCGCGCATCCAGCAGTTCGAAAGCGCCGTGCTGGCCTACCGCGACGCCGTGCGCCAGTTCCGCGACGCCACCGCCGCCATCGGTGTTGCCCGTGCCGAAATGACCGTGCAGGGCGCCGACATCGTCAAGCGCAGCGACGAGCTGTACAAGATCCAGATCGAACGCCGTGACGACGAAAGCGTCCAGGCCCGCAGCCTGCAGACCACCGCCACCCTGCTGGCGCTGCTGGTCGGCGTGCTCGCCGCGTTCATCATCACCCGCCAGATCACCCGCCCGCTGCGCGAGACCATGGACGTGGTCAACCGCATCGCCAGCGGCGACCTCACCCAGGAACTGCGCGTCACCCGTCGCGACGAACTGGGCGCCCTGCAGCAGGGCATCGCCCGCATGGGCACCACCCTGCGCGACCTGATCACCGGCATCCGCGACGGCGTCACCCAGATCGCCAGCGCCGCCGAGGAGCTGTCGGCGGTGACCGAGCAGACCAGCGCCGGCGCCAACAGCCAGAAGGTCGAGACCGACCAGGTGGCCACCGCCATGCACGAGATGGCCGCCACCGTCCAGGAGGTCGCGCGCAACGCCGAGCAGGCCTCCCACGCGGCGACCAATGCCGACGACGAAGCCCGTGTCGGCGACAAGGTGGTCGGTGAAGCCATCAGCCAGATCGAACGCCTGGCCCACGAAGTGCACCGCTCCACCGAGGCGATGACCCTGCTGCAGCAGGAAAGCCAGAAGATCGGCAGCGTCATGGACGTGATCAAGTCGGTGGCCGAGCAGACCAACCTGCTGGCGCTCAACGCCGCCATCGAGGCGGCCCGCGCCGGCGAGGCCGGTCGTGGCTTCGCCGTGGTGGCCGACGAGGTCCGTGGCCTGGCCCAGCGCACCCAGCAGTCCACCGAAGAGATCGAAGGCCTGATTGCCAGCCTGCAGCAAGGCACCCAGCAGGTCGCCGAAGTGATGAACGGCAGCCGCAACCTGACCGACAGCAGCGTCGAGCTGGCGCGCAAGGCCGGTGGTTCGCTGGAGAGCATCACCCGCACGGTGTCGAACATCCAGTCGATGAACCAGCAGATCGCCGCCGCCGCCGAGCAGCAGAGCGCCGTGGCCGAAGAGATCAGCCGCAGCATCCTCAACGTGCGCGACGTGTCGGAGCAAACCGCCGCGGCCAGCGACGAGACCGCCGCCTCCAGCGTCGAGCTGGCGCGCCTGGGTGGTCACCTGCAGACCCTGGTCAGCCAGTTCCGCGTCTGACCCTGTAACGCATCGCGGGCAAGCCCGCTCCCACCGGTCGTGGGAGCGGGCTTGCCCCGCGATCATTTCACCCCAGCCTTACTTGACGATCATCCCCACCCCACGCCCACGCGGATCCGACGCGGTCTCCAGCTTCTCCCCGGTGACCCGGATGGCCTGGATGTCGCCCATCTCCCAGCCCTGGTCTTCCAGCACGTAGCCCATCTTCTTCAGATCGTCCGCCACCTTGCCGGTGAGCGGCGCATAGCTGTCGAAGTAGATCGTGTCCTTGGGCAGCAACTGGTGATGCACGCGCTGCGCCGCCACCGCCTTCTCCAGCGGCATGCCGTAGTCATACAGGTTGTTCATCACCTGGAAGATCGAGGTGAAGATCCGCGAACCGCCCGGCGTGCCCAGCACCAGGGCCACCTTGCCATCGCGGGTCACCAGGCTCGGACTCATCGACGAAAGCATGCGCTTGCCCGGCGCGATGGCGTTGGCGTCACCACCGACCACGCCAAAGGCATTGGCCGCCCCCGGCTTGGCGCTGAAATCGTCCATCTCGTCGTTGAGCAGGAAGCCCGCGCCCTTGACCACCACGCCACTGCCATAGTCGAGGTTGAGGGTGTAGGTGTTGCTCACCGCGTTGCCCTGCTTGTCGACGATGGAGAAGTGCGTGGTCTGGTGCGGTTCCAGCCCCGGCTTGACCTTGTCGGTCTCGGAGATCGCGTTCGGGTTGACCTGGGCGGCGCGCTTGGCCAGGTAGTCCTTGGCCACCAGCTGGTCGACCGGGACCTTGGTGAAGGCCGGGTCACCGAGGTAGTCGGCGCGGTCGGCGAACACGCGTTTCTCGATCTCGGCCAGCAGGTGGATGTACTTGGCCGAGTTGTGCTCGACGCCCTTGAAGTCCGCGGCGCGGTCTTCCTTGATGCCCAGCAGCTGGGCCAGGGCGACGCCGCCGGAGCTAGGCGGCGGCGCGGTGTAGACCACATTGCCGCGCCAGTTTATGGCGATCGGGTCGCGCCACACGGCCTTGTAGTCCTTGAGGTCGTCCTTGCTGATCAGGCCCTTGTCGGCCTGCATCTGCGCCACCAGCAGGTCGGCGGTCTTGCCCTGGTAGAACTCGCTGACGCCCTTGTCGGCGATGCGCTCCAGGGTCTGCGCCAGTTCCGGCTGCTTGAACAGCTCGCCAACCTTCATGCTGCCGAAGTAGTCGTTGAAGTTGGTGGCGGTCTTGAACAGGCCCTGGGCGTCGTCGCGGTACTGGTACTGCTTCTGGGCGATCTTGAAGCCGTTCTGCGCGTAGCCGATGGCCGGCGTCAGCAGCTCGCTCCACTTGAGCTTGCCGAACTTCTGGTGCGCCTCCCACAGCCCCATCACCGTGCCCGGCACACCGGCGGCGCGAACGCCGACCAGGCTGAGGTTCTCGATCACCTCGCCCTTGTCGTCCAGGTACATGGTCTTGGTCGCGGCCTTGGGCGCCACTTCGCGGTAGTCGAGGAAATAGGGCTTGCCGTCGACGAACAGGGTCATGAAGCCACCACCACCGATATTGCCGGCCTCGGGGTAGGTCACGGCCAGGGTGAAGGCGGTGGCGACGGCGGCGTCCACCGCGTTGCCGCCCTTCTTGAGGATATCGGCGGCCACCTGTGCGCCATATTGATCAGGCGCGGCCACCGCGCCGCCTTCCAGCGTCACGGCAAAGGCGGAGGAACAGCTCAGGATCGCGACCCCGAGGGCCAGCGACTGGAACATGACGATACGCATGCGCACTTCCTTGGTGTTGTTTTTGTTGATCAGTCATTAAGGCCGAAGCCCTCCGACTAAGCAAACACCATTGCAGGATCGCGCCGCCGATGGGCAGACGCTGTCGCGTTCAGGCAACTCAGCAGGCGTAGGCGGCCAGTTTCTTCTGGATGAAATCGAGGAAGCACTGGATGCGCAGGGCCAGCTGGGTATTGCGGTAGTAGACCGCGTGGATCGGCTGGCGATAGCCGTTGTTGTGCTCGCCGAGCAGCACCTGCAGGCGGCCGGCGCGGATGTCCTCGTGGGTCATGAAGTGCGACAGGCTGACGATGCCTTCGCCGGCGATCGCCAGCTGACGCAGGGTTTCGCCACTGGACGCGAGCAGCTGCGGGCGAATCGCCCAATGGTCGCCCTGGGCGTGGCGCAATGGCCAGCGGTTGAGCGATTCCAGGGTGCTGAAGCCGAGCAGGCAGTGTTGGTCGAGATCCTCGACCCTGTGCGGCGTGCCGTGGCGCGCCAGGTAATCGGGGCTGGCGAGCACCTGCACCGGGCTGCAGCCCAGCGAACGGGCATGCAGGCTGGAGTCGGACAGCTCGCCGATGCGGATGGCCACGTCGGTGCTCTGCTCCAGCAGGTCGATGATCAGGTCGTCGGTGTTCAACTCCAGCTCGATGCCAGGGTATTGCCGGCGGAACTCGCCGATCCACGGCAGGATCGCATGCAGCATGAACGGCGCGGCGGCGTTGATGCGCAGGCGCCCGGACGGGGTCTGGCGGTTCATCGACAGGCGCTCTTCCATGTCGTCCATCTGCTCGAGGATCAGCCGCGCGCGCTCGAGGAAGAAGCGCCCTTCCTCGGTCAGGTCCATGCGCCGGGTGGTGCGGTTGACCAAGGTGGTGCCCAGCTTGCCCTCCAGCCGCGACAGGGTACGGCTGACGGCCGACGGGGTCTGGCCGATCTGCTCGGCGGCGGCGGAGATCGAGCCGCTGTCGATGACGGCGACGAAGACCTGGAGTTCTTCGGAGCGAGTTTTCACACGAAAGGACCTGATTGGAGAATGCCGTGATTGATAGCTGCTGAGCCAGGCATGCGCAAGCAGTTAGTCCATCGCGCGGCCCAAGGCTTCGTGGGAGCGGGCTTGCCCCGCGATGGCCCGCGACTCAATTACCCTTGCCGAACACCTCATCCAGGTGCTGCTCGTACGCCGCCAGCGCCGCCGGCACATCCGGCCGCTTCATCACATCGACGGCGAGGAAGGTCGGCAACCCGCTCATGCCGAGGAACTGGTTGGCCTTGTGGAACGGGAAGTACACCGCATCCACGCCCTTGCCTTCGAAGAAATCGCTGGGGTCATCGAACGCCTGCTGCGGCGCGTTCCAGGTCAGCGACAGCATGTACTGCTTGCCCTGGACCAGGCCACCGCTGCCGTACTTCTGCGAGGCATCGGAGCGGGTACGGCCGTCGTTGGCGTACAGGCTGCCGTGGCCGGCGGTGAACACCTCGTCGATGTACTTCTTCACCGTCCAGGGCGCGCCCATCCACCAACCGGGCATCTGGTAGATCACCACGTCGGCCCAGAGGAATTTCTCCACCTCGGCCTGGACGTCGTAACCACCGTCGATGAAGGTTTCCCGCACATCGAAGCCGGCACGGTCCAGGTGGGCCAGCGCGGCGTCGTGCAAGGTCTGGTTGAGGCGGCCGTCGGAGTGGGCGAAGCGTTTGCCACCGTTGAGCAGGAGGATCTTTTTCATGGGAGGGTCAGCCCTGTAAGTGAAGTTGCCGGCAGGTTAGGCACTCACGGGGCGGGGAAACAGCGGGTTCAGGGCAAAATACATTTGCCTGTGAATCACGAATGGTAAACATATTGTTGATTTAGAATTTGCTCACCCTCCTCACTTACCGAGATCTGCCATGAGCGAGCAACACGCCTTCATCCTCAAAGCCAAGACCCGCCCGGAACAGTCCGAAGCCTTCGAACAACTGTTCCGTCCCTACGTCGAACCCAGCCGCCAGGAGCCGGGCTGCATCGAGTACCACATGCTGCGCGATAAGGAAGACCCGAGCCTGTTCGTGTTCTTCGAGGTCTGGGCGACCAAGGCGGCCCTGGACGTGCACTCGGCGCTGCCGCACATGGCCGCGTTCTTCGAAAAGCGCATGGATTACCTGGAGCGTGACTTTGATATCCAGATGATCGACATGCTCAGCGCTTCGTCTGCTAACCGCTGATCAACAGGTGCGTGCCCAGTAGCGCCAGGCCGATGAAGAAGCAGCGCTTGAACAGCGCTGCGCTGATCCGCCCGCGCAGCCACTGGCCGGCAAACATACCCAGCAAGGCGGGCGCCAGCATCAACAACGAAGCACCCAAGGCCTGGCCACCCAAGGCATCCTGACCGGCCAGGCCGACCGCCAGCGCCAGGGTCGAGACGGTAAATGACAGCCCCAATGCCTGGACCATCTCCTCACGGCTCAGGCCAAGACCCTGCAAATAGGGCACTGCGGGCATCACGAACACCCCGGTGGCCGCCGTCACCACGCCCGTCAGCAACCCACAGGCGGGGCCCAGCCAGCGTTCCCGCCCAGGCGCCACCCGCAAGCCCGGGCCGGCCAGGCCGTAAAGGGCGTAGATCAGCAACGCAGCGCCCAGGCCATGGGCTGCCCACGGGCCACTGTCGATACCTGACCAGGCGCTGCCCAACAGGGTGCCGATGAAGATCATCGACAACATCCCTCCCAGGCGCCGCAGCAGCGCCAGCAAGTGACCGCCTGCCGCCAGCTGCCACAGGTTGGTCACGGTCGACGGCACGATCAGCAGCGCAGCTGCCTGCGCCGGAGACATAGCCAGGCCCAGCAAGCCCATGGCAATGGTAGGCAGCCCCAGGCCGATCACCCCCTTGACCGCGCCAGCCAGGAAGAAGGTCATGATCACCAGCATTGAAATTGCAGGTCCGATACTCTGATAAAACGCCAGGAAGGTATTCATGACGTCATCCTGCCGTGCGGCCAGCTCGCTGAAAATCTGCCATATACTCAGGCAGACTCTTTCCAGGACAGAGGCAGATGCATTTCGACCTGATCGATCTCAAGCTGTTCCAGCATACCCTCGAGAGCGGCAACATCACCGAAGGTTCCCGACGCAGTCACCTGTCGCTGCCAGCGGCCAGTGCCCGCATTCGCGCCATGGAAGCTTCGTTGGGCATCCCCCTGCTCACCCGCAATCGCCGCGGTGTACAGCCCACACCCGCCGGCCAGGCGCTCCTGCAGCATGCGCGGCTGATTGCCCGGCAGTTGGAGCGCCTGCAATACGACCTGGGGCAGTACGCCCAAGGCCTGCAAGGACAGGTACGCCTGCTGTGCAACACGGCAGCACTGACCGAGTACCTGCCGGAATTGCTGGCCAGCTACCTGGTCGAGCACCCGGGAGTGAGTGTCGATATCCAGGAGTTGCCGAGCCTTGGCATCGTCCAGGCGATCACCCAGGGCATGGCGGACCTGGGCATCATTTCCAGCGCCGCGCCTTGCGAGCATCTGCAGACACGGCCGTTTCGCGATGATCCGCTGGTGCTGGTAATGCCCCAGGGACATCCGCTGGACGCCCATGATGAGGCAGGTTTCAACGCCAGTCTGGGCCATGGGCATGTGGGGCTTGGCGCCAACAGCGCCCTCGCGTTGCACCTTGAGGAACAGGCGCTGCGTCAGGGAAGGCGCATGCAGGTGCGGGTACGTGCGGAAGGGTTCGATGGGGTGATCCGCATGGTCTCGGGTGGGGCCGGCGTGGCAGTGGTGCCACTGGCCTCGGCTCGGCGCTGGGAAGGCATCCTGCCGCTGCGTTGGGTTGCCCTGCAAGAGGACTGGGCCAATCGCCATTTGCTCCTCTGCTCGCGGGATTTCAGCCTATTGCCGGGATACGCCGCCGTGCTGGTCGATCGCTTGGCCGAGCCTGTCTGAATATGACCGAGGCGCGCAGGCTCAGTACACCTCAGCCAGTTCGCGCAGCGCCGCCGAAGCCAGGAATGCGGAGCGTGAAGCGTAGCGATTATCCTGCTTCACCCGATCGTCGATTCGTTGCAACAGGTTCTTGGGCAACGTCGCACTGAAACGTACCGCCGTCCCCAGGTACGGCGTTGCGTCGAAGTCCACCAACGCCCAGAGGCCGCCTGCATACTCTGGGTTGTCCACATGCATATCCATTTCCTGCACCTGCGGCAGGGGCGCGCCATCGGCCACCAGCCCTTCATAATGCAGCGCCAGCGCCTCCTGAACGTTCTCCAGTGCCTGGGGGACCGTGGCACCTGCGGAAAAACAGCCAGGTACATCGGGGATGGTGACGCCGTAATAGGTCTCACGGGACTTGTGCAGGACAACAAGTAGGTTCATCGGCTCTCTCGCTTTGTCGAGCTGCCATGGTTGGGCCTCTGCCGGGCAGCGTTTCCGGTCGGTGAACCGCGAAACTAGAACGTTCAGCCGCCCCCTCGCAATGTGCCAGGCGGCAGTGAAACAAGTTTCGGAAATGAACTACAGCCGAGTACCGAAACTCGTTGTGCGGCCCCTCGCGGAGCAAGCCCGCTCCTACAACGATTGCGCCAAATCTGTAGGAGATTATCCTGCCTATTGCACAACCCTGCCTTCGCGGGGAACAGTGTGGGAGCGGGCTTGCCCCGCGATCAAGGCCGGCAAAGGCCACCTCGATTACCTCGCCCTCCTCACAACTCCACTACGCTCCCCTTGCCGCCCCCCCGCCTGATTCCCCACAATCGCGTCCATGCCGCACCACGACAGGGAATTCAACGTGCCATCGATCTACCAGCTCAAACCCCGCTTCCAGGCGTTGCTGCGCCCTGCCGTCCAGCGCCTGTTCGACCGCGGCGTCACCGCCAACCAGGTCACCGTCACCGCTGCCGCGGTTTCCGTCCTGCTGGGCCTGCTGCTGGCCTGGCTGCCCCAGGTCACCTGGCTGTTCCTGCTGATCCCGGTATGGATGCTGCTGCGCATGGCGCTGAACGCGGTCGACGGCATGCTGGCCCGGGAGTTTGGCCAGCAGTCGAAGCTCGGCGCCTACCTCAATGAACTGTGCGACGTGATCGCCGACACCGCCCTCTACCTGCCCTTCGCCCTGCTGCCAGGCATTTCGCCGACACTGGTGGTACTGGTGGTGGTGTTCGCGGTGATCAGCGAATACGCCGGGGTGATGGGCCCGCTGGCCGGCGCATCACGCCGCTACGACGGGCCGATGGGCAAGAGCGACCGGGCCTTCGCCTTCGGCGTGCTGGGTACCGGCGTGGGGGTCGGGCTGCTGGGCGCGACCTGGATCAACGGCCTGCTGCTGGTCATCCTGCTGCTCTCGCTCTATACCCTCTACAACCGGGTTCGCCACGGCCTGGCCGAAACCCGCTGAGCCCCTCGCTGCCGGACAAGGATATTCGCCATGCGCCAAGCGCAATCGCTGCACTTCTGCACCCATGACGGCGTCGAGCTGCACTATCGCCACTGGCCCGCCACGCGCAACGAACACCAGCCGCGCCGGGCCGTGGTGATGTTCCACCGCGGCCACGAGCACGGCGGGCGCATGGCCCACCTGGCCGATGAACTGGACATGCCCGGCTACGACTTCTTCGCCTGGGACGCCCGTGGCCATGGGCAGTCGCCGGGGGCTCGCGGCGACAGTCCGGGCTTTGCCACCAGCGTGCGCGACGTGCAGACCTTCATCGAGCACATCCAGGCGCAGCACGGCATTGCCGAGGCCGACATGGTGGTGCTGGCACAGAGCGTCGGCGCGGTACTGGTCGCCACCTGGGCCCACGACTATGCGCCCAGGGTACGTTGCCTGGTGCTCGCCTCGCCGGCCTTCAAGGTCAAGCTCTACGTCCCCTTCGCCCGCCCCGGGCTGAAGCTGATGAAGGCCCTGCGCGGCAACTTCTTCGTCAACAGCTACGTCAAGCCACGCCTGCTGACCCACGACCCGGAACGGGTCATGTCCTATGTCGCCGACCCGCTGATCAGCCGGCCCATCTCCGTCACCATGCTGCTGGGCCTGTACGACGCCGCCGACCGTGTGGTCGCCGATGCCCAGGCGATCCAGGTGCCGACGCAGCTGCTGATCTCCGGCGCCGACCTGGTGGTCGAGCGCAAGCCGCAGGAGCAGTTCTTCGACCGCCTGGGCAGCGCACGCAAAGAGAAGCACATCCTCCCCGGCTTCTTCCACGACACCCTCGGCGAACGCGACCGCGCCCACGCCCTGGCGCGGATCGAGCGCTTCGTCGCGCACTGCTTCGACGCACCGCAAGCCCAGCCTTCGCTGCTCGATGCCGACAAGAGCGGCGCCAGCTGCGCCGAGGCCGAGAGCCTGGCCGCGCCGTTGCCGCGCCATTCGCCACGCGACCTCTACTGGCGCGCCACCCGCGCCGGCCTGCGCTTGGGCAAAGGCCTTTCCGAGGGGGTGAAGCTGGGCTTCGATACCGGTTTCGACTCGGGCTCGACCCTCGACTACGTCTACCGCAACACTGCGACCGGCAAGGGCAAGCTGGGCGAGCTGATCGACCGCAACTACCTGGATGCCATCGGCTGGCGTGGTATCCGCCAGCGCAAGCTGAACGTCGAGGAACTGCTGCGCCTGGCCATCGCCCGCCTGCGTGAACAGCAGCGCCCGGTGAATATCGTCGATATCGCCGCCGGCCATGGCCGCTACATCCTCGAAGCGCTGCAAGGCTTGCAGCAGTTGCCCGACTCGATCCTGCTGCGCGACTACAGCGAACTGAACGTGCAACAGGGCAATGCCTTGATCAGCGAAAAGGGCCTGGCCGAGATCGCGCGTTTCGTCCAGGGCGATGCCTTCGACCGCCAGAGCCTGGCCGCGCTCAGCCCGCATCCGACACTGGCGGTGGTGTCGGGCCTCTACGAACTGTTCCCCAGCAACGAGCTGGTCGGCAACTCGCTGGCGGGACTGGCCGACGCGGTCGAGGACGGCGGCTACCTGGTCTACACCGGCCAGCCCTGGCACCCGCAGTTGGAGATGATCGCCCGCGCCCTGACCAGCCACCGTGGCGGCCAGGCCTGGGTGATGCGCCGGCGCAGCCAGGCGGAGATGGACCAGCTGGTTGAAGCGGCAGGGTTCCGCAAGATTACCCAGCGCATCGACGAGTGGGGCATCTTCAGCGTCAGCCTGGCGCAGCGGGTGCGCTGATGGCCCGTGAAGCCGGGCTGGTCCGTCGCGGTATCCTGTGGCTGTTGCTGCTCGGACCGTTCTTCTTTCTCAGCTACGGCCTGGCCAATACCTATACCGAAGGCCGCGAGGATATCGGCAGCCTGGTGTTCGCCTGGGAGCGGCAGGTGCCGCTGTGGCCCTGGACGATCATCCCGTACTGGTCGATCGACCTGCTGTACGGGTTGTCGTTCCTGCTGCCGCGCTCGCGTTCGGAGATGGACCGTCATGCCCTGGCGCTGCTGACAGCGCAACTGATCTGCGTGGCCGGCTTCCTGCTCTGGCCGCTGCGCTTCACCTTCGAGCGCCCTGAGCTGTCGGGGCTGTTCGGCTGGCTGTTCGATGTGCTGATGGGCTTCGACAAGCCCTACAACCAGGCGCCCTCGCTGCACATCGCGTTGCTGGTGATCATCTGGACGATGTTCGCCCGGCATACGCGGCATCCCGTCTGGCGCTGGGTGGTGCATGGCTGGATGGGGTTGATCGGGCTGTCGGTGCTGGCCACCTGGCAGCATCACTTCATCGATGTGCCGACCGGGGCACTGGCGGGGTTCATTTGCCTGTGGCTGTGGCCGCACAGTGGCCCGTTGCCCTGGCGCCAGGCACGTCTGGCGCAGGATCCGAAACGTTGGCGCCTGACGCTGCGTTATGGCCTGGGCGCGGCCGTGCTGGGGTTACTGGCAGTGAAGATCGGTGGTGGCGGGTTATGGTTGCTGTGGCCGGCGCTGTCGTTGCTGCTGGTGGCGCTGAACTATGCCCTGTTCGGCGCCGCAGGTTTCCAGAAAGGCGCCGACGGGCGGCTGTCCGTGGCCGCCACCTGGCTGCTGGCGCCTTACCTGCTGTGCGCCTGGGTCAATTCGCGACTATGGACCTGGCGGCATCCGCAGGCGGATGAGGTGGCCGATGGCGTGTATCTCGGCAGAGTGCCGGGGCGCACTGAAGCGTCTGCGTTCGCGGCGATTGTCGACCTGAGCGCCGAGCTGCCCTGCCTTGCAGTCCCTCACCAGAACATCGCGGGGCAAGCCCGCTCCCACAACGCGGTTTGCCCCGCGATGAAGGCGCTGAAAACACCACAGGACTACCAGAGCCTGCCGACCCTGGACCTGATTGCCCCAGACCGGGAAATCCTGCAACAGGCCGCCAAGGCCATCGAGCACCGCCATCAACAAGGCCCGGTGCTGGTCTGCTGCGCCTTGGGTTACTCGCGCAGCGCCAGCGCCGTCGCCGCCTGGCTGCTGCTCAGCGGCCGCTGTGCCAGCGCCGAACAGGCCGAAGCGCTGATTCGCCAGGCGCGTCCCGGTGTGGTCCTGCACCCGGCCCACCGCCTGGCACTGCATCACCTGGAGGCCCAGCCATGAGGTTGTATCTCGTCGCCAGCCTGCTCGCCCGTGGCTGCCAGCTGGAGCGCCTGTCGGACGGCCTGACCCTGCTGGCCCTGGCCTGCACCCTGGCTCCATTGCTCGGTCTGCCATTGGCGCCGCTGCCTCACCTGCTCTGCGGCCTTTTGCTGCTGCTCGGTCTGGTCCACAAGTACTGGGCCCTGCGCGTCGCCCTGGATGCCGACCTGTTCGCCCACCTCGGCGCCAGCAGCGACCTGCCCGCCGACACCCAGGACCTGGACCACGCCCTGTTCGACCTGCGCCTCAAACCTGCGCCCAACGACCCGCGCGACTGGCCGACCCGCAGCCGGGCCGCCCTGGCCCTGCTGCGGCGCCAGGCCCTGTGCCTGGCCCTGCAGGTCGCATTAATGCTGACCCTACCCTTCACCGGATAAGACCAATGCCATGCTCGCCAGCCTGACTGCCTTCGTCATCACCTCCGCCGCCCGCCTGATCACCGGCGCCCGCGCCTTGTGGCTGGGCTGCACGCCGCAACCGGTGCAGCGCCTGTACTTCGCCAACCACAGCAGCCATGGCGACTTCGTGCTGCTGTGGGCAGCGCTGCCCGAGCCGCTGCGCCGCCGCACCCGCCCGGTGGCGGGCGCCGACTACTGGTGCAAGCCGGGCATCCGCGACTTCCTGATCCGCCAGGTGTTCAACGGCGTGCTGATCGACCGCCAGCACGGCGCAAGCGAAGGCAACCCGCTGCAACCGGTGCTCGATGCCTTCGCCCAGGGCGACTCGCTGATCTTCTTCCCGGAGGGCACGCGCAACCTGACCGAAGACCCGTTGCTGGCGTTCAAGAGCGGCCTGTTCCACCTGGCCTCGGCCAACCCGCAGGTCGAGCTGGTGCCGGTATGGATCGCCAACCTCAACCGGGTCATGCCCAAGGGTCGCGCCCTGCCGCTGCCACTGCTGTGCACCCTGAGCTTCGGCGAACCGCTGCACCTGCAACCGGACGAGGGCAAGCACGCCTTTCTCGAGCGGGCCCGCCAGGCCCTGCTGAACCTGGCCCCGAAGGAAGCCTGAGATGGATCACAACACCCTGTCGCTGTTCGCCGGCATCGGCGCCCTGCTGCTACTCGCCAGCCTGATCGGCCGCCTGCTCAAATGGCGCGCCGGCCCCGCGCCGCACGCGGTGATCGACAACCTCAACGCACGCATCAACGCCTGGTGGGTGATGGTGCTGGTCATCGGCATCGCCTTCCTGTTCGGCAAGTACGGCGTGATCGTGCTGTTCTACGGCGTGTCGTTCTATGCCCTGCGCGAGTTCATGACCCTCACCCCGACCCGACGCAGCGACTATCCGGCGCTGGTGGCGGCGTTCTATGTGGCGCTGCCGGTGCAGTACCTGCTGATCGCCATGGACTGGTACGGGCTGTTCAGCATCTTCATCCCGGTGTACCTGTTCCTGTTGCTGCCGATCCTGGCCAGCTTCGGCGGCGATACCACGCGCTTCCTCGAGCGCGCCTCCAAGGTGCAGTGGGGGCTGATGATCGCGGTGTACTGCGTGTCGTCGGTGCCCGCGTTGATGACCCTGGACATCCCGGGCTACGAAGGCCGCAACCTGCTGCTGATCGCCTGGCTGATCCTGGTGGTGCAGATCAGCGACGTGCTGCAGTACGTGTGCGGCAAGCTGTTCGGCAAGCGCAAGGTGGCGCCGAACCTGTCGCCGTCGAAGACCGTCGAAGGCCTGGCCGGCGGCGTGGCGCTGGCTACCCTGGTCGGCGCCCTGCTGTGCTGGATCACCCCGTTCACCTTCTGGCAGGCGGCACTGATGGCCTTGACCGTCAATGCCATGGGCTTCTTCGGCGGGCTGGTGATGTCGGCGATCAAGCGCGACCGTGGGGTGAAGGACTGGGGCCACATGATCGAAGGCCACGGCGGCATGCTCGACCGCATGGACTCGGTGTGTTTCGCCGCGCCGGTGTTCTTCCACTTCGTGCGTTACTGGTGGGCGTGAGCCACTGACAGTCCACAACCTGCAAGGCCCGAGTCCTGACATTGCGCGGGCAGACAGCTGGGCGTCGAGCCCAGGCAACTGCCCGTCCGGTGATGACTCTATGGTGATGCGTCATCTCACTTGTTGCCTGGAGCCACGCCATGTCCGATTTCATCACCGTCCTGCGCGAAACCTGCCCGACCCCGGTGGTCGACGCGACCAAGTGGAAGCGCATCGGCGGCGACCCGCACACCGTCAACCTCAACGCCTACCTGTCCGCCGACGGCAGCAAGATCATGGGCACCTGGATCTGCACGCCGGGCAAGTTCGAGGTCAACTACGAGAAGTGGGAGTACTGCCATTTCCTCGACGGCTATTGCATCGTCACGCCCGAGGGTGAAGAGCCGAAGCATCTTAAAGCAGGGGATGTGTTCGTGATCGAACCGGGGATGAAGGGAACCTGGGAAGTGGTCGAGACGGTGCGCAAGTACTTCGTCTTCGCCTGACCCGCTCCCACGCCCACACAGCGGGCAAAAAAAATCGCGAACCCGATGTCCCTTCCCCAAGGTGCGCAGTTACAAGGGGAAGGGCCACCCGGCCCGCGATCAAGTCCACTCGCTCGTCAATCCTTCTTGCGGTACCCCTCGACGATCGCCGAGAAATCCTTGCCGCCTTCACCGCGCAGGCTCATGGCCTGGTACAGCTGCTGGGCCACGGCGCCGAGGATCACCGGCTGGTGCGCCTGGCGCGCGGCCTCGGTGGCCAGCCCGAGGTCCTTGAGCATCAGCTCGGCGCCGAAGCCGCCGGTGTAGCCACGCGAAGCCGGGGCGGTCTCGATGATGCCCGGCCATGGGTTGTAGGTGTCCGAACTCCAGCAACGCCCGGTGGAGCTGTTGATGATGCCGGCCAGCACCTTGGTGTCGATGCCCAGCGCATTGCCCAGGGCCATGGCCTCGGACACGCCGATCATCGAGATGCCCAGCAGCAGGTTGTTGCAGATCTTGGCGATCTGCCCGGTACCGACCTCGCCACAGTGCACGATATTGCGGCCCATCTGCGCCAGCACCGGCTGGAGCGTGGCGAACAGCTCGGCGCTGGCACCGACCATGAAGGTCAGGGTGCCGGCCGCCGCGCCGCCGGTACCACCGGAGACCGGCGCATCGCCCATGTCGATACCCTTGGCCGCCGCGGCCTTGGAGACCTCCCGGGCGGTCTGCGGGTCGATGGTGCTGCAGTCCACGGTCGGGGTGCCGGGACGGATGCCGGCCAGCACGCCGGTTTCTTCATCCAGGTACACGCCGCGCACATGGGCGGCGGCCGGCAGCATGGTGATCACCAGCTCGCTGTTGGCGGCGGCGTCCTTGGGCGACGTGCTGACCTGGCCGCCCAGCTCGGCAAGTTCCGCCAGCACGGTCTTGTTCAGGTCGAACAGGTTGAGCTGGTGCCCGGCCTTGATCAGGTTGCGGGCCATGGGCGCGCCCATGTTGCCCAGGCCGATGAATGCGATACGCATGTCGAGCTCCTTAGCGCAGGCTGATGGTGGTGTTCACACCGTCATTGACGCTGTCATCGTCGAACCAGCGGGCGGTGACGGTCTTGGTCTGAGTGTAGAACTGCACCACCTGCTTGCCGTACGGGCCGAGGTCACCGAGCTTGGAGCCACGGGAACCGGTGAAGCTGAAGAACGGTACCGGCACCGGGATAGGGATGTTGATGCCGACCTGGCCGATATCGATCTCGCTCTGGAACTTGCGCGCCGCCGCGCCGCTCTGGGTGAACAGGCCGGTGCCGTTACCGAACGGGTTGGCGTTGACCAGGGCGATGGCCTCGTCGAGGGTATCGACCTCCAGGGTCACCAGCACCGGGCCGAAGATTTCCTGGGTGTAGACCTGCATGTCGGTCTTCACCCCGGAGAACAGGGTCGGGCCGACGAAGTTGCCCTGCTCGTAGCCTGGCACCTTCACATCGCGGCCGTCCAGTTCGAGCTTGGCGCCTTCCTTGATACCGCTTTCGATCAGGCCCAGCACACGCTCCTTGGCGCGCTTGGAGACCACCGGGCCAACATCGGTGCCCGGCTCGTTGCCGGCGTTGACCTTGAGCTTGCTCGCCGCTTCCTTGATATCCGGCAGCCATTCGCGGGCCTTGCCCACCAGCACCGCCACCGAGGTGGCCATGCAGCGCTGGCCGGCCGCGCCGAAGGCGGCGCCGACCAGGGCATTGATGGTCTGGGTGCGGTTGGCGTCGGGCAGCACCACGGCGTGGTTCTTGGCGCCCATCATCGACTGCACGCGCTTGCCGTGCTGGCTGCCCAGGTTGTAGACGTGGGTACCGACCTCGGTCGAGCCGACGAACGAGATCGCCTTGATGTCCTGGTGGGTGCAGATCGTGTCGACCACCTGCTTGCCGCCGTGCACCACGTTGAGCACGCCGGCCGGAATGCCGGCTTCCAGCGCCAGCTCGACCAGCATCATGGTCGACAGCGGGTCCTGCTCGGACGGCTTGAGCACGAAGGTGTTGCCGCAGACGATGGCCATCGGGAACATCCACAGCGGGATCATCGCCGGGAAGTTGAACGGGGTAATGCCGGCGCACACGCCGATCGGCTGGCGCAGGGTATAGGTGTCGACACCGCCGGCGACGTTCTCGGCGAACTCGCCCATCTGCAGGGTGCCGATGGAGGCGGCGTGCTCGACCACTTCCAGGCCACGGAAGATATCGCCCTCGGCGTCGGCGATGGTCTTGCCCTGTTCGGCGCTGAGGGTCACGGCGATGCGCTTGCTGTGCTCGCGGATCAGCGCCTGCAGCTTGAGCATGATGCGCATGCGCGCGCCGATCGGGGTGTCGCGCCAGGTCTTGAAGGCGCGCTCGGCGGCGGCCACGGCGGCGTTGACTTCCTCGACGGTGGCGAACGGCACCCGCGCCAGCACTTGCTGGGTCGCCGGGTTGACGATGTCACGCCATTCGGTGGTCTTGGACTCGACCCATTGGCCATCGATCAGCAGCTTGACCTGCTCGACCTTAGTCTGGTCGGGCGACTGGGGTGCGTTCATCTGCGCTCTCCTTGGAATTATTGTCGGAACGAGGACGCCTACGCCGCAGCGAACGGGGTGGCGCTCAGGGGCTGAGTTCGAGTATAGATGTGCAAACATCCAACAAGAATGCACAAAAAAACCGGATCATCATGCAAAAAGACCTCACCTCCCTGAGCGCGCTGAACTGGGACGACCTCAAGTTCTTTCTTGAGGTGGCGCGCACCCGCAAGGCCAGCAGTGCGGCCAAGCGCCTGGCCGTGGACTACACCACGGTGTCGCGGCGCATCGGCTCACTGGAAGGGGCGCTGGGCACTTTGCTGTTCGAAAAATCACGGACCAACGGCTTCGTCCTCACCGCCGAGGGCCAGCGCCTGCTGGGCTATGCCGAGTCGATCGAGAGCACCCTGCACATGGCCTGCGAGCAGGTCTCGGGGTCGGGCGTGGCGTTGTCGGGGCATGTGCGCATGGGCTGCACCGAAGGCTTCGGCAGCTTCTTCGTCACCCCGCAGTTGAGCCATTTCGTCGATGCCTGGCCGGCGATCTCGGTGGATATCCTGCCGCTGCCGCACTTCATCAGCCTGTCCAAGCGCGAGGCAGACATCGTCATCGCCCTGGAGCGCCCGGAACATGGCCCTTATGTGTGCTGCAAGCTGTGCGACTACCGCCTGCGCCTGTATGCCACCCAGGACTACCTGGACAGCCACGAGCCGATCCGCGAGATCGCCGACCTGGGGCGCCATCCGTTCATCAGCTACGTGGACGACCTGGCGTTCAGCTCGGAGCTGCTGTACCTGGCCAACCTGATCCCCAACGCCAACGCGCACCTGCGCAGCACCAGCGTGATCGCCCAGTACACGGCGGCGTTGCAGGGGCGCGGGCTGGCGATCCTGCCGTGCTTCCTGGCCGCGCAGGACCCGCGACTGGTGACGGTGCTACCGGAGCAGATCGAGGTGACGCGGCAGTTCTGGATGTACTGCCGGGAGGATCTGCGCAAGTTGAAGCGAATCACGCTGCTATGGGATTACATTCGCGAGGTGACCGAGGCCAATGCGCCGTTGCTGATGGGCGAGACGCGGGAGATGAAGTTCGCTCAGGGTTGACTGGGGCCGCTGCGCGCCCCTTTCGCCGGCAAGCCGGCTCCCACAGTTACCAAGACATACGCTGTATCTGTGGGAGCCGGCTTGCCGGCGAAAGGGACGCGTAGCGGCCCCAACAGCCTCAATCCGACGCCACCACGATCGACACCCGCCGATTCTCCATGCGTCCCGCCGCGGTGCGGTTATCCGCCACCGGCTGGCTGCTGCCCATGCCGCGGGTCTGGATGTTCTGCGGCTGCATGCCGATGCCGATCAACGCCTTGGCCACGCTCTGGGCGCGGCGCTCGGAGAGCTGCTGGTTATAGGCGGTCTTGCCCGAAGCGTCGGTATGGCCATCGATGCGCACGCGCTGGATATCCACCGACAGCAGCGCCTTGCCGATACGCTCGACGATCGACTCGCTGGCGCTGTTGAGGCTGTCCAGGTCACTGCCGAACAGCACCTTGCCCGACAGGTCGAACGCCCAGCCCTCGTCGGTCGGGGCGAAACCCTCGCGCTTGAGCACGGCGACCTGCTCGGGAGTCAGCCCCTTGGGCGGCACGCTCTGGCAGCCGGCCAGGGTCAGCAGCGCCAGCAGCAGGGTGAATAACGGAAAACGCAGCACGGAAAAACGCTTGGTCACGGTTCAGCTCCTGTTCTTTGCATCAGGGGCGCAGCGTTCCGTCTGCGCCACTTGCCAATGGCCACGGCGATTGCGCTTGGCCTGGTACATCGCCGCATCGGCGGCATTGAGCAGACTGGCCGGGTCGCGGCCGTCGTCCGGGTAATAGGCGATACCGACGCTCAGCGAGGTGGTCAGGCTGTTGCCATCCTCCAGCTGCACCGGCAGCTTCATGCTGGCAACGATCTTCTCGGCGATGCGCTGGGCATCCTCGCGTGAGTGCAGTGGCGTCAGCAGCACGGCGAACTCGTCGCCGCCCAGGCGCGCCACCAGGTCATGCTCGCGCAGCTGCGCGCGCACGCGGCTGGCCACGCTGATCAGCACTTCGTCCCCCACCGCATGGCCGAGGCTGTCGTTGATCTGCTTGAAGTGATCGCTGTCGAGGAACAACAACGCCAGGTGGTCCTCGGTACGGGCGGCATTGCGCAGGCTGCGGCTCAGCCGTCCTTCGAAGAAGGCGCGGTTGGGCAGGCCGGTGAGGCTGTCATGGCTGGCCTGGTGGGCGAGGCTTTCGTTCTCGCTCTGCAGGTGGCTCTGCCAGACCTCCAGCTCGTCGAGCAGGGCATTGAAGTCGTTGCCCAGTTCGTTGAGCTCGGCGATCTGGGTCTGCGGCACCCGCCGGTCGAAACTGCGCTCGCGCCGCGCGGCATGGGCAACGCTGGCCAGGTTGCGCAAGGGGCGGATGATGTCGCCGAACAGGCGTCGCGACAGGTACAGCGCCAGCACCGCGCTGAGCACCGTGCACACCAGGATGCCCACCAGGCCGCTGAGCAGGAAGCGCACCAGGCTGCCGCCCTGCCCGGTCAGCTCGATATGACCGACCCGCTGGCCCATGTGCTGCACCGGCATGCTGATCGGCTCCTCCAGCAGGCTGCGCGCCACCTGGGACTGCAACTGCGCCATTACCCCCTGCTCGTCGCGTTGCCAGTGGGCGAGCAGGTCGCCATCGTTGTCGTACACCTTGGCGTCGGCCACTTCTTCGGTGGAGGCGATCAGCGCCAGTGCCTCGTTGGCCGCGGCACTGTCGTCGAACACCACGGCGGCCTCGACGGTGTAGTTGATGGAGCGGGCGATCAGGTGCAGGTTGTGGTTGGCATACACGCGCAACGCCGCCACCCCGAGCAGGGTCACCAGCACCCCGGCCAGCCCTGCGGCGAGCAAGGCCACGCCCAGGTGACCCCGCCCGAGCACGGCGCGCAGGGTCGGCCGGCTGAAGCGCCTGGCTGAACGTTTCATGGCTGCCCCGCCCGCCGTCGCGACAGCTGCAGCACACTGGGATGGATGCGCACGCCGCTGCGTGCCACCGAGTCGAGGTTGACGTCGAACGCCACCTGCTGGTCGCCGACCCGCAGGCAGAACAGGCTCCCCACCGTGCACGGATCGTCGGCCTCGCTGATGCTCAGCACCGGATGGCCGTTGATCCGCTGGAACAATCGCTCACGTTGCTGCTTGTCGAGCTTGCCGAGGTAGATGGCGTCACAGGCACTGGCCACACTGGGGTCGTCGGCGAGCAGGCGGCGCACCTGCAGGGGTTGCCCGGACTGCTGCAGATTGCCCTTGATCAGGTCGTCGGCGTACTCGGTCGGACCGACCAGGCACAGGCGCAGGGGATTGGGGTCGGCAGGCCAGCGGGCGTAGCTGAGGATGCCCAGCACGACCTGGGTCACGGCCTTGGCCCGTAGCTGCACCTGCGCATCCGACACGGCATTGCCCGCCCAGGCGGGGGCGCCGTTCGACAACAGCATGGCCATCAGCAACGAGAGCGCACAGCCCTTCACGCGTCCCAAGGCCGAGACAGCCACTGTCATGGGGGGAAATCTCACAAAATGTTTGCGGATAATGCCGCAACGATAGCATATCGGCGGCAAACTCCAGAGTCAGACTTGCTCCAGCATCAGCCCCGAGACCCGCCGGACCTTGCGCCCCACGGCCTCCTCGAACACCCCGGCGCGCGGCTCGATCAGGCTGAAGCAATGCTTGGCGCGGGTGATGCCGGTGTACACCAGTTCCTTGGTCAGCACCGGGCTCAGCGCGTCGGGCAGCACCAGCGCGGTATGGCTGAATTCCGAGCCCTGGGACTTGTGCACGGTCATGGCGAACACCGTTTCCACCTCGCTGAGACGGCTGGGCAGGACGAAGCGCACCCCGCCGCTGCCATCATTGCGCGGGAAGGCCACGCGCAGCAATGCCTCGCCCTGCTCGTCCGGCAGGCGCAGGGCGATGCCGATATCGCCGTTCATCAGCCCGAGGCCATAGTCGTTGCGGGTGACCAGTACCGGACGGCCTTCGTACCAGGGTTGCTGGCTGTCGATCAGCCCGGCGTTGTGCAGCACCCGGGCGACCCGCTCATTGAGGCCTTCGACGCCCCAGGCGCCCTTGCGTACGGCGCAGAGCAACTGGAACGCCTCGAAGCTCTGCAGCACCTCGGCCGCCCAGCGCTCCCAGCGCGGATCGTCGCCTGGCGTGCCTGGCGGCGGACGCAGGCGACCGATGGTACGCAGGTAGCCGCGATACCCTTGTGGCCCCTCGGAGCCTTGGTTGAGGCCATCGAGCAGCAGGCGGTCGAAGCGTTTGTCATGCTCGCCGCCCAGGGTCAGGCAATGGACATCCGCCGGTCGGGTCGCCAGCAACGCACGCGCCTCCAGCGCTTGCTGGCGATTGACCAGGCGCGCCAACTGGCCGATGCCGCTGCCTTCGCCGAAACGCCGCGAGTGGCGCAGCATCACGATCTGCTGGGCCAGCGGGTTACGCCGGCCATCGCCCGGCCTCAGGCCGATGTCGGCCAGCGACTGTCCGCCCACCTGCTCCAGCCAGGCCAGGGTCTGCGGCCAGTAGCAGCCGTCCTCGGCATCGCGACACAGGTCGCCCAGCACCGCCCCGGCCTCCACCGAGGCGAGCTGGTCCTTGTCGCCCAGCAGCACCAGCCGCGCGTTGGCCGGCAGGGCGTCGAGCAGGTTGGCCATCATCTCCAGGTCGATCATCGAGGCTTCGTCGACCACCAGCACATCCAGGGGCAACGGATTGCCGGCATGATGGCGGAAGTGCCGAGAGCCCGGGCGGCTGCCCAGCAAACGGTGCACGGTGCTGACCTCGGTGGGGATCTGCGCCCGCACCGCGCCATCCACCTGTAAGCGCTCCACCTGCTGGCCGATGGACTCGGTGAGGCGCGCCGCGGCCTTGCCGGTCGGCGCCGCCAGGCGGATGCGCAGCGGCCGGCCTTGCTCGACCGCAGGCCCCTGCAACAACGCCAGCAGGCGTACCACGGTGGTGGTCTTGCCGGTCCCGGGGCCGCCGGTGATGACACTGAAGCCGGCCCGGGTGGCCAGGGCGCAGGCCAGCTTCTGCCAGTCCACCTCACCTGCGCTCGAGCCGCCTTCAAACAGTTGCGCCAGGCGTAGTGCCAGGTCGGTCGGCTGCGGCTGAAGGCGCGCCAGGCGCTCATGCAGGGCGTTGTCGATGCGTCGCTCGTAGGTCCAATAGCGGCGCAGGTACAGGCGCTCGCCGCTGACCACCAGTGGCCGGGCACGCTGCTCGACGGTGTCGCCGGTGGCAACCAGGGGGCTCTCGGCGATCCGCTGCAACCAGGTGCCCAGGTCGAGGCTGGCCAGCAGTTGCGAAGGCAGCAGCAACGGCCCGGCCAGGGCATCGCCTTCCGGTGGCAGCGACAGGGCGAAATCCGGCTCGGCGAGGGTCTGTTGCAGGTCGAGGCAGACATGGCCATGACCCAGCTGGTGGCTGGCCAGGGCGGCGGCCAGCAGCACCAGCGGATCGCTGCCCGGCGCCCGCTCCTCGAGGAAACTCACGAAAGCCCGGTCCAAAGCACGCAGCCAGCCGCGCTCGACCCAGCGATCGAGCAGCGCCAGCAAGTCCTGGCTGTGGCGCAGCGGCGCCAGGGCGCTCAGGTGCTCGGCCTGCAAGGGCGTGGGCAGCAGATCGTCGAGGTTGCGGCTCATGGCGTGGCTCCGGCAAACAGGTCCTGTTGGGCAGGTTCTTGCTCACCCCGGAACATCGCGTCGAGCTGTTCGATCAGCGCCCGGGGCGGCCGCGCATGATACAGCCCGTGGCCGGCCGAGGTGACGCCACGCAGGAAGATGAACACGGCGCCGCCGACGTGCCGGTCGTAGTCGTAGTCGGGCAGGCGCGCGCGCAGCTGGCGGTGCAGGGCCAGCAGGTAGAGCACGTACTGCAGGTCGTAGCGGTGCTCGAGGATTGCCTGCTCCATGGCCAGGGCGCCGTAGGCCTCGGCGTCGGGGCCGAGCCAGTTGGACTTGTAGTCGGCCACGTAGTAGCGCCCGTCGAGTTCGAAGGCCAGGTCGATGAAGCCCTTGAACATGCCGTTGAGCACGGTCGGCTGGGCGGCTGCCCGCGTCATGCCTGCGTGAGTGTGGCGCGCTACCAGGTGGTCGAGGCGCACCGCGTCGACCTGGTGGCTGGCGAACCAGAACTCCATTTCGACCTGGTAGCGCTCGAGACCTGCGAGGGTCAAGGTGGCCCCTTGCAACGGCATGGGCTGGACCAGCAGCTGTTGCAGCCATTCGGTCAGCGTGGGAATCCAGCCGATCCAGTCGCGTCGGTTGCAGCGCTGGCCCACGGTGCGCTCGATCACATGCCCTTGAGCGGCGACCTCGGCGAACCCTTCGCGCCCCGCCCATTCGAGCAGGCCATGAAGGAAGGTGCCCGGATTCGGCCCACGGGG
Source organism: Pseudomonas peradeniyensis (assembly GCF_014268935.2). Lineage (GTDB taxonomy): Bacteria > Pseudomonadota > Gammaproteobacteria > Pseudomonadales > Pseudomonadaceae > Aquipseudomonas > Aquipseudomonas peradeniyensis. The sequence goes on along the minus strand of NZ_JABWRJ020000003.1, from coordinate 877,525 downwards.
GAAGCGGTGGATATCACCCGCTTCCGCCGGCACCTCACGCAGCGACTGGCTGTCCAGCACCTCGTCGTCCAGCAGTTGCTGGGCCTGGGAGCTGTCGGCGACCAGGGTCTGGTCACCCACCCGCAATGCGCTGTACGAGGCGATCCACCAGTGCTCCGCTGCGGCCCGACGAGGCTTGCGCGGCGGCAGCAGCTCGCGCTGGCTGTCCGGCGTGCGGTAGCACAGGGCCTGGACCTCAGGCAGTGGACCCTGGGTGATGGCCGGATTGCCGGCCGCCAGGGTGGCGAGCCATTCGCCCAGCTGGCTGGAAGCCGCCAACGGCAGGCCACCGCCCAGCAGGTAGCCCAAGGCCGAACGATGCAGCTGCGAACTGCGCTGGGTGCCGCGCTTGAGGTCGGCAACGCCCAGCCAGCAGGCATGCTGGGCACGGGTCAGGGCGACGTAGAGCAAGCGCAGGTCCTCGGCCAGGCGTTCGTCGTCGGCGCGCTCGATCTGCTCGGCATTCGGGGTCAGGGTCAGGTGCGCCACACCCTGGTCGTCGTGCCAGCCCAGGGGCAGGCGCTGGCCATCCACCGGTTTGCTGGTGCAGATGAACGGCAGGTACACCAAGGGGTATTCCAGGCCCTTGGACTTGTGGATGGTCACCACCTTGACCAGTTGCTCGTCGCTTTCCAGGCGCAGGATCTGCTCTTCTCCGGCCTGCCCGGCGTTGGCCAGGTGCTCGGTGAGATGGCGGATCAGCGCCTGCTCGCCATCCAGCTCGCCCGCGGCCTGCTGCAGCAGTTCGGCCAGGTGCAGCAGGTTGGTCAGCACCCGTTCGCCATCGCTGCGGCCCATCAGCGCCCGCGGCAGCTGGAAGTCGTGCAGCAGGCGGCGCAGCATCGGCAGCACGCCCTGACGCTGCCAGGTGTCGCGATAGCGGCGAAAACGCATAACCCAGCTTTCCCAGACCCGCTCGTCCTGGTTCAGGCGCTCCAGTTCGATAAGCGGCAGGTCGAGAGTCAGGCTGGCCAAGGCGGCCTTGAGCATGCGCTCCGAGTCCGGCTCGGCGCAGGCCTTGAGCCAGGCCAGCAAGTCATGGGCCTCCTGGGCGGCGAACACCGAGTCCTTGTCCGACAGGTATACGCTGCGCACGTCGCGAGCCGCCAGCTCGGCGCGGACCAGCTGGGCCTCACGACCGTCGCGCACCAGGATGGCGATATCGGAAGGCAGGCAGGGTCGCAGCTTGCCAGCGGCATCGGCGAAACCGCTGACGCCTTGCTGACCACCTTCGAGCAGCTCGACGATATGGCTGGCGCAACTGGCCGCCAACTGCTGGCGATACGCTGTGCTGGATACTGGCTCGTCGCTCTCCAGCTGCCAGCAATGCAGGGCCGCGCTGGGCTGTCCGGCGATCAGCAGTTGCTCGCCACGGCCCTTGGCGCGCACTTCGACGAAGGGCAGCGGATTGTCGCCCTGGGCCCGGAACAGGAAGGCGCCACGGCCCTCGGCGCGTTCCTCGGCCTGGAGGAACACCCGATTGACCGCCGCGACCATGGCCTGGCTGGAGCGGTAGTTGGTGTCCAGGCTGTGCAGGCGCCCGGCGGTGGCGCGGCGCGCGGCCAGGTAGGTGAAAATGTCGGCGCCACGGAAGGCGTAGATCGCCTGCTTGGGGTCGCCGATCATGAACAGGCCGGTGTCCGGGTTGTTCTCGGTGATGCGGTAGATGCGCTCGAAGATCCCGTACTGGACGGGGTCGGTGTCCTGGAATTCGTCGATCAACGCGACCGGGAACTGCTCGCGGATCAACGCGGCCAGGCGCTCACCCGAGTCGCTGCCCAGGGCATGCTCCAGGCGCAGCAGCATATCGTCGAAGCCCATCTCGGCGCGGCGGCGTTTCTCCACCTCGAAGCGCGCCGAAACCCAGGCGGCGGCATGCTCCAGCAACCGTGCATCGGGGCTGGCCAGCCCCTGCAACTGCTCGCGCAAGGATTCCATGGCCCGCAGTGCCGGGTGCTGCGGCGGCTCGCCGGACTTCCAGGCCTCGGCCAGGCCAGCGGGTGTCAGGCGGGTGAAGCCGGTGCCCAGGTCCAGTTCCATGGCCTGCTCATCACCGGCCCAGGCCCGCAGCTTGTCGAACCAGGGCTCGAAATAGCGTGCCTGCAACTTGCGCCCGTCGGCCTGCTTGGCCGCTACGGCATCGCGGCAGATCTGCTGCAGCTCGTCGGCCCAGGCGCCCCAGGGCGCCTTGAGCTGCGCCAGTTGTTCCGTGCGCTGGCGCAGGGTCGCCTCGATCAAGGCTTGTGGGTCCTGATCGTCCACCTGGCCCCGGACACGGCCGAACAGCGGCCTGATCCTCGGCAACAAGGCATCGGGGCTGCCCCAGTTGCCGCGCACCCAGGCCAGCGACTCACCACGCATGCCGTAGCAGAAGCGCCGCCAATAGTCGCGCATGACCTGGCCCAGCAGTTCGCTGTGATCGGTCTCCAGGCTCTGGGTGAACAGGCTGCCGCTGTCGAAGGCGTGCTCGCGCAACATGCGCTGGCACCAGCCGTGGATGGTCGAAACGGCGGCCTCGTCCATCCACTGCACGGCGATCTCCAGGCGGCTGGCACAGCGTGGCCATTGCTCCTGTGGATAATCGTCGCGCAGCAGGTGCAGCAGCGGGTCGGCATCGTCCAGCTCGCCGCGGAAGAAACGCGCCGCCTCCGCCAGGCGCGCGCGGATACGCTCGCGCAGCTCCTTGGTGGCCGCGTCGGTGAAGGTCACCACGAGGATCTGCGGTGGCAGCAGTTCGCGGCTGAAACCCTGCTCACCGCCATGGCCGAGGATCAGCCGCAGGTACAAGGCCGAGATGGTGAACGTCTTGCCGGTACCGGCACTGGCTTCGATCAGCTGGCTGCCGTGCAAAGGGAAACTCAGCGCCAGGGGGCGGGCTTGGGTCATTGGGCGTTCTCCGGATTACCCAGGGTCTGCCAGGGCGCTGCGAACAGGGGGCGGTACAAGGCTTCGCACCAGCCTTCGAAGGTTTCGTCGAGGGCCAGCGCGGCGAAGTCACGGTACTGGCGGGCCAAGGCCAGGCTTTCGCTGCGCTCACCGAAGCTGTTCTGGCCGTCACCCTCATAGGCGCGGATGGCTGCGGCCACGGCCTTGTCCGGATCCTCCTGGGCCAGCCAGGCGAAGGCGGTCTTGGCCGCCACCGGCAAAGGGGCGTTCATGCCCGCCTGGCGTGCCACCAACAGTTCGCCCAGGCGCTCTGCCGCCTCACTCTGGGGCAACGGGCCCAGCAGCAGGGTCAGGTCACTGGCCACCAACGCGCTATGCAGCGGATAGCCCGAGGCGCAGGCGGCAAGGTGCATGACCCAGGCCGGCACCAGTCGGTGCCACTTCAGGCTGTTGCGCCCGGCACTGAGGGTGTTGGGCACGGTGGCGATGCTCAGCAGGCTCTGGTCCTCGGCCTGGTACACCCGGCCGAGCCAGCCCTCGAGGCGCAGCGGCCCGTGTTCGAAATGGATCGGCAGGGCACCCTCGACCAGGGTCGGCCAACGTTGCAGCAGTTGCCGATGACGTTGCAGCAGGTCCGGCAGTGGCTGGATCAGCTCGGCCTGCAAGGCTTCGCCGAAGCCTGCCAGCGGCAGCATCCCGCAGGCCTGGAGGCGTCGTGCCTGGTCCTGCAGCGCCCGCTCGGCGTTGTCCGGATCGGCCAGCGCAGCGCCGAGCAGGCTTTCGCTCAGGCCATAGCGTTGCAGGGCGTCCAGCACGAACGGCTCCTCGTCCGGGGTCGGTGCCTCCAGGGCCTCGAAGAACACTTTCAGACGCTGGCTGAAGAAATGCCGTACCGGATGGCGCAGGAAGTCCTGAAGCTGCACCAGATTGAGCGGCTCATCGCCGGCGTAGGGCGACAGGGCGGTAGGCGCTTGCGCTTCATCCCCGGCCTGGTGCAACGCCAACCATTCATGGGCGAAGCTGAACAACGGGCTGCCCTTCTGGAAGTAGCGCTGGCTGAACGGCTGTAATGGATGCTCCTGGGTCAGGGCATGCAGCAACTGCTGCCCCGGGTCGTCGCGTTGGCCGTTCTTGGCGCCGGCAAGCTGCCAGCCGGCGGCCAGGTGATCGCGCAACTGCCCGATCAGCACTGAGGACGGGCGCTCGCTGTTGTCGCGGATACTGCGCCCGACCCAGCTGACGTAGAGCTGGTCACGTGCCGAGAGCAGGGCCTCGAGCAGCAGGTAACGGTCATCCTCACGACGGGAACGGTCCCCAGGCCGGTAGTCGCTGGCCATCAGGTCGAAGTCGAGGGGCGGCTGGGCACGCGGGTAGTCGCCGTCGTTCATGCCCAGCAGGCAGACCACCCTGAACGGAATGGCACGCATGGGCATCAAGGTGCAGAAGTTCACCGAGCCGGCCAGGAAGCGCTGGGACAACTTGCCCTGGTCCAGCCCGGACAGCCAGGCTTCGCGCACCACGGTCAGTGGCAGCAGGTCGTGCAGGCCGACCGCGTCACAGGTTTCCAGCCAGGTGTCGCGCAGGTCCTGCAACTGCACCAGGAGCAGTTCGTCGTGTTCGTTCTCGGCCAGGAAGAAGATCTGCAGCAGCGCATGCAGCCGTGCCCCCCACTCCGTCGCCGAGGCCGGCTGTGAGAGCGCCTGGCAGGCAATGTCCAGGGCATCGAGCAACGCCACCAAAGGCCCGATCAACGCGGCATCGAGGCCACCGATCTCATCATAAGGCTCGATACCGTCACAGCCTTCGCCCACGCCGACCGCGTACCCCAGCAGCATGCGCCGCAGGCCGAAGCGCCAACTGTTCTGCTCGAGTCCCTCGGGAAGGCCAAGGCTGGCACGTTGCTCGGCACTCAATCCCCAACGGATGCCGGCGCCTTCGATCCAACGGTGCAGGGTTGGCAGGTCGCTTTCCTGGATGGCGAAGCGGGCGCGTACTGCCGGCACGTCCAGCAGGTCGAGCACTTCGCTGACGGCGAAACGGCTGTCAGGCAGCTTGAGCAGATGCTCCAGGGCGATCAGCAACGGGTCGCGACCACGCTGGCCCTGGTCGGTCAGGGTGAACGGGATATAGCGCGGATCGTTGCGATCGAGCTGGCCGAACACCGCGCGGATATGCGGTGCGTAGGTGTCGATGGCCGGCAGCATGACGATAACGTCGCGAGGCCGCAGCGTGGGGTCGGCACTGAAGCGGGCCAGCAACTGATCGTGGAGGATCTCCACTTCACGCTGCGGACTGTGGGCCAGGTGAAAACGCACGGAACGGTCCTTGCCCGGATCAACTGCCGGCCACTGCTCGCGGGTCTCGGCCAGGGGGCGCAGCTCGAGGATGTCGTCCTGCAACTGGTTGAGCAGTGTCTTCGGTTCACCTTCGCCGAACAGGTCGATGCGTCCGTCGCTGAACACGCCCTGGTAACTGCCGGGATCGTCGTAGCTGTCGAGCAGGTTGATATAGTCGCGCCCCTGCTTGCCCCAGGCCGCCAACAGCGGGTGTGCATGCTGGTGCAGCAGCTCGTCGTCCAGTTGCAGGGGCATGCCCTGCTTGCGTTGCTGACGCTTGTACTGGTGTCGCAACAGGTCCTTGTCGGCGACGATATCGCCCCAGTGATGGCGGCAAGGGTTGTGCACGCACAGCAGCACCTGGCTGAAGCGGGCCAGGCCTGCCAGGGCCTCGAGGATCTGGGCGGGCAGCGACGAGATGCCGAACACGATCAGCCGCGCCGGCAGCCCGGCGGGGGCCTGTTCCAGGCCGTTGATCCGCTCGATGAAACGTTGATGCACGCCGGCCCGGCTCTGGGCCATGCCCGTCTCGCCGACGTCCTCGAGCAGGATCCGCCACAGCTCGGCCTGCCAGCGATTGCCGGCGGCCAGCGGCTTGCGCTCGCCACGCGCGGTATTGAGCACATGGGCACCACTTGCCCAGTCCTTCAGCCAGTCGGCACGGTAGACCTGGTACTGGTCGAACAGGTCGGCAAGGCGCTCGGCCAGCTGGTAGCGCTTGCGCAGGTCGCTGTCATCGGTGAGAAAGCGGCGCAGGGGCTCGAAGTGCGGGCGTTCGATCACTTCCGGGAGCAGGCGCATCAGGCGCCAGGTCAGGGGCGCCTTGTCCAGCAGTGACACCTCGGGGATTTCGTCGCGCCCCAGCACGCGGCGGTACAGCTGCCACATGAAGCTGCCCGGAAGCTGCACATCGATGGCGGCGGCGATCCCGCAACCGCCCTGGTCGTCGTCCTGCGGGTCCTCGGCCAGGGCCAGTTTCAACCATTGGGCGATTCCGTTGCTCTGCACCAGGGCGATTTCGTTTTCCAGCGGCGCCAGGGGGTAACGGCGCATCACGCTCACCACCAGATTGCGCAGGTCGTCCAGGCGGTTGCCCTGGACGATCATGAAGCCTGGGTGAAGTGAGGTGGTCTGGGGCATTGGGTGATCTCGGGAAGCGGTTGATGCAGAGGGGAAACCTTATCACGGAGGCAGGCGACGCGGTCGAGGGCCTCCGTGGGAGCGGGCTTGTCGGAACGCAGAAAAGACAAAACCCCTACCTGCTCGCGCAGATAGGGGTTTTGCGAAATGAATCTTGACGATGACCTACTCTCACATGGGGAAACCCCACACTACCATCGGCGATGCATCGTTTCACTGCTGAGTTCGGGATGGGATCAGGTGGTTCCAATGCTCTATGGTCGTCAAGAAATTCTGTTGCCAGAAGATCCAGATGGATACTCCAGCGAATTCGGATATGTGAATTTGTGGTCTTACGAATCTTCGGTTCTTTCGTCTTCACCACCACAATTTGGCCTCAGCGCAAATTGCTTGGGTGTTATATGGTCAAGCCTCACGGGCAATTAGTATTGGTTAGCTCAACGCCTCACAGCGCTTACACACCCAACCTATCAACGTCGTAGTCTTCGACGGCCCTTCAGGGAGCTCAAGGCTCCAGTGAGATCTCATCTTGAGGCAAGTTTCCCGCTTAGATGCTTTCAGCGGTTATCTCTTCCGAACATAGCTACCCGGCAATGCCACTGGCGTGACAACCGGAACACCAGAGGTTCGTCCACTCCGGTCCTCTCGTACTAGGAGCAGCCCCTCTCAAATCTCAAACGTCCACGGCAGATAGGGACCGAACTGTCTCACGACGTTCTAAACCCAGCTCGCGTACCACTTTAAATGGCGAACAGCCATACCCTTGGGACCGGCTTCAGCCCCAGGATGTGATGAGCCGACATCGAGGTGCCAAACACCGCCGTCGATATGAACTCTTGGGCGGTATCAGCCTGTTATCCCCGGAGTACCTTTTATCCGTTGAGCGATGGCCCTTCCATACAGAACCACCGGATCACTAAGACCTACTTTCGTACCTGCTCGACGTGTGTGTCTCGCAGTCAAGCGCGCTTTTGCCTTTATACTCTACGACCGATTTCCGACCGGTCTGAGCGCACCTTCGTACTCCTCCGTTACTCTTTGGGAGGAGACCGCCCCAGTCAAACTACCCACCATACACTGTCCTCGATCCGGATAACGGACCTGAGTTAGAACCTCAAGGTTGCCAGGGTGGTATTTCAAGGATGGCTCCATGAGAACTGGCGTCCCCACTTCAAAGCCTCCCACCTATCCTACACAAGCAAGCTCAAAGTCCAGTGCAAAGCTATAGTAAAGGTTCACGGGGTCTTTCCGTCTAGCCGCGGATACACTGCATCTTCACAGCGATTTCAATTTCACTGAGTCTCGGGTGGAGACAGCGCCGCCATCGTTACGCCATTCGTGCAGGTCGGAACTTACCCGACAAGGAATTTCGCTACCTTAGGACCGTTATAGTTACGGCCGCCGTTTACCGGGGCTTCGATCAAGAGCTTCGCTTGCGCTAACCCCATCAATTAACCTTCCGGCACCGGGCAGGCGTCACACCCTATACGTCCACTTTCGTGTTTGCAGAGTGCTGTGTTTTTAATAAACAGTCGCAGCGGCCTGGTATCTTCGACCGGCGTGGGCTTACGCAGCAAGTGCTTCACCCTCACCGGCGCACCTTCTCCCGAAGTTACGGTGCCATTTTGCCTAGTTCCTTCACCCGAGTTCTCTCAAGCGCCTTGGTATTCTCTACCTAACCACCTGTGTCGGTTTGGGGTACGGTTCCCAGTTATCTGAAGCTTAGGAGCTTTTCTTGGAAGCATGGCATCAACCACTTCGCGCTCTAAAGAGCACTCGTCATCAGCTCTCGGCCTTAAGATCCCGGATTTGCCTAAGATCTCAGCCTACCACCTTAAACTTGGACAACCAACGCCAAGCTGGCCTAGCCTTCTCCGTCCCTCCATCGCAATAACTGGAAGTACAGGAATATTAACCTGTTTTCCATCGACTACGCTTTTCAGCCTCGCCTTAGGGACCGACTAACCCTGCGTCGATTAACGTTGCGCAGGAAACCTTGGTCTTTCGGCGTGCGAGTTTTTCACTCGCATTGTCGTTACTCATGTCAGCATTCGCACTTCTGATACCTCCAGCAAGCTTCTCAACTCACCTTCACAGGCTTACAGAACGCTCCTCTACCGCATCACCAGAGGTGATACCCGTAGCTTCGGTGCATGGTTTGAGCCCCGTTACATCTTCCGCGCAGGCCGACTCGACTAGTGAGCTATTACGCTTTCTTTAAAGGGTGGCTGCTTCTAAGCCAACCTCCTAGCTGTCTAAGCCTTCCCACATCGTTTCCCACTTAACCATGACTTTGGGACCTTAGCTGACGGTCTGGGTTGTTTCCCTTTTCACGACGGACGTTAGCACCCGCCGTGTGTCTCCCATGCTCGGCACTTGTAGGTATTCGGAGTTTGCATCGGTTTGGTAAGTCGGGATGACCCCCTAGCCGAAACAGTGCTCTACCCCCTACAGTGATACATGAGGCGCTACCTAAATAGCTTTCGAGGAGAACCAGCTATCTCCGAGCTTGATTAGCCTTTCACTCCGATCCACAGGTCATCCGCTAACTTTTCAACGGTAGTCGGTTCGGTCCTCCAGTCAGTGTTACCTAACCTTCAACCTGCCCATGGATAGATCGCCCGGTTTCGGGTCTATACCCAGCGACTAAAGCGCCCTATTAAGACTCGCTTTCGCTACGCCTCCCCTATTCGGTTAAGCTCGCCACTGAATATAAGTCGCTGACCCATTATACAAAAGGTACGCAGTCACCTAACAAAGTAGGCTCCCACTGCTTGTACGCATACGGTTTCAGGTTCTATTTCACTCCCCTCTCCGGGGTTCTTTTCGCCTTTCCCTCACGGTACTGGTTCACTATCGGTCAGTCAGTAGTATTTAGCCTTGGAGGATGGTCCCCCCATGTTCAGACAAAGTTTCTCGTGCTCCGTCCTACTCGATTTCACTGGCAAGAGATTTTCGTGTACGGGGCTATCACCCACTATGGCCGCACTTTCCAGAGCGTTCCACTAATCTCAAACCAGCTTAAGGGCTGGTCCCCGTTCGCTCGCCACTACTAAGGGAATCTCGGTTGATTTCTTTTCCTCAGGGTACTTAGATGTTTCAGTTCCCCTGGTTCGCCTCTTGCACCTATGTATTCAGTACAAGATAACCAGCTTGTGCTGGCTGGGTTCCCCCATTCAGAGATCTCTGGATCACAGTCTGTTTGCCGACTCCCCAAAGCTTATCGCAGGCTACCACGTCTTTCATCGCCTCTGACTGCCAAGGCATCCACCGTATGCGCTTCTTCACTTGACCATATAACCCCAAGCAATCTGGTTATACTGTGAAGACGACATTCGCCGAAAATTCGCATTTCGCTCATTGCTGAGCAGAACTCACAAATTTTACCTTAGCCTGAATAACCAGCAGTGAAACTGGCATTCAGTCTATCTATCACATATCCGAATTTTTAAAGAACGATCTGACAAAAGTCAGAAATCAACATTCATCAACGAATGTTCATTTCTAAGTTCTGAGCAGTGCTGCGAAACCTGAAAGAGTGGTGGAGCCAAGCGGGATCGAACCGCTGACCTCCTGCGTGCAAGGCAGGCGCTCTCCCAGCTGAGCTATGGCCCCATTTGACCAGCCGCACCAAGTAATTGGTAGGTCTGGGCAGATTTGAACTGCCGACCTCACCCTTATCAGGGGTGCGCTCTAACCAACTGAGCTACAGACCTATAACAGGGTCGCGTTACAGCATCGTCTTTACACAATGAATCAAGCAATTCGTGTGGGAGCTCATCAGCAGGCTGATGTCTTCGATTAAGGAGGTGATCCAGCCGCAGGTTCCCCTACGGCTACCTTGTTACGACTTCACCCCAGTCATGAATCACACCGTGGTAACCGTCCTCCCGAAGGTTAGACTAGCTACTTCTGGTGCAACCCACTCCCATGGTGTGACGGGCGGTGTGTACAAGGCCCGGGAACGTATTCACCGCAACATTCTGATTTGCGATTACTAGCGATTCCGACTTCACGCAGTCGAGTTGCAGACTGCGATCCGGACTACGATCGGTTTTGTGAGATTAGCTCCACCTCGCGGCTTGGCAACCCTCTGTACCGACCATTGTAGCACGTGTGTAGCCCAGGCCGTAAGGGCCATGATGACTTGACGTCATCCCCACCTTCCTCCGGTTTGTCACCGGCAGTCTCCTTAGAGTGCCCACCATAACGTGCTGGTAACTAAGGACAAGGGTTGCGCTCGTTACGGGACTTAACCCAACATCTCACGACACGAGCTGACGACAGCCATGCAGCACCTGTGTCAGAGTTCCCGAAGGCACCAATCCATCTCTGGAAAGTTCTCTGCATGTCAAGGCCTGGTAAGGTTCTTCGCGTTGCTTCGAATTAAACCACATGCTCCACCGCTTGTGCGGGCCCCCGTCAATTCATTTGAGTTTTAACCTTGCGGCCGTACTCCCCAGGCGGTCAACTTAATGCGTTAGCTGCGCCACTAAAATCTCAAGGATTCCAACGGCTAGTTGACATCGTTTACGGCGTGGACTACCAGGGTATCTAATCCTGTTTGCTCCCCACGCTTTCGCACCTCAGTGTCAGTATCAGTCCAGGTGGTCGCCTTCGCCACTGGTGTTCCTTCCTATATCTACGCATTTCACCGCTACACAGGAAATTCCACCACCCTCTACCATACTCTAGCTCGCCAGTTTTGGATGCAGTTCCCAGGTTGAGCCCGGGGCTTTCACATCCAACTTAACGAACCACCTACGCGCGCTTTACGCCCAGTAATTCCGATTAACGCTTGCACCCTCTGTATTACCGCGGCTGCTGGCACAGAGTTAGCCGGTGCTTATTCTGTCGGTAACGTCAAAACAGCAAGGTATTAACTTACTGCCCTTCCTCCCAACTTAAAGTGCTTTACAATCCGAAGACCTTCTTCACACACGCGGCATGGCTGGATCAGGCTTTCGCCCATTGTCCAATATTCCCCACTGCTGCCTCCCGTAGGAGTCTGGACCGTGTCTCAGTTCCAGTGTGACTGATCATCCTCTCAGACCAGTTACGGATCGTCGCCTAGGTGAGCCATTACCTCACCTACTAGCTAATCCGACCTAGGCTCATCTGATAGCGCAAGGCCCGAAGGTCCCCTGCTTTCTCCCGTAGGACGTATGCGGTATTAGCGTTCCTTTCGAAACGTTGTCCCCCACTACCAGGCAGATTCCTAGGCATTACTCACCCGTCCGCCGCTGAATCAAGGAGCAAGCTCCCGTCATCCGCTCGACTTGCATGTGTTAGGCCTGCCGCCAGCGTTCAATCTGAGCCATGATCAAACTCTTCAGTTCAATACTGCTTGGGTTTTTAAGAAACCCTAAACTTGGCTCAGCAATCTCAAATGACTATGTGATTTCTCGCATGGCCACTTGTGATGCTGATAATCTTGGCGACTATCAGTCCGTACTCACAAGCACCCACACGAATTGCTTGATTCAATTTGTTAAAGAGCGTTTGGCCAAGAGCTTTTCATCTCAACCGAGGCGCGCATTCTACGCTTTCCTCATTTCGTGTCAAGCGTTTATTTTGAGGTTTTTAACGAAGAACTCGTTTCACTTCAAACACTTGACTCGCTGCGATCTCTCGTAGCGGGAGGCGAATCATACAGCGTTACAACCTGCTGCCAACTGCCTTTTTCACCGCTGCCGATCAGATGATCGAAGCACCTCCGCAACCCTCTTCAACAATCAACTCATTGATATTCAAGGAGTTTTTCGTTCCGATGTCGCTGGAAGTGGGGCGCATTATAAGGGGATCTGACAGGGCGTCAACCGTTAATTTCATTAAAGTGAAATATCGGGGGAAAAGACCGCGTCGGGGGCTGCCAGGTGCTCGCCACAGCCATAGCACCTATATAAGCAGCCAAGAAACAAAGCGGGGCGGCCTGTCGGCCGCCCCGCTTTCATCCCTGTGCCTTACAGGCTCGGGAACGCAAACTGCGAAGCCTCATGGCTGGCCCGCTGTGGCCAGCGCTGGGTAATCGCCTTGCGACGGGTATAGAAGCGCACACCGTCCGGGCCATAGGCATGCAGGTCGCCGAACAGCGAACGCTTCCAGCCACCAAAGCTGTGGTACGCCACCGGCACCGGCAGCGGTACGTTGACACCGACCATGCCCACTTCGATCTCGTCGCAGAACAGCCGCGCCGCCTCACCGTCACGGGTGAAGATGCAGGTACCGTTGCCGTACTCGTGCTCGTTGATCAGCTGCATGGCCTGTTCCAGGCTGTTCACCCGCACCACGCACAGCACCGGGCCGAAGATCTCTTCCTTATAGATGCGCATCTCGGGGGTGACTTTGTCGAACAGGGTACCGCCGACAAAATAGCCATCCTCGTTACCGGCCACACGGTAGCCACGGCCATCGACCACCAGCTTGGCGCCAGCGGCAACGCCGTCATCGATGTAGCCCACCACCTTGTCACGCGCGGCGGCGGTCACCAGCGGGCCCATGTCCAGGCCACAGGCAGTGCCGGCACCAATCTTCAACGCCTTGATCTGCGGCTCCAGCTTGGCGATCAGTGCATCGGCCACCTGGTCGCCGACACACACCGCCACCGAAATGGCCATGCAGCGTTCGCCGCAGGAACCGTAGGCCGCGCCCATCAGCGCGCTGACGGCGTTGTCCAGGTCGGCGTCGGGCATCAGCACCGCATGGTTCTTCGCGCCACCCAGGGCCTGGACGCGCTTGCCGCGCTTGGTGCCCTCGGCATAGATGTACTCGGCGATCGGGGTCGAACCGACGAAACTCAGGGCCTTGACCTCCGGCGCCTCGATCAGCGCATCGACCGCTTCCTTGTCGCCATGCACGACATTGAGGATGCCCTTCGGCAGGCCGGCTTCCAGCAGCAGCTGGGCGATGTACAGGGTCGAGCTCGGATCGCGCTCGGACGGTTTGAGGATGAAGGCGTTACCGCAGGCGATGGCCAGCGGGTACATCCACAGCGGCACCATGGCCGGGAAGTTGAACGGGGTGATGCCGGCGACGATGCCCAGCGGCTGGAAGTCAGACCAGGCATCGATGTTCGGGCCGACATTGCGGCTGTACTCACCCTTGAGCAGTTCAGGGGCGGCGCAGGCGAACTCGACGTTCTCGATGCCGCGCTTGAGCTCACCCGCGGCATCTTCCAGGGTCTTGCCGTGCTCCTCGCTGATCATCTGCGAGATCTTCGCCTCGTTCTGCTCCAGCAGCTGCTTGAAGCGGAACATCACCTGGGCACGCTTGGCCGGCGGGGTGTTGCGCCAGGCCGGGAAGGCGGCCTTGGCCGAATCGATGGCCTGCTGGATGGTGGCGCGGCTGGCCAGTTCGACCTTGCGCACGGCCTGGCCGGTGGACGGGTTGAAGACATCGGCGGTGCGCTCGCCCTTGGTGACCAGCTCGCCGTGGATCAGGTGCTGAACAATGCTCATGCAGAACTCCAGATAAAGGAAGGTAGAGACAGGCGCGTGGTACTCACGCGCCCGACGTCAAAATCAGAAAAGTCAGTCGACCTTGTTCAGGACTTCGCCCACCGCGTCGAACAGGCGATCCAGCTCTTGCGGCTGGGTGTTGAAGGTTGGCCCGAACTGCAGGGTGTCGCCACCGAAGCGCACATAGAAGCCGGCTTGCCACAGCTTCATGGCCGCCTCGTACGGACGGACGATGGCGTCACCGTCGCGCGCGGCGATCTGGATGGCGCCCGCCAGGCCATAGTTGCGGATGTCGACGACGTTCTTCGTCCCCTTGATGCCGTGCAGCAGCTTCTCGAAGTGCGGCGCCAGCTCGGCGGCGGACTGCACCAGGTTTTCCTTTTGCAGCAGGTCCAGCGCAGCGATACCGGCGGCGCAGGCGACCGGGTGCGCCGAGTAGGTGTAGCCGTGGGGGAATTCCACCGCGTACTCGGGGGTCGGCTGGTTCATGAAGGTCTGGTAGATCTCGCTGGTGGCGATCACCGCGCCCATCGGGATGGCGCCGTTGGTGACCTGCTTGGCGATGCACATCAGGTCCGGGGTGACACCGAAGGCTTCGGCGCCGGTCATCGCGCCCATGCGGCCGAAGCCGGTGATCACTTCGTCGAAGATCAGCAGGATGTTGTGCTGGCTGCAGATCTCGCGCAGGCGCTTGAGGTAGCCCTTCGGCGGCGGCAGCACACCGGCGGAACCGGCCAGCGGTTCGACGATCACCGCGGCGATGTTCGAGGCGTCATGCAGCTCGATCAGCTTGAGCATCTCGTCGGCCAAGGCGATACCGCCCTCTTCCGGCATGCCCTTGCTGAACACGTTGGCCGGCAGCACGGTGTGCGGCAGGTGGTCGACGTCCAGCAACTGGCCGAACAGCTTGCGGTTGCCGTTGACGCCGCCCAGGCTGGTGCCGGCGATGTTCACGCCGTGGTAGCCGCGGGCACGGCCGATGATCTTGGTCTTGGTGGCCTGGCCCTTCAGGCGCCAGTAGGCACGGACCATTTTCAGCGCGGTGTCGGCGCACTCGGAACCGGAGTTGGTGAAGAACACGTGGTTCAGGTCGCCCGGCACCAGGTCGACGATCTTCTCGGCCAGCTGGAACGACAGCGGGTGGCCGAACTGGAAGGCCGGCGAATAATCGAGGGTGGCGACCTGACGGGCCACCGCCTCGCTGATCTCCTTGCGGGTATGCCCGGCACCGCAGGTCCACAGGCCCGAGAGGGCGTCGAACACCTTGCGGCCCTTGTCGTCGACCAGGTAGTTGCCTTCGGCCGCCACGATCAGCCGCGGGTCGCGCTGGAAGTTGCGGTTGGCGGTGTACGGCATCCAGTGGGCGTCCAGCTTGAGCTGGCTGGCCAGACCGGCCTGGGCGGTTTCGGGCATGTTCATCGGGCGATTCCTCGGAAGACGATTAGGCAACGATGGGTGTTGTTGCAGCTAAATTGTCACGGCGATAAAGTTCGAAAAACCCAGCATTTCTAATCTTCAGTCAGCGGATAACTAAACTAATGAGCCGACGCCCCGATCCCCTCGCCCAGGTCAGCGATTTCGACATCCGCCTGCTGAAAATCTACCGCAGCGTCGTCGAATGCGGCGGCTTCTCGGCGGCGGAGAACGTGCTGGGGATCGGCCGCTCGGCGATCAGCCAGCAGATGAACGACCTCGAGCAACGCCTGGGGCTGCGTCTGTGCCAACGAGGCCGCGCCGGTTTTTCGCTGACCGAGGAAGGCCGCGAGGTCTACCACTCGGCGCTGCAGTTGCTCAGCGCCCTGGAAACCTTTCGCACCGAAGTGAACGGCCTGCACCAGCACTTGCGCGGCGAACTGAACATCGGCCTCACCGACAACCTGGTGACCCTGCCGCACATGCGCATCACCCATGCCCTGGCCGAACTGAAGGACCGCGGCCCGGACGTGCACATCCAGATCCGTATGATCGCGCCTAGCCAGGTCGAACAGGGCGTGCTCGACGGCAGCCTGCATGTCGGCGTGGTGCCACAGACCAGCCCGCTCTCCGGGCTCGAATACCAGCCGCTGTACAGCGAGCGCTCGCTGCTCTACTGCGCGGTCGGCCATCCGCTGTTCTATGCCGATGACCAGCAGATCGACGACGATCGCCTCAATGGCCAGGATGCGATCGCCCCGACCTTCCGCCTGCCGGCCGACATCCAGGCCCATTACCAGGCCCTGCGCTGCACCGCCAGCGCCTCGGACCGCGAAGGCATGGCCTTCCTCATCCTCACCGGGCGCTACATCGGCTACCTGCCCGACCATTACGCGATGTTCTGGGTGCAGCAGGGACGCCTGCGTGCGCTCAAGCCCGCCCAGCGCTTCTATGACCTGGGCCTGAGTTGGGTGACGCGCAAGGGCCGCCGGCCGAACCTGGTGCTGGAAAGCTTCCTCGAGAGTCTGGCTGCGACACGTTGATACGCATCTCTACCGCTAATGCTTGTCACTTCGGCACAGGCAGGTAATCTGTCGGACATCCGTAACGACCCGCCCGGAATCGTCCATGACCCTAGAAGTCCCTGCGCATCGCTCCCCCGCCTCGGGCAAGCCCGCCGGCCGCATTCGCCAGAAGAACGAGCAGGCCATCATCCAGGCCGCCGAAGACGAGTTCGCCCGGCATGGCTACAAGGGCACGAGCATGAACACCATCGCGCTCAAGGCCGGGCTGCCCAAGGCCAACCTGCACTACTACTTCACCAACAAGCTGGGCCTGTATATCGCGGTGCTGAGCAACATCATCGAACTGTGGGACAGCACCTTCAACGCTCTGAGCGTGGAGGACGACCCGGCCGAGGCGCTCAGCCAGTACATCCGCACCAAGATGGAGTTCTCCCGGCGCAACCCGCAGGCCTCGCGAATCTTCGCCATGGAAGTGATCAGCGGCGGCGAATGCCTGAGCGAGTACTTCAGCGCTGATTACCGCGAATGGTTCCGCGGCCGTGCCGCGGTGTTCCAGGCCTGGATGGACGCCGGCAAGATGGACCGGGTAGACCCTGTGCACCTGATCTTCCTGCTCTGGGGCAGCACCCAGCACTATGCCGACTTCGCCACCCAGATCTGCCAGGTGACCGGCCGCAGCCGGCTGACCAAGCAGGACATGGAAGACGCCAGCAACAACCTTATCCACATCATTCTCAAAGGCTGCGGCATCAGCACGCCCGCCTGACCCGGACTTATGCCTTCTACCCTGCTCGAGCTCTGCGAGTTCCGCGAGGAAATCCGCAAGAGCCGCTTCATCACCCTCGCCGGCCCGATCAGCAGCCCGGCCGAGGCCATGGCCTTCATCGAACGCCACAGCGACCTGGCGGCCACCCACAACTGCTGGGCCTGGAAGCTCGGCGGCCAATACCGCAGCAGCGACGACGGCGAGCCTGGCGGCACGGCCGGGCGCCCGATCCTTGCCGCCATCGAGGCCCAGGACTGCGACCAGGTGGTAGTCCTGGTGATCCGCTGGTACGGCGGCATCCAGCTGGGCACCGGTGGCCTGGCCCGGGCCTATGGTGGCGGCGCCAACAAGTGCCTGCAGCAGGCGCCCAAGCGCTTGCTGGTACAGCGCAGCGAGTTCATCTGCAGTTGCACCTTCAGCGAACTGGCGCTGGTCAAGCTGCGCCTGGGCGAAGTCGACGGCCTGGTGCTGGACGAGCAGTTCACCGCCAACGGCGTCGACCTGCGCATCGCCCTGGGTGACAGCCACCTCGAGGTGCTGCAGCAGCAGCTCGCCGACCTGAGCCGCGGGCGCATCCTGCTGGAACGGGCCTGAGCGTTGCCCACAACTGCTGTGGGCCTGCCTGTGGATAAGCTTGGGGCACTCCGCTGCAGGCCCTGTTCGGCAAGGCCTGCAGCTTATTGAGCATATTTTGATCACATTTGTGTGACATAAACCCAAGTCACTGAAAGCGTGTGAGTTATCCCCAGCCACCAGCGCCTGCGTAACCTGAAACGTGCATTTTCAGGCCGCCTCGCTTGCACACAATTACTGTGGAGCAGCCTGTGGATAACCCGTGAACCACCCCACCAGACCCCGGCCCCAGCGGCCTTTCAGACCATCGATCATTTTTTGACCAGCCGCGACAGGGCAGCCGACCGCCACCTGGTTTATGCTCGTCACCCAGGCCTTCCCCTGTGGAGGGCAACCACCACGTTGTCGCGCGACGAGCGAACCTGTGCACAGCAGCGCTCGCCGCGCCCTTGATATGGAGTATCGCTATGACCGCCAACAAGACCGCCCTGATCATCGGCGCCTCCCGAGGCCTCGGCCTGGGCCTGGCGCAACGCCTGCGCGAAGATGGCTGGAACGTCGTCGCCACCGTCCGCGACCCGCAACAGCCGGGTGCGCTGGGCGAAGTCTCAGGGGTGCGCATCGAGCGCCTGGAGATGAACGACACCGCTCAGCTCGACGGGCTCAAGCAGCGCCTGCAAGGTGAAGTGTTCGACCTGGTGTTCGTCAATGCCGGGGTGATGGGCCCGCTGCCGCAGGATCTGGAAAGCGTGCAGGTACAGCAGATCGGCGAGCTGTTCATGACCAACGCCGTGGCACCTATCCGTGTGGCCCGCCGCCTGGCCGGCCAGGTGCGCGAAGGCAGCGGGGTGCTGGCCTTCATGAGCTCGATCCTGGGCAGCGTGACCATCCCCGACGGCGGCGAAGTCTGCCTGTACAAGGCCAGCAAGGCCGCGCTCAACTCGATGATCAACAGCTTCGTGGTCGAGCTGCAGCGCCCCGACCTGGCCGTGCTGGCCATGCACCCGGGCTGGGTGAAGACCGACATGGGCGGCGAGAACGCCGAGATCGACGTGCTCACCAGCACCCGTGGCATGCTCGAGCAGATCAAGGCCCAGAGCGGCAACGGCGGCCTGCGCTTCATCAACTACAAGGGCGAGGTGCTCATCTGGTAATCCCGGGCGATACCGGCCTGGGTGGGCGCATTGCCCGGCCAGGCCCTGTAGAATGGCGGCCAACCGTACCTGACCGAGATTGCACACATGTATGAATGGCTGAACGCCTTGCCCAAGGCGGAACTGCACATGCACCTGGAGGGCTCGCTGGAGCCCGAACTGCTGTTCGCCCTGGCCGAACGCAACAAGATTGCCCTGCCCTGGGCGGACGTCGAGACCCTGCGCAGCGCCTATGCCTTCAACAATCTGCAGGAATTCCTCGACCTCTACTACCAGGGCGCCGATGTCCTGCGTACCGAGCAGGACTTCTACGACCTGACCTGGGCCTACCTGCAGCGCTGCAAGGCGCAGAACGTCATCCACACCGAGCCGTTCTTCGACCCGCAGACCCACACCGACCGAGGCATCCCGTTCGAGGTGGTGCTCGAGGGCATCAACCGGGCCCTGAAGGATGGTCGCGAGCAGTTGGGCATCAGCAGCGGCCTGATCCTCAGCTTCCTGCGCCACCTGAGCGAAGACGAAGCGCACAAGACCCTGGACCAGGCCCTGCCGTTCCGCGACGCCTTCGTCGCCGTGGGCCTGGACAGCTCGGAGAAAGGCCATCCGCCGAGCAAGTTCCAGCGCGTCTTCGACCGCGCCCGCAGTGAAGGCTTCCTGACCGTGGCCCATGCCGGTGAGGAGGGCCCACCCGAGTACATCTGGGAAGCCCTCGACCTGCTGAAAATCCAGCGGATCGACCACGGCGTGCGCGCCATCGAGGACGAGCGTCTGATGCAGCGCATCATCGACGAGCAGATCCCGCTGACCGTCTGCCCGCTGTCCAACACCAAGCTGTGCGTGTTCGAACACATGGGCCAGCACAACATCCTCGACATGCTCGAGCGCGGCGTGAAGGTCACGGTCAACTCCGATGATCCGGCCTACTTCGGTGGCTACGTCACCGAGAACTTCCACGCCCTTCACCAGCACCTGGGCATGACCCAGGACCAGGCACGCCGCCTGGCGCAGAACAGCCTGGACGCGCGCCTGGTCCGCTAGCCGGCCTGTCGGGCCGGGAGGCAGGCGATCGCGTTGATCTGCTGCTGGCCGAGCGGTGTGAGCTGCACCGCCCGGCTGCCCTCCTGCTCACGCACCCAGCCCGACTGGGTGAACAGGCGAAGCAGGGCCTTGCCCAGGCAGCCGCCCAGGTGCGGGCCCTGATCGTTCCATTTGCTGCAATGGCAGATCACGCAGCCGTGCCGGTCACCCGCGGCCAGCGCATCGATGAACACCCCCAGCGCCTCCAGATGCTCCTTGCCCTCCTGGCTTACCGACAGGTACTGCTCGCTTCCTTCCAGCCAACCGGCCACATGCAGGCGGTGGAGCAGCGCGGCGGCCACTTCGCCGCCCAGGTGGTCGCCACACAGGCGCGCCTTGCGCATCGACAGGGGAATCTGCAGCGTCGTGCCCTGCTCTGCAGGTGAGCGGCTCGCCAGTTGAACGCTGGCCAGCGCCTCCACCGCGGTGCCGACCTCCGGTGTGGCCAAGCGGAAGAAGCGCTTGCGGCCACGCGCCTCATGCCTGAGCAGCCCGGCACTGGACAACAGCGACAGGTGCGCGCAGGCCGACGAGGTGCTCAAGCCGGTGAGCACGGCAAGCTCGTCCGCCGCACGCGGGGTGCCATCGATCAACGCCCACAACATGGCGCTGCGCTTGGGATCGGCCATCAGGTTGGCGACCTGACTGATGCTGCGGACTGCGTTCATGAACCTGAAGCTCCCTGATGAATCCCGCCTGCTGGCGAACGCCGCAGATGCCCTGCCTCCGGTGTGGGCAAGCGCGGGATGGTTCGTGTGCCGGATGATCGGCGCCAGCTGCGGAAAACGCTCACGCCACGCTGGTCGCCGGAGGCAGTATAAGCCGCTGGAAGGCGCTCGCCGTGAGGGAGGCATGGCCCAGGCGGGTCGGCATTCGCCTCCCAAAAAACGTTCTGAAAGATGCGTCTGTCAGAGCGATAGACGGCTAATCCTGCTCATCCCCCGTACTACCGTGGCTGTAGCGGGAACGAAGCTGACAGCTGCTATCAGGGGGCTCGATATGTCCGACAGTGAAGGGGAATATTTCCGCCTTGCAAAACAGAAGGTCTCCCTACTTCAGACCGTCATGACCGTCAGTCAGGGTACTGACCCTGGTCATGGCACGGGACGGGGGCAGCGCTACACTAGATCCGCTCCCGCTCACTGGAGGTGGATCGCGATGAAGATTGTCGTCAGTGCGTCGAACCGGAACCCCGCCTGCCCCTGGCAGGTCCAGCTCGACCAGCATGTGGTGAGTTTCCGTAGCGAGGCCGAGGCACGGTCGTTCGTCGCCCTGCTGGAGGCGCGCCTCAACGCGCCCCACCCGCTCACGCAGGCCGGCTGGCCTGCAGGCGCCGGGTCAGCACTGCGACACTGACCACCAGCGCGCCGCACAGGCTGATCACCAGCGCCATGGGCACCGCGCTGCCATCGTGCAGCACCCCGACCAGCGCCGCCGCGCCCGCGGCGACGCTGAACTGCAGGCAGCCCATCAGGGCCGAGGCACTGCCCGCACGCGTACCTTGCCCGCTCATGGCGCAGGCCGAGGCGTTGGGGATGATGCAGCCGAGGCTGGCGATGCACACGAACAGCGGTACCAGTAATGGCCAGAGCTGTGCCGGGCGCAACGCCGCGACCACCAGCAGCGCCAGCGCCGCCACCAGGTACAACCACACCGCTCGCGCCAGCAGGAACGCCGGGCCGCGCTTGGCCAGCAGCCGCGCATTGACCTGGGCCATCAGGATGAAGCCAGCGGCGTTGGTGCCGAACAACCAGCCGTAGTGCTCGGGCGGCACACCGTAGAGTTTGATGAACACGAACGGCGAACCGGCGATGTAGGCGAACATCCCGGCGATGGCGATGCCGCCGGTCAGTGCATGGCCGACGAACACCCGGTCGCCGAGCAGGCTCAGGTACTGGCGCAGCGCGCCCGACAGCGGCTGGCGCGGTATATGGGCCGGCAGGCTTTCCGGCAGGCCCAGGCCGACCGCCAGCAGGCACGCCGCGCTGAACAGGCCCAGGGCGAGGAAGATCGACTGCCAGCCGGCCACGTTGACCAGCACGCCACCGAGCATCGGCGCGAGGATCGGCGCCAGGCCCATCACCAGCATCAGCTGCGAGAACACCTTGGCCGAGGCCACCGCGTCGCACTTGTCGCTGACGATCGCCCGCGACAGCACCATCCCGGCGCAACCGCCCAGGGCCTGGACGAAACGCGCCAGGATCAGGCTGTCGAGATTGGGCGCATAGGCGCAGGCCAATGACGCCACGGTGAACAGGCCGACCCCGAACAGCAGCGGCAGGCGCCGGCCGAAACGGTCGGCCACCGGCCCGTAGGCGAGCTGGCCCAGGGACAGGCCGAGGAAGTAGGCGGCCAGGGTTGCCTGCACATGCTTTTCGTCGGTGCCGAAGGCATGCGCCATGGCCGGGAAGGCCGGCAGATAGAAGTCGATCGCCAGAGGCCCGAACGCACTGAGGGCGCCGAGAATCAGCAAGGTTCGCAGGTTCATGGAGAATCCATAGCAGGCTAAGCAAGTTCGCTAGTCTACCTGAAAACCTTTGTATTGATTTTGTGGGTGCACGACGGGAGCTTTGCATCGTCTGTCAGACCGAGCGCCGCGCGGGCGGCGCTCGATCTCATAGGCGCCGCAAGACTATCGCCATGCACACCGCGATATCTCAGGCCACTTCGGCCTGATACCCCTCTTCACGAATCGCCGCGAGGATCCGATCCGCCGCCAGGACACTCTCCACCCGCACCTGCCGCGTCGCCAGGTCCACTTCCACCCGCGCCGCCGCATCCTGCTCCTGCACCGCCCGGGTCACGCCCTTCACGCAGTGGCCACAGGTCATGCCTTGCACATTGAACACTTGCATCGAGGTTGCCTCCTTGTGGGTTTTGCCCAGTCTCAGCCTTGCCATCGGGGCAAGGTCAAGTTCCGAGAAAAACGGCCGGGCTGGAAATCCGCGCGCGGCTCGGCCAAGCTGCGCCTTTGACGATTTTGGCAAGCAGGAGATTTTTCATGATCAGGGCAGCATTGGGCCTCGTCGGATTGCTGGGCGCACTGGCCGTCGTGCCACCGGCCAGCGCCGAGGGCAATTCGGACTACAGCGTGCTGATCATTTCCCGGGAACGCCTGGAGGTGGCCACCAGCTGCGAGATCGGCATCTATCTCAACGACCAGCTGTCCGGCCGCCTGTTCCAGGAACAGGCGACCTCGTTCAACCTGCCGCCGGGCCCCGTCGATGTGCGCCTGCGCCTGCTGCCCGGGCAGGTACCCGGCTGCGCCCCCGGCGTCGAGGACCAGCGCAGCACGCGGCTGACCCTGCAGGCGGGCCAGATCAACAAATACCGGATCGCCATGGGGCACAATGGCCTGGTGCTCAAGAGAGCCGGCCTGGGCTATTGACCTTGCCCGCATGGCAAGGTTGATGCTGGAGGCCTGTCCACGGAGGAGAGAGCCATGCCCGCATCCACCACCTTCGACCTGCCGATCGGCGGCATGACCTGCGCCAGCTGCGCAGGTCGGGTCGAACGCGCCCTGCGCAAGGTCACCGGTACCGAACACGTCAGCGTCAACCTCGCCACCGAGCAGGCCCGGGTCCAGGCCCCGGCCGACAGCCTGCCGGCACTGGTCGACGCGGTGCGCGACGCCGGCTACAGCGTCCCCACCCGCACCCTCGAACTGCAGATCGGCGGCATGACCTGCACCAGCTGCGCCGGCCGGGTCGAGCGCGCCCTCGGCAAACTGCCGGGGGTCGAGCAGGTCAGCGTCAACCTGGCCAGCGAACGCGCCCACCTCGAAGTGCTCGAGGGCGTCGACGACGGCGCACTGATCGCCGCGGTCGAGAAAGCCGGCTACAGCGCCACCCTGCCGCTTGCCAGCCACGATGACCAGGCACAGGCCCGACGCCGCCTGCGCAACGAACGCCTGGCGGTCGCCGCCGCCCTGCTGCTGGCACTGCCACTGGTGCTGCCAATGCTGGTGCAACCGTTCGGCCTGCACTGGATGCTGCCGGCATGGGCGCAGTTCCTGCTGGCCACCCCGGTGCAGTTCATCCTTGGCGCGCGCTTCTACGTCGCCGCCTGGAAGGCCGTGCGCGCCGGTGCCGGCAACATGGACCTGCTGGTCGCCCTGGGCACCAGCGCCGGCTATGGCCTGAGCCTGTACCAATGGGCCAATGCGCACAGCGGCATGGAGCCGCACCTGTACTTCGAAGCCTCGGCAGTGGTGATCGCCCTGGTGCTATTGGGCAAGTACCTGGAAAGCCGCGCCAAGCGCCAGACCGCCAGCGCCATCCGGGCACTGGAGGCCCTGCGTCCGGAACGCGCCGTGCGGGTTATCGACGGGCGCGAGGAAGACGTCGCCATCAGCCAGCTGCGCCTCGACGATGTGGTGCTGGTCAAGCCCGGCGAACGCTTCCCGGTCGATGGCCAGGTGCTCGAAGGCAGCAGCCACGCCGACGAAGCCCTGATCAGCGGTGAAAGCCTGCCGGTGCCCAAGCAGCCCGGCGACGCGGTGACCGGTGGCGCCATCAACGGCGAAGGCCGCCTGCTGGTGAAGACCCTGGCGCTGGGCACCGAGACCGTGCTCGCCCGCATCATCCGCCTGGTCGAGGACGCCCAGGCGGCCAAGGCGCCGATCCAGAAGCTGGTCGACCGGGTCAGCCAGGTGTTCGTCCCTGCAGTGCTGGTGCTGGCCCTGGTCACCCTGGTCGGCTGGTGGCTGGCCGGCGCACCGCTGGAAACCGCGCTGATCAACGCCGTCGCCGTGCTGGTCATTGCCTGCCCCTGCGCCTTGGGCTTGGCCACGCCCGCGGCGATCATGGCCGGCACCGGCGTCGCCGCCCGCCATGGCATCCTGATCAAGGACGCCGAAGCGCTGGAGCGCGCCCATGCGGTCAACCGCGTGGTGTTCGACAAGACCGGCACCCTCACCTCCGGCAGCCCGCGTATCGTCCACCTGCAGGCCAGCAGCGGCGATGACAACGAACTGCTGCGCCTGGCCGGTGCCCTGCAACGCGGCAGCGAGCACCCGTTGGCCAAGGCGGTGCTCGACGCCTGTACCGAGCGCAGTCTTGACGTACCGCAAGTGACCGACAGCCAGTCCCTCACCGGCCGTGGCATCGCCGGCCAGGTGGACGGTCGCGAGCTGGCCCTGGGCAACCGCCGCCTGCTCGACGAGAGCCAACTGCTGCCGGGCGAACTGGCGGCCAGTGCCCAGGCCTGGGAGGCCGAGGGACGCACCTTGTCCTGGCTGATCGAACTCGGCAGCCAGCCCCGCGTACTGGGCCTGTTCGCCTTCGGCGACAGCCTCAAGCCCGGTGCCGGCCCGGCCATCGCCGCCTTGCATGCGCGCCACATCAGCAGCCACCTGCTGACCGGCGACAACCGCGGCAGCGCCAAGGTGGTGGCCGAGGCCCTCGGCATCGACGACGTGCACGCCGAAGTGCTGCCAGCGGACAAGGCCGCCACGGTGGCCGCGCTCAAGCAACAGGGCGTGGTAGCCATGGTCGGCGACGGCATCAACGATGCCCCGGCGCTGGCGGCCGCCGACATCGGCATCGCCATGGGCGGTGGCACCGACGTGGCCATGCAGGCGGCCGGCATCACCCTGATGCGCGGCGACCCGCGCCTGGTGCCCGCCGCCCTCGAGATCAGCCGCAAGACCTACGCGAAGATCCGTCAGAACCTGTTCTGGGCATTCATCTACAACCTGATCGGCATCCCCCTGGCCGCGCTGGGCTACCTCAATCCGGTGCTGGCCGGCGCCGCCATGGCGCTGTCCAGCGTCAGCGTGGTGAGCAATGCCCTGTGGCTGAAGACCTGGAAACCCACCGCCATCGACCAGGAGGCCCCATGAACATCGGCCAGGCCGCCCGCCGCAGCGGGCTCAGCGCCAAGATGATCCGCTACTACGAGTCCATCGGCCTGCTGCGTCCCGCCACGCGCAGCGAAAGCGGCTACCGGTTGTACCAGCAGGAGGACCTGCACAGCCTGGCGTTCATCAAGCGCTCGCGGGACCTGGGTTTTTCCCTGGAGGAAGTCGCCCGGTTGCTGACCCTCTGGCAGGACCGCCAGCGCGCCAGCGCCGATGTAAAGGCCCTGGCCACGCAACATATCGAGGCACTGAACAAGCGCATCGAGGAGCTGGTGAGCCTGCGCGACACCCTCGGCGAGCTGGTGGCCCACTGCCAGGGCGACGACCGGCCGGACTGTCCGATCCTCAAGGACCTGGCCAATGGCAGCGGGTGTTGTCACTGAAAGAGACACCAGCCGGTGCTACAGGCGCAGCTCCCCCGGGGTCGCGCCGAACAGCTGGCGGAACGCGGCGATATAGGCCGAGGTCGAGTCATACCCGCAGCCCAGCGCGGCCTGGGTGACGCTCTCCCCGGCCTCCAGCAGCGCCAGTGATGACAGCAGGCGCATGCGCTGGCGCCAGTTGCGAAAGCTCAGCCCCGTCTCGCGCTGGAACAGGCGCATCAAGGTCTTTTCCGACACCCCGAGTTGCACCGCCCACTGCTGCAGGGTCTGGGGCTGGTCGGGGGCGGCGATCAAGCCGTTGCACAACGCCAGCAGGCCCGGGTGGCGCGGCAGCGGCAGCGAGAATCCCACCTGCGGCAGGGTGCGCAGCTGGTCCAGCAACACCGCCACCAGCCGCGCTTCGGCACTGTCGCCTTCCGGGTAGTTCACCGCGAAGGTGCAGAACTGCTTGATCAGCTCCCGCGCCAGCGGCGTGACCTCCAGTACCCGGCATTCGCCCGGCGCCCAGGGGCAGGCGTCGCTGCGCACGTACAGGCTGCGCATCTCGGCCTGCATCGAGGTCAGCACTTCGTGCTCAGTGCCGGCCGGGATCCACACGCCCCACTGCGGCGGGGCGAAGTAGCTGCCGTCGCTGGTATAGACACCAAGCACGCCGCTGATGGCATAGGAGAACTGCACCCAGTCATGCTGGTGACGGGTGGTCCAGGACCCGGCGCCCAGGCTCTCGGCGCGGGCGTAGAGTGGCCTGGGCAGGTGGTCCAGGGCGGGGATGGGACGCGGTCCGGTGATCGACATGCTGAGGCCTGGTGTCTCGGGTCGGACAAGGGTACCAGCCATCGCCACCTAGCGTTCGACGATCGCCGTCACCCCCTGTCCGCCCGCCGCGCAGATCGAGATCAGGCCACGCCCCTTGCCACGCTCGCTCAGCAGCTTGGCCATGTTCGCCAGTATCCGCCCTCCCGTCGCCGCGAACGGATGCCCGGCGGCCAGCGAGCTGCCCTTCACGTTCAGCCTGGCGCGATCGATCGCCCCCAGCGGCCCGTCGAGCCCCAGCCGCGTGCGGCAGTAGTCGGCATCCTCCCAGGCCTTGAGGGTGCACAGCACCTGGGCGGCGAAGGCTTCGTGGATCTCGTAGAAGTCGAAATCCTGCAAGGTCAGGCCATTGCGCGCCAGCAGCCGCGGCACCGCGTACACCGGCGCCATCAGCAGGCCTTCCTGGCCATGGACGAAATCGACCGCCGCCGCCTCGCCGTCCACCAGGTAGGCCTGCACCTTCAGGCCTTGCGCCTCGGCCCAGGCCTCGCTGCCGAGCAGCACCAGCGAGGCGCCATCGGTCAGCGGCGTGGAGTTGCCCGGCGTGAGCGTGCCCAGGCCGCTGCGCTCGAACACCGGCTTGAGCTTGGCCAACTGCTCCAGGGTCAGGTCGGCGCGCAAGTTGTTGTCCCGGGTCAGGCCGAGGTAGGGCGTGAGCAGGTCGTCGTGCCAACCCTCATGATAGGACGCCGCCAGGTGCTGATGGCTGAGCAGGGCCAGTTCATCCTGCTCCTCGCGGCCGATCTGCCAGGTCTGCGCCATGCGTTCGCAGTGCTCGCCCATCGACAGCCCCGTGCGTGGCTCGCCATTGCGCGGCAGCTCGGGCTTGAGCAGGCCCGGGCGCAGTTTCAGGAAGGGCTTGAGACGCTCGCCGAGGGTCTTGCCGCGGTTGGCCTGCAGAAGGATCTGGCGCAGCCCCTCGCTCACCGCGATGGGCGCGTCCGAGGTGGTGTCGACGCCCCCGGCGATGCCACTGTCGATCTGCCCCAGGGCGATCTTGTTGGCCACCAGCAACGCCGCTTCCAGGCCGGTGCCGCAGGCCTGCTGGATGTCGTAGGCCGGCGTCTGCGGCGACAGCCTCGAGCCCAGCACGCACTCGCGGGTCAGGTTCATGTCACGCGAATGCTTGAGCACCGCGCCGGCCGCCACTTCGCCCAGGCGCAGGCCGTGCAGCCGGTAACGCTCCACCAGGCCTTCGAGGGCCGCCGTGAGCATCGCCTGGTTGCTGGCCTTGGCGTAGGCGCCGTTGGAGCGGGCGAAGGGAATCCGGTTGCCCCCCAGGATCGCGACCCGGCGAATTGACTGCATGCCTGTATTCCTCCTGAAACAATTTGATCCTTAAGCCTAGGTTCTTTTCGCGCATTCGAACGACCCTGCCACAAACTTGGTCCACACTTGCATGCTTGCCTTCAGGGAGAACCGTACATGAGCGACCGCTATCTGGGCTTTGCCAACTCCACCCTCGGACGAAAACTGGTCGATGCCCTCGGCCTGCCCCGCCCGGTGCCGCTGGAACGCTGGCAGGCCGGACGCCTGCGTCCCATCGAGGGCGCGCTGGTGCTGGGCGGTGGGCCGCTGGCAGGCCAGGTGGCGGCGATCGCCCCGCGTCTGACGGCCGACTGCTATGGCTTTGCCAGCGAAGCGCTCGAGGTTCCCGCCTGGGTCGCGGGCCTGGGGCCGAAGCTCAAGGCGGTGGTGTTCGATGCCAGTCACCTGTCCGACAGCGATGACCTCAAGCAGTTGCGCGAATTTTTCCAACCCCTGCTGCGCAGCCTGGCCTCCAGCGCCCACGTGGTGATCCTGGGGCGTGCGCCAGAAGCCATGGCCGATGCGCAGGACAGCGTCGCCCAGCGGGCCCTCGAAGGCTTCAGCCGCTCGCTGGCCAAGGAACTGCGCAACGGCGCCACGGCCAACCTGCTGTATGTCGCCGAAGGCGCCGAAAGCCAGCTCGAGGGCGCGCTGCGGTTCTTCCTTTCGCCCAAGAGCGCATTCGTTTCCGGCCAGGTCCTGCGCCTGGCGCCCTGCGCCGCCCAGGTGCAAGACTGGACCCGACCGCTGGCCGGTCGCCACGCCCTGGTCACCGGCGCCGCCCGGGGCATCGGCGCGGCGATTGCCGAAACCCTGGCTCGGGACGGCGCCGAGGTGACGCTGCTCGATGTACCCCAGGCCCAGCGCGACCTCGACGCCCTCGCCGCGCGCCTGGGCGGCCGCGCCCTGGCGCTGGACATCTGCGCCGCCGATGCCGCCGCGCAACTGCTCGAAGCCCTGCCCCAGGGCCTGGATATCGTTGTGCACAACGCCGGCATCACCCGCGACAAGACCCTCGCCAACATGACCCCGGAGTACTGGGACGCGGTACTGGCCGTCAACCTCAAGGCGCCCCAGGTGCTGACCCAGGCGCTGTTCGAAGGAGGCAAGCTGCACGCGGATGCGCGCATCACCCTGCTCGCCTCGGTCAGCGGCATCGCCGGCAACCGCGGCCAGTCCAACTACGCGGCCAGCAAGGCCGGGCTGATCGGCTTCGCCCAGGCCTGGGCGCCACGCCTGGCCGAACAGGGCGCCAGCATCAATGCGGTGGCGCCGGGCTTCATCGAGACGCACATGACCGCGGCCATGCCCATGGGCCTACGCGAGGCCGGCCGGCGCCTGAGCTCGCTGGGCCAGGGCGGGCTGCCGCAGGACGTCGCCGAAGCCATCGCCTGGCTCAGCCAGCCGGGCTCGGGCGCGGTCAATGGCCAGGCCTTGCGGGTCTGCGGCCAGGCCTTGATGGGAGCCTGACCATGACCCGACCCTGGCACGACCTGCACAGCCCCGACTCACGACTGAGCCTGTACCTGCGCGCCCTCGGCAAACGCAAGATCCGTGGCAGCCAGTTGCCGGAGCAGGGCCTGCGCTGTTTCCTGCGGGTCGATCCCGCCAACCTGGCGGCCTACCGCCGGCTCTGCCACTTCGCGGACGACGGCCGCCTGCCGGGTACCTACCCGCACATCATGGCCTTCAGTTTGCAACTGCAGTTGCTCACCGCCGAGGCGTTTCCCTTCCCGCTGCTGGGGCTGGTGCACCTGCACAACAGCCTGCAGGTGCTGCGCCCCCTGGGCGGCATCGACGGGCTGCGCTTCGCGGTGTATGCCGACAACCTGCAACCCCATGAAAAGGGCGGCACCTTCGACCTGGTGACCGAGGCCGAAGATGGCCTCGGCCTGCTCTGGCGCGAGACCAGCCGCATGCTGGTGCGCGGCCTCAAGCTCGACGCGCCGGCCGCGGACCTGACCGAGACAACGCCCGCCGCGTTGCCCGAGGCCACCCGCTGGTATGCCGACGGCGATATCGGCCGGCGCTACGCCAGGGTCTGCGGCGACTACAACCCGATCCACCTGAGCAGCCTCACGGCACGCCTGTTCGGCTTCCCCAGGGCCATCGCCCACGGCATGTGGAGCAAGGCCATGGCGCTGGCGGCCTTGCAGGGACACCTGCCCAAGGCCGGGTATGCCTTTTCGGTGGACTTCCACAAACCGGTGCGCCTGCCTTCAGAGGTGATACTGAGCGCCAGCGAGGCGGGGCCAAGCGGCGAGCTGCGCCTGGATGGCCACGGCGGGCTGCTGCATATGCTCGGCAGTTGGCGCACGCTCTGATCGGGCTTGCTTTGCAAGGCACCTCGCCGGAAGCTATGCGCCACGAGGAGACCCCGATGAACCTGCAAGAACTGACCGAACGCCTGCACCGCATCCGCGACACCAACGACTGGCGGGTATTCCACAGCCCGAAGAACCTGGCCATGGCCGCCAGCGTCGAAATGGCCGAGCTGGTGGAGATCTTCCAGTGGCTGACCGAGGACCAGTCCCGCCGGCTGCCCGCCGACAAGCTCGCACACGCAGGCCAAGAGATAGGCGATATCGTCCTCTACCTGTTGCTGCTGTGCAGCGAGCTGGGCCTGGACATGGATGAGGTGGTACGGGCCAAGCTCGCCGACAGCGAGAGGCGCTTCGCAAAATGAACGACCGTCACTTCGATGAATTGGCCAGCCGCTTCGCCGAGAAGATCTACGGCGGCGCCAAGGGTGCCATCCGCCTGGCGGTGCTCCAGGCCGACCTGGCCGAAGCCCTGCCCGACCGTCCACTGCGGGTGCTCGATATCGGCGCGGGGCTCGGTCACATGGCCCTGTGGCTGGCCCAGCGCGGCCACCAGGTGACCCTTGCCGAACCCGCCGCGCCGATGCTCGACGGCGCCCGCGCGCGCTTTGCCGAGGCCGGCCAGCAGGCGACCTTCATCCAGGCGCCGTGGCAGGACCTGCTCGGCCAACTCACCGAACCCTACGACCTGGTGCTGTGCCACGCCGTGCTCGAATGGCTGGCCGAGCCCGAAAGCATCCTGCCGGTCCTGCACCAGCTGACCGCGCCGGGCGGCTGGCTGTCGCTGGCCTTCTACAACCGCGACGCGCTGGTCTACCGCAACCTGCTCAAGGGCCATTTCCGCAAGCTGCGGCACAATCGCCTGGCCGGTGAAAAGCAGAGCCTCACGCCACAGAAACCACTTGATCCGCGCGAGCTCAGGGCGCAACTTGAAGCTCTGTGGCAGGTCGAAAGCGAGAGCGGCGTACGGGTATTCCACGACTACATGCCCAAGGAGTTCCAGGACAAGGCCGAGCTGCTCGACCTGCTGGAGATGGAACTGGCGCACCGCCGCCACCCCAGCTTCGCTGGCCTGGGCCGCTATCTGCACTGGATGTGCCGCCCCCACTGACCCGCTCGCCAGGAGGATCCATGCCGTACCGTCTGCTCTGCCTGGCCCTGCTCCCCTTCGCCCTGGCCGCCTGCCAGGGCAGCAACCCCTATGTCGCCAGCGGCAAGCCGCTGCCGCCGGCGCCGCCCCAGGCCGCCAATACCTTCGATGCCAGCGCCTACCCCGCGCCGGCACGCGACTACGGCCGTTACCGCAGCTGGAGCTGGCGCAACAACCAGCCACCCGGGGGCCTGGTCAACGCGACGCCGGGCCAGCTGGCCGACGCGGTGAGCGGCGCCCTCGACCAGCACGGCCTGCGCCCGGCGCACAATGCGCCCGCCGACCTGCTGGTCAGCGCCGACGTGCGCCTGGAGCGGCGCCTGCGCCAGGTGCGCGACTACGACTACGATCCCTACTACGGCCCCTACCCTTACGGCGGCGTCGGCTACGGTGGCTATCGCAACGGCTATGGCGGCTACGCCAGCGTGCCGATCGTGCGCACCTACGAAGTCGAGGTGATGGTGGTGCGCATCGACCTGTTCGATGCCCGCAACGGCCAGCCGGTGTGGAGCGCCAGCGCCGAAAGCGGCAGCGACAAGGACTCGCCGCGTGAACGCGAAAGCGCCCTGCGCGAGTCGGTGAGCAAGGCGATGAGCGGCTATCCTCCCAGCTAACCTCCCACGGAGAACCATCATGTTGCGCCGTCTCGTTCTACTGTCCTTCGCCCTGCTGCTGGCCGCCTGTTCGAGCAACAACGTGCAGCACGACTTCGATGCCAGCCGCGACTTCGCCGCCTACCGCAGCTGGGCCTGGCAGGAGCCGGGCCTGCAGTATCGCCCGGACGATCCGCGGATCAAGAGCGACCTGACCGAGCAACGCATTCGCCAGGCGGTCGCCGGCCAGCTCGACCAGCGCGGCCTGCGCCCGGTCCAGGGCAATGCCCGGGCGGATGTGAAGGTGCGCGCCTACCTGATCGTCGAGGACCGCCAGCAGCAGATCACCACCAATTACGGCGGTGCCTGGGGTGGCTACTGGGGCGGTTACTGGGGTGGGCCGATGTACAACGAGACGCGCAGCGTCGACTACAAGGTGGCGACCATCCAGGTCGACCTGTTCGACGGCCGCGACGGCAAGCTGGTATGGCGCGGCAGCGCCGAGCAGATCATGAACAACTACCCGCCCAGCCCGCAGGAGCGCAATGCGGCGATCCAGAAGACCGTGACCCAGGTGTTGAGCAACTATCCGCCGCACTGAGGCCTGCGAGACACCCCATCAAATAATACGTAATTCTTTGATTCAACTCGGACAGCGTGGGAGCGGGCTTGCCCCGCGATTCACCGGCAAAGCCGGTGCCATACACCCATCGCGGGGCAAGCCCGCTCCCACGCTGTTCCAGCCTAATCAAAGCATTATGGTTTGTGCCAAAAGTGCGGATCAGCAGACAAGGCAACTTGCCATCACCTTGACTACACTCCTTGCACCGCCGCCGCGCTGCCGGGCCACAGGCCGGCAAAGGAGTGCCCGTGGTTCCCCGTTCCGCTGTGCGCCAACGCGGCGCGATCGGCCTGATGGCCGCGCTGACCATGGGCCTGGCCCTGGTGTTCATGCTCCTGACCGTCGACAGCGGCCGCCTCTACCTCGAACAACGCAAGCTGCAGCGCATCGCCGACATGGCCGCCCTGGAAGCCGCCGAGCACGGCGGGGTCTGCAGCGGCAGCGGCCCGCAGGCCTCCGCCCTGGCCCGCACCGCAGCCACCCGCAACGGCCACTCGCCCCTCAATCCACTGATCGCCAGCTGTGGCTACCTGCGCACCGGCATCGACAACCTGCGCACCTTCACCGCCGACAACGTGCGCAACGAGGCGATCAAGGTCGAGGTCAGCAACGTGGTGGTCACCAGCGTCGCCGGCGGGGTGTATGCGCTGGTCCAGGGCGGCGCCATCGCCCGTACCACCACGCTCCGTGCCAGCGCGGTAGCCGCCAGCCCAGGCCCGCCCCAGGCGATGTTGAGCATCCATACCACACTCCTGCAAGTCAGCTCGATGCAATCAGCCGTTCTCAACGCGCTGCTGAAGGCCATCGGTGCAAGCACCCAACTCAGCGTGCTGGGCTGGCAAGGTATCGCCGATACCCAGCTCAACCTGCTCAGCTATACCGACGCACTGTCGACCGAACTGCACCTGGACCTGGGTGACTACCAGCAATTGCTGAGCCTGGAGACCACTACCCAGAAGCTGTTGGACGTTGCCGTCAAGGTGCTCCAACAAAGTGGGGCCACTGCGCAGGTGACCGGCAACCTGCTCAAGCTTGCGGCAGACCTGACGGGGCCGATAACGCTGGGTGAGCTGCTGAATCTCCAGACCGGGACCGTCCAGGCGGGCCTGGATGCGAACGTTCAACTGCTGCAGCTGGTGCAAGCCATGATTCAGGTGGCGGCGAAGCGGCAAGCCGTGAATGCCGAAATCCCTATCAATGCATTGGGGCTGGTCAACGGTCGCGTGTACCTCAAGGTGATCGACCCTCAGCAAACCTCTGCCGCGGGTGACCCGCGTACCGATGAGTTGCGTGTTCATACAGCCCAGATCCGGGCGCTGGTCTCCCTCGACCTGCCCCTGCTGAGCGGCATCGCCGGGCTGCTCAACGCAGTGCTGGACCTGGCGGCACCCTTGACCAACGTGCTCAACAACCTGCTCAGCCTGAACCTGCTGGGCACCGTGCAATCGTTGACCTGCGCCCTGGGCATCCCGTGCAAGGTCAGCGACATCAAGTTGCTGGACGGCCAGGTGCATATCGACATCGGCATCGAAGTCGCCGAAGGCACCAGCCGCCTGCGTCCGGCACCGCCCGACAACTACACGTGCACCCCGAAGAGCCTGACCACCCTCACCCAGCGCTCGGCGGCGAAAATCGCCATCGGCAGGTTCGATTCCCCGGCGGACTTCCTCAACAACGGCACCACCGTGGTCAAGGCCCTGCCGGTCATCGATATCGGCACCAATGTCTGCAGCCGCGTGCTGATCCTGCCGCCGTCCTGCGGCACACGGGTGCCCTATGCCGGCGGCGGCATCGGCGTACGGGTAGACAGCAAGCTGCTGGGCAGTGGCCCGGAGGAAAAAGCGCTGCTGTTCAGCGGCGCCCACGCCCCGACCGAAATCGGCCAGGAACCTGCCTACCTACCCATGGACAGCGACCAGGCCCAGGTGGTGGCGAGCCTGTCCGACACCCTGGCGGGCATCCACCTGGAAGCCTACAAGCCCATCGGCAATAGCGGCCTCGGCCAGGTGCTGGTGCTCACCGCCGGGCTGCTGGACGGGGTGAAGAACATCCTCGAGCCGGTCATCAAGAACCTGCTCAGCCCCCTGCTCGATCCCCTGGTCAACGGCTTGCTCAAGGTGCTCGGCATCGACCTGCTCGACGCCCAGGTCGGCACCAACCTCAGTTGCGCCAGCGGCCACGCTCAACTGGTGCTGTGAAGGGGCAGCTCGACCCGGAAGCATGCGCCCTCGGCGCCGTTGTCCACGCTCAGGCGGCCGCCCATCTGGCTGACGATGCCATGGCTGACCGACAGGCCCAGCCCGGTGCCGACCCCGGCTGGCTTGGTGGTGAAGAAGGGTTCGAAGATCCGCTCGTGCAGTTGCGGATCGATCCCGCCAGCGTTGTCCTCCACCAGCAGCCACAGGCATCCGCCATGCAGCGCCTGGCGTACCCGGATCCAAGGCTGCGCCACCTGCTTTTCCAGCAAGGCGTCACGGGCATTGACCATCAGGTTGATCAGCACCTGCTCCAGCTGGTCCTGATGCCCGAGCACCTGCGCCAGGGCCTCGGGCGGCTCCAGGCGCAGCGTCACGCCCTTGCCGCGCAGGCCTTCCTCGAGCAACGCCCGGGCGCCTTCCACCGCGGCCCAGGCGGCGAAGCGCTCGCGCTCGACCGCCGAGCGCCGGCCATACACCCGCATATGGTCGACCAGCCGGGCGGCGCGCTCGACCTGGGCCTCGATGCGGCGCAGCTTGTCTTCCAGATAGGCAGGATCGGCAGCGCCGTTCTCCAGGCGCTTGAGGGTGTTGGCCACCGCCATGCGCATCACGTTGAGCGGCTGGTTGATCTCGTGCAGCAGCCCGGTGGCCAGCTCGCCAAGGGTCGCCATCTTCGCGCCCTGCAACAGTTGCTGCTGGCTGCGCCGTACCTCGGTGTTGTCGCGGCCCACGGCCTGGACCTCCAGCAGCTTGCCCTCGGCGTCGAACAACCCACGGTCGGCCCAGACCCACCAGGCATGCTCGCGACCGGGCAGTTGCAAGCAGATCTCCGCGCTGCTCACCGGCTGCTCCGGTGTCAGCGCCCGCAGGCGCAGGAGGAAGGCCTCGCGCTGGCCGGCGGACAACCACTGCCCCAGGTCCGCGCCCTGCAACTGCTCGGGCGTGCAGCCCAGGTAGTCGGCCAGGGGCCGATTGCCGAACAGCACGGTCAGGTCCGGGCGATACCGGCAGATCATCGCCGGCGAATCCTCCACCAGCACGCGGTAGCGCTCCTCGCTCTGGCGCATGCGCTCGGCGGCTTCGGTGGCCTCGCTGACGTCCAGCCACAGGCCGACCACCTCCAGCGGCTGGCCGAGGTCGTCTCGCAGCAGACGGGCCTCGTCGAGCATCCAGTGATAGCCGCCAAGGTGATCGCGCAGGCGATAGCGGCAGCGCACCTGGCCATCGCGCAACAGGCCTCGGGTGCGCTCCAGCCACAGCGGGCGGTCGTCCGGATGCACCGCCAGGCCCGGCTGGCGCGCCTGTTCGCTGTCGGCCGCCCAGCCCAGCAACGGCGCCAGGCTGGCGCTGTAGAAATCGCTGTGCAGCGCGCCTTCGGTATAGCGCTGCACGTAGATCACCGCGGGCGAGCGGGCGATGAGGTTCTCCAGCCGCGCACGGGCCGCGCCGGCCTGCTGCTCCTGGGCCTTGAGGGCGCTGATATCGAGCAGGAAGCCGCGCAATTGGCCGCCCTGGGCCTGGCCGGCCCAATGGAACCAGCGCGGCGGCGCCAGGGGGTCGCGGTCCGGCAGCCGCACGCTGAGGCTCAGCGCCTGCCCGTCACGGGCCTGGTCCAGGGCCAGTTGCGCCGGCTCGCGGTCCGCCGGATGCAGGCGGGCAAGCCATTGGCCAAGGCTGACCCGGTTCGCCAACCCGAGGCTCGCGGCCAGGGCCGAGTCCAGCTGCAGCTCGCCGTGCGTCGGCCACTCCCACCACCCCGCGCCCAGCTGGCGCTGCAGGTCATCGAGGTGATGGGCCTGGTGCTGCAGTTGCTGGCGGCGATGGCGCACCAGCAGCGGCTCGGTCAAGGTCCGCACCAGCGCCAGGGCCATGTCGACCGGGGGCGCCTGCCGCGCTCCCGCGCACAGCACCCAGGCCTCGGCCTCCAGGCCCTGACGATAGGGCACCAGAAACAGCGACGCAGCACCGCACAGGGCAAGCAACTCGGGGTCGTCATCGACTTCGATCAGGGTATGGGCCGGCCAACGGTCCAGGCGCTCGCGCAGCCTGCGATCATCAGGCCAGGGCCAGGTCTCGTCGCTGCTGGCGTAGTGGCGCCAGCCGCCCGGTTCGCGCAGCATCAGCCGCAGCGCGGCCGCCTGCCAGTGCTCGGCCAGGCTGTGCAGCTGTTCGCGGGTCGTCTGTAGCAGGCGCTCGCTGCCGCATTCGCGCAGAGCGTGGCCGATCTCGCCGAGCAGGGGGCGCTGACGATCCCAGCGCTGTTCGCGCAGCAGATCGCCGATATCGAACAGCTGCAGCATCCAGCCTTGTTCGTGGCGCTGCAGCCAGCCACGGGTGTGCAACGCATGGCCCATGACGGTGTGAAAATCCAGGTCCAGGGGCTGGCCCTGCCAGTCGGCGGGCTGCCCTTCGAGCACCAGCCAGCTGTGGCGCTCCAGATAGTCATGCACCCGCGCACCCGCCTGGCCGGGCAGTGCCAGCAGGCTGCGCAGCGGACCGGCCAGACGCAGCACCCGCGCCTGGTCATCGAGCCACAGTTGCAGACCGATGGCCGGCGTCACCTCGGGCGTCTGGGCCGGGGCCGGCGCGGCGAACCAGCGATCGAACAGGCCACCACTCACAGTTGCAGGCTCGCCTGGGCCTGTAGCCGTGCGGGCAGCTTCGGTACGTCACCGACCACCGGCAGCACCAGGGTCGGCAGCACCTGCGTCAGGCGCGAGCGCGGGTAGTCGATCACCACCGTGAGCACCTTGTCTGCGCCAACGGTGACCCGGGTGTCGGTAAGCACACTGAACCCCAGCGCGCTGGGCATCCACGCCAACTGCTGGCCGATCACCTGCCGGGCCAGCCCCTGCACGTCCAGCTCGTAGGTCTGGCTGGTCGGGTCCACGGCCACGCAGCGGCGCACGGCCTCGCTGCTGGCCTGGTTGAACGACTGCAGCATCAGCATCGGCAAGGCGTAGCTGACCAGCCCATAGAACACCGCGA
This sequence comes from Pseudomonas peradeniyensis, assembly GCF_014268935.2. Taxonomy (GTDB): domain Bacteria; phylum Pseudomonadota; class Gammaproteobacteria; order Pseudomonadales; family Pseudomonadaceae; genus Aquipseudomonas; species Aquipseudomonas peradeniyensis. Next base: position 839,423 of record NZ_JABWRJ020000003.1, on the reverse strand, counting down.
AAAACACCATGAATACCGCGACAAACTCGATGGCTGCCGCGCCTTTTTGCCGTCCCGCCGGGCCTGCTTTCATGATCGCGTCTACCCTGACTGTGAGACCTGTCTGAAAGCATAGAACCGTTCAACGAATAGGGATGGCAATTTGCCAATGCAAAGCATTGTTCTCCTGATGTGGCTTGCCTTGTGCACCGAACAAGATGTCCGTGAACGGCAAATTTCCAACGCCTTGACCCTCGGGGTCGCGGCGTGCGCCCTGGCCTGGCTGTTCGCCACCGGACGCAGCTGGATCGGCGCCGACGCCAGCGAAGCCGGCTGGGCCCTGGCCATCGTCATGCTGCTTACCCTGCCCGGCTACATGCTCGGCCGCTTCGGCGCCGGCGACGTCAAGCTGATGGGCGCCCTGGCCCTGGCCACCAGCCCGCAGTACGTGCTTGGCACGTTCATCGGCGCCGGGGTCACCGTGCTGGCCTGGATGTTCGGGCGGCGGCGCCTGTGGACCCTGCTCAACCCCAAGGTGAAAAAGCGCCTGCAGGCGCTGGCCGAACAGGTCGGCGACAAGCAGCCCTTTGCCCCCTACGTGCTGGCCGGATTCCTGCTGACGGCCGTCTGGATCCAATAACCGACCGATGGGCCGCTTCGAAGGGCAAGGCGCATGTACATAATTGCAAAGTGCGACTACTTTTCTACCTGCCAGAGCCTCTGGCCCGGGAGCAGAGCCGATACAACAGGGAGTTGATCGTGAACAAGTCCGTCAGTGAGGTGAAAGTGCTGGTGGTCGACGACCAGCCAGTGATCGTCGAAGAGTTATGCGAATTTCTCGAAAGCGAGGGCTACCGATGTGTCCCCGCCCATTCCACCGGGCAGGCCATCGACTGCTACAAGGCCGACGAGACCATCGGCCTGATCCTGTGCGACCTGCACATGCCCGAGCGCGATGGCATCGAGCTGGTCCGCACCCTCAAGCAGATCGCCGGGCCGCAGCGCATGTTCGAGGCGATCATGCTGACCGGCCGCGCCGACAAGCAGGACGTGATCCGCGCCCTGCGCGAGGGCTTCGCCGACTACTACCAGAAACCCATGGACCTGGACGAACTGCTCGAGGGCGTGCGCCGCCAGGAAGCGGCGCTGCTCGAACGGCGCCGCAATTTCCGCGAGCTGGGCAGCCTCAACCAGCGCCTGCAGGAGCTGGCCGAGTCCATCGACGATCTCTACCAGGACCTGGAAAAAGCCCGTGGCCAGGGCACCCACCGCCGCGCCAGCGACGCCGAAGAGGGCGAGGCGGAACTGCCCGCCGCCTTCGAGAAGCTGTCACCGCGACAGCTTGAGGTGGCCCGCCTGGTGAGCAAGGGCAAGACCAACTACCAGATCGCCTGCGAGCTGGGCATCACCGAGAACACGGTGAAACTGTACGTGTCGCAGGTGCTGCGCCTGACTCACATGCACAATCGCACGCAGCTGGCGCTGGCGTTGACCCCGCGTTCGTCGCCGGTGCATCAGCGGTTTACCACGCACTGACCTTGTGAATACCGCATCTTTGTCGGAGCGGCGCAAGGCCGCTCCCACAGGAAATCGTTTCCTGCACGACAACGTAGCCCGAAGGGCTGGGTGATCTCCTGCATTCCATGTTCATGAGCCCAAGGCCCGCGCCAACGCGGAAAAACCTGGCCCGGCCAGGACGATCAGCAACGCCGGGAACAGGAACACCATCATCACCGCCGACATCTTCGCCGACATCTTCGATACCCGCTCCTGCAGGCCGGTCAGGCGTCGGTCGTCGAGCAGTTCCTTGAGCGCCAGCAGCGACTTCATCGAACCACTGCCCTGCACCAGCAGTTGCTGGAGGATGACGCAGGTGTCGATCAACTCGTCCACCGCCAGCAGGCGCGCGGTCTTTTCCAGCTCCGGGCCCAGGGCCAGGCCGGAATCGACCCGCTGCAGGACAAGGCGCAATTCGTCGCTGATGTTCGGCACCAGGCTGCGACCTTCATGGGCCAGCACCCGCAGGGCCTGCTCCACCGCCAGCCCGGTTTCGAAGAGGATGCGCAGCAGCGGGATCAGCAGGCTCACCTCCTGGGCGATCTGCCGCTGACGCCGCGCTGCCGCCAGCACCAGCAGGCGCTTGGGCAGCAGGTAGCCCGCGCCCATCGCGCAGAGCACCAGCACGCCCCAGTGCCCGCGGTTTTCCCCGGGCAAGCCATGGGCCAGCAGCAGCGCCACCCCCACCGCCAGCAGCGGCAAGCCCAGCTGCACGGCGGCGAACAGCGCCCGTTGCCGGCTGCGCCGCCAGCCCAGGCGATCAAGCAGCGCCTGGGTCTCGCCATCCAGCCGTTGCAGGCGTCGCCCCAACGGGCTGCTGCCCAGCCACTGCAGCCAGTCGCCGAGCCGTTCGTCACGGGCCAACCGCCCCTGCAGGCGCCGCGCCACCCGCTGCCGGGCCCGCCACTGCTGCGCGGCCTGCAAGGCCAACAGCACGAATGCGGCGAACAGGAACAGCGCGCAGAGCAACATGGCCATGGTCACAGGCTCCTCATCATGCGCCACAACACCAGGCAGCCGACGACCTGCAGGGCAAAGGCGAAGAGCAGCATCAGTTGCCCGCTGCGGTCATGCCACATGGCCAACAGGTAGGTGGGGTTGGCGAACAGGAAGTAGCCAACCATGGCCAGCGGCAGCGCGCCGAGGATCCATGCAGTGATGCGGGTCTCGCCGGTCATGGCGCGCAGTTGCCGGTCGCCCTGCTCGTGCTCGCGGATCAGCTTTATCAGGTTCTCCATCAGCTCGCTGGCATTGCCGCCGTGGCGCTGATTGATGCGCAGCCCCAGGGCGAACATGCGCAGTTCGGCCTGGCCATAGAGTTCGGCGAGTTCGTTGACCGCATCCTCCAACGGCACGCCCAGTTGCACGTTGCGCCGCACCCGCAGCATCGCCGAGCGCAGCGGCTCGCGGGTGCTGTCGACGCCGCCGAGCACCGCCTCGTTCAGGGTGCGACCGGCCTTGAGGCTGCGCACGCTGTAGTCAAGCAGGCCGGGCAGTTGCTGGACGATCTGCTGCAGACGCCGCCGGCAGCGCCAGGCCAGGTAGAGGTGACCGAGCAGCGGCAGGCCGAACAGCACCATCGACGCCGCGACCCAACCCGCAACCAGACCGGCGAGCAGGGTCAGCGCCAGCCAGGCGAACAGCCACGGCCTGGGGGAAAAGTCGGCATGGGCCAGGCCCGCCCGCTGCAGCAGCGGGTCGAGCCAGTCGCGCCGGGGATTGCCGCTGCGCACGGCGCGGTAGGCCCGGCCCAGGCGTTCGAGGATGCGCTCCTCGCCGCGCTTGTACAGGCCCAGGCGCAACAGCAGCAGCGCCATGCCCAGGCACAAGGGCGACAGCGCCAGCAGCAGCGGGCCCATCACAGCACACCCTCGTGGCGCAGCTTGTTGCCGGCCGGATTCGGCGCCTCGCGCAGGAAGCCGTCGCCGCTGCGCCGGTCGAGGCGGAACAGGGTGTTGGTGACATACACATCGTCGCGCACGCCGACCACTTCCAGCACCTCACTGACGCAGCGCCGGCCATCGGCCAGGCGGGTCAGCTGGATCACCACGTCCAGCGCCGCGCAGATCATCTGTCGCAGGGTCTTCTCGGCCACCTGGCGACCGGTCAGGCCGACCAGGGTCTCCAGGCGCAGCAGCGCGTCCTGGGCGGTGTTGGCGTGCACCGTGCTCATCGAGCCGTCGTGGCCGGTGTTCATCGCGGTCATCACATCGAGCACCTCGGCGCCGCGGATCTCGCCGAGGATGATGCGGTCGGGGCGCATGCGCAGGGCGTTGCGGATCAACTCGCTGGCCTTGATCTCGCCATGGCCCTCGGCATTCGGCGGACGGGTCTCCAGGCGCACCACATGCGGGTGGTGCAGTTGCAGTTCGGCCACATCCTCGATGGTCACCAGGCGCTCCTGGGGCGCGATCATCTGGCTGAGGATATTGAGCAAGGTGGTCTTGCCGGTGCCGGTGCCGCCGCTGACCAGGATGTTGCAGCGCCGGCCCACGGCGCGCTCGAGGAAGTCGTAGATCGGCTGGTCGATGGCCCGGGTGGCCAGCAGGTCGGCGCTCTTGAGCATGTCCTGGCGGAACTTGCGGATCGACAGGCAAGGCCCGTCCAGCGCCACCGGCGGGATGATCGCGTTGACCCGGCTGCCGTCGGGCATGCGCGCGTCGACCATTGGCGACGACTCGTCCAGGCGCCGCCCGAGGGGCGCGAGGATGCGCTGCATCACCCGCTCGACATGGTGCGCGTCGATGAAGCGCAGGTCGGTCTGTTGCAACAGCCCCGCCCGCTCGACAAACACCCGGTACGGGCCGTTGACCAGGATCTCGGTGACGCTCGGGTCGCGCAGCAGCACTTCCAACGGGCCGTAGCCGGTCAGCTCGTCGACGATTTCCTCGGCCAGGCGCTCCATCTCGTAGCGCGACAGGGCCAGGCGCAGGCGCGCCACATAGTCGCCCACCTGTTCCAGGACGAACTGCGCCAGCACCGGGCGCGCCCCTTCGAGCAGGTTGCGGCCACTGTCCTCGATGGCGTCGATGACATGCCGGTGCAGGGCGCGCTTGAGCACCTGCGGATCGCTGGCCGCATGGCGCGGCCCGCCAAAGGGTTCTTCGTTGCTCATCGGTTGCCCCATAGCCGGTTGAGCCAGGTATGGCCGGACGGTGCCAGGGTTTCCGAACGCTGCGCCAGGCGTTCGCCCAGGCCGCGCAGGGCCTGGGTCAGGCCTTCGCGCGGGGCCAGCTCGAACAGGCTCAGGCCCTGGTTCTTGGCGTTCAGGCGCACCTCCGGGCTGTAGGGCATGACCTTGAGCAGGGCCAGCCCGTAGCGTTTGGCCAGGGCATCTGCATCCGGCGCCACATGGCGCAGGTAGCGGTCCACCAGCAAACTGGCATGCTCCAGCTTGATGCCGCGGTCGCGCCACTGTTCGAGCACGTCCAGGTTGCGCCGGCAGTCGAGGATGTTCTGGTCGGTGTAGACGATCAGCTTGTCGCAGTGGCTGACGATGGTACGCAGGGCCTCGCTGTCGGCCTGGCCGGTGAGGTTCACGACGATGTGCTGGAAGTGCTGGCGCAAGGCGCCGAGCAGCATGTACAGCTCGGCGGCGCTGGACTGTTCCAGGGCCTCGTCGTTGTCGGCGTAGGCCAGGATGCGCAGGCCGCCCTTGTCGCGGGTGAAGGCGCTGTCGATCAGGGTCGTGTCGAGCCGGCGCAGATGGCGCAGCGCATCACCGAAATGGAACGAGGCCTCCAGCCCCAGCAGCGCCAGGCTGTCGCCCCGAGGCAGGCCGAGGTCTAGCAGCAGGGTCTGCTGGCCGCTGTCCTGCACCACCCGCGCCAGGTGCGTGGTGAGCAGCGCGCCGTCGGCGCCACGCTGGGTGCCGAAGAGCACGGTCAGACCGCCCAGGCTGGGATTGCTGGTGGCCGTCGGCAGGCGCTTGCCCAGGCGTCGCACCAGCCCTGCCACCTCGCTGGCCCGCGAGCCATAGGCAACGAAGTCGCGGGCCCCGGCGCGCATGGCATGCAGCACCAGCTGGTTGTCCATGCCATCGCCAAGGGCGACGATGGCCAGCATCGGCTTGGCTTCGAGCATGCCCTCGATCAGCGCGCACTGGCCGATCAACTGCTCGCGGTCCAGGCCGATGAACACCAGGTTGCTGAAGGTCATGTCGACCAGCGCCAGCAGCTCGTCGAGGTTCGGACTGCTGGCGCCGATCACCTGCCCCAGCGGCGCCAGCGCGCCCTGCAGCCAGTGCAGGTCCTCGTCGGTGCGGGTCAAGGCCAGGTAGGTCTGGTTCAGGCTTTCGTTCATTGGGACAACCCGCCATGGACCCAGACGATGGTGAAGACGCTGTTGTCGAGGGGAATGCCGGGCGAGCCGATCAGGCTGTGCAACTGACCGAACACCGTGCAACCCTTGGCCGCCGCCTGCGCCGTCGGCGCCAGCAGGGTCAGGGTCAATTCGCCTCGTGGAGTAACACGCAAAGAACTACGCATGGATCGCATCCTTGCCGGTTCAGGGAGACTTGTTGTTATCGCCGCTCTGGGCGCCGCGAATGATCTGCATCGTCGGCGCACCGGCCGCGGCGGCGACCGCCTGGCTGGCCAGGGGCACCTGGGACAGCTGACTGAAGCGATAGAGGTCGCGGTTGGCGCGCTGCAGCTGCGAGCTGGCATCCTGGCCGGACCAGTAGGCCGCCAGCAGGGGCTCGTCGGCGCTGCGCACCGCCAGGCGCAAAGTCCCGGCCTGGGCCGCCAGCATAAGACGGCTGGCCAAGGCTTCGGGCACGGCCAGGCTCACGGTGCGGGTGGTGTTGCTGTTCAGCGATTGCTGCTCGCGCCGGGCCTTCTGTTCTTCGGCCGTTTGCGCCGGGCGCCCGTCGTTGGCCAGCCCGGTCTGCTGGTCGACGCTGAGCACGCGCAGGGCCCGCAGCACCACCTGGGCGGAGGACTGCGGGTTGTTGTTCTCTTCACGCAGGAACAGCAGCACGTCGACGAAGTCCCCTGGGCGCAACTGCCCGGCGGCGCCGCTCACATCGTCGACGGCCACCGCCACGGCGCGCTCGTGGGGGCGGATCATCCGCGCCAGCGGGCCACCGGCCTGGAAGCTCGACTCGTCCAGCCAACTGCCCGCCGCCAAGGGACGGGAGCTGCGACGTCCAAGCACCTGGTCGAGTTGCTGGAAGGCGCCGGCGGGTACCACCTGCAGACGTTCGACCAGCACATCATCCTCGCTCAAGGGGGTGTTGGCCGGTACCGCCCTGCGCAGCACCACGATGGGTGAGCGTGGCGGTTCGGGAGGAGCGACGGGGACCGGCGCGGCGGGAATCACCGCTTCACCGGAGGGGGGCAATGGCGCCGGCGCCGGTTCGGCCGGATGGCTCAAACGCAGCCCCCAGTAACCGGCGAGCAAGGCCGCGATCAGAAACAGGCCGGCGAGGATCATGGTCAGGCGACTGCTCATCTGCGCTCTCCCCTACGCCTGGGACCAATGATGGCAAAAGGTAACTATTTCGCTATTGGACGGTAGCTGAGCCGCTATCTTTCGCCATTACCTGTACCGCATTTTTAGAGCCATGAAATTGACGCGTCGGCAAAACAAAAACTTAGCATCGTCAATTGCAACCAATACTTTTGTATTAATGCCTTCTTACATTTGCACGTCGCCACGGCTTGGCGATGCTCTGATGGCAAAGGGGTATCACTTATCAAGCCCCCGCCGACCGGCGCCCATCGAGCGCAAGGAGTAGTGCCATGCTGCTGCAACAGATCCTCATCCATGTGAAGACTTTCCTCCAGCGCAAGGACGGCGCCTCCGGTATCGAATACGCAGTGATCGCGGCGATGGTGGCGGTGATACTGGCCGGCTTCGTCACGCCGATCTCGACCGAGGTATCGGCGATCATGACCACCATCCAGACCGCGATCACCCAGTGATCGCGCAGCACCTGCATGACGTGTAGTCCCACTGCCAGGAGCCGACCATGCCGACCTCTTCCTTGCGTCAACAGATCCTGCTGGTGGACGACGAGGAAGAGGCCCTGCTGGAGCTGGCCGAACTGCTGGAGAACGAGGGTTTCTGTTGCCACACCGCCACCTCGGTGCGTGGCGCCCTGCAGCAACTGACCCGCCACCCCGATGTCGCCCTGGTGATCACCGACCTGCGCATGCCCGAGGAGAGCGGCCTGGGCCTGGTGCAGCGCCTGCGCGACCACACCGCGCGCCAGCATTTGCCGGTGATCGTCATGTCCGGGCATGCCGACATGGACGATGTCAGCGACCTGCTGCGCTTGCAGGTGCTCGACCTGTTCCGCAAGCCGATCTACCACGCGCGCCTGCTCGAGACGCTGGAGAACCTGTTTCCCAAGCCGTTGATGCAGGCCGTTAAATAGCGACACAACAACCTCAAGCCTTGCGCTATCCCTGTAGGAGCGGCCTTGCGTCGCGAAAGGGCTGCGTAGCAGCCCCAGGATCTCAACGAAAATGCAGATATTGCCGGGGCCGCTTTGCGGCCCTTTCCGACCGGTCCGACGCCTCGGCAAGGCCGCTCCAACAAGGTGCGTCTCCCTACAACTGATAACTGAAACTCAAGTTCAGCCGTGGCCGCCGGTTGAAGCTGTCCAGGGCGATGTCCGACATTGGCTTGGCCACCTCGACCGCAATGTTGTAGTAGCGCATATCGCCAAACCGCAACCCCAACGCCGCCGATGACATCTTCGTGTCCTTCACATCCAGCTCGTTGAACCAGGCCCGCGCCGTGTCGAGCGCCACATACGGCTGCACGACCTTGAGCCATCCACCGTCGCGATGGAAGCTGTAGTTGACCTCGTAGGCCAGCCCCCAGCCTTTGTCGCCCGAGCCCTGGTCACTGGGGTAACCGCGCCCGAAGTTCTGCCCGCCGAACACCGCCCGCTCGCTGTCGGGCAGGCTGTCGTTGCTCCAGTAGACGGCCGCCGACGCCACGCCCTGCCAGTTGTCGGTGAAGTTGTCGCTCTGCACGCCCGATACCCTCAGGCGCAGAAAGTCCAGGTCGTAGTCGGCATTGGTGTTCGCCCCCAGGCGGTCGAGGCCTTGGTAGACCCCGGCACTGAGGATGCGCAGGCGCCGGGTCTCGGCCTTGCGCCAGTCGCCTTCGAAGGACAGCGCGCGAATGTCGGTCTCGCTGTCCAGACGCAACGGAAACCCCACCACCTGGTAGTCGATGCGGTCATTGACTACGTAGAAGCGCCCGACCACCTCCAGCCATTCGCTGGGCGAGGCGATCAACGACTGGCTGATGCCCACCGAGTAGCGTTCGTTCTCGCGGTGCTGGGTCAGGTCGATGCCGTTGTCCAGGCGGATGCGCGCCTTGGGGTCGCTGCGATAGCGCGAGGCCGACAGCAGCAGCCGCGAACCCTCGGCGTCGAGGAACTGACTGTAGTCGAGACGGTAGTAATGCTCCTTGTCCTCGCCGGGCGGCACCAGCACGCTGGCGCTCAGTTGCTCGGCAAAACGGGTCTGCGCATTGCTGCTGGCACCGAGCAGCGCCTGCAGGTCGTCGCGGCTGCCGTCATTGAGGCTCAGGGTGGTGGTGAACGGTTTGCGCGAGACCTGGGCCAGCAGCCGGGTCGCGCCATCGGTGGTGGCCGGGGGCGGCACCTGGGCCTGGAAGGTCACTCCGGGGATACGCCCGGCCAGGCTGGTGTAGCGCTCGAAGCTTTCGCGGGTCAGCGGGCGCTCGGCCTTGAGGCGCTCCATCAGCTGGTCCAGGTAAGCCCGCGCCGCGCCGATATCGCCCTCGACCTGATAGTCGTGGATATAGCCCTCCACCAGCACCACCCGCACCCGGCCATCGACGAAGTCCTGGGGCGGCAGGTAGGCGTACGACAGCAGGTAGCCGTCCTGCTGGTAGCGTTGGGTCAGGCGGCGGGTGACCTCGATCAGCTCGGCGAGGGTCACCTCGCGACCGATCAGCGGCTGGTAGTGCTCGCGCAGGTCGCTCAAGGGGTAGACGGTGCCGCCTTCGAAGCGCACCTTGCGCACCGCCACCCGCGTGCTCATCAGCAAGGGCGACTGGCGTGCGTTGTCCACGGTGGGTACGAGCAGGCCAGCGGGGCCGGGACGATAGGCGTCCACCGGGAGGTTCGGCGTGGGCAGGCGGCGCTCGGTCTCGTTGCTGTTGAGGAAACCCGGCAAGGGCTCGGCCCGGGCCAGGCTGGCCACGGACAGCGCCAGCATCGTCACCAGCCATCGGCGCATTCGGACACTCCATGATCCACGGGTGGCAGGGTGACCGACCGGCGCACGGCGCGCCGGTCGGTCTCGCTCACCTTGAGCGTAGCCCGTCGCGTCAGCGCTGCCCGCCTGCCAGGGCGCCTGTCACACCACTTAGCGCACCGCCGAGGCCACCGCCCTGCGTGCCGTTGGCATTGACCAAGGTGCCGGCCTGACCGACCGTTGCGCCCACCGCCGTCACCGTCGCGCCCAACTGGCTGACCGTCGGGTTGGCCGTGGCGCCGGTCAATTGCGTGCCGACGGTACCCACCGCGCCACCGACCTGGTTCAGCAACCCGGCCACCGGTGCTCCCGCGCCTGTGCTGGCGCCGACCTGCTGGGTCACGCTGGACACACCGGCGACCACCGGATTGAGCCCGCTGCCCACCTGCTGGGTCAGTGCTGCGGCTGGGGTGCCTGCCGCCGTGTTGGTCACGCCGTTGCCGCCGAGCACCGGGCCCAGGCTGGCGACGCTGTTGCCCGCCTGCACCAGGCTGCCGCCGATACCGCTCACCGTCGGACTGCCAACACTTGCGGCCAGGCCGCTGCCGGCACCGGCCACCACGCCGCCAGCGGTTTCCAGCAGTCCCGTGCGTGGGCCGCCGGTGACCGGCGCCAGCCCGCTGGCGGTGCTCACGCTGGTGCCGGTATTGGCGACCGCCTGCCCGAGCGTGGTGCCCAGTGGATTACCCGAGCCAGCCAGTTGCAGGCCGGCCTGGTTCAAGGCGGTGCCGGTTTGATTCAACGTCTGGTTGAGCGGGCCGGCGAGCCCGGTCTGCCGGGTGACGTTGGCCGTGGTGTTTTCCACCAATGAGACCACCGGCACCAGGGCATCGCTCGCGCCCTGGGTCGCACCGGCCAGCGGGCCGCTGGTACCAACCGGCGAGAGGGTATTGCCAAGCATGGTCACGGCCTCACCGACCCGATCGACACCCTGCCCGGCCCCGGCGACCAGTTGGTTGACCACCGGTACCTGCTCGACCGGCCCGTTGCTGGCCAGGCCGGTCACGCCCTGGCCAAGGCCAGAGACGCCGGTGCCCAGGTCGGCGGTGGCCGCGCCGACCACCCCGACCGTGGTGCCCACGGCATTATTGCCGGTGCCCAGTTGACCCAGGCCGTCGCTCAGGCCGCTGCCGACACTGTTCACCGCGTTGCCGGTGGATGACACCAGCGTACCCACGCCGCCAGTCAGCGAGGTGTCGCCGGCGATGGGCAGCGAGCCGATCACCTGACCGAGGTTGCTCACGCCGTCGCCAACGCCGGAGACGGTGTTGCCCAGCTGATCGACCACCTGGCCGGTGACCAGGGCGGTCGGTGTCGTGCCTCCACCGGTTTCACCATCGCCGCCGCCGGGTGTGGTGCCGCCGCCGGAGCCGCCGGAGCCGCCGCTGCCCCCACCGGTGCCTGCGCTTCCATCGCCCGGGGTGCTGCCACCACCACCGGTGCCTGCGCCACCGTCACCGGCCCCGCCGCCCGAGCCTCCAGCGCCCGCGCCTGCGCCCGTGCCGCCGTCGGCCGAGGAGCCGTCGACCTCGCTGTGATGCCCACCGCCACCACTGCTGCAACCGGTAAGGCCCAGGGACATGACCATCGTCAGCGCCGTTGCGGCCTTGATCCACGCTTGAGTGTTCATGGGAAGACTCCCGCTGCTGGTTGTTGTGCTTGCTACCAGCAGTGAAAGCCGAGGGGGGCGGGACGGGTAGATTACAACTTGGTGTTAGTACCTGTGGGAGAGGGCTGGGGGTGGAGGGTAAGGCTATGAATTTCTGATGGTTTCGCTGGGTAGATCGCAAATTTTGTCGAAAGGACTAGGCATAAATCATTATTCCTGGTGGCTGAGAGAATGCTGGGGCCGCTGCGCGCCCCTTTCGCGACACAAGGCCGCTCCCACAGGCGATCGCGTTTCCCTGTGGGACCAACTGTCTTGCTCAACTGCTAAAGCTAGCGCGATCCCTGTGGGAGCGGCCTTGCGTCGCGAAAGGGCTGCAAAGCAGCCCCAGCAATCTCGAACAGATCACCGATTCATCAGACTTTCCCCATTCCCTGTAGTCCATTTCCCAAACATACTCCCAAGCCCTTTCAAGCCATTGCGGTGGTCTGGGTTGGCCTCTAGTCTCGGGCAGTCGCTGCACAATCAGCGACCGGCTTTGACAGGCCGCTCTGAACAAAACCGCATGGCGCTGTTTTATGGCGGCTGTGCGTGGGGCACCTCGTGTGCGCCGGTTTCTGGTCTTGTTCACCGGTCTGTCAACCCATGTACAGCTGCCACCTTTCTTGTTTGACAGCAACCGGTGGTGGTCCTTATTCACGAACAGGACCTTGACCATGCTTAAGATCGTTCCAGATCCACCCCACAACCCTCACTCCCTCGAAGACACCCTCATCCAGGCCACCGAGTACGCCCTGTGCGCCTTGACCGTGGCCCATCACGCCATACAGCTTAAACCCAGGTCGCCGGCTGCCGTGTTGATGATGGCTTCGATGCATGAAATGGAGTCGCTGCGCGTATTGCTCGAAGCGGCATTGATCCAGGTACAGATGCCAGCGCAGGCGCCGACGTTGCATTAAGCCCAATCGCGGGGCAAGTCGCAGCGGCGAACCGCCGCTCCCACGCCAGGCCTGCGTAGAACTCAGCTGCGTGGGAGCGGGCTTGCCCCGCGATAGCGCCCGCACAGGCACCAACCATTTCAGGGAGAACAATCATGACCACAGACAACACCCCCACCACCGCCGGCAAGACCAAGTTCTACCAAGGCGAAGGCATGACCGACCCGCTGTTCTGCATCGAACCCGGCATCCCCTGCCAGCACGCCCGCGACCAGGCGTCAGAGCTGATGGGCTGCGTACGCGACCTGACCATCACCGGGATCATGGAGGAAAAACCCCAACTGCTCTGGGCGTCGTACTACCTGAGCGCGCTGGCCAAGGCATTGATGGATGATGCCGAGCTCGGCATGAAGCACTGATCGGTACTTTGGGGCTGCGTTGCAGCCCTTTCACCCAGCAGGTTCATTCGCTGACCTGAAACGCCACCCGCGCCGTCTCGCCGCTTTCATCCAACGCACTCAACTCGATGCTGCCCGCCTGTTCGAATCGCACCGGCAAGCTGTCCTGCCCCTGGGTCTCGCCCAACGGCTGGCCATTCAGGAACCACCAGCGCCGCCCAGCACCGCCCAAGGCCGACACCCGCAACTGCAAAGGCTCGTGACTGGTAGCCGGGCGGCGCAGGTTGTCGCCGGCGCGCACGCCGACGATCGACAGCGGCGGCGCGCTGGCCACCTGCTGTGGCGGGCAGGCAGGGTCCACCGCGGGCAGCCGCGCCGCACGGTGCTCGGCCCGGGGCAGCCAGGGTTCCAGCGGGGCCGGCCACAAGGCGACATCGTGGGCCTTGGCGCCTGGGCAAGCGGCATCGACGCGCAGCCCCTGGTCGTTGAGCCACACCGTCTCGCGCAAACCCAGCCCCAGAGGCTGGTCGGCCGCCAACAAGGTCGGCGGGGTGGTGCCGTCCAGGGTCCAGGCGAAACGCTGGCGGCGGCAGTTGGGGTCCTGGCGGTTCATCGGCTGGCCCAAGGGCCAACAGATCGCCGCCACGCCCACCGACGCCGGCACCGGCTCGACCGGCACCTCGATGCCACGTTGGCTGTCGCGATTGCTTAGCAAGTCGTGCACCTGCAGCATCAGCGGCGCCGCCGAGGCCAGGCCGAACTGACCCGGCACCGGGGTGCCATCGGGGCGACCGATCCACACGCCGATCAGGTAACGCGGGCCCACGCCCACCGACCAGGCATCGCGAAAGCCGTAGCTGGTGCCGGTCTTCCAGGCCAGTTGCGGGCGCTGTACCAGTTCGGCATGGGGGTCGCGGTCCGGCCGGGCCAGGCCGCTGAGGATGCGCCGGGTGATCCAGGCCGAGCCCGGCGACAACAGGCGGCGCTCCACCAGCGGGTCCTGGGGTTGCAGGCGAATCTTCGCGCTGTTGCCGCCACGGCCGAACGCGGCATAGCCACCGACCAGGTCCTCCAGGCGGCTGCCCGCGCCACCGAGGATCAGCGACAGGTTCGGCTCGGCCAGTGGCGGCAGCACCAGCGGCATGCCACCCATGCGCATCTGCGCGGCAAAGCGTTTCGGGCCATAGGCCTCGAGCAACTGCACCGCCGGCAGGTTGAGCGACAGCGCCAGCGCCGAGCTGGCCGACACCGGACCGCTGAAGCCCATGGAGAAGTTGCCGGGGCGGTAGTCGCCATAACGCCGGGGCACATCCTGCAGCAGCGATTCGGAATGAATCAGGCCATCGTCCATGGCCATGGCGTAGAGGAATGGCTTGAGGGTCGAGCCGGGCGAGCGCAGGGCGTGGATCATGTCCACATGGCCGAAGCGGCGCTCGTCGCTCAGGTCGATGGAGCCGAGATAGGCGCGCACCGCCATGCTCTGGGTCTCCACCACCAGCAGCGCCGCCGAGGTGCGCTCGGGCAGACGCGCGCGCCAGCCCATCAGCAGGTCTTCGAGGCGGCGCTGCAGGGCGGCGTCGAGGGTGGTGCGGATCAGCGGCGGGCTGTCCGGCGTGTTCAGGCGTCGGGCGAGCAAGGGCGCCAGTGCCGGCTCCTGGCGCGGTGCCAGCAGCAGCGGCTCTTCGCGGGCCTCGTCGATACGCTGGGCCGGCCACACCTGGTACTCGGCCAGACGCTGCAGCACCTTGTCCCGGGCGCGCTGGGCACGCTCGGGATGACGGTCCGGGCGCAGGCGGCTCGGCGCCTGGGGCAGCACGGCGAGCAGCGCGGCCTCGGCAGGGGTCAGGTGCTTCGGCGACTTGCCCAGGTAGGCCCAGCTGGCCGCGGCCACGCCCTGCAAGGTGCCGCCGAACGGCGCCCGGTTGAGGTACAGCTGGAGGATCTCGGCCTTGGACAGGTGCCACTCCAGCTGCGCCGTGCGCCACAGCTGGCGCAGCTTGCCGGCCAGGGTGCGGTCGTGCGGGTCGAGCAGGCGCGCCACCTGCATCGACAGGGTACTGCCACCGGACACCACCCGCCCACCGCGCAGGTTGAGCCAGGCCGCCCGGGCCAGGGCCATGGGGTTGACCCCCGGGTGGTGATAGAACCAGCGGTCTTCGTATGCGAGCAAGGCTTCGAGGTACAGCGGCGAGACCTCGTCCGGGCCGACCGGGTAGCGCCACACGCCGTCGGCGTCGGCGAAACGCCACAGCGGCGTGCCGTCCTCGGCCAGCACCACCCGCGCCAGGTCATCGCCCGGCATGGGCAAGGGCCAGATGCGGTCGGCCAGCCACAGCAGGACGATGGCCGCCAGCAGGGTGATGGCGACACGCCGCAGCAGCTTGAGCAGACCTGGGCGCGCTAAGCTTGGCATCGGGAACCGACCGGGCCAGATGATGGCCAAAGGCTGGGAATCGCCGATTCGTTGATCAGGAAGCGACTATGCATGTAGAAGGTTTTTTCGAGTGGCTGGGCCAGGTTCTGGGTTCGGTGATCCGTTTCATCGTCGACGGCCTGGGCGGGTTGTTCAACCTGCTGGCCAACGCCGGTGGCAATTTCATCGACGGCCTGGCGCGCACGCTGGGCATGGACACCTCGCTGGTCAGCATCCTGGCGCTCGTCGTTGGCCTGATGCTGCTGTACTCGGCGGTGCGCGCGTTCATGCGGGCGTCGATCATCCTCGGGATCATCTGGGCGTTGCTGGGGTTGTGGGTGTTGAGTTGGGTGGTGCACTAGCGATACGCCTGTGAGAGCAGGTCTGCGTGGGAGCGGGCTTGCCCCGCGATGGCGTCCGTACGGTCGGCATTGCTGCCTGACCTGACGCTATCGCGGGGCAAGCCCGCTCCCACGAGTCGCTTCCTGCGTTGCCTCAGCGGGCGCGCACCACCATCTCGCCCTGGCTGTCGCCGATCGCCTGCAGGTTCGGCCGGTACATCGACTCCACCTGCGGCGGCGGGATGCGGTAGCTGCCCGGGGTCACCGCGCGGGCCAGGTACAGCAGGTGGGTGGTGCCGTAGCTGTCGAGCTTGAGCGCGGCCACGTAGCGGTCGTCACGGTACTCCTGGTGCACCACGCTGGCGTTCTGCATCGACTCGCGCCACTGCTTCACCGCGCTGCTGGCGTTGTCCAGGCTGGCGGCGCTCTGCGCCAGGTTCTGGTTTTCCAGCTCCAGGCCCGCCGGCAACAGATCGACCACCAGGGCGTCCGGCACCTGGTCCTGGGCCTTGAGCGCCAGGTGCACCAGCACCAGGTCGCCGCTGCGCAGGTTACGCACATCCAGTGCCTGGCCGTTCATGCCCAGGTACTCGCGGCGGATCTCCATGCCGTTGCCGCTGGCGGCCGGGGCCTGGCGCGGGTAGCCGGACAGGGTCAGCTGCTGGTACAGGGTGTCGCCGCCCTGGTTCTGCACAGTCAACGGCGAGGCCAGCAGCGGGCCTTCGAGCTTCATGCCCGAGTCGTTGTTGTCGAACTCGCGCACTTCACCGGCGCTGTCGAGGCGGGCTTTCCAGTTGCCTTCCGGCTTGCCCAGCAGGCCACGGCCGGCGAGGAACAGCGCATTGCGCTCCTGGGTGGACAGCCAGCGGTTGGCGGCCAGCTCGTCGGACAGGCCGAACAGACGCTGGTCGACCTGGTTGCCAGCAAGGTTGTTCTCCTGCAGCAAGGCGAGGATCAGCGCTTGGTCACGCAACGCGCTGCCGTAGTCGGCCATCCAGCCTTTACTGCGGGTCACGGCCAGGCCTGCCTGCAATGCCTGCTGCGAACGCTGCTTGTCGCCCATCTTGTCCAGCGCCACCGCCAGTTGCACCAACGGCAGGCCGGAGCGGGCGTCGGCGCGGCGCTCGAACAGGCTGCGCAGGGCGCCCAGCGGCGCCTGTTGGCTGCGCGCCAGCACCAGGCCGGCGTAGGCCTGAACGGCGAAGCGGGTGTGGTCGGCGTTCTGGCTGTAGTCGACTTCGATCAGGTTGCGCTCCTGCACATACCGCAGCAGGCGCTCGCTGGCCTTCTTCAGCACTTCGGCCGGTACGCCGTAGCCTTGCTCGCGAGCACGCAGCAGGAAGTCGGTGACGTAGGCGGTCAGCCAGTATTCTTCCTCGCTGTCCGAGCTCCACAGGCCGAAGCTACCGTTGTAGCGCTGCATGCCCAGCAGGTGCTCGATGCCCATCTCGATCTTGCGCTTGCGCACATCGGCCGGCTCGCCCTTGATGCCCAGGCGCTTGAGGCTGTCGGCATCGGCGTACAGCGACGGGTACAGGCCACTGGTGGTCTGCTCCAGGCAGCCGTAGGGGTAGGCTTCCAGGGCGCGGATCTGCTCGGCCAGGTTCAGCGGCGGGCGGCTCGACAGCGCCAGGCTCGCTTCCAGGCCCGCGGGTTCGAACTCGGCCAGGTCGCTCTCCGGCAGGCTCCAGGGCTGGTCCTTGAGGGCCACGCGGTAGTGCTTGAGCATCGCCGGGTAGGCCGGGCGCACGCCCAGGGTCCACTCGCGCTCGAAGGTGTTGGCTGGCTCGCCCGGCAGTTGCAGGCCATTGACCTGCACCCGCACCTTGCCCTGGCCCAGGCCGCCCTGGGCCTGCACCGGAATCATCAACGTGGTGCGCTGGCCTTCGGCCAGGCTGAAGTTCTGCTGGGCACCGCCGACCAGGCTCAACTGCCCTTCGGCGATCAGTTGCACGCTCAGTTGCTGGGCACGGCCGGACAGGTTGGCCAGGTCCAGCGCCAGGCTGGTGCGGTCGCCACCCGCCAGGAAGCGCGGCGCGGACAGTTCGGCGATCAGCGGCGCGGCGACCACGGTCTTGCCTTCGGCCATGCCGAAGTGTTCCTCGGTCCAGGCCTGGGCCATCAGGCGCAGTTCACCGTTGAAGTCGGGGATCTCGACGGTGGCCTGGCCTTCGCCCTTCTCGTCGAGGGTCACCGGCAGGCTCTGCTGGGCAACGATGGTCACCGTGGTATTCGGGCGCTTGCCGCCCTTGGCCATGGCGGCGTCACCACCGAAGGCGAGGCTGGCCAGGCGGCCCTGGCCGGCCTCGATCAGCTGGCCGTAGATATCGAGCTGGTCAGCGCCATAGGCCTTGCGGCCGAACAGGCTGGCGAACGGGTCGGGGGTCTTGAAATCGGTGATATTGAGGATGCCCACGTCCACTGCGGACAGCAGCACATGCACCTGCTTCGGCACGCTGCCGTCGGCGTTGACCGCCTTGAACTTGACCGTCAACGGCTGCTTGGGCCGCATCTTCTCCGGCGCCTGCAGCGACACGGCCAGCTTGCGCTCGGCACGGTCCAGCGGCAAGTGCAGCACGCCCACGGCGCGTTTCGGCGTGGCATTGGCCTTGCGCTCGCCCGGGCGGATCACCAGGGCGCTGATGTACAGGTCGTGGCGCGCCCACTTCTTGTCCAGCTCGACGTCGAAGGTCTTGCCCTCGGCGGGTACGTCGATCTCCTGCCACCACAGCGGGCCATCGGCGGACTCGATCATCAGGTAGCCGCTGCCGGCGGCCGGCGGGGTGACGGTGACCTTGGCGGTGCCGCCTTCCTTGTAGGCCGGCTTGTCCAGGGCGATCTTGACCTGGTCGGGGCGCACGGCGCCGCCCTCGGCGTTGTCCTGGGCGCGGTAGCCGGCCCAGAAGCGCGCGCTGGAGACCAGGCCGGTCTGCGGGTCTTCCACCTCGACGCGGTACGGGCCCCATTCCACCTGGAAGTTCAGCTTGGCGGTGGAGCCGGCCTTCACGCTGACTGTTTCCTCGGCCTGGGTGAGGAATTTCTCATTGTAGTTGTAGCTCCAGCCATCGCTCTGCGAGTAGTTCCAGTAGTAGTCGCGGCGCTCGCGGATCAGGCGCACCTTCAGGTTGTCGGCGGCGAGCTTCTTGCCGTCGCGGTCAGCCACCAGGAACTCGAATTCCACCGGGCCGTCGCCGTCGGTCTCTTCGCCGTCGAACAGGCCGCGCAGGCCCGGCAGGCGGTCGGCAGGCCAGATCGGTTGCTCCAGGCGCCGGGTAATCGGTCGGCCGCCAGACTCCTGCAGGCTGGCCTGCACGGTCAGTTGCAGTGGCGAGCGGGCCTCGGCCCAGCGGCTTTCGATATCGATGCGGGCCTTGCCGTTCTGGTCGAGGGTGACTTCGTCGAGCTCCAGGTCCTGATTCAGGTCGGTCTCGGTGACCGCGCCGAACTGGTAGCCCGGCAGCGCCTTCACCGCTTCGCGCAGCGGGCGCACATAGGCCTGGCCGCTGAGGCGGTTGCCGGCGGCCGGCGCGCCGTAGAGATAACGGCCATTGACCTGGATGGTGGCGGTCTCATCCGGCGCCAGCGGCGTGCTGCTGCCCTTGAGCTCCAGGGCCAGGCGCTCGGGGAGGAAGTCCTCGACGAGGAATTCGTAGACCTGCTTGCGGCCACCGCCCAGGTCCAGCAGCAGTTGCCAGCGGCCGGTCGGGGCCTCGGTGGCCAGTTGCAGCTGGTACTGGAACAAGCCGTTCTTGTCGGCCTCCCAGACGAACTTGCGGCTGACCTGTTCGTCCGGGCGGCGCACTTCCACGCTCACCGGCTGGGCCTTGACCGGCTTGCCGTCCTGGTCGCGCAGCAGGCCGTTGAGCAGCACGGTCTCGCCCGGGCGATAGAGGTCGCGTGGGCCGAAGATGAAGAACTGCAGCGGGTTGGCCTGGGGGCCGGCGATGTCGAACTCGGCCAGGTCGAGGGCGGCGGTGTTCAGGCGCAACAGGGTGGTGTGCACACCCTGGGTGGCGATCAGGGTATCGGCCTTGGCGGTAATGGGCAGCTGGGCATGGCCGTCGCCGTCGGTCTTGGCCTGGGCCAGCAGCTTGCCCTTGTCGTCGTGCAGTTCGAGGGTGACGTCCTTGAGCGCCTTGCCGCCCTCCAGGGCCTGGCTGAACACGTCCAGGCGGTCGCGGTAGCGGTGCGCGGAAACACCGATGTCGCTCAGGGTGAACAAGGTCGCCGGCTGTGAATAGTCATAGGTGCCCGAGGCACGCATCACTGCCAGGTACACGCCCGGCTCCTGCAGCGGCTTGATCCCGGCGATCGGCAGCAGCACGGTCTCGCGGGTGTTGCGCGCGGGGTTGAGGTCGAAGCGGCCGCTGTAGACCAGCTCGGCCATCTCCAGGGTTTCCTTGGACTGGTAGTAGTAGAGGCTTGAGTTGCGGCCCCAATTGACCAGGAAGCTGGAGAGCATGTCCGGTTTGATGCGGAAGAACTCGACATCGACCTTGTCAACGTTCAGGGCGATCACCGGCAGGCCTTCGGCCAGGCGCGTGGGCAGCAGCGAACCGCGGCTGGCGAAGCCCACGGTGGGCTGCATGTCGCGGGTCTCGAAGCGGCTGACCGATTCGGCCTCAAGCGCGTTGCCGTTGACCGAGAGCAGGCCCTTGTCGATGGTCAGGACCATCTTGCGCTGCGGCTCCAGGTGGCGCAAGCGCAGTTCCATCTGGTTGTCGGAGAGTTCCCAGGCACCGTCGACCTTGCCCTTGACGGTGTCGACCAGGTGCAGCTTGGCGGCGAAGTCCTGGTTGGCGTCCAGCGGCGCGGAGACGCTGACCGACAGGGTGCTGGCGCCGTCGAGTTGGACTTCCGAGACGTCCAGCACGGTCAGCTCGCGACCGGCGTAGCGCTTGGCGAGCAGCGCCGGGTCTTCGCGCTTGGCCGCCTTGGTTTCGGCGGGCGCGACGGCGGTGGCGGCATCGGCGGGTGCCGGCTGCTTGTCCGGGGTGGAGGAATCACAGGCACTGAGCAGGGCCAGCGCGCAGGCCAGCAACAATCCTTTGTTGAGCATTTGAGAGAGAACTCTTCGGCAGCGTGTACGTGAGGGGGGCAACTATAGCGCAACGGTGCGTTGCTTACCTGGCGATGCGCGGCAAGTGAGACCCTGTTCGCGCCGATTGGTTGCCTGGTCGGTACAATGGCGTATTTGATCTTGCAAGGGGCGCGAAGCGGCCCTGCAACGAAGGATTCGCATGTCTTCACTGTCCACCGCCTGGCGCGACCGCCCCACCCACCACAAGGTCTGGGCCCTGGCCGCGCCGATGATCCTGTCCAACATCTCGGTGCCGCTGGTGGCGCTGGTCGACAGCACGGTGATCGGCCACCTGCCCCACGCCCACCAGTTGGGCGCGGTGGCGGTGGGCGCCACGCTGTTCACCTTCATGGTCGGGCTGATGGGCTTCCTGCGCATGGGCTCCACCGGCTTCGCCGCCCAGGCCGCCGGCCGCGCCGACGGCGCCGCGCTGCGTCAGGTGCTGGTGCAGGGGCTGCTGCTGGCACTGGCCTTCGCCCTACTGATCGGCCTGCTCGCCCTGCCCTTCAGCCAGCTGGCGCTGCATGCGATGCAGCCCAGCGAGGCACTGCATGCCTCCACCGAGGCGTTCTTCCACACCCGCCTGCTCGGCCTGCCGGCAGCGCTGGCCAGCTACGCCCTGGTCGGCTGGTTCCTCGGCACGCAGAACGCCCGGGCGCCGCTGGCGATCCTGCTGACCACCAACCTGCTGAACATCGCCCTGAACCTGTGGTTCGTGCTCGGTCTGGACTGGGGCGTGGTCGGCTCGGCACGGGCCTCGGTAATCGCCGAGTGGTGCGCCGCCCTGCTCGGCCTGGCCCTCACCCGCCCGGCGCTGCGCGCCTACCCCGGGCATATCGCCTGGGCCGCGCTGAAGCGCTGGCAGGCCTGGCGGCCCCTGCTGGCGGTGAACCGCGATATCTTCCTGCGCAGCCTGGCGCTGCAGCTGGTGTTCCTGCTGCTGACCGTGCAGGGCGCCCGGCTGGGCGAAGCGACGGTGGCGGCCAATGCCCTGCTGCTCAACGGGCTGATGCTCACCGCCTACGCCCTCGATGGCCTGGCCCATGCGGTCGAGGCGCTGTGCGGGCATGCCATCGGCGCCCGTGATCGCGGCGCCTTGAAGCGAGCGCTGGTGGTGGCCTGCGGGTGGTCGTTGATCGTCAGCCTGGGGTTCGCGGTGCTGTTCCTGCTGGGCGGCCATCTTTTCATCGACTTGCAGACTGATATCGCCAGCGTGCGCGAGGCGGCCTATCCGTACCTGCCGTATCTGGCGGTGCTGCCGTTGGTGGCGGTGTGGAGCTATCTGCTCGATGGGCTGTTCATCGGCGCGACGCGGGCGCGGGAGATGCGCAATGCGATGCTGGTGTCGGTGGTGATCGCGTTGCCTGTGGCGGTTGTCATACGTGGGTTCGGCAACCATGGGTTGTGGTTGGCCTTCTTGCTGTTCATGGCGCTGAGGGCGGTGACGCTGGGGTGGGTGGGGTGGCGGTTGCAGCAGCGGGATCGTTGGGTTCGGTGAAGCTGGGGGCGAAGCCCTCACCTACAGGGTTACAGCCATACGCAATCCCAATGTGAATACTCGCCGGCACACTTGGCCAACCCTGCACGAATCGGATTGGCAACAATGTACCGGGCAACCGCTTTGACATCCTCTTCCCGCCGTAAGGCCCGGTCGTGAAAACCGGTCTGCCAGATGTGCTGCCGTTCAACACCCTCGCGGTATAGCGCATTGCTGCTACGAGATTTGAACGCGCACATCAGTGTGCTCAAGCGGGTATGCCCTAGCTCGACAAGCCAATGCACATGATCTGGCATCAGGACCCAAGCCAAGGTGCGACAAGCATTCTTCTGATCACAAAAGCGCATCTGGTTGACCACGACTCGGGCGAGGTTGAAGTCTGCAAACAGCGGTTTGCGGTCGCGGGTAGTGGTTGTCAGCAAGTAGGGGCGCCCAGGCTCGGAAAATCGGCCTCGACGTAAAAGGCGAGAGTGTGGACTGTCCATGTCGTGCTCCTTTGAACATTGCATTCAAAGTTAGCCGTGGTGGCAGGGTGGACAGCTACTGGATCATTTCTCGTTATGACTTCGGTGAGGGCTTCGCCCTCATTTCGCGACACAAGGCCGCTCCCACAGGTACCGGGATTTCCAAAAGGGATATGCAATACCTGTGAGAGCGGCCTCGTGCCGCGAAAGGGCCGCAAAGCGGCCCCGGCTTACGAAGACAAGTACGAAGACCGGGTCAACCCCAACCGCAACGCATCAAGGAACTGCGTGCGCTCGCGGGCGCTGATCCGTGCGCTGGCCACCTTGTCGCGGTAGTGGGTCATCAACTCCTCCGGTGACAGGTGCACGTAGCGCAGCATGTCCTCGATGGTGTCGTGGGTCTCGATGCCGGCGTGGTACACGCTGCCGTCGGCGTTCTGGTAGATGTTCACCGAGTCGGTGTCACCGAACAGGTTGTGCATGTCGCCGAGGATCTCCTGGTACGCGCCCACCAGGAACACGCCCAACAGGTAGTCCTCGCCTTCCTTGACCGCGTGCACCGGCATGCTGGTCTCGATGCTCTGCTCGTCGACGTACTGGTTGATCTTGCCGTCGGAGTCGCAGGTCAAATCCTGCAGCACGGCGCGGCGCAGCGGCTCTTCGTCCAGGCGGTGCAGCGGGATGATCGGCAGCACCTGGCCGATGGCCCAGGTGTCCGGCAGGCTCTGGAACACCGAGAAGTTGCAGATGTACTTGTCGGCCAGCTTGTCGTTCAGCTCGTCCAGCACCTGGCGGTGCGAGCGCTGGCGGGCCTTGAGCGAGTTGTGCAGTCGACGGCACACGGCGAAGTAGCACTGCTCGGCCAGGGCCTTTTCAGCCAGGGTCAGCTTGCCGTCGGCGTACTGCGCGGCCACGTCGCCCATGTAGTGGGTGGCGCGCCAGTAGGTCTCGGTGACCATCTCGATGTCGGTGGGGCCGAGCAGGTCGGCCAGCCACTGCACGGTCTCGGGCAGCGACGCCTTGTTCTCGATGGTCGGCATCTCGTCGTTGTGGCTCTCGACGTCGGTCACCTGGATCACCAGCATGGCGTGGTGCGCGGTCAGCGAGCGGCCGCTCTCGGAGAAGATGTGCGGATGCGGCAGGCCCTGCGCGTCGCAGAACTCCTTGAGCATCCCGACCACCACGCCGGCGTAGTCGTCCATGTCGTAGTTGATCGAGCTGGCGTTGCGCGAGTGGGTACCGTCGTAGTCCACGCCCAGGCCGCCGCCGACGTCAATGTGATCGACCGGCAGGCCCAGGGCGCGCAGCTCGCCGTAGTAGCGGATGGCTTCCTTGAAACCGTGCTGGTAGTCGGCCAGGTTGGCGATCTGCGAGCCCATGTGGAAGTGCAGCAGACGGATGCCCTGGTCGAGCCCTGCGTCACGGAAGCGCTGCACCACCGAGATCAGCTGGGCGGCGGACAGACCGAACTTGGACTTCTCGCCGCCGGTATCGGCCCACTTGCTCGAGGCCAGCGACGACAGGCGCACGCGCAGGCCGACCTGTGGCTTGACCTTCAGCTCCGCGGCTTCCTCGATCACCAGGGCGACCTCGGATTCCTTCTCGATGACGATGAACACGTTGTGGCCGAGCTTCTGGCCCATCAGCGCCAGGCGGATGAACTCGCGGTCCTTGTAACCGTTGCAGACGATGGTGCCGCCCTTCGGCGCCAGCGCCAGCACCGCCAGCAGCTCGGGCTTGGAGCCGGCTTCCAGGCCAATGGAGACGTTCTGGGTGGCGATGATGTTCTCGACCACCGCTTCCTGCTGGTTGACCTTGATCGGGTACAGCGCGGTGTACTGGCTCTGGTACTCCAGGCGCGCGATGTTGGCGTCGAAGGCGCCGGTCAGCTGGCGCACGCGGTCCTGCAGGATGTCGGGGAAACGGACCAGCAGCGGCAGCGACAGGCCGCTCTGGCGCAGCTCCTGGACCTGCTCGAACAGGTCGATCGGCGCGCTGTCCGGGCCGTTGGGGCGCACTTCGACGCGCCCGGCTTCATTGATGGCGAAATAACCAGCGCCCCAATGGCGGATGCCATAAACACTGCGGCTGTCGGCCACGGTCCATTGGCTACCATCGTCTTTGCGTGTGCGTCGTACGGACATTCAAGTCCCCTGTATGAAAAGTCGATAACACTGCCCCGCTTCGGGCGCAGGCAGTGTAGATACTGAAAATGACGATTCTTCCGTGTCCAGGCATAGACCCTGGCCATCGGAACGAGTTTAGAAAGCACTGGGCAAAAAATCGCGCGGCTGCACTCAGCCGCCGGATTTCTTCGCCTTGAAACCCTGCTTGATCAGCTCGGCGAGCAGCAGCTCGACGTGGTCGCCCTGGATTTCGATGACGCCGTCCTTGAGCGCGCCGCCGGTGCCGCAGCGGCGCTTGAGCGTGCTGGCGAGTTCCTTGAGCGGCTCCAGCGCCAGCGGCACACCGGTGATGGTGGTCACGGTCTTGCCGCCACGGCCTTTGCTTTCACGGCGCACACGGGCAATGCCGTCGCCTTCGGGGATGACCTGCTGCTTGCAGACGCAAGCGTCCACCGGCTGGCCACAGTCGGGACAGTGCCGACCGGCATCGGTGGAATATACGAGACCGCCAAGGGCGGCGAAGGAAGAAGCTTTCTTGGCCACTTTTGTTCCTCTGTGCCGAGGACAAAAAACTGGTCGGCGGGAGCCGACCGCGAAGCCCCACTCTGGCAGGGGCGGCGCTACTGCCGCAAGGTCATGCGACAGCCCGAAAAGGGCGCGCAGTGTAACGATAAATCTGGCTGTTGCTAAGTACAGGATTGCGCCATTTTACGAAAGTTTTGCGACCTCATCGCGGGGCAAGCCCGCTCCCACGCAATTGCAGTTCAAAATCGTGGGAGCGGGCTTGCCCCGCGATCGGTCAGATCAGGCCAGCCTGGTACCGCTGCAACGCCACCAGCGAGTCCGGGCAATACGGCCGCTGCGCGCTTTCCGCCTGGGCCTGCTCGACGCTGATGAACCGCGCCTCGATGACCTCCTCGGGCTGCAAGCGCAGCGCCCCATCCCACACCGCCGAGTACACCGCGCACCACAAGCGGTTACCCGGCTGCTCGAAGTAGAACGTCTCGTGAAAACGCAACTCGACGCCGCTCACCCCCAGCTCCTCGGCAAGCTCGCGGGCCGCCGAGTCGGCGTAGGACTCCTGCACCCCGACCATGCCACCGGCCGCCACATCCCAGTAACCGGGATACAGCGCCTTGCTCAGGGTGCGCCGGTGCACGCACAGCTCACCCGCGCCGTTGAACAGCAGGATGAAGGTGCAGCGCCCGATCAGGCCGCGCTCGCGCAGCTCGGCCCGTGGCAGGGCGCCGAGCAGTTGGTCATGCTCGTCGACCCAGGCCACCAGCTCGGCGTCGGAGGCCGCGCGGTGCGCGACCTCGGCAGGATTGACCGGCATCTCAGCCCTGGGACAGCAGTTGGCGCAGGTCGATGACCGCGGCGTTGGCCCGGGAGATGTAGTTGGCCATCACCAGCGAGTGGTTGGCCCACATGCCGAAGCCGCTGCCGTTGAGCACCATCGGGCTCCACAGCGCTTCCTGCGAGGCTTCCAGCTCGCGGATGATCTGCCGCACGCTGACCGTGGCGTTCTTCTTCGCCAACACGTCGGCGAAATCGACCTCGATGGCGCGCAGCAGGTGCGACAGCGCCCAGGCCTGGCCGCGGGCTTCGTAGAACACGTTGTCGATCTGCAGCCACGGGGTCTCGACCACTTCCTCGTCGACCTGCGGCGCCTGGCCGGGGGCCACGGCCTCGGTCTTCAGGGTGTTGTTCAGCTTGACCCGGCCGACGCTGGCCGACAGGCGCTGCGACAGCGAGCCCAGGCGGGTGGCCACGTCGCCCAGCCAGTTGTTCAGGTTGTCGGCGCGGGTGTAGAAGATCGCGCCCTGGTCACCCTTGGCCAGACGGGTCTGGTAACGGTTCAGCGACTTGATGCCCTCTTCGAACTCCGACTCGCTCGACGGCAGGATCCAGCTCTTGTTGTCGAAGTTGAAGCGCGGCTCGGCCTTGGCCAGGTCGGCGTCCTCGGTCGACTGCGACTGGGAGCGGGCGAAGTCCTTGCGCAGGGCGCGAGAAAGGTCACGTACCTGGACCAGCACGCCGTATTCCCAGCTCGGCATGTTGTCCATCCACAGCCCTGGCGGGAAGCGGTCGTTGGAGATGTAGCCGCCCGGCTTGTCGAGCAGGGTGCCGGCGACGGTCTTGAGGGTCTCGACGGTGGTATAGCCGACCACCATCTGCTGGCCGTTGCGCTCGGCGGCGGCCTGGGCGTTCTGCTGCACCGGGAACAGCTCGGGCTCCTGGCTCCAGTACCAGCCCAGGCCGATGCACACCAGCAGGTAGAGGCCGATCAGGGTGCCCAGGGCACGGCTCCAGAGGCCGCCGAGGTAGCTACGGGTGGCGGCGCCGCGGGTTTCGACCCGCTCACGGGGCTCGGCCTTGGCCTCGCGGTTTTTCCAATCCAGCATGGCATTGTCCTTAATCAGTCACGAACGGTTCAGGGCTTGGACCACAGGCCTCGGCCAGGGTGCCACGACAAGCCCGCATGCCAGCACTATAAAGCAGACGCCGCCATTCGTATAAGCGACCATCGGGTCGGCAACTGAATGACGGTCCCTGAACACTTTGTTGACCCCAGGCACTCGCTTGTCGGAAAAGCAGTGCTAGCATAGAGCCATCATTGAACCTGCGCCCTCCCACTCATAAGTAGTCAGGACATGACCCAGCCAGCCGAGCCGAGCCACGAACGCCTCAAGCAGCACTTTGCCCAGCGGGTGATCCACCAGGCCCGGCAGATCCTCGAGATCTGGCAGCGCCTGCAGCGTGGCGAGTGGTCCAGCGGCGACCTGGGCGAACTGTGCGAGGCCAACCTGCGCCTGCAGCGCTACGCCGAACGCTTCGAGCAACCCGAGCACGGTAGCCTGTCGACGGCCATCGGCCAGACCCTGCGCGCCATCGAGGCCAACAGCGCGCGGCTCAACTCCGAACTGATCAGCGAACTCAACCGCCTGATGCAGCGCCTGTCACGCACCGGACTGCGCAAGGGCGACCAGCTCGACAACGTACCCCTGCCGCCACTGCGCAAGCCGGTCTATATCGTGCTGCAGGACCACGACCGCGCCGAGCGCCTGGCCCAGCAGCTGGAGTTCTTCGGCCTGACCGTGCAGGCGCTGTGCAGCGCCGAGGCGTTCCAGGCGTCGATGAGCGAGCGCCTGCCGTCGGCCATCGTCATGGATGTGGACTTCACCGGCGCCGGCGTCGGCCTGCAACTGGCGGCCCAGGCCCAGCAGGGGCTGGAGCAGCCGGTACCGCTGCTGTTCTTCTGCCTGCACGAGACCGATACCCCGACCCGCCTGGCCGCCGTGCGCGCCGGCGGCCAGGAGTTCCTCACCGGCACCCTGGACGCCTCCAGCCTGCTGGAAAAACTCGAACTGCTGACCAGCGCCACCCAATACGACCCGTTCCGCGTGCTGGTGATCGACGACTCCCGCGCCCAGGCCCTGCACACCGAGCGCCTGCTCAACAGCGCCGGGATCATCACCCGCACCCTGACCGAGCCAATCCGCACCATGAGCGAGCTGGCCGACTTCCAGCCCGACCTGATCATCCTCGATATGTACATGCCCGAGTGCACCGGCCCGGAGCTGGCCAAGGTGATCCGCCACAACGACCGCTACGTCAGCGTGCCGATCATCTACCTGTCGGCCGAGGACGACCTGGACAAGCAGCTCGACGCCATGAGCGAAGGCGGCGACGACTTCCTCACCAAGCCGATCCGCTCGCGGCACCTGGTGACCACCGTGCGCAACCGCGCCGCCCGCGCCCGCCACCTCAAGGCGCGGATGGTCCGCGACAGCCTCACCGGGCTGTATAACCATACCCACATCCTGCAACTGCTCGAAGACTGCAGCTTCCGCGCCCGCCGCGAAGCGCAGCCGCTGAGCTTCGCCATGCTCGACATCGACCACTTCAAGAAGATCAACGACCGCCACGGCCACCCCATGGGCGACCGGGTGATCAAGAGCCTGGCGCTGTTCCTCAAGCAGCGCCTGCGCAAGACCGACTTCATCGGCCGCTACGGCGGCGAGGAGTTCGCCATCGTCATGCCCAACACCGCGCTGGAGGCGGCGCACAAGGTGCTCGACGAGATCCGCCGGCGTTTCGCCGAGATCCACTACCCGGCCCAGCCCCATGACCTGCAGTGCACCTTCAGCGCCGGGGTGGTGCAGCTGGACGACAGCCTCGATGCGCTGACCATGGCCAGCGCCGCGGACGAGGCGCTGTACCGGGCCAAGCATGCCGGGCGCAACTGCGTGGTCAGGGTGGAGCCATAACCGCATCGTCGGGCAAGCCCGCTCCCACGAGTGATACCTGGACGTCTGCAAGAGCAACTGGCTTGCTCCATTTGCGCAGGATGGCGCAAATCTCGTGGGAGCGGGCTTGCCCCGCGATGGCCCTGACACCAATACCGGCACTGTGCCACTTTTTTATGGCGCCAACCCTCCGCCGTCATCACCCCGTCACAAAATCGCAATAACTTCAGGCCCCGACCTCTCCACTCCCCCTCCGCAGGAAGTTCGCGGCTATGCGCCTGAAGTGGCTGACCAATTTCAACACCCTGTTGCTGGTGACCGTGTGTATCGCCCTGGGCGCGACCCTGTGGTGGTCGCAACGCGCCCTGGAACGTCCCTACCAACTGATGGAGCGCTACCTGGGCCTGTCCCAGCAGTTCCAGAACGACGCCGCGCGCAATATCCAGGCCTACCTGGGCAGCGGCGATGCCCTGCGCCATGCCGCGGCGATGGAGGCCAACAAGCAGTTGCAAACCGCCCTGGCCGACTGGCCCGAGGACCTGTCGGCCAAGCTGCGCCCGAGCCTCGACAGCCTGCAGGGCTTCACCGCCAACGAACTGCTCGCCGCCGGCAAGCTGGCCGGCGATCCCCAGGCCCTGCTGCTGCAGGCCGAGCGGGAGCTGGGAGCCAACCTCGAGCAACTGGCCGGCTACGCCCGCGACAGCGCCAGCAGCGACGCCGGTCGTTACCTGACACCGCTGCTGGAGGCCTCGCTGCACCTGGGCAAGCTGTCCCTGGCCCGCGACAAGCTGGTCAGCAGCGGCCGCGCCGAGCTGGCCGCCGAGGTGGAGCGCGAACTGCAACTGATCGCCGCCCAGGCCCAGGCCATCGACGGCCTGCCCTTGCTGGGGGTGACCCGCGCCGCCGAGTCCAACGCCGACGACTTCGCCGCGATGATGGGCCTGGAATCCCAGGCCAGCAGCCAGCAGGAAGACGTCGCCGTGGGCCTGAAGCGCGAGCTGCACAGCCTGCTCGGCCGCTACCCCGGCGAACTGCAACGCACCCGCGAGCAGATCGAGCGCCGCGCCGCCCTGGCCGCCAGCACCGGCGAGCGCCTGGAAGCGGTGCAGCAGGCCATCGCCGGTCTCGAGCCCGAGGTGCGCGGCCTGCACGCCACCATCGCCGGCGAGGTGCGCCTGATCCAGGGCCTGATGATCGGCCTGATCCTGCTGATCGCCCTGCTGATCGATACCCTGCAGCGGCGCCTGGCACGCACCCTGACCAGCCTGGCGCCGGCGCTGTCGCGCTGGGCCGAGGGCGACTTCGCCCAGGCCATCGCCCTGGGCCGCACCAACCGCGAGCTGCACGATATCCAGGAATCGCTGAATCGCCTGCGCCAGTACCTGGTGGAACTGGTCGGCACCATCCGCCACAACGCCGAACAGGTGGCTGGCAGCAGCCATGCCCTGGCCGGCATGAGCAACGCCCTGCACGACGGCGCCGAGCGCCAGGCCGGCGACACGGCGCAGATCCGCGACGCCCTGGGCGAACTGGAGGCGACCATCCAACAGGTGGCCGGCGACGCCAGCGCCGCCGCCGAGGCCAGTCGCGATGCCGGCCGGGCCGTGGAGCAGGGGCAGACGGTGATCGGCCAGAGCCTGTCCGGCCTGCGTTCGCTGGTCGACGAGGTGCAGGGCAACGCACGGATGATCGAACAACTGGCGGAAGAGTCGGCGACCATCGGTGGCGTGCTCACGGTGATCCGGGCGATTGCCGAGCAGACCAACCTGCTTGCCCTCAACGCCGCCATCGAAGCGGCCCGGGCCGGCGAGATGGGCCGTGGCTTCGCCGTGGTCGCGGACGAAGTGCGCTCGCTGGCCCAGCGCACCACCGGCGCCACCGGTGAGATCCAGGCGCTGATCGACCGCCTGCAACAGGCCGCCCGCAGTTCGGTGGACGGCATGCGCACCCAGCTGGAACACGCCGAGGCCACCGCGAACCAGGCACAGTCGGCCGATGGCGCGCTGGATGCAATCGTCAGCGCCATCCGCACCATTGCCGACACGGCGGTGCGGATCGCCGATGTGACCGCGCAGCAGACCGGGGCGGTGAGCGAGATCCGCGATCACAGCGAGCGGATTCATGAGCTGGGCGAGGACAACCTGCAGCGCATTGGTGAAGGGCGTGAGCAGGGGGAGCAGTTGCTCAAGCTGGGGGGCGAGTTGAATACGGCAGTGCGGGCGTTCAGGCTCTAGCCATCTGCTTGATGGGGCTGCAAAGCAGCCCCAATCTCGACCAACTCCGCTATCATGCCGCCACGTTCCACCTCGCGAGTCCGCCATGCGCCGCCTGTTTTTCCTGCTGTTCCTGCTGCTGGCCAGCCCCGTCTTCGCCACGGGCCTGCTCGACAACCGCCCCAGCGCCACCCTCGGCGCCGCCTCCAACAGCGCCGACTTCCTGCCGGTGCACGAAGCCTTCAAGCTCAACCTGGTCCAGGCCGACGCCCAGACCGTCAAGCTGCGCTTCGTCGCCACCGACGGCTACTACCTCTACCGCCACCGCTTCCAGTTCCGCACCGAGCCCGCGGACATCCGCCTGGGCGCGCCGAACATCCCCAAGGGCGAGGCCAAGCACGACGAGTTCTTCGGCGATGTCGAGGTGTACCACGGCGTGCTCGACATCGAGCTGCCGCGCAACGACCCGCGCGCCTTCACCCTGCTGGTGGGCTACCAGGGCTGCGCCGACAAGGGCCTGTGCTATCCGCCGGAAACCGCGCGGCTGAGCATCGACGGCCAAGGCGCCCCGCTGCCGGCTACCGCCGAGCAGGGCTGGACCTGGAAATCGCTGTTGCTGTTCTTCCTCGCCGGGGTCGGCCTGACCTTCACCCCGTGCGTGCTGCCGATGCTGCCGATCCTCTCCGGCGTAGTCCTGCGCGGCCAGGTCGGCGGCCTGCGCGGGCTGTCGCTGTCGCTGGCCTACGTGCTGCCGATGGCGGCGAGCTTCGCCGTGCTTGGCGCGCTGATGGGCCTGTTCGGCGCCGGCCTGAACCTGCAAGCGCGCCTGCAGTCGGCCTGGGTGCTGGTGCCGTTCGCCGCGTTCTTCGTGCTGTTCGCCCTGGCCATGTTCGGCCTGTTCGACATCAAGCTGCCGCAGGCCCTGAGCAGCCGCCTGGACAACCTCGCCCACCGCACCAAGGGCGGCTCACTGCTCGGCGCGGCGGTGCTCGGCGTGCTGTCCAGCCTGCTGGTCTCGCCCTGCGTGTCGGCGCCGCTGGCCGGCGCCTTGCTGTACATCAGCGCCAGCGGCGACGCCCTGGGCGGCGCGCTGAAACTGTTTGCCCTGGGCCTGGGCATGGGCGCGCCGCTGTTGTTGGTCGCCACTGGCGGCGCGGCCTGGCTGCCGAAGAGCGGCCCGTGGATGAACACGGTGAAAAACGCCATCGGTGTGCTGCTGCTGGGCCTGGCCATCGGCCTGCTCAGCCGCGTGCTGCCGGGACCGGCCACCCTGCTGCTGGTCGGCCTGCTGGCCGCCGGCGTGGCGCTGTTCCTCGGCGCCCTGGAGTTCGTGGTCAAGACCCCGCGCCAGCGCCTGGCGCAACTGCTGGGCCTGGCGCTGCTGGTGTACGCCCTGGCCTGCTGGTATGGCGCCCTGAGCGGCCAGGGCGACCCGCTGCGCCCGCTGCCGCCACCAGCTGCGGCCAGCGGCGTCGAGGCGGCCAAAACCGACGCCTGGCAGACCGTCATCACCCCGGCGGCCCTCGACGCGGAGCTGGCCGAGGCCAAGGCTGCCGGCCAGCCGGTGCTGCTCGACTGGTACGCCGACTGGTGCATCAGTTGAAAGGTGATCGAACACGAAGTGCTCAACGCGCCGCAGGTCCAGCCGCAGCTGGGCGCCTTCCGCCTGCTGCGCTTCGACATCACCGAGAGCAACGCCGAACAACGCGCCCTGCTCGACCGCTACCGGCTGTTCGGCCCTCCCGCGCTGATGTTCTTTGCCGCGAACGGCAGCGAAATGACCACCGATCGGGTCATCGGTGAGATAAACGCCGGCGATTTCGCCCAGGTATTGGCGCGCGTGCGCGGCCAACTCGGGCTATAACTTCCCGCATCCAGTGAAAAAACCCCGCCGCAGTGACCAGACTTAATCATCTGGTCACATACTTTGCGCGAATCTCGGACATCGTGCTGGCTATTGCCGGGAACTGGACACTCAGCGCCGCTTGCGGCATAGTCGCCGCGCTATGTCGAATTGCCCTACAAAACCAAGGAATCGCAGATGGCAACCCTACTGGTGCTGCACGGCCCCAACCTGAACCTGCTCGGGACCCGCGAACCGGGCCACTACGGCGCCGCCACCCTGGCCCAGATCAATCAGGACCTGGAGCAACGCGCCCGCGCCGCCGGCCACCATCTGCAATACCTGCAGAGCAATGCCGAATACGAATTGATCGACCGCATCCATGCCGCGCGCAACGAAGGCGTGGACTTCATCCTGATCAATCCGGCCGCTTTCACCCACACCAGCGTCGCATTACGTGACGCATTGCTCGCGGTGAGCATCCCATTCATCGAAGTGCACCTCTCCAACGTGCACAAGCGTGAACCGTTCCGCCACCACTCCTACTTTTCCGATGTTGCCGTAGGGGTGATCTGCGGCCTGGGCGCCACCGGTTACCGGCTGGCCCTGGAATCCGCGCTGGAACACCTGGCTGCCAACGCACAGCCCTGATGACACAAGGCCTTGGCCCCTTCGGGCCGAGGCTCATGAAGAAACGTTTTCGACACGTTTTAAAAATACGTCCCCGACCGAACCTTGGGAGTTGCTGATTAATGGATATCCGTAAAGTCAAGAAGCTGATCGAACTGCTGGAAGAGTCTGGCATCGACGAACTGGAGATCAAGGAAGGCGAAGAGTCCGTTCGCATCAGCCGTCACAGCAAGACCCCGGCCGGCGCCCAGTACTTCGCCGCTCCGGCTCCGATGGCCGCTCCGGTTGCCGCCGCAGCACCTGTTGCCGCTGCCGCCCCGGCCGCTGAAGCCGCTGCCGCCGCGCCTGCCCTGAAAGGCACCGTGATCCGTTCGCCAATGGTCGGCACCTTCTACCGCAAGCCTTCGCCAACTTCGCCGAACTACGCAGAAGTCGGCCAGGCCGTGAAGAAAGGCGACACCCTGTGCATCGTCGAAGCCATGAAGATGATGAACCACATCGAAGCCGAGATCGGCGGTGTGATCGACGCCATCCTGGTGGAAGACGGCCAGCCGGTTGAGTTCGACCAGCCGCTGTTCACCATCGTTTGATTCGCGGAGAGCCAACGATGTCTGGGAAGCTCGAAAAAGTTCTGATCGCCAACCGCGGGGAAATTGCCCTGCGGATCCTGCGTGCCTGCAAAGAGCTGGGCATCAAGACCGTCGCCGTGCACTCCACGGCCGACCGTGAACTGATGCACCTGGGCCTGGCAGACGAGTCGGTCTGCATCGGCCCTGCATCGTCCAAGGAATCGTACCTGCACATTCCGGCGATCATCGCCGCCGCCGAAGTGACAGGCGCCACCGCCATCCACCCGGGCTACGGCTTCCTCGCGGAAAACGCCGATTTCGCCGAGCAGGTGGAAAAATCCGGCTTCGCCTTCATCGGCCCGAAAGCCGACACCATCCGCCTGATGGGCGACAAGGTTTCGGCCAAGGACGCGATGATCAAGTCGGGCGTACCGACCGTGCCAGGTTCCGACGGCCCGCTGCCGGAAGACGAAGAGGTTGCCCTGGCAATCGCCCGTGACGTCGGCTACCCGGTGATCATCAAGGCCGCCGGTGGCGGTGGTGGTCGCGGCATGCGCGTGGTGCACAAGGAAGAAGACCTGATCGAATCGGCCAAGCTGACCCGCACCGAAGCCGGTGCCGCGTTCGGCAACCCGATGGTCTACCTGGAGAAGTTCCTGACCAACCCACGTCACGTGGAAGTGCAGGTGCTGTCCGACGGCCAGGGCAACGCCGTGCACCTGGGCGACCGTGACTGCTCGCTGCAGCGCCGTCACCAGAAGGTCCTGGAAGAAGCTCCGGCCCCGGGCATCGACGAGAAGGCCCGTCAGGAAGTCTTCAAGCGTTGCGTCGACGCGTGCATCGAGATCGGCTACCGCGGTGCCGGTACCTTCGAATTCCTGTACGAGAACGGCCGCTTCTACTTCATCGAGATGAACACCCGTGTTCAGGTGGAGCACCCGGTTTCGGAAATGGTCACCGGCATCGACATCGTCAAGGAGATGCTGAGCATCGCCGCTGGCAACAAGCTGTCGTTCCGCCAGGAAGACGTGGTGATCCGCGGTCACTCGCTGGAGTGCCGGATCAACGCCGAAGACCCGAAGAAGTTCATCCCGAGCCCAGGCAAGGTGAAGCACTTCCACGCCCCGGGCGGCAACGGCGTGCGCGTCGATTCGCACCTGTACAGCGGCTACTCGGTTCCGCCGAACTACGATTCGTTGATCGGCAAGCTGATCACCTACGGCAAGGACCGCGACGAAGCCATGGCGCGCATGCGCAATGCCCTGGACGAGATCGTCGTCGACGGCATCAAGACCAACATCCCGCTGCACCGCGACCTGGTGCGTGATGAAGGTTTCTGCAAAGGCGGCGTCAACATCCACTACCTTGAGCACAAACTGGCCAACCAGGAGTGATCGCGTTAGCGTGATGAAAGAGCCCCGGCCCCGTGCCGGGGCTTTTTATTGCCCTTCAGAAGGCCCGTTCGGTCGCTCTCATGGAACAGAACATAGTTCCTTGATTTGACTGAGGCAGCGTGGGAGCGGGCTTGCCCCGCGATCACCGGCTATGCCGGCGCCATACACCGCTTCGCGGGGCAAGCCCGCTCCCACGCTGGTGATGCTGGCAACTTTGTTCCCTGCGCGACAGCTCAACCCGCAAGGGCTGGGTGATCTCCTACAGGTATCGCGCATGGTTCAGGCCATACGGTCGCCCCAGCAACCCAATGGAACCCCGCGCAAACCCGCACAGTCCACCGATCAGGCCCACCTCCCAAGGCCTCAAAGGAGACTCCCATGAAAGGCACTGCGCTATCCGCTCTGTTCGCGGCCGCCACCCTGCTGGCCTCGCCTGTGTTCGCCGCCGACGACCTGTGCGCCATGAACCTGCAGAAGATCGACGACAGCATGGCCACCGCCGGCGCCACCTCCGAAGGCCTGGACAAGGCCATCACCGAGCATGTGGACCAGGCCAAGGCCGCCCAGGCAAAAGGCGACACCAAGGAGTGCATCGCCATCACCAGCAAGGTGCTCGAGCGCCTGGAGAAGACCGAGAAAGGCAGCGGCTCGGCCGGTGGCAGCGGCACCTGAGCCCTGCGCCAGCGCGGGCGGCCGAACCATCTGTCGACGCCGCCCGCGCAAACGCGTATACTCGGCCTTGCGTGCTGAAAGGCACGTTCAGCTAGAGCTGAGTGTGGGGCCGATTAGGATTCGACGCCGGTAGCGAAACTCTAGGTGCATGCCGAGTTGGTAACAGAACTCGTAAATCCACTGTTGCAACTTTCTATAGTTGCCAATGACAATACCTTCGGCTTGGAGAAAGAAGTCGCTTTCGCGGCTTAATCTGATCCATAGCTTCTGGTAGCTTCGGCTCCAGCAATCATCAGGGGATGCCTGTAAACCCGAAATGATTGTCATACAGAACAGGATCGTCGTGCAGCACGTTGGGGGCGAAGCGACTAAAACTTACCCAACTCATCCAAAGCACCCTGCCCGTCGGGCGGCTGCGGATTAAATCAGTAGACACGGCTAAGCATGTAGTACCGACAGCGGAGTACTGGCGGACGGGGGTTCAAATCCCCCCGGCTCCACCAAATCCTAAAAAGAAGACGCCCAATGGGCGTCTTTTTTTGTGTCTGCAATTCGGTGCCTCAGCGGCCAGTTCCTACAGTGATCGCCAGCGCTTGCGCGCATGGGCATAAGCCGCCAGGTCACTGTAGCCAAGCTGTGCAGCAATCTGCGCTCGGCTATCCCCCTGTATCTCCAGGTACTGCTCCAGCTCGGCACGCACCCGGTCGAGCAGCACACGAAAACTGGTCCCCTCATCCTCCAGCCGCCGACGCAAGGTACGTGCGCTCTGGTGAAGGTCCTGTGCCTGCGCCTCCAGGGTAATCAATCGGCCCGTGATGAGGCCTTGGCGAATACCCTGGGTTACCCGGGCCGACCAGCCACTGAGCTGGGACTGCTGCGCCAGCCGACGCTCCAGCTCCTGGCTCACCACCTCCATCATCCCGGCATGCTGGGTCAGCAATGGCATGTCCAGCTGGATACGACTGAAGTACAAGCGGTTGTACCCGCAGTCGAACTGGATATTTTCACCAAACCACTCGTGGTACTCCGGGTAGTACGCTGGCCGACGGTGAGCGAAGCACGCCCGCTGCGGCACTACAGCCGCGCCCATCCCCACGCCCATCACGCTGAGGGACATCACGCTGTAGTGCTCGACCATATAGCGCACCAGGCTGGCTGGCGCATCGATACGCAACTCCACCCCGAGGCAATCACCCTCTTCGACCAGCTCCAGGGTGTCCATGTCCGATGCCAGCCGTGCATAACGCGCCCAGAAGCGGATGGCCTCGGCCAGCGTGGCGCTAAACAGGCAGCCCTGGGCCAGTACATGCCAGTCCTGGCGGCTAAAGTGCGAGAACAGGTGCAAGCCGATTGCCGGATCATGACCGGCCGCCTTGGCCCAAAGCTGCTCCAGCGCAAGCATGCTGTAGTTGCTGCGCGCCTTCAGCGAATGCGTCTGAAGGTAGCGCTCCAGTACCCGGCCGAGCGGGCCGCGGTGGAATCGCTCGGGCGATGGGTTGGCCGCTTCTCGGGTGATTCTGTCCGTTTCGCGCATATCGTCTGACGGCTTCGTGAATTCTTATGGGTGGGCACCGCCTTGATCGGCACCCACCGGAGAATGCCATGAGCACAACAATAACAAACAGCCCGATACCGATTATTCTCGCCATCCTGATCGGCTTCATCCTCCTCGAAATCACCTGCGCCTGCTTCCTTCAGCCTCGCGGCAAACGCCGGGACGCGATCATCGAGATCGTCGGCAGCGCCCTGCTGATGGTGGTCACCCTGCCGTTGGTCACGTTCCTCAGCAACAGCCTGCTGGAACACTTCGCGCCACAACTGAAGGGCAGCCTCGCCGGCCTGCACTGGGTGCTTGGGCTCGTCCTGTTCCTGGTGCTGGACGACATGACCCAGTACTGGTGGCATCGCCTCAGCCACAAGGTGCCCCTGCTCTACTCGCTGCACCGTGCACACCATTCAGCGCCCTACATGAGCATCCGCATCGTCTATCGCAACAACAGCTTCTATTACCTGCTGATGCCCGGCCTGTGGTTCAGCGGGGCCCTGATCTACCTGGGGTTGGCGCCTGTGTACTTCGGCTACCTGATCGTCAAGATGCTGGTCATCTTCGGCGCCCACAGCAGCGTGCCCTGGGATGACAAGCTTTACCGCATACGCGCACTGCGGCCCGTGATGTGGCTGCTGGAACGGACCATTTCCACCCCCGCGACCCACTCGGCGCATCACGGCCTGAGCGCCGATGACGGAGTGACGCATTACAAGGGCAACTTCGGCAACCTGCTGTTCTTCTGGGACGTGCTGTTCGGCACGGCAAAGATCACCCGCCGCCGCCCCCAGCATTACGGTATCGAAGGCATGCGCCCGGTCAGCTGGCAGGAGGAGCTATTCTGGCCGCTGATGCGCGGCAAGTCGACCAGCCTGCCGACGGAATCGGACCAGGAGCTGGCCAAATGAGCCTGAATATCGTACTCGTGGCCGGCTCCAGCCAGGCGGACAGCCAGTCGGCGAAGGTGGCCGCTTTTCTCGGCCAACGCCTGCAGGCATTGCAACTCAGCGAGCTGCCAAGGGTGATCGATCTGGGGCTTGCGCCGCTGCCGTTGTGGCCAGCCAAGGATGAACACGGACTCTGGGCCGAGTATGCAGCCCTGCTGCGTGAAGCCGATGCCCTGGTGGTGCTGACCCCGGAATGGCACGGCATGGCCTGCCCGGCGCTGAAGAACCTGTTCGTCTACGCCGGCTACCGCGAGTTGGGGCACAAGCCGGCACTGCTGGTCGGGGTGTCCTCTGGCCAGGGCGGGAGCTACCCGCTGTCTGAATTGCGTGCGTCCAGCTACAAGAATTGTCGCATCTGCTACCTGCCCGAGCAGTTGATCGTGCGCCAGGTGGAGGACGTGATGAATGGCCCGCAAAGCGCGAGTACGCAAGACCTGCGCATTCGTCGCCGGGCCGACTGGGCGCTTCAGGTGCTGGGCGAATATGCCAGGGCGCTCAGGGGGATGAATGCGCGGGTCGAAATGGAGGAGCCGGAATTCGCCAACGGGATGTAAGGGTACATGGCCGCTATCGATCGATAGCGGCTGCCTCGGCCTACGCCCGCTTAACGCCTCGCTTCAATGAGATGACGGGTCGAATGCGCGACAAAAGGCTCGCCCTGGCGCATCTGGCTATCCAGGGCCAGCAGTTCAGCACGGTACTTATCCACAGAGAAGTCCGGCACCCACCATACGCATTTGCGAAGAATCCACACGACTGCGCCTACGTCATGGAACAGCATGCGGCAACGGGCTGTGCGCAGGTCAGTCACCGTAAGCCCGGCTGCCTGTGCTGCTGCCACTTCCTCTTGCGGATCGCGCATTTGCCGCTCACGTGGCAATGGCCCCAGGAAATGCTCGATCAGCTCGAAGGCCGAGGCTGGGCCCACGTGCTGGGCGAAGTAGTGTCCACCAGGTCGGAGGACGCGATGAATCTCGGACCAGTCCGGTTGCACTGGGTGGCGTGAGGTGACCAGCTCGAATGAGGCATCGGCAAATGGGAGCGCGGTACCGGGGGCTACCTGCACGACTTCAACGCCGCGCGGTCCTAGACGCTCGTGCGCCTTGCGGGCGTTGGGTGGCCAGGCTTCAGTTGCGCACATGAGGAGCGGGAAGCGCGGTGTCTCATCCAGTACCTCCCCGCCGCCGGTGTCGAGATCCAGCGCCGCGCAGACCCTACCCAGACGCTGCGCAAGGAGCTGGGCATAGCCCCAAGGCGGACGCTGCTCAGAGGCGCGTCCTGCCAGCCAGTCGAAGCCCCAGCCGGTCACATCCGCGGCGTTGGCCTCGGCTACCAAGTCGTCAAAGGGTTTCATTCGATGGTCCAGATCAATGCTTGTATTCAGGCCAGTATAAGTCGGGTAGGAGCGGCCTTGTGTCGCGAAAGGGCTGCGTAGCAGACCCAGGATCTCAGCGTTAATGCATAGATCGCTGGGGCCGCTTTGCGGCCCTTTCGCGACACGAGGCCGCTCCCACAGGGGCGGCGGGGCGTTGATTTGGGAACGCGGAAAAGACAAAACCCCTACCTGCTCGTGCAGATAGGGGTTTTGCGAAATGAATCTTGACGATGACCTACTCTCACATGGGGAAACCCCACACTACCATCGGCGATGCATCGTTTCACTGCTGAGTTCGGGATGGGATCAGGTGGTTCCAATGCTCTATGGTCGTCAAGAAATTCTGTTGCCAGAAGATCCAGATGGATACTCCAGCGAATTCGGATATGCGATTTGTGATGTTGCGAACTTTCGGTTCTTTCGTCTTCACCACCGCAATCTGCGCTTTGCAAATTGCTTGGGTGTTATATGGTCAAGCCTCACGGGCAATTAGTATTGGTTAGCTCAACGCCTCACAGCGCTTACACACCCAACCTATCAACGTCGTAGTCTTCGACGGCCCTTCAGGGAGCTCAAGGCTCCAGTGAGATCTCATCTTGAGGCAAGTTTCCCGCTTAGATGCTTTCAGCGGTTATCTCTTCCGAACATAGCTACCCGGCAATGCCACTGGCGTGACAACCGGAACACCAGAGGTTCGTCCACTCCGGTCCTCTCGTACTAGGAGCAGCCCCTCTCAAATCTCAAACGTCCACGGCAGATAGGGACCGAACTGTCTCACGACGTTCTAAACCCAGCTCGCGTACCACTTTAAATGGCGAACAGCCATACCCTTGGGACCGGCTTCAGCCCCAGGATGTGATGAGCCGACATCGAGGTGCCAAACACCGCCGTCGATATGAACTCTTGGGCGGTATCAGCCTGTTATCCCCGGAGTACCTTTTATCCGTTGAGCGATGGCCCTTCCATACAGAACCACCGGATCACTAAGACCTACTTTCGTACCTGCTCGACGTGTGTGTCTCGCAGTCAAGCGCGCTTTTGCCTTTATACTCTACGACCGATTTCCGACCGGTCTGAGCGCACCTTCGTACTCCTCCGTTACTCTTTGGGAGGAGACCGCCCCAGTCAAACTACCCACCATACACTGTCCTCGATCCGGATAACGGACCTGAGTTAGAACCTCAAGGTTGCCAGGGTGGTATTTCAAGGATGGCTCCATGAGAACTGGCGTCCCCACTTCAAAGCCTCCCACCTATCCTACACAAGCAAGCTCAAAGTCCAGTGCAAAGCTATAGTAAAGGTTCACGGGGTCTTTCCGTCTAGCCGCGGATACACTGCATCTTCACAGCGATTTCAATTTCACTGAGTCTCGGGTGGAGACAGCGCCGCCATCGTTACGCCATTCGTGCAGGTCGGAACTTACCCGACAAGGAATTTCGCTACCTTAGGACCGTTATAGTTACGGCCGCCGTTTACCGGGGCTTCGATCAAGAGCTTCGCTTGCGCTAACCCCATCAATTAACCTTCCGGCACCGGGCAGGCGTCACACCCTATACGTCCACTTTCGTGTTTGCAGAGTGCTGTGTTTTTAATAAACAGTCGCAGCGGCCTGGTATCTTCGACCGGCGTGGGCTTACGCAGCAAGTGCTTCACCCTCACCGGCGCACCTTCTCCCGAAGTTACGGTGCCATTTTGCCTAGTTCCTTCACCCGAGTTCTCTCAAGCGCCTTGGTATTCTCTACCTAACCACCTGTGTCGGTTTGGGGTACGGTTCCCAGTTATCTGAAGCTTAGGAGCTTTTCTTGGAAGCATGGCATCAACCACTTCGCGCTCTAAAG
>NZ_JABWRJ020000003.1:0-792500 GCF_014268935.2 Pseudomonas peradeniyensis | reverse complement strand
CGATGAAGCTGAACATCACGGTGATGAAGGCGCCGACCACTGCGGACCAGCCCTTGGGCGCGAAGCCGCCGTGCTCGTCCACCAGCGTGCTCAGCCCACTGACTTCGCGCTCCGGCAACCAGCCCGCCAGCGCAGCGAAGCCCAGGCCGATGAAGCCGAGAATGGCGGTGACCTTGAGAATGGCGAACCAGAACTCGAATTCACCGTACTTGGCCACGCTGAACAGGTTGGTACAGGCCAGCAGCAGTACCGAGGCCAGAGCGAATATCCAGCTGTCCACCTGGGGGAACCAGGCGTTGAGCACGTGCCCGGCAGCCAGTGCCTCGATGGGGATCACCAGCACCCAGAACCACCAGTACAGCCAGCCGATGGTGTAGCCGGCCCAGCGGCCGATGGCCTGGTCGGCGTAGGTGGAAAACGAGCCGGTGTCGGGGTGGGCCACGGCCATTTCGCCGAGCATGCGCATGACCAGCACCACCAGGGTGCCGGCCACGAAATAGGAGAGGATGGTGGCCGGACCGGCCGCCGCGATGGCGTGCCCGGAGCCGACGAAGAGCCCCGCGCCAATGATGCCGGCGATGGACAGCATCGTTACGTGACGTGGCTTGAAACCTTGAGCAAGGTTGCCATCAGTTCCCACGGTGTTCATTGGTCTTGTTCTCTTTTTGCTGACACAAGGAAGGGACGGGCAGGCGCGGGCGAAACGGTCTCCTCGGCTAAGGGCGGAGTACGTTGCGCACGCTCTGTTACGGCCTTCTCACGCGCCCGGGCAACGCACCGTGGGGATGCGGGCTTCACTTTAAGCCGGGCGCGGCGCGAGCAAAATGCTCGAAAACGTCAGACAACTGTTCGATCACGACACCGCGTGCCCATGCACGTCAGTCAAGCCCCTCGGCATGCCTGTTTGCGTCAGTCGCGGTCACGCAGGTAGTCCCAGTAGAAGTTCACCACCGCGAACACCACGATCACCGTGACGATCATCAGGCCGATCTGCAGGTTGCTCATGGCGTTCTCCAATTGGCGATACCAGGGAATGAGGGGGTCGGCCGCGCAACGGGGCGCTCGGTTTGCGCAGGGGTCACGACAGGACGACGCCCACGGGCCAGGCGCTTGAGCGCCAGCACCATGAGCACGCCCAGCAGCAGCATCGCCAGCACCAGCAAGGCATACGCCAGCCACCACGGCACGCCCGCGGTCATCATGCTGAACTCGGACATGCCGCCAATGCTGGCGATCAGGTTCAGCGGCAGGAACACCACGTTGATCAGGGTGAGCTTGCGCAGGGTCTCGTTCATCGCGTTGTTGGCCAGGTTGCCGCGGGCATCCATCAAGCCGGCGAACACCGTCGAGTAGATCTCGGCCTGCTTGTGGCACTGGTTGTTCTCGATGACCAGGTCGTCGATCAGCGCCAGCACTTCGGGGTTGAAATGGCGCTTCTCG
Source organism: Pseudomonas peradeniyensis (assembly GCF_014268935.2). Lineage (GTDB taxonomy): Bacteria > Pseudomonadota > Gammaproteobacteria > Pseudomonadales > Pseudomonadaceae > Aquipseudomonas > Aquipseudomonas peradeniyensis. The sequence goes on along the minus strand of NZ_JABWRJ020000003.1, from coordinate 791,060 downwards.
CCATGGGCGCGCAGGCGCGAGAGCACCGCGCCATTGCTGTGGATGGCGTTGATGTAGTGGATCAGGCTCTCGCTGAGGTTGAACATCTGCATCAGGTGGTGGTTCTCCAGCGACTGCTCGAAACGTTGCTGCAGCTCGCGGGCGACCATCTTGATCACCTTCAGGTGCCCCAGGTAGTGGTGCAGGTTGTCCAGCAGGATGGCCAACAACACATCCATAGGATCGTGCAGCGCATGACGCTGCCCGAGGCCGTCGAGCAGGGAGGCGTCCGGGGCGATCAGCACCAGGTGGCCATCGACCATCAGCATGCCGAACGAAGACACCTGGAAGGCGAAGCTGTCTCCCCCGGTGTAGCTCTCCGGGCGCTTCCAGATCAGGAACAGGCCATCGCGGTGCAGTTCGATGCGCGACACCTCGTCCGGGTCCAGCGCCGAAGCCAGGGCGTGGGCATCCAGGTGGAACCACGCCTGCAACAGTTCACGCTCGGCGCTGTCCGGTTCGACGAACAGCAGCACCTCGCAATCGAGCCCCTCGCGCTTGCGCAACTGACCATGGGCCAGGCTGTAGCTTTCGATCATGCCAGCACCTCGTTACCAGGCTTGCCCCCGGCGCTTCTGCTCCAGGCGGCGGATGAACTCCTCCAGCACCAGGGTGTAGAGGTCGTCGTGCAGGTAGGCGTCTTCGATACCGGCGTCGAGGTTGGGGTTGTCGTTGACCTCGATCACCACCACCCGATCACCGACCTGCTTGAGGTCGACGCCGTACAAGCCATCGCCGATCAGGTTGGCGGCCTTCACCGCCAGCTCCACCACCGCACGCGGCGCCTCGTGCACGGCCAGGGTGCGGCACTCGCCGTTGACCTCGTCGCGCTGGGCCTGGTGGTTGAAGATCTGCCAGTGGCCCTTGGACATGAAGTACTGGCAGGCGAAGATCGGCTTGCGATTGAGCACGCCGATACGCCAGTCGTATTCGGTGTACAGGTATTCCTGGGCCAGCAGCAGCACCGAGTGCTCGAACAGTTCGGCAGTGGCGGCCTGGAGTTCGGCGGGGTCCTTGACCTTGATCACGCCCCGGGAGAAACAGCCGTCGGGAATCTTCAGCACCAGCGGAAAGCCCAGCCGCTCGCCGATACCTTCCAGCGCCTGGGGGTTGTCGCGGTAAAGGATCTCGCTGGCCGGCATGGCCAGGCGATGACTGCGCAGCAAGTCGGTCAGGTAGACTTTGTTGGTACAGCGCAGGATCGACGCCGGGTCGTCCATCACCACCAGCCCTTCGCTCTCGGCCTTCTTGGCGAAGCGGTAGGTGTGGTTGTCGACGCTGGTGGTCTCGCGGATCAGCAGCGCATCGTATTCGGCCAGGCGGGCGTAGTCCTTCTTGCCGATCAGCTCGACATCGACCCCCAGCTGGCGACCGGCGCGAATGAAATGTTCCAGCGCCTTGGGGTTCGAAGGCGGCAGCGCCTCATCAGGGTCGTGGAGGATCGCCAGGTCGTAGCGCGCCACCCGCCGCGAGCGGGGCTGGCGCCAGATCCGGCGGCTGAAGCCATCGAGGGCGTTGGCGAAGGGGTCCTGCTGGTCTTCACGCAACTTGTGCAGCGCGCCGGCCTTGACCCCGGCGATATGCCAGGTGCTGGTCTTGCGGAACTCCACCAGCAGGATCGGACACGGGAAACTTTCGAACAGCTGGCGGGCGATGTCCTGCAGCGGTTCCAGATCGGTACGGCCGAAGTACAGGGTCAGGGTGAACCCTTCGGTTTCGCCGTAGGGGTGATTGGCCAGGGCACTTTCGAGGCTGCGCGCCATGTCGTCGAGGGCCAATCCGTATAACGACTTGCGGGTCAACTCACTGATACTTCTGACCGAGGGAATGACTTTATGCCCGCGTGCCTCGGCCAACAAAGAACAATAATAACCATGACCTAGATACTTGTAATTACGACATAGGTTTATTACCTGGACACGCTTGCCGTTATCGGCCTCGCGTGGCTCCTCCAGGTACTCCTGGGCCGTCACGACATCCTCGCTGGGCAGGTACGAAGCCCAGTCCTCACGCCGCTCCACGATGATCACCAGCTGACTTGACTTGTTATCCAGGGTCAGTGGATAAATAACACCAGTTGCACTTGAGTGTGAACTTTCCCCGGGCCAGCCAGGTAAGGGTTCCTGAAACGATGACATGTTTGAAGCCCTGTGTTGGGTAGACACGGTTTCTATTAAGCACGAAGTTTTTCGAATGTCCCGTTTCATTACGCAACTTTTACGGCGGCCCTATGCACATCGAATTTCGCCTGGCAACTGTTGACGACCTGCCGGCCCTGCTGGCGCTGGAGAACCAGTGCTTCGCCCTCGACCGGCTGACCCCACGCAGCTTTCGCTGGATGCTGTCCCACGCCAATGCCAGCCTGCTGGTGGCGCAACGCGACGGCCAGCTGATGGGCTATGCATTGCTGCTGTTCCACCGCGGCACCTCGCTGGCCCGCCTGTATTCCATCGCCATTGCCGAGCAGGCCCGTGGCCACGGCCTTGGCGCCCGCCTATTGGAACAGGCCGAACGCTGCGCCCTGGAGCACGAGCGCGCCTACCTGCGGCTTGAGGTGCGCACCGACAATCCCAAGGCCATTGCCCTGTACGAACGCCATGGCTACCGGCGCTTCGCCCAGGTCGAGGACTACTACGAGGACCACACCAGCGCCCTGCGCTACGAGAAGCGCATCCTCCAGCACCCGGCGGGCGAGACGCGACCGGTCCCCTACTACGCCCAGACCACTGACTTCACCTGCGGCCCGGCCTGCCTGCTGATGGCCATGGCCGCGCTGCAACCGCAGCGCCCGCCGAGCCGTCGCGAGGAACTGCGCCTGTGGCGCGAGGCGACCACTGTGTTCATGACCTCCGGTCACGGCGGCTGCAGCCCTCATGGGCTGGCGCTGGCCGCCTGGCGCCGGGGCTTTCGCACAAGGCTGCTGCTCAATACCGAGGGACCGCTGTTTCTCGACGGCGTGCGCCAGCCCGGCAAGAAAGAGGTCATGCGCCTGGTCCATGAGGACTTCTGCGCCGAATTGCAGGACAGCGACATAGTCATCGCGCGGCAAGCGCCCAATCTGCCCCGGGTGCTGGCCGAAGGCGGCCTGGCGCTGGTGCTGATCAGCAACTACCGGCTGACCGGCAGCAAGGCGCCACATTGGGTGTTGGTCACCGCCTGCGACGACGACTTCGTCTACCTGCACGACCCCGACACCGACCACGCTCGCCACCGCCAGGCCCTGGACTGCCAGCACCTGCCGGTCAGCCACCAGGAGTTCCAGCGCATGAGCCTGTTCGGCGGGCGCAAGTTGCGGGCGGCGGTGGTGGTGTACGCAAAGGCGGCGTAAACGAAAAAAGCCCCGGCGGGCCGGGGCGGTGCCGCATGGGCCTCTGCCTACGCCTTGCTGCCCCCGGTTGCAGCACTAACTGCGGCAGGACTCATGCCAAGCCAGAACAGATGTGCCTCATGTTTTCCTGCCGCTCACACAGACCTGGCATTTTTGTCAGTTCATCCCATTGCGACACGGTGATAGCTTGAGGCCAACCTGATCGTAAACATACCTGTGGATCACCGATCGTGCTCTGCGGGCAGTGAACAAGGGATTATCATGGCTGCCAGCAAGCTGTTGCTCTCCGACCAAATAAAAAGCCCGTTGATGATGCAAACCGGGGCGAACCGTCTGTCCTGCATCTACAGCCCCTACGGCCATCGCGTCGAGAAGGCTGATACCCCAGGAACAGGGTTTACCGGCCAACATCGCGAAACCGGGCAGGGTTGGTACCTGCTGGGGAACGGTCACCGGGTCTACAACCCGGCATTGATGCGATTCCACTCTCCGGACCAGGGCAAGAGCCCTTGGGGGCGCGGAGGGATCAACAGTTATGCTTACTGTCAGGGCGATCCAGTCAACTTTCACGATCGTAGTGGTCGGAACAAGGGTATCGCGGCTTCAATTCTGGAGTCCGGGCTATACAGTGCCTTCAGCACGGTAACAAACTTCGCAGCAGGCACCATGCCTGTTTGGCTTTTCGCAGCGGTAATGCGCATGAAAAAAACATACAAAATACCGTTTTCAAAGACCGATATGAATACTCTTAAAACTGCAGCAGTGGGTGGCACTATGTATCTTGTAGGAGAGATCGCTTCTCGGACTATCGCCCCCGATGCTGGAGTGATATTGAAAGACATTGGAACTACGACTGCCAATGGCGCCGCCATTTTTGGGATCCTGGTACAGTCCCGCGACGCAGCAGCCGACTACCACATAAGATTGGCAAAGGGCGAGCTTGATCCAGACAATGACCCCTCTCCCCCTTCACGCCAAAATAATAGACCCTCGTACCGCCCAACAGGAGCTATATTAGTCAAACGAACAGAATCAATCAGATTAGATGACACCTCATCCGAAGCATCAGACAGCCCACCTCCAACACCCGGTCTTTATAGAAGTATCATGGGTAGCCTGAGCAGCGTCTTTACTTCCAATCCTAGTTCTCCACGCAACCTCGATGATCTCCAATAAACCTCGACCAGCCAGAGCACAAATTCCAGAAATCATAAATCTGAAGACCAGCACTTAATAAACGCGAGCAATTATCATGGCCATTTACTTCTATCAAGGGACCTTTTTACAAGTAGCAATTGAAGAGGGCAGAAGTCGAACAGTTTTACGCGCGACGTGTGGCCCGATGGCAGTAGTCCAGCGGAATATCGATGAGACAAGCGCGGAGCTACTGACCATTGACAAAGCCGGCTCCGTGCTTCGTCTGCTCACTTATACCTGCTTCGGTGACTCAGCCGTAAGTCATGTACAGCCTCCCTTACTGGGCTTCAATGCCCAGCGCCGGGATCCCTTTACCGGATGCTACCTGCTTGGCAATGGTCGGCGTGTCTATAACCCTGTGCTGATGCGTTTCCACTCCCCGGATGCGTTGAGCCCATTCGGGAAAGGTGGCGTAAACGCCTATGCTTATTGCGAAGGTGATCCGGTAAACTGGCAGGATGAGTCGGGGCAGGGTCGTGAGCTAATACGCCCTCCAACAAAGGCAAGCACAACCGAGCCCGTAATTTCTGTCAACCTTCCCATAGGGGCCGACGCTCTCACGCCCAAACCGAGTGACGGAACAAAACATTCCGACTCCAACAAACGAAAAGTCAGTTTTTCCACAGAAATCACCACGGTCTCACCCATATTAAAAGATTCAAAACTAACCAAGCCGCTTTCAGACCTAACCGAGATGCAAAAACAAAAAGTAGCTGAAAAACGCCAAGCCGCTGAAATCGACAAAAGCCGTAAAAATCTTATTGCTTTAGGGAAATCAATGGATACTCTAGACACCTTAGAAAAAGTTCTTAAAGCCGCGAGAAAAATCAGCCCACCCGAAATAATTTACGACATCACAAAAACAGAAACAATCAGATTAGAAGACACCTCTATCTAAACTTATAACGATCACCTTTCAGCCATCGGACGCCCCGCACCAGACCAACATTTCGTCCTACAGTTTTTCACAACATTTCATTTCAACAGCAGCTACTGTTCACACTTTCTTTACAGGTTTAAGTGAACGCCATGGCTGTCATACTCAACGACACGACTCTCAAACTCGTGGAGCACTACCGCGACGACCCGCACCTGCGCGCCGAACTCAACACCCTCACCCGCCAGACCTATGGCTTCGACTTCGAAGCCTGGTACCAGGCCGGCTTCTGGGAAGCCGACAACCAGCCATGCTCGCTGATTCGCGACGGGAAAATGCTGGCCAATGCCTCAGCCAACCTGCTCGATTTCACCCTGGATGGCCAGCCCCTGCGTTGCGTCCAGATCGGTACGGTAATGACCGCGCCCGAAGCAAAGGGCCGTGGCTACAGCCGTTATCTGATGGAAGTACTGGTGAAGCGCTGGGCAGGTAACTGCGACCTGCTGTACCTGTTCGCCAACAGCACGGTGCTGGATCTCTATCCCAGGTTCGGTTTTCGCCGAGTGGTCGAACACGAGTACTACCAGCCTTGGTCGGCGCAACCACGGGCCACAACCTTCCACCCGGTGAACCTGGATGATGGCGATCAACGCCAACGCTTCATCGAGGCGGTGGAAAAGAGTTGTCCACAGGCGCGATTGAGCCTGGTGCCGAATGTGCCGCTGACGATGTTCTATTGCGATGGGCCCTACCGGGAGGCCTTGTTCCATTCCTCGGAGCATGAGGCGTACGTGGTGATGGAACAGGATGGCGAGCGGATGGTGCTGGTGGATGTGTTCTGCGAACGCGAACTGGCGCTGGCCGATGTGCTGGCCGAACTGGTCACCTCAACCACGCAGGAGGTGGTGCTGGGGTTTGCGCCGCTGAACTGCGAAGGCTTCGCGGTGCGTGTTGTGGATAACGATGATGCGCTGTTCGTCTGGGGTGCGGCACCTACCCGTGTCGATGGGCAGGTGCTGATGTTTCCATTGCTCTCGCATACCTGAATCGCGGGGCAAGCCTGCTCCCACGTCACCAGGTCAGGCAAATCTTGCCAAAATGCTTGTTGCTCTCCTGGTACTTGAAGGCCTCGACCATCTGCTCCAGCTCGAAATGCTTGTCCACCACCGGCCGCAGGCCATTGGCGTCGATGGCGCGGACCATCGCCTGCTGCTGGGCACGGCTGCCCACCAGCACACCCTGCAGGCGGATCTGCCGCACCAGTGCCTGCACCAGCGGCAGCTGCCCGGCCACGCCGGTGAGGATGCCGATCAACGACACATGCCCGCCGATACGCGCGGCGATCATCGACTGCTCAAGCGTGGCCGGGCCACCGACTTCGATCACATGGTCCACGCCGCGTCCGCCGGTCAGTGCACGGACCTTTTCACCCCAGGCGGGCGTGGCCTTGTAGTTGATCAGGTGATCCGCGCCCAGCGCCTTGAGACGCTCCAGCTTGGCATCGCTGGACGAGGTGGCGATCACCGTGGCGCCGGCCAGCTTGGCGAATTGCAGGGCGAAGATCGACACGCCACCGGTGCCCTGCACCAGCACGCTGTCGCCGGGCTTGAGGTGGTCATCGCTCATCAGGGCGCGCCAGGCAGTGAGGCCGGCGGTGGTCAGGGTCGCCGACTCGGCATGGCTGTAGCCCTTGGGCGCGAGGGTAAAGGAGGTGGCCCGGGCGGTTACCTGTTCACGGGCATAGCCGTCGATGCCGTCGCCCGGCACGCTGGCAAAGCCCTCGACCTGGGCCTGGCCATCGAGCCAGTCGGGGAAGAAGGTGCTGACCACCGCATCACCGACCTGGAACTCGCTGACACCGGCGCCCACCGCAATCACTTCGCCAGCGCCGTCGGCCATGGGGATGCGCCGCTCGCTCGGCCCCCACATGCCGCTGACAACGGCGAAATCGTGATAGTTGAGGGAACTGGCGTGCAGGCGCACGGTGATCTCGCCGGCCTTGGGCGCGGCGGTTTCGCAGGCTCCAACCTGGACCTTGTCGTAGCCGCCACCGGGCAGGACGTAGAGGGCCTTGGTGGTCATGGGTGGGTCTCCATCGTGGGAAAAGGTGCAGTGCAGCTTAGACAGGTCTGGCTTGCCCCGCGACAGGGCCGTCAGCCCAGCAACGCCCTCAGCGCCCGGCAATCGGCCGCATGCCAGTCGGCCAGATGCGGCCATGGGTTGTCCGGCAGATTGACCAATACGGTGCGGGTGCCTGCGGCCCGGCCGCAGTCGAGGTCGAAGCGGTAGTCACCCACCATCACCATCTCACCGGGGCTCACGCCCCAGGCGCGGGCGATCTGCAGCAGCCCATCAGGGCTGGGCTTGGGCGCTGCCTCGTCGCGCCCGAGGATGTGCTCGACCGGGAAGCAGTCGGCCAGGCCGATGGCCTCGAGGGTGACATGGGCCAGTTCGCGGGCATTGCGGGTGAGGATGGCCAGCCGGCATTCACGCCCGGCCAGCTCACGCACCAGCTCCACCGCGCCGTCCGCGGCCTTGGAGGCGATCGCCAGGTCGCGCTCGTGTTCCAGCAGCCAGGCATGCTTGGCCGCCGCTTCCGCCGCCGGCAAGGCGGCCAGGTGGGTGAGGATGTCGTGGTCGGACGGAATGTCGAGCGCCTCGCGGATGGCCGCGAAGTCATGCACGGCGACCGTCAGGGTGCCATCCATGTCGAACACCCAATGGCGAATGTCCCCCAGGCTCATGCCCAGTCCTTGCGATGGCGGATCAGGCCTTCCTGGGTGGACGAGGCCACCAGCTGCCCGGCGCGGTTGAAGATGCTGCCACGGCAGAAGCCGCGGGCGTTGCCGGCCCAGGGGCTGTCGGTGGCGTACAGCAGCCACTCGTCGGCGCGCAGGTCACGGTGGAACCACAGCGAATGGTCGAGGCTGGCGATCTGCATGTCCTTGCGCCACACCGACTTGCCATGGGGCAGCAAGGATGTGGTCAGCAGGCCGAAGTCCGAGGCGTAGGCCAGCAGGTACTTGTGCAACGCCGGGATGTCCGGGAGGTTGCCGTCGGCACGGAACCAGGCGTACTTGATCGGCTCGCCCGGCTTGGGGTCGAACGGATCACGCTCGGTGATCGGGCGGATCTCGATAGGCTTGGCGCACAGCACCTTTTCGCGGATGCGCTCGGGCAGCTTGTCGGCCATGGCACTGGCCAGTTCGACTTCGCTGGGCAGGTTTTCCGGGCCGACCACGTCCGGCATCTGCGCCTGGTGCTCGAAACCGTCCTCGTCGTACTGGAACGAGGCGCTGCAGGTGAAGATCGGCTGGCCCTTCTGGATCGCCGTGACCCGCCGGGTGCTGAAGCTGCCGCCGTCGCGCACACGGTCCACCGAATAGACCACCGGCATGCTGGCATCGCCCGGACGCAGGAAGTAACCGTGCAGCGAATGCACGTGGCGCGCGTCCTCGACTGTCTGGCTGGCCGCCGACAGCGACTGACCGAGCACCTGGCCACCGTACAGCTGGCGGAAGCCCAGGTCCTGGCTGCGTCCGCGGAACAGGTTCTCCTCGATGGACTCGAGGCTCAGCAAGTCGACCAGATCGTCGAGTACGTGGCTCATGGGATTCTCCTGGCAAGGCAATACGGCGCGGTTATACCGGCGAATGATACAGGGTTTTGCCGTTCGTCCCGTCGTACGAATGGCGACCTATTCAGCCGCGCAGGTTCTGTTGCCAGCGGTCGCGGTCGATGCGGTACAGCACATGGGGGCGCAGCGGGTCGCCGACGGGCAGGCGAGGGTGCTCGAAGCTGCCCGCCAGGTCCTGGACCATGCCGATGGCCTGCATCACCTTCTGCGACGGCAGGTTGCCCTCGGTGGTGAACGACACCACCTCGTCCAGGTGCAGCTGGGCGAAGGCACAGCGCAGGCAGGCCCAGGCCGCCTCGCTGGCGAAGCCCAGCCCCCAGTGGCGACGGGCCAGGCGCCAGCCGATCTCCACCGCCGGGCCGAACGGGGCGTCGAAGTTGACGTTGAGCAGGCCGGTCATGCCGATGAAGGCGCCGCTGTCCTTGCGCTCCAGGGCCCACAGGCCGAAGCCGTACTCGTTGAAATGGCCACGGATGCGGCCGATCAGCGCCGCCGCCTCGACCCGGGTCATCGGCGCGGGGAAATAGCGCATCACCTGCGGGTCGGCGCACAGGGCGGCGAACTCGCGCAGGTCGTCGTCCTGCCATTGGCGCAACACCAGGCGCGGGCTTTCCAGTTCGAGGAGGGGGGTCATCGGCACGGCTCCGAAATCACGGTCTGGCAGTGTACAGCGTAGGCCGCGCGCATCGGCCAGCCGATGCTTTTTTCACATCGGCTTCACCGCCCCCCGACAGGCCACTTCGCACAATGCCGACACTACCGCGGCCTTCGTCGACGCCGCACTGCCATCGGAGTGACGCATGCCCCCCAGCAACACCCTGCACAACCCAGCCCTGCTATCCCCCCGCAAACGCCGCCGCTCGCGCACCGTGGTCGGCGCCGCCATCGGCCTGCTCCTGGCCCTGGCCGGGGCCAGCACCTGGCTAGCGACGAGGACGCACATCGTGAACCTTGGCAACGAGCAACAGTTGAGCGACAGCGGCCTGCTGCAGGACTGGAAGGAAGGCGCGGTGATCGTGATGATTCGCCACGCCGAACGCTGCGACAGTGCCCCGGGGCCCTGCCTGGACGATCCGACCGGCATCACCCTGTCCGGCAGCCAGGCGGCGCAACGGGTCGGCCAGGGCCTGCAGCAACTGGGGCTGGCCGGCGCCGACCTGCTCAGCAGCCCGAAGCTGCGCACCCGCCAGACCGCGCACTTCATCCTCGGCCAGGCCGTGACCAGTGAAGACTGGCTGGAGCGCTGCGACCGCCCGTTCCCGGCCGAGGCCATGGCCCGCAAGCGGCCCGGGCACAACCTGGTGCTGGTGACCCACAACGGTTGCATCGATCACTTCGCCCGCCAGCAGCATGTGCCGGGCGGCGAGCGCGAGAGCGGTTATGCCAGCGCGCTGTTCGTGTCGGTGGATGGCAACGGCAAGGCGCGAATCCTTGGGCGGATGAACGAGCCGGACTGGCAAAGGGTGCTGGCCTCCACAGGTCAATAACTGCATGTCCCTGTCGCAGGGCAAGCCCGCTGCAGCCCCGTGGGAGCGGCGATGCGGCGACCCGACTTGCCCCGCGATTGCGTTGGCACCGACGCCATCAAAGCTGGCAAGATCGCTACTCGCCCCCATCACGCCGACACCATGCCCCTGCCGCTGATCTACCACGACGACTACAGCCCCGAATTCCCCCCGGACCATCGCTTCCCGATGGACAAGTTCCGCCTGTTGCGCGATCACCTGGTGGACAGCGGCCTGACCACCGACGCCGCCCTGCTGCGCCCCGAGATCTGCCCCAACGACATCCTCGCCCTGGCCCATGACCGCGACTACATCGAGCGCTACATGAACGGCGAACTGTCCCGCGAGGACCAACGCCGCCTCGGCCTGCCCTGGAGCGAAGCCCTGGCCCGGCGCACCGTGCGCGCCGTGGGCGGTTCGCTGCTGACCGCCGAGCAGGCGCTGCAACACGGCATCGCCTGCCACCTGGCCGGCGGCACCCATCACGCCCACTACGATCACCCGGCCGGTTTCTGCATCTTCAACGACCTGGCGGTGATCAGCCGCTACCTGCTGGAGGCCGGTCGCGTGCACCGGGTGCTGATCTTCGACTGCGACGTGCACCAGGGCGATGGCACCGCGCGCATGCTCCACGACACGCCGGAGGCGATCACCGTGTCGCTGCACTGCGAGCAGAACTTCCCGGCACGCAAGGCCCAGAGCGACTGGGACATCCCCCTGCCCCGCGGCATGCACGACGACGCCTACCTCAAGGTGGTCGAAGACGCGCTGAATTACCTGCTGCCGCTGTACCAGCCCGACCTGGTGCTGTACGACGCCGGCGTCGATGTGCACAAGGACGACGCCCTGGGCTACCTGCAACTGACCGACGCAGGCTTGGCCGCCCGCGACGAGCAGGTGTTGCGCCAGTGCCTGGGCCGCGACATCCCGGTGGTGGGCGTGATCGGCGGCGGCTACAGCAAGGACCGCGAAGCCCTGGCCCGGCGCCACGGCATCCTCCACCACAGCGCGGCGCGGGTGCTCGGTTGTTCACAATGACTGTGGAACCGCTTGTGGATAACCTGCGGGAAAGCCGCTCCAGCCCTTTAACTGCCTGAGCTGCAAAGAGTTGATCGTTTTTTGAGCAGTGTCGTGGCAGGCCCCGCTGAGGTAGAATGCGCGGTCTTTTCCACAGCCTGTCGCCCGCCATGAACGATCCACGCCCCGCCTCCCGCCCCCTCGTCGCCGTGATCGGCGGCGGCCCCGCCGGCCTGATGGCCGCCGAGACCCTGGCCCGGCGCGGGATGGCGGTCGAAGTGTTCGACGCCATGCCTTCGGTGGGCCGCAAGTTCCTGCTGGCCGGCGTCGGCGGCATGAACATCACCCATTCCGAGCCCTACCCCGCCTTCATCGGCCGTTACGGCGCACGCCAGGGCGAGATCGACACGCTGCTGCGCGACTTCGATGGCGAGGCCCTGCGCCAGTGGATTCACGGCCTGGGCATCGAAACCTTCGTCGGTACCTCGGGCCGCGTGTTCCCTCGCGACATGAAGGCCGCGCCGCTGCTGCGCGCCTGGCTCAAGCGCCTGCGCGAAGCCGGCGTGGTTATCCACACCCGGCACCGTTGGCTGGGCTGGACAGCCGAAGGCGCCCTGCGGATCAGTTATCCACAAGGCGAGCTGCAGGTTCGGGCCGACGCCGTGGTGCTGGCCCTGGGTGGCGCCAGCTGGGCGCGCCTGGGCTCGGACGGCGCCTGGGTACCGCTGCTGGCCGAACGGGGTGTGGATATCTCTACACTGCGGGCGAGCAACTGCGGCTTCGAGGTCGAGGGCTGGAGCGATCTGCTCAAGGACAAGTTCGCCGGCGCCCCGCTGAAGAACATTGCCCTCGGCATGCCTGGCGCCGCGTCGCGCAAAGGCGAATTCATCCTCACCGCCCAAGGGGTGGAGGGCAGCCTGGTGTATGCCTGGTCGGCGGCGCTGCGTGAAGCGATCGACCGCGACGGGCGGGCGACGCTGCTGCTCGACCTGCTGCCGGACCGGTCTGTGGACAAGATTGCCCAGGCCCTGGCCAAGCCCAGGGGATCGCGCTCGATGGCCAAGCACCTGCACGGCCAGCTCGGGATCGACGGGGTGAAGGCGGCGTTGTTGCGCGAGCTGACCGACCAGGCGACCTTTGCCGACCCCGAGCGCCTGGCGGCGGCGGTCAAGGCGTTGCCGATCACGCTGGTACGGACCCGGCCGCTGGACGAGGCGATCAGCAGTGCTGGTGGCGTGCGCTTCGAAGGGTTGGATGAGGGGCTGATGGTGCGCAACCTGCCTGGGGTGTTCTGCGCGGGGGAGATGCTGGATTGGGAAGCGCCGACTGGGGGGTACCTGCTGACGGCGTGTTTCGCCAGTGGGTTGCGGGCTGGGAGCGCGGCGGCGGATTGGCTGGCGCGCCTGGCCTGAAGAATGCTGGGACCGCTTTGCGGCCCCAAAAATCTCAAGGCTTACGCTTGCCCGGCTTGCCACCAAAGCTCGGCACCTTGCGCACGGCCTTGACCGCCGGCGCCGAAGCCCCCGCCTCCTCGCTGTCCATCCAGCGCCCCAGGCCACGCTTGGCGCTGTTCTCTTTCGGCTTCTTGGGTTTCTTCGGCTTTTTCAGCACCTGGCCACTGGCATCGGTCACCGGCACCCGGTGATCGGGGATGAAGTCCGGCTCCTCGTGGCGCGGCAGCACCTGGCGGATCAGCGTCTCGATCGACGCCAGCAGTTGAACCTCGTCGGCGCACACCAGCGAGATCGCCTCGCCCTTGTTGCCCGCGCGACCGGTCCGACCGATACGGTGCACATAGTCCTCGGCGACGATCGGCAGGTCGAGGTTGACCACCAGCGGCAAGTCATCGATGTCCAGACCGCGGGCGGCCACATCGGTGGCCACCAGCACCTGGACTTCACGCGCCTTGAAGGTGTCCAGGGCACGCTGGCGGGTGGCCTGCGGGCGGTCGCCGTGGATACCGTCGGCGTTCACGCCCTCGGCCAGCAGACGCTCGACCAGCTGATCCACGCCATTGCGGGTCTTGGCGAATACCAGCACCTGCTTCCAGCGTTGCTTGCGCAGCAGGTGGCAGAACAGGTCGGCCTTGCGCTTCTTGTCCACCGGCACCAGCCATTGCTTGACCGTGTTGGCAGCGGCATTGCGCGGGCTGACTTCGATGCTCAACGGGTCGTTCAGCGCCAGGCCTGCGAGCATGCGGATCTGGTCGGAGAAGGTGGCGGAGAACAGCAGTGTCTGGCGCTTGCGCGGCAACGCCGCGTACACCGCCTGCAGTTCCTCGGCGAAACCCAGGTCGAGCATGCGGTCGGCTTCATCGAGCACCAGGGTCTGCACCTGGCCGAACTTGATGGCGTTCTGGCGGAACAGGTCGAGCAGACGGCCCGGGGTCGCCACCAGCAGGTCGACGCCGCGGCGCAGACGCATCATCTGTGGGTTGATGCTGACACCGCCGTACACCGCGTAGGTGGACAGCGGCAGGTTCTCGGCGTACTCACGCACATTGGCGTGGACCTGCTCGGCCAGCTCGCGGGTCGGCACCAGCACCAGCGCGCGCACCGAGTTGCTGGCGACCTTCTCCCCTTCCAGCGCCAGGCGCTGCAGCACCGGCAGGGCGAAGCCAGCGGTCTTGCCGGTGCCGGTCTGGGCGGCGGCCATCAGGTCGCGGCCGGCGAGCACGGCGGGGATGGCCTTGGCCTGGACCGGGGTGGGCGTGGTGTAGTCCAGCGTCTGCAGGGTGCGCAGCAGCGGTTCGATCAGGCCGAGTTGGGCGAAATTCATGGCAATACCGTCAGGGGGTTCAGCGAAGGCGGCAAGTTTACCCCAGTGCCACGGTGGCCGGTATTTACTTGCACACCCCTTCTTTAAGCGGCACGGGCGACTCCGGCGCCTTGCGCCACTGCGGCAGGCCGATCAGCACCACCGCGCCGATGATCACCGCCATGGCCACGCACTCCTCGGCACCGATCTGCTCGCCGGCGAAGACGATCCCCAGCAACACCGCCACCGCCGGGTTGACGTAGGCATAGCTGGTGGCCGCCGCCGGGCGCACGTGCTTGAGCAGGTACATGTAGGAACTGAACGCCAGGATCGAGCCGAAGAACACCAGGTAGGCCAGCGCGCCCCAACCGGCGGCGGTGGGCATCTGGGTCAGGCGCTCGCCGCTGACGGCACTGCCGATCAGCAACGCGGCGCCGCCCACCAGCATTTCCGCGGCACTGGCCATCGCCCCCTGGGGCAGCGGCAGGCTCTTGCTCCACACCGAACCGAAGGCCCAGGCCGCTGCGGCGAACAGGATCAGCGCCGCGCCCATGGGGCTGGCCTGCAGGTTCGAACCCATGTTGAGCATGCCGATGCCGACCAGCCCGAGGGCGATGCCCGCCCACTCCAGGCGCGAGTTGCGATGGCCGAAGAACAGGCCGAACACCAGGGTGAACAGCGGCACCGTGGCCACCGCCAGCGCCGCCACGCCCGAGGCGACCCCGGCATGCTCGGCCAGGGTCACCCCGCCGTTGCCACAACTGAGCAGCAGGAAACCGATCGCCCCTGCCGCGCGCCACTGGGGCCAGGTCGGCGCCGGCACGCCGCGCCAGCGCAGGAAGCCATACAGCAGGCTGCCGGCAATCACGAACCGCACCCCGGCCATCAGCATCGGCGGCCAGGACTCCACGCCGATGCGGATGAACAGGTAGGTCGAGCCCCAGACCAGGTACAGGGCAAGAAAGGCGCCGACAAGCAATAACGGGAAGCGACGGGCAGTGGACATGGCAAGGGCTCGAAATCCGTTTACGGGTGGATTAGTTTAGAAAGGCCCAGGCGCAAACTTAAGTTACAAAACACGTTTAAAACACCGAAACACTTTGTAATGCATGGTTATGCAGCGCTTTTCCAATCGATTACAAAGTCAGCAGGAGTCACCATGGACAAGTACGACCGCATGCTCCTCGCCGCCCTGCTGGAAAACGGGCGGGCCACCTACGCGCAGCTGGCGCGCCAGGTCAATCTCTCGGCCCCGGCAGTGGCCGAGCGGGTGGCCAAGCTGGAGGCCAGCGGCGTGATCAGCGGCTACACGGCCAAGGTCGACCTGGAGAAGATCGGGCTGCCGATCCAGTGCGTGATGGAGTTGCGCCTGGCCAGCCATGGCAACCAGCAGGCCTACGAGGCCCTGGAGAAAATCCCTGAACTCACCGAATGCCATCGGGTGACCGGCGACCCATGCGTGATCATGCAGGCGGCCGTCACCTCGATGGGCGAGCTGGAGGCGCTGATCAACCGTGTGTCGCAGCTGGGCTTCACCAAGACGTCGATCATCCTGTCGAGCGCGGTGGCGCGACGGGTGCCGCTGGGGCATCTGGAGGGCAATGGCAAAAAGGGCTGAAGCCCCACGCACCACTCCAGCCCGGAACCTGTGAACAGGTCAGTGGCGCAACAGCAACTTGCCTTCGATGGGCACATAACGGCTGGCCGCGCGGATCAGCGCCAGGGCCGTCAGTCCGGGTACACCGTAGACCACCGTTTCGACGCCATGGCGCTGCATCGCCCGCTCCAGCAACAAGTCGAAATCGCCGTCACCAGAAGCCAGCACCACCTGGTCGACCCGCGCCGCCGCCTCGATGACGTCGAGGGTGATCCCCACGTCCCAGTCGCCCTTGGCGGAGCCATCGGCGCGCTGGATGAAGGGCTTGAGGCGCACCTCGAACCCAAGGTTGCGCAGGATCTGCTGGAACTGCTGCTGCTTGCTGTCGCCACGGTCGATGGCATAGGCCACCGCCTCGACGATCTGCCCTTCACGGCTGACCTCGGCCCACAGCGCGGCGTAGTTGAAATGGCAGCCATGGCCTTGGCGAACCGTGTAGTAGAGGTTCTGCACATCGGCGAACAGGGCGATTTTCTTCAAGCGTGGACACCTCGTGTCTGCGGGGCTGCCTGACAACCCCGCACCATGATTCAACCCTTGGCCGATCGGTCGATCGAGAAGCCAGCCCAGTCCTGGCTCACCGGCATCAGCTCCAGGCTGTTGATGTTGATATGCGCAGGCTGGTTGAGGATCCAGAAGATGGTCTCGGCGATATCCTGGGGCTGGATCGGATTGGCACCGGCGTAGGTCGCATCATACTTCGCCTGGTCCCCACCGAAACGCACCAGCGAGAATTCGCTCTCGCACAGCCCCGGCTCGATATTGCTCACCCGCACGCCGGTGCCTCGCAGGTCGCAGCGCAGGCTCAGGGAGAACTGGCCGACGAACGCCTTGGTGCCGCCATACACGTTCGCACCCGGGTACGGGTAATTGCCCGCCACCGAACCGACGTTGAGGATCGACGCGCCGCGCCCATGGGCGATCAGTCGAGGCAGCAGCAAACGGGTGGTGTACATCAACCCCTTGATGTTGGTGTCGACCATGGTTTCCCAGTCGTCCAGGCTGCAGTTCTGCGCGGCGTCGACGCCCAGCGCCAACCCGGCGTTGTTGACCAGGCCCTGCAGCTTGTCGAACGTCGGCGGCAGGCTGGCGATGGCGGCCTCCATCGCCTGACGGTCACGCACGTCGACCACCAGGCCGTGCACCTCGGTCTTGGCCGACAGTTCATGGCACAACGCATCCAGGCGCTCCTTGCGCCGGCCGGTGAGCACCAGCTTCCAGCCGGCGTCGGCGAAACGGCGGGCGGTGGCCTCGCCAAAACCGGACGTCGCGCCGGTGATGAATACGGTGGATGTCATGCTCTTCTCCTCAGCGTTGGATTGTCGTCGACAGGCCTCGCAGCATGCCCGGCGCAGGGCCCGACCACAACCGTCATCGCCACTGGTCAAAAAACGTACTAACCCCGCTGAGGCCCATGATAGAAGGGCTGCGTCGGGCTATACGCATCTTATCCACAAGGCTTTCCCCACGGTTTGGGGGCAACTCGTCGGGTCAAGGGAACCTCTGTGGGTTGTGGACATCGCTGCATGATGGCGCAACGCTTTCAACCATGCCGCTTCTGGCGGTCTGTCCAAGGTTTTCCCACAGAGTTATCCACAGAAAGCCCCACACTGTAGGCGGATCCATTGGCTGCGCAAAACACATGCAAAATCATGCACAAGCAGCACTTGGTCAAAAAACGACCAAATGCTTGTACGCACTGATTTATCTGGGCTGGAGCGAGGTGCCACCATGTTTTCCACAGGCGGTTCCACATAATCCGTGGAAAGTTTTCCACCTGTGGAAACAAGGGCTTGCAGTGGGGTTGTGGAGTGTCTCAAGAAAGATATGCGACAAGTTGTCCACATCTGCCGTCTGGCATAAAACGCATCGCGGGGCAAGCCCGCTCCCACAGACCCAACCGGCACCTGTGGAAGCGGGCTTGCCCCGCGATCTGTGGAACGTAAATCAGTGCCCGCCCAGATAGGCGTTACGCACCTCCTCGTTGACCAACAGCTCCTGCCCGGTCCCGGTCATGCGGATCTGCCCGTTGACCATCACATAGGCCCGGTCCGACAGCTTCAGCGCATGGTTGGCGTTCTGCTCCACGAGGAAGATGGTCATGCCGGTCTGCGCCAGCTCGCGCAGGGTGGAGAAGATCTGCTTGACCACGATCGGCGCCAGCCCCAGCGAGGGCTCGTCGAGCAGCAGCAGCTTGGGCCGGCTCATCAGCGCCCGGGCGATGGCGAGCATCTGCTGCTCGCCGCCGGACATGGTCATGGCGCGCTGGTTGCGCCGCTCCTTGAGCCGTGGGAACAGCTCGAACATGCGCTGCATGTCCTCACCGGCATGTTTGTCGCCAATCGGAATGGTGCCCATCATCAGGTTCTCCTCGACGGTCATGTCAGGGAACACCCGGCGCCCTTCCGGAGACTGGGCGATGCCGTTGGAGGCAATGTAGTGCGACGACTTGCGGGTGATATCGGTGCCGCGATAGACGATCTGCCCGGAGGCCGCCCGCGGCTGGCCGAAAATCGACATCAGCAGTGTCGACTTGCCCGCGCCGTTGGCGCCGATCAGGCTCACCGTCTCGCCTTCGTTGATGTGCATCGAGACTTTCTTCAGGGCCTGGATCGGCCCGTAGAACACATCCAGGTCCTTCAACTCGAGAATGGGCGCACTCATATCAGCTCCTCTTCGTCTGCACCCAGGTAGGCGGCGATCACCGTCGGGTTGTGGCGGATGTCCTGCGGCGTGCCCTCGGCGATCACGTTGCCGTGGTCGAGCACGACGATATGGTCGGAGATGCTCATGACCATGCCCATGTCATGCTCGATCAGCACCACGGTGATGTCGTGCTCGTCGCGCAGCACGCGGATCATGCGGCTCAGGGCCTCGGTCTCCTGCGGGTTGAGGCCGGCGGCCGGCTCGTCCAGGCAGATGATCTTCGGTCGCGTGCACATGGCCCGGGCGATCTCCAGGCGCCGCTGCTGGCCGTATGACAGCTCGCCAGCCAGGCGGTTGGCGCAATCGACCAGGTCGACCACCTCCAGCCAATAGAACGCATGGTCCAGCGCGTCGCTCTCGGCCTTGCGGTAGCCCGGGGTGTTGAGCACGCCGGCCAGCAGGTTGCGGTTGACCCACATGTGCTGGGCCACCAGCAGGTTTTCCACGACCGACATTTCCTTGAACAGGCGAATGTTCTGGAAGGTGCGGGCAAGACCTGCGCGGTTGACCAGGTGAGTACCGCCAAACATCTTGTAGTACAGGCGGTTGGCAAAGCGCGCCGGCGAGACGAAGTCCGCCGCCTGGAAGCGCTCGCCGAGCAGCTGGATGACGTTGGTGTGGCTGCCGCGCACGTTCAGCTCGATACGTCCGCCGCTGGCCTTGTAGAAGCCGGTGAGGCAGTTGAACACAGTGGTCTTGCCGGCGCCGTTGGGGCCGATCAGGGCGAAGATCTGGTTGCGCTTGACCTTCAGGCTGACATCGCTGAGCGCCTTGATGCCGCCGAACTGCATCATCAGGTTGTCGACCGACAGAATGATTTCGTCGCTCATGGCGCCACTCCTTTACGCGGGACCACGCCGGTACGGCTGATGCGGATCAGCCCCCGCGGTCGCCAGATCATCATCAGCACCATCAGCACGCCGAACAGCAGCACCCGGTACTCGGAGAAGCTGCGCAGCAGCTCCGGGGCCACGGTCAGCACGAATGCCGCGATCACCACGCCCACGGTCGAGCCCATGCCGCCAAGCACGACGATGGCCAGGATCAGCGCCGACTCGAAGAAGGTGAACGACGACGGGTTGACGAAGCCCTGGTAGGTGGCGAAGAACACTCCGGCCAAACCGGCGGTGGAAGCGCCCAGGGTGAACGCCGAGAGCTTGACCAGCACATGGTTCAGGCCCATGGAACGGCAGGCGATCTCGTCCTCGCGCAGGGCCTCCCAGGCGCGCCCGACCGGCATGCGGGTCAGCCGGTGCTTGATGTACAGCACCGCCAGCACCACCAGGAACAGCACGGCGTAGATGAACACGAACTTCAGGTTGGGGTTGTAATCGAAGCCGAAGAACTCATGGATCGGCACTCCGCCGTCCTTGGCCCGACGGCCGAACTCCAGCCCCAGGAAGGTCGGCGACGGCGCCGGCATGCCGTTCGGGCCGCCGGTGAACGACAGCCAGTTGTTCAGCACCAGGCGAATGATCTCGCCGAAGCCCAGGGTGACGATGGCCAGGTAGTCGCCGTGCATTCGCAACACCGGGAAGCCGAGGATGCACCCGGCCAGCGCGGCAGCGATCGCCGCCAGCGGCAGCACGCTCCAGAAGCCCAGGCCCAGGTACTGGTAGCCGAGGGCCAGGCCGTAGGCGCCGATGGCGTAGAACGCCACGTAGCCCAGGTCGAGCAGGCCTGCCAGGCCCACCACGATGTTCAGGCCCAGGCCCAGCAGCACGTAGATCAGGCCGAGGATGACCACGGTCAGCAGGTACTTGTTGGCGAACACCGGGAACACGATGGCGATGACGATCAGCGCCGGGATGATGTAGCGCAGCCGCGACTTGTAGTCCGGCGCCAGCACATGCACGCCCGAGCCACCGCTGTCGAAGCCCTGGAGCATGCGTTGGCCGGTCGGTGTCTGCAGGAACAGGCTGAGGATGAAGCGCCCGACCATCACGCCGCCGACCAGCCAGGCCACGCGGGCCGGCTCGGCGTTGAAGCTGTAGCCGTCGAGCACCACGCCGACGACCGGACCGAAGACGATGAGGGCCAGCAGGCCGGCGACGATCGTCTCCAGCAGGCTGCGTTTGAGGTCGAAACCCTTGGATTGGGCAACAGAGGCAGAATTGGCAGCGGACATGTTCACACCTTAGCCACGAGCGGGCGACCCAGCAGGCCTTGGGGACGGAAGATGAGGATCATCACCAGCAGCGAGAAGCTGAACACGTCCTTGTAGTCGGAGTTGATCAGGCCGGAGAACAACGACTCGGAGATCCCCAGGATGATGCCGCCGAGCATCGCCCCCGGCAGCGAGCCGATACCGCCGAGCACCGCGGCGGTGAACGCCTTGATGCCGATGATGAAGCCGGCGTAGAAGTCGAAGGTGCCGTAGTTCATGGTGATCAGCACGCCGGCCAGCGCGGCCATCACCGCACCGATGACGAACACGTAGGAGATCACCCGGTCGGTGTTGATGCCCAGGATCGAGGCCATCTTGCGATCCTGCTGCGTCGCCCGGCACATGCGCCCGAGCTTGGTGTACTTGATGACGTAGGTGAGCAACGCCATGCCGACGAAGGCGGCCACCAGGATGAAGATCTTGGTGTAGGTCAGTTGCACGAAGCCGGTGCCCACCTCGATGCGCATGGCGCCTTCGAGCAGGGTCGGCACGCCTTGCTGGCGGGCGCCCTGGCTGATCTGCGCGTAGTTCTGCAGGATCAGCGAGATACCGATGGCGCTGATCAGCGGGGCCAGGCGGGTGGAGTTGCGCAGGGGTTTGTAGGCGATGCGTTCGATGGTGAAGCCATAGACGCCGGTAACGACGATGGTGAACAACAGGGTGCCCAGCATCAGCAGCGGAAACGACTCGATACCGAAGTAGGCCAGCAATGCCAGGCTGATCGCCGCGAGGTACGCGGAGATCATGTACACCTCGCCGTGCGCGAAGTTGATCATGCCGATGATGCCATAGACCATTGTGTAGCCGATGGCGATCAGGCCGTAGACCGACCCGAGGGTCAGGCCGTTGACCAGTTGCTGCAGGAAAATACCATCCATAACGCAATCTCACCTGATTGAGATTGCACGAGCGCCGACCACGCAGGATCCGGATGCAACGGCCCTCGCAGCGCAGAACTGTGCAGATCTACTGACAATGACAGGTACCGCGGGGCTACGGCCCGGTGCGAAACGCACGCGGGCCGTTGGCCATTGTTATTTTTGTTTTTCCAGCTGGTGGTACTTGCCGTTGGCATCCCACTGGTAGACCACGTAGTCGGAGACGGTCAGGTCGCCCTTGCTGTCCCACTTCTTCTCGCCCATGACGGTCTTGACCGGGTTGGCCTTGAGCCACTTGGCGGCGTCCTCGCCCTTGTTCGACTTGGCGCCGTTGAAGGCGGCGGCCAGGGCCTGGACCGAAGCGTAGGCGTACAGGGTGTAACCCTCAGGCTCGGTGCCGTTCTTGCGGAACTCCTCCACCACGGTCTTGCTGTCGGGCAGCAGGCGTGGGTCGGCGCCGAAGGTCATGTACACGCCGTTGGTGTACTGGGCGCCGCCGGCGGTGGCCACCAGTTCGTCGGTGACGATGCCGTCGTCGGACATGAACGCCACATCCTTCAGGCCCTGCTCGCGCAGCTGGCGTACCAGCGGACCGGCCTCGGGGTGCAGGCCGCCGAAGTAGACGACGTCGGCACCGGCGGCGCGGATCTTGGTGACCACGGCGCTGAAGTCCTTCTCGCCACGGGTCAGGCCTTCGTACAGCACCGGCGTGACGCCGCGCTTGATCAACTGCGCCTTGGTCGCGTCGGCCAGGCCCTGGCCGTAGGTGTCCTTGTCGTGCAACACGACGACCTTCTTGCCCTTGAGCACATCGACGATGTAGTTGCCGGCGACGATGCCCTGCTGGTCGTCACGGCCGCACATGCGGAACATCGCGGACAGGCCACGCTCGGTCACCTGTGGGTTGGTGGAGCCCGGGGTGATGGCGATCACGCCGGCCTCGTCGTAGACCTCGGAAGCGGGGATAGTGTTGGAGGAGCAGAAGTGACCAACTACGCCCGCCACCTTGTCCTGGTCGACCAGGCGGTTGGCCACGGCCACGGCCTGCTTGGGCTCGCAGGCGTCATCGCCCTTGACCAGGACAATCTTCTCGCCGTTGACCCCGCCAGCGGCGTTGATCTTGTCGGCCGCTGCCTGCGCACCTTTCATGTACTGCTCGCCAAACGCTGCGTTGGCCCCGGTCATGGGACCCGCGACGCCGATCTTGATGTCGGCCTGAACATACGAAGAAACACCCAGTGCCGTGGCTACGGCCAGTGCCAGGAAACCTTTCTTGTAAAACGTCTGCGACATGAGGTGGTGCTCCTAGAGTATTTTTTTTGGTTGGCACTACAACTTCTCAGCCCTGTGCTCCGAGCAAGGGCCGTGCCAGTGGTTTTGTCTTCCGGGAAAACACACGAGAGGGGGTGAACAGAGGCGACCGGCGGCCTTTTCTTTATTGAGCGTGCAACCGTCTACTGCGCAGCGAGCGCTACCGACACGCCTAGACAAGGAGCAACCTTCGAGCGCCATCATTGCAACCCTTGCGAGTGTTAACGTGCAACCGACCTGTAACAGCGGACGTCACCGAACTGCACACCGCTGGTGCGTGACTGCTACAGGCGGCACCGTTAGAAGGCTAGCTGGCGCAGGGAAAATTACCTGCAAAGGCCGCGATTGCGGGCGGCGTGGGAGCGGGCCTGCCCCGCGATCTGGCACAATGGTCGCCATTGCCCGCCTTGGAGCTTCCCCCTGATGAGCGAGAGCGCATTCGCCGAGCGCATCGTGCACAACCTGCTCGACACCGACTTCTACAAACTGACGATGATGCAGGGCGTCCTGCACAACTACCCGGACGCCGATGTCGAATGGGAATTCCGCTGCCGCAACGGCGAGGACCTGCGGCCCTACCTGGGCGAGATCCGCAACCAGCTCGAACTGCTCAGCGAGCTGACCCTGGATGACGATCAGCTGGGCTTCCTCGAGCGCATCAGCTTCCTCAAGCCGGACTTCCTGCGCTTCCTGCGCCTGTTCCGCTTCAACCTGCGCTATGTGCGCATCGGTATCGAAAACGATCAGCTGTTCCTGCGTCTGCGCGGCCCCTGGCTGCATGTGATCCTGTTCGAGGTGCCGTTGCTGGCGATCATCAGCGAGGTGCGCAACCGCCACCTGCACCCGCGCATGCGCCTCGCCGAAGCCCGCGACCAACTGCACCGCAAGTTCGACTGGCTGCGCGCGCATGCCAGCGACGACGAACTGGCCCACCTGCAGGTGGCCGACTTCGGCACCCGCCGGCGCTTCTCCAGCCGCGTGCAGGAAGAGGTGGTGCGGGTGTTGCGCGATGAGTTCCCGGGCCGCTTCGTCGGCACCAGCAACGTCGACCTGGCATGGAAACTGGATATCAAGCCCCTGGGCACCATGGCCCACGAGTGGATCATGGCCCACCAGCAGCTCGGCCCGCGGCTGATCGACAGCCAGATCGCCGCCCTGGACTGCTGGGTCCGCGAATACCGTGGATTGCTCGGTATCGCCCTGACCGACTGCATCACCATGGATGCCTTTCTCCAGGACTTCGATCTGTACTTCGCCAAGCTGTTCGACGGCCTGCGCCACGACTCGGGCGAGCCGGTGGCCTGGGCCGAGAAGGCCATCGCCCACTACCAGAAGCTGGGGATCGACCCGATGACCAAGACCCTGGTGTTCTCCGACGGCCTGAACCTGACCCGCTCGCTGGAGATCTTCCGGGCCCTGCGCGGGCGCATCAATGTCAGCTTCGGTATCGGTACCAACCTGACCTGCGACATCCCCGGTGTGGCGCCGATGAACATCGTGCTTAAAATGACCGACTGCAACGGCTCGCCAGTGGCGAAGATCTCCGACGAAGCCGCCAAGACCCAGTGCCGCGACGCGAACTTCGTCGCCTACCTGCGTCACGTATTCAAAGTCCCCAGCAAGGAGTAACCCATGCAAGCCGTTCAGCAAGAGATTGCCCGGGCGCTCAAGGTGCAGCCGCCGTTCACAGACGCCGCCGCGCTCGAGCGGGAAGTCGCCCGGCGCGTGGCCTTCATCAAGGACTGCCTGGCCAATGCCCGGCTCAAGACCCTGGTCCTGGGCATCAGCGGCGGCGTCGACTCGCTGACCGCCGCCCTGCTCGCCCAGCGCGCCATCAACGAGCTGCGCAGCGAGACCGGCGACCCGGCCTACACCTTCATCGCTGTGCGCCTGCCGTATCAAGTGCAGCATGACGAGCATGACGCCCAGGCTTGCCTCGAGGTGATCAAGGCCGATGAAGTGCACACCATCGACATCGCCCCGGCGGTGAAGGCCCTGGCGGCGGAAGTTCAGGAGCTGAAAAATGGCTCGCCGACCCTGGTGGACTTCGTCGTCGGCAACGTCAAGGCGCGCACGCGCATGGTCGCCCAGTACACCGTTGCCGGCGCCCGCGCGGGCCTGGTGATCGGCACCGACCACGCCGCCGAGGCGGTGATGGGGTTCTTTACCAAGTTCGGTGACGGAGCGTGCGACCTGGCGCCGCTGAGCGGGCTGGTGAAGAACCAGGTGCGGGCCATCGCGCGCACCTTCGGCGCGCCAGAGTCGCTGGTGGAGAAGGTACCGACCGCGGACCTGGAAGATCTCGAGCCAGGCAAGCCGGACGAGGCGTCACACGGCGTGACCTACCAGCAGATCGATGCGTTCCTGCATGGGCAGCCGGTCGATCAGGCAGCGTTCGACATCATCGTCGCCACCTACCGCAAGACCCAGCACAAGCGCGAGCTGCCGTTCGCGCCCTGAATAGCATGAGGTTGAAAGTGGGAGCGGGCTTGCCCCGCTCCCACAGGGTACGGCGTCAGGTTTTGATTACTTGACGACAACCTTGCCCTTCATCATCGAGATGTGGCCCGGGAAGGTGCAGAAGAAGCTGTAGTCGCCACCGGCTTCCAGCTTCGAGGTGTCGAGCTTGATGGTGTCCTTCTCGCCGGCACCGATCATCTTGGTGTGGCCGATGATCGCGGCGTTGTCGGCCTTGATGTAGTCCTTGTCCAGGCCTTGCGACATGCCTTCGGTGGCGATGGCCTGCATGTCGGCGGTCTTGCTGATGACCAGGTTATGGCCCATGACGTTCTTCGGCAGGCTGCCACCGTGGGTCAGTTCGATCTCGACGGTCTTGCAGCTCTTGTCGATGGTGAATTCCTTGGTGTTGAACGACATCTGGTCGGTCGAGTCGACAGTCACCTTGCAGTCGGCGGCAAAGACAGAGGCGCTGGCGAGGGTCAGCAGGGATACCGCTACAGCTTTCGCAAACATCATGAATCTCCTTGGCAGGGTTTTATCAATTGCGAGACTGCCTGAAAACAGGACGCCCGTACCTGATGTGGGTCAAGGGGTGTCAAGTGGCCAGACAGTAGATTTGTTCAATGGATTGTATACAACCAATCAAAGTGCACATCATGCCCTCTTGATAGACGATGGGACAACCTCTCATTTAGGAGTTGAATGAAATGTCCCTTTCCAGCTTCATGAACAGCCTGCTCGCCGCCTACGCCCACGGAGCCAGTGGCGCCATCTGCGAGTTCGCCCGCCCCGAGTGATCTCCCCCTTGGAAGCGACAGGCATGCGCCTTACCCTGTGCGCGCATGTAAAGGGAGATAAGCAATGCCTGTACGTTCCGTTTGTGTCTTCTGCGGCGCCAGCATCGGTGCCAACCCCGCCTATCGCGAAGCCGCCGTGGCCCTGGGCCAGGCCATCGCCCGCCGTGGCCTGACCCTGGTCTACGGCGGTGGCGCGGTCGGCCTGATGGGCACCGTCGCCGATGCCGCCCTGGCCGCCGGTGGCGAAGTCATCGGTATCATTCCGCAAAGCCTGATGAACGCCGAGATCGGCCACAAGGGCCTGTCCCGCCTGGAAGTGGTGGACGGCATGCACGCGCGCAAGGCGCGCATGGCCGAGCTCAGCGATGCCTTCATCGCCCTGCCGGGTGGCCTGGGCACGCTGGAGGAGCTGTTCGAGGTATGGACCTGGGGGCAACTGGGCTATCACGCCAAGCCGCTGGGGCTGCTGGATGTGAACGGGTTCTATGAAAAGCTGGGCGGGTTCCTCGACCATATCGTCGAAGAGGGCTTCGTGCGGCCGCAGCATCGGGCGATGCTGTTGCTTGGGCAGCAGCCGGATGAGCTGCTGGACGGGATGGATCAGTTCGAATCGCCGGTGCTGCCGAAGTGGGTCGACAAGCAGCCTGATTGAAAGCTGATATCCCGGGACCGCTTTGCGGTCCTTTCGCGGCACAAGGCCGCTCCTACAAGTGAATGCGATCCCCTGTAGGAGCGGCCTTGTGCCGCGAAAGGGCTGCGCAGCAGCCCCAAAATGGACCAGTTAGCGCGGAATGACCGGCTGGCGCGGCTTCTTGCCCTTGCCGCCCTTGGCCGCTTCCTTGCGTTCCTTGGCCGCCTGCTGGTTGCGGGCGAACGCCTCGGCCTTGGCCTTCTCGCGCTTGTCCCACGGCTTGCTGCCGTCACTGGCGCGCGGAGGCAGGCCGGTGTGCTGGGTGAGGATCTTCTGGTCCTTGCCCACCTTGTGGCTGCCGGCCGGCGTCGAGTTCTTGCGCCGGGCACTCTGGTAGCTGTCGGTCTGCGGCTGGTGCAGCGGGATCAGCTGGTGCTTGCCCGGTCCGATCAGGTCGGCGCGGCCCATGCGCTGCAGCGCTTCACGCAGCATCGGCCAGCCCTTCGGATCGTGGTAGCGCAGGAACGCCTTGTGCAACCGGCGCTGCTCCTCGCTCTTGACGATCTCCACCCCTTCGCTCTTGTAGGTGACCTTGCGCAGCGGGTTCTTGCCCGAATGGTACATGGCCGTGGCCGAGGCCATCGGCGAGGGGTAGAACGCCTGCACCTGGTCGGCGCGGAAGCCGTTGCCCTTGAGCCACAGGGCCAGGTTCATCATGTCTTCGTCGGTGGTGCCCGGGTGCGCGGCGATGAAGTACGGGATCAGGTACTGCTCCTTGCCGGCTTCCTTCGAGAACTTCTCGAACATGCGCTTGAAGCGGTCGTAGGTGCCGATGCCCGGCTTCATCATCTTGTCCAGCGGACCACGCTCGGTGTGCTCCGGGGCGATCTTCAGGTAGCCGCCGACGTGGTGGGTGACCAGCTCGCGCACGTATTCCGGCGACTCGACCGCCAGGTCGTAGCGCAGGCCCGAGGCGATCAGGATCTTCTTCACCCCCGGCAGGGCACGGGCCTTGCGGTACAGCTCGATCAGCGAGCTGTGGTCGGTGTTGAGGTTCTCGCAGATGCCCGGGAACACGCACGACGGCTTGCGGCAGTGCTTCTCGATGTCGTGGCTCTTGCAGGCGATGCGGTACATGTTGGCGGTCGGGCCGCCGAGGTCGGAGACCACGCCGGTGAAGCCCGGCACCTTGTCACGCATCTCCTCGATCTCGTGCAGGATCGACTCGTGGGAACGGTTCTGGATGATCCGGCCTTCGTGTTCGGTGATCGAGCAGAACGTGCAGCCACCGAAGCAGCCACGCATAATGTTCACCGAGAAGCGGATCATCTCGTAGGCCGGGATACGCTCCTTGCCATAGGCCGGGTGCGGGATACGCGCGTAGGGCATGCCGAACACGTAGTCCATCTCTTCGGTGGTCATGGGAATGGGTGGCGGGTTGAACCACACATCCACGTCACCATGCTTCTGCACCAGGGCGCGGGCGTTGCCCGGGTTGGTCTCCAGGTGCAGCACGCGGTTGGCGTGGGCGTAGAGCACCGGGTCGTTGCGTACCTTCTCGAACGATGGCAGGCGGATCACCGACTTCTCGCGGGTGACGCTCGGGCTGTCGAGGATCTGCACGACCTTGGCTTCGTTCGGGTCTTCCTGCTCGCCCTTGGCCTGCTCGATGGCACAGGCCTGGGTGTCCTGGGTGTTCACGTACGGGTTGATGATCTTGTCGACCCGGCCCGGACGGTCGATACGGGTGGAGTCGATCTCGAACCAGCCCTGCGGGGTGTCACGGCGAATGAACGCGGTGCCGCGCACGTCGGTGATGTGCTCGATGCTTTCACCCTGGGACAGGCGCTGGGCGACCTCGACGATCGCCCGCTCGGCGTTGCCGTACAGCAGGATGTCGGCGCTGGCATCGACCAGGATCGAGTGGCGGACCTTGTCCTGCCAGTAGTCATAGTGGGCGATGCGGCGCAGCGAAGCCTCGATGCCGCCGAGCACGATCGGCACGTGCTTGTAGGCTTCCTTGCAGCGCTGGCTGTACACCAGGCTGGCACGGTCAGGACGCTTGCCGGCCATGCCGCCGGGGGTGTAGGCGTCATCGGAACGGATCTTCTTGTCCGCGGTGTAGCGGTTGATCATCGAGTCCATGTTGCCCGCCGCGACGCCGAAGAACAGGTTCGGCTCGCCGAGCTTCATGAAGTCGTCCTTCGACTGCCAATTCGGCTGGGCGATGATGCCTACGCGGAAACCCTGGGCTTCCAGCAGGCGGCCGATGATGGCCATGCCGAACGACGCATGGTCGACGTAGGCGTCGCCGGTCACGATGATGATGTCGCAGGAATCCCAGCCGAGCTGATCCATCTCCTCCCTGCTCATCGGCAGGAAAGGCGCTGGTCCGAAGCATTCGGCCCAGTACTTGGGATAGTCGTAGAGTGGTTTGGCTGCTTGCATGTCAGTGACCGGTTCTAATGTGCAGGAAAATCGCGGGCGCGGAATATAGCACAAATTTTGACCAAATCCGACGGTAGTGGTCGGATTCAAGCGTGCGAACAAATATCACTGTGGGAGCGAGCTTGCCTCGCGATGACATCGGTGAATTCACCATCGCCATCGCGGGGCAAGCCCGCTCCCACGATCCGCTCCCACAGGGGCCAGTCCAGCCCGATGGTTTTATTCGTCGTCGTCGAAGTTGTACATGCCCGGGGCGAGGTTCTCGAAGCGGGTGTACTTGCCGATGAACGCCAGGCGCACGAAGCCGATGGGGCCGTTACGCTGCTTGCCGATGATGATCTCGGCCACGCCCTTGTGCTCGGTCTCGGGGTGATACACCTCGTCGCGGTAGACGAACATGATCACGTCGGCGTCCTGCTCGATCGCACCCGATTCACGGAGGTCGGAGTTGACCGGGCGCTTGTTGGGGCGCTGCTCCAGGGAGCGGTTGAGCTGCGACAGGGCGATCACCGGGCAGTTGAATTCCTTGGCCAGCGCCTTGAGCGAGCGGGAGATCTCGGAAATCTCGTTGGTCCGGTTATCACCAGCCGAACCCGGAATCTGCATCAGCTGCAGGTAGTCGACCATGATCATGGCGATCTCGCCATGCTCGCGGGCCAGCCGGCGGGTACGCGCCCGCATCTCCGAGGGGCTGATACCGGCGGTATCGTCGATGAACAGCTTGCGGTCGTTGAGCAGGTTCACCGCCGAGGTCAGGCGCGGCCAGTCATCGTCGTCCAGCTGGCCGGAACGCACCTTGGTCTGGTCGATCCGCCCGAGCGACGAGAGCATACGCATGATCAGCGATTCACCGGGCATCTCGAGGGAGAACACCAGCACCACCTTGTCGCTGCGCAACACGGCGTTTTCCACCAGGTTCATGGCGAAGGTGGTCTTGCCCATCGACGGACGGCCGGCGACGATGATCAGGTCGGCCGCCTGCAGGCCGCTGGTTTTCTCGTCCAGGTCGGTGAAACCGGTGGACACGCCGGTGATGTCGCTGTCGGAGTTGAACAGCGTGTCGATGCGGTCGATGGCCATGGTCAACAGCTCATTGACCCCCACCGGGCCACCGGTCTTCGGCCGCGCCTCGGCGATCTGGAAGATCTGCCGTTCGGCGTCGTCGAGGATCTCCTCGGCGTTGCGCCCCTGGGGGTTGAAGGCGTTGTCGGCGATGTCGGTGCTGATGCTGATCAGCTGACGCAACGTGGCCCGCTCGCGGATGATCGCGGCGTAGGCCTTGATGTTGGCCACCGACGGAGTGTTCTTGGCCAGCTCGGCCAGATACGCCAGGCCGCCGACCTGGGTGGAAACACCTTCCTTGTCCAGCTGCTCGTGCAGGGTCACCACGTCGAACGGCTGGTTCGCGTCCACCAGCTTGTGGATGGCGCGGAAGATCAGGCGGTGGTCATGCCGGTAGAAATCGCCGTCCGACACCTGGTCCAGCACCCGCTCCCAGGCGTTGTTGTCCAGCATCAGGCCACCGAGCACGGCCTGTTCGGCCTCGATGGAATGCGGCGGCACCTTCAGGGCGGCGGTTTGCAGGTCGAGCTGTTCGGGGGTGGTGATCTCGTTCATGGCCACGAAAGAATTCTGGGGGATGAAAAAGACAAAGGGCACGGCCTGTTCAACACAGGACCGTGCCCGATGTTAACCGTCTGACCCACAGGGAGCCAGCCGGTCAGCGCAGCTTAGGCAGCTACGACGACCACACGTACGGTGGCTTCAACGTCGCTGTGCAGGTGCACGGCTACGTCGTATTCGCCAACCTGACGGATGGTGCCGTTCGGCAGACGAACTTCAGCCTTGGCCACTTCAACGCCGGAGGCGGTCAGGGCATCAGCGATGTCGTGGGTGCCGATCGAACCGAACAGCTTGCCTTCGTCGCCAGCGGTGGCAGTGATGGTCACTTCCAGCTCGGCCAGTTGGGCAGCGCGGCTTTCAGCCGAAGCTTTCTTGTCTGCTGCAGCTTTTTCCAGCTCGGCGCGGCGCTCTTCGAACGCAGCCAGGTTGGCGGCGTTGGCAACGGTGGCCTTGCCGAATGGCAGCAGGAAGTTACGGCCGTAACCAGCCTTAACGTTTACTTTGTCGCCCAGGTTGCCCAGGTTGGCGACTTTTTCCAGCAGGATCAGTTCCATTTGGTAAAACCTCTTAACTTTTAACCTTCACCGTTCGCGGAGTCGTCACCCTGTGAAGGGGACTTGCGACCGCGAAAATCAATCAGGCTGTCGACAATGGCCAAAACCACGAGCAACGGATAAATCAGCTGCATGAGCAGCGGCAGCGTCACGTACATCCCCACCAGCCAGAAACCGGCCAGTCGCCGCTGCGCCACCAGCCCATGAACCAGGGCGATGCCAGCAAGCAGCAGCACCAGGCTGGAGGCGGTGGCCAGGACGATGAACGACGACCCGAGAAACGGGCCCAGCACCATCAATGACACCAGCACCAGCATTGGCACCAGCGGCAGCCTCAGCTCGCGAAACTCGCGGGCGAAACCACCAGGGTTGTACAACGCCGCCTGCCAATAGCGCGCCAGCATCAGAGCCAGCAGGCTGAACAGCTGCAGCATTACCGCACTGGAAGCGACCAGCAAAGGGCCGATCAGCTCACCAGGTAGTACCGGTTGGCCCTCGATCTGCGGCAGGGCTTTTTCAAGCGCCTTGGCCAGCACCTCGAAGGTCTCGCGCATCACCGCGTCCAGGATCAGGCTGTACAACAAGCCTAATGCGACACTGGACAGCAGCACCCGGGTCCAGGAATGCCCGGCCCGCAACAAGGCGGCCAGACCCAGCGTTCCCAACAGCACCAGCAAGGTGCTCAGTTCGCCGAAGTACGCCAGGATCAACGCTGGCAAAAGGCCCCAGGCGATGACCGATGACGCGTCCTTGAACCCGCGCCGCAGGAACACCAGGCTCCCGGCGGCGGCACTCAACCAGAACAGCAGCGGCAGTACCGCGCTGATGACCACCACGAGGGTGGCCTGCACACGACCGCGCATGATGAAACCAGCTAACGCTCGCATGCTTATCCCTTGCTACTTAAGTCGACGACCCGGTCTCAGCGGCCGTGGCTGTCGGTGTAGGGCAGCAGGGCCAGGAAGCGGGCGCGCTTGATAGCGGTAGCCAGCTGACGCTGATAACGAGCTTTGGTACCGGTGATGCGGCTTGGAACGATCTTGCCGGTTTCGGATACGTAAGCTTTCAGGGTGTTGAGATCTTTGAAGTCGATCTCTTTCACGTCTTCAGCAGTGAAGCGGCAGAATTTACGACGACGGAAGAAACGTGCCATGTGATTGGCTCCTCAAAAGGTCCGTGGATTACTCGTCAGCGTTATCGCTGTTGTCGCTGTCATTGCTGTCGTCGCCTTCGGCGCCATCAGCATGCTCAGGACGTTCGCGACGCTCACGGCGCTCGCTGCGGTTCTCTTCGGCCTTGAGCATCTCGGACGGGCCGGTAACGGCTTCGTCACGACGGATGACCAGGTTACGGATCACGGCATCGTTGTAGCGGAAGTTGTCTTCCAGCTCGGCCAGGGCCTTGCCGGTGCACTCAACGTTCAGCATCACGTAGTGAGCCTTGTGAACATTGTTGATTGCGTAGGCCAGTTGACGACGGCCCCAGTCTTCCAGACGGTGGATCTTGCCGCCGTCTTCTTCGATCAGCTTGGTGTAACGCTCAACCATGCCGCCGACTTGCTCGCTCTGGTCCGGGTGAACCAGGAAGATGATTTCGTAATGACGCATGAATGCTCCTTACGGGTTAGTAGTCTGCCAGCGAATCTGGTCAGACAAGGAGTGAATGACACTGTAAGTCTTGCCCCGGCGTGTAGGCGCATGCGCACCGGCCAGCTGGCAAGGGGCGCAATTGTAGAGAAGGCCGGGGGGACAAGCAAGGTGATTGGCGAATATTTGAACAGCCGGAAACACATTTCGCGGGCAACCATGGAACGTGGGAGCGGGCTTGCCCCGCGATGCGATGTCGAGTCAACCACCATCGCGGGGCAAGCCCGCTCCCACGCCACCCGATATCAAGCCATCAGCGCTTGATCTGACGCTGCCTTACGGCCTCGAACAGGCACACCCCGGTCGCCACCGAGACGTTCAGGCTGCTGACGCTGCCCGCCATCGGCAGCTTGACCAGGAAATCGCAGTGCTCGCGGGTCAGGCGGCGCATGCCCTTGCCTTCGGCGCCCATGATCATCACCAGCGGGCCGGTCAGGTCCTGCTGGTAGATCTCCTGCTCGGCCTCGCCGGCAGTGCCGACCACCCACAGGCCACGTTGCTGGAGTTTTTCCAGGGTGCGGGACAGGTTGGTAACGGCCACCAGCGGAATCACTTCCGCGGCGCCGCAGGCCACTTTGCGCACCACGGCGGTCAGGCTCGCGGACTTGTCCTTGGGAATCACCACGGCGGTGGCACCGGCGGCATCGGCAGTGCGCAGGCAAGCGCCAAGATTGTGCGGGTCGGTGACACCATCGAGCACCAGGATCAGCGGCGGCGTTTCGGTGCGCTCGAGCAACTCCTCGAGCATCAGTTCGCCCCATACCTGGCTCGGGCTCACCTCGGCGACCACGCCCTGGTGCACGCCCTCGACCCAGGCGTCGAGCTCACGACGCTCGGCCTGGCCGACCTGGACGCGGTTTTCCGCGGCCAGGGCCAGCAAGGCCTGGATACGCGGCTCGCTGCGCCCCTCGGACAGCCAGATCTGCTTGACCCGCTTGGGATGGTGCTGCAGCAGCGCCTGCACGGCATGCACACCGTAGATCTTTTCCAGCTGACTCATGACTTGCTCTTGCCCTTACGTGGCGCGCCGGACTTCGACGGCCCCTTGCGATGCTTGGTCTTGCCCGACGCCTTGGCGCCCTTCTCCGCCTTGCCGCCGGCGTGAGCGCTGTGCTTGGCGTCGCTCATCAGCGCCTTCTTCATCTCGCGGCTCTTGCGCACCTCGGCGTTGCGCTGCACCGCGTCTTTCGGGAAGTACGCCTCGGCGGTCTCGCTCTTGCGGCTGCGCGGCTTGGGCGAGATCTTCGCCTCGGGCGCCGCTGCCGGCTCCGGCGCGGCCTTGCCGGCAGGCGCGGCGGACTTGCGGCCGACCGGTGCGTTGACGGTGGCCTCGGACATCTCGAAATCGATCTTGCGCTGTTCGAGATCGACGCGCATGACCTTGACCTCGACCGTGTCGCCGAGGCGGAAGCTGCGGCCGCTGCGCTCGCCCGACAGACGGTGGTGTACCGGGTCGAAGTGGTAGTAGTCGCCCGGCAGGGCGCTGACATGCACCAGGCCTTCGACATAGATGTCGGTCAACTCGATGAACAGGCCGAAACCGGTCACTGCGGTGATCACGCCGGGGAAGGTCTCGCCCACGCGGTCACGCATGTACTCGCACTTGAGCCAGTTGACCACGTCGCGGGTGGCCTCGTCGGCGCGGCGCTCGGTCATCGAGCACTGTTCGCCCATCTGGTCGAGGGTGTTCTCGTCGTACGGATAGATGCGCGCCTTGGGGATGCTCATGGCGCCGGCACGCTTGACGTGCGGGGTATCGACCTTGGAGCGGATCACGCTGCGGATGGCACGGTGCACCAGCAGGTCCGGGTAACGACGGATCGGCGAGGTGAAGTGGGTGTAGGCCTCGTAGTTCAGGCCGAAGTGGCCGTTGTTCTCGACGCTGTACACCGCCTGGCTCAGCGAGCGCAGCATGACGGTCTGGATCAGGTGGAAGTCCGGACGCCCGGCGATGCTCGCCAGCAGTTGCTGGTAGTCCTTGGGCGATGGGTCCTTGCCCTTGTGCAGGGTCAGGCCCAGCTCGCCGAGGAAGGCGCGCAGTTTTTCCAGGCGCTCCGGCGGCGGACCGTCGTGCACGCGGTACAGCGCAGGCACGTTGTGCTTCTGCAGGAACTCGGCGGTGGCGACGTTGGCCGCCAGCATGCATTCCTCGATCAGCTTGTGGGCATCATTGCGCACGGTCGGACGAATTTCGTCGATCTTGCGGTCTTCGCCGAAGATGATCCGGGTTTCCTGGGTTTCGAAGTCGATCGCGCCACGGGTGTGACGGGCGTCGACCAGCACCTTGTACAGGTTGTACAGGTTCTTCAGGTCCGGCAGGACTTCCTTGTATTCCTCGCGCAGCGCCTTGCCTTCACGGGTACGGGCATGTTCGAGCATGCTGCTGACCTTGTTGTAGGTCAGGCGCGCGTGGGAGTGGATCACCCCTTCGTAGAACTGGTAGTCGACCATCTGGCCGGCCTTGTTCATGGTCATTTCGCAGACCATGGCCAGGCGATCGACGTGCGGGTTCAGCGAGCACAGGCCGTTGGACAGCTCTTCAGGGAGCATCGGCACCACGCGCTCGGGGAAGTACACCGAATTGCCGCGCTGCTGGGCCTCGACGTCCAGGGCCGAGCCCAGGCGCACGTAGCTGGAGACGTCGGCGATCGCCACGTACAGGCGCCAGCCGCCGGAGAACAGGCGCAGCTTGCCCAGCGGTTCGCAATAGACGGCGTCGTCGAAGTCGCGGGCGTCCTCGCCGTCGATGGTGACGAACGGCAGATGGCGCAGGTCGACGCGCTTCTCCTTGTCCTTCTCCTCGACTTCGGAGCGGAACTTGCGCGCTTCCTTGATCACGTCCTGCGGCCAGACATGCGGGATGTCATAGCTGCGCAGGGCGATGTCGATCTCCATGCCCGGCGCCATGTAGTTGCCGATCACTTCGATCACGTCGCCCTGGGGCTGGAAGCGCGGGGTTGGCCAGTGGGTGATCTTGATCGAGACGAACTGGCCGATCTTGGCGCCGCCGTTGCGTCCGGCGGTGACCAGCACTTCCTGCTGGATCTTCGGGTTGTCCGGGGTCACGTAGCCGATGCCGCCTTCTTCGAAGTAGCGGCCGACCACGCTTTCATGGGCGCGGGAAATGACTTCGACCAGCACGCCTTCGCGGCGGCCACGGCGGTCGACGCCGGACACCCGGGCCAGGCCGCGGTCGCCGTCGAACACCAGGCGCATCTGCGCCGGGCTGAGGAACAGGTCCTCGCTGCCGTCGTCGGGGATCAGGAAACCGAAGCCATCACGGTGACCGGAAACGCGGCCGCAGATCAGGTCGAGCTTGTCCACCGGGGCATAGGTGCCGCGCCGGGTATAGATAAGCTGACCATCGCGCTCCATGGCACGCAGGCGGCGGCGCAGGGCTTCGATCTGGTCTTCTTCATAAAGACCGAACTCTTCGGCCAGCTGTTCGCGGGCAGCCGGTTCGCCACGGTCGGCGAGGCGCTGCAGGATCAGCTCACGGCTGGGGATGGGGTTGTCGTATTTTTCCGCTTCGCGAGCGGCCTCGGGATCGAGGGATTGCCAATCGGCCATCAGAAAGGATTCACCTTGGGGTATATAGAGTGGAATTCTGGCATAGGCGTATTGAAACCGGAAATGTCAGCCTTGGACAGCCCCGGCAGTGCGTCCGTCGTGCGGCAATAGGCCTGCGGAATCAACAAGTTGAATTTTTTGAATTTTTTTTCGTTCGGGGGGTTTACAGGCATCAGGAGCGTCCGTATAGTGCGCACCACAACGACGGACAACCCCGAAGTTGTAGTAGAGATGAACGACGCTGTAAAGCATCTTGTAATCTCGAATGTGTGCCCAGGTGGCGGAATTGGTAGACGCGCTGGTTTCAGGTATCAGTGGCTTAACGGCCGTGGAAGTTCGAGTCTTCTCCTGGGCACCAAATTTTCAAGTAACAGATGACCAAGGATCTGTTACTACTGTGTGAAAGCGAACGATAGTCGCCTTCATCAGATGATGCAAAGCTTTGCCCAGGTGGCGGAATTGGTAGACGCGCTGGTTTCAGGTATCAGTGACTTAACGGTCGTGGAAGTTCGAGTCTTCTCCTGGGCACCATACAAAAACCCACTAGCTTGCTAGTGGGTTTTTTCTTGCCTGCGTTTTTTGGTCGGCTACCCGCTCCCACAGCCAACACCCCACCGCCCAGGCTGCGCCCATGAATTTCCCGTCATGCGCCCATTTGAGAAACAATTTCGTTTACCATTGTTTCCAAATATGTAGCCGTAAGCGAGGAAGTACCCGCATGACGATCCGCCCGCAACCGCTGATGCGCGCCCTGGCCGCCGCAGTTCTGAGCCTGGTGATCGGCGCTCCGGCCGCCCTGGCAGACGAACCGGTCACGCTGACGATGTACAACGGCCAGCACAAGGAAATCGGCGACGCCATCGCCAAGGCCTACGAGGCCAAGACCGGCATCCATATCAATATCCGCAAGGGCAGCAGCAACCAGCTGGCCAGCCAGATCATCGAGGAAGGCGCACGCTCGCCGGCCGACATCATCTACACCGAGGAATCCCCGCCCCTGAACAACCTGGGCGAGCTGGGCCTGCTGGCGAAGATCGACGACGCCACCGCGAACATGATGCCCAAGGAATACGTAGGTGCGAATGGCACCTGGATGGGCATCACCGCCCGCACGCGTATCGTGGTGTTCAACCCAAAGAAGATCGATGAGAAAGACCTGCCGACCACGGTCATGGACTTCGCCAATCCCGAGTGGGAAGGGCGTGTCGGCTACGTCCCCACCAGCGGCGCCTTCCAGGAACAGGCCGTGGCCATCCTGAAGATGCATGGCCGCGAAGCCACCGAAGAATGGCTGACCGGCCTGAAAGCCTTCGGCAAGACCTACACCAACAACATGGTGGCCCTCAAGGCCGTGGAAAAAGGCGAAGTGGCCGCGGTACTGGTGAACAACTACTACTGGTATGCCCTTGAGCGCGAGCGCGGCAAGCTCGACTCCAAGCTGTACTACCTGGCCGATGGCGATGCCGGCAACCTGGTCACCATTTCCGGCGCCGCGGTGGTCAAGGCCAGCAAGCACCCCAAGGAAGCCCAGGCCCTGCTCAACTGGATGGCCA
Organism: Pseudomonas peradeniyensis; assembly: GCF_014268935.2. Taxonomy (GTDB): domain Bacteria; phylum Pseudomonadota; class Gammaproteobacteria; order Pseudomonadales; family Pseudomonadaceae; genus Aquipseudomonas; species Aquipseudomonas peradeniyensis. The sequence goes on along the minus strand of NZ_JABWRJ020000003.1, from coordinate 752,702 downwards.
GCGAAGAAGGCCAGCGGGTGATCACCCAGACCACCGCCGAGTACCCACTGCACAAGGGCATGGTCTCGGACCGTGGCCTGAAACCGTTCGAGGATCTGCGTCCGCCGAAGATCTCACCGGCGGACCTTGGCAATGCCGAGGAAGCCATCGAGCTCGAACGTGAGGTTGGCCTGCTCTGATGACCGCCGCCCTGCCCTCGCCCGCCTTGTCGCGCTTCGTACCGAAACGCAAGCGACCCTCCGTCTGGGTGGTGTTGCCCGTGTTGTTCCTGGTGGCGATGAGCCTGTTGCCACTGCTTTATGTCGGGCTCAAGGCCTGGGAAGCCGGCTGGCACGAAGCCCTGCGCCTGCTCTGGCGTCCGTTTGTCTGGGGCCTGCTGCGCAACACCCTGCTGCTGATGGTCGGCGTCACCGTGCTGTGCCTGGTGGTGGGCGTGGCCCTGGCCTGGCTACTGGAGCGCAGCGACCTGCCGGGACGGCGCCTGTGGGGCGTGGTGCTGTGCCTGCCGTTCGCCGTGCCGTCGTTCGTCAGCAGCTTCACCTGGGTGTCGCTGAGTTCGGACTTCGAGGGCTTGGGTGGGGCCATTGTGGTGATGGCGCTATCGAAATACCCGCTGGTGTTCCTGCCGGTGGCCGCCACCCTGCGCAACCTCGACACCTCGCTGGAGGAGTCGGCGCGCACCCTGGGCTGCGGCCGCTGGGGCGTGTTCCACAAGATCACCCTGCCGCTGCTGTGGCCATCGATGCTCGGCGGCGCGCTGCTGATCGCCCTGCACATGCTGGTGGAGTTCGGCGCCCTGTCGATCCTCGGCCTGCAGACCTTCACCACGGCGATCTACCAGCAGTTCGAGCTGGAATTCAGCAACGCCAACGCGGCCATGCTCTCGGCGGTGCTGCTGGTGCTGTGCCTGGCGATGCTGTGGCTGGAACTGCGGGTACGTGGCAAGGCCCGCCATGTGCGCATTGGCCAGGGCGTCGCTCGTCGCGCGCAGCCGCTGCGCCTGCGCGGCTGGATGCCACTGGGGCAGTTGTTCTGCCTGGCCCTGGCGGTGCTGGGCAGCGGCATTCCGCTGGCAATGCTCGGCTATTGGCTGAGCGTCGGATCGTCGGCGGCCTTCCCGGTCGCGGCCATCGGCAAGGCCTTGGCCACGTCGCTGTCGGTATCCCTGGGCGGCGCCGGCTTCTGCGTGCTGCTGGCCCTGCCGATCAGCTTCCTGGTGGTGCGCTACAAAGGGCGCCTGGCGATCTGGGCCGAGCGCCTGCCGTACCTGCTGCACGCCCTGCCCGGGTTGGTGATCGCCCTGACCCTGGTGTTCTTCGCCCTGCACTATGTGCCGGCGCTGTACCAGACCACCGCGCTGCTGATCCTGGCCTATGCCCTGTTGTTCCTGCCCCTGGCGCAGTCGCCGGTGCGCACGGCACTGAACAAGGCCTCGCCAACGCTGGAGGAAGCCGCGCGCACCTTGGGTGCGAGCAGTTTCGCGGCGTTCTGCCGGGTCACCCTGCCGATCATCTTCCCGGCGATGGCGGCGGCGTTCGCCCTGGTGTTCCTGGATGCGATGAAGGAGCTGACCGCAACCCTGCTGCTCAGCCCGACCGGCATGACCACCCTGGCCACCGAGGTGTGGGCACACACCGCCAACGTCGAGTTCGCGGCGGCGGCACCCTATGCGGCATTGCTGATCGTCGTGTCGGGATTGCCGGTGTATCTGCTGACCACGCGGATGTATCTGAACAAAGCCTGAGACGTTATCGCGAGACAGGCCCGCACGTATTCGTGTACCGGACACGTGGCGGGCTTGCCCTGCGATAACGCGCAAAACGAAACTTCCTACCCGCTCCTACGCGCATCCCTACAAACCAGCACATTTCCTACAAAATTCCTCTACATCGGGTTGATTTCCACACCGTTCGAGGGCCTATAGACTCGACACCATGAAAACATCCGGTGACCGTCTCAAAGCCCTCCTGCTGGAGTGCCACCTGACCCCTTCCGACTTTGCCGCCCAGCGCAAGGTCTCGTCGCAGCACGTCAACAACTGGTTCAAGCGCGGCGTACCCCAGGCCCGGCTCGATGAAATCGCCGACCTGTTCTGTGTGCGCAGGCGCTGGCTGCGCAGTGGCGAGGGACCGAAGCATCCGACGCCTCTGGCTACCGCGACATCGGTGGTACCGGCCTTGGCGCTGCCGCCGCCGCTGCAGGCCCTGGACACGGACCTGGTCCACCTGCCACTGCACCAGGTGCGCGATGGCAACCTGCAGGCGCTACCGGGGCACTACCAGCCGATACCCCGGCGAGCCCTGGAGTGCCTGCAGGTCAACGCAGAAAAGGCCATCTGCCTCGGCATGCCGGGCAACAACATGGCCCCGCTGCTGCCCCAGGGTGCCCTGCTGGCCATCGACCGCGGCTACACCCGGGTGGTCGAAGGCGAATGCTACGCCCTGCTGCACAACGGCCGCCTGCGCGTGCAACACCTCACCCTTGGCCACAACGGCACGCTGTGCCTGCACAGCCATGACCGCCTCAACCATCCCAGTGAACGCTATACGGCCTATCAGCGCCGGGTGCAGAACGTGGAAATCCTTGGCTGGGTGTTCTGGTGGTCGAGCCTGCGCCCGGCACGCCCCGGCTGAAGCACCTCACTTTTTGCTGGGCATGTGCCACACACACGGGTATGCTACGCCGCACATCATGCCCCCTGATGGTGCAAGCCGCATTCCAGAGGGCCTGGCGACGCCTCACACAGCCGTCCGCCATCTTTTCAGGCCATGTTGCCAACCGTTTAAGGCGTTTGCGGCTTATCAAAAATGAGCCAAGACCGTCCCCGAGAAGCCGGCCACAAGCCGGCTTTTTAATGCCTGACGAAAAGTTGGGCGCCCCCTCAGAAGCGCGCCACCATCCCCACCCGCCAGGTCCGCCCCGGTGCCGGCATGAAGCTCTGTGCCAGCGGGTCCAGGTAGTAGCGGTCGGTCAGGTTCTGCACCGACACATTCAGCTCGGTGTGCTCCAGCAGCTTGTACTTGAGGAACAGGTCGAATAACGCCACCGAGCGGTAGTCGATCTGCGGCGTGGTCGCGCCGGTCTGCCAGGGCTTGTCCATCTGCGCGGTCGGCCCCGAGCTGTAGGTCATGCGTCCGCCCACGGTCAGTGCCTCGTCGAAGAAGCGCATCCCGCCAAGCAGGTTGGCCGAGAAGCGCGGCGGGTTCTGGGTGTTGGTGTACGAGCCCATGTAGCTGCCCGACGTGCAGTCCGGGGTGTCCTGGGTGCGCTGGTAGGGGTTGGCGCTGGCGCGCAGCTTGGCGGCGAAGGCCGCGTCGCAGGTCTCGGTCATCAGGTAGTAGGTGGCCGAGAGGTCAGCGAACACGCGCCCTGCATCGTAGTGCGACTGCAGTTCCAGGCCACGGGTGTGGAAGCTGTCGGTGTTGCTGAAGGTCATCTGCCCCCACAGGCCCGGGCTCGGGTCGTAGTAGCGGGTGATGTAGTTCTTGATGTCGTTATCGAACCAGGCCAGCTTGGCCGACGCCTCGTCGCCTGCGGTCAGCAGGTCGCTGCGCAAGGCACTCACGCCCACTTCCCAACTGCGCGAACGCTCGGGCTTGAGGTGCTTGCCCGGGGTGACCTGCTGGGTGCCCTGGCTGGTCTCGAACAGCGACGGCAGGCGCAGGCCCTCGGTGTAGGAGGCATAGACGAAGGTGTCCGGGAGGAACTCGAAATTGATACCGAAGGCCGGTGCGAAGCCACCGCCGCGGCTCTTGCCCTGCGGGGTGTAGTCGTAGCCGGTGACCACGTTGCTGACGCCTTCGGGATGGACCTGAACGTTGGTCGCGCCGGACTCGTTGAACGGCACGCCATTGAACGGCTCGTTGCTGTTCTCGAAGACGATGCCGTTGTTCAGGCGTGGATCGGTGGCGTCGGTGTACTGGCCGTTCTGGTCGGGGAACCACATCATGCTGCCCCAGTGCCCCGGGCTGCTGGCGGTGATCCAGCGCATTTCCCGCTCCTCGCGGCGCGCCTCGGCCAGCACGGTATTGTCCTTGGTCTGGTAGTGGGCATAGCGGCCGCCGCCCCACAGCGTCAGTGTTTCAGTGGGTTTGTATTCCAGGTTGCCGTTGAAGCTGAACTCCTGACGCGAAGCATCGCGCAGCATGCGGTTGGCGTTGATGTCGTGCTGGGTGGAGACCACGCTCTTCTGCGGCTGCAGGTCTTCGAGCTGGAAGGCGCCACCCAGGTCGAGCTTGAAATCGCCATGGGCGGTGGTGAAGCGCGACACGTTGTTCAGGTCGCCGCCGATGCGGCGGTTATCCTGGCGGGACCAGGCGCGGTCGGTACGGTACAGCTGCGACTTGGGCGCCATCCAGGCCGCGCTCAAGGTACTGGTCTTCGAGTCGGTCATCCACAGCCTGCTGGTGAGGTCCACCCACGGATTACCCTCGGGCAGGTAGTGATAGCGGGCGGTGTAGGTGTCGATCTGGATTTCGCTGGTGGGGTACTGATAGATGCCGGCGGTACCGTAGCGGAAGATGTCCGACGGCATGATCTCGCCCATGTGTCCGTCGAAGCGGCGGTAACCCAGGTCCAGGGTATGGTCGTCGGCCAGCCGCCAGGTGGTCTTGAGCAGGTAGGAGTCGGTCTCGGATGACGAGTTGAGTACCTCCTCGCCGGCATTGTAGGTGTTGGCGACGCTGGCTTGCTCGTCGCCCCAGCGGTCATACAGGCGGTAGCGGTCCTGGCCCTTCTTGCCGGAAAAGTAGTTGCCCTGGCTGCGGTGCGCATAGGCCGCCACCAGGTCGAAGCGTTCATGGGAGTAGCCGAAGGCGGCGCTGCCGGACTCGGCCTTGGAGCCGAACAGGCTGCCGCGTTCGTCGCGTGGCACCGCGCTCAGGTCCTCGTCCCTGGAGTTGCGGTTGCGGTGCTCGGGCTCCACGCCGTTGTTCCACAGGTTGCCTGTCAGGCGCACGCCGACATCCTTGCCATCGACCAGGATGTCATCGACGCCGATGGTCTTCATCTCCACCGAGCCGCCGATCGCTCCCGAACGGGTGCTGGGCCCCTTGTTCACGGTGACGCTGCTGATCAGGTCGGGGTCGATGTAGCTGCGTTGCTGGGTGCCGCCGTAACCCCGGTAGACATCCACCGCCTGCTCCGAACCATCGACCCTGACCGCCACCCGGCTCTGCCCCTGGATGCCGCGGATGTTGACGTCCAGCGCGCCGCCGTTGCGGCTGTCGCCGACCTGCACGCCAGCCACGCCCTTGAGCATGTCGCCCACCGAGACAGTGCTGAAGCGGTCGAGGTCCTCGCGCGACAGGTGCACCGTCGAGCGCGGCGCGCGGTAGGTGTCGCGCTGTGGGTCAAGCAGCTCGCTGGCCGCGACCATGGTCGGCGTCAGCTCCGTCGCCGTCGATGTCTGGGCCTGCGGGATGAGGATATAGGCCCCCCGCGAATTCGGCAGCAGTTGCAGGCCGCTGTTGCCCAGCAGGCGCCGGGCCCCTTCCTGCACGGTATAGCGTCCCTTGAGCGCCGGCGCCGCGCGGCCGCGAGTCAGCTCGGGGTCATAGGACAGCAGCAGGCCCGATTGGCTGGCGAACACGCCCAGCGCGGTGCCCAGCGGCCCCTGGGCAATGTCGTAGTCGCGCGGCGTGGCATCGTCGAGCCGGGTGGACGCCACGGCCGGGGACTCGGCGGCCTGGGCCAGGGTCGAAGCCGTGCCCATCAGGCAACCGAGCATCGCGCAACGCACGGCGAAGCTGATCGGGGACAAGCGTTGCGAAGGACGCGAAACAGGGGAAAGCCGACGGATTGCGGGCATGCTTTTCTCGCTCGTGAGGTCAGTGCCCGGCACTCGATGCGGGCTTGCACCCCTTCTGTCGCATGACGGCGAAAAAGGTATATGCGTGCGATTCGCATTTTCACTTGATCTTGTGATTTAGCCAAATTTAGTGATAATTGTTTGCATTTACACCCTGATGCCTCCCAGCCATGACCCTTTTCAAGACCCCGCCCCGGCCCGCCGAGCACTGCGCCGTCACCACGCTGTACATCGAGCACCACGCCTGGTTGCGCGGCTGGCTGGCGTACCGGTTGCGCTCCTGGGGGCGCGGCGTGGCCGACGACCTGGCCCAGGACATCTTCGTGCGCGTGCTCGCCAGCCGCGACAGCAACCAGCCCGACACCCTGCACCAGCCACGCGCCTACCTGACCCGCATCGCCAACTGCGTGCTGGTCAGCTGGCGCCGACGCCATTCGCTGGAACAGGCCTGGCTCGAGGCGCTGGCGCTGGTGCCCGAGGCGCTGCAGCCATCCCCAGAACAGCAGAGCGTCATCCTCGAGACCCTGCACGAAATCGACGCGGTGCTCGACGGCCTGCGTCCGCGGGTCAGGCAGGCGTTCCTGATGGCCACCCTGGACGGCATGAAGCAGAAAGACATCGCTCAGTACTTGAACATCGCGCTGCCGACGGTGAAGAAGTACATCCATGAGGGCTACATGGCCTGCCTGAGCCAGATGCCCGATGAGTGACCAACCCGCCATTGCCCAGGCGGTGCTCGCCGAGGCCGCCGCCTGGTTGCTGCTGATGCAGGAAGGCCCGCTGACGCCGGCGCAACAGCTCGAGCTGGAGCGCTGGCGGCGCCGCGACCCGGACCACGAACGTGCCTGGAAGCGTGCCCAGCGCCTACTGACCCGTCTCGGCACCCTGCCGCCGACCCTCGCCCGGCAAACCCTGGTTCGTCCGCAGGACAGCAGCCGGCGCACCGTGCTGCGTGGCCTGCTGGTGCTGATCGGCGCGGCCCCGCTGGGCTGGTGGGCATGGCGACAGACCTGGGAAGGAGTCGATTACCTGACCGCAGTGGGCGAGCGCCGCGAGCTGTTGCTGAGCGATGGCACCCAGGTCACCCTCAACAGCCACAGCGAGCTGCGAGTGGCGTATTCGGCCGAGGAGCGCCTGCTGCACCTGCGCCGTGGCGAGGCGTACATCGTCACCGCCGCGGACCCGTCGCGGCCGTTGCGGGTGCGGACCGAGCACGGCCTGATGCAAGCGTTGGGCACCCGCTTCAGCGTGCGCCAACTCCCTCGCGAGACCCAGCTCGCGGTCTTTGAAGGCGCCGTGCGCGTCACCCCCGAGGCCGGCAGTGGCACCGTCATCCACGCAGGCTCGCAGGTGCGCTTCGACCGCGACCAACTCGGCCTGGTGGAAACCGCCCGCGACACCCAGCTGGCCTGGCGCAATGGCTTGCTGGTGGTCGACGACATGCCGCTCTTGCAGTGGGCCCAGGAATTGATGCGCTACAGCGACCAGCGCCTGGTCTGCGACCCGGTCCTGGCCGAGCTGCGGGTATCCGGCAGCTTCCCGGTCGATGACCTGCCACTGGCCCTGGCCATGCTGAGCGAGAGCCATGGTCTGCGCGTGCGCAGCGAAGCCGGCGGGATGTTCATCAGTCGCTGAAACAGAGGCCACTAGCCTCAACCACGCGACGAAATGCCAGTATCCGGCCATTGCCCCGGCACCATCGCCAATGGGATGATTCGTATTTGCAACGAATTCTCATCAAGGTCATGCCCGTGCCCCCCAAGCTCCTCCTCGCCGAAGACGACCCTCGCCTGCGCCAGGACCTGGAACAGCATTTCCTGCGCCGCGGCTTCAGCGTCCAGGCCTGCGAGAACGGCACCCAGGCATTGAAGGCGATGCACCAGGCCCCCTTCGACCTGCTGCTGCTGGACATCATGCTCCCCGGGATCGACGGGCTCAGCCTGCTCGATGAACTGCGCCGGCACCAGGCAGTACCGGTGATGCTGATGTCGGCCTTGGGTGCCGAGCAGGACCGCATCAGCGGCTTCACCCGCGGCGCCGACGACTACCTGCCCAAGCCCTTCAGCCTGGCCGAACTGGATGCCCGGGTCGATGCCCTGCTGCGCCGGGTGGCGCTGGACCGACGCCCGCCGACGCCGCGCAACGCCTGCACGCTGACCTTCGATACTGCCAACCATGATGTCGTCCAGCATGGCCAGAGCGCCGGGCTGACCGGTTCCGAATACCGCTTGCTGGTGACCCTGCAAGCCCATCCCGGCGAGGCACTGAGCAAGGCCTTCCTGTACCAGAGCGTCCTGCACCGGGCCTACACCCGCCTCGACCGCGGCCTGGACGTGCATGTGTGCAACCTGCGCCGCAAGCTCGCCGCCATCGGCGCCGGACACCTGGAGATCCAGGCCGTGCGCGGCCAGGGCTATATCCTGGTCGACACGGGCACCGCCTGATGCGCCGGCATCCGCTGCTGTGGAAACTGGCGCTGCTGCAGGTGTGCTTCTGCCTGCTGCTGACCTGGCTGATCTGGACCTGGGGCCTGTCGGTCGAACGCAGCACCTACTTCCTGGCCCCCGCCGACCGGGTGTTCCTCGCCGGCTTCGCCGAACAGGCCGAGCAGGCTTGGCGCGCGGAAGGCGCCGATGGCGTGGAACGCCTGCGCCGTCGGCTCGAAGCCGATGAGAACACCTGGGTCGCGATTATCGGCCCTCATCTGCAGAGCCTAGGCACTACCCCGCTGAGCGCCGATGAAGCCAGCCGCCTGACCTTCATGCGCAAGCTCGACTGGCCGATGAGTCGGCGCCTGCAGGACGAGCTGCCGTACGTGAGCATTGCGTTCCCCAAGCACCCCGAGGACGGCCGCCTGGTCATCCAGCTCCCCGAACACCTGCTGCCCACCGGCCTGACACCCTGGACCCACGTGGTCACCCACGGCGTGGCCCCCGCCCTGCTCGCGCTGCTGCTGGGCCTGGCGCTTTATCGCCACCTGGTCGTGCCACTCAACCGCCTGCGCGACCGCGCCGACGCCCTGCGGGCCGACGATCTGGACAGCCCCGGCCTGCCCCTGCAGGAACGTCGCGACGAGCTGGGCGAGCTGGCCCAGGCCTTCGAGCACATGGCCGTGCGCCTGCGCAAAAGCCTCGACCAGCAACGCCTGCTGCTGCGTACCCTGTCCCACGAGCTGCGCACGCCGCTGGCGCGCCTGCGCATCGCCCACGACAGCGAACTGCCGGCGGAACTGCTGCGCCAGCGCCTTGATCGCGAGGTGGACGACATGCAGAAACTGCTGGAGGACACCCTGGACCTGGCCTGGCTGGACACCGAGCGACCGCAACTGGCGACCGAGCCGGTACTGGTGCTCTCGGTCTGGGAGGCGCTGGTCCAGGACAGCTGCTTCGAAAGCGGCTGGCCGGCCGCACGGCTACCCTGCTCGCTCGGGCTCGACTGCCAGGTGCAGGCGCACCTGGACAGCCTGGCCCAGGCCCTGGAAAACCTGCTGCGCAACGCCATTCGCCATTCGCCCGCCACTGGCCGGGTCAACCTGGACGGTTGGCGCGAGGGCGCCTTCTGGCACCTGTGCCTGCGCGACCAAGGACCCGGAGTACCGGACGCGGAACTCGAACAGATCTTCCAGCCCTACCGCCGCCTACCCGGCAGCGGTGCCGGCTTCGGCCTGGGCCTGGCCATCGCCCGGCGCGCCATCGAGCTGCAGGGCGGGCGCCTGTGGGCGAGCAATGGGCATCCCGGCCTGTGCCTGCACCTGCTGTTGCCGGCCAGCGAAAGTGTTTAGAAAGTTAATGCGCTTTACTCTCAAATAGGAGTAATTACTATTTGTGATCTCTTGAATTCAGCCCGCCGTGCCGGAGATCACACATGTCGCCCCGCCCGCTTCCTCTCGCCCCCTTCCTGCTGCTGTCCAGCTGCCTGCTGAGCAGCGCCGTGCAGGCCGCCAACCAGCCAGAACCGATCGTGCTGGAAAGCCAGAACGTGGTGGCCACCGCCCTGGAGGAGACCAAGCAGGCGCCGGGTGTGTCGGTCATCACCGCCGAGGACATCCAGAAACGCCCACCGGCCAACGACCTGTCGCAGATCATCCGCACCATGCCGGGGGTCAACCTGACCGGCAACTCCACCAGCGGCCAGCGCGGCAACAACCGGCAGATCGACATCCGCGGCATGGGGCCGGAGAACACCCTGATCTTGGTCGACGGCAAGCCGGTCAGCAGCCGCAGCTCGGTGCGCTATGGCTGGCGCGGCGAGCGCGACTCGCGCGGCGACACCAACTGGGTGCCCGCCGACCAAGTCGAGCGCATCGAGGTGATCCGCGGTCCGGCGGCGGCGCGCTACGGTTCCGGGGCCATGGGCGGGGTGATCAACATCATCACCAAGCAACCGGCGGGCGAGACCCACGGCAACATGACCGTCTACCAGAACTTCCCGCAGCACGGTGACGAGGGCGCCACCAAGCGCGTGAGCTTCGGCCTCAACGGCCCGCTGACCGACACCCTCAGCTACCGGGTCTACGGCAACGTGGCCAAGACCGACGCGGACGACTGGGACATCAACGCCGGCCACCAGTCCGCGCGCACCGGCACCCAGGCCGGTACCCTGCCTGCCGGCCGCGAAGGCGTGCGCAACAAGGACCTCAACGGCCTGCTGAGCTGGCGCCTGACCCCGGAGCAGACCCTGGAGCTCGAAGCCGGCTTCAGCCGCCAGGGCAACCTGTACGCGGGGGATACGCAGAACACCAACTCCAATGCCAACGTCAAAAGCATGCTCGGCAAGGAGACCAACATTCTCTACCGCGAGAACTTCGCCATCACCCACCGGGGCGATTGGGACTTCGGCAGCAGCATGGCCTTCCTGCAATACGAGAAGACCCGCAACCAGCGCATCAACGAAGGCCTGGCCGGCGGCACCGAAGGCATCTTCAGCAACACCGACTTCTACACCTCGACCCTGCGCGACCTGACCGCCCACGGCGAGCTCAACCTGCCGCTGCACGCCTGGCGCGACCAGACCCTGACCCTGGGCAGCGAATGGAGCCAGCAGAAGCTGGACGACCCCAGCGCCAACACCCAGACCACCAGCGAAGGCGGCAGCGTGCCCGGCCTGACCAGCAGCGGCCGCAGCACCAGCAGCCAGGCGCAGATCTTCTCGCTGTTCGCCGAGGACAACATCGAACTGCTGCCCGGCACCATGCTCACCCCGGCGCTGCGCTTCGATCACCACAGCATCGTCGGCGACAACTGGAGCCCGTCGCTCAACCTGTCCCACGCGCTGACCGACACCCTGACGCTGAAGGCCGGTATCGCCCGCGCCTACAAGGCGCCAAACCTGTACCAGCTCAACCCCGACTACCTGCTCTACAGCCGTGGCCAGGGCTGCTACGGGCAGAGCACCAGCTGCTACCTGCAGGGCAACGCGCACCTGGAGGCCGAAACCAGCGTCAACAAGGAACTGGGCATCGAGTTCCAGGACAACGGCTGGGTCGCCGGCCTGACGTACTTTCGCAACGACTACAAGAACAAGATCGACTCGGGCCTGAGCGGCATCGGCCAGGCATCCGGTGGCGTCGGCGCCAACGCCAATGCCACCCTCTACCAGTGGGAGAACATCCCCAAGGCGTTGGTCGAGGGCCTTGAAGGCACCCTGACCATCCCGCTGAGCGAACAGCTGAAGTGGAGCAACAACTTCACCTACATGCTGCAGTCGAAGAACAAGACCACCGGTGAGACCCTGTCGGTGACCCCGGCCTACACGCTCAATTCAATGCTCGACTGGCAAGCTAGCGACGACCTGTCGCTGCAACTGAGCGTGGCCTGGTACGGCAAGCAGACGCCGAAGAAGTATGACTACCAGGGCAAGCGGGTCACCGGCACCGCCAACGACCAGGTGGCCCCCTACGCCCTGGTCGGCGCCAGCGGCACCTATGCACTCACTAAAAACCTGAGCGTTACCGCCGGCATCGACAACCTGTTCGACAAGCGCCTGTACCGGGCCGGCAACGCCCAGGCGGTGAATGGTATCGAGGGCGCGGGCGCGGCCACCTACAACGAACCCGGGCGCACCCTCTACACCAGCCTGACCGCCTCCTTCTGAACCCGTGCCGCCGTTGCGTCCGACGATGCCGCGGCGGCTTGTCATGGATGACCTCACGAGAACGCCCGATGAAGATCCTCTCCCTTGTCCTGACGCTGGCGCTGAGCGGCGCGGCCCTGGCCCAGCCGCAACCCGAGCAGAAGATGGACGACACCCTGCTGCAGCGCCAGGACCTGGCCTATCGCTTCAGCCACCTCGACCTGGATTCGCGCGACGGCCAGCGCCATTACCGCCTGTGGATCGGCCAGCCCCGGCGCCCGGCCCCCGCCAGCGGTTACCCGGTGCTGTGGATGCTCGACGGCAACGCCGCCATCAGCGCCCTTGAGCCACAGCAACTGCAGGCGCTCGCCGGCGGCCAGGCACCGCTGCTGGTCGCCATCGGCTACCAGACAGAGCAACGCATCGAGCGTGTCGCCCGCACCTACGACTACACCCCCGTAGTGCCCGGGCTGGCCGAGCAACGTGATCCCCTGACTGGCCAGGCCAGCGGTGGTGCCGACGAGTTCATCGACCTGCTGGAACAGCGCATGCGCCCGATGGTCGCCGCTGTGGCGCCCGTCGACCCGCAACGGCAGACGCTCTGGGGCCACTCCTATGGCGGGCTGGTGGTGCTGCACACGCTGTTCACCCGCCCTTGGCTGTTCAGCGACTACGCGGCGGCCAGCCCCTCGTTGTGGTGGCACGACGGCGCCATCGTGGCCGAGATGCAAGCGTTGCAGGGGCGACTGGGCAGCCACCGGCCAAGCCTGCTGCTGATGCGCGGCACGCAGGAACCGGCCAATCCCCGGGGGCCGCTGCAGGGCGATGTGCAACGACCTGCCCGGACGTTGGTGGCCAGTCTGGCCGGAGTGAAGGGATTGTCAGTGGCCTTCCAGCCATTCGATGGCCTGGACCACGGGCCAATGCTGCCGGCCTCGCTGCGGTTCGTGATGGACAGGATGTCCGGGGATGACGGACGCCAGTAGGAGCGGGCTTGCCCCGCGAACACCGGCGAAGCCGGTGCCACACACCACATCGTGGGGCAATCTCCTACTCAATCATGCAGGATATTTGTTCACGGTCTCCCGCAGAAACCCATCCAGCAAGCCGCTGTCACCCCGTATCACCGGCACCTCCCGCGCCTCATCGGCCCGCGCCAGCTCGGCCTCGATGAATCCATGCAACACCTCATCCCGAGGTCCGTGCTCGGCCTCGCCGCTGCGGCGCTTCACAGCCAGCAACGCGTCGATCGCTGCCTGCAGTCGCGGGTCATCGACGGTACGCGCCATCAACGCGGCGAATGCCGTCGGCGGCATGCCCAGGCCCTGGTCGATCCAGCGCACCGCCAGCAACGGCCGCAGCACATACAGGTACTTCTTGAAGCGCACCGTCTCGCCCATCAGGTAGCCGCGCAGGTTCTTGCGCGCCATCGACAGGTAATGGTGGCGCACCGCGCGCGGCGAGTAGAAAGCCTCGCCCAGCTCGCGCAAACGCCCGGTAGCTTCGGCGTCGGCGCGGTACACCAGCGGCGAGCCCAGCCACTCGAGCAGGCTCGGGTTGGCGCCGCGCATCAGGCGCAGGGTCTTGCGCAGCTCCCAGCCGCTGATGTCCAGCTCGTCGCTCAGCGGCCGCTCGATCACATCGCGAGGCTCGTCCACCCGCAGGTACCAGTCGTTGCGCGGCACATAGACGAAACGCACATCGTAATCGCTGTCCGGCGAAGCGAAGCCCCAGGCACGGCTGCCGGACTCGCAGGCATAGAGCACGGTCACATCATGCTCACGCTCGATGCGTTGCAGCTCATCGAGCACCCGGGCGCGCATGGCCTCGGGCAATGGGTGGGGGTCGTCCTGATACATGTCTTCGCTCCTTGTACAGGGCGCCATATGGCGCCCATTTCAACCTTTCACGCACACCACCTGGCGCAGGGTATGCACCACTTCGACCAATTCCCGCTGGGCCTGCATCACCGCATCGATGTCCTTGTAGGCCATCGGGATCTCGTCGATCACATCCTTGTCCTTGCGGCACTCCACATGGGCGGTGGCGCGCTGCTGGTCCTCGACGGTGAAGCGGCTCTTGGCCTTGGTGCGGCTCATCACCCGGCCTGCGCCGTGGCTGCACGAACAGAACGCCTCCTCGTTGCCCAGGCCACGGACGATGAAGCTCTTTGCGCCCATGGAGCCGGGGATGATGCCCAGCTGGCCCTTCTGCGCCGACACCGCGCCCTTGCGGGTCACCAGCACCTCACGACCGAAGTGCTGCTCCTTCTGCACATAGTTGTGGTGGCAGTTGACCGCCTCGAGACTGGCCTCGAACGGTTTGCCCAGCACCTTGCGGGTGGCGGCGACCACCGCCTGCATCATCAACTCGCGGTTGTGCCGGGCGAAGTCCTGCGCCCACTCGACCGCCTCGACATAGTCGGCGAAATGCCGGCTGCCTTCCTCGAAATACGCCAGGTCGCGGTCCGGCAGGTTGACCATGTGCTGGCGCATGTCGGCCTGGGCCAGTTCGATGAACAGGTTGCCGATGGCGTTACCCACACCACGCGAGCCGCTGTGCAGCATGAACCAGACCCGGTCGGCCTCGTCCAGGCAGACCTCGATGAAGTGGTTGCCGCCCCCCAGTGTCCCCAGGTGCTGGCGGTTGTTGGTCTTCTCCAACCGCGGGTGCTTGTCGGTGATCGCCTTGAAGCGCCCGGCCAGGCCGCTCCACACCTGGTCGGCCTGGTTCGGCACATTGTCCCAGGCGCCCTGGTCGCGACGGCCGAAGGTCTTGCCATGGGGCACGGCCTTTTCGATGGCCGTGCGCAGGCCGTGCAGGTTGTCCGGCAGGTCACGGGCGTGCAGCGAGGTGCGCGCGGCGATCATGCCGCAGCCGATGTCCACGCCCACCGCCGCCGGGATGATCGCGCCCACGGTGGGGATCACGCTGCCGATGGTCGAGCCCTTGCCCAGGTGCACATCCGGCATCACCGCCAGGTGCTTGAAGATGAACGGCATCTTCGCCGTGTTCATCAGTTGCTTGCGGGCGTCGTCCTCGACCGGCACACCGTCGGTCCACAGTTTGATCGGCTTGCCGCCCGCCACTTCGAGTATGTTCATTGCCTTGTTCCTTGTTGCGCTACGTCGTGTCGCAAAGGGTCAACCCGCCTTGAGGCTGACCATTCCATTCAATACCTGATCCAGGCCACCGAACACCGAAATCCGGTCGATGCGCTCGGCCACCCGCTCCAGGGTTTCCAGCTCCTTCAGGCGCAGGGCCGTCGGGTTGCCTTCCATCACCTTGGCGGTGTTGAGCAGCGAACGGGTCGCCTGGGTTTCCTCACGGCGCCGGATCACGTTGGCCTGGGCGGCCTTTTCCGCCTCCACCACCTGCGCCAGCAAAGTCTTCATTTCGCCCGGCAGGATGATGTCGCGCAGCCCGAGGCTGCCCACCTCCAGGCCACTGCCCGGCAACTGCGCCTGCAGGTGCTCGGTGACGCTGTCATCGATCAGTTGCTTGTTCTCCAGCAACTCATCGAGGGTCCGGGTGCCCACTGCAGCACGCAAGCCGAACTGCAGCTCACGGTACAGGTGCTCGACCGGCTTGCTCATCTGCCCATGGGCACCGAGCACGTCGGTATAACGCCAGTTGGCCACCAGGCTCAGGCGCAGGTTGACCTTGTCGCGGGTGAGAATCTCCTGGCCGCTCACCTCCAGTGCCTGCAGGCGGGTGTCGACCATCTCCACCGCCACCTGGCTGCCGCAGCGCCAGTAGCCATGCTGCCCGGGCTCGAGCAGCCCGGCCACCACGCCGTCGATCTTCAGCACGCCGACATGGAAGGCCGGCACCAGCGCCAGCAGCACATGGTCCATGCCGGCGATACCCGGACGGTTCAGGCGGGTCACCAACTCGGCGTCCAGGCACTGGCCGTGGGTCAGGTCGAGACGCTGCAGCTCGTGCCTGGCCTGGTCTTTCCAGTAGGCGCGGCGGCTGTCCGGCGGCAGCACTTCGACCAGCTTGCCGTCCTCGAAGCGCAGCCCGACCTCATGCTCGCTCAGGTCCATGCATACCAGGTGCTGGTCCATGCCCCGGGCGAGCAACTCCCGTACGTTGACGTCCGAAACCGGACGACGCGTGTCCACCGTGTCCACCACCACCTGGGCGCCACAGCGCCAGAAACCGTGCTGCCCGGCCTGCAGCAGGTCGACCACGACACCGTCGATGCGCAGCACACCGACACTGAAGGTCGGCACCGTCACCAGCAGCACGTTGTCCATGCCGGCGATTCCCGGTTTGTTCAGGCGTGCCAGCAGTTCGGCGTCCAGGCGCCGCCCCTGGGCCAGGTTGATCCGCGTCAGGCTCTGCCGGGTCTGGCCTTTCCATTGCAGGCGGCGGCTGTCCGCTGCCAGCAGCTCCTTCAACTGGCCATCCTCGAAACGCAGGCCCACTTCGTTATCGGCCATGTCCAGGGTAAGGAAATACTGCTCGACCAACGCCGGCTCATGTTGGCGCAGATAGCGCTCGAGGGGATAGTCGTGCAGCGGGGAATCCTGGGGGCAGGTCTTCAGCGTCAACCGCCCCTGCCAATCGAAACGCTTGTACTGGCCCGGCTCGAGGATCGCCTCGAAATCGCCATCGTTCAGCAACAGGCCGTGTTCGTTCTTCTTCACTACAAAGCGCTTCAACATGTTCATCTTGCTCATCCTTTGTTCAATGTCCTTGGTTGCCGGTGGTCGCCAACCCAGCGGGCGTCGCGAGCGAAGCCTGGCGGAGTCCGGGGCCGGGAGCATTGCTCCAGCGGCCACCATCGTTGCGCCAGGCCCGGCCGGCGAGCCGGGTGGGCCAGCGGTGGGCCAGGCGTCCTTCGCAGTGACGGGCCGTCCTGGCCCTGCTTGCGTTGCCTGTGCCCCACCGGCGGGTGTTGCGGTTACAGCTACCTTAGGAGGGTAGTGCCGGGGCTTTGCCCGGCGAGCGTCTGCGCCGGCCTTTCCAGGGGCCCAGCGCAGCAATGACCGGTCGTTGCGGCGGCGGCATGCACGACACCGACACCTGAAGGTGGGTACGTGCACCGGCGGGGGGTTCCCCTGTCCCGAGGGCCTGCCTGGCGATGCGGTCGAGAGGGTTATTGCGAGCGGCGTGCCAGGTTTTCATTCGGCACTGATAAAATTATCTAACTAATTGTTTTATATAGATTTATTTTTGTCTGATTAATTCGCGCACAGTTCGAATGACACATGGGCATTCAGTTTTTCGTATACCATCAGATACCAATTTATCTTCAAGGATAATCAAGGATGAGCAAGCCACTCGTCGCCATCGGCTTCCTCGGCACCACCCTCGACCGCAACGGCAAGGGCGCCGCACGCTGGAACCGCTGGCGGCCGACCATCGGCCTGTGCCAGCAAGCCGACCTGCCCCTGGACCGCCTGGAACTGATCCACGGCCCCAGCGCGCGCGACCAGAGCCTGGCCGACCGTATCCGCGGCGACATCCAGCAGGTCTCGCCCGGCACCGAGGTGCGCCTGCACCCGCTGGCGCTGCGCAACCCGTGGGACTTCGAGGAGGTCTATGGCGCCCTGCACGACTTCGCCAGCGGCTACAGCTTCGACACCGAGCACGAGGACTACCTGGTGCACATCACCACCGGCACCCACGTTGCGCAGATCTGCTGGTTCCTGCTCACCGAGGCGCGCTACCTGCCGGCACGCCTGGTGCAGACCTCGCCCTCGCGCAAGCAGGACGAAAACAGCGACCCGGCCGGCATCGCCACCCTGATCGACCTCGACCTGTCGCGCTACGACCCGATCGCCTCGCGCTTTCGCCGCGAGCAGGTCGAGGGACAGTCGCTGCTCAAGTCCGGCATCGCCACGCGCAACCCGGATTTCAACCGCACCATCGAACAGATCGAGCGGGTCGCCCTGCGCTCGAAGGCCCCCATGCTGCTGGTCGGCCCGACCGGCGCCGGCAAGTCGTTCCTGGCCCGCCGCGTCCATGAGCTCAAACGCGGGCGCCATCAGTTGGGCGGTCGCTTCATCGAAGTGAACTGCGCCACCCTGCGCGGCGACGGCGCCATGTCGACCCTGTTCGGCCACGCCAAGGGCGCCTTCACCGGCGCCCAGAACGCCCGCGACGGCCTGCTGCGCGCCGCCGACGGCGGCATGCTGTTCCTCGACGAGATCGGTGAACTGGGCGCCGACGAACAGGCCATGCTGCTCAAGGCCATCGAGGAAAAACGCTTCTTCCCGCTGGGCGCGGACCGCGAAGTGGAAAGCGACTTCCAGCTGATCGCCGGCACCCACCGCGACCTGCGCGCCAAGGTCGCCGACGGCTCGTTCCGCGAGGACCTGTTCGCCCGCATCAACCTGTGGACCTTCGCCCTCCCGGGCCTGGCCGCACGCCGCGAGGACATCGAGCCGAACCTCGATTTCGAGCTGCAGCGCCATGCCCGCGAACAAGGGCGCCAGGTGCGCTTCAACCTCGAGGCCAAGCGCCGCTACCTGGCCTTCGCCCATGCCGGCGAGGCCCGCTGGGCCGGCAACTTCCGCGAGCTGTCGGCGTCGATCACGCGCATGGCGACACTGGCCGACAGCGGGCGTATCGATGAGGAAATGGTCGAGGAAGAGATTGCCCGGCTGCGCTATGCATGGGGCCTGGAGTCGGCCAGCGAGCCACTTTTCGCCGACCGCGCACTCGACCTGTTCGACCAGGTGCAGTTGCAGGCGGTCATCGATGTCTGTCGCCGCGCGCCGAGCCTGTCAGAAGCCGGGCGTCAGCTGTTCGCGGTATCGCGCCAGGAGAAAGCCAACCCCAACGACGCCGACCGCCTGCGCAAGTACCTGGCGCGCTTCGGGCTGGACTGGCAGCAACTAAAGTCGTAGGGCTTGCCAGCCCGCTGGCACAGTGCTGTATGCTTGGCCGGTCTTCAGGGCGGGGTGAAAGTCCCCACCGGCGGTAAATCGAAAGATGAGCCCGCGAGCGCCCCGGCCATGCCGGGGGTCAGCAGACCTGGTGAGATTCCAGGGCCGACGGTCATAGTCCGGATGAAAGAAGGCGTTTGGCAGGGGCCGTCCGGGCGCCCCTGCGCGCGCATTTTGTTCGCCCCGAGACGTTCATCGATCATTCACGAGGAGCGTTTCATGTCCACCATGCACCACAAGCAATTCCCCAATGTCAGCGCCGCCATCGCCGCCTTCCAGGCCGGGCGCCCCGTGCTGCTGCTCGACGACGACGACCGCGAGGACGAAGCCGACATCGTCGCCGCCGCCGAGAACCTTTCGCTGCAGACCATGGCCATGATGATCCGCGATTGCAGCGGCATCGTCTGCCTGTGCCTGGACGAAGCCACCGTCGATGCCCTGCAACTGGCGCCGATGGTGCAGAACAACCAGGCCCGCCATGGCACCGGCTTCACCGTCACCATCGAGGCCGCCGAAGGGGTCAGCACCGGCGTGTCGGCGCAGGACCGCATCACCACCATCGAAGCCGCGCTGCGCTCGACCGCCCAGGAACGTCATATCGTCAGCCCGGGTCATGTGTTCCCGCTACGCGCTCGCGATGGCGGCGTGCTGACCCGTCGCGGCCACACCGAAGGCTCGGTGGACCTGGCCCGCCTGGCCGGCCTGCGCCCGGCGGCGGTGCTGTGCGAACTGATGAACCCCGACGGCAGCATGGCCCGCGGCGAGCAGGTGGCGGTGTATGCGCGGCAGTACAACCTGCCGGTACTGACCATCGAGGAACTGGCGCGCTATCGCGAGGCGATGGTCGAGCTGCAGGCCGAGCCGGCCTGATACCTGAGCAAGCCCGCCCCAATCACCGTGGGAGCGGGCTTGCCCCGCGATGAGGCCAGGCCTCAACGCAACCCCAACGGCCCCTTCAGAAACTCATACAACCCCGCCGCACTCTTGCGATAGCCATCAGCCGTCAGGTGCACCAGATCCGGCCGCGCCAGCCCACCCGCCTGCCAGCCGGCGATCGAGCACGGCCCGCCCATGAAGCCCTGCCAATCCCAGAACAGCGCCTTGTGTTTGTGCGCCATCTGCTTCTGGATACGGATCACCGAGGCCAGCGGTTGTGGCTGGCGCGCCGCACAGCTGCGCGCCTTGCGCTGCTTGATCGAGTCCGGCGGCCCGACCAGCAGGATCGCCGCCTGTGGCAGGTCCTTGCGCAGGCTCGTGAGGGTCGCGTCCAGTTGCGTCTGGTACAGCGCCAGGTCGAGCTTGTCGTCGAACGCTTCGTTGGTACCGTAGGCCAGGATCACCAGGTCAGGCCGCACGGCCTTGAGGCTGTCGCGCCACCCCGCCTGCCATTTGTCCACCACATCCAGACGCGCACCGTTGATGCCCAGCGCCGAGTAGGTCACCCCGGCATTCTTCTGCCCCTGGATGTACCAGCCCCCCAAAGCGACACCCCGGCCACCCTCGACACTCAACTGCACCGGCAGGCCGACATTGGCGTAGGCCGGGCTGAAGCGCCACTGGCCATTGCTGGCCGGCAGCACGCGGCGTTGGCCGCCATTGACGAAGAGGCTGGCGCTGGCGCTCGACTGGTACAGCGCCGAGACCTTGTAGCGCTGGCGGTCCTCGTCCCGCGCCTGCAGCCCCACACTGGCGCGGTTGGCCAATGGCAGCGACAGATAGCCCCCCAGCGGGAACTGCTGGCTCTGCTGGTTACGCGCCGACACCAGCTCCCACTGGCGCTTCTCGCTCTTGATGATCACCCGGTCGTTGCGGATACCCGGCACCGGCGAGGCCGGCACCAGGCCGATGCCGCCGTCGCCGTAGCGCGCCTGCAACAGCTTGCGCAGCTCGCCGCTGAACAGGTCGGCGGCGGTGTGCGAGTCACCCAGCTGGACGATGGCAACCGGCGCCCGGCCGGCGTTGCGCAGCTTGCCGGCGAGCAAGGCGAGGTTGCCATCCTGGCGGGCGGCTGGCGCGGCGGCGGGCCCTGCCGTGGGCTGGGCGCTCACGCTGTTGGCGCCGGTACTGCAACCCGGCGCGGCGCTGATCAGCAGGGCCAGGCCCAGCAGGTGATGCCATTGGCGCATCTCAATGTCCTGTAACGGTCAGGCCCGGGAAGCTGATCAGCGACAGAACCTGTTCGGCGATCATCTTCTGGCCTGTGATGGTGAAATGAATGCCGTCGTCGACCCGCACCTTGACCCGCTTGCCCTGCGGTGTCTGCACCGCATACGAGAAGTTGGCGTCGGTGTAGCCGAGGATCGGGTTGGCCGAGACGTAGTGCTGGCCGAACAGCGCGGTCTGCTCCTGGTAGAGCCCGCTGAGGTAACCCATGGCCGTGGACAGTCGCGCCTTCTCCATGTTCGGCGGCCCTACCCAGATCACCTGCACGTTGTGCGTGCGGGCCTGCTCGAGAATCGAATCGATACGGGCGCGATAGGCGACCTCCCACTCCGGCGACTTGAAGCGCAGGAACGGCTTGCCCTTGCCCTGGGGCATGTCCCAGGGGTCGTTGGGGCCGAGGAACACCACCATCAGGCGCACGTTCGGTTCATGGTCGAGGGTGTCGGCCACGGTCTTCGGCCAGTTGAAGAAGCCCGGGTAGGCAAGGCCGGTGCTCTGCTTGCTGAGATTGACGGTACGGATCTGGTAGCGCTTGCGCAGGCTGTTGGCCAGGTGCGGCGCCACGCCCTGCATCAGCGAGTCGCCGACCAGGAACACGTCGTCGCCAGCGGCCAGCGAAGCCACGGTGCCCGGCTGCAGCAATGCGGGTGCAGACGCGGGCGGCGCAGGCTGGGCGACTACGACGGGGGCTGGCGCATGAACCGGCGCAGGCGTCGGCTGCACATGCGCAGGCGTCGACACCGGTGGCAACGGCTTGGCCACGGCCGCCGGGGTTTCAAGATCGACCGTGACCACCGGCAACGGTGCAGGCAAAACCTCGACCGCCGGCCCCTCGGCCAGTTGCGGCGCGGGCAGCAACTGCTCGAGCAGGCCATCGCGTTGCGCCTCCAGCATCGCCGTCAACTGCGCCCCCATGCGCCAGGCCGGCATCTGGCCCAGCAGCGGTATCTCGCAGCTCTGGTGGTACTTCTGCTGGCAGTAGAGCTTGATCGAGTCCTGGTTCAGCCAGAACAGCAACGCGGTGGTGACCACGATCGCATACAAGCCACGGGCGGCGCCCATCTGCACCTGGAACAGCTGTTTGCTATCAGAAGCTTGCATAGATGAACCCCGGCACGCCCGACTGCGAAGCGAAAATCACCAGCGACACACCGACCCCGAGCGGGATCGGGTACAGCTGCCACGGCAGGCGCTGGAACAGCGCGCCACTCTGGCGCAACAGCACCAGCCACTGTGGATAACTGGCCACGAACAGCACGCAGGCCAGCAGCATCAAGCCCGTGGCGCTGTTCAGCCCCGCCAGGCTCAACTGGCCGATGTCGCCGAGCATCTCCAGCGCGCCGTCCAGCGTCGGGCTGCGGAAGAAGATCCAGGCGAAGGCCACGTAATGGAAGGTCATCAGGCGCGCCAGCAGGCCGCAGCCCGGCAGCCGGGCGAAGCCCGGAAACCACTGGCTGAACAGCTTGGAAATGGCCAGGCCGACGCCATGCAGGGCGCCCCAGATGATGAAGTTCACGCTCGCCCCGTGCCACAGGCCGGACACCAGCATCGCCAGCAGCATGTTCAGGTTGCCGCGCCATACGCCCTTGCGGTTGCCGCCCAGCGGGATGTACACGTAGTCGCGGATGAAGCGCGACAGGCTGATGTGCCAGCGCCCCCAGAATTCCTTGAGGTTGTGCGCGGCATACGGCGCGTCGAAGTTGTCCGGCAGACGGAAGCCCAGCAACAGGGCGATGCCGGTGACCAGGTTGGTGTAGCCGCTGAAGTTGAAGTAGATCAGCAGGCTGTAGCCGTAGACGCTCAGCAGCACCTGCTCGGGGCTGGCGCTGCCCGGAGTGTCGAACACCGGGTCGACCCACTCGCTGCCCAGCCAGGCGCTGAGGAAGAACAGCTTGACCACCGCCATGGCGATCAGCCCGAGCGCACGCTGCGGCTCCAGCACCTGGCGCATGGCCGGCGGGCGGATCTGCGGCAGCATGTGCAGGGCGCGGTTGACCGGCCCGGCCACCAGGCTGGGGAAGAACGCCAGGTACAGGGCCAGGTCCAGCGGCGCCGCTGGCGCCAGCTCGCGGCGGTTGATCGACACCAGGTAGCTGACCGAATGGAAGGTGTAGAACGACAACCCGATCGGCACCAGCACTTCCAGCAGCGGCAGCGACACCTCGAACCCGGCCGCCGCCAGGGCACCCTGGGCGCCGCCGACGAAGAACTCCTGGTACTTGAACAGGTAGAAGCAGCCCAACACCAGGGTCAGCAGCAGCACGCGACTGAACCAGCGCCCGGGATAGCGCCCCGCCAGCAGGCCGAGCAGGTACACCAGCGCACTGTAGCCCAGCAGGATATACAGCGACTGCAGGCTGAAGCTCGCCACCAGGCCGTAGCTGGCGGTCAGGAGCAGCAGGTTCTGCAACCGCACGCTCCAGCAGAGGCTCCAATAAAGAATGAAGAACAGCGTGAAACAGAGGCCGAATTCGATCGAGAGGAAGCTCACAACGTAGTCCATTACATGACGTCGGGAAGAAAGGTCCCTGACCCGCAGGCCAGAGCGCGCGGATTATGGCAGAGGGCCGTCACCCCCACAATTCGATTGCATCGCGGATTGCAAGATGGCTCACACCGAACAAGTGCAACAAAATGCGACGAACGATAGGCCCATGCAATTTGCTCCCCCTGCCCCGCTCTGCTAGTGTCGCGCCGTTCTGAATGCCACCGAGACAGTCGCCATGGCCCGCAAAAAAACCTCCATCGATTTCGAACAATCCCTCGCCGACCTGCAAGCCCTGGTCGAACGCCTGGAGAACGGCGAACTGTCGCTGGAAGAGTCGCTGGCCGCCTTCGAGCAGGGCATCGCCCTGACCCGCGACTGCCAGGGTGCCCTGGCCCAGGCCGAGCAGAAGGTGCAGATCCTGCTGGAGCGTGACGGCGAACTGGCCGCCCAGCCGTTCGACGCGGAGCCCGAGGCATGATCGCCCAGTACCAGCAGAGCGCCCAGGCACGGGTCGACGCCGCCCTCGAACCGCTGTTCCAGGCGCCCTCCAAGGAGCTCGAACGCCTCTATGCCGCCATGCGCTACAGCGTGATGAACGGCGGCAAGCGCGTGCGCCCGCTGCTGGCCTATGCCGCCTGCGAAGCCTTCGGTGTGCCTGCCGAGCATGCCAACGGCGCGGCCTGCGCGGTGGAACTGATCCACGCCTACTCGCTGGTGCATGACGACTTGCCGGCGATGGACGACGACGACCTGCGTCGCGGCCAGCCCACCACCCACAAGGCGTTCGACGAAGCCTGCGCCATCCTCGCCGGCGACGGCCTGCAGAGCATGGCCTTCAGCGCCCTGCTCGACCCGCGCCTGAGCCCGCAGGCTGACGCCATCCGCCTGCAGATGGTCCAGGCCCTGGCCAAGGCCGCCGGCCCCGCCGGCATGGTCGGCGGCCAAGCCATCGACCTGGGCTCGGTGGGCGTCAAGCTCGACCAGCAAGCCTTGGAATACATGCACCGGCACAAGACCGGCGCGCTGATCGAAGCCAGCGTGCGCCTTGGCGCCCTGGCCAGCGCCCGCGCCGATCAGGCCCAGCTCGATGCCCTGCAGACTTATGCACAGGCCATCGGCCTGGCGTTCCAGGTGCAGGACGACATCCTCGACGTGGAGAGCGACACCGCCACCCTGGGCAAGCGCCAGGGCGCCGACATCGCCCGCGACAAGCCGACCTACCCGGCTCTGCTCGGGCTGGAAGCGGCCAAGGCCTACGCCCTGGAGCTGCGCGACCAGGCGCTGGCCGCGCTGCAAGGCTTTGGCGATAACGCCGAGCCGTTGCGGGCGCTGGCCCGCTACATCGTCGAGCGCCGCCACTAAGGCCTGACACATCCCCCCTGTAGGAGCGGCCTTGCCGAGGCGTCGGACCGGTCGGAAAGGGCCGCACAGCGGCCCCGGCAATCTTTGCGTCAACGCTGAAATCCTGGGGCTGCTGCGCACCCCTATCGCGACACAAGGTGTTCTGGTCAAGTTTTTCCGGACACCGATTACGGTGATCAAGCCGCCTGCTGCTCCATGGCTATTGGCGACAGGTAGTTGTTGTAGCTGTGGAGCCTGACTCGGTTGTAACGCATGAAGAAGCTGGTCATATCCTGTCTGGCTTCTTCGATCTCTGTGTAGCCCTTAGTGGGCACCCACTCTGACTTGAGCGTGCCGAACAAGCGCTCTGTCGGTGCGTTGTCCCAGCATTGGCCTCTACGACTCATGCTTTGGGTTATGCCATGCTCAAGCAGTTCGGATTGGAAGCGCTGGCTCGTGTATTGGCAACCTTGATCCGAATGAAACATCAAGCCCGTATGCTTGCCTCGTACTTCCACAGCCATTCTCAGTGCTTTGGCGACCAGGTTGGCGTCATTGATCAGAGAAAATGCCCAGCCAACGACCCGGCGGGCGAACAGGTCAATGACCACAGCCAAGTGATACCAGCGCTTTCCGACCATCAGGCTGGTAACGTCGCCGCACCAAACCTGATTGACTGCTGCTGGCCGGAAATTACGTTCAAGGACATTCTTGGCCACAAATGCCTCAACACCTTTAGAGCGATATTGGTGGCGACGGCGCTGCCTGCTGGTCAGGTTTGCCTCCGCCATAAGTCTTCCAGCCAGATACCTTCCCACTTTGAGTTGCTGGGCCTTCAAGTACTGAGAGATCATTCTTGCACCGGCACTTTCTCTGCTTTCAGCATGCAGTTGCACAACCTTTTCCCTGAGCGCATCGCGCTCGGTATCCGGTACTGAGCGGCGATGGAGCCAGTCGTAAAACGCGCTACGGGAAACGCCCAGAACACTGCAAAGCTGGCTGGTCGGATACGAGCCTGACTCTCTCAGCTCCTCGATCAGGAAAAACGACCGGGATCCGACATCAAGAGAGCGGTAGCCTTTTTTAATATTTCGGCCTCGGTCTCCAAGCGTTTGATCTTGGCGCGTAACTGCTGGAGCTCCCGCTGTTCGTCACTAATCGCCTTGGTGCCTGGCACTGGCTGTCCTTTCTGGCGTTCTTTACGAACCTGATCCACCCACCGGCGCAGAGCCGTTGGACCGACGTCCATCGATGCGCAGACGTCGGGAACCGAACAGTTGTCGTCAAGAACCATGCTGGCAGCACGTTGCTTGAACTCGCGGGTATAGGTCTTTCGCTCTTGCATGGAACCTCCTGAATGGGCGAATCATATCGCCCTTAAGAGGTGTCCGGGATCATTAGGCCAGTTCAAGGCCGCTCCTACAGGATCTCTGCCGCACTGGCGGTCCTCATACACCCGTCCGAATGGGCAGCTTTTCCTACAATGGGGTAAACTGCCGCGTCTTCACACCTATAACGACACGCCTGATGCCCACGACGTTTCAAGAGATCCCCCGCGAACGCCCGGTCACGCCATTGCTGGACCGCGCCGACACGCCCGCCGGCCTGCGCCGGCTGGCCGAAGCCGACCTGGAGACCCTGGCCGACGAGCTGCGCCAGGACCTGCTCTATACCGTGGGGCAGACCGGTGGGCATTTTGGTGCGGGCCTGGGCGTCATCGAGCTGACGATCGCCCTGCACTACGTCTTCGACACCCCGGATGACCGGCTGGTGTGGGACGTCGGCCACCAGGCCTACCCGCACAAGATCCTCACCGGCCGCCGCGAGCGCATGCTCAGCCTGCGCCAGAAGGACGGCATCGCCGCCTTCCCGCGCCGCAGCGAGAGCGAGTACGACACCTTCGGCGTCGGCCATTCCAGCACCTCGATCAGCGCCGCGCTGGGCATGGCCATCGCCGCACGCCTGCAGAACGATCCGCGCAAGTCGATCGCCGTGATCGGCGACGGCGCGCTGACCGCCGGCATGGCCTTCGAGGCGCTGAACCACGCGCAGGAAGTGGATGCCAACATGCTGGTCATCCTCAACGACAACGACATGTCGATCTCGCGCAATGTCGGCGGCCTGTCCAACTACCTGGCCAAGATCCTCTCCAGCCGCACCTACGCCAGCATGCGCGAAGGCAGCAAGAAAGTGCTGTCGCGCCTGCCCGGGGCCTGGGAGATCGCCCGCCGCACCGAAGAGTACGCCAAGGGCATGCTGGTGCCCGGCACCCTGTTCGAGGAACTGGGCTGGAACTACATCGGCCCGATCGATGGCCACGACCTGCCGACCCTGATCGCCACCCTGCGCAACATGCGCGACCTCAAGGGCCCGCAGTTCCTGCACGTGGTCACCAAGAAGGGCAAGGGCTTCGCCCCGGCCGAGGTCGACCCGATCGGCTACCACGCGATCACCAAGCTGGAGCCGGCCGACAAGCCGGTCGCGCCGAAAAAAGCCAGCGGGCCAAAGTACGCCTCGGTGTTCGGCCAGTGGCTGTGCGACATGGCCGCCGCCGACAACCGCCTGGTGGGCATCACTCCGGCAATGAAGGAAGGCTCGGACCTGATCGATTTCAGCGAACGCTACCCCGAGCGCTACTTCGACGTCGCCATCGCAGAACAGCACGCGGTGACCTTTGCCGCAGGCATGGCCTGCGAGGGCGCCAAGCCGGTGGTGGCGATCTACTCCACCTTCCTGCAGCGCGCCTATGACCAGCTGATCCACGACGTGGCGGTGCAGGACCTCGATGTGCTGTTCGCCATCGACCGCGCCGGCCTGGTCGGCGAGGACGGCCCGACTCACGCCGGCGCCTATGACCTGTCCTACCTGCGCTGCATCCCCGGCATGCTGGTGATGACCCCCAGCGACGAGAACGAGCTGCGCAAGATGCTCAGCACCGGCCACCACTACAAGGGCCCGGCCGCCGTGCGCTACCCGCGCGGCACCGGCCCGAATGCACCGATCAGCGGCGACCTCGAGCCGCTGGAGATCGGCAAGGGCGTGGTCCGTCGCCAGGGCGGCAAGGTCGCCCTGCTGGTGTTCGGCGTGCAACTGAGCGAGGCCCTGCAGGTGGCCGAGCAGATCGACGCCACCGTGGTCGACATGCGTTTCGTCAAGCCGCTGGACGAGGCGCTGGTGCTGGAGATGGCCGCCAGCCATGAGTTACTGGTGACCATCGAGGAGAACGCCATCATGGGCGGCGCCGGCGCCGCCGTTGGCGAGTTCCTGGCCCGCGAGGGCGTGGTCAAGCCGCTGCTGCACCTGGGCCTGCCGGACATCTATGTCGAGCATGCCAAGCCTGCGCAGATGCTGGCTGAATGTGGGCTGGATGTGGCAGGCATACAGGCGGCCGTTACCGCCCGAATGACCAAGCTCGGCCTGTAAAACCCCATCGCGGGGCAAGCCCGCTCCCACGAGGCCCGACTGGTCTCGTGGGAGCGGGCTTGCCCCGCGATTGCAATGGATTTGCCCATGAAGATCCGCGCCCTCCCCCTGCTCTGCCTCCCCGCCGCCGCCCTGGCCGCCGAACCCTCCCGCGACGACGCCCTGAAGCTTCCCGACGTACTGATCAGCGCCAGCCGCCAGGTCGAGTCGCGCACCGCCACCAGCGCCGCCAACACAGTGTTCACCCGTGCCGATATCGACCGCCTGCAGCCGACCGGCGTCACCGACCTGCTCGCCCGTGTCCCCGGCGTACAGGTGGCGCCCACCGGCGGGCGCGGCAGCCTGCCCGGGATCTTCATCCGCGGCACCAAGGCCGCCCAGACCCTGGTGCTGGTCGACGGCGTGCGCATCGCCAACGCCACCTCTGGCGACAGTGGCCTGCAGTTTCTCGACGTCGACCAGATCGAACGTGTGGAAGTGCTGCGCGGCTCGCGTTCAGCGATCTACGGCAGCGACGCCATTGGCGGGGTGATCCAGATCTTCACCCGTCGTGGCGGCGACCCGGGCCTGCAACCGCGCCTGCGCCTGGCGGCCGGCAGCAATCAGACCTGGCAACGCAGCCTGGGGCTGTCGGGCGGCGATAGCGCGACCCGCTTCAACCTCGGCGCCAGCCTGGACGAAACCGCCGGCATCGATTCGACCGGGCCGTCGTATGCCAGCGATGGCGACCATGACGCCTATCGCAACCGCTCGCTCAACCTGAGCCTGAGCCATACCTTCAACGAGCGTTTCGAGGCGGGCCTGAACCTGCTGGACAGCCGTGGACGTCGTGAGTTCGACGAGCCTCGCGGCGCCAGCCCGCAGATGCCCTACTCGAACTTCGCCGTCAGCAGCCTGGGTAGCTACCTTGACGCCCAGCTGGCCGAGCAGTGGCACTCCCGACTGGAAGTGGCCCACAGCGAGAACCGCGACGACAGCCGCGACAAGCTCACGCACAAGAGCTCACCCTTCAACACCTACCGCGACCAGGCCACCTGGCAGAACGATCTGACCCTGAATGACGACAACAGCCTGGTGCTGGGTGGCGAGTGGTACGAGGATCGGGTACACGCGAGCACCGACTTCAACGAGGACAGCCGCTGGAACCGTGCAGCCTTCGCCCAGCACCGGTTCCAGGGCGAGCACTTCTCGACCGAGCTTGGCGTGCGCCACGACAAGAACCAGCAGTTCGGCGGCCAGACCACCTGGAGCGGCAGCCTGACGCTGCCGTTGAACGCCCGCAATGACCTGCTGCTGTCCTACAGCGAGGGCTTCCGTGCCCCGACATTCAACGACCTCTACTACCCGGGGTTCAGCAACCCTGACCTCAAGCCGGAGCACTCGAAGTCCTATGAAGTGCAATGGCGCAGCCAACTGACCGACAACAGCCGCCTGGAAACCTCGCTCTATCGCACCGACTTGCGAGACGCCATCAGTTACGACGTAGAGGCCAACAACATGGGCAACGTTGCCCAAGCCCGCATCAATGGCTTCGAGATGGCGCTGGAGCAGCAATGGGGGGGCTGGAAATCGCAGCTGGGATTGGCATTGATCGACCCGCGCGACCAGAAAAGCGGCCACACACTCGCTCGTCGTGCACGGCGTACCCTGAGCCTGGATATTGATCGGCAATTCGACCGTTTCAATGTCGGCGCCAGTTGGCAGGCAGTCAGCGACAGCTATAACGACGAAACCAACAACGTCCCCATCGGTGGCTATGGGCTGCTGGGTATTCGCGGCGGCTGGGCGGCCACCCGTGAGCTGAAGGTCGACCTGAAGCTCGACAACCTGCTGGACAAGCGTTACAGCCGCACCCTGTACAACCATCAGGGGACTAACTACGGCTATCGCGAAGAAGGCCGCACCTGGCTGCTGA
This sequence comes from Pseudomonas peradeniyensis, assembly GCF_014268935.2. Lineage (GTDB taxonomy): Bacteria > Pseudomonadota > Gammaproteobacteria > Pseudomonadales > Pseudomonadaceae > Aquipseudomonas > Aquipseudomonas peradeniyensis. The sequence continues at coordinate 722,589 of NZ_JABWRJ020000003.1, read as the reverse complement.
GCCTTACCTGGACCCCGACCCTCTAGCCTCCAGCAGCGCGCACAGCCGGGCGGTGGCCTCGATCATCTGCCCGCTGGGCCGCTCCAGGCCCTTGTCCGGCACCACCAGCAAGCCTTCCTCCTGCACGGCGCTCAGCTGCGGCCAGCGACGCCAGCTGGCCAACTGCGCCGTGTCACCCGCCAGGATCACCTCGGGATCACGTAGCAGCACCGACTCCACGCTGACCTGTGGCGCGGGCTGGGTCAGGTCGTCGAACACATTGCGCGCCCCGCAGACGCGCAGGGCATCGCTGACCACCTGGCGCCCACCCAGGGTGTACAACGGCTTGTCCCAGACCTGGTAGAACACCTTCAGCGGCGTGTCACGCCGATAGCGCTCCCGCAGCGCCTGCAGTCGCTCACGCAGGTCGGCGGCATAGGCGCGGCCCTGCTCATCCCGCCCGAGGCGCCGGGCGATGGCTTGGATCTGCTCGATCAACTGGTCGAGGTCGCCGGGCTCGCCGCTGAACGTGGCGATACCCAGGCGCTTGAGCTGTTCGCGCTGGGCCGGCGCAACGCTACCGGGCCAGAGCAGCAGCAGGTCAGGCTTGAGACTAAGCAGGCGCTCCATGTCCAGCTGGCCATGGCGCCCGACCGAGGGCAGGTCCTGAAGACTCGGCGGACGCTCACCCCCGTCCAGCAGGCCCACCAGCAGGTCACCGGCATCCAGCTCGAGGACGATCTCGGTCATCGACGGCGCCAGGCTGACCACCCGCGGTCCGGCCTCGGCCAGGGTACCGAGGCACAACAATGCGAGGGAGGCGAGAAACGCCCGCATCAGCCGAGCTGGCGCGGAATACGGTAGAGGTACAGCACCACCACGGTGGACAGGGCGAGGAGAATCTGCGGCACCGCCTCCAGCCCGACCAGCACCGACAGCGCCGCGACCCAGGCCGGGAAGCAGGCGAACAGCATGGCCAGGCGCCTGACTCGCGCCAACTCGATCCAGGCACCGGGCTCTTCCGCCGTGCCCAACTGTTTGTCGGTGGCGATCAACGCCCGCTTGTAGGCGCCGAAGCGCGGCAGGCTGAGGAACATGGTCGCGGCCCCGGCGATGAACAAGGGCATGGCCAGCACCGGGATCAGCGGTTCTCCAGCGCCGAACGCCCAGGCCATTATCGGCAACGGCAACAGGCCCACGGCCAGGTACTGCCACCAGGCCAGGGCCAGCCGTCGCTTCACCTCGCCACGGGTCACGCCTGGGGCACCTCGCCCTGGTGCTTGTTGCCCATCATGTGGCCAAGCTTGTCGGCCTTGGTGGCCAGGTACAGGCGGTTGTGCGGATTGTGGCCGGTGTGCAGCGGCACGCGCTCGGCGACCTTGATGCTCATGTCGGTCAAAGCCTTGACCTTGCGCGGGTTGTTGGTCATCAGGCGCAGCGATTTCACGCCCAGGTGCTCGAGCATCGGCAGGCACATGGCGTAGTCGCGCTGGTCGGCGGCGAAGCCCAGGCGCTCGTTGGCCTCGACGGTGTCGGCGCCGCCATCCTGCAACTCATAGGCGCGGATCTTGTTCAGCAGGCCGATGCCACGGCCTTCCTGTCGCAGGTACAGCAGCACGCCACGGCCTTCGCGAGCGATGGCCTGCAACGCGGCTTCGAGTTGCGAGCCGCAGTCGCAGCGCTGGCTGAACAGCGCATCGCCGGTCAGGCACTCGGAGTGCAGGCGCCCCAGCACCGGCTCGCCGTCCGCGATGTCACCCAGGCTGAGCACCACGTGCTCGCGGCCGGTGGCTTCGTCGAGGAAGCCATGCATGGTGAAGATCGCAAAGGGAGTCGGGAGTTTAGAGGCGGCAACAAAGACGACGGGCACGTTGTGCTCCTGGATAGTAGGATTTTTCAGATCGGCCGATTGTATCAGCAGCCCGGCGCAGGTGCGCAGGAGGAATATGGTGGCTTAAGATCGAAAAGTTCGATGCTTATGGTGTTGCGGGCGCCGCTCCCACGCCCCTCTACTCAGTGAGGCTGACTGTCACTGGTAAACGGATACGGCTGCTTCCAGCGCTCGAAGATCGGCTTCAACTCACCGCTTCGCACCAGTTGCGCCATACGCCGGTCGAACAGGTCACGCAAGGCCTCGCCCTGCGCACTGCGGGTGAAGGCCAGGTACAGCGGCAGCTCGGCGACATGGATGCTGCGAAAACGCTGGGGCTCGGGCGCCTGACCGAGCACGTACTCGACCTCGGTCTGTGCATCGATGTAGAAATCCACCCGGTCATGCTCGAGCATGGGCAGGATCCCTTCGCGACGCTGTACCTCACGGAAATTGTGAACGTTGGGCAGGTAGCTGGCGTAGTCATAGCCACGCACCCAGGCCAGGCGGTACTGGCCGATGGTGTCCAGCGTGGGCTGCGGCTTGCCGGCCAGGCCCAGGGCATAGATATGGTCCATGTCGAAATGCCAGCGCGGATAGAGATTGTCGTCGTTCTCTTCCTTGTAGGAGCCAACCCAGGCATCAGCCTCGCCCCGCTTCACCAGGCCGACCGAGCGGCTGTACGGCGCGCTCAGCACCTTGACCTTGACGCCGGCCGGCTCGAACACCTTGCGCAGCACGTCCCAGGCCAACCCGCTGCCATCGGCGTTGGTGTAGTCGAGCCACTCCTCGCTGACCAGGCGCACCTGCTGTTCCTGGGCCATGACGCCGGGTGCCGCCCAGAGCAGCACCCACGCCAGCAACACACTCCTCAAGGCCATCGCAACGCTCCCTGTATCAGGCTACCGCCCACACCAGAACCTGCATGCCCAGCCAGGCGAACACGCCGGCCAGGATATCGTCGAGCATGATCCCGAACCCACCATGCACATGGCGATCGACCCAGCGGATCGGCCACGGCTTGAGGATGTCGAAGAAGCGGAACATCAGGAACCCCGCCAGCAGCCACTGCCAGCCTTCCGGCACCAGCCACAGGGTGATCCACATGCCGACGATCTCGTCCCAGACAATGCCCTCGTGATCGTGCACGCGCAAGTCGTTGGCCACCTTGCCGCACAGCCACACGCCGAACAGCATGCTGATGCCCAGCAGCAGCCAGTAGCCCCAGTCGGGCAGCATCTGCCACAACGGGATGAACGGCAGCGCCACCAGCGAACCCCAGGTACCGGGGGCCTTGGGCAGGGTGCCGGAGCCGAAGCCAAAGGCGATGAAGTGCCACGGGTTGCGCCAGACCGAAGGCGGAACGAACTCCGCAGGCACCTGGTTGGGGTGGTCGGTCACGGTGTCTCCCTGAAATGTTGATAGCCCCGCTGCACGGGGGTGATGTCCTGGCCCTGCGGGTCACGCAGGGTCACGCCCTGGCCTTGCAGCACACGCCCGATGACGTGCACCTCGCGGGCCAGGGAGGTCAGTGCGCTTTCCGGCAGGGTGAAGGCCAGCACGTAGTCGTCGCCGCCAGTGAGCGCCGCCTGCACTGCCGCCTCGCGCCCAAGGAAAGCCTGTAAAGGAGCAGACACGGGGACCTGCGCCAGGTTCACCTCCAGCGCGACGCCGGACGCCTTGGCAATATGCCCGCAGTCGGCCAGCAGGCCGTCGGAGATATCCAGTGCCGCCGTGGCCAGGCCGCGCAGGCGCTCGCCCAGCGGCAACTGGGGCAAGGGCGACCAGTAGTGCTCCAGCAGCGGGCCGGCCACCTCGGCAGCCGCCTCGCGCTCACCCAGCACCAGCGGCAAGGCCCCCGCTGCGTTGCCCAGGAAACCACCGACGCACAGCAGGTCGCCCGGCTGCGCGCCGCTGCGGCGCAGGGCTTGGCCTGCCGGTACCCGGCCGAACACGGTCACGGTGATGCTCAGCGGCCCACGGGTGGTGTCACCGCCGATCAAGGTCATGCGGCAACGGTGGGCCATGCGGCCGAGGCCATCGGCGAAGGCTGCCAGCCAGTCCGGGCCGAATTCGGGCAGGGTCAGGGCGAGGGTGAAGCCGATGGGCGTGGCGCCCATTGCCGCCAGGTCGCTGGCCGCCACGGCGAGCGAACGCTGGCCCAACAGCAGCGGGTCGCAGACCGCAGGGAAATGCACAGCGGCCACCAGCGTGTCGGTGGAGATCGCCAGCTGCTCGCCGGCGGGCAGGTCCAGCAGGGCACAGTCATCGCCGATCCCCAGGGCCACGCCCTCGCCACCCTGCGCACAAGGCGCGGCGGCGAAGTAGTGACGGATCAGCTCGAACTCACCCATGGCTGGTCAGCGCCGCGATCAGCGCTTGTTTGCCTTGACTTCCGCTTCACGCAGACGCGGAGCCAGCTTGTCCAGCACGCCGTTGACGAACTTGTGGCCGTCGGTGGCGCCGAAGACTTTGGCCAGTTCCACGCCTTCGTTGATGACGACGCGGTACGGCACGTCGACGCGCATCATGAACTCCCAGGTGGACAGGCGCAGCACGGCCAGCTCGACCGGGTCGAGTTCTTCCAGCGGCGTGTCCAGGCAAGGCTTGAGCGCCTCGTCGATCTCGACCTTCTTCGCCGGGACCCCGTGCAGGATCTCGCGGAAGTAGGCACCGTCGACATCGGAGAAATCGTTATCGACCCGGAACTGCGCTTCCACTTCGTTCAGCGAGTGCTTGGCCATGTGCCACTGGTAGAGCGCTTGCGTGGCGAGCTTGCGGGCTTCGCGACGCTTGGCGCTCTTCGAGGGCTTGCCGGCATCCGCAGGTTTTGGATCGCGCGGGTTGAAACGATCGCTTTCGTCGCTAATCACTTGGCCTCCAACTGCGCCAGCAGACTGACCATTTCCAGGGCCGACAGGGCAGCTTCGGCACCTTTGTTGCCGGCCTTGGTGCCGGAACGCTCGATGGCCTGCTCGATGGAGTCGACGGTCAGGACGCCGAAGGCCACCGGAACACCGAACTCCATGGACACCTGGGCCAGGCCCTTGGTGCACTCGCCCGCCACGTATTCGAAGTGCGGGGTACCGCCACGGATCACTGCGCCCAGGGCGATGATCGCGTCATAAGCACCCTGCTGGGCGACTTTCTGCGCTACCAGCGGGATTTCGAACGCGCCCGGGGCACGGATGATGGTGATGTCGCTTTCGCTGACGCCGTGGCGTACCAGGGCATCGACTGCACCGCTTACCAGGCTTTCGACGACGAAGCTGTTGAAGCGGCCAACCACCAAAGCATAGCGACCTTTGGGGGCGATGAAGGTACCTTCGATGGTCTTCAGGGTCATTCCGGAGTTCTCATCTTCAAGAGCGAGGCCGCGCTGTGGCGGCCTCGGGAGGGTTTTGACTCGAGTCTATGGGCGATCAGGCCGCCTCAAGTCACTCGGAGGGCACGTATTCTACAACTTCCAGATCGAATCCGGATATCGCATTGAACTTCATCGGCGAACTCATCAGGCGCATCTTGCGCACGCCGAGGTCGCGCAGGATCTGCGAACCGGCACCGACGGTGCTGTAGGTGGTCGGCGCTTTCGCCGGGGCATCGCCCGCGCTCTCGCGGATATGCGCCAGCAGCACGTCGCCGTCCAGCGGGTGGCCCAGCAGCAGCACCACGCCGCTGCCGGCCTCGGCCACGGCGCTCATGGCCGCGCGCAGGCTCCAGCGGCCCGGCTGCTTGACCATCAGCAGGTCGCGCAGCGGGTCCATGTTGTGCACCCGCACCAGGGTCGGCTCTTCGGCGCAGATCTTGCCCAGGGTCAGGGCCATGTGCACGTCGCCTTCCACCGCGTCGCGGTAGGTGACCAGGTTGAACTGGCCCAGCTCGCTCTCGATCGGCTGCTCGGAGACGCGCTGCACGGTGCGCTCGTGGATCATGCGGTAGTGGATCAGGTCGGCGATGGTGCCGATCTTCAGGCCGTGCTCGGCGGCGAACACTTCCAGCTCGGCGCGGCGCGACATGGTGCCGTCGTCGTTCATCACCTCGCAGATCACCCCGCTCGGCTCGAAGCCGGCCATGCGCGCCAGGTCGCAGGCGGCCTCGGTGTGGCCGGCGCGGGCCAGGGTACCGCCGGGCTGGGCCATCAGCGGGAAGATGTGGCCGGGGCTGACGATGTCCTCGGCCTTGGCGTCCTTGGCGGCGGCGGCCTGCACGGTGCGGGCGCGGTCGGCGGCGGAGATGCCGGTGGTGACGCCTTCGGCGGCCTCGATCGACACGGTGAACTTGGTGCCGAAGCCCGAGCCGTTGCGCGGCGCCATCAGCGGCAGCTTGAGCGTCTCGCAGCGCTCGCGGGTCATCGGCATGCAGATCAGGCCACGGGCGTGCTTGGCCATGAAGTTGATGTGCTCGGGCAGGCAGCACTCGGCCGCCATGATGATGTCGCCTTCGTTCTCGCGGTCTTCGTCATCCATGAGGATGACCATTTTGCCCTGGCGGATGTCTTCGACCAGTTCTTCGATGCTGTTGAGCGCCACGCGGCACCCCCTTCTCAATCAGGATTTCAAGAAGCCGTTGGCGGCCAGGAAGCTTTCGGTGATGCCACTGCCTTTGCTCGGCTCGGCGGCCTTGTCGCCCAGCAGCAGACGCTCCAGGTAACGGGCCAGCAGGTCGACCTCAAGGTTCACCCGACGCCCTGCGCGGTAGTCGGCCATGATGGTTTCGGACAGGGTGTGCGGGACGATGGTCAGCTCGAACTCGGCGCCATCGACTTCGTTGACCGTCAGGCTGGTGCCGTCGACGGTGATCGAGCCCTTGTGGGCGATGTACTTGGCCAGCTCCTTGGGCGCGCGCACGCGAAACTGGATGGCGCGGGCGTTATCGGCGCGCGAGACGATCTCGCCGACGCCGTCGACGTGGCCGCTGACCAGGTGGCCGCCCAGGCGGGTGGTGGGGGTCAGGGCCTTTTCCAGGTTGACCCGGCTGCCGCTCTTGAGATCGACCATGGCGGTGCGTTTGAGGGTCTCGACGCTGACGTCGGCCCAGAAGCCGTCGCCGGGCAGCTCGACGGCGGTCAGGCACACGCCGTTGACCGCGATGCTGTCGCCGAGCTTGACGTCGCCCAGGTCGAGCTTGCCGGTCTCTACGTAGACGCGCACGTCACCGCCCTTGGGGGTGAGGCTGCGGATGGTGCCGATGGATTCGATGATGCCGGTGAACATGGTGTTCTCCTAGATACGGGCTGCGCGAGGCAAGCCTGGCATTATACGCCGGGGGGCGGCAGGGGGATGGCAGTGACTCGCCAGTCATCGCCGACCGCGCGCATTTCGGTGATCTTCAGTCGCGGCGCCTCGCTCATTTTCGACAGCGGCCAGTCCAGCAACGGACGGGCGTCGGAGCCGAGGAAGGTGCCGGCGACGAACAGCTGGTACTCGTCGACCAGGCCCTGGCGGGCGAAGGCGCCGACCAGGCCGGCGCCGGCCTCCAGCAGGATTTCGTTGACCCCGCGCCCGGCCAGGGTGCGCAGCAGTGCCGGCAGGTCGACGCGACCCTCGCTGCCGGGCAGGTTGATCAGTTCATGGCCGGCGGCCGCGTAGCGCGGGTCTTCACCGGCGGCGGTCACCACCAGCGCCGGGCCGGCCTGGAAGAACGGCGCGTCCAGCGGCAGGCGCAGGCGCCCGTCGACCAGCACGCGCAACGGCGGGCGCGACAGGGCCAGGGCGGTGAGGGCGTCATCCAGGCCCAGTTCCTCGCCGCGCACGGTCATGCGGGCCTGGTCGAACAGCACACTCTCGGCGCTGGTCAGTACCACGCTGGAACGGGCGCGCAGGCGCTGCACCGCGGCACGCGCCGCAGGGCCGGTGATCCACTGGCTTTCGCCGCTGGCCATGGCAGTGCGGCCGTCCAGGCTCATGGCCAGCTTGGCGCGCACGAACGGCAGGCCCTGCTCCATGCGTTTGAGGAACCCCGGGTTGAGCGCGCGGGCCTCGGCCTCGAGCACGCCGCTGGCGACTTCGATGCCGGCTTCGCGCAAACGCCGCAGGCCATTGCCGGCCACTTGCGGATTGGGGTCCTGCATGGCCGCCACCACTCGCGCCACCCCGGCCTTGACCAGCGCCTCGGCGCACGGCGGCGTACGGCCATGGTGGCTGCAGGGCTCAAGGGTGACGTAGGCACAGGCGCCGCGGGCACGCTCGCCGGCCTGGCGCAAGGCATGGACCTCAGCGTGGGGCTCGCCGGCGCGCACATGCCAGCCTTCGCCGACCACCTCGCCGTCACGCACGATCACGCAACCCACGCGGGGGTTGGGGTGGGTGCTGTACAGGCCCTTGCGGGCCAGTTCCACGGCGCGGGCCATGAAGTGGGCGTCGAGAATGGCTTGGCTGGACATGCTTACTCTTTAGCCGGCTCGCGGGCCAGGCGGTCGATTTCTTCGCGGAATTCGTCGAGGTCCTGGAACCGCCGGTAGACCGAGGCGAAACGGATGTAGGCCACCTCGTCGAGCTTGCGCAGCTCGGCCATCACCATCTCACCGACCACCAGCGACTTCACTTCGCGTTCACCGGTGGCGCGCAGGCGGCTCTTGATGTGCGCCAGCGCCGCTTCCAGGCGCTCGACGCTGACCGGGCGCTTTTCCAGCGCGCGCTGCATGCCGGCGCGCAGCTTGTCTTCGTCGAAGGGCTGGCGCGTGCCGTCCTGCTTGATCAGCCGGGGCAGGACCAGCTCGGCGGTTTCAAAGGTAGTGAAGCGCTCGCCGCAGGCGACGCATTCGCGCCGGCGACGCACCTGTTCGCCCTCGGCGACCAGACGCGAGTCGATGACCTTGGTGTCGTTGGCACCGCAAAACGGACAGTGCATGGTGGCAGGCAACAAAAAAAGGGAGGGCCATGGTAGCGCATTGCACTGGCAAGACAAGCCAAAGGGTTTACCATCCATGCAAATCTGCCCGTGAAGGACTACCCCATGCACCCTCGAGCGCTCGTCGTGCTGTGTTGCGCCGCCCTGCTCGCCGCCTGCGGCAGCGACCGCCCCAAGCCGGAACAGGCCCCGGCCCCGGTGCCGGCCAAGGTGGCGAAGAAAACCGAACCCCTGGGCCCGCTGCCAGCCTACCAGCGCGAGCTGAGCGGCACCCTGCTGGAAATCCCGGCGGGTGCCGACGTGGAGCTGGCCCTGCTGGTGATCGACGAGCGTGGCCGGCCACAGCAACTGCTGGCCAGCAGCACCCTGAACGGCACCGGCCAGGCCCTGCCCTACCGCCTGCGCTTCAACCCCGAAGCCTTCCCCGTCGGGGCCCGGGTCGAACTGCGCGGCCGCGCCAGCCGCTCCGGCCAGCTGATCCTGCACCTGCCACCGGTTCGCATTGCCCAGGCCCAAACCCAGGCCACCGGCCCGCTGCGTTTCGAAAAGGCACCCTAGATGGCCCCGGCAATCCTGCAACAGGCCCTGAGCGGCCTGATCGGCGAAGCGCGGCTGATCGTCAGCGAACTGCCCGGGTGCGACCTGACACTCTGGTTGATCGACGACCAGAACATGGACCGCGAATTCACCCGCGAGGAAACCCGGCGCATTCTCGAGGAGCCGCCCTACTGGAGTTTCTGCTGGGCCAGCGGCCTGGCCATGGCGCGCTACTTGGCCGAGCACCCGCAGTGGGTGCGCGGCAAGCGCGTGCTGGATTTCGGCGCCGGCTCCGGCATCGCCGGGATCGCCGCCGCCCGGGCCGGCGCGCTGGAGGTGGTGGCCTGCGACCTCGATCCGCTGGCCCTGGACGCCTGTCGCGCCAACGCCGCGCTGAACGGTGTGACGCTGAATTACAGCAGCGATTTCTTCGCCGAGGCCGACCGCTTCGACCTGATCCTGGTCGCCGATGTGCTCTACGACCGCGCCAACCTGCCGCTGCTGGACGAATTCCTCAGCCGTGGTCGCCAGGCGCTGGTGGCCGATTCGCGGGTGCGCGATTTCAGCCACCCGCTATACCGCCCGCTCGGCGTGCTCGAGGCGCTGACCCTGCCGGATCTGGCCGAGCCGCACGAATTCCGCCGGGTCAGCCTGTACCATGCCAGCCGCGAGCCCTTATAGTGGGGGTATTCACGGATTTGCGAGAGTTGCGATGAGCCAAGCTTCTGATAACAAAGATGTGCCGTACATCTTCGATGCCACCGATGCCAACTTCCAGCAACTGGTCATCGAGAACTCCTTCCACAAGCCGGTGCTGGTCGACTTCTGGGCCGAGTGGTGCGCGCCGTGCAAGGCGCTGATGCCGCTGCTGGCGAAGATTACCGAGGGTTATCAGGGCGAACTGCTGCTGGCCAAGATCAACTGCGACGTCGAGCAGCAGGTCGTCGCCCAGTTCGGCATCCGCAGCCTGCCGACCGTGGTGCTGTTCAAGGACGGCCAGCCGGTCGACGGTTTCGCCGGCGCGCAACCCGAGTCGGCCATCCGCGCCATGCTCGAACCCCATGTGCAGATGCCCGCGCCGCCCGCCGCCGCGCCGCTGGAGCAGGCCAAGGCGCTGTTCGCCGAAAGCCGCTTCAGCGAAGCCGAAGCCCTGTTGCAGGTGCTGCTGGGTGAAGACAACAGCAATGCCGAGGCACTGATCCTCTATGCCCGCTGCCTGGCCGAGCGCGGCGAGCTGGGCGAGGCCCAGGTGGTACTCGACGCGGTCAAGACCGACGAGCACAAGGCCGCCCTGGCCGGCGCCAAGGCCCAGCTGACCTTCCTGCGCCAGGCCGCCAGCCTGCCGGAAGCCGCCGAGCTGAAGAGCCGCCTGGCGCAAAACCCGCAGGACGACGAGGCAGCCTACCAGCTGTGCATCCAGCAGCTGGCGCGCCAACAGTACGAGGCCGCGATGGATGGGCTGCTGAAGCTGTTCCAGCGCAACCGTGCCTACGAGAACGGCTTGCCGCAGAAGGCGCTGCTGCAGGTGTTCGAACTGCTGGGCAACGCTCATCCGCTGGTCAGTGTGTATCGCCGCAAGCTCTCTGCTGCGCTGTTCTGAGGCTGCTGGGGCTGCTTTGCAGCCCCCTCATCCCACCCAGCGATACACCGGCGCATCCACGCCGCTTTCCACCTTCACCTCACTGCTGTGGCGCAAGCGCACCAGCAGCCGCTTGCCCGCCGCCACGCTTCCGGCCAGCCCTTCCAGGCGCTCCAGAAGCTCCGGCCCACTCATCTGACCCGCCTGGCGCAGCACTTCTCGCGCCGCCGCCCATTGCCCGTCATCCTGCCGAGGCGCTGGGCTGCCGGTGACCGGCACCACCTCGACAGACGCCGGCACCTCCAGCCGACGTCCCAGCTGCGCCCACTCTTCCGGCGCCAGTTCAACGGTCAGGTCCACCGGCCATTCACCGATCTGTCCACGAATTCTCACGATAGGTACCCTGCCTCCAGTCTCGATGCCGCCATGCTCCCACGAACATGAAACCTGTGCCAGGCAGGCTGGCGGGGCAAAGAAAAATTGTTATAACATCACAAAATCTTTCCAAGCCGCCTGTGGAGCCGTCCATGCGTCGTCTGTTGCTCGCCCTGCCCTTCGCCCTGCTGCCCCTGGCCGTGGCCCATGCCCACGACGACCACGATCATGACCATGGCACCCTCGGCGCCCACGAGCATGGCGTGGCCAAGCTCAATGCGGTGCTCGACGGCAACACCCTCGAACTGGAACTGGACAGCCCGGCGATGAACATCGTCGGCTTCGAGCACGTGGCCAGCAGCGATGCCGACAAGGCCAAGGTCACCGCTGCCCGCCAACAGCTCGAACAGCCCCTGAAACTGTTTGGCGTTGCCCCGGCCGCCGGTTGCAAGGAAGACGCCCAGGAGCTGGAAAGCCCGCTGTTCGGTGACGCCGCCCAAACCGACGAGGATGGCGACAGTCATGAGCACGGTCACGCCCACGCCCACGCCGACGTCAACGCCCACTATCAGCTGACCTGCGCCACCCCGGGCAAACTCACCCAGATCGATCTCGGCCCGCTGTTCAAGACCTTCCCGCAGACCCAGAAGATCAACGTGCAACTGATCGGCCCCAACGGCCAGAAAGGCATCGAGGCCACCCCCGCCAAGGCCGTGGTCGCGTTCTGAATGAACCAGCCGCTGATCGAACTGCATGACCTGGTGTTCGCCTGGCCCGGCCAGGCGCCGCTGCTGGAAATCCCTGCATTTCGCCTGGAGCCCGGCGAGGCGCTGTTCCTCAAGGGCCCCAGCGGCAGCGGCAAGACCACCCTGCTCGGCCTGCTGGGCGGCGTCAACCGCCCTGGGCAAGGCAGCATCCGCCTGCTTGGCCAGGACCTCGCGAGCCTGGGCCAGGGCGCGCGCGACCGCTTCCGGGTCGATCACACCGGCTACATCTTCCAGCAGTTCAACCTGCTGCCGTTCCTGTCGGTGCGGGAGAATGTCGAGCTGCCCTGCCGCTTCTCGAAAAGCCGCGCGGCCCGCGCCGCCCAGCGCCATGGCAGCATCGACCAGGCCGCTGCCCAACTGCTCGCTCACCTGGGCCTGGACGACCCGACCCTGCTCGCCCGCCGCGCCGACAGCCTGTCGATCGGCCAGCAGCAGCGGGTTGCCGCAGCACGGGCGCTGATCGGTCAGCCCGAGCTGGTGATCGCCGACGAGCCCACCTCGGCCCTCGACGCCGATACCCGCGAGGCCTTCATCCGCCTGCTGTTCGACGAGTGCCGCGACGCCGGCGCCAGCCTGCTGTTCGTCAGCCATGACCAGAGCCTGGCGCCGCTGTTCGACCGGCACCTGTCCCTGGCCGAGCTCAACCGCGCCGCCAAGCCCCGGGAGGCCTGATGTACCTGCTTCGCCTTGCCCTGGCCAGCCTGGCCAACCGCCGTTTCACCGCACTGCTCACCGCCTTTGCCATCGCCCTGTCGGTGTGCCTGCTGCTGGCCGTCGAGCGGGTGCGCACCGAGGCCCGCGCCAGCTTCGCCAGCACCATCAGCGGCACCGACCTGATCGTCGGCGCCCGCTCGGGGTCGGTGAACCTGCTGCTGTACTCGGTGTTCCGCATCGGCAACGCCACCAACAACATCCGTTGGGACAGCTACCAGCACTACGCCAGCGACCCGCGGGTGAAATGGGCGATCCCCATCTCCCTGGGCGACTCGCACCGTGGCTACCGGGTGATGGGCACCACCACCGACTACTTCAGCCATTACCAGTTCGGCCGCCGCCAGCACCTGGCACTCGACCAGGGCCGGGCGTTCGCCGACGATCCGTTCGAGGTGGTGCTCGGCGCCGAAGTGGCCGAGGCGCTGCACTACAAGCTCGGCGACAAGCTGGTGCTGGCGCATGGTGTAGCCGCCATCAGCCTGGTCAAGCATGACGACAAGCCGTTCACCGTGGTCGGCGTGCTCGAGCGCACCGGCACTCCGGTGGACCGTACCCTGCACATCAGCCTGGCCGGCATGGAGGCGATCCACATCGACTGGCACAACGGCGTGCCGGCCCGTGGCGCCGGGCGCATCAGCGCCGAGCAGGCCCGCACCATGGATCTGCAGCCTGCCGCCATCACCGCCTTCATGCTCGGGCTCAACAGCAAAATCGCCACCTTCAGCCTGCAGCGCGAAATCAACGAGTACCGCGCCGAACCGCTGCTGGCGATCCTGCCCGGCGTGGCCCTGCAGGAGCTGTGGAGCCTGATGGGCACGGCGGAGCAGGCCTTGTTCGTGGTGTCGCTGTTCGTCGTGCTCACCGGCCTGATCGGCATGCTTACGGCCATTCTCACCAGCCTCAACGAGCGCCGCCGGGAAATGGCCATCCTGCGTTCGGTGGGCGCCCGTCCCTGGCACATCGCCGGGCTGCTGGTGCTCGAGGCGCTGGCCCTGGCACTGGCGGGCATCGCCGCCGGCCTGGGGTTGCTGTACGCGGGCATCGCCCTGGCCCAAGGCTATGTACAGGCCAACTATGGGCTATACCTGCCACTGGCCTGGCCGAGCGCCCACGAGTGGACCTTGCTGGCCATCATCCTCGGCGCGGCACTGCTGATGGGTAGCGTGCCGGCCTGGCGCGCCTATCGGCAGTCGCTGGCCGATGGTTTGTCGATTCATCTCTGAGAAATGCCAATGATCCGAATCCTCGCTGCCTGTCTCGCAGCCCCAGAGAACGTGTTCGGCGTCTCTGCGTGGGAGCGGGCTTGCCCCGTGAAGCAGACATCTCGACACCTGGCACCGGCTCTGCCGGTGATCGCGGGGCAAGCCCGCTCCCACGCCAGGGTACTGCTCGTGGCACTGCTGCTGTTCTCACTGCCAGCCTGGGCCACCGACCCACGCGAACTGGACTGGCCTGCCCTGATCCCCGAGGGCGCGCCGGTCATCCCGCCACAACTGACGCCCCTGCACGACCTGTCGCAGATCAGCGACGCGCTGTCCGCCGAGGCCGCCCCCGCCGCCCGCCAGCAGGCGCCCAACGCGCCGGTGGTGAAAACCCTGGACGGCCAGCAGGTGAAGATCCCCGGCTACATCGTGCCGCTGGAGGTCAGCGAGGAAGGCCGCACCACCGAGTTCCTCCTGGTGCCCTACTACGGCGCCTGCATCCATGTGCCGCCACCGCCGTCGAACCAGATCGTGCATATCTTCAGCGAGATGGGCGTGCGCATCGAAGACCTTTACCAGCCCTACTGGATCGAGGGGACGATGCAGGTCAAGGCCAGCAGCAGCGAGCTGGCGGATGCCGGTTACCAGATGGAAGCAGAGAAAATCTACGCTTATGAGCTGAAGTGAGCACTGCGTCACCCCGATAGCACGGCTTCTTTGAGCTGGGTCAAACTTTCTGTTTAGTCAGCTTCGTACCATTGGACTACTCGATTACTCACGTCCTCTGGGAGCTTCCATGAACAAGTCCTTGCTCGGTGCCTCGCTCGTCGCGTTGGCGCTTGCAGCCCCTGTCGCCCACGCCCACCAGGCGGGGGATTTCATCCTCCGCGCCGGCGCCATCACCACCGCGCCCAACGAGAACAGCGGCGACATCAAGCTCGACGGCGCCAAGGTCTCGGGCACCAAGGCGACCCTGGACAGCGACACCCAGCTGGGCCTGGCCTTCGCCTACATGCTCACCGACCACATCGGCCTCGAGCTGCTGGCCGCCACCCCGTTCCAGCACAAAGTCGGCGTCAAGGGCCTCGGCCCGGGCCTGGACGGCAAGCTGGCCGACATCAAGCAACTGCCGCCGACCCTGTCGCTGCAGTACTACCCGATGGCGCCGTCCTCGAAGTTCCAGCCGTACGCTGGCGTGGGCATCAACTACACGATGTTCTTCGATGAAGACCTGACCAGCGACCGCAAGGCCCAGGGCTTCAGCAACATGAAGCTGAAGGACTCGGTCGGCATCGCCGGCCAGCTGGGCATGGACTACATGCTCACCGACAACCTGCTGCTCAACGCCGCGGTCTGGTACGTCGACATCGACACCAAGGCCAGCATCGACGGCCCGAGCGCCCTGGGCGTGGGCAAGACCAAGGTCGACGTCGATGTCGATCCGTGGGTCTACATGGTCGGTATCGGCTACAAGTTCTGATTCGCAGGCAGGCCTGCTCCCTCCGGAGCGGGCCCGCCATGCATCGTCTCGACACTCCAGAGATACCCCCAGTAGCCCCAGGCTAGCGCGCTTATCCCCGCCCCGACCCCGCTCACCGCCACCCATCCCCACTGTCCGTACACCCAGGTCGCCACGACCGCCCCCACCCCACTACCGATCGAATAGCAGCACATGTAGGCGCCGATCAGCCGGCTCGCCATCTCGCCGCGCCCCACCAGCAGCAGACTCTGGTTGGTCACGTGCACCGCCTGCACGGCCAGGTCCAGCATCAGAATCCCGATTACCAACGCCAGCAATGACTGCTCAAGGCAGGCGATGGGTAGCCACGACAGGGTCAGCAGGCCCAACGCCCAGCCAGTCACCCGCCGTCCATGCCCCTTATCGGCCAGACGCCCGGCACGCGCTGCCGCCAGCGCCCCCGCCACGCCGGCCAGCCCGAACAGCCCGACTTGCGTGTGATCCAGCGCCAGTGGCGCGGCGCTCAAGGGCAACACCATCGCACTCCACAGCACACTGAACGCCGCGAACACCAGCACTGCGAACAGACCGCGCTGACGCAGCAGGCGGTCATGTCGATACAGCCGCAGCACCGATGCCAGCAACGCCCGATAGCGCTGCCCCGGCCCCTGCGGCCTGGCGGCGGGCAAGCGCCAGGCGAGCAGCCCCGCCATTGCCAGTGCAAGCACCGCCGCCACGCCATACACACCCTGCCAACCGAGCAGGTCGGCTACCGCGCCCGATACCAGGCGCGCCGAGAGGATGCCCAGCACCACGCCGCTGGTCACCGTACCCACCGCCTGCCCTTGTTCGGCGGGCGTGGCCAATGTGGCGGCATGCGCCACCATCACCTGCACCACCACCGCGGCCAGGCCGACCAGGGCCATTGCGGCCAGCAGCACGGCCCAGTTCACGGCAAAGGCCACGGCCAGCAAGGCGCCGGACGAGACCAGCAACTGGCCGAGGATCAGCCGCTTGCGATCGAGCAGATCCCCCAGCGGCACGATCAGCAGCAACCCCAAGGCATAGCCGGCCTGGGTCATCCCCACTACCAGGCCGGCGCGGGCGCTACTCACCCCAAGGCTCGCCGCCATCGACTCCAGCAGCGGCTGGGCGAGATACACCGTGGCCACGGCCAGGGCGCAGGTGGCGGCCAACAACAACGTCAATCCACGGGTGAGCGTCGACATCGAAGACTCCCTTTCAATTCCGGTTTCAATTTAAAACCACATGACTGGCCTTTTAACAAAGGTAGTTTTATTCTGCAACCAGATAGACACCCAAGGATCGCGCCATGCTCGACGAGAACAACCAGCAATGCCCTGTGGCCCGCGCCTTGGAGGTGCTCGGCGACCGCTGGGCGCTGATGATCCTGCGCGATGCCTTTGACGGCCTGCGCCGCTTCAGCGAATTGCAGAAGAACCTGGGGCTGGCGAAGAACATCCTCGCTTCGCGCTTGAAGCTGCTGGTGGAGGCTGAGCTACTGGTGCAGCAGCCGGCCTCGGATGGCAGTGCCTACAAGGAATATGTGCTGACCGAACGGGGGCGCTCGGTGTTTCCGATCGTGATCGGCTTGCGTCAGTGGGGGGAGCGCTACCTGTTCACGGCGGGGGAATCACGCTCGCAGCTGGTCGATGATCGTGGCCAGGGCCTGGAGACGCTGCAGGTGCGGGCCCGGGATGGGCGGGAGGTGCGGCCGGAGGATTGCCGGCGGCGGGTGGTCCGACATTCGTGATGTCATCGCGGGGCAAGCCCGCTCCCACCAGCCCCCCCATGGCGGCGTGGGAGCGGGCTTGCCCCGCGATGGGGATTCAGACCTTGCCGAGCAACCGCGCCAGCCCCTCGACGAACGGCGTCGGCTCAGGGAACGCGAAGCGTGCCAGCAAGCGCGAATTGTCCGCCCGCGAATGGCGGATATCGCCCGAACGGGCCTGGCCGTAGCTGACCGCCGGCAAACCGCCCACCACCTGCTCCAGCGCCTTGAGCAGCTGGTTCAGCGAAGTCGCCTGGTTCAGGCCGATATTCACCGCGCCCTCCTCCACCACCGGCTGCTCAAGCGCCTGTACCATCACCTGGACCAGATCGCCGACGAACAGGAAGTCGCGGGTCTGCTCGCCATCACCGAACACGGTGATCGGCGTACCCCGGGTGGCGCGCTCGCAGAAGATGCTGATCACCCCCGAATACGGCGAGGAAGGATCCTGGCGCGGCCCGAAGATATTGAAGAAGCGGAACACCACCGGCTCCAGCCCATGCTGGCGACGGTAGAAGTCCAGGTACTGCTCGCTGGCCAGCTTGTCCACCGCGTAGGGGGTCAGCGGTGCCTTGGGCGTGTCCTCGGCAATCGACTGGCCTTCGCCATTGTTGCCGTACACCGCCGCGCTGGAGGCGAACAGCACGCGACGGATGCCGTTCAGGCGCATCGCCTCGCAGACATTGAGCGTGCCGATGAAGTTGCTCTGGTGGGTCTTCACCGGGTTTTCCACCGAGGCCTGCACCGAGGCCACCGCTGCCAGGTGCACTACCGCCTGGCAGCCACTGGCGGCACGGGCCACCAGGGCGGCGTCGGCGACATCGCCTTCGAGCAGCTCAAGGCGCGGATGGCCGAGCTGCAGGTTGCTGCGCTTGCCGGTCGACAGGTCGTCGAGGATACGCACCGCGTAGCCTTTCTCCAGCAACGCATCGCACAGGTGGGAGCCAATGAAGCCGGCACCGCCGGTGATCAGGATGGGGGCGTCAGCCATGTCGGTAGAATCGGTCCAGTAGGGGCGGCAAGCCGGCGCGCCAGGCGCGGGGCTTGATGCCGAAAGTGTGAAGGATCTTCTTGCAGGCCAGCACCGCGTGCTGCGGCTCTTCGCTGGCATCCGGGCGGGCGGCGTGGGCCTGGGCGGTCGGCGCCTGCACGGCCAGCTTGCGCCACTGGGTGGCCTCGGTGAGGATCGCCTGGCCGAGCACCAGCGGCGTGGTGGCCTCGTTGCCAGCATAGTGGTAGGTGCCCCACAGCGGCGCCTGGCAATCGAGCTGCTTGAGCACCGAGAGGATCACCCGCGCCGCGTCGTCCACCGGCGTCGGGTTGCCGCGTCGGTCATCGGCCAGCAGCAGTTCCTGGGGTTGTTCGGCGCGGGTCAGGAAGCGCCCGAGCGCGCCGTCGATGCTTTCGTCCAGCAGCCAGCCGAAGCGCAGCAGCACATGCTGCGGGCAGGTGGCACGCACGCTCTGCTCGATGCGCCAGAGCGCCTGGCCACGCAGCCCGAGTGGCACCGGCTCGTCCTTCTCGCTGTAGGCGGTGGCACGCGAGCCATCGAACACACGGTAGCTGGACGGTTGCACAAGGATCATCTCGTGATGCTGGCACAGCTCGGCGAGCCGCTCCACCGCCCGCTCCTGCTGGGCGAGGCGTTGCTCGCTGACGGACTCGGCCTGGAACCAGTCGAAATAATAGGCCAGGTTGACCACGGCGTGCGGACGTTGCTCGTCGAGCAGCAGGGTCAGGCTGGCCGGATCCCAGCCGTTTTCCGGCGGGCGAGGCGCCAGGAAGGCGATGTCTTCCTCGGCCCCGAGACGAATCAGCGCTTGCCCGAGGGCATTGCCACCACCCAACAGCATCAGGCGCATACGCATAGAGTCAACAGGTCCGGTCTGGTCGATGGAGGAAAGGGTTCATTTTGCTGTTTCCGGCAGGGGAAGTCCAACCCAGGCAAGGCCCGACGCGCGCCGCGTGGCGATTGGCGCCGGTCGGGGCGGTATTCCGCCTTTACCGACAGCTACTTATACTGCGCCTGGCCTGTTCAAGGAGATCAACATGGATGCCGAACTGAACACTGCGCAACGCGCCAGATGGCAATTCGACGAGCCCGCGCCCGGCCCGGAGCGGTTCATCGACGAGGATTTCGACGACTATCGCCAGCAGGCGCGCCTGCTGCTGCCAGACACCGAGCGTGCCCCCACGGTATTCGTGGTCGGCGGCGCACGCTCCGACTTCACCCGCCTCAACCCGTTGCTCTACCGCCTCCAGCAGCAGGGCATCGGCTCGCTGACCGGCAACCTCTCCGGGCACAGCCTGGCCAGCGAGCCCGGGGCGAAGGACGCCTCGCTGACCAGCAACCTGCAGGAGGCCCTACGCTTTCACCGGCATCTGGACTCCCGCAGCGACACCCTGGTCGGCCATAGCCTGGGCGCCGCCATCGCCCTGAAGCTGGCCGCCCAGCGCCCCAGCGTGCGCAAGCTGGTGCTGATCTGCCCGGCGGTCTATCCCGACGCGGCCCATGCCGCGCCCTTCGGGCCGGCCTTCAGCGAGGCCATCCGCAAGCCATTTGCCTTCCTCGACTGCGACAGCTATGCCTTCCTGCGCCAGTTCCAGGGCCGGGTGCTGCTGGTGATCGGTGAATACGACGGGCTCAACTCCAAGGTCCACGGCCAGGGGCCCGGCACCTCGGCCGGCACCCGGCGGCTGGCGGGCGTAGAGCGCTACAGCCCGATTCCCGAGGAGGTCACCCACGCCTTGCTGCGCTCGGTGCCCGCGCCCCATGTGGAATGCCTGATGCTGACCGACTGCGACCACGGCATCGCCGCGCACCTGCGCGACCGGCCGGAGGTGGCGGACCAGGTGGCCGATACGGTGGCGGCGTTCATTCTCGATTGAAGTGGGTCGAAGACTGCTGTACTTGCGTGGGAGCGGGCTTGCCCCGCGATGGCGTCCGACGGGCGACCTCGTTGGTCGTGCTGACGCCATCGCGGGGCAAGCCCGCTCCCACGCATCAATGCGCAATCAATGCGACATCAATTATGGCTCACTCGATCTCGAACAACCCGTTGCTGACCATCCCCGCGCTCAGCCGGTCACGGATGTCGTCATCGATACGCGGATCATCCGGGCGGTACAGCTTGATCTGCCGGAAGGCGTTGATGCGATTGATCTCCTCGCCCAGGTATTCCCACACCACCCGAGTGCACGCCGGATTGCGCCGGTCACCGCTGGAGACCCCGGTCTTGAGGCCGTTCAGGCGGCTGATGCGGCTCTTGAAGCTGGGGATGAGGACGGTCTGGCTCATCTCGTTGAGGGTCAGCGACTCGTAGTCGATCAGGAACATCCGGTCCTGCAACTGGAACGCCGCGCCCAGGTAGCGACAGCGCACCTCGGCGTGCTGGTCGAGGCCGCTGCTGCGCTCCTGGCGCTCCTGGCGCTCGAACAAAAAGCTGCCGCGCTCCTCCCACAGGTGCACCAGCGACACCAGGATCGAGCCCGGCACCGACATGCAGTTGGAGTATTCGAAGTAGTAGCCGCAATAGCGCGACAGGTTGCCGGCTTCTTTATGCAGTGGCTTGAACAGTTCGCTGATCGGGTCGTCCTGGGAACCGACCCGCTGATCCTGACTGCGTGCGCCGATCAAGCGGGCAAACTGTTCGGGCGGCAGACCCAGCTCGTAATCCTCGACGCCGAAGAAGTCGCCGATGCGCTTGAGGTTGTAGGCCGTCGGACGGCTCTGGCCGCTCAGGTACTTGTTGAACTGCGCGCGATTGATCGACAGCTGCCGGCAAACCTCGGAGATAGAGCGGTAGTGGCTGCAGGCCAATTTGAGGTTGGTAGCGAAGTGATCGCCCATGATGCGTGGGTCCGGATGATGCGAGTGACGCCATTCTAGCATCAAGTCGCACCAAAATGGAGCAACCCGCGAAATTGTAACCACAGTTGTCATAGCCAACCATGCGCCCCCAATGAATAGCGGTGCGCCTGCCGCCCGCTGGTCTTTCCACGCGAAGAATAAGAATCGAGGTCATTTTCCAATGCTCGAAGCACTCAACGATTTCCTTTCGGGGAAGCTTCTCATCGTGCTGATTGTCGGTCTCGGCAGTTACTTCACGATCCGCTCTCGGTTCGTCCAGTTCCGCCATTTCGGCCACATGTTCGGTGTCTTCAAGGAATCCCTTCGCGGCCAGGCAGGCCAACTGAGCTCGTTCCAGGCCCTGATGCTGAGCCTGGCCGGTCGCGTCGGCGCCGGTAACATCGCCGGTGTCGGTATCGCCGTGACCCTTGGCGGTCCGGGCGCCGTGTTCTGGATGTGGGTTACCGCACTGGTGGGCATGTCCAGCAGCTTCTTCGAATGCACCCTGGCCCAGGTCTACAAGCGCGCCGATGGCGATGGCCTGTACCGCGGCGGCCCGGCGTACTACATCCAGCACGGTCTGAAGCTGAAAAGCATGGCGATCGTGTTCTCGATCCTGCTGCTGGTCACCTACGGCTTCGCCTTCATCGGCCTGCAGTCGTACACCGTGACCCACTCGCTGCAGAACGCCTTTGCCTTCGATCCGAAACACACCGGTATCGTCCTGGCAGCCCTGCTGGCCCTGACCTTCATCGGCGGCATCAAGCGCATCGCCGCGGTGTCCGACCTGCTGGTACCGGTCAAGACCCTGGCCTACATCGGCGTGACCCTGTACGTGATCGGCACCCAGATCGAACACGTCCCGGCCATGCTGGAAACCATCTTCAAGAGCGCCTTCGGCCTCGACCCTGCGTTCGCTGGCCTGCTGGGCAGCGCCATCGTCATGGGCGTGAAGCGTGGCGTGTTCGCCAACGAAGCAGGCCTGGGCAGCGCGCCGAACGTCGCCGCCGTGGCCGCCGTGAAACACCCTGGCGCCCAGGGCGTGGTCCAGGCGTTCAGCGTGTTCCTCGACACCTTCGTGATCTGCACCTGCACCGCGCTGCTGATCCTGCTGTCGGGCTTCTACACCCCGGGCTTCGAAGGTGACGGCATCGTCCTGACCCAGAACTCGCTGGCCGCCGTGGTCGGTGACTGGGGCCGCGTGTTCGTCAGCGTCGCGCTGTCGCTGTTCGTCTTCACCTGCATTCTCTACAACTACTACCTGGGCGAGAACAGCCTGCAGTTCCTCAGCCGCAACCGCGCCGTGCTGATGACCTTCCGCGGCCTGGTGCTGGCGCTGGTGGTGTGGGGTTCGACGCAGGACCTGTCGACCGTGTTCGCCTTCGCCGACATCACCATGACCTGCCTGGCCTTCGTCAACCTGATCGCCCTGGCCATGCTGTTCAAAGTCGGCCTGCGCGTAATGCGCGACTACGACGCTCAGCGCAAGGCCGGCATCAAGCAGCCGGTGTTCGACTCCAGCAAGTTCACCGACCTGGACCTGGACCGTGCCGCCTGGCCGGCCAATCCGCAGGCTGAAACAGCCACTGACAAAGCTGCCGTTCAGGCGCACGCTCAGCGCTGATATTCTCCCCTGCCCCAGCCGCCCCGTTCGTGGGCGGCTGCCTCTTCCTTCGCTACATCGCTACGGAAAATTCCCATGCGTGCAGTCAAGAATCTTCTCGTCCTTTACACCGGTGGCACCATCGGCATGCTGCAGACCGCCGAAGGCCTCGCGCCGGCCGGTGGCTTCGAAGCGCGCATGCGTGACCACTTCGCCAACTGCGGCGATGCGCCGAAGGTGCACTGGTCGCTGCTTGAGCTGAACCCGCTGATCGACAGCGCCAACATGCAACAGACCAACTGGCTGGCGATGCGCGACGCCATCGTCGAGGCGGTCGAGCGTGACGGCCACGACGGCGTGCTGGTGCTGCATGGCACCGATACCCTGGCCTACAGCGCTGCGGCCCTGTCGTTCCTGCTGCTGGGTTTGCCGGCGCCGGTGCTGTTGACCGGCTCGATGCTGCCGGCCGGCGCGCCGGACAGCGATGCCTGGGCCAACCTTGTCGGCGCCCTGAACCTGTTCGAAAGCGGCCTGGAAGACGGCGTGCAGTTGTACTTCCATGGCCAGTTGCTGCACGGCTGCCGCGCTTCGAAGCTGCGCAGCGAGGCGTTCGACGCCTTTACCGTGTTGCCCCGTCATCGTGAGGGCGAACGCGCGCCCGAGCTACCAACCCGCCTGGACTACCGCCAGCCGCGCCAGCCGGTCAAGCTGGCGGTCATGCCGGTGTTCCCGGGCCTGGCCGCCGGGCACCTGCGTGGTCTGTTCGACAGCGGTATCCAGGGGCTGGTGCTGGAGTGCTACGGCAGTGGTACCGGGCCGTCCGACGACCAGGCGCTGCTCGATGTGTTGCATGACGCCCGCCAGGGTGGCGTGATGATCGTCGCCATCAGCCAGTGCCCGGAAGGTTCGGTGGTGTTCGACACCTATGCCGCTGGCAGCCGGCTGCGTGACACCGGGCTGGTCAGTGGCGGTGGCATGACCCGCGAGGCCGCGCTGGGCAAGCTGTTTGCGCTGCTGGGCGCGGGGCTGGATGTGCAGGCGGCGGAGCATTGGTTCGCGCTGGACCTTTGTGGTGAGCGCGCTTAAGCGCATTGATCTTCCGAACGCCATACGGGCTGGCTTTGGCTTTTGCTTTGGCGATCAGAAGATTAACCCCATAGCCAACTAGCGACAGCTGCGTCAGCCCAGGCGCCGCCCGTACCTTCGCGACTTCAGGAGGCCGAACGCAGGCCTTGCGGAGGGAGGTGACGGGCATGGATGCCCGTCAAGCGCTGGGGCCCAGGATGGGCCCTGCAGCGCGGTCCTCCCGGGAGCAAGGCCGGAGTGAGGGGACCCGGAGCGAAGCGCAGGGCCGGATGAATGGAGCGCAGCGTTTTTTGGTTACTTTTTGTCGCGTTTGACAAAAAGTGACTCGCCGTTGAACTGACCCCCGAAAGTTGGACACCTTATCCCTTGGAGGGTGTTCCATGACGAAATACAACCTGGCGCTCAAGCAGGCACTCATCGAAGAGTGCCTTTCTGCCCGCAGTGTTCATGAAGTGGCACTGAAGCATGAGCTGAGCCCTTCGCTGCTGCGCCGCTGGGTAAAGGGCTATGAGAAACACGGCGCAGCCGGTTTGATTCCCAAGTACAGTCACTACGATGCTCAGTTCAAATTAAAGGTTTTGCAATGCATCGAGCAAGACGGGCTGTCTGCTCAGCAAGCATGCGTAAGGTTTGATATCCGTGGGCCGAGCAGCATCAGGCAATGGAAAAGGCTGTACGATGAAGGCGGAATAGAAGCCCTTCATCCGAACCGTGCCCGAGAGTTAAACATGCCCCGCAAGCCATCAAAGCAATCCAGCGCAGGACCTTCTGCACCTTCGGATCGTGAGCTCACGCCTGAGCAAATGCTCGAAGAGCTGGAATATCTGCGCGCGGAGAATGCCTATCTAAAAAAGCTCGATGCCTTGATCCAAGCGGACCCACGCACTGCGCAGGCAAGAAAACGCAAGCTGTCCAAGGATTAAGGCGTGAGCATCGACTCGCTCTGCTGTTGCGCGCTGCAGGCCTGGCACGCAGTACCTTTTACTACCAAAGCAAAGTGTTGCAGACCGACAGGCATGCTGCCCTCAAGGAACGCATCGACAGGGTCTATCACCAGCATAAGGGGCGGTATGGCTACCGCCGTATCACTGCGGTTCTTGGGCACAATGCCGAGGTGATCAATCACAAGAAGGTGCAGCGGCTGATGCAGTTGATGGGCCTCAAATCGCTAGTCAAAGTGAAGAAATATCGCTCGTATCGAGGCTCCGAGGGGCTTGTTGCATCTGATTTGCTCAAGCGTGAATTCAAGGCGCAGGCCCCTAATCAAAAATGGGTAACCGACGTGACAGAGTTCAAGGTAAAGGGCCAGAAGCTATTTCTTTCGCCGGTGATGGACCTGTACAACGGCGAGATCCTCGCTTATCAGATCAACCGACGCCCTGAGTTCAGGATGGTTTCGACAATGCTGGAGCAAGCTTTCGAGCGGCTGAATCAAGATGACAAACCAATATTGCACTCCGATCAAGGCTGGCAGTATCAGCAGCCAGCTTACCGGCACATGTTGGCCGGGAAGAATATCGAGCAGAGCATGTCGCGAAAGGGAAACTGCCTGGACAACGCCGCGATGGAAAGCTTTTTTGGCACGCTCAAGAGCGAGTTCTTTTATCTGGAATCGTTTGAGAGTGTTGAACAACTGGCATCAGGGCTAGAGGATTACATCGCTTACTACAACCAAGAACGCATCAGTCTCAGACTAAATGGCTTGAGTCCGGTACAATTTCGGACCCAAGCGCTGAACCCATAGCGTACCCTGTCCAACTTTCGGGGGTCAGTTCACGTAAGGGCGAAAAGGTGACTATGCGTCAGTATAGTAAATGAATGCGCTTACACCTGTAAAAACCCACGCCGATCGCATTTGACTTTGACTTTTTAAATAGTCTGTTTTGAATTCTATATACACATTCATTTGCGATGGTGACGCATAGTCACCTTTCCGCCCTTACGGCGGCTCACTTTTTGAAGGATCAAAAAGTAAGCAAAAAATCCTCGCTCCATTCATCCGGCCCCTACGCTTCGCTCCGGGGTTCCCTCGCTCCGTTCTTGCTCCCGGGAGGACCGCGCTGAACGCCCCATCCTGGGGCGCAGCGCTTGACGGGCATCCATGCCCGTCACCTCCCTTCGCAAGAACTCCGCTCGGCCTCCTGAAGTCGCAATTGGCGTTGCCTGAACTACCGCGCACTTAGAAGCAAGAGCAAGATCAAGATCAAGATCAAGATCAAGATCAAGATCAAGAGATACGAATTGATTCCAAGGTCGACAGATATACTAATGTGCTTAAAATGGGACAAGAAAGATATCCCACTACATGCAAGTTATCGTAACCCACAAGATTTAAACGAAGAAATTGGCGGAAGGCAGCGGGAGTCGAACCTGCCCGGGAACGGCTGCCGTCCCCAACCGGGTTTGAAGCCCGGCCGCGCCACCGGGCGCGATTGCCTTCCTTGAAATCAGGGCCCGTGTTGCGACTGGGCCAGGGCGCTGTCGACGCGAATATGCCGTTGGTCACCGACCCGCCGGGTCAGGCCAACGCGGTCGAAGTACTCGAGTATCTGCACACTGCGCTTGCGACCGATGCCCAACATATCGCGAAACGCCGCAACCTGCACTATCGGCGATGCCTCGGCCTGCTGCAACAACAGCTCTGCCATGCGCCTTAGCGTCACCTCCGGGTAGAACAGGTCACGCACCACCTGGTGCAACAGGCCCAGGCGGGCGAGCTTGCGCAGCAGCAGGCGCACCTCGGCCTCCTCGCAGCGCTCCTCGGCAGCCAGCGTACGCACCCAGGGCGGATCGAACTCACCCGCCAGCAAGCGCGGAAGCAAGCGCTCCCACAGCGCGGTATCGGCTTCGCTCAACTGAACCTTGTGCCCAGGCAGATGCAGCCACGGACCACTGCTGCTGATCCCCCCTTCACCCAGCAACTCATCCAGCAGGCTGACAAACGCCGGACGCTCCAGCGGCATCGCGGTAAAACGGCGCAGGCGGTCGCGGTCCGGGCCGAGCTGGTCGGGCTCCTGCTCGTGGAACTGCGCCAGCCTCGCCAGCACCTGCTGCTTGAGTGAATGCCACTGCTGGCGTGAGAACAGCAACTGGCCCTGGCGGGTGGCAATTACCTGTACATCCTCCGGCAACTGCCAGGTCTCGCGCAGACGGTTGAACTGGCGCTCGAGCCGCTGCGGGTCGAGCCCGCCCGGTGCCGTCTCGAGCAACGCTGGCAAGGCCTGCTCCAGTTCAGTGGCATCACGCAGTACCTGCAGCTGGCGCAGGCGCGCCTCGCTGCGTCGCTGTCGGCTCGGCGCAAAGGGATCGAGCACGCGGCCACCGCCGAGTGTGCGCTGGGCGCGCTGGTCGCGCAGTACCAGGCGATCGCCATGCACCGCCTGCAACGGCGCGTTGAGCAGCAACTGGGCGAACGTGCGCTGGCCGGCGCCGAGCCGTTCACCCTCCAACAACGCAACACGGGCCGTGACATCCTGGGTCCCCAGGTGCACATGCACCGCGCTGAAATGCTCGAACGTCCGGGTCTCACCCGGCAGCAAGGTGAAATCGATATCGACCCGCACGCTCGGTGCATGCAGCCATTGCGGCACCAGCCAGTCGCCCCGGTGCACCTGCTCTGCCGCCAGCCGTTCGGCGCTGATGTTCAACGCGACCCGCTGCCCGGCCTCGGCCACCAGCGCCGCCTGGTTCTGCGCATGCAGGCCACGCACCCGCACCGGCTTGCCGGCCTTGCCCAGCAACAGCGTGTCACCGGCGCTGACCTGCCCGGCCAGAGCCGTCCCGGTGACCACCACGCCCGCCCCGGACACCGCGAAGGCGCGGTCCACGGCCAGGCGGAATCCGCCCCGCACACTGCGTCGACGCACCTGGGCCTCGGCGGCCAGCAACGCTTCGCGCAAAGCGTCGACCCCCTCGCCGCTCAGGCTCGACACCGGGAACTGCGCTACCCCGGCATATGGCCCGGGCGCCAGCAACGCCGTGACCTGCGCCTGGACTTCGGCCAGCCGCTGCGGCTCGACCCGATCGCACTTGCTGATGACCACCAGCGCCTGGGGAATGCCCAGCAACTCGATGATCGACAGATGCTCGCGGGTCTGTGGCATCACCCCGTCGTCGGCGGCGACCACCAGCAGCACCAGATCGATGCCATGGGCGCCAGCAAGCATGTTGTGGATAAAACGCTCATGGCCGGGCACATCGATGAACCCGGTTAGCGGCGCACCTTCGGCCAGCGCCGCGTAGCGGTAGCCGAGGTCGATGGTCATGCCCCGGGCACGCTCTTCCTGGCGCGTATCGCCGGCCTGGCCGGTCAGGGCCTGGAGCAGCGCGGTCTTGCCGTGGTCGATGTGGCCGGCGGTACCGACGATCACTGCACCGGCCCCAACTGCAACGCCGGCAATTGCGCCAGCCACTGGGCCTCATCGTCCAGCTGGCGCAGGTCGAGCCACAGGGCATCGTCGTCGATGCGGCCCAGTACTGGCACCGGTAGGTCGCGCAGCGCCCGCTCCAGCACATGCAGGCTGCGCCCACGCAGTTTCTTCGATACCAGCGGACGCAGGCACAAGGCCGCGCTGGGCAGGCGCGCCACGGGCTGGCTGCCGCTACCGATCATGCCCAGGGCCGGTTCGACGCTGACCGTCCATTGCGTACCCAGCCTAGCGGCCAGTTCAGGCGCCAGGCGCTCAGCCTGGGCAGCAATCTCGGGCTGGGGCCTGGTGAGCAGGCGCAGACTCGGCAGGCGCTCGGCCAGACGGTCCGGATTACGGTACACCGCCAACACGGCTTCGAGTGCCGCAAGGGTGATCTTGTCCACCCGCAGCGCACGCTTGAGCGGGTTCTTCTTGATCTTCGCGATCAGATCCTTGCGCCCGACGATGATCCCCGCCTGTGGCCCGCCGAGCAGTTTGTCGCCACTGAAGGTGACGATGT
This sequence comes from Pseudomonas peradeniyensis, assembly GCF_014268935.2. Lineage (GTDB taxonomy): Bacteria > Pseudomonadota > Gammaproteobacteria > Pseudomonadales > Pseudomonadaceae > Aquipseudomonas > Aquipseudomonas peradeniyensis. Next base: position 693,998 of record NZ_JABWRJ020000003.1, on the reverse strand, counting down.
CGGCGCCATCAGCCAGCGCCTGGCGCACGGTCGGCTCGGCCGGCAGGCCCCAACGGGTCAGGTCGAGCAGGCTGCCGCTACCCAGGTCTTCAAGCAGCGGCAACGCATGTGCATGGGCGATGCGCGCCAGTTCCGCGGTGGGCACCTGGGTAGTGAAACCCTGGATGCTGTAGTTGCTGCAGTGCACACGCATCAGCAGGCCCGTGCGCGGGTTGATCGCGCCTTCGTAGTCGCGGGCGTGGGTGCGGTTGGTGGTACCGATCTCGTGCAGCTTCACCCCCGCACGGGCCATGATGTCGGGTATGCGGAAGGCGCCGCCGATCTCGATCAGCTCGCCCCGGGAGATGATCCCCTCCTTGCGCGCGCCCAGGCTGTTGAGCGCCAGCAACACGGCGGCGGCGTTGTTGTTGACCACGGTGACGGCCTCGGCGCCGGTCAGTTCGCGGATCAGGCCTTCGATCAGGTCGTCGCGGTCGCCACGCTTGCCGGTGTTGAGGTCGAACTCCAGGTTCAGCGGGTAGCGGGCGGCGGTCTGCATGGCCTCGACCGCTTCCTCGGGCAGCAAAGCCCGGCCGAGGTTGGTGTGCAGCACCGTGCCGGTGAGGTTGAACACCCGGCGCACCTGGCTGCGCTGCTGGATGGCCAGGCGTTCGCCGGCTCGGCCCAGGAGGACTTCGGCGGTCAGTTCGGTGGCACTCAGTTGGCCTGCACGAGCTGGCTCGCGCAGGTCGTCGAGCAACTGGCGCAAAGTTGCCAACACCGCATCGCGGCCATGGCGGTCGATCAAGGGCGCGCAGACCAGGTGGCGCAGCAGGGTATCGATGGAGGGCAAGCGTGGGGGGTCGTTGGCGAGGCTAGAAGACATGCGGTACTACCTATGACTGATCCGTTGTCTGGTCGGGTGCAATCGCGGGGCAAGCCCGCTCCCACGCCGATCGCATCCATTGCGTGGGAGCGGGCTTGCCCCGCGATCCGGTTCAACTCGATTGCAGTGTAGACACTACCCCGGCGCCAACAGCAGGTTAGGCGCCAGCCGATGGAAACCCTCCTCGTCCAGGCGCATGTCCAGCGCCAGGCTCGCCAGGTCATCGGCCAACGGCTCGGCCGCGGCGTCGTTCTCCAGGTAGCACTGCTTGAGGTAGCTCTCGCACCCCGGGCAGCACTCGGCACGCAACGGCGCCTTGCCCGGTGCGTGGCGGTCATCCTCGAGGTTGCTGTAGCGCAAGTCCTTGCTCGACTCGCAGTACACGCACTTGACCCGCACCACATGCCATTCGCAGGCACACAGCGAGCAGGCCAGGTAGCGCAGGCCATTGTGCTTGCCACGATTGCGTACCACCCCGGCCATCGCCGGCGAGCCGCAAGCCGGGCACTGGGCCAGGCTGCCAGCGGGCTTGAGCTCAGGCGCAGGCAAGGCCAAAAGCCAGCTGGACCAGGCAGCCTGTAACGCGGCGCCGATAAAGGGCACCAGCGCCGCCGGCACTGCGTCGTACTGGCCGCCGAGCAGGGCAATGCCCCAGCCTTTGCGTTGAGCCTCATCGCTGCCGTGCAATGTCGCCAGCGCGTCCGTCAACGGCCCATCAGGTTCCGCCGAAAAATGATCGAGCAACGCCTGCAGCCAGACCAGCCATGGCCCTTCTCGCACCAGGCTGTCGGCCGCCAGCGGCGGCAGTCCATGACTTATGCACAGGCGCTGTCGCTCTTCGGCCACTGGCAGGCCGGCCGGTGGGTTATCCACAAGCTGCTGCTGAATCCGGCACAGCCGGGCCATCAACCGCAGGTAATCGCCCAGGGCATTGCCCTCGGCCAGCTGCTCAAGCCGAGCGGCGCGCACCTCGAAGAGGTTGGCGGCGGGCAGATGCAGAAACGGCGGCATCACCGCCGACGCTTCAATCTGCCCCGGTTCGAGAATCGTGCTCAAACGGTCATCCTTCTTTTCCACCGTGGTTGTTCGGCGTCTTGTCGCCGGTCACTTCCCGGTACCACAGTTCATGGTGCTTGCGCGCCCAGGCACGGCTGACCCAGCCATGCAGCATGGCGCCGATCGAGCCCTTGATCCAGATCCCGGCATAGATGTGCACGATGATGCTGAGGATCAGCACGAACGCCGCCAGGGCATGCAGCAGCGCCGACAGGCGAATGACGTCGATGCCGAACCAATGGCTGAAGTACGCGCGCCAGATCACCACGCCGCTGACCAGCAGCACCAGCATGCATGCCAGCAAGGTCCAGAACAGCAGCTTCTGCCCGGCGTTGTACTTGCCGATCGGCGGCACGCCCTCTTCCTTGTTGAGCATCACCCGGTCGATGCGGCGCAGCCACAGGCGGTCGTTGGCGGTGATGAAGTTGGCGCGCCAGAAACGCAGCACCAGCCCGAGGAAGAACACGAACATGCCCACGCCGATGAACGGGTGGAGGATCCGCGTCCACGGCCCGCCGCCGAACAGGTGGCTGAGCCAGAACAGCGCCGGGTGGAACAGCGCCAGCCCCGAGAGGCCGGCGAGCACGAACAGGATCGCCACGACCCAGTGGTTGCTCCGCTCGTTGGCGTTGTAGCGCAGGATAGGCTTGTTGTCGTTCATGGCCGCTGCTCCCCCTGCCCGCCCGGGCGGTTCGGATCATAGACATGCACCGCCGGGTCCACCGGGTGGACCGTGTTATCCACAGGCGCCGGGTGTTCGTCCTCCTCGACTCGCTGCGGGCCCACGCGCACATAGTGGAAGAACCCGGCCAGCACCGCCGCGCCCATGGCCAGCAGCGCCAGCGGCTTGCTGAAGCCTTTCCACAGCCCCACCAGCGGGCTGATCACCGGTTGGTCCGGCAGGCCGGCGTAGATCCGAGGCGTGTCGGCGTGGTGCAGCACATACATCACATGGGTGCCGCCGACGCCATCCGGATCGTACAGCCCGGCGTTCTCGTATCCCCGCGACTTCAGGTCGACGATGCGCTCGTCGGCATGCACCTTCATCTCCTCCTTGCTGCCGAAGACGATCGCCCCGGTCGGGCAGGTCTTCACGCAGGCCGGCTCCAGGCCCACGGTCACGCGGTCGGAACACAGGGTGCACTTGTACGCCTTGTGATCTTTCTGCGAGATGCGCGGGATATTGAACGGGCAGCCGGTGATGCAGTAGCCGCAACCGATGCAGTGGTCCTGGTTGAAGTCGACGATACCGTTGGCGTGCTTGATGATCGCCCCCGGGCTCGGGCAAGCCTTCAGGCAACCGGGTTCGGCACAGTGCATGCAGCCGTCCTTGCGGATCAGCCACTCCAGGTTGCCGTCGTCGCGCTCGTGCTCGGTGAAGCGCATCAGGGTCCAGGTCTCGGCGCTGAGGTCCTGGGGGTTGTCGTAGGTGCCGTGGTTGTGGCCGACCTCGTCACGCAGTTCGTTCCACTCCGAGCACGCCACCTGGCAGGCCTTGCAGCCGATGCACTTGGTGGTGTCGATCAGCTTGGCGACTTCCTGCTGCTGGCGTACCGAGGGCGGTACGGTGGTGGTGGCCGAGCGGGCGATGATGTCTTGGCTGGCCATCAGAGTTTCTCCACTTTGACGAGGAACGACTTGGACTCCGGCGTCTGCGTGTTGCCATCACCGAGGAACGGCACCAGGGTGTTGGTCAGGAAGCCGTGCCGCGTGCTGCCGGTGAAGCCCCAGTGCAACGGGATGCCGATCTGGTGCACGGTCTGGTTGTTGACCTGCAGCGGACGGATCCGCTTGGTCACCACCGCCACCGCGTCGATATAGCCGCGCTTGCTCGACACCCGCACCCGATCTCCGGCCTTGATGCCTTTCTCGTTGGCCAGCACCTCGCCGATTTCGACGAACTGCTCGGGCTGGGCGATGGCGTTGAGCCGGCAATGCTTGCTCCAGAAGTGGAAGTGCTCGGTCAGCCGGTAGGTGGTCGCCGCATGGGGGAACTCGTCGTGAGTGCCGAGGGTGTCCCACACCGAATCGAAGATCCGTCCGGCCGGGTTGCTGGTGGCCTTCTTGTTCTGCGGATGCAGCGGGTTGATGCCGATCGGCGTCTCGAACGGCTCGTAGTGCTCGGGGAACGGCCCCTCGGCCATCTTGTCGATGGCGAAGAACCGCGCCACACCCTCGGGGTTCATGATGAACGGGTTCATCCCCGCTTCCGGTGGCGAATCGACCTTGAAGTCCGGCACGTCGGTGCCGGTCCAGGCCTTGCCGTTCCACCACACCAGGCGTTTCTTCTCCGGGTCCCACGGCTTCCCTTGCGGGTCGCTGGAGGCACGGTTGTAGAGGATCCGCCGGTTGGCCGGCCAAGCCCAGGCCCAGTTCTGCACCTGGTGCATGCCGTACGGGTCGCTGTTGTCGCGCCGGGCCATCTGGTTGCCCTGCTCGGTCCAGCAGCCGGCGAAGATCCAGCAGCCCGACGCGGTGCTGCCGTCGTCCTTCATCTGGGCGAAACCGGCCAGTTGCTGGCCGGCCTTGAGCGTGGCACCGGTGGCGTCGGTGAGGTCGCTGACCGCCCAGCCGTTCATCTCCTTGGCCAGCTCTTCGGGCGAAGGCTCTTCCGGGACCTTGTACGGCCAGCTGAGGTTGAGCAGCGGGTCGGGGTAGGCGCCGCCTTCGGCCTGATAACGCTTGCGCAGGCGCAGGAACAGCTCGCTCATGATGTGCACGTCGGTGCGGGTCTCGCCCGGGCCGTCGGCGCCCTTCCAGTGCCACTGCAGCCAGCGACTGCTGTTGACCAGCGAGCCGTCTTCCTCGGCGAAGCAGGTGGTGGGCAGGCGGATCACCTCGGTCTGGATGTTGGCGGTGTCGACGTCGTTGAACGGGCCGGCGTTGCGCCAGAACTCGGAAGTCTCGGTGGCCAGCGGGTCCATGATCACCAGCCACTTGAGCTTGGCCAGGGCCGCGGTGACGCGGTTCTTGTCCGGCAGCGCGGCGATCGGGTTGAAGCCCTGGCACATGTAGCCGTTGACCTTGCCCTGGCCCATCATCTCGAACATGCGCAGCACGTCGTAGGCCGGCACGTCGAGCTTGGGCAGCCAGTCGTAGCCCCAGTTGTTGCCGGCGGTGGCGTTGGCGCCGTACCAGGCCTTCATCAGGCTGACGTGGAACTTGCCGTAGTTCTGCCAGTACGACAGCTGCCCCGGCCGCAGCGGCTTGGAGGCGCGCTTGTCGATGTAGGCGGCGTAGTCCTGTTCGGCATCACCGGCCAGGGTGAGGTAGCCCGGCAGCGAGTTCGACAGCAGCCCCAGGTCGGTCAGGCCCTGGATGTTGGAGTGACCGCGCAGGGCGTTGACCCCGCCACCCGGCATGCCGACGTTGCCCAGCAGCAACTGCACCATGGCCGCGCTGCGGATGATCTGCGCGCCGATGGAGTGCTGGGTCCAGCCCAGGGCGTAGAGGATCGTCATGGTCTTGCCCGGCACCGAGCAGGTGGCGATCTCTTCCCAGATCTTCATCATCTGGTCCTGGGGCATGCCGCAGGTCATGCTCGCCAATTCCGGCGTGTAGCGGCTGTAATGCTGCTTCATCAGCTGGTAGACACAACGCGGGTGCTGCAGGGTCGGATCGACCTTGGCGAAACCGTCCTCGCCCAGCTCGTAGCCCCAGCCGGACTTGTCGGCGTACACGCGCTTGGCCGCGTCGTAGCCGCTGAACAGCCCGTCCTCGAAGCCATAGTTCTCTTTGACGATAAACGACACGTCGGTGTAGTTGCGCACGTACTCGTGCTGGATCTTGTCGTTGCTCAGCAGGTAGTTGATCAGCCCGCCCATGAAGGCGATGTCGCTGCCGGTGCGGATCGGCGCGTAGTAATCGGCCACCGAGGCGGTACGGGTGAACCGCGGGTCGACCACGATCAGCCGCGCCTTGTTGTGCGCCTTGGCTTCGGTCACCCACTTGAAGCCGCACGGGTGCGCTTCAGCAGCGTTGCCGCCCATCACCAGGACCAGGTTTGCGTTGGCGATATCGGACCAGTGATTGGTCATCGCGCCACGGCCATACGTCGGGGCAAGACTTGCCACCGTCGGGCCGTGTCAGACACGCGCCTGGTTATCGAACCCCAGCATGCCCAGCGAACGGATCACCTTGTGCGTCATGTAGCCCGCTTCGCTGGAAGCGGCGGACGCGGCGAGGAAGCCGGTGGTGAGCCAGCGGTTGACCGTCTGGCCCTGGGCGTTCTTCTCGATGAAATTGGCGTCGCGGTCCTGTTTCATCAGGTCGGCGACGCGGTCGAGGGCTTCGTCCCATTCGATGCGGGTCCACTCGTTGCTGCCCGGCTTGCGCACCTCGGGGTACTTGAGGCGGCTGGGGCTGTGGATAAAGTCCAGCAGGCCGGCGCCTTTCGGGCACAGGGTACCGCGGTTGACCGGATGGTCCGCGTCGCCCTCAATGTGGATGATGTTCTGTTTGACGTTCTTGCCCGCGTCACCCTGGCTGTACATGATCAGGCCGCAGCCGACCGAGCAATAAGGGCAGGTGTTACGGGTTTCTTTAGTGTGCGCCAGCTTGAAGTGGCGCACCTGCTCGGCGAACGCGGGTGTCGGGGCCATGCCCAACGCCGCGAGGCTCGAGCCTCCAAGGCCGACGGCGGCGACCTTGAAGAATTGCCGACGGTTGAGATCCATCGTGCACTCCTGATCAGGTTCTCGGGCGCACGGGACTTGGCCGGCGCCTCAGGGACTTCACGGTGGCGGTGGACAGAGACCGCCAACTGTTAAGCCTAGTCAAGAATCCGGGAAGTGCGATGACCCAGATCATGCATCGAGCGATTCGACACGAGGTACAAACGCTTCCTTGCCCAGCCCGCAGTCAGGGCAAAGCCAGTCATGTGGAATATCTTCGAATGCAGTCCCCGGCGCGATGCCATGCTCCGGATCACCTACCGTCGGGTCATAGGTGTACCAACAGGTCTCGCAATAGTACTCGGCAACCTGCGTAGCCATCGTATGCTCCTTTTTCCCATGGTCCGGTGCCGCACGAGGCCAGCCATTGCATCAGGTCATCTGTCCTGACCGGCGCAACGCACTCACCAGGTAGTCGACCATCACCTTGACCTTCTGCGACACATGCCGGCCGGGCTGATAGAGCACCCAGGCCATCCCTTGCATCGCCCCCGCGTATCTCCACCCGGGCAACAACTCCACCAGGGCATTGGCGGAAATTGCTTCAGCCGCCAGCCCGGCCGGCAGGCAGGAAATCCCCAGGCCCGAGATCGTGGCATTGAGGACCGCCTCCGGACTGTCCGCGAAGTAGCGCCCCGAAACACCGACCTCGCACATTCCATGCGTTGAAATGAACTTCCAGTTCTGGATTTCGGTGGCCGCGGAAAAAGGGATACAACTGTGTTCCGCCAACACCGAGGGATGCTCAGGTCGCCCAAACTTTTCCAGGTAACTCTCGGCGGCACAGACAATGAAATCGACGGGGAACAACTTACGCGCCACCAAACCCAGGGGAGGACTGTCCGTTATCTGGATTCCAATATCGATACCCTCGGCAATAAAGTCCGGTGCTCCCTCATTGGAAATGAGCTGTACATTGACGCCGGGGTAGCGGTACAAAAACTCCGGAACCAGCTGGTTACACGCCGCGTACAGCGAACGTGGCACCGCAATGCGAATAAGCCCTTGCGGTGCTTCGAGGAAGCGGTCCTTGAGGCGAAACACATTGGCCGAAGACTCCAGCAACTCTTTGCAGTGTGAGTAGATCTGGGCGCCTTCGGCATTCACTCTCAATTGCCGGGTGCTGCGCTCAAGCAAACGCAATGACAAGGCATTTTCAAGCTTTGACACTTGTTTGCTGACCGCCGAGGCAGTCAACCCCAGCCTGACCGATGCATCTACAAAGCTTCCGGTCTCGACGACCACTGCAAAAGCCGCCATGCAAGGCAACATATCAACATGACTTTTCGGAAGGCAGCCTCGATATTCCATTATTATGACCACTCATATCTACAGGCCAATAAACGAAAGCCTCCGCCCATGACCCAAGGACCCAAAAAGATTCACCGCAAACGTTTGCAACTTTGCGACAACATCATCCATAAAGATGCAAAAGCACAGCCCCCAACAACACCAGACACACACCGCCTACTTGAACAACCGACAACCGCTCGCGATAAAAGAAGTATCCGAGGATGGCCGCGATACCACCCGACAAGGTACTGATGACAGTAACGACCGAAACCGAACCGTTGAGCGCCCCCCAGGAAAAAGCCGAGAACCCTCCCAGGTTGAACAGGCTTGCGCCACACAGTGAACCCAATGTCTTCAAGCGGATCGTGGCATGATCGCGCAGCAGCCTGAAGGCTTCCGGAATCAAGAAGGCCACCCCGACGGCATAACCCAGCGCCAGCATGTTCACCGGCCCCAGCGCCGGCAAGGCGAACTTGCCTTGAATCCAGAAGCTGACGCCGTACAGCATGGCCGCCAGCAACGCATACCCTATGGATACAGTGCCCTTTGCCTTGCGCTCGAAATCGCCGCCATGGTCACTGCGACTGGCCAGTAGTACACCGAAGAAGCAGACGAAGATACCGCTCACCTGCCAGGCTGACAGTGTGTCCCCGCCGAGCCAGGCCAGCAGCGTTGTAAAAACGCCATAGGAGGTGACCAACGGTGCCACGACAGCGGTCTTGCCAACCGCAAACGCTTTTGAAAGCGCCAACGCCCCGATCACGGTACATAGTGAAGCCACAATACCCAGTACCACCGCGCGTCCGGGAGCCGACAGGAACTTCTCCCACTGGCTGGCCGAAATGACAATAATGATTGTCATTAACAAAAGCCCCAGCAGTTGCCCGAAAAAGACCGCCCGCTTGACCCCTACCGCTCGTGCGTTCACACCGACCAGAAAATCCGTAGCCCCCCAGAACGCAGCGGCCAGCAACCCCATGAATACGTCCACAGCAATGTTCCTTATTTTTGGCTGATCCCTTTAATCTCCAGACAGTAATCGGGATGAACTCAAAAATCAAACACCTGTATGAGGTGAGACGCTGTAGCCAGCATCACTCTTACGGGCCCAGCGATTTAACAATGAAATTAACGGATTAGTTAAAGCCGTTGAAACAAGTGCAAGTATCAAAAGAACACTATAGGAACTTTCAGACAACACTCCCATCTGCAGTCCTACACCAAGTACTACTAATTCCACGAGTCCCTTGGTATTCATCAGCACACCGAGTTCCAATGAAACCTTTGGTGTCAGCCCCGACAGCCTGGCCCCGATATAAGAGCCCAGAACCTTGCCGACAATCCCCCCCACCAGGAACAACAGCAACCACAACCACAGAGTGGGATCGCTGAAAGCCCCGAGCGAAACCTGGATACCGGAACAGGCAAAGAAGATTGGTGTGAGAAACAGATGGCCGAACCTGCCGACCCAGCGGCGCCAGGCCTGCTCCATCGAGAACAGGTCGTGAAAGACATAGGCCGCCAAGACTGCACCGATTGCCTCATGGAACCCAAGCATCGCGGTCACTTGCGCCGAAAAAAGGCAGTAGAGCAAGGCAAGTGCCACCCGCGACCGCTCGCCCAGGATGGTGTAACCGGCCCGGTTTCTCAGCCAGGGTCGGACCAGCAGGAACGTCAGCGCGGCATAAACCGACAATCCGACGACCCTGAGTAGGCTATCGACCACGCCGGTGGTGCCACTGAACTGTAGCGTCAGCACCAACGCAAGTGCAAACCATGCAAACACATCGGTGTAGACCGCCGCCGACAGGGCCAATTGTCCGGCTCGCCCATCGATACCCGCATGCTCCTGGATAATCCGCACCAACACCGGCAGGGCTGTCACGGACAAGGCAACCCCACAGAAGATCACGTAAGGCCAATAGGGTTGCATCGGTGCAAGCGATGTCTTGGACCAGGCTCCGACGATGCAACCCAGGGAAAACGACAGCACGATCCCCAGGGTAGCGATCAAGGCGGGCACTCGCTGCCCTTCTCCCTTGGACCCGATGCCAGCGGCGTGCCATGGCACCTCGACCATCAGGATAATCAGCCCCAGTTCGCTCAACGACCTGACGACATGCATCGACTCAGGCGCGAACAACTGAGTCGAGGCCTGCGGAAACCAGGCACCAAGCACTGTGGGCCCCAGCAGGATACCTGCGGTGATCTCCCCGATCACCCGGCTCTGGCCAATCATTGTCGCAAGCTGTCCACAGATCGCACAGGCGAGCAATATCAAACACACCAGCATTATCCAATTCATGGGCTCTCCCTTACCCGAATTCCTGCCGACGGGTGCCCATGAGCGGGCACCCACCGCTTACGCGAGCACCAGCCTCAGGCGCTCATGGACGATCTCGGCATGCCTGCGCAGAACTGCGGGATCCTGGTGGATGAGGTAGACGAACCCCCAGGTCGACAGGAAATCCCGTGTCGCCTCGATCACCTCGCCCTCGCTGACAAGAAAACCAAGCTCATGGAACGACTCGAGTCCCTCGACTTGCGCCACGCCTTCGATCCCCGTGACCGTGCCGCCCGCTTCGCAGATCAGGCAGCAAATACAGAAGTGCTTGTCGTAGTGCGGAACAGGTAGCACCTGCGGTGCATTGCCAAGGTAGATATCGATGTTCAGGTCATAGCAATTGAGCCCCGTGCACAGCTCGATCAGGGTGGGTACGTTCGCCCCCGGCAACCGGCCATTCTGCTCGATGATGAAATGTCCATCGGCGTTGATCTTGAACTCGATGTCGTTGATGCCGATGTCGGCCTCGATGGCCGAGTTGACCCGGGAGATATAGGCAAACGCCTGACGAGCCTTGTCACCTACGGGCGAAATGGATCGAATGTTGCGATAGACGCTGGGGTGGTCGCCGACGCGGATCTTTTCGTACTCGGCGAAACAGAGAATCTGCCGGCCTCGCGCCGCCCCGAGGTTCGCCGTGACGATAAAGAACTCAGGGCCTTCCACATAAGCTTCCACCAGCGCATGCTTTTCCTCCTGGGCACAGGGCTCTTCATTGCTCTCGATGGCGGCCAGCGCCTTGTACATATCGCTTCTGGACTGGCAGATCTTCACATGCCTCGCCCCCGTGCCTTGGCTGGGCTTGACCACGACGGGGAAAGCAATGCCAGGGTCATGTCCCTGGGCGAGCTCGTCCATGGACAATCGAAAGGCCGGCATGGAAGGAACGCCCTCATCCTTCAGCCGATTCTTCATTTCCAACTTGTTCATCCGGGCCAGGTGCGTTGCCACCGGATTTCCCGCCACGCCAAGATGGGCCGCCAACCGATCGGTGATGCGCAATGCCGAGTCAGAACCGGGAATGACCGCCAGCACCGTCCTGCCTGCCAGTTTCACCTTGGCTTGCTCCAGCCCCTCGGCGTGCAGCACCTCATCGAAACCATCCACCCCATGCAGCTTCTGCAACCGCCCGGGGAAGCGCTCCCGGGTCACCAGCGCCAGCGCGTGGTAGCCCTTGCGACGAATGTCCTCACCGTATCGCCGCCCGGAACTGATCGGATCGATGACCACTACCGTTTGCGCTCGTGTGTTCATTGCAAACTCCGCATGGCCTGATACATGTAGTGGTAATAGCGCAGCGCGACGTTGTAGCGGATCATCACGCCCAACGAGAGCTCTCGCACCACATCCTCGCCACCAGCCGCGTAATGTTGCAGGACCGTGTCGTACCAGGCGGCGCTATGCCGTGTATCGATGCTGATATGGGCCTTGTGGTAGGCAATCACGTCCCTGGGCAGGCCCAGACGCTCCATGGCCGCCGTTGTCGCGCCGAAGCGTACCGGCGCCGAACCCTCCACCAGCCCCATGGCGCCGATCAGGCGCATGTTGTACTCGCGTCGCACTGCCCACATCAGCAGGATGTTGCCATTCATCAGGCACTCGAGCGGGGGAACCTCCACACTGATGCCGGCCTCGCCCAGCAGATCGCGCATGTAGCTGGAGGACGTGCGGAACATCGTGGTATGCACGGCAGCGAAATCACCATTGCCCATTTCATCCCAGTAGTTCTCGCCTGCGACCATCTTGCAGTGGATCGGCATGCCCAATTGCGCAACCGCCATCAGGTCATCGAACGAGCCATCGACCATTTCCTCCATGCAGATGTAGTAGGCCACCTGCTCGACAGTGGCATGGTGCCGCATGAAGTCCACGAAGAAGCGGATATCTTCGTTTATCTTCTTCTCGCACATCAGGTACCAGGGCAGGAAGGCCTCCCGGGTGCTCGGTAACTCACGCAGGTCAACCAGGCGCTCCTCGGCCGTATTCCATTGATCCTCCAGACACTCCACCAGGTTGCGGGACAGCCTGACCGACTTCTGCGCATTGACGAGCTGTGCCGGATCCCCCAGAAAACAACGGTAATAGTCGGCGAGTTGCTGTTGCGTATCACGTGCCAATTGAGTCATCTGTCCCTCCTCAATACAGGACGGTTGGGAGTTCACTGGAGCGCAGGTCGAACGCGTCATGTGACGGTCCGACGTCATAGAGCCGTGTGAGCCGGGTGTGCGCCTCGTGCAGATCCGGGATATGGCCTTCAGGCACCCACCACAGCACCACTCGAGGCCGCGAGATGGGTTCGAACCATTCCGATCCGCGTTTCATGAATGTTTTGTGCGGGGTGTTGTAGAGAAAGTCCTTGAGTGATTGGACGTCTCGCCAAAGCGAAAGCGTATAGAGGTAGCCTTCGCCCCATAGCCGGTCGAGCAACGGTTGGTTCTCCTGGGTTTCACGCCAGATAAAACCCGGATGCTGCTCTGCCAGCCCATTGACGTAGTCGGTCGATGCATAGAACCCTTCCATCCGGGTGTCACCCTTGGGAAATCTGGGCTTCACCAGGTCGAACTGAGCAAGTCTGCGTTTCATGCGGCCTCCCATCCTTGGACCTCGATAATGTTCCGGTCAGGGTCTCGTACATACACAAACGTACAGACACCTACCCCCTCGACAGGCTGGCGCGCCAACTTTCCGAGCAGCCAGCCACCGGAACGAATGACCTTGTCGCAAACTTCGTCCAGGTCGGATACTTCGAATGCGATGTGCGTGAACCCACGCGAATTGGCAAACTTCTCCGACTCTTCACGAACCCGACTATATTGAAAAATCTCCAGCGTCGGACCGCCCTCTGGATAACCGGGCAATTGAAGATGAACACCTTCTATTTCCGGATCGAGCAGGCCGGTTCCGTCTGCTACTGATTGACCTGAAAGCCGGCGGACAGGGCCGACTGGAACGCAGCCAAATACATCTATGTAGAACTTGGCAATTTTCTTCCAGTCGGTGGCGATCAGGTTAGTATGTGAATACTTGACCTTGGCCATGCGTAATGCCCCGGGGATCAATCACGGAAAACGAACGTTTCATGTTCGACTTGTCGATCCTTGTCCCTTGCCCGCTCCCAGGTCGTATTCAGAATGATCCGGGTGACATCCTGGGTCAGGGGCTTGACCCGATGCAGTGTGGTATCCGCCTTGAGCAGATAGACATCGCCGGTCATGTGGAAGTAGGAGTCGATCTTGTTTTCGACCAACAGGTTTTCGACGCGCGGGTTCTGCTTGTCCCAGTGGGTATGCGGTACGCACTCCAGCAGCCCACCGGCCTCAAGCGCAGGCGCCTCGACGATCCAGATGATCGTGTAGGGGTAGTCGCCCCAGTGCCAGCCATGGGTGTCACCGGACTTATGCTGGCTATTGATGATAAAGTTGTCCCACTTCCACGGTGTGGGAATGATTTCTTCCTTGACGATGTGAGAAATAAGGCTCATGAGGTAGCGTGAATTATACGCCAGCGGAATATAACGCCCGTTAACCTCGATACTCTCCTGCGGTACATTGCTCAAGTAGCGCGGGGTATTGCCCGTCGACTCGATGAGAAAATCACGACGCTTTGAAAAGTTGGCAAGCAGATACCTTACATCCTCCGAAATACGATCACGCACACCGGGGTCGATCAAGTGATTTATCTTAAGATAACCATCCCTGGCAAACCGGTGTTGTTCCCAGAAAAAGTCTCGTCCTGCAAAAGGATCTGAATCCAGAATATCCTGGCTTTGTTCCATGCGTACTTGAACGGCAGCACCATCCGTCATGTGAATGCTCCTTGCGGGTTAGCGTGATGAGTTACTTGCTGACACATTCAAATCCTACCCACTCCAGCAGCATGGATATACCCTACGCACAGACTTTCATTCGTTCCACAAACACGGTAATTCACAGGACATTAGCCGAGCTACTTTATTAGTATAACTAATAAGATCGAACAGTCTTGCTCATGTGATTTATTCGTTTGAATAGGCTAATGGCAAGAAAAAAACCGTGGATGCATGGGAAACCTTGAGACGAAAAGCTCCGCCACACCTGGACGCTGAAGCCAACGAAGGCGCCTGAAAGCAACCCTGCATCGTTAAATTGCCTGGTCCCACATCACAAACGGAAATGGACTACATCCCGACATATCCAGTGCCTGTTAGGTTGGCGCGCCACACATGGATGAGGCTCACAGGAATGGACATGAAATATCTCTTGGGCAATCTCTTGATCGGCATCTCGGTGCTTGTTCAACCGATGGTGGTGGCAACCGCCAATAGTGATCACAACCCACCCGCCGCTCACCCGCAGATCACCGCCGAGCGGGCGCGGGCGATGGCCTATGCCGCCGAGCGGGCCGCCCGTGCCCAAGGCTTCGCCATCGTCATCAGCATCGTCGACAACCACGGCAACCTGAAATACTTCCAGCGCATGGATGGCACCAGCAGCGGCAGCATCCAGGTTGCGCAGCTCAAGGCCGAGACATCCGCCCGTTTCCCGCTGTCGTCCCGCTCGCTCGGTGAGCGCAGCGCCGCGTCGCCCGCCAACCCCTATGCCTCGCTACCCGGCTTCACCCTACTGGAAGGCGGGCTGCCGATCATGGATATGGACGGCAAACACATCGGCGGCATCGGCATCAGCGGAGCGACACCGGAACTGGACGCCCAGTTTGCCAGGGCGGCACTCGAAGAAGGCTGAACCTGAACGGTGCCTATATCGGAGCGCCGATCTTCCACACAAAAAGAAACCCGCTTCAGGCATGAAGCGGGTTTCTTGTTTCAGCTCCGTTTTCGCGGGAGGCGCCCATGACGCCTCTTGGAAGTATCAGAACGGAATATCGTCGTCGAAGCTGTCGAAGTCAGCGGCTGGCTGCGGAGCCGGCTGTTGCGGCGCCGGGCGCTGTGGCGCCTGCTGCGGACGCGGAGCCTGCTGACGAGGAGCCTGGTTGTACTGCTGCTGGCCACCTTGGTTGTAGTTGTTACCACCACCCTGGTTGTATTGGTCACCACCACCCTGCTGACCCTGCGGACGACCGCCAAGCAACTGCATGGTGCCGTTGATGTCGACGATGATCTCGGTGGTGTAGCGCTTGATGCCGTCCTTTTCCCACTCGCGGGTCTGCAGCTTGCCTTCGATGTAGCACTGCGAACCCTTGCGCAGGTATTCGCCGGCAATCTCGGCGACCTTGCCGAACAGCGACACACGGTGCCACTCGGTACGCTCGACCTTCTGACCCGACTGCTTGTCGGTCCACTGCTCGCTGGTGGCCAGGCTCAGGTTGGTCACGGCGTTACCGTTGGGCAGGTAGCGGACTTCGGGATCCTGACCGCAGGTACCGACCAGAATGACTTTGTTAACCCCACGGGCCATAACGTTCTCCTAGGCTTCGCACGCCGCAGAGGCTGGGTTCACCAGACGCTCGAGGGTCGCACGGTCCAAAATTTTCGTATCCAGTTTGATATAGATGGCGGCTTCTTCTGCCACCACCACGGCGTCGGTCACACCCGGCACGGCCATCAGGCGCTCGGTCAGCCCGGCTTCCCGGACCGCTTCCGGCGTCAGCGGCATGCGCAGGCTGGTCACGTACGGTGGCTCGTTCATGCGCAACGCAGTGAGCAACCACAGGACGCACAATACGGCGCATCCGAGGAACACCATGCTCAAGCCACCGTGCTGGAACAACCAGCCACCGAGGATGCCTCCCAACGCGGCGCCGAGGAACTGGCTGGTGGAGTAAACCCCCATCGCCGTCCCCTTGCCACCGGCGGGCGACACCTTGCTGACCAGCGAAGGCAAGGATGCCTCCAGCAGGTTGAATGCAGTAAAGAATACCACGGTGCCGACCACCAGTCCGCGCAAGTTGTCAGCCCACTGCCAGAAGAACACCTCCACCAGCAGCAGGACACTGACCGCGCCGAGCAACACGCGTTTCATCTTGCGCTTCTTTTCCCCGTAGATGATGAAGGGGATCATTGCAAAAAATGAAACCAGCAACGCGGTCAGGTACACCCACCAGTGCTGTTCCTTGGGCAGCCCGCCGCGCTCGACGAAGGCCAGGGGCAGCGCCACGAAGCTGGCCATCAGGATCGCGTGCAGCACGAAGATGCTGATATCCAGGCGCAGAAGGTCCGGATTGCGCAGGGTCGGACCGAGGGCCTGACGGGCGACACCGGACTCGCGGTGGGTCAACACGCTGTGCGAGTTGGGCACCACGAAGGCGATCAGGCCGATGCCGACCAGGGCAAGTCCTGCGGTGGCAAGGAACAATCCTGACAAGCCAAAGGCGCGGGTCAACAGCGGGCCGACCACCATCGCCACGGCGAACGACAGGCCGATGCTCATGCCGATCATGGCCATGGCCTTGGTCCGGTGCTGCTCGCGGGTCAAATCGGACAGCAACGCCATCACCGCCGCGGAAATCGCCCCCGCGCCCTGCAGGATGCGCCCGGCGATCACGCCCCAGATAGAATCGGCCTGGGCCGCCAGCACGCTGCCCAGGGCGAAGATGATCAACCCCACGTAGATCACCGGACGGCGGCCGATGCGATCGGAAATCACCCCGAACGGAATCTGCAGCACGGCCTGGGTCAGGCCGTAGGCACCGATGGCCAGACCGATCAGCGCAGGCGTGGCACCGGCCAGGTCCATGCCGTAGGTGGCCAGCACCGGCAGTACCATGAACATGCCCAGCATACGAAAGGCGAAGACCAGGGCCAGGCCGCTGGCGGCGCGGGTTTCGCTGCCACTCATGCGCTCGTTGTGGGTGTCGTGCATGGATTAACCTCGTGTGAACCGGCGGCGATTCTATCAGTCCGACGCCTTGGCGGCATATACGCGACGCTTTGCCGCGTAATGGCAGCGCGCCGTATACTCCTTTGTTTATGCCCGCCGAGCGAGGCCGTAGTGGACAAGATCCTGATCCGTGGGGCGCGTACCCACAACCTGAAGAACATCGACCTGACCCTGCCTCGGGACAAGCTGATCGTGATCACCGGCCTGTCCGGATCCGGCAAGTCTTCGCTGGCGTTCGACACGCTGTACGCCGAAGGCCAGCGCCGCTACGTCGAATCGCTGTCGGCCTATGCCCGGCAGTTCCTGTCAATGATGGAAAAGCCCGACGTCGACACCATCGAAGGCCTGTCGCCGGCGATCTCCATCGAGCAGAAGTCGACCTCGCACAACCCTCGCTCGACCGTCGGCACCATCACCGAGATCTACGACTACCTGCGCCTGCTCTATGCCCGCGTCGGTACTCCACGCTGCCCGGACCATGACATCCCGCTGGAAGCGCAAACGATCAGCCAGATGGTCGACCTGGTGCTGGAAAAGCCCGAAGGCAGCAAGCTGATGCTGCTGGCCCCGGTGATCCGCGAGCGCAAGGGCGAGCACCTGGCGGTGTTCGACGAGCTGCGTGCCCAGGGCTTCGTCCGCGCCCGGGTCAACGGCAAGCTCTACGAGCTCGACGAACTGCCCAAGCTGGATAAACAGAAGAAGCACAGCATCGATGTGGTGGTCGACCGCTTCAAGGTCCGCGCCGACCTGCAGCAGCGCCTGGCCGAGTCGTTCGAGACTGCGCTCAAGCTGGCCGACGGCATCGCCCTGGTTGCGCCGATGGACGACGAGGACGGCGAGGAAGTGATCTTCTCGGCGCGCTTTGCCTGCCCGGTGTGTGGTCATGCGATTAGCGAGCTGGAGCCCAAGCTGTTCTCCTTCAACAACCCGGCCGGTGCCTGCCCGACCTGCGACGGCCTGGGGGTGAAGCAGTTCTTCGACACCAAGCGCCTGGTCAACGCCGAGCTGACCCTGGCCGAAGGCGCGATACGTGGCTGGGACCGGCGCAACGTCTATTACTTCCAGATGCTTGGCTCACTCGCCGCGCACTACGGTTTCAGCCTCGAGGAACCGTTCGGCGAGCTGTCGGCCGAACACCAGAAGGTCATCCTGCAGGGCAGCGGCAAGCAGAGCGTCGATTTCAAGTACCTCAACGACCGTGGCGACATCGTCAAGCGCTCGCATCCTTTCGAAGGCATCGTGCCCAACCTCGAACGCCGCTACCGCGAGACCGAGTCGGCCACCGTGCGTGAAGAACTGGCCAAGTTCCTCGGCACCCAGCCCTGCCCCGACTGCCGCGGTACCCGCCTGCGTCGTGAGGCCCGCCATGTGTGGGTCGGCGAGAAGACCCTGCCGGCGGTGACCAACCTGCCGATCGGCGAAGCCAGCAACTACTTCGGCGAGCTGACCCTCACCGGACGTCGTGGCGAGATCGCGGCGAAGATCCTCAAGGAGATCTGCGAGCGTCTGCAGTTCCTGGTCAACGTCGGTCTCGACTACCTGACGCTGGACCGCAGCGCCGATACCCTGTCCGGCGGCGAAGCCCAGCGTATCCGCCTGGCCAGCCAGATCGGCGCCGGCCTGGTCGGGGTGATGTACATCCTCGATGAACCGTCCATCGGCCTTCATCAACGGGACAACGACCGCCTGCTGGCCACCCTCAACCACTTGCGCGACCTGGGCAACACGGTGATCGTGGTCGAGCACGACGAGGACGCCATCCGCCTGGCCGACTACGTGGTGGATATCGGCCCGGGTGCCGGCGTGCATGGCGGCCAGATCGTCGCCGAGGGTTCGCCCGAAGAGGTCATGGCGCACCCCGACTCGCTGACCGGCAAGTACCTGTCCGGGCGCAAGAAGATCGTCGTCCCGGCCAAGCGCACACCCCGCAACAAGAAGCTGTCGCTCAAGCTCAAGGGCGCGCGCGGCAACAACCTGCAGAACGTCGACCTGGAAGTGCCGATCGGTCTGCTGACCTGCGTGACCGGCGTGTCCGGTTCGGGCAAGTCGACACTGATCAACAACACCCTGTTCCCCCTCGCCGCCACCGCGCTCAACGGCGCGAGCAGCCTGGAGGCCGCGCCGCACGCCAGCGTCGATGGCCTGCAGCACCTGGACAAGGTGGTGGATATCGACCAGAGCCCGATCGGCCGCACGCCTCGCTCCAACCCGGCGACCTACACCGGCATCTTCACGCCGATCCGCGAGCTGTTCGCCGGCGTGCCGGAGTCGCGTTCCCGTGGCTACGGCCCGGGACGCTTCTCGTTCAACGTCAAGGGCGGGCGCTGCGAGGCCTGCCAGGGCGATGGCCTGATCAAGGTGGAAATGCACTTCCTGCCGGACATCTACGTGCCCTGCGATGTGTGCAAGAGCAAGCGCTACAACCGCGAAACCCTGGAGATCAAGTACAAGGGCAAGAACATCCACGAGGTGCTGGAGATGACCATCGAGGATGCCCGCGAGTTCTTCGACGCGGTCCCGGCCCTGGCGCGTAAGCTGCAGACGCTGATGGATGTCGGCCTGTCGTACATCAAACTGGGGCAATCGGCGACCACCCTCTCGGGCGGCGAGGCGCAGCGGGTCAAGCTGTCGCGCGAGCTGTCCAAGCGCGACACCGGCAAGACCCTGTACATCCTCGACGAACCGACCACCGGCCTGCACTTCGCCGATATCCAGCAATTGCTGGACGTACTGCACCGCCTGCGTGACCACGGCAACACCGTGGTGGTGATCGAGCACAACCTGGATGTGATCAAGACTGCCGACTGGCTGGTGGACCTGGGGCCGGAGGGTGGCTCCAAGGGTGGGCAGATCATTGCCTGCGGTACGCCGGAGGAACTGGCCGAGAAGAAGCAGTCGTATACCGGGCATTACCTGAAACCGCTGCTGGAGCGGGATCGGGCATAAAGCGATGGGGGCGCTTTGCGCCCTATTCGCGGCACGAGGCCGCTCCTACAGGACCGCGCAAACCGTCAGATCGGCGCGGTCCTGTAGGAGCGGCCTCGTGCCGCGAAAGGGCTGCAAGGCAGCCCCAAGCTTTTACATCTGCGACTGCAGGTAGTTCTCCAGGCCAATGGCCTTGATCAGACCCTGCTGCTTCTCCAGCCAGTAGGTGTGATCTTCTTCGGTATCGGCCAACTGCGCGCGCAGGATGTCGCGGCTGATGTAGTCCTTGTGCAGTTCGCACAGCTCGATGCCCTTGCACAGCGCGGCACGGACCTTGTACTCGAGCTTGAGGTCGGCCTCGATCATCTCCGGCACGGTGCTGCCCACGTGCAGGTCATCGGCGCGCATGTCCGGGGTGCCTTCGAGCATGAGGATACGGCGCATCAGGGCGTCGGCGTGCTGCGTCTCTTCTTCCATCTCGTGGTTGATACGTTCATAGAGCTTGGTCAGGCCCCAGTCTTCGTACATCCGCGAGTGAATGAAGTACTGATCG
The DNA here is from genome assembly GCF_014268935.2 of Pseudomonas peradeniyensis. Classification (GTDB taxonomy): domain Bacteria; phylum Pseudomonadota; class Gammaproteobacteria; order Pseudomonadales; family Pseudomonadaceae; genus Aquipseudomonas; species Aquipseudomonas peradeniyensis. Next base: position 673,474 of record NZ_JABWRJ020000003.1, on the reverse strand, counting down.
CGTGCTGCCAGTTCGCCCTTCAGCAACGTGACGAGGTAGTTGATTACGTCCGGGTGACCTTGCATCGCCCTGCTTCTCCCTGTGAATACGTCTATGGGACATAGTGTGAACCAGGTTTTGCTCGCGGTCACTGAAAAACGCGCAATTAGAAGCAAATAATCGGCTAAACAGTAGTGATATTCATTGAAAAACCGCCCAAACGAGGGCGGTTCTTGTTATCACTTCGATTAGGCGAGATTCACACCCAAGGCCTTGGCAATCCCTTCTCCGTAGGCTGGATCAGCCTTGAAGAAGTACTGCAGTTGGCGCTGAACGACATCCTCGCTGACGCCCGCCATGGTGCCGGCGATGTTGCCGATCAACAGTGCCTTCTGCTCATCGCTCATCAGGCGGAACAGCGCACCGGCATGGCTGTAGTAGTCGTTGTCTTCGCGGTGGTCGTAGCGGTCCGCCAAGCCATTCAGGGCCAGCGCCGGCTCCGCATGGCGCGGCGATTGCTTCGGTGCGTCCGCGTAGCTGTTTGGCTCGTAGTTGGGAGCATTGCCGTAGGCGCCGGTGGCCATGGAACCGTCGCGCTGGTAGCTGTGCACCGGGCAGCGTGGCGCATTGACCGGCAAGTGCTGGTGGTTGGTGCCCACGCGGTAGCGGTGAGCATCGGCATAGGCGAACACCCTGCCCTGCAGCATGCGGTCCGGCGACAGGCCGACCCCGGGCACCATGTTGCTGGGACCGAACGCCGCCTGCTCGACTTCGGCGAAGTAGTTGAGCGGGTTGCGGTTGAGTTCCAGCACGCCGACCTCGATCAACGGGTAGTCCTTCTGCGACCAGGTCTTGGTCACGTCGAAGGGGTTCTCGTCACGGCTGGCGGCCTCGGCTTCGCTCATCACCTGGATGCACACGGTCCAACGTGGGAAGTCACCGCGCTCGATGGCCTGGAACAGGTCGCGCTGTGCGTAGTCCGGGTCGCTGCCGGCCAGGCGGGCAGCCTCGGCCGGCGCCAGGTTCTTGATGCCCTGCTGGGTCTTGAAGTGCCACTTGACCCAGGTGCGCTCACCCTTGGCGTTGATCAGGCTGTAGGTGTGGCTGCCAAAACCGTGCATGTGGCGGTAACCGTCCGGGATGCCGCGGTCGGAGAACAGGATGGTGACCTGGTGCAACGCCTCGGGCGAGTGCGACCAGAAGTCCCACATCATCTGCGCGTTCTTCAGATTGGTCTGCGGGTGGCGCTTCTGGGTATGGATGAAGTCGGGGAACTTCAACGGATCACGGATGAAGAACACTGGCGTGTTGTTGCCGACGATGTCCCAGTTACCTTCCTCGGTGTAGAACTTCACGGCGAAACCACGCGGGTCGCGCTCGGTGTCCGCCGAACCGCGTTCGCCACCCACGGTGGAGAAGCGCAGGAACGTCTCGGTCTGCTTGCCGATGCTGTCGAACAGCCTGGCACTGGTGAGTTCGGTGATATCGCGGGTGACTGTGAAGGTGCCATAGGCGCCGGAGCCCTTGGCGTGCACGCGACGCTCAGGGATGTTCTCGCGGTTGAAGTGGGCGAGTTTCTCGACCAGGTGGAAATCGTCGAGCAGCAGCGGGCCGCGAGGGCCTGCGGAACGGGAATTCTGGTTGTCGGCTACGGGCGCGCCGCTTGCGGTGGTGAGAATCTTGCTCATGGGCTCTCCTGATCGGTCTTGAACGGCCGGCTAATCGGCTTGGAGAGAGTATTGTCGACCCATGTTACAAGAACAAATTCATTACCTGACTTACATCAATAGAAAATAACAATTCATAAGGCAACAAAAAACCGGGCCTAGGCCCGGTTCTTTGCAGCAGACAGAACGTCTTACTCGGCAGCTTCTACAGCACCACCGACCGGACGATCAACCAGCTCGACGTACGCCATAGGCGCGTTGTCGCCAGCGCGGAAACCGCACTTCAGGATGCGCAGGTAGCCGCCCTGACGGGTGGCGTAACGCTTGCCCAGGTCGTTGAACAGTTTGCCAACGGCGGACTTCGAACGGGTACGATCGAAGGCCAGACGACGGTTGGCGACGCTGTCTTCCTTGGCCAGGGTGATCAGCGGCTCGGCAACGCGGCGCAGTTCCTTGGCTTTCGGCAGGGTGGTTTTGATCAGCTCGTGCTCGATCAGCGACACTGCCATGTTCTGGAACATAGCCTTGCGGTGAGAGCTGGTACGGCTCAGGTGACGTCCACTTTTACGATGACGCATGATTCATTCCTTACCAAACACTACGTTCGGTGATTACGACGATCAGGCAGTCGCCTTGTCGTCTTTCTTAAGACTTGCAGGCGGCCAGTTGTCGAGGCGCATGCCGAGGGAAAGACCACGGGAGGCCAGGACGTCCTTGATTTCAGTCAGGGACTTCTTGCCCAGGTTAGGAGTCTTCAACAGCTCTACTTCGGTACGCTGAATCAGGTCGCCGATGTAGTAGATGTTCTCCGCCTTGAGGCAGTTGGCCGAACGTACGGTCAGTTCCAGGTCGTCAACCGGGCGCAGCAGGATCGGATCGATCTCGTCTTCCTGCTCGACCACAACCGGCTCGCTGTCACCTTTGAGGTCGACGAACGCGGCCAGCTGCTGTTGCAGGATGGTCGCGGCACGACGGATAGCCTCTTCAGGATCCAGGGTACCGTTGGTTTCCAGATCGATGACCAGCTTGTCCAGGTTGGTACGCTGTTCAACACGGGCGTTCTCGACCACGTAGGCGATACGACGCACCGGGCTGAACGAAGCGTCCAGCTGGAGACGGCCAATGCTGCGGCTTTCGTCTTCGTCGGTCTGACGGGAGTCGGCCGGCTCGTAACCGCGACCACGAGCTACGGTGAGCTTCATGTTCAGGGCGCCGTTGGACGCCAGGTTCGCGATTACGTGATCGGGGTTGACGATCTCGACATCGTGATCCAGCTGAATATCGGCAGCGGTAACCACCCCCGAACCCTTTTTCGACAAGGTCAGCGTAACTTCGTCACGACCGTGCAGTTTGATAGCCAGGCCTTTCAGGTTCAACAGGATTTCAATGACGTCTTCCTGAACACCTTCGATCGCGGAGTACTCATGGAGTACGCCGTCGATCTCGGCCTCGACTACTGCACAGCCAGGCATGGAGGACAACAGGATGCGGCGCAGCGCGTTGCCCAGGGTATGGCCGAAGCCACGCTCGAGAGGCTCGAGCGTGATCTTGGCGCGGGTTGGACTGACAACCTGCACGTCGATGTGACGGGGTGTCAGAAACTCATTTACCGAAATCTGCATGGATGCACCTATTTTCTAGCCCTTACTTGGAGTAGAGCTCGACAATCAGGTTTTCGTTGATGTCGGCGGACAGGTCGCTGCGAGCAGGAACGTTCTTGAAAACGCCCGACTTTTTAGCAGCATCCACGTCAACCCACTCAACGCGGCCACGCTGGGCGCACAGTTCAAGGGCTTGAACAATGCGCAGCTGGTTCAGCGACTTCTCGCGAACCGAGACCACGTCACCCGGACGAACTTGGTAGGATGGAATGTTCACAGTCTTACCGTTGACGCTGATCGCTTTGTGCGAAACCAGCTGACGGGACTCGGAACGAGTCGAGCCGAAGCCCATACGGTAGACGACGTTATCCAGACGGCACTCGAGCAGTTGCAGCAGGTTCTCACCGGTTGCGCCTTTTTTCGAGGCAGCAGCTTGGTAGTAACCGCGGAACTGACGCTCCAGAACACCGTAGATACGACGGACTTTTTGTTTCTCGCGCAGCTGGGTACCGTAGTCGGACTGACGGCCACGGCGCTGGCCGTGGATACCTGGGGCTGCTTCGATGTTGCACTTCGATTCCAGAGCGCGAACGCCGCTCTTCAGGAACAGGTCAGTGCCTTCACGGCGAGACAGTTTGCATTTTGGACCAATGTAACGTGCCATTTATCTGTCTCCTGATTACACGCGACGCTTCTTCGGCGGACGGCACCCGTTGTGCGGGATTGGCGTCACGTCGGTGATGCTGGCGATCTTGTAGCCGCAGCTGTTCAGTGCACGAACGGCGGATTCACGACCTGGACCTGGACCCTTGACGTTGACGTCGAGGTTCTTCAGACCATATTCCAGCGCAGCTTGACCAGCACGCTCAGCAGCGATCTGGGCTGCGAACGGGGTGGATTTGCGCGAACCACGGAAACCCGAACCACCGGAAGTAGCCCAGGACAGTGCGTTGCCCTGACGGTCGGTGATGGTCACGATGGTGTTGTTGAAAGACGCATGGATGTGGGCGATGCCATCAACCACTGTCTTTTTGACTTTTTTACGAGGACGAGCAGCAGGTTTTGCCATGTCTATATTCCTGGGCGATTACTTGCGGATCGGCTTACGCGGGCCCTTACGGGTGCGTGCGTTGGTCTTGGTGCGCTGACCGCGAACCGGCAGACCTTTACGATGACGCAGGCCGCGGTAGCAACCCAGGTCCATCAAGCGCTTGATCTTCATGTTGATGTCACGGCGCAGGTCACCTTCGGTGGTGAACTTCGCGACTTCGCCACGCAGGGTTTCGATTTGCTCGTCGCTCAGATCCTTGATCTTAGCGGCTGGATTTACACCAGCGTCCGCACAGATTTTCTGCGCGGTAGTGCGACCGACACCATAGATGTAGGTCAGCGAGATAACAGTATGCTTGTTATCTGGAATGTTGACGCCTGCAATACGGGCCATTCAGTGGGACTCCAATTGACAGCTACCTACGCCCCGGAAGCCAAGAAATAGGGCGCGAGATAATATCGCTGTAGAAACGAATAATCAACCCAGCAGCACACTAGCTGCTGGGTTTGAAGCGCGGATCACACTCAGCCTTGGCGCTGCTTGTGACGCGGTTCCGCGCTGCAGATCACGCGCACGATACCTTCGCGACGAATGATCTTGCAGTTGCGGCACAGCTTTTTCACCGATGCACGAACTTTCATTACCGACTCCTCGAACCTTAAGGGGCTAAATCAGCGCAGCAGACCGCTGCCGCCGTAGCCTTTCAGGTTGGCTTTCTTCATCAGGGATTCGTACTGGTGCGAAACGAGGTGCGATTGTACTTGGGACATGAAGTCCATCACAACCACTACCACAATCAGCAACGAGGTCCCGCCAAGGTAGAACGGCACGTTTGCTGCCACCACCAGGAACTGGGGCAGAAGGCACACGGCCATCATGTAAAGAGCACCGAACATGGTCAGACGGGTCAGGACGCCATCAATGTAGCGCGCCGACTGCTCACCAGGACGGATACCCGGAATAAAGGCACCGGACTTCTTCAGGTTTTCCGCTACGTCTTTCGGGTTGAACATCAACGCTGTGTAGAAGAAGCAGAAGAAAATGATCCCTGCACTAAACAGCAGAATGTTCAACGGCTGACCAGGAGCGATCGACTGCGAGATGTCCTGCAGCCAGCCCATACCTTCGGACTGACCGAACCAGGCACCCAGCGAAGCCGGGAACAGCAAGATGCTGCTCGCGAAAATGGCCGGGATTACGCCCGCCATGTTCACCTTCAGCGGCAGGTGGCTGGTCTGCGCAGCGAAGACCTTGCGGCCCTGCTGACGCTTGGCGTAGTGAACGGCGATACGACGCTGACCACGCTCAATGAACACCACGAAGCCGATAATCGCTACTGCCAGCAAACCGATAGCGACCAGGGCGAAAATGTTGATATCGCCTGTGCGCGCAGACTCGAAAGACTGCCCGATTGCTCTCGGAAGACCGGCAACGATACCTGCGAAGATCAACATCGAGATACCGTTGCCCACACCGCGCTCGGTAATCTGCTCGCCGAGCCACATCATGAACATCGCGCCTGCCACGAAGGTGGAGACGGCGACGACATGGAAGCCCAGGCCCACAGAAAACGCCACGCCCTGGTTGGCCAGGCCAATGGACATGCCAATGGCTTGGACCAGCGCCAGGATAACGGTGCCGTAGCGGGTGTACTGGCTGATCTTGCGACGGCCAGCTTCACCTTCCTTCTTCAACTGCTCCAGCTGCGGGCTGACAGCGGTCATGAGCTGCATGATGATCGATGCCGAGATGTACGGCATGATCCCCAGTGCAAAGATGCTCATGCGCTCCAGCGCGCCACCGGAAAACATGTTGAACAAGCTAAGAATGGTCCCCTCATTCTGCCGGAACAGATCCGCGAGACGGTCCGGGTTAATGCCTGGCACTGGGATGTGCGCGCCAATCCGATAGACGATGATCGCCATGAACAGAAAGCGCAGACGAGCCCAGAGTTCCGACATCCCGCCCTTACCGAGCGAAGAGAGAGCACCTTGCTTAGCCATTTATTCCTCGAACTTGCCGCCAGCTGCTTCGATAGCCGCACGTGCACCTTTGGTGACGGCGATACCCTTGAGGGTGACTGCGCGAGTGACTTCGCCCGACAGCATGATTTTCACGCGCTGTACGTGCTGGCCGATCACGTTGGCGTCCTTGAGGGACTGAACGGTGATCAGATCGCCTTCCACCTTGGCCAGCTCGGACAGACGCACTTCGGCGCGGTCCATGGCTTTCAGGGAAACGAAGCCGAACTTCGGCAGGCGACGGTGCAGCGGCTGTTGACCGCCTTCGAAGCCTGGAGCGATGGAGCCACCGGAGCGGGAGGTCTGACCTTTGTGACCACGGCCACCGGTCTTGCCCAGACCGCTACCGATACCACGGCCCGGACGGTGCTTCTCGCGACGGGAACCCGGCGCTGGACTCAGATCATTGAGTTTCATCGATTAACCCTCGACCTTCAGCATGTAGTAAGCCTTGTTGATCATCCCGCGGTTCTCGGGAGTATCCTGGACTTCTACAGTGTGACCGATGCGACGCAGACCCAGACCCTTAACGCACAGTTTGTGGTTAGGCAGGCGGCCGGCGGTGCTTTTGATCAGCGTTACTTTTACGGTTGCCATGATCAGAAGATCTCCTCAACAGTCTTGCCGCGCTTGGCAGCAATGGACTCAGGGGATTGCATGGCTTTCAGACCCTTGAAGGTGGCGTGAACCACGTTCACCGGGTTGGTCGAGCCGTAGCACTTGGCCAGGACGTTCTGAACGCCAGCAACTTCCAGGACGGCACGCATTGCGCCACCGGCGATGATACCGGTACCTTCCGAGGCAGGCTGCATGTAGACCTTCGAGGCGCCGTGGGCGGCCTTGGTGGCGTACTGCAGGGTGGTGCCCTTCAGGTCAACCTGAATCATGTTGCGACGAGCAGCTTCCATGGCTTTCTGGATCGCGGCAGGTACTTCGCGCGATTTGCCACGGCCAAAGCCAACACGACCCTTGCCATCACCAACCACGGTCAGTGCGGTGAAGGTGAAGATACGGCCGCCTTTTACGGTTTTGGCTACGCGGTTAACTTGAACCAGCTTCTCGATGTAGCCTTCGTCGCGCTTTTGATCGTTATTTGCCATAACTTAGAACTCCAGCCCGCCTTCACGAGCAGCATCAGCCAGCGCCTTGACGCGGCCGTGGTACTTGAAGCCGGAACGGTCAAAGGCAACTTGAGATACACCGGCGGCTTTCGCACGCTCAGCTACCAGCTTGCCAACCTTAGTGGCCGCGTCGATGTTGCCGGTGGCGCCATCACGCAGTTCTTTGTCCAAGGTCGAGGCGCTTGCCAGAACCTTGCTGCCGTCGGCCGAGATGACCTGGGCGTAGATGTGCTGCGAGGAGCGGAACACGCACAGACGCACGGCTTCGAGCTCGTGCATTTTCAGGCGTGCTTTGCGAGCGCGACGCAGTCGAGTAACTTTTTTGTCGGTCATTTGCTAGGCCCTACTTCTTCTTGGCTTCTTTACGACGGACTACTTCGTCCGCGTAACGCACACCCTTGCCCTTGTAAGGCTCTGGCGGACGGAAACCGCGGACTTCAGCGGCCACCTGACCCACCAGCTGCTTGTCGATACCCTTGATCAGGATGTCGGTCTGGCTTGGGGTTTCAGCGGTGATACCGGCTGGCAGTTCGTAATCCACTGGGTGCGAGAAGCCCAGGGCCAGGTTCAGGACGGTGCCCTTGGCCTGTGCCTTGTAACCAACACCGACCAGCTGGAGCTTGCGCTCGAAGCCTTGGCTTACGCCCTGGACCATGTTGTTGACCAGGGCGCGGGTGGTACCGGCCATGGCGCGAGCTTGCTGATCACCGTTGCGAGGTGCGAAACGCAGCTCACCAGCTTCTTCGGTAACTTCAACAGACGAGTGAACGTTCAGTTCGAGAGTGCCCTTGGCACCCTTCACCGAAAGCTGCTGGCCGGCGAATTTGACTTCGACGCCTGCTGGCAGCTTAACGGGGTTCTTAGCGACGCGAGACATGCCTATCTCCCCTTAGAACACTGTGCACAGAACTTCGCCGCCGACACCGGCAGCGCGCGCAGCGCGGTCAGTCATCACACCTTTGTTGGTGGAGACGATAGACACGCCCAGGCCGCCACGTACTTTCGGCAGCTCGGTAACGGCCTTGTACTGGCGCAGACCAGGACGGCTGGTACGCTTCAGCTCTTCGATGACCGGACGGCCTTCGAAGTACTTCAGCTCGATCGACAGGGAAGGCTTGGCTTCGCCGGTCACTTCGTAGCTGGCGATGTAGCCTTCGTCTTTCAGTACTTTGGCAACCGCGACCTTCAGGGTGGAAGAAGGCATGCTTACGACAGACTTTTCAGCCATCTGGGCATTACGGATGCGAGTTAGCATGTCCGCTAACGGGTCCTGCATACTCATGGGCTAGATGCTCCTGATACAAGAATTATTAGCCTTGCGGCTATCACAACCACCCGAGCAGGCAGGGCAAAAAACCCAGGCTCAGGTGAGCCGGTCATTCTAGACACAAGGCAGAAACGAAACAAGCCCCATATAGGGGCTTGTTTCGTTGCGAGGTCACCGGCGGTCGGAAGATCGCTCCCCTTGCGCCGGCGTCACGCCAACCGGGATTACCAGCTGGCCTTGACCAGACCTGGCACGTCACCGCGCATGGCGGCTTCGCGCAGCTTGTTACGGCCCAGGCCGAACTTACGGTATACACCGTGCGGACGACCGGTCAGGCGGCAACGGTTACGCAGGCGCGAGGCGCTGGCGTCACGTGGTTGCTTCTGCAGGGCGACAACGGCAGCGAAACGCTCTTCAGGAGAGGCGTTCAGGTTGACGATGGTCGCTTTCAGCTCAGCGCGCTTCTTAGCGAACTTGGCTACCGTGAGCTGACGCTTCAGCTCGCGGTTCTTCATGCTCTTCTTGGCCATTTTCCTACTCCAATCAGTTGCGGAACGGGAACTTGAAAGCACGCAGCAGAGCGCGGCCTTCGTCGTCCGAACGAGCAGTGGTGGTCAGGGTGATGTCCAAACCGCGCAGAGCATCGATCTTGTCGTAATCGATTTCCGGGAAGATGATCTGCTCTTTCACGCCCATGCTGTAGTTGCCACGACCGTCGAAGGACTTGGCATTCAGGCCGCGGAAGTCGCGAACCCGTGGCAGGGAGATCGCCAGCAGGCGGTCCAGGAACTCGTACATCTTTTCGCGACGCAGGGTCACCTTGACACCGATCGGCCAGCCTTCACGGACTTTGAAGCCCGCGATGGATTTACGAGCGAAAGTCACGACCGGCTTTTGACCAGTGATCTTTTCCAGGTCGGCAACAGCGTGCTCGATGACTTTCTTGTCGCCGATCGCTTCGCCCAGACCCATGTTCAGGGTGATTTTGGTAACGCGCGGAACTTCCATCACGTTCGACAGCTTAAGTTCTTCCTTAAGCTTAGGAGCGATTTCGTTCCGGTAAATCTCTTTCAGTCGTGCCATGGTCTTCTACCTAGCAGTGTTCAAGCATCAACCGCTTTTTGGGTCGACTTGAAGACACGAATTTTTTTACCGTCTTCTACTTTGAAACCAACGCGGTCAGCCTTGTTGGTTTCACCGTTGAAGATGGCGACGTTGGAAGCGTGCAGAGGCGCTTCTTTCTCGACGATACCGCCCTGGACGCCCGCCATCGGGTTAGGCTTGGTGTGGCGCTTGACCAGGTTGACACCACCGACGACCAGACGGTCGTCAGCGAGAACCTTCAGCACCTTACCGCGCTTACCTTTGTCTTTGCCGGCGATCACGATGATCTCGTCGTCACGACGAATCTTTTGCATGTCGGATCTCCTTAGAGCACTTCAGGGGCGAGCGAGACGATCTTCATGAACTTCTCGGTACGAAGTTCACGGGTCACTGGCCCGAAGATGCGAGTACCGATCGGCTCTTGCTTGGTGTTCAGCAGAACAGCAGCGTTGCCGTCGAAACGAATGATGGAACCGTCAGCGCGACGTACACCGTGACGGGTACGGACGACAACAGCGGTCATCACCTGGCCTTTCTTGACCTTACCGCGAGGAATTGCTTCCTTGACGGTAACTTTGATGATGTCACCGATACCGGCGTAACGACGGTGGGAACCGCCGAGCACCTTGATGCACATGACGCGACGAGCGCCGCTGTTATCGGCCACATCGAGCATGGATTGAGTCTGAATCATAAAATTTCTCCGACCCTTAGCCCTTAGACTTCAACAGCGCGTTCGAGGACTTCAACCAGTGCCCAGGACTTGGTCTTGGCCAGCGGACGGGTTTCACGGATGGAAACCTTGTCGCCGATCTTGCACTGGTTGGCTTCGTCGTGCGCGTGCAGCTTAGTCGAACGCTTAACGTATTTACCGTAGATCGGGTGCTTTACGCGACGCTCGATCAGAACGGTGATGGTCTTGTCCATTTTGTCGCTGACGACACGGCCAGTCAGCGTACGGACGGTTTTTTCAGCTTCAGCCATGATCACTTACCTGCCTGCTGGTTGAGCACAGTTTTCACGCGAGCGATGTCACGCTTAACTTGCGAGAGCAGGTGCGACTGCCCCAACTGGCCAGTTGCTTTCTGCATGCGCAGATTGAACTGGTCGCGCAGCAAGCCGAGCAGTTGCTCATTCAGTTGCTGTGCGGATTTTTCACGAAGTTCATTCGCTTTCATCACATCACCGTCCGCTTAACAAAGGAGGTGGCGAGAGGCAGCTTTGCAGCGGCCAGAGCGAAAGCTTCGCGCGCCAGCTCTTCAGAAACACCCTCGATCTCGTACAGGACTTTGCCTGGCTGAATCTGGGCAACCCAGTATTCCACGGAACCTTTACCTTTACCCATACGAACCTCGAGAGGCTTCTTGGTAACCGGCTTGTCCGGGAAGACACGGATCCAGATCTTACCGCCACGTTTTACGTGACGGGTCAGGGCACGACGTGCCGACTCGATCTGGCGAGCGGTGAGACGACCGCGGGCGACAGCTTTCAGAGCGAACTCGCCGAAGCTGACCTTGCTACCGCGCAGTGCCAGACCACGGTTGTGGCCGGTCATCTGCTTGCGGAATTTTGTACGCTTTGGTTGCAACATTTGGCGTACCCCTTACTTAGCAGCTTTTTTACGAGGCGCTGGTGCTTGAGGCTTCAGCTCTTCCTGGCGACCACCAATTACTTCGCCTTTGAAGATCCAAACCTTCACACCGATCACACCGTAGGTGGTGTGAGCTTCGTAGGTGTTGTAGTCGATATCGGCACGCAGGGTGTGCAGAGGCACACGACCTTCGCGATACCACTCGGTACGTGCGATCTCGGCACCGCCGAGACGACCGCTCACCTGGATCTTGATGCCCTTGGCACCAATACGCATGGCGTTCTGTACGGCGCGCTTCATGGCGCGACGGAACATAACGCGGCGCTCCAGCTGCTGGGCAACGCTCTGAGCAACCAGCATAGCGTCGAGTTCCGGCTTGCGGATCTCTTCGATGTTGATGTGCACAGGCACACCCATCTGCTTGGTCAGGTCCTGACGCAGCTTCTCAACATCTTCACCTTTCTTGCCGATAACGATACCGGGACGAGCGGTGTGGATGGTGATGCGTGCAGTTTGAGCCGGACGATGAATATCGATACGGCTTACGGACGCGCTTTTTAGTTTGTCCTGGAGGTACTCGCGAGTTTGCAGATCCTTCAGCAGGTAATCTGCGTAAGTCGCGCCGTCTGCGTACCAGACGGAGGTGTGCTCCTTGACGATTCCCAGGCGAATGCCAGTGGGATGTACTTTCTGACCCATCTGATCGACTCCGTTACTTGTCCGCAACCTTGACAGTGATATGGCAAGACCGCTTGACGATGCGATCAGCACGGCCTTTGGCACGTGGCATGATGCGCTTCAGCGAACGCCCTTCGTTGACGAAGACGGTGGAGACCTTCAGGTCATCAACGTCTGCGCCTTCGTTGTGTTCGGCGTTGGCAACGGCCGACTCGAGGACTTTCTTCATGATTTCAGCGGCTTTTTTGCTGCTGAAGGCCAACAGGTTGAGCGCTTCGCCCACCTTCTTCCCGCGGATCTGGTCGGCGACCAAGCGGGCTTTCTGGGCGGAGATGCGAGCGCCCGACAACTTAGCGGCTACTTCCATTTCCTTACCCCTTAACGCTTGGCTTTCTTGTCAGCCACGTGCCCGCGGTAGGTGCGGGTACCGGCGAACTCGCCCAGTTTGTGGCCGACCATGTCTTCGTTCACGAGAACTGGGACGTGTTGGCGACCGTTGTGTACCGCGATGGTCAGACCGACCATTTGTGGCAGGATCATCGAACGGCGCGACCAGGTTTTAACTGGCTTGCGATCGTTCTTCTCCACCGCCACTTCGACCTTCTTCAACAGGTGAAGATCGATAAAAGGACCTTTTTTCAGAGAACGTGGCACTGTCGTATCCCTCTAGTTACTTGCGACGACGGACGATCATGTTGTCGGTACGCTTATTACCACGGGTTTTAGCACCCTTGGTTGGGAAGCCCCATGGCGATACCGGATGACGACCACCGGAGGTACGACCTTCACCACCACCATGCGGGTGGTCAACCGGGTTCATGGCAACACCACGAACGGTTGGGCGAACGCCGCGCCAGCGTTTGGCACCAGCTTTACCCAGCGAACGCAGGCTGTGCTCGGAGTTCGAGACTTCGCCCAGGGTCGCACGGCACTCAGCCAGGACTTTACGCATTTCACCAGAGCGCAGACGCAGGGTCACGTAGACACCTTCGCGAGCGATCAGCTGAGCCGAAGCACCAGCGGAACGAGCGATCTGAGCACCTTTACCCGGCTTCAGTTCGATGCCGTGAATGGTGCTACCTACTGGGATGTTGCGCAGCTGCAGGGAGTTACCGGCCTTGATTGGGGCCAGGGCACCTGCGATCAGCTGGTCGCCAGCGCTCACGCCTTTAGGGGCGATGATGTAGCGACGCTCGCCGTCTGCGTAGCACAGCAGGGCGATGTGAGCAGTACGGTTCGGGTCGTATTCGATACGCTCGACAGTGGCTGGGATGCCATCTTTGTCGTTGCGACGGAAGTCAACCAGACGGTAATGCTGCTTATGACCACCACCAACGTGACGAGTGGTGATGCGGCCATTGTTGTTACGACCACCAGACTTCGATTTCTTCTCGAGCAGCGGTGCGTGAGGAGCGCCTTTGTGCAGCTCCTTGTTGACCACCTTGACCACGAAACGGCGGCCAGGGGAAGTCGGTTTGCATTTAACGATTGCCATGATGCACCCCTTCCTTACTCAGCACTGCTGCTGAAATCGAGATCTTGGCCTGGCTGAAGGGAGACGATCGCCTTCTTCCAGTCATTACGCTTGCCCAGACCACGTGCGGTACGCTTGGTTTTACCCAGAACGTTGACAGTCGACACGTTTTCAACTTTTACGTTGAACAGGCCTTCGACAGCTTTCTTGATTTCCAGCTTGGTTGCATCGGTAGCAACCTTGAATACGAACTGGCCTTTTTTCTCAGCCAGAACGGTAGCCTTCTCGGAAACGTGCGGGCCAAGGAGGACTTTGAATACGCGTTCCTGGTTCATCCCAGCAGCTCCTCGAATTTCTTCACGGCCGAGACAGTGATCAACACTTTCTCGTATGCGATCAGACTGACCGGGTCGGAACCTTGAACGTCACGTACGTCGACGTGCGGCAGGTTACGAGCAGCCAGGTACAGGTTCTGATCAACAGCGTCGGAAACGATCAGAACGTCGTTCAGACCCATGCCGTTCAGCTTGTTCAGCAGATCCTTGGTTTTCGGCGCTTCAACAGCGAAGTCCTGAACCACGACCAGACGGTCGCTACGCACCAGCTCAGCGAGGATGGAGCGCAGGGCTGCGCGGTACATCTTCTTGTTGAGCTTCTGCGAGTGATCTTGAGGACGAGCTGCGAAGGTTACACCACCGCCACGCCAGATCGGACCACGGGTAGTACCGGCACGAGCACGGCCAGTACCTTTCTGACGCCATGGGCGCTTACCGCCACCGGCCACGTCAGAACGGGTCTTCTGCTGCTTGGTGCCCTGACGGCCGCCGGCCATGTAGGCCACGACTGCTTGGTGTACCAGCGTCTCGTTGAATTCGCCACCGAAGGTCAGTTCGGAAACTTCGATCGCCTGAGCGTCATTTACATTAAGTTGCATGTCAGTTTCCCCTTAACCGCGAGCCTTGACAGCCGGACGCACGACCACGTCGCCGCCAGTAGCGCCTGGGACGGCACCCTTGATCAGCAGCAGGTTGCGTTCAGCGTCTACGCGTACTACTTCCAGGGACTGAACAGTCACGCGCTCGGCGCCCATGTGACCGGACATTTTCTTGCCCTTGAATACACGACCAGGAGTCTGGCACTGGCCGATGGAGCCAGGGACACGGTGCGATACGGAGTTACCGTGGGTGTTGTCCTGACCACGGAAGTTCCAACGCTTGATGGTACCGGCGAAGCCTTTACCTTTGGACTGACCGGTTACGTCTACCAGCTGGCCTGCAGTGAAGAGTTCAGCTTTGATCAGATCGCCAGCCTGGAAATCGCCTTCTTCAAGACGGAACTCCCAGACACCGCGACCAGCGGCAACGTTAGCCTTGGCGAAGTGGCCTGCCTGAGCGGCAGTCACACGCGAAGCACGACGCTCGCCGACAGTGACTTGCACTGCACGGTAGCCATCGGTTTCTTCAGTTTTGAACTGGGTGACGCGATTCGGTTCGATCTCGATGACCGTGACCGGAATGGAGACACCTTCTTCGGTGAAAATACGGGTCATGCCCGCTTTTCGACCGACTACACCAATAGTCATGTTGTAAACCTCATGAGTGTACGGGGCTTTCACCCGCTATGGCCGCCCATTTCAGAGCGTTACACGACCAGACCGAAGTCTTAGCCGAGGCTGATCTGCACTTCCACGCCTGCCGCGAGATCAAGCTTCATCAGCGCATCAACGGTTTTATCCGTTGGCTGGACGATGTCCAGAACGCGCTTATGAGTGCGAATCTCGTACTGATCACGCGCGTCTTTGTTGACGTGCGGGGAGATCAGAACGGTGAAACGCTCTTTGCGGGTTGGCAGTGGAATTGGACCACGCACTTGTGCACCAGTACGTTTCGCGGTTTCCACGATTTCCTGGGTGGATTGGTCGATCAGGCGATGGTCGAAAGCCTTCAACCTGATACGGATTTGCTGATTTTGCATTGGATTTCAGACTCCAGGCTGTTCCCATCGGGCGCACTACGCCCGTTAAAAGGAGGCGTGATTCTATAGACGCCCCAATTTAGTGTCAACCCAATAAAAAAAACCCCCGCTGAGCGGGGGTTTTTTCAACCGATCGAGTGATTACTCGATGATTTTGGCCACGACGCCGGCGCCGACGGTACGACCGCCTTCACGGATGGCGAAGCGCAGACCGTCTTCCATTGCGATGGTCTTGATCAGGGTGACAGTCATCTGGATGTTGTCACCTGGCATTACCATCTCAACGCCTTCCGGCAGTTCGCAGTTACCGGTCACGTCAGTGGTACGGAAGTAGAACTGAGGACGGTAGCCTTTGAAGAACGGAGTGTGACGGCCGCCTTCTTCCTTCGACAGGACGTAGACTTCTGCGGTGAACTTGGTGTGCGGCTTGACCGAACCTGGCTTGACCAGAACCTGGCCACGCTCAACGTCGTCACGCTTGGTACCACGCAGCAGGACGCCGCAGTTCTCGCCAGCACGACCTTCGTCCAGCAGCTTGCGGAACATCTCAACGCCGGTGCAGGTGGTGGTGGTGGTGTCACGCAGACCAACGATTTCCAGCGGATCCTGAACGCGGACGATACCACGCTCGATACGGCCGGTAACAACGGTACCACGACCCGAGATCGAGAATACGTCTTCGATCGGCATCAGGAACGGCTGGTCGATGGCACGAACTGGCTCAGGGATGTAGGCATCCAGAGTTTCAACCAGCTTCTTGACAGCGCTGGTACCCATTTCGTTGTCGTCTTTGCCTTCCAGAGCCATACGAGCCGAACCGATGATGATCGGAGTGTCGTCGCCTGGGAAGTCGTAGGTGGACAGCAGGTCGCGAACTTCCATCTCGACCAGTTCCAGCAGCTCGGCGTCGTCTACCAGGTCAGCCTTGTTCAGGAAGACCACGATGTACGGAACGCCAACCTGACGGGACAGCAGGATGTGCTCACGGGTTTGTGGCATCGGACCATCGGCGGCCGAGCAAACCAGGATCGCGCCGTCCATCTGGGCAGCACCGGTGATCATGTTCTTCACGTAGTCAGCGTGACCTGGGCAGTCAACGTGAGCGTAGTGACGAATGTTCGAGTTGTACTCGACGTGAGCGGTGTTGATGGTGATACCGCGCGCTTTTTCTTCCGGAGCCGAGTCGATCTTGTCGAACTCAACGACGGCCGAACCGAAAACTTCGGAGCAGACGCGAGTCAGAGCTGCGGTCAGAGTGGTCTTACCGTGGTCAACGTGGCCGATGGTGCCGACGTTAACGTGGGGAAGGGAACGATCAAATTTTTCTTTAGCCACGACAGTGAACCTCTTGCCTAAAGGGGATTAGCCTTGTTTTTTAACGAGTGCTTCGACGATGTTCGACGGAGCTTCGGCGTATTTGGAGAATTCCATGGAGTAGCTTGCGCGACCCTGAGACATGGAACGAACGTCGGTCGCATAACCGAACATCTCTCCGAGCGGAACTTCAGCACGGACGACGCGGCCGGAGACCGACTCATCCATACCCTGGACCAGACCACGACGACGGTTCAGGTCACCCATCACGTCACCCAGGTAGTCTTCCGGGGTTACAACTTCGACTTTCATGATCGGCTCGAGGACCACGCCACCGCCCTTCTGGGCCAGTTGCTTGGTTGCCATCGAAGCGGCGATCTTGAACGCCATTTCGTTGGAGTCGACGTCGTGGTACGAACCGTCGAATACCGCAGCCTTCAGGCCGATCAGCGGATAGCCGGCGACAACGCCGTTCTTCATCTGCTCTTCGATGCCCTTCTGGATCGCAGGGATGTATTCCTTCGGAATCACACCACCAACGACTTCGTTGGAGAACACCAGACCTTCGGTGATGTTGCCCTTGTCGTCCACGTCCGGCTCGGAGAAACGAACCCAGCAGTGACCGAACTGACCACGACCACCCGACTGACGAACGAACTTGCCTTCGATCTCGACGTTGGACTTGGTGATCTTCTCGCGGTACGAAACCTGCGGCTTGCCGATGTTGGCTTCGACGTTGAACTCGCGTTTCATGCGGTCAACGAGGATGTCCAGGTGCAGCTCACCCATACCGGAGATGATGGTCTGGCCAGTCTCTTCGTCGGTCTTGACGCGGAACGACGGGTCTTCCTGAGCCAGTTTGCCCAGTGCGATACCCATCTTCTCCTGGTCCTGCTTGGTTTTCGGCTCTACGGAGAGCGAAATCACAGGCTCCGGGAAGTCCATACGCTCGAGGATGATCGGCTTGTCGGCGTTGCACAGGGTGTCACCGGTGGTGACGTCCTTCATGCCGATCAGAGCAGCGATGTCACCAGCGCGTACTTCCTTGATCTCTTCACGCTGGTTGGCGTGCATCTGCACCATACGACCAACGCGCTCTTTCTTGCCCTTGACCGAGTTGATGACGGAGTCACCGGAGGTCAGGAAGCCCGAGTAGACGCGAACGAAGGTCAGAGTACCCACGAACGGGTCGGTGGCGATCTTGAAGGCCAGGGCCGAGAAGGGCTCGTCGTCGTCAGCGTGACGCTCGTCGAACTGCTCAGGCTTGACTTCGTCCTTCGGCACGTCGATCAGGTCAGGGTGAATACCCTTGATCGCCGGGATCTCGGTCGGAGCAGGCAGGAAGTCGATGACGGCGTCGAGAACCAGGGGAACGCCCTTGTTCTTGAACGACGAACCGCAGACAGCCGGAACGATCTCGCTGGCCAGGGTGCGCGCGCGCAGGCCTGCCTTGATCTCTTCGACGGTCAGCTCACCTTCTTCAAGGTACTTGTTCATCAGCTCTTCGGTGGCTTCGGCGGCAGCTTCAACCATGTTGTTGCGCCACTCGTTGGCCAGCTCGACCATATCCGCAGGAATTTCTTCCTCACGGTAGGTGGTGCCCTTGTCGTCGTCGTTCCAGTAGATAGCCTTCATCTTGATCAGGTCGACCTGACCCTGGAAGTTATCTTCCGAACCGATGGCCAGCTGAACAGGAACCGGGGTGTGACCCAGACGGTTCTTGATCTGACCTACGACGCGCAGGAAGTTGGCACCGGCACGGTCCATCTTGTTCACGTAGACAACACGTGGAACGCCGTACTTATTGGCCTGACGCCATACGGTTTCGGACTGCGGCTCAACGCCGGAGGTACCGCAGAACACAACGACCGCGCCGTCGAGTACACGCAGCGAACGCTCTACTTCAATGGTGAAGTCAACGTGGCCGGGGGTATCGATGACGTTTACGCGGTAGTTGTCGTACTGACCACGGGAACCTTTCCAGAAGGTGGTAACGGCAGCGGAGGTAATGGTGATACCGCGCTCCTGCTCCTGCACCATCCAGTCGGTGGTCGCGGCGCCGTCGTGCACCTCGCCCATCTTGTGGCTCAGACCTGTGTAGAACAGGATCCGCTCGGTAGTGGTAGTCTTGCCCGCGTCAACGTGCGCGCAGATACCGATGTTACGGTAGCGGTTAATTGCTGTAGTACGAGCCATAAAGCCCTCGCAAAATGATTGATGCTTGAATTAGAAGCGGTAGTGCGAGAACGCTTTGTTGGCTTCAGCCATACGGTGAACGTCTTCACGCTTCTTGACTGCAGCACCCTTGCCTTCAGCAGCATCCAGCAGCTCGCCTGCCAGGCGCAGAGCCATCGACTTCTCGCCGCGCTTGCGGGCGTAGTCTACGAGCCAGCGCATTGCCAGAGCGTTACGACGGGACGGACGAACTTCAACCGGAACCTGGTAAGTGGCACCGCCGACACGGCGGGACTTTACTTCGACCAGCGGAGCGATGGCGTCGAGAGCTTTCTCGAAGATTTCCAGGGGGTCGCTGTTCTTGCGTGCTTTGACGGTATCCAGGGCACCGTAAACGATGCGCTCGGCTACGGCCTTCTTGCCGCTTTCCATCACGTGGTTCATGAACTTGGCGAGAATCTGGGATCCGTACTTCGGATCGTCCAGGATCTCACGTTTTGCTGCTACACGACGTCTTGGCATGATAAGCCCTCAAACGGTCTTCAGGTTAGCCCGGGACGTGGGTCTTCGACCCCTGCCCGACCTTACTCTTATCGACTCAAAAAAATGGATGTCTGCAAACGACCGATTACTTCGGACGCTTGGTACCGTACTTCGAACGACCCTGGTTACGGCCTTTGACGCCCGAAGTATCCAGAGAGCCGCGAACGGTGTGGTAACGAACACCTGGCAAGTCTTTTACACGGCCGCCACGGATCAGGACGACGCTGTGCTCTTGCAGGTTGTGGCCTTCACCACCGATGTACGAGGAAACCTCGAAACCGTTGGTCAGACGCACACGGCATACTTTACGCAGTGCCGAGTTAGGTTTTTTCGGCGTGGTGGTGTACACACGAGTGCACACGCCACGACGCTGCGGGCAGTTCTGCAGCGCAGGAACGTCGGACTTCTCGACCGAACGCTTACGCGGCTGACGTACCAGCTGGTTGATAGTTGCCATCTACTAGCTCCACTGATTGTCTTGCGACTCTATTGTCTTGCAAGAAAGCCAAAAATTGGCGAGACGGAGCCTCACCAAATTTAAGGGTACAAAAGTCTAAAGAGGATCTTGCACCCAGTCAAGACGAGGCCCCGGCCCTCCTCGCCCGATCATCGGCAACAATTCATGTCACCGACGATCTTGCGAGGGGTGCCGGGGCCCTGCCCTGCACTTAGTTACCGCTGGAGTTCAGCGCTTCGGTCAGTGCGGCTTCCACCTCACTGGCGCTCACACGCAGCGGCTTGTCGGCATCACGGCGACGCTTGCGCTCGCTGTGGTAGGCCAGACCAGTACCGGCCGGGATCAGACGACCCACGACCACGTTCTCTTTCAGGCCGCGCAGGTAGTCGCGCTTGCCGGTTACCGCCGCTTCGGTCAGTACGCGGGTGGTTTCCTGGAAGGAAGCCGCCGAGATGAACGATTCGGTGGACAGCGAGGCCTTGGTGATACCCAGCAGTACACGGGTGAACTTGGAGATGAACTTGTCTTCGCTAGCGAGACGCTCGTTCTCTACCAGTACCTGGGTCAGTTCCATCTGGTCGCCCTTGATGAAGCTGGAATCGCCCGACTCGGAGATCTCGACCTTGCGCAGCATCTGACGCAGGATGGTCTCGATGTGCTTGTCGTTGATCTTCACGCCTTGCAGACGGTAAACGTCCTGGATCTCGTTGACGATGTACTTCGCCAGCGCGCTCACACCCAGCAGACGCAGGATGTCGTGCGGATCGCTCGGGCCGTCGGAGATAACTTCGCCGCGGTTTACCTGTTCGCCTTCGAAGACGTTCAGGTGGCGCCACTTCGGAATCAGCTCTTCGTACGGATCGCTACCGTCGGTCGGAGTGATGACCAGACGACGCTTGCCCTTGGTCTCTTTACCGAACGCGATGGTGCCGCTGACTTCAGCCAGGATCGAGGCTTCTTTCGGACGACGCGCTTCGAACAGGTCGGCAACGCGCGGCAGACCACCGGTGATGTCACGGGTCTTCGACGTTTCTTGCGGGATACGCGCGATAACGTCACCGACGCCGATCTGGGCACCGTCAGCCACACCGACGAGGGCGTTGGCCGGCAGGAAGTACTGGGCAGGCACGTCGGTGCCTGGCAGATACAGGTCCTTGCCGTTGGCATCGACCATCTTGATCGCCGGACGGATTTCCTTGCCGGCGGCAGGGCGATCCTTGACGTCCATCACTTCAATGTTGGTCAGGCCGGTCAGTTCGTCGGTCTGGCGCTTGATGGTGATGTTTTCTTCCATGCCCACGAAGGTCACGGTACCTTTCAGCTCGGTAACGATCGGGTGGGTGTGCGGGTCCCACTTGGCGACGATGGCGCCAGCTTCGACCTTCTCACCTTCCTTGACCGAAATCACCGCACCGTAAGGCAGCTTGTAACGCTCGCGCTCACGACCGAATTCGTCGGCAATGGCCAGCTCGCCGGAACGCGATACAGCAACCAGGTTGCCATCGGCACGCTCGACCTGCTTCAGGTTGTGCAGACGCACCATACCGCCGTTCTTCACCTGGACGCTGTCGGCAGCCGAGGTACGGCTTGCAGCACCACCGATGTGGAACGTACGCATGGTCAGCTGGGTACCCGGCTCACCGATCGACTGTGCAGCGATAACGCCGACAGCTTCACCGATGTTCACCTGGTGACCGCGAGCCAGGTCGCGACCGTAGCACTTGGCGCAGATGCCGTAACGGGTTTCGCAGTTGATCGGCGAACGCACGACCACTTCATCGATGCTGTTCAGCTCGATGAACTCGACCCACTGCTCATCCACCAGGGTACCGGCCGGAACGATGACGTCCTCGGTGCCTGGCTTGAACACGTCACGGGCGATGACACGACCCAGTACACGCTCACCCAGCGGCTCGACAACGTCACCGCCTTCGATGTGCGGGGTCATCAGCAGGCCCTGGTCGGTGCCGCAGTCGATCTCGGTAACCACCAGATCCTGGGCAACGTCTACCAGACGACGAGTCAGGTAACCGGAGTTGGCGGTCTTCAGGGCGGTATCCGCCAGACCCTTACGAGCACCGTGGGTCGAGATGAAGTACTGCAGTACGCTCAGGCCTTCACGGAAGTTCGCAGTGATCGGCGTCTCGATGATCGAGCCGTCCGGCTTGGCCATCAGGCCACGCATACCGGCCAGCTGACGGATCTGCGCGGCGGAACCACGCGCACCGGAGTCGGCCATCATGTACATCGAGTTGAAGGACTCTTGCTCGACTTCCTTGCCCTCGCGGTCGACGACCTTCTCTTTCGAGAGGTTGGCCATCATCGCCTTGGACACTTCATCGTTCGCCTTGGACCACAAGTCGATGACCTTGTTGTACT
This sequence comes from Pseudomonas peradeniyensis, assembly GCF_014268935.2. Classification (GTDB taxonomy): domain Bacteria; phylum Pseudomonadota; class Gammaproteobacteria; order Pseudomonadales; family Pseudomonadaceae; genus Aquipseudomonas; species Aquipseudomonas peradeniyensis. The sequence goes on along the minus strand of NZ_JABWRJ020000003.1, from coordinate 651,078 downwards.
TCTCGCCCTGGGTAACCAGACCGGAGGCGTACTGGCTCTCGATTTCCTTCACTTCGTCGGTGGCGGTACCGATGATGCGGGCTTTCTCGTCCGGGATCACGAAGTCGTTGACGCCGATCGAAACGCCGGAAATGGTCGAATAAGCAAAACCGGTGTACATCAGCTGGTCGGCGAAGATCACGGTCTCTTTCAGACCAACCACGCGGTAGCACTGGTTGATCAGCTTGGAGATCGCCTTTTTCTTCATCGACTGGTTGACCACGTCGAACGGCAGGCCGGCAGGCACAACCTGGAACAGCAGCGCACGGCCGACAGTGGTGTCGACAATACGGGTGTTCTTGACGATGGAGCCGTCGCGCTCCTTCACGGTCTCGTTGATACGGACCTTGATTTTCGCGTGCAGGGCGGCTTCGCCGGCGCGGAATACGCGGTCGACTTCCTGCAGGTCGGCGAACACGCGACCTTCGCCCTTGGCGTTGATGGCTTCACGGGTCATGTAGTACAGACCCAGTACAACGTCCTGCGATGGAACGATGATCGGCTCACCGTTGGCTGGCGACAGGATGTTGTTGGTCGACATCATCAGCGCGCGCGCTTCGAGCTGGGCTTCCAGGGTCAGCGGCACGTGAACGGCCATCTGGTCACCGTCGAAGTCGGCGTTGTACGCGGCGCAGACCAGCGGGTGCAGCTGGATAGCCTTACCTTCGATCAGAACCGGTTCAAAGGCCTGGATACCCAGACGGTGCAGGGTCGGTGCACGGTTGAGCAGTACGGGGTGTTCGCGAATCACTTCGGCGAGAACGTCCCACACCTCTGGCAGCTCGCGCTCGACCATCTTCTTGGCGGCCTTGATGGTGGTCGCCAGACCACGCATTTCCAGCTTGCCGAAAATGAACGGCTTGAACAGCTCGAGGGCCATCTTCTTCGGCAGACCGCACTGGTGCAGACGCAGGGTCGGGCCTACGGTAATTACCGAACGACCGGAGTAGTCCACGCGCTTACCGAGCAAGTTCTGACGGAAGCGACCTTGCTTACCTTTGATCATGTCGGCCAGGGACTTCAGCGGACGCTTGTTCGAGCCGGTGATGGCGCGACCACGACGGCCGTTGTCCAGCAGGGCGTCGACCGCTTCCTGCAGCATGCGCTTTTCGTTGCGCACGATGATGTCCGGCGCCGACAGATCGAGCAGGCGCTTCAGACGGTTGTTACGGTTGATCACCCGACGATACAGGTCGTTCAGGTCGGAGGTCGCGAAGCGGCCGCCATCCAGCGGTACCAGCGGACGCAGGTCCGGCGGCAGCACTGGCAGGACGGTCAGGACCATCCACTCAGGCAGGTTGCCCGAGCCCTGGAAAGCTTCCATCAGCTTCAGGCGCTTGGACAGCTTCTTGATCTTGGTTTCCGAGTTGGTCTGCGGAATCTCTTCGCGCAGGCGGCCGATCTCGTGTTCCAGGTCGATAGCGTGCAGCAGCTCGCGGACAGCCTCGGCACCCATGCGGGCGTCGAAGTCGTCACCGAACTCTTCCAGCGCTTCGAAGTACTGTTCGTCGTTGAGCAGCTGACCCTTCTCGAGGGTGGTCATGCCCGGGTCGATAACGACATAGCTCTCGAAGTAGAGCACGCGCTCGATATCACGCAGGGTCATGTCCATCAGCAGGCCGATACGGGACGGCAGCGACTTCAGGAACCAGATGTGGGCAACCGGCGAAGCCAGTTCGATGTGCGCCATGCGCTCACGACGAACCTTGGCCAGGGCGACTTCAACGCCGCACTTCTCGCAGATCACGCCACGGTGCTTCAGGCGCTTGTACTTACCGCACAGGCACTCGTAGTCCTTGACTGGGCCAAAGATCTTGGCGCAGAACAGGCCGTCACGCTCAGGCTTGAACGTACGGTAGTTGATGGTTTCCGGCTTCTTAACTTCACCGAACGACCACGAACGGATCATTTCAGGCGACGCCAGACCGATGCGGATGGCGTCGAACTCTTCGACTTGACCCTGGTTTTTCAGCAAATTCAGTAGGTCTTTCAAGGCCTTTCCTCCTGGCGGAGCAGGGAGCGGGCATTACCTGCCCCACTCCCCTTCGCGTCACGTGTTATTCGGTTTCCAGATCGATGTCGATACCGAGCGAACGGATCTCTTTGATCAACACGTTGAAGGACTCGGGCATGCCCGGCTCCATACGGTGATCGCCATCCACGATGTTCTTGTACATCTTGGTACGGCCGTTCACGTCGTCCGACTTCACTGTGAGCATTTCTTGCAGGGTGTATGCCGCGCCGTATGCTTCCAGCGCCCACACTTCCATCTCCCCGAAACGCTGACCACCGAACTGCGCCTTACCACCCAGCGGCTGCTGGGTAACCAGGCTGTAGGAACCAGTGGAACGCGCGTGCATCTTGTCGTCCACCAAGTGGTTCAGCTTGAGCATGTACATGTAACCCACGGTCACAGGACGCTCGAACTTGTTGCCGGTACGGCCATCGAACAGCACCATCTGGCCGCTTTCCGGCAGGTCTGCCAGTTTCAGCATGGCCTTGATCTCACGCTCCTTGGCACCGTCGAAGACCGGAGTAGCCATAGGCACGCCTTTCTTCAGGTTGTTCGCCAGGGCGAGGATCTCTTCGTCGGTGAACTCTTCCAGGTTCTCCTGACGACCACCGATCTCGTTGTAGATCTCGGTGAGGAAGGTACGCAGTTCAGCGGCTTTACGCTGCTCTTCGATCATGCGGTCGATCTTCTCGCCCAGACCCTTGGCCGCGAGGCCCAGGTGGGTTTCGAGAATCTGACCGACGTTCATACGCGAAGGTACGCCCAGTGGGTTGAGTACGACGTCTACCGGAGTACCGTTGGCGTCGTGCGGCATGTCTTCGACCGGCATGATTACCGAGACGACACCCTTGTTACCGTGACGACCGGCCATCTTGTCACCCGGCTGGATGCGACGGCGGATTGCCAGGTAGACCTTGACGATCTTCAGTACGCCTGGAGCCAGGTCATCGCCCTGCTGCAGCTTGCGCTTCTTGTCTTCGAACTTGTCATCCAGCAGGCGACGGCGATCGACGATGTACTGCTGAGCCTTCTCGAGCTGCTCGTTCAGTGCATCTTCGGCCATGCGCAGTTTGAACCACTGGCCGTGCTCCAGACCGTTCAGCACGTCATCGGTGATCACAGTGCCTTTCTTCAGGCCCGCGCCACCATCGACCACCTGGCCGTTCAGGGCGGAACGCAGACGCTCGAAGGTCGCGCCTTCGACGATGCGGAACTCTTCGTTGAGGTCCTTGCGGATCTCGTCCAGCTGCATCTTCTCGATGGCCAGGGCGCGGCTGTCGCGCTCGACGCCGTCACGGGTGAAGACCTGGACGTCGATGACGGTGCCCTTGGTGCCGGTCGGCACGCGCAGGGAGGTGTCTTTGACGTCGCTGGCCTTCTCACCGAAGATCGCGCGCAGCAGTTTTTCTTCCGGCGTCAGCTGGGTCTCGCCTTTCGGAGTGACCTTGCCGACCAGGATGTCGCCAGCGCCGACTTCGGCACCCACGTAGACGATACCGGCTTCGTCCAGCTTGTTCAGCGCAGCCTCACCCACGTTCGGGATGTCCGCGGTGATTTCCTCTGGGCCAAGCTTGGTGTCACGGGCCACACAGGTCAGTTCCTGGATGTGGATCGTGGTGAAGCGGTCTTCCTGGACCACACGCTCGGACAGGCAGATGGAGTCTTCGAAGTTGAAGCCGTTCCACGCCATGAACGCGATGCGCATGTTCTGACCCAGTGCCAGCTCACCCATGTCGGTGGACGGACCATCGGCCATGATGTCGCTGCGCTGAACCTTGTCACCCTTGCTGACCAGCGGACGCTGGTTGATGCAGGTGTTCTGGTTGGAGCGGGTGTACTTGGTCAGGTTGTAGATATCCACACCTGCTTCGCCGGTCTCGACCTCATCATCGTTCACGCGAACAACGATACGGCTGGCGTCGACCGAGTCGATCACACCACCGCGGCGAGCAACCACGCAGACACCGGAGTCACGGGCAACGTTGCGCTCCATGCCGGTACCTACCAGCGGCTTGTCGGCACGCAGGGTCGGTACAGCCTGACGCTGCATGTTCGAACCCATCAACGCACGGTTGGCGTCGTCGTGCTCGAGGAACGGAATCAGCGACGCTGCGACCGATACTACCTGCTTCGGCGAAACGTCCATCAGGGTGACGTCTTCCGGCGCCTTGACGGTGAATTCGTTCAGGTGACGAACCGCTACCAACTCATCGATCAGCTGCTTCTTCTCGTTCATCGCGGCCGAAGCCTGGGCGATGACGTGATCAGCTTCTTCGATGGCCGACAGGAACACGATGTCGTCGCTGACAACGCCTTCCTTCACCACGCGGTACGGGCTTTCCAGGAAGCCGTACTGGTTGGTGCGGGCGTAGGCCGCCAGGGAGTTGATCAGACCGATGTTCGGACCTTCAGGGGTCTCGATCGGGCACACGCGGCCGTAGTGGGTCGGGTGTACGTCACGGACTTCGAAGCCGGCGCGCTCACGGGTCAGACCACCTGGGCCGAGTGCGGAGACGCGGCGCTTGTGGGTGATCTCGGAGAGCGGGTTGTTCTGGTCCATGAACTGCGAGAGCTGGCTCGAACCGAAGAACTCCTTCACCGCCGCCGCAACCGGCTTGGCGTTGATCAGGTCCTGCGGCATCAGGCCTTCGCTTTCGGCCATCGACAGACGCTCTTTGACCGCGCGCTCGACGCGCACCAGGCCAACGCGGAACTGGTTCTCGGCCATCTCGCCGACGCAACGGACGCGACGGTTGCCGAGGTGGTCGATGTCGTCGACGATGCCCTTGCCGTTACGGATATCGACCAGGGTCTTGAGGACCTCGACGATGTCTTCCTTGCTCAGCACGCCCGAACCTTCGATCTCGGTGCGACCGATACGACGGTTGAACTTCATGCGACCGACGGCCGACAGGTCGTAACGCTCGGCGCTGAAGAACAGGTTGTTGAACAGGGTCTCGGCGGCATCCTTGGTTGGCGGCTCGCCTGGACGCATCATGCGGTAGATCTCGACCAGCGCTTCCAGTTGGTTGCTGGTGGTGTCGATCTTCAGGGTATCCGAGATGAACGGACCGCAGTCGATGTCGTTGGTGTACAGGGTCTCGACGCGGACAACCTGGGCCTTGGCGATCTTCACCAGCAGGTCGGTGGTCAGCTCGGTGTTGCACTCGGCGATGATCTCGCCGGTGGCAGGGTGCACGATCGCCTTGGCGGTGGTGCGACCCAGCACGTACTCCAGCGGTACGTCCAGCTCTTTCACGCCAGCCTTTTCCAGCTGGTTGATGTGGCGCGCGGTGATACGGCGGCCTTGCTCGACGATGACCTTGCCGCTGCCGTCATGGATGTCCATGACCGCAACTTCACCACGCAGACGCTGAGGCACCAGTTCCAGGCTCAGTTTTTCGCCGGACAGGTGGAACACGTTGGTGGTGTAGAAGGTGTTGAGTACTTCTTCGGTGCTGTAGCCCAGCGCGCGCAGCAGTACCGAGGCCGGCAGTTTGCGGCGACGGTCGATACGCACGAACACGCAGTCCTTCGGGTCGAACTCGAAGTCCAGCCAGGAACCGCGGTAAGGGATGATGCGCGCGGAATACAGCAGCTTGCCCGAGCTGTGGGTCTTGCCACGGTCGTGGTCGAAGAACACACCCGGCGAGCGGTGCAGCTGAGATACGATCACACGCTCGGTACCGTTGATTACGAAGGTACCGTTCTCAGTCATCAGGGGGATTTCACCCATGTAGACTTCTTGCTCTTTGATGTCCTTGATCGCTTTGTTCGACGATTCCTTGTCGAAGATGATCAGGCGCACCTTCACCCGCAGCGGGACCGCGAAGGTCACACCGCGCAGGACACATTCCTTCACATCGAACGCCGGCTCGCCCAGGCGATAGCCGACGTACTCCAGGGCAGCATTGCCGGAGTAGCTGATGATCGGGAATACCGATTTGAAGGCCGCATGCAGGCCGACGTCGCGGAACTGATCCTTGGATGCTCCCGCCTGCAGGAATTCGCGATACGAATCCAGCTGGATGGCCAGGAGGTAAGGCACATCCATGACGTCCGGCAACTTGCTAAAGTCCTTGCGGATACGTTTTTTCTCAGTGTATGAGTAAGCCATCAGCATTCCCCAGCTTGGTCACCTGCTTGTTTGGCATCTCCCGGCGGGAGCAGCCGAAAATCGTGCAAACCCCTTGGTTTGCGCCACCCTCTTGGGTGTCTTGCAGCTCGTTATCGGGGCCGACCTGATCGGCCACCAATAACGGAAAAAGGCCGGTGGCATAAGCCACCAGCCATCAGTCCTTCGCTTAACGCTCGGACTGGAGTCGCAAAGTCGAAATTACTTCAGCTCGACTTTGGCGCCTGCTTCTTCCAGCTTCTTCTTAGCGTCTTCAGCGGCTTCTTTCGAAACGCCTTCAGCTACAACCTGAGGAGCGCCATCGACTTTCTCTTTGGCTTCTTTCAGGCCCAGACCGGTCAGCTCGCGAACGGCTTTGATCACGTTCACTTTCTTGTCGCCGGCTTCAACCAGAACAACGTTGAACTCGGTCTGCTCTTCAGCAGCGGCAGCAGCAACAGCTGGGCCAGCGGCAACAGCGGCAGCAGCGGTAACGCCGAAGGTTTCTTCCATCGCTTTGATCAGCTCAACAATTTCCAGAACGGTTTTCTGGCCGATTGCTTCGATGATTTGCTCGTTAGTCAGAGACATGACTTAAATCCTGTATTGGGGTGACAGCCTACGCAGCCATCAAATTAAACGTATGATTTTGAAAGTGTTGCGCGTGCCTTAGGCAGCAGCAGCTTCTTTCTGGTCGCGCAGAGCTGCCAGGGTACGAGCCAGCTTGCTGGTTGCACCTTGGATTACGCTCATCAGCTGTGCGATAGCCTCGTCGCGAGTTGGCAGGGTTGCCAGCACGTCGATCTGGTTAGCGGCAAGGAACTTGCCGTCAAACGCAGCTGCCTTGATCTCGAACTTGTCCTGACCCTTGGCGAACTCTTTGAACAGACGGGCAGCAGCGCCCGGGTGTTCGTTGGAGAAAGCAATCAGGGTCGGGCCTTTGAACGCGTCGTTGAGGATCGAGAATTCGGTGCCTTCAACAGCGCGCTTGAGCAGGGTGTTACGTACGACACGTACGTAAACGCCAGCTTCGCGGGCCTCTTTACGGAGTCCGGTCATTGCGCCTACAGTCACACCACGGGCATCAGCCACGACAGCGGACAGAGCGACTTTGGCAGCCTCGTTGACTTCAGCGACGATGGCCTTCTTGTCTTCGAGTTTAATTGCCACGGGTTTACTCCTGGTTTCTACCGTTTCATCTGGCCGAAGCCGGATGTCGTTTTGGTGTCTGATTCGCGAACGAATCGGGAGCACCATCTGCGTAGGCTTGAGGTTTAAGGCTTGCGCCGCCTACGGTCTTGGATAGCCCCCGCCAGGCAGGGACCCCAATTTAGTAGCCGGTGCGACCAAGGCCGCACCGGCCGAGCATTACACGTTCAGCGAGCTCTGATCGATGATCAGACCTGGGCCCATGGTGGTGCTCAGGGTAACGCGCTTGACGTAGATACCTTTCGAGGAAGCCGGCTTGATACGCTTCAGATCAGCGATCAGGGCTTCAACGTTTTCCTTCAGCTTGCCGGCTTCGAAGCCGATCTTGCCAACGGAGGTATGGATGATACCGTTCTTGTCGGTACGGTAGCGAACCTGACCAGCCTTGGCGTTCTTCACGGCAGTGGCTACGTCTGGGGTCACGGTACCGACTTTCGGGTTAGGCATCAGGCCGCGAGGACCCAGAACCTGACCCAGCTGACCTACAACGCGCATGGCATCAGGCGATGCGATGACGACGTCATAGTTCAGGTCGCCGCCTTTCATTTCGGCAGCCAGGTCGTCCATACCTACGCGGTCAGCGCCGGCAGCCAGAGCGGCTTCAGCAGCTGGACCCTGGGTGAAGACGGCAACACGTACGGTCTTGCCAGTGCCGTGTGGCAGCACGGTAGCGCTACGAACGACCTGGTCGGATTTACGTGGGTCTACACCGAGGTTGACGGCGATGTCGTACGACTCGACGAACTTGGCGGCCGGCAGCGAAGCCAGCAGGGTTGCGGCTTCTTCGAAGTTGTAGGCCTTGCCTGCTTCGATTTTCTCGGCGATAGCCTTTTGGCGCTTGGTCAGCTTAGCCATTACACACCCTCCACGTTCAGGCCCATGCTGCGGGCGGAGCCGGCGATGGTGCGTACAGCAGCGTCCATGTCAGCAGCGGTCAGATCGGCCTGCTTGGCCTTGGCGATCTCTTCCAGCTGAGCACGGGTAACGGTACCGACCTTGACGGTGTTCGGGCGAGCCGAACCGCTGGTCAGGCCAGCAGCTTTCTTCAGCAGAACCGAGGCAGGGGTGCTCTTGGTCTCGAAGGTGAAGCTACGGTCACTGTAGACAGTGATGATCACTGGAGTCGGCAGGCCTGGCTCTTGACCCTGGGTACGGGCGTTGAAGGCCTTGCAGAATTCCATGATGTTCACACCGTGTTGACCCAGTGCTGGACCAACGGGTGGGCTTGGGTTGGCCTGGCCGGCCTTTACTTGCAGCTTGATGTAAGCCTGAATCTTCTTAGCCATGAGCTACTCCAAATTCGGGTACGAACGCCTGATGGCTCCCCGTATGACTTGCGTTTTATCCCAGTGACGACAAAACCCCGCAGCACATAGGGCTGCGGGGTATGGGATGCTGCGTTCCGCTAGACCTTTTCGACCTGGCTGAACTCGAGCTCCACCGGGGTGGAGCGACCGAAAATGAGCACTGCAACCTGCAGGCGGCTCTTCTCGTAGTTAACTTCTTCGACACTGCCATTGAAGTCAGCGAACGGACCGTCAATGACGCGAACCACTTCACCCGGCTCGAACAGCGTCTTCGGCTTCGGCTTGTCACTGCCGTCGGCAACGCGACGCAGGATGGCCTCAGCTTCTTTATCGGTGATCGGCGCAGGCTTGTCTGCGGTACCACCAATGAAACCCATGACCCGAGGGGTATCCTTGACAAGGTGCCAAGTCCCTTCGTTCATTTCCATCTGGACCAGTACATAGCCAGGGAAGAACTTGCGCTCGCTCTTGCGCTTCTGGCCGTTACGCATTTCGACGACTTCTTCGGTCGGGACCAGGATCTCGCCGAATTCGTCTTCCATGCCAGCCAGCTTGACGCGCTCGATCAGGGAGCGCATTACATGCTTCTCGTAACCCGAGTAAGCATGCACAACATACCAACGCTTAGCCACGAGACACCCTTAGCCAACGATCAAGGAGACCAACCAGCCGAGCAGGGAATCAAGACCCCACAGCAGCAGCGCCATGACCAGAACTACAGCCACGACAATCAGCGTGGTCTGAGTGGTTTCTTGGCGGGTCGGCCACACGACTTTACGGATCTCGGTACGAGCTTCCTTCGCCAGCGCAAAGAACGACTTGCCTTTGGCGGTCTGCAGGGCAACGAAGCCAGCGACAGCAGCCAGGGCAAGCAGGACGAGTACGCGATACAGGATCGGAGAAGCGGAGTAATACTGATTACCCACGACACCAACGACTACCAATGCGACAACAGCGAGCCACTTGAACAGATCAAAACGCGATTCTTGGGCTTCAGTTTTGGGAGTCATCGAGGAGGATCCTGTGAGAAGAAAGCCATCACACCGAGGTGAATGGCAGGTCAGGAGGGAATCGAACCCCCAACCTACGGTTTTGGAGACCGTCGCTCTGCCAATTGAGCTACTGACCTATAACGCTGTATCAGGCCGGCCATTATACCGGCCTGATCAAGTAAATCAACTACTTATTCAATAATTTTCGCTACGACGCCGGCGCCGACGGTACGACCGCCTTCACGGATGGCGAAGCGCAGACCGTCTTCCATTGCGATGGTCTTGATCAGGGTGACAGTCATCTGAATGTTGTCACCTGGCATTACCATCTCAACGCCTTCCGGCAGTTCGCAGTTACCGGTCACGTCAGTGGTACGGAAGTAGAACTGAGGACGGTAGCCTTTGAAGAACGGAGTGTGACGACCGCCTTCTTCCTTCGACAGGACGTAGACTTCTGCGGTGAACTTGGTGTGCGGCTTGACCGAACCTGGCTTGACCAGAACCTGGCCACGCTCAACGTCGTCACGCTTGGTACCACGCAGCAGAACGCCGCAGTTCTCGCCAGCACGACCTTCGTCCAGCAGCTTGCGGAACATCTCAACGCCGGTGCAGGTGGTGGTGGTGGTGTCACGCAGACCAACGATTTCCAGCGGATCCTGAACGCGGACGATACCACGCTCGATACGACCGGTAACAACGGTACCACGACCCGAGATCGAGAATACGTCTTCGATCGGCATCAGGAACGGCTGGTCGATGGCACGAACTGGCTCAGGGATGTAGGCATCCAGAGTTTCAACCAGCTTCTTGACAGCGCTGGTACCCATTTCGTTGTCGTCTTTGCCTTCCAGGGCCATACGAGCGGAACCGATGATGATCGGAGTGTCGTCGCCTGGGAAGTCGTAGGTGGACAGCAGGTCGCGAACTTCCATCTCGACCAGCTCCAGCAGCTCGGCGTCGTCTACCAGGTCAGCCTTGTTCAGGAAGACCACGATGTACGGAACGCCAACCTGACGGGACAGCAGGATGTGCTCACGGGTTTGCGGCATCGGACCATCGGCGGCCGAGCAAACCAGGATCGCGCCGTCCATCTGGGCAGCACCGGTGATCATGTTCTTCACGTAGTCAGCGTGACCTGGGCAGTCAACGTGAGCGTAGTGACGAATGTTCGAGTTGTACTCGACATGAGCGGTGTTGATGGTGATACCGCGCGCTTTTTCTTCCGGAGCCGAGTCGATCTTGTCGAACTCAACGACGGCCGAACCGAAAACTTCGGAGCAGACGCGAGTCAGCGCTGCAGTCAGAGTAGTCTTACCGTGGTCAACGTGGCCGATAGTGCCGACGTTAACGTGAGGTAGCGAACGATCAAACTTTTCCTTAGCCATCGATACAGTCCTCCGCAGAAGAAATTGTCATACAGCCTATAAAACAAAGGCAGATATTTTCATATCTGCCTTGTTTATATGGAGCTCTTGAGCGGATTTGAACCGCTGACCTCACCCTTACCAAGGGTGTGCTCTACCAACTGAGCTACAAGAGCGAAACACTTTGCGCAAAATCCTGCAAACTTGGAGCGGGTAGCGGGAATCGAACCCGCATCATCAGCTTGGAAGGCTGAGGTTCTACCACTAAACTATACCCGCGGAGCTTGCGGCTCTCGCTAAAACTGGTGGAGGGAGAAGGATTCGAACCTTCGAAGCTCTCGCAACGGATTTACAGTCCGTCCCCTTTGACCGCTCGGGAATCCCTCCAGATGTGGCCGGCATTCTATTCGTCTGCCGTCCTAGTGTCAAGCGTTTTTTTCAAATTTTTTCAATCAAATCTGAAACTTAGCTGCTTTGACACCGCTTCCAGCTCTACCACCTCAGTGGTGTTCCCTGTGAAGCGGGCGCCATTCTATCAAGCTATTCAGCAGTTGCAATACCCTCGCACAAAATAATTTTGTGTTTTAAGTCTTTGAAATCCTTGGAAAGAGTCGAGAGCACCGCAGGGTCCAGCAAACGCTCGCTTTCAGGGGCCACCTTGAGCCAGAAACCCTCGGCGCCCGGCAGCTGCCCCACCACCGGCAGGGCGGCAATATCCAGGCTGACCAGGCGCTGACGCAGGGCATCGAGCTGCTCACGTGCGGCCAGCCCACCCACCACCAGGCATTCGTCGCGCCGCCTGGCAGGTGCCGCGGCCCCGGTCTCGCGCAGCAAGCGTATTTCCTGCTGGGAGCCTTTGTATAACGACAACGGGGCGACTTCCTTGACCTTAAGCGGAGCTTCCTGCTGATGCCATACGTAATAAACGACGTTGAGCACAACCAACAGCAGAAACAACCAGCGCATAGTCACCTCGACTCAATTGGGCAGGCCATGGCCAGGCCGACAAAGACCAGATCCGGCACGATCCGCGCCTGAGGCGCGGCGTCCTGCACCAGCGGCGCATCGCCCCCGGTCAGGAAGACCGTGAAATCCTCACCCCATAGCGCCCTGGCCTGCTCGATCTGGGTCCGGGCAAAGCCCTGGAGCATCAACACGCAACCACGCTCGACCGCTTCGACGGTGGAGCGCCCCGGCGCCAGGCTGCCCAGGGCACGCTCGGCCGAGGCATCGTCATAGCGGATTCGCCGGGTGTGGGTGCGCAACTGGCTGCGCATCAGCGGCATGCCCGGACAGATGTACCCACCGAGGTGCTCACCGTCGGCCGCGACATAGTCGGCCTTGGCCGCGGTACCGAAGTCGATGACCAGGCAGGCGCGACCCGCCAGGTGATAGGCGCCCAGCGCGCCGAGCCAGCGATCCATCCCCAGGCGCTGGTAGTCCTCGTAGCCATTGCGAACGCCGGCCATTTCCTTCACCGGCTGGGCCACACTCACTTCGACCCCGAACGAAGCCAGGATCAACGCACACAGCGCCGAAGTTTCTTCTTCACTGCGCACGCTGACCATCCGGCAACCGATCAGGCGCAGGGATGAAAGCGCCGCGACGGCCGCAACCAGTGCCTGGTCGGAATCGACGATACCGCCACCGTTGATGGTGGCGTCGGCCGCATGGATGACGCGCCACTTGATGAAGCTGTTTCCGCAATCGAGCTCAAGAATCATCACGCAACCTCAGACTGAGCTCGCCACCGCTGAAGCTCTTTTCCACACCATCCACCTCGAGGCGCAAGCCGCCCTGCCCATCCACGCCCAACGCCACCCCATCGATGCGAGTGGTGCCGGCGACCAGCGAGACTTTCTGCCCCTGCCACAGGTGCGCCTGCTCCCATTCTTCCTGGAACGCGGCGAAACCATAGCGGCGATGACGAGCCAGCTCGTGCTGCAGTTGCTGGCTGAGCTCCGCCACCAAGCGGTTACGGTCCACCAACTGTCCGGTCTCGCCGCGCATGGAGGTCCAGGGTTGGTCGATCTGTTCACCGCCCTGCATGTTCACGTTGATACCGATACCCAGCACCACATGGCAGACATCCGCCGGATCGCCGACCAGCTCCAGGAGGATGCCGGTGATCTTGCGCCCGCTGGCCAGGACATCATTGGGCCATTTCAGCCCGACATCCTTCAGGCCGAACGTCTTCAGCGTGCGCATGACCGCCAGGCCAACCACCAGGCTCAAGCCCTCGAGCTGGCGCATGCCGCCATCGATGCGCAGTACCAGGCTGTAATAGAGGTTTTCGGCGAATGGACTGACCCATTGGCGACCACGGCGTCCGCGCCCGGCGCTCTGCCGCTCGGCCAGCACCAGGAACGGCGCCACCTGTCCCTGGGCGGCAAGCCTCAAGCCCTCGGCATTGGTGGAGTCGATGGTGTCGTGAATGAAGGCCGGCCACGGCTCACCCTCCGAAAACCCGGCGATCGCCTGCGATTCAAGCAGGTTCAGCGGCGCTGCCAGCTGATAGCCACGGCCACGGACCTTGTGAATAGTCAGGTTCAGTTCGCTCTCAAGGTGCTGCAGCTGTTTCCAGACGGCGCTGCGGCTTACCCCGAGGGCGGCCCCCAGGGCTTCTCCGGAATGGAACCGGCCATCCTTGAGGAGATTCAACAACTTCAGCATGCCAGTCTCGACTTGGAATAAGGCTGGCATGATAGCCACGCCCCGAGGGCTTGCATAGGAAAAGGGCTACCGCCGGCCCCGCAGCCGACGCGATCTCTGTAGGAGCGGCCTTGTGCCGCGAAAGGGCTGCGAAGCGGCCCCAGGATTTGTGCATCACGCTGATGTCGCCGGGGCCGCGTTGCGGCCCTTTCGCGACGCAAGGCCGCTCCTACAGGGGGCGGTGTTGGTTTCTGTGACGCGGAAAAGACAAAACCCCTACCTGCTCGCGCAGATAGGGGTTTTGCGAAATGAATCTTGACGATGACCTACTCTCACATGGGGAAACCCCACACTACCATCGGCGATGCATCGTTTCACTGCTGAGTTCGGGATGGGATCAGGTGGTTCCAATGCTCTATGGTCGTCAAGAAATTCTGTTGCCAGAAGATCCAGATGGATACTCCAGCGAATTCGGATATGCGATTTGTGATGTTGCGAACTTTCGGTTCTTTCGTCTTCACCACCGCAATCTGCGCTTTGCAAATTGCTTGGGTGTTATATGGTCAAGCCTCACGGGCAATTAGTATTGGTTAGCTCAACGCCTCACAGCGCTTACACGCAACCTATCAACGTCGTAGTCTTCGACGGCCCTTCAGGGAGCTCAAGGCTCAGTGTGGAGATCTCATCTTGAGGCAAGTTTCCCTTAGATGCTTTCAGCGGTTATCTCTTTCCGAACATAGCTACCGGCAATGCCATGGCGTGACAACCGGAACACCAGAGGTTCGTCCCTCCGGTCACTCTCGTACTAGGAGCAGCCCCTCTCAAATCTCAAACGTCCACGGCAGATAGGGACCGAACTGTCTCGACGTTTCTAAACCCAGCTCGCGTACCACTTTAAATGGCGAACAGCCATACCCTTGGGACCGGCTTCAGCCCCAGGATGTGATGAGCCGACATCAGTGCCAAACACCGCCGTCGATATGAACTCTTGGGCGGTATCGGCCTGTTATCCCCGGGTACCTTTATCCGTTGAGCGATGGCCCCTTCCATACAGAACCACCCGGATCACTAAGACCTACTTTCGTACCTGCTCGACTGTGTCTCGCAGTCAAGCGCGCTTTTGCCTTTATACTCTGACCGATTTCCGACCGGTCTGGAGCGCACCTTCGTACTCCTCCGTTACTCTTTGGGAGACCGCCCCAGTCAGCTACCATACACTGTCCTCGATCAGGATTAACGGACCTGAGTTAGAACCTCAAGGTTGCCAGGGTGGTATTTCAAGGATAGCTCCATGAGAACTGGCGTCCCACTTCAGCCTCCCACCTATCCTACACAAGCAAGCTCAAAGTCAGTGCAAAGCTATAGTAAGGTTCACGGGGTCTTTCCGTCTAGCCGCGGATACACTGCATCTTCACAGCGTTTCAATTTCACTGAGTCTCGAGGTGGAGACAGCGCCGCCATCGTTACGCCATTCGTGCGGGTCGGAACTTGCCCGACAGGAATTTCGCTACCTTAGGACCGTTATAGTTACGGCCGCCGTTTACCAGGGCTTCGATCAAGAGCCTTCGCTTGCGCTAACCCCATCAATTAACCTTCCGGCACCGGGCAGGCGTCACACCTATACGTCCACTTTCGTGTTTGCAGAGTGCTGTGTTTTTAATAAACAGTCGCAGCGGCCTGTGGTATCTTCGACCGGCGTGGGCACGCAGCAAGTGCTTCACCCTCACCGGCGCACCTTCTCCCGAAGTTACGGTGCCATTTTGCCTAGTTCCTTCACCGAGTTCTCTCAAGCCTTGGTATTCTCTACCTAACCTGTGTCGGTTTGGGGTAGGTTCCCAGTTCCCACATCTGAAGCAGGAGCTTTCTTGGAAGCATGGCATCAACACTTCGCGCTCTAAAACGCTCGTCATCAGCTCTCGGCCTTAAGATCCCGGATTTGCCACAGATCTCAGCCTACCACCTTAAACTTGGACAACCAACGCCAAGCTGGCCTGGCCATTATAAAATCCCTCCATCGCAATAACTGGAAGTACAGGAATATTAACCTGTTTCCGTAAACTACCTTTTCAGCCTCGCCTTAGGGACCGTGCACTGCGTCGATTAACGTTGCGCGAAGCAGTCTTTCGGCGTGCGGGGTTTTTCACTCGCATTGTCGTTACTCGTAATGGCATTCGCCACTTCTGATGCCTCCAGCAAGCTTCTCAACTCACCCTTCACGAGCACAGAACGCTCCTCTACCGCATGCAGAGGTGATACCCGTAGCTTCGGTGCATGGTTTTTGAGCCCCGTGCATACTTCGCGCAGGCCGACTCGACTAGTGAGCTATTACGCTTTCTTTAAGGAATTTGGCTGCTTCTAAGTAACCTCCTAGCTGTGTCTAAGCCTTCCCACATCGTTCCCCTTAACCATGACTTTGGGACCTTAGCTGACGGTCTGGAGTTTGTTCCCTTTTCACGACGGACGTTGGCACCCGCCGTATGTCTCCCATACTTAGCACTTGTAGGTATTTAAAGGTTTTGCATCAGTTTGGTAAGTCGGGATGACCCTAGCCGAAACAGTGCTCTACCCCTACAGTGATACATGAGGCGCTACCTAAATAACTTTCGAGGAGAACCAGCTATCTCGAGCTTGATTAACCTTTCCTCCGATCCACAGGTCATCCGCCTTTTTCAACATTAGTCGGTTCGGTCCTCCAGTCAGTGTTACCTAACCTTCAACCTGCCCATGGATGAATGTTGGTTTCGGTCTATACCCAGCGACTAAAGCGCCCTAATAAGACTCGCTTTCGCTACATCCCTATTCGGTTAAGCTCGCCACTGAATATAGAAGTCGCTGACCCATTATACAAGGTACGCAGTCACCTAACAAGTGAGCTCCCACTGCTTGTACGCATACGGTTTCAGGTTCTATTCCTCCCCTCTCCGGGTTCTTTTCGCCTTTCCCTCACGGTACTGGTTCACTTCTATCGGTCAGTCAGTAGTATTTAGCCTTGGAGGATGGTCCCCCATGTTCAGACAAGTTTCTCGTGCTCCGTCCTACTCGATTTCACTGGCAAGAGATTTTCGTGTACGGGGCTATGCCTATGTGCACTTTCAGAGCGTTCATAATCTCAAACCAGCAAGGGCTGGTCCCCGTTCGCTCGCCACTACTAAGGGAATCTCAGTTTGATTTCTTTCCTCGGGTACTTAGATGTTTCAGTTCACCTGGTTCGCCTCTTGCACCTATATTCAGTACAAGATAACCAGCTTATACTGGCTAGGTTCCCAATTTCGAAGTCTCTGGATACGGATCTGTTGCCAGCTCTGAAACTTATCATAGGCTACCACGTCTTTCATCGCCTCTGACTGCCAAGGCATCCACCGTATGCCCTTCTTCACTTGACCATATAACCCCAAGCAATCTGGTTATACTGTGAAGACGACATTCGCCGAAAATTCGCATTTCGCTCATTGCTGAGCAGAACTCACAAATTTACCTTAGCCTGAATAGCCAACGTTAAACTGGCATTCAGTCTATCTATCACATATCGAATTTTTAAGAACGATCTGACAAAAGTCAGAGTAAACATTCATCAACGAATGTTCATTTCTAAGTTCTGAGCAGTGCTGCGAAACCTGAAAGAGTGGTGGGCAAGCGGGATCGAACCGCTGACCTCCTGCGTGCAAGGTAGGCGCTCTCCCAGCTGACTATGGCCCCATTTGACCAGCCACACCAAGTAATTGGTAGGTCTGGGCGGGTGACTGCCGACCTCGCCCTTATCAGGGTGCGCTCTAACCAACTGGGCTACAGACCTATAACAGGGTCGCGTTACAGCATCGTCTTTACACAATGAATCAAGCGAATTCGTGTGCCAAGGAGCTCATCAGCAGGCTGATGTCTTCGATTAAATTGATCAGCCGCAGGTTCCCTACCGGCTGTATTTGACCACCCCAGTCATGAATCACACCGTGGTAACCGTCCTCGAAGGTTAGACTAGCTACTTCTGGTGCAACCCACTCCCATGGTGTGACGGGCGGTGTGTACAAGGCCCGGGAACGTATTCACCGCAACATTCTGATTTGCGATTACTAGCGATTCCGACTTCGCAGTCGAGTTGCAGACTGCGATCGGACGATCGGTTTTGTGAGATTAGCTCCACCTCGCGGCTTGGCAACCTCTGTACCGACCATTGTAGCACGTGTGTAGCCCAGGCCGTAAAGGGCCATGATGACTTGACGTCATCCCACCTTCACTCCGGTTTGTGCCAGCAGTCTCCTTAGAGTGCCCACCATAACGTGCTGGTAACTAAGGACCGTTTGCGCTCGTTACGGAAGCAACAACATCTCACGACACGAGCTGACGACAGCCATGCAGCACCTGTGTCAGAGTTTCCCGAAGGCACCAATCCATCTCTGGAAAGTTCTCTGCATGTCGGGCCTGGTAAGGTTCTTCGCGTTGCTTCGAGATTAAACCACATGCTCCACCGCTTGTGCCGGGCCCCCCGTCAATTGTTTGAGTTTTAACCTTGCGGCCGTACTCCCCGGAAGCGGTCAACTTAATGCGTTGGCTGCCACACTAAAATCTCAAGGATTCCAACGGCTAGTTGACATCGTTTACAGCGTGGACTACCAGGAGTATCTAATCCTGTTGCTCCCACGCTTTCGCACCTCAGTGTGGTAATAGTCCAGGTGGTCGCCTTCGCCACTGGTGTTCCTTCCTATATCTACGCATTTTACCCGCTACCGTTCCACACCCTCTACCATACTCTAGCTCGCCAGTTTTGGATACAGTTCCCAGGTTGAGCCCGGGGCTTTCACATCAGCAACGAACCTACGCGCGCTGCGCCCAGTAATTCCGATTAACGCTTGCACCACTCTGTAGTACACCGCGGCTGCTGGCACGAAATTAGCCGGTGCTTATTCTGTCGGTAACGTCGGAAGCAACAGGTGATAACTTACTGCGCTGCCAACTTAAGTGTACCACAATCCGAAGACCTTCTTCACACACGCGGCATGGCTGGATCAGGCTTTCGCCCATTGTCAATATTCCCCCTGCCTCCGTAGGAGTCTGGACCGTGTCACCAGTTCCAGTGTGACTGATCATCCTCTCCAGACCAGTTACGGATCGTCGCTAGGTGAGCCATTACCTCACCTACTAAGCTAATCCGACCCTAGGCTCATCTGATAGCGCCAGGCCCGAAGGTCCCCTGCTTTCTCCCGTAGGACGTATGCGGTAGCGTTCCTTTCGAAAACGGTGTCCCCCACTACCCAAAGGCGAATCCTAGGCATTACTCACCGTCCGCCGCTGAATCAAGGAGCAAGCTCCCGTCATCCGCTCGACTTGCATGTTAGGCCTGCCGCCAGCGTTCAATCTGAGCCATGATCAAAATCTTCAGTTCAATACTGGCGGGTTTTAAGAAACCCTAAACTTGGCTCAGCAATCTCAAGGCAACTATGTGATTTCTCATGGCCACTGTGATGCTGATAATCTTGGCGACTATCAGTCCGTACTCACAAGCACCCACACGAATTGCTTGATTCAATTTGTTAAAGAGCGTTTGGCCAAGAGCTTTTCATCTCAACCGAGGCGCGCATTCTACGCTTTCCTCATTTCGTGTCAAGCGTTTATTTTGAGGTTTTTAACGAAGAACTCGTTTCACTTCAAACACTTGACTCGCTGCGATCTCTCGTAGCGGGAGGCGAATCATACAGCGTTACAACCTGCTGTCAACTGCCTTTTTCACCGCTGCCGATCAGATGATCGAAGCACCTCCGCAACCCTCTTCAACAATCAACTCATTGATATTCAAGGAGTTTTTCGTTCCGATGTCGCTGGAAGTGGGGCGCATTATAAGGGGATCTGAGAGGGCGTCAACCGTTAATTTCATAAAAATCAAAAAGATCGCTTCAGGTGCTCGCCGACGCCTTGCCACCCTGGCACCTATATTAAGAAGCCCCAAAACAAAAGCGGGGAGGCCTACCGGCCTCCCCGCTTCTCTTTACACCACCAGGCGATCACTCCGCCTTGAGGCTGACCCGGGCAAACGCCTTCTTGCCCGCCTGGCACACATGGGTCGCGCCAATCACGAACATGAAGTCACGGTCGACCACCGCGCCATCCACCTTGACCGCACCAGCGCCGAGCAGATCCCGCGCCTGCGCCGAGTTCTTCACCAGGCCAGCCCGATTCAGCACGGCGGCGATCGGCAGATCTTCAGCGGCAGCTACTTCGATCTCCGGCAGGTCCTCCGGCAACTCGCCTTCCTTCATGCGGTTGCCCGCGGCACGGTGCGCATTGGCCGCAGCCTCTTCACCATGGAAGCGAGCCACGATCTCCTCGGCCAGCTTGATCTTGATGTCGCGCGGATTGGCGCCATTCTCGACATCCGCCCGGAACTGATCGATCTCTTCCATCGAACGGAAGCTCAGCAGCTCGAAGTAACGCCACATCAAGGTATCGGGAATCGACACAAGCTTGCTGTACATCACCCCGGGCGCTTCCTGGATGCCGACATAATTGCCCAGCGACTTGGACATCTTCTTCACGCCATCCAGCCCTTCGAGCAGCGGCATGGTGACGATGTTCTGTGCCTCCTGACCGTAGGCGCGTTGCAGCTCGCGCCCCATCAGCAGGTTGAACTTCTGGTCGGTGCCACCCAGCTCGACATCGGCCTTCAAGGCGACGGAGTCGTAACCCTGCACCAGCGGATAGAGGAACTCATGGATCGCGATCGGCTGGTTGGTGGTGTAGCGCTTGTCGAAGTCGTCGCGCTCGAGCATGCGCGCCACGGTGTACTGCGAGGCCAGGCGAATGAAGTCGGCAGGCGTGAGCTTGTCCATCCAGGTGGAGTTGAACGCCACCTCGGTCTTGGCCGGGTCGAGGATCTTGAACACCTGCTGCTTGTAGGTCTCGGCGTTATCTAGCACCTGCTCGCGGGTCAGCGGCGGACGGGTGGCGCTCTTGCCGCTCGGGTCACCGATCATGCCGGTGAAGTCGCCGATCAGGAAGATGACCTGATGCCCCAGTTCCTGGAACTGGCGCAGCTTGTTGATCAGCACCGTGTGCCCCAGGTGCAGGTCGGGCGCGGTTGGATCGAAGCCCGCCTTGATGCGCAGCGGTTGGCCACGCTTGAGCTTCTCCACCAGTTCCGATTCGACCAGTACCTCTTCCGCACCGCGCTTGATAAGCGCCAGCTGCTCTTCAACCGACTTCATAGACAGACCCGCAACGCTAGGATTCAAGGGGAGCCAACCATACAAGATCGGCCATCAAATACAAGTTTCGCAAAGGTTTGTGACCCGAACGGCGCACCGCAACGTCTACGCGCCCTTGCGTGAGAATGGATTTGGTTATATTTTATACAGTTATTTCATCTTCATCATGTCATTCATCTTTTCCATTTCACCTTTTTCAAAGTCACCTCACCTATGACCAACGAAACGCCTAAAGCGCCCCCGCTTTATCCGAAAAGCCATCTGTTGGCCGCAAGCGGCATTGCCGCCCTCCTCAGCCTGGCCTTGCTGGTCTTCCCTTCCAGCGAAGTGGAAGCCAAGAAAACCACCCTCAGCCTGGAGCTCGAGAGCCCGGCAGAACAGCTCAAGGACGAGTCCCGCAGCGCCCCCCTGGTAGAGGCCGGGCAGAGCAGCGACTCGCCATTCGCCCAGATCGACGGCGCGGAGCCCGAGACCGCCAAGGCGGAACCGGCGCCAGCCCCCGCCGCCAAGCCGGAAGAAAAGGCCCCGGGCCACCGCGAAGTGGTGGTCAGCCGCGGCGATACGCTTTCCACCCTGTTCAACAAGGTCGGCCTGCCGGCCAACGCCGTCCACGACGTGCTGGCGAGCAACAAGCAGGCCAAGCAGTTCAGCCAGCTCAAGCATGGCCAGGTGCTGCAGTTCGAACTGGACAAGGACGGCCAGCTGACCAGCCTGCACAGCAAGGTCAGCAACCTCGAGACCATCCGCCTGAACAGGACCGACAAGGGCTTCGCCTTCGAGCGCGAGATCAGTAAGCCGGTGGTCCGCACCGCCTACGCCCATGGCGTGATCAAGAGCTCGCTGTCCGCCTCCGCCCAGCGCGCCGGCCTGTCCCACAGCATGACCATGGACATGGCGCGCATCCTCGGCTACGACATCGACTTCGCCCAGGACATCCGCCCTGGCGACGAATTCGACGTGGTCTACGAGCAGAAGATGATGGACGGCAAGGTGGTCGGCACCGGCAACATCCTCTCCGCCCGCTTCACCAACCGCGGCAAGACCTACACTGCCGTGCGCTACACCAACAAGCAGGGCAACACCAACTACTACACCGCCGACGGCAACAGCCTGCGCAAGGCGTTCATCCGCACCCCAGTGGACTTCGCCCGCATCAGCTCGCGCTTCTCGGCCGGGCGCAAGCACCCGATCCTCAACAAGATCCGTGCGCACAAGGGCGTCGACTACGCCGCGCCACGCGGCACGCCGATCAAGGCCGCCGGCGACGGTCGCATCGAACTGGCCGGCCGCCGCGGCGGCTACGGCAACACCGTGATCATCGCCCATGGCAATTCGTACAAGACCCTCTACGGCCACATGCAGGGCTTCGCCAAGGGCATCAAGACCGGCTCCAGCGTCAAGCAGGGGCAGATCATCGGCTACATTGGCACCACCGGCCTGTCGACCGGCCCGCACCTGCACTACGAGTTCCAGGTCAACGGTGTCCACGTCGACCCGCTGAGCCAGAAGGTGCCGATGGCCGACCCGATCGCCAAGGCCGAGCGCCAGCGCTTCAACCAGCAGAGCCAGCCCCTGATTGCCCGCATGGATCAGGAAAAGGCCACCCTGCTCGCCGCCAACAAGCGCTGACATGGCGCTCTACCTGGGGGTGATGTCCGGCACCAGCCTTGATGGCCTGGACATCGCCCTGATCGAGCAAGACGAGCAGCTGCGGCTGCTCGCCACCCATTACATCCCCATGCCCGTCGACCTGCGCCAGGACCTGCTCGGCCTCTGCGCCAGCGGCCCCGACGAGATCGCCCGTGCGGCCCTGGCGGAAAACCGCTGGGCCACCCTGGCGGCACAGGGCATCAATCATCTGCTGGCCGCCCAGGGCCTGGCGCCCGACGCCATCCGTGCCATCGGCAGCCACGGCCAGACGGTTCGCCATGAGCCGGCCCGTGGCTTTACCGTGCAGATCGGCAACCCGGCCCTGCTGGCCGAGCTCACCGGCATCTGCGTGGTGGGCGACTTCCGTCGCCGCGACGTGGCGGCGGGTGGCCAGGGCGCGCCCCTGGTACCGGCGTTTCACGAGGCCCTGTTCGGTCATCTCGGCCAGCGCCTGGCGATCCTCAACGTGGGTGGCTTCAGCAACCTGAGCCTGATCGAACGCGAGCAGCCGGTGCATGGCTTCGACTGTGGCCCGGGCAATGTGCTGCTGGATGCCTGGATCGAACGCAAGCAGGGCCAGGCCTTCGATGCCGACGGCGCCTGGGCGGCCAGCGGCAGCGTCCGTCAGGACCTGCTGAGCGCCCTGCTGAGCGATCCGTTCTTCGCCGGCAGCGGCCCGAAGAGCACTGGCCGCGAAGTCTTCAACCTGCCCTGGCTGGACGCCCATCTGGCGCGCCTGCCGGCGTACCGTGACGAAGATGTCCAGGCCACCCTGCTGGAGCTGACGGCGCGCAGCATCATCGACTCGCTGCGCCAGGCCCAGGACGGCACCGAGGCCCTGCTGGTCTGTGGCGGAGGTGCGCGCAACGGTGCATTGATGGCGCGCCTGGCGGCCCTGCTGCCGGCTGCCAAGGTTGCAAGCACCGCCGCACATGGCGTGGACCCGGATTGGGTCGAGGCCATGGCCTTCGCCTGGCTGGCCCATTGCTGCCTGGAGGGCATCCCGGCCAACCGCCCCAGCGTGACCGCCGCCCGCGGCCTGCGCATCCTCGGTGCGATCTACCCCGCCTGAACACCCGCCAGAATGCAAAACGCCGCGCAATTGCGCGGCGTTTTCACAGCAGGGTCCGGATCAGATCGAGAACGACGAACCGCAACCGCAGGTAGTGGTGGCGTTCGGGTTCTTGATCACGAAGCGCGAACCTTCCAGGCCTTCCTGGTAGTCGACTTCGGCGCCCGCCAGGTACTGGTAGCTCATCGGGTCGACGACCAGCGCAACACCTTCGCGCTCGACGATGGTGTCGTCATCGGCCACGTCTTCATCAAAGGTGAAACCATACTGGAAGCCCGAGCAGCCGCCGCCGGTCACGAACACACGCAGCTTCAGCCGCTCGTTGCCCTCTTCGCTGACCAGGGTTTTCACCTTGTGCGCAGCCCCGGGAGTGAACTCCAAAGCCGTGGGGGTGAAGGTTTCGACGCTCATGTTGATTCTCCCGGCGCAGTGCCGCCATAAAACTCGATGGCGGGTATTATCCGCTTGTCCGAGAAAATCGGTCAAGAATTGTGCGGCTTTAGTCGCCCCCATGAAAAAGGCCCGCGCGAGGCGGGCCCTGGCAACGACCGACGGCTTACGGCAGCAGCCCGGCGTGGGACAGGCCCATGCGCTCGTCGAGGCCGAACAGGATGTTGAGGTTCTGCACCGCCTGGCCCGACGCGCCCTTGACCAGGTTGTCGATCACCGACAGCACCACCACCAGGTCACCGCCCTGAGGCCGGTGCACGGCGATGCGGCAGACGTTGGCACCGCGCACGCTGCGGGTTTCCGGATGGCTGCCGGCCGGCATCACGTCGACGAACGGTTCGTTGGCGTAGCGTTTCTCGAACAGCGCCTGCAGGTCGACCGAGGTATCGGCGACCGTCGCGTACAGGGTGGCATGGATGCCACGGATCATCGGGGTCAGGTGCGGCACGAAGGTCAGACCGATGTCCTTGCCCGCCGCCTGGCGCAGGCCCTGGCTGATCTCCGGCAGGTGACGGTGGCCCTTGACCGCGTAGGCCTTCATGCTCTCCCCGGCCTCGCAGAACAGCGAACCTACCGCAGCGCCACGACCGGCGCCACTGACGCCCGACTTGCAGTCGGCAATCAGCCGCGACGGGTCGGCCAGGCCGGCCTCGAGCAGCGGCAGCAAGCCCAGCTGGGTGGCGGTCGGGTAGCAACCCGGCACGGCGATCAGGCGCGCCTGGCGGATCTTCTCGCGGTTCACCTCGGGCAGGCCGTAGACGGCGTCCTTGAGCAGCTCGGGCGCGCCATGGGGCTGGCCGTACCACTTGCCCCATTCGGCGGCGTCCTGCAGGCGGAAGTCGGCGGACAGGTCGATGACCTTGGTGCCGGCCGCCAGCAGCTCACCCGCCAGGGCGTGGGCGACGCCGTGGGGCGTGGCGAAGAACACCACGTCGCAGGCCGCCAGGGTCTTGCTGTCCGGCACGCTGAACGCCAGGCCATCGTAGTGGCCGCGCAGGTTCGGGTACATGTCGGCAACCGCCACGCCCGCTTCGGATCGCGAAGTGATGACCGCCACTTCGGCCTGTGGGTGCTGCGCCAGCAGACGCAGCAGTTCGACACCGGTGTAACCCGTGCCGCCGACGATACCGACCTTGATCATGACGCTTGCCCCTTATCAACGAGACCACTGGAAAGCGCACGATAATAGGGGCCAAGGGCGCCTGTAACAACTCTTGGGATGACCCTTCGGGCCCTTGGCCTCTACTATCTGACGACCGTGAAAACCTGAAGGAACTCCCCATGCTCTATCTATGGATCAAGGCGCTGCATATCGTCAGCGTGGTCTGCTGGTTCGCCGGCCTGTTCTACCTGCCACGCCTGTTCGTCTATCACGCCCAGAGCCAGGACAGCATCAGCCTCGAGCGCTTCACCACCATGGAGCGCAAGCTGTACCGGGGCATCATGAACCCGGCGATGATCGCCACCTACGTGTTCGGCGGCTGGATGCTGTACCTGAACCCCGGCTGGCTGAGCCAGGGCTGGCTGCACGCCAAGCTCACCCTGGTGGCCCTGCTCACCGTCTACCATCACATGTGCGGCGCCCAGCGCAAACGCTTCGCCGCCGGCACCAACACCCGCAGCCATGTGTACTACCGCTGGTTCAACGAGGCACCGGTGCTGATGCTGCTGGGCGTCGTAATTCTCGTGGTGGTCAAACCGTTCTGACGATATCCACCCGCCTACAGGAGTTTCGCCATGTCCCTGCCCGCCTCGCTCGAACAACGCCTGCGCCTGCCCCTGGTGGCGGCGCCGATGTTCCTGATCTCCAATCCCCGGCTGGTGCTCGCCTGCTGCGCCAATGGCGTGGTGGGCAGCTTCCCTGCCCTGAACCAGCGTGACAGCGCAGGGTTCAAGGCCTGGCTGGAGGAGATCGAGGCCGGGCTGGCCGAACTGCAGGCGCCTGCGCCCTATGCGGTCAACCTGATCGTGCACCCGACCAATCCGCGCCTGCAGGCCGACCTGGCCCTGTGCGTCGAGCATCGCGTGCCCATCGTCATCACCAGCCTCGGCGCGGTGAAGGAGGTGGTCGATGCGGTGCACAGCTATGGTGGCCTGGTGTTCCATGACGTGACCACCCGTCGCCACGCCGAGAAGGCCGCCGAGGCTGGCGTCGACGGGCTGATCGCCGTGGCCGCCGGCGCCGGCGGCCATGCCGGAACCTGGAGCCCGTTCGCCCTGGTCGCGGAGATCCGCCAGTTCTTCGACAAGACCTTGCTGCTGGCCGGTTGTCTGAACCACGGCCATGAACTGCTGGCCGCGCAATTGCTGGGGGCCGACCTCGGCTACATGGGCACCCGCTTCATCGCCACCCGCGAGAGCCAGGCTCAGGATGCCTACAAGCAGATGATCCTGGGCGCCGGGGCCGCCGATATCGTGCATACCCCGGCGGTGTCCGGCATCCCCGCCAGCTTCCTGCGCCAGAGCCTGGAACAGGCCGGCTACGACCTGACGGCGCTCAAGAGCGGCCATGAAGCCGGCAAGCTCAAGCCCCTGGATGACGAGGCCAAGGCCTGGAAGACGGTCTGGTCGGCCGGCCAGGGTGTCGGCGAGATCCATGACCTACCCGGCGCCGGCGAGCTGATCGGGCGCCTGCAGGACGAGTACCGGGCCGCCCTGGCGCGCAGCCAGCAGCTGCGCAGCAACGCCTTGTAGCAAATCGGCCAGGCTGTACACTAGGCGCCCCTTACGCCCCAGGAGCCTTGCATGACCCGTTACGCCATGATCACCGGAGCTTCCAGCGGCCTGGGCCTGGCCCTGGCGGAAGCCCTGGCACGGCGCGGGCGCAACCTGATCCTGGTGGCGCGCCAGCGCGAGACGCTGGAGCCGGTGGCCATCGAGCTCACCCAACGCTTTGGCGTGGAAGTGCTGTTCCGTGCCTGCGATCTCAGCCAGCCTCTACGCCTGTCTGGCTTCGTCCTCGAGCTGGAGGAAGGCGAGCGGCGCATCGACCTGCTGGTGAATTGCGCGGGGCAGCGCACCTATGGGCCGTTCCTGGCCCATGAATGGGCCGATGAACAGGACCTGCTGGAGGTCAATATCCTTGCCCTGAGCCGCCTGTGCCACGCCATTGGCAACCTGATGGCGATCCAGGGCGGCGGGCAGATCCTCAACGTCGCGGGACTGGCCGGGGTCGCACCGGGGCCGTGGATGGCTGCCTACGCGGCGAGCAAGGCCTATGTGCTGAGTTTTTCCGAGGCCCTGCGCGAGGAACTGCGGCGCACCGGGATCAAGGTCTCGGTGCTGTGCCCAGGGCCGGTACGTTCGGCCAGGCGCCGCATCCCACGCCTCGACGGCAACAGCCGCTGCCTGAGCCCCGAGGAAATCGCCCTGTACACCGTCCGCGCCCTGGACCGCAACCGCGCGCTGATCCTGCCCGGCCGGCGCAACCGCTGGCTGGCCTTCGCCCCGCGCCTGCTGCCGCGCTGGCTGACGCGCAAGCTGGCCGGGCTGATCCATCGCCGCTATTGCCCGATCGGCATGGAATAGCCACTGGGCGAGCGGCGGCGGGCTCAGTACACTCAGCCCCGACACTCACCATGGAGCACGTGCTGTGGACGATTTATTCCTCAGAATCATCAACCGGGAGATCCCGGCGAAGATCATCTACGAAGACGACCAGGTCCTGGCCTTCCACGATATCGCCCCCCAGGCCCCGGTCCATTTCCTGGTCATCCCGAAGAAACACATCCGCACCCTCAACGACCTGACCGAAGAGGACAAGGGCCTGGCCGGCCACATCCTGTTCACCGCCCAGCGCCTGGCCCGGGAACTCGGCTGCGAAGAGGGCTTCCGCGTGGTGATGAACTGCAACGAGCAGGGCGGCCAGACCGTCTACCACATCCACATGCATGTGCTTGGCCAGCGCCAGATGCACTGGCCGCCGGGCTGATCCAAGGCAAGCCTGCCCAGGGGTATTGAGGTAGACTGTCGGGCATCACTTCAGCGGAGGTGCCCGATGGCTACCGAACGTCACTACTCGCCGCTCGACCGCTTGTTGCTGCAGGCCGATACCGCCATGCGCACCTTGCTGCCCTTCAGCGGCCAACCCGCCCGCCCATCCCCGGCGATCATCCAGCCGGACGCCGAACTCGACGAGCAGCAGACCCGTCATATCGCCGGCCTGATGCGCATCAATCACACCGGCGAAGTCTGCGCCCAGGCGCTGTACCAGGGCCAGGCCCTGACCGCCAAGCTGCCCCAGGTGCGCAAGGCCATGGAGCATGCGGCGGAAGAAGAAATCGACCACCTGGCCTGGTGCGAGCAGCGCATTCGCCAGCTCAACAGCCACCCCAGCGTGCTCAACCCGGTGTTCTACGGCCTGTCGTTCGGCATCGGCGCCCTCGCCGGGCTGGTCAGCGACAAGGTCAGCCTGGGCTTCGTCGCCGCCACCGAGCATCAGGTGTGCAAGCACCTGGACGAACACCTGGAGCAGATCCCCGAGAACGACGGCAAGTCCCGCGCCATCCTCGAACAGATGCGCGTCGACGAGGAACACCACGCCGAGTCCGCGCTGGAAGCCGGCGGCTACCGTTTCCCGGCCCCCGTGCGCTTCGGCATGAGCCTGCTGGCCAAGGTCATGACCAAGAGCACCTACCGAATCTGAGACGCGCACCATGGAACGTTTCGACGCCAGGGACCTGGCACGCGCCGTGAGTGCCGGCGTGCTGCAGCCGGGGCAGGACCAGGCCTTGCTGGCCTTCCTGCGCCAGCAGCCGGAAAGCCGCGCCAGCTTCCAGCTTGCCCATGTGGCGTTCTACTTCGGCGCACTGCTGATCATGGGTGCCATGGGCTGGCTGCTCACCGAGGCCTGGATGCGCATCGGCGACGGCGCACTGCTGGCCATCGCCCTGCTCTACATCGCCGGGATCACCCTGTTCGCCCTGTCGCTGCAACGACGCAACCAGCCTGTCGCCGCCGGCGTGCTGGCCGCCGTGGCGGTCAGCATCGTGCCGCTGGCGGTGTTCGCCATCGAGCGCCTGGCAGGCTGGTGGCCGCTGGACGACGCCCAGGGCGACTACCACCAGTACTACACCTACGTGCAGGGTGGCTGGTTGGCGATGGAGGCGGCGACGGTACTGGCCGGGCTGCTGATGCTGCGCCTGATTCCCTTCCCTTTCATCGTCATGCCGATCGCGGTGGCCCTGTGGTTCATGTCCATGGACCTGAGCGAGTGGTTCCATGGCGACCTGTTCAGCTGGGAGCAACGGCGCACGGTCTCGCTGTGGTTCGGCCTGGGCCTGCTGCTGGTATTCCTGGTGATCGACGGACGCACCCGCCGGGACTATGCCTTCTGGGGCTATCTCGCCGGCCTGGCGGCGTTCTGGGGCGGGCTGACGCTGATGGACAGCGGCAGCGAGTGGGGCAAGGCGCTGTACTGCCTGATCAACCTGGGGCTGATGGGCCTGGCCGTCCTGCTGCGCCGCCCCGTGTTCATGGTGTTCGGGGCAATGGGGGTGGCGGCCTATCTGGGCTATCTGTCCTACGAGGTGTTCGCCGATTCCCTGCTGTTCCCGGTCATACTGACCTTGATCGGCCTCGGCGTGATCGGTCTCGGCGTGCTGTACCAGAAGCGACGTGAGGCATTGAGCGAGCATCTGCGGGCACAGCTACCCGAACGCCTGTTGCAACTGCTGCCGGCATTGCGTCGCTGAACATTGAACATGGGACGATCGCTCGCCCGGCTGCTGCAGGGCCTTGGCCTGATCCCGGTCGCCTATCTGTTCGTTTGCCTGATGGTCGCCAGTGTCGGGCAAAGCACTTTCAGCCTGGAACTGCCGACGCTTACCGACCCTGACAGCAACAGCAGCGCCGAGCTGATGCTCGGCACACTGCCCGCGCAGCTGCTATTCCTGCTGCTCAGCGTGTTTTTAGCCAGCCGCCAACTGCTGGTCGGCACGTTCGTGCTCGCTGGCACGTTGGCTGCGTGGTTGCAGTGCCAGGTGTTTGCCGAACACTTCGGCACCACCTGGAGCAGCAGCGAAATCCTCATCCTGCTCGGGGTGAATACGCCCTGGCTGGTGCTTGCGCTGATCCCGGGGCTCGCGTTGCTGCTAGGTGTCGAATGCCTGCACAAGCAAAGCGCCTGACCGGCAGGCGCTGCCTTCGATCAACCGAGTTCGACGATTTCGTAACCGTGCGTGATCTCAACGCCCGCGCGATCCAGCATGATCGAGGCCGAGCAATACTTCTCCGCCGACAGCTCGACCGCACGCTTGACCTGCGCCTCCTTCAAGCCGCGGCCCTTGACCACGAAGTTGAGGTGGATCTTGGTGAACACCTTCGGGTCTTCACTGGCGCGTTCGGCTTCCAGGAAGGCCTCGCAGCTTTCCACGGCCTGGCGCGACTTCTTGAGGATGCTGACCACGTCGAAACTGCTGCAGCCACCCAGGCCGAGCAGGAGCATCTCCATCGGGCGCACGCCCAGGTTGCGACCTCCGGCTTCGGGTGGACCGTCCATGACCACGACATGGCCGCTCCCCGACTCGCCGAGGAACATCGCTTCACCGGCCCACTGGATGCGTGCCTTCATCTATCCGGACTCCCGATTTCGTAAAAGGGTGTCAGCTTAGACCTTGTGAGGCTGTCGGAAAAGCTCAAGCCACGTCGCTTTTGTGCCGATTCAAGTTGAAGTGTCTGATAAGCTGGCGCCAAATGACTGGCGCGTGCTGCCAGGCGCCTCTATAAAAAGCCAATGCGTCGCATCGAACAGGATTTCGTGATGGTCTCCTCAGCCCTGCCACCCAAGATCAAGAACATCGACAAGCTGCTGGCCCACTGCCAGCGCCGTCGCTACGCCGCCAAGAGCAACATCATCTGTGCCGGCGACCGGGCCGAGACCTTGTCGTTCATCATCAAGGGCTCGGTGACCATCCTGATCGAGGACGACGACGGCCACGAGATGATCATCGCCTACCTCAACAGCGGTGATTTCTTCGGTGAGCTGGGGCTGTTCGAGCCGGCCGGCCAGGAACATCAGCGCAGCGCCTGGGTGCGTGCCAAGACCGAGTGCGAAGTGGCCGAGATCGGCTACGACAAATTCCGCGAGCTGGTACGCCTGGAGCCGGAAATCCTCTATGCTCTGGGCAGCCAGATGGCCCAGCGCCTGCGCAACACCACCCGCAAGGTCGGCGACCTGGCGTTCTTCGATGTCACCGGGCGGGTCGCCCGCTGCCTGCTCGACCTGTGCAAGCAACCCGACGCCATGACCCACCCCGACGGCATGCAGATCAAGATCACCCGCCAGGAGATCGGTCGTATCGTCGGTTGTTCACGGGAGATGGTCGGCCGCGTCCTCAAGGACCTCGAGGAGCGCAGCCTGGTGCAGGTCAAGGGTAAGACCATGGTGGTCTACGGCACCCGTTAGTCCTTCGGCAGCTCCGCCAGCACTTGCCTGTATGCCTGGCTCAGACGCTCGAACCAGGGAGCCGCAGGCGCCACCTCGTGCAGGGCGATATGGCTGTCGGCACGGCAGCGCTGCTCCAGTTCGCAGCACTCATTGAAGCGGTTGACCGCCGCGACCATCGATTCACGCTCGTTGTCCAGCAACAACGCGCCATGCACCAACACCACCGGGCGCTTGCCCCCCAGCCCCTGGCGCCAGCGCTGGGCCGTGCCGACCAGCTTGCGGCCATTGAGGTTGACGTTGTAGCGGCCATCGCAGAAAGCACCGTCGATTTCCCCCACCGAGGCCACACCGCCCCATTCGCGCAGGACATCGCACAGCGGCAGGCACAGACGCTCGTAGGCATTCTCGATACGCCCCTGGTCCCCCTCGCTGCGCGGGGCCACGTAGACCAGTGCCACGTTGACGGTCGCATGGGATTGCGGCACCGGCTCGCCACCGGTTTCGCGCAGCAGCACTGGCCAGCCGGCGATGGCCAGCTCGGCGCAGGCGGCCTCGAAATTGTCCAGGCGGCTCATGCGCCGGGGCATGACCAGGGCATGGTCGGTCGGGCGCCAGAACAGCACGCCGGATTCGCGCTCGCCGCGGCAGACGGCGGCCAGCAGGTCCTGTTCGGCGTGCAGGCCTTGTTCGACGGTAAGGGCCAGGGGTTGATCGGTCATTGATCCACCTTTGCTGTGATGTTCACCGGCCTCATCGCGGGGCAAGCCCGCTCCCACGTTGGGACTGTCTCGCGATGAAGCCTTCGAATACAAAAAAGCCGGCAAACGATGCCGGCTCTCTGTTCGATCAGTCCAGTTGCTGAACGGTCTTCTTCACCTGTTCGGGGAAGAACAACCGCTGCAGCTCCAACCCTGGCTGCTCGGCGCGCATGAACGCCTCGCCGACCAGGAACGAATACACCTCGTTGATTTCCATCAGCTCGACATCGGCACGGTTGAGGATGCCGCTCTCGGTGATGGCCAGGCGATCGCGGGGGATGCGTGGCAGCAGGTCGAGGGTAGTCTCCAGGCTGACTTCGAAGGTATGCAGGTTGCGGTTGTTGACCCCGACCAACGGTGTGTCGAGGGTCTTCAATGCACGCTCCAGCTCATCGCCGTCATGCACTTCGACCAGCACGTCGAGGCCGACGTCCTTGGCGGTGGCGGCCAGCTCGGCCATCTTCACGTCGTCCAGCGCCGAGACGATCAACAGCACGCAGTCGGCGCCCAGCGCACGGGCTTCGACGATCTGGTACGGATCGACCATGAAGTCCTTGCGGATCACCGGCAGCGAAACGGCGGCTCGCGCCTGCTGCAGGTAGACGTCGGCACCCTGGAAGTAGTCCACGTCGGTCAGCACCGACAGGCAAGTCGCCCCACCCTTCTCGTAGCTGACGGCAATTTCCGCCGGCACGAAGTTTTCGCGGATCACGCCCTTGCTTGGCGAGGCCTTCTTGATCTCGGCGATCACCGCAGGCTGCTTGCGCGCAGCCTGCTCGATCAATGCCCTGGCAAAGCCACGGGGCGCATCGGCCGCCTTGGCCAGACGCTCGAGTTCACCCAGGCTGACCCGCGCGCTGCGCTCGGCCACTTCCTGGAATTTGCGGGCGATGATCCTTTCCAGCACCGTCGGTACGCTCATGCTTCGTTCTCCACCTTGAATACCGCGGTAAAGGCGCCCAGCTCCTGCAGTTTCTCCCAGGCCAGGCCGGTGTGCAGCACATCGTGGGCCAGTTCGACACCCTGGGCCAGGGTCATCGCGTGGTCGGCGGCGTACAGCGCCGCGCCGGCATTGAGCACGATCATCTCGGCGGCCTTCTGGCCGTTCTCGGTCTTGCGTCGCCCCAGGGCGTCACGGATCAGCTCCAGAGAAGCCTGCGGCCCCTCGACCGCCAGACCGTGCAGGCTCTGGCTCTTCATGCCTAGGTCTTCCGGCTCGACCCAGTACTCGGTGATCTGGTCATTCTTCAGTTCGGCGACGAAGGTCGGCGCAGCCAGGCTGAACTCGTCCAGGCCGTCCTTCGAGTGCACCACCAGCACGTGCTTGCTGCCCAGGCGCTGCAGCACCTCGGCCAACGGGCGGCACAGGGCCTGGGTGAAGACCCCGACCACCTGGTGTTTCACGCCGGCCGGATTCGTAAGCGGGCCGAGCATGTTGAACAGGGTACGCAGCCCCAGGTCGCGACGTGGGCCGGCGGCGTGCTTCATTGCACTGTGATGGGTCTGGGCGAACATGAAGCCGATGCCGAGGCTGTCGATGCAACGGGCGACCTGCACCGGGGTCAGGTTCAGGTAGATACCGGCGGCTTCCAGCAGGTCGGCGCTGCCGCTCTTGCCGGAGACGGCACGGTTGCCATGCTTGGCCACGGTGCAGCCGGCCGCGGCCAGGACAAAGGCCGAAGCAGTCGACACATTGAAGATGTTGGCGCCATCGCCACCGGTGCCGACGATGTCGACCACGCCGTCGAGGGTCTTCAGCTCGACCTTGTCGGCCAGCTCACGCATCACCGACACCGCGCCGACGATCTCGTCGATGCTCTCGCTCTTCATGCGCATGCCCATGAGGAAAGCGCCGATCTGCGCCTCGCTGCACTGGCCGGTCATGATCTGGCGCATGACGTCGCGCATTTCCTCGGTGGACAAATCCAGGTGGCCGACGATACGGCTCAAAGCGGTCTTGATATCCATGATCGGTCCTTAACGGCGTCCGCCGGTCTGCTTGAGGAAATTGGCGAACAGCTCGTGGCCCTGCTCGGTGAGGATGGATTCGGGGTGGAACTGTACCCCTTCGACGTTCAGGGTTTTATGACGCAGGCCCATGATTTCGTCGACAGTACCGTCTTCGTGGGCGGTCCAGGCGGTCACTTCCAGGCAGTCGGGCAGGGTTTCGCGCTTGACCACCAGCGAGTGATAGCGGGTCACGGTGAGCGGATTGTTCAGGCCGGCGAACACGCCCAGGTCACGGTGCAGCACCGGGCTGGTCTTGCCATGCATCACCTGGCGGGCGCGCACCACGTCGCCACCGAAGGCCTGGCCGATGGACTGGTGGCCCAGGCAGACGCCCAGGATCGGCAGTTTGCCGGCAAAGTGCAGGATGGCCTCGATAGAGACCCCGGCTTCACTCGGCGTGCACGGGCCCGGGGAGACGACGATGCGCTCGGGATTAAGGGCTTCGATCTGGGCGATGGTCATTTCGTCATTGCGAATGACCTTGACCTCGGCACCCAGCTCGCCAAGGTACTGCACGACGTTGTAGGTGAAGGAGTCGTAGTTGTCGATCATCAGTAACATCTGCAACGAACCTCTTGAATACTGACTTTTGATTCGAGCCTTCCGCTGCCGCTCATGAATGCGGCCGAACCCGCACGGGGCGGTTGACGGAACAAGTGGGGAAGGCAAACGGGGACGGGCCGGGCAAACCGGCAGGAGAAAAAGTCAGGCGCGCCAACGCCAACGGGCGACGGCCTTGATAACGCGCATCAAGAGTTTGCTGACGATCAACACAGGGTAGGTCTCGTTCATACGTTCCGGGACAGTAACCTACCGGGGCGGCGGGTGCAATATGCCCCTAAACACGGGGAAACCATTGCCATGCTGGGCAAAGACCGGCGATTTGCTATGGTCATGCGGCTTGCCTTCATAAAAACAACGAAAAGGATATTCATGCATGCGCAAGACCCCCTTCCTGCACGCCACCGTCGGCATGCTCGCCCTCGCCTGCAGCCAGGCCATCATGGCCGCGCCCTCCCCCTACTCCTCACTCATTGTCTTCGGTGACAGCCTCAGCGACGCCGGGCAGTTCCCCGACCTGACCGGCGGCACGCCAGGCATGCGCTTCACCAACCGCGACGCCAACGGCAACTACGCGCCGGTGTCGCCGATGATCCTCGGTGGCAGGCTGGGCTTTTCCGGGACCAGCCTGGGGCCCTCGACGTCGCTGACCAACCAGCTGCAAGGCACGCCAGATGGCAACAACTGGGCCGTGGGCGGCTACACCACGCAGCAGATCCTCGACTCGATCACCGACACCTCGCAAGCCGTCATCCCACCCGGTCGCCCCGGCGCGGGCACTGTTCTGCGCGAGCGTGACGGCTACCTGGCCAACGGCCTGCGGGCCGACCCCAATGCCCTGTACTACCTGACCGGTGGCGGCAACGACTTCCTCCAGGGCCTGGTCAACAGCCCCACCGACGCGGCCGCCGCCGGTGCCCGCCTGGCGGCCAGCGCCCAGGCGCTGCAACAGGGCGGCGCGCGCTACATCATGGTCTGGCTGCTGCCGGACCTGGGGCAGACACCGAACTTCAGCGGCACACCCCAGCAAGGGCCGCTGTCGCAGCTGTCCGGCGTGTTCAACCAGTCGCTGGTCAACCGGCTCGGGCAGATCGACGCCGAGATCATCCCGTTGAATGTCCCGGCGCTGCTGCGCGAGGCCCTGGCCAGCCCCGCCCAGTTCGGCCTGGCCGCCGACCAGAACCTGGTCGGCACCTGCTACAGCGGCGACGGCTGCGTGGGCAACCCGGTCTACGGGGCGAACGGCACGACGCCGGACCCGACCCGGCTGCTGTTCAACGACTCGGTGCACCCGACCATCGCCGGTCAGCAACTGATTGCCGACTACGCCTATTCGATCCTCGCCGCGCCCTGGGAACTGACCCTTCTGCCGGAAATCGCCCACGCCAGCCTCCGCGCCCATCAGGATGAGCTGCGCAACCAGTGGCAGACACCCTGGCAGGCGGTCGGTCAATGGCAGGCGTTCGTCGCCACCGGTGGCCAGGACCTGGACTTCGGCAGCCAGCGCAGCGCCGCCAGTGGCGACGGGCGCGGCTACAACCTGACCCTCGGCGGCAGCTATCGGCTGGATGACGCCTGGCGCGTGGGGCTGGCGGCGGGCGTGTACCGGCAAAGGCTCGAGGCCGGCCAGGAAGATTCCGACTACAAGCTCGACAGCTACCTGGCCAGCGCCTTCGCCCAGTTCCGTCAGGATCGCTGGTGGGCCGACGCGGCACTGACCGCCGGGCACCTGGACTATCGCGACCTCAAGCGCACCTTCGCCTTGGGCGTTGGTGAGCGCAGCGAGAAAGGCGACAGCGATGGCGAAGCCTGGGCCGTCACCGGCCGGGTGGGCTACAACCTGGCGGCCGAGAGCAGCCGCTGGCAACTGGCGCCCTTCATCAGCGCCGACTATGCGCGGGTCAAGGTCGATGGGTATGACGAGAAGAGCGGCCGCTCCACGGCGCTCGGCTTCGACGATCAGGAGCGCACGTCACGCCGGCTGGGGGCCGGCCTGCTGGGGAGCGTGCAGCTCCTGCCGACGACCAGGCTGTTTGCCGAGGTGGCCCGCGAGCACGAGTTCGAGGACGATCAGCAGGACCTGCGCATGCACCTGACCAGCCTGCCGGCGAACGACTTCACCTTGACCGGCTATACGCCGCACAGCAACCTGACCCGCGCCAGCCTTGGGCTGACCCATGAACTGGTGCCGGGGGTGAACCTGCGGGGGAACTACAACTGGCGCAAGAGTGATGAGTTGCGCCAGCAGGGCGTGAGCGTGGCGTTGAGCCTGGACTTCTGAGTTGTCGGGGCCGCGTTGCGGCCCCGATCCATTTACTTGGAGGTCTGCTCGGCCAGCGCCACCGCGCGGAACATCGCCCGGCGCTTGTTGATGGTTTCTTCCCACTCCAGCGCCGGCACCGAGTCGGCGACGATGCCGCCACCGGCCTGCACATGCAGTTCGCCGTCCTTGATCACCGCGGTGCGGATGGCGATGGCGGTATCCATGTTGCCGTTCCAGGCAAAGTAGCCCACCGCGCCACCGTAGACGCCGCGCTTGACCGGCTCCAGCTCGTCGATGATCTCCATGGCGCGGATCTTCGGCGCGCCGGAGAGGGTACCGGCCGGCAGGATCGCCCGCAGCGCGTCCATGGCCGTCAGCCCCTCATTCAGCTGGCCGGTGACGTTGGACACGATATGCATGACGTTCGAGTAACGCTCGATCACCATCTTCTCGGTCAGGCGCACGCTGCCGGTGGCCGACACCCGGCCCACGTCGTTGCGGCCCAGGTCGATGAGCATCAGGTGCTCGGCGATTTCCTTGTCGTCCGACAGCAGGTCGTCTTCCAACGCCCGGTCGGCTTCTTCGGTGGCCCCGCGCGGGCGGGTACCGGCGATCGGCCGCACGGTGACCAGGTTGTCCTCGACCCGCACCAGCACTTCCGGCGAACTGCCTACCACATGGAAGTCGCCGAAGTTGAAGAAGTACATGTACGGCGTCGGGTTGAAGCAGCGCAGCGCCCGGTACAGGTCGATGGGCGCAGCCTTGAAGTCGATGGACATGCGCTGGGACGGCACCACCTGCATGCAGTCGCCGGCCAGGATGTACTCCTTGATGCGGCCCACGGCGCTTTCGTAGTCGGCTTGTGTGTAGCTTGAGCGGAACGCCGGCTCGGCGGCCATCGGCCCGCTCAGGTCCAGGCCACGGCGCGGGGTGATCGGCTGGCGCAGGGTATCCAGAAGCCCCTGCAGGCGGGCCTGCCCTTGCTCGAAGGCCTGCGCCTCGGCCGGGTCGACCAGCACGATGGCGTGCATCTTGCCCGCCAGGTTGTCGAACACCACCACGGCATCGGAGACCATCAGCAGGATATCCGGTACCCCCAATGGGTCCGGGTTGGGGCTGGCACCCAGGCGTTTTTCCACATAGCGCACGCAGTCGTAGCCGAAATAGCCCACCAGGCCACCGTTGAAACGAGGCAAGCCAGGAATGTCGGCGACCTTGTAGCGATCCTTGAACGCCTCGACGAAGGCCAGCGGATCCTCGACGTCGTGGCTTTCCACCTCGACGCCATCCTGCAGGATGCTGACGTGGTACCCGTGCACACGCAGCACGGTGCGCGACGGCAAGCCGATCATCGAATAGCGGCCCCACTTCTCGCCGCCCTGCACGGACTCGAGCAGGTAGGAGTTGGGTTGGTCGGCCAGCTTCAGGTAGATCGACAGCGGCGTGTCGAAGTCGGCCAGGGTTTCGCAGGCCAGGGGAATGCGGTTGTAGCCGGCAGCGGCCAGGCGCAGGAATTCTTCGCGGGTCATGTGTAGCCTCGGGGCAAGCAGCAATGGGGAGCAGGCAAACGGATGTACCGGCAGGCGCCGGTGGGCAGGCGTCAGGCGCGCCAGCGCCAGCGGGCCAGGGCCTTGATGACTTTCATCCAGAATTTGCCGGTAACCACCACGTTGTTGTCTCTGCTTTGCGGGGCTTGAAGGTCCGCCAACGTTATCCCAGTGTCGGTGACTAAGCAACCGGGCAGCAGCAGGCGCAGGTCGTCGATGACCAGGCTGGGCGACTCATCGTCGATCGGCCGGCCATGGTTGTAGCCATAGCTCAGGCCGACGCACTGGACGCCGGCGGCCTTGGCGGCCAGCACGTCGCTGCGCGAATCGCCGACGAACAGCGATTGTTCGGCGCTGACGCCGGCCATCTTCATGACGAACAGCAGCGCCGCCGGGTCGGGCTTCTTCTGCGGCAGGGTGTCGCCGCCGATGATCCAGCGGAAGTAGCGACCGATCTTCATCTGGTCGAGCAAGGGGGCGACGAAGCGTTCGGGCTTGTTGGTGATCAGCGCCATCTCCACGCCCTGCTTGCGCAGCCAGCGCAGGGTATCGCGCACGCCGGGGTAGACCACGGTGAGTTCATGATTGTCGGCATAGGCTTCCATGAACAGCGCCAGCGCGCGTTCGGCCAGCTCGTCGTCCACCGCGGCGTGATCGATATCGCCGGCCAGGGCCCTGCGCACCAGCACCTGGGCGCCGTTGCCGACCCAGTGGCGCACCGCCTCCAGGCCTGCGGGCG
The DNA here is from genome assembly GCF_014268935.2 of Pseudomonas peradeniyensis. GTDB lineage: Bacteria > Pseudomonadota > Gammaproteobacteria > Pseudomonadales > Pseudomonadaceae > Aquipseudomonas > Aquipseudomonas peradeniyensis. The sequence goes on along the minus strand of NZ_JABWRJ020000003.1, from coordinate 611,757 downwards.
GTCGTCCGAGTTCGAGCAGCGTACGGTCGACGGCTGCGGCCAGGTCGGGTACCGAATCGATCAGGGTGCCATCCAGATCGAACATCACCAGCCTGGGCAGTGTCCCCGGGAACAGCTGCTCGAAGCCGCTCATGCGCGTGCCAGCGCCATTTCGGCACGCATCTTGTCGATGACTTCCTTGTAGTCCGGGGCGTTGAAGATCGCCGAGCCGGCCACGAAGGTGTCAGCGCCGGCGGCGGTGATCTCGCGGATATTGCCTACGTTGACGCCGCCGTCGATCTCCAGGCGGATGTCACGGCCACTGGCGTCGATCAGCGCGCGGGCTTCGCGCAGCTTGTCGAGGGTACCGGGGATGAACTTCTGCCCGCCGAAGCCTGGGTTGACGCTCATCAGCAGGACCATGTCGACCTTGTCCATCACGTACTTCAGCGCATCCAGGCCGGTGGCCGGGTTGAACACCAGGCCGGCCTTGCAGCCGCCGTCGCGGATCAGTTGCAGCGAGCGGTCGACGTGCTGGCTGGCTTCCGGGTGGAAGGTGATGTAGGTGGCGCCGGCCTCGATGAAGTCGCCGATGATGCGGTCGACCGGGCTGACCATCAGGTGCACGTCGATCGGCGCGGTCACGCCGTACTTGCGCAGGGCGCTGCAGACCATCGGGCCGATGGTCAGGTTGGGCACGTAGTGGTTGTCCATGACATCGAAGTGGACGATGTCGGCCCCGGCGGCCAGGACCTTGTCGACGTCCTCGCCCAGGCGGGCGAAATCGGCGGACAGAATGGAGGGGGCAATAGCGTAGGGCTGCATGGCGCACCTGTTGGGCAGAATCACGGTGGCGCGCATTGTAACTCAGGGAAGCGGATCGGGGCTGATTGGTATCAACGCAGGCGTGGCAGGTGGTTGAACGGATGGCGTCGGAGCGGGCTTGCCCCGCGATTGCGATGGTGAATTCGATATGCCATCGCGGGGCAAGCCCGCTCCCACGTCACCCGCTTCGAAGAGTCAACCCGGCTGCTGGGTCCTGAGCTTCTCGCTGCGCCCGCGCAGCCACTCCAGGGTCAGCAGCAGGATCACCGAGAAGGCGATCAGCAAGGTGGCCGCCGCCGCGATGGTCGGGCTCAGGTTCTCGCGAATGCCGCTGAACATCTGCCGTGGCAGGGTCGCCTGCTCCGGCCCTGCGAGGAACAGGGTCACTACCACCTCATCGAACGACGTGGCGAAGGCAAACAGTGCCCCGGAGATCACCCCGGGGGCGATCAACGGCAAGGTCACCCGACGGAAGGCCAGCAATGGCGAGGCGCCCAGGCTAGCCGCCGCGCGCACCAGGTTGTAGTTGAAGCCCTGCAGCGTCGCCGACACGGTAATGATCACGAACGGTACACCCAGCACCGCGTGCACCAGGATCAGCGAGGTGAAGCTGTTGCCCATGCCCAATGGGGCGAAGAACAGGTAGCTGGCCACGCCGATGATCACCACCGGCACCACCATCGGCGAGATCACCAGCGCCATCACCAGCGACTTGCCGGGGAAGTCGCCGCGCGTCAGGCCGATGGCCGCCAGGGTGCCGAACACCATGGCCAGCACCGTGGCCGCCGGGGCGACGATGATGCTGTTCTTTAAAGCGCGCATCCATTCGGCGGAAGCGAAGAAGTCCTGGTACCAGTGCAGCGAGAAACCTTGCAGCGGGTACACCAGGAAGCTCCCGCTGTTGAACGACAGCGGGATGATCACCAGCACCGGCAGCACCAGGAACAGCAGGATCAGGCCGCACAGGATGCGCAGGCTGTAGAACCACACCCGTTCCACGGGCGACATGTAGGGGCTCAGCATGACAACGCTCCTCAGCTCAGGCGCAGGCGGCTGGCGCCGACCAGCCAGCTATAGATCAGGTACAGCAGCACGGTCGCCAGCAGCAACAGCCCGCCCAGGGCGGTGGCCATGCCCCAGTTGATGCTGGTGTTGGTGTAGAAGGCAACGAAGTAGCTGACCATCTGGTCGTTCGGGCTGCCCAGCAGCGCCGGGGTGATGTAGTAGCCGATGGCCAGGATGAACACCAGCAGGCAGCCGGCGCCGACACCGGCATAGGTCTGCGGGAAGTACACCCGCCAGAAACTGGCGAACGGATGGCAACCCAGGGAAATCGCCGCCCGCATGTAGCTGGGCGAGATGCCCTTCATCACGCTGTACAGCGGCAGGATCATGAACGGCAGCAGGATGTGCACCATCGAGATGTACACGCCGGTGCGGTTGAACACCAGCTCCAGCGGTTGGTCGATGATGCCGATGGCCATCAGCGCGCTGTTGATCAGCCCTCCCGACTGCAACAGCACGATCCACGCCGCCACCCGCACCAGGATCGAGGTCCAGAACGGCAGCAGCACCAGGATCATCAAAAGGTTGCTCTGCCGGGTTGGCAAGTTGGCCAGCAGGTACGCCAGCGGGTAGGCCAGCACCAGGCAGATGGCGGTGATCACCACGCCCATCCACAGGGTGCGGGCAAAGATATCCAGGTAGATGGCCTGGTCCGGCGTGGCCTTGGCCAGTTCGCCGAGGTCGTCGATGCGGTGATCGACGGAGGCCAGCAGGTAGAAAGAGGTGACCGTGCTGGTGTTGCGGCGGATCGCCTGCCAGTAGGCCGGGTCGCCCCAACGCTCGTCCAGCGCTTGCAGGGCATCTTTATAGGACGCGGGCTCGGCCTTGAACGGCAGCGCACGCGCGGTCTTGGCCAGCAGGCTGCGGTAGCCGGCCAGTTCCATGTTCAGGCGCTTGGAAAGGTCGCCCAGGGTCTGGTTCTTGCGCGACTCGGCCAGGTCCTGGCTGAGGGCCTTGTAGACCTCTTCGCCGGGCAGGCTCTTGCCGTCCCACTGCGCCACCGCCTCGACGGTGCGCGGCAGGCCGGCGACCACCTCGGGGTTGCCGACGCTCTTGTACAGCAGCGCCGCGATCGGCACCAGGAACACCAGCAGGAGGAACAGCGCCAGCGGCGCGATCAACGCCTGGGCCTTCCAGCGGTTGACCCGCTCGGCATGCTTGAGGCGCTGCTTGAGGCTTTTACCCGCGCCTTCGTTGAGGGGCACTGCAATGGCCATGGCGAACTCCGCGATACAGGCTGAAATTAGGGCTGCTGCGCAGCCCATCGCCGGCAAGCCGGCGATGAGCCGCACAGCGGCTCCAGGTGATTTACTTCTTCGCCGCCCAGGCGTTGAAGCGTTGCTCCAGCTGTTCGCTGTTGTCGGCCCAGAAGGCCACGTCGATCTGCACCTGGTTGACGATGTTCTCAGGCGTGGTCGGCATGTCCTTCTTCACCGCATCGGCCAGCAGCGGGACGGCCTTGGCGTTGGCCGGGCCGTAGGCGATGTTCTCGGAGTAGGTCTTCTGCTGTTCGGGCTGAACGGTGTAGGCGATGAATTTCTTCGCCTCTTCCACATCCTTGGCGCCTTTCGGGATGGCCCAGGCGTCGAAGTCGTAGATGCCGCCGTTCCACACCACCTTGAGGTTGCTTTCTTTCTGCACCGCCGCGATACGGCCGTTGTAGGCCGAACTCATGACCACGTCACCCGAGGCCAGATACTGTGGTGGCTGGGCACCGGCTTCCCACCACTGGATGCTCGGCTTGAGTTCGTCGAGCTTCTTGAAGGCACGGTCCTGGCCTTCCTTGGTGCCGAGCACCTTGTACACCTCTTTCGGCGCGACGCCGTCGGCCATCAGGGCGAACTCGAGGGTGTACTTGGCGCCCTTGCGCAGCCCGCGCTTGCCCGGGAATTTCTTCGTATCCCAGAAATCGGCCCAGCTGGTGGGTGCGCTCTTGAGCTTGTCGGCGTTGTAGGCCAGGACCGTGGACCAGACGAAGAAGCCCACGCCGCACGGCTGAATGGCGCCTTTCACGTAATCGCTCTCGTTGCCGAACAGGGCCGGGTCAAGCTCCTCGAACATGCCCTCGTCACAACCACGCGCCAGCTCCGGCGACTCCACCTCCACCAGGTTCCACGACACGCTGTTGGTGTCGACCATGGCTTTGACCTTGGCCATCTCGCCGTTGTACTCCCCGGCGACGATCTTGCCCTTGCCGGCCTTCTCCCATGGCTCGTAGAACGCCTTGACCTGGGCCGCCTTGTTGGCGCCACCGAACGACACTACCGTCAGGTCCGCGGCCAGGGCCTGGCCGGCGGCGAACAGCCCCAGGGCCAGGGCGGTCAGTTTCAACTGCTTGCGCATTATTATTCTCTCCACAGTTCAGGGTTGGTGAAGCAAACCATCAATGGGCTTCGGCAATCGGATCGAGCGCGCGGGCGTGCTCCACCTCCCAGCCCAGTGGGACCACATCGCCCACGGCCAGGGCCGGATCGAGCTCGGCGATCGGCTGCTTGACGAAGAAATCGGCCTTGCCGCAGACCTCCAGGCGCACCCGCACGTGGTCGCCCAGGTAGATGAACTCGGCCACCCGGCCGGAGAAGCGGTTCACGCAGCGTTCGCTGTGGCCGTTCAGGCGCACGCGCTCCGGGCGGATCGACAGGGTCACCGGCTCGCCGGCCTGGCCGACGTTCACCGCAAGCGCCTCGACCCGCTCGCCCCGGGCCAGCTGCACCTGGCAACGGTTGCCGTCACTGGCCAGCAAGGTGCCGTTGAGGCGGTTGTTCTCGCCGATGAAGTTGGCGACGAAGGTGTTGCGCGGCTCTTCGTAGAGGGTGCGCGGGTCGGCGATCTGCTGGATCTCGCCCTGGTGGAACACCGCCACCCGGTCGGACATGGTCAGCGCCTCGCCCTGGTCGTGGGTCACGTAGACCACGGTCACGCCCAGGCGCTGGTGGATATGCTTGATCTCCATCTGCATGTGTTCGCGCAGTTGCTTGTCCAGGGCGCCGAGCGGTTCGTCCATCAGCACCAGCTGCGGCTCGAACACCAGGGCACGGGCCAGGGCCACGCGCTGCTGCTGGCCCCCGGAGAGCTGGCCTGGGTAGCGCTTGGCGAAGGCATCGAGCTGGACCATGCCAAGCACGCGCTTGACCCGTTCGCTGATGTCGGTCTTGCTCAGGTTGCGCACGGTCAGCGGGAAGGCCAGGTTCTCGGCCACGGTCATGTGCGGGAACAGCGCGTAGTTCTGGAACACCATGCCGATGTCACGCTTGTGCGGCGGCACATTGTTGATCGAGCGTCCGGCCAGCTGGATTTCACCGGCGGTGGGAGTCTCGAAGCCGGCCAGCATCATCAGGCTGGTGGTCTTGCCCGAACCGGAGGGGCCGAGCAGGGTCAGGAACTCGCCCTTGCGGATGTCCAGGTTGAGGTCCTTGACGATCAGCGATTCGCCGTCGTAGCTCTTCTGCACACCTCGGAAGCTGACCAGCGTCTCGTTCGAATTCGCCTCGCTCATGCCCTGCACCTTCTTGTTGGAATGACTGCGTGGGCACAGCGTAGAAGAGGCGCAAGCGCCCGCAAATCGGGGGGGCTGAGAGATTGCCATCATCCGGATGGAAGACTTGCTGTAGGGATTGCCCTACAAGGATGACGCTTTCAGGACAGACACATTCCCTTGTAGGAGCGCCCTTTCGCGACACAAGGCCGCTCCTACAAAAAACCAGCATGTCGCAATCAGACCAGCTTGTGCTCCATCGCATACTTCACCAGCTCCGCCAGCGAGTTGACCTTGAGCTTCTGCATCAACCGCGCCTTGTGCGTGCTGATGGTCTTGTTCGACAGCGCCAGCTGCTGGGCGATGTCATTTACGTTGGCGCCCTGGGCCAGGCGCTCGAACACCGAGAACTCGCGCTCGGACAGCAGCGTGTGCAACGGCCGGGTTTCGGTCAGCCCCACCTCGAAGACCATGCGGTCGGCCAGGCTCGGGTCGATATAGCGCCCGCCCCCGGCAACCCGGCGAATCGCGGTGAGCAACAGTGCCGGGTCGCTGTCCTTGGTGGCATAGCCCGCCGCCCCGGCCTTCAGCGCCCGCGCGGCCATCTGCGCCTCGTCGTGCATCGACAGCATCAGGATCGCCGGCGGGTTGTTCAATGCCAGGATCCGCGGGATGGCCTCCAGGCCGTTCACCCCCGGCATGGAGATATCCAGCAGCACCACCTCGCAGGGAGTATGGCGCAGGGTTTCCAGCAACTGCTCGCCGTTGCCCGCCTCGCCGGCGACCTGCATGTCCTTGGCCAGGCCAATCAACTGCTTGATGCCCTCACGGACGATGGTGTGGTCTTCCGCCACCAGCACTCGAATCACGATCGTTCTCTCCTACGCCAAAGGAATCGCCACGCTCAGGCTGGTGCCTTCGCCGGGCTCGCTTTCCAGGGTCATGTCGCCGCCCAGCATCAGCACGCGCTCACGCACCCCCACCAGGCCGAACGAAGTCGGCCGGGCCGCATCGACGGCGAACCCCACGCCATCGTCGATGACCGTCATGCGCAACTGTCCGCCCTCCTCGACCAGGGCAATCTGCACGGTGTGCGCCCGGGCATGGCGCATGACGTTGGTCAGCGCCTCCTGGAGGATGCGGAACAGCCCGATGGCCTTTGCATCGCTCAACGGCGGCAACTGCTCCGGGACCTCGACCAGGCAGGGGATCTGCGTGCGGGCCTCGAAACGCCGTGCCTGCCACTCGATGGCCGAAGCGATCCCGGCATCGAGAATCGGCGGACGCAAAGCGGTGGCCACATCACGCACCAGCTGGAAGAGTTGGGCGATCAGACGCTTCATGCTGGCCAGGCGCTCATGCAGCCCGGCATCCAGCTCGGCGTATGCCAGCTCGCACATCGACACTTCCAGTTTGAGCACCGTGAGCATCTGCCCCAGCTCGTCGTGCACCTCGCGGGCGATGCGGGCCTTTTCCTCCTCGCGCACGCTTTCCAGATGCGCCGACAACTCTCGCAGCTGCTCCTGGGAGGCGGCCAGGGCCAGCTCGGCCTGCTTGCCCTGGGTGATGTCCCAGACCACACCATCCCACACCATGCGCCCATCGGCCAGGCGCCGCGTGGTCGCCTTGATGTCGGCCCAGCGCTGTTCGCCCTGGCGGGTGAGGATACGGCCCTGCCACGACCAGTCCTGGTCGCTGGCCAGGGCCAGGTCCTGGACCCGGTGATAGTCGGCGCGGTCCTGCGGGTGGACCAGGTTGCGCAGCCCCATCTGCGGGTGCTGGATCGCCGCCGGGGTATAGCCGACCAATGCCTCGCTACCCTCGCTGATATAGGGGAACTCCGGGTCGCCCTCGGCCGGGTCGCGCTCCAGGCGGAACACCAGCCCCGGCACATTGCCGGCAATGCCCTTGAGCCGCGCCTCGCTTTCGCGCAACGCGGCCAGGTCGCGCTGGCGCTCGGTGACATCGGCGAGGAACACCACCAGGTACTCCGCATCGCGAAAACGCAGGAACGACAACGACAACTCGACCGGAAACAGGCTGTCGTCGGCACGTCGGCACTGGCTTTCGAACTGCTGTTCGCCGCCGTCCCCGGTGCGGGCGCGCTTCCACAGCTCCAGCCAGCGATCCATCTTCAGGTTCGGTTCGATATCGACCAACGGCCGCTCCAGCAACGCCCCCTCGGAATAGCCCAGCATGCGTTCTGCGGCATGGTTGGCGTAGCGCACATGGCTGTCCCAGTTGACCCAGAGGATGCCCACCGTGCTCTGGTCGATGGAGAACTGGCTCAGGCGCAACGCCTCCTCGCGCACCTGACGCTCCACCAGGCTCTCGCGGGCAGCCAGCAAGCCCCGTTCCAGGCCGCGCTGCTGGCGACGCTGCCAGACCAGGGTAGCCAGGGCACACAGCAGCAGCAGGCCGAACAGCAAGGCGAGGTTCTGCCAGAAGCCGGCGGACTCGGAAAAGCGTGGGTACTTGGGCTGCAGCCAGCGCTGGTGCATTTGCTCCAAGGTCTTGGCCGGCAGGGCCTGCAAGGCGCGTTCGAGGATATCGGCGAGCACGGGCCAGTCTCGCCGCGAGCCAACCCGCAGCAACTGCGGCAAGCCGATATCGCCCACCACCGCCAGGTCGGCGAACTCCCCTTCGCGGGAAAGCCGGCTGAGCTGCGCCTCATCCAGCACGGCGAAGCTGGCCTGACCGCCCAGCACCAGTTGCAGCGCCTCCCGCTCGTTGGGCACGCCCTGCAGGTTGAGATTGCCGTAATTGCTCCGCAGGTAGTCCGCAAGGGCACCTGGCATGCGTACAGCCACCCGCTCGTTGGCGGTCAGCTTCTCCAGATCCACGGCCACCGCACCGCTGCGCATCCCTACCACCAATTGCGGCACGCGCATGTAAGGATCGCTGAACAGCCACAACCGCAGGCTGGTCGGTGTCTGGGTCAGGCCTGGGGCGAAATCGATCTCGCCCGCCTGCAACGCGTGCTCCAGCGCGGCCTGATCCGGGAAGCCGCGCCAGGTCAGGTCCAACCGTAATGCCTGGGACAAGGCGCCGACCAGTTCGACGTTGGCCCCGTAGAATTGCTGCAGACGACGGTCGAACTGAGCATAGGGCGCCTGCAACACGAGGCCGACGCGCAGGCCGCGGTGTTCGTCCAGCCACTGCTGCTGGGCCGGTTCCAGCACCACGGGTGGCGGCGCCTCCGGCTTTGCCAGGGCGATCAAGGGTAGACACAACCAGCCGATAACCCACAGGCAACGCACTCGCTTCATCTCTACGCTCGTCTTGGCAATGACGGCCGCCTGGCGTGGCCGTCGCGGGCAAATACCATTAGGCTGCCGGTATGATTCTGGCCTTGGATTGATCGATGTTCACACTTTATCGCACGACGCTGGCAATGTTCTGCCTGGCTTCGCTCCTGCCGCTCGGCGCTCAGGCCGCCGACGCCGAAGCACCGCAGGCCGCCGCCGAAGCAGCCGCCCCCGCTCCCCGACCACCGCTGCTCGAACGTAGCCAGGACGATGCCCTGGCCCTCGAGCGCCAGGTGCCCAAGGCCGAGCAACAGACCTTGCAGGCCAATGGCGAGAACTTCCTGGCGCTGTGGAAACCGGCCAACGACAGCGATCCGCAAGGTGCGGTGATCATCGTTCCCGGTGCCGGCGAAAGTGCCGACTGGCCAACCACCGTCGGCCCGCTGCGCCGTGGTTTCCCCGATGTCGGCTGGAGCACCCTGAGCCTCAGCCTGCCCGACCTGCTGGCAGAGCGCCCGCAGGCCCGGGTTGAAGCCAAGCCGGTGGTCGAACCGAAAAAGGAAGAAGGCGAGTCGGCTCCGGCCAAGGACACGCCAGCCGATGCCAACGCCAACGTGGCCCAGGCCACCGCCCCCGAGGTGGACGCGGCCGACAGCACCGACGCGGTAGAGGCTGACGAACACACCAGTGAGGAGGATGCCGAACGCATCTTCGCCCGCCTCGACGCCGCCGTGGTCTATGCCCAGCAGCAGAAAGCGCGCAGCATCGTGCTGCTGGGCAACGGCAGTGGCGCGTACTGGGCCGCACGCTACCTCAGCGAGAAACAGCCTCCCCAGGTACAGAAGCTGGTGATGGTCGCCGCACAGACGCCGGCGCGGGTGGAGCACGACCTGCTGAGCCTGACGCCGACCCTGAAAGTGCCGACGGTGGACCTGTACTACACAACCCGAACCCAGGATCGGCTGGCCGCCCAACAGCGCCTGCAAGCCAGCAAGCGAGAGAAAAACAGCCAGTACCGACAGCTGTCGCTGATGGTCGTGCCGGGCAACAAGGCCGCCGAGCAGGAGCAATTGCTGCGCCGGGTGCGCGGCTGGCTGAAGCCCAAGGAAGAGTGAGGCGTATCGCGGGACAAGCCAACTCCAACAACGTGGGAGCGGACTTGCCCCGCGATGGCAAACCTAAAGCCCGCGCCGCTTGCGAATCATGGCATAGGCCTGATGCAACTCGCGGGTATGCTCGGTCGCCTCGCGCACCTTGGCCTCACTGGCACCGCTGCCCACCAGCTTGTCCGGGTGGTGTCGGCTGAGTAACCGCCGGTAGGCCTGCTTGACCTTGTCCGCTTCGGTATCCGGCTCCACCCCCAGCAGCCTCAACGCCGCCGCATAGGTCATGGCGCCGCCTTCGATCGCCGATTTGCGTGGTTCATATTCCAGCGACATGGCCTGCACCTGGTTGCGACTGAGCCCCAGTTGCTGCCCCCAGCCCAGCAACAGGTCACGCTCCTGGCGACCAGCCTTGCCATCGGCCCAGACCATCCGCCAACAGGCGCGCAGGGTACCCTCGGCGCCGTGCGGCTGCAGCTTGATCCGGCGCAGGTAGTGACCCAGCCGGCCCTTGCCCGACTTGCCGCGATTGAACGCGGCAATCGCCCGCATCCGCGCGGGCTCGGCCAGGTCCAGCCGGGACATTTCCTGACGTGCCTGCTGGATATGCCCCTCAACCACCCGGCCATCGCTCTTGGCCAGGCGTCCGAGCAGGACGAACAACAGTTCCTCGTCACGCAGCGCCGGGCGCCCGCCCAGGCGCTCGCGCACATCCTCCCAACCCTGCAGTCGCAGGCGCCGATCCATGGCCTGTCCCAGCAACGCCCCCAGCAATGCACCCGGAATGCTGGCCACGGCGAAACCGGCACCGGCACCAATCACTGTGCTCGGCCACCACATGTCAGGTACGCCCTCCGATCAGGCGCTCGACATCGGCCAGGCGCTCGAGGGTGCCGACATCGATCCAGTAGCCACGATAGTGCTCACCACTCACCCGCCCTTCGGCCATGGCCTTGCGCAGCAAGGGTGCCAACTTGAACGCTCCGGGCTGGCAGCCTTCGAAAAGCGCCGGGTGCAACACCGAGAGACCGCTGAAGGTCAGCGTTCCCGGGGCGTCGTCACCATCGCTCACCCGGCCATCCACCAGGCGGAAGTCGCCACGGCCGTGATGACCGGGATTGTCCACCAGCACCAGGTGCGCAAGCCCTTGCAGGGGAGCATTCAGGCCAGCGAAGTCGTAGTCGGTCCAGACGTCACCGTTGACCAGCAGGAACGGCGCATCCCCCAGCAGCGGCAATGCCTTGAAGATCCCGCCACCGGTTTCAAGTGGCTCGCCCTCCGGCGAGTAGCGGATGCGCAGGCCGAAGCGGCTGCCATCGCCCAGATGGTCCTCGATCTGCTGGCCGAGCCAGGCATGGTTGATGACCACTTCACCGATACCGGCTCGGGCCAGCGCCTCGAGGTGATACTCGATCAGCGGCTTGCCGGCGGCGGGTACCAGCGGCTTGGGCGTATGCAGGGTCAGCGGGCGCATGCGCTCGCCCTTGCCTGCCGCCAGGATCATCGCCTTCATGAACGTGCCTCGCCCTTGAGCTCGGCAATCAGTTGCCCCAGCTCGGCCAGTTCGGGACGGCGAGCGATCACTTCATCTATATAGGCGAAGAAGCGTGGCACGTCGGCGAGATAGCGCGGCTTGCCGTCACGGTGGCAGATGCGGGCAAAGATACCAATGACCTTGAGGTGACGCTGCACGCCCATCAGGTCGCTGGCGCGGTGGAACGCTTCAAAATCGGGCTGCACCGGGATGCCGGCGGCGCGGGCCTTTTCCCAGTAGCCGCGCAGCCAGCCTTCCACACGCGGCTGCGGCCAGCTGAGGAAGGCGTCCTTGAACAGGCAGGTGATATCGTAGGTGACCGGGCCGTAGACGGCATCCTGGAAGTCCAGAACGCCCGGATTGGGCGTGCTCTGCATCAAGTTGCGCGGCATGTAGTCGCGGTGCACCAGCACCTTGGGCTGGGCCAGGGCACTGTCGATCAGCACCTGGCTGACCCGTTGCCAGGTAGCCTGCTGCGTTTCGGTGAAACCCAGGCCAAGCTCGCGGCCCACGTACCACTCAGGGAAGAGCTCCACCTCGCGGCGCAGCAGGGCGACGTCGTAGCTGGGCAGTGGCGCATCCATTGGCAGGCGCTGAAACGCCAGCAGCGCATCGACGGCATCGGCGAACAGTGCGTCGGCATTGTCCGGGTCAATGATGTCCAGGTATGTCTGGCGTCCCAGATCGCCCAGCAGCAGGAAACCGCGCTCCAGATCCTGGGCATGAATGACCGGCACGTTCACACCCGCCGTGGCCAGCAGATGGTCGATATCGACGAACGGACGGCAGTTTTCCTGCGGCGGTGGCGCATCCATGATCACGAAGCTGTGCCCGGCGCCTTCCCAGCGGAAGTAGCGGCGAAAACTCGCATCGCTGCTGGCGGCGGTCAGGTTGCCAGTGGGCACCTCGCCCCAGGCGTTGCTACGGAACAGGCTCTCCAGTTGCCCGGCGAGCCAGGCGGTCAGTTGTTGCAGGCGTACATCGTGATCGGGCATTACGAGGGTTCTCCGACGGCCCTAGCCGTCAAGCGGGTCATGCTTTATTATCCAGCATCTTTTTCAGACCATCGAGAGGCGTGCGGCCCCCACACGCGGGCAGATGGCACGCAGGAAGCCCGGACTAATAAGATGGCATTGAAATCCCCCGCGTTTCGTAGGAAGTTTCCGTTGTTGGTGACTGGCGGTCTGCTGGCCCTGCAACCCCTGGCCACGTCGTACGTGGCGGCGGCCGAGCAGTTCGACTGCCAAGTGTCCGCCGCCGGTGGCTGGGACTGCAAGCCCAAGACCTCCGCCAACCTGCCTCCGCGCCCGGTACATCCGGGCGCTGCCGCTGCCAGCTCGGGCGCCGAGGCGCCTGGCGAAGTCGCCGCGACCGAGGCCGAGAAGCCGATGCTGGTCACCGAGGCCAAGGGCCGCGGCCTGAAATCGCGCAGCGAAGACTACAGCCACCTGGACTGGGTCCCGCGCGAGAAGCTCACCGCTGCGCAGCTGGCCGAGACCGGCCCGTACTGCGGCGGCGCCTACATCGAGCCGACCCGCCCGGGCATGAACGACTCCACGCCCAAGGACGAGTCGCCCACCTACATCAACGCCAAGGTCTCCAAGTACCAGCAGGAGCAGCAGATCGCCACCCTCGCCGGTGACGTGGTCATGCGCCAGGGCAGCATGCAGGCCGAGGCCGACGAGGCCAACCTGTACCAGGCCGAGAACCGGGGCGAGCTCAAGGGCAACGTCAAGATCCGCGACAACGGCTCGCTGGTGGTCGGCGACGAGGCGCAGATCCAGCTCGACACCGGCGAAGCCCGGGTCGACAACGCCGAATACGTGATGCACAAGTCGCACATCCGCGGCAACGCGCTGTACGCCAAGCGTGCTGAAAACGCCATCATCCGCCTCAAGGACGGTACCTATACCACCTGTGAGCCGGGCAGCAACGCGTGGCAGCTCAAGGGCAACAACATCACCCTGAACCCGGCCACCGGCTTCGGCACCGCGACCAACGTGACGCTGCGGGTCAAGGATTTCCCGGTGTTCTACACACCGTACATCTACTTCCCGATCGACGACCGTCGCCAGTCCGGCTTCCTGCCGCCGTCGTTCAGCTCCAGCAGCGACACCGGCTTCATGCTGGTCACGCCGTACTACTTCAACCTGGCGCCGAACTACGACGCCACGTTGTATCCGCGCTACATGGCCAAACGTGGCCTGCTGATGGAAGGTGAGTTCCGCTACCTGACCAAGTCCAGCGAAGGCCAGTTCGGCGGCGGTTTCCTGAACGACAAGGACGACGACCGCGAGCTGCAGTCGGACTACAAGAAAGAACGCTGGATGGTCAACTGGCAGCACAAGGGTGGCCTGGATGATCGCCTGTTGGCCGAGGTGGACTACACCGACATCAGTGACCCGTTCTACTTCCAGGACCTGGAGTCCGACCAGATCGGTGTAGAGAAGCGGGATGTGGTGAATCAGCGTGGAACGCTTACCTACCGCGGCGACAACTACAACGCCCGGCTGAATATGCATGCCTACGAGATGGCCACCATCTCGCAGATCACGCCATATGATCGGCTGCCGCAAATCAACATCAACGGAATGTTGCCGTATCATCCGGCAGGACTCGACTTCACCTATCAAACCGAAGCCGTACGATTTGACAGGGACCTGAAGGACGACTTCGTGCTCAACAAGGATGGTCTTCCTGACAACAGCGGCGGTGGCCTCGGGCGTCGTCTTGATGAGAACGTCTATGGTATTGCCCGCGCCAACGGCACTCGACTGAACGTTGCTCCGGCCATCAGCCTTCCGATGGAAGCCAGCTACGGCTTCTTCACACCGAAGCTGAAGTACATCTACACCCAGTATGACCTGGACCTCGACAGCAAGGGCAAATCCGATGTTGCCGCTTCCGACGCTGAAATCCAGCGTCTGTTTGGCGATTACAAGAGCAGCCAGAACCGTGACATTCCGGTATTCAGCGTTGACAGCGGCCTGTACTTCGACCGCAATACTCAACTCTTCGGTACGAAGTATCGCCAAACACTCGAGCCACGCCTGTTCTACCTCTACGTCCCCTACAAGGACCAGGCGGACATTCCGATCTTCGACAGCAGCGAAAACACCTTCAACTATGCCTCGCTGTTCCGTGACAACCGATTCAGCGGCACTGATCGTATCGGTGACGAGAACAAGCTCTCGCTGGGTGTGACCAACCGCTGGATCGAAGAAAACGGCTTCCAGCGCCAGCGCTTCAGCATCGGCCAGGCGTTCTACTTCAAGGACCGCAAGGTACAACTGCCCGGCATCGACCCGCGCACACGTGTCGACAGCAAATCGGACGTATCGCCGTACGCGCTTGAATACGAGTATGCATTCAATCGCGACTGGAGATTCAACTCGGACTTCAACTGGGATCCCGATACTCGTAGCACCCGCTCGGGCAGCGCGATGTTCCACTACCAGCCTGAAGACAATCCGAACAAGATCGTCAACCTCGGCTATCGCTACCGTAACGACCTGATTACCTACGACTCGATCACGGGTACCTGGAAAGTCGGCGGTGGTGACTACGGTACGCCTGGCAGCCCGAATTACATCAAGGACTACTACAAGATCCAGCAGCACGACTTCTCGGTTATCTGGCCGCTGGTGCCGCAATGGAGTGTTATCAGCCGTTGGCAGCACGACTACAACCGCAACCGGACATTGGAAGCCATGGGTGGCCTCGAGTATGACAGCTGCTGCTGGAAGATCAGGTTGATCAAACGCTACTGGGTTGATGAAGACGACTTCAGCCAGGCCACGCCTGAAAACGAGAAAGGCGACCACGGCATCTTCCTGCAGATCGTGCTCAAGGGCCTCGGCGGCGTGATGGGCAACAAGGTCGAAACGTTCCTGGACAAAGGCATTCAAGGTTACCGTACACGTGAAGAGCAAGCTTATTGATCGTCTGCGCCCGCTGATGCTGGGCGCCGCAATGCTGAGCGGCGCGGTACATGCCGCGGTGCAACCCATCGACCGCATCGTGGCCACCGTCGACAATGACGTGGTCATGCAGAGCCAGCTGGACCAGCGCGTGCGCGAAGTGCAGCAGACCATCGCCAAGCGTGGCGGCGGTGTGCCACCTGCCGCCGCCCTGCAACAGCAGGTGCTGGAGCGTCTGATCGTCGAGAACCTGCAGCTGCAGATCGGCGAGCGCTCGGGCATCCGCATCACCGACGAAGAACTGAACCAGGCCGTCGGCACCATTGCCCAGCGCAATGGCATGTCGCTGGAGCAGTTCCGCGCCGCCCTGGCACATGACGGCCTGTCGTACGACGATGCCCGCGAGCAGATCAAGCGCGAGATGGTCATCAGCCGTGTGCGTCAGCGCCGCGTGGCCGAGCGCATCCAGGTGTCCGAGCAGGAAGTGAAGAACTTCCTCAACTCGGACCTGGGCAAGATGCAGATGTCGGAAGAGTACCGCCTGGCCAACATCCTCATCCCGACCCCGGAAGGCGCCAACTCGGAAGCCATCCAGGCTGCCGCCCGCCAGGCCGGTGATGCCTACCAGCAGCTCAAGCAGGGCAAGGACTTCGGCCAGGTGGCCATTGAGCGCTCGGCCAGTGAGAACGCCCTGGAAGGCGGCGAGATGGGCTGGCGTAAAGCCGGTCAACTGCCCCCCCAACTCGCCGACAAGCTCGGCAGCATGGCCGTCGGCGAGTTTACCGAGCCACTGCGCATCCCCAACGGCTTCCTGATCCTCAAGGTCGAGGAGAAGCGTGGCGGCAGCGAGAGCATCCTGCGCGACGAAGTGCATGTGCGCCACATCCTGATCAAGCCGAGCGAGATCCGCAGCGAAGCCGCCACCGAGCAACTGGCCGAGCGTCTGTACGACCGGATCCAGAACGGTGAAGACTTCGCCGAACTGGCGAAGAGCTTCTCGGAAGACCCGGGTTCCGCGCTCAACGGCGGCGACCTCAACTGGGTCGACCCGAACAGCCTGGTGCCGGAGTTCCGCGAGCAGATGGCCAACGCCCAGCAAGGCGTGGTGACCAAGCCGTTCAAGACCCAGTACGGCTGGCACGTGCTGGAAGTCCTGGGCCGCCGCGCCACCGACAGCACCGAGCAGGCGCGCGAGCAGCAGGCGATGAACGTCCTGCGCAACCGCAAGTACGACGAAGAGCTGCAGAACTGGCTGCGCCAGATCCGCGACGAAGCCTACGTTGAAATCAAGCTGCCTGGCGCCGACCAGGCCGCCCAGTGAAGCCCCAGCGCTTCGCCGTCACGCCCGGCGAGCCGGCCGGCATAGGTCCCGACCTGTGCCTGCTGCTCGCCGCCGAGGCCCAGCCCCACCCCCTGATCGCCATCACCAGCCGTGACCTGCTCGCCGAGCGGGCCGCGCAACTGGGGCTGGCCGTCAGCCTGCTGCCCGTCACCCCCGACAGTTTCCCCAGCCTGCCAGCCCCCGCTGGCAGCCTGTATGTCTGGGACACGCCGCTGGCCAACCCGGTGGTGGCCGGACAGCTGGACAAGGCCAACGCCGCGTTCGTGTTGGAGACACTGACCCGGGCCGGCCAGGGCTGCCTCGACGGGCAGTTCGCCGGGATGATCACCGCCCCCGTGCACAAGGGTGTGATCAACGAGAGTGGCATCGCCTTCTCCGGGCACACCGAATTCCTCGCCGACCTCACCCACACCGCGCAAGTGGTGATGATGCTGGCCACCCGAGGATTGCGCGTGGCCCTGGTGACCACCCACCTGCCCCTGCGCGATATCGCCGACGCCATCACTGGCGAACGCCTGGAGCGCGTCACCCGCATCCTGCATGCGGACATGCGCGACAAGTTCGGCATCGCCAACCCACGCATCCTGGTCTGCGGGCTCAACCCGCATGCCGGAGAAGGCGGCCACCTGGGCCGCGAAGAAATCGACATCATCGAGCCGGCGCTGCAGCGCCTGCGCGCCGAAGGCATGGACCTGCGCGGTCCGCTGCCGGCCGATACCCTGTTTACCCCCAAATATCTGGAGCACTGCGACGCGGTGCTGGCGATGTACCACGACCAAGGCCTGCCCGTACTCAAGTACAAGGGCTTCGGCGCCGCGGTCAACGTGACGCTGGGCCTGCCGATCATCCGTACCTCGGTCGACCACGGCACCGCCCTGGACTTGGCCGGCACCGGCCGGATCGACACCGGCAGCCTGCGCGTCGCATTGGAAACCGCCTACCAGATGGCCGAGAACCGACCATGACCGAGCACTACCAACACCGGGCGCGCAAGCGCTTCGGCCAGAACTTCCTGCACGACGCCGGAATCATCGATCGCATCCTGCGGGCGATCAACGCCAAGGCCGGCGAACACCTGCTGGAAATCGGCCCGGGCCAGGGCGCCCTGACCGAGGGCCTGCTGGGCAGCGGCGCACAGCTGGACGTGGTGGAGCTGGACAAGGACCTGGTGCCGATCCTGCAACACAAGTTCGCCGGGCGCGATAACTTCCGCCTGCATCAGGGCGATGCCCTGAAGTTCGACTTCAACCAGTTGGGCGTGCCTGAGCGCAGCCTCAAGGTGGTCGGCAACCTGCCCTACAACATCTCCACCCCGCTGATCTTCCACCTGCTCAGCCATGCCGGGCTGATTCGCGACATGCACTTCATGCTGCAAAAGGAAGTGGTCGAGCGCATGGCGGCCGGCCCGGGTGGCGGTGACTGGGGCCGTTTGTCGATCATGGTGCAGTACCACTGCCGGGTCGAGCACCTGTTCAACGTTGGCCCCGGCGCCTTCAACCCACCGCCGAAAGTGGACTCGGCCATCGTCCGCCTGGTGCCGCACGAAGTGCTGCCACACCCGGCCAAGGATGCGCGACTGCTGGAGCAGGTGGTACGCGAGGCGTTCAACCAGCGCCGCAAGACCCTGCGCAATACCCTGAAAGGCCTGCTCGACAGCGCAGCCATCGAAGCCGCCGGTGTCGACGGCAGCCTGCGCCCCGAGCAGCTGGACCTGGCCGCCTTCGTGCGCCTGGCCGACAAGCTGGCAGAACAGCAGGGCTGACCAAGCGCCCGCTCCCCCCGTGGGAGCGGGCTTGTCCCGCGATCAGGGATAACTGGCCTCCACCCCCGCCAATGGCCTAGACTGCGTTATTGCGTCAGTTCGCCCAAGGCCCTTGCATGTCCGACCCCCGCTATCAGATCGACGTCAGCGTCGTGACCCGCTACCTCAAAGACCAATCCGACCCCGAAAGCAGCCGTTTCGCCTTCGCCTACACCATCACCGTGCAGAACAACGGCACGGTCACGGCCAAGCTGATGTCCCGCCACTGGCTGATCACCAACGGTGACGGCGAGGTCGAGGAAGTGCGCGGCGCCGGCGTGATCGGCCAACAGCCGCTGATCGAACCCGGCCAGAGCCACACCTACAGCAGCGGCGCGGTCATCAGCACCCGCGTCGGCACCATGCAGGGCAGCTACCAGATGTTCGCCGAGGACGGCAAGCGCTTCGACGCCACGATCGCCCCGTTCCGCCTGGCCGTGCCCGGGGCCCTGCACTGATGGCCACCTATGCGGTCGGCGACCTGCAAGGTTGCCTGCAACCGCTCAAGTGCCTGCTCGAACGTGTACGCTTCAACCCGGCCGTCGACCGCCTGTGGCTGGTGGGCGACCTGGTCAACCGCGGCCCCGAGTCCCTCGAGACCCTGCGCTACCTGTATTCGATCCGCCATGCGCTGGTCTGCGTGCTGGGCAATCACGACCTGCACCTGCTGGCGGCGTGGCACAACGTCGAGCGCCTGAAGAAAAGCGACACCCTGCGCGAAATCATCGAGGCCCCGGACGCCGACCAGCTGTTCGACTGGCTGCGCCAGCAGAAGCTGTTGCACTACGACGAGGCCCGCGGCATCGCCATGGTCCATGCTGGCATTCCACCGCAATGGACCCTGGGCAAGGCGCTGGAGCTCGCTGCAGAGGTCGAGGAAGTGCTGCGCGACGACGGTCGCCTGAAGCTGTACCTGGACGGCATGTACGGCAACGAGCCGAACAAGTGGAGCAAGGACCTGGCCGGCGTCGAGCGCCTGCGGGTGATCACCAACTACTTCACCCGCATGCGCTTCTGCACCGCCGCCGGCAAACTCGACCTCAAGACCAAGGAAGGCGCCGACAGTGCCCCAAAGGGCTACAAGCCGTGGTTTGCCCACCCGGACCGCCGCTCGCGCCATGTGAAGATCATCTTCGGCCACTGGGCCGCCCTCGAAGGCCGCGTTGATGTGCCCGGCGTGATAGCCCTGGACACCGGCTGCGTCTGGGGCGGCGCGATGACCCTGTACAATGTCGACAGTGGTGAAATGCACCGCTGCGACTGCACCCGCGAGGGCACCCCGCGCCCGCCGGCCCCACTCAACGAACACCCCTGAAGGAACCGCACCCATGAGCGAATTCAAGCGCATTACCCCCGAGCAAGCCCTAGCCCTGCGTGCGGAAGGTGCAGTCGTGGTCGACATTCGCGACCCGCAGGCCTATGCCGCCGGGCATATTGCCGGCGCCACTCATCTGGATAATCACTCGGTTGCCGATTTCATCCGCAACGCCGACCTGGACGCGCCTACACTGGTTGTCTGCTACCACGGCAATTCCAGCCAGAGCGCCGCCGCCTACCTGGTCGGCCAGGGCTTCTCCAACGTCTACAGCATCGACGGTGGCTTCGAGCTGTGGCGCAACACCTACCCGGCGGAAACCGCACAGGGCAGCGCCGAATAATTTTTTCATTTTTCCTCCAGCCCGCGCTTGGCGCGGGCTTGCGCCCGACCTGACGAACGGTCGCAGGCGTCTTCTCGGCTCCCCGCCCTTGACCTTGCGTATAACCAACTATCCTTAAGCCCAGGCCATCCAAAAAAGGGGAGAGCCGGTACACCGGCGTGCGGGTCATCGGTAGCGTTCCAAGGTGTTCTGGGGGGTATACAGCAATCGGCGAGCCCGGTTGCATGCCAGCATCAGCTGACTGATCCGGCGTCGTCTCCATGTATCGAGCGAGGTGACGTCATGAGCATTTTTAGCCACTTCCAACAACGTTTCGAGTCCACCCGCCAGGAAGAACTTTCGCTGCAGGAGTACCTCGAGCTGTGCAAAGAGGATCGCAGCGCCTATGCCTCGGCGGCCGAGCGGCTGTTGCTGGCCATCGGCGAACCAGAGCTGATCGACACCTCAAGCAACTCCAGGCTGTCGCGGATCTTCTCCAACAAGGTGATCCGCCGCTATCCGGCCTTTGCCGACTTCCATGGCATGGAAGAGTGCATCGACCAGATCGTCTCCTACTTCCGCCACGCCGCCCAAGGCCTGGAAGAGAAGAAACAGATCCTCTACCTGCTGGGCCCGGTGGGCGGCGGTAAATCGTCGCTGGCCGAGAAACTCAAGCAGCTGATGGAAAAGGTGCCGTTCTACGCCATCAAGGGCTCGCCGGTGTTCGAATCGCCCCTGGGCCTGTTCAACGCCGCCGAGGACGGCCAGATCCTCGAAGAGGAATACGGCATCTCGCGCCGCTACCTCAACACCATCATGTCGCCCTGGGCCACCAAGCGCCTGCAGGAGTTCGGCGGCGACATCAGCAAGTTCAGGGTGGTCAAGCTCTACCCGTCCATCCTCAACCAGATCGCCATCGCCAAGACCGAGCCGGGCGACGAGAACAACCAGGACATCTCGGCCCTGGTGGGCAAGGTGGATATCCGCAAGCTCGAGGAATTCCCGCAGAACGACGCCGACGCCTACAGCTATTCGGGCGCGCTGTGCCGGGCCAACCAGGGCCTGATGGAATTCGTCGAGATGTTCAAGGCGCCGATCAAGGTCCTGCACCCGTTGCTCACCGCGACCCAGGAAGGCAACTACAACAGCACCGAGGGGCTGGGCGCGATCCCCTATTCCGGGATCCTGCTGGCCCACTCCAACGAATCGGAATGGCATACCTTCCGCAACAACAAGAACAACGAGGCCTTCATCGACCGGATCTACATCGTCAAGGTGCCTTACTGCCTGCGCGTCAGCGACGAGATCAAGATCTACGACAAGCTGCTGATCAACAGCTCCCTGGCCAAGGCGCACTGCGCGCCTGACACACTGAAGATGCTGGCCCAGTTCACCGTGCTCTCGCGCCTGAAAGAGCCCGAGAACTCCAACATCTACTCGAAGATGCGCGTGTACGACGGCGAGAACCTCAAGGACACCGACCCGAAAGCCAAGTCGATCCAGGAGTACCGCGACGCCGCGGGCGTCGACGAGGGCATGAACGGCCTGTCGACCCGCTTCGCCTTCAAGATCCTCTCCAAAGTGTTCAACTTCGACCCTCACGAGGTGGCGGCCAACCCGGTGCACCTGCTGTATGTGCTGGAGCAGCAGATCGAGCAGGAACAGTTCCCGGCCGAGGTGCGCGAGCGCTACCTGCGCTACCTGAAGGAATACCTGGCGCCGCGCTACATCGAGTTCATCGGCAAGGAGATCCAGACCGCTTACCTGGAGTCCTACAGCGAATACGGCCAGAACATTTTCGACCGCTATGTGCTGTACGCCGACTTCTGGATCCAGGACCAGGAATACCGCGACCCGGAAACCGGCGAGATCCTCAACCGCATTGCCCTCAACGAGGAGCTGGAGAAGATCGAGAAGCCGGCCGGCATCAGCAATCCGAAGGACTTCCGCAACGAAATCGTCAACTTCGTGCTGCGCGCCCGGGCCAACAACAACGGCAAGAACCCCAGCTGGCTCAGCTACGAGAAGCTGCGGGTGGTGATCGAGAAGAAGATGTTCTCCAACACCGAGGACCTGCTGCCGGTCATCAGCTTCAACGCCAAGGCCAGCAAGGAGGATCAACAGAAGCACAACGACTTCGTCACCCGGATGGTGGAGCGTGGCTACACCGACAAGCAGGTTCGACTGCTGTCGGAATGGTACCTGCGGGTCAGGAAATCGCAATAAGGCGACACGCTACACGCCGTGCGTCCGAGGCTGGCCTTGCCGGCCCGGACGGCGGCGGCTGCTTTTACGTGCAGCTCGTAGCTTGAAGCGTGCAGCTGTTCCCAGCTACCGGAGGGACCATGAGCTACGTAATCGACCGACGCCTGAACGGCAAGAACAAGAGCACGGTCAACCGCCAGCGCTTCCTGCGGCGTTACCGTGAACACATCAAGAAGGCCGTCGAAGAGGCCGTGAGCCGCCGCTCCATCATGGACATGGAGCATGGCGAACAGATCAGCATCCCGGGTCGCGACATCGACGAACCCGTGCTGCACCACGGTCGCGGCGGCAAGCAGACCATCGTCCACCCCGGCAACAAGGAATTCACTGCCGGCGAACACATCGCCCGGCCACAAGGTGGCGGCGGTGGCGGTGGCCGCGGCAAGGCCGGCAACTCCGGCGAGGGCATGGACGACTTCGTGTTCCAGATCACCCAGGAAGAATTCCTCGAGTTCATGTTCGAGGACCTGGAGCTGCCCAACCTGGTCAAGCGTCACCTGACCGGGGCCGACACCTTCAAGACCGTACGCGCAGGCATTGCCAACGAGGGCAACCCGTCGCGCATCAACATCGTCCGCACCCTGCGCTCGGCCCACGCCCGGCGCATCGCCCTGACCGGCAGCAGCCGCGCCCTGCTGCGCGAGGCGCAAAAGGAGCTGGACCGGCTCAAGGTCGAGGAACCGGACAACTTCACCGACATCCAGGACACCGAGACCGAGATCGAACGCCTCAAGGCGCGCATCAACCGCCTGCCGTTCCTCGACACCTTCGACCTGAAGTACAACCTGCTGGTCAAGCAGCCCAACCCCAGCTCCAAGGCGGTGATGTTCTGCCTGATGGACGTGTCCGGCTCCATGACCCAGGCCACCAAGGACATCGCCAAGCGCTTCTTCATCCTGCTGTACCTGTTCCTCAAGCGCAACTACGACCGCATCGAGGTGGTGTTCATCCGCCACCACACCAGCGCCCGCGAAGTGGACGAGGAAGAGTTCTTCTACTCCCGCGAGACCGGCGGCACCATCGTCTCCAGCGCGCTCAAGCTGATGCAGGAGATCATGGCCGAGCGCTACCCGGCCAGCGACTGGAACATCTACGCCGCCCAGGCCTCGGACGGCGACAACTGGAACGACGACTCACCGATCTGCCGTGACATCCTCGCCAACCAGATCATGCAGCACGTGCAGTACTACACTTACGTCGAGATCACCCCACGCGAACACCAGGCGCTGTGGTACGAGTACGAGCGCATCGGCGAGGCGTTCCCCGACACCTTCGCCCAGCAGCAGTTGGTATCGGCCGGCGACATCTACCCGGTCTTCCGTGAACTCTTCCAGCGCAGGTTAGCCACATGACCGCCAGAGAGCAGAGACGCCAGCCCATTTCCACCGGCTCCGAATGGACGTTCGAGCTGATCCAGACCTACGATCGCGAGATCAGTCGCCTGGCCGCCCGCTACGCCCTGGACACCTACCCCAACCAGATCGAAGTGATCACCGCCGAGCAGATGATGGACGCCTACGCCTCGGTGGGCATGCCGCTGGGCTATCACCACTGGTCCTACGGCAAGCAGTTCCTCAGTACCGAGAAGTCCTACAGCCGTGGCCAGATGGGCCTGGCCTACGAGATCGTGATCAACTCCGATCCGTGCATCGCCTACCTGATGGAAGAGAACACCATGTGCATGCAGGCACTGGTGATCGCCCACGCCTGTTACGGCCACAACAGCTTCTTCAAGGGCAACTACCTGTTCCGCACCTGGACCGATGCCAGCTCGATCATCGACTACCTGGTGTTTGCCAAGCAGTACATCGCCCAATGCGAGGAGCGCCACGGCATCGATGCCGTCGAGGACCTGATCGACTCCTGCCACGCCCTGATGAACTACGGCGTGGACCGCTACAAGCGTCCCTACCCCATCTCCGCCGAGGAAGAGCGGCGCCGGCAGAAGGAGCGTGAGGAACACCTGCAACGGCAGATCAACGACCTCTGGCGCACCATCCCCAAGGGCGCCGAAAAAGGTGGCGAAAAGGACGACGCGCGCTTCCCGGCCGAACCCCAGGAGAACATCCTCTACTTCATCGAGAAGCACGCCCCGCTGCTGGAGCCCTGGCAGCGCGAAGTGGTGCGCATCGTGCGCAAGATCGCCCAGTATTTCTACCCGCAGCGCCAGACCCAGGTAATGAACGAAGGCTGGGCGACCTTCTGGCACTACACCCTGATGAACGACCTGTACGACGAGGGGCTGATCACCGAAGGCTTCATGATGGAGTTTTTGCAGTCGCACACCAGTGTGGTGTTCCAGCCTGGATTCGACAGCCCCTACTACAGCGGCATCAACCCCTATGCCCTGGGCTTTGCCATGTACACCGACATCCGCCGCATGTGCGAGCACCCCACCGAGGAGGATCGCCGCTGGTTCCCGGATATCGCCGGCAGCGACTGGCTGTCGACGATCAAGTTCGCCATGAGCAGCTTCAAGGACGAAAGCTTCATCCTGCAGTACCTGTCACCCAAGGTAATGCGCGACCTCAAGCTGTTCAGCATCCTCGACGACGACCAGCGCGACGACCTGCTGGTGCCGGCCATCCATGACGAGGACGGCTACCGCACCATCCGTGAGCAGTTGGCCGCGCAGTACAACCTGGGCAACCGCGAGCCCAACGTGCAGATCTGGAGCATCGACCGGCGCGGCGACCGCTCGCTGACCCTGCGCCACCAGCAGCACAACCGCAAACCCCTGGGTGACTCCACCGACGAGGTGCTCAAGCACCTGCACCGCCTGTGGGGCTTCGACATCCACCTGGAGACCGTGCAGGGCGACCAGGTGATGAAGACCCACCACATGCCACCGCGCAGCGAGCACAGCGAGGCTGGCGACTACGGACGCATGGACCTGGCCGTGGTGCACCACCTGTAGCCAGCAACCTCCATGGCTGCCGACAAGGTATCCTGTCGGCAGAAATGGAGGTTTCACATGCAGATCTACAAGGTTGGCGGCGCCGTGCGCGACCGCCTGCTCGGCCGCCCGGTCAGCGACGTCGACTGGCTGGTGGTTGGCGCCACCGTCGAACAGATGCAGGCCCAGGGATTCCGCCCGGTCGGGGCCGATTTCCCGGTGTTCCTGCACCCAAAGACCGGTGAGGAATATGCCCTGGCCCGTACCGAGCGCAAGAGCGGTCGTGGTTATGGCGGTTTCACCTTTCATGCCAGCCCCGAAGTCACCCTCGAAGAAGACCTGGTGCGTCGCGACCTGACCATCAATGCCATGGCCGAGGACGAACACGGCGCGCTGCACGATCCCTATCACGGCAAGGTCGATCTCGAACAACGGATCCTGCGCCATGTTTCACCGGCGTTCGCCGAAGATCCTTTGCGAGTGCTGCGTGTTGCCCGCTTTGCGGCGCGCTATGCACCTCTGGGTTTCGAGGTTGCCGATGAAACCCTGGCCCTCATGCGCCAGATCGCCGAGTCGGGCGAGCTGCAGGCACTGACGGCCGAGCGTAGCTGGAAGGAGATCGAACGGGCATTGATGGAAAACGAGCCACAGGTGTTCGTCGAGGTGCTGCGCAGATGCGGCGCGCTGAACGAGCTGATGCCAGAGCTGGAGCACGGCGCCGATACACTGGCTGCGCTGCACCAGGCGGCCAGGCACCAGCAATCACTGCCGGTGCGCTGGGCATGCCTGCTGCGCGGATTGGAGCCAACGGCGATCAAGGCACTCAACCAGCGCTTCAAGGTCCCACGCGAATGCCAGGAGCTGGCGGTACTGGTGGGAGAGTTCGCCGAATGCGCCGATGAAGCCTGGGCACTGGAGCCGTCGAGCCTGCTGGAGCTGCTGCAGAAGTTCGATGTGTATCGACGACCGCAACGTTTCGAGGAGTACATCGCCGCGTGCGAGATGGCTGCACCAGACTCGGATTACCCTCAGGGCATTTACCTGCGGGGAGCTGCTGAAGCAGCGCGGGCTGTGGAAGTGAAGTCACTGGTAGAGAAAGGATTGACCGGAAAGGCCTTGGGAGACGCCCTAAAAGACAAACGACTGAAGGCGCTCGAAGCATACAAGTCAGCTTGATCTGCCACCGCCATTCGCGGGCAAACCCGCGAAGAGGGCGGTGATGGCTTACATCAGGGTCAGCTGCAAACCCCGCCATTCGAACGGCACTGGCGCCAGTACCTGTTCAATGCTCGCCTCGCGCCACAGCTGCCCCATGGACTTGCCCTCGCCCGGATGTACCAGTTCCGGCGCCAGCAACGACAACGGCCACAGTACAAAGGCGTTCTTCACGATCTCCGCCCGTGGCAGCACCAGGCCATTGAACGTGCCACACAGGTCATCGAACATCAGTACATCGATATCCAGCGGCAGCCCCTTGCGATCCGGGGCGTAGCGGCCGTTCTCGGCCTCGATGAACTTGAGCCGGCGGTCGAGTTCCAGCAGTGGCAGGTCGGTGCGTCCGCGCACCACCAGGTTGTAGAACGGGCCGCTCTTGATTCCCACGGCCTGGCTCTCGAACACTGCGGAGCAGTGCATGTCACTGAGCATGCCAGCCAACGCATCGAGCCCCGCGCACAAGTGCCGCTCGCGGTCGATGTTGCTGCCCAGCCCGAGATAGACGGTACTCAAAGACATCCGCGCTCGATCTCCACGCCTACACCGCCACGGGCCGCAGGCACCGCACCCGGCTTGGTCAGTTTCAGTCGCACCCAGGGGATGTTGAATTCGTCCATCAGCACCGCCACCAGACGCTCGGCGAAAGTCTCCACCAGCTCGAACCGCGCCTGCTCGGCGAAGGCCTGGACCCGCGCCGAGACACTGGCGTAGTCCAGCGCCAGCGACAGGTCGTCACCGGCCGCCGCCGGGCGATTGTCCCAGGCGAAACTCAGGTCCAGGCGCAGGCACTGGCGAATATCCCGCTCCCAGTCATAGGCACCGATGACGGTATCGACTTCCAGGCCTTCGATGAACACTCTGTCCAAGCACTTCTCTCCACAGCACGACAAGGGCGACGGGCGCCGTTAGAATCAGGGCGTCCTCGCCCGGAATAGTTAGCATGTTTTGGTCACTGGCGCTGCTTGCCTACCTGCTCGGCTCTCTGTCCTTCGCCATCGTCCTGAGCCGCCTCAGCGGCAGCCCCGACCCGCGCTCCAGCGGCTCGGGCAATGCCGGCGCGACCAACATGCTACGCCTGGCCGGCCGCAAACTGGCGATCCTGACGCTGCTCGGCGACCTGTGCAAGGGCATGTTGCCAGTACTGCTGGCCCGCCTGGCCGGGCTCGACCAGCAGGAACAGGCCTGGGTCGGCATCTGCGCGGTGCTCGGCCACCTGTTCCCGGTGTACTTCCGTTTCCAGGGCGGCAAGGGCGTGGCCACTGCCGCCGGCATGCTCATGGCGCTGTACTTTCCCGCCGCGCTGCTGGCCATCGGCGCCTGGCTGCTGACCTTCTACCTCACTCGCACCAGCTCGCTGGCGGCCCTGATCGCCACGCCGTTGACGCTGCCATTGCTGGCCTGGCGCGAACCCGAAGCACTGCTGCCGATGACGGTGTTGACGATCCTGATCGTCTGGCGTCACCGCAATAACCTGCGCGACCTGTTCGCCGGGCGCGAACGCCATTTCTGAAGCGTGCGCACAAGCCCGGCGCCTCTCACACCGCCGGCAACTGCTCCATCGGCCAGCGCGCCTGCACGCTGATGGCCAGGTCCTGCTGCTGCCCGGCCAACAGGCGCTGGCAACCGGCGTAGGCGATCATCGCGCCGTTGTCGGTGCAGAACCGTGGACGTGCGTAATAGACATTGCCCTTGATGCTGGCCAGCATCTCTTCCAGCGAAACACGCAGGGCCTTGTTGGCGCTCACACCACCGGCGATGACCAGGCGCTTGAGGCCGGTCTGCTTGAGCGCACGCTTGCACTTGATGGTCAGAGTCTCCACCACCGCCTGCTGGAACGCCAGCGACACGTCGCAACGGGTTTGCTCGTTGTCGTCCCCGGCGTCTCGGCATTGCTGCCAGGTGTTCAGGGCGAAGGTCTTGAGGCCGCTGAAACTGAACTGCAGGCCTGGCCGATCGCACATCGGCCGCGGGAATACGAAGCGCCCGGGCGTGCCTTGCTCGGCCAGGCGGGCGATCTCGGGGCCGCCCGGATAATTGAGGCCGATCAGCTTGGCGGTCTTGTCGAAAGCTTCGCCAGCGGCGTCGTCCAGGCTCTCGCCCAGCAGCTCGTACTGGCCGATGCCATCGACGCGCACCAGCTGGGTGTGCCCACCGGACACCAACAAAGCGACGAACGGAAATTCCGGCGGCTGCTCCTCGAGCATCGGCGCCAGCAGGTGGCCTTCCATATGGTGCACGCCGATCGCCGGAATATCCCAGGCGAACGCCAGCGCCTGGGCGCAGGAAGCACCCACCAGCAGTGCGCCCACCAGGCCAGGACCCGCGGTGTAGGCGATGGCGTCGATCTCGGTGGCGACGCAGTCGGCTTCTTGTAGCACCTGGCGGATCAGCGGCAGCATGCGCTTGACGTGATCGCGCGAGGCGAGCTCGGGTACCACGCCGCCATAGACGCGGTGCAGGTCGATCTGGCTGAACAGCGCGTCGGCCAGCAGGCCGCGCTCACTGTCGTATAATGCGACGCCAGTTTCGTCGCAGGATGTTTCCAATCCCAGTACTAGCATGGGTCCGTGCCTTGTCGAGGCTGAATTCGAAGGCGCGCATGATAGTCCCCGTGTCCGGTGCCGACCAGCGGTTTTCGATCAGAGGCTTTGCATTCCGGCCAGCTAAGGGTTAACATCCGCAACCCTTGAAAACCGACGTTCTCCAGCACACCTTATGTTTTGCCAGGAGCACGTCTACCCCGGTAATGAATTAAGGTAGCCCTGGATGCCAGCCGTCAAAGTTAAAGAGAACGAACCCTTCGACGTAGCTCTGCGTCGTTTCAAGCGCTCCTGCGAAAAAGCCGGTGTACTGGCTGAAGTTCGTAGCCGCGAGTTTTACGAGAAGCCGACCGCCGAGCGCAAGCGCAAAGCCGCTGCCGCTGTAAAGCGTCACGCCAAGAAGGTTCAGCGCGAACAGCGCCGCGCCGTTCGTCTGTACTAAGTACAGCCGTTCTACGCAAAGCTTCTGCCATGCCCGGCCTCGTGCCGGGCTGATGGCAGCGGTCGCTTCAAACCCTTGGCCATGCGCCTTGGGCGCCCCGGCAAAAGCCATGGGCAACCCGCATCAACGCGTCAGAACTGGTCCCCGACCAGGCGTGCACGTCCTTTCTGACGAGCCCTTCATGGGCTGGTGACGAGCACACTCCTCTTCCTGCGAGATACCCCACGCCAAACCCGCGCACAAGCGTTTAGACTTGCCAGCTGCCAGATGACGAGACTGCCATGGCCGGGCTGATTCCCCAAAGCTTCATCGATGACCTTCTCAACCGCACCGACATCGTCGACGTGGTGAGTTCGCGCGTCCAGCTGAAGAAGACCGGCAAGAATCTCTCCGCCTGCTGCCCGTTCCACAAGGAAAAGAGCCCCTCCTTCACCGTCAGCCCCGACAAGCAGTTCTACTATTGCTTTGGCTGCGGCGCCGGCGGCAACGCGCTTGGCTTCATCATGGACCACGACAACCTGGACTTCCCCCAGGCGGTCGAGGAACTGGCCCGCGCGGCCGGCATGGAAGTACCCCGGGAAGAAGGCCGCCGCGGACAGAAGCCGCGCCAGCCAACCGATTCACCGCTGTATCCGCTACTGGAAGCGGCCAGCGAGTTCTATCGCCAGGCCCTGCGCGGCCACGCCACCCGCAAGGCGGCGGTGGACTACCTCAAGGGTCGCGGCCTGTCCGGCGAGATCGCCCGCGACTTTGGCCTGGGCTTCGCCCCGCCGGGTTGGGACAACCTGCTCAAGCATCTGGGCGCCGACTCGCTGCAGCAGAAAGTGATGATCGACGCAGGCCTCTTGATCGAGAATGCCGAAAGCGGCAAGCGCTACGACCGCTTCCGCGACCGGGTGATGTTCCCGATCCGCGACAGCCGTGGCCGGGTCATCGCCTTCGGTGGCCGGGTGCTGGGCGACGACAAGCCCAAGTACCTGAACTCCCCGGAAACCCCGGTATTCCACAAGGGCCAGGAGCTGTACGGCCTGTACGAGGCGCGCAAGCACAACCGCAACCTTGACGAGATCATCGTGGTCGAGGGCTACATGGACGTCATCGCCCTGGCCCAGCAGGGCCTGCGCAACGCGGTGGCCACCCTCGGCACCTCCACCAGCGAGGAGCACCTCAAGCGCCTGTTCCGCGTGGTGCCCAGCGTGCTGTTCTGCTTCGACGGCGACCAGGCCGGGCGCAAGGCCGCCTGGCGCGCCCTGGAGGCGACCTTGTCGAGCCTGCAGGACGGCCGCCGTGCGCGCTTCCTGTTCCTGCCCGAGGGTGAAGACCCGGACAGCCTGGTGCGCGCCGAAGGCACCGACGCCTTCCAGGCCCGCATCAACCAGCACGCCCAGCCTTTGGCCGACTACTTCTTCGAACAGTTGAGCAACGAGGCCGACCCACGCTCGCTGGAAGGCAAGGCGCACATGGTCACCCTGGCCGCACCGCTGATCGAAAAAGTGCCGGGCGCCAACCTGCGCCAGCTGATGCGCAACCGCCTGAAGGACATCACCGGGCTCGACCCGCAGCAGATGGAGCAGTTGGCGCAGAGCGCGCCGACACCCAGCGTGCCGGACTACGACCCCGGTTACGACTACGACGCCATGGCCAGCTACACGCCGGACCACGGCGACATGCACTACCAGCCCGAGTATGCCCCGCAGCAGCAGGAGCAACGCCCGTGGACACCGAACAAGGGCGGCGGCAAGAAGCAGTGGGACGGCAAGCCGTGGGACAAGAAAGGTGGCAAGCCCTGGCAGCGCGACGGCCAGCGTGGCGAAGCCCCGCCACGGGTGCCGGCGCCGGTCGAGCCGCCGACGCTGTCGGCCCTGCGCACCCTGCTGCACCACCCGTTGCTGGCCGGCAAGGTCGAGGACGCCAGCCACTTCGCCGACGAAGAACAACTGTACAGCCAACTGCTGGTGGCGCTGATCGAAGCCGCGCAAAAGAATCCTAAGCTAAGCTCTATGCAGTTGATCGCACGCTGGCACGGCACCGAACAGGGCCGCCTGCTGCGCGCCCTGGCGGAAAAGGAATGGCTGATCGATGCCGACAACCTTGAACAACAGTTTTTCGACACTATAACTAGTTTGTCCGCTCGCCAACGCGAGCGCAGCCTGGAACATCTGCTCAGGAAAGCGCGTCTAAGTGAACTGAGCACAGAGGAGAAATCTCAGCTGCTCGCCCTGCTGAGCCGCAATGTTCCCGCACAAAACCCGACCTCATCTGGCGCGTGAGGTCCAGGTTCGGGTATAATCCTCGGCTTGTTTTTTGCCCGCCAAGACCTTCAGTGGATAGGGTGTTATGTCCGGAAAAGCGCAACAGCAATCTCGTATCAAAGAGTTGATCACCCGCGGTCGTGAGCAGGGCTACCTGACTTACGCGGAGGTCAACGACCACCTGCCTGAGGATATTTCAGATCCGGAACAGGTGGAAGACATCATCCGCATGATCAACGACATGGGGATCAACGTATTCGAGAGTGCTCCGGATGCGGATGCCCTGTTGTTGGCGGAAGCCGACACCGACGAAGCCGCAGCCGAAGAAGCCGCCGCAGCGTTGGCGGCAGTAGAGACCGATATCGGCCGCACGACCGACCCGGTGCGCATGTACATGCGCGAAATGGGTACCGTCGAGCTGCTGACCCGCGAAGGCGAGATCGAAATCGCCAAGCGTATCGAGGAAGGCATCCGTGAAGTCATGGGCGCCATCGCTCACTTCCCGGGCACCGTCGACTACATCATCAGCGAATACGACCGCGTCACCGCCGAAGGCGGCCGCCTGTCCGATGTCCTCAGCGGTTATATCGACCCTGACGACAACATCGCCGCGCCGACCGAAGAAGTACCGATCCCAGGTGCCAAGGCCGCTGCCGCGAAGGAAGAGGAAGACGAAGACGACGAAAACGCCGAAAGCAGCGATGACGAGGAAGAGGCCGAAAGCGGTCCGGACCCGGTCGTCGCCGCCCAGCGTTTCGGCGCCGTCAACGATCAGCTGGTCATCACCCTCAAGGTGCTGAAGAAGCACGGCCGCGCTCACGCCGAAAGCATTGGCGCCATGCAGGCCCTGGCTGACCTGTTCATGCCGATCAAGCTGGTACCGAAACAGTTCGACGTACTGGTCGAGCGTGTACGCGGCGCCCTTGACCGTCTGCGCCAGCAAGAACGCGCCATCATGCAGCTGTGCGTGCGTGACGCCCGCATGCCGCGCGCCGACTTCCTGCGCCTGTTCCCGAGCAACGAGACCGACCAGACCTGGTCCGGTGACCTGGCCAAGCGCAACACCAAGTGGGCCGCCGCCCTGGGTGAAAAGGACGCCGCCATCGTTGCCTGCCAGCAGAAACTGATCGACCTCGAGACCGAGACCGGCCTGACCGTCGCCGAGATCAAGGACATCAACCGTCGCATGTCCATCGGCGAAGCCAAGGCCCGCCGCGCCAAGAAGGAAATGGTCGAGGCGAACCTGCGCCTGGTGATCTCGATCGCCAAGAAGTACACCAACCGCGGCCTGCAGTTCCTCGACCTGATCCAGGAAGGCAACATCGGCCTGATGAAGGCGGTGGACAAGTTCGAATACCGTCGCGGCTACAAGTTCTCGACCTACGCCACCTGGTGGATCCGCCAGGCGATCACCCGCTCGATCGCCGACCAGGCGCGCACCATCCGTATCCCGGTGCACATGATCGAGACGATCAACAAGCTCAACCGTATTTCCCGGCAGATGCTCCAGGAAATGGGTCGCGAACCGACCCCGGAAGAGCTGGGCGAGCGCATGGAGATGCCTGAGGACAAGATCCGCAAGGTGTTGAAGATCGCCAAGGAGCCGATCTCCATGGAGACCCCGATCGGTGACGACGAAGATTCGCACCTGGGCGACTTCATCGAGGACTCCACCATGCAGTCCCCAATCGACGTGGCCACGGTCGAAAGCCTCAAGGAAGCGACCCGTGACGTGCTCTCGGGCCTGACCGCGCGCGAAGCCAAGGTGCTGCGCATGCGTTTCGGCATCGACATGAACACCGACCACACCCTCGAAGAGGTAGGCAAGCAGTTCGACGTGACCCGCGAGCGGATCCGTCAGATCGAAGCCAAGGCGCTGCGCAAGCTGCGCCACCCGACGCGAAGCGAGCATCTGCGCTCCTTCCTCGACGAGTAAAGACGAACCCCGGCCCAGGCCGGGGTTTTTCTTATGTGACAGAAGGTCGTTGCCACTGTCTACCCAGCGGGCGAGATGCCCGTCTACACTCGAATCAGTCCCCCTGATCGAGAGGCCGCTATGCCCATGATGCCGGCCTTCCTGTTGCTGCTCCTGCTCGCCTGGAACACAACGGCCGGCGCCCTGACCCTGACCGACGAGGAACAAGCCTGGCTCAGCGCCCACCCGCAGCTGCGCCTGGGCGTCGATGCTTCATGGCCGCCGTTCGAATTTCGCGACCAGGAAGGTCGCTACCAGGGATTGGCCGCCGATTACATCGCCCTGATCCAGGAACGCCTGGGGATCACCCTCAAGCCGATCGAGCCCAGCAGCTGGACCGAAGTGCTCGCACAGGCACGCAGCAACCGTCTCGACTTGCTTCCCGGGATCATGTCCACCCCGGAGCGCCAGAACTACCTGGCCTTCACCCGCCCCTACCTGGACTTCCCGATCGTCATCCTCGCCCACTCCGGTGGCGCGCAACCACGCAACCTCAAGGACCTTTATGGCCTGAAGATCGCCGTGGTGGAGAACTACGCGCCCCACGAACTGCTGCGCACCCACCACCCCGACCTCAACCTGGTGGCCATGCCCAACGTCAGCTCGACCCTGCAGGCCCTGGCCACCGACGAGGTGGACGCGGTGGTCGGCGACCTCGCCTCGAGCATCTGGAGCCTGCGCCAGCTCAAACTGGATGGCCTGTACGTCAGCGGCGAAACGCCCTACCGCTACCAGCTGGCCATGGCCGTGCCCCGCCAGCAGAAGGTGCTGGTCGGCATCCTCGACAAGGTGATGGCCGATATGAGCAGCAGCGAAGTCAGCCGAATCCAGCAACGCTGGGTGGGCAACGTCGTCGATCAGCGGACCTTCTGGCACGATGTCCTGCTCTATGGCCTGCCGGCGGTGCTGGTGCTGATGGCCATCCTGGCGGTGGTGATCCGCATCAACCGACGCCTGAGCTCGGAGATCTCCCGGCGCATCGCCCTGGAGCAGGAACTGCGCAGCAGCGAGTATCACTATCGCGGCCTGGTCGAGAGCCTGTCGGCGGTGGCCTGGGAAGCCGACGCCAACGACTTCAGCTACAGCTATGTCTCGCCCCACGCCGAGGACCTGCTCGGCTACCCCACGGGTGAATGGCTCAAGCCCGGCTTCTGGCGCAGCATCCTGCACCCGGAGGATGCCCTGTGGGCGCAGGCCTACTGCGACAGCGAGACGGCGGCCGGGCGCGACCACAGCCTCGACTACCGGGTGATCCGCGCCGACGGCCATACCCTGTGGGTGCGCAACATCGTCAGCATGATCGAGCACGGCCACAAGCCGCTGATGCGCGGGCTGATGATCGACATCAGTGAAACCAAGCACACCGAGGATGCCCTGCGCCTGTCGGAGCAGAAGTTCGCCTCGGTGTTCCAGCAATGCCCGGACATCCTGGTCATTGCCCGGCACAGCGATGGCTGCCTGCTGGAGGTCAACGAAGCCTTCGAGGAGCTGATCGGCCTGAATCCCACCCAGGTGATCGGCCGCACCGCCACCGAACTCGGCCTGTGGGGCGTGGCCGGCACCGGCCCGGCCCTGCTCGAACGCCTGCACCGCGGCGGTATCCGCAACCTGGAAATGACCTTCCGGCGCAGCAACGGCGAACTGTTCACCGGCCTGACCTCGGCCGAAACCTTCGAACTCGACAACATGCCGGCACTGGTGGTGGCGATTCGCGACATCAGCCAGCTCAAGGAAACCCAACAGCAGTTGCAGACCTCCGAGGAGAAGTTCGCCAAGGCCTTCCACGCCTCCCCCGACGGCCTGCTGCTGTCGCGCCAGAGCGACGGCCTGCTGCTGGAGGTCAACGAAGGTTTCTGCCGCCTGACCGGCTATGACATCAGCACGACGGTCGACCAGACCTCGCTGGACCTGGGCATCTGGGTCGACCTCAACGAGCGCCAGCGCCTGGTCGATCAACTGCAGCGCGACGGTTTCGTACGCGACTTCAGCTGCCATATCCGCCGCAGCGACGGGCAGATCCGTCTCTGCGAGCTGTCCGCCCGGCCACTGCCGATCGGCGGCGTCGACTGCATGCTGACCATCGCCCGCGACATCACCGAGCGCCACCTGATGCAGGAAAAGCTGCAGCTGGCCGCCACGGTGTTCGAGAACACCGCCGAAGGCGTGCTGATCACCGACACCGACCAGCGCATCAGCGCGGTCAACCGCGCCTTCAGCGAGATCACCGGCTACAGCGAGATCGAAGCCCTCGGCCAGACCCCGCGCCTGCTCGCCTCCGGCCAGCACGACAGCGCTTTCTACGCCGCCATGTGGCACCAGCTGACCGCCGAGGGCCACTGGCAGGGCGAGATCTTCAACAAACGCAAGAACGGCGAGCTGTACCCCGGCTGGCTGACCATCAGCGCCGTGCGCAACCACGAGCGCGAGATCACCCACTTCGTCGCCGTGTTCGCCGACATCTCCAGCCTCAAGCACGCCCAGGCCAAGCTCGACTACCAGGCTCACCATGACCCGCTCACCGGCCTGCCCAATCGCGCCCTGTTCGAAAGCCGCCTGCAGGCTGCACTGAACTGCGCCCAGGTATCCAACCGCCAGGGCGCGGTGCTGTTCCTCGACCTCGACCGTTTCAAGCACATCAACGACAGCCTCGGCCACCCGGTGGGCGACCTGCTGCTCAAGGGCATCGCCCAGCGCCTCAAGGAGCAGGTGCGCGACGTGGACACCGTGGCCCGCCTCGGTGGCGACGAGTTCATCATCCTCCTGCCCGGCCTGCACAAACCCAGCGATGCCAGCGCCATCGCCAACAAGCTGCTGGCCGGCTTCCATGCACCGTTCCAGGCCGGCGAGCACGAGTTCTTCACCAGCGCCAGCATCGGCATCAGCCTGTACCCGCAGGACGGCAGCGATGTCGCCAGCCTGATCCGCAACGCCGATGCCGCGATGTACCGCTCCAAGGCCAAGGGCCGCAACCGCGTCGAGGCCTACACCCGCGAGCTCACCACCCAGGCCAGCGAGCGTATCGCCCTGGAACACGAGCTGCGCCGCGCCATCGAACGCAACGAGCTGAGCCTGTGCTACCAGCCCAAGTTCAGCCTCAAGACCCAGAGCCTGGTCGGCGCCGAGGCGCTGGTCCGCTGGACCCACCCCACTTTCGGCGAAGTGCCGCCCGAGCAGTTCATCCACCTGGCCGAGGAGAACGGCACCATCCTGCAGCTCGGCGACTGGGTGCTGGAGCAGGCCTGCCGGCAGATGCACGCCTGGAAGAAGGCCTACCACGCCTTCGGCCCGCTCTCGATCAACCTGGCCGGCGCCCAGCTGCGCCAGCCCAGCCTGGCCCGGCGCATCGAACAGTTGCTGCGCAGCTACCAGCTCAAGGCCGGCGACCTGCAGCTGGAGATCACCGAGAACTTCATCATGAGCCAGGCCGAGGAAGCGCTGAGCGTGCTGCACCAGCTCAAGCTGCTGGGCGTGCAGCTGGCCATCGACGACTTCGGCACTGGCTACTCCTCGCTCAGCTACCTCAAGCGCTTGCCGCTGGACATCCTCAAGATCGACCAGTCGTTCATCCGCGGCCTGCCGGACGATCCCCACGACGCCGCCATCGCCCGCGCCATCATCGCCCTGGGCCGCAGCATGCAGCTGACGATCATTGCCGAAGGCGTGGAAAACCAGGCGCAGCAACGCTTCCTCGCCGCCGAAGGCTGCGAACAGATCCAGGGCTACATCGTCAGCCTGCCGCTGCCGCCGAACGAGTTCGCGGCGACCTTTCTTCGCATAGCACAAACGGATCTTTCGGATGGCACGCTATCGAAACCCTCGTTATAATCCTGCGCACCTGCTGAGGGCCTATAGCTCAGTCGGTTAGAGCAGAGGACTCATAATCCTTTGGTCCACGGTTCGAGTCCGTGTGGGCCCACCAAACTGAAAGCCGCGCACTGCGCGGCTTTCGTGTTTTTGGCGGGACCACCTCAGATACAGTCCTATGGTCTCGCACACAATCTACCCGTCAGCCGGCTCGAAGCGCTCGCCACGAAACACCCGACGTGGATTGCCACGCTCGATGCGGTGATGGAACAACCGCCGCTCCGCGCGCAGTTCGCTGTCGACCTGCTCTGCCTGTTGCGCCAGGCGTTGACCGATGAGCAGCAGCGCCAAGCGTTTGTTGGCGTGCTGGCTACGCTCGCTCTGTACCTTGACGCTGATGCCGCTGGCCAGGTGC
The DNA here is from genome assembly GCF_014268935.2 of Pseudomonas peradeniyensis. Lineage (GTDB taxonomy): Bacteria > Pseudomonadota > Gammaproteobacteria > Pseudomonadales > Pseudomonadaceae > Aquipseudomonas > Aquipseudomonas peradeniyensis. The sequence continues at coordinate 574,024 of NZ_JABWRJ020000003.1, read as the reverse complement.
GTGGCGCGCACTGCCGAGTCGGTGGTGTTGACATGCTGACCACCCGGCCCGGACGAACGCAAGGTCTCGAAGTGGATCTCGCTCGCCAATTCCGGTGCCGGTGGCGCAAACCGTGCGCCCCCAAAGAACCAGTTCTTGCGCGCATGCCCCGGCCGGTACGGACTGCTGCACGTCCATTGCAGCGAGCCCGTCCAGTGATCCGCCAGGCGCTCGGCCTGCTCGCCATCCAGTGCCAGCAACACCGAGCGCAAGGTACCGCGCCGCGGCCCCGGCTCTTCTTCGAGTATCCGTACCGCCACGGCCTGGGCATCCGCTTCGGCCTGCAGCCTGAGCAATGCCTTGGCCACAGCCAGGGCACATTCTTCCGGCCCCTGAGCCGCCGAGAGTTGCAGTAGGATCATCAGCAGCACCCTCCGCGCGTCTTGTAGGTGAGCACCGGTTTCAGTCGTGCCAGCACGCGAACCAACCCCGCTTCACGCAAGGCACCCACCACCGAGTCGATAGCCTTGTAGGCCTCCGGCGCTTCCTCGTAGATCAGCGCCCGGTCGGCGCAGATCACGCGGCTGCCTAGTGCCGTACGACTCAGTTGCTCGACGCTGTAGCGCGAGACGAGGCGGTCCTTGCACTCGCTGCGCATCCATTTGCGTCCGGCGCCATGGGCCAGGGACAACAGGCTGCGCTCGTCGGCGATCGGCTGTACCAAGTAGCTGTAGTCGCCGCGCGAACCAGGGATCACCACCGCCCCCTGATCCGACGGTGTGGCGCCTTTGCAATGCAGCCAACCATCGAGCCCGTCGACCTGCGCTGGCGACACCAGGTTGTGGTTGATGTCGAGCAGTACATCGCCATCGGCACGCAAGCGGTCGAGCATGCGCCGGGCAATCAACTGACGGTTGGCTTCGGCAAAACGCAGCGCGCCGTCGTGCCGGCCCAGGTAATGAGTGCTGGCCTCGCTGCCCGCCTCCAGTCCGTGATGACCGAACAGGTCGACCTGCTCACGCAAGATCGCCTCGCCCAAACCACGCGAGCCGCTGTGCACCAGCAACAGCAGGTGTTTGCGCTCGATGCCCAAGGCTGCCAGGGCCGCATCGTCGTAGCTTTCATCGAGTTGCTGCAGCTCGGCGAAGTGGTTACCACCACCAATGGTGCCCAGAGAACGCTCGTGCCCCGTGGCAGGCAAACCGAAGCTGGCGACGGCCTCCTGCCACGTCTCGTCGAGCGGCAGGTCGAGGTTGCCAAGGCGTTTCTCCAGCTTGTCCAGATGCAGCTTGGCGGTCGGGATGTCCGTGCGCCACAGCGCCATGCCACAGCCGATGTCATTGCCGACCAGCGCCGGGTACAAACGCCCCACGGAAAAGAATGCCGCGCCGACCGGATAGCCACGCCCCGGATGCAGGTCCGGCATGCCAGCCACCCGATGCATGCCCCCTAGGCGAGCGGTGGTTTCGAGTTGTTGGACCGCTTTTCCTTCGATCCAGGTGTCGTCCGCGGCGACCAATACGGCGCCGTCGGACAAATTGCGAATGCAAGTGCCCATAGTCCAATCCTGATGGGTTGAAACAAAAAGATGTTCGGATTGGCAGGCCAGAGGCCGGGCGTTGCGGTACCGCTAACGAGTAGCGGCGAATGCGTTCAAGCCAGGCGCGACCTGCAAAGGGTGATCAACTGTTGCATGATGTACCTCCTTTGCTGTCGGGTGAGAGAAGGCGGGCATCTTAGGTGTGTAATTGCCACCTTGCAACAACCTTGATCACATTTCTACCAGGAGAACAACGTCATAGCCGAAAAACCTGACCGCTCCGCGCTGTTTCTGCCTGCGTACATCCCCGCCAAGTTTCCTGTTGTCACCTGGTATTTTTGCCAGATGTCCAACGCTGCCTAACTTGTTAAACCTGAAGCACCGCAATATTGCGCTGACAGAAAGTTACAACCATCAGGCGATTACGTTGTTAATTCGTGCCTGACCTGTGCTCCAGACCGGACGGAAATTCAGCGCCTATTCAATGTTATCGGGAGGCTGGCTTGGACGACTCAATTGGCAAAACATGGATGCGTTTGGCGGCGATAGCGGCGTTGGTATCGAGCATGGCCGCCTGTGCCCCCCCAGCACAAACCCCACCCACCATCATGCCAGGAGCCGCTCAAAGCAACGCGCCCTTGCTGCGCTCAACCGATCCGGGGGCTGAGCGTTTCATCCCAGTTGGCAAACTTCGTACTGGTACTGGCAGCTACAACTGCACGGCAAGTTTGATCGCGGGGGCGGACACGCCCGCTCCGGATCGTCCGGCGCTGATACTGACGGCCGGACATTGCGTCGAAGAATCTGATGACAATACCGTCATTGTTGATCGACCGGGAGAGAAGGCCTGGTCATTTACACCTGCCTTTTTCATTGATACCCAGCCAAAACATGTATCGTTTGGCATTGCCCGAGTGGTGTATGCCACGATGAAAGACGTGGATCTGGCAGTGCTGCAGTTGGATGCGACCTACGGTGACCTGGCATTACACGGCGTATTCCCACTGCGCCTTGCGACAGCGACCACTTCACCGGAAACGCCTGTCGAGTTGACACACATTCCGGTGACAGGCGTGCCGACTGAGGAGCAATTCCTGAGGTACTCGCAGTGTCGAGCGAATGCGCATCAGTTCATTTTCGAGGCCTATATTCCGTGGCGATGGTCTAAAGCCATCCCCAATGATTGTCAGGGTGTTGCTGGCGGCACCTCCGGTTCACCGATGTTTGTACAGGATGGCAAGGACGTGATTGCGGTGCTGAACACCACCGCGACACCGGGTTATGTGGGGTGTGGCCCTGGTCGCCCCTGCGAGCTGACAAGTGAGGGGCTTCCTGTCCCCCGTGAAGGAAGCAGCTACGCGATCCCCGTGGAACGCTTGGCCCTGGCCCTGAAGGCCGATAGCACGGTGGACCTGAGCAGGCTCGATTCCGGGCTTGGGGTGACGTTGACCCGAACAACGACGAACTGGTCGACACGAAACACCGAAGAGGTCGACGGCGAACTTGTGCCAGCTCGATGGAACCTGAAGGTCGGCAGCACGGATGGTTTCGACCTCGTGCGTTACAAGATCGGATTGGCCAATTCGACCAATTGCGCCGACATCGATGGATACAGTACGCCAACCCCCATCGAGGAACAGCCGCTGATCGAACAGCCAATGCCCAGGCAGGAAGGGATCTATACCGCCTGTGTCATTGGCGGAAGAGCGAACGGTACTTGGCAATTGCCAAGTAATGCGACCGTCCGATTACGACGGATCGATGAGACGCCACCCGCCATGGCGCCCAGGATTTCAGAACGCGAGCTTGGCGGACAACTCGAGGTGAGGCCTGAATATGTCCCGTGGGAAGTAACTAATCTGCGCGTGAAATACGGTCCAGCCGCTGTTGTAGATTGCGATACACCAGACGGTTACGGACGCCATCGAAATAATCACTGGTACCCCGTGGAAAACCAATCCGAACCGTGGAGATTCTGTGCACACGGCGTCGACTCTGCCGGCAATGCAGGCCCCGCCGTGACCCGTGATTTCTAGTCAACAGAGTCGCCTTCATGGGTTCAGGCCGATATGTGCATGATGTCCGGCGCAGCGGCAAAGTGCCTTTAGCACACCCGTTCTATTTCGCAGCCCATGCCTCGTTTCTAGAATTCCTCCATCGCTTCGGCACCGGGTCGGAGCCCAGTGATCGAGGGAACGTCACATGAACATCCAAGGAACGCTTGGGGCCCTGCTCATTGCCCCCATGCTGGTAACACTTGCCGGTTGCGTGGCGCCGGGTTCCTACAACCAGGGCCAGCAGCCCAGCCAGATGGCCGGCGGCAATGCGCCCTGCACGCCCAGCGCGACCGACAACCTGATTTCCACCGGCCGCAGCCTGCTGAGCATCGCCAACTCGGTGCTGGAAACCAAGCACAGCATGAATGGCACCTCGGCCACCTATGACCAGCGCATGCAGTTGGCGGAGAACGCCCAGAAGGTCAACCAGGGCAACCAGATGCTCGACAACGTCGAAAGCATGACCGCAGGCCTGAAGTCGCCTTGTGCCACCACGGCGCAGACCAGCGCCGCACGCTGACGCAACCCACCGACAGCCTTGGGGCAGACACCTTCAGTGTCTGGCCCAAGGCTGCTGGCATAGCGTGACTTCACCACACGCCTGCTTCGAATATTCCACCCGCCTCTTTCTCATCGCCCCCAGGCTGGCTAGGCTAGTGCACCCTATGCCGAGACTCGCCATGCCAGACGCCCGCGCCATCACCCTCGACGAAATCGACCGCCAGTTGATCGCCCTGTTGCAGATCAACGCCCGCGAAAGCGTCGCCACCCTCGCCCGCCAGCTGGGCATCGCCCGCACCACCGTGAACTCGCGCCTGGCGCGGCTGGAGAAGAGCAAGGTCATCACCGGCTATGGCGTACGCCTGGGCCAGCGCCTGCTGGGCGGCGGACTGCAGGCTTACGTGGGGATCAAGGCGCAGCCGCGCTCGGGCAAGGACATCGTGCGTCGCCTGGGCGCCATGGGCCAGGTACAGCAACTGTGCGCTGTGAGTGGCGAGTTTGATTATGTGGCGTGGCTGAACAGTGATTCGCCAGAGCAACTGGACCAGTTGCTCGACCAGATCGGCAGCCTGGATGGGGTGGAGAAGACCACCACATCGATCATTCTCAGCAGCAAGGTGGACCGCGGCCAGCCGGGCTGACCACAGCCCCCGACCATCAAGCCTCCATCGCGTCGAGCAGCCCTTCCAGCAGCGCGCGTACCGTTTCCGCCGAATGCAGGATCGACCAGATCATCGCCCGCCCCGCCTCGGGGGCATGGTGCTGGGCGTAGTCGTCGGCGATTTCCTGGATGGCCCGGGCCAGCATGCTGGCGTGGACCAGGGCGTCGGCGGCATCCACGCCGGGACGCACGGTGAAGATGGGGGGATGGCTGGACTGGCAGGAGCAGAAGGACTGCTCGGTGGTCGGGTTCAGGGCGAGGGGTGGGTCGGGGACGATCTTTTTCATGGGTATTGCCTCCATTACCGGCTTAAGGAGGCCACCACGCAACCTTCTCACGGGAATGGGTGGCAGCCATGCGCGGGGTGAGAACCGGCGAAGTTGGAGGCTACATTCCGGCCAGGCAGAACCTGCCCGCGCACAGCTGCCATGACAGCATGCCTCCAATTTGATCGCCGGGTTCTCACGCCCGATCACCGAATAGGCGGTGACCGGCTGAAGTTAACCGCGAAGACTTACCCGCACAGCCAGACCGGAGCGACAGGACTTGTAGGATAGGTCTCGTTAAATTTCCCGTCTGTAGGAAATGGTCTGACAAACAAAGACCTACCCGCCGCCCCAATGACATATCCGGCAACCCTCCCCTGCCACCACGCCCTCAATCCACGCTTAGGCTGATGACAGCCCGCCCTATTGACGTAGCGGCGACCTCATCACAAACTATACGTGGATCACGTACAAAACATGGACGCCCTATTTGTCGAATTGCCCGCTTTCGAGCGCTTTCGCAGCCAGTATCTGGACGATGAAGATTTTCGGTCTCTACAACGCGTACTGCTTCTGCATCCCCATGCAGGTGACGTTATCAAGGGCACGGGTGGCCTCAGGAAGATGCGCTTCGCCGATGCACTGCGCCAAAAAGGCAAGCGAGGCGGCACCCGGATCATCTACTACTGGTGGCAGGCCGGGCTGCAATTCTGGCTTTTCACGCTGTACGGAAAGGAACTCCAGGATGATCTGACACCGCAGCAACGCCAGGTTTTGAAGAACCTGCTTGAACGCGAATACCTGATGAGGACGACCAATGCCACGCAACATCTTCACTGAACTCACCGAAGGCTTCGACGCCCTCGCCGATGAGCGCGCCGGCAAACTGACCCTGCGCTCGCACAAGGTGACCTTCGAGGAGCTTGCCCCGCTGGCCCCCAACGAACTGACCGAACTGCGCCAGCGCCTGAACATGTCCCGGGCGGTGTTTGCCGCCTACCTGCGGACCAACGCCCGCACCCTGGAGAGCTGGGAACAAGGCCGCTCCAAACCCAACGCCCAGGCTGTGGCGCTGATTCGACTGGTGCAGAAGTACCCTGAAACCGTCGAGCACCTGGCATCGCTGAGCTGATTCGTCAGTATTGAATAAATATGAATCATTAAGACGAAACAAAGCACATAACGACGCCACTCTGCACCTTAATAACGAACACCCCACTTCATAAAATGGCCACCAGGCATTCTCTATACTCAGGCTCCGCCCCCTGCGCAGCCCCTGGCAAGGTCATTACATGAACAAGAAAAACCGCCACCCCGCCGACGGCAAGAAACCCATCACTATCTTTGGCCCCGACTTCCCGTTCGCCTTCGACGACTGGCTGGAGCACCCGGCCGGCCTGGGCAGCATTCCCAAGGAGCGTCATGGTGAAGAGGTGGCGATCGTCGGTGGCGGCATCGCCGGGCTGGTGGCGGCCTACGAGCTGATGAAGCTGGGCCTCAAGCCCGTGGTGTACGAGGCCTCCAAGCTGGGTGGCCGGCTGCGCTCGCAGGCGTTCAACGGCACCGACGGTATCGTCGCCGAACTGGGCGGCATGCGCTTCCCGGTGTCGTCCACGGCGTTCTACCACTACGTCGACAAGCTCGGCCTGGAGACCAAGCCCTTCCCCAACCCGCTGACCCCGGCTTCGGGCAGCACGGTCATCGACCTGGAAGGCCAGACCTACTACGCCGAGAAATCCGCCGACCTGCCGCAGCTGTTCCACGAAGTGGCCGACGCCTGGGCCGACGCCCTGGAGAGCGGCGCGCAGTTCGGCGATATCCAGCAGGCCATTCGCGACCGCGACGTACCGCGCCTCAAGGACCTGTGGAACAAGCTGGTACCGCTGTGGGACGACCGCACCTTCTATGACTTCGTCGCCACCTCGCGCTCGTTCGCCAAGCTGAGCTTCCAGCACCGCGAAGTGTTCGGCCAGGTGGGTTTCGGCACCGGCGGCTGGGACTCGGACTTCCCCAACTCGATGCTGGAAATCTTCCGCGTGGTGATGACCAACTGCGACGATCACCAGCACCTGGTGGTCGGCGGCGTCGAGCAGGTGCCGCAGGGCATCTGGCGCCATGTGCCGGAACGTTGCGCCCACTGGCCGGCCGGCACCAGCCTCAGCGGCCTGCACGGCGGCGCGCCACGCACCGGGGTCAAGCGCATCGCCCGGGCCAGCGATGGTCGCCTGGCGGTCACCGACAACTACGGCGACGTGCGCCACTATGCGGCAGTGCTCACCACCTGCCAGAGCTGGCTGCTGACCACCCAGATCGACTGCGAGGAGTCGCTGTTCTCGCAAAAAATGTGGATGGCCCTGGACCGCACCCGCTACATGCAGTCGTCGAAGACCTTCGTCATGGTCGACCGGCCGTTCTGGAAGGACAAGGACCCGGAAACCGGCCGCGACCTGATGAGCATGACCCTCACCGATCGCCTGACCCGCGGCACCTACCTGTTCGACAACGGCGACGACAAGCCGGGGGTGATCTGCCTGTCCTACGCCTGGATGAGCGACGCCCTGAAGATGCTGCCGCACCCGACCGAGAAGCGCGTGCAGCTGGCCCTCGACGCACTGAAGAAGATCTACCCCAAGACCGATATCGCCGGGCATATCATCGGCGACCCGATCACCATCTCGTGGGAGGCTGACCCGCACTTCCTCGGCGCCTTCAAGGGCGCGCTGCCGGGCCACTACCGCTACAACCAGCGCATGTACGCGCACTTCATGCAGCAGGACATGCCCGCCGAACAGCGCGGCATCTTCATCGCCGGTGACGACGTGTCGTGGACCCCGGCCTGGGTGGAAGGCGCGGTGCAGACTTCGCTCAATGCGGTGTGGGGTATCATGAACCACTTCGGGGGCCAGACCCACCCGGACAACCCCGGCCCGGGCGATGTGTTCCACGAGATCGGCCCGATCGCCCTGGCCGACTGAGCGTAGGAGTAGCGTCATGCGCATCGCCCTGTTCCAGGGCACGCCCAAGCCGTTGGACGTGCCCGGCAATCTCGAGCGCCTGCAGCACCAGGCCCAGCAGGCAGCCGCCCAAGGCGCGCAGTTGCTGGTGTGCCCGGAGATGTTCCTCAGCGGCTACAACATCGGCCTGGACCAGGTGGAACGCCTGGCCGAGGCCGAGGACGGCCCCTCGGCCATGAGTGTCGTCGAGATCGCCCAGGCGCACCGGATCGCCATCGTCTACGGCTATCCGGAACGGGCCGAGGACGGGTCGATCCACAACAGCGTGCAACTGATCGATGCCCATGGCCGCAGCCTGTGCAACTACCGCAAGACCCACCTGTTCGGCGAGCTGGATCGCTCGATGTTCAGCCCGGGCGCCGATCACTTCCCGGTGGTCGAGCTGGACGGCTGGAAGGTCGGGCTGCTGATCTGCTACGACATCGAATTCCCGGAGAACGCCCGGCGCCTGGCGCTGAACGGTGCCGAGCTGATCCTGGTGCCGACAGCGAACATGGCGCCGTACGATTTCGTCTGCCAGGTGACCGTGCGCTCGCGGGCGCAGGAGAACCAGTGTTACCTGGTGTACGCCAACTACTGCGGCAGCGAGGGCGAGATCCGGTATTGCGGGCAGAGCAGCATCGTCGGGCCGGATGGCGATGTGCTGGTGATGGCCGGGGACGAAGAGAGGCTGTTGCTGGCGGACCTGCAACGCGAGCGGGTACTGAAAGGGCGGGAGGCGTTTCCTTACCTGGCGGACCTGCGTCGGGATCTGCATTAACAGCGAAAAGACCAGACCAGACAACCTCGGCATTGCGCGCTAGCATGGCGTCATGTCCGACGCCATTCGCCACCTCACCCTCGCCAACGGCCTGCACCTGACCCTGCGCCACGCCCCACGCCTCAAGCGTGCGGCGGCGGCGTTGCGGGTGCATGCCGGCAGCCACGACGCACCCGCGCGCTGGCCGGGCCTGGCGCATTTTCTCGAACACCTGTTCTTCCTCGGCAACAGGCGTTTTCCGCTGGACGACGGCCTGATGCGCTACGTCCAGGGCCTGGGCGGCCAGGTCAACGCCAGCACCCGCGAACGCACCACCGACTTCTTCTTCGAAGTGCCCCCCGCGGCGCTGGCCAGTGGGCTGGAGCGTCTGTGCCAGATGCTCGCCGAGCCGGACTTCGCCATCGAACGCCAGCGCCGCGAGCGTGAGGTGATCCATGCCGAGTTCATCGCCTGGTCACGCAACCCCGAGGCCCAGCGCCAGTTCGCCCTGTTGCAGTCGGTGTCGGCACGCCATCCGCTGAGCGGCTTTCACGCCGGCAACCGGCACAGCCTGCCGCTGGAAAGCCAGGCTTTCCAGCAAGGGCTGAGGCAGTTCCACCATGACTTCTACCAAGGCGGACAACTCACCCTGAGCCTGGCTGGCCCGCAGTCGCTGGATGAACTGGCGCACCTGGGCAGGCAGTTCGGTGGTCTGTTCGCAAACGGCGCACGCGTCGCCCGGGTACAGCCACCCGCCTTGCTCGGCGCGCCATTGCACCAACCAGACGCCTGGGGCAACCGCCACGACCTGCTGTTCGCCCATGACGGACTGCCGGACGGCGCGGAGCAAGCGCTCGAACTGCTGCTGGACCAGCTCACCGACAGCCGGCCCGGCGGTTGGCTGGATGCCTTGCGCCAGCGCGGCTGGCTGCAGGGCTGCAAGGCGCAACAACTCCACGCCCATGCCGGGCAGTTGCTCTGGCATGTCCAGCTGCAGCTGTCAGACCAGGCCTGCCTGGACAAGACCCGGGAGTTGCTGCACGGCTGGCTGGGTTTTCTGCGGCAACAGGACCACAAGCTGCTGAACGACCGCTTCACCCGCCTGCAGCAACGCCATGAACAAGCCGCCAGCGCACTGGAACTGGCCCAGCGCGACAGTGCCGACCGACCTTTCGCAGGGCTCGGGAGACAAGGTCTGGAAACCTTCGCTGCACTGCTGTGGGACTTGCCTTCCTCGGATGCCGGCGACTGGCAATTGCCCCCCGATGAAGCGCTGCTGGCAACCGAACTTCCCATGATCAACACGCCGTTGCCAGCTGGACTTGGTCTCGGTGACTGCCTGCCGCCCTCTCGCCAGTTTGCGAGCTTCGACCTGCGTTGGCACATTCCTTCGCCGCTGCGTCAGCGCATGCAAGTCGTTCTGCAACACAGTCTGCAACCCCTGCGCGAGCGTGCCGATCAGGCAGCGTTGCGACTGGGCTTCGAGGCCATTGGCGATTACTGGCAGTTGCGCCTCGCGGGGCATCCACTGGCCGTGATCAATGCCACGCACGAGGCCCTGACCTTGCTGCGCGCGCCAGCCCGGGAGCATTGGTACTCGCCAGCGGCAGCCGAAGCGCCGCTGATACCGATCCGTGCGCTGCTGAAGGCACTGCCGGACGCCTTACTGAAGGGTGAAGAGCAACCGCTGCCGGCCTGCACCCTGGACCAGTCGCAGCTCGACGCACTCTGGCAGCAGGCGCGCTGGCAGGGATTGGCGCAGGGGTTCACCCCCGCCCAACAGGGCGCCCTGGGCACGGCACTGCAAGGCCTCATGGGACAACCGATCGCCCCCTCGCCAGCGCGCCCGATCCTCGGACGCCACTGGCGGCAGGTCCCGACTTCGGGCAGCGAGCCTGCGCTGTTGCTGTTCTGTCCGCTGCCGGCTGATCTGCAGGCCGCCGGTCGACTGCTCGCCCAGGTGTTGCAAGGCCCGTTCTACCAGCGCCTGCGCGTCGAGCTGCAGCTGGGTTACGCAGTATTCAGCGCCTTTCGTCAGATCGAAGGCTACGGCGGGCTGCTGTTCGGCGTGCAATCGCCGCACGCCAGCCACGCACAGATCCTGGACCATCTGCTGGACCTGCTGCGCCCGGGCGTCACGCTGGCCCCAGCGGCGCGAGCGCAGCTGGCCGATCAGTTCGACGAGACAGCGATGACCAACGCCGATGTCACGCAATGGGCCTGGCAGGCACATATCGCGACACACAATGCCGGCCTGTCGCGTATGCGAGGGTCTATCCTCACTGTCGAACAAGGCCAGTTGGATGCTTTGCTCCAGCAGTTGCTCGATGCAAGGCACGGTTGGTTGTGCCTGGCCAATGCCACTGCCCCGGGCACCGAATGGCAATGAAAAAAGGCGGGATTGTTACCGCAAATGCAATGGCGCTTTTCGAAGAATTAACCTTTCGGTACAAATTTTTCTTGTAAGATAGCGCAATCTCGGCCAATGGAACCTCTCCCTCCGGGGAGTACCCAATAGTGAGCCGACCACCCCAAACCCCATCCGGAAGGAGCAAGCCCATGTGGACCAAACCTGCATACACTGACCTGCGTATCGGCTTCGAAGTGACCATGTACTTCGCCAACCGTTAAGCGGCTGCGCGGCTCGACGCCCCGGCCCGCCGGGGCGTTTGCGTTTTTCGGATACGGCTTTCGACTAGAGAGTACCCATGTACATCCAGATCCTCGGTTCCGCCGCCGGTGGCGGGTTCCCCCAGTGGAACTGCAACTGCGCCAACTGCAAGGGCTACCGTGACGGTACCCTGCGCGCCACGGCGCGCACCCAGTCGTCCATCGCCCTGTCCGACGACGGCGAGCACTGGATCCTGTGCAATGCCTCGCCGGACATCCGCGCCCAGCTCCAGGCGTTCGCGCCGATGCAGCCGGCCCGCGCCCTGCGCGACACCGGTATCGACGCCATCGTCCTGCTCGACAGCCAGATCGACCACACCACCGGCCTGCTCAGCCTGCGCGAGGGCTGCCCGCACCAGGTGTGGTGCACCGACATGGTCCACCAGGACCTGACCACCGGTTTTCCGCTGTTCAACATGCTCAGCCACTGGAACGGCGGCCTGGTGTGGAACCGCATCGAGCTCGAAGGCAGCTTCGTCATCGACGCCTGCCCGAACCTGCGCTTCACCCCCTTCCCCCTGCGCAGCGCCGCGCCGCCCTATTCCCCGCACCGTTTCGACCCGCACCCGGGCGACAACCTCGGGCTGCTGGTGGAGGACACCCGCACCGGCGGCAAGCTGTTCTACGCGCCGGGCCTGGGCCAGGTCGACGCCAAGCTGCTGGAGATGATGCACGGCGCCGACTGCCTGCTGGTCGACGGCACCCTGTGGGAGGATGATGAGATGCAGCGCCGCGGCGTCGGCACCCGCACCGGCCGCGAGATGGGCCACCTGGCGCAGAACGGCGCAGGCGGCATGCTCGAGGTGCTGGATGGCTTCCCGCGCCAGCGCAAGGTGCTTATCCACATCAACAACACCAACCCGATCCTCGACGAAGACTCGCCGGAACGCGCCGAAGTGCAGCGCCGGGGCGTGGAAGTCGCCTTCGATGGCATGAGCATCGAGTTGTAAGGAGGCCCTTTGAGCGACGCAATGCCGATGTCCCCTGCCGAGTTCGAGCAGGCCCTGCGCGCCAAGGGCGCCTACTACCACATCCATCACCCCTACCATGTGGCGATGTATGAAGGCCGCGCCAGCCGCGAGCAGATCCAGGGCTGGGTGGCCAACCGCTTCTACTACCAGGTCAACATCCCGATGAAGGATGCGGCGATCCTGGCCAACTGCCCCGACCGCGAAGTGCGTCGCGAGTGGATCCAGCGCCTGCTCGACCACGATGGCGCGCCCGGCGAGGACGGCGGCATCGAGGCCTGGCTGCGCCTCGGCCAGGCCGTGGGCCTGGACCCCGACCAGCTGCGCAGCCAGGAGCTGGTGCTGCCCGGCGTGCGCTTCGCGGTCGACGCCTACGTCAACTTCGCCCGCCGCGCCAGCTGGCAGGAAGCCGCCAGCAGCTCGCTGACCGAACTGTTCGCCCCGCAGATCCACCAGTCACGCCTGGACAGCTGGCCGCAGCACTATCCGTGGATCGACCCGGCCGGCTACGAATACTTCCGCACCCGCCTGGGCCAGGCCCGGCGCGATGTGGAGCACGGCCTGGCGATCACCCTGCAGCACTACACCACCCGCGAGGGGCAGGAACGCATGCTGGAGATCCTGCAGTTCAAGCTGGATATCCTGTGGAGCATGCTCGACGCCATGAGCATGGCCTATGAACTGAACCGCCCGCCGTATCACAGCGTCACAAGTGAGCGGGTCTGGCACAAGGGGATCGCCCTATGAGTTTCGACCGTCAACAGGTGCCCGCCTGGCGCCCCGGCTACCGTTTCCAGTACGAGCCGGCGCAGAAGGGCCATGTGCTGCTCTACCCCGAGGGGATGATCAAGCTCAACGACAGCGCCGGGCTGATCGGCGGGCTCATCGATGGCCAGCGCGATGTCGCGGCGATCATCGCCGAACTCGAGCGGCAATTCCCCGGTGTGCCCGAAGTCGCCGACGACATCGAGCAATTCATGGAGGTGGCCCGTGCCGAACACTGGATCACCTTCGCCTGAGGTGCCGGTGGGCCTGCCGCTGTGGCTGCTGGCCGAGCTCACCTACCGCTGCCCGCTGCAGTGCCCGTACTGCTCCAACCCGCTGGACTTCGCCGAGCAGGGCAAGGAGCTGAGCACCGAGCAGTGGTTCAAGGTGATGGCCGAAGCCCGCGAGATGGGCGCCGCGCAAATCGGCTTCTCCGGCGGCGAGCCGCTGGTGCGCCAGGACCTCGCCGAGCTGATCGGCGAAGCCCGTCGCCTGGGCTACTACACCAACCTGATCACCTCCGGCATCGGCCTGACCGAGCAGAAGATCGCCGCGCTCAAGCAGGCCGGGCTGGACCATATCCAGATCAGCTTCCAGGCCAGCGACGAGCAGGTGAACAACCTGCTGGCCGGCTCGAAGAAAGCCTTCGCGCAGAAGCTGGAGATGGCCCGGGCGGTGAAGGCCCATGGCTACCCGATGGTGCTCAACTTCGTCACCCATCGGCACAATATCGACAAGATCGACCGCATCATCGAGCTGTGCCTGGCCCTGGAGGCCGACTTCGTCGAACTGGCTACCTGCCAGTTCTACGGCTGGGCGCACCTCAACCGCCTGGGCCTGCTGCCGACCCGCGCCCAGCTGGAGCGGGCCGAGCGCATCACCAACGAGTACCGCGACAAGCTCAAGGCCGAAGGCAAGCCGTGCAAGCTGATCTTCGTCACCCCGGACTACTACGAAGAGCGCCCCAAGGCCTGCATGAACGGCTGGGGCAGTCTGTTCCTGACCATCACCCCGGATGGCACCGCGTTGCCCTGCCATGGCGCGCGCCAATTGCCGGTGCAGTTCCCCAATGTACGCGACCACGACCTGCGGCATATCTGGTACGACTCGTTCGGTTTCAACCGCTTCCGCGGCTATGACTGGATGCCCGAACCGTGCCGCTCGTGCGACGAGAAGGAGAAGGACTTCGGCGGCTGCCGCTGCCAGGCCTTCATGCTCACCGGCGACGCCAGCAAGGCGGACCCGGTGTGCGGCAAGTCGCCGGACCATGGCATCATCCTCAAGGCCCGCGAGGAGGCCGAACACGCAACGCTGGAGATCGAACAGATGACCTTCCGCAACGAGCGCAATTCCCATGTCATCGCCCGTGGCTGAGTTCAGCGCCGCCCAGGCGGTGGCCGCCGGCACCGACTTCGCCGAGCTCAAGGTCGGCGCGCAGGGTGTGTTCTGGAACGAGTTCCGCCCCGCCGATGGCGCCTGCCGGATCTGGCACTGGCGCGATCAGCAGGCCCGCTGCCTGACCCCGGACGGGTTCAGTGTGCGCAGCCGGGTCTATGAGTACGGTGGCGGCAGCTTCTGCCTGGGCGGGGACGGGCTGGTGTTCGTCAACGAAAAGGACCAGCAGGTCTACCTGCAGGCCCTGGATGGCAGCCCACCACGCCCGCTTACCCACGCCGACGACTGCCGCTATGGTGATGTGCAGTGGCAGGCCGGCCAGGTGCTGGCCGTCGAAGAGCAGCATGGCGAACAGGTCGTGCATCGCCTGGTGAGTCTCTCGACGGAGCATCGGCAAATCCTGGCCGAAGGGGCCGACTTCTACGCCTCACCCACACTGAGCCCAGACGGCTGCCGACTGGCCTGGATCGAATGGGACCGCCCGGCCCAACCCTGGACCGTCACCCGCCTGATGTGTCGGCAACGCGAACCTTCTGGCGCCTGGGGCCCGGCACGCTGCATCGCCGGGCAGGACGAATCGCTGCAACAGCCTCGCTTCGATGAGCAAGGCCGCTTGTATTGCCTGTCCGACCGCGACGGCTTCTGGCAGCCCTGGGGCGAACTCGACGGCCACTGGCAACGCCTGCCCGCCGCGCCCGCCGACCATGCCGCCGCCCCCTGGCAACTGGGCGCCAGCACCTGGCTGGCCCTTGGCCCCGCCAGCTACCTGGCCAGCTGGTTCGAGGACGGTTTCGGGCAACTGGGGCTGCGCCGCGCCGATGGCGAGGTGGAGCGTTATGCCAGTGCGTATACGCGTTTCCGTAGCCTGGCGCTGGATGACGGACAGCTCTACGCCGTAGCCGCCTCGCCGATCAGCCCAGCGGCCGTGATCGCCATCGACCGGCGCAGCCACGAAGTCCAGGTGCTGGCAGGTGGCGCCGAGGTGCTGCCTGCCGACGACATCAGCCTCCCACAGCCGATTCGTTACGCCAGTGGCGAAGGCTTCGCCCACGGGTTCTTCTACCCTGCCATGCAAAGCACAGGTGGGCCATCGCCACTGGTGGTGTTCATTCACGGTGGCCCGACTTCGGCCTGCTACCCGGTACTCGACCCGCGCATCCAGTACTGGACCCAACGCGGCTTTGCCGTCGCCGACCTCAACTACCGGGGCAGCAGCGGCTATGGTCGCGCCTACCGCCAGGCACTGCACCTGAACTGGGGAGCGAGTGATGTGGAAGATGCCTGCGCGGCGGTCGCCCATCTTGCCGGCCTGGGCCTGATCGACCCCGACCAGGCCTTCATTCGTGGCGGCAGCGCCGGCGGCTACACCACCCTGTGCGCCCTGGCCTTCCGGGACGTCTTCCGTGGCGGCGCCAGCCTGTACGGCGTCAGCGACCCCGAGGCGCTGGGCCGGGCCACCCACAAGTTCGAAGGCGACTACCTGGACTGGCTGATCGGCGCCCCCCGGCGCGATGCCGAGCGTTATCGCCAGCGCACGCCCCTGCTGCATGCTGGGCAGATCAAGGTGCCGGTGATCTTCTTCCAGGGTGAGCTGGACGCGGTGGTGGTGCCGGAGCAGACCCGCAGCATGCTTGAAGCGCTCAAGGCCAATGGCATCGAGGCCGAGGGGCATTTCTACGCGGGCGAGCGGCATGGCTTTCGCCAGGCGGCGAACCTTGCGCATGCGCTCGAGGAAGAGTGGAAGTTCTACTGCCGATTGCTAGGCCGGTAGGGCAAACGTCGTTCCAGGCTTCAACCGGAACGGCGTGGGAGCGGGCTGGCCCCGCGAAGCAGTGCCTGGCACCGGCTTCGCCGGTGTTCGCGGGGCCAGCCCGCTCCCACGCTGATCATGCTTGCAGAGCGGTCTTTGATCTCAGCGCTTGGCGATGATGTACACCGCATGCACGATCCCGGGGATATAACCCAGCAAGGTCAGCAGGATATTCAGCCAGAACGCCCCGCCGAACCCCACCTGGAGGAACACGCCCAGCGGCGGCAGGATGATGGCGATGATGATGCGGATGAAGTCCATGTGCTGCGCTCCTTGAGGGTGTATCAACACAGACTAGCCTCGCTTCGCAGAGGTTCCACCGGGCAAAAAAAACGCCCCGGGCCATGTATTTCAGGCCAGGGGCGATGCGCAGGAACGCCAGACGGTTCGTTGAAATTCTGTTCGCCGGGGCAACCGGTCAGGCCGGCACTTCGCGGCGGTTGTGCTGTTGGGCGTGCAGGCGGGCGAACGCCCGGGACAGGCGCAGGAGCATCTCGTCGATATTACCCTTGCTCACCGTCAGCGCCGGCGAGAACCGCACCACGTCGGCCTGCGGCGCATTGAGCAGCAAGCCCTCCTGCAGCGCGGCCTCGACCAGTTGCGCCGCGCTGTCTTCGCGCAGTTGCAGGCCCCACAGCAGCCCCTGGCCACGCACCTCGCCCTGGCCGTAGCGACCCGCCAGGCGGCTCAGGCCATCGCGCAGGTGCCGGCCACTGTCCAGCACCTGCTCGAAGAAGCCCGCCTCCAGCACGGTCTGCAACACGGCCAGCCCGGCGGCGCTCATCAGCGCGTTGCCATGGTGGCTGCCCTCCAGCTCGCCCGGCTCGGCGCAGCAGGCGCGGCCACGGGCCAGTAGCGCCGCCAACGGCACGCCACCGCCCAGGCCCTTGCCGAGGGTGATGATGTCGGCCCGCACGCCGTAGGATTCTTCTGCCAATAAGGCACCACAGCGTCCTACACCGGTCTGTACTTCATCGAGGATCAGCAAAATCCCCAGTTCACGGCACAGGCGCTCGACACCCTGGAGGTAATCACGGGTGGCCGGGATCACGCCGGCTTCACCCTGGATCGGCTCGAGCATGATCGCCACGGTGCGCGAGTCGACCGCCGCGTGCAGCGCCGTCAGGTCGTTGAACGGCACCTTGCTGAAGCCCGGCAAGCCGGGCTCGCAGCGGTTGCACGGCAGCGGATCGGAAGCCGACAAGGCCCCCAGGGTGCGGCCATGGCAACCCTGGCTGGCGGTGATGATGTGATAGGCGCCGTTGCGGTGCAGCTGGCCCCACTTGCGCGCCAGCTTGATCGCGCCCTCGCAGGCTTCGGCACCGCTGTTGAGCAAGTAGGCCTGGTCGCTGCCGGTGCGCTGGCACAATAACTCAACCAGGCTTAGCAGGCCGCGGCTGTGATAGCCCGCACCGGGGTTGATCAGTGCCTGGGCCTGGTTGCCCAGCGCCTTGACCAGCACGCTCGGGCTGTGGCCGAGGCTATTGACCGCGCAACCCTGGGTGAAGTCCAGGTAGGCGTGCCCCTCGCTGTCCCACAACCAGGAACCCTGGCCACGCACGAACACCTGCGGTGCACGCTCTGTGCCGGGCATCAGCCGCTCGCGGGAGAGCTGCGCGCCGGCCGGCTCGATCACCGGAGCACGCTTGGGCTCGGCGACGGCGGGCGCCGAACGGCGCAGGTTGAACAGGTTCATCGGGGCTCCGGCCAATCACGGGTGGGCGGTCAAGGTTCCGGTCTGGCGCCGGAATCGGATATTTTGCCTTGCCTATCAAAAGTGTTTTTCATCCGGGGTAACAATCGCCTTTATGACCGCTGTAACCCGTTGGAATACGGCGATAGACTAGGCTTACGGTCGATTCGCGGCCATTTCGTTTTTCCAGCTTTTTCGATAAGTATCACTTATGGATTTTCGCCAACTGCGTTACTTCGTCGCGGTCTACGAGGAAGGCCATGTGGGCCGTGCCGCCGAGCGTCTGTCACTGTCACAGCCAGCACTGTCGCAGCAGATCCGCCAACTTGAGCACAGCCTCGACCTGAGCCTGTTCGAACGCAGCAACAAGCGCCTGCTGCCCACGCTGGCCGCCCACACCCTGTACAACCACGCAGTGCCCCTGCTCGATGGCCTGCAACGCGCCCACGAAGCCATGGGCAACTTCAAGGGCCAGTCGCTGCGCACCCTGGCCATCGGCGTGCTACAGACCGTGCGACCAAGCCTGGTGCCGCAGTTGCTGGAGCGGGTGCGCAAGGCCCAGCCGCATCTGGTGGTGCAGATCTATGAACTGTCGGGGTCGGAGATCGAGCGGCGCCTGCTCAATGGCGGCCTGGACATCGGCATCAGCTACCTGCCGCCGCGCCAGCCCGGGCTGCATGGCTTGCTGCTGTACGAGGATGAACTGCAGCTGGTGATCCCCAGGACCCACCCGCTGAAAGACTTCAAGAAGGTCTCGATCCGCCAGGCGGCGGAGCTGCCGATGCTGATGCTCGGCGAGGAGTTCCAGATCCGCCAGATCTGGAAGGCGCAGCTGGCCAGCCAGGGCCGCAGGCCCCAGGTCCAGGCCGAGATGAACAACATGGCGGGGATCCTCGACAGCCTGGCGCACACGGCGCTGGCGACCATCCTGCCGGGCCGGGCCAAGGATGCCGCGCAGGACGACCAGGAACTGCTGTGGAAGCCCCTGAGCGAGCCGCGGGTGCCGCTCAAGGTCGGCCTGGTGTTCCGCGATGCCCAGCGCCAGCAAGCCTCGGTGGAGCTGCTGCGGACCTTGCTGGAAGAGGAAGCCGACCCGCGTCAGCTGGGTGTCTCGCCACTGGACGTGCTCGGCTGAAAAACACGCGCACAAAGAAAACCCCGCCTAAGCGGGGTTTTCCAGACTGTTTCCCTTCGACATCCCTATCATCCCGCCGTCCTGGCAGGAAATCCTTCGTGTCCCTGTTCTATCTTTTCGCGCTTCCTGCGCTACTTCCGTGTAAGGCGTCCTGCTCTGTCCATTGCGCGTCCTGCGCTACGTCCATGTAAGAAAGAGTAACCGTGGATCCAATCTTAGGAAAGAGGCGAAACGTCACCACGTTGTGTAAGCCAAAGCTTACAAAAGCGGTCCATTTATAAACACGCCGCCCTGACAAAGCAAAAGGCCGCCCCTACAGACGGATTGCATCCCCCTGTAGGAGCGGCCTCGGGCCGCGACGGGCTGCAACGCAGCCCCGCAAAGGTCAGAACTGCGCGGCGTCCAGCAGGTACAGCGACTCGCTCCCCGCCTTCACCGATGCCACCAACGAGTGAACCCGTGGCAGCAGGCGCGCGAAGTAGAAGCGCGCCGTGCCCAGCTTGGCACCGTAGAAGTCGGCATCCCCTTCACCGGCCTTGGCCGCCCGCGCCATCAGGGCCCACATGTAGGCGTAGGCGACGTAGCCGAACGCGTGCAGGTACTCGACCGAGGCCGCGCCGATTTCGTTGGGGTTGCCCTTGGCCTGGTCCAGCACCCAGGCGGTCAGCTCGTCAAGTTGCTCAAGGGATGCCGCCAGCGGCTTGGTGAACTCACCCAGCTCGCCGCCGGCGGTGGCGATGAACTGGCGGATCTCGTCGGCGAACAGCGTGTAGTAGGCGCCGCCGCTGGCCACCACCTTGCGACCTACCAGGTCCAGCGCCTGGATACCGTTGGTGCCTTCGTAGATCTGGGTGATGCGCACATCGCGCACCAGCTGCTCCTGGCCCCATTCGCGGATGTAGCCATGGCCGCCGAAGACTTGCTGGCCGTGCACGGTGCACTCCAGGCCCAGGTCGGTGAGGAAGGCCTTGGCCACCGGGGTCAGCAGCGCCACCAGCTCCTCGCTGCGCTTGCGGACCGCGACGTCTTCGCTGTACTTGGCGCTGTCGAGCTGCATCGCCACATAGGTGGAGAACGCGCGACCGCCCTCGGTCAGCGCCTTCATGGTCAGCAGCATGCGGCGCACGTCCGGGTGGACGATGATCGGGTCGGCTACCTTGTCCTTGGCCTGAGGGCCGGTCGGGGCACGGCTCTGCAGACGGTCGCGGGCGTACTCCACGGCGTTCTGGTAGGAACGCTCGGCCGAAGCCAGGCCCTGGATACCGACCCCCAGGCGCTCGTAGTTCATCATGGTGAACATGGCCGCCAGGCCCTTGTTCGGCTCGCCGACGATGTAGCCGACCGCTTCGTCGAAGTTCATCACGCAGGTGGCCGAGCCCTGGATGCCCATCTTGTGCTCGATCGAGCCGCAAGTGGCCGGGTTGCGTGCGCCGAGGCTGCCATCTTCATTGACCAGGAACTTGGGCACCAGGAACAGCGAGATGCCTTTCGGACCCGCCGGGGCATCCGGCAGCTTGGCCAGCACCAGGTGGATGATGTTCTCGGTGAGGTCGTGCTCGCCGCCGGTGATGAAGATCTTGGTGCCGCTGACCTTATAGCTGCCGTCGGCCTGCGGTTCGGCCTTGGTGCGGATGATGCCCAGGTCGGTACCGGCGTGGGGCTCGGTGAGGCACATGGAACCGGCCCAGACGCCGGCGTACATGTTCGGCAGGTACTTTTCCTTGAGCGCTTCACTGGCGTGGGCGTTGATCGACAGGCAGGCGCCGGCGGTCAGCATCGGGTACAGCCCGAAGGCCAGGCTCGAGGCGTTGACCATTTCCTCGACCTGGGCCGAGACGACCTTGGGCATGCCCATGCCACCGAAGAGCGGATCACCGCCAACGCCAACCCAGCCTCCTTCGGCATAGGTCTTGTAGGCGTCGATGAAGCCCGCCGGGGTACGTACCGCACCGTTGTCCCAGTGGCAACCCTCTTCGTCGGCGGCGCGGCTCAGCGGCGCGATGGTCTTGCCGGTGACCTTGCCGGCCTCCTCCAGCACGGCCATGGCCGTGTCCGCATCGACTGCCTCGGCCAGGCCGGGCAGTTGCGACCAGAGCGTGGCCACGTCGAAGACTTCATTGAGGACGAAGCGCATATCGCGCAGGGGCGCTTTATATTCAGCCATGACAACCTCTCGCTATCGGGGTCGGGGCGGCCCGTCGGGGCCGCGGCACTGGGATGACCGCAGTGTAACCGAACAACTTTTACGAGACATAGGGTCATCATGCGACCGAATGGTCTTGTATAGTCACACGATAGTTCACGCCATGCGCACGGCGCCGCGCCGCGATTGCTGGCCGAAGGTCATGACACAGTTGCGCCCCGCGCCCTTGGCGCTGTACAGCGCCTGGTCGGCGGACTTGAGCACTTCGTCGGGATTGCGGTGCTCGGCCTGGCGCTCGGCGACGCCGATGCTGATGGTCACCGACACCGTGGTGTTGGCCCCTCCGCCACGGCGTTGGCGACCCGTGGAATCGTCCTGCGGACGGCTGTTCTGGTCGCGCAACTGGATGGCGTAGTTGGCGATCATCTCGCGCACCGCCTCCAGGTGCGGCAGGCACTCTTCGGCGGTCTTGGCGGCGAACACCAGGGCGAATTCCTCGCCACCGTAGCGGTAGGCGCGACCGCCTCCGGTCACCTTGGACAGACGGCTGGCGACCAGGCGCAGCACCTGGTCACCGACGTCGTGACCGTGGGTGTCGTTGAATTTCTTGAAGTGGTCGACGTCGGTCATGGCGATCACATAGTTGCGCCCCAGGCGCTGCATGCGCTCGTTCAGGGCGCGCCGCCCGGGCAGGCCGGTCAGCTCGTCGCGGAAGGCCATCTGGTAGGCCTCGTGGGACACTGCGGCGGCGATCATCAGCATCACCTGGCTGCACATGATGTTCAGGGTGAACGGCAGGATGAAGGTCTTGGGCAACATCCAGAAGATGCCGATCAGGCCGATGATCTGCGCGGCATGCAAGGGCCTTGGCTCACGCAGGTACTGCACCACCAGCAGGATGAACACCGCCAGGAACAGCGGGTAGGCCAGCTGGATCAGGCTCATCCACTGGCCATGCAGTGCAGGCCAGCGAATCTCGGCCAGCCAGCCCAGCAGCGCCTCGGGAAAACTCTGCTCCAGCGCCACCGCCACGCTGCTCACGGCGAACAGCACGGCGAAGCGCGCCAGCAGGTCCTGGGCCAGGTGGGTGCGTTCCTGCCACGCCCCGTACAGGCCGAACAGCGCCGGCAGCAGCAGGCACACCAGGTGGAAGATCACCGCCGCATCCTCGCGGACCCGGCCGTTGTCGCGGTAGAAATCGGTCTGGGTATCGAGCAGGAAATAGGCGATGTACACCGTGACCATCAGGAACAGCTCGCGCTGGCGGCGGTACACGGCGCAGTAGGCGCCACCCAGCAGCAGCACCAAGGTGGGTAGAACGTTGAACAGCGATGTGAAGAAGACGCTGAGGTCCCTCACATAGGCTGCCGCAAGCCCTGCCAGCAACAGAATCAGCGAAGGCAGGAAGTGGCTCGCGCGTACAGCGGATAGACGAAACAAGGGTAATCTCCGACCCGGCAGATCAATAATGGCATTGTGCCCCTACTTCATCGGCAGTGCACATGAATAGATGAATACAGATGCCCGCTTTAACGGCAGATCAGGGGCGAAGCTTGAGACTTTCTCGTTACTGGATGCGACACCCGGTAGGATTTTTCCTGTTTACGCGTTCCCTGTGGGAGCGTAAGTCGCAGCTGAAATCCAGGCGAAAAAAAACCGCCTGCCGGTAAGGGCAGGCGGTTTTTCGTACAACCAACCGGCTTAGATGGACAGACCGAAGTCTTCTTCCTTCATCGCCATCAGGTTGTTGGCGCCGGACAGGATCGCCGCGACGTGGCTGCGGGTACGCGGCAGGATGCGCTGGAAGTAGAAGCGCGCAGTCTGCAGCTTGGCGGTGTAGAACGCCTCTTCGCTGGTGCCGGCTGCCAGTTTCTCGGCGGCCAGGCGGGCGATGTCGGCCCAGAAGTAGGCCAGGCACGCGTAGCCGGAATACATCAGGTAGTCCACCGAAGCGGCACCCACTTCCTCGCGGTCCTTCATCGCGGCCATGCCGATCTTCATGGTCAGCTCGCCCCACTCCTTGTTGATCGCGGCCAGCGGCTCGACGAACTCCTTGGTGGCTGCATTGCCTTCCTGACCCTGGCAGAACTTGTGGACGATCTTGGTGAAGCCCTTGAGCGCCTCGCCCTGGGTCATCAGCACTTTACGGCCGAGCAGGTCGAGGGCCTGGATGCCGGTGGTGCCTTCGTACAGCATGGAGATACGGCTGTCGCGCACGTTCTGCTCCATGCCCCACTCGGCGATGAAGCCATGGCCGCCGTAGATCTGCACACCGTGGTTGGCGGCCTCGAAGCCGACTTCGGTCATGAACGCCTTGGCGATCGGGGTCAGGAAGGCCAGCAGGGCGTCGGCCTTCTTGCGCTCTTCCTCGTCCTGGCTGTACTTGACGATGTCCACCTGTTTGGCGGTGAAGTACACCATCGCGCGGTTGCCTTCGGCGAAGGCCTTCATGGTCAGCAGCATGCGACGCACGTCCGGGTGGACGATGATCGGGTCAGCGGCCTTGTCCGGTGCTTTCGGGCCGGTCAGCGAGCGCATCTGCAGGCGGTCACGGGCGTACTTCAGGCCACCCTGGAACGCCACCTCGGCGTGGGCCAGGCCTTGCAGCGCGGTACCCAGACGAGCGGTGTTCATGAAGGTGAACATGCAGTTCAGACCCTTGTTGGCCGGGCCGATCAGGTAGCCGGTGGCGCCGTCGAAGTTCATCACGCAGGTGGCGTTGCCGTGGATGCCCATCTTGTGCTCGAGGGAGCCGCAGCTCACGCCGTTGCGCTCGCCCGCACCGCCTTCGGCGTTGGGCAGGAACTTCGGCACGATGAACAGCGAGATGCCCTTGGTGCCGGCCGGAGCGTCGGGCAGGCGGGCCAGGACGATGTGGACGATGTTGTCGGCCATGTCGTGCTCACCGGCCGAGATGAAGATCTTGGTGCCGGAAACCTTGTAGCTGCCGTCGGCCTGAGGTTCAGCCTTGGTGCGCAGCATGCCCAGGTCGGTGCCGCAGTGCGGCTCGGTCAGGCACATGGTGCCGGTCCACTCGCCGGACACCAGCTTGGTCAGGTAGGTGTGCTGCTGCTCGGGGGTGCCGTGGGCGGAGATGGTGTTCATCGCGCCATGGGACAGGCCCGGGTACATGCCCCACGACCAGTTCGACTCACCGACCATTTCGCTCAGGGCCAGGCCCAGCGACTCGGGCAGGCCCTGGCCGCCGTGGTCGACATCGTGGGCCAGGCTCGGCCAGCCGCCTTCGACGAACTGCTGGTAGGCTTCCTTGAAACCGGTCGGGGTCTTCACGCCCGACTCGCTCCAGGTGCAGCCTTCCAGGTCGCCGACGCGGTTCAGCGGGGCCAGCACCTCTTCACAGAACTTCGCGCCTTCTTCCAGGATCGCGTCGACCATGTCGGGCGTGGCGTCCTGGCAGCCCGGCAGGCTCTGATAGTGCGCCTCATAGCCGAGCAGCTCGTCGCGGACGAAGCGGATATCACGCAAGGGGGCTTTGTAATCAGGCATTGCGATGAACCTCTGTGATGAGTTCGGTGGGGAGACCGCGGATACCGACCAGCTCTTGGCGGCTTTCGGTCAAACAGTTGTTTGAAACTTACGTTTAGGTGGCCTCGCTGTCAAGGTGGGCTAACAATGGCATTTATGCCGCCGAATATGACATTTACGCCAAGCACCCTCAAACGCATCACGGGGCAAGCCCGCTCCCACGAATGGAAGCGGGCTTGCCCCGCGATGTAAGCGAATGTGATGCAGCGGGTCAGACGTAGGTGTCGATGAACCGACCGAGCATTTCATCGGAAGCCTTGGCGACTTTGGCACCGAGTTCGACTTCGTGCTTGCCCAGGGCCAGTTGCACGGTGCTGGTGGCCAGGTCCAGTTGCTGGCTGCGGTCGACGCCGCGCAGGCGCTCGGCCTGGTATTCGGTGGACTGCCCGCTGGTGCCACGCTCGACGGCGCCGCTGGCGATCTGCTGGGCGGCCTGGTCGACACGGTTCTGGCCGTTCTGGATGGCACCCAGGCCCGCGTAGAAGGCGGAGCTCGCATTGATTTCCATGTCAGGACTCCATGACGCTGGATGATGAACAGGCCTTATTAAAGCAGCAGACTGGGAAAAAGGCCCGTTTAAATCCCTAATAGCCTAGTGCCAGCTAATAGGCAAAGGCCTAATCCAGCAGGTCCAGCTGCAAATGCGCAGCCACCGCGTCCGCGCCAGCCTGCTTCAACCAGGGCACCCGTCCCAGGCATGGCGCGGGCAAGCGCTCGGCCAGGCTGGACAGGTTTTCTTCCAGGCGCGATGTACGCGGATCGACGATGTTCGCCACCCATCCCGCCAGCTGCAGGCCGTCCCGGGCGATGGCCTCGGCGCTGAGCAAGGCGTGGTTGATGCACCCCAGGCGCACCCCCACCACCAGGATCACCGGCAGCTTCAAGGCGATGGCCAGGTCCGACAGGTTGGCATGGTCGGACAGCGGCACGCGCCAGCCACCGGCGCCTTCGATCAAGGTGAAGTCGGCGTGCTGCGCCAGCACCTGCTGCATGGCATCGCGCAGCGCCGGCAC
The DNA here is from genome assembly GCF_014268935.2 of Pseudomonas peradeniyensis. Lineage (GTDB taxonomy): Bacteria > Pseudomonadota > Gammaproteobacteria > Pseudomonadales > Pseudomonadaceae > Aquipseudomonas > Aquipseudomonas peradeniyensis. The sequence goes on along the minus strand of NZ_JABWRJ020000003.1, from coordinate 548,129 downwards.
GCTCAGCGCCACCCCGGCCTCGCGGGCCGCTACATGCGGGGCGATGGCCGGCTCGAAGGCGAAGGGATTGACCGCTTCATAGGACAGCTTGACCGAGCTTTCGTCGATCAGCGCCAAGGCGTCGCTGTTGCGCAACCCCTTGGCCGTCACCACGCACCCGGACGCCACCGGCTTGGCCGCCAGGGTGCTCAACCCCAGTTGCCGCGCCGCATGCAGCAAACCCGCGGCGATGGTGGTCTTGCCGACATCGGTGTCGGTGCCGGCAATGAAATAGGCCTGGCTCATGTCACTGCTCCCCGTCCAACGGCTTGCGCAGGACGCCGTAGACCACCTGGTAGGTGGCTGGCAGGCCTTGCGCCTGGCGGTACTGTTCGTAGGCCTGCAACAGGCCCTGCATCCGCGCCCGACCGGTGAGCCCCGACGGACGCCCCGGGTTGAGGTTGTGCGCACCCAGAGCCTTGAGTTCATGGGTCAGGCTGCGCACGTCGGGATAATGCAACACGTGGGGGCGCCGCTCCAGGTCGATCAGCTCCAGCCCGCTGTCGCCGCACAGGCGCTGGTAATCCTCGAAACGCCGGAAGCGGTTGACGTGCACCATGCCATCCACGACCTGCCAGCTGGCACGCAATTCATCCAGGGTGCCGACGCACAGACTGCTGAAGGCCAGCACCCCGCCGGGGCGCAGCACCCGCCGCGCCTCGTCCAGCACGCTGGCGAACTGTCCGCACCACTGCACCGCCAGGCTGCTGAACAACAGGTCGACGCAACCATCACGCAACGGCAGGCGCTCGGCGTCACCCGCCACATGGTGCCGGGCGCCGCCCTGCTCGCGGGCATGGCGCAGCATGCCTTCGGCGATATCCACCGCCACGCCGCCCGCATCCGCGAAGCGCTCGGTCAGCACCCGGCTGAAGTGGCCGGTACCGCTGCCCATGTCCAGCCAGCGCGCAGGCGCAAGGTCGCTGGGCAGCTTTTCCAGCAGCGCCATGCCCACCGCTCGCTGCAAGGCCGCGACGCTGTCGTAGCTGGACGCGGCGCGGGAAAACGAAGCCGCCACCTGGCGCTTGTCCGGCAAGGTGCCGGGCAGGGTGGGCTGGGAAAGGTCAGTCATCGCCACTCTCATGCAGGAAACTCTTGATGCCCGCCGCCAGCTCCTGGGGATATTCCAGCAGGAAGGCGTGGGAACTGTCTTCGACCAGGCCGACTTCCACGTCGGGCAGCAGGTCGCTCAGGGCCTTGGCCGCTTCCACCGGCACCAGCGCGTCACTGCCGGCGAACAGGTGCAGCTGCGGGCCGCCGTATTGCTCCAGGGCGGTGCGGGTATCGAGGCTGGCCAGCACTTCCAAACCGGTGGCCAGGTACAGCGGATCGGTGTCGGGCACGCCCACGCCCAGCTGCCGCAGCAGGGTGCGGGGTTGCTGCGCGCCCTCGCTGCACAGGGTGCGGAAGCGCTTGAGGGTGACATGGGTGTGGCTGCGGCAGCCGTCGAGGAAGGTGCCGAAGGTGTCGGCGGGCATGCCGTGCGGCCAGTCCGGCCGGGCCACGAAGCTGGGGTTGCTGGCCAGGGTGAGCAAGCCGCAGCAGTGGTCGCCGCGCTTGTGCGCCAGGGCGCTGGCGAGCATGCCACCGAGCGACCAGCCGCCCAGCCACACGTCGGTCGGCAGCTTGCGGTCCAGATGGTCGACCCAGGCCTGGACATCGCTGTGGGCCAGTTCCGGCAGCGGCATCAACTCGACCTGCAGGCGTGGATCCTGGGCGCGCAGGCTGGCGGCCAGCGGCTCCAGTGAAGCGGTGCCCAGGCCCCAGCCGGGCAGGAGGATCATTCGGTTACGCATCGGCGGACTCCAGCTGTGGATAACACTCGGCCAATGCATTCAACAATAGCTGCACCTGCGCCTCACTGTGGGCGGCGCTCAGGGTCACCCGCAGGCGGGCGCTGCCGGCGGGCACGGTGGGTGGGCGAATCGCCGTGACCAGCAACCCGCGCTCGCGCAGCAGGCGGGACAATGCCAGCGCCCGCCCCGCATCGCCGATCAGGATCGGCTGGATCGCGGTGTGGCTGTCCATCAGGGACAGGCCGATCTGCTCGGCGCCCGTGCGGAACTGCCGGATCAGCGCGGCCAGGTGCTCGCGCCGCCAGTGTTCGCGGCGTAGCAAGTCCAGGGCCTTGAGCGTGGCGCAGGCCAGCGCCGGTGGCTGGCTGGTGGTGTAGATGTAGGGCCGGGCGAACTGCACCAGTGCCTCGATCAGCTCCTCGCTGCCGGCGACGAAGGCGCCGGAGGTACCGCAGGCCTTGCCCAGCGTGCCGATCAGCACCGGCACGTCCTCGACACCCAGTCCGCAATGCTCGACCAGACCACCGCCGTTGGCGCCCAAGGTTCCCAGGCCATGAGCGTCATCGACCATCAGCCAGGCACCGCGTGCGCGGGCCTCCTTGGCCAGGGCCGGCAGGTCGGCGCAGTCGCCGTCCATGCTGAACACGCCGTCGGTGACCACCAGGGTGTTGCCGCTGGCCTTGCCCAGGCGGCTGGCCAGGCTGGCCGGGTCGTTGTGCAGGTAGCGGCTGAAGCGGGCGCCGCTGAGCAGCCCGCCGTCGAGCAGGGAAGCGTGGTTGAGGCGGTCCTGCAGCACCGTGTCGCCCTGCCCGACCAGCGCGGTGATCGCGCCGAGGTTGGCCATGTAGCCGGTGGAGAACAGCAGCGCACGCGGCCGGCCCGTCAGCTCGGCCAGCGCCTCCTCCACCTCATGGTGCGGGGTGCTGTGGCCAATCACCAGATGCGAGGCACCGCCGCCGACACCCCAGCGTTCGGCGCCGTCGCGCCAGGCCTTGATCACCTCGGGGTGATTGGCCAGGCCCAGGTAGTCGTTACTGCAGAAGGCCAGCAGCGGCTGGCCGTCGACCACCACCTGCGGCCCCTGCGGGCTTTCAAGCAGCGGTCGCTGGCGATACAGGTCGGCGGCACGCCGTTCGGCCAGCCGCGCGGCGAGATCGAAGGCCATGCTCAGGCCGAGGCTGCGTCGTAGAACAACTCGCTGCTACGCTGCTCGACCAGCGCCTGCTCGATGGCGGCCTGGTGCACCTCGTCGGCGTGCTCTTCACGGGCTTCCGGCTGGATACCGAGGCGGGCGAACAGCTGCATGTCCTTGTCGGCCTGCGGGTTGCCGGTGGTCAGCAGTTTCTCGCCGTAGAAGATCGAGTTGGCGCCGGCCATGAACGCCAGGGCCTGCATCTGCTCGTTCATCTGCTCGCGACCGGCCGACAGGCGCACATGGGACTTGGGCATGAGGATCCGGGCCACGGCCAGCATGCGGATGAAGTCGAACGGATCGACGTCCTCTTCATCGGCCAGCGGCGTGCCGGCGACCTTGACCAGCATGTTGATCGGCACCGATTCCGGGTGCTCGGGCAGGTTGGCCAGCTGGATCAACAGGCCGGCGCGGTCGTCCAGCGACTCGCCCATGCCGAGGATGCCGCCGGAGCAGATCTTCATGCCGGCATCGCGCACGTAAGCCAGGGTCTGCAGGCGCTCGCTGTAGGTGCGGGTGGTGATGATGCTGCCGTAGAACTCCGGCGAGGTGTCGAGGTTGTGGTTGTAGTAGTCCAGGCCGGCCTGGGCCAGGGCCTGGGTCTGCTCCTGGTCGAGCTTGCCGAGGGTCATGCAGGTTTCCAGGCCCATGGCCTTGACCCCTTTGACCATCTCCAGCACGTAGGGCATGTCCTTGGCCGACGGGTGCTTCCACGCCGCGCCCATGCAGAAGCGGGTCGAACCGATGGCCTTGGCCCGGGCGGCCTCTTCCAGCACCTTCTGCACTTCCATCAGCTTCTGTTTTTCCAGCCCGGTGTTGTAGTGACCGGACTGCGGACAATATTTGCAATCTTCCGGGCAGGCGCCGGTCTTGATCGACAGCAGCGTGGAAACCTGCACGCGATTTGGGTCGAAGTGCGCGCGGTGCATGGTCTGGGCCTGGAACAGCAGGTCGTTGAACGGCTGCTGGAACAGGGCCTTGACCTCGGCCAGGGACCAATCGTGACGTGTGGTTGCAATTGCGCTGGCGCTCATCGGCGTTTCCTTATCTATGGTCTGACTGACGCCGGGACAGGAAAACCCACCAGCGCATCACGGATAGCTCGCATAGTTACGGAAGGCCTCATGCACTGTCAACCAATTAAGAACACACTGGTTTACATCTGTACAAATAACGATCAGTGCTGTTTGCTCTGCGACGAGCTTGCCGAGCAGCCCTATCCCTTGTGCAGCGCCTGCGAGCAGGCACTGCCCTGGCTGGACGAGCAGTGCCGCCGTTGCGCGCTGCCCCTGGCCATCGACGGCCTTCTCTGCGGTGGTTGCAGCCGCCGCCCTCCCGCATTCAGCCGAGTGATCGCGCCCTGGCATTACGGGTTTCCCATCGACACCCTGATCAGCCGTTTCAAGCACAACAGCCAGTGGCCGCTGGGGCGATTATTGGCGCAGTTGCTCAGCCACAGCCTGATGCACCACTACGACGAAGGCCTGCCACGCCCCGACCGCCTGTTGCCCGTGCCGCTGGCCAGGCGTCGACTGCGCCAGCGCGGCTTCAACCAGGCGGCGATGCTCGCCCGCTGGCTCGCCAGGCAACTGCGCCTGCCCTGTGACGAGCGCCTGCTCCAGCGTGTGCGCGATACCCCGGCGCAGCAGGCCCTCGGCGCCCGGGCCCGGCAACGCAACCTGCGCCAGGCCTTCGCCCTTGCCCCCGGCAGCGAGCTCGATGGCGTGCACCTGGCACTGGTCGATGACGTGCTGACCACCGGGGCGACCGCCCAGGCCATCGCCCGACTGCTACGCCAGGCCGGCGCCCGGCGGGTCGACATCTACTGCCTGGCGCGCACGCCCAGGCCGGGCCAGGCTTGACTTGCCCCGGTGACGGCGGCAACGTCGCGGGACCTACACCACACCCGATGCCCGCCCATGTCCCTGCCTGCCCTGCTCACCCAGCACATCGTCCGTCGTCCACAGCGCATCGCCCTGTTGCAGCATGTCGCCGAACAGGGCTCAATCACCCGCGCCGCCAAGGCCGCCGGCATCAGCTACAAGGCCGCCTGGGACGCCATCGACGAACTCAACAACCTGGCGGCGCAGCCCCTGGTGGAACGCAGCACCGGCGGCCGCGGCGGCGGTGGCGCACGGCTCTCCGCCGAAGGCGAGCGGGTGCTGCGCCTGTACCAGCGCCTGCAGGCACTGCAGGCGGAGATCCTCGAGTCCGCCGAGGACAGCAGCGACCTCGACCTGCTCGGCCGCCTGATGCTGCGCACCAGTGCGCGCAACCAGTTGCAGGGACGGATCAGCGGGCTGCGCCGCGAAGGCCGGCATGATCGCATCAGCCTGGACCTGGGCGGCGGGCTGGAGATCGAGGCCTTGATCACCCGGGGCAGCACCGAGCGGCTGGAGCTGGCGTTGGGGGGGACGGTGGTGGCGCTGCTCAAGGCCGGCTGGGTACGGTTGCTGGGCGCGGATGAGACGCCGGAGCCTGGGAGCAACTGCCTGAAGGCCAAGGTCGAGGAGGTGCTGATCGAAGAGGGTGGGCCGGGCGAAGTGCGCCTGGCGCTGGGCAATGGCCAGACCTTGTGCGCCATCGCCGAGGCGGCCTGGCTGGAGCTGCAGCAGGTCCAGCCGGGGAGCGCCCTGCGGGTACAGTTTCATCCGTCGTTCGTGTTGCTGGGGGTGCCGGTCTAGTCTGGCCGCGAAGCCTGCTCCAGCAAAGGCCGGCTTGGCCCAGGGTTTGGGGTAACATGCAGGCCGCAGTCCCAGCGACCGGAGCCTTTCATGTCCCACCCCTTCGACACCCTCACCCCCGACCTCGTGCTGGACGCCGTGGAAAGCCTCGGCTTTCTCAGCGACGCACGGGTGCTGGCGCTCAACAGCTACGAGAACCGCGTCTACCAGGTGGGCATCGAGGACGCGCAGCCGCTGATCGCCAAGTTCTATCGCCCTGAGCGCTGGAGCGACGCGGCGATCCTCGAGGAGCACGCCTTCACCCGCGAGCTGGCCGAGTGCGAAGTACCCGTGGTGGCGCCACTGCTGCACGAAGATCGCTCCCTGTTCGAGCACCAGGGTTTTCGCTTCACCCTGTTCCCCCGCCGTGGCGGCCATGCCCCGGAGCCGGGCAACCTCGACCAGCTCTATCGCCTCGGGCAGCTGCTCGGGCGCCTGCACGCGGTAGGCGCGAGCAAACCCTTCGAACACCGCGAAGCCCTGGCTGTGGACAACTTTGGCCACGCCTCGCTCAAGACCTTGCTCGACGGCAATTTCGTGCCCCGCGAGCTGCTGCCGGCCTATGAATCGGTGGCCCGCGACCTGCTCAAGCGGGTCGAGGATATCTACGCCCGCACCCCGCACCAGCTGATCCGCCTGCACGGCGACCTGCACCCCGGCAACCTGATGCACCGTGACGACGTCTACCACGTGGTCGACCTCGACGACTGCCGCATGGGCCCGGCCGTCCAGGACCTGTGGATGATGCTCGCCGGCAGCCGCGAAGAGCGGCTCGGCCAGCTGGCCGAACTGATCGACGGCTACAACGAATTCCACGACTTCGACCCGCGTGAGCTGGCCCTGATCGAGCCGCTGCGCGCCCTGCGCCAGTTGCACTACAGCGCCTGGCTGGCGCGGCGCTGGGACGATCCGGCGTTCCCGCCGAGCTTCCCCTGGTTCGGCCAGCCGCGCTACTGGGGCGACCAGATCCTCGCCCTGCGCGAGCAGATCGCCGCGCTCGATGAACAACCGTTGAAATTGTTCTAGGTCTCGGCAACAAGCTCCTCGCTTCAGGCAAGTGCCTTGGCCGAACCTCCAAGCCACTTGCCAAAAGACCACGTATTTCAGAGAAAGGGCACTAGCTACAGGCCGCGCTCTGTCTACAATAGGCGTCGCTTTATTTAGCTACCTAAGCAAGGATTCTGCATGCACGCCGCCAACCCGCGCCGCGGGTACCTCCTGGGCCTCGGCGCCTACATCATCTGGGGCCTGTTCCCCCTGTACTTCAAAGCGATCCAGAGCGTTCCGGCGGTGGAGATCATCGTCCACCGCGTGCTCTGGTCGGCGCTGTTCGGCTCGCTCCTGCTGCTGGTGTGGAAACACCCCGGCTGGTGGCGCGAACTACGCGACAACCCACGGCGCCTGGCGATCCTCGCGCTCAGCGGCGCGCTGATCGCCGGCAACTGGCTGACCTACGTGTGGGCGGTGAACAATGGGCGCATGCTCGAGGCCAGCCTGGGCTACTACATCAACCCGCTGATCAACGTGCTGCTGGGCATGCTGCTGCTCGGCGAGCGCCTGCGCCGCCTGCAATGGCTGGCGGTGGCCCTCGCGGCCCTGGGCGTAGCGCAGCAGGTGTGGCAGGTCGGCAGCCTGCCCTGGGTGTCGCTGGCGCTGGCGCTGTCGTTCGGCTTCTATGGCTTGATCCGCAAGCAGGCACCGGTGGCGGCGCTGCCAGGGCTGGTGGTCGAGACCTGGATGCTGGTGCCCATTGCCATCGGCTGGTTGCTGCTGCACCCGACGGCCAGCAGCGCCAGCCCTGAGTTCTTCAGCAGCAGCGAAGCGCTGTGGCTGATCGCCGCCGGCCCGGTGACGCTGGTGCCGCTGGTGTGCTTCAACGCCGCTGCACGCCACCTGCCCTATACCACGCTGGGCTTCCTGCAGTACCTGGCACCGACCCTGGTGCTGCTGCAGGCGGTGCTGCTGTTCGACGAACACCTGTCGTCGAGCACCTTGGTGGCGTTCGCCTTTATCTGGGCAGGGCTGGCTGTCTACAGCGTCGATGCCTGGCTGAGTTTGCGCAAGCGCACCTGATCAAAAAATGATCATATTACTACAGGCCACGGGGGACGTGGCCTGTAGCAAGCGCTCCAAAGGTTATCCACACCCTCGTCCCCGCCGTTTGTGCACAAGCTACTGAATAGTGGACGTTTTTTGCTCAAATCTCGCCAGGCCCTGCTGTTACTGGCCTCCAGCGTAGCGCCCCCAGCTTATCCACAGGGGCTTCCCCGCAAAATCGGGATAACCACCTCAGGGCCGCTTCGCGCCCCGGCGATCTTCAATCACTCCTCAGGCCGCAACCGCAACTCCACCATCAAATCATCCGCCAGGCTCTCCAGTCGCGCCTGCAGATCGTCCAGCGACAAAGTCAACGGCAACGCCAGCAACGCATCGGCATGGAACAGCGGCTCGCTGCTCATCGGTGCCGGCCGCACCTCGGTGCTCAGGCGCTCCACGTTCACCCCTTGCTCCGCCAGCAAGCGGGTGATATCACGGACGATACCCGGCCGGTCGTTGCCCACCAGCTCCATGGCGATCGGTTTCCAGGTGCAGGACGGCTCGATCCCGCTTTCGGCAATGAGTACACGGATGCCGTGGTCACCCAGTTTCTGCAGCGACTCGACCAGCTCGGCGTAGTTCTCCGCCGGCACCGCCACCCGCAGGATCCCGGCGAACTGCCCGGCCATGCGCGACATGCGGCTTTCCAGCCAGTTGCCATTGTGATCGGCGATGCACTGGGCGATACGTTCGACCTGCCCGGCCTTGTCCGGGGCGATCACGGTGAGTACGAGATGGTCCACGGGCCACTCCTTCATTCGTCTGCGAAGGCCGCCCCAGGCGACCGGAATACGGGGATCGAATCAGTATAGGCAAGGCGCGGCAACCTGCCGCAGGACAGTCACGGCAATCAATCGTGTACTGTTTCAAGATTTATCTGGAACAATCCACCTGTTTTTTGCGAACATGGCGTCTCCCAGCGTGACCCCATGCGACCAACCGGTCGCAGAGCGACGCTTTTAGTCTGATGTTCACCTGCCTGCTGCTTCATGTAGTATGCGCCGACGCGGACTACAAAACGTCGTTTCGATGTCTGCCAAGGCGCCTGTGAAAATACGCCAACCGCCCGCCGGCCCGTCTGGCGAGCCGCACCCAGCCGCCCCCGGAGCACGCGGGCATGCACTGGTGCCGTGTTTAGAGAAGCGCTACAGGCTTAATACAGAAGAGCGAAAGCGAAATAGCTGAGCAGAGGTGAGGCAAGCAATGACTGGATACGTTCAAGTCGGTGGCCTTCAGGTCGCCAAGGTCCTGTTCGACTTCGTCAACAACGAAGCCATTCCGGGGACCGGCATCAACGCCGAGCAGTTCTGGGCCGGTGCCGAGAAGATCATCAACGACCTCGCTCCCAAGAACAAAGCCCTGCTCGCCAAGCGTGACGAGCTGCAAGCGAAGATCGACGCCTGGCACCAGGCACGCAAGGGCCAGGCCCACGACGCCGCGGCGTACAAGGCGTTCCTCGGGGAAATCGGCTACCTGCTGCCGCAGGCCGAGGACTTCCAGGCCACCACGCAGAACGTCGATGAAGAAATCGCCGTCATGGCCGGCCCGCAGCTGGTGGTGCCGGTGATGAACGCCCGCTTCGCCCTGAACGCCGCCAACGCTCGCTGGGGTTCGCTGTACGACGCCCTCTACGGCACCGATGTCATCAGCGATGAAGGCGGCGCCGAGAAAGGCCAGGGGTACAACAAGCTGCGTGGCGACAAGGTCATCGCCTTCGCCCGTGCCTTCCTCGACGAAGCCGCGCCACTGGCCGCCGGCTCCCACGTCGACTCCACCGGCTACCGCATCGAAGGCGGCAAGCTCGTTGTCGCCCTCAAGGGCGGCAGCAACAGCGGCCTGCGCGACGACGCCCAGCTGATCGGCTTCCATGGTGATGCCAAGGCCCCGACCGCCGTGCTGCTCAAGCACAACGGCCTGCACTTCGAGATCCAGGTCGACGCCAGCACCCCGGTCGGCAGCACCGACGCCGCCGGCGTGAAGGACATCCTGATGGAATCGGCGCTGACCACCATCATGGACTGCGAAGACTCGGTCGCCGCTGTCGACGCCGACGACAAAGTAGTCGTCTATCGCAACTGGCTGGGCCTGATGAAAGGCGACCTGGCCGAGAGCGTGAACAAGGGCGGCAAGACCTTCACCCGCACCATGAACCCGGACCGCGAGTACGCCGCGCCCAACGGTGGCAGCGTCACCCTGCACGGTCGCTCGCTGCTGTTCGTGCGCAACGTCGGTCACCTGATGACCAACCCGGCGATCCTCGACGCCCAGGGCAACGAGATCCCCGAGGGCATCCAGGACGGTCTGTTCACCAACCTGATCGCCCTGCACAACCTCAACGGCAACACCAGCCGCAAGAACACCCGCAGCGGCAGCGTGTACATCGTCAAGCCGAAGATGCACGGCCCGGAGGAAGTGGCCTTCGCCGCCGAGATCTTCAGCCGCGTCGAAGACCTGCTGGGCATGAAGCGCAACACCGTCAAGGTCGGCATCATGGACGAGGAGCGCCGCACCACGGTCAACCTCAAGTCTTGCATCAAGGCCGCCGCCGAGCGCGTGGTGTTCATCAACACCGGCTTCCTCGACCGCACCGGTGACGAGATCCACACCTCCATGGAAGCCGGCGCCGTGGTGCGCAAGGGCGCCATGAAGAACGAGAAGTGGATCGGCGCCTACGAAAACAACAACGTCGACGTCGGCCTGGCCACCGGCCTGCAGGGCCGCGCGCAGATCGGCAAGGGCATGTGGGCCATGCCCGACCTGATGGCCGCCATGCTCGAGCAGAAGATCGCCCACCCGCTGGCCGGCGCCAACACCGCCTGGGTACCGTCGCCGACTGCCGCCACCCTGCACGCCCTGCACTACCACAAGGTCGATGTGCAGGCGCGTCAGCGCGAGCTGGCTTCGCGCACCCCGGCCTCGGTCGACGACATCCTGACCATCCCGCTGGCCGCCGACACCAACTGGTCGGCCGACGAGATCCGCAACGAGCTGGACAACAATGCCCAGGGCATTCTCGGCTACGTGGTGCGCTGGATCGACCAGGGCGTGGGTTGCTCGAAAGTGCCGGACATCAACGATGTCGGCCTGATGGAAGACCGCGCCACCCTGCGCATCTCGGCCCAGCTGCTGGCCAACTGGCTGCGCCATGGCGTAGTCACCCAGGAGCAGGTGCTGGAAAGCCTCAAGCGCATGGCCGCGGTGGTCGACAAGCAGAACGCCGGCGACGCCCTGTACCGCCCGATGGCGCCGAACTTCGATGACAACATCGCGTTCCAGGCCGCCGTGGAGCTGGTGGTCGAAGGCGCCAAGCAGCCGAACGGCTACACCGAGCCGGTGCTGCACCGTCGTCGTCGCGAGTTCAAGGCGCGCAACGGGCTTTAAGCCACCTGCAACGCATCGCGGGGCAAGCCCACTCCCACGCTGGACTGGCGTGGGAGCGGGCTTGCCCCGCGATCGTTTTCAGCCCTGCCCTATTCGCAACTCCCTCCTCACCAACTCCAGCAACCTGTCCAGGTCCACCGGCTTGAGCAGGAAGTCCACCACCCCCAGATGCATCACGTCCACCGCTTCCTTCACATCGGTGTCGCCAGAGACGACGATGATAGGAAGAGCAGCCCGTTCCGTCTTATGCACCTCCTCGATAAGTTTCTGGCCATCCAGAGGTTTCATGCGCAGGTCGGTAATCATCAGTGCGATACGCGACTGGTAATGCAGTTTGAACAGCGCCTCCTCAGTTCCATCAGCCTCCATGCAGTCGATCTGATGGCTCTGCAGATACAGGCACAATGCTTGTCTGCTCACCGAATTGTCGTCCACCACCAGCACCACGGGCCTGGGCGCGACGGGTGCACTCACCACGGCCAACGCCTCTCGCTCGGCGTCGCTCAGGATGTCGTCATGCTCTGCCATGGTCGTCTCGTCAAAAAAACCCCGTTATTCAAGTTCAGACCGCAAAGCCCCCGCATGCAAACTGCCTTTCGTCGGCTATTTGACACCCAGGACAAGCAGCGAAACGTCCGTCGCGCCTTATAGACTTACGTCCAATGGGCACCGCAGAGCCGTCGTCCGACCATGGAGCCCTAGAACAACAAGGTCTGCGCTACATATGCAGACATACTTATCGCGGTCGGTTCCATGAGCAAAAAGGACGCCTACAGCCAGGCGGGCAGAACAGCAGTGCTGCAAAACATCCAGGGCACCCTGCAATTCCTGCAGCGTTTCCCGCCGTTCAACCAGATGGAGCACAACCACCTGGCCTACCTGGTGGAGCAGTGCCAGCTGCGTTTCCACGCGGCCGGCGAAAGCATCATCAAGCCTGCCGACGGCCCGGTCGAGCACTTCTACATCGTCAAGCAGGGCCGCGTGGTCGGCGAGCGCCACCATGTCACCAAGCCGGGCACCGAGACCACTTTCGAGATCGCCAGCGGCGAATGCTTCCCGCTGGCGGCATTGCTCGGCGAGCGGGCCACCCGCACCGAGCACCTGGCCGGCGAGGACACCTTCTGCCTGCAACTGGACAAGGCCGCGTTCATCCGCGTGTTCTCCATGTCCGAGGTGTTCCGCGACTTCGCCCTGCGCGGGGTCAGCAGCCTGCTCGACCAGGTCAACCAGCAGGTGCGCCAGCGCGCCGTGGAAACCCTGGGCACCCAGTACTCGCTGAACACCCCGCTGGGCGAACTGGCGCTGCGCCATCCGGTGGTGTGCGCGCCGGACACGCCGCTGCGCGAGGCCGTGGGGCTGATGCACGAGCAGCAGGTCGGCAGCATCATCATCGTCGATGGCCAGCGCCATCCCCTCGGCATCTTCACCCTGCGTGACCTGCGCCAGGTGGTGGCCGACGCCAGTGCCGAACTGACCGCGCCGATCGAACGCTACATGACCGTCCGGCCGTTCCACCTGAGCCCCCAGGCCAGCGCCTTCGATGCCGCCATGGCCATGACCGAGCGGCACATCGCCCACGTCTGCCTGGTGGACAACCAGCGCCTGTGCGGGGTGATCTCCGAACGCGACCTGTTCTCCCTGCAGCGTGTCGACCTGGTGCACCTGGCCCGCACCATCCGCCATGCGCCACGCCTGGACAGCCTGGTGTCGCTGCGCGGCGAGATCGGCCAGCTGGTCGAGCGCATGCTCGCCCACGGCGCGTCCTCGACCCAGATCACCCAGATCATCACCCTGCTCAATGACCATACCGTGTGCCGGGTGATCGAGCTGGCCATCGCCGAGCGCGGCGACCCGGGCGTGCCATTCAGCTGGCTGTGCTTCGGCAGCGAAGGCCGCCGCGAGCAGACGCTGCACACCGACCAGGACAACGGCATCCTCTTCGAGGCCCGCGACGCCGTCGAGGCCGAGGCCATCCGCGCCCGGCTGCTGCCGCTGGCCCAACAGGTCAACCACAACCTGGCCCAGTGCGGCTTCACCCTGTGCAAGGGCAATGTGATGGCCGGCAACCCCGAGCTGTGCCTGTCGCGCAGCGAATGGGCACGGCGCTTCGCCGGCTTCGTGCGCGAGGCGAGCCCAGAGAACCTGCTGGGCTCGAGCATCTACTTCGACCTGCGCGTGGTCTGGGGCGACGAGCAAGGCTGCGAACAGCTGCGCCAGGGCCTGCTGGAGCAGGTCGCCGACAACCGTATATTCCAGCGCATGCTGGCCGACAACGCCCTGCGCCAACGGCCACCGGTCGGGCGCCTGCGCGAGTTCGTGCTGACCCGCCAGGGGGACGACAAGGCCGCCACCCTCGATCTCAAGGTGCAGGGCCTGACCCCGTTCGTCGATGGCGCCAGGCTGCTGGCCCTGGCCCATGGCATCAGCGCCTGCAACACCCTGGAGCGCCTGCGCCAGCTGATCGCCAAGGGCATCATCGACCCGCTCGACGGCGCCGCCTATGAAGAGGCCTACCACTTCATCCAGCAGACCCGCATGCAGCAGCACCAGCGCCAGACCCGCGAGAACCTGCCCTACTCCAACCGGCTCGACCCGGACAGCCTCAACCACCTGGACCGGCGCATCCTGCGCGAGTCCCTGCGTCAGGCCCAGCGCCTGCAAAGCAGCCTGGCCCTGCGGTACCAGCTGTGAACCTGTTTGCCTGGTGGCGCCCCGCCGCCCCCGAACTCGACGCCCCGCTGCGCCGACGCCTGGCCGCGCTGCCAGGGCCGGCGCCACTGGGCGTGTGCTCGTTGCGTGAACAGCGCTGGGTGGTGCTGGACCTGGAAACCAGCGGCCTGAACCTCAATCGCGACCAGGTGCTGTCGATCGGCGCGGTGGCCATCGAGGACGGCGCCATCGCCCTGGGTCGCCCGTTCGAACGCACCCTGCACCGGCCCGCGCAGAAGACCAACGCCAGCGTGTTGATCCACGGCCTGGGCCCCAGCGCCCTGGCCGCCGGCAGCGACCCGGCCGAGGCGCTGCTCGACCTTATGGACTTCATTGGCGACAGCCCGGTACTGGCGTTCCACGCCCCGTTCGACCAGCGCATGCTGGCCCGGGCGCTGAAGGACAGCCTGGGCCTGCGCCTGCAGCATCTGTTCCTCGACCTGGCAGAACTGGCGCCGCTGCTCAACCCCGACACCGTGCTGCGTGAAGCCGGGCTGGACGACTGGATCGCCCGCTTCGGCCTCGAAGTCCAGGCCCGCCACCATGCCAGCGCCGATGCCCAGGTGACCGCGGAGCTGGCGCTGATCCTGTTCAGCCAAGCTCGGCGCCAGCAACTGGACAGCCCGCTGCAGCTGGAGCAGCGGGTACGCCAGTGGCGACGGCGCAAGGCGCACCATCACAGCCTTTGACGTTTATCGCGGCGACCCGACTTGCCCCGCGATGAGGCCCTCGAAGTCTCCCTGCCATGCTGGCAATCCGATAAGCGTCAATTGCGCCACCACCCCCGCCTCTGCCACAATCGCGAATAATTATCGTTAGTTAACGCATTCTTTCCCGGGGATCGCTTCTTGACGCCTGCGCACAGTCCACATGCCGAGCTGGTCGGAGCGCTGTATCGCGACCATCGCACCTGGCTGCTGGCCTGGTTGCAGCGCAGCACCGCCTGCCGTCAGCGCGCCGAAGACCTGAGCCAGGACACCTTCGTGCGCCTGCTCGGTCGCGAGCGCCTGGACGCCCCCCGCGAACCCCGCGCGTTCCTGGTCGCCGTGGCCAAGGGCCTGTTGTTCGACCACTTCCGCCGCGCCGCCCTCGAGCAGGCCTACCTCGCGGAACTGGCCCTGCTGCCCGAGGCCGAACACCCGTCGCCCGAGCAGCAGCACCTGATCCTCGAGGACCTCAAGGCCATCGACCGCCTGCTGGGCAAGCTGTCGAGCAAGGCCCGCGCGGCCTTCCTGTACAACCGCCTGGACGGCCTGGGCCACGCCGAAATCGCCGAGCGCCTCGGAGTGTCGGTGTCGCGCGTGCGCCAGTACCTCGCCCAGGGCCTGCGCCAGTGCTATGTCGCCCTTTACGGAGAGCCGACATGAACCACGCCCCGGTCTCCAGCCAGGTGCTGGAGGCGGCCATCGCCTGGAAGCTGTGCCTGGACGAAGGTAGCGGTACCCCGGACGAACGCAACGAATTCATGCGCTGGCACGCCGCCCACGAGGAGCACGCCCGCGCCTGGCTGCAACTGGGCATGCTCGACCAGCGCGTCGGCGTCGCCGCCGGCCCGGTGCGCCACACCCTGCTGCAATCACGGGCCGGGCTGCGCCAGCGCCTTGGCGGCCTGGCCGGCATGCTGCTGCTCGGCGGCCTGCTTGCCTGGGCCGCAGCGCCGACCCTGTCGCCGACCTACTGGCTGGCCGACCAGCGCACCGGTACCGGCGAGCTGCGCACCCTGCGCCTGGAGGACGGCACCTTGCTGAGCCTGAACAGCCAGAGCGCGGTGGATATCGACTTCCGGGGCGAGCAGCGGCTGATCGTGCTGCATCGCGGCGAGATCTCGGTGGAAACCGGCCACAAGGACAGCCGTCCGCTGCTGGTGCGCACCGAGGATGGCCGTCTGCGCCCGCTGGGCACGCGCTTCCTGGTCAAGCGCGAGGAAGCCGGCACGCGCCTGGAGGTACTGCAGGCCTCGGTGGCCGCCAAGCCGCAGAACAGTGGCGACGAGCAGGTGCTGCGCGAAGGCCAGCAGGTGCTGATGAGCGCCGACGGCCTGGGCCGGATCGGTTCCGTGGCGGTCGGCAGCGATGCCTGGACCCGCGGCATGCTGGTGGTGGACAACGTGCGCCTGGCCGACCTGGTGGCCGCGCTAGGCCAATACCGCAGCGGTCATCTGGGGGTCAGCGACGAAGTCGCCGACCTGCGTGTGAGCGGCAGCTTCCCACTGACCGACACCGACCTGGCCCTGGCCTCGCTGCAGCCGGCGCTGCCGGTGAAGATCGAGCGGCATACGCCGTGGTGGGTAACCGTCTCCGCCAGATAAGCATCGTGTGTCGCCCTTCGCGGGTTTACCCGCGAAGAAGCCAAGGCGATTCAGCGCTGAGCGTCGCTGGCACCAACCCTGTCAGATATTTTTCAAAAGACCCCTGTCACTTTCCAAATCTCGCTCGGCAAGGAAGCAGTCAGCACTATTTCGTCGAGGAGCCGCTGCATGTCCCGTGCCGTTGATGCTTTGCTTCGCCCCAGCCTGATGGCCCTGGCCATCGGCCTGGCCGCCCCGTTGGTCAGCACCACCCTGTTCGCCGCCGAACAGGCCGCCCCGCGTGCCTACGACCTGCCCAGCGCGCCGCTGGCCAGCACCCTGAACCAGATCGCCAGCCAGGCCGGGATTGCCCTGGCGCTGGATCCGGCACTGGTCAGCGGGCGCAACTCGGCGCCCGTCAGTGGCCAGTACGATGCGGTCGGCGCCCTGCAGGCCGCCCTGCGCGGCACCGGCCTGCAGCTGCAGCAGAGCAGCGCCGGCAGCTACAGTCTGGTGGCGGTGAGCGAAGGCACCCTGGCGCTGCCGGAAACCAACATCAATGCCAACAGCAGCTACGAAAGTGCCTGGGGCCCGGTGGAAGGCTACACCGCCAAGCGCACCGCCGCCGGCACCAAGACCGACACCGCGCTGGTCGAGGTCCCACGCTCCATTTCCGTCGCCACCCGCCAGCAGATGAGCGACCGCGGCGTGCAAAGCCTGGATGACGCGGTGAAGTACATGCCGGGCATCGTCTCGGCCAGTTTCGGCAGCGACACCCGCTATGACTGGATGCGCGTGCGCGGCTTCGAGCCGACCCAGTTCCTCGACGGCCTGCCCCTGCCCCGAGGCGTGTATGCCAACCCGAAAGCCGAGACCTGGAACCTCGACCGCCTTGCGCTGCTGCGTGGCCCGGCCTCGTCGGTGTATGGCCAGACCCCGCCCGGCGGCCTGCTGGACATGGTCAGCCGTCGTCCCCAGGCCGAGCGCAGCCACGAGATCCAGCTGCAGTACGGCAGCGACAACCACCGCCAGATCAACTTCGCCAGCACCGGCAAGCTCGATGAGCAGGGCCAGTTCCTCTATGGCGTCAGCGGCGTGGTGCGCGACAGCGGCACGCAGATCGACCATATCGATAACAAGCGCTACAACATCGCCCCGAGCCTGACCTGGAACATCGACGAAGACACCTCGCTGACCTTCCTCAGCCAGTTCACCCGCGACGACACCGGTGCCACCAGCCAGTTCTACCCGATCCAAGGCACCAAGATCGACATGCCGTTCGGCAAGGTCTCCCGCCACAAGAACCTGGGTGACCCGGATTACGACTACTACGACCGCACCTATTACGCGCTGGGTTATGCCTTCGAACATCGTTTCAACGATGTCTGGCAGTTCCGCCAGAACCTGCGTTACACCAAGTCGGAGCTTTCGTTCCAGACCATTACGGTCAGCAGCTACAACAAAGACTTCCCCCCGGTCACCGATGATGGCATTGCCAACCGCATGTCCACCAACACCGAGGAAAACATCGGCCAGTTCGCGGTCGACAACAACTTCCAGGCCGACTTCGCCACCGGTGCCGTCAGCCATACCGTACTGATTGGCCTGGACCACCAGCGCACCAATCACGACTACCTGGCGATCTATGGCTTCGACGTGCCGCCGATCGACGTCAACAACCCGGCCCATGGCCTGCCGATCACCCGCCCCGCTCGCTCCTCGGCCTATTATGATTACAACCAGAAGACGGTGCAGACCGGCCTCTATATCCAGGACCAGATGGCACTCGACAACTGGCGCCTGACCCTGGGCGGGCGGCAGGACTGGGTCCACACCGGCACCAAGTTCTTCAACAAGGGTGATGCCACCAATACCCAGCGCGACAGCAAGTTCAGTGGCAACGCGGCGATCAGCTACGTCTTCGACTCCGGCCTGGTGCCCTACCTGTCCTATGCGGAATCCTTCCAGCCGGCCAGCAGCGCAGACGCAGACCCGGAAAAGACGTTCAAGCCGACCGAAGGCGAGCAATGGGAGCTGGGCATCAAGTACCAGCCACCGGGCTCCAACACCCTGCTCTCTGCCGCGGTGTACGACCTGACCCAGAAGAACGTCCAGGTCACCAACAATATCGGTGGCACGCCGGTCACCAGCCAGACCGGTGAAGTGAAAGTCCATGGCCTGGAGCTTGAGGCTGTCTCCGACGTCACCGACAACCTGAAGGTGATCGCCGCCTATACCCTGGCCAAGTCCGAAGTCCAGAAAGGCCAGTACAAAGGCAACCGCCTGCAACAGATGCCCAACCAGCAGGCCTCCCTATGGACCGACTACACCTGGCATACCGGTGTGCTTGACGGCTTCGGCATCGGCCTGGGCGCACGCTACACCGGCAACCGCTACGGTGACGAAGCCAACACCTGGCTCGGCAAGAGCAAGGCCTACACGGTGTTCGACGCCGCCGTGCACTACGACCTGGGCCGCCTGGACAACAGCCTCAAGGGCGCCTCGGTGGCGATCAACGCCAGCAACCTGCTGAACAAGGACTACCTCTCGACCTGCGACGGCTACTACTGCTACTACGGCGACCAGCGCAGCGTCGTCGCCAGCGCCACCTACAAGTTCTGAGTGGCCATCGCGGGTCAGGTCCGCTCCTGCAAATCGTGGGAGCGGGCTTGACCCGCGATTGCGTAAGGAGCCGTGATGAAAAGCCAAACCATCCGCCGCTGGTCAGCGATCCACACCTGGAGCAGCCTGGTCTGCACGCTGTTCCTGTTGCTGCTCGCCCTCACCGGCCTGCCGCTGATCTTCCACCACGAGCTGGAGCACTTGCTCGGCGACGCGCCGCAACTGCGCGAGATGCCCGCCGACACCCCGCACCTGGACCTGCAGCAGTTGGTGCTCAAGGCCGAACAGCACCGCCCCGGCGAGGTGATGCAGTACTTCGGCTATGAAGAAGACGAGCCCAACGGCGTGGTGGCGATCATGGCCGCCACCGCCGGCACCCACCCCGACGATTCGCACACCTTCATGCTCGACGCGCGCACCGGCGAGGCCGTGGCCATGCCGGCGGCCAACGGCGGTTTCATGATGCTGATGCTGCGCCTGCACGTGGACATGTTCGCCGGGCTGCCCGGCAAGCTGCTGCTGGCGTTCATGGGGGTGCTGTTCATTGTCGCCATCGTCTCCGGCACCGTGCTCTACGCGCCGTTCATGCGTCGCCTGCGCTTCGCCACGGTCCGTCACGACAAGTCGCGGCGCCTGCGCTGGCTGGACCTGCACAACCTGATCGGCGTGGTCACCCTGACCTGGGCCCTGGTGGTCGGCGTCACCGGGGTGATCAGCGCCCTGTCCGACCTGGTGATCGCCGCCTGGCGCAACGACAGCCTGGCGGCCATGGTCGCGCCCTACCGCGACGCCCCGCCGCTCACCGAGCGCGCTCCAGCCACGCAGTTGCTGAAGATCGCCGAACAGGCCGCGCCCGGCATGCGCCCGGATTTCATCGCCTTCCCCGGCACGCGCTTCTCCAGCGAGCACCACTACGCGGTGTTCATGAATGGCGCCACGAACCTGACCTCGCACCTGTTCACGCCGATCCTGATCGACGCGCGCACCCTGGAGGTGACCGCCGTTGGCGAACGCCCGTGGTACATGGACGCCATGGGCCTGTCGCAGCCCCTGCACTTCGGCGACTACGGTGGCCGGCCGATGCAGATCCTCTGGGCCGTGCTCGATGTGCTGACCATCATCGTGCTGGGCAGCGGCCTGTACCTGTGGTGGGGCAAGCAACGCAAACCACGGGAGGTGCGGGCATGAGCCACAAGTCGCAAAGCACCCGCAGGATCTTCGCCTGGCCGGCGTTGATCGCCGTGCTCAGTGCGGCCGGGCTGTTTGCCGCACTGCTCGGGGATGGGGCCTGGGATGTACTGGCCTGGGTGGGACTGGGCCTTTCAGCCGGGCTGGGCTTGAGTGGGTTCTGGCGGCGGTAGGCAGCTCTCATGGAACTGCGCATGACTGATTGATTTAGCCGCTCCCACTGGTACTACGCCAACCTGTAGGAGCGGCCTTGCCGCGCAGTCAGTTGGTCATTCAATCAGCCAACCGCGGCAACACCTGGTCCAGTCGCTGATGCAGCGCGCTGTCCCTCGGCCAGTTGCGCAGCAGCCGCGCTCGATCTCGGGCGAAGGCCGGGGCGAAGCTGAGCTGGGTGGCATGCTGGCACATGGCATCGAGGTCGATCAGCGACCATTGACCGTCCTGCCAGAACAGGTTGTGGCCCTTGAAGTCGCCATGACTGATGCGCTCGCGGATCAGCTGCTGCATCACCCGCGCCAGGGCTTCGACCTGCTCGTCAGGCGCCTCGCCGTTTTCCACGTAGGGTGCGAAACATTCGATCAGGTCCGGTCCGTCAGCGTACTCGGTCACCAGGTAGGCCGTGCTGCGCAGCCCCATCACCCGCTGCTCCAGCACCGCCAGGGGGCGAGGCGTGGCGATGTCGAGAAACGCCAGGCGGTGGCCTTCGATCCACGAATGCCAGGCCCGGCTCGGGCGCCAGAAGCGCTTGAACCAGTGGGCGGTGTTCTTGATGTTGTAGCGCTTGAGCACCAACGTGCGCCCGGCCACCTCGATACGCGCCACGCTGGCCGCGCCACCGGTCTTGTACAGGTGACCCTGGTCGATCAGCGCATCGGCCTGCTCCAGCACCGGGCGCATCGCTTCGACCTCGTTGCGGCGGATGGCCCGCAGCCCGGACAGGCTCCGCTCGACGCTGAACAGCGTGCATTCGCGACCGGCCTTGTCCAAGTAGTCCTTCAGGCGCCAGGCGCGCACCTTGTCCACCTGCTTGTGCAGCGCTTCCAGCGGCAGCGCGTGCTCGGCATTGGCCAGCACGTAGTGCACCAGCGCCTCCTCGATGAACGGTTCCAGACGCTTGGGCAGCTGGGCGAAGAACACCCCGAGGTTCTCCAGCACGCGCTGGCGCGACAACTGCTGGCCGGGGGTCTCGGCCTTGATGCCGGCACCGTCGATCAGATACAGCTGACCATCCTGGCGCAGCAGGTTGTCCAGGTGCAGGTCTTCCTGCCACAGGCCCTTGGCGTGCATCTGCGCCACGGCGGTGAGGGCCTCGCCCAGCACCAGATGTTGCTCATCGGCCAGCATCGGCAACTGCTCCACCCGGGCCCAGGCATCGCCCAGGCTCTCGGCGTGGTCGAGGTATTCGAACAACAGCCAGCCGCCCTCGCCTTCCTTCAGGCCATCGGCCAGCAGGCGTGGGGTGGTCAGGCCTTGCTCGGCCACCAGCAGGGCACCATCGCGCTCGCGCTGGAAGTGCCGGGCGGCGTTGCCGCCGACCAGCAGCTTGGCCAGCACCTTGGTGCCACGCCAGATACCCGCGCCGACATAACGCTGGCCCGGCAGCACGCGCAACAGGCTGAGCAGCTGCAGGTCGGCGCTGCCCGCGGCGTCGGCGAGGGTGACGGTCAACGGCAGGCTCGGGCTGCGCCCGGCCGCCTTCAATTCGGACAGGCGCATCAGCGGGCCTCTTTGTGGCGACGGCGTTGGGTCAGGCGTTGCAGCCAGGTGGATACCAGGGCGCTGTCCGCCGGCTGCTCCAGGTAGGCCGCCAGCAGCACGCGCACGTCCGCTTCATCCCAGGCCCGGGCGCGGCGCAGCAGCGGCTCCAGGTCCTTGACCCGGTCACGCATGCCGAACAGCAGCGGACGGGTCTTTTCCAGGTCGATCAGCTGGGCCTGCCAGCCCTCGCGACGCTCACGCAGGAAGATGTGCTTGGGGTAGAAGCAGCCGTGCATCTGCCCGGCGGCGTGCAGGGTGCGGGCCAGCCGCCCACAGGCCTGGAGGATCGCCTGGCGCTGCGCCGCGTCCATCTGCGCCCAGCGGGCGAGCAGTTGCTCGAGGTCGGTCCACTCGTCCAGCGCCCGGGTCATGAGGATCGCGCGGTGCTGGCCACCCTGCTTGCGCTCGCCATAGAACACCGCCTGCAGGGCGGGGATGTCGAGCTTCTGGTAGCGGCTGATGTTGCGAAACTCGCGGGCGAAGGTCGGCTCGCCGAAGGGCCGCTGCAGGCTGCGGGTGAAGTAGTCGCTCTGGCGCTTGAGGTAGAACCCCTTGCCCTCGAGCTCCAGGCGGAACACGCTGCTCCAGCCGCCACGGCCGGTGTTGGGTTCGTCCACGGCGTCCAGCTGCAGGGCCCACAGCGCCTCGAAGTCGCCCAGGCCGTGACGTTGCAGCAGCGCCTGGTCGGCACTGGCCAGGTAATCGGTCATTCCCTTCCCTCGAAAAAGCTGAGCACCTGGCGAATGCGCTTCTTGTCACGGCCATTGAGCCGGTCACGACCGCGGTATTGCAGGTAGAAGCGCAGGCGCTGGGTCGCCGACAGGTGGTACTTGGCCACCTTGTCCAGGCACGCCAGGTCCTTGATCATCCGGTGCCGCCACATGAAGCCACGCCAGAAGTCGCCCGTCGGGCAGTCGATGAAGAATAGCGTGCCCTGGTCATCGACCAGCAGGTTGCGCCACTTCAGGTCATTGTGGGCGAAACGATGCTCGTGCATCACACGGGTGTGGCGCGCCAGCTGACGGCTGAGATGATCGACCCAGGCGCGGTCGGCCAGACGGGCGTCATTGCGCTCGGCCAGCGCCGACAGGTCTTCGGTCTGCGGCAGCTCACGGGTAATCATCGCTCCTCGACCGAACGCCAGGCCATTGCGTTCCAGGCCCCAGGCGACCACTTCTGCCGTCGGGATGCCCCATTTGGCGAATTGCTTGAGGTTCTGCCACTCGGCCTTGATCCGCGGACGCCCCAGGTAGCGACGCATGTGCTTGCCGGCACCGGTATAGCGCTTGACGTAGTAGTACACGCCGTCACGCAGGACGCGGATGACCTCGCTGAGCGGGTCGCGGGTGAGGTGCTCGCCTTGCAGCGCGAATACCGCGTCAAGACTGCCAAAGTCCGCCGCCAAGTGTTCGTAGCCCGGCGCCAGTGTCCAACCCGCCATCAGAGTGCGTCCCCATAGCGTTGCTTGCGGTCGTAGAGTTTCTGCGCCTTGCGCTCCAGCCAGGCAAGCAGTGCGGCCTCGTCCTTGAGCACCTGGCGCAACGGGCGCTGGAAATAGCCGCGCAGGAAGCGCAGCTTGTCGCGGCGGGTCAGGCCAATGTCCAACGCCGAGAAGTACAGGGCGGCCAGGTCCTTGTCGCGCCAGCGACGGGTAATCTTCGCCCGGGTCTGGGCGCGGTGCAGGTCGATCACCGACAGTTTGAAGTCTTCCGGCGTCACCGGGCGGTCGGTGTGCAGCAGGAAGTGGCAGATGTAGCAGTCGCGATGGTTGACCCCGGCGCGGTGCATGCCGCCGGTCATCTTCGCCACTTCGGCAATCAGCGCGCGCTTCAGGCGCGGCGCTGGTGGCTGCTTCACCCAGTCGATGCTGAAGTCTTCCAGGCTGACGGTCGGCGCCAGTTCCTCGGTGACGATGAACGAATGCTGGGTGGCCGGGTTGCTGCCACGCTCGCCGTAGGCGACCGCGGTCATGGTCGGCACACCGGCCTCATGCAGGCGCTGGATAGCCCGCCATTCCTGGCCGGCGCCGAGCACCGGCAGCTTGGCGCTGAACAGGTTCTTGAAGATCTCGCCCCAGCCGATGCCGCGGTGGATCTTGACGAAGAAGCCCGCGCCATCGATCTCGGTGCGCAGGGTGCGGCGGCCTTCCAGCTCGCGGTACACCTCGCCCTGCAGGGCCTCGACGGCCTCGAAGGGGTCGCGCCCGGCCCACAGGCGCTTGAACGGTTCGGCCAGTATCAGCTTCATGCGGTCTCCTGACCGAGGATCACGTCGGCGGCATGCTGCGGCATGCTGTACAGGTCGGCGGTCTCGGCGAAGGCCACACCGTTGTCCGACCAGGCCGCGCGGGCCCCGGCGTCTTCGAGCATGCGTTGCAGGTAACGGTTCAGCTGCTCCTGCTCGAACGGCTCGTCCAGCACCAGGCCGCTATCGGCCTCGGCGATGTAGTGGGCATAGCCGCAGACCTTCGATACCAGCACCGGCAACCCCGCGACCAGCGCCTCGAGCAGCACAGTGCCGGTGTTCTCGTTGTAGGCCGGATGGATCAGCAGGTCGGCACCGAGCAGGAAACGCGGAATGTCACTACGCCCCTTGAGAAACTGCACCTGCTCGCCCAGGCCGAGCGCCGCGCTCTGCACCTGGAACAGCTTGGGGTCGTCCTGGCCGATGACCATCAGCCTGGTACGCTTGCGCAGGGCCGACGGCAACGCCGCCAGGGCCTTGAGGCTGCGGTCCACGCCCTTGGTCTTGAAGCCCGAGCCAATCTGCACCAGCAGCAGCTCATCGTCGGCCAGACCGAACTCCTTACGGAAATCGGCGCGGATGGTCGCGGCGTCGGCCGGGCGGCGGCGGTCCTGGGAAATGCCCGGCGGCAGCAGGTGGAAGCGTGCCTCAGGGGTGCCGTAGTGCTTGATGAACAGCGGCTGTTGCACCTCGGAGATCATCAGGATCTCGGTGCGCGCATCCCTGGCGAATACCGCCCGCTCGTATTCGGCGAAATGGCGGTAGCGGCCCCAGCGGCGGTACAGGCCGCCGCGCAGGGTCTGGGCCTTGTCCTCGAAACAGCCGTCGGCGGCGTAGTAGACGTCCAGGCCGGGCATCTTGTTGAAGCCGATCAGGCGATCGACCGGACGCTTGGCCAGGTCGGCTTCCATCCAGGCGCTGAGCTTCTCGTTGCGGCGGTGGTTGAACAGCGCCTTGACCGGCGCCACCAGCACCTCGAAGCCCGGCGGAACATCACCTTCCCAGATCAGCGTGTACACGCGGATCTGGTGACCCCGCTTCTGGCACTCGAGGGCGATGCGCATGAAGTCGCGCTGCAGCCCGCCAAAGGGGAAATACTTGTAGAGCACAAAAGCCAGTTGCATCAACGAACATCCTCAGCCAGCAGCAGCGCGCTCAAGCGGCCCGCCACATGCTCGGGATTCAGGCGAGTGAAGCACAGCGGCCACTCGCGTTTGAGATCGAACCGGCGCAGGTCCTCGGCGCTCGGTTTGTAGGTGCACTTCTTCTGCAGGCACGGGGCGCAGGGGAAGTCGCTCGCCTGGTGGATCTGGGCGCGTCCGTAGGCGCCAGTCAGACCAGGGTTGGTCGGGCCGAACAGCGAGATGGTCGGCACATCCAGGGCTGCGGCCAGGTGGCCGAGGCCGGTGTCCACCGCCACGCAGGCCTTGGCCGCCGCCAGCACGCGGGCGACGCCAGCCAGATTCAACTTGGGGAGCACCTGGCAGTTGTTCAAGCCTTGAGCAATGCGCTCGGCGCGGGCCTTTTCAGCCGGGTTGCCCCACGGCAGCATCACCTGCAGCTTGCGCCGCCCCATGCGCTCGGCCAGCTCGCGCCAGTAGGCCTCCGGCCAGTGCTTGGTGGCCCAGGTGGTGCCGTGCAGGAACACCACGTAGGGCGCGGCAGGCGGCAGTTGCAGGCGGTTGAGGTCCAGGCCGTAGTCGCCCAGCCCTTCCGGCAGGTCGTAGGCCAGGGCCAGGGCGAACAGCTGGCGCACGCGCTCCACGGCGTGCTGGCCGACGGCGACCGACAGGCGCCGGTCGTAGAAGCGGCTGGCCCAGCCCTCGCGGGCCGAGTAACGGTCCAGGCCGGCCACCGGCGCTTTCACGTAGCGCGTCAGCCAGGCCGACTTGACCAGGCCCTGGGCGTCGATCACCAGGTCGTACTTGTGTTCGCGCAGGCGTTGCTTGAACGCCTTCCATTCGCCGCTCTTGAGCGTCTGCCAGAGATTCTTGCGCCAGCGGCGGATCGCCACCGGAATCACCCGGTCGACCGCCGGATGCCAGCTGGGAATCTCGGCGAAGCCTTCTTCCACCACCCAGTCGAAACGGATACCGGGGATGGCGTGGGCGGCGTCGGTGAGCGCCGGCAGGGTGTGGATGACATCGCCCAGCGACGATGTCTTGATGATCAGTACCCGCACTCAGTCGACCTCGGCCACGGTATCGATCAGGTTCGGCCCGCCCAGGCCCTGCAGCGCGGCGATGACCTTGGCCGGCTCCAGCAGGCGCAGGCAGTTGTAGTGGCCGAAGCGGCAGGTGCGCTCAAAGCACGGGCTGCACTCGATACCGGTGCGCACCACCTCCACCTGGTCGGCCAGCGGCGGGGTGAAGCCCGGCGAGGTCGAGCCGTACACCGCCACCAGCGGGCGGTTAAGGGCGGCGGCCACATGCATCAGGCCCGAGTCGTTGGACACCACCGCATCGGCGCAGGACATCAGGTCGATGGCCTCGGCCAGGGAGGTTTCACCCGCCAGGTTGCAGGATTCCTCGCGCAGCCCAGGGATCAGCCGGTCGCGGATCTGCTCGCCCACCGGGTGATCGTTCTTCGAGCCGAACAGCCACACCTGCCAGCCCTGGCGGATCATCGCATCGGCCACCTCGGCGTAATGCTCGGCCGGCCAGCGCTTGGCCTCGCCGAACTCGGCGCCCGGGCACAGCGCCAGCACCGGACGGTCCAGCGCCAGGCCGAACTTGGCCAGGGCCGCTTCGCGGCTGGCGGCTTCGATCTGCAGGCTCGGGCGCGGGTAAGGCTTGGGCAGCTCGGCATCCGCTGCGTAGGCCAGGGCCATGAAGCGCTCGATCATCAGCGGATAGCGGGCCTTGTCCAGCTTGCGCACGTCGTTGAGCAACAGGTAGCGCATCTCGCCGCGCCAGCCGGTGCGCTTGGGGATACCGGCGAAATACGGCACCAGCGCCGACTTGAGCGAGTTGGGCAGCAGGATCGCCTGGTCGTACTGGCCGGCCAGCGACTTGCCGATGCGCCGGCGCGTGGCCAGCTCCAGCGCGCCGTGACCGAGCGGGAAGCTCAAGGCCTGGCGCACCTCGGGCATGCGCTCGAGGATCGGCCGGCTCCACTCGGGGGCCAGGACGTCGATCACGCAGTCGGGGTGCTGCTGTTTGAGGCACTGGAACAGGGTCTGCGCCATCACCATGTCGCCGACCCAGCTGGGGCCAATGATCAGTATTCTCATGCTTTATCCAGAAACATTCGGGGAGGCTGCAGGCTGCGCTACAACCTGGCCTCCCCTCTTTATATTCAGGCTATGTGGCGGACAGTGTACCACCGGTGGTGAGACGACGTTCTTTGGGGCTGCTACGCAGCCTTTCGCGGCACAAGGCCGCTCCTACAGAGAACGCAATCCTTTGTAGGAGCGGCCTTGTGCCGCGAAAGGGCCGCGCAGCGGCCCCAACAATCTCAAGTCAGACCCAGTTCACCCCAGATCCGCCGCACCTCACGACGCTCATCGACAAACTGCGCCGCATCGATCACCCCGGCCTGCTTCTGCAGGGCCTGGCGGTGCGACGCCGAGCGGAACGCCTTGTACACCTCGCGCAGCAGCACGGCGTCGGCGGCGGGCATCAGCCCGGCCTGTTCCAGCTCTTCGAGGATGCGGATGTTGTCGGTCCAGCGCAGTATGGCCGGATGGTCGTGGGACCAGGCCAAAGCGGCGTATTGCACCATAAATTCGATATCCACGATACCGCCAGCATCCTGCTTGATATCGAACGGCTGGCCGGCCTCGAAGGCGTTGCCCGCGGTGCCGGCGGCAGTGAGCTTGGTGCCCAGGTTGTCGCGCATCTTGGCGCGCATTTCGCTGACTTCGACGCGCAGCTTGTCGAGGTCGCGGGACTGGCCGAGGACCTGCGCCCGTACCGCCTCGAAAGCCGTCGCCACCTGCTTGCAACCCACCAGCACCCGGGCCCGCACCAAAGCCTGGTGCTCCCAGGTCCAGGCCTCGTTCTGCTGGTAGCGCTCGAAGGCGCCCAGCGAGCTGACCAGCAGCCCCGAGGCGCCGGAAGGGCGCAGGCGCATGTCCACGTCGTAAAGCTGGCCGGAGTTGGTCTGGGTGGTCAGCAGGTGGATGATGCGCTGGCCCAGGCGAGTGTAGAACTGCGCGCTGTCGATGGGCTTGGCGCCGTCGGTTTCGGCATTCGGATCGCCATCGTGGATGAACACCAGGTCCAGGTCAGAACCGTGGCCCAGCTCCAGGCCGCCGACCTTGCCATAGCCGACAATGATGAAGCCCGGGTCGCACAGGCTGCCGTCGCTGCGCTTGGGTTGGCCATGGCGCGCCACGGTCTGGCGCCAGGCCAGGGCCAGCACCTGGTCGAGAATCGCCTCGGCCAGCCAGGTCAGATAATCGCTGACCTTCATCAAGGGCAGGTTGCCGCTGATCTCCGAGGCGGCCACGCGCAGGTTGTGGGCCAGCTTGAAGTGGCGCAGGGCCTCCATCTGCTGTTCCAGGTCGTCCTCGGGGATGCGTGTCAGGCGCTCGCGCAGCTCGGCGGCCAGCTCCGGCGCCAACGGCGGGCTGAACAAGCGGCCCTCGTTGAGCAGTTCGTCGAGCAGCAGCGGGTAGCGGGCCATCTGCTCGGCGATCCATGGGCTGGCGGCGCACAGGGTCAGCAGACGGCGCAGGGCGCCGGGGTTCTCGGTGAGCAGCACCAGGTAGGCCGAGCGCCGCGCCACGGCCTCGACCAAGGGCAGCACCCGCTCCAGCACCAGGTCGGGGTTGTCGTGCTCGACCGCCTGGGCCAGCAGCCGCGGAATGAAGGCGTCCAGGCGCTCGCGACCAATGCGCTGCATCGAGCGCAGGGTCGGGCTGGCACGCAGCGCGGTCAGGCGGCGCAGGGCCTCGGCCGGCTGCCGGAAGCCGGCTTCCTCCAGTTGGCGGGAGGCGGCGTCTTCATCCTGGGCCTGCTCCCACAGGGGCGACCACTCGCCGCCGACCACCAGTTCGCCCTCGGTTTCATCTTCATCCGGGTCGGCGATGACCTGACGAAAGTGCCAGTCGATGCGCCCACGCCAGTGCACCAATTGCCCGTGGAAGCTGTCCCAGTCGGCGAAGCCGAGCATGTAGGCGATGCGCTCACGATCGGTCGGATCGTCCGGCAGCATCTGGGTCTGGCGATCGGCGATGGCCTGGATCGCGTGCTCGGTGTAGCGCAGGAATTCATAGCCGTCGCGCAGCTCGGCGACCACGGCCGGCGGCAGGTAGCCCTGCCCTTCCAGGGTGGTCAGCACCTTGAGCAACGGCCGCTGCTGCAGGCTCAGGTCACGCCCGCCGTGGATCAGCTGGAACGCCTGGGCGATGAACTCCACCTCGCGGATGCCGCCGGCACCGAGCTTGATGTTGTCGGCCATGCCCTTGCGCCGCACTTCCTGCTGGATCAGCTGCTTCATGGTGCGCAGCGCCTCGATGGCGGAGAAGTCCAGGTAGCGCCGGTAGACGAACGGCCGCAGCATCTCCTGCAACTGCGCGCCGGCCACCTGATCGCCAGCGACCACCCGCGCCTTGATCATGGCGTAGCGCTCCCAGTCGCGGCCCTGGTCCTGGTAGTACTGCTCCAGGGCATTGAAGCTGAGCACCAGCGCGCCGGCCGAGCCATAGGGGCGCAGGCGCATGTCGACGCGGAACACGAAACCGTCGACGGTGACCGGGTCGAGCGCCTTGATCAGGCGCTGGCCCAGGCGGGTGAAGAACTCCTGGTTGTCCAGCGAGCGCTTGACCCCTTCGGTTTCGCCGCCCTCGGGGAAGGCGAAGATCAGGTCGATGTCGGACGACAGGTTCAGCTCCACCGCGCCCAGCTTGCCCATGCCCAGCACCACCAGGTGCTGGGGCTGGCCGCTGCGGTTGCCGATGGGCGTGCCGAACTGCTGGCAGTGGCGCGGGTACAGCCATTGATAGGCTTCGTCGATGCTGGCGTCGGCCAGGTCGGACAGGTCGCGGCAGGTTTCGGGCAACGAAGCCTGGCGGGTAATGTCGCGCCAGATAATGCGCAACTGCTGGCGGTTGCGCTCGCGGCGCAGGTTGCGCGCCAGTTCGTCCTCGTTCTGGGCAGCCTGGGCCACGGCGTTGATCTGCGCGCGCAGCTGGTCAGGCGCGAACGCCTGGTCCATCACGCCGCTGGTCAGCAGTTCGAACAGCATCGCCGGCTCACGCTGGGCCTGGGCCAGGACGAAGTCGCTGGCGGCGGCGACCTGGTCGAACTGGTTTCGGTGCTCGGCACTCAGGCTGTCCAGGTCCAGGTCAGGGTGACCTGCCAGGGCATCGCGCAGGAATTGCTGGTTGCGAGCGACCAGCGGCTGGAGGGCGGCAGGCAGATCGAGCGGCAAAGGCAGGCGCATGGTCTATCCTTGATCGGCGTGAAAGAGAGCGGTTGCAGAGGTCAAACGGGGGTTGGACCACGGTTGGACTGTCGTACAAAAGTTGGAAATAGCTGAAATAATCAAAAATTTGGCAAAACCCATCAAGATTCACCTGCTAGCGACACACCACCAACCAACATGAACGTTTTTCCCCACAACCCGGGATGCGACCAAACGTCGCATTTGTGTAGTTTTACTACTACTCATGACCTGCCAAAGCATGAAATGAGAAAGCATTTGTAGTAAAACTACACCGCGCCGGATGACTGTCCGGTAATCCAAGAATTCACGACGTCTGCCCATAAGGCCAGTCGCAAACTCAGGCCATCGATTCTGGTGGCCTTTCCGCCCTGGAGCAAGCCATGCAAGACCTCGATCCAATCGAAACCCAGGAATGGCTGGATGCCCTGGAGTCGGTCCTCGACAAAGAAGGCGAAGACCGCGCTCATTACCTGATGACCCGTATGGGCGAGCTGGCCACCCGTAGTGGCTCCCAGCTGCCGTATGCCATCACCACGCCGTACCGCAACACCATCCCTGTCACCCACGAAGCACGCATGCCTGGCGACCTGTTCATGGAACGCCGCATCCGCTCGATGGTGCGTTGGAACGCCCTGGCCATGGTCATGCGCACCAACCTGAAAGACTCGGACCTGGGCGGACACATCTCCAGCTTCGCCTCCAGCGCCACCCTGTACGACATCGGCTTCAACTACTTCTTCCAGGCCCCGACCGACGAACACGGCGGCGACCTGATCTTCTTCCAGGGCCACGCTTCGCCAGGCGTCTACGCCCGCGCCTTCATGGAAGGCCGCATCAACGAAGAGCAGATGAACAACTTCCGTCAGGAAGTGGACGGCAAAGGCCTGTCTTCGTACCCGCACCCATGGCTGATGCCTGACTTCTGGCAGTTCCCGACCGTATCGATGGGTCTGGGCCCGATCCAGGCCATCTACCAGGCTCGCTTCATGAAGTACCTGGAAGCCCGTGGCTTCATCCCGGCCGGCAAGCAGAAGGTCTGGTGCTTCATGGGCGACGGCGAGTGCGACGAGCCGGAATCCCTGGGCGCGATCGCCCTGGCCGGCCGCGAGAAGCTGGACAACCTGATCTTCGTCATCAACTGCAACCTGCAGCGCCTCGACGGCCCGGTTCGCGGCAACGGCAAGATCATCCAGGAACTCGAAGGCGTGTTCCGTGGCGGTGGCTGGAACGTCAACAAGGTGGTCTGGGGCCGTTTCTGGGACCCACTGCTGGCCAAGGACACCAACGGCGCCCTGCAGCGCCGCATGGACGAAGTCATCGACGGCGAGTACCAGAACTACAAAGCCAAAGACGGCGCGTACGTTCGTGAAAACTTCTTCAACACCCCAGAGCTCAAGGCCATGGTCGAAGACCTGTCCGACGACGAGATCTGGAAGCTCAACCGTGGCGGCCACGACCCGTACAAGGTTTACGCGGCGTACCACCAGGCCGTGAACCACAAAGAGCAGCCGACCGTCATCCTGGCCAAGACCATCAAGGGTTACGGTACCGGTGCCGGCGAAGCCAAGAACACCGCGCACAACACCAAGAAGGTCGACGTCGACAGCCTGCGTCACTTCCGTGACCGCTTCGACATCCCGGTCAAGGATGCGGATCTGGAGAACCTGCCGTTCTTCAAGCCGGAAGAAGGCTCCGCCGAAGCCAAGTACCTGGCCGAGCGCCGCGCCGCCCTGGGCGGTTTCGTGCCACAGCGCCGCGCCAAGAGCTTCAGCGTGCCGACCCCGCCACTGGAAACGCTGAAAGCGATCCTGGACGGCTCGGGCGACCGCGAAATCTCCACCACCATGGCCTTCGTGCGCATCCTGGCGCAGCTGGTCAAGGACAAGGACATCGGCCAGCGCATCGTTCCGATCATCCCGGACGAAGCCCGTACCTTCGGTATGGAAGGCATGTTCCGCCAGCTGGGTATCTACTCCTCGGTCGGCCAGCTCTACGAGCCTGTCGATAAAGACCAGGTGATGTTCTACCGCGAGGACAAGAAGGGCCAGATCCTCGAGGAAGGCATCAACGAAGCCGGCGCCATGTCGTCGTTCATCGCTGCCGGTACCTCGTACAGCTGCCACAACCAGCCGATGCTGCCGTTCTACATCTTCTACTCGATGTTCGGCTTCCAGCGTATCGGCGACCTGGCCTGGGCCGCTGGCGACAGCCGCACCCGTGGTTTCCTGATCGGCGGTACCGCCGGCCGTACCACCCTCAACGGTGAAGGCCTGCAGCACGAAGACGGTCACAGCCACATGATGGCGGGCACCATCCCGAACTGCCGCACCTACGATCCGACCTACGGCTACGAGCTGGCGGTGATCATCCAGGACGGCATGAAGAAGATGACCGAAGAGCAACAGGACATCTTCTACTACATCACCGTGATGAACGAGTCGTACCAGCAGCCAGCCATGCCGGCCGGTGTCGAGGACGGCATCATCAAGGGCATGTACCTGCTCGAGGAAGACACCCGCGAAGCCGCGCACCACGTACAGCTGATGGGCTCCGGCACCATCCTGCGCGAAGTCCGCGAAGCCGCGAAGATCCTGCGTGAAGAGTTCAACGTCGGCGCCGACGTGTGGAGCGTCACCAGCTTCAACGAACTGCGTCGCGACGGCCTGGCCGTGGAGCGCGCCAACCGCCTCAAGCCTGGCCAGAAGCCTCAGAAGACCTACGTCGAAGAGTGCCTGGCCGGCCGCAAGGGCCCGGTCATCGCCTCCACCGACTACATGAAGCTGTTCGCCGAGCAGATTCGCCAGTGGGTGCCGAGCAAAGAGTTCAAGGTCCTGGGTACCGACGGTTACGGTCGCAGCGACAGCCGCAAGAAGCTGCGTCACTTCTTCGAAGTCGACCGCCACTTCGTGGTGCTGGCTGCCCTGGAAGCCCTGGCTGACCGTGGCGAGATCGAACCCAAGGTTGTGGCTGACGCCATCGTCAAGTTCGGTATCGATCCGGACAAGCGCAACCCACTGGACTGCTGAGGAGTATTTTTAAGTGAGCGAACTCATTCGCGTACCTGACATCGGCAGCGGTGAAGGTGAAATCATCGAGCTGTTCGTCAAGGTCGGTGACCGTATCGAGGCTGACCAGAGCCTGCTGACCCTGGAGTCCGACAAGGCCTCCATGGAGATCCCCGCGCCGAAGGCCGGCGTGGTCAAGGAACTGAAGGTCAAGCTGGGCGACCGCCTGAAAGAAGGCGACGAGCTGCTGGTCCTGGAAGTCGAGGGCGCCGCTGCGGCGCCTGAGGCTCCGGCCGCTGCCGCTCCGTCTCCAGCTGCCGCCGCCCCAGCACCGGCTGCCGAAGCCGCCCCTGCGCCTGCCGCAGCCCCGGCTGCCGCCAGCGTGCAAGACATCCACGTGCCGGACATCGGCTCGTCGGGCAAGGCCAAGATCATCGAAGTGCTGGTCAAGGTCGGCGACACCGTCGAAGCCGACCAGTCGCTGATCACCCTGGAGTCCGACAAGGCCTCCATGGAGATCCCGTCGCCTAGCGCCGGCGTGATCGAAGCCGTGCTGTGCAAGCTGGAAGACGAAGTGGGCACCGGCGACCTGATCTTCAAGATCAAGGCCGCAGGCGCCGCCCCTGCTGCAGCCGCTGCTGCTCCGGCTGCCGCTCCTGCCCCAGCCGCTGCACCTGCCGCTGCACCTGCCGCCGCCGCGCCGGCTGCTGCTCCTGCTCCAGCTCCGGTCGCCACCGCGCCGGCCGCCGGCAGCAACGCCAAGGTTCACGCTGGCCCGGCCGTTCGTCAGCTGGCCCGTGAATTCGGTGTCGACCTGGGCGCTGTTGCCGCCACCGGTCCGCACGGCCGCATCCTGAAAGAAGACGTGCAGGTTTACGTCAAGGCGATGATGCAGAAGGCCAAGGAAGCACCGGCAGCCGCTGGTGCAACCGGCGGCGCCGGCATCCCGCCGATCCCTGCCGTGGACTTCAGCAAGTTCGGTGAAGTGGAAGAAGTGGCCCTGACCCGCCTGATGCAGGTCGGTGCCGCCAACCTGCACCGCAGCTGGCTGAACGTGCCGCACGTGACCCAGTTCGACTCCGCCGACATCACCGAGCTGGAAGCCTTCCGCGTCGCGCAGAAGGCCGTGGCTGAAAAGGCTGGCGTCAAGCTGACCGTACTGCCGCTGCTGCTCAAGGCCTGCGCCTTCCTGCTCAAGGAACTGCCGGACTTCAACAGCTCGCTGGCGCCAAGCGGCAAGGCGATCATCCGCAAGAAGTACGTGCACATCGGCTTCGCCGTGGACACCCCGGACGGTCTGCTGGTCCCGGTGATCAAGAACGTCGACCAGAAGAGCCTGCTGCAACTGGCTGCCGAAGCTGCCGCGCTGGCCGAGAAAGCCCGCACCAAGAAGCTTTCGGCCGACGAGATGCAGGGCGCCTGCTTCACCATCTCCAGCCTCGGTCACATTGGCGGCACCGGCTTCACGCCGATCGTCAACGCGCCTGAGGTGGCGATCCTCGGTGTGTCCAAGGCCACCATGCAGCCGGTCTGGGACGGCAAGGCCTTCCAGCCGAAGCTGATGCTGCCGCTGTCGCTGTCCTACGATCACCGTGTGATCAACGGCGCCGCCGCCGCGCGCTTCACCAAGCGCCTGGGCGACGTGCTGGGCGACATCCGCACCATGCTGCTGTAATAGCTGCACGCTGCCCCTCACTCGAGGGGCAGCACCGTTTTCGAGCTGCCACGCTCGTACCTCAACCCCGCCAATTGGCGGGGCTTTTTTTGCCTGGGATTGCTGGGAGGGCTTTGCCCCCTTTTCGCGGCGCAAGGCCGCTCCTACAGGGGGATGCGATCGTCTGCCGCCCGCCGGTCCTACAGATTCTGCGAGAGCAGCCGACAACCTGTTCACAGCATCCCCCATGGCCGCTTGCCAGCCCACGGGACATGATGCAACCTTGCCCGATGCGCCGTGCTCCAGGCCGCGCCCCAGTTCAAGCGAGTCTTCGATGAAAAGCCAACCCGATGCCGCCAGCCGTGTGGCGGCCGAGGTCGTGACGCAGCTTCCCGTGCCCTCGCGGCTCGGCATGCTGCGTTTCGAGCGGCTGAACGAAGCCAGCTGGGCCATGCTTTACCTCGACCCGGCCTGCGACCGCCAGTTCGGTCTGCCCGCCGCCGAGCTCTGCGCCCTGATCGGCTCGCCCTACGCCAGCCTCATGGAGCCGGAAGCACGCTACAAGCTGCACGACGAGATCCAGCTGCAGCTGGCCCAGCGCGGCTACTACCGGGTGCGCTACACCCTGCACGCCTGCCCGGCGCCACTGCGCCTGCTGGAGGTCGGGGAGAGCTACAAGCAGCACAACCGTCAATTGCTGCGCGGCTACCTGACAGTGTTCGACGACCACCGCCAGGACACCCCGGACCTCGACGCCAATGACCTGGAGTCGCGCAACAACCGCCTGCAACTGGCCCTGCAACTGAACCAGCGCGCCCAGCAGGAGCAGCTCGAACACCTGGACCGGGTGCGCGCCCAGCAGGACCTGATCCTGCGCCTGGCGCGCCAGCGCTACAGCATCGGCAACTCGCTGCTCGAGGCCGCCGAGCTGATAACCCGCAGCGCCTGCGAGATCTACAAGGTCGACTGCGCCAGCATCTGGTACCTGAACGACCAGCGCCTGGAGCCGATCAGCGCCTGGTACAGCCGCGACCAACAGCACCGCATGCCCGAGGCGATCGACGCCAGCCGCTTCCCGGACTACCTGGAAGCCCTGCACGCCAGCCGCGCCATCGACGCCCATAACGCCAGCCACGACCCGCGCACCCGCGAGATGGCCGAATCGCTGTACAGCACCGACGACAACGCCATGCTCGATGCCAGTATCCGCATCGACGGCCAGGTGGTCGGCGTGCTGTGCCTGGAGCAGACCGGCCAGCCACGGGCCTGGCAATCGGACGAGATCGCCTTCGCCGGCGAGCTGGCCGACCAGTTCGCCCAGGTCATCAACAACCACAACCGACGCACCGCCGCCAGCGCCCTGCACCTGTTCCAGCGCGCCGTGGAACAGAGCGCCAGCGCCTTCCTGCTGGTCAACCGCGACGGCGTGGTGGAATACGTCAACCCCAGCTTCACCGCGATCACCCAGTACAGCACCGAAGAGGTCCAGGGCCATCACCTGGCCGAACTGCCGGCGCTGGAAAACCTGAGCGAGCTGCTGTTCGACTCGCCGTCGAGCCTGGCCATGGGCAACAGCTGGCAGGGCGAATTCAAGAGCCGGCGCAAGAACCTCGAGCCGTACTGGGGCCAGCTGTCGATCTCCAAGGTATACGGCGACAACCGCGAGCTGACCCACTACATCGGCATCTACGAGGATGTCACCCAGAGCAAGCTGGCCCAGCAGCGCATCGAGCGCCTGGCCTACACCGACAACCTGACCAACCTGGGCAACCGCCCGGCGTTCATCCGCAACCTCGACGAGCGCTTCGCCCGCGACAGCGCCAGCCCCATCTGCCTGCTGCTGGTGGACATCGACAACTTCAAGCGGATCAACGACAGCCTCGGCCACCAGACCGGCGACAAGCTGCTGATCAGCCTGGCCCGGCGCCTGCGCAACAGCCTGGCCAACGGCGGCAGCCTGGCGCGCTTCGCCAGCAACGAGTTCGCCGTGCTGCTGGACGACACCAGCCTGGAAGATGGCCAGGGCGTCGCCCACCAGCTGCTGCGCACCCTCGACAAACCTATGTTCGTCGACAACCAGCTGATCAACGTCACCGCCTCCGTGGGCCTGGCCTGTGCGCCGCTGCACGGCAGCGACCCGGCCACCCTGATGAAGAACGCGGGCCTGGCCCTGCACAAGGCCAAGGCCAACGGCAAACACCAGGTCCAGGTGTTCACCGAAGTGCTCAACGCCGAGGCCAGCTACAAGCTGTTCGTCGAGAACAACCTGCGCCGCGCCCTGACCCAGAACGAACTGGAAGTGTTCTACCAGCCCAAGCTGTGCCTGCGCAGCGGCCGCCTGCTCGGCCTGGAGGCGCTGCTGCGCTGGAACCACCCCGAGCGTGGCATGATCCGCCCCGACCAGTTCATCAGCGTGGCCGAGGAAACCGGCCTGATCATCCCCATCGGCAAGTGGGTGGTGCGCCAGTCCTGCCGCATGAGCCAGCAGTTGCGCGAAGCCGGCTTCGGCAACCTGCATGTGGCCATCAACCTGTCGCCCAAGCAGTTCTCCGACCCCGAGCTGGTCAGTTCGATCGGCAGCATCCTCAAGGAAGAAGCCCTGCCGCCGCACCTGCTGGAGCTGGAACTGACCGAAGGCCTGCTGCTGGAAGCCACCGAGGACACCCACCGCCAGCTCGACGAGCTCAAGGCCCTGGGCCTGACCCTGGCCATGGACGACTTCGGCACCGGCTATTCGTCGCTGAGCTACCTGAAGAAGTTTCCGATCGACATCATCAAGATCGACCGCAGCTTCATCAACGAGATCCCCGACAACCAGGACGACATGGAGATCACCTCGGCGGTGGTGGCCATGGCCCACAACCTCAAGCTCAAGGTGGTCGCCGAAGGGATCGAGACCCCCGAGCAGCTGGCGTTCCTGCGCCGACACCGCTGCGACGTCGGCCAGGGCTACCTGTTCGACCGGCCGATTCCGGGGCGCGAGCTGAACGAGAAGCTGCGCCGCTATCCCCGTGGTCCGGTGGACTGACAGCGGCGTAAAGCTCGGGCACTATAGTCATCACTTGCCTGCCGGGGCTGCTTTGCAGCCCTTTCGCGGCACAAGGCCGCTCCTACCGGGATCATGCGTCCCCCTGTAGGAGCGGCCTTGTGCCGCGAAAGGGTCGCAAAGCGGCCCCAGGTTGTTGAATATCAAATAGAGGAACGGCCATGACCCTGCGTTCGGAAATCCTGGTGAACAAAAACGTCCTGCCCACCGCGGAACAGGCCCTGCCTGGCCGCGAAACCCCGATGACCCTGCCCGAGTTCCACTACGTGTTCGAAGGCACGCCGCTGCTCGGCCCGTTCTTCGAAGGCGACATCGACTTCGCCATCTTCGGCCTGGGCTGCTTCTGGGGCGCCGAGCGCCGTTTCTGGCAGCGCGAAGGCGTGGTCAGCACCGTGGTCGGCTACGCCGGCGGCTTCACCCCCAACCCCACCTACGAGGAAGTCTGCTCGGGCCTGACCGGCCACACCGAGGTGGTGCTGGTGGTGTTCGACAAGAACCGGGTCAGCTACCGCGAGCTGCTGGCAATGTTCTGGGAGCTGCACAACCCGACCCAGGGCATGCGCCAGGGCAACGATGTCGGTACCCAGTACCGCTCGGCGATCTACTGCACCTCGCCGCAGCAGCTGGATGAAGCCAACGCGAGCAAGGCCGCCTTCCAGGCCGAGCTGGGCAAGGCCGGCTTCGGCGAGATCACCACCGAGATCGCCCAGGCGCCGACCGTGTACTTTGCCGAGGCCTACCACCAGCAGTACCTGGCCAAGAACCCGCAAGGCTACTGCGGTATCGGCGGTACCGGCGTGTGCCTGCCACCCAGCCTGCAGGGCAACTGAGCCATGATCCTGTTCCATTCGCCGCTGTCGCCGTTCGTGCGCAAGGTGATGATCGTGCTGCACGAGACCGGCCAGCTGGACCGCGTCACCGTGCAGGGCGTGAACATCAGCCCGGTGAACGGCGACGCGCAGCTCAACCAGGGCAACCCGATCGGCAAGATCCCGGCCCTGCGCCTGGACGACGGCAGCGTGCTGCACGACAGCCGGGTGATCTGTGAATACCTCGACAGCCAGCACGTCGGCATGCCACTGATCCCCCGCGAGGGCTCGGCACGCTGGCGGCGACTGACCCTGGCCTCCCAGGCCGACGCGATCATGGACGCGGCGGTGGCCACCCGCTACGAGACCTTCCTGCGCCCGGCGGACAAGCAGTGGGACGGTTGGGTGCAGGCACAGGGCGAGAAGATCCGCCGCAGCCTGGCGAGCCTGGAGCGCGAGCACCTGGCTGAGATCGCCTCGGGGTTCGATATCGCCGCGATCGGAGTGGCCTGTGCGTTGGGGTATCTGGACCTGCGCCAGCCTGAGTTCGATTGGCGTGGGCTGTATCCGGGGCTGGCGGCGTGGTATGCCGAGGTGAGCCAGCGGCCGTCGATGGTGGCTACCGCTCCGGTAGCCTGAGACGCCGCCGGCGAGGGCTGCGCCCTCGTTTCGCGGCACAAGGCCGCTCCTACAGGAGTCCACTCAACCCTGTAGGAGCGGCCTTGTGCCGCGAAAGGGCTGCACAGCAGCCCCAGAATTCACCTCGGTACCACAGGAAACAACTGACCAATCCTCGCAGCCAACCACCGCCCAATCTCTCTATCCTCCCTCATACCCCCCTCCCCACCCGCGACCAGTCCAGCCGCCGGGTCAGCACCATGAACACGCCCAGCAGGCCAAAGCACAGCAGCGAGCCCATCAACAACGCATAGTCCTCGGCACTGAGCAGCCCGTAGAGCATCGCGTACAACGCCGCCAGCCCCGCCGCAAAGCCAATCCCACGCCCCAGGCTGCGCAGCACATGAACCAGGTAGAAGCCGATCAGCAGCACGCACCCTGACGCCGACAGCCCATAGGCCAGGCCAAACCCCAGGTGCTCGGACAGCGACAGCAACAGCAAGTAGAAGAACGCCAGGGCCACACCCACCAGGATGTACTGCACCGGGTGCACGCTGAGGTTCTTCAGCACCTCGAACAGGAAGAAGCCGGCAAAGGTCAGGGCAATGAACAGCAGCGCATACTTGATCGCCCGTTCGCTCTTGAGGTACTGGTCCACCGGGTCGACGAAGCTCACGCCAAAAGCACGCTCGTTGAATTCGCCACACTTGCCGACGGTCGCGCAAAGGCGCATGGACTCTTCCAGGTTGGTGGCGAAGAACGAGGTCTGCCAGTGGGCGCTGAAGCCCTTCTCGTCGATCGCTCGGCGGCTGGGCAGATAGCTGCCGACGAAGCTCGGGTGCGGCCAGTTGGCGCGCATGTCCACCGTGGTGCTGCGGCCGACCGGCAGCACCGCCAGCTGGCCGGTGCCCAGCAGGGCCAAGTCGAAGGCGTAGTCGA
Organism: Pseudomonas peradeniyensis; assembly: GCF_014268935.2. Lineage (GTDB taxonomy): Bacteria > Pseudomonadota > Gammaproteobacteria > Pseudomonadales > Pseudomonadaceae > Aquipseudomonas > Aquipseudomonas peradeniyensis. Next base: position 507,629 of record NZ_JABWRJ020000003.1, on the reverse strand, counting down.
ACTCACGGGCTTTCTGGTCGCTCAATTGCGGCAGGGCCACATGCACGCCACCGGACAGCCAGTCGACACCGCTGCCGGCCTCGAACGGCAGGCGCTGGTCATCCAGGGTCAGCTCCAGGCTGTTCTCGATGCCGCGAATATCGCTGATGCCGACCATCAGGAACGGCTTGTCGAAGCGGTAGTCGTCGTAGTCCTTCTCGATTCCCCAGCGCTCAGGCAGCTTGAAACGACCGCTGATCTGGCTTTTGGCATGGAACAGCCGCGCCTGGTAGATGCCGCGGGCGCGCAGCTCGGTATCAACGCCCACATCCATCGCGAAGGTTTCCGGCAGGAAGTAGAGGTTGCCGTGCATCGTGGTGGTCTCCTGGACGCTCGTGCCGTCCTTGTCGATCCAGCGCCGCTCGTACTTGCGATAGGGCACCACCAGCACCGGACCGCTGACCAGCTGGTCGAAGCTGGAGCTCGCGGCGATCTCGCCCAGCACGTTGTTGCGCAGTTGCTGGCGCTCGTCGATCAGGCCGCCGATCATCAGCAGGGGAATCAGCAGCAGCAGGATCAGCACGGCGATCAGGCCAAGCTTGAAACCTAGGGTCTTGTTCATGGGGTTGGGCTCCGTTTGCGATGTGGGCAGTGTCTGCCCGCCGCGTGGAGCCCTCGGGGAGGGAATGTGGAGATTGTGTGGAGATTGCTTGGACGGCAACCGTGGGAGCGGGCTTGCCCCGCGATAAGGCCCGCTCAGGCAGTGATGTTGCCTGGGCTGGCCTTATCGCGGGGCAAGCCCGCTCCCACAGGGTACCTGCCTCTCAGCTGAGTCGACGCGCAGGCAGCCACAACCTCACCCGCACCCCACCCTCGACGTTGTCCACCGCCAGCGTCCCGCCGTGCAGTTGCATCACCTCGGCCACGAAATTCAGCCCCAGCCCGGTGCTCTTGCGACCGGTCCCAGGCCTTGGCAACGAATAGAACCGCTCGCTGACCCGCCCCAAGGCGTATTCGGGAATCGCCTGCCCCTGGTTGAACAGGCTCAGGGCCACTCGCTCGCCGTCCCGCTCCAACTCGAAGGCCAGCGCGCCTCGCTCGGGGGTGAAATCCAGCGCGTTGTCCAGCAGGTTGGCCAGGGCCTGGCGCATCAGAAACGGATCGCACAGCAACCTGACGCCCGCCGGGATGCGCTGGCGCACCTGCAATCCGGCGGCGTCGATCCGCGCGCCATGAGCCAGCAGCAGTTCGTCGATCAGCGCTGCCACCGCGACCTGCTGTTCATCTTCCAGAGCCTGCATCTGCTCGACCCGCGCCAGGTTGAGCAGGCGCTCGATCATCTGCTGCAGGCGCTCGCTCTCACGCTCGATATTGCCGGCGAAGCGCGCCCGCTGCTCTTGCGGCATGTCGCCCTGCAGCAGCTCCGAGGCGCCGCGGATCGCCGCCAGCGGGCTCTTGAGTTCATGGGTGAGCGTATGCACATAGCGCTCGACATAGGCCTTGCCCTCCAGCTGGGTGCGCATGCGCTCCACCGCCGTGGCCAGCTGCAACAGCTCGCCACCCTTGTAGTGCGGCAGCGCGGCGCGCTCGCCCTCGCTGACCGCCTGGGCGTAATGGGTGAGCCGGCGCAGCGAGCGGGTCAGCCACCACGACAAGGCCGCGCCGACCAGCAGCCCCAGCACGATCAACCCCAACCCAAGGGTGAGCAGGCGCCGCTCGGAGCGGTCGATGTAGGGCTGCAGCGAGCTGTTGGGCTTGGCCACCGTGACCACGCCGATGACCTGGCCCTGGTCGAGGATCGGCGCCGCCACATGCATCACCGAAGTGCTTTCGTCGTCCGGGTCGCTGCGGGTCGAGCGGGCGCCGTACTGGCCGCGCAGGGTCAGGTAGACATCGTTCCAACGCGAGTAGTCCTTGCCCAGGTCCTGGCCGCTGGAATCGAGCAGGACGATGCCCTTGGCGTCGGTCACGTAGATGCGGTGGCTGACCTGGTTCTTCGCCAGCCCCCAGATCTGCGCGCTCGGGCGCCGCTCGCCATAGGAGGCGAGCACCTGCGACAGGCGGCTCTGGGTCAGGGTACCGTTCTTCACATCATCGTGAAGGATCTCGGCCAGCAGGTTGGCAGTGTCCACCAGGGTTTCTTCCGATGATTGCCGCACCACCGGGCGGATCTGCTCGCGCACCGTGTTGAGCAGGAAGTAGCCCGCCAGGCCGACGAACAGAAAGTACACCAGGAAGATACGAATCCCCAAGCGCATCAGGCGTGTTCCGGACTGTAGCTGTAACCCAGGCCGCGGTGGGTCTGGATCGCCTCGGCGTCGGGCGCGACCTGGCGCAGCTTGGCGCGCAGGCTCTTGATATGGCTGTCGATGGTGCGCTCATAGCCGACGTCCGAAGCCACGCCCAGGCCGTCGAGCAGCTGTTCGCGGCTGAATACCCGGCGCGGTTGCTCGAGCAGGCTCTGCAGCAGGCGGAACTCGTGGCGGGTCAGCGTCAGCGGCTGGCCACGGTAGCTGATGCGCATGGCCAGGGTGTCGAGCTGGAACGGCGTGCTTTCGCTGGCCGCGTCCGACCTGGGCGCCATGCGCTTGAGGATCGCTCTCACCCGCGCCGCCACCTCACGGGGGCTGAAGGGTTTGACCACGTAGTCGTCGGCACCGATCTCCAGGCCCAGCACCCGGTCGATCTCGGCGTCGCGGGCGCTGAGGAACATCACCGGCACCTCGCTGAAGCGGCGCAACTGGCGGCAGGTCTCGAAACCGTTGATGTCGGGCAGGCCGATGTCGAGGATCACCAGGTCGGCCGGACGCTGGCGCTGCTGCTCGACGGCGGCGCTGCCGAGGGTCACCCACTCGGTGCTGTGGCCGTCGGCCTGCAGGGCGTAGACCAGGGTGTCGGCGATGGCGGATTCGTCTTCGACGATAAGGATGTGGGGCATGGCGTCCGGCCTTGCTGGGGCAAAGGCTGGACTGTGAAGCAAGTTCGCCAGCCAGTGCAATCCTTGTTGTCTTCGCGGGCCCTTTCGCGGCACAAGGCCACTCCTACAGGAAAATGCGAATACCTGTAGGAGCGGCCTTGTGCCGCGAAAGGGGCGTAAAGCGCCCCCAATGCGAAATCAGCAGTCCGGCTTGCCCGCCGTGAACTTCTTCGCCGGGTTCACCGCCGCCTTGAACTCGCGCAGGGCCTTGGCGCCCACCAGCAGCGGGTAGTTGAAGCTGCTGCGGTCGACCAGGTTGACCTCCACGGTGCGCTTCACGTCGCCCAGGCACAGTTCCAGGTCGACCACCGGGCGGCGTGACAGCTCGGGGGCATCGCCTTCGTCTTCCTCGTCGGCGCGGTTCTTGATCTTGCTGATGCGCGCCAGCTTGTGTTCGTAGACCTTGCCGTCGGCATCCTTGGTCGCCAGGCGGAAACGCACCCAGTCCTCGCCATCGCGGGTGAACTGCTCGATGTCCTTGGCCGACAGCGACGCGGTGTACGCACCGGTGTCCATCTTGGCTTTCAGGGTTTCACCGATCTCCGGCAGGGCGATGTTCTCGTAGCGGCCATACAGGGTGGGCTCGGCGGCCATCACCGGCAGCGCCAGAAGGGACAGCAGGGCAAGCAGGGGTTTCACGGGGCAGGCTTCCTTGAGAGGGGTCAGTGCTTAGACTGCGCAGGCAGGATAGGTTCGCTGCAACAGGGTAAACAACACAATGTGAAACATTTGTCCCAGTTAATGGACGTACGACGTTTGGCTAAGGGCCAGACCCTGCTTATCATTGCCAACCGTTCACCTTAGACAACAAGAGTCCCTTTATGCGTCGCCTGCTGACCGGCATCCTCACCCTCACCCTGCTGCTGCTCAACACCCTGGTGCTGATCGGCCCGTTGCTGGTCTTCGCCCTGCTCAAGCTGGTACTGCCCGGCCGTGGCCGCGACTACGCGTCGGCCGCGGTGATGTGGATCGCCGAGACCTGGTCGGAAATCGACAAGGCCATCTTTGCCCTGTGCATCCCCACCCAGTGGGATATCCGTGGTGTCGATACCCTGCGCCAGGACACCTCTTACCTGTGCGTCAGCAACCACCAGACCTGGGTCGATATCCCGGCGCTGATCGAGAGCCTCAACCGCCGCGTGCCGTTCTTCAAGTTCTTCCTCAAGAAGGAGCTGATCTGGGTACCACTGCTGGGCCTGGCCTGGTGGGGCCTGGATTACCCGTTCATGAAGCGCTACAGCAAGGCCTTCCTCGACAAGCATCCCGAACTCAAGGGCAAGGACCTGGAGATCACCAAGGCCGCCTGCGAGCTGTTCAAGCGCCAGCCGGTGACCGTGGTCAACTACCTCGAAGGCACCCGTTTCACCGAGGCCAAGCGTCAACAGCAGCAGTCGCCCTACCGCCACCTGCTTAAGCCCAAGGCTGGCGGCGTAGCCTTCGTGCTGGCGGCGCTGGGCGAGCAGCTGGATGCGCTGCTCGACGTCACCATCGTCTACCCCGGCAACAAGGCGCCGGGGTTCTGGGACCTGCTCAACGGCAGCATCAGCCGGGTGATCATCGACATCCGCGTGCGCGAACTGGATCCGGCGCTGAGTGAAGGCGACTACGAGAACGATCCGGCCTTCCGCCAGACCGTGCAGGCCTGGGTGAACCAGCTGTGGCTGGAGAAGGACCAGCGGATCGAGGAACTGCGCGCCGAGATGCGTTGAAGCCAATGGCCTAATCGCGGGCAAGCCCGCGCCCACAGGATTTCGCGGTCCCTTGTAAGAGCGGCCTTGTGTCGCGAAAGGGCCGCACAGCGGCCCCAGGGTTTCGGCGTTAACACATCAATCGCCGGGGCTGCTACGCAGCCCTTTCCGACCGGTCCGACGCCTCGGCAAGGCCGCTCCTACAGGACCCGCGTCAGGCGCTCAGACCGATGGCTGGCTCAGCGGCGCAGGTGTATTCCACAAACTCCCCAGGTTCTGCAACAACGACCCGGCAATCCCCTGCTGCCCCAGGTACTGCAGGATCAACGGCGCAAACTGCCCGATCATCCCGGTATCCATGCCCAGCGCCTTGAAGGCGGTGTCCAGGTCGTTGCGGTTCTGCACCTCACCGCCCAGCGCGTTGCTCAGCGCCGAACTGTTCTTGTCATTACCCAGCAACTGCCCCAGCCCGCTCAACCCACCCAGCGCATTGGTGCCCGACAGCAGGTCCAGCCCCGGCACGGCCTTGGTCAGTTGCCCATAGTCGTCACCGCTGAGGTTGTTGCGCGCCAGCCCCAGCATCGCCCCGGCGCCACCGATGGCCTGCTCGGGGGTGATCTTCAATTCGCTGCCCAAGGTGTTGAGCAAGTTGGCCTGGCCAGCCGGGGCCTGCACCTGGCCCTGTTGATTCTGGTTCTGCATGGCCGAGACGGCATTGGCCGCGTCGCTGAGGTTGAAGGCGAACACCGGGCTTGCGGCCAGGGTCATCAGGGTTGCCAGGGTGAATGCTTTCATCGGGAGGGACCTCGTCGGCCGGAATGGCCGGGAAACGAGGGGTTGGACTGGAGCGCCGGGGGTTTGTTCCGGGCCGGCCATCGGTGTTCATTGCAAGGCCCGCGATGGACATTTACTGGCCAGCTCTGTTTTCCACCGCACTGGCCAGCGCATACGCCTGCCCCCAGGCGATCTGGAATCTGCTGAAGGATAGGTAGGGGGGGCCGCAGCCTAGCATTTTTGCCAGTTGTCTGTTGCCAGACCACCCGGCAGAGTCAAACTCCACTTCCTTGCTTTGGAGCTCGTATGAAACGGGAGTCAATACGACACGCTTCACCGACGCTGCTATCAACTGATATGTCCGGTTCAATACTACGGCATCACCGTTTAGTAGCAGTGCATGCTTTTTCATACACCGCCTATGGAAGTGAGAAGTTACCCTTCTCGACAAAATCATCACTTGGTTTCAACGGTGAGTTCCGCACACCCATGGGAGGCTACCTGCTCGGAAACGGCTACCGCACCTACAACCCTGCATTGATGCGTTTCAATTCTCCAGATAGTTTAAGTCCGTTCGAAGCTGGAGGACTCAATCCTTACTCATATTGCTCAGGGGATCCAATCAACAATATCGACCCCAGCGGCCACATGCAGCGTGCCTCGAAACAAACCCAACTGTCCCCTCGACAACAAATCGGTAGCATCCTAAGCCGGCAATTAGAGATCAAAGCAAAAATACAGTCAACAACATCTGAAATAAGTATGAATAAACGGGCCGAAGAAAAACTAAGTCCAAAACTTGAAAACATCCAGGTCAGTCTCAAAAAAGATTATGGCCTGCACAATAGGCGCTCAGGTCTACATCCCAGTGATAGGGCCAAAGCAGAAGAACGCAAGGACAAGATTCTCGGTAAAATGATTGATCTTGAGAAGGCACGCACCGCACTACAAAATAAAGTGACCGAATACCAAAATAGCTTCAGAAAGCTAAATACCGAACTTGACCTTATCGAGCAAAATATTGGCACTACAGCGTTCAATGCAATATACGACGACATCATGCAGCCCGTCGACTCAAACTCAAATACACGCAGCAATACAAACTAAAGAGTAGAGCCCCTTAGTGGGGCTCTGGCTGTTCTTATCAAGCAGCACTAAACGTCCTATGCGGATCAATCACAAACTTCTTCGGCACCCCCGCATCAAACTCGCCATACCCCTCCGGCGCCTGATCCAGGCTGATCACCTGCACCCCCACCACCTCGGCGATATTGATGCGATCCCACATGATCGCCTGCATCAGCTGGCGGTTGTACTTCATGGTCGGGGTCTGCCCGGTGTGGAAGCTGTGTGACTTGGCCCAGCCCAGGCCGAAGCGGATGCTCAGGGCGCCGATCTTCGCGGCGGCATCCACCGCACCCGGGTCTTCGGTCACGTAAAGGCCCGGAATACCGATCTTGCCGGCCACGCGGGTCACCTGCATCAGCGAGTTGAGCACGGTGGCCGGGGCCTCGTGCTTGGCACCTTCATGACCATGGCCACGGGCCTCGAAGCCGACGGCATCGACGGCGCAGTCCACTTCCGGCTCACCGAGGATATCGATGATCTGCTCGTGCAGCGGGGTGTCCTTGGACAGGTCGACCACTTCGAAACCTTGCGACTTGGCGTGGGCCAGCCGGGCCGGGTTGAGGTCGCCGACGATCACGCAGGCGGCGCCCAGCAGGCGGGCGGAAGCGGCGGCGGCCAGGCCGACCGGGCCGGCACCCGCGACGTACACGGTGCTGCCCGGGCCGACACCGGCGGTGACCGCGCCGTGGTAACCGGTGGGGAGGATGTCGGACAGGCAGGTCAGGTCGCGGATCTTCTCCATGGCCTTGTCGCGGTTGGGCAGTTTCAGCAGGTTGAAGTCGGCGTAGGGCACCAGCACGTACTCGGCCTGGCCGCCGGTCCAGTCGCCCATGTCGACATAGCCGTAGGCGCCGCCGGCGCGGGCCGGGTTGACGGTGAGGCAGACGCCGGTGTGCATCTCCTTGCACGAGCGGCAGCGGCCGCAGGCGACGTTGAAGGGTACCGACACCAGGTCGCCGATTTTCAGGCGTTCGACGTCACGGCCCATTTCGACGATTTCACCAGTGATTTCGTGGCCCAGGACCAGGCCGACCTGGGCGGTGGTGCGGCCGCGGACCATGTGCTGGTCGGAGCCGCAGATGTTGGTGGAGACCACCTTGAGGATGACGCCGTGCTCGATCTTCTTGCCGCGCGGGTCCTGCATCTTGGGGTAGTCGATCTTCTGCACCTCGACCTTGCCCGCGCCGAGATACACCACTCCACGGTTACCAGACATGCTTCTTACCTCGCTTGATTTGTATTTATGCAGCGGTGGTGGAAAGCGCCGCCTTTCCGTGGGCGGCCTGTGTTACTGGATGAAGGGGATTGTGGGCTGGATGGGCGCTGGGGCGGTGACTGGATGCGACAGGGGGATGCCTGTTTGCGGCGCACTATCTGTCGTAAAAAAGCATCGCGGGGCAAGCCCGCTCCCACGCTGTATACGTGGGAGCGGGCTTGCCCCGCGATGGCATCGGCTCAGAGAACAACAGTACGATTGGCGTTCAAAAACACCCTTCTTTCGATGTGATAACCAACAGCCCGCGCCAGGGTCAGGCACTCGATATCGCGCCCCTTGGCGATCAAATCCTCGGGATAATGCGCATGGTCCACCACCTCCACGCCCTGGGCGATGATCGGCCCTTCGTCCAGGTCGTTGTTGATGTAGTGCGCCGTGGCGCCAACCATCTTCACGCCCTTGTTGTAGGCTTGGTGATACGGTTTGGCGCCCTTGAACCCGGGCAGCAGCGAGTGGTGGATGTTGATCGCCCAGCCATCCAGCCGCCGACACAGCTCCGGCGACAGCACCTGCATGTAGCGGGCGAGGATGACCAGCTCGGCGCCGCTTTCCTCGATCACCTGCAGCACCTTACGCTCCTGCGCCGGCTTGTCATTCGGATCGAGGGCGAAATGGTAGTAGGGAATCTTGTGCCAGTGCGCCAGCGGCTCCAGGTCAGGATGGTTGGACACCACCGCGACCACATCCATGGCCAGCTGGCCGATGCGCTGGCGGTACAGCAGATCGTTCAGGCAATGATCGGCCTTGGACACCATGATCACCACCTTGGGGCGGTGATTCGGCGCGACCAGCTCGAAGGCCATGCCGAACGCCTCGCTGCGCTCGGCCAGCCCCGCACGGAAGGCATCCTCGTCGAAGCCATCCGGGACGCGGAACTCCACGCGAATGAAGAACCGCCCCGACAGCCGGTCATCGAAGGAATGGTGCTCGGTGACGTAGCAGCGCTGCTCGTAGAGATGACGCGTCACCACATCGACCGTGCCGAGCATGCTCGGGCAGTCAGCAGTGAGAATCCAGGTGTCCGGTGCCCGACTCATGGGTAATGCTCCTTACGCTTCGATGGCCAGGCCGTACTCGGCCGACGCGTCCTGCAGCCACAGCCACCAGTAGTCGGAGAAGCTGCGGCGGATCACCAGCTCCCAGGTGTCCTCGGCGGTGCGGCGGATCACCAGCTGCGACTTGGCGAACACGGTGCCGACGGCCTTGCCCACCGGGAAGTTGTTCGGGTGTACATCATAGCTGGTGGATTTCATCAGCACGTCGCGCACATTGGGGCCGCGCAGTTCGAGCAGGGTCTGCCCGCCGCTGACGTTGACCACCTGGATGTGCTGGCCGTCGAGGGCATCGCGCAGCTTCTGCTCGACGGCGAACTCCTGGCCGCCGGGGACGATCAGCAGCCATTCGTCCGGGCCCACCCATTGCAGCGACATCTCGTTGTTGGCGACCACGGTCAGGGCCACCGGCAGCTCCAGGCCAAGGGCCTTGTGCACGCCGCCGGCGAAGGCCTGGTCGTGACCATTGCCACGGATAGTCAGGTGGCCGAGGAGTTTCTTTTCGCGCAGGGTCACGCCTGCGTTCTTGCGGCCCTTGCCGACCAGGCTGGCCAGGTCGGCGTGGTGCAGCGGCGACTGGGCCTTGGCATCGCTGCCGGGGTTTTGCTGGAAGACGTTGATAGCGCTCATTTCTTACCTGCCTTGAATGCTTGTTCGTCGAAGAGACGCAGCTTTTCGACTGAATCCATCGGCCCTATCGCTGGCAAGCCAGCTCCCACAGGGACCGCGTGAACCCCGAAATCTGCTCCGATCCTGTGGGAGCCGGCTTGCCGGCGATGAGGCCCGGCCTGCCCCCACAGGGCCTGGTATCAAACGTTCTGCCGCTCGCCCTTCGGATCGAAGAACACCGAAGACACGATCTCGGCCTCGATCACGCTGCCGTCGGCCTGGGGCGAATACACCCGCTCGCCCAGACGCTTGAGACCGCCCTTGACCACGCCCATGGCGAACGAATAGCCCAGGGAGTTGGCCGCGTAGCTGGAGGTGACGTGGCCGACCATGTCCATCGGGATCGGCTGCTTCGGATCGAACACCAGCTGGGCACCTTCCGGCAGCCACACATTCGGGTCCACAGGCTTGAGGCCCACCAGCTGCTTGCGGTTCTCGCGCACGGTGTCTTCACGGTTCATGCCGCGCAGGCCGATCCACGAGAAGGCCTTGTTGCGGCCCACGCACCAGCTCATGTTGAGGTCGTCCGGGGTCATCGAGCCGTCGGTGTCCTGGCCAACGATGATGAAGCCCTTCTCGGCGCGCAGTACGTGCATGGTCTCGGTGCCGTACGGGGTCAGGTTGTACTTCTTGCCCGCCTCGACGATCTGCTCCAGCACGCCCATGGCGTAGTTGGCCTGGACGTTGATCTCATACGACAGCTCGCCGGTGAACGAGATGCGGAACACCCGCGCCGGCACGCCGCCGACCAGGCCTTCCTTCCAGCTCATGAACGGGAAGCCTTCCTTGTCCAGGTCGATGTCGCTGACCTCGGCCAGCAGCTTGCGGCTGTTGGGGCCGGACAAGGTCATGGTCGCCCAGTGGTCGGTGACCGAGGTGAAGTACACCTTCATCTCTGGCCATTCGGTCTGGTGGTACAGCTCCAGCCACTGCAGCACGCGGGCGGCGCCGCCAGTGGTGGTGGTCATGATGAAGTGGTTGTCGCCGACGCAGGCGGTGACGCCGTCGTCGAAGACCATGCCGTCTTCCTTGCACATCAGGCCGTAGCGGGCCTTGCCCACGTCGAGCTTGGTCCAGGCGTTGGTGTAGATGCGGTTGAGGAACTCGCGGGCGTCCGCGCCCTGGATGTCGATCTTGCCCAGGGTCGAGGCGTCCAGCAGGCCGACGCTGTCACGCACGGCCTTGCATTCGCGGGCCACGGCGGTGTGGATATCTTCGCCGGGCTTGGGGAAGTACCACGGGCGCTTCCACTGGCCAACGTCCTCGAACTCGGCGCCGTTCTTGATGTGCCAGGCATGCAGGGCGGTGAAGCGCACCGGCTCGAACAGGTGGCCACAGTGCCGGCCCGCCACTGCGCCGAAGGTCACCGGCGTGTAGTTGGGGCGGAACATGGTGGTGCCCATTTCCGGGATGCCTATCCCGAGCGAACGGGCGGCGATGGCCAGGCCGTTGATGTTGCCCAGCTTGCCCTGGTCGGTGCCGAAGCCCAGCGCGGTATAGCGCTTGACGTGCTCGACCGACTCGAAGCCCTCGCGGGTGGCCAGCTCGATGGCAGCGGCGGTGACGTCGTTCTGCTGGTCGACGAACTGCTTCGGCGCACGGGCGGTGCCCTTGTCGTGGGGCACCTGGAACAGCGCCACGGTGGCCTCTTCCTTGCGCGCCAGGGTTTTCGGCAGGGTGCCGGCGCTGGCCTTGAAACCGGCCTCGGTGGCCGCACGCACGCCGCCTTCGAAGCCGTCGGCGATCACATCGCCCAGGGCATAGACTCCGTTCACGCCACCAACGCACACACGCTTCTGCGGTGCGTCGCCCGGCACGAAGCCGAGGATGTCTTCACGCCAGACCGGGCGACCGCCCAGGTGCGAGGCCAGATGGACCACTGGGCTGTAACCGCCGGAAGTCGCGATCAGATCGCACTCGAGGGTTTCACCCGGGCTGGTGACCTTGTGCGCCTGCACATCGATGGCGGCCACGCGGGCGCCGGTGACGTGCTTGCTGCCCTTGGCCTCGATCACGGCGCTGGAGGTAAGGATACGGATACCTTTGGCGCGGGCCTCTTCGACCAGCGAGCCACGCGGGTTGTGGCGGGCATCGGCGATGGCGACCACTTGCAGGCCGGCATCGTGCCAGTCCAGCGCGCAACGGTAGGCGTGGTCATTGTTGGTCGACAGCACCAGCTTGCGGCCCGGAGCCACGCCGTAACGGCGCACATAAGTCGAGACCGCGCCAGCCAACATGTTGCCCGGCAGGTCGTTGTTGCCATACACCAGCGGACGCTCGTGGGCGCCAGCGGCCAGTACTACACGGTTGGCACGTACACGGTGCACGCGTTGGCGTACCTGGCCAATCGGCGCACGGTCGCCGAGGTGATCGGTGAGGCGTTCGTGGATGGTGAGGAAGTTGTGGTCGTGATAGCCGTTGACCGTGCTGCGTGGCAGCAGGGTAACTTCCGGCAGCGACTCCAACTCGGCAACGACGGCGTTGACCCAATCGGCGGCCGGTTTGCCATCGAGGGTTTCGCGGCTGTCGAGCAAGGTGCCGCCGAACTCCTCCTGCTCGTCGGCCAGGATCACTCGGGCACCGCTACGGGCAGCAGCCAGCGCGGCGGCCAGGCCGGCAGGGCCGGCACCGACGATCAGCACGTCGCAGTGCTGGTTCATGTAGTCGTAGCTGTCCGGATCGTTCTGCAGCGGCGCACGGCCGAGGCCCGCCGCCTTGCGGATGTACTTCTCGTAGGTCATCCAGAACGACTTGGGGTACATGAAGGTCTTGTAGTAGAACCCGGGCGGCATCATGTTGCCGCCGACCTTGCCGATGATGCCCATCATGTCGTTGTTGACGTTCGGCCAGCCGTTGGTGCTGGTGGCCACCAGGCCTGCATACAGGGCCTGCTGGGTGGCGCGCACGTTAGGGATCTGGGTGGCTTCGCTGGAACCGATCTGCAGGATCGCATTCGGCTCTTCGGTGCCGGCGGCGATGATCCCGCGCGGGCGCGAGTACTTGAAGCTGCGCCCGACGATGTCGACGCCGTTGGCCAGCAGCGCGGCGGCCAGCGTGTCCCCGGCATAGCCCTGGTAGGTCTTGCCGTTGAAGCTGAAGTTCAGCACCTTGCTGCGGTCGATACGGCCGCCGCTGGCGAGGCGATAGGTCTGGCTCATACTTTTTCCCCTTGGCCCTTGGCGGTCGCTGGCGCGGTGCTTTGCTTCGAAGTAGCGGTGACCTGAGGCTTCTCGCCGATCTTGTAGGTTTCCAGGATCTCGTAGGTCACGGTGTCGCGGGTGACGTTGAAGTACTGGCGACAGCCCGCGACGTGGTCCCACAGCTCATGGTGGATGCCGCGCGGGTTGTCGCGGAAGAACATGTAGGTGCCCCACTCCTCGTCGGAGCAGGCGTTCGGGTCCAGCGGGCGGGCGATGTGCGCCTGGCCCGACGCGTGGAACTCTTCCTCGGAGCGCAGCTCGCCGCAGTGGGGACAGAAGATTTGCAACATGACGGTTGTCTCCGGGTCAGTGGGCGACGGCAGCGGCGCCGTGTTCGTCGATCAGCGCGCCGTTGTAGAAACGGTCGATGGAGAAAGGCGCGGCCAGCGGGTGCATCTCGCCCTTGGCCAGGCTCGCGGCAAACACGTTGCCCGAGCCCGGGGTGGCCTTGAAGCCGCCGGTGCCCCAGCCGCAGTTGAAGAACATGTTCTTCACCGGGGTCTTGGAGATGATCGGGCAGGCGTCGGGGGTGGTGTCGACGATGCCGCCCCACTGGCGGTTCATGCGCACGCGGGAGAGGATCGGGAACATCTCGACGATCGCCTGCAGGGTGTGCTCGATGACCGGGTACGAGCCGCGCTGGCCGTAGCCGACCCAGCCGTCGATACCGGCGCCGATCACCAAATCGCCCTTGTCGGACTGGCTGATGTAGCCGTGCACGGCGTTGGACATGATCACGCTGTCGATGATCGGCTTGATCGGCTCCGATACCAGTGCCTGCAACGGGTGCGATTCCAGCGGCAGGCGAAAGCCCGCCAGCTTGGCCATGTGGCCGGAGTTACCCGCAGTGACCACGCCGACGCGCTTGGCGCCGATGAAGCCCTTGTTGGTTTCGACGCCGATCACGGCGCCATTCTCTTTACGGAAGCCGATCACCTCGGTCTGCTGGATCAGGTCCACGCCCAGGGCGTCGGCGGCACGGGCGAAGCCCCAGGCCACGGCGTCGTGACGGGCCACGCCACCACGGCGCTGCACGGTGGCGCCGAGGATCGGATAGCGGGTGTTCTTCGAGCAGTCCAGGTACGGGATCTCGGCCGCGACCTGCTCGGTGCGGATCAGCTCGCCGTCCACGCCATTGAGGCGGTTGGCGTTGACCCGGCGCTCGGAGTCGCGGATGTCCTGCAGGGTATGGCACAGGTTGTACACGCCGCGCTGGGAGAACATCACGTTGTAGTTGATGTCCTGGGACAGCCCTTCCCACAGCTTCATGGCATGTTCGTAGAGGTGCGCCGACTCGTCCCACAGGTAGTTGGAACGCACGATGGTGGTGTTGCGGGCGGTGTTGCCGCCGCCCAGGTAGCCCTTCTCGACCACCGCCACGTTGGTGATGCCGTGCTCTTTCGCCAGGTAGTAGGCGGTAGCCAGGCCATGGCCGCCACCGCCGACGATGACCACGTCGTAGACCTTCTTCGGCGTCGGCGTGCGCCACATGCGCTGCCAGTTCTCGTGGTGGCTGAGGGAGTGCTTGAAGAGGCCGAAGCCCGAATAACGTTGCATGGTGTTCTGCTCCACTCAGCGGTAGACCGGGAAGTCGGCGCACAGGGCAGCGACGTTCTTGGCCACATCGGCCTCGACATCGGCGTCGCCCAGGTTGTCCAGCACATCGCAGATCCAGCCGGCCAGCGCCACGCACTGGGCGACCTTGAAGCCACGGGTGGTGACGGCCGGGGTGCCGATGCGCAGGCCCGAGGTAACGAACGGCGACTGCGGGTCGTTGGGCACGGCGTTCTTGTTGACGGTGATATGGGCGCGACCGAGGGCGGCGTCGGCGTCCTTGCCGGTCAGGCCCTGGCGGATCAGGCTGACCAGGAACAGGTGGTTGTCGGTGCCGCCGGAGACCACGTCGTAGCCGCGGTCGATGAACACCTGGGCCATGGCCTGGGCGTTTTCGATGACTTGCTTCTGGTAGGCCTTGAAGCCAGGCTCCAGTGCTTCCTTGAAGCACACCGCCTTGGCGGCGATCACGTGCATCAGCGGGCCGCCCTGGGCGCCGGGGAACACGGCGGCGTTGAGCTTTTTCTCGATCTCTTCGTTGGACCTGGCCAGGATCAGGCCTCCACGCGGACCGCGCAGGGTCTTGTGGGTGGTGGTGGTGACCACGTCGGCGAAGGGGATCGGGTTCGGGTACAGGCCGGCGGCGACCAGGCCGGCGACGTGGGCCATGTCGACGAACAGCAGCGCGCCGACTTTATCGGCGATCTGGCGGAAACGCGGGAAATCGAGGGTCTTCGAGTAGGCCGAGAAGCCGGCGACGATCATCTTCGGCTTGTGCTCGACGGCCAGGCGCTCGACTTCGTCGTAGTCGATCAGCCCGGTAGTGGTGTCAATGCCATACTGCACGGCGTTGTACAGCTTGCCCGAGGACGACACCTTGGCGCCGTGGGTCAAGTGGCCGCCGTGAGCCAGACTCATGCCCAGGATGGTGTCGCCGGCCTGCAGCAGGGCCAGGTACACGGCGCCGTTGGCCGAGGAGCCGGAGTGCGGCTGGACGTTGGCGTAGTCGGCGCCGAACAGCTGCTTGGCGCGCTCGATGGCCAGTGCTTCGACCTTGTCCACATGCTCGCAGCCACCGTAGTAGCGCTTGCCCGGATAGCCTTCGGCGTACTTGTTGGTCAGGCCGCTGCCCTGGGCCTGCATCACGCGCTTGCTGGTGTAGTTCTCCGAGGCAATCAGCTCGATGTGATCTTCCTGGCGCTGTTCCTCGGCATTCATCGCCGCCAGCAGTGCGTCGTCATAACCCTGGATCTGGTCTTGCTTGCTGAACATCGTGTATCTCCCGGCAGCGATCGTTTCTTGTCTGGTGAGGGTTTTCCCACCCTTTGCAGCGATGGTATGACCGGGCACCGGGACACAGATGCCTGCGCGCGCCTTGCAATGGCGCGTTTACGACATTGCTACCCCAAGCGCCACACAGCCCTGTGGGAGCCGGCTTGCCGGCGATGGGGCCAGACGCAGAACCATCGCTGGTTGAGCGGACGCTATCGCCGGCAAGCCGGCTCCCACAGGGATAGCGTTGGCCTGTATAGGCAACCACCAAATCGATGGTTTAGAGTGCGTTCCTGCGTCGTACAAAAGGACAGGCGTCATGACCGACAACAACCAACAATTCGCCAGCGACAACTACTCCGGCATCTGCCCCGAAGCCTGGGCCGCCATGGAAAAGGCCAACCAGGGCCACCAACGCGCCTACGGCGACGACCAGTGGACCGAACGCGCCTCGGAATACTTCCGCAAGCTGTTCGAGACCGACTGCGAGGTGTTCTTCGCCTTCAACGGCACCGCTGCCAACTCCCTGGCCCTGGCCTCGCTGTGCCAGAGCTACCACAGCGTGATCTGCTCCGAGACCGCCCACGTCGAGACCGACGAATGCGGCGCGCCGGAGTTCTTCTCCAACGGCTCCAAGCTGCTGACCGCCGCCAGCGTCAACGGCAAGCTGACGCCCGAGTCGATCCGCGAAGTGGCGCTCAAGCGCCAGGACATCCACTACCCCAAGCCCCGCGTGGTGACCATCACCCAGGCCACCGAGGTGGGCACCGTGTACCGCCCCGACGAGCTCAAGGCGATCAGCGCCACCTGCAAGGAGCTGGGCCTGAACCTGCACATGGACGGCGCGCGCTTTACCAACGCCTGCGCGTTCCTCGGCTGTTCGCCGGCCGAACTGACCTGGAAGGCCGGGGTCGATGTGCTGTGCTTCGGCGGCACCAAGAACGGCATGGCGGTGGGCGAGGCAATCCTGTTCTTCAACCGCGACCTGGCCGAGGACTTTGACTACCGCTGCAAGCAGGCCGGGCAGTTGGCATCGAAGATGCGTTTCCTGTCGGCGCCATGGGTTGGTCTGCTCGAAGACGGCGCGTGGATGCGCCATGGCAAGCATGCCAACCACTGCGCGCAGCTGCTGGCGTCGCTGGTGAGCGATTTGCCGGAGGTGGAGCTGATGTTCCCGGTGGAAGCCAACGGGGTGTTCCTGCAGATGCCGGAGCATGCGCTGGAAGTGCTGCGAAACAAGGGGTGGCGGTTCTATACCTTCATTGGTAGCGGTGGGGCACGGTTCATGTGCTCGTGGGATACCCAGGAAGCCCGGGTGCGTGAACTGGCGGCGGATATCCGCGCGATCTTCGGCACCTGATCAATCGCCATCGCGGGGCTAGCCCGCTCCCACGCCCATTCCAAGGCACTTGTGGGAACGGGCTTGCCCCGCGATGAGCTAGAGGCGGAACCCACCCATCTGCCGCGCCAGGTCATCAGCCAACCCACGCAACGCCTGGCATTCCTCGCGACACCCCTGCACTTCACTGGCCGTCTGCCGCGCCAGGTCGGAAATCCCCTGCACCGTGCGGTTGATCTCCTCGGTCACCGCCGACTGCTCCTCGGTCGCCGTGGCCACCTGCTCGTTCATGCCGCTGATGCGCTCGACCTGATCGGTGATCGCCCCCAGTGAAGCCCCCGTGCGCTGGCTCGACTCGACCCCGTTACCGGTCGCCTGCTGCCCCGCCTGCATCGATGCCACGGCGGTGCCCGCGCCCTGCTTGAGACGGTGGATCATCTGCTGCACCTCGTCGGTGGACACCTGGGTCCGCCGCGCCAGGGTCCGGACCTCATCGGCCACCACGGCGAAGCCCCGGCCCATCTCGCCGGCCCGCGCCGCTTCGATGGCGGCGTTCAGCGCCAGCAGGTTGGTCTGCTCGGAAATACTGCGGATCACCGCCAGCACTTCGTCGATCGAGGCAACCTCGTCGGCCAGTTGCGTCACCGCCTCGGCGGCGCGGCCGATTTCCCCGGACATGCCTTCGATATTGTGGATGGAGCGGCGCACCACCTCCCGCGCCTGCAGCGCCTCGTCGCGCGCCGACTGCGAGGCATGGGCGGCGGAACCGGCGTTCTGGGCGATGTCCTGCACGGTCAGGCCCATCTCGTGCACAGCGGTGGCGACCATCTCGGTCATCTCCTGCTGGCGGCCCGAGCGCTCGGCGGTGTTGTCCACCACCCGGGTCACCTGCGCCACCGACAGGTGCAGGCGCTCGGTGGTGCGCAGCACTTCACCGATCAGGCCACGCTGGCTGTCGAGGAAGCGGTTGAAGCCACGGGCCAGGTCGCCCAGTTCGTCCTGGCGCGAGTCGTCCAGGCGATGACTGAGGTCCCCCGCGCCACCGCCGATCTGCACCAATGCGGCGGTGACCTGGCGAATGGGCCGGACCAGCCCACGCGCCAGCAGCACCACCAGCAATAACGACAGCAGCGCCACGCCGCCGCCAATCAGGCAGGTCTGCCAAATGGCCTGGCGGGCCTGGGCGTATATCTCGGCTTCCGGCACCTCGGCCACCAAGGTCCAGTTCAGATCTCGCAAAGGCAGGCCCAAGGCCAGGTAGTCCTCGCCATCACGCTGGAAACGGCTGCTGCGCAGGCCATCACCGCCCACCAGCACGGCCTTGGCCGCCTCGACGTCCAACTGCTCGGCAAGTTGGCGCTTGCCGCTGAACTGCTGGTTAGGATGGACCTGGATCAGGCCGTCGTTGCGCACCAGGAACACTTTGCCGTGCTCGCCGAAACTGAAGTCGTGAATCAGCTTCGACAGCTCGGTCATGCGCAGGCCCATGCCAGCCACGCCGACCAGTTGGCCGTCCTTCTCGACACGATAATCGATGAACAGCGCCAGCTCGCCGGTGGAGCCGTCGATATCGATGTTGATCAGGCGCTCGGCACCGCTGTCGATGTAGCCGTAGAACCACTTGTCCTTGGGGTTGGCGCGGCTGAGGGTGCGGTCCAGCCCCTTCTCGTTGTAGTAGTGGCCGGTGACGCTCGAGGCGAACAGGGTGGTGAAGGCGTGGTTGCGCTGCTTGGCCGCGTCCAGGTATTCGATGAAGCGCGGCAGCTCGGCCGGGGCTTCACCGGCGGCCAGCCAGTCGCGCAGGAGGGTGTTGCCGGCAATGTCCGCCGCCGCCACCAGCGGCTGGCCGAGCATGCGCTCGATATCGTTGCGGATGGCCTCGACGCTGGCGGGCAACGCCGTGTCGACCAGGTAGCGCTCGGTGAGGCGGTTGAGCGCCATCGTATAGATCACCACCACCACCAGGATGCTCGCCAGCAGGGCGGCGCCCATGCTTGCAATCAGTTGCCATTGGATGCTCCGCCGCCAGATACGCATGCCCCACTCCCCGATAATTATTGTTTTTCGGGAAGTGTATACACTTAAGTATCCAGTTGTTCCAGTGATCTGCGACAGGATGGCTCGCCCGCATCGCGGGGCAAGCTCACTCCCACGAAGTTCGCGATGGCGTCAGTCAGACGTCGGAGACGGCCTTGCTGATGGCATCGACCGTGGCGTCGATCTGCGCCTGGGTGCGCTCTAGGGTGCGGTCATGCTCGCGCTGCAGTTCGATCTGCTTGGAGCACAGGTTCAGGGCGGCCAGCACCAGCAGCTTGTCGCCGATCAGGGTCGGGTAGTTGCGCTTGGTTTCAGCCAGCGCGACGTTGAGCATGCGCACGGCCTGGGAGAGGGTTTCTTCCTGGCCTTCGGGCGCCTTGAGCGAATAGTCGTTGCCCAGGATCGACACGACATTGACCGGCTGCGCTTGCAGTCTCATGCGTTCACGACACCTGCGCTGGCGCGCTCGACCAGGGCCTGGATGCGGGCGGCGGTGGCGCCGTGCTTCTCTTCCTGCTCCATCAGCGACAACTGCAGGCTGTCGTTCTCTTCCTTGGCCTGGGCCAGTTCCTGGCCGAGGCTGGCGTTCTGCTCGGCCAGTTGCGCGTTCTTGTGCATCAGGTCGCTGACCAGTTGCTCGAGTTGATTCAGGGAAGTTTCCAACATGCGTCTATCTCGGGTTGTTGCAAAGGGCGCACACGATAAGGAAAAACCGCCGCCCCCGCCATTAAATATCGGATTCAAAAGGTGTTTGCCTGGTTCAGGTTGACCCAGGATCGGCCCCCTTGTTCCGACCTGGATCAACCGCTGGTCAGGAAAATAGTTAGCTGCCTCACAATTTTTGCATGACGGACTCAAGACTGGCCGGTCACGACCGATAGGCAGGCAGGTCTTCTTTCGTCGCATGGATCGCGGCACCTCTTCTGCCTTGGGAACTGCCTCCATGTCCTTACGCAATATGAATATCGCGCCGCGCGCACTGCTCGGGTTCGCCGTGATCGGTCTGCTGATGCTGGGCCTCGGCGTGTTCTCGCTGATCCAGATGGGCAACATCCGCCAGGCCGGGGTGACCATCGAGGAAATCAGCGTGCCCAGCATCAAGACCCTCGACGAGCTGACCGCGCTCAACCTGCGCCTGCGTACCCTGTCCTACCGCTTGCTGCTCAACCGCGAGCCGGCCACCCAGCAGGACACCCTGCGCCTGCTGGACGAGCGCAACGCGCAGATCGACAAGGCCCGCCGCGCCTACGAGCCGCTGGTGACCGCCGCCGACGAGAAGGCCGCCTTCGACCAGTACGGCCTGCTGCTCAACCAGTACCGCCAGCTCGAGGCGCGCATGCGCACACTGAGCCAGGCCGGTGATCTGGACGCCCTGCGCGACCTGCTCAACCGCGACCTGCTGGACAACTCCGAGCAGATCAACAAGATCATGGACACCCTGGTACGCATCAACACCGACCAGACCAGCGCCACCAACGACCAGGCCGCCGCCCAGTACAGCGGCGCCTTCGGCCTGGTGATCGGCCTGCTGGTCGCCGCCACGGTGCTGACCCTGCTGTTCGCCTTCCTGCTCACCCGCAGCATCGTCAAGCCCATCGATGAGGCGCTGAAGTCCGCCGAGCAGATCGCCGAAGGCGACCTCACTCACCACATCGATGCCGAGGGCACCGACGAGGCCGCGCGCCTGCTCAAGGCCATGGCCAAGATGCAGGACAAGCTGCGCGACACCCTGCAGCTGATCGCCGGCTCCGCCACCCAGCTGGCCTCCGCCGCTGAAGAGCTGAACAGCGTCACCGACGAAAGCGCCCGTGGCCTGCAGCAGCAGAACAACGAAATCGAGCAGGCCGCCACCGCCGTCACCGAGATGACCAGCGCGGTCGAGGAAGTGGCGCGCAACGCGGTGAGCACCTCCGAGGCCTCCAGCGAAGCCAGCCGTTCGGCCGGCGATGGCCGTGACCTGGTGATGGAGACCGTGGGCGCCATCGAGCGCATGAGCGGCGACGTGCAGTCCACCGCCAAGCTGATCACCCACCTGGCCGAGCAGTCCCGCGATATCGGCAAGGTGCTCGACGTGATCCGTGGCCTGGCCGACCAGACCAACCTGCTGGCGCTCAACGCCGCCATCGAGGCCGCCCGCGCCGGCGAGGCCGGTCGTGGCTTCGCCGTGGTCGCCGACGAGGTGC
The DNA here is from genome assembly GCF_014268935.2 of Pseudomonas peradeniyensis. Classification (GTDB taxonomy): domain Bacteria; phylum Pseudomonadota; class Gammaproteobacteria; order Pseudomonadales; family Pseudomonadaceae; genus Aquipseudomonas; species Aquipseudomonas peradeniyensis. The sequence goes on along the minus strand of NZ_JABWRJ020000003.1, from coordinate 486,501 downwards.
GCGCACTGGCGCATCGCACCCAGCAGTCCACCAGCGAGATCGAGCGGATGATCGGCAGCATCCAGGGCGGCACCGAGCAGGCCGTGGACTCGATGCGCACCAGCACCGAACGCGCCGAGTCGACCCTGAACATCGCCCGTGGCGCGGGTCTGGCGCTGGACACCATCGCTGGCGCGGTGGCGCAGATCAACGAGCGTAACCTGGTGATCGCCAGCGCGGCGGAAGAGCAGGCCCAGGTGGCCCGCGAGGTGGACCGCAACCTGGTGAACATCAACGACCTGTCGGTGCAGAGCGCCACCGGGGCGCATCAGACCAGCGCGGCGAGTGCCGAGCTGTCGCGGCTGGCGGTGGACCTGAATGGGTTGGTGGCGCGGTTTAGGACCTGATGGTCGAAGCTGAGAAGCTGCCTCAGCTTGATTGAGCTGAGACTGGAGCGGCATCCCTCGTGAGGCTGACCATGCCTGCCAAATAGTGGCAGCCATGGTCAGTTACATCAGACAACTTGTACTCCATCCGCCTCTCTCATGTTGTAGACACGTTGGTTCATGTCACTAGGGGTGCTCAACGGGTCTGGAGGGCGTTCCGTGACGACCTGCTCCAATCCATCTGGCTGCTCACTGACGGGAAGCGTAGCCATTAGCGGACCCCTGCTATCCGAGCCTTGGTATTGAGCCACTACCGTCCCATTTTCCCTGTTTTTCAAGGTAAGCTCGCGATGTTTCAACGCTGATGCTGTGCCCAACGCAACGACTCCGGCAAGAGAGAGTTCTTGAGCACCCGGAGTACCGGCAACCTTCAAAGTAAGCGCAGTCATCAACAAGGCATGACCCGTTTTTTTGGACAGCGCTGAGGCTACAGCCAACTTTCCGCCCTGCGGCCAGGTCCTCCATGTCCATGTCACTCCGAGCGTGTGTTGTATCGCTGAAGCGACGAGCATGACTGCTCCCGGGATCCTACCTGTCGGGTCATTGCGGTTTACCGGATCCGCACCGCAGTATGCGTAGGGGTTGATCCCACCCTCTCCGAACGGGCTCAGCGCATCAGGCTCATGAAAGCGCATCAACACAGGGTTGTACCGACGGTGCCCATTACCCAATGGATAGCGATCCATTCGCGCATCGCGTGGCTGGCCACAGAAGCCTGTCATCGGGCCGATCGGTGACGGTCTCGCACCATAGGCTGTGTAACTGCGGCCGGGATACCCAACACCGTCGATGGGGCTGTTCTGTCTGTCGCAGGCAAGCAGGTAGGTAGACACTGTCTACTGCCCTTCGTCGAGGATTCTGTCCGAAGCTTGGCAGCGATGCAGCGGTAGTGGAACTGGCAAAAGTATCAGGTACCTATGCCAGCAGGACCGCGTTGCGGCCCATCGCCGGCAAGCCGGCTCCCACAAAGGCCCACGCTATACCTGTGGGAGCCGGCTTGCCGGCGAAAGGGCTGCGAAGCAGCCCCTGCGAAGCAGCCCCTGCGAATGCAGATCAATACTCGATCCGCACATCCCCCTTCGGCACGCTGCAGCACGACAGGATGTAGCCCTCGGCCTCATCCTCTTCGGTGATCCCGCCGTTGTGCACCATCTCCACCTCGCCGCCGAGCTTGAGCACCTTGCAGGTGCCGCAGATGCCCATGCCGCAGGCCTTGGGAATCATCAACCCGACCTTGGCCGCCGCCGCGTGCACGGTCTCGCCCGGGACCACGCGGATGCTCTTGTCGCTACCGACGAACTCCACCAGGTTGAGGTCGGCGACATCCACATCCGGCGCGTCGGCCGCGGCTTCGGCATGTTCCACCGCGTCGGCCTTGGCCTCCGGCGGCGTCGCGCCGAACGATTCCTCGTGGTAGTTCTTCATGTCGAAACCGACCGCCTCGAGCATGCGCTTGACCGCGCTCATGTACGGCGTCGGGCCGCAGCAGAAGATCACGCGCTCCAGGTAGTCCGGGGCGATCAGTTCCATGAGCCGCTGGTTCAGGTAGCCGCGATAACCGGCCCACGGCTCACCCAGCCCGTGCTTCTCGCAGATGATGTGCAGGCTGAAATTGGGGATGCGCGAGGCCATCTGCTCCAGCTCGCGGTGGTAGATGATGTCCTTCGGCGAGCGGGCGCTGTGCACGAAGACCATGTCGACGTTGGCGTTGGTGTCGTAGAACCAGCGGGCCATGGACATCACCGGGGTGATGCCGACGCCGCCCGAGAGGTACAGCACCTTGCCCGCCGGGAAGTCGATGGCGTTGAACAACCCCACCGGCCCGTGCACCGGCAGCTCTGCGCCTTCGTGCATGGTGTCGTGGAGGAAGTTCGACACCAGCCCGCCCGGCACGCGCTTGACGGTGATGGAGAAGCTGTAGGGCACCGACGGCGAACTGGAGATGGTGTACGAACGCATCACCGGTTTGCCTTCGATCTCCAGCTCCAGGGTGACGAACTGCCCGGGCTTGAAGAAGAACATGATCGGCTGGTCGGCCATGAAGCAGAAGGTGCGCACGTCCCAGGTTTCCTGGATGACCTTGACGCAACGCACGATGTGGCGGCCATTGGCCCAGGTCTGGGTGGTAACCGGATTGAGGAAGGTATCGGACATGTTCATCTCCAGCAGCCGAGTGTCGGCTTTCTTATGGCTCCGATAATGCGCAAGCGCACCGCGCCGTACATTCCCATCCGCGACATCGGCGTGCTTATCGCGACCAGCCCCGCGCTACAAGGGCTGGCGCGTCGGAATTCGATGCGGCCATGTCGCCCGTGGATATGGTCCTTTCCCGGCCCGGACGCACACTCCTCGGCAAAACAACATGCTGTTTATCGCGAACAACAGCCTTGCGGCACTAAAACAACGATTAGCCACTTCAGCCGGCCGCACGCGGCCCCGAGGACCACACGATGGACGTCACCGCAACCCTGAGCCTGGGCGATCCACTGGAACCTGCACGCAAGGCCACCGCCGAGATGCTGCAGACCCGCGAGCGCACCTACTCGCTGCCGCAACCGTTCTACTGCGACGAGCGCCTGTTCCAGATCGACATGCAGGAGATCTTCCACAAGGAATGGCTGATCGCCGGCATGGTTTGCGAGATCCCGACCAAGGGCAACTACATCACCCTGCAGATCGGCAAGAACCCGATCATCGTGATACGCGGTGCCGAGGGTAAGGTGCATGCCTTCCACAACGTCTGCCGCCACCGCGGTTCGCGCCTGTGCGTCAGCGACAAAGGCAAGGTGGCCAAGCTGGTCTGCCACTACCACCAGTGGACCTACGAACTCGATGGCCGCCTGCTGTTCGCCGGCACCGAGATGGGCGCCGACTTCGACATGAACCAGTACGGCCTCAAGCCTGTGAACGTGAAGGTGGCCGGTGGCTACATCTTCATCAGCCTGGCCGAGAACCCGCCGGCCATCGACGAGTTCCTCGCCACCCTCGACCACTACATGGAACCCTACGACATGGAGAACACCAAGGTGGCGGTGCAGACCACCTTGATGGAGAAGGCCAACTGGAAGCTGGTGCTGGAGAACAACCGCGAGTGCTACCACTGCAGCGGCTCGCACCCCGAACTGCTGAAGACCTTGCTGGAATGGGACGACACCAACGACCCGCGCGCCAGCCAGGAATTCAAGGACCACGTCGCCGCCTCGGCCGCCGCCTGGGAAGCCGAGAAGATCCCGTACCTGCACAAGAGCCACGGCCTGCGTAACCGCATCGTGCGCATGCCGCTGCTCAAGGGCACCGTGTCGATGACCATGGACGGCAAGCAGGCCTGCCAGAAGCTGATGGGCCGCATCAAGAACCCGGACCTCGGCTCGATGCGCATCCTGCACCTTCCGCATTCGTGGAACCACTGCATGGGCGACCACATGATCGTGTTCACCGTGTGGCCGATCAGCGCGCAGGAAACCATGGTCACCACCAAGTGGCTGGTGCACAAGGATGCGGTGGAGGGTGTGGACTACAAGCCCGAGGACATGCGCAAGGTGTGGGATGCCACCAACGACCAGGATCGGCGGCTGGCCGAGGAGAACCAGCGGGGGATCAATTCCACGGCGTACCAGCCGGGGCCGTATTCGAAGACTTATGAGTTTGGGGTGGTGAATTTTATTGATTGGTACAGTCAGCGGTTGTTGAACAATCTGGGGGCTGCGCCGGCGCCGTATCTCAAGGAAGTTCTGGCACAGTAGCAAGAGCATCAGCCATGCCTGCGCCTATTGGCAGCAGGCGTGGCTCTGAAGTGCAGGACATCCATTCACTTATGACTCATAAATCACATATCGTGTAGAAAATGCAACACAATTAATCACTGCTTAACTTGAGCCTGATTTCTAACCTCCGCCATCTGCATCACCAATATCAATCATAGCCGCTTCCTCGGAGGAAGCCTGCTGCCCTCGAACGTTTGCAGCATCCTCTGCTATAGCCTTCTTATGCCTCGCCCTGTCTACATCCACAATATTCACCCACATATCAAGAACATTCGAGCCAAGAGCAGCAAGCATGGCAACGCCCCTGACAGTATCGGCATCATTTAACTTACTATCTCTCTCCATGATCTGGAGTGTATCGGCAGGATCAGTTACATCAGAAGCGCTTCTCTTAACAATCTCGCTAGTGCCAAACGTAGCCAACGAAAAAACCTTTAACCCGCGACTAGTAATCTCGACATACTTCATAGGATCCGTCCAGGGGCGAGTCGACTTGGTCAACTTCTGTCGCCACCATTTCAACCCAATATTTATAAGGTCAAGCGAGACCTTTCCGCCGAGATAAATAGTGGCCATCTGCGATCCAAACCTTCCACTTGGGTCAGCCCTGTTTATCGGGTCACGAACACAATATGCATAGGTATTGATCCCACCTTTACCAAAAGGGCTTAGCCTGTCTGGCGAGTGAAAACACATCAAAACTGGATTATAGACCCTATAGCCATTGCCCAGGGAATACCAACCCACTACGGGCTCGCACAGCTGGCCAGTGAAACCGAGCCTTGGCTTATCTACCAGCCCATGCTTGTGGCCGTATGGCAAGTACGCGGCAATGCTATTGCTTGCACCAAACCGGGCAAGTGGACTGTGAAGGCGGTCAACTGCCAGTAGTGTGCTCGACATTAACCGCGACTCCTACGAGGAAATGGCAGCCGATAGGGTCTATGCCTGCCCTGCGAATGCGTGCACAGCCCTGCAGCAGGCCAACTGAAAGCACGCTAACACCGACGCGCAATTGTGATAACTGGCAAAAATGCCAGGTCAATGGCGAGTAGCTCGACCGGTCAGCATCAGTGTTATCCACAACACCCCGCCGGGCCGTCACCGGCAATCAACTGGTCAAAAAACACTCAACCCGCTTTAGCCCAGAGAAATCAGGGCCTGCGACATTCATCCAACATATTATCCACAGAAACGCCAACAGCATTTGTTGACAACAGCGCGCTGCATGCCAGGACTCCTGTGGATATCATGCTGAAAGTACACTGACGCCTGGTTTTACACCCGCCAATACGGCTTTGTTCATTTTATGATCAATAGGGTGCAAGCCAATAGTGCCGCCAGCTCCAGGCATGTCTTTACATATTATCCACAGACCGGCCAACAGTATTTGTGGGCAAAAGCCCATAGGATGCATCCGAGCTGGATTGACGAACCGTCACCCACCAAAGACTGGCACTGATCGTTATTTGATCAACTCGCTGCAAGCTTTGAACTGCGTAGCCTCCAGCGAGTGACAAACACTTTATCCACAACGTGGCGAACAGATTCGGTGGGCAAAACCAGAGGCGCGGTCTCATGCAGGCCCTGGGCGGGCCTACGGGAGCAGCAAGCGATGGCCTCAGCGCAGGACGCCTTCCTCCAGCAGAAGCTTCAGGATCGCCTCGGCGCCTTCCTGGGGAGACACATCCTTGAGCACCTTGCCGCCCCCGCCACTGGCCTTGGCCGTGGCGGCCTTCATGCGGTCGGCGCCGCTCTTGGCCTTGATCACCTTGAGGCGCTTGGGCCTTGGCCTGGCCGGTTGCAGCGCATCCTCGGCGAGCAGCGGATCCTCGATCAGCGCCACGTTGCGCGCCGCCAGCACACCACGCCGGGCCGGGCCGAACGCCGATTGCCGAGGCTTGGGCGCAGCGTTATCCACAGTCGCCAACAACGGCAGGCGCACCTTCAGGCGGCGCCGTTGGCCCCGTGGCAGAGCCTGCAGCACCTGGGCGGTGCCGTTGTCGATGGATTCGACCTCAGCCAGCCCCACTACCAGCGGCCAGCCCAGCTTCTCGGCCAGCAGGAATGGCAGCATACCCGAGCCTTCGCCGGTTTCCGCCTGGCTGCCGGTCAGCACCAGCTGGGCTCCCGCGTCACGCAGATAATCGCCAAGCACGCCCAGCACATCGGCGCCAGCGGGCTGTACCAGCACATCCAGGTGATCCAGCCCCATGCCCAGGTAGGCACGCAGCGCCTCTTCGCGAGGATCGCCGGCATGCACCACCTGCAAGTTATCCCCAGCCAGCTGCAAGCCCAGCTCAACGGCGCGGGCATCCTGCTCGGCGCGGCGGGCGCGGCCGGAGCTGGGGTGGGCGCCGATCGAGACCAGGCTGATGACTTTCGTACTCATGCTCGCTGCCCCTATGCCGCGTCGCGCTGGCCGCCGCTGCGGAAGTTGTCCACAGCCTCGATCAGCGCCTTGAGAATCGCCGAGCTGTCGCCAATCACCGACAGGTCGGCCCGCTTGATCATGTCGCAGCCCGGGTCCATGTTGATCGCCACCACCTTGTCGCAGGCGCCGATGCCCTGCAGGTGCTGGATGGCGCCGGAGATACCCACGGCCACGTAGACCCGCGCCGTGACCCAGGTGCCGGTGGCGCCGACCTGGCGGTTGCGCGGCATGAAGCCGTCGTCCACCGCCACCCGCGACGCGCCCTCGGTGGCACCGAGGGCCGCCGTGGCCTGGTGGTACAGGTCCCAATCCTTGACGCCGTTGCCGCCGGAGACGATGAACTCGGCCTCGGCCATGGCGATGGCAGCCGGGTCCACGGCCACCGAACCCAGGTCTTCGATACGCGACAGGCTGCGCGCCACGCCTGTGGACAACTCCACCGGCAGCGCTTCGTGACGGGTCTCGCTGACCGGCTCGGCGCATTCGGCGGCGGCCAGGATCAGGCGTGGCACGCTGCGCTGGATATCCTGATGACCGGCACCGGCACGGCCGATGCACTGGCCATCCTTGACCTGCCACACCCGCGTCGCCGGGCGTTCGCCCAGCGCGGCGGCCAGGCGGCGCCCCAGTTCCCCACCGCCGGTACGACTGTCGGGCAACAACCAGTGGCGCGGCGCGAACTGGTTATCCACAGCCCGCAAGCCCTGCACCAGTTGCTCCGGTGCATAACCTTCGAAGGCCTCGCCCTCGATGACCAGCAAGCGATCGACGCCGGCTGTGGAAAAGTTGTTTTCCTTGTGCTCGCCGAACACAACCGCCAACACCGCGCCGTCGCTGCCGGCGAGGCTGTGGGCAAGGCCCAGCAGGTCGCGGTCGTGGCTGCCCAGGCGGCCACCGACCATGTCCGGCACCACGGCGATGTAGAAGGCAGGCTCAACCACTTGATGCAGCGGCAACTGCACTTCGGCCGCCGCGCTGCGGCGCCCGCCGACACCGGTGCCCTGCTGGACGCCGCTGCGGTCGATGCGCTTGAGGCCGCTGGGGCCGATGAAGCCGGCGGCGATCGCGTGCGGGTTCTTGCGGATGATGCCGTGCGGGCCCATCCAGCTGGTCTGTTGCGTCTGCATCGCCGCGTGCAGCGGATGCAGGCGGTTACGGGCGATCCACTCGGCGCGTGGATCGCGGCGGATGATGTCGCTCATCAGTGCACCTCCGCAGGTTCACGTTTGGCAGCCTGCGACTTCGGGGTTGCAGGGGCTTCGTCTTCGATCAGCACATCGGCGACCAGCTCGGCCAGGTCCTTGATCTGCGGACGCGGTTCGACCACGCCCTCGAGCATCGCCGTGCACTGTGGACAACCCACTGCCACCAACTCGGCCTCAGTCTCGCGGATATCGTCCATGCGCATGTCGGGAATACGCTGCTTGCCGGGAATATCGGTGATCGGCGCACCGCCACCACCACCGCAGCAGCGTGAGCGGAAGCCCGAGCGCTGCATCTCGCGCACTTCGATACCCAGCGCCTTGAGCACTTCGCGCGGGGCTTCGTATTCGCCGTTGTAACGGCCCAGGTAGCACGGGTCGTGGTAGGTGACGCTGCCACCCTTGTGCTGGCCGAGGTTGAGCTTGTTCGCGGCGATCAGCTCGGCAATGTAGGTGCTGTGGTGCTGCACCTGGTATTCGCCGCCGAGAGCGCCGTACTCGTTCTTCAGCACATGGAAGCTGTGCGGATCGCAGGTGACGATGCGCTGGAAGCCGTATTTGCCCAGGGTCTGGATATTGCGCTTGGCCAGTTGCTGGAAGGTCGCCTCGTCGCCCAGGCGCCGGGCCACGTCACCGCTGTCGCGTTCTTCCAGGCCGAGCACGGCGAAGTCCACGCCCGAGGCCTTGAGCACTTTGACGAACGCGCGCAGGGTGCGTTGGTTGCGCATGTCGAAGGCGCCATCGCCGACCCAGAACAGCACCTCGGTGCGCTTCACCTCGGACAGCAGTTTCAGGTTGAGGTCGGCCGCCCAGTTCATCCGCCCGCCCGGGGCGAAACCGCCGGGGTTGTCGGTGGCGATCAGGTTGTCCAGCACCTCGGCGCCCTTGTTCGGCGTGGCACCCTTTTCCAGGGTCAGGTGGCGGCGCATGTCGACGATGGCATCGACGTGCTCGATCATCATCGGGCATTCCTCGACGCAGGCGCGGCAGGTGGTGCACGACCACAATGTCTCGGCATCCACCAGGCCGTTGACGATTGGCTGGTGCGGATGGCCGCCATGTTCGCCGACCGGCTTGCCTGGGTAGGGGCTGCCGGCGAACTGCGCGTCGGTGCCACCGGCCAGGCCGATGACCATGTCCTGGATCAGCTTTTTCGGGTTCAGCGGCTGGCCGGCGGCGAACGCCGGGCACATGGCCTCGCACTTGCCGCACTGCACGCAGGCGTCGAAGCCGAGCAGTTGGTTCCAGGTGAAATCGACCGGTTTCTCCACGCCCAGCGGTGCGTTGGGGTCTTCGAGGTCCAGCGGCTTGAGGCCGGTGGAGCGGCCACCGCCGAAGCGCTCGGCGCGGCGGTGCCATGCCAGGTGCAGAGCGCCGGCGAAGGCGTGCTTCATCGGGCCGCCCCAGGTCATGCCGAAGAACAGCTCGGACACGCCCCACAGCACGCCAAGGCCCAGCAAGGCGACGAGCACCCAGCCACCGGTCCCTTCCGGCAGGATGCCGGCAACCGGCAGCGTGGCGATGAAGAAGCTCGCCGCGAACATCAGCAGGCTCTTGGGCAGACGCATCCAAGGGCCCTTTGACAGGCGCGACGGTGGGTTCAGGCGGCGTTTGAAGACAAAGATCGCACCGGTGAACATGATCACCGTGGCCAACAGCAAGGCGTAGCCAAGGATCGTGCTGTGCAGGCCGAAGCCGTGCACCAGGATCGCCAGCACGGCCGACAGCACGAAGCCGCCAGCGGTGGCGACGTGGGTCTTGGACATGTACTTGTCGCGCTCGACCACATGGTGCAGGTCCACCAGGTAACGCCGTGGCATGGCCAGCAGGCCACCGATCAGGTCAACCTTGCTAGGCCGCCCACGCCGCCACATGCGCACCCGGCGCAGGGCGCCAAGCACCGCCAGGCCGAGGGCGGTGAACAGCAGGATGGGTAAGAGGGTGTTCAACATGGGAGGCTCCCACAACAGCTGGATTCTTGCGCCGCTCCCAAGAGCGACGCGGAGCCCTGTAGGAGCGGATTCATCCGCGATAGCGCCGGCAGCGACAACCCATCAGCCTGGGCCGGCCCCATCGCGGATAAATCCGCTCCTACAGAGAGGCGGTGCGATCAGAAGTCCTTGCACAAGCGCAAGGCGTCATAGATCGCCGCATGCACGTTGCGCTGGGCCACGCAGTCGCCGATGCGGTAAAGCAGGTAGCCCTCGCCCGGCTGGCTGAGGATCGGCTGCGGCTTGATGGCGAACAGCGCCTCCACGTCGATCTGGCCCTTGTTGCGCGAGCCGTCCTTGAGCGCGTAGTACAGCTGCTCGTCAGGGCGCACGCCGTTCTCCACCACCACCTGGTCGACCACGCGCTCTTCCTTGGCGCCGGTGTACTCGTTCTCGAGCACTGCCACCAGCTTGTCGCCCTCGCGGTAGACCTTTTCCAGCATCATGTCGCCAGTCATGATCACTTCTTTCGGGTACATGCTGCGGTAGTAGGTCGGGAAGGTCGTGCCGCCCATGGCCACGCCCGGCTTGATGTCGTCGGTGACGATCTCGACCTGGCTGCCCTTGTCGGCGATGAAGTCGGCCACCGACATGCCGGTGAATTCGCAGATGGTGTCGTACACCAGCACGTTCTTGCCCGGCGCGACCTTGCCGTCGAGCACGTCCCAGCTGCTCACCACCAGCCCTTCGGCGGCGCCCCAGTGCTCGTTCTGCTCGAGGAACGAATGGCCGCCCACCGCCAGCACGATGATGTCCGGGCGCAGGTCCTGGATGGTGTCCACATCCGCGGCGGTACCCAGGCGCAGGTCGACCTTCAGGCGGGCGAACTCCAGCTGGTACCAGCGGGTGATGCCGGCGATCTGGTCGCGCTGCGGCGCCTTGGCGGCGATGGTGATCTGCCCGCCGATCTGGTCCTTCTTCTCGAACACGGTGACGTCGTGGCCACGCTCGGCGGCGACGCGGGCCGCCTCCATGCCGGCCGGGCCGGCGCCGACCACCACCACCTTGCGCTTCGGCCCGGTGGATTTCTCGATGATGTGCGGCACGCCCATGTATTCACGGGAGGTCGCGGCGTTCTGGATGCACAGCACATCCAGGCCCTGGTACTGACGGTCGATGCAGTAGTTGGCACCGACGCACTGCTTGATCTGGTCGACCTGGCCCATCTTGATCTTGGCGATCAGGTGCGGGTCGGCGATGTGCGCGCGGGTCATGCCGACCATGTCGACGTAACCGCCTTCGAGGATGCGCGTGGCCTGGTTCGGGTCCTTGATGTTCTGCGCGTGCAGCACCGGGACCTTGACCACTTCCTTGATGCCGGCCGCCAGGTGCAGGAACGGCTCCGGCGGATAGCTCATGTTGGGGATGACGTTGGCCAGGGTGTTGTGGGTGTCGCAGCCAGAGCCGACCACGCCGATGAAATCGAGCATGCCGGTGGCGTCGTAGTAGGCGGCGATCTGCTTCATGTCCTCGTGGCTGAGGCCATCGGGATGGAACTCGTCGCCGCAGATGCGCATGCCCACGCAGAAGTCGTCGCCGACTTCCTTGCGCACGGCCTTGAGCACTTCCAGGCCAAACTTCATGCGACCTTCGAAGGTGCCGCCCCACTCGTCGGTACGCTTGTTGACCCGTGGGCTCCAGAACTGGTCGATCATGTGCTGGTGCACGGCCGACAGCTCGACGCCGTCCAGACCGCCCTCCTTGGCACGACGCGCCGCTTGCGCGTAGTTGCCGATCACCCGCCAGATCTCCTCCACCTCGATGGTCTTGCAGGTGGCGCGGTGCACGGGTTCGCGGATGCCCGACGGCGACATCAGGGTCGGCCAGTTGAAGCCGTCCCAGCGCGAGCGACGACCCATGTGGGTAATCTGGATCATGATCTTGGCGCCATGCTTGTGCATGGCGTCGGCGAGGTTCTGGAAGTGCGGGATGATGCGGTCGGTGGACAGGTTGACCGACGACCACCACTCCTGCGGGCTGTCGATGGCCACCACCGACGAGCCGCCGCAGATGGCCAGGCCGATGCCGCCCTTGGCCTTCTCTTCGTAGTACTTCACGTAGCGGTCGGTGGTCATGCCGCCGTCGGTGGCGTAGACCTCGGCGTGCGCGGTGCTCAGCACGCGGTTGCGGACGGTCAGCTTGCCGATCTGGATCGGCTGGAACATTGCTTCGAAGGCCATGACGCTATCTCCGGCTTACAACGGCTTTGTAACGAACAGGCCATCTTCGTGGCCTTCTTCCGAACCGCCGTAGACCTGTTCGGCCACTGTGCGGATCGAGCTGCCGCGGGCAGCGAGAATCTGGTCCATGGCCCCGGCGAACCAGCCGGTGAACATGTAGTCGACCTTGCGGCCGCACTTGCCATACACGTACACGAATGCGGAGTGCTTGAGCTTGACGCTGCAGGTGCCTTTATCCAGGTCGATGTCCTGGATCTGAAACAGGCCCCAGCCCCGCTGGGACAGGCGCTTCATGTAGTGCTCGAACACCGCCACGCCTTCCAGTCCATGGCATTCGGCCTCTTTCTCGCACCAGTGCCAGGCGGACTTGTAGCCGGCCTTGTAGAGGATCTCGGCGTACTTGTCGGCGCCCAGCACCTCCTCGATGCCCATGTGGTTGTTGACGAAGAAATGCCGTGGCACGTAGAGCATCGGCAGGGCGTCGCTGGTCCAGACACCGGTCTCGCTGTCGACTTCGATTGGCAATTGCGGGGCGATCTTGGCCATGGAAACTCAACTCCATAAAATTTTTTGTTTGGATGCCCCGGCGTTGCTGGCAGGGGCTTTCAGGCTTGGAGAGCGGCTTTACTCGCCCCACACATCCTTGAGGACGTTGACCCAGTTCTCGCCCATGATCTTGCGCACCACGCGTTCGGAGTGGCCGCGCTTGAGCAGGGTTTCGGTCAGGTTGGGGAACTCGCCGACGGTACGGATACCCAGCGGGTTGATGATCTTGCCGAAGTTGGTCAGGCGCCGGGCGTAGCCCTTGTCGTGGGTCAGGTACTCGAAGAAGTCCTGGCCATGGCCCTGGGTGAAGTCGGTGCCGATGCCGATGGCGTCTTCACCGACGATGTTCATGGTGTACTCGATGGCTTCGGCATAGTCGTCGATCGTCGAGTCGATGCCCTTGGCCAGGAACGGCGCGAACATGGTCACGCCGACGAAGCCGCCGTGGTCGGCGATGAACTTCAGCTCTGCGTCGGACTTGTTGCGCGGGTGTTCTTTAAGGCCCGAGGGCAGACAGTGGGAGTAGCAGACTGGCTTTTTCGATTCGAGGATGACTTCCTCGGAGGTCTTGGAGCCGACGTGGGACAGGTCGCACATGATGCCGACGCGGTTCATCTCGGCGACGATCTCGCGGCCGAAGCCCGACAGGCCACCATCACGCTCGTAGCAACCGGTACCCACCAGGTTCTGGGTGTTGTAGCACATCTGCACGATGCCTACGCCAAGCTGCTTGAACACGTCGACATAGGCGATCTGGTCTTCGAACGCATGGGCGTTCTGGAAGCCGAAGAGGATGCCGGTCTTGCCCAGCTCCTTGGCCTTGCGGATGTCGGCGGTGGTGCGCACCGGCATCACCAGGTCGCTGTTCTCGCGGATCAGCTTCTGGCTGGACGCGATGTTGTCGACGGTGGCCTTGAAGCCCTCCCACACCGAGACCGTGCAGTTGGCCGCGGTCAGCCCGCCCTTGCGCATGTCCTCGAACAGCTCGCGGTTCCATTTGGCAATGATCAGGCCGTCGATGACGATGCTGTCGGCGTGAAGTTCGGCTGGGCTCATCAGGCTGTCCCCTTTTATTGAAGTCTGCATGCGCCGAACCTCGTGCCGGCGCTTTGGGGCCAGCATATGCCTGCCGCCCGAGGCGCCCCGATGCAAAAACGACAGGGGGTTTGCCGAAAGCGTCAATGACCGACCTGGCACGCTCTGGCACGGCCCTCGGCAATGAGAGCGAGTCTCGATAACGGCCTTTGATGAACATTTCGTCAGGGAGCTATCGCCCGAACCTGCGCTGAGCGAGAATCCAGCGATTCGTCAGCCTGTTCAGGAGAAATCGGATGAAATCAATGGCATGGCTGGTCCTGCTGGCGGTCGCGGGTACCGCGCACGCCGTCGAGGAAGAAAGCACGCCCTGCGACAACGTCGAGACCGACCAGCAGGGGTATGCCTGCGCGGCCTACAACAAGCAGACCGCCGAGCGTGAACTGAAGGCGGCCTATGACGACCTGATGCAACGTATCCGCGACCAGTACGCCGATGAAAGCGACAAGGCCGCGGTGCTGAGCGGCAAGATGGAGGCAGCCGAAAAGCTCTGGACCCAACTGCGCGACGCCGACTGCAAGGTCGAGACCTGGGCCGAGAAGCCCGGGAGCAAGGCATTCGAGGCCGCGTGGAACACCTGCGTGGCGCAGCGTAGCGACGAGCGGTCGGAGTATCTGCAGTCAATCGGGCAGCAGTGACTGCCTGTACCGGCGCCATCGCGGGGCAAGCCCGCTCCCACGCTGTGAAAAAGCTTGGACACCAGTCCAGCCTTCGGGGATAACGTGGGAGCGGGCTTGCCCCGCGAATGCTCTGTTCATGACACGACCAATCGTCTGTCTTCCCGCGGACACCGCTCGAACCGCGCCCGATAGCAGCGGGTGAAATATGAGGCCGACTCGAACCCGCACGCCACCGCCACCTCCAGCACGCTCATGTCGGTCTGGCGCAGCAGCTGGCGGGCCTTGTCCAGCCGCAGCCGCAGGTAGAAACCACTGGGCGTGTCGTCCAGATACAAGCGAAACAACCGCTCCAACTGACGCCGGGTCACCTGCACGCCATCGGCCAGTACCTGGGTGTTGAGCGGCAGCTCGGTATTGCGCTCCATCTCGCCGATCACCTTCACCAGCTTCTTGTTGCGCAGCCCGTAGCGCGTGGCGATCTCCATGCGCTGATGGTCCTGGCGTGGACGGATGCGCCCGAGCACGAACTGCTCGGAAACCTGCACCGCCAGCTCGCTGCCGTGGGCCTGGGCGATCAGGTCGAGCATCAGGTCGATGGAGGCCGTGCCGCCGGCGCAGGTGATGCGTCGGCGATCGATCTCGAACAGCTCCTGGGTCGCCTGCAGGCGTGGATAGCGCTCCTTGAACGCCTCCAGCGCCTCCCAGTGCAGGGTCGCCCGGTGACCGTCGAGCAGCCCGGCCTCGGCCAGCACCATCGCGCCCGTGTCGATACCCCCGAGCACCACGCCTTCATGGTCGAGACGACGCAGCGCCTGCTGCAGCGCCGCGCCATAGCACGCCAGTGGCTCGAAGCCGGCCACCAGCAGCAACAGCCGCCCATGCCCGCCCTCCCCCAGCGCGCCGTCGGCATTCACCGACATGCCGTTGCTGGCCTCTACCGCGCCACCGTCCAGGCTCAGCACGCGCCAGCGGTACAACGGGCCACGGAAGCGGTTGGCCACGCGCAGCGGCTCGATGGCACTGATGAAACCCATGGCGGAAAAGCCGGGTAGCAACAGGAAGTCTATGGTTTCCGGCATCGCATGCTCCGCGAAGGTGGTCGCCTCCGTGCAAGTGTTGGTCGCCAGGGTGCGATTTTCCACCCTGCCGCCAGCGTAGCGTGTTCTCACGGCCCGCAGAGGCCGGACCCATAACAATATGCACTGCCGATGGAGAGCCACCATGCAACGCTTTATCCGCCGCAGCCTGTTGTCCCTCGCGCTCAGCACCACCGTAGCCACTCCCCTGTTCGCCGCCGAACCCGCCGTCTGCAAGGACGTGCGCCTGGGCGTGGTCAACTGGACCGACGTGATCGCCACCAGCGCCATGGCCCAGGTGCTGCTCGATGGCCTGGGTTACCAGACCAAGCAGACCAGCGCCTCGCAGCAGATCATCTTCGCCGGTATCCGCGACAAGCGCCTGGACATGTTCCTCGGGTACTGGAACCCGATCATGACCCAGACCATCACCCCGTTCATCCAGGCCAACCAGGTCAAGGTCCTCGACAAGCCCAGCCTGGAAGACGCCCGCGCCACCCTGGCCGTGCCGAAATACCTGGCCGACAAGGGCCTGAAGACGTTCGCCGACATCCACAAGTTCCAGAAGGAGCTGGGCGGCAAGATATACGGCATCGAGCCGGGCTCCGGCGCCAACACCCAGATCAAGGCGATGATCACCAAGAACCAGTTCGACCTGGGCAAGTTCCAGCTGGTCGAGTCGAGCGAGGCCGGCATGCTCGCCGCAGTGGACCGCGCGGTACGGCGCAAGGAGGCGGTGGTGTTCTTCGGCTGGGCACCGCACCCGATGAACGTGAACATCGACATGGTCTATCTCGGCGACAGCCAGGATGCCCTGGGTCCGGACGAAGGCCGCGCCACGGTGTGGACGGTGACCGCGCCGGACTATGCCGAACGTTGCCCCAACGCCCACCGCCTGCTGGCCAACCTCAGCTTCAGCGCCGAGGACGAGAGCCGGATGATGCAGCCGCTGCTCGACCACAAGGACGCGCTGGAATCCGCCCGCCAGTGGCTCAAGGATCATCCCGAGGACAAGGCGCGCTGGCTCGAGGGGGTAACGACCTTCGATGGCAAGCCCGCCGCGGACAACCTCAAGCTCACTGCCAACTGACAGAACCTCATCGCCTACTCGTCCACTGACAGGTCTGCCCGGTCAGTGTAGGAGCGGCCTTGTGTCGCGAAAGGGGTGCGAAGCGCCCCCAGGATTCATGCATCAGGCAGATGTTGATGGGGCCGCTTTGCGGCCCTATCGCGACACAAGGCCGCTCCTACAGAGATCCGGCCCATAGTCACAAAAAGGAATCCACCATGAACCACGACGTCATCATCACCTGCGCCCTCACCGGCGCCGGCGACACGGTTGCCAAGAGCCACCTGGTCCCGGTCACCCCGAAACAGATCGCCGAATCCGCCGTCGAAGCCGCCAAGGCCGGCGCCACCGTGGTCCACTGCCACGTCCGCGATCCACAAACCGGTCGCTTCAGCCGCGACGTCAACCTCTACCGCGAAGTAATGGAGCGCATCCGCGAGGCCGACGTCGACATCATCGTCAACCTCACCGCCGGCATGGGCGGCGACCTGGAGATCGGCCCGGGCGAGTCGCCCATGGAATTCGGCCCAGGCACCGACCTGATTGGCCCGCTGGAGCGCCTGGCCCACGTCGAGGCACTGCTGCCGGAAATCTGCACCCTCGACTGCGGCACCCTCAATTTCGGCGACGGCAACGCCATCTACGTCTCCACCCCGGCCCAGCTGCGCGCGGGCGCCAAACGCATCACCGAACTGGGCGTGAAGGCCGAACTGGAAATCTTCGACACGGGGCACCTGTGGTTCGCCAAACAGATGATCAAGGAAGGCCTGCTGGACGACCCGCTGTTCCAGCTGTGCCTGGGCATCCCCTGGGGCGCGCCGGCCGATACCACCACCATGAAGGCGATGGTCGACAACCTGCCGGCCGACGTTACCTGGGCCGGTTTCGGTATCGGCCGCATGCAGATGCCCATGGCCGCCCAGGCGGTACTGCTCGGCGGCAACGTGCGGGTGGGGTTGGAGGACAACCTCTACCTGGACCGTGGCGTGCTGGCCAGCAACGGCCAGTTGGTGGAGCGTGCGGCGGAAATCATCACCCGCATGGGTGCCCGCGTGCTCACCCCGGCAGAAGGCCGGGAAAAGATGAACCTCAAGCGCCGTTGATATCCCCGTAGGAGCCAAAAATGCCATTCATCACTGAAATCAAGACCTTCGCCGCCCTGGGTAGCGGCGTGATCGGCAGCGGCTGGGTCGCCCGTGCCCTGGCCCATGGCCTGGACGTGGTTGCCTGGGACCCGGCACCCGGCGCCGAGACTGCGCTGCGCAAGCGCATCGCCAACGCCTGGCCAGCCCTGCAGAAGCAGGGCCTGGCGCCCGGCGCATCGCAGGATCGACTGAGCTTCGTCGCCACTATCGAGGAGTGCGTGCGCGACGCCGATTTCATCCAGGAGAGCGCGCCCGAACGCCTGGACCTCAAGCTCGACCTGCACGCGAAGATCAGCGCCGCCGCCAAGCCCAACGCGATCATCGGCTCCAGCACCTCGGGCCTGCTGCCCAGCGAGTTCTACGAGTCGGCCAGCCACCCCGAGCGCTGCGTGGTCGGCCACCCGTTCAACCCGGTGTACCTGCTGCCGCTGGTGGAGATCGTCGGTGGCCGCAATACCAGCCCCGACGCCATCGAAGCGGCGAGAACCATCTACACCGCGCTGGGCATGCGCCCGCTACACGTGCGCAAGGAAGTCCCCGGTTTTATCGCCGACCGCCTGCTCGAAGCGCTCTGGCGCGAGGCCCTGCACCTAGTCAACGACGGTGTCGCCAGCACCGGCGAGATCGACGACGCGATCCGCTTCGGCGCCGGCCTGCGCTGGTCGTTCATGGGCACTTTCCTCACCTATACACTGGCCGGAGGCGACGCCGGTATGCGCCACTTCATGGCCCAGTTTGGCCCAGCGCTGAAGCTGCCCTGGACTTACCTGCCGGCACCGGAGCTGACCGACAAGCTGATCGACGACGTGGTGGAAGGTACCTCGGAGCAGCTGGGCGAACGCAGCATCGCCGCGCTGGAGCGCTATCGTGATGACACCCTGCTGGCAGTGCTGGAGGCGGTGAAATCCAGCAAAGCCAAGCATGGCATGGCCTTCGGCGACTGAGGAGAATACGATGCCCGCCCTGATCACCTACCGTACCCGGGTGTTGCCGGAATGGGTCGACTATAACGGCCACTTGCGCGATGCCTACTACCTGCTGATTTTCAGCTACGCCACCGATGCGCTGATGGAGCGCATCGGCCTGGACGCCGATGCTCGTGGCCAGAGCGGGCATTCGCTGTTCACCCTGGAGGCGCACATCAACTACCTGCACGAGGTGAAACTCGATACCGAGGTGTGGGTGCAGACACAGATCATCGGCTTCGACGGCAAGCGTCTGCACCTGTATCACAGCCTGCATCGCAATGGGTTCGACGAAGCATTGTCCGCCAGTGAACAGATGCTGCTGCATGTCGATCTGTCCGGCCCCAGGTCGACCTCCTTCAGTGAACGGAGCCTGATGTTGCTGCAGGGGCTGGAACAGCAGCAGCGCGATCTACCACCGCCGGTACTGGCAGGACGGGTCATCCGCTTGCCTGGCTGAGCACCGCGTCACCGTTCGCCAAGATATCCCTGGGATGCCGCTGGCACCCAGGGCCGCCGACGGATTTTCCCACCGGCTAGTAGAAACTTTCAATCTCAGCAGCCCGTTCGTTCAGGTAGCGAATTTCATCGGAATGCTGCGGATCGCCGAAACGCCCGAAGCGCATATTCAAATTAGGGTCAGACCATCGATGAATGATCTCACAGCCGGGAGCGACGCAATCTATCGGGTCAAAACCAATCGATGCGTAACATTTCCCCTCAAACTCTTTGGATAGAAAGCCATGCTGGTAGGGAGGGTCGAGGTCCATATCGCCGTCCTTCCACACGTGGCGAACACCCATGAGATGGCCGAAGCCATGAAAGAAATATTGCGGAGCCTTTACATTAAACACATAAAATGCAGTGTCTTTCCTGGCCTCTTGATAAGTAACTTCCTTGGCTTCAACATTGTAGGCACCTACAATCACCACGTCAGCGCGAGCGCTCTCACGAAGCTCAGCTACGTGCTGAGTTGCAGGTGTTTTCATATTTCTAAAATCATCCAGGATATCTTTGGATGCATGCCCAGCACTGTCTTGTGCCTCGGACGCAAATGGCGACGCCACGTTGAGCTTTAAAGACAAGCCATAACCTTGATTACCCATTTCACTGAAATATCTAATTTCGTCCATCATAATATCAACCGCCGATGGATTCGTCAGCTCGTTCGCCCGCTGAGTCGTGACAAGGAGCACGCCGATTTCATGTTCTGCTTTAATATCCGACACCGGCGAAATAGCTCCAGTAGCATGTTCTTGCCCGTTGGGCTCATTTTCCAAGACCATGCAAGGCAAACCCTGTGCTTCGTCAATCTTCATAAATCCATGCTGACCATTACCTACGTCCTCCAGCAAGTAGAGCTGCCCATTGACAACCATCCGCCCCCTGAGTGAGTCTCCGCGACGCGCCAGAAAGATAAAGTTCGAGGCATCGACGTTGTCACTCGACGCTATAGGAGAAGGTGCCTTTTCATCAGGTTCCTTGTAGCCGAACCAATAAGCGGCAGGTGTATACTTGGGTCTTTTTCCTGGGACGCCGCTATCACTGGGAGACTCAGGCGGTGTGTAATGGCGCAACTGAAACTTCGGCTGCCGCCCATCCGGCAGCGGCACAGAGAATAACTTTGTCGCTTCGCTCACGATCGCAGGGTTGGCACGTATCAGCTGAATGTCCTGGCCCGCAGGGTTATCCAGTAACACTCTCAGCTTATCCCTGCCGGCGGCCTCCTGTTGCTTCAGCGTCTTTCGGTCTAGTGAAGGTACAAGCTCGCCCAAACGCGGCGCATCCGGTGTGGACGCGTTAGCCAAAGAGGACGATGACAACGCTACAGCTAACGTTACCCTCGCAATAAACTTAAACGCCGTGGCTTTCATGCCTCACCTCCTGTATCAGAGAAGGTTCGATTACACAGCCAGCACAGTTAACCAACAACTGACAAAATTGCCAGGTACCGTATACCCCAAAAAAAGAAACCCCGGAAAGCCGTGAGCATCCGGGGTCACGCACGAGCAACATTCACCTTGCGGGAAACAAGGGAGACCAACCCCTCGGTACCGTGCATGACCTCAGTATGGCGACTTGCCAGCTGAACGAGTTAGCCGTAAACGACCTGTTCTTAGCCAACACGGCCATCGCGGCGTTCTGTTCTTGCCACACGGGCGCCGCCGTCACAGAATCGATGGCAATCAAGACAAGCGAAGGACAACAGCCATGATGCATGCGGATCTGATTGACCAGGACGACCTGCTGGGCCACCTGCGTTCACGGGGCTTCGACATTCCGGCCGGCGCCAGCGCAGAGCAGGCCTGTGAAGTGGTGGTGCGAGGACTCACCGAACCCAATGCTCGGGCGCTCAAGGGCATGGTGGAGCAGATGTATACGGGCAGCGCAACGATTCTTCCGGCAGTGCGCGAGGCCATCGACAAACGGTTGCTGCCGGCGTTGGCACAGTACAACAAGCGCGCTTGAAGCCATTGTGGCATGAGCCCCACTTTCATGAGGGGGCTTTTGAAATATGCTCTCAGACGTGGCTTGTCCAGCGCCCCTTCAGATGGGGACGCCGGCCAAGCCCGCTATTAATTGACTCAATAGAATATCCACCAAACACTTGTCACAGGGCAAGGCCGATTACCATCGAGCGGTATGCAAGTGACCGACAGGCATGTCGCCCGCGCAGATACAAATCCTGCTTAGTATTTCACCTTCTGCAGCTTACCTCTGACGCTACCCTTTCCTTCCCAAATAACACCCGCCTTGCCAGGCTCACCCAGTTCAGAGACGGAAAACTTCCTGGTACTGGTATTGGCGCTGGTACTGACAGCGGCGCTGTAACAACTGCTGTCTGAGCTTGAGCCTCCTTCAAAGCACAGCTTTCTACCTGTGCCCCAGTCCGTCACCTCCACAGCTAAATCTGTTCTTGAAAAATCTGTTTGAGGGCACTTATCTCTTACGTCTACCTCATCGCCTTCCTTGACTACAAATCGGCAAACAGGAGTCGAGCCGCTGTGGGCACCTATTTTTACCGACACGGCGAAGATAGGCATGTACTCCAAGTAAACAACCTTGTCATACCATGACTGCCTGAAAGAACTAACTTTGTAGGGCTCAAGGCCTTCAGCCATCAATGGCGTTGTGCTTTGAATTTGTCTTGAAGGCCGAGACGACCCTTTATTCGAGCCCTCGATACAGAGGAACTCACCATAATCCGCCGTTAACAGACAGAGCCTTCCTTCCTTATCGGAAAGATTCTCTATATTCAATGAACGAATTGACTGATTCCTGCTGGATCGACATATATCTTGAACCATTGGATCCGCCACAGTACGACAACTCTCACCTATTAAATATTGATCCCGGTAGGTTGTAACAACCATTGAATCGCTCGTACTCTCAGTTGAGATTTTTGGTGTACACCCCACGACAGATACCATCACTGCAACCGGCAAGCAGAGTAGCAGTTTGTTAATGCTTTCCTTGTGATTCATATCCATCTTCCTCTACTGGATAATTACAATCCGCCTTAACCACCCACCAAATAATCCATATCTTCTACGACCGCGACCACACTAGCGAAAACATCGACGTCCCGCTCTTATCCACCGATGCGGATGTGCTTAACTTCAAAAACCTGGCTAAATGCCCACGCGAAACCATTTATCCATGCAGTGACCACACGCGACAACTAGCAAAATTACCAGGTCTGTAAAAATAAAAAGCCCGGTCACCGTAAGCGACCGGGCAAGGATAACTGACAATCACGCTATAACTGCCCCGCAGTTACCCCGCAAAGAAGAACCGGCGCTCAAAGCCTCACACTGGCAAAGGTCGACTCGTTGCGCGCCTGGCTCAGCGCCGCCATCGGCCCGCTGTGCGGCGACAGGGCCATGGCCTGCGGGATCGGCATCATCGCCACCTGCTGGGTGGTGTTCGAACCCACGCGCTCGTCACGTGGCGGAATGCCGAAGTACTCGCGGTAGCACTTGGAGAAGTGCGGCGTGGACACGAACCCGCACACCGACGCCACCTCGATGATCGACATCGGCGTCTGCTTGAGCAGTTGCCGCGCACGGATCAGGCGCAGCTTGAGGTAGTAGCGCGACGGCGAGCAGTGCAGGTACTTCTGGAACAATCGCTCGAGCTGACGCCGCGACACCGCCACGTACACCGCCAGCTCGTCCAGGTCGATCGGCTCCTCGAGGTTGGCTTCCATCAGCGCGACGATCTCCTGCAGCTTCGGCTGGTTGGTGCCGAGCATATGCTTGAGCGGCACGCGCTGGTGGTCCTGCTCGTTGCGGATGCGCTCGTAGACGAACATCTCGGAGATCGCCGCCGACAGCTCGCGGCCATGATCGCGGCTGATCAGGTGCAGCATCATGTCCAGCGGCGCGGTGCCGCCGGAGCTGGTGAAGCGGTTGCGGTCGAGGGTGAACAGGCGGGTGCTCATGTTCACCCGCGGGTAGGCTTCCTGCATCGCCGCCAGGCATTCCCAGTGCACGCTGCAGTCGAAACCGTCGAGCAACCCAGCGCAGGCCAGCGCCCAGCTGCCGGTGCACACCGCGCCCAGGCGGCGCGACTGGCGGGCCTGGGCCTGCAGCCAGGTGACGTGCTCGCGGGTGACGGTGCGCTGGATGCCCACGCCGCCGCAGACGATCACCGTGTCCATGGGCGGTGCGTTGTGCATCGCCGCGTCCGGGGTGATCTGCAGGCCATCACTGGCCCATACCTGGCCACCGTCGACGGTCAGCGTGTGCCAGCGGTACAGCTCGCGGCCGGACAGCTGGTTGGCCATACGGAGGGGTTCGACGGCTGAGGCCAGGGAAATGAGAGTGAAGTTGTCCAGCAGGAGAAAACCAATGGACTGGGGTGCTGTGCGGTTCTGGGTTGGGTTCCCGGAGGTGTACGACGTCATCGCGATTTCTCCTCACACAATGCAGGGTGTGCCTCAGGCGAGCACTGTTCTTGTAATGGCCCCGTTTCGTATGCAGGGGCTTTGCCAATCTCAACGCAAATGGCATGCCTGAAATTGAACGCTCATCCAATAAAACCCAAAAACGACGTCGGCATGCGCCTTCCAGCGGGCCGGGTGATGAGCGTCAGGTCAAACGCAAACGGGCGCGCCAGCGCCCCTGCGCGTCACCGCTGAGCAATTCGGTAGCACTTGTGGGAAGGTTGCCCAGATGCGACAGACTTGAGTGTCACCGACAACGACCCTGCTGGTAACGACAGGCGACGGCCGGTAGATGACAACCGATGCGCCAGAATGTGGCGCATCGGTCAGGCGTGGGCCAGAACGGCGCATCAGCACTCGATGACGCTGACCGCCAGGCCGCCGCGCGAGGTTTCCTTGTACTTGTCGTGCATGTCGGCGCCGGTGTCGCGCATGGTGCGGATCACCTGGTCGAGGGAGATGAAGTGCTCGCCGTCGCCGCGCAGGGCCATCTGCACGGCGTTGATCGCTTTCACTGCAGCGATGGCGTTGCGCTCGATGCACGGTACCTGGACCAGGCCGCCGACCGGGTCGCAGGTCAGCCCGAGGTTGTGCTCAAGGGCGATCTCGGCGGCGTTCTCCAGCTGCGCGGGCGTCGCGCCCAGCACTTCGGCCAGGCCCGCCGCGGCCATGGCGCAGGCCGAACCGACCTCGCCCTGGCAACCGACCTCGGCGCCGGAGATCGAGGCGTTCTTCTTGCACAGGATGCCCACCGCCGCCGCGCCGAGGAAGAAATCCACCACGTTGGATTCGTCCACCACATCGGAGAAACGCATGTAGTAGTGCAGCACCGCCGGAATGATCCCGGCCGCGCCGTTGGTGGGCGCGGTGACCATACGCCCGCCAGCGGCGTTTTCTTCATTGACCGCCAGGGCATAGAGGTTGACCCATTCCATGGCGCTCATGGTCGAGCCGATCACATTGGGCTTGCCCAGCTCCTGCAGGCTGCGGTGCAGGCGGGCGGCGCGACGGCGCACATTCAACCCGCCGGGCAGGGTACCCTCGTGCTTGAGGCCGTTGTTCACGCATTCCTGCATTGCCTGCCAGAGCTTGAGCAGGCCGGCGCGGATCTCTTCTTCGTTACGCCAGACCTTCTCGTTGGCCAGCATCAATTGCGACACGCTCAGGTCGTTTTGCCTGCATAGCTGCAGCAGCTCGGCGGCGCTGTTGAAGTCGTAGGGCAGCACGGTCTGGTCGGCGTCCAGCACGCCACTGGCGGCTTGGGCGGCATCGACCACGAAGCCGCCGCCCACCGAGTAGTAAGTGTCGCGATGCAGCTCGCCGCCCTCGCCTTCGGCGATCAGGGTCATGGCGTTGGGGTGATACGGCAGGTTCTCGTCCAGCAGCAGCATGTCGCGGGCCCAGACGAATTCGATGGGCAAGCGGTTGTCGAGCTTGAGCACGTGGGTTTCGCGCAGGTCGGCGATGCGCGGGGTGATCTGGCTGGGGTCGATGGCGTCGGGCCATTCGCCCATCAGCCCCATGATCGTGGCGTTGTCGGTGCCGTGGCCGACACCGGTGGCTGACAGCGAGCCATACAGCCGCACCTCGATGCGCCGTACCCGCTCCAGCTCGCCGCGTTCACGCAGCCCCTGGACGAACAGCGCGCCAGCGCGCATGGGGCCGACGGTGTGTGAGCTGGAAGGCCCGACACCGATCTTGAACAGGTCGAACACGCTGATGGCCATTGTCGCATCACCTCTTGATGGGCTTGTCTCGCAGCGCCGAACACCGCCTTGCGCAACTGCTAGGCTGAAAGCTCGAGCCGCCTCGGAATGCTCGCATCATCGGGCTTTTGCCCACCCCCTCGCCGTCTGCAACCGACGTACTTTTGTCCAGCAGCGCCGCCACTGCACCGGCCCTGCGTGCGCCGTTTTCCAGCGCCGGGACGCCGTAAAAACCGAGGCCGGGGGGTGGAAAAATCCAGTTGCGACATCGTCCGTACTGGATGCGACCCGTCCTGTACTGGATACGACGCCACCAGTAGGCGATTGCCGAACGCTGGAGGATTATCGAAAGCGACTCGTATTGCACGGCCTCGCATCCTGCCCTCTGCAGGCCTGGTCGACCGGAGCCCTGAGAACGCCCGGCGACCCACGCGAACCCGAAGATAAAATCACAGGAGTCCATCCATGAAAGGTTCACCCAAGCTGTTGCTGGTCGCGTTGCTGTCCGCTCCGCTGCTGGCCCAGGCCGCCGAACCCGAGCAGTGTCAGACGGTGCGTTTCTCGGATGTCGGCTGGACCGACATCACGGTCACCACCGCGACCACCAGCGTCGTGCTCGAAGCCCTGGGCTACAAGACCCACACCACCATGATCTCGGTACCGGTGACCTACAAGTCGCTGGCCACCGGCAAGGACCTTGACGTGTTTCTCGGCAACTGGATGCCGACCATGGAGAACGACATCAAGCAGTACCGCGACGCCGGCACCGTCGAGACCGTGCGCGCCAACCTGGAGAACGCCAAGTACACCCTGGCCGTGCCCCAGGCCCTGTATGACAAGGGCCTGAAGGATTTCGCCGACCTGCCCAAGTTCAAGCAGGACCTCAAGGGCAAGATCTACGGCATCGAACCCGGCAACGACGGCAACCGCACCATCCAGAAGATGATCGACGACAACGCCTTCGGCCTGAAGGACGCCGGCTTCCAGATCGTGCAGTCCAGCGAGGCCGGCATGCTCGCCCAGGTCGACCGGGCGCAGAAGCGCGACGAGGCGATCGTGTTCCTCGGTTGGGAACCACACCCGATGAACACCCGCTTCAAGATGCAGTACCTGACCGGCGGGGACGCCTATTTCGGTCCCGATTTCGGCAAGGCCACCGTGCTCACCAACACCCGCAAGGGCTATGCGCAGGAATGCGCCAACGTCGGCCAGCTGCTGAAGAACCTGTCGTTCGAGCTCAAGGATGAAAGCACCATGATGGGCTACGTCCTGGACGACAAGATGAAACCCGAGGCAGCGGCCAAGAAGTGGCTCAAGGACAACCCCGGCAAGCTGGATGCCTGGCTGGCCGGCGTGACCACCGTGGACGGCAAGCCAGGCCTCGAGGCGGCCAAGGCCAAACTGACGCAATAACGCAAGACGCAATGGCAACACCGCGGGGCGGGACCGTGCCCGCCCCGGACTGATTTCAATCTTTGCAGGTGGAAGCTCGCTATCATGCTTATCGATCAGAAAATACCCCTGGGGCAGTACATCGCCTCATTCGTCGAATGGTTGACCCAGAACGGCGCCAGCTATTTCGACGCCATCGCCGCAGGCCTGGAATTCATGATCCATGGGGTCACCAGCGCCCTGACCTGGTTCAACCCGTTCGTGCTCATCGCCCTGTTCGCCGCCCTCGCGCACCTGATCCAGCGCAAGTGGGCCCTTACCGTCTTCGTCGCCCTGTCGTTCCTGCTGATCCTCAACCTGGGCTACTGGCAGGAAACCATGGAAACCCTGGCGCAGGTCACCTTCGCCACGGTGGTCTGCGTGGTCATCGGCGTGCCGCTGGGCATCGCCGCCGCGCACAAACCGATATTCTATACCGCCATGCGCCCGGTACTGGACCTGATGCAGACCGTGCCCACCTTCGTCTACCTGATCCCGACCCTGACCCTGTTCGGCCTGGGCGTGGTGCCGGGGCTGATCTCCACCGTGGTGTTCGCCATCGCCGCGCCCATCCGCCTCACTTATCTGGGCATCTGCGACGTGCCGCAGGAACTGATGGACGCCGGCAAGGCCTTCGGTTGCTCGCGCCGCCAGTTGCTGACCCGCATCGAACTGCCCCACGCCATGCCGAGCATCGCCGCCGGCGTGACCCAGTGCATCATGCTGTCGCTGTCGATGGTGGTGATCGCCGCCCTGGTGGGCGCCGACGGCCTGGGCAAACCCGTGGTCAACGCACTGAACACCGCCGATATCTCCCTGGGCTTCGAAGCGGGCCTGGCGATCGTGCTGCTGGCAATCATGCTCGACCGTATCTGCAAGCAACCGGAGCTGCCGGTAAGGGGTGAGGCATGAGCATCATTCGTTTCGAAGACGTCGACGTCATCTTCTCCAACAAGCCGCGTGAGGCGCTTTCTCTGCTCGACCAGGGCAAGACCCGCGAGCAGATCCTCAAGCAGACGGGCCTTGTGGTCGGCGTCGAGAAGGCCAACCTGGACATCAACAAGGGCGAGATCTGCGTACTGATGGGCCTGTCGGGCTCGGGCAAATCCAGCCTGCTGCGCTGCATCAACGGCCTCAACACCGTGAGCCGTGGCAAGCTGTTCGTCGAGCACGAAGGCAAGCACATCGACATCGCCCACTGCACCCCGGCCGAGCTTAAGATGATGCGCACCAAGCGCATCGCCATGGTGTTCCAGAAGTTCGCCCTGATGCCCTGGCTGACGGTACGCGAGAACATCAGCTTCGGCTTGGAAATGCAGGGCCGCCCGGAGAAGGAACGGCGCAAGCTGGTCGACGAGAAGCTCGAGCTGGTGGGCCTGACCCAGTGGCGCAACAAGAAGCCGGACGAACTCTCCGGCGGCATGCAGCAGCGCGTGGGCCTGGCCCGGGCGCTGGCGATGGACGCCGACATCCTGCTGATGGACGAGCCGTTCTCGGCCCTCGACCCGCTGATCCGCCAAGGCCTGCAGGACGAACTGCTGGCCCTGCAGAGCAAGCTGAGCAAGACCATCGTGTTCGTCAGCCACGACCTCGACGAAGCCCTGAAACTGGGCAGCCGCATCGCGATCATGAAGGACGGGCGGATCATCCAGTACAGCAAGCCGGAAGACATCGTGCTCAACCCGGCCGACGAGTACGTGCGCACCTTCGTCGCCCACACCAACCCGCTCAACGTGCTGTGCGGCCGCAGCCTGATGCGCAGCCTGGACCAGTGCAAGCGGGTCAACGGCTCGGTGTGCCTGGACCCGGGAATCGACTCATGGCTGGACCTCGGCGAAGGAGGCTCGCTCAAGCGCGCGCGCCAGGGCCAGAACGGGCTGGACATGCAGAACTGGGCACCGGGGCAGGATGTGGAGCTGCTGGAGCGCAGGCCGACCGTGGTGCACGCCGATATCGGCATGCGCGAGGCACTGCGGATTCGTTACCAGACCGGCAACAAGCTGGTGTTGCAGGATAACGACAAGGTGGTGGGGATTCTTGGGGATACCGAGCTTTACCATGCCTTGCTTGGCAAGAACCACGGGTGATGCCTCTGGGGCCGCTTCGCGGCCCTTTCGCGACACAAGGCCGCTCCCACAGGTACAGCGCTGCCCCTAAGGCTGGTACTGTACCTGTGGGAGCGGCCTTGCCGAGGCGTCGGACCGGTCGGAAAGGAGGGCAAAGCCCTCCCAGCAATGGCTCAGCGAACGACGATCCCACGCGCAGCCATATAGGCCTTCGCCTCAGGCACCGTGTACTCGCCAAAGTGGAAGATACTGGCCGCCAGCACCGCGCTGGCATGCCCTTCCAGAATGCCGTCAGCCAGGTGCTGCAGGTTACCCACACCGCCCGAGGCAATCACCGGAATACCCAGCGCATCGCTGATCGCCCGGGTAACCCCGAGGTCGAAGCCGTTCTTCATGCCATCCTGGTCCATGCTGGTCAGCAGGATCTCGCCGGCCCCCAGGCCTTCCATCTTCTTCGCCCACTCGACGGCATCCAGCCCGGTCGGCTTGCGCCCGCCATGGGTGAAGATCTCCCAGCGCGGCGTCTCGCCCGGTCCGGATACTTTCTTGGCGTCGATGGCAACCACGATGCACTGCGAACCGAAACGGTCCGCCGCCTCACCCACGAACTCCGGGTTGAACACCGCGGCGGTGTTGATCGACACCTTGTCGGCACCAGCGTTGAGCAGGTTGCGGATGTCCTGCACGGTGCGCACGCCGCCACCGACGGTCAGCGGGATGAACACCTGGCTGGCCATGCGCTCGACGGTATGCAGGGTGGTGTCACGGCCATCGACGCTGGCGGTGATATCCAGGAAGGTGATCTCGTCCGCGCCCTGCTCGTTGTAGCGCCGGGCGATCTCCACCGGGTCGCCGGCATCGCGGATGTTCTCGAACTTGACGCCCTTGACCACCCGGCCGTTGTCCACGTCCAGGCAAGGGATGATGCGCTTGGCCAGTGCCATGGTCGTTCCTCAGCCTTGGTAGTTGTCGCAGAAGGCCTGGGCCTCGGCGACGTCGAGGGTGCCTTCGTAGATCGCGCGACCGGTGATGGCGCCGATGATGCCGGGGGCCTTGGCGTCCAGCAGGGCCTTGATGTCGCCCAGGTTGTGGATACCGCCCGAGGCGATCACAGGGATCGAGGTGGCTTCGGCCAGGGCCTTGGTGAACGGCACGTTGCAGCCCTGCATCATGCCGTCCTTGGCGATGTCGGTGTAGACGATCGCCGAGACGCCATCGGCCTCGAAACGCTTGGCCAGGTCGATGACCTGCACCGAGCTGACTTCGGCCCAGCCGTCGGTGGCGACGAAGCCGTCTTTCGCATCCAGGCCGACGATGACCTTGCCCGGGAAGGCCTTGCACGCTTCGGCGACGAACTCGGGCTGCTTGACCGCCTTGGTACCGATGATCACATGGCTGACGCCGGCCTTGACGTAGTGCTCGATGGTTTCCAGCGAGCGGATGCCGCCGCCGATCTGGATCGGCAGGTTCGGGTAGCGCTTGGCGATGGCGGTGACCACCTCACCATTGACCGGCTGGCCTTCGAAGGCGCCGTTCAGGTCGACCAGGTGCAGGCGACGGCAGCCACCCTCGACCCATTTGGCGGCCATGCTCACCGGGTCGTCGGAGAATACGGTGGAGTCTTCCATGCGGCCTTGGCGCAGGCGTACGCAGGCACCGTCCTTGAGATCGATAGCGGGGATAATCAGCATCTTGGCAACCTGTCTTGTTCGTTGGGTTCAGGGCTTCTCGAGCGCCCACAGGTCGCTTTCGATGCTCTCGAACCGCTCCTTGAGGTGCAGCTGAACATCGGCAATCGCCCTGTTGTAGTAGTGGGGTGCAATTTCCTTGCTGAACAGCTCGAGGACCTCGGCCACCTCGAACGACCCCAGCTGCAGCTCGAAGCGGTCTTCGAGGAAGCGCTTGAGCGTGTCGAGCGCGTCGCGCTCCTGCTCCGGGGCCAGGGTGATGATCGGGGCCTTGGTCTTCGATCGGCTCATTTACCAGCGCCCGTCCCAGGCGACGAAGTTCTGCAGCAGCTGCAGGCCATGGGTATGGCTCTTCTCCGGGTGGAACTGCACGGCAAAGCGCGAGCCATCGGCCAGCGCGGCGGCGAAGTCGACGCCATAGTGGCCGCGACCGACCACCTGGCCCGGCTTGCCGGCGTTGATGTAGTAGCTGTGCACGAAGTAGAAGCGCGCCCGGTCGGGGATGTCGTGCCACAGCGGGTGGTCGATGGTCTGGCTCACTTCGTTCCAGCCCATGTGCGGCACCTTCAGGTGCTCGCCGTCTTCCTTCAGGTCTTTACCGAAGAAGCGCACCTGGCCGGGGAACAGGCCGATGCAGTCGACGCCGTCGTTTTCCTCGCTGTGGTCGAGCAGCGCCTGCATGCCCACGCAGATGCCAAGGAACGGACGGTCCTGGCTGACCTCGCGGACCAGGCTGTCGAAGCCCAGGCGGCGGATCTCGGCCATGCAGTCGCGGATCGCGCCGACGCCGGGGAACACCACGCGGTCGGCCTCACGAATCACCGCGGCGTCGCTGGTCACCAGCACCTTGCCGGCGCCTACGTGTTCGAGGGCCTTGGCCACCGAGTGCAGGTTGCCCATGCCATAGTCGATTACGGCTACCGTCTGCATTTACAGGCACCCTTTGGTGGACGGCATCTGCCCGGCCATGCGCTCGTCTAGGGTGACGGCCATGCGCAGGGCGCGGCCGAAAGCCTTGAACACGGTCTCGATCTGGTGGTGGGTGTTGTGGCCACGCAGGTTGTCGATGTGCAGGGTCACCAGGGCGTGGTTGACGAAGCCCTGGAAGAACTCCTGGAACAGGTCGACATCGAAGCCGCCGACGGTGGCGCGGGTGTAGGGAACATGCATCTGCAGGCCCGGGCGCCCCGAGAAGTCGATGACCACGCGCGACAGCGCTTCGTCCAGCGGCACATAGGCATGGCCGTAGCGGAAGATGCCTTTCTTGTCGCCGATGGCCTGGGCGAACGCCATGCCCAGGGTGATGCCGACGTCCTCGACGGTATGGTGATCGTCGATATGCAGGTCGCCCTTGCACTCGATGTCCAGGTCGATCAGCCCATGTCGGGCGATCTGGTCGAGCATGTGTTCAAGGAAAGGCACGCCGATTTCGAATCGGGCCTTGCCGCTGCCATCGAGGTTGATCGAGCACTTGACCTGGGTTTCCAGGGTATTGCGCTCGACGGAAGCCTTACGTTCGACCATCACCAGCTCCGCAAAATCATTGGGCGAAAAGGGTTCCATTATAGGCCCAGAACGCGCCGGCTTGAAACGCGGATGACATATGGCAGGGCGAGTAATTACGGGGGCGGGACGGGCCTACAGGTCTATACAAGTAGCTGTCGGGGCTGCTTCGCAGCCCATCGCGACACAAGGCCGCTCCCACAGGAACCGCGTAACCCTGAAGGTACGCAATGCCTGTGGGAGCGGCCTTGTGTCGCGAAAGGGGCGCAAAGCGCCCCCAGGGCCAGCTAACTCAATGGAACAGCACCGCCGTCTTCTGCAGGGTGATCCACACCCCCCAGGCCAGTGGAATCACCACCACCGCCCAGGCCAGCAGCACCAATGGCAGGCTACCCGGCGCCGCATGCCATTCCAGCGAGCGCGCCGAATCGACACCCTTGTCATGGCTCAGCGCCCGCTCGGCAGCCAGTTCGGCATCGGTCATGAAGTACTTGTCCGCCACCGGCCGCACCAGCATGTTGCAGATGAAGCCCAGCACCAGCAGGCCGGCGAGGATGTACAGGGTCATGTCGTAGGCCGCCGCCCGCTCCACCCCAGCCGCCAGCTGCGCTTCGCGCAGGTAGGTGATCAACACCGGGCCGAGCACGCCGGCCGCCGCCCAGGCGGTCAGCAGCCGACCATGGATGGCGCCGACCATCTGTGTGCCGAACAGGTCGGCCAGGTACGCCGGCACGGTGGCGAAGCCGCCGCCGTACATCGACAGGATGATGCAGAACGCCGCCACGAACAGCGCCACGTTGCCGATGTGCCCCATGTTCGGCACCAGGCTGTACAGGCCCACGCCCAGGGCGAAGAAGGCGAAGTAGGTGTTCTTGCGACCGATGTAGTCGGAGAACGACGCCCAGAAGAAGCGTCCGCCGATGTTGAACAGGCTCAGCAGGCCAGTGAAACCGGCGGCGATGGCGGCAATCTGCGCCAGTTGCGCGGCGTTCAGCTCACTGAACGTCAGCTCGTTGCCCAGCAGCTTGCCGGCGAACACTTCCTGCAGCAGCGGCGAGGCCATGCCGAGGATGCCGATACCGGCCGACACGTTCAGGCACAGCACCAGCCACACCAGGGCGAACTGCGGGGTCTTCCAGGCCACGCTGACGTGCACGTGACGGTCGGTGACCATGGCGTTGGCCTTCTTCGCCGGCGGCGTCCAGCCTTCAGGCTTCCAGCCGGTCGGCGGCACGCGGTAGGCCAGGGCGCCGGCGGTCATGAACACGAAGTAGATCGCGGCCATGGCGACGAAGCTCTGCCATACGCCCACTTCGGTCGGGCTGGAGAAATGGCCCATCAGCGCGGTGGCCAGCGGCGCGCCCACCATGGCACCCCCGCCAAAGCCCATGATCGCCATGCCGGTGGCCATGCCGCGCTTGTCCGGGAACCACTTGATCAGCGTCGACACTGGCGAGATGTAACCCAGACCCAGGCCGATCCCGCCGATCACCCCCGAGCCCAGCCACATCAGCCACAGCTGGTGGGTCTTCACGCCGATCGCCGAGATCAGCAGGCCGCCGCACCAGCACAGCGCCGATACCAGACCGGCCTTGCGCGGGCCGGCGTGTTCCAGCCAGCCGCCGAGCACCGCGGCCGAGCAGCCGAGGAACACGAAGAACAGGGTGTAGATCCAGCTGAGCATCGAGATCGGCCAGTCGCACTCGGCGCTGAACAGGCGGGCGACGAAGCCCATGTCGGCGGCGCAGGCCACTGGCGCGCTGACTCCCAGGGCCTGGGACAGCGGCAGCCAGAACACCGAGAAGCCATAGGCCATGCCGATGCACAGGTGAATCGCCAGGGCCGCCGGCGGCACCAGCCAGCGATTGAAGCCCGGGCGGGCGATGATGCGCTCCTTCGACAGGAAGCCCGGCGCGCTCGCCACCGCCCCCGCCGTGATACTGCTGTTCATGGATTGTTCCTTTTGTAGGTGGGCTGTGCGCATGGACGGCTCTGCTTCGGCTGCACGCAAGGCAGCCCGGCCGCTTGGGCTGGCACCCCGCAACAATGGGTCGCGGGGGCTCCACGGGCGGGCGCAAGATTACCAGCAGGGGGTGACATGAAAGCAATCTGATATCGTGTTTTTTTCTTCAGCTGAATCGGTATTTCGCGTATTCAGGTGAGGTTGTGTCGCCTGCTCGGGCCTCATCGCGGGGCTAGCCCGCTCCCACGCAGGTACCACGCTGGTCTCGGCCCCGCGATTAGGTCCGAGCAGGTGATAAATGAACTGTCATCATTCCCACTGTCGAAATGTCGGATACGCAGAGCCAAGTGCCACGGCGCTATACTCGCCGCTGAATTTCTAAATCGGACTACAAGGACTCGCCCATGAAAGCGTTCGGCAAAATCCTGGGGCTGGGGCTTCTCGGGTTGTTGCTGATCATCGTGGCGCTGGGCTTCGCCCTGACCCACCTCTTCGATCCCAACGACTACAAAGATGAAATCCGCAAGCTGGCCCGCGACAAGGCCCATGTGGAACTGACCCTCAACGGCGACATCGGCTGGAGCCTGTTCCCCTGGCTGGGCCTGGAACTGCACGAGGCGAGCATCGCCACGCTGAATAACCCCAAGGTGCCGTTCGCCGACCTGCAGATGCTCGGTCTGTCGGTGCGCGTGCTGCCGCTGCTGCGCCGCGAGGTGCAGATGAGCGATGTGCGGGTCGAGGGTCTCAACCTGACCCTGACCCGCGACGCCAATGGCCACGGCAACTGGGAAGACATTGGCAAGCCGCTACCGCAGCAGACCGTCGCCGGCGCACCGGCCAGCACGCCGGCTGAAGCGCCAGCCGCCGCACCAGCCACCTCCGAAGCCAGCGAGCGCTCGGTCAAGCTCGACATCGACAGCCTGACCGTCAATAACGCCCGCGTGCTCTACACCGACGAGAAAGCCGGACAGACCTACGGCGCCGAAAGCATCCAGCTGAGCACCGGCCCCGTGCACGAAGGCGCGAACATCGCGCTCAAGGCCAGTGCCTTCCTCAGCGCCAGCCAGCCGAACATCAAGGCACGCACCGAGCTGACCGGCGAGCTGCGCTTCGACCGCAAGCTCAAGCGCTACAACCTCGAGGACATGCGCCTGTCCGGCGAGACCTCGGGCGAGCCGCTGGCCGGCAAGACCCTGACCTTCGTTGCCCAAGGGCAGGTGCTGGTCGATCTGGCGGCCAATGTCGCGTCCTGGAGCGGCCTGAAGGTCTCGGCCAACCAGCTGCGCGCCCTGGGCGAACTGAACGTGCGTGATCTGGACAAGGCCCCGCAGGTCAGCGGCGGCCTGTCCATCGCCCAGTTCGACCTGCGCACCTTCCTTGACGGCATCGGTCACCCGCTGCCGGCCACCGCCGACCCGGCGGCGTTCAAGAAGCTGGAGCTGGTCACCCGCCTGCAGGGCACGCAGAACAGCCTGGCCCTGGAAGACCTGGCGGTGAAGCTGGACGACAGCACCTTCACCGGCCGTGTCGCCGTGGACGATTTCGCCAAGCAAGCATTGCGCGTGCGCCTCAAAGCCGACACGTTCGACGCCGATCGCTACCTGCCGGCCAAAAGCGAAGAGGCCAAGGGCGCCACGGCGGCGCGCCAGGCCGAGGTCAGGCAGCAGGAAGCCACCGCCGTCGCTGGCGCGGGCACCACACCACTGCCCGACGCACCGACCCAGGTGGCCTGGAGCAACGACAAGCTGTTGCCGGTCGACCGCCTGCGCGCCCTGGACCTGCAGGCCGACCTGTCGTTCGGCGCGCTGACCCTGGACAAGCTGCCGATCAGTGACGCACAGCTGACCGCCAGCGGCCAGGCCGGCCTGCTCACCCTGCAGACCCTGCGCGGCGGCCTGTACAACGGCACCTTCGAGGCCAAGGGCACTGTCGACGTACGCCCCGCCGTGCCGCAGATCGGCGTGAACACCAAGATCAATCGCGTGCCGGTGGAGCACTTCATCAAGCGCGAAAGCCCGGAGCAGGCGCCGCCGGTCAAAGGCCTGCTGACCTTGAACAGCGACCTGACCGCCACCGGCAACAGCCAGAAAGCCCTGGTCGATACCCTCAACGGCAACGCCAGCTTCACCATCAA
The DNA here is from genome assembly GCF_014268935.2 of Pseudomonas peradeniyensis. GTDB lineage: Bacteria > Pseudomonadota > Gammaproteobacteria > Pseudomonadales > Pseudomonadaceae > Aquipseudomonas > Aquipseudomonas peradeniyensis. Next base: position 450,550 of record NZ_JABWRJ020000003.1, on the reverse strand, counting down.
CGACGGCGTGCTGGTCAACGCCAACCTGGAGCAGCAGCTGTGCCAGGCCATCGCCACCCTCAACCGCAAGCAGCTCGGCGGCGAACAGCGGGGCAAGGACACGCCCTTCCAGGAACTGCGCGGCAGCCTGGTGGTGCGTAACGGCGTGGCCAGCAACCCGGACCTCAAGGCGCGCATCCCGGGCCTGACCGTCAACGGCCATGGCGACCTCGACCTGCGCGTGCTGGGCATGGACTACAACGTCGGCATCGTCGTCGAGGGCGACCAGCGCGCCATGCCCGACCCGGCCTGCCAGGTCAACGAGCGCTTTGCCGGCGTCGAAGTGCCGCTGCGCTGCCGTGGTCCGCTGGAGCTGGGCGCCAAGGCCTGCCGTCTGGACCAGGACGGCCTGGGCAAGGTCGCCGCGAAGCTGGCCGGCAACCGCCTGAAGGACAAGATCGATGAAAAACTCGAAGAAAAACTCGGAGACAAGGTGAGCCCGGAACTCAAGGATGCGCTCAAGGGGCTGTTCAAACGATGAGCCCCCAGCAGTTCTCCAGCGCCGTGCTGGACTGGTACGACCAGCACGGCCGCCACGACCTGCCCTGGCAACAGGGCATCAACCCGTATCGGGTGTGGGTCTCCGAAATCATGCTGCAGCAGACGCAAGTCAGCACCGTGCTCAACTACTTCGACCGCTTCATGCAGGCCCTGCCGACCGTGCAGGCCCTGGCCGAGGCGCCGGAGGACGAAGTGCTGCACCTGTGGACGGGCCTTGGCTACTACACCCGCGCCCGTAACCTGCAAAAAGCCGCGAAGATCGTTGTCGAGCAGCATGGCGGCGAGTTCCCGCGCAGCGTCGAGCAACTCACCGAATTGCCCGGTATCGGGCGCTCCACGGCGGGCGCCATCGCCAGCATCAGCATGGGCATCCGCGCGCCGATCCTCGACGGCAACGTCAAGCGCGTGCTGGCCCGCTTTACCGCACAGGCCGGCTACCCCGGCGAACCCAAAGTGGCCAATCAGCTCTGGGCCACCGCCGAGCGCTTCACGCCGATGACCCGGGTGAACCACTTCACCCAGGCGATGATGGACATGGGCGCCACGCTGTGCACCCGCAGCAAGCCCAGTTGCCTGATCTGCCCGCTGCAAAGGGGTTGTGAGGCGCACCTGCATGGCGAGGAAACCCGCTACCCCGAGCCCAAGCCGCGCAAAGCCCTGCCCCAGCGCAAGACCCTGATGCCGCTGCTGACCAACCACGAAGGCGCGATCCTGCTCTATCGCCGGCCTTCCACCGGCCTGTGGGGCGGACTGTGGAGCCTGCCGGAGCTGGACAGCCTGGAACAGCTCGATGACCTCGCCTACCAGCACGGCCTGCGCCTGAGCGGCAGCCAGGCCCTGGACGGCCTGACCCATACCTTCAGCCATTTCCAGCTGGCCATCGAGCCCTGGCTGGTGCGTGTCGAGCCCGTCGGCTCGCACGTGGCCGAGCCCGACTGGCTCTGGTATAACCTCGCCACCCCGCCGCGCCTGGGCCTCGCCGCCCCGGTCAAGAAGCTGCTGCAACGCGCGGCCGACGAACTGATTGCAGGAGACAAGCCATGACCCGCACCGTGAAGTGCCGCAAGTACAACGAAGAACTCCCAGGCCTGGACCGCCCGCCCTATCCGGGCGCCAAGGGCCAGGACATCTTCGAGCACATCTCGCAGAAAGCCTGGAAGGAGTGGCAGGACCACCAGACCATGCTGATCAACGAGAAGCGCCTGAACATGATGAATGCCGAGGACCGCAAATTCATCCAGGCCGAGATGGACAAGTTCTTCGCCGGTGAGGATTACGCCCAGGCCGAAGGCTACGTGCCACCCTCGAATTGACCCCGAAAACCGTAAGCGACGGAATTAATTTAAATTTTTTCAAAAAAGTCGTTGACGGTCGGTTCGGAAATCTATTTAATGCACCTCGTCGCCCAGATAGCTCAGTCGGTAGAGCAGAGGATTGAAAATCCTCGTGTCGGCGGTTCGACTCCGTCTCTGGGCACCACCTTCAAGCTTCTGGTGGTTGCAAAGTTACCCGAAGCGACACAAGAAACCCGCCTAGTGCGGGTTTTTTGTTGTCTGCAGTTTTACCCCAGAAACCCTGCGCCCCTGGTTGATCGATATCAAAATGCCTACCTTCACTCCTGCATAGGATGGAAGGCGGACATTCGACCGACCCCCGCAAGGACCTCCATGAGCGAAGAATCCGCCACCCTCCTCCTGCCAGCGCCCACCGAGGCCGACAGCAGCCCCAAGCCAGCCCCTCGCCCTCGTCGCCCACGCCAGCGCAAGCCGGCCACCAGCACCGCCGCGCAAGAGACCATCACCCAGGTCAGTCAGCAGCCCGCCGCCCTGGAAGTGGCCAACGCCCGCAAAGGCAGCAACGAAGACAGCACCTCCGCTCGCCTGCCGGCCAACTACCCCTACCGCACGCGCATGCGCCGCCAGGACTACGAGAAGGCCAAGCATGACCTGCAGATCGAGCTGCTCAAGGTGCAGAACTGGGTGAAGGAAACCGGCCAGCGCATCGTCGTGCTGTTCGAGGGCCGTGACGCCGCCGGCAAGGGCGGCACCATCAAGCGCTTCATGGAGCACCTGAATCCACGCGGCGCGCGTATTGTCGCGCTGGAGAAGCCCTCCGAGCAGGAGAAGGGGCAGTGGTACTTCCAGCGCTATGTCCAGCACCTGCCCACAGCCGGCGAAATGGTGTTCTTCGACCGCTCCTGGTACAACCGTGCCGGGGTCGAGAAGGTCATGGATTTCTGCTCGCCCCTGCAGTACCTGGAGTTCATGCGCCAGGCGCCGGAGCTGGAGCGCATGCTGTGCAACAGCGGCATCCTGCTGTTCAAGTTCTGGTTTTCGGTGAACCGCGAGGAGCAGTTGCGCCGCTTCATCTCTCGCCGCGACGATCCGCTCAAGCACTGGAAGCTGTCGCCCATCGACATCAAGTCGCTGGACAAGTGGGAGGACTACACCGCAGCCAAGGAAGCGATGTTCTTCCACACCGACACCGCCGATGCACCGTGGACGGTGATCAAGTCGGACGACAAGAAGCGGGCACGGATCAACTGCATTCGCCACTTCCTGCATTCGCTGGATTATCCAGGCAAGGACCACAGCGTGGCGCATGCGCCGGATCCGTTGCTGGTCGGGCGGGCTTCGCGGGGGTTCGAGGAGGATGAGCCGGTGGTGCTGGCCAGTTAAGCCCCTGGGGCTGCTGCGCAGCCCTTTCGCCGGCAAGCCGGCTCCCACAGGTACAGCGCATACCGCTCTTTGTGGGAGCCGGCTTGCCGGCGAAAGGGCCGCACAGCGGCCCCTCTGTCGCAAAGCTTGGGTTTCCCTGGCAACTACGCTTCAATACGCGCCTTTACCAGACACCCCAAGGACCAACCCCCATGGCCACCAACACCAAACAACAGAAACGCGCCAAACGCGCCGCCACCAAGGCCAAGCAAAACCGCATGGTACGCAGCGGCCAGGCGGTCAAGGCCAGCGCCGGCGACAGCGCCAGCGTCGAGCAGGTGTTCAACAAGGCCATGGAGTCGGGCAGCTACAACAGCCTGTTCGAAAAGATGAAGGAAGCCCAGGAAAACGGCCTGGTGCCGATGATCTCGGTATTCCTGGTCGACCCGCTGCTGGCGCTGGTGCTCAAGGGCCACAAGGAAGAACACGCCACCGACTACATCGTCCTGGTGTTCACCGCTTACCGAAAATGGCTCGACGGCGCCGACGAGGATGCAACCATGGCCTGGCTGGAGAGCGACGAGTTCCAGGATGCCTATGTCACTGCCTCGGAAGTCGTGGCCAGGCAGCAGCAACAGCAGAAACAGTTCGGCTGAGTCGCTCCCGCCACCCGCACAAGTCAAACAAAAAGGCCGCGCCCCTCACAGGGCGCGGCCTTTTCGTTTCACATGCGGATCAGCTATCCAGCGCCACCCGCGCAGCAGCGCCACGCTTGCGGTGCACCAGCAGGCCAGCCGCCACCACACCAATGCTCAGGATGGCCGTGGCGATGATCTCGGCACGGTGGTCTTCACGCAGGCCCATCACCACCAGAATGGCAATGATGAAAGCGATGGTCGCCCAGGTCAGGCCCGGGAACATCCACATCTTGAACGAGATCTTCTCGCCCTTCGCCTCACGCTGGGCACGCATGCGCAGTTGCGACACGGCGATCACCAGGTACACCAGCAGGGCGATGGCGCCGGAGCTGGCCAGCAGGAACTCGAACACTGCGGCCGGGGCCAGGAAGTTGGCGAACACGCACAGGAAGGCAGCGGCAGTGGAGAGCAGCACGGCCCAGTGCGGGGTGCCCGCCTTGGTGGTGCGCTGGGCGATGGCCGGAGCGTCGCCACGCTTGCTCAGGGAGAACAGCATGCGCGAGGAGGTGTACAGCGCCGAGTTCAGGCAGCTGGTCACGGCGATCAGCACGACGATGTCGACGATCAGCTTGGCATTCGGCACGCCGATCAGGCTGAGGACGGTCTGGTAGGAGCCTTTTTCGGCCAGGGTCGGATCGTTCCACGGCACCATGGCCACTACCAGGAAGATCGACACCAGGTAGAACAGGCAGATACGCCAGATCACCGAGTTGGTGGCCTTGCTGATCTGGCGGCCCGGGTCTTTCGACTCGGCAGCGGCGATGGTGACGATCTCGGTACCCATGAACGAGAACATGGTGGTGAGCATCGCGGCCAGCACCGCGCCCAGGCCGTTGGGCATGAAGCCCTGGGTATCGAACAAGTGGCTGATGCCGCTGACCTGGCTGCTCGGCACCATGCCGAACATGGCCGCGCAACCGACGACGATGAAGCCGATGATCGCCAGCACCTTGAGCAGGGCGAACCAGAACTCGAACTCACCGTAGTTCTTCACGCTGAACAGGTTGGTGACGGTCAGCGCCAGGGTGATGATCAGGGAGAAGGCCCACAGGTCCACCGACGGGAACCAGGCATGCAGGATGGCGGCGGCGGCGTTGGCCTCCAGCGGGATCACCAGGACCCAGAACCACCAGTACAGCCAACCGATGGTGAAACCGGCCCAGCGCCCAATGGCGCGGTCGGCGTAGGTGGAGAAGGAACCGGTGTCAGGCGAGGCGACCGCCATTTCGCCGAGCATGCGCATCACCAGCACCACCAGGGTACCGGCGGCGGCGTAGGCCAGCAGCACGGCAGGGCCGGCGGCAGCGATGGCATGGCCGGAGCCGACGAACAGGCCGGCGCCGATCACGCCGGCAATCGACAGCATGGTCACATGCCGTTGCTTGAGCCCCTGAGCGAGGTCATTGGAATTGTTACCGCTCATAAAACTACCTTTGTAAGGAGGTGGACTACACGAATGACTGGCCAGCGCGCCGAGGTGTGAGTGGGCGTCGCTGCATTCAGTGGTTTCGAGATGGCAATAAGCGGGCCAGCTGAGAATGGCTTTCGTCTGAAATGTTTCTGTAACCAATAACGACGCGGCTTGCAGGGCATTGTGCCAAGCTTTGACCGAAAGGTCGTCAAATCCCCATGCCAAGTTGGGATTACTGAAATACCCACTTACAAACGCACCAAAGGTGCCCCTCGGTAACACCTGGGCACAAATTCAGGGCAGGGCAAAGCGCAACCTCAAGGCGCAACCGCGCACTCGCATAACCCGCGACACAGTGCCACCCGGCCAAAAACGGCTTCCCAGACCGGAACAAAGCTGGCACCATCGCGCCTTTTTTCATCAAAGCTCCGGTGCTGGGCAAAACGCCATTGCGGATATCCTGGCGACAGTCCACTGCAGCGATGCGACAAACTGTCCCACCAGCGACCCGAGCTCCCCGCGACCCGGTTGGCCGCCATTGCGCCGCTATGCTAGCGTGGCGCTCGCCAGGAAGGCCGCCAACAGCTGGGAACGCACCCGAACACATGAGGACCGCACATGGCCCAGGCCACGCCCGCGCTGGAAATCCGCAACCTGCACAAACGCTATGGCGAGCAGGAAATTCTCAAGGGCATTTCGCTGACCGCGCGCGACGGTGACGTGATCTCCATCCTCGGCTCGTCCGGCTCTGGCAAGTCCACCCTGCTGCGCTGCATCAACCTGCTGGAGAACCCGCATCAGGGCGAAATCATCGTCGCCGGCGAGACCCTCAAGCTCAAGGCGCAGAAAAACGGCGACCTGATCGCCGCCGACAACCGCCAGATCAACCGCCTGCGCAGCGAGATCGGCTTTGTCTTCCAGAATTTCAACCTGTGGCCGCACATGTCGATCCTCGACAACATCATCGAGGCGCCGCGCCGCGTGCTCGGCCAGAGCAAGGCCGAGGCCACCGAGCACGCCGAGGCGCTGCTGAACAAGGTCGGCATCTTCGACAAACGCCACAGCTACCCCGCCCAGCTTTCCGGTGGCCAGCAACAGCGTGCCGCCATCGCCCGTACCCTGGCCATGAAGCCCAAGGTCATCCTGTTCGACGAGCCGACCTCGGCGCTCGATCCGGAAATGGTCCAGGAAGTGCTTAACGTCATCCGCGCATTGGCCGAAGAAGGCCGTACCATGCTGCTGGTGACGCACGAGATGAACTTTGCCCGCCAGGTGTCCAGTGAAGTGGTCTTCCTGCACCAGGGCCTGGTCGAAGAGCAAGGATCGCCGCAGCAGGTCTTCGAGAACCCGACCTCGGCGCGTTGCAAGCAATTCATGTCCAGCCACCGCTAACGGAGCACTACATGCAGACCTACAAGAAGTTCCTCCTGGCAGCTGCTGCCACGCTGGTGATGTCGGCCAACGCCATGGCCGCCGAGAAACTGCGCATGGGTATCGAAGCCGCCTACCCACCGTTCAACAACAAGGATGCCAGCGGCCAGGTCGTCGGCTTCGACAAGGACATCGGCGACGCCCTTTGCGCCAAGATGAAGGTCGAGTGCGAAGTGGTCACCTCCGACTGGGACGGCATCATCCCGGCGTTGAACGCCAAGAAGTTCGACTTCCTGATCTCCTCGCTGTCGATCACCGACGAGCGCAAGCAGGCCGTTGACTTCACCGACTACTACTACTCGAACAAGCAGCAGTTCATCGCGCCGAAGAACGTCGACTTCAAGACCGACCGCGCTTCGCTCAAGGGCAAGACCATCGGCACCCAGCGCGCCACACAGGCTGCGACCTGGCTGGACGACAACGGCGGCATGGACAATGAGTTCAAGGTCAACCTCTACGACGGCCAGCAAAATGCTTACCTCGACCTGACCTCCGGCCGCCTCGATGCCATCCTCGCCGACAAGTACGCCAACTACGATTGGCTGAAATCCGAAGCCGGCAAGAACTACGAGTTCAAGGGTGAGCCGGTCAACGAGGATGACAAGGTCGGCATCGCCGTGCGCAAAGGTGACGACGCGCTGCGTAAAAGGCTCAATGCCGCACTGAAGGAAATCATTGCCGACGGGACCTACAAAAAGATCAACGACAAGTATTTCCCGTTCAGCATTTACTGACTCGCACCTCTTGATTCGCCCCGACAGGCACCGCTGATGCGGTGCCTGTCCCTTGAACAAACCTACCCATGATAATCGACCTGCACGGATTCGGTCCGGCCCTGATCGCCGGCACTGTGATGACCGTAAAACTGGCGCTCTGCGCCTTGCTGCTGGGGCTGGCCCTGGGCCTGCTCGGCGCACTGGCCAAGACCTCGCAAGTCAAACCACTGCAATGGCTTGGCGGCACGTATTCCACATTGGTGCGCGGCGTACCCGAGCTGCTTTGGGTGCTGCTCATCTATCTCGGTACGGTCACCATGATGAACCGTATCGGCGATGCCCTGGGCATTCCAGGCCTGGAACTCAGCGCATTTGCTGCGGGCGTGATTGCGCTCGGCCTGTGCTTCGGCGCCTATGCGACGGAAGTGTTCCGCGGTGCCATCCTGGCCATCCCCAAGGGGCATCGTGAAGCCGGCATAGCCCTGGGCCTGTCGAAGGGTCGCATCCTGTCGCGGATCATCCTGCCGCAGATGTGGCGCATCGCCCTGCCTGGCCTGGGCAACCTATTCATGATTCTGATGAAGGACACCGCGCTGGTCTCGGTGATCGGGTTGGAAGAAATCATGCGCCACGCGCAGATAGGTGTAAACGCGACCAATAAGGCATTCACGTTCTACTCCGTTGCCGCCTGCATCTACCTGGGCCTCACCGTCATTGCCATGACGGGCATGCACTTCCTGGAAAAGCGCGCCGCTCGCGGCTTCATGAGGGCCGAGTAAATGAACTGGGAAGTCATCATCAAGTGGCTGCCACGCCTGGCCCAGGGCGCGACCCTGACCCTGGAGCTGGTGGCCATCGCCGTCATCGCCGGCCTGATCCTGGCCATTCCGCTGGGGGTGGCGCGCTCTTCGCGGCACTGGTACGTGCGCGCCCTGCCCTACGGCTACATCTTCTTCTTCCGCGGCACGCCGCTGCTGGTTCAGCTGTTCCTGGTCTACTACGGCCTGGCCCAGTTCGACGCGGTGCGCAACAGTTCGCTGTGGCCGTACCTGCGCGATCCGTTCTGGTGCACGGTGCTGACCATGACCCTGCACACCGCCGCCTATATCGCCGAGATCCTGCGCGGCGCCCTGCAGGCGATCCCCAAGGGCGAGATCGAGGCGGCCCGGGCACTGGGCATGTCGCGGGGCAAGACGCTGTTCTACATCATGCTGCCGCGCGCCACGCGCATCGGCCTGCCGGCCTACAGCAACGAAGTGATCCTGATGCTCAAGGCCAGCGCCCTGGCCAGCACCGTGACGCTGCTGGAGCTGACCGGCATGGCGCGGACCATCATTGCCCGGACCTACCTGCCGGTGGAGATCTTCTTTGCCGCCGGGGTGTTCTACCTGGTGATCTCGTTCGTGCTGGTGCAAGGCTTCAAGGTACTGGAGCGCTGGCTGCGCGTGGATGCCTGCCAGGGGCGTTGAACCCGGGGCCGCACGCGGCCCCTTCTCTGTAGGAGCGGCCTTGTGCCGCGATGGGCTGCGCAGCAGCCCCTCTCGCTAGTGCCCCGGTGCTCGAATGACCACACCCCCCATCCTGCAAACCGACCAGCTCTTCGAGCGCTTCCAGGCCCTCGACCGCTTCCTCACACAGCACCAGCCCCTGTGGCACCCACGCCCGTTCACCCACCTGCGCCTGGCGTGGGAAGACGAACACCCGGAACTGTCCCATTGGCTGCGCCAACGCACGCTCGAGCAAGCCGAATCCCCCGACGATACACCTGAGGCCCCAGCCCCCTTCCCACAATTGGCCGGCGAAGCCGCGCAGCTGTCCGCTGTCGGCGAACTGCCCGATGCCGGTCTGCATCCCGCCGGCCACCGCCTCGATGTCGGTGTCCCCGGCCGCAAGTGGCAACAGATCGAGGCCTTCAGCCGTCGCCTGGCGTTCAGCCAACCCGCCCGGCACTGGCTCGACTGGTGCTCCGGCAAAGGCCATCTGGGTCGGCGCCTGTTGCAGCCCGGCCAGCAATTGACCTGCCTGGAGTACGACGCCGAACTGGTCGGCGCCGGCAAGGCCCTTAGCGAGCACCACCAGCTACCCGCCACCCACGTGCACCAGGACGTCATGGCCGCCGACAGCGCCCTCCACCTGGACGGTGACAAGAGCGCGGTCGCCCTGCACGCCTGCGGCGACCTGCATGTTCGGCTCATGCAGCTGGCAAGCCAGCAGGGTTGCCGGCAGATCGCCGTTGCGCCCTGTTGCTACAACCGCATCCAGGGCAAGGCCTATCAGCCGCTCTCCAGCGCCGCCCGGGCTTCAGCGCTGGCGTTGACCCAGGGAGACCTGGGCCTGCCGTTGAGCGAGGCGGTCACCTCCAGCCTGCGCACCCGGCGCCAGCGCGACACCTCAATGGCCCGCCGCCTGGGCTTCGACCTCTTGCAGCGCCAGCAACGTGGCATCGACGACTACCTGCCCACGCCATCGCTGCCGGTCAGCTGGCTGGCAAAGCCCTTCGAGCAGTACTGCCGCGACCTGGCCGAACTCAAGCAGGTCACGATCCAGGGCAGCCCCGACTGGGCCGCCCTGGAAGCCGCCGGCCAGCGACGCCTGGCCGAAGTACGCAACCTCGAGCTGGTTCGCAATCTCTTCCGCCGCCCCCTGGAAATGTGGCTGGTGCTCGACCGCGCCCTGTTCCTTCAGGAGCAGGGCTATGCGGTGCGTGTCGGGGTGTTCTGCGATTACCCGCTGACCCCCCGCAACCTGCTGCTGCTTGGAGAACGCGACACAGCGCCGCAGCGCGGTTGACAGCCTGTGGATAACTCTGTGAACAAGCTTGTGATGAAAATCACCCAATCTTGGATCCGAAGGCTATTTGCGCTGCTTTGCTTATTCCACGGCTGGCGTCAAAGCCAATAAATACAAGCCTTTGCGCAAAGACCGATGGTAGCGCCGGCCGGCATGCCTTTCGCGCAAGCGGCCAATGCCCATTGTGCATAAACCATTCGGCCAAGCGCTTTGGCAGGGGTGTTGTCAAGCCAGTTTGAGCAAGCTCATGCCTACCAGCAGCAGCACCAGGCCGAGCCAGCCGCGCCCGGCCAGTCGCTGACCGAACAGGGCCCAACCCATGGCCACGGTGGCAAGGATGCCGAAGCCACCCCAGATGGCATAGGCCAGCGACAGATCGATGTCCTTGACCGCCTGGGCCAGCGCGGTAAACGCCGCCAGCACGCACAGGATCGAGGCCACGCCCAGGCCCTTGCGGCTAAAACCCTCGGAATACTTGAGCAGCAGGTTAGCCAGGACTTCCAGCACGATGGCCAGGCCCAACCAGGCAAATGGAATCAGCATGGCACGGTCTCCCCTTCACGTTCGACGGCCTTGGCCCGGGTGCCGGCCTTGACCAGCAGGATGCCGGCGATCATCACCGCCAAGCCCAGGGCCTTGGTCCAGCCCAGGCTTTCGCCGAGCCAGAGCACGCTGATCAAGGTGATCAGCACGATACCGAACCCTTCCCACAGCGCGTAGGCGACACCCACCGGTACGCGCTTGACCGCCAGGGCCAGGAAGAAATACGACAGACAGATCATGACGTACATGACGGCATGCCCCAGCACGGGGAAATGAGTGGCGGCGAGTTTCATCGACGCCGTGCCGATCACCTCGAAGGTGATGGCGACGATCAGGTAGATCCAGGAACGCATGATGCCCTCCCATGGGCGACAGCAGCCGAGCGCACAGGCATCGGCACCAGACAGAGACGTTTATGGCTGTAGAGGGAGGGTGGCGCTAGAGGTCGCCGGTCCAGTGACGCTCACGGGAAACCAGGCGGGAGGAAGAGAGGAGCTTGAAAGCTTTACTGTTCAACATAATGAACACAAGATTAACTGAGGTGATCGATTAAGTCAAAACGATAGGCTGAGACTAAATGTTTCTCGCGAAAAATTGCGCGCTTCCAGATTTATCCCCTTAAAGCCTGCTGAAAGCTTCGTAAATTATATTCCCCACAGTCGTTCCTATAGGGATGACCCTGCGACTGCTCTATAGCGTACGCAAGCTTCCTCAGCGTGGAAGCGGGCTGGCCCCGCGATCACCGGCAAGGCCGGTGCCATGCCTACTCCCTCGTCCTGCGACAAAGCGTCGCCACAGGCCAAATCACAAAATTAATTATTGTTTTACGATAATTATTCAAGAATAATCGCCTCGTTCATCACTGTACGGAGGCACCCCATGAACAGTAGATCCGTGGCCTATGCGCGTTCGCGCCTACGCACCATCGGCACATTTGCCGCCTACCTGGCCTGGACGACCGCAATCGTCGAGTTGGCGGCCATCCCGTTGCTCTGCATCTTCGACTTCCCTGAAATGCTCAACGGCTACCTGCAGGCCTATGGCGACCAGATGCCCCTGCTGCTGGAACCCGGCTACATGGCATCTCCCCTGGCCATCGGCCTGGTACTGGCCGTGGACATGATCCCGACAATGATTTCCGTCATCGCCCTCAGCCTGACCGGCCTGTTCTTCCACCGACTCTCCCGTGGCCAGACCTGGACCTCGGACAACATCAAGCTGCTGTGGTGGGTCGGCCTGCTGTGCATCTTCACCCCGTTGCTGTGGCCGGTGACCTACACCTTGCAAGGCCTGGCCCTGGCCATCGACCTGCCGGCCGGCGAAAGGAGCTTCAGCTTCTCGATCGGTGTATCATCGCAGGCTGTCTACGAGATCATGAAAGGCATCCTGCTGTGTGCCTTCTCGCTGCTCATGCGTGACGCCAAGACCATCAGCGATGAACACAACTGTTATGTCTGACTGCTTCCTATGCCGATAATCATCCGCCTCGACGTCGTCATGGCCCGGAACAAGATGCGTTCCAAGGACCTGGCGGAAATCATCGGTATCACGGAAGCGAACCTGTCGCTGCTGAAGAACGGCAAGATCAAGGGTTTCAAGATCGAGACCCTGGAGAAGCTGTGTCGCGCCCTGAACTGCCAGCCCGGCGATCTGCTGGAGTTCAGCGACGAATGATCAAGGACTGCAACACCCATGGCACTTTTCCACAACAGTTTGGCCGCCCTCGTGCTGGCCTGCCTGGCCTTGGCCCTGGCCGGCTGCGGCCCGAGCTACACCTATAGATACTCGCCACCGCCCAGCGCGCATGGCATGAATTGCATCAACAGCTGTTCGATGCAGCGCAACCACTGCCAGCAGATGGCGCGCCTGCAGGAGAACAGCGAACGTGCGCTGCACCAGGCCGAGATGAGGGCCTACCAGTACTGCCAGAACGGCAAGAGCAAGAAGGAAGCGCGTCACAGTTGCTACTACCCGAGCTACCCCTCCTACACGGGGAGCAGCTACAGTTGCGGCAATGACTACGATTCCTGCTACATGGCCTGCGGCGGCACCATCCAGCGCATCCTGAACAAAGACTGATCCCGGAACGGACTCGAACATCGTGAAACACACCAAGCCTTTCGCCCTGCTGACCCTCGCCCTGGCCATGACCGGCTGCGCCAGCGGCACGCCATCGAGCAAGCCCGCCCCGCTGAACTGGAACATGCCCGGCATGCAACTGGGCGGCGACCGCGGCCTGCCCCTGCACAACGCCGACGGCACCTGCCGCAAGCGCGGCTGCGACAACGGCAAGCTGTTCTTCAACCCAGGCCAGCCCGAGCCGAGCGTCAACTCGATCCACCGCGGCTGGTAGGAAATTTCTCCTTTGTGCGCGGTGACTTAGGGGAATGTGCGATGGATGCAACGAAGTGGTTTACAGCGGCAAATCCATCGCTATAATGACGCCCCTGTGCCGGTATAGCTCAGATGGTAGAGCAACTGACTTGTAATCAGTAGGTCCCGGGTTCGATTCCTGGTGCCGGCACCATTCAAGGTTCCATAGAAAGCTTTCAAAGTCTCTGGAACCCCCGAAAAACCCGCCTTCTGGCGGTTTTTTTCGTTTTGGCGTTCCGTCGGATTCCGAGGGTAGCCAGCGCTAATAAGGGTACTTTTAAGGATACCTACCAATTCGACATTGGAAAGTACCCTTATGGCTCGCACAACGGCTCCCCTTACCGACAACGCCTGCCGCACTGCAAAGGCTCGCGAACGTGAGTACAAGCTTTTTGACGGCGATGGCCTTTACCTGCTCGTGAAGCCCAACGGTCGCAAAGGCTGGCGGCTCAGGTACGTGAAGCCCGATGGTCGCGAGGGCCTGACCTCACTCGGCAATTACCCGGTGGTCGGGCTGGCTGACGCTCGCCACAAGCGCTTCGAGCTCAAACAGCAGCTCGCCAACGGCATTGACCCTATCCAGTCCAAGCAGCAGGCCAAGGTGCAAGCCGTGATCAATGGCCGAACCTTCGAAAGCGTTGCGCTCGATTGGTATGCCGGGATGGTGCCGAAGTGGGCGCCGGGCCACGCTAAGACTGTGCTCAGCCGGTTGAAGACTCACGTATTCCCTTTGTTAGGTGCCAGGGCAATCGTTGAGTTGGACACCCACGACCTCATGCAGCCACTGGAGGCTGTGACGAAGCGCGGCACCATCGACGTGGCGCTCAGAATCAAGAACTACCTGCAAAGCATCATGCGCGAAGCCAAACGGCTGCGACTGATCACGGCGAACCCGGCTCACGATCTCGATGGCTCGATCAAAACGCCACGGGTTACACATCGACCCGCACTACCCTTATCGCGGTTGCCTGAGCTACAGGCGCGTATCGACGGCTACAAAGGTCGCCCGCTCACGCGCCTCACGGTAATGCTATCGCTGCACGTGTTCGTGCGCTCCAGTGAACTGCGCTTCGCCCGTTGGAACGAGTTCGACCTCAAGCGCGGAATCTGGGAGATCCCCGATACCCGCCCGGCGCTGGACGGCGTGCCCTTTTCCACAAGGGGCACGAAGATGGCCGGGGACATTCACGTTGTACCCTTATCGCCGCAGGTAGTGGCCTTGCTTGAGCAGATCCACGCGATCACCGGCAAGTTCGACCTGGTGTTTGCGGGGGATGCCAAACCGTGGAAGCCGATGTCCGAGAACACGGTGAACGCCGCGCTGAGGACGATGGGCTATGACACCAAGGTGGATATCTGCGGCCACGGGTTCCGAGCCATGGCGTGCAGTGCGCTGGTCGAGTCCGGGCTGTGGTCGGAGACGGCAATCGAGCGGCAGATGAGTCACAAGGAACGCAACAACGTACGGGCCGCTTACACCCACAAGGCCGAGTTCCTCGAAGAGCGCCGGATGATCATGACCTGGTGGAGCCGGTTTCTGGAGGCGAACCGCGAGGAACATGTGACGCCGCACGAGTTTGCCAAGCAGACGGGAGAGAACGTCACGCGCCTGCGCAGTGCCAAGAGGACCGAGTAGCCCGCCGCACCACCACCTCAAACTCGCTGTGAAGTTACCCACAGCACCCCATGAAGCTCCTCCGCGCGGGTCCTTTCAAACGGGGCTGCAAAGCCGCCCCGTTTGAAAGGACCATACCTAAGAAAAAAACTGCTGGCACAGGTTGCGTCTGTGGAAAACCACAGATGTCCACCGGGGGACAGTTTTATCCACAGGCGCTAAATCCCTGAAATCGCTTTGCTTGACGAACATTGTCCACAGGCGTAGACCGGGAGTTGCAAACGCTGTCGATGACAGCACCCCAGGTGACCCGAACCTTAAAGGTCACGCCGCTCTGGCGGTGGTTCTCCCCAAGGGCGATTCGCATCCGGCAGCTCGCCCGGTCACTACCCATGTGATGGATGCTCTTACACACATAGCGCTCGTGCGCCAGATACACCGTACCTCGCTGCCCTGCAGCAACCTATCCGCTTGGCCGACTACTGCGCCAACCTGTGCCCGTCTCTTTCTTCTGGAAAGAGACGGGCACTTCTACCACTGCTGCAGCCCTGATCGCACACGGCTTTGCGGCAATTCCCCTCGTGACAAACGCCGATGTCACCAGCAACAGCCATGTAGATGATGGTGCCGCAGACCAAGGAATGGACTGCACCTGACTGACAGTCAGGCATGCCCCGGTCATCGCATTGCTGCGTTCACCCGGCTCAGGATCTTCAGGCGCTGGTTTCGTCAGCCAGCACTACCTCCACCCGCCCACCGGTAACGGTGTTAAGGAGGCCAGATCATGAGATGCCCTTGCTCCCGGTTGTAAGGAGCCGCTGGTCCCGCGTAGAGGACATTCCCCACAGGTCGCAGGGGCCTTGATCCCTGATAACACTCAGCATTCTTGGCGGGATGACGTGGGGCGAGGATCGGAGAACGGCAGATGAGGTGATTGAGATGGCATTGGTGGGTCGACGCGATGGCCGAAATTTCGGCTACGGCAGGCAGTTGAGCTACGCAGGACCGCAGGCGCTGAAAGACATGTTCGGCGGCGGTCACTACGGCACGGTGAAGGCACACAGTGATCGGTGGCAGGCATTTGTGAAGTGGTGCCGCTCCGAGCAGGGGCCCGGTATCAATGATGCGCGGCAGATTGATCGCAAAGTGTTGGCGGACTACGCGGCGTGTCTGCGCGAACTGGTTCGGCACAGTGACCTCGCCGTCAGCACCGCACAAAACCGGCTATCCAGCGTTAACAGGACCATGGCGGCGCTTCGCGGTGATCAGTGCGTGAAGGTGCCAAGTCCGAGCAAGGCGTTGGGAATGCAGCGCACCGGGGTTCGACAGTCTGTGCCACAGGGCCAGGACCGCAAGCAGGTTACGCAGATCGTCGATGCACTTTGCCGCCAACATCAGCAACGCGCCGCCGCGATCGTTCTGCTAGCGCGAGCCACCGGCATGCGTTTGCGTGAGGCCATCCTAGCTGACCTGCCACGGCTGAGCCGTGAGGCTAAAGAGCTAGGCAGGATTAACATTCAGGATGGCACCAAAGGCGGCCGTGCCGGAGCTTCAGCGCCACGTTGGATTGCGGTGGACGACCATATTCGAGGTGCGCTTGGATTCGCACGGCAAGCGTCACCTGCAGATAGCCGCAACCTGATTGCGCTACACGAAAGCTATCTGAATGTTCTGCAAGAAGTCATTCGCCCCGCGCGGGACATCCTGCATGCACACAATCTGAAAGGCTTCCATGAGTTACGAGCGGCATACGCATGTGAGTGCTACGAGCAGATCACCCAACACCCCGCGCCAATTAATGGTGGCAAATGTTGCCAGGTAAATAGGAACCTTGATCGCGAGGCCCGGAGGCGAATCAGTTACGAGCTTGGGCACGGCCGGATCGACGTGCTCGCTGCCTACATTGGAGGGCCGTCATGAGTCAGCCATTCGATATGGAGCTGTTCTTGGCTGGCGTTCTGACCGGGTCGTATGCAACCCGGCAACGCTATGTGCGGCAGGCGAGAATCATTCAGGCTGAAATTGCAGACCGCTGGCAGCGAAAAACGCCTTGGGGTTGGCAGAGAAAGCACGTCGAGTGGTTTCTCGATCATCATCTAGCAGAGCGCAGTCAGGCGACGCAATATTACTACCGGCTAACTGTAAGACTACTCTCTCTACGTCTAGCGAAATCATGGACTTTCAGTCTCTAAGTAAGGCAGGTCCCTAAACACAAGCTCATGCAATCATCCCTACGTCGCATTGCTCGGAGAGCAGCTAGGGAGAGACGCCTAGTCATAATAAACCAGAAAGAATTCATCACTGTTATAGATAAAGAGTTTCGGAAAGCCCAGCGTGATTCCGTATTGCCATCAAGCCTCTAACGTGTGAAGCTATGGCTTCTGAAAACTACCAAGATCGATTTTGGATATAAATATTGGTAGTTGTTCAAAATACATTAAAACCATGAAATTAAGAACAAAACAATTATTAAAACACATACATAACGCAAATTTAAATACCACAAGAATCTTGCAAAAACCAATATAGCTGAATTTTCAAGGAAACAACATGATAGATTTCGAAAATATGCGAGGATCGGGCGAATTCAAGAAGCATGCCTTACCCTACCTTCTTGGCGCCACCAGACGCTTTTTTGGAGGGTCGGTAAAATTTGACCACAACCCTATAAATTCAATAAAGCACCAATACGGAATTGATATTCTCGAAAACGAAAGGCGAGGCGTTTATATTGTCAACAGCACTTGTGCGATCGTGCTAGGTCGAGTTCTTGAGGGGAAAACCGTAGTAGCTGCATTTTCACTGCAGATTACCAATACTACTTTTACCGGGCTTGAAAGACTCCTGAATGTATTTGAAGGGGTACTTGCTAT
Source organism: Pseudomonas peradeniyensis (assembly GCF_014268935.2). GTDB lineage: Bacteria > Pseudomonadota > Gammaproteobacteria > Pseudomonadales > Pseudomonadaceae > Aquipseudomonas > Aquipseudomonas peradeniyensis. Next base: position 432,903 of record NZ_JABWRJ020000003.1, on the reverse strand, counting down.
TACGCTAAGCCATAGCGTAAAAGATAAATTTTCTCTTAAGCCTCATCAATTTGGCGACGAACTATTAGAGCTAACAATATCAAAGTTCTTCAGCAGGGGGCGCTATGATTATAGAAAATTCAAACAGCTAGTAGAGCTATTTCATAAGCTCGCAAACACAAAATTTGAGGGGCGCAACTTTACAACCGGGCTTGTCTTAACACGATCATTTTACGCATATGCAAACAAACGAGATCATACCCGAGGCGGTGCATTACTGCCACTTAAAGAGGCTCGCAAACTTTCTCCAATCGACCCTATAGATAAACGCTTCTGGTATTTGGCAGATGGCCAGACATCGTACTTCCTCGCTAACCCATCATTGGAGATCGCAAGTGCATTCCTCGCAAATTCAAGTAGGCAAGCGCTAATATCTTTTGTAGATGACTACACTCTAAGTAAAACAATAAAGGGTGGGGACGCACTATTTCGAGTCACCAGTCAATCCGAGTACTCCATCACCGGGTCCGAAGGAATCGAATTCAACTTCAAAGAAGGACAGTGGCGAATCCGAAGCCTTACACAAATTGCGAATTTGATAAGATCGACGCTAAACGTCAAAGAAGACTTCATTCAGAGCCTACTCTACTATGTATTTTATTTGGCTCGCCGAAGACTTAGTTCAATAATCTGGATTCCATTGGATGCTCAAAAATTTGACGATTTACTGCTATCAAAAAACTCACTCACAACGGCTCCATTTTCCTTACTTGATGAACGGCACACCCAAACACTTGTAAGACTCTTGTCCAGTGACGGCGCGTCTATTTTCAATACAGACGGCGCCCTACTGTCCTATGGATCAGTCATTGACATTTCCAAGGTGACGATAAATGGCGTAAAAGGGACTGGCGAATCGGTAGCCTCTATTCTCGCAAAAAACGGGCTGTCTGTAAAAATCTCACAAGATGGTACGATTAAAATGTTCTCAGCAAAACTCACTAACCCTATTGTAATATAATACCAACCAACTTCACCTAATGATTACAAAGGTACGCAAAATCAGCTTTGCCCTGCGATTCACTCCTGGGGCAAGCCTACTGAGCCAGCGCACGCTCAAACATCGCCGGATACAGCTACGATCTTTGCTTCACGGCGAGCACGAGACTGAATTAAAATATCCACTGAGGAGGAGGCAACCATTGATACGAATCTGCCAAGCCTCATCCTGCCCCGCAAATAAAATGGAAGTAGCAGTATGGAAAAAAACAAATACCTCCTACTTGAGCTAGCCAACCTAGAAGTTGACTCTAAAATAGGAAAAGATCGCCACTTCATTGCAGCTGATAGAAAAAACGCAGCAAGAATAAAATTAGGATTATTTTCCGTAATTGGAACGGCAATCATTGCGTCAAAAGCGATTAAAGAAGTTTTCCAAGCTGTACCTTACATTAGCACATACGAAGCACTGTTCATTTCTGTCGTATCGCTATTGGTTGGAGTTTCCACAGCAATCTTAGGCTTCCTGGGTTTGGAAAAACAAGTGTCCCAGCATAGACTCGTTGGAAACATGTACATCGAGGTCGCGAGAAAGTCTAGACGATTGATAAATCGCCTCCAAGAAGGCGAGCCGTCGGATGAAGTAAAAAAAGAATTCAACTCCATCTTAGCAGATTACTTGAGCATCAATAAGGAGGGCGAGTCCTGTCCCACCTCAAAGAAAGACTCAATTAAGTCTCTCAATCAAAATAAAACATCACGGGCAAAAATCAAAGGCGAAATGAAAAAGCAAGACGAAACCGCTTTGAATATATCTGCCCCGCCCAAGAAAAGAACATTGAGAGAGCTGATAAAACGAGGAATTAAAATTAGGCTTGCTAAGCTTTCCTACAAAGTCAGGCTTATAAGTGAAGATGATTTTGATAGCTACACTAAAAATTTGTAAGGCCTTCTTAGTCCTGCCCTCATATTAGTTTAGGCGGCAGGACTAAAAACAAAACACTAACCACCCTTTATAAGTATTGCGTACTCGGTAACTGATTTAGACTTATGCCTACCTTGTCCTTTATAGGAGTGCGCCATATTGAAAATATGAACATCGGTAGCATTGCAGCTTATGCGCTGTAGGATGTTTTTAATAGAAGCCACTCCTGTACTTGAGTAACTCCACAAGCAACTCCACTTTCTATCAAGACAAATTGAGATAATTTCAACAATCAGATCTTCAATCTTTGTAACGTTCCTTGTTGCGAAGTCAGATGCAAATCTTCCAGAATGACCTCTTTTGGGCATGGAAGCTTTGTCTTGGACGGCAGGATAGTCATAGCGAACAAGTGTCTCAAGTACATGGTAGTAACGGCTGTATTCATCACGAGTATAAGGAGGATCTAAATATACACAGACATTCTGATCTACAATCGGCTCGATTTGATCTAACGCTTGCTCCCACGGCCCAGAGACCAGTCGGACAGGAAACTTAACCTTGGAGCTTTCCTCGCCGAGACTTGTCAGGCGTACAAAAAATTCATGAGATACAGAATAGGCTCGGGTAACCATTAGCTCCGGTGCCAGAATATCGAGGCGCTCTCTATCTGTACCATCAAATTTTGGTTGCGCAAAATGCCCACCATAGGAATAGGCACAGGAGCTAACAGCACACACCAACGCTCCCATAGCCCACTCATGCTCCTCTCCTTCCAAAGTTTTATCAATCGCATAGCGAAGACTATCGATCTCAGCAGCTTGGCGCACCCCAAAAAAAAGGTTTGCGTAATAGGCACTGAACAGAAGGTATGGTTCTAGGCTATTTAATTCAGTTCTACTTCTTATCAAGTCATCAAATATTTTTTCCCTAGCACCACCTTCGGTGTTTATTCTTGGATAAGTATAAATCCACTGATGAAGGTTGTGTTTCACATCCTCTGAAAGTTCTGCGGATAAAAATTCACTTTCGACATCAATATTGTTCAATATGAAATCCGGGATGTGTTCGAAATGCTGGCGAGCAGCTTCCAAGACTTCATCCGCCATATCAAGTGATCTCTTAGAGTCCATCCCTCCGCCTTGTACTTTCGCTAGAAGCCTTGAAAAGGCCTGAGCATCGGATGCATATGTCATCCAGTCTCTCGCAAAATATCCCGCTGCAGCCCCAGATCCGCACATGAGATCAAATACGACTGTATCATCAGGCAATAACGTATGAATTATTTCTGACAAGTAGGGAGCAAGAGATGCCTTTGAGCCCATGTAGTGTGCAGATCTTGAGAACTGGGTAGATCTAGAATTTGATAGGCCTGCAACTCGCTCTTTCGCCAATCTTATCCTATCCAATAATTGTGGAAAATTAGAGCTTATATCAAAATTCCCCAGCAAGACTTGCCCCCAGTTTTTTGCTGGACCTGTGCCACAAGTTTGTACAGTTTCGATCCAGTAAGGGAGCAGTTGCAAGAGCACTTCATCACTAGATCCAACCTCGCCTGGGTCAATCATGCCATCAGAGATACTAGTCCCAAGCCCGAGCATTAACTCATCATTAATAGGGAACAGCGTGGTTGGGTGGGGATTTGAGTATGGATGACATTCTGCTTGCCAAAGCAGGTTAGCTATCCTGTTACGCTGACTATCAGCGCACAGCATTTTCTCCTCTTGATAAATTCCGCTATAAATAGCGATCAAAGCCCTACCCGCCTCCTGTCTTTCTGTAGATAGAATTTCACAAAATAGGCTATTACATTCAGAATTCTGCATATTTAGCGCCCTTGACTATAAAAACTAGATCGCCAAACTCGGAATTTTCTCTAACGACCCTAATATCTTCAATAGAGTTGACGCAATTCAGGAACCAATCAACACCAGTGCCCTTGTGAAAATTCGCTGCCAACACCCCTCCGACCCGGAGGCTGGCCATTAATAAATTCACAGTTCGCTGATCAACTGACATATAGTGAAGAACATAGCAGCACACTATCAAATCAAGGCTTTCTTCAGTTAAATTATTGAGTTCGATAGCTGATAGCACTCTCAAACCAAGAGAGCCGGCATACACCCGATTCTCCTCTACAAAATCATAAGCAATTAAATTGTGATCCTGCGTGTATAATTCGCTGTATATAATAGTTCCTGGTCCACAGCCGTAATCTAAAACATCTTTAAAGATCAAGCTTGTATTTTTCCTCGCTCCAAAATACAAGCCATTATAACAGCCCAAGTTTCGACCAATTTCAATTACCGATTTATACTTACTGCCTGCAAGCTCTGAGAATAACAGCCTCGTAGCTTCAACCCTTGATTCAGCCTCATCTAAGCTAGTTATATAGCACGACTCAAACACGCGCACAAAATTGTTATTTGAAATAAAGTCCAAAGCCTGCACTGAGCAGCAATCGCTTAACCTAACCCACAGCGAAAACCGCTCAGTATTCCGAAGTAATTCAAATCCATTCAGTACTTCCTCCGAGTACGACTCAGAACGCTTTGAGACAATATAAGTTTTCAATTCAATCACTTGCCTTATCAACAATCTGCTTAGCAACCCTCGTATGAAACTGGTCGCTGCCTAAGTGCAAGCTAAGGGCAATATAGTTAAGCTCTCCGAGCCTAACATGATTAGGATCAACGTCAGCACATGATGCCACGCGCTCCACTAACTGCTCAGCAAGACGCAGTGAGCCATACAAACTATATGGCAGACCAATAAATGCCTCAACTGTTCGCCAAACGAACACATAGTCTAGATAAATTATGCCGGCTTGGAACCTTGGCGTAGACCACACAGAAATCAAGCCAAGAGGCTTGGGTGAGCCGTGCTCATCAGGCTGATGTCGTACTACTAAACAGGCACGTCGAGTAGACCTTGGCTCGTGTTGCCTATTAATATAACGCGAGAGATGGGAGCAATAGGCCTCGACCTGCCTGTCGCGTTCTAGTTCCGCCCTGATAACTCCATCGGCAGATAGCAAAACTTTTTCAGCGTAGGCTGTTAGATTAGCTTTCTGAGCCATCAGATAGTCCGGGATAGGATCAAGCCCAGGGTCAGTCAGCTTAAGTTTGAAAGCGATTAGCTCGCGCTGCTCTTGACCTGAGTCATCAACTGCTAACCGTACCTTCTGAGTTTTTCGAAGAGTGTCAATTATTAGAGGGTAGGCTACTCTTGCTGTTGTGCAGACAATCCCCTCTTCCTGGGTTAGAGGATTGGCTTGAACCATCGGGCGTTGAAGAGACGGATCCTCTCCCCGAGGTAGATCAGTCAACTCTATTGAAGGCCCTGTATAGACACTATAAAGCTTAAAAAGAACATCGAGAAGTTGCTGCGCGCCGGTAACTCTTATCACTGAACTGGATAAGCCCTTTACTAAATCAGTAACTCGAGCGGTTGAGATACCTGTCAAACTCGCAATCTCATCTTTCGCCCAAGTACTCTCATCAATAAGCCGAGAGTACAACTCTGTTGATTCTACTTTCTCGCCCCAGATAATTACTTTCGTATCTTTGTTGCTGGCATTTAAAGCTGCGACAATCTGTGCCAGAGCTGCTTGCCAGAAGTCTGGAAGTCCGCCGCCCGTCCGTGGCCTAACGTCTACCCGAACATGGTCAACAAGGAAATCGCTCGGGAGGCGCCGTCTGCCAGGAGTTTTAGGATTCTCTTCAAACCCAATTTGAACCCCTATGGCAACCCCTACTGCTTGACCAAATGTGCCGTTGACCACATAGCTACCAAACTCAATGCGCTCAGTCTGGTTACTGACTGGACAGCCCCAGACTAATTTATCACCCAGAACGACCCCACTCTTGCCAGTAGCTGCACACCATAAAACTGCCAAATTATCGACACAAACATCTGGCGAATCCTGTAGAATCACCGTTTTCGAAATAGCATGGGCAATTGCCACAGAGATGGCACCATCGGATATCTCTGAAGGTGTGCCAGACCGTGCCAACAACGATCGCTCGTCCCAAAGAGTAATTGCTTCCGCTCCGAACCACTTAAGAACCTTGTCCACAGCGACTTTAATAAGTTCAGCGTTGAGAAAGTCACTGCTCAACAAAGAAACTTCCTGAACGATCAAATTTAATCTTTCATCTTCGAATACGTGAACACAGTACTGCCTGCTCTTAGAAAGGCAAATTCCCAGCTTTATAAAGTCTGATGGAGGCGTTACCCTCTCGGTTTCATCAGACACTTCAACAGCTTCGAAATTTATAGTTCCTCTACGCTTGCTCTTTGCCGCCTCTAAATTTTTGGTTAAAGCCTCACACTGCTCTTTTATCTTTTGAATTCCCGCTGATATTTCATCAACAGTTCTTCTGACAATACCGGCAGTCAAGTCAACATAGAAGTCACCATTCTCACCGAACCCTACACTGCCAATTTGATTCTTCAGCTTCCAAAGCCTGTAGCTAACCTCCATAGTCTGCTCACATGGAAGCACAAGTAAAAACTCGTCACCGCCGGCAATAAAAGCTAAACCACCATACTCTAGGCAGAGCTTGTGCATTTCTGAACACACAAACCGCAGTGCTTTATCACCCTCTCCGTGGCTACCCTTATTATTAATCTGTCTAAAATTATCGAGATCAAAATAAACAACAGAAAACTTCGTTACGTTATGAAGATTTGTCATCGGCACGAGAGCAGAATTGAGCATTTCCTCCGCACCAGATGCTTGAATGCTTATCGCACCATGCTTTCTATAGCTCCTCCCCCATACCTCAGCTAGCGCACCAATGAGATGATGAAGTTGTTGCTGAATGCTAAGGTCTGCGGCGTCTGACTGCTCGCTTACGAACAGGGCAAGATTTGCTGAGTCTAACCGGTCCTTTAAAATTGGCTTTCCTTCACAGCGCCCCCATTCGTGTACTGCTTCTTCCACCGCTACCTGGAAGCCGATGTCTGCGATACCAAGCTCAACCGCTAAATCTTTAAGTCGCTTTTCCAAATCGAATGGCGAAACAAACGAAGAGGCAGCATCCAACTTAAGCTTGCTAATAATCGGTGAAACGCGCGGTTTATTTATCATGCCTTCCTTGCCTTTCCAAATAGTCGCTGTGCTCGCCTAACAATTTCAAGAACTTCGATAGCAGCATTACCAGCGCCATGATTAGAATAAAACTTGCTTGCGGAGCGGGCCGCTGCTGAAGAGTTTCTCACACACACACTTAGTCCTGCCCAGCTCAATAACTCAACGTCGTTATCGTTATCACCCACGGCGAGTACATTTTGAGCCGAAATCCCATATCTTTTACATAGAATCTCTAACCCACGTGCTTTAGAAGAAAACTCTGGCCGGATTTCAATATAGGCGGAACCACTTGACGTAACCGAAATCCCCGAAATATCGGAGAGAGCAGCTAAAAGAGTCACCTGCTGCTCTGCCGATGAAGCGGTTAATAGGGCTGCTACCACTCCATCCGTTGACATTTTAATTTCGGCATAAGGCCTAACAGGCATGCCATTAAAGTCCTTCTCAGGCATACGATTTGAATCGCCCAAATAGAATACGCTTTCTATTGTAGACTCATCGCTGACTAATTTAGCATCAGCATCCACTGCGTATAGAAACAACGAAACACCAGGCAAGAGACTCACAATTTCTACTATCTCGGCCACGGAACTATTCGCGATAAGAGCGCGAGCAAAAACACCTTCGCTTTCCGGCTCAACTACAACACTGCCATTATAGAGTACAAGCGGAAATTTTTTTATTCCACCCAACTGCGTTATAGTTGGTTTTACGCCAGTCAAGGTGCGCCCAGTCGCTAAGGTCAAGCGAATATTTTTACCAGGGCCACTCAGTAGATTAAATAGGCTCTTAACACGTTCTCCGAGCACTTGGGATGGTGTAGAAATTAACGTACCGTCCAAGTCGAACGCTATTAGCTTGACCTCGGCAAATGCAATCAGGTCCGAAGGGTTACTAAGTGCTCCCGGTAATGGACGCGGGTCATTTATCAACAATGAACACATGATGCGTCTGCTTCCTTACTCCATTTTTAGACTGATATCCAAGTGCGGACACCTCATGAACCTTCATAGATCCATAACGGGAAAGCTCTTTCGCCAGGTCTTCTAGAGAGATATAAGCTCCCTCGGCATACTGTACAACCAACCTCCGCCACCCAACCGAACGAATCAGGCTACTTAAATATGGCAACTTCATTGCTGCGCGAACATTATCTCCAGTTTTAGAGCGCTCGGCGGGCTGACCGGACATGCTGTTCGAATCTATCTCCACTTCTTTAAATCGAGCGAGAGTTTCAGGCAAATGGTAGTACCTTGAGTAATCACGAGAATTATAAGGCGGGTCAAGATACAGCACGTCAAACGAGCTCCCAGACAAACTGTCAAGGGCATCCCCATAAAGCGCAGCCCCTTTGGGGCCCTCGACAAGACCATTGTACCAACAAAACCTAAATTCTTTTTTAGCCTTTCTATCCCAAGCTTTCAGATACGCATAATAAGTTCCGGCAGTATTTGCAACTGTATCCATACTATTAAGCAAAGACGCGGTCAGAAACTTAATTTCATTATCGTCTACTAAACCCAGCTTAATCCAGTAGGCAATTTCGCACCACGCCCCAGCAATAGACGCGGCATTTAAACCACTAAAAAATCGTCTTATAGTCGAATACTCATATACAAACCAAGAATCCGGCTCACATCTAGAATTAAGATAATCGCTCAAGCCTTCAAAGCTATTAATCCCTAGGAATTTTTTAACTTTGCTAAAGCTAGGCAGTTCTTCACAAACTAATCGAACATGCTGAAACGCATTAGGAAAACGAAGTAGATCACATGCAGTTACTGAGCATCCTCTGAGCTTAAACTCAGCGCCAATATTTCCGAGTCCGCCAAACGCGTCTGCTATGGATGCCCCTTCGTAGCCACCTAGCGTGGCGTCGGCGACTATTGGTGCTGTCGAGGCTTTGGACCCGAAATATCTGAACATTGATAAGCTTTAGCCTTCATGTGGGGCACAAAATTTTTTGATCATAACATGATCATTCCCATGCCTCCATTGGATGCTTTCCGGCTCGAGGCTTTTGTTGGCTGGCTCCGGTCGCCGGTCGCAGGCCACGACCATCGGAGCTCAGTGGATTTAGGCTCGTTACTAAGCGATCCTCACCAGAGCAGGAGCGCGCCAAGGCTAGCCATAGGGCCTCCATCCGATGCTTGAGGCAACATCAGAGTAATCCATACAACGTCTGAGAGATCAATTGCTAGCTTCGGCCGTCAGAGGCTAACCCACTGTCAAATGCAAATTAACCTGCGATCAGACAACGATCAACAGTATTTATACCAACAATTTACATAATTGGATGCTCGCTTTTCCAACATGCATAAGTATTTGCGTGAACCCTACGGAAAAATTTGTTTTGATGTCCATACTGCCTATGACTATATGCCTGAAGTACGCAACGGCAGATGTCGAAGGCATGAATCCCGTTTTTTTCGTTAATGGATAATTCGGCCAGCGCATGAGGATATTTTTAGAGATAGAGAGCCTTTCTCCTATATGGAAAATCGCTATAAATCAGATAGTTAAAATTTTTATCGACTCCTGGTGCCGCACCATCCTCAAAAGCCTCGACGAATGTCGGGGCTTTTTCGTTTCAGCCCCTGCGACACATTGCCCACCCTCTCCACTTCTTGTTCTCCCTCAATAAACCCTACATTCAAAGCGGCTATTCCTGTGCCCGACGGCTTTCGTCGACTTAAGGAGAAGTCCCATGAATGAGCAAGAAGGCGTGTCCCTGACTCGGCGTGGCATGCTGGCAGGTACCGTGTTGCTGGGCGTCGGCGCCTCGGCGCTCGGCAGCGGTCTGGCCCAGGCCGCGACCGCCGTGCCGGGCCAGACCCCGGCGGTTGACCTGGCGAAGCTGGAGCGCGTCAGCGTCGAGCTGGTGGCGCCACCGCAGGTTCATCCCCATACCCAGCGCGCCGAGGATAAGCCGAGGATCGTCGAGTTCCGCATGGTCATCGAAGAGAAGGAACTGGCCGTCGACACCGCCGGCGCCTACATCCACGCCATGACCTTCAACGGCTCGGTTCCCGGCCCGCTGATGGTGGTGCACGAGGGTGATTACGTGGAACTCACGCTGGTCAACCCGGCCAGCAACAGCATGATGCACAACATCGATTTCCATGCCTCCACCGGTGCCCTCGGCGGCGGCGAGCTGACCCACGTGAAGCCCGGCGAGCAGGTGAAGCTGCGCTTCAAGGCCGACCGGGCCGGGGTGTTCGTGTATCACTGCGCACCGGGTGGGGCAATGATTCCCTGGCATGTGGTGTGCGGCATGAACGGCGCGATCATGGTCCTGCCCCGCGACGGCCTGAAAGACCCCGAGGGCCGGCCGTTGCGCTACGACAAGGTCTGGTACATCGGCGAGCAGGACTACTACATCCCCCGCGACAAGGACGGTAAGTACAAGCGCTACGCCAACCCCATGGCCAGCTTCGGCGACATGAGCCAGCTGATGAAAGGGCTGGTGCCCAGCCATGTGGTGTTCAACGGCAGCGTTGGTGCCCTGACCGGCAAGCAGGCGCTCACCGCCAAGGTCGGCGAGACCGTGCTGATCGTTCATTCCCAGGCCAACCGCGATACCCGCCCGCACCTGATCGGCGGCCATGGCGACTATGTCTGGGCCTCGGGCAAGTTCGCCAACCCGCCGCAGCGCAACCTGGAGACCTGGTTCATCCCCGGCGGCGCGGCGGGCGCGGCGTTGTACACCTTCCGCCAGCCCGGGCTGTACACCTACCTCAACCACAACCTGATCGAAGCGGTGATGCTCGGCGCCGCCGCGCATGTGCAGGTCGAGGGCCGCTGGAACGACGACCTGATGAAACAGGTGCAGGCTCCCGGGCCGATCAGCTAGCGGCATTGACTCCGATCAAGCCCCTTGGCCGTGCGCGGCATAGCCTGAGCGCAGGCACCCACTTCAAGGAAGGAGACATGGCCAAGCGATTTCCCAGCAACCCCAGCCATCCTGAGCGGATCTGCTGGGGCTGCGACCTCTACTGCCCGGCCAAGGCGCTGGCGTGCGGCAACGGCGCGGACCGGACCATGCATCCGGTGGAGTTGTTCGGTGAGGATTGGCAGCGCTTCGACAATTTCCTGGAGACGTCCCCAGCCAAAGACCAGGTCAACCGAACGTCTGAATGAAGGGCGCCGCACTCGCCTTGATGGCGGCAACGACCTGAGGCGCCTGTTCGCACAACGCAGACTCTCGGGCCAGCGTCTTTTCCAGGGCCTCGAGCTGGTTACGAATGACCTCGGCCGGGTTGTTCACTTCGCACAGCGGAGCGAAATCCAGCAATCCTTGCCGTGATGCGAACAAGGATTTGTTGCCGGACAGCGATAGCGCCAGCACGTCCTCGGGTATGTATGCCGTGGTGTTGACGATATCGTAAGCCGGGGCCAGGCGTGCATCACGTCGAAGCGGCTCGGAGTAGAGCAGGCCGAAATTCTTCAGATGGGCGTCCCCGTTGCCGACGATACAACTGAGCGCGACCATCTCGAACAGCTGCCGAAGCGACTGGCGCAGATGCTCGGGGGCACAAAACAAGCGAATGGCCTTGGCAATGGCCGCGTAGCTCTTGCTGTACTTCTGGTCGGCCGCAAGCCCCATCAAGGCAGCCATGTCTTCGAAGCCGATGGCCTTGTTCTGTTCGTTACGATCGAAACGCCGCATGACGAACAGCTTGCCGTTATCGGACAGAAAGAACTGTGGCACCGCCAGACCTGCAGCCAGCGCGACTGACATGCACAGGTATTCGTTGATCGCCAGGCCCGGGTACTCGTCACGCCCACTCTTGATGATCAGTTCGGAGGTTTTCGAGGTGAAGCGCTGGGACAGAGGGTCGAACTGCTCCGGGACCAGTACCTTGGGCTGCACGCCGGATATGCCGGCACGCAGAATGTAGCGATCAACCAGATCGGCAAAGATGTCCTGCGACCCGTCCCATGAAAGGATGTCCGCCAATCGCTCGCCCGGGAACTTCTGTCGCAGCAACAGCGCATCCACAGCAGGCGAACTGACATGCACACGACCAATGGGCGAGCTGCTACCGGACAACGCCAGCAAAAGCATGGGATCCACCTGAACGACCTTCGCCAGGCGGTTGCGCAGTTGCTCCAGGACATAGCCTTCGGGCAGGTTCATCTGGAACACTGGATGCAGGTCCCGATGCCTGTACTCCTCGACGCGTACCGGCATCAACAGGCTGATCGCCGTACGTGGGTCGGCGTGTGGGGCATAGCGGAACAGGTAGTCGCCTGCATTGCTCAGTATTGTTCCACTGTCACCCTCAGGGGTCATGACGCTCAATGGCATCATTCGAACATTCCCTCGATCTCGTCCAACGTCGGCATCACCGCCGGGACGACCTGCAATTCGCAATCGACCGCAGCCAATGCCCTTGCATAGGCGCCAATAGCCACTGACAGGCTTCCCTTTTCCATGGCAATGACCTTCTGCCTGGTCAGTCCAGACAGGGTTGCAAGCGCCTGCTGGGTCAATCCACGATTGAGCCTTCGCGTTCGGATCTGCTCGCCTAGACGCTCGATAATCAATGAAGGAGTCATGTTCCGTATACGAGACAATTCATATTATTTGTAACGTATACGGGACATGATCAAAAATCAAACAAATCTCCGCGGATTCCTCTCCCACAACACGCTGGACGCGATTGCCTGGTCACTTGCAATCCCCCTGCAGGATCCTGAGCGCCGCCTCGGCCAGGAAACCCGAGCGACTCTTGTGCTCCGGGTGGTTCTGCACATACGAGTCGATGCGGGTGAGCAGGTACGCCGGCAGTGTGATGTTGAGCTTCTCGGCCTTGCCCAGGTAACGGGTGATGTCGATGTCGATCAGCGCCCAGGTACAGCCGGCATAGGCCGGATTGGCTGCGTGTACGCTGACCAGGCTGGCCTTGGGAATCTCCTGTTGGTCCTGGGCCAGCAGTTCGAGGTGGCCTTCGATGGCTTCACGGGCCATGGCGATGGCGTTGTCGAGGTCTTCGCCGGCCGAGAAACAACCCGGGATGTCAGGGACTTCCACACCCCAGGCGTGTTGATCGTCACCGGGGAGAATCGCAATGGGGAACAACATGTTGATAGGTCTCCTCGTCAGCTGGCATAGCCGATCCGCGCCTGGCGCAGGATGCTGGCCGCAGTGGCCGGCAGCAGGTCTTTCTTCGGGTGCGGGATGGTGACCAGGCCTGCCTTTTCGGGATGCTTGAAGTGATGATGGCTGCCTTTCGAACGCACCAGGTACCAACCATCCGCCTCGATCACTGAAATCATTTCACGGCTGTTCATGAACCCATTCCTTGGGCCGGCCGCTCGGTAGTTAGTATAACCACCGAGCGGCATTTATCAACACCATACCCACTATTGCGACGAGTGGGCTGCCAGGAAGGGAAGTATGGTAAGAGGCACAGCATGAGCACTTGGAGAAGTGATGCGGGATCTTGCGATGAGGAATAATGAATCGATCAAAGTACCGCCAGCGCCTTTTTCTTCAGTACCTCCAGGTCCATCACGGGCACCCCGGTCAGCTTCGCCATCTCGTCCCATTCCCGCAGGCGCAGACTCACCCGGAATAGAGGATCGGCCTCGAAAGCATCGGCTTCGCTGTCGCTCATCACCCCGCCCTGGTACGCCAGCGTGCGCCGGCTGGCCTCGCTCAGGCGATCGTAGTAACCGGGCTGGCGCAAGGTCAGGTAGCGCTTGGCCTCGACGTGATACTGCACCAACCGCGCCAGGCGCTCGCTGAAGCCGCAGCGGCGCAGGTACTCGGCACCGATACGTTCATGGCTGATGATGCCATAGCCGCCCATGTCCTCGCCCTCGCACAGGTGGCCGATGTCGTGGAAGAAGGCGGCAAGGACCACTTCGTCGTCGTAGCCCTCCTCCATCGCCAACTGGGCGGCCTGGGACATGTGCTCGATCTGGGTGATGGCTTCACCGATGTAATCGGCACTGCCGTGGCGCTCGTAGAGGGCGAAGGTGTCGCTGATGATCTGGGAGGGCGTGGACATTGTGCCTAATCCTGACTGACCTGGTCTGTCGCTATCGCGGGGCAAGCCCCGCGACAGGGCCATGACCACTTGTTACTGAATCTGCTCCGGGGTCACGATCACCCAGTTCTTGTCTGCGGTAACCGACAACCCTTCCCTGGCCTGGGCCGCGGCATTTTTGGCGATCATGCCGTTGAGCTGATCCATGTACTTGGCCTTGCGGTTTATCCACAGGTGGATGCCGCCTTTGCCCACATCTACGCCATGGAACTGCATGTAACCATCGCTGGTCGGGGTATCGCCGCCCACCAGCACCGGTTTCTTCCACTCATCGATATAGGTGAGGATGGCCGCCTGCTTGCCGGCCATCCAGGTGGCCGGGGTCCACAGGTACGGGGTCAGTTCCAGGCTTTCATTGGCCTTGGGATCGTACTGCCCGGCAGTGATCTGCTTGCGCGCCGTGGTCAGCTGGCCACTGGCGCGGTCCTTGAGCAGCAGGCTCACGCCGATCACGTTCTGCGGTTTGACGTTGTAGCCGTACTTGGGATCGGAGGCGACCATGCGCACCAGCTCTTCGGAGGCCGCGGAAATCACGTAAACCTCGATGCCGTTCTCCATCAGCTTGTTGTACAGCTCGGCCTGGCCGGTGAACACTTTCGGCGGTTGCACCTCGATGGTCTTGACCTGATCCCCCTCGAAATAGGTACTGGGGATCGGCTTGCCCGAGGCCATCAGCTCGTCGACCTGCTGCTTCAGCTCCTTGAGAGTGAAGCCCGAGAACACCTGGGCCACCCACGGGTAGCAGACCATGTCGTCGAGCTCGCACAGGCGGTAGTAGTAGCTGAACAGGCTCTCCTTGTGCTCGGCAGTGTCCTTGAACGGGATCAGCTTGAGCGAGGGGTCGAGCTTGTCGCGGCTCAGCAGGCCCTTGTTCTCCATGAACGGCAGCAGCGCTTCCTCGAGGTCGAAGCGGTAGCTGGTGTTGTCCATGTCGAACACCGCGTAATTACCCTTGTTGGCATTGGCGGCAATCATCGCGTCGAGCTTCTGCGCGGCCTCGGCCGGCCAATGCTTGAGCTCGGTGGCCGCCCAGCTGCTGGCGCTCAGCAACAGGGCCAGGCCGCCGGCAAGGATTCTCGGAGCAGACATCATGTGCGGTTCTCCCAAAGACGTGGCCGCTCAACCCTAGACCTGAATTGTGACAAACAGGCATGCGTGAGCGACCCCGAGACAACCGCAAACGCCATGTTCATTGCCAAAAACGACCAGGCGTTATTCCATAAACGACTATGCAAATTACTTTTAGGTATAAATTCGTTTGTTTTCAGGCTGTTAGCATTTCCGTTCGTAATCGCTCACAGAGGCGATGCCTCTTCTGCCTTTTCCTGGAGCTTCAATGAACCTGCCGCTGTCACTCAACCTGCTGGCGTTCCTGGCCCTGTTGCTGGGCCTGGCACAAACCCGCCGCACCGACTGGAGCCTGGCCAAGAAAGTACTGCTGGGTCTGGTACTGGGCGTGGTGTTCGGCCTGGTCCTGCACACGATCTATGGCGCCGGCCACCCGGTGCTCAAGGCCACCCTCGGCTGGCTTGACCTGGTCGGTAACGGCTATGTCGGCCTGCTGCAGATGATCGTCATGCCGCTGATCTTCGCCTCGATCCTCAGCGCCGTGGCACGCCTGCACAACGCCTCGAGCCTGAGCCGGATCAGCGTGCTGAGCATTGGCGCCCTGCTGCTGACCACCGCCATCGCCGCGCTGATCGGCATCGTCCTGACCAACCTGTTCGGCCTCAATGCCGAAGGGCTGGTGGCCGGTGCCCAGGAAAGCGCCCGCCTGCAAGCCATCCACAACGACTACGTGGGCAAGGTCGCCGACCTCAACATCCCGCAGCTGCTGTTGTCGTTCATCCCGACCAACCCGGTGGGCGACCTGGCCCGGGCCAAGCCGACCTCGATCATCAGCGTGGTGATCTTCGCCGTGTTCCTGGGCCTGGCCGCGCTGCAGCTGATCAAGGACGACAAGGACAAGGGCGAGCGCGCCCTGTCGGCCATCGACGTGCTGCAGGCCTGGGTGATGCGCCTGGTGCGCCTGGTGATGAAACTCACCCCTTATGGCGTTCTGGCCTTGATGACCAAGGTGGTGGCCAGTTCCAACCTCGAGGACATCCTCAAGTTGGGCAGCTTCGTGGTGGTGTCGTACATCGGCCTGGGCCTGATGTTCGTGGTCCACGGGGTGATCCTGGCGCTGACTGGCGTCAGCCCGCTGCGCTTCCTGCGCAAGGTGTGGCCGGTACTGACCTTCGCCTTCACCAGCCGCTCCAGCGCCGCCAGCATTCCGCTGAACATCGAGGCGCAGACGCAGCGCCTGGGCGTGCCGCAGTCGATCGCCAGCTTCAGCGCCTCGTTCGGCGCGACCATCGGCCAGAACGGCTGCGCCGGGCTGTACCCGGCGATGCTCGCGGTGATGGTCGCTCCGGCCGTGGGCATCAATACCTTCGACCCGCTGTGGATCGCCACCCTGGTGGCCATCGTCACCCTGAGCTCGGCCGGTGTGGCCGGCGTGGGTGGCGGCGCGACCTTCGCCGCGCTGATCGTGCTGCCGGCCATGGGCCTGCCAGTGGAGCTGGTGGCCTTGCTGATCTCGGTGGAGCCGCTGATCGACATGGGGCGTACGGCGCTGAACGTGAATGGTTCGATGATGGCGGGGGTGGTTACCAGCCAGTTGCTCAAGCAGACCGATCAGCAGGTGCTGAGCGGGGATGAGCATGCTGAGTTGAGTCATTCCTGATAGATCGCTGGGGGCGCTTTGCGCCCCCGGCGATTCAGGCTCAGTACGTCGCCCGCAACGACAACGTGAAGTTGCGCGGCTCGCCATAGAAGTTCGAGCCCCACGCACTGTCCACCCGCTCGTAATACACCCGGTCGAACAGGTTGTTGGCGGTCAGCGTCGCCGACAGATGCTTGTTGAAGCGATACCCCACCTGCGCCGTGGCCACGCTATAGCCGCCCTGGACGAAGTCCACGCCATTACGCGTGTAGTAGGTGGAACTGACCACCCGCACGCCGCCACCGACACTGAACCCTTCCAACGGCCCATCGGCGAACGCATAGCGCGTCCACACATTGAAGTTGTGCTTGGGCGTGATGCTGATCCCCTGGTAATCGGCCTGACGCCCCGACTCCAGCCGCGTGAAGGCGTAGCCGGTGCTGACGCTCCAGTTGTCGGTCAGGTTGCCGGACAGCTCGGTTTCCCAACCCTGGCTGCGCACTTTGGCCTGGGCCTCGTAGAACGGCGTCTGGCCGATCTGCTGGGCGCGGTTCTCGTCGTAGATGCGAAACACCGACACGCTGCCGTTCAGTCGGCCATCGAAGAACTCCCGCTTCAGGCCCAGTTCATACTGCTTGCCCTCGCGCGGCGCCACCGTGCTGTTGCCGCCGGCCATCTGCGTCTGCGGCTTGTACACGGTCGTGTAACTGGCATACGCCGACAGCTCTGGAGTGAGCTTGGCGACCAGCGCACCGTAGGGGATCACCTTGCGCCGCACGCTGCTGTGAGGGTCGGAGAATTCGTTGAAGAACGGGTTGGCGTTGTGGCCGTCGCTGTCGAACCAGATCACTCGGCTGCCGAGGATCACGTCCAGCCAGTCGTTGGCGCTGACCTTGGTGCGCGCATACAGCCCGTACTGGTTCGACTTGGACGCGTTGCCGTTGTCCATCACGTAGTCGATCCTGGGAATGTTGATACTGCCCGGGTCGAACACGTTGATATCGAAGTACTCCCGGCCACCGTAGCGAAAATCCTTGTCCACATGCTGGTAGTCGACGCCCACCGTCAGCTCATGGGTTCGCCCGAACGCCTCGAACGGCCGCGTCACGAAGCTGTCCAGGCCCAGGGTCTTGATATGGGTGTAGTAGTTATAGGCCACCGCCGAACTGGCGCCGGTCTCGGGATTCACCGAACCGTCGGTCCAGGTGAAATCGCGCGTCGGCGTCTCGGCGTCGCGGTAGGTCAGCGAGGTCTTGAACTGACCACCGTCGTCCAGCGCATGGTCGACCTCGAAGAAGCTTTCCCAGACCCGCTCGTCCAGTTCGTTCCACTTGGCGTCGACGAACGTCGAGCGCTTGACGTCGAGCAGCTTGCCGCTGTCGTAGGCCGGCAGGCCGAACGCGGGCACCGACTTGTTGCGCTGGTAGGCGCCACCCAGGGTCAGGGTGGTGGCCGGCGACAGGTCGTATTCCAGACGCCCGTACATCATCGGACGCTCGTTCTGGGCATGGTCGACGAAGGCCTGGTTGTTCTCGTAGGCGGTGACAAAGCGCCCCCGCAGGCTGCCGTCGTTGTTCAGCGGCCCGGTGACATCCACCGTGGAGTGGTAGCGGTCATAGGTGCCCGCCGACAGCTCGCCGGACAGGGCGAACTGCCCCAGCGCCCGCTTGCGCACCAGGTTGATGGTGCCACCGGGCTCGCCCGCGCCCTGGTACAGGCCGGACGGCCCGCGCAGCACTTCGACGCGGTCGTACATCGCCAGGTCGAAGGCCGTGGCCATGTCGCCCTGCCCGGTGGGCTGGGTGACGCCATCGACCTGCACCATGTCGACCGGGAAGCCGCGCATGTATACGTCGTTGAGGTTTGAGCCGGTGTTGTAGCTCTTGATCGTGGTGCCGGTCACCTGGCGCATGGCGTCTTGCAGGCTGTTCATGTTCTGGTCGTTCAGACGCTGACGGGTCATCACCGAGACCGACTGCGGGATGTCCTTGAGCTTCTGCTCGCCCTTGCCGATGGTCAGCGACCCGGTGGTGTAGGAATTGGTGCCTTCGGTGGTGGCGCCCAACTGGCTGCTGTCGATCTTCACCGCGCCCAGTTGCATCGCGCTGTCGCCCGCGGCGCGCCGGCGCTCCAGGGTGACGCTGTCACCGTCGATGTAGGCGGCGCTCAGGCCGGTGCCCTGCAGCAGGCGGGCCAGCGCCTGGTCCTGTGGATAACTGCCGCTCAGACCCGCCGAGCGCAGGCCCTGGGTGAACTCGCCCGGCACCAGGACCTGGATCCGGGTGACCGCACTGAAGGCCGCCAGGGCCGAGTCCAGCGACTGCGCCGGAATGTCGAAACGGTAGACCTGCGCCTGGGCGGCGGCCAGGGCCTGTCCAGGACCGGCCAGCGCGGCGCTGCCAAGCGCGATGGCCAGGCCGAGCGCGGCCCGAGTGGCGGTGGTTTTCATCAGTGGGGCTCCCCGAGATCGTTCAAGTCGTCGACTGGCGCGGCACTGTCTGAGAGTGCTTATTATTTGCGCCTACGAAATCAAGGACGTCGGTTCGGTGCAAATCCCCGAAAAAATTTTCAACCTTCGCGCAGGATGCGCAGGTAGGGCGTGTACTGGTCGGCGCGCACACCCAGGGTATGGGTCAGCGCCTTGAGCACGGCGTCCGGCTTGTCGATGTCGAACACCCCGGAAACCTTGCGCTGGCGCAGGCCGTCGCCCATCACCAGGGTCTGCCCGGGCCAGTAACGGTTGAGCTCGGCGACCACCTCGCCTAAAGGCTGCTGGCTGAACACCAGTTGCCGCTCGCGCCAGGCGAAGGCACGGCCAGGCTCGAAGCCATGCACAGTGCCCGGGCCACTGGCCGCGTATTCCACCGCCTGCCCGGGTTCGAGGAACACGCCCTGGCCGGTGCCGGCACGGACCTCGACCTTGCCCTGGGCGAGCTGCACGCGGATCTGCCCGTGCGCCTCGGCGACGCTGAAACGCGTGCCGATCACCCGCACCCAACCATCACCGGCACGCACCACGAACGGCCGGGACGGGTCGCGAGTCACCTCGAACCAGGCCTCGCCGCGCAGCAGTCGGACACGCCGCTCATCCGCGCCCAGCTCGACCTGCAAGGCGCTGTCGGTGTTGAGTTGGATCCGCGAGCCATCCTCCAGCTGCAAGCTGCGCGTTTCCCCCGTGGTGGTGGCGTAGTCGGCGCGCCAGCGGTCGAGCCAGGGCGTCTGGCCGATCAGCACGCCCAACAACAGCACGGCCGCTGCAGCACTCGCCACCCTGGGCCAGATGCGCCGCCGGGGGGCGCGCCAAGCGGCCTGTTGCTGCTCGCGCAGGCGCCTGGCCGGGCCTTGCAAGGCGCCCAACAAGTCGAGCACTTCCTCCCAGGCCTTGGCATGAGCCTGCCCCTGCGCCCGCCAGACGGCGAACGCCTGGCGTTCGGCCAGGGTGACGTCCTCGGCGTGCAGGCGGTAGTACCAGGCCGTGGCTTCGGCGAACAAGCGCTCGCTTTCGGGCAGGTCGCTCATGGGGTCGGTCGCACTCTCGGGATGACGGCTCATGGACGTTGCCCCCTCGCGTCACCGGCCAGCCGCGCCTGGATGAAGGCACGGCAGTCGAGTAACGCCCGCCGCAGCTGGTACTCGACGCTGCGCGGCGTGACCCGCAGACGCTCGCCGATCTCACGGTAGGTGCAACCGTCAACATGATAGAGCAGGAAGATATGCCGGGTCGCCTCGGGCAGCGACTGGATCGCCGCCTGCATCAGCGCCTGCTCCTGCTGCGCGGCCAGCTGGTCGTCGGCGCCGGGGGCTTCGCTGGCCAGCTCCTCGCTGGGCTCGCCGCCATCCAGCCGCTCACGGCGAATGGCCTGGCGCTGATGATCGCGCACCAGGTTGCTGGCAATCGTGAAGAGGAAGGCCGGCAGGTTGTCGATCTGCTTGTCGGCGGGCAGCCGCGCCAGACGCAGGAAGGACTCCTGGGTCAGGTCAGCGGCCACCTGGGTGCTGCCGGTGCGCCGTGCGACGAACGCCTCGAGGGCCTTCTTGTGCTCGGTAAACAACCGGGCAATCTGCTTGTTCCACGAAGACACGGCACATCCTGGCTCTGAGTCTCAAGAGGAGCGAACGCTAGCAGAAGATGATATTTGTTCGCAATTGTAACGACCGCACTGCAACACTCCACAGAACCTGTAGGAGCGGGCTTGCCCCGCGAAGGGCTGCGCAGCAGCCCCAGGTTTTCAGATCTTGTCCCAGACTTCGAAGTGATAAACCGGCCCGTTTCCTTCGGCAGGTTGCGGCTCACTCGCGCTCAGTTGCCACTTTCCGCGATCGAACTCTGGGAACCAGGCATCACCCTCGGGCGACAGCTCCACTCGGGTCAGGTACATCCGGCTCACCAGCCCTTTGTCCAGCGCCTGCCCATACAACTGCGCGCCACCGATCAGCATCAGCTCGCCGACGCCCTGCTCCCGCGCCCACTGCTCGGCGCGCACCAGTGCCTCTTCCAGCGAAGCGAACACCTCGGCCCCGGCCAGTTGCAGGCCCGGCTGACGGCTGACGACGATATTCAACCGCCCCGGCAGCGGCCGGCCCAGCGAATCCCAGGTCTTGCGGCCCATGATGATCGGCTTGCCCAGGGTGGTGGCCTTGAAGTACTTGAAATCCCCCGGCAGGTGCCAGGGCATGGAGTTGTCGATGCCGATCACACGGTTCTCGGCGAGCGCCGCGATCAGGCTGAGGGGGAGTGATGTGTTCATGCCGGCGAGGATAGCATCGGGCACGTGGGTTATGCTTGCGCCCTGACCTGTGCAATGGAAGAGCTTGTGACGGCACCGACTCCACTCGACAAGCGCTGGCTAACCGAAGCAATACGCCTGCGCGAGGAACACGCCGGCCCCCTTGAGGACCAGGAAGCCAACCGTCGCGCCCGCCAGCAAGGCGGCGACCTGGCCACGCGCATCGAGGCCCGCGCCCTGTGGCTGGCCGAGCGCGACGGCATGGACACGGCCCTGCGCCACTGGAAGCAGGGCGCGCGCCTGGCGTTGCTTGCGCTGATGCTCCTGGCCGTGCTCAGCGGCGCCGGCCTGGGCCTGGCGGCCCTGGGCGACGGGCAGCGCCCGGTGAACGTATTCTGGGCCCTGGGCAGCTTGCTTGGGCTTAACCTCATACTGCTCTTCGGCTGGGCCGTGGGCTTCTTCTTCGCCGGTGAGCAAGGCGCGACGCTGGGCCGCCTGTGGCTGTGGCTGAGCGAACGCCTGGCCCGCGACGCCAAGGCCGCACAACTGGCCCCGGCGCTGCTGGTGCTGCTGCAGCGCCAGCGCCTGAATCGCTGGTTGCTCGGCCTGCTGGTGCATGGCCTGTGGCTGCTGGCGATGCTCGCCGCGCTGGGCATGCTCCTGGCCCTGCTGGCGACCCGGCGCTACGGGTTCGTCTGGGAAACCACGCTGCTCGCCGCGGAACCGTTCATCACCCTGACCCAGGCCCTTGGCGCCCTGCCCTCGCTGCTCGGTTTCGCCGTGCCGGACGAGGCGATGATCCGCGCCAGCGGCGACACCCTGCCGGCACTCGACCTGGCGCGCCAGGCCTGGGCCAGCTGGCTGCTCGGCGTGGTGCTGGTCTACGGCCTGTTGCCGCGCCTGGCGCTGGCCGCGCTGTGCTTGTGGCGCTGGCGCCAGGGCCGCGAGCGGCTGGCGCTGGACCTTGAGCTGCCCGGCTACGCCCAGCTGCGCGAAGCACTGATGCCGCGCAGCGAACGCATCGGCGTGCAGGACCCCGCCCCCGACACCCTGCCGCGCTTCGAAGCCGGCCAGCTGGAGAGCGGCAGTAGCGGCGCCTTGCTGGTTGGCCTGGAGCTGGACGACCAGCGCCCATGGCCTCCCGCCCTGCCCCGGTCGGTCACCCACGCCGGCGTGCTCGACAGCCGCGAATCGCGCAACAAGCTGCTCGAGCAACTGAGCCGCTTCCCCCCGGCGCGCCTGGCCATCGCCTGCGACCCGCGCCGCTCGCCGGATCGCGGCAGCCTGGCGTTGCTCGCCGAGCTGGCGCGCAATGCCGGCGCCACCCGGATCTGGCTGCTGCAGGCGCAACCGGGCCAGGCCCTGGACGCAGCACGCCTGGGCGACTGGCACGAGGCCCTCGACCGTCTGGGCCTGGCCCACGCCGACACTTCGCCCGTGACCTGGCTGGAGCATGGCCATGACTGAGCCACTGAAACTGGCCGTGGTCGGCCACACCAACGTCGGCAAGACCTCGCTGCTGCGCACCCTGACCCGCGACGTCGGCTTCGGCGAGGTCTCACACCGCCCCAGCACCACCCGCCATGTGGAAGGCGCACGCCTGTCGGTGGACGGCGAGCCGTTGCTGGAGCTGTACGACACCCCAGGCCTGGAAGACGCCATCGCCCTGCTCGACTACCTGGAGCGCCTCGAACGCCCGGGCGAGCGCCTGGACGGCCCCGCCCGCCTGGAGCGTTTCCTCCAGGGCAGCGAGGCGCGCCAGCGTTTCGAACAGGAAGCCAAGGTGCTGCGCCAGCTGCTGGCGAGCAACGCCGGCCTGTATGTGATCGACGCCCGCGAACCGGTACTGGCCAAATACCGCGACGAACTGGAAGTATTGGCCGGTTGCGGCAAGCCACTGCTACCGGTGCTCAACTTCGTCGCCAGCAGCCAGCACCGCGAACCGGAATGGCGCGAAGCCCTGGCGCGCCTGGGCCTGCATGCGCTGGTGCGCTTCGACAGCGTGGCCCCACCCGAGGACGGCGAGCGCCGCCTCTACGAAAGCCTGGCGCTGCTGCTGGAAGATGCCCGCCCGGCGCTGCAACGGCTGATCGACGACCAGCAGGCCCAGCGCCTGACCCGCCGCCACAGCGGCAAGCGCCTGGTCGCCGAACTGCTGCTCGATTGCGCCGCCTGCCGGCGCAGCGTCGAGGCGGAGCCCGCCGCCGAGGCACGGGCCGTCGAAGCCCTGCGCCAGGATGTGCGCCAGCGCGAACAGCGCTGTGTCGAGGCGCTGCTCAAGCTGTATGCGTTCCGCCGCGAGGACGCCAATGCCGGTGACCTGCCGCTGCTCGACGGCCGCTGGGGCGACGACCTGTTCAACCCGGAGACCCTGAAGCTGCTCGGTGTGCGCCTGGGCAGCGGCGTGGCGGCCGGTGCCGCGGCGGGCGCGGGCGTGGACCTGCTGGTGGGCGGCCTGACCCTGGGCGCCGCCGCGCTCGCGGGCGCCATCGCCGGCGGCGCCTTGCAGACCGCGCGCAACTACGGCTCGCGCCTGATGGGCAAGCTCAAGGGCCAGCGCGAATTGACGGTGGATGATGCCGTGCTGCGCCTGCTGGCGCTGCGGCAGCAGCAGTTGATCACAGCGCTGGAAGGACGGGGGCACGCGGCGCAGGACAGCATTCGCCTGGCCCCTGCGGACGACAAGGGCTGGCGCGAGGGCAAGCTGCCCGAGGCGCTGCGCAAGGCCCGGGCGCATCCGCAGTGGTCCACGCTCAATACCGGGGCGCGAGTCAGCCAAACCGAGCGACAGGAGCAACTGGAAGCCCTGGTGGCGGACTTGTAATCCGATCACAGGGCCAGCCCGCTCCCACCAGATCAGTACAGGACCGTCCTTGTAGGAGATTACCCAGCCCTTCAAGCTGCGCTGTCGCGCAGGGAACAACGTTATAAGCATCATCCGCGTGGGAGCGGGCTCGCCCCGCGATAGCTAGCGCCGCACCCTGCGCAATTCCACCAACCGCTGCCGCATCTCCCGGTGCCGCTGGCTGTTGAACACCAGCAGCGCGAGTAATGGCAGCGCCAGCAGGATTGCCAGCAAGACAGCATTCACACCACTACCGAGCAAGCTCAACGCCATCAACAAAGCCACAATCGGTACAGGGAGCACCACCCATACGGCCCAAGTGAAGCCCCGGACCATCGCGAAATGCCCGGCGCACAGCAGCAAGATCAGCACTGCACTGGATATCATGGTGAACGACGGATTGTCCGGATGATTGCGCCAGTGACTGTCAATCCACAGGGTCGCTGACAACGCCGCCGATATGAGGCAAATGAAAAAGCCCAGCAAGAACGTCGGAAAGTAACGTCGCATGAAGGTCTGGAACGCTGCAGGCTTCATCGTTACTCGACCTCCTCGTAAAGCCCCACGGCGATGCTCTGTACCGTGGCACTACCAGCCAGGCCGAAGGTAGCGCCGAGCGAGTCACGCATCAGGGTCTTCGTGGCGTGGCTGATCTCGGTCGGGGTGTAGCGCTTGGTCATGGTCCCTGCCGCCTGCCGCAACTTGATCTGCTTGGCCGTCAGGCTCGGATGCCTGATCGACAGCAGCTCGTCGGTCAGCGCCTTGCGCTGCTGACGGCTGAGACTCCTGGACAACTCCAGCCAGCTACGCCCTGTCGCGGCCTTGTGCACCTGCAGATACTTCAACGTGCTCAGGCCCGACGCGCCGACACCCAGCAGCGAGACGCCATCCAGCACCTTCGAGGCGGCCTGGTACCACTCGCTTTCATCGAGGGCATCGTTGGCCGCCGGATTGGTCACTTCGCGTACCGTGCGCATCACACCGATGCCGCACTGGATGCTGCTGGCGGTGGCTGCGGCGCCACCGATGTAGGTCAGCACCAGGCTGGTGCCGCCGGAAAAGGGCGCGGCAATGGTGCCACTGAACACCACGAACCAGCCGATCACCGCGCCTGCACAAGAGAGGGTCGTGTTGACCGCCTCCTTGACCACCCGCGACTCGCGCGGATTGTGCTGCAATTGCTGGGTGTACTGGTCAGGGGTCTGGTATTTCTTGATCTCGCGCAGGATCACGCGCTTGGGACGGATGCTGCAGATCGGCTGGAACTCGCGCAGGGTGACGACGTTGTAGTCGGCGTCGATGTACACCACACCAGCACCGACGATACGCGGATCAGCGTCGATGGCCGCGAACATCTGCGGCAGGTTGATCCGCCCCTGGATGCGCTGGCGTGCGAGGAACTGGGAGTTGTTGGCCAGGGAGTTGACCAGAAGATCTGTCACGGGGTGGTTTCCTTACACAAATAGCGGCTGTATCGCGCGCCTTGTGAGAGCGGGCTTGCCCGCGATTGCGCCGGTACATTCACCATCGCAATCGCGGGGCAAGCCCGCTCCTACAGGTCGGCGAGCGGCCTTAACGGATCACACGTTCGGGCACGGCACCGGCGCCCAGTCACCCATGTCCGGGTTGCGGCACATGGCGTTGACCTGGTCGGTACCGGCCTTGGCCACCTGCTGGGCCTCGGCTTTCTTGCCGTTGGCATTCTGCAGGGTCTTCTCGGTGGCCACGGCTTCCTGCGGCACGTCCTTGGTCACCTTCTTGGCCGGCTGGACCTTCTTCACTTCTTTCTTCTTGCCGGTGGTCGCCACTTTCGGCGGCTCGGCCACGGCGACCACGTCGGTGCGCGCGACGCCGACCTGCTTGAGGTCCTGCTCGTAGGCCTGGGTGTAGTTGTTCAGGTTCTCACCCAGGCGGCCGTTGACGGTGGTCAGCAGGTTGTTCGACTCCTGCAGGCCGGCGACGATCTCGGCCAGGCGCTTGCGCCCCTCGGTGTCGTTGATGCGGCCAGACTTGCGGTTCTGGATCAGGCTGGCGAACTCGCGCTGGTAGCAGGACTGCGACGACTTGGCGTAGGCCGTGGTGCGGTCCAGGTCGGCGGCGCTCTTGTCGATATCGGTGGCGTACGAGGCGATGCGCTGCTTGTCGTCGCTGATCTGCTTCTGACGCTCGGTGTAGTAACCGGCCGCGCCGCCGACCAGGGCGCCACCGGCGGCGCCGATGGCGGCATTGCGGCCGCGGTTTTCCTTGTCTACCAGGGCGCCGGTCAGGGCACCGCCGACCGCGCCGAGCAGCGCGCCGGTGGCGACCGAGCGGGTCATGTCACCGTCGGTGGAGCGCAGGTGCTGCACCGGCTCGTAGCAGTTGGGGTAGTACTCGACCTTGGTCGTGGCGCCGACCTTGGACACAGGCGAGCTGGCGCAACCGCTCAACAGCACGGTGCTGAAACCGGCTGCCAGCAGCAGCGCGGTACGGGCCTGGGATGCAGTGATCAGGGGTTTGCGGGTGAACATGGTCTGGTTTCTCTTCTTGGGTTTCTCGGTATCCGGGGGCGTCGTGCCTCCCGGGAGTCCTTTCTGTCGAAGCTGTCCTTAGGGTCGCGGGGCGGCCGATGCCAGCAGCTCCTTGAGGATCGTCGCCGGATCGGCCCGCCGATTCTGGCGGTACTCCCCGACGTGGCGGACGAACAGGGTGGCGCGGGTCACCAGGCTGTTGCCCAGGACCGGCTTGCGATTGAGTTCTTCCTTGACCCGCTGGAACTGCGCCTGGATCACCGCGTCGGTGTAGCGCGTGCCGCTGGACAGGTTGTCGATGTAGATCGCCACGGCGCCGTCGAGGGCGGCGCGGCCATTGGCGATGGCAGCGCCATACATACGCGCGCTGGTCTGGTCGCCCGAGGCCTCGGCCTTGGCCTGGGTGGACTGCAGGTTGGTCAGGCGGATGTTGTAGTTGTTGACGGTCTCGGCCACCAGGGCGGCGGACTGGATCAGGTTGCCGGCGGCCTCTTCACGCTGACGGGCGATCAGCGAGACGTTGCGCTTGAGCTCTTCGTTGACCAGGCCGAGCTCGGCCTGCTGGCGCGGGTCGGTGGCGGCGGCGATGATGCTGTCCAGGCGCTTGGTCGGGTCCTGGGCGGCGTCGATGTCGTCGGTCAGACCGGCCAGTCGGCCTTCCTTCTGCCACTGCTCGAACAGCTCCTGGTAGCGCGAGCGCGGCGCCGACAGGGCGCCGATGGCTACGCGAAAGCCAGTGGTCTCGTTGCGCTGCTCGGTGCCGTCGGCGCCGAACAGCGGATACTCGCGGCGCATGCCGGTAAACAGGGTGCCCTCACCCTCGAGGTAGTTGCCACCCTTGACCACGAAACCACCGTAGGCGCCCTGCAGGCGCCCGGCGTTGACCAGCTGGAACGACTCCTGGACCATCTCGGCGGCGTTGCCGATCACGTCGAACAAGCCCAGCGGGTTGGGCTGTTTGGTGCCGATCGGCATCAGCCGCGCCGCCTGCCCGGTGCCGCCGGCAACCTGGTTGAACACCGCGAAGTCGGCCAGCGGTCCCTCACTGTCGGCGCCTTCGACCTTGCGCGGGAACAGCCGTCCTTCCAGTTCCTGGCGGCTGACCGCCGAACCGCCACGGGCGGCGAATTCCCACTCGACTTCGGTGGGCAGGCGCACGAAACCGGTGCCACCGTCCTCGGCCTTGCTGCCACGGCCACTGACCGGCAGCAGGTCGCGATGGTGCTTCATCAGCCAGGCGCTGTAGACGGCGGCGAAGCGTTCGGCCTCGAAGCGCGACAGCTTGACCTTGGGCAGGCGCCCCGCCGCGTCGCTGTTCGCCTCACAGGCCGGCGCCGCGTCGCCGCCGGCCAGCGACGGCGCCTGGGCCATCACCTGGGCGTACTGGCGGGCGGTCACTTCGTACTTGCCGATGAAGTACATCATCGGCGTGAGCGGGCTGCCTTTCTCGACCTTCGGCAGGCTCGGGCCGACCGCCTTCTGCCACTGCGGCGCCAGGTCCTGCAGGCTGAACTGGCCATTGATGAAGTCGCGCCGATAGCCGGAAATGAACGACTGCTTGTAGCCGGCCTCGCCTTCGCTGAACGGGTAGCCAAGGTTGACCTCGCGGTCGTCGAGGCTGCCTTGGGCCAGCACGTAGATACTGCGTAGCACCAGCTCGCCGCCACAGGGCAGCGGCAGGCTGACATCGCCTGGCAACGGTTTGGGGTTGTCGAACTTGCTGTCGGCCCCGGCCTGGGACTGCACGGCCGGCTTGGCCTTGTCGTCGCCATCGGCCGGGGAACAGGCCCCCAGGCTCAGCGCGGTGAGGATCAGGGCGGCAGCCCCGAGACGGCGATCAGACATCACGTATTCCTTGGCAGGCTTCGATGCGCGCCACCCGCCAGCCGCCCAGGGCGGCGGCGGCGGTGCTGGCCAGCAGCACGGCACACAGCGCAACGAGGTAGTGCATGGGCAGCAGGTGGCTGGCGAACTCGCCGGGCACCTGCATGAAAAGTCGGTTCAGGCCATGTTCGGCCAACAGGTACAACAACCCCGCCACGGCGGCGGCCAAAATGCCGCTGTAGAGCGCCTGGAGCACCACGAACAACAGCAGCGCAGCGGTGCCGAAGCCCAGCAAACGCAGCACCGCCAGCTCGCGCTGCTTGCGCTCCACCGCCGCCACCGCGCCCGCGGCGATGGCCGCCACGGCGCCGGCCACGGCCAGGCTGGCGATGATCCAGAACACCAGGTCGAGGTTGCGGCTGAGCGACTGCACCTGGGCGATCTGTGCGGCCTGGGTCGAGACCAGCAGCTTGCGTTCGGCGAAGAACTGGCGCAGAGGCTCGACATCGGTCAGTTCGCGGGCATACAGGCGAAATGCCGGGTACACCCGCTGCTGGGCGCTTCCCTGATCCTCGCCCTGCCAACCCAGTGTCGGCACTGCGCGGCCATCGCGGTAATCCTCGACGGCTTCGAGCAACTGCAACGACGCGAACAGGCCATCGCGCTCGAACGCCGCCAGGGGCAACACGCTGATGACCTGCAGGCGCGTCTGCCGCCATTGCATCTGCCCGGCCTGTCGGCGGCTGAAGCTGGCCTGCAGCTCGTCTCCGGCCCTGGCGCCAAGCTTTTCCGCGGCGGTAAAGCTCAGCACCACCTGTTGCAGCCCCGTCGGAGGAGCGACCTGCGCCAGCAAGGGATCACCCTTGGCGGTCGGCAGCATTTCAACCGTCAGGCCACGCCCGTGGACGGGCAACAGCAGTTCTGCGGTGGCGGCAATCTGCCGGGTCCGGGGGATGGCGAAGGCCACCCCCGGACGTTGTGCCAGTTCCTCGATGAACTCAGCGCGAAAGCGTCCACCGCCCAGGGGAATGATCTCGCGCACGCCCGGGTCACGCTGCAGGCGCTCGGTCAGGCTGCCGACCAGGCCGAACTTCAGGCCGAACAGCACCAGCAGCGGCGCGATCACCGCCACCAGCGCCAGCACGCCGCACGCCGACAGCCGCGCATCGTTGCGGTAGTCCTGCCAGGCCAGCCCGGCGATCAGCAGCGGGCGCATCAGGCGGCCCGCTCCAGCGTTGCCGTGACGCCGCCGTCGACCTCACGCCGACAGGCCATGCGCAGCACCGTCAACCCGGCTTGGCGGGCCAGGCCTTCGTCGTGGGTGGCGACCACGCAGGTCACCTGGCGCGCCTCGGCCTCGCGCAGCAACAGCTGCATCACCCGCTCGGCGTTGACCGGGTCCAGCGCGGCGGTCGGCTCATCGGCCAGCAGCAATGTCGGGGCATGGGCCAGGGCGCGGGCGCAGCTGACCCGCTGACGCTGGCCGAGGGACAGGGCGGCAGGTTTCTTGCCTAGCTGGTCTTGCACATCCAGCGCTTCGGCCAGGCGCTCGACGCTACCGTCATCGCCGAGCCCCAGCAACTGGCGTGGCAGACGGATATTGCCGCGCACATCGAGAAAGCCCAGCAGCCCACCCGCCTGCAGCACGTAGCCGAGGTGCCGACTACGCCAGCTGGCCAGGCGGTCGAGCTGTCGCCCGCGCCACAGCCCGGCGACATCCTCGCCGCCGAGGACGAAGCCCTCTGCCACATCCGGCGCCAGCACCAGCGCCAGCAGGTCGAGCAAGGTGCTCTTGCCGCAGCCGCTGGGGCCGACCAGCGCCACCCGTTCGCCCACGGCCAGGTGCAGCCGGTCGACCTGCAGGCTGTAGCGCTGGGCACCCTGCCCGCGCGTCTTGCGCACCCCGTCCAGGCGAATCATCACGGCAGCGTCGACAGCGGGACACGGTACAGGGCGTCACCCGGCTCGGCGTTGCCGAAGCGCACCCAGTTGGCCATGTCGTTGTGGAAGGTCTCGTACAGGCGGATCTTCGAGTCCAGCTCGTCGATGAAGTCCTCCTGCTCGGCCACCGACAGCGACAGCCACAGGTCCTGGGTCATGCTCAAGGACTTGCTGCGGTACGGCAGGCCATCGAGGTACTCGCCGAGCACCCCGCCCTGGGCCAGGTTGGCGCCCTTGCGCAGGGCGCCAGGGTCGCGGCTCATGTAGGCGCTGGCGCTGGCGATCTCGTTGAAGAAGTCGCCCGGCGAGCTGCGGGTCTTGCGCGCGGCATCGACGATCAGCTTGAGCGACTGCTGCAGGTCGTTGAGCTGCAGCTTGGTGAGCATCACGCACACCTGCAGGGTGGGCAGCGTCGGGTTGGTCAGGTCGCGGTCGGCGGTCCAGGCACTGACCAGCTGCGGCGCCTGGCTCGCGCCATGGCGGCCGAGGAAGTCCATGTGCATGGCATAGCCGATGGCCTGGGACTTGGCCGCCAGCCCCGAGGCCGAGGTCAGCAGCGGCACCGGCTGTGGTTGCTGGTTGCGTACCTGGTGCACCAGCTCGGCGAAGGTCGAGCCGATCTCGCGCACGCGCTCGCCGAACGCGCCGACCTCGCCCCCCGGCACGCCGACGTAAAGGTCGCCGATCTGCGGGTTGCTGTCGGCGGTGAGCACGCGGTACTGGCTTTCGGCCGCGCCGTGGTTCTTCACCCCGGCGGGGGTGCGCAGGTGCAGGGCGTAGATCTTGATCTGCTTGCTCAGCGCGGCCTGGCGCACTTCGGCCTCGTTCATCTGGGTGCTGCTGAACGGGTCGTTCTTGCGCAGTGCGCCGGCATCGCTGACCAGCAGGATGAGGCGCCCGCCATAGCCGGACCAGTCCATGCCCTCGACGGCCTGCATCACCCCGGCGAAGGCGTCTTCGTTGAACGAATGGCTGGAAACGCTGGTGGCCCTGACCTGCGAGGCGGCCTTGAGGAAGCGCGCAGGATCGCGGCCCTCCTCCAGGCTGACCAGGGTTTTGCTCAAGTACTCGAGACCCGGGGTGCGCTTGACGTTGTTGCGGAAACCCACCAGGCCGAAGCTGACGCTGTCCAGCTCGCCCCGGGCCGCCAGTTGCTGCTGCAGCTCGCTGACCACCTGGCGCACCCGGTCGATATAGGGCTGCATGGACACCGAGGTGTCCACCACCAGGACGATGCCGGTGCGGAAGCTGTTGTCGCCGACCGCCGCCACGCCGGCCGCCTTGGGCGCGCTGTCACGGGCACTGGCGCCGGGGTCGATCGAGGCGATGTTGAGCAGCTGCACCGGCTGGCCGCCGGCATCGAAGCTTTCGCGGTAGTCGAAGATCGGCATCAGGTAGAACTGGTTCTGCGGCACGGCGCTGGCCGCCGGCTCCAGGGCCATCACCTGCGGTACCTGGTCGGGGTGGTTCTGCGCCTTGAGCAGGCTGTCGCGGGCCTGGGTGGTATCGTCGAGCAGGTGCTGCACGTCGTCCACCTGGCGCATGAACATCACCGGCGAGCGGCCCGAGCGCTCGGTGAACTTGAGCACCAGGCTCTGTTTCCAGTCGCTGGTCTGCGCGGCCGGCAACCAGCCATCGCGCTGGCCGTCGCTGGCGGCGCCGACCTGGACCCAAGCCTGGCCGCCGACGTCCTTGCGCTGGTAGACGTAGAGCACGGAGAAGGCTGGCAGTTTCTCGCCCGAGGCATCGCCGGGCTGGGCCACCAGCTGGGCCTCGGGCTTGGTCAGCACACGCTGGAACAGGGTCTTCTTGCCGGGCATCAGCAGTGGGCGGCCATCGTCCGAGGCGACAACGGGTGTGATCTTGGGTTCGGCGGGGGCCACGCTGTCGGCGGGCGTCTGCGCCACCGGTGTTTCTGGCGCGGGCGCGTCACTGCCGCCGAGCAGCCAGAAGAACGCGCCACCCAATCCCAGCGCCGCCGCGATCGCCACCGCCAGCACGGCCTTGGCCGGTTTGTTCGATCCGGACTTCACGGCGGGAGCGGGCTTGGGTTCGGGCCGCCGGGCGGGCTCGGCCACAGGAAGGGCTTGCGGAATGTCGATGGACACCGGCTGCGGGGTGGTGGCCGGCGGCGGGATCGGCAACGGGCGCACCAATGTACTGTCGTTTTCCTCGACCGGCGCCTGGACGGTCAGGCGGTCCAGCGCGGCCAGCAACGCCGCCGCGTCGGCGAAGCGCTCGTTGGGATCCTTGGCCAGCAGGCCCCGCAGGATGTCCTGGTAGCGGCCATGCTCGATGGGCAGTTCCGGCAGCGGCTCGGTCAGGTGCGCCAGCGCCGTGGACAGCGCGTCGGTACCGCTGTACGGCAGCTTGCCGACCAGGATCTCGTAAAGCACCACGCCCAGCGCATACAGGTCGGCGCGGCCATCGATCTCCATGCCGCGCGCCTGTTCCGGGCTCATGTAGCTCGGCGTGCCGACGGCGAAGCCGGCCTGGGTGAACTGGGTGCGGTCATCCAGCGACTTGGCGATGCCGAAGTCCGACAGCACCGCGGTGCCATCGGCGCGGAACAGGATGTTGGCCGGCTTGACGTCGCGGTGCACCAGGCCCTGGGCATGGGCATAACCCAGCGCCTGGGCGATCTGGCGCACGTAGGCGAGGCCCTGCTCGGGCGTCAGTCCATCGGCGATGCGCTCCTTGAGCGTGCCGCTGGGCAGGTACTCCATGGCCATGTAGTACAGCTCGCCGACATTGCCGATGTCGTGGATGGTGGCGATGTTCGGGTGCGCCAGCCGCGCCAGGGTGCGCCCTTCGCGCAGGAAGCGCTCGCAGAAGGTCGGGTCGGCGGCCAGGCTCGCCGCCATGATCTTCAGCGCCACCTTGCGTTCCAGGGAACGCTGGGTGGCGAGGTACACGCTGGCCATGGCGCCTTGGCCAAGCTCGCGATCGATATCGAATCCGGGGATCTGCATGTCCATGATGTCTTCAGTTCACCTTGACGACCACTGCGGTGATGTTGTCCGGCGCGCCCCGGGTCAGCCCCAGGTGCACCAGGCTGCGGACCACCTCGTAGGGGTCGGCGTGGCCGAGCACTTCGGCGATCTCGTGGTCCTCGGCGGTCTTGTTCAGGCCATCGCTGCACAGCAGGTAGGTGTCGCCGGGCCGCACCTGCAGGGCCACGGCCTGCAGGTCGAGGTCATCCTCGACGCCGATGGCGCGGGTGACGATGTTGCCGCGCGGATGCACCCGCGCCTCGGCCTCGTTGAGCAGGCCGCTGTCCTGCAGCTCCTGGACGTAGCTGTGGTCGTGGCTGAGGCGCTCGATGCGACCATCGCGCAGGCGGTACAGGCGACTGTCGCCGGCCCACAGGCCGATGGCCTGGTCGCCACGCGCCGCCAGCACCACCACGGTGCTGCCCATCATCGCCACGCCACGGCGCACGGTTTCCTCGCGCACGATGCCATTGACCCAGGCCAGACCGTCGCGCACCTCGCCGCTGAAGTCGTCGAGCGAGTCGAGCATCGGCAGGCTGCGCAGGCTGTCCATGGCCAGGCTGCTGACATAGTCGCCTGCCGCATGCCCGCCCATGCCGTCGGCCACTGCCCACAGGCCTGCCCAGGTCAACTCCAGGCAGGCGTCCTCATTGATCTTGCGCACCATGCCGACATGGCTGTAGCTGGCCGCTGTGTACTGCATGTCGGTCATTCGCTGCGCGCCTCGCTACCCAAGAGAAACCCGGCGAAATCCTCGCTGCGCGGCAGGCCCGCGCAGCGCATCAACCCCGGGGCGATACGTTCGGAACCCCTGCCCCACCACAGGCTCATGCCTTCGCAGGCGCATTCGGCCAAGGCCAGTGCCCGTCCCTGCGGCGTGGTCGCGTCCAACCGCTGCAACCCACCCACCGTCACACGCGGTCCCTGCAGGAGCAGCGTCGCGCCGCGAAAAGGCTGCAAAGCAGCCTCGAACTCCTCAAAGGCAGCACCCGGTTCAAGCGTCGCCAGCAATACCTCCTCGACTGCTTCGAACCACTCCTCGGCCCCCGCCACCACAGGCGCCAACGGCTGCCCCGGCTCCAGCACCTGGGCCACGGTCAGCGGAAAATACCGCCCGACCCGGTCGATGCTCGGCATCAGCACGCCGATGACTGCCTCGGCTCCGCACAACCCCGGCGCCAGGGCGAATCGCCACAAGGGGCTGACCAGGTAGGCCTCGAGCCAACGCTCGCCCAGTGCCTGTTGGCTGGCCTGCATCCCCGCCGCCAGCCACTGGTCCCAGGGCTGTATGAAGCTGTTTGGAAGGCCGCGACTGACGAAGTCGCCGCGGCTGGCCAGTTTTCCGTAGAAACCCACGTCGTTCACAGGTGCTCCGGCAGGCTGAAACCGCTGAGCACTCGGCTGCGGAACGGGTTGAAGGCGCTGCTGGCGCGCAGCTCGTAGGACACGCTGGCGCCATCGACGCGCAGGCGCAGGTTGAAGCGCTCCGGCGAGCTGCCGGCCACCAGGTCGGACTGGTCGAGCAGGCGGAACCAGGCCCAGGGGCCTTCCACGGTCAGGCCGGAACGGCCGGTGGCCGAGGGCGGCGAGATCGACAGGCGCACCACGCCGATGCTGTTGGGATTCGGCCACTGCAACGCCACCGGCCGGCTCGGGCCGTGGTCGTAGCTGACCTGCTGGCCATCGAGGTCAAGCAGGAACTGGGTGATGGTCGCGTCCATCGCAACCGGCTTGAGCTCGAAGCGCACGCCCGGCTGCACGCCGTTACTGTTGCGGAAGAACGCATCACGGATGCTCGCCGCGCGCTGGAAGGTGTACAGCACGTTGCTGTTGATCCCCAGCTTCTGCGCCGCGCCCGGCTGCCAGCTCCACGGCGTGCTCGAGGTATTGACGTAGGGTTGCAGGTACTTGCGGAAGTAGTTGTCCATCACCCCGCCGACGCCGAAGAACAGGCCGAAGTCCTCCAGGGTGGCGTCCCGCGTGCTGCCGGCCACCAGCGGGTAGCGGCCGCTGAGGGACTGGCGGTAGACGTTCACCACCTCGCTGGTCCAAGCGGCGTTGAGCTGGTTGCGCACGCCGCCCATTACGATGTTATGGGTCGAGCCGAGCACCGAGCCCACCAGGTTCTGCACCACCTTGGGCTGGCGCGCGGCGCCCAGGGCGACACGCTGCGCGGCGGCCTGGGCCTGGTTCTTGGCCTCGCCCAACAGCGCGTCACCGCTGGCGCCGACCATGGCGCTGACCTGCACGTACAGGGCGTTGAGGTCGGTGAGCAGGCCGTCGATGGCCGCAGGCTGTCCTTCGCCGGTTTCCACCAGCGCGGCCAGCTCGGCGAAGTGCGCAGTCACCGGGTCCACCTCACGGGCAGCCGGGTTGTCGCTGGGCAGCGGCGCATCACCAAGCAGGCCGCCGAGGCGCTGGCGCAGCTGATCGACGCCGGCCTGCTCGGCCTTGGCCTGGACCTTGTCGAGGGTGGTCGGCTGCGCCAGGTTGGTCTCCTTGGCGACCGCCTGCAGCAGTTTCTTCATCGGCGAGGTCGGCCCGGACAGCACCCGCAGCACATCGGCGGCCTGGCCGACGCTGGTGATCGGCACGAAGTCCAGGTCCGCCAGCAGCGCATCCCAATGGCGGATGTAGTCCTGGTAATACAGCTGCAGCACATCGTCGGCCAGGCGCTTGGCATCGCCCGACTCGCTGGCCTCGCGACCCAGCACCCAACGTTCCTCGGCCAGGGTCTCGCTGTGGGCCAGGCTGGCGGCGAGGAACGCCTTGCGGTAGCCCTCGACGGTGAAGATGCCCGGCAGCGGCTCGCTCAGCGGCTTGCCGTTCTTGAAGCGGAACACCAGCGCGGCGTCGCGGCCGGCGGCGTCGCTGACCCGGAAGTCGCCAACCCCGGCCGGCAGTTTCTGGCGTTTGACCCGGTCGTAGACGCGCTGGGCCACCGGCAGCTGTTGCAGCTGGCGGCGGGTGTCGTCGATCAGACGCTGGTCGAGACGGGCATTGGGCGGGCGCTTGTCGAA
Organism: Pseudomonas peradeniyensis; assembly: GCF_014268935.2. Taxonomy (GTDB): domain Bacteria; phylum Pseudomonadota; class Gammaproteobacteria; order Pseudomonadales; family Pseudomonadaceae; genus Aquipseudomonas; species Aquipseudomonas peradeniyensis. The sequence goes on along the minus strand of NZ_JABWRJ020000003.1, from coordinate 396,280 downwards.
CAGCGCCGCCAGGTGCTGCTCCAAGGCCTGGCGCAGGTCCGGCGCCAGGTCGCGGGGCAGACTGCGCTCCCAGTCTAGGGTGACCCAGGCCTTGATGAACTCGGCGTCGTAGTGTTCGCCGTCGGCCAGCATCAGGTAGGCCTTGAGCCCCTCGTAGAGGTAGTCGGACGGGCCGCCGGCGTACAGTTGCTCTTCGATGCGGGTGACCAGGCGCGGGGCGAAGATGGCGATCAGCAGCTTGCGGTAGACGCTGTCCGACTCCCCTTCGAGCATGTCGCCCTGGTACAGCCCCAAGCCCTCGGCCCAGCCGGGCGGGTCCTCGGCCAGGCGGCGCACGCCGTTGAGCAACGGCAGCACGTCGACCACGTTGCGCTGGGCCGGGCTCAGTTCCTGGACGCTCTTGCCCAGCGGCTTGAGACGGCCGTCGACCTCGGCGATGTACTGCTGGTTGGCGCGGTAGCTCAGGGTCCACAAGGTGCCGACCACCAGCACCAGGGCCACGCTCAGCGCCAGCGCGCCACGGGCGATCCACTTGCGCCGCTGCTCGACCTTGGGGTTGCTGCCGACCAGGCCGCGCTCGGCGAAGGCCACGGCACTGAACAGCTTCTCGATGAAGTAGCTGCGCCCGGTGCCGTTCTGCCGCGCCAGATGGGCACGGTCCAGGCCCATGCTCTGGGCCATGCTGCCGATCAGGCGGTCGATGGGGCTGCCTTCCTGGGTGCCGCTGGTGAAGTACACGCCGCGCAGCAGCGCGCGTGCTTCGAAGGCGTTGGGCTTGAAGATGCCGTCGAGGAAGGTCTTGAGATTGCCGCGCAAGGCAGCGAACTGCTGGACGAAGCCGTAGACCAGATCGCGCCGCGCCGGGTCGCGTTCCTGTTGCAGGCGCTCCACCAGACGCTCGTTGAGACGCTGCTCGAGCAAGGCGAACTCGCTGCCGAACTGGGCCAGCGGGCCATCGCCGTGCTGGCCGTCATCCAGGGGGAAGGTCATGCCCCACACCTGGGCACGCTCTTCCTTGCTCAGGTTGTCGAAGAACTCCATGAAGCCCGGCACCAGGTCGAGCTTGGTCAGCATCAGGTAGATCGGGAAGCGCACGCCCAGCTGGCTGTACAGCTCCTGGATGCGGGTGCGGATCGCCGCCGCGTGGGCGGCGCGCTCGGCGTCGCTGCCCAGCAGCAGGTCGGACAGGCTGATGGCGATGAAGGCGCCGTCGATGGGCCGGCGCGAACGCTGGGTCTTGAGCAGGTCGAGGAAGCCCAGCCAGGCCGCCTTGTCCACCTGGGCATGGCTGTCCTGGGTGGTGTAGCGGCCGGCGGTGTCCAGCAGCACGGCCTGGTCGGTGAACCACCAGTCGCAGTTGCGCGTGCCGCCCACGCCACGAATGGCGCCCTCGCCCAGCTGCGCCGCCAACGGGAAGTGCAGGCCGGAGTTGACCAGCGCGGTGGTCTTGCCCGAACCGGGCGGGCCGATGATCACGTACCACGGCAGCTCGTACAGGTTGCGTCGCTCGTCACCGCCCAGGCGCGCCTTCTTCAGCAGCACCAGGGCCTCATCCATGCGCTGGCGCAGGGTCGCCAGCTCTTCGGCGGTGGCCACACCGGCAGGGTCCGGCGCGGTCTCGGCGGCCAGGCTCTGCATCACCTTGGCCGCCTGGCGCCGGGCCTGGACGATGCGCCACACGCGGTAGGCGATCCACACCGCGAACAGCAGGACGATCAGCACCAGACGTGGCGCGACCGGCACCAGCGCATCGAGCAGCGGACCGAGGAACCAGATGATCAGGCTGAGGGCGAGCAGGCCCAGCACCGGGACCACCCAGCGAATGACAAAACTGAAAAACGCCTTCACTCGACGCCCTCCGCCAGAACGGTGATTTCAACCCGGCGATTCTTCGCCCGGCCCTGCGCGCTGTCGTTCGACGCCAGCGGCTCGGTGTCGCTCAGGCCCTGGGCGCTGAAACGCCCGGGCTGGCCGGTGCGGGCGGCGAGCAGGTTCTTCACCTCCTCGGCACGGGCCTGGGACAACGCCCAGTTGGACGGGAAGCGCAGCGTGGCGATGCGCTGGTTGTCGCTGTGGCCGGTGACCTTCACGTTGCCCTTGACCTTGGCGACGGCTTCGGCAATGCGCAGCATCAGCGGCTCGAAGTCACCCTTGATGCTGGCGCTGGCCGAAGCGAACAGCTCGTCGCCGCGGATGGTCACCACCGAGCGGTCCACCGCATCCTCCACGGCGACCCGGCCGGCCTTGATGTCTTCGGCCAGGAAACCGGCCAGGCGTGGACGGTCCACCGGCTTGGGCTGCACCACCGGGCGATCCATGGCCTGTACCGGAATCTCGCCCAGGGCATGGATGCCACGGAACACCGGCTCGGCGTCGGCGGCCAGTTTCAGGCGCAGGCCGAACAGCACCAGCAACAGCAGCGCCAGGGCCAGGGCCAGGCCGACCCAGGGCGGCACGAACTGCGCCAGGCGGTCACGGGTCACGGTGACGCCGCGCCAGTGCGGCGACAGCTCGCGCTCGATATCACCACGGGCACTGCGGATGGTCGCGGCGGTGCGCTCGCGCAGGGCCTCGAGCTGGGCACGGCCACCGTTCATCACCCGGTAGCGGCCTTCGAAGCCAAGGCTGGTGCACAGGTACAACAGCTCCAGCAGGTGCAGGCGCTCACGTGGACTCTGCAGGCAGTGCTCCATCAGCTGGAACACCTTCTCGCCGCCCCAGGCCTCGTTGTGCACGGTGATCAGCAGGCTCTGCTTGCCCCAGTCGCTGGCGCTGCCCCACGGCGTGCTGAGCACTGCCTCGTCGAGCGCGGTGCACAGTGCGTAGCGCGCCAGCAGCACCTCGTTGCGCGCGACCCCGGCGGCCTCGGCGCGCTCCTCGAACTGGCGCAGGTAGGCCAGCAGTTGCGCACGCAGGCTGGCCGGCGCCGGGTGGGCGATGGTGTTGCGCAGGCGGGTGAGCAACGCCAGCAGCGGGCCGGCCGCCTGCTCCAGCGGGTTCAGGCCCGACGCCTGGCCCGGCGCCAGCGGTTCGGCCGGCACATTCAGTGGCGGCGGCGCCGCCTGCGCAGGTCCCGGCGTGGCCGGCTGCGGGCCTCGGCCACCAGGGCGCGGCATGAACTGGGTGCGGTCATTGGCGAGCGGATCGTCCGATTGCATCGCGGCTTATCCTCGAATGGCCCAGAAGGCCAGGTTCAGGCCGGGGAACTCGCCGGCGACGTAGAAGGCGAAACCACCGGAATGCTGCAGCTGCTTCCAGTGTTCGCTGCCTCGGTCGAGCTCGAAGTAGGTGGAACCGGCATGGAACGGAATCTGTCTCGGCGCCACCGGCAGCGGCAGCAGGCCAATGCCCGGCAGTTGCAGGTTGACCAGGTCGCGGATGTGCTCCACCGCGCCGATCTTGCTCTGCTGGCCAAAGCGGCTGCGCAGGGTCTCGCTGGGCACGTCGGCGCGCACCACCAGGACGAAGCTGGCGCTGTCGAGCAGGCTGCGGTCGGCCAGCATGCCGACATGAATGCCGTAGGCCTTCTCGACCAGCGGGATGGCCACGGCCTTGCTGTCGATCAGCATCGACAGGGCCTCGCGCAGGGCGGCCAGTACCGGGGCAAAGGTCGCCGCCAGGTCGTCGTGCTGGTACACCGGATATGCCTCGGGGCGGCGCCCTTCGCGGGTGAAGGTGGCGAACTCGCCGGCCAGGGCCACCAGCTCGCTGTACAGCCGCTCGGGGTGCAGCGGCGTCAGCTGGTTGAGGTGCTCGACCAGCGGCTGGGCGCGGTTGACCAGTTGCAGCAGCATGAAGTCGGCGATCTCCGAGGCACCGCCGTTGGCCGAGGCCACCACGCGCCCGGCCAGGGCTTCGCCACGCTGGTGCAGCAGGCCAAGCAGCTCGCCACGGAAACCCGACAGCAGGTTGCTGGCGGTCACGTCGAGCAGCGGTGGGATGTAACCGTCATCCAGCACCAGGGCGCGGTCGGCACGCTTTTCCCGGATACGCACCACGCCCAACGCGGCATAGTCGCTCAGGCCGTCCTCGGCGCGCAGCAGGCGCAGGGCGCGGCTGCCCAGGGCCAATGGCGCGCGGTTCTCGAACGGGGCGTTGTCGTCGCGGACTTCGCTGATACGGCTGACATAGCGCGCGCCGTCAGGCGTTTCACCGTCGTCGACGGTATCGCGGGCACCGGCGCGCTTGAGCGGCAGGCCCAGGTAGATCACGCCGTTGCGCAGGTCGTCGGGAATCTCCAACGGCGCGGGCGGCAGGTCGTCACGCGGGATGTCGAACGGCGTGCCGTCCGGCAGCAGGCCACGGGCGCTGAGGATCGCCAGCTTGCCCTGGGCCAGCAGGCCCTGGTCGACCAGCAGTTCGGAAAAACCCCAGGCAGCGGCGCAGAGCGGCCGGTTGCGGGCGTCGACGAAGTTTTCCAGGTAGCGGTCGTGCTGCTGGAAGTGCTGGGTGGTGATGAACATCCCTTCCGACCAGACCACGCGATTGTTCCAGGACATGGGTTCTCCGATTGCCTAGCGGGCAGGCTCAGGTTGTGGGGTGGCCACGGCGCTGCGCACGGCGCGCACATCGAGGCTGATCTGATAGTCACGGGGCGGCACCGGCAGCACGCTGCGCCACTGGGCCTGGTCGACCTCGCGGTAGCCGACCACCAGGCCGACCTGGCGCGTGGCCGGGTCGAGCGGACGCTCCAGGCGCAGCTGCTCGCCAGGCTGGAGCAGGACTTCGTCCTGGTCGATCAGGTCGGCGGCCAGGGTGGCCTGGGCGCGCTCGGCCAGGGCGAAATAGTCGGCGCGGGCGAAGGCGGCGCTGTTCTTCAACTCGTAGATGCGTACCCGCACCGGCGCGGGCGTGCCGCCGGCGCCGGGGTTGAGCCCGGCCGCGGCGCTGAAATACAGGGTGATGCCCGTGGCCGCCGGCGCCGCGTCGGTAACGGCGGGCTCGACCGGGCTGTCCTTGCTGCAGGCACTGAGCAGCACCATGGCCAGGGCTGCGATCAGTCTCGTTGCACTCATCCTCGTCCTCATGACGTCCTGTGTTCTTCCTGTGCTCCGGGCGTTGGCCTCAGGAGCGTTGAATGCGTTGGCTATGGGCCTCGTAGGCGCGACTGAACTCGCGACCGAACAGGTCCTGGAAGTCGTCTTCGGCTTCCCGGGAAATCTGGCTGTAGAGCTCGGTGAACTGCTGCCAGCAGTGGGCCTGGCGCGAACCGCCAAACAGCTTGGCCAACCCGGCGGCGGGCGCCAGGCGCTGCTCCAGGCGGGCAGGCTCGAAGCGCTCGAGCAGGTGCTTGATGGCCGCCTCGACACCCGCCATCACCGCCAGCTGGTGGGCGCGCAGGTCGTCGAAACTGTCGCGCACCGCCTGGTCCGGGGCCATGAACGCCTGGTTGCCCTCGCGCAGCAGCAACAGCAGCGCTTCGTCGGCATTGGGGGCGAACTTCAGCGGGTTATTGCGCACCGGGGCGATGGTGGTCTGCTGCATGCGGAACTCGCCCTTCAGGCTGCTGCGCGCGCGCAGCACATCGATCAGGCCTTCGACCATCAGGCGGTAGCTGCGCCCGACCGCCTCCATCTGCGCGGCGGCATCGGCCGCGTCGATGCGCAGGTGCTCGATGCCCGCGCCACGCAGGAAGGCCTGCAGCAAGGTATCGCCGGCACCAGCCGGGTCGGGCGCAGGTGCCGACACGGCGGTGGGTGGCGGCGCAGGCGTGACGACCGGCGCTACCGGCTCTGGCAGGGGTGGCGCGATGACAGGCGCAGGCTGGGGAGCAACGACCGGCGTTTCGTCGAGCAGGTTCCAGTCGTCGGGGATCATGCCCGGCGCGGCGGGCATGGCGGCCTGCACCGGCGCGGGAGGCGGCGCCACCGGCGTGGGTGGACGGAAGTCATGCTGTTGGGCAGGGACATGATCCGCCTGGCTGGCCGGCGGCACGCTGGAGGGTCCAAGAAAATCGAACAGGTCCGGCAGGGTGTCGTGGCTCGAAGCCCCCTGCAGGAACGCGGCCGGCGCGCCGACGATGGGCGCGCTCGGAGCGGCCACCTGGTTAGCCATCAGTGCTTCGAAACTGTGTACCTGCGGCTGCCCGGCGACCGGAATCGACAGGCCGGCATCGATGCGCGCCTGGATCTCGTAATCGCCGATTCGAATAACTTCACCGTCCATCAGCGGTTCGCTGTTACCGCGACGCAGGCGAATACCGGCATGCACCAGTTCCACGCCGTTGGTGCTGTTATCGGTCAAGTAATAGCGGCCATCCTTGAACTGGATCACACAATGTTTCGAAGAAACAAGGCGTTCCGGATCGGGAAGTACCCAGTCATTATCCGCCGCACGACCTACGCTGATGGCACCGTTTTCCAGCAACTTCTCCGGGCATTGCCCAGGGGTGATCTTGTGATAACTGGTAATGGTCAGGCAAAGTGCCATCACGCCTCCTTGCATATATATGAAACACTCACACATCCATTTGAGTGGATTCGCGAGCCCGACCTCGCTTTCCGGATAAACCCTTGTAAATACTGGGCCTCACACCGAAATTCGCTTCCCGGAAAGGTCGTATTAAACCCTATCGGCAAGGCACTTTGATGGCACCTGACCAATGGACACGAATACCTGCCAACTGGTTCACAGTCACCCTTCGCGGCGCGTAGCTTACCTTGACAGCAATTTGGAAATAAACCATAAATGCGCAACTTAAGAGTGCCAAAGTGATATCACAGTGATATCAACTTCGCATTCTTTGACAAGTTTGTGCGCCATTTCACATTTGCAACTTGGCGCAAACGACGCCCTCACCAAGGGCCGATATGGAGATCGATTTCTGGTGAACTCACCGCAGCTGCTCGCCGCTGTTTCCGCAGACTTTCCGTGCGGCGACGACCTCGAATACGATGCCGATTTCCTGCAACTGGAACGTGACGCCCAGGGCCGCCCCGAGCGCGTGATGGGCGACGCCGTGCAAGCGGCCGAGCCGCCGCAGTGGCGTGACATCGAGCAGTCCTGCACCAGCCTGCTGCAACGCAGCAAGGACCTGCGCATCACCCACTTCCTGGTCCAGGCCAACCTGGCCCTGCACGGACTGCCGGGCCTGGCCGCGAGCCTCGAGCTGATCCGTGACCTGCTGGGCGAATACTGGCTGCACCTGCACCCGCAGCTGGACGCCGCCGACGACAACGACCCCACCGTGCGGGTCAATGCCCTGGCCGGGCTCACCTGCGACACAAACATCGCCCTGCTGCGCGACGCCGTGCTGGTGCGTTCGCGCACCTTTGGCCCGGTTACCCTGCGCGCCGCCCTGCATGCGGCGGGCGTGCAGCACTTCGCCAGCGAGCAGCTGAGCGCCGAGGAACTGGCCGCCGCCCTGCGCGACGCCGACCCCGAGCAGCTCGCGCAATGCCACCAGGCCCTGCAACTGGCCCGCGAAGCCCTGGACACCATCGAGAGCCGGGTCAACGACCAGGTCGGTTCGGCCAGCGGCGTCGACCTGTCCACCCTGCGCCAGCCGCTGCGCCAGGTCCAGCAAGTGCTGGCCGACTACAGCCCGGAAGGCTCGGCGCCCGTCAGCGCGAGCATGGACGAAGTGACGGCGCACGGCGCCCCTGACGACCCGCAGCCCGCCGCCGTCGCCGTCGCCGCGCCACGTGTCGCCGCGCGTCCCGGCGAGGTGAACAGCCGCGACGACGTGCTGCAGAGCCTCGAGCGCCTGCTCCAGTACTACGCCCGCCACGAGCCCTCCAGCCCGCTGCCGGTGCTGCTGCGCCGGGCGAAGAAGCTGGTCGACGCCGACTTCGCGACCATCGTCCGCGACCTGATCCCCGATGGCATGTCGCAATTCGAGAACCTGCGTGGCCCGGAACACGACTGACGTCGCTCCGGCCGCCTAAACACCGACGCCCGCAACAAGCAGAGCCGCCGTACCGGCGACCAGGAGGAACAACGTGGCGAAAGACAGCTCCCAGAAATTCATCGCGCGCAACCGTGCGCCGCGGGTACAGATCGAATATGACGTCGAGCTGTACGGCGCCGAGAAGAAGGTCCAGCTGCCCTTCGTCATGGGCGTGCTCTCGGACCTCGCCGGCAAGCCCGCCGAGCCGCTGCCGGCCGTGGCCGACCGCAAGTTCCTGGAGATCGACGTCGACAACTTCGACTCGCGCCTGAAGGCCATGAAGCCCCGCGTGGCGTTCAACGTGCCCAACGAGCTGACCGGTGAAGGCAACCTGAGCCTGGACATCACCTTCGAGAGCATGGACGACTTCAGCCCCGCCGCCGTGGCGCGCAAGGTCGATGCCCTGAACCAGCTGCTCGAGGCCCGCACCCAGCTGGCCAACCTGCTGACCTACATGGACGGCAAGACCGGCGCCGAGGACATCATCCTCAAGGCCATCAAGGACCCGGCCCTGCTCCAGGCCCTGGCCAGCGCGCCGAAACCTGCCGACAACGAGCCGAAGGCCTGAGGAGACCGACCATGAACGATCCGTTGCGCGACAGCCAGGCCCCGCAGGCGGCCACCCAGGACCCGAGCGAGTTCGCCAGCCTCCTGCTGCAGGAATTCAAGCCCAAGACCGAGCGGGCCAAGGAAGCCGTCGAGAGCGCCGTGCGCACCCTCGCCGAGCAGGCCCTGGCACAGACCAGCCTGGTCTCCAACGATGCCATCGGCTCGATCGAGCAGATCATCGCCGCCATCGACGCCAAGCTCACCGCCCAGGTCAACCAGATCATCCACCACGATGACTTCCAGAAGCTGGAAAGCGCCTGGCGCGGCCTGCACTACCTGGTCAACAACACCGAGAGCGACGAGCAGCTGAAGATCCGCGTGCTCAACATCTCGAAGAACGACCTGCACAAGACCCTGAAGAAGTTCAAGGGCACCGCCTGGGACCAGAGCCCGGTGTTCAAGAAGCTCTACGAAGAGGAATACGGCCAGTTCGGTGGCGAGCCCTACGGCTGCCTGGTGGGCGACTACTACTTCGACCAGTCGCCCCCCGATGTCGAGCTGCTGGGCGAAGTGTCCAAGGTCTGCGCCTCGATGCACGCGCCGTTCATCTCCGCCGCCTCGCCGACGGTGATGGGCATGGGCTCGTGGCAGGAGCTGTCCAACCCCCGCGACCTGACCAAGATCTTCACCACCCCGGAATACGCCGGCTGGCGCTCGCTGCGTGAATCGGAAGACTCGCGCTACATCGGTCTGACCATGCCGCGCTTCCTGGCGCGCCTGCCCTACGGCGCCAAGACCGACCCGGTGGAGGCCTTCGCCTTCGAGGAAGACACCGACGGCGCCGACAGCAGCAAGTACACCTGGGCCAACGCCGCCTATGCCATGGCGGTGAACATCAACCGCTCGTTCAAGCACTACGGCTGGTGCTCGCGCATCCGTGGCGTGGAATCCGGCGGTGAAGTCGAGGGCCTGCCGGCGCACACCTTCCCCACCGACGACGGTGGCGTGGACATGAAGTGCCCGACCGAGATCGCCATCTCGGATCGCCGCGAGGCGGAGCTGGCCAAGAACGGCTTCATGCCGCTGCTGCACAAGAAGAACACCGACTTCGCCGCCTTCATCGGCGCGCAGTCGCTGCAAAAGCCGGCCGAATACGACGACCCGGACGCCACCGCCAACGCCAACCTGGCCGCGCGCCTGCCGTACCTGTTCGCCACCTGCCGCTTCGCCCATTACCTGAAGTGCATCGTTCGCGACAAGATCGGCTCGTTCAAGGAAAAGGACGAGATGCAGCGCTGGCTGCAGGACTGGATCCTCAACTACGTCGACGGCGACCCGGCGCACTCCACCGAGACCACCAAGGCCCAGCACCCGCTGGCGGCCGCCGAAGTGGTGGTCGAGGAAGTCGAAGGCAACCCGGGTTACTACAACTCGCGCTTCTACCTGCGCCCGCACTACCAGCTCGAAGGGCTGACCGTGTCGCTGCGCCTGGTGTCGAAGCTGCCTTCGGCCAAAGGGGCCTGATCATCGCGGGGCAAGCCCGCTCCCATGGTGGGAGCGGGCGTGCCCCGCGACTAGCCACTACTACCGCTAACCGACGCGAAATCCCGAGGACATCATGGCTGTAGATATTTTCATCAAGATCGGCGACATCAAGGGCGAGTCCCACGACAAGGCCCACAAGGACGAAATCGACGTGCTCAACTGGAGCTGGGGCATGTCCCAGTCCGGCAACATGCACATGGGCAGCGGCGGCGGTTCGGGCAAGGTCAACATCCAGGACCTGTCGATCACCAAGTACATCGACAAGTCCAGCCCCAACCTGATGGCCCACTGCTCCAGCGGCAAGCACATCGACAAGGTCAAGCTGACCGTGCGCAAGGCCGGCGGTGAAAGCCAGGTCGAGTACCTGATCATCAACCTCGAAGAGGTGATCGTCAGCTCGTTGAGCACCGGCGGCTCGGGCAGCGACGACCGCCTGACCGAGAACGTGACCCTGAACTTCGCCAAGGTCACCGTCGACTACCAGCCGCAGAAGGCCGACGGCACCAAGGAAGGCGGCCCGATCAAGTACGGCTGGAACATCCGCTCCAACGTCAAGATGTGACCGACCGCGCCCGTGCCGCCCCAGGCGGCGCGGGCGCCCTTCTCCACGCCTCACCCGCCCACGGTGAACATCATGGCCAAGCCTTCTTTCATCAACCTGTGGAATGCCTATCCGAAAGTGTCCTCGCCCTGCGATGGTCCGTGGGACAACCAGTGCGCCATCCGCATGAGCATCGCGCTCAACGGAGAGATGAGCCTCAAGGTCAACAAATCGACCTATACCGAACCCAAGTGCGCCCATGGCCATGCCCGTGGCGCCGAATCCCTGGCCAACTGGCTGGAGCGCCAGCTGGGACGCCCGCAGCGCATCGGCGGCAGCGCCCAGGAGCGCGACAAGCTCAAGGCCAAGACCGGGATCATCTTCTACAAGGACTGCTTCGCCCGCACCGGGCAAAGCCAGGAAAACCGCACGGGCGACCATATCGACCTGTGGAACCGCGGCCTGACCAAAGGCTTCTCCGATCAGAACTACCAGTCGAAACAGGTCTGGTTCTGGGAGCTGACATGAAGCGCGTGGCCTTGGCCGGCGCCCTGCTGCTGGCCCTGAGCGCCTGCGCCGACGCCGAACTGCTGGACCAGGCGAACCTGGGCGGGCAGACCGTGAAGCTGACCGAGAACGCCGGCCAGTGCGTGCTCGATCGTGGCGAACAGCGTCTGGCGCTGGGCATGCCATGGCCCTGCGGCCTGAGCCCCGACCGCGCCGGCAAGGCCCGGGTCGAGCAGTTCGACGGTGTGCCGATCGTGCTGGTGACCCATGTGCAGCCACACCCGACGCTCAAGGGCGAATGCCTGAAGACCTCGCGCGCCGTGCGCCTGACCCCGGCCGGCCTGGAGGCCTCCACGCCAGCGCCGAGCGCGTCCTGCGACACCGGTTTCGAAGACCAGAAAATGTTCACAGGGATGTTCCAGTGGTAGCCGAGATCGCCACCCGCGACCGCCTGCAGCCCTCGCTGCTGGATCGCCTGACCGACGACGACCCGGGCAACCCGCAGGAAGCCCCCGACAAGCGCGTGCTCAGCCTGCAGCAGCTCAAGGCCTCGGTGCTGCGCGACCTGGCCTGGCTGCTCAACACCACCTCGCTGCTCGACACCGGCGCCACGCTGAATTCCCCGGCCGGCGCCTCGGTGATCAACTACGGCCTGCCGGCCCTGGCCGGCAACAGCGCGTCGAACATCGACCTCAACGCGCTCGAGCGCATCATCCACCAGGCCATCGCCACCTACGAGCCGCGCATCCTCGCCCATACCCTGAAGGTGCGCGCCCAGGCCGCGCCGGGCGAGATGAACGCCAACGCCCTGAGCTTCGAGATCGAAGGCGACCTGTGGGCCCAGCCGGCGGCCCTGCCGCTGCTGTTGCAGACCGACGTGGACCTGGAGTCCGGGCACGTGCGCGTGGCCCCCGCCGACCGCCGGAGACGCGCATGAACCCGCGCCTGCTCGAGCTGTACAACCAGGAACTGCAGCACATTCGCGAGGGTGCCGCCGAGTTCGCCAAGGAATACCCGAAGATCGCCGGGCGCCTGACGCTGTCCGGGATCGAATGCGCCGATCCCTATGTCGAGCGCCTGCTGGAAGGCTTCGCCTACCTCACCGCGCGGGTGCAGCTGAAACTCGACGCCGAGTACCCGACCTTCACCCACAACCTGCTGGAAATCGCCTACCCGCACTACCTGGCGCCGACCCCGTCGATGACCGTGGTGCAACTGCAGACCGACCCCGACGAGGGCTCGCTGGCCGCCGGTTTCCAGCTACCCCGCGACAGCGTGCTGCGCGCCAACCTTGGCCGCAACTCGCAGACGCCGTGCGAATTCCGCAGCACCCAGGACGTCACCCTGTGGCCGCTGCAGGTGGCCCGCGCCGAATACTTCGGCAACCCCGGCGCCGTGCTCGGGCGCCTGGCCGCCAGCGAACCGAAGGCCCGCGCCGGCCTGCGCCTGAGCTTGCGCAGCGGCGCGGAAATCCCCTTCAACAGCCTGCCGCTGACGCACCTGCCGCTGTACCTCAATGGTGCCGACGAAACCCCATTCCGCTTGTACGAGCAACTGCTGGGCAGCGCCTGCGCGGTGTTCGTGCGCCAGCCCGGGGCCGACTGGGTCGAGCGCATCCCGGTCGAGCAGGCCTTGCTGCCGTGCGGCTTCGACGACCACGAAGCGGCGTTGCCGGTGGTCCCCCAGGCGTTCCAGGGCTATCGCCTGTTGCAGGAATACTTCGCCCTGCCGCAGCGTTTCCTGTTCGTCGATTTCGCCGGTCTGGAGCGCGCGGTCAAACGTTGCGATGGCCAGGAACTGGAACTGCTGGTGCTGTTCGAGCGTTTCGACGCCGCGCTGGAGAGCAGCGTGGGCAGCGCGCAGTTCGTGCCGTTCTGCACCCCGGCGATCAACCTGTTCCCGCGCCGGGTCGACCGCATCCACCTGACCGATCGGGTCCACGAGCACCATGTGATCGCCGACCGCACCCGGCCCACCGATTTCGAGATCCACTCGCTGCAGCAGGTCGCCGGCCACGGCACCGGGCCGGACCAGGCGTTCCTGCCGTTCTACGCCGTGCGCGACCCGTCGCGCTACGGCCGCGACCAGGCCTACTACATCGTCCGCCGCGAGCCCCGGGTGCTGTCCAGCGAGCAGCGACGCAACGGCACGCGCTCCAGCTACATGGGCAGCGAGACCTTCGTCAGCCTGGTCGACGGCCACCAGGCGCCGTACCGCCACGACCTGCGCCAGCTGGGCATCAGCGCGCTGTGCAGCAACCGCGACCTGCCGCTGTTCATGAACGTCGGCGACGGGCGCAGCGACTTCAGCCTGGCCGACAGCGCGCCGGTGTCCGCCGTGCGCTGCCTGGCCGGCCCCAGTCGACCGAAGGCCAGCCATGCCCACGACAACCGGGCCTGGCGCCTGATCAGCCAACTGTCGCTGAACTACCTGTCCCTGGCCGAACAGGGCCAGGGCGCCGCCGCCCTGCGCGAACTGCTGCGCCTGTACGGCGACCAGCAGGACAGTGCCCTGCAACTGCAGATCGACGGTCTGCGCGAGGTCAGCTGCAAGCCCTGCACCCGACGCCTGCCGATGCCCGGGCCAATCGTCTTCGGCCGCGGCCTGGAGATCACCCTGACGTTCGACGAGAACGCCTTCCGCGGCACCGGCGTGTTCCTCCTGGGCGCGGTGTTCGAGCGTTTCCTGACCCGCTACGTGTCGATCAACAGCTTCACCGAAACCGTGCTGCGCACCAGCGAACGTGGCGAGATCATGCGCTGGAACGCCAAGCCCGGGCGCAGGCCGACCCTGTGAACACGCTACAGGCCATGCAGGCGCAGCCCTGGGAGTACGACTTCTTCCAGGCCTTGCGCCGCCTCGAGGCGGAAAACCCCGAGCTGCCGCGCTTCGGCCATTCGCTGCGCCTGGCCGACGAGCCGGTGCGCCTGGGCCAGCGCCTGGATTGCAGCTTCGCCCCGGCGACGCTGGCCTCGGTCACGGCCAACGACGATCAGCCGGCGCGCCTGGAGCAGTTCTTCTTCGGCCTCGGTGGCCCCAACGGCCCGCTGCCGCTGCACCTGACCGAGTACATGCGCGAGCGCCAGCGCAACCACGCCGACCCGACCAGCAAGCGCTTCCTCGACATCTTCCACCACCGCCTGCTGAGCCTGTTCTACCGTGCCTGGGCCGAGGCCCGGCCGACCGTCAGCCACGACCGCCCCGGCGACGACTACTGGGCCGCGCGCCTGGCCGCCCTCAGCGGCCGCGGCCAGCCGGAACTGCAAGGCCAGGGGCCACTGGCCGACAGCGCCAAGCTGCACTGGTCCGGCCACCTGGCGGCGCAGACCCGCTACCCCGACGGCCTGTGCAGCATCCTGTCGAGCTATTTCGGCGTGCCGGTGCAGCTCGAGGAGTACGTCGGCCAGTGGTTGGAGCTGCCCGAGCGCAGCCAGCTCGGCGTACGCGCCAACCGCCTGGGCGTCGACCTGTGCCTGGGCCGCTACGTCTGGGACCGCCAGCACAAGTTCCGCCTGTGCCTGGGCCCGCTGACCCTCGACCAGTACCACGCCCTGCTCCCCGGCGGGCAGGCGTTCGTCGAGCTGGCGGCCTGGGTCGCCGAGTACCTGGGCCAGGAACTGGACTGGGACCTCAACCTCATCCTCGCGCAGGGCCAGGTGCCCGCGCTGCAACTCAATGCCGGTCAGCGCCTGGGGTTCGACACCTGGCTCGGCCGCCCCTCGCACGATGCACGCGACCTGAAGCTGGCCCGGTATTACGCCGACCAGCCGGTCGCCGCCCCCCTCACAAGGAGTCAGGACCATGGGTGAAATCAGCCGCGCCGCGCTGTTCGGCAAACTCAACAGCGTCGCCTACAAGGCCATCGAGGCGGCCACGGTGTTCTGCAAGCTGCGGGGCAACCCCTATGTCGAGCTGGCGCACTGGCTGCACCAGCTGTTGCAACTGCAGGACAGCGACCTGCACCGCATCATCCGCCAGTTCAACGTCGAGCCGGCGCGCCTGGCCCGCGACCTGACCGACGCCCTGGACCGCCTGCCACGAGGCTCGACCTCGATCACCGACCTGTCCTCCCAGGTGGAAGAGGCCGTCGAGCGCGGCTGGGTCTACGGCAGCCTGATGTTCGGCGAAAGCCAGGTGCGCACCGGCTACCTGCTGGTCGGCATCCTCAAGACCCCGAGCCTGCGCAACGCGCTGCTGGGGCTGTCCAGCGAGTTCGCCAAGCTGAAGATCGAGGCCCTGAGCGAGCGCTTCGACGAGTACGTCGGCGACTCGCCGGAAAACAACCTGGCCGCCAGCGACGGCTTCAGCGCCGCCGCGCCGGGCGAGGCCAGCGGCGCCATGGCTCCGGCGGCGATGGGCAAGCAGGAGGCGCTCAAGCGCTTCACCGTCGACCTCACCGAGCAGGCCCGCAGCGGCAAGCTCGACCCCATCGTCGGCCGTGACGAGGAGATCCGCCAGCTGGTCGACATCCTCATGCGCCGCCGCCAGAACAACCCGATCCTCACCGGCGAGGCCGGCGTCGGCAAGACCGCCGTGGTCGAAGGCTTCGCCCTGCGCATCGTCGCCGGCGACGTACCGCCGGCACTGAAGGACGTCGAGCTGCGCAGCCTGGACGTCGGCCTGCTGCAGGCCGGCGCCAGCATGAAGGGCGAGTTCGAGCAGCGCCTGCGCCAGGTGATCGAGGACGTCCAGGCCTCACCCAAGCCGATCATCCTGTTCATCGACGAGGCCCACACCCTGGTCGGTGCCGGCGGCGCAGCAGGCACCGGTGACGCCGCCAACCTGCTCAAGCCGGCCCTGGCCCGTGGCAGCCTGCGCACCGTGGCCGCGACCACCTGGGCCGAGTACAAGAAACACATCGAGAAGGACCCGGCCCTGACCCGCCGCTTCCAGGTGGTCCAGGTGGACGAGCCGAGCGAAGCGAAGGCGCTGCTGATGATGCGCGGCGTGGCCTCGACCATGGAGAAGCACCACCAGGTGCAGATCCTCGACGAAGCGCTGGAAGCCGCCGTGAAGCTGTCGCACCGCTACATCCCGGCGCGCCAACTGCCGGACAAGTCGGTGAGCCTGCTCGATACCGCCTGCGCCCGCGTCGCCATCAGCCTGCACGCGGTGCCGGCCGAGGTGGACGACAGCCGTCGGCGCATCGAGGCGCTGGAGGTGGAACTGCAGATCATTGCCCGTGAGGCCGCCATCGGCGTCAGCACCGGGCAGCGCCAGGCCCAGGCCGACAGCCTGCTGGCCGAGGAGCGCGAGCGCCTGGCCGCCCTGGAAAACCGTTGGGCCGAAGAGAAGGCCCTGGTCGATGAACTGCTGGCCACCCGCGCGCAACTGCGCGAGCAGGTCGGCGTGGTCGACCGGGAAGTGGACGCACAGGGCAGCCATGAGCTGCGTGAAACACTCATCGACCTGCAGCGGCGCCTGAGCCAGCTGCAGGGCGAGAGCCCGCTGATCCTGCCAACCGTGGACTACCAGGCGGTGGCCTCGGTGGTCGCCGACTGGACCGGTATCCCGGTGGGCCGCATGGCACGCAACGAGATCGAGACCGTGCTCAACCTCGACAGCCACCTGGCCAAGCGCATCATCGGCCAGGACCACGCGCTGAAGATGATCGCCAAGCGCATCCAGACCTCCCGCGCCGGCCTCGACAACCCGAACAAGCCGATCGGCGTGTTCATGCTCGCCGGCACCTCCGGGGTGGGCAAGACCGAGACCGCCCTGGCCCTGGCCGAGGCCATGTACGGCGGCGAGCAGAACCTGATCACCATCAACATGAGCGAGTTCCAGGAAGCCCACACCGTCTCCACCCTCAAGGGCGCGCCACCCGGCTACGTCGGCTACGGCGAGGGCGGCGTGCTGACCGAAGCGGTGCGCCGTCGCCCGTACAGCGTGGTGCTGCTGGACGAGGTGGAGAAAGCCCACCCCGACGTGCACGAGATCTTCTTCCAGGTGTTCGACAAGGGCGTGATGGAAGACGGCGAAGGCCGCCAGATCGATTTTCGCAACACCCTGATCCTGCTCACCACCAACGCCGGCACCGAGCTGATCGCCAACATCTGCAAGGACCCGCAGGCCCTGCCCGACCCTGAGGCCGTGGCCACCTCGCTGCGCAAGCCGCTGCTGGAGATCTTCCCGCCGGCGCTGCTCGGCCGCCTGGTGACCATCCCCTACTACCCGCTCAGCGACGCCATGCTCAAGGCCATCACCCGCCTGCAGCTGGAGCGCATCCGCAAGCGCGTGGAAGGCACCCACAAGGTCGGCTTCGCCTACGACGACGGCGTGGTCGAGCTGATCGTCTCGCGCTGCACCGAGACCGAAAGCGGTGGCCGCATGATCGACGCCATCCTCACCAACGGCCTGCTGCCGGACATGAGCCGCGAGTTCCTGACCCGTCTGCTCGAGGGCAAGCCGCTGGCCAGCGTCAGCATCAGCCGCCGCGACAACGACCTGCACTATGACTTCGGCGCCGCCGACTGACAGGACCGACCATGCTGTTCAAGCAGTTCACGCGCCTGGCGCAGATCAACAGCCCCCTGGGGCCGGACAAGCTGATCCTTGCCGAGATGGGCGGCAGCGAGGAGCTCGGCCGCCTGTTCGACTACGAGCTGCAGCTGACCAGCGACGATCCGGCCATCGACCTCAACCAGCTGCTGGGCAAGCCCATGAGCCTGAGCGTGCAGCAGAGCGTCGGCAGCTCGCGGCACTTCCACGGCATCGTCGCCCGTTGCAGCCAGTCGGTGGACCAGGGCCAGTTCGCCGCCTACCGGGTCACCCTGCGCCCGTGGCTGTGGCTGCTGACGCGCACCAGCGACTGCCGGATCTTCCAGCACCTGAGCGCGCCGCAGATCATCAAGCAGGTGTTCCGCGACCTGGGTTTCTCGGATTTCGAGGACCTGCTCAGCCGCAACTACCGCGAGCGCGAGTACTGCGTGCAGTACCGCGAGACCAGCTTCGACTTCGTCAGCCGCCTGATGGAGGAAGAAGGCATCTACTACTTCTTCCGCCACGAGCAGGAACGCCACGTACTGGTGCTGGCCGACGCCTACGGCGCGCACCAGAAGGCGCCGGGCTACGAGACCGTGCCCTACTACCCGCCGGACGGCCAGCACCGCGAGCGCGACCATATCAACGACTGGCACCTGGCCCAGGAAGTCCAGTCGGGCTCCCTGGAGCTCAACGACTATGACTTCCAGCGCCCCAGCGCGCGCATCGACGTGCGCTCGGCCATGCCGCGCCCGCACCAGGCCGGCGACTACCCGCTGTACGACTACCCCGGTGCCTACGAGCAGACCCAGGACGGCGAGCACTACGCCCGCACCCGCCTGGAGTCGCTGCAGAGCCTGCACGAGCGGGTCGAGCTGCGCGGCAATGCCCGGGGCCTGGGCAGCGGCCACCTGTTCAGCCTGAGCAACTTCAGCCGCCAGGACCAGAACCGCGAGTACCTGATCGTCGCCGCCCGCTACTACGTGCACCAGGAGCGCCTGGAAAGCGGTGGCGGCAGCGGCGCGGCGCAGTTCGAAAGCAACCTCAGCTGCATCGACGCGCAGCAGAGCTACCGCCCGGTGGGCAGCACCCTGCGGCCGATCGTCAAGGGGCCGCAGACCGCCGTGGTGGTCGGCCCGTCCGGCGAGGAGATCTGGACCGACCAGTATGGTCGGGTCAAGGTGCACTTCCACTGGGACCGCCACGACCAGTCCAACGAGAACAGCTCGTGCTGGATCCGCGTATCGCAAGCCACGGCAGGCAAGAACTGGGGCTCGATCCAGGTGCCGCGGATCGGCCAGGAGGTCATTGTCAGCTTCCTCGAAGGCGACCCCGACCGGCCGATCATCACCGGGCGGGTGTACAACGCCGAACAGACGGTGCCCTACGACCTGCCCGGCGGCGCCACCCAGAGCGGCATGAAGAGCCGTTCGAGCAAGGGCGGCAGCCCGGCCAACTTCAATGAAATCCGCATGGAGGACAAGAAGGGCGCCGAACAGCTGTACGTGCATGCCGAGCGCAACATGGACACCGTGGTCGAGCAGAGCGAGACGCTGTCGGTGGGCATCAACCGCAACCAGACCGTCGGCATGCTCGAGACCATCACCATCGGCCAGGACCGCATCCGCGCCGTGCGCCGCGACGACATGCTGCTGGTCGGCGCCAGCAAGACCGACAGCGTCAGCACCAGCTACCTGATCGAAGTCGGCGAGAACCTGCGCCTGGTCTGCGGCAAGAGCGTGATCGAGCTCAACGCCAGCGGGCAGATCAACATCAGCTGCGAGCAGTTCAGCTTCCACGCCAACGCCGACGCCGAGATCAACACCGGCGGCACCCTGGACCTGAACGTGGGCAGCGGCGCGCAGACCGACCCGAAGAACCAGGGCGTGAAATCGACCATCGACGGCGCGGTGAAGGCCCTCTTCCCCGCCGCCGGCAAGTAACGAGACCGAACCATGAGTTACCGCCTCAACGAATTCCGCTTCGCCCTGCCCGACGCGCAGGTACGCGACACCAGCATCAACATCCTGCGCTTCGAAGCCTTGGGCACCTCGCTGATCGTCAGCCGCAGCCTGCTCGAAGAGGGCGAAACCCTGCAGAGCAACTTCGACAGCCAGCTGCAGCGCCTGCAGCAGCAGGTCAAGGACCTGCAGTTCCAGCCGGCCCGCGCTACCCAGGTGGGCGCGGCCCAGCCGATCGAGGCGATCGAGCTGAGCAGCCAGTTCAGCAAGGGCCAGGAGAAGGTCTACCAGTACCAGCTGGCGCTGGTGCTGCCGGGCACGCGGAAGATGTTCGCCCTGAGCTACGTCAAGCCGACCCCGCTGGGCGAGGCCGAGGCGACGCACTGGGCGACGCTCAAGCAGTCCCTCGCCTTCGACAACCTGGGCTGACGTAGCGGATGTCCGACGCACTCTGGGCCGCCCGCGAGGGCGACGCGCTGCTGCACACCTCGGTGATGGCCGACATCATCGGCGGCGTGCTGGAAGTGGCCGCCAACGTCGCCATCGGCGCCCTGGCCACCGCCGCGGTGGCCGCGGCACTGGGCATTACCGTGGTCACCGGCGGCCTGGGCTGCTTCGTGCTCGGCGCGGTGGTGGGCCTGGTGGTCGGCGTGGTCATGGCCAAGACCGGCGCGGACACCGGGCTCAGTCGATTATGCGAGGGCATCGGCAACGCCCTGTTCCCGCCGACCGTGCAGGCCACCATCGTCAGTGGCTCGCCCAACACCAAGACCAACGGCATGCGCGCCGCGCGCGCGGCTGGCGTGGTGACCGCCCCCTCGGCCCCGGCCAGTGGCGGGGGCGGTGACGCGCAGGCCGAGGAGCAGGAAGAAACCTTCCTCGACATGGCCAAGGGCTTCTTCTCGCAGATGTGGCGACCTACCGTCGCCAGCCCCGCGCCCAACACCCAGGAAGCCCCCGACGACAAGGTGCTGTGCACCAAGCACCCGCCGATGCCGCCGCAGTACCTGGCCGAGGGCTCGAGCAAGGTGCTGATCAACGGCCACCCGGCCTGTCGCAGCGGCGATCGCAGCACCTGCGAGGCGGTGATCGTCGATGGCGGACTGGTGTCGAACAACGTGCGCATCGGCGGCGGGCCGATCGTGGTGCGTGAAATCCGCAGTGGCAAGACACCGGGGATCGGCTTGGCGATTACGGCGTTGATGATGTTGCGGGGGCGCGGGGGGAAGTTTTATAGCAAGTTTGGGTGCATGTTGATCGGGGGTGTAAGCAATGTCGTCACAGGCCAGGTGACCGGCGCACTGACCCGTGCAATCGCCGGCTCGCCCAACCCTGTGCATGCGCCGACCGGAGCAAAGATACTGTGCTCTGAAGACGATCTCGACTTCAGCGTGCAGGCCATGCTGCCAATGGACTGGCAGCGTTACTACAACAGTCACGATGAACGTATCGACGGACTGTTCGGCGCAGGCTGGAGCGTGCCTTACGAAGTCCATGTACGCATCGAGTCTACTGCCGGTCAGGGTGAGCGGCTGCTGCTGACCGACGAGCAAGCACGAGTCGTGGACATGGGATCGATCACGCCCGGCGAGGCGGTCTTCAGCGTTGGCGAAGGTCTGAGCGTGCGCCGCGCACTCAACGGTGAACTACTGACCGAAAGCCGTGAGGGGCAGTACCGTCTGTTCCAACCTACGCCCGGTCAGCCTGACATTCTGCGCCTGAGCCAGCTCGGTGACCGCAACGACAACCGCATTTACCTAGACTACGACGAGCAAGGCAGGCTCCTGCAACTGCGCGATAACTTCGACCTGGTGCGTATCCGGTTGCACTACAGCCATGAATGGCCACAACGTGTCAGCCTGCTGGAGCGTGAAGACGCCGATGGTGGCCTCCAAAAACTGGCTAGCTACGGTTACGACAGCCAGGGGGACCTTGCCCAGGTGTTTGATGGGGATGGCCGGCTAGTCCGCAGTTTCGCTTATGACCCGGCTCGCCGCATGGTCGAGCATCGAACTCGCAGCGGCTTGCGCTGCTTCTATGAATGGGCCCGTCATGCCGATGGCTGGCGAGTGTCCCGTCACTGGACCGATGCGGGAGACAATCACGATTTCTCCTACGATGTAGCCGCAGGCATCACTCAGGTGACCGACAGCCTGGGACGCACCAGCGTGCGACAGTGGAACAGTCAGTACCAGATCACCGCCTTCACCGATGCCCTTGGCCAGACCTGGCGTTTCGAATGGAATGATGAGCGACAGTTGCTGGCGGCCAGCGACCCCATGGGAGCAGAGTGGCAATACTTCTACGACGAGTCCGGCAACCTTGCCGAAACCATCGACCCTCTCGGACACAAAGAGTCCACCGTCTGGCTTGAGCACTGGTCACTGCCCCGCAGCCATACCGACCGGGCCGGCAACCACTGGACCTTCGCCTACGACAAGCGCGGCAACTGCATCCGAGAAACCGATCCGCTAGGTCAACAAACCCGCTACATCCACGATACCCGTGGCAACCCGGTCGAGATCACCGATGGCGCGGGCCGGTCACGCAAGCTTCGCTGGAACGACCTGGGCTTGCTGGTCGGACAGACTGACTGTTCGGGATACACCACGCGCTTCAGCTACGACACCTCCGGCCATCTCCATACCCTGGTAGATGCACTGGGCGAACGCACCGAATATCAACACGATGCCTTGGGGCGCCTGGTCGGCATAGTGCTGTCCGACGGCCGTCGAGAAGAATGCCTGCTTGATTCCAATGGCTTGCTGACTCGCCATATCGACAGTGCAGGTCATGTGACTCAATACCACCGAAACAGCCGGGGCCAGTTGGAGCGGCACATTGACCCCCTCGGGCGTGAGGTGACCTACCACTATGATCGGCATGGGCGCCTACTCACGCTACGTAATGAGAATGGCGAGACTAGCGGTTACGTATGGGATGAAGGCGACCGGCTCATCCTTGAGCAAAATGTGGACGGCAGCGCCAGGAAATACCAGTACGACGGCCAGGATAACCTCACCCACGTGACGTTCATCCCCACGCCCGGCAGCAACGACACGCCGATCGTCCACCACATGACCTATGACCTCGGTGGGCGACTGGTGGCCCGGTGTACCGATTCGGGGCGTACTGACTATCGCCATGATCCTCTGGACCAGCTGCTGACGATTCGCTTCACCGACGATCAGGGCTTTAGCGAGCAACTGGACTTCACCTACGATGCCCTTGGCCAGCTCCGCGAAGAGCGCGGTCCGAACGGCACGCTGCAGCACCTTTACGATCCACTAGGAAATGTCGAGCGCACTCGTCTGGCCGATGGGCGCTGGATCAACCGTCTCTACTACGGCAGTGGCCATCTGCACCAGCTCAACCTCGATGGCCGGGTGGTCTGCGACTTCCAGCGCGACCGCCTGCATCGTGAGACCCTGCGTACCCAAGGACGGCTGAGCACTCGCAACCTTTATGACCGTAGCGGGCGCCTCAGGACGAGACTTCGTCATACCAGCGCCTTGCCCGAAAACCTGCCGGCCGAAGCGCAGCAACGCTTCGAAATGGACGACGCGGATAACCTGAGCGCCCGCCAGGTACAGCGCCCAGGATCGCAATACCTGCAGACACTGCAACACGACCGGACTGGCCGCATTCTTGCCCGGCAGGACAGCCCGACGGGCCAACGCGAAATGTTCACCTATGATGCCGCCGCCAACGTGCTTGACCCATCACAAGCTGGCGCAGGCCTGGTTCGACACAACCGGCTGATCACATACGAGGACAAGCGCTATCGCTATGATGGATTTGGTCGTCTGGTAGAAAAACGCAGCCGCAGACGGGGCACGCAGTTGTTCGAGTACAACGCCGATCACCGATTGGTCCGCATCCGCAACCTGCAACCCGGACGCGAGCAAATCGTCGAAATGCGTTACGACCCACTTGGACGCCGCACCGAGAAGCGGGTCTCGACAACTGATGGCCATGTCCTGTGCAGCACACGTTTCAGCTGGGACGGGCTGCGCTTGCTTACGGAACAGCGGAATGGCCTGCACACACTGTACCTATACGGGGACGATGAACATGATCCCCTGGCCCGGGTGGACGGCCAGGGAGCGAGCCAACAACTGCGCTATTACCACAATGATCTCATCGGCATGCCCGATGAGCTGACCGATGAGCAAGGTCAATCGCTTTGGGTCGCGCGCCACCTGACCTGGGGAGGGACCTGGCAGGAACAACGGGTGGATAGTCTGCTGGAGGAGCAGAACCTCAGATACCAGGGGCAATACCTGGATCGCGAAACAGGCTTGCACTACAACCTGTTCCGTTTCTACGATCCCGATGTCGGTCGCTTCACCCAACCTGACCCCATCGGCATGGCAGGTGGGTTCAATCTTTACCAATATGCGCCAACCCCCTTCACCTGGTTCGACCCCTGGGGGTTGCTCAAGGAAGGTGAAACCGCCGGCTATGGCGCCAAGGCGCATCGCGGTGACGGGCTTGAAGCCCATGAGTTGATGCGCAACAAGTACCTCCAGGATATCGGACTGGCGCCGAAGAGGCGGCGCATGCGAGGTAACCCCTCCATCGCTTTGAGCCCGAAGAACCACGACGCGGTACACCTGGAGGAAAACCGTCTGCGCAGGCAGCTTGGCCTCAAGCCAAACCAGATGCTCAAGAGCGGCAGGGCAGAAATCCGGCTTATGTCGCAAGCCATCTACAACTCGCTGGTTGTCAAAGGCAAAATCACGCAGCAACAGCTGAGAACAGCGCGGCGCTCCGCAATCAAGTTCGCCAAAGGCAAAGGGTGCTATTGACCATGAACTCACAAAAAATCGTGCTTTGCGCGCAAGACCACGGGCTGGGCCAGATCGGCGGCGGTGCCCACCTCAAAGATATCTCGCTGTGGCCCAAGATCCCGGACACAGGTGAGCCGATGACCCCGCTGGTGACATTGACCGAACGGTTTCTACCCGTCTCTTTCATTCCACCCGGCATGGCTATCACGGTGTTCATTACTGCGCGCCAACATGACGGTGCCTTCAGCCGATCCACCCAACGCCACTACACCGTCAACCAGCAGAGTGAGCTCGACGAGAAGCGTGCCAATGGCTTTACCCGGGTCATCCTGCACGAGTTGGCCGACCAGTCGATCGCACCGCCCGACACAGCCCTTCTGCTGGACCGTGCCTACATCCAGTTCGAACCCTTCACCGATGAGGAAGAAGAACAGGAACTGGAGGACGAGGACAGCGGCATCGACCTGAGCAAGCCCGTCGGTAGGCCTTGCTGGCTGCAGGACCCGATCTACGAACCCCAACGTTTCTTGTTTCTGATGCAACTGCTCGACAGTGATGTGGCCACAGCCAGCCCGCAACACGTGGGATTGTTTTCGGACGGTATCGGTTACCTTTATGTCGACAGGCAGGCAAGGCGTGGCAAGCAGGGTGATGAGGCAGGCTTCTTCTTCATCCAGTTCACCTGACTTGAAGATTGGGGCGTTGGTCCCCCAGGTAAGTGATATTTTCGTGGAGCTCAATGGGGCCTTACCTAACCTGAACCAGACCTTGGGACGGGGAACCGCTATCTGATGACCGACTGGCAACAACTCTACGAAAAGCATGAGACCAAGCTCGACCGCCTCTATGACGATGTAGAAGAGGGCAAGCTGGAGCGGCTACGTGCGTTCGCGCAGAAAAACCCCGAGCTGCTGGTGCTGCCCCGCTATGGCGAGGCCGACGAGGAGGGGCTGCTGCACATGGCCGCCCGAGCCGGACAGGCAGCGAGCTGTGGCCTGCTCCTGGAACTGGGCCTGGCGCCGAACCAACCGTTTGTGGACGAGGGCCATGCCAGTGCTCTCGAACTGGCAGCCAGTGAAGGGCACCTTGAAACCTGCGTTTGCCTGCTCGATGCCGGTGCCTGGGTCGACGGCCTGCCACTCAGTGTCTGCCCACCGCTGTACGCAGCGGCCCAATCGGGCCACATCGAGGTCGTTGCACTGCTGCTGACACGAGGCGCACAGGTCAATCGCCTGCACCGACGCGCCAATGACAGCGCACTGGACGCTGCGCGCGAATGGGGGCATCAGCGCACGGTCGATCTGCTGCTCGAACACGGCGCACGCAGCATCAACGATGTCGAGGGCGCCGATGCCGAAGGCGCCGGACAGGCCATTGTCACCTTCGTGCACAATACCGCTGGGTGGGTCCTGCCCACCGCGTTCTGCCCTCCCAGTGAAGACCCTCGCAGTACGCTGCATGTCAGCCTGATCGATAGCAAGACCGACTACAAGCTGCTGTTCACCACCGGCCTGTACCAGGTTGCCCCGATGACCGAGTTGTTCCTCTGCCTGCCAGGTGGCTGGGCACTGCCCCAGGCCGGATTGCCGGTGCCAGACGCCTGGTGTTTTCCAGTAGGAATGCTGGCACGCCTCGCCGCCAGAACCTTCGAGCACGGCCCTGTGGCCGAGGGCATGCTGTTCCAGCGTGACGATCCACAGTTTGCCGACCTGCACTGGCCTTGCGCGGTGGATGCGCTTTTGCTGGTGGACAAGCCCTGGAACAAGCATGGTGATGGCGAGCGGATTCCCGAAAGTGAGAAGGTCACCCTGCTGACCCTGGCACCGGTGAAGTTCACCGACAAGGGTGCTCCGACCGCCAAGGCCCTGGCCGCGCTCATCGAGCGTAAACGCAAGGCGAGCTGGAAGGTCCTGGCGCTGGAGACTCCGACTTGAAGCAGCACTGCTCGCCCACGCTGGCAGCAGGAGCCAGCAGTGGGCACGTAACGTCGCGTGTCTGGAAGTGACCTGATGGAAACCATCGCATTCAATGTCGACATCCACTGGCGAGACGAAGCCGAGGGCGGGAAAGCCCGACTGCCTCTCGACCAGACCTACTATGTCACTACCAGCCCACTGAGCGGACCGGACGGGACACCGGTTACCTGGAGCCTGGTACTTCAGGTCACTTACAACCGCACAGTTAAAGGACATCGAGTAGGCGCAGGCAGTGTCCGGTTCCTTGTACCAAACGCGCCCAAAGATCTACTCCACTCCGGCAGAAGGCTCGAGGTCTTTGAAGGGCGACGCCCTGTTGGATGGCTGGAGATACAAGCGCGCCATGAACAAGGCCATCGCACTGACAGTAATGGCTCTCCAGCAAGCGCCATCGACAAAGACCAAGGCGAGTAGCTGCGGAGGATGAACATGTATGAGAACACTGCCGAACTACGCAAGGCCCTGAAGGCCCAGAACCCTCTGGAATCACCCAGCGAGAGATTACTTGCAACAGGCCTGGCGACCGGGCGCTGTCATCAAGGACACGACCAGGTGCTTGACTGGCTGTTCACCGAGCGAGCCAAGGCACGTAAGAGCGAGATCGTTGGCAACTTTCTTGTGGGTGTCGAACGTAATGAAGCGAGTCTGCGCGCGGCACTGTCGGCCTTCGCATGCGCCACACACCTGCCCAAACATCCCTTTACGGTGCACGATCAACTGACCTGCCAGGTTTGCAGCGCGTTCGAGCAGATCGATGTCAACTTCATGCAACTGAACCGGGTTCGTTTTTTCGTCGGTGCCGTATTAGGTGGCGATATCCTGCACATCGCGTTCATGCTGCAAGAACACAACGCTGCGCCGAAGCTACGACCGGAAAACTTCGACTTGATGGTCTCTATCATCGATCTTATCCGTAATGTTCCGGCCCCAACGAAACCCAAGGAACTGCTCAAGCTGCTGCGCAAACTGCCCGGTATCAAGATGAGCGAAGAAGAAGGCCGGGGGTTCCTCGACCTGCTGGGACACTGCGGGATACTGCAGACGCCGGAACATCCAGGCCTGCTGTACCGCTACACCAACCTCGGCCTGGCGCCACGCAGCGCGCGCTCGTCGGATTGGAGCTACCCGATGGACTTCTGGCGCGGTGAACATGGCCTCAACCAGGACGCCCTGCGCTATTGGTTCAGCGACTATCCCGAGTTGCTCAAGGTTTAAGCCCTTGGCAGCCAACCTGTTCGCCGGGCGCGGCATGGGCAGTACAACTGTTGCACTGCCCCCTCATTGCAATAGCTCCATGAAAGACGTTGCGACCAGAACAGCAAGAGCCGTGAAGCCTGATATGAACATCTATTTTGTCAGCAACGCACAAACACCCTGGGGCGATTGGGGCGAGGTGCTAGCCTACGGCATGATCGCCTGGGACGAAGACACCGACATTGACAGCATCGAGCGTACCGGCCCCTACACACCGCCCGCCTACATCCGCTCTGGCCTGCTGGTACTGACCGAGCCGACAAAGGAGGCGTTGGAGAAATCTGGCCTGAAAGGTATCAGCCGCTTCGAGCATCTGGAAAAGACCCATATTGTCGAACTCGACTGGCAGCAATGGGACTCAGCCAAGGACATCAGCGTCTACCTGGAGCTGGATGGCGAGCCCGAATCGATCATCGAGTCACGCCCCCATGACCCACAACTGTCAGCACGCATGCCGGCGTTCTGGTGCGCCTACGTCTCTGGCAAGCTCGCCTTGCGCATGGACGAGAGTGAAAAGAGCAACGATCCCTCTCATTACCTGCAGGTAGTCCGTGCTGATGAGCGCGTCGACTTCTTCAAGGCCGATGTGCACGGCGGCTATTTCGTCAGCGAACGGGCAAAAAACTGGCTTGAGCAGCACTGCTTAGGAGCATTCCAGTTCGCCCTGATCCCCCCTCAAAGTGAGCTCGACAATTACAAGCAGCTGCCGCACAAGGCCAACAAAAGCTCCTGCGGGAAATGAACATGACTGCAACTGCGGAACAACTATGCAAGGTCCTAAAGGCCCAACATCCCAGCGAGCCACCGAGCTCGGCGCTGGTCGCCACAGGCCTGGCGACCGAAACCCGCAGAATGAGCCATGACCAGGTACTGACTTGGCTGTTCAAGGAGCGGGAGACCGTGGTGAAGGAAGAGGTGGCCGCCAACTTTCTCACCGGTGTCGAGCGCAACCAGGCATACCTGCGCGCCGCCCTGTCGGCCTATGCTTGCGCGACACACCTGCCGCAACACGCCTTCACGGCGCAGGACCAACTGAACTGTCAGGTCTGCAGTTTCTTCAAGGAGCGCGAAGTCAACTTCATTGCTCTCAACAGGGTGCGTTTTCTGATCGGCGCAGCGCTTTTCGGCAGCCCGTCCAACATCGCATTCCAGCTGCAGGAGCATAACGCCGGGCCGAAAGAACGGCCGGGTAACCTGGACCTGATGGTGTCGATTCTGGATCTGGTCCGTGACGTGCCAGCCGTGACCAAACCCAAGGACTTACTCAAGCT
The DNA here is from genome assembly GCF_014268935.2 of Pseudomonas peradeniyensis. Taxonomy (GTDB): domain Bacteria; phylum Pseudomonadota; class Gammaproteobacteria; order Pseudomonadales; family Pseudomonadaceae; genus Aquipseudomonas; species Aquipseudomonas peradeniyensis. Next base: position 367,512 of record NZ_JABWRJ020000003.1, on the reverse strand, counting down.
GCTGCGTAAACTACCCGGTATCAAGATGAGCGAGGAAGAAGGCCGAGGTTTCCTCGACCTGCTTGGACACTGCGGGATACTGCAAACGCCGGAGCATCCAGGCCTGCTGTAGCGCTACACCAACCTCGGTCTGGCGCCACGCAGCGCGCGCTCGTCGGACTGGAGCTACCCGATGGACTTCTGGCGCGGTGAGCATGGACTCAACCAGGACGCCCTGCACTATTGGTTCAGTGACTATCCTGAGTTGCTCAAGACGTAGCCGATATCGGTCATCTCCTTAGGCAATACGCCGAATTCAACCCGCGTGTAGGTAAGAGTGTTTTACCGAAACCCCAGGTTTTCCCCTCGCAGCCTTTGCCTATCCTAGGCCGGGTCATCCCGCCTGCGATGGACTTATGAAAGACTCGCTCCCCAGCCGCTATGCCTGCCTGTTCCTGTGCCTGGTCTTCACGATCGCCAGCGTCCCGTTCCTGCTTGCGCACACCTGGCTCTGGCCCTTCACCATCATCAGCGCCCTGCTCAGCCTGGTCGGCCTCAACGACCTGCGTCAACGCCACCACGCCGTGCGCCGCAACTATCCGATCCTGGGCAACATCCGCTACCTGATCGAGACCATCCGCCCGGAGATCCGCCAGTACCTGATCGAGGGCGACGACGACAAGCTGCCGTTCTCCCGCGCCCAGCGTTCACTGGTCTACGCCCGGGCCAAGAACGAAAGCGCCGAGAAAGCCTTCGGCACCCTCAACGACGCCTACAAGCCGGGCTTCGAGTTCATCAGCCATTCGATGCTGCCGGTGCCGATGCCCGACCCGGCCTCGTTCCGCATCCGCATCGGCGGCCCGCAGTGCCGCCAGCCGTACTCGGCGTCGATCTTCAACATCTCGGCCATGAGTTTCGGCGCCCTCAGCGCCAACGCCATCGCCGCGCTGAACAAGGGCGCGCGCCTGGGCCGCTTCGCCCATGACACCGGCGAGGGCAGCATCAGCCCCTACCACCGCGAACACGGCGGCGACCTGATCTGGGAAATCGGCAGCGGCTATTTCGGCTGCCGTACCGAGGACGGCCGCTTCGACCCCGATCGCTTCGCCGAACTGGCCCGCTCGCCTCAGGTGAAGATGATCGAGATCAAGCTCAGCCAGGGCGCCAAGCCGGGCCATGGCGGGATTTTGCCGGGGCACAAGGTCAGCGCCGAGATCGCCGCCACCCGGGGCGTGCGCGAAGGCGAGGACTGCATCTCGCCGGCCGCCCACAGTGCCTTCAGCACGCCACGGGAGCTGCTGCAGTTCGTCGCCCGCCTGCGCGAGCTGTCTGGCGGCAAGCCGGTGGGTTTCAAGTTCTGCCTGGGCCACCCATGGGAGTTCATGGGCATCGCCAAGGCCATGCTGGCCACCGGCATCACCCCGGACTTCATCGTCGTCGACGGCAAGGAAGGTGGCACTGGCGCGGCGCCCCGGGAGTTCTCCGACAACATGGGCGTGCCGCTGCGCGAGGGCCTGATGTTCGTGCACAACACCCTGGTGGGGCTGAACCTGCGCGAGCGCATCCGCATCGGCGCGGCGGGCAAGCTGGTCAGCGCCTTCGACATCGCCAGCGTGCTGGCCATCGGCGCGGACTGGGTGAACTCGGCGCGGGGCTTCATGTTCGCCATCGGCTGCATCCAGTCGCAGAGCTGCCACACCAACAGGTGCCCCACCGGGGTGGCGACCCAGGACCCGCTGCGCCAGCGCGCGCTGGTGGTGCCGGAAAAGGCCGAGCGGGTCGCTAGCTTCCACCGCAACACCTTGCATGCCTTGGCCGAGATGCTTGCCGCCGCTGGCCTGGACCATCCCTCTGAACTCAAGCCCAAGCACCTGGCTCGGCGTATCAGCGCCAGCGAGATCAGCCTGTTTTCCCAGCTGCACACTTTCCTCAAGCCGGGCGAGCTGCTCAGCGGCGCGATCGACAGCGAGTTCTATGCACGGATGTGGCGGATGGCACGCAGTGACAGCTTTGCGCCGGAGACGGGAGAGATCGAGGTGGCGGCGGCGGTCAACATGCGCCGAAAAGAAACAGCCCCGGCATAGGCCGGGGCTGCGGGTCACGCAAGATCAGGATCAGAAGATGCTGATCGGGTACTCGACGAATACACGGACTTCGTTGCCGTCGTCGTTGTAGCCATTCTGACGCACTGCGGTGTTGGTACGCAGGAACGAGCTACGCAGTTTGACGGACAGGTCCTTGGCCGGGCCTTCCTGAACCACGTAACGGATCTGGTTGAAGATCTCGCGCTCTTTACCTTCACCGAAGCCTTGTGGGGCGTCGACTTTACGGGTGTTGATGTTGTCACCCACGACATAGGCAAACTTGTAGGTCAGCCCCGGAACGCCGAAGGCGCCAAAGTCCAGGCCATAGCCCAGCTGCCAGGAGCGCTCGTCCTCGGCGTTGAAGTCGGACCAGTAGGAGTTGGCCAGGTAGATGGTCGAACCACCGTCACCCACGCCACCGTCGTTCTGGTACCAGCCGTAGTTGTAGCCGGTGCTGCCGGTGCTGCGCTGGTGCGCCAGGGTGAACGAGTGCGGGCCGTAGGCGTAGGTGGCGGCCAGGCTCCAGATGGTGTTGGAGTCGCCGTTGAGCTTGGCGGCACGCACGTACTTGTTGTCGATGTCCGACTTGTAGCCGTTGAAGTCCAGGGTCAGGGACTGGTCGCTGGCGATCGGGAAGACGTAGTTCAGGCCCAGGTAGTGCTTCTTCATCACGTCTTCGTTGTCGGCGGTGTACAGCGACGCGGTGAAGTTGTCGGTGAACTTGTAGCTGCCGCCGAGCACGTTGATCGACTTCAGGCCACCGCCATCACGACGCTCGGCACTCTTGCGCGCTTCCTGGGTGAAGCGGCCGGCGTTGATTTCCAGGCCCTTGATCTCCTTGGAGGTGATCATGGTGCCGGTGAAGCTTTCCGGCAGCAGACGACCGTCGTCGTACTGCAGCACCGGCAGGGCCGGCATCTGGTCACCGTACTTGAGCACGGTGTTGGAGACACGGAACTTCACCGCAGCGCCACCACGGGCCAGGTTGTGCGAAGCGTTGGTCTTTTCACCATCGAAAGTGGGATCGGAGCGCTTGAAGAAGTCGACACCGCCACCCTGGTTGCGACCTTTGCCGCCATCCAGGCGCAGGGCGTACAGGCCGAAGGCGTCGACGCCGACACCGACGGTACCCTGGGTGAAGCCGGAGGAGAAGTTGGCAATGACGCCCTGGCCCCACTGGGACTGGTCGTTGGTGCCGTGCTTCTTGTCACGGTTGATGAAGGCGTTGCGCAGCAGGACGTTGGCGTGGCTGTCCTCGATGAAGCCCTTGCTTTCGGCCTGCTCATTGGCCTGTGCCTGGGTCGCGGCGATCATCGCCAGGGCGACCAGGCTGATCCTGGTTTTCAACATGTTATTTTCCTTATTTCGTATTCAAAAACGCTCTGCATGAGAACGCCAGGAACCAACGCCCCTTCGTAGGTTCGACGCTATGCGGATCCAAGCCGAAAGGCCCGCCAATGGTCTGCAACGGGCCTTGCAGCCGCATGGCCAGATCATGGCCAGCAGGCGTAGAGCCCGAATCCTAGCCCTGCCTGCTTATACATGTCAAAAAAACGTGAAATGCAGGTTGATATAACCAAAAACTAGGTCAGCGCTGGTGCATTTCCATGCATATCTGCCGTGGGTCAGCGCAAATTTGTCTCTTTTGTGGAAAGCGGGCGAAATCCATAAAAACGTCATACGACCGTGCTCCTGCTGGCATCCCGAAACCCTGTCGGAAATTGCCCTGAGCGGCGTAGGAGTGGTGGTGCGCCGCTCCCACACGCCATCCCCAAGCGCATCCTCATGAATATCAAGACAATTCAGAATCAATCCGAATGAATAGCAACATTTTGAAACATATGTAAAGACAACCCTTTACAAATGTCGATGCAACAGCAAATAGCAAGCATTACCATTCGCGCCCAATTTCTCACTCCATCCCTTGGACGCCTTCGATGCCTGCCCCCTGCCGCCTTTCTCCCCTGACCCTGGGCCTGTCGCTGCTGTTCAGCGCCGGCCTGGCCAGTGCCGCCACCACAACCCTGCCGGAAACCTCGGTGACCGCCGACAGCACCCGCGAAGAGGACAACCCGCGGGTCAAGGACGTGACCACCGCGACCCGTACCTCGACCCCGGCGCGCTATGTGCCGCAGGCCATCGACTCGGTGAAGACCCGCAACGTGCTGGACTACGGCAGCAGCAACCTGGGCAAGGCGCTGGAAGGCATCCCCAACGTCAGCAGCGGCGCCGACACCCGCTTCGACAGCCTGCGCATCCGCGGCTTCGACGCCAGCAACGACTTCTACCTGGACGGCATCCGCGACGATAGCCAGTACACCCGCGACCTGCACAACATCGAGCGGGTCGAGGTGCTCAAGGGCCCGGCGGCGGTGCTCTATGGCCGTGGCAGCCAGGGCGGCATCGTCAACCGGGTGAGCAAGGCGCCGGAGCACGGCCGCCGCTCGAGCATCGAGGCCCAGGGCGGCAGCCAGGACCTGCGCAGCCTGTACGCCGACCTCAGCGCCGACCCCAGCGATACCCTCAGCCTGCGCCTGAACCTGGGCAACGAGGACAAGAACAGCTTCCGCGACGGCATCGACGGCAACCACCGCCAGCTGTTCGCGCCGTCCATGAGCTGGCAGATCACCCCCGAGCTGAACTGGCTGGTGCAGTACGAATACAGCCGCTATGACCGCACCCCCGATCGCGGCATCCCCGGCAACCCGCTCACCGGACGCCCGGCCGACGTCAGCCGCAAGACCACCTACGGCGACACCCAGCGCGACTACATCAATGACCGCGCCGAGTCGCTGCGCTCGCGCCTGAACTACGAGCTGAACGACCAGTGGCAACTGCGCCATACCCTCAGCCTGTTCACCCTGGAAAGCGACTTCGACAACACCTATCTGACCGGCTACACCCCTTCGACCGGCCTGGTTGGTCGCCAACGCTGGCAGCAGGACCTGAGCACCCGCAACCTCTACAACACCGTCGAACTGGAAGGCCATGTAGAGACCTTCGGCCTTGAGCACACCCTGCTGGTTGGCCTGGAAATGGGCGAGCAGCGCCGCAACTCGCTGCTGCACCAGGGCGTTGGTGTGCCTTCGGTTCCCCTGCAGGGCGCAACGGCCCGCCAGCAGCACAATGGCACCATGCGGGTATCCAGCAACAACCACACCGATGTCGAGAGCACCGGGATCTACCTGCAGGACCAGATCCGCCTCAACGACCAGTGGCAGCTGCTGGCAGGCGTACGCTTCGACCAGTTCGAGGTGGATACCACCAACAAACTGCGCAACATCTCGGAAAAGCAGAAGGACAACAGTTTCAGCCCACGGATCGGCGTGGTGTACACGCCCTGGCAGGACCACTCCTTCTATGCGTCCTGGAGCAAGACCTACTCCCCGGTCGGTGGCGGCCTGATCGGCATCACCCCAGGCGCTGCCGGCAACACCAACCAGACCGACCCGGAACAGACCCGGCAAAAAGAGATCGGGGTCAAGAGCGAGTGGTTCGACGAGCGTCTGAGCACCACCCTCGCGATCTACGAACTGGAACTGTACAACCGCCGTACCCGCGACCCGATCAACCCGGACCTGATCCAGCTCAGCGGCCTGCAACGCTCGCGCGGCATCGAGCTGACCGCCACCGGCAACGTCGTGGGCAACTGGTATGTGCGCGGCGGCATCGGCCTGCAGGACGCGACCATCGTCAAGGACAACAACGGCCAGCAAGGCAACCGCATCAACGATGTGGCCAAGCGCAACGCCAGCCTGTTCGTGACCTGGAAGCCCGAGCTGGGTTGGTACGCCGAAACCGGCCTGACCCTGGTCGGCGACCGCTACGCCGACAACCAGAACACCGTGATCCTGCCGGGCTATGGCCGCTGGGACGCGCTGGCGGGCTACCGCACCCATGACTGGGATGTACGCGCGGCGCTGAGCAACATCACCGACAAGACCTACTACAGCTCGGCCACCAGCGCGGCGCAGATCCAGGTGGGCGATCCGCGCAGCCTGGTGGTGACCGGGACGTATAGTTTCTGATCACCAGAGGCCATACGCGCTCCTACAGGGGAATGCGTATCCCGACCGGGAAACGTCCCCCAAACGAAAACGCCACCGCAAATGCGGTGGCGTTTTTTTCTGCGACGGGGTCCTTCCCGGTCAATGCCAGACAGCCAGCAGAGCTTCGAGCTCTTCCTCGCTGATCAGACCTTGAGGGTATCGCCCATCCAGCAGGCGGCGTGGATCGGTCGTCCTGACCCGATTACCTCCATGACGTTTCAACCACTGAGCCAGGATTCTGAGCGATTGGTGACAGGCTGCCGTTGCGGGCAAAGCCGACTCACTTGCTGCATTCATTTCCTCACGTACTCCCTGGGCCGAGTGAGCGGCTAAGTTACTTCAGACGCGTTACAGAATGGCGTAGGCCCATTCGTCTGAAGTACGAGGAAAAATCAATACAATTGCTGTGCCATGCCGCCCGACCGACTATCGCGAGCATAAAAAAACCCGCCATTCGACGGGTTTTTCATTCATTGGCCGATCAACGTTTTACCGGTGCCGGCTGCTGCTGGGTCAGGCAGTGGATGTTGCCACCGCCAAGCAGCAGCTCACGCCCCGGGATCATCACCACTTCGTGGTCCGGGAAGACCTTGGCCAGGATCGCTCTGGCCTGGGCATCGGCCGGGTCGTCGAAGCTCGGGGCGATAATGCCGCCGTTGACGATCAGGAAGTTCACGTAGGAACCGGCCAGACGCACCGACGGGTCACGCTCCTGGCTGCCCACCACGTGATCGACGCCGTCGCATTCTGCCTGGGTGGCATACAGCGGCCCCGGGATCGGCATCTTGTGCACCACGAACTCGCGCCCTTTGGCGTCACGGGTGTTTTTCAGCACCTCGTAGGCGGCGTGGCAGCGCGCGTAGTTGGGGTCATTGGAATCATCGGTCCAGGCCAGTAACACTTCGCCGGGGCTGACGTAACAGCAGAAGTTGTCGACGTGGCCATCGGTCTCGTCGTTGTACAGGCCGTCCGGTAGCCAGACGATGGTCTCTACCGCCAGGTGCTCGCGCAGGATCTCCTCGATCTGCTCGCGGTTCAGGTGCGGGTTGCGGTTGCGGTTGAGCAGGCACTCCTCGGTGGTGATCAGGGTGCCTTCGCCGTCGACGTGGATCGAACCGCCCTCGAGCACGAAGCCTTCGGTGTGGTAGCGCTGCACGCGCTCCATCTCCATGACCTTGGCGGCCAGCTCCTCGTCGCGGTTCCAAGGGGCGTACAGGCCACCGTCGAAGCCGCCCCAGGCGTTGAAGCCCCAGTCCACGCCACGCACTTCGCCGTGGTCGTTGATGACGAAGGTCGGCCCGGTATCACGCACCCAGGCGTCGTCGTTGCTGATCTCGACCACACGGATATTCGGCAGGTCGAGCTGGCGACGGGCGTTCTCGTACTGGCCGGCGGACACCGCCACGGTGACTGGCTCGAAGCGGGCGATGGCCTTGGCCAGGGTCACGTGCGCGGCCTGCGCCGGCTTGCCGCCCAGGCGCCAGTTGTCCGGGCGCTCTGGCCAGACCATCCACACCTGGGATTGCGGGGCCCATTCGGCGGGCATGTGGAAACCGTCGGCGCGGGGAGTCGAGTTGAGGGTCTTCATGGGTAACCTCTGCGAAGGCCCGGTGCCAGGGGCGCCAGGTCGGTGATCGAGAAAGGTGCAGGCTCGCCAGTATAGGCAGCGTGATGATGAGCCGATATTACAACCGATAAATATCGACTTTAAATAGATAAAGACAAAATATTTAGACATAAAAAAGCCTGGTAAACCGATAACAATCGATTTGCCAGGCCTGGATGCCGTGATTCAAAGCCCTTCGTCGAGGATCCGCTCCACGCTGTCGACAAAGTAATCCACGCTGGCCCGCGTGGTGCACATCGGCGGCTTGATCTTGAGGATGTTCAGGTAGTCGCCGGTAGGCTGCATGAAGATCCCCAGGTCGCGCAGGCGATCGCACAGGATCATGGTCTCCTCGGTCGCCGGCTCCAGGGTCTGGTGATCGCGCACCAGTTCCAGCCCCAGGTAGAACCCCGAACCGTGGGCGGCGCCGGCTAGCGGATAGTTATCGACCAACGCCTGCAGGCGTGCCTTGAAGTGGCGGCCGACGTCACGGGCGTTGTCCCACAGCCCTTCGTCGCGCATCACATCCAGCACCGCCATGCCGATGCGGCAACTGACCGGGCTGCCCCCGGCCGAGGAGAAGAAATAGCCCTCGGCCTCCAGCGCCTCGGCGATCTCGCGCCGGGTGATCACCGCGCCCAGCGGCTGGCCGTTGCCCATGCCCTTGGCCATGGTGATGATATCCGGCACCACGCCCTGCTCCTCGAAGCCCCAGAAATACTCGCCCAGGCGCCCGTAGCCGACCTGCACCTCGTCGGCGATGCACACCCCGCCGCGCTGGCGCACCTTGGCATAGGCCTCGCGCAGGTAGCCCGGCGGCAACGAGATGCCCCCGGCGTTGCCGTACACCGGCTCGCAGATCATCCCGGCCAGCTGGCGGCCACGGGCGTCGAGGTCAGCCAGCTTGGCATCGACATCGCGCAGGTAGTCGGCGGCGCTGTCGGCGCCCCGGTAGCGCCCGCGGAAGGTGTTCGGCGCCTCCACCGGGTGCACCCAGTCCGGGCGGGTCTCCAGGGCCTGGGGGTTGTCGGCGATGGAGGTGGAGATCGCGTCGGTGGCCACCGACCAACCGTGATAAGCCTCCAGCACGCTGAGCAGGTCGCGCCCACCGCTGTAGGCCCAGGCCAGGCGGATCGCCAGGTCGTTGGCCTCGGTGCCGCTGTTGACCAGGAACACCCGGTCGAAGCCTTCCGGGGCCACGTCCAGCAGGCGTTCGGAGAACTCGGCAATGGCCGCGTAGTGGAAGCGCGAGTTGGTGTTGAGCAGCGACCACTGGCGCGCCGACTCGGCGACCATGCGCGGATGGCCATGGCCGAGCACCGCGACGTTGTTGAGCATGTCCAGGTACGAGCGGCCCTGCATGTCGATCAGGTAGTTGCGCCAGCCGCGCTCGATGTGTGGCGGCTGGGCGTAGTAATGCTTCTGCGAGCGGGCGAAGCTGGCATCGCGACGGGCCAGCAGGGCCTGTGGGTCGGCCAGTGGCTCGGCATCGCAGTCGAAGCCCAGCAGGGCTTGCGGTGATGGGCACAAGGCCAGCCAGGCGGCGGCGTGGGACGGGGTGGCGAAGAACGGTGGGCGGGTATCGGCATCCAGGCACAGCTGCACGCTGAGGAAGCCACAGGTCGCCCCCAGCGCCTGCCCCTTGAGCAGCACCTGGCCATCGGCCGGCGCCTCTTCCAGGCCAGCGAGCCACAGGTTCCAGTGCGCGGTCCGCAGGCAGCCACGGCCATCTCCGGTGCGTTGCCAGACACCGGCCTCGGGTGCTTGCAGCGGGCTGCCGGGCAACAGGTTCAGTTCCACGCCCAGGGCACAGGTGGCCGGCTCTTCGGGCCGATCGATATGGGTTTGCGACAGGCGGTACTGCCCATGGAGGCTGCACGCTGGCCCCGGCTGGGCGGCGAGCAGGCGCTGGTCGAAGCCGGGCTGCTCCCAATTGCCCGCTTCGCAGAGGGGGCTGAGCACGCCCAGGTCGACCCGGGCGACCGGCTGCCCGGCAAGACTCGGCAGCAACGCGGCGCAACCGCTCATGTCCGGCGTCACGGGCACCTGGCCCGCCGCCTGCAGGATCGCCGCCTCCATCAACGCGGCGGGGACGGAGCAGGCAGTGTCGAAGATCTCCCATTCATGGGCGATGTTGTCGCGGGTGTACTGGTTGCCCGGGTCGATCGCCAGCTGCTGCTCGCTACTGAGCACCAGCACTGCGGCGCGGTTCAGCACCAGCGGCCACAAGGCGCGCAACTCAACCTCCTGCAACGGGTTCGCCGCGTGATAGGCGCTGACCGCTGGCAGGATGCGCAACGGGTCGCCCTCGGCGTGGTGCAGCAGGGCCGCGCAGGTCACCGACAGGTCGGCGATGCGCCAGGTGCGCAGCAGGTCGCCGAAGTCGATGACGCCCTGTACCTGCCACTGCCGCTGGTCGTCGCGGGCCCAGACCACGTTGTCGTCGGTGATGTCCAGGTGCACGGCCTGGACCGGTAACTGCTCGACCAACGGTTGCAGGCGAGCGGCCGCCAACCGTGCGACCTGTGCCACCTGCTCGCGACGCCGGGCATCCTGCAACACCGGCAACAGGTGCTCGATCAGCACCGGGGCGTGCCGTGGATCCCACTGCAAGGTACGCTCGAGACCCGGGTGGTCGAAACCGGCCAGCGCCTTGTCGACCTCGGCGCAAAGCGTGCCGAGCTCGGCCATCACTCGCGCTGACAAGTGCCCAAGACGTGTCAGAGGCTGGCCGTCGATGTAATCTAGCAAACGGACCCGCAACGGCTGGCCATCGATGTCCAGCGCCAGCAATGACTCGCCCGTGTTCGCCGGACGCACCACTGGCACCGGCATGCCTTGCCCGCGCAGATAAGCCAGGGCCGCATGCTGTGCCTGCAGTTCGATCGGCGCATAACTGCCATGGCAGACCTTGAGCACATACCGGCCCTGGTCGCTGTCGACGCGAAAATTCAGATCCTGCTGGCTACCCAGTGCCTGCAACTGGCCTTGCAGGTCATAATGCGACTGCAGCAGGGCGTTGGCCTGGGCCTCACCGAGTGATGGGCTGGGCAAGCACGCACGTTGGGTCAGGATGCTCAGGGACATAGGTGGAAACCTCATTTTTTTTGCCACTTATATCGCCACTGCTGCTGCCGATATACAAGGGGCAGATCAAATCAGGCAATGGATTTCCAGCGCCGGCGCGATCGGTCAAGAGCGGCTACAACCAAACAAACCAGGCTTTAGGCCACAGGCTTCCAGTAGAGGCACATGCTCATGCGCATTCTCGTCACCGGCGGTGCCGGCTTTATCGGCTCGGCGCTGATCCGCCATCTTATCGGTGATACCGATCATGAAGTGCTCAACCTCGACAAGTTGACCTACGCAGGCAACCTGGAGTCGTTACAGGGAATCGCCGGCAACAGCCGCTATGAGTTCGTCCAGGCCGACATCGCCGACCAGCCAACGGTGGGCAAGCTTCTCGAACGCTTCCAACCCGACGCCATCATGCACTTGGCCGCCGAGTCCCATGTCGACCGCTCCATCGATGGCCCGGCAGCTTTCATCCAGACCAATATCGTCGGCACCTACGCCCTGCTCGAGGCAACCCGCGCCTGGTGGAGCCAGCTAACAGCCGAACGGCGCGCACGGTTCCGCTTCCACCACATCTCGACTGACGAGGTATATGGCGACCTGCACGGTGTCAACGACCTGTTTACCGAGACGACCCCTTACACCCCCAGCTCCCCTTACTCGGCGAGCAAGGCGGCCTCGGACCACCTGGTCCGCGCCTGGCATCGCACCTATGATCTGCCGGTGCTGATCACCAACTGTTCGAACAACTACGGACCGTACCATTTTCCAGAAAAACTCATCCCGCTGATGATCCTCAACGCCCTGGATGGCAAACCGCTACCTGTCTACGGCAACGGCCAGCAGGTACGCGACTGGCTGTATGTCGAAGACCACGCACGGGCACTGCTCAAGGTGGTGACCGAAGGGAAAGTGGGTGATACCTACAACATCGGTGGCCACAACGAGCGCAAGAACCTCGAAGTGGTGCATACCTTGTGCGCGCTGCTCGAAGAGCTGGCCCCCGAACATCCAACCGGCGTGGCTCGCTATGCCGACCTGATCACCTTCGTCCAGGACCGCCCGGGCCATGACCTGCGCTACGCCATCGATGCCGGCAAGATCGAACGCGAACTGGGTTGGGTGCCGCAGGAAACCTTCGAGACCGGTTTGCGCAAGACCGTCCGCTGGTACCTGGAACACCTGGAGTGGTGCCGCCGCGTCCAGAACGGCAGCTACCAGGGCGAACGCCTGGGCACCTCCAATATCAAGGACCTGATCGCATGACCAAAGGTATCGTCCTCGCCGGAGGCTCCGGCACCCGTCTGCACCCCATCACCCTCGGGGTGTCGAAACAACTGCTGCCGGTCTATGACAAACCGATGATCTACTATCCGATCTCGGTCCTGATGCTCGCCGGGATCCGCGACATCCTGCTGATTTCCACGCCCCTTGACCTGCCGCAGTACCGCCAGCTGTTCGGCGACGGCAGCCAGTTCGGCATCAACATAAGCTACGCCGAGCAGCCCTCGCCGGATGGCCTGGCCCAGGCATTCCTGATCGGTGAAGCGTTCATCGGCGACGACTCGGTATGCCTGATCCTGGGCGACAACATCTTCCACGGGCAGAGCTTTACCGAGCAACTGCAACGTGCCGTCAGCCACGCCTCCGGCGCCACCGTGTTCGGCTACTGGGTCAAGGATCCCGAGCGCTTCGGTGTGGTCGAATTCGACGAACAGGGCAACGCCCTGTCCATCGAGGAGAAGCCACGGCAACCCAAGTCCAGCTATGCCGTGACCGGCCTGTACTTCTACGACAACGACGTGATCGAGATCGCCAAGGGCGTACGCCCGTCGGCACGGGGCGAACTGGAGATCACCGACATCACCAATGCCTACCTTCAGCGCGGTGACCTTCGGGTCGAGCGTTTCGGCCGTGGCTTCGCCTGGCTCGACACCGGCACCCATGAAAGCCTGTTGGAAGCCTCGCAGTACGTGCAGACCATCGAGAACCGCCAGGGACTCAAGGTGGCCTGCCTGGAAGAAATCGCCTTCAACAAGGGCTGGATCAGCCGCGAAAGCCTGCTGGTAAAGGCCGATGAACTGAAGAAGACCGGATACGGCCAATACCTGCGCAAAGTGGCTGAAGAATCTGCATGAACATTATCCCTACAGACCTGCCTGACGTCCTGATCATCGAACCCAAGGTGTTTGGAGATGATCGAGGTTTTTTCTTCGAGAGCTTCAACGCCAAGGTCTTCGAGGAACACATCGGGCTGCCGGTGAACTTTGTTCAAGACAATCACTCGCGCTCACTGAGAGGAGTGTTGCGAGGACTTCACTATCAGGAGCGCAACATCCAAGGCAAACTGGTGCGCGTGATCCAGGGCGAAGTGCTGGATGTGGCAGTCGACGTGCGCCGTAGCTCGCCGACCTTCGGCAAGTGGGTCGCCCAGCAACTGTCCGCGGAGAATCGTCGCCAGCTGTGGATTCCTCCGGGCTTCGCCCATGGTTTCCTGGTACTCAGCGAGTCGGCCGAGCTTCTGTACAAGACCACCGACTACTACAACCCAGCCGCCGAGCACAGCATCCGCTGGGACGACCCCACACTGGCGATAGACTGGAAGCTCAAGGGCGATCCCCAGCTTTCCGCCAAGGACCAGCAGGGCAAACTATTTACCGAACTGGCACTGCTGCCATGAGGATTCTCGTCTGTGGTCGCAATGGCCAGGTCGCCCGTGCGCTGCACGGCGCACTCGAAGGTCTTGGCGACGTGCAGTTGCTCGGGCGTGAGCGGCTCGACCTGGCCCAGCCGGCGCTTTTGCGAGAGCAACTGCGCACGCATGCTCCCGACCTGATCATCAATGCCGCCGCTTACACGGCTGTCGACAAGGCAGAAAACGAGCCCGACTTGGCCTTTGCGATCAATGCCGAAGGGCCACGGGTACTTGCCGAGGAGGCTGAGCGCCTGGGCGCGCCGCTGATCCACTACTCAACCGACTATGTGTTCGATGGACGCAAGGCCACGCCGTACGACGAAGAGGACGAGCCTGATCCCCTGAGCGTCTACGGCCGAAGCAAAATGTCCGGGGAGCAGGCAATCCGCAAGGTAGGTGCCGAACACCTGATCCTGCGCACCAGCTGGGTCTATTCGCTGCATGGGGGCAATTTCCTGCTGACCATGCAGCGCCTGCTTCAGGAACGCGCTCAACTGAAAGTGGTGGACGACCAGATCGGCGCCCCGACCTGGGCAGCCACAATTGCAGCCAGTACGCGTGCATTGATCGAGCGCTGGCAGAACGGCCAGGCCGGCGCCTGGGGCACCTACCACCTGACCGCCCAGGGTGAAACCTCCTGGTTCGGCTTCGCCCAGGCCATCGGCGAACAGCTCAAGATCCGTGGCCTGCCTTGTGCCGAATTGCTGCCGATCCCTTCCAGCGACTACCCGACACCGGCAAGGCGACCGCTCAACTCGCGCCTGGACTGTTCGCGCCTGGCCCGCGAATGGCAGGTCAGCCAGCCGCACTGGCACGATGCACTCATCGACTGCCTCAAGTAGCGCATAATTGCGCCAGATCCTACTGGCGCCCTTATCGCGATGATCCCAAGACCCACGCCCCCCCGCCGCCCCCGCTGGCGCAGCCTGGCCCTGCTGGCGCTGTGCCTGGCCCCGCTGCTGTGGCCGCTGCAGCACCTGGCCGAACGCTACTACCAGGACGAACTGGCCTCGCAGAACCGCCAGACCCTCGACCTCTACGTCGCCAACCTGCTGGGCACCCTGCACCGTTACGAAACCCTGCCGCAGATCCTCGGCGACCTGCCGGCACTGCGTGGCGTGCTGGCCGACCCGTTCCGCCTCGAGGCGGTGACCAACGCCAACCGCCTGCTCAAGCACATCACCCAGCAGACCGGCGCCGAGGTGATGTACCTGATGGATGTCAGCGGCAACACCCTGGCTGCTTCCAACTGGGACAAGCAGGACAGTTTCGTCGGCCGCAACTTCTCTTTCCGCCCCTACTTCATCGAAGCGATGGAGGGCCGCCTGGGGCGTTTCTTCGGCCAGGGCACCACCTCGGCCAAGCGCGGCTACTTCTTCGCCGCCGCCGTGCACGACCGCGACAAGGTGATCGGCGTACTGGTGGTCAAGGTCGACCTCGACCACACCGAGACTCTCTGGGGCCGCACCCCGGAACAACTGCTGCTGACCGACCAGAACGGCGTGGTGGTGCTCACCTCGCGTCCGGACTGGCGATTCCGTGCCACCCGCGAGCTGAGCGCGGCCGAGCGCCAGGCCATCGTCGCCATCCAGCCCTACCCGACCCAGGCGCCGCAGCCGCTGACCCTCGACCAGGCCGCCTGGCTGATCCAGACCCGCGACATCAAGGAAACCGGCTGGCAAGTGAGCATCCTCGCCCCGCGCCTGCTGGTCGACCGCTCGGTGCAGACGGTCATGGCCATCGGCGGCGGCGCGCTGCTGGTGACCATGCTCCTGGCCGGCCTGGTGATGCAGCGCCGTCGCCACTACATCGACCGCATCGACTTCGAGGCCCGTGCCCGTCAGGAGCTGGAAAAGCGCGTGGCCGAGCGCACCGCCGACCTCGAAGGCCTCAACACCCGGCTCAAGAGCGCGGTGCTCGAGCGCGAAAGCGCCCAGCAGGAGCTGGTGCGCGCCCAGGACGAGCTGGTCCAGGCCGGCAAGCTGTCGGTGCTCGGCACCATGTCGGCGAGCATCAGCCACGAACTGAACCAGCCGCTGGCGGCCATCCGCAGCTACGCCGAGAACGCCGAGATCCTGCTCGATCATCAGCGCACCGAGGACGTGCGCGGCAACCTCAAGCTGATCGGCGAGCTGACCGGGCGCATGGCCTCGATCATCGCCCACCTGCGCGCCTTCGCCCGCCGCGACCAGCACGCCCCGGAAAGCGTGGCCCTGCAACCGGCCCTGGACGACGCCCTCGCGCTGCTGGCCAAGCGCCGCCGGGCCATGGCCGTGGAGCTGGTGCGCGACCTGCCGGAAGCCACTCTGTGGGTGCAAGCGGGCGAAACACGCCTGCGTCAGGTGCTGGGCAACCTGCTGGCCAACGCCCTCGATGCCCTCACCGAGAAGGCCAACCCGCGCCGGCTGTGGCTGAGTGCCGAACGCCAGGATGACTGCGTCTACCTGTACATCCGCGACAATGGCCCCGGCTTCAGCCGTCAGGCCCTGGAGCACGCCAAGGAGCCGTTCTTCACCACCAAGACACGGACCCAGGGCCTGGGACTGGGGCTGGCCATCTGCGAAAGCCTGATGCATGCGCTGGGCGGCGAGCTGCTGCTGGGCAACCACCCGGAAGGCGGTGCCCTGCTGACGCTGAAACTGCGCGTAGCCAAGCCCGGTGCCAACCTGCAATCTTCGGAGGACACCTCGGCATGACCGAGACACTGATCGACAGCCGCGCCCAGGTGCTCCTGGTCGACGACGACCCGCACCTGCGCCAGGCCCTGAGCCAGACCCTGGACCTGGCCGGGCTCAAGGTGGTGGCCCTGGC
This sequence comes from Pseudomonas peradeniyensis, assembly GCF_014268935.2. Classification (GTDB taxonomy): domain Bacteria; phylum Pseudomonadota; class Gammaproteobacteria; order Pseudomonadales; family Pseudomonadaceae; genus Aquipseudomonas; species Aquipseudomonas peradeniyensis. The sequence goes on along the minus strand of NZ_JABWRJ020000003.1, from coordinate 351,213 downwards.
CGACGCCCAGGGCCTGGCCGGGCGCATCGAGGAAGACTGGCCGGGGGTGGTGGTCAGCGATATCCGCATGCCCGGCATCGACGGCCTGCAACTGCTGGAACAACTGCACGCCCGCGACAGCGAGCTGCCGGTGCTGCTGATCACCGGCCACGGCGATGTGCCGCTGGCGGTGCAGGCCATGCGCGCCGGGGCCTACGACTTCCTCGAAAAGCCTTTCGCCAGCGACGCCCTGCTCGACAGCGTGCGTCGCGCCCTGGCCCTGCGCCGCCTGGTGCTGGACAACCGCAGCCTGCGCCTGGCCCTGAGCGACCGCCAGCAGCTGGCCACGCGCCTGGTCGGACAGTCGCCGGGCATGCAGCGCCTGCGCGAGCAGATCGGCGCTCTCGCCGGCACCCGCGCCGACGTGCTGATCCTCGGCGAGACCGGCGCCGGCAAGGAGGTGGTGGCCCGCGCCCTGCACGACTTGTCGAGCCGCCGCGACGGCCCGTTCGTGGCGATCAACGCCGGCGCCCTGGCCGAGTCGGTGGTCGAGAGCGAGCTGTTCGGCCACGAGCCCGGGGCCTTCACCGGGGCGCAGAAACGCCGGATCGGCAAGTTCGAGTTCGCCAACGGCGGCACGCTGTTCCTCGACGAGATCGAGAGCATGAGCCTGGACGTGCAGGTCAAGCTGCTGCGCCTGCTGCAGGAGCGGGTGGTCGAACGCCTGGGCGGCAACCAGCTGATCCCGCTGGATATCCGCATCATCGCCGCGACCAAGGAAGACCTGCGCCAGGCCGCCGACCAGGGCCGTTTTCGCGCCGACCTGTACTACCGCCTGAATGTCGCGCCGCTGCGTATCCCCGCGTTGCGCGAACGCGGCGACGACATCCTCGTGCTGTTCCAGCACTTCGCCGATGCCGCCAGCGAGCGCCACGGCCTGCCGCCCCACAGCCTGCAACCGGCGCAGCGCGCCGTGCTCCTGCGCCACGACTGGCCGGGCAACGTGCGCGAGCTGCAGAACGCCGCCGAACGCTTCGCCCTGGGCCTGGAGCTGGCCCTCGATGGCCAGGTGCCCGCGGCGCCCCATGACATCCAGGTGCCCGTGCCGACCGGCAACCTCAGCGAGCAGGTCGAGCAGTTCGAGCGCTCGCTGATCGCCGCCGAGCTCGGCCAACCGCACAACTCGATGCGCAGCCTCGCCGAAGCCCTCGGCATCCCGCGCAAGACCCTGCACGACAAGCTGCGCAAGCACGGCCTGAGCTTCGACGGCGGTGGCGGGCACGACGACCAGGAGGACAACCGTCCATGAGCACCGACAGCCAGTACCTGCAATCGGTATTGCACAGTGATATTCCGCTGACCCGCGAGATGGGGATGGAAGTCCTCGATTGGCAACAGCACTGCCTGCGCCTGAAGCTGCCGCTGGCACCCAACGTCAACCACAAGAGCACCATGTTCGGCGGCAGCCTGTACTGCGGCGCGGTGCTGGTGGGCTGGGGCTGGCTGCATCTGCGCCTGCGCGAGCTGGGGATCGATGACGGGCATATCGTCATCCAGGAAGGGCAGATCAGTTATCCGCTGCCGGTCACCGGTACGGCGGTGGCACAGTGCCCGGCGCCGGACGAGAAAACCTGGGAGCGGTTCCTGACCATGTACCAGCGTCGCGGGCGGGCGCGCCTGACGCTGGAGACGGTGGTGAGCAACGAGGGGAACGACGAGCCTGCGGTGAGGTTCAGTGGCCAGTACGTGCTGCACCGTTGAGAAGCTGATCAACGTGGGAGCGGGCTTGCCCCGCGATGGCCCTATCGCGGGGCAAGCCCGCTCCCACGAGCATTACACTGCTTTGTTGATTGTGGCTACGCTAAATTCGACCAGCGCCTGTCGCCAGCTAGCCGAACCCGGCAACGCCACGAAAAACGGATTGAGCAACGACTCCCGCGCCGGATACCGGAACGGCAATCCATCCAGCCCGATCACCTCGCCCCCGGCCCCTTCCAGCACGCCCTGGGCAGCCGCCGTATCCCACTGCGAAGTCGGCGCCAAGCGCGGATAACAGTCGGCACTGCCTTCGGCCAGCAGGCAGAATTTCAGCGAACTGCCGATATTGGCCAGCTCCAGCTCACCCACCGCACCACTCAATCCAGCCAGCAGGGCCTCCTGCTGCGGGCTGGAATGCCGACGGCTGGCGACGACGGTGAACTTCGCCCCCTGCGCCGGCGCGTTGCGTACCTGGATCGGCTGCGCGGCGCCATCACGCTCCACACGCCAGGCACCCAGGTCGCGCCCTCCGAAATAACAGCGGCCATTGGTCGGCATCGCCACCACCCCGAACACCACCTCGCCGTTCTCGATCAGCGCGATATTGACGGTGAACTCTTCGCTACCGGCGATGAATTCCTTGGTGCCATCCAGCGGGTCGACCAGCCACCAGCGCTGCCAGCCTTGGCGGGTGGCCAGCGGAATCTCGCAGTCTTCCTCGGACAGCACCGGGATCTGCGGTGCCAGCGCCTGCAAACCATCCGCGATCACTCGATGAGCCGCCAGGTCGGCAGCGGTCACCGGCGAATCGTCGGCCTTGCTGGTCACCGCCACATCGGCGCGCCAGAACGGCAGGATCGCCTCGCCGGCCGCGCGGGTGAGCGCCACCACGTCCTGCATCAATTGCCGATCATTCATACGCTCAGCACCCCACGCTGGATCAACAGGTCACGGGCCAGGTACAACGCCGCCAGCGCCCGACCTTCGGTGAACTGCGGGTGCATGGCCAACGCTGACAGCTCACGCAGGTTGACCTTGTCGACCCGCATCGGCTCGGGCTCGTCGCCCTCCAGGCGTTCTTCGTACAGGTCCGAGGCCAGCACCACCTGGATCTTCTGGCTCATGTAGCCGGGCGACAGCGACAGCTCGGTCAGGTGTTCCAGCTGGCGTGCGCCGAACCCGGCCTCTTCCTTGAGTTCCCGGTCGGCGGCAGCCAGCACGTCCTCGCCCGGCTCGATCAGGCCCTTGGGCAGGGACAGCTCGTATTCATCGGTGCCGCCGCAGTACTCCTCGACCAGTACCGCGTGCTCGGCATCGAGCATGGCCACGATCATCACCGCGCCATAACCGTTGCCACGACCGACCAATCGCTCGTAGGTGCGCTCGGTGCCGTTGGAAAAGCGCAACTGCACGGCTTCGACCCGGAACAGGCGGCTGCTGGCGACGATCTCGCGGCTGAGGACGGTGGGTTTCTGGCGCATGGGGCGGCTCCTTGGCGTGAACGGGTTACTATACCGTGGCTTGCCGACTGATCGAGAATTTCCCATGCCCGTTCTTCCCTGGTCCGCCATCGATACCGTCCTGCTGGACATGGACGGCACCCTGCTCGACCTGCACTACGACAACCGCTTCTGGCTGGACCACCTGCCCCAGCGCTACGCCGAGCTGCATGGCGTGAGCCGGGCCATGGCCGAGCTCGAGCTGCGCCCGCTGTTCGAGCAGCATGCCGGCACGCTCAACTGGTACTGCCTGGATTTCTGGAGCCGCGAACTGCGCCTGCCGATCCGCGAGCTGAAACAGGAGATCGCCGACCTCATCGCCCTCAAGCCGGATGCCGACACCTTTCTCGCGGCCGTGCGCAAGGCGGGCAAGCGCGTGGTGATGATCACCAATGCGCACCGCGATTCGCTATCTCTGAAGCTGGAGCGGGTGGAACTGGCACCGTATTTCGAACGGCTGATCAGCTCGCATGACTATGGGTATCCGAAAGAGAGCCCGCAGTTCTGGGATGCGTTGCAGGCGGATATTGGCTTCGAACCGGCGCGCAGCCTGTTCATCGATGACACCCTGGCGATCCTGCGCAGTGCCCGGCGGTTCGGGGTGGGGCATCTGCTGGCGGTGCGCCAGCCGGACAGCCGGGCTGAACCTCGGGATACCCAGGAGTTTGCGGCGGTGGAGGATTATCGGGATTTGTTGACTGGGCTGTAGGCCCTATCGCGGGGCAAGCCCGCTCCCACGAGTGCTTCGTCGTGGGAGCGGGCCTCGCGATGACGTCAGTCGGGAATGCGCAGCACCTGCCCCGGATAGATCTTGTCAGGATGCTTGAGCATCGGCTTGTTCGCCTCGAAGATCTTGTTGTACTTGTTGGCGTCGCCATAGACCCGCTTGGAGATGGCGCTCAACGTGTCGCCTTTCTCGACCTCGACGAACCGCGCCGCCTGGGCGATGGGCCCGGTGACAGTGATCTGGTCATCCACCGAAGCCACCCCTGCGATATTGCCGGCAGCCAGGATGATCTTCTCCTTCTCCTCCTGGCTGGCAACCTCGCCCTTGAGAATGACCTTGTCACCCTCTACAGTGGCCGAGATGTTCGGGTTGCCCAGGCCAACGTCCTGGACGTGTTTCTTCAACTGTTCCTCGGCATTGGCATTGCCCGGCGTCAGCAGGTCGATCAACTTCTCGCCGGCTTCCTTCACGAAACTGAACAGGCTCATGTGGCGCTCCTTTGATGGTGAATCCATGGAAGCAGGAGTCTAGGCCAGGATCACCCATCCCGCCCTGCTGCGACCAATCGACGCGCTCTATCACGACATAGACGCTAGCGATTAGACGCCATCGGCACAGGGGCCTAGGCTTGTGGGGTCAAACTGCCAGCCGGTATTCGCCCCGATGAACAGCAAGCCACCGGCCTGCGCGGCGTCCACGCCTTTTGCCCTGCCCGCCGCCAGCAACACCTACGACTACGTCCAGCTCACCGACACGGCCCCCGACAGCACGCCGCTGGCCGAGGAAGTGGCCCTGGCCATCGTCTACAACGGCCTGAACCAGGCGGTGATGCTGGTCAGCCCGACCGACCTGGAAGACTTCGCCGTCGGTTTCAGCGTGGGCAGCGGTATCGTCGCCGGTACCGAGGAAATCTACGACGTGAAGCTCTCCGGCAGTGGCTCGGCGCTGTATGCCGACCTGGAGATCTCCAGCCGTGCCTTCTGGAACCTGAAGAACCAGCGCCGCCAGCTGGCCGGCACCAGCGGCTGCGGCCTGTGCGGCGTCGAGGCCCTGGAGCAGGCATTGCCCGAGCTGGACGTGCTGCCCGGTGCGCCGCTGCCGCCCGCGCACTGGCTGAAAGACCTGCGCCAGCGCATCGATGCCTTCCAGCCCCTCGGCCAGCATTGCGGCGCGGTGCACGCGGCGCTGTTCATGGACCGCGACGGCCAGTTGCTGCTGGGCCGCGAAGACATCGGCCGGCACAACGCCCTGGACAAGCTGATCGGCGCCCTGCTACGCCAGCGCATCGACACCACCGGCGGCCTGGCCATCGTCACCAGCCGCTGCAGCCTGGAACTGATCCAGAAAGTCCTGCGCGCCGGCATCCAGACCCTGGTCAGCCTCTCCGCGCCCACGGGCCTGGCCCTGCAATGGGCGCGCAAGCACAACCTCAACCTCATCCATCTGCCCAAACACAGCGCACCGCGGGTGTTCAGCCCAGCGGCGGAGTAGCAACAGCCGTGACCTCCTACGAAAAACTGCCAGACAACGCCCCCGCCTCCACCCCTCGCTACAAGCCCTACCCCGGCCCCGCCGGCGGTTGGGGGGCGCTGCGCAGCGTGGCCAAGGCCTGGGTGGGCAGCGACAACGCCCTGAAGAACATCCGCGCCCTGCTCAAGACCAACCAGAACGGTGGCTTCGATTGCCCCGGCTGCGCCTGGGGCGACTCGCCAGAGAGCGGCATGGTCAAGTTCTGCGAGAACGGCGCCAAGGCGGTCAACTGGGAGGCCACCAAGCGTCGCGTCGATGCGGCGTTCTTCGCCCGCTACAGCGTCAGCGCGCTGCTCGAGCAGAGCGACTACTGGCTCGAATACCAGGGACGCCTGACCGAGCCGATGGTCTACGACCCGGTCACCGACCGTTACCGGCCGATCGACTGGGACGCGGCCTTCGCCCTGATCGCCCGGCATCTGAACAACCTGTCCAGCCCTGACCAGGCAGAGTTCTACACCTCCGGCCGGGCCAGCAACGAGGCGGCGTACCTGTACCAGCTGTTCGTGCGCGCCTACGGCACCAACAACTTCCCCGACTGCTCGAACATGTGTCACGAGGCCAGCGGCGTGGCCCTGGGGCAGAGCGTGGGGGTGGGCAAAGGCACGGTCACCTACGACGACTTCGAGCACGCCGACGCGATCTTCGTCTGGGGCCAGAACCCCGGCACCAACCACCCGCGCATGCTCGACCCGCTGCGTGACGCGGTGAAGCGCGGTGCCCAGGTGGTCTGCGTCAACCCGCTCAAGGAGCGTGGCCTGGAGCGCTTCCAGCATCCGCAGAACCCGCTGGAAATGCTGACCAACACTGACCGCCCGACCAACACGGCGTTCTTCCGACCGGCCCTGGGCGGCGACATGGCGCTGCTGCGCGGCATGGCCAAGTTCCTGCTGCAGTGGGAACGCGAAGCCCAGGCCAAGGGCGAGCCGGCGATCTTCGACCACGCCTTCATCGCCGAGCACGGCCATGGCGTGGACGAGTACCTGGCAGTGGTGGATGCCACTTCGTGGGAGCAGATCCAGGCGCAATCGGGCCTGACCCTGGCCGATATCGAACTGTCGGCGCGCATGTACTGCAAGGGCAAGCGGGTGATCATGTGCTGGGCGATGGGCATCACCCAGCACCGCCATTCGGTGCCGACCATCCAGGAAATCGTCAACCTGATGCTGCTGCGCGGCAATCTCGGCGTGCCGGGCGCCGGCCTGTGCCCGGTGCGCGGCCACAGCAACGTACAGGGCGACCGCACCATGGGCATCAACGAACGCCCGCCGGTGTTCCTGCTCGACGCCCTCGAAAAGCGCTTCGGCTTCCCGGTGCCGCGCCACAACGGCCACAACACCGTCGAGGCGATCCACGCCATGCTCGAAGGCCGGGCCAAGGTGTTCATCGGCCTGGGCGGCAACTTCGCTCAGGCCACGCCGGACACCGAGCGCACCGCGCAGGCGCTGCGCAACTGCGAGCTGACCGTGCACATCAGCACCAAGCTCAACCGCAGCCACCTGGTCCACGGCAAGCAGGCGCTGATCCTGCCGTGCCTGGGCCGCACCGATATCGACCTGCAGGACGAAGGTCCGCAGGCGGTGACGGTGGAGGACTCGTTCAGCATGGTCCACGCCTCCAACGGCCAGCTCAAGCCGTTGTCCCGACAGATGCGCTCGGAGCCGGCCGTGGTCGCCGGTATCGCCGCCGCCACCCTGGGCAAGCAACCGGTGGACTGGCACTGGTTGGTGGCCGACTACGACCGCATCCGCGACCTGATCGCCGACACCATCCCCGGCTTTGCCGACTTCAATGAACGCCTGCGCCTGCCCGGCGGCTTCTACCTGGGCAACAGCGCCGGCAGCCGCCAGTGGAAGACCGCCAGCGGTCGCGCCAACTTCAAGGCCAACCTGCTGCCCGACAGCCTGCTCGACGAGCGCGTGCGCGCCAGCGGCCAGTTGCCGGACCTGATCATGCAGTCGATGCGTTCGCACGATCAGTACAACACCACCATCTATGGCATGGACGACCGCTACCGCGGCGTGCGCGGCCAGCGCGACGTGCTGTTCGTCAACGAAGCCGACATCGTTCGCCTGGGCTTCCAGCCGGGGCAGAAGGTCGACATCGTATCGCTGTGGGGCGATGAGCATGTGCGCCGGGTGCATGGTTTCACCCTGCTGGCGTTCGACATTCCCGCCGGCCAGGCGGCGGCGTACTACCCCGAGGTAAACCCGCTGGTGCCGCTGGAAAGCATCGGCGATGGCAGCCATACGCCGACGTCGAAGTTCATCGCCATCAAGCTGGAGCGGGCACGGGACGACGGGCGCATCATCTGATGCCCTGCGCCGCTCCTACAGGGGGCAAGCGCAGATCCCGACAATTGCCCACAAAAAAGCCCTGTTCCGCAACGGTTCAGGGCTTCGTCATAAATAGCTCAGACAACCGAAAATCGCAAAAGTTTCATACATAATTCAATAACTTAGAGAATTGTGTACAACTCGTGCTACTCGTCGGATTCCGATTGCCAGGCGCCTCGGCGAGCCTCAAATTCCGCTTCGTCATCCCTCTGAGGCTCTCTTGATGAAGAAGTACTCCTCGATTCTGTTGTTGTCTTTTGGTCTGCTCAGCGGCGTTGCCATGGCAGGCGGCACCACCGAAGCCGGCATTGGCGGCGCATTGGGTGGGGTACTCGGCTCCGTGGTGGGCAACTCCATCGGCGGTAGCACCGGCGGTGCCATCGGTGCCGGCCTGGGCGGCGCGGCCGGCGGCGCCTTGGGTGCCGACAAGCGCCAACGCGGCGAAGCCGCCATCGGTGGCGCACTGGGCGCCGCGGGCGGCAACGTGGTGGGTCGCTCCGTGGGCGGCACCACCGGCAGCTACATCGGCGCGGCCGCCGGTGGTGGCGCCGGTGGCGCACTGGGCAACTACATGGGCAACAAGGCCGACGAAGACGAACGCCACGAGCGTCGCTACCGTCGCGACTACGACGATCGCCGCTACTACGACCGCGGCCACCACTACGGCCATCGCAAGCACAAGCGCCACTGGCGCCATGACTGATCGCCTGGCTTACGCCTGAGGCCTAAGGCCCTGCCCTCATCGGCAGGGCCTTTTCGTTTGCATACCCACCAGAGGATTAGGGGCTGCCCCGATATGGAGGCCACTAGCCACTAGTTATCATCGCTGTTTCGATCAAGCACAGGACGCAGGGAATGCGCACGATCATCACCGACCCCGTCTGTCTGCCCCGGGCCAGGAGAGGCTGAAGGATGCCCGGTCGTCGCCCGCCACTGCTCGGCGAAGCCAGCTTTGCGTCGATTCGCCAGCGGGTCGTACAGGCCACCGGCGTGCAACTGGCCGACGACCGCCGCGCCGTGGTCGCGGCGCGCCTGCACAAGCGCCTCAAGGCCCTGGGCCTGTCGGACTTCGAGCGCTACCTCGCCCTGCTCGACAGCCCCCGGGGCGCGGAGGAACACGAGCACCTGCTGCGCCTGTTGGTCGCCCGTGACAGCTACTTCTTTCGTGAGCATCGCCACTTCGAATGCCTGGCCCGCTGGCTGGCCGACCTCGACCACCCCGCACGCCTGTGGAGCGCCGCCTGCGCCACCGGGGAGGAAGCCTGGAGCCTGGCCATGGTCGCCGCCGAAAACGCCCGCCATCCCGGCTGGCAGGTGCTGGCCAGCGACTTCGACCCAAAACTGCTGGAGACCGCCGCTGCCGGCATCTACGACATCGCCCAGGCACGCTACTTCCCCGAAGGCTGGCTGGCCCGCCACTGCCTGTGCGGCGTCGACGAGATGGCTGGCCGGCTGCGGGTCACCGCGCCCCTGCGCGAGCAGGTGCGCTTCGAGGCGCTCAACCTGATCCAGCCCCTGCCCGAACAGCTCGGCAGCTTCGACGTCATCCTGTTGCGCAACCTGTTGTCGAACCTGGCGCCACGGTACAAGAACGAGGTACTCCAGCGTCTGCTGGCACACCTGCGCCCCGGTGGCCTGTTGATCATCGGTCACAGCGAGAGCGTCCACGCCCTGGGCCTGCCCCTGCGTCCACTACTGCCGTCGGTGTTCGAACGCCTATGATAAGAGGCACTGCCGCGCCCATCGGCAGACAAGGACTGATCGCGCAACCGCGCGGCAGTGCGCTTTCGGATCGAGCAGGCCTGCCGCCCCCCTTCCCTTGCGAAACAGGCCCTTATCCATGCCCTGCCGAATCCTGCTTGCCGATCACTCGCCGCTCTTCCGCGCCGGCCTGCGCGCCCTGCTTGAACAGAAGAAAGACTTCGTCGTGGTGGGCGACACCGGCGATGCCATGACGGCCGTGAGCCTTGCGGAAAAACTCAAGCCGGACATCGTGGTGCTCGACATGAGCGGCGAGCTGGACAGCCAGCAGGCCCTGCAGGAGCTGTTCATCCGTGCCCCCGCCTGCCGGGTGCTGATGTTCTCGCCACGTTCGGAGCTCGAGCATGTGATGAGCTGCCTGCAGCTGGGCGCCCATGGCTTCCTGCTCAAGAACGCCACGGTGAGCGAACTGGAGCAGGCCCTGCAGACCCTGCGCGGTGGCGGTCAGTTCCTGTCGTCGGCGGTACTGCCGATGGTCATCGGCCAGGCCCTGAAGCACAGCCGCAAGCGCGTCGTCAGCCAAGTCCAGACACCGCCGCTGACCACCCGCCAGCTGGAGATCCTGCGCCTGATCGCCCGTGGCGAGACCACACGCTCCATCGCCGACGGCCTGGGCCTGAGCATCAAGACCGTCGAGGCTCACCGCTCGCAGATCATGCACCGCCTGCAGATCCACGACGTGCCCGGCCTGGTGCTGTTCGCCGTGCGCGAGGGGATCATTCGCCTCAACGATTGAGCGACAGTCCGGCGAGGATCAGCTGCAGCGTTTCCGGCAGCGCCACCGGACGGCCCGAGGCCCGCTCGATGAACACCTGCACCACACTCCCCGCCGCGCAGGCCTCGGCCTCGCCCGGGCGGAACAGCGCCAGGCGGAACTCCACGGTACTGCCTGCCAGGCGTGTCACGCCCAGGCCCACCTCGAGAACGTCGGGAAAGCCCGGCAAGGCGAAGAAGTCCGCGGCCGAGCTGACGACGAAGCCGGCCAGCTCACCGTCGCGCAGGTCCAGTTCGGCCTGTTCGACCAGGAAGGCCTGGATGGCTGTTTCGAAGAAGGCATGCACGGTGGCGCCAGCGAGGTGACCATTGTGGTCGTTGTCCTGCGGGCGGGTAAGGATGGGGTGGAAATGGGAGAAGGCGGAGCGTTGGGGGGATTCTGTCATGAGGCATCTGCTTTCTGGTGGGTGCCCTGCAAGTGAAACAGATTCTGGCCGTGCTGTATTGATGCAGCAATCCGACAAACCTTCAGGAACGGCGTGTAAAGCCTGTAGGAGCTGGCCTTCCTTACGATAGCCTCAGTAGACACAGCACCCAAAGCAGGTTTTCAGATACGAAAAAGCCGCCCCGAAGGGCGGCTTTTCATCCGAACCGGCTGCAGCTTACAGCTGCGGACCAGCGGCCTTGATGGCGTCGGAAACGTCGAACTTCTTGAAGTTCTCGGTGAACAGCGTGGCCAGGCCCTTGGCGGCTTCGTCGTAGGCAGCCTTGTCAGCCCAGGTGTTGCGTGGGTTGAGCAGCTCGGTCTCGACGCCCGGAACAGCCTTCGGCACGTCCAGGTTGATGATGTCCAGGTGCTCGGTCTCGGCACCGACCAGAGCGCCGCTCTGGATGGCAGCGATCACGCCACGGGTAGTCGGGATGCTGAAGCGCTTGCCAACGCCGTAGCCACCACCGGTCCAGCCAGTGTTGACCAGGTAGACCTTGGAGCCGAACGCCTTGATACGCTTGATCAGCAGTTCGGCGTACACACCGGCCGGACGCGGGAAGAACGGTGCGCCGAAGCAGGTAGAGAAGGTCGACTTGATGCCGCCGCCCGAACCCATTTCGGTGGAACCGACCAGCGCGGTGTAGCCGGACAGGAAGTGGTAGGCCGCCTGCTCGTTGTTCAGGATCGACACCGGAGGCAGTACGCCGGTCAGGTCGCAGGTCAGGAAGATGACCGCGTTCGGCTCACCGCCCAGGTTCTCTGCCGAGACCTTCTCGACGTGCGCCAGCGGATAGGCGGCACGGCTGTTCTGGGTCAGGCTCACGTCGGCGTAGTCGGCGTGCTTGTTGGCGTCGATCACGACGTTTTCCAGCACCGCGCCGTGCTTGATGGCTTTCCAGATGACCGGCTCGTTCTTCTCGGAGAGGTCGATGCACTTGGCATAGCAACCGCCTTCGATGTTGAAGACCACGCCCTCACCCCAGCCGTGCTCGTCGTCACCGATCAGGTAACGGCTTTCGTCGGCCGACAGGGTGGTCTTGCCGGTGCCGGACAGGCCGAAGAACAGGGTGACATCGCCCTCTTCGCCGATGTTGGCGGCGCAGTGCATCGGCAGCACGTCGGCGGCCGGCAGCAGGAAGTTCTGCACCGAGAACATGGCTTTCTTCATTTCACCGGCGTAACGCATGCCGGCGATCAGCACCTTCTTCTGGGCGAAGTTGATGATCACGCAGCCATCGGAGTTGGTGCCGTCACGCTCAGGCACGCACTCGAAGTTGGCGACGTTGAGGATCTGCCACTCACCACGGCCAGCCGGGTTGTACTGCTCGGGATTGATGAACAGGCAACGGCCGAACAGGTTCTGCCAGGCGGTCTGGGTGGTCATCTTGACCGGCAGGTAGTGCTCGGCCGCAGCGCCTACGTGAACGTAGGAAACGAAGTGATCCTGGGCGTTGTTGAACGCCTCGACGCGGTCCCACAGGGCATCGAACTTGTCGGCCGGGAACTTGCGGTTGATCGGGCCCCAGCCAATCTGGTCCTGGGTGGACGGTTCTTCGACGATGAAACGGTCAGCCGGCGAACGGCCGGTGCGGTGACCGGTTTCCACCACCAGCGCGCCAGTATCGGCCAGCACGCCTTCACCGCGGGACAGCGCTTCTTTTACCAGCTCATCGACGCTCAGGTCGGTGTACACGGTGTTGTTGGCTTGCGTCATGAGATACCCCATCCGGCCCGAGGCCGAGTGCTCCAAACGTTTTGTAGTCGTCTCGAAAAAACTACTACAGCGAAAAAAGTGGCCGGATTATGCCAGAAACGCCCAAAAAAAGTAGGCCCCTCCTGTCAGAACTGCGTTTTTGCGCAATTCGACAGGAGATTATCCTGTAGTGAACCGTTTCAGTGCTGAGTTTCTGACGGCGCCTCGGTGCCGCCACCGGCAAACAATTGCGCCACATCGCTTGCATCGAAGAGATAGCGCTCGTTGCAGAACTGGCAATCGATCTCGACCTGGCCGCCGCATTCGGCCACCAGCGCCTTGGCATCCTGCTCGCCGAGGCTGACCAGGGCGTTGCCGGAACGCTCGCGCGAGCAGCTGCAACGGAAGCGTAGCGGCTGGATATCGAACAGGCGAACCGCGTCCTCGTGGTACAGGCGATGCAACACGGTTTCGTTGTCCAGGCCGAGCAGTTCCTCGCTCTTCACGGTGTTGGCCAGGGCCTTGACGTGGGCCCAGCTTTCCTCGCGCTCCTCGCTGTCCTTGTGGATCTCGGCCGGCAGCTGCTGCACCAGCAGGCCACGGGCGCGGGCGCCATCGGCGGCCAGGGAGATGCAGGTATTCACCTGCTGCGACATGACGAAGTAGTTGGTGAAGCACTCCGACAGGTCCTTGCCGTCCAGCTCTACGGTGCCCTGGTAGCGCTGGCCGTTGACCGGAATGATGGTCAGCACCAGGTGACCGCCCGGCATCAGGTCGGCAAGGCCGGCATCCGCCTTGATCTGCTCGGCCTCGTAGCGCGCCAGGCCACGGATGTCGTGCTCGCTGGTGTACTCGATGGCCAACAGCGGCACCGGGCCCTGGGACTGCGCCTGGAGCACCAGCAACCCGTCGAACTTCAGGGTGCCGACCAGCAGCGCGGCGGCGGCCATGAGCTCACCCAGCAGGTGCTGCACCGGCTGCGGATAGTCGTGCTTGGCCAGCACCTCGGCGTAGCTGCGTTCCAACGCGACCATTTCGCCGCGCACGTCGCGGTCATCGAACAGGAAGCGTTGGGTGAAATCGGTATCTGGCAAGTCGCTCATGGTTGTCTGGCTTTCTAAAAATGATTACAAAATAATTACAGGAGACCGAAAGGTCCGTCGTAGAGCGCCCTACGAGGCGCTCAAATCCTGCTGGATATCGAGGTATTTTATGGACAATCGACCACTGTTCCAAGCAAGGTGGTCCTGGGGCCCCTTGGCAGCCTGCACCCTGCTACCCATCGCATTACTGTGTTTCTGGTTGTGGCCCGTTGGCCAGATCCTGTGCCTGACTTTCGACGAGTGGCTGTTCCACAGCCTCAATGCGCCCCTGGCCGACAACCTGGTCTGGCGGTCGATCTGGGCGGTCGGCAGCTTGCGTCCGTTCGACATCCTGGTCGGCCTGATCATGCTGTCGCTGCTGATCCGCGGCGATTGGGTATTCAAGGCCACCCAGGCGCGCCAGGCGTTTTTCGGATTCCTGGTCACCCTACTCCTCTTAGTGGTGATTCGCGCGCTGTTTTCCAAGTGGGTCAGCGCAATGGGCTGGCAACACAACAGCCCGTCAATGGTGTTCGACAACGCCGTGCACCTGAGCGACTTCTACCCACACATGGAAGCAAAGTGGGAACTGAAGGACCGTTCCAGCCAGAGTTTCCCGGGTGACCACGCCTCGGTGCTGCTGATCTGGGCGCTGTTCATGAGCCTGTTCAGCCGCCGCCTGGTGCAGCACCTGGTGATCTGGGCACTGGCCTTGCTGTTCATGCTGCCGCGCCTGGTGGCCGGCGCCCATTGGGGGCAGGACGACTACATCGGCGGCCTGTTGATGGCGGTGCTGGCACTGGGCTGGAGCTGCCACACGCCCCTGGCGGCCAAGGCCAGCGCGGCGCTGGTGCGCTGGACGGCGCCCCTGTTCGGCCTGCTCGGCAAGCTGCCGTTGGTCGGGCGCATGAGCGTGATGCGCGCCGCCTGATCCCTTGCCGGGGCCGCCAGCCGGCCCCCGGCACTCACGCCCTGGCCAGCTCCGGCAGGTCCCCGGACAACCCCAGCGCCTGGCGCACGAACAGTGCCTTGGCCTCGGGCATCTGCTCCACCAGCTTCAGGCCGCTGTTGCGCAGCCAGCGCAGGGGCAGCGGATTGGCCTGGAACAGGCGCTCGAAGCCCTCCATCGCCGCCATCAACGCCAGGTTGTGCGGCATGCGTCGCCGCTCGAAGCGGCTCAGCACCTTCACATCGGCCAGGCGCTCGCCACGCTCGCAGGCGCGGACCAGCTCCTCGGCCAGCACCGCGGCGTCGAGAAAGCCCAGGTTGACCCCCTGCCCGGCCAACGGGTGGATGGTGTGGGCGGCATCGCCGATCAGCGCCAGTCCCTCTTCCACGTAGCGCTTGGCATGACGCTGGCGCAGCGGCACGCAGACCCGCGGATCCGCCTCCAGCACATCGCCCAGACGCCCCTCGAACGCCCGCTCAAGTGCCTGGCGGAAGCTCGCGTCATCCATCGCCATGACCTGCTCGGCCTGCTCCGGGGTGGTCGACCAGACGATCGAACACCAGTCCTGGCGGCCATCGCGGCTGAGCGGCAGAAATGCCAGCGGGCCTTCGTCGGTGAAGCGCTGCCAGGCCGTGGCCCGGTGCGCCTCGCTGCAGCGCACGCTGGTGACGATGGCGTGGTGCAGGTAATCCCACTCGCGGGTCGCGCAGCCGGCCAGGCGGCGTACCGCCGAGTTGGCGCCATCGGCGGCGATCACCAGCGGCGCGCGCAGCTTGCGGCCATCGGCCAGGGTCAGCAGCCACTCATCGCCGGAGCGGCGCAGCTGCTCCAGGCGAGCGTTGGCCAGCAGCCCGACATCGCTGTCGTGCAGGCGCTCCAGCAGGCCATCCTGGACCACACGGTTCTCGACGATATGACCCAGCACCTCGGCATGCACGCTGGCCGCCGAGAAATGGATCTCGCCGGTGCCGCTGCCGTCCCAGACATGCATGTCCGAGTACGGCGAGACACGCCGCCGGGCGATGCCGTCCCAGGCCCCGAGGCGCTCGAGAATGCGCTGGCTGGCCGCCGACAGGGCACTGACCCGCGGCTCGAAAGGTGCCTCGCCGTCAAACGGCTTGACCGTCATCGGCCCGCCATCGAGCAGGAGCACCTCCAGGCCACTGTGGCGCAGGGCCAGGGCCAGGGCGCTGCCGACCATACCGGCACCGACAATCAACAGATCTGCGCGCATTTCCATGCCTTACGCCTGCCTCGCTTGCGGCTTGAGCCGCACGTATAGGGTTTTGTCGACCCGCGCCACCAGCTCGCCGGCGCCGTCGCGGATCTCCACCTGCAGCCGGGGCAGGTATTTCTTGCCGCTGGCGGTCTGCTGGCGGATTTCGTCCAGCAGCGCGTCGTCGACGTGGAACTCGGCATACACCGGGCCCTTGCCCGGCGAGATGAAATCGATGCTGGCGGCCTTGTCCCAGACGATGTATTCACGCCCCAGCTGCTCGATCAGCAGCAGCATGTAGAACGGATCGACCATCGCGTACAGGCTGCCGCCGAACTGGGTGCCGACGTAGTTGCGATTCCACCGTGTCAGCTTCATGCGCACCTTGACGCTGCGCATGTCCGGGCTGATTTCCTGGATGTGGATACCGGCGCCCAGGTAGGGCGGGTAGAAGTTCAGCAGCCAGCGCAGCATACGCGCCCGCCGTGCGAGCCTGCGCGCATCGCTCATGGCCGGCCTCGCGGGTCGGGGCGGGTGCCCAGGCCCATGGCCTGGCGGGCGAACCAGCTTTTCGCCGGTGGCAGCAGGTCCAGGCCGAGCAGGCCGAGGTTGCGCCCGGCCGCCAGCAGCGGCTGGCTGCTGCCAAATAGGCGGGTGACCTGGTCGGAGAAGCCGATGGTCAGGGCCTGGTCGAGGCGCTGGCGCTGGTGATAGGCCTGCAGCGTGGCCAGTTCACCCGGCAGCGCCGGGCCGGCCAGCAAGGCGTCCGCCAGCGACTGCACGTCGCGCAGCGACAGGTTGAAGCCCTGGCCGGCGATCGGGTGCAGGCTGTGGGCGGCGTTGCCCAGCACCACCAGGTGCGGGCGCACCTGTTCCTCGGCCTCGACCAGCGACAGCGGATAGAGATGGCGGGCACCGACTTGGCGCAAAGCGCCGAGGCGGTAGCCGAAGGCCTCCTGCAGCTCGCGCAGGAAGCTGCGCTCGTCGAGCTCGGCCAGGCGCCTGGCGTCCATCCCCTGGCGGGTCCAGACCAGCGCGCAGCGGTTGTCCGCCAGCGGCAGCAAGGCCATCGGGCCTTGCTCGGTGAAGCGCTCGAAAGCCTGGCCAGCGTGGGCTTCGCCCGGGGTGATATTGGCGATCAGCGCGCTCTGGTCATAGGGCGTGTTGCGCACATGGATGCCCAGTTGCTCGCGCAGGCCCGAACGACCGCCGTCGGCCAGCACCGCCAGGTCGCATTCCAGCGAAGTGTCGTCGTCCAACTGCAGGCGGTAGCCGCCGGCGATGGCCTGCATCGCCTGCACCTGCGCCGGGCAGCGCCAGCTGATCACTTCGTTGTCGATGGCCTGCCACAGGCACTGGCCAAGCCAGGCGTTCTCCACCACGTAGCCGAGCGCCGGCACGCCTTCTTCCAGGGCGTCCAGGCGGGTGCCGCCGAAGCGGCCGCGGTCGGACACCTGGATCTGCCGGATCGGCTCGGCGCGGCGGCTGATGGTCTGCCACAACCCCAGGCGCTCGTAGATCTGTCGGGTGCCGTAGGACAGCGCCGAGGAGCGTGCGTCGTAGCTGGGCTGAAAGCTGTCGCCAGGCGCGAACGGCTCGATCAGCAGGATCTTCCAGCCACGGGCCTTGGCCGCGGCCTGCAGCGTCAGGGCCAGGCTCGCACCCACCAGGCCGCCACCGATGATCGCCAGGTTGACCCGGTTCATGCGGCGTCCTTGCGGGCGTCGTGCATCAGCGCCTCGATCTCGGCGACCGTGCGCGGCACGCCTGAAGTCAGGATTTCACAGCCTTGTCTGGTCACCACCACGTCGTCCTCGATCCTTACCCCGATGCCGCGCCACTTCTTCGCCACCGCCTGGTTGTCGGCGGCGATGTAGATGCCGGGCTCGACGGTCAGCGCCATGCCCGGTTCGAGCACGCGCCACTGGCCACCGACCTTGTATTCGCCCACGTCGTGCACATCCATGCCCAGCCAGTGTCCGGCACGGTGCATGTAGAAGGCACGGTAGGCCTCGCTGTCGATCAATGCCTGTACCTCGCCCTTGAGCAGCCCCAGCGCCACCAGTCCTTCGGTGATCACCCGCACGGTCGCCTCGTGGGCGTGGTTCCAGTGCTTGCCCGGGGCGATCTCGGCGAACGCCGCGGCCTGGGCCGCGAGCACCAGCTCGTAGATGGCTTTCTGTTCCGGCGAGAACCGCCCGTTGACCGGGAAGGTGCGGGTGATATCGCTGGCGTAGCAGTCGATCTCGCAACCGGCGTCGATCAGGACCAGGTCGCCGTCCTTGAGCGGCGCGTCGTTCTGCTGGTAATGCAGGATGCAGCCATTGCGCCCGGCGGCGACGATCGAGCCGTAGGCCGGCATCTTCGCCCCGCCCTTGCGGAACTCGTAGTCCAGCTCGGCTTCCAGGCTGTACTCGTGCAGCCCGGCGCGGCAGGCCTGCATGGCGCGCACGTGGGCCCGGGCGGAAATCACCGCGGCCTCGCGCATGACCTTCACTTCCGCCGCCGATTTATACAGGCGCATGTCGTGCAGCAGATGATCCAGGGCAACGAACTCGTTCGGCGGCTGGGCACCGAGGCGGGCCTTGGAGCGGATCACGTTGATCCACTCCATCAGCCGGCGGTCGAACTCGGGGTTGCTGCCCATGTTGCTGTAGACCCGCTCGCGCCCTTCGATCAGGCCCGGCAGGATCTCGTCGATATCGCTGATGGGGAAGGCATCGTCGGCGCCGAAATCGCCCACTGCTCCTTCCTGGCCGGCGCGCAGGCCGTCCCACTGCTCGCGCTCGGGGTTGCGCTCGCGGCAGAACAATACGTACTCGCCATGCTCGCGCCCCGGAATCAGGGCGATCACCGCCTCGGGTTCAGGGAAGCCGCTCAGGTACTGGAAATCGCTGTCCTGGCGGTAGACATGCTCGACGTCGCGGTTGCGGATGGCAACCGCGGCCGCCGGCAGGATGGCGATGCTGTTGGGGACCATCTGCGCCATCAGCGCCTTGCGCCGACGGGCGTACTCCGCCTTGGGTATGTGGCTCATGGGCAAACGACCCCGTTCAGATCAGTGCAGCGATGGCTTTGGCGCAGGTGCTTGCGGCTTGGCCAGCTCCGTGTACAGCAGCAGCGGGGCGACGCGCAGGTACTCCATGACCTCCATGTAGTCGCTCTCGCCGTCCTCGGACTCTTCCAGCGCTTCCTGGACCTGGGAGATGGCCACCAGGTCCTGGAGCACTTCCTTGGCATCGGTGGACAGGTCCTTGCCGCCGGCGTTCAGGCCGAAGCCGGTGATGAAGCCCTGGCACCACTGGCCCAGCGCGGTGGCGCGGTCGCTGAGTGCGGCATCATCGGAAGGCAGCAGCAGGACGATGGCGACGTCCTCGCCGGTCAGCTCGGCCTTGACCATCTCTTGCAGGCCGACCAGGGCGTTGCGCACCGAGTCGCCGGGCTCGGTCTCGAGCAACTGGGCGGCGTCGGCCAGCCAGGCATCCGCATCGAAGCCGGCGCCGGCGCAGCTGCGGCCGATCAGCAGGCCATGCAGCTCGGCGGGGGTGACAGGGTGGCCATTGCTCGAAAGCAACATGGCGAAGGCGATGTAGGGCGATTGGGTATTGGGCATGGGCAGCTAGGCGCCAGACGGCGCAATGACTAGAATGGAGACCTTGTATCCTAGCACCGGCAGGCGCGCCAAGACCATCGGCACTGGCCGTCGCGCCCTTGGGGCAGGCATGATCGCCAGGCGAGTGAAGGAATCGAGTGCAACCCATGCAAGAGAACGACCTGCAAGCGCTGATGAGCCGGTTCGAGTTGCTGATCGAACGGGTCGAGCAACTAAAGCGGCAAAACGCACTCTTAGTAGCTCAGGAACGATCCTGGCGCGAGGAGCGCGCCCACCTGATCGAAAAGAACGAGATCGCCAAACGCAAGATCGAATCGATGATCCTGCGCCTCAAGGCCCTGGAGCAAGACTCATGAGTTCAAGCAATAGCGTCACCGTCCAGATCCTCGACAAGGAATACTCGATCATCTGCCCGCCCGAGGAGCGCAACAACCTGGTCGGCGCCGCCCGTTACCTGGACGGCAAGATGCGCGAGATCCGCAGCAGCGGCAAGGTGATCGGCGCCGACCGCATCGCCGTGATGGCCGCGCTGAACATCACCCACGAGCTGCTGCACCGCCAGGAACGCCCCGAAGTGACCAGCGGCGGCACCACCCGCGAGCAGGTGCGCGACCTGCTGGAGCGGGTCGACCAGGCCCTGTCCGACGATCCGGTTAGCAAAAACGACTGAGATTGGTATACTGGCGCCACTCCCTGGGGGATGCGCCAGTCGGTTATGTCCCTGAGCCGATACGCACAACCACGGGGGTTGCACGCTGGGGCAGGTGTGCATGTCCGCCCGACGGAAAGCCTTAACGCCCCCTGCAATCTCCACCTTGAACTTTCGGGTTCAAGGGCTACACCGATAGCGGTCTTGTCGGGGAGCCTGCATTCAGAACTGCCCGCCTCCAACGGCGGGCTTTTCGTTTCTTCTGGGATCGCCCGTGCCATGACCGACACCGCGCCGCTTACCCGCCCCCAGCTTCGCCGCCTCCTGCGCAACGCCCGCCGCGCCCTCACGCCTGCCCAGCAACGCCAGGCCGCCGAAGGTCTGTATCGCCAACTGGCGCAGGATCCGCTGTTCCGCCGTGCCCGGCATATCGCCCTGTACCTGCCCAATGACGGCGAAATCGACCCGCGCCTGCTGCTGCGCGAAGCGCACAAGCGCGGCAAGCGTGTCTACCTGCCGGTGCTGCACGCCTGGCCACGCACGCGCATGGTGTTCCAGCGCTTCGAGGCCGGCGAGGCACTGCGCCCCAACCGCTTTCGCATCCTGGAGCCGGTGATCGAACGCAAGCGGCAACGGCCGATCTGGGCGCTGGACCTGATCCTGCTGCCGCTGGTCGGTTTCGACGAGATGGGGGGGCGCCTGGGCATGGGCGGTGGCTTCTATGACCGCAGCCTGGCCTATCTGGGCCGGCGCAAGGCGTGGAAAAAACCGCTGCTGCTGGGGCTGGCGCACGAATGCCAGAAAGTGGAGCGGCTCAACCAGGCGAGCTGGGATGTACCGTTGCAAGGCACGGCCTCGGACCGTGGCTGGTACCTGGCACCCAAGTGAGGTGCGCGAAGGGGATCAGCGGTGCTGTTGCTGCGCCGGATCGACGGGCGCCTGCTGGAAGGCGGCATCCAGCTTGCGTTCCCACAAGCCTTGCGCGTAACCGGTGGTGACCACGCCCAGCCCGAAAATGAAGGCCAGGATCCAGAGCAGGTCCGGTTTACGTTGTTTCATTGATCGTCCCCCAAGAACAACTGTCCAGGCTCGGCGGCTTTCTTGATGGCGGCCGGAGCGTATAGCTTAAAATCGGCGCATTTTCCGACAACATGAGTCGCCAGGCAAACGTTGACGCCAACCGACTGTCGGTTTCATGCAACGAGTTATTTCAAACTCTTTCAGGAGCAGCATCCATGGCCTACTGGCTGATGAAATCCGAGCCCGACGAGCTCTCCATCGAAGCCTTGGCACGCCTGGGCAGCGCCCGCTGGGACGGGGTGCGCAACTACCAGGCGCGCAATTTCCTGCGGGCCATGAGCGTAGGCGACGAATTCTTCTTCTACCACTCCAGCTGCCCGCAACCGGGTATCGCCGGCATCGCCCGGATCAGCACCGCCGCCTACCCGGACCCGACCGCCCTGGATCCGCACAGTCACTACCACGATGCCAAGGCCAGCGCCGAGAAGAACCCGTGGAGTGCGGTGGACGTCGAGCACGTGCGGACCTTCCGCCAGGTGCTCGGCCTGGGCCTGCTCAAGCAGCAGGCGGCGCTCGAGGAACTGCCCCTGGTGCACAAAGGCAGCCGCCTGTCGGTGATGCCGGTGACCGCCGGGCAATGGGCCGCGATTCTCGCGCTGAGCTGATTGTGCGGCTATTGTCAGGGGTTTGACCAACATCAACGCGCAAGGAAGCGCGTCGCGCCAGGATAAGGCGTGCCAGCCGCAGGATGCAGACCGATGAATCGAAAAGCCCCCAGAATCTTCGCCTCCGCCTTGGTATTGCTGTTGCTGGCGGCAGGCGGGCTGGGCTACTGGAAGTCCCTCCACGACCGCCTGCCCGAAGGCCTGAGCATGGGCAACGGGCGCCTCGAGTCCACAGAGGTGCAGATCGCCAGCAAGATCCCCGGGCGCCTGGCCGAGGTGCTGGTCGACGAAGGCGACAAGGTCACCCGCGGCCAGTTGCTGGCGCGCATCGACACCCGCACGATGGAAGCCCAGCGCAGCCAGGCCGAGGCCGAAGTGCTGCGCGCCCGCGAGAACTACGCCGCCGCCCAGGCCAGCGTGCAGCTGCGCCAGAGCGAACTGTTGCTGGCCAGCCAGGAGCTCAAGCGGGTACGCGAGATCTACCAGCGCAAGTTCGCCAGCCAGCAGCTGCTCGACCAGCAGCAGGCCCGCTACGACACCGCCACCGCGGCCGTGGTCGCGGCCCGGGCCCAGCTGGCAGCGATCAAGGCCGCCATCGGCGCCGCCGAGGCCCAGGTCGCCCAGCTCACCAGCGAAATCGACGACAGCAGCCTGCGCGCGCCCATCGACGGCATCATCCAGCTGCGCCTGGCCGAACCCGGCGAAGTGCTCGGCGCCGGTGGCCGGGTGCTGATGCTGATCGACCCCAGCGACCAGTACATGAACCTCTACCTGCCCGCCGCCACCACCGGCCGCCTGACCGTCGGCGACCAGGCGCGGATCGTGCTCGACGCCCTGCCGGACAAGGCCCTGCCGGCCAAGGTGGCGTTCGTCGCGGCCAAGGCGCAGTTCACCCCGAAACAGGTCGAGACCCGTGATGAGCGGCAAAAATTGGTGTTCCGGGTCAAGCTGCGCCTGACCGAACCGAGTGCCGTGCCCCAGGCCAAACCGGGCATGCCCGGCGCCGGGTACGTGCGCACCGCCGACGTGGGCTGGCCGGCCAACCTGCAATGAACGCGGCGATCGCCCTGCGGGCCGAGGGTGTCAGCCACCGCTATGGCGACCTGCAGGCCCTGCACAGCCTCGCGTTCAGCCTGCCGGCCGGAACCCGCTGCGGCCTGATTGGCCCGGATGGCGCCGGCAAGTCGACCCTGCTCGGGCTGATCGCCGGGGTCAAGCGCCTGCAACAGCGCGAGCTGCAGGTGCTCGGTGGCTCGATCCGCCAGCGCCGCCACCGCACCGCGCTGTATCCCAAGGTCGCCTTCATGCCCCAGGGCCTGGGCAACAACCTGTACCCGGAGCTGTCGATCCGCGAGAACATCCGTTTCTTCGCCACCCTGTTCGGCCTGGGCCGCGCCGAATGCGAGCAACGCATGACCAGCCTGCTGCGCGCCACCGACCTGGAGCGCTTCGCCGAGCGCCCGGCCGGCAAGCTCTCGGGCGGCATGAAGCAGAAGCTCGGGTTGTGCTGCGCGCTGATCCACGAACCGGACCTGCTGATCCTCGACGAGCCGACCACCGGCGTCGATCCGCTGTCACGGCAGCGCTTCTGGGAGCTGGTCGAGCAGGTGCGCGCCCAGCGCCCGCAACTGACCCTGCTGGTGGCCACCGCCTACATGGAGGAAGCCGAGCAGTTCGAGCACTGCCTGATGCTCGACGCTGGCCGCCTGCTGGCCGCCGGCCTCAGCCGCGAGCTGGCGGCGGCCACGCCCAGCGGCAAGCTGGACGACGCCTTCACCCACTTCCAGGGCGCCGGCCGACCACAGCCCGAGCCCCTGCGCATTCCGCCACGCCAGGCCGACGACGGGCCGATCGCCATCGAGGCCCACGACCTGACCCTGCGCTTCGGCGACTTCACCGCAGTGAACAAGGTCAGCTTCGCCATCGGCCGCGGCGAGATCTTCGGTTTCCTCGGCTCCAACGGCTGCGGCAAGACCACCACCATGAAGGTGCTCACCGGCCTGATGCCGGCCAGCGAGGGCAGCGCCAGCCTGCTTGGCCGGCCGGTGGATGCCGGCGACCTGGCCACGCGCAAGCGGGTCGGCTTCATGTCCCAGAGCTATTCGCTGTATGGTGAGCTGAGCGCCCGGCAGAACCTCGAACTGCACGCCCGCCTGTTCGACCTGGCCAAGGCCGACAGCGCGCCGCGCATCGCCGAGCTCATCGAGCGCTTCGACTTAGGCGCCATCGCCGACCAGCCGTCCGGCGCCCTGCCCCTGGGCCTGCGCCAGCGCCTGTCGCTGGCCGTGGCGGTGCTGCACCGCCCGGAAGTGCTGATCCTCGACGAGCCGACCTCGGGTGTCGACCCGGCGGCCCGCGACGATTTCTGGCGCCTGCTGGTGGAGTTGTCCCGCGAGCAGGGCGTGACCATCTTCCTGTCCACCCACTTCATGAACGAGGCCCTGCGCTGCGACCGCATCTCGCTGATGCACGCCGGCCGGGTGCTCGCCTGCGACACCCCGCTGGCCCTGCAGCACCAGTTCGGCGGCGAAACCCTGGAAGACGCCTTCGTGCGCTGCCTCGAACAGGCCCAGGACGCGCCCGTCCAGGCGCAGGCCGACACGGGGCTGGAACAGGCCGCCGCCCCGGCGCCTGCCTTGCGCCAGGCCTTCAGCCTGCGCCGCCTGCTGGCGGTGGCCAGCCGCGAAGGCAAGGAACTGCTGCGCGACAAGGTACGCCTGGCCTTCGCCCTGCTTGGCGCGCTGTTCATGATGGTGATCTTTGGCTACGGCATCTCGCTGGATGTGGAGGATCTCGCCTTCGCCGTGTACGACCAGGACCAGAGCCCGCAGAGCCGCGCCTACCTCGAGGCCTTCCGGGGCTCGCGCTACTTCGCCGAACAGGCGCCGATCCGCGATGCCCGCCAGTTGCACCAGCGCCTGCAACGCTCGGAGATCAAGCTGGCCCTGGAAATCCCGCCGGGCTTCGGTCGCGACCTGCATGCCGGGCGCCAGCCGGTGGTGGCCGCCTGGCTCGATGGCGGCATGCCGTTCCGCGCCGAGACCAGCCGCAACTATGTCGAAGCCGTGCACCAGGCCAACCTGGAGCAGCTGGCCGCCCTCGGCCCGCACCCGGTGGCGCGCCAGCAGCCGGTACGCCTGGAGACACGCTTTCGCTACAACCAGGACGTGGTCAGCGTGAACGCCATCGGCCCCGGCGTCATGGCGCTGATCCTGGCCTTCATCCCGGCCATGCTCACCGCGCTGGGCATCGTCCGGGAAAAGGAACTGGGCTCGATCACCAACTTCTACGCCACCCCATTGACCCGCCTGGAGTTCCTGCTCGGCAAGCAGGCGCCCTACCTCGCGGTAAGCCTGGTCAACCTGGCACTGCTGGTGGCGATGAACCGCTGGCTGTTCGGCGTGCCGCTCAAGGGCAGCCCGCTGGCCCTGGCCTGCGGCGGCCTGGCCTACCTGCTGGCGACCACCAGCCTGGGCCTGCTGATCTCGGCGTTCACCCGCACGCAGATCGCGGCGATCCTCGGCACCATGATCATCACCAGCCTGCCGACCATCCAGTTCTCCGGCCTGATCGTGCCGCGCTCGTCGCTGGACGGCGCGGCGGCGCTGATGGGCCAGCTGTTCCCGGCCGGCTATTTCCTCGACATCGCCGTCGGCACCTTCACCAAGGCCCTGGGCCTGCGCGAGCTGTGGCCGCAGTGCCTGGCGCTGCTGGGCTTCTTCGCCGCCTTCACCGGGCTGAGCCTGGCCATGCTGAAAAAACAGGAGGCCTGAGATGAGCCGCCTCTCCCACACCCTGCGCCTGGGCCTGAAGGAACTCACCAGCCTGCGCCACGACAGCGTGTTGCTGCTGTTCCTGCTGTACGCCTTCAGCGTGGCGATCTACATGCCCGCCGCAGGCTCGGTGATCGGCGTGCACAACGCCAGTGTCGCGGTGGTCGACGAAGACCACGGCGCCGTCTCGCGCAAGCTCGCCGAGTCGCTGCAGCCGCCCGAATTCCAGCCCGCCGTGGCACTGCCCGCGGATGGCCTGGACCAGGCCATGGACAGCGGGCGCTACACCTTCGTGATCAACGTGCCGGTGAACTTCCAGGCCGACCTGCTGGCCGGGCGCTCGCCGGAGCTGCAGGTCAACGTCGATGCCACGGCCATGAGCCAGGCCTTCATGGGAGCCGGCTACATCGGCCGGATCTTCGAGCGCGAACTGCTGGAGTATGCAGGCCGCGGCACCAGCAGCCCGGCCCTGCTCAACCCGAAAGCGCTGTTCAACCCTAACCTGGAAGGCGGTTGGTTCCTGGCGGTGATCCAGATCGTCAACAACATCACCATCCTGGCCATCGTCCTCACCGGCACCGCGCTGCTGCGCGAGCGTGAGCACGGCACCCTCGATCACCTGCTGGTGCTGCCGCTGACCGCGCTGGAAATCATGCTGGCGAAGATCGCCAGCAACGCCCTGGTGGTGGTGGCCTGTACCTGGATATCGCTGGAAGTGGTGGTCAAGGGCGC
Source organism: Pseudomonas peradeniyensis (assembly GCF_014268935.2). Lineage (GTDB taxonomy): Bacteria > Pseudomonadota > Gammaproteobacteria > Pseudomonadales > Pseudomonadaceae > Aquipseudomonas > Aquipseudomonas peradeniyensis. The sequence goes on along the minus strand of NZ_JABWRJ020000003.1, from coordinate 325,027 downwards.
CCTGGGCGTGCCGCTGGCGGGCTCAATGGGACTGTTCCTCGGGGTGACAGCGCTGTACCTGTTCGCCAGCACGGCGCTTGGCATCTTCCTCGCCACCCTGGCGCGCTCGACGCCGCAGTTCGGCCTGCTGGCGATCCCGGTGATCATCCCGATGCTGCTGCTCTCGGGAGGCAGCACGCCGCTGGACAGCATGCCGCAGTGGCTGCAGTGGGTCATGCAGGGCTCGCCCTCGACCCACTTCGTCAGCCTCGGCGCGGCGATCCTGTTCCGCGACGCCGGGCTGAACGTGGTGTGGCCGGATGTGGCGGCCCTGGCCGCGATCGGCCTGGTGTTCTTCGGCGTGGCCCTGGCGCGCTTTCGCCGCAGCCTCGCCGCCTGATCACTGCACGATCAGGTTGTTGAACAGCAGGTCCTCGACGATCGGCTTGCCCTCTTCGGACTCCATCACCTGCTGCACCTGCTTCAGGGCTTCCTGGCGCAGTTTTTCCTTGGCCTCGACGTTGCTCATGTTGTCCACGCCCTGCTGGGTGAACAGCGCCACCAGCTGGTTGCGGATCAGCGGCTCGTGGTGCTTGACCGCAGTGGCGGCGGCATCGCCGGTCACGCGCAGGGCGACGTCGGCCTTGAACACGCGCAGCTTGGGGCCGCCGTCAAGGGCGTAGTTGCCGACGAAGGGCGGGCTGAGGCTGATGTAGGCGACCTTGGGCTCGCCTTCCTTTTCCTCGGCCATCGCCGCCACTGGCAGCATCAGGGCCAGCACCATCAAGATCCACGCTTTCACGAATTCGCTCCTCAATACAGTTGGCGCCAGCTTACCCAGCGCGCCGGCCAAACCCAAGCCCAGGCTTATGCCGGCTCATCAGGGCCGGCCATGCTCGTTGACCCTCGGGACGGCCCTCCTACACTTATCGGCCACCACACGCAAAGGAATAGCCCTGATGAAAGCCTTGTTGTGCAAAGCCCTGGGCCCGGCGCGGGACCTGGTCCTGGAAGAGGTCGCCAGCCCCGCGCCGAAGAAGAACGAGATCCTCCTCGACGTGCACGCCGCCGGGGTCAATTTCCCCGACACCCTGATCATCGAGGGCAAGTACCAGTTCCAGCCGCCGCTGCCGTTTGCCCCGGGTGGCGAGGCGGCCGGCGTGGTGGCCGCGGTCGGCGAGAAGGCCGGCGCGTTCAAGGTCGGCGACCGGGTCATGGCCCTGACCGGCTGGGGCGCCTTCGCCGAGCAGGTGGCGGTGCCGTTCTACAACGTGCTGCCGATCCCGGCGGGCATGGACTTCACCACCGCCGCCGCGTTCGGCATGACCTACGGCACCTCGATGCACGCCCTGACCCAGCGCGGTCAGCTCAAGGCCGGCGAAACCCTGCTGGTGCTCGGCGCCTCGGGCGGCGTGGGGCTGGCGGCGGTGGAGATCGGCAAGGCCCTGGGCGCGCGGGTGATCGCCGCGGCCAGCAGCGCCGAGAAACTGGCGATCGCCCAGGCGGCCGGGGCCGACGAACTGATCGACTACAGCCAGGCCAGCCTCAAGGACGAGATCAAGCGCCTGACCGGCGGCCAGGGCGTGGACGTGATCTACGACCCGGTCGGCGGCGCGCTGTTCGACCAGGCCGTGCGCGGGCTGGCGTGGAACGGGCGGTTGCTGGTGGTGGGCTTTGCCAGCGGCACGATCCCGCAACTGCCGGTGAACCTGACCCTGCTCAAGGGCGCGGCGGTGCTCGGGGTGTTCTGGGGCGCCTTCGCCCAGCGCCAGCCGGAAGACAACGCGGCCAACTTCCGCCAGCTGTTCGCCTGGCACGCCGAAGGCAAGTTGAAGCCGCTGGTGTCGCAGACCTTTGCACTGGCCGAGGGTGGCGCGGCAATCGAGCGCCTGGCGCAGCGCCTGGCGGTGGGCAAGCTGGTGGTGACGATCCCGCGCTGACCGCTCTGGCCTCATCGCCGGCAAGCCGGCTCCCACAGTTTTGCGCCGTTTTCATGGGAGCCGGCTTGCCGGCGACAGGGCCGACCCTGCAGTTCTTCTATCCATATTCCTAAACGGTAGTTCATAAACTTTTTCTAAACGAATAGGGTATATCGACCGGACCACCGGACCAGCAAACGTCTGTCGCCATCAGCTGAAGCGACGCTTTCAACTTTGTGAGGTTAGGAATGGTCAGGATCACAATCACCCCAGTGCATAACGCCAGGGCATTGAGTGCAGCCAAGGAGCGGTACTGATGTCCAGCCAACCAACTACCCGATTCCACAGCGATCTCGACAGCTCGCCGCTGCTGCTGCCGGCCACGGTGTTGCGCAACGACGAAGAGGCCCTGCAAGCCGCCCGCGAACTGGCCGAGGTGGCCCGCCAGCAGGCCGCCAAGCGTGACCAGCAGCGCAAGCTGCCCTGGGCCGAGATCGAACAGTTCACCCGCAGCGGCCTGGGCAGCATCAGCGTGCCCAAGGCCTTCGGCGGCCCCGAGGTGTCCTTCGCCACCATCGCCGAAGTGTTCCGCCTGATCAGTGCCGCCGACCCGGCGCTGGGGCAGATTCCGCAGAACCAGTTCGGCATCCTCCAACTGGTCCGCCTGACCGCCACCCAGGCCCAGCAGGAACTGATCTTCCGCTCGGTGCTCGACGGCTGGCGCATCGGCAATGCCGGCCCCGAGCGCGGGACCAAGGACACCCTGACGCTCAAGGCGCGCCTTACCCGTGATGGCGACGGCTATCGCATCAGCGGCGAGAAGTTCTATTCCACCGGCGCCTTGTATGCCCACTGGGTGGCGGTCAAGGCGCTGGACGACGATGGCCGCCAGCGCCTGGCATTCGTCCGCCGCGGTAGCCCGGGGCTGCGCATCGTCGACGACTGGTCCGGCTTCGGCCAGCGCACCACCGCCAGCGGCACCGTGCTGCTCGACCAGGTGCCGGTGGACGCCGACCTGGTGGTGGACAACTGGCGCCTGCGTGAGGAGCCGAGCATCCAGGGCGCCGCCTCGCAGCTGATCCAGGCGGCGATCGACGCCGGCATCGCCGAAGCAGCCATCGAGGACACGATCCAGTTCGTTCGGGAGAAGTCCCGGCCGTGGATCGAGGCCAAGGTCGAACGCAACAGCGACGATCCCTATGTGATCGCCGACATCGGTCGCCTGAAGCTCGAGCTGCACGCCGCCGAGGCCCTGCTGCGCAAGGCCGCCAAGGTGCTCGACGAGGTGAACGCCGGGGTGATCGATGCCGCCGCCGCGGCCCGTGCCTCGATTGCCGTGGCCGAAGCCAAGGTGCTTACCACCGAGATCTCGCTGCAGGCCAGCGAGAAACTGTTCGAGCTGGCCGGCAGCCGCGCCAGCCTGGCCGAGTTCAACCTCGACCGGCACTGGCGCAACGCCCGGGTCCACACCCTGCACGACCCGGTGCGCTGGAAGTACCACGCCGTCGGCGCCTACCACCTCAACGGCACCCTGCCTGCCCGCCATTCCTGGATCTGATATCGGCCCATAGCGGGGCAAGCCCGCTCCCACACATGCCTGTGGGGGCGGGCGTGCTCCGCGATGGGACTGGAGAGCACAATGACTGCATCCATCATCACCACCGACGCCCAGGCCCTGGCCGTCGCCGACGAACTCGCCCAACACCTGCGCCAGGACAGCGCCCTGCGCGACCGCGAGCGCCGCCTGCCCCATGCCGAACTCGAACGCTTCGTGCAGTCCGGCCTGTGGGGCATCAGCGTGCCCAAGGCCTTCGGCGGCGCCGGGGTGTCCAACGTCACCCTGGCCAAGGTCATCGCCCGCATTGCCCAGGCCGACGCCTCGCTCGGGCAGATCCCGCAGAACCACTTCTACGCCCTGGAAGTGCTGCGGGTGAACGGCAGCCCCGAGCAGCAGCGCCGCCTCTACGCCGAGGTCCTCGCTGGCCGGCGCTTCGGCAACGCCCTGGCCGAGCTCGGCACCAGGAACGCCCACGAACGCACCACCCGCCTGAGCCGCGACGGCGACCACTACCGCATCGACGGCCGCAAGTTCTATTGCACCGGCGCGATCTACGCCCAGCGCATCCCGACCCTGGTGATCGACGAGCAGGACGTGTCGCACCTGGCCTTCGTGCCCGCCGACAGCCAGGGCATCGAGGTGATCGACGACTGGAGCGGCTTCGGCCAACGCACTACCGGCAGCGGTTCGGTGGTGTTCAACCACGTGGCGGTCCGCGCCGAAGACGTGGTGCCGTTCCAGAGCGCCTTCGAGCGCCCGACCACGGTCGGCCCGCTGGCGCAGATCCTCCATGCCGCCATCGACACCGGCATCGCCCGCGCCGCCTACGAGGATGCCCTGCACTTCGTGCGCACCCGCAGCCGGCCATGGATCGACTCCGGCCTCGACAAGGCCAGCGACGACCCGCTGACCCTGAAGAGCTTCGGCCACCTGGCGATCCGCCTGCATGCCACCGAGGCGCTGCTCGAGCGCGCCGGAGAGATCCTCGACATCGCCCAGGCCGACAGCAACGCCGAGACCCTGGCCGCCGCCTCCATCGCCGTGGCCGAGGCCCGGGCGATCAGCACCGAGATCTCCCTGGCCGCCGGCACCACGCTGTTCGAGCTGGCCGGCAGCCAGGCCACCCTGGCCGAGCACAACCTCGACCGCCACTGGCGCAACGCCCGGGTGCACACCCTGCACGACCCGGTGCGCTGGAAGTACCACGCCATCGGCAACTACTACCTCAACGACGAGAAGCCGCCGCGCCGGGGGACCATCTGATGGCGAAGCAGATCCTGCTCAATGCCTTCAACATGAACTGCATCGGGCACATCAACCACGGCCTGTGGACCCACCCGCGGGACACCTCCACGCGCTACAAGACCCTCGAGTACTGGACCGACCTGGCCCGCCTGCTCGAGCGCGGGCTGTTCGACGGGCTATTCATCGCCGATATCGTCGGCACCTACGACGTCTATGGCCAGTCGGTCGACGTGACGCTCAAGGAGTCGATCCAGCTGCCGGTCAACGACCCGCTGCTGCTGGTCTCGGCCATGGCGGCGGTGACCAGGCACCTGGGCTTCGGCCTCACCGCCAACCTGACCTACGAGGCGCCCTACCTGTTCGCCCGGCGCCTTTCCACCCTCGACCACCTGAGCAATGGCCGGGTCGGCTGGAACATCGTCACCGGCTACCTCGACAGCGCCGCCCGGGCCATGGGCCTGGAGCAGCAACCCGAGCACGACCGCCGCTACGACCAGGCCGACGAGTACCTGCAGGTGCTGTACAAGCTGCTCGAAGGCAGCTGGGCCGACGATGCCGTGGTCGCCGACCGCGAGCAGCGGGTCTATGCCCGCCCCGACAGGGTGCGCAAGGTCGAGCACCACGGCGAGTTCTACAAGGTCGAGGGCTACCACCTGTGCGAGCCTTCGCCGCAGCGCACGCCGGTGCTGTTCCAGGCCGGCAGCTCACCACGCGGGCTGGCCTTCGCCGGCAACCATGCCGAGTGCGTGTTCATCAGCGGCCAGGACAAGGCCGCCACCCGCGCCCAGGTCGACAAGGTGCGCGCCGCGGCCAAGGCGGCCGGACGCGACCCACAGGCGGTCAAGGTGTTCATGGGCATCACCGTGATCGTCGCGCCGACCGAGGCACAGGCACAGGCCAAGCACGCCGAGTACCTGCGCTACGCCAGCGCCGAGGCCGGGGTCGCGCACTTTGCCAGTTCCACCGGTATCGACTTCTCGCGCTACGAACTGGACGAGCCCATCGGCTTCGCCAAGGGCAACGCCATCCAGTCCGCCACCCGCCAGTTGCAGGAAAGCGCCTGGACCCGCCGCCGCCTGCTCGAGCAGCACGCCCTGGGCGGTCGCTACGTGACCCTGGTTGGCGACGCCGAGCAGGTGGCCGAGCAGCTAATTGCCTGGATCGACGAGACCGGCCTGGACGGTTTCAACCTGACCCGCACCGTCACCCCGGAAAGCTACGAGGACTTCATCGAACTGGTGGTCCCCGCCCTGCAACGCCGCGGTCGCTACAAGACCGCCTACGCCGAGGGCACCCTGCGCGAGAAGCTGTTTGCCAGCAGCGAGCCGCGCCTGCCCGCCGGACACCCCGGAGCCCGCTACCGCAACACCCCCGAACCTGCCCCGACTGGAGCCCTGCACCATGCTTGAGAAACTGTTCCGGCCCGTCGCGGCCATTGCCTTGGGTCTCGGCCTGTCCGCCGCCGCCTTGGCCGCCGAACCGCTGAAGATCGGCACCACCGCCGCCTTCGCCATCCCCCTGGAGGCGGCGGTGGAGGAGGCCCAAAAACAAGGCCTGGAAGTAAAGCTGATCGAGTTCAGCGACTGGATCGCGCCCAACGTCAGCCTCAACAGCGGCGATATCGACGTGAACTACTTCCAGCACATCCCGTTCCTGGAAAACGCCAAGGCCGCCGCCGGCTTCGACCTGGTGCCCTACGCACCGGGGATCATCAACAACGTCGGCCTGTACTCGAAGAAGTACAAAAGCTTCGCCGAGCTGCCCGAGGGCGCCAGCGTGGCCATCGCCAACGACCCGATCAACAGTGGCCGTGGCCTGCAATTGCTGGCCAAGGCCGGGCTGATCACCCTCAAGCCGGGCGTGGGCTACAAGGCCACCGAGGACGACATCGTCGCCAACCCGAAGAAGATCCGGATTCTCCAGGTCGAAGCCGTGCAACTGGTACGCGCCTATGACGACGCCGACCTGGTCCAGGGCTATCCGGCCTACATCCGCCTGGCCAACAGCTTCGACGCCACCTCGGCGCTGCTGTTCGACGGCCTGGAGAACAAGGAGTACGTGATCCAGTTCGTCATCCGCCCGCAGGAGAAGAACGACCCGCGCCTGGCCAAGTTCGTCGATATCTACCAACACTCGCCGGCCGTGCGCGCCGCCCTGGACAAGGCCCATGGCAAGCTCTACCAGGCCGGCTGGGAAGGCTGACATGGCCCAGGCCAGCGCCCTCAGGGCGCCCGTCCCGCCCGCCGAACCGTTCAAGGCCGAGGAAACCGCCCTGCGCCCGGAAGTGAACCAGGCGCATATCCGTTTCATCGGCCTGGGCAAGACCTATCCGGGCCAGGGCCAGCCGGCACTGCAAGGCATCGACCTGAACATCCGCCGGGGCGAGATCTTCGGCATCATCGGCCGCAGCGGCGCCGGCAAGTCCTCGCTGCTGCGCACCATCAACCGCCTGGAGCAACCCAGCCAGGGCCGGGTGCTGATCGACCAGGTGGATATCGCGCCGTTCGACGAGGACCGCCTGGTGGCCTTGCGCCGGCGCATCGGCATGATCTTCCAGCACTTCAACCTGATGTCGGCCAAGACCGTGTGGCAGAACGTCGAGCTGCCGCTGAAGGTGGCCGGGGTGGCCAAGGCCGAGCGCCAGCGCAAGGTGCGCGAGCTGCTGGAGCTGGTTGGCCTGGCGGAAAAGCATCAGGTCTACCCGGCGCAACTGTCCGGCGGGCAGAAGCAGCGCGTCGGCATCGCCCGGGCGCTGGTGCATGACCCCGAGATCCTGCTGTGCGACGAGGCCACCTCGGCGCTGGACCCGGAAACCACCGCCTCGATCCTCGAACTGCTGCGCGACATCAACCGGCGCCTGGGCCTGACCGTGGTGCTGATCACCCACGAGATGGCGGTGATCCGCGACATCTGCCAGCGCGTGGTGGTGCTCGAACGTGGCGAGATCGTCGAGCAGGGCGAGGTCTGGCAGGTGTTCGGCGCGCCGCGCCACGACATCACCCGCACCCTGCTCGCACCGCTGCAGACCAAGCTGCCGGCAGCCTTGCAGGCCAGCTTGCGCGCCCAGCCGGTGAGCCGCGACGCGGCCGTGGTGCTCAGGCTCGACCTGGTCGGCGAGCCGGAGCTGAGCACCCTGTTCAACGACCTTGGCGGGCGCGTGCGGCTGCTCCAGGGCGGCGTCGAGACCATCGGCGAGCAGGCCCTGGGGCAGTTGATCCTGTCCGTGCGCGGCTCGTCATTGGACACCCACCAATTGCTCGAACGCGCCCGCCGCTGGGCCGCAGATGTGGAGGTACTCGGCCATGTGGATTGATCGCCTGCTGCAAGGCCTGCTCGACACCCTGCTGATGGTCGGCGTGTCCTCGCTGGTCGCGCTGCTCGTCGGGGTGCCGATGGCGGTGCTGCTGGTCACCAGCGACAAGGGCGGGATCTTCGAGGCCCCGGCGCTGAACCGGGTGCTGGGCGCCATCGTCAACCTGTTCCGCTCGATCCCGTTCCTGATCCTGATGGTCGCGCTGATCCCCTTCACCCGCCTGGTGGTCGGCACCACCTATGGCGTGTGGGCGGCCGTGGTGCCGCTGACCATCGCCGCCACGCCGTTCTTCGCACGGATCGCCGAGGTCAGCCTGCGCGAGGTCGACCACGGCCTGATCGAAGCCGCCCAGGCCATGGGCTGCCGGCGCTGGCACATCGTCTGGCACGTACTGTTGCCCGAGGCCCTGCCAGGGATCGTCGGCGGCTTCACCATCACCCTGGTGACGCTGATCAACTCATCGGCCATGGCCGGGGCGATCGGCGCCGGTGGCCTGGGGGATATCGCTTATCGGTACGGATACCAACGCTTCGACAGCCAGATCATGCTGACCGTGATCGTGATGCTGGTGGCATTGGTGGCGCTGATCCAGCTGGGCGGGGACCGTTTGGCCAAGGGTTTGAACAAACGTTGACGACAGGCCGCCGCCTCACAGTCAAAACTGACTCAAAGCTTGGTTCTGGCTGTGAGGCTCCTGAACACGACAAGAACGAAATTATAATTTCGTTTCCCCACAGAAACATCATCCAACATATGAAAACTAAATAATGGTTTAGTTTTTCTTGAAACCTGACGGTTGTGCGACATAATCGAAGCTATTCTTTCGCTTCAGTCAGGTCGCGTTCGCATGAACGGTCTCACACAGATCCGCACCCCTGCCGAGCTGGGAAACACGGTAAGAAACATCCGAAAAAGCCAGAACATCACCCAGACCGATCTCGCGCTGATCGTCGGCAAGAGTCATGTCCTGCTCAGGGACATCGAGCAGGGCAAAGGCAGCGTTTCTCTCGCCAGCGTCCTGCAAGTACTACAGGAGCTCGGCATACGGCTCTACGTGGATACACCTGACCGATGAGAATGCTCGAGGTCCTCATAAACGCCGATCACGTCGCCACGCTACGCGACGATGGAGGTGTCTGGAGCCTTTCGTACACATCGGGGTGGCGCTCCAGCACAACGGGGTATGACCTTTCTCCCGCGCTTCCCAGAGCCCGCGAGACGATTGTCGACAGCTCCTCCTATCGCCCGGTCCAGTGGTTCTTCGACAACCTTCTGCCAGAAGAGCACGCCAGGTCCCTGCTGGCCAACGACGCCAGAATCGAATTCGCCGATGCCTTTGGCCTGCTCGGATACTATGGGTCGGAGTCAGCCGGTGCGATCACGCTGCTGGAGGACCTGGCGCAAGACCAGCCCGATGGGCTCAGGCCGCTCACCGATGCTCGACTGAGTGAACGCATTCGTAACCTGCCGCATAGCGCACTGACCACGGGAGCACCGAAACGCATGTCGCTGGCCGGCGCGCAGCACAAGCTGCCAGTCGTGATAGTAGGCAATGCCCTGTTCGAGCCCGAAGGCAGCACGCCGTCAACCCACATCCTCAAGCCCGATCACCCGCTACGCGAGCTGTACGATGCGACCGCCATCAACGAATGGTTCGTGATGCGTCTGGCCCGGGTAATGAACCTCGCAGTACCTGACGTGTCATTTCGGCGCGTACCGGAAGCCGTCTACCTGATCGAGCGCTTTGATCGCATGCGTCACGGCGAACGGCTCGAACGCATACATGTACTGGATGCGTGCCAGCTCCTGGCGTTGGACAAGAGCTTCAAATACCACCAGGCGACACCGGAAACACTACTGAAAATCCTGGGTCTGGTGCGCAATGTCGCACAGACCCGCATGCAATTGTTTCGCTGGCTGGTATTCAACATCCTGGTGGGGAACAACGATGCACACCTGAAGAACCTGTCGTTCTTCATGCATCCGGACGCTTGCTACCTGGCTCCGCACTACGATCTGCTGTGCACCGCTGTGTATGGTGACTCGGCCGCCCCCTGGCTGGACGCGGAACTGGTGTGGAAACCCGATGGAGTCCGCACCCACGGCGAGGTCACCAGGGACAGCGTGTTGAGTCTTGGTGAAGCCATCGGCGTACGTGGAGCACTCGGGCAAAGGATCATCGATGAGCTTGTACCGGGCACCGAGACCCAGGCCAAGGCTTTGCTTGATCAGCATGTGGACGGCTTGAGCGCTGGTGAGAGCAGGCTCGTCAGGCGGATCGTGCATGGCGTGATCCACGACATGACGCAAAGGCTTCGTTACTGACGGACTCAGCCCCAGTGCAGCTCCGCCGCCGGCACCGGCCGCCCGAACCAGTAGCCCTGCCCCAGCTGGCATTGCTGCTCCAGCAGGAACCGCGCCTGCTCCGCCTGCTCGACCCCTTCGGCGTGCACCTGCATGCCCATGCTCCGCGCCAGGGCGATGATCACCCGCACGATGGCGATGTCGTCCTCGTCATGGGGCAGGCCCGCGACAAAACCCTGGTCGATCTTGAGCTTCTGCACGGGCATTCGCTTGAGCCGCAGCAATGACGAATACCCGGTGCCAAAGTCGTCGATGGCCAGTGTCACGCCCAGCTCGCGCAGGCGGTGAAGCTGCTCCAGGGCGACCTCAGGGTCTTCCATCACCGCGCTCTCGGTCACTTCGAGTTCGAGCTGCGCAGGGTCCAGCCCGGTGTCGTGCAATGCATCGGCCACCTGCCGGTACAGGTCGCGCTGGCTGAACAGGCGGCTGGAAATGTTCACCGCGACGAACGCCAACTGCCGCCCCTCGGTCTGCCACTGCACCATCTGCCGGCAGGCCTGGTGCAGCACCCAGGCGTCGATCTCGGCGATCAGTCCGGTGCGTTCGGCGATGGGGATGAACTCCCCGGGCGGGACCAGGCCGCGCTGCGGATGCTGCCAGCGCACCAGTGCCTCGACGCCGATCATCCGGGCGGTGAACAGGTCGTGCACCGGCTGGAAGAACACCCGCAGCTCCTGCTGCTCCAGCGCCCGGCGCAACTCGCCGGCGGTTTCGACCCGCTGCTGGGCATGGGCGGTGAGCTCCTCGGTGTACAGCGCATAGCAGGCTCGGCCGTTGCTCTTGGCCTTGAACAGCGCCGAGTCGGCGTTGCGCAGCAACTGCTCGGCGCTCAGCGCATCACTGGGGAACAGGCTGATGCCGATACTGACACTGATGAACAGGCGGTTGCCTTCGAAGCAGAACGGTTCCTTCAACCGCTCGATGATCGATTGCGCCAGCTTGCCGGCCAGGCCCACCTGCTGGCAGTTCTCGGCCAGCACACCGAACTCGTCGCCGCCCAGCCGGGCCAGGGTCACGCCGCTGCCCAGCACCTCGCGCAGACGCTCGCCGACCAGCTTGAGCAACTGGTCGCCGATGGTGTGGCCGAGGCCGTCGTTGATGCTCTGGAAATGGTCGAGGTCGAGCAGCAGCAGGGCACAGCCGCGCTTGTTGGCCTGGGCCGCGGCCATGGCCTGCATGGCGCGGTCATTGAACAGCAGGCGGTTGGGCAGGCCGGTCAGCGGGTCGTGATGGACCAGATAGGCCAGTTCTTCCTCGGTGTGCTTGATCGCGCTGATGTCGCTGAAAACCGCGACGTAATGGCTGAGCGCACCGCTGTCATCGCGAATGGCGCAGATCGTCTGCCATTGCGGGTAGATCTCCCCGCTTTTCCGACGGTTCCAGATCTCCCCGCTCCACTCGCCCTGCTCCGCCAGGGCGGCGTAGATCTGCTGGTAGAACGGCGCGCCATGCCGACCGGACTTGAACTTGCTCGGGCGCTGGCCGATGACTTCTTCCTGCTGGTAACCGGTGATGCGCATGAAGGCCCGGTTGACGTGCACGATCAGGCCATTGCGGTCAGTCACCAAGACACCTTCCAAGGTGCTGTCGAACACCGCCGCGGCCATGCGCAGGCGCTCGCGGTCTTCACTGCGCAGGCGGGCGCCGATGCCGATGAAGTTCAGCAGGCGGGCGCGGGAAACGAAGATCAGCAAGGCGCTGAGCAGCACCCAGACCACCACGTTGATCTGCCGGCCCACGGTCAGCGCCAGCGGGTCGTCGGTCATGCCACGCAGAACCAGCTCGGACAGTACCAGCCAGAGGATCGAAAGCACCATGTAGAGCCCGGCCATGCGCAAGGCGTCGCGAACGGAAACAGACATGTCGGGTGGAGGAGCCCATGAAAAAGGAAGGGGCATTATAAGGGCTGAAACACCCTGTGACCTCCTATCTAAAAGGGCGACTGGTTTTATTTCCCCGCCCAGGGATAATGCGAGCGCTGTTCCCCTGAGTTTTCGAGGGTCTTTCCCGTTATGTGGTACTACGGTCTACTCGACTTGTCGGCCTGGCAACTGGTCGCCGTCACCCTGCTGATGACCCACCTGACCATCGTCAGCGTCACCATCTACCTGCACCGCTACTCGGCGCACCGCGCCCTGGAGCTGAACGCGGGGCTCAAGCATTTCTTCCGTTTCTGGCTGTGGCTCACCACCGCGCAGAACACCCGCGAATGGACCGCCATCCACCGCAAGCACCACGCCAAGTGCGAAACCCCGGACGACCCCCACAGCCCGGTGCACAAGGGCCTGGGCACCGTGCTGCGCAAGGGCGCCGAGCTGTACCGTGAAGAGGCGCGCAACGAGGAAACGCTGCGCATCTACGGCAAGAACTGCCCGGACGACTGGATCGAGCGCAACCTCTACACCCGCTACAAGCTCGGCGGCATCGCCCTGATGGCGGTCATCGACCTGCTGCTGTTCGGCACCATCGGCATCACCATCTGGGCGATCCAGATGATGTGGATTCCGTTCTGGGCCGCCGGCGTGGTCAACGGCCTGGGCCATGCCGTGGGCTATCGCAACTTCGAGTGCCGCGACGCCGCCACCAACCTGGTGCCGTGGGGCATCATCATTGGCGGCGAGGAGCTGCACAACAACCACCACACCTACCCCAACTCGGCGAAGCTCTCGGTGCGCCGCTGGGAATTCGACATGGGCTGGATGTGGATCCGCCTGCTGAGCCTGCTGCGCCTGGCCAAGGTGCAGCGCGTCGCGCCCATCGCCCATCGCGTGGAGGGCAAGGCGTCGCTGGACATGGACACCGCCATGGCCATCCTCAACAACCGCTTCCAGATCATGGCCCAGTACCGCAAGCTGGTGATCGGCCCGCTGGTCAAGCAAGAGCTGGACAAGGTCGACGCCTCGGTGCGCCACCGTTTCCGCCGTGCCAAGCGCCTGCTTTCGCGGGAAACCAGCCTGCTGCAGGACCGCCACCACGTGCGCATCGAGTCGATGCTGGCCCACAGCCAGGCACTCAAGACCATCTACGAAAAGCGCCTGGCGCTGCAGCAGATCTGGGCGCGCACCAGCGCCAACGGCCACGATATGCTCGCCGCGATGAAGGATTGGGTGCACGAGGCCGAGGCCAGTGGCATCCACTCGCTGCGTGACTTCGCCGCCCAGCTCAAGACCTACTCACTGCGCCCCAACGGCGCCTGAGCACCGTTGATCGGCATGCCCCGCAATGGGGCGTGCCGACCGGAACTTCCCCTGCGCAAATCGACTCAAACCCGGCATATCGCCCGCGTGGCGGGCCGGACCGTGGCCGCACGCCCATCGTCGAGAAACGTTCCGTGCTCATGGCCAAAGACCTCCCACCCACACCTGCCGGCACTCCGCGCCCAGAAGCCGCCCAGACCCTGCTGGCCCTGCTCCACGCCCAAGGCGAAGTGGCTCGCCTGAGCGAACGCGAGCAGCTGTACAGCTCGCTGCTCGACAGCGTCAACGCCGTGCTCTGGGCCTTCGACTGGGAAACCCGCCAGGTGCTCTACGTCAGCCCCGCCTACGAGCGCATCTTCGGCCGTCCGGCCAGCCTGGTACTGGCCGACTACAACGAATGGCGCGACGCCATCTACCCGGACGACCTGGAGTACGCCGAGCGCAGCCTGGCCCAAGTACTGGTCAAGGGCACCGTCGAGGACCGCGAGTACCGCATCCTCAATGCCGCCGGCGAGGTCCGCTGGCTCAGCGACAAGTGCTACATCAACCAGCAGCGCGAGGGCGACCAGCGGGTGATCATCGTTGGTATTGCCGAGGACATCACCGAAAAGAAGCAGCTCGAAGGCGAGTTGCAACGGCTGGCCACCACCGATGTGCTCACCCAGAGCAGCAACCGCCGGCACTTCTTCGAATGCGCCCAGCAGGCCTTCGACAGCGCCCGCGAGGAAGGCACGCCGATGGCTTTCCTGCTGCTGGACATCGACGATTTCAAGCACATCAACGACACCTACGGCCACCAGGAAGGCGACCAGGTACTACAGCGCATCGCCGACAGCGGCAAGGCCGTCCTGCGCCGTGGCGATCAGTTCGGGCGAATCGGTGGCGAGGAGTTTGCCGCCGTGTTTCCCGGCTGCACCGCACAGGTGGCCGAGCAGATTGCCGAGCGTCTGCAGCGGGAGATCCAGCGGTTGAGTTTCAGCCATGGGCAGCAGACCTACGGTGTGACGGTGAGCCAGGGGCTGACCGGGCTGACCGACGAAGACGACACCCTCGACAGCCTGTTCGCCCGGGCCGATGCGGCGATGTACCGGGCCAAGCGTCAGGGCAAAAACCAAATTGTCCGCGGATGATCCTTACCTGCCGAGCGGTGAATAGCCTGACAGAGGCTCTCTTCTAACGCCCAGGACCCAAAAGATATACACAAGTCTGGTCGAGGTTGGCATGTCCACCTTCCTGCCGACCTGATTCAAGACCTTCCATACTTCAAGCAGCAAGAGCGCTGGGCCAAAGCAGATCTAGTCGCACAGGTAAGTCGTGAGCGCCTGTTCAAACCGCGCGCCCTGAACCGGGGGTACCTGGATCAGGTTCTGGACCGTGAGATCATCGAGCGGATTCAGCGCGCCATGGTGTAAGTCATGAACGCTGGAAGTCTGCTCAAAAATTGACAGATTCCACCGTTTTACCTATCGTAAGTCGCGTAGCCCTTAGAGGCACTCTGCGTCTTATCCCCCTTGAGGGACCTGCAAAAACCCAGCCCATGCTGGGTTTTTTGCCCTCTCAAATCTGTTTTTCCTCTCCAGCGCCTTCAGCTGCGGTCGCCATTGGCACAACCTCCAATTCGCTTTCGGCAGCCTGTGCTTCCTGACGCTCGGCCTCCTCCCGCGCCAGCGCCTCAGGGTCGACCTTGCGCAACCGCGTCAACTCCGGCAACCCAAGCTTGAGCAGGCGCGCGGTCTTGCTGCTGGCGACCTTCTCCAGCCCTTCGCTGGGTTTGAGCCGCGACAGCTGTCCGGCCAGGTTCATCGCCAGGATCTCCCGGGAGTAGACGCCGCCGCCAAGCTGGTACACCGCGGCGATCAGCTCGCGCAGGTCCAGCGGCAGACGCCAGCGGGTGCGCAGCGCCGAGCCGAACGGCGCGCCGAACTCGTTGAGTGACAGCTCCACCTGGTCCTCGTCCAGCTCGCCACCGGCCAGGCGCCACTCCTGCAAGGTGCGCAGCACCGCCAGGTCACCCAGGCAGTGCAGCAGCCCCGCGCAGTAGCAGCGCGCTTCGTCCACCTCGAGCATGCGCGCCAGGGTGCGGCCGTACTCGGCGGTGTGCAGCGACAGGTTCCAGTAATGGGTGGCGTGCCGCGTCAGCAGCGGGTCGCTCAAACGGGCGCTGCGCTTGAGCGTGAGGCCGAGGATGAGGTTCATGCTCTGGGTACTGCCGAGCTTGTTCAGCGCCTGCAGCAAGGTCTGTACCGGCGCTTCGCGGTGCAGGGCGGCACTGTTGGCGGCGGCGATGAGCACGCCGGTGATCTGCGGGTCGTTGCGCACCTCTTCCTCGAGCACCTTGAGGTTGAGGCCGTGGGGATTGAGGGCCCGCTTGACCGCCACCTGCACATCGGCGAACAACGGGCCGCCATCGGCGGTGGCCCGGCGCTGTTCCAGGTAGGCCGGCAGTTGCGCGCCGGGCTGCAGCGGCGGTACCGGGCAGGCGATCTGCTCGCCCACTGCCAGCAGCAGGTTCTCCAGACGCTTGCGCAGGTTGTCCAGGTCAAGCGGCTTGCTCAGGTAGGCGGTCGGGTGCAGCGGCAGCGCCTCGCGCACGCTGGCGCTGTCGGTGCGGTCACTCATGAGGATGAACGGCAAGCCGGGCTTGTCGCCCTTGGCGCGTACCTTGCGCAGCAGATCGAGGCCGTCGAACCCTGAGAGTTCACGGGCGGCGATAATCAGGTCGGGTTTGGCCGCCAGCGCGCTCAGCGCCTCGGAACCATCGGCACAGACCTGCAGGCGGGCATCGCAACGCACGCTGAGCAGCATTTCGCTGAGCATGTCGCGCACCCAGGGATCGCCTTCGGCAATCAGTACGCAGGGGGGGACGGGGTCGACAGCGCTCATGGGCTATTCTCCAGGCTATGACGCGCGATCCATCGCAGCTTCCACGGAATCCTCGTACAACCTTAGCGCCTGATGCCGGCGAACGGCACAAAAAAAACCCGCCGAGGCGGGTTTTTTTCTGAAGCGTGTCACATTTTTCAGGCCAGTTCGGCGAAGCACTCTTCGATGATGGCCAGGCCTTTGTCCAGCAGCGCGTCTTCGGCGGTCAGCGGAACCAGGATCCGCAGGACGTTGCCGTAGGTGCCGCAGGACAGCAGGATCAGGCCCTTGTCGCGAGCCTTGGCGACCACCTGGGCAACGGCGGCGGCGTTCGGGGTGTGGGTGCCTTTCTCGAAGACTTCCACGGCGATCATCGAGCCCAGGCCACGGACATCGCCGATGATCGGGTGCTTCTTCTGGATTTCACGCAGACCGGCGGTCAAGCGCTCGCCGACTGCCTTGCTGCGGTCCAGCAGTTTCTCTTCCTCGAACACTTCGATCACGGCCAGGGCCGCGGCGCAGGCGATCGGCGAACCGGCATAGGTGCCGCCCAGGCCGCCTGGGGCGATGGCGTCCATGTACTCGGCCTTGCCGCACACACCGGCCAGCGGGAAGCCACCGGCGATCGACTTGGCGAAGGTGGTCAGGTCAGGCGCGACGCCCATCTGCTCCATGGCGAAGAAGGTGCCGGTACGGCCGGCGCCGGTCTGCACTTCGTCGGCAATCAGCAGGATGCCGTGCTGGTCGCACAGGGCGCGCAGGCGCTTCATCAGCTCTTTCGGCGCCGGCAGGAAACCGCCTTCGCCTTGTACCGGCTCGAGGATGATCGCGGCGATGTCGCGCGGCTCGGCGTCGTTCTTGAAGATGCGCTCGACCGAGGCGATGGCGTCGTCGACGCTGATGCCGTGCAGTTCGCTCGGGAACAGGGCGCGGAAGATGCCGCCTGGCATCAGGCCCATGCCGGCGGAGTACGGCACGACCTTGCCGGTCAGGCCCAGGGTCATCATGGTGCGGCCGTGGTAGCCGCCGGTGAAGGCGATCACGCCGGCACGGCCGGTGGCGGCACGGGCGATCTTCACGGCGTTTTCAACGGCTTCGGAGCCGGTGGTGACCAGCAGGGTCTTCTTGTCGAAGTTGCCTGGGACCAGCTTGTTGATCTTCTCGCACAGCTCGACGTAGGGCTCGTAGGCCAGCACCTGGAAGCAGGTGTGGCTGACCTTGGTCAGCTGCTCTTGCACGGCGGCGACCACTTTCGGGTGCAGGTGGCCGGTGTTCAGTACCGCGATGCCGCCGGCGAAGTCGATCAGTTCGCGGCCTTCGACGTCGATCACCGTCGAGTTCTTCGCGGTATCGACGAAGATCGGGTGGATCTGGCCAACGCCGCGTGGGACGGCGGCGACACGGCGTTGCATCAGGGATTCGTTGGTCTTGCTCATAGTGCCCTCAATTGCGCCGGTTCTGCGGCGCTTTTATTCGGGGGTGGCTGGATGCAGGCGTGCACAGTATTCGTTGATCGACTGCCACACATGCCCTGGCCACCAGGTACCGCTATGTCAAAAAGGCCAGCGAGACGTCGCTCTCGCGCCCCGCTGGCAGAGGTAAAAGCGTTTACCTGGCGATCAGACGCTGATGCACAGGTATTTGATCTCGAGGTAGTCCTCGATACCGTACTTGGAACCTTCACGGCCCAGGCCCGAAGCCTTGATGCCGCCGAACGGCGCCACTTCGTTGGAGATCAGGCCGGTGTTGATACCCACCATGCCGTATTCCAGGGCCTCGGCGACGCGGAACACGCGGCTCATGTCGCGGGCGTAGAAGTACGAGGCCAGGCCGAACTCGGTGTCGTTGGACATGGCGATGACTTCGGCCTCGTCCTTGAAGCGGAACAGCGGCGCCAGCGGGCCGAAGGTCTCTTCCTTGGCAACGGCAGCGGTCTTCGGCACGTCGACCAGGATGGTCGGCTCGAAGAAGTTGCCTTCGATGATCTTGCCACCGGACAGCACCTTGGCGCCCTTGGCGACGGCGTCCTCGATGTGCTCCTGGACCTTGGCGACAGCCTTGCCGTCGATCAGCGGGCCAGTGGTGGTGCCTTCTTCCAGGCCGTTGCCGATCTTCAGCTTGGCCACGGCGGCCTTCAGCTTCTCGGCGAACGCGTCGTAGACGCCATCCTGCACGTAGATGCGGTTGGCACAGACGCAGGTCTGGCCGTTGTTGCGGTACTTGGAGATGATTGCGCCTTCGACCGCCTTGTCCAGGTCGGCGTCGTCGAACACGATGAACGGCGCGTTGCCGCCCAGCTCAAGGGATACCTTCTTGATGTCCTTGGCGCATTCTTCCATCAGCTGGCGGCCGATTTCGGTCGAGCCGGTGAAGGACAGCTTGCGCACCAGGGAGTTGCCGGTCAGCTCGGAGCCGACTTCGCCGGCGCTGCCGGTGATCACGCTCAGCACGCCGGCCGGGATGCCGGCACGGGTGGCCAGCTCGACCAGGGCCAGGGCGGAGTACGGGGTCTGCGAAGCGGGCTTGAGCACCATGGTGCAACCGGCGGCCAGGGCCGGGCCGGCTTTGCGGGTGATCATCGCGGCCGGGAAGTTCCATGGGGTGATGGCGGCGGTGACACCGATCGGCTGCTTGATGACGATCAGGCGCTTGTCCGGCTGGTGGCCTGGGATGACGTCGCCGTACACGCGCTTGGCTTCCTCGGCGAACCACTCGATGAACGAGGCGGCATAGGCGATCTCGCCCTTGGCTTCGGCCAGTGGCTTGCCCTGCTCGGTGGTCATCAGGCGGGCCAGGTCGTCCTGGTGCTCGATCATCAGCTCGAACCAGCGACGCAGCTTGCCGGCACGCTCTTTGGCAGTCAGTGCGCGCCAGGCCGGCAGGGCCTTGTCGGCGGCCTCGATGGCGCGACGGGTCTCGGCGGCGCCCATCTTCGGCACGGTACCGATCACCTCACCAGTGGCCGGGTTGGTCACCTTGATGGTCTGACCGCTGTCCGCATCCAGCCATTCACCGTTGATGAAGGCCTGCTGGCGGAACAACTGAGCGTCTTTGAGCTGCATGTCGGCTTCCCTTTACTGCGAATTATTGATTGTTGAAAAGGCGCCCCCGAGAAGGGGGCGGCCGTCACAAATTCGTGCACCAGGGTGTTCGACGCCTGGGTGCCGAGCGTTTGAAATCTCAAACGGAATGCTAAGCGGGGGTTGGGGTGTTGGACAATAGGCTGTTCGAAAAAAAGAACGAATGGTCGGAATTCAGATCAGTGGAAATGCATCGCGGGGCAAGCCCGCTCCCACGCAATGACTGCGTGGGAGCGGGCTTGCCCCGCGATAGGGTCCTGGAAGGTTAGTTCATCAGAACGCCTTGTCGAGATCGATCACCAGCGCCCGATAGCCTACGCTGCCCGGCTGGCGACTGTGCACTTTCAGCTCCACCGCCACCTCCTGGGTGCCGCGACGTACTTCATTGAGCACGCTGGTCGTCAGTTTCTCGGGCGTCAGGAAATTCACCGAAGCCGAGTAGATGAACTGGGTATCAGTCTCCGCCCGGTACGCCACCACCGAGGTGATCGGGCTGTACCACTCGTCACCGCGCTCCTTGCCGTACTGCCACACCTGCTCGACCGTGCCCTTGGCCTCGTCAATTCGGTATTCCACCGCCCGGCTGTAGTTTCCGCTCAGTTTCGTCGGCCCGAAGTCACGGCCCCAGCCATTGTCGAACACGGTCAGCGTGCCGCGCCCGGTCAGCCAGGCGGTGTGCTGGGTCCAGGACCACTCGAAGCCCTCGCCCACAGGTTTGAGCACTTTATCCTGCAACCGTGCCGGCCAGCCTTGCGGCGCGGCGAGGATCCACTTCACCTGCTTGTCGCGGCCGATCTTCACCACGCCCTGGTGTCGTGCTGAAACGATGATGCTGTCGTCATCGGCGTCGTAGTCGATGGCATTGACGTGGGCCCAGTTGCGCCCGGTACCGACGCCGGGAGTGTCGCCGAACGGCAGGTCGCCTTCAGCCAATTCGTTGGCCAGCCGGTCGTCCTGTTTCTGCACACCGTCCGGCAGCTGGATCGCGGCCTTGCCCAGGGTTTCCAGCAACTCGCCGCGGTACGGGTCGAGGATCTGGTTCAGGTCCCAGAAGTCCAGCACGTCGCCGGCTTCGTTGACTTCGATGATATGGTCGCGGATCGAGCGCACGCGCTTGCCGTCCGGGCGGCGGTAGTCGCTGGTGCCGACCCGCAGCAGGTAGCTGCCGTTCACCGTCTCGCGGATCTCGTGGGAGAAGTCGGCGAACTTGTCCGGCAGGTTGCGCTGCCACACCTTGCGCCCCAGCAGGTCGTACTTGGAGTAGGTCTGGCCCTGGCCCCAGATCAGCTTGCCGTCGCGGGTCTGGTGGAAGCCCATGGTGCCACCCAGGCCGTCGCGGTGGTTGGAATCGTGGATCTGCTCGATGTCCAGGTACCAGCGCACGTCACCGTTGCTGTCGGCGATCCAGTTGTTGCCCACCGAGTCCCACTCGGCGGCGCCGCCCAGGCCGTTCCACTTGAAGGCGCGCCCGCCGGGGATCTCGGCCAGCAGGTGGTTGAACAGGTACAGGCGCTTTTCAAAACCGGGGGCAACCTTGATCGGCTCCACCTCGGGCAGCGCGGCGGTCTGCTTGGCCACCACCGGCAGGCGCACCGCCGGCGCGTAGATTTCGTAGCGCTCGCGAATACGCTCGCCGTCGAGCTTGTAGCTCACCTCGACCTGGTTGACGTGGTCGGGGTACAGGCCGAACACCGGGATGCCGCCGTAGGTCCACAGCGAGCGGTCGGACACGTCGTAGACGATATCGACACCGCGCTCGCCGCGGCCCAGCACCCGCACATGGGCGGCGCTCAGGGTGCGTCCGCCGTCACGGATGATCGCGGTCAGCGGCGCCAGGCGGTACGGGTTGACCACCACATCGCCGAGCAGGGCTTCGTCGCGGTCAGGCACCTTGGCGGTGAGGCAGGCGCCTTCGGGCAGGTCGTGCGGTTGGGTCTTGGCATTCATGGCAAAGCTCCTTGTGCTCAGAAGTCGTAACGGGCGGTGGCGCCCACGGTGCGCGGGGTGCCCAGCACACCGGCATAGCCGCCGTTGGCGGAGTTCCACAGGCTGGTGAAGTAGGTCTTGTCGCCGGCGTTCTTCACCCACAGCGACAGGTCGAGCACGCCGTCGCCCTGGTCCAGGCGCACGCCGGTGGACAGGTTGACGATGCCGTAGCTGGGGATCTGGCCGTAGTCGGAGTCATCGATGGTGCCGACCGCCTTGGAGCGGAACGCGTAGCTGGCGGTGACGTAGGGCTCGATGCGTTCGCTGAGCTGCCACTTGTACTGGCCGTTGAGGTTGGCGATGTACTTGGAAGCACCAACCACCTGGTGCCCAGACAGGTCGCAGGTGGCCGCAGGGTTGGCCAGGCTCACCTCGGGCGGGCACGGCGCGTCCTTGTAGTCGGTGTAGCGCACGTCGTTCCATGAGCCGTTGAAGTTCACCGTCAGGCCTCGGATCGGCAGGGCCGTGGCCTCGAACTCCAGGCCGCGAGAACGCACGCTGCCGGCGTTGGCCAGGTACTGCACACGGTTGGCTTCGTCGTAGACGTTGGCCTGGTAGCCGTGCACTTCAGTCCAGAACAAGTTGGTGTTCAGTTGCAGGCGGTTGTCGAACAGGGTGCTCTTGAGCCCGAGTTCGGCGTTGTTGGCCCGCTCGGTACCCACCAGCAGCGAATCGGTGCCCAAGCGTGGAGCGGCACCGACGGTCAGGTTGACACCCCCGGACTTCTCACCGTGGGACAGGCTGGCATAACCCAACAGGTCATCAGTGAAGCGGTAGCTCAGGCTGAGCAGCCCGGACGGGGCGAAGCTGTACTGGTTGAGGTCACCTGAATCGTAGGCGCCCACCCGGCCCTGACGGGCGGCGGCCGCCGCACCGGTGACGGGCGCGCCACCGGACGGCGCATCGCGGGTAACCCAGGCGCTTTTCTCCTCGTAGGTGCCACGCACCCCGGCGGTGAAGTCCAGGCGTTCGGTCAGGTGCCAGGTGCCCTGGGCGAACAGGGCGTAGCTGTCGGTATCGATGTGGCCATTGCCGATGGTGTTCACGTTGGCCAGGGCGCCGGCCGGGGTCAGGTTCCAGACATCGGCCTGCGGCCCGTAGTAAGTGAACGATTTATTGTCCAGGTCCTGCTTGAAGTAGTACGCGCCCAGTACGTAGTCGAAGAAGCCGCCGGTGGGTGAGGCCAGCCGAATCTCCTGCGAGTACTGCTTGTCCCGCACCGAAACCCCGGCACTGTAGAACACCGGCACGTTGAGACCGTCGTCGTTGCGCGGGGTGAAATCCCACCAGCGGTAGGCGCTGATCGAGGTGAGGGTGAAGTCGTTGGGCAGGGTCCAGTTGGCCTCCACCGAGGTGCCGCCCTGGAACACCTTGACCATCTGGTCGGCGTCGAAGTTGACCTTGCGGTCCTTGCCCGACACCAGGGTGGCGCCGGCCTGGGCGGCCAGGCTTTCGTAGCGGTTCACGCCATTGATGGTCGGGCCGGTGCTGTAGAGGCTGAGGATGCCGTTATCGGAATCTTCTTCGTTGTACTCGCCGATCCAACGCAGGTTGAAGGTTTCGCTGGGCTTGAACAGCAACTGGGTACGAAAGCCCTGGCGCTTGCCGCCATTTAAGTCGTGACCGTTGTAGATGTTCTTCACATAGCCGTCGTCCTCGGTGTGATAGGCGCTGATGCGCCCGGCGAGGGTGTCGGTCAGGGGGCCGGAGAAGCTGCCCTGGGTCTGCCAGTAGCCATCCTCGCCCAACGACGACTGCACGCTGCCCTCCTGGTGGAAGGTCGGCTTGCGGGTGGTGATGTTGAGCACCCCGGCGGTGGTGTTCTTGCCGAACAGCGTGCCTTGCGGCCCGCGCAGCACCTCCAGCTGCTCGACATCGAGCAGATCGAACACCGCCATGCCCGGGCGCCCCAGGTAGACGTTGTCCAGATACACGCCGACGCTGCCTTCCAGGCCATCACTGGCCGGGTTGTTACCCAGCCCACGGATGGAGATGCTCGACTGCCGGGCGTGCACATAGGCGACGTTGGTACTCGGCACCAGCTGTTGCAGGTCCTGCACGCGATAGATGCGCTGGGTCTCCAGGGTTTCGCTGCCCAGCACGCTGATCGGCGTGGGCACGTTCTGGGCGCTCTCCTCACGGCGCCGGGCATTGACGGTGACGGTGCCGAGCTTGGCTTCCTGCTCGACGGCTGGCGCAGCCGGGCGTGGTTCTTCGGCGAAGCTGTTGCCGGCGGCGGCCAGCAGCACGCCAGCGGCCAAGGGTTGCAGAGCGAATACCGACGCGCGCGCCGGCCAACGGGAAAGTCGGGACATGCAGATGCTCCTTGGAGGCACAGGCCCTGGCGAGCATTTCCGTTGGCGGAACCGAATCGCGATCAGATGGGCTTTATTCTTTTAAGAGATATAAATATTTATATTTCATATTTTGTGGAATAAGTGACTCCCTTTATAAGGTTCACAACCCTTCCCAGCAATTGCATTCCACCGAAAGTTTCCATGTAGAAAATGCATATCGACCTGCGCCAGCTCCGCCACTTCATCGCCCTTGTCGAGCACCGCAGCTTTGTCGCCGCGGCGGCGGCGGTGAACCTCTCGCAATCGGCCTTCAGCCGCAGCATCCAGACGCTGGAACACAATGTCGGCTGCCGCCTGGTCGACCGCGCCAGCAAGGAACTGGCGCCGACCCGCCAGGGCCTGCTGGTGCTGGAGCATTCGCGGCGGCTGGTGCATGGGGCGCACAACCTGGTCAACGAGATCAACCAGTTCAATGGCGCCACCACCGGCGTGGTGCGCTTCGGCTCGGGGCCGGCGCCCGCCGGCGGGCTGGTGCCCCGGGCGGTGGCGCGGTTCGTCGCCGAGTACCCGGCGGCGCGCACCTGCTTCCAGGTGGACAACTGGCAGGCGCTGAACCGGCGGCTGATCGCCGAGGAGATCGAGTTCTTCGTCGCCGACACCCGCCAGTTCGAGGCCGACCCCGACTACCAGGTGCACAAGCTCAGGCCACAGCGCTGGCACTTCTGCTGCCGCCGGGGGCATCCATTGACCGAGCTGGCCGAAGTCAGGGCGCGTGATCTGTTCGATTACCCGCTGGCCACCACGTTTCGCCCGCCGAATATCCGCAAGATCCTCAGCGACCTGAGCGGGCGGCAGGACTTTCTACCCAGCGTGGAATGTGAACATGGTTATGCGCTGCTCAATGTCGTGCTGCATTCGGACACCATCGGTATCGCCTGCAGCGCGAACTTGCGGCCATATGACGGCCTGGTGGCCCTCAAGCTGGTGGATCTGGCGTCGGAGCAGGAGGAGGCGTTCTATACCCGCTATGGGGTGGTGAGCCGGGTGGGGTATGGGTTGTCGGCGCTGGCGCAGGGGCTGGTGAGGCAGTTGGTGGCCTGCGATACCGAGTTGTAGCGAAAGGGCCGCAAAGCGGCCCCAACGATCTCAACCCTTGCGCGTGGTCCGGCTCAGTTGCCCATCGACGCCCACCGGCACCTCGCCAGCCAGGGTCACGCGGCGCACGATGCGCGGCTGGGTGCCGTAGTCATCCACCGCATAGTGCTGCGTCGCGCGGTTGTCCCAGATCGCCACGTCCCCCGCCTGCCAGCGCCAACGCACGGTGTTTTCCAGGCGTGTCACATGCCCCTGCAGCAGCGCGAACAGATGCTGCGAGTCCGCCAGCGAGTAACCCTTGATACGCTTGACGAAATGCCCCAGTTGCAACGCCCGCTCGCCACTGATCGGATGCACCCGCACCACCGGGTGCTCGGTCTCGTACACCGTCGAGGTGAACACCTTGCGGTAGCGCTCAAGCTTCGCCGGATCGACATCCGGCTTCACGCTGGCATAGTCGTATTCGTTGCTGTGCACCGCCCACAGCTTGTCGGCCAGTTCGCGCAGCGGCTCGGGCAGCTCCTGGTAGGCCGCAGCGGTGTTGGCCCACACCGTGTCGCCACCCGCGACCGGGGCCACCACGCTGCGCAGGATCGAGGCCTTGGGGTAGGCGTCGACGAAGGTCACGTCGGTGTGCCAGGAGTTGGCCCGCTGCCCCTCGGCGCCATCGAGCTGCAGCAGGTAGCTGGTGCCATCGACCACCGGCACCGTGGGGTGGGCGATCGGCTCGCCGAGCAATTGGGCGAAGGCCTCCTGGCCCAGGTCGTCCAGGTGCTCCTGGGCGCGGAAGAAGATCACCTTGTGGCGCACCAATGCCGCCTGGATGGCATCGATGGTGGCCGGATCGAGGTCGGCGGACAGCTTGATGCCACGGATCTCGGCGCCGATGCGCCCGGCAACGGGGTGGATGTCGAGTTCGAGGGTTTGCGGCGCGGTGGCCAGTGCGGCGTTGCTCATGGTCGTGCTCCTCACGGTTGTTGTCGGGTCAGCGGGCGGCCTGGACGGCCTGGTCCTGGCGCTGGGCGGCATCGATGAAACGCGGTTCGATCCAGTCGGCCACCTGGAAGCCACGGCGGATCAGGCGCTCCTTGACGGCCAGGTCCACGCCCTGTTGCAGCAGGCCGACGAAGCCGGCATCCAGGCGTGGGTCGAAGTAGTTGGCGAGGTTCTCCTCGGCCAGGTCGTCACGCAGGATCGCCTTCGGCCAGTTGGCGGTGTTCGCCACCAGGTCCACATAGGCCTCGCGGTTGCGTTCGTCGCGCAGCCACTTCACCGCCTGCTCCTGGGCGTTGACCACCCGCTGTACCAGGTCGGGGTGCTGGCGGATGAACTCGCCGGTACCCAGCAGCACCGCCTGGGTGCTGCCGGCGCCTTTCAGGTCCCGGGAGTTGACCGGCAGCTCAACCAGCCCGCGCTCGCGCAGCGACAGCAGGTTGGACAGGCCCCAGGTGGCGTCGATCTGCTTGGCGGCCAGGGCGGCGTTGGCCGCGTTGAAATCGAGGTTGATGACTTTCAACTCACGTTCGGACAGCCCCTGGCTGGCCAGGGCGCTGGCGAAAGACAGCTGGTTGGCGGTACCGCGGAACACCGCCACGCGCTTGCCCTTGAGGTCCTCCAGGCTGTGGATGCCCGAGCCCGGCACCACGCCGAGGTAGCTCTTCACCCCACGCACCCCGGCCGACAGCACGCGGGTGTCGAGGCCGCTGGCCTTGCCGATGATCGCGGCCAGGTCGCCCAGGTAGGCGAAGTCCGCCTGACCGTTGGCCAGGGCCTCGTTGACCACGGGGCCGGCGCCCTTGAAGAAGCGCCAGTCGATACGGATGCCGTCCTTGGCGAACTCTTTCTCCAGCAGTTGCTGGTCGCGCAGCACATCCACCACGCCGCCGGCGCTGGGCTTGCTGCCGGCGCTGAGGTCGGGCACGGCGATACGGATCACATCCGGCTGGGCGGCATGGGCTGCCACGGGCAGGGCACTCAACACGGCGGCGAGCAACGGGCTGAGCAGATGGCGGAAGGCGGTTTTCATGGCAAGGCTCCTTGGCAGGCTGCCACCGGCGATGGCCGGCGCTATGGGCCAGAAGCTAGGCAGGTCCGGTTAGAACCTACAAAGATCAAAACTTCATTTTTTAGTAACCAGAAGACATAACCCAGGCGCCATGCGGGCCTGCGGCTGGCTTGCAGGAAACGCATGGAAAATATGAGGAAAACGCAACGGGACGGGGCTTTCGCATGCACCGGGCGCATGCTCTTATCTCTTGAATACTACTTATGTGAATTTTTAATTCCATAAATGAATAAACAAGGAACGGTTTGGGAGATGCCTCGATGAGCGAAGTCTTGAGCGCAAGTCTGCGGCGCCTATGGAGGCCGTTGCGTGGCCCTTTCGCGACGCAAGGTCGCTCCTGCCTGCCGTGGATCGTGCCACTGGCGGTGGCGGCCTTGTGGGTCGTCGCCAGCCGTGAGCACTGGATGAGCGAACAGATCCTGCCCGCCCCCGCACTCGTCTGGCAGAGCGCGCTGGAGTTCGGCTCGGGCGAGCTCTGGGGCCACCTGTGGATAAGTCTGCAGCGCCTGACCTGGGGGCTGCTGGCAGGGATCGTCAGCGGCCTGCTGCTGGGGACCTGGCTGGGCGGATCGCGACGGGCGCAGACCCTGGTGCTGCCCACCTTCGTCGCCCTGGCGCAGATCCCGACCCTGGCCTGGATCCCGCTGTTCATGCTGTTCTTCGGCATCGGCGAGCTGCTCAAGCTGGTGGTGCTGGTCAAGGCCGTGGTGGTGCCGGTCACGCTGCATACCCTGGTCGGCGTACGCGACGCCCAGCCCAAGCTGCGCGAGGCCGCCGCCGTCCTGCGCCTGCCCCCTCACCTGCTGTTCCTGCGCCTGCTGCTGCCCGCCGCGCTGCCGGCGTTTCTCGCCGGTGTGCGGCTGGCCCTGGCCACTGGCTGGACCTCGCTGCTGGCCGTGGAGCTGCTGGCTTCCAGCGAAGGCATCGGCTACCTGATGGTCTGGGGGCGGCAACTGTTCATGCTCGACCTGGTGTTCCTCTGCATCCTGTTGATCGGCCTGGTCGGCGCGCTGATGGATCGCGGCTTCACGCGCCTGGAACGCGGCCTGTTGCACTGGCCGCAACCGGCCACGGGCGAGCAGCTGCGCGGCCAGGTGCCACGCGGCTGGCAAAGCCTGCTGCTGCCTGCGGGGCTGTTGCTGCTGTGGCAGGCCGCCAACAGCCTTGGCTGGGTCGACGCCAACATCCTCACCTCACCGCTGGAGGTGCTGCGCAGCCTGTACGCAGGCCTGCTCGACGGCTCGTTGCCCGAGGCCCTGCGCCTGAGCCTGCAACGCACCCTGGCCGGTCTGCTGCTCGGCGGTGGCGCGGGCTTCGTGCTGGGGCTGCTGCTGGGCCTGTCAGCCAACGCCGAGCGGCTGCTCGGCCCGAGCCTGTCGGCGCTGCGCCAGGTGGCGCTGTTCGCCTGGGTGCCGCTGCTGACCGCCTGGTTCGGCCTGGGTGAAGGCGCCAAGCTGGTGTTCGTCGCGCTGGCGGCGTTCTTCCCGCTGCTGATCGCCACCCAGCGCGGCATCGCCAGCCTTGCGCCACAGCTGGGCGAGGCGGCGCAGGCCCTGCGCCTGGACCTGCCGCACCGGCTGCGTCTGCTGGTGCTACCCGGCGCCGCCCCGGCGATCTTCGCCGGGCTGCGCCTGGCGCTGATCTACGCCTGGCTCGGCACCATCGGCGCCGAGTACTTCATGCCCTCGGACGGCGGCATCGCCAGCCTGATGATCGGCGCCCAGCAATTGTTCCGCATGGACCAGGTGATGGCCGCCATGGTCCTGATCGGCCTGGTCGGCGCCCTGCTCGGCCACCTCGGCCAACGCCTCGAATCGCGCGCCACGCGCTGGAGATCCGCATGAACGCCTTCATCACCCCGGCCCTGCACGCGGCCAACCAACCCGACGCCACGCCGCCGCTGGTCAGTTTCGAGGGGGTCGGCAAGACCTTCAGCGTCGATGGCCAGCCGTTCGAGGCGATCCGCGACTTCGACCTGTCGATCAACGAAGGCGAGTTCATCGCCATCGTCGGCTCCTCCGGCTGCGGCAAGTCCACCCTGCTGCGCCTGCTGGTGGGGCTGGACACCGACTACAGCGGCACGATCCGGGTCGACGGCCAGCCGGTCGACGGCATCGGCGGCGAACGCGGCATCGTGTTCCAGGAGCACCGTCTGTTCCCATGGCTGACGGTGGCGCAGAACATTGGCCTGGGGCTGGTCAACGAGACGCTCACCCAGGGCGAGCGCGCCCGGCGCGTGCACGAGTACGTGCAACTGGTGGGCCTGGTCGGCTTCGAATCGGCCTATCCACACCAGCTGTCCGGCGGCATGGCCCAGCGCGTGGCCATCGCCCGTGGCCTGGTGGCCAGCCCACGGATCCTGCTGCTGGACGAACCCTTCGGCGCCCTCGACGCGCTGACCCGTCAACAGCTGCAGGACGAACTGCTGGCGATTCGCGAACGCTCGGGCATCACCATCCTGCTGGTCACCCACGATGCCGAGGAGGCAACCTACCTGGCCGACCGGGTGGTGGTGCTGGAGCCGAGGCCGGGGCGGATCAAGGCGGTGGTGGAAATCGACCTGCCGCACCCGCGCCAGCGCACCGGGGTGGCATTGCATGGCTTGCGCGAAAAGGTCCTGCACCAGATCACCGGGGATGGCGGATATCTCAAGCCTGCGGGACAGCGGGTGGAGGGGCTGCGGCCGGAGCTGATCGCACTGTGACCGGCACCCGCTGTCCCCCCGGGAAAAAACTCCACAGATCAAGGCCATGGACGCCACCGACACAGATGGGTATCATGCGGCCCGTTGCACTCGTAGCTCAGCTGGATAGAGTACTGCCCTCCGAAGGCAGGGGTCGTGGGTTCGAATCCCGCCGAGTGCGCCATGACATCAGCCTTCACCCGTGTGTTTTCACCGGTGCCGGCAAGCAAAAGCCCCGCTCAGATCGCTCTGGCGGGGCTTTTGCGTTTCCGGGCCTCAGCCCTGCACGATGATCTGGCCTTGCAGGTCCCGGACCATGGTCTCGATGACCGGCTTCATCGCCTTGAACTCCTCAGGCGTGCACACCGCCTTCGGGTGCTTGAACTGCATGCGACGCTCGACCACCACGGCGTTGCCGTCACGGGTGTAACGGGCGCTGTAGTCGAAACTGCCTTCCTTCACGGCAACGGCCTTGGGCGTCGCCAGGACGGTGACGCCAGCCGGGAACTCGAAGCGCGACTGCTCCAGCGTTTCGTTGGAGATGCAGACGAAGCCCTGGGTGCGCTCGTTCTCGGTGGCAAAGCCATAGACCGATTGGGCGATGCCGCCCACCAGGCTGCTCAGGGCTGGCACGCCCACCGGGCCGGGCAGGTTCACCAGGTTCTCGGTATGGCCCTGGACCTGGCTGCGGAAGTGCTCCGGCACCGTCGACGGCTGGATCAGGATCTTGCCGCTGCCCCGTTGCCCGTAGGCGTTGAGCACCTGCTCGACGATGCGATCGAGGTCCGTCGGTTTCATCGTCTTGGCGCCATAACGGTTGACCTCGCTGGCCCAGCCTTCGATGGTCGAGTCGCCGGTGAAGTCCGCGGCACCCGTGTCCTTGACCTTGAACAGCATTTCACCGACCTGCTTGCCGAACTGGGTGGCCGGGGTCTTGCCGAACGCGCCGGTGGCGGTCAGCAGCGTGGTCTTGTCCAGGTCCATCAGCGGCAGGTAACCGGCGGCCACCGACGGGTCGGTCGAGTCCAGGTACAGGTCGAGGCTCGGCACATAGGTCAGCACATGGTTGAGCACACCGAGTGTCGGCACCTTCGGCAACTGGTAGGCATTGCCGAGGTTGATCAGCGCCGGCGAGCTCTCGATACCCGCCGCCTTGAGCAGCGCCTCGAGCAGGGCCACATGGTCCTTGCAGTCGCCATAGCGGTTGTCGAGCACGCTCTGCGCCGCGTGCGGAACCACGCCGCCGGCACCGACATAGACCGCCACGTAGCGGATGTTCTCACGCACCCAGTCGCTGAGCTTGAGCGCCTTGGCCCGGGCGTCGGGCAGGTTCGCCGTCAATTGTCCGGCCAACGCGGCAATGGCCGGTGTCACTTGCACGTCGGCGCGCGCCTGGTAGCTGGCGGCAAGCCCTGCGTAGTCCTTGAAGGTCGAGACCGCGAGGTACTGGCCATAGTCCAGGTAGGACACGGCGCTCGCCTCGATCCTGGCCCTGTCGGTCGGCACGAAGTCCCAGCGGTAGACCTTGCGGCCCTTGCCGGCCTTGGGCGTGGACGCCTTGAAACCACGGGCGTCGGCATACAGCGGCAGGTCCGCCGGCAGGTCGTAGATCAGCGAGAACTGCCCCACGGGGTGGAATTCCGCCGCGGTGAGGTCCTCGAAATGGCCGGGGAACAGCGCGGTGGTGCGATGGCGCTTGTAGCGCAGCACCAGGCGGTCGCCGACGGCCACTTCCGGGAAGATCACCACCTTGACCCGGGAGTCCTGGAACATCGGCGCGTAGGTGGACGCCTGCTCCTGCTGCTCCTTGATCTGCGAGGCATCGACCATGACCTTGCGCCCGTCGGGCTTCTGGGTGAAGGCCTGGTCGACCTCCAGGGTCTCGTACCCACGGTTGTAGCTCAGTGCTTGCTGGGCCTTGGCCTGGATGGCGCGCTCTTCGTTGATGCGCGAGACCGATTCGACCGCGACCTGGAAACTGCCGTCGCGCTGCACGGTGAAGGTCTGCACGACCTTTTCAAGGGTGACGGAGTGGTCGGTGCCATCGTCCCGGGCCTGGGCAGGCGCGATGCAGGCCAGGGTGAATGCCAGCACCCCGGCCAGGGGTGCAAGGTAAGACATGAACATGAGGATCCTTCTCTTGTGACGCGAGGGT
This sequence comes from Pseudomonas peradeniyensis, assembly GCF_014268935.2. Classification (GTDB taxonomy): domain Bacteria; phylum Pseudomonadota; class Gammaproteobacteria; order Pseudomonadales; family Pseudomonadaceae; genus Aquipseudomonas; species Aquipseudomonas peradeniyensis. The sequence goes on along the minus strand of NZ_JABWRJ020000003.1, from coordinate 293,229 downwards.
TATTACAAAAAACGCTAATGATACGCATTTTTGTCATAAACCTGCAGACCGCGCCGTATATGAACGCTTGCACGTTTGTGCAGAAAAGCACATTGCCACCTCTCCCGTGCCGGTGGTCATTGGTGATAGCGTGGGCATCTTCCGTTTGCGTAAACGGTCACCCTCCACCCCTTGCAAAGGAATGCGCACCCCCATGCCATTTACCAAGCTATCCGCCGCATCGCTCCTGCTGGCCAGCGTGGCCATATTCTCGATCCCGGCCCAGGCCAACCTCTCCCAGCAGCAGTCCGCCGCCATCATCAAGGCCTACGACGGCAGCGACCCGGCCGACTTCAAGCAGTTCCTCGGCAAGCTGGCCGGCAGCGACCTGGCCAAGGCCGACAAGCTGGATGACACCCTCAAGCTGTACCTGGCCGGCAAGCCGCTGAGTGCCGAGCAGCAGGACGAGATCAACCGCCTGCTGGGCCTGTACACCCGCATCAAGTACGGCAAGGCCGCCAAGGAAACCCTGCGCGAGCTGGTGGAGATCCCGACCTACCGCAAAGAGGGCGTGGCGCAGCACGAGAACCCGGAATTTCTCAAGATCGCCGACAAGATCAAGGCCCTGGCCGAGGGCTTCGGCCTGACGTTCCGCAACATCGACAACCGCGTCTACGAGATCACCCTCGGTGAAGGCAAGGAAGTGATCGGCATCCACGCCCACGCCGACGTGGTACCGGTCACTCCGGAAAACTGGAAGCTCAAGGACGGCACCAAGCTCGACCCGTTCAAGGTCACCCTGGTGGGCGACCGCATGTATGGCCGCGGCACCGAGGACGACAAGAACGGCATCGTCGTCGCGCTGTACGCGCTGAAGGTGGCCAAGGACGAGAAGCTGCCGCTGGCGCGCCAGTTCAAGCTGCTGGTGGACACCACCGAGGAAACCACCGGCGACGCCATCCCCTACTACTTCGAACGCAACGCCACCCCCGACTACAACCTGGCGCTGGACGGCGGCTACCCGGTGGTGATCGCCGAGAAGGGCTATGGCACCGTCATGGCCACCTTCGCCAAGCGTGCCGGTGACGGCAAAGGCGCCGAGGTGATCAACCTCACCGGCGGCCTGGCCACCAACCAGATCCCCGGCAGCTCGGTGGCGACATTGACCGGCGACAAGCCGGCCGACCTGGCCAAGGCGCTGAACAAGGCCGGCGCGGCCTACGCCAAACGCCATGGTGGCGACTTCAGCATCGACGCCAAGGTCGACGGCAAGCAGGTGCTGCTGACCGTGACCGGCGTGTCGGCGCACTCCTCCGAGCCCGAGTCCGGGGTCAACCCGGTGGCGCGCATGCTCGACTTCCTCAACGGCCTTGGCAAGGATGTGCCGCTCAAGCACAACCACATTACCGACGCCGCCCGCTACGCCGCCGACAACTGGGGGCTGGACTACCTGGGCAACAAGCTCGGCGTCGGCTTCAAGGACGACTTCATGGGCCCGCTGACCACCTCGCTGACCTTCGTCGGCCTGGATGACAAGGCGCTGAAGCTGGCGGTGAACCTGCGCATTCCCAAGGGCAAGGCGCTCGACACCCTGAAGGGCGAGATCGCCGGCAAGCTCGATGGCTGGAAAGCCAAGAGCAAGACCCAGGTGGCCTTCGACTACACCCTCGACGCGCCGATGTACCGCAACCCCGAAGGCGAATGGGTCAAGGCCCTGCTGGCCGTGGCCAGCGAGAACCTGGGCATGAAGCACGAGTACGGCACCTCCGCCGGCGCCACCTCGGTGCATGACCTGCCCAACGGCGTGCAGTTCGGCCTGGCCATGCCGGACGTGAAGTACACCGGGCACAATGACAACGAGTTCAAGACCGTGGAGCAGTTCATGCTCGACCTGCAGATCGTCAGCGAGATGGTGGCGCGGATCGGGCAGATGCCGAAGCTCTGATGACCCACTTGGGGCCGCGTTGCGGCCCCTTGCCGCGATGACGTTTTTCAATCACCTCGATGCCGTTTCCTGCATTGCCGTGCAGAGCGCCGTGCCGGATGCTTTATTTACTCCGACACGTCGCGTTTCCACCCACAGAGGCCCGTATGAAGAACGTCGAACAAATCCTCAAAGCCAAATCCCAGCACCACACCGTCTATACCATCAACCCTGACGACTCGGTGCTGGATGCCTTGAGGCTGCTGGCGGAGAAGAACGTCGGTGCACTGCCGGTGGTGGAGAACGACCAGGTGGTGGGAATCGTCAGCGAACGCGACTACGCCCGCAAGCTGGTGCTCAAGGGTCGCTCCTCGGCGGCCACGCCGGTACGCGACATCATGAGTTCTCCGGTGGTCACGGTTGAGCCCAAGCAGAACCTCGAGTACTGCATGAACCTGATGACCAACCGCCATCTGCGCCACCTGCCGGTGGTTCACGAAGGCAAGCTGCTCGGGTTGCTGTCGATCGGCGACCTGGTCAAGGAAACCATTGCCGAACAGGCCAACCTGATCCTGCAACTGGAGCAGTACATCCGCGGTGAATGACCCTACTCAGTGATAGGCGCGCTCCAGCTCGTCCAGCTGATGGTCGAAGCTGCGCAGGCGCGCCGACCAGGTGTACACCAGCACTTCCAGATCCCTGTTGAGCACGGCGGTGTTGCCGCCGTCACGGGCCGGCGCGTCGCACAGGTCCAGCTGGTAGCGCTCGCGGGCCATGGCCGTGGCCACGCTGGACAGGTCGCGGGCATTGGCCAGCCAGTGATGGTGATGGTCGTGCACTTCCCGGTCGAGTTCCCGGCACTGGCGCTTGAGGGCGTCCAGGCTCTGCTCCAGCGGCGTGCCCTTGAGTTCGCCCATTACCTCCTCGAAGGTGCGCCCGGAGTGCCAGTAGCTGCCCCAGAAATAACGGTCGAACACCGTCTCGACCCGGCGCAGGGCGACCTTGGTGTTCCAGATGGTCAGCAACGTTCGTCCCTGGGCGACTTCGCGTCTGTTCAGGTGCAGCTGCTGCCAGGCGATCCACGCCAGGCCGCACAACGCCACCGCCGCGGTCACGGCGGCGGCGGCATAGAGAAACTGCACGGCCTGGTTCATCGTGTGGGTGTGCCGGATACCGTAGAAGTAGCCGGCGGTCAGGGTGCCCAGGATCGTCACGGTGCACCAGAAACCTGGTGCGTAGGGATCTTTCATTGCGCCATCCCCTCTTGTTTTCCCTGAGCATAGCAACGGCCCGATCACCCATCAGGTGCCGCTCGGCGCTTTATTGGCGGGGACGGCGCAGCGCTTCGTTGAGTTGGTCGAACAGCTCCGCCCAATCGGCATCTTCAAGGATGCTGTCCCTGAGGAACGAACGCTGGGACTCGTTCCAGAACGGCGCATCCACCAGCTTCACATCCCCCTTGAGCGGCGAATGACTGGTGATGAACTGGTCGATGCCCAGCGCATCGTCCGGCAGGCCCAGTTGCTTGAACAGTTCGGAAAACTTGTGGATCGGCGCTTCCATGATTCACTCCTATGGCCGGGCCGGTCGTCCACGACGCCAGCCCGGCGTGGGTTGCGAGCATCAGCTCAGTTCGCGCACTTCGGCGTGCGGCACCAGTTTCAAGTATTGCTCCATGCTCATGTGGATAAGGTGATCGTGGTCACCTGCCTCGAGATAGACATCACCCTGGCGGGTAAGGGTCCGGTCGAGCAGCATGGGAATGTTGTAGGCGTCGCCCAGGGCCGGGATGGCGCCGCGCTCGCAATCGCCGAACAGGCTCGGCAGGTTGCTTTCGCGGGTCAGCTGCCAGGCGCCGGTCATGCGCACCTCGGTCATGTCCAGGTGCCGGTTGGCCGGCAGCACGGCCATGATGTAGTTGCCATGGCGGTCATCGAGCATCACCGACTTGGCGACCCGCTCGGCGGGTACGCCGGCCGTGCGCGCCGACTCCAGGCTGGTGGCCGAATGGGGATGGGGAATGATGTCGTAGTCGCAGTTGGCCTGGTCCAGGCGCTGCTGAAGGGTCTTGGCCATACGCATGATGCACCTCCGGTTTTGCCCCCACCCTCAAGTTTAGGCCGTGGCCCGGCAGCCACGGCTAAACTTCAAGGACAGGTCCGCATGAGGTGACGACAGGTGATCGCCCGGCGCTGGCACGTGCTGCTGTTGCTGCTGATCCTGGGCTTCGCCCCGGGCGGCCAGGCTGCGCCCGGCGCCAATGTGTGGCTGCTGAGCGTCGACGACGCCATCGGCCCGGCCAGTGCCGACTACCTGTTGCGCGGGCTGGACCAGGCGCAGGCCCAGGGCGCGCAGCTGGTGGTGATCCGCCTCGACACCCCCGGCGGGCTCGACAGCGCCATGCGCCAGATCATCAAGGCCATCCTCGCAAGCACGGTGCCGGTGGCCACCTACGTCGCCCCGGGCGGTGCCAGGGCGGCCAGCGCCGGCACCTACATCCTCTACGCCAGCCACGTGGCGGCCATGGCCCCGGGGACCAACCTGGGCGCGGCGACGCCGGTACAGATCGGTGTCCCCGGCACGGAGGAAAAGCCCGCCGCGAACAGCGAGCAGGACACCCTCGCCCGCAAACAGGTCAACGACGCCGCGGCCTACATCCGCGGCCTGGCGCAACTGCGCGGGCGCAACGCCGACTGGGCGGAAAAGGCCGTGCGCGAGGCGGTCAGCCTGTCGGCCAGCGAAGCGCAACGACTGAAGGTGATCGACCTGGTCGCCGCTGACCTGCCCGACCTGCTGCGCCAGCTCGATGGCCGGACGCTGACCGTCGCCGGCCAGGCCCTGCCCCTGCAGACCGCCGGCGCCAATATGGTGGAGCACCTGCCGGACTGGCGCACTCGCCTGCTGGCGGTGATCACCAACCCCAGCGTGGCGCTGATCCTGATCATGATCGGCGTGTACGGCCTGTTGTTCGAGTTCATGAACCCCGGCTCCGGGGTCGGCGGCGTGGTCGGCGGCATCTGCCTGCTGCTGGCGCTGTACGCCCTGCAATTGCTGCCGGTGAGCCACGCCGGGGTGGCGTTGATCCTGCTCGGGGTGGCGTTCATGGTCGCCGAGGCGTTCCTGCCCAGTTTCGGGGTGATCGGCTTCGGCGGCATCGTCGCCTTCGTGGTCGGCGCGGTGATCCTGATGGACACCGACGCCCCTGGCTTTGGCATTCCGCTGACGCTGATCGTCAGCCTGGCGATGCTGTCGGCGCTGTTGCTCGGCGGCGTGCTGGGCATGGCGCTGAAGGCGCGCAGGCGAGCCCTGGTCAGTGGCGATGCCGGGCTGGTGGGCAGCCTGGCGACGGTGACCCAGGTACGCGCGGACAACCCGTTCTGCGGCTCGGTACAGGCCCAGGGCGAACAGTGGCAGGCGCAGTGCGCGACACCGCTGCAGCCGGGCCAGCACGTGCGGGTGACGGCCCGTCATGGCGTGACGCTGGAGGTCAGCGCCACTGCGCCCACGGCGCAAGGAGAGTAGACGATGTTCATGCAATTCGGATTCAGCGCGGTGCTGGTGCTGCTGGGCATACTGCTGCTGTCGGCCCTGCGCATCCTGCGCGAGTACGAGCGCGGCGTGGTGTTTCAGCTCGGGCGCTTCTGGCAGGTCAAGGGCCCGGGGCTGATCATCCTGATTCCCGGCATCCAGCAGATGGTCCGCGTCGACCTGCGCACCGTGGTGCTCGACGTGCCGCCCCAGGACGTGATTACCCGCGACAACGTCTCGGTCAAGGTCAACGCCGTGCTGTACTTTCGCGTGCTCGACCCACAGAAGGCGATCATCCAGGTCGAAGACTTCCTCACCGCCACCAGCCAGCTGGCCCAGACCACCCTGCGCGCCGTGCTCGGCAAGCACGAGCTGGATGAACTGCTGGCCGAGCGCGAGCAATTGAACTCGGACATCCGCGAGGTACTGGACGCGCAGACCGACGCCTGGGGCATCAAGGTGGCCAACGTCGAGATCAAGCATGTCGACCTCAACGAGTCGATGGTCCGCGCCATCGCCCGCCAGGCCGAGGCCGAGCGCGAACGACGGGCCAAGGTGATCCATGCCGAAGGCGAGCTGCAGGCGTCGGAGAAACTGATGCAGGCGGCGCAGATGCTAGGCAAGGAGCCGGGGGCGATGCAGCTGCGCTACATGCAGACGCTGGGGTCGATTGCCGGGGACAAGAGCTCGACCATCGTGTTTCCGTTGCCGGTGGATCTGCTCAAGGGGCTGGTGGACAAGCAGTAAAGCAGTGCAGCATTCGCGGGTTTACCCGCGAATGGCTTCACGCGATTGATCAGAGCGGCGCCCGGCGCAGAGTGGCGAGGAACGTCGCCGCACCAATGAACAGCCCGGCAAAGGTGCGGTTCAGGCGCTTCTGCTGCTTCGGTGTACGCAACAGGCGCAGCACCCGCGAAGCCAGCCCGGTGTAGCCCGCCATCACCAGCAGGTCGACGCTGATCATGGTCACGGTGATCGCCACATACTGCGGCAGCAGCGCCTCGTGCGGGTTGATGAACTGCGGCAGCACCGCCAGCATGAACACCAGCGCCTTGGGGTTGCTGACGTTGACCAGGAAGCCGCGGAACACCAGGCTCAGCGGCTTGCCGATCGGCCGCACGCCGGACTCGTCGCTCATGTCCATCGGCAGGGCGCGCCATTGCTTGTAGGCGAGGTAGACCAGGTAGGCGACACCGAACCACTTGATGACCTGGAAGGCGGTGGCCGACGCGGCGAGGATGGCGCCGACACCGGCGGCGATGATGGCGATCTGCACGATCAGGCCCAGTTGCAGGCCCAGGGCGTTCCAGTAACCACGCCAGAAACCGTACTGCAGCCCGCTGGACATCGAGGCGATTGCCCCGGCACCCGGCGACAGGCTGATCACCCAGCACGCGGCAAAGAAGGCCAACCACGTTTCCATCGACATCGCACACCTCGCTCGAACAGCTTTTGCAAACCGTTAAGCTAAGGTGTTGGCGAAAAAATAACCAGTGGTTTTTCTGCTTGAAACGATCGCGGGGCAAGCCCGCTCCCACGCCAGCCATCCAACAGGACCAGGGCGTGGGAGCGGGCTTGCCCCGCGATTACAATGAGCAGCGCCCTGTCAGTCGCTCTCGACAGGTGCCTCGTGCAGGGCCACTGACGCCTCGGCGCCACGCCAACGGCGCACGGCTTTCTGGAAGAACTGGCTGTTCGGCACCTGCACCAGCGCCCCGCCCGCCTCCGGCGTCTCCATCAGTGTGGTGTACAGCAGGTTGATGGCGATCACCCGGCCTTTCACCCCCGGTTTGTCGAGGGTATCGACCAGCTCGACCACATCGCCGATGCGAAACGGCCCGACGGTGAAGATCAGCACCGCGCACAGCAGGTTGGACAGCACGCTCCAGATGGCGAAGAACGCCACCGCCGCCACCGCGACGAAGCCCGACAGTGCCGTCCACAGCACCGTGGCGGACACTCCCATGCGCTCGAGCACGAACAGCAACGCGCTGCCCATGATCAGCCAGCGCAGGGCACCGCGCACCGGCACCATCAGCTCGTGCGGCAACGGGTAGCGTTCGCCCAGGCTGCGCAGGCCGCGGGCGACCATGCGCTGCAGGACGAACGCGGCGATCAGGATCAGCAGGATCTGCAGCCCCAGCCAGAACGTGTCCATCCACTGCCCCGGCAGCAGCGAACGCAGCTCCTCCATCAGGACAGCGCCTCGAGCTCGGCCTGCATGCTTTCCAGCGTTTCCAGGGCTTCCATCCAGGCTTCCTCAAGCTCGCCTTCGCGTTGCTTGAGCTTGGTCTGGCGGGCCAGCAAGTCGCGCAGCTCATCCTTGCGCGAGCCCTCGTACAGACCACTGTCGCCCAACGCGGCTTCGATCTCGGCCAGTTGCTGGTGCACCTGGTTGAGTTCGGTCTCCAGCTTGTCGGCCGCCTTCTTGTGCGGCGCCAACTGCTGGCGCAAGGCCGCGGCGGCCTGGCGCTGGGCCTTCTTGTCGGTCTTGTCCGGGTTCGCGGGCGTGCTGCTCACCGGCGCGTTGCGCTGGCGGTACTCGACCAGCCAGCGGCTGTAGTCGTCCAGGTCGCCGTCGAAGGTGTCGACCTTGCCATCGGCCACCAGCAGGAAGTCGTTGGTGGTGCTCTTGAGCAGGTGACGGTCGTGGGAGACCACCACCACGGCACCGGCGAACTCCTGCAGGGCCATGGTCAGCGCCAGGCGCATCTCAAGGTCGAGGTGGTTGGTCGGTTCGTCGAGCAGCAACAGGTTCGGCCGTTCCCAGGCGATCAGCGCCAGGGCCAGGCGGGCCTTTTCGCCACCGGAGAAATTCACCACCGGCTCGTCGACACGGTTGCCGTGGAAATCGAAGCCGCCGAGGAAGTCGCGCAGGGTCTGCTCGCGCTCGCCCGGGGCGATGCGCTGCAGGTGCAGCAGCGGGCTGGCCTTGTCGTCCAGCGAGTCGAGCTGGTGCTGGGCGAAGTAGCCGACGGCGAGGTTCTCGCCGCGCACCAGGCGCCCGGACAACGGCTGCAGCTCGCCGGCGAGGTTCTTGATCAGGGTCGACTTGCCCGCGCCGTTGGGGCCGAGCAGACCGATCCGCGCACCCGGCGCCAGTTGCAGTTTGACCTTCTCGAGGATGGCCTTGTCGCCATAGCCCAGGCGGCCTTCGGACAGGTCGAGCAAGGGGCTGGAGATCTTCTCCGACTCGCGGAAGACGAAGTCGAACGGCGAGTCGACGTGGGCCGCCGACAGCTCCTCCATACGCTCCAGGGCCTTGATCCGGCTCTGCGCCTGGCGGGCCTTGGTGGCCTGGGCCTTGAAGCGGGCGATGTACTTTTCCATGTGCGCGCGCTGCGCCTGCTGCTTCTCGTAGGCCTGCTGCTGTTGCGCCAGGCGTTCGGCGCGGGTGCGCTCGAAGGCGCTGTAGCCGCCCTTGTAGAGATTGAGCTTGCGCTGTTCGACATGCAGCACATGGTCGACCACGGCATCGAGGAAGTCGCGGTCGTGGGAGATCAGCAGCAGCGTGCCCGGGTAGCCCTTGAGCCACTCTTCCAGCCAGAGGATGGCATCGAGGTCCAGGTGGTTGGTGGGCTCGTCGAGCAGCAGCAGGTCGGACGGGCACATCAGTGCCTGGGCCAGGTTGAGGCGCATCCGCCAGCCACCGGAGAAGTCGCCGACGCGGCGGTCCATCTGCTCGTTGGTGAAACCCAGGCCGGCCAGCAGCTTGCGCGCGCGGGCATCGGCGGTGTAGCCGTCGGCGCTGTCCAGCTCACTGTGCAGGCGCGCCAGGGCGGTGCCGTCGTGGGCCTGCTCGGCGGCCGCGAGATCCGCCTGGACCTTGCGCAGGCGGGCATCGCCGTCGAGCACATAGTCCACGGCGATGCGGTCGAGGGTGTCGACCTCCTGGCGCATGTGGGCAATGCGCCAGTCGCCGGGCAGCAGGCAATCGCCGGCATCGGGCGACAGCTCACCGCGCAGCAGGGCGAACAGGCTGGATTTGCCGGCGCCGTTGGCGCCGATCAGGCCGGCCTTGTGACCGGTGTGCAGGGTCATCTCGGCGCCTTCTAGCAGGCGCTGGGGACCACGCTGTAAAGTGAGGTTCGATAGTCTGATCATGATGGTCGCGGAGTCTACCAGCTTCGCCGATCACTGGCGCGAGTGAAACCATGCACACCGACCTGTGGAATCACGCCCTGGCCTTGTATGCCCGGCCAGGCGTCGAAGCCGCCAGCCTGGCCCTCCAGGAACTGGGCGGCGATGTCTGCCTGCTGCTCTGCGGCACCTGGCTGCAGGCCCGCGGCGTGGCCGCCGATGAACAGCGGATCGCTGCCCTGCGAGCCCTGGCCGCCCCCTGGCAACGCGACGTGGTGACGCCGCTACGTGCGCTGCGTCGGCAATGGCGCGAACAGGCGCTGGCCGACCCGCAATTGAGCGTGATGCGTGAGCAGGTGAAGGCGCTGGAGTTACAGGCTGAACGTACCTTGCTGGAACGCCTGGAGGCGCTGGCACGTGAATGGCCTGCGCAAGCGGGCGCCGCGCAGGACTGGCTGACCCGGCTGGCGCCGGACCAGGCCCGGGACCACGACGCACTGCATCAGCTGCGCGCCGCGGCCCGTGAGCTTCAGGACGCCGAAGTCGGCGACTGAGCCGGTGTGGCGGTTGCCGCAGGCGTGGCCGCGCTGGTCGCAGGCGCCGGGGTGGCGCTGGCGGTCGGCGTGGCTGGCTTGCTTTCGGCTGGCTTGCTGGCTACAGGCTTGGCCGGAGCTTTCGCAGCGGCCGGCTTGGCTGCTGGCTTGGCGGCAGCAGGCTTGGCCGCTGGTTTGGCTGCTGGTTTCGCTGCAGCGGTCTTTGCCGGTGCCTTGGCAGCAGCTGGTTTGGCCGCTGGCTTGGCAGCAGGTTTCGCGGCGGCGGTCTTCGCCGGGGCCTTGGCAGTAGCAGGCTTGGCCGCTGGCTTGGCGGCAGGTTTCGCGGCGGCGGTCTTCGCCGGTGCCTTGGCGGCAGCAGGCTTGGCCGCTGGCTTGGCGGCAGGTTTCGCGGCGGCGGTCTTCGCCGGTGCCTTGGCAGCAGCAGGCTTGGCCGCTGGCTTGGCGGCAGGTTTCGCGGCGGCGGTCTTCGCCGGTGCCTTGGCAGCAGCAGGCTTGGCCGCTGGCTTGGCGGCAGGTTTCGCTGCAGCGGTCTTCGCGGGAGCCTTGGCAGCAGCCGGTTTGGCCGCTGGCTTGGCAGCAGGTTTCGCGGCTGCAGTCCTCGCCGGTGCCTTGGCGGCAGCAGGCTTGGCCGCTGGTTTGGCAGCAGGTTTCGCGGCGGCTTTCGGTGCCGCAGTACGCGAGTCCAGGGCCTTGGCGGCCGCCTCACGCACCTTGCCGACACCCTGGGCCAGTTTCAGGCTTTCCTGGGCATCACGCTTGAGTTGCTGGATGTAAGTTCGGGTCTGGGCCTGGCGATCCTTGAGCGAATCGAGCAAGTGTTCAAGTTCACCCGCGGCTTTTTGCGCCTTGCCCTGAGCCTTGGCTTTACCGGCCTTGGCGGCGTCCTGCAACTTCAGGCGAGCGTTATGCAGTTTCTCCTGGGCCTTGCCACGTTGTTTTTCCAACTTGGCCAACAGTTTCTCGGCATCCGCCAGCGCTTGGGAGCAGGCATCTTCCAAATGTTCGAGCAAGCTACCCGAAAGTTGCTGGAGCAGGTGCAACGGCGTACTGACTGCTTTCTTCTTGGCCGACATGGTTTACCTCCTGGCTGACGAGAGTGCGGCTCATACTATGCTTCTGCTGCTACCGCCGCTAGGGCATGTTGACAGTCTCAGTAGCGCCGCGTTGCATGCCTGGGCAAAGTTGTTGTCTTGCAGCTGGAAACAAGTGTAGTTGCCCATTAGTGCACTGCCGATATTTACACATCTTCGCCCAACAACGCTGGCATACTTTGCGCTCTTTACCGCAGGAACCGTCCATGCCTCGTTATCTGATTCTGGGCCTGTGCCTGGTGATGCCGCTCTCCCTGGCCAACGCCGAAACCGCCCCCGCCAACGACAGCGACCTGGCCTACAGCCTCGGTGCCAGCCTGGGCGAGCGCCTGCGCCAGGAAGTCCCCGGCCTGCAGCTCGACGCCCTGGTCGAAGGCCTGCGCCAGGCCTACCAGGGCCAGCCGCCACGCATTGCCAAGTCACGCATGCAGGCCATCCTCGAGCAGCACGAGACGCAAGCCAACGCCGCCGCCGAACAGGCCCAGGTGGACAAGCTGGTGGAAGCGGAGAAACGCTTCATTGCCGGCGAGCGGGCCAAGGCCGGGGTACGCGAGCTGCCCGAGGGCATCCTCTACAGCGAACTGGCCAGCGGCAACGGCGCGCAACCCAAGGCCAGCGGTCGCGTGCAGGTGCGCTATGTGGGGAAACTGCCGGATGGCACGGTGTTCGACCAGAACCTGCAACCGCAATGGTTCAAGCTGGACTCGGTGATCGAGGGCTGGCAGGTAGCGCTGCCACGCATGAAAGCGGGGGCGAAGTGGCGGCTGGTGATCCCGTCGGCGCAAGCCTACGGCGCCGACGGTGCGGGTGACCTGATCGCACCCTATACCCCACTGGTGTTCGAGATCGAACTGCTGGACGTGGCCGACTGAATCAGGCCTGCACCGCGTCCTCTTGCTTGTGGGCGTTGTGCAGCACTTCGATCAGGCAGTCTTCCAGTTCGAAACGCTCGTGCAGCAGGCTGCCAAGCTTGCCCAGCTTTTCCGCGAAGCGTTCGGTGTCGGTGCACTCACCCTTGGCGCAGTGGTCGTTGAAGGCCAGGGCGATCTGAGTGCTGTCGTCAATGCGTGGATTGATCTGCGTAGCCAGCTCAAGGGCTCCGGTATCTCCAAAGGCCTTGGCTTCGCTGACCAACTGCTCACTGACTTCGAAATGCCAGGCTGACACGTAATCGACCAGCACCGCGCAAAAATCACGGTTCTTGTCCTTGTCCGCAAAAGCCGGCTTGGCATCGCGCAAGGCGCGGAAGGCTTGTACCAGCTCCTCGCGCTCCTTGAGCCAACGATCGATCAGCTTGTGAACACCGCCCCAGCGTTCCTGGGCGTTCTGGCAACTATCGAGCATGGCGATCTCTTCCCTTCTGGGTAGATGCCGCTGCACCTCGCGACACAACACCGTGGCACAAAGGTGACGTCAGCAAACGGCATCGAGCAGTTGTATTTTCGGTAAGCGTGCTGGGAGATTATTCCCGCGCGACCTGCCCTTCAAGGTACGCAGCAGACAAAGTTCATACAAGCGTTTAATCCCGTTGCCGGCCACCGCTGGTCGCGCAACACCCGGTGCATTGCCGTGGATCAACCCGCCGCGTCCTGGCGCAATCGATACAGCACCAGCCACGACAACGGCACCGCCGCCAGCAACAGGAACGCCAGCAGGCTCCATTCCGGCAGGGTCAGGTCGAGGAAGCTCCAGTTGACCGACACGCAGTCCGGGCTGCCCAGCAGGAACGCCTGCAGGATCTCGCTCCACGGGCGTTCGACCAGGTGCGCCAGGGGCAGGTGGCAACCGCTGACCGGCAGCGGCTCGGCCTGCAGCCAGACATGCCGCCCCGCCAGCAAGGCGCCCGCCGACGCGAACAGCAGTGCCAGCCAGGCATGCCAGCGGCGGCCGCCGGCATGGAGCGTGGCAACCAGGCTGGCCAGCGCAAAACAGCCCAGCATCAGGCGCTGGCTGAAACACAACGCGCAGGGGTCCAGGCCGACCACGTTTTCGAGACGGAACGATGCGACCAGCACCGCCACGGCGGCCAGGAAGGCGGGAAGGAACGAGCTGCGCAAGCAGGCCAGCGACATGGGTAGAAGTGATCCGAAAATGAGGGAAGTGGTTTGAAACGGTAGAGGAAAGGGGCGCTTTGTATCAAGGCGCTACAGTGCAGACAAGTCGCTGAATGGCTAGGGAATCATTTTCGTGAAACGTGGGAATATTCCGAAGCGGACGAAGGACGATTCGACGCCCTCTACGCAGAGGGCGTCTTGAGTCATCGCTCATCAGATAATGCAACGCGCCGCTGGCAAAACATCGCACCGGCACAAGCAGGTATGCCCATGATGCGCGACAGCGCGCCACGAGGCCAGTGGGGGCCTCAGGCCCGAACCCCCTCCGGCAGCGGCAACGCCAGCAGGCGCTCATCCAGCAGCCCCAGGCCCTCCTGGAACAACTGATTGCTGCGCTCGGTCTCGCCGAGGCTGGCCAGCAAGCGTGCCAGCTCGGCGCAGGTTTCCGGATTGCGCTCCATGCGCAGGCTGCTCTCCAGATAGTCCCGTGCCTTGCCCCACAAGCGATTCTGCAGGCTTAGCCGGCCGAGGGTGAGCAGCAGGCTAGGATCCTGCGGGTGCTCCTTCAGCCAGCCTTCGGCCGTCTGCAACTGGCGCGCCGGATCGTCGCCGCGCACCAGCCCGTACAGGCGCGCCAGGTGGCTTTCGTAGCCGCGCTTGAGCGCGCCGCGAAGCACCTGCTCGGCCTCGCCCTGGGCACCGACCTGACGCAGTTGCTCGGCGTAGGCCGACACCAGCTGCGGTTCCTGGCGCTGGGCGTTGGTCAGCTGCTGCCAGGCGCGCTCGAGCGCCTGGCGTGCCGTCTGCGGATCCTCACCACGGGTCGCCGCCAGCCCCAGGTTCTGGCCCCAGGCGCGCTGTTCCAGGTCGGCCAGTTCCGCCGCGGGCAGCACCTTGTGCTTGCGCAGGTCCGGCAGCAGGCGAATCAACGCCGGCCAATCGCCGCGTTCCAGGTGCAGGCGCTGCAACAGGCGCAGCACCTGGGCATTGTGTGGATGTCGCTCCTGCATCGCCTGCAGGGCCTCCAGCGCACCCTCGCTCTCGCCCCGGTCCATCTGCAACTGGGCATGGGTCAGGGCAACGGCGAGCTCGGCCTGGGGCTGGCGTTCCAGGGCGCGTTCGAGCAGGTTGTCGCGCTCCTCGACCCGTCCCAGTTCGTTGGCGGCGCGAGCGGCGCCGAGGTAGTAGAGCAGTGGCTGGCGATCGGACTCGGCGGCCCGCTGCAAGTGGCGCTGGGCACTGGCCCAGCGTCCCTCGGCCAGGTCCAGCTGGCCTTGTTCGACGGCGATGCGGGTGCGCCGGCTGCGGTTGCGCCGCGACCACGGGTTGACCACCCCGGACGAGGTCAGCACCAGGCCGATCAGGTAGCGCAGCAGCAACAGCAGCACAATGATGCCGACCAGCGCGCCGAGCGCCGCCCACAGCCCCGACTGGTAGCGGAAGCCGCCGTAGGCGATCAGCACGTAGCCGCTGTGCTTGGCGATCGCGATGCCCAGCGCCGCAGCGACGACAATCGCCAGCACCGCCAGCAGGTAGACACGCTTCATGGCTTGGCCCCTTCGGCGGCGGCCGGCAGGTGGCGACGCTGGATGTAGGCCTGCACCGCGGCCAGGCTCTCGCTCAGGTCAGGCGTGACCACCGACACCGGCTGTTCGGCCAGCTGGTTGAGGTTGTCGAGCATCGCCTTGCTTTGCGGGTTGTCCGGGTTGAAGTTGGCCAGCAACACGCTGCGCGCATCGTCCAGGGCCTGGGCATAGACCTTGGCCTCGCCGTTGAGCGCCGCCCACTGCGCCTGCTCGATGGTCAGGCTCAGGGCCAGGCGCAGCTGGTTGAGCGACTGCCCGGACAGCAGCGGGCGGACGTTGTCGTCGGCATTGAACTCGATCTGGAAGTACTTGGAGATCTCCGCCCACCACTGCGACCAGCGACTGGCGCCGTCGCCATCGGCGGTCAGCGCGCCCATGGCGTCGGCCTTGCTGTCGAATTCCGGCGACTGGGCACTGAGCTGCTGCACCAGCTCACGCTGCGCGGCGAGCTTGAGGAACAGCCCGGTGCGATCCGGCTGCTCGGTACTGGAGAGCGTTGCCAGGCTGCGGGCCAGCTGTTCACGGGCGGCGAAGGCGCCGGGGTCGCTCTGCTCGCGGAGGATTTCATCGGCACCTTCGACCAGCGCCTTGGCGCTGGTGATGTCCTGCAGCGCCGACAGGCGCAGGGTGGCCAGGCGCAGCAGGTGCTCGGCCTCGGCCAGGCGCCACTCCTTGCGGCTCTCGCCGAGCACGGTCTCCAGGCGCTGGCTCAGGCGCTGCTGGTCGCCCTGCAGTTGCGCCACCAGGCGCCGGCGATCTTCCAGTTCACTGGCCGCCGGCAGGCTGGCCAGCTGCGCGCTGAGCTGCTGCTCGCGCTGCTGCAGCGCGTCGGCGCGTTGATTGAGGGCTTGCAGGTGTTCGCCCTGGCCTTGCTCGCTGCCTTGCAGCTGGCGGACCTGCCAGACGCCCCAGCCGCCGACCGCGACGCCGGCGGCGCCCAGCAGCAGGGCCAGCAGCGCCAGGCCGTTGCCGGAGCGTCGGGCGGGCTTGGCGGTGGCGGATTGCGGCGCCTCGGGCGCCGCGGGCTGTTCGGTGTTGGACAAGACAGTTTCGCTCACGTATCCATCCTTTGCATGGTGGCGCATCGCTCTCTAGCTTAGCGCCTTAAGGGGCAGGCGCAGCGGTTCGCTGCACGGCTGCCAGCAAGGCCGCGGCGCTGGCGCCACGGCAATCCACAATGTCTTTCGCCCCGAGCGCTCGGGCCTGCTCGGCCACCCGGGGGCTGGGCACGAACAGCGGCAAGCGGGAAAACCGCGGCCAATCCGCACCTGCCAGTCGATGCAAGTGTTCCAGACCCTGCCCACTGCTGACCACCAGGCCATTGAGGCGTTCCCCATCTATGCGCTGGGCGAGGGTCGTGGCGGGATAGTGCGGCAGGCAGCGGCGATACAATTCCAGATAATCGACACTAGCACCTTGCTCGGCAAGACGCTCGGCCAGCAGTTCACGACCTCCGACACCGCGAACGATAAGGACGCGGGCCGTCGGCCCGGCGATAGCCTCGCGCAGGGCGGGCAGCGCAAGCAAGGCTTCGCTGTCGTCGCCGGCCACCGGAAAGGCCACCTGCAACCGGTGCTCCTGAAGGATCCGCGCCGTCGCCTCGCCCACCGTGAACCAGCTGGCGAGCGGCGGCGTCACCCCCGCCTGGGCGAGTTGCTCCAGCAGCAGGCGGGCCGCCGGCTTGCTGACCACGATGATGGCCTGGGCCTCGGCGATCGCCCGCAGGCGCTGCACCTGCGCAGCGTCCGGCGCGATCGCCTCGATCACCAGCAACGGCAGGCTGGCGCTGGCGATGCCTGCGTCGGCCAGGGTCTGCGCCAGCGCCGCACAGTCCTCTTCAGGCCGGGTCAGCAGCAGGCGCCAGGGGCTCACGGATGGCCTGCCTCGCCGTAGACTTCCTTGAGGATCGCCTCGGCGCCCTGCCCGAGCAGGTCTTCGGCGACCTGCACGCCCAGGCGCTCGGCATCGGCACGCGGCGCCCGGGCCTCGGCCACCAGCAAGGTGCCGCCGGAGGGCTGGCCGACCAGGCCGCGCAGCCACAGCTGCTCGCCTTCGAGCACCGCGTAGCAGGCGATCGGCACCTGGCAGCCGCCATTGAGGCGCTTGTTCAGGGCACGCTCGGCCACCACCCGGTCGGCGGTGTCGGCATGGTGCAACGGCGCCAGCAAGGCATGGATCTCGGTGTCGGCGCTGCGACATTCGATGCCCACCGCGCCCTGGCCGCCCGCCGGCAGGCTGTCGTCAACGCTGATGGAGGCAGTGATGCGGTCCTCGAAGCCGAGGCGGATCAGGCCGGCGGCGGCGAGGATGATGGCGTCGTACTCACCGGCATCGAGCTTGGCCAGGCGAGTGTTGACGTTGCCGCGCAGGAAGCGAATCTCGAGGTCGGGCCGGCGCGCCAGCAGTTGGGCCTGACGGCGCAGGCTGGAGGTGCCGACGATGCTGCCGGCCGGCAAGGCCGCGAGGCTGGCGAAGGTGTTGGAAACGAAGGCGTCGCGCGGGTCTTCACGCTCGCAGATGCAGTACAGGCCCAGGCCCTCGGGGAAGTCCATGGGGACGTCCTTCATCGAGTGCACGGCGATGTCGGCCTCGTTGTCGAGCAGGGCGGTTTCCAGCTCCTTGACGAACAGGCCCTTGCCGCCGATCTTCGCCAGCGGCGCGTCGAGCAGCTTGTCGCCGCGGCTGACCATTGGCACCAGGGTCACCAACAGACCGGGATGTGCCTGTTCCAGGCGGGCTTTGACGTATTCGGCCTGCCACAGGGCCAAGGCACTTTTACGGGTGGCAATGCGGATTTCGCGAGTGGACATGAAACGCACCGATCCAGAGAAATGCGGTCGATGATAACAGCTCCTCCGGGTGTGCCCGCAGATTCAGATCAGCAATCACGCTCCCTGCGCAGTCGATACTGGTCGCGATTTGCGTGGGAGCGGGCTTGGCCCGCGATTGCGATGGCGGATCTTGCACTGCTATCGCGGGGCAAGCCCGCTCCCACGTTCCCTGAGGCCATTCAGTGCAAGGACTGCATCATCTTGCGCACCCCCGCCACATGGCGGCGGCTGACGGTCAGGGCGTCGCCTTCCAGGCCCTTGAGATAGAGCTGGAAATGCCCCAGCGGCGTGCGCTGCAGCCGTTCGATGCGCTCGCGGGCAACCAGCGCGTTGCGGTGGATGCGCACGAAACGCTCGCCAAACTCGTCCTCCAGGGCCTTGAGCGGTTCATCGAGCAGCACCTCGCCTGCTTCATGGCGCAGGGTGACGTACTTGTGGTCGGCGATGAAGTAGATGACCTGGGGAATGGGGATCAACTCGATGCCCTTGCGGGTACGGGCACTGATATGGCTGCGCGGGCCGCCACCGGCGTCGCCAGCGGGGCGGGTCAATGCCGCCAGCTGGGCACGGTTGGGTTTTTCCGCCCGGCGCAGGGCATCGCGCAGGGCCTGCGGCTGGATGGGCTTGTCGACATGGCTCAGGGTGCTGTCCCTGAAGGCTTCGCTGCCGTATTCATCGTCACCGGTGCAGAACACCACCGCTGGCGGCGACTCGCGCTCGCACAGCCGGGCGGCGACCTGCAGGCCATCGAGGCCCGGCATGCCGATATCCAGCAGTACCACATCGGGCTTGAGGCTTTCGATCAGGGTCAGGGCCTCCTCGCCGTTGGTGGCGCTGGGCTCCATCACGGTGTAACCCTCCAGCTCGCCAAGCAGCCGGCTCAGGCGCTCGCGGGCCTGGGGTTCATCATCAACGATCAGGACATTCATAATTGCGCTGGATTCCTGAGTGAGTCTCGCACGGGTATAGCGTAGACAAGTGTGGGGCGACCGAAACGCGGTCACGCTACAGACCGGTGCGAAGGCCAAAGATTCACTGGTCTGGCAGATTCAGCACCAGTCCTTTGTCCAACTGTAGACGCTCCGTGGAACACTGCCGTTCAATCGTTGAATATGCCGCCCCCCCTTGTAACCGGACGATTCTCGCGACCAGCGCCCTGCGGCGGCGGGCGCAACCCTGCTATGATCGCCGCACTTTTTCCGTTCACGCCTTCAACGAGTGAATCCATGAGCACCGACAAGACCAATCAGTCCTGGGGCGGCCGCTTCAGTGAGCCCGTCGACGCCTTCGTCGCCCGCTTCACCGCCTCGGTCGATTTCGACAAGCGCCTGTACCGCCACGACATCATGGGTTCGATCGCCCACGCCACCATGCTGGCGCAGGTCGGCGTCCTCAGCGATGCCGAGCGCGACACCATCATCGATGGCCTGAAGACCATCCAGGGCGAAATCGAGGCCGGCACCTTCGACTGGCGCGTCGACCTCGAAGACGTGCACATGAACATCGAGGCACGCCTGACCGACCGCATCGGCATCACCGGCAAGAAACTGCACACCGGCCGCAGCCGCAACGACCAGGTAGCCACCGACATCCGCCTGTGGCTGCGCGACGAGATCGACCTGATCCTGGCCGAGATCACCCGCCTGCAGCAGGGCCTGCTGGAGCAGGCCGAGCGCGAGGCCGAGACCATCATGCCCGGCTTCACCCACCTGCAGACCGCGCAGCCGGTGACCTTCGGCCACCACCTGCTGGCCTGGTTCGAGATGCTCAGCCGCGACTACGAGCGCCTGGTGGATTGCCGCAAGCGCGCCAACCGCATGCCCCTGGGCAGCGCCGCCCTGGCCGGCACCACCTACCCGATCGACCGCGAACTGACTTGCAAGCTGCTGGGCTTCGAGGCCGTGGGCGGCAACTCGCTGGACAGCGTCTCGGACCGCGACTTCGCCATCGAATTCTGCTCGGCGGCGAGCATCGCGATGATGCACCTGTCGCGCTTCTCCGAAGAGCTGGTGCTGTGGACCAGCGCCCAGTTCCAGTTCGTCGACCTGCCTGATCGTTTCTGCACCGGCAGCTCGATCATGCCGCAGAAGAAGAACCCGGACGTGCCGGAGCTGGTGCGTGGCAAGAGCGGCCGCGTGTTCGGCGCCCTGACCGGCCTGCTGACCCTGATGAAAGGCCAGCCGCTGGCCTACAACAAGGACAACCAGGAAGATAAAGAGCCGCTGTTCGACGCCGCCGACACCCTGCGCGACTCGCTGCGCGCCTTTGCCGACATGATCCCTGCGATCAAGCCCAAGCACGCGATCATGCGCGAAGCGGCCCTGCGCGGCTTCTCCACCGCCACGGACCTCGCCGACTACCTGGTGCGCCGCGGCCTGCCGTTCCGTGATTGCCACGAGATCGTCGGCCATGCGGTGAAGTACGGTGTCGATTCCGGCAAGGACCTGGCCGAGATGAGCCTGGACGAACTGCGCCAGTTCAGCGACCAGATCGAGCAGGACGTGTTCGCCGTGCTGACCCTGGAAGGTTCGGTCAACGCCCGCAACCACATCGGCGGCACCGCGCCGGCCCAGGTGCGCGCGGCCGTTGCGCGCGGCAAGGCCCTGCTGGCTTCGCGCTGATAACGCCATCGCGGGGCAAGTCGGGCCGCCGCATCGCCGCTCCCACAAGGCCTGGACAAGGCTCGTGGGAGCGGGCGTGCCCCGCGATCGTTTGTGGCCTCAGCGCTTGCTCTTGATCATTTCGAGGAACGCTGGCATCGCCGCGTCCTTGTCCGCCACGATCCGCGTCATGTGCGGGTTTTCGCCCAGCAACTGCAACAGCGCCTTCGCTTCCGGGAAATCCGCCAGGAAGTCAATGTTCAGCACCTTCTTGCCCACCGCGCAGGCCAGGTCGACCGAGAAGCAGAACATCAGGTCGGCGATGGTCAGTTGCTCACCGGCCACGTAAGGCTGGAACCGCCCGTTGCGCTTGAGGGTGGCAAAGCCCGCCAGCAGGTCCGCCCGCGCCCGCTCCTTGATCAGCGGCTCCACCGCCGCGCCGAAGAACGCCTCGGCGTAGCAGGTACGCGCCGGCAGCTCGATGTACAGCTCGATTTCCCTCAGCAGCTCGCGCACCTTGGCCTGCCCGAAGGCATCGGCCGGCAACAGCGCCTTGCCCGACTGGGTCTGCTCGATGTAGTCGAGGATGACCCCGGTCTCGCTGATGAAGCCGTGCTCGGTCTCAAGCACCGGCACCTTGCCGCGAGGGCTGATGGCCAGGGCTTGAGGCAACTGACCGCCGAAGAACGGCACCTCCTCGAAGGGCACGCCTTTCTCCAGCAAGGCCAGCTTGACCATGTTGTAGTAGTTGCTGACCGCGAATCCATGAAGCTTGAGCATTGAGACAGCCTCCAAGGCCGTATGGGGTTGGCCCGGCTGTTATAGCCCCCTGCCCGTCCCTTGGCCAGTGCCATGCTCGGCGCTGATGGCCGGGCATTGCCAACGCAGACATGGCACACTGTGCGCTTCACCACAGGAGTACCGCCATGAGCGAGCACGACGAGATCGACGGCAACGACGAAGAAGCCTTCACCGAGGCCACCCTCACCCAGGCCATCGAGAACCAGATCGAAAGCGGCGAACCCGCGGCGGCCAAGGCCACCTTCAACAAGCTGACCCTGGTCGGCTACGAGCGCGAGGACATCCTCAACCTCATGGCCCACGTGCTGGCCATCGAAATCGACGCCATGCTCGACGAAGACCGCCCGTTCAACACCGAATGGTATGAAACCGCCCTGCGCGCCCTGCCGGAGCTGCCACCTGAGGCGGATCAAGGCGACATCGAATAAGCCCGTCTACACTCCTGACTTCCATCCTTGTCTCGAAGTCAGGAGTTGCCCATGTCCTTCACCCCGGAACTGATCGCCGAACTGGAAGTGCTTGCCCTGTTCAACCTGGACAGCCACCAGGAAGGCATCAAGGTTGGCAGCAGCGCCTCCCCGGCCCTGATCGCCGCCGCCCAGCGTCTGTACGACAAAGAGCTCACCGACCAGCCTGATGGTGGCTACCTCACCAGCCTGGGCAACGACGCCGCCGAAAGCGTCCAACTGCTCCTGACCATCCTCAAGACCCCGCAGCCCGCCTGATTTCACCAAGCCCGCCCTCACCCCGTGGGAGCGGGCTTGCCCCGCGATGACCCCCCAGACGAACGTTGTAAAACTGACGTCAAAAAGCCACCAACCCCTTATCCGACCGCCCCACTCAGGCTAAACTCGCCAGTGCTCCCCTGCCTGCCTGAGTGCGCAATGAACCACCCCCATGAAATCCGCCCCGATCTTGACCAAGGCATCGACCGCAAGGAGCTGTCCAAGCTGCGCGCGCGCTTCCTGAAGATCAACCAGGGCCGCCTGGCACGGGCCATGGAGGGGCTGTCCACGCGCCAGCAGCAGGTCCTCACCCTGTTGCCACTGTTCTTCCACGTCAATCACCCGCTGTTGCCGGGCTACGTCTCGGGCACCACCCCCGCCGGCGTGTCCGGCTTCGAGCCCGACAGCGACCTGCTGGCCGAGGCCCAGCGCCTGACCCGCTCGTTCACCTACAAGCCGCGCCACGGCAAGCCACCGCAACCGATCCACGGCCTGTTCCTGATGGGCAGCCTGGGCACCCTGGCCCAGGCCGAGCAGAGCGACATGGACCTGTGGGTCTGCCACGCCCCCGACCTGGACGAGCAGGCCCTGGCCGACCTGCGGCGCAAATGCCAGCTGCTCGAGGCCTGGGCCGCCAGCCAGGGCGCCGAGGCGCATCTGTTCCTGATCGAGCCTCGCGGCTTCGTCCAGGGCGAGCGCGACAGCCAGCTCAGCTCCGACGACTGCGGCACCACCCAGCATTACCTGCTGCTCGACGAGTTCTACCGCACTGCCATCTGGCTGGCCGGGCGCACACCGCTGTGGTGGCTGGTGCCGGTGTACCAGGAGCATAACTACCGGGACTTCACCCAGACCCTGCTGGCCAAGCGCTTCATCCGCATCACCGACGCCCTGGACCTCGGCAACCTGGCGCACATACCGCCTGGCGAGTATGTCGGCGCCGGGCTGTGGCAGCTGTTCAAGGGCATCGACTCGCCCTACAAGTCGCTGCTCAAGCTGCTGCTCACCGAAGCCTACGCCAGCGAACACCCGCAGGTGCGCTGCCTGAGCCTGGACTACAAGCAGGCCGTGTTCGCCAACCAGCTGGACCTGGACGAGCTAGACCCCTACGTCATGGTCTACCGGCGCATCGAACGCTACCTGCTCCAGCGCGGCGAATCGGCGCGCCTGGAACTGGTGCGGCGCAGCCTGTACCTGAAAGTGAACAAGAAGCTCAGCGACCTGGGCCGTACCCGCAGCGGCGGCTGGCAGCGCCAGCTGCTTGGGCGCCTGACCGAGGAATGGGGCTGGGACGAGCGCCAGCTGGCGCTGCTCGACAGCCGCAGCCAGTGGAAAGTGCGCCAGGTGGCGGTCGAGCGCCGCGAACTGGTGGCAGAGCTGAACCACAGCTACCGCTTCCTGACCCAGTTCGCCCGCCTGCAGAACGCCAACAGCCGCGCCGACCAGCGCGACCTCAACGTCCTCGGCCGGCGCCTGTACGCCGCCTTCGAACGTCGGGCCGGCAAGATCGAGGTGATCAACCCGGGCATCGCCCCGGACCTGGCCGAAGACACCCTCACCCTGGTGCACTCGCCCAACCGCAAGGAACCCGGTACCCATCACTGGGGCCTGTACAACGGCAACCTTGGCGTGCACGAGTGGGAGCACTTCAGCCCGATCAAGCGCTGCCGCGAGCTGCTCGAACTGCTCACCTGGGCCCATCGCAACGGCGTGATCGACAGCGGCACACGCCTGGCCCTGCACCCTGGCGCCAGCGACCTGAGCGAGTTCGAGCTGTTCAACCTGATCGGCAGCCTGCAGCAGAGCATCCCCCTGCCGTTGGAGACGGTCAGCGAGGTGCGCCTGCTGCAACCGAGCGTGGCCGATGAGATCCTGCTGCTGGTGAATGTCGGGGTCGATCCACTGCGCCATCACCGCGACCTGAATATCCTGATGACCACCGAGCGCACCGACTCGCTGAGCTACGCCGGGGTGCGCGAGAACCTGGTGCTGACCCTCGACCAGATCACCCTCAACAGCTGGAACGAAGTGCTGGTGCAGCGCTACGACGGCGAGCATGCGCTGGTGCGCTGCCTGCGCGACTTCCTCAACAGCCTGGGCCAGCGCAGCCACCGCCCGCGGGTGCGAGTGCGCTGCTACTGCCACAACCGCGCCCAGGCCATCAGCCAGCGGGTCGAGGACATCTTCGACACCGTGCAGCTGCTGCTCGACCAGGGTCTGAATCACCGTTACCTGCTGCAGGTGGCCCAGCACACCCACATCCTCGACCTGCAGCCCGGGCAAGTGACCCTGGCCAGCCTCGCCGACCACGACGCGGTGCTCACGGCCCTCGGCGAGGAGCGCAGCCGCTACAGCCCGCTGCATCTGGACGCCCATGCCCTGCAGGACCACGACCTGCCGCTGGTCCTGGCCCAGGGTCGCCCCGGCTGCATCCAGGTGTTCTACCGGCTGTTCGAAGGCTGGGCCGACCTGTACGTGCTCGACGAGCACAACGCGCTCTGGCAGCAACGGCTGCCGCTGCAGGACGAGCAGCACCTGCTGCTGCCACTGCAACGCTTCCTGCAGTCAATGCTGATGCGCCGCGACGCCCAGCTGCCCTTGGACAGCCTGCCGCTGGTGTCCCTGGACATCCTCTACTACCAGTTGCTGCCCTCCGGCCTCGGCAAGGCACGCAGTCTGGAGCCGCGACAGACGCCAATGGACAGCCAGAACCAGGCCTACTACGAGGTCCAGGCGATCCTCCAGGCGGGTACCGGCGACGGAGTGCATGCCACGCTCTACTGCGACCAGCAGGAGTTTTCCGAACTGGAGCATGGCGACCAGCTGTACGCCGTGGTCGCCCGGCAGATCCTGGGCCAGCGCCGCAGCAGCGGCCGTTACCGCTGCTACATCACCGACCTCGACCTGTCCGAGCTGCTGGAGGACGAGCAGGGGTCCACCAGCCTGTACCTGCGCTACAAGCGCGAGCTGGAGCAGGCGCTCAACGATGGGCTGGAACAGCTGCAGGCGCGGCTGGAGCCCTGACTGCCTCTGCGTTCACGGCCGCTCCTACACAGAACTAGCGCAGTATCAGAGATCGAAATCCCCTGCCGCTTCCGGCTGGTACTCGACTGCCAGCAGCTCCAGCTTGAGGGTCTTGCCGCCCGGCGCCGGCCAGTCGATCTGGTCGCCTACCGACAGGCCCAGCAAGGCACAGCCGATCGGCGCGAGGATCGAGACGTTGCCCTCGGTGCCAGCATCCTTCGGATACACCAGGGTCAGGTGATAGTCCTTGCCGCTGGCGATCTCGCGGCAGTGCACCCGCGAGTTCATGGTCACCACGCCGGCTGGCACCTCCTCATGCCCGACCACCTGCTCGGCACGGTCCAGCTCGTCCTGCAGGGCGAGCACACCCGGAGTGCTTTCATCGAGGTCGTCGAGCAGGCGCTCGAGACGCTGCACGTCCAAGCGGGTGAGGGTAAGGGAAGGCTTGGTGCTCATGATCCAGTCAGACTCCTTTGAACAGGCAATTTTCAACAGGCAGATAAAGCAAAACCCCGCCCAAGGGCGGGGTTTGCGAAAGGCTGTGGCGTCATCGACGCAGCCCCTGACACTACCACAGCGGGGCAAATACTCAAGCCCACACCTTCGTTGTGCCTATGCCGATGCCCGTGTTTTCAGGGCCAGCGCCTCGCGGCAGATCTGCCGGCGCCGCTCGTCATCGGCCGAGCGCCACTCGCGGATATGCTCGACATGGCGATGGCAACCGGTGCAGACCTTGTGCTCATCCAGCCGACATATGCTGATACAAGGTGACGGCACCGCCGGGCTCACGTTGCTGTAGAGCGGCTTGGGTGGCCGGGGCAGGTCGCTCATCTCAGATCTCGTCGAAGTCCAGCTTCTCGCCGGCGCGCTCCCAGACGATGCGCTCGAGCATCTCGCCCAGCAGCTCTTCGCTCTTCTCGCAGACCCACTTGCCGCTCTCTTCGTCGTAGTCGAAGTGAAAGCCGCCGGACTTGTCCGCCAGCCACAGCTGGCGCAGCGGCTCCTGGCGGCTGAAGATCAGCTGGCTGCCGTTGTCGAACTTTACGGTGAGAACGCCGGCGGAGTTCTCCATGTCCAGGTCCATGCCGCTTTCATCGAACAGGTCTTCCAGGGCCTGTTGGGTCGCATCGACCAGGTCGTGGAAACGCGCTTCGCTCAAACTCATTGCAGGGACCTCGAAAAATGGCTGTACACACGCAAGCCGGGCACGATAAGGGCGAACGCCTCAAGCTACAAGCTAATCGCTGTAAGAAAAAGCCGCATGTCCTTCGGTCGCCCACGCCCGCCGAGCGGGGGCGCCCCTTGCATAGGCAATCAGGTGGGCGCTCGGTATACTCGGCCGCAATACTGCATATTTCCAAGGATTTCACCCATGAAACGCCTGATTTCCTCCCTCGCGGCGCTGGTCGCGGTTGCCTGCCTCGTTTCGGCCTGCGGTCAGAAAGGCCCCCTGTACCTGCCTGAAGACGGCAAGGACGGCAAAGGCCCGCGCAAATCGCACCAGCATGCCAAGCCTGTCCAGCCGCAACCGGTGCTGGTGCAGCCGCAAGAGCAGCCAGAAGAGTCGCCCGCGCAGTAAGGAAATCCCATGGACGCATTCAACTACCGCGGCGGCGAGCTGTTCGCGGAAGGGGTGGCCCTGACGGCGATCGCCGAACGCTTCGGCACGCCCACCTACGTGTACTCGCGCGCCCATATCGAGGCCCAGTACCGCAGCTACACCGACGCCCTGCAAGGGGTCGAGCACCTGGTCTGCTTCGCGGTCAAGGCCAACTCCAACCTGGGCGTGCTGAACCTGCTGGCGCGCCTCGGCGCAGGCTTCGACATCGTCTCCGGCGGTGAACTGGAGCGCGTCCTGGCCGCCGGTGGCCGTGCCGATCGCGTGGTGTTCTCCGGGGTCGGCAAGACCCGTGAAGACATGCGCCGCGCCCTGGAAGTGGGCGTGCACTGCTTCAATGTCGAGTCCACCGACGAGCTCGAGCGCCTCCAGGTCGTTGCCGCCGAAATGGGCAAGACGGCACCGGTTTCGCTACGTGTGAACCCGGACGTCGACGCCGGCACCCACCCGTACATTTCCACCGGTCTCAAAGAGAACAAGTTCGGCATCGCCATCGCCGACGCCGAGGCGATCTACGTGCGCGCCGCGCAGCTGCCGAACCTGGACGTGGTCGGCGTCGACTGCCACATCGGCTCGCAGCTGACCACCGTCGAGCCCTTCCTCGACGCCCTCGACCGCCTGCTGGTACTGGTCGACCGCCTGGCCGAGTGCGGCATCCACCTGCGCCACCTGGACCTCGGCGGCGGGGTCGGCGTGCGCTACCGCGACGAGCAGCCACCGCTGCTGGCCGACTACATCGCAGCCATTCGCGAGCGCGTCGGCGAGCGCGACCTGGCCCTGGTGTTCGAGCCGGGCCGCTACATCGTCGCCAACGGCGGCGTGCTGCTGACCCGTGTGGAATACCTCAAGCACACCGAGCACAAGGACTTCGCCATCATCGACGCGGCCATGAACGACCTGATCCGTCCCGCCTTGTACCAGGCCTGGATGGACGTCAGCGCGGTCAAGCCCCGTGAAGGCGAAGGCCGGGCCTACGACCTGGTCGGCCCGATCTGCGAGACCGGCGACTTCCTGGGCAAGGACCGCGTACTGGACCTGGCCGAGGGCGACCTGCTGGCCGTCCGCTCCGCGGGCGCCTATGGTTTCGTCATGAGCTCCAACTACAACACCCGTGGCCGTTGCGCCGAAGTGCTGGTCGATGGCGACCAGGCCTTCGAAGTGCGTCGCCGCGAGACCGTCGCCGAATTGTTCGCCGGCGAAAGCCTGCTGCCGGAGTGAGCCCATGCTGCTGCGTTTCACCAAGATGCACGGGCTGGGCAACGACTTCATGGTCCTCGACCTGGTCAGCCAGCACGCACACATCCAACCCAAGCACGCCAAGCAATGGGGCGACCGCAACACCGGCATCGGCTTCGACCAGCTGCTGATCGTCGAGGCGCCGAACAACCCGGATGTGGACTTCCGCTACCGGATCTTCAACGCCGACGGCTCCGAAGTCGAGCAGTGCGGCAACGGCGCGCGCTGCTTCGCCCGCTTCGTGCTGGACAAGCGCCTGACCGCCAAGAAGCGCATTCGCGTCGAGACCAAGGGCGGCATCATCGAACTCGATGTGCGCAACGACGGCCAGATCTGCGTCGACATGGGGCCGCCACGCTTCGCCCCGGCCGAGATCCCGTTCATCGCCGACGAGCAGGCCAGCAGCTATGCGCTGGAAGTCGATGGCCAGGTGCACCAGATCGCCGCTGTGTCCATGGGCAACCCGCATTCGGTGCTGCGCGTCGATGACGTGCGCAGTGCGCCGGTCCATGAGCTGGGCCCGAAGATCGAGCATCACCCGCGCTTCCCGCAGCGGGTCAATGCCGGCTTCATCCAGGTGGTCGACCGCCACCGCGCCAACCTGCGGGTATGGGAGCGTGGCGCCGGCGAGACCCAGGCCTGCGGCACCGGCGCCTGCGCCGCGGCCGTGGCGGCGATCAGCCAGGGCTGGATGGACTCGCCGGTGACCATCGACCTGCCGGGTGGCCGCCTGAGCATCGAGTGGGCCGGCCCCGGCAAGCCGGTGCTGATGACCGGCCCCGCCGTCCGCGTGTTCGAAGGACAAGTTCGTCTCTAAGCGAGTATCCGCCATGACCGATCAGCCTAACGTTGCATCCCCGCAGGCCCGTGAGCTCGATGCCGAAGCGGTGGTCGCGTACCTGCGCGCCCACCCGACCTTCTTCGCCGAGCACGACGAACTGCTGCTCGAACAGCGCATTCCCCACCAGCGCGGCGACAGCGTGTCGCTGGTGGAGCGCCAGCTCAAGCTGCTGCGCGACCGCAACATCGAGATGCGCCATCGCCTGTCGCAGCTGATGGACGTGGCCCGCGACAACGACCGGCTGTTCGACAAGACCCGCCGGCTGATCCTCGACCTGCTCGACGCCGGCACCCTCGAAGAGGTGGTGATGGCGGTCGAGGACAGCCTGCGCCAGGAGTTCCAGGTGCCCTTCGTCAGCCTGATCCTGTTCGGCGAGAACGCCGCGCCCGTGGGCCGCTGGGTTTCCGGTGCCGAGGCGCAGCAGGCCATCGGCGGGCTGATCGGCGGCGGCAAGACCATCAGCGGCAGCCTGCGCGAGCATGAACTGGCCTTCCTGTTCGGCGATGCCCAGCACAAGGAAGTCGGTTCCAGCGCCGTGGCCACCCTCGAGTACCAGGGCCTGCACGGCGTGCTGGCGATCGGCAGCCGCGACCCGCAGCACTACAAGAGCAGTGTCGGCACCCTGTTCCTCAGCTACATCGCCGAAGTACTTGGCCGCGTGGTGCCGCGCTTCACCCAGACGCTGCGCTCGGTGCGCTGATGGAACGCCAGCTGGAGGCTTATTGCGCTCACCTGCGCAACGAGCGCCAGGTGTCCGAGCACACCCTGCTGGCCTACCGTCGCGACCTCGAGAAAGTCATCGAATTCTGCAACACCCAGGGTATCGTCGGCTGGGGCGCCCTGCAGGTCCAGCAGCTGCGCCAGCTGGTCGCCCGCCAGCACCACCACGGCCAGTCCTCGCGCAGCCTGGCGCGCCTGCTTTCAGCGGTGCGCGGCCTGTACCGCTACCTCAACCGCGAAGGCCATTGCCAGCACGACCCGGCCAACGGCCTGGCGCCGCCCAAGGGTGAGCGGCGCCTGCCCAAGGTGCTGGACACCGACCGCGCCCTGCAACTGCTCGATGGCGGCGTCGACGACGAGTTCATCGCCCGCCGCGACCAGGCGATCCTCGAACTGTTCTACTCGTCCGGCCTGCGCCTGTCGGAGCTGACCGGGCTCGACCTCGAACACCTGGACCTGGCCGCCGGGCTGGTGCAGGTGCACGGCAAGGGCGGCAAGAGCCGCGTGCTGCCGGTCGGCCGCAAGGCCCGTGAGGCGCTGCAGGCGTGGCTCAAGCTGCGCGGCATTGCCGGGCCACGGGACGGCGCGGTGTTCCTCAGCCGCCAGGGCAAGCGCCTCGGCCCCCGCGCCATCCAGCTGCGGGTCAAGGCCGCCGGCGAGCGCGAGCTCGGCCAGCACCTGCACCCGCACATGCTTCGCCATTCCTTCGCCAGCCACCTGCTGGAATCGTCCCAGGACCTGCGCGCGGTGCAGGAGATGCTCGGCCACGCCGACATCAGCACCACGCAGATCTACACCCACCTGGACTTCCAGCACCTGGCCGCGGTGTACGACAGCGCCCACCCTCGGGCCAAACGCAGCAAGGACACGGACTCATGAGCATCAAGCTGATCACCTTCGACCTGGACGACACCCTCTGGGACACCGCGCCGGTCATCGCCAGCGCCGAAGTCGTCCTGCGCGACTGGCTCGAAGCCAACGCGCCGATCCTCGGCGGCGTGCCGGTGGAGCACCTGTTCGCCATCCGCGAGCGCCTGGTGCAGGCCGAACCGGGCCTCAAGCACCGCATCAGCGCCCTGCGCCGGCGGGTGCTGTTCCACGCCCTGGAAGAGGTCGGCTACAGCGAGAAACACGCCCAGGAGCTGGCCAACGAGGGCTTCGAGGTGTTCCTGCATGCCCGGCACCAGGTGGAGGTGTTCCCCGAGGTGCAGCCGGTGCTGGAGATCCTGCGCCACCACTACACCCTCGGCGTGGTCACCAATGGCAATGCCGACGTGCGCCGCCTGGGGCTGGCGGACTACTTCCGCTTCGCCCTGTGCGCCGAGGACCTGGGCATCGGCAAACCGGACCCGGCACCGTTCCTCGAAGCGCTGAAGCGCGGCGAGGTGGACGCGCAGGCGGCGGTGCACGTCGGCGACCACCCGGGCGACGACATCGCCGGCGCCCAGAGCGCCGGGTTGCGCGCAGTGTGGTTCAACCCGCAGCACAAGCCCTGGAGTGGCGAGCAGGCACCGGATGCCGAGATCCAGCGGCTGTCGCAGTTGCCCGACGTGCTGGCGCGCTGGCGCTGACCGGGCTGCGCTATCCCTGTAGGAGCGGCCTTGTGCCGCGAAAGGGCTGCGCAGCGGCCCTAGGATTTGAGTGTCGACAACGGCCCCGGGGCCGCTTTGCGGCCCTTTCGCGGCACAAGGCCGCTCCTACAGAGACCGTGCCAACCTGACAGGCACAAAAAAGCCCGCAGCGACGGCGGGCTTTTTTGCGTTCAGCCACTCAGATAGGGCGGCTGCCGTACTTGTTGTCCGGCTTCTTGGGCGGATCGGCGACCACGTTGGCCTCCACTTCCTGCACCTTGCCACCGCGCGACAGGAATTCTTCCATCGCCTTGGCCAGCGCATCGCGCTCTTTCTGCTTGGCTTCCATGCTCGGCATCTCGTCTACCGAGACCGCCGCCTTGGACTTGCCCTTGGCCGCCGGAGCCGGGCTGCTGTCGTCGTCGCCGGAGTCGTCCCCGCCGTCGTCAGCCGCTGCCTCAAGGCCTTCATCAGCCTCGTCTTCGTCGCCTACCTCGAGGTCGTCATTTTCCAGATCGTCGTCGCTCATGTTCTACCTCATGACTTGCGAAAAGCAGGTTAGTTATAGACCGGTGCAGCCGTAGACCGGCAGCCACCAGTGAAAATTCAACTGGCCGTGGATTGGCCACTGCCCTGGGTGTCCACCCCCTCATGGGGGGCCCGGCACCCTGCAGGCCCTGCTCCTGGCAAGGCCTGACAAAATTTTTGAGCCCTTGCTGGCCACAGGCTATTGGCAAGCCTAGCAAAGGGTAGCGAAGTGTGTGGACTACTCGTCCAGCTTCCTTCGGCGCGCATTCTAGCGCGCTCGCAGAAAAAGCAAAGCACCAGAAACACCCGATGGCTTGTAAGTTTTAACCCCGGGTCGTGATCAGCGCAGGGAAACCGTTTGCCCCAGGCCAAACGGTAAATTACAGGCAAAAAAATGCCCGGCGAACCGGGCAAGTTTTCCAGCATCGCGATTACAGGTTGTAGCCGCGCTCGTTGTGTTGAGCCAGGTCGAGGCCGACCGACTCTTCTTCTTCGCTGACCCGCAGCCCCATCACCAGGTCGAGGACCTTGAGGATCACGTAGGTGACAATGGCGGTGTAGACCACGGTGAAGATCACGCCCTTGGCCTGGATCCAGAACTGCGCGGCGATGTCGGTGACCGCGCCGAAGCCGCCCAGGGCAGGCGCCGCGAACACACCGGTGAGCAGTGCACCGATGATGCCGCCGATGCCGTGCACGCCGAAGGCGTCCAGGGAGTCGTCATAGCCCAGCTTGCGCTTGAGGCTGGTGGCGCAGAAGTAGCAGACCACGCCGGACACCAGGCCGATCACCAGGGCGCCCATCGGGCCGACGGTGCCGGCGGCCGGGGTGATGGCGACCAGGCCGGCGACCACGCCCGAAGCAATGCCCAGGGCGCTTGGCTTGCCGTGGAAGATCCACTCGGCGAACATCCAGCCCAGGGCGGCGGCGGCGGTGGCGATCTGGGTCACCAGCATGGCCATGCCGGCGGTGCCGTTGGCCGCGGCAGCGGAACCTGCGTTGAAGCCGAACCAGCCGACCCACAGCATGGCCGCGCCCATCAGGGTGTAGCCCAGGTTGTGCGGGGCCATCGGCGTGGTCGGGTAGCCCTTGCGCTTGCCCAGCACCAGGCAGCAGACCAGGCCGGCGATACCGGCGTTGATGTGCACCACGGTGCCGCCGGCGAAGTCCAGCACGCCCCAGTCCCACATCAGCGCGCCGTCACCGCTCCAGACCATGTGCGCGATCGGCGCATAGACCAGGGTGAACCACACGCCCATGAAGATCAGCATCGCCGAGAACTTCATGCGTTCGGCGAAGGCTCCGACGATCAGCGCCGGGGTGATGATGGCGAAGGTCATCTGGAAGGTGATGAACACCGCCTCGGGGAACAGCGCGGCGGCCGAGGTCAGGCCCGACGGCGTGACGCCGTTGAGGAAGGCCTTGGAGAAGCCACCGATGAAGGAATTGAAGTTGAGCACGCCCTTTTCCATACCGGCGGTATCGAAAGCCAGGCTGTAGCCGTAGATGACCCACAGGATGCTGATCAACCCGGTAATGGCGAAACACTGCATCATCACCGACAGCACGTTCTTCGAGCGCACCATGCCGCCGTAGAACAGGGCCAGGCCCGGGATGGTCATGAACAGGACCAGTGCCGTCGAGGTGAGCATCCAGGCGGTGTCGCCGGAGTTCAGCACGGGGGCGGCAGTTTCCTCGGCCAGGGCCAGCCCTGGCATTACGAGGGACAATAGGGCTCCTAGCCCTGCGATCTTGCGCAGAGTCATGTTGTTTTCTCCTGGGGCGTTGGGTTTGGTGAGGCTTGGTTTGGCGCTTAGATCGCGTCGGTATCGGTTTCGCCGGTACGGATGCGGATCGCCTGCTCCAGATTGACCACGAAGATCTTGCCGTCGCCGATCTTGCCGGTGTTGGCCGCCTTGGTGATGGCTTCGATCACCCGATCGAGGTCCTTGTCGTCGATGGCGACATCGATCTTCACCTTGGGCAGGAAATCGACCACATATTCAGCGCCGCGATACAGCTCGGTGTGACCCTTCTGCCGGCCGAAGCCTTTGACTTCGGTCACGGTGATGCCCTGCACGCCGATTTCCGACAGCGACTCGCGCACGTCGTCCAGCTTGAACGGCTTGATGATGGCAGTGACTAGCTTCATGAAACTCTCTCCCGATTTGGTGGACTTGCCCCAGGAAAACAAACCCGTCTCAAGTCTAAGCGCAGCGCCTGGCTTTGTAACGCGTCGTCGGCTCCATCCTCCCCGCCGACGCACGATCCGGCTGTGACGAAGAACCTTCCGGCTCCGCCTGCGCACTGCCTGGTCACAAGGGACTGCATCAGTGCATGGCTCGCTCAGGTCTTTGCAGAAACCTTGCCAGTTGGCGCAAGTCACGGGAAAACAGATAGTTGCGTGAACCGGCAGGGATTGGCCAATCGCCAGCAGGGAAAAAGCGCACAAAATCGGTGCGCGACCTTTGGCCGCCCTGCGCGAAAAGCGTGCAACGCAAGTGGCCCGGAGCCCCGTGCTACACTGCTGCCCTTTCAGTGATCAGCGGATACCAGACATGCTCGCGCCCAAAGCCTTCCTCGATGCCCTGAGCGACCAGGCCTCGCGCCTGTTCAGCGGTGACACCGCCGCGCCCCGCGCCGAACTGGAAAGCCAGTTCAAGGTGCTGATGCAGGGTGCCTTCAGCAAGCTCGACCTGGTCAGCCGCGAGGAGTTCGACAGCCAGATGGTGGTGCTGGCCCGTACCCGCGCCCGCCTCGAAGCCCTCGAGCGGCAATTCGCCGAGCTGGAAACACGGATCGCCCCGCCTACTCAGGAATAAGCCATGCAACCGTCCAGCGATTACCCGGTACTGCTGTTCTCCTACGGCACCTTGCAGGACAAGGCCGTGCAACTGGCCAACTTCGGCCGTGAACTGACCGGCCAGGCCGACCGCATGCCGGGCTATCGCCAGGACTGGGTGCAGATCACCGACCCTGAAGTGCTGGCCACCAGCGGCAAGAGCCACCACCCCATCGTCTCCCCCAGCGAGCGGGCCGAAGACAGCGTCGCCGGCATGGTCTTCCAGATCAGCGAACAAGAGCTGGCCGCCGCCGACCGCTACGAAGTGGCGGACTACAAGCGTATCGCCGTCGGCCTCGCCTCGGGGCTGACCGCCTGGGTTTACGTACGCGCCTGAATGCCTCGGGCGTGGTGATTGATCACACGGAGTGCTTCCCCATGAAAGTCAGTGCACGCAATGTCTTCGAAGGTACCGTCAGCGCCGTCCAGCCTGGCGCGGTGAATGCCGAGGTCGAACTGACCCTCGGCGGCGGCGAGAAGCTGGTGGCGGTGGTCACCATGGCCAGCCTGCACAACCTCAACATCAATGTCGGCAAGCAGGCCGTGGCGCTGGTCAAGGCGCCCTGGGTGGTGCTGATGACCGATGCCGCCGGCTACAAGCTATCCGCGCGCAACAGCCTGGAAGGCGAAGTGCTGCGGGTCGGCGACGGCGCGGTGAATGCCGAGGTGGTGCTGAAGCTGTCGGGCGGCACCGAGGTGTACGCCATCGTCACCCGCGAAGCGGTGCAGGAGCTCGGCCTGAAGCCAGGTGTGAAGGCCACCGCGCTGATCAAGGCCTCGCACATCATCCTGGGCGCCAAGCCCTGATCGAATGCCCGCTTCTGCCTTGACCAGGCAGGAGCGGGCTTGCCCCGCGATAACATTTGCGCAGGGTATTGCATTAATTTCCCTCCCAGCAGATGAAACATAGTTAAGTTACGCCTTCCCGGTTGACTTCCCCGCTATGCTTTGCATAAAGTTCACCCGCCCCAAAAAGCGGGCCTTTATTTCAACTCACGAAGAATTCAATGGACACAGTATCTAGTCGCTGTCTGGCAGCCTTTGGCCGCCAGGCACTTGAACCGGAACTCCGGGCCCGCCCCTAGGTCGGGCAAGCCGCGCCAGAGCCTGTTGCTCCGCCGTAGCTTGCCGCCCCGGGTGCCCGCCCGGTCGGAGGCAAGCTCATGAACCTCGATATCGCCACCCCTCGCCTGCGCACCTGTGCGCACAAGGCCCCGCACTGTCCTGTCCTAGGCTGGGGCCTGTCCTCGTCCCTGGAACCGCCCAGTCGATAGCGCGCCCGTTACTGCCTGCAGTGACGCGCGCGATGCTGTCCGTTCGCTGAACTGACGCCATATAAATCGTCAGAAACTTCCGAACTTTAAATAATTAAAGTTCGTTGGAGTTCTATTGCCCGGCATTTAGCAAAGGGATTAACCGACCATGGAATCAGCCAGTCGAAAGTTCGCTGCCGATCTAATTTCCGGCATTCGCCAGCGAACACGTAAACGTCGGAAAAACCACGTTTTTCATTGTTTGAATCATTGCGACACGGGACACGTTCACTCACCTTCCCCACCGTGAGTCGACTGTGTGTCGTGCCGCCTCCTGCGGCAGGAGCACAGCCAAATGACCGTAAAAGACCGCAACACCCGCAGCAAAGCCGGCGAAGATACCCGCCTGTCCATGCGCGCCGCCCGCGAGGCACGCAACGGCCTGGCCGTGACCCTGGCCAACCTCGACGCCAGCGAGCTGGGCCTGACCGAGCACGAAGCCGCCAAGCGCCTGCAGCGCGACGGCGCCAACCAAGTCGCCCATGACAAGCCGCAACCGGCCCTGGTGCAACTGCTCAAGGCCCTGCACAACCCCTTCATCTACGTGCTGCTCACCCTCGCCGGCATCAGCTTCGTCACCGACTACTGGCTGCCGGTACGCGCAGGCGACCTGGAAGAAGCGGACCTGACCAAGGTCATCATCATCATGACCATGGTCAGCCTCAGCAGCCTGCTGCGCTTCTGGCAGGAGTACCGCTCGGGCAAGGCCGCCGATGCGCTCAAGGCCATGGTCCGTACCACCGCCACCGTGCTGCGCCGCGAGCGCCACGACCAGCCGGCGCGCCTGCGCGAAGTGCCGATGAACGAACTGGTGGCCGGCGATATCGTGCAACTGGCCGCTGGCGACATGATCCCCGCCGATATCCGCCTGATCGAGTCCCGCGACCTGTTCATCAGTCAGGCCGTGCTGACCGGCGAAGCGCTGCCGGTGGAGAAATACGACACCCTCGGCCACGTCGCGCAGAAGTCCGCCGGAGGCAGCGCCAACGATGAAAGCGGCCTGCTGGATCTGCCCAACATCGGCTTCATGGGCACCAACGTGGTCAGCGGCCGCGCCCGCGCCGTGGTGGTGGCCACCGGCAAGCGCACCTACTTCGGTTCGCTGGCCAAGGCCATCGTCGGCTCGCGCAGCCAGACCGCCTTCGACCGTGGCGTGAACAGCGTCAGCCGTCTGTTGATCCGCTTCATGCTGGTGATGGTGCCGGTGGTGTTCATGCTCAACGGCGTGGTCAAGGGCGACTGGAGCGACGCCTTCCTGTTCGCCCTGGCCGTGGCCGTGGGCCTGACCCCGGAAATGCTGCCGATGATCGTCAGCGCCAACCTGGCCAAGGGCGCCGTGGCCATGGCCCGGCGCAAGGTGGTGGTCAAACGCCTGAACGCCATCCAGAACTTCGGCTCGATGGATGTGCTGTGCACCGACAAGACCGGCACCCTGACCCAGGACCGCATCATCCTCGAGCACCACGTCGACCCCAGCGGCCACAAGGACCCGCGCCTGCTGGAACTGGCCTGGCTCAACAGCCACCACCAGAGCGGCGTGAAGAACCTGATGGACCAGGCCGTGCTGCGTTTTGCCGGCGAAGACCAGGGCTTCCAGCCACCCTATGTCTACGCCAAGGTCGACGAGCTGCCCTTCGACTTCATCCGCCGGCGCCTGTCGGTGATCGTCCAGGATGCCCTGGGCGATCACCTGCTGGTGAGCAAGGGCGCCGTCGAGGAAATGCTGGCCATCGCCACCCATGTGGAAGAAGGCGGCCAGCGGGTCGTCCTGGATGCCGGGCGACGCCAGCAACTGCTGGCCACCGCCAGCGCCTACAACCAGCAAGGCTTTCGCGTGCTGCTGGTCGGCACCCGTGACATTCCGGCCGTCGCCGGCAAGCCCCAGTACCACACCGATGACGAGCGCGAGCTGGTGATCCGTGGCTTCCTGACCTTCCTCGACCCGCCCAAGGAAACCGCCGGCCCGGCCATCGCCGCCCTGCGCGAGATGGGGGTGAAGGTCAAGGTGCTGACCGGCGACAACCCGGTGGTCACCTGCAAGGTCTGCCGCGAAGTGGGGCTGGAACCCGGCCAGCCGTTGCTCGGCCAGGACATCGAACGCCTGGACGACACCCAGCTCAAGGCGCTGGTCGAGGAGCGCACGGTGTTCGCCAAGCTCACCCCGTTGCAGAAGTCGCGAGTGCTCAAGGCGCTGCAGGCCAACGGCCACACCGTGGGCTTCCTCGGCGACGGCATCAACGACGCCCCGGCGCTGCGCGATGCCGACGTGGGCATCTCGGTGGACAGCGGTACCGACATCGCCAAGGAATCGGCCGACATCATCCTTCTGGAAAAGAGCCTGATGGTGCTGGAGGAAGGCGTGCTCAAGGGCCGCGAAACCT
This sequence comes from Pseudomonas peradeniyensis, assembly GCF_014268935.2. Classification (GTDB taxonomy): domain Bacteria; phylum Pseudomonadota; class Gammaproteobacteria; order Pseudomonadales; family Pseudomonadaceae; genus Aquipseudomonas; species Aquipseudomonas peradeniyensis. Next base: position 255,402 of record NZ_JABWRJ020000003.1, on the reverse strand, counting down.
TCGGCAACATCATGAAGTACCTGTGCATGACCGCCAGCTCCAACTTCGGCAACGTGTTCTCGGTGCTGGTGGCCAGCGCGTTCATCCCGTTCATGCCGATGCTGGCGATCCACTTGCTGCTGCAGAACCTGATGTACGACTTTTCCCAGCTGTCGCTGCCGTGGGATCGCATGGACAAGGAATTCCTGCGCGAGCCGCGCAAGTGGGATGCCCGCAACATCGGCCGTTTCATGCTGTGGATCGGTCCCACTTCGTCGATCTTCGACATCACCACCTTCGCCCTGATGTGGTACGTGTTCGCCGCCAACAGCGTGGAAATGCAGGCACTGTTCCAGTCCGGCTGGTTCATCGAGGGGCTGCTGTCGCAAACGCTGGTGGTGCACATGCTGCGTACCCGCAAGGTGCCGTTCTTCCAGAGCACCGCAGCGCTGCCGGTGATCCTGGCCACCGGCCTGGTGATGTGCCTGGGCATCTACATCCCGTTCTCGCCGCTGGGGGCGATGGTCGGGCTGGTGCCGCTGCCGTGGGAATACTTCCCGTGGCTGGCCGCCACCCTGCTGGGCTACTGCCTTGTGGCCCAGGGCATGAAGACCCTGTACATCCGCCGCTTCGGCCAGTGGTTCTGAGGGGGTGGGCATGCGCGTACTGATCTGCGCAGGGCGCAACTACGCCGACAGCCAACGCTGCCGCCAGGCGCTGGACGCCCTCCAGCGCCAGCAACCGATCCGGGTGCTGATCCACGGCGGCAGCCAGCACCTGGGGGGCGAGATCGAAGGCTGGGCCCGCGAGCAGGGCGCCGACATCGTGCGCTACCCGCCCAACTGGCAGCTGCACGGCAAGCTGGCCGAGCGCCTGCGCAACGTCTTCATGCTGCGGGATAGCCGGCCCGACGTGGTGCTGGCGCTGCCAGGCGGCGACGACACCGAGGAGCTGCTGGCACGGGCGCGGGGTTCGGGGATTCCGGTGATCTGCGGCAGGCAGCCACGGTCACACTGACCTGACGATCGGCACCCTCTCGCTCTGGGGGCCAGGACTGTACACGTGGGAGCGGGCTTGCCCCGCGAACACCGGCAATGCCGGTGCCATGCAACGCGGTGATTGCTTCGCGGGACAAGCCCACAAAGGACTGACTACCTCTTGAGCACACGCCTGCAAACCCCGTAGGATTGAGAGCGATTCCCATCTGCATCTCGCTCATTCCTTTTGCAGGAGAGGCTCGTCGTGCCCTCACCCTCACTTCCGCCGCCGCGCCAGGCCATGGATGCGCTGTACCAGGATCACCACGCCTGGCTGCTGGGCTGGCTGCGGCGACGCCTGCAACATGCCGACAACGCCGCCGACCTGGCCCACGACACCTTCGTGCAACTGCTCGGCCGGCCGGAGCTGATCCCGACGCTGCGCCAACCGCGGGCCTGGCTCAGCAGCGTGGCCAAAGGATTGATGATCGACCGTCAGCGCCGGCACAAGCTGGAGACCGCCTATCTGCAGGCCCTGGCCAGCCTGCCAGAGCCCGAGGCGCCCTCGGCCGAGCGCCAGCTGATCCTGCTCCAGACGCTGATGCAGATCGACGCCATGCTCGATGGCCTGCCGGCGAAGGTGCGCATGGCCTTCCTGCTGTCGCGCCTGGAAGGCATGAGCTACCAGGAAATCGCCCATCACCTGGGGATCAGCCTGAGCAGTGTCGAGAAGTACATGGTCAAGGCCATCCGCCACTGCTATCTGGCAAGGCTGGAACCATGAGCGACGAGGTGCTCGACCAGGCCATCGGCTGGCTGGTCAGGCTCGAGTCGGCGCAGCATGCGCCGGCACTGTGTGCCGCCTGCCTGGCCTGGCGCCAGAGCGACCCGCGCCATGAAGCTACCTGGCAGGCCCTACAGGAAGCCCAGGCCTGCTTCAGCCAGGCCCGCGAGCTGCCCGGGGGCGTTGCCCTGCGTGCGTTGACGGCGCCCGAGCGGGCGGATCGCCGGCACGCCCTCAAGCTGCTCACCCTTGGCCTGCTGGGGCTGGGCCTGAGCGGCACGGCACTGCAACACTCGCCCTGGCGCGTGAGCCTGGCCGATCACAGCACCCGTACCGCAGAGCGCCGCCGTATCCAGCTGGCCGATGGCAGCGAGCTGCAGCTCAACAGCCGCAGTGCGGTCAATGTGCGCTTCAGCGCGACCGAACGCCGGGTCGATCTGCTCGAAGGGCAGGTCTATGTCCGCGCGCAGGGCGACACCCGGCAACGCCCCCTGTGCGTGACCAGCGCCGAGGCCAGCCTGTGGACGTTCGACGCGGCGTTCGATGTCTGCCAGGCGCGCGGCAACACGCGCCTGGCCATCGACCAGGGCCAGGTCGCAATCCAGGTGCCCGGGCGAGCCCAGCAACTGGCCAAGGCCGGCGAGCAGTACCGCATCGACCGCCATGGCGCGCAGCCCCTGGCCAATCCCCAGGCCCAGGGCTCGGCCTGGACCCGTGGCCTGCTGATCGCCAACGACATGCCCCTGGCCGAACTGGCCGATACCCTGGCCCGTCAGCGTGAAGGCTGGGTCAGCTGCGACCCGACGGTGGCCGGCCTGCGGGTTTCCGGGGTGTTCCAGCTCGACGACACCGACAATGCCCTGCGCAGCCTGGCCCATACCTGGCCGGTGCGCCTGCAATGGCGCACCGCGTTGTGGGTGCGCATTCTCCCGGCGTAAAGAAAATCGATTCTCGTTTACGGGTTTTCTCCGCTCCTTCGACAAACAGGAAAAACACCTGCCAATTCCCAGGAGCTTCCGATGGATCTGCTGTCCCGCTACCGCCCCACCTTGCTCGCCCAGGCCCTGTTGCTTGGCGTCGGCATCGGCCTGGCCCACCCCGTGCTGGCCGAACAGCCGCTGCGCCGTTACGACCTGCCCGCCGCGCCACTGGCCGAAGCCCTCAACCGCTTCGCCGAGCAGGCCGGCATCAGCCTGCCGTACGATCCGCAGCTGGTGCAGGGCAAGCAGGCCAGGCCGGTGCGCGGCCAGTTGCCCACCGACATGGCGTTGTACCTGATGCTCGAAGGCACCGGGCTCAAGGCCGTGCAGGCCGCCGACGGCAACTGGGCGCTGCAGCTCGCCGCCAGCGGTGGCGACGCCCTGGAACTCGGCAGCACGCAGGTTCAGGGTCAAGGCATGGGCCAGGCCACCGAGGGCACGCGCTCCTACACCACCGGGCTGGTGAGCGTCGGTTCGAAGACCCCGACAAGCCTGAAGGACACCCCGCAGTCGGTATCGGTGGTCAGCCGCCAGCTGATCGAAGACCGGCGCATGGTCAGCCTCGACGACGCGATGAAATTCACCCCCGGCATCACCCTGCGCAACGTCAATTTCAACACCCAGGAATTCATCTCCCGCGGCTTTGCGATCGACAACCTGCAGATCGACGGCACGGCACCGATGGACATCGGCAACGGCCTGGGCACCTTCTACAGCCAGCGCAAGTACGACCTGGCCGCCTATGACCATGTCGAAGTGCTGCGCGGCGCCAGCGGCCTGCTCGGCGGCACCGGCAACCCGGGCGGCATCGTCAACCTGGTGCGCAAGCGCCCGCTCGATCACTACCAGCTCAAGCTCGAAGCCTCGGCGGGCTCGTGGGACAACTACCGCAGCGAAGTGGATGTCACAGGTCCCCTGGCCTTCGACGGCAAGCTGCGTGGACGGATGGTGGCCGCCTACCAGGACCGCCAGTACTTCTTCGACAACCGCAGCACCGAACGGCCGTTTTTCTATGGTGTGCTCGAGGCCGACGTCAGCGACGACACCATGCTCACTTTCGGCGGCAGCTACGACAAGGTCCATGAAAACGGCGTGGGCGACGGCCTGCCACGCTACAGCACCGGCGGCGACCTGAAACTGCCGCGGCACACCTGGTACACCACCAACAGCGCCTGGAACGACAGCTACACCCGCGAGCTGTTCGCCAAGCTCGACCATCGCTTCTCCGATGACTGGAAGCTCAACACCTCCTACACCTATTCGTACAACGAAGGCGCCACCGAAGGCGTGATCCCCTACGGCTCCGTTGACGAGAACAGCAACACCGGCCCTTACTGGTGGGGCAGCTATGTCTCCAGCTGGAGCAAGCAGTCGGTGTTCGACGTCAATCTCTCCGGCACTTTCGACGCCTTCGGCCGCCAACACGAACTGCTGGTGGGTGGCGACTACCAGGAGGTCACCAGCCGCTGGCGCGCGGCCCAGGGCAAGGTCGGCCTGGGCGGCATGATCGACCTGTGGGACCCGCAGTCGACACCATTGCCGACCGAGGCCACCAGCCATGCCTTCTACCGCGACTACTACCCCAACAAGCGCAAGCAGTACGGCCTCTACTCCACCCTGCGCCTGCAGCTGACCGACCCGCTCAAGCTGGTGATCGGCGCCCGCGCCCAGCGCTATACCTTCGAGCAGGCCTACGCCACGCGCAACCGCGACGGCTCCGGGGACTGGGCTCGCCAGGACCAGGTCTCGCACCGCGAGCCGACCACCCTGGTGCCATTCGGTGGCCTGATCTACGCGCTCGACGACCAGTGGTCGACCTACGTCAGCTACGCCGAGATCTACAAACCCCAGGCGCAGAAACTCAAGGGCCCGGAAAAGTCCGGCACCTCCCTCGACCCGATGACCGGCAAGACCTACGAGACCGGGATCAAGGGCGAGCTGTTCGATGGCGCGCTGAACCTCAGCGCCGCGCTGTTCTATACCAAGCGCGAACACCAGGCGATCAAGGACCCCGCCTACCCCGACACACCGTTCAGCTACAGCGCCTCCTGCTGCTTCATCGGCCAGGGCAAGGTGGTCAGCAAGGGTATCGACCTGGAGGCCACCGGCGAAGTCCTGCCGGGCTGGGATGTGATCGCCGGCTATACCCTCAACCTGATGGACGACCAGAGCGAGGACACGCTGTACACCACCGTCACGCCCAAGCACCTGTTCAAGCTCTGGTCGGTCTACACCCTGCCGGGCGACTGGTCGGCGTGGCGCGTCGGCGCCGGGGTAACCGCCCAGAGCGCCAGCTACGTGGAAGGCAAGGCCTACCGCTTCGACGCCAACTGGAACACTGTGGGTGAAACCCCGTTCGATTTCAGCCAGAGCGGCTACGCGGTCTACGACGCCATGGTCGAGTACAAGGTCGACGATCACTGGACCCTGGCCCTGAACGGCAACAACCTGTTCGACCGCAAGTACTACGCCAGCGTCGGCACGTCCGAGTACGGCAACTACTACGGCGAGCCGCGCAACTTCGTGCTGACCTTGCGCGGCGTGTTCGAATGAGTGCGCGACCTGCCTCATGAAACCAGGCAGGTGCCGACAGCCATGGAGGCGGGCCAGACAAAACTCGATGCACTCTTCCCGTACACCTCCCCAGGAGCACCGCTAAGCTTTGCCGGGCCGCAGGACGCGGCCCCTTACACGCAAACACGGAGTGCCCATGTCCCTTGCCCTCGTCCACAGCCGCGCCCAGGTGGGCGTGCAGGCCCCCGCTGTCAGTGTCGAAACCCACCTGGCCAACGGCCTGCCTACGCTTACCCTGGTCGGCCTGCCAGAGACCACGGTCAAGGAGAGCAAGGACCGGGTACGCAGCGCCATCGTCAACTCCGGCCTGGACTACCCAGCCCGACGCATCACCCAGAGCCTCGCCCCCGCCGACCTGCCCAAGGACGGAGGCCGCTACGACCTGGCCATCGCCCTGGGTATCCTCGCCGCCAATGGCCAGGTGCCGGTGGCCACCCTCGACGATATCGAGTGCCTGGGCGAACTGGCCCTGTCGGGCGCATTGCGCCCGGTGCAGGGCGTGCTGCCCGCAGCACTGGCGGCCCGGGATGCGGGCCGGGCGTTGGTGGTGCCACGGGAGAATGCCGAGGAAGCCAGCCTGGCCAGCGGCCTGGTGGTGTATGCGATGGGGCACCTGCGCGAGCTGGTAGCCCACCTGAACGGCCAGCCCGCGCTGTCTCCCTACGCGGCCAATGGCTTGCTGCTGGAACAACGCCCCTATCCGGACCTCAGCGAAGTCCAGGGCCAGATCGCCGCCAAGCGCGCCCTTCTGGTCGCCGCGGCCGGTGCACACAACCTGCTGTTCACAGGTCCACCGGGCACCGGCAAGACCCTGCTCGCCAGCCGCCTGCCCGGGCTGCTGCCGCCGCTGGACGAGCGCGAGGCACTGGAGGTGGCGGCGATCCGCTCGGTCAGCGGCCACGCCCCGCTCGACTGCTGGCCACAGCGACCGTTCCGCCACCCGCACCATTCGGCCTCAGGTCCCGCACTGGTCGGCGGTGGCAGCCGGCCGCAACCCGGCGAGATCACCCTGGCGCACCATGGCGTGCTGTTTCTCGACGAGCTGCCCGAGTTCGAAAGGCGGGTGCTGGAGGTGCTGCGCGAACCGCTGGAGTCCGGTGAGATCGTGGTGGCCCGGGCCAAGGATCGGGTGCGCTTCCCGGCGCGCTTCCAGCTGGTGGCGGCCATGAACCCCTGCCCCTGCGGCTACCTGGGCGACCCCACCGGCCGCTGCCGGTGCAGCAGCGAGCAGGTTCAGCGCTACCGCAACAAGCTCTCCGGCCCATTGCTCGACCGCATCGACCTGCACCTGACGGTGGCCCGGGAAAGTACCGTGCTGACCCACCAGCCCAGTGGCGAGACCAGCGCCAGCGTTGGCCAGAGGGTGGCCGAGGCCCGGGCGCTGCAGCAGCGCCGGCAGGGCTGCGCCAACGCCTTCCTCGACCTCAAGGGGCTGCGTCGGCATTGCCCGCTGGAGCCGGTTGACCAGGCCTGGCTGGAGCAGGCCTGCGAACGGCTGACACTGTCGTTGCGGGCGGCGCACCGGCTGCTGAAGGTCGCCCGCACGCTGGCGGACCTGGAGGGCGCGCAATCCATCGCCAGGGCGCACCTGGCGGAAGCGTTGCAGTACCGACCCAGCGCCTGAGGCTGCCCGCCCGCTTCCACAGAAGCGGGCCAAGACGCACTCAATCAGCGTCATAGCGGAAATATATTTTGCGTACTAAATATTTGCGCGCAATATTCAACTCAAGCAGCAAGCAGTCGCCAACCCCACTCAGCAGAACCCGGAGAACGATCATGACCCTTCGCAAAGCCTTCGCCCTCACCGTCACCACCCTGGCCCTCGGCACCAGCGCCAGCAGCTTCGCCAGTGAAGCCACCCCGTACCGCTACGGCATGGACCTGGACATCGCCAAGGTCATCAGCATCGATGCCCCCACCAGCGCCCAAGGCCAGGCCAGCACCGCCACCCTGACCTACCGCGACAGCAGCGGCCAGCTGCGCGCCGTGAGCTACGTGCAACCCACCGTCCTCGCCAACCAGAACTGAGCCACCGCTCGAACCCTAAAGGAGCTAGAACATGAAACTGTCCCACACCCTGACCGCCGGCCTGCTCGCCCTCGCCGTGAACAGCGCCTTCGCCGCCGGCAGCCCCGGCGTCGAGCACACCACCCAGGGCTTCCTCGAGGCCCTGGCCGCTGGTGGCGGCAAGCCGCTTGAAACCCTCTCGCCCAAGGATGCCCGTGCGGTGCTGAGCGGTGCCCAGGCCGGGGTGAAGGTCGATGTGTCGGGGATCCGCGTCGAACGCCGGACCATCCAGGCCGATGGCCAGCCGCTGGAGATCCGCGTGGTGCGGCCCGAAGGCACCACGGGTGAACTGCCAGTGTTCATGTTCTTCCACGGCGGCGGCTGGGTGCTGGGCGACTACCCCACCCACGAACGCCTGATCCGTGACCTGGTGGTGGGTTCCGGCGCCGCGGCGGTGTACGTCGACTACACGCCATCGCCGGAGGCCAGGTTCCCCACCGCGATCAACCAGGCCTATGCCGCCACCCGCTGGGTCGCCGAGCACGGCAAGGAGATCGGCGTGGACGGCAGCCGCCTGGCGGTGGCCGGCAACAGCGTCGGCGGCAACATGGCCGCGGTGGTGGCACTGAAGGCCAAGGAGGCCGGCACGCCGAAGGTGCGCTTCCAGGCCCTGCTGTGGCCGGTGACCGACGCCAACTTCAACAACGCGTCGTATAACCAGTTCGCCGAAGGCCATTTCCTGACCCGCAACATGATGCAGTGGTTCTGGAACAACTACACCACCGACCCGCGCCAGCGCGACGACATCCATGCCTCGCCGCTGCGCGCCAGCCTCGAGCAGTTGAAAGGCCTGCCGCCGGCCCTGGTGCAGACCGCCGAGATGGACGTGCTGCGCGACGAAGGCGAAGCCTATGCCCGTAAGCTGGACGCCGCCGGGGTACCGGTGACCGCCGTACGCTATAACGGCCTGATCCATGACTACGGCCTGCTCAACGTGCTGAGCACCGTGCCCAGTGTGCGCAGTGCCATGGACCAGGCAGCGCAGGCCTTGAAAACCCATCTGCAATAAGTGGTCGATCGCCATCGCGGGGCAAGTCGGGCCGCCGCATCGCCGCTCCCACGCAAGGTGTCAGACCTTCGTGGGAGCGGCGATGCGGCGGTCCGACTTGCCCCGCGATTGATTCAGCAAAGGTCCTACTTTCAGAACGCTGCTTCCTGTAACCCCAGGATTGTCCTGTTTCCCTCCCCACCCGAAAATGCCCGCCTCTTTCATCGATGACATAAGCTGTTGCATCAAACGCTGCCGCACGCAGTTCAAGGAGTCCGAGCAATGCCACACGAAGGCAGCCTTCTACAAACCGCCGTCATCTTCCTCCTCGCCGCCGTGGTCGCCGTGCCCCTGGCCAAGCGCCTGCAACTGGGCGCCGTGCTCGGCTACTTGCTAGCCGGCGTGGCCATCGGCCCGCAGGCCCTGGGGCTGATCCGCGACACCGAGAGCGTCGCGCACATCTCCGAGCTGGGCGTTGTCCTGCTGCTGTTCATCATCGGCCTGGAGCTGTCGCCCCGGCGCCTGTGGCTGATGCGCAAGTCGGTGTTCGGCGTCGGCACCGCGCAGGTGGTCCTGACCGGCGCGGCGCTCGGCGCCATCGCCCTGTTCGGTTTCAGTCAAAGCCTGCCGGCGGCCATCGTGCTCGGCCTGGGTCTGGCGCTGTCGTCCACCGCCCTGGGCCTGCAGAGCCTGGCCGAGAGCAAGCAGCTCAACGCGCCCCACGGCCGCCTGGCCTTCGCCATCCTGCTGTTCCAGGACATCGCCGCGATCCCGCTGATCGCCCTGGTGCCGCTGCTGGCCGCCAGCGGCCCGGACACCAGCCAAGGCGACAGCTTCGAGCATGGCCTGAAGGTGTTCGCCAGCATCGCCATCGTCATCGTCGGCGGCCGCTACCTGCTGCGCCCGCTGTTTCGCACCGTCGCCCGCACCGGCCTGCCGGAGGTGTCCACCGCCACCGCGTTGCTGGTGGTGATCGGCACTGCCTGGCTGATGGAGGAAGCCGGTATTTCCATGGCCCTGGGCGCCTTCCTCGCCGGCCTGTTGCTGGCCGACTCCGAGTACCGCCACGAGCTGGAAGCGCAGATCGAACCGTTCAAGGGCCTGCTGCTGGGGCTGTTCTTCATCAGCGTCGGCATGGGCGCCAACCTGCGTCTGCTGCTGGAGATGCCGCTGGTGCTGCTGGGCATGACCGTGCTGTTGATCGCGGTGAAACTGCTGCTGCTGATCGGCGTCGGCCGCATCGCCGGGGGCCTCAACAGCGCCAGCGCCCTGCGCCTGGGCATGGTGCTGGCGGCCGGTGGCGAATTTGCCTTCGTGGTGTTCAAACTGGGCAAGGACCAGGGCCTGTTCGACACCCTGACCTACGACCTGCTGCTGATGACCATCACCCTGTCGATGGCCCTCACCCCGCTGCTGATGATCGGCTGCGCCCGCGCCCTCAAGCGTCCGCAACCCGCCCGGGAAGTGCCCGAGCAGTACACGCAGATCGACGCCGGCACGCCACGGGTGGTGATCGTCGGCATGGGCCGCATGGGCCAGATCGTGGCGCGCATCCTGCGGGCGCAGAAGATCCCCTTCGTCGCCCTGGAAACCTCGGTGGACACCATCGAGATGACCCGCATGTTCGAGCAGGTGCCGGTGTTCTACGGCGATCCGTCGCGCACCGAGGTGCTGCATGCGGCCAAGGTCGGCGATGCGGAGTACGTGATCATCACCATCGACGACCCCGAGGCCGCCACCCGCACGGCCGAGCGGGTCAAGCGCCTGTACCCGCACCTGAAGGTCATCGCCCGGGCGCGCAACCGCCAGCATGTGCACAAGCTGGTGGACGTGGGCGCCGAGCCGATTCGCGAGACTTACCATTCCAGCCTGGAGATGAGCCGCCGGGCGTTGGTCGGGCTGGGGCTGACGGAAGCGCAGGCGGCGGATCGCATCGCCCGCTTCACCGAGCATGACGAGCAGGTGCTGGAGGCTCAGGGGCATGTGCGCGACGACCGGGCCAAGGTGATGCAGACGGCCAAGGAGGCGCGGGTGGAGCTGGAGCGGTTGTTTGCGTCGGATGAGGATTGAGGGCCTCATGTGCATGTCTCGAGGATTATTTCGCCCATGAGATCGAGCGCCGCCCGCGCGGCGCATCGCGGATGAATCCGCTCCTACATTTGTTGCAACGTACCGAACCTGTCAGGCCATGGTTGCCCGCCTTGGCGCAAGGCTTGAGACAGGTGGGGCGGCAGCAATGCCCACCGAAAAACCGCGTCGAGCCCCCAAGGCTGACAACCGTGGCCTATCAGACATGGCCACGTTGCAACAAATGTAGGAGCGGATTCATCCGCGATGCGCCGCGCGGGCGGCGCTCGATCTGATAGGCGCCATAGACCTACAGGCTTACACCTGGTGGCCATTACTCAAGATCACCGGTGAAAACCGCGCGCACTCAATATCATCAGATAACTCCCACAGCCCCTGAAGAATTTTCTCGCTGGGCAACCTACACCCAAGGAAATACCCTACAAAGTCTGTCGATCCCCTTCTGATTGTCCGGGGAAATCATGCCCTCTAGGCTGACCGGGTCGCTGTCGGTTCAGCGATCGGACGTGGAAATCCGGTTAGGGTTATTGCCTTTAATGGCAGTTGTGCGCGGGAGGCCGCCTGGCCTGCCGGGTTGACCTCTAACCGGTTTCCACCCCGCGTACGACTGCCACCCTCTGCGTGGAAACGGACGGTTGCGGTTCAACCCTTAGAGGATCACTGCAATGAAAAAAATCGTCCCCGACCCACCCCTCCCCGACACCCGCCACCACCCCTTCGGCAAATGCGACGCCGGCCACCCACCGCTGTTCGCGGTCAACCCCAATATCAACGCCCACGACGCCCTGGTGCATGTCGCCGAGTACCTGCGCAGTGCCTACAACGTCGGCTACAAGGCGCTGGAGCATATGGATGAAACCGGCAGGAGCCTGCTATGGGCCAGCCTGCATGGCATCGAGATGGCCGAAGGCCTGACGGAAGCGATGCTGGAGGGAATCGAGTCGTCCTGAGAAGCAGATCGCATGAGGGCCGCCAAGCGCTTGCCGATGGCCTTGCAGCGCCTATCAGATCGAGCGCCGCCCGCGCGGCGCATCGCGGATGAATCCGCTCCTACATCTGTTGCAACGTACCGAACCTGTCAGGCCATGGTTGTCAGCCTTGGCGCAAGGCTTGAGGCAGGTGGGGCGGCAGCAATGCCCACCAAAACATCGGGTCGAGCGCACAAGGCTTACAACCATGGCCTATCAGGCATGGCCACGTTGCAACAAATGTAGGAGCGGATTCATCCGCGATGCGCCGCGCGGGCGGCGCTCGATCTCATAGGCGCCACAAAGCTGTCGCCCTGCACCTCCGCCCCACCACCCGGTAGACTGCGAACCACCCCCTGCCCCGTCGCGGAGACCGCTCTTGGAAGACCTCAACTCCCTCTACTACTTCACCCAGGTGGTCGAGCACGGTGGCTTCGCCCCGGCCGGGCGGGCGCTGGACATGCCCAAGTCCAAGCTCAGCCGGCGCATCGCCGATCTGGAAGAGCGCCTCGGCGTGCGCCTGCTGCACCGCACCAGCCGGCACTGCTCGCTGACCGAGATCGGCCAGGCCTACTACAACCGCTGCCTGGCCATGCGCGTGGAGGCCGAGGGCGCCGCCGAAATCATCGAGCGCAACCGCAGTGAGCCACGCGGGCTGGTGCGCATCAGCTGCCCGACCACCCTGCTCAACTCCTGGGTCGGGCCGATGCTGACCCGCTACATGCTCAAGTACCCGCAGGTGGAGCTGTTCATCGAAAGCACCAACCGCCGCGTCGACCTGCTGCATGAGGGCTTTGACGTTGCGCTGCGGGTGCGCTTCCCGCCGCTGGAGAACACCGACATGGTGATGAAGGTGCTGAGCAACAGCACCCAATGCCTGGTCGGCCACCCGTCGTTCCTCGAACAGCTTGCGCAAGGCTTTGATCCGCAGCAGCTCAGCGAGCTACCCAGCGTCCATTGGGGCGGCGCCCAGCGTGAATACCAGTGGGAGCTGTTCCAGGGTGAGGACATGAGCCGCAGCCTGGTGATCCCGCACAAACCACGGATGGTCACCGACGACCTGTTCGCACTGCGGCATTTCGTGGTGGCGGGCGTGGGGATTGCGCACCTGCCCAGGGTGGCGGTGCGCGAGGACCTGGCGGCGGGGCGGCTGGTGGAGATGCTACCAGGCTGGCATCCGCGTTGCGGCATCGTGCATGCGATCTTCCCGTCGCGGCGCGGGTTGCTGCCGTCGGTGCGGTCGTTGATCGATCATCTGGCGGAGGAGTTCGCCATCAGCGACATGGCGTAGTACGCCATCGCGGGGCAAGTCGGGCCGCCGCATCGCCGCTCCCACGAAGCCCTGTAGTCTCGGTGGGAGCGGGCTTGCCCCGCGATCAGGCCATCAGAACGCGAAGCAGGAACAACCCAGCGCACCCCAGAAGCCCTGGTAATCGCTCACCGGCACACTGGAATGCCGCGCCTTCTCATGACTGTGGGCATGCACCCCGCACGGCCCGACGCACTGGTGCAGCGCCACCGCCATCGGCGCACCGGCGCGCCAGTGCCCCGGCACCTTGGCCACCGGCGACCACTCCGGCAACACCGGCACCTGCGCAGGGCCCAGCTTGTCGAACTCGGCGGCGCCGTACACCACCTTGCCGTCGACGATGGTCAGCACCGACTCGATGCCCTTGATCGCCTCTTCATCAACGCTGAAGAAATCCAGCGACAGCGCCGCCAGGTCGGCCAGCTGACCGACCTTGATCTGCCCCTTCTTGCCCTGCTCGCTGGAAAACCAGGCGCTGCCATGGGTGAACAGCTGCAGCGCGGTCTCGCGGCTCAGGCCCTCCGGATACAGTTCCAGCCCGCCGACGGTCTTGCCGCTGACCATCCAGTACAGCGAAGTCCACGGGTTGTAGCTGGACACCCGGGTAGCATCGGTACCCGCCCCCACCGGCACGCCCATGTCGAGCATGCGCTTGATCGGCGGGGTGTGTTCGGCGGCCTTGGCGCCATAGCGGTCGACGAAGTACTCACCCTGGAAGGCCATGCGGTCCTGGATGGCGATGCCACCGCCCAGTGCCCGGACCCGCTCGATGTTCTGCGGGGTGATGGTTTCGGCATGGTCGAAGAACCATGGCAGGCCATTGAACGGGATGTCGCGGTTGACCTTCTCGAACACGTCGAGCATGCGCGAGATCGACTCGTCGTAGGTGGCGTGCAGGCGGAACGGCCAGCGCTGCTCGACCAGGTGGCGCACCACCGGCTCCAGCTCCTGCTCCATGGTCTGCGGCAGGTCCGGACGCGGTTCGAGGAAGTCCTCGAAGTCGGCGGCGGAGAACACCAGCATCTCGCCGGCGCCGTTGTGGCGGAAGAAGTCGTTGCCATCGCCCGGCTTGACCTTCTGCGTCCAGTTCTTGAAGTCGGCCAGTTCTTCCTTGGGCTTCTGGGTGAACAGGTTGTAGGCGATGCGCACGGTCAGCTGGTCGTTGTTGGCCAGCTCCTGGATCACCTGGTAGTCATCCGGGTAGTTCTGGTAGCCGCCGCCGGCATCGATGGCGCTGGTCAGGCCGAGGCGGTTGAGCTCGCGCATGAACTGGCGGGTGGAGTTGACCTGGTACTCCAGTGGCAGCTTCGGCCCCTTGGCCAGGGTGGCGTAGAGAATGGTGGCGTTGGGTCGGGCGATGAGCATGCCGGTGGGATTGCCGAACTTGTCGCGCTGGATCTCGCCGCCCGGCGGATTGGGGGTTTCCTTGGTGTAGCCCACCGCCTTGAGCGCGGCGCGGTTGAGCAGCGCACGGTCGTAGAGGTGCAGCAGGAACACCGGGGTGTCCGGCGCGGCCTGGTTGATCTCTTCCAGCGTGGGCATGCGTTTCTCGGCGAACTGGAACTCGTTCCAGCCGCCGACCACGCGCACCCACTGCGGGGTCGGCGTGCGCTCGGCCTGGTCCTTGAGCATGCGCAGGGCGTCGGCCAGCGACGGCACGCCTTCCCAGCGCAGTTCTAGGTTGTAGTTCAGGCCACCGCGGATCAGGTGCAGGTGCGAGTCATTGAGGCCGGGGATCACCGTGCGCTGCTTGAGATCGATGATCTGCGTGGCGGTCCCTTTGTGGGCCATGGCTTCGGCGTCGCTGCCCACGGCGAGGAACTTGCCATCCTTGATGGCCACGGCGCTGGCGGTGGGCTTCTCGCGGTCAACGGTGTGCAACTTGCCATTGAACAAGATGAGGTCGGCGGACATGGGATCTCCTGAAAGGGCGGCATGGGCGGAATCGGTGAACGGCAATGCGCTCCACAGCGCGCCGGCGGCACCGAGCACGGTGCTGGTGGCGAGGAACTTGCGGCGGCTCTGGTCGGTAGGGTCCTGGCTCATGGTGCTCTCCGTCCGGGTGGGTGATCGGCAGGCGGTTGAAGGCTAGCAATGGATCACGGCGGGCGCTCAGCGGCGCAACCAGCCGGCACAGCGGCGCGTCACCCAGGGCATGATGAAGAACACCACCGGGAGGATGACGCAGAGGTTGACCAGCAGGTTGCTCGGCAGCCGCGCGCCCAGCAGCGGGAAGCGCTCGAACAGCGGCGCCAGCAGCATCGGCACCAGCAGGGTCAGCGGGCAGATCACCAGGTAGGTGAGCACGGCCTGTTTCCAGCGCGGTGGCTGCGACGCCCCGGTGATGCCTGGGGTGAACCAGAATTCCGGATCGTCATGCACCTGGGTCTGGTCGCCCTCCTCGAGCAGCGGCAGCACTTCGGCCACCAGCTCTCGGCGCTCGGCGGAATCGACCCAGGCCTGCAGCTGGCTGGCCTCGGCAAAGCGCACCACGGTGGTGAACTGGCGGCCACCGTCGTCGGGGCGGATCACGTTGACGTCCAGATGGCCCGGTTGCCGACGTGCCACGCCGACGGTGTGGCGCAGCCAGGTTTCGTAGCGCGCCAGGGCTTCGGCGCGGACCTTGTGCTGGATGACCAGCGTGACCACGGTGCTGTCGTTCATCGCGGCGTACCTGAAAGGGGTGGCGCCAGGCACCACTGCGGTGCCTGGCGGGGCGGCTTACTTGCCGGCGGTCAGGGCGTTGTAGCTGGTGATCAGGTTGCGGTAGTCCGGGATGTGGTTGGAGAACAGCGCCGCCAGCCCTTCGACGTCGTTGCGCCAGTCGCGGTGCAACTCACAGGCCACGCCGAACCAGGTCATCAGCTGGGCGCCGGCCTGGCTCATGCGGTTGTGGGCGGCGTCGCGGGTCATTTCGTTGAAGGTGCCGGAAGCGTCGGTGACCACGAACACCTCGAACTCCTCTTCCAGGGCCGCCAGCGCCGGGAACGCCACGCACACTTCGGTCACCACGCCGGCGATGATCAGCTGCTTCTTGCCGGTGGCCTTCACTGCCTTGACGAAGTCTTCGTTGTCCCAGGCGTTGATCTGGCCGGGGCGGGCGATGTACGGGGCATCCGGGAACAGTTCTTTGAGTTCCGGCACCAGCGGGCCGTTGGGGCCTTGCTCGAAGCTGGTGGTGAGGATGGTCGGCAGGTTGAAGTACTTGGCAAGGTCGGCCAGGGCCAGGACGTTGTTCTTGAAGCGGTCCGGCTCGATGTCGCGGACCAGGGACAGCAGGCCGGCCTGGTGGTCGACCAGCAGTACGGCGGCGTCGTCTTTGTTCAGGCGGTTGTATTTGAAGTTGTTCATTGCCGGTGCTCCTTGGGTTTCGATCTTCAGTGGGGTGGGTGTTTCGCGTTGATGGGAGAAGATTAAAACCTGGACCTTTGTGGCGGTAGATAGCGAAATTTGGCTGTAGCGTTCTATTTTACGAACGATGGATAAGCCTTGCCTGTACTGGCCTTATCGCGGGGCAAGCCCGCTTCCACGTCGGCGACATGGCTTGCGTGGGAGCGGGCTTGCCCCGCGATTGCGATACCCGCAGACAGTCATTGCCCGCCACCCCAACCTGCTCTATTACTACCCACAGCCCTCCCCCGCACCGAGACCACCATGCTGGCGTTCATCCAGTCATACCCGCTGTTGCTCGGCACCTTGCTGATCCTGCTCGACCTGCTGCTCTGGCAGCTGATCCCGCTGCACCACCGGGCCTGGCGTATCGCCACGCGGCTGGTGTGCTTCCTGGTGTTCAGCACGGTGCTGCTGACGGCGGGCATGAGCCCGCTGCAACCCCCGCCCTGGGCCGACGATGTCTCGCGCAACCTGATGGCCACGGTGCTGGCGATCGGCTGGTGGCTGTTCGGCGCACGCACGGTGACGGTGGTGTTCGGCTTGTTGCTGGTGGCGCGGGGCAGCCACGGCGGGCGTCTGCTGCAGGATGTGGTCGGGGCGCTGATCTTCCTGGTCGCGGCGGTGGCGGCGGCGGCCTATGTGATGCAACTGCCGGTCAAGGGCCTGCTGGCGACCTCCGGGGTGATGGCCATCGTCATCGGCCTGGCGTTGCAGAGCACCCTGGCCGACGTGTTCTCCGGCATCGTGCTGAACACCACGCGGCCCTACCAGATCGGCGACGCGATCTCGATCGACGGCACCGAGGGCAAGGTGGTCGACATCGATTGGCGGGCCACCCGCCTGATCACCGGCAACAGCAGCCTGGCGGTGATCCCCAACTCGGTGGCGGCCAAGGCCAAGATCCTCAATTTCAGCCGCCCGGCCGAGGTGCATGGGGTGTCGATCAGCGTGGTGGTGCCGGCCAAGGTGCGTCCGCAGCGGGTGTTCGATGCGCTGGAAAAGACCCTGCAGGGCACCAGCATCCTGCTCGACAAGCCGGCGCCCAAGGTCACGGTGAAGGCTTCGAGCCTGGAGTCGGTGGAGTACGAGGCCAGCGGCTTTATCGCCGAGATGTCGCGCAAGACCGAGGTGCGCAACCAGCTGTTCGACCTGGCCCACCGCCACCTGGAGGCCAGCGGCGTGACCTGGAACACCGAGCTTGGCGCCCCCGTACGCAGTCGCCAGCGCGAACTGCTGGAGGAAGTGCGGGTGTTCCGCTCACTGAGCAATGAAGAGCGCGATGCCCTCAGCCAGCGCATGACCACGGTGGAGTACCTGGCCGACCAGGTCATCCTCGGCATCGGCGAGCGCTCGGAGCATGTGCTGCTGATCAGCCGTGGCGTGGTGCTGGCCTCGGTGCGCGACGGCGAGCGGTTGATCGAAGGCGGGCGCATGGGGCCTGGGGAGGTGCTGGGGCTGGAGGGGCTGGTGGACGACGAGGCGTCGCCGGTCGAGTTCCGCGCCCTGAGCGGCTGCATGCTCTATCGCATCGACAAGGAACAGGTGCGCGGTTGCCTGGCCGAGAGTGGTGATGTGAAGTCGGCGCTGACCAAGCTGCAGCGGTTCCGCCGGCAGAAGCGCGAGTCACTGCTGCTGCAGAAACCGGCGGTGGTGAAGAAAGGTGGGTTCCTGAGCTGGTTGCATAAGTGAGCCAATCGCGGGGCCAGCCCGCTCCCACGTTCCTGGTTGCCCCAAGGGTTATCCAGCCCGCACAGCGTGGGAGCGGGCTTGCCCCGCGATAGCGATTACAACACCACCCGCAGACACTGCCCCGCGTGATACAGCGAGAACCCCGACTCGTAGAACGCCGTGCGCAACGACGGCGCACTCACCGGCCTCATCGGCGAAAACGGAATCGGCAGGCTGTCCGGGTCATCCTTGAGCAGGAACTCGGCAAACGCCCGGCCAATCACCGTGCCGGTGGTGTTGCCGCGCCCGTTGTAGCCAGTCACCGCCACCAGCCCCGGCGCCGGTTCGAACAGGCGCATCAGGTGATCCGGGGTGAAGTCGATGCAGCCGGTCCAGTGCATCTCCCACTCGACCTTGCCCAGCGCCGGGTAGTAGTGGCTCTGGATACGATCGGCCCAACTGCGCACGAACCACGCCGGCTTGTTGTCGACCCGGCCGAGGCTGCCGAGCAGCAGGCGGCCCTGGTCGTCGCGGCGGATGCTGCTGAGCACGGTGCGGGTGTCCCACGAGCCCTGGCCATGGGGCAGGACCTTGTCGGCGGCAGCGCCATGCAGGGGCTTGGAGGCGACCTGGTAGTAATAGCCACGGAAGAAGTGCTTCTGCAGGTTGCTCCAGTCGCCTTCGGTGTAGGCGCCGGTAGAGATCACCACCTTGTCGGCGCGCACCGCGCCGCGTGCAGTCTTCACTCGCCAGGCGTCGCCGTCACGCTCCAGGCCCTCGACCGAGGACTGCTGGAACAGCTTACCGCCCAGCCGGTTCACGGCGGCAGCCAGGCCTTGGGTATAGCCCATGGGGTTGATGGTGCCGGCGCGGCGGTCGAGCAGCGCGGCGGAGATCTTGTCGGTGCCGCAGTATTCCTGGCATTGCGCGCCGGTCAGCAGCTCGACGTCGGCGCCGCGCCGGGTCCATTGCTGGTGGCGGGCCTCGAGATCGGCGATGCCGGTGGCGTTATGCGCCATGTGCAAGGTGCCCTGGTGCCGGGCCTGGCAGTCGATGCCCAGGCGTTCGATCATGGCGAACACTTCACCCGGGGCCTCGCCGAGTACCTTGTTCAGGCGGCTGCCCTGCTTGTGGCCGAGGGTGGCCTCGACGTCGTCGGGGCGGATCCAGGTGCCGGCGTTAACCAGGCCGACGTTGCGCCCGGAGCCGCCATGGCCGATCTTCCAGGCTTCCAGCAGGATCACCGACTTGCCCTGCTCCAGCAGGTGGATCGCCGCCGACAGGCCGGTAATGCCGCCGCCGATCACGCAGACATCGGCCTTGTGCTCGCCGGCCAGGGCCTGGGCGGCGACGGTCGGCTGGGTGACGTGTTCCCACAGACATTCTTGACGCAGTTCGGACATGGCCCGGCTCCAGCTATTGTTCTTGTTGGGGCCGCCAGGCGGCCCATCGCCGGCAAGCCGGCTCCCACAATGCTCACGCAAAAAATTGTGGGAGCCGGCTTGCCGGCGAAACGGGGGCAACGCCCCCGCCTGCGATCATCAGTCGAACACGATGCCCTGCGCCAGCGGCAACTCACGCGAATAGTTCACGGTATTGGTCTGCCGGCGCATGTACCCCTTCCACGCATCCGACCCGGACTCACGCCCGCCGCCGGTCTCCTTCTCGCCCCCGAACGCCCCTCCGATCTCCGCACCGCTGGTGCCGATGTTGACGTTGGCGATGCCGCAATCGCTGCCCGAGGCGCTCTGGAAGCGCTCGGCCTCGCGGATGTCGGTGGTGAAGATGCACGACGACAGGCCTTGCGGCACTTCGTTGTTCAGGCGCAGGGCCTCTTCGAAGTCGTCGTAGGCCAGCACGTAGAGGATCGGCGCGAAGGTCTCGTGGCGCACCACGTCGCTCTGGGCCGGCATCTCGGCGATGGCCGGCGACACGTAGTAGGCGTTCGGATACTGCTCGGCCAGCTGGCGCTCGCCACCGAACACCTGGCCGCCCTCGTCGCGGGCCTTGGCCAGCGCGCCCTGCATGGCATCGAACGACTGCTTGTCGATCAGCGGGCCTACCAGGTTGTCCTTGCGCGGGTCACCGATGCGCACCTTGCCGTAGGCGGCTTTGACGCGGGCGACCACTTCGTCCTTGATCGAACGGTGAACGATAAGACGGCGCAGGGTGGTGCAGCGCTGGCCGGCGGTGCCGACTGCCGAGAACAGGATGCCGCGCACGGCCAGGTCCAGATCGGCGCTCGGAGCCAGGATCATGGCGTTGTTGCCGCCCAGCTCGAGAATGCTGCGGCCGAATCGCGCCGCGACACGCGGGCCGACTTCACGGCCCATGCGCGTGCTGCCGGTGGCGCTGACCAGCGGCACGCGTGGGTCGTCGACCAGGGCTTCGCCGGCTTCGCGGCCACCGATCACCAGTTGCGCCAGGCCAGCCGGCGCATCGCCGAAGGCTTTCACGGCCTTGTCGAACAGTGCCTGGCAGGCCAGGGCGGTCAGCGGGGTCTTCTCGGACGGCTTCCACACCACGGCGTTGCCGGCCACCAGCGCCAGCGCGGTGTTCCACGCCCATACCGCCACCGGGAAGTTGAAGGCGCTGATCACCCCGACCACGCCCAGCGGGTGCCAGGTTTCGCGCATGTGGTGGCCCGGGCGCTCGGAAGCGATGGTCAGGCCGTACAGCTGGCGCGACAGGCCGACGGCGAAGTCGCAGATATCGATCATTTCCTGCACTTCGCCCAGGCCTTCCTGGGTGATCTTGCCGGCTTCGATGGAGACCAGCTCGCCGAGGTCAGCCTTGTGCTCGCGCAGCACCTCGCCGAACAGGCGCACCAGTTCGCCACGACGCGGGGCCGGCACACTGCGCCAGGTTTCGAAGGCCTGTTGCGCCTGGTCGATGCGGGCAATGGTGTCGGCCTTGCCGAGCAGCTTCACCGAAGCGATGCGGCTGCCGTCGATCGGGGTGTGAACAGGGTAGTCGCCCTGGGTGTGAGCCGCGGCGGCAACGCCAAGACGCTCGAGCAATGCAGCAACCATTGTGCTTCTCCTTTCATCGGGTGAAGGGGTAAAAATGATGTGGGTCAGTATTAATCCGATTACACAGGTGCAACAAACGACCTTTATTCCGCATATCATTCCGTCAGGTAATGATTTCAGCCGCCGAGACCGCTTATGTCCAAACGCCTGGTTCCGTCCATGACCGCCCTGCAGTGCTTCGAGGCCGCAGCCCGTCACCTGAGCTTCACCCGCGCCGCCGAGGAGCTGCACCTGACCCAGAGCGCGGTGAGCAAGCAGGTAGCGCAGCTCGAGGAGATGCTGCGTCACCACTTGTTCCTGCGCATCCGCCGACGCCTGCAACTGACCCCCGCCGGCAGCCTGTACCTGGCCGAGGTGAACAAGATCCTCACCCAGGTGGACATGTCCAGCCGCTATGTCCTGAGCTATGGCTCGCAGACCGAAGTATTGAAGGTAGCCACTCAACCGAGTTTCGGCGTGCGCTGGCTGATTCCGCACCTAAAAGGCTTCGGCAAGCGCCACCCGAACATCCACCTGGATATCCGCAACGAGATGGAGCCGTTCTCCCTGCTGCAGGGGTCGGCCGACGTGGTGTTCTTCTATGGCCAGGGCACCTGGCCCGGGGCGACCTGCGTCGAGCTGTTCGGCGAAGAAGTGGTGCCAGTGTGCGCGCCGGAGCTGCTGCAAGGCCGCACGCTGCCTGACGCGGGCGCGGTGGCGGAGCTGGTATTGCTGCAGAGCACCTCGCGCCCGGAGGCCTGGCACGCGTGGTTCCTGGAGCAAGGGCTGCACACCGACAACAGCTACCACGGGCCGCGCTTCGACACCTTCTACATGGCCTTGAGCGCGGCGCAGGCGGGGTGCGGGGTGGCGCTGGTGCCGCGGTACCTGGTGGCCCGGGAGCTGGCCGAGGGCAGCCTGGTGCTGGCCTGGGACCATGCGATGAAGAGCAATGGCGCGCATTACCTGGCGTATGCCGAGCATGCGGCGGAAGTGCCGAAGGTGCGGGCGTTGGTGGAGTGGGTTCGGGAACAACTGCAGGCTTGAGATCGCCGGGGCCGCTTTGCGGCCCTTTCGCCGGCAAGCCGGCTCCCACAGGGGACGAGCTGGCCCCCGCGATAGGGTCGTCAAGGTCGATCAAAAAAGGAATGAAACCCGCACTTTTTTTCGCTTGTACGCCAGCTCCATTCCCAGCTTTCATGTAAGTGTCCTCCACTCACCCAGGAAGCTTGCGATGCCCGCCCATGATTTCGTCAGCCCCGACAGCATCCGCGCGCAGTTCTCTGCCGCCATGTCGCTCATGTACAAGCAGGAAGTCCCCCTGTACGGCACGCTGCTCGAGCTGGTGAGCGAGACCAACCAGCAGGTCATGGCCGCACAGCCCAAGGTGGCCGAGGCCCTGCGCTGGACCGGCGAGATCGAACGCCTTGACCAGGAACGCCACGGCGCCATCCGCGTGGGCACCGCCGAGGAACTGGCCACCATCGCCCGCCTGTTCGCGGTGATGGGCATGCAGCCGGTCGGCTACTACGACCTGAGCTCGGCTGGCGTACCGGTGCACTCCACCGCATTTCGCGCCGTGCACGAACAGTCGCTGCACATCAGCCCGTTCCGCGTGTTCACCTCGCTGCTGCGCCTGGAGCTGATCGACAACCCGCAACTGCGCGCACTGGCCCAGGGCATCCTGGAGAAACGGCAGATCTTCACCCCCCGCGTGCTCGAGCTGATCGCCCAATGCGAACGCGACGGCGGCCTGGAAGCAAGCGATGCCGAGACCTTCGTCCAGGAGGCGTTGCATACCTTCCGCTGGCACCAGGACGCCACGGTCAGCGCCGAGCAGTACCAGCAGTTGCACGACCAGCACCGGCTGATCGCCGATGTGGTGGCGTTCAAAGGCCCGCATATCAACCACCTGACCCCGCGCACCCTGGACATCGACGCGATCCAGCTCGGCATGCCGGCCAAGGGTATTCCGCCCAAGGCCGTGGTCGAGGGGCCGCCCACCCGGCGCCAGCCGATCCTGCTGCGCCAGACGAGCTTCAAGGCCCTGCAGGAGAAGGTCGCTTTCAGCGATGCCCAAGGCAGCCACACGGCGCGTTTCGGCGAGATCGAACAGCGCGGCGCGGCGCTGACGCCCAAGGGGCGCCAGCTGTACGACCGTCTGCTGGATGCGACCCGCGCAGCCCTGGGCGGCGCGCCGGCGGAGGCCAATGCCGAGCGTTACAAGGCGCTGCTCGCGGAGCACTTCGCCGAGTTTCCGGATGACCTGGGGCAGATGCGCGAGCAGGGGCTGGCGTACTTCCGCTACTTCGCCACCGAGAAAGGCCTGGCCGAGCGCGGGCAACAGGATCGCCCGACCACCCTGCAGGGGCTGATCGACGCCGGGCATGTACATTTCGAGGCGCTGGTGTACGAGGATTTCCTGCCGGTGAGCGCGGCGGGGATCTTCCAGTCCAACCTGGGGGACGACGGGCAGGCCAACTATGGCAGCAATGCCAATCGCGAGGCCTTCGAGCAGGCGCTGGGGTTGCAGGTGCAGGATGAGCTGGCGCTGTATGCGCAGAGCGAGCGCAGGTCATTGCAGGCGTGTGCGCAGGCGTTGGGTCTGGGGACTCTGTAAGGTTTGAAACTGCCGGGGCCGCGTTGCGGCCCTTTCGCGACACAAGGCCGCTCCTACAGGAGAGCGCAATCCCATGTAGGAGCGGCCTTGTGCCGCGAACGGGCTGCAAGGCAGCCCCAGTGCACTATCGGTGAGTGCGGAACCGATCCACTTCCTGGCGCAACTGCCCCGCCAGCCCTTCCAGCTCGCGGGCCGTCATGGCCAGTTCATTGGCCACATCGCGCTGTTCGCTGTTGGCCTGGGCGATGCTTTGCAGGTTGCGGCTGAGCACCGTCGCGGTGCTGCTCTGTTCCTGGGTCGCGGTGCTGATCACGGCGAACTGCTCGCCCGCCACCCTGCTCTGCTCGTCGATCCGGGCCAGGGCCTCGGCCACCTTGTCGTTGCGCGCCAGGCCTTCCTGCATCAGCTGGTTGCCCTGCTCCAACGTGCTGATGGCATGGCCGGTCTGCTGCTGGATGCTGGCGATCATGCCCGAGATCTCGTCGGTGGCCTGGCGGGTGCGCGCGGCCAGGCCACGAACCTCGTCGGCGACCACGGCGAATCCACGGCCCTGCTCGCCGGCCCGCGCCGCCTCGATGGCGGCGTTCAGCGCCAGCAGGTTGGTCTGCTCGGCGATCGAGGTGATCACGCCGACAATCCCGCCGATCTCCTGCGAGCGGGCGCCCAGGGTGTCCATTACACTGGCGGTGCCGCCCAAGGCCTCGGCGATCTGCCGCAGGGAAACCGAGGCTTCGTCCATGGCGCTGCGGCCGATGCGGGTCTGCTGGGCATTGTCGCGGGCCATGCGCTCGGTACCGGCCATGTTGTCGGCGATGTTCATCGAAGTAGCGCTGAACTCCTCCACCGCGCCGGCCATGCTGGTGATCTCTCCGGACTGCTGGTCCATGCCCTCGCAGGCGCCGGACGACAGCCCCGACAGCGAGCGGGCGCGGCCACTGACCTGGTCGGAGGCGGCGCGGATATGCTCGACCATGGTCGCCAGGGCCTCGCCCATCTGGTTGAAGCTACGGGCCAGCTGGCCGATCTCGTCATGGCTGGTGACGCTCAGGCGGGCATTCAGGTCGCCGGCGCCGAGGGCTTCGGCCTGGCGCACCAGGTCGCCCAGCGGGCGCAGCTTGCGCCGCAGCAGCCAGAGGGTGGCGGCCACGGCCAGCAGCATCGCCAGCACGCTGCCGATGGCCAGGCGCAGGCCGACACTCCAGGTCACTTCGCGGATCTCGCCCTCGGGCATGCTTGCCACCACGGTCCACGGGCCCTCGGCGAACGGCTCGGTGACGCTGAACAACGGCTCGCCGGCACCGGCCCAGAACTGCCCTGCCCCCGGCTTGATCGCCTTGACCGCCTGGGCCGCCGCCTCGCCGTCACGCACCTCGGCCGGCGGCACCAGCCACTTGCCCTGCTCGTCCAGCAACGCCAGCGAACCGGTCTGGCCGATGCGGAAGCGCTTGAGGTTGGCGAACTGGGCGTTCTGCGCGTCGGTGTAGTCGAAGCCGACGAACAGCACCGCGATCACCCGACCACCGCCGTCACGCACCGGCACGTAGCGGGTCATGTAGTTGCGCTCGAACAGCACGGCGCGGCCGACGTAGGTCTGCCCGGCCATCAGCTTGGCGTAGGCCGGATGCTGGCGGTCGAGCTGGGTGCCGATGGCGCGGCTGCCGTCCTGCTTGGTCAGGCTGGTGCTGATGCGCACGAAGTCGTCACCGCTGCGCACGAACAGGGTCGCGACCCCGGCGGTCATCTGCTGGAACTCGTCGACCTGGCGGAAATCGTTGTTCAGCAGGTGGTCGCCCAGGTACAGCGCCGGTGTCGCGGCACCGGCGACGTTGACCGTCTCACCGGCGTGCAGCGCCAGCCCCGAGGCGAATCGGCGCTCGAACAGGCCGCTCAGGCGCTGGGTGTTGTCCTTGAGCGAGCCGTGGAAGGTGTCGAGCTGGTCGGCCAGCAGCCGCGCCTCGCTGGCCAGGTGCGCCTGGCGGGTGGTGAGGTTGGCGTCGTCCAGCGAACGCAGGGCGAACAGGGTGCTACCGGTGATCACCAGCGCCAGCACGATGGCGAGGGCGATCCCGAGCTGCGAGGCGATTCGGGCACGCGGTTGAGACATGGCAAGGCTCCTGGCAAGAGGCCGGGATCGTCCTGATCACGCTGACCGCCCGCTGCATATCGACGGGGAATCGCGTCCTCTTCCGGGACGCTGGTGCAAGTTGATCGGCGTCTGTAGGAAATACTTGAGTGCGGGACCGGGATATTCGCAAACGTTTTCTTGCCCCTGTGTCCTGTGGCTCTGCGTGGGAGCGGGCTTGCCCCGCGATGGCCCTCAGCCTTGCGCCGACAGTACCTGCACAGCCGGCAGGTCCATCGCCGCCGCCTCCTCCTGCAGGAATACACTCAACCTGCGCAACCGCTCCCCGCCTGGCCGGGTCCGCGGCCATACCAGGTAGTAGTCCATGCCACTGGCCACCGCGGTCGGCCAGGGCAGGCTCAGCCGGCGCTGGGCCACGTCCTCGGCCACCATCAGCAGGTCGCCCATGGAGATCCCATAGCCCCGTGCCGCGGCGATCATGCCCAGCTCCAGAGTGTCGAACACCTGCCCGCCCTTGAGCGAGACCTTGTCGGTCAGCCCCATGCGCGCCAGCCAGGCACGCCAGTCGCGCTTGTCCGGCGTGGGGTGCAGCAGCTCGATGCCCGCCAGACGCCGCTCGTCCCACGGCGCGTCGTCGAGCAGGTCCGGCGCGCCCACCGGGATCAACAGCTCGGAGAACAGCCGACGCACCTCCCAGTCCGCCGGGAAGCTGCCATCGCTGAGCAGCACCGCGCAGTCGAACGGCTCCTGGTTGAAGTCGACATGATCGACATCCATCCAGGCGCTGGTCAGCTGCACCTCGTTGCCCGGCTGCAGGTGGCGAAAACGGCTCAGGCGCGCCAGCAGCCAGCGCATGGTCAGGGTCGAGGGCGCCTTCATGCGCAGGATGTCGTCCTCGCCGCGCAAGGCCTCGCAGGCCCGCTCCAGCGAAGCGAAGCCGTCGCGCACACCGGGCAGCAGCATACGCGCGGCTTCGGTCAGTTGCAGGCTGCGTCCGCTGCGCACGAACAGGCGACAGGCGAAATGCTCCTCGAGGGTGCGGATATGCCGGCTCACCGCGCTCTGGGTGATCGACAGCTCTTCACCGGCACGGGTGAAGGAGCTCAGCCGGGCGGCGGCTTCGAATGCGCGCAGCGCATAGAGCGGAGGCAGTTGGCGGGTCATGGCGCACCTGTCATACGGGGCGTAGGTCGGATGCACAGGATCATACATCCATGAGTCAGACTCATGTTAGTGATCGCATTTATCCTTTTGTGCAAAGCTGACCGAGGCCTCAGAATCGACGGCTCGCTTCCCCGAATCATCCAGAAGGACCGCCCCCATGCATGTCGCGCCTACCACCGAACTCAAGGCTTTGCTGCGCCTGGCCGGGCCGCTGATCGCCTCGCAGTTGGCGCACATGCTGATGGTGCTCACCGACACCCTGATGATGGCCCGCATCAGCCCGCAGGCCCTGGCCGGTGGTGGCCTGGGCGCGGCGAGCTATTCATTCGTGTCGATCTTCTGCCTGGGCGTGATCGCCGCGGTCGGCACGCTGGTGGCGATCCGCAAGGGCGCCAACGACACCGAGGGCGTCACCCGCCTGGCCCAGAGCGGCCTGTGGCTGGCCTGGGGCCTGGCGCTGGTATCGGCGCTGGTGATGTGGAACCTCAAGCCGGTGCTGCTGCTGTTCGGCCAGAAGCCGGAGAACGTCGACTCGGCGATGCAGCTGCTCACCCTGCTGCCGCTCGCCCTCCCCGGCTACATGACCTTCATGGCCCTGCGCGGCTTCACCAGCGCCCTGGGTCACTCGACCCCGGTGATGGTCATCAGCCTGGTGGGCACGGTATTCAACTACCTGTTCAACCATGCGCTGATCGAGGGCATGTTCGGCCTGCCCAAATTGGGGCTGATGGGCATCGGCCTGGTCACTGCGGTGGTGACCCTGGGCATGGCCATCGCCCTCGCGCTTTATATTCGCTGGCACAAGGCCTATGCCGCCTACCCGCTGCGCAAGGGGCTGTCGCGCCCTTCCCTGCCGGCACTGCGCGAGCTGTGGCGGCTGGGCCTGCCGATCGGCGGCACCTATATGGTCGAAGTGGGCCTGTTCGCCTTCGCCGCTCTGTGCATGGGCGTGCTGGGCAGCACGGAACTGGCGGCGCACCAGATCGCCCTGCAGATCGTCTCGACGGCGTTCATGGTGCCGACCGGCCTTTCGTACGCGGTGACCATGCGTGTCGGCCTCTACTATGGGGCTGGCAACCTGTTGGCGGCCCGCAGTGCCGGGCGCGTGGGGATCGGTTTCGGCGCCTCGCTGATGTTCGCCTTCGCCGCACTGTTCTGGTTGCTGCCGGACGCCCTGGTCGGGTTGTTCATCGACCGCAACGACCCGGCCTTCGCCGCGATCTTCATGCTGGCGGTACAGTTGGTGATGGTGGCGGCGTGGTTCGAGCTGTTCGATGGCGTGCAGACCATCGCCATGGGCTCGATCCGTGGCTTGAAGGACGCCAAGACCACCTTCCTGATCGGCCTGGTGTGCTACTGGCTGGTGGGGGCGCCGAGCGCGTGGCTGTTCGCCTTCAACCTCGGCGGCGGCGCGCAGGGAATCTGGTGGGGGCTGGCGCTGGGCCTGGCCTGCGCGGCGGTTGCGCTGACGTTCGGCTTTGAGTGGCGGATGAAGCGGTTGCTGGGCAAGGCCGAGCGGGCGCGGGGGGCGGCGGTATCGGCTTGAGGGGTTTGGGGGCGCTGGGGATCGCGTGATGGCGGACAGGTGCCTGGCGATGGTCTTGCAGCGCCCTTGAGATCGAGCGCCGCCCGCGCGGCGCATCGCGGATGAATCCGCTCCTACATTTGTTGCAACGTGGCCATGCCTGATAAGGCATGGTTGTAAGCCTTGTGTGCTCGACGCGATTTTTCGGCGGGCATTGCCGCCGCCCCACCTGTCTCAAACCCTGCGCCAAGGCTGGCAACCATGGCCTGACAGGTTCGGCACGTTGCAACAAATGTAGGAGCGGATTCATCCGCGATGCGCCGCGCGGGGGGCGCTCGATCTCATAGGCACTGCAACTGTATCGTCGATACACTTTCAAGCCAGAACACATCTAAAACTGTACTACTGTACCGCCTAAAACATCACTTCCTGCGTTCCATTTCCCTACCGACACCACAAAATCGCACCAAACCAGTGCGCACCAGTACAGTTCCCTCAATAACTGGTGCAACAGTCCCTTCCAACAGTTAACTGCCCCCTCACAATACACCTGAACTGTACCTACTGTTCTGGACGAGAGAAGAGGAAGATGGGCACCAGTTAAATCACTCCCTAATGCCGCCACAAGCGGAAGGATGACACATCATGGAACGTACCCTCAGTTCCGACCTGGTTTTCGAAAACGCCCAAGCTTCCAACGCCGCCCTGCCGCTGCGCGTCCTGTCCACCCTGGTACTGTGGCAGCGCCGCATGGCCAGCCGCCGCCAGCTGGCGCGCCTGGACTCCCGCCTGCTGGCCGACGCCGGTATCAGCGAGTCGCAGCGCTACGAAGAGCTGAGCAAGCCTTTCTGGCGCTAAGCGCCGGACGCCGGCCCAGGCCGGCACCGCGAATTCACAAGAACCCGTTGCAGGAAACTGCAGCGGGTTTTTTGTTCCAAGGCCCGGAATAGAGCGTTTGCATAGCCAATCATGACAGTTTTATAAATTCTCATATCAGTAGGTACAGTTACTATTTGTGATCTTTTCTCGAGCCAAACACCCGAACCAGCGCGTGTTACGCTTGTCTTACGCGCCTGGCAGAGAAAAGTACCGTGACGAGCCAAGCGAGCGTCCGATAAGCAGAACCATCCAGACCCTGTGCAGGAGTCCCCGACCATGTCCCGTTATCACCTGTTTGGCGCCGCCTTGCTGCTGTCGCTCGCCGGCGCGGCCAATGCCACCAGCTTCGTCGTCACCACCGACGCCGTGGTGGGCGCGGTAGCCGCCTCCACCGACGCCACCTCCGACATCTCCTCCTCGTTCCGCGACGACAAGATCGTCAAGGCCGCCCGTGACGATGCCGCCAGCTTCGTCGGCAGCGACGGCGCCATTCGCGGCGCCAAGCTGGAGAGCGCGTTCGTGCACATTCGCCAGCAACTGCCGGACCTGCAGGCCAGCGACGCGCAGCTGGCCCGCGCCATCCTCGCCATCTGAGCCCCGCACTGCCCGGATTCACTGGCCCGCCCAGTGGATCCGGGGTAGCCTTCGCAGCCCGAGATCATCGCCAGACCGCCCATGCGTTACCTGTTGCCTTCACTGTTCGCCCTGGCCTGCATGAGCAGCGCCCAAGCCATGGATACCACCACTCAGAGCCTGGTCATCAGCGGCTACGTCACCAGCCAGGTCACCGCCGCGCCGTTCGACCGCAAGCTGGTCGCCGCCGCCCGTGACGACGCCGCCGCGTTCGTCGCCAGCGACGGCCGGATCCGTGGCGCGCGCCTGCAGGCGGCGCTGGACATGCTGCACCAGGACCTTGCCCGGCCTTGCGTCGGCGACCGTGAACTGGCCGAAGCGATTCTCGTCCAATAACTACATTCGACTCCCCTGTATTTCCGGAGATGCTCCATGCGTAAACCGCTGATCGCCGCCACCCTCGGCATGCTGCTGCTCGCCGACCTGGCCCAGGCCCACACCCTGGTGGCCACCAGCAACATCATCGTCCGCGCCTTTGGCCGTTCGATCGATTTCACCTCCGACACCACCACCTCGATCCGCGACTCGAAAGTGGTGCGTGAAGCCCACGACGACGCCGCCAGCTTCGTCGCCAGCAACGGCGACATCCGCGGCGCCCAGCTCGAAGCCGCCTTCGACACCCTGCGCGCCCGTGTTCCCGAGGCCCGTGACGCCAGCGACCAGGTGCTGGCCGAAGCCATCCTCGCCCTGTGAAGCGCGTGCGTGCCTGGCTGCTGGGCTGCGCCCTGACGCTGCTCGGCACGCCCGCCCTGGCCGACCTGCAGCTGGTGCTGCAGCGCGACGGCCTCGACCCTGCGCAACAGCAGGCGACCCAGACGTTGCTCGACGAAGCCATGGCCAAGCTGCCACCGCGCTTCAAGCAGCAACTGGACCGGCAGATCCTGGTCGGCTGGACCGAGCGCATGCCCGAGGACGCCTACGGCCAGGCCTCTCCGGTGGCCAGCCTGGACCTCAACCGGCGCCTGCTGCCGGGCCTGGTCGACGGCAGCGCCGCCCGCGAGAAGACCAACCGTCCCCACGGCACGGTCCGCGAAGAACTGCTGGCCACCGTGCTCCACGAGCTCACCCATATCTATGACCGCGCACGCCTTTGGCCAGACGCCGAGCGCCAGCTGATCAGCCGTTGCAAGCGCCAGCAGGGTGCTTTGGGCAAGGTCGGGCTGCCGCAGGACTGCCGTGGCCAGGCCGAACGCCGCTTTACCCTGAGCGACGACCCGCGCCTGTTGGACTTGGCCGGCTGGCCGCAGTACGTCGGCCGGCGTGGTGAGCGCGAGCAGCACAACGGCCAGCTGGTGCGCAGCCCGGATCCCTACGAGCTGAGCAGCCCGAAGGAGTTCATCGCGGTCAACATGGAGTACTTCCTCCTCGACCCGAGCTACGGCTGTCGCCGCCCGGCGCTGAACCAGTACCTGCGCGACCACTTCGGCTGGGCGCCACAACAGGACACCTGCACCAAGGGCCTGCCATTCCTCAACGCCGGCAACGACTTCGCCCGCCAGCCATTGGGCGAGATCGACCCGGAGCGGGTCTACGAGGTGGACTACCTGCTGGCCGAAGCCAACCAGAACTGGGTCAGCCGCTGGGGCCACAGCATGCTGCGCCTGGTGATCTGCGCCCCAGGTCGCCCGCGCGGTCCGGCCTGCCGCCTGGACCTGGACCAGAGCCTGGTGCTGTCGTACCGCGCCTTCGTCAACGACGTGCAGCTGTCCAGCTGGGACGGCCTGACCGGCGCCTATCCCTCGCGGCTGTTCGTGCTGCCGCTGGGTCAGGTGATCGACGAATACACCAAGACCGAGCTGCGCAGCCTGGCCTCGGTGCCGCTCAAGCTCAGCCGCGGCGAGATCGAGAACCTGGTGCGCCAGGCCGCCGAGATGCACTGGAGCTACGACGGCAACTACTACTTCCTGTCCAACAACTGCGCCGTGGAATCGCTCAAGCTGCTGCGCAGCGGTACCAGCAACCCGCGCCTGAACGACCTCGACAGCATCATGCCCAACGGCTTGCTGGAGGTGCTGAAGGGTAGGGGACTGGCCGATACCCGCGTGCTCGACGACCCGCGCGAGGCCCTGCGCCTGGGTTATCGCTTCGACTCCTACCGTGATCGCTACCAGGCGATGTTCGAAGTGCTGCGCAAGCAGTTGCCGATCAAGCAGACGAGCGTGGAAGACTGGCTGGCGCTGGACGCCGAGCAGCGCCGCCAGTGGTTCGACCGCGCCGACCTGCGCACCAGCGCGGCCTTGCTGCTGCTCGAGCAGGCCGGCCTGCGCCGCCAGCTGCTGCTGGCCCAGGACGAGGTCAAGCAACGCTACCTGAACGGCCGGGCGCTCAAGGACGGCAGCTTCGACAAGGCCAACGAGACCTTGCAGGCGATGCTGGCCAACAGCGGCTTCCTCAGCCGCCCGGCGGAATTGCTGGGGGCAGGGGGCTATGGCCTGCCGCAGCCGGCGGAGCGCAAGCAGCTGGAACAGGTGAGCAGTGAGCGCCAGGCGCAGCTGTTGCGCCTGAGCACCGACCTGGACCAACAGGTGAGGGCGCTGCTGGGGCCGGAGCGGGGCAGGGAGATCAAGGCCGTGGAAGCCAATATCAAGCAGGTGGGCGAGCACCTGCGGGCGTTGCACAAGGCGGCCGGGGGATTGCAGCTGCCCTAGCGCCTGGCAAGTCAGCCGCCATCGCGGGGCAAGCCCGCTCCCACGACAATTCATGATGGCCTTTGTGGGAGAGGGCCTTCCCGGCGATGGCTCATGGTTTCATTCGTGGGAGCGGGCTTGCCCCGCGATAAAGCCCTAGGGGCTTTCCTCGTCCTCCTCCGGCAACCCTTGATCCACTTGCAACCACGGCAGCCGACTCCCCACCCAGATGTGCCGATTGGCCGGCACCCGCTCGGGATGATCCAGCGTCGCCACCGTCACATCGATCGTTTCAGGGCTATGCGCGGTCACCAGCGCCACATGCGCCCCGCAGTTGCCACAGAAATACCGGCTGCAGCTCTGCGGCGCCATGTAGCGCTGGGGCGAGCCCGTCAGCCACTGGAAACCCGCGAGGGGCAGGGTGACCCAGGTCACCAGCGTGCCGCCGCTGACCCGCCGGCAGATCGAGCAATGGCAATGGGCGACATCGCCCAGATCGGCCTGCAGCCGGTAGCGCAACGCCCCGCAATGACACCCGCCTTCCACGACATCCACCATCGAACGACCTCCCGTCGCCTGAGCGCAGGCGAAAGCTGGCTGAAAGCTTGCCCACATAGGATAGCGCCACCACCGGCAGCAGACCGGTCAGCCAGGGCACCCGGAAACTTCCGCGCCCGGCCCAATCAACAACAACAATGGTGATTCTGATGTTTTCCTGTGCCCGCCTTTTCGCAGTACCCCTCCGCCTGCTCCTCGCGCAGCGCCTGACGCGCTGATCCGCCCGAATCGTCCTTCCTTTCGCCGCGCCACGCCTGGAGTACCGCCATGCTGACCTTCCTCGGCTTCGCCATGGTCATCACCTTCATGTACCTGATCATGACCAAGCGCCTGTCGGCCTTGATCGCGCTGATCCTGGTACCGATCCTGTTCGCCCTGTTCGGTGGTTTTTCCGCCAAGATCGGCCCGATGATGCTCGAAGGCATCAGCAAGCTCGCGCCCACCGGCGTGATGCTGATGTTCGCCATTCTCTATTTCGCCCTGATGATCGACTCCGGCCTGTTCGACCCGGCCGTGCGCAGGATCCTCAAGCTGGTCAAGGGCGACCCGCTGAAAGTCTCGGTCGGCACCGCGGTGCTGGCCCTGGTGGTGTCCCTCGACGGTGACGGCGCCACCACCTACATGATCTGCTGCGCCGCCATGCTGCCACTGTACAGCCGCCTGGGCATGAGCCCACGGATCATGGCCGGCCTGATCATCCTCGCCGGCGGGGTGATGAACATGACCCCGTGGGGCGGCCCCACCGCCCGCGCCGCCAGCGCCCTGCACGTGGATCCGTCGGACATCTTCGTGCCGATGATTCCGGCCATGGCCTTCGGCGTGGCGGCGATCCTGGCCATCGCCTACTGGTACGGCAAGCGCGAGCGTGCCCGCCTGGGCGAGCTGCACCTGCCGACCGACGACATCGACCACAGCGAGATCAGCGTGTCGCAGTTCCCGGAGGCCCGTCGTCCGAAACTGATCTGGTTCAACGGCGCCCTGACCGCCGCGCTGATGGTCGCGCTGATCGCCGGCGTGCTGCCGCTGCCGGTGCTGTTCATGATCGCCTTCAGCATCGCCATGATCGTCAACTACCCGTGCCTGCAGCAGCAGAAGGACCGCATCGCCGCCCACGCCTCCAGCGTGCTGGCCGTCAGCGGGCTGATCTTCGCCGCCGGCATCTTCACCGGCATCCTGTCGGGCACCGGCATGGTCGACGCCATGTCCAAGAGCCTGCTGGCGGTGATCCCGGAAGCGTTCGGCCCGTACATGGCGGTGATCACCGCCATCGTCAGCATGCCGTTCACCTTCTTCATGTCCAACGACGCCTTCTACTACGGCGTGCTGCCGGTGCTGTCGGAGTTCGCCAGCCACTACGGCGTCACCCCGGTGGAAATGGCCCGCGCGTCGATCGTCGGACAGCCGGTACACCTGCTCAGCCCGCTGGTACCCTCCACCTACCTGCTGGTGGCCCTGGCCGGCATCGAGTTCGGCGACCACCAGCGCTTCACCCTCAAGTGGGCAGTGCTGGTGTGCCTGTGCATAATGGCCGGCGCGCTGGCGCTGGGGACTTTCCCGCTGTTCAGCAGTCTGTAACACAAGCGCATCATCCAACCGCCAAGCGCCCGAAATCCGGGCGCTTGGCCTTTACCGCTCGAAGGAATACACATGGAATGGCTGACCAGCCCGGAAATCTGGGTTGCCTTTTTCACCCTCACCGCGCTTGAGATCGTGCTCGGGATCGACAACATCATCATGATCTCGATCCTGGTCAGCCGCATGCCCAAGCACATGCAACCGCGCACGCGGATCTTCGGCCTTGCCCTGGCCATGGTCACGCGGATCATGCTGCTGCTGTCGATCACCTGGGTCATGCGCCTGACCGACGACCTGTTCCATGTGCTCGGCCAGGGTATTTCCGGGCGTGACCTGATCCTGTTCTTCGGCGGCCTGTTCCTGCTGTGGAAGAGCTCCCAGGAGATCTACCACGGCCTGGAAGGCGAGGACGAAAGTGCGGACGAGCCGAAAGGCGCGGGCGGCAAGTTCTTCTACACCATTATCCAGATCGCCATCATCGACATCGTGTTCTCCCTGGACTCGGTGATCACCGCGGTGGGCATGGTTTCCCACGTACCGGTGATGATCGCCGCGATCATCGTCGCGGTGCTGGTGATGATGCTCTGCGCCGGCACCATCAGCGACTTCATCGACAAGCACCCGTCGCTGAAGATGCTCGCACTTTCGTTCCTGATCGTCGTCGGTACCGTGCTGATCGCCGAATCTTTCGATGTTCACGTGCCGAAGGGCTACGTCTACTTCGCCATGGCCTTCTCGCTGGCGGTGGAAGCGATCAACATCCGCATGCGCACGGCGCTGGCGCGCAAGAAAGGCAAGGAACACGATCCGGTGAAACTGCGCAAGGACATTCCGGGTCAGTAAGATCAGGAGCGCGGTACAAAAGGGCCCTTCGGGGCCCTTTTCGCATCCACGCCCCCCTGTAGGAGCGGCCTTGTGCCGCGATGGGCTGCGTAGCAGCCCCAATATCTCGACATCATGCAAGATTGTCGGGACCGCCCTGCGGTCCTTTCGCGGCACAAGGCCGCTCCTACAAATCCACCCGTGTTTCAAATATGTTTCACCCATGCCAAGCTGGCGCCAGCCAGGCAAAACAACTAAAGCTTCAGTGAGCACTGAAAAAACCAGCCCACCCCCGGGCCAGGCTCACCGCCGCACCCATTGGCCCCGCACAGGGGCATAGAAGAAAAGGGGGCCCGACCATGCTGACCCTGCTCAACCTGCTCTCCGCCGTGGCGCTGCTGGTGTGGGGCACCCATATCGTGCGGACCGGCATCCTGCGGGTCTACGGCTCGAACCTGCGCCGGGTGCTCGGCCAGAACATGAACAAGCGTCCGCTGGCGTTCATTGCCGGGATCCTGGTCACCGCCATGGTGCAGAGCAGCAACGCCACCGCCATGCTGGTCACCTCGTTCGTCGGCCAGGGCCTGATGGCCATGACCCCGGCCCTGGCGATCATGCTCGGCGCCGATGTGGGCACCGCGCTGATGGCGCGGGTGCTGACCTTCGACCTGTCCTGGCTGTCACCGCTGCTGATCTTCCTCGGGGTGATCTTCTTCCTCTCGCGCAAGCAGACCCGCGCCGGCCAGCTGGGCCGGGTCGGCATCGGCCTGGGCCTGATCATCCTGGCGCTGCAGTTGATCGTCCACGCCGCCGCGCCGATCACCCATGCCCAGGGGGTCAAGGTACTGTTCGCCTCGCTGACCGGCGACATCCTGCTCGACGCCCTGATCGGCGCGCTGTTCGCCATGATCTCCTACTCAAGCCTGGCCGCCGTGCTGCTCACCGCCACCCTGGCCGGTGCCGAGGTGATCAGCCTGCCGGTGGCCATCGGCCTGGTGATCGGCGCCAACATCGGCAGCGGCCTGCTCGCCTTTCTCACCACCAGCCTGCAGAACAGCGCCGGGCGCCGGGTGGCGCTGGGCAGCCTGCTGTACAAGATCGTCGGCCTGTTGCTGATCATCCCGGTCCTGCACCCTCTGGTGGAGTGGATGGACAGCCTGAGCTTCAGCCCGCAGGAGCTGGTGATCGGCTTCCACCTGCTCTACAACACCTTGCGCTGCCTGCTGATGCTGCCGACGGTCAAACCCATGGGCAGGGTGTGCAACTACCTGCTGCCCGAGCGCGACAACGGCAACGGCCACCACCAGCCCCGCCACCTCGACCCGACCGCGCTGAACACCCCCAGCCTGGCGCTGGCCAACGCCGTGCGCGAGACCCTGCGCCTGGGCGATATCGTCGACAGCCTGCTCGAAGCCATGCTCGGCGCCTTGCGCGGCACCCAGACCGCCATGCCGCAGCAGGTGCGGGCCCTGGGCGAGGACGCCGAGGCCCTGTACAACGCCATCAAGCTGTACCTGGCGCAGATGCCCCGCGAGGATCTTGGCGAGCAGGACAACCGGCGCTGGGCGGAGATCATCGAGCTGGCGATCAACCTCAAGCTGGCCAGCGACCTGATCGAGCGCATGCTGCGCAAGGTCCAGCAGCAGAAGACCTCGCAGCGCCGGGAGTTCTCCCAGGTCGGCCTGGAGGAACTGACCGGCCTGCAGGAGCAGCTGCTGGCCAACCTGCGCCTGGGCCTGTCGGTGTTCCTCAGCGCCGACCCGCAAAGCGCGCACCAGCTGCTACGCGAGAAACGCCGCTTCCGCGCCCAGGAGCGGCGCCTGGCCCATGCCCATGTCAGCCGCCTGCAACGAAAAGTGGTGCAGAGTATCGAGACCAGTTCGCTACACTTGGAGCTGATTGCCGACATGAAGCGTTTGAACTCTTTGTTCTGCAGCAGTGCCTATGTGGTACTGGGCGGCACCGACACCGGCGGGCTGATGCTCGACAGCGTGCCGGACGAAGCCCGCCAGCCTTGAGCCCAGACACCCCGGAGACCGAAGCTCGCCTATGCGTTGCCTGTTGTTCGCCTGCCTACTGATCCTCAGCCTGCCCACGCTCGCCCTCGACCGCTCGCGGGTCGAGGGCTACCTGCTGCCCAACGGCCTGCAGGTGATCCTCAAGTCCGGCTACGAGCGCGACCATGTGTCGATCCGCCTGGTGGTCGGCGTGGGCCTGGACGACTTCGACTGCGACCAGCGCGAGCTGCCGCACCTGCTCGAGCACCTGCTGTTCAGCGGGATCGACGAGACGGGCGAGGGCGGCCTGGAAGAGCGCATGCAGGCCCTGGGCGGGGAGTGGAACGCCTTCACCAGCAGCGCCGACACCACCTTCGTCATCGAAGCCCCGGCGCGCAACCAGCGCAAGGTGCTCGACCTGCTACTTGCGATCATTCGCGACACCCGCATCGACGAAAAGGCGCTGGCCACGGCGAAGAAGATCATCGAACGCGAGGATGGCGGCCACTACGGCCGCCTGCAGCGCTGGCTCGACCGCCAGGACATCGGCCACCCGGCCAGCGACCAGCTGGCCACCGAGCTGGGCCTGAAATGCCCCGAGCGCTCCAGCCTCGACGACATGACCCTGGAGCAGGTCCGGCAACTGCGCGAGCACTGGTACGTGGCCAACAACATGTCGCTGATCGTCGTCGGCGGCCTCGACCGCCTGCTGCCGGCCTACCTGGAACGTACCTTCGGCGAGCTGCCGGCCACCGAACCCGGGGAGCGCCGTAACCTGGAAAGCATCAGCCAGCAGGCCGAGCAGCGCCGCGACCTGACCCGCGGCTGGCTGGGCGACAACATCAAGCTGCACTGGCTGTTCATCGAGCCGACGCTGGAGGAGGGCCACGACCAGACCCTCGAGCTGCTCTCGCGTTACCTGGACTGGGCGCTGTACGACCAGTTGCGCCTGCGTCACGGCCTGTCCTATGGCCCATCGGTGCAACGCGAGAGCTTCGGCGACAGCGGGATGCTCAGCCTCAATGCCGACCTCGAGCGCCAGGACCTCGACGAGGCGCTGAAGGTGCTCGGGGAGCTGTTCGACCACCTGCGCAAGCACGGCCTGGACCCGGACACCTTCGCCCGGATCAAGGAGGCGGCGATTGCCCGGGAAAGCTGGACCACCCAGGGCAACGCGGCGCTCGCCGACTATTACTGGGGGGCGCTGAACGCCTACGAGGACGGGCGCTTCACCGATCCGGTGCGCCAGCTGCGCCAGGTCAGCCTCAAGCAGGCCGACGCGGCGCTGCGTGAACTGCTCAAGGAGCCGGGGTACCTGCGCATCGAGAAGCCGTTGCTGGGGTATGACGAACTGTATGGGCTGGTGGCACTGGTGCTGGGGCTGATCCTGGCCGCGGGGCTGATCCGCCGGCGCCGCGTGGTGGCCAATCGCCCCAGTGGTGCTACACGGGAGCCCTGATTCGGCGGTATCCTGTCGGCCAACAGCGTCTGCGTGGGAGCGGGCTTGCCCCGCGATGAGGTCATCGCGGGGCAAGCCCGCTCCCACGACGCCTCGAACACGCCTTTTCCTGTTGTAAACCCATGCCCCCGATCCCCAGTTTCATCCTGCGCATCATCGAGCTGCTCAAACGCTATCCCGGCATCATCGCGCTCTACGGTTTCCTCTCGGGGATCGGCAGTTTCATCCTGGTCGACCGCCAGGCCGGCCTGGCCAGCTGGATCGCCATCGTCATGCTGGTCAGCTGGATCTGGCTGATGCTGGAGAACACCCTCACCGAGCTGTTCGCCCGTACCTTCAAGCGCGAGATCCCGCAGCCGCTGCTGCGCTTCGCGACGCAGATGATCCACCAGGAAAGCCTGTTCTTCGTCCTGCCGTTCTTCTTCATCACCACCACCTGGAACAGCGGCCAACTGATCTTCACCGGCCTGCTCGGCGCCGCCGGGCTGATCTCGATCGTCGACCCGCTGTACCACAAGTGGCTGGCGCCACGCCGCTGGCTGTTCCTCGCGCTGCACACCCTGACGCTGTTCGCCGCGATGCTCACGGCGTTGCCGATCATCCTCCACCTGACCACCGCGCAGAGCTTCAAGCTGGCGCTGATCGCCGCCATGGTGCTGTCGTTCCCGAGCCTGGCCAGCAGCTTCCCGATCAACAACTGGCGCCGCGGCGTGGCCCTGGTGCTGGTGACCCTGGCGGTCGGCGGCGGCGGCTGGCTGCTGCGCTCCTGGGTGCCGCCGGCCACGCTGTGGATGACCGACGTGGCGATCAGCACCGAAGTGCTCAACCGCCAGCCGGGCGCCTCGCTGGACGAAGTGGCCGCCAGCCGCATCCGCAGCGGTGGGCTGTACGCCTATACCGCCATCAACGCGCCCCGTGGCCTGAACGAGCGCATCTACCATGTGTGGCAGCTCGACGGTAAGGAAGTGGACCGTATCGCCCTGGATATCCATGGCGGGCGCAAGGAGGGCTACCGCGCCTGGACCCACAAGCAGAACTTCCCGCCCAATCCGGTGGGCAAGTGGCAGGTGAGGGTGCTGACCGAGGACGGGCAGGTGATTGGTGTGTTGCGCTTCAAGGTGGTGGACGATACTGCTCGCTGAATAATCCTGTAGGAGCGGCCCGCTGCGCTATGATCAGCCTCTATGCCCTCAGTCAGACGCATGGAGCCTATGACCGTCCCGAGCGCCACCCTGGACATCACCGAGCAGCCCTCGCGCTTGCGTATCGTCGGCGACTGGACCCTGGCCCACTACGCCAGCCTCAAGCGCGAGTGCGAGCGCCTGGGCAGCCAGTACGGCGATGACACCCAGGTCGATCTCAGCCAGCTGGGCCGCCTGGACACCGCCGGCGCCTCGCTGCTGGCCGAGTTGCTGGGTTCCGAACGCCTGTCGCGCTGCACCGACGAACTCCCCGATGCCAGCCGCGCGCTGCTGAAGAACGTCTACTGCTCGGTGCAGGACTACTGCATCCCGGTCAAGGAGCCGGAGCAACCGGTGCTGCTCCTGCTGCTGGCACGCATCGGTCGCGCCGTCGACCAGCTGTGGCAGGACACCAACCAGGTGCTGGGCTTCATCGGCCTGATCCTGCAGACCCTGTTCCTGCGCCTGTTCCAGCCGCACCGCTGGCGCGTCACGCCGGTGGTCGCGCACCTCGAGCAGACCGGCCTGGACGCCGCGCCCATCGTCGCCTTGCTGACCTTCCTGGTGGGCGCGGTGGTGGCCTTCCTCGGCGCCACGGTGCTGGCCGACTTCGGCGCGACCATCTTCACCGTCGACCTGGTGGCGTTCTCCTTCCTGCGTGAATTCGCCGTGCTGCTGACCGCCATCCTCATGGCCGGTCGCACCGCTAGCGCGTTCACCGCGCAGATCGGCTCGATGAAGGCCAACGAAGAGATCGACGCCATCCGTACCCTAGGCCTGAACCCCATCGAACTGTTGGTGGTGCCACGGGTGCTGGCGCTGCTGATCGCGCTGCCGCTGCTGACCTTCGTCGCCATGCTCTGCGGCATGATCGGCGGCGCGGTGGTCTGCGCCCTGACCCTGGACATCTCGCCGGCCATGTTCCTCTCGCTGCTGCAAAGCGACATCGGCGTGCAGCACTTCCTGGTGGGCCTGGCCAAGGCACCGTTCTTCGCCTTCCTGATCGCCGCCATCGGTTGCCTGGAAGGCTTCAAGGTCAGCGGCAGCGCCGAGTCGGTGGGCGCCCACACCACCTCGGCCGTGGTGCAATCGATCTTCGTGGTGATCGTGCTGGACGCGGTGGCCGCGCTGTTCTTCATGGAGATGGGCTGGTGACTGAAGCCGTGATCGAAGCCCGCGGCCTGTGCAACCGCTTCGGCAGCCAGAGCGTGCACGAGAACCTCGACCTGGACCTGTACCGCGGCGAGATACTCGCCGTGGTCGGTGGCTCGGGCAGCGGCAAGTCGGTGCTGTTGCGCAGCATCGTCGGCCTGCGCCGGCCCAACGAAGGCACGGTCAGGGTGTTCGGCCAGGACCTGGCCACCCTCGACGAAACCCAGCGCTCGCTGGTCGAGCGCCGCTTCGGCGTGCTGTTCCAGAAAGGCGCGCTGTTCTCGTCACTGACCGTCACCGAGAACGTCGCCCTGCCGCTGATCGAGCATGCCGGGCTGTCACGGGCCGACGCCGAGCACCTGGCCGGGGTCAAGCTGGCCCTGGCCGGGCTGCCGATCAGCGCCGCCGACAAGTACCCGGCGTCGCTGTCCGGCGGCATGATCAAGCGCGCCGCCCTGGCCCGTGCCCTGGCCCTGGACCCGGACATCCTGTTCCTCGACGAGCCCACCGCCGGCCTCGACCCGATCGGCGCCGCCGCCTTCGACCAGTTGATCCTGACCCTGCGCGACGCCCTGGGGCTGTCAGTGTTCCTCATCACCCACGACCTGGACACCCTCTACACCATTACCGACCGGGTGGCGGTGCTGTCGCAGAAGAGGGTGCTGGTGGCAGGGCCCCTGGCCGAGGTCGAGCAGACCGACGACCCCTGGATTCACGAATACTTTCACGGCCCGCGTGGCCGGGCGGCCGAAGACGCCGCCCTGCGCGCCCGCCAGGAGCGCTGAACGATGGAAACCCGAGCTCATCATGTCCTGATCGGCCTGGTCACCGTGCTGGTGGTGGCCGGCGCCATGCTGTTCGGCCTGTGGCTGACCAAGTCCAGCGTCGACGATGCCTTCAAGGACTACGAAGTGGTGTTCAACGAGGCGGTCTCGGGCCTGTCCCGCGGCAGCCCGGTGCAGTACAACGGCATCAAGGTCGGCGACGTCAGCAGCCTGCGCCTGGACCCGAAAGACCCGCGCCGGGTGCTGGCACGGGTGCGCCTGAACGGCGACACGCCGGTCAAGGAAGACACCCAGGCCAAGCTGACCCTGGCCGGGGTGACCGGCAACGCGTTCATCCAGCTTAGCGGCGGCACCCCGCAGAGTCCGGAACTCAAGGGCAGGGACGGCAAGCTGCCGGTGATCGTCGCCTCGCCGTCGCCGATCTCGCGCCTGCTCAATGACAGCAGCGACCTGGTGACCAACATCAACCTGCTGCTGCACAACGCCAACCTGATGTTCTCCGAAAGCAACATCGAGCGCCTGAGCAACACCCTGGCCAACCTGGAGCAGACCACCGGCGCCTTCGCCAGCCAGAAAGGCGGCATCGCCGATGCCATCGAGCAACTGGCCCAGGTCGGCAAGCAGGCCAACGCCACCCTGGCCGAGACCCAGGCGCTGATGCGTAACGCCAACGGCCTGCTCGGCACCCAGGGCAAGCAGGCCATCGGCAGTGCCGAGCAGGCCATGCAGTCGCTGGCCGAAAGCACCGCCACCATCAACAGCCTGCTGCAGGACAACCGCCAGTCCCTGGACGACGGTGCCCAGGGCCTGAACCAGATCGCCCCGGCGATCCGCGAACTGCGTGAGACCCTCAACTCGCTCAAGGGCATCTCCCGGCGCCTGGAAGCCGACCCCAGCGGCTACCTGCTGGGCCGCGACAACAACAAGGAGTTCCAGCCATGATCCCGTCGCTGCGCCTGGCCTTCGCCGCCGCCACGCTGAGCCTGGTTTCGGCCTGTTCGATCCTGCCGCAGAGCGAGCCTGTGGATATCTACCGCCTGCCGGTGAACCAGTCGGCCCGCGCCGCCGCGCCACTGGACTGGTCGCTGCGCCTGAACAAGCCGCTGGCCAGCGAAGCCCTGGCCGGGCCGCGTATCGCGGTGATCCCCCAGGGTGATGTGATCAGCAGTTACAAGGGCGCACGCTGGAGCGACCCGACACCGATGCTGCTGCGCAACCGCCTGCTCGACGGTTTCCAGCGCGATGGCCGGGTGCAGCGCCTGAGCGCCGATGACAGCAACCTGCAGGCCGACTACGAGCTGGGCGGCGAGCTACAGGCCTTCCAGAGCGAATACCGCCCGGGCGGTGCGGTGGAGGTGGTGATCCGCTACGACGCGCGGCTGGTACAGGGCCGCAGCCAGCGCATCCTCGCGAGCAAACGCTTCGAGGTG
The DNA here is from genome assembly GCF_014268935.2 of Pseudomonas peradeniyensis. Taxonomy (GTDB): domain Bacteria; phylum Pseudomonadota; class Gammaproteobacteria; order Pseudomonadales; family Pseudomonadaceae; genus Aquipseudomonas; species Aquipseudomonas peradeniyensis. Next base: position 212,126 of record NZ_JABWRJ020000003.1, on the reverse strand, counting down.
CGCCAGGCGCTGGGCGAACAGCAGGTGCCGGCGGTGGTCGCCGGCTTCGGCGCGGCCAGCGACCAGCTGACGCGCCAGGTGATCGACTGGACCGTCAGCCAGGCTCAGGCGAAGAACCAGTAGCAGACGAAGATCGCCGCGATCACCCCGGCCAGCTCGGCCAGCAGGGCGCAGCCGACGGCGTGGCGCACGCGCTGGATGCCCACCGCGCCGAAGTACACCGCCAGCACGTAGAAGGTGGTCTCGGTGCTGCCCTGGATGGTCGCCGCCACCAGCGCCGGGAAGCTGTCCACGCCTTGGGTCTGCATGGTCTCGATCAGCATGGCCCGCGCCGCGCTGCCGGAGAACGGCTTGACCAGCGCGGTGGGCAGGCCCTCGACGAAGCGGGTGTCCAGGCCCATCCAGGTCACCGCGTGGCGAATGCCGTCCAGGGCCAGCTCCAGGGCGCCCGAGGCGCGCAGCACGCCAACCGCGACCAGCATCGCAACCAGGTAGGGCAACAGGCTCTTGGCCACGTCGAAGCCCTCTTTGGCGCCCTCGACGAAGGCCTCGTATACCTGAACCCTTCGTAACGCGCCGATCACCAGGAACAGCATGATCACGCCGAACAGCGTCAGGTTGCCGAGGATCGACGACAGGCTGGCCAACGCGGCCGCCGACAGCGTGCCGAGGAAGGCCATGAAACCGCCCAGCAGCAGGGCGCCGGGGATCAGGTAGGCGAGCACCACCGGGTCCCACAGGCGCAGGCGCTGCATCACCGCCACCGACAGCAGGCCGACCAGGGTCGAACAGCTGGTGGCCAGCAGGATCGGCAGGAACACCATGGTCGGATCGGGCGCGCCTTGCTGGGCGCGGTACATGAAGATGGTCACCGGCAGCAGGGTCAGCGACGAGGCGTTGAGCACCAGGAACAGGATCTGCGCGTTGCTTGCCGTGGTGCTGCTGGGATTGAGCTCCTGCAGCGAGCGCATGGCCTTCAGGCCGATGGGCGTGGCGGCGTTGTCCAGGCCCAGGCCGTTGGCGGCGAAGTTCATGGTGATCAGGCCCAGGGCAGGGTGGCCGGGCGGCACTTCCGGCATCAGCCGGGAGAACAGCGGGCCGAGGACCTTGGCCAGCCATTCGACGATGCCGGCCTTCTCGGCGATCTTGAGAAAGCCCAGCCACAGGGTCAGGGTGCCGAACAGCAGGACCATGACCTCCACCGACAGCTTGGCCATGGCAAAGATGCTCTCGACCATCGCGGCGAAGATGCCGGCGTTGCCGCCCACCAGCCATTGGGCCAGGGCGGAGATGGCCGCCACCAGGAAAAAGCCGAGCCAGAGGCCGTTGAGCATCCGTGTGTTCCCCCGTGAAAAATGCCCGAATGATAGCGTATCGGGACAGCTCAGGCGCCATCTCCCACGGTGCGATATTCAGGCAACAAAAAGCCCCGACAAGTCGGGGCTCTTCGTTCAGCTCAGTGGCTTACTGGTTGACGGTCTTGCCCGCCACCACAGCCTCTTTCTTGCCTTTGTCCAGCACCAGCGACTGGTAGTACGCCGCGCCTTTCTCGGCGTCGTACATGCCCTGCCACTTGGCGATGACCACCGCGGCCAGGGCGTTGCCCACCACGTTCAGCGCGGTACGGGCCATGTCCATGATGCGGTCGACACCGGCGATGAAAGCCAGGCCTTCCAGCGGAATGCCCACGCTGCCCAGGGTGGCCAGCAGTACCACGAAGGACACGCCCGGCACGCCGGCGATACCCTTGGAGGTGACCATCAGGGTCAGCACCAGCAGCAGTTGCTGGCTCCAGGACAGGTCGATGCCGTACAGCTGGGCGATAAAGATCGCCGCGATGCTCTGGTACAGGGTCGAACCGTCGAGGTTGAACGAGTAGCCGGTCGGTACCACGAACGAGCAGATCGACTTCGGCGCGCCGTACTTCTCCATCTTCTCGATCACGCGCGGCAGCACGGTCTCGGAGCTGGAGGTGGAGTAGGCGAGGATCAGCTCGTCCTTCATGATGCGCATGATCTTGATGATCGAGAAGCCGAACACGCGCGCCACCAGGCCCAGCACCATGAAGGCGAAGAAGGCGATGGCGAAGTACACCAGCAGCACCAGCTTGGCCAGCGGCAGAAGGGAAGCGAAGCCGAAGTTGGCGACGGTGGCGGCGATCAGGGCGAACACGCCGATCGGGGCGTAGTTCATGATCATGTGGGTGACCTTGAACATGGTCTCCGACACGCCCTGGAAGGTGCGTACCAGCGGCTCGCGCAGGTCGGCGTTGAGGCTCGACAGGCCCATGCCGAACATCACCGAGAAGAAGATGATCGGCAGCATCTCGCCACGCATCAGCGCCGCGAAGATATTCGACGGGATCAGGTTGAGCAGGGTCTCGATGAACGCGTGCTCATGCTGCACCTCGGCCGCGGTGGCCTGGTACTTGGAGATGTCGACGGTGCCCAGGGTGCTCATGTCGATGCCGGCGCCCGGGTGGAACACGTTGGCCAGGACCAGGCCGACGACGATGGCGATGGTGGTCACCACCTCGAAGTAGATAATGGTCTTCAGGCCGATGCTGCCCAGTTTCTTCGCGTCGCCAACCCCGGCGATGCCCACGATCAGCGACGAAATCACGATCGGGACGACGATCATCTTGATCAGGCGAATGAAGATGTCACCGGCCGGCTGGAGGACGTTGCTGATCCACCATGCCTTTTCTGCACTGAAATGATTCAGTAGCGCGCCGACTGCAACGCCCAGCAACAGACCGATGACGATCTGCCAGGCGAGGCTCAGTTTTGCCTTCTTCATGTCATTACCCTTTGTTGTAGTGGTCACGGGTAGCGGCCGAAAAGGCCCATGCCAGAGCGGCTAAAAGCCATTCCGGTCGCGCCTGGTCAATCCGACAACCCACTTGTAAGGACACCGCGAGCGAGCATTGCTGGCGCTCGGGCCGAGGAAAAAGGCGGCAACTATTGCGATGCGGGGAGGGGCAGTCTAATGCCGGAAACGACTACCCTATGCCGAATCGGCATGAGACCGAGAGCCGAAATCGGACATCGTCAAGCCCTTGATTTTCAACGTTCGGATTTCCGAACAAGACCAAAGTGCCAATTTTAGGCCGATTTGACGGTAGGACAGAAAGGTGTGAGATGGCGTGTTCGACAATCCGAATGGCTGAAATGCCACGCGAGCTGACCTGTCGGACAGGCAAAAAAATTTAGATATACGGTAGCGACAAAATGTGTCTGAAGTAAAAAGTCGCTCGTATTAAAGGAAGGAGTCTTACAGGCGCTTCGGAAGCCAGATCGGTCACATCGTCCTGTTCGGACCCAACCGACCTGCAACTTCCGATGCCACCCTCTCCTGACCCGGCCCATGACGGAGGCACTCCCTGTACCCCTAGGCCACTGCGACCCTGCAACAGTCAGAGCGGCCCGGCCCCTTGGTCATGCGCCGCCCCTCCTCGGGGCGGCGCATCATAGAAGCCTGAAAGATAAAAAGGTTCAGCTTCTATAGCGTTACAGTGCGCGACCGCTGATCAGTACCAGTTCGGGTCACGCTTGAGCTGCTCCTGCAGCAAGGCCTTCATGCCCTCGTCCGGCTTGCCCAGCCAGCGGTAGTCGGCATGGCGGGTGGGCGACTTGTCGGCGGGCAGGCCTTCGGGCACTTCCACGAGCATGCCGTAGGCGTCCTCCTTGTCCCAACTGAAGGCCACGATCAGGCGCTTGTAGGTGCAGTTGCCCTCGGACTCGCACAACGGGCCGACCAGGTACTGGTCACCGTCCTCGGTCACCGCCGACATCTGCTGCGCCGAGCTGCCGCTCAGGTTGATCACCCACTCGGGCAGGCGTTCCTCGTTCTTGAGGGTCTTCTGCCAGGTTTTTTGGTATTCGGGGTCCGAGCCGAGCAACTGGTTGGCCCGAACCTGACCATCATTGGCCGCCAGCGCCGTCGCGCCACTGCCCAGCAGCAGCGCGACGACCAGGGCCTTGGGGAGCATCCTGCTCATGGTCATCAACCTCTGCCGCGGCCGAAGAAGAAGGAGGCGACGAACAGCACCAGGAAGACAATGAACAGGATCTTCGCGATACCGGTCGCGGCGCCAGCGATGCCGCCAAAGCCCAGAACCGCGGCGATGATGGCGATGATCAGGAAGGTGATTGCCCAACTAAGCATGATGTTTCTCCTTTTCTTGTGCGAAATCGGTCGATGGCGTCAGAACACCCAACGCTCCTCGGGCTGGACGCGCTCTAGCACGGCAGGCGCATTGTCGGTACTGGGAAGCGGCTCGGCGGCCTTGACCAGGGTGGTGGCATGGGTCGCCCGCATTTGCGTCAACAGCGCGGTCTGCACCGCCACCTGCTCGGCCAGCCGGGCGGTCTGCCAGCTGTGATAGAACAGGCCCGCCGCCAAGGTGAGCAGCAGGGCCATGCCGAGGAACAAAAGCTGGTGCAGGGGGACTACAGCGCTCTGCGTACATTTGTCTTGGGGGCGATTCATGCCGGCTCCTCCTGCTGTGCTTGTTATCCATTCTGCAAAGGTCATTGCAGCCTGCATGCCAGCCTTAAAGCACAACAAAAAATCCTTTTAAATCATATAGATAGGCAATTAACCCAATTTGAAGAGGGACGTATCCTGCACGATGCCCCGCAATCGGGTCGTGCGTTTTGCACGACCCAGCCCTCGTCCAGGCGATAGCGATACCTCGAATCCAGCCCCTGGGATCGGAATAGCAGCCAATTGCCAGCGATCAACTTCATATTTATCAGACACTTAGCCATCATTAGGGCATGCAGCTAGCATGCATGGAGCGGAATCAATCAGAATCGACCATGCAACTTGCCCGATTTTTCCGACACTAATTGAGATCAATCCCAAAGGAGCGCAGGAAATGGAATCAGCCCAGGACAACCAAGGCCGCATTCTGCTGGTGGACGACGAGTCCGCCATCCTGCGCACATTCCGTTATTGCCTCGAGGACGAGGGCTACAGCGTGGCCACCGCCAACAGCGCCGCCCAGGCCGAGGCCCTGTTGCAGCGCCAGGTGTTCGACCTGTGTTTCCTCGACCTGCGCCTGGGCGAGGACAATGGCCTGGACGTGCTGGCGCAGATGCGTATCCAGGCACCGTGGATGCGGGTGGTGATCGTCACCGCCCATTCGGCCATCGACACCGCGGTGGATGCCATCCAGGCCGGCGCCGCCGACTACCTGGTCAAGCCCTGCAGCCCCGACCAGCTGCGCCTGGCCACCGCCAAGCAGCTGGAGGTGCGGCAACTGTCGGCGCGCCTGGAGGCCCTCGAAGGCGAGGTGCGCAAACCCAAGGACGGCCTCGACTCCCATAGCCCGGCGATGATGGCGGTGCTGGAAACCGCGCGCCAGGTCGCGACCACCGACGCCAACATCCTCATCCTCGGCGAGTCGGGCACCGGCAAGGGCGAGCTGGCCCGTGCCATCCATGGCTGGAGCAAGCGGGCGCGCAAGGCCTGCGTGACCATCAACTGCCCCTCGCTGAATGCCGAGCTGATGGAGAGCGAGCTGTTCGGCCACACCCGCGGTGCCTTCACCGGCGCCAGCGAAAGCACCCTGGGGCGGGTCAGCCAGGCCGATGGCGGCACGCTGTTTCTCGACGAGATCGGCGATTTTCCCCTCACACTGCAGCCAAAACTGCTGCGTTTCATCCAGGACAAGGAATACGAGCGGGTCGGCGACCCGGTCACCCGTCGGGCGGACGTGCGGATCCTCGCGGCCACCAACCTCAACCTCGACGAGATGGTCCGCGAGAACCGCTTCCGTGAAGACCTGCTGTACCGGTTGAACGTCATCACCCTGCACCTGCCGCCGCTGCGCGAGCGCAGCGAGGACATCCTGACCCTGGCCGACCGCTTCCTGGCCCGCTTCGTCAAGGAGTACTCGCGCCCGGCCCGCGGCTTCAGCGACGAAGCCCGGGCCGCGCTGCTCAACTACCGCTGGCCGGGCAATATCCGCGAGCTGCGCAACGTGATCGAACGGGCCAGCATCATTTGCCCGCAGGAGCGGGTGGAGATCACCCACCTGGGCATGGCCGAGCAACCCGCCAGCAACGCCCCCAGGGTCGGCGCGGCGCTGAGCCTGGATGAACTGGAACGCGCCCATATCGGCGCGGTGCTGGCCACCAGCGACACCCTCGACCAGGCGGCCAAGACCCTGGGTATCGACGCCTCCACCCTGTACCGCAAGCGCAAGCAGTACAACCTATGAAATGGCCGATGAAGCTGCGCACGCGGCTGTTTCTCAGCATTTCGGCACTGGTCACGGTAGCGCTGCTAGGCCTGATGCTGGGGCTGTTCAGCGTGCTGCAGATGGCAGCCCTGCAGCAGCGCGTGGTGCAGGACACCACCCACACCCTGGAGCTGGGCCTGAAGCTGCGGCAAAACCTGGGTGAGCAGTTGAACCTGATCCTCGACGAGGACACCGCCCCGGCCAGCCTGGTGACCTTGCAGGACCAGTTCCAGGCACTGCTCAAGCAGGGCCTGGAGCAGGGCGGCGAGCGTACGGGTTTCAGCAAGGCCGCCAGCAATTACCAGGCGTTCGTCCAGGCTTACCGGCAAAGCCCAGCGCCCGCCCGCAGTATGGGCGTGGACCAACCCCTCGGCGCCGCCTTCAACCAGGTCCGCGCCGACCTGCTGGACTCCCACCGCCAAGCCTTGGATCACATCGCCCGCAGCGAGGAGAAGTCACGCGACCGCGCCCTGCTGATCAGCGGCCTGCTGGGGCTGATGGGCCTCACCGTGCTGGTACTCGGTTTCATTACCGCGCACAACATCGCCCGCCGCTTCGGCCAGCCGATCGAGGCGCTGGCCAAGGCCGCCGACCAGGTCGGCCAGGGCAATTTCGACGTCACCCTGCCGGTGACCCAGGCCACCGAGCTCAACCAGCTGACCCGCCGCTTCGGCCTGATGGCCGATGCCCTGCGCAAGCACCAGGCCACCAACATCGACGAGCTACAGGCCGGCCAGCAACGCTTGCAGGCGGTGCTCGACAGCATCGACGACGGCCTGCTGATCATCGATCGCCAGGGCCGCCTGGAACACCTCAACCCGGTGGCCCAGCGCCAGCTCGGCTGGGACCCGAGCCGGCTCGGCGCAAGCCTGGCCGAGGCCCTGCAGCGCCCTGAGCTGGAAAAGCAGCTGCGCCAGGTGCTGCGCGGCGGCAGCCTGGACAGGCCGCCAGACGACCTGAGCCTGGAGGTGGATGAGGAAACCCGCCTGCTGACCTACAGCCTGACCCCGGTCAGCCACCCCGAGGGGCCGATCCTCGGCGCGGTGATGGTGCTGCACGACGTCACCGAGCAGCGCGCCTTCGAGCGGGTGCGCAGCGAGTTCGTGCTGCGTGCCTCCCACGAGTTGCGCACGCCGGTCACCGGCATGCACATGGCGTTCGGCCTGCTGCGCGAGCGGGTCAGCTTCCCGCCCGAGGCGCGGGAAAACGACCTGCTCGAGACCATCGCCGAGGAGATGCAGCGCCTCACCCAGCTGATCAACGACCTGCTCAACTTCTCGCGCTATCAAAGCGGCCTGCAGAAGCTGGAACTGGCCCCCTGTGCCCTCGACGAACTGTTCGAGCGCGCCCAGGCACGCTTTGCCGAACAGGCCTCGGGCAAGCAGATCGAGCTGATACGCGAGCTGGAACCGCCGTTGCCGCGCATCCAGGCCGACGTCGCGCAACTCGACCGGGTGCTCGACAACCTGCTGCACAACGCCATCCGCCACACCGGCAGCGGCGGGCGCATCCGCCTGCACGCGCGACGCCACGCCGAGCGGGTGATCATCAGCGTCGAGGACAACGGCGAAGGCATCGCCTACGGCCAGCAAGGGCGGATCTTCGAGCCGTTCGTGCAGGTCGGGCGCAAGAAAGGCGGGGCCGGCCTGGGCCTGGCGCTGTGCAAGGAGATCGTCCAGCTGCATGGCGGAAGGATGGGGGTGTTCTCGCGACCAGGGCAGGGCACGCAGTTCTACATGGCCTTACCGGTCTGACATCGTTTCTTGGTGGAAGCGGCGGTGCGCCGATGCGACTTGCCTCGCGATGAGGCCGGCCCAGGCAACCCGGCCTCAAGGCTCATCATCGATCCGCCGCCCAGCCACCCGCCGCCCCCGGGTAATCAGCTCGGCAAACTGGCGCGCGTTCAACGGATGGGCGAACAACCAGCCCTGGCCATAGTTGACCCCCTCGCTGTTGAGCAGCTCCGCCTGGTCCTCTGACTCGATGCCCTCGGCGATCACCCGCAGGTGCAGGTCGTGGGCCATGCGGATGATGTGCGGCGCCACGCCGCTGCTGGCGGCGTCATGGCCGAGGGCGTCGATGAACGACTTGTCGATCTTCAGGCAGTCCACCGGCAACGTCTGCAAGTAGGCCAGGCTGCAGTAGCCGGTGCCGAAGTCATCGATCAACACCTGGTGACCCACGGCGCGCAAAGCCTGCAGGTTGTCCCGCGCCACCACCACATCGATCAGCCCGCGCTCGGTCACCTCGAAGGCAATCTGCCGGGGCGCCACCCGATGATGGGCCAGCAGCCGCGCCGCCACCCGGCCGATGCGCGGCGCCATGACATCGCAGGCCGCCAGGTTGACCGAGATGTACAGCTGGCGGTTGGCCCGCAGCAACTGCCCCAGCTGCTCCAGTACCCGCTGCAGGACGAAGTCGGTGATCTGGCGAATCTGCCCGGTGTTCTCCGCCAGGGGAATGAACAGCTCCGGGCTGGTCAGGCTGCCGTCCGGACGGCGCCAGCGCACCAGCGCCTCTGCCCCGACGCAGCGGCGGCTGTCCAGCTCGAAGATCGGCTGGTACAGCACCTGCAGCTCACCCCGGCGCAAGGCCTGTTGCAGTTCCGAACTCATCGAGCGGCGCTGCAGGATCAGTTGCAGCACCAGCCAGCCGATGCACGCCGCCAGCACCAGGCTGCCGGGGAACAGCAACCAGAGCAGGCCGTTGAGCTTCAGGGGCAGGCTGGCGCGAGGGGCGATCAGCACCAGCTGGTAGTCCGGCGACTTGGTGGACATGCGATAGACCAGCCGGTCGGGCAGCTCGATCAGCGACTTGCCCTGCGGCGGCGGCCAATCGGCGATCGGTGGCCAGGGTTGCGCCGGCCCCAGCACCGGGATGGCCCGCGTGCCCCGGTCCAGTACTACCAGCAGGCTGCCGCCCGGGGGCAGGTCGACTACGTCGGTAAGGTGGCCACGGGAGGTGGACACCACGAAGCGGCCCCGGCCCAGCATCAGCGCCGCAAGGTTCTCGTTGGGCTCGGTGGTGGTGTTGAGCCAGTAGCTGTAGGTCGGGCCCTGGATGTCAGGGCTGCGCAAGGGTTCGATAGTCCGCTCGCCGCCGCGGTTCGAACAGGCCAGCGTGCCTTCCACATAGGACGCCTCGTAGATGAATCGCGACTTCAGCGCCACCTGCTGCAGTTGCGCCAGCATCTGCGGGTCGCAGCCGCGCAGGGGCTGCGCCTGAAGCTGGTCCACGCCCTCGCGCAACTGGCCGAATACCTGCTCCAGGCGCTCCAGGAAACGCTCGCCCTGGGCATTCATCTGCGCGCTTTCGCTCTGCTTCATCTGCTGCAAGGCCACGTTGACGCTGATCGCCAGCAACAGCACGGCACTGGCCAACGCCGCGAGCGCGGCCAACAGCCAGGGTCGGTGGAAAAATTGACGCACCGAAGCGAGGAGGTCAAACATGCGTGGCATCCAGTTGAATACCAAAGGTATAGCAACTGAATCGATGCTTGGCGTGGCCGCTGGGCGTGTGGAGCGGTCCTATCGAGGATCGCCCCGCGATTTATGGTGCGCTGTTACACAGGAAGAAAAGGCGCAGGCTCTACCAGCGTGGGAGCGGGCTTGCCCCGCGATCACCGGCGAAGCCGGTGCCATGCACCGCATCGCGGGGCAAGCCCGCTCCCACGCTGAACGTTCAAAAAACCGTATTAGCGCTTGCGGTTGAGCACCTGCAACATCGCCGCGGTCTGCGCATCCGGCACACCATCGAAGCGCTGCGGGCGGAAGCGCATCTGGAACGCAGCAATCACATGGCGGGTGGACACATCCAGCTCTCCGGTCTGGTCGATGGCGTAGCCAAAGCGCGCCAGCTGCTGCTGGTACCAGGTGACGCTCGGCGGATTGACCTCGAAATAGGCCTGCTGGCGTGCCACCGAGGCAGCGTCCGGCCAGATGCCCAGGCCTGCGTCGGCCAGGCGCTTCCAGGGAAACAGCGGGCCGGGGTCGAGCTTGCGCAACGGCGCGATGTCGCTGTGGCCGATGATGTGGCGCGGGTCGATGTTGTTGCGCTTGACGATATCCTTGAGCAGCGCGATCAGCGCCTGCACCTGCGCTTCGCTGTACGGGTGCCAGACCCGCCCGGTCGGCGTGTCGGTATACCCCTCGTTGACGATCTCAATGCCGATGGAGCTGGAGTTGAGCCAGGTGCGACCCTGCCACTGGCTGTCCCCGGCATGCCAGGCGCGGCGGTTCTCGTCCACCAGCTGATACACCGTGGCCGGGCCGTCACCGATCAGGTAGTGGCTGCTGACTTCGCCATGGGTCAGCAGGGCGAGTGAACGCTCCAGCGAGGCATTGGTGTAATGCAGCACGACGAACTGGATACGACTGTCCTGGTTGGCCGAAGGATGGCTGCGGTCGATGCGCAGGCCACTGGAACAACCTGCCAGGGCCAGCAGGAGCAGGGCGGTGAAGAGTCTTTTCATTGCAAAGGGCACGTCATGGAGTCAGCGGCGACAATGCTACAGTATAACGTGCCCGCCACGATTGCTCACCCTGAACCCGACTAACCCTGCTCCACCCGATTGCGCCCCTGCTCCTTGGCCCGGTACAACGCCTCGTCGGCGCGCTTGAGCACCTGGTCGCCGCGCTCGCCGGAGCGGAAGGCGCTGATGCCGATGGAAGTGGTGATGACCACCCGCTCGCCCTTGAAGTGGAACGGGCAGGCCTCGATGGCCGCCCGCAGCGCCTCGGCCACCTGCGCCGCCGCGGGCGGCGAGGTCTGCGGCAGCAGCAGGACAAATTCCTCGCCGCCGAAACGGGCGATGAAGTCGCGCCCGCGCAGGCGCTTGCGCAGCTGGTCGGCAACGATCTTCAGCACCTTGTCGCCCGCCAGGTGACCATAGCCGTCGTTGATGCGCTTGAAATGGTCGAGGTCAAGGATGGCCATGGCCAGGTGGCCGCCGTTTTCCTGCCAGTCGAGCACCTCGCGCTCGACCTGCTCGCTCCAGGCCGCCCGGTTGGGCAGGCCGGTGAGCGGATCGATCATGGCTTTCTGGCGCTGCTCCTCCAGGTGCTCGCGGTAACCGAGGGCCTCCTGCTCCATGCTCGCCACGCGCTCGGCCAGGCCTTGCAGGCGGCTGGCCAGCTCGTGCTCGCGACGGTCGCGCTCATGCTGGTGATCGTCCATGGTCACCAGCAGGCCTTCGAGACGGTTCTCCAGGATGTGCTTGAGGCTGTCGACATCGACGGCGCCCTGCACGCTGCTTTGCAGGCCATCGACCTGCTCGCGCAACTGGCTGTCCAGCTCGCGGGCGGCTGAACTGTTGTCGGCATGGCCGGCGCTGGCTTCGTGCAGGTGACTCTGGAAGGTTTCCAGGCGCTCGTTGAGCTGCTGCAGGTAGGCTTCGAACTCGTGCTGGCCACTGTCGGTGATCGCCAGCATGAGCACGGCCAGATCATCCAGGACCGGAATCAGCTCGTACCAGTTCAGCCCCCGTGAAACCCGCTCACGCATCTCCAGGGCCTGGGCCTTGTGGCGCTCCGGCAGGCTGAGGTCATCGAGCAGGCCGATCAGGGTCTGCTCGATATGGGCGGCAACCTGGCTGTACGGTGGCTCGACCGCGTCGGGGAGAGCATAAGGGCCGTCTTCGCCGATAACCTCATCTGCCGCAGGTTCCAGCTCATCCGGTACGGGTTGCACGTCCTCGACAAGCGCCACGGGCTCAGCAATCGCTACGTCAACGCGCTCCACCTCGGCTTGAGGTTCGGCTTTCGGTTCGACAACGGGCACTGGCGTGGTTTCAACCAACGCTGGACCGGGCAGTTCAACTTCCGGCTCGGGTTCCGGTTCGGGCAATTCGGCAGGCGCGGTGTGCTCCTGCGCAGGCTCAGGCGTGACAGGCGGCACAGGTGCAAGAGCATGCAGTTCATCGGCATCCCTGGCCAGCGCCTCAGGCGCGATGACGGGAGACTCCTGCGCCGCAGGCACAGGTATTTCGACGGCCACGGGCGCAGGCACCAGCTCGCCCGGGGCCTCGTCACGGCCGCCGAACAGGCGTTGCAGGAAGCCCGGGCGGGCTTCGTCCTCGGGCTTTTGCACCGCGCTCAGGGCACGCCCCTGCAAGCCGCTGAGCTCACCCAGCAAGGGCGGCAGTTCGCGGGATTGGCTGACCCCACCGTCGAGCTTCTTCGCCAGTTTTTTCAGCGGCCGCGACACCTCGCCCGGCAGCGGCAGGGTCTGCAGCTGGGTGACCAGCGCGGTCAGCGCCTCGCTGACCTGGTTCATGCGGGTCTCACGGCGCTGCTCGGAGTCGAGCACGGCTTTTTCCAGGCGGGGAATCAGCCCGGCGAGGCCGGCGTCCATATTGTCGCTGCGGATGACCTCGCGCATTTCCTTCATGCACTGGTCAACGGTCTTGTCGCTACCTTCAGCCGCCAGGGTGCTGCGCACCAGGCCACGGCGCAGCAGGTCGAGACGGGCTTCCCAGCGCCGCTCGAGCTTTTCCTGCTGCTCGATGCTCTTGAGGTATTTTTCTTTCCAGCGCTCGGCTTCTTCGGTCATGCCTGGATCCGCAACGGGTAGTGGCATCTAGTCCTGCAATCACTGGATTTCGGCGGAAAAGCCCAACACTTGAGTGCAGGATTCGCCCAGACAGGACTAACTCAGGACCGGCAGCGTATCCACTGTCAGGGCATCAGGCAATCGGATCTCGACGGCAACCGGAAGGTGGTCGGAAATAGGCTGCGCCAGCACCTCGACACGCTCGAGCGTCAGGCTTGGGCTGAGCAGGATGTGGTCCAGGCAGCGCTGGGGGCGCCAACTGGGGAAGGTGGCCTCGACCTGGGGCGCGATCAGGCCCAGGTCACGTAGTGGCGAGTGGTCGATCAGGTCGTTGGCGTGGGTGTTCATGTCGCCCATGAGGATCTGGTGGCGATAGCCACCGATCAGCTCGCGGATGTAGGCCAGCTGACGGGCGCGGGTCTTGGCGCCAAGGGCCAGGTGCATCATCACCACGATCAGCGCATCCTCGCCCTCGCCGAAGCGCACCAGGATCGCCCCGCGGCCGGACGGGCCGGGCAAGGGGTGGTCTTCCAGGTGCTGGGGCTTGAGGCGGCTGAGCACGCCGTTGCTGTGCTGGGCGAAACGCCCGAGATTGCGGTTGAGCTGCTGGTACCAGTAAGGGAAGGCGCCCAACTGGGCAAGGTGTTCGACCTGGTTGACGAAGCCGGAGCGCAGGCTGCCGCCGTCGGCTTCCTGCAAGGCCACCAGGTCGAAGTCGCCGAGCAGGTCGCCGATCTTCTGCAGGTTGCCGGCGCGCCCGTTGTGCGGCAGCAGGTGCTGCCAGCTGCGGGTGACATAGTGCCGATAACGCTCGGTGCTGATACCGACCTGGATGTTGAAGCTGAGCAGCCGCAGGCGACCATCTTCCGGCAGGCCGGTGGCCCGCAGGTGATGCTCGTTGACCTGCGGCTGGGGCAGGCCAATGCCTCGCGTGGCACGCAAGCGCATGGCGGTCGCCGCTTACTTAGCGGCGCGCTCCTTGGCGATCAGTTGGTCAGCGACGTTCAGCACGCCTTCCGGACCTTGGGCGGTGCCCAGGTCGAAGCGGTACTTGCCGTTGACGACCATGCTCGGGACGCCGGTGATCTCGTACTTCTTGGCCAGTTCCTTGGCCTGGTTGACCTGGCCCTTGATGGCGAAGGAGTTGAAGGTGGCGAGGAACTTGTCCTTGTCCACGCCCTGGGTGGCCAGGAAGTCGGCCATTTCCTCAGGCTTGGTCAGGCGCATGCGCTTGTTCTGGATGGCATCGAATACCGCGTTGTGGACGTTGTGCTCCACACCCATGGCTTCCAGGGTCAGGAACATCTGGCCGTGGGCATCCCATGGACCACCGAACATGGCCGGTATGCGCTTGAAGTTGACGTCCTTGGGCAGCTTGTCGACCCAAGGGTTGATGACCGGCTCGAAGTGGTAGCAGTGCGGGCAGCCATACCAGAACAGCTCGACGACTTCGATCTTGCCGGGTACCGAAACCGGGACCGGGTTGCTCAGCTCGATATATTCCTTGCCGGCGGTTGCAGGCTCCGCGGCCTGCACGGCGGCCATACCGAATACGCTGGCGGCGACCAGCGCGGCGCTGAGAATCAGTTTACGCATGCTTTACTCCTGAGCAGTCTTTGGTCGCCTCGACGCGACCCGTGTAGGACAGGCCGGGAAGGGCTCGAGTTCTGTAGTGTAACGGCTATGGACAGAAAAAAGGGCAGCCTGGGCTGCCCTTTTCATCTTTAGCGCTGGTGCATTAACCGAGTGTTAACGCGTATTTCAGTGCAGGCCCTGGATGTAGCTGGACAGCGCTTCGATGTCCTTGTTGCTCAATTTGCCGGCGATGGTGCGCATGGTCATGGCGTCGCCGTCGTTGGTGCGGTTGCCTTCGCGGAAGTCGGTCAGCTGCTTGCCGACGTACTGCGCGTGCTGACCGCTCAAGTGCGGGAATTTCGCCAGGGCGATGCCCGCGCCGTTGGGCGAGTGGCAGCCGGTGCAGGCGGGCATGCCTTTCTCGAGGTTGCCGCCATTGAACAGGGCACGGCCACGCTCGACCAGTTTCGGGTCGGCGGCGCCAACGCTGCCTTTCTGGCTGGCGAAATAGGCGGCGATATCGGCCAGGTCCTGGTCGTTGAAGTTGGCCAGCATGCCGGTCATCTCCAGCACGGTACGCTTGCCGTCCTTGATGTCATGCAGCTGCTTGTTCAGGTAGGGCTCACCTTGGCCGGCGAGTTTCGGGAAGTTCGGTGCCAGGCTGTTGCCGTCAGGGTTGTGGCAGGCCCCACAGACAGCTGTTTTGGCCTGACCGGCAGCAGCATCGCCTTTGATGGGTCCCGCAGCAGTTGCCGCACCTGCGACCCCCATGGTCAACAGCAGACTCACGAATAGTTTGTTCATCAGCTAATCCAACACGGCTAAGGGTGAAATGTTATGTATCGGGACTGCCGCTCATCCAAAGGATGACCAAACGGTAGTCCTCGGCACTGCAGTCCATGCACAATCCACGCGGCGGCATAGCCTTGAAACCCTGTGTAACATGCACCACCAGTTGCTCCATGCCTCGCGCCAGCCTTGGCTCCCAGGCCGCCCGGTCACCGCTTTTGGGTGCCTGGGGCAGTTGTCCGGCGTGACAGGCCGCGCACGTGCGGTTGTACAACACCTCGGGATCCTGTGTAGCCTGTGCGCTGAAAAACGGCAGGAACATACCGACAGCAAGCAGCCATTTCGCCATGCGAAACGACCTGACAGGGTTGGGGGCCGCGCTGCGTTCTGTTGCGCGAGCTATTGTTCGACACCCCATGCTCAATTGCCTTCGCTGGGCGAATGAGCACACAAAAACTGGGGCATTATATACTTCCGCCAGCCAAACGGAAACGACACCGCTTGCCAGGCCTGGTCCTACGCCTCCAGCGCTGGGCAACACCCACATCGGAAATCCCATGCAAGTCAAGAACCCCATCCTCGGCCTCTGCCAGAAAGCCAAATTCGCCCTCAGCGCCGCCAAGGTCGAACAATGCCCCGAAGACCAGGGTTACGAGGTGGCTTTCGCCGGCCGTTCCAACGCCGGTAAATCCAGCGCCCTCAACACCCTGACCCACGCCAGCCTGGCACGCACCTCGAAGACCCCCGGGCGCACCCAGCTGCTGAATTTCTTCAGTCTGGACGATGAACGGCGTTTGGTCGACCTGCCGGGCTACGGTTATGCAAAAGTGCCGATTCCGCTCAAGCAGCACTGGCAGAAACACCTGGAAGCCTACCTGGGCAGCCGCGAGTGCCTGCGCGGGGTGATCCTGATGATGGACACCCGCCACCCGATGACCGACTTCGACAAGATGATGCTCGACTGGGCCAAGGCCAGCGGCATGCCCATGCACATCCTGCTGACCAAGGCCGACAAGCTGACCCATGGCGCCGGCAAGAACACCCTGCTCAAGGTGCAGGCGGAAATCCGCAAGGGCTGGGGCGATGCGGCGACCATCCAGCTGTTCTCGGCGCCCAAGCGCCAGGGGCTGGAAGAGGCCTACCGGGTGCTGGCGGACTGGATGGAGCTGGAAGACAAGCCGGCTGTCTGAAGGCCAAGGGATACTTTCGTGGGAGCGGGCTTGCCCCGCGACCAGTTGATCGCGGGGCAAGCCCGCTCCCACGGATTTCCCAGGCTTCAGGCCGAATTCCGGGCAAAAAAAACCCCGGACTTCGTATGGGGAGGGGGAAGTTCGGGGTCCAAGTCCGGACCGCTAGGGCGGGGTCCAGATATCTGCCAACACTTAACACAACATAGGAGCATCGAAAGGCTTCACCAGCCATTCAGTACCTCTGAGTGGCGGTTCACCGGTTTAGTTCCGAGCCCCTCGAAACTATTTGCGATAGTTTCATGAAACTCCCGATCTAAGGCTCGAGGCCAGCACCGGATCCGCGACACTACGCCGCAGATCCTACACAGCTTTCACGCGGCGTTTAGTGAGCTTCGTCCCAATTCGAGCCAACGCCCACTTCCACCAGCAGCGGCACGTCGAGTTCCGCGGCACCGCTCATGTAGCCACGAATTTCATCTTTCACCTGCTCGACCAGGTCCTCGCGCACTTCGAGCACCAGTTCGTCGTGCACCTGCAGGATCACTCGCGCATCCAGCTTGCTGTCGGTCAGCCAGTTATCCACCGCCACCATGGCGCGCTTGATGATGTCCGCCGCGGTGCCCTGCATCGGGGCGTTGATCGCGGTGCGCTCGGCGCCTTTGCGCAGGGCCGGGTTCTTGGCGTTGATGTCCGGCAGGTACAGGCGACGGCCGAACAGGGTCTCGACGAAGCCCTGCTCGGCGGCCTGGGCGCGGGTGCGCTCCATGTAGGCCAGCACGCCGGGGTAACGGGCGAAGTAGCGGTCGATGTAGTCCTGGGACTGCTTGCGGTCGACGCCGATCTGCTTGGCCAGGCCGAACGCGCTCATACCGTAGATCAGGCCGAAGTTGATCGCCTTGGCGCTGCGGCGCTGGTCGGTGGTGACGTCCGTCAGGGCCACGCCGAACACTTCGGCGGCGGTGGCGCGGTGCACGTCCAGGTCGTTGCGGAAGGCATGCAGCAGGCCTTCGTCCTTGGCCAGGTGGGCCATGATGCGCAGCTCGATCTGCGAATAGTCCGCCGCCAGCAGCCTGTAGCCTGGGCTGGCGACGAAGGCCTGGCGAATACGCCGGCCTTCGGCGGTGCGCACCGGGATGTTCTGCAGGTTCGGGTCGCTGGACGACAGCCGGCCGGTGGCGGCCACGGCCTGCTGGTAGGAGGTGTGGATCCGCCCGGTGCGCGGGTTGATCTGCCCCGGCAGCTTGTCGGTGTAGGTGCTCTTGAGCTTGCTCAGGCTGCGGTACTGCATCAGTACCTTGGGCAGCGGGTAGCCCTGCTCGGCCAGGTCATCCAGGACCGCCTCGGCGGTGGACGGCTGGCCCTTGGCGGTCTTGCTCAGCACCGGCATGCCCAGCTTGTCGTAGAGGATCGCGCCCAGCTGCTTGGGCGAGCCCAGGTTGAATTCCTCGCCGGCCAGGGCGTATGCCTCACGCTCCAGCTCGACCAGCTTCGCCCCCAGCTCGCCGCTCTGCACGCCGAGCAGCGCGGCGTCGACCAACGCGCCCTGGCGCTCGATCTTCGCCAGCACCGGCACCAGCGGCATCTCGATGTCCATCAGCACCGGCAGCACGCTCGGCGTCTTGGCCAGGCGCGCCTGCAACGCGTGGTGCAGGCGCAGGGTGATGTCGGCGTCCTCGGCCGCGTAGGGGCCGGCCTTCTCCAGGGGGATCTGGTTGAAGGTCAGTTGCTTGGCGCCCTTGCCGGCGATGTCCTCGAAGCCGATGGTGGTGTGGTCCAGGTACTTCTGCGCCAGGCTGTCCATGTCGTGACGGGTGGCGGTGGAGTCGAGCACATAGGACTCGAGCATGGTGTCGTAGGCCACGCCGCGCATCAGGATGGCCGGGCTGCCGTTGGCCAGGATGTTGATGTCGTACTTGGCGTTCTGACCGATCTTGCCCTTGGCCGGGTCTTCCAGCAGGGGCTTGAGGGCCAGCAGCACGGCGTCACGGTCGAGCTGGGCGGGGGCGCCTTCGTAATCGTGGGCCAGCGGCACGTAGGCGGCCTCGTGGGGCTCGACGGCGAACGACAGGCCGACCAGTTGCGCCTGCTGTGCGTCTAGGCCGGTGGTCTCGGTGTCGAAGGCGAACAGCGGCGCCTGGCGCAGCTTCTCCAGCCAGGCGTCGAAACGCGCCTGGTCGAGGATGGTCTCGTACTTCGGCTCGACCTTCTCGGCCACAGGCTCGATGTCGGCAGCAACGCTGTCACCGGCCTTGGGCGCGCTGCGCTGGACCTCGGCCACCCAGCTCTTGAACTCCATCTCGGTGTACAGCGCCAGCAGCGCCTCGCGGTCCGGCTCGCCGCAGACAAGGGCTTGCACTTCGACATCCAGTTCGACATCGCACTTGATGGTCGCCAGCTCGTAGGACAGGAAGGCCGCGTCGCGGTGCTCCTCGAGCTTGGCCGGCAGGGTCTTGGCGCCACGGATGGCCAGGGCCGGCACCTTGTCGAGGTTGTCGTACAGGTCGCGCAGGCCACCGCCGATGCCGGTCAGCAGGCCGACCGCGGTCTTCTCGCCAACGCCCGGCACCCCAGGGATGTTGTCGACCTTGTCGCCCATCAGGGCGAGAAAATCGATGATGTGCTCGGGACCTACGCCGAACTTCTCGTGAACGCCGGCGATATCCAGCACGCTGCCGGTCATGGTGTTGACCAGGGTGACGTGGCCGTCCACCAGCTGGGCCATGTCCTTGTCGCCAGTCGAGATGATCACCGGGCGGCCGGCAGCAGCGGCGCTGCGGGCCAAGGTGCCGATAACGTCGTCGGCCTCCACGCCCTCGACGCACAGCAGCGGGTAGCCGAGGGCGCGGACGCTGGCGTGCAGCGGCTCGACCTGCACCCGCAAATCGTCAGGCATGCTCGGGCGGTTGGCCTTGTACTCAGCGAACATGGCGTCACGGAAGGTCCCGCCCTTGGCGTCGAAAACCACCGCGAACAGGCTGTCCGGGTACTGCTTGCGCAGGCTCTTGAGCATGTTCAGCACGCCCTTGACCGCGCCGGTGGGCAGGCCCTTGGAGGTGGTCAGCGGCGGCAGCGCGTGAAAGGCGCGGTAGAGGTAGGACGAACCGTCCACCAGGACGAGGGGCGCTTGGCTCATGAGGAGAATCAACCTTTTCGACGGGTCCGGCGCTAGAATAGCCGGATCAATGACGACAAAAGGACTAGGTTATCATGCGCACACCCATTCGCCTGTTACTGCTCGGTCTGCTGGCCACCATGCCGGTCGTCACCCTGGCGGCGGACGAAGCCCCATCGGCCGATCCCGATGTAACCATTCGCACGGAAGGCGACAAGACCATCCAGGAGTACCGTCAAAACGGCTTCCTGTATGCGATCAAGGTCACGCCGAAGAACGGCAAGCCTTATTTCCTGGTACGCGCCGATGGCTCCGAAGGCAATTTCATTCGTTCCGACCAGCCGGACATGCTGATTCCGTCCTGGAAGATCTTCGAGTGGTAAGCTAGTAACGCGTATCGTTCTTATCAACCAGGCACTTCCGGCGGAAGTGCCCGCATGGGCAATTCTTCAACATGTCAGTCTTCACCCCTGTGTCCCGGCCTGAGCTGGAAACCTTTCTGGCGCCGTACGAGCTGGGTCGCCTGCTCGACTTCCAGGGCATTGCCGCCGGTACCGAGAACAGCAATTTCTTCGTCAGCCTGGAAAAAGGGGAGTTCGTCCTCACACTGATCGAGCGCGGACCGGCAGAAGACATGCCGTTCTTCATCGAGCTGCTCGACGTGCTGCACGCTGCCGACATGCCGGTGCCCTACGCCCTGCGCGACCGCGACGGCAACGGCCTGCGCGAGCTGTGCGGCAAGCCGGCGCTGTTGCAGCCACGGCTGTCGGGCAAGCACATCAAGGCGCCGAACAACCAGCACTGCGCCCAGGTCGGCGAGCTGTTGGCGCATATCCACCTGGCCACCCGCGAGCACATCATCGAGCGCCGCACCGACCGTGGCCTGGACTGGATGCTGGAATCGGGCGCCGAGCTACTGCCGGGCCTGAACCGGGAACAGGCCGGGCTGCTGCAGCCGGCGCTGGCGGAAATCACCGCGCACAAGGCGCAGATCCTCGCCCTGCCCAAGGCCAACCTGCACGCCGACCTGTTCCGCGACAACGTGATGTTCGAAGGCACCCACCTGACCGGGCTGATCGACTTCTACAACGCCTGCTCCGGGCCGATGCTGTACGACATTGCCATCACCGTGAACGACTGGTGCCTGGACGAGCAGGGCGGTATCGACCTGCCACGCGCCCAGGCCCTGCTGGGCGCCTATGCGGCGCTGCGGCCGTTCACCGCCGCCGAGGCCGAGCTGTGGCCGGTGATGCTGCGGGTGGCTTGCGTGCGCTTCTGGCTGTCGCGCCTGATCGCGGCGCAGGCGTTCGCCGGGATGGACGTGATGATCCATGACCCGAGCGAATTCGAGGTGCGCCTGGCGCAGCGCCAGCAGGTGGCGCTGAAGCTACCGTTCGCGCTCTGATAGGCAATAGCGGCATTTGTGGGAGCGGGCTTGCCCCGCGATAGCGCCGGGCCTGCCAACGCTATCGCGGGGCAAGCCCGCTCCCACCTGATCCGCCTACAGCCTCAGAGTTGTTCCAGGCAACCGGTCAGGTCGCTGCCCAGCTTCTCCAGCAAGCGCTCATAGCCCCTGGCATCCACCGCATCGCTGCCCCCCAGCGCATCCAGCTCCGCCAGGCGCACCGGCAAACCAGCGGTCAGCGTCTCGGCCAGGCGCGGGCGCAGCGGCGGCTCGCTGAACACACAGGTCTTGCCCA
Organism: Pseudomonas peradeniyensis; assembly: GCF_014268935.2. GTDB lineage: Bacteria > Pseudomonadota > Gammaproteobacteria > Pseudomonadales > Pseudomonadaceae > Aquipseudomonas > Aquipseudomonas peradeniyensis. The sequence goes on along the minus strand of NZ_JABWRJ020000003.1, from coordinate 190,961 downwards.
CCGCCTGCAGGCGCTTGCGCATCGCGGCGACGTGTTGCGCGCCTGGCTGCACTTCCGAGGCGACGCTGAACACACCGGCGTGCTTCAGGCCATAGGCGGCCTCGAAGTAGTCGAAGGCCTCGTGGAACACGAAGTACGGCTTGCCGGTGATCCCCGCCACCCGCTGTTTGATCCGCCCATCCAAGGCATCCATGCGCTCGACGAACAGCTTGAGGTTGGCCTGGTAGCGCGGCGCATTGGCCGGATCCGCTGCCGCCAGGTCGCCGGCCATCTTCGTCGCGATCACCCGGGCATTCACCGACGACAGCCACAGGTGCGCATCAAGGCTGCCCGGACGGTGGTCATGGTCGTGATCGTCGTGGTCTTCCTCGTCGTGGGAGTGGCTGTCCTCGCCGAAATGGCGCAGCTGCAGGCCCGAAAGCGACTGCACGGCCACGGTCGACTTGGCACGGCTCTTCAACACACGGGGCAGGAAGCCTTCCATGTCCGGGCCGATCCAGTACAACAGGTCGGCATCGGCGACCTTGCGCACGTCGGAGGGGCGCAGCGCGTAGTTGTGCGGGGAAGCACCCGGCGGCAGCAGCACGTCGGGGCTGCCGACGCCGTCCTGGACGGCGGCGGCAATCTGCTGCAGGGGCTTGATGCTGGTCAGTACGCGCACATCGGCGTGGGCCGAAAAAGCGATGAAAGCGACAAAGAGGGCAAGGAATCGGGACACGGTGGATACTCGGGTCGTCAGAAACAGGTAACATAATAACGTCTCCATCCTGAACCGTCGCTGCCCATGTCCATCACGCCGCTGGCCCACCGTCCCCACGATCATTCCCACTGCGTCCACAGTGCGCTGGCCGAGGCCGACGCGCTGTGCAACCGTCAGGGCCTGCGCCTGACCGCCCTGCGCCGCCGCGTGCTGGAGCTGGTGTGGCAAAGCCACAAGCCGCTGGGCGCCTATGACATCCTCGCCGTGCTCAGCGAGCAGGACGGCCGCCGCGCCGCGCCGCCCACCGTCTATCGGGCGCTGGATTTCCTGCTGGAGAACGGCCTGGTGCACCGCATCGCATCGCTCAACGCCTTCATCGGCTGCAGTCATCCCGAGCATGCGCACCAGGGCCAGTTCCTGATCTGCCGCGAATGCCATGTGGCCATCGAGCTCGAGCAGAACAGCATCAGCGACGCCATCGTCAGCAGCGCCAAGGCCGTGGGCTTCGCCGTCGAGACGCAGACGGTCGAAGTGGTCGGCCTGTGCGGCAACTGCCGGGGCAAGGCATGAGCGACGCCCTGATCCGCCTCGAGCAGGTCGGCGTCAGCTTCGGCGGCGAGGCGGTGCTCGACAGCATCGACCTGGCCGTCGCGCCCGGGCAGATCGTCACCCTGATCGGCCCCAACGGCGCCGGCAAGACCACGCTGGTACGCGCCGTGCTCGGCCTGCTCAAGCCGCACCAAGGCAAGGTGTGGCGCAAGCCGAAACTGCGTATCGGCTACATGCCGCAGAAGATCCAGGTAGACGCCACGCTGCCGCTGTCGGTGCTGCGTTTCCTGCGCCTGGTGCCCGGGGTAGACCGCGCGGCAGCCTTGGCGGCGCTGCAGGAAGTCGGCGCCGAGCAGGTGATCGACAACCCGATCCAGACCATCTCCGGCGGCGAAATGCAGCGCGTGCTGCTGGCCCGCGCCCTGCTGCGCGAACCCGAACTGCTGGTGCTGGACGAACCGGTGCAAGGCGTCGACGTAGTCGGCCAGACCGAGCTGTACAACCTGATCACCCGCCTGCGCGACCGCCATGGCTGCGGCGTGCTGATGGTCTCCCACGACCTGCACCTGGTGATGAGCGCCACCGACCAGGTGGTCTGCCTCAACCGTCATGTGTGCTGCTCCGGCCACCCGGAGCAGGTCAGCAACGACCCGGCCTTCGTCGAGCTGTTCGGCCAGAACGCGCCGAGCCTGGCCATCTACCACCACCATCACGATCACAGCCACGACCTGCACGGCTCGGTGATCGCCCCCGGCGCCCATGTCCACGGAGAGCACTGCAAGCATGGCTGATTTTCTTCTCTACGCCCTGCTTGCCGGCCTGTCGCTGGCGCTCGTCGCCGGCCCGCTGGGCTCCTTCGTGGTCTGGCGGCGCATGGCCTACTTCGGCGACACCCTGTCCCACGCCGCGCTGCTCGGCGTGGCGCTGGGCTTCGCCCTGGACGTCAGCCCGGCGCTGGCGGTGACCGTCGGCTGCCTGTTGCTGGCGATCCTCCTGGTGACCCTGCAACAGCGCCAGCCACTGGCCTCGGACACCCTGCTCGGCATCCTCGCCCCCAGCACCCTGTCGCTGGGCCTGGTGGTGCTGAGCTTCATGCACGATGTGCGCATCGACCTGATGGCCTACCTGTTCGGCGACCTGCTGGCGATCAGCACCACCGACCTGGCCTGGATCCTCGGCGGTAGCGCGCTGGTGCTGGTGCTGCTGGCGATGTTCTGGCGGCCGCTGCTGGCAGTCACCGTGCACGAGGAGCTAGCGATGGTCGAAGGCCTGCCAGTGGCCGGCCTGCGCCTGGCGCTGATGCTGCTGATCGCCGTGGTGATCGCGGTGGCGATGAAGATCGTCGGCGTGCTGCTGATCACCTCGCTGCTGATCATTCCGGCCGCCGCGGCACAGCGTCACGCCCGCTCGCCGGAGCAGATGGCCGTGGGCGCCAGCCTGCTGGGGGTTACCGCGGTCTGTGGCGGCCTGGCGCTGTCCTGGTTCAAGGACACCCCGGCCGGGCCTTCGATCGTGGTCTGTGCGGCGGTGCTATTCTTGCTGAGCCTGGCGTTGCCGAAACGCTGAGATTCCAGGGCGCCTGCTGACGCGCCCTGCAACCTTTTCATCGCTTGCAGGTCTGACAAGACCAGTTTTCGAGCGTGCGCACCTGGGTGTAGACTTGCTCGCTTTTTGCGCAAATAGAGAGTCGCAGGAATGAAGCCGTTCGCCTCACGTTATCTGCTTGTTGCCGCGTTTTCCCTGTTCCTGGCCGCCTGCTCCAGCAAGCCGGCCGAGCAGCCGGTCGCGCCTGCCCAGCCGGATGCCTGGCAGCAGCTGGAACAAAGCATCGCCAGCAACGAATTGGCCACCGCCGAGGACCAGCTGGCCGCACTGCAGGCCCAGGTGCCGGGCGATGCGCGCCTCGAACCGCACCAGCGCCAGCTGGCCGAGGCCTACCTGCAACGCAGCCGCATCGTCCTGCAAAAGGGCGATGTGAATGCCGCCGCCACCGCGCTGGCCCGCGCCCGGGCGCTGATGCCCCAGGCACCGGCCCTGACCGGCGGCGATGCCATGGCCCAGGCGCGCAAGGCCGAGCTGGAAAAGGCCGAGGCGGCGCTGAAGGCGGCCGAGTCCAAGCCCAAGGCCCGGGTCATCGACCCGACCGCGCCCAGCACCGTCGTGGCGCTGAAGACCACCGACAGCCGGGCGATGCGCCGCCAGCTGGATGACATCGCCGCCGACGTGGTGAACTACCAGTGCGAGGTGGTGTTCCAGGTGCCGCGCACCCAGGACGCGCCGTGGCTCAAGACCCTGCTGGAGAAGCGCGTGCGCAGGCTCGACAGTGGTTTCGAGCTTGAGCAGAAGCATGAGATCCAGCGCTCGCTGCCGGCGCAGGTGGTCTTGATCCCTCATCAGCAGTGATCAATCGCGGGGCAAGCCCGCTCCTACAGGGGTTATGCGATCCCTGTAGGAGCGGGCTTGCCCCGCGAAAGGGCTGCAAAGCAGCCCAGGCAACTCCAGGCCGAGCACCAACTATCGACACTTGAAAGGGCTGATTCTTACGCTGGTATCGCCTCGGCAGCCGTCTCCCGCGCCCACACTCGATGCCCCTCTAGCGCCTTGAAGAACCCATCGAACGCCTTCTGCCCATCCCCCAGCAGCAGCCCCGCGTCCTCCTTCAGCCCCAGTTTGTTCAGCAGCAGCTTGCCTTCACTGCTTACCCCAATCGGCTTGAGATGCTTATAGGCTTCCAGCAGGAAATGCCTGGCCACGCCGCTTTTCTCCAGCGCCTCCAGCGACACCTTGCCCGCCGGCACCCACACGCCATCGAACATCACCGACGGCATGCCTTCCATGGAGGCATCCACCGGCAGTGGCGTGCCATCGGCAGCCTTGACCGGCGCCGAGGTCGAGCCCAACAGCACGGGACGTGCGCGCTTGGCCTCCAGCGCCTTCACAACCTTGTCGACGCTGCCGGCATCCACGCCATCGGCCACCAGAATGGCGACCTTGCGCCCACTGATGCCGATCGCACCGGGATGGTTCATCTGGCTCAAGGCCTTTGACTGCGCGGGCTTGCTGCCTTTTACCTTGACCGTCCCGGACTTGGGTGCCGGCAGCCCGAGTCTGGCCGCCACCGCCGCCGCCAGCTTGAGGTCGATGTTGGCGAGGATCTCGTTCACTTCCCGGGCGCGAATCGCCTCGCGCTCCACCTTGCCCAACTCGAAGCTGTAGGCCTTGATGATGTGCTGCTGCTCCGTCGGGCTCATGCTCTGGAAGAACAACCGGGCCTGGGAAAAATGATCGCCGAACGATTCGCTGCGCTGGCGGATCTTGTGGGCATCGATACGCTCCCCATAGCTCTCGAAGCCGCCATCCCGCGCGGCGGGCGGCGTCTCTTGCGGCCAGCCGCCATCGATGGAGTTGGGCTCGTAGGCGGCGCGCCCCTTGTCGAGGGTCATGCGGTGCATGGCATCGCGCTGGCTGCTGTGGTTGGGGGCAACAGGACGGTTGATCGGGATCTCATGGAAGTTCGGCCCGCCCAGGCGGCTGATCTGGGTATCGGTGTAGGAGAACAGCCGGCCCTGCAGCAGCGGGTCGTTGCTGAAGTCGATGCCCGGGACGATATGCCCTGGGCAAAAGGCGATCTGCTCGACCTCGGCGAAGAAGTTGTCGGGGTTGCGGTCGAGCACCATCCTGCCCAGCGGTGTCACCGGCACCAGCTCTTCGGGGATGAGCTTGGTCGGGTCGAGCAGGTCGAAGTCGAATCTGTGCTCATCGGCCTCGGGGACGATCTGCACGCCCAGCTCCCACTCCGGGTAATGGCCGGTCTCGATGGCCTCCCACAGGTCGCGGCGGTGGTAGTCGGTATCCTTGCCCGCCAGCTTCTGCGCCTCGTCCCACAGCACCGAATGCACGCCCTGGCGCGGCTTCCAGTGGAACTTGACGAAGCTTCCCACGCCCTCGGCGTTGACCAGGCGGAAGGTATGCACGCCAAAGCCTTCCATCATCCGCAGGCTGCGCGGGATGGCGCGGTCGGACATGGCCCACATGACCATGTGCGCCGACTCCGGCACCAGCGAGACGAAGTCCCAGAAGGTGTCGTGGGCCGAGCCGCCGGTGGGCATCTCGTTGTGCGGCTCGGGTTTCACCGCGTGGACGAAGTCGGGAAACTTGATCGCGTCCTGGATGAAGAACACCGGCATGTTGTTACCGACCAGGTCGAAGTTGCCCTCGTCGGTGTAGAACTTCACGGCGAAGCCCCGCACGTCACGCACCGTGTCGCCCGAGCCACGTGGCCCCTGCACGGTGGAAAAACGCACGAACACCGGGGTGATCTTTTCGGGATCCTGCAGGAAACCGGCCTTGGTCAGTTCGCCATGGCAACCGTAGCTCTGGAAATAGCCGTGGGCGCCACAGCCCCGGGCATGGACGATGCGTTCCGGGATGCGCTCATGGTCGAAGTGGGTGATCTTCTCGCGCATGATGAAGTCTTCGAGCAGCGAAGGCCCGCGGGCGCCGGCCTTGAGGCTGTTCTGGTTGTCGGCGATCCTCACGCCCTGGTTGGTGCGCAGCGCCTGGCCGCTGGCGTCGCTGCGGAAGGCTTCCAGGCTCTGCAACTTGGCGTTGGTGTTGGCCTTGTCGGGGGTTTCGGTGCCCGCGACCGGGCTCGGCTGCGGCGCCTGGGGCTTCTTGCTGGGCATCATCGGCTCTCCTCATCAGTACTTGGGCTTGTTCAAGTAGATGACTGGGAGGCCTTCGGATGCGTTCAATCGGATTGCCGACCGTCGCGATATGCCGATTGGATTGGAGCATTGCGAAATTAATGCTAAGAACAGGCAGGGGAAAAGGCTAAAATGCGCGACCCCAGCTAACCGCTGACCCAAATTCCATGCGCCCCACAAGGTTCGCTCAGTGATCGAGTTTCAAAATGTCCACAAGACCTACCGCGTCGCCGGTAGGGATATCCCGGCCCTGAACCCGACCAGCCTGACCATCGAAGATGGCCAGGTGTTCGGCCTGATCGGCCACTCCGGTGCCGGCAAGAGCACCATGCTGCGTCTGATCAACCGCCTCGAGGAGCCATCCGGCGGCAAGATCGTGGTCGACGGCGAGGACGTCACCGCCTTCGACGCCAACCAGCTGCGCCGCTTCCGCCAGCAGGTCGGGATGATCTTCCAGCACTTCAACCTGCTGGCGTCCAAGACCGTCGCCGACAACGTCGCCCTGCCGCTGGTGCTGGCCGGGGAGTTGCCGCGCGGCGAGATCGACAAGCGCGTCACCGAGCTGCTGGCCCGCGTCGGCCTGTCCGAGCACGCCAAGAAGTACCCCGCGCAACTGTCGGGCGGACAGAAGCAGCGCGTCGGCATCGCCCGCGCCCTGTCCACCAACCCGAAGATCCTGCTGTGCGACGAGGCCACCAGCGCCCTCGACCCGCAGACCACCGCCTCGGTGCTGCAACTGCTGGCCGAGATCAACCGCGAACTGAAGCTGACCATCGTGCTGATCACCCACGAGATGGACGTGATCCGCCGGGTCTGCGACCGCGTGGCAGTGATGGACGCCGGGCAGATCGTCGAGCAAGGCCCGGTGGCCGACGTGTTCCTGCACCCGCAGCACGCCACCACCCGACGCTTCGTCCAGGAGGACGAGCAGGTCGACGAGAACGAGCAACGCGACGACTTCGCCCATGTGCCGGGCCGCATCGTGCGCCTGACGTTCCAGGGCTGCGCCACCTACGCGCCGCTGCTGGGCACCGTGGCCCGCGAAACCGGTGTCGACTACAGCATCCTGGCCGGACGCATCGATCGCATCAAGGACATTCCCTATGGCCAGCTGACCCTCGCCCTGATCGGCGGAGACATGGACGCGGCATTCGCCCGCTTCACTGCAGCTGACGTACATATGGAGGTACTGCGTTGATGGACGCCCTGAATTTCTTCGCCAACGTCGACTGGGCCGAAATCTGGCTGGCCAGCATCGACACCATGATCATGCTGTTCGGCTCGCTGTTCTTCACCGTGCTGCTGGGCCTGCCGCTGGGCGTGCTGCTGTTCCTCTGCGGGCCGCGGCAGATGTTCGAGCAGAAGGGCGTCTACGCGCTGCTGTCGCTGGTGGTGAACATCCTGCGCTCGCTGCCGTTCATCATCCTGCTGATCGTGATGATCCCGATCACGGTCCTGATCACCGGCACCTCGCTGGGTGTCGCGGGGGCCATTCCTCCGCTGGTGGTGGGGGCCACACCGTTCTTCGCGCGCCTGGTGGAAACCGCCCTGCGCGAGGTGGATCGCGGCATCATCGAAGCCACCCAGTCGATGGGCGCCACCACCCGCCAGATCATCACCAACGCCTTGCTGCCGGAGGCCCGTCCGGGCATCTTCGCGGCGATCACCGTCACCGCCATCACCCTGGTCTCGTACACCGCCATGGCCGGCGTGGTGGGCGCGGGCGGCCTGGGCGACCTGGCCATCCGCTTCGGCTACCAGCGTTTCCAGACCGACGTGATGGTGGTCACCGTGGTCCTGCTGCTGATCCTGGTGCAGGTGCTGCAAAGCGTCGGCGACAAGCTGGTCGTGCACTTTTCCCGTAAGTAACCCCAATGGGGTCGGCCTGGCCGACCCGTTCGGGGGCCGTCGCGGCCCTCACAAGGAGTGATCAATGAAGAAGCTGCTTGCTGTTGTCGCCGCCGTCGCGGCCTTCTCGGCCCACGCCGAGACCCTGACCGTCGCCGCCACCCCGGTGCCGCACGCCGAGATCCTCAAGTTCGTCCAGCCGCAGCTGGCCAAAGAGGGCGTGGAGCTGAAGGTCAAGGAATTCACCGATTACATCCAGCCGAACGTGCAGGTCGCGGAAAAGCGCCTGGACGCCAACTTCTTCCAGCACCAGCCATACCTGGATGAGTTCAACAAGGCCAAGGGCACCCAGCTGGTCAGCGTTGCCGGCGTGCACCTGGAGCCGCTGGGCGCCTACTCGAGCAAGTACAAGAAGCTCGACGAACTGCCATCCGGCGCCACCGTGGTCATCCCCAACGACGCCACCAACGGCGGCCGTGCCCTGCTGCTGCTGGACAAGGCTGGCGTGATCAAGCTCAAGGACAGCAAGAACATCCTGTCGACCGTGAAGGACATCACCGGCAACGACAAGAAGCTGAAATTCCGCGAGCTGGAAGCGGCCACCATCCCGCGCGTGCTGACCCAGGTCGACCTGGCGCTGATCAACACCAACTATGCGCTGGAAGCCAAGCTGAATCCGGAGAAGGACGCCCTGGTGATCGAAGGCAGCGATTCGCCTTACGTGAACATCCTGGTGGCGCGTCCGGACAACAAGGACGCCGATGCCATGAAGAAGCTGGCTGCGGCCCTGCATTCGCCTGAGGTGAAGCAGTTCATCACCGAGAAGTACAAGGGCGCGGTGATTCCGGCGTTCTAAGCTGACATCCCCGGGGCCGCTTTGCGGCCCATCGCGGGGCCAGCCCGCTCCCACGCCAGATTGCGTTCTGGTGTGGGAGCGGGCTGGCCCCGCGATTCATTTCTACGGTCAGTCGCGCTTGACCAGCCCCGGCAACTGCGCCACCAGCTTCTGGTTGTTGAACGGCGCACGGATGAACCCGCGCTGGCGCCCATCCGGGCCGACCACCGCCAGGTTGCCACTGTGATCCACGGTGTAACCCGGCTTGCTGGTATCGGCCGGAATGAACGGGATGCTCAAGGCATTGGCCAGCTTCTGGGTGTCCTCGATCGACCCTGCCACCCCGACGAAGTCCTTGTCGAAGTAGCCCAGGTACTGCTTGAGCTGGTTCGGCGTGTCGCGGTTCGGGTCGACGCTCACCAGCACCACCTGCAAACGCTCCAGCGCCTCCTTGGGCAGCTCGCTCTTCACCTGGCGCAGCTGGGCCAGGGTGGTCGGGCAGATGTCCGGGCAATAGGTGTAGCCGAAGAACAGCAATGACCACTTGCCCTTGAGCTGGTCAAGCACCAGCGGCTGGCCGTTCTGGTCGGTCATGGTCACGTCGGGCACGGTGCGGCTCTGCGGCAGCAGGATGATGCCGGCATCGATCAGCTCGGTGGGGTTCAACTGACCACGGTCGTTGAGCACCTTGTTGACGGTCAGGCCCATGATCAGCGCGACCAGGGCAACGAGGATGAAGACGGTTTTCTGGGTTCGGGTCATAGGTTCAGCAACAGGTAGTGGTCTACGAGCAACGCGATGAACAGGGCGAACAGGTAGCCGATAGAGTACTTGAACGTCTTGATCGCCGCGTGCGGCCGGGTGCCACGGTACAACACCCAGGCCCAGTGCAGGAAGCGCAGGCCCAGCACCAGGGCACAGGCCAGGTACAGCGGTCCGCTCATGTGGATGGCATAGGGCAACAGGCTCACCGCCAGCAATATCAAGGTGTAGAGCAGGATGTGCAGGGCCGTGTAGTGCTCGCCGTGGGTAACGGGGAGCATGGGAATATCAGCTTTTGCGTACTCCTCCTTGCGATGAATCGCCAGGGCCCAGAAGTGCGGTGGCGTCCAGGCGAAGATGATCAGCACCAGCAGCAGTGGTTCGGCCCCCAGGTGCCCGCTGACCGCCACCCAGCCCAGCAACGGTGGGGCCGCTCCTGCCAGGCCGCCGATCACGATGTTCTGCGGTGTGGCACGCTTGAGAAAGCCGGTATAGAGCACCGCGTACCCCAGCAGCGAGGCCAGCGTGAGCCAGGCGGTGAGGGGGTTGGTGAACGCCAGCAGCAGGGCCATCCCCGCCACGGCCAGCAGCAAGGCGAACAGCAACGCCGGCAGGGGCGCGACCCGGCCCTGGGCCAGCGGGCGCTTGTGGGTGCGGGCCATCAGCGCATCGACGCGGCGGTCGACCACGTGGTTGACCGCCGCCGCGGCCCCCGCGCACAAGCCTATCCCCAGGTTGCCGAACAGCAGGACGCTCCAGGCCACCCCCGCGCGGGTGGCGAGAAACATGCCCACCAGCGAGGTGATCAGCATCAGCACCACCACCTTCGGTTTGGTCAGCTCCATGTAGTCGCGCCATCCGGCGCGCTGGCGTTCCGTGCTCAGAAGCGTCGCCACGAATCGTTCCTCATGTGATGGGAAAGGTGCACGCCGGTCACTGGCGTCAGGCGCCAGCCGTGGCCCACACGGACCTTGTCGACCACGCGGATGCGGTAGTTGACCAGCACCATGCACAGCAGCAGCAGGGCGCCGCCGGCGTTGTGCGCGACGGCCACGCCCAGGGGCAGGTGGAACAGCACGTTGCTGATGCCCAGGCCCAGTTGCAGCGCCAGCGCCAGCAACACCAGGCGGGCCAGGCCACCGAGACCATGGCGGTGCAGCTTCCAGCTCAGGGTCAGCAACACCAGCATCACCAGCATCGCGCCCAGGCGATGGCTGATATGGATCGCGGTGCGCGCGTCACTGTCCAGTTGCCCGCCGAGGTAATTGGGGCCGACGTGCTGGGTCAGGTGGAAGCCGTTGCTGAAGTCCGCCGCCGGCCACCACTGGCCGTGGCAGGTGGGCAGGTCTATGCAGGCCACCGCCGCGTAGTTGGCGCTGACCCAGCCCCCCAGGGCGATCTGGCCGATGACCACCAACAGCGCCAGCGCGGCGATCCGGCGCAGGCTCAGCGGCAATTTCGGCAATGGCGCAAAGGCCCGGGATAGACGCAGGGACAGCAGGAAAAGCAGGCTCACCGTGGTGAACCCGCCGAGCAGGTGCGCGGTGACTACCTGGGGCCAAAGCTTCAAGGTAACCGTCCACATGCCGAACGCCGCCTGGGCCAGTACCACAGCCAGCAGCAGTACCGGCAGGCGGTAGGGCTGGCCGTCGCGGGCATGCCGGCGTACGGCCTGGAAGGCGAGCAGGGCGATCACCAGCGCCAGGGTGCCGGCGAAATAGCGATGGACCATCTCGGCCCAGCCCTTGGCTTCTTCCACCGGGTGCTCGGGGAAGTGCAGCTCGGCATGGGCCAGCTGGGCATCGGTCTTGGGCACGCTGATGAAGCCGTAGCACCCCGGCCAGTCGGGGCAGCCGAGACCGGCATGGGTCAGCCGGGTATAGGCGCCGAGCAGCACGACAAGCAGCGCCAGCAGGGTGGCGAACACAGCGAGACGGAATCCGGGTCTGGCCATGGCGGCCTCCTAGCCGATGTTGGACAGCTTGAGCAGGTGGCGCAGGTCGTCCAGTACATGCTTGCCGTTGACCTTGGCGTCGTAGCGCAGCACCAGGTTGCCGTGGGGGTCGACGATCCACAGCTGCGGGCCCGCTTCGCCGACCTTCTGCACATAGCGCTGGGCGTCCAGCGGGTAGCGCTGCAACTGCGGGTATTCGCGGCCCAGCAGTGCCTGGTAGTCGGCAGCCAGTGGCTGGGCCACCGCCAGGGCATGGCTGGCACGGCTGGCGTCGCGGCCCAGGCCGACCTGGATCTGCCGGGCCAGGTACACCAGTTGCCGGCACTCCTCGGCGCAGGCCTCGGGGGCGCTGACCAGCAGCTGCCAGCGCTCGTCCCGGGCATCGATGCCGATGTCCGCGCGGCCCTCGCCGTTGCCGATCATCACGCCGTGATAGCTGCGCCCCTCCGGCACCCAGAACTTGAGCTTGTACATGAAGGTGGCAAGGATCATCGGCCCGAGCACAACGAACAGGATCAGCAACAGTTGCAGACGACCCCGCGGCTTGCGGCGGTCAGGCACGTCCAGTGGACTCGTGGCGGCGGCCATGGTGGTTCTCCTTGTCGTTGTGATGCCAGCCGAAATACAGGTAGAGCAGCACCAGCGTGGTGGCCAGGGCGAACCACTGCACGGCGTAGCCCTGGTGCTTTTCCGGGCCCATGGCGACCACCGGCCAGTCCAAACGATAGGCGGCCGGGCCGGGCTGCAGGCGCAGTTCCTGGGCAAAGCCTTCGCGGCCCAGCTGTAGCCAGAGCCCGGCCGGGTCGATTGCCGTCAGCAGTTGCGGCCAGCGGCCGTCCGGGTTGTCCGGGTGCAGCTGGAAGGTCTTGCCCGGCGCCACGTAGACCGTGGCGTCCAGCGCCAGGGCCTGGTCCGGGGTGTCGAAACGCACCGGCACCCGGCGATCGGGCCAGGGCAGCCAGCCGCGGTTGACCAGCAGCCACAGCCCGCTGGCCTGGTCGTGGAAGGGTTGCAGCAGCTCGACGCCGGCCTTGCCGTCGCGCATCTGGTTGTCCAGCAACAGGCTGTGCGCGGCGTCGAAACGGCCATACAGGTGCACCGGGTAGAACGCCGGGTCTGGCAGTTGGCGCAGCTGTTCGACAGCTACCGGCGCCTCGATCTGGCGCTCGGTGTAAGCGGCGAGCAGGTCGCGCTTTTCGTCGGCGCGGCGCAACTGCCAGCAGCCGAGCGCGATCAGCCCCGGCAGCAGCGCGAGCACCACCAGGGTCGGCAGCAGGCCGGGGCGAAACGGCTTCACCGGGGCCTCGTCAGGTCGAGCGCTATACTTGTACCCATCACCGCATCCCCCTGGAGTTACGCCATGCTCAAGGCCGCGATAGTCCTGATGCTGCTGGCCACCATCGCCAGCCTGTTCAGTGGCCTGGTGTTCCTGGTCAAGGACGACGACCAGTCGACCCGCCTGCTCAAGGCCCTTACCGTGCGTGTTGCCCTCGCCACCCTGACCATCGCGCTGGTGGCCTGGGGGCTGATCAGCGGGCAGTTGGTGTCGCACGCACCCTTCTGAGATCACTGAACTTTTCCTCGTGGGAGCGGGCTTGCCCCGCGATTGCAATCGCGGGGCAAGCCCGCTCCCACGAGATGCAAGGCCCTAAAGCACATACACAAAGATGAACAACCCCACCCACACCACATCCACGAAGTGCCAGTACCAGCTCGCCGCCTCGAAACCGAAGTGCTTGTCCGGCTCGAAGTGCCCGCGCATCACCCGGCAGAACATCACGAACAGGATCAGTGTCCCCAGCGTCACGTGGGCGCCGTGGAAGCCCGTAAGCATGAAGAACGTCGCGCCATAGATCCCCGACCCCAGGGTCAGCCCCAGCTTGTTATAGGCCTCGTGGTACTCATAGGCCTGCAGCGCGAGGAACCCCAGCCCCAACAGGATGGTCAGCCCCAACCACAGTTTCAGCGGGCCACGATGACCTTTGCGCAGGGCATGGTGGGCGATGGTCACGGTCACGCTGGAGCTAACCAGCAGGATGGTGTTGATCAGCGGCAGGTGCCACGGGTCGATGACTTCCTTCGGTGGCGGGAACAGTTTCGGGTCCGGCGTGTGCAGCAGCGGCCAGACGAACTCGAAGTTGGGCCAGAGCATGTGCGCCACGCCCTTGGCTCCATCGCCCCCCAGCCATGGCCCGGCCAGCACCCGCACGTAGAACAGCGCGCCGAAGAAGGCCAGGAAGAACATCACCTCGGAGAAGATGAACCAGCTCATGCCCCAGCGGAACGAGCGGTCCATCTGCGCGCTGTACAGCCCGGCATGGCTCTCCTTGATCACCGCGCCGAACCAGCCGAACAGCATGTACGCCAGGAACAGCCCACCGACGAAGAAGATCAGTGGCCCGTGGGATTCCGGGTGGCCGGCCTTCAGGTCGTTGAACCAGGTGCCCAAGCCGAACACGGTGATGAACATGCCGATCGTGGCGATGATCGGCCACTTGCTCTGCGCCGGGACGTAGTAGTGCTCGTGGCTTGCCATGCTTGATCTCCTTCCCTCAACGGGCGGCCTCGGTCGCGGCATGGGCGACCGGCGGGTGGCGAGCGGTGATGTCGAACAGGGTGTAGGCCAGGGTCAGGTGCTTCACCGACTCCGGCAGGTCGCGGTCGACGATGAAACGCACCGGCATCTCGATGCGCTCGCCCGGCTGCAGCACCTGCTGGGTGAAGCAGAAGCACTCGGTCTTGTGGAAGTACGCCGCAGCCTCCGCCGGGGTGATGCTGGGGATGGCCTGGGCACTCATCGGCTGGTTGGTCGGGTTGCGGGCGATGAAGATCATCTGGTTCACCGCCCCCGGGTTGACTTCGATCTGGTCGGCGGTGGAATGAAATTCCCAGCTCATGTCACCGGCGTTGGTGGACATGAACTGCACCCGCACCGAGCGCGACGGGTCGCTCACCTGGGTGCCCGCGTATTGCCCGCCGGTCTTGCCGTTAATGCCGAAGGCCTTGCACATCACGTCGTAGATCGGCACCAGGGCGAAGCCGAAGGCGAACATCACCACGGTCAGCATCAGCAGGCGGCTGACCAGGCGTTTGAGCGACAGGCCGTCCATGGGCGGGCTCCTACTTCACTTCCGGCGGGGTCTGGAAGGTGTGGTAGGGCGCCGGCGACGGGACCGACCACTCCAGGCCTTCTGCACCGTCCCAGGGCTTGGCCGCTGCCGGCGCGCCGCCGCGGATGCACTTGATGACGATGAACAGGAAGAAGATCTGCGTGGCGCCGAACATGAACGCGCCCACCGACGAGACCATGTTGAAGTCGGCGAACTGCAGGTTGTAATCCGGGATGCGTCGCGGCATGCCGGCCAGGCCGACGAAGTGCATGGGGAAGAAGGCCAGGTTCATACCGACGAACGACAGCCAGAAGTGCAGCTTGCCGAGGGTTTCGTCGTACATGTGGCCGGTCCACTTCGGCAACCAGTAGTAGGCCGAGGCAAAGATGCCGAAGATCGCCCCGGGCACCAGCACGTAGTGGAAGTGGGCGACCACGAAGTAGGTATCGTGGTACTGGAAGTCCGCCGGCGCAATGGCCAGCATCAAACCGGAGAAACCACCGATGGTGAACAGGATGACGAAGGCGATGGCGAACAGCATCGGTGTCTCGAAGGTCAACGAGCCTTCCCACATGGTGCTGACCCAGTTGAACACCTTCACCCCGGTGGGCACGGCGATCAGCATGGTCGCGTACATGAAGAACAACTCGCCCACAACCGGGATGCCGACCACGAACATGTGGTGGGCCCAGACAATGAACGACAGGAAGGCAATCGCCCCGGTGGCGTAGACCATCGAGGTGTAGCCGAACAGCGGCTTGCGCGAGAACGCCGGGATGATCGAGCTGACCGCGCCGAAGGCCGGCAGGATCATGATGTACACCTCGGGGTGGCCGAAGAACCAGAACACATGCTGGAACAAGACCGGGTCACCACCGCCGGCGGCGCTGAAGAAGCTGGTGCCGAAGTGGATGTCCATCAGCATCATGGTCACCACGCCGGCCAGCACCGGCATCACCGCGATCAGCAGGAACGCGGTGATCAGCCAGGTCCAGACGAACAGCGGCATCTTCATCAGGGTCATGCCCGGGGCGCGCAGGTTGAGGATGGTGGCGATCACGTTGATCGCGCCCATGATCGAGCTGATGCCCATCAGGTGGATGGCGAAGATGAAGAAGGTCACGCTGGCCGGAGCGTAGGTGGTCGACAGCGGGGCATAGAAGGTCCAGCCGAAGTTCGGCCCGCCACCGGGGCTGAACAGGGTCGAGACCAGCAGCAGGAACGCCGCCGGCAGCAGCCAGAAGCTGAAGTTGTTCATCCGCGGCAGGGCCATGTCCGGCGCGCCGATCATCAGCGGGATCATCCAGTTGGCCAGCCCGACGAAGGCCGGCATCACCGCGCCGAACACCATGATCAGCCCGTGCATGGTGGTCATCTGGTTGAAGAACGCCGGCTCCACTATCTGCAGGCCGGGCTGGAACAGCTCGGCGCGGATCACCATGGCGAACGAGCCGCCGAGCAGGAACATGCTGAAGGCGAACCACAGGTACATCGTGCCGATGTCCTTGTGGTTGGTGGTCAGCACCCAGCGCATCAGGCCCTTGGCCGGGCCGTGGGCGTGTTCATGACCGTGGGCGTGGTCGTCGATCACTGCACTCATGTCCTGTCTCCTGCAATCCACTGACTGCCGCGGCTAGCCCGGCTCATTGCGCTTCGGCCTGCTTGAGCGCCAGCACGTCCTTCGGCGTGACCATGTCGCCCTTGTTGTTGCCCCAGGCATTGCGCTCGTAGGTGACCACGGCGGCGATATCGACTTCCGAAAGCTGCTTGCCGAACGCCGCCATGGCGGTGCCGGGCTTGCCGTGGAAGACGATGCCCAGGTGGGCTTCCTTGGGCCCGGTGGCGATCTTCGAGCCCTTGAGCGCCGGGAACATCGGCGGCAGGCCCTGGCCTTCGGCCTGGTGACAGGCCACGCAGGTGGTGTGGTAGACCTTGTCGCCGCGGGCGACCAGCTCTTCGAGGGTCCATTCCTTGCTGGTCAGCTCCTTGAGCTTGGCCGCCTCGGCCTTGCGCTCGCCGAGCCAGGTGTCGTAGTCGGCCTTGGACTTAACCTCGACCACCACCGGCATGAAGCCGTGGTCCTTGCCGCACAGCTCGGTGCACTGGCCACGGTAGATGCCCGGCTTCTCGACCCGGGTCCAGGCCTCGTTGACGAAGCCGGGGATGGCGTCGCGCTTGACCGCGAAGGCCGGCACCCACCAGGAATGGATGACGTCGGCGGCGGTCACCAGGAAGCGCACCTTGGCGCCCACCGGCAGCACCAGCGGCTGGTCGACCTCGAGCAGGTAGTGCTCATCCTTCGGCGATTTGTTGTGGATCTGCTCGGCGGGGGTGGCCAGGTTGCTGAAGAACTCGACGTCCTGGCCCAGGTACTTGTAGTGCCACTTCCACTGGTAGCCGGTGACCTGGATGTCGATATCCGAGTCGCTGGCGTCGTAGATGTCGATCAGGGTCTTGGTGGCCGGGATGGCCATGACTACCAGGATCAGGAAGGGAACCACCGTCCAGAGAATCTCGACCCAGGTATGCTCGTGGAAGTGCGCGGCTTGTTGCCCGGTCGAGCGGCGGTGGATGACCATCGACCAGAACATCGCGCCGAACACCACGATACCGATGATCACGCAGATCCAGAAGATGGTCATGTGCAGGTCGAACACTGCGTGGGAGACTTCCGTCGCCCCGGGCGCCATGTTCACCGTCCATGCTGCCTGTGCCTGACCGAAAACCGACCACAGCAACAGGCCCATCCAGACATGTGGATGTCGCATCATTGCGGGTTCCCCTTATCGTTCTTGTAGTCCCGGAGGCGTGGACGACCTGCTACGACAAAGGGGGGAACGGTGGCCAAGACTGCCTGGCTTCGACGACCGAGCCCCCTGCTTAAGGCAGTCGGGCCTCATCAACGAATCACGTTTCACCCGGAGTATAGACACCGACCAATGGTGCGCAACGCAGGGCTTGAAATGATCTTCACGTAACCAAACGTTTGCGCTGAAAGCCGCATGAATACTGGGCCGAGGCACAATAATGGCACTTTGATATAGCCAATTTCCTACACGTATCTCAGCGATATAACAAATGCGTCTTAGCGATTCTCGTAAGCAAGCTAACTTAGTGTCTTCCGTTTGTAACGCCATGTCCCTGGAGTTGTCATGAACATCGCTGCTGTACGCGAGCAGATCGAAAACGCCCATCAACATGAGAGCCGCACAGGCCAACTGAAAGCCCGCCTCGAACTGCAACTGCCACACCTGCATCCGTCGATCCAACTGCCTGAGCAGGATGCCCAGGGTACCTTGGCGCGCTTTGTCGGCGCCTACATCAACGAGGTTCCGGAACTGCTCGAGGCCGCGCACAACGTGGCGCTCGAAGCAGGCATCGAGACGCAGATCAAACCGGTACTGAAGATTGCCGAGGCCTATTTCCTGCAGCCGCCGAGCGTGATGGCGGGGCAGGTCGGGCTGGACTGCCTGCTGGACGAGGCCTACCTGGCGCATCGCCTGGTCGAGGAGGTCAACGACCTGTATATCCGCCATTTCCAGCAGCCGCTGATTCCGGTGGATACCACGGTCGCCAACCTGATCGCCCATCAGCTGATCGGCGAGACGTTTGCCAACCAGCTGGATGAGGTGGTGCATCATTCGGTGGACAAGATGCTCGATGAGGAAAGCTTTGCCGTGGAATCGGTGGAGATCTACCGCGACAAGCTGTCGAGCCCGGAAACTGGCGCTGCGTGGAAACGCTGGCCGTGCCTTTCGCGCCAGCTTGGTGTGGAGCTGGGGCAATCGGCCTGAGCAAACCTCAAAATTGCCGGGGCCGCTTTGCGGCCCTTTCGCGACACAAGGCCGCTCCCACAGGTTCAGTGCATGATTCAATTTCTGCGCTGTATCTGTGGGAGCGGCCTTGTGTCGCGAAAGGGCTGCGCAGCAGCCCCAGGATCCTCAGATCAGACTAAGCCCCAACCCCCGCGGTAGTCCGCAACCTTCCCTCCACCCGCCGCTTCAGACGCCGCTGCTCCAGCACCAGCCGCGAACCCTTGGCCGCGCCACTGCGCCCCCAATCCTCCAGCAGTTCCAGGCAGGAATGGTCGATATAGCTCAGGTTGCCCAGCGGCACATGCAAGGTGGTCCCCTCCGGCACCGTATCCAGCACCTGAGTCAGCGCCGGCACCTTGAGAAAGGTCGCCGCCCCACTCAGACGCAACTCCATGTGCCCCGGCGTACCCAATACCACCAGGTTGATCTTCAACCGCGCCGCCTTCAACGCCAGCTTCAGCAGGGTCAGGGCAAAGCCCAGCAGCACGCCGGTCAACAGGTCGGTAAAGATGATCGCCAGTGCCGTCGCCGCATAGGTGAACATCGGCATCCGCCCATAACGGCCCAGCCCACGGAACGCCTTGAAGTCCACCAACTTGACCCCGGTATAGACCAACACCCCGGCCAGGCTGGCCACAGGGATCTGCTGCAGCACGCTGCTCAGCGCCACCACGAAGGCCAGCAGCCAGAGCCCATGGAAGATCGCCGAGGCCCGTGTCCGGGCACCGGCCTGGACGTTGGCCGAGCTGCGCACGATCACCCCGGTCATCGGCAGCGCACCAAGCACCCCGCAGAGCATGTTGCCGATGCCCTGCGCCGACAGCTCACGGTCGAAGTCCGAACGCTGGCCGCTGTGCATACGGTCGACGGCTGCGGCGGACAGCAAGGTTTCGGCACTGGCGATGAAGGCCAGAGCGAAAGCCGCCACCAGCAGGGTCGGGTCGGCCAACTTGAGCAGGTCATCCGGACGCAACCAGTCGATGGCCTCGGACAGATCGGCCGGCACCTGAACGCGGTTGACCGGCAGCGCCAGCCACAGGCTGACGGCGGTCATCGCCGCCACTCCGAGCAGGGCGCCGGGAATGAAGCGCAGGCGTTGCGGGCGCAGGCGCTCCCAGCCCCACATGATGGCGATGGTGCCCAGTCCAAGCGCGCCGGCCTGCCAACCATTGCCCGCGCTTTCCAGCGGCAGGGCCGAAGCCAGCGTCGCCGGGAAGCCCAGCAGGTTGTCCACACCCGAGGGCTGTGGTGCCGTATCGAACATGACATGCACCTGGGACAGCACGATCAGCACGCCGATCCCGGCGAGCATGCCATACACCACCGCCGGCGCCGTGACCCGGAACCAACAGCCCAGGCGCAGGCGCCCGGCCAGCAGTTGCAGCAGACCGGCCAGCAACAGGATCGGCCCGAGCATGGCCATGCCGTGCTGGCGCACCAGTTCGAACACCAGCACCGCCAGCCCCGCCGCCGGGCCGCTGACCTGCAAAGGCGAGCCGGCGAGAAAGCCCACCACGATACCGCCGATGATGCCGGTGATCAGTCCTTTGGCCGGTGGCATGCCCGAGGCGATGGCAATGCCCATGCACAACGGCAGGGCGACCAGGAAGACCACCACCGAAGCCAGCAACTCGCGCGGCAGGGCCGCCTTTATCTGTGTCATGTTCACCATGTAGCTCCTTTCTAAATTCACGGCCATTCCGCTGGCCGCTAGCACGGGGAACCCTGAATGACGCGCAGGCGCGGGCCGCCAGCGGGTCTGCCGGCAAGGCATTCAGGGAGATTCAAGGCAGGCGAAGGCCGCGCCGCACCCATCGGGTGCAGCCGGCAATCAAGGCTTTTTCAGCGTGTTCGGGTCGCTTAGTAGCGGCCTCTCGGTGTGGCAGAGGGGATCGGCTGACCTGCAGTCAGCGGCAGGAAGCGATCGCTGGCGGCGTCGTAGGCTTCGATCTGGCTGGTCTCGATGTCATACAGCCAGCCATGGATGTGCAACTGGCCCGCAGCCAGGCGCGAGGCCACCGATGGGTGGGTGCGCAGGTGGTGCAGCTGGGCGATGACGTTTTCCTTGGTCACCAACTGCATGCTTTCGTGCGGGGTGTCGCAGGAGCAATTGTCTTCGACCACGGTACGCGCCACCTCGGCGTGGCGCAGCCAGGCCGCGACAGTCGGCATCTTGTCCAACGAGTGCGGGTTGAGCACCGCGCGCATGGCGCCGCAGTCGGAGTGGCCGCAAACGATGATGTGATGCACGCCCAGGGCCAGCACCGCGTATTCGATGGCGCTCGACACACCGCCGTTCATCTGGCCATACGGCGGCACGACGTTGCCGACGTTACGGGTGACGAACAGGTCGCCCGGCGAGCTCTGGGTGATCAGTTCAGGCACGATGCGCGAGTCGGCGCAGGTGATGAACATGGCGCGCGGTTTCTGCGCGGTGGCCAGTTTCTTGAACAGCTCTTGCTGCTCGGGGAAGACTTCGGTGTGGAACCGCAGGAAGCCGTCGACGATATGCTTGAGGGCGGCATCGGCGCTTTCGGCGGGTGCGGCCGGGACAACCTTGGATGGGTCCTTGACGGGCATGATTCATCCTCTTGACGGTTTGAAAGTGAATTCCATGTTACCGGGGAAAGATTGGGGTGACGCGGGGATTTAGATGACGCGCACGGGTAAATAATCACAGTCACTGCTGACTCATGACTCACGCTAGCGTAGGAAACTTAACTGAAACTTAATTGCGCAGGCTCTAGAACGGGCGTTCTAGATGGGCGAGGGGAGTGCTGGATAATAGCAAAAAAGCATCAGATGCCAAGCTTCATGAGTGAAATTGTTGGGTTGTCTTAGTTGTACTTATAGCTCCTGATCCGAGAAATTACGCTGCTAGAACAACGCCATCTGTGCGCCCGGGACGCAGAAGGCGGTGCAATCGAGCTGCAGTTCCTCACGCCCCTCGAACCCCAGCCGCCTGGCTGCCTTGCGAAAGCGCTGGGCCAACAGCTCGGCGAACACTCCTTCGCCGCGCATCCGGGCGCCGAAACGGCTGTCATACAACTCGCCCCCCCGGCTCTGGCGAATCAGGCTCAGCACATGCGCGGCCCGCTGTGGGTAGTGATCCTGCAGCCACTGCTCGAACAACGGTGCGACCTCCAGCGGTAGGCGCAGCATCATGTACGCCGCGCTTTGCGCACCGGCCTCCATTGCCGCCTCCAGCAGATGCTCCAGCTCACTGTCGTTGATCATCGGGATCATCGGCGAACACAGCACGCCCACCGGAACGCCGGCCTCGCGCAGCACGCGGATCGCTCGCAAACGCGCCTTGGGGGCGGCCGCGCGGGGTTCGAGGGTGCGCTTGAGCTCATCGTCGAGGGTGGTGAGGCTGATCATTACCCGCACCAGGCGTCGGCTGGCCAGTTCGCAGATGAGATCAAGGTCGCGCAGTATCAGCGAGCCCTTGGTGACGATAGTCACCGGGTGGCGGTAGCGCAGCAGCACTTCGAGCAGGCGTCGGGTGAGCTGGTGCTCACGCTCGATGGGCTGGTAGGGGTCGGTGTTGGAACCCAGGTTGATCGGTGCGCAGACGTAGCCGGGCTTGCTCAATTGCTGTTCAAGTACCTCGGCGGCATTGGTCTTGGCGATCAGCCTGGTTTCGAAATCGAGGCCGGGAGAGAGGTCCCAGTAGGCGTGGCTGGGGCGGGCATAGCAGTAGATGCAGCCGTGTTCGCAACCGCGGTAGGGGTTGATGGAGCGGTCGAAGGGCAGGTCGGGGGAGGTGTTGCGGGCGATGATGGTCTTGGCCGTCTCGATCCGCACCTCGGTGCCCTGGGTGAGTGGGACTTCCTGGTACCAGCCATCGTCCTCGGCTACTGAAATGCTCGGGGCGAAGCGGTTGTGGGGATTGTCGGCGGTGCCGCGGCCACGAATGGGGGCTGGTTTCATGATGAGAACCCGGATTGCTGTATATGCATACAGTAATCCGGGTTCAGCAGGATAGCTACAACCGATTATCGCGGGGCAAGCCCGCTCCCACGCTTGCCGCGTGATTTACCTTCAATCCTGCGGCTTCTTCAGCTTCGGATTGGGGAAGAACTGCACGGTCTGCACCTTGGCCGGCGCCGCCTTGGGCGCCAGGTGGTTGACCCGGGTGCCCAGCTCCGAGGGTACCGACAGGCCCTGTTCATTCAGGGTATCGGTGAACCCGCAGGCCACGCACTCGCGGTGCGGCACGCCGTCTTCGTTCCACATCATCAGCTTGTCCATCTCGCTGCACGCCGGGCATACCGCCCCGGCGATGAAACGTCGCTTGCTCTTGCTCACGGCTACCTCGCTCACGCCGCGTCCTCGGTGAGGCCGCTGTGGCGCAACAGTGCATCGATGGAAGGCTCACGGCCGCGGAAGTCGACGAACAGCACCATCGGCTCGCGGGAACCGCCACGGGCCAGGATGGCTTCGCGGAAGGCACGGCCGGTCTCGGCGTTCAGCACACCTTCTTCCTCGAAGCGCGAGAAGGCATCGGCCGACAGCACTTCGGCCCACTTGTAGCTGTAGTAACCCGCCGCGTAACCGCCGGCGAAGATGTGCGCGAAGCTGTTGGGGAAGCGGTTGTAGGCCGGCGGGCGCATCACCGAGACCTCGTCGCGCACGCCTTCGAGCACCTGCAGCACGCCGCGGCCGTCGCCGTGGGTGGCGTGCAGCTCGAAGTCGAACAGCGAGAACTCCAGCTGGCGCACCATCATCATGCCGGACTGGAAGTTCTTCGCCGCCAACATCTTGTCCAGCAGGTCTTGCGGCAGCGGTTCGCCAGTCTCGTAGTGGCCGGAAATCAGCGCCAGGCCCTCGGGCTCCCAGCACCAGTTCTCCATGAACTGGCTCGGCAGCTCCACCGCGTCCCAGGCCACGCCGTTGATGCCGGACACGCCGGCATGCTCGATGCGGGTCAACAGGTGGTGCAGGCCGTGGCCGAACTCATGGAACAGGGTGGTGACTTCGTCGTGGGTCAGCAGCGCAGGCTTGCCGGGCGTGGCCGGGGTGAAGTTGCACACCAGGTTGGCCACCGGGCTCTGCAGCGAGCCGGCGGCGGTGCGGCGATGATCGCGGGCACCGTCCATCCAGGCGCCGCCACGCTTGTTGGCGCGGGCATAGAGGTCGAAGAAGAAGCGGCCGACGTGCTGGCCGTTTTCCTTGATCTCGAACAGGCGCACGTCCGGGTGCCAGCTGTCGAAGCCCTTGAGCTCGGCGATCTCGATGCCGTACAGGCGCTGGACGATGGCGAACAGGCCGGACAGCACCTTGTCGATCGGGAAGTAGGCGCGCAGGGCTTCCTGCGACACGCTGTAGCGCTGTTCGCGCAGCTTCTCGCCGAAGTAGCCGGCGTCCCAGCTGGCCAGCTCAGGGGTGCCCTGCTCGGCGGCGTAGGCCTTGAGCTGCTCCAGGTCCTGGGCGGCGAACGGCTTGGATCGCTTGGCCAGGTCACGCAGGAAGCTCAGCACCTGGTCGCTGGACTCAGCCATCTTGGTGGCCAGGCTCAGCTCGGCGAAGTTCGGGTAGCCTAGCAGCTTGGCCAGCTCCTGGCGCAGGTCGAGGATTTCTTCCATCACCGGGCCGTTGTCGAACTGGCCGGCGTTCGGGCCCTGGTCGGAGGCGCGGGTGCAGTAGGCGGCGTACAGCTCTTCGCGCAGGGCGCGGTCGTCGGCGTAGGTCATCACCGCGTAGTAGCTGGGGAATTCCAGGGTGATCAGCCAGCCGTCGAGGCCCTTGGCCTGGGCGGCGGCGGCCATCTGCGCCTTGGCCGAATCGGTCAGGCCGGCGAGGGCGGCCTCGTCGGTGACGTGCTTGGTCCAGGCCTGGGTGGCGTCGAGCAACTGGTTGGAGAAGCGGCTGCCCAGCTCGCTGAGCTTGCTCTGCACTTCGGCATAGCGCTGCTGCTTGTCGGCGGGCAGGTCGATGCCCGACAGGCGGAAGTCGCGCAGGGCGTGGTCGATGATGGTTTTCTGCGCCACATCGAAGCCAGCGGCCTCGGGGCTGGCGGCCAGGGCTTCATAGGCTTCGAACAGGGCACGGTTCTGGCCCAGTTCGGTGGAATAGGCGCTCAGGGCAGGCAGGCACGACTCGTAGGCCTCGCGCAGTTCCTGGCTGTTGCACACCGCATTGAGGTGGCTGACCGGGCTCCAGGCGGCGCCCAGGCGGTCGTTGAGTTCGTCCATGGCCAGCACCAGGCCGGCCCAGGTCGGGTTCTTGCCCTGCTTTTCGAGGATCTCGGCGATGGCCTTGCGGTTGTCGGCGAGGATCTGCTCGATCGCCGGCAGCACATGCTCGGCGCGGATTGCCGAGAAGGGCGGCAGATCATGGGACTGCAGCAGCGGGTTGTTCGCACTCACGGTTCGGGTACCTTGGCAGGAGAAACACGGGACCATCTTAATTACAATCGACGCCGACCGCAGCAGGCAGCCTGCCTATCGGCATTGCAGAGGAACACTATCATGGCCCTCCGGACCTTCCAGCAACACACGCCGAAAGTGGGAGCACGGGCCTTCGTCGACCGCTCGGCGGTGGTCATCGGCGACGTCGAGATCGGCGCGGACAGCTCGATCTGGCCGCTGACCGTGGTGCGCGGCGACATGCACCGCATCCGCATCGGCGCGCGCACCAGCGTGCAGGACGGCAGCGTGCTGCACATCACCCACGCCGGGCCGTTCAACCCCGACGGCTTTCCACTGATCATCGGCGACGAGGTGACCATCGGTCACAAAGTCATGCTGCATGGCTGTACCCTGGGCAACCGCATCCTGGTCGGCATGGGCAGTACCATCATGGACGGCGCCATCGTCGAGGACGAGGTGATCATCGGCGCCGGTAGCCTGGTACCGCCGGGCAAGCGCCTGGTCAGCGGCTACCTGTACATGGGCAGCCCGGTGAAACAGGTGCGCCTGCTGAGCGAGCAGGAACACGCGTTCTTCCCCTACAGCGCCGGCAACTACGTGAAGCTCAAGGACCAGCACCTGGCCGAAGGCTACGACCAACCGGAATGACCCCATCGCGGCGCAAGCCCGCTCCCACGACCGTCGCATGCCCCGCGATGGCGTCCAGATGAACAGCAGAGTGGACAGCTCCATGCACCAGCAGAACATCCTTTTCGACCTCGACGGCACCCTGACCGACCCACGCGAGGGCATCACCCGCTCGATCCAGTACGCCCTGGCCAAGCTGGGCATCGACGAGCCGGACCTGACCCGCCTCGAGCACTTCATCGGCCCCCCCCTGTTGCAGGCCTTCATGCAGTTCTATGGCTTCGACGAGGCCAAGGCCTGGGACGCGGTGAACTTCTACCGCGAGCGCTTCAAGGTCACCGGGTTGTACGAGAACCTGGTGTTCGACGGCGTGCCGCAGTTGCTGCAGGCGCTCAACGGCCAAGGCCGCACCCTGTATGTCGCCACTTCCAAGCCGTGGGTGTATGCCCGCGAGATCGCCCGGCATTTCGAGTTCGACCACCACTTCAAGGTGATCTACGGCAGCGAGCTGGACGGCACCCGCACCGACAAGGTCGAGCTGATTCGCCATCTGCTGGACGAAGAAGGGCTGGACCCGGCGCAGACCCTGATGATCGGCGACCGCAAGCATGACCTGATCGGTGCGCGCAGCAATGGGTTGCAGGCGGTAGCGGTGGGATACGGGTTCGGCAGCCGAGAGGAACTGCAGGCCGAGGCGCCTGCGTTCCATTTCGAGACGCTGGCTGAGTTGCACTTGGCGTTTGTGCGTTAGGGCATCGGGGCTGCTACGCAGCCCATCGCCGGCAAGCCGGCTCCCACCTCGACTGCGCTAAGCTCAAGACCGGCGCTATATCTGTGGGAGCTGGCTTGCCAGCGATGGGCCGCAAAGCGGCCCCGAAATCTCACTGACCTGCCATCAACCGTCCAAGCACCGCCTTGCGCTGTTCGATCGGCATCCGCCCCAGCACCTCGACCCGCTCATAGAACAGTGCCCAGTCCCCACCGACATCCTTGAACAGCTGCGAAAACGCCGGAACCCACTGGTCATAAAGCCCAAAAGGCAGCAGCTTGGCATTGTTCAACGGCGCAAAGACCCAGGCATCGAAGCGCCGATCCCCGCCCCAGTCCCGATCCCGTACCTCACGGTACTCCCGGCGTAACCGCTCGAACTCGGCCTGCTTGGCCGCCCGCTTGCCCGCCTCATCCAGCGGCCCGACATAGATCGCCTGCAACCGCTCGCGACTGGCCAGCACCAAGCGGGTGAACTGCTCGCGCTGCCTGGCGCCAGCCTCCTCGATGGCTGCCAACCCACGCGCGGCACGCCATTGCCGGGTGCCCTCCTGTTCGACGAACGAGGCGAACGACTCGTTGAACTCGGTATCGTCCTGCACGTAGAAGCGCTGGTGCGCCAGCTCATGAAAGATCACCGTGGCCAGGCGCTCATCGCCCCAGCCGGCCATGGTCGACAGGATCGGGTCGTCGAACCAGCCCAGGGTGGAATAAGCCTCCACACCTCCCACATAGACATCCAGGCCTTCCTGGCGCATCAGCGCCGCCGCGCCGCGGGCCGCGCCCTGTCGGTAATAGCCGCGGTAGGCCACGCAGCCGGCGATGGGGAAGCAATGGGTCACCGGCTGCAACGACAGCTCAGGGGTCGCGAACACATTCCACACCACATACGGTCGACCCAGGTCGGCGTAGACCCGGTAACTGCCGTTGTCCGGCAACTTCAACTGCGTGCTGGCGAACGCCCGGGCCTTTTCGGCGAACAACAGGCGCTGGCGCAGCACCGGGCTGGTGGCAGGATCCTCGATCACCCGGTCCACCGGCTGACGCGCCCGCAACAGCTGCCACTGGCCTTCAGCCAACTGGCCGTAATAGCCCACGCTGGAGCAACCGCTCAGCAGGACGCCCAGCGCCACGGGAACCAACCGGGTGAAACTGCGGTCGAGAACCCGACGGCTGCAGCGCATGAAAAGAAAAAGTCCAAACATCGAGGCTGTCTATCTCGCTTGTCGGCCGAATGCGACCAAGACTATCTCGCCAAGGGGAAGCTTCGCCATGCGTACTCTGCTGTTTGCCGCCGGCACGCTCGTGCTGTTGTCCGGTTGTGCCTCCTTCCTGCCCCGCGCCGACCCAAACCAGGCCTGGATCGACCTGGCCCCCGGTGACAACGACTCGCTGCATGCCCTGCAGGTCGATGAGCGCGACTGGGCCGACACCCGCTATTTCCAGGTGCAGCCCGGCAATCACGAGCTGACCGTGCGCTACCAGTTCGCCGTGACGCCCAGCAATATCGGCCCGGTGGACGAGCCGCTATGGCGCGACTGCCAGCTCAATCTCAGCTACAAGGACTTCACCGCCGGGCAGCGCTACCAGATGCAGGCGGGCAGCATCGGTTTCCGCCCCTGGATCAAGCTCTACGACCAGCAGCAGAAATTGATCGGCCAGGGCGAGCCGGCAGGCTGCCAGCGCACCTGAACCCCGCGAACGGCGCTATGCTTGTAACCTGTGAACCGCGAGCGGGAGTTTCACCATGCGCCAGCCCATGATGCTGATGGCCCTCAGTGCCCTGGGGGCGTGCGCCAGCCCCTTGCCGCCCGTAGACCCAGGCAAGGCCTGGGTCGATCTCTACACCATCACCCCCGGCAGAACCATCATGGCCGACCGTCTGGACGGCCAGCGCCTGGACGACGGCCGCTACTTCCAGGTGACGCCCGGCAAGCATGAGCTGGTGGTGCGCTTCGACTACGAGATCTATTCCGGCGGTTTCAGCACCGACCCCACCGAGCGAACCTGCTACCTCACCGTGCGCTACAACGACTTCAAGGCCGGCCAGCGTTATCGCCTGGAAGCCCGGGCCCCGGCAATGCAGCCGCAGGTGCTGCTGTACGACGCCAACCGCAAGGTGGTGGTCAACGAGCCGAGCAATGTGACCTGCATTCCTTGAGCGCACCACGGGGCCGCCTGGCGGCCCCTGGTATCAAGACTTACCTGTCGTTCTTCTGGTAGATGATCTTCTTCGTGCCGCCCTCGCAGCTGCCGACGACCATGTTCTGGTCCCGGACTTCGCTGTTGGGCACGATTTCCAGCGTGTAGGAGGTCACCCCGCGCGCCTGGATCTTCGCTTCGATCTCGGCCTTCAGTTCCTCGCACGGCTTGGGCGCGGCCAGTGCGGCGGTGGCCAGCAGGGAAACCAGCACACCCATTGCTACGCGGATCATGGAACGGCTCCTGAAACAGGGCAGACACGCTGCCAACGCTGTTTAGACTACAGGAAACCACCGCCGTTGCGCCGCCCTGCAAAAACCCGTCGCCCATTGAATCCTTCGAAAGTGCCCATACAGAGGTTCAAAGGCCCTTGGCCAACCACCTGATGCGGAGGCTCCAATGACGCACCTGCGAGACCTGAAGATTTCCACCCTCGACCTGGTGCCCGTGCGCGCCGACGGCGGCCCGGCGCAATCGCTGCGCAACTCGCTGGACCTGGCCCGGCACGTCGAGCGCTTCGGCTACAACCGCTTCTGGGTCGCCGAACACCACAACATGGACGGCATCGCCAGTTCGGCCACCGCCGTGCTGATCGGCTACCTGGCCGGTGGCACCTCGACCATCCGCATCGGTTCCGGCGGGGTGATGCTGCCCAACCATGCGCCGCTGGTGATCGCCGAGCAATTCGGCACCCTGGCCAGCCTGTACCCGGGGCGTATCGACCTGGGCCTGGGCCGCGCCCCGGGGTCCGACCAGATGACCGCCCGCGCCCTGCGCCGTGAACGCTCCGGCAGCGCCGACGACTTCCCCGACGATGTCGAGGAACTGTCGCGCTACCTCGGCCCGCGTACCGATGATCAAAAAGTGATCGCCGTACCCGGCCATGACACCGAGGTGCCGATGTGGCTGCTCGGCTCCAGCCTGTTCAGCGCCCAGCTGGCCGGCATGCGCGGCATGCCCTACGCCTTCGCCTCGCACTTCGCGCCGCGCTACATGCACGAGGCCATCCGCATCTACCGCGACCATTTCAAGCCGTCCACCACGCTGGACAAGCCTTACGTGATGCTTGGCATCCCTATGGTGGTGGCCGAGACCGACGAAAAGGCCGATTACCTGGCGACTTCGGTGTACCAGCGCATCCTCGCGCTGATCCGTGGCCAGAGCCTGATGCAACGCCCGCCGGTCGAAAGCATGAATGGACTATGGCTGCCCCATGAGCGCGATGCAGTGAGCAGCTTCCTGGGCCTGGCGATGATCGGCAGCCCGCAGAAGGTACGGGCGAAGGTGGAGGTACTGCTGGAGCAGACCGGAGCAGATGAGCTGATCTTCACCAGCGATCTGTATGAGCATGCCGACCGGATCAGGTCCTATGAGCTGATGGCACAGGCCCTGAAGGCCGATTAAGGCCATAGCGGGGCAAAACCGTTCTCACAGGATACGGTCCGTGGGAGCGGGCTTGCCCCGCGATAAGGCCAGTCAACCGCGGCGGTAGACAATCTCCTTGGTCCCACCCTCGCAGGTGCCGACCACCTTGCCCGCCGGATCGCCCTTGTTGACGATCTCCAGCGTATAG
The DNA here is from genome assembly GCF_014268935.2 of Pseudomonas peradeniyensis. Taxonomy (GTDB): domain Bacteria; phylum Pseudomonadota; class Gammaproteobacteria; order Pseudomonadales; family Pseudomonadaceae; genus Aquipseudomonas; species Aquipseudomonas peradeniyensis. Next base: position 161,138 of record NZ_JABWRJ020000003.1, on the reverse strand, counting down.
CCCTTCACACCCTTGGCATCGAGCTTCGCCGCAATCTCCGCCTTGAGCTCCTCGCACGGCTTGCCCGCCGCCAGCGCGCCACCGGCCAACGCCATCAGCCCCACGGCCAGAATCAACTTCTTCATCGATCGCTTTCCTTGTACAGATCAAAGACGAAAAGGGCGCGAAGCTCGCGCCCTGCAACCTTATTACCCGATCAGGCCGGGCAAGCCTAGCCCAGCTTCGTTTCAGCTGTTGGCGATGCGGAAGCCCACCTTCAGCGTCACCTGGAAGTGCGCGGCCTTGTTGTCGCGGATATGCCCGCGGGTATCGACCACCTCGAACCATTCCAGGTGCTTGATGCTCTTGCCGGCCTCGGCCAGGGCATTGTTGATCGCTTCTTCGATGCTGGTGGGGGAGGATCCGACCAGCTCGATCTTCTTGTAGGTGTGATGATCCGACATGAGCGCTCTCCTTGGTTGGGTAGTCCGTTGAGCCTAGCAGCGCAGGCCCGGTTTACCTGCGAGCGATCGCCGCAGGAGAAAGTTCGACTGCACTTTCCCACCGCCGCGCAGTCGCACTTCTTACAGCCCATACCGCGAAGGAGAGTCAACATGCCACGCAATTCCCTGCGCCAAGCCTCCCTGGAAAGCATGGAAGCCGAGATCGAGAGCCTGCTCAAGACGCTGGAGCACCTCAAGCACGACGCCTCGGAGGAGTCGCACAAGACCATGAAGGCGCTGCGCGGCAATGCCGAGAACGCCCTCAGGCATTCGCGCAGCCTGCTCGGTGACGCCTACGAGGAAGTGAAGACCCGCACTCGCCAGACTGGTGTCGCCACCCGCGACTATGCCCAGGAACACCCTTGGACCACCGCGGGCGTGGCAGTCGGCGCCCTCGGCCTGCTGGCCGCCTACCTGATGTGCCGGCGTAACTAACCGACCTGCTGCTGCAGCTCTCGGCGCAGCCATTGCGCCAGCTGCTCGGCGCGCCCATCCGCGGCGCGCCGGGGCACCCACAGGGCCAACGCGGCGCGGGTCGGGGAGAAGCCCCATGGCGCAGCCAGCCGCCCGGCCTTCAGGTCGTCCGCCACCAGCGGCTGTGGCGCGATGGCCACGCCAAGGCCGGCCACCGCCGCCTCCAGCAGGTAGTACAAATGCTCGAATGCCTGGCCGTAACTGAGCGCGCCGGGCTCGATGCCATGCTGCTGCGCCCAGGTCGGCCAGGCCTGTGGCCGCGAGGTCGTGTGCAACACCGCCTCTCGTTGCAAAGCCACGGCTGGCGCGGCTTTCAAACGATCGAAGCCTTCGAAGTGCGGGCTCATCACCGGGCCGATCCGCTCTTCGGCGAGCACATGCACCTGCATGTCCGCAGGCCAAGGCGGTTCGGCATAGACCAGCAGGGCATCCAGCCCCGGGCGGCGAGGATCGAGATCGCCTTCGCCAGCGGACAAGTGCAGGCGCAGTTCCGGCAGGTCGGCCTTCAAGCGCCCCAGGCGCGGGATGAACCAGCGCGCCAGCAGGCTGCCGGAACAGCCGAGCACGAAGGGCGCTTCGTCGGCATCGCGGGAAAGCTCGGCGCAGACGCTGCGCAAGCGGTCGAACGCCTCGAAGCTGGCATCACGCAGGCGCACCCCTGCATCTGTGAGTTTGACGCCACGCCCGTCCTTGGCGAACAGGGCCACGCCCAGATGCTCCTCGAGCACCTTGATCTGTCGGCTGACGGCGCCATGGGTAACGTGAAGCGCCTCGGCAGCCTGGCTGACACTGTTCAGCCGGGCGGTCGCCTCGAAGGCCCGCAGGGCGTTGAGGGGGGGAAGGTCCTGGGCCATTTTACTTGTGAGTTTTCCTGACAGGTTTGCGCAATCTTATCGGTTTTCAGCCGGCCGCGTCGTGGTTAGAGTAAAGCCCATCACTCATCCATCACGCCCTGGAGCGCCCCATGACCCAGACCCAATACCGCGCCGGCCCCGATGCCAACGGCCTGTTCGGCTCGTTCGGCGGCCGCTACGTGGCCGAAACCCTGATGCCCCTGGTGCTGGACCTGGCCCGCGAATACGAAGCCGCCAAGGCCGACCCCAAGTTCCTCGAAGAACTGGCCTACTTCCAGCGCGACTACATCGGCCGCCCCAACCCGCTGTATTTCGCCGAGCGCCTGACCGAGCACTGCGGCGGCGCGAAGATCTTCTTCAAGCGTGAAGAGCTCAACCACACTGGCGCGCACAAGGTGAACAACTGCATCGGCCAGGTGCTGCTGGCCAAGCGCATGGGCAAGAAGCGCCTGATCGCCGAGACCGGCGCCGGCATGCACGGCGTGGCCACCGCCACCGTCGCCGCGCGCTTCGGCCTGCCCTGCGTGATCTACATGGGTGCCACCGACATCGAGCGCCAGCAGGCCAACGTGTTCCGCATGAAGCTGCTGGGCGCCGAGATCGTCCCGGTGACCGCCGGCACCGGCACCCTCAAGGACGCCATGAACGAGGCCCTGCGCGACTGGGTCACCAACGTCGAGGACACCTTCTACCTGATCGGCACCGTGGCAGGCCCGCACCCGTACCCGGCGATGGTCCGCGACTTCCAGTCGATCATCGGCAAGGAAACCCGCGCCCAGCTGCAGGAGAAGGAAGGGCGCCTGCCCGACAGCCTGATCGCCTGCGTCGGCGGCGGCTCCAACGCCATGGGCCTGTTCCATGACTTCCTCGATGATGCCAGCGTGCAGATCATCGGCGTCGAAGCCGGCGGCCACGGCGTGCACACCGACAAGCACGCGGCCAGCCTGAACGGCGGCGTGCCGGGCGTGCTGCACGGCAACCGCACCTACCTGCTGCAGGACGACGACGGCCAGATCACCGACGCCCACTCGATCTCCGCAGGCCTCGACTACCCCGGCATCGGCCCGGAGCATGCCTACCTGCACGAAGTGAAGCGCGTGGAATACGTCAGCATCACCGACGACGAAGCCCTCGACGCCTTCCACGCCACCTGCCGCCTGGAAGGCATCATCCCGGCGCTAGAAAGCTCCCACGCCCTGGCCGAGGCGATCAAGCGCGCGCCGAAGCTGCCCAAGGACCACCTGATGGTGATCTGCCTGTCCGGTCGCGGCGACAAGGACATGCAAACCGTGATGAACCACATGGCCGCCCAGGAGAAACAGGCATGAGCCGTCTCGAACAACGCTTCGCCGAACTCAAGGCCGAAGGCCGTTCCGCCCTGGTCACCTTCGTCACCGCTGGCGATCCGGGCTACGATGCCTCGCTGCAGATCCTCAAGGGCCTGCCGGCCGCCGGTGCCGACGTGATCGAGCTGGGCATGCCGTTCACCGACCCGATGGCCGACGGCGTGGCCATCCAGCTCGCCACCCTGCGCGCCCTGGAAGCCGGCCAGACCCTGGCCAAGACCCTGCAGATGGTTCGCGAATTCCGTGTGGATAACCAGACCACGCCCATCGTGCTGATGGGGTATTACAACCCGATCCACCGTTTCGGCGTCGAGCAGTTCGTCGCCGAGGCGAAAGAGGCCGGCGTCGATGGCCTGATCATCGTCGACCTGCCGCCGGAGCACGACGCCGAGCTGGCCACCCCGGCCCAGGCCGCGGGCATCGACTTCATCCGCCTGACCACCCCGACCACCGACGATGCGCGCCTGCCGCGCGTGCTGGAGCGCAGCTCCGGGTTCGTCTACTACGTGTCGGTTGCAGGTGTGACCGGTGCGGGTTCGGCAACCACCGAGCATGTGACCGAGGCCATTGCGCGCCTACGCCGGCATACCGATCTGCCGATCAGCGTCGGTTTCGGCATCCGCACACCGGAGCAGGCTGCTGCCATTGCCCGCCTGGCCGATGGCGTGGTGGTCGGTTCGGCGCTGGTCGACAAGATCGCCCAGGCCAAGGATGCCGGCCAGGCGGTGAAGGATGTGCTGAGCCTGTGCTCGGCGCTGGCCGAAGGCGTGCGCGCCGCCCGCAATTGAGGTTGTGGGAGCGGGCTTGCCCCGCGATGGCGGCAGTGAAGCCATCGCGGGGCAAGCCCGCTCCCACGTTGCATCAAGCACCAAATATCGACAGATCCAACGGCCTGATCGCCCCCATCCAGATCGCATGATCGCGGTGATCCGCCAGCTCATCCCCGGTTTCCGGGTGCAGGAATACCACCAGCCCCTTGCGATACAACGCCAGCCACGGCAGCACCACACCGACCACCTCCGGCCCGAAGGCCAGCTGGCAGCTCCAGTCCGGGTGCGGCCCGACCGGCTTCTGGTGCATGCGTCCCATGGTCACGGGAAACAGCCGCGTCGCTTCCTCGCACAGCTCACGGGCCTGTTCCATGGTCGATGCGTCGTAGTACACGTGGGCGTGATAGCCTTTGATCCTTTGCACGATGGCTCCTGATAGCGGTAATGCGAACATCTTGAAGTCTACGCCATCCCTGAGCGGCCTTGCCGAGGCATCGGACCGGTCGGAAAGGGGCGCGAAGCGGCCCCAGAATTTGCGTGATGATCACGATCGCCGGGGCTGCTGCGCAGCCCTTTCGCGACACAAGGCCGCTCCTACAGACAGCGCCGTTCATCGGCCACGCTCCTGCTCCAGCCAATCCACGAACCGCTGGATCAGCGCCCCGCGCCGTTTGCGCGGCGGCAGCACCACGTAATACCCGCGCTCCGACCGCAAACTGCCTTCCATAGGCCGACACAACAACCCTTGCTCGACCAGCCCATCAACCAGGTGTGCCCAGCCGATCGCCACCCCTTGCCCGGCAATCGCGGCCTGGATCAGCAGCGTGTAGTTATCGAACCGCAGCTGCCCGGACGGAGGCGGGCTGTCCACGCCAAGACCACGAAATACCCCCGCCCAATCGAACCAGCGACTGGCCTGCTCACCCTTCAAATGAAGCAAAGGCAATCGTTGCAAAGCCACGGCTGACAAGGGTTTGCCATGAGTTAGCCGTGGGCTGCAGACCGGGAAGACCTCCTCGTCGAACAACCAGCGACTCTCGCCCTGATGAAAGCGCCCATCGCCAAACAGCACCGCCACATCGATGTCCGGACGCAACATCCCCTGGCTGCGCTCGCCAGTCACCAGGCTCACATCCACCTGTGGATAAGCCTCGTGGAAACGCTGCAGACGCGGCATCAACCAGAACGCGGCAAACGCGAAGTCAGTGGCCACCTGCAACACCTCGCGCTGACCACGCCCGCTGGCCAAGGCAACACCATCGTCCATGGCCTGAAGCCCTTGATGTACCTGCTCGAACAGCAGCTGACCCGCTTCGGTCAGCTCGATGCCCCGGTAGATACGGTCGAACAACCGCGTCCCCAGTTGCGCCTCCAGGCGCTTGACCTGCTGGCTCACAGCCGGCTGGGTTGTGCCCAGCTCAAGGGCCGCAGCCGTGAAGCTACGCAAGCGCGCGGCGGACTCGAACACGCGCAAGGCATCGAGGGACAGATCGTCAAGGTGCTCAAACATAAGCTTGGCTAATCCCAGTCATTGCCCGGCATGGGCTTTACCCACGTTATCCACAGCACCATGCTGGATTGCAAGCGTTCACCATAACCCTCGACGATGGAAGGGCACCATGAAACAACCCAACATCCTGTTCATCATGGCCGACCAGATGGCCGCGCCGCTGTTGCCGATCTATGCCCCATCGCCGATCAAGATGCCCCACCTGGCACGCCTCGCCGAGCAGGCCGTGGTGTTCGATTCCGCCTACTGCAACAGCCCGCTGTGCGCGCCTTCGCGCTTCACCCTGGTCAGTGGCCAGCTGCCCAGCCGCATCGGCGCCTACGACAACGCCGCCGACTTCCCCGCCGACATACCGACCTACGCCCACTACCTGCGCCGCCTCGGCTACCGCACCGCGCTGTCGGGCAAGATGCACTTCTGCGGCCCGGACCAGCTGCACGGCTACGAAGAGCGCCTGACCAGCGACATCTACCCGGCCGACTATGGCTGGGCGGTGAACTGGGACGCGCCAGACCAACGCCCGAGCTGGTACCACAACATGTCCTCGGTGCTGCAGGCCGGGCCGTGCGTGCGCACCAACCAGCTGGATTTCGACGAGGAAGTGGTGTTCAAGGCACGTCAGTATCTCTACGACCACGTGCGCGAAGACGATGGCCGGCCTTTCTGCCTGACCGTATCGATGACCCACCCACACGACCCGTACACCATCCCCAAACGCTACTGGGATCTCTACGAGGCTGTGGATATCCCGCTGCCCCGCGACGTGATCGCCCAGAGCCAGCAAGACCCGCACTCGCAACGCCTGCTCAAGGTCTACGACCTGTGGGACAAGCCGCTGCCCGTGGACAAGATCCGCGATGCCCGCCGCGCCTATTTCGGCGCCTGCAGCTATATCGACGACAATATCGGCCTGCTTCTGCAGACGCTGGAGGACTGCGGCCTGGCCGACGACACCCTGATCGTCTTCTCCGGCGACCACGGCGACATGCTTGGTGAGCGGGGGCTTTGGTACAAGATGCACTGGTTCGAGATGTCGGCGCGGGTACCGCTGCTGATCTACGCGCCCAAGCACTTCAAACCTGCGCGCATCAGCGCCAGCGTTTCCACCTGCGACCTGCTGCCGACCCTGGTCGAACTGGCCGGCGGCGCTGTGGATAAAGACCTGCACCTGGACGGCCGCTCGCTGCTCGGGCACCTGCAAGGGCAGGGCGGGCATGACGAGGTGATCGGCGAATACATGGCCGAGGGTACCGTCGGCCCGCTGATGATGATCCGCCGCGGCGCCTACAAGTTCGTGTACAGCGAGGACGACCCCTGTTTACTCTACGACCTGAGCCGCGACCCGCACGAGCGGGAGAACCTCACCGGCAGCCCGGACCACCAGGCGCTGCTGCAGGCATTTGTCGATGAAGCACGCCAGCGTTGGGATATCCCCAGCCTGCGCCAGCAGGTGCTGGCCAGCCAACGCCGCCGCCGGCTGGTGGCCGAGGCGCTGGCCATCGGCACGCTGAAAAGCTGGGACCACCAACCCCTGGTGGACGCCAGCCAACAGTACATGCGCAACCACATCGATCTCGACGACCTCGAGCGCAAGGCACGTTATCCACAGCCCGCACCCCTGGATTGAGAAGAGAGGCCGCCATGCAGAAGTTCTCCACCACCGTGCTTGCCCTGGCGCTGAGCCTGGGCACGGCCCACGCCGCCGACGGCGACGCGCAATGCAGCACCGTGAAACTGGCCGACCCCGGCTGGAGCGATATCGCCAGCACCAACGCCGTCGCCCGCCTGCTCCTGGAAAGCCTGGGCTACCAGGTGAAGATCGACAGCCTGGCCGTGCCGATCATCTATGGTGGCCTGAAGGATGGCCGGGTGGATGCCTTCCTCGGCAACTGGATGCCGGCGCAGCAAGGCTTTCATGACAAGTTCATCGCCAATGGCGACGTGCAGCAGCTGGCGCGCAACCTGGAGGGCACCGAGTTCACCCTGGCGGTGCCCGATTATGTGTGGGAAGCCGGCGTGAAGGACTTCGCCGACCTGCACAAGTACGCCGACAAGTTCGACAAGAAGCTCTACGGCATCGGCTCCGGCGCGCCGGCCAACCTGTCGCTGAAGGAGATCATCGACAAGAACGACTTCGCGCTTGGGCAGTGGAAGCTGGTCGAGTCCAGCGAGCAGGCGATGCTGGCCCAGGTGGATCGGGCGGTGAAGAAGCAGCAGTTCATCACCTTCCTGGGCTGGACCCCGCACCCGATGAACGTGAAGTTGAAGATGCATTACCTCACGGGTGGCGAACAATGGTTTGGCAGCAAAGGCGATGTGTACACGCTGACCCGCAAGGGCTATCCACAGGCGTGCCCGAATGCGGCGAAGCTGCTGGCCAACTTGACGTTCACGCTGGATATGGAGAACAGCATCATGGCCGAGGTTGTGGATAAGAAGGTGGGCTTCGATGAGGCCGCCAAGGCTTGGCTAAGGGACCATCCGCAGGTGCTGGAAGGATGGCTGGCTGGAGTGACCACGAAATCCGGCCGTGACGCACAAGAGGCGATAAAGGCCAAACTATGACTTAACAAGCGACACAACACCTGTAGGAGCGGCTTCAGCCGCGATCACCCACACAGTGGGTGCCAGACACCGCGTTGCCTTCATCGCGGCTGAAGCCGCTCCTACAGAGATCGTGCATTATCAAGGACCCCCCATGCCACGCCTGACCTTCCTGCTGCCCTTCCTTACCTGGCTCCCCCGCCAATCGGGCCGCAGCCTGCGCCAGGACCTGCTGGTGGGCCTGAGCGGCGCTATCCTCGCCCTGCCGCAATCGATCGCCTACGCGCTGATCGCCGGCCTGCCCGCCGAGTACGGCCTGTACGCCGCCATCGTGCCAGTGCTGGTTGCCTGCCTGTGGGGCTCGTCCTGGCACCTGATCTGCGGCCCAACCGCCGCCATTTCCATCGTCCTCTATGCCAGCATCAGCCCACTGGCCGTGGCCGGCAGCACCGACTACGTGACCCTGGTGCTGCTGCTGACCTTCCTCGGCGGCATCTTCCAACTCTTGCTGGGGCTGCTGCGCTTCGGCGCGCTGGTCAACTTCGTCTCCCATTCGGTGGTACTGGGCTTCACCCTCGGTGCCGCTGTCGTCATCGCCCTGGGGCAACTGCCCAACCTGCTGGGCCTGGACCTACCTAGCCAGGCCACGGCTCTGAAGACCGTGCAGGATTTGGCTGGCCATGTTGGCGAGGTGGACATGCCATCGCTGATTCTGGGGCTGAGCACCCTGGTGATTGGCATGGTGTTGAAGCTGTGGCGTCCACGCTGGCCGAGCCTGTTGATAAGCCTGCTGCTGGTGAGCCTGGCGGCCTGGCTGTTGCCCGGCGTGTTCGGCCATGTACCGCGCGTGCCCGCCTTCGTCGGCCAGTTGCCACCGCTCAGCCCACTACCGTTACTCGATGTGGAATTGATACTGCGCCTGCTGCCCAGTGCCGTGGCTGTCGGCATGCTCGGGCTGGTCACCAGCCTGTCCATCGCACGCTCCCTGTCCGCGCGCTCCGAGCAACTGATCGACGCCAACCAGGAGATCCGCGCCCAGGGCCTGTCGAACATCGTCGGGGCATTGTTTTCCGGCTACCTGTCCTCCGGCTCCTTTACCCGCTCCGGGCTCAGCTACGACGCAGGTGCCCGCTCGCCATTGGCCGGGGTGTTCTCGGCGCTGTGGGTGGCGCTGTTCGCGGTCGCTGGTGCCGGGCTGATCGCCCATCTGCCGATCCCGGCGATGGCGGGCAGCATCCTGTTGATCTGCTGGGGGCTGGTGGACCATCGCGGCATCCGTGCGCTGTTCCGGGTCAGCCGCTCGGAGTTCCTGGTGATGGCGCTGACCGCCACCGCGACCCTGCTGCTGGAGTTGCAGACGGCGATCTACGCCGGGGTGCTGGCGTCGCTGTTCTTCTACCTCAAGCGCACTTCGCGGCCACGGGTGCAGCAGAGCCGGGAAGGGGAGGCGGATGTGTTGCGGGTGGGCGGGTCGATCTTCTTCGGCGCGGCGCATTACCTGCAGGTGCGCTTGCAGCGCTGCCAGGGGCCGCATGTGGTGATCGATGCACGGCAGGTGAACTTCATCGATTACTCGGGTGTGGATATGTTGCACCGCGAGGCGCGGCGGTTGCTGCGCAATGGCGGGAGCCTGACATTGCAGCGAGCGCGGCCGCAGGTGATAGAGGAACTGCAGAAGCTGGAAGGCCTGGCGAGCTGCCCAATACGCTTCGAGGGCTGACGGTCAACTGGCATTTCTGTCAGTTGCGTGCAACGTGCAGGCAGTGAAAGAGTGAATAACGCTCATTCACTGCGGAGCACGCCATGAGTAGTTGCGTTTATTTCGCACTGGCACTGGTGCCATTACTGGCCGCGCCTAACAGCGGCGCTGCGGAAAACTGCTGGAGCGTTGCCGATGCACAGGCACGTATTGCCCGTCTGGAAAGCGATATGACCGCACACGAACCCTACACTGGCATGACGCAATCCGCAGCAAAACTTGCTCACTACCGTCAGCAGGTCGAACTGGAGCACCAATTCATCCGACAACGCTCCGACGTCAACTGCGCGCCAGTTGCCGACGCAGTTCATCCAGCACAGGCGCCGTGTCCGGACGCACCCCCCGCCAGATAAAGAACGCCTCGGCTGCCTGCTCGGCCAGCATCCCCAGCCCATCCAGCACCTTGGCCGCCCCCAGCTTGCTCGCCCACTGGCAGAAAGGCGTCGGCTCCTTGCCATACATCATGTCGTAGCACACGGTGCGCCCCGCCTCGACCAGGCTATCGGCAATCGGCGGCAGCTCGCCGGAAAGGCTCGCCGAGGTGGCATTGATGATCACGTCCACCGGCTCCTGCAACCAGCTGAATCCACTGGCCACCACCGGCCCCAGCTCATCGAACTCCCGCGCCAGCTGCTCGGCTTTCTCAACGGTACGGTTGGCGATCACCAGCGATTGCGGCTTGTGCGCCAGGATCGGCTCCAGCACACCCCGAACAGCACCGCCGGCGCCAAGGATAAGGATGCGCTTGCCCGCCAAGGTCACCCCGGCGTTCACCGTCAGGTCACGCACCAGCCCCGCGCCGTCGGTGTTGTCACCCTGCAGGGTGCCGTCGGCCAGCTTGGTGAGGGTGTTCACCGCACCGGCACGCTGGGCGCGCGGGGTGAGGCTGTCGCACAGGCGATAGGCCTCTTCCTTGAATGGCACGGTGACGTTGGCGCCGCTGCCTTGCTTGAAGAAGCCTGTGGCGCAGTCACTGAACTCGTCCAGCGGCGCGAGCAGGGTGGCGTACTCCAGGTCCTGGCCGGTCTGGTCGGCGAACAGGCGGTGGATCAGCGGCGACTTGCTGTGGCCGATGGGGTTGCCGAATACGACGTACTGGTCCATGAGGGCTCCTCGGTTATCCACAGGCTTACTGGGCGAGCCAGTCGCGGTCCTGCAGGAAATAGTCGGTCAGGCGCGCTTCCTCGCTGCCAGGCTCGGCTTTCCAATCGTATCCCCAGCGTACCTGCGGCGGCAGCGACATCAGGATCGACTCGGTGCGGCCACCGGACTGCAAACCGAACAGCGTGCCACGGTCGTAGACCAGGTTGAACTCGACGTAGCGGCCACGGCGGTATTCCTGGAATTCACGCTGCTTGGCGGTATACGGCGTGTCCTTGCGGCGCTGGATGATCGGCAGGTAGGCGTCGACGTAGGCGTCGCCGATGGCGCGCATGAAGGCGAAGCAGGTGTCGAAGTCCCACTCGTTCAGGTCGTCGAAGAACAGGCCGCCAATGCCGCGCGGCTCGCCACGGTGCTTGAGGTGGAAGTAGCGGTCGCACCAGGCCTTGTAGCGCGGGTAGACGTCGGCGCCGAATGGCGCGCAGGCCTGCTCGGCGACGCGGTGCCAGTGCACGCAATCTTCATCAAAGCCGTAGTACGGGGTCAGGTCGAAGCCGCCGCCGAACCACCACACCGCCTCTTCACCCTCTTTTTCAGCGATGAAGAAACGCACGTTGGCGTGGGAAGTCGGTACGTGCGGGTTGTGCGGGTGGATCACCAGCGACACGCCCAGGGCCTCGAAGCCACGACCCGCCAGCTCCGGGCGGTGGGCACTGGCCGACGGCGGCAAGCCGGCGCCGAACACGTGGGAGAAGTTCACCCCGCCTTTCTCGATCACCTTGCCCTCGCCGATCACCCGCGTGCGACCGCCGCCGCCGGCATCGCGCACCCAGGCGTCCTCGACGAAGCGGGCGCCGCCGTCTTCGGTTTCGAGGGCAGAGCAGATGCGGTCTTGCAGGTCGAGCAGGTAGGCTTTTACGGCCTCGGTGCGGCTGGTCATCGGGTCACCTGGAAGGAGCGGGAAAATTCGCCGCGTAGCATACCACCGGCCGACGCCGCGTCGCAGTTGACGGCGGTCAAGCAAAGGCGTCCGATAGAAGGCCTTTGCGACCCTCGACGACAGGAGTGTGTGATGGCCAAGCGTATCCAGTTCAGCCAGCATGGCGGCCCGGAAGTCCTGCAGCTGGTGGAGTTCGACCCGGCACCGCCCGGCCCGCAGCAGGTGCGGGTGCGTAACCATGCAATCGGCTTGAACTTCATCGACACCTATTTCCGCAGCGGGCTGTATGCACCGCCTGCGCTGCCTTCCGGGCTGGGCACCGAAGCGGCCGGCGTGGTCGAGGCGGTGGGCGAGGGCATCAGCCGGATCAAGGTCGGCGACCGCGTGGCCTATGCCGGTGGGCCGCTGGGGGCCTACAGCGAGGTGCATACGCTGCCGGAGGCCAACCTGGTGAAGCTGCCGGAGGCGATCAGCTTCGAACAGGCGGCGGCGGTGATGCTCAAGGGGCTGACCACGCAGTATTTGCTCAAGCAGACCTATGCCGTGCAGCCGGCGGACTTCGTGCTGTTCCATGCCGCCGCCGGTGGTGTGGGGTCGCTGGCGTGCCAGTGGGCCAAGGCGCTGGGTGCGAAGCTGATCGGTACCGTGAGTTCTCCCGAGAAAGCCGAACGGGCCAAGGCCCTCGGCGCCTGGGCGACCATCGACTACAGCCATGAAGATGTGGCCAAGCGTGTGCTGGAGCTGACAGACGGTCAGAAGTGCGCGGTGGTGTATGACGGCGTGGGGGCAGATACCTGGCTGACTTCGCTGGATTGTCTGCGGCCGCGGGGGTTGATGGTGAGCTTCGGCAATGCCTCCGGTGCGGTAACCGGGGTCAACTTGGGGATCCTGTCGCAGAAGGGGTCGTTGTATGTCACCCGGCCGACGCTGGCGAGCTACGCCAACAATGCCGAGAACACCCAGGCCATGGCCGATGACCTGTTCGCGATGATCGCCAGCGGCAAGCTGGTTGTGGATATCCAGCAGCGGTATCCGTTGATCGAGGCGGCCAAGGCGCAGGCGGAGTTGTCGGCGCGGCGGACCGTTGGCTCGACTGTGCTTCTGCCTTGAGGCTCTGGGGCTGCTGCGCAGCCCTTTCGCGGCACAAGGCCGCTCCTACAGAGGATCGCGGTCACCTGTAGGAGCGGCCTTGTGTCGCGAAAGGGGCGCACAGCGGCCCCAGCGAGCCCAAGTCGAACGCAAATTCAAAACATTGCCCGCGATAGCGCCAACTAGTCAGCAGCGCCTTGGGCTACAGGCGCCGACTCGATGCCATCGAGCATCGCCTCTACCAACCCCTCCGCCATTTCCAGCGAATGCAGGCTCGACCAATACATGCCACGCCCCTCGTCGCGCAGGTGATCGAGGGCCTTGATGCCAGTGTCGTAGGCGCAGCGCAGGTAGAGCGCGACGTGTACCAGGGCGTCGTGGGCTTCGATGTTGGGATTTACGGTGAAGAGCGGTGGGTGGCCGGCATCGCAGCGGCCAAAGGGGTGGGTTGTGGTATTTGGGAGTGGTGGATCGGGAACAAGCTTTCTAGTCATGGGAATTCGCTCCTTAAAAAACCACCGGCCCCGCTACCACGCGAATTGGGTGGCGACTGTACGCGAGGTGGTAGACCCGGGCGATTCCCAAACCAGGCAGGCTCGAAAGCCTCCCACGCACAGCCGCCATGGACTGACATGGGGAATCGAATACCCGGGCTACCACACCCGATCGCCAAGTTATTCGGCGACGGTTTGGAGCCTAGAGGCAAGCGTTCCCACTGAGAAGGTAATGGCAGTCGACAGACTGCGTAGGATATTTCTCTGAATTCAGAATGGGCAGCCATCTGGGTGCAAATCAGAAAAATCGGCGGGAATTCTGGGGCCGCTTTGCGGCCCTTTCGCGGCACAAGGCCGCTCCTACAGGGGATCGCGATTGCTTGTAGGAGCGGCCTTGTGCCGCGAAACGAGGGCAAAGCCCTCGCCAGCGGTATCAGCCCGGGCGCACAACCTCGCCAGTCGCCAGGTCGCGAATCAGGCTGGGATTCTTCCGCCCCCCCAACGCCCCACCCAACACCATGTCCAGCTCGTTGTGGAAATACTGTTCCACCCGCAACCGGCTCTTCGCCGCCGGCCGCCCGGCCGGGTTGCAGGAGGTGGAGATCAACGGCCCGACCAGCGCGCACAACTCACGCACCTGTGGATGATCGCTGACCCGCAGCGCCACGGTGTCATGCTGCCCGGTCACCCACTCGGGCAGCAGGCCCTGGTGCGGCACCAGCCAGGTGTTCGGCCCCGGCCAGGTGGCGCTCATGCGGTCGATCCAGTCCTGGGGGAAATCCTCGAACAGAAAATCGAACTGGCGAATGTTGTCGGCGACCAGGATCAGCCCTTTATCCACAGGCCGCGACTTGAGCGCCAGCAGGCGATACACCGCGTCCTCGTTCCACGGGTCGCAGCCCAGGCCCCAGACCGCTTCCGTCGGATAGGCGATCACCGCACCCGCCTTCACCTCGCGCGCGGCTTGTTGCACACGCCAACTGCTCACCATTTTCCGTCTCTCCGCATAAACGCCGTGCGCGCAGTGTACTTAGCCGGCACGGGCAAACCAACGCCCGGCTTCATTGCTCACCCGGCCTTCAAGCTCCAGCTCGGTCAGGCTGGCCAGTACCTGAGCCAGTGGCAGGCCGCTGCTGCTGGCCAGGCCCTCGGTGGTCTGGGGTGCGGCGTGGAGCAGGGCGATCAATGGATGAGCGGGTTTATCCACAACCGCAGGCGGCAGGTTCTGCCAACCGCGCAGGCTGTCGAGGATCTGCTCCACGCTTTCCACCAGCAGGGCGCCATCGCGGATCAGCTGGTGGCAGCCCTTGGCGCCGGGGTGATGAATGGACCCGGGAATCGCGTACACCTCCCGCCCCTGTTCGGCAGCAAGCCGTGCGGTGATCAACGAACCGCTGGCCAGGCTGGCCTCGACCACCAGCACACCCAGCGACAAGCCGCTGATGATCCGGTTGCGGCGCGGGAAGTTGCCGGCCAGCGGCCCGGCATCCAGCGGGTACTCGGAAACCAGCGCGCTGCCACTGTCGAGCATTGCCCGCGCCAGGTCACGATGGCGCTGTGGATAAAGTTTTTGCAGCCCCGTGCCGAGCACCCCGATGGTGTGCCCGCCGGCCTTCAAAGCGGCCCGATGAGCGGCACCGTCGACGCCCAGCGCCAGCCCGCTGGTGATGGTGAAACCAGCCTGGGAAAGGCATCGGGAAAACGCGCCTGCGGTATCCAGCGCCGGGGGTGAAGCACGCCTGCTACCCACGATCGCCAGTTGCGGTTGTTCGAGCAAATCGGGGTCGCCCGCGACGAACAACAGCGGCGGCGGATCGTCTATCTCGGCCAGCAACGCCGGGTAGCCAGGCCCGTCCCACATCAGTAAATGCTGGCCCGGACGCTCTAGCCAGAGCATTGCAGCCAATGCGCCATCGCGCACTTGCGGGCTGCGCCGGGCGTCTATACTGGCAGCCTTCAGCCCCAACGCCTGCCAGGCACTGGCCGGCGCGCTAAGTGCCGACGAGGCACTGCCGAACGCTTCGATGAGGGTATGGAAACGACGCAAGCCAATCTCTGGAAGGCTATGAAGACGCAGCCGCGCCTCCAGTTCCGCAGGCGGACAAGGCGACGAACGGGATGGGTTCATGGTGGATCGTCCTTGATCGACAGGGGGCCAGATACGTGGCACAACCTGTGGATAACTTTGTGAGTAACACTTTGAAAAGCTGTCCATGAAATGGCAGCTATCAAGCCCATAGAGACCCTAGCCAAGCTTCACAGGTGCCGAACGCCCCATTTCCCTTTATTATGTGTGCTCAGTTTTCAACCGACCGCACAGTGACTGCCTGACCGCCATGGCCATTTTGAACATTCTCGAATTCCCCGATCCGCGCCTGCGCACCATCGCCAAACCGGTGACGGAGTTCGACGACGCCCTGAGCCAGCTGATCGACGACATGTTCGAGACCATGTACGAGGCGCCCGGCATCGGCCTGGCCGCCACCCAGGTCAACGTGCACAAGCAGGTCGTGGTAATGGACCTGAGCGAAGACCGCAGCGAACCGCGCGTTTTCATCAACCCCACGGTCGAGGAGCTGACCCACGACATGGGCCAGTACCAGGAAGGCTGCCTGTCGGTGCCCGGCTTCTACGAGAACGTCGATCGCCCGCTGCGCGTGCGGGTCAAGGCCCAGGACCGCGACGGCAAGCCCTACGAACTGGAATGCGAAGGCCTGCTGGCCGTGTGCGTGCAGCACGAGTTCGATCACCTCAACGGCAAGCTGTTCGTCGACTACCTGTCCCAGCTCAAACGCGACCGGATCAAGAAGAAGCTGGAAAAGCAGCACCGCCAGCAAGCCTGATCCCCACCTTCCAGAAGGCTTGCTCCGGCAAGCCTTTTTCTTTTTGAAGAAGCGAGAACTCCATGCGCATCGTCTTCGCAGGCACTCCAGAGTTTGCCGCCGAACACCTCAAGGCCCTGCTCGACAGCCCGTACGAGATCGTGGCCGTCTACACCCAGCCCGACCGCCCGGCTGGCCGTGGCCAGAAGCTCATGCCAACCGCAGTCAAGGCGCTGGCTGTAGCCCATGACATCCCGGTGTACCAGCCGCAGACCCTGCGCAACGCCGAGGCGCAAGCCGAGCTCGCCGCGCTCAAGCCGGACCTGATGGTGGTGGTCGCCTACGGCCTGATCCTGCCGCAGGTAGTGCTGGATATCCCGCGCCTGGGCTGCATCAACAGCCACGCCTCCCTGCTGCCACGCTGGCGCGGTGCGGCGCCGATCCAGCGCGCCGTGGAAGCCGGCGACGCCGAGAGCGGTGTGACCGTGATGCGCATGGAAGCCGGCCTGGATACCGGCCCGATGCTGCTCAAGGTGGTCACCCCGATCAGCGCCGAGGACACCGGTGGCACCCTGCATGACCGCCTCGCCGAAATGGGCCCACCTGCTGTAGTCCAGGCAATCGCCGGCTTGGCAGACGGTTCGCTGCAAGGTGAAGTGCAGGACGATGCCCTGGCCACTTATGCCCACAAGCTGAACAAGGACGAAGCCCGCATCGACTGGAGCCGCCCGGCCGTCGAGCTGGAGCGCCTGATCCGTGCCTTCAACCCCTGGCCGGTGTGCCACAGCACCCTCGACGGCGAAAGCGTGAAGGTGCTGGCCGCCAACTTGTCCACAGGCAAGGGCGCCCCCGGTGAAATCCTCTCCGCCAGCAAGGACGGCCTGGTCGTCGCCTGCGGTGATGGCGCCCTGAGCCTGACCCGCCTGCAACTGCCCGGCGGCAAGGCCCTGGCCTTCAGCGACCTGTTCAACAGCCGCCGCGAGAAGTTCGCCAGTGGCAAGGTGCTCGGCCAATGAACCCACGCCTGGCCGCCGCCCGTGCCCTTGCCGCCGTGCTTAGTGGCAAGGCCTCGCTGAACAGCTCGCTGCCAGCGCAACTGGACAAGGTCGAGGAGCGCGACCGCGGCCTGACCCAGGACCTGGCCTTCGGCACCGCCCGCTGGCAACCGCGCCTGGACCTGCTGGCCGCGCAACTGCTGCAGAAGCCGTTCAAGGCTGCCGACGCCGATGTGCAGGCGCTGCTGCTGGTCGGCCTGTACCAGTTGTTCTACACGCGCATCCCGGCCCACGCCGCCATCGGCGAGACCGTGGGTTGCGCCGACAAGCTCAAGAAGCCGTGGGCCAAGGGCCTGCTCAATGCCGTGCTGCGCCGCGCCCAGCGTGAAGGCGAGGAGCTGCTCGCCGGCATGGAACGCGACCCGGTGGTGCGTACCGCCCACCCACGCTGGCTGCAGAAGTCGCTGAAGGCCTTCTGGCCGGAACAATGGGAAGCCATCTGCGCCGCCAACAACGCCCACCCGCCGATGATCCTGCGGATAAACCGCCGCCATCACAGCCGCGATGCCTACCTGGCGCTGCTGGCCGAGGCCGGCATCCAGGCCAGCGCCTGCCAGTACAGCCGCGACGGCATCGTCCTGGCCGAGGCCTGCGACGTGCGCGGCCTGCCGGGCTTCGCCGACGGCTGGGTGAGCGTGCAGGACGAAGCCGCGCAGCTGTCCGCCGACCTGCTCGAACTGGCCCCCGGCCAGCGCGTGCTCGACGCCTGCTGCGCCCCGGGCGGCAAGACCTGCCACCTGCTCGAAGCCGAGCCAGGCCTGGCCCACATGGTCGCCATCGACCTGGAAGCCAAGCGCCTGGCCCGCGTGCGCGAGAACCTCGACCGCCTCAAGCTCGATGCCGAGCTGATCGCCTGCGACGCCCGCGACACCGCCAGCTGGTGGGACGGCAAGCCGTTCCAGCGCATCCTGCTCGATGCGCCGTGCTCGGCCACCGGCGTGATCCGCCGCCACCCCGACATCAAGCTGACCCGCCAGGCCGAGGACATCCCGGCCCTGGCCGCGCTGCAAGGCGAGCTGCTCGACGCCCTGTGGCCGACCCTGGAAGTGGGCGGCATGCTGCTCTACGCCACCTGCTCGAGCCTGCCGACCGAGAACACCGAAGTGATCGACGCCTTCCTCGCCCGCACCCCCGGCGCCCGCGAGCTGGACCTGGCCACCGAGGCCGGCCTGCGCCAGCCCCATGGCCGCCAGTTGCTGGCCCAGGAAGGCGGCCACGACGGTTTCTACTATGCCAAGCTGATCAAGATTGCCGCCTCGCGCGGGTAAAGAACAAAAAGGGTAGGGAGTAGCGGATGAAGATCATCATCCTCGGCGCAGGCCAGGTAGGCGGTACGCTGGCAGAGCACCTGGCCAGCGAAGCCAACGACATCACCGTGGTCGACACCGACAGCGAGCGCCTGCGCGATCTGGGCGATCGCCTGGACATCCGCACCGTGCAGGGCCGCGCCTCGCTGCCGACGGTGCTACGCCAGGCCGGCGCCGACGACGCCGACATGCTGGTAGCGGTGACCAACAGCGACGAAACCAACATGGTCGCCTGCCAGGTGGCCTATTCGCTGTTCCACACCCCGACCAAGATCGCCCGGGTGCGCGAGTCGGCCTACCTGACCCGCGAAGAGCTGTTCGACAACGACCACATTCCGGTGGACGTGCTGATCAGCCCCGAACAGGTGGTGACCAACTACATCAAGCGCCTGATCGAACACCCGGGCTCGCTGCAGGTGATCGACTTCGCCGAAGGCAAGGCCCAGCTGGTGGCGGTAAGGGCTTACTACGGCGGCCCGCTGGTGGGCCAGCAACTGCGCCAGATCCGCGCCCACATGCCCAACGTCGACACCCGCGTGGCGGCGATCTTCCGCCGCGACCGGCCGATCACGCCCCAGGGCGACACGGTGATCGAGGCCGACGACGAGGTGTTCTTCATCGCCGCGAAGAAGGACATCCGCGCGGTGATGGGCGAGCTGCGGCGTATCGACGAGACCAACAAGCGCGTGGTCATCGCCGGCGGCGGGCAGATCGGCGAACGCCTGGCCGAGGCCATCGAGAGCCGCTACCAGGTAAAGATCATCGAGATGAACCCGGCGCGCTGCCGCTACCTCTCCGACACCCTAGAAAGCACCGTGGTGCTGCAGGGCAGTGCCTCCGACCGCGACCTGATGCTCGAAGAGAACATCGCCGACGCCGACATCTTCCTGGCCCTGACCAACGACGACGAGGCCAACATCATGTCGTCGCTGCTGGCCAAGCGCCTGGGCTCGCGCAAGGTGATGACCATCATCAACAACCCGGCCTACGTCGACCTGGTGCAAGGCGGCGAGATCGACATCGCCATCAGCCCGCAACTGGCCACCATCGGCACCTTGCTGGCCCACGTGCGCCGCGGCGATATCGTCAGTGTGCACTCGCTACGCCGCGGCGCGGCCGAGGCCATCGAAGCAGTGGCCCACGGCGACTCGAAGTCGAGCAAGGTGGTGGGCAAGGCCATCGAGGACATCTCGCTGCCGCCAGGCACCACCATTGGCGCGATCATCCGCGACGAGGAAGTGCTGATCGCCCACGACGACACGGTGATCGAGTCGGGCGACCATGTGATCCTGTTCGTTGTGGATAAAAAGCATATTCGGGACGTGGAGAAGCTGTTCCACGTGGGCCTGAGTTTCTTCTAGGAGGGAAGGACATGCGCGAATCGCTGGAGAAGATGCTGGCCAAGGGTGTGGATAACCCACTGCTGAGGTTCGGGCTGGGCAAGGCCTGGCTGGACGAGGGCAATGGGGCTGAAGCGGTGGTACACCTGGCTGCCTGTGTGAAGCAGGATCCGAAGTACTCGGCGGCGTGGAAGCTGCTGGGGAAGGCGTATCAGTTGAGCGGGGATCTGGACGGCGCGCGCAAGGCCTGGGAAGAGGGGATCGTTGCGGCGCAGGCCCATGGTGACAAGCAGGCCGAGAAAGAGATGACCGTTTTCCTGAAGAAATTGAACAAGATCTGAGATCGCCGGGGCTGCTTTGCAGCCCTTTCGCCGGCAAGCCGGCTCCCACAGGTGAGCGCTGCGTCATGTGGGAGCCGGCTTGCCGGCGAAAGGGGCGCAAAGCGCCCCCAGCAATCTCAATACCAGCGCGCCTCGCCCGCCGGGCGCTTCTTGAAGCGCTTCATGCTCCACATGTACTGGCTCGGATACTCGCGCACATAACGCTCGACCACCTTGCTCATGGCCGCCGCCGATTCAGTTACATCGGTGCTGTACATCTCTTCCGGCGCCGCCTCCAGGAACACCTTGAAACCCGAGCCATCCGGCAGCCGCAGGGCATGCAGGAACACCCCGACCGCCTTGCCGCCGGCCAGCATGTTCGGCACGAACTTGCTGGTCAGCGCCTGGGTCCCGAGGAACGGCACGAACACGCCCGCCGACTCCGCCGGCTCCGGGTCGGCCGGAATCCCCACCTGACCACCCCGACGCACTTCCTTGATCACGCTGAGGATGCCTTCCTTGGTCGAAGGCGCCACGCGGTTGCCCATCTGCACGCGCTGCTCACGCAGCAGGTCATCCACCGCCTTCAGCTTCGGCGGGCGGTAGAAGATGATCGGTTTGCACTGGTTGCAGTAGAAGTGGTTGAGCACTTCCCAGTTACCCAGGTGGCTGGTGATGCCCACCACACCCTTGCCCGAGGCCAGGGCCTGCTCCAGCACTTCCAGGCCGTGCACTTCCTTGACCAGTTCCAGCGAGCGCTGCGGCGGCCAGATCCAGGCACAGGCGCTCTCGACGAACGACTTGCCGATGTCCTTCAACGCGCGGCCAACCAGCTGCTCGCGCTCGACCGGGTCCATCTCCGGGAAACACTTGGCCAGGTTGATCCGCACGACATTGCGCGAGCCATTGGGGATTTTCCACATCAGCCAGCCGATACCGGCGCCGACGCGCTGCACAGCGCCCCAGGGCAGCTTGGCAAACAGGCGCAGCACCCCGACCATCAGGGCGCCCTTGAACTTTTCCACAGGCGAATTCCTTATTTCAGCAAGGCGCGCATTGTACCCCTTCAGCGCACCAGCGCGGCGTAGCGATCGCAGTCGGTGGTGTGGTCCATGACCATGCCGGTGGCCTGCATGAAGGCGTAGCAGATGGTCGGTCCGACAAAGGTGAAACCGGCCTTCTGCAGGGCCTTGCTCATGGCCTTGGCCTCGTCGGTGACCGCCGGCACGTCGCCGCGCCCCTGGAAATGATTGATCTTCGGCGCGCCGCCGACGAACGACCACAGCCACTGCGCCGGGTTATCCACAGCCAGCCAGGCCAGGGCGTTGCGGCGCACGGCCTTGAGCTTGAGGCGGTTGCGGATGATGCCGGGGTCCAGCATCAGCTCCTCGATGCGCTCGTCGCTCAGATGCGCCAGTTTCACCGGGTCGAAGCGGTCCAGCACCTGGCGATAGCGCTCGCGTTTCTTCAATACCGTGATCCATGACAGCCCCGCCTGGAACCCTTCGAGCAAAAGCATCTCGAAGAGCAACGCCGGATCGCGCTGCGGCGTTCCCCACTCGTGGTCGTGATAGGCCTGGTACAACGGATCGTCGGAACACCAAAAGCAGCGTGGCATAAGGCTCCAATAACGTAGAGGGCGAGGCGAATCGGGTATACTCCCGCTCTTTACATCCGCATCCCCAGATACAGGTGAATTTCGTGAGCCAGCCTACGCCAGCCGTGCGTACCTTCCAAGACCTGATCCTCGCCCTGCAGAACTACTGGGCCGAGCAAGGTTGTGTGGTGCTTCAGCCCTACGATATGGAAGTAGGCGCCGGCACTTTCCACACCGCTACCTTCCTGCGCGCCGTCGGCCCGGAGACCTGGAACGCCGCCTACGTGCAGCCCAGCCGTCGCCCTGCCGACGGGCGGTATGGCGAAAACCCCAACCGCCTGCAGCACTACTACCAGTTCCAGGTGGTGCTCAAGCCGAACCCGGCCAACTTCCAGGAGCTGTACCTCGGCTCGCTGAAAGCCATCGGCCTGGATCCGCTGGTTCACGACATCCGCTTCGTCGAAGACAACTGGGAATCGCCGACCCTCGGCGCCTGGGGCCTGGGTTGGGAAATCTGGCTGAACGGCATGGAGGTGACCCAGTTCACCTACTTCCAGCAGGTCGGCGGCATCGAGTGCTACCCGGTCACCGGTGAGATCACCTACGGCCTGGAGCGCCTGGCCATGTACCTGCAGGGCGTGGACTCGGTATACGACCTGGTATGGGCCGACGGCCCGTTCGGCAAGGTCACCTACGGCGACGTGTTCCACCAGAACGAAGTGGAACAGTCGACCTACAACTTCGAGCACGCCAACGTCGAGAAGCTGTTCGAACTGTTCGACTTCTACGAAAGCGAAGCGAACCGCCTGATCAAGCTGGACCTGCCGTTGCCGACCTACGAAATGGTCCTGAAGGCCTCGCACACCTTCAACCTGCTGGACGCCCGCCGCGCCATCTCGGTGACCGAGCGCCAGCGCTACATCCTGCGCGTACGTACCCTGGCCCGGGACGTGGCGCAAAGCTATCTGCAAGCCCGCGCACGCCTGGGCTTCCCGATGGCCTCTCCTGAACTGCGTGACGAAGTGTTGGCTAAGCTGGAGGCTGCACAATGAGTGCTCAAGATTTCCTGGTTGAACTGGGCACCGAAGAGCTGCCACCGAAGGCCCTCGCCAGCTTGGGCGACGCGTTCCTCGCCGGCATCGAGAAAGGCCTGCAGGCCGCCGGCCTGAACTACACCGGCAAGCAGGTCTACGCCGCGCCACGCCGCCTGGCCGTGCTGATCCGCCAGCTGGACGTGCAGCAGCCGGACCGCAGCATCAACATCGACGGCCCGCCCGTGCAGGCCGCGTTCAATGCCGAAGGCCAGCCGACCCAGGCCGCCCTGGGCTTCGCCAAGAAGTGCGGCGTGGAGCTGTCGGACATCGACCAGAGCGGCCCCAAGCTGCGCTTCTCCCAGCACATTCCGGGCAAGGCCACCGCCAGCCTGCTGCCGACCATCGTCGAGGATTCGCTCAACGACCTGCCGATCCCCAAGCGCATGCACTGGGGCGCCAGCCGTGAAGAGTTCGTGCGCCCGACCCAGTGGCTGGTGATGCTGCTGGGCGATCAGGTGGTCGACTGCACCATCCTGGCCCAGAAGGCCGGCCGTGAATCCCGTGGCCACCGCTTCCACCACCCGGAAAACGTACTCATCACCACCCCGGCCAACTACGTCGAGGACCTGCGCAAGGCCCACGTGCTGGCCGACTTCGCCGAGCGTCGCGAGCTGATCAGCAAGCGTACCGCCGAGCTTGCCATGCAGCAGGAAGGCACGGCCATCGTGCCGCCGGCGCTGCTGGACGAAGTGACCGCCCTGGTCGAGTGGCCAGTGCCGCTGGTGTGCTCGTTCGAGGAGCGTTTCCTCGAGGTGCCGCAGGAAGCCCTGATCACCACCATGCAGGACAACCAGAAGTACTTCTGCCTGCTGGACAGCGAAGGCAAGCTGCTGCCGCGCTTCATCACCGTGGCCAACGTCGAGAGCCGCGATCCGAAGCAGATCGTCGAAGGTAACGAGAAAGTCGTGCGTCCGCGCCTGACCGACGCCGAGTTCTTCTTCAAGCAGGACAAGAAGCAGCCGCTGGAAAGCTTCAACGAGCGCCTGAAGAACGTGGTGTTCCAGGCTCAGCTGGGTACCGTGTTCGACAAGGCCGAGCGCGTTTCCAAGCTGGCCGCCTTCATTGCCCCGTACATCGGCGGCAGCGCCGCCAACGCCGGCCGTGCCGGCCTGCTGTCCAAGTGCGACCTGGCCTCGGAAATGGTCGGCGAATTCCCTGAAATGCAGGGCATCGCCGGCTACTACTACGCCCTCAACGATGGCGAGCCGCAAGACGTCGCCCTGGCGCTGAACGAGCAGTACATGCCGCGCGGCGCCGGCGCCGAGCTGCCGCAGACCCTCACCGGTGCCGCCGTGGCCATCGCCGACAAGCTCGACACCCTGGTCGGCATCTTCGGCATCGGCATGCTGCCCACCGGCAGCAAGGACCCGTACGCCCTGCGTCGTGCCGCCCTGGGCGTGCTGCGCATCCTGATCGAGAAGCAGCTGGACCTGGACCTGGCCGTCGCGGTCGAGTTCGCGGTCAAGCAGTTCGGTGCCAAGGTCAAGGCCGCCGGCCTGTCCGAGCAGGTGCTGGAGTTCGTCTTCGACCGCCTGCGCGCGCGCTATGAGGACGAAGGCATCGACGTCTCCACCTACCTGTCGGTGCGTGCCCTGAAGCCGGGCTCGGCGCTGGACTTCGACCAGCGCGTGCAGGCCGTGCAGGCCTTCCGCAAGCTGCCGGAAGCCGAGGCCCTGGCCGCGGCGAACAAGCGCGTGTCGAACCTGCTGGGCAAGGCCGAAGGCGCCATCGCCGACCAGGTCGAGCCGAAGTACTTCGACAACGCCAACGAGTTCTCCCTGTACTCGGCCATCCAGCAGGCCGACCAGGCCGTGCAACCGATGGCGGCCGCGCGTCAGTACAGCGAGGCCCTGGCCCGCCTGGCTGCCCTGCGTGACCCGGTCGACGCCTTCTTCGAGGCGGTGATGGTCAACGCCGAGGATGCCAAGGTGCGCGCCAACCGTTATGCCCTGCTCAGCCGCCTGCGCGGTCTGTTCCTGGGCGTAGCCGATATCTCGCTGCTGGGGTGAGTCGTTGAAACTGCTGATTCTTGATCGAGACGGAGTGATCAACCACGACTCCGACGCCTATATCAAGTCGCTGGAGGAGTGGATCCCCATTCCCGGCTCGATCGAGGCCATCGCGCAGTTGAGCAAGGCGGGCTGGACGGTGGCGGTTGCCACCAACCAGTCCGGCATTGCCCGCGGCTACTACCCGCTGGAAACCCTCGAGGCCATGCATGCGCGCCTGCGCGCGCTGGTGGCCGAGCAGGGCGGCGAGGTCGGCCTGATCGTGCATTGTCCGCACGGCCCGGACGAGGGCTGCGACTGCCGCAAGCCCAAGCCCGGCATGCTGCGGACCATTGCCGAGCACTACCAGGCGCCGCTGGCCGGCGTATGGTTCGTCGGTGACAGCAAAGGTGACCTGGAGGCGGCCCTGGCCGTCGATGCACAACCCGTGTTGGTAAAAACCGGCAAGGGCGAAAGGACCCTGGAAAAAGGCGTCCCGCAAACTACACTGATTTTCGACGATCTGGCAGCCATCGCCAGAGAACTTATTTAAATGAGTGCGCCAGGAACGGCGCACTTTTCATTAGGCGGGCACGCCCCGCAACGGTACATGCCACTATGTCGATCCTGCAGGCGATCAGAATCTTTCTTTTTTACCTGCTGTTGGGCACCAGTTCTTTGCTGTGGTGCTCGCTGAGCTTCTTCGTCGCGCCTTTCCTGCCGTTCCCCAAGCGCTACAAGTTCATCAACGTGTATTGGTGCCGCTGTGCGTTGTTCCTGGTGAGGACGATCCTGCGTATCGACTACAAGGTCACCGGCGCCGAGAACGTGCCTGACGTACCTTGCGTGATCCTGTCGAACCACCAGAGCACCTGGGAGACGTTCTTCCTGTCGGCGTACTTCTCGCCGCTGAGCCAGGTGCTCAAGCGCGAGTTGCTGTACGTGCCGTTCTTCGGCTGGGCCATGGCCATGCTGCGACCGATCGCCATCGACCGGAAGAACCCGAAGGAGGCCCTGCGCCAGGTTGCCAGCCAGGGCGACGAGCTGCTCAAGCAGGGCACCTGGGTGTTGATCTTCCCCGAAGGCACCCGCGTGCCGCATGGGCAGATGGGCAAGTTTTCCCGCGGCGGCACCGCGCTGGCGGTGAATGCCGGCCTGCCGGTACTGCCGATCGCCCACAACGCCGGCAAGTTCTGGCCGCGTGAAGGCTGGGGCAAGCGCCCGGGCACCATCGAGGTGGTGATTGGCGCGCCGATGTATCCGGAGGGGACGGGCCCGCGTGCCATTGCCGAGCTCAACGACCGTGCCCAGGCATGGAACGAGGCGGCCCAACGCGCCATGGGTTCGCTGCCGCCAGCGGCGGAAAAACCCGAGCAGCAGCCTGCCTGACGATCTGTGGATAACGTGTTAGCAAATTTTGGATTAAGCGTCTTCAACCATAGCTAAGTTATTGAATTAGCTATTTATTTCCATGTATGACGTTTTTTCGAAAATCGTGCATAAGTTTTTTCCCGCGATAAAAAAACCGGCTTTTACGCCGGTTTTTTTATAGGTTGATCGCTTTGATCGAGTCGTGGGAGCGGGCTTGCCCCGCGATGGCGTCCTCAGTGCTGGCGACATCGCGGGGCAAGCCCGCTCCCACGTTGTATCCCTCTCAATCCTCACACCTTGTCGATATCCACATCCCGGGTCTCTTTCAGGCAGAAGATTCCCACCACCAGGCTCACCCCGGTGATCAGCACCGGGTACCACAGCCCATAGAAGATATCCCCCGTATACACCACCAACGCGAACGACACCGTCGGCAGGAAGCCACCGAACCAGCCGTTGCCGATGTGGTAGGGCAACGACATCGAGGTGTAGCGGATGCGCGTCGGGAACAGCTCGACCATCACCGCCGCCAACGGCCCGTAGGTCATGGTGGCGATCAGGATCATGGCAACGATCAGCACCACCACCATCACCTGGTTCACATGCGCAGGATCCGCCTTGGCCGGGTAGCCGGCGCTATCGATGGCACTGCGCATGGCCGTCTCGTCGAAGCCATTGATGGTCTTGGCGCCGATGCTGACGATCACCTCGCTGCCAGCGACATTCACCGAACTGTAGGGCAGGCCCTGCTTGACCAGGAACGTCTTGACCTTGTCGCACGGGCTGTCGAAGCGTGCCTTGCCCACCGGATCGAACTGGAAGGTGCAGCCCTTGGGATCGGCGGTGACGACGATCGGCGCCTGGCGACTGGCGGCGTCGATCTGCGGGTTGGCGTAATGGCTCAGGGCCTTGAACAGCGGGAAGTACAACACCGTCGCCAGCAAAAGGCCAAGCATCAGGATCGGCTTGCGCCCGACCCGGTCAGACAGCCAGCCGAAGAACACGAAGAACGGCGCACCGATCACCACGCTGATGATCAGCAGGGTGTTGGCCTGGGCCGGGTCCATCTTGAGCATCTGGGTCATGAAGAACAGCACGTAGAACTGCGCGGTGTAGAAGGTCACCGCCTGCCCGGCATTGATGCTGAACAGCGCCGTGAGCACCACCTTGAGGTTGGGCCACGAGGTGAACGACTCGCGGATCGGCGACTTGCTGACCTTGCCCTGGGCCTTCATTTTCACGAAGGCCGGCGACTCGTGCATGCTCATGCGGATCCAGGTAGAGATCGCCAGCAGCACGATCGACAGCAGGAACGGCAGGCGCCAGCCCCAGGTTTCGAACTGGTCGCCACTGATGTAGCGGCTGGCCAGGACCACGAGCAACGACAGCAGCAGGCCGAGGGTGGCGGTGGACTGGATGAAGCCGGTATGGAAACCGCGCTTGCCGGGTGGCGCGTGTTCGGCGACATAGGTAGCCGCGCCGCCGTATTCACCGCCCAGCGCCAGGCCCTGGAGCATGCGCAGCACCACCAGGATGATCGGCGCGGCGATGCCGATGCTGGCGTAGGTGGGTAACAGGCCCACGGCGAAGGTCGACAGGCCCATCAGCACGATGGTCACCAGGAAGGTGTACTTGCGCCCGATCATGTCGCCCAGCCGGCCGAACACCAGCGCGCCGAACGGGCGCACCAGGAAGCCAGCGGCAAAGGCCATCAGGGCGAAGATAAAGGCGGTGGTGTCGTTGACGCCAGCGAAGAACTGCTTGCTGATGACCGCGGCCAGCGCGCCATAGAGAAAAAAGTCATACCACTCGAACACCGTCCCGAGGGATGACGCGAAAATGATCTTGCGCTCTTCACGACGGCTTGGGCTGCTCGCCGCCGCCCCCTGTTCCTGGATGTAATCCGACATCGTTGCTGTCCTCGGCCCGCGGGCCACAGTGATTATTCTTGTTGTTCCACTGCCGGCGACTTGCGATCACAAGCCACCGCTGTTGCAAACACCCGGGTCAGGGCGTCGGTATCGCGCTGGCGTCGCTGAGGTTGGTCTGGGTATTGGCTCCCTTGAGGATCAGTTGTGCCGCCTTTTCGGCAATCATCAACGTGGGTGAACAGGTATTGCCGGAGACGATCTGCGGCATGATCGAGGCGTCGGCCACGCGCAGACCGGGAATGCCATGCACGCGCAGCTGGTTATCCACGACGTCCAGCGCGCCGCTACCCATGCGGCAGGTGCCCACCGGGTGGAAGATGGTGGTGCCGATCTGGCCGGCGGCCTGGTGCAGGTCGTCCTCGCTCTGCAAGGCGGGGCCTGGCAAATACTCGCGAGGATCGAAGGCCGCCAGGGCAGGGGCCTGGACGATGCGCCGGGTGAGGCGAATGGCCTCGGCGGCGACGCGCAGGTCCTCGGGATCGCTCAGGTAGTTGGGGTCGATCACCGGCGCGGCATTCATGTCCGCCGAGCGGATGTCGATGCGTCCACGGCTCGCCGGGCGCAGGTTGCACACCGAGGCGGTGAAGGCCGGGAAGCGATGCAGCGGTTCGCCGAAACGGTCCAGCGACAACGGCTGCACGTGGTACTGCAGGTTGGCGCTTGCCTGCTCAGGGCCTGAACGGGCGAAGGCGCCCAGCTGGCTCGGCGCCATGGCCAACGGGCCACTGCGGTCGTAGGCGTAGCGCAGGCCCATGCCCAGCTTGCCCCACAGACTGTTGGCCATCTGGTTGAGGGTGCGGGTGTTGCGGACTTGGTAGATCAGGCGCAGTTGCAGGTGATCCTGCAGGTTGCCGCCGACCCCGGGCATCTCATGGCGGACCCCGATACCCAAGCCTTCGAGCAGCTTGCGTGGGCCGATGCCGGAGCGTTGCAGAATGCCGGGCGAGCCCACGGAGCCCGCGCACAGGATGATCTCGCGGCGAGCGGCGAACTCGTGCCAGGCGCCTTGCCACAAGGCCTTCACCGCCCGCGCGCGGGTGTTGTCGAGCAGCACCTGGTCGACCTGCACGCCCGTCAACACTGTCAGGTTGGGGCGCTTGAGGATGGGCCTGAGAAACGCCTTGGCCGAGTTCCAGCGCACGCCGCTGCGCTGATTGACCTGAAAGTATCCACAGCCGGCGTTGTCGCCCGTGTTGAAGTCTTCGACCTTGGCGATGCCACTCTGCTCGGCGGCATCGCGGAAGGCATCGAGGATCGGCCAGCTGTAGCGCTGCTGCTCGACCCGCCACTCCCCCGCGGTACCGTGGCTGTCGCTGGCGCCGGCGAAGTGGTTTTCGCTGGCCTTGAACAAGGGCAGCACATCCTTCCACGCCCAGCCGTCGTTGCCTTGCTCGGCCCAGCGGTCGTAGTCGGCGGCCTGGCCACGCATGTAGATCATGCCGTTGATCGACGAGCAGCCTCCCAGCACCTTGCCCCGTGGGTAACCCAGGCTGCGACCGTTCAGGCCGGGCTGGGCCTCGGTCTTCAGGCACCAGTCGGTGCGTGGATTGCCGATGCAGTAGAGGTAACCGACGGGGATGTGAATCCAGGGATAGTTGTCGCGGCCACCCGCCTCGAGCAGCAATACGCGGCACGAAGGGTCGGCGGACAAGCGGTTGGCCAGCAGGCAACCGGCGGGACCGGCACCCACGACCACATAGTCGTAGACAGGATCGGCTGATGGCATGTGCAACCTCGCGCCTGATTATTATTCTTGTCCCGATCCATCTTATTGATTAATTTCGCCGAGGAAACACGAGATTTCGCGCAGCCGTTGTGCGTTTTAGCACAGCGACTATCTGATTGTGGGAGCGGGCTTGCCCCGCGATGGCTTCAACAGCCAGCACATCCAAGGACGCCCATGTTCGACTGGAACGATCTGCGGTTTTTCCTCGAGTTGCAGCGCAGCGGCCGCCTGCTTACCGCCGCCAAGCGCCTCAACACCACCCACAGCACCGTGGCCCGGCATATCGAGAGTATCGAAAAGCACCTGGGCACCGCGCTGTTCGTCCAGCACGCCCAGGGCTACGAGCTCACGCCTTCCGGCCAGGCCCTGCTCAAGCACGCCGAAGCGATGGAGAACGTCGCCCTGCTGGCGCAGGAAGAAATCACCCAGGCCATCACGCCA
Organism: Pseudomonas peradeniyensis; assembly: GCF_014268935.2. Lineage (GTDB taxonomy): Bacteria > Pseudomonadota > Gammaproteobacteria > Pseudomonadales > Pseudomonadaceae > Aquipseudomonas > Aquipseudomonas peradeniyensis. The sequence continues at coordinate 130,783 of NZ_JABWRJ020000003.1, read as the reverse complement.
CTGGGCAAGATCCGCCTGGGGGTGACCGAAGGCATCGGCATCATGTTCTTCACCCCGCGCATGAAAGCCTTGTTCCAGCGCTACCCGGGGCTCGAAGTGGAATTGGTGGCGGTGCCGCGTTTCGTCAGCATCCTCAACCGCGAAGCCGAGATCAGCATTCACCTGGAACGCCCCAACGCCGACCTGCTGATCACCCGCAAGCTCACCGACTATCGCCTGGCCCTGTATGCCAGCCAGGACTACCTGGACCGCGCGCCACCGCTGCACAGCCGCGAAGACCTGGCCCGGCACAGCTGGATCGGCTATGTCGACGACCTGCTGTTCAGCCAGGAGCTGCTGTTCCTCAACAGTTTCTGCCGGGCGCCCAACGTGGTGTTTCGCAGCACCAGCGTGATCGCCCAGCAGCATGCTGCCCAGGCCGGGCTGGGCATCGCCGTGCTGCCCAACTACATGGCCCGCCACGATCCGAAGCTGGTGCGCGTGCTGCCCAGCGAGACCATCCAGCGCAGCTACTGGATCTGCACCCGCCGCGAGCTGCACAAGTCGGTACGCCTGCGGGTGGTGTGGGACTACCTGCTGGCGCTGTGCGCCGCCGAGCAGGACGAGTTGCTAGCCGAGTAGCGCCTTGCCGGCCAACAGTACCGCGGCGCCACAGCCCACCACGGCGAACAGCTGCTGCAGGCGCGGGCCGGCCAGCTTGCTCGCCAACGGCCGCGCCAGCAGCAGGCCCAGCACCGCCCCCACCGCGAACGGCGCCCCGACCCACCAGTGCATCACCCCCGCCACGCTGGCGCTGACCACGCTGCCGGTGGACACCAGGGCGATCACCGCCAGCGAGGTGGCGACGATGCTTTTCATGTTCAGGTTGGTATAGCGGTTCAGCGCCGGGATGATCACGAATCCACCACCGACGCCCAACAGGCCTGACAGCAACCCCGACAGCATCCCGGTGAATGCCAGCGCCCGGGCGCAGGGCAGGGTCCAGCGCAAGCGCCCCTGCAGTGGGTTGAGCACGCAGGGCATGATCTCCCGCTCCCCACAGGGCGACTCGCCACGCAGTTCACGCGCCGCCTTGCGCCAGATCCGCAGGCAGGCGTACACCAGCACCCCGGCGAACACCAAGGCCAATGGCGTGTTAGGCAAACGATGAGCGAGCATCAGGCCGAACGGCGCACAGGCAATCCCGATCACCGCGATGAACGCGGCCGCCCGGTAGCGCACCAGTCCCTGGCGCAGGCCGAGCACCGCACCGACCGACGCCGCCAGCCCCACGGCCAGCAGGCCGATCGGCGCCGCCTCGACCATGCTCAGACCCAGGCCGAACACCAGCAGCGGCACCGCCAGGATGCCACCGCCGGCGCCGGTCAGGGCCAGCACCGCGCCAATGATCGCGCCGAGCCCGGCGCCCAGCAGTTGGTGTTCGATCACTGCTGCGCCTCGACCACCAGAGGTTGCGGCCGGGCCAGCCATTCGCGGCCCTTGAGCATGGCCTTCCAGTACAGCGGCGGCAGGATCTGCGCCTTGAGCAACCAGGCCAGGCGGGTTGGCTTGCGGCCATCGAGCAGCCAGCGCGGGAAGCTCGGCGCCACCTTGCCGCCATAGGTGAACTCGGCCAGGACGATCTTGCCGCGCTCGACCGTCAATGGACAGGAGCCGTAGCCATCGTACTGGGCCAGGGTCGACAGGCGACCGAGTGCCACCAGCACATTGTTGGCCACCACCGGTGCCTGCTTGCGGGCAGCGGCGGCGGTCTTGGCGTTGCTGGTATTGGCCACGTCACCCAGCGCATGGACATTGCCGAACTGGCGATGACGCAAGGTATGCGGGTCGACATCCACCCAGCCCGCCGCATCGGCCAGCGGGCTCTGGCGGATGAAGTCAGGCGCCACCTGGGGCGGCACCACATGCAGCATGTCGAAGGCCTCGACCCGGGTCTCGGTGCTGCCGTCGGGGAGGGTACGAATGAACGTGGCGCGCTTGTTCGGACCATCCACCGCCGTCAGGCGATGCTGGTAGTTCAGGTCCACTTCGTACTTGTCGATGTAGCTCATCAGCGCCGGCACATAGTCCGGCACACCGAACAACACCGCACCGGCATTGAAGAAGCTGGCCCTGACATTGCCCAGGTGCCCGCTGCGCAACCAGTGATCGCAGGACAGGTACAGCGCCTTCTGCGGCGCACCGGCGCATTTGATCGGCATCGGCGGCTGGGTGAAGAGGGCGCGCCCCTGCTTGAGGTTCTGCACCAGTTGCCAGGTGTAGGGCGCCAGGTCGTAGCGGTAGTTGGAGGTGACACCGTTGCGACCGAGCGTCTCGCTCAAACCCTCGATGGCATTCCAATCGAGTTTCAATCCTGGGCAGACCACCAGCTGTTCATAGCTGACCGCGCGCCCGTCCTCGAGCACCACCAGTTGCCCCTGAGGGTCGAAGCCCTCCACCCGTGCCTTGATCCAGCGCACGCCACGGGGCAGGGTGGCCGCCATGGTCTGGGCGGTGCTCGGCGCCTTGAAAACACCGGCACCGACCATGGTCCAGCCAGGCTGGTAGTAGTGCACGTCGGCGGGGTCGATCAGGGCAATGTCCAGCGACGGGTCACGGGCGATCAAGCTGGAGGCGGTGGCGATACCGGCGGCACCGGCGCCGACGATCACCACCTTGTGGTGATCGGCACGGGAGGAATCGGCAGGGGACAGCAAGGCAGGCATGGCGGTGTTCCTTGGAAATCTCGTTATGGATACGGCGTGGCTTACAGCTTGTTCAGCGGGATCTTCAGGTAGCTCACACCGTTGGCTTCAGGTTCGGGGAATTGCCCGCTGCGCATGTTGATCTGCACCGAAGGCAGGATCAGCACGGGCATGTCGAGGGTCTTGTCACGGGCTTCGCGCATCTGCACGAAGCTGTCTTCGCTGACCCCTTCATGGATATGGATGTTGTCGGCGCGTTGCTCGGCCACGGTGGTGACGAAGCGCAGCTCACGGCCACCGGGCAGGTAGTCGTGGCACATGAACAGCCGGGTCTGGTCGGGGAAGGCGAGCAGGCGACGGATCGACTGGTACAGGGTTCGCGCGCTGGCGCCCGGGAAATCGCAACGGGCGGTGCCGTAGTCGGGAGTGAACAAGGTGTCGCCGACGAACACGGCGGTCTCGCCCGCGTCCTCGACCATGTAGCTCATGCACGCCGGGGTATGCCCTGGGGTGTGCAGGGCACGGGCATGCAGGTTGCCGATGCGAAATCCCTCTTCATCTTCGAACAGGACGTCGAACTGGCTGCCGTCGCGGGCAAAACCCGGCTCGGCGTTGAACAGGGTGCCGAAGACTTTCTGCACCTGGGTGATCTGCGCACCGATCGCGATACTGCCGCCAAGCCGCTCCTTGAGGTAAGCCGCCGCAGACAGATGGTCGGCGTGCACATGGGTATCCAGGATCCATTGCACCTTGGCGTCCAGCGCCTCGACGCGGGCGATCAGCTTGTCCGCCGAATCGGTGCAGGTGCGCCCGGACTTGGGGTCGTAGTCCAGCACGCTGTCGATCAACGCGCATTGGCGCGTCTCGCCATCCATGACCAGGTAGCTGATGGTCCAGGTCGCCTTGTCGAAGAATTCTTCGACGTGAAGGTTGTTGCCGATGATCATTGCACTCTCCAGTTATCCACCGGGCCTCCTTGAAGGCATAGGCAGTGAAGGGTGCTTTATCAAGATACATGCCAGCCTTTCAGATAGGACGCCGTCCCCTTGTAGGAGCGGCCTCGTGCCGCGATGGGCTGCGCAGCAGCTCCATTCCAGCCAGCCAAAGGTGACAGTTCCTGGCAGTCGACTGTCAGCCGATGGCAGTGTTTGGCAGTCCTTGCTACCCTCGCCAGGTCCTTCATCTGGTGCTGTCATGCTAGCCGCTTCCCATCCCGCGATCCTCGCGCTGGTGTCCTATCTCGAACACGATGTGCTGCCCAGTATCGTGCTGGATACCGACTACAACATCCTGGCTGCCAACGCGGCGTACCGTCGCCAGTTCGGCAACGAGGAGCACGCGCCGATCGGCGAAAAATGCCACCGGGTCTCGCACCACTATGCCGTGCCTTGCGACCAGGCCGGGGAACATTGCCCGCTGCGCAAGTCGCTGGACAGCAAGGTGCCCGAGCGTGTGCTGCACATCCATCACACCCCGCGAGGGCCGGAACATGTGGATGTGGAGCTGCGTCCGATCCTCGATGACGAGGGTAGGGTGGTGGCCTTCGTCGAACGCCTGACCAGCGTCACCCTGGCATCGGCACAACCTCAACAACAAGGACTGGTTGGCCGGGCGCCAGCCTTCAAGACCGCCGTGGCCAGTTTGCAACGTGCAGCCCCTGCGCAGATTCCGGTACTGCTCCAGGGCGAGTCGGGCACGGGCAAGGAGCTGTTCGCCCGCGCCTTGCACCTGGGCAGCCCCCGAGCCAATGGCCCCCTGGTGGTGGTGGATTGCACCGGGCTGACCGAGTCGTTGTTCGAGAGTGAACTGTTCGGCTATGAGAAGGGCGCCTTCACCGGCGCGACTCAACGCAAGATCGGCCTGGCCGAGGCCGCTCACGGTGGCACCCTGTTCCTCGATGAGATCGGTGAAGTACCGCTGGCGATGCAGGTGAAACTGCTGCGCCTGATCGAATCCGGCAGCTTCCGTCCGGTCGGCAGCACGCGCACGGTCCATTCGGACTTTCGCCTGGTCTCGGCCACGCACAAGCCATTGAAAGAGATGGCTGCCGAGGGGACGTTCCGCGAAGACCTGTATTACCGCATCAGCGGATTCCCGATTCGCCTGCCGTCACTACGCGAGCGAGGCGAGGATTTACCGTTGCTCTGTGAGAGCCTGCTGCAACGCATGGCCGGCAAGCACGCACCCAAGGTTACCGCCGAAGCACTCGAGTGCCTCAACCTGCATACCTTCCCAGGCAACATTCGCGAGCTCAGGAATATTCTGGAACGGGCCAGGCTTTTTGCCGATGACGGTTTAATTCGTCCTGAACATCTGCCCGAAGATATCCATCCAGTGGCAGATCAAAGCCATTTCGGCCGTCGCGGACGCAATGAAATGGCCGAGCTGGCGCATGCCTTGGAGACCTTCAAAGGATCACGTAACGAGCTGGCAGCACATCTGGGCATGAGTGAGCGGACTCTCTATCGCCGTCTCAAATCACTAGGGCTTTGAGCGTTCCACGTGGAACATTCAACGAGAACACTGCTGAATAGTATTGTTTTGATATCGCGGCTCAAGGAAGATTGCGAGCTTTGCCCTGGGTCACGGAGAGAACGTTGAAAAAGATCATCGGCTTGGCCTTAGTTGCAGCAGCTCTGCAGGGCTGCAGCTTCTATGAAAAAACCAACATTCTAAACGAGGCCGAGACGGCCAAGTACGACCCCGCTACTACAGCTCGCTTTCGCGCCTTTACGTCTCCGGAGATCACCGGGTCCTATCAGGCCAATGCAACTTGTGAACAGTACCGCCCCCTCGAAACCAAGGAAGGCCATTCGCTCACTGTGACGTTCAAAGATCGCACCTCTACCAAGCAGTACATGCTTTGGAGAAGGGTCGATCTGTTGGGAATGGTCGAAGAAGACTACATCAACCGCACTATCGGTATTCCTGCTTCGACAACGACAGAAGAGCTGAAGAACGACCGGGTAGGTTACAACGAGCATGTGATCCCGGCTGGCAAACCCATCGTCCTGAGCTTGGGTTACCACGCTGTATCTGACCAAGGAAAAGCCTGGTGCTACCCAAAACCAGTCTACCTCGTACCACAAGCGGGGAAGGACTATGAAGTCAGATACATCACCGTAAACGAAAGCTTCATGTCCTCGTCTTGCAAAGTCTCAGTCAGCGAGCTGACTGGCAATGGTCCGGTCAAGACACCGCAGCCTGTGCGAATCGGAGTCTGTGTGCCGGACAAAGGCTACCTCTACAAATCCGTTGGGCCGTGACGTAAACAGCCGATCATCATCAGACGGGCAAAAAAAAGCCAATACTCGCGTATTGGCTTTTTGGTTGGCGTCGCCCGAGTGATCAGAAGTCCAGGTTGGACACCGACAGCGCGTTGCTTTCGATGAAGTCGCGACGCGGTTCGACCGCATCACCCATCAGGGTGTTGAACAGCTGGTCGGCGGCAATGGCGTCCTCGATAGTCACCTTGAGCATGCGGCGCACGGTCGGGTCCATGGTGGTTTCCCACAGCTGGTCCGGGTTCATCTCACCCAGCCCTTTGTATCGCTGGATGGTGTGGCGCTTGGTGCTCTCGTTCATCAGCCAGTCGAGCGCTTCCTTGAACTCGGTAACCGCCTTGCGACGCTCGCCGCGCTGAACATAGGCGCCGTCGCCCAGCAAGGTACCCAGCTTTTCACCCAGGGCAACGACTGTCTTGTAGTCATTGCTACCGAAGAAATCACGGTTGAAGGTGACATAGCTAGCCAAACCATGGGAGGTCGTTTCAACGACAGGCAGCCAGAGGTTGCGCTCCTTGTCTTCGTGCAGGTCGGCCTTGTAAGCCAGACCAGAACGCTGGCTATTATCCAGACGCTGCTGGAACGCCTTCAGCCAACCATCCATCTGCGCCTTGTCAGCCAATTGCTCGAGGGAGACCTTTGGCAGGTAGATGAAGTGCTCGGTCAGCTCTTCCGGGTACAGGCGCGACAGACGCTTGAGGGTCTTCATCACCGCGCGGAATTCGTTGACCAGCGCCTCAAGCTGTACGCCGGAAACGGCTGGCGCGGACTCGTCAAGGTGCAGGCTGGCATCTTCCAGGGCCGACTGGGTCATGTACTCTTCCATGGCCTCGTCGTCCTTGATGTACTGCTCCTGCTTGCCTTTCTTCACCTTGTACAGCGGCGGCTGGGCGATATAGATGTAGCCACGCTCGACCAGCTCCGGCAGCTGACGGAAGAAGAAGGTCAGCAGCAGGGTACGGATGTGCGAACCGTCGACGTCAGCATCGGTCATGATGATGATGTTGTGATAACGCAGCTTGTCGATGTTGTACTCTTCGCGGCCGATGCCACAACCCAGTGCGGTGATCAGCGTGCCGACCTCCTGGGAAGAGATCATCTTGTCGAAGCGCGCTTTCTCGACGTTGAGGATCTTGCCCTTGAGCGGCAGGATCGCCTGGGTGCGACGGTTACGGCCTTGCTTGGCCGAACCACCCGCGGAGTCACCCTCCACCAGGTACAGTTCGGAAAGGGCAGGGTCCTTCTCCTGGCAGTCGGCCAGTTTGCCCGGCAGGCCAGCGATGTCCAGCGCGCCTTTACGGCGGGTCATCTCACGGGCTTTACGCGCCGCTTCACGGGCACGGGCAGCGTCGATCATCTTGCCGACCACGGCCTTGGCTTCGTTGGGGTTCTCCAACAGGAAGTCGGCGAAGTACTTGTTCATCTCCTGTTCCACGGCGGTCTTCACCTCCGAGGAAACCAGCTTGTCCTTGGTCTGCGAGCTGAACTTCGGATCCGGCACCTTGACCGAGATGATCGCGGTCAAACCTTCACGGGCATCGTCACCGGTAGTGGCGACCTTGTTCTTCTTCGCCAGGCCTTCCTGCTCGATGTAGCTGTTCAGGCTACGGGTCAGCGAGGAACGGAAGCCGACCAGGTGGGTACCACCGTCGCGCTGGGGAATGTTGTTGGTGAAGCACAGCAGGTTTTCGTTGAAGCTGTCGTTCCACTGCAGGGCGACTTCGACACCCACGCCATCGTCACGCTGGACGTTGAAGTGGAAGACCTGGGAGTTGACCGGGGTCTTGTTGGTGTTCAGGTATTCAACGAATGCACGCAGGCCGCCTTCGTACTTGAAGAACTCTTCCTTGCCGCTGCGCTCATCCTTCAGCAGGATGCCAACGCCCGAGTTCAGGAACGACAGCTCGCGGATACGCTTGGCGAGAATGTCCCAGCTGAAGTGGATGTTCTTGAAGGTTTCAGCCGAAGGCTTGAAGTGAATGTGGGTACCGGTGGTTTCACTTTCACCGACGACCGCCATCGGCGCCTGTGGCACGCCATGGACGTAGGTCTGTTCCCAGATCTTGCCGCTACGACGAACGGTGAGCACCAGTTGCTCGGACAGGGCGTTCACCACCGAGACACCTACGCCGTGCAGACCGCCGGATACCTTGTAGGAGTTGTCGTCGAACTTACCGCCGGCGTGCAGCACGGTCATGATGACCTCGGCCGCGGAAACGCCTTCTTCTTTATGCACGTCGACCGGAATACCACGGCCATTGTCACGGACGCTGATGGATTCGTCCGGGTGAATGATGACGGTGATGTCATCGCAGTGCCCGGCCAGGGCTTCGTCGATCGAGTTGTCGACCACCTCGAACACCATGTGGTGCAGGCCGCTGCCGTCATCGGTGTCGCCAATGTACATGCCGGGACGCTTGCGTACGGCATCCAGCCCTTTCAGCACCTTGATGCTGGAGGAGTCGTACGTTTGATTTTCGCTCATGCCTTCACTCCCGATGGTCGTGGGTCTGGGTGATACGGCCCTGTTCCACGTGGAACAAGGCGACTGGCGTTTCCGTCTGCCAGCCTTCCCTCAGAAATTCGTGGTCTACACAGGTGATGAACACCTGGCAGTTCAATTCTTCAAGCAAGCGGCACAGGGCGCGGCGGTGCTGCTCGTCCAACTCGGACGGCAAGTCATCCACCAGATAAATACACTGACCGCGACGAACCTGGCTGACCAGATGCCCCTGGGCGATGCGCAGGGCACAGACCACCAGCTTCTGCTGCCCTCGCGAGAGGATGTCGGCCGCGTTGTTCGCGCCCAAACGCAGGCGCAGATCGGCACGTTGTGGCCCGGCCTGGGTATGGCCCATCTGCTGATCGCGAAGGAGAGAGGTTGCGAGGACTTCGTTCAGTTCCCGGTCCTTGTCCCAACCTCGGTAGTAGCTCAGGGTCAGCCCGTCCAGTTCGACCAGCTCGCTCAGGGTACGCTCGAAGACAGGCTTCAAGGCCTTGATGTAGTTGCGACGGTATTCATCTATTTCCGCACTGGCGAGACATAACTCCCGATCCCAGGCGGCTTGCGAAACGGCATCAAGTGTACCATGCCGCAGCCATGAGTTCCGCTGCCGCAGGGCCTTCTGCAGGCGCTGCCAGGTCGCCATGAAACGAGGTTCCACGTGGAACACGCCCCAATCGAGGAACTGTCGGCGCACCTTGGGCGCACCTTCGAGCAGGCGGAAACTGTCCGGGTTGATCAGTTGCAGGGGCAGCATCTCGGCCAGTTGGGCGGCGCTGCGCGCATTCTGTCCGTCGATACGGATGGTGAAATCACCCTGTCGCTCCCGTGAAACACCCAGGTTGCTAGTACCGCCTTCAGCCAGTTCGACCTGACCGAACACGGTGCAGGTCGGCTGCTCGTACTGAATCACCGGGTTCAACCGGGTGCTTCGGAACGAGCGGGCGAGCCCCAGCAGGTGCACAGCTTCGAGCACGCTGGTCTTGCCGCTGCCGTTGGCGCCGTAAAGGATGTTGATGCGGGGGGAGGGTGAGAGGGTCACCGGATGCAGGTTGCGCACCGCGGTGACCGAGAGACGTCGAAGGGACATGTCGCCTGCTATGGGTTACAGACGCATCGGCATGACAACGTAGGACGAGTCGTCATTGCCGGCTTCCTGCAGCAGGGCGCTGCTGTTGGAGTCGGACAGAATCAGGCGAACCTGTTCGGTGGTCATGACGCCCAGCACATCCAGCAGGTAGCTGACGTTGAAACCGATCTCCAGCGAGCTGCCGTTGTAGTCGACGCTGATCTCTTCTTCCGCTTCTTCCTGCTCCGGGTTGTTGGCCTGGATCTTCAGCTGGCCGGCGGCCAGTTGCAGACGGATGCCGCGGTACTTCTCGTTGGACAGGATCGCGGTACGGCTGAACGCCTCGCGCAACGCCTGGCGATCACCGATCACCAGCTTGTCGCCGCCCTTGGGCAGGACGCGCTCGTAGTCCGGGAACTTGCCGTCGACCAGCTTGGAGGTGAAGGTGAACTCACCGGTGGTGGCGCGAATGTGATGCTGGCCCAGGACAATGCTGACCATGCCTTCCGGATCGGTGAGCAGGCGCGCCAGCTCGAGGATACCCTTGCGTGGCACGATGACCTGGTGACGCTCAGCCTGGCCGATCGGTGCATGCATGGCGCACAGCGCCAGACGGTGGCCATCGGTGGCGACGGCGCGCAGGGTGTCGGTGGACACTTCCAGCAGCATGCCGTTGAGGTAGTAGCGCACATCCTGCTGGGCCATGGCGAAGCTGGTGCGCTCGATCAGGCGGCGCAGCTTGCTCTGTTCCAGGTTGCAGGTCAGCGAGCCCGGGCCTTCTTCCACAGTCGGGAAGTCATTGGCCGGCAGGGTGGACAGGGTGAAACGGCTGCGGCCGGCCTTGACCAGCAGCTTCTGCTCGTCGACCTTGATGTCGATCAGCACATCGCTGGGCAGGCTCTTGCAGATGTCCATCAGCTTGCGCGCCGGAACGGTGATCTCGCCCGGCTCCGCAGGCTCTTCCAGCTGGACGCGGCCAACCAGTTCGACTTCCAGGTCGGTACCGGTCAACGACAGCTGCTGGCCTTGCACGACCAGCAGGACGTTGGACAGGACCGGCAAGGTCTGGCGGCGCTCGACGACGCCTGCGACCAGTTGCAGGGGTTTCAACAGGGCTTCGCGTTGAATGGTGAAATGCATGGTCTAGTCCCTTGCCTTCAATTAGCTGCGCAGACGGCCATCAGGTCGTCAGCGTGCGCAGCAGGTTCTTGTAGTCCTCGCGGATGTCCGCGTCGGATTCCTTCAATTCGTTGATCTTGCGGCAGGCGTGCAGCACGGTGGTGTGGTCGCGGCCGCCGAACATGTCGCCGATCTCCGGCAGACTGTGGTTGGTCAGCTCTTTCGACAACGCCATGGCCACCTGGCGCGGACGCGCCACGGAGCGCGAACGTCGCTTGGACAGCAGATCGGAGATCTTGATCTTGTAGTACTCGGCCACGGTGCGCTGGATGTTATCCACACTGACCAGCTTGTCCTGCAGCGCCAAAAGATCCTTGAGCGATTCACGGATCAGCTCGATGGTGATGTCGCGGCCCATGAAGTGCGAGTGGGCGATCACCCGCTTCAGGGCGCCTTCGAGCTCACGCACGTTGGAGCGGATACGCTGGGCGATGAAGAACGCGGCATCGTGCGGCAGCTCGACCTTGGCCTGGTCGGCCTTCTTCATCAGGATCGCCACGCGGGTTTCCAGCTCCGGTGGCTCGACGGCCACCGTCAGGCCCCAGCCGAAGCGGGACTTCAGGCGCTCTTCCAGGCCTTCGATTTCCTTCGGGTAGCGGTCGCTGGTGAGGATCACCTGCTGGCCGCCCTCGAGCAGGGCGTTGAAGGTGTGAAAAAACTCTTCCTGGGAACGCTCCTTGCGGGCGAAGAACTGGATATCGTCGATGAGCAACGCATCGACCGAACGGTAGAAGCGTTTGAATTCGTTGATCGCGTTCAGCTGCAGCGCCTTGACCATGTCAGCGACGAAGCGCTCCGAATGCAGGTAGACCACCTTGGCGTTCGGGTTCTTCTTCAGCAGGTGGTTACCCACAGCGTGCATCAAGTGCGTCTTACCCAGGCCGACGCCACCATAAAGGAACAGTGGGTTGTAGCCGTGCTTGGGGTTGTCGGCAACCTGCCAGGCCGCGGCGCGAGCCAGTTGGTTCGACTTGCCTTCGACGAAGGTTTCGAAGGTGAAGGTGCGGTTCAGGTAGCTGGTGTGCTTCAGGGCACCCTCGACCTGCACCGTGCGCTGTTCGGTGCGACCGCTGGCAACCGGAGCGGTCGCGATCTCGGCCATGCTATCGAAGCTGTCGCGCGAAGAGGGCTCCTCGACTTCGGCAACCTGTGCCGGCTCCACCACAGGTGCGCTGACAGGCTCGAGTACAGGCACTGGCTGCTGCACCTGCGCCTGTTGCGCGAGGGTTGCCGCGACGGCGGCACTGACAGGGGCGTTGGGTGCGGCACGTGCTGCGGAACTGCGACGGCTGCCTATTAATAAGGAAAGGGCAGGTGCAATACCGCTGCCCTGTTCACCCAGCAGTTCGAGCAGGCGGCCAAGGTACTTTTCATTGACCCAGTCGAGCACGAAGCGGTTGGGCGCATAGACGCGCAACTCGTCGCCTTCGGCTTCGACCTGTAGCGGACGGATCCAGGTGTTGAATTGCTGGGCAGGCAGCTCATCGCGCAGAAGCTCCACGCACTGCTGCCAAAGTTCCACTGACACGGATATCCCCTGAGTTGAAAGCCGGATGAGGCAAAAACAAACCGCCATTGTACCGGGCGGACGGTCAGTTATCCACACGTGACGCCACCCACTATCAGGGTAAATCCGCCAAAAAACGACTCGAACACCCTCCATGCACGGTTGATAAGCCCTGTGGATAACGCCCCCTGTGGGCTATGCACAACCCTGGGTTCTGATCTGTGGATAAATCACCTGTGGATAAATGGCGTGTTCCCACACAGGTTTTCCTCATGCGGGACACAGATAGAACACCCCTTACCGACAAGGTTGTGATTTTCTGTACAGTACGTAAATCGTGGCCTTCAATAGGTTATCCACAGAAGGTTATCCACCTAAGTTCTATAAGTTCTTCAGAAAAGCTTTTTATATGCCTCTTCTGTTTTTTTGATTTGCCCGCTTTCAGGTTAGCCAGGTCGACATGACGCCCATCGACATGGCTCGACCTTCCATAAGGAAAGGCTGGTTGGAAATTGACCTATCGGCTTGCTTTCTCTAGAATCGCCGATCTCTTAAAAAGGGGGCCCTTCCGGCCCGTTGTCGACCAACCCAGGTAACACGCCATGAAACGTACTTTCCAACCAAGCACCATCAAGCGCGCCCGCACCCACGGTTTCCGTGCCCGTATGGCTACCAAGAACGGCCGTGCCGTTCTGTCGCGTCGCCGTGCCAAAGGCCGTAAGCGTCTGGCCATTTGATTTTTCGGCACAGGTGGTGAGTCAGGACTTCAGTCGGGACAAGCGACTGCTTACACCCCGGCATTTCAAAGCGGTCTTCGACTCCCCAACCGGCAAGGTTCCAGGGAAAAACCTGCTTATCCTTGCCCGCGAGAACGGCCTCGATCATCCGCGCCTCGGCCTGGTGATCGGCAAGAAGAGCGTCAAGCTCGCCGTTCAACGCAATCGCCTGAAACGCCTGATGCGCGATTCGTTCCGTCTGAACCAGCAGATGCTGGCCGGGCTGGATATCGTGATCGTTGCACGCAAGGGGTTGGGCGAAGTGGAAAACCCAGAATTGCACCAACACTTTGGCAAGCTCTGGAAGCGACTGGTCCGCAGTCGGCCCTCTCCAGCGGTCGCCGATTCCGCAGGGGTAGACAGTCACAATGCGTAAACTGGCCCTCGTTCCGATCCAGTTCTACCGTTACGCCATCAGTCCACTGATGGCCAGTCACTGTCGTTTCTATCCCAGCTGTTCCTGTTACGCCTATGAAGCCATCGAAAATCATGGCCTCTTGCGTGGTGGGTGGCTGGCCGTTCGTCGCCTGGGGCGTTGTCATCCGTGGAACGATGGCGGTTTCGATCCCGTTCCACCTGCTCCTTCCTCCCGAACTTCTTCGATAGCCGAGTAATCATGGATATTAAACGCACGATCCTGATCGTCGCCCTGGCAATCGTGTCCTATGTCATGGTCCTCAAGTGGAACCAGGACTATGGCCAGGCTGCCCTGCCGACTCAGAATGCTGCTGCCAGCAATGCTGCCCCGGCCCTGCCGGACACCGTGCCGGCCGGCAACTCCGGTGCAAGCGCCGATGTGCCGAGCGCCAATGCTGAATCCAGCCCTGCTGAACTGGCGCCGGTCGCGGTCAGCAAGGACCTGATCCGGATCAAGACCGATGTCCTGGACCTGGCTATCGACCCGGTCGGTGGTGACATCGTCCAGCTGAACCTGCCGAAGTACCCACGTCGCCAGGACCATCCGGACATTCCGTTCCAGCTGTTCGACAACGGCAGCGAGCGCGTATACCTGGCCCAGAGCGGCCTGACCGGCACCAACGGCCCGGACGCCCGCGCCACTGGTCGCCCGCTGTACGCCGCCGAACAGAAGAGCTTCCAGCTTGCCGACGGTCAGGACCAACTGTCCGTCGACCTGAAGTTCAGCGAAAACGGCGTCAACTACATCAAGCGCTTCAGCTTCAAGCGCGGTGAGTACGACCTGACCGTCAGCTACCTGATCGACAACCAGAGCGGCCAGGCCTGGAGCGGCAACATGTTTGCCCAGCTCAAGCGCGACGCCAGCTCCGATCCGTCGTCGAGCACTGCCACCGGTACGGCCACCTACCTGGGCGCCGCCCTGTGGACAGCTTCCGAGCCGTACAAGAAAGTGTCGATGAAAGACATCGACAAGGGCAATTTGAAAGAAAATGTGACCGGCGGCTGGGTCGCCTGGCTGCAGCACTACTTCGTGACCGCCTGGATCCCGAGCAAGTCGGACAACAACGCCGTCCAGACCCGCAAGGACAGCCAGGGCAACTACATCATCGGTTTCACCGGCCCTGCGCTTGACGTCCCTGCCGGCGGCAAGGTCGAAACCAGCGCCATGCTGTATGCAGGTCCGAAGATCCAGTCCAAGCTCAAGGAACTGTCCCCAGGCCTGGAACTGACCGTCGACTACGGCTTCCTGTGGTTCATCGCCCAGCCGATCTTCTGGCTGCTGCAACATATCCACAGCCTGCTCGGCAACTGGGGCTGGTCGATCATCGTCCTGACCATGCTGATCAAAGGCCTGTTCTTCCCGCTGTCGGCCGCCAGCTACCGCTCGATGGCGCGCATGCGTGCCGTGGCGCCGAAACTGGCTCAGCTCAAGGAACGCTTCGGTGACGATCGCCAGAAGATGTCCCAGGCGATGATGGAGCTGTACAAGAAAGAGAAGATCAACCCGCTGGGCGGCTGCCTGCCGATCCTGGTGCAGATGCCGGTGTTCCTGGCCCTGTACTGGGTACTGCTGGAAAGCGTAGAGATGCGCCAGGCCCCGTGGATGCTGTGGATCACCGACCTGTCGATCAAGGATCCGTTCTTCATCCTGCCGATCATCATGGGCGCCACCATGTTCATCCAGCAGCGCCTGAACCCGACCCCGCCGGATCCGATGCAGGCCAAGGTGATGAAAATGATGCCGATCATCTTCACCTTCTTCTTCCTGTGGTTCCCGGCCGGTCTGGTGCTGTACTGGGTTGTGAACAACTGCCTGTCGATCGCACAGCAGTGGTACATCACCCGCAGCATCGAGGCAGCGACCAAGAAAGCTGCCGCTTGACGGGCAAGCCTGTTTGCCTGTGAATAAAAACGCCCCCTAGTGGGGCGTTTTTGCTATCTGACGAATTCGTTGTAGAGGCTTTCGAGCATGAACACTGTGCGTGAAACCATTGCCGCCATCGCTACCGCCCAGGGCCGCGGCGGGGTCGGCATCGTCCGCTTGTCCGGGCCGCTGGCCAGCCAGGCCGGGCAGGCCATCACCGGCCGCACGCTAATCCCGCGCCATGCCCACTACGGCCCGTTCCGCGATGCCGAAGGCCTGGTCCTGGACGAAGGCATCGCGCTGTTCTTCCCCGGGCCGAACTCGTTCACCGGCGAAGACGTGCTGGAGCTGCAGGGCCATGGGGGGCCGGTGGTCATGGACATGCTGCTGCAACGTTGCCTGCAACTGGGCTGCCGGTTGGCACGCCCGGGCGAGTTCAGCGAGCGTGCGTTCCTCAACGACAAGCTCGACCTGGCCCAGGCCGAAGCCATCGCCGACCTGATCGAAGCCAGCTCCACGCAAGCTGCCCGTAATGCCCTGCGTTCTCTGCAGGGAGCGTTCTCCAAGCGCGTGCATGGGCTGACCGAGGCGCTGATTGCCTTGCGCATCTACGTCGAGGCGGCTATCGACTTCCCCGAGGAAGAAATCGACTTCCTCGCCGACGGTCATGTGTTGCGCATGCTCGATGACGTGCGCAGCGAGTTGTCCACAGTGCAGCGTGAGGCCGGGCAGGGTGCCCTGTTGCGCGACGGCATGACGGTGGTCATCGCCGGTCGGCCGAACGCCGGCAAATCGAGCCTGCTCAACCAGCTGGCCGGACGCGAGGCCGCGATCGTCACCGATATCGCCGGCACCACCCGGGACATCCTGCGCGAACATATCCACATCGATGGCATGCCGCTGCATGTGGTCGACACTGCCGGTCTGCGCGATACCGATGACCATGTGGAAAAGATCGGGGTGGAAAGGGCGCTCAAGGCCATCGGCGAAGCCGATCGGGTGCTGCTGGTCGTCGACTCGACCGCGCCGGAAGCCAGTGATCCCTTTGCGCTGTGGCCGGAGTTCCTGGACCAACGGCCAGATGTGGCAAAGGTCACGCTCATCCGCAACAAGGCCGACTTGAGCGGTGAGCATGTCGGCATGGAGCAGAGTGACGATGGGCACGTAACCATTACCCTGAGTGCCCGCGAAGACGACATGGGGCTGGATCTGCTGCGTGACCACCTCAAGGCCTGCATGGGGTATGAACAGACCGCGGAGAGCAGCTTCAGCGCCCGTCGCCGCCACCTGGAAGCGCTGCGCCAGGCCAGCGAGCACCTGGAGCATGGTCGGGCACAGCTGACCCTGGCTGGCGCCGGAGAGCTGCTGGCAGAGGATCTGCGCCAGGCACAGCAAGCGTTGGGCGAAATCACCGGGGCGTTTAGTTCGGACGACTTGCTTGGCAGGATTTTCTCGAGCTTCTGCATCGGCAAATAGTTCACAGCCCTTCGATACCAAGGCCGCTCCTGTCTGGAGCGGCTTTTTTTTGCCTGTGATTCAGGGAGTGCGAGCGCCGGCTTGGCCTGCCGTATCTGTAAGGCAGCTGCGACGACGTCATCCACAGACGAGATTTCAGGCTCAGGAGCTCTGTGGAAAACTCGCCATCAGCTCCGTTGATAACTGGCCTTTTTTTCTGAGGACAAACCCGCCTGTGGGTAAGCTATACTTTAATCCACAGGTTACACGCCGTTATCCAGAACCCCCAGGCCTACTACGCCACAGGGTTATGATTCCGGCAAAGCCACGCAGTGAAAGGGCTAAGATCACTTATCCACATGTGGATAGCTGCCTAAACATAAACATAAAAACAAAGCTTTTTTAAATTTTTCCTCTTTGTTTTCTTTTGCCTGCCACTCATCCACAGCCTGCTCATTTTTTGCTCAGAAGGTTTCTTTGAAGGGCGGTAAGTCCCTATACTTGTCCGCTTACCTTCTCTATTCGCAAAAACAGGCACGAGGTGCGTGGTGGATTTCCCTTCCCGTTTTGAAGTGATCGTCATCGGCGGCGGCCATGCCGGTACCGAGGCTGCGCTTGCGTCCGCACGCATGGGTGTGAAAACCCTGCTGCTGACCCACAACGTGGAAACCCTCGGTCACATGAGTTGCAACCCGGCCATCGGCGGCATCGGCAAGAGCCACCTGGTCAAGGAAATCGATGCGCTCGGCGGCGCCATGGCGTTGGCCACCGACAAGAGCGGCATCCAGTTCCGCATCCTGAACAACCGCAAGGGGCCGGCCGTACGCGCCACCCGTGCGCAGGCCGACCGCGCCATCTACAAGGCGGTGGTGCGCGAAATCCTGGAAAACCAGCCGAACCTGTGGATATTCCAGCAGTCGTGCGATGACCTGATCGTCGAGCAGGACCAGGTCAAGGGCGTGGTCACGCAAATGGGTCTGCGCTTCTTCGCCGACTCCGTGGTCCTGACCAGCGGGACCTTCCTCGGCGGACTTATCCACATCGGTCTGCAGAACTACTCCGGTGGTCGCGCCGGCGATCCGCCCGCCAACGCCCTGGCCCAGCGCATGCGTGAACTGCCGCTGCGCGTCGGCCGCCTGAAGACCGGCACGCCGCCGCGCATCGATGGCCGTTCGGTGGACTTCTCGGTGATGACCGAGCAGCCGGGCGACACGCCGATCCCGGTGATGTCGTTCATGGGCGATGCGCAGATGCATCCGCGCCAGGTCAGCTGCTGGATCACCCACACCAATGCCCGCACCCACGAGATCATTGCCTCGAACCTCGACCGTTCGCCGATGTACTCCGGCGTGATCGAAGGCATCGGCCCGCGCTACTGCCCGTCGATCGAGGACAAGATCCATCGCTTCGCCGACAAGGAAAGCCACCAGGTGTTCATCGAGCCGGAAGGCCTGACCACCCACGAGCTGTACCCCAACGGTATTTCCACTTCGCTGCCGTTCGACGTGCAGCTGGAGATCGTCCGTTCGATCCGCGGCATGGAAAACGCCCACATCGTCCGCCCGGGCTACGCCATCGAGTACGACTACTTCGACCCGCGTGACCTGAAGTACAGCCTCGAGACCAAGGTCATCGGCGGCCTGTTCTTCGCCGGCCAGATCAACGGCACCACCGGTTACGAAGAGGCCGGCGCCCAGGGCCTGCTGGCCGGGACCAACGCCGCGCTGCGCGCCCAGGGCCGTGAAAGCTGGTGTCCGCGCCGCGACGAGGCCTACATCGGCGTGCTGGTTGACGACCTGATCACCTTGGGGACCCAGGAGCCGTATCGCATGTTCACCTCGCGCGCCGAATACCGGCTGATCCTGCGCGAAGACAACGCCGACCTGCGCCTGACCGAGAAAGGCCGCGAATTGGGCCTGGTCGACGACCAGCGCTGGGCTGCGTTCTGCGCCAAGCGCGAAGGTATCGAGCGTGAAGAACAACGCCTGAAGAGCACCTGGGTTCGCCCGGGCACGCCGCAGGGCCAGGCCATTGTGGATAAGTTCGGCACGCCGCTGGCCCACGAATACAGCCTGCTCAACCTGCTTGCCCGTCCGGAAGTCGACTACGCTGGCTTGATCGAGGCGACCGGCGGTGAAGTGATCGATCCACAGGTCGCCGAACAGGTCGAGATCAAGACCAAGTACGCCGGCTACATCGACCGCCAACAGGAAGAGATCGCCCGTCTGCGCGCCAGCGAGGACACGCGCCTGCCTGTGGATATCGACTACACCACGATTTCCGGCCTGTCCAAGGAGATCCAGGGCAAGCTCGGGCAGACCCGCCCGGAGACCCTGGGCCAGGCTTCGCGCATTCCGGGTGTTACCCCGGCGGCGATTTCCCTGTTGCTGATTCACTTGAAAAAACGCGGCGCAGGCCGCGAATTGGAGCAAAGCGCTTGAGTTCCCTGGTCACCCCGCAACACGCCGAAGAGTTGTCCACAGGTGCGCGCCAGCTCGGTGTCGAGCTGAGCGCGCAGCAGCACGAGTCGCTGCTGGGCTACCTGGCCCTGTTGATCAAATGGAACAAGGCCTACAACCTGACCGCGGTGCGCGACCCGGACGAGATGGTCTCGCGCCACCTGCTCGACAGCCTGAGTGTCATGCCGTTTATCCACAATGACACCCAGCGCTGGCTGGATGTCGGCAGCGGCGGCGGCATGCCGGGCATTCCGCTGGCCATCCTGCATCCGCACAAGCAGGTGACGGTGCTGGACAGCAACGGCAAGAAGACCCGCTTCCTGACCCAGGTGAAGATGGAACTGAAACTGGACAACCTCACGGTTATCCACAGCCGGGTGGAAGAGGTCCAGCCCGAGCAGCCGTTCTGCGGGATCATTTCCCGCGCCTTCAGCAGCATGGAGAATTTCACCAACTGGACCCGCCACCTGGGTGACGCCCGCACGCAATGGCTTGCAATGAAGGGGCTGCATCCTGCCGACGAACTGGTAGCATTGCCCGCAGACTTCACAGTGGAAAGCGAGCAGGCCCTGACCGTTCCAGGTTGCCAGGGCCAGCGCCATCTGCTGATACTGCGCCGCAAGGCATGACTGGGAACACACGCAACAATGGCTAAGGTATTCGCAATCGCGAACCAGAAGGGTGGTGTGGGCAAGACCACCACCTGCATCAATCTCGCCGCATCGCTGGCCGCGACCAAGCGTCGCGTGCTGCTGATCGACCTCGATCCACAGGGCAACGCCACCATGGGCAGCGGTGTGGATAAACACGAGCTCGAGCACTCGGTGTACGACCTGCTGATCGGGGAATGCGACCTGGCCCAGGCCATGCACTATTCCGAGCACGGCAACTTCCAGTTGCTGCCGGCCAACCGCGACCTCACCGCCGCGGAAGTCGTGCTGCTCGAGATGCAGATGAAGGAGAGCCGCCTGCGCAACGCGCTGGCGCCGATCCGCGAGAACTACGACTACATCCTCATCGACTGCCCGCCGTCGCTGTCGATGCTGACGCTCAACGCCCTGGTCGCCTCCGATGGCGTGATCATCCCCATGCAGTGCGAGTACTACGCGCTGGAAGGTCTCAGCGACCTTGTGGATAACATCAAGCGCATCGCCGCCCGGCTGAACCCGGAGCTGAAGATCGAAGGCCTGCTGCGGACCATGTACGACCCGCGCCTGAGCCTGAACAACGATGTTTCGGCGCAGCTCAAGGAACACTTCGGCGATCAGCTGTACGACACGGTGATCCCACGCAACATCCGCCTGGCCGAGGCGCCGAGCTTCGGCATGCCGGCGCTGGCCTACGACAAGCAATCCCGCGGCGCGCTCGCCTATCTGGCGCTGGCCGGGGAACTGGTTCGCCGTCAGCGCCGTCCATCACGCACTGCACAAACAACTTAAGGAATCCGCATGGCCATCAAGAAACGCGGTCTCGGACGTGGGTTGGATGCACTGCTCAGTGGTCCTTCCGTCAGCGCGCTCGAGGCGCAGGCAGTGAAGATCGACCAGAAGGAACTGCAACAGCTGCCGGTCGAGCTGATCCAGCGCGGCAAGTACCAGCCGCGCCGTGACATGGATCCCGAGGCGCTGGAGGAACTGGCGCACTCGATCCGCACCCACGGCGTCATGCAACCGATCGTGGTGCGCCCGATCGGCGACAACCGCTACGAGATCATCGCCGGTGAGCGCCGCTGGCGCGCCACCCAGCAAGCCGGCCTGGACACCGTTCCGGCCATGGTCCGCGAGGTGCCCGACGAAGCCGCCATCGCCATGGCGCTGATCGAGAACATCCAGCGCGAGGACCTCAACCCGTTGGAAGAGGCCCTGGCCCTGCAGCGCCTGCAGCAGGAGTTCGAGCTGACCCAGCAGCAGGTGGCGGACGCCGTCGGCAAGTCGCGGGTGACCGTGGCCAACCTGTTGCGCCTGATCTCGCTGCCCGAGGCGATCAAGACCATGCTTGCCCACGGCGACCTGGAGATGGGCCATGCCCGCGCCTTGCTCGGTCTCGAGGAAGATCGCCAGGAAGAAGGGGCGCGTCATGTTGTCGCACGCGGGCTCACCGTGCGCCAGACCGAGGCACTGGTGCGCCAGTGGCTCAATGGCAAACCTGAGCCGGTCGAGGCGAGCAAACCTGATCCGGACATTGCCCGTCTTGAACAGCGTCTGGCAGAGCGCCTGGGCTCGGCGGTACAAATTCGCCATGGCAACAAGGGCAAAGGCCAGTTGGTTATTCGCTACAACTCCCTTGACGAGTTGCAGGGCGTGCTTGCTCACATCCGCTGAAACAATTCCTGTTGTAGCGCGCAGTCGGAAATCACTACCGAAGAGTTGAATAGGGGTTAATCCACCCCTATACTCTGCGCGCATTTTGTCGGCACAAATTATGCCAAGTCATTGCTGACTAGGCGGTCGACTTTCGAGGAGCAGTTGTGATGGAAATACGCACGCCAAACCGCCTGCCTTTCCATCGCTGGGCGGTTTTTCCGGTACTGCTGGCTCAATTTGTCGTCCTGCTGCTGGCAACCTTGGTGTTGTGGCAGTGGAAAGGGGCGGTCAGTGGATATTCAGGCCTCTGCGGAGGATTGATTGCCTGGCTGCCCAATGTGTATTTCGCCTGGAAGGCTTTTCGCTTCAGCGGAGCCCGGGCGGCGCAGGCCATCGTCAAGTCGTTCTACGCGGGCGAGGCAGGCAAGATGATTTTGACGGCAGTGCTGTTTGCACTGACCTTCGCAGGAGTGAAGCCATTGGCGCCGTTGGCAGTATTCGGCGTCTTCGTGCTGACCCTTTTGGTCAGCTGGTTCGCGCCCCTGCTGATGAATAAAAGACTTTCGAGACCTTAGGGCGTTTGAGGCAACCATGGCAGAAGAAACCGCTTCGGGTTATATCCAGCACCACTTGCAGAACCTGACCTACGGTCAACTACCAGACGGCAGCTGGGGCTTCGCCCATTCGGCTGCAGAAGCCAAGGCAATGGGCTTCTGGGCGTTCCACGTGGACACCCTGGGCTGGTCCGTCGCGCTGGGTCTGATCTTCCTGTTCATCTTCCGCATGGCGGCCAAGAAGGCGACTTCCGGCCAACCTGGCGGTCTGCAGAACTTCGTTGAAGTGCTGGTCGACTTCGTCAACGGCAGCGTGAAGGACTCCTTCCACGGCCGTAGCCCGGTGATCGCCCCGCTGGCACTGACCATTTTCGTCTGGGTGTTCATGATGAACGCCATCGACCTGGTTCCGGTCGACTGGATTCCGAAAGCGGCGGCCTGGATCTCCGGTGACCCGCACCTCGTCTTCCGTGCGGTACCAACCACCGACCCGAACGCGACCCTGGCCATGGCCTTCTGCGTGTTCGCCCTGATCATCTTCTACAGCATCAAGGTCAAGGGCCTGGGCGGCTTCATCGGTGAGCTGACCCTGCACCCGTTCGGCAGCAAGAACATCTTCGTGCAGATCCTGCTGATCCCGGTCAACTTCCTGCTCGAGTTCGTCACCCTGATCGCCAAGCCGATCTCGCTGGCACTGCGTCTGTTCGGCAACATGTACGCCGGCGAGCTGGTGTTCATCCTGATCGCCGTGATGTTCGGCTCCGGCCTGCTGTGGCTGAGCGGCCTGGGTGTGGTGCTGCAGTGGGCGTGGGCTGTGTTCCACATCCTGATCATCACCCTGCAAGCTTTCATCTTCATGATGCTGACCATCGTCTACCTGTCGATGGCTCACGAAGATAACCATTAAGACCGCCTGGCGTGTCTGATAGCCTTCCCCGCCCGTTTGGGGGGAGGGCTTAAAAAGTCCGCAAGGGCATGCTGTACCAAACGATTTGTTTTACCGCTTCAAACTAAAAACCTAACCAATACGACGTAAAAGTCGGGAGGAAAGATGGAAACTGTAGTTGGTCTGACCGCTATCGCTGTTGCTCTGCTGATCGGCCTGGGTGCTCTGGGTACCGCCATTGGTTTCGGCCTGCTGGGCGGCAAGTTCCTGGAAGGCGCTGCTCGCCAGCCAGAAATGGTTCCGATGCTGCAGGTCAAAATGTTCATCGTTGCCGGTCTGCTCGACGCCGTAACCATGATCGGTGTTGGTATCGCTCTGTTCTTCACCTTCGCGAACCCCTTCGTTGGTCAGATCGCCGGCTAATCACTCGTTCCTACGAGTTGATTGGTGTGATGGACAAAGACCGAGCGAGGTGTTGGCGTGAACATTAATGCAACCCTGATTGGCCAATCCGTTGCTTTTCTGATTTTTGTACTCTTCTGCATGAAGTACGTATGGCCTCCGGTCATCACTGCCCTGCAAGAGCGCCAAAAGAAGATTGCCGACGGCTTGGACGCTGCCAACCGCGCAGCTCGCGACCTGGAGCTGGCCCAAGAGAAAGCGGGTCAGCAACTGCGTGAAGCGAAGGCACAGGCAGCCGAAATCATTGAGCAAAGCAAGAAACGCGCTGCTCAGCTTGTCGAGGAAGCCCGTGAACAGGCTCGCGTCGAAGCTGACCGTGTGAAGGCTCAGGCTCAAGCCGAGATCGAACAGGAACTGAACAGCGTCAAAGACGCCCTGCGTGCCCAAGTGGGTGCCCTGGCTGTTGGCGGTGCTGAAAAGATCCTTGGCGCCACAATCGATCAAAACGCGCATGCGGAGCTGGTTAACAAACTGGCCGCTGAAATTTAAGCGAGGGCGATCATGGCAGAACTGACCACGTTGGCCCGACCTTACGCTAAGGCTGCCTTCGAGCATGCCCAGGCCCATCAGCAACTGGCCAATTGGTCAGCCATGCTCGGCCTGGCTGCTGCGGTGTCGCAAGACGACACCATGCAGCGCCTGCTCAAGGCCCCGCAACTGACTAGCGCAGAAAAGGCCGCCGCATTCATTGAAGTGTGCGGTGACAAGTTTGACGCCAAGGCACAGAATTTCATTCATGTTGCCGCGGAAAACGAACGTCTCCTGCTTCTGCCGGAGATTTCGACTCTGTTCGACCTGTACAAGGCCGAACAAGAGAAGTCCGTGGACGTGGAAGTCACCAGTGCTTTTGCGTTGAACCAAGAACAGCAAGACAAACTCGCCAAGGTTCTCAGTGCACGGTTAGGCCAGGAAGTGCGCCTGCACGCGTCGGAGGATGCCAGCCTGATCGGCGGCGTCGTCATCCGCGCTGGCGACCTGGTAATCGACGGTTCGGTTCGCGGCAAGATCGCGAAACTGGCCGAAGCCTTGAAATCTTGAGTTTGAAGGGGCAGCAGAGCAATGCAGCAACTCAATCCTTCCGAAATTAGTGAAATCATCAAGGGCCGCATCGACAACCTCGATGTTGGCTCCCAAGCCCGTAACGAAGGTACCGTCGTTTCGGTTTCCGACGGTATCGTGCGGATCCACGGTCTGGCCGACGTCATGTACGGCGAAATGATCGAGTTCCCGGGCAGCGTATTCGGCATGGCCCTGAACCTGGAGCAAGACTCCGTAGGTGCAGTGATCCTGGGTGCCTATGACACCCTCGCCGAAGGCATGAGCGCCAAGTGCACCGGCCGCATCCTGGAAGTTCCGGTTGGTAAGGAACTGCTGGGTCGCGTCGTCGACGCACTGGGTAACCCGATCGACGGCAAAGGTCCTCTGGGCAACACCCA
The DNA here is from genome assembly GCF_014268935.2 of Pseudomonas peradeniyensis. GTDB lineage: Bacteria > Pseudomonadota > Gammaproteobacteria > Pseudomonadales > Pseudomonadaceae > Aquipseudomonas > Aquipseudomonas peradeniyensis. The sequence continues at coordinate 105,945 of NZ_JABWRJ020000003.1, read as the reverse complement.
GACCGACGCGGTCGAGAAAGTAGCTCCAGGCGTGATCTGGCGTAAGTCGGTAGACCAGCCTGTACAGACTGGCTACAAGTCCGTCGACGCCATGATCCCTGTCGGCCGTGGCCAGCGCGAGCTGATCATCGGTGACCGTCAGATCGGCAAGACCGCCATGGCCATCGACGCCATCATCAACCAGAAAGACTCCGGTATTTTCTGTGTTTATGTTGCAGTCGGCCAGAAGCGTTCCACCGTTGCCAACATCGTTCGCAAGCTGGAAGAAGCTGGCGCCCTGGCCAACACCATCGTGGTCGTTGCCAGCGCCTCGGAATCCGCCGCACTGCAGTTCCTGGCCCCGTACGCCGGCTGCACCATGGGCGAGTTCTTCCGTGACCGCGGTGAAGACGCCCTGATCGTCTACGATGACCTGTCCAAGCAGGCCGTTGCCTACCGTCAGATCTCCCTGCTGCTGCGCCGTCCACCAGGACGTGAAGCGTACCCAGGCGACGTGTTCTATCTCCACTCCCGTCTGCTGGAGCGTGCATCGCGCGTTTCCGAAGAGTACGTCGAGAAGTTCACCAACGGTGCCGTAACCGGCAAGACTGGCTCGCTGACCGCTCTGCCGATCATCGAAACCCAGGCTGGCGACGTTTCCGCGTTCGTTCCGACCAACGTGATCTCGATCACCGACGGTCAGATCTTCCTGGAATCGGCCATGTTCAACGCAGGCATCCGTCCTGCCGTTAACGCCGGTGTGTCGGTATCCCGTGTTGGTGGTGCCGCCCAGACCAAGATCATCAAGAAGCTGTCCGGTGGTATCCGTACCGCCCTGGCCCAGTACCGTGAACTGGCGGCCTTCGCCCAGTTCGCTTCGGACCTGGACGAGGCTACCCGCAAGCAGCTGGAGCATGGTCAGCGCGTTACCGAGCTGATGAAGCAGAAGCAGTACGCGCCAATGTCGATCGCCGACATGGCCCTGTCGCTGTACGCCGCTGAGCGTGGTTTCCTGACCGACGTAGAAGTCGCCAAGGTCGGTAGCTTCGAGCAAGCTCTGATCGCCTACTTCAACCGTGATCACGCCGAACTGATGGCGAAGATCAACGTGAAGGGTGACTTCAACGACGAAATCGACGCTGGCATGAAAGCCGGTATCGAGAAGTTCAAGGCCACCCAGACCTGGTAAGCCGCAGCGGGGGCTCCGGCCCCCGCTTGCTAACCTGATAGGTGATACATGGCAGGCGCAAAAGAGATTCGCAGTAAGATTGCGAGCATCAAAAGCACGCAAAAAATTACCAGCGCCATGGAGAAAGTGGCGGTCAGCAAAATGCGCAAGGCACAAATGCGCATGGCTGCTAGCCGTCCTTACGCGGAGCGTATCCGCCAGGTGATCGGTCATCTGGCCAACGCCAACCCGGAATACCGCCACCCGTTCATGATCGAGCGCCCTGTAAAGCGCGCCGGTTATATCGTGGTGAGCAGTGACCGTGGTCTGTGCGGTGGCTTGAACACCAACCTGTTCAAGGCCCTGGTCAAGGACATGAACGAAAACCGCGAACAGGGCGTTGAAATCGACCTGTGCGTGATCGGCAGCAAGGGTGCGACTTTCTTCCGCATCTTTGGCGGCAACGTCGTAGCCGCGATCAGCCACCTGGGCGAAGAGCCATCGATCAATGATCTGATCGGCTCCGTCAAGGTGATGCTGGACGCCTACCTGGACGGCCGCATCGATCGCCTCTCGGTGGTTTCGAACAAGTTCATCAACACCATGACCCAAAAACCGACGGTCGAGCAATTGGTACCGTTGGTGGCAACCCCGGATCAGGAACTCAAGCACCACTGGGACTACCTGTACGAACCCGACGCAAAAGAGCTGCTGGACGGCTTGATGGTGCGTTACGTGGAGTCGCAGGTCTACCAGGCGGTGGTCGAGAACAACGCTGCTGAACAAGCGGCCCGGATGATCGCCATGAAGAACGCCACAGACAACGCCGGTGATTTGATCAAAGAGCTTCAGTTGATCTACAACAAGGCGCGTCAGGCTGCGATCACCCAGGAGATCTCGGAAATCGTCGGCGGCGCTGCCGCGGTTTAACGGTTCAAAAATTCAGAGGATCCAGCTATGAGTAGCGGACGTATCGTTCAAATCATCGGCGCCGTCATCGACGTGGAATTCCCACGTGATGCCGTGCCGAGTGTTTACAACGCGCTGAAAGTACAAGGCGCGGAAACCACCCTGGAAGTTCAGCAGCAGCTGGGCGACGGCGTGGTTCGTACCATTGCGATGGGCTCGACCGAAGGTCTGAAGCGCGGTCTGGATGTCGTCGACACCAAGGCTGCCATCTCGGTACCTGTCGGCAAGGCAACCCTGGGCCGTATCATGGACGTCCTGGGCAACCCGATCGACGAAGCCGGTCCAATCGGCGAAGAAGAGCGTCGCGGTATCCACCAGCCAGCGCCTTCGTTCTCTGACCAGGCTGGCGGCAACGACCTGCTGGAAACCGGTATCAAGGTTATCGACCTGGTCTGCCCGTTCGCCAAGGGTGGTAAGGTTGGTCTGTTCGGTGGTGCCGGCGTCGGCAAGACCGTTAACATGATGGAACTGATCCGTAACATCGCCATGGAACACAGCGGTTACTCCGTGTTCGCTGGTGTGGGTGAGCGTACTCGTGAGGGTAACGACTTCTACCACGAGATGAAGGACTCCAACGTTCTCGACAAGGTAGCGCTGGTCTACGGTCAGATGAACGAGCCACCAGGAAACCGTCTGCGCGTAGCGCTGACCGGCCTGACCATGGCTGAGAAGTTCCGTGACGAAGGTAACGACGTTCTGCTGTTCGTCGACAACATCTATCGTTACACCCTGGCCGGTACCGAAGTATCCGCACTGCTGGGCCGTATGCCTTCGGCAGTAGGTTACCAGCCGACCCTGGCCGAAGAGATGGGCGTTCTGCAAGAGCGTATCACTTCGACCAAAGAAGGTTCGATCACCTCCGTACAGGCCGTATACGTACCTGCGGACGACCTGACCGACCCGTCGCCAGCGACCACCTTCGCCCACTTGGACGCCACCGTCGTTCTGTCCCGTGACATCGCTTCCCTGGGTATCTACCCAGCGGTCGACCCACTGGACTCGACTTCGCGCCAGCTGGACCCGAACGTGATCGGCACCGAGCACTACGAGACCGCTCGTGGCGTTCAGTATGTTCTGCAGCGCTACAAAGAGCTGAAGGACATCATCGCGATCCTGGGTATGGACGAACTGTCCGAAGCCGACAAGCAACTGGTTGCCCGCGCTCGTAAGATCCAGCGCTTCCTGTCGCAGCCGTTCTTCGTGGCCGAAGTCTTCACCGGCTCGCCAGGCAAGTACGTTTCGCTCAAGGACACCATCGCTGGCTTCAGCGGTATCCTCAAAGGTGACTACGACCACCTGCCAGAACAAGCGTTCTACATGGTCGGCAGCATCGACGAAGCGATCGAGAAAGCCAAGAAACTGTAATCCCGGCGCCCCGCAAGGGGCGCTAATCAGGTTGAGGCAAGCAGATGGCTATGACAGTCCATTGCGACATCGTCAGCGCGGAAGGAGAGATCTTCTCCGGCCTGGTCGAGATGGTAGTAGCGCACGGCAACCTGGGCGATCTGGGTATCGCTCCAGGCCACGCGCCGCTGATCACCAATCTCAAGCCTGGTCCGATCACGCTGACCAAGCAGGGTGGCACTCAAGAGGTGTACTACATCTCCGGTGGCTTCCTCGAAGTGCAGCCGAACATGGTCAAGGTTCTTGCCGACACCGTGCAGCGCGCTGCCGACCTGGACGAAGCTCAGGCTCAGGAAGCCCTCAAGGCTGCCGAGAACGCGCTGAACACTAAAGGCTCGGACTTCGACTACGGCGCTGCTGCCGCACGTCTGGCCGAGGCTGCAGCTCAGCTGCGTACTGTCCAGCAATTGCGCAAAGGCAAGTAATCCGGCCTTGGCCGCTTACCGCCGTTGCGATTGAGTTAAAGGGTAGCCTCGGCTACCCTTTTTCTTTTTCAGAATTTCCCTTTGGTCACGTCCCTGACCGCCCAGGATTGGTAGCCAGTCAATGTCCCTCGATATCGTCATTCTCGCCGCAGGCCAAGGCACCCGCATGCGCTCCGCGCTGCCGAAGGTGCTGCACCCGGTCGCCGGCAACTCCATGCTCGGCCACGTTATCCACAGCGCACGCCAGTTGCAGCCCAAAGGTATTCACGTGGTTATCGGCCATGGCGCTGAGTTGGTTCGTGAGCGCCTGGCAGCCGACGATCTGAACTTCGTCATGCAGGACAAGCAACTGGGCACCGGCCATGCCGTGGCCCAGGCGTTGCCGGCGATCACCGCCGATACCGTGCTGGTGCTCTACGGCGATGTGCCGCTGATCGAGGTGGAAACCCTGCAGCGCCTGCTGGCCAAGGTCAGCGAGCAGCAGCTGGGGCTGCTCACCGTGACCTTGCAGGACCCGACCGGTTACGGGCGCATCGTGCGAGACGCAGCGGGTAACGTCACCGCGATCGTCGAGCACAAGGACGCGAGCGAAGCACAGAAGGCAATCAAGGAAGGCAACACCGGCATCCTCGCCATGCCTGCCGCACGCCTGGCCGACTGGATGGGCCGGTTGTCCAACAACAATGCCCAGGGCGAGTACTACCTCACCGACGTGATCGCCATGGCCGTGACCGATGGTCTGGTGGTCGCCACCGAGCAGCCCCATGACCCGATGGAAGTGCAGGGCGCCAACGACCGCCGCCAGCTGGCGGAGCTCGAGCGTCACTATCAACTGCGTGAAGGCCGCCGCCTGATGGCCCAGGGCGTCACGCTGCGTGATCCGGCGCGCTTCGATGTGCGTGGCGAGGTGACGGTCGGCCGCGACGTGCTGATCGACATCAACGTCATTCTCGAAGGCAAGGTGGTGATCGAGGACGACGTGCAGATCGGCCCCAACTGCGTGATCAAGGACAGCACCCTGCGCAAGGGCGTGGTGGTCAAGGCCAACAGCCACCTTGAAGGCGCGGTGCTGGGCGAGGGCAGCGATGCTGGTCCGTTCGCCCGTCTGCGTCCGGGCAGTGTCCTGGAAGCCCGCGCCCATGTGGGTAACTTCGTCGAGCTGAAGAACGCGCACCTGGGCGAGGGCGCCAAGGCCGGTCACCTGACCTACCTGGGCGATGCCGAGGTCGGTGCCCGTACCAATATCGGTGCCGGCACCATCACCTGCAACTACGATGGTGCCAACAAGTTCCGCACGGTGATGGGCGAAGACGTGTTCATCGGCTCCAACAACTCGCTGGTGGCACCTGTGGAAATCCAGGCGGGGGCCACTACCGCGGCGGGTTCGACCATCACCCAGACGGTTGAAGCCGGGCAGTTGGGCGTGGCCCGTGCGCGCCAGCGCAACATCGAAGGCTGGAAGCGGCCGGAGAAGATCAAGAAGAGCTGAGTTATCCACAGCGCTTTCGATCGAAAGCCGGCTTATGTGAATAAGCCGGCTTTTTATTGGGTGCCGTATCGCGGTCCCTGTAGGAGCGGCCTTGTGTCGCGATGGGCTGCTTAGCAGCCCCGGCATTTTCTGCTCTGTCCCGAAATCCCTGGGGCCGCTGCGCGCCCCATCGCGACACAAGGCCGCTCCTACAGGGACCGTGCCAGTGCAGAGAGAAACTTGACGAATCGCTCATCTTAGGTTTTGATTGCACCACTTATCTTTCGAATCGAAACTTAAACCGACATGTCGAAACGAAACACCCCCCAGCGCCGCCACAACATCCTGGCCTTGCTCAACGAGCAGGGCGAGGTGAGCGTCGATGCCCTGGCCAAGCGTTTCGAAACTTCCGAAGTGACCATCCGCAAGGACCTCGCCGCGCTGGAGGCCAACGGCCTGCTGCTGCGCCGTTACGGTGGCGCGGTGACCATGCCCCAGGAACTGCTGGGCGACACAGTCCAACCGGTGTCCCTTTACAAGCAGGCCATCGCCCGGGCAGCGGTCGGACGCATCCGCGAGCATGCGCGGATCATCATCGACAGCGGCAGCACCACGGCGGCGATGATTCCACAGCTCGGGCGCCAGCCAGGCCTGGTGGTGATGACCAACTCGCTCAACGTCGCCCGCGCCATCAGCGAGCAGGAGCATGAGCCTGTGCTGCTGATGACCGGTGGCACCTGGGACCCGCATTCGGAGTCCTTCCAGGGCCAGGTGGCCGAGCAGGTACTACGCTCATACGACTTCGACCAGCTGTTCATCGGTGCCGACGGCATCGACCTGGAGCGTGGCACCACCACCTTCAACGAGCTGCTGGGCTTGAGCCGGGTCATGGCCGAGGTGGCGCGCGAGGTGATCGTCATGGTCGAGTCGGACAAGGTCGGTCGCAAGATCCCCAACCTCGAGCTGCCCTGGGGCAGCGTCAACACCCTGATTACAGATGATCGCCTGCCCGCCGAGGCACGCGACCGGATTCAAGCCCGCGGCATCACCCTTATCTGCGCCGCTATCAGCTAGGAGCAACATCTTATGTGTGGAATCGTTGGTGCCGTTGCCGAGCGCAATATCACAGCCATCCTCATCGAAGGCCTCAAGCGCCTGGAATACCGTGGTTATGACAGCGCCGGCCTGGCCGTCCTGAACCAGCAAGGCGCGCTCGAGCGTCGCCGCCGTATCGGCAAGGTCAGCGAACTGGAAGGCGCCGTGACCGCCGACCCGCTGGCCGGCCAGCTGGGCATTGCCCACACTCGCTGGGCGACCCATGGCGCGCCGACCGAAAACAATGCCCACCCGCATTTCTCCGGGCACGACGTGGCGGTGGTGCACAACGGCATCATCGAGAACCACGAAGAGCTGCGTGAAGAGCTCAAGGGCCTGGGCTATGCCTTTGTCTCGCAGACCGACACCGAAGTCATCGTCCACCTGATCCACCACCTGCTCAAGGACATTCCCGACCTGACCGACGCGCTCAAGGCCGCGGTCAAGCGCCTGCACGGCGCCTATGGCCTGGCGGTGATCAGCGCCAGCCAGCCGGATCGCCTGGTCGCCGCCCGCAGCGGCAGCCCGCTGGTGATCGGCCTTGGCCTCGGCGAGAACTTCCTGGCCTCGGACCAACTGGCCCTGCGCCAGGTCACCGACCGCTTCATGTACCTGGAAGAAGGCGATATCGCCGAGATCCGCCGTGACCAGGTGCAGATCTGGGATCAGGCCGGCCATCCGGTCCAGCGCGAGACGGTGCAGTACCACGAAGGCGCCGAAGCGGCCGAGAAGGGCAACTACCGTCACTTCATGCTCAAGGAAATCCACGAGCAGCCCACCGTGGTGCAGCGCACCCTGGAAGGGCGCCTGGGCAAGGACCACGTGATGGTCCAGGCCTTCGGCCCACAGGCCGCCGAGCTGTTCGCCAAAGTGCGCAACGTGCAGATCGTTGCCTGCGGCACCAGCTACCACGCCGGCATGGTCGCCCGCTACTGGCTGGAAAGCCTGGCCGGCATCCCTTGCCAGGTGGAAGTGGCCAGCGAGTTCCGCTACCGCAAGGTGGTGGTGCAGCCGGACACCCTGTTCGTCTCCATCTCGCAGTCCGGCGAAACCGCCGACACCCTGGCGGCCCTGCGCAATGCCAAGGAGCTGGGTTTCCTCGGCAGCCTGGCGATCTGCAACAAGGGCATCAGTTCGCTGGTGCGCGAATCTGACCTGACCCTGCTGACCTTGGCCGGGCCGGAGATCGGCGTCGCCTCGACCAAGGCCTTCACCACCCAGCTGGTATCGCTGATGCTGCTGACCCTGGCTCTCGGCCAGGTGCGCGGCAGCCTCGAAGCCGGTGTCGAAGCCGAGCTGGTGGACGAGCTGCGCCGCCTGCCGGCCCGCCTGAGCGAAGCGCTGGCGATGGATGGCGTGGTCGAGAAGATCGCCGAGCTGTTCGCCGACAAGCACCACACCCTGTTCCTCGGCCGCGGTGCCCAGTACCCGGTGGCGATGGAAGGCGCGCTCAAGCTCAAGGAGATCTCCTACATCCACGCCGAAGCCTACCCGGCCGGCGAGCTCAAGCATGGCCCGCTGGCGCTGGTGGACAGCGACATGCCGGTGGTGACCGTGGCGCCGAACAACGAACTGCTGGAGAAGCTCAAGTCGAACCTGCAGGAAGTCCGCGCCCGTGGCGGCGAGCTGGTGGTGTTCGCCGACGAGCAGGCCGGCATGAGCAACGGCGAAGGCACCCATGTGATCAACGTGCCGCACATCAACGATGCGCTGGCGCCGATCCTCTACACCATTCCGCTGCAGTTGCTGTCGTACTACGTCGCCGTGCTCAAGGGCACCGACGTCGATCAGCCGCGTAACCTGGCCAAGTCGGTGACGGTGGAGTAGTAGCGAGGTTGCCTAGGTAAAGGTGTATGACGCCCCTGGTTCGCCAGGGGCGTTTTTGTTTTGACGTTTGAGAATGCTCGACGAGCGTCTATGCGATCGAACTCAGCAGAGCCATCTTCCTACACTCTTGTACGTCCGTCGCTGTAGGACATTTCTTAAACATGCCTCTGGCATGGATCAATGTTTTCCCTCGTTGTTTGCCCTAACGTCGCCCGACCCATCAGTCATCAAGGACGACAGGAAATGCAGACGCTGCAACGAAAGCACGATATCCAGCCACTGGAAGGCGCTGAAATGACCCTGCTGGTCAATGGCCTGCCTGCGGTCGCCAGTGCCGGCGAAACCGTACTCAGCGTGCTCAACGCCGTTGGCCTGCGCCAGCTGGCGCGCAATGATCATGGCCAGCTCAGCGGTGCCTACTGCGGCATGGGCGTCTGCCATTGCTGCCTGGTGCAGATCGATGGGCGTCCCAAGCGTCGCGCCTGCCAGACCATCGTCAAGCCGGGCATGAGCATCGAGACCGAGGTCAATCGCGTGCAAGAGGAGGCCCATCCATGAGCCTTCGTCCTGTGATCGTCGGTGGCGGTTCGGCCGGCATGGGCGCCGCCATCGAGCTGGCCGAACATGGCGTGGATTGCCTGCTGTTCGACGAGGCCTCGCGCCCCGGTGGCGTGGTCTATCGTGGCCCGCTGCGCGCGGGTGTCGACCTGGGCTACCTGGGGCCGCGCTACACCAAGGCCCTGACCAAGCTGCATGAAGATTTCGCCGCTTGCGCCGAGCGCATCGACCTGCGCCTGAACCATCGCGTGGTGGGTGGGGACGATCAACGGCTGATGGTCCTCGACGCTGACGAACAGCTGCACGAGATCGACTACTCGCACCTGCTGCTGGCCGCCGGATGCCACGAGCGCAACGTGCCGTTCCCCGGCTGGACCTTGCCCGGTGTGATCCTGCTCGGCGGCTTGCAGCTGCAGATCAAGAGCGGCGTGGTCAAGCCACTAGGCAGCACGCTGATTGCCGGTACCGGGCCGTTGCTGCCGCTGGTCGCCTGCCAGCTGCACGCCGCCGGCGCCAAGGTGGCCGGCGTGTACGAGGCCTGCTCGTTCAACCGTATCGCCAAGGAAAGCCTGGCGTTGATGAACAAGCCGCAGCTGTTCCTCGACGGCCTGAGCATGCTGGCCTACATGAAACTCAACGGTATCCCCATGCACTACGGCTGGGGCGTGGTGGGCGCCACGGGGGATGGCGAGTTGCAGGAGGTCCAGGTCGCCCCCTACACCCAGGACTGGCAGCCGGACATGACCCGCATCCAGCGTGAGCATGTACGCACCCTGGCGGTAGGCTACGGGTTCATTCCGCGGACCCAGCTCAGCCAGCAACTGGGCCTGGCCCATGGTTTCAGCGAGGACGGCTACCTGCGCGCCGAATGCAACGTGTGGCAGCAGAGCAGCCAGCCGAATATTCACCTGGCCGGCGACATGGCCGGTATTCGTGGTGGCGAGGCGGCGATGCTCACCGGGCGTATCGCCGCGGTGTCGATGCTGCAGCAGATGGGCAAGCTCGATGCCGAGCAGGCGATCGAGCGCCGTGAGCGTTTCCTCGGCAAGCTGGCCGCGATCAAGCGCTTCCGCTCCGGGGTGGAACGCTACACCGCGCGCGGCGCGGCGCAGATCCAGCTGCCCCAGGCCGACACGGTGATCTGCCGTTGCGAAAACGTCACCCGCGATCAGATCGACCTGGCCCTGGAGCAGGGTGTGGAGGACATGGCCAGCCTGAAGATGCGTACCCGGGTAAGCATGGGCGACTGCCAGGGGCGCATGTGCGTCGGCTACTGCAGCGACCGCCTGCGCAGCGCCACCGGACGCCCGGACGTAGGCTGGCTGCGGCCGCGTTTCCCGGTGGACCCGATCCCGTTTTCCGCATTCGAACAACTCGGCACGGAGGCCTGAGCATGAACAAGCATTACGACATCATCATTGCCGGTGGCGGCGTGATCGGCGCGTCCTGTGCCTACCAGCTGTCCAAGCGGCATAACCTGAAGATCGCCCTGATCGACTGCAAGCGCCCGGGCAACGCCACCCGCGCGTCGGCCGGCGGCCTGTGGGCCATCGGCGAGTCGGTGGGGCTGGGCTGCGGGGTGATCTTCTTTCGCATGATGTCCTCGCGCAACAAGCGTGAGGCCAACGGCGCGGCGGTGGTGGTCGACTCGAGCACGCCGCACATCCTGCCGGAGTGCTTCTTCGACTTCGCCCTGCAGTCCAACGCGCTTTATCCACAGCTGCACCAGGAGCTGATCGAGCGTCACGGGATGGACTTCAAGTTCGAACGCACCGGGCTCAAGTACATCATCCAGGATGAGGAAGACCAGCTGTACGCCGAGCACATCGTCAAGCAGATCCCGCACCTGGCCGACCAGGTACGCTGGCTCGACCGCGACGCGCTGCGGGCCTCGGAGCCGGCGGTGACGCTCAAGGCCAATGGCGCGCTGGAGTTTCTATGCGACCATCAGGTCAGCCCGTTCCGCCTGGGCGATGCCTACATGGAGGCGGCGCGGCAGAACGGCGTCGACCTGTACCCGAACGTGAACATCACCGGCGTGCTGCATGAAGGCTCGCGGATCAAGGGCGTGCGCACCGCCGAGGCCGGTGAGTTCCACTGCGCCACCTTGATCAATGCCGCTGGCGCCTGGGCCGCGGAGCTGAGCGAGTGGGCGACCGGGGAGAGCATTCCGGTCAAGCCGGTGAAGGGCCAGATCGTGCTGACCGAGCGCCTGCCCAAGCTGCTCGATGGCTGCATCACCACCAGCGATTGCTACATGGCGCAGAAGGACAATGGCGAGATCCTGATCGGCAGCACCACCGAAGAGAAGGGCTTCGATGTCAGCAACACCTTCCCGGAAATCAGCGGCCTGGTGCAGGGCGCGATCCGCTGCGTGCCGCAGCTGGCGCAGGTGAACCTCAAGCGCACCTGGGCCGGCCTGCGCCCGGGATCACCGGACGAGCTGCCGATTCTCGGGCCTGTGGATAATGTGCAGGGCTATTTCAATGCCTGTGGACATTTCCGTACCGGGATCCTCACGTCGGCGATTACCGGTGTGTTGCTGGACAAGGTTGTCCACAATGAGGCGTTGCCGCTGGATATCACGCCATTCCTGGCGTCGCGCTTCCGTGAGGGTGTGGATAAACAACTGGCCCACGGCTAGGCCTGGCACTTGTGGGAGCGGGCCAAGCCCGCTCCCACACCGTTTTGCTACAGGGTGCTCACTCAGATCTGCATCGCTTTCCCATCCACATTCATCGCCGCCTGGCGCAGGGCCTCGGAGCGGGTCGGGTGCGGGTGGCAGGTGAGGGCGATGTCCTCGGCCGAGGCCGAGAATTCCATGGCCACGCAGAACTCGCCGATCATCTCGCTCACGCTCGGACCCACCAGGTGCACGCCCAGCACCTCGTCGGTGACGGCGTCGGCGATGACCTTGGCGAAGCCTTCGGTCTCATGGTTGATCTTGGCCCGGCTGTTGGCGGAGAAGGGGAATTTGCCGACCTTGTAGGCACGGCCTTCGGCCTTGAGCTGCTCTTCGGTCTTGCCGACACTGGCCAGTTCCGGGCGGGTATAGATGACGCCCGGGATCAGGTTGTAGTTGACCTCGTGGGGCTTGCCGGCGATGCGCTCGATGCACGCCACCGCTTCGTCCTCGGCCTTGTGCGCCAGCATCGGGCCGGAGGTGACGTCGCCGATCACCCAGATGCCCGGGACCGCGCTACGGTGATGGTCGTTGGCGAGCATGCCGCGCTTGTCGGTTTCCAGCCCCACGCTTTCCAGGTTCAGGCCCTTGGTATAGGGACGGCGACCGATGGCCACCAGCACGTAGTCGGCCTGCAGGGTTTCGGCATTGCCACCGGCGGCGGGCTCCAGGGTCAGGCTGACGCCGTCGGCGCTGGATGTGGCCTGGGTCACCTTGCTGCCGAGCTTGAAGGTCATGCCTTGCTTGGCCAGGGCCTTCTGCAGGGTCTTGGCGGTTTCCTCATCAGTGCCCGGGCAGATGCGATCAAGGTATTCGATCACCGTCACTTCGGCACCCAGGCGGCGCCACACCGAACCCAGCTCCAGGCCGATCACGCCGGCGCCGATCACGATCAGGTGCTTGGGTACCTGGGGCAGCGACAGGGCGCCGGTGGACTCGATGATGCGCTGGTTGTCGATGGTCACGCCGGGCAGCGGCGTGGGTTCGGAACCGGTGGCGATGACGATGTCCTTGGCCTGCAGGGTGGTTTCGCTGCCGTCCTCGGCTTTGACCACCACCTTGCCGGCGCCGTCCAGGCGGCCCCAGCCCTTGACCCAGTCGACCTTGTTCTTACGGAACAGGTACTCGATGCCCTTGGTCAGGCCAGTCACGCTTTCGTCTTTCTGCTTCATCATCTGGCCCAGGTTGAGGGTCGGCTTGACCTCTATCCCCAGGTGGGCGAACTCCTCGCCGCTGGCCGCCTCGAACAGCTCGGACGCATGCAGCAGCGCCTTGGAAGGCATGCAGCCGACGTTCAGGCAGGTGCCGCCCAGGGTCGAGCGACCCTCGACACAGGCCACGCTCAGGCCCAGCTGGCCGGCACGGATCGCTGCGTTGTAGCCGCCGGGGCCGCCGCCGATGATCACCACGTCATAGGATTTCATGGGTTTCGTTACTCCGAGAGTGTGAGGAAGCGAAGAGGGGGCACAAGGTTAGTCTGAGAGATGAAAATTGTATACAATCTGTTGTGCGGCCCGGACCAGATAGTTCTAGACTATGGTCGCGATTAACGGAAACTTCGCACGAATGAACTACCCTGATCCGGTGACGTCCGACACCTTGAGGCCTGACGTCCCGTATCAATGAAAGGGAGGGTCATGAATGCTTGCGCAACTTCCACCCGCATTGCAGAGCCTGCACTTACCTTTGCGCGTCAAGCTGTGGGACGGCAACCAGTTCGATCTGGGGCCGAGCCCGCAGGTCACCATTCTGGTCAAGGAACCCCAGCTGATCGCCCAGCTCACCCACCCGAACCTGGAAGAGCTTGGCTCCGCCTTCGTCGAGGGCAAGCTGGAGCTGGAAGGCGATATCGGCGAAGTGATTCGGGTCTGCGACGAGCTCAGCGAAGCCTTGCTCAAGGATGAAGACGAGTTCTTGCCGGAGCGCACGTCCCATGACAAGCGCACCGACGCCGAAGCCATTTCCTACCACTACGACCTGTCCAACGATTTCTACCAACTGTGGCTCGACCCGGACATGGTCTATTCCTGCGCCTACTTCAAGGAGCCGGACAACACCCTGGCCCAGGCCCAGCAGGACAAGTTCGATCACCTGTGCCGCAAGCTGCGCCTGCAGGCCGGTGATTATCTGCTGGATGTCGGTTGCGGCTGGGGCGGGCTGGCGCGGTTCGCCGCCCGCGAGTATGGCGCCAAGGTATTCGGCATCACCCTGAGCAAGGAGCAGTTGAAGCTCGGTCGCCAACGGGTCAAGGAGGAGGGCCTGGCCGACAAGGTCGACCTGCAGATCCTCGACTACCGCGACCTGCCCCAGGATGGCCGCTTCGACAAGGCGGTCAGCGTCGGCATGTTTGAACACGTCGGGCATGCAAACCTCGAGCTGTATTGCCAGCGGCTATTTGGCGCGGTGCGTGAAGGTGGCCTGGTGATGAACCATGGCATCACCGCCAAGCACGTTGATGGTCGCCCGGTCGGCCGTGGCGCGGGTGATTTCATCGACCGCTATGTGTTCCCCCACGGCGAGTTGCCGCATATCTCGATGATCACGGCGCGGATCTGCGAGGCGGGCCTGGAGGTGGTCGATATCGAGAGCCTGCGCCTGCACTACGCCAAGACCCTCAACCACTGGAGCGAGAACCTGGAGAACCAGCTGCACCGCGCTGCCGCGCTGGTGCCGGAGAAGACACTGCGCATCTGGCGCCTGTACCTGGCCGGTTGCGCCTACGCCTTCACCAAGGGCTGGATCAACCTGCACCAGATCCTTGCGGTGAAGCCCTACGCCGACGGCCACCACGACCTGCCATGGACGCGTGAGGACCTCTATCGCTGATCGGGTAGCCCGGCGTGCCGACAAGGCTCGCCGGGCTACAGGATCGGTGAAATCAGCCGCGCGATGCGCATCCCCAGCTGTTGCAGGCGATGGGTGTCGCGGCTGTCCTCCGCGGTGATCTCCCGGGCCTGCTCGAAGTCATTCTCCAGCATCTGTTCGACCTGGTCGGCGAAAGCACGGTCCACGGTCAGCAGGGTGATCTCGAAGTTCAGCCGGAACGAGCGGTTGTCGAGGTTGGCGCTGCCGATGGCGCTGACCTCATCGTCCACCAGCACCACCTTCTGGTGCAGGAAGCCCGGCAGGTAGCGGAACATGCGCACCCCGGCGCGCACCGCCTCGAAGGCGAACAGGCTGGAGGCGGCGTAGACGATGCGGTGGTCGGGGCGCGAGGGAATCAGGATGCGCACGTCGACCCCCCGCAGCACTGCCAGGCGCAGGGCGGCGAAGATGGCTTCGTCGGGGATGAAATAGGGGCTGGTGATCCATACCCGTCGGGTGGCCGAGTGAATCGCCTCGAGGAAGAACAGCGCACAGGTTTCCTGTGGATCGGCCGGCCCGCTGGCCAAGGCCTGGCACAGCACGCCGTTCTCCGGGTAGACGTCGGGCAGGATCAGCGGCGGCAGCTGGCGCGTGGCCCAGTACCAGTCCTCGGCGAAGGACTCCTGCAGGCAGGCCAGCACCGGGCCGCCGATCTGCACATGGGTGTCGCGCCACGGTGACAGCTTGGGGTGTGCGCCGAGGTATTCGTCGCCCACGTTGTGCCCGCCGAGAAAGCCTTGCACGCCATCGACCACGACGATCTTGCGATGGTTGCGGAAGTTGACCTGGAAACGATTGAACCAGCCACGCCGGGTGGCGAATGCCTCGATCTGCACGCCGCCGTCGCGCAGCACCTGGCTGTAGCTGGCCGGCAGGGCATGGCTGCCGACGCGGTCGTACAGCACGAACACCCTTACGCCTTCGGCGGCCTTGCGCAGCAGCAGTTGCTGCAACTCCCGGCCGAGGGCGTCGTCATGGATGATGAAAAATTGCACCAGCACGGTGTCCCGCGCCATGCGGATGGCCGAGAAGATCGCCTCGAAGGTGGCGGCGCCATCGATCAGCAGCTTCACCTCGTTGTTGGCCAGACACGGCATGCGCCCCAGCTTGGGCATGGCACGCAGGGCGGCGTAGCTGTCGGACTCGCGGGCGGTCAGCGCTTCCTCCACCCAGGGCCGCCAGTTCAGGTTGGCCATGGCCACGTGCATTTCCTGGTTGGCCTGACGCCGCGCCTGGATATAGGCATAGAAGGAACGGGCGCCGAACACCAGGTAGGGGATGAGGGTGAGGTAGGGGATGAACAGCAGCGACATGGCCCAGGCGATCGCACCTTGGGCGGTGCGCACGGTGAATACCGCATGCAGCGCGGCGATGAGACCGAACAGATGAATCAGGCCGAGCAAGTAACCGAAGAAGTAGGGGCTGTGAAAATCCATACGCATCCTGCTTGCCGAGAGCACTGCTGCTAACAGACCACGTTCGAGGGTATGCCTGCAACCCAAAGGCGATTTTGACGTCTAACGGCTCAGTCCGGCCGGAGCCGGTATTTCGAGGAGCTTTCATCCATGAAGATTCGTCTGCCACTGCTCGCCCTGGTGCTGGGGCTGGGCAGCCCGCTGGTTCACGCGCAGATGCTGCAACCCGGTCTGTGGGAGCTGACCACCAGCAACATGCAGGTCGATGGCAAGCCGTTGCCGGACATGGAATTCATGCTCGGTCAGTTGAAGAACCTGCCGCCCGAGCAACGGGCGATGATGGAGGGTGCCTTGGCCAAGCAGGGCATCACGGTGGGAGGCAAGGGGGTGCGCTCGTGCCTGACCGCGGAGCAGGTCAAGACCAATGACATTCCGCTGCAGGATCCGCAGTCCGGGTGCACGCAGAAGATCACCGAGCGCAATGGCAATGTCTGGAAGTTCCAGTTCAGTTGCCCCAAGGCCCAGGGTAACGGCCAGGCCACCTTCCTCAGCGATCGGGAGTTCCTGACCAAGGTCAACGGCACCTTCAATGCCTCCGGGGTCCAGCAGCAGGGCAGCATGAACACCCGGGCGGTCTGGCTTGGGAATGATTGTGGAACCGTCAAACCGCGTACTTGATCTGTCACCAGCGATAACGACTGACCGCCACCGCGTCATGGGCATGCAGGCTCTCTGCATGTTCCACGCGTACGCTGAAGCCGCTCACGCCCGTTAGCGTTCGCAAGGCCGCATGCAGGCGGCGGGCGGCATCCTCGCAGAACATCAGGTTCTGTCCGTTGGCCAAGGCAAAGGCCTGCTCATCGGCGCGCTTCACTGCCGTCTGTACGGCGGTGCCCAAGGCTGCCTCCGCTGTCTCGATCAACTCGGTCAGTCTGAACTCGTCGCCGTCCAGGCGGACCTGCAGCTTGGCCAGGCTCCTTTGGCTGTGGGGTGTTGCAACGATGCCGTCGCTGCTGCCAAGCCATTGGCGAACACGTTCCCGCTCCAGCGACTGATCAGCGAAGTCCCGGTCGAACTGTGCCTGGATCAGTTGCCTGGCCAGCGCCGCCGAGCAGGGGCAGGTCGAGGAGTAGGCAATGTGCACCGATAGTTCCACGTGGAACATTTCATCTTTCAGCTGGGCTTCGATGCTCACCGGGTAGCGTTTCCAGCCTGCCAGCGGGCTGACCAGCGCCGGGCGCTTGAGCAGGTGATCGAACGCCAGGCGCAGGTAGGCGGTGTTGGAAAGGCCCTCGTGGCTGGCGAGAAAATGCTCGAGCGTCCGGCGAATAAGCCGTGGGCTCAAGTCTTGCTGTTCCAGCGCTTCCAGCGCCAGGTACAACCGTGACATGTGGATGCCCCGGGCTGCGCCGTCATCAAGGCTCACGCCGGCATCGGCGTGGGCGCCGAGGCTGCGTCCGTCGACCAGCAGCGGCAGGGCGATACCGCACATGCCGACCCAGTCCAGCGGCAGTGCCTGCTGGCTGCTCTGTGCGGCGATGTCGGGAAGGGCAAGGCTAGACATGGAAGGATCCTGAAGTGATGGCAGTCAGCGGCAACCGCCGACAAGGCTGCAGTGCAGGTTGAAGCGTTGACCGCTGGAGCTGGAGACACGGTTGAGGGTGGTCCAGCCGATGCGACGGCTGTAGCCCACCCAGGCTTCACCGTCGCTGGCCAGCCCGGTGAAGAAGGTCAGTGTGCCGTAGCGGCTGTTGGTCTGAGCCCACAGGCGCTTGCCTGCCACTTCGTAGCCACGCAGGTAGAAGGTGCTGCCTTCGGTGCGCACGCTGTAGTAGTTGCCCTGGCCATCCTGGCAGGCGAGCAAGGTCGCGCTGCGGGTGCACAGGGCGAGGTCGGTGTGGGGCATGGCGAGAAGCTGTGTGGGGGCTGCGAGCAGCAGCAAGGCAGCGAGGCCGGATGATTTCATGACGCTCTCCAGACAACCGTTCGGTCGACACGGCTTGGCGAAATTGTATTGTTATAATATAACATTATGCAATGCATCGATTCGAATGCGCCTGCCCGATGAGGTTAGTCATGCCCAACCGTCTCCCTGTCACCGTGCTGTCCGGCTTTCTCGGCGCCGGCAAGAGCACGCTGCTCAACCATGTCCTGCGCAACCGCGACAACCTGCGCGTCGCCGTGATCGTCAACGACATGAGTGAAATCAACATCGATGCCAGCGAGGTCCAGCGCAACGTCAGCCTGAACCGGGCGGAAGAAAAACTGGTGGAGATGAGCAACGGCTGCATCTGCTGCACCTTGCGCGAGGACCTGCTGGAAGAGGTGGCGAGGCTGGCGAGTGAGGGCCGCTTCGATTACCTGCTGATCGAATCGACCGGCATATCCGAGCCGCTGCCGGTCGCCGAGACCTTCACCTTTCGCGACGAACAGGGCCGCAGCCTCTCCGACATGGCGCGGCTGGACACCATGGTCACCGTGGTCGACGGGCTGAACTTCCTGCGTGACTACCAGGCCGCCGAGAGTCTCGCCAGCCGTGGCGAGACCTTGGGTGAACAGGACGAGCGCTCGATCAGCGACCTGCTGATCGAGCAGGTCGAGTTCGCCGACGTGTTGTTGCTGAGCAAGATCGACCTGATCAGCCAGTCTGACCGCGAGGAACTGGTGGCCATCCTGCGCAGCCTCAATGCCCGGGCGCAGATCGTGCCGATGGTGATGGGCCAGGTGGCGCTGTCGCGCATCCTCGATACCGGCCTGTTCGATTTCGACCAGGCGGCCCAGGCCCCGGGCTGGCTGCGCGAACTGCGGGGCGAGCATGTGCCGGAAACCGAGGAATACGGCATCGCCGCCAGCACCTGGCAGGCACGTCGACCGTTCCACCCGCAACGCTTCTACGACTTTATCCACACGCCCTGGAGCAACGGACGGTTGCTGCGTTCCAAGGGCTTCTTCTGGCTGGCCAGCAAATACCAGGAGGCCGGGAGCTGGTCCCAGGCCGGTGGCATGATGCGTCACGGCCTGGCGGGGCGCTGGTGGCGCTTCGTGCCACGCGAGCAATGGCCGCAGGACGAAGAGAACACCGCGGCGATCCTCAAGCAGTGGTCGGTGGAAAGCGGCGATTGCCGCCAGGAACTGGTGTTCATCGGGCAGGACATCGACTTCCAGCGGTTATCCACAGCGCTGGAGGCCTGCTTGCTCACGGACGACGAAATGGAACTGGGGCCAATGGCCTGGCTGCGCCTGCCCGATCCATTCGGGGCCTGGCATGAGGACGCGGTGGCATGACTGTGGATATCCGCCAGGTGTTCGGTGAATCGCCCCAGGTGATGACCGACATTCTTCAGGATGGCGTCAACCTGGCGGTCTGGCAGCGCCGCCTGCCGGCCCAGGTGGAAGACTTCGCCAACCTGGTGCTCAGCCTTGGCCAATCCCTGGCCGATGAGCGGGTGATCGAGGTGGATGAACGCCACCCGCCGGCCTTGCCCGGTTTGCTCAGGGAGGCCGCTGATCTGCACGGCTATGACGGTTTCGTCGCGGATGTGGCTTGGCTGGTGGCCGCGTACACCTGCCTGCTGGGCGCCCGTCGTCTCGGTGTGCGCGTGCGGGTACTGGACGGGGCGATGTGCCCGCGCATGCATGTGGACCATGTGCCGGTGCGCCTGCTCAGCACCTATGCCGGCGCGGGCAGCGAATGGCTGGCGGAGGGAGCGATCGATCGCGCGCGCTTGCAGCAGTCGTCGCCGCCTGTGGATAAGGTTCGGCGCCTGGCGGCGGGAGAGGTGGCTTTGCTGAAGGGCGAGAAGTGGCTGGGCAACGAGGGCGCGGGATTGGTCCACCGGTCACCGCTGACGCCTGCCGGGGAGCGCCGATTGTTGTTGAGCCTGGATTGGTTGGCATGAATACCGGGGCCCGGCGGTATAGACTGCCATCAATCCACCCCGATACCGAGCCATGCTGCAGAACATCCCCACCCATGTGATCGCCGGCCCCCTCGGCGCCGGCAAGACCAGCCTGATCCGCCACCTGCTGGACCAGCGTCCGGCTGGTGAGCGCTGGGCCGTGCTGGTCAACGAGTTCGGCCAGGTCGGCCTCGATGCCGCCTTGCTCAGCCGCGACGAGGCGGGCATCGCCATCGGAGAAGTGGCGGGAGGCTGCCTGTGCTGCGTCAATGGCGCGCCATTTCAGGTGGGGCTTGGCCGCTTGCTGCGCAAGGCTCGCCCGGACCGCCTGTTCATCGAACCGTCCGGCCTCGGTCACCCGGTCGAGTTGCTGGAGCAACTGGTGCGCGCGCGCTGGACTGGCGTGCTGTCGGTCCAGCCCCTGCTGATGGTGCTGGATGCCGCGGCGCTGTCCCGGGGCGACGTCCTGCCCGAGGCTCAGCACCAGGCACTGGCGAAGGCGGGGTTGCTGGTGTTCAACAAGGCGAGAGTTGTGGATGAAGCCGCACGCTTGTTGATAACTGCATCACTACCCGCAATACCGGCGCGCTGGACGGATCACGGGATACTGCCGCTTGCTGCATTGCCTGTTTCAACCCCCGTGGCGGCAGGTACGGTCGACCCTGGCAGCCTGCCTGTGGATAACGGTGCAGTGCCGTTGCCCACCCTGTGGACCGATCCACGACAGCCGATCTGCCAGTATCAGCAGGGGGAGGGAGGTTGGAGTATCGGCTGGCGCTGGCATCCCGACCAATGCTTCGACGAGGCCGTGCTGCGCGGTGTGCTCGAGCAATGGCCGTGGCGCCGGGCGAAGGGTGTTGTCCATAGCACCGAAGGCTGGCAGTCGTTCAATGGCTTGGAAGGCGGAACGCTGGAGTGGCGCTCCAGCGAATGGTGCAAGGACTCGCGCATCGAGCTGATCTTCGATCGACCGCAACCCTTGCAGGCCCTGCAAGCGGCCATCGGCGGCTGCCAGCTGATCCGTTGATCAATTGCGCCAGCGGTTATGCTCCTGGCGCCACTGCTGCATCTCGATGACGTTGTCGGCACGTGGCGGGGTCTTGATCTCGAACGGATAGGGCGCGAGCTCGATCTGCATTGTGTGGGCGCCGAACTGGGTGACGGTGCCGGGGTGGCGCTGTTCACCGGTGACGGTGAACTCGAAGTTGTAGATGCGCGCCAGGCGCTTCCTGCCGTTGGCGTCGCGCACGAAGGCGATGCGCTTGAGCGCCACGGCGTCGTCGAGCAGCTCCAGGTCGAGCTTGGCGCAATGCTGCTTGACCCGTGCCAGGGCCTTTTCGCGCAGCCCGTGGTTGTGCCACAGCCAGGCGCCTGCGGTCGCCACCAGCATCAGGACGAAGAGGTTTTCCAGGGTCAGCATTTGCGTAAGCTCCAGACAGGTCGATCCAGCTTAACTGCGTCTCTGGCCTGTCGTACAGATGGCAATCAGGTTCATACTGCGGGCCGCACACTTATTCACACAGTTTCGGAATCGTCCCGCATGAAACGTACGCCGCACCTGCTCGCCATTCAGTCCCACGTGGTCTTTGGACACGCCGGCAACAGCGCCGCGGTGTTTCCCATGCAGCGGGTCGGGGTCAACGTCTGGCCGCTCAACACCGTACAGTTCTCCAACCATACTCAGTATGGACAGTGGGCCGGGGAAGTGCTTGCCCCAGCGCAAATTCCCGCGTTGGTGGAAGGCATTTCCAACATCGGCGAGCTGGGCCATTGCGATGCGGTGTTGTCGGGCTACCTGGGCAGTGCCGAGCAGGGGCGGGCGATCCTGGCCGGCGTCGAGCGGATCAAGGCGGTCAATCCCAAGGCCCTGTACCTGTGCGACCCGGTCATGGGGCATGCCGAGAAGGGCTGCATCGTGCCGGCAGAAGTCAGCGAGTTCCTGCTCGAGGAGGCGGTCGCCAAGGCCGATATCCTGTGCCCGAACCAGCTCGAGCTGGACAGTTTCTGTGGCCGTCGCGCGCAGTCGCTGGAAGATTGCGTGGGCATGGCGCGCGGGTTGCTGGAGCGCGGGCCGCAGGTGGTGCTGGTCAAGCACCTGAATTATCCACAGCGGGCGGATGATGCCTTCGAGATGCTGCTGGTGACCCGCGATGCCAGCTGGCACCTGCGCCGGCCCTTGCTGGCCTTCCCACGCCAGCCGGTAGGCGTGGGCGACCTGACCTCCGGCCTGTTCCTCGCCCGCGTGCTGCTGGGCGACGACTGGTTGCAGGCTTTCGAATTCACCGCTGCCGCCGTGCATGAGGTGCTGCTGGAAACCCAGGCCTGCACCAGCTATGAACTGCAGCTGGTGCGGGCCCAGGATCGCATCGCCCACCCGCGGGTGCGCTTCGAGGCGCAGCGTTTGCTCTACTAGATCGAATCAGTCTTGAGGTTCTGGTAGCGCTGTTCCAGCTCCTGGCGGATCTGGCGGCGCTGCTGGCCCTGCAGGAAGCGGCGCTTCTCCTCGCTGCTCTGCGGCTGGCGCGGTGGCACCTTCACCGGGCGACGGTCGTCGTCCACCGCGACCATCGTGAAGAAGCAGCTGTTGGAGTGGCGCACCGAGCGCTCGCGGATGTTCTCGGTGACCACCTTGATGCCCACCTCCATCGAGGTGTTGCCGGTGTAGTTGACCGAGGCCAGGAAGGTTACCAGCTCGCCGACATGCACCGGTTCGCGGAAGATCACCTGGTCCACCGACAGGGTCACCACATAGGTGCCGGCATAGCGGCTGGCGCAGGCATAGGCGACTTCGTCCAGGTACTTGAGCAGGGTGCCGCCGTGTACGTTGCCAGAGAAGTTGGCCATGTCCGGTGTCATCAGGACGGTCATGGTCAGCTGGGCGTTTCCAGGTTCCATAGAGAGCTCACGGTGAATTTGCACGGATTCGGGGCGGGTATCTGCAGACACTTCTGTTTCCCCTCGTTGAGGTTTCCCATCCTGGTACGGGACGTCGGCTGACGCTCCATCGTCACGCCAATCTTGCCATCGGCGGTGTCGAATCGGCCGATCTGTTTCTGCATATTGCATCGGCAATTTGTGGCAAGGCGCGATGTTAACCTGACGGCGCCCATGCAACGTGGGCTTTTGCGTCTATCACAAGAGTATGTGCCAGCTCCGCGCCGAAGGATCGTCCGGCAGAGGAGCGGTTCGCCCCGAGTACCGAAAACAAGGAGTATCACGCCATGCATGCCATCAGCTTCATCCAGGACCTGGCGGTGATCATGCTGGTTGCCGGGGTGGTCACCATCCTCTTTCATCGCCTCAAGCAGCCGGTGGTGCTGGGCTACATCGTCGCCGGCTTCATCATCGGCCCACACACGCCGCCGTTCGGCCTGATCCACGACGAAGACACCATCAAGACCCTGGCCGAGCTGGGGGTGATCTTCCTGATGTTCTGCCTGGGCCTGGAGTTCAGTCTGCGCAAGCTATTCAAGGTCGGCGCCACGGCTTTCATCGCGGCGTTCCTGGAAATCGTCCTGATGATCTGGATCGGTTTCGAGATCGGTCGCTGGTTCGGCTGGAACACCATGGATTCGCTGTTCCTCGGGGCGATCCTGGCGATCTCCTCGACCACCATCATCGTCAAGGCGCTCAACGACCTGAAGATGAAAAACGAGCGTTTCGCCCAGCTGATCTTCGGTGTGCTGATCGTCGAGGACATCCTCGGCATCGGCATCATCGCGCTGCTGTCGGGGATCGCCGTCAGCGGCTCGGTGAGTTCCGGCGAGGTGTTTTCCACCGTGGGCAAGCTGTCGCTGTTCATGATCGTCGCGCTGGTCATCGGCATCCTGCTGGTGCCGCGGCTGCTGGCCTACGTGGCGAAATTCGAAAGCAACGAGATGCTGCTGATCACCGTGCTGGGCCTGTGTTTCGGCTTCTGCCTGCTGGTGGTCAAGCTCGAGTACAGCATGGTGCTCGGCGCCTTCCTGATCGGCGCGATCATGGCCGAGTCGCGCCAGTTGCTGAAGATCGAACGGCTGATCGAGCCGGTTCGCGACCTGTTCAGCGCCATCTTCTTCGTCGCCATCGGCTTGATGATCGATCCATCGATTCTGGTCGAGTACGCCTGGCCGATCGTGGTCATCACCCTGGCGGTGGTGCTGGGCAAGATGCTCTCCTGCGGCATGGGCGCGTTCATCGCCGGCAACGACGGGCGCACCTCGTTGCGCGTGGGGATGGGGCTTTCGCAGATCGGCGAGTTCTCCTTCATCATCGCCGCCCTGGGGGTGACCTTGCAGGTCACCAGCGACTTTCTCTATCCGGTCGCAGTGGCGGTGTCGGCCATCACTACCTTGCTGACGCCGTACCTGATCCGTGCCGCCGATCCGTTGTCGATCAGGCTGGGCAAGGTGGTGCCGAGCCGCGTGGCACGGGTGCTGTCGTTGTACGGAGAATGGTTGCGCAGCATCCAGCCGCAGGGCGAGGGGGCCATGCTGGCGGCGATGATCCGACGCATTCTGCTGCAGGTCGGGGTCAACCTGGCGTTGGTGATCGCGATCTTCTTCAGTGGCGGTTACTTCGCCGGGCGCATCGGTAACTGGTTGAGCGAGTGGGTGGCGGATGCCGGCCAGCAGAAGGCGTTGATCTGGGGCGCGGCATTGCTGCTATCGCTGCCGTTCCTGATCGCGGCGTATCGCAAGCTCAAGGCGCTGTCGATGTTGCTGGCGGAGATGGGCGTCAAACCCGAGATGGCCGGGCGGCATACCCAGCGGGTACGGCGGGTGATCGCCGAGGTGATTCCGCTGTTGTCACTGCTGGTGATCTTCCTGCTGCTGTCGGCCTTGTCGGCAAGCATTCTGCCGACCAGCGAACTGCTGCTGGTCATCGTCGTGGTGGCGGCGGTAGTGGTGGCGTTGCTGTGGCGCTGGCTGATCCGAGTGCATACACGGATGCAGGTGGCCTTGCTGGAGACGCTGGAGAACAACCGCGATCATTCGCACTGAGCAGTTAACGCTTTCTGCGCAAGATTTCACCGTCGTCCGAGGGGATGGAGCGGTAGCAGTGTCGCCAGGCGCAGAAAGCCTGGCGATTCTACGAGTGATTGGTAGCTATAAGCCATCACTTTATGCGGGTATTTCTCATTCAGCTTTCCAGCCAGACATCCCGTGCCCAGTGCCAGACTGATTCCCAGCTTTCCTCGGTGACGATTTCTTCCTCGCCGGACCACAGCACCACGGTGCCGTCCTCTTCGACGCAGTAGTAGTCGTCACCGTCCTGGCAGATGGGAATGAGATCGCGGGGCACACCGGCGTCCCAGGCGTTGGCCGCCACTTCCGGCAGGTAGGTGTGGGATTGCGGATCGGTCACGGTCACCGGCTCGAGGCTGCCGTATACCACGTCACTGACGGTCAGCAGGTATTCCTTGAACACGAACGGGATGTTGATGAACAGCTCTTCCTCGATCTCGACCAGCTGATCCTCGTCCGGCAGTTCCAGCGGCACCGGTACCGGCTCGTTGGCTTCACGGAGTTGTTCGATCACTTCTTCCACGGTTCACATCCTCTGACCTTATGACAACGCTGCGCGTTATACCCTAGTAGGCCGCTCTGGCAAAAGCAAAAACCCCGGGACAGGCCCGGGGTTTTTTCTGCAACGTGCGACGGTTAACCGTTTTGGCGGATACCGGCCAGCAGCCAAGGCTGGTTTTCGCCATGGGCGCGAACCATGTGCCAGCTTTCGCTGAAGGCTTCGCCCTGGTCGAAGCGCGAGGTCTTCGACACGCCACGGAAGGTCAGGGTGGCGTCGGTCTGGTCGGCACGCTCGTCGACGCCGTCCAGTTGCACATCGAGGTCGTCGATGTAGGTGGACTGGAAGCCTTCACCCTGCTCGGCGCGCTCGCGCTTGAGGAACTCGAGCATCTGCGGGGTGACGAACTCGGCGATCTTGTCCATCTCGTTGGCGTCCCAGTGCTGCTGCAGCGACTGGAAGTGCGAACGGGCGGCGGACAGGAAGCTGGCTTCGTTGAACCAGGCCGGGGCGTTGATCACAGGCGAGGCGACCGGCGCGGCGGAGCCGCCGAAGATCGACTGCGGGGCGGCCTGCGGCTGGGCTTCGCGCTGGTACGGGGCGTGGCCGGCGGCAGCGTGTTGCGGCTGCTGCTGGCGACGGCGCGCGGCGATGAAGCGGAAGACCAGGAAGGCGATCAGGCCCATGATCAGGAAATCGAGGATCTGCATGCCATCGAAGCCGTCGCCCATGAACATGGAGGCCAGCAGGCCACCGGCGGCGAGGCCGGCGAGTGGGCCCAGCCAGCGCGAGGCACCGCTGGCGGCAGCGGGTGCGCGGCCAGGGGCGGTCGGGGCGGCGGCAGGCGTGGTCGGGGTGGCCTGGCGGGTCTGGTGGATAGGCGCGGAGCCCGAGCTCTTGCCACCACCGAAGCGCTTGGCGTTGGCGTCGAGGCTCAGCGTCAGGCCGACGCAGAGCGCCAGAGCGATGCTAAGAAAACGTTGCATAAGATGGGGATTCCCGTTTGTGTGGATTGCACGCGCGTCATGGTGCACATGAACCGGCAGACATAGCCAGCGACAAGATGTTTCGAGCTTTTGCCTGATTGCCCGGATTTATGCGTTCACCTGTAGGAGCGGCACAAGGCCGCTCCTACAGGTGCGTGTCGTTCAGTCCAGTCAGATAGCTTCCAGCTTGGCGTAGCCCAGCATCAGCCACTTGCTGCCCTCGGAGAAGTTCACCTGCACCCGTGCCTGGGCGCCGGAGCCCTCGAAGTTGAGGATCACGCCTTCGCCGAACACCGCATGCTGCACCCGCTGGCCGAGGCTGAAGGCGGTCTGCGGGATGCTGGCGTTGGCGAACAGGCTGCTGGCCGGCGTCTTCGCGCCGCCGAACGGACGGCTGACGGTGTTCGACAGGCGCACCTCCTGCACCAGCCCGGCCGGGATCTCCCGGACGAAGCGCGATACCTTGTTGTAGGTCTCGCTGCCATACAGGCGGCGGGTCTCGGCGTAGGTCATGACCAGCTGGCGCATGGCCCGGGTGATGCCCACGTAGGCCAGGCGGCGCTCCTCTTCGAGGCGGCCGGGCTCTTCCAGGCTCATCTTGTGCGGGAACAGGCCTTCCTCCATGCCCACCAGGAACACGTACGGGAATTCCAGGCCCTTGGCACTGTGCAGGGTCATCAGCTGGATGCTGTCCTCGTGCTCGTCGGCCTGGGTGTCGCCGGCCTCCAGCGAGGCGTGGCCGAGGAACGCCGACAGCGGCGAGAGGTCGGCGTCTTCGTCACTGGTCTCGAAGTTGCGCGCCGCGCTGACCAGTTCCTCAAGGTTTTCCACCCGTGCCTGGCCTTTCTCGCCTTTTTCTTCCTGGTGGTAGACGATCAGCCCGGACTGCTCGATGACCGTCTGGGTCATCAGGTGCAGCGGCATGTCCAGCACCTTGGCGGCGAGGTTCTCGAGCAGCTCGATGAACGCGCCCAGGGCGCTGGCGGCGCGGCCCTTGAGGGCTTTGGCGGCGAGCAGCTGGCACATGGCTTCCCACATCGACAGCTGGCTGTGGCGGGCGTGGTCGCGGATGGCTTCGACGGTCTTTTCGCCGATGCCCCGTGGCGGCACGTTGATCACCCGCTCCAGCGCCGCGTCGTTGCCGCGACCTTCGAGCAGGCGCAGGTAGGCCATGGCGTTCTTGATCTCGGCGCGTTCGAAGAAGCGCTGGCCGCCATAGATGCGGTAGGGGATGCGTTCGCGCAGCAGGGCCTCTTCCAGCACCCGCGACTGGGCGTTGGAGCGATAGAGGATGGCGATCTCGCTGCGCGCGTTGCCCTGCTTGACCAGGCTTTCGATGGTCTCGACTACATAGCGCGCTTCGTCGTGCTCGTTGTACGCGGCATAGAGCGTGAGCGGTTCGCCCTCGCCCATGTCGGTCCACAGCTCCTTGCCCAGGCGCCCGCTGTTGTTGGCGATCAGGGCGTTGGCAGCCTTGAGGATGCCGCCGGTGGAGCGGTAGTTCTGCTCCAGGCGGATCAGCTCGGCGTCCGGGAAGTCGGCGGTGTACTGGTGGATGTTCTCGATCTTGGCGCCGCGCCAGCCGTAGATCGACTGGTCGTCGTCGCCCACCGCCATCAGGCTGTCGCCCCCGGAGGCCAGCAGGCGCAACCAGGCGTACTGCACGGCGTTGGTGTCCTGGAACTCGTCCACCAGCAGGTGGCGGAAACGGCGCTGGTAGTGCCTGAGCAGGTCCGGGTGGTCGCGCCACAGGTCGAGGGCGCGCAGCAGCAGCTCGGAGAAGTCGATGACCCCGGCGCGGTCGCAGGCCTGCTCGTAGGCCACATAGATGTCGCGCATGGTGGCCAGGAACAGGTCGCCGCTGGCCTGGATATGCCGTGGGCGCAGGCCTTCGTCCTTCTGCCCGTTGATGAACCACTGGACCTGGCGCGCCGGCCACTTCTGCTCGTCCAGGCCCATCTCGCGGATCACCCGCTTGATCAGGCGCTGCTGGTCGTCGCTGTCGAGGATCTGGAAGTTCTGCGCCAGCCCCGCCTCCTGCCAGTGCGCCCGCAATAGGCGGTGGGCCAGGCCGTGGAAGGTGCCGACCCACATGCCGGCCGGGTTGATGCCCAGCAGTTGCTCGATCCGCTGGCGCATTTCCGCCGCGGCCTTGTTGGTGAAGGTCACCGACAGGATCGAGTGCGGCGAGGCCTGTTCGACCTGGATCAGCCAGGCGATGCGGTGCACCAGCACGCGGGTCTTGCCCGAGCCGGCGCCGGCCAGCACCAGTTGGCGCCCCACCGAGGCCGCCACGGCCTGGCGTTGAGCGTCGTTGAGGGAGTTCAGCAGGAGGGAGAGGTCGTCATTATGCATCCGGGCATTCTATGGCCGCGCGAAGGCAGGGGCAAACGCCCCGGGTGCAAATCGCCAGGCGTGCGCTCGACCGTTCATCGGTGGCCTCGCCTGGCACCCGTGGTTGAGCGGTCAGACCTGGACGCAGCAGACATTTTCGAAATCATGACGCAGAGCAGTTTGGTCCGACGCGGTGCTTGTGTATGCTCCCTGCACATTTGCGGTCAGCCATAACAAGAACACAAAAGAAACCAGCCAATATGACCCAGGATTGCGGGGCGATCGGAGCATCGCTGGAGACGACAAGGAGCGTTCGCAGGCAATTCGCCACCCAGCTGTCGATCGAGCGTACTCGCCTGCTGTACCAGGGCTCGTTGTTGCCCACCTTGTTCATGCTGCTCAACGGCCTGCTCTGCGCCTGGCTGCTGTGGAGCCCTGCGCGCTATCTGCTGGTCGGGGTGTGGATGGCCTGGTTGTTGGCATTGGTGGCGCTGCGGGTGATCCAGGTGGCGGCCTTCGACGCGGCGACGCCGGCGCGCCAGGCCAAGCCGACCTGGCGGCGCATGTTCCTGTTCGGCTCGGCCTTCAGCGGCCTGACCTTGGCCAGCGCGGTGATCGCCCTGGCGCCGGCGGACAACTTCGTGCAGCAGGCCTGGGTCTTCGGCCTGCTCGGCGCAGCGGCGTTGTCGGCCAGTGTCGCCTACGCGGTCAGCCTGCCGGCGTTTCTCAGCTTCGCCCTGCCGTGCCTGCTGCCGCCGATCGCGTTTCTCTTCGTCTATGACGCCGGGCACCAGCGCGGCTGGGGCTGGCTGGGGCTGATCCTGCTGGTGGCGCTGATGGTGGTGGCCTGGCAGGTCAATCGCCTGATCGAGCGCGGCCTGCTGCGCCGCTTCCAGAACCAGGCGCTGATCGAGCACCTGCAGAACGCCCAGCGCCATGGCGAAGGCCTCAACCGCCAGCTCAGCGCAGAGATCGCCCAACGGCGACGGGCCGAGGACGACCTGCGCAAGGCCCATGCCGGCCTCGAGCAGCGCGTGGCCCAACGCAGTCATGAGCTGGACCTGGCCAACCAGGCCCTGAGCAAGAGCGAGCAGCGCCTGGCCCTGGCCTTGCAGGCCAGCGAACTCGGGCTGTGGGACTGGAACCTGGAAACCGACGAGGTCCATCACACCCAGTTGCATGCGCTGTTCGGCCTGGATCCGGAGCAGGTGCGCTCGGTGCGCGCCGACCTCAAGCCGCGGCTGCATCCCGACGACCTGCCCGTGCTGCGGCGCACGCTGGTCGAGCACCTCAAGGGGCGCACCGAGGACTACCGGGTCGAGTACCGGGTACGCCACGCCCAGGGGCACTGGTGCTGGATCGAGGACCGTGGGCGGGCGGTGGAGTCCGATGGCCAGGGCAAGGTTCTGCGCATGCTCGGTACCCGCCGCGACATCACCGCGCAGAAGGAACAGGAAGAGCAGCAGCGCCTGGCCGCGACGGTATTCGAGGCGGCCAGCGAAGGGATCGCCATTCTCGATGCGGACTTCCAGTTGCTGGCGGTGAACCAGGCCTTCTGCGATGTCACCGGCTACGGCCGGGCCGAGCTGATCGCCCGCAACGCCCTGGAGCTGCCCTGCAGCCGCGATGCCCGGCGCCACAGCCAGGCCATCGACCAGGCGTTGGAGCAGCAGGGCCGCTGGCAGGGCGAGCTGGTCGAGGCGCGCAAGAACGGCGAGCTCTACCCGCAGTGGCTGCAACTGAACAGCGTGAATGACCCACGGGGACGGATCGTCAATATCGTCGGCTTCTTCACCGACCTGTCCGCGCGCCGCGAATCCGAGGAGCGCCTGCGCTACCTGGCGCATTACGACGACCTCACCGGGCTGGCCAACCGCGCGCTGTTCCGCCTGCGCCTGCACGAGGCGGCGCAGCGCATGCGCCTGAACGGCCGCAGCCTGGCGCTGCTGCATGTGGACCTGGACCGCTTCAAGTTGCTCAACGAGAGCCTGGGCCATGAACTGGCGGACCAGTTGCTCAAGAAGATGGCCCAGCGCCTGGCCAACGCGGTGCCGGAGGCCGACACCGTGGCGCGCCTGTCCGGCGACGAGTTCGCCGTGCTGTTCGACGGCTACACCAACCTGTCGAGCCTGGTGCGCGTCACCACCCGGCTGCTCGACAAGCTGCGCGTGCCCCAGCGCGTGGGTGGGCACGAGGTGGTGATCAGCGCGTCGGTGGGCATCAGCCTGTTGTCCGACGCCACTCAGGACCTCAATGCCCTGGTCAGTCAGGCCGACATGGCCAAGCAGCACGCCAAGCACTTGGGCGGCGACAGTTTCCAGTTCTATACCGAGAGCCTGCGCGCCAGCACCCTGGAACGCCTGCAGCTGGAGAACCAGCTGCGCAAGGCCATCGACGAGCGCCAGCTGCTGGTCTACTACCAGCCCAAGCTGTGCCTTCGCACCGGCCAGTTGCACGCGGCCGAGGCGCTGGTGCGCTGGCAGCATCCCGAGTGGGGCATGGTGCCGCCCAGTGAGTTCATCGGCCTGGCCGAAGAGACCGGGCTGATCGCGCCCATGGGTGAGTTCGTGCTGCGCCAGGCCTGCTGGCAGGCGTGCGAATGGTTGCGCCAGGGCCTGGAGGTACGCGTTTCGGTCAACCTGTCTGTGTACCAGCTGCGCCAGGGCAAGCTGGTCAGCCTGGTGCGCCAGGTCCTGCAGGAGTCCGGCCTGGCGCCGCACTTGCTGGAACTAGAACTGACCGAAAGCCAGTTGCTGGACAGCGTCGAGCACATCATCACCACCTTCGAGCAGTTGCATGCGCTGGGGGTGAAGCTGGCCATCGACGACTTCGGCACCGGCTATTCGTCGCTGAGCTACCTCAAGCGCTTCCCGGTGGACTACGTGAAGATCGACCAGGCGTTCATCCGTGGTCTATTAGAAGGGACTCAGGACGCGGCGATCACCCGGGCGATCATCGCCATGGCCAAGAGCCTGCGGTTGAAGGTGGTGGCCGAAGGGGTGGAAACCCGCGAGCAGTTGCAGTTCCTGCGCGAGCATGGCTGCGACGAGGTGCAGGGCTACCTGATCAGCCGGCCGGTGGACGCGACCTCGTTCCGCGCGTTGCTTGATCGCTCGACGGCCGACCTCTTGCGCTAAAGGTGCCAGGCCTGGCACTGGCGCGTCAGCAGGCTGTTGGCCTGTTCCGGGCCATTGCTGCCGGCGGGGTAGGGGCGTGGCGCCTGGAAGTGTTCCTCCCAGCCTTGCAGGATCGGGTCGATCCAGGCCCATGCGGCCTCGACCTCGTCGCGGCGCATGAACAGCGTCGAGTCGCCTTCCAGCACATCCAGCAACAGCCGCTCGTAGGCGTCCCAGCGGCGGGTCTGGGCGAAGGCCTGGGCGAGGTTCAGGTCCAGTTCGACCGGTGCCAGGCGCATGCCCTTGCCCGGGCTCTTGGTCATCATGCGCAGGCTGATGTGCTCGTCCGGCTGTAGCTGGATCAGCAACTGGTTGACCTGGCCACCGCTGAACAGCTCGTGGGGCACCGGCTTGAACTGGATGACGATCTGCGACGAGCGCCGCGCCATGCGCTTGCCGGTGCGCAGGTAGAAGGGCACGCCGGCCCAGCGCCAGTTGTCGATGTGCGCCTGCACCGCGACGAAGGTCTCGGTGTCGCTGTCGTTGTCCACGTCCTTCTCGAAGTAGTAGGCCGGCACTTCCTGGCCGCCGATCTTGCCGGCGCCGTACTGGCCGCGCACGGTCTTGTCCTGCACGTCCTGGCCGGTGATGGGCTTGAGCGCGCGAAGGATCTTCACCTTTTCGTCGCGCACCGCCTCGGCCTCGAACTGCGCCGGCGGCTCCATGGCCACCAGGCAAAGCAATTGCAGCAGGTGGTTCTGCAGCATGTCGCGGGTGGCGCCGGCACGGTCGTAGTAGGCGCCGCGGTTCTCCACGCCGAGGGTCTCGCAGACGCTGATCTGTACATGGTCGACCTGGCCGTTGCGCCACACCGGCTCCAGCAGGGCATTGGCGAAGCGCAGGGCCATGAGGTTCTGCACGGTTTCCTTGCCCAGGTAGTGGTCGATGCGGAACACCTGCGGTTCGCTGAACACCGCGCCAATGGCCTCGTTGATCGCGGTGGCCGACTCCAGCGAATGGCCGATGGGCTTCTCCAGCACGATGCGCGCCTCACTGTCGGCAAGGCCCGCGATACGCAGGTGATTGGCGATAGGCACGAATAGCTTGGGCGCGGTGGCCAGGTAGAAGATCCGCGTGAGCCCGCCGGGCTCGCCCAGGTAACGGGCCAGGCGACCGAAGTCGGCGCTCTGCGCGGCGTCCATGGGGAAGTAGTCCAGGCGGGCGCAGAAGCGCTGCCAGACGTCCTCGTCGAAGTCCTGGCGGGCGATCTGCGCCCGGCAATGGCGTTCGGCGAGCTTGAGGTAGTCGTTGCGCGAAAGGTGGCGCCGGGCCAGGGCGATGATCCGCACGGCATTGTGCAGGCGGGCCTCGCGATACAGGTGGTAGAGCGCCGGGAGCAGTTTGTGCAGGGCCAGGTCGCCCGTGCCGCCGAAGACCAGGATGTCGCAAGGAATCGTCAAACCACCACTCTCCACGTTCGTTTAGCTGGGCGGGTTGGCAAGCATGTAGTATAACTACAAGAAAGCTACATCCCGGCACGCCGATCATAACCGAGTCCAGCCCGTGAATCTGTTGCAACATATCGACCAATCGCGGCACCTGCTGCGCAAATCGGAACTCAAAGTGGCCGACCATGTGCTGCTCGATCCGGCTGCCGTCATGCACAGTTCGATGGCCGACCTGGCGCACAGCGTGGGGATCAGCGAACCGACCATCGTGCGTTTCTGCCGGGCGATCGGCTGTTCGGGCTTCCAGGACCTCAAGCTCAAGCTGGCGCAGAGCCTGGCCGCCGGCGCCAGTTTCGGCCAGTTCGCCATCCATGAAGACGACTCGGTCGCCGACTACAGCCTGAAGATCTTCGACACCACCCTGCACACGCTGATGGAGGTGCGCGAGCACCTCGACCCGCAGGCGCTGCAGCAGGCGGTGACCGCCATGGCCCAGGCCCAGCGCGTGGAGTTCTACGGCTTTGGCGCTTCCGGCGCGGTCGCGGCCGATGCCCAGCACAAGTTCTTCCGCCTGCTGCTCAGCGCCGCGGCGTATTCCGACCCGCACATGCAGGCGATGTCGGCGGTCACCCTGAAGCCGGGCGATGTGGCGGTGTGCATTTCGCAGTCGGGGCGTTCCAAGGACCTGCTGATCACCGCCAACCTGGTGCGTGAAAGTGGCGCCAACCTGATCACCCTGTGTCCGAGCCAGACGCCGCTGGCCGAATTGTCGACGGTCAACCTGGCCATCGACGTGCATGAGGACACCGAGATCTACACCCCGCTGACCTCGCGTATCGCCCACCTGGTGGTGATCGACGTGCTGGCCATGGGCGTGGCCATGGCCCGTGGGCCGAGCCTGGTCAATCACCTCAAGAGCGTTAAGCGCAGCTTGCGCAGCCTGCGTTTGTCGCCCAAATCGATCAAGGCTACCGACGACTGAGCGATGCGCAGCTTCCGTGGGAGCGGGCTTGCCCCGCGATTGCAAGCGCGGGACAAGCCCGCTCCCACGCAGATTTCATCATTTCGTCACCATTCCACCGCCAAACGGTAAACCCCTGAGGCCAGTCTGAAACTCCCGCATCCTATCTGGGAGACAGGCAATGGCACATGATCACGCAGGTGTGTACCAACCCAACGCCAAGGCTCGCAAGCAGCAGGAAAAGGACCAGCGCCGCATGGAGTTCCGCCGCGCGATCGAAAGCTACTGCGACCAGCGCCAGCTGTTGCGCGAGCTGGCCGACTACCCCGACCTGCAGGACATCACGGTGTGGCAGGTATCGGCGGCAATTTCCCCGAGAAACGCTCAACAAGCCCGCTGATCTGCACACGTTCGCCGCGGATGAACGCCTGGAACGCCAAGGCGACCGGCGACTGGCGCTTGCTTTTGGACTGCACCAGGCACCAGCTGCGGTATAGCGGCAGCTCTTCCACCGGCAGTTCCCTGAGCACGCCGGTGGCCAACTCCAGGTTGACCGCGTGGCGGGTCAGCAGGGCGATGCCCAGGCCGGCCACCACGCATTCTCGCTGGGCGTCCGTGGAGGCCACCTCGAGGGTCTGGGTGAAGTGCACGCGCTTGTCCTTGAAGAACTCCTCGCAGGCCTTGCGCGTGCCCGACCCTTGTTCGCGGACCAGCAGGGCATGAGGCTCGAGGTCCTGCAGGCGCAGCTGTTCGAGCTTGCACAGCGGATGATCCGGCGGCGCCACGGCAACGATCGGGTTGTTGAGGAAGGGCAGGAACTCCAGGCCCATGTCCTGGGGCACCATGGACATGATGGTCAGGTCGTCGCGGTTGTCCGACAGACGCCGGATCGCCTGGGCCCGGTTGACCACCGTGAGGGTGAGGTTGACCTCCGGGTGGCGCTGCTTGAAGGCGGCGAACAGGTGTGGCACGAAGTACTTGGCGCTGGATTCGATCGCCAGTTTCAGCTGACCCTGCAATGAGCCCTGCAGGTCCGACAACTGCATGTCGAGGTTCTCCAGGCGCCCGAAGATATCGCGGCTGGCGCGTTGCAGCGCCTCGGCCGCCTCGGTCAGGTAGAGCTTCTTGCCGACGTACTCGAACAGCGGCTGGCCGACCAGCTCCTCGAGCTGGCGGATCTGTAGACTAACGGCGGGTTGCGTCAGCGCCATCTCCTCGGCCGCCCGGCTGTAGGAGCGCAGATCACACACCTCGTTGAACACCTGAAGCTGACGCAAAGTCATACGCATCAAGGACTTACGCATTTTTTCCGGGGCTCCGGCAAAACCTTGTTACCTAACTATAAGCTTTTGCTAATACTGCCCCTAACAAATATTGATTTTTGTTTATCGACCTTCAGCGCTAGGGTGAATATGCGACTGGCCAGCGACGTCTGGTCACGCGCCGACCGGTAAAACCGGATCGTCTGTTCCTACGGCTTTGGGAAGACTCCAGTGATAACAAAAATCCTGATCGCCAACCGGGGTGAGATCGCAGTTCGGATCGTGCGTGCCTGCGCCGAGATGGGCATTCGCTCCGTCGCGATCTATGCCGACGCCGACCGTCACGCCCTGCACGTCAAGCGCGCCGACGAGGCCTACAGCATCGGTGCCGAGCCCCTGGCCGGCTACCTGAACCCGCGCAAGCTGGTGAACCTTGCTGTCGAGACCGGCTGCGATGCCCTGCATCCAGGCTACGGTTTCCTGTCGGAAAACGCCGAGCTTGCGGAGATCTGCGCCGAACGCGGGATCAAGTTCATCGGCCCGGCCGCCGATGTCATCCGCCGCATGGGCGACAAGACCGAGGCACGCCGCACCATGATCGCGGCCGGTGTCCCGGTTACCCCCGGCACCGAAGGCAACGTCGCCGATATCCATGAAGCCCTGCGTGAAGGCGACCGCATCGGTTACCCGGTGATGCTCAAGGCCACCTCCGGTGGTGGCGGGCGTGGCATCCGCCGCTGCAACAGCCGTGAAGAGCTGGAGCAGAACTTCCCCCGTGTCATCTCCGAGGCCACCAAGGCGTTCGGCTCGGCGGAAGTGTTCCTGGAAAAATGCATCGTCAACCCCAAGCACATCGAGGCGCAGATCCTCGGTGACAGCTTCGGCAACGTGGTGCACCTGTTCGAGCGCGACTGCTCGATCCAGCGCCGCAACCAGAAGCTGATCGAGATTGCCCCGAGCCCCCAGCTGACCCCCGAGCAGCGCGCCTACATCGGCGACCTGGCGGTGCGCGCGGCCAAGGCGGTGGATTACGAGAACGCCGGTACCGTGGAGTTCCTGCTCGCCGATGGCGAGGTGTACTTCATGGAAATGAACACCCGGGTGCAGGTGGAACACACCATCACCGAGGAAATCACCGGCATAGACATCGTCCGCGAGCAGATTCGCATCGCCTCCGGCCTGCCGCTGTCGATCAAGCAGGAAGACATCCAGCACCGTGGCTTCGCGTTGCAGTTCCGCATCAATGCCGAAGACCCGAAGAACAACTTCTTGCCCAGCTTCGGCAAGATCACCCGCTACTACGCTCCCGGCGGCCCCGGCGTGCGCACCGACACGGCGATCTATACCGGCTACACCATCCCGCCGTTCTACGACTCCATGTGCCTGAAACTGGTGGTCTGGGCGCTGACCTGGGAAGAAGCCATGGACCGCGGCCTGCGGGCCCTGGACGACATGCGCGTGCAGGGGGTGAAGACCACCGCCGCGTACTACCAGGAAATCCTGCGCAATCCGGAATTCCGCAGCGGCCAGTTCAACACCAGCTTCGTCGAAAGCCACCCTGAACTGACCAACTACTCGATCAAGCGCAAACCCGAAGAGCTGGCCCTGGCCATCGCCGCCGCCATCGCCGCGCACGCAGGCCTGTGAGGAACCGAACAATGTCCAAGAAAATCTTTGTCACCGACACGATCCTGCGCGACGCCCACCAGTCCCTGCTGGCCACCCGCATGCGCACCGAAGACATGCTGCCGATCTGCGACAAGCTCGACAAGGTCGGCTACTGGTCGCTGGAAGTCTGGGGCGGCGCCACCTTCGACGCCTGCGTGCGCTTCCTGAAAGAAGACCCGTGGGAGCGCCTGCGCAAGCTGCGCGCCGCATTGCCCAACACCCGCCTGCAGATGCTCCTGCGCGGGCAGAACCTGCTGGGCTACCGCCACTACAGCGACGACGTGGTCAAGGCCTTCGTCGCCAAGGCGGCGGTCAACGGCATCGACGTGTTCCGCATCTTCGACGCCATGAACGACGTGCGTAACCTGCGTGTGGCCATCGAGGCAGTGAAGGCCGCCGGCAAGCACGCCCAGGGCACCATCGCGTATACCACCAGCCCCGTGCACACCATCGACGCCTTCGTGCAGCAGGCCAAGCAGATGGAAGCCATGGGCTGCGACTCGGTGGCGATCAAGGACATGGCCGGCCTGCTGACCCCGTTCGCCACCGGCGAGCTGGTCAAGGCGCTGAAGGCCGAGCAGTCGCTGCCGGTGTTCATCCACTCCCACGACACCGCCGGCCTGGCTGCAATGTGCCAGCTGAAGGCTGTGGAAAACGGCGCCGACCATATCGACACCGCGATCTCCAGCTTCGCCTGGGGCACCAGCCACCCGGGTACCGAGTCGATGGTCGCCGCGCTCAAGGGTAGCGAGTTCGACACCGGCCTGGACCTGGAGCTGCTGCAGGAGATCGGCCTGTACTTCTACGCCGTGCGCAAGAAGTACCACCAGTTCGAGAGCGAGTTCACCGCCGTGGACACCCGCGTGCAGGTCAACCAGGTACCGGGCGGCATGATCTCCAACCTGGCCAACCAGCTCAAGGAGCAGGGTGCGCTCAACCGCATGAACGAAGTGCTGGCAGAGATCCCGCGCGTTCGTGAAGACCTCGGCTTCCCGCCGCTGGTGACCCCGACCTCGCAGATCGTCGGCACCCAGGCATTCTTCAACGTACTGGCCGGTGAGCGTTACAAGACCATCACCAACGAAGTGAAACTGTACCTGCAAGGCGGTTACGGCAAGGCCCCTGGCGTGGTCAACGAGCAGCTGCGCCGTCAGGCGATCGGCAGCGAAGAAGTGATCGACGTGCGCCCGGCTGACCTGCTCAAGCCTGAGATGGCCAAGCTGCGTGCCGATATCGGCAGCCTGGCGCAATCCGAGGAAGACGTGTTGACCTTCGCCATGTTCCCCGACATCGGCCGCAAGTTCCTCGAGGAACGCGAAGCCGGCACCCTCAAGCCCGAAGCCCTGCTGCCGATTCCGGAAGCCGGCGCGGTGGGTTCGGTGGGCGGTGAGGGCGTGCCGACCGAGTTCGTCATCGACGTGCACGGCGAGACCTACCGCGTCGACATCACCGGTGTGGGCGTCAAAGCCGAAGGCAAGCGCCACTTCTACCTGTCCATCGACGGCATGCCGGAAGAAGTGGTGTTCGAGCCGCTCAACGAGTTCGTCGGCGGTGGCGGCAGCAAGCGCAAGCAGGCCAGCGAGCCGGGCCATGTCAGCACCAGCATGCCGGGCAACATCGTCGATGTGCTGGTCAAGGAAGGCGATGTGGTCAAGGCCGGCCAGGCAGTGCTGATCACCGAGGCGATGAAGATGGAGACCGAAGTCCAGGCGGCCATCGCCGGCAAGGTCGTGGCCATCCACGTGGCCAAGGGCGACCGGGTGACCCCGGGCGAGATCCTGATCGAGATCGAAGGCTGACAGAGGCCTTCATCTGCAAGCGGTTAACCTCTGGGGAGCGGATGCTCCCCTTTTTTTGTCATTCCATCTGCACTATTTTGCAGAAGAAGACGTAAAGTTTTAAATTTTATGCAT
This sequence comes from Pseudomonas peradeniyensis, assembly GCF_014268935.2. Classification (GTDB taxonomy): domain Bacteria; phylum Pseudomonadota; class Gammaproteobacteria; order Pseudomonadales; family Pseudomonadaceae; genus Aquipseudomonas; species Aquipseudomonas peradeniyensis. The sequence continues at coordinate 66,997 of NZ_JABWRJ020000003.1, read as the reverse complement.
TTTAATGCAGATTTTTTGTTGGGTCTTTATAAAAATCTGCACTATGCTGCATATCGAATGAATGGTTGACCCCTTCACATGCAGTCAATCACAGGCGGCCCATGCACAGACTTACGCTCCAGCTCCATGACGACGGCAAGTGGCAGGACGCTCTGGCGATGGCCTTCGCACAGCCGGAGCACAGCCTCGCCAGCCCTTGCGAGTTTGGCTATCTGTCCGATTACGTCAGGGCGAATCCGGATGGCTATGACAGCCTGTTCTGCCGGGCGGCGAGTGCAAGGCTGCCGGTGGATTTTGGCAGCCATCGCCTGCCCCACGCCCCTGCATTCCTTTACGACATCGCGCCTGCTGGTGCCGCCAAGCGTTTCCTGCTCAAGCATATTGGCCGCGAGAAGCCGGCCGGCATGGGAGAGGACCTGTTTCTGCTTGGGCGCTCCACCCCTGCGCCGATCGGCAACCTGCGCATCAAGGAGTCCTTCGAGCAACTGGATCTGGCAAGCCCCATCGGTTTTAGCCGCGAGGATGTCGTTTCCCGGGATCAGCGCTTTCTCGAGTACGCCTATGAGCAGGGAGCGGCCATTGGCGGTGCGACCGGTGCTGGCGGAGAAGCGCCGAAGCTGTTGATGACCGAGGACGAAAGCGGGCAGTTGTACCCGGATGCCGTGCTTGCCGACGAACACGCTCGCCGTCACTGGTTCATCAAATTTGCCAGAAACCAGGCACTGGTCGATGACCAGGAGATTCTGCGAGCCGAGCACCTCTACTACAAAGCCTTGCAGCGTTTAGGTATTGATACGGTCGCCAGTGAACATATGGCGTTGGAGGAGGGCCGCAAGCCCAGCCTCTGGATGGCGCGCTTTGATCGTAAGGTGTCCGCAGAGGGGGTGCAGCGCCTTGCGGTGGAGTCGGTCTACTCGTTGTGCGGCGTGACCGAGCCCGGCAGCCGCATGGGCCACCTGGAAGTGATCGATACCCTTGTCGCCCTATGGCGTGAGGTTGGGCAGTCGGATCAGGTGCCTGGGCTGATTGCGGACTACCTGCGCCGCGACCTGATCAACAAGATCCTGGGCAACGCCGACAACCATGGACGCAATACCGCCATCATCCGCACCCGCGATGCGGTGCGCCTGGCGCCAATCTATGACCTTGCGCCGATGGTGATGGATCAGGAGGGGGTAACCCGGACAACCAAATGGCCAGTGCCGATCGAGCGGGCTGGTGAAATCGACTGGATGGCGGTGTGCGACGCCCTGGCCTCGGTCATTGACCCGGAGCAGGCGTATCAGCGTTTGCGCGAGGATGCCCGCCAGTTGTTGGCATTGCCCGATATCCTGAGCGAACTGGGGTTGGCAAGCAGGGTCATGAATCACCCGGCGATTGCGCTGGGCAAGCTTGAGCGGCGGATGGCCGAGTGGGGGTTGGCATGACGGTATCCATCGATGCCCGCGGGTTGTTGATTGACGGTGTGCGTGAGGGAATCGCCGACGGCAGCCTGGAGCTGGGCGCAGCGGTCAGGCGCTTGCGTACGGAAGTCGCGAAGATGCAGCAGGCCCAGTTTGCGCGGATGTGCAAGGTTTCGGTTCGCACGTTGATCCAGATCGAACAGGGGGAGGGCAACCCCACGCTCAAATCGCTGAATGCGGTCTTCAAGCCGTTCGGGCTGCAGATGGGCGTCGTCAGGCGTCATCGTCAGATCAGATGAGGACCTTGGGGGCAAGTCTGCTCCCACGCATTACCGTGGGAGATCACCCAGCCCTTCAGGCTACGCTGTCGCGCAGGTAACAGAGTTCCAGCGTGGGAGCGGGCTTGCCCCGCGATAAGGTCAGCCCTGGCGACAGGCCTCCAGCGTCCTCGCCTGACCTTCAGGTTGCTGGTTATCCACACTCAACCAGCGCTCGAACCCTGCCGCCACCGCCGGCCATTCGCCGTCGGTAATCGAATACCACGCCGTATCCCGGTTGCGGTCCTTGACCACCATGTGCTGACGAAACACCCCTTCGAAGACGAAGCCGAAGCGCTCCGCCGCGCGCTTGGAGCGGGCATTGGCGTCGTTGCACTTCCATTCCAGCCGGCGGTTGCCCAGCTCGAAGCCCAGCTTGCCCAGCAGGTATACCGCCTCGGTGCCTTTCGGCGTGCGTTGCATGGCGGCGCCGAAGGCGATGTGGCCGATCTCGAAGCGACCCTGTTCCGGGACGATCGACATGTAGCTGAGGATGCCTTGAACCTGGCCGCTGGCGCGGTCGATCACGCTGTAGAACAGCGGGTCGCGGCTGGCGGCGTTGCCTTGCAGCCAGTGGTCGAAGCCGGCGCGCTCGGCAAACGGGCCGTAGGGCAGGTAGTCCCACAGCACCGGATCCGAGCCCGGGCCTTGCAGTACTTCCCAGAGGTCATCGCCATGGCGGGCCGGGTCGAGTTTTTCCAGGCGGATGAAACGGCCTTCGAGAGGCTCGGCCTTGGGTGTGCCGGCGGGCTTCCAGTTCAATGCGTCGTTCATGTTCGACCTACAGTGCTTTGCGAAATTGAATGAAGCCCGGCCGATCGGCGATCTGTTCGTACAGGCTGATGGCGGTGGCATTGGTCTCGTGGGTCAGCCAGTGCACCCTCGTGCAGTCGGCGGCCTTGGCCGTCGCGTAGACATGCTCGATCAGCTGGCGGCCGATACCCAGGCCGCGTTGCTCGCTGTCCACGTAGAGGTCCTGCAGGTAGCAGGAATTCTGGATGCTCCAGTTGGTGCGATGGTAGATGAAGTTGACCAGGCCCACCGCCTTGCCGTCGACCCAGGCCAGGGTCGAATGGGTGGGCTCGTTGGGGTCGAGCAGGCGCTGCCAGGTGCTGAGGTAGATCTCGTCGGCCAGTTCGGTCTGGTAGAAGCGCAGGTAGGCCTGCCACAGGGAGCGCCAGGCGGCGTGATCGTGGGCGCCGACCGGGCGCAGGGTAACGTGGGTCATGGGCGTTTCCTTCAGAGATCGCGCATGTGCGCGGCGAGTTGGTTGTCCAGGTGGTCACTGCTGGCGCCAAGGCCTTCGCGCACGCCGGCAATGTCCTGCGCCGAACGGTTCTGGCTCAGCTTGCGCGCACCTTGCAGGCGGCTGATGGGCAGGCGGATGCCGACGATGGCGCGGAGCATGCCGTCGAGGTAGTCGCCTGGGGCGTCGGACACTGTCCAGGGCTCGCTGCGGCCCTGTTCATGGCGGTCGGTGAGGCGGGTGACGATGTCCAGCAACGACTGGGCGTTGTGGATAACTTCGACCGGGCCGTAAGCGTGTACTGCCAGGTAGTTCCAGGTCGGCACGACTTTGGGGTTGTCCGCCTTGCTCGGGTAGTAGCTCGGGCTGACGTAGGCATCGGCACCGGGAAACACCAGCAGCGCCTCGCCCCCTTGCTCCAGGTCCTGCCACTGGCGATTGGCCCGGGCGAGGTGGGCGTAGACCGTGCCGAACTCGCCTTCGCCGGTCTCGACCAGTACGGGCAGGTGGGTGGCCAGCAGGCCCTGTTCACCCTGGCTGACCAGCAGCGCCAGGCGGGTTTGCAGCATGTGCCGGTGCAGGCGGTCGAGGTCGTGTTCCTGGTGGGGCTTGTTGTTGTACATGCTGGATGTCCTTGTTGAATGGCTCCATGCTAGGCAGGCTATTGGCTCTGGGTAAGAGCCATTCACGGCTGTTTTCATAGGTCCAATGCCATGATCGAACGTTGCCATCCTCTGCCTTTCGACCCTACGGGTATCGTCCTGGACCGCCGCCGCGGGCTGAGCCAGCAGCTCTACCATGCCTTGCGCGCCAGGGTTTTGGATGGGCGCCTGGGTAGCGGTACGCGGTTGCCGGCCACCCGCGACCTGGCGGCGATGCTGACGTTGTCGCGCAACAGCGTGGTGCGGGCTTATGACCAACTGTACGCCGAAGGCTTCATCGAGAGCCGGGTCGGCGATGGCACCTATGTGAGCCAGCTGCCGAAACTATCCACACAATTATCAACAGGGTTATCCCTGGGTTTATCAACAGACTTATCCACATTTCGTGCCGAGGATACTGAGGATTTATCCAGCCAGGTGGTCATCAGCGAGTCCCTGCAACGTCTGAAAAATCATCATCTGCCGCTGCCAAGAGGTGGGGCACCCAAGGCTTTTCGCGTGGGCGTGCCGGCGTTCGATCTATTCCCATTCGAGGTCTGGGCCAAGCTGCAAGCGGGTTTCTGGCGAAATCCCGACCCGGCGATGCTGGGCTATGGCGACCCGGCGGGTGAGTGGCAACTGCGTGAACTGATTGCCACCTACCTGCGACGCTCACGGGGGCTTTCCTGCACGGCTGAACAAATTGTGATCACTAGTGGCGCGCAGGAGGCCATCAGCCTTTGTGCACAGCTGCTGTTGCAGCCCGGCGATGGCGTGGCTGTGGAAAACCCGGGGTATCGGGCTGCCGGGCATGCCTTCGCGATGGCCGGGGCTAGGCTCAGGGGCGTGCCGGTGGATGCCGAGGGCATGGACTGTGCGAGGTTGGCCGAGATGCCCGAGTGCCGGCTGGCCTACGTGACACCTGCCCACCAGTACCCCACGGGCGTCACCATGAGCCTGGCCCGTCGCCTGTCGTTGCTGGCCTGGGCCGAGCGCCAGGATGGCTGGATCCTCGAGGACGACTACGACGGCGAGTACCGTTACAGCGGTGCGCCGCTGGCGCCACTGGCCGCGCTGGACCGCCAAGGGCGCGTGCTGTACGTGGGGACCTTCGGCAAGATCGCCCTTCCGGCCCTGCGCATTGGATACCTGGTGCTTCCCGGGCGTCTGGTGCAGGCGTTCAGCCGATGTCGGGCGCTGGCGGTGCGCCATTCGGAGGTCGGCACCCAGTGCGTGATGGCGCAGTTCATGGCCCAGGGGCATTTCCAGCGGCATATCCGCCGCATGCGCCGGGCTGCGCTGGCGCGGCGCAATGTGCTCAAGGCCGGCTGGCCCCAGGACGTGCCGGGGCTGGGGGCCATGCCGGTGGTGGCGGCGGGGCTGCATGTGAAGGTGGATGTGGATAACTTCGCGCGGGAACAGGAACTGGTGGTTCGGGCGGAAGCGGTAGGGGTGGAAGTCAATCCGCTGAGCAGCTACTGGCTGGAGGACAGCGAAGAGCCTGTGGATAAAAGGGCAGGGCTGGTGCTGGGGTTCGCGGCGGTGCCGGAGGCGCAGATCGCGGATGCGTTGATGCGTCTGCGCAAGGCCTGGCGGCCTATTCGCGGGTGAACCCGCGAAGCAGTCGACTCAGGTTCCCGATTTGATCTTTGTCCAGGCCCGAGTGCGTGCCCGCTCGGCATCCTGCGGCAACGGCTTGAGGGTATACAGCTTGGCCATCGCCTCCGCCGTCGGGTACAGGTTTGGGTTGTTGCGGATCGCCGGGCTGACCTTGTCGTTTGCATCCTTGTTCGGGTTCGGATAGCCGACGAAATCGCTGATCGGCGCGATCACTTCAGGCCGCAGCAGGTAGTTGATGAAGGCATGGGCATCCTCCGGGTTGGCGGCGTTCTTCGGGATCACCAGCATGTCGAACCAGATCGGCGCCCCTTCCCTGGGCAGGCGCATGTCCACCACCACGCCGTTCCCCGCCTTGCGGCTTGGTTATCTGGTACTCCCGCCGTCGCTCATTGAGTCATTTTCCTGGGCCCGGGCTTTGAACGTTCGGCATTCAGAGGTGGCTACGCAGCATGTCATGGCGCAATTCATGGTCAAGGGGCACTTCCAGCGGCACATATGACGGATGTGGCGCGCGGCGCTGACGCGTCGCGATACCCTGCTGGAGACATGGCCGCCAGGAATGCCGGGTGTGGGGGTAATGCCGGCTGTTGCTGCAGGGCTGCATTCGACCCTGCGTGTCCGTGGAGTCGAACGTGAACGCAAGTTGATAGCATCCGCTGCAGCCGTTGGCGTTGAGCTGAGTGCTCTGAGCAGTTATGGGTTACCGCAATCGAGTGCTCCAAAAGAAGAACATGCAGGCCTCGTTATCGGATTTGCTGCAGTTCCGGAAATAAAAATTAGAGAAGCGACAAAGCGGCTGGGTAAAATTTGGACGGGCCGTGGAGCTCCACCAAGCCGGTATCTTTAGTCAACTGGTAAAACTGCTAGTAGATCAAAGCGTGGGTACCCTTATACGGTAGAGGCGTCACGTGATGTTCGGCGTTTTCGTTACTGGGAGAATATTTCAATGAGTCATCATCGAGCGTTGGTCAAGCAAGCTATTAATGATGTGCGAAACTTAAATGTAAAAAAGAAGCAAAGCGAGGGCGTGCTCACCGCGCTGGTCGATGGACAGCCTTTTGAGGGTGCGGTGACTAAAGTTTCATATCCGGGTACTAATGTATATATCGCCATCATGGTGATTGAAGGCTATGATCATATTATTGACTTTGCCATCGATGAGGACGTTTTGGACGGAAAACATCTGGTGCAGCTATATGATGATGGCGGTAAAGTTACGGCGGGCTATAGCGTAGAAAAAGAAGGTGAGCCCTCTCTTAATTATGTGGCAGAGCTGGGAGGTGCCAATATTCTGCATGAAGATGGTAAGTTTTCTGGCAGTTTCATTGTGAAACTTGAGCCCAACGACCGCCACCGAACTATAACCGAGGCAACATTCAAACCCGCCAAATGATGGGGTTCGGCGTGTTCTGCTCCTGCCGGGTGGCAGGAGCATTGCACATACCTATCAGGTGCCAGATTTAATTCTGGTCCAGGCTCGAGTCCGTGCCCGCTCGGCATCCCGTGGCAACGGCTTGAGGGTATACAGCTTGGCCATCGCCTCAGCTGTCGGGTACAGGTTCGGGTTGTTGCGGATCGCCGGGCTGACTTTGTCGTTCGCATCCTTGTTCGGGTTCGGGTAGCCGACGAAATCGCTGATCGGCGCGATCACCTCGGGCCGCAGCAGGTAGTTGATGAAGGCATGGGCATCCTCCGGGTTGGCCGCGTTCTTCGGGATCGCCAGCATGTCGAACCAGATCGGCGCCCCTTCCCTGGGCAGGCGCATGTCCACCGTCACACCATTCTTGGCCTCGCGGGCGCGGTTGGCGGCCTGGGAGAAGCTGCCCGAATAACCCACCGCCACGCAGATGTCGCCATTGGCGATGTCGGCCATGTATTTGGAGGAGTGGAAGTAGGTGACGTGCGGGCGGATCTTCAGCAGCAGGTCCTGGGCTTTCTGGTAGTCGGCCGGCTTGCCGCTGTTGGGGTCCAGGCCCAGGTACGACAGGGCCAGCGGCAGGATCTCCGACGGCGAGTCGAGCAGTGCCACGCCGCATTGCTTGAGCTTGGCGATGTTCTCCGGCTTGAAGATCAGGTCCCAGCTGTCTACCGGGGCGTTGTCGCCAAGCACGGCCTTGACCTTGTCCGGGTTGAAGCCGATCAGCACGGTGCCGTACATGTAGGGTACGGCGAACTTGTTGCCGGGATCGTTGGCCTCGATCAGCTTCATCAGCGCCGGGTCCAGATGTTGCCAGTTGGGCAGCTTGGTGCGATCGAGCGGCTGGAACACGCCGGCCTCGATCTGCTTGGCGAGGAACACATTGGATGGCACCACCACGTCGTAGCCGGAGTTGCCGGTCAGCAGCTTGGCCTCCAGCGCCTCGTTGGTGTCGAAGATGTCGTAGACCAGCTTCACCCCGCTGTCCTTCTGGAAGTCGGTGAGGGTCTGCGGGGTGATGTAGTCGAACCAGTTGTAGACCCGCAGGGTGCGCTGGTCGGCGTGGGTCTGGAGCGCGCCAGCGAGCAGGCCGACGGTGATGAGTGGGGCGAGCAGACGCTTGAGTCGGACCATGTTCAGGCTCCTGGCTGGGCGCGCTGGAAGCCTTCCAGCACATTGACCGCGTTGATGCCGATTTCCTCCACGGCGTAGCCGCCCTCCATCACGAACAAGGTCGGCTTGCCCAGCTGGGCGATGCGCTTGCCCATCTCCAGGTAGTCCGGGCTGTCGAGCTTGAACTGGGAGATCGGGTCGTCCTTGAAGGTGTCCACGCCGAGGGAGATCACCAGCACCTCGGCGTCGTAGGCGGCGATGCGCTGGCAGGCGTCTTCCAGTGCCGCGCTCCAGGCCGACCAGTCGCTGCCGGCGGGCAGTGGGTAATTGATGTTGCAGCCTTCGCCCGCGCCTTCACCGACCTCGTCGGCATAGCCCAGGAAGAACGGGAACTCGTCCTGCGGGTCGCCGTGGATCGAGGCGAAGAACACATCGTTGCGGGTGTAGAAGATGTCCTGGGTGCCGTTGCCGTGGTGGTAGTCGACATCGAGGATGGCCACCTTGCGCCGGCCCTGGTCGAGGAAGGCCTGGGCGGCGATGGCGGCGTTGTTCAGGTAACAGTAGCCACCCATCACCTCGGCGGCGGCGTGGTGTCCCGGCGGGCGGCACAGGGCGAAGGCCGCGTGGGCGCCTTGCTGGATCGCAGCCTGGGCGGTCAGGGCCACTTGCGCGGCGCTGTAGGCGGCCTGCCAGGTGCCGGCGGTGATCGGCGCGCCAGCGTCGAAGCTGTAGTAGCCGAGTTCGCCGTGCAGGCCGGTGGGCTTGACCTGGCGCAAGGTGCGCGCCGGCCAGGTGAAGGGCAGCAGGTCGCCGTCATGGCCCAGCGCCGCCCAGCGGGCCCAGGCGCCTTCGAAGAAGTTCAGGTAGTCGGTGCTGTGGATGCGTTGCAGCGGAGCGCGGCCAAAATCGGTGGGGCCTTGCACGGGGCCGAGGTTGCGCTGCTTCACCTGATCGAGGACGTGATCGGCACGGGAGGGCATTTCGAAGCAGGGCATCAGCTGGCCGTCGATCAGCTCGCAGCGGCCATGGTGCAGGCGGTGGTCATCGGAATAGATCGTCAGCATTTGTTGTTCTCCGGATCATTACTGGCGTGGGCCGATTGTGCTGGGTGGCCCGATGAAGGGAGAACGGCATGAATGGCCAAAAGGGGATAGATGTGGCCATCACCTGTGGCGACCTTATCGCGGGGCAAGCCCGCTCCCACGAATCGGCGTGGGTGCGGTCAGCCGCGAAAATGACTGGGCGCCACGCCGCTCCAGCGCTGGAAGGCATGCCTGAAACTCGCGGTCTCGCTGAACCCCAGCGATTCGGCAATGCGATAGATCGGCATCTGGTCTTCGGCCAGCAGTTGCTTGGCCCGCTCGAAGCGCAACTCGTCGAGCAGCTGTTGATAACTGCTGCCCAGCGCTTGCAGGTGCCGGCGCAAGGTGCGCGACGAGCAGTTCATCTGCCGTGCCAGGCCCTCCAGCCCGGGGGCGGCATCCAGCTGTTGGACCAGCAACTGGCGAATGCGCCCGAGCCAGGCCTGACGCCCGGTGAACTCCAGGTTCAGCCGTCGGCAGCGTTCGCCCATGGCCTTGTGGGTGATCGGGTCGGCCAGCGGCAGCGGCATATCCAGCCAGCGGCGCTCGAAGGCGAAGGCGTTATCGCCGGCCTCGAAGCCGAGCGGGCATTGGAATGCACCGTCGTAGAGCGTGTGGTAGCCGGGGCGCGAGTGTTCGAAGCGCGCCGCCAGCAGCGGCAGCGGACGACCGAGCAGGTCATCGCAGATCACTTTCAGCGACACCAGGCAGAACTCGGCGTTGAAGGCGGCAAGGCCGGGGGCGTCGTAATGGTCGGTGGCGCTGAGCCAGACCCGCTGGCCGTCATCCACCAGGCGCAGCTGGAAGACTGTTCCCAGCAGTGCCGGGTAACTCAGCGCCAGGCGCAGGGCGTCACCCAAAGTGGCACTGGAGAGCAGGGCGTAACCCAGCATCCCGTAGCACGACACATGCATCCGCCGGCCCAGTTCCAGGCCGATGTCCTCACGCCGGGCGACGGCGTTGGCGCACACCTGCAGCTCCTGTTGGGTGGTGATGCGCGCATCGGCGTGGCCCATGTCCGCCGGGCCTATGCCGCTGCCGGCGAGCAGCTGCCGCGGGTCGACGCCGGCCTCCTGGAACACCTGGAGGATCAGCGAAACCGCGTTGAGGGTGGTGAGGTGGCTGTGCAGCATGCTCGGCGTCCCATTGGGCTGAGAAGCTTTAGCGAGCAAGTTATATGCCGCTCCTACAGGGACCGCGCAGGGTTTGAAGCGCAGGTATAAAAAAAGGGCCCGGAGCGTGCGCTCGGGCCCTTGAAAGGTTGAGAGGTGTCTAGTCCCTCGACCTGGTGAGACTGTTTGCAGCGGCCTGGGTTACGCCTTCAGCGGAACCAGACGGGGAGCGATCATGTTTTCCGGACGCAGGATGTCGTTGAGCATCTCTTCGTCCAGCAGCTTCTCCTCGCGCACCAGTTCCAGCACGCCGCGGCCGGTTTCCAGGGCGACGCGGGCGATACGGGTGGCGTTTTCGTAGCCGATGTACGGGTTCAGGGCGGTGACCAGGCCGATCGAGTGCTCGACCAGTTCACGGCAGCGCTGTTCGTTGGCGGTGATGCCGACGATGCAGTGCTCGCGCAGCATGTCCATGGCGCGTTGCAGCAGGCGGATCGAGTCGAAGATCTTGTAGGCGATCAGCGGTTCCATCACGTTCAGCTGCAGCTGGCCACCTTCGGCGGCGACGGTCAGGGCCAGGTCGTTGCCCATGATGGCGAAGGCGACTTGGTTGACGGCTTCCGGGATCACCGGGTTGACCTTGCCTGGCATGATCGAGCTGCCTGGCTGACGCGCTGGCAGGTTGATTTCGTTGATGCCGGTGCGTGGGCCGCTGGACAGCAGGCGCAGGTCGTTGCAGATCTTCGACAGCTTGACCGCGGTACGCTTGAGCATGCCGGAGAACAGCACGAAGGCGCCCATGTCGGAGGTGGCTTCGATCAGGTCGGCGGCCGGGACCAGCGGCTGGCCGCTGATGGTCGCCAGGCGCTGCACGGCCAGGGCCTGGTAGCCCGGGTCGGCGTTGATGCCGGTACCGATGGCGGTACCGCCCAGGTTGATTTCGGTCAGCAGCTCCGGAGCCAGCGAGCGCAGGCGCTGCAGGTCTTCGGTCATGGTGGTGGCGAAGGCGCGGAATTCCTGGCCCAGGGTCATCGGCACGGCGTCCTGCAGCTGGGTGCGGCCCATCTTCAGTACGTGGTCGAACTCTTTACCCTTGGCGGCGAAGGCCTGGATCAGGCTGTCGAGGCTGGCCAGCAGGGCGTCGTGGCCCAGCAGCAGACCCAGACGGATCGCGGTCGGGTAGGCGTCGTTGGTCGACTGCGCCATGTTCACGTCGTTGTTCGGGTGCAGGTACTGGTACTCACCTTTCTGGTGGCCCATGTGCTCCAGCGCGACGTTGGCGATGACTTCGTTGGCGTTCATGTTGGTGGAGGTGCCGGCACCGCCTTGAATCATGTCCACGACGAACTGATCGTGGAAGTCACCCTTGATCAGTCGGGCGCAGGCTGCAGTGATGGCAGCGTGCTTGGCATCGCTCAGGTGCCCCAGCTCACGGTTGGCGTCAGCAGCGGCCTGCTTGACCATCGCCAGGCCGACTACCAGTTTCGGGTAGTGCGACAGCGGAACGCCGGAGAGGTGGAAGTTGTTGGCAGCGCGCAGAGTCTGGATGCCGTAGTAGGCATCGGCAGGGACTTCAAGGGTACCAAGCAGATCTTTTTCGACGCGGAACGATGCAGCGGAGGACATGATGGATATCATCTCGATTTTGACCCGGCACCTGCCGGAATGGCGCCAATGCTAGGGCTGCCCGGATTTTGCGGCCAATGCTGTTGCACGCTAACCTATGCACAAACGGCATACGGTTTGATGTGACGCCGATTGACAATCGAGCGTGTTCCATTTTGGTGCACGCGTTGCGGAGTAGTCGATGAACCTCGAAAGCAAATGGCTGGAGGACTTCAGTGCCCTGGCCTCCACCCGCAGTTTTTCCCAGGCGGCCGAGCGCCGTTTCGTCACCCAGCCGGCTTTCAGCCGACGCATACGCAGCTTGGAGGCGGCGTTGGGGCTGACCTTGGTGAATCGTTCCCGCACACCCATCGAACTGACCGAGGCCGGACAGCTGTTTCTCGTCACTGCGCGCACCGTTGTCGACCAGTTGAGCGAAGTTCTCCGCCATTTGCACCACCTCGAAGGCGGGCAGGGCGAGGTCATCCAGGTGTCGGCCGCACACTCCCTGGCGTCGGGCTTTTTCCCGCGCTGGGTGGCGCAGCTGCGCAACGATGGTTTGAACATCGCCACGCGCCTGGTGGCCACCAACGTCGGTGATGCCGTTCATGCATTGCGCGAGGGCGGCTGCGACCTGATGCTGGCCTTCTATGACCCGGACGCCGCCCTGCAGATGGACGCTGAGATCTTCCCCTCGCTGCACATGGGCACCACCGAAATGCTTCCGGTGTGCGCCGTGGGTCCGGACGGCAAGCCGCTGTTCGACCTGGAGGGCGAGGGCAGCGTGCCGCTGCTGGCCTACAGCGCTGGCGCCTTCCTCGGCCGTTCGGTCAACCTGCTGCTACGCCAGCGCAACCTGCGCTATACCACTGTCTATGAAACCGCGATGGCCGACAGTCTCAAGAGCATGGCCCTCGAAGGCATGGGTATCGCCTGGGTGCCGAGGCTGTCGATGCGTGGCGAGCTGGAACGTGGCGAACTGGTGATCTGTGGCGGCAGCCAGTGGCATGTGCCGCTGGAAATCCGCCTGTACCGCTGCGCGCTGGTGCGCAAGGCCAACGTGCGGTTGCTGTGGCGCAAGCTGGAGGGCGGCTCAGTTGACCCGAAAGTCAGCCAAACCCCCGAAAAATAAGGGCGACAGTTGGTCGCCGGGGGTGCCGTGATCGCCTCGCGTTACGCTATACTGCGCGGCCCCTCGACCGGATAGATCCGGTCATGATCAGCAAACAAGCCACGCCGGTCGTCCCGCGTGGCTTGTTGTTTTTTGACGCGCCCGCGGGCGCACAAGCGAAGAGGCTCGACGATGAGTGCACTGGTTGGCGTGATCATGGGCTCCAAGTCCGATTGGTCCACCCTTAGCCACACCGCCGATATGCTGGAAAAACTCGGCATTCCCTACGAGGTGAAGGTGGTTTCCGCCCACCGTACCCCGGACCTGCTGTTCCAGTACGCCGAGGAGGCCGAAGGCCGCGGCATCGAGGTGATCATCGCCGGTGCCGGTGGCGCGGCCCACCTGCCAGGCATGTGCGCTGCCAAGACCCACCTGCCGGTGCTGGGCGTGCCAGTGCAGTCGTCGATGCTGTCGGGTGTCGATTCGCTGCTGTCGATCGTGCAGATGCCGGCCGGCGTGCCGGTAGCCACCCTGGCCATCGGCAAAGCCGGCGCGATCAACGCCGCGCTGCTGTCGGCAAGCATCCTGGGCGCCAAGTACCCGCAGTTCCACGCGGCGCTCAAGCAGTTCCGCACCGAGCAGACCGACACCGTTCTGGACAATCCAGATCCGCGCCAGGCTTGAGGTTGACGCTATGAAGATCGGTGTAATCGGTGGCGGCCAGCTGGGCCGCATGCTGGCCCTGGCGGGCACCCCGCTGGGCATGAACTTCGCCTTCCTCGACCCGGCCCCGGACGCCTGCGCCGCCCCGCTGGGCGAGCACCTGCGCGCCGACTACGGCGACCAGGACCACCTGCGCCAGCTGGCCGACGAAGTCGACCTGGTGACCTTCGAGTTCGAGAGCGTGCCGGCGGAAACCGTCGCCTTCCTTTCGCAGTTCGTGCCGGTCTACCCGAGCGCCGAAGCCCTGCGCATCGCCCGCGACCGTCTGTTCGAGAAGAGCATGTTCCGCGACCTGGGGATTCCGACCCCGGCTTTCGCCGACATCCTTTCGCAAGCGGACCTGGATGCCGCCGTCGCCAGCATCGGCCTGCCGGCCGTGCTCAAGACCCGCACCCTGGGGTATGACGGCAAGGGCCAGAAGGTCCTGCGCAAGCCTGAGGACGTGGTCGATACCTTCGCCGAGCTGGGTAGCGTGCCTTGCCTGCTGGAGGGCTTCGTGCCATTCACCGGCGAAGTGTCATTGGTGGCCGTGCGTGCCCGCGATGGCGAAACCCGCTTCTACCCGCTGGTGCACAACACCCACGACAGCGGCATCCTGAAACTGTCGGTGGCCAGCGACGCGCACCCGCTGCAGGCCCTGGCCGAAGACTACGTCGGTCGCGTGCTGCAGAAGCTGGACTATGTCGGCGTCATGGCCTTCGAGTTCTTCGAAGTCGACGGCGGTCTGAAGGCCAACGAGATTGCCCCGCGCGTGCACAACTCCGGGCACTGGACCATCGAAGGCAGTGAGTGCAGCCAGTTCGAGAACCACCTGCGTGCCGTCGCCGGCCTGCCGCTGGGTTCGACCGCCAAGGTCGGCGAGAGCGCCATGCTCAACTTCATCGGCGAAGTACCGCCGGTGGACAAGGTCGTGGCCATCGATGATTGTCACCTGCACCACTACGGCAAGGCGTTCAAGGTCGGACGCAAGGTCGGCCATGCCACCCTGCGCTGCGCCGACATGGTCACCCTCAAGGCCAAGATCGCCGAAGTAGAGGCGTTGATCGCCGGCTGATCGAACTTCTGCCCGGCAATGCCGCTCTGAGATGGCAACATGCCAAAGCGCTGACTAGGCTTTGGCATGTTTCATGTTCATCATAGAGGGATTGCCATGGGCATCATTGGAACCATCTTCATTGGCCTGATCGTCGGCCTGCTGGCGCGTTTCCTGAAACCGGGTGACGACAGCATGGGCTGGATCATGACCATCCTCCTCGGCATCGCCGGCTCCCTGGCCGCCACCTATGGCGGGCAAGCCCTTGGCATCTACCAGGCCGGGCAGGCCGCAGGTTTCTTCGGGGCCCTGGTCGGGGCGATCATCCTTCTGGTGATCTACGGCTTCATCAAGAAGAACTGAACACAGGCTAGAATGCCCGGCAATTCAATCCCGAGTTGCCGAGCATTCCCATGCGTGCGTTATTCCTCGTCCCCCTGCTGCTGGCCAGCGCCCTGGCCCATGCCGAACTGCCCGAGACCGACTGGCTGGAGCTGATGCCCAAGTCGGACCAGAAAGCCCTCGAGCAGATGCCCGAGATCGACCACAACTCCCCGGAAGCCCAGGGGACCTTCACTGCCAAGGGTGGCCTGAAGCAGAGCAAGGGCCTGCCTGCGGTGATGTACTCGACCAAGACCGTGGCAGCGATGAACGGCAAGCAGATCCGCCTGGGCGGGTATCCGGTGCCGTTGGAGAGCGATGCGAAAGGCAACAGCACGTTGTTCTTCCTGGTGCCGTACCCGGGCGCCTGCATCCATGTTCCGCCGCCGCCGCCGAACCAGCTGGTGCTGGTGCGTTATCCGAAAGGTTTGAAGATCGACGACATCTACACGCCGTTGTGGGTGACCGGCACGCTGAAGGTGGAGACGGTCAGCAATGACCTGGCGGATGCGGCGTATGCGCTGGAGGCGGGGCAGGTGAGGGTGGTGGAAGACGCCGACCTCTAACGCATTCTGGGGCTGCTTGCAGCCCATCGCGACACAAGGCCGCTCCTACAGGGATCACGCGAATCCTGTGGGAGCGGCCTTGTGTCGCGAAAGGACCGCGTAGCGGTCCCGGAAAACTCAGAGCACTTCGCTACCGATCGCCACGCTCATCGCATGACTCGCCCCCGGCTTGAGCACCACCACGTCATCCATCACATTGGCCGTCTCGATGCACAGCATGCGCTGCCAGCCATCGTCGGCCATGTCCGGCAGGTCGCGGGCGCGCTCGGTCCAGGGGTTCCAGATCACCGCAGTGTGTGAGCCGTCGGCCTGCAAGGTGATGCGTCGGTTCCAGTGCGGGTCGACGATGGCCAGGCGCTCGGGGGCGTTCAGGTAGATGCGATCGGTCTCGCCCGCGAAGCCCAGGTTGCCCTGCTGCTGGTGTTGCTCCCAGTTGGCCAGGGTTTCGATATAGGCCAACCCGTCCACGCCTTCCACCTGCACCTGACGCACATCGCTCACGGCGAAGTAACTGTGCAGGGCCTGGCTCAGGGTGACGTCGGAATTGCCGAGGTTGTAGCTGGTGAGGGTCAGCTTCAGCTGGTCGCCCAGTTCCACCAGCAGCTTGAGCTGGACCTCGTGGGCCCAGCCCGGCAGGTCGCCCTGGGCTTCGGGTAGTTCGAATTCGATGTGCAGGCTTTCGCCGTGCTCCTCGGCCCCCAGCAACTGCCAGTCGCGCCCGCGCACCAGGCCGTGGGCCGGTGGCTGCTCGCCCTTGAACATGGCTTTGACCGAATCCGGGTTGCGTTCGAAGATACCGAACCATGGCCAGCACACCGGCGCGCCGGCGCGCACCGACTTGCCCTTGCGCAAGATGGCCTGGTCGCTCAGCCACAGCAGCGGCGGTTCGCCGATCCGCTGGTAGCTGAGGACTTGCGCGCCCTGCTGGGCGATCAATAGTTCGGCATGCTCGCTGGTGATGCGCCAGCAATTGAGTTCGCCGTGAAGCTCGGTCTCGACCGTGAAGTTAGCCATTGCGCTCGTCTCATTGATTGTCTGTCAGGCCGTTGGACCCGGTGACGTGCAATGAGTTTACCGCTCGCTCGGCTCAGCGACGAGGCACCGAGCGGGTGCGACCGCTGCCGTCGATGGCGACGAACACGAACACGGCTTCGGTGACCTTGCGCCATTCGCTGGACAGCGGGTCGTCGCTCCACACTTCGACCATCATCTGGATCGAGCTGCGACCGATCTCCAGGGTCTGGGTATAGAAGGACAGCTGAGCGCCCACCGCCACCGGCACCAGGAAGGCCATGCGGTCGATGGCTACCGTGGCCACCCGGCCACCGGCGACGCGGCTGGCCATGGCGGTGCCGGCCAGGTCCATCTGGGCGACCAGCCAGCCGCCGAAGATATCGCCGAAACCATTGGTCTCGCGTGGCAGCGCGGTGATCTGCAAGGCCAGGTCGCCCTGCGGGATAGGATCTTCTTGTTCGAGCTCAATCATGCCGTGGGGCCTCTGACCCGTGAAGCTTCGTTGGTGGCGCAATGAAGGACGCCGTAAAAACGATTCAGCAACACGCATACTACGCTGATTTCGCTTCGCGAGGCGGCCAAAGGGAAACTCTGCGAAACAGTCTGACAACAATGACCGACGTTTTCGCACAACTTCCCACAATGGAAGCAACCTTTTCCTACGAGCGGGCAGTATATATACCTGCACAGCCAGCGACGACCGCACATTCATGAATATCTGTATGGATTTTGTACCGCTATGAGCGCGGCTCGGCAATTTGCTATCTTCGCTGCCTAGCCAATCCAGAAGCCGCATGCCAAGCGGTCCGCAGACCTACAAGAGAAAGAACAGCGATGACCTCCGTGCAGAGCAGTATCGAGCAGCCGTCCCGGCCGTTGTCCCGCAGTGACTACAAGACCCTCTCGCTGTCCGCCCTGGGCGGAGCCTTGGAGTTCTACGACTTCATCATCTTCGTGTTCTTCGCCACGGTGGTCGGCAAGCTGTTCTTCCCCGCCGACATGCCTGAGTGGCTGCGCCTGATGCAGACCTTCGGCATCTTCGCCGCCGGCTACCTGGCGCGCCCCCTGGGCGGCATCGTCATGGCCCACTTCGGCGACCTGCTCGGGCGCAAGAAGATGTTCACCCTGAGCATCTTCCTGATGGCCGTACCGACCCTGGTGATGGGCCTGCTGCCCACCTATGCGCAGATTGGCCTGTGGGCGCCGATCCTGCTGCTGTTGATGCGGGTGATCCAGGGCGCGGCCATCGGCGGCGAGGTGCCGGGGGCCTGGGTGTTCGTCTCCGAGCACGTGCCGGCGCGCAACACCGGCTATGCCTGCGGCACCCTGACCGCGGGGCTAACCTCGGGCATCCTGCTTGGCTCGCTGGTGGCGACCCTGATCAACACGCTCTACACCCCCGAGGAGGTGGCGGATTACGCCTGGCGTATCCCGTTCCTGCTCGGTGGGGTGTTCGGCTTCTTCGCGGTCTACCTGCGCCGCTGGCTGCATGAGACCCCGGTGTTCGCCGAGATGCAGGCGCGCAAGGCCCTGGCCGAAGAACTGCCGCTGCGCGCGGTGCTGCGCGACCATCGCGGTGCGATCATCCTGTCGATGCTGCTCACCTGGCTGCTGTCGGCCGGCATCGTGGTGATCATCCTGATGACCCCGGCCTTGCTGCAGAGCCTCTATCACGTCAGCCCCACCGATTCGCTCAAGGCCAACAGCCTGGCCATCGTGCTGCTCAGCCTGGGCTGCATCGGGGCTGGCAGCCTGGCAGACCGTTTTGGCGCTGGGCGCGTGTTCATCGTTGGCAGCCTGGCGTTGCTGGCGTCGTCCTGGGCCTTCTACCACAGCCTGCCGACCCGCCCGGACCTGCTGTTCCCGCTGTATGCCCTGACCGGCCTGTGCGTGGGCATCGTCGGCGCCGTGCCGTACGTGATGGTCAAGGCGTTCCCGCCGGTGGTGCGCTTCAGCGGCTTGTCGTTCTCCTACAACCTGGCCTACGCGATCTTTGGCGGGCTGACGCCGATGGTGGTGACCGCGCTGCTCAAGTTCAGCCCGATGGCGCCGGCCTACTACGTGGCGTGCCTGTGTGCCGTTGGTCTGCTGGTGGGCACCTATTTGCTCGCTCGTAAACGCTGACACCCGCTCTAAACTCCTCCTCTGCAACATCCTGTAAAGGCCATCCCGGTTCCCGGTGATGGCCTTTCATCCAATTGTCATATTCGAGTCATAGAGTGTTCATGCGGCCTGCAGATACTTGGGCCCGTTCCATCTCACAACCCACGATATTCCTGCTAGGAGCAAGGCATGAAACTGAAGCGTTTGATGGCGGCCCTGACCTTTGCCGCCGCTGGCGTCGCTGCCGCCAATGCGGTCGCCGCTGTCGATCCTGCAATCCCGACCTACACCAAGACCACCGGTGTATCGGGCAACCTCTCCAGCGTCGGTTCCGACACCCTCGCGAACCTGATGACCCTGTGGGCCGAGGCCTACAAGAAGGAATATCCGAACGTAAACATCCAGATCCAGGCCGCCGGCTCCTCCACCGCGCCGCCCGCGCTGACCGAAGGCACCGCCAACCTGGGCCCGATGAGCCGCAAGATGAAAGACGTCGAGCTGCAGGCCTTCGAGCAGAAATACGGCTACAAGCCGACCGCCATCCCGGTCGCCGTCGACGCCCTGGCCGTATTCGTGCACAAGGACAACCCGATCAAGGGCCTGACCATGGCTCAGGTCGACGCCATCTTCTCCTCCACCCGCCTGTGCGGTGGCAAGAGCGAGATCAAGACCTGGGGTGACGTCGGCGTGACCGGCGACCTGGCCAACAAGCCGGTCCAGCTGTTCGGCCGTAACTCGGTATCGGGCACCTACGGCTACTTCAAGGAAGAAGCCCTGTGCAAAGGCGACTTCAAGCCTAACGTCAACGAACAGCCTGGCTCGGCCTCGGTCGTGCAGTCGATCAGCTCCTCGCTGAACGGCATTGGCTACTCGGGCATCGGCTACAAGACCGCCAGCGTCAAGACCGTGCCTCTGGCCAAGAAAGACGGCGGCACCTTCGTCGAAGACAACGAAGCCAACGCCCTGAACGGTACCTATCCGCTGTCGCGCTTCCTGTACGTCTACGTCAACAAGGCGCCGAACAAGCCTCTGGCCCCGCTGGAAGCCGAGTTCGTCAAGCTGGTGCTGTCCCAGGCCGGCCAGCAGGTTGTCGTGAAGGACGGCTACATCCCGCTGCCAGCCAAGGTGGTCGACAAGACCCTGGCTGACCTGGGTCTGTCCCACGCGGGTAACGTTGCAAAGAAGTAAGTAACTGAGGATGAGGCCGGTGACCACAATGCCGGCCTCCTCCACGAATTCCTTAGTCCGAAGCCAGGGCTCCTGAGCGGCGGGCTTTTTTGCGTCACTGCACTGTCATGTTTTTGTCATACGGGACCGCTAGGGTGTGCGCATGAATGATCTGGCCAACTCCACAATGACCCAAAATTCTCCTCCCGTGCGCATTGATTTCAATACGCCCGAGTTGCAACGCAAGCGCCGCATGCGCGCCCTCAAGGACCGTCTGACCCGCTGGTACGTCCTGGTGGGCGGCCTCGCCGTGCTGGCAGCGATCACGCTGATCTTCTTCTACCTGGCCTATGTGGTGCTGCCGCTGTTCCAGGGTGCCGAACTGACCAGCAAGAAGGCCCTGGAGCCGACCTGGCTGCAACAGGACGCCGGCAAGCCCCTGATGATCGCCCTCGAGGAGCAGAACCTCGTGGGCATGCGTGTGTCCGACAAGGGCCAGGCGCTGTTCTTCGACACCAAGACCGGCAACGAACTGAAGCGCGTCGACCTGCCGCTGCCCGCCGGCGCCCAGGTCAGCTCGATCAGCACCGACCAGCCCGGCAGCCCGCTGGTGGTGCTGGGCCTGTCCAATGGCCAGGCGCTGGTGTTCCACCACACCTACAAGATCACCTATCCGGACAACAAGAAGACCATCGAGCCGGGTATCGACTACCCCTATGGTCAGGACCTGTTCACCCTGGATGACCAGGGCCGCGCGCTGGAACACGTGAGCGTCAACGTCAATGGCGACACCCTGTTGCTGGCCGGCTCCACTGGCGCGCACCTGCAGGTGGTCGAGCTGTCGCGTACCGAGAACATGATGACCGACGAGGTCACCATCGAGCAGAACCGCATCGAGCTGCCGCAGATGACCGAGGTGGTGAAGAACATCTTCATCGACCCGCGCCAGCAGTGGCTGTACGTGGTCAACGGTCGCGCCACCGCCGACGTGTTCAGCCTGCGCGACAAGAGCCTCAATGGTCGCTACAAGCTGCTGGAAGACGGCAACGCCGAAATCACCGCGACCGCCCAGCTGGTCGGTGGCATCTCGCTGATCTTCGGTGACTCCAAGGGCGGCCTGAGCCAGTGGTTCATGGCCCGCGATCCGGACGGCGAGTCGCGCTTCAAGCTGATCCGCAGCTTCCAGCTGGGCAAGGCCCCGGTGGTGCAGATCGACGCCGAAGAGCGCCGCAAGGGCTTCATCGCCCTGGACAGCGAAGGCAAATTGGGCGTGTTCCACAGCACCGCGCACCGCACCCTGCTGGTCGAATCGGTCGCCGAAGGCGCGGGCGTGCTGGCCCTGTCGCCACGCGCCAACCGCATCATCATCGAGGAAGGTGGCAAGCTGCTGCCCCTGAGCCTGCGCAACCCGCACCCGGAGATCTCCTTCAGCGCGCTGTGGGGCAAGGTCTGGTACGAGAACTACGACGAGCCTAAGTATGTCTGGCAGTCGACCGCCTCGAACACCGACTTCGAACCCAAGCTGAGCCTGTCG
Source organism: Pseudomonas peradeniyensis (assembly GCF_014268935.2). Lineage (GTDB taxonomy): Bacteria > Pseudomonadota > Gammaproteobacteria > Pseudomonadales > Pseudomonadaceae > Aquipseudomonas > Aquipseudomonas peradeniyensis. Next base: position 45,809 of record NZ_JABWRJ020000003.1, on the reverse strand, counting down.
CCGCTGACCTTCGGTACGCTCAAGGCCGCGTTCTACGCGATGATCCTGGCCGCGCCGCTGGCCATCGCCGCCGCCATCTACACCGCCTACTTCATGGCCCCGGGCATGCGCCGCAAGGTCAAGCCGGTAATCGAGCTGATGGAAGCGATGCCGACGGTGATCCTCGGCTTCTTCGCCGGCCTGTTCCTCGCGCCGTACCTCGAAGGCCACCTGCCGGGCGTATTCAGCCTGTTCGTGATCATGCCGATCGGCATCCTGCTCGCCGGCTTCAGCTGGAGCCGCCTGCCGGAGTCGATCCGCCTGCGCATTCCGGATGGCTGGGAAGCGGCGATCCTGATCCCGGTGATCCTGGTGATCGGCTGGTTTGCCCTGTACATGAGTCCGTTCCTCGAGAGCTGGTTCTTCAAGGGCGACATGCGCCTGTGGATCAGCAACGACCTCGGCATCACCTACGACCAGCGCAACGCCCTGGTGGTCGGCATCGCCATGGGCTTCGCGGTCATCCCGAACATCTATTCCATCGCCGAAGACGCCGTGTTCAGCGTGCCGCGCAGCCTGACCCTGGGTTCGCTGGCGCTGGGCGCCACGCCGTGGCAGACCCTGACCCGCGTGGTCATCCTCACTGCCAGCCCGGGCATCTTCTCGGCGCTGATGATCGGCATGGGCCGCGCGGTGGGCGAGACCATGATCGTGCTGATGGCCACCGGCAACACCCCGGTGATGGAGATGAACCTATTCGAGGGCATGCGCACCCTGGCCGCCAACGTGGCCGTGGAAATGCCCGAATCGGAAGTCGGTGGCAGCCACTATCGTGTGCTGTTCCTCGCCGCCCTCGTGCTGCTGATGTTCACCTTCGTGATGAACACCCTGGCCGAGCTGATTCGCCAGCGCCTGCGCAAGAAATACTCGTCGCTTTGATAGAAAGGTAGAGATCCGTGAAAAAGGATTCCCTCAAAGGCTGGTTCAAGAGCGGCGCCCCCGGCGTCTGGATCAGTGGTGGCGCGGTCGCCATGGCGGTCATCATGACCGTCGGCCTGCTGGCCGTGATCGCCGTGCGCGGCCTGGGCCACTTCTGGCCGGCCGACCTGGTCCAGGCCACCTACAAGGTGCCGGGCCAGGCCGACCACGTGGTCATCGGTGAAGTGGTACAGAAGGAAGAAGTACCGCGTGAACGCCTCAAGGGTGCCGGCCTGCCGGTTCCCGAGCAGGGCCCGGAGTTCATGACCCGCGAGCTGATCAAGGTCGGTAACCGTGACCTCAACGGCACTGACTTCACCTGGGTCGTGGGCGAGTGGCTGGTCGACCAGCAAATGCCTGTCGACCTGATCGCCCTTGAGCGCCGCGAATGGGGTAACTTCTACGGCTACCTGGTCAGCGTCAAGGAAGAAGGCCGCGTGGTCGCCCAGGGCCCCGAGGCCTGGACTGAGCTGCAGACGCGCCTCAAGCGCGCCAGCGAACTCAACGACCAGTTGGTGAAGCTGGAGAAGAAGGACATCGGCGCCATCAACCATGGCCTCGAGCGCCTGCGCCTGCACAGCCGCAAGCTGGAACTGGACGGCAAGCTGGACGCTGCCGCCCAGGCCGACATGGACGCCGAGCGCGCTGAGCTGAACAATCGCTACAAGGCCATCGAGGAGCGCCTGACCGGCCTGCACCAGGCCTTCGCCCGCGACAGCCTGGTGGCCCGCGACGGCAACGGCCGCGAGGTGGAGATCAACCTGAGCAAGGTGGTCCACGCCATCCAGCCGAACGCCATGTCCGGCCTGACCAAGATGGGCGCCTACTTCGCCAAGGTGTGGGAGTTCCTCAGCGACGACCCGCGTGAGGCCAACACCGAGGGTGGTATCTTCCCGGCCATCTTCGGCACCGTGATGATGACCCTGATCATGGCCGTGATCGTCACCCCGTTCGGCGTGCTGGCGGCGGTGTACCTGCGCGAGTACGCCAAGCAGGGCCCGGTGACCCGGTTGATCCGCATCGCGGTGAACAACCTGGCCGGCGTTCCGGCGATCGTCTACGGCGTGTTCGGCCTGGGTTTCTTCGTCTACGTGCTGGGCGGCTCGATCGACCGGCTGTTCTTCCCCGAGTCGCTGCCGGCGCCGACCCTCGGCACGCCTGGCCTGCTTTGGGCCTCGCTGACCCTGGCGCTGCTGGCGGTGCCGGTGGTGATCGTGGCCACCGAGGAAGGCCTGGCGCGGATTCCGCGTACGGTGCGCGAGGGCTCGCTGGCCCTGGGCGCGACCAAGGCCGAGACCCTGTGGAAGATCGTCCTGCCGATGGCCAGCCCGGCCATGATGACCGGCATGATCCTCGCCGTGGCCCGCGCCGCCGGCGAAGTGGCGCCGCTGATGCTGGTGGGTGTGGTGAAGCTGGCGCCGTCGCTGCCGGTGGACGGTAACTACCCGTACCTGCACCTGGACCAGAAGATCATGCACCTGGGCTTCCACATCTACGACGTCGGCTTCCAGAGCCCCAACGTCGAGGCCGCGCGGCCGCTGGTGTACGCCACCGCGCTGTTGCTGGTGCTGGTGATCGCCACCCTCAACCTCTCGGCGGTGTGGATCCGTAACCACCTGCGCGAGAAGTACAAGGCGCTCGACCACTGATCCTGATTGCAAGCGTGCCGCCCGAACACCGGGCGGCCCTTTGAAACGAATTGATAGCGTATGGAGTTGACCATGCAGCATGAATCCCACGCCCACGGCATCGACATGTCGGCCCTGGGCCGCGACAAGCAGAGCCTGCGCCTGGCCGAAGAGACCGTGGCCATCGAAGTACCTGGGCTGTCCCTGTTCTACGGCGACAAGCAAGCGCTGTTCGACGTCAGCCTGAACATCCCCAAGCAGCGCGTGACTGCCTTCATCGGCCCGTCCGGCTGCGGCAAGTCCACGCTGCTGCGGACCTTCAACCGCATGAACGACCTGGTCGATGGCTGCCGCGTGGAAGGCGCCATCAACCTGTACGGCAACAACATCTACCGCAAGGGCGAGGACGTGGCCGAGCTGCGCCGCCGCGTGGGCATGGTGTTCCAGAAGCCCAACCCGTTCCCCAAGACCATCTACGAGAACGTGGTCTACGGCCTGCGCATCCAGGGCATCAACAAGAAGCGCGTGCTCGACGAAGCCGTCGAGTGGGCGCTGAAGGGCGCGGCGCTGTGGGACGAGGTCAAGGACCGCCTGCATGACTCGGCCCTGGGCCTGTCCGGTGGCCAGCAGCAGCGTCTGGTGATCGCCCGTACCATCGCCGTGGAGCCGGAAGTGCTGCTGCTCGACGAACCGTGCTCGGCGCTGGACCCGATCTCGACCCTGAAGGTCGAGGAGCTGATCTACGAACTGAAATCCAAGTACACCATCGTCATCGTGACCCATAACATGCAGCAGGCGGCCCGCGTTTCGGACTACACCGCGTTCATGTACATGGGCAAACTGGTCGAATTCGGTGATACCGACACGCTGTTCACCAACCCGGCGAAGAAGCAGACCGAAGACTACATCACCGGTCGCTACGGCTAGCAGTTGCTCGCCAGGGGGCGGGTGCCTCTGTGGGAGCGGGCTTGCCCGCGAAGCAGGCACCACGGTGGCTGGCACCGGCTTTGCCGGTGTTCGCGGGCAAGCCCGCTCCCACAGAACCAGGTAATGCCAGTAAGCCAGGGAACGACACGAACGACTTGAAGCCTGCAGCTGCTTCGCGGAGCGAAACGATGATCAACAAAGAAAGCCTTACCCACCACATCTCCCAGCAGTTCAATGCCGAGCTCGAGGAGGTGCGCAGCCACCTGCTGGCCATGGGCGGCCTGGTCGAGAAGCAAGTGAACGACGCCGTCACCGCGCTGATCGAGGCCGATTCGGGCCTGGCCCAGCAGGTGCGCGAGGTCGATGAACAGATCAACCAGATGGAACGCAACATCGACGAGGAGTGCGTGCGCATCCTCGCCCGTCGCCAGCCGGCGGCCTCCGACCTGCGCCTGATCATCAGCATCTCCAAGTCGGTGATCGACCTGGAGCGCATCGGTGACGAATCGACCAAGATCGCCCGCCGTGCCATCCAGCTGTGCGAGGAAGGCGAGTCGCCACGCGGCTACGTCGAGGTGCGCCACATCGGCGACCAGGTGCGCAACATGGTCCGCGACGCGCTGGACGCCTTCGCCCGTTTCGACGCCGACCTGGCGCTGTCGGTGGCCCAGTACGACAAGACCATCGACCGTGAATACAAGACCGCGCTGCGCGAGCTGGTCACCTACATGATGGAAGACCCGCGCTCGATCTCCCGCGTGCTCAGCGTGATCTGGGCCCTGCGTTCGCTGGAGCGCATCGGCGACCACGCGCGCAACATTTCGGAGCTGGTGATCTACCTGGTGCGCGGCACCGACGTGCGCCACATGGGCCTCAAGCGCATGAAAGCCGAGGTGCAGGGCGAAGCGTTCGATGAGGGCGAAATCGCTAATGTTCCGGCTGAACCGGACGATAAATAGGATTGCTCCCGAGCATGAACGCCCGGCAACCGCCGGGCGTTTTCGTTTGCGGTCGAGCACCAGCAGGCACCCGCGAACCGTGTGAGAAGTCCCGGCGTGACCAGTGGTTTGGCAAATGGCCATCAGTCGGCGGTATGCTAGCCGGGATTCAAGAGGAGTATCGATGAGTAAAGTGAATGTGCTGGTCGTGGACGATGCCCCGTTCATCCGCGACCTGGTAAAAAAGTGCCTGCGCAACGCCTTTCCCGGCGTGGTGATCGAGGACGCGGTCAACGGTCGCAAGGCCATGGCCATGCTGAGCAAGGAACGTTTCGACCTGGTCCTGTGCGACTGGGAGATGCCCGAGATGTCGGGCCTCGAACTGCTGACCTGGTGCCGCCAACAGGAAGAGATGAAGACCATGCAGTTCATCATGGTGACCAGCCGTGGTGACAAGGAAAACGTGATCCAGGCCATCCAGGCCGGTGTTTCCGATTTCGTCGGCAAGCCGTTCACCAACGAGCAACTGCTGACCAAGGTGAAGAAGTCGCTGACCAAGATCGGCAAGCTCGACGCCCTGATGTCCAGTGCGCCGGCGCGAGTCAACTCGGCGTTCGCCAACGACTCGCTCAGCGCCCTGACCGGTGGTCGTCCGGAAGCGGCCAAGGTCGCGGCTCCGGCGCCTGTCGCCGCGGCTGCCAAGCCACTGATCAACGCACCGACGCCGAAGACTGCCGCCGCCGCGGCCCAGACTGGCCGTGGCCAAGGCCAACTGCGCCTGTCCAGCGGCACCCAGCCGTGCATGATCAAGGCCCTGAGCCTCAAGGAAGCCCTGCTGGTGGTGCGCCGCGGCACCAACCTGCCACAGGTGCTCGAAGGCGCGGTGCTGGACCTGGAGCAAGGCGAGAATGCCGAGACGGCGCGGCTGAACGGCTACCTGCACGCCATTGCGGCGCTGGAGCCCAAGCCCGAGAGCGACTGGCTGCAACTGACCTTCAAGTTCGTCGACCAGGATGCGCAGAAGCTCGACTACCTGTCGCGGCTGATCGCTCGCGGCACGGCGCAGAAGCACTTCACGCCCGGCGCCTGATGGCCGCTTGAGTACCGCGTCGGAGCTGATGTTGTGGGAGCGGGCTTGCCCCGCGATAGTGGTGGTATGGCCACCGTCGTCATCGCGGGGCAAGCCCGCTCCCACGTTACCCATCCGGCACCACCCGACCAACTGTCATATCCCTCTCAAATCCGGCTGCTAGGCTTCGACAGAACACAACTGTCAAAAAGCCACCATCATGCCGCCCGCCCGCCTGCTGCTGTTCTGTGCCTTGCTCACGGCCTCGGCGTCGAGCCTGGGCATGACCGTCTACAAGACCACCGACACCTTCGGCGTGGTCTCCTACTCCGACCGCCCGAGCCCGGGGGCCAAGGTCTTCGTGTTCCGTGAGCCCATGGTCGAGCGCCTGGATGGCCAGGTTCGCCTGAAGACCGAGCCCTTTGCCGGTGGCGTGCGCTTTGTCGCCCGCAACGAACTGTTCGTGCCCATGGAGGTGGAACTGCGCGTGGAGCGCCTGGCCAATGCCCAGGGCGGCAACGCCCCGCGCATCGTCCGACGGCTGGTGCCGCCGCGCTCGACCCAGGTGCTCAGCGTGGTCCAGGCCCGCCAGGGGAGCAGCCTCAGGTACGACACCAAGTTTCGCTATGCCATGGGCGACCCGGGCCAGCGCCCGCAGGGCTATCGCTATCCCTTCCCCTGGAAGGGCGGGCCGTTTCGTCTGAGCCAGGGTCCCAATGGCCGCTTCAGCCACTTCGGGCCCAAGGGGCGCTATGCCATGGACATCGCCATGCCCGAGGGCACGCCGATCATCGCGGCGCGGGGTGGTGTGGTGGTGAAGATCGAGAACAACCAGAGCGGGCGGGGCAACAATCCGGCGGGCAACTTCGTCAGGATCCTGCACCCGGATGGCACCATGGGCGTGTACCTGCACCTGATGCGCGGTTCGGTGGTGGTGGGCGAGGGGCAGCGGGTGGCCCAGGGGCAGGCGCTGGCCAAGTCGGGCAACACCGGCAACAGCAGCGGTCCGCACCTGCATTTCGTGGTGCAGCGCAATGTGGGGTTGGCGCTGGAGTCGATACCGTATCAGTTCGACCGGCCGATTGGCGGGTTGCCGGATTTCACTGCCGGTAACCCTTGAGGCTTCTGGGGCTGCGCAGCAGCCCCAAAGGATCAATCGAGCTTGAGCACCTTGGCCAGCACGATCTTCGGCCCTTTCATCTTCTTGATGATGATGCGCAGGCCTTCGACCTCCAGCACTTCCTCTTCCTCGGGCACGCGCTTGAGGGTCTCATAGACCAAGCCGGCCAGGGTTTCCGCCTCGATATGGTCGAGGTCGACGCCCAGCAGGCGCTCGACCTTGAACAGCGGCGTATCACCGCGTACCAACAGCTTGCCCGGTTGGTAGGCGAGGATGCCGCGCTCGGTCTTGCGGTGTTCGTCCTGGATATCGCCGACCAGCACTTCCAGCACGTCTTCCATGGTCAGGTAGCCGATCACCTTGCCATCGGCTTCCTCCACCAGCACGAAGTGCGCGCCGCCCTTGCGGAACTGCTCCAGCAGCTGGGACAACGGCATGTGCCGGGAGACGCGCTCCAGCGGGCGGGCGAGGTCCTCGAGGTCGATGGTCTCGGGCAGGTGATCCAGCTCGGCCAGCTCCAGCAGCAGGTCCTTGATGTGCAGCAGGCCGGTGAATTCCTCGCGCTCGGCGTCATACAGCGGGTAGCGGCTGAACTTGTGGCGGCGCAGCAGGGCGAGGATTTCCTTCAGCGGCGCATGGGCGTCGATGCTGACCATGTCCTCGCGGGAGTTGGCCCAGTCGACCACCTCCAGCTCGCCCATCTCCACGGCCGAGGCCAGCACACGCATGCCCTGGTCGCTCGGATCCTGGCCGCGGCTGGAGTGCAGGATCAGCTTGAGCTCCTCGCGGCTGTAGTGGTGCTCGTGGTGCGGCCCGGGCTCACCTTGGCCGGCGATGCGCAGGATGGTGTTGGCGCTGGCGTTGAGCAGGTAGATCGCCGGGTACATCGCCCAGTAGAACAGGTACAGCGGCACGGCGGTCCACAGCGACAGCAGCTCGGGCTTGCGGATTGCCCAGGACTTCGGTGCCAGCTCGCCGACCACGATGTGCAGGTAGGAGATCACGAAGAAGGCGACGAAGAACGAGATCGCCTTGATCAGCTCGGGGCTGTCCACGCCCACGGCGGCCAGCAGCGGCTCCAGCAGGTGGGCGAACGCCGGCTCGCCGACCCAGCCCAGGCCCAGGGAGGCGAGGGTGATGCCCAGCTGGCAGGCCGACAGGTAGGCGTCGAGCTGGTTGTGCACCTTGCGCAGGATGCTGCCACGCCAGCCATGCAGCTCGGCGATGGCTTCGACCCGGGTGGAACGCAGCTTGACCATGGCAAACTCGGCGGCAACGAAGAAGCCGTTGAGCAGCACCAGGAACAAGGCGAAGAGAATCATGCCGAAATCGGCGAACAACGAGGTGAGGCTGATACCAGGGGAAGGGTCCATGATGGAGTTTTTACGGGGTCCGTCTTTGAATTCAAGAGAAAAAAGTGCCAGCGATGGCTGGCACGGGGGATCCAATGTAGCGGTTGGAGCCGCAAAAGCAAAGGGGATGCGTCCCATCGCGGGGCAAGCCCGCTCCCACGATCGCTGAGGTAACGCGTGGGAGCGGGCTTGCCCCGCGATGATTCAGGCTTTGCTTGACACCAATTGCGCCGGCGTAAAGTGGCAGGTAAAGGTGCTGCCATGCCCCGGCACGCTGCTGATTTCCAGCCGTCCGCGATGGCGCATCAGCACATGCTTGACGATCGCCAGCCCCAGCCCGGTGCCGCCGGTATTGGACGCGCGGCTGGAGTCGACCCGGTAGAAGCGCTCGGTCAGGCGTGGCAGGTGCTTGGCCTCGATCCCCACCCCCGAGTCCTGCACGCTCAGGTGCGCGCCCTGTTCGTCGGCCCACCAGCGGATGCGGATATTGCCTTCGTCCTGGGTGTATTTGACCGCGTTGAACACCAGGTTGGAGAACGCGCTGCGCAGCTCCGACTCACTGCCCTTGAGACGAATGCCGGGCGCCGCTTCCAGGCTGATGCGCTGGTTGCGCGGGCCGGACAGGGCCTGGGCGTCGTTCTTGATGGCGCCAAGCAGGGTGTCGACCAGCACCGGCTGGTTGTCCGAGGGGTAGTCGGTGGCCTCGAGCTTGGCCAGCAGCAGCAGGTCGTTGAGCAGGGTCTGCATGCGCGAGCCTTGCGCGCTCATCTGCTGCAGGGCGCGGCTCCAGCGCGGGTTCACGTCCTCGACGTTGTCCAGCAGCGTCTCCAGGTAGCCGGTGATCACCGTCAGCGGTGTGCGCAGCTCGTGGGAAACGTTGGCGACGAAGTCCTTGCGCATCTGCTCGAGCTGGTGGATGCGGGTCACGTCGCGCACCAGCATCAGGTGTTCGTTGTTGCCGTAGCGGGTCAGGTGCAGCTGCACGCGCAGGCGGTCATTGATCGGCGACGGAATCTCCAGCGGCTCGGCGTAGTTGTCCGACTCGAAGTACTCCTTGAAGCGCGGGTGGCGCACCAGGTTGGTCACCGGCTGGCCGCCGTCCTGCGGCGTCTTGAAGCCCAGCAGGGTCTCGGCGGCGCGGTTCCACCATTCCAGGTTGCCTTCGCTGTCGAGCATGATCACCGCGTCGCGCAGGGCGGCGGTGGACTCCTGGACCCGGTCGATCACCGCCTGCAGGCGGCCGCGTACGCGCTGGTCGCGACGCTGCAGGTGGTAGATGCTGTCGAACACCTCGCCCCACAGGCCGTAGCCGTCGGGTGGCGCCTCGTCGGGCTGGTGGTTGCGCAGCCAGTCGTGCAGACGCAGCAGTTGCTTCAACGTCCAGCCCAGATATAGGGCCAGGCCGATGGCCAGGCTCCAGCCGTAGTAGCCGCTGACCAGCCCGCCGATCAGGCAGACGGTGATCAGCAGAAGCATGTGGCGAATCAGGGTCGCGTGCCAGTTCTGGTTCAATTGACAGTCCTTGTACAGCGGGCGCCGGGGCTTCGATCAGCTCTTGGTCGAGAAGCGATAGCCGGTGCCGCGGACGGTTTGTACCAGATTTTCATAGGCTTCACCCAGCGCCTTGCGCAGGCGACGGATGTGCACGTCGACGGTGCGTTCCTCGACGTAGACGTTGCCGCCCCAGACCTGGTCGAGCAACTGGCCACGGGTGTAGGCGCGCTCCTGGTGGGTCATGAAGAACTGCAGCAGGCGGTATTCGGTAGGACCCATCTCGGCCGGCTTGCCGTCGATGGTCACGCGGTGGCTGATCGGGTCGAGCAGCAGGCCGCCGACTTCGATCGGTGCCTCGCTGTCGCTCGGGCCCGTGCGGCGCAGCACGGCCTTCAGGCGCGCCACCAGCTCGCGGGGCGAGAACGGCTTGGTGATGTAGTCGTCGGCGCCGACTTCCAGGCCCTGGATCTTGTTGTCCTCTTCACCCTTGGCTGTGAGCATGATGATCGGGATGTCGCCGGTCAGCTCGTCGCGCTTGAGGCGGCGGGCCAGCTCGATGCCCGAGGTGCCCGGCAGCATCCAGTCGAGCAGGATCAGATCCGGCTTGCGGTCGACGATGATGGCGTGGGCCTGTTGCGAGTTCTCGGCCTCGAGGCAGTCATAGCCGGCCATTTCCAATGCAACGGCGATCATCTCGCGGATAGGCGCTTCGTCGTCGACGATCAGAATGTTTCTGCCAACCATGCTCAATTACCTCTCCCAGGAACGGTGTCTTGGCCCGCATTAGATAACGGAATTATTGCAGCTGTGTGACAGGGTGTTGGCCATTCTGGCGACATTGCGTGACTGGACTAGGCTTCAGGGGGCCGCGAAGGCGGCGCGCAAGCTCAATCCATTCCCGAAACAATGGTGATTCCAATGACACGACATACGCTGAGCTGGATGGCCCTTTGCGCTGCGCTGGCAGTGCCGGGGGTGGCGTCGGCTCATCACGCCATGGAAAAGGACGGCATGTGGGTCGATCATGACGGCATGACGCTGTACACCTTCGACAAGGATGCCGGCGGCAAGTCCATGTGCAACGGCGAGTGCGCCAAGAACTGGCCGCCGTTGATGGTGAAGAAGGACGACGAGGCGCCGAAGGACAAGTGGAGCCACGTCACCCGTGACGATGGCTCGATGCAGTGGGCCTATGACGGCAAGCCGCTGTACACCTTCGTCAAGGACAAGAAGGCCGGGGAGACTACCGGCGATGGCATGAAGGACGTCTGGCATATCGCCAAGCCTTGAGATAGCTGGGGGCGCTTTGCGACCCTTTCCGGCCGCTCCGACACCTCGGCCGGAAAGGGCCGCAAAGCAGCCCAAAGGTTTTCAGCGCAACGCGTAATCCAGCACCACCCCGGCAAATATCAGCATCCCCGCCCAATGGTTGTGCAGAAACGCCTTGAAGCACGACTCACGATCCAGCTTGCGCGTCGCCCAGAACTCCCAGGCGAAGCACACCACCGCCGCCAGCAGCCCCAGATGGAACCAGCCGCCCAGCTCGAAGCGGTTGCCCGCCAGCAGCAGGCAGCCCAGCGACAGCAACTGCAAGGTCAGGATAATCACCCGGTCAGACTCGCCGAACAGGATGGCGGTGGATTTCACGCCGATCTTCAGGTCGTCGTCGCGGTCGACCATGGCGTAGTAGGTGTCGTAGCCCACCGTCCACAGCAGGTTGGCGATGTACAGTAGCCAGGCGCTGGCCGGCAGCTCGCCGCCCGCGGCGGTGAAGGCCATCGGGATGCCCCAGGAGTACGCCGCGCCCAGCACCACCTGCGGGTAGTAGGTGTAGCGCTTCATGAACGGGTAGCAGAACGCCAGGGCGACCGCGCCGAACGACAGCCACACCGTGGTGGCGTTGGTGCACAGCACCAGCAGGAAGCTCACCCCCACCAGCAGGGCGAACAGCACCAGCGCTTCGCGGGGTTTCACCCGGCCGCTGGCCAGTGGCCGGTCGGCGGTGCGCTTGACGTGGCCGTCCACCTTGCGGTCGGCGAAGTCATTGATGCAGCAGCCGGCGGCGCGCATCAGCACCACGCCGAGGCCGAAGATCAGCACGTTGGCCAGGGTCGGCGAACCGTTGCCGGCGATCCACACCGCCGACAGCGTCGGCCACAGCAGCAGGTAGATGCCGATCGGGCGGTCCATGCGGCTCAGCTGGATGAAGTCCCAGGCCCGTGGGTGCAGACGGTTGAGTGACTTGAGCAGTTGCAGGTACATCAGCGGTTCTCCTCCTTGCCCGCGTGCCACAGGGCGGGCAGGAACACCTCGGCCACCAGCAGGTCGAGGCCGTCGCGCTCGAAGCGCGAGCGCCGCCCCCACAGCCCTGCGCCGGCGACCTCGGCGGGCAGCCAGCCCTGTGGATAACTGCACACTTCGATCGGGTGACGGACGAACGCCTGGTCACAGAACAGCAGCTCGCCCAGCGATCGGCTGCCCAGGGTCTCCAGGTCCAGCCCACCGCGTTCCAGCGCCGTGCGGCTGGCCACGCTGCGAGCGAACACCCACGGCTGGCCATGGCCACGCAGGTAGACCTCGCGCACCCAGCCCTGCGCGCCGGGGGCAAGGCTCAAGGCGGCGCACTCGTCGTCGCGCAGGGGCTGCCAGCCCTCGAACAGGGGGGTGACGCTGAAGTGGTCGTGGGAGAGACGGGTCAGGCGACGGGTCAGGGAGCCTTCGTCGAACAGCCAGCCCAAGGTCGGCTGGTCGAGGGTGGTCGCCAGTTGCGGATACGCCAGCCACGCGACAGCGGCTGCTTGCGGGGTTTCGTACGGCACGTCGGTATGCTTGATACAGGCCAGAGAGGCGGCGAGCTTAGCATGTTTGCCCGGACTGCTTGCATACTGCTGGCAGGGCCAGTACAAAGCCCCCACGAATTGCGCGGTGGCCCCTTCGCGGGCAAGCCCGCTCCCACAGGTCCCCTGTAGGAGCGGGCTTGCCCCGCGATGAGGCCGTCAGCTGCAACGCCCCCCTAAGCCTGACCGAGGAACAGCAGTAAATGAAGAAGTGGCAATGTATTGTCTGCGGCCTGATCTACGACGAGGCCCAAGGCTGGCCGGACGACGGCATCGCCCCCGGCACCCGTTGGGAGGACGTACCGGAAGACTGGCTGTGCCCCGACTGCGGCGTGGGCAAGAGTGATTTCGAAATGATCGCCATCGGCTGATCACAACCCTGGCTTGAAGAAGGAATGCACGACATGACGTCCCCCGTGGTGATCATCGGTACCGGCCTTGCCGGCTACAACCTGGCGCGAGAGTTTCGCAAGCTCGACGGCGACACGCCGCTGTTGCTGATCACCTCCGACGACGGTCGCTCCTACTCCAAGCCCATGCTGTCCACCGGCTTCGCCAAGCAGAAGGACGCCGACGGCCTGTGCATGGCCGAACCGGGCGCCATGGCCGAGCAGCTCAAGGCCGAGATTCGCACCCATACCCGCATCAGCGGCATCGACCCGGGTCACAAGCGCCTGTGGATCGGCGAGGAAGCGGTGGAATACCGCGACCTGGTGCTGGCCTGGGGCGCGCAGACCGTGCAGGTGCCGGTCGAAGGCGATGCGGGCGAGCTGATCTTCCCGATCAACGACCTTGAGGACTATGCACGCTTTCGCACTGCGGCCGCGGGCAAGCACCGTGTGCTGATCCTCGGTGCCGGCCTGATCGGTTGCGAATTCGCCAACGACCTAAGCCTGGGCGGCCTGCAGTGCGAGGTCGTCGCCCCCTGTGAGCAGGTGATGCCGACCCTGCTGCACCCGGCTGCCGCCGCGGCCGTGCAGGCGGGCCTGGAAGGGCTGGGCGTGCGCTTTCACCTCGGCCCGGTGCTGACCCGCCTGCAGCGTGCAGGGGAGGCGCTCGAGGCGCACCTGTCCGATGGCAGCGTGATTCCCTGTGATCTGGTGGTCTCGGCCATCGGCCTGCGTCCGCGCACCGACCTGGCGGCGGCGGCGGGGTTGCAGGTCAACCGTGGCGTGGTGGTGGACCGCCAGTTGCGCACCTCCCACGCCAACATCTTCGCCCTGGGCGACTGCGCCGAGGTCGATGGCATCAACCTGCTGTATGTCATGCCGCTGATGACCTGCGCCCGTGCCCTGGCCCAGACCCTGGCCGGCAACCCGACCGCGGTGGCCTACGGCCCGATGCCGGTCACCGTGAAGACCCCGGCCTGTCCGCTGGTGGTGTCCCCGGTGCCGCCCGGCCTTGAGGGCACCTGGGTGGTCGAAGGCAGCGGCGCCGACCTGAAAGTGCTTTGCCACGGTGCCGATGGCCAGCTGCTGGGCTACGCCCTGACCGGCGGCGCGGTCATGGAGAAACTGGCGCTGAATCGCCAGTTGCCGCCCTTGATGGCGTAAATAGCGGGCGTTCTGTCGGAATTATCCTGTTCTTGCCGCGACAATGGCCGCCCAGATACTGGCGCGGCCCCGGTCGGCGTGCCATCCTCACTGGCGTCTGCCGCAGCCTAGAGCCTGCGGTGCCTTGAACGCTGCTCCCTTCGGCAGCACGGCATAACAACAAGAAATCCCGTCAAAGAGGCTTCACTATGCGTAAACCAGAACTCGCCGCCGTCATCGCCGAAAAGGCCGATCTGACCAAGGAAAAGGCCAACCAGGTCCTCAACGCGATTCTCGACAGCATCACCGGCGCGCTCGACAAGGACACCGTCACCCTGGTCGGTTTCGGCACCTTCGAAAAGCGCCACCGTGGCGCCCGCACCGGCAAGAACCCGCAGACCGGCCAGCCGGTCAAGATCAAGGCCAGCAACACCGTCGCCTTCAAGCCGGGCAAGAACCTGCGCGACAGCGTCAACGCACCGGCCAAGCCTGCCAAGAAAAAGTGACCGAACAGGTTCACCAGACGGGCGCCTGGAGGCGCCCGTTGCGTTTCTGGTAAGCAAATGCGGCGAACTTGCATAAACAGGGCGAGAAACGGATAAACTGCGCGACTCAGTCACTTTTCATTCGAGGCGTGTTGATGAAGTTTCGCTTTCTTCTCTGGGCCATGGGGCTGCTGATGGCCAAGGCCAGCCGCAACAACCCGGCGTTCCAGCAGCAGCTGCAGGACAAGGACCTGGTCTTCCAGATGCAGACGCTCGACGGCAAGGTCGCCCGGCACTTCATCGTCAAGGACCTGCGCATTAGCAGCAAGGGCGGCCTGCATCCGCAGCCGGCCTTCGCCATCGCCTTCAAGGACGCCGCCTATGGCTTCGCCACGCTGCAGGCCGGTAACAAGCAGCTGGCGTTCATGCAGGGGATTCAGGAGAAGAACATCCAGATCAAGGGCAATCCGGCGCTGGTGATCTGGTTCCAGGGCTTGATGAAGTACCTGAAGCCGAAGAAGAAGGCCTGAGCTCCAGGCGCAGGCGATACACGCAGGGAACTGTCCCCCTGTGGGAGCGGCCTTGCGTCGCGAAAGGGCTGCGCAGCAGCCCCCAGCAATTTCGATGGTGGCTCGGAATCTGGGGCCGCTTCGCGGCCCTTTCCGGCCGGTCCGACGCCTCGGCAAGGCCGCTCCTACATGGTGATCTTAATGCGAATGCGGCGCGTGGAACTGCGACGCCAGTTCGCGCAGCAGGGCCTCGGCCTCCAGCACCTTGTTCACCACCTCTTCGGCCTTCTCTCGAGTCAGCCCCAGGCGCTCGAGCAGGGCATCCGGGATCTCGTCCCTTGGCCCCGAACCGATCCCCCGGGCGCGCAGCAGGCGCGTCGCCAGGCACACCAGGTTGGGGAACGCCGCATAATCGCCGTCGTACGCCGGGTCGTGCTGGAAACGCAGGGCCGTGGACAGCTCATCGGGCATGTCCCACAGCTTCATCAGCCAGGCCCCGATCTGTTCACGGCTGATCCCCAGCAGGTGCTGTTCCACATAGCTGTGGCACAGGTGCGGGTTGACCTCCAGGTGGCGGCAGATCAGCGAGAAATGCGGCGGGAAGACGTGGGCCAGCAGCAGGTAACCGAAGTTGTGCAGCAGGCCGGCCAGGTAGGTCAGGCCCGCTTCCGGGCGCTCGGCGCGCGGCATGGCGCGGGTCAGGCCCTCGATCACCGCGGCGGTGTAGATCGATTGCTGCCAGTACGGCGTGGCCTGTTGCGGGTGGTCCTTGGGCAGGCTCAGGGTCTTGCCCAGCGCCAGGCCCAGGGCCAGGTTGATCACCAGGTCGAAGCCCAGCACGCGGACGATGGCGTCCTCCACCGAGCGAATCTTGCCGGGCGAGGCGTAGTACGGGGAAGCAGCCCAGCTGACCACCTGCGCGGCCAGGGCCGGGTCGGTCTCCACCACGCCGGTGATGTCGTCGATGCTGGCATTGGGGTCGACGCGCAGCTTGATGATCTTCTGCGCGGTGTCGGCCAGCGGCGGAATCTCGATGGTCTGTTCCAGGCGTTGCTGGATGCGGCGGGCAGTGAAGGCCTGGACGGCGCGGATGACTTCCTTGGGAGGGCCGTCCAACTGGTCGAAACTCAGGCGAATATCGCTGATCTGCTGGCCGAAGGTGCTGGCGCTGGCCTTGAACAGCATCTTCTTGAAGGCCGTCCTGCCGATTTCCAGTAGCAGTCCGGCTTCGCCGGACTGGATCAGCAGCGTCTCGTTGTCGAGCAGGCTCTTCTCGTACTGGCAGGGCGAGCTGGTCAGGGCGGGAATCGCCGGCAGGGCCTTGAGGTGATGCTTGTCGAGCATCTGCTTCAGGCGCTCCAGCGGCACGGCCTTGAGCTTGCGGCCGGTCAGTTCCTCGAGGCGCTTGAGGTCCAGCAACTGGCTTTGCGGGAACAGCACCATCAAGGCACCGATCTCGTCATCGAGCAGCACGGCCTGTACCCGCGAGGCGGCCGGCAGCCCCGGGTGCTCGGGCACCTCGCGGAAGCTGACGCCGAGCTTGTCGAGCAACAGCCGGATGACAGACGGTGCGTGTAGGGTTGCGGTATCCAGGGCAACTTCAGTCATGGCCTGTATCCAATCATTCTGTAAACGCGAAGTATAACCAGCCTGGCCGCCAAGCTGGATCCATTATGGGACGGGCGTCACACCTGGCCATATTGTTGACCGTGGCGCAGCCAGCGGTCGAGCAACGGGCTGACATGGTCGGGCCAGCGTGCCAGCAGGGCCTGGGCGGCGTCGCGCACGGCCGGCAGCAGGTCGGCGTCGCGCATCAGGTCGGCGACCTTGAACTGTAGCAGGCCGGTCTGGCGCGTCCCGAGCATCTCGCCGGGGCCACGCAACTCCAGGTCCTTCTCTGCTATGACGAATCCGTCGTTGGTTTCCCGCATGATGCCCAGGCGTTCACGGCCAATCTGCGACAGCGGCGGGTGGTAGAGCAGCACGCAGTGGCTCACCGCGCTGCCCCGGCCGACCCGGCCACGCAGCTGGTGCAACTGGGCCAGGCCCAGGCGCTCGGGGTTCTCGATGATCATCAGGCTGGCATTGGGCACGTCGACGCCGACCTCGATCACCGTGGTGGCCACCAGCAGTTGCAGGTCGCCGGCCTTGAACTCGGCCATCACCGCGGCCTTTTCCGCAGGCTTCATGCGCCCGTGGATCAGGCCCACGCGCAGCTCGCCCAGGGCGCTGCCCAGCTCTTCGAAGGTGCTCTCGGCGGCCTGGCAGGTCAGTTCCTCGGATTCTTCGATCAGGGTGCACACCCAATAGGCCTGGCGGCCTTCGGCGCAGGCGGCGCGGACCCGCTCGACCACCTCGAAGCGGCGGCTGTCGGCGACCAGCACGGTGTTCACCGGGGTGCGCCCGGGCGGCAGCTCGTCGAGGATCGAGGTGTCCAGGTCGGCATAGGCGCTCATGGCCAGGGTGCGCGGGATCGGCGTGGCGGTCATGATCAGCTGGTGCGGGCACAGCTGGCCCATGACGCCCTTCTTGCGCAGGGCCAGGCGCTGCTGCACGCCGAAACGGTGCTGTTCGTCGATGATCGCCAGGGCCAGGTGCTTGAACTGCACCTCGTCCTGGAACAGCGCATGGGTGCCGACCACCATGGGCGCGCCATTGGCGATCTGCTCCAGGGCGCTGGCGCGGGCCTTGCCCTTGAGCTTGCCGGCCAGCCAGGCGACTTCGATACCAAGCGGTTCGAGCCAGCGCTTGAAGGTGATGTAGTGCTGTTCGGCGAGAATCTCGGTGGGCGCCATCAGGGCGACCTGGTAACCCGCTTCCAGAGCCTGCAGGGCAGCCAGCGCGGCGACCACGGTCTTGCCGGCGCCCACATCGCCTTGCACCAGGCGCATCATCGGCTCGTGCTGGCTGAGATCGTAGGCAATTTCGTTGCCGACCCGCTGCTGGGCGCCGGTCGGGCTGAAGCCGAGGTTGGCCAGGTACTGCGCCGGCAGGCGCGTGGCCTTGGGCAATACCGGCGCCCGCAGGCTGCGCAGGCTCTCGCGCAGGCGTTGCTGCGAGAGCTGGTGGGTCAGCAGCTCTTCGAAGGCCAGACGATGCTGGGCCCAGTGATGGCCCTCGGCGAGCTCCTCGAGGTCGGCGTCGGCCGGCGGGTTGTGCAGGTAGCGAATGGCGTCGCTGAGCGGCGCCAGCTGGTAGTCGCGGGCCAGTTCGTCGGGCAGCCAGTCGGGCAGGCTGCGCGGACCGAGCAGGCCGAGGCTCTGCTGGCACAGCAGGCGCAGGCGCTGTTGGGTCAGGCCTTCGGTGGTCGGGTAGATCGGCGTCAGCGTCTGTTCGACCGGCGGCGGTGCTTCGTCGCCGTTCAGCGCCCGGTATTCCGGGTGGTAGATCTCCAGTCCCGAGGCGCCGGGGCGGGCTTCACCATAGCAGCGCAGGTGGGTGCCACGCTTGAGGCCTTCCTTCTGCGCATTGCTGAAATGGTAGAAGCGCAGGCTCAGCGTGCCGCTGCCATCGCCCAGGCGCACCACCAGGCTGCGGCGCTTGCCCATGGTCACGTCGGCCCCGCTGACCACGCCCTCGATCACCGCATCCTGGCCTGGACGCAACTGGCCGATGGGCACCACGCGGGTGCGGTCCTGGTAGCGCAGCGGCAGGTGGAACAGCAGGTCCTGCAGGTTCTCCAGGCCAACCTTGGCGAGTTTTTCCGCCATGGCGTCGCCTACGCCCTTGAGCGTGGTGACCGGGACGTTCGACAGCTCGGTCATGGGTTCAGGCCGGTTGTTCCACCGGCGGCTTGGCCACCGAGCAGAGGCGGATCGAATCGGCGAGGATCTCGATGGCCTTCGGCCGCGGGAAGCTGGCGCGCCAGGCGATGGCCACGGTGCGGAACGGTGCGGGCGCGGTCAGCGGACGGACTTCGATGACGCCCGGCGCGTAATGATGGCTGTGCACCGCCGACAGCGGCAGGATCGACACGCCCAGGCCCGATGCAACCATGTGGCGGATGGTTTCCAGCGAGCTGGACTCGACCGTGGTGTGCTTGGAGCCTTCACCACCCTTGTTCAGCGTCGGGCAGGCCTCGAGCACCTGGTCGCGGAAGCAGTGGCCCTCACCGAGCAGCAGCAGGCTCTTGTCGTTGAGCATGGCGGTGTCGATGGTGTCCTTGGCGGTCCACGGGTGGTCGGCCGGCATCAAGGCGCAGAACGGCTCGTCGTACAGCGGCAGGGTCAGCACGTCGGCCTCGTTGAACGGCAGGGCGATGATCACCGCGTCCAGTTCGCCGTTGCGCAGCTTTTCGCGCAGCACGTGGGTGAAGTTCTCTTCGATGTACAGCGGCATCTGCGGCGCCACGCGGTGCAGCTGCGGGATCAGGTGCGGGAACAGATAGGGGCCGACGGTGTAGATGGCGCCGACCTTGAGTGGCGCGGTCAGCTGGTTCTTGCCGGCCTGGGCCAGCTCGCGGATACCTTGGGCCTGCTCCAGTACCTTCTGCGCCTGGGCGACGATGCTCTCGCCGACCGGCGTGAGGCGCACCGCGCTCTTGCTGCGCTCGAAGATCAGCACGCCGAGTTCGTCCTCGAGCTTCTTCACGCCCACCGACAGGGTCGGCTGGCTGACGTGGCAACGCTCGGCCGCGTGGCCGAAGTGCTGCTCTTGCGCGAGGGTGACGATATAGCGAAGTTCGGTGAGGGTCATAACGTGCGTCCATGAAGTTGCGGCCCCAGCATAGCGGCTGCAATTGATAGACGCACGTTATCAGACTTGCCGTTTTGTGACAGAAACAAAAAACGTCAGCGTCGGTCCAGCGAGTAGACGAACGGCGCGACGACTTCGATCGTGCCATTGTTCAGCAACTCCGCCGGAGGCTTGGGCACCGTGCCGGCACGACGGATCATCTCCAGCGTGGCCCGGTCCAGCGCCGCGCTGCCTGAACCGCCGGCCAGCGCGTACGAGACCACCTTGCCTTCGGCGTCGACCACGAAGCGCAGGCGGTTGATGCCCTGCAGCCCACGACGGCGAGCGTCCTCGGGGTACTTCTTGTACTTGGCCAGGTGGCGCAGCAGGTCGCTCTGCCAGCTCGGCAGGGCATTGCTGTTGGACGCGATGCTTGGCTGTGGCGCCGCCGACTTCTGCGGTGGCGTGTTGCTCGGCGGCGTGTCCGCGACGTCGTCCTTGGCCGGTGGCTCGTCCTTCGGCGGCTCAAGCTTCTTCTCGGGCTTGGGCGGCTGTGGCTTGGCCTTGGGCTTGGGCGGCTTGGGGATGGCGATCTTCGGCTTCGGCGCCTCTGCCAGCTTCGGCAGCGGCGGTTCCTCGACCGGCGTCGGCGGTTTCGGGGCGGCCTTGGGCGGTGGCGGCGGCGCGGGCTCGGGCAGCGGTGCCAGCTCGACCATCATCGCTGCTGGCGGCAACTCGAGGGCCTGGGGCACCGACCAGTTGAGCGTCAGCAGCACGGCGACCGCGTGCACACCCAGCACGATCGCCAGGCTGCCACCGTAGCGCGCCATGTTTGAGCGCGTTTTCGTCATTTCTTGGCTGCCGTCTCGAGTCCGACCAGGCCGACCTTGAGGTAGCCGGCGGCGCGCATGGTGTTCATCACTTCCATCAGGTCGCCGTAATCGACGCCCTTGTCAGCCTGGAAGAAGATGGTGGTTTCCTTGTCGCCCTTGGTCTTGGCGTCGAGCATGGCGCCAAGCTGGTCGCGCTGGGCCACCTCGTCGTCGCCGAGGTAGAGCTTCTTGTCGGCCTTGACGCTGACGAACACCGGCTTCTCGGGCCTCGGCGCGGGCTTCGCGGTCGAGGCGGGCAGGTCGACCTTGATGTCGACCGTGGCCAGGGGCGCCGCGACCATGAAGATGATCAGCAGCACCAGCATCACGTCGATGAACGGCGTGACGTTGATTTCGTGGTTCTCGGCGAGGTCATCGCCACCTTCGTTGAGATGCAGGCCCATGGCTTACCCCACTTTCACCATGTGCGGGGCGGCGCGCTCGCTGCCCTGGTGGTCCAGATCGCGGCTGACCAGCAGCAGCACCTGGGCGGAGGCGTCGGACACCTGTGCCTTGTAGCCGGCGATGGAGCGGGCGAAGACGTTGTAGATGACCACGGCTGGGATCGCGGCGACCAGGCCCAGGGCGGTGGCCAGCAGGGCTTCGGCGATGCCCGGGGCGACCACGGCGAGGTTGGTGGTCTGGGTCTTGGCGATGCCGATGAAGCTGTTCATGATGCCCCACACGGTGCCGAACAGACCGACGAACGGTGCGGTGGAACCGATGGTGGCCAGTACGCCGGTGCCGCTGCTCATGGTCCGGCCACTGGCGGCTACCAGGCGCTCCAGGCGGAAGCTGACGCGTTCCTTGATGCCTTCCTTCTCGCGGGCGTTGGCCGACAGGCGCATCTCTTCGAGGGCGTCATGCACGAGGGTGTGGGCCAGGGTGCCTTCCTTGTTCGACACCTCGCTGGCCTCTTTCAGGCTTACCGAGCGCTTCAGGGCGGCGATCTCGCCACGCAGGCGGCGCTTGGCGCCCATCAGCTCGAAGCCCTTGGCGATCCAGATGGTCCAGGTGATGATCGAGGCGATGGCCAGGCCGATCATCACGGCCTTCACCACCACGTCGGCGTTCTTGTACATGCCCCACGGGGACAGGTCGTGGGCCATGCCCAGCGAGGTGTCTTCGACCATCGCCTGCACGTTCTCGTCGGCTGGAGCCTGACCTTCCACCGGAGCATTTGCGTCAGCAGGTGCGGCGATCGGCGCCTGGCCTTCGGCGGCAGGCGTGGCCGGGGCGGTGGCAGCGGCGGGTGCCGGGGTAGCGGCGACAGGCTCATCGGCCATGGCTGCCGGGGCCAGTACCAGGCTGAACATCAGCGCGGCAATGGCGCGCCAGGCGCGCGACGGGGTTGGCGAAGCGGAAGGTTGAGTACGTGTCATGCTGGCCGGACCTGATGAAGAGAAATGGGTTGAGTTCTTCAAGGCCTCGAAGCAGGCCGAGAACAGACAGGGTCGCCATTATTGCAAGTAATTCTTGTTAACAAAAGTAATACTGTTGCTTTTTTTGACCTTGGTATAGCCGTTTATCGCGCTAACCCGATAGCCTGTGCCTTTCGCATTAGGAGGTTTGGTATGTCAGACGTTTCAGCTTTGATCGTGGGTTGCGGTGATGTGGGCAGCCGCCTGGCCCGTCAACTGCTTGCTCAAGGCTGGCAGGTCAGCGGCTTGCGCCGTTCGGTCGATCAGCTGCCCGAAGGGGTTCGGCCGATCGCCGCCGATCTGGCCGAGCCGCAGATACCGAGCGCCTGGCCTGAGCAGGGGCCTGATTACCTGGTGTATTGCGTGGCGGCCAGCCAGCACGATGAAGCCGGCTACCAGGCGGCCTATGTCGAAGGTTTGCGCCATGTGCTGGGATGGCTGGCGGCGAAAGGGCAGCGGCCGCGACGCCTGGTGTTCGTGTCCAGTAGCAGCGTGTATGCGCAGCAGGACGGTGAATGGATTGCCGAAGCGGCAGCCACGCAGCCCGAGGGCTATTCCGGCAAGGTGATGCTCGAGGCCGAGCGGTTGGCGCTGGACAGCGGCATTCCCGCGACGATCGTGCGCCTGACCGGCATCTATGGCCCGGGGCGCGAGTGGTTGCTGAGCCAGGTGCGCCAGGGTTATCGCGTGGCCGAGGAGCCACCGTTGTACGGCAATCGCATCCATGCCGAGGATGCCGCCGGCCTGATGGCGCACCTGCTGCGGGCCGATGCCCGGGGTGTTGCGTTGGAGGACTGCTATATCGGTGTCGATGACGATCCGGCGCCGCTGGCCGAGGTGGTGGCCTGGCTGCGTGAGTACCTGGGCGTTACCCAGTGGTCGGATGAGCAGCGGGTGCGGCGCACCGGCAGCAAGCGCTGCAGCAATGCGCGGGCGCGGGCGTTGGGATGGGTGCCGCAGTACCCGAGCTATAAAGAGGGGTATGCGGCCATTCTGCAAGGGCGTGGTTGAGACTGCCGGCCCTATCGCGGGGCAAGCCCGCTCCCACGCGTATCGTGGGAGCGGGCTTGCCCCGCGATGTTGGCTAATCCTTTTCCAACACCCACTGCCGCGCACCGGCGGCCAGTTGCGGCATTTCATCCGGCTGGGCGCGGTTCACCGCCTGGAAGATTTCCAGGGTGTCGCCGTCGCGCTTGAAGATCCACGGCGCGCCACGCTGGTTGCGCTCCAGCCACAGGCTGTCGTTGCCATCGCCCATGGTCGCGCAGTCACCCGCCAGGCACAGGGCGAAGCGGTCGGGGCCGGGCAGGCCGGTGACGTTGCCGGTGTCGCTGAAGCGCACCACGGCGCCCTTGCCCTGGCCTTCGACGATCTTCCAGTCGCCGCCCAGGTATTGCTGGTACAGCGCCTTCTCGAAGCTGCCGCCCAGCGGCGTGTTCTGTGGGCCTTCGCTGCGCACGAAGGTTTGCTGGTGACCGGACGGGTCGATCGCCAGCAACTCGTCGCCGTCGAGCTTGAGCTGCTCGACCAGGCCGCCTTCGAAGCTGACCTGCCAGTCTTTCTCGTTGGCGCTCAGGCGTCCGTCGGCAGCCTCGAAGCCATTGCTGAAGCTGGCCTGCTGGTTCTTGACGTCGATCTTCCATTCGAACACCGGGCCCTGGGCGTCGAGGGCCTGGCGCAGGCTGGTGCCTTTGCCGGCGGCGTCGATGGCGGCCTGGTTGATCCAGGTGCCGTTGAAGTCTTCGGGTTTGTGGCTGGCGCAGCCGCCCAGGAGCAGGGCTGCCAGCGCGAGAGGCAATGCGTGGCGCATGGGGGAAACCTTGGGGCAGGAGAGGGTGGTGACGGGCGTGGCGCCCGTCACCGGGGTATTACTCGAGGACCAGGATCGCGTCCATCTCGACCTGGGCACCCTTCGGCAGAGCAGCTACGCCGATGGCGGCGCGGGCCGGGTAAGGCTGTTCGAAGTAACGGCCCATGATCTCGTTGACCTTGGCGAAGTGGCTCAGGTCGGTGAGGAAGATGTTCAGCTTGACGATGTCCTTGAACGAACCGCCAGCGGCTTCGGCCACCGACTTCAGGTTCTCGAACACCTGGACAGTCTGGGCTTCGAAGCCTTCGACCAGTTCCATGGTCTTCGGATCGAGCGGGATCTGGCCCGACATGTACACGGTGTTGCCAGCCTTGATCGCTTGCGAGTAGGTGCCGATGGCGGCAGGGGCCTTGTCGCTGGTGATGACGGTCTTGCTCATGATGACTCCTTGCGGTTGGCGGACTACGCACGCATCCGGGTGATGCGGACCACGCCGGTCAAGGTGCGCAGCTTCTTGATCACGCGGGCCAGGTGCACGCGGTCGTGCACGCTGACCACCAGTTGGACCACGCTGATACGGCCGTCGCGTTCGTCCATGCTGATTTTCTCGATGTTGCCGTCGGCGGCGTTGACGCTGCTGGCCAGCAGCGCGATCAGGCCGCGCTGGTGTTCCAGTTCGACGCGCAGTTCGACGTTGAACTCGCCGGTGATGTCCTTGGCCCAGGAGAGCTGCAGGCACTTCTCCGGGTTGTGGCGGACTTCACTGATGTTGCGGCAGTCTTCCAGGTGCACGACCATGCCCTTGCCGGCCGACAGGTGGCCGACGATCGGATCGCCCGGGATCGGGGTGCAGCACTTGGCGTAGCTGAGCACCAGGCCCTCGGTGCCGCGGATCGCCAGCGGGCCTTCCGGCGCCGGCAGCTGCTCGCCTTCGGCGGACAGCAGGCGGCGGGCGACCACGTAGGCCATGCGATTGCCCAGGCCGATGTCTTCGAGCAGGTCCTCGAGCAGTTCCAGGCGGTACTCGGCGAGGATCGACTGGATGCGTTCCTGGGGGATCTTTTCCAGGCTGCTGTCGAAGCCGGTCAGCACCTTGTTCAGCAGGCGCTCGCCGAGGCTGATGGACTCGGAGCGGCGCTGCTGCTTGAGGGCGTGGCGGATGTGCGTGCGCGCCTTGCCGGTGACCACGAAGTTGAGCCAGGCCGGGTTCGGCCGGGCGCCCGGGGCGCTGACGATCTCGACGGTGGAGCCGCTCTGCAGCGGTTCGGACAACGGCGCCAGGCGGCGGTTGATACGGCAGGCGATGCAGCTGTTGCCGACGTCGGTGTGCACCGCGTAGGCGAAGTCGACGGCGGTGGAGCCCTTGGGCAGCTCCATGATCCGGCCTTTGGGGGTGAAGACGTAGACCTCGTCCGGGAACAGGTCGATCTTCACGCTCTCGATGAATTCCAGCGAGTTGCCGGCGCGCTGCTGCAGTTCGAGGATGCCCTTGACCCACTGACGGGCGCGGGCGTGGCTGCCCTTGGGCTGTTCTTCCTCGTTGGACTTGTACAGCCAGTGCGCGGCGATGCCGTTGTTGGCCATCTCTTCCATTTCGCGGGTGCGGATCTGGATCTCGATGGGCACGCCGTGCATGCCGAACAGCGTGGTGTGCAACGACTGGTAGCCGTTGGCCTTGGGGATCGCGATGTAGTCCTTGAACCGGCCCGGCAGCGGCTTGTACAGGTTGTGCACGGCGCCGAGCACGCGGTAGCAGGTGTCGACCTTGTCGACGATGATGCGGAAGGCGTACACGTCCATGATCTCGGTGAAGGCGCGGCGCTTGCCGCGCATCTTCTTGTAGATGCCATAGAGGTGTTTCTGCCGGCCGCTGACCTCGCCCTGGATGCCGTCGGCGGCCAGGCAGTTGGCCAGCGAGGTCTCGATCTTGGCGACGATTTCCTTGCGGTTGCCCCGCGCGCTCTTGACCGCCCGGTGGATCAGCGACGAACGCATCGGGTGCATGGCCTTGAAGCCGAGGTCCTCGAACTCGACGCGCACGGTGTGCATCCCCAGGCGGTTGGCGATGGGGGCGTAGATCTCGAGGGTTTCCTTGGCGATGCGTCGGCGTTTTTCGCCGGACAGCACTTCCAGGGTGCGCATGTTGTGCAGGCGGTCGGCCAGCTTGACCAGGATCACGCGGATATCGCGGGCCATGGCCATGGCCATCTTCTGGAAGTTCTCGGCCTGCGCCTCGGCCTTGGTCTCGAAGTTCATCTGGGTCAGCTTGCTGACCCCGTCGACCAGCTCGGCGACGGTCTCGCCGAATTGCTGGCTCAAGGCTTCCTTGGCGATGCCGGTGTCTTCGATCACGTCGTGCAGCATGGCCGCCATCAGGCTCTGATGGTCCATGTGCATGTCGGCGAGGATGCTGGCGACCGCCAGCGGATGGGTCACGTAGGGCTCGCCGCTGCGGCGGCGCTGGCCATCGTGGGCCTGTTCGGCGTAGAAGTAGGCCCGACGAACCAGGTTGACCTGTTCGGGGCCCAGGTAAGTCGACAGCCGTTCGGCGAGGGCTTCTATACCCGGCATGGTTTCACCTCTTGCTGAAGAAGAGGGCCTTGCGCCGCACGGTGTCGACTGGGCATCAATCAGACGGCCTCGTTGTTCTCGTCCTCGAACGCGGCGAATACCGGATCCTCGGTGACGATCTCTTCGGCGGCGATGAACTCTGGAGTGACGATGCCTTCGGCGATTTCACGCAGGGCGACGACGGTCGGCTTGTCGTTTTCCCACGCAACGCGTGGCTCTTTGCCGCCGGTAGCCAGCTGGCGGGCGCGCTTGGTCGAGAGCATGACCAGCTCAAAGCGGTTATCCACGTGTTCCAGGCAGTCTTCAACAGTTACGCGGGCCATGGTCTTCCTCAGTAGCAAATGCGGTAGGCGTGCGCCCAGAATGGGCAGGCGGACTCGATAGTTTAAAAAATCACCAGCCAATAGGGAAGGGCTGTTTTGTCGGGTGCCCTTCCTCCAGTGCTGTTTGAGTCGTTTTCGCGGGCCCTGTGGGAGCGGGCTTGCCCGCGAAGAAGTTCACACCAAGCCTGAGTCGGACGATAACGGTTCCTGTTACCCGAAAACAACCGCCCCTGACGCGTTAACGCAACATTGCGTCGCGCAGGCGCGGGGTCAGCTCCTCGAACAGCGTCTGCACCGAGCGCAGGGCGCGGCAATCGGGTCGGGTCAGCAACCACAACTGCGTGTCACAGCCGGGCAGCGGGCCGCTCAGCGCCTCGACGCCGGGCAGGTCGTGGACCATGTAGTCGGGCAGTGCCGCCACGCCCAGGCCGGTGGTCACCAGTTGCGCGATGGTCGACATGCCGCTGCACTGGTAGCGCGGAATCAGCCCTGGGTGATGCTGGTTGCGCCAGACCACCGTGGCGTGGTCCTGCATGGAGTCGTCAGGGGCGATCCAGGGCACGCTGGCGGCGGACTCCTGCAGGCGCTCGCGCAGCGCCGGCAGGCCGCAGACCACGTAGGAGGTCGAGCCCAGGCAGCGGCCCACGAGGTGTTCCGGCGGCGTGTTGGTCAGGCGCAGGGCGATGTCGGCATCGCGACGGCTGAGGTTGGCAAAGGTGTTGGAGGTGCCCATTTCCAGCGACAGCGCCGGGTAGTTGGGCATGAACTCGGCCAGCGCCGGTAGCAGCAGGCTGTGCAGCACCGCCTCGGTGCAGGTCAGGCGCACGGTGCCGCTGACCACCTGCTCGCCGCTGGTCAGGGCGATGCGCGCCGCGTCCAGCGCCTGTTCGGCGCGCTCGGCCTGCTCGGCCAGGGCCTGGGCGGTGTCGGTGGGCAGGTAGCCCTTGCGGCTCTTGACGAACAGCGCGGTGCCCAGCGCCGACTCCAGTCGGCGGATCGAACGGAAGACCGTGGAAACGTCGACCTTGAGCAGTTCGGCGGCCTTGGCCAGGGAGCGACCGCGCTCCAGCGCCAGGACCAGGGCGAGGTCCGCATGGTTGATCTGATATTGCATCGATGCACGCTCTGCTTGCCGAAATGCCAATGTCTGTTGCGTTGGGGCCATTTTATAGTGAAACGGCCCCCGGGAATCAATGCAGCCGGTCGGCAACCAGCCCCCCACGATGGGCCAGTGAAAAGAACAACAGCAGCACCATCGTCGCCTTTCGAGGCGTCATCCGCAGTTCCCCACATCGCCGCTCCGAATCAAAGGATGTACAGCCATGACGTCGGTCTCCCCGTGCGCCAGTTCTTCCCGCGAGATGAATGAGTTCCTGGATGCCCATCCGGATACCCAGTACGTCGACCTGCTGATCTCCGACATGAACGGGGTGGTGCGCGGCAAGCGCATCGAGCGCGCCAGCCTGCACAAGGTGTACGAGAAGGGCATCAACCTGCCGGCCTCGCTGTTCGCCCTGGACATCAACGGCTCGACCGTCGAAAGCACGGGCCTGGGCCTGGACATCGGCGACGCCGACCGCATCTGTTTCCCGATTCCCGGCACGCTCTGCGACGAGCCCTGGCAGAAGCGTCCGACCGCGCAGTTGCTGATGACCATGCACGAGCTGGACGGCGCGCCGTTCTTCGCCGACCCGCGCGAGGTGCTGCGCCAGGTGGTGAGCCGGTTCGACGACCTGGGCCTGGATATCTGCGCCGCGTTCGAGCTGGAGTTCTACCTGATCGACCAGGACAACCTCAACGGCCGTCCGCAGCCGCCGCGCTCGCCGATTTCGGGCAAGCGCCCGCAGTCGACCCAGGTGTACCTGATCGACGACCTCGACGAGTACGCCGACTGCCTGCAGGACATGCTCGAAGCCGCCAAGGAGCAGGGCCTGCCCGCCGACGCCATCGTCAAGGAAAGCGCTCCGGCGCAGTTCGAGGTCAACCTGCACCACGTCGCCGACCCGCTGAAGGCCTGCGACTACGCGATCCTGCTCAAGCGCTTGATCAAGAACGTCGCCTACGACCATGAGATGGACTCCACCTTCATGGCCAAGCCCTATCCGGGCCAGGCGGGCAACGGCCTGCACGTGCACATCTCGCTGCTGGACAAGAAGACCGGCAAGAACATCTTCGCCCACGACGACCCGCTGCAGAGCGAGACCCTGCGCCACGCCATCGGCGGCGTGCTGGAGACCATGCCGGCGTCGATGGCGTTCCTGTGCCCGAACATCAACTCCTACCGCCGCTTCGGCGCCCAGTTCTACGTGCCCAACGCGCCGAGCTGGGGTCTGGACAACCGCACCGTGGCGGTCCGCGTGCCGACCGACAGCAGCGAGAACGTGCGCATCGAGCACCGCGTGGCCGGTGCCGACGCCAACCCGTACCTGATGCTCGCGGCGATCCTCGCCGGCATCCACCATGGCCTGACCAACAAGGTCGAGCCGGACGCGCCGATCGAGGGCAACTCTTACGAACAGCTGGAACAGAGCCTGCCGAACAACCTGCGCGACGCCCTGCGCGCGCTGGACGACAGCGAAGTCCTCAACCAATACATCAGCCCGGACTACATCGACATCTTCGTGGCCTGCAAGGAGAGCGAGCTGGCCGAGTTCGAAGTGTCGATCTCCGACCTCGAGTACAACTGGTACCTGCACACGGTGTAAGCCCATGAGCGCAATTGCGGTCCCCTTGATCGGTGTCAGCGCCTGCCGCCAGCAGGTGGGGAAGAACTCGTCGCACACGGTGGGCGACAAGTATGTCGAGGCCGCGGGCTTTGCCGGGCTGCCGCTGATCCTGCCGGCGCGTGATGGCGGCAGCGACACCCGGGCGCTGCTGGCCCGGCTCGATGGCATTCTTTTTACCGGTTCGCCTTCAAATGTCGAGCCGCATCATTACAATGGCGCCCCCAGCGCGGAAGGCACCCGGCACGATCTTGCACGTGATCGCCTGACCTTGCCGCTGCTGCAGGCGGCCATTGCCGCCGGTGTGCCGGTGTTGTGCATCTGCCGTGGCTTCCAGGAACTGAACGTGGCCCTTGGCGGCAGCCTGCACCAGCGCGTGCAGGAACTGCCCGGCTACCTGGACCACCGCGAACCTGAGGACGCACCCCTGGAGGTGCAATACGGCCCTCGTCATCCCGTCGCGGTCGCCGCGGGCGGGCTGTTCGAGCGCCTGGGCCTGGCTGCGCAGTTCGAGGTCAACTCGCTGCACAGCCAGGGCATCGACCGCCTGG
The DNA here is from genome assembly GCF_014268935.2 of Pseudomonas peradeniyensis. GTDB lineage: Bacteria > Pseudomonadota > Gammaproteobacteria > Pseudomonadales > Pseudomonadaceae > Aquipseudomonas > Aquipseudomonas peradeniyensis. The sequence goes on along the minus strand of NZ_JABWRJ020000003.1, from coordinate 16,016 downwards.
CCCCGGGCCTGCGTGTCGAGGCACGGGCCCCGGATGGCCTGATCGAAGCGGTGTCGATGCCTGATGCGCCGGGCTTTGTAGTCGGCGTGCAGTGGCACCCTGAATGGCGTTTCGCCGAAAACCCGGTCTCGCTGCGCCTGTTCGAGGCGTTCCGCGAGGCTTGCATTGCCCATGCTGCTCGGGAGGGTGTGCGTCAGGAAACACGCTGACGTTAGCCGAAGGTCCAGGATGACCGTGCCCCCACCACGAGCTTTCAATGAGTGAAAGCGGGCCCTCTACGGCGGGCCTGTGAGAACAATTCCAATAGTTACGGCACAGACTCATGAATGAATACACAGAAGCCGGACGCCCACCCGACGCGGCGTCCGACTCGGGCAACACCCAGCGCAGCAAGGGCCTGGCCAAGGGCCGCCTCGGCCTGCTGGCCAGCGTCGTGCTGGGCATTTCTACCATCGCCCCGGTCTACACCCTGACCGGCGCGCTCGGCCCGACCGTGCGCGAAGTCGGCGCCCACCTGCCGGCGGTGTTCATCGTCGGCTTCCTGCCGATGCTGCTGGTGGCCCTGGGCTACCGCGAGCTGAACTCGGCCGAGCCCGACAGCGGCACCTCCTTCACCTGGTCGGCCCGGGCCTTCGGTCCGATGATCGGCTGGATCGGCGGTTGGGGGCTGGTGGTCGCCACCACCATCGTGCTTTCAAATCTGGCGGGCGTGGCGGTGGACTTCTTCTACCTGTTCCTGGCCCAGATCACCGGCAACCAGGAGCTGGCGGCGCTGGCGGACAACCTGTTGGTCAACGTCACCACCTGTTGTGTGTTCATCGCCCTGGCGGTGTGGATCTGCTGTCGCGGCATGGCCACTACCATGACCGTGCAGTACGGCCTGGTGGCCTTGCAGCTGCTGGTGCTGATCGGCTTCGCCTTCGCCGCCTTCGGCGAGACCACGGCGCCGCCACCGCTGGCATTCGACCTTGCCTGGTTCAACCCGTTCGGCGTCGAGTCGTTCTCGGCGTTCGCCGCGGGCCTGTCGTTGTCGATCTTCATCTTCTGGGGTTGGGATGTGTGCCTGACCGTCAGCGAGGAGTCGATCGGCAGTGAGGAGGTGCCGGGCAAGGCCGCCACCTGGACGGTGTTGCTGATCCTTGGCCTGTACCTGCTCACCGCCATCGCCACCCTGCAGTTCGCCGGGATCAGCGAGGATGGCCTGGGCCTGGGCAACCCGCGCATCCAGGAGAACGTGTTCGCCCACCTGGCCGGCCCGGTCATGGGGCCATTGGCAATCCTGATGTCGATCGCGGTGCTGGCCAGCACCGCGGCCTCGCTGCAGTCGACCTTCGTCTCGCCGGCGCGCACCCTGCTCGCCATGGGTTACTACGGCGCCGTGCCGCAGCGCTTCGCCACGGTCTGCCCGCGTTCGCAGACGCCGCGCTACGCGACCATCTGTGCCGGTATCGCCGCGGGCCTGTTCTACGTGACCATGCGTACCTTGAGCGAGAACGTGCTGGCAGACACCATCACCGCCCTGGGCATGATGATCTGCTTCTATTACTCGCTGACCGCGTTCGCTTGCGTGTGGTACTTCCGCCGCAGCCTGTTCGACAGCGTGCGCCACTTCTTCATGCGCGGCGTCTGCCCGCTGGTGGGTGGGGTGATCCTGTCGGTGATCTTCGTGCGCACGGCGATCGACAGCGCTTCACCGGACTTCGGCAGTGGCTCGCATGTGGGCGGGTTGGGGCTGGTATTCGTGATCGCGGCGATCATCTCGGCACTGGGGATCGTGCTGATGATGCTGTCGCGGTTGCGTGCGCCGGCGTATTTCCTGGGGGCTACCCTGCGTCAGCAAGCGACCATTCAGCTGCAGGACTAACGCTTGGGGGCGCTCTGCGCCCCTTTCGCGGCACAAGGCCGCTCCTACAGGTACAGCGCAGTTTCAGACTCTGCACCGTACCTGTAGGAGCGGCCTTGTGTCGCGATAGGGCCTCGCAGAGGCCCCGGCGGTCTTCAGCCGATCAGCTGCTTGAGCAACTCACCATGCCGCGCCTGCTGTTTCTTCAGCAACAGGCGATTCGAGGCGAACACCGCCTTCAATTCCTCCAGCGCCACGCCGAAGTCGTCATTGATGATGACGTACTCATACTCGTCGTAGTGCACCATCTCGCTGACCGCTTCCTTCATACGCCCGGCGATGATCTCCTCGCTGTCCTGCCCACGGCCATCCAGCCGTTGACGCAGGGCCTCCTGGCTTGGCGGCAGGATGAAGATCGAACGCGCCTCGGGCATCAGCTTGCGCACCTGCTGGGCGCCTTGCCAGTCGATTTCCAGGATCAGGTCGTAGCCCTGGTCGAGGGTTTCCTGCAGGGCGCTGCGCGACGTGCCGTAGAAGTTGCCGAACACTTCGGCGTGCTCGAGGAAGTCGCCTTGGGCGATCAATGCCTTGAATTCCTCATGAACGACGAAGTGGTAGTTCACTCCGTGCTCCTCGCCCGGACGCATGGCGCGGGTGGTGTGGGAGACCGAGACGCGCACGTTGGCGTCGTCCTTGATCAGGGCCGTGACCAGGCTGGTCTTGCCGGCGCCGGACGGCGCCGAAACGATGTAGAGGGTGCCGCTGCTGTGATTCATGGTAGGGGTGGCCTTACTCGATATTCTGTACTTGTTCACGCATCTGTTCGATCAGCACCTTCAGGTTGACCGCCGCCTGCGTGCTGCGCGGGTCGAAGGCCTTGGAACCGAGGGTGTTGGCTTCGCGGTTGAGCTCCTGCATCAGGAAGTCCAGGCGCCGGCCGGCGGCGCCGCCGGACTTGAGCACCCGGCGCACCTCGGTGACGTGGGTGCTGAGGCGATCCAGCTCCTCGGCAACGTCGCTCTTCTGTGCCAGCAGGACCATTTCCTGCTCCAGGCGCTGCGGGTCGAGCTCGGCCTTCATGTCGCCGAAGCGATCGAGGACCTTCTGCCGTTGCGCGGCCAGCATCTGCGGCACCAGTGTGCGCAGGGTGGCGACTTCGCCGGCCATGCTGTCCAGGCGCTCGTTGATCAGCCGGGCCAGTTCGGCGCCTTCGCGCTCACGGCCCGCCTTGAGTTCGGCCAGCGCCTCGTCGAACAGGGCGATGGCTTCGGCGTTGAGCGCCTGCGGATCGCTGGCGTCGGCCACCAGCACGCCTGGCCAGGCCAGCACTTCCAGCGGGTTGAGCGGCGCTGGTTGCTTGATCAGGCCGGCCACGGTCTCGGCGGCGGCAACCAGTTGCGCGGCGCGCTCACGGTCGACCTGCAACGGCTTGCCGGCGTTGTCCTCGCTCAGGCGCAGGGTGCACTCGACCTTGCCGCGGGACAGGCCTTGGCGCAGGCCCTCGCGTACCGCGCCTTCGAGGTCGCGCAGCGCTTCGGGCAGGCGCAGGTGGGGTTCGAGATAGCGGTGGTTGACCGAACGCAGCTCCCAGACCAGGGTGCCTTGGCTGCCAGCGCGCTCGACACGAGCAAAAGCGGTCATGCTATGCACCATGGGGAGTACCTCGCGTATTCAGGTGAACGGGGAGCCTGTCGGCTGCAAGGCGCAGGATTGTAGCGCAGTGCGGCCCGGGCGCCCAATCCACCCATGCTACCGGCCCTCTTCTGGCCTGTCGGAAAAGGCGACAGGCTGCGCGGGTACGACGACAGGCGTGCCTTCGGCGGGCGGCGGGCTCTATAATGCTCGGCAGATTCAAAGTCCCGGTACAGGTATCCCAGATGAAACGTCCAAGTGGTCGCGCCGCCGATCAGCTCCGCTCGATCCGCATTACCCGCAACTACACCAAGCACGCCGAGGGATCGGTACTGGTCGAGTTCGGTGACACCAAGGTCATCTGCACGGTCAGCGTCGAGAATGGTGTTCCCCGCTTCCTCAAAGGTCAGGGCCAAGGCTGGCTCACCGCCGAATACGGCATGCTGCCGCGTTCGACCGGCGAGCGTAACCAGCGTGAGGCCAGCCGCGGCAAGCAAGGCGGCCGCACCCTCGAAATCCAGCGCCTGATTGGCCGTTCCCTGCGCGCCGCGCTGGACATGAGCAAGCTCGGCGACATTACTCTGTACGTCGACTGCGACGTGATCCAGGCCGACGGCGGCACCCGCACCGCCTCGATCACCGGCGCCATGGTCGCCCTGTGCGATGCCCTGGCGGTGATCAAGAAGCGTGGCGGCCTCAAGGGCGGCAACCCGCTCAAGCACATGATCGCCGCGGTGTCGGTGGGCATGTACCAGGGCGAGGCCGTGCTCGACCTCGACTACCTCGAGGACTCCGCCGCCGAGACCGACCTGAACGTGGTCATGACCAGCGCCGGTGGCTTCATCGAAGTGCAGGGCACCGCCGAGGGCGCGCCGTTCCAGCCAGAGGACTTCAACGCCATGCTGGCGCTGGCGCAGAAGGGCATGACCGAGATCTTCGAACTGCAGCAGGCCGCGCTGGCCGACTGACGACACGCCAGGAAGGTGCGCAACATGAGCGATGTGGACTTGTCGATCACCCCACCCAGTGCCGAAGTCCGGCAGTGGGCGATGTTCTGCCACCTGTCCGCGCTGCTGGGCCTGGTGATGCCCCTTGGGCATCTGCTTGGCCCGTTGGTGTTGTGGCACCTCAAGCGCGAGCAGGATCCGTTCATCGATGCCCAGGGCAAGGAAGCGCTGAACTTCCAGATCAGCGTGACCCTCGCCGGGTTCGTCTGCTTCCTGCTGATGTTCGTGTTCATCGGCATCGTGCTGTTCGCCGCGCTGATGGTGGCGGTGCTGATCCTGATCATCCTGGCGGCGGTCAGGGCCAACGAAGGGAAGCCGTATCGCTATCCCTGGATCTGGCGACCAATCAGATAGGCAAAAAAAAGCCGACCCATGGGTCGGCTTTTTTCTGCGCGCCATCCTCAGATGGTCAGCGTCCAATCGTAGTCCACGATCAGCGGCGCATGCTGGGAGAAGCGCGGCTGGCGTGGCAGACGGGCGTGGCGCACGAAGCGGCGCAGGCCTGGGGTGAGGATCTGGTAGTCGAACCGGTAACCCAGGTTGAGCATCTCGGCCTGCTCGTTGTCCGGCCACCAGCTGTACTGGTCGCCTTCGCGGCTGACTTCGCGCAGGGCGTCGACATAACCCATGTCGCCGACGATGGCGTCCATCCAGGCGCGTTCTGGCGGCAGGAAGCCGACCGACTGCTGGCTGTCGCGCCAGTTCTTGATGTCGAGCTTCTGCTGCGCCACGTAGAACGAGCCGCAGTAGATGTATTCGCGACGCTTGCGACGCTGCTTGTCCAGGTACTTGGCGAAGTCGTCCATCAACTTGAACTTCTGGTTCAAGTCTTCGTCGCCGTGCATGCCCGAAGGCAGCAGCAGGCTGGCAATACTGACTTTGTCGAAATCTGCTTGCAGATAACGCCCGTAGCGGTCGGCTGTCTCGAAGCCCAGGCCGGTGATGACTGCCTTGGGCTGCATGCGCGAGTACAGTGCCACGCCACCTTGGGTGGGCACCTCCGCGTCGCAGGCGTAAAGGAAATAGCCATCGAGCTGGAAAGCTGGGTCGTCGAGTTCAAAGGCCGAGGCGCGGGTATCCTGAAGGCAGATGACGTCGGCATTCTGGGCTTGCAGCCAGCTGAGCAATCCACGCTCGGCCGCAGCCTGAATGCCATTTACGTTCACACTGATGATCCGCATAAATGGCCCCAAAAATCTCGTGCGTGTATGATACCCGAGCTCAACACATTTAGCTAAATCCGTGGTGTCCGGGACCTTTCATGCAGCCGTATCAGCGCGACTTCATCCGTTTTGCCATCGATCGCGGCGTTCTGCGCTTCGGTGAGTTCACCCTGAAATCGGGGCGTACCAGCCCGTACTTCTTCAATGCCGGCCTGTTCAACACAGGTTCCGCGCTGGCCCAGCTGGGGCGTTGCTACGCGGCGGCCATCGTCGACAGCAAGATCCCCTTCGACGTGCTGTTCGGCCCGGCCTACAAGGGCATTCCCCTGGCGGCGGCCACTGCCGTGGCCCTGGCCGAACAGCACCAGCTCGACGTGCCGTGGTGCTTCAACCGCAAAGAGGCCAAGGATCACGGTGAGGGCGGCAGCCTGGTCGGCGCCCCGCTGGCCGGTGACGTGCTGATCATCGACGACGTGATCACCGCCGGCACCGCCATCCGCGAGGTCATGCAGATCATCAACGCCCAGCAGGCCAAGGCCGCCGGCGTGCTGATCGCGCTGAACCGCGAAGAGCGCGGCAATGGCGAGCTGTCGGCGATCCAGGAAGTCGAGCGCGACTTCGGTATCCCGGTGGTCAGCATCGTCTCGCTGACCCAGGTGCTGGAATTCCTGGCTGACGATCCGCAGCTCAAGCAGCACCTGCCGGCGGTCGAGGCGTACCGCGCGCAGTACGGGATCTGATTCCGGCTTGTAAATGAAAAAGGGCGACCCGTGAGGTCGCCCTTTTTTGTGCTGTGTTTGCTGGCCTCATCGCGGGGCAAGCCCGCCCCACGTCGGCGTTTGAGGGCCTTGTGGGAGCGGGCTTGCCCCGCGATGGGGTCAGGAGCCGATCAGCGTGGCTTGCGGTTGGTGATCAGGGTGCCCACGCCGCTGTCGGTGAAGATCTCCAGCAGCACGGCATTCGGCACGCGACCGTCGATGATGTGCGAGCTGTTGACGCCGCCCTGGACTGCGTCCAGCGCGCATTTGATCTTCGGCAGCATGCCGCCGTAGATGGTGCCGTCGGCGATCAGCTCGTTGACCTGCTCGGTGGTCAGCCCGGTGAGGACCTCACCCTGCTTGTCCATCAGGCCGGCGATGTTGGTCAGCAGCATCAGCTTCTCGGCCTTCAGCGCCTCGGCCACCTTGCCGGCCACCAGGTCGGCGTTGATGTTGTAGGACTCGCCGTTGGCGCCCACGCCGATCGGTGCGATCACCGGAATGAAGTCACCCTTGACCAGCATGTTCAGCAGGTCGGTGTTGACGCTCACGACCTCGCCGACATGGCCGATGTCGATGATTTCCGGGGTAGTCATCTCCGGGGTCTGGCGGGTGACGGTCAGCTTCTTGGCGCGGATCAGCTCCGCGTCCTTGCCGGTCAGGCCGATGGCGCTGCCACCGTGGCGGTTGATCAGGTTGACGATGTCCTTGTTGACCTGGCCGCCCAGGACCATCTCCACCACGTCCATGGTCGCCGCGTCAGTGACGCGCATGCCGTCGATGAAGTGGCTGTCGATCGACAGGCGCTTGAGCAGGTCGCCGATCTGCGGCCCGCCACCGTGCACCACCACCGGGTTGATGCCCACGGCCTTCATCAGCACGATGTCACGGGCGAAGCCGGTCTTGAGCTCCTCGCTCTCCATCGCGTTGCCGCCGTACTTGATCACCAGGGTCTTGCCGACGAAGCGGCGGATGTAAGGCAGTGCTTCGGACAAAACCTCGGCTACATGGGAAGCGGCATCGCGATCGAGGGTCATGCAGGGCTCCAGGTAAGGAACGTAAAGTCGTCAGAACGGCAGTTGCAGGCCGGGTTGGACCCGCAGCAACTGCGTGCGGAATACAGCCTTGATTCGGTCGAGCTCTGCCGCGCTGTCGGCCTCGAAGCGCAGCACCAGCACCGGCGTGGTGTTGGAGGCGCGGACCAGGCCCCAGCCGTGGGGATAGTCGACCCGCACACCGTCGATGGTGGTCAGGTTGGCTTCGCCCCAGTCGGCGTCGCGTTGCAGTGCATCAATGATGCTGAATTTACCCTCGTCGGTCACATCAATGTTGATTTCCGGCGTGGAAATATCATTGGGGAACGCGGCGAACAGGCTTTCGGCGTCCTGCCCGGCCTTGCTGAGGATCTCCAGCAGGCGTGCGGCGCTGTAGATGCCGTCGTCGAAACCGTACCAGCGTTCCTTGATGAAGATGTGTCCGCTCATCTCGCCGGCCAGCAGCGAGCCGGTCTGCTTCATCTTCTTCTTGATCAGCGAGTGGCCGGTCTTCCACATCAGCGCACGGCCACCGTGCTGCTCGATCAGCGGGGTCAGGCGGCGGGTGCACTTGACGTCGAAGATGATCTCGGCGCCCGGGTTGCGCGACAGCACGTCCTGGGCGAACAGCATCAGCAGGCGGTCGGGGTAGACGATGCTGCCGGTGTTGGTCACCACGCCGACGCGGTCGCCGTCGCCGTCGAAGGCCAGGCCGATGTCGGCACCGGTCTCCTTCACCTTGGCGATCAGGTCTTCCAGGTTCTCGGGCTTGCCCGGGTCCGGGTGATGGTTGGGGAAGTTGCCGTCGACCTCGCAGAACAGCGGGATGACGTCGCAGCCCAGGGCCTCGATCAATTGCGGGGCGACCACGCCGGCGGCGCCGTTGCCGCAGTCGACCACCACCTTCAGGCGCTTGGCCAGCTTCACGTCGGCGGTGATCTGCTGGAAGTAGCGGTCGAGGATCTCGACCTTTTCCACACGGCCTTCGCCGCGGGTGAGGTCGTTGGTCTTCAGGCGCGTCAGCAAGGCCTGGATCTGTTCGTTGGCCAGGGTGTCACCGGCGATGACGATCTTGAAACCGTTGTAGTCCGACGGGTTGTGGCTGCCGGTGAGCATCACTCCCGACTTGCCGGCCAGCACGTTGGCGGCGTAGTACAGCGCCGGGGTCGGCACCAGGCCGACATCGCTGACTTGGCAGCCGGCGTCAGCCAGGCCTTTGATCAGTTGCTCGACCAGCATCGGGCCGGACAGGCGGCCATCGCGGCCGACCGAGATCTGTGGCTCGCCCTGGGCTAGGGTCTGGGCGCCGATGGCGCGACCGATCCAGTAGGCGGTCTCGGCATGCAGGGTCTTGCCGACCACGCCGCGGATGTCATAGGCGCGGAAGATGCTGTCGGGCAGTGCGGGGACCAGCTGGGCCATGTCGTTCATCTCTGGGGACTCCATAAGTCAAAGGCTTCTGGGCAAGCGCAAACTGAACGCTTGGACGGCGGTTTCGCCAGAGAGTTCGCCATCCATGGCCCGAGCGGTCTGCTGTCGGCTCAGCGGGTGCCGGAGTGACCGAAGCCGCCGGCACCGCGCTGGGTTTCGTCGAACTGCTCGACGATGTCGAAGTGCGCCTGCACCACCGGCACCAGGATCAGCTGGGCGATGCGCTCGCCGACGGTGATGGTGAACGGCGTGTTGCCGCGGTTCCAGCAGGAGACCATCAGCTCGCCCTGGTAGTCCGAGTCGATCAGGCCGACCAGGTTGCCCAGCACGATGCCGTGCTTATGGCCCAGGCCCGAGCGCGGCAGGATCATGGCCGCCAGGCCCGGGTCGCCGATGTATACCGACAGGCCGGTGGGAATCAGCAGGGTCTGGCCCGGCTCGAGGACGGTGTCCTCCTTGAGCAGGGCGCGCAGGTCCAGGCCGGCGGAGCCGGGGGTGGCGTACTGCGGCAGGGGGAATTCGGTGCCCAGGCGTGGGTCGAGGATCTTGGCTTGAAGAGCGTGCATGTAACTTATTGAACCTGGTTGAGCCGTTCGGCGATGAAGGCAACCAGCTGGCGGGCGATCTTGCCCTTGCTGGTCTGCGCGAAGAGGGTCTGGTGCTGCTGGCGGTCGATCACGGTCAGGGCGTTCTCCTCGCTGTTGAAGCCGATGCTGGGATTGGCCACATCATTGGCGACGATCAGGTCGAGGTTCTTGTCCTTGAGCTTGCGCGTGGCGTAGTCGAGCAGGTGCTCGGTTTCGGCGGCGAAGCCCACGCTGAACGGGCGATCAGGCCGGCCGGCAATGGTCGCAAGGATATCGGGATTGCGCACCATCTGCAGCAGCATGCCGTCGCCTGTGGTGGGATCCTTCTTGAGCTTCTGTGGGGCGACGACTTCCGGGCGGTAGTCCGCGACCGCAGCCGAGGCGATGAACAGGTCGCAGGGCATGGCCGCCTCGCAGGCCGCGAGCATGTCCCGCGCGCTGACCACGTCGATGCGGCTGACCCGGTCGGGCGTCTGCAGGTGCACGGGGCCGGTGACGAGGGTCACCCGGGCCCCGGCTTCGGCGGCGGCCTCGGCCAGGGCGAAGCCCATCTTCCCTGAACTATGGTTGGTGATATAGCGCACCGGGTCGATGTTCTCTTGGGTCGGACCGGCGGTGATCAGCACGTGCTTGCCGGTCAGGGCCTGGCGCTTGAAGCTCTCGGCGGCGCACCAGGCCAGGTCCGTGGCCTCGAGCATGCGGCCCAGGCCGACGTCGCCACAGGCCTGGCTGCCGGAGGCCGGGCCGAACACCTGGATGCCGCGACTTTTGAGCAGCTCGAGGTTGGCCTGGGTGGCCGGGTCGCGCCACATGGCCTGGTTCATCGCCGGGGCGACGGCCACGGTTGCATCGGTGGCCAGCACCAGGGTGGTCAGCAGGTCGTCGGCCATGCCCTGGGCCATGCGCGCCATCAGGTCGGCGGTGGCCGGGGCGATCAGCACCAGGTCGGCCCACTTGGCCAGCTCGATATGGCCCATGGCTGCTTCGGCGGCGGGGTCGAGCAGGTCCATGTGCACCGGGTGGCCGGACAGCGCCTGCAGCGTGAGCGGGGTGATGAACTCGGCGCCACCACGGGTCATGACCACGCGCACCTGCGCGCCGTGTTCCAGGAGTCGGCGAATCAGCTCGGCACTCTTGTAGGCGGCGATGCCGCCACCCACGCCGAGAACGATGCGCTTGCGATACAACCGCTGCATAGGCCTTGCCTTATTCCAGTGAAAGCGGGTGGCGACGATGGCTGCCTGCGGCAGATCGTCGCATTTTCGAAGCGAACTAGATTAACACAGCGCCCAAATGGGCCGTAGTGGCAGGCGAGGAGGGGAGATGAACATCAGGGAGTGGCCGGCTGAGGAGCGGCCGAGGGAAAAGCTGTTGCAGCGCGGAGCGTCGATCCTTTCGGACGCAGAATTGCTGGCCGTGCTGCTGGGCTCGGGGGTTGCCGGGCGCAATGTGCTCGATCTCGCCCGTGGCCTGCTGGCGAAGTTCGGTGGGCTTCGCCAGTTTCTCGAGGCGGACCGGACCAAGGTGCTGCGCGAGCCAGGCCTGGGGCCGGTGCGGTATGCGCAGTTGCAGGCATTGCTGGAGATCGGCAGGCGCTATCTGGACGAACACATCGAGCGTGCGTCGGTCCTGGAGAGCCCGGCCTCGGTGAGGCGTTATCTCAAGTCCATGCTGCGGCACGAGTGCAGCGAGGTGTTCGGATGCCTGTTTCTGGACACCAAGCACCGACCGTTGGCGTTCGAGATTCTGTTCCGCGGCACCATCGACCGCGCGAGCATCTATCCCCGCGAGGTCGTGCGCCGATCATTGCTGCACAACGCGGCGGCACTGATCCTCTGCCACAACCATCCGTCGGGCAATTGCGAGCCGAGCCAGGATGACGTGCATCTGACGCTGATGCTCAAACGCTCGCTGGCGCTGATCGATGTGCGGGTGATGGACCATGTCATCGTCGGCGATGGCGAGCCGTTGTCGATGCTCGAGCATGGGTGGTTGGCAGGTTAGTCGTGGGCAAGCCCGCTCCCACAGGGTATGCGTAGTCCCTGTGGGAGCGGGCTTGCCCGCGAAGAGGCCTCAACGGCTGACGGCGATCTTGCTGAAATCCTGCCGCCCGAACGGGCTCACCTGATAACCCTCGACCCCTTTGTGCAGCAGCGCCGCCGCCGTCGGATGGGCCAGTGGCAGCCACAGCGCCTGCTGCTGGATCAGCGTCTGCGCCTGCTGGTACAGGCGGCTGCGCACGCTCTGGTCGTTGGTGGTGCGCCCGGCATTGATCAACTGGTCCAGGCGGCTGTCGCAGAAGCGCGCGAAGTTGGTCCCGGACTTGACCGCCGCGCAGGCAAACTGTGGGCTGAGGAAGTTGTCCGGGTCACCGTTGTCGCCGGCCCAGCCCATGAACAGCAGGTCGTGCTCGCCGGCCTTGGCGCGGCGGATCAGCTCGCCCCATTCGATGGTGCGGATCTCGGCCTTGATGCCGACCTTGGCCAGGTCCGCCTGGAGCATCTGCGCGCCGAGGCTGGGGTTGGGATTGAGCAGGCTGCCCGCCGGTCGGGTCCAGATCGTGGTTTCGAAGCCCTTGGCCAGGCCGGCCTTGGCCAGCAGCGCCTTGGCCTTCTTCTGGTCCAGGGCATAGCCGGGCAGGTCCTTGGCGTAGCTCCAGGTGTTCGGCGGATAAGGGCCGTTGGCGGCGGTGGCGGTGTCTTCGAACACCGCCTTCAGGTAGGCGGCCTTGTCGAAGGCCAGGTTGATCGCCTGGCGCACCTCGGGTTTGTCCAGCGGCGGGTGCTGGCTGTTGATGGCGACGAAGGCGGTCATGAACGCCGGTGTGGTCACCACTTTCAGGTTGCCGTCCTTGCCGGCCTCGGCGATGTCCAGTGGCTTGGGCGACAGGGCCACCTGGCACTCGCCGCGCTTGAGCTTCTGCAGGCGCACGTTGGCGTCCGGGGTGATGGCGTAGATCAGCGGGTCGACGGACGGCTTGCCGGCGAAGTAGTCGGGGTTGGCGCGGTAGCGCACCACGGCGTCCTTCTGGAAGCGCTGGAAGACGAACGGCCCGGTACCCACCGGCTGGCTGTTGAGCTTGTCCGGGGTGCCGGCCTTGAGCAGCTTGTCGGCGTACTCGGCGGAGTAGATCGAGGCGAAGCCCATGCTCAGGGTGGCCAGGAAGGTGGCGTCGGCGTGGGTCAGGGTGAAGCGCACGGTGTGCGGATCGGGTGCGTCGATCACCTTGATCAGGCTGCCCAGCTGCAGCGACTGGGCGTGCGGGTAGCCGCCCGGGGCGGTCTTGTGCCAGGCGTGGGCCGGGTAGAGCATGCGCTGGAAGCTGAACAGCACGTCGTCGGCGTCCAGCTCGCGGCTCGGCTTGAAGTACGGCGTGGTGTGGAACTGTACGCCCTGGCGCAGCTTGAAGTCGTAGATCAGGCCATCTGCCGACACCGTCCAGCTTTCGGCCAGGCTCGGCACCACCTTGCCTAGGCCGGCGTCGAACTCGACCAGGCGGTTCATCAGCACATCGGCCGAAGCATTGGTGGTGGTAAGCGAGTTGTACTGCACCACGTCGAAGCCCTCCGGGCTGGCTTCGGTGCACACCGACAGCGGTGCAGCCTGGGCCAGGCCGGCGGCGCACAGGGTGGTGAACAGGAGGGATAGGGCGGCGGCGCGCATGGTGACTCCTTGGCTGGTCGGTGGCCCATCTGCCGGTGCAGTCTGGAAAATTCAGGAAATGTCCTACCCTAGTGCGGACATGGGCAAATGACCACACCCTTTCGCATTAATTCGGCGACGGGCGGTCGACAGCTTCCCGCCCCAGTCGTTATGCTGCCCGGGCGCGCTCGGCCCGACCGGAATACTCATCTTCTGTTGTTGTGGCAGAGTCTTTCTGGTATAAAGCAGCGCTCTTTTCTAGGGGCTCGGCCTGTCGCGTCAGCGGATACGGTCGATAAGACCTCCAGAATCACGGCGCCTGGCGCCAAAGACTGAGAGATTAAGCGGCCAACCCATGCCGGGTTGGGCATGTGGTTTTAGAGGGCTGAGTCATGTCGAGAGTCTGTCAAGTTACTGGTAAGGGTCCAGTAACCGGGAACAACATTTCCCACGCAAACAACAAAACCCGTCGTCGTTTCCTGCCGAACCTGCAGCACCACCGTTTCTGGGTTGAATCCGAGAAGCGTTTCGTGCGTCTGCGCGTATCCGCCAAAGGCATGCGCGTCATTGACAAGCGTGGTATCGACGTAGTGCTGGCCGAGCTGCGTGCTCGCGGCGAAAAGTTCTAAGGAGAACGTCATGCGTGAATTGATCCGTCTGGTTTCGAGTGCCGGCACCGGCCACTTCTACACCACCGACAAGAACAAGCGCACCACTCCGGACAAGATCGAGATCAAGAAATACGATCCGGTCGTCCGCAAGCACGTGGTGTACAAGGAAGCCAAGATCAAGTAATTGATCGGCGACCTGAAAAAACCCGCTACCGAAAGGTGGCGGGTTTTTTTATGCCTGCGAATCGGCAATCGCGGGGCAAGCCCGCTCCCACAAGGTTACTTCTGCTCGAACAGCACATAGATCTTGCGGCAGGGCTCCAGCACTTCCCAGGTGCCCTTGAAGCCGGCCGGGATGACGAACCGATCACCGGCACGCAGGGTCTTGGCGTTGCCTTCCTGGTCGCGCAGCACCGACACGCCCTGGACGATCTCGCAGTACTCGTGTTCGGTATAGCTCACCGTCCACTGGCCCACCTCGCCCTCCCAGACGCCGGCGGCGAACTGGCCGCAAGGGCTGGAATAGTGGTTGTAGACAGCCTGGTCAGGCTCGCCCTTGAGGATTTTCTCCGCCGCCGGGCGGTAGCGTTCGGCCTCGGTGAGAACCTGGGCAAAGTCGACGATACTGGCGATGCTCATGGTGATTACCCTGTTGTTGTTTAATAAAATGCACATCAGTAGGCGTTTAGGCCATTCGTGTCAAATATATTGATAGTTTGTCCGCCCTGGTTTAGGGTGTCGGATGCCGGTGTGCGTTTGTCGCCCGGCCAGAATTTCTGACAGCGCCCGTGAGTCCTCAGTGCGGCGTTGCACCTTAACAAGAGAGGAGTTTCCTATGACCACCCTGACTCGAGCGGACTGGGAACAGCGTGCCCAGCAACTGAAGATCGAAGGCCGCGCCTTCATCAACGGCGAATACACCGATGCCGCATCCGGTGAAACCTTCGACTGCCTGAGCCCGGTGGACGGACGCTTCCTGGCCAAGGTCGCCAGCTGCGACCTGGCCGACGCCAACCGCGCCGTCGACAACGCCCGCGCCGTGTTCGAATCCGGCGTCTGGTCGCGCCTGGCCCCGGCCAAGCGCAAGGCCAAGCTGATCCGCTTCGCCGACCTGCTGCGCAAGCACGTCGAGGAACTGGCCCTGCTCGAAACCCTCGACATGGGCAAGCCGATCGGTGACTCCTCCTCCATCGACATTCCGGGTGCGGCCCAGGCCATCCACTGGACTGCCGAAGCCATCGACAAAGTCTACGACGAAGTCGCCCCGACCCCGCACGATCAGTTGGGCCTGGTGACCCGCGAGCCAGTAGGCGTGGTCGGTGCCATCGTACCGTGGAACTTCCCGCTGCTGATGGCCTGCTGGAAGCTGGGCCCAGCCCTGGCCACCGGTAACTCCATCGTCCTGAAACCGTCGGAAAAGTCGCCGCTGACCGCCATCCGCATCGCCCAGCTGGCCATCGAGGCCGGTATCCCGGCGGGCGTGCTGAACGTGCTGCCAGGCTACGGTCACACCGTGGGCAAGGCCCTGGCCCTGCACATGGACGTCGACACCCTGGTGTTCACCGGCTCCACCAAGATCGCCAAGCAGCTGATGGTCTACGCGGGCGAGTCGAACATGAAGCGCGTCTGGCTGGAAGCCGGCGGCAAGAGCCCGAACATCGTCTTCGCCGACGCCCCTGACCTGCAGGCCGCCGCCGAGGCCGCCGCCAGCGCCATCGCCTTCAACCAGGGCGAGGTCTGCACCGCGGGTTCGCGCCTGCTGGTCGAGCGTTCGATCAAGGACAAGTTCCTGCCCATGGTGGTCGAGGCCCTCAAGGCCTGGAAGCCGGGCAACCCGCTGGATCCGGCGACCACCGTCGGCGCGCTGGTCGACACCCAGCAGATGAACACCGTGCTGTCGTACATCGACGCCGGTCACCAGGACGGCGCCAAGCTGCTGGCCGGTGGCAAGCGCATCCTCGAAGAGACCGGTGGCACCTATGTCGAGCCGACCATCTTCGACGGCGTGACCAACGCCATGAAGATCGCCAAGGAAGAGATCTTCGGCCCGGTGCTGTCGGTGATCACCTTCGACACCGCCGAGGAAGCCATCGCCATCGCCAACGACACGCCGTATGGCCTGGCCGCCGGCATCTGGACCGCGGACATCTCCAAGGCCCACAAGACTGCCCGCGCCGTGCGCGCCGGCAGCGTCTGGGTCAACCAGTACGACGGCGGCGACATGACCGCGCCGTTCGGTGGTTTCAAGCAATCGGGCAACGGCCGTGACAAGTCGCTGCACGCCCTGGAGAAGTACACCGAGCTGAAG
>NZ_JABWRJ020000002.1:550000-1190447 GCF_014268935.2 Pseudomonas peradeniyensis | reverse complement strand
GAAGCGGCCCCGGCATTGGCAGCCATTAATCAGGTCCATCAGCCAGGGAATCAGGCCAATGTTCAAACACGCGCAGCTGGAATCGGTGAAAGCCTGGATCAACGACCCGGCACACGCCGCGCTGGCCTTGCATGTGCGCATCCAGCGGGCGATCCGTCAGTTGATCCTCGACGGCGCACTGCCGGTGGGCAGGGCGCTGCCCGCCTCGCGTCCGCTGGCCCAGTCCCTGGGCGTCTCGCGGGATACCGTGGAGTCGGCCTACAGCCAGTTGCACGCCGAGGGCTTTATCGAGCGGCGCGTGGGCAGTGGCAGCTTCGTGTCGCAACGGGCCCGGTGCCTGCCGTCGCGCAAGCGCCAGCGTCCGGCACATCAGCAAGCCCCGGTGCAGTTGAGCCGCCGAGCTGAAGCGCTGTTGCACAGCGGTGGCGTCCACAACTTCCAGTCGCCCCGCCCCTTCGCTCCAGGCGTGGCCGAAACCCGGCACTTCCCCCTGGCCATCTGGGAGAAGCTGGAGCGGCAGGTGTACAAGGAATACGGCACACGGGCGCTGGAACACAGCGAGCCGCAGGGCATGGCCCCCTTGCGCCGGGCAATCGCCGACTACCTCAACCTCGAGCGCGGGGCCCAGGCATCCGCCGAGCGCATCCTGATCCTCACCAGCTCGCAGCAGGCCCTTGGCCTGTGCGCCCAGGTGCTCATGGACGCAGGCGACCAGGTACTGGTCGAAGACCCGCTGTACCAGGGCACCCGCAAGGCTGTCACCGCCGCCAGCCTGGCATGCGTGCCGGTCCCGGTGGACGCGCACGGCCTGCAGGTGGACGCCATGGCCCGACTGGCGCCCGATGCCCGGGCGGTGTTCCTCACCCCTTCGCACCAGTACCCGACCGGCGCGACCCTGGCGCTGGACCGGCGCCTGCTGGCGATCGAATGGGCCCGCCAGCAACAGGCCTGGATCATCGAGGACGACTACGACAGCGAGTTCCACTACGCCGGCCGCCCCACCGCCTGCGTGCAGGGCCTGGACCCACACGACCGCACGCTGTACATCGGCACCTTCACCAAATCGCTGTTCGCCGGCCTGCGCATCGGCTACCTGCTGCTGCCGCCCCAGCTCGTCGCGCCGATGACCGCCGCCCGCACGTTGCAGGACGGACATAACGCCTCCATCGCCCAGCTGACCCTGGCCCGGTTCATGGAGGGCGGCCACTTCAACGCCCATGTGCGGGCCATGCGCGCGCTCTACGCCGAGCGCCGGGATGTACTGGCGGATCTGCTACGCAGGCACCTGGGGGCGTTTCTCGTGCCGCAGGTGCCCGCCGGCGGGCTGCAGATGCCCTGCCATTTCGTGCAGGGCCTGTCTGAAGACGCCGTGGTCAGGGCGACACGCGGGGTGGGGATCGATCTGTTGGGGCTGGGCAGCTTGTACGCGGTGCCGAGGAACGATGCCGGCTTGCTGATGGGGTTTGCGGCACTGACACCCGCTGAGATGAGGGAGGCGGTGGTGAAACTGGAGAAGGTGTTGGCAGGTCTGGTCACTTCGGGACGTTCAATGCGGTAGCCCGTTCTGCGCGAAACGAAATGTGGTAAACCAATCGCTGAAATCCGCCGCGAAAACAAGGATCAGATAACGCCTAGAATTCTTGGCAAAAACATTAAAATACGCACTCAACGCCTAGAAAACTAGTCTTTGTCCCGTAGCGGTTTTTTCTTTCAAGCGCACTATACAAAGCCTAGAATCCTAGGCATGCAGGTCAATAACAGCGTTTTAAGCATAGGATCCCAGGCGTTATGAAAGCCATATCAATGACTGACGACGCTATCGCCAACGAGATCGGCCAACGCATTGAGGCTATCCGCCTGAAGCGTAATATTGGCCAGGACATCGTCGCCCATGAAGCCGGGATTTCCCGGGAGACCTACCGCAAGCTCACGGCAGGCAAAGGCACCCTGGTGAACGTGATTGCCGTCCTGAGGGTGCTGGGAGAGCTTGATCGTCTCGCCTCCCTCATCGAGGAGGTCAGGACCAGCCCCGTGCAATTAGCAAAAATGCAGGGCAAGCAGCGGATGCGGGCGACCGTCACACGGGCTACACCGCCGGCGCCTGAACACGGAATCAGGACACCTATCGGCAAGCCCACGCTCATTGGTGGCCCGAAACCCGACAAGGATGACAGCTGGTGATTGCACGGATCTATCTCTGGGATGTGTATGTAGGCGCGCTCAACTGGAACACGCAGACCCAGATCGGAGAGTTCGAATACACCCCCGAGTTCGTCAGGACGGGCCTTGAGATCTCGCCGGTCCATATGCCGTTGCGCCAGGACTACACCTACGTGTTCCAGGGGCTGGACCGCGAAACCTTCAAGGGCCTGCCCTCGATCCTCGCCGATTCCCTGCCCGATGATTTCGGCAACGCGCTGATCGATGCCTGGCTGGCCCAGCAGGGGCGTGACAAGGCAACGTTTACCCCGGTCGAGCGCCTGCTGTACCAGGGCAAGCGCGGCATGGGCGCCCTGGAATATCGTCCGGCGATGGCCACCGAGCGGGACAAGGGGGAGAGCATCCATATCGATGCCCTGGTGCGCCTGGCCAGCGAGGTGTTGTCCGAACGCGAGTCGATCGCCGAGCGCCTGGATGCCAAGGACCCGTCGCTGGACGACAGCGCCTTGCAGCACCTCATCCAGATCGGTACCAGCGCAGGCGGCGCCCGGGCCAAGGCGGTGATCGCCATGAATGCCGAAGGCGAGATCCGTTCGGGCCAGGTCACCGCGCCCCCGGGCTTCGAGTACTGGTTGCTCAAGTTCGATGTGGCCAAGGACTCGACCGTACTGGCGGACTCGCAAGGCTACGGGCGCATCGAGTACGCCTACCACCTGATGGCCAAGGCGGCCGGCATCACCATGACCGAGTGCCGATTGCTGGAGGAAGGTGGACGCGCTCACTTCATGACCCGGCGCTTCGACCGCACGACCGAAGGTGAAAAGATCCACGTGGCGACCTTGTGCGCACTCGACCACGCCGACTTCCGCAAGCCTGGCCAATACTCCTATGCCGAGGCCTTCGCGGTGATGCGCGCACTGCGGATTTCCCGCGACGGCGCCGAACAGTTCTACCGCCGCATGGTCTTCAACCTGGTGGCACGCAACCAGGACGACCACACCAAGAATACGGCCTTCATGATGGACACCGACGGCACCTGGTACCTCACGCCAGCCTATGACGTCTCCTACTCCTACCTGCCAGGTAGTTTCTGGGTCGATACTCACCAGATGACCGTGAACGGCAAACGCGACGACTTCACCCTCGACGATCTGTTAAGCGTTGCCAGCCAAGTTCGTGGCATGGACGCACGACGGATCATCAAGGAAGTCTGCGAAGCCATCGCACAATGGCCGCAGTTTGCCCAGGACGCAGGGGTACCAATCTCAGCCAGTAAGCGAATCGGTGAAGTACACCGCCAGTATCTTGGCGAGGGGCTTTGAATAAACACCCCTCCCGAGGGCTGGACGCGCAGCTCAAGCCACCCGCACCACCACCTTGCCCTTGCTCCGCCCACCTGCCACCGCCGCCAGCGCCTGTTCGGTAGCCTCGAAGGCGAACACTTGGTCGAGCACCGGCGTCAGGATCCCCTCCTCCACCAGCCGGGTGATGGCCTCCAACTGTCGACCATCGGCGCGCATGAACACGAACCGATAGCGCACGCCCAAGGCCTCACAACGCCTGCGGATGCGGCGGCTGAGCAGGCGAAGCACCTGACGTAATGGCCAAGCCATCCCTTGCTCGGCCGCGAACTCAGGCGTGGGCGGCCCGGAAATGGAAATCAGCTGGCCACCCGGTTTGAGAATCTGCACCGAGCGCTCCAAGGTGCCTGCCTCCAACCCGCTGAGCACCACATCGTAGTCGCGCAATTCCCGGGTGAAATCCTGGCGCTTGTAATCGATGACCACATCCGCGCCCAAGGCCTTCACCCATTCGACATTGCCCGTGCTGGTGGTCGTGGCGACGAACGCCCCCAAGTGCTTGGCCAACTGGATCGCGATGCTGCCCACGCCACCAGAACCCGCATGAATCAGCACCTTCTGCCCCGGCTTGAGCTGGGCGGTTTCCACCAATACCTGCCAAGCGGTCAAGGACACCAAGGGCAGCGCGGCGGCCTGTTCCATGCTCAAGTTGGCGGGCTTGCGCGCCAGGGCCTGCTGGGTGACGGCGATCTGTTCGGCAAAACTGCCGATGCGTGCCTGCCCGGGCCGTGCATAGACCTCGTCGCCGGGCTTGAAGCGGGTGACACGGGCGCCCACGCGTAGCACGGTACCGGCCAGGTCGTTGCCAAGGATTAGCGGCAGGCGGTACGGAAGTACCCGTTTGAACTCGCCGTTACGCAGCTTCACGTCCAGGGCGTTCACCCCGGCGGCGTGGACCCGCACCAGCACGTCGTCATCCCCCAGGGTGGGCACGGGCATTTCGGCGATACGCCCGGCTACATCCTTGCCATAACGATCGATGATGAAAGCTTTCATTGAGATCTCCCGTGACTCACTGCGCACTGCGATAGCGCTCGGCCACCTGGGATTGGCGCAAATCCCCCATCAGCATCTGCCGGGCGCCATCCAGCGCAGCCCAGCGGTCGGCGTGCTGCAAGGGCGGAATGGTGATCGCTTCGCGGCGGTCGTAACCCACCAGCGCAGCATCGACCAAGTCTTCCACCTCCATCACTTCTGGCAACGTGTTGATATCCAATCCGGAACGCGACCAGATCTCGGTGCGGGTCGCGGCCGGCAGCACGGCCTGCACATAGACCCCCTTCGGCCCCAGCTCCAGCGCCAGCCCCTGGGACAGGAACTGCACGAACGCCTTGGTGGCGCCATACACGGTCATGCCCAGTTCCGGCGCCAGCCCCACCACCGAGCCGATGTTGACGATCGCGCCAGTGCCCTGCTCGGCCAGGCGCGGCGCAATGGCGGCAGCCAGGCGGGTGACGGCGGTGACGTTCAGGCCGATCAGGCGCTCGAGGCTTGCGCCATCCTGCCCCAGGAAGCCCCCTGACTGGCCTTGCCCGGCGTTGTTGATCAGCACGCCTATACGCACGTCTTCACGCAACCGCGCTTCGACCCGAGCAAGGGCATCGGCCTGGGTGAGGTCGGCGACCAGCACCTCGACGGCGACAGCGAAGTGCTCACGCAGGCAGCCAGCCAGGGTCTCCAGGCGCGCCTGGTCGCGGGCGACCAGCACCAGGTCGTGACCACGCTGGGCGAAGCGTTCGGCATAGGTGGCGCCGATACCGCTGGAGGCACCGGTGACGAGAACGGTAGGCAAGGCACTCATGGCAAATCCTCAAGGTGGATGGCGACACCCGATCGGGGTGGGCCTGGCCTTTATGATTACGATCATAATCTAACCATGTCAATATTTTGATGATGAATGACATCAATGTATGATGAACCTCACCTCCACGGCGCAGGAGTCATCCGCCATGAAAGTCACCAAGGCACAAGCCCAGGCCAACCGCACCCATATCGTCGAGACGGCGTCCTCGTTGTTCCGCCAGCGGGGCTATGACGGAGTCGGCGTCGCCGAGTTGATGGCGGCCGCCGGTTTCACCCATGGCGGCTTCTACAAGCATTTCGGCTCGAAGGCCGACCTCATGGCCGAGGCGGCAGCCTGCGGGCTGTCGCAGAACACCTCCGGCACCGACAGTGGCGGTGTGGCGGACTACCTGCGCCAATACCTCTCCAGGGAGCACCGCGACAACCCGGCCTCAGGTTGCACCCTGGCGGCGCTGGCCAGCGATGCCGCGCGCCAACCCGACGCCGTGAAGACGGTGTTTGCCGACGGGCTCGAGCGCTTGCTGGCAACGCTCCAGGCCGCCAGCGAGCCGACGGATGCCGCCGACGAGCAGGCCGAACGCGCCCGGCGCCTGGGCGTGATCGCCACCCTGGTGGGCGCCATCACGCTCTCCCGCGCCTGCCCGGACGATTCGCCGCTGGCGGACGACATTCTCCAGGCCTGCCGGGACTGGTTGCTGACACCGCAGTAACCCCGCCCGGGCTGTATTGAAAATCGCCCGGGCGCTGTATCTGTTTCAGCAGGCGCCCGCCCTTCACCCTCCACCTCACTCCCTGGATGGCTGAAGGAACCCGCATCATGGCTGCCCTGCTGCTGCAAATGTCCCCCATTGGCCTGGTGATCGCCCTGATCCTGCTGCTGCGCCGCCCACCCGTGCAGGCCGCGCTGGCCGGCGTGGCCGGTGTCCTGCTGCTGTGGGGCCTGGGCGCCGCGCAGCCGCTGTCGGCGGCGGTGTCCGGCGCCATCCTGCAAGACACGCTGATCCTGTTCCTCAGCACCGCCTGCGTGATCGTTCCGGGGCTGGCCTTCGTCATCCTGGTCGAACGCGCCAACGCCCCGCAGGCGATCGGCGCCTGGGTACGGGAGCTGGGCTGGACGCCGCCGATGCAGGTGATCTTCATCGTCCTGGGCCTGGCGCCGCTGCTGGAGGCGATGACCGGGTTCGGGGTGTCGCTGATCGCCACGGTGCCGCTGCTGATGGGGCTGTTTTCCCGTCAGGTCGGCATGAAGATGGCGCTGGCCGGCATGGTGGTGATGCCTTGGGGCACGCTTGGATTGGCCACGGTGATCGGCGCGCTGCTGGCCCACGTGCCGGCGCAGGAACTGGGCAGCCATTCGGCGCTGGTCAGCGCGCCGGTGTTCCTCGGCCTGGCCGCCGTCGCACTGGTGCTGGCGAGGATTCGCAGCCTGCAGGCATGGCTGGGGTTGGCGCTGGTCTCGTTGCTGTTCAGCGCGGTGCTGTATGCGGTCAACCGCTGGATCGGGCCGGAGGCGTCGGGCGTGCTGGCCGGGCTGGCGGTGGCCGGCGTGGGCCTGGGGATGTCCTGGGCGCGGCGCGGGGCGCTGGTGCGCTGGCCGCAGGCGGCGTGGCCGTACCTGGCCTTGCTGGCCGTGATCATCGCCTCGCGGGGGCTGTTCCTGCTGTCGGGGTGGGACGGGCTATGGGTGGTGCATGGCACCAACGTGTCGTGGAAGCCACTGGCTTCGCCGGGGCTGGCCTTGCTGCTGGTGGTGCTGATGATGGTCGGGCGCCAGGGCGCGGGCTTCCCATGGCAGGCGCTGGTCACCCGGGCGCGGTTCCCGGTGGCGACGATCTTCCTGTTCCTGCTGCTGTCGCAGGTGATGGTCAAGGCCGGCTTCCTGGTCGAGGCGCAACGGGCGTTGCAGGCGCTGTCCGGGGTGTCGCTGGCGTCGACGGTGTCGCTGCTGGCGGGGTTGGCCGGCTATGTCACCGGCTCCAATGTCGGCGGCAACACGCTGGTGATGCCCTCCATCGCCGCGCTGTCCACGGTCCACGGCCCATGGCTGGCGGCGATGGTCAACAGCGCCGCAGGCCATGGCGCGCTGGGCTCGCTGTCGATCCTGTCGCTGATCATCGGGCTGGCCGGGGCCAACCGCGAGGAAGAACACGGGCTGATCCGCTTCGGCTTTGCCCTGGTGCTGCTGAACATCGTCATCGTGGCTGCAACCGGCGTGCTTTTGCTCTACCTTTCGGGAGCCCCCGCCTGAGACGACACAAGGCCCCCCATGGACCGGAACCCCAAGCCCGACAAACGCTGGCACACCGTCAACGCCTGGCTGCTGCGCCAGATCGACAGCGGCGAATGGCCCAGCGGCACGCAACTGCCCTCGGTGCGCGAGCTGGCGCGGCTGTTCGACAGCAGCATCGCCACCGTGCAGCGGGCCCTGGCGGAGCTGGAGGCCAATGCCTATGTGCAGGCCACGCCGCGGATCGGCTATTTCGTCGCCAAGGGCGCGGCCCAGGTACAGGGGTTCGACCTGGCCAGTGTCACCGTCAACGTCAACCACGCGGTGGTCGCCATGCTTGCCCAGGCGGCCAGCAATACCGCGCTGTCGTTGAGCTCGGCGGTGCTGCACGACGAGCTCACGCCCCAGGTGCTGCTGAACAAGTGCCTGGCGACGCTGGCCACCAAGGCCGACCACCCCTTGGCCGGCCTGATCGCCCCGCCGGGCCTGGCCTCGCTGCGCCGGCGCATCGCCGGGCTGATGCTGCAACGCGGCGTGGCCTGCGGCCCGGACGATATCCTGGTGACCTCGGGCGACACCGTGGCCCTGGAACTGGCCCTCGAAGCCGTCGCCCGGCCGGGCGCCACGGTGGCCATCGAGACGCCTACCTACTACGGCATCCTGCAGACCATCGAACGCCTGGGGATGCGCGCCCTGCCCATCCGCACCCACGCCGACAGCGGCATGGACCTCGAGCACCTGGAATGGGCACTCAAGCGCGGCAAGGTCGATGTGGTGTTTCTCAACCCGACGCTGCAGAACCCACGGGGCTTCATCATGCCCGACGCGGCGCGGGCACGGCTGTCACAGCTGGCGCAGGCGGCGGATGTGCCGATCATCGAGGACGATATCTTCTTCGACCTGGTAGACGAGGCGCAGCGCCCGAAGGCGATCAAGCACTACGACAGCACCGGGCAGACGATCTATTGCTCGTCGTTCTCCAAGACCGTGGCGCCGGGGTACCGGGTGGGCTGGTGCGTGGCGGGGCGCTACCGGGATGCGATCCTGGCCCAGCTGTTTTCGCGCAACCTGGCGGTATCGAGCCTGGCGCAGCGGGTGCTGGATGAGTTTATCGGCCGGGGGTACATGGAGGAGCACTGCGCGAAGCTGCGTGGGCGGCTGGCGGCCCAGGCCGGGATGATGGAGACGCTGGTGCGCTCGGTGTTTCCGCCGGGGACGCGGTATGTGGCGCCGCAGGGTGGTTTTATTCATTGGATCGAATTGCCGGAAGGGACGGACATGGTGGCGCTGCAGCGGCTTGCGGCGGAGCGTGGCTGCAATGTCGGCGCCAGCGGGATGTTCTTTGCCGATGGGGAGTGTGGCACTGGGTTGCGGGTGTGTCTGGGGCGGGTGATTACGCCGGAGGTGATGGGCGGGTTGAGGGTGCTGGCGGAGTGTGCGGCGCTTTCGAGGTTTTGATTGCGTTTGAGGTACTTGGGGGCGCTGCGCGCCCCTTTCGCGACACAAGGCCGCTCCCACAGGGGAATACATGCTCCTGTTGGAGCAACTGTCTTCTTTGTGGAAGCTGACCCAGCCATGCCGGGCATCGTCATCAAAGCTGGCTCCTACAGGTTTGGAGTGAAGCTCAGGCTTGGCGCGGTCCATGTGGGAGCGGCCTTGTGTCGCGAAAGGGCTGCGCAACAGCCCCAGGTTCCGGAATCAAGTCAGATGCACCTGACTGCGCAAATGCTCGGCCAACATATCGATAAAGGTCCGCACCTTGGTCGAGCCATATTTGCTCTCCCGATGCAGGATATGGATCGGCCAGGGCGCTTCCTCGTATTCAGCCAGAATCACCTGCAAGCGCCCAGCCGCCACTTCATCCGCCACCTGGTACGACAGCAGCCGGGCAATCCCGAGCCCGGCACTGGCCGCGGCGATGGCGGCGTCGTTGCTGGTCACGGTCAGGCGCGGCTTCATGCGGATCAGCGTCGGGTCGTCGATGGCGCCGAAGCGCCAGTCCGTGCGCGGTGACAGGGTTCCGGCGGCGATCACTTCGTGCTTCTGCAATTCCGAGGGATGGCGCGGCGTGCCGTGGCGTTCGAGGTACTCGGGCGAGGCGCACAGCAAGCGGCGCATCCTGCCCACGCGCAACGCCTTGAGGCCCGAATCGGGCAACTGGCCGATGCGCACCGCCACGTCCATGCCCTCCTCCACCAGGTTCACCACGCGATCGAGAAAGTACGCCGACACATCCACCTCGGGGTACTGCTGTAGGTATCGGACGATGCACGGCATGACGAACTTCTTGCCGAACAGGATCGGCGCGGTCACCGCCAGGTCGCCCTTGGGCGCGGCGTTGATGCCGGCGGCGGCTTCGTTGGCCTCGACGATGCTGGCGAGGATGTGCCGGGTGTCCTCCAGGTAGCGCCCGCCGGCCTCGGTCAGGCGCACGCTGCGGGTGGTGCGCAGCAGCAGCTTGACCCCGAGCTGTTCCTCCAGGGCGCTGACGGCGCGGGTCACCGCCGCCGGCGAGATGGCCAGGCGGCGGGCGGCGGCGGCGAAGCTTTCCAGCTCACCCACGGCCACGAACACTTTCATCAGGTGGATCTGGTCCATGCCGCGCCCCACGCGTTGTCGTGGGGCGATTATCGCCGTGGTCACGCTAGAGCTCCAGTACCAGGGGCTGCACGCCGTCCTCGGCCTGGGCGGGGATGGCGCAGCAGATCAGCACGCTGCCGGGCTCGGGCAATTCGGCGGGCGGGTTCGGGTAGTGGACCTGGCCGCTGACCAATTTGGTCCTGCAGGTACCGCAGGAGCCTCCTCGGCAACTGAAGTCCGGCGACAGGCCACGGCTTTCCGCCAGTTCCAGCAGGGTGCCGCCGTCCGGCGCCCAACGCGCTTCCTTGGCGGAGCTGGCGAAGTACACCGGCACCGGTTCGCTGGCGGGTGGGGGCTGCTGCAGCGTGGGCTGGTTGTCGTCGGTGTGGCGGCGCAGGGTCGAGGGGCCGAAGGCTTCGGCATGGATGCGGGCGTCGGGCACATGCACGCCACGCAGGCCTTCGTACAGATCCTGGGTGAAACTGGCTGGGCCGCAGAGGTAGAAGTCGTAGTCGTCCAATGCCAACGTGGCCTTGATCTGCCCGATGCCCAGGCGGCTGGCGAATTGGTAGTCATGCCCCAGCACGGCCTGTGGCTCGGGCTGGCTCAAGGCACGATGGATGCTCAGCAAGCCATTGGCGTGTTGCTGGAGCGCGGCAAGCTCCTGCTGGAACGGCAGGTCGGCCAGTGTGCGCCCGCCATGGAACAGGTGGATGCGCCGCCCCTGCCCTTTCGCCAGCTGCTCGCGGAGCATGGCGATCAATGGGGTGACTCCGACGCCCGCGCCGATCAGCACAAGGGGCCGGTCGCTCTGCTGATCCAGGGTGAAGCTGCCCGTGGGCTGGCGCACCTCCAGCTGATCGCCGACCTTCACCTGTTGGTGCAGATAGCGTGACGCCGGCCCCTGCGCCTTGACGCTGATGCGCAGGAAGCCATCGGACGGCGCGCTGGACAGGCTGTAGGTACGGATCAACGGCGTCTCCCCATCGATCCGCAAACGCACGGGAATATGCTGGCCAGGAGCGAAGGATACCGCGGTGCCATCCTCGGGTTGCAGATGGAACGAGCGGATATCGCGACTCTCCTGCTCGATGTGCAGTACCCGCCAGGTCAGCCATTGGCGCTGCCGTTCGCGCTGTTGCAGGCGCTGCTCGGCCTCGGGCCAGGTGCCGGTCATCAGGCTGGTGGGTGCGTATTCCTGGAAGGCCCAGCGCAGCGACACGGCAGCCCGGCGCAGCACCACCTGCTCGATGTCCAGGGTCCAGATCCGCTCCGCGCCTTCGAAGGCACTGATCAGCGGGCTGTCGAGAATCACCTCGGTGCGCCCGGAAACCTGCAGCACATCGCCCGTGGTGAAATCGACGAACAGCAGGCCGGCGACCGGGTTGACCAGCAGATTGCCGAGGGTATTGAAATGCAGGTTGCCGGCGTAGTCGGGAATGGTCAGGCGATTGCCCTCGACCCTGACGAAACCAGGCCGGCCACCGCGATGGGACACGTCCACCGAGCGCTGGCCAGCGTCCTGATCGACGTAGCTGGCGACAAAGAAGGTGTCGGCGCTTTCGATCATCGCGCGGGTTGCGGCATCGAGCGCCGCTGAATCCCGGCGCTTCTGTGGCGGCTCGTCGACGCGGGTGTACTCGCGCAGCTGAATGTACTGCGGGCAGTTGCCGAAGGATTGCTCGACCACCACCTCCAGCTGGCCTGCGCTGGCCCTGCGGATCAGGCCATTGAGGCGATTGCGCCGCCGCGTGTGCAGCTCGATCCCCAGCAGACCGATGGCACCGCCCGCCACCAGGCCCGGCGTGGCCGGATCATCGCTGGCGAGGTCGGCGCCGATCAACAGTTGCCGTGGATCGGGCGAGCTGACAAAGCCTTCCGGGCCTTCGAGCAGCGTCGCCCAGGGTTTGCCTGCGGCATCCACGGCACCGGCCACCATGAACGGCAGCTGCTGGTAGAACGTGCGATGCTGGTCGGGCATGAAGTCACGAATGACCTTTTGCCCGAACGCCTCCATGCGCTCGGCAACACCGACGTGCTCCTGCAGCCGTTTTTCACCTGCATGCCAGGGCGATTGCATGGCGGCATCCCTCGGGAGTCAGAGCGTGGTCTGCAAACCGATGACCGTACGCGGCATCGGCACGAAGCCTGGCAGCGCCTCGACACGGGCCAGCCAGGCGCGCACGTTGGGGTACGGCTCCAGCGACACGTTGCCTTCCGGCGCGTGGGCGATGTACGAGTAATTGGCGATATCGGCGATGGTCGCCTGGTCACCGACCAGGAACGGGCCCTTGGCCAGTTCGGCGTCGATCACCTTGAGCAGGGTGTGGGCACGGCCGATGACTTCATCGGTGTTGAACGAGGCACCGAACACCGTCACCAGACGTGCCGCTGCCGGGCCGAAGGCCAGGGGACCCGCCGCGACCGACAACCAGCGCTGCACACGGGCGGCACCGACCGGATCCGCAGGCAACCAGCGCTCACCGCCGTAGGCCTTGGCCAGGTAGACCAGGATGGCGTTGGAATCGGCAATGACGATGCCGTTGTCATCGATCACCGGCACCTGGCCGAAGGGGTTGATGGCGAGAAATTCTGGCTGCTTGTGCTCGCCCTTGGCCAGGTCGACGAAGACCAGCTCGGTGGGCAGTTCGAGCAGCGACAGCATCAGCTCGATGCGGTGGGCGTGGCCGGACTTGGGGAAGTTATACAGCTTGATCGGGCTTGGCATGTGCGGGGCTCCGGATCAGCGCCGGGAGTGGCGCTGCTGGAGGACATGCTGCACTGGATCGGCTGGCAGCAGAATCAGTGCCGGGAGCAATCCAGTATTTCGGCAAGTGGAATAATCACACTCATGGGGCAAGTCGGGTCGCCGCATCGCCGCTCCCACGCCCCCGCGCTTACGATCTCAATGGCGGTGCTGTTTCTGGTACAGATACAACCCCCGCGCCGCCTCGACCACCAGCGGCACACAGGCCTGATGCTCATCGAAACTCATCGAATCGAGCAGCTCGAAATTGTCTTCCAACCCATGCAGGGAAATGACCTTGAGCAGACGATCCTGCTCCGGCGGCAACTCACTCCACTCGGCCACCTGGGTACCGCGCATGTAGCCGAAGCACCACTCCTCGAGAATGATCGCCGGGCCTTCCTCGCCTTCGCCCTCCTCGAACAGCGGTTCGAAGTGCTCGAGGTCGTCGGCCAGCTCTTGCGCCACCTGGCTGGCGTAACGCAGCATCAACGCGGTGTAGGCCTCTTCATGGGCGGGCTTCTTGAACTTCGGTACCTTGCCGCCGGCGACGGCGGGCAGCCATTGCTCGGGATTGACCTTGTTGGGGGAGCTGGCCAGGGCGGTGAAGAAGGCGTTCAGCTCGGAAAGGTTGAGCACCGAATAGTCGTTGCCGTAGGTCATCAGCAGGTCTTCTAGGCGGTCGAGTTCTTTTTCGCTGAGCGCGGGGAGCATGGGCGGGTGTCCTGGGTAAATGAACGTGCACCCTAGCACAGGCAACGCCTGCCCGCTCCCATCAAGGGAACGGGCATCGGACTATTGCTGCAGCCAGTGCGCCAGGTCTGCCTGCCGCCCGGTGCCGATCAGCAGCCACAGCAAGAGTCGGCACTTGCGCGGGCAGAGCCAGCCGGCCATGTGCAGGCCCCGGTCCTGCAGGTCGATCTCGCCGCCGATAAATCCGTAGGTCCCCAGGGCTGTCGGGCCATTGCCGGTGCGGGTGGCGATGATCACCGGCATGTTGCCGGCGATGCGCCCCAGTGCCTCGGCCCAGACCTCGGAGACATGGCCTGCGCCAAATCCGGCAACCACCAGCCCTGAATAACCCAGGCCTCCGAGCGCTTGCAGCAGCCTCGTATCGGCATCGAGACAGGCCTCCAGCAGGACGACCTGGTGATCCACCTGCGCCGGCAGGGGTAACACCCGCCGTGGCGTGGCAGCCTGGCGATAAACTGGGCTGCCCTCCACGACCTCCCCTATCGCCCCAGCGCCGGGCGACTCGAAGGCCGCCATCGCCAGGCTGGCAGTCTTGCGTACCCGCGCGGCCAGGTGGATCTGGTCGTTGATCACCACCAGCACGCCACGCCCCCGGCTGCCATCGGCGATTGCAACCTGCACCGCCGCCAGCAGGTTCGCCGGACCATCCGCGCCCGGCTGGCTGGCCGAACGCATGGCGCCGGTCAGGATCAGCGGGGTGTCATGAGGCCACAGCAGGTCAAGGAAATACGCGGTCTCCTCCAGCGTATCGGTGCCTTGGGTGAGGACCACGGCCTGAGCCCCCGCTTGCACTTGCGCGCTTGCCCAGGCCAGCGCATCCAGCATGTCGCTGAACGCCAGCGAAGCGCTCGGCACCAGGCACAACGTGGCGGTGCTGATCTGCGCCAGTGCCTGCAGTTGCGGCAGGGACGCCAATAGCGCGGCGCAATCGAGCCGGGGTGTCACACCCTGCCCCGGCCCCCCGAATTGCATGCTGACCGTGCCGCCCAGGCTGGCGATCGAAACACGTGGTGCTGTCATGGGTTACCTCCCGCAAGCAGGCCGACCAGGGGCACGATGCCCAGGGTGCTGATGGCCATGGACAGGACATTGCCGATATAGCCGTGCATGTAGCCTGGCAGACGCTGGCTGATGGCCACGGCAAGCGGTGGCGCGATCAGCGCGCCGAGCACTGCGCTGGCGACGATCACCTGCCAGCTGCCGCCCAGTGTCAGCACGGCCGCGGGCACGATCGACACGATGGGAATATAGGTCGGATACCAGCCCCGCTCTTTCCATTGCCGTCGCCAGAACAGCACACCGACCAGCGATGCCAATGCCTGCCCGGCCACCATCTGCAGCACCAGTTGCGAGCCGTAGGCCGGTGCCGCCGGGGCCAGTACATAAGCCAGCAAGACGCCCAACAGCAAGCCGAGGCTGGCCAGTTCATTGCCGAAGAACGGCGCTTCGCTGAAATCGGCCAGTACCCGACGCAAGGTCCAGACCACGCCATAGTCCGGCTGGCTGGCCGTCGCGGCGACCACTGGGTGCTGTCCATCGCGAACCAGCGCCGGAAAGCGCTTGCACAGCAGGAACGCCAGCACACTGGCCAGTGCCATGCCACTGACATTGCCGATCACCACCGGCAACTGCAGCGGGTAGCACAGGTAGTTGACCAGCAGCAGGCTGGCCGGGGTGACCAGCACGGCACCGAGCAGCGCGCCATTGATCGCGACGCGCCAACCGCCGCCAAACAGCAGGACCATGGCCGCCGGCAGCGAGACGAAGGCGACGAAGGTCGGCTGCCAGGCACCACCCTCCAGGGTCCAGCCCCACAACGCATGGCTGAGCAGCAGACCGAGCAGCGAGCTGATGATCAGCCAGGGCCACAGACCAGTGCCGTAGCAGATGGCAAAGCCTTGCAAGCGATACCCGCGCTGCTGGGCCCAATGCGCGAGGCTCGCCCCCAGCAGCAGCCCCAGTGCCGGCAACTCGTGCTTGTAGAAGGCGACCTCGCTGATATCGCCGACAATCCAGCGCAGCCTGCTCAACGGCTGGTCGAGGGTTGCGACGAGCTGCGCATAATCGGGCCATCCACCCAACATCAGGCTGGCAACGCAAAGCAGCGCGAGGCCCAGGAGTATCAGCGACGACGACCGTTGTCGCGGTAAGGAAAGGCGCTGTTCCATGACGCCTCCTCAACGTGGCATCGGCGCATGCAGCCGATACCCCAGGGTGGCGTCGTAGAGGTCGGTGCGCCGGTCACGCGGCAGGTCGTTGAGGCTGTTCCAGATCGGCGCCGAGCGGGCGGCGCTGAGATCGACGTCGGCGTAGAGGATGCATTCCTCCTCGGCACTGGCCACCTCGCCGATGGGCCAGCCGTTGGTACCGGCAATCAGCGAACAACCGAGGAAGCGCCCGCCCCGTTCGCGACCGATGCGATTGGCGGCGGCGATATAGACATTGTTGACGTGGGCCGCGGTCATCGTCAGGTACGAGGCCATGCAACGTCCGGCCTCGTCGAACAGCGGCGGCGGTGTCCAGACCCAATTGTTCAGGCTGCAGATGATGTCGGCGCCCTGCGCCGCCATGAGCCGTGGCACCTCCGGGAACCAGATGTCCCAGCAGATCAGCAGGCCGATGCGGCCGATGGGCGTTTCGAACACCGGGAAGCCCAGGTCTCCGGGGGTGAACCAGAGCTTTTCCTGGTTCCACAGGTGCGCCTTGCGGTAATGCCCGAGCCGTCCCTGCGGGCCGAACAGCACGGCGCTGTCGTAGAGCTTGAGGCCGTCACGCTCGGCGAATCCTGCGGCCAGATATACCTGCTGCTCACGGGCGAACTCCGCCCAGGCCTGCAGGCATCGTCCATCCTCCAGCGTCTCGGCGTGGGCATAGGCCTCGGCGCGGGAGTTGAAGGTGTAGCCGGTGTTGGCCAGCTCCGGCAGCACGATCAGGTTCGCCCCTTCACGCGCGGCGCGGCGGGCCAGGGCCAGGCCACGGCTCAGGTTGCCATCGCAATGGTCCAGGCCGACCTGCGGGTCGTACTGGATGACGGCAATGCGTACGGGGCTGACGGGAGTGGTGTGTTCCTGCATGGCGGCTTCCTGTTCTGGTTGTTGTGGAAGGCCGCCAGTAGAACGGGCATGGCAGGTGGGGCGACAGTCAGCAGGATCCTCTGGAACTGAGGGAGATTGCGAAAATACGTGGAGGAGCACTCCTACAAAGTTGTTTCAAAGCGCCTGTCGGGGCAGCTGATAATGCGGATAGTGCTCGAGGCTGAAGCCCCCCTTGAAATGTGCGCCGGTGTTGTTGCAGAGGTTGATCACGGTGTCGATCGCAGTGCGCAGACACGGCTCGGTCCAGCCGGCATCGACAGAGAAAGACTCCCCGGCGAGGTAGAGCCCTGAATGGGCACTCCGGTCACGGTTGTACTTCATCAGGCTTACCGCGTCGTAATAGGCGCCCGCCCGGTACAATTTCGCACAGCCAAGTGCATTCCTGTCTGTCATCCATCTTTGTATGCGGGTGTTTCCAAGATCGATATGTGGCGAGATGGGTTCGCCGATGTTGGTGCAACGCAACAGAATCCGATCGAGTTCCGCTACGCATTTTTCCACAAGCTCCGCGTCTGAATACGCCGCCAGCTTGGTGGCATCGTCCTCCCAGGTGTAGCTGAGCAGGATGCAATCGCGGGTATGCTGATCGTTGTAGCGGTAGGCATAGACATCGTGCACGAAGCTGTCGGTGACCAGGATCTGCGGCAGATGGGGATACTGGTCGAGAAAGCTTTTACGCAGCGGCGCATAAACCTTGCAACTGGTTTCCCAATGGGCGTGCTTCCAGGCCTCGACAATGGCCGGTGGCAGCATGCTCCGGGAGAAGCCCTCCAGGCGCATCCCTGTTTCGATCAACCAGGACGGCG
The DNA here is from genome assembly GCF_014268935.2 of Pseudomonas peradeniyensis. GTDB lineage: Bacteria > Pseudomonadota > Gammaproteobacteria > Pseudomonadales > Pseudomonadaceae > Aquipseudomonas > Aquipseudomonas peradeniyensis. Next base: position 1,172,916 of record NZ_JABWRJ020000002.1, on the reverse strand, counting down.
TGGTAAGCACCACGCTGTCGAACACCTCACTCATCGGCTGAGCCTTGGCTTCATCGCTGTGCCGCCAACGGTAATCGACGCGGATGCGGCCATCGGCCAATTTGTGCAGGCCATGAACCGAGCTGTCCGTCAGCAGGCCATCCTTACGCGCCACGCATTGGCTGTACAGGGATTCGCCCAGGCCAGCGATGTCCATGAACAGCAGGGCCTCATCCAACGCAGCGATCCCCAGGTAGGCAGGAGCCTGGAAACGCAGGCCTCTGCTGTCGGGCACAGTCTCGACATCCTGATACGGCGCTGCAAGCACTCGCCCCCTTTTCATCCACACGCCCATGCACAAGCTGCAGGTGGCTGCTGAACCCGAAAATGGCAGTACGCAGCGGATAGAGACAACATACGTCGTAGAAAGCGCCCCAGCTGCCATCACCGATGCCGATTGCATAGAAGATCGCCGACTCGTCACAGTCCATGCCAAGGCCGCCGAAATCGCCTGGATTGCCAGGGTCCCAAGCCTCCCGGATCGGCAGCAATACCAGGTCACGAAACGACAGCCTGTGATATCGCTCGACGATTGCCGACCACATCGCCAGCCAGCCTTCTGTGCCGTAGATGGCGGCCACCTGTTCGGCGAAACGCTCGGCAAAGCGCCGCCACTTGCCATGAATCCTCTGTAGTACCGCAGTAGGTGGCGGGGTGTGGCCTTCGGGATTCTTCCAGATCAGCAGCTTCGGATCACCCTCCCCTTCAAGTTGGCCTTCACGCAGATAGATACCCGTCGCATTGACCCACGGCGTGCCAGGGTTGGGAAAGTCGGAAAGCAGCAGGTCAAACAGATCTGCGTAGTAAGCCATCAATGAGCGGCCTGCCTTGGGCGGCTCACCGGTTCGGTTGAAGAACGGCATGCGCATGGCGCCCATCTCGAAGGGAGCGGTGTGTACTGTTGGCTTGTCAGCAGAGGATGACACGGTGAGATGACGCCCCCCGATTCGCCGGGCTTGCTCGATCAGTGTGATCTGGGTGAAACCACAGCGCAGCAGTTCACGTGCGACGGTGAGGCCGGTGACGCCAGCACCGACAATGCAGATGCGATGTGCAGGACGAGCAACCTGGGCAATGCCGCCTTGCTGCTCGACAAGACGTCGGTAGTCGAAACACAGGTCAGGCGGATTCGGGAAACGTGCGGCCCATGGCAGCACTGGGGTGTAAGGCTCGACGGCTAGGTCGGCGGGATGGTTGTGCGTTGATCCGATGGTCATGGTCTCGGGTTCTCAGGGTGGGTGAGGAGCCTGAGCATGCCGAGAGCAGGGAGGTGGGGAACGGTAGATGTGTATGGTGGTGCTGCGTGTGTCGTTGCCTGAACTGACGCTATCGCGGGGCAAGCCCGCTCCCACGCCCCCATTCCCACAGGCCTGTAATAGCGCTATGGGAACGGATGGCGTGGGAGCGGGCTTGTCCCGCGATGGGTCGTCAGCGTTTAGACCGCCAGCGCGCGCTCACGCAGCTCGCTGTTGAGGATGCGGTCGTTCTCGCTGTAGTCCACCGGGCAGTCGATCACGTGCACGCCCGGGGTCTTGATGCAGTGCTCAAGCAGCGGCAGGAAGCCTTCGGCGCTTTCCACGCGGTGGCCGTTGGCACCGTAGGCTTCGGCGTATTTGACGAAGTCCGGGTTGCCGTAGTCCAGGCCGAAATCGGTGAAGCCCATGTTGGCCTGCTTCCAGCGGATCATGCCGTAACCGTCGTCACGCAGGATCACCACGGTGATGTGCATGCCCAGACGTACCGCGGTTTCCAGCTCCTGGCTGTTCATCATGAAGCCACCATCGCCGCATACCGAGATGACCGGGCGATCCGGGTACACCAGGTGCGAGGCCATGGCCGATGGCAGGCCGGCGCCCATGGTCGCCAGGGCGTTGTCCAGCAGCACGGTGTTGGGCTTGTGGGCCTTGTAGTTGCGGGCGAACCAGATCTTGTAGATGCCGTTGTCCAGGGCGACGATGCCTTCGGACGGCAGGGCGCGACGGATGTCGGCGACCATGCGCTGCGGGTAGACCGGGAAGCGGTTGTCGTCGGCGCCTTCGGCGATCTGCGCTTCGTTGGCTTCACGGATGGCCATCAGGCGGGTGAAGTCCCAGTGGCTGGTGTCGGTCAGCGCTTCGCTGATCTGCCACACGGCGTTGGCGATGTCGCCGATCACTTCCACTTGCGGGAAGTACACGGCATCGACTTCAGCCGAGCGGAAGCTGACGTGAATGACTTCGGTGCCACCACGGACCATGAAGAACGGCGGCTTCTCGATCACGTCGTGGCCGATGTTGACGATCAGGTCGGCGGCTTCGACGGCGCGGTGCACGAAGTCACCGGACGACAGCGCGGCGTTGCCCAGGAAGCGCGGGTGGCGCTCGTCGACCACACCTTTACCCATCTGGGTAGTGATGAACGGGATACCGGTCTTGTCGATCAGTTGCTTGAGGACCTTGGCGGTCATCTTGCGGTTGGCGCCGGCGCCGATCACCAGGATCGGGTTGCGGGCGTTCTGCAGTTTCTGCACGGCGGCTTCGATGGCCACGTGCTCGGCCAGCGGGCGACGGTGCAGGCTGCGCGGGATCGGCAGGGCGTCGGTCTGCTCGGCGGCGATGTCTTCCGGCAGCTCCAGGTGCACGGCGCCCGGCTTCTCTTCTTCGGCCAGGCGGAAGGCCTCACGCATGCGCGCAGGGATGTTGTCGGCCGAGGCGAACTGGTGGGTGTACTTGGTGATGGGGTCCATCATGCCGCACACGTCGATGATCTGGAAACGGCCTTGCTTGGACTTCTTGATCGGCTTCTGGCCGGTGATCATCATCATCGGCATGCCGCCCAGGTAGGCGTAGGCGCTGGCGGTCACCAGGTTGGTCGCGCCAGGGCCGAGGGTCGACAGGCTGACGCCGGTCTTGCCGGTCAGGCGGCCATAGGTGGCGGCCATGAAGCCCGCGGATTGCTCGTGGCGGGTCAGTACCAGCTTGATCTTCGACTTGCGCAGGGACTCGAGCAGGTCGAGGTTTTCCTCACCGGGAATGCCGAACACATACTCGACACCTTCGTTTTCCAGGCATTGCACAACGACATCGGCGGCCTTGGCCATCTTGCTTCTAACCTCAAGTAATAGGACGGTGAAAGTCCAGAAATGCGCAGCACGGTACGCTGGCATCGCTCGGTCCGGGTGCCAGGATTGCCCCGAACCTAAGCCTTGACGCAGGGTAGGTACGGGGAAGTCACGTAATTGTGACGGCAATATTGTCGCACCTGTGACGAGGCGATGTGAGGTAGCCGACGAGCAAAGGATATTTGCATGATCGTCAGCAAACGGATCCCTGTGTAGGAACAGAATACCGTGGGAGCGGGCTTGCCCCGCGATAAGGCCAGATCAGGCCGTGATGTTATCCGGGCATGCGCCATCGCGGGGCAAGCCCGCTCCCACGCCAGATTTCTTTACCAGGGTGGAAAAGACAAAACCCCTACCTGCTCGCGCAGATAGGGGTTTTGCGAAATGAATCTTGACGATGACCTACTCTCACATGGGGAAACCCCACACTACCATCGGCGATGCATCGTTTCACTGCTGAGTTCGGGATGGGATCAGGTGGTTCCAATGCTCTATGGTCGTCAAGAAATTCTGTTGCCAGAACATCCAGATGGATACTCCAGCGAATTCGGATATGTGATTTTGTGAAGCTGCGAACTTTCGGTTCTTTCGTCTTCACCACCACAATTTGGCCTCAGCGCAAATTGCTTGGGTGTTATATGGTCAAGCCTCACGGGCAATTAGTATTGGTTAGCTCAACGCCTCACAGCGCTTACACACCCAACCTATCAACGTCGTAGTCTTCGACGGCCCTTCAGGGAGCTCAAGGCTCCAGTGAGATCTCATCTTGAGGCAAGTTTCCCGCTTAGATGCTTTCAGCGGTTATCTCTTCCGAACATAGCTACCCGGCAATGCCACTGGCGTGACAACCGGAACACCAGAGGTTCGTCCACTCCGGTCCTCTCGTACTAGGAGCAGCCCCTCTCAAATCTCAAACGTCCACGGCAGATAGGGACCGAACTGTCTCACGACGTTCTAAACCCAGCTCGCGTACCACTTTAAATGGCGAACAGCCATACCCTTGGGACCGGCTTCAGCCCCAGGATGTGATGAGCCGACATCGAGGTGCCAAACACCGCCGTCGATATGAACTCTTGGGCGGTATCAGCCTGTTATCCCCGGAGTACCTTTTATCCGTTGAGCGATGGCCCTTCCATACAGAACCACCGGATCACTAAGACCTACTTTCGTACCTGCTCGACGTGTGTGTCTCGCAGTCAAGCGCGCTTTTGCCTTTATACTCTACGACCGATTTCCGACCGGTCTGAGCGCACCTTCGTACTCCTCCGTTACTCTTTGGGAGGAGACCGCCCCAGTCAAACTACCCACCATACACTGTCCTCGATCCGGATAACGGACCTGAGTTAGAACCTCAAGGTTGCCAGGGTGGTATTTCAAGGATGGCTCCATGAGAACTGGCGTCCCCACTTCAAAGCCTCCCACCTATCCTACACAAGCAAGCTCAAAGTCCAGTGCAAAGCTATAGTAAAGGTTCACGGGGTCTTTCCGTCTAGCCGCGGATACACTGCATCTTCACAGCGATTTCAATTTCACTGAGTCTCGGGTGGAGACAGCGCCGCCATCGTTACGCCATTCGTGCAGGTCGGAACTTACCCGACAAGGAATTTCGCTACCTTAGGACCGTTATAGTTACGGCCGCCGTTTACCGGGGCTTCGATCAAGAGCTTCGCTTGCGCTAACCCCATCAATTAACCTTCCGGCACCGGGCAGGCGTCACACCCTATACGTCCACTTTCGTGTTTGCAGAGTGCTGTGTTTTTAATAAACAGTCGCAGCGGCCTGGTATCTTCGACCGGCGTGGGCTTACGCAGCAAGTGCTTCACCCTCACCGGCGCACCTTCTCCCGAAGTTACGGTGCCATTTTGCCTAGTTCCTTCACCCGAGTTCTCTCAAGCGCCTTGGTATTCTCTACCTAACCACCTGTGTCGGTTTGGGGTACGGTTCCCAGTTATCTGAAGCTTAGGAGCTTTTCTTGGAAGCATGGCATCAACCACTTCGCGCTCTAAAGAGCACTCGTCATCAGCTCTCGGCCTTAAGATCCCGGATTTGCCTAAGATCTCAGCCTACCACCTTAAACTTGGACAACCAACGCCAAGCTGGCCTAGCCTTCTCCGTCCCTCCATCGCAATAACTGGAAGTACAGGAATATTAACCTGTTTTCCATCGACTACGCTTTTCAGCCTCGCCTTAGGGACCGACTAACCCTGCGTCGATTAACGTTGCGCAGGAAACCTTGGTCTTTCGGCGTGCGAGTTTTTCACTCGCATTGTCGTTACTCATGTCAGCATTCGCACTTCTGATACCTCCAGCAAGCTTCTCAACTCACCTTCACAGGCTTACAGAACGCTCCTCTACCGCATCACCAGAGGTGATACCCGTAGCTTCGGTGCATGGTTTGAGCCCCGTTACATCTTCCGCGCAGGCCGACTCGACTAGTGAGCTATTACGCTTTCTTTAAAGGGTGGCTGCTTCTAAGCCAACCTCCTAGCTGTCTAAGCCTTCCCACATCGTTTCCCACTTAACCATGACTTTGGGACCTTAGCTGACGGTCTGGGTTGTTTCCCTTTTCACGACGGACGTTAGCACCCGCCGTGTGTCTCCCATGCTCGGCACTTGTAGGTATTCGGAGTTTGCATCGGTTTGGTAAGTCGGGATGACCCCCTAGCCGAAACAGTGCTCTACCCCCTACAGTGATACATGAGGCGCTACCTAAATAGCTTTCGAGGAGAACCAGCTATCTCCGAGCTTGATTAGCCTTTCACTCCGATCCACAGGTCATCCGCTAACTTTTCAACGGTAGTCGGTTCGGTCCTCCAGTCAGTGTTACCTAACCTTCAACCTGCCCATGGATAGATCGCCCGGTTTCGGGTCTATACCCAGCGACTAAAGCGCCCTATTAAGACTCGCTTTCGCTACGCCTCCCCTATTCGGTTAAGCTCGCCACTGAATATAAGTCGCTGACCCATTATACAAAAGGTACGCAGTCACCTAACAAAGTAGGCTCCCACTGCTTGTACGCATACGGTTTCAGGTTCTATTTCACTCCCCTCTCCGGGGTTCTTTTCGCCTTTCCCTCACGGTACTGGTTCACTATCGGTCAGTCAGTAGTATTTAGCCTTGGAGGATGGTCCCCCCATGTTCAGACAAAGTTTCTCGTGCTCCGTCCTACTCGATTTCACTGGCAAGAGATTTTCGTGTACGGGGCTATCACCCACTATGGCCGCACTTTCCAGAGCGTTCCACTAATCTCAAACCAGCTTAAGGGCTGGTCCCCGTTCGCTCGCCACTACTAAGGGAATCTCGGTTGATTTCTTTTCCTCAGGGTACTTAGATGTTTCAGTTCCCCTGGTTCGCCTCTTGCACCTATGTATTCAGTACAAGATAACCAGCTTGTGCTGGCTGGGTTCCCCCATTCAGAGATCTCTGGATCACAGTCTGTTTGCCGACTCCCCAAAGCTTATCGCAGGCTACCACGTCTTTCATCGCCTCTGACTGCCAAGGCATCCACCGTATGCGCTTCTTCACTTGACCATATAACCCCAAGCAATCTGGTTATACTGTGAAGACGACATTCGCCGAAAATTCGCATTTCGCTCATTGCTGAGCAGAACTCACAAATTTTACCTTAGCCTGAATAACCAGCAGTGAAACTGGCATTCAGTCTATCTATCACATATCCGAATTTTTAAAGAACGATCTGACAAAAGTCAGAAATCAACATTCATCAACGAATGTTCATTTCTAAGTTCTGAGCAGTGCTGCGAAACCTGAAAGAGTGGTGGAGCCAAGCGGGATCGAACCGCTGACCTCCTGCGTGCAAGGCAGGCGCTCTCCCAGCTGAGCTATGGCCCCATTTGACCAGCCGCACCAAGTAATTGGTAGGTCTGGGCAGATTTGAACTGCCGACCTCACCCTTATCAGGGGTGCGCTCTAACCAACTGAGCTACAGACCTATAACAGGGTCGCGTTACAGCATCGTCTTTACACAATGAATCAAGCAATTCGTGTGGGAGCTCATCAGCAGGCTGATGTCTTCGATTAAGGAGGTGATCCAGCCGCAGGTTCCCCTACGGCTACCTTGTTACGACTTCACCCCAGTCATGAATCACACCGTGGTAACCGTCCTCCCGAAGGTTAGACTAGCTACTTCTGGTGCAACCCACTCCCATGGTGTGACGGGCGGTGTGTACAAGGCCCGGGAACGTATTCACCGCAACATTCTGATTTGCGATTACTAGCGATTCCGACTTCACGCAGTCGAGTTGCAGACTGCGATCCGGACTACGATCGGTTTTGTGAGATTAGCTCCACCTCGCGGCTTGGCAACCCTCTGTACCGACCATTGTAGCACGTGTGTAGCCCAGGCCGTAAGGGCCATGATGACTTGACGTCATCCCCACCTTCCTCCGGTTTGTCACCGGCAGTCTCCTTAGAGTGCCCACCATAACGTGCTGGTAACTAAGGACAAGGGTTGCGCTCGTTACGGGACTTAACCCAACATCTCACGACACGAGCTGACGACAGCCATGCAGCACCTGTGTCAGAGTTCCCGAAGGCACCAATCCATCTCTGGAAAGTTCTCTGCATGTCAAGGCCTGGTAAGGTTCTTCGCGTTGCTTCGAATTAAACCACATGCTCCACCGCTTGTGCGGGCCCCCGTCAATTCATTTGAGTTTTAACCTTGCGGCCGTACTCCCCAGGCGGTCAACTTAATGCGTTAGCTGCGCCACTAAAATCTCAAGGATTCCAACGGCTAGTTGACATCGTTTACGGCGTGGACTACCAGGGTATCTAATCCTGTTTGCTCCCCACGCTTTCGCACCTCAGTGTCAGTATCAGTCCAGGTGGTCGCCTTCGCCACTGGTGTTCCTTCCTATATCTACGCATTTCACCGCTACACAGGAAATTCCACCACCCTCTACCATACTCTAGCTCGCCAGTTTTGGATGCAGTTCCCAGGTTGAGCCCGGGGCTTTCACATCCAACTTAACGAACCACCTACGCGCGCTTTACGCCCAGTAATTCCGATTAACGCTTGCACCCTCTGTATTACCGCGGCTGCTGGCACAGAGTTAGCCGGTGCTTATTCTGTCGGTAACGTCAAAACAGCAAGGTATTAACTTACTGCCCTTCCTCCCAACTTAAAGTGCTTTACAATCCGAAGACCTTCTTCACACACGCGGCATGGCTGGATCAGGCTTTCGCCCATTGTCCAATATTCCCCACTGCTGCCTCCCGTAGGAGTCTGGACCGTGTCTCAGTTCCAGTGTGACTGATCATCCTCTCAGACCAGTTACGGATCGTCGCCTAGGTGAGCCATTACCTCACCTACTAGCTAATCCGACCTAGGCTCATCTGATAGCGCAAGGCCCGAAGGTCCCCTGCTTTCTCCCGTAGGACGTATGCGGTATTAGCGTTCCTTTCGAAACGTTGTCCCCCACTACCAGGCAGATTCCTAGGCATTACTCACCCGTCCGCCGCTGAATCAAGGAGCAAGCTCCCGTCATCCGCTCGACTTGCATGTGTTAGGCCTGCCGCCAGCGTTCAATCTGAGCCATGATCAAACTCTTCAGTTCAATACTGCTTGGGTTTTTAAGAAACCCTAAACTTGGCTCAGCAATCTCAAATGACTATGTGATTTCTCGCATGGCCACTTGTGATGCTGATAATCTTGGCGACTATCAGTCCGTACTCACAAGCACCCACACGAATTGCTTGATTCAATTTGTTAAAGAGCGTTTGGTCAAGAGCTTTTCGTCTCAACCGAGGCGCGCATTCTACGCTTTCCTCATTTCATGTCAAGCGTTGTTTTGAAGTCTTTTTCGAAGCTGCTTTCTGCAAAACACCTTCAACCTCAACAACTTACCGCTTGCCTCGTGGCGTTCAACGCTGCGAGGAGGCGAATAATACGCGGTTTGATTTCAGAGTCAACACCTTGATCTGAAAAAACTTTCGATCGCCATCCGGCGGCCGTTCGGCAACTATTCGACGCGGTTGCCGCTCTGTAGAGAAACACGCAAGCGGAGCGGCTGCCATGAGCGATGCACAGAGCGAGAAGACCCCGGGGCTGTCGCCGGACGAAGAGCAGGAAGTCAGCCACAACCAACCGCCCCGGGCAGCGGTGCTGCACGAGATCATCCGCGCCCAGGGTGACCAGGAACTGGAACGCACCCTCGCCGCCTTGTGGTGGTCGGCGCTGGCGGCCGGCCTGACCATGGGCCTTTCGTTGATGGCCATGGGGCTGTTCTACGCCCGCCTGCCCGAAGGCGACAGCGCCCAGGTAGTCGCCAGCCTGGGCTATAGCGCAGGCTTTCTGGCGGTGATCCTCGCCCGCCAGCAACTGTTCACCGAAAACACCCTGACCGCTGTGCTGCCGCTGATGACGACCCCCACCCTCACCAACCTGGGCCGCCTGCTGCGCCTGTGGACCATTGTCCTGCTCGGCAACCTGGCCGGCACCTTGCTGGTGGCCTGGGTGATGCTCGAACTGCCGATCTTCGACAGCAAGACCGATGTCGCCTTTCTGGATGTCGGCCGCAAGGTAATGGAGAACGGCATCGGCCAGATGTTCGCCAAGGGCATCGTCTCAGGCTGGATGATCGCCACCATGGTCTGGATGATCCCGTCCATGGAGCACGCCAAGATCTGGATCATCCTGATGATCACCTACCTGATGGCCCTGGGTGACTTCACTCATATAGTGGTGGGCTCGGTCGAGGTGTCCTATCTGGTCTGGGCCGGCGAGCAAAGCTGGAGCGCCTTCTGGCTCGACTTCGCCCTGCCCACCCTGGCCGGCAACATCATTGGCGGCAGTTTCATCTTCGCCTTGATCAGCCATGCCCAGGTGCGCAGCGACAGCGGCAAGCCACCCTCGAAACTATTGAAGGACGATAAAGGGAGCAAGAACTAGCGCGCGGCAACCGCCCGCTCGGACGCCCTGCCCCGCTGCGGCAATGGCCGCGGTCGCCACCAGTTCTGCCCCGGATGCGGTGAGTCGAGGCTGACCCGCTCGCCCATCTGTGGCGTGCTCAGTTGCACCTGGGCGGCATTGGCCAGTGCCAGGATGCGCTCGAAGGGCTCCTGCCAGCTGTGGATCGACAGGTCGAAGGTGCCGTTGTGGATCGGCAGCAGCCAACGGCCCTTCAGGTCCAGGTGCGCCTGCAGGGTCTGTTCCGGCTGCATGTGCACATTGGGCCAGGCAACGTTGTAGGCGCCGGTCTCTATCAAGGTCAGGTCGAAGGGCCCGTAGCGCTCGCCGATCTCGCGAAATCCGGCGAAGTAACCGGTATCGCCACTGAAGAACAGCCGCAGCCCTTCGTCGATCATCACCCAGGACGCCCACAGCCTGCGATTGCTGTCGAACAACCCACGCCCGGAGAAGTGCTGCGCCGGCGTGGCGGCGAAGCGCACGCCTTCGACCTCGGTTTCCTGCCACCAGTCCAGTTGCCGCACCTTGGCCGGCGGCACACCCCACTCGATGAGCAGGTCGCCTACCCCCAGCGGCGCGAGAAAGTGCTCGGTGCGCGGCGCCAACCGGCGAATTGCCTGCTCGTCGAGGTGGTCGTAATGGTCATGGGACAGGATCACCGCGGTCAGCGGCGGCAGGTCGTCGAGCGTCAGCGGCGGCGCATGGAAGCGCAGCGGCCCGGCCCACTGCACCGGTGAGGCGCGTTCGGCGAACACCGGGTCGGTAATGAAGAAGCGCCCGCGCAGCTTGAGCAGTACCGTAGAGTGGCCGAGGCGCCACAGGCTGTGATCCGGCGCGTCGGCCACCTGCTGGCGGGTCATCGGCTGCAGGCTCAGCGCCGCGTCTGGTCGAGTTTGCGGCGGCTTGCGCAGCAGCAGGTACTTGACGCCGATGCGCAGTTTCTTGAGCACGCCGTCCCTGGGCAGCTCGATCTGGTTGTGAAAGCGTCCGTCCCGGCGTGGTGCCGGCTCGCCAGCGGGGGTAGCCATGGGGACCATGAGCAGCAGCACTCCGCAAATGAAGAAGGCCTTCATATTACTCCACAGGGTCGGATCAACCGTGAAATGGCTTGTAAGGTCATTTTTCGCCGATGAACGATTGTTCAACAATATTCATACAACTTATGCGATAAACGGCGCCCCACAGAAGAACGACAACCATGATCGACAACCGCAGCGGTAAGGGGCTCTCTTTTGTCAGGCGCATCTACCTGCCGCGCATCATCGGTCTGGGGATCGGCCTGTTCAGCGTGATGGCGGCCATTGCCCCGCTGAACCCGCCGCAGTGGGCCTGGGCCCTGCTGCTGTTCAACGGCCTGCTCTGGCCTCATGTGGCCTACCAATGGGCCCTGCGCTCGGCCACGCCCTACCAGGCCGAACAGCGCAACATCCTGCTGGACTCCTTGATGGGCGGATTCTGGACCGCGGCGATGCATTTCAACCCGCTGCCCACCGTGACCATCCTGTCAATGATGACCATGAACAACGTCGCCGCCGGTGGCAAACGGGTGCTGCTGCGCGGCCTGCTGGCCCAGCTGGGCGGCATGCTGCTGGCCAGCGCCCTGCTCGGCACCGGCCTGCAGCCCCAGGCCACGCAGTTGCAGGTGCTCGCCTGCCTGCCGATGCTCACCTTCTACCCCCTGGCCCTGGGCTGGGTGTGCTATCAACTGGCGATCAAGCTGGCCGAGCACAAGCGCCGGCTCAGCGCCCTGAGCCGCACCGACAGCCTCACCGGCCTGCTCAACCATGGTTCGTGGAAGGACCTGCTGCTGCTCAAGTTCCAGATCTGCCAGCAACAACAGCTGCCGGCGGTCATCGCCCTGATCGACATCGACCACTTCAAGACCATCAACGACACCTACGGCCATGTGGTCGGCGACTGCGTGCTGCGCCAGCTCAGCCAGGAACTGCGGCGCAGCCTGCGCGAGGACGACCTGGCCGGGCGCTACGGCGGCGACGAGTTCTGCGTAATCCTCCCCGGCGCCCAGGAAGCCCAGGCCTGCCAGGCCATGGAGCGCCTGCGCGAACGCGTCGGCGCCTACCGCAACCCGCAACTGCCGGACCTGCGCATCAGCCTGAGCATCGGCCTGGCGGACTTTCGCGCCACCCTCGCCTCGCCCGAGCATTGGCTGGAACAGGCCGACAAGGCCCTGTACGCCGCCAAGCACCAGGGGCGCGATCAGGTCAATTTCGCCCGCGGCGAGGCCGCCCTGCTCAAGCTGGCCTATCCTGACTGAACCTTCGCCCAGGCCCCGGGCGCAGACAGCAGTTGAAGGAGTCGCCCGTACATGGACAGGAACGTCGACCTTTCATCCTCCAGCCCCACCTCGCGCCTGCAGGTGCGCCGCTTGGTCGGCGGCTTCTGCGCGCTGTTCGGGCTCGCCTGCGTGTTCACCCTGGTGGCGCTGTTCAACATCGCCGCCACGCTGGACCGCCAGGCGCAGGAGCAGAGTACCTTCCAGGCTACCCAGGCGTTGGAGCAGCGGCTGGTGGCCTCGCGCCAGTTCCTCTCCAGCTACGCCGTCTGGGACGTCGCCTACGAACATCTGGTCGGCAAGGTCGACTGGCAGTGGGCGTATGAAGAGAAGAACGTCGGCGAGTCGCTGTACAGCGCCAGCGGCTATGAAGGCGTGTTCGTGGTCGAGGATGGCCGCACTACCTACGCCCTGTTCAAGGGCAAACCCACCGACTCGCCGGCCAGTGCCCATATCGACAGCCCCCTGGCGCCGATCATCGACGCGGCGCGCAAGGCGGCCCCGGCCCGCGAGCAGGTGACCCACTTCGTGCGCTTCAACGGCTGGCCGGCGGTGCTCAGCGCGGCGGCGGTGCGCCCGGATAAAGAGGTAACCGAGGCGGACGTGCGCCAGGCGCCGGTGATGGTATTCGTCGACCAACTCACCGAGGCCAAGCTCGCCGTGCTGGGCAAGGGCGCGGGCCTGACCGGCATGCGCCTGGAGAAGAACAGCGCCGCCCAGGCCGGACAACCACACATCGCCCTGGGTGAAACCGGCTATCACCTGGCCTGGAACACGCCGCTGCCGGGTCGCCAGCTGCTTCACGCCTTCCTGCCGCCGCTGCTTGCGGTGCTGCTGGTACTCGGCCTGGTGCTGCTCTACCTGTTCCGTCATGCCCTGCGAAGCTCCCGCGCCATCGACGACAGCCTGCTGCGCCTGCAGCAGAGTAACCGGGCCCTGGAGGCCAGCGAGCAGCGCTTTCGCGCGGTGGCCGAGGCCGCGTCGGACTGGATCTGGGAAACCGACCGCCAGCACCGCCTGACCTACCTGTCGCAGCGCTTCGTCAACGTCACCGGTTACCGGCTTGAGGACTGGCTCGGCCAGCCGCTCAACCAGTTGCTGGCCTGCGACACCACGCCCCTGCTGCCCTGGCTCGACAGCCAGGCCGACGAAAACCCGCAGCAACTGGCCAACCTGCGCTGCAACTACGATGACGCCAACGGGCAGAACCGTTACTGCCGCGTATCGGCGCGCTCGATCATCTACGAGGGCAAGCTTGCCGGCTTTCGCGGCACCGCCAGCGACATCACCGACGAAGTCGCCGCCCATGCCCGCATCCAGCACTTGTCGATGCACGATGCCCTCACCGGCCTTGCCAACCGCAACAAGCTGTCGCGCCACCTCGAGCAGGCCCTGCTACGCGGCAGCGACTCACCGCCGCTGACCTTGCTGCTGCTCGACCTGGACAGTTTCAAGCCGATCAACGATTCCCTCGGCCATCCGGCCGGCGACGCAGTGCTGCAGGAGGTGGCCGGCCGCCTGCGCGACACCACACGCGACGGTGACCTGGTGGCCCGCCTGGGCGGCGACGAGTTCGTCCTGGTGCTGCATGGCCTGGACAACCGCAGCGAGATCGACCGCTTCTGCGCCCGCCTGCTCGACCTGCTGCAGCAACCCATCGCCTACGAGGAACACCAGTTGCACATCGGCGCCAGCATCGGCGTCGCCCAGACCCGGGTCCAGGGCTACGATGCCGGCGAGCTGATCCGCTGCGCCGATATTGCCCTTTACCAGGCCAAGGCCGACGGCAAGAACACCTGGCGTTACTTCTCGCCGGAGATGAACCAGCAGATCCAGTACCGACGGCAACTGGAAAACGATCTGCGCCGGGCGATCAAGCAGCATGAGTTCGTGCTGCATTACCAGCCACGCTACCGCCTGGACGACCTGAGCATCGTCTCGGTGGAGGCCTTGTTGCGCTGGCAGCATCCCGAGGAAGGCCTGCTCGGGCCGGACACCTTCATCCCGCTAGCCGAGCAGAGCGACCTGATCGTGCCCCTTGGTCGCTGGGTGCTGGCCGAGGCCTGCCGCAATGCCCGCGACTGGCCCAACGAGCTGCTGGTCTCGGTCAACCTGTCGCCGGCGCAGTTCTCGCGCAGCGATGTGGTCGCCGATGTACGCCAGGTGCTGCTGGACACTGGTTTCCCGGCCCAGCGCCTGGAACTGGAGATCACCGAGAACGTGATGCTCAACGACATCGAAGGCGCCCTGGGCACCATGCTCGCGCTCAAGGAGCTGGGCGTGCGCCTGAACATGGACGACTTCGGTACCGGTTACTCGTCGCTGGGTTACCTGCGCACCTACCCCTTCGACAGCATCAAGATCGACAAGCGCTTCATCGCCGGGCTGAGCAGCCAGAGCGGCAACGACCGGGCGGTGGTCCAGGCCATCATCAACCTGGGCAAGGCCATGGGGCTGACGGTCACCGCCGAGGGGGTGGAGACCGAGCAGCAGTTGCAGGCGCTGGACAAGGAACAGTGCCATGAGGTTCAGGGCTACTACCTGAGCAAGCCGGTGGACCGGGCGGGGTTCGAGGCGCTGCTGGCGGGCCGGGAGGTGCGCCAGCAGGATGTGTCCTGAGTCCCTCTTGATGCATGCCGTCAGCGCAGGCTGCGCTCGGCCACGATCTCCGGCAGGTCGGTGCGCTTGAGGTAGATACGCAGCGGCTCGCCGATGTTCAGCCGGTCGTCCACGTGCTGCTCCAGCAACAAGGCCAGGCGCTCCCGGCACAAGGCCATGCGCGTGTCGGCCTCGGGGCGCCAGACGAACTCGTTGCAGGGGATGATGCTGTCGTCGGCGACGTCCATGCCGAACGAATCTTCGGAAAACCGCACGATATGAATGCCGCGCTTGCCGTGGAAGCCGACAAAGCCCTTGAGCTGTTCGGCGGCGTTGCAAATGTCCTGGGAAGTGATGGCCATGGCGTAACCTCGCAAAATTCGGAAGTGACGCACGCAGGGAACGGTCACCTCTGGCGGGCGACGCGCAGGTGCCAGCCTAACGCAACTGCCGGAATCTTCGCCACGCTTTCTCGCCCCTTCCCGTTTCAGCCGCTTGGCGCCGCCACCGGGTCGACCTGCGACGCCAGCAGCGCCGCCAGCCAGTTCATGAACGCCTGGACCCGTCGCGGCACATGGCGCTGCCGCGCATACAGCAGCGACACCGGCATGGCCCGCGCCTGCCAGGGCTCGAGCAGCGATACCAGTTCACCGTTGCGCAGGTGTTCATCGACACCCACCGCCGGCACCTGGATCAGCCCGAGTCCGGCCAGGCAGGCGGCCGAGTAGGCTTCGGCATTGTTCACCGTGACCACGCCGGCCATGGCCTGGAAGCGCAGCTCGCCCTCCTGCTCGTATTCGAACCCGGCGCTGCGGGCACCGAGGTTGCGCACATAGTGGACCAGCCGATGGCCGGCCAGATCCTGCAGGTTCCGTGGCACGCCGTGACGCTCGAGGTAGGCGGGGCTAGCACAGTTGCGCATGCTCAGGCGCCCCACCGGGCGGGCGACCACGTCCAGGTCGCTGAGCGCGCCGATGCGCATCACGCAGTCGAAGCCTTCGCGCAGCAGGTCGACCTGGCGGTCGGTGCAGCTGAGCTCCACTTCCAGACGCGGGAAACGCTCGAGAAACCCTGGCAGCGCCGGCACGATCAGCCGCCGCGCCATCATGGTCGGCAGGTCGATGCGCAGACGCCCGGCCAGGTCGGCATCGTCGGCGCTGAACAGGCTTTCGATCTCGTCCATGCCCGACAGCAGGTCCTTGCTGCGCTCGTAGAGCAAGGCGCCGTCCTGGGTGGTCTGCACCCGTCGCGTGGTGCGGTTGAACAGGCGCGTGCCGAGCAAGCGCTCCAGCGCACGCACCTGCTCGGAGACGGTCGAGCGCGGCAAGCCCAGGCTCTCGCCGGCCAGGGTGAAACTGCTCAGTTCGCTGACCCTGACAAAGGTGCGCAACAGCTCCAGCTTGTTCATCACGGGCTCCCATTGTCCATTCAATACGAACAGTATTTCCGGAATCCGTGGATTTAACAGCCATCAACCGATCAATAACCTGTCATTCAACAACCACCCCACCGAGGTAACCGACATGACTCGCAAGATCGCACTGATCACCGGCGCCAGCCGCGGCCTGGGCAAGAACACCGCCGAACACCTGGCCGCTCGCGGCATCGACATCATCGGCACCTACCACAGCAAGGCCGACGAGGCCCGCGCCGTGGCCGCCTCGCTCGAACAGGCCGGCGTGCGCGCCGCCATGCTGCAACTGGATGTCAGCGACAGCACCAGCTTTGCCGCCTTCGCCGAGCGCCTGGGCGACACCCTCGAACAGCAGTTCGGCCGTCGTCAGCTGGACTTCCTGGTGAACAATGCCGGCATCGGCCTGAACGTGCCGTTCAGCGAGACCAGCGAGGCGCAGTTCGACCAGTTGTTGAACATCCAGCTCAAGGGGCCATTCTTCCTCACCCAACGCCTGCTGCCGCTGCTGGCCGACGGCGGGCGCATCGTCAACATCTCCACCGGCCTGACCCGCTTCGCCCTGCCCGGCTATGCCGCCTACGCGGCCATGAAGGGAGCCATGGAGGTGCTGACCCGCTACCAGGCCAAGGAACTGGGCGCGCGCGGCATTCGCGTGAACATTCTCGCACCGGGCGCCATCGAGACCGACTTCGGCGGTGGCGTGGTGCGCGACAACCAGCAGGTCAATGACTATATTGCCGGCAACACGGCGCTGGGACGCGTCGGCCTGCCCGACGATATCGGTGCGGCCATCGCCCTGTTGCTGGAGGATGGCAATGGCTGGATCACCGGGCAGCGGCTGGAGGTGTCTGGGGGGATGTTCCTCTAGGCACGCGGCAGACTGACTGGCTTGCTACGCGTTTCCCTGTAGGAGCGGCCTTGTGTCGCGAAAGGGCTGCGTAGCAGACCCAGCAATTTGTGCACTGATGCTAAAGCCTGGGGCCGCTTCGCGACCCTTTCGCGGCACAAGGCCGCTCCTACACAGGGAAACGCATGGATCCTGGTCGTTCAAACGCGGCTCAGGGCCTGATGCAGCGCCGCCACGGCGGGCAGTGCCAAGGCTTCATGGGACATGCACAACCCGACCCGACGCCGCAGCGTCAGGCCGCTGCCCGGCTGCCAGTAGACACCCGGGCAACGCTCGACCAGCGACTGCGGTAACCAGGCCGCACCCTGCCCGGCGGCGACCATGGCCAGGACCCGTTGCAACGAACCGGCCTGGCCGACCTGCTCGCCCCCGTCATACAAGCCCATCAAGCGTTGGTGCGAAGGGTGCTGCGGGCAGGTGATCCAGCGCCCGTCCGGCTGGCTGCCGGTGGCCATCACCCGCACGAACGCTTCCTCCCACAGCGGCAGGAACAGTTCGTCCTCGCAACGCTGGGCCTCGTCGGCCAGACGAGCGTCGCCATCGCAGCCTTCCAGCAGGGTCAACTGCAGACCCACCACCGCCTGGCTGGCCAAGCGCACACAGGCCTCGACCTGGGCCGGCGCGATGTCGGCCTCGATGCCCAGCGCCAGCGGCACCCGCTCCTGCCCCTGGCGAAACCGCAGGCGCAGGGCCTCGGCCTCGGCCACCATGCGGCAGGCCTGGGGATACAGCTCGCGGGCCTGTTCGCTGACTTCGACGCCGCGGGCTTGGCGCAGGAACAGTTCGGCGCCCAGGTCCTCCTCCAGCTGGCGAATGGTCACCGACAAGGTCGGCTGTGCCACGCACAAACGCTGGGCGGCTACAGTGATGTTGCGCGCTTCGAAGACCGCGATGAATGCCTTGAGATGACGGATATCCATAGATAGAACCGATGCCAGCCAAAGAAATAAGCCGTTTTTCATGGCCGCGAGCGCTATCTAGAATCCTGGCCATCGAAAGTGATTATGCCTTGGAGGCAACCATGAACAAACCCCTGATTATCGTCACTGGCGCCAGCTCCGGTATCGGCGCCGCCACCGCCCAACACTTTAGCGCTGCGGGGCATCCGCTGCTGCTGATCGCCCGACGCCTGGAACGCCTCGAGGCGCTGGCACTCCCCAATTGCCTGTGCCGCGCCGTGGATATCCGCGACCGGGCGGCGCTGGTGGCCGCCGTGGCAGATGCCCAAGCGCTGTACGGCCCGGCCGATGCCCTGGTGAACAACGCAGGCGTGATGCTGCTGGGGCAGATGCACGAGCAGGATCCGGAGCAGTGGGAGCGCATGTTCGACATCAACGTCAAGGGCCTGCTAAACGGTGTGCATGCGCTGGTGGGCGGGATGATCAAGCGGCGCCACGGCACGCTGATCAACGTCAGCTCCGTGGCCGGGCGCAAGACCTTCCCCAACCATGTGGCCTATGTAGGCAGCAAGTTCGCCGTGCACGGGCTGTCGGAGAACCTGCGCGAGGAGTTGGCGCCGCACAATGTGCGGGTGGTGACCATCGCGCCGGGCGCAGTGGAGACAGAGTTGCTCGGACACACCACCGACGAGGGCATCAAGCGCGACTACGAGGCGTGGAAGGCCAATGACATGGGCGGCGTGGTACTGAGCGCCGAGGATGTCGCCGGGGCGATCGTCTGGGCCTACCAGCAACCGCAGCAGGTGTGCATTCGCGAGATCGTGCTGGCGGCGACCGCCCAGCAGCCCTGAGATTGATGCGCCCCGTTCCTCGGCAAGCCCCACCCCGCGATGAAAAACCAGGCAAAAAAAATGGGCGACCGAAGTCGCCCTAAATGCCTTGCGTGCTCGTGAATCGGGAAGGATCAGCGCTGATTGCGCTTTTTCGAGTCCTTCCAGATGAAAATGCCCAGACCGGCGAAGAACGCCAACATCAACCCGACCGTTACCACACCGGCGATAACCACGTTGTCGAAGAACATGTCGGCCCCTCCCTTGATGTGCCGTCATCCGATGGGTGCAAGGTAACCAATGCCGGGAGGGGGAAAATTGACCGGAGTCAATGGCGCCCGGAGCCGGGCGCGCGAGGCGGGTGCAGGGTTGACCTGCATCAAGTTTCAGCGCTTCTTGGGTTTGCCCTTGGGCTTTTTCTTCTTGGCCTGGGCCAGCGGCATGGCCTGCTCGAAGGCCTGGCGCATGTCGTTCAGGCGCTTGTCGTTGAGGTCGTGGATGCGTTTGGCGCGTTCGGCGCCGAAATCGATCAGGTTGTCTTGGCTCATGGCGGGCTCGACGGACAGCAGAGGCCTCAATGATGAAGGCTAGCGGCGGTGCTGACTAGTCAGACTTCGATATCCACCAGCAACCCCTGGCGCGTGCGCTCGCCCATCGGCGCCACCGGCACGGTGTTGTCGGCATTGAGCTCTTCGCCCGGCACGGCCTCGTACCGATCGCCTTCAGCCTGCTTGCGCCTTTTTTGCTGACGGCGTTGCTCGTCGCGCAGCAGCAGGGCCTGCTCTTCGGGATCGCGATGATTCTTCAGGTCAATGGTGCCGTCGCTGGAGGTCGGCTGCGCGGGTACTACCGGCGGGATGGTCGGCGGCGGCTTGACCGGATCCTGTTGCGAGGTCACGGGGGCGGCACTGAGCGGGATGATCGGCGGCAGCATGGTGGGTCTCCTGTAGCCTTGTTATCGGCTGGTGGTGCGCCGCCTTGAATGCCCGCGGTCGAAGGTGTGCGGCGTGTCACAGCACCGCACCGGGCTGAAGTATAGCGCGGGCTTACTCGGCCTCGTCGTCCGGGTCGTCGTCGGGCGCGGCGCTCGACTCGCTCCAGGGCCGCTTGTAGACCTGCTGCCAGACCGCGTCCATGTGCTCGCGCACGACCTGCGGGGCGCTCTTGAGCGAAGCGCTGTCCTCGCGCTCACCGCCGAACGCGTCTTCACCCGGCGGGCTGATCAGCGACTGGCCGGTGATGGTGTAGATCGCCTGGCCCTCACGCATCTCGATGGCGATGTCGTGGGGGTCGATGCCGCCGCCGCAGAAGGCGTGGCTGGCCACGGTCACTTCGGCGACGCCGTCCTTGTTCAGGTCACCGACATCGCTGACATCGGTATAGAAGTCGACGTCCAGGTCCAGCCCGGCGCAGGTAGTCTCCTGCTCGATCTGCCAGCGCGCCTTGAAGGCATCACCGCCGGCGGCGCGGCCATACAGAGTGGCCTTGAGCACCACCTTGTCGACTTCCTCCTCGGTATCGGGGTCGGTGGCCTGGCCGTCGACCCGGCTCAGCACCAGCAGGCCTTCACCCTCGCGGTCGTGGAAGTGCACGCTCTTGATCGGCGTCTGCACACCGAGCACCTCCAGTTGCTCGACCGGAATCGGCGGCAGGACTTCGAAGCTCTTCTGTTCGCAGGCGGCCAGCAGCGCGAGGCTGCCCAGGCCCAGGGTGACGTTCAACCAGCGGTGCTTGGCAACCATGTTGGCGCGTGGCCCTCGTGACGGGACGGTGTTCGTCGATGAAAGCGCTAGACTCTTCACATTCATTGGTCTGGCGAAGCCGATCCGTTAACATAGTCGGCTTTTTCATCGCGGGAGTTTTGGCAGTATGGCGCAGCAGTATCAACCGGGGCAACGCTGGATCAGCGACAGCGAAGCCGAGCTCGGTCTTGGGACCATCCTGGCGCAGGATGGCCGCCTGTTGACCGTGCTCTACCCGGCCACGGGCGACACCCGCCAGTACTCGCTACGCAATGCGCCGCTGACCCGCGTGCGCTTTTCGCCCGGCGACCTGATCACCCACTTCGAAGGCTGGAAGCTGACCGTGCAGGAGGTCGATGACATCGACGGCCTGATGGTCTACCACGGCATCGACGGCCAGAACCAGCCGCGCACCCTGCCCGAGACGCAGCTGTCGAACTTCATCCAGTTCCGCCTGGCCAGCGACCGCCTGTTCGCCGGGCAGATCGACCCGCTGTCGTGGTTCTCGCTGCGCTACAACACCCTGCAGCACACCAGCAAGCAGATGCTTTCATCGCTGTGGGGCCTGGGCGGCGTACGCGCCCAGCCTATCGCCCACCAGTTGCACATCGCCCGTGAAGTGGCCGACCGCATCGCCCCACGGGTCCTGCTGGCCGACGAAGTAGGCCTGGGCAAGACCATCGAGGCGGGCCTGGTGATCCACCGCCAGCTGCTGTCCGGGCGCGCCAACCGCGTGCTGATCCTGGTGCCCGAGAACCTCCAGCACCAGTGGCTGGTGGAAATGCGCCGGCGCTTCAACCTGCAGGTGGCGCTGTTCGACGCCGAGCGCTTCATCGAGAGCGACGCCAGCAACCCGTTCGAGGATGCCCAGCTGGCGCTGGTCGCCCTGGAGTGGCTGGTCGAGGACGAGAAGGCCCAGGACGCGCTGTTCGCCGCCGGTTGGGACCTGATGGTGGTCGACGAGGCCCACCACCTGGTCTGGCACGAGGAACAGGCCAGCGCCGAGTATGCGCTGGTCGAGCAACTGGCCCAGGTCATCCCGGGCGTGCTGCTGCTCACCGCCACCCCGGAACAGCTTGGCCAGGACAGCCACTTCGCCCGCCTGCGCCTGCTCGACCCCAACCGGTTCCACGACCTGGCCGCCTTCCGCGCCGAGAGCGAGCACTATCGCCCGGTGGCCGAAGCCGTGCAGGAACTGCTCGACGAAGGCCGTCTGTCGCCGAAGGCCCACGCCACCATCCAGGGCTTCCTCGGCGCCGAAGGCGAAGCCCTGCTGGCCGCGGTCAGCGATGGCGACAGCCAGGCCAGCGCCCGTCTGATCCGCGAGCTGCTCGACCGCCACGGCACCGGCCGCGTGCTGTTCCGTAACACCCGCGCGGCGATCCAGGGCTTCCCCGAGCGCCAGCTGCACCCCTATCCGCTGGCCAATCCCGACGCCTACGCCGAGCTGCCTTCGGGCGAGCGCGCCGAGCTGTACCCGGAAGTGGCCTTCCAGGCCCAGGGCGAGACTGGCGAAGGCGAGCGCTGGTGGCGCTTCGACCCACGGGTCGACTGGCTGATCGACACCCTGAAGATGCTCAAGCGTACCAAGGTCCTGGTGATCTGCGCCCACGCCGAGACCGCCATGGACCTGGAAGACGCCCTGCGCGTGCGTTCCGGCATCCCGGCCACGGTGTTCCATGAAGGCATGAGCATCCTCGAGCGCGACCGCGCCGCCGCCTACTTCGCCGACGAGGAATTCGGCGCCCAGGTGCTCATCTGCTCCGAGATCGGCAGTGAGGGCCGCAACTTCCAGTTCGCCCATCACCTGGTGATGTTCGACCTGCCGGCCCACCCCGACCTGCTCGAGCAGCGCATCGGCCGTCTCGACCGGATCGGCCAGAAGCACACGATCCAGCTGCACATCCCGTACCTGCAGGACAGCCCGCAGGAGCGCCTGTTCCAGTGGTACCACGAAGGCCTCAACGCCTTCCTCAACACCTGCCCGACGGGCAACGCCCTGCAGCACCAGTTCGGCCCACGCCTGCTGCCGCTGCTGGCCGACAGTGACGAGAAGAGCTGGGGCAAGCTGGTGGCCGAGGCCCGCGCCGAGCGCGAGCGCCTGGAAGCCGAGCTGCACACCGGCCGCGACCGCCTGCTGGAGCTCAATTCCGGTGGCGCCGGCGAAGGCCAGGCACTGGTCGAGGCCATTCTCGAACAGGATGACCAGTTCGCCCTGCCGATCTACATGGAAACCCTGTTCGACGCCTTCGGCATCGACAGCGAGGACCATTCGGAAAATGCCCTGATCCTCAAGCCAAGCGAGAAGATGCTCGACGCCAGCTTCCCGCTGGGCGACGACGAAGGCGTGACCATCACCTACGACCGTGGCCAGGCGCTGTCGCGCGAGGACATGCAGTTCCTGACCTGGGAACACCCGATGGTCCAGGGCGGCATGGACCTGGTGCTGTCCGGCTCGATGGGCAACACCGCAGTTGCGCTGATCAAGAACAAGGCGCTCAAGCCCGGCACCGTGCTGCTCGAATTGCTCTACGTCAGTGAAGTGGTGGCCCCGCGCAGCCTGCAGCTGGGCCGCTACCTGCCGCCGGCCGCGCTGCGCTGCCTGCTCGACACCAACGGCAACGACCTGGGCCCGCGGGTGGCATTCGAAACCCTCAACGACCAGCTCGAAAGCGTGCCCAAGGCCAGCGCCAACAAGTTCGTCCAGGCCCAGCGCGACGTGCTGGCCAAGCGCATCGCCGCCGGCGAGGCCAAGGTCCTGCCGACCCACGACGAACGCGTGGCCCAGGCCCGCCAGCGGCTTACCGCCGAGGCCGACGAGGAACTGGCGCGCCTGACCGCGCTGAAGGCCGTGAACCCGAGCGTGCGTGACAGCGAGATCGATGCCCTGCGCAAGCAGCGTGAAGAAGGGCTGGCGGCGCTGGACAAAGCGGCGCTGCGCCTTGAGGCGATCCGAGTGCTTGTCGCGGGTTGATCTCTAAAGTGGTCATCGCGGGGCAAGCCCGCTCCCACGAGCCCGTCAGGGAATCGTGGGAGCGGGCTTGCCCCGCGATCGCTTCAGCCTGTCGATATTCATTTAGACCATCCAGCTATTGCCTTCATATCCAAATGGTAGAAATCAAAGTGCCATTAATCAGGAAGGCTTAAGCACCCGTTTCTATACTCCTGCAGGAACAGTCTCCATCCGTGCTTATTGGGGACGAGTGAAGACTCGACGAAGAGGCCTGCAATGGAGTGGCTGGGACTGCAATTGTTCGCCGAGCTGCCGGCGACCGGACAGATCATCCTCGACTGCCGACACAACCCCTTCCTGGTGCTGCTCGCCTTCATCGTGGCCAGCGCCGCCTGTTTCGCCACCCTGGACATGAGCGAACGCCAGAGCCACTGCGAAGACCGCTTCGCCCGTCGGCAATGGCGGGTGCTCGGCGCCTGCTGCCTGGCCGGCGGGATCTGGGCCATGCACTTCATCAGCATGCTGGCGTTTCAGGCACCGCTGGAGATCCACTTCGACGCGCCGCTGACCGGCCTGTCGCTGCTGGTGGCCCTGCTCGCCGCCTGGCTAGCGATGAACAGCCTCAACCGCAGCGAAATGCGCCTGCGCCATTACCTGCAGACCGCATTGTTCATCGGCCTGGGCATCAGCGTCATGCACTACACCGGCATGGCCGCCCTGCAGACCAGCGCCCAGCAGTACTACCAGACCGGCCTGCTGCTCGCCTCCATCGGCATCGCCGTGCTCGCCAGCCTGGTGGCGCTGCTGATGGCCCGTTACTTCAACACGGGCAGCGGCACCCTGCACCTGCTGCTCAAGTACGGCGCCAGCCTGCTGATGGCCGGCGGCATCGTGCTGACCCATTTCACCGGCATGGCCGCCATGACCCTGGTAATTCCCGGCGAAACCGCCCTGCGCCTGCCATCGGCCGACAACAGCCTGCAACTGGCGCTGACCATCGCCGTCATCACCCTGCTGATCAGCGGCGGCAGCATCAGCGCGGCGCTGGCCGACAAGAAGCTGCAAAGCAAGGAGCACGACCTGCGCCGAGTCAATGTGCTGCTCAGCCAGCTCGACCAGGCCCGGGCCTCGCTGCAGCAGGCCGCCCACTACGATGCCCTGACCAACCTGGTCAACCGTCGCGGCTTCAACCAGGTGTTCGCCGAGCGCCTGGCCGAACAGGCCGCCCATGAAGGCATGCTGGCAGTGATGTTCCTCGACATCGACCATTTCAAACGCATCAACGACAGCCTCGGGCATGCCGCCGGCGACGAGCTGCTCAAGGTGATCGCCGGCCATATCAAGGCCGCCACCCGCGGCCAGGACCTGGTGGCGCGCTTCGGTGGCGACGAGTTCTGCATCGTCACCAGCCTCAACAGCCGCGACGAGGCCCGCCACCTGGCCCAGCGCATCATGCAGCGGATGAAGGAGCCGATCGACCTGGCGGGCCGGCGCATGGTGATGACCACCAGCATCGGCATCAGCATCTTCCCCGACGACGGCCAGAGCACCGAGGAGCTGCTGAAGAACGCCGACCTGGCGCTGTACCAGTCCAAGGGTTGCGGGCGCAACAGCCTGAACTTCTTCAACAATGGACTGAAGACCCGCGCCACCCTGGAGCTGCAACTGGAGGAGGAACTGCGTGTGGCGCTGTTCGAGGAACGCGGCCTGTGCGTGCACTACCAGCCGATCTTCGACCTGCGCAGCGGCCAGGTGGCCAAGCTCGAGGCCCTGGTGCGCTGGCAGCACCCGCAACACGGCCTGCTCAGCCCTGACCGCTTCATTTGCATCGCCGAGGCCAACGGCCTGATCGCCGAACTGGACCTGTGGGTGCTGCGCCGGGCCTGCGAGGACCTGGCCCAGCTCAATCGCCATGGCTATGGCGAACTGAAGGTCACGGTGAACTGCTCGGCGCTCACCCTTGGCCGCGAAGAGCTGGCCACCGAGGTGGAGATGGCGCTGTTCCAGGCCGGCCTGGCGCCGCGCCAGCTGGAACTTGAGGTCACCGAAAACGCGCTGATGGGCGACATTCACCACACCATCAGCCTGCTCAAGCGCATCCGCGCCCAGGGCGTGGCGCTGTCGATCGACGACTTCGGCACCGGCTATTCGTCACTGGCCTACCTCAAGCGCCTGCCACTGGACGTGCTGAAGATCGACCGCTCGTTCATCCAGGATGTGCCAGGCAGCCAGAAGGACCGGGAGATCGTCCAGGCGATCATCATCATGGCCCACACCCTGCACCTGAAGGTGGTCACCGAAGGCGTCGAGACCGTCGAGCAGCATGAGTTCCTGGCCAGCCATGGCTGCGACTACCTGCAGGGCTACCTGCTCAGCCGGCCGGTGCCGCTGTCCGAGCTGCGGCCGATCCTCGAACGGCTCGACCGCCAGCCGGGCGAACTCAGTCCTTGTTGCGATACAGCGCTACCAGGGTCGCCGGATCTTTTTGCAGATAACCCTGGCTACCGTGCAGGCGCATCAATTGCGCGGCGAGGCCACTGAGCGGCGTCGCCGAGCCCTGCTCGCGGGAGAATTTCACCGCGGTGTCGAGGTCCTTGAGCAAGGTGCGCACGTGCCACTTGACCGGCTCGAAGCGGCTCTCGGCCATCTGCGGGGCAAGGATCTGCAGCGGCCTGGAGTCGGCAAACCCACCCGCCAGCGCCTCGGCGATCAGCCGCGCATCGACCCCTGACTGCTCGGCCAGCGCCACTACCTCGGCGATTACCAGTGCATTGCAGGCCACGATCATCTGGTTGCACGCCTTGGTCACTTGGCCTGCGCCCACCGCGCCCATGTGCGTGACCCGCTGGCCCAGGGTCAGCAGCACCGGCCGCGCCCGCTCGAGATCATCCGCCTCGCCACCGACCATGATCGCCAGGGTGCCGGCCTCGGCCCCCGGCGTGCCACCGGACACCGGCGCATCGAGCCAGGCCATGCCGCACAGGGCGGCCAGCTCGGCGGCCATCTCCCGGGTGGCGGTCGGCTCAAGGCTGGAGAAGTCCACCAGCAACTGACCGCTGCGCCCGCCCTGGGCGACGCCCTGCTCGCCGAACACCACCTCGCGCACCACCGCCGTGTCGGCCAGGCACAGCAGCACCATGTCCGTCGCCTGGCACAGCTCGGCGGGGCTGGCGGCCAGTCGCGCACCGGCGGCGACCAGCTCGGCGCACTTGTCCGGGCTGCGGTTCCACACGGTCAGCGGATACCCGGCGGCCAGCAGCCGACGGCACATCGGCAGGCCCATCAGGCCGATCCCGGCAAACCCCAGCGAAGGCAATGCAGTACTCATGAGCAACTCCAGATTAAAGAAGCGTGACAAACGGACGATGCAATGCGGGTGCGAAGGGAAAAACCTTAGTCCGACTAAGGAAACCCCCTATCGCATAAGAAAAAGACGCACTGATAAAGTCGCGAAATTTCTCCGTGATGGCTAGATGACATGCATCACCGGGAAGCCAACCACTCCAGGCAAATGGCGCACTATGACCTCTACGAACACTTCTGCCAATGCGGCTCCCGAGCCGACCCTCAGCCCCACCTCGCTGACCGCCGGCAGTGCTCGAGACCTACCCGCCGCCCGCAGCACGCCGGCGCAGCAGTACCTGTACTTCACCGAGCAGGACATCCAGCGCATCCTCGACAACCTCGACGGCCTGCGCGACCTGGTGTTCCCGCCGAACCTGCACGTCGAGGACGAGGACCAGCTGCGCCTGGAGCAGCAGTTCCCGTCGGTGTGCCTGATCGGCCTGGGCCGCTGCGGCTCGAACATCGCCCTGGACGTGGCGGAGCTGGTGTACAACGCCCGCACCTTCTTCCTCAACGAGTACAACAACGAGGACCGTTTCAAGGGTGAAGCGGGCTACAGCCCGGCGCGCTGGATCCGCCAGAACCTGCGCCTGGTGCAGAACAAGGCCGCCAAGCCAGTGTTCCTGGTCGAACCGCTGGTGATGCTGGGTGACCTGGACAAGGACATCGCCGGACGCATCCGCTTCTCGCGCAAGGGCGAGCGCGGCGGCTTCCTGCGTGACTACAGCAAGATGAAGATCATGGACCTGTCCGAGGTGCATGCCGGGGGCGCCGGTAACGCGCCGATCCTCGGCCAGTACCTGGCCAAGATCATCCTCAACAAGGACACCCAGCGCTTCTCCAGCGCCGACTGGAAGCTGATCCACTCGTACCTGATCGACTCCTGCGGCATCAAGGCGAACCAGTCGCGCCTGTACTTCTACATCTTCAGCGCCGGCGGCGGCACCGGCTCGGGGATGGCCTCGGAGTTCGGCCTGGCCCAGCAGTACTCGTACATGAACAAGACCTTCGACACCAAGCCGGCCGACGAGAACGACGGCAAGAGCGGGCACTCGTTCGTCTTCGAGCCGATCTTCACCAGTGGCATCTGCGTGCTGCCCAATGCCTCCGACCACCGCAGCGAGATGTCCGAGGCGCTGCACATCAACGCCGGCCGCCTGTTGTGCAAATACCTGTCGGAGGAATGGGACTTCTCGTACAACTTCGACAATGAAGACAGCAGCGAAGCCAGCGTCATGGGCCGCATCCGCCCGTGGAACGCGATGATGCTGATCTCCAACGACATCATGCGCTACGCCGAAGAGAGCGATGACGGCACGATCCAGAACATCGACGTCAACGCCATGGAGAAGCACGCCAACCAGTACATCTCCCAACAGATCTTCAACATCCTCACCGCCCAGGCGGTGACCACCGACTACGACCAGAACTACTTCCGTCGCGCCGGCATCGACATCGGCGAGACCATCCGCCTGGACGCCAACGACCTGTTCATGAGCCTGGCCGGCCCAGTGGCCATCGCCTACGCCGAATCGGTGGTGCCGGAAGTGCCGCCGGCGGGGTCGGACAAATTCAAGGTGTTCGAGCGCGAGCAACCGCGCCTGGACATCGACGACCTGTTCTTCCGCTCCATCGACCTGCCGCACTTCAACAAGCAGACCCAGGCCATCGAGGGCATCAGCCTGCTGCCGATCGAGTCGCGCCGCTACCGCGCCGCGCTGGAGCAGTACCAGGCCTCGGGCTACGACGCCGCAGCCCTGCACGACCTGCACTTCTTCAAGAACTGCTCGTCGGTGGTGTCGATCGTGTCGCTGCCCAAGGACTACAAGCTGTCGTACATGGACCTGAACCGGCTCAAGACCCACCTCAACAGCCTGTTCCCCAACACCACGCTCAAGCGCTACGCGCTGGTAATCGGCGCCTCGGCCAACCTGTCGCTGACCACCCTGATCGCCAAGAGCCCGTGCCTGTCGGACGACTTCCTGACCCTGATCGTGGCGTTCATCAAGCGTTGCTTCGCGCGCAACCCTTACCGCTTCGACGACACCATGGACAACGCGATCCTGGAGTTCATCACCAGCGAGCACTTCGATGAAGACAGCATCGACGACCTGCTCAACGAGTTCGAGAACCCGGCGAAGATCCTCGACACCAACTGGTACGCGATCAAGCCGATGTACGAGAAGAAGTACCGCGAGCTGATCAACGACAAGAGCCGGTTCGTGTCGATCAACGATATCCGCCTGTCGCGCGAGTGCGTGAAGAAGGCGGTGAAGTACCTGCGCGAGATCTTCCGCCACCGCATCGGCAAGACCCGGGTGATTTCGCTGAACAGTCATACCGGGCGCGTGGATTACTGAAAACAATCGCGGGGCAAGCCCGCTCCCACGAGGAGTCTTGGTGGGAGCGGGCTTGCCCCGCGATCATTTCGGCGGCGTATTACGCATTCCGTAAACTGTTACCGCCCCGCCAAATCACCCCGCCACTGTTACCAACTTCCACCTTACGTGAGCGTCAATGCGCACCATCGTGAGGCGTCTGCGCATTTTTACGCACTAAAAAAGCGCGTGCTTATTCCGCTTTCTTCGCCTGGATCACGATGAACGGCGAAACCACCACCGCCCAGATCTCTGGATCGCGGGTTTGCAGGTCGAGCGCCTGCTCGGCGGAAACCGGCCCGACAGTGCCATCACTACGCCACTTGGCGAAGATCTCGCGGCGATTCTCGGCCATCGCCTCGGCAACGGTGATCAGGTCGAGGCTGGGGTCGACCCAAATCAGGTCACCCTTGGCCCAGAAACGCTCCAGGGCTTTCCACTCGATGACGGCGGTCTCGCCGAGCAATTTGGCATAGAGGGTGCTTACTTGATCAGTCATGGGTTTACCTGCGCAAAGATCGTCCAACAAAAAGGCCGGCATTTTTGCAGAAAAACCTGGTTTCAAATACGTAATTTGGTCGATCAGGCCCGAACTTGTGGGGGCGGGCCGCAGATACCGGCAAAGCGATGGCGCTTTTCTGTATCTTTATGTCGACCAGGCGACACCCCTCGAAACAGACGCTTTTCGCCCGCTTTTCAAGCGCTCGGACGGCGCTCTACACTGTACCGGTACAGTTCCGGGACATGTTCCGGGGGAAGGTGGGCTCACGGCATGGCGTAGCCAGGCCGTAGATCCCGCCCGGTCTGTAGCCCTGGCCTCAGGACTATAAGAATTACAACAGAATGAGTGGAGCACTATGATCAAGATTTCCAAGCTGTTTGCCGCGATGGTTCTGGCCGGAGTCGCCAGCCATTCGTTTGCCGCCGACACCATCAAGATCGGCATCGCCGGTCCCAAGACCGGGCCGGTGACCCAGTACGGCGACATGCAGTTCGTCGGCGCCAAACAGGCCATCAAGGACATCAACGCCAAGGGCGGCGTCGATGGCAAGATGCTCGAAGCCAAGGAATACGACGACGCGTGCGACCCTAAACAGGCCGTGGCCGTCGCCAACAAAGTGGTCAACGATGGCGTCAAGTACGTGATCGGCCACCTGTGCTCCAGCTCCACCCAGCCTGCGTCCGACATCTACGAGGACGAAGGCGTGATCATGATCACCCCCGCCGCCACCTCCCCGGACATCACCAGCCGTGGCTACAAGATGGTCTTCCGCACCATCGGCCTGGACAGCGCCCAGGGCCCGGCCGCCGGCAACTACATTGCCGACCACGTCAAGCCGAAGGTCGTTGCGGTCCTGCACGACAAGCAGCAGTACGGCGAAGGCATCGCCACCGCGGTCAAGACCACCCTCGAGAAGAAAGGCACCAAGGTCGCCGTCTTCGAAGGCCTGAACGCCGGTGACAAGGACTTCTCCTCGATCATCCAGAAGCTCAAGCAGAACAACGTCGACTTCGTCTACTACGGCGGCTACCACCCGGAACTGGGCCTGATCCTGCGCCAGGCGCAAGAGAAGGGCCTGAAAGCCAAGTTCATGGGCCCGGAAGGCGTGGGTAACGACTCCATCTCGCAGATCGCCCAGGGCGCCTCCGAAGGCCTGCTGGTCACCCTGCCGAAGTCGTTCGACGCCGACCCTGCGAACAAGGCCATCGTCGACGCCATCAAGGCCGACGGCAAGGACCCGAGCGGTCCGTTCGTGTTCCCGGCCTATTCGGCTGTCCAGCTGATCGCCGAAGGCATCAAGGCTGCCAAGTCCGAAGACACCGACAAGGTGGCTGCCGCCATCCACGCCGGCACCTTCAAGACCCCGACCGGCGACCTGTCCTACGACGCGAAAGGCGACCTGAAGGACTTCAAGTTCGTGGTCTACGAATGGCACTTCGGCAAGCCGAAGACCGAAGTCTCCCCTCAGTAACTGCGTGACTAATAGCTGACCGAGAAGCCCACTGTGCGAGCAGTGGGCTTTGTTTTACGAGGTTCTATGGA
The DNA here is from genome assembly GCF_014268935.2 of Pseudomonas peradeniyensis. Lineage (GTDB taxonomy): Bacteria > Pseudomonadota > Gammaproteobacteria > Pseudomonadales > Pseudomonadaceae > Aquipseudomonas > Aquipseudomonas peradeniyensis. Next base: position 1,141,446 of record NZ_JABWRJ020000002.1, on the reverse strand, counting down.
CCTGATTCCCGTGATCCGGGAGCCGGTTCACCTGAAAATCTTAAAACCGTCACCCGCGGTTTCCTGGTTGTGCCCGCACAAGATCACGTGGCGTAGACCACGAGAACATGGGCCGGGGTCATCCCCGCCAGAGAAATGCAAATCAGGTTTTTAGGAGCGCTGTAATGCCTGAGATCTACCATTTCCTACAACAACTGGTTAACGGATTGACCATCGGCAGTACCTACGCGCTGATCGCCATCGGTTACACGATGGTGTACGGCATCATCGGCATGATCAACTTCGCCCACGGCGAGGTGTACATGATCGGTTCCTACGTGGCCTTCATCGCCCTCGCCGGGCTGGCCATGATGGGCATCCACTCGTTGCCGATCCTGATGACCGTGGCCTTCGTCGCCACGATCTTCGTCACCAGTGCCTACGGCTACAGCATCGAACGGGTCGCCTACCGGCCGCTGCGCAACAGCAACCGGCTGATCCCGCTGATCTCCGCCATCGGCATGTCGATCTTCCTGCAGAACACCGTCCTGCTGTCGCAGGACTCGAAGGACAAGTCCATCCCCAACCTGATCCCCGGCAGCTTCTCGTTCGGCCCTGGTGGCGCTGAGGAAGTGCTGGTCTCGTACATGCAGATCCTGGTGTTCGTGGTGACCCTCGTCGCCATGACCTGCCTGACCCTGTTCATCTCCCGTTCCCGCCTGGGCCGCGCCTGCCGCGCCTGCGCCGAGGACATCAAGATGGCCAACCTGCTGGGCATCAACACCAACAACATCATCGCCCTGACCTTCGTCATCGGCGCCGCGCTGGCGGCGGTGGCGGCCGTGCTGCTGAGCATGCAGTACGGAGTGATCAACCCCAACGCCGGTTTCCTGGTGGGCCTGAAAGCCTTCACCGCGGCGGTTCTGGGCGGCATCGGCAGCATCCCGGGCGCCATGCTCGGCGGGCTGGTGCTGGGCGTGGCCGAAGCGTTCGGCGCCGACATCTTCGGCGACCAGTACAAGGACGTGGTGGCATTCGGTCTTTTGGTTCTTGTCCTGCTGTTCCGGCCGACCGGCATCCTGGGCCGCCCGGAGGTTGAAAAAGTATGAACAGAAATCTCAAACAGGCGTTCTTCAGCGCCTTGCTGGTCTGGGCCGTGGCCTTCCCGGTGCTGGGCCTGAAACTCAGCATCGACGGCATCAGCCTGATCGTGCACAGCCAGGGCTCGTTCACCATCAGCATCATCGCCGCGTGCTCGGTGCTGATGTTCCTGCGCGTACTGTTCGACAAGCAGTGGAGCGCGGTGATGGGCCGCCGCTCGGAGCGCAAGCTGGTACCGCCTTCGGTGACCAACTTCCTCACCCTGCCGAAGACCCAGCGCTGGGTCATCATGGGGCTGATCGTGGCGGCGCTGATCTGGCCGTTCTTCGGCTCGCGCGGCGCGGTCGACATCGCCACGCTGATCCTGATCTACGTGCTGCTGGGCCTGGGCCTGAACATCGTGGTGGGGCTTGCGGGCCTGCTCGACCTGGGTTACGTCGGCTTCTACGCCGTCGGCGCCTACAGCTACGCGATGCTCTCGCACTACCTGGGCTGGAGCTTCTGGGTGTGCCTGCCGATCGCCGGCCTGATGGCCGCCACCTTCGGTTTCCTGCTCGGCTTCCCGGTGCTGCGCCTGCGCGGCGACTACCTGGCGATCGTGACGCTGGGCTTCGGCGAAATCATTCGCCTGTTCCTGCGCAACCTCACCGACTGGACCGGCGGCCCCAACGGCATCAGCAACATCCCCAAGCCGGAGTTCTTCGGCCTGACCTTCGAACGTAAAGCTGCCGAAGGGATGCAGACCTTCCACGAGTTCTTCGGGCTGGAATACAACTCGATCAACAAGGTGATCTTCCTCTACCTGGTGGCCCTGCTGCTGGCACTGCTGGCGCTGTTCGTCATCAACCGCCTGCTGCGCATGCCGATCGGCCGGGCCTGGGAAGCGCTGCGTGAAGACGAGATCGCCTGCCGCGCGCTGGGCCTGAACCCCACCGTGATCAAGCTCTCGGCGTTCACCCTGGGTGCCTGCTTCGCCGGTTTCGCCGGCAGTTTCTTCGCCGCCCGCCAGGGGCTGGTGACACCGGAGTCGTTCACCTTCATCGAGTCGGCGATCATCCTCGCCATCGTCGTGCTGGGTGGCATGGGTTCGCAGCTGGGCGTGATTCTCGCGGCCATCGTGATGATCCTGCTGCCGGAGATGATGCGTGAGTTCAGCGAATACCGGATGCTGATGTTCGGTGCGCTGATGGTGTTGATGATGATCTGGCGTCCGCAGGGCCTGCTGCCCATGCAACGTCCGCACATGGAGCTGCCTCGATGAGCCGCGAAATTCTGCAAGTCAGCGGCCTGAGCATGCGCTTCGGCGGCTTGTTGGCGGTCAACGGCGTGGGCCTGACCGTCAAGGAAAAACAGGTGGTGGCATTGATCGGCCCGAACGGCGCCGGCAAGACCACCGTGTTCAACTGCCTCACCGGCTTCTACAAGCCCAGCGGCGGCACCATCCTGCTCGACGGCCAGCCGATCCAGGGCCTGGCCGGCCATCAGATCGCCCGCAAGGGCGTGGTGCGGACCTTCCAGAACGTGCGCCTGTTCAAGGAAATGACCGCGCTGGAAAACCTGCTGATCGCCCAGCATCGTCACCTGAACACCAACTTCTTCGCCGGCCTGTTCAAGACCCCGAGCTTCCGCCGCAGCGAGAAGGAGGCCATGGAGCGCGCGCAGTACTGGCTGGAGAAGGTCAACCTGACCGAGTTCGCCAACCGTACCGCCGGCACCCTCGCCTACGGCCAGCAACGGCGCCTGGAAATCGCCCGCTGCATGATGACCCAACCGCGGATCATCATGCTCGACGAACCGGCCGCCGGCCTCAACCCCAAGGAGACCGAGGACCTCAAGGCCCTCATCGCCTACCTGCGCGAATCCCACAACGTGACCGTGCTGCTGATCGAGCACGACATGAAACTGGTGATGAGCATTTCCGACCACATCGTGGTGATCAACCAGGGCACGCCCCTGGCCGATGGCACGCCGGAAGAGATTCGCGGCAACCCTGATGTGATCAAGGCCTACCTGGGGGAGGCGTAAATGCTGAAGTTCGAGAACGTTTCCACCTTCTACGGCAAGATCCAGGCGCTGCACAGCGTCAACGTGGAGATCAACCAGGGCGAGATCGTCACCCTGATCGGTGCCAACGGTGCCGGCAAGTCGACCCTGCTGATGACCCTCTGCGGCTCGCCCCAGGCGAGCAGCGGCAGTATCAAGTACCTGGGCGAGGAGCTGGTCGGCCAGTCGTCCTCGCACATCATGCGCAAGAGCATCGCGGTGGTGCCGGAAGGCCGCCGCGTGTTCTCGCGCCTGACCGTCGAGGAAAACCTGGCCATGGGCGGTTTCTTCACCGACAAGGGCGACTACCAGGAGCAGTTGGACAAGGTCCTGCAGCTGTTCCCACGCCTGAAGGAACGCTACATCCAGCGCGGCGGCACCATGTCCGGCGGCGAGCAGCAGATGCTGGCCATCGGCCGGGCGCTGATGAGCAAGCCCAAGCTGCTGCTGCTCGACGAACCGTCGCTGGGCCTGGCGCCGATCATCATCCAGCAGATCTTCGACATCATCGAACAGCTGCGCCGCGATGGCGTGACCGTGTTCCTGGTGGAGCAGAACGCCAACCAGGCGCTGAAGATCGCCGACCGGGCGTATGTGCTGGAGAACGGCAAGGTGGTGATGCAGGGCACCGGTGAAGCGTTGCTGACCGACCCTAAGGTGCGCGACGCGTACCTCGGGGGTTGAATGATCAAAGGGCCTTCGGGCCCTTTTTTCTTGCCCCGCGATGAGGCCCTTGTGATCCATGCGCACCCTGCGTAACGTGGCCAGCTCTTTTGCAAAGTCTCCCGGAGCCCGCCCCATGCGCCTCACCCCTTCCCTGCTGCTTACCGCCCTGCTGCCGCTGTTCGCCGGCTGCCAGATGCTGGCCGAAAAACCGGTCGACCCGAACCTGGGCACCACCCGCATGCAAGGCGAACTGAGCGCGGCCGGCGGTCATCTCCTGTTCAAGCCCTGCAGCGAAAGCCGTCGCTTCATCGTCAACGACGTTGCCGCCACCGGCATCCTGCAGGAAGCCGCCAACCTGGCCGACGACGCCGGTGACAAGCTGTTCGCCGACGTCCGCGCGCGCATGACCGGCAGCAAGCAGGCCGGCAGCGACGGCCAGCTCGACGTGACCCGCCTGTACCGCCTCGAAACCTCCGAGTATTCCGGCTGCGAAGATCCGAACTTCAAGCAACTGACCCTGCGTGCCGGCGGCCACGAGCCGGACTGGGACATCAAGGCCAGCGGCAAGGGCATGGTGCTCAACCGCATCGGCCAGGATCCGCTGGCGCTGCCCTACCTGGAAGAGGCAATGCCCGGCGGTGGCCTGAGCCTGTCCAGCGAGGCCAACGGCCAGCGCGTCGAGCTGTGGGTCGCGCCGCAGCGCTGCGTCGACGGCGCCACCGGCGCCATCCGCCACCTCAAGGCCGAGCTGCGCATCGACGGCAAGACCCTGCAGGGCTGCGCCTACTACGGCGGCGCCCGCGACCTCTGATCGCCAGGCACTTTTATCCTGCCAGTCGGGGCGGCTAACAGCTTATACTTGGCGGTTTGTGTAAAGCCGCCGGCCGCCCATGGCCGGGATACTGGACCCTGCCATGCTACGAATCACCGAACTGAAGCTGCCCCTGGACCACTCCGACGACGAGCTGCGCGCCGCCATCGTCCAGCGCCTGGGCATCAGCGATGAGCAACTGCTCGGTTTCACCCTGTTCAAGCGCAGCTACGATGCGCGCAAGAAGAACAGCGAGCTGCTGTTCATCTACACCATCGACCTTGAAACCAGCAACGAAGACGAACTGCTGCGCCGCTTCGAAGGCGACGCCAAGATCGGCGTGGCCCCGGACGTCAGCTACAAGTTCGTTGGCCAGGCCCCGGCCGAGCTGCCTGCGCGCCCGATCGTGGTCGGCTTCGGCCCCTGCGGCATCTTCGCCGGGCTGCTGCTGGCGCAGATGGGCTTCAAGCCAATCGTGCTCGAGCGAGGCAAGGAAGTGCGTCAGCGCACCAAGGACACCTGGGGCCTGTGGCGCAAGAGCGTGCTCAACCCCGAGTCCAACGTGCAGTTCGGCGAAGGCGGCGCCGGTACCTTCTCCGACGGCAAGCTGTACAGCCAGATCAAGGACCCGAACCACCACGGCCGCAAAGTGCTGGAAGAGTTCGTCAAGGCCGGCGCGCCGGACGAGATCCTCTACATCAACAAGCCGCACATCGGCACCTTCCGCCTGACCAGCATGGTCGAGAAGATGCGCGAGGAAATCATCACCCTGGGCGGTGAAGTACGCTTCGAGCAGAAGGTTACCGACCTGCTGATCGACGGCGAACAGCTCACCGGCGTGGTACTGCAGAGCGGTGAACAGCTGCACTCGCGGCATGTGGTGCTGGCCTTGGGGCACAGCGCCCGCGACACCTTCCGCATGCTCCACGCCAAGGGCGTGTTCATGGAAGCCAAGCCGTTCTCGGTCGGTTTCCGTATCGAACACCCGCAGTCGCTGATCGACAAGGCGCGCCTGGGCAAGTACGCCGGCCACCCGAAACTCGGCGCCGCCGACTACAAGCTGGTGCACCACGCCAAGAACGGTCGCTCGGTCTACAGCTTCTGCATGTGCCCGGGCGGCACCGTGGTCGCCGCCACCAGCGAACCGGGCCGCGTGGTCACCAACGGCATGAGCCAGTACTCGCGTAATGAGCGCAACGCCAACTCCGGTATCGTTGTCGGTATCGACCCCGAGCGCGACTACCCGGGCGGCCCGCTGGCCGGCATCGAGCTGCAGGAACGCCTGGAGGCCCATGCCTACGTGATGGGCGGCAGCAACTACCAGGCACCGGCGCAGCTGGTGGGCGACTTCGTCGCAGGCCGGCCGTCCACCGCGCTGGGCAGCGTCGAGCCGTCCTACAAGCCGGGCGTGACCCTGGGCGACCTGGCCCCGAGCCTGCCGGACTTCGCCATCGAGGCGATTCGTGAGGCGCTGCCGGCCTTCGACCGCCAGATCAAGGGCTACAACCTGCACGACGCGGTGCTGACCGGCATCGAGACCCGCACTTCGTCGCCGCTGCGCATCACCCGTGATGCCAGCTTGCAGAGCCTCAACCTCAAGGGCCTGTTCCCGGCGGGCGAAGGCGCGGGCTACGCTGGCGGCATTCTTTCGGCCGGCGTGGATGGCATCCGTATCGCCGAAGCGGTGGCGCGGGACATGCTCGGCCTGTAATCCGATCGCGGCTACAGGCAAAAGAAAACCCCGAACAGGCCAGGCCCGTTCGGGGTTTCTTTTGTACGGCGATCAGTGAGTGACGCGGCTGGTGCCATCGACGGTCATGATGCGCACACGCTCGCCCACGCGGAAAACCTCGTTCTGCTGCACTTGCTGCACATAGGCGCGCATGCTGCCGTCGTCTTCACGCACGGTGATCTCGACGCCCTGGGTGCGGGTCAGGCCCTCTTCGGCGGCGGAACCTGCCAGGCCACCGGCCACGGCACCGATCACCGCAGCCACGACGCTGCCACGGCCGCCACCGATGGCGCTGCCGGCGACACCACCGACGATGGCGCCGGCGCCACCACCGATCGGGGTCTTGGTGCCTTCGATCTTCACCGGGCGCAGAGATTCGATGGTACCCATGCGCACGGTCTGCACGCGGCGGGCCTCATCACGGGAGTAGCTGTCGCCGGTCAGCGACGACTGGCAGCCGCCCAGCAGCAGCGACACGGTGGTGAAGCTGGCCAGCAGCAAAGCGGATTTACGCATGGGGTCAATCTCCATAAGACAGGTGTCCATTAGACTCCGCGCCTTGACAAGTGTCACGGCGCAAACGTTATAAAATTGTTTTCATTCAGCCCAGGTACAGCCTATGCCGGCTGTGTGGCGGACCTTTTACGTGAGACCAAGGATAGCCATGGATTACTTCATCGTCGTCGTGGTGACTATCGCCGGCCTGTATTTTCACGGGTGGCTGTATGTGCGCATGCGGCGCTGGATGGACCGGGACCTGGCGCTGTCGCTGGCCGGGGAGGATCCGGCGAAGCGGGATTTCATGCTCGAGTTGCTGGAGCGGGCGCGGGTCGAGAAGGTGCGGCGCAAGGAGTTGGCGGCGTGGCTGGAGCGGGAGGCGGCGGGGTATCGGTAATGCTGGGGCTGCTTTGCAGCCCATCGCGGCACAAGGCCGCTCCTACAGGGGTTACGCGATTCCTGTAGGAGCGGCCTTGTGCCGCGATGGGCCGCGCAGCGGCCCCAGATGTCAGGGCGCCAAACGCTCGCGCAGCCAATGGCCATCGACCAGCCGGTAGTTCAGCCGGTCATGCAAGCGGCTGGCTCGCCCCTGCCAGAACTCGACACGCTCCGGCACCAGGCGATAGCCGCCCCAGTGTTCCGGGCAATGCGGTTGGGTGTCGGAAAAGCGCGCCTCGGTGGCCTTGACCAACCCTTCCAGTTCCTCACGGTCAGCAATCACCCGGCTCTGCGGCGACGCCCAGGCGCCCAGGCGGCTGCCTAAAGGACGCACCTGGTAGTAATCGTCCGACTCCTTGGCCGTGACCTTTTCCACCCGCCCTTCGATCCGCACCTGACGCTCCAGCGCCGGCCAGAAGAAGGTCATGGCCGCGAACGGGTTAGCCGCAATGTGCTGCCCCTTGGCGCTTTCGTAGTTGGTGAAGAAGGTGAACCCTCGGGCATCGAGGGCCTTGAGCAACAGCACCCGGCAATGCGGACGGCCATCGGCGTCGACGGTCGCCAGGGTCATGGCGTTGGCTTCCACCGGTAGCTGCTCGGTCTTCACCGCATCGGCGAACCAGTGGTGGAACAGCGCGAACGGCTCCCCCGGGGCCTGGGCTTCGGCCAGGCCATCACGGGTGTAGTCGCGGCGCATATCGGCCAGGGATTGGGTCATGACTGCGTTTCCTTGACGATCAGTTGGTCTTCGCAGGGCTGTTGGCGGCGACTTTCTTGTCGGTGGCGGCCTTCTTCGCGGCAGGTTTGGCCGGAGCGGCTTTCTTCTTCGCGGCGGTGCTGGCCTTGGCCGGCGCCTTGGCCTTGGCGGCCGGTTTTTTCGCAGCCGGCTTGGCAGCGGCCTTGACGGCTGGCTTGGCCACCGGGGCCTTGGCATCCTGGGTGGCGACCATCGCCGCCGGAGCCGGAGCCGGGGCGGCTTGCTGGTACTTGGCCAGCAACGCGACCATGGTGTTCTGCGGGGTCAGCAGCAGCTCGACGCGGCGGTTCAGGGCGCGGCCCTCGGCGCTGTCGTTGGCGGCGCGCGGCATCACCGAGCCCATGCCCTTGAGCATCAGGCGGTCACGCTGCAGGCCGCTGAGACGGAAGATCGCCGACACCGAAGCAGCACGCTCGAGGCTGAGCTTCTGGTTGGCGGCGGTGGCACCGCTGCTGTCGGCGTGGCCGAGGATCAGCACGGCAGTCTTGGTGTCGGTCTCGATGGCCTTGGCCACCTGGGTGATCGGACCGAGGGTAGCCGGCAGCAGCATGTTCGGGCGGTCCGGGTTGTAGGAGCTGTCTGCCGGAATGGTCACCGCCAGCACATCTTCACGGCGTTCGAGTTCGAACTTGCTGCCCTTGATCGCTTCGCGGACCTTCGGCTCGTACTGGTCGAGCCAGGCCTGGGTGGCCTTCTGGTCGATCTTCGGCACCGCCGCGACCTTGTCCTTTTTCTCGTCGCTACCGAACGGCCACCACCAGCGGCTGGCGCTTTCGGACTTGGCATCGGCCTTGGCGACGTTTTCGACGACGGCCTCCTTCACTTCCTTGTCGGCGACCTTGTCCGAGCCAAAGGGCCACCAGTTCAGGCCACTGTCCTTTGAAGCGTCCTGGGAATGGCTGGCGCAGCCGGTCATGGCCAGGCACAGGGCGAGTGCTAAGGTTTTATGTGAAGACATCAGCGATACACCATGAAATAGAAAGAAATTTTGCCCATACGCGTCAGGCGTTGGCATTGAGGATAGTCAAAGGGTCCGGGCAATACCCGCGTTACCCGATCAAAGGCAACTGCCAAGGACCCGCACCAGGCGTTGGGCACGCGGATCCATCAACACGTAGGGTCCCAGGGTATTGGTGACGAAGCCAAAGGCCACGTCGTGTTCGGGGTCGGCGAAGCCGACCGAACCGCCCGCGCCGGGATGGCCGAACGCCCGTGCGCCAAGGCCGAAAGTGGCGTTGGCCACTTCTGGCTGGTCGAGCATGCAGCCCAGGCCGAAGCGGGTCTGGGTCAACAGGGTGCGGTCCTGGCCGAGGCTGTGCTCGCGGGTCAGTTCGTCGAGCAACTCGGACTCCAGCAGGCTGCCGTCGAGCAGGCCGGCATAGAAGCCCGCCAGGCTGCGGGCGTTGCCGTGGCCATTGGCCGCCGGCTGCTGCATGCGCCGCCATTCGGGCTTGTTGGTGCTGGTGAGGATCGCCGGCGGGTTGGTGAAGGCCCGGGTCGACAGGGCCTCGGGCTCGCGCATGGTGACCTGCAGCAGGCGCTGGGCCGCGGCATCGCCGGGGTTGCCCTTGCCGCGGGCGATATGCGCCACGCGATGGAATTCGTCGTCCGCCAGGCCGACATGAAAATCCAGCCCCAATGGCCGGGCGGTGCGGGCCACGATCGAGTCACCCGGGCCACGACCGTCGGCGCGACGGATCAGCTCGCCGATCAGCCAGCCATAGGTGATCGCCGCATAACCGTGTTCGCTGCCGGGCGTCCACCAGGGCGCTTCGGCGGCCAGGGCATCGACCATGGCCTGCCAGTCGTACAGCGCCTCGGCTGGCAGCAGCTCACGGATGGCCGGCAGGCCGGCGCGGTGGCTGAGCAACTGCCGCAGGGTGACCTGCTCCTTGCCGGCCTGGGCGAACTCCGGCCAATAGCGTGCCACCGGCGCATCGAGGGCCAGCTTGCCCTCGCCCACCAGTTGCAGGGCGGTGGCGGCGGTGAAGGTCTTGGTGCAGGAGAACAGGTTGGCGATGGTGTCGCTGTGCCAGGCCTCGCGGCCGTCCTTGTCGGCGCTGCCAGCCCACAGGTCGACCACGGTCTCGCCGCCGACCTGGATGCACAATGCGGCACCACGCTCCTGGGGATCCTCGAACAACGCGGCGAAGGCATCGCGCACCGCCTCGAACTTCAGCTCATAGTGACCCTGGATCTGCACCCGACTACCTCTCTGTACGACCTGGCTTGCAAAGGGGTGCATTGTTTCAGTAGTTGGGCGATTTGCAAACTGGATATGGTCGGGTGGTTGCCAGGGGCGCCCTTGTTCCCTGGTGGAACGCTATCGCGGGGCAAGCCCGCTCCCACGAAAGCGCTGCCAGGGACAGCACTCATTTTTTGGGGGCGGGCTTGTCAAGTTCGGTGCGTAGCTGCGTGAGGCTCTGCAGGTTGCTCCGGCGCACCGCCTCGACGAAGCCCGGGTAGCTCACGTCGGTGATGGCCACCAGGCCCAGGTGGCCGTTCTCGCCGTCCAGCAGCCTGCCGCTGGCCGGCTGGTCGAAGTACTGGAACCAGTGAGCGCCAACGATCATCGGCTGGGCCATGGCGGCCTTGAGGAAGTTGGCGTAGGCCGGGCCACGGTCTTCCTCGCGAGCCACCTCCAGCGGGCCTGGCCAGAACGGGCCACGGTCGCGGGAGCCGAACTGGAACTCCGAGACCAGCACCGGCTTGTCCAGCTCGGCCAACCGGGCGAAGTCGTAGCCGTCTTCAGGCTTCAAGGTATAGAAGTTGAAGCTCAGCACATCGCAGAACCTGGCGCAGGCCTGCACCGCCTCGGGCGTGCTGACCGCATAGCGCCCGCCCAGCAGCAAATGGTTGGGCGCATGCCATTTCAGGGCATCGGAAATGGTCTTGAAATAGGTTTCGGCGAACACCTGCTGGAAATACTGGTAGTCGCGCTCGATTTCCGGGTGCTCCGGGTTGGGCAAGGGCGCCTCGAAGCCCGGGTCTTCCATCAGTTCCCAGGCAGTCAGCTCGATCCCCCAGGCCTTGGACAAGCCTTGCTGGTTGCGGTACTTGTCGCGCAGCTGCTTGAGGAACGCGCGCTTGGCCGGCACATCGGTGGTCAGGCGCAAGGTGCCGTAGGCCAGGCCGTAGCGTGCCTTGGGATCGTTGCCGGGGGCGGCCCAGGCCAGTTCGTTGTCGGCGAAGTAACCGATCAGCCAGGGGTCGTCGCGGTGATCCCGGGCGGCGATGGCCACGGCACGCTCGGTGGCCATGGCGAAGCGCGGGTCAAACGGATCGGGCATGCGGCCCCACCAGTCCATGCCGGTGCTGATGCTGGCGTAGTCACCGACGATCGACAGCGGCAAGGTGTACGGCAGGCGCCTGGCCTGGCCGAGGGCCGGGTCGCTCCAGTTGCCGAGGGTGTTGAAGCCCCAGGCCTGCAGGCGGTCCAGGGTGTGGGCCTGCCAGCGTTGGGCGTCCAGGGCCGGCGCCGGGCAGGCCGTGCCATCCTGCGGGCAAGGCTTGCCATAGGTGCGCTGCAGGTTGGCCGCATAGAAATCGAACCAGCGCCCTTGCTTGAAGCCCCGGCCCTGGGACGAGGCATTGCCGTCGTCGTTGTTGCCTTCGCCGTAGAAGGCGTTCATGGCTTCGCCCTCGCCTGGCAAGCCCTTGAACATGCCTTCGCGGCCGGCGACATAAGTGCGCCCGCCATCGGCGGCAACGGCATTGACGCCGAGCGAATAGAACGGATGCCCGTCGGGCGTCACCAAGTACCAGCGCCCGTCGCGCTTCTCGGTGCGGAAGAAGCCCTTGGCTTCGAACGTCGGCCCCGCGAGCAGGCCGCCATAGGTATCCAGCTTGAGCTTGTCCCGTTCGGCCAGCCAGGCATTGAGTTGTGCCTGCTCGCGGTTGTCGGCGGCCTTGAGCTGCTCATCACCGACGATCTTCTCCGGCCAGCGGCCCCGAGTCGACTGCCCATAGGCATCGATCAATTCGCTGTAGGCGGCCTTGAACGCCTGGTCGTCATCCTGCAGGCCGACTTTCTCGATCAACAGGCTCTGGGCCACCTTGGGGCCGGGAATGCTCAGGCTGATCGAAGTGACCTGCGCCAGGTCCACGGCGCCTTCGCTGCTGGTGAGCAGCAGGCGTTGCCCCTCGAAGGTCCAGGGCATGGGTGGCCCGGCGCGCATGCCCTGGCTCAGCGGCGAACTGGCCTTGAGCGGAATCATCACGGTCTGCGCGGGCCCGGCCGGCAGGTCGATGCGGCTGGTGAGGGTGCGCCCGTCGCTGCTTTGCACCGTCACATCGACGGTCAGCGCCCAGTCCATCCCGCTCTGCAGGCGCAGGGTCAGTGCCTGGCCGGCGCTCCAGTCCCACGCTCCGCCTTGCGGTGCAAGGCGCAGGGCCGGCTGCGCCACCGGGTTGAACACCACCCGCCGCAACACTTCGCCTTCGGCTGTCTGTTCCGCGTTGTACTGCGGCAGGCTGGCGTCCTGGGTGAGGACATTCACCACCGAGGCCGGGCGCACGAAGCTGAACAACGTCTGTTGCCCGGCCAGCAAGGGCGCACTGAACAACAGGGAGAACACGACAGGCAGGGTGCGGCGGATCATAGGGCGATGACTCTCCTTCGGAGCCCGTCATGGGCTCGCAATCGAGTAATGGACAACGGGTTGTGCGTCTTGCTCCGGCACTCAGCCGATTTCCCGTCGGAAAGGTGGCAGCGCATTGAGGATAGCCTTGCCGTAGCGCTGCGTAACCAGGCGGCGATCGAGCAAGGTGATGACGCCACGGTCCTGCTCGGTGCGCAGCAGCCGGCCGCAGGCCTGGATCAGGCGCAGCGAGGCATCGGGCACGGCGATTTCCATGAACGGGTTGCCGCCACGGGCCTCGATCCATTCGGCCAACGCGGCCTCGACCGGATCGTCCGGCACGGCGAAAGGAATCTTGGCGATCACCACGTGCTCGCAGTAGGCGCCCGGCAGGTCGACACCCTCGGCGAAACTGGCCAGGCCGAACAGCACGCTGTGCTGACCGTCGTCGACCCGCGCCTTGTGCTTGTTCAGGGTCTCCTGCTTGGACAGGTTGCCCTGGATCAGCACCAGCTTGCGCCAGTCCCGGTCCAGGCCGTCGAACACGTCCTGCATCTGCTTGCGCGAGGAGAACAGCACCAGCGCGCCACGCGCGTCCTCGACGATGCCCGGCAGCTCGCGGATGATCGCCGCGGTGTGCGCCGTGGCGTCCCGCGGGTCGGCGCCGAGGTCGGGCACCCGCAGCAGGCCGGCGTCGCCATGCACGAACGGGCTGGGCACCACGCACTGCACTGCGTCGCGGGGCAGGCCCGAACGCATGCGGAAGCGGTCGAACTTGCCCAGGGCAGTGAGCGTCGCCGAGGTCACCAGGGCGCCATAAGCGACGTTCCACAAGCTCTTGCGCAGCATCTCGGCGGCCAGGATGGGGCTGGCGTTGACCTCGATGTCGAACAGCGCGCCGCTTTCGGCCAGGGTCAGCCAGCGGGCCATGGGCGGGTTGTCTTCCGGGTCTTCGGCAGTGAACGCGGTCCACAGCTCCCAGTTGCCCTGGGCGCGGGTCACCAGGCTGCCGAACAGCGGGTACCACTCCTCGGCCTGGTGGCTGGCGATACCAATGTTGTTCTCGCCGTCCATGCCTTCCTTGAGCAGGTCGGCCAGGCGGGTAAACAGGTCGTTGAGGCGGGCGAAGCCTTTCTTGAGCTCGATGCCGACCTCGCGGATCTGCTCAGGCACCACCCCGCCTTCGAAACGGTAGCGCGGACGATCACGGCCTTCCATGTCCTCCCCGGCGCGGAAATCCGCCACCTGCTCGCAGAGGGTGAACATGAACTGCTGCTGGGTGCGGACTTCCCGCGCCAGCTCCGGGACCTGCTCGATGTACTTGCCAAGGTCGCCCGGCAGCGGATGCTGGGCCAGCAGCTTGGTCAGGTTCTTGGCGGTCTGCTCCAGCCAGTCGGCGGTGGAGCGCAGGCGCGAATAGTGGGCGAAGTGGCCGATGGCCTTGTCGGGCAGGTGGTGGCCTTCGTCGAACACGTACATGGTGTCACGCGGGTCGGGCAGCACGGCGCCACCGCCCAGGGCCAGGTCGGCCAGGACCATGTCGTGGTTGGTGACGATCACGTCGACCTTGCCCATGCCTTCACGGGCCTTGTAGAACACGCACTGCTGGAAGTTCGGGCAATGCCGGCCGGTGCACTGGCCATGGTCGGTGGTCAGGCGAGCCCAGTCCTGGTCCTCGATGGTTTCGGACCAGCTGTCGCGGTCGCCGTCCCAGCGATTACCGGCGAGCTTCTCGATCATGCTGTTGAACAGCTTCTGGCTGCGCTCGTCGACCTCGATGCGAAAGCCTTCTTCCTCGAACAGCTGGGCGGTGGCCGACTGGGCATGGCCTTCCTGCAGCAGGACGTCGAGCTTGGACAGGCACAGGTAGCGGCCGCGGCCCTTGGCCAGGGCGAAGCTGAAGTTCAGCCCGCTGTTGCGCATCAGGTCGGGCAGGTCCTTGAAGACGATCTGCTCCTGCAGGGCCACGGTCGCGGTGGCGATCACCAGGCGCTTGCCGGCGGCCTTGGCCGCGGGGATCGCGGCCAGGCTGTAGGCGACGGTCTTGCCGGTACCGGTGCCGGCCTCGACGGCCACCACGGCGGGCTCGCCGGCACGGCGGCCGTCGTCGTCGCAGGCGATGTCGCCGAGCACCTTGGCCACTTCGGCGATCATCAGGCGCTGACCGTAGCGTGGCTTGAGGCTTTTGGCTTCGAGGAAACGCGAGTAGGCGCCCTGGATGGTGGCTTTGAGTTCGTTGCTGATCATGGTCTGCAGGCGCCCGGAGGGCTGGATATATTTTCAGTGTTTCGCATGGGCCGGCTATCATACCCCGCTATTGCCCTTTGTGCCGCATGGAGATCCGGATGCTTGCCTTTGCCCTGCCCTACACCTTGCATGTCCTGGCCGCCCTTGTCTGGGTCGGGGGGATGTTCTTCGCCTGGCTGGTGCTGCGGCCGGCAACGGTTGCCGCGCTGGAGGGGCCTGCGCGGCTGCGGTTGTGGGTGGAGGTTTTCCAGCGGTTCTTCAGATGGGTCTGGCTGGCTGTGGCGGTGTTGGCTGTCAGCGGGGTCGGGATGATTCACCTGCGGTTTGCCGGGTTCGAGACCGCGCCTCGTTACGTGCAGGTGATGATTGGCGGGGGGATTGTCATGTTTGCGTTGTTCATGCGGATTCAGTCTTTGTTGCTGCCTGAACTGCGGACGGCGGTGCAGGCTGGGGATTGGGCTTCGGGGGCTGGGGTGCTGGGGCGGATTCGGCGGTTGGTGGGGGTTAATTTGTTGATTGGGGTGTTGGTGGTGGGGGTGGCTAGTTCGCGGGTTTGGGTTTGAGGGGTTCGGGTTCTGGCTCCTTGGTGATTGTTTTGGTTTTTGTATGCGCATTCGTAGGTGATGTCGACATTTAGTCACCTTTTCGCCTTTACGGCGACCTACTTTTCTCTAGGGAAAAGTAGGCAAAACCGTTCCGCTCCGTTCATCCGGCCCCTGCGCTTCGCTCCGGGGTTCCCTCGCTCCGTTCTTGCTCCCGGGAGGACCGCGCTGAACGCCCCATCCTGGGGCGCAGCGCTTGACGGCCATCCATGGCCGTCACCTCCCTCCGCAAGAACTCCGCTCGGCCTCCTGAAGTCGCAATTGGTGTTGCCTGGACTATTGCGCGCTTAGAAGCAAGAGCAAGAGCAAGAGATGCGAAGTTAGTTGGTTGACAGTTAGTTATATATTGGCTGTTCCGACCCTTTCGCGGGGCAAGCCCGCTCCTACAGGGTTATATATAACGGCGACTGTCGTGTAGGAGCGGGCTTGCCCCGCGATGCGATCGAGAGATTAATTAGATTTAAACTAGCGACAGCTGCGCCAGTCCAGGCGCCGCTCGTAACTTCGCGACTTCAGGAGGCCGAACGCAGGACTTGCGGAGGGAGGTGACGGGCATGGATGCCCGTCAAGCGCTGGGGCCCAGGATGGGCCCTGCAGCGCGGTCCTCCCGGGAGCAAGGCCGGAGTGAGGGAACCCGGAGCGAAGCGGAGGGCCGGATGAATGGAGCGAGGATTTTTTGGTGACTTTTTGATCCTTCAAAAAGTTACCCGCCGTTGAACTGACCCCCGAAAGTTGGACACCTTATCCCTTGGAGGGTGTTCCATGACGAAATACAACCTGGCGCTCAAGCAGGCACTCATCGAAGAGTGCCTTTCTGCCCGCAGTGTTCATGAAGTGGCACTGAAGCATGAGCTGAGCCCTTCGCTGCTGCGCCGCTGGGTAAAGGGCTATGAGAAACACGGCGCAGCCGGTTTGATTCCCAAGTACAGTCACTACGATGCTCAGTTCAAATTAAAGGTTTTGCAATGCATCGAGCAAGACGGGCTGTCTGCTCAGCAAGCATGCGTAAGGTTTGATATCCGTGGGCCGAGCAGCATCAGGCAATGGAAAAGGCTGTACGATGAAGGCGGAATAGAAGCCCTTCATCCGAACCGTGCCCGAGAGTTAAACATGCCCCGCAAGCCATCAAAGCAATCCAGCGCAGGACCTTCTGCACCTTCGGATCGTGAGCTCACGCCTGAGCAAATGCTCGAAGAGCTGGAATATCTGCGCGCGGAGAATGCCTATCTAAAAAGCTCGATGCCTTGATCCAAGCGGACCCACGCACTGCGCAGGCAAGAAAACGCAAGCTGTCCAAGGATTAAGGCGTGAGCATCGACTCGCTCTGTTGCGCGCTGCAGGCCTGGCACGCAGTACCTTTACTACCAAAGCAAAGTGTTGCAGACCGACAGGCATGCTGCCCTCAAGGAACGCATCGACAGGGTCTATCACCAGCATAAGGGGCGGTATGGCTACCGCCGTATCACTGCGGTTCTTGGGCACAATGCCGAGGTGATCAATCACAAGAAGCCCGGTGCAGCGGCTGATGCAGTTGATGGGCCTCAAATCGCTAGTCAAAGTGAAGAAATATCGCTCGTATCGAGGCTCCGAGGGGCTTGTTGCATCTGATTTGCTCAAGCGTGAATTCAAGGCGCAGGCCCCTAATCAAAAATGGGTAACCGACGTGACAGAGTTCAAGGTAAAGGGCCAGAAGCTATTTCTTTCGCCGGTGATGGACCTGTACAACGGCGAGATCCTCGCTTATCAGATCAACCGACGCCCTGAGTTCAGGATGGTTTCGACAATGCTGGAGCAAGCTTTGAGCGGCTGAATCAAGATGACAAACCAATATTGCACTCCGATCAAGGCTGGCAGTATCAGCAGCCAGCTTACCGGCACATGTTGGCCGGGAAGAATATCGAGCAGAGCATGTCGCGAAAGGGAAACTGCCTGGACAACGCCGCGATGGAAAGTTTTTTTGGCACGCTCAAGAGCGAGTTCTTTTATCTGGAATCGTTTGAGAGTGTTGAACAACTGGCATCAGGGCTAGAGGATTACATCGCTTACTACAACCAAGAACGCATCAGTCTCAGACTAAATGGCTTGAGTCCGGTACAATTTCGGACCCAAGCGCTGAACCCATAGCGTACCCTGTCCAACTTTCGGGGGTCAGTTCACGTAAGGGCGGAAAGGTGAATAAGCGTCGACATCACAAATGAATGCACATACAACCCTCAACACCAACTAAAACAACCAAACAACCAAACAACCAAACAACCAAGCCAAAGAAACTCAAAGCCGCTGAAGAATCAACTCCCCCGAGCCCCCAGCCAACCCAGGCTGCCCGGCCTGCCCAGGCCGCCCATTCCCCCCAGCATCAGTCCGATAAACCAGACACCCCTTACTAGCCCCACCCAAACCAGCCTTCCCAGCAGCCCCCGCCTTGCCCGGCGCACCACCATCAAGCCTCACCACAATCCGCTCCTGCGCAAACCCTTCCGGCACCGCCAGACGAACCCGCCCGCCGGAAGCCCCATCATGCCCATTACCACCATCATCACCATTGGCCCCACGGCTGGCCTGCCCCCAGGTACACCCCCCGGGCTTGCCATTGGCCCCATCGAGCCCAACATACCCAGGCGCCCCAGCCCCGCCCCGGGCGTCGATCGACAGCCGATCCGCCTCCAGCGCCTGCAACCGCAGATCCAGGTTACGCCCCGGCCGCGCCGCACGTTCATAGGTCCCGGGCGCCCCGGGCGCGCTGAACTCGCTGCCCTCGCCCAGGTAGGCACTCAAAGCCTCGATACTCAGGTCCCGCTCCGCCGGCGCAATGGCGATCCGCGCATCGCGCCCCAGCTCGAGCCGGTCGATCTTCAGTTCGGTAAGCGTCGCCGGCAGCAACAGCGTCGCCGAATCGGCCACCCGCAACTGCTCCAGGTGCACGCTGGCCGCCTTGTTGGGCAGACGCAGCATCGAATGGGCGGCGACCTCCAGGCTTTCGGCCTGGACCAGGGGGCTGGCCAGTGCGGCCAGCAACATCAATTTACGCATGGCTCGACGCCTCCTGCGGACGGGGGATGGACATGACGTGGAAGATACCGGTCAGCAGGATCTGCAGGCGGTCGAACCAGCGATGGCTGCGTCCGCGCAGGCTGCCATTGAAGAACAGCACCTCCAGCGCATGCAGCGACAGCAGGACGATACCCGCGGCATTGATCAGCAGATTGAGCGGCAACGGCTGCGGCATGAACAGGTTGAACAGCACCACGCCCCAGAACGCCACCGTCAGAGCCTTGCCCAGGCCCAGGATGAACTTCATGTCCGGCCCCCATGGATTGTTGTTATGTCGGCGCGGCCCGTTCGAGCGGGCCGCGCCGGCAACAGTAACCCTACTGCCAGGGCATGCGCCAGAGGGGTTCAGTTCAGGTGCAGCTCCACCCGTCGGTTGCGCGAGCGGCCCTCATCGGTGTCGTTGTCAGCCACCGGCTCGCTCTCGCCACGGCCCTGGCTGGTCACCTTGTTCGGCGCCAGCCCCTGGCTGATCAGGTACTCGGCAACACCGCTGGCGCGGCGCTCGGACAAGCGCTGGTTATAGCTGTCCGAGCCCACGCTGTCGGTGAAACCGATGACCTTGACACTGGCCACGCTGGGGTCGTTGAGCTTGGGCAGCAAACCTTGCAGGCGCTGCTGGGCGCCCTGGGTCAGCTCGGCGGAGTCGAAGGCGAACAGCACCTGGCCCTGGTCATCGAGCGTGATCACCTCCGGGGTTGCCGCCGGTTCCGGTTGAGGGGCCGACGCCGGATACTGCGGCAACGGGCAGCCCATGTGATTGACCTGGGTGCCAGCCGGGGTGTCCGGGCAGCGGTCGCGGCGGTCGAATACGCCATCGCCATCCTCGTCGCCATCCTGGGCATAGCAGATCAGGCCACCGGCAATAGCTCCGGCAGCACCGGCACCGGCTGCCCAGGTGGAACTCTCGATGGCGCCCAGGCCGCCGCCGACCAGTCCGCCAAGCAGGCTGCAGATGGGCCAGGTCCTTTGATTGAGGGGCGCGCTGCCATCGCTGTGGGTGGCGCAGCCTGTAAGCAGGCTCGTCGCCACCACCAACGGCAGTGCCGCTTTCGACAAAACACGCATGGTGATTGCTCCTGTGTCACCGGCCGCTACCGGTCACACAGGAGTAAAGACGCGCCCGCGCCACTTCTCAAGGCGCGGGCGCACGGCGGTCAACGCTGGATCTTGATCTCGGTGCGGCGGTTCATGGCGCGGCCATCGGCAGTGGCGTTGTCGGCCACCGGCTGGGTTTCACCAGCGCCCACCACCGAGACGAAGCTGGCACGCGGTACGCCGCTTTCGACCAGGTAGTTGGTCACAGACTGGGCACGACGCTCGGACAGCTTCTGGTTGTAGCTGTCGGAACCGACGCTGTCGGTGTGGCCGGAAACGCTCAGGCGGGCGCCCGGGGCTTCTTGCTTGAGGCGCGTCGCGATGGTGTTGAGGCGCTCCTTGTCAGTGGCGGTCAGGCGCGCCGAGTCGAACTCGAAACGCACATCACGGATGACGATGACCTCTTCCTTCTGCACCACCACTTCCTCGACCACCGGTGCCGGCTCTGGTGGGCAGCCGTTGGCATCGACCTGCACGCCACGCGGGGTGCCGGGGCACTTGTCGCGACTGTCCGGCACGCCATCGCCGTCTTCGTCGCCATCGCCGTGGGCCCAGCAATAGCCGGCCGCCAGGCCGCCACCGAGCAACGCGCCCCAGCCGGCCCAACTGGAGCTTTCGATCGCGCCCAGGGCCGCGCCACCCACGCCCCCGACGGCAGCACACTTCGGCCAGTCGGTTTTCTGCAAACCTGCACAACCAGTCAACACACTGGTGAGCAGAACCAGGGGTATCGCTGTGCGTACTATGCTCATCTTGTTGCTTCTCCTAGGGGGAATCGGTGCATTACCGATGCTCTGGGAGTAAAGACCGGCGATTACCGCTCTGCCAGCAATAAGCCACGACGTGGCGACGCGCCTCTTTGCCCGATCGCCTGGGACCGCTAGTCTTGAGCGACCTGAACGAGGAATGGCAATGACCGAGGTTTTCTCACAACGCACGCCGCAGCAGGCCCTGGCCGCCCTGCTCGATCGCTTCACCCCGCGCCAGCTACTGCTGGTGGGCAGCCGCTTCCCGGCCCTGGAGGCCTTCGCCGCCGCCCATCCCGAGACCCGAATCGAGCTCGCCGCACCCGGTCCGCTCCCCGCCGAACAGGCGGCCCGACGCTTCGACCTGGCGGTACTGGTCGACTGCCTGGAGCACCTGCCCAAGCGCACCGGCCTGGAGCTGCTGGGCGGTATCCGCAACCTCAATGCCAGCCGCGTCGCGGTGCTGGCGGATCTGAACGCCTGCGGCTGGCAGGACACCGACTTCTATTCGCTGGCACTCTCGGCCAGCGAGAAATTCCAGCGTGACGAACAGGTGTTGAGCCTGTTCACCTATGATCTGCATGACTACAAGCAGGTCCCGGACTGGCTCAATGCGAAGTTCTGGGCCAACCCTGAAAACTTCGGCAAGTACTGGTGGTGACCGGATGAGTGTCTCGATCTGCCCCTGCGGCAGCGGCAACCTGCTCGACGCCTGCTGCGGGCATTATCACAGCGGCACCCCGGCGCCGGACGCCCAGACCCTGATGCGCTCGCGCTACAGCGCCTACGTGCTGGGCCTGGTGGACTATCTGGTGAACACCACCCTGCCGGCCCAGCAGGCCGAGCTGGATCGCGCCGCCATGGCGGCCTGGAGCGCGCAAAGCACCTGGCTGGGGCTGGAGGTGGAAAGCGCCGAGGTGCTGGGCGGGCAACCCGAGCACGCCTTCGTCACTTTCACCGCGCGCTGGCACGACCTGGAAGGCGACCACCAGCACCGCGAGCGCTCGGCATTCGTCCAGCATGCCGGACGCTGGTACTTCATCGACCCGACCGTGGTGCTCAAGGCCGGTCGCAACGACCCCTGCCCCTGCGCCAGCGGGCAGAAATTCAAGAAATGCTGCGCCAGTTACCTCGGTAGTTGAACATGCGCGCCCTGGCCCGCCTGCTCACACTCGGCCTGCTACTGGGCTGGCTGGCGGGCTGCGCCAGTTGGGGCGACGACACCTGGCGCGAGCCACAGCTGCACCTGCTCGAGGTGGAGCCGGTGAAGATGCGTCTGCACCAGCAGGAGTTCGTCCTGCACCTGCGGGTCGACAACCCCAACGACAGCCGCCTGTTCATCCGCCACCTGGCCTATTCGGTGCGCCTGGGCGACCTGCTCCTGGCCGAGGACGAGGCAAGCCTGTGGCGCAGCGTCGGCGGCCAGGCCCGGCGCACCTTCAAGATCACCGTGCGCACCAACCTCTGGCAGCACCTCAAGCCCCTGGCGAAGCTGCTCAAGAGTGGGCAACCCCTGCAATACCAACTGCGCGGCGAGCTGGCCACCGGGCTGATCGTCCATCGGGACCTGCACTTGTCGCAAAGGGGTGAGATAATCCCCGGCGATCTACAACCGGAGTAACCCCGCAATGACCCAGCAACCCCATGTCCATGGCCCCGACTGCAACCACGGTCACGACCATCACCACGACCACGACCATGGCCATGTGCACGGCCCGCACTGCAACCACGGCCACCAGGAGCCGGTGCGCAACGCCCTGAAGGACGTCGGCCGCAACGACCCTTGCCCGTGCGGCAGCGAGAAGAAATTCAAGAAGTGCCACGGCGCCTGATCGACGTCAAATCAGGCCATCGCAGGTCAAGCCCGCTCCCCGGCAAATCGTCGTGGGAGCGGGCTTGACCCGCGATCTGCACGCACCAGCACTACCACTGGTAAATAAAGCTTCCCGGCACCTTGCACGGCGACTGCGCGCTCACTACCTTAGCGCCTTTCAGAACCCCGCCACGCCCTGCAGGAGCCTAGTCATGGCCGCCCCCGTCCTTCCGCCCTTCCCTCTCCGCCTCGGCAGTGCTGCCGCGTTGCTTGGCCTGCTCGCGCTCGGCGGCTGCCAGATGGGTGGTCACCAGGACAGTGTGCTGCCGACGACCGGCGTGCAACCGCTCAAGGGCCTGGCGCAGAACGTCTCGGTTCGGCGCAACGCGATGGGCGCGCCGCTGATCGAAAGCAGCAGCTTCCATGACGCGCTGTTCAGCCTGGGCTACCTGCACGCCGGGGATCGCATCGAGCAGATGGTCGCCATGCGCCTGCTGGCCCAGGGACGCCTGGCCGAGCTGGCCGGGGCCGACGCCCTGGAGATGGACCGCCTGATGCGCGCCGCCAACCTCAAGCAGAGCGCCGGCCAGCTTTACGCCGATGCCTCGCCGCGCCTGAAGCGCTTCTTCGAGGTGTACGCCCGCGGGGTCAACGCCTACCTGTTCCGCTACCGCGACAAGCTGCCGGGCGAGCTCGCCCGCAGCGGCTATCGCCCGGAATACTGGAAGCCCGAGGACTCGGCGCTGATCTTCAGTCTCTACGCCTTCAGCCAGTCGGTGAACCTGCAGGAGGAACTGTCGGCCCTGACCCTGGCGCAGAAGGTCGGTGCCGACAAACTCGCCTGGCTGCTGCCCGGCGCCCCCGACGAGCCACTGGCCGAGGGCGAGGTCGACAAACTCAAGGGGGTGAACCTGGCCAGCCAGCTACCAGGGCTCGGCGCACTCACCGCCGCCGGCCAGCAACTGGCCGACCTCGGCCTGCTGGGCGCCCCCGGCTCGGCCAACCTGGCCCTGACACCCCAGCGCAGCCGCAGCGGCAAGAGCCTGCTGGCCAGTGACAGCCGCGCCACCTGGGCACTGAGCCCGGTACAGATCCATACCACCAAGTACCGGGTCGCAGGCCTGTCGCTGCCAGGCCTGCCGATCGTGCTGGCCGGCTACAACGGCAAGCTGGCCTGGAGCAGTAGCGCGGTAATGGCCGACAACCAGGACCTGTTCCTCGAGCAGGTACGGCGCCAGGGCAGCCAGCTGAGCTACCTCGCCGACGGCAAGTGGCAGCAGGCCCGCGCACGCAACGAAACCTTCTTCGTCCGCGGCCAGCGCCCGCAGCGCGAGGTGATGTACGACACCCGTCACGGCACCCTGCTGCCGGGCCATGGCAGCCTGGCCTTGGCCCTGCACCTGCCGCAGCTCAAGGAGGATCGCAGCCTCGACGCGCTGTTCGACCTGACCCGCGCGCAGAACATCGAGCGCGCCTTCGACAGCACCCGCGAGGTCGCTGCGGCGGCGTTGAACTTCGTGTTCGCCGAGCCCCAGCACATCGGCTGGCAGGTCAGCGGCCGCTACCCCAACCGCCGCGAAGGCCAGGGCCTGCTGCCCTCGCCGGGCTGGGACGGACGCTATGACTGGGACGGCTACGCCGATGCGATGCTGCACCCCTACGACCAGGATCCGCCCGCCGGCTTCATCGGCCATGCCAACCAGCGCAGCCTGCCCAAGGGTTATGGCATGCAACTGTCGAGCAGTTGGTACTACCCCGAGCGTGCCGAGCGCATGGCCCAGCTGGCCGGCAACGGTCGTCACGACAGCCGTAGCCTGATGGCCCTGCAGAACGACCAGGTGACGCTGCTGGCCGACAAGCTCAAGCAGATGTTCGACGCGCCCGGCATGGCCCAGCCGCTCAAGCAGGCCATCGACGCCCTGCCCGCCGCGCAGCGCGACAAGGCCCGTGATGCCCTGGCCCGGCTCAAGGCCTTCGATGGCCGGCTGAGCCCGGTGTCGGCCGATGCCGCGCTGTATGAACTGTTCCTGCAGGCGGTCACCCGGCAGACCTTCCTCGACGAACTGGGCCCGGAATCCGGCCCGGCCTGGCAGGCCTTCGTCGGCAATGCCCAGCTGTCCTACTCCGCCCAGGTCGATCACCTGCTGGGGCGCGAGGACAGCCCGTTCTGGGATGATCGCGGCACGCCGCAGAAGGAAGACAAGCCGACCATCCTCGCCCGCAGCCTGGCCGCTGCGGTGGATACCGGCACCGCCCAGCTCGGCGCCGATCGCCGCGCCTGGCAATGGGGCAAGCTGCACCAGTACCGCTGGCCGGCACCGGCCTACCACGGCCTGGGCGACAAGCTCGACCGCGCGCCCCTGGCGGCGGGCGGCGACTTCAGCACCCTGGCCCTGACCCCTTATGCCTGGGGGAACGGCTTCGACACCCAACTGCCGGCCTCGGCGCGGATGATCGTCGACTTCGGCCAGGCCGAACCGCTGCAGGTACTGACCAGCAACGGCCAGTCCGGCAACCCGGCCAGCCGCAACTACAGCGACGGGCTCGATGCCTGGTTCAAGGGCCGCTTCAGCAGCCTGCCGCTGCAACCGCAAAACTTTGCAAGGGCATATGGCAGTCAGCGGTTAACGCTAGTGCCTGGGAAATAAGTCCTATCACGGTTCATCCGGGGTAATCCTGGATGGACCACACTACAAACTTAGCCGGGAGGTAAGCTCCCGGAGCCACCTCAGGCAGCCACCACTGCAAGTTCGATGCGCTGCCCCAACACATGCAAGGCATGCTCGACCTGTTCGATCTTGGAGCGATGTAACAGATCGACCAGGCGATCCACCTGAGGCCGGTTCACGCCAAGCCGTCGGGCCATTTCGGTCTTGGTTACGTTCTGGGCAATCATGGTGTTCCACAAGGCAGCCTTCGCTGCGGTCAGCGCCGGCAACCTGACAACAGCCTCGGCTGATTGCAATGACGTAGGTAACGGAATGGCGGCCCGACGATCTACGTACAGTGAAAGCGCTGACTCCAGGGCATCCACCGCATCGAACAGCGCCTCATCGAGCGTATCCCCCGCACTGGCCATCTCGGGGATATCCGGGCAACTGATCCAGACACTGCCTGCATCACGGTGCACGTTCACCGGATAATCGAAATTCATTTCGTCACCTCGTTGCGTGGTCAACTGGCAAGACGCACTTGGTGCGCATCACGATGAAGCCCCAGTAAACAACACCTGAAGGTTCAGCATTTCTTCATTTCAGGTAGTCCGTGTCTGTACCGTGCTCCTCGGTCCCGCGATCCGAATAGTGCGCCACTCCCGAAGTTATGCTTCTATCCTTAATCCCAGCCATCGCCCAAAAACGCTGATATCAGGACCACCATGCACCACTCGACCCACGACCTGCTCTCCCCTGTCCCGGGTATCGCCCGCCAGTTGCACAGCTTCCACTTCGGCCCGCGTGGCGCCGGCAAGGTGTACATCCAGGCCTCGCTGCACGCCGACGAACTGCCGGGCATGCTGGTGGCCTGGCACCTGAAGCAGCGACTCGGGGAAATGGAGCAGCAGGGCCGCTTGCGCAAGGAGATCATCCTGGTGCCGGTGGCCAACCCGGTGGGCTTGGAGCAGGTGCTGCTGGACGCGCCGCTGGGCCGTTTCGAACTGCAGAGCGGCGAGAACTTCAACCGCAGGTTCGTCGACCTGTCCGACAGCATCGGAGACCAGGTCGAAGGCCATCTCACCCAGGATCCGTCGCACAACCTGGCGCTGATACGCGAATACCTGCGCCGGGGTTTGGATGCCCACCCCGCGCACACGCCGCTGCAGTCGCAGCGCCTGACCCTGCAACGCCTGGCCTGCGACGCCGACATGGTGCTCGACCTGCATTGCGACTTCGAGGCCGTCGAGCACCTGTACACCACGCCGGAAGCCTGGCCCCAGGTCGAGCCACTGGCCCGCTACCTGGGCGTGCAGGCCAGCCTGCTGGCCACCGACTCGGGCGGACAGTCGTTCGATGAGTGTTTCAGTCTGGTGTGGTGGCAGCTGCAGCAGCGCTTCGGCAAACGCTTCCCGATCCCCCAGGGCAGTTTCTCGGTGACCATCGAGCTGCGCGGCCAGGCCGATGTCAGCCACCCCCTGGCGACCCGGGACTGCCAGGCGATCCTCGACTTCCTTATCCATGCCGGGGTCATCGAGGGCCAGCCGGCCTCGATGCCCGCATTGGTGCACCCGGCGACGCCGCTGGCGGCTGTGGAGCCGGTCATGACGCCACTCGGCGGGCTGCTGGTGTTCCACGCCGCGCCCGGCCAGTACCTGCAAGCCGGTGAACTGATTGCCGAGGTCATCGACCCGCTCAACGACCGGGTCACACCCCTGCGCAATACCCAGGCCGGGCTGCTCTACGCGCGCAGCATCCGGCGCATGGCCACGGCAGGCATGGTGGTTGCCCATGTGGCCGGCGAACAGGTTTGCCGCAGCGGCTACCTGCTGGGCAACTGAGAAAAATCAGGCCACTGGGGCGGGAGGCGGCTCGTCGGGCAGGGTCGGCTCGCCCGGCTCCATCGGCGGGTGCTCGCCGGGTTCCGGCGGCTGCGGCGTGTCGGGATCGGGCTGGTGCGGCACGCCACCGGCCTGCATCGGCAGCGGTGTGTGGATCGGCGGGTGGGCCATCAGCGACCAGGCCAGCAATCCGATCTGGTTCGGCTGCAGGACGGCCAGCTTGGCACTGATTGCGGGGTCGAGTTTCATCGGCGGCTCCTGACAAGGCCCGGCGCACGGCATGCGCGCCGGGACTTCTCATTGGAGTGCCGGGCGCGGAAACAATTCCCGCGCTTTGTCGGCTCAGGTGCGTGGCAGGGTGACGCCGCGCTGGCCCTGGTACTTGCCGCCACGGTCCTTGTACGAGACTTCGCATTCCTCGTCGGACTGCAGGAACAGCATCTGCGCCACGCCTTCGTTGGCGTAGATCTTCGCCGGCAGCGTGGTGGTGTTGGAGAACTCCAGGGTCACATGGCCTTCCCACTCGGGCTCGAGCGGCGTGACGTTGACGATGATGCCGCAACGGGCATAGGTGCTCTTGCCCAGGCAGATGGTCAGCACGTCGCGCGGGATGCGGAAGTACTCGACGGTACGGGCCAGGGCGAAGGAGTTCGGCGGGATGATGCACACGTCGCTCTTGATGTCGACGAAGCTGCCGGCATCGAAGTTCTTCGGATCGACGGTGGCCGAGTTGATGTTGGTGAAGACCTTGAATTCGTCGGCACAGCGCACGTCGTAGCCGTAGCTGGAGACACCGAAGGAAATGACCCGGCTGTCCTGCTCGCCGCGCACCTGGCGCTCGACGAACGGTTCGATCATGCCGTGTTCCTGCGCCATGCGGCGAATCCACTTGTCCGATTTGATGCTCATGGCGAGGTGTCCTGAAGAGTGCGGGGTAAAAAACGAGAGGTGCATCTTACCGGTCCCGACGCCCGGGTTAAAGTTTCCTCGCCCTATCCCGCGCCGGACGGGGCCTGTACAGGCCGCCGATCCGAATTTCATCAAAGCGCTTGTTGGCCATTGGCAGGTTGTGGAAAGTGGGTTAAGGTGGCGCCACTGTGCTGCACGTGACACCGAGAATCTCTAGTTTGATGCACGATCCTGATCGGCCCATCGCTGAATTTTCTGCTCTCTTTGCGCTCAGTCCCGGTCAGGGTGTTTCCTGACCGTTATCAACTTTGTCCAAGGAGACAGAAAAATGTCCAACCGTCAATCCGGTGTTGTCAAGTGGTTCAACGATGAGAAGGGCTACGGCTTCATCACCCCTCAGTCGGGCGACGACCTGTTCGTGCACTTCAAAGCCATCCAAGCTGACGGCTTCAAAACCCTGAAAGAAGGCCAGGCTGTTACTTTCGTCGCTACCCGCGGCCAGAAAGGCATGCAGGCTGAAGAAGTTCAGATCGCCTAAGTCGATCTCGCTTCCTCGCTTTCAAAAAAAACCCGCCATTGGCGGGTTTTTTTGTGCCTGAAGATTGATGGCTTTGTAAGCATATCTATTCGTGGGAGCGGGCTTGCCCCGCGATGGCGCCAGCCCAGGCAACCATCATCGCGGGGCAAGCCCGCTCCCACGCCCCTCAGGTCCTGAGCTACCCAGCCCGAATCAATCCTCGCTGATGGTAATGCTCGGCATCGCTGGCGCCGCCGCTTCCTGCAGCACGATCCGCGCCCCCACCTGCCGCGCCAGCTCCTGGTAGACCATGGCGATCTGGCTTTCCGGTTCGGCGATGGCGGTCGGCTTGCCGCTGTCAGCCTGTTCGCGGATCAGCATCGACAGCGGCAGCGAAGCCAGCAGCTCGACGCCGTACTGCGCCGCCAGCTTCTCGCCACCGCCTTCGCCGAACAGGTGCTCGGCATGGCCGCAGTTGGAGCAGATATGCACGGCCATGTTCTCGACCACCCCCAGCACCGGGATGTTGACCTTGCGGAACATCTCAACGCCTTTCTTCGCGTCCAGCAGCGCCAGGTCCTGGGGCGTGGTGACGATCACCGAGCCTGCCACCGGCACCTTCTGCGCCAGGGTCAGCTGGATGTCACCGGTACCCGGCGGCATGTCGATCACCAGGTAGTCGAGGTCGTCCCAGGCGGTCTGGGTCACCAGTTGCAGCAACGCCCCCGAGACCATCGGGCCACGCCAGACCATCGGCGTGTTGTCGTCGGTGAGAAACGCCATGGACATGACCTCGACGCCATGGGCCTTGATCGGCACGAACCACTTCTGATCGCGCACCTGCGGGCGGGTGCCTTCGGCGATGCCGAACATCACCCCCTGGCTCGGGCCATAGATGTCGGCATCGAGAATGCCCACCCGGGCGCCTTCGCGGGCCAGGGCCAGGGCCAGGTTGGCGGCGGTGGTCGACTTGCCGACCCCGCCCTTGCCCGAGGCCACGGCAATGATGTTCTTCACGTTGGCCATGGCCGGCACCTGGGCCTGGGCCTTGTGGGTGGCGATCACGCAGTCGATGCTCACGCTGGCCGAGGCCACGCCATCGAGGTTGCCGATCGCGGTCTGCAGCACCTGCGCCCAGCCGCCCTTGAACAGGCCGGCGGCATACCCCAGCTGCAACTGCACGCTGACCTGCCCGCCCTGGATGTCGATGGCGCGCACGCAACCGGCGCTGACCGGGTCCTGGTTCAGGTAGGGGTCGGTGTACTGGCGAAGCACGCCTTCGACGGCGGCACGGGTGACGGCACTCATGGAGGCTCCCATTGGCAAACTGGATACGGAACAGGCGCCTATGCTAACCCGTCAATCGTCAGCAGATGCGTCCTTGGGGTGAAATAAATTCGCCAGCCCTTTATAGTGGCCGATCACCCTCATTTTTACCCCGTAGCCAGATAAGTAGCCGAGCCACCATGTCCGAGCCACGTCAGATTCTCGTCACCAGCGCCCTGCCCTATGCCAATGGATCGATCCACCTTGGCCATATGCTGGAGTACATCCAGACGGACATGTGGGTGCGCTTCCAGAAGCTGCGCGGCAACCAGTGCATCTATGTCTGCGCCGACGACGCCCATGGTTCGGCCATCATGCTGCGCGCGGAAAAGGAAGGCATCACCCCGGAGCAGCTGATCGCCAACGTCCAGGCCGAGCACAGCGCCGACTTCGCCGACTTCCTGGTCGACTTCGACAACTACCACTCCACGCACAGCGAGGAGAACCGCGCACTGTCGAGCCTGATCTACACCCGTCTGCGCGACGCCGGGCACATTGCCACCCGTTCGGTCACCCAGTACTTCGACCCCGAGAAGGGCATGTTCCTCGCCGACCGTTTCATCAAGGGCACCTGCCCCAAGTGCGCGGCCGAGGACCAGTACGGCGACAACTGCGAGAAATGCGGCGCCACCTACGCCCCGACCGAACTGAAGAACCCCAAGTCGGCGATTTCCGGCGCCACCCCGGTGCTGCGCGACTCGCAGCACTTCTTCTTCAAGCTGCCGGACTTCCAGGCCATGCTGCAGCAGTGGACCCGCAGCGGCACCCTGCAGGACGCGGTGGCCAACAAGCTCGCCGAATGGCTCGACTCGGGCCTGCAGGAATGGGACATCTCCCGTGACGCGCCGTACTTCGGCTTCGAGATCCCGGGCGAGCCGGGCAAGTACTTTTACGTCTGGCTGGACGCGCCGATCGGCTACATGGCCAGCTTCAAGAACCTCTGCGACCGCCGTCCGGAGCTGGACTTCGACGCGTTCTGGAACGAAGGCTCCAAGGCCGAGCTGTACCACTTCATCGGCAAGGACATCGTCAACTTCCACGCCCTGTTCTGGCCGGCCATGCTCGAAGGCGCGGGCCTGCGCAAGCCGACCGCGGTCAACGTGCACGGCTACCTGACCGTCAACGGCGCGAAGATGTCGAAATCGCGCGGCACCTTCATCAAGGCGCGCACCTACCTCGACCACCTGCAGCCGGAATACCTGCGCTACTACTACGCCGCCAAGCTGGGTCGCGGTGTCGACGACCTCGACCTGAACCTCGAGGACTTCGTGCAGAAGGTCAACTCCGACCTGGTCGGCAAGGTGGTCAACATCGCCAGTCGCTGCGCCGGCTTCATCCACAAGGGCAACGACGGCGTGATGGTTGCCGGCGATGCCGCGCCCGAGCTGACCGAGGCCTTCCTCGCCGCCGCGCCGTCGATCGCCGAGGCCTACGAGGCCCGCGACTTCGGCCGCGCCATGCGCGAGATCATGGCCCTGGCCGACCGCGCCAACGCCTGGATCGCCGACAAGGCGCCGTGGTCGCTGGCCAAGCAGGAAGGCAAGCAGGACGAAGTACAGGCCATCTGCGCCCAGGGCATCAACCTGTTCCGCCAGCTGGTGATTTTCCTCAAGCCGGTGCTGCCGCTGCTGGCAGCGGACGCCGAGGCGTTCCTCAACGTCGCCCCGCTGACCTGGGACGACCACCTGTCGCGCCTGGAAAACCATCAGCTCAACCCGTTCAAGGCCCTGATGAGCCGCATCGAGCCGACCAAGGTCGAAGCCATGGTCGCCGCCAGCAAGGAAGACCTGCTGGCCGCCGAAGCCAAGGCCGCTCCGGCGGGCAATG
The DNA here is from genome assembly GCF_014268935.2 of Pseudomonas peradeniyensis. Lineage (GTDB taxonomy): Bacteria > Pseudomonadota > Gammaproteobacteria > Pseudomonadales > Pseudomonadaceae > Aquipseudomonas > Aquipseudomonas peradeniyensis. The sequence goes on along the minus strand of NZ_JABWRJ020000002.1, from coordinate 1,110,216 downwards.
GCGAGCTGGCCAAGGACCCGCTGTCAGCCGAGATCGAGTTCGACACCTTCGCCGCAGTCGACCTGCGCGTGGCGCTGATCGTCAAGGCCGAAGCAGTGCCCGGTGCCGACAAGCTGCTGCAGCTGACCCTGGACATCGGTGACGAACGCCGCAACGTGTTCTCGGGCATCAAGTCGGCCTACCCGGACCCTTCCAAGCTGGAAGGCCGCCTGACCATGATGGTGGCCAACCTCAAGCCGCGGAAGATGCGTTTCGGTGTTTCCGAAGGCATGGTCATGGCCGCCGGCCCTGGCGGTGAAGAGATCTACCTGCTCAGCCCCGACAGCGGCGCCAAGCCAGGCCAGCGTATCAAGTAAGCCCTCCTGCCCCGGCCAATTGGCCGGGGCAGTTGCATCTGCCACCCGCTGTCCGATAATGATGGCACCCTCCGATTTTCGGCATCGCCATGAGTGACTACGTCCTGATCCTGGTCAGCGCCGCGCTGGTCAATCACCTGGTCCTGCAGGCCGAGCCGGTCGAGCGTGCGCGCCTGCATGCATTGGGCCTGTGTTCGGCCCTGTTGATCCTCGTTGCACTACCTGTAGGCGTCTGGCTGCACCGGCAATTTCTCCTGCCCTTGGGGTTGCAGGACCTGCAATTGTTCATCTTCCTGCCCTTGCTGGCGGCATTGGCCTGGACACTGCCAAACCTGCTCCGACGTTTTCGGCCAGACTGGCCCCTGCACGACCTGCAACCCCAGCTGAGCGCAAACGCCGTGTTGCTAGGCTTGCTGTTATTGCTTGGCAGCGACAGTGTGGACGGGTGGGGGATTCTGGCGTGGGCCATTGTCGGCGCGCTGGGATTCTGGCTGGCCTTGGTACTGTATGCCGATCTTGACGCCCGCTGCCGCCATGCCGAGATGCCCGCAGCCCTGCGCGGCCTGCCCGTCCAGTTGATCGGCGCTGGGGTGATGGCCATGGCGTTTTCGGGACTCAACGGACTCTTCACCCAATGAACCTGGGTCCACGCATCGCCCTGCCCCCGGCAACGGAAGCCATCGCTGTACAACACCTCGAGGACCTGCAAACCCATGCCGACCACTGATCCGCGCCTGCGCAGCACCATGCAGCTGGTTCTGCTGGCCTGCGCCCCTGGCCTGCTGGTGCTGTTCTGGCTGCATGGCTGGGGCGTGCTGATCAACCTGCTGTTGAGCGGTTGCGCGGCGCTGGCCACCGAGGCTGTGCTATTGCGCTGGCGGAGAATGCCGGTCGCCTGCGCCCTTGGCGACGGCAGTGCACTGGTCACCGCCGCGCTGCTGGCCGCAGCCCTGCCCAGCCAGGCGCCCTGGTGGCTACCCGTGATGGCGGCCTGCGTCGCCATCGGCTTGGGCAAACAGGCTTTCGGCGGGGTCGGGCGCAACCTGTTCAACCCCGCCATGGTCGGCTATGCGTTCGTCCTGCTGAGCTTCCCTTTGCAGATGAACCACTGGCCCGGCCAGGCCCCCGGGCTCGTCGAAAGCCTGAACCTTGCTTTCGGCGCCAGCGAACGGATCGACGCCTGGGCCAGTCCCACGGTACTCGATGTCCTGCGCCACAACCGCAGCCTGACCATCGACGAACTGTTCGCCAGCCACCCGGCGTTCGGCCACCTGGGTGGGCGTGGCACCGAGTGGGTCAACCTCGCGTTCCTGCTCGGCGGGGTGTTCCTGCTGCAGCGCAAGGTCTTCGGCTGGCAGGCCCCCGTCGGCCTGCTCGGCGCCTTGTTCCTGTCCAGCCTGCTGGGCTGGAATGGCTCAGGCTCCGATTCCAACGGCTCGCCACTGCTGCACCTGTTGTCCGGCTCGACCATGCTGGCCGCCTTCTTCATCGCCACCGAACCGGTATCTGGCTGCAAGCAGCCGCTGGCCCGCCTGCTGTTCGGTATCGGCACCGGCCTGCTGATTTACCTGATCCGCACCTGGGGCAGCTTCGCCGATGGCACGGCGTTCGCCGTCCTGCTGATGAACCTCGCCGTCCCCACCCTTGATCGCTGGGCGGAACGCCGCCAGCAGGCCTGCCCATGACCGCCCGCTGGCGCAGTGCCACAGTGCTGCTACTGGTTGCAGGGCTGGCGATTGTCGCGACACTGGCTTGGCAGCGCTTCACCGCCGGGCCGATTGCCGAGGCCTCGCGCCAATGGCAAGAACAGCAGTGGCTCAAAGTGCTGCCGCCGGGCAGCTACGACAACCGGCCATTGCAAACCCCCTTGGCCCTGAAAGACGCCAAGCTGAGCCATAGCCATCTGTTGGCCGGCTACCGCGCCAGCCTGGCGGGCATCACCAGTGCTGTTCTGCTGCACAGCAGCGTCCAGGGCTATGGCGGCGCCATCGAACTGGTGATCGCCATCGACCGCCAGGGCCGCCTGGTGGGCGTGCGCGTGCTCGAACAGCAGGAAAGCCCAGGCCTTGGCGATCAACTGGTAGACCCGGCGCGCCATTGGCTGGACCAGTTCATCGGCCGGACACTGCGCGATACGCCCGAACAAGCCTGGGCGATCAAGCGCGACCAGGGCGCGTTCGACCAGCTGGCCGGGGCAACGGTAACCTCGCGGGCAGTCATCGAGGCGATCCAGGATGCACTGCGCTATTTTGACCAGCATCGCCCCGCATTGCTCGGTGAGACACCTCCATGAACCGTTTCTGGCTCCTGCCAATCAGTCTGGTGCCATTGCTCGGCGCAAGCGCCACCATCATCCAGGCGCTCGCGATCAGCCTTTGCACAGCCCTGTTGGTGGGGCTGCACCAGGCCTTGATGGCCCCTCTGCGTCGTCACCTGGAACACAGCCCCCGTCTATGGGCGAGCACAGTACTTGCCGCCGCCTTGGCGACTTGCCTGCACCTCGGCCTGCAAACCTGGACAATGCCCCTGGCCAAACAGCTTGGCCTCTACCCACTGCTGCTGGCCCTGCCCTGCCTGGCCAGCGAGCAACTGCCAGCACAGCCTGGCCGATATCGCCTCCTGGGGCTCGGACTGCTTGGTTTGCTGGCGGCCGGCCTGGCCCTGGGCATCTGCCGCCAACTGCTGGCCGACGGTCTCGGCCTGCACCTCGCCGCGCTGGCGCCCGGCGCGCTGATACTGCTCGGCCTGCTGCTGGGCCTGTACAATCACCTGCGTCCATCGAATACCGCCTCACGTCGTCAAGGAACCCGTTGACCCCATGAATGCCGCCAAACGCCTGGAGATCTTTCGCAGGCTGCATGAAGACAATCCCGAGCCCAAGACCGAACTGGCCTACTCCAGCCCTTTCGAACTGCTGATCGCCGTGATCCTCTCGGCCCAGTCGACGGATGTCGGCGTCAACAAGGCCACCGCCCGCCTGTTCCCGGTCGCCAACACCCCGCAGGCCATCCACGCCCTGGGCGTCGATGGCCTGAGCGAGTACATCAAGACCATCGGCCTTTACAACAGCAAGGCCAAGAACGTCATCGAGACCTGCCGTCTGCTGGTCGAACAACATGCCGGCGAAGTCCCGCAGACCCGCGAAGCCCTCGAAGCCCTGCCCGGCGTCGGCCGCAAGACCGCCAACGTGGTGCTCAACACCGCCTTTCGCCAGCTCACCATGGCCGTCGACACGCATATCTTCCGGGTCAGTAACCGCACAGGTATTGCACCGGGCAAGACCGTGCTGGAGGTGGAAAAGAAGCTGCTCAAGTTCGTGCCCAGGGACTATCTGCTCGACTCCCACCACTGGTTGATCCTGCATGGCCGCTATGTCTGCCAGGCCCGCAAACCGCGCTGTGGCAGTTGCCGGATCGAAGACCTGTGCGAATACAAGCACAAGACTTCCGACGATTGAGGCAATAGCTGAAACCTGCTCGAGGCAATTGAAAAAATCTTTTTTACCCGCTCTGCGATTCCCGTTATAAGGACGGCCAATGGCCCTTTGGCTTGGAGTGACGCATGAGCACCGATAAAGAAGAGCTGGCAATCGACGACGATTTCCAGAGTGCGGACGACGATGTGGAGCCGCAGGCCGAACCGGCCAAGACCAACCTGAGCAAACGCCGCACCATCGACAACATGCTCGAGGAACGACGCCTGCAGAAGCAACTGGCCGACTTCGACTACGACTTGTAGAACAAGCACGCAAAAGCCTCCCCAGTGGAGGCTTTTTCAATGATGCTGTCAGGCCAGCCCATGACGCTGGGCGAGCTCGATCAGGTCCACCAGCGAGCGGGCATTCAGCTTGAGCAGCAGGCGCGTCTTGTAGGTACTGACCGTCTTGTTGCTGAGGAACATGCTGTCGGCGATCTCCTTGTTGCTCTTGCCCCGGGCAAGCTGCTGCAACACCATCATCTCCCGCCCGGAAAGCCGCTCGACCATCTCCATCTCCGTGGCGCCGCTTACGCCCGAGCGCCCCTTGTGCAGCGCCTGGTTGGGGAAATAGCTGTAGCCGGACAGCACCGCCTTGATCGCGCTGAGCAGTTCGGTCAACTCCTGCTGCTTGCACACATAACCCGCCGCCCCCGCCTGCATGCAGCGCATCGAGAAGTGCCCCGGCGCCTGAGAGGTCAGCACCAGCACCTTGGTCCCGGGACTTGCCAGGGTCATCCGGGCAATCACTTCAAGCCCATCCAGTTTGGGGATCCCGATATCCAGAATGACAATGTCCGGCAAATACTCCCGCGTCAGTTGCAAGGCATCCACACCATTGTCGCTCTCCGCCACCACCTCGTAGCCATGCCGCTCCATCAGCATGCGTACGGCCAGGCGAATGACCGGGTGATCATCCACGATCAGCACTTTATTCATGCGATTCCCATTGATACGTTATTTTTAGTTCGATAGACCACCACACCCGAGCATAACGATTATTTATGCAGCGGTTTCCCTGGCAAATTCACCGAAAGAAGTGGACTACTGTTAATAGAGATTCTTCCTACAAGCAGCTAATTAACAAAATGTAATAGATGCATGTTCGTCGCCCCCAAAAAGTAACAGTCGGCAGAATTGGATCCAAGTGCCGCCAGGTGACACTTCATGCAGGAAATTTCGACTGTACAGACTGGATAAAAAGCGCTGCCGTAGCCTGTGGCATCACCCGGCAGGGAAATGATCCACGCTTATCGCAATCGGGAAAACGAGCTACTGATGGGCAAAGCATGGCCAGGCACTCATCATGAATCGCGACCCTATCAGTCCGTTGACCCTTATCGCTGTATTTGCCGGTGTGATCGAGGCGTCCGCCCTGGCCTCGCTGCCGTTTCTCAGCGACGACAGCCAGATTGTCTACACCTGGTTCCTGGTAGGGTTTCCATTCTTCCTCACCGTGCTGTTCTTCCTTACGCTCAACTTCAACAACGGGTCGCTGTTTGCCCCGGACAGACGCGCCACGGGGGTGGACAGGCCGCGGTACCCACCTGCCGCACGGGACAAAGGGGCGATGATCATCGCCATCTCCGGTACCGACAGTCGAAAGCTCATCGAAAACCATGTGCTGCGGATGATCGAGCGTCCCCACGGCCAACAGCGTCGCTGGATCCTGTACAACCTCGATACACGAACCTGCATCCACCTCTCGGTGTCGCCGATGCAGGAAGGAGAGGCCCCGCCTCCCCCTGAATCCGGGGCATGAAAAAACCCGGCCGAGGCCGGGTTTTTCGGGTACGCCAAAGGCTTACAGCAGCGAACGGCCCTTGTTGGCCGCGATGCGCATGCGCAGTGCGTTGAGCTTGATGAAGCCTGCGGCATCGGCCTGGTTGTAGGCGCCGCCGTCTTCCTCGAAGGTCGCGATATTGGCATCGAACAGCGAGTCGTCCGACTTGCGGCCAACGACCGTGACGTTGCCCTTGTACAGCTTCAGGCGCACAACACCGTTCACGTTGACCTGCGAAGCGTCGATCATCTGCTGCAGCATCAGACGCTCCGGGCTCCACCAGTAGCCGGTGTAGATCAGGCTGGCGTACTTGGGCATCAGCTCATCCTTCAGGTGAGCGACTTCGCGGTCCAGGGTGATCGACTCGATGGCACGGTGGGCCTTGAGCATGATGGTGCCGCCCGGGGTCTCGTAGCAGCCACGCGACTTCATGCCGACGTAGCGGTTCTCGACGATGTCCAGGCGACCGATGCCGTTGGCGCCGCCGATGCGGTTGAGGTCGGCCAGCACGGTGGCCGGGCTCTTCTCGACGCCGTCGATGGCGACGATGTCACCGTTGCGGTAGGTCAGCTCGAGGTAAGTGGCCTGGTCGGGGGCGTTCTCAGGGGAGACGCTCCATTTCCACATGTCTTCTTCGTGCTCGGTCCAGGTATCTTCCAGGACGCCGCCTTCGTAGGAGATGTGCAGCAGGTTGGCGTCCATCGAGTACGGCGATTTCTTCTTGCCGTGGCGCTCGATCGGGATGCCGTGCTTCTCGGCGTAGTCCATCAGCTTCTCGCGGGACAGCAGGTCCCACTCGCGCCACGGGGCGATGACCTTGACGCCGGGCTTCAGCGCATAGGCGCCCAGCTCGAAGCGCACCTGGTCGTTACCCTTGCCGGTGGCGCCATGGGAAATGGCGTCGGCGCCGGTTTCGTTGGCGATCTCGATCAGGCGCTTGGCGATCAGCGGGCGGGCGATGGAAGTACCCAGCAGGTACTCGCCTTCGTAGACGGTGTTGGCGCGGAACATCGGGAAGACGAAGTCGCGCACGAACTCTTCGCGCAGGTCGTCGATGTAGATTTCTTTCACGCCCATCGCCTGGGCCTTGGCGCGGGCCGGCTCGACCTCCTCGCCCTGGCCGAGGTCAGCGGTGAAGGTCACCACTTCACAGTTGTAGGTGTCCTGCAGCCACTTGAGAATCACCGAAGTATCAAGGCCGCCGGAATACGCCAATACGACCTTTTTTACGTCCGCCATGCCATCACTCCACGGGGTTGTACGGAAAGCAGATGATTCTACCGGCGTTGCCGAAAAATTTACAATGGGGCGACAGCTTGTGACGACAAAGCGACAGGAATTGTCGAGGGCGCGACCCGCTGTCGCACTCAGGATTTGGTTGGAGCGGACGGCGTGGCAGCGGCTGCAGGCGTCGTTGGCGTAAGCGTAGGCGTGGCGGCGGCGGGTGCCGGGGCCGTCGGCGGCACCTGCGCTGCCGGTTTCTCCACCGGCTTCTCCACCGGCTTCTCGACCGGTGTCACGCGCTCGAGCTGGATGTTCACCCGGCGGTTGCGCGCGCGGTTGGCGGCACTGTTGTTCTTGGCCAGCGGATAGCGTTCGCCGTGGAAGCGTACGCTGATCTGCTCTTCCGGCACGCCATGGGCCTTGAGGTAATCGGCCACCGCCAGCGCCCGTCGGCGCGAGGTGTCGCGGTTGGTCAGGCGGTTACCGCTGTTGTCGGAGTGGCCGTTGAGTTCGATGCGGTTGACCGTCGGATCGGCCTTCAGGTAGTCGAGCAGCACATCCAGACGGGCGCGCGCCGAGCTGTCCAGCTCGATCCCGCCTCCGGGGAAGCCAACCTGGGTCTGGCGGATCTGGTCGTAGTTCATCGGCAGCAACTTGGCGGCGCACAGTTGGTAGTCGCTGTAGGCCTTGGCGAAACTGACCGGCATCACATGCACTTCCATCGGCCGACCACCTTCGCCCCGGTAGTTGCGCACCACGGTGCTGCGACCATCGAGCAGGCCGTTGATCAGACGGCTGGCCTGACCCTGACTGGAGGTGAACAGCACACCGGTACGGGCCATGTGCACCGCACCGAGGTTGATGTCGCCGCGCCCGGGCTGCCAGGGCGCCGCAGCAGCCAGCAGGGTGGCGGAACCGGCGCCCAGGACATTGCTGTCCGAGCGCAGCTGGAAGGTCGGCTGCTCGCCGGCACGGCGCACGAACTCACCGCTGCCGAAACCGTCGATCGGCTGGATCAGGCGACATTCGAACTGGTCACCCTCGACTTTCCAGGCGACGTTCTCCACGCGGGTCTGGAAGGTCATTGCCCCGGCCGGCAGGCTGGCAACGAGGGTGAACAGGGCTAGGTAACGCTGGCGCACGGGAGGCTCCACAAATTTCGACGGCTTACCTGAACGCTATCGGTCGCCCGTCGGAAAACTTGATAGCCGTGCTCGAACAGGGGTTTTCCGGTAGCATTGGCTTCTGAGTTCGACCCGCCTGGAATCTCCAATGTCCGATCGCCTGACCCTCCTGCGCCCCGACGACTGGCACATCCATCTGCGCGATGGTGCCGTCCTGCCCCACACCGTCGGTGACGTGGCGCGCACCTTCGCCCGCGCCATCATCATGCCCAACCTGGTTCCGCCGGTGCGCAACGCCGTCGAGGCCGCTGGCTACCGCGAGCGCATCCTTGCCGCACGCCCCGCCGGCAGCCGCTTCGAGCCGCTGATGGTGCTCTACCTCACCGACCGCACCAGCGCCGACGATGTGCGTGCCGCCAAGGCCAGCGGGATCGTGTACGCCGCCAAGCTCTACCCGGCCGGCGCCACCACCAACTCCGATTCGGGCGTGACCAGCATCGACAATATCTTCCCGGCGATCGAGGCCCTGGCCGAAACCGGCATGCCCTTGCTGGTGCACGGTGAAGTCACGCGCAGCGAGATCGACGTGTTCGACCGCGAGAAACGCTTCATCGACGAGCACATGCGCCGCCTGGTCGAGCGCTTCCCGACCCTGAAGGTGGTGTTCGAACACATCACCACCAGCGACGCCGCGCAGTTCGTCAGCGAAGCGCCGGCCAACGTCGGTGCGACCATCACCGCCCAGCACCTGCTGTACAACCGCAACCACATGCTGGTCGGCGGTATCCGCCCGCACTTCTACTGCCTGCCGATCCTCAAGCGCAACACCCACCAGGTGGCGCTGCTGGATGCCGCCACCAGCGGCAACCCGAAGTTCTTCCTCGGCACCGACTCGGCGCCCCACGCCAAGCATGCCAAGGAAGCCGCCTGCGGCTGTGCCGGTTGCTACACCGCCTACGCCGCCATCGAGATGTATGCCGAGGCGTTCGAACAGCGCAACGCGCTGGACAAGCTCGAAGGCTTCGCCAGCAAGCACGGCCCGGACTTCTACGGCCTGGCGCGCAACACCGACACCATCACCCTGGTGCGTGAGGAATGGACCGCACCGGACAGCCTGCCGTTCGGCGACAATACCGTGATCCCCCTGCGCGCCGGTGAGAAGTTGCGCTGGCGCCTGCTGGAGGACAACGCGTGAGCGAAGATCTTTACGAAGACGACCAGGACAGCCAGGTCAGCAGCGGCTCGCGCCATCCGATGGCCGAGCGTTTCCGTGGCTACCTGCCGGTGGTGGTGGATGTCGAGACCGGCGGTTTCAACAGCGCCACCGACGCGCTGCTGGAGATCGCCGCCGTCACCATCGGCATGGATGAAAAGGGCTTCCTGTTCCCCGAGCACACCTACTTCCACCGGGTCGAACCGTTCGAAGGGGCCAATATCGAGGCAGCCGCGCTGGAGTTCACCGGCATCAAGCTGGACCACCCACTGCGCATGGCGGTGAGCGAGGAAAGCGCGCTGACCGATATCTTCCGCGGTGTGCGCAAGGCGCTGAAGGCCAATGGCTGCAAGCGGGCGATCCTGGTCGGGCACAACAGCAGCTTCGACCTGGGCTTCCTCAATGCCGCAGTCGCGCGCAATGACATCAAGCGCAACCCGTTCCATCCGTTCTCCAGCTTCGATACCGCCACCCTCGCCGGCCTCGCCTACGGCCAGACCGTGCTGGCGCGGGCCTGTCAGAGCGCGGACATCGACTTCGACGGTCGAGAGGCGCATTCGGCGCGCTACGACACCGAGAAGACCGCCGAGCTGTTCTGCGGCATCGTCAACCGCTGGAAAGAAATGGGCGGCTGGCGCGATTTCAACGATTGAGGCCCGCCTCCCGCGACATGTTCGCAGCGCATAAAAAAACCGGCCACCAGGGCCGGTTTTTTTATGCGCGTGGCAAATTACAGCTTGCCAGCGTTCTCGCTCAGGTAGGCAGCGACGCCTTCCGGCGAAGCGTTCATGCCCTTGTCGCCTTTCTTCCAGTTGGCCGGGCAGACTTCGCCGTGCTCTTCGTGGAATTGCAGGGCATCGACCAGGCGCAGCAGCTCGTCCATGTTACGGCCCAGTGGCAGGTCGTTGACGATCTGCGAACGAACGACACCGTTGGTGTCGATCAGGAAGGCGCCACGGAAGGCCACGCCGCCTTCGGACTCGACGTCGTAGGCCTTGCAGATTTCGTGGGTCATGTCGGCCGCCAGGGTGTACTTGACCTGGCCGATACCGCCGTTGTTGACCGGGGTGTTGCGCCAGGCGTTGTGGGTGAAGTGCGAGTCGATCGACACGCCGATCACTTCCACGTTGCGCGCCTGGAAGTCAGGGATACGGTTGTCCAGGGCGATCAGCTCGGACGGGCAGACGAAGGTGAAGTCCAGCGGGTAGAAGAATACCAGGCCGTACTTGCCCTTGATGGCCGAGGCCAGGTTGAAGCTGTCGACGATCTCGCCGTTGCCCAGCACGGCTGGAACGGTGAAGTCCGGGGCTTGTTTGCCAACGAGTACGCTCATTCGATCTCTCCTGATGAGGGGTGAAAAACCTTGCCCGGGCGGAACGCGTTCCCCCGGATCCAGCAAAGGCCGACCATCATACACAGCTTTGCGTGACAGGCCGAATCTCGACCGCCGGTCGCTCTGGCACGCACCTTACACAAAGTGTTTTGACAAGCATTCTCATTACCATTACTCTCCAACGCATCGACTCAACCCGCGACGGTCAGCCTTTATGTATGTGTGTCTCTGTGTCGGTGTCACCGATGGACAGATCCGCGATGCGATCTACGAAGGATGCTGCAGCTACAAGGAAGTGCGAGCCGCCACCAATGTGGCCAGCCAATGCGGCAAGTGCGCCTGCCTCGCCAAGCAGGTGGTACGCGAAACCCTCACCGAGCTGCAACTGAGCCAGCAGGCCGCCCTGCCCTACCCCGTTGAATTCAACGCGGCGTAATTTCCCCGAATTCGAAGAACCGGACCCAGTGTCCGGTTTTTTTATGCCTGCAATTCAATAAGTTAGCGCCCGAACGCGGTTCACAAACATTCTTATTCCGATTAATTTTCACTTATTATTCAATAACTTAGGTTTGACATAGAGATAGGTCGGGCTCAAACTTCTCTGTATTGGCTCAACTTCTACAGGGCAGGACCCCATCATGAAAGGCGACGTAAGCGTCATCCAGCATCTCAACAAGATCCTCGGAAACGAGCTGGTCGCAATCAACCAGTACTTCCTGCACGCGCGCATGTATGAAGATTGGGGCCTGAACAGGATCGGCAAGCTCGAGTACAAAGAGTCCATCCAGGCGATGAAGGACGCTGACAAGCTGATCAAGCGCATCCTCTTCCTCGAAGGCATCCCCAACGTCCAGGACCTGGGCAAGCTGATGATCGGCGAGCACACCAAGGAGATGCTCGACTGCGACCTCAAGCTTGAGAAAAAGGCCCATGCCGACCTCAAGGCTGCCATCGCCCACTGCGAAACCGCCGGCGACTTCGGCTCGCGCGATGTGCTCGAAGACATCCTCGAAGACCAGGAAGAACACATCGATTGGCTGGAAACCCAGCTGGGCCTGATCGACAAGATCACAATCGAGAACTACCTGCAGTCGCAGATGGGCGAAGAATAAGTTTCGCCAGCAACGAAAAAGCCCCGCCTAGGCGGGGCTTTTTGCTACCTGCGGCAAGCGCCGGATCAGGCCTCGGAAGCCTTGGCCTTGGCGGCCGCTTCCTTGATCAGGGTCTGCAGCTCACCCTTTTCGAACATTTCCAGCATGATATCGCTGCCGCCGACCAGCTCACCGGCCACCCACAGTTGCGGGAAAGTCGGCCAGTTGGCGTACTTGGGCAGGTTGGCGCGGATTTCCGGGTTCTGCAGGATGTCGACGTAGGCGAACTTCTCGCCGCAACCCATCACTGCCTGCGAAGCCTTGGCCGAGAAGCCACACTGCGGCGCATTCGGCGAACCTTTCATGTAAAGCAGAATGGTGTTGTTGGCAATCTGCTCTTTGATTGTATCGATGATATCCATGAAGCACCTCGGCTGAACTTTCCGACAGGGTCGTCGGCACGGTGACGCATTGTATCGGAAAGCCGAGCAGCATGCTCGGCCTTGCCGTGCTTCATGCGGCCTCGACCTGTACCGGCACGCCATTGAGGGCTGCATTGCCGGAAACGCCATCGCGCAGGTGTTCGTCGGTCAGGTCATTGGCACTCGCCCCCGGCTGCGCAGCGGCCACCTGCAAGCGCGCGCCCTGGCGCCCATGGCCGTAGCCATGGGGCAGGCTGACTACGCCTGGCATCATTTCCTCGCTGGCCTGCACCGTCACCTCGATCATCCCGGTACGCGAGCGAACCCGCACCATCTGGCCGTCCTGCAACTGACGCCGGCGCAGGTCGTCCGGATGCATCAGCAACTGATGGCGTGGCTTGCCTTTGACCAGGCGATGATAGTTGTGCATCCACGAGTTGTTGCTGCGCACATGGCGACGGCCGATGAGCAGCAACTGGTCATCCGCAGGCGCGGCCATACGGGCGAGGCGCCGCAGGTCCTCGAGCAGTACTCCCGGGGCCGCCTCGACCTTGCCGCTGGCCGTGCGCAGGCGCGTCGTAAGGTTGGCGCGCAGCGGCCCGAGGTCGAGGCCATGGGGATGCGCGTCTAACACGCCTAACGAGAGCTTCCAGGGCGTCTCCTCGCCATAAGGCCCCTTGCGCAGGGCGAAGTCGATCATCTGTGCCGGCGGCAGGGTTGCCTTGAGCTCGACCTGCGCGCGCTCGGCAAAGGCCCTGGCCAGCCCCACGAAGATCTCCCAATCGTGCAGCGCGCCTTCGGGCTTGGGCAGGATTGCCCGGTTGAAACGGGTAACGTTGCGCACCGCCAGCAGGTTGAAGGTGGAATCGTAGTGATCGTTCTCCAGCGCCGAGGTCGACGGCAGGATCAGGTCGGCATGGCGCGTGGTCTCGTTGATGTACAGGTCGATGCTGAGCATGAAGTCGAGGCCGGCCAGGGCGTCGTCCAGGCGACGCCCGTTGGGTGTGGACAGCACCGGGTTGCCCGCCACGGTCACCAGCGCCCGCACCTGACCCTCCCCGGATTCGAGGATCTCTTCGGCCAGGGCCGAGACCGGCAGCTCGCCGCCATACTCGGGCAAGCCAGAGACCCGACTGCGCCATTGATCGAAATGCCCGCCGGAAGTGCTGGCGACCAGGTCGACCGCAGGTGCCGTGCACAGGGCACCGCCCTCCCGATCGAGATTGCCGGTGACCAGGTTGATCAACTGCACCAGCCAGTGGCACAGCGAACCGAAGGCCTGGGTCGATACGCCCATCCGGCCATAGCACACCGCCTTGTCGGCAGCGGCGAAATCTCGTGCCAGCTGGCGGATCGCCTCGGCCGGAATACCGCACAACGCACTCATGGCAGACGCATCGAACGGCAGGATGGCTTCGCGCACCTGCTCCAGGCCCGCAACCGGCAGATGCGAGCCCCGGGCCAGGTTCTCGCTGAACAGCGTATGCAATAGCCCACACAGCAGCGCCGCGTCGCCACCGGGGCGAATGAACAGGTGCTGGTCGGCCAGCGCAGCTGTCTCGCTGCGTCGCGGATCCACCACCACCAGTTGCCCGCCCCTGGCCTTGAGCGCCTTGAGGCGCTTTTCCACATCCGGGACGGTCATGATGCTGCCATTGGAGGCCAGGGGATTGCCGCCCAGGATCAACATGAACTGCGTCTGGTCGATGTCCGGAATCGGCAGCAGCAGGCCATGGCCGTACATCAGGTGGCTGGTCAGGTGCTGCGGCAACTGGTCCACCGAAGTCGCCGAGAAGCGATTACGGGTCTTGAGCAAACCGAGGAAGTAGTTGCTGTGGGTCATCAGCCCATAGTTGTGCACGCTGGGATTGCCCTGGTACACGGCGACCGCGTTGCGCCCGTGGGCCTGCTGGATCGCCCACAGCCGCTCGGCGGCCAGGGCGAAGGCTTCGTCCCAACTGACTGGCAGCCACTGGTCACCGATGCGCCGGTGGGGCTGGCGCAGGCGGTCGGGGTCATCCTGGATGTCCTGCAGGGCGACCGCTTTGGGGCAGACATGGCCGCGGCTGAAGGGATCCTGCGGGTCGCCCTTGATCGAGCTGATCCGCGCCGGGCCCTCGGCTTCGTGGGTGACTTCGATGTTCAGGCCGCAGATGGCCTCGCACAGGTGACAGGCTCGGTGATGCAGGGTCTTGGTCATGGCCGCCTCTGCCTTGTTATTGTCGAGATTCGACTATGCGCCTGCCGACCGGGGCTCGCCAGCGAGGTTCGCGTCGTGAATCGGACGACATCAGGCGGGCGATTCGCGACAACGGGTTTGCCAAATACGCTCCGAGCCGTGTACAACCGCTGTAGCAAATAAAAAACAGCCAGCCGGCAAGGGCTTACGACACCCTTTGACACAGTGGCGCTGTTTCCCCTCTTGGTTTTAGGCGACATTTAATTATAGTATTGCGCCTTCCCCTATTCCGTCCGCCCCGTGCGGCTTACGCCGCAGGTCACCCCCGTTGTCAACAAAACCCATACGGTCGACCTGCAGAACGTTGCAGATAAGGTAGTCAATCATGAGCGCAAGGCACTTTCTCTCCCTGATGGATTTCACCGCTGACGAATTGCTCGGCGTGATCCGTCGAGGCATCGAGCTGAAGGACCTGCGCAAACGAGGCGTGCTGTTCGAGCCACTGAAGAACCGCGTGCTGGGCATGATCTTCGAGAAATCCTCGACCCGTACCCGGGTGTCCTTCGAAGCTGGCATGATCCAGCTCGGTGGCCAGGCCATCTTCCTGTCGCCGCGCGACACCCAGCTGGGCCGCGGCGAGCCGATCGCCGACAGCGCCATCGTGCTGTCGAGCATGGTCGACGCGGTGATGATCCGCACCCACGCCCACAGCACCCTGACCGAGTTCGCCGCCAACTCGAAGGTACCGGTCATCAACGGCCTGTCCGACGAGTCGCACCCTTGCCAGCTGCTGGCCGACATGCAGACCTTCTTCGAGCACCGTGGCGCGATCCAGGGCAAGACCGTGGCCTGGGTCGGCGACGGCTTCAACATGTGCAACTCCTATATCGAAGCTGCCGTGCAGTTCGATTTCCAACTGCGCATCACCTGCCCTGAAGGCTACGAGCCTGATCAACGCTTCCTGGCACTGGGTGGTGACCGTGTGCAGATCATCCGTGATCCGAAGGAAGCCGTGCGCGGCGCTCACCTGGTGACCACGGATGTCTGGACTTCCATGGGCCAGGAAGAGGAAACTGCACGGCGCCTGGCGCATTTCGCGCCTTACCAGGTCACCCGCGAACTGCTCGACCTGGCGGCACCCGATGCCCTGTTCATGCATTGCCTGCCCGCCCACCGTGGCGAGGAAATCAGCCAGGACCTGCTCGACGACCCCCGTTCGGTCGCCTGGGACGAAGCTGAAAACCGCTTGCATGCGCAGAAGGCCCTTCTGGAATTCCTTGTAGAACCGGCTTACCACCACGCATGAGTCAACAGCTACTGCTCAACCTGCGCAACCTCGCCTGCGGCTATGGCGAGCAGCGCATCGTCCAGAACCTCAACCTGCATCTGAACGCAGGCGACATCGGCTGCCTGCTGGGGTCCTCCGGTTGCGGAAAGACCACCACGCTGCGCGCCATCGCCGGCTTCGAGCCGGTGCACGACGGCGAGATCCAGCTGGCCGGGGAAGTCATTTCCCGCGCCGGGTTCACCCTGGCCCCGGAAAAGCGCCGGATCGGCATGGTGTTCCAGGACTACGCCCTGTTCCCCCACCTCACCGTGGCGCAGAACATCGCCTTCGGCATCGGCAAGCACCCGCGCCAGGCGGCGGTAGTCGACGAGATGCTCGAGCTGGTCAAGCTCGGCGGCCTGGGCGGGCGCTACCCGCACGAGCTGTCCGGCGGCCAGCAACAGCGCGTGGCCCTGGCCCGGGCACTCGCGCCCGAGCCGCAGCTGCTGCTGCTCGACGAGCCGTTCTCCAACCTCGATGTGGAACTGCGTCGGCGCCTGAGCCATGAAGTGCGCGACATTCTCAAGAGCCGCGGCACCAGCGCCATCCTGGTCACCCACGACCAGGAGGAAGCCTTTGCCGTCAGCGACCATGTCGGCGTGTTCAAGGAGGGCCGCCTGGAACAGTGGGACACGCCCTACAACCTCTACCACGAGCCACAGACCCCGTTTGTCGCCAGCTTCATCGGCCAGGGTTACTTCATTCGCGGCCAGATGAGCAGCCACGAGGCGGTAACCACCGAACTCGGCGAGCTGCGCGGCAACCGCGCCTACACCATGGCTCCTGGCAGTTCGGTGGATGTGCTGCTGCGTCCGGATGACATCATCCATGCCCCCGACAGCCCGTTGCGGGCGCGGATCATCGGCAAGAGCTTCCTCGGCGCCTCGACGCTGTATCGCCTGCAACTGCCCACCGGCAGCCAGCTCGAGGCGATTTTCCCCAGCCACAACGACCATCAGGTCGGCCAGGACGTCGGTATCGCGGTAGCGGCGGACCACCTGGTACTGTTCGCGGTGCCCGGCAGCGTCGCCGCGCAGCTGGCCAGTCATGAGCAGGCGTGCGGCGCGTGAGTTCCGCGCATTGATGCACTGGGACTGAAAACATCCTTTTGGGGGCGGGCTTGCCCGCCCCTATCACTTTGATCTGGCTGGGACAGCGTGGGAGCGGGCTTGACCCGCGATCACCGGCGAAGCCGGTGCCATACTCCATCGCGGGGCAAGCCAGCCCCCACGCAAATGATGTTTTCAACCCTGCACCTAGCTCGACAAGGCTCGGCGAGCCTCTCAGCTCACAACATCAGCATACCGCTGGCCACCCGCCGAGCCATCCCGCCGATCTTCACCCGCTCCCCTTCCAGGCGACAGAACAGTTCACCACCCCTGGCTGAACACTGGAAGGCCTGCAAGTCGTGCTTGCCCAACCGTGCCGCCCAGTAAGGGATCAGCGAGCAATGGGTGGAACCGGTGACCGGGTCCTCCGGGATGCCGATGCCTGGAGCGAAATAGCGCGATACGAAATCATGTCGCTCACCCGCAGCCGTCACGATCACCCCCAAGCCCGGCAGGCGAGCCAGCGCCGCCATGTCCGGCGCGCAATCGCGTACCGCCCGCTCCGAGTCGAGCACCACGAACAGCTCGCGGGTCTGGTAGACCTCGCGCACCTCGCACCCCAGCGCCTCGGCTACCGCCACTGGCTCGGCCAGCGGCTGCGGGTCGATGCGCGGGAAGTCCAACCACAGGCGATCGTTCTCACGACTGACGCTGAGCAGGCCCGAGCGGCTCTGGAAATCCAGGCGCGGCGCCTGCTCACCATAGACGTCGAACAGGACATGGGCGCTGGCCAGGGTGGCGTGACCGCACAGGGGGACTTCGGTGCTAGGGGTGAACCAGCGGATCCGATAGCCATTACCCTCGGCCACCACGAAAGCGGTTTCGGCGAGGTTGTGTTCGGCGGCCACCTGCTGCATCAGGCCATCGTCGAGCCACTGCTCCAGGTGGTAGACCATGGCCGGGTTGCCAGCGAAGGGACGGTCGCTGAAGGCGTCCACCTGATGAAAATGCAACTGCATGCCACGACTCCTGTATCTGGCGGGAAAGGCCCCGAGCATGCGGCATGCCGCCAGGGCCCGACAGAGACAGAGTCGTGGAATTTCTATCAGTACAGATGATCAGCCGCGACCAATCTCGGCGAACTGTCCCTGGGTATGGGTGGCCAGCACCACGGCAGCCAGTTCCACTTCGAGACCACGACGGCCAGCGCTCACATGAATCGTTTCATGTTGTTGCGCGGATTGATCGATAAAGGTGCGCAGGCGCTTCTTCTGCCCCAGCGGGCTGATCCCTCCGACCAGGTAGCCCGTGGCGCGCTGGGCGGCCTGCGGATCGGCCATTTCGCACTTCTTCACCCCCGCCGCGTGGGCCAGTGCCTTGAGGTCGAGGGTGCCGACCACCGGCACCACGGCCACCAGCAGCTCGCCCTTTTCGCTGCTGGCGAGCAGGGTCTTGAACACCCGCAGCGGGTCAAGGCCCAGCTTTTCCGCCGCCTCCAGGCCATACGAGGCAGTTTTCGGATCATGTTCGTAACTGTGCACGCGGTGCTCGGCGCGCGCCTTCTTCAAGAGGTCCAGGGCGGGGGTCATCAACGGCTCCAGTCGATCACAAGTCGCCCGGTACTTTAGGGCAATTCCACCCATGCAGCCAGCGCAGGTCCCAAGCTAGAGCAGCGGCCATGAATTCACAACCCGGCGTGCCAGTCAAATTATGGCCAGGCGTTCATTTTCGACCTTTGACATCAGCGTTTCTTGTCTATATTTTTTCGTTTATGAATACAAGGTGCACCTATAAGGTGCACTTCCTGTACCCGCCCGGCGTCAATGGGGATCGACTCCGGGCTTTTTTGCTGTCGAGCGCCCAGCGCCTCACAACAACAAGAACCGAGGTCACACATGACAACTGCTCTACGCGAACCCACGTTATCCGCCCAATGCCTGGCCGAGTTTCTCGGCACCGCCCTGCTCATCTTCTTCGGCATCGGTTGTGTCGCCGCGCTCAAGGTCGCCGGCGCCAGCTTCGGCCTGTGGGAGATCAGCATCATCTGGGGGGTCGGCGTGAGCATGGCGATCTACCTGACCGCCGGTGTCTCCGGCGCGCACCTGAACCCGGCAGTCAGCATCGCCCTGGCCGTATTCGCCGGCTTCGACAAGCGCAAACTGCCGTTCTACATGCTGGCCCAGGTGTGCGGCGCGTTCTGCGGCGCCGCCCTGGTGTACTTCCTGTACAGCAACCTGTTCTTCGATTTCGAACAAAGCCACGCCATGGTGCGCGGCAGCCAGGCCAGCCTGGAGCTGGCCTCGGTGTTCTCCACCTACCCGCACCCGGCGCTGTCCACCGGCCAGGCCTTCCTGGTCGAAGTGATCATCACCGCCATCCTGATGGCCGTGATCATGGCCCTGACCGACGACAACAACGGTCTGCCACGCGGCGCCACCGCCCCCCTGCTGATCGGTCTGCTGATCGCCGTGATCGGCAGCGCCATGGGCCCGCTGACCGGCTTCGCGATGAACCCGGCGCGGGATTTCGGGCCTAAACTGATGACCTTCCTGGCCGGCTGGGGCGAAGTCGCCTTCACCGGCGGGCGCGATATTCCGTATTTCCTGGTGCCAGTGTTCGCGCCGATCCTCGGTGCCAGCCTGGGCGCGGCCCTGTACCGCGGGCTGATCGCCCGCAACTTGCCGACCACCCAGGCCGCGGCCCAACAGACAGACGATAATCCTCAGGGCGATACCCAGGTTTCCTGATGCCCGCGCCGGGCCCGGACCGCAAGGCCGGCGCCCGCCACGCCCTGACCTACTCCCATATTCGTGCAAGGCCACCGACATGACCGATACCCTGGACAAGAACTACATCATCGCCCTGGACCAGGGCACCACCAGTTCGCGCGCCATCATCTTCGATCGCGACGCCAACGTGGTGGGCACCTCGCAGCGTGAATTCGCCCAGCATTACCCGCAGGCGGGCTGGGTCGAACACGACCCGATGGAAATCTTCGCCACCCAGAGCGCGACCATGGTCGAGGCCCTGGCCCAGGCCGGCATCAGCCACGCCCAGGTCGCCGCCATCGGCATCACCAACCAGCGCGAGACCACCGTCGTCTGGGACAAGGAAACCGGCCGCCCGGTGTACAACGCCATCGTCTGGCAGTGCCGCCGCAGCACCGACATCTGCGCCCAGCTCAAGCGCGACGGCCACGAGCAGTACATCCGCGAGGCCACCGGCCTGGTCACCGACCCGTACTTCTCCGGCACCAAGCTCAAGTGGATCCTCGACAACGTCGAAGGTGCCCGCGAACGCGCCGAACGTGGCGAGCTGCTGTTCGGCACCATCGATACCTGGCTGATCTGGAAATTCTCCGGCGGCAAGGTGCATGTCACCGACTACACCAACGCCTCGCGCACGCTGATGTTCAACATCCATACGCTGCAGTGGGACGAGAAGCTGCTCGATATCCTCGGCATTCCGCGTCAGATGCTGCCTGAGGTACGCCCATCGTCCGAAGTCTATGGCAAGACCAAGAGCGGCATCGACATCGCCGGTATCGCTGGCGATCAACAGTCGGCGCTGTTCGGCCAGATGTGTGTGGAACCGGGCCAGGCCAAGAACACCTACGGCACCGGCTGCTTCCTGCTGATGAACACCGGCGACAAGGCGGTCCAGTCGTCCCACGGCCTGCTCACCACCATCGCCTGCGGCCCCCGCGGCGAGGTGGCCTACGCCCTCGAAGGCGCGGTGTTCAATGGCGGCTCCACCGTGCAGTGGCTGCGCGACGAACTGAAGATCGTCAACGACGCCTACGACACCGAGTACTTCGCCAGCAAGGTAAAGGACAGCAACGGCGTCTACCTGGTACCGGCCTTCACTGGCCTGGGCGCACCCTACTGGGATCCGTACGCCCGCGGCGCATTGTTCGGCCTGACCCGTGGCGTCAAGGTCGATCACATCATCCGCGCCGCCCTGGAATCGATCGCCTACCAGACCCGCGACGTGCTCGACGCCATGCAGCAGGATTGCGGCCAGCGCCTGAGCGAACTGCGGGTGGACGGTGGCGCGGTGGCCAACAACTTCCTCATGCAGTTCCAGGCCGACATTCTCGGCACCTGCGTCGAGCGCCCGAAAATGCGCGAGACCACGGCGCTGGGCGCGGCCTACCTGGCAGGCCTGGCCTGCGGTTTCTGGAGCGGCCTGGACGAGCTGCGCGACAAGGCGATCATCGAGCGCGAGTTCAGCCCGCAACTGGATGAAACGGCGAAAGAGAAGCTGTACAAGGGCTGGCGCAAGGCTGTCGATCGCACCCGCGATTGGGAAGATCACGACGCCTGATTGAGGAAGGCCGGGGCTGCTGCGCAGCCCCAGTTGACCAAAGGCCTACTGGTCGTCATCCCCTTCCTACGGCATCATTGCAGAATTTGTCCGGCTGCCCCAAAGGACCGCCCATGAATCTGCCCCCACGCCAACAACAAATCCTCGAGCTGGTCCGCGAACGCGGCTACGTCAGCATCGAGGAGATGGCGCAGCTGTTCGTCGTCACCCCGCAGACCATCCGCCGCGATATCAACCAGCTCGCCGAGGTCAACCTGCTGCGCCGTTATCACGGTGGAGCAGCCTACGACTCGAGCATCGAGAACACCGCCTACGCCATGCGCGCCGACCAGATGCGCGACGAGAAGCAGCGCATCGCCGAAGCCGTGGCCCGGCAGATTCCCGACCATGCCTCGCTGTTCATCAATATCGGCACCACCACCGAATCCATCGCCCGCGCCCTGCTCAACCACAACCACCTGAAGGTCATCACCAACAACCTGCATGTGGCGGCGATCCTGGCGGCCAAGGACGATTTCGAGGTGCTGGTGGCCGGCGGCACGGTTCGTCGCGACGGTGGCGTGGTCGGCCAGGCGAGCGTCGACTTCATCAACCAGTTCAAGGTCGATTTCGCCGTGGTCGGTATCAGCGGTATCGACGAGGACGGTAGCCTGCTGGACTTCGACTACCAGGAGGTGCGGGTATCCCAGGCGATCATTGCCAACGCCCGCCAGGTGCTGCTGGCGGCGGACTCGAGCAAGTTCGGCCGCAACGCCATGGTCCGCCTCGGTTCGATCAGCCTGATCGACTGCCTGGTGACGGATCAGGCCCCCTCTCCTGCCCTGACCCAACTGCTAAACCAGTACAAGATTCGTCTTGAGGTGGTTTGAAACAGTGCCCGTGGGGCGCATGGCTCACCCCTTGTGTCGCCCATGAGATAGAGCGCCGTCCGTACGGTGCTCGATCTCGCCCCCCCCTGAAAATTTCCAACAGTTCACCTCTCTCTTTTTCACAAATGTTCATTTCCCTGTCATCCGATCAGTTTTTTCTATAAAGACTGACTGGCAGCCGCCTGTTCATTGCGCTAGTATTTTCGAAAACGAACATCAATGTTCATATTCGATGTGAACAGCCTCAGGAGGCCTTGCCCGTGTCCCAGCCCGTTTCGTCCCAGCCACCGCTCCAGGATTGCTACGACCTCGCCGTGATCGGCGGTGGCATCAATGGCGTCGGTATCGCTGCCGATGCCGCCGGGCGCGGCCTGAAGGTGTTCCTTTGCGAAAAGGACGACCTGGCCCAGCACACCTCCTCGGCCAGCAGCAAGCTGATCCACGGCGGCCTGCGCTACCTGGAGCACTACGAGTTCCGCCTGGTGCGCGAAGCACTGGCCGAGCGTGAAGTCCTGCTGGCCAAGGCGCCGCACATCGTCAAACCCATGCGCTTCGTGCTGCCCCATCGCCCGCACCTGCGTCCTGCGTGGATGATCCGCGCCGGCCTGTTCCTCTATGACCACCTGGGCAAGCGCAAGCGCCTGGGCGCCTCGCGCGGCCTGCGCTTCGGCCCGGGCTACCCGCTCAAGCCGGCCATCACCCGCGGCTTCGAATACGCCGACTGCGCGGTGGACGATGCGCGCCTGGTGGTAGTCAACGCCATGGCCGCACGGGAAAACGGCGCGCACATCCACACCCGCACCCGCTGCCTGCGCGCCGAGCGCGTCGACGGTCTGTGGCAGGTAGAACTGCAGCATGCCGACGGCAGCCTGCAGAGCATCCGCGCCAGGGCACTGGTGAACGCGGCCGGCCCCTGGGTCGCCAGCTTCATCAAGGACGATCTCAAGCTCGACGCACCGTACGGCATCCGCCTGATCCAGGGCAGCCACCTGATCGTGCCGCGCCTGTACGAAGGCGAGCACGCCTATATCCTGCAGAACGAAGACCAACGCATCGTCTTCTGCATTCCTTACCTGGATCGCTTCACCCTGATCGGCACCACCGACCGCGAATACAGCGGTGACCCGGCCAAAGTAGCGATCACCGATCAGGAAACCGACTACCTGCTCAAGGTGGTCAACGAGCACTTCAACCACCAGCTCAGCCGCGCCGATATCCTGCACACCTATTCCGGCGTACGTCCGCTGTGCAACGACGAGTCGGACAACCCGTCGGCCGTGACCCGCGACTACACCCTGGCACTGTCCGCAGCCCAAGGTGAGGCACCATTGCTGTCGGTGTTCGGCGGCAAACTGACCACCTACCGCAAGCTGGCCGAGTCGGCCATGGCCGAGTTGCAGCCATTCTTCACCCAGATGCGCGGCAGCTGGACCGCTGGCGCAGCGCTGCCGGGGGGCGAAAGCATGACCACCGTTCAAGCCTTGGTCGATGCCGTGCTGGCACGCCATGACTGGTTGCCGGTGGACATCGCCAAGCGTTGGGCCGTGACCTACGGCAGCCGTGTATGGCGCCTGCTCGAAGGCGTGGAAGGCCCAGAGGGCCTGGGTCAATCCATCGGCGGTGGCCTGTTCAGCCGTGAGGTGGATTACCTGCGCGAGCAGGAATGGGCGGTGGAATCCGCTGACATTCTCTGGCGCCGGACCAAGCTCGGCCTGTTCACCTCGGCCGCCGAGCAACAGGCACTCGAGGAGTACCTGCAGCAGAATCAGGCCCGCGTCCAGGCCGCCTGATCACGCCTCGACAGCAGCAACGCCAGGCAGGGGGCGGGCATAGGCCTCCTGCGCCAGGCTCAGGCGCAGCGCCTGCAAGGAAGCTTCATACTTCACCCGCAGGGACTCGGAGCGAACCAGGTACATCTGTTCGGAGAGCGCCGCTGCCTGTGTCAGTTGTTCATCGAGGGCAGAGACCAAGGCATCGACCTTCCCCGGGTAGCGCGCATGCACAAAGGTGTCCCAGAACGGTCGTTGTGCCAATGCCTCGCTCAGCCGTTGCGGTGTCTCCTCCCGCAGAACCTGTAGCCTGGCAGTGTTAAGGTCACCCGGCGACACCCTGGCATCCGTCAGGTAGTACATGCCGTCAGGCTGGGCCGGAAGACCCAGGGGCCCGGACAAGTGCGTCCGATAGGCCATATAGACTTCGATCGGGTCCACCTCCCCACCCTGGCGTTCGAGTTCCTGCACCTTGCGCGCAGCCAGGGTGTTGACCTCATCCAGTCGATACAACGCCCGCCCGGCCTTCAGCAAGGCCTCCTCGCGCTCGGCCAGACGCCTCCCCGCCGAAGCACGCTCCACATACAACGTGACCTCAAGCTCACTGAGGATCAGCAACAACCGATCCTCGCAGGCACGCTCCCCGCCAGCCTGGGCGAACATCACTGCACGCAGCTCGGTGTTCTGCTCGCACGCATCGATCATTCGCCAGATGCGCCTGCGATAGAAATCGGCATGCTCGCGAAAATCCTCGGTCCGGGCAAAATCGGCGAAAAACTGGAACAGCGCCGTTGATTCAGGCTCCTCGCGCAACCTCAGCCATTGCGCTTCACGCTGGCTACGCAGCTTGCCCGAGCTACCGGCCAACCATAGCTCCCGAGCAGCCTGATCGATCAGCTGGTGCTCAATGGGGTTGCGATTGATCGGCTCGCGGGACGCCAGGTTCACCAACGCCTGGCTGGCTTCATCCAGCGGGTTGTCATGCAGGACCATTCGCTGCAAGCGCAGTTGCAGGCTGTGCAGATCCTGGCGCACATGCTGGATGCTGTTGTTGCGCAGGTCGACCACGCCCTGCCAGGGCAACTGCTGAACCCGCTCGGGCAGCGTGGCGATCTCGGTCGAATGCAGCGATAACCGGCGCAGGTGGCGCAGCCCGTTCACATCGGGGGCCTGGCCGAGCGGGTTGTGGCCCAGGTCGAGCTCGCGCAGATTGACCAGTGCCAGCAGGCGCTGGTTGCCGGCACTGTCCATGGCAATCTGGTTGTAGCCCAGGCGCAGATAGCGCAGCGAGGTGAGACGCTCGATACCCGCCGGTACTTGCGTAAGCCTGTTTTCCCGCAGGTCGAGCTCCACCAGCCCGGTGAAGCGTGACAGGAAGTCCGCATCGATGGCGGCAAGGTCCATGTCGCGCAGGGTCAGGCGCGTCACATGCCCATAGCTGATGCCCGTGGGCAGGACCGGCACGCTGCCTACCTGTTCGCCACGGACCATCAGCCAATGGCCTCCATCGCCCAGGACCCGACTCTTGCGTCGCCAGCAACGGCGCATGGCGGTGGCCACACGTCGGCGCCTGAGCTTTTCGAGTATGCCGTTGCCTGCGCTACACCAGCTTTGCAGGCCTTCGCGCAGGCGGCTCAATTGATGCTTCAACTGGTTGTAGTGCACCCATGGATCGACCTGCCTGGCCAGCAGGTCCAACAGGTAGTTTTCCAGCTCTTCCTCGCCAAGGGTCGGGTAGATCTGATGAATCCCCCGTCGACTCGCCTGGCGGCCACCTGGCGTACGGCCACATAACGGATATCCCAGGCGGCCGTCGGCGAAACGGGCCAATGGGTGGATACCCTCTCCGACCGGCGCCTGCCTGATCAATGTGGCCGCCTGTTCCCGCTGGCCGCCAGCCAATGCCGCCAGCTTGTCGGTCAACGCCTTTTCACCCAGCAAGGCGTCACCCAGCAACAGTTTCTGCGACGGTTCCAGATGCAGGCATATCGCCTGGATCAGACTGTCCTGCTCCGACGCCTGCGGTAACGGGATACCGTTGCCATCCTGAGCCTGATAACCCTGGGTGCCGCGAACGATATAGCGAATATCTGCGGTTTCCTCACTGCCGACCTGAGTGCGCAAGGCCCCCTCACGAGAACTGTCACGCAATTCAACACGCCCGTTTTCAGCCCACGGTGCTTGCTGGTCGACCAACCCCAGGGCCAGACGCTCGCTGTCCAGATTCACCGCGCTTGCCTGGCGCAAGCCAGCGCAAGCCCGATCCAACCGACTGTCACGCATAAACCAGCGCGCGTGCTCGGCGAGTTCCAGCGGGATACGCTGCTTATCGAGCATCTCTGCGAGCTGCCGCCCATTGGCCTGTTCGATGATTTCCTGCGCGCCCCGATGGCTCAATCCCGGGAAATCCCGCCTCAGCAACAACGCTTCTGGTGTCTCGGTGCCTTGCCTGGATCGCACCTGGGCTTCAAAGGCTTCGTCACGTAACGCGGGAAACTGCTCGTGCAGCTGGTAGCGCTCCCAGGCATCGAGCAAGCGGGCTGGAGGTGAAGCCTGCTGCACATGCAATCGACGCAGGCGCTCCTCGCCAAAACCGGTACCTTCGGCCAGCCACAGGGCCTGCTCATCGGTCATGTCACTCAGTTCTCGGCCTAGCCGACGCATCAACAGGCCTGTGCCGGACCATTCATGTGGTTCCTTTGAGCCCTTGAACAACTTCGCCTGCCCGGCGTCATCGACTATCGGTACCAGGTTGTCTACCGTCAGCGAACGCTCCAGCACCTTCCCGGCCGCCACTCCCCCCGTGGCGAGGATGGCAGCCACCGCAAGGTTCTCGGCCACCCCGAACATATGCTGCAAGGCGGCCTGACGGTCACCTATCGCCCAGTCCTCGTATCCCTCGTACACCTCGTTGGCAATCTGAGCGGCGGCCACCCCCAGCATGACCTCGCCAAGCACTGGCACGAAGAAGCCCGCCAGATTGAGGAGGGTAAGCCCGGCTTCCAGGTAACGCTCGAATCGCTCGCGACACGCGTCGGCGTCTGCTTCTGCGGTGGGCACTGCAAGCACACGCGCGTCATCCAGGATTTTCTCGATACGCAACTTGCGCAGGTAGGCAATCAACGCGCCTTCGAACTCCAGATGACGCCCATCCAGTTCGATATCCCGGGAGCTGTCCGTATCCTTGAGCAACTTTTTCAGCACAGTGGCGAACACTGGCCTGTCCCGCTCACGGACGAAGCGCATGAAGAAGTCGGAATAGGACGATTGCCGCATGCGCCTGGCCAGCGTCCGGTACAGCGCAGCCCAGGAGGCATGATGTTGGACGGACTGTACTGGATCGTCCGGAATCCAGCTGAGAATGCCCGTGACAGCGCCCAAGGCGTGCTCCCGGACTTCCACGGTCACCACACCCTCCATGCGCTTGCCCAGCAAGTACAGCTGGCGGCAGGTCAATACGGCCGGATCGCCGGGAACGATCGGCGCACGGCGACCTCCATGCGTGCCCGAAGATCCTCTTCGACCTGCGCATGTACGGCCTCCTTCGCCAGCAAATCGCTCGGTTGCAGGTGCGCCTTGAGCAATTTCTGATACTGACCGCCCAGGTCCAGGCTCCGGCAAAGTTTCGCGAACTGGGTGAAACCGATGTTCAGCCGTTTTTTATCGGCATCCAGAACTGTAGCCACGGTCAGCGCACCAGGCGTGGTTTCGCCCTCGGTGTAGTTATGGAGTACCGCCGCCAACAACTCCCTGCTGGACGTGCGCCGATCCCATAGCTTCGGCGCCGCGTTCAGCGGCACCGGATGATAGATCTCCTGCACGATATTCACGGTGCTGTTGCGCACGTCAATGTCGAGCTTGAACTGCTTGAGCAGTGCCTGCCTGAGCAAGGGCTCGGCAAATGCATCAAGTGCCGGCACAGGAGCCAGGAGTTCACGCATGTTCTCGGCACTTTTCTGCTGCGCCTTGAGTGCGCGATGCAGCGCCTGCAAGCGGTCGACCTCGGCACTGCTCAACCAGACGGGCAAACGCTTGGCAATCAACGCATCTACGGAATCGGGGACAATCTCGTGAAGACTCATGGCGCTTCTCTTGATGGGAAAAGCCACAGTTGACCCGCGACCCGCCAAGCCCTGTCGGTAGATAGTTACATGCCTTCATTCGGATTTCCGAACGGCATGGCACAACGCGTTCGGTTTGACGGACATCAAATGACACCTAAAAACCTTCAACAAAGAGTAATCCCCAGTATTTTCGCGGCGTTATCATCAAGGTTGGGGCTTGGCACGACTCATGCTCTACACTTGAACGCCGAATGCACCACGCTTCATGCTGTATTCGTTGAACGAAAGAGTCCGCCAACGGCTCCATAAAAAAAACAAACACGTCGAGGAAAATTTGATGCGCATCGTTCGTCAATTGCTGGGCGCCGCCATCGCGGCCGCTGTCATCGCATCGCCCGTCATGGCCGAAGAGCTGACTGGCACTCTCAAGAAGATCAAGGACTCCGGCACCATCACCCTGGGCCACCGCGACTCCTCCATCCCGTTCTCCTATCTGGCCGGCAAACCGGAACCAGTGGGCTACTCCCACGACATCCAGCTGGCCGTCGTCGAAGCCCTGAAGAAGCAACTGGGCACCGACATCAAGGTCAAGTACAACCTGGTCACCTCGCAGACCCGCATCCCGCTGGTGCAGAACGGCACCGTCGACCTTGAGTGCGGCTCCACCACCAACAACGTCGAGCGCCAGCAGCAGGTCGGCTTCTCGGTGGGCATCTTCGAAGTCGGCACCCGCCTGCTGACCAAGGTCAAGGATGGCCAGCCCTCCTATAAAGACTTTGCCGACCTGGCCGGCAAGAACGTGGTGACCACCGCCGGCACCACCTCCGAGCGCATCCTCAAGGCGATGAACGCCGACAAGCAGATGAAGATGAACGTGATCTCCGCCAAGGACCACGGTGAAGCCTTCAACATGCTCGAAAGCGGCCGCGCCGTGGCCTTCATGATGGACGACGCCCTGCTGGCCGGTGAAATGGCCAAGGCCAAGAAGCCGACTGACTGGGTCATCACCGGCACGCCACAGTCGTACGAAATCTACGGCTGCATGGTGCGCAAGGACGACCCGGCCTTCAAGAAAGCGGTCGACGAGGCCATCGTTGCCTACTTCAAGTCGGGTGACGTCAACAAGAGCTACGACAAGTGGTTCCAGCAGCCGATTCCGCCAAAGGGCCTGAACCTGCAGTTCCCGATGAGCGACGAGCTGAAGAAGCTGATCGCCGAGCCGACCGACAAGGCGGCGGACGAGAAGAAGTCCTGACCTCCGGCAAATAGTGGCCTGAAGCGCATCCGCGCGAATCCATCCAACAGGCCACTTAGTTAGTGTCTAACCTTTACATCCGAGGGCGTCGAACGCCCCCGGATGTATCGAGGTGCCCGTGAAACAACCGTCTGAGGGGAAATCCCGATGAATTACAACTGGGACTGGGGCGTGTTCTTCAAGTCCACCGGCGTGGGCAGCGAAACCTATCTGGACTGGTACGTCACCGGCCTGGGCTGGACCATCGCCATCGCCATCTCCGCCTGGATCATCGCCTTGCTGCTGGGCTCGCTGCTCGGCGTGATGCGTACCGTACCCAATCGTCTGGTGTCAGGGATTGCCACCGCCTATGTCGAGCTGTTCCGCAACGTGCCGCTGCTGGTGCAGCTGTTCATCTGGTACTTCCTGGTACCGGACCTGCTGCCCGAAGGCCTGCAGGAGTGGTTCAAGCAAGACCTCAACCCGACCACCTCGGCGCTGATCAGCGTGGTCATCTGCCTCGGCCTGTTCACCGCCGCCCGTGTCTGCGAGCAGGTGCGCACCGGCATCCAGGCGCTGCCCCGCGGCCAGGAGTCGGCCGGGCGCGCGATGGGCTTCAGCCTGCCGCAGATCTACATGAACGTGCTGCTGCCCCAGGCCTACCGGATCATCATTCCGCCGCTCACCTCGGAATTCTTGAACGTGTTCAAGAACTCCTCGGTGGCCTCGCTGATCGGCCTGATGGAGCTGCTGGCACAGACCAAGCAAACCGCCGAGTTCTCCGCGAACCTGTTCGAAGCATTCACCCTGGCCACCCTGATCTACTTCACCCTGAACATGGGCCTGATGCTGCTCATGCGCATGGTCGAGAAGAAAGTCGCGGTACCGGGCCTGATTTCCGTGGGAGGCAAGTAAATGGACATGGATTTCAGTGAAATCATCCCGGCCCTGCCCGCCCTCTGGGACGGCATGGTCCTGACCCTGCAACTGATGGTCATGGGCGTGGTCGGCGGCATTGCCCTGGGTACCATCCTGGCCCTGATGCGCCTGTCGTCGAACAAGCTGCTGGCCAATATCGCCGGCACCTACGTCAACTACTTCCGCTCCATCCCGCTGCTGCTGGTGATCACCTGGTTCTACCTGGCGGTGCCGTTCGTGCTGCGCTGGATCACCGGCGAAGACACCCCGGTGGGCGCGTTCACCTCCTGCGTCGTGGCCTTCATGATGTTCGAGGCGGCCTACTTCTGCGAAATCGTCCGCGCCGGCGTGCAGTCGATCTCCAAGGGCCAGATGGGCGCCGCGCAGGCGCTGGGCATGAGCTACGGCCAGTGCATGCGCCTGATCATCCTGCCCCAGGCGTTTCGCAAGATGACCCCGCTGCTGCTGCAACAGAGCATCATCCTGTTCCAGGACACCTCGCTGGTCTACACCGTCGGCCTGATCGACTTCCTCAACTCGGCCCGCTCCAATGGCGACATCATCGGACGCTCCCATGAGTTCCTGATCTTTGCCGGTGTCGTCTACTTCCTCATCAGCTTCTCCGCTTCCTGGCTGGTCAAGCGCCTGCAAAAAAGGATCACCGTATGATTTCCATCAAGAACGTCAACAAGTGGTACGGGGACTTCCAGGTACTGACCGACTGCAGCACCGAGGTCAAGAAGGGTGAAGTGGTGGTCGTGTGCGGTCCTTCCGGCTCGGGCAAGTCCACCCTGATCAAGTGCGTCAACGCGCTGGAGCCGTTCCAGAAGGGCGACATCGTGGTCGACGGCACCTCCATCGCCGACCCGAAGACCAACCTGCCCAAGCTGCGTTCGCGGGTCGGCATGGTGTTCCAGCACTTCGAGCTGTTCCCGCACCTGTCGATCACCGAGAACCTGACCATCGCCCAGCGCAAGGTGCTCGGCCGCAGCGAGGCGGAAGCCACCAAGAAGGGCCTGGCCCTGCTTGACCGCGTGGGCCTCGGCGCCCATGCCAAGAAGCACCCCGGCCAGCTGTCCGGCGGCCAGCAGCAGCGCGTGGCGATCGCCCGCGCCCTGTCGATGGACCCGATCGTCATGCTGTTCGACGAACCGACCTCGGCGCTGGATCCGGAAATGGTCAACGAAGTACTGGACGTGATGGTCGAGCTGGCCCACGAAGGCATGACCATGATGTGCGTGACCCACGAGATGGGCTTTGCGCGCAAGGTCGCCAACCGGGTGATCTTCATGGACAAGGGCAACATCATCGAGGACTGCCAGAAGGAAGATTTCTTCGGCAACCCGAACGCCCGCCACGAGCGCACCCAGCACTTCCTGAGCAAGATCCTGCAACACTGAGTCGGCTACAGTGACGCTGCCCGGCCACCTGCCGGGCAGCGGATGCTGGTCGTGACAAGGCCACTGTGATGAAATGCGATCCTTCGCTCCTTCGCCCTGCCCAGCCCGCCGTGAAATCCCGTCTGATCCGCCAACTGCTCGTCCCGCCCCTGGTCATCCTGCTGATGGTCGGGCTGGGCTTCGCCGCCTTCCTGATCAGCGAGAGCAACGGCATCCGCACCCTCAGCGAGAATGGCGAACGCCAGCTGGAGCTGCACGCCCGCACCGTCGAAAGCGAAATCAGCAAGTACACCTACCTGCCCAGCCTGCTGGAGCTGGAAGACAGCGTCTCGCGCCTGCTCACCGACCCCGAGGCCGGTGATCGCCAGACCGTCAACGAATACCTCGAAGGCCTGAACCGGCGCAGCCGCAGCCGGGCCATCTTCGTCCTCGACACCAACGGCCGGGTCCAGGCCACCAGCAACTGGCGCGACGCCGACTCCTTCCTCGGCGAGGACCTGGCGTTCCGCGCCTACTTCCAGGTCGCCGTGCGCGGCGAGCCGGGACGCTTCTACGGCATCGGCAGCACCACCGGCGAGGCCGGCTACTACCTGGCCCACGGGCTGGAGGAACACGGCAAGATCATCGGCGTGGCGGTGATCAAGGTGCGCCTGGACACCCTCGAGGAGCGCTGGCAGCGCGCCCGCCTGGAGGCCTTCGTCAGTGATGAGAACGGCATCATCATCCTCTCCAGCGACCCGGCCCGGCGCCTGAAATCGGTACGCCCGTTGACGCCGCAGATCAAGGAACGCCTGGCGCGCAGCCTGCAGTACTACTGGTGGCCGCTCAACGAACTGCAACCGCTGGCCCGCGAAACCCTGGCCGACGGCGTGGAGAAGCTGACCTTCCCGGCCAACAGCGAGACCGACCAGGGCAAGCAGCGCGAGGTGTCCTACCTGGCCCAGACCCGCCGCCTGGTCGACACCCCCTGGCATTTCACCCTGCTCACCCCGCTGCAGGACCTGCGCCGCGAATCGATGATGCAGGGCATCCTGGTGGGCGTGGCCTTCGCCCTGCTGGCGATCCTGGCCATCGCCTGGAACGAGCGGCGCAAGGTGATCGCCACCCGCCTGGCCGCCCGCGAGGCACTGGAAGAAGCCAACAGCCAGCTGGAGCGCAAGATCACCGAGCGCACCGCCGACCTGCGCGCCAGCAACGAACGGCTAAAGGGCCAGATCCGCGAGCGCCGCCACGCCGAGCAGACCCTGCGCCACGCCCAGGATGAACTGGTCCAGGCCGGCAAGCTGGCAGCCATCGGGCAGATGTCCACCAGCATCGCCCACGAACTGAACCAGCCGCTGGCGGCCCTGCGCACCCTGTCCGGCAACACCGTGCGCTTCCTCGAGCGCGGCGCGCTGGAAACCGCCAGCGCCAACCTGCGCACCATGAACGACCTGATCGACCGCATGGGCCGCATCACCGCCAGCCTGCGCTCGTTCGCCCGACGTGGCGACGACAGTGGCCAGGCCTCGTTGGAGAAGGCCGTGGAGGCCACCTTGCAGGTGCTGGCCAACCGCATCAGCGCCTGTCATCTGCAACTGCACCGACAGTTCGACGACCAGCTGCTGGCCATCGACCAGACCCGCCTGGAACAGATCCTGGTCAACCTGATCGGCAACGCCCTCGACGCCATGGCCACCCAACCCCTGCCGCAACTTTGGCTGGAAGGCGAAGTCCAGGGCGACAAGTACCGCCTGCGGGTGCTCGACAACGGCCACGGCATCGATGCCGAGGCACGCAAGCACCTGTTCGAACCCTTCTTCACCACCAAACCGGGCGAGCATGGCCTGGGCCTGGGCCTGACCCTGTCGGCGAGCCTGGCCACCGCTGCCAAGGGTACACTGAGCGTCGAACATCCCGCCGGTGGCGGCACCGCGTTCGTGCTTGCCCTGCCCCTGGTCACGCCCCCTAGCGAATTGGCTGAGCCTCTATGAAACAAGCCCCTCTCACCGTCCTGATCGTCGAAGACGACCCGCACGTGCTGCTCGGCTGCCAGCAGGCGCTGGCCCTGGAAGACATCGCCTGCGAAGGCGTCGGCAGCGCCGAACAGGCCCTGGAGCGCATCGGCGACGACTTTGCCGGTATCGTCGTCAGCGATATCCGCCTGCCGGGCATCGATGGCCTGGAACTGCTCAACCGCCTCAAGGCCCGCGACCGCAGCCTGCCGGTGGTGCTGATCACCGGCCACGGCGACATCGACATGGCGGTCGGCGCCATGCGCAACGGCGCCTATGACTTCATGGAGAAGCCCTTCTCGCCCGAGCGCCTGGTCGAGGTGGTGCGCCGCGCCCTGGAACAGCGCGGCCTGTCTCGCGAGGTATTCGCCCTGCGCCGCCAACTGGCCGAGCAGAGCAGCCTGGAAGGGCGCATCATCGGCCGTTCGCCGGCCATGGAGCAGTTGCGCGAACTGATCGCCAACGTCGCCGACACCTCGGCCAACGTACTGATCGAGGGCGAGACCGGTACCGGCAAGGAGCTGGTCGCCCGTTGCCTGCACGACTTCAGCCGGCGCCAGGGCCAGCCATTCGTGGCGCTGAACTGCGGTGGCCTGCCGGAGAACCTGTTCGAAAGCGAAATCTTCGGCCACGAGGCCAACGCTTTCACCGGCGCCGGCAAGCGGCGCATCGGCAAGATCGAACATGCCAATGGCGGCACGCTGTTCCTCGACGAGGTCGAGAGCATGCCGATCAACCTGCAGATCAAGCTGCTGCGCGTGCTGCAGGAGCGCACCCTGGAACGCCTGGGCTCGAACCAGAGCATCCCGGTGGACTGCCGGGTGATCGCCGCGACCAAGTCCGACCTTGCCACGCTCGGCCAGAGCGGCCAGTTCCGCAGCGACCTGTACTACCGGCTCAACGTGGTCACCCTGGAGCTGCCGCCGCTGCGCGAGCGCCGCGAAGACATCCTGCAACTGTTCGAGCACTTCCTGCAGCAATCGGCGCTGCGCTTCGACCGCGAGGCGCCGGAGCTGGACAGCCAGACCCTGTCGCGGCTGATGGCCCACGATTGGCCGGGCAACGTGCGCGAGCTGCGCAACGTCGCCGAGCGCCATGCCCTGGGCCTGCCCGCGTTCAAGAAGGGTCCCAGCGGCGGCGCCAGCCAGGGCCTGGGCTTTGCCGAGGCGGTCGAAGCGTTCGAACGCAACCTGCTCAGCGACGCCCTGCAGCGCACCGGCGGCAACCTGAGCCAGGCCAGCCAGGAGCTGGGCATGGCCAAGACCACGCTGTTCGACAAAGTGAAGAAGTACGGCCTCGGCTGATCGGCAACCTGACCCTGGAAGTTCAACGTGGACCTGGTATTCAAAGCGGCCCTGGGCGCCGGCGTGGTGGTGCTCCTGGCAATCCTGTCGAAGACCCGCAACTACTACATTGCCGGCCTGGTGCCGCTGTTTCCCACCTTTGCCCTGATCGCCCACTACATCGTCGGCAAGGGGCGATCGCTGGAAGACCTGAAGACCACCATCCTGTTCGGGATGTGGTCGATCATTCCGTACTTCGTGTACTTGGCGACCTTGTACGTGCTGGTCGACCGCCTGCGCCTGGAGGCGTCGCTAGCCCTGGCCACGGTGGCCTGGCTGGCGGCGGCGACGATGCTGGTGAGCCTCTGGGTAAGAATGCACTGAGCGTACCGCGGGGCTATCGTGGGAGCGGGCTTGCCCCGCGATAGGCTCTAGAGCCGGGCGATATGCGTGACATCCTGCCGATGCGCCTGCAGGTAGGGTAGGACCGCCCCCAGCAACGGCGCCTTGAACGGCTCCTGGAAACGATGCGCCAGTCCCGGAATCAAGCGCAACTGGCTGCCCTGGATATGCGCCGCCAGATGCACCCCGTGCATCACCGGCAGCAACGGATCGGCGGTGCCGTGCACCACCAGTGTCGGCACCCGCAGCTGGTTGAGCAACGCGACCCGACTGGGTTCGGCAAGGATCGCCATGATCTGGCGCTTGACCCCTTCCGGATTGAACGCCCGGTCATAAGCCACGGCGGCTTGTGCCAGCAACACGGCACGGTCGTCCCGCACCTCCGGGCTGCCCAACGCCGCCAGCAGGTCGGCCTGCTGTTCGATGGCCACTTCGCGGCTCGGCGCGCTGCGCCGCGCCAGCAACTGCACCAGCGCCGGATCCGGCGCCGGCAGGCCGGCGGCCCCCGAACTGGACATCACCAGGGTCAGGCTGCTTACCCGCTCCGGGGCCATGGCCGCCAGATGCTGGGCGATCATGCCGCCCATGCTCACCCCCAGCACATGGAACTGGCGGATCCCCAAGGCATCCATCAGGCCCAGGCCGTCACCGGCCATGTCGGTGAGGGTATAGGGCGCCGACACCGGCAGGCCCAGCTTGTAGCGCAGCAGTTCGACGGTCAGGTTGGCCGAGGCCGGCAGCTGGTTCCAGCGCGACAGGCCGACATCGCGGTTGTCGTAGCGGATCACCCGAAAACCTTGGCGGCACAGGGCCTCGACCACATCGTCCGGCCAGTGGATAAGCTGCCCGCCCAGGCCCATGACCAGCAACAGCGCCGGATCACGGGGCGCGCCGACACTCTGGTAGACCAGGCTCAGCTCACCGAGCTCGGCCCGTTGCACCGGCACATGGACGTCGCAGCGGCCCTCGGCGAAGCTCGCCGGCACGCTGACCAGCAGCAAGAAGAAAAGTAATAAAGCCCGCATGAAAGAAACACCAGAATGCAGATCCCCAGTAGAGCGCGAGTCTGATGAAATCCGTTCGGGCGCGCTGCCACAAAACCGTGACAGTTTCGTGAACCTTGCCGAGCGGTCGTGTGCATCCTGTTATCGACAGCACATGGCAACATGAGGGAAACTCAACGAAACCTCGTTTTAGCTCAAAGAATGCTCACGGAGCCGTCGTGCTGGAAATCCGCCACCTGAAAACCCTTCATGCCCTACGCGAAGCCGACAGCCTGGTGGAGGCCGCCGAGCGCCTGCACCTGACCCAGTCGGCGCTGTCGCACCAGTTCAAGGAGCTGGAGGAACGCCTGGGCCTGCCGCTGTTCGTGCGCAAGACCAAGCCCATCCGCTTCACCAGTGCCGGCCTGCGCCTGCTGCAACTGGCCGACGCCACCCTGCCGCTGCTGCGCGGCGCCGAGCGCGACATCGCCCGCCTGGCCGGCGGCACCGCCGGACGCCTGCACATGGCCATCGAGTGCCACAGCTGCTTCCAGTGGCTGATGCCGACCATCGACCAGTTCCGCGACGCCTGGCCGGAGGTGGAGCTGGACCTGGCCTCGGGCTTCGCCTTCGCCCCGCTGCCGGCCCTGGCCCGTGGCGACCTGGACCTGGTGGTGACCTCCGACCCGGTGGACCTGGCCGGCATCACCTACGTGCCGCTGTTTACCTACGAGGCCATGCTCGCCGTGGCCAACCAGCACCCGCTGGCCGCCAAGCCGTTCATCGTGCCCCAGGACCTGCTCGACCAGACCCTGATCACCTACCCGGTGGAACGCGACCGCCTGGACATCTTCACCCGCTTCCTGGAGCCGGCCGACATCGAGCCGGCCGCGGTGCGAACGTCAGAGCTGACGGTGATGATGATGCAACTGGTGGCCAGCGGCCGCGGCGTGTGCGGCATGCCGCACTGGGCGCTGCACGAGTACAGCTCGCGGGGCTACGTGAAGGGCAAGCGCCTGGGCGAGAAAGGGCTGTTCGCCACGCTCTATGCCGCGGTGCGCACCGACATGCTCGATGCGCCGTACATGCGCGACTTCCTGCTGACCGCCAAGGACACCTCGTTCGCCACCCTGGACGGGGTCAGCGCGGTGCGTTGAGGCCTTCGCGCCACAGCGGCAGGATCAGGTCGCGAGTCAGGGGGGCCAGATCCAGGTCCGTCGCCTGGTCGGCGGACAGCCAGGTCACCTCTTCGATTTCCGCCGCCGGGCTTACCATCGCGGTGCATTGGACGCGAAACAACTCGGCCTGCACTTCGAAGCCCGGTTCGTTGGCGGCCGGGGCGCTGAAACGGCCCAAGTGAATGGCCTGGGCCGGATCGACGCGCAGGCCCAGCTCCTCGTGCAGCTCACGCACCAGCGCCTGGGCCGGCGACTCGCCCGCATCGATCTTGCCGCCGGGCTGCATGAACGCCTGGGTACCGCGCTTGCGTACCAGCAGGGTGCGGCCTTGCGCGTCGATGAGCAGGGCGGCGGCGATGCGGATGGTGTTGGACATGGTGGACTCACAGGCGGATGAAGGGGCGCAGGATACCTGACCAGAGCCTATCGCGGGGCAAGCCCGCTCCCACGACAGCCCTGCCGAATACGCGTGGGAGCGGGCTCGCCCCGCGATAGGCTTCCCGGACGAACGGCCCCTTGCCAATCCACCGGCAACCCGCCATAACCAACCCATGAACCTCCCTGCCCACCAACACCCGGTGCTCGGCCTGTTCCACCCCGCCGTCGCCACCTGGTTCCGCCAGCGTTTCGCCACGGTCACCGAGGCCCAGGCCGACGCTTGGCCGTTGATTCACGGTGGCCAGTCGATGTTGCTGGCCGCGCCGACCGGCTCGGGCAAGACCCTCAGCGCCTTCCTCGCCGTGCTCGACGAGTTGTTCCGCGAGGGCCTGGCGCACGACGGCGAACTGCCGGCGCAGACCCAGGTCGTCTACGTCTCGCCGCTCAAGGCGCTGTCCAACGACATCCGCCTGAACCTCGACGTGCCGCTCGAAGGTATCGGCCGGCAGATCGAACAGCTTGGCTTGAAGGCCCCGCGCATCACCACCGCCGTGCGCACCGGCGACACCCCGCAGAAGGAACGCGCCGCCATGCGCAAGCTGGCGCCGCATATCCTGGTGACCACGCCGGAATCGCTCTACGTGCTGATGGGCTCGGCCTCGGGCCGCGAGGGGCTGGCCAGTGTGCACACGGTGATCGTCGACGAAATCCACGCGCTGGCCGGCAACAAGCGCGGCTGCCACCTGGCGCTGACCCTGGAGCGTCTGCAGGCCCTGGCTGGCCGGCCGCTGCGACGTATCGGCCTGTCCGCCACCCAGCGCCCGGTGGAGCGGGTGGCGCGGTTCCTGGTCGGGCAGGAGCGCCCCTGCGCCATCGTCGATATCGGCCATGTCCGCCATCGCGACCTGGCCCTGGAAGTGCCGCCCGTGCCGCTGGGCGCGGTGATGGCCACGGATGTCTGGGAGCTGGTCTACGACCGCCTCGCCAGCCTTGCCCGCGAGCACCGCACTACCCTGGTGTTCGTCAACACCCGGCGCCTGGCCGAGCGCCTGACCCGCCACCTCGGCGAGCGCCTGGGCAACCACGCCGTGGCTGCGCACCACGGCAGCCTGGCCAAGGAGCATCGCCTGGCCGCCGAGCAGCGTCTCAAGGGCGGCGAACTGCAGATGCTGGTGGCCACCGCCTCGCTGGAGCTGGGCATCGATATCGGTGAGGTCGACCTGGTCTGCCAGATCGCCTCGCCGGGCTCGATCGCCGCCTTGCTGCAACGGGTCGGGCGCTCCGGCCACCAGGTCGACGGCGTGCCCAAGGGGCGCCTGTTCCCCACCTCGAGGGACGATTTGATCGAATGTGTCGCCCTGCTCGACTGCGTGCGCCAGGGCGAGCTGGACGAACTGCATATCCCGGCGGCGCCACTGGATGTGCTGGCCCAGCAGATCGTTGCCGAAGTCAGCAACCAGCCCTGGGACGAGCGGGCGCTGTTCGACCTGCTGCGCCGGGCCAGTCCCTATGGCCAACTCGACGAAAGCCACTACCAGGCCTTGCTGCGCATGCTCGCCGAAGGCTTCAACGGTCGCCAGGGCATCCGCAGCGCCTACCTGCACCGGGATGCGGTGAACCACACCCTGCGTGGGCGCCGCGGCAGCCAGCTGACCGCCCTGACCAGCGGCGGCACCATCCCCGAGACCGCCGACTATGCGGTGCTGCTCGAGCCCCAGGCGCTGAACATCGGCAGCGTCAATGAAGACTTCGCGGTGGAGAGCATCGCCGGCGATATATTCCAGCTGGGCAATGCCTCCTATCGCATCCTGCGGGTCGAACCGGGACTTGTACGGGTCGAGGACGCCCACGGCCTGCCGCCGACCATCCCGTTCTGGCTGGGCGAGGCACCGGGGCGCAGTGACGAGCTGTCCGCCGCGGTGGCCCGCCTCCAACAGCGGATCGACCAGCAATTGCAGGCCGGCGATGGCCAGCAGGTTCACGCCTGGCTGCAAACGACCTACGCCCTGGATGAAGGCTGCGCCGAGCAGCTGCTCGACTACCTGGGCCGCACCTGGCAGGTACTGGGCGCCCTGCCCTCGCAGCAGACGCTGGTGATGGAACGTTTCTTCGACGAGTCCGGCGGCACCCAGCTGATCATTCATTCCCCCTACGGCAGCCGGATCAACCGGGCCTGGGGCCTGGCCCTGCGCAAGCGCTTCTGCCGCGCGTTCAATTTCGAACTGCAGGCGGCGGCCAGCGAGGACGCCATCGTGCTGTCGCTGTCCACCAGCCACAGCTTCGCGCTGGACGAAGTATGGCGCTACCTGCACAGCCGCAGCGCAGAGCCGATTCTGGTCCAGGCCCTGCTCGATGCGCCGCTGTTCGGCGTGCGCTGGCGCTGGAACGCGGCGGTGGCGTTGGCCTTGCCGCGCTATGTGGGCGGACGCAAGGTGGCGCCGCAGATCCAGCGGATGAAGAGCGAGGACCTGGTGGCCGCCGTGTTCCCCGACCAGATCGCCTGCCTGGAGAATATCGTCGGCGAGCGACAGATCCCCGACCACCCGCTGGTGCAACAGACCCTCGACGACTGCCTGCACGAGGCCATGGACAGCGAGGGCTGGCTGGCGTTGCTGCGGCGCATGGAGAACGGCGAGGTACGCCTGCTCAGTCGCGACCTGCCGGCCCCTTCGCCGCTGGCTTCGGCCATCCTAAACGCCCGGCCCTACACCTTCCTCGACGACGCACCGCTTGAAGAGCGGCGTACCCAGGCCGTGCTCAACCGACGCTGGAACGACGTGCACAGCGCCGACGACCTGGGTGCGCTGGACGGCGACGCCATCGCCGCGGTGCAGGCCGAGGCCTGGCCACAGGCGAACAATGCCGACGAAATGCATGAGGCGCTGATGAGCCTGGGCGCCATTACCCAACCTGAAGTCGAGGGCAATCCCGGCTGGCCGCAACTGCTGGCGCAACTGGCCAAGGCCGGTCGCGCCTGTCATCTGGATGCCGGGGAGCGACGCCTGTGGTTCGCCCGCGAGCGCCTGCAGGCGATGCTGATCCTGTATCCCGACGCCCGCCCGCACCCGGACGTTGCGGTGTTGCCAGGTTTCACCGATCCGCCCGACCTCGACACGGCCCTGATCGAGTTGCTGCGCGCCCGGCTCAGTGGCTTCGGTCCATTGACCCTGACCGAGATCGTCAACCCGCTTGCACAGGCGCCGGGTAATGCCGAAAAGGCCCTGGCCCGCCTGGAAGGCGAGGGCTATGTGATGCGTGGCCACTTCAGCCCAGGCCAGACTGGCCTGCAGTGGTGCGAGCGGCACCTGCTGGCGCGCATCCACCGCTACACGGTCAAGCGCCTGCGCCAGGAAATCGAGCCGGTCAGCCTGCAGGACTTCCTGCGCTTTCTGTTCGACTGGCAGCACCTGGGCGGCGAAACCCGCCTGCGCGGGCCGCAAGCGCTGGGCGAAGTGCTCGCCCAGCTGCAAGGCTTCCCCGCCGCCGCCGGCGCCTGGGAAAGCGACCTGCTGCCGGCACGGATCAAGGACTACAGCCCGCACTGGCTGGACGATGCCTGTCGCAGCGGCCAGTGGGCCTGGAGCCGGCTGGCGTCCACGCTGTCAGCCAGCACCCTGGCCAGCACGCCGCTGGTGCTGCTGCCCCGCGAACACCTGGGGCTATGGCGCAGCCTGGCGCCCACAGCCGACCTCGAACAACTGGGCGCACGCGCACGACGGGTGTTGCAGACGTTGCAGGAACAAGGCGCCTTGTTCTTCGATGAACTGGCCCACGAAGCTCATCTGCTACCCAGCGAGCTGGAGGCAGCCCTGCAGGAACTGGTCGGTTCGGGCCTGGCCAGCGCCGATGGTTTCAGCGGCCTGCGCAGCCTGATCACGCCGGCGGCCAAGCGCACTTCACGTAACAGCCGCCGCGGCCATCCCGCGCTGTCGAGCAGCATGGTCCACGCCGGACGCTGGGCGCTGTTGCGCCGTTCGAGCATTGCCGTGGACGCCAACCTGCGCCTGGAACATGTGGCCCGCAGCCTGCTGCGCCGCTATGGCGTCGTCTGCTGGCGCCTGCTGGAGCGCGAGAGCGATGCGCTGCCGCCATGGCGCGACCTGTTGCGCTGCTACCACCGCCTCGAGGCCCGTGGCGAAATCCGTGGCGGGCGCTTTATCGCCGGGCTGGCGGGTGAGCAGTTCGCCTTGCCCGAAGCCGTGGGGCTGTTGCGCCAGGTACGCAGGCGCTCACCGCAAGGCGAGCTGGTGGTGGTCAGCGGCTGCGATCCGTTGAACCTGGTGGGTACCTTGTTGCCTGGGGCCAAGGTACCGGCGGTGGCGGGTAACCGCGTGCTGTACCGGGAGGGTGTCGCGGTAGCCACCCGCGTGGCGGGCAAGTACCAGTTTCTTGTCGACTCGACAGCCACCGAACAGACGCAATGGCGCCAGCATCTGTTGCGCGACACTCCGTCCATTTGACTACACGATCAACGCTTGGCCTGGAAACCGGCGAAGCGCTTGTTGAACCCGGCCACCCGCCCTTCGACCGTGGTCTTGCGTTGCTGCCCGGTGTACACCGGATGCGAGGCACTGGACACATCCAGCGCCACATACGGATAGGTCTGCCCATCGCTGTGCACCAAGGTGCGATCAGTTTCGACCGTCGAGCCGATCAGAAAGAACACATCGGCGGCAGTGTCGTGGAACAGCACGGGACGATAGGCGGGGTGGATACCAGCTTTCATGGGGGCAATCTCGTGTGAGTTATAGTTACTTTATAACATATCTTATCGCGAATGATTTTCGATACCCCAATTTTCATTTTTCTCGTCCGCCCCACGCTGGCATAGCGGCGCCCAACCGGGCTATGGTCGGGCTTTGCCCCAGGCCCCTGAGCCTGACCGAGCCATTCGCAAGGACACCGTATGAGCCTGTCACTCCTCAGCCGTTACGCCTTCTTCGCCGCCTGCGTGCTGTTCACTCTCGCCAGCCTGCCGTTCCTCGCCCACGACTGGTTGTGGCCGTTCACCCTGACCACCGGGGTGCTCAGCCTGATCGGCGTGTTCGACCTGCTCCAGCAACGCCACGCGGTCCGTCGCAACTACCCGATCCTGGGCAACATCCGTTACCTGGTCGAGGGCATCCGCCCGGAGATCCGCCAGTACCTGCTGGAATCCGACAGCGACGCCCTGCCCTTCTCCCGCGCCCAGCGCTCGCTGGTCTACGCCCGGGCCAAGAACGAAGCCTCGGACAAACCCTTCGGCACCTTGATCGACGTCTACGAGTCGGGCTTCGAGTTCATCGGCCACTCCATGCGCCCGGCGCCACTGGCCGACCCGGCCAGCTTTCGCGTCAGCGTCGGCGGCCCGCAGTGCACCCAGCCGTACTCAGCATCGATCTTCAACATCTCGGCCATGAGCTTCGGCTCACTCAGCGCCAACGCCATCCGGGCCCTCAACCAGGGTGCCAAGCTGGGCAATTTCCACCACGACACCGGCGAAGGCAGCATCAGCCCCTACCACCGCGAACACGGCGGCGACCTGGTCTGGGAACTGGGCAGCGGCTACTTCGGCTGCCGCACCGCGGACGGCCGCTTCGACCCCGAGCGCTTCGCCGCCCAGGCGCAGAACCCGCAGGTGCGAATGATCGAGATCAAGATGAGCCAGGGTGCCAAGCCCGGCCATGGCGGCATCCTGCCCAAGCACAAGGTGACCCGGGAAATCGCCGAGACCCGTGGCGTCATGATGGGTGAGGACTGTATCTCGCCATCACGCCACAGCGCCTTCTCGACCCCGATCGAGATGATGCAGTTCATCGCCCAGCTGCGTGAACTGTCCGGCGGCAAGCCGGTGGGCTTCAAGTTCTGCCTGGGTCACCCGTGGGAATTCATGGGCATCGCCAAGGCCATGCTGGAAACCGGCATCCTGCCCGACTTCATCGTCGTCGATGGCAAGGAAGGCGGCACCGGCGCCGCCCCGGTGGAGTTCACCGACCATATCGGCGTGCCGCTGCGCGAGGGCCTGCTGTTCGTGCACAACACCTTGGTCGGCCTGAACCTGCGCGACAAGATCAAGCTCGGCGCCAGCGGCAAGATCGTCAGCGCCTTCGACATCGCCAGCGTGCTGGCCATCGGCGCCGACTGGGCCAACTCGGCGCGCGGCTTCATGTTCGCCATTGGCTGCAT
Source organism: Pseudomonas peradeniyensis (assembly GCF_014268935.2). Lineage (GTDB taxonomy): Bacteria > Pseudomonadota > Gammaproteobacteria > Pseudomonadales > Pseudomonadaceae > Aquipseudomonas > Aquipseudomonas peradeniyensis. The sequence continues at coordinate 1,066,678 of NZ_JABWRJ020000002.1, read as the reverse complement.
TCAGTCGCAGAGCTGCCACACCAACAAGTGCCCGACCGGCGTGGCCACCCAGGACGCCCTGCGCCAGCGTGCGCTGGTGGTGCCGGACAAGGCCCAGCGGGTGCTCAACTTCCACCACAACACCCTGCGCGCCCTGGCCGAAATGCTCGCTGCGGCGGGCCTGGAGCATCCGGCGCAACTGGAGGCCAAGCACCTGGTGCGGCGGATCTCGGCCACCGAGATCAAGCTGTTCTCGCAGATGCACGTCTTCCTCAAGCCGGGCGAGTTGCTGACCGGCGAGGTCAATGGGCAGTTCTATTCGCGGATGTGGCAGTTGGCCCGGGCCGACAGCTTCGAGCCGCATAGCGAGGTGGCGGCCTGATCGCCCCGCGATGAGGGCCATACAAAAACAAAGCCCCGGCACTGGCCGGGGCTTTGTTCATCAGGAGGCGGTACTCGCCACGCCTTGGGCCTCTTTCGGCGCCAGGCGGAAGGTGTAGTACAGCGCCGTCAGCAGCACCAGGAACGCCGGGCCGATATACAGGGCCACGCGGGTATCCGGGAAGTACGCCATCAGCCCCACCACCAGTACCAGGAACGCCAACGCCAGGTACGAGCTCAGCGGCCACAGCCACATGCGGTACTTCAGCGCGTTGCGCTCGGCGGTGCTCAGCCCGGCGCGGAACTTGAGCTGCGCCAGCAGGATCATCACCCAGGTCCAGATCGCGCCGAAGGTGGCGATCGAGGTCACCCAGACGAACACCTTTTCCGGCACCAGGTAGTTGGCCAGCACGCCCAGCAGCAGCGCGGCGATCGACAGCAGCAGCGCGTTGCGCGGTACGCCGTTCTTCGAAGTGCGGGCGAAGGTGGCCGGGGCCTGGCCGTTCTGCGCCAGGCTGTAGAGCATACGCCCGGTGCTGAAGATACCGCCGTTGCACGACGACAGCGCGGCGGTGATCACCACGAAATTGATGATGCCGGCGGCGGTCTTGATGCCGAGGCGCTCGAAGGTCATCACGAACGGGCTGCCCTGGCTGCCGATCTCGTTCCACGGGTAGATCGACAGGATCACGAACAGCGCGCCCACGTAGAACAGCAGGATGCGCCAGAACACCGAACCGATGGCCTGGGGGATGGTCTTCTGCGGGTTGCGCGCTTCGCCGGCGGTCAGGCCGATCATTTCCACGCCCAGGTAGGCGAACATCACCATCTGCAGCGACATCAGCACGCCGGTCACGCCATTGGGCATGAAGCCACCGTTGCTCCACAGGTTGGAAATACCCATGGCCACGCCATCGTTACCGAAGCCGAAGGCAATGATGCCAATGCCGCCGAGCACCATGGCGATGATGGTGACGATCTTGATCAGGGCGAACCAGAACTCGAACTCGCCGAACGCCTTGACCGCGATCAGGTTGATCGCGCCCATGCTGCCCAGGGCCATCAACGCCCAGATCCAGCGTGGCACGTCAGGGAACCAGATGCCCATGTAGATGGCCACCGCGGTGATCTCGGCGACACAGGTCACCAGCCACAGGAACCAGTAGTTCCAGCCGGTGAGGAAGCCCGCCAGGGGGCCTAGGTAGTCTTGTGCGTAGCGGCTGAAGGAGCCTGCCACCGGGTTGTGCACGGCCATCTCGCCGAGGGCGCGCATGATCACCAGGATGGCCAGGCCACCGATGATGTAGGAGAGCATGATGGCGGGGCCAGCCATTTCGATGGCCTTGGCCGAACCCAGGAACAGGCCGACGCCGATACAGGCGCCAAGGGCCATCAGACGGATGTGCCGTTCGCCCAGCTCGCGCTTGAGCGGGCCGCCCTGGACGGACTCGTCGGGGGCAGGATGGTTGCCGACTGGCATAGCAATACAACCTCATTTTGTTATTGGATTTAACCTTCGTGCAGCACCGGCCGCGCCGATAGGCGGGGCGTCGTCTCGCCAGGCCGCCTTGTGGGCGGGCCTGTCCACCGGGCGCGGGGCGCCGGCGGGTCGAAGGGGGCGAGCAGTATAGGAAGCCACTTGCAGGGCTTTTCACTATATACAGCGGGATATTTGGCGAGAATTCTCGGCAAAAAGCCCTTCACCGGAGGGGCATTCTGGCCTCGCTCCGCCCATGCACAGGAATGGGGCAGCTACATTAACAACATTGCCGAAGAATGGAAGTCGCACCAAAGGCGCATGTTCATACGCGATTGCTCGAAGCTTCTTACAAATTTTTCACCAAACTGGGCCAGCGTCTAAGCTTCAGACAAGTAACGCGAAAACACTTGGCCGGACTTAAGACTATGGGCGCACTGTGGCAATCGGAACCAACCGGAACGGAAGCACCCAAAGCACCTCAGGCTGAAGCCCCCTTGCCCAAGACCCCACGTCAGCGCCGCCTGTGGTGGCGCCTGATCCTGCTCATCCTGCTGATAGGCCTGGTCGCGGTGGGCCTGGCAGCCTACGACGAGTTCCAGACCTCACGCCTGCAATCGCGCGAGTTCAGCCGCCTGGCCGGCACCCTCACCTACGCCCTGGAGCCCGGCCCGAGCGACGCCATCGTCTACCCCGGCGAGGGCCCCTTCGACAGACGCCTGGGCTACAGCGCCCTGGGCGAGTTCCTGCCGCGACTGCTCAAGCGCGACTACCTGATCAACCAGCAGGTGCGCTTCTCCCCGGCGCTGATGAACTACGTCGATCACGGCCTGTTCGTGCCCTACGTGGAGAAGATCCAGGCCGGCCTGTCGATCACCGACTGCCGCGGCGACATGCTCTACCAGTACAACTACCCGCAGCACCTGTACCCGAACTTCGCGGCGATCCCGCCGGTGATGGTCAACAGCCTGCTGTTCATCGAGAACCGCGACCTGCTCGACCCGAAAGACCCGCAGAACAACCCGGCGGTGGACTGGCCGCGTTTCGCCAAGGCCGCCTACAGCCAGGTAGCCAAGTACCTGGCCCTGCCCGGGCAGTCGGCCGGCGGCAGCACCCTGGCCACCCAGCTGGAGAAGTACCGGCATTCACCCGACGGGCTGACCGTCTCGGGCGCCGAGAAGATCCGCCAGATGATTTCCGCCAGCGTGCGCGCCTACCAGGGCGGCCCGGACACCACCGAGGCCCGCGAACGCATCGTGCGCGACTACCTCAACAGCGTGCCGCTGTCGGCGGTACCCGGCCACGGCGAGGTGCACGGCATGGCCGAAGGCCTGCGGGTGTGGTACGGCGCCGACTTCGACCAGGTCAACCAGGCCCTCACCTCCACCGCCAGCGACGAAAAGAGCATGGCCGAGCGCGGCCTGGCCCTGCGTCAGGTGCTGTCGCTGATGATCGCCCAGCGCCGCCCTTCGCACTACCTGTCCAAGGGCCGCATCGAGCTGGCCGAGCTCACCGACTCGCACATCCGCGTGCTGGCGGCCAACGGCATCATCGAGCGCCCCCTGGCCGACGCCGCCCTGGCCAGCAAGGCGGTGTACCGCGATTGGGTGGCCCAACCGACCATCGTGCCGATCATCACCAACAAAGGCATCAGCCTGGCCCGCAATCGCCTGGCGGCCATGCTCAATCGGCCGCTGTATGACCTCGACCGCCTCGACCTGTCGGCCACCAGCACCCTGCAGGCCGACCTGCAGGTGCAGGTCAGCCAGTACCTGAAGAACCTCGCCGACCCGGAGTTCGCCGCGCAGATCGGCCTGATCGGCGAACGTCTGCTCACCGCCAAGACCACCGACCAGGTGAGCTACAGCTTCACCCTGTTCGAACGCACCGCCGACGGCTCGCGGGTGCGGGTGCAGACCGACAGCACCAACCAGCCCTTCGATATCAACGAAGGCAGCAAGCTCGAACTGGGCTCCACCGCCAAGCTGCGGGTGCTGACCACCTACCTGGAAATCATCGCCGAGCTGCACGGCAAGTACGCCGGCAAGCCGGCGGCCGAGCTGAAGAAGGTCCCGGTGGCCGAACTCGACCGCCTCACCCAGTGGTCGCTGGAATGGCTGATGCAGAACAGCAAGAACCAGAGCCTGGACGCCATGCTCGACGCGGCGCTCGAGCGCAAGTACTCGGCCAACACCGGCGAGGCCTTCTTCACCGGTGGCGGCATGCATGTGTTCAACAACTTCCGCAAGGAAGACAACAACCGCAACCCGACCCTCAAGGATGCCCTGCGCGAGTCGATCAACCTGCCGTTCATCCGCCTGATGCGCGACATCGTGCGCTACGTCACCTACCAGCAGCCGTTCAACCGCGAACCACTGCTCAGGGACGACAGCGACCCGCGCCGCCAGGAATACCTGGCGCGCTTCGCCGACCGCGAAGGCTCCAACTACACCATGCGTTTCTGGAAGAAGTACCAGCGCAAGACCTCGCAGCAGCGCCTGGACACCTTCCTCGACAGCATGCGCGTGACCCCGCAGCGCCTGGCCGCGGTGCACCGCTACCTGTTCCCCGAGGCCGGCCAGGAGACCTTCAACGCCTTCGTCCGCGCCCACAGCAAGGAAGACAAGAAGGCCATGGCCAAGCTCACCGACGGCCGCCTGGTAGAGATGTACGAAGCCTACGGCCCGGGCAAGTACGACCTGCCCGACCAGGGCTACATCGCCAAGGTCCACCCGCTGGACCTGTGGCTGCTCGGCTACCTGCTGAAGAACCCCGGCGCCTCGCTCAAGGACGCCCTCAACGCCAGCCGCTTCGAGCGCCAGGAGGTCTACAGCTGGCTGTTCAAGAGCCGCCACCAGGGCGCCCGCGACAGCCGCATCCGCACCATGGTCGAGATCGAGGCGTTCACCGACATCCACCAGCGCTGGAAGCGCGTCGGCTACCCGTTCGACCACCTGGTACCGTCGCTGGCCACCGCCATCGGCAGCTCCGGCGACCGTCCGGCCGCGCTGTCCGAACTGGTCGGGATCATCCAGAACGACGGCGTGCGCCTGCCCACGCTGCGCATCGACACCCTGCACTTCGCCCAGAACACCCCCTACGAGACCCAGTTGATCAGCGACCCCGACCGTGGCCAGCGGATCCTCCCGGTGGAAGTCGCCCGGGCGCTCAAGGGTGCCATGTCGCAGGTGGTCGATGCAGGTACCGCGCGGCGCATCTCCGGCAGCTTCAAGCTGCACGACGGCACCCCGCTGGTGATGGGCGGCAAGACCGGCACCGGCGACAACCGCATCGAAAGCTTCGGCGCCGGCGGCCGGTTGATCGGCTCGCGTTCGCTGAACCGCACTGCGACCTTCGTGTTCTTCCTCGGCGACAACCACTTCGGCACCCTCACCGCGTTCGTCCCGGGGCGCTCGGCAGAAGCCTTCAAGTTCACCTCCGCGCTGCCGGTGCAGGTGCTCAAGGGCATGGCGCCGATCCTCATGCCGTACCTGGAGCCGGGCAACCCCACCGCTTGCAAGGCGCCGCAGGTGACGGGCCAATCCTGAACCATCAAGAAATTAGATGATAATCATCTGCATTTGAAGGCTTGTCTTTAGATATATCTTGAGTAATATCTTGCGATATATCTAAACAGACGGAGCTCTTCCCCATGCGCGACCACGACCCCTTCGAACGCCGCCCCGGCCGCGGCGAGCGTGGCCCGCGGGTGTTCGCCCCCGGCGACCTGAAGCTGCTGATGCTGTCGATGCTGGCCGAACAACCCGGCCACGGCTACGACCTGATCCGTCAGATCGAGACCCTCTTCGACGGCAGCTACAGCCCCAGCCCCGGGGTGATCTACCCCACCCTCAGCTATCTCGAGGAAGCCGAACTGGTCACCGGCGCCATCCAGGGCAGCAAGCGCCTCTACGCCATCACCGATGCCGGCCGCAGTGCCTTGCAGGAACAAGCCGTCGCCCTCGACGGCGTGCGCATGCGCATCGAGGTGAGCAAGCGCGCCCTGCGCGGCCACGACCGGCCACCGGAAATCCACGAAGCCGTCGGCAACCTGCGCCACGCCCTGCACATGCACAGTGGCCGCTGGACCAGCGAAGAGATCGAGCGGGTGCGCAACCTGCTCAACGACACCGCCAAGGCCATCGCCTCCGGGCCGGCCACCCCTGTTACGGAGAACACCCCATGAGCGACACCATTCATCGCGTCAACCACGAGATCCGCCAGCGCCGCCTCGAAGTGCTGCGGGTCACCGAGCTCACCCCACGCATGCGCCGCATCACCCTCGGTGGCGCAGAGCTGGCCGGTTTCACCAGTGTCGGCACGGACGACCACATCAAGCTGCTGTTCGCCCTCACCGCCGAGGAACAGCAGGCCATCGACGCGCGCAACCTGGGCCGCGACGGCGGCGCCCGGCCGACCATGCGCGAGTACACGCCACGGCGCATCGACCTGGTGAACAACCAGCTGGATATCGATTTCGTCCTGCATGGCGACGGCCCCGCCTCTACCTGGGCGGCCCAGGCCGCGCCTGGCCAGACCCTGGACATCGCCGGCCCGCGGGCCTCGATGGTGGTTCCGGATATCTTCGACAGCTACCTGCTGATCGGCGACGAGACGGCGATCCCCGCCATTGCCCGGCGCCTGGAGGAACTGCCGGCGGGCCGCCAGGTGCTGGCGGTGATCCAGATCGAGGACGAGCAGGAGCGCCAGGCGCTGACGAGCAAGGCCCAGGTCGAGGTGATCTGGGTGCGCCGGCACCAGGAGGATGTACTGGAGCGGCTCAAGCACCTGGCGTTGCCCCAGGGTCGGTTGTATGGCTGGGTGGCGCTGGAGAAGACACTGACCCGCCAGGCCAAGGCGCTGCTGCTGGAAAAAGGCGTGTCCGAGGATACCCTCAAGGCAGCGGCTTACTGGCGAGCTGACGGTACCGCCGACGACGAATGATCAGAATCTGCACACCCCGGTGTAGGAGCGGCCCTTTCCGGCCGGTCCGACGCCTCGGCAAGGCCGCTCCTACACCGGATTGCATATCGGCAACCTCACGACAGCCTGCGCCAGCGATCCAACCCCAGCAATACCAACCCGATCCCCCAGAACCCCGCCAGCACCATCAGAGCATTGCCCAGCACCTGCCCATATCCCAACCGTGCCACATCGATGAACGGATAGGGATAGACCCCGATCTCATGCCCGCGCAGCAGCACGAAGGCAAAGTACAACGCCGGATACAACGCCCAGGCCGCCAGGTGCCAGAGCCGCAATCGCCCCTTGGGCACCTCCAGCCACCAGTACAGGACGAACACCAGCGGCATCACATCGTGCAGCAGTTCGTCCGCCAGCCACTGCCAGCCTTGGGGCTGCCACAGGTGGCGCAGCAACAGGCTGTAGGCCAGCGCCACCAGCAGGATGCTCGCGGCGATGCACGAGCTCACCACCGGCGACAGGAACCAGCGCCTGGCCGCCGACTCGCGGCCGAACGCGGCCTGGCTGAGCACGGTGGCCACCAGCGTGTTGCTCAGCACGGTGAAATAACAGAACAGGTTGACCAGCCCGCCGATCAGGCTGGCCTGCTCCTGCCAGCGCGCCAGCAGCACCAGATACAACTGGATCGCCAGGCCGGTCCAGCCGAGGACGGCCGCCAGGGTCAGCCAGGGGCGGCGCGGCATCAGCCTTTGCGCTGCAGCTTCACATACAGCTGCTCGACCTTTTCCCGTGCCCACGGGGTCTTGCGCAGGAAGGTCAGGCTCGACTTGATGCTCGGGTCGCTCTTGAAGCAGCGGATGTCGACGCGCTCAGCCAGGCCTTGCCATTGGTAGTGCGCCACCAGCTCGGTGAGGATCTGCTCGAGGGTCTTGCCGTGCAGCGCGTTGTGATTGGCCGTGCTCATGCCAGTGCTCCAGGTTCGGGAAGGTGCGCACCTTACAGGAGTGTAGGAGCGGATTCATCCGCGATGCGTTCGTCGAGCAAACTGCGGCGCCTGGACAATCGAGCGCCGCCCGCGCGGCGCATCGCGGATGAATCCGCTCCTACATTCGTTGCAACGTGCCGAACCTGATAGGCCATGGTTGCCCGCCCCGATACAAGGGCTTCCAAGCGGCACGACCGGCACACTGGACAAAAACCACTGGCACGCACAGAAAGCCTTGTGCTGAAATAGCAATGTTATATTGTAACTACAAATAATTCTGCCAAGGAACGCCACATCCCCATGCGTCACACGCCGCTGCACCTCTCCCCCCTTGCCGTTGCGCTCTGGCTGGCCTCCACCTCCAGCCAGGCCGTCGAACTGCAACCCCAGGTGATCACCGCCAACCCGCTGGGCAACGCCCAGCTGGCCGCGCCCAGTACCGTCCTCGAAGGCGACGACCTGCTGCAACAGCAGCACGGCAGCCTCGGTGAAACCCTCAACAAACAGCCCGGCGTCGCCTCCACCTGGTTCGGCCCCGGCGCCAGCCGCCCGGTGATCCGCGGCCTGGACGGCGACCGTATCCGCATTCTGCGCAACGGCGTCGGCGCCCTGGACGCCTCGTCGCTGTCCTACGACCACGCCGTGCCCCTGGACCCGGTGACCGTCGAGCGGGTCGAGATCGTCCGCGGTCCGGCCGCGCTGCTGTATGGCGGCAATGCCATCGGCGGCGTGGTCAACACCTTCGACAACCGCATCCCCGACTCGCCCATCGACGGCATCCACGGCGCGGGCGAGCTGCGCTACGGCGGCGCCGACACCACCCGCAGCAGCGCCGGCAAGCTGGAGGCCGGCAACGGCGCCTTCGCCCTGCACCTGGACGCCAACAGCCGCCAGTTCAACGACCTGCGCATCCCCGGCTACGCCCGCAGCTCGAAGGTCCGCGATGCCGATGAGCCCGGCAGCAAGCATCGCCTGAAAAACAGCGCCGGGCGTCAGGACGGCGGAGCGATCGGCGGCTCCTATCACTGGGAGCATGGCTACACCGGCCTGTCCTACAGCCGCTACGACAGCAACTACGGCTCGGTGGCCGAGCCCGGCGTGCGCCTGGACATGCAGCAGGACCACTATGGCTTCGCCTCGGAACTGCGCGACCTCGACGGGCCGTTCAGCTCGTTCAAGGTCGATGCCGGCTACACCGACTACCAGCACCGCGAGATCGAAAGCGGCGAGGTGCACACCACCTTCAAGAACAAGGGCTACGAGGCGCGCATCGAAGCCCGTCACCAGCCGCTGGGCCCCGTCGAGGGCGTGGTCGGCGCCCAGGTCAGCCGCAACGAATTCTCCGCGCTGGGCGAGGAAGCCTTTGTCCCGCACACCGACACCGACAGCCTGGCGCTGTTCCTGCTCGAGCAATGGCAGGCCAGCGAACGCCTGAACCTGAGCCTGGGCGCGCGCCTGGAACACACCCGGGTCGATCCGGACGCCAAGGGCAACGAGAACTTCGCCGGCGCCGACAGCGCCAGCAGCTTCAACGCCTTCAGCCTGTCCTCGGGCGCGGTTTATCAGCTCGACCCGGTCTGGTCGCTGGCCGCCAACCTCGGCTACACCGAGCGCGCGCCGACCTTCTACGAGCTGTACGCCAACGGTGCCCACGTGGCCACCGGCGCCTACGAGATCGGCGATCCGAACCTGAACAAGGAAAAGGCCATCTCCACCGACCTGGCCCTGCGCTTCGACAACGGCACCCACAAGGGCAGCGTCGGCGTGTTCTACAGCCACTTTCGCAACTACATCGGCCTGATCGGCACCGGCAACCTGCGTGAAGGCCATGATCACGACCACGACGATCATGACCACGATCACGACCATGATCATGATCATGACCACGGCGATATCCCCGAGTATGCCTACCAGGGCGTGCGGGCACGCTTCTACGGCATCGAGGCCCAGGACCGCTGGCAACTGCTGGAAAACCGCTACGGCAGCTTCGCCCTGGAACTGTCCGGCGACTACACCCGGGCCAAGAACCTCGACAGCGGCGAGCCGCTGCCGCGCATCGCCCCGCTGCGTCTGAACAGTGGCCTGGTCTGGGAGCTGGACCGCTGGCAGGCGCGGGTCGATGTACAGCACGCCGCGTCACAGCACCGCAAACCGGCCAACGAGACCCGCACAGACGGTTACACCACCCTCGGCGCCAGCCTGGGGTATCGCTTCGACATCGGCCAGAGTGAATGGCTGGCCTTCGTGCGCGGCGAGAACCTCACCGACCAGACCGTGCGCTATGCCAGCTCGATCCTGCGCGATATCGCGCCGGCGCCGGGGCGTAGTGTGCAGGTCGGCTTGCGCACCTCGTTCTGACGTCATCGCGGGGTAAGCCTTCTCCCACCGTGGGAGCGGGCTAGCCCCGCGATGGGCTGATTGACTGTTACCCCATCAGCAACAATCCCCTGCGACATTTTGTCTTTTTTTCTTACAACTTCCCCTATATCCTCCCCGCCGCAAGCTGAATCGCTTCACTCGATACCCAACGCAGTCATTTCCCTTCGAAGATCTCGCACTTCGTTGCGCTTGCCGTTTCCTCAACAATCAAAAGATAGCGCTATCTCATGCTCCAGCTGCCCAATACCCGCTACTCCGGCCTCGCCCTCGCCACCCTGCTCGGCGCCCTGTCCCCCACCACCAGCGCCAGCGAGATGTTCGCCAAGGACTCGCCGTGGATGCTCGGCGACTGGGGCGGGACCCGCAGCGAGCTGCTGGAGAAAGGCTATGACTTCACCCTCGGCTACACCGGCGAGATGGGCAGCAACCTGCACGGCGGCTACAGCCATGACCGCGCGGCGCGCTACAGCGACCAGTTCACCTTCGGCGTGAACATGGACCTGCAGAAGATCCTCGGCTGGCACGACACCGAGTTCCAGCTGACCGTCACCGAACGCCATGGCGACAACATCAGCAACGACCGCATCAACGACCCGCGGGTCGGTGGCTTCACCTCGGCGCAGGAAGTCTGGGGCCGTGGCGAGACCTGGCGACTGACGCAGATGTGGATCAAGCAGAAATACTTCGATGGCGCGCTGGACGTGAAATTCGGCCGCTTCGGCGAAGGCGAGGACTTCAACAGCTTCCCCTGCGACTTCCAGAACCTGGCGTTCTGCGGCTCGCAGGTGGGCAACTGGGTCGGTGGCATCTGGTACAACTGGCCGGTCAGCCAGTGGGCCCTGCGCGTGCGCTACAACCTGAACGACGAACTCTACGCCCAGGTCGGCGTGTTCGAGCAGAACCCCTCCAACCTCGAGAGCGGCAACGGCTTCAAGCTCAGCGGCAGCGGCACCCAGGGCGCGGTGATGCCGGTCGAACTGGTCTGGAGCCCGCGGGTCAATGGCCTGAAAGGGGAATATCGCGCCGGCTACTACTACAGTAATGCCAAGGCACAGGATGTACTCAAGGACAGCAACGGCGCGCCAGCCGCCATCAGCGGCGCCGCCTACCGCAGCAGCTCGAGCAAGCATGGCCTGTGGCTCGGCGCCCAGCAGCAGGTGACCGCGCTGGCCTCGGACCAGTCGCGCGGCCTGAGCCTGTTCGCCAATGCCACGGTGCACGACAAGAAGACCAATGCCATCGACAACTATGTGCAGGCAGGTGTGGTTTACAAGGGGCCCTTCGATGCCCGCGCCAAGGACGACATCGGTTTCGCCCTGGCCCGTGTGCACGTCAATCCCGGCTACCGCAAGAACGCCCGCCTCATCAACCAGGCCAACGGCCTGGACGACTACGACAACCCCGGCTTCCTGCCCGTGCAGGACACCGAGTACAGCGCCGAACTCTATTACGGCATCCACCTGGCCGACTGGCTCACCGTGCGCCCGAACCTGCAGTACATCCGCCATCCGGGCGGGGTGTCGCGGGTCGACGACGCCCTGATCGGCGGCCTGAAGATCCAGAGCAGTTTCTAACCCGACCCTTTCACACTACGGAGAACAGACGATGAGCACTGACGGTGCCAAGAATGGAACCCGCTGGCTACCGCGCCTGATGGGCGTATTGCTGCTGCTGATGGGCCTGGCCCTGCTGGCCGGCGGCATCAAGCTGAGCCAGCTGGGTGGCTCGCTTTACTACCTGATTGCCGGTATCGGCTTCGCCCTGTCCGGCATCCTGCTGCTGGCCAAGCGCCGCATCGCCCTGGGCCTGTATGGCCTGGTGCTGCTGGGCAGCACCGCCTGGGCACTGCTGGAAGTCGGCCTGGACTGGTGGCAGCTGGTGCCGCGCCTGGCCATCTGGTTCGCCATCGGCGTGGTCCTGCTGCTGCCGTGGGCGCGCCGCCCGCTGGTCGGCCCGGCGTCGAAGGTCAACACCGCCCTGCTCAGCGTCGCCGTGGTCGCCTCCGGCGCCACCGCCGTGGCCAGCCAGTTCACCCACCCGGGCGAGATCCGTGGCGAGTTCACCCGCGACAACAGCGAGATGGGCAGCGCCGCCCCGGCCATGCCGGACGGTGAATGGCAGGCCTACGGCCGCAGCGAACACGGTGACCGCTACTCGCCGCTGCGCCAGATCACCCCGCAGAACGCCTACCGCCTGGAAGAGGCCTGGCGCATCCGCACCGGCGACCTGCCAACTGAAAACGACCCGGTGGAGCTGACCAACCAGAACACCCCGCTGAAGGTCAACGGCATGCTCTATGCCTGCACCGCCCACAGCCGCCTGCTGGCGCTGGACCCGGACACCGGCGCCGAGATCTGGCGCTACGACCCGCAGGTCAAGAGCCCCACCGGCACCTTCAAGGGCTTCGCCCACATGACCTGCCGCGGCGTCTCGTACTATGACGAGAACAGCTACGTCAGCCGTGACGGAAGCCCCGCGCCGAAGATCACCGACGCAGGCCAGGCCGTGGCCCAGGCCTGCCCGCGCCGCCTGTACCTGCCCACCGCCGACGCCCGCCTGATCGCCATCAACGCCGACACCGGGAAGGTCTGCGAAGGCTTCGCCAACCAGGGCGTGATCGACCTGAGCCGCGGCATCGGCCCGTTCACCGCCGGTGGCTACTACTCCACCTCGCCGGCGGCGATCACCCGCAGCCTGGTGATCATCGGTGGCCACGTCACCGACAACGAGTCGACCAACGAGCCGTCCGGCGTGATCCGCGCCTACGACGTGCACGACGGCCACCTGGTATGGAACTGGGACAGCAACAACCCGGACGACACCAAGCCCCTGGCCGACGGGAAAATGTACAGCCGCAACTCGGCCAACATGTGGTCGATAGCCAGCGTCGATGAAGACCTCGGCATGATCTACCTGCCGCTGGGCAACCAGACCCCCGACCAGTGGGGCGCCGACCGTACCCCGGGCGCCGAGAAGTACAGCGCCGGCATCGTCGCCCTGGACCTGGCCACCGGCAAGGCGCGCTGGAACTACCAGTTCACCCACCACGACCTGTGGGACATGGACGTCGGCAGCCAGCCGACCCTGGTTCACCTGAAGACCGATGACGGCGTCAAGCCGGCGGTCATCGTGCCGACCAAGCAAGGCAGCCTGTACGTGCTCGACCGCCGCGACGGCACGCCGATCGTGCCGATCCGCGAGATCCCGGTACCGCAGGGCGCCGTGAAAGGCGACCACACCGCGCCGACCCAGGCCCGCTCCGACCTCAACCTGCTCGGCCCCGAGCTGACCGAACAGGCCATGTGGGGCGCCACGCCGTTCGACCAGATGCTCTGCCGCATCCAGTTCCGCAGCCTGCGCTACGAAGGCCAGTACACCCCGCCGTCCGAGCAGGGCAGCCTGGTCTACCCGGGCAACGTCGGCGTGTTCAACTGGGGCAGCGTGTCGGTCGACCCGGTGCGCCAGATCCTCTTCACCTCGCCGAACTACATGGCCTTCGTGTCGAAGATGATCCCGCGCGAGCAGGTGGCCGAAGGCAGCAAGCGCGAAAGCGAGACCAGCGGCGTGCAGCCGAACGCCGGCGCGCCGTACGCGGTGACCATGCACCCGTTCATGTCGCCGATCGGTATCCCGTGCCAGGCGCCAGCCTGGGGCTATGTGGCGGCCATCGACCTGTTCACCAACAAGGTGGTGTGGAAGCACAAGAACGGCACCACCCGCGACAGCACCCCGGTGCCGATCGGCATGCCGGTGGGCGTGCCGAGCATGGGCGGTTCGATCGTCACCGCCGGTGGCGTGGGCTTCCTCAGCGGCACCCTGGACCAGTACCTGCGCGCCTATGACGTGAAGAACGGCCAGGAGCTGTGGAAGGGCCGCCTGCCGGCAGGCGGCCAGGCCACGCCGATGACCTACACCGGCAAGGACGGCAAGCAGTACGTGCTGGTGACCGCCGGCGGCCATGGCTCGCTGGGCACCCGCATGGGCGATTACATCATCGCTTACAAATTGGCTGAGTAAGCTGCAAGCGACAAGAGAAAGCGGGGCCAGCACGGTCCCGCTTTTTTCTTGCAGCTTGAAGCTTGGAGCTTGCAGCTGGGATGGGTTGAAACCCATCCCCCACCGCCCCATCTAAGCACCATAGCCATTCACGCAGGTGCCCCATGAGCGACCAGCAGGATTTCCCGGAACATCCCGACGAACACAGCGAAGTCGAACACCTCGATCCCCAGGCCGCCCCCGGCCACCACCTCGCCCTGCCCGGCCAGCAGCTGCCGGACAAGGTCTACGTGATCCCGATCCACAACCGCCCGTTCTTCCCCGCGCAAGTGCTGCCGGTGATCGTCAACGAAGAACCCTGGGCCGAAACCCTCGACCTGGTCGCCAAGACCCCGCACCACTCCCTGGCGCTGTTCTTCATGGACACCCCGCCGGAAGACCACCGCCATTTCGACACCAAGGCCCTGCCCGAGTACGGCACGCTGGTGAAGGTGCACCACGCCAGCCGCGAAGGCGGCAAGCTGCAGTTCGTCGCCCAGGGCCTGACCCGGGTGCGCATCCGCACCTGGCTCAAGCACCATCGCCCGCCCTACCTGGTGGAAGTCGACTACCCACGCCAGCCGGCGGAACCCACCGACGAGGTCAAGGCCTACGGCATGGCCCTGATCAACGCGATCAAGGAACTGTTGCCGCTCAACCCGCTGTACAGCGAAGAACTGAAGAACTACCTCAACCGCTTCAGCCCCAACGACCCGTCGCCGCTGACCGACTTCGCCGCCGCCCTCACCTCGGCCACCGGCAACCAGCTGCAGGAAGTGCTCGACTGCGTGCCCATGCTCAAGCGCATGGAAAAGGTCCTGCCGATGCTGCGCAAGGAAGTCGAGGTGGCCCGGCTGCAGAACGAGATCTCCGCCGAGGTGAACCGGCAGATCGGCGAGCACCAGCGCGAGTTCTTCCTCAAGGAGCAGCTCAAGGTCATCCAGCAGGAGCTGGGCCTGACCAAGGACGACCGCAGCGCCGACCTGGAGCAGTTCCAGCAGCGCCTGGAGGGCAAGACCCTGCCTGACCAGGCGAAAAAACGCATCGACGAGGAGATGGGCAAGCTGGCCATCCTCGAAACCGGCTCGCCGGAGTACGCCGTCACCCGCAACTACCTGGAATGGGCCACGGCCCTGCCCTGGGGCGTGTACGGCAAGGACAAGCTCGACCTCAAGCACGCGCGCAAGGTACTCGACCGTCACCATGCGGGCCTGGACGACATCAAGGAGCGCATCCTCGAGTTCCTCGCCGTGGGCGCCTGGAAAGGCGAGATCAGTGGCTCCATCGTGCTGCTGGTGGGTCCGCCGGGCGTGGGCAAGACCAGCATCGGCAAGTCCATCGCCGAATCCCTGGGCCGGCCGTTCTACCGCTTCAGTGTCGGCGGCATGCGCGACGAGGCCGAGATCAAGGGCCACCGCCGCACCTACATCGGCGCCCAGCCAGGCAAGCTGGTGCAGGCGCTGAAGGAAGTCGAGGTGATGAACCCGGTGATCATGCTCGACGAGATCGACAAGATGGGCCAGAGCTACCAGGGCGACCCGGCCTCGGCACTGCTGGAGACCCTCGACCCCGAGCAGAACGTCGACTTCCTCGACCATTACCTGGACCTGCGCCTGGACCTGTCCAAGGTGCTGTTCGTCTGCACCGCCAACACCCTCGACTCGATCCCCGGCCCGTTGCTCGACCGCATGGAAGTGATCCGCCTGTCCGGCTACATCACCGAGGAAAAGCTCGCCATCGCCAAGCGCCACCTGTGGCCCAAGCAGCTGGACAAGGCCGGCGTGGCCAAGACCAGCCTGGGCATCAACGACGCCGCCCTGCGCGCGGTGATCGAGGGTTATGCCCGCGAAGCCGGTGTGCGCCAGCTGGAGAAACAGCTGGGCAAGCTGGTGCGCAAGTCGGTGGTCAAGCTGCTGGAGGATCCGCAGGCCAAGCTCAAGATCGGCACCAAGGATCTCGAGCCCGCCCTGGGCATGCCGCTGTTCCGCAGCGAGCAGGTGCTGGCCGGCAAGGGCGTGATCACAGGTCTGGCCTGGACCAGCATGGGCGGCGCCACCCTGCCGATCGAGGCCACGCGCATCCACACCCTCGGCCGCGGCCTCAAGCTCACCGGCAAGCTGGGTGATGTGATGAAGGAATCGGCGGAGATCGCCTACAGCTATGTCAGCTCGAACCTCAAGCAGTTCGGCGGCACGCCGGGCTATTTCGACGAGGCCTTCATCCACCTGCATGTCCCTGAAGGCGCGACGCCCAAGGATGGCCCCAGCGCCGGCGTGACCATGGCCAGCGCCCTGCTGTCCCTGGCCCGGGACCAGGCGCCGAAAAAGGGCGTGGCGATGACCGGCGAGCTGACCCTGACCGGCCAGGTACTGCCGATCGGCGGGGTGCGCGAGAAGGTGATCGCGGCGCGTCGGCAGAAGATCTTCGAACTGATCCTGCCGGAGGCCAACCGCGGCGACTTCGAGGAGTTGCCCGAGTACCTGAAAGACGGCTTGACCGTGCATTTCGCCAAGCGCTTTGCCGACGTGGCGAAAGTACTGTTCTGACAGGCCCCCATCGCGGGGCAAGCCCGCTCCCACCTCCGGCGTGGGAGCGGGCTTGCCCCGCGATGGGGCCATGAGGAAAGTAACGTCAGCTTCGGTTATCCTCAGGCAACTTCAGCCTCAGGAGCCACCATGTCCGCCCCTCGCCTGCTCGTTCCCCTGGGCCTGGCCCTGCTCACCGCCTGCGCCCAGCAACCGCAACGCACCGTCGAACTGGACGGCGAAAGCGAGTGCCCCACACGCCTGGTCGTCGGCCAGACCATGACCCTCACCCTGCCCAGCAACCCCACCACCGGCTACCGCTGGCTGCTGCAGAACCCGGCTCCGGAGATCCTTCGCAGCCTCGGCCCCGAGGTGTACAGCTCCCCGGAACAGGCCGGCATCGTCGGCAGCGGCGGGCTTTCTTCCTGGCGCTTCCAGGCCAAGGCCGCAGGCGAGGGTCACCTGATCCTGGTCTACCAGCAGCCCTGGGCCCCTGAAGTGCGGCCGGTGCAGACCTTCGATTGCGCCATCCGGGTGAAGTGAGCAGACGGCGCCGGTCAGTGAGTCATGCAAGCTTGCCGTGGTTTGGCTAGAATGCCGCCCCTGTAGATTGCCAGCCGCCTGGACCCACCCGTGAGCAAACAACCCGACCGCCTTTTCGCCCAACCCCTGGAGCAGGTGCCCGACTTCGTCTTCAACGAAGACGTGGTGCAGGTGTTCCCGGACATGATCAAGCGCTCGGTGCCCGGTTACCCGACCATCGTCGAGAACCTCGGCGTGCTGGCCGCGCGCTTCGCCCAGCCGAACTCCGCGCTGTACGACCTCGGCGCCTCGCTGGGTGCGGTGACCCAGTCGCTGCGCCGCCATGTGCGCACGGACGGCTGCCGGGTAATCGCGGTGGACAACTCCGCGGCCATGGTCGAGCGCTGTCGCCAGTACCTCACCGCCCAGGACTCGATGTTCCAGGAGTTGCTGCCGGTGCAGGTGCTGGAAGCGGACATCCTCGCCCTGCCCTTCGAGCCCGCCTCGGTGGTGGCGATGAACTTCACCCTGCAGTTCGTCGCCCCCGAGCAGCGCCTGGAGCTGCTTGGCCGCATCCGCCAGGCCCTGTTGCCGGGCGGTGCGCTGATCCTCTCGGAAAAACTGCGCTTCACCGACGCGCAGGAGCAGGACCTGCTCAACGAACTGCACCTGGACTTCAAGCGTGCCAATGGCTACAGCGAACTGGAAATCGCCCAGAAACGCAGCGCCATCGAGAACGTGATGAAGCCCGACACCCTGGAAACCCATGAGCAGCGCCTGCGCGCCGCCGGCTTCTCCAAGGTCGTGCCCTGGTTCCAATGCCTCAACTTCGCCTCGCTGATAGCCCTGCCATGATCGATCTGTCTCCCCTTGTCCGCCGCCTGGCGGGCACGCCCCTTGCCACCTGGTCCCAGGGCCTGCAGGCGCAACTCGAAGCCAAGCTGGAAAAGGGCCACGGCGACCTCGACCGCTGGCGCGGCGCCCTCGAGGCACTACCGCAGCTGACCCCCAGCGAAATCGACCTGGTCGACGGCCTGCGCCTGGACTGCGCCTGCGACGACGCCACCCGGGCGCAGATGCGCCAGGCCCTGATGGGCCTGTCGCCCTGGCGCAAGGGCCCGTTCGACCTGTTCGGCGTGCATGTCGACACCGAGTGGCGCTCGGACTGGAAATGGTCGCGGGTCGGCCCGCACCTGGACCTCAAGGGCAAGCGCGTGCTCGACGTGGGCTGCGGCAATGGCTATTACCAATGGCGCATGCTCGGCGCCGGCGCCGACATGGTCATCGGCGTCGACCCCAACTGGCTGTTCTTCTGCCAGTTCCAGGCCGTGCAGCAGTACCTGCCTGAACTGCCGGCCTGGCACCTGCCATTCGCCCTCGAAGAGCTGCCGGCCAACCTCGAAGGCTTCGACACCGTGTTCTCCATGGGCGTGTTCTACCACCGCCGCTCGCCCATCGAGCACCTGCTGGCGCTCAAGGACTGCCTGGTCAAGGGCGGTGAACTGGTGCTGGAAACCCTGGTGATCGAGGGTGACGAAAACCAGGTGCTGGTACCCGAGGACCGCTACGCGCAGATGCGCAACGTCTGGTTCCTGCCGTCGGTGCCGGCCCTGGAGCGTTGGTTGCGCCGCGCCGGCTTCAGCGATGTGCGCTGCGTCGATGTCAGTGTCACCAGCGTCGAGGAGCAGCGCAGCACCGAGTGGATGCGCTACCAGTCGCTGGGCGACTTCCTCGATCCGAACGACCACGGCAAGACCGTCGAAGGCCTGCCGGCCCCGCGCCGCGCCACATTGCTGGCACGCAAATAAAAAAAGGCGCCCGTTCGGGCGCCCAGGTCCACCAGCGGCGAGGAGCTGTCGCGGCGCAGGTGTGTGGTACTCAGTCCTTGGCCAGTTCGCGGGCCTTTTCCTCGGCCTTGCGCTCGCGCTCGGCCAGCGCCTGCTGCTTGTCGCCGTACAGGCGCGCCTGGTCGTCGCGGAACGCTTGCCAGAATTGCTTCGAACGCTCGGCGCCGCCTTCGGCGAAAACGCTGGTGCTGCCCAGGGCGAGAATCGCCAGCAGCAGGTACTTGGTCAGGTTCATCGTGCTTGCCTCGTGATAACCGTTTCGACAGGGCCATCATCGCAAGCGGCAGCTAACGCCAAGGTGAGGCGGACATTACAGTCTTGCAAGAGAACCGCATCGCGGGGCAAGCCCGCTCCCACGGGATCCTGCTGGTTTTGTGGAAGTGGGCTTGTCCCATGATGGCGGCGGCCCTGTCAGGCACATGACCCGCGTATTACAAATCCGTTATTCCCGCCGCTTGCCCATTCGCATCCAGTAACATCCTCGCCGCTTGACCCTGATGTCACTACAGGGTCGAGAATCGCCCCCTTTCCACACAGAGCCCGACCATGCGCCTACTGATCATCGAGGACGAACCCCGCACCGCCGACTACCTGCAACAGGGCCTGCGCGAGAACGGCTACGTGGTCGACTGCGCCCACACCGGCACCGACGGCCTGCACCTGGCCCGCCAGCAGGCGTACGACCTGGTGATCCTCGACGTCAACCTGCCCGGGCTCGATGGCTGGGGCGTGCTGCAGCGCCTGCGCGCCGAATCCTCGACGCGGATCATGATGCTCACCGCCCATGGCCGTCTGGCAGACCGGGTCAAGGGGCTGGACCTGGGCGCCGACGACTACCTGCTCAAGCCCTTCGAGTTTCCCGAACTGCTGGCGCGCATCCGCAGCCTGTTGCGACGCAACGACCAGCACCTGCAGCCGAGCACGCTGAAAGTCGCTGACCTTGAGCTCGACCCCGGCCGCCACCGCGCCTGGCGCGGTGGCCAGCGTATCGACCTGACCGCCAAGGAATTCGCCCTGCTGCACCTGCTGATGCGCCAGAGCGGCGAGGTGCTGTCGCGCACACAGATCATCTCGCTGGTGTGGGATATGAACTTCGATTGCGACACCAACGTGGTGGAAGTGTCGATCCGCCGCTTGCGGGCAAAGATCGACGACCCGTTCGAGGACAAGCTGATCCACACCCTGCGCGGCGTCGGTTACGTGCTCGAGGCACGGACGTGAAGCGCTCCAGCCTGTCGCTGCGCCTGGGCCTGACCGTCACCTTGCTGGGGGCAGCGCTGGTCTTGCTGCTGGCGTGCCTGGCGGTGTTCGCCCTCGATCATGAACTGGACAGCCGGGCGCGCAAGGACCTGGCGCGCAAGATGCAGCAGGTCGAACACAACTTGCGCGTCGATCTGCGCAGCGACGACCTCGGCGCCCGAGCCCACCCCCTGCTCGACCTGGTCATGGGCCACGACAACCTCAGCCTCAGCGTGCTGGCCGTCAACGGCCGCCACCCCGCCCTGCTCAGCCTGGGGCCGGCGCTGCAGTCACAGCACCTGTTGAACCAGGAGGCCGACAACCGGCTGACCTTCCATACCTGGCGCGACGATGATGGTAATCAGATCCTCACTGCCAGCCGTCTGATGCGCCTGCGCGACGACACCCCGGTCAAGGTGCTGATGTCGCTCAACCGCAGCGACGACAACAGCCTGTTGCAGGCCTACCTGAACTCGACCCTGCTGGCCCTGCCGCTGCTGCTGGTGCTGATCGGCATCGCCGCGTGGAAGCTGGTGCAGCGTGGCCTGCGTCCGCTGCGGCATTTTCGCCGGATCGCCGGGCAGGTTTCGACCCAGGACCTGGCGCATCGCCTGCCGGACGAGGGCCTGCCCGCCGAACTGGCCGACCTGGCCCGCGCCATCAACGTCATGCTCGACCGGCTCGACCAGGGCGTGCGCCAGCTGTCGCAGTTCTCCGATGATCTGGCCCACGAACTGCGCACGCCCATCGGCAACCTGATGGGCAAGGCCCAGGTGACCCTGGCCCGCGAGCGTGACGGCGACAAGTACCGCGAAGCCCTGGAGGACAGCGTCGAGGAACTGACTCGGCTCAACCGCATCATCAACGACATGCTGTTCCTGGCCCAGGTCAGCCAGCCGCAGACCCAGGTTGCCCTGGTTCCCGTGGCGCTGGCGGACGAAGTGGCGCGGGTGAGCGAGCTGTTCACCTTCAGCGCCGAACTCAAGGGCATCTCCCTGCACCTGCAAGGCTGGGGTACCGCGATGGCGGACAAGCTGATGTTCCAGCGGGCGCTGTCGAACCTGCTCAGCAATGCGATTCGCCATGGCCCTGAAGGTCAGCCGGTGGCCGTGGGCATCGAGCGAATCGGCGACCAGATCGGCGTGTGGGTGGAAAATCGCGGGCCGGGAATTGGCGAGGCGCACTTGCCGCACCTGTTCGAGCGGTTCTACAGGGCCGGGGCCGGGCGTTCGCGATTGGAGGGTGGGACGGGCTTGGGGCTGGCGATCGTCAAGTCGATCATGCAGCTGCATGAGGGGCGGGTCGAGGTGAGCAGCCAGGTCGAAGGGCCGACTCGGTTTACCTTGGTGTTCAAGGCCGAATAAAGCTATCGCGGGGCAAGCCCGCTCCCACAGAAGCTCAAGCCAATGCGTGGGAGCGGGCTTGCCCCGCGATCGACTCAGCGCGAAGCGGCGACGATCAGCGCCTTCATCTCCGCCACCGCCGCCTTGAAGCCGACGAACAGCGCATGGGCCACCAGCGCGTGGCCAATGTTCAGTTCATTGATGCCCTTGATTGCCGCGACGGCCTCGACGTTGTGGTAGTGCAAGCCATGGCCGGCATTGACGATCAGCCCCTGGCCAACGCCAAATGCCACGCCATCGACAATACGCTTGAGCTCCTCGGCCACCTCGGTCGGCGTCTCGGCGTCAGCGTAGCGCCCCGTGTGCAATTCGATGGCCGGCGCGCCGACGCGACGCGAAGCCTCGATCTGCCGTTCGTCGGCATCGATGAACAGCGACACCTCGGCGCCGGTGCGCGACAGGCGCTCGACCGCCGCCTTGATCCGTGCCTCCTGGCCGGCCACGTCGAGGCCGCCCTCGGTGGTCAGCTCCTGGCGGGTTTCCGGTACCAGGCAGATATGCGCCGGGCGGATCTTCTCGGCGAAGGCCATCATCTCTTCGGTGACGCCCATCTCGAAGTTCATGCGGGTCTGCAGCACGTCCTTGAGCAGCAGCACGTCGCGCTCCTGGATATGCCGGCGGTCTTCGCGCAGGTGCACGGTGATGCCGTCGGCACCCGCTTCCTCGGCGTCCAGGGCGGCCTTGACCGGATCCGGATAGCGGGTGCCCCGGGCCTGGCGCAGAGTCGCCACGTGGTCGATGTTGACGCCGAGAAGCATGCGGTTGCTGTGAGTCACGAAGGGGCACTCCTGAAGGTTGAGGGCCACAGCATACGTGCTGATCAGCGCTTGCGAAACAGTTCCCGGCTGACCAGCGGCTTGGGCCCCAGATGCACCGCCAGGGCCTGGCGCATCAGGCGCTTGGCGGCGAGCAGGGCACCGGGCGCCTCCCAGTCGGCCTGGGCCAGGGCCAGCAGCTCGCTACCCTTGAACAGTCCGGGCTGGAACAGCTCGACCCGCTCCAGGCCAGCGTCCACCTGCAGGCGATAGAGCCCTTCGGCGACAACGGCATTGTCGTTGACGTCATGGTCCAAAGCGAAGGCATAACCCAGTTCGTCCAGCAGGCGCCATTCGAAGGAGCGCAGCAGCGGCTCCAGCGGGCGTCCGGCGGCCAGGGCCTGCAAGGTCAGGGTGTAGTGCTCGAACAACGCCGGATGCGGCGCCTCGGCAGGCAGCAGGCGCATCAACAGCTCGTTGAGATAGAGCCCGCTGAACAGCGCATCGCCATGCAGCCAGGCCGCGATGCCAATGCTGTCCAGGCGACCGACGTTCTTCAGTTCGCCGCGCCCGCGCAGTTCGACTTCCAGCGGCACGAACGGCCGCACCAGACTGCCACCCTTGCCTCGCGCCCGGCGCAGCACCGCCCGCACCCGTCCCTGGGGGGTGAGGAAGTCCACCAGCGCGCTGGTTTCCTTGTAGGCGCGGCTGTGCAGCACGTAGGCGGGTTGGGGGGTGGGTTGGTCCATGATGAATCTCGAAACCCAGATTTGACAGAACCCCTGTAGGAGCGGCCTTGTGTCGCGAAAGGGCCGCGCAGCGGCCCCAGGGATCTACGTATCAGTCGAGATCTTGGGGGCTGCTGCGCAGCCCTTTCGCGACACAAGGCCGCTCCTACAGGTGAAGTGCTTGGGCTTACAGGTCGCCGTAACCCAGCGAACGCAGGGCGCGCTCGTCATCGGACCAGCCGCCCTTGACCTTGACCCAGAGGTTGAGCATGACCTTGGAGTCGAACAGCACTTCCATGTCCTTGCGCGCCTCGGAACCGATGCGTTTGATACGCTCGCCCTTGTCGCCAATGATGATCTTCTTCTGTCCGTCACGCTCGACCAGGATCAGCGCATGGATGTGCAGCACATGACCCTGCTGCTTGAACTCCTCGATCTCCACGGTGATCTGGTACGGAAGCTCCGCACCGAGCTGGCGCATGATCTTCTCGCGCACCAGTTCGGCGGCGAGGAAGCGGCTGCTGCGGTCGGTGATCTGGTCTTCCGGGAAGAAGTGTTCGTTCTCCGGCAGGTGCTTGGCGATCTGGGCTTCCAGCGCTTCGAGGTTGTGCCCCTGCTGCGCGGAGATCGGCATCACTTCGGCGTTCGGCAGTTGTTCCTGCAGCCATTGCAGATGCGGGATCAGCTCGGCCTTCTCTTCCATGCGGTCGGTCTTGTTGACCGCAATGATCAACGGGCCGGTGACGTACTGCACTCTCTCCAGCACAAGCTGGTCCTCGTCGGTCCACTTGGTACGGTCGACCACGAAAATAACCACGTCGACGTCCTTGAGGGCCGCCGAGGCGTTGCGGTTCATGTAGCGGTTCAGCGCCTTGTCGTTGGCCTTGTGCATGCCGGGGGTATCGACATAGATCGCCTGCACGTCACCCTCGGTCTTGATGCCGAGCATGTTGTGACGGGTGGTCTGCGGCTTGCGCGAGGTGATCGCCAGCTTCTGCCCGAGGATATGGTTGAGCAGCGTGGACTTGCCCACGTTCGGGCGACCGACAATGGCCACGTAGCCGCAGCGGGTCGAAGTGTTCTCAGTCATTGCCATTCTCCACGCCCAGGGCGATCAATGCGGCGGCAGCGGCGACCTGCTCGGCGATACGCCGGCTCACGCCCTGGCCGCGGCTTTTCTTGTTCAGCAGGACCACTTCGCATTCGACGAAGAAGGTCCGGCAGTGCGGTTCGCCCTGGATGTCTACCACTTCGTAACGTGGCAGCTCGCAGGCACGCGACTGCAGGAACTCCTGCAGGCGGGTCTTGGGGTCCTTGTTGGTGTCGACCAGGGTCAGCCCGTCGAATTCATCGGTCAGCCAGGCCAGGATGCGCTCGCGGGCGGTCTGCATGTCGGCGTCCTGGTAGATGGCGCCGATCAGGGCCTCGAGGGCGTCGGCGAGGATCGACTCGCGACGAAAGCCCCCGCTCTTGAGTTCGCCCGAGCCCAGTCGCAGGTACTCGCCCAGGTCAAAGCCACGGGCCAGGCGGGCCAGGGTCTCGCCCTTGACCAGGCGGGCACGCAGACGCGACAGCTGGCCTTCGCGGGCCTGCGGGAAGCGCTCGAACAGCGCCTCGCCGACCACGAAGTTGAGGATGGCATCGCCGAGGAATTCCAGGCGCTCGTTATTGCGCCCGGCGTAGCTGCGATGGGTCAGGGCCAGCAGCATCTGGTCCTGGTTCTTGAAGGTGTAGCCGAGCTTGCGCTCCAGGCGGGCCAGGGAAGCGCTCATGGGGCCACCCGTGCAATGTTCAACGCGTTGTTCAAATCAACATCCTGAAAGACGGTTTGACTGCGGTCTGTCGCCGGAAACGGCGAAAGCTCTCGCTCCCTGAGAACACAGCCTATGTCAGAAATGCAATCGGCGCTGTCCGTGGACAGCGCCGTCGTTACTCAATGGATCAGCCCGACCCGCGACAGGTTCGGGAAGTGGCTGAGTTTCGGCTCCGGCCAGCTCATCCATACCGCGAACGCCTTGCCGACGATGTTGCGGTCCGGAACCATGCCGTGCAGCTCCTTGGGAATGTTCGGGTCATCCCAGAAACGGCTGTCGTTGGAGTTGTCGCGGTTGTCGCCCATCATGAAGTAATGCCCCGCCGGCACGGTCCATTGCTGGTCCGGCGGCATGCGGTAGCGGGTCATTTCCTTGCGGATCAGGTGCTCGGCTTCACCGAGTTTTTCCTTGTACAGCTCGGCGCTGCCCAGGGTACCCGGCTCGCTGCCGACCAATTGCTCGGCGATCGACTGGCCGTTGACGAACAGTCGCTTGTCGCTGGTGTAGCGCACCACGTCGCCCGGCAAGCCAACCACACGCTTGATGTAGTTGACGTTGGGGTCGCTTGGGTAGCGGAACACCATCACATCCCCGCGTTGCGGATCGCCCACCTCGATGACCTTCTTGTCGATCACCGGCAGGCGAATGCCGTAGGAGAACTTGTTCACCAGGATGAAGTCGCCCACTTCCAGCGTCGGCTTCATCGACCCCGACGGGATCTGGAACGGCTCGACCAGGAACGAACGCAGCACCAGCACGATGAACAGCACCGGGAAGAACGACTTGCCGTATTCAACCAGCAAGGGCTCCTTGTTCAGACGTTCAACCACGGCCATTTCGGGCTGGCTGACGCTGCCCTGGTAGTTGGCGATCGCCGCCCGCCGGCGCGGGGCCAGGAACAGCAGGTCGATCAGACCCAACAGACCGCAGACGGCGACGGCGATGACGAGCAACAGCGGGAAATTTAGCGACATAGGACCTAGCTATCCAACCTGAGCACGGCAAGGAAGGCTTCCTGTGGAATCTCCACGTTACCCACCTGCTTCATGCGTTTCTTACCGGCCTTCTGCTTCTCCAGCAGCTTTTTCTTACGGCTGACGTCACCACCGTAGCACTTGGCCAGTACGTTCTTTCTGAGCGCCTTGACGGTTGTCCGCGCGATGATCTGGCCGCCAATGGCTGCCTGGATCGCCACATCGAACATCTGCCGAGGAATCAGTTCCTTCATCTTTTCGGTCAACGCACGGCCTTTGTAGGCGGCGTTGTCGCGGTGCACGATCAGCGCCAGGGCATCGACCTTGTCGCCGTTGATCAGCACGTCCAGCTTGACCAGGTTGGCCGACTGGTAGCGGTCGAAATGGTAGTCCAGCGAGGCGTAGCCGCGGCTGGTGGACTTCAGGCGGTCGAAGAAGTCCAGCACCACTTCGTTCATCGGCAGGTCGTAGCGCACCTGCACCTGGCTGCCGAGGAACTGCATGTCGCGCTGCACGCCACGCTTCTCGATGCACAGGGTGATGACGTTGCCCAGGTGCTCCTGGGGTACCAGGATGGTCGCGGTGACGATCGGCTCGCGGAAGTCGTTGACCGCCGAGACGTCCGGCAGCTTCGACGGGTTGTCGACGGTGATGGTCTCGCCAGTCTTGAGTTCGAGCTCGTAGATCACGCTTGGCGCGGTGGTGATCAGGTCCAGGTCGTATTCGCGCTCCAGGCGCTCCTGGATGATCTCCATGTGCAGCATGCCGAGGAAGCCGCAACGGAAGCCGAAGCCCAGGGCGTCGGAGCTTTCCGGCATGTACTGCAGCGACGAGTCGTTCAGCGTGAGCTTCTGCAGGGCGTCGCGGAAATCCTCGAAGTCGTCGGAGCTGACCGGGAACAAGCCGGCGTAGACCTGCGGCTGGATCTTCTTGAAGCCTGGCAGCACTTCGACTTCAGGGGTGTTGGACAGGGTCAGGGTGTCACCCACCGGCGCGCCGTGAATGTCCTTGATGCTGGCGATGATGAAGCCCACTTCACCGGCTTTCAGGTCGGCGGTCTGGGTGTGCTTGGGCGTGAACACGCCGACACTGTCGACCAGGTGCACCTTGCCGGTGGACTTGACCAGGATCTTGTCGCCTTTCTTGACGCGGCCCTGGCGCACGCGCACCAGCGAGACCACGCCCAGGTAGTTGTCGAACCAGGAGTCGATGATCAGCGCCTGCAGCGGCGCATCGATCTCGCCTTCCGGCGCGGGGATGGTCTGCACCAGGCGCTCGAGTACCTCGTCGACGCCCATGCCGCTCTTGGCGCTGCAGGCCACGGCGTCGGTGGCGTCGATGCCGATGATCTTCTCGATCTCGTCCTTGACGCGGTCCGGGTCGGCCTGGGGCAGGTCCATCTTGTTCAGTACGGGCATGACTTCCAGGCCCTGCTCGATGGCGGTGTAGCAGTTGGCCACGGACTGGGCCTCGACACCTTGACCGGCATCGACCACCAGCAGCGCACCTTCGCACGCCGCCAGCGAGCGCGAGACTTCATAGGTGAAGTCGACGTGGCCGGGGGTATCGATGAAGTTCAGCTGGTAGGTCTTACCATCCTGAGCCTTGTAGTGCAGCGTGACGCTGTGGGCTTTGATGGTGATACCGCGCTCGCGCTCGAGATCCATGGAGTCGAGAACCTGAGCTTCCATTTCGCGCGCAGTCAGGCCACCGCACATCTGGATGAAACGGTCGGCCAGCGTCGACTTGCCATGGTCGATGTGGGCGATGATGGAGAAATTGCGGATATGACTCAAATCACTCACGGGTCAACACTCGAAAAGGCTGCGAGCCGGACGCCCGCCGAAAAATAGCCGGGAATTGTACCTCAAGCGACGGGCCGTCGCCATGCCCGCTCGTTGCCTGGGTGAAGCAGGAGGTTACCTGATATTTTTGCCAGTATCGCGGTGGGGGGGAGCGGTCATAGATTGGAGGCTCCCTGCATGGAGACGATTGCCATGGCCTTCGGCGAGCTCAATAGAAAATTCGGCAATAACGGAATTGCTTTACTCCCCAACTTCGTATCCGACTATCGTCACGTAACAGATGTTGCCCTACAAGGGCAGGACATCATCGTTTCGGCACTGTCGATCTCCGGCATAACAGATGAACACTACTTCGCCCTTGCTCGTTTCAGCAGCCGAGGCGTTCCGGATTTCGGTTTTGGTAAGCCTTCCTCACTACCCTCAAGCAGCATACTCCACCAGGAAGAGACACAAGGTCATGCATTCGGCAAATTCGAGGAGAATATTTTTCACTCTTCCAGCGAAGCCGTTGCGGTTTCTGACAACTCCATCTGGGTGCTGGGATGGCTTGCTGAGGAACAATTTTCGCGCAGATTACCCGTCCTGGCAGAACTCGACCGTGACGCCGCTTCACTCCGTAACGTTCAACGTCTCTCTCTTCCGGAGGGCTCGTCAATAAGATCTTCTGAAGGCCGCACTGAACGACCGATCTTTTCTCGTTTACTGGTTGATCAGAACCATCTTGTTGCCGCGGTGAACTTCGAAAGATTCATCGAGCGTTCGCCTTCGGTCGCACGACGCCAGAAAACACGCCGCCACTATCCACCGCGTCTGTATCGACTCACCCTTGACGGTCGGCCGGGTTTCGGCGACTCACGCGATCAAATAGAAATCGAACACCCCGCTGGACCTGTAACGATCACCGGTCTGGCAGCAAGCACCCAGGGGCTTCTGGTGAGCGGGTACGTTACCAAAGGGGTTAGCCAATCTGCATTCATTGCACGCTACCTGACCGATGGGACGCTGGATAAAAAGTTCGGCGTTTCAGGCTTCGTTACGTTTCAGATTGAACATTTCAAAACTAGAATTCGGCACATGCCCCTTCTTCCAAACGGGAAGATTCTGGTAGCCGGGGCACTACGAGAGATCGATGAATACCCTGATGCTGGATGGATCCAGCAGTACTTGCAGAATGGCGCGGCAGATCCGGGATTCAATGAGGGAAAAGCGGTTATCGACAACCTCACCGATGAAGCCGGCAACCCATTTGGCGTCGAGTGGAAAACAGTCACCGCTGACAACGATGGCATTATAGCTTGGGGACGGAGCGAGTACGGTGACTTTTGTGCACGTCGTTATGGACTGGACGGTACTCAACTACCACTTACTTACCTTGAAGTCCCCTGGACTGAAAATGCACTGCTCTCAATTCAGCGCGACCAGGACATTATCATTGCAACCAACACTTTCACCGACAAAGGGTTCGCAGGCAGCTTGAGTAGCTTCCGGAAAGCATAAGTCCACTTAAATAAAAAAGCCGACGCATTGCGTCGGCTTTTTTTACTCCACAATCACTCCGCCAACTTGAACGTGATGAAGCTCGCACGCCCTTGACGCAGCACGCGCATGGACACCGAACGGTTCTTCGGCAGTTCCTTGGCGATCTCGGTGAACTACTTGGTCCAGGCGATGGCCTGGTTGTTCAGGTGGCTGATGACATCACCCGGACGCAGGCCGATCATGGCTGCCGACACAGGCAGCCCCAGGCGTTGCTGCTGCGTTCGCGCTGCCATCGCCCCAGAGCGGAGGAGAGATCGACGTCATTCTTGCTGATACATCGCCATGCCCGCTCGGTGCCTGGGTGAGCCAGGAGGTGACCTGATATTTTTGCCAGTACCCTGGTGACGGGGGCGAGTATAGGTTGAAAACCTACACACACTTGAGGCAAGGACAATGGCAACATCCTATGTGTTAGACACTGAATTCAATGGGAGCGGACTGGCGCAACTCCCTATGTATGACAATTCTACTGACCGACATGTCATCGATCTCACACACCAAGGTAAAAAATTACTGGCAGCCGCCGTGACAGAAAAAATCAACGGCGATGGCTCGCTTACCCACTATTACGCACTCACTCGCTTTGACAACGACGGGAGCATTGACACGACTTTCGGTAAGCCGGGAAACAAAGGCATCGTATTCGGGCTATTCGATCCCAGCAGCAACCATGGCCAGGCGTCAGACTCTGGCTGTGTATCAATTGCCATAGATGGCAAGGACGGCTCGTCAATCTGGATGCTCGGCTGGAGCAGTGAGCACAGAGACGCTCCCAAAAGCGTTCTCATCGCCAAATTTGACCAGGATGCAACAATAGACCCAACCCCGTATTACCTTCCCCAGCCAACCAACTCGAGTTTGCAGGTGGCGCGTCCAGGATGGGAAAAAGAAGCTGAACAGGGTCTTCGTTTACAGGAGGGCCGATCAAGCCTTCTTGTACACGACAACCACCTGATTGCAACTGCAAACTTTGATACCCAAGGAATCCCGCCTCGCCTCTACCGCCAAGGTTTCAACGGCGAACCGGGATTCGGCGAGTTGTCTTTTATAGAGATCACCCATACAGGCGGAAACGTCACGCTGACCGGGCTAGCCGTCAGCAACAACGCGCTGCTGATCTGCGGCTACCTGTCCAATGAGAATAGTGAAAGTGGTTTTATTGCACGCTATCAGACTAACGGAGAGCTGGACACTACCTTTGGCAAAGATGGAACCCTTACATTCCAGATCGACCGTGAATCCAAACACGCGACGCAATATAAAACGAGAGTACAACAGCTGTGCATTCGCAACACGGATGAAATACTGGCCACCGGCAGTCGTCGATTCGAGCAGACCGATAAACCGAATACCGTCAAATTGGACGGCTGGGCCTGGCAACTTTTGATCACGGGGCAGCGAGACGAACATTTCAACGCTGGCAATCCGCAGATTACAGAACGCGAAAACGACGGAGTCGAATGGAAGACAGGGGTCATCGAGCAGGATCACGGAGCACTCTTATTTGGCGCCGGTTCCTTCGGAACCTCGCACTTGCAGCGTTATGAAAAGAATGGAACGGCTGATCCTCTTACCCCTCTTCCGGATGAGATAAAAGATACAATCAATGCGATGATTGCATTAGAACAGGATGAGAAAATAGTGCTTGCCGCCAACCTCAGAAGTACCGGTGGATATATTGGCTATGTTATTCGCCTTGTGAAAAATAGGATCTGATGGCCCATGAGCACCCATAGATGAAATCGGGATCGGCTGTGCCCCACAAAGAAATGCCCATCTCCACCCGGGAGTTTGTGATATTCATGAAAAAGGGCAGCCAAAGCTGCCCTTTTCCTACCATTCAACCCGCTTATTCAGCCAACTTGAACGTGATGAAGCTCGCACGCCCCTGACGCAGCACGCGCATGGACACCGAACGGTTCTTCGGCAGCTCCTTGGCGATCTCGGTGAACTGCTTGGCCGAGGCGATGGCCTGGTTGTTCAGGTGGCTGATGACATCACCCGGACGCAGGCCGATCATGGCCGCCGGACCATCCTGGACTTCCTTGATGACCACGCCGCCCTTGAGCTCCAGCGACTTCTTCTGCTCGGCGGTCAGGTCGGACACGGATACGCCCAGGCGGTTGCTGCTGCGCTCGGCGCTGCCATCGACACCCGCGCCCAGGCCGATGTCGGCGTCATCCTCTGGCAAAGCGCCAATGGTGACATCCAGGTTCTGGCGCTTGCCGTTGCGGATGATCTCCAGCTTGGCCTTCTCGCCGTCCTTGAGGCTGCCAACCAGGTGCGGCAGGTCGGCGGACATGACGATCGGCTGGCCATTCATGCTCAGGATCACGTCACCCACCTGCAGGCCGCCCTTGGCTGCCGGGCCGTTTTCCAGGACCTGGGCCACCAGGGCGCCGGCCGGCTTGTCCAGGCCGAAGGATTCGGCCAGGTCCTTGTTGACCTCCTGGATCACCACGCCCAGCCAGCCGCGGCTGACCTTGCCGTCTTTCTTCAGCTGGTTCGACACATCGATCGCCACGTCGATCGGGATGGCGAACGACAGGCCCATGAAGCCGCCGGAACGGGTGAAGATCTGCGAGTTGATCCCCACCACCTCGCCCTTCATGTTGAACAGCGGACCACCGGAGTTGCCCGGGTTGATGGCCACGTCGGTCTGGATGAACGGCACATAGGTGTCGTTGGGCAGCGTACGGCCCTTGGCGCTGACGATACCTTTGGTCACCGAATGGTCGAAGCCGAACGGCGAGCCGATGGCCAGCACCCACTCACCAACCTTGAGCTTCTCCGAGTCGCCCAGCTTGACGGTCGGCAGGTTCTTGCCTTCGACCTTGAGCAGGGCCACATCGGTGCGCGGGTCGGTGCCTACCAGCTTGGCCTGCAGTTCGCTGCGGTCGGACAGACGGACGATGATCTCGTCGGCGTCGGCCACCACGTGGTTGTTGGTCAGCACATAGCCGTCGCTGGAGATGATGAAGCCCGAACCCAGCGACTGCGCCTCGCGCTGGCGGTCGCCACGGGGCGAACGCGGCTGCTGCGGCATGTTGCGCTCGAAGAACTCGCGGAACATCGGCGGCAGGCCTTCGAGGTCCGGCATCTGCCCGGCGGCGATGCGGCGGTCCGGCAGTTTCTGCTTGGTACTGATGTTGACCACCGCCGGCGAGGCCTGCTCGACCAAGGTGGTGAAGTCCGGCAGGGACTCCTCGGCCTGGGCGCTGAGCACCTGGCCGAGCATGAGCACGGCGGCGAACATCGATAGGTAGGTTTTCAAGCGTGGTATTGACATACGGCTCCCGTCACAACGAGCGTAGTTAGCAGTAAGGTTCCCGCAGACGCAGGAAAGGCCAGACTCCGAGAAGCCTGACCTATAGAAAATTTGCGGCAGGATTGCAAATGACAATGCCTTAATTTCATGTCAGCCCTGTGTAACAAGAGCTGTCAGAAGGCGCGCCGTCATTGACGCGCCTGGGCATCCTGGGCCCGCATCGACAGGGCGACACGCTCGGCGGTGCCCAGCGGGATCTCGCCGACCACGGTGACCATTACCTTGCCCTTGGGTGTGTTCAGGCGCCGCGACACCGCGACGGTGGGGCCAAGCTGGGCACGGGTATCGACACCGGCCTCGTTGCCGATCGGCTCGAGGAACACCGAGAAACGGGCCAGGCCGTCGTCATACATGAGGCTGCTGACGCTGCTCTTGCGCTCAGGGTCGCGGCGAACCGAACTGTTGACCAGCTCGAACCCCGGCGGCAGCCAGTCCGAACGCCATCCGGCGACGGTTTCGGCTGTGCCGGCCACCGAACGTTCGACTGGCTTGCAGCTGGCACTGGCAGCCAGCTCGGCGTCGGTTGGCACAGCGTCGGTGTCCAGGCGGGTCATCTGGAAGCGCTCGAGCAACTGGCCCTTGTCGTTGAGCATCAACGAGCGCAGGGGCAAGCCGGTGCGGCGGTCCAGGTGCAATTCGAAGGCATAGCGATGCTGGTCACGCGGGGTGAGCGCGACAATCACCGCGTCGCGCCCGGCGACGCGTGACTTGCCTGCCACGCTCAGGTCGTACCAGCTCATGAGCTTCAGGGGATCAAGCACCCGCGGAGCGCTGTCCGGCGGTGTGCCCACGCTGCTGACCAGGTTGCCACTGACGCACTGCACCTTGCCATCGACCCGCACGATTTCCTGGGCCGAGCCGTCGAGCTGCAGCAGCCGCTCGCTGACCTTGCCGTCCTGGACGCGATGCCAGATATCGTGGGATGAGAAGCTGCCGTTGCGTTCGTAGACGAAGGATCCCTGGTAACTCTGCTGCTGCTCGGCCCGTGCCAGCTTGTTCAGCCACTCGCTCGCCTCGGGCGATGAGTTGGCGGCCAGGGCCTGCACCGTCAGGCTGCTGCCAAGCAGCAGCGACAGGAGAGGTAGCGCGCGCATGATCCTCCTTAACTTAGCGGTTTTCCAGGCTGGCGGCGCGGGCGTAAGGCAGCGCGGTCTCGTTGCCCTTCAGCGCGGACTCCTGGGCGTGCTGGCGCAGGTAGCCCGGCAGGCGTTGATCCCAGCCGGCCTGGTTCTGCAGCACACCGTTGGCCATCGGCCCGGTCGGTTGCTCGTTGCCTTCACTATAGCCTGCCAATACGGCTGGGCCTTGCGCCTGTGGCATGCTCAGGCCCTGCTGGGCAGGCTGCTGGGCGGCCAGTTCGGCACCGGTGATCTCGTCCTGGTTGTAGAAACGCACGCCGGCCAGCACGGCAACGGTCACCGAAGCGGCCACGGCCAGGCGGCCGAGGCTGCGCCACGGGCCCTGCTTGACCTTGGCCGGCACGGCCTCGTCAGCCAGCGCCGCGGAAACCGCCGAGGCGATGTCCAGCTTGGGCAGCAGCAGCTCCTTGTGCATGGCTGCGCGGGCGACCTGGTAACGCGACCAGGTGGCACGGGTTTCGGCATCGTCGACGGCATTCAGCACGCGACGCAGTTCCAGTTCGTCCGCTTCGTTATCCATCACCGCGGACAGCGATTCCTGCAAAGCTTCACGACTCATGGCGGTTCCTCTCTTGGCTGTCGCCGCTGTCTCAGGTTTCCTGCAACAAGGGTTGCAGGGCTTTGTCTATGGCCTCCCGAGCGCGGAAGATTCGAGAGCGCACGGTACCCACTGGACATTGCATGACGCTGGCAATGTCCTCGTAACTCAGTCCATCGAACTCGCGCAGCGTCAATGCTGTACGCAGGTCTTCCGGCAGTTGCTGGATGGTGCGATGGACAGTGCCTTCGATTTCATCCCGCAACAACGCGCGCTCTGGGGACTCGAGATCCTTGAGACCATGATCGCCGTCGTAAAACTCCGCATCCTCGGAGCTCACATCGCTGTCTGGTGGCCGTCTGCCGCGGGACACCAGATAGTTCTTCGCCGTGTTGATGGCGATGCGGTACAGCCAGGTATAAAAAGCACTGTCACCGCGAAAATTCCCAAGCGCCCGGTATGCCTTGATGAAGGCTTCCTGCGCCACGTCCTGCGCCTCATGGGTGTCGTGTACAAAACGCACGATCAACCCGAGAATCTTGTGCTGATACTTCAGCACCAACAGATCGAACGCTCGCCTGTCGCCACGCTGCACGCGCTCGACAAGCTGCTGATCCTCTTCCTGGGTTAGCATGAACACTCCTCAGTGATCTCGAAGGAGCGCTGCAACAGCCATCGTTCAGGCTTGCAACCATAGACTCGGGCTTTGCGCAAAAGTTCTCCCCTCCAAGCAAGTTTCCTGCGGCCCTTGGTCGGCTCGCACGAAAGACGCAGCGCGGTCACGGCCGGCTGCGTCGATAATCTGGTTTCGTTACGCAGGTGTCAGCCCAAGATAGAGCTGCCGCCTTGCGTCGCCGCGGCAATCTGTGGCGTACGGGCAGCCTTCATAGGATTTCCAAGAGTATCGGAAAGTTCCTAAAAAGATCGCCACCACCCCGTATGCGCCATTGGAAATCAGGCGCCCGGGGCTGCTATAAAGGCATCCCGGCCAGGTTTCACGATAGTTTCACAGTGCCATCTGCGCTCGACTATTGTGCCGTGCCCCTTCCAAAGATTACTAGTGTCCCGACATGAGCCAACAATTCCAACATGATGTCCTGGTGATCGGCAGCGGTGCCGCCGGTCTCAGCCTGGCACTGAACCTTCCGCGCCACCTGCGCATCGCCGTGCTGAGTAAGGGCGACCTGGCCAACGGCTCGACCTTCTGGGCCCAGGGCGGCGTCGCCGCGGTACTCGACGACACCGACACCGTGCAGTCCCATGTCGAGGACACCCTCAACGCCGGTGGCGGGCTGTGCCACGAGGACGCCGTGCGCTTCACCGTCGAGCACAGCCGCGAGGCCATCCAGTGGCTGATCGAGCAAGGCGTGCCATTCACCCGTGATGAACACTACAGCGTCGACGACGGCGGCTTCGAATTCCACCTGACCCGCGAGGGCGGCCACAGCCACCGGCGCATCATCCATGCCGCCGACGCCACCGGCGCCGCGATCTTCACCACCCTGCTGGAACAGGCCCGGCAACGTTCGAACATCGAACTGCTCGAGCAGCGCGTGGCCGTCGACCTGATCACCGAGCGCCGCCTGGGCCTGGACGGCGACCGCTGCCTGGGCGCCTACGTACTGAACCGCAACTCCGGTGAGGTGGACACCTTCGGCGCACGCTTCACCGTGCTGGCCACCGGCGGCGCGGCCAAGGTCTACCTGTATACCAGCAACCCCGACGGCGCCTGCGGCGACGGCATCGCCATGGCCTGGCGCGCCGGCTGCCGGGTGGCGAACCTGGAGTTCAACCAGTTCCACCCGACCTGCCTGTACCACCCGCAGGCCAAGAGCTTCCTGATCACCGAGGCCCTGCGCGGCGAGGGCGCCCTGCTGCGCCTGCCCAACGGCGAGCGCTTCATGCCGCGCTTCGATCCGCGCGAGGAGCTGGCGCCACGGGACATCGTCGCCCGCGCCATCGACCACGAGATGAAGCGCCTGGGCGTGGACTGCGTCTACCTGGACATCAGCCACAAGCCGGCCGACTTCATCACCAGCCACTTCCCGACGGTCTACGAACGCTGCCTGACCTTCGGCATCGACATCACCCGCCAGCCGATCCCGGTGGTGCCCGCGGCCCACTACACCTGTGGCGGGGTAATGATCGACGAGCACGGCCACACCGACGTGCCCGGCCTGTACGCCATCGGTGAAACCAGCTTCACCGGCCTGCACGGCGCCAACCGCATGGCCAGCAACTCGCTGCTCGAATGCTTCGTCTATGGCCGCGCCGCCGCCGCCGACATCGAGGCGCGCCTGGACCAGGTGGCCATGCCCCACGCCCTGCCCTGCTGGGACGCAAGCCAGGTGACCGACTCGGACGAGGACGTGATCATCGCCCACAACTGGGACGAGCTGCGGCGGTTCATGTGGGACTACGTCGGCATCGTGCGCACCAGCAAGCGCCTGCAGCGCGCCGAGCACCGGGTACGCATGCTGCTGGACGAGATCGATGAGTTCTACAGCAACTACAAGGTCAGCCGCGATCTGATCGAGCTGCGCAACCTGGCGCAGGTGGCCGAGCTGATGATCCGCTCGGCCATGCAGCGCAAGGAAAGCCGGGGGCTGCACTACACCCTGGACTACCCGGGGATGATGCCCGAGGCCCGGGATACCATCCTGGTGCCGCAGAACCACGAGTGAGGTTGCGGCCTGCGCGATCCCTGTAGGAGCGGCCTTGTGTCGCGAAAGGGTCGCGAAGCGGCCCCAGGATATCAGCGATAACGCATCAATCGATGGGGGTGCTTCGCACCCCTTTCGCGACACAAGGCCGCTCCTACAGGGGCATGCGCCAGATCACACGAGCGTCGGATCAATCACCAACACCAGCTTGCCGGACACTTGATTGCTCGCCAGCTCCGCATAGGCCGCCTCGGCGAACGCCACCGGGTAGGTGTCGACCAGCTGTGGCGACAGGCGCCCCTCGGCGAACAGCGGCCACACCTGCTGGCGCAGCTCACGCAACAACTCTGCCTTGAACGCGTCATCGCGGTTGCGCAAGGTCGAACCGGTAATCTCCAGGCGCTTGCCCAGCACCAGCGCCAGGTCCAGCTCGACCTTGCGACCGCCCATCAGGCCGATGATCACCCAACGCCCGTCACGGGCCAGCAGCTTGAGGTTGAGCGGGCCATAGCTGGCGCCCACCGGATCGAGGATCACATCGAACGGCCCAAGCAGTTCCAGGTCGTCGAGGTTGCCATTGCGCACCACGCCGCCTGCGGCGCCAAGGGACTGACAATAGGCCAGGCGCTCCGCTGAGCCAACGCTGACCCACACCGGGTTACCGAACGCCTTGCACAACTGGATCGCCGCGGAGCCCACGCCACTGGCACCGGCATGCACCAGCACCTTCTCACCGGCTTTCAACGCGCCCAACTGGAAGATGTTTAGCCAGGCCGTGGCATACACCTCCGGCACCGCCGCCGCCTCGTGCAGGCTCAGGCCCTCAGGCACCGGCAACACATGCCGGGCGTCGACCACGACCTCCTCGGCCATGCCGCCACCGGCCAGCAGCGCGCAAACCCGGTCGCCCACGCGCCAGTCGGCGCCGGCACCCACCTCCTCGATGATCCCCGAGCACTCCAGGCCCATATAAGGGCTGGCGCCGGGCGGTGGCGGGTACAGCCCGGCCCGCTGCAGCAGGTCGGCACGATTCAACCCGGCGGCGGCCACGCGAATGCGCACCTGCCCGGCATCGCAGGCCGGGCGCTCGGCCTCGACCCACGCCACATGTCCGTCAACGCCTTGCAATGCCTTCACAGTGCCTCCATAGTTGAATCATATGACCGAGCCTGGGAACGCCAAGTCCCAGGCTTTTTGCAGTATGCGTCCGGCTCCGATGGAACCGGCGAACGGATAAGACGGCCTACTATGCGTGATCAATTGCCTCCACGTCGAATCAGCATGAAGCATTTCCTCCCCAGCACCGCCCTCGCCCTCATGATCGGCCTGGGCAGCCTCACGCTCGGTGGCAATGCGGCCGCCGCCAACAAGTGGGACAGCCTGCAGCCGGACCGCGACGAGGTCGTGGCCAGCCTCAACATCGTCGAGCTGCTCAAACGCCATCACTACAGCAAGCCGCCGCTGGACGACGCCCGTTCGGTCATCATCTACGACAGCTACATCAAGCTGCTCGACCCGTCGCGCAGCTATTTCACCGCGACCGACATCGCCGAATTCGACAAGTGGAAGACCCAGTTCGACGACTTCCTCAAGAGCGGCAACCTCGAGCCCGGCTTCACCATCTACAAGCGCTACCTGGACCGCGTGAAGCAGCGTCTGGACTATGCCCTGGGCGAACTGAACAAGGGCGTCGACAAGATCGACTTCAGCGTCAAGGAAGACCTGCTGGTCGACCGCAAGGACGCGCCGTGGATGAAGAACCAGGCCGAACTCGACGACCTGTGGCGCAAGCGCGTGAAAGACGAGGTGCTGCGCCAGAAGATCTCCGGCAAGGAACTCAAGCAGGTCCAGGAAACCCTGATCAAGCGCTACAAGAACCAGCTGGCGCGCCTGGACCAGACCCGCGCGGAAGACATCTTCCAGGCCTACATCAACACCTTCGCCCAGTCCTACGACCCGCACACCAACTACCTGTCGCCGGACAACGCCGAGAACTTCGACATCAACATGAGCCTGTCGCTGGAAGGCATCGGCGCGGTGCTGCAGAGCGACAACGACCAGGTCAAGATCGTGCGCCTGGTGCCGGCAGGCCCTGCCGCCAAGACCAAGCAGGTGGCCCCGGCCGACAAGATCATCGGCGTGGCCCAGGGCAACAAGGAAATGGTCGACGTGGTCGGCTGGCGCCTGGACGAAGTGGTCAAGCTGATCCGCGGCCCGAAAGGCTCGGTGGTGCGCCTGGAGGTGATTCCGGCCAGCAACGCGCCGAACGACCAGACCAGCAAGATCGTCTCGATCACCCGCGAAGCGGTCAAGCTCGAAGAGCAGGCGGCGAAGAAGTCGGTGCTCAAGCTCAAGCAGGACGGGCGTGACTACAAGCTGGGCATCATCGAGATCCCGGCGTTCTACCTGGACTTCAAGGCCTATCGCGCTGGCGATCCGGACTACAAGAGCACCACCCGCGACGTGAAGAAGCTGCTCACCGAGCTGCAGAAGGAAAAAGTCGACGGCGTGGTCATCGACCTGCGCAACAATGGTGGCGGCTCGTTGCAGGAAGCCACCGAGCTGACCAGCCTGTTCATCGAGAAGGGCCCGACCGTACTGGTGCGCAACGCCGACGGCCGTGTCGACGTGCTCGAGGACGAGAACCCGGGCGCCTTCTACAAAGGCCCGCTGGCGCTGCTGGTAAACCGCCTGTCGGCCTCGGCCTCGGAGATCTTCGCCGGTGCCATGCAGGACTACCACCGCGCGCTGATCATCGGCGGCCAGACCTTCGGCAAGGGTACCGTGCAGACCATCCAGCCGCTCAACCACGGTGAGCTCAAGCTGACCCTGGCCAAGTTCTACCGGGTTTCCGGACAGAGCACCCAGCACCAGGGCGTGCTGCCGGACATCGCCTATCCGTCGATCATCGACACCAAGGAAATCGGCGAAAGCGCCCTGCCGGAGGCCATGCCGTGGGACACCATCCGCCCGGTGGTCAAACCGGCTTCCGATCCGTTCAAGCCGTTCCTGGCCCAACTCAAGGCGCAGCATGAGGCGCGCAGCGACAAGGATGCCGAGTTCGTCTACATCCGCGACCGCCTGGCGCTGACCCAGAAGCTGATGAACGAGAAGACCGTCAGCCTCAACGAGCAGCAACGTCGCGCCCGCCACGATGAGATCGAGGCCAAGCAGCTGGCGCTGGAGAACATCCGCCGCAAGGCCAAGGGCGAAGAGCCGCTCAAGGAACTTAAAAAGGAAGACGAGGACGCCCTGCCCGCCGAGCCGGACGACACCAAGCCCGAGGACGATGCCTACCTGTCCGAGACCGGTCGCATCCTGCTCGACTATCTGGGCCTCAGCACGTCGGTGGCCAAGCACTGAAATGATGGCGAAATAATGTGACCTGTCATCAAACAGTCACCGGACTGTCGTGAAATGGAAGGGCCGGACGTGCAAGCGTCCGGCCTTTTTCACTTCAGGAAGCAGTCCATGACCGTCACCGAACAGCTCAGCGCATTGAGCGCCATCCTGGCTCAACGCAGCGTCCACTGTCTGTTCCAACCCATCGTCTGCCTTTCCGAACGGCGCATCCTCGGCTACGAGGCCCTGAGCCGCGGGCCATCCAACAGCCCGCTGCACTCGCCGCTGAACCTGTTCGCCATCGCCCGCCAGGCGGGCCGCCTCGCCGAACTGGAGGTGCTGTGCCGGGAAACTGCCTGCCGCCGTTTCAGCGAGCTGAACCTGCCGGGACAGTTGTTCCTCAACGTCTCGCCCGAGTCCCTGGTCGAGCCCGACTACCCGTCCGGGCGCACCCTGAAAATGCTCGAACAGCTCGGCCTGGCGCCCAGCCGGGTAGTCATCGAACTGACCGAGCAAACGCCCACCGAAGATTTCCAGCTGCTGTACAACGCCCTGCACCACTACCGCGACATGGGCTTTTCCATTGCCCTGGACGACCTGGGCGCCGGCTACTCGAGCCTGCGCCTGTGGTCGGAGCTGCGTCCGGACTATGTGAAGATCGACCGCCACTTCATCGACGGCATCCACCAGGACCCGCTCAAGCGCGAATTCGTCGGCTCCATCCTGCAAATTGCCCGTGCCTCCCGTGCCCAGGTGATCGCCGAGGGCATCGAGTTGGCCGAGGAACTGGCGGTACTGGGCGACATGGGCGTGAACCTGGTCCAGGGCTACCTGCTCGGCCGCCCCCAGGAGTTTCCGGTCGTGGACAGCCTCGGCCTGCCGCCCCCAATGACAAGCTCGGGCGTTGCGTTGTGCGAGGACAGCCGCGACCTCAGCGCCCTGCTTATCCAGCAACCCTCGGTCACCCTCGACACCGCCACGCAACAGGTGCTCGACGCTTTCCGTCGACAGGCCAACCTCAATTCCCTCGCCGTGCTGGACGAGCAAGGCCGCCCCTGTGGCATCGTCCACCGCCACTCGCTCGCCGACGCCCTGCTCCAGCCCTTCGGCACCGACCTGTTCGCGCGCAAGCCGATCAGCCGCCTGATGAGCCAGGACTTTCTCGCCGTCGAGCGTGGCCAGTCGTTGCAGCAGGTCAGCCGCCTGCTTACCAGCCGTGCGCGCCAGCGTATCGAGGAGGACTTCATCATCACCCAGAATGGGCGTTACCTGGGGCTGGGGCGGGTGATCGACGTGCTCAAGCTGATCACCGAGCAGAAGATCCAGCAGGCACGGCATGCCAATCCGCTCACCTTGCTGCCGGGCAACGTGCCGATCCAGCAGTGCCTGGCGCGCCTGCTGTTGCAGCGGCGCAAGGCAGCTGTGTGCTACGTGGACATCGACAGTTTCAAGCCCTTCAACGATATCTATGGCTACGCCCGAGGCGATGAAGTGCTGTTGTGCCTGGCCCAGTGCCTGAACGACCGCGTCGATCCGAGTCGGGATTTCGTCGGCCATATCGGCGGGGATGACTTCATGCTGGTGCTGGGCTCGGCGGACTGGCGCGAGCGCCTGCAATTGCTGCTGGAGGCTTTTGGCCGGCAATGCCGGCGCTTCTACCGTAGCGAACACCTGGAGGCCGGGTGCTTCATCGCCCACAACCGCCAGGGGCAGCGGGAGACGTTCGCCTTGCTGTCACTGTCGATCGGCGTGGTCTGGCTGGAGCCCGGCAGCTGCGACGGGCTGGATGCCGGTCAACTGGCCGAGCTCGCCTCCCAGGCCAAGCGCCAGGCCAAGGATGGCGGTGGCTCAGGCCTGAGCCTGATCGATACGACTGTGCTGAGTTAAACCAGGGGACCGCTATGCGGTCCTTTCGCCGGCAAGCCGGCTCCCACAATCCAGCCTACAGCCCCAATTTCAGGCTTCTTCCGGGTAGCGATACTCGAACACCCGCACCACTTCCGAGGCATGCCAGGATGCCGCCTCCATGCCATCCACCGGCCCGGAAAACCGCCCCAGGCGCTCGACACACTCGAAGAACCCGGTACGCGGCAGACGGCTGGCCCCCTGGCTGATCACCAGCGAGCTGCGCAGCGGCTGCTCGGCGCGGGCGTCGAGCGTCGCCAGGTACTCGAGGGCCGCCGTCAGGGTCTGCATGGCCGGGCTGGGCAATTGCAGACGCTCGAGCAGCGCACGGTACGTGAGCAGGTGGCGTTGACGGCGGGCCAGGTCGAGCTCGGTCAGCAGGCTCTGCCACTGCTGACGGCTGATCCTGACCTGACTCATGACGGCTCGCTCCAGCCGGACACGCCCAGGTGCCAGGCCAGGCTGCGCAGGATCGCAGCGTCCGGGCGTCGCTCCCCGGACTCGATCATCGCCAGGTAGGCCGGGCTAATGCCGACACTGCGTGCCAGTTGCTCCGGGGCCAGGCCCTTGGCCTGACGCAAGGACGCCAGCTGGTCCAGGGAGGACTGGCTGGTACTCGGTTGAGTGCTCTCGTTGTGACTGACTGAGTCGGGAGCTACGGCCGGCGCCTGGCCTGCGGCCGCCAGCAACTTCTGATAGTGCTCCCAGGGAACCACTGCGTACTCGGGCTGACCGTCCCGGCTGATGACCTGAATACCCATACAACCCCCTTGACGTTGGATTACGGCATGTAATCCGTAGGCATAACCCTTATGCCAATTATATTACCAACCTCGGGGGTCTGTGCGGAATCAGCTGCCAGGACGCTCAAGGCGCAGGGCCTCGGGAGTATCAGGCAGACGCTCGACCACCCGCAGCCGTTCCGGCGACTGGGCATCGCGCCAGGCCTTGAAACGGCCCAGCTCATCG
Source organism: Pseudomonas peradeniyensis (assembly GCF_014268935.2). GTDB lineage: Bacteria > Pseudomonadota > Gammaproteobacteria > Pseudomonadales > Pseudomonadaceae > Aquipseudomonas > Aquipseudomonas peradeniyensis. Next base: position 1,023,484 of record NZ_JABWRJ020000002.1, on the reverse strand, counting down.
GCCACGGTCTTGAGCACCCAGCCCAGCACGGCGATGTCATCGAGCAGGCCGACACCCAGCAACCAGTCGGGGATGGCGTCCAGGGGGCTGACGAAATACAGCAGCCCGGCAACGATGGTCACCAGCGCCCTGGGGCTGACGGCGCGGTACTCGCCACGCCACCAGGCCAGGCACAGCGCCTGCATCAGGCGCAGGTCCTCGCGTAATTGGCCCAGCTTCGGCCCCTTGCGGGCTACCGCGAACAGCAGGGCCGGCAGCCGGCCACGACTGAGCAGGCGCTCGGCCAAGGGCAGGAAGCGGGCGAAATTCCAGGGTGCGCTCATGGGACCTCCAGAGGAGCAGGGGTTATCCACATTTATTGTGGATAACCTTGTGAACAGGGCGACATTGACGCCGCGTGGTGCCCGCCGGGCAAGGGCCAGGTACGAATCGGGCGTTTTTTACACAACCGTTTCAACCGCGCAAACGTTTTGCGACACCGGCACCCGCGTCTGCGCGGCTACTGCTTGCGACAGTGAATGACGCCGACGGTTCGCGTCAAGCCGGACTGAAAACGACGACGCCCCGTCGAAACGGGGCGTCTTCTTGCAACGGGCCGGGTATTACTTGGCCGGTGCCTGGTCGGCCTTGGCCGGATCCTTGATGGCAATCAGTTCCAGGTCGAAGACCAGGACCGAGTTGGCCGGGATCAGCGGGCTCGGGCTCTGGGCGCCATAGGCCAGCTCAGCCGGGATGTACAGCTTGTACTTCTCGCCGACGTGCATCAGTTGCAGACCTTCGACCCAGCCCGGGATCACGCCGCTGACCGGCAGGTCGATGGGGCTGCCGCGCTCGACGGAGCTGTCGAAGACCTTGCCGTCGGTCAGCTTGCCTTCGTAGTGGACGGTGACCACGTCGGTCGGCTTGGGTTGCGGGCCGTCGGCCTTCTTGACCACTTCATACTGCAGGCCCGAAGCGGTGGTGATCACGCCAGGCTTCTTGGCGTTTTCCTCGAGGAACTTCTTGCCGGCGGCGGCAGCTTCCTCGCTGGCCTTGGCCAGGCGTTCCTCGGCGCGCTTCTGCAAGGCGGTGAAGGCTTCGACCAGCTCTTCGTCCTTGATGCGCTGCTCTTTCTTGCCTACCGCGTCCTCGATGCCCTGGGCGACGGCTTTCGAGTCCAGGTCGTCCATGCCTTCCTGGGCCAGGCTCTTGCCCATGTTCAGGCCGATACCGTAGGAGGCCTTCTGTGCCGGAGTCTTCAGCTCGACGCTGCTGGTCTGGGCGTCGCAGCCCGCGAGGACCAGGCCTACCAGGGCAACCGCAGCCGCCAAACGATGCTGTTTCATGTAATTTCCTTGTTCATGCGCCATGAGGGCAATCAGGGTAAAGCCGCGAGCTTAGCAGGCGGCCGCGACCAATGGCTACCGGCATAAGAGCGGGTTGCGCGCAGGAAGTTCCTGGGTGAAAGGTTGTTCATCCTCGGCGCTTGAAGCCAATGGCCAGTATTGACGGTTCAAGGGCGTGTTGCCGGATGAATTTCATACAGGCCGCTGCTCTTCCTCTCGCAGCGTCAGCACCTCGAACCCGCTTTCGGTCACCGCCACCGTGTGCTCCCACTGCGCCGACAGGCTGTGGTCACGGGTGATCACCGTCCAACCATCGCGCAACCCGCGCGTACCACGCCCGCCCTGGTTGATCATCGGCTCGATGGTGAACACCATCCCCGCTTGCAGCGCCATGCCCAGGCCGCGCTGGCCGTAGTGCAGCACCTCCGGTGCCTCGTGCATCTGCCGGCCGATGCCGTGCCCGCAGTACTCGCGCACCACGCTGTAGCCGGCGGCCTCGGCGTGGGCCTGGATGGCATGGCCGATATCGCCGAGCGTCGCGCCGGGGCGCACCTGCTCGATGCCCTTCCACAAGGCGGCATAGGTGGTGTCGACCAGGCGCCTGGCCTCGTCGCCGATCTTGCCGATGCAGTACATCTTCGACGAGTCGGCAATGTAGCCGCCCTGCTCCAGGGTGATGTCGACGTTGACGATCGAGCCTTCCTTGAGCACTTCGTCGACCTTGGGCATGCCATGGCAGACCACATGGTCCACCGAGGTGTTCAGCGAATAGGGGAAACCGTACTGGCCCTTGCTCGCCGGGCGGGCCTTGAGGGTTTCGACGATGAAGGCCTCGGCGCGGTCGTTGATCTGCATCGTGGTCACACCGGGGCGAATGAAACCGTCGAGGTCGGCGAACACCCGGGCCAGCAGTTGGCCGGCGTTGCGCATCAGCTCGAGCTCGGCGGCGTCCTTGAGGATGACCTTGCTCATTGCAGCAACTCCTTGAGGTTGGCCTGTTCCTGGCGCAGCAACTGGCGCAGCAGTTCCTGGTAGGTCGCTTGCGGGTGCAGTTCGGCCAGCATGCCGATGCGGATCCAGTGCTCGGCCTGGGCGTTGATCGAACGCGACAGCGCGGCGCTGGCCACGCGCAGGTCTTCGTGGAGGTCGTCGGAGATCTTGACGATGCCCATGTGTGGTTACCTATATATGAAACGTATTCGAATCATATATCCGTCCGTTTGCATGTGTCATCCGTTGGTGCGTGGCTCCCCGTATCGGTGCACACCCGTCACAGGTCAAGCCCATGCCACCTCGCTGAGCGTGGGCGCGGGCTTGCCCCGCGATGACATGGCCCGGGATTTGCTGCTCATACGCCATCGAGACCATCAACGCCGATGGTCCCCTCCCATCACGACGAAGGCGCCGTGTTGCCCCGCTTGCCGTTTGCAGGCCGGGCAGCCGGCGCCTTTGTCGTTTCATCAGCAGGAGATTGCCGATGAGCGACAGCCAAGAGCGCAGTGTGTGCCCGTATTGCGGGGTCGGCTGCGGCATCGTCATGCACGTGAGCGATGGCAAGGTGATCAAGGTCAGTGGCGACAAGCAGCACCCGAGCAACTTCGGTCGCCTGTGCACCAAGGGCCAGAGCGCCCATGTGCCGCTGCAGGTCGGACGCATGGCCCACGCCTTCGTGCGCGACCAGCGCAGCCAGCAGCCGGCGCGCCGCAGCCTGGACACCGCCATCAGCGAAACCGCCGCGCGGTTGCGCGCGATCATCGACACCCATGGCGCGGATGCCTTGGCCTTGTACGTGTCCGGGCAGATGTCGCTGGAAGCCCAGTACCTGGCCAACAAACTGGCCAAGGGCTTCATCCGTACCCGCCATATCGAGTCCAACTCGCGGCTGTGCATGGCCAGTGCCGGCAGCGGCTACAAGCAGTCGCTGGGGGCGGACGGACCGCCGGGCAGCTATCAGGACTTCGAACGCGCCGAGGTGTTCCTGGTGATCGGCGCGAACATGGCCGACTGCCACCCGATCCTGTTCCTGCGCCTGCTCGACCGGCTCAAGGCAGGGGCCAGGCTGATCGTCGTCGATCCCCGGCGCAGCGCCACCGCCGACAAGGCCGACCTGTTCCTGCAACTGCGCCCGGGTACCGACCTGGCGCTGCTCAATGGTCTTTTATACCTGCTGCATGCCAACGGCCACACCGACGCGGATTTCATCGCTCGCCACACCGAGGGCTGGGAAGACCTGCCGGCGTTTCTCGAGGACTACACCCCGCAACGGGTCGCGGCCATCACCGGGTTGGACGAGGCCGACATCCGCGAAGCCGCCCGCCTGATCGGCGAGGCCGGTGAATGGATGAGCTGCTGGACCATGGGCCTGAACCAGAGCATCCACGGCACCTGGCACACAAATGCCCTGTGCAACCTGCACCTGGCCACCGGCGCCATCTGCCGCCCCGGCAGCGGGCCGTTCTCGCTGACCGGCCAGCCCAACGCCATGGGCGGCCGCGAGATGGGCTACATGGGGCCGGGCCTGCCGGGCCAGCGTTCGGCGCAGGTGGCGGCGGACCGCGCCTTCGTCGAGCGGCAATGGCAGCTGGCACCCGGCACATTGCGCAGCGAGGGCGGTGAAGGCACGGTGGCGCTGTTCGAACAGCTCAAGAGCGGCGAGGTGAAGGCCTGCTGGATCATCTGCAGCAACCCGGTGGCCAGCGTCGCCAATCGCCAGCAAGTGATCGACGGCCTGAACCAGGCGCAACTGGTGATCAGCCAGGACGCCTTCCTCGACACCGAGACCAACCGCTATGCCGACATTCTCCTGCCGGCGGCGCTGTGGGCCGAGGGTGAAGGGGTGATGATCAACAGCGAGCGCAACCTGACCCTGATGCCCCGCGCCGTCGAACCGCCCGGCGAGAGCCTTGAGGACTGGCGCCTGATCGCGCGCATCGCCTGTGCCCTGGGCTACGCGCATGCCTTCGACTACCCCGACGCCGAGGCGGTGTTCGATGAGATCCGCCGCTTCCATAACCCGGACACCGGCTACGACCTGCGCGGCATCGACTATGCCGGGCTGCGCGCCAGCCCCCGGCAGTGGCCCTGCGCGCCGGGGCGCGAGGATGACCGCAGCCCGCTGCGCTATCGCTACGACGAACACGGCCAACCAGCGGCGCTGGCCTTTCCGACCGCCACCGGCAAGGCGCGTTTTCATGCGCGGCCCTGGCTGGCGCCCGCCGAGCTGCCGGACGACGTCTACCCCTTCGTCCTCAACACCGGCCGCGTGCAACACCAGTGGCACACCCTGACCAAGACCGGCAAGGTCCCAAGCCTGAACCGCCTCGAACCCGCCCCCTTCGTCGAGATCCATCCCGACGATGCCCGGCGCCTGGGCATCGGCGACAAGGACCAGGTGGCGATCCGTTCACGCCGAGGCCAGGCGCTGCTGCCGGCCCGCCTCAGCGACCGGGTGCTGCCCGGCGGCTGCTTCGCGCCGTTCCACTGGAACGACCTGTACGGCGAGCAGTTGGCGATCAACGCGGTGACCAGCGACGCCGTCGACCCCACCTCGCTGCAACCGGCCTTCAAGTACTGCGCCGTAACCCTCGAACGGGTCGCGGGCGAACGCATCGAGATCCTCGACCTGAACGTCACCATTCCTGCGGAGCCCGTCACCATGCCGACCGCCACCCTCGCCCGCCTGCTGGGCCTGGAGACACGACCTGCTCCGGTGCTTGTCGAAGAGGAGCGCCATTACCTGCAAGGCTTCCTGCTTGGCCTGCAGCAGACACGGGCCGAGGGTGTGCCAAGCCTGCCGGCCACCGCACCATTGGCGCCAGCCCGGCGCCTGTTCGTCGATGGCCTGCTGGCGGGGCTGTTCGCCCAGCCCCAAGCACAGGCGGCAGTACCTTGCCATCGCGTGTTGTGGGCCTCGCAGACCGGCAACGGCGAGGCGCTGGCCGAGCGCTGCGCCAGACGCCTACGCGAGGCGGGGCTGAAGGTGGAGCTCAGCAGCATGGAAAGCGTCAGCCCGACACAACTGCGCGGCTGCGCCAGCGTACTGCTGATTGCCAGCACCTTCGGCGACGGCGACGCCCCGGACAGTGGCGCCGCGTTCTGGCAGGCCCTGCAGGGTGCGAGCGACGCCGACTGCGCCAAGCTGCCCTATGCGGTGCTGGCCCTGGGCGACTCCAGCTACGATCAGTTCTGCGGCTTCGGCCGCAAGCTCGACCAGCGCCTGGCGGAACTGGGCGGCCAGCGCCTGCTGGAGCGGGTCGACTGCGAGCCGGATTTCGATGCCGCATTCAGTGCGTGGCTCGAGGCCCTGCTGGCGGCCCTCGGCGCAAGCACCCCCGCGACATCGGCACCCGCAACCGTCGAATCTCACGGCAGACACCAGCCATGGCCTGCGCGCCTGGTGCAGAACCGCCTGCTCAATGGCCACGGCTCGACCAAGGAGACCCGCCAACTGGTGTTCGACCTCGCAGGTAGCGGCCTGGACTACCAGCCCGGCGATGCGCTGGGGGTGTGGCCGCGCAACTGCCCGGCGCTGGTCGAGGAACTGCTCGGCCTGATGCAGCTCGATGGCCAGGCCGTGGTCGAGCTTGAAGGCCAGCAGCCAATGCCCCTGAGCCTGGCCTTGGAACGGCATCTGGAGATTGCCCGTGTCACGCCACGACAGCTCGAGGCGTTCAGCGAAAACGCGCCCTCTCTGCAACAGCTGCTGCAGCCTGAATGCCAGACCGCGCTCAAGGACTGGCTGTGGGGCCGGCAACTGGCCGATGTACTGCGCGAGTTCCCCCGGCAATGGCCTCTGGCCCGCTGGCTGGAACTGCTCAAGCCCCTTCAGCCACGGCTGTACTCGATCAGCTCGAGCCCCAAGGCACACCCAGGGCAGGTGCACCTGACGGTGTCCACAGTGCGCTACGGCGAACGCAAGGGGGTCTGCTCGGCCTTTCTCGCCGACCGTGCGGCGAATGTCGAAGTGGCCATCTTTGCCCAACCATCCAAACACTTCCACCTGCCCGACGACGACGGCACGCCCATCGTCATGATCGGCCCCGGCACCGGCATCGCGCCCTTCCGGGCTTTCCTCGAAGAGCGCCGGGCACGTGCAGCGCCTGGCCGCAACTGGCTGTTCTTCGGCGAGCAGCACGCGCAGCACGACTTCTACTATCGCGAGCAGTTGCTGGCCTGGGAAGCGCAGGGCCATGTACGCCTGAGCACCGCGTTCTCCCGCGACCAGCCGGAGAAGATCTATGTGCAGCAACGCCTGCTGGAACAGGGCGCCGAACTGTGGCGCTGGCTGCAGGACGGCGCGCATGTGTATGTCTGTGGCGATGCCCAGCGCATGGCCCGGGATGTGGATGCGGCCTTGCGCCGGGTAGTGGCGCAGCACGGCGGCCTGGACGAGACCACGGCAGCGGCCTATGTCGAAGGGTTGGGGCGGGACAAGCGCTACCGGCGGGATGTGTACTGATGCACCACGGTGGTGAGTACTGCACCCTGCTTGTGCGGCCACATCACCTGGCCAACTGATGCCCAAAGGCAGCGTGACACGCTGCAAGCCTTGTGGGAGCGGGCTTGCCCCGCGATGACCGGGAGCCTGGCACACTCCCTGCTTTACCCAATGCACAACAGCCCCAACGACCAACGGCGGTCAACAGGGGCCTCACACTGATGAGTACAGGCAAAGGCGCCTGGAGCTTCCGCTCCAGGCGCCTTTTTCGTTTTCCGTGATCGAGGATCGGCTATGCAGGCAACAGCGAACGGGGCACAACGAGCACGACTGGTCATCGTCGGCAATGGCATGGTCGGCCATCACTGCGTCGAGCAGCTGATCGAACGCGGCGCCACGGCACACTTCGAGCTGCATGTGTTCGGCGAGGAGCGCCAGCGCGCCTACGACCGGGTACACCTGTCGGAGTATTTCACCGGTAGCTGCGCCGAGACCCTGGCCCTGTGCGCCCCGGATTACTACAGCCGCCACGGCGTGCACCTGCACCTGGGCGAGACGGTGCTGGACATCGATCGCGAGCGCCGGGAGCTGGTCACCGCCGAGGGCCGCCTGGGCTATGACCAGTTGATCCTGGCTACCGGTTCCTATCCGTTCGTGCCGCCAATCGAAGGTTCCAGCGGCAATGCACGCCTGGTCTACCGCACCCTCGAGGACCTCGACGCGATCCGCGCCGCCGCCGCGGATGCCCGCCGTGGCGTGGTGGTCGGCGGCGGCCTGCTCGGCCTCGAGGCAGCCAACGCCCTGAAGTCCCTGGGCCTGGAGGCACATGTGGTGGAGTTCGCCCCACGCCTGATGCCGGTACAGCTGGACAGCGAAGGCGGCGCGGCACTCAAGGCACGGATCGAGGCCCTCGGCGTGGGCGTGCACCTGTCCCGCGCGACCCAGTCGATCAGCCCAGGCGAGCAGTACCGCTACCGAATGAACTTCGACGGTGGCGAACACCTGGAGACCGATCTGATCGTCTTTTCCGCCGGCATCCGCCCACAGGACGCCCTTGGCCGGGCCTGTGGCCTGGAAATCGCCGCGCGCGGAGGTGTTGTGATCGACAGCCAGTGCGGGACCTGCGATCCACGGATCTTCGCCATCGGCGAGTGCGCGTCGTGGAACGGCAGCGTGTTCGGCCTGGTCGCCCCCGGCTACGCCATGGCGCGCAACCTGGCCGCGCGGCTGCTGGGCGAGGCGGCGGACGACTTCACCGGCGCCGACATGTCAACCAAGCTCAAGCTGCTGGGCGTGGATGTCGGCTCGATCGGCGATGCCCACGGCGCCACGCCCGGCTCACGCAGCTACCGCTTCATCGACGAGGCCAACAGCGCCTACCGCCGGCTGGTGGTGGATGCCAGCGGCAAGCACGTGCTCGGCGCGGTGCTGGTGGGCGACAACAGCTACTACGACACCTTGCTGCAGTATGCCCAGAACGGCATCGCCCTGCCGGCCGACCCGGCCGCGCTGATCCTGCCGCAAGGCGGTGGCGCGCCGGCCCTGGGCGCCGATGCGCTGCCCGACAGCGCGACCATCTGCTCCTGCCACAACGTCAGCAAGGGCGCGGTGTGCGCCGCCATCGACAGTGGCTGCGGCGACCTCGCCGCCGTCAAGGGCTGCACCAAGGCCGCCAGCGGCTGCGGTGGCTGCGCGGCACTGCTCAAGCAGGTCTTCGAGCACGAACTGACCGCCCGTGGCGTGACGGTCGACAAGAGCCTGTGCGAGCACTTCGCCTACACCCGCCAGGAACTCTACGGGCTGGTGCGGGTGGAAGGCATCCGCACCTTCGGCGAGCTGCTCGAACGCCATGGCAAAGGCCACGTCGGTTGCGACATCTGCAAACCGGCGGTGGGCAACATCCTCGCTTCATGCTGGAACCAGCCGATCATGGACCCGGCACTGGTGCCGCTGCAGGACACCAACGACACCTTCATGGCCAATATGCAGAAAAACGGCACCTACTCGGTGGTGCCGCGTATTCCTGGCGGCGAGATCACCCCGCAGAAATTGATCGTGATCGGCCAGGTGGCGCAGAAATACGACCTCTACACCAAGATCACCGGCGGCCAGCGCATCGACCTGTTCGGCGCCCAGCTGCATGAACTGCCACTGATCTGGGGTGAACTGATCGCCGCCGGCTTCGAGACCGGACACGCCTACGGCAAATCGACGCGCACGGTGAAATCCTGCGTCGGCAGCACCTGGTGCCGCTATGGCGTGCAGGACAGCGTGGCCATGGCACTGCGTCTGGAGGATCGCTACAAGGGCCTGCGCTCACCGCACAAGCTCAAGTTCGCGGTATCCGGCTGCACCCGCGAATGCGCCGAAGCGCAAAGCAAGGACATCGGCGTGATCGCCACCGACAAGGGCTGGAACCTGTACGTGTGTGGCAACGGCGGCATGCGCCCGCGCCACGCCGAACTGTTCGCCACCGACCTCGACGACGAAACCCTGGTACGGCTGATCGACCGCGTGCTGATGTTCTACATCCGCACCGCCGACAAGCTCCAGCGCACCTCGGTATGGCGCGAGGGCCTCGAAGGCGGCCTCGAGTACCTCAAGCAGGTGGTGATCGACGACAGCCTGGGCCTGGCCGCCGAACTCGAGGCACAGATGCAGCAGGTGGTCGATCGCTACGAATGCGAATGGGCCAACGCCCTGGGCGATCCGGAAAAGCTCAAGCGCTTTCGCACCTTCGTCAACGACCAGCGCGCCGATCCGGATGTGCACTTCGTGCGCGAGCGTGGCCAGCGCCGGCCGGCGGCGCCACTGCAGCTGATTCCCACCCATGAGGAGGCGATGTGATGAGCCTGTCCAACACGGCAGTAGCAAGTGAAACCCGCTGGCAGGCGGTGTGCCAGGCCGGCGACCTGGTCGCCGACTCCGGGGTGGTGGTGTGGCACGAGGGTGAGCAGGTGGCCTTGTTCTACCTGCCGGGACAGGGGCGGGAGCTGTACGCCGTCGGCAACCGCGACCCGCGCTCGGGCGCGAACATCATCGGGCGTGGGCTGGTGGCCAGCCTGGGAGCAACCGTGGTGGTAGCGGCACCGCTGTACAAGCAGCATTTCTGCCTGCAAAACGGCAACTGCCTGGAAGATCAGACACAGCGCCTACCGGTGTGGCCGGTGCGTATCCGTGGGATGACGGTCGAACTGGGACAGAGACTCAGATAACGATCAGCCTGCCGGGGCATGCCCCCGGCCGGTGCCCGGCTCTTGCCGCGGGTAATCAGTTCAGCCGCAAGCCTGCCTTGATGGCTTCCCAATGGGCGAGGTCGACCGCCTCCAGCGGTGTTTCCTTGCTATAGCTGACTGCCACGAAACGGGCCTGCCCGCTTGGCGCGTAGGCCAACTGACGCTGGTACGAGACCACTTCGCCGCGCTTGAACTGCAGGCTGACTTCCAGGCCGTGGATGCCATGATCGACGCCTGCGCTGACCGGCTGTGGTTCGCTGATGACCGCCCCCAGGCGCTCACGCAACTGCGCCAGTTGCTGCTGGTAAAGCGCCTCCAGCGTCTGCCCGGCCGCCAGCGGACTGCGGGCGATCACCAGGGTGGTGCCACGCTGACGGAAGGTCAGCATGTTCATGGTGGTGTCTTCGGGTGTTTCATCGCCCAGTTCGAGGACCAGATCCTGGGTCAGGTAGGCGGTCATAACGCAGCTCCATGCATCGAAGTGGCACACGCTAAAGCTTCACGGCTTCGCCTGCAAGGGAGGAACTGCCGCCCGGTGACGAACATCACCCAGACGTTGCAGGTCTGGCCCGCACGGATACACTGCCGGGCATGAACCTCGATACCCGCATCAAGTTCCGCCACCTGCTGTGCTTCCTGGAGATTGCCCGGCAGGGCAGCCTGGCCAGGGCCGCCGACGTGCTTGCGATCAGCCAGCCGGCGATCTCCAAGACCCTCAAGGAACTGGAGGAGCTGCTCGAGGCACGCCTGTTCGAACGTGGCCATAACGGCGTTACCCTGACCCCGGCCGGCACGCGCTTCATGCGCTACGCCGGCCCCAGCGTGCAGGCGTTGCGCGATGGGGTCGGCAGTGTGCGCGGCGAGGCGCGGGCGCCGTCGCAGGTGCGCATCGGCGTGCTGTCGACAGTCGAAGGGCTGCTGATGCCCGAGGTGCTGTGCCGCCTGCACCAGCGTCACGAAGCGTTGCTGATCAGCGTGGTGACCGGGGCCAGTGCCCAGTTGCTCGGCCAGTTGCACCTGGGGGAACTGGAGCTGGTGGTCGGGCGGATGACCGACAGCCCGCAGATCCAGGGGCTGTCGTTCGAGCACCTGTACAGCGAGTCGATGACCCTGGTGGTGCGCCCGGGGCATCCGCTGCTGGCGCAGCGACCCGTCGAGCGCAGGCAGGTCGGTGATTACCCGCTGGTGCTGCCACCGCCGGGGACGACCATCCGCCAGCATGCCGACAGCCTGTTCGTGCAATGCGCCATTGCGCTGCCGGCGCAGCGCCTGGAAACCCTGTCGCTGGCCCTGAGCAGGCGCTATGTGCTGGGCAGCGAGGCGGTCTGGGTGGCGCCACGGGACGCCGTGCTGATCGACCTCGGGCGTGGCGAGCTGGCCGAACTCGACCTCGGCGTGCGCGAACCGGGCGGGTCGGTGGGCATCTGCCGCAATGCGGCCCTGCCCCAGAACCTGCCAGCGCAGTGGGTGTGCGAGGTGCTCCGCGAAGTGGCTGAGGCCTATCGACTCGGGACCTATCCCTGACAACCCGGCGGGCATCTTCCTATACAATCCCCGCCAGTTCCCAGCGCCTCCAGGACCCCTTTCATGGACGAAACCGCGCAGCACTGGCTGCATGCCCTCTCCGCCCCCATGGCCGCCCTCAACGGCGCCAGCTACACCGCCCCCGACTATTTCGAGGGCGAAGACCAGACCGACCTCGAGCGCTGGTGGGGCATCAGCAACCGCGCCCAGTTGCTGGACATGCTGAGCATGGCCGACAACGGCCACGCCACCGAGATGAGCGAGGCCTACTGGCAGTACCAGCGCTGCCTGCCCAGCCAGTGGCAGGCCCTGCTCGACACCCTGCCCCCGCGCGAGCGCATCCGCCACGAGTACGCCGCCCGCACCTTCCCCGACTGCGGCCCGGGCGGCACCCGTGCCTGGGACTTGGGGCGCATGGGTTTCCTGCTGCGTGCCGGGGTCAAGAAGGGCCTGATCGATCGCGACGAGAGCCTCTACCTGCATTACCGCCTGGCCCTGCGCGCCCGCCATTACTACAACCGCTGGGACGGCTACCTGGCCGGCTACCTGTTCGGCAAGGCGCTGTGGAATGCCAGCGACAGCAGCGACGAGACCCTGGCCGCCAACCTCGAGCGCCAGGGCTGCGAGCACTGGAACCGCTGCATCGTGCTCAACCTGCGCCTCGGCGCCCATGACCTGCTGGCCGGGCTGCCCTGGGACATGCCCCTGCCCGAGCCCGTACGGCCCACCACGCTGGAAGAGGACTGCTGGTCATGAGTTGCTGGATTCGCCTGGGAATCGAACCGACCCAGGACCTGGACACCATCCGCCTGGCCTATCGCGGCCGCCTGCCCTCGCACCACCCGGAAACCGACCCCGAAGGGTTCCAGGCATTGCGGGCAGCCTACGAGGAAGCGTTGCGCCTGGCCCGCGATCAGGCGCCCCGGGAGGCCGAGCCCGTCGCCGAGGAAGACGCCCCCCATCCGGCACTCAAGCAGTTCCACACCCTGCTCGAGGAGCCGTCCCTGCGCTTCGACCCACAAGCCTGGCAGCGCTATATCGCCGAACTGGACGAGTTGCCGCTGGACGAACTGGACGACCTCGGCTGGCAACTGCTGCACACCCTGCGCGACTGCGGACCGCTGTCCCACCACTGCGCGGGCCTGCTGGCCCGGCGCCTGGGCTGGGCCGAACAGCTGCTGCGCCTGGACGACCGCCACGAAGTGGAGGCTTTCCTCGACCGCCTGGAAGAGCCCGACCCCTTCGACACCGCCTGCATGCGCGACTGGCCGGCCAGCGCACAGATGGAAAGCCTGTGGTATTTCCGCAGCCTCGAGTACTGCTACCAGCAACGCCCACTGTTCGAATACGAGCAATTTGCCGGCGTGCATACCTGCCTGGCCATGCCGGATGACCCCGCCCTGGTACAACGCCTGCTGGTGCAGTTCAGCCAGGCCGGCATCCCCAGCCGGACCTTCCACGACCTGCTCCAGGCACGCCAGCAACAGGCCCCGGACGATGCCGACCTGCTCTACCTGCTGGCTCGCCAGGCCGATGCCCTGGGCGCCGAGCAACAGGCCCTGGACTGCTGGTTGCGGCTGTATCGCGAACACCAGCACCCCCAGGCCGAACGCTGGCTGATCGACCTCTGCGCCCGTCACCAGCCCCAGCGCCTGCCGTTGCTGATCCAGGCCTTCGACCGCCTGCACACCCCGGCCGGCTGGCCCGCCGAGCTGGACGACCCCGCGCAGAACTGGGGCAGCCCCGGGCAGTCCCCGCAGACCCTGGCGCGCTGGTCCGAAGCCTCGCGCCTGGAACTGCAAGGCATCGCCGCGACCTTCGTCGACTGGCGGCTGGACGGCGACGACGAACTGCCGCTGCTCGCCTGGCTGTTGCAGGACCAGCAGGACCACGACCTGCACCGCCTCTACTGGCAGGCCTGGGCGCTGCAACGCGGGGAAGCCGGCCTGCTACGCCAGGTGCTCGCCCAACCGCTCGCCGAAGATGCCCTCGACGCGCTGATTCTCGAAGGCTTCCAGCGCCAGGCCAGCCAACAGTTGCACTGGCTTGAACAGGCCCCGGTGGTCAAGGTGCTGGTGGACTTCTGCGCCAGCGAGGACCCGGTGGCGGTCCTGCCCGAGGCCTTGACCGAAGACGCCATTCGCCCGGTCTGCCGCGAATGGCTGCGGCGCATGCGGGTCTACCCGGCCCACGCCCTGCACGCCCTGAATGCGCAATTCGACATGCGCCGCCTGTTCACCACGCCGTTCGCCCTGCAACTGCAGGACACGCTCGCCGAGACCGGCGTAATGCTGCCAGCCATGCCCGAGGGTGACGCGCTGTGGAACTGGCACCGCCAGCACTTGTTCATGCTTGCCCTGCTGGAGCAGCCCTCGCGCTGGCTGGCACTGATCGATCCCGTGCTGCCCGGGCAATTGCACTACCCGGTAGAACACCCGTTCGCCGCGGCACACGCCCTGCTCTGCCAACAATTGGCCAGCCCTGACGGCTGCATTGGGTTGCTCGGCAGCCTGGACATCCACGACCCTGTGCAGGCGATGATCTCGGCTCGCCTGCTGACCCTGCAGCAGGCGCTCAACAGCACCCGCCTGCCAAGCGCCCAGCAACTGCTGGCCTGCCTGGAAAACGACGACGGCACCCTGCGCAGCGACTATCCGTTGGGCTACCTGCTGTTCTGCGCGGTGCTGTACCACGACCGATCACTGGACGAACAACAACGCGCGCGGTTGCACCAACGCATTGAAGCCGCACAGCTTGAGGATGCCTGGTTCGACGCATGGCGCCAGGCATTGCTGGACGGCCGACCCAGGCGGCCGCCGATCGGCGTGCTTGGCGCTCAAGGCATCGACAGCCGTGCGTTCACCGACGTGCAGGATGCGCTGCGCAGCCTGCTCGGCGAGTGCACGCCACCCAGGACCCGGTTGCTGCGCGCCCTGCAGAAGGTCAAGGATGATCCCGAGCAGGATCCCGGCCTGCGCTGCGCGATCATGGCCGTACTGTCCTGGAGCGAACGCATGCTGCTCAATGAGGTCAAGGAGCCACCGGCGCCGATATGGGCCTTCTGGAAGCTCAAGAGTCGCCTGAACCGCACCGGCCTGGCGGCGCATGTCGCGCTCATCGCCTTGTGCGCCAGCCTGATGCTCCATGTACCGGGCGTGATGGTGGTGATCAGCGTGTTGGCAATCAGCGGCTTCCTGCGTCGCCTGCGCGATCTCGGCCACGGTGTGCCGACCCTGATGGTGGTGATGCTGCTGACCCGGGTGCTGCCCTTCTCGTCACTGGTGCTGCTGGGCCTGCCCGGGGACAAGCTGCCGAACCGCTACGGCCCGGTACCCGGCAAGGGCCCGGCACTGGAAGGTGGCCTGCAGGCCACCTTGCGCCGGCTCAACGGTCAGTAGCGCAGTTCGTCCAGCGCCTGGCTCAACGCCTGGCGCTCACGGCTGATCTCACCGGCCTGCTGCCCGGCGAGCACGGCGTTGAAGGCGTCCAGCCAGTTGCCGATCAGCTCGCGCTCGTCGCCCAGGCTCTGCATCCAGGCCCGCTCCAGGCGGGCAAGCAAGGTCCGGTTGGGCAACGTGTCACGCGGGTGGATCTTCAGCCGCGCCAGTCGTTCCTCGCTGGCCAGGCGCGCCTCGGCATCCAGCCCGGTGGGGCTGCGGTCGATGCTGTGGCTGTGCTTCTGGCCGCTTTCGAGGAAGGTCACGTCCACTTCCAGCAGACCGTTGATGTCGTAGCTGAAACGCACGTCCAGTGACTGGATCTCGCCGGTCGACTGCAAGGGGATCTCGAAACTGTCCACCAGGATGTTGTCACGCACCCACGGCCGCTCGCCCTGGTACACGGCGATGCGCACGAACTTCTGTTCCGGGTGGCTGCTGTAGAAGCGCTGCACCTTCGAGGTGGGGATCACCGTATTGCGCTCGATGATCGGCGAGAACGCCCCGGTGACGTCCTCGCCCCGGGACGAGGCCACACCGAGGGTGTAGGGGCAGACATCGGTCAGGATCAATTCGTCGATGGCTGCGTCGCGGGCCTTGCAGGCGGCCTGGCTGGCCGCGCCGAGGGCGACGATGGTGTCCGGGTCCAGGTGCCGGTACGGCAGGCGGCCGAACAGCTTGGCCACCAGTTGCTGCACCTGCGGCATGCGCGTGGCGCCGCCGACCAGCACCAGGCTGTCCAGCTCGCGCGGGCTCAACCGGGCATCGCGCAGGGCCTGTTCGATGGGCGCTCGCACCCGGGTCAGCAAGGGCGCCCAGATCGCCTGCAGCTTGAGGTCGTCCAACCGCCACTCGCGTGACTGCACTCCATCGTGCCAGTCCAGCACGCGGCTGCCCTCGCCCGCCTCGCGCTTGAGCTGTTCGATGGCGTCATGCAGGCTGGCCAGGGCCTGGGGTGCAAGCTCCTCGGCCTTGAGATTCCAGTCGCGCAGGCAGGCCTGCAACAACGCGTCGGTAAAATCCTCGCCGCCCAGATAATTGTCGCCGGTGGAAGCATGCACCTCGATCAGCGGCAAGGCGTACTCCAGCACGGTGACATCGAAGGTGCCGCCGCCCAGGTCGAACACCAGGGTGCGCTCGAACTTCTGCTCGTGCAGGCCATAGGCCATGGCCGCGGCAGTCGGCTCGTTGATCAGCCGCTGGACCTTCAGCCCGGCCAATTCAGCCGCGAACACCGTGCGCTTGCGCTGCTCGTCGCTGAAATACGCCGGCACCGATATCACGGCTTCATCGACCGCGCAGCCCAGGTACGCCTCGGCATCCTGCTTCAACGCGCCCAGCACCAGTGCCGACAATTCTTCAGGCGTGAATCGATGCTCCCCCAGCTCATAACGCTTGTCGCTGCCCATGAAACGCTTGAACGCCGCGGCGGTGCGCTCGGGGTGCGTGGTCAAACGCGCCCGGGCGGCCTGTCCGACCAGGATCGAGCCGTCGTCATCGACACTGACCACCGAGGGGGTGAGCACTTCACCCACGGCATTGGGGATCAGCCGAGCTTCACCGTCCTGCCAGACGGCAATCAGGCTGTTGGTGGTGCCGAGGTCGATACCGAGCAGTGGCGTGGAATAGGTGGGGGCGTTGGAGAGGCTGGCATCCTGCATGATCGGTCTCTGGCTTGCGATAGGAACCGACGCGGGGCCTGCTGGCCACATGCGGCGGACAGGGGCATTCTGGCGCAATGCCAGAAACAAAAAAAGCGACCCTAAGGTCGCTTTCTCTGTTGCTTCCGAGTGTTCAGTGGGCCCTGGAAGCTAAATATGGCGCGGCGGACGGGACTCGAACCCGCGACCCCCGGCGTGACAGGCCGGTATTCTAACCGACTGAACTACCGCCGCGCTATACATCGAGTGGTGGGTGATGACGGGATCGAACCGCCGACCCTCTGCTTGTAAGGCAGATGCTCTCCCGGCTGAGCTAATCACCCTTCGTCTCGGTGTGGCGCGCATTCTACGGAGGACCTCCTACCCTGGCAAGCACTTTTTTCAAAATTTTTGAAAAAAATTTCCAGGCCTTTCAAAGACCTAGCCGCGCCACGATTTTCTTCCTCCATATAGGACTGCTGGCCCTATGACAGGGTTGGCCTGGAAGCGCCCCTCGGAGAATAATGCCCGCCTTATGTATTAAGGAGAGATTCCCCCTCATGTGGTTCAAGAACCTGCTGTCCTATCGCCTGACCCAGGAAGTACCGTTCGAGGCAGAGGCCCTGGAGGCCGCCCTGGCCAGCAAGCCGGCCCGCCCCTGCGCCAGCCAGGAACTGACCACCTACGGTTTCGTCGCGCCGTTCGGCAAGGGCGAGGACGCCCCCCTGGTCCACGTCAGTGGCGAGTTCATGCTGATTGCTGCCCGCAAGGAAGAACGCATCCTGCCCAGCAGCGTGGTCAACGACGCGGTCAAGGAGAAGGTCGAGGAGATCGAGACCGAGCAGATGCGCAAGGTCTATAAAAAGGAACGCGACCAGATCAAGGACGAGATCATCCAGGCCTTCCTGCCGCGCGCCTTCATCCGTCGTTCGATGATCTTCGCCGCCATCGCCCCACGCCTGGGCATGATCCTGGTCAACTCGGCCAGCGCCAAGCGCGCCGAAGACCTGCTGTCGACCCTGCGTGAAGTGATCGGCTCGCTGCCGGTGCGCCCGGCCACCGTGAAGATCGCACCGAGCGCGACCATGACCGACTGGGTCAAGTCGCAACAGGCCGCCGAGGGCTTCTTCGTCCTCGACGAGTGCGAACTGCGCGACACCGCAGAGGACGGCGGCATCGTGCGCTGCAAACGCCAGGACCTGACCAGCGAGGAAATCCAGCTGCACCTGAGCACCGGCAAGCTGGTCACCCAGCTGGCCCTGGCCTGGCAGGACAAGCTGTCGTTCGTGCTCGACGACAAGATGGTGATCAAGCGTCTGAAGTTCGAGGAGCTGCTGCAGGAGCAGGCCGAACAGGATGGCGGCGACGAGGCCCAGCAACAGTTCGACGCCAGCTTCCAGCTGATGATGATGACCTTCACCGAGTTCCTGCCGGTGCTGTTCGAAGCCCTGGGCGGCGAAGAGATCCCGCAGGGGGTCTGAGGGTCAGGCCGGCGCGGCCCAGCGGCGCCGGCTGAACTTCAGGCGCACCCGCAATCGCCGGTGCGCCTCACGATCCAGTGCGTCCCTGGGGATGCACTGGCTCTGGCTTAACCTGCGCCCCTTGGGCACGAACCGCAAAACCACCATGCTCGGCAGGGCGACGCTATCCCGGCACAGACGCGCCGGCTGCCAGCCCCGGGCGCGGCTATATATACGCCAACCACGCAGGTCACGGCGCAGGCCGGTGATGGCCTCGGGATGTATCAGCAGGATTCGCCGGGGAACGGCCCAGCAGGCATGGGCAAGACAGGAGACGGCCAGCAGGCCGCACAGCCATCCGGGCAGCGCTATCAGCGCGAGGGTAAGCAGTGCCAGCGCCAGGCTGGCGAGGTAGGCCGTCAGCAGCAGGCGCGAGCCTTGCCAACGGCACTCGAAGCATTCACTTGGGCTGGACACGGTCCAGGATGATGCGGACCATGCGCTGCAGCTCCGGGTCCTCGGACTCGCTGCGCTCCATGAACCAGCCGAACATGTCCTGATCCTCGCAGGTCAGCAGGCGACGATACAGCTCGCGGTCCGCTTCGCTCAGGCTCGGGTAGACCTCCTGGGTGAAAGGTACCAGCAGCACGTCCAGTTCCAGCATGCCGCGGCGGCTGTGCCAGAAAAGCCGGTTGAGTTCAGTTTGTTCGACCATGGGGCCCTCCTCGAGTGGTCGCGCAGTATACCGCGCAGTGAACGAAGCGGCACAAGGCGTTGGTCTAGTCACCTACCTATTTTGTTACCGGCGTTCTATGATGGCCGCCAGTCTTTAGCTACCGCGATGACCCATGGCCGATTCCGCTTTCTTCTGTACCCTCTCCCATGAGGGCATCCTCGCCGTCCGCGGCTCCGACGCCGGCAAGTTCCTGCAAGGTCAGCTGACCTGCAACATCGGTTACCTCAGTGACCAGCATGCGAGCCTTGGCGCCCGTTGCATGGTCAAGGGCCGCATGCAGTCGAGCTTCCGTATCCTGCCCGAGGGCAATGGCTACCTGCTGGCCATGGCCAGCGAGCTGCTCGAGGCGCAACTGGCCGACCTGAAGAAGTACGCGGTGTTCTCCAAGGCCACGCTGAGCGACGACAGCGCCGCCTGGACGCGCTTCGGCCTGCAGCAGGGCGACGCCACCCTGCAGGCGCTGGGCCTGTCCGTGGCGGACGAGGCCGGCGCGACCGCCCGTCATGATGGCCAGATCGCCGTCCGCGCCTCGGCCGGCCGGGTCGAACTGTGGGTACCCGCCGATCAGGCTGGCGCCGTTCGTGAAAAACTCGCCGCCACACTGCCCGAAGGCACGCTCAACGACTGGCTGCTGGGCCAGGTCCGCGCCGGCATCGGCCAGGTCATGGGCCCGACCCGCGAGTTGTTCATCCCGCAGATGATCAACCTGCAGGCCGTCGATGGCGTGAGCTTCAAGAAAGGCTGCTACACCGGCCAGGAAATCGTCGCCCGCATGCAGTACCTGGGCAAGCTCAAGCGCCGCCAATATCGCCTGGCGCTGGCCGAGACAGCGGTACCCCAGCCGGGCGCCGAGATCTTCTCGCCGACCCACGGCTCGTCGGTCGGCGAGGTGGTGATCGGGGCCAGTACCGGCAGCGCCGTCGAACTGCTGGCCGTGCTCAGCGCCGAAGCGGTGGCGGACGACAACCTGCACCTGGGCAGCCTGGAAGGCCCGCGCCTGACGCTGCTCGACCTGCCTTACGAACTGGACCGCGACCGGGAAATCCAGCGCTGACCAGCCCGCCCCGGCGGCATGCCGGGGTTGCACCACCTTTGCCGTAGAGAAGTCCATGAACAAGCTGGCCGAGAAGGTCCAAGCGCAACTGCTCGCCGCCATCGACCGGGACGACCTGGTCCTGCCGACGCTGCCGGAAGTCGCCCTGAGCATCCGCGAAGCCGCCGAAGACAGCGAGATCAGCGTTTCCGCCCTGAGCAAGGTGATCGGCCGCGACGCCGCGCTGTCGGCCCGCCTGATCAAGGTGGTCAACAGCCCGCTGATGCGCGCCGCCGTCGAAGTCACCGACCTGCACACCGCCATCACCCGCCTGGGCATCAACTACAGCTGCAACCTGGCCATCGGCCTGGTGATCGAGCAGATCTTCCATGCCCGCGCACCGGCGGTGGAGCACAAGCTGCGGGATATCTGGGCCAACAGTCTGGAAGTCGCGGGCATCAGCTATGAACTGTGCCGACGCTACACCCAGCTCAAGCCCGACCAGGCCACCCTCGGCGGCCTGGTGCACCAGATCGGCGCCTTGCCGGTACTGATCTATGCCGAGGAGCACAATGAGCTGCTGTCCGATCCGATCTGCCTGCATTTCGTGATCGAGCAGATCCAGCCGGTGCTGGGTGACAAGATCCTCAGCGCCTGGGAATTCCCCGAGCAGTTGGTCAACGTACCCAGCCAGGTGCAGGACCTGGATCGGCGCACCGACCAGATCGACTACATCGACATCGTGCAGATCGCCCGCTGCATCAGCCAGCGCGAACGCAGTCGGCCCCTGGCGGCCCTGCCCGCCTACCGCCAC
The DNA here is from genome assembly GCF_014268935.2 of Pseudomonas peradeniyensis. Taxonomy (GTDB): domain Bacteria; phylum Pseudomonadota; class Gammaproteobacteria; order Pseudomonadales; family Pseudomonadaceae; genus Aquipseudomonas; species Aquipseudomonas peradeniyensis. The sequence continues at coordinate 1,002,842 of NZ_JABWRJ020000002.1, read as the reverse complement.
CTGGGGCTGCCCTATGGCACCGAGCTGGATATCGCCGAACTGCTGGATGCGCGGAGCATGCTGCGCTGAATCGACTTGCCCCACGATGACCTTCAATCCGCGATAAAACTCACCCGCACCTTCAGCCCGCCCCGCTCGCCGTCGTGCAGGCTGATCTGCGCCAGATGCGCCCGGCAGATCTCGCCGACGATGGCCAGCCCCAGCCCGCTGCCCTGGGCACTGCGCCGGTAGAAGCGCTCGAACACCCGCTCACGCTCGTCCTCGGGAATCCCCGGCCCGTCGTCCTCGACTTCGAGCACGGCCGGCGCCAGTACCCGCAGGACCACATCGCCACCGGGCGGGGTGTGGGCCAGGGCGTTGTCCACCAGGTTGCTGAGCAGTTCGTTGAGCAGGGTCGGCTCGCCCTTGAGCCACACCGGCGCCTCGGCCTCCAGCGCCAGGGCGACGCCGCGGGCATGGGCCAGGGGCGCCATGGCCATGCCCAGTTCTCGAGCCAGCTGGCTCAGGTCCAGACGCTGGGCGCCGCCCTCGGCGATGGCGCGGGCGCCGTTTTCCACCCGCGCCAACGACAGCAGCTGGTTGGCCAGGTGGGTCAGCCGGTCGGTGCCCTGGGCCGCTGCCTCCAAGGTCTTGCGCCATTCATCCGGCTCCCGTGAGCGCAGCCCCAGTTCGACACGTGCCTTGAGCGCCGCCAGCGGCGTGCGCAGCTCGTGGGCGGCGTCGGCGATGAACTGCGCCTGGCGTTCGAACTGGCCCCGCAAGCGCTCGGTGAAATGATTGAGGCCGCGCACCAGCGGCCCCAGCTCGCGCTGCACCTGGACCACCGGCAGGGCGCGCAAGTCGTCCGGCTGGCGCTCCTCCACCGCCGTGCGCAAGCGCTCCAGCGGGCGCAGCGCGGCACTCACCGCGAACCACACCATCACCAGTGCACCAAAGGCCAGCATGCCCAGGCGCAGCAGGGTATCGGCCATCAGCCCGCGGGCCATGCGCACCCGCGCCTCCTCGGTCTCGGCCACGCGGATCTCGGCCATACCGTTCATGTTCGGTTCGCTCACCGCCTTGAGCAGGCTGACCACACGCACGTCCTGGCCCAGGTAGGTGGCGTTGTAGAAACGCGCCAGCGCCGGATAGTCGTCGGTGCGCGGCGTGCCCGGTGGCGGGGGCGGCAGGTTCTCGTAGCCGGAAATCAGCTTCTGGTGGATGTCCAGCACCTGGTAGTAGATGCGCCCGGCGCTGTCGTAGGCGAAGGTGTCCAGTGCCACGTAGGGCACGTCGGCGCTGAGGGTGCCGTCGCGCTGCGACAGGCCGGCGGCGATGGTCCGTGCCGAGGCCAGCAGGGTCCGGTCATAGGCGGTGTCGGCGGCTTCGCGACCGTTCCAGTAGGCGCTCAGGCCGCTGGCCAGCATCAGCACCACCAGCAGCAGCGCCAGGTTGCCCAGCAAGCGCCCACGCAGGCTGCCGTTGTCACGCATCGCGGTGCTCGAGCAGGTAGCCCAGGCCACGGAAGGTGACGATGGCCACCGGGTGGCCGTCGAGCTTCTTGCGCAGGCGGTGGATGTAGATCTCGATGGCGTCGGGGCTGGCCTCCTCGTCGAGGCCGAACACCTGGGCCGCCAACTGCTCCTTGCTCATCACCCGGCCAGGGCGGGCGATCAGTGCCTCGAGCACGCTCTGCTCGCGCTGGGTCAGGGTCAGCGGTTCGCTGCCCAGGCTGAAGCGTCGGGTATCCAGGTCGTAGACCAGCGGGCCGCAGCGCTGCTGGCGCTCGCCGCCGAGCACGCTGCGGCGCAGCAGGGCCTTGACCCGCGCCTCCAGTTCGGTCAGCTCGAAAGGCTTGGCCAGGTAGTCGTCGGCCCCCAGGTTCAGGCCATGCACGCGGTCCTTCACATCGCTGCGGGCGGTGAGCATCAGCACCGGCAGAGTCTTGCCGCGCCCGCGCAGGCGCGCCAGCACCTCGAAGCCGTCCAGGCGCGGCAGGCCGACATCCAGCACTGCCACGGCGTAGTCCTCGCTGGCCAAGGCCAGGTCGGCGGCAACGCCGTCATGCAGCACGTCCACGGTCAGGCCCTGGCTCTTGAGGGCCTGGGCAACGCTTTCGGCCAGTTGCAGATGGTCTTCGACCAGCAGCACACGCATCGGATTCTCCCTGTTCGGCTGGGCTTTTTGCGCGGAGTGTAACGCCGTGGCGGGTGCTGTGAAGCCCTCGCCGGAAACCTTTCATGCTGAAAGGTTAGCGAAAGGTTGGTTGCCTAGCATCGCACCACGGTCGCCCCGCGCGCCGCAAAAAGCACCAGCAAGGTGCAACACATAAGAACAATAATTGGAGTCACCGACGATGCTGTCCATGCAGCCGCAGGCGTTCGCGCCTACCCGTTCGTTCGCCGCCCGACCTTCCGCCCTCGCCAGCGCCTTCGCCCTTGCCGGTGTCGCGCCCATGAGCCAAGCCGCCTTCTTCGAAGACAGCACGGCCACCTTCGAAACCCGCAACATGTACTTCAACCGCGACTTCCGCGACGGCACCAGCGCGCAGCAATCCAAGCGCGACGAATGGGCCCAGGGGTTCATGCTCAATTTCGAGTCCGGCTACACCGAGGGCACCGTGGGCTTCGGCCTGGACGCGCTGGGCATGGTCGGGGTCAAGCTCGACTCCAGCAAGGACCGCACGGGCACAGGCCTGCTGCCCACCCACGACAACGGCAAGGCGGCTGACGAGTACTCCAAGCTGGGCCTCACCGGCAAGGTCAAGGTCTCGCAGACCGAGCTGAAGATCGGCACGCTGATTCCCGAGCTGCCCACCCTGCAGCCCAACGACGGGCGCATCCTGCCGCAGACCTTCGAAGGCGGCCTGGTCACCTCGAAGGAGATCAAGGGCCTGACCTTCACCGGCGGGCGCCTGGAAAAGGCCAAGGACCGCGACGACAGCAACTGGGAAGACCTGGCCCTGAACAACAAGAACGGTCGCTTCGGCGGCACCTTCAGCGCCGACAACTTCGACATGGGCGGCCTGGACTACCAGTTCACCGACCGCATCACCGGCAGCTACCACTTCGCCCAGCTCGACGACATCTACCGCCAGCACTTCATCGGCCTGCTCGCCACCCAGCCCTGGGGCCCGGGCACCTTCGGCGCCGACCTGCGCCTGGCAGTCAGCGACGACGCTGGCGCGGCCAAGGCCGGCAAGATCGACAACACCACCGTCAACGGCATGCTCAGCTACACCCTGGGCGGGCACAAGGTCAGCGGCGCCTGGCAGCAGTTGTCCGGCGACAGCGCCTTCCCCTACGTCGATGGTGCCGACCCGTACCTGGTCAACTTCGTCCAGATCAACGACTTCGCAGGCGCCGACGAACGCTCCTGGCAGGCACGCTACGACTACAACTTCGCCGCCCTCGGCATCCCCGGCCTGACCTTCATGACCCGCTATATCAGCGGCGACAACGTCAGCCGCGCCGCCGGTGGCGAGGGCAAGGAGTGGGAACGCAACACCGAACTGAAGTACGTGGTACAAAGCGGCCCGTTGAAGAACGTCGCCGTGCGCCTGCGCAACGCCACCTTCCGCTCCAACTTCACCCGCGACGCGGACGAGGTGCGGCTGCTGGTGAGCTACAGCGTGGCTCTGTGGTAACCCATAACAACAACGCTCACGGAGATAGACGATGACCTTTTCACTGCGCCGCCTCGTCCTGGCCACCGGTTGCCTGCTGCTGGCCGGCAACGCCCTGGCCGCCGAACCGAAACGCCCCGAATGCATCGCCCCGGCCTCGCCCGGCGGCGGTTTCGACCTGACCTGCAAGCTGGTGCAGAGCGCCCTGGTCAACGAGAAGATCCTCAGCAAGCCCATGCGCGTGACCTACATGCCCGGCGGCGTCGGCGCGGTGGCCTACAACGCCGTGGTCGCCCAGCGCCCGGCCGACGCCGGCACGCTGGTGGCCTGGTCCAGCGGCTCGCTGCTGAACCTGGCCCAGGGCAAGTTCGGCCGCTTCGACGAGAACGCGGTGAAGTGGCTGGCGGCGGTCGGCACCAGCTATGGCGCCATCGCGGTGAAGAGCGACTCGCCCTACAAGACCCTCGACGACCTGGTCGCGGCGTTGAAGAAAGACCCGAGCAAGGTGGTGATCGGCTCCGGCGGCACCGTCGGCAGCCAGGACTGGATGCAGACCGCGCTGATCGCCAAGGCCGCCGGGATCAATCCGCGCGACCTGCGCTACGTGGCACTCGAGGGCGGCGGCGAGATCGCCACCGCGCTGCTGGGCGGGCACATCCAGGTCGGCTCCACCGACATTTCCGACTCCATGCCGCACATCCAGAGCGGCAACATGCGCATCCTCGCGGTGTTCTCCGACAAGCGCCTGGACGAGCCGGAAATGAAGGACATCCCCACCGCCAAGGAACAAGGCTACGACATCGTCTGGCCGGTGGTGCGCGGCTTCTACCTGGGGCCAAAGGTCAGCGACGAGGACTATGCCTGGTGGAAGGCTTCGTTCGACAAGCTGCTGGCCTCCGAGGACTTCGCCAAGCTGCGTGACCAGCGCGAGCTGTTCCCGTTCGCCATGACCGGCGAGGAGCTGGACGGCTATGTGAAGAAGCAGGTGGCGGACTACAAGGCGCTGGCCCGTGAGTTCGGGCTGATCCAGTAAGCCACTCACACAGCTCCCTCTGTAGGAGCGGCCTTGTGCCACTCCTACAGGGGGCCGCGCCGTGTCGAACATTACCGAGGATTCTCCCATGATCCTGCAACGCCTCTTCGCCCTGGCCCTGCTGGCGCTGTGCGCCGTGCTGGCCGTGATGGCCTGGCCCTACCAGGCCGCCTTCTCCTATGAACCGGTGGGCCCGCGCGCCTACCCGCTGCTGATGCTCGGCCTGATGAGCCTGGGCCTTTTGTACCTGGCGATCCGCCCCACGCCCATCGTGCGCAAGGACGACGAGCCGGAACTGGACCGCGAAAGCCTGATCAAGATCGCCGCCTGCGTCGGCCTGCTGCTCGTCTTCGCCAGCACCTTCGAAGCCCTGGGCTTCATCCTCAGCGCCATCCTGGTCGGCGTGCCCATGGCCCGCCTGTACGGTGGCCGCTGGCTGCACAGCGCCCTGGTGGTGGTGGGCATGAGCCTGTTCCTCTACTGGCTATTCGACCGCGTGATGGACGTGCCCCTGCCCCTCGGCCTGCTCGACGTACTGGAGAACTGACACATGGATACCTTGAGCTACCTGGGCCAGGGCTTCGGCGTCGCCCTGAGCCCGTACAACCTGGTCACCGCCCTGACCGGCACCCTGATCGGCACCGTGGTCGGCCTGCTGCCGGGCCTGGGCCCGATCAACGGCGTGGCCCTGCTGATCCCCATTGCCTTCGCCCTTGGCCTGCCGCCTGAGTCGGCGCTGATCCTGCTCGCTGCCGTGTACCTGGGCTGCGAATACGGCGGACGTATCAGTTCGATCCTGCTGAACATCCCCGGCGAAGCCTCCACCGTGATGACCACCCTCGACGGCTACCCCATGGCCCGCCAGGGCCTGGCCGGCGTGGCGCTGTCGCTGTCGGCCTGGAGTTCGTTCATCGGCGCCTTCATCGCCACCTGCGGCATGGTGCTGTTCGCCCCGCTGCTGGCGAAATGGGCGATCGCCTTCGGGCCGGCGGAGTACTTCGTGCTGATGGTGTTCGCCATCGTCGCCCTCGGCGGCATGGCCGGCGACAAGCCGCTGAAGACCTTCATCGCCGCGCTGATCGGCCTGTTCCTCTCGGCGGTGGGCATCGACGCCAACAGCGGCGTGTACCGCTTCACCGGCGACAGCGTGCACCTGGCCGACGGCATCCAGTTCGTGGTGCTGGTGCTGGGCCTGTTCTCCATCAGCGAGATCCTCCTGCTGCTGGAAAAGACCCACCACGGTCACGTGGCGGTCAAGGCCACCGGGCGCATGCTGTTCAACTTCAAGGAAGCGGCCTCGGTGTTCTTCGTCAACATCCGTTGCGGCCTGTTGGGCTTCTTCATGGGCGTATTGCCGGGTGCCGGCGCGACCCTGGCCAGTGCCGTGGCCTACATGACCGAAAAACGCATCGCCGGCGACAAAGGCAAGTTCGGCAAGGGCGACGCCCGTGGCCTGGCCGCGCCGGAAACCGCCATCGGCGCCTCCTGCTGCGGCGCCCTGGTGCCGATGCTGACCCTCGGCGTGCCAGGCTCGGGCACCACCGCGGTGATGATCGGCGCGCTGACCCTGTACAACATCACCCCCGGCCCGCTGCTGTTCGAACAACAGCCGGACATCGTCTGGGGCCTGATCGCCTCGCTGTTCATCGCCAACCTGATGCTGATCATCCTCAACGTGCCGATGATCCGCGTGTTCACCCGCATCCTCGCCGTGCCGAACTGGGCGCTGGTGCCGGTGATCGCGATCATCACCGCGATCGGTGTGTACGCGGTGCATGCCACCACCTTCGACCTGTTCCTGATGGTCGGCATCGGCATCATGGGTTACATCCTGCGCAAGCTGGACTTCCCGCTGTCGCCGATCCTGCTGGGCTTCATCCTCGGCGGGCTGATGGAACAGAACCTGCGCCGCGCGCTGTCGATCTCCAACGGTGAACTGGGCATCCTCTGGTCGAGCCCGATCAGCATGGGCGTATGGGTGCTGGTGGTGTGCATGCTGAGCCTGCCGCTGCTGCGCATCTGGCGCAAACGTGCCCTGCAGCGCCGGGCCATGGCCGATGCCTGACCGGTCGTTGCCACTGTTCTGGGCCACCGGGCTGGTCGGTCTTGCCGGCGGATTTCTCGCCAGCAAGGTCGGCTGGCCCTTGCCGTGGATGGTCGGCTCGTTGCTGGCGATCATCCTGGTGCGCTGCCTGACCCCCTGGCAGCTCAGCGAAATCCCCAATGGCCGCAAATGCGGGCAATGGATCATCGGCATCGGTATCGGCCTGCACTTCACCCCGGCGGTGATCGAGCAGGTGGCCAGCCACTTCGCGCTGATCTTCTTCGGTGCATTGTTCACCACCCTCTCCAGCGTGATCAGCGTGTGGCTGCTGCGGCGCACCGGTGAAGACCGCGCTACGGCGTTCTTCGCCAGCATGCCGGGCGGCTCGGGCGAGATGGTCAATCTTGGCGCGCGCAACGGCGCGGTGCTCAGCCAGGTGGCCGCGGCGCAGAGCCTGCGGGTGCTGGCGGTGGTGCTGTGCGTGCCGGCGCTGTTCAAGTTCTTGCTCGGCGATGGCGTGCCGCTGAACCATGCCGGCAGCGTGAGCTGGGGCTGGCTGGCGTTGATCGCACCGCTGGGGGTGCTGGTGGCGCTGCTCTGGCAGCGCCTGCGCCAGCCCAATCCCTGGTTGTTCGGGCCGTTGCTGGTGGCAGCCAGCGTGAGCCTGGCGGGCAACCTGCAGATCGGCCTGCCCAACGGCGCCAGCCAGATCGGTCAGTGGCTGATCGGTAGCGGCCTGGCTTGTCATTTCAACCGTGCGTTCTTCCGCCGGGCGCCGTCGTTCCTTGGCCGGACATTGCTGGCCACGGCGCTGTGCATGCTGATCGCCGCAGGCGCGGCCTGGGGGTTGAGCCTGCTGACGCACCTGGACCTGCGCTCGCTGACGCTGGGGATGATGCCCGGGGGCATCGCCGAGATGAGCCTGACGGCGGAGACCTTGCAACTGTCCGTGCCGCTGGTGACGGCGTTGCAGGTGATGAGGCTGTTGTTCGTGCTGTTCCTGGCCGAGCCGCTGTTCAGGCGCTGGGCCAGGTCATGAAATCAAAGGGCCGCGAAGCGGCCCTTTGATTTCATGTCACAACGGTGGCAACGCCCAATCGATCGGCGCCATCCCGCGTTGCTCCAGGAAGCTGTTGGTACGGCTGAAATGCCCGCAACCAAAGAACCCACGGTAGGCCGACAGCGGTGACGGATGCACCGATTTGAGCACCAGGTGCTTGCTGGCATCGATCAGCTTCTGCTTGCTCTGCGCATGGGAGCCCCACAGCAGGAACACCACGTTCGGGCACTGTTCGCTGACCACCTGGATGATCCGGTCGGTGAAGAACTCCCAGCCTTTCTTCGCGTGGGACGCGGCATTGGCGCGCTCCACGGTCATGGTGGTGTTGAGCAGCAGCACGCCCTGCTCGGCCCAGCTCTGCAGGTAGCCATGGGCGGGGATCGGCAGGTTGAGGTCGCGCTGCAGCTCCTTGTAGATGTTGACCAGCGACGGCGGCGTGGGGATGCCCGGCTGCACCGAGAAGCACAGGCCATGGGCCTGGCCGGGGCCGTGGTACGGGTCCTGGCCAAGGATAACCACCTTGACCTGCTCCAGCGGCGTGGAATTCAGGGCGTTGAAGATCAGCGGCCCAGGTGGGTAGATCTCCTTGCCGGCGGCGTACTCCGCACGCAGGAACTCGCGCAGCTGCTGCATGTAGGGCTGGTCGAACTCGGCGCGCAGCGCGGCTTTCCAGCTGGGTTCGAGTTTGATGCGATCGTCGTCGGTCATGGGGGCATCCAAAAGCAAAGTGCCGCGACACTAGGAAAGCCGGGCCAGCTTGTCAATCGATCCGACCGACGACCGGCAGCTTCGCCGCGGCAGGCCATACTGAGGGGATGACCTGCGCGAGGTAGTCCATGTCCATACAATGCGAGGTACTGACCGGCGCCGACGGCGCCCGTATCGGCATCGCCACCCTGGATGCGCCCAAGGCGCTGAACGCCCTGACGCTGCCCATGATCGAAGTGCTCGACGAACGGCTGCGCGCCTGGGCCAGCGATCCCGGGATTGTCTGCGTGCTGCTGCGCGGCAACGGGCCGAAGGCCTTCTGTGCCGGCGGTGATGTCCGCGCCCTGGTCGAGGCCTGTCGCGAACACCCCGGCAGCGTGCCACCGCTGGCCGCGACGTTCTTCGCCAGCGAATACCGCCTCGACCATCGCCTGCACACCTATCCCAAGCCCTTGTTGTGCTGGGGCCACGGCCATGTACTGGGCGGCGGCATGGGCCTGCTGCAGGGCGCCGCGGTGCGTATCGTCACCCCCAGCAGCCGCCTGGCCATGCCGGAAATCAGCATCGGCCTGTACCCGGATGTCGGCGCCAGCTGGTTCCTCGCCCGCCTGCCGGGCAAGCTCGGCCTGTTCCTCGGGCTGACCGGCGCCCCGCTCAATGCCCGCGATGCGCTGGACCTGGACCTGGCCGATCGCTTCCTGGGCGAGCACCAGCAGGAGGCGCTGATCGAAGAACTGCTGCAATTGAACTGGCAGGAGCAGACCGCCCTGCAGCTTAACAGCCTGCTCAAGGCCGAGCAGCACCGCGCCTGCGCCGAACTGCCGCAAGGCCAGTGGCTGACGCGCCGCGCTGTGATCGACGAAGTGCTCGACGTGGCCGATCCGGTGGCGGCCTGGCGGGCCCTGGCCGGCCTGGCCACGCACGCCGATCCCTTGCTGGCGTCGGCCGGCCAGCGCCTGCACGAGGGTTGCCCGCTGACGGCGCACCTGGTGTGGGAGCAGATCCGTCGGGCGCGACACCTGTCGCTGGCGCAGGTGTTCCAGATGGAATACACCCTGAGCCTGAACTGCTGCCGTCACCCGGAGTTCAGCGAAGGGGTGCGCGCCCGTCTGCTGGACAAGGACAACACCCCGCACTGGCACTGGCCGGATGTGGCACAGGTGCCAGCGGCGGTGGTGGAGGCGCACTTCAGCGAGGTCTGGGAGGGGCGCCATCCGTTGGCGGAACTGGGATGACGTCAGTGCCCTGTCACCGCGACCAGCCCCGCTCGCCACCCCGGCCCCCATCGGGTCGACGGTCACGGTTGCCCTGCCCGTTGGAATGCCAGCGATCGCCCCGGCGATCATCATTGCGGTAGTCGTGGCGGTCGCGATCCCGACCGTAGTCGTAGCGCTGGCGGTTGCCGTAGTCGTAACGCGGATTCCCGTGCCAGCGCGGTTGCATGCCGGGCGCTGGATAAGGTCGGTACTGCGGCACCGGCGCCGGCCTGTAGTAACGCGGCGCAGGCTGGTAGTAGTAACGGGTCTGCGGTACCACGTAATAGCGGTCCTGGCGGTAATAGCCTGGGTAAACGTAGCGATCGCTGGTGTAGTAGTCGCTGCGGTAATAGCCGCCGCTCTCGTAGTAAGGGGCGCAGGCGGAGGTCAGCAGTCCGAGCAGGACGACGAGCAGGATTCGTGGGTACATGGCGGCCTCCTGGACCGCAGGGGTGCCCGGCACAGCGACGCTGGCGGGCGTCGACGACAAGCAGTAGGTCGACACAGGATAAGACCGTCGCAACAAGGTTCAGTGCCATTTTCGCAACAAATTGAAACAGGTCCTATACCCCTGAAAAACATGCAGTCATTTTTCAGTCATCTCACTAGAATGTGGCCACCGGCACACCTCACGGGACGATCATGCCCTCGCCTTCCGCCCTGTTCTCGCAACGCTCGCTGATCTTCGCCCTACTGCTGTTGCTGGCCGGCGGCTTCCTCGCCACCTCGCTGCTCGGCTACTACGCCTCGCGCGGTGCGATCCGCGACGGCATCATCAATACCGAGCTGCCGCTGACCTCCGACAACGTCTACTCGGAGATCCAGAAGGACCTGATCCGCCCGGTGCTGATCGCCTCGATGATGGCCCAGGACACCTTCCTGCGCGACTGGGTGCTGGCCGGCGAGCAGGACACCGGGCGCATCACCCGCTACCTGGGCGCGGTGATGGGCAGCCAGGCCACCTGCACCAGCTTCTTCGTCTCCGACCGCAGCCTCACCTACTACCAGGCCAAGGGCGTGCTCAAGCAGGTGCGGGCCGACGCCTGGCGCGACGCCTGGTACTTTCGCCTGCGCCAGTCGAGCAAGCCCTACGAGATCAACGTCGACCTGGACATGGCCAACCAGGACAAGCTCACCGTGTTCATCAACCACCGGGTGCTCGACTACCAGCAGCGTTTCATCGGCGCCGCCGGCGTGGGCTTGAGCGTGGAATCGGTGGTCCGCCTGATCGACGACTACCAACGGCGCTACCAGCGCTCGGTGCTGTTCGCCGACGCCCGGGGCAAGGTCCTGCTGACCGGCTCCGACGGCGGCCCTCATGGCCTGCGCGCCGGACAGCAACTGGCCGACAGCAGCCAGTGGCAGGACCTGCTGGCACGCATGCCGACACCGGCCAGCGGCAGCCACGAGTACACCGACAACGACGGCCACAGCCATTTCCTCAATGTGCGTCTGCTGCCGGAACTGGACTGGTACCTGCTGGTGGACAAGCGCGAAACCGGCGCCCTGGACCGCATCCGCCAGTCGCTGTACCTGAACCTGGTGATCTGCGCCATGATCACCCTGGTGGTCCTGTCGCTGCTCAATGCCATGATCAAGCGGCACCAGGACAACGCCGAGGCACTGGCCACCCTCGACAGCCTCACCGGCCTGCCCAATCGCCGCAGTTTCGACCTGCTTGCCGGCCAGGCGCTCATCGAAGCCCAGCGCGACAGCGCGCCGCTGGTCGCCCTGCTGATCGACCTCGACCACTTCAAGACCCTCAACGACACCCATGGCCACCTGGCCGGCGACGAAGTGCTGCGCCAGTTCGCCAATGTGCTGCAGAGCAGCCTGCGCCAGTCCGATATACTGTGCCGCTGGGGTGGCGAGGAGTTCGTCGTGCTGCTGCGCGAAGCCGAAGGCCGCCAGGCCATCGAAGTGGCGGAAAAGATCCGCCGACGCACCGAGCAACTGACCTTCAGCCATGCCGACCAGCCACTGCGCCTGACCGTGAGCATCGGCCTGTCCGCCCTGCAGCGCGACGACAGCCTGCACAGCCTGCTGACCCGCGCCGACCACGCGCTCTATCGTGCCAAACAAGGCGGACGCAACCGCGTCTGCAGCGAAATGCCCGGACCCGACCATGCCTGATCCTCGACACTGCCCCGCCTGCGGCGCCCTCAACCAGTGCGGCCTGGCCGACCCGCGCAATGCCGCGCAAGGCTGCTGGTGCTTCGACGTGGCCATCGACCCGGCGCTGATCGAGGCCCTGCCTGCCGAACTGCGCGACAAGGCCTGCCTGTGCCCGCGCTGCGCGCAGGTGGACGAGCAGCTCAAGGCAGCACCAGCGCGCACGATCCGCTAGACTGCGCGCCGATTTCCCGCAAGCGACCCGTCCCATGCGCCTCGACCGATTCCTCGGCAACCTGCCCTGCTACAACCGCCAGCAAGTGCGCCTGCTGCTGGCGCAGCGGCGCGTGCGCGTGGATGGCCTGCCGACCGGCGACCCGCTGCTGGAGGTGCGCGAGTTCAACCGCGTCGAGGTCGACCAGCAGGTGCACCAGGCCGGGCGTCCGGCGCGCTACCTGATGCTGCACAAGCCCGCCGGATGCGTCAGCGCAACCCAGGACCCGCAGCACCGCACCGTGCTCGACCTGCTGCCGGAAGAGCTGCGCAATGATCTGCACATCGCCGGGCGCCTGGACTACAACACCACCGGGCTGATGATCCTGACCAACGATGGCCAGTGGTCGCGGCGCCTGACCCAGCCACGGACCAAGCAGCCCAAGACCTATCTGGTGCACACCGAGGACGAGATTGGTGCACATTACATCGATCGGTTCCGCGAAGGGTTCTACTTCGCCTTCGAAGACCTCACCACCCTGCCCGCGCAGCTGGACATCCTCGGCCCGCGCAGCGCGCGCCTGGCCATCGTCGAGGGCCGCTATCACCAGGTGAAGCGGATGTTCGGGCACTTCCAGAACAAGGTGGTGGGACTGCATCGGGAAAGCATGGGGTCGATCACACTGGACCCGATATTGCATCCGGGAGCGTTCAGGGCGCTTACCGACGAGGAAATCGCCTCGGTCTGAGCGGACTCGCCATTCGGCGGTTTCCCACGAAAGATTGCCTCAACGGCACTTGCGCGATCCCGCCCTCCCTGCTTGACTGCTAACTCGTCGGTCTGCATGTGACTCATCGGTCACAACCGCAGTCCAAGACGCCCTTTACCGGCCACCCGGGGTCTCGATGCCCTGGGGCACGGTAATCGCCCGCACAACAATACCGTCGACTACACGCGTCAAGGATCGACACAAGGGCCCACCGGTTTCAGTTCCAGGCGAATGCCTACCTGTCATAAAGCACGTGCACCCTAATGGCCTGTCCGGTCGATTCGGCGCCTAGCCCGCCTGCCGATCGCACACGCCACCAGGTGACGCGAATACCCTTTTTGCGCCAGGAGTCGATGACATGAGGCCAGAAATCGCTGTACTTGATATCCAAGGGCAGTACCGGGTTTACACGGAGTTCCATCGCGCGGAAGGCGCCGAGAAGACGATCATCCTGATCAATGGCTCATTGGCCACCACGGCGTCCTTTGCACAGACAGTGCGCAACCTGCACCCACAGTTCAACGTGGTGCTGTACGACCAGCCGTACGCCGGCAAGTCCAAACCCCACAACCGCCATGAACGGCTGCTGACCAAGGAAGCCGAGGCACACATCCTGCTCGAGCTGATCGAACACTTCCGTGCCGACCACGTGATGTCGTTCTCCTGGGGCGGCGCCTGCACCCTGCTGGCGCTGGCGCACCAGCCGCGACTGGTGAAGAAGGCCATCGTCAGCTCGTTCTCGCCGGTGATCAACGAACCGATGCGCGACTACCTGGAGCGCGGTTGCCAGTACCTGGCCGCCTGCGACCGCTATCAGGTGGGCAACCTGGTCAACGACACCATCGGCAAGCACCTGCCGTCGCTGTTCAAGCGCTTCAACTACCGGCATGTCAGCAGCCTGGACAGCCATGAGTACGCGCAGATGCACTTCCACATCAACCAGGTGCTCGAGCATGACCTGGAGCGGGCGCTGAAGGCCGCGCGCAACATCGACATCCCGGTGCTGTTCATCAACGGCGACCGTGACGAGTACACCACCGTCGAGGATGCCCGCCAGTTCAGCCGCCATGTCGGACGCAGCCACTTCAGCGTGATCCGTGACGCCGGCCACTTCCTCGACATGGAGCACAAGACCGCCTGCGAGGACACCCGCAGCGCAATGCTCGGTTTCCTCAAGCCGGCGCTGCGCGAAACCCGCCACCGCTACACACAGGAAGCGGGGCAGCATGCACTGGCCATCTGAGCGCATCGGCGTCCTGTAGCCCTCGAAAACCGCAGGCTACGGGCCGCCGACAGGCTTTTTTACAGCCTTGGGCTTCTCATTCGGGGAGGGTTCTGGTAAAAAGTCGTGCTTCGAAGCGGGTATAGTTTATTGGTAAAACTATAGCTTCCCAAGCTATTGAGGAGGGTTCGATTCCCTCTACCCGCTCCAACTCGCATTCCCCGCACGACGTTCCAACAACGTCGTCGCTGTCAAAAGGAGCCTCGGCTCCTTTTTTCGTTTCTGCGCCAAAGCATTGATCTGGCCTCCCCCTAGACCCGGACTAACCCCGCCAGCCAGCAGCCAAAGCGTTCTGCCTTTCTGGCGCGGGATGTTGTCCTCATGGGAGAGTCTCCTCGTCTTGCCTATCTCGGTCTTCAAACGCCGACCGAACGGCCTCCACGATTCGCGCTGCCAAGCGCTCATCCTCGAGCTGCGGATAGTGCTTCCTGAGCTTGCCGGAAACACTCCAGCCATTCTCCTTGACCGCGCGAATGATGCGATTTGCATCCTGGTCTGGCATCTCCACGACGTCTTTGAGCCGCTCCTGGGCGAGCTGGAAGATGACAAGAATCCTGGCTTCGTCCGCCATCTGCGTTCGAATCGTGTGCTCGACGACGCGCGCCGTATAGAGAACATGTGCGGTCAGATCCGGATAGCGCCAGGCGAAGCGCGCATCTTCGTAGTCGTCGAACTCGAAGTTGCTCGGTGTACCGTCTTCGTAGGTCACGAGCCTGCCAAAGCGATAGGATGCCGCATAGCGCCGCATGAAGGGGCGAGAGAACACCTCCAGTGTCGCATCATAGCCGGCACGGAACTCGGTCGAGCTGGTAATGGTTGCTGAAACAGGCAATATCACGCCATTCGGAACCGCCTGGTCCCGAACCAGGGTGTCGTTGATCAGGAAGCGGTGGATTCGCCCATTGCCGTCTCTCATCGGATGGATGTAGACGAAGCCGAACGCCAATGCCGCGGCGCGCGCAAGCGATTCGGCGCCCCGGGTGGCCCTCTCGAATTCATTGAGGCCAGCAAGCATCGGAGCCAGGTCGTCAAAATGTGGGGCGACGTAGTGCACGATGTTCTCGCGCATCGTGGATTGCCCTACAAAAACGGGAGAGTGCCGCAACCCAAGGCCAAACGCATCGCGCCCCAGGATACCTGCCTGCAAGAGATGCAGACTTCGATCACTCAAGGGGTCTTCGATATAGCCGCAGTGTTGCGCAATGACATGTGCGAAGCGCTGGATGCGGTGGGCTTGGCCTTCCTCTTTTTCAATCAGAAAGCTCGCGCGCGACTCTTTCAACGTCAACCAACTCGCCGTCCGCATCAGGATGTCAGGGCCAAAGGTCTGATCGAGCTCTGCCAACGCGGCTCTCAGGTCAAACTGCAAGGCTCGCTGCACGGCATCGGTTCGCCGGATCAGCGGGCAAAACTCAGGCGTGCCTGGCAGATTGTTGTTGACCCGCCAGCGGCGAGATCGAAGCGGCGTGGTGCGGGTCAGGTAGTGGGTCGACGACACGGCATTGGTATAGGCGCCATTGGTCACATCAGGCACATCCAGATATTGCCCCGTCAGCCACTCGTACAGAAAACCGGTACGTCGTGCGTACTGACCAAAAGGGGAACGCCGGCACCAAGCTTCGACTGGCTCGGGTCCTATGACTGCAAACAAGCGGGCGAAGAATTCAAGGTGAATCTCTTCGTATTTGAGCCCGAATTCGAAGTGGCCTGCAAAATCGTCGTCGGGCCGATAGTTGGGCGGATACTTGTTTTCTACCTGACTACCGGTGTCGCGGCTTGCCCGCACCGTGCCGATGGTCGAATCGACGCGTAGAGGCTGCACCGGATCAATGCCGTACCGAGTGGCTAGCGCCTTGAAACCGACCTGCATGGGAAAATCCTCTACCGAAAGCCCAAAAACGCTACTCTTATTGAGATATCACACTAAAACAATACCATCAGCCGTGAGATACAAAAATGTTACAGAACGCACAAATTCGCTACTGATTTCAACTATCACCTTAAAAATGTTAATGAAAGCACTATTTCAACTCCCTCGACCCACCCCAACTCGCATTCCCCGCACGGCATTCCAACAACGTCGTCGCTGTCAAAAGGAGCCTCGGCTCCTTTTTTCGTTTCCAGCGTTCCTTTCTTGATCTGGCCCATGGCCAGCGCCGCGCCGATTGGCTTGAATGCCCAGTGATTCGCGGTGCATAACCGCTACGCTTTCTGAAACATCTCCAAAGGATTGCACATGTTTCTCTCCCGCTGGCTACCAGGCCTGGCCAACCTGTTGCACTACCGCCGCGAGTGGTTCCACGCTGACCTGCAGGCCGGCCTGTCGGTGGCCGCGATCCAGATCCCCATCGCCATCGCCTATGCGCAGATCGTCGGCCTGCCGCCACAGTACGGCTTGTACGCCTGCGTGCTGCCGATGATGGTCTATGCCCTGGTCGGCAGCTCACGCCAGTTGATGGTCGGCCCGGACGCCGCCACCTGCGCCATGATCGGCGGAGCCGTGGCGCCACTGGCCATGGGCGACCCGCACCGCATCGCCGAGCTGTCGGTGATCGTCACCGTGCTGGTGGGCGTGATGCTGATCGCCGCCGGGGTGGCCCGGGCCGGTTTCATCGCCAGCTTCTTCTCGCGGCCGATCCTCATCGGCTACCTCAACGGCATCGGCCTGAGCCTGCTCGCCGGGCAGTTGTCGAAGGTGGTGGGCTTCAAGATCGAAGGCGACGGCTTCATCCTCAGCCTGATCAACTTCCTCCAGCGTCTGGGCGAGATCCACTGGCTGACCCTGGCCATCGGCCTGGCCGGGTTGGGCCTGCTGATCTGGCTGCCGCGACGCTACCCACGGCTGCCGGCGGCACTGGTGACCGTGGTGGTGTTCACCGCGCTGGCCGGGCTGTTCGGTCTTGACCGTTACGGGGTAGCGATCCTCGGCCCGGTGCCGGCGGGCATCCCGGAGCTGGCCTGGCCGCAGAGCAGCCTGGCGGAAACCAAGAGCCTGCTGCGCGACGCCCTGGGTATCGCCACCATCAGTTTCTGCAGCGCCATGCTCACTGCCCGCAGCTTTGCCGCCCGCCACGGCTACGCGATCAACGCCAACCACGAGTTCCTCGCCCTGGGCGTGAGCAATCTGGCCGCCGGCATATCGCAAGGCTTTGCCATCAGCGGCGCCGACTCGCGCACCGCAGTCAACGACATGGTCGGCGGCAAGAGCCAGCTGGTGGGCATCATCGCCGCCCTGGTGATCGCCCTGATCCTGCTGTTCTTCACCGCGCCCATGGCCTGGATTCCCCAGGCCGCGCTGGGCGCGGTGCTGCTGATGGCCGGCTGGGGGCTGATCGACGTGAAGTCGCTCAAGACCATCCGCAAGCTCAGCCGCTTCGAGTTCTGGCTGTGCCTGCTGACCACGGTCGGCGTGCTCGGCCTGGGCGTGTTGCCGGGCATCGTGTTCGCCGTGACCCTGGCCATCCTGCGCCTGCTCTACAGCATCTACCAGCCCACCGACGCCGTGCTGGGCTGGGTGCCGGGCATCGAGGGCCAGGTGGACGTGCGCCAGCACAAGGACGCCCGCACCGTGCCAGGCCTGGTGGTGTACCGCTTCGACGACGCGATCCTGTTCTTCAATGCCGACTACTTCAAGATGCGCCTGCTCGAAGCCGTGCAGGGCGTGGAGAAACCACAGGTGGTGCTGTTCGACGCCGAAGCCGTGACCAGCATCGACGTCAGTGGCGTGGCGGCCCTGCGCGAAGTGCGCGACACCCTCGCCGCCCAGGGCATCCACTTCGCCATCGCCCGCGCCCGTGGCACCTTCCTGCGCATGCTCGTGCGTTCCGGGATGGCGCGGGAGATGGAGGACAAGCTGCTGTTCGGCTCGGTACGGGCGGGGATTCGGGCGTATCGGGTGTGGCGTAACAGGACTCGGCGGGAGGGAGAGGCGGATTGAGGGAAACCCATTTGGGCGAGTAGGTGCCTGGCGATAGCCTTGCAGCGCCTATGAGATCGAGCGCCGCGCGGGTGGCGCTCGATCTCAAAGACGCAGAGGATCCATCACCGAACGCTTACGGCACACAAGCCCGCGCAACAGCCTGTGTCCCCTGCCCAAGCAAGCTGATCAACCCACAGGGCAGGCTCCCCCGCCACTGCAGGTAGTCATGGCCGGCAGGAAACTCCACCTGATCCACCCGGTACCCCTTGGCCAGCAGCACATCGCGCAGATGGCGGTTGGTATCGAGGATCCTCGGCCCCTCGAACAGCCCAGCCTGCAGGTAGAACCGCAACGGCTGTCGCGGCGCCTTGACGTACTCGCGGGTCAACCAGCCAGGCTCGTCGCCGGCCATCGGCCACCAGAAGGAACCGGACATGCTCAGCACATTACCGAACAATTCCGGGTGCCTGAGGCCCATGTAGGCCGACGCCAGGCCGCCGTAACTGGACCCCGCGACCACGGTGCGCGCAGCCGACGCCGCCAATCCCTGGCGACTGGCCCAGGGCATCAACTCTTCGGCCATGAACCGGGCGAACAATGGGTTGGGCGGCAACTCCCGCTCGCGGCTTTCGCTGCTGGGGTTGGCGATGATCAGCGCCGCGGTGGGCGGGATCAGGCCGTCGGCAATCAGGTTGTCGAGTATCGTCGGGGTCGGCACCTGGCGGGTGTAGGCATGGGCATCGAACAGCACCAGCAAGGCCTGGTCGGCCTTGCCCGGGCGCCAGCCCGCCGGGCGGTAGAGGTAGATATCGCGCTCGTTGCCCAGCACCTCGCTGGCCAGGCGCTTGCGCTCCAGGCTGCCACGGGCCACCCCGGCACGCTCGGACACCCATGGCTGGGGCGCCGCATCCGCAAGCTCCAGCCGTGAGCGCGACAACCAGGCATCGCCGCTGGCGTCGGCGAAGCTGTTCGGGTTGAGCGGGTCGCGCCGGGTGCTGGCGAGGATCACCCGGCGGTCGTCGGACACCGGCACATCCGGCGCCATCTGATAACTCAGGCGGGTGGCCGCGGGCACCTCGAAGCTGTGGAACCAGACATCGCTCGCGCCCAGCCGGGACAGAGGTTCGTGATTGCCTGTGGGGGCACCGAACATCCGCACGTTGTCCCGCGCCCCACGCCAGAGGAAGGTGACCAGGCGCTTGCCGGGTTGCCCGGGGACGGCCTCGACCAAGGGCGTTCCCTCACTGGCACGGGCCTGCCAGAACACATCGGTAGCGCCTCCAGTTGCCAGGTGCTGCTGCAGGGCGCGCAGGGTCGGGCTGGCAAGGGGCGCGGGCGTGCGGCGTTGCTCGCCGACCGGCAGGACCTGCTCCAGGCTCAGGCTGAAGCGCGCCGCCGGGCGGATCGCCAGGGGTTCGGCGCGCACCGCGTAGCGACCGTCCTGCGGCGCGACGAAGAGGAACTCGCGAGGCTGGTCCAGGCCGTCGATCAGCAGGCGCAACGCCCCCCCTTTGGCGTCCAGCAGGCGCAGGCTGACATCACCGTCGATCCGGCCCCGCACCAGATCCCCGGCTTTGAGGGCCAACTGCCAGACTGGCGGATGCGCAGCATCAACCTGACCGGCGACCGGCTTTCCTACCTCGAGATCGGCGGGCGCGGCCGCCAAGGCCGCATTCGAACAGATCGCGGCCAGCAGCCATGCACCACTCAAGCGCTTGAATCGCTGCATACCCACCTCAGAAGTCGACGCTGGCGGAAAGTTTGAGCGTGCGCGGTTCACTGACGGTGGCGTAGCCATCGTTGAATACACCGGCCCAGTAGGCGCGGTTCTCGACGTTCTCCAGGCTGGCGCGCAGGGTCACCTCCTTGCTCAGCACCTTGGTCGCATAACGCGCGCCGAGGTCGTAGCGGGTCCACTGCGGGATCTTCAGCTGGTTGGCGGAATCGAGGTACTGGGAGCTGCTGTGGATACCCAGGGCGGTCAAGGTCAGGCCCTCGACCCCAGGCAGGTCCCACTCGGCGCCAAGGTTGGCCGACCAGGCCGGCACGCCGCGGGCGGTGTTGCCGTCCATGGCGCCATTGGCGGTCTTGCTCAGCACGGCGCGGGTGTAGGTCACGCCACCGAGCAGGCGCACGCTGGGGACGACTTCGCCGAACATCGTCCACTCCACGCCACGGTTGCGCTGCTCGCCGTCATCGTTGTAGCGATTGCTGGGCTTGTCGTAGATCATGCTGGGCTTGTCGATCTGGAACACCGCCAGCGTGTGGGTGAAGTCGCCCAGGTCCCATTTCACCCCGGCCTCCATCTGCTTGGCGACGTAGGGCGCGAACTGCTCGCCGTAGTTGGCGGCCTTCTGGTCGGTGACCATGCCGCCCTGGGTCAGGCCCTCGATGTAGTTGGCATACAGAGATACCGGCGCTTCCCAGGGCTTGAGCACGATACCCACGGCCGGGGTCAGCTTTTGCTCGTCGTACGAAGGGTTGCTCATCTTCTGCCGCACACGCTGGGAGCGGACTCCGAGGGTGAGCAGCACACGCTCGTCCATGAAGCCCAGGGTATCGGCCACGGCAAAGCTCGACAGGGTGTTGTCGCCGGTCTTGGTGCTGCTGCCGTGGTCGCCGGCGATGATCGCCTTGCCCGGGTGGTAGATGTTGGTGGGGTACTTGGCGCCGGTGACCGTCGGCGCACGGCCGATGTCCTGGTGCAGCAAGGTGGTGCTGAGCACCATCTGGTGGCTGACCGGGCCGGTCATGAAGTTGCCGCGCAGACCGGCCTCGGTGGACAGGCTGTGGGTGTATCCGGCCTGGTTGTAGGTTTCCCCCGTGGCCGTACCGTCGGCCTTGTTCACCACCACCCGGGTGCCGTTGAGAAACCCGTCGTAGCGGGTGCGCGCGCCACCGACGCTGGCGTAGGCGGTCCAGCTGTCATCGAGCTGGTATTCGCCACGCACCACCACGGCCTTGCTGATCTGACGGGCGTGAATACCTTCGAGGATGTTGGTGTCCGGCTTGGGTGCGCGGGTCACATGCTTGAGGTCGCTGAAGCCGGCCATCATCGGGCTGCCATTCTCCAGTTTCTCGTGGTTTTCGTAGGCATCCAGTTCGAGCTTGAAGTCGTCGCCCCGATAATCCAGGGCCAGTGCCGCCAGGGTACGGTCCTTGGACTGTTCGTCGACGCCCGTGTCGCCGCTACCATAGACGCCATTGAAACGAATGCCGAAGCGGCCATCGGCGAAACGCCGGCCGACATCGATATGCTCGGCGACATAGCCATCGGACACGTAGCTGGTGGTCAGGCGGGTCAACGGTGCGTCGCCGGCACGCTTGGGCACCAGGTTGACCACCCCGCCCACGCCACCGTTGGGCGCCATGCCATTGAGCAGCGCGCCCGGCCCCTTGAGCACCTCGACGCGTTCGAGGAATTCGGTCGGCACGTGGCCATCGGGCGCCAGGCCGTAGAGCCCCCCCAGCGCCAGCTCGGTGGAGTCCAGCGCATAACCACGGATCATGAAGTTCTCGTAGGCATGCCCTTCACCGGTACTGAAGCGGATCGACGGGTCATTGCGCAATACCGCGCCGACCGTGCCGCTCTGTTGGTTCTCGATGGTCTTGGCGGTGTAGGCGGTGACGCTGAAGGGGGTGTCCATCAAGTCGCGGTTGCCCAGCATGCCGATGCGCGCGCCACGGGCCACCTGGCCACCGCTGTAGCTTTCCGGCAGGTCGCTGTTGAAGCCCGAGGCATTGACCGTGGTCGCCCCCAGGGTCAGGACCCCCTGGTCGGTCGGGCCGCGCAGGATGATCACACCGTTTTCTTCCACCGCCACCAGGTCGCTGCCGGCCAGCAGCTGGCGCAGGGCCTGCAGCACCGTGTAGCGGCCCTGCAAGGCTGGTGCGCTGCGCCCGACCAGTACACGGCTGTCGGCGGCTATCGCCACCCCGGATGCATGGGCCAGGGCATGCACCGTGGCCTCCAGCGACTGACCCGGCAGGTCGAGGTTCAGCGGCTGGCTGTCGGCCAGGGCCAGGCCGCTGCCACCAAGGGCGCAGGCCAGGGCCAGGCGCCGCAGGGTGCCGGGGAAGCGGGAGGTGAAAAGCGACATGATCGGTCCTTGCAGGAGGTGGGTTCACTGCTGATGACGCGGCAGCGGCGGTTTACCCCTCAAAACAATTTCGCGGTATTTCAGCGCGGTGCGACCAGGCGCTGCGCGCCCTGCTCCAGCAGCCTGACCGGCAGGATCCCCGGCAACGCTTCGAGCAACACCTCGGGGCGGTCGCTCGGGAAACTGCCCGTCAAGCGCAGGTTGGCCACCCCCGGATCGACCCGGACAGTCCGCCCGACATAGGCATTGAGCTCGCCGATCACCTCAAGCAGCGGCTGGTCGGTGAACGACCACCAACCCCGCTGCCAGTGCGCCAGGTCCGGACCGAACCGGCCACCGGCACGCAAGCTGCCCAGCCGCCCCTGGCCATCCAGGCAGATGCGTTCGCCGGCCTGCAGCACCTGCTCGCCTCCCTGCAGGTCGCGCACCTGGACCCGCCCCCTGGCCACCGCCACCTGGACCCGGTCGCCACGGTCGCTGACGGTGAAGGCGGTGCCCAGCACCTGCACCACGCCCAGGCGCGTGCTGATCAGGAACGGTCGCCACAGCTCATGGGCGACATCGAAGAACACGTTGCCGTGCAGCAGCAGGACCTGGCGCTGGCCATGATCGAAACGCACGCGCAGGTTGCTTTCGGCGGCCACCAGCAACTGGCTGCCATCGGGCAGTGCCAGGGCCTGCGGCGCCTGCGCGTGGGCCGTCTGCAGGTCGTGGTGGAACGGCGCGGTGCGCTTGTACATCCAGCCCAGCCAGCCCCCTGCGGCCAGCAGCACGGCCAGCGCGCCGCCCTGGCGCAGCACCCGCCGACGACCGACATCGCAGGCCTGCGGCTGCAACGCGCCACGCAGTTGCGGCGCGAGGCGGTGAACCAGCTGCCAGCGCTGCTCGGCCTCCAGCCAGGCGCGCTCATGCTCGGCGCTGCGCCCGCGCCAGCGCTGCGCCAGGCCGTGTGTCTTGCGCACGCGTTCCGGATCGTCCCCTTGCAGCGCCGCCAGGTAGACCAGCGCCTGCTGCACCTTGCGCGACGCGGCCGCCTCAGTCATGACGGCTCGCCAGGCGCAGCTCGGACAGGTCGAAGACCGCCCGGGCGATATGCAGCTCGACCGACTTGGCCGACAGCGCCAGGGCCTCGCACACCTCTCGATGACTGTGGCCGTGCAGGCGCACGCGGACGAACACCTCGCGACGCAGCCTGGGCATGCGTTCGATGCGGGCGATCAGGTGCTGCAACTGTTCGCGCGCGATCATGATCTCTTCCACGCTGGGGCTGAGCCAATCGGCCCGCGCCAGCCAGTCTTCCAACGCCGCCAGTTCGGTGCTGCGCCGGCGGTACTGGTCGATGCACAGGTTGCGCGCCGCCTGGAACAGCAAGGCGCGGGCATTGATCACCGGTGCGTTGAGCGCATGGGCATAGGCCTGGGCGAAACTGGACTGGGCGATGTCGGCGGCATCGTCAGGATTGCGCAGCCGTCCGCAGAGGTAGCGGCGCAGATCACTGTAATGGGCAAGCAGATCTTCGACGGCCGCCTTGAGGGCCGGCTGGGCGTGCCAAACGCTGGAAAGGGAGGTCATTGCGGATGTGGCGAGGGCCGTTAATAGGAATTCCTATCATTCTCACACATGTCATTCGGCCATCGCCAGCATCGTGTCGATCAGTAACCCAACTTGCGCAGCAACTGGCCCTCGTTCTGCGGCAACGGCCTGCCATAGAAGCGCATCAGCTCAGCGGCGCGGTTGGTGAAGATGCCATCGACGCCGGCTTTCATCGCCTTGTCGAAGTCCACCGCCTCGTCGAGGGTGTACACATGCACCAGCAGGCCCTTGGCATGGCTGGCCTGGTTCATCCAGGGCTGGATCAGGTCGGAATAGCTCTGCTCGCCCAGGTGGGTGCGGATCGCCGAAGGGCCGGTACCGATGGCGCCGCCGGCCTTGGCGTAGTCGAGCCAGCGCTCGAACTCGGCGCGGTCCTTGGGTTGCTGGCGGGCGTAGAAGGCCGACTTGTCCTGCTCGCCGGACTCGGCGAAGTCCTGCCCGGAGGCCGGTTCGATGCTGCCCTTGGCCACCCACAGCAAGAGGATCTTCGGCACCTGCGGCATGGCTTCGTGCAGCAGCTTGAGGCTGTTGCGGTCGAAGGTCTGCAACACCACCCGGCCCGGCTTGTCGAGCCAGCCGCGGGCCTCGAGGCGCTTCTTCAGGTCCTGCTCGATGCCGGGGAACTGGGCCGGTTCCTTGGTCTCGATGTACAGGCCTGGGAGACGCTCGGGGTTGCCTTCGGCGATGTCGATCACCTCGTCCAGGGTCAGGATGCGCTGGCCCTTGAACGCATCCCGGGCCCGCTCGGGATAGGCCTTGTTGAACCAGCTGCCAGCGTCCAGCGCCTTGAGCTCGGCCAGGGTGAAGGCGCTGACCGGGCTGGCCTTGCGCTCCGGGTAACGTTCGGCGACGTCACTGGTGCGCGCCAGCACATCGTCGTGGACCACCACCAGCACGCCATCGCGGGTGCGCTGCAGGTCCATTTCCAGGTAGTCGGCGCCCAGTTCACGGGCCAGCAGGTAGGCGGGGGTGGTGGACTCGGGCGCGTCGAACGAGGCGCCGCGGTGGGCGATCACGGCCGGATGAGGAATGTCCTGGGCGCTGGCGAGGGCCTTGCCGTCAGTGGCATGGGCGGCAGCGCTCGCCAGCAGGGTGGCCAGGAGAAGGGTCTTGTACATGGGGAGTCCTTTGCAGATCGGGGCCGGCCTCTGGAAGACGCCGGCGAGGTCAACAGTGCAGTCCTTGAAGGCGCAAGCCTCGCACACTCTGCATGACATGCTAAAGTCCCCGGCGTTTTCCGCCACACCCAACGGACCGCCCATGCCCGCTCTCGACGCCCACCTGCCCTCCTGGGCCGACCTCAACCAGCGCCACCCCAGCACGGCCCTGCTGCTGGGCAACGGCGCCAGCCGCGCGCTGTGGAAACCGTTCGGCTACTTCTCGTTGTTCGAGCAAGCCCAGCAGGTGCGACACAAGGCGCTGGGGGTGAGCGACCAGGCGCTGTTCAAGGCCCTGGGCAGCGAGCTGTTCGAGCCGGTGCTCAGCACCCTGAACACCACGGTACGGGCAAACGCCGCGCTGGCGATCAACTCCACCGCGCCGCTGAACCGCTACTACTCGATCAAGGAAGCGCTGATCCACGCGGTGCGCGCCGTGCACCTGCCCTGGCCGCTGTTCCCCGACGCGACGCGCACGGCCATCAACCAGGCGCTGCGCCAGTACCGCACCGTCTACACCAGCAACTACGACCTGATCCTGCCCTGGGCCATGGCCCAGGATGCGCAAGGTTTCGCCAGCCTGTTCGACGAGCAGGGCTTCTTCGATGTGCGCCGCAGCCAGGTCGAAGGCATTCGTGTGCTGCACCTGCATGGCGGCATGCACCTGCTCAAGTTACCCGACGGCAGCACCCGCCAGCGTGGCGCGGAACAGGCCGAATTGCTCGAAGGCTTCGCCGTCAACATCCCCGGCGAAGTGCCGCTGTTCGTCAACGAGAGCCACAGCGAGGACAAACTGCGCGCCATCCGCCACTCGGACTACCTGTCCTGGAGCCTGGGCCAGCTGGCCCGCGAACAGGGTGGCCTGTGCCTGTTCGGCCAGCACCTGGACGCCAACGACCAGCACCTGCTCGAGGCCATCCGCCAGGCACGGCCCCGGCACCTGGCCATCGCCATCCGGCCATTGAGCGAGGCGTCGATCATCAACCAGAAGCAGCATTTTATCGACCGTTTCGCCGACCTTGACCAGGTTCCCCTGCACTTCTTCGATTCAACCAGTCATCCCCTGGGGTTGGCCGAACTGGCGATTGTCGTACCTGCCAGCCACGCTCGTCGGCATTGAATCAGCAGCTTTGCAAATGTAAATAATTCTCGATAAGATCCGCACCCTTTCCTCCACGCCAGCCCGGAAAGCGTGCATGCAGCGCCCCAAGCCCGACCCTGTCGCCCACGGTTTCTATGCCGACATCCTGCATTTCCTGCGCAAGCGCATGGACAATGCCAGCGATGCCGCGGACATGACCCAGGATGTGTTCGCCCAGTGGCTGGGCTATCGGGACCGGGCCAAGGTGGAGCAGCCGCGCGCGTTCCTGTTCCAGGTGGCGCGCAACCTGCTGAGCGACCATTGGCGACGGCAGAAAGTCCGCCACTCAGTGCTGGCCGACGACAACCTGCCCGAAGCACATGAACCACCGGCCAATGACCCGCTGGACCATGCCCAACAGCAACAACGGCTGAATCAATTACGCCAGGTGCTCAGCGAACTCTCGCCGCGACGCCGCGAAGCCCTTATGCTGCACCGTTTCGAAGGCCTGACCCAGGCCCAGATCGCCGAACGCATGAACATTTCCGTCAGCATGGTCGAGAAGCACATCGCCGCCGCCCTGCTGCAATGCAAGCAACGCCTGGACAGTGACAACGGCACGGAGCAGTTCCCATGACCCCCACCGACGAGCTCGACCCGCGCCCGATCGACGCCCAGGCGGCGAGCTGGTTCAGCCGCAACCGCAACCAGCCGTCGCGCCAGGAGCGCAAGGCGTTCGCCCTGTGGATGCAGACGCCCGAGCACACCCGCGCCTACCGCCAGTTCGAACAGTTATGGGATGACCTGGCCGCGCTCAAGCAGGCCAACCGCCCCGTGCCCTTGCCGGTGCGCCGCGCGCCACGCTGGCGCCCGGCCCTGGCAACCGCGGCGGCGCTGCTCTGCGCGGTGCTGGCGGGCAACCTGGGGGCGGGCAGCAGCGCCTTCAGCCAGCGCATCGCCGCCGGCCAGGCCTTGCAGACCCTGCAACTGCCCGACGGCAGCCAGCTCTTCGTCAACGCCCAGACCCGCCTACGCCTGGACTTCAGCGCCGAGCGCCGGCTGATCCATCTCGACCACGGCCAGCTGTACATCGAGGTAGCGCCGGACAAGGAACGCCCCCTGTTCGTCGATGCCGGCAGTGGCCGGGTGCGCGTGGTCGGCACCGGTTTCGACCTGCGTCGTGGCGAGCGCGAACTGGTGGTGGCGGTCGCCCACGGCCAGGTAGCGTTCGATACGCCGGGGGAACGACATCCGCCCGTGCTGCTTGCTGCCCGTCAGGGCGCCACCTACGACCTGGCGCGCGGCAGCCTGACCCGCCACGAACTCGGCGAGCAGCAGGTCGCCGACTGGCGCGAGGGCCATGTGAGCTTTCGCAACCGCGAACTGGCCAGCCTGGTCGACGAGCTCGGCCTGTATCGCCAGCACCCGGTGGTGCTGGCCGATCCGGCGCTCGGCCGCTACAAGGTGTCCGGCAACCTCGACGTGCACGATCCGGATGCCCTGCTCAATGCCCTGCCCGCGCTGTTGCCGGTCAAAACCACCTTGCTCGCCGACGGGCGCCTGCGCATCGAACGACGCTAAAAAATAATTTGAGAATTTTTATCATTCGCAGGTGAGGTTTTGTCGCAACGCCGCGTCTTCCTCCCCGCCTGCCGCGTGATGGCGGGCTTTTTCCGGCCTTTTGCCGTTTGGGGGAATCCATGTTGTCCGCGTTGCGTCCATTGCACTGCCTGCCTGCCCGACCCACCCTGCTGGCCCTGTGCCTGGCCATGAGCCTGGCCGCCGAAGCCGCGCCGGTGCCCTTCGACCTGCCCGCGCAACCGCTGGCCCGCTCGCTGAGCCAACTGGCCCAGCAGGCCAAGGTCCAGCTGCTGTTCGACGAGGCCCTGCTCGGCAGCGCCCAGGCACCGGCGCTCAAGGGCGACTTCGAGGCCGAGGCGGCCATCGGGCGCCTGCTGCTGGGCAGCCGCTTCAGTGTCGTGCGCATGGGCAACACCTACGTGGTGCGCCTGCGCGAGGACGACCCGACTGCCGACAACAGCCTGCAACTTGGGGCCGTGAGCATCGTCGGTGACGGCCAGCAAGTCGACGCAGGCAACGTCGGGCGCTCGACCCTCGACCAGGAACAGATCGACCGCTACCAGCCCAGCAACATTCCAAGCGTGCTGGCTACCCTGCCGGGGGTGAACATGGGCGGCTCGTCCAAGCCCGGCGGTCAGACCATCAACATCTGGGGCTTCGGCGACGCCGAGGACGTGCCAATGACCCTCGACGGTGCGCCCAAAAGCGGCTTCGAGCGCTATCAACAAGGCACCATATTCATCGAGCCCGAGCTGATCAAACACATCGAGGTCGAAAAAGGACCGCACTCGGTCAAGACCGGCAATGGCGGTTTTGGCGGCAGCGTCAACATGGAGACCAAGGACGCCGGCGACCTGCTGCAGGAGGGTCGCAACAGCGGTGCGATGCTCAAATACGGTTATGGCAGCAACGACCACCAGCAGATCTACAGCTCGGCATTGTTCGGCCGTACCGACGACGGTCGCATCGACGGCCTGGTGTATTACACCAAGCGCGACGGCGGCAACCTGAAGATGGCCGATAGCCTGCCCGACCCCACCGGCAAATGGCCGATCAACCCTCAGCGCATCCCCTACAGTGCCCTGGACCTGGACGGCGCCCTGCTCAAGACCAACATCCATTTCACCGACGAGCACAGCCTGGGACTGTCCTGGGCACAATCGGAAAGCCAGCGCTGGACCACGTTCTCATCGACCGCTTTCAGCACACCGCCCACCGCGGCGGATATCAAGAAATACGGATACGAAGCTGCCCTCAAGCGTTTCCTAGCCAACCGCCGCACCATCGACACCACCTGGTCGGCCACCTACAAGTACCAACCGATCGAGAACCCGTGGGTGGACCTGCAGGTGAAGTACTCCGAATCGGACACCAAGCAGACCGATGAGCGCGACGCTACGGCGTTCTTCCAGCCCGCCACCGGTGGGCGCAAGATGGATACCGAGTACAAGGACCGCATGCTCGATGTGAAGAACACCAGCACCTTCCTTACCGGCCCCCTGGAACATGCTTTCACCGCCGGCGTGCAGGTGCGCCGCCATGACCGGGACACGCAGATGTGGATGCCCGGCAAGACCTACGAAGTACCCAAGTACAACTATGGCCACTACCAGCCGTACTTCATGCCCAGCGGCCAGGTCGACAGCCAAGGTTATTACCTGCAGGACGCCATCACCTTCGGCGACCTGACCATCACCCCGTCGTTGCGCTACGACCACGTGACTAACGAGGGCAAGCCCAACCAGGCGCCGTACTACAACAACCCGGCGGCCGGCCACGACTACAGCGACAAGACCTACAGCGGTTGGTCGCCACGTCTGTCGCTGTTCTGGAAAATGAACGAGCAGACCGCGCTGTTCGCCGACTACAGCAAGACCTGGCGCGCCCCGGTGCTTGATGAACAGTATGAAGTGCAGGGTGTCGGCAGCCGCACCGCCACCAGCCGCAACCTCGACCCCGAGCGCATTACCGGTGTACGGGTGGGGAGCATCAGCACCTTCACCAACGTGTTCAGCCAGGGTGACAGCGCGCAGATTCGCACCATGGCATTCCACAACAAGGTCACTGACGAGATCTTCAAGGCCACCGGCATCGGCTGCCAGGAACAGCTGGTAAACGGCGGCACCATCGCCAACACCTGCGGCGACGGACTGATGGGCAACTACCGCAATATCGGTGACGTGACCTACAAGGGCTTCGAGATAGAGACCTTCTACGACGCCACCTATTGGTTCGGGGCGGTTTCTTACTCGTGGATGGAAGGCCGCCACGAGGGCGCCTACACCAACCCTTGGGGCCCCGACGTGTGGGCCAAGGATGTGCCGGCGCCAAAATGGATCACCACCCTGGGGGTCAAGATTCCGTCCTGGGACGCCCGTGTCGGCTGGACCGCACAGTTCGTCGGCGCCACCCACCACCTGCCCAGTGACAAGTACTTCGAGGGCCCGGCCAGTGCCCTGGGCGATCGCTACTACGACAACTTCGGCAACGAGAAGTACGAGATTCACGGCCTGTTCGCCAACTGGAAACCCCAGCAGCCGTACCTCAAGGGCACCGAGGTCAACCTGACCGTGGACAACCTGTTCAACAAGGCCATCCGGCCGGAGTTGTCGGGCGAGAACGCCTACACCCAGGGGCGCAATGCCAAGATCAGCGTGACCCGGTTCTTCTGATCCTGCGCAACGGCGATGATGCAATGGACTGCATCACCTGCCGCTCGCCACCCGTTCCTGGGCCCTGGCGACATTCACCTGCATCGCCACGACGGCCAGTTCATGGAGCGCCTGGACAACGGCGTGGGTACCCCGTTCCTGCATCCAAGCCAGGATGTCGGCCAGGTGCCAGAGCGAAAGGCTACCGTCATGCACCGGGGCCGGGAAAGTGCGGTGATGCGTGAGCATGAGCTTGCGCATGTTCTGTCGGGACACCCCCACCAGCGCCGCCACATCGGTCAGGCCGACCAGGTCGGGACTGGCCTCGATCAGGCGGGCCTCCGGCAAGACCTGCCGGACATCCTCCAGGGCGCTGTGCATCGCTTCCCGCGCAGTCTTGCCCTCGCGGGCGAAGGCCAGGGCCAGGCGACCGGGCTGACCGCTACCGACCACCGCGTCATCGCAACCGGCCTCTCCCAGAAGCTCGATCAGTGCATCGACGTCCACGCCGTCGTGCAATTGGTACTTGAGGGTGAATTCGTACTCCATCACTTTCGCTCCACTGGCTGATTGACGCTCCCGCGCATCGACGTGCAGTTGTCCACGATCCGGCGCAACTGGCGAGCGAAGGTGCCCGGGTTTCTGGGTGTGCTCCACACGCTGGTGATGCAGAACTCGCCACAGCGGCATTCGCGGTCGTTGTTGGGGCAATAGATCCGCCCCCAGCAATGGCCGCCCCGCGCTGTAACTTTCCAGCCCTGCGCCTCAGCGTGTGCCAGGGACTGCTCGACTTCCTTGTTTGGATGGAGAGGACGGGCCATCGATTGAGCTCCAGTATGGGCATGCGAAAAAGGTTGTCAAGTGACAACCAGGCAGCGCCGACGGGCGTCACCACAAGCCAGACTAGGTGCCAGGGAGGCTGCAACAGGCTCAGAAAGGCTCTTTCAGAAACGGCCTAACCGAAACTGGGAAGGTGCTGTAGGTTCAATCACCCAGCAATCAGGCCATCCGCCTGCAGCAGGGTTTCCAGGCAATGCTCGCGTACCCCATAGAACGCCTTGAGCTCGGCGATCTTCTCCAACAGTGCCGCATTGTCCTGGGGCTGTCGGCGCTTGACCGCAAGAATCATCTTGTTCTTGTTGGTGTGCTCGAGCGAGATGAACTCGAACACCTTGGTCTCGTAGCCACAGGCCTCAAGATAGAGCGCCCGCAGGCTGTCGGTGAGCATTTCGGCCTGCTGCCCCAGGTGCAACCCGTATTGCAGCATCGGTTGCAACAGGCCGGGGCTGCGCAGTTGCGGACGAACCTGCTTGTGGCAGCACGGCGAGCACATGATGATCGCGGCGTTGCAGCGAATGCCGGTGTGGATGGCGTAGTCGGTGGCAATGTCGCAGGCATGCAGGGCAATCATCACGTCGATGGCCTCAGGCACCACGCTGCGCACATCTCCGCACTCGAACACCAGGCCCGGATGCTCCAGGCGCGCGGCGGCGGCGTTGCACAGCTCGACCATGTCCGCACGCAACTCGACACCGGTGACCTGCGCCTCACGCCCGAGGGTATTACGCAGGTAGTCGTGCATGGCGAAGGTCAGATATCCCTTGCCCGAGCCGAAGTCGGCAACCTTCAGGTACTGCTGTTCGTCCACCGGCGCTCCGCTCAAGGCATGGTCGAAGACTTCGATGAACTTGTTGATCTGCTTCCACTTGCGCGACATCGACGGGATCAGCGCACCTTGCGCGTCGGTCACTCCCAGGTCGCGCAGGAACGGTCGCGACAGTTCCAGGTAGCGCTTCTTCTCGCGGTCGTGCCCGCCAGCCCCCGCCTCGCGTGGCGCCGGCTGGGCCTGGGCCAGGTGGCGGCGCAGCATCGGCTTGCCCTTCTTGCTGAACTCCAGTTGCACCTCGCCGGCGGCGGTGAACAGGTGCGCATTGCGAAAGCTCTCCGGCAGCAGTTCGGCCACCAGCGCCAGCGCCGGGGCCAGCTCCAGGTTGCGGGTAATGTCGCGGGTCAGGTGACGGTAGACCAGCGACAGACAGGCCTGGCCCTTGATCTGCACCGCTTTGGCGATGATCCTCTGCAGGGTCTGGTCGGCGCCGACATGACGGGCCAGCACCAGCTTGCTCAGGCTGCCATCGGCCAGGGCATCGGCGAGCAGGCTCAGGAACTGGGCACGCGCGTCCGGCGCGGTGGGGGCGGAAGAAGGGGACGACATGGGAACGGGTGCCTCGGAATGCGGGGGGCGCTATGCGCAATGCCAGGCATTCTACGTCGATGTCAGGCCATCGCGAACCCCTGTGGGAGCGGGCTTGCCCGCGAAACCGATAACTCGATGCATGACACCGGCTTCGCCGGTGTTCGCGGGACAAGCCCGCCCCCACGACAACAAGCATTGATTCAGACCACAGCAATCAGTCGAGAATCACCAGGCGGTTGGGCAGCTCGTTGCGCGCATGGGTGGGCGGCACGTGTTCGCTGAGCAGCTCACCGCAGGCCTCGATGCACTCGACGAACCCCTGCAGGGTATGGCCCTGGCGCACCTGATCAGTGAAGCGGGCGACGATCGCCTCACGCGCCTGCTCGGGCAGGTGCCGGGCAATGCCTTCGTCAACCAGTATCTCGACATGACGCTCGGCTTCGCTAACAAAGATCAGCACCCCCGTGGCACCGGCGGTACGCTGCAGGTTGAGTTCGAGAAACTGCTGGCGGGCCAGGCCCGACGCGCGCCGGCGCCGCAGCACCGACGGCACCACCCAGGCCGCCAGGGGCGGGTGGCGCAGCAGCAGACAGAGGCTGATGAAGGTCAGCATCTGCGCCAGCAGCAGACCGTTGACGCCAATACCGCCCAGCCACAAATGCAACGCGCCGGGGATCAGCAAGGCCAACAGGGCGGCCCAGAGCAACGGCAAATAGGGGAAGTCGTCGGCGCGGCGGGCCAGCACGGTCACCAGTTCCGCATCGGTACGCCGCTCGGCGCGGGCGATCGCCTCGGCGATCTGGCGCTGTTCGTATTCGGTCATGCCATCGTCTCTCGAGCGTTCTTATCGTTGTTATCCCGGCAATCGGGTGGGCGAGAGTGTATCTCAACAAACGCCTCATATAAGGCATAATCCGCGACTGCGCCGGATCATGGATGAATGATCCACAGAACTGCCAGCGGACGCGACAACGACAGGCGTACGAAACGTCTCGGCCAGCCGCTTATCACTCGACAACGGAATTGATGATGAAACTGTCTTTGCTGGGCCTGGCCATGGGCCTTGCCAGTCAGGCGGCCCTTGCCGCCCCTACCGCCGCGCCCTTGCAAGACAAGCAGGCGTTCATCGACCATCTGGTCGGCCAGATGACCGAGGCCGAGAAGATCGGCCAGTTGCGCCTGATCAGCATCGGCCCCGAGATGCCCCGCGACAAGATCCGTGAGGAAATCGCCGCCGGACGCATCGGTGGCACCTTCAACTCGCGTACCGCTCCCGAGAACCGGCCGATGCAGGACGCGGCCATGCGCAGCCGCCTGAAGATCCCGATGTTCTTCGCCTACGACACCATCCACGGCGAGCGCACCATCTTCCCGATCGGCCTGGGCCTGGCTTCGTCCTGGGACATGGACGCCATCGCCAAGGTCGGCCGCACCTCGGCCATCGAGGCCGCCGCCGATTCCCTGGACATGACCTTCGCGCCGATGGTCGACATCGCCCGCGACCCGCGCTGGGGCCGCACCAGCGAAGGCTTCGGCGAGGACACCTACCTGACCTCGAAGATCGGCCAGGTGATGGTCAAGTCGTTCCAGGGCTCGAGCCCGGCCAACGCCGACAGCATCATGGCCATCGTCAAGCACTTCGCCCTGTACGGCGCGGTGGAGGGCGGGCGCGACTACAACACGGTCGATATGAGCCTGCCGAAGATGTACAACGACTACCTGCCGCCCTACCGCGCCGCACTCGATGCTGGTGCCGGCGGGGTGATGGTGGCGCTGAACTCGATCAACGGCGTACCGGCCACCTCCAACACCTGGCTGATGAACGACCTGCTGCGCAAGGAGTGGGGCTTCAAGGGCGTGACCATCAGCGACCACGGCGCCATTCAGGAGCTGATCCGCCATGGCGTGGCCCGCGACGGCCGGGAAGCGGCCAAGCTGGCGATCAAGGCCGGCATCGACATGAGCATGAACGACACCCTCTACGGCGAAGAGCTGCCAGGGCTGCTGAAGTCCGGCGAAGTCAGCCAGGCCGAGCTGGACCAGGCGGTGCGTGAAGTGCTGGGCGCCAAGTACGACATGGGGCTGTTCAAGGACCCCTATGTGCGTATTCCCAAGCCGGAAACCGACCTGAAGGACTACTACGCCGACGACCGCTTGCACCGTGACACCGCCCGCGACGTGGCACGCCGTGGCCTGGTGCTGCTGGAGAACCGCGAGCAGACCCTGCCGCTGAAAAAGTCCGGCACCATCGCCCTGGTCGGCCCGCTGGCCGATGCACCGATCGACATGATGGGCAGCTGGGCCGCCGACGGTAAACCGCAGCACTCGGTCACCGTGCGCGAGGGCCTGCGCCGCGCCGTCGAAGGCAAGGCCAAGCTGGTCTATGCCAAGGGCTCGAACGTGACCGGCGACAAGGCCATGTTCGACTACCTGAACTTCCTCAACTTCGACGCGCCGGAAATCGTCGATGACCCACGCCCGGCCGCCGTGCTGATCGACGAAGCGGTCAAGGCCGCCAGGCAGTCGGATGTGGTGGTGGCCGTGGTCGGCGAGTCCCGTGGCATGTCCCACGAATCGTCGAGCCGTACCACCCTGGAAATCCCGGCGGTGCAACGCGATCTGATCAAGGCGCTGAAGGCCACCGGCAAGCCCCTGGTGCTGGTGCTGATGAACGGCCGTCCGCTGTCGATCGCCTGGGAGCGCGAGCAGGCCGACGCCATCCTCGAGACCTGGTTCAGCGGCACCGAAGGCGGCAACGCCATCGCTGACGTGCTGTTCGGCGACTACAACCCGTCCGGTCGCCTGGCCATCACCTTCCCGCGCTCGGTCGGGCAGATCCCGATGTACTACAACCACATGCGCATCGGCCGCCCGTTCACCCCGGGCAAGCCGGGCAACTACACCTCGCAGTACTTCGAGGAGCCCAACGGCCCGCTGTACCCGTTCGGCTACGGCCTGAGCTACACCAGCTTCGAGCTGTCGGGGCTGGCGCTGTCGCAGAAGGAACTCAAGCGTGGCGGCACCCTGCAGGCCAAGGTGACGGTGAAGAACACCGGCAAGCGTGACGGCGAGACCGTGGTGCAGCTGTATATCCAGGACCAGAGCGCGTCGATGAGCCGCCCGGTCAAGGAACTGAAGAACTTCCAGAAAGTCATGCTCAAGGCCGGCGAAGCGCGAACCTTGACCTTCGACATCAGTGAGCAGGACCTGAAGTTCTACAATGGCCAACTGCAGCACGTCGCCGAAGCTGGCCAGTTCAATGTGCAGATCGGCCTCGACTCGCAGGCGGTGCAGCAGCAGAGCTTCGAGCTGCGTTAAGCAGGTTCGGCCCCTTCGCGGGCAAGCCCGCTCCCACAGGGTTATGCATGTCCTGTGTGGGAGCGGGCTTGCCCATGATGAGGCCGGCACAGACAACCGAGATCCCGGATCCGCCCCATGCCCTCATCCTTCCGCGCCCTGCGCCTGGGTTTGATCATCCTGCTGATCCTGGTCGGCACCACCCTCAGCGCCGGCTGGGCCATGCACCAGGCCAAGCGCCAGGCCATGGAAACCGACGCCCGCCGGGCCAGCGAGCAACTGGGCCTGTATGCCAACGCCCTGCACACCCTGATCGAGCGCTACCGCGCCCTGCCTGCGGTGCTGGCGCTGGATCCGGAGCTGATCGCCGCCCTGCGCGGGCCGGTCACCGAGCCGGTGCAGGACGCCCTGAACCGCAAGCTCGAACGCATCAACGGTGCCGCCAATTCCTCCACCCTGGAGCTGCTCGACCGCACGGGCCTGGCCATCGCCGCCAGCAACTGGCGCCTGCCGACCACCTACGTCGGCTCCAACTACGGCTTTCGCCCCTACTTCAAGCAGACCCGCAGCCAGGGCAGCGGCCGCTTCTACGCCGTCGGCGTGACCAGCGGCGTGCCGGGTTACTTTCTGTCCAGCGCGGTGAACGACGAACACGGCCGCTTCCTCGGCGCCATGGTGGTCAAGCTGGAGTTTCCCGAGCTCGAGCGCGAATGGCGTCAGGGCAGCGATATCCTGCTGGTCAGCGATGCCCGCGGCATCACCTTCATCGCCAACCAGGACGGCTGGCGCTACCGCGAGCTACAACCGCTGTCCGGCGCCGACCGCGCCGAACTGGCCGAAACCCGCCAGTACGACAAGCAACCGCTGGTGCCCCTGCAGCACCAGGCCCTGACCCGCTTCACCGACACCAGCCACCTGACCCGCGTGCAAGGCCCGGATGGCACCGCCGAGTACCTGTGGGAGCGCCTGCCCCTGGAGGCCGAAGGCTGGACCCTGCACCTGCTGCGCAAGCCACAGGTCGCCGAGGACGGGCGCAACGCCGCCCTCGCCGCCGCGGCAATCTGGCTAAGCCTGGTGTTCGCCGTGCTGTTTGTCAGCCAGCGCCTGCGCCTGGCCCGCCTGCGCCAACGCAGCCGCGAAGAGCTCAAGCGCCTGGTCGAGGAGCGCACCCGCGAACTGCATACCGCCCAGGAAGGCCTGGTGCAATCGGCCAAGCTGGCGGCACTGGGGCAGATGTCGGCAGCCCTGGCCCACGAAATCAACCAGCCGCTGACCACCCAGCGCATGCAGCTGGAAACCCTGCGCCTGCTGCTCGACCATGGCCGCCATGACGAGGCGCGCCAGGCCCTGGAACCGCTGGAACAGATGCTGACCCGCATGGCCGCGCTCACCGGCCACCTGAAGACCTTCGCCCGCAACAGCCCCGGCGGCCTGCGCGAACGCCTGGACCTGGCCACCGTGGTCGACCAGGCGCTGCACCTGCTGGACACCCGCATCCGCGCCGAAGGCGTCGAAGTGGCACTGTACCTGGCGCGCCCGGCCTGGGTTCGTGGCGACGCGATCCGACTGGAGCAGGTGCTGATCAACCTGCTGCGCAACGCCATCGACGCCATGGCCGACAAGCGTTACAAACGCCTGGAGATCCGCATCGAGGCCGACGATGCGCAGTGGCGCCTGAGCGTGCTCGATTCCGGTGGCGGCATCCTCGACTGCGACCTGGACCGGGTCTTCGATCCGTTCTTCACCACCAAGCCGGTCGGCGAAGGGCTGGGCCTGGGCCTGGCCATCTCCTATGGCATCGTCATCGACGCCGGTGGCCGCCTGCAGGTCGAGAACCTGCCGGGCGGTGCCCGCTTCAGCCTCACCCTGCCCCGCGACCTGGAGCCTGTATGTTGAATTCGGTGATCGTCGTCGACGACGAAGCGAGCATCCGCACCGCGGTGGAACAATGGCTGAGCCTGTCGGGCTTCAGCGTGCAGCTGTTCGCCCGCGCCGAGGACTGCCTGGACAGGCTCGAGCCGCACTTCCCCGGGGTGATCCTCAGCGACGTGCGCATGCCCGGCATGTCCGGCCTGCAGCTGCTCGAACGGTTGCAGGCGAGCGACCCCGACCTGCCGGTGATCCTGCTCACCGGCCATGGCGACGTGCCCATGGCCGTGGAAGCGATGCGCAATGGCGCCTATGACTTCCTGGAAAAACCCTTCACCCCGCAACACCTGATGGGCAGCCTGCGCCGCGCCCTGGAAAAGCGCCAGCTGGTCCTGGAGAACCGCCGCCTGCATGAGCAGGCCGACCTCAAGGCGCAACTGGAGAACACCCTGCTGGGCATGTCCCAGGGCTTGCAGCAACTGCGCCGCCAGGTGTTGGAGCTGGCCGGCCTGCCGGTCAACGTGCTGATCCGCGGTGAAACCGGCAGCGGCAAGGAGCGCGTGGCGCGCTGCCTGCACGACTTCGGCCCGCGCGCCGACAAGCCCTTCGTCGCCCTCAACTGCGCTGCCATTCCCGAGACGCTGTTCGAGGCCGAGCTGTTCGGCCATGAGAGCGGCGCGTTCACCGGTGCCCAGGGCAAGCGTATCGGTAAACTGGAGTACGCCAATGGCGGCACCGTGTTCCTCGACGAAATCGAGAGCATGCCCCTGGCCCAGCAGGCCAAACTGCTGCGGGTGATCCAGGAGCACAAGCTCGAGCGGCTGGGCGCCAACCAGAGCATCAGCGTCGACCTGCGCATCATTGCCGCGACCAAGCCAGACTTGCTTGAGGAAGCCCGCGCCGGGCGCTTTCGCGAAGACCTGGCCTACCGCCTGAACGTCGCCGAGTTGCGCCTGGCGCCGCTGCGCGAACGGCGTGAGGACATCCCGCTGCTGTTCGAGCATTTCGCCCGCGCCGCCGCCGAACGCCTCGGGCGCAGCACCCCGCCGCTGAGCGGCGTGCAGCTGGCGCGCCTGCTGGCCCACGATTGGCCGGGCAATGTGCGCGAGCTGGCCAATGCCGCCGAACGGCATGCCTTGGGACTGGGCTCGCCAGCCCTGGAGATCGAGTCCGGCGGGCAATCCCTGGTCGAGCAGATGGAAGCGTTCGAAGCCCAGTGCCTGCGCGCAGCACTGCGCCAGCACAAGGGCGAGATCAAGGGTGTGATGGAGGCATTGCAACTGCCGCGGCGTACACTCAATGAAAAGATGCAGCGGCATGGGTTGGTGAGAGAGGATTTTCTTGAGCGCGAATGAGCGGATTATTGCTCAGTAACTCAGGCCAACAAGCGGAAAACCGCCTATCCGGTGCCGTTGTTTCACACCTCATCGCGGGGCAAGCCCGCTCCCACGAAGGTCTCTGAAACGCAGGCGGCACAGGCTTTGCGTGGGAGGGGGCCTGCCCCGCGATGCCCTCGAATGGATCACCACGCACTCATCTGGCACACCTCCTGCTAAACCCTTCTCAAGCTGCGCCTCGAGCGCGCTCCACAAAAACAACGAGAAGGTATCCCTGATGGATAACGCCAGCACTCTGCCCACCGGGGCGGCCGTTGCGCCCGCCGCGGAAAAGTCCACCGCCAGCCGCCTCAAATCGATCTTCAGTGGTTCCATCGGCAACATGGTCGAATGGTACGACTGGTACGTCTACGCCGCATTCTCGCTGTACTTCGCCAAGGCCTTCTTCCCCGCCGGCGACACCACCGCCCAACTGCTCAACACCGCCGCGATCTTCGCCGTGGGCTTCCTCATGCGCCCGATCGGTGGCTGGCTGATGGGCCTGTA
Organism: Pseudomonas peradeniyensis; assembly: GCF_014268935.2. Taxonomy (GTDB): domain Bacteria; phylum Pseudomonadota; class Gammaproteobacteria; order Pseudomonadales; family Pseudomonadaceae; genus Aquipseudomonas; species Aquipseudomonas peradeniyensis. Next base: position 963,432 of record NZ_JABWRJ020000002.1, on the reverse strand, counting down.
CGCCGACCGCAAGGGCCGCAAGGCGGCACTGATGGCCTCGGTGCTGCTGATGTGCGCAGGCTCCCTGGTCATCGCCCTGACGCCGGGCTACGAGACCATCGGCGTCGCCGCGCCGATCCTGCTGGTCGTCGCCCGCCTGATGCAGGGCCTGTCGGTAGGTGGTGAGTACGGTACCTCGGCCACTTATCTCAGCGAGATGGCCAGCAAGGAACGCCGTGGCTTCTTCTCCAGCTTCCAGTACGTCACCCTGATCTCGGGTCAGCTCATCGCCCTGGCAGTGCTGATCGTCCTGCAGAACACCCTGACCACCGAGGAGCTGTATGCCTGGGGCTGGCGCGTACCGTTCGTGATCGGCGCGCTGTGCGCGGTGGTCGCCCTGTACCTGCGCCGAGGCATGGAAGAGACCGCGTCCTTCACCAAGAAGGAGAAGTCCAAGGAAAACCTGATGCGCACCCTGCTGCGCCATCCCAAGGAGCTGATGACGGTGGTCGGCCTGACCATGGGCGGCACCCTGGCCTTCTACACCTACACCACCTACATGCAGAAGTACCTGGTCAACACCGTGGGCATGAGCATCAGCGACTCGACCACCATCTCGGCGGCCACGCTGTTCCTGTTCATGTGCCTGCAGCCGGTGATCGGCGGGCTGTCCGACAAGATCGGCCGACGCCCGATCCTGATCGCCTTCGGCGTGCTCGGCACCCTCTTCACCGTGCCGATCCTCAGCACCCTGCACACCATCCAGACCTGGTGGGGCGCGTTCTTCCTGATCATGGCCGCGCTGATCATCGTCAGCGGCTACACCTCGATCAACGCCGTGGTGAAGGCCGAGCTGTTCCCCACCGAAATCCGCGCCCTGGGCGTCGGCCTGCCGTACGCGCTGACTGTTTCGATCTTCGGTGGCACCGCCGAGTACGTGGCCCTGTGGTTCAAGAGCATCGGCATGGAGACCGGCTTCTACTGGTACGTCACCGCCTGCATCGCCTGTTCGTTGCTGGTGTACGCGACCATGAAGGACACCAAGCAGCATTCGCGGATCACCACCGACTGATCCCTCCTCGCAGAACTGAAAGGGGCGCTCCGGATAACCGGGCGCCCCTTTTTTAATGGACTGTGAGCCGAATAACAGCGTCATTCGGCTCACATCATGAGCCGAATGACGCTATTATTTGGCTCATGAACCCAAAAGCGCACACGGCTGCAGACACCGTCTGGGTCTGGCAGCAGGCCGACTGGCCCGACTTTCGTTGGGAGGCGGCACAACTGGCAACCTTGCTCAGGGACTGCGTCCAGGCGCAGGGCTGCCTGCTGGGCAGAGCGGGGGCGGTGACCGAGGCCAATGCCAACCTCGATACGCTCGATACCCTGCTGCAGAACATTGTCACGTCCTCGGCCATCGAGGGCGAGCAGCTCAATGTGGAGTCCGTCCGCTCTTCCCTGGCCCGCCGGCTCGGCATCGCTGAGCCGGGGACGACCACGACACGCAGCGAGGGCCTGGCCGAACTGATGGTGGACGCGGCCATGGGCTATGTTCGGCCACTGGATCAACAGCGCCTGTTCCTGTGGCACTGCTGGCTGTTTCCCGAACATGACGATTCACTCGCACCGCCCCTGCCAGTCGGTGAATGGCGCGACGATGCTCCAATGCAAGTGGTATCGGGGCGTATCGACAAACCCAGGGTGCATTTCGAAGCACCGCCGCGTGCCGGCCTGGAGCAGCAGGTGCAGCAGTTCCTCGACTGGTTCGAGAACAGCCGCAGCGATCGGCAACTCGACCCCCTGCTACGTGCGGGGCTCGCCCATTTCTGGTTCGTCACCTTGCACCCCTTCGCCGATGGCAATGGCCGCCTGGCCCGCGCCATCACAGACCTGGCATTGGCCCAAGGTGAGCAGCGGGCGGTCCGTTTCTACGCCATGTCCAGCAGCATCCTGGAAGACCGGGCCGGCTACTATGCAGTCCTTGAAAGCAGCCAGCGCGGCGACCTGGACGTCACACAATGGCTGGCCTGGTTCCTTGCCACCTTGCTGCGCAGCCTCCAGCAAGCGCTGGTGCGCATCGACCGGGTGCTGGCCAAGGCACGCTTCTGGCTGATCCATCGTGGCGACGGCTTGTTGCCCGAACAGGTCAAGGTGCTCAACCGCCTGCTCGATGGCGGGCCTCGCGGTTTCGAGGCCGGTATCAGCGCCAGCCAGTACCAGGCTGTGGCCAAGGTCTCCAAGGCCACGGCCACCCGACACCTTGCCGACCTGCTGGATAAGCACTGCCTGGTTCGCCTGCCCGGTGGTGGGCGCAGCACCCGCTACAGGATCGATACCCGAGAGGCCTGAGCAAGGCCGGTTACGACAGCTCGGCCACCCGCTGCGGCTCGCGACGCTGGTAATAGGTGGCCATCAGCACCAGTACCAGCAGCACGCCGCCAAGCACCAGCGATGAGCCCACTGTGCCGAAGTCCAGTCCGCCTTTCTCGTGTGACTTGGTCAGCACGTCGCCCAGCGTGGCACCGAACGGACGGGTGAGGACGAAGGCGATCCAGAACAGCACGACGCCCGAGATCTTCGTCCAGTAGCGGGCTGCGGCCACCAGCGCGATCGCCGAGCCGATCAGCAGCGCGCCACCAGCGAAGCCCAGGCCGGAATCATCGGCCAGGTAATCGCCCAGGGCGGTGCCCAGGGTGTTGGAGAACAGGATCGCTACCCAATAGAACAGCTCGCCACCACGATTGCGGATGCGGCTGACGTCCAGCGGGTTGCCGCTCAGGCGCCACAGGGCAAAGGTCAGCATGAGAATGCCTATCAGCAGTGCCGAGCCCATGGCGTAGCCCAGGCCCAGGGTCCGGTCCATGAAGTCGGACATGGTGGTACCGGCGGTACTGGTGGAGAGGATCACCAGCCAGTACAGCATCGGGTGGTAACGGCGCGAGTAGAGCTGGCTGACCAGGGTCACCAGGAACACGCTGATAAGCAACAGCGAACTCATGGCGTAGCCGATGTCCAGGGTCATCGACAGCAGGTCGCCGGCCGTCTCGCCGAGGGTGGTGGCGCAGATCTTCATGACCCAGAAGGCCAAGGTGATTTGCGGGAGTTTGTTCATGGGTGTGCCGCTCCAGGGGTTCAAGTGCGGCGATGGTGGCGAGCGAAGCCTGAAAAATCGGTTTGAGCCGTATGAAAAATCCGTTGATTGCTTAATCCCCAGGCTCGCGTGCCCTTAACTCCCCATTAATTTCCGCCTTTCATCTTTGTCGAACTGGAAAAATCATTGGCGGTCGTGCTGCACGCCACACGCGATGCCCACTGCAAGCCAGGGGTAGCCGCACCCTTAACAATCGAATAAACAGATTCTTATGCGCTATTTTTTGCGCTTTTTTATCGATTTTATAGGCGTAGCATTGAACCCATAGAAACAACAACCCCTGGCAACTCACCGGAGCAACGACCATGAAAAACAAACTGATCCTCACCCTCGCCCTCTCTGTTCTGACCACTGGTGCCTTTGCCGAAGACGGCTTCGATCGTACCGGCGCCCACACCTTCGCTGCCGTGCAGAGCCAGTCGGCCACCTACGCAGAAGATGGCTTTGATCGTACCGGCGGCCAGCGCTTCGCAGAAGACGGCTTCGACCGCACCGGCGGCCAACGCTTCGCAGAGGACGGCTTCGATCGCACCGGCGGCCAACGCTTCGCCGAAGACGGCTTTGATCGCACCGGCGGCCAACGCTTCGCCGAAGATGGCTTCGACCGCACCAACGGCCACCGCATCAGCTGATCGCTGATGTGCGCAACCAGCCCGGCTTCGGCCGGGCTTGATCATTTGCAGCCGAGCCAAGCCTTGGCACACTAGGCGCCTTGTCCCCCACCAGGAAGGGCCTCGCGGCCTTGCGCAGATGTACTACTACGAACCCGCCAAAGGCCACGGCCTACCCCACGACCCGTTCAACGCCATCGTCGGCCCACGCCCCATCGGCTGGATCTCCAGCCACGACCGCGAAGGCCGTCTGAACCTGGCGCCCTACAGCTTCTTCAACGCCTTCAACTACATCCCTCCGATCATCGGTTTCTGCAGCGTCGGGCGCAAAGACAGCCTCAACAACATCGAGCAGACCGGTGAGTTCGTCTGGAACCTGGCCACCCGTCCGCTGGCGGAACGAATGAACCAGAGCTGCGCCGCCGTGGCGGCGGATGTCGACGAGTTCGTGCTCAGCGGCCTCACCCCGACCGCCTCGAAGGTGGTCAAGGTGCCGCGTGTCGGCGAAAGCCCGGTGAGTTTCGAATGCAAGGTCAGCCAGATCGTCCAGCTCAAGCGTGCGGACCAGGAGCTGGTGCCCAGCTGGCTGATCCTCGGCGAGGTGGTGGCGGTGCACATTGCCGAGCACCTGCTGAAGGACGGCATCTACGATACCGCCGCCGCCGAGCCCATCCTGCGCGGCGGCGGCCCGGCCGACTACTTTGCGCTGGGCGAGCTGTTCAAGATGGCTCGGCCACAGGTCTGATCAGAAGATCAGTTCACCTTCCTCGCCCACGCCCTGCAGGCGTTCGAGTTCGGCACAAGCGGCCTCGTCGGCCGCGATCGCCGACTGGAACACCTGCCCGTCCAGCACTTTGTGAAAGCGCGGCGCGCCACCCATGCCCAAGGCCTTCACGGCGATCGCCGCGTGGTAGCCGCCGCCTTGCACCGGAACCATTGCCGAAACCGCTTCGAAGTGGGGGAATTCTCTACGTGCCATGTCGCTCTGCGCCTGTGTGATCGAGGGCGGCATTCTACACGCTAGGCGAACGTATGCAGGTCGAGGCTGCTGACCACCTGCTCCTGCACCAGCTCCCCGAACACGTCGAGGGTGGGCGAGGCGAAATAGCCACTCATCGCCTGCTGGTCGCACCAGCTGCCGCTGAGCAGCCACAGGTCGGCATCGACCTGCGAGCGCTGCACGCTGAAGCTCAGGCAGCCCGGCGCACGTCGCGACGGCTCGAGCAGGTCGCGCAGGCGCACGCCGAGTTCCGCGGAACGACCGTTGCTGGCGCGGATGAAAGCCAGGTGTGTGACCGGTTGCTGCTGGGTCATGAACGATCTCCTTGAAGCGCTACGGACGGGAAAACCAGGCTGCCAAGGTTAGGGGTTCGCCCGCGCGGGCCGTTAGGCCATTACTGCCGGCCGATTGCCTGATCCTGCAGCGCGGCAGGATCAGGCAATCGATCTGCAGCTTTCGACTAGCATCTGCCATTGCCCAAACCTATGCTGCGTCGGTCAGCAGAGGAATCCCGCCATGACTTCATCCACGCCCCTTGATCCGCTTCTGGAGCAGCAACGCCAGGAGCTGGCCGGGCTGATCCAGCGTCACGCCCAAGGCCCCCATGGCTCGGTGTCGGCCATCGAGGACCTGTACCTGACGCGCTACGAAGAGGATGTGCGCGGCATGCCGGCCCTGGCGCAACCAGCCTTGTGCATTCTGGCCCAGGGCAGCAAGACCCTGTTTCTGGGCGACGAACGCTATACCTACGACCCACTGCATTACATGGTGGTCTCGGTGACGCTGCCCATCACCGGCGCCCTCCTCGAAGCCAGCCCAGAGAATCCCTGTCTGGGCCTGCGCCTGGATATCGACCCGGCACAGATCAGCCAGCTGATCGCCGAAAGCGGGCCGATACTGGTCCCTGGCCAGACTTCCGGCCGTGGACTGTTCGTGGAGAAAAGCGATCCGCAACTGCTCGACACGCTGCTGCGCCTGGTGCGCCTGCTCGACAGCCCACGGGACATCGCCGTGCTCGCCCCACTGGTGCGCCGCGAACTGATGTACCGTGTGCTGCGCGGCCCCCAGGGCTGGCGCCTGTGCGAGATCGCCCTGTCCAGCAGCCAGACCCACCGGGTATGCCAGGCCATCGCCTGGCTCAACCGGCATTACCAGGAGCCCTTGCGCATCGAGGACCTGGCACGCGAGGTCAACCTCAGCACCTCGACCCTGCACCACCGCTTCAAGGCGGTGACCTCGATGAGCCCGTTGCAGTACCAGAAGCAGCTGCGCCTGCAGGAGGCGCGGCGACTGATGCTCAACGACGGGCTGGAGGCTGCGGTGGCCGGCTACCGGGTAGGTTATGAAAGCCCGTCGCAGTTCAGCCGCGAGTACAGCCGCTTGTACGGCGCGCCGCCGATTCGTGACGTGGCGCGCCTGCGCGCCAGCGCCAGCTGAAGAACGACGAGCATCGGACGACTGTAGGAGCGGGCTTGCCCCGCGATCGAGGGCGCAGCCCTCGCTACTACGCTCAGCCCAGTACCACCTGCTGCCACTGACCTTGATCCACCTGGATCAAGGTTGGACCCTGGCGTTCCACCGCCCGACCCAACGCTGCCTGCAGCTGCGCCACATCGCCCACGTTCTCGGCTTCGGCCCCCAGCGCCCGCGCCACGCCAATGAAGTCCGGGGTATGGATGTCCACGCCGACCGGCTCGATCGCCCGGTTGACCATGTACTTCTTGATTTCCTCGTACCCCTGGTTGTTCCACAGCAGCACGATCAGCGGCACCTGCGCCTCGACCGCGCTGGCCAGTTCTGGGAGAGTGAACTGCAGACCGCCATCACCGATCAGGCACACCGCAGGCGCGCGTGCGGCGGGCGACTCGGCGCTGCCCAGCCAGGCGCCCATGGCGGCTGGCAACGCGTAGCCCAGCGTGCCGTAACCGGTCGAGGCATTGAACCAGCGACGCGGCCTGGCCATGTCCAGGGTCAGGTTGCCGGTGTAGACCGGCTGGGTCGAATCGCCCACCAGGATGGCGTCCGGCAGGGTTTGCAGGATGCTGGTCAGCAGACGGGTCTGGCTCAGGGTCGGCTGGTCCCAGCTGGCCGCATTGTCCTGGCGCAGGCGGGCGGCCCGCGCCGTTCCCCAATCGCTTTCGCGCGGCGGTTGCGCCTGCAGGTTCAGGGCCACCAGCAGTGCTTCGGTAGCCTGGACGGCATCGGCCACCAGGGCCAGTTCGGGCAGGTAGTTGCGCACCGTCTGGTCCGGGTCGATATCGATCCGCAGCAGGCTGCCGGGAATCTCGAAACCGCCCTTGAAGGTCACGTCGTAGTCGGTTTCGGCCAATTCGGTGCCGATGGCCAGCACCACGTCGGCCTCGGCCACCAGCGCACGGGTGGCCGGCAGGGTCTGGGTCGAGCCGATCTGCAGCGGATGGTTGGCGGGCAACAACCCCTTGGCGTTGATGGTCAGCGCCACCGGCGCCTGTAGGTGCTCGGCCAGCCGCGCCAGCCCGGCGCCCGCCTCCAGCGCACCGCCACCAGCGAGGATCAGCGGACGCCGCGCCTTGGCCAGGCGCACGGCCATGCGCTGAACGGTCTGTGGCGCGGCGCCGGCACGGGTGGTGCGCACCACCCGGCCCGGCAACAGCTGATCGGCGGGCTCCACCAGCACATCCAGCGGAATCTCGATATGCACAGGGCGAGGTCGGGCGCCATCGAACACGGCGAAAGCGCGGGCCAGCACCTCGGGCAGGTCATCGGCGCTCATCAGCGTGTGCGAGAACGCCGCCACCCCCGCGACCAAGCCGGCCTGGTTGGGCAGCTCGTGCAGTTTGCCGCGTCCGCCGCCCAGCTGGCTGCGCGATTGCACGCTGGAAATCACCAACATCGGGATCGAGTCGGCGTAGGCCTGGCCCATGGCAGTGGTGATGTTGGTCATGCCCGGGCCGGTGATGATGAAGCACACCCCAGGCTTGCCCCGGGTACGCGAGTAGCCGTCGGCCATGAACCCGGCCCCCTGCTCGTGGCGCGGGGTGATGTGACGGATCGAGGAGGCGGCCAGGCCGCGGTAGAGTTCTACGGTATGCACACCGGGAATGCCGAAGACATGATCGACGCCATAGCCTTCGAGGAGTTTGACCAGCACTTCACCACAGGTTGCCATCATCGAGTACCCGATTCTTGTTGAGACCTGTGCTCATGGAACCAAGCGCCGACTACCGCCACAATGCAAAAAAACACATACTAGCCATGATCCCATATCATGGCTTGTCACGATGAAACGCCTGCCGCCCCTCCCCGCCCTGCACACCTTCCTGGTGACCGCCCAGCACTGCAACTTCACCCGCGCCGCGCAACAGCTGCATATCACCCAGGGCGCGGTCAGCCGGCAGATCGCCGGGCTCGAGGAGCACCTGGGCTACGCGCTGTTCCAGCGCCAGGCCCGAGGCCTGGCGCTGACCCGCGAAGGGCAGGACTGGCTGCCCCGGGTGCAGCAGGTCTTTGCCCTGATCGAGCAAGGCGTGCGTGAGGTCGGCGGGCGTAGCACAACACTCCAGCTCAAGGCGCCGACCTGCGTGATGCGCTGGCTGCTGCCACGCTTGCTGGAATGGCAGGCACTGCGCCCGGATGTGCCGGTGGAATTGACCACCACGGTGCAGCATGGCGTGGATTTTCGCCGCGAGGGCTTCGATGCGGCCGTGGTCTATGGCGCGGCGCCGAACCATGGGCTGCAGGTACGCAAGCTGTTCGACGAACAGCTGACGCCGGTCTGCGCGCCATCGTTATCGAGCGGCCCCTTGCAGTTGCGGGACCTGGCGCGGCAGATGCTGCTGCACCCTTCGAGGGACGAACATGACTGGCGACTGTGGTTGCAGGCGGCCGATGCCGGGTTCGAGCCCCAGGGGCCGAAGCAGCATTTCGAGACGTTGGACATGGCGATGGCCATGGCCTCTCAAGGGACGGGAATCGCCATCGGCGATTTCTCGCTGATCGGCGACGACCTGCGCACGGGCCGGTTGTGCATGCCATTCGAGCTGAAGGTGACGACCGGGAAGGGCTATTACCTGGTGAGCCCGTCGAAGACCATGCCCGCGGGGCTGGTCGAGTTGATGGAGTGGCTGCAGGCGCGTGCCTCAAGCCTTGCACATCCCCTGTAGGAGCGGCCTTGTGCCGCGAAAGGGCTGCGCAGCAGCCCCAGGATCTTGGCCATGGCATAAATCGCTGGGGCCGCTTTGCGGCCCTTTCGCGACACGAGGCCGCTCCTACAGGTACCGCGGTGGACTCAGTAGCCCACTGTGAACCGCGCCCGCGAATGCGCCGGTTTCTCCAGCTCGTCGAGCATGGCGATGGCGTAATCGGCAAAGGTGATCCAGCTCTTGCCGTCTGCACCGATCAGCAGGTGGTCCTTGCCCAGGGTGTAGTGCCCGCTGCGCTCACCTTCGACGAACTCCGCCGACGGCGACAGGAAGGTCCAGTCCAGGGTCGGCTCGCGGCGCAGCGTTTCGAGGAAGCGCACCCCGGCACTGGCCTCGGCCTTGTAGGCCTCGGGGAAGTCCGGGCTGTCGATCACCCGGTGCCCGGACGGCAGCAGCAGGCTGCCGGCCCCGCCCACCACCAGCAGGCGCTTGACCCCGGCCCGCTTGACCGGTTCGATGATCGCGCCCGGTTCGATAGTGGAAAAATGCGCCGCGCTCAGCACCGCGTCGCAGCCCGCCACGGCCGCCTGCAGGGCGACGCTGTCCTTGGCATCCAGCGCCTTGACCGTCACGCCGTCACGCCCTTGCAGGCTGCCCGGATCCCGGGCGATGGCCACCACACTGTGGCCACGGCGCAAGGTCTCTTCCAGCAACTGGCTGCCGGCGCGCCCGGTGGCACCGATGATTGCGATCTTGCTCATGGGAAACACTCCAACAGGTTGAAAGGGATTACCACTTCATCTCGCCCTTGGCGACCTTGGCCCCCAGTTCCAGGGAGCTCTCGTCGCCAAGGTTCGGGTAGCGTTGCTTCATCGCCGCGATCAGCGCGGCGGAATCGGCGGCCTTGGCGGCTTCGGTATCGAAGTCACGAATGTAGCCGGCGGTAAAGCGCACCGCGTCCAGCGAGCGGCTGCTGTCGCCCAGGTAATGCCCTGGGATCACCGTGCGCGGGGCGAGCTGCTCGATCTTCGCCAGGGTGCTCAACCAGTCGGCGTGGGATTGCGCGGTCTGGGTGTCGGCCATCCACACGTGGATGTGCTCGGAAACCACCACGCCACCGACCACTGCCTTGATCGAGGGAATCCAGACGAAGCTGCGGTCCGGCTGTGGACCGTCCAGACCGACAACCTCCAGTGCCTGGCCTTCCAGCTCCAGGCGATTGCCCTTGAGGACCTGCGGCACCACCAGGCGTGCCGGCTTGTCCGCGCCCATCTGCGGGCCCCAGTAGGCCAGCTTGGCGTCCATGGTCTTGCGGATGTGCTCGACAGTGGCGGCCGAGGCGACCACCCGCGCCTTGGGAAACGCCTGGGTAATGGTGTCCAGGCCAAAGTAGTAATCCGGGTCGCCATGGCTGACATAGATGGTGGTCAGCTGCTTGCCGCTGGCACGCAGGCGTTCGACCACCTGCTCGGCCTGACCTTTGCCGAACTGCGCGTCGACCAGGATGGCATCATGGGCGCCGCTGACGATCACCGAGCTGACCGGAAAGATCGCCGCGTGACCAGGGTTGTAGGCTTCGAGCTTAAGCGGTTCGCTGGCCATGGCCTGGCCGCCGAGGGTAAGACAGGCCAGCAGCAGGCCGCGCAGGGGGGTGAGAAGAGACATCGCAAGATCCTGTGAGTGGGACGATGCAGGCAAGCTTAGTTGCCCGAACCAATACAAAAAATGCGATGCTTCGACATAGTTTGTTTCTGAAATCGGACAGATCATGGACCGCCTCAACGCCATGCGCGTATTCGTCACCGTCGTCGACCTGGGCAGCCAGTCCGCCGCGGCGGATCATCTGGAGCTTTCCAGGCCCGTGGTCTCACGCTACCTGGCGGAGCTGGAGGACTGGGTCGGCGCGCGCCTGATGCAACGCACCACGCGCAAGCTCAGTCTGACGGCGGCGGGTCTCGAAACCCTGCCCCGCTGCCGCCAGTTGCTGGAGCTGGCCGGCGACCTGCAGAACGCCGTGCGCCAGCCGGACGACGCGCCCCGTGGTGAACTGCGCATCAGTGTCAGCACCTCGTTCGGCCAGGCCCAGCTGGTGGATGCGCTGGCCGCCTATGTCAAACGCTACCCCGGGGTGAAGGTGGAACTGCAGATGCTCGACCGCACCGTCAACCTGGTGGACGAGCGCATCGACCTGGCCATCCGCACCAGCAACGATGTCGACCCCAACCTCATCGCCCGGCGCCTGAGCGTGTGCCGCTCGGTGGTCTGCGCCAGCCCTGCCTACCTGCGCGAGCACGGCACACCGCGCCAGGTCGAGGAACTGAGCCGGCATAACTGCCTGACCCACGCCTACTTTGGTCACAACCTGTGGCATTTCGAGGTGGATGGGCAGAACGTCGCCGTGCCGGTGCAGGGCAATATCAGCGCCAACGAGGCCATGACCCTGCAGAAAGCCGCCCTGGCCCACGCCGGCATCGCCATGTTGCCCACCTATCAGGCGGCGGCCGCGTTGCGCAGCGGCGAGCTGGTGCGGCTGTTGCCGCACGCCAGGCCACGGGAGCTGACCCTGAATGCGGTGTACACCTCGCGCAAGCACATGCCGGCGACGCTGCGCAGCATGCTGGACTTCCTGGCGCAGCGGTTCGGCGACGAGCCGGAGTGGGACAAGGGATTGAGCTGAGTCCAGGCCATGCAGATCCGCGCACAAGGCCTATGCTTGAAGGTATCACCTGTTGCACCAACAGGAGGTCCGCACCATGAGCATCAAATCCAGGCGTTGCGCCCTCGTCTTCGCCCTGGTCGCGGTGGCCGGGCTCTACGGCTCGGCCTGCTGGCGGGTCGAGCTGCTGCGCAGCCAGCCCAACGCGGCCGCCAGCTGCGTCCATGAGCACTGCGTTCCCCACAGCGCCACGCTGAGCGCCGTCAGGTAGAGTGGATCACTCTTCGACGCTCATGTACTCCTTGGCCCAGCGGATGTAGTCCTCGGGCTGGGTGTAGGTGTGCGAAAGCTCGGTGGCGCCGAGGCTGTCTGACTTGTGCTGCAGGCCACGCTGCTGGCGCAGGCAGTCGTAGGTGGCCTTGATCGCGGCGAAGTAGGCGGCATGGCCATCGACCACGATGCGCACGCCCAGGCGCGCCAGGCGCTCGTCGTCACGCAGGTTCGGGTTGGCGTAGGTGACCAGCATCAGCGGCACGCTCAGGTGCTCGGCGATCTGCTCCAACTGCTCGAAGTCCTTCACCCCCACCATGCAGATACCATCGGCGCCGGCCTTCTGGTAGCTCTGGGTACGGACGATGATTTCCTCTGTGGTGAGCACGCCGGCATTGGTCCTGGCAATGATCGCCAGCGCCGAGTCGACACGCGCCTCCAGCGCCGCGCGAATCTTGCCCACGCCCTCCTCCACCGAGATCAGGTCGGTGGACTTGCGGCCGAACTGGGCCGGCAGCAAGGTGTCCTCGATGGTCAGCGCGGCCACGCCGGCGCGCTCCAGCTCGATGACCGTGCGCATCACGTTGAGCGCATTGCCGTAGCCATGGTCGGCATCGGCGAGCACCGGCAACTGGGCGACGCGCCCGATGCGGGTGGCCTGCTCGACGAACTCGCTGAGGGTGATCAGGGCGAAGTCCGGCGCGGCCAGGACCTGCAACGAGGCGACCGAGCCGCCGAGGATGCCGACTTCGAAGCCCAGGTCCGCGGCGATACGGGCGGACATCGGGTCGAAGACCGAAGCGGTGTGATAGCACGAACCTGAAGCAAGCAGTTCGCGGAAGGCAAAACGCAGATCGTGGTGGGAAGCCTTGGGCATGATCACTCCGCTTGAAAATGAAAAATGGTGAACGGCTGACTACCGACCCCTGTATCGGGTCTACCTGACTGTTCCAACCGTCGCCATCAGGGCGGTCATGCTCGACATGCAGGCAGAGGAATAGAAGGTGTGGACATACAGCGACGCGAAATCCTGCGGCAAATGGCTGCACCATGCTGGTGCAGGCCCCGGATTTCAGCCTCTGCGGCCCTGCCACGATATCACGCGGTCATGCAGCGCTGGATGAATGCGCCAATGCCGATCTTGCATAGGGGATGCATGGAGTACATAGGTAGCTATGTAACTCAGGGTACAATGCTCCACCATTAATGAGCCCATCGCGGGGCAAGGCCGCTCCCACGATGCCTCGCGATCGCGCCAGCGCTGACCACAAGGTATCCACCGTGACCGCCGCCCTGCCCCCCACCGTCCTGCGCAGCGTCCTGACCGCCCTGATGCTGGCGATCTTCCTCGGCGCCCTCGACCAGACCATCGTCGCCGTGTCGATGCCGGCGATTTCCGCGCAGTTCAATGATGTCGGGCTGCTGGCCTGGGTCATCTCCGGCTACATGGTGGCCATGACCATCGCCGTGCCGATCTACGGCAAGCTCGGTGACCTGTATGGCCGGCGGCGCATGATCCTCACCGGCACTGCCCTGTTCACCCTGGCCTCGGTGGCCTGCGGCCTGGCCCAGGACATGCCGCAGCTGGTGCTGGCGCGGGTGCTCCAAGGCATCGGTGCCGGCGGCATGGTGTCGGTGAGCCAGGCGATCATCGGCGACTTCGTGCCGCCCCGCGAGCGCGGGCGCTACCAGGGCTATTTCAGCAGCATGTATGCCTTGGCCAGTGTCGCCGGGCCGGTGCTTGGCGGTTGGCTCACCGAGTACCTGTCCTGGCGCTGGGTGTTCTGGATCAACCTGCCGCTGGGGCTGGTCGCCCTGTGGGTGATCCACCGGGCGCTGGACGGCTTGTCGGTCAAGCGCCGCGAGGCCCGGGTGGACTACCTCGGCGCGGTGTTGATGATCCTTGGCCTGGGCAGCCTGCTGCTGGGCATTACCCTGGTTGGCCAGGGGCATCCCTGGCTGTCGTCGCAGGTGCTGGCGCTGCTGGGCTGCGCGCTGCTCGGGCTGCTGGCGTTCATCGCCCACGAGCGCCGTTGCCGCGAACCGCTGCTGCCGCTGGGCCTGTTTGGCAACCGGGTCGCGGTGCTGTGCTGGTGCGTGATCTTCTTCGCCAGCTTCCAGTCGATCTCGCTGACCATGCTCATGCCCCTGCGCTTCCAGGGCATCACCGGTGCCGGCGCCGACAGCGCGGCGCTGCACCTGCTGCCGCTGGCCATGGGGCTGCCCATCGGCGCCTTCACCGGCGGGCGCATGACCAGCCGCACCGGCCGCTTCAAGCCGCAGATCCTCACCGGAGCACTGCTGATGCCGCTGGCCATCGCCGCCATGGCGCTGACGCCGCCGCAATCGGGGTTGCTCGGCGCGCTGTTCATGCTGCTGACCGGCATCGCCTGCGGCCTGCAGTTCCCCACCTCGCTGGTGGGCACGCAAAGCGCGGTGGACAGCCGGGACATCGGCGTGGCAACCAGCACCACCAACCTGTTCCGCTCGCTCGGCGGGGCAATGGGGGTGGCGTGCATGTCCAGCCTGCTGCTAGCGCTATTGCACCAGGGTGGTTTCGAGATGTTGGGCAATCCGCTATTGGGCAGCCTCAAAGCGGGAGAGGCGGATCCGCAGACCCAGGCGCGCTTGCTGGAAACCTTCCGCGACCTGCTGCTGGTCAGTGCCGGGGCGTCGCTGATCGGACTTCTGGCGGCGCTGGCGTTGCCAGACAGGCAGTTGCGCGGGCGCTGAGGATTGTGGGAGCGGCGGTGCGTCGCTCCCACGTTATTAATTCTGCGTTAATCGGATGGGAGTAACACTTCCTCACAATCCTTAACAAAGTGTCATTTGCGCAAGCCCGGGCTCAAGCGCAGCATATCCAGCCCGGTGTCGACCCATTTTTCGACATCGCCCAACAGGTCGAAGCTGTCCGGCAGCAGCAGCCAGCGGCCGATCAGGCCGTCCACATAGGCAAACATGGCCACCGCCGCCCGCTCGATATCGAGCTCGGCGGGCAACTGGCCACGACGTACCGCATTGCCCAAGGCCAGGGCAACGCTCTGATGGCAGTCCAGCACCGCGCCCTGGCGTTGTTGGCGAATCTCACACATGTCGTCGGTGAACTCGCACTTGTGATGCAGGATTTCATTGATACGCCGGGTACGGGCATCGAGCACCAGCTCGTTGAACACTTGCAGCAACAGCTTGCGCATGCAGCCGAGCGGGTCGAGTTCGTCCTCGCTTTCACTGGCCCGGGCCAGGTGGTCGTGGGTTTCGTGCAGGCTGTCGAGCAGCGCCTGCACCAGTTCCGCCTTGTTGCTGAAATGCCAGTAGATCGCCCCGCGGGTCACCCCCGCGAGCTCGGCAATGTCGGCCAGGGTGGTACGCGCGACCCCGCGCTTGTAGAAGGCCTTTTCCGCCGCCTCGATGATCTGGGCACGGGTTTCCTGGGCTTCTTCTTTGGTTCGACGGACCATGGCAGTACAACCTCATCAGGCCCCGCCCGCTCAGCTGGCGGACGGGAATCGGGCCGGGGCGAGCGCTTCATGGGCCACTCCCGGGTGCATGTGGACGATCCGCGGCGACTCACCGACGGTATTTACAAACAACCATGAATGTAAGTATATTCCTTAGCAAGCTATTTATCCACCGGATAGCGTTTTTCTCTTAAGACTCTTCCACTATATTCTTGAGCTCCCTTGCTCCTGCGACCCGAGGATCCTCATGCAATTCAAGCCAGCCGTAACCGCCCTGGTTTCCGCCGTGGCCCTGGCAACCCTGCTCAGTGGCTGTAAGAAAGAGGAAGCAGCGCCTGCGCCGCAGGCTCCTCAGGTCGGCGTCGTGACCGTGCAACCGCAAGCCTTCACCCTGACCTCGGAACTGCCGGGGCGCACCAGCGCCTACCGTGTGGCCGAGGTTCGCCCGCAGGTGAACGGCATCATTCTCAAGCGCCTGTTCAAGGAAGGCACCGACGTCAAGGAAGGGCAGCAGCTCTACCAGATCGACCCGGCCGTCTACGAGGCGACCCTGGCCAACGCCCAGGCCAACCTGCAGGCTACCCGCTCGCTGGCCGAGCGCTACAAGCAACTGATCGACGAGCAGGCCGTCTCCAAGCAAGAGTACGACGACGCCAATGCCAAACGATTGCAGGCCGAGGCCTCGCTCAAGAGCGCCCAGATCGACCTGCGCTACACCAAGGTGCTGGCGCCGATCAGTGGCCGTATCGGTCGCTCCTCGGTCACTGAAGGCGCCCTGGTGAACAACGGCCAGACCAACGCCATGGCCACCATCCAGCAGCTCGATCCGATCTACGTCGACGTCACCCAGTCCACCGCCGAGCTGCTCAAGCTGCGCCGTGACCTGGAAGGCGGCCAACTGCAAAAGGCCGGCGACAACGCCGCCCAGGTGCAGCTGGTGCTGGAAGACGGCAGCCTGTTCAAGCAACAGGGTCGCCTGGAGTTCTCCGAAGTCGCGGTCGACGAGACCACAGGCTCCGTCACCCTGCGCGCGATCTTCCCCAACCCCGACCACACCCTGCTGCCCGGCATGTTCGTCCATGCGCGGCTCAAGGCCGGGGTCAACGCCAACGCCATCCTGGCCCCGCAACAGGGCGTGACCCGTGACCTCAAGGGCGCGCCGACCGCATTGGTGGTCAACCAGGAGAACAAGGTCGAACTGCGCCAGCTCAAGGCCAGCCGCACCCTGGGCAGCGACTGGCTGATCGAGGAAGGCCTGAACCCGGGCGACCGTCTGATCACCGAAGGGCTGCAGTTCGTGCGACCGGGTGTCGAGGTCAAGGTCAGCGAAGCCACCAACGTCAAGAAGCCGGCCGGCCCTGCTCAGGCCAACACGGCCAAAGCCGACGCCAAAGCGGAGTAAACCATGTCGAAGTTCTTTATCGATCGCCCGATCTTCGCCTGGGTGATCGCCCTGGTGATCATGCTGGTCGGCGCCCTGTCGATCCTGAAGCTGCCGATCAACCAGTACCCGAGCATCGCCCCGCCGGCCATCGCCATCTCCGTGACCTACCCGGGCGCCTCGGCGCAGACCGTGCAGGACACCGTGGTGCAGGTGATCGAGCAGCAGCTCAACGGTATCGACAACCTGCGTTATGTGTCGTCGGAAAGTAACTCTGACGGCAGCATGACCATCACCGCCACCTTCGAGCAGGGCACCAACTCCGACACCGCGCAGGTCCAGGTACAGAACAAGCTGAACCTGGCCACCCCGCTGCTGCCGCAGGAAGTGCAGCAGCAAGGTATCCGCGTCACCAAGGCAGTGAAGAACTTCCTGCTGGTGATCGGCCTGGTGTCCGAAGACGGCAGCATGAGCAAGGACGACCTGGCCAACTACATCGTCTCCAACATGCAGGACCCGATCTCGCGGACCGCGGGCGTCGGTGACTTCCAGGTGTTCGGTGCGCAGTACGCCATGCGTATCTGGCTGGATCCGGCCAAGCTGAACAAGTTCCAGCTGACTCCGGTCGATGTGCGCACCGCCGTGGCCGCGCAGAACGTCCAGGTCTCGTCCGGCCAGCTCGGCGGCCTGCCGGCACTGCCGGGTACCCAGCTCAACGCCACCATCATCGGCAAGACCCGCCTGCAGACCGCCGAGCAGTTCGAGAAGATCCTGCTCAAGGTCAACAACGACGGTTCCCAAGTACGCCTGGGCGATGTCGCCACGGTCGGCCTGGGCGGCGAGAACTACGCTATCAGCGCCCAGTACAACGGCAAGCCGGCCTCGGGCCTGGCGGTCAAGCTGGCCACCGGCGCCAACGCGCTGGATACTGCCAAGGCGCTGCGCACCACCATCAGCGACCTGGAGCCGTTCTTCCCGCCGGGCGTGAAGGCCGTGTTCCCGTATGACACCACGCCGGTGGTCACCGAATCGATCAGCGGGGTGATCCACACCCTGATCGAGGCCGTGGTCCTGGTGTTCCTGGTGATGTACCTGTTCCTGCAGAACTTCCGCGCCACCATCATCACCACCATGACCGTGCCGGTGGTGTTGCTGGGTACTTTCGGCATCCTTGCCGCCGCCGGGTTCAGCATCAACACCCTGACCATGTTCGCCATGGTCCTGGCCATCGGCCTGCTGGTGGACGATGCCATCGTCGTGGTGGAGAACGTCGAGCGGGTGATGTCCGAGGAAGGGTTGCCGCCCAAGGAGGCAACCAAGCGCTCCATGGAGCAAATCCAGGGCGCCCTGGTGGGTATCGCGCTGGTACTGTCGGCGGTACTGCTGCCGATGGCCTTCTTCGGCGGTTCCACCGGTGTGATCTATCGCCAGTTCTCCATCACCATCGTCTCGGCCATGGGCCTGTCGGTGCTGGTAGCGCTGATCTTCACTCCGGCCCTGTGCGCCACCATGCTCAAGCCGCTGAAGAAGGGCGAGCACCATGTGGCCAAGCGCGGCTTCTTCGGCTGGTTCAACCGCAACTTCGACCGCAGCGTTGTCGGCTACGAGCGCAGCGTCGGCACCATCCTGCGTAACAAGATCCCGTTCCTGCTGGCATACGCCCTGATCGTGGTCGGCATGATCTGGCTGTTCGCCCGTATCCCCACCGCGTTCCTGCCGGAAGAAGACCAGGGCGTGCTGTTCGCCCAGGTGCAGACCCCGGCCGGCTCCAGTGCCGAGCGCACCCAAGTGGTGGTCGACCAGATGCGTGAGTACCTGCTCGACAAGGAAGCCGACACCGTGGCATCGGTGTTCACCGTCAACGGCTTCAACTTCGCCGGTCGTGGCCAGAGCTCGGGCATGGCGTTCATCATGCTCAAGCCGTGGGACGAGCGCTCGAAGGAGAACAGCGTGTTCGCCCTCGCCCAGCGCGCGCAGATGCACTTCTTCAGCTTCCGCGACGCGATGGTGTTCGCCTTCGCCCCGCCGGCGGTACTCGAACTGGGTAACGCCACCGGCTTCGACGTGTTCCTCCAGGACCGCGCCGGCGTCGGCCACGCGAAACTGATGGAAGCGCGCAACCAGTTCCTGGCCAAGGCCGCGCAGAGCAAGATCCTCAGCGCCGTGCGTCCGAACGGCCTGAACGACGAGCCGCAGTACCAGCTGACCATCGACGACGAACGCGCCAGTGCCCTGGGCGTGACCATCGCCGACATCAACAACACCCTGTCGATCGCCCTGGGCGGTAGCTACGTCAACGACTTCATCGACCGCGGTCGGGTCAAGAAGGTCTACATCCAGGGCGAGCCGAACTCGCGGATGAGCCCGGAAGACCTGCAGAAGTGGTACGTGCGCAACGGCAAGGGCGAGATGGTGCCGTTCTCCTCCTTCGCCAAGGGCGAGTGGAGCTACGGCTCGCCGAAGCTGTCGCGCTACAACGGCGTGGAAGCGGTCGAGATCCTCGGTACCCCGGCCCCGGGCTACAGTACCGGTGAGGCCATGGCCGAAGTCGAGCGCATCGCCGGCGAACTGCCAACCGGTATCGGCTACTCCTGGACCGGCATGTCCTACGAGGAAAAACTCTCCGGTTCGCAGATGCCGGCGCTGTTCGCCCTCTCGGTACTGTTCGTGTTCCTGTGCCTGGCGGCGCTGTACGAAAGCTGGTCGATCCCGATCGCGGTCGTGCTCGTGGTACCGCTGGGTATCATCGGTGCCCTGCTCGCCACCAGCCTGCGCGGGTTGTCCAACGACGTGTACTTCCTGGTCGGCTTGCTGACCACGATCGGCCTGGCGGCGAAGAACGCCATCCTGATCGTCGAGTTCGCCAAGGAACTGCACGAGCAAGGCCGCAGCTTGTACGACGCAGCGATCGAGGCGTGCCGCATGCGTCTGCGCCCGATCATCATGACCTCGCTGGCGTTCATCCTCGGCGTGGTACCGTTGACCATCGCCAGCGGCGCCGGCGCCGGCAGCCAGCACGCCATCGGTACCGGCGTGATCGGCGGCATGATCAGTGCGACCGTGCTGGCCATCTTCTGGGTACCGCTATTCTTCGTCGCAGTGTCGTCGCTGTTCGGCAGCAAAGAGCCGAAAGAACACGCCACCCCTGAAACTCCACGTTATGAGGCTGGGCAATGACCAAGTCTTTGTTGTCCCTGGCGGTAACCGCCTTCATCCTCGGCGGCTGCTCGCTGATCCCCGACTACCAGACGCCTGAGGCGCCGGTGGCCGCGCAGTGGCCGCAAGGCCCTGCGTACTCGCCGACCGAGTCGGCCAACGTCGCCGCGGCCGAACAGGGCTGGCGCCAGTTCTTCCACGACCCGGCGCTGCAGCAGCTGATCCAGACGTCGCTGGAAAACAACCGCGACCTGCGCGTCGCGGCGTTGAACATCGACGCCTACCGCGCCCAGTACCGCATCCAGCGCGCCGACCTGTTCCCGGCCGTGTCGGCCAATGGCAGCGGCAGCCGCCAGCGGATGCCGGCGAACATGTCGCAGACCGGCGAATCCACCATCAGCAGCCAGTACTCGGCCACCCTGGGTGTCAGCTCCTATGAGCTGGACCTGTTCGGTCGCGTACGCAGCCTGACCGAGCAGGCCCTGGAAACCTACCTGTCCAGCGAGCAGGCACGTCGCTCCACGCAGATCAGCCTGGTGGCCAGCGTGGCCAACGCCTACTACACCTGGCAGGCCGACCAGGCGCTGCTGAAGCTGACCGAAGAAACGCTCAAGACGTACGAAGAGAGCTACAACCTGACCCGCCGTAGCAATGAGGTGGGCGTGGCTTCGGCGCTGGACCTGAGCCAGGCGCGTACCGCCGTCGAAGGCGCGCGGGTCAAGCTGTCGCAGTACCAGCGCCTGGTCGCCCAGGACCTGAACAGCCTCACCGTGCTGGTGGGTACCGGCGTACCGGCCACCCTGCCCAAGCCGCTGGAGCTCAATGCCGACCAGTTGGCCGAAGTACCGGCGGGCCTGCCGTCCGACATCCTGCAGCGCCGTCCGGACATCCAGGAAGCCGAGCACCTGCTCAAGGCCGCCAACGCCAACATCGGCGCCGCCCGCGCCGCGTTCTTCCCGAGCATCAGCCTGACCGCCAACGCCGGTACCCTGAGCCCGGACATGGGCGGGCTGTTCAAGGGTGGTTCGGGCACCTGGCTGTTCCAGCCGCAGATCAACCTGCCGATCTTCAATGCCGGTAGCCTCAAGGCCAGCCTGGACTACTCGAAGATCCAGAAGGACATCAACGTCGCCAAGTACGAAAAGACCATCCAGACCGCCTTCCAGGAAGTCGCCGATGGCCTGGCCGCACGCAAGACGTTCGAAGAGCAGCTGCAGGCGCAACGCGACCTGGTGGCGGCGAACCAGGACTACTACCGCCTGGCCGAGCGCCGCTACCGCATCGGTATCGACAGCAACCTGACCTTCCTCGACGCCCAGCGCAACCTGTTCAGCGCCCAGCAGTCGCTGATCGGCGATCGCCTGTCGCAGCTGGTCAGCGAGGTCAACCTGTACAAGGCCCTCGGTGGCGGCTGGTACGAGCAGACCCAGCAGCAGGCCTCGATCCAGACGCCGAAAGGCTGATTGGACCGCTAACGCATCAAGCCCACCCTTACGGTGGGCTTTTTGTTGCCCGCACAGGCCACATCGCGGGGCAAGCCCGCTCCCACGCTGCTCTTCAACCTGAGGTATCGCAACGTGGGAGCGGGCTTGCCCCGCGATACCGGTCGGTCAACATTACGTTCGATAATCGCCCCATTCCGCGTTCCACGAATTGCCTCGCCCCCACCCTCCCCCGCACCATCGCCCACGCAACGTTGCACAAGCTCTCTCTAAAGACGCCCAACCCTGCGGCCCGCACCCGCAGCGCACCGGCTCGCCCAATAAAAACAAGAGATCCACGACAGATGAGCACTTTGCAACCCGCACGCCAGCTGCTGCCGGGCCTGTTGGCCCTATCCTGCGCCTTGCCCGCCGTCGCCGCCGAAAGCGGCTTTCTGGAGGACGCCAAGGCCAGCCTCAACCTGCGCAACTTCTACATCAACCGCAACTTCGTCGACCCGGCCAACCCCCAGGGCAAGGCCGAGGAATGGACCCAGAGCTTCATCCTCGACGCCCGTTCCGGCTTCACCCAGGGCACCGTCGGCTTCGGTATCGACGTGCTGGGGCTGTACTCGGTCAAGCTCGACGGTGGCAGAGGCACGGCCGGCACCCACCTGCTGCCGGTGCATGACGATGGCCGCCCGGCCGATGATTTCGGCCGCCTGGGCGTGGCGTTCAAGGCGCGCCTGTCGCAAACCGAACTCAAGGTCGGCGAGTGGATGCCGGTGCTGCCGATCCTGCGTTCGGACGATGGACGCTCGCTGCCGCAGACGTTCCGCGGCGGCCAGCTCACCTCGAAGGAAATCGACGGCCTGACCCTCTATGCCGGCCAGTTCCGCGGCAACAGCCCGCGCAACGACGCGAGCATGGAAGACATGTTCATGCAGGGGCGCGCCGGCATCACCTCCGACCGCTTCAACTTCGCCGGTGGCGAATACAGCTTCAACGACAAGCGCACGACGGTCGGCCTGTGGGACGCCCGCCTCAAGGACATCTACCGCCAGCAGTACCTGAACCTGGTGCACAGCCAGCCCCTGGGCGACTGGACCCTGGGCGCCAACCTGGGCTACTTCCTCGGCAAGGAAGACGGCAGCGCCCGCGCCGGCGACCTCGACAACCGCACCGCCTCGGCCATGCTCTCGGCGCGCTACCAGGGCCACACCTTCTACGTCGGCTTGCAGAAGGTCAGTGGCGACGACGCCTGGATGCGGGTCAACGGCACCAGCGGCGGCACCCTGGCCAACGACAGCTACAACGCCAGCTTCGATAATGCCAAGGAGCGCTCCTGGCAGGTGCGCCATGACTTCAACTTCGTCACTGTCGGTATTCCCGGACTGACCCTGATGAACCGCTACATCAAGGGTGACAACGTGCATGCGGGCGGGGTGGACGATGGCAAGGAGTGGGCCCGGGAGACCGAGCTGGCCTATGTGGTGCAGGCAGGGACCTTCAAGGACCTGTCGGTGAAATGGCGCAACTCGACCATGCGCAGGGATTTCAGCAGCAATGCGTTCGACGAGAACCGGTTGATCGTCAGTTACCCGCTCAATCTTCTTTGATGCCATCGCGGGGCAAGCCCGCTCCCACGCCGCCCGCACAAACCAGCAATGGCGTGGGAGCAGCGTGGGAGCGGGCTTGCCCCGCGATTAGGCCTGTCACCAGACAAATAACCAAAAGACATATTCAAATTAATTAACATTCTTTGACGCTATATGTAACAAGTCGCTAAAACCAAGCTCCGCCCCCCGCACCAGAGCCCGAGCATGGACCTCCGCCAACTGCGCTATTTCATCGCCCTCACCGAATACCGCAGTTTCGTCCGCGCCGCCGAAGCCATGGGCATCACCCAACCCGCCTTCAGCCGCGCCATCCAGAACCTCGAACAGGCCTTCGGCTGCGCCCTGGTCGATCGCGCCAACAAGTCGCTGCCCCCCACGCCCGAGGGACAAGTTGTACTGCAACACGCCCGTCGCCTGGTGCAAGGCGCGGCGCAGTTGAACAACGAAGTGCTGCAGATGACCAAGCTCGATGCCGGCGAACTGCATTTCGGCAGCGGCCCGGCCCTGGCCGTGCGCCTGGTGCCCCAGGCCCTGCAACACTTCATCGAGCGCCATCCGGGCATCCGCACCGCGCTGCTGGTGGACAACGCCGAACGCCTGGGCCAGGCCCTGCGGCGCGAGCAGATCGAGTTCTTCGTCGATGACGTGCGCCCGTTCGAGGCCGACCCGAACTTCCACACCGAAGCGCTGACCCCGCGCCCCGGCCTGTTCTTCTGCCGCCCCGGGCACCCGCTGCTGGCCAAGGACAGCCTGTCAACCAACGACCTGTTCGCCTATCCCCTGGCCAGCGCGCTGTTGGCGCCGGGCGTGCGCAAGCGCCTGGCCAACCTCAGCGGACGCAGCGACTTCACCCCGCACCTGCAGACCGAGCACCTGGCGGTGCTGCGCAGCGTGGTGCTGGCCAGCGATGCCATCGGCACGGCCAGCGAAGAGGCGGTGGCCGAGGACCTGGCCGCCGGCGATCTGGTGCGCTTGCACTGGCGCAACCTGCCCCCGGGCCTGGAAGTGCTCAGCGTACGCTGCGGGGTGATCAGCCGCAGCGGCTATCGCCTGTCACCGGCGGCGCGGGCGATGATCGACACCCTGGTCAGCCTGGATGCTGCCCCATCGCCCGCAGACGCCGGGCATCGACAATCTCCACCTCGCCATAGCCCAGGCGCACCACGCCGGACTGCTCGAAGCTCTTGAGGATCTGGTTGATGGTCTGGCGCGACAGCGACAACATCAGCGCCAGCTGTTCCTGGGACACCTGCAGCCGCCACTGGGCGACATCGCGCTCGCCGTAGCCTTCGGCCATCTGCAGCAGACGCTGGGCCACCCGCGGCGCGGCGGCCAGCAGGCTCTGCTGCTCCAGGGCAACGAACACCCAGCGCAACTTGTGGCTCATCAGCAAGGCCAGCTCACGCCAATGCACAGGCTCGCGCGCCAGCCACTCGAGCAGCGGCGCCTGGGGGATCCACAGCAGGCGCGTCGGCCCTTCGGCATAGGCGTCGTGGGTACGCGGCTGACCGTCGAACAGGCTTATCTCACCAAACCAGTGGGGCGACTCGACCAGCGTCAGCAGCGCCTCCTTGCCCTCGCTGCTGACCGAGCCGACCCGCATCGCCCCCTCGAGCACCGCATACAGGCCACAGGGCGCATCGCCACGCTGGAACAGGCATTGCCCCGGCGCCAGCTCGCGCGCACGGCCCAGGGCCAGCAGGCTATCCTGAACGGTAGCGGGCAATTGCCGGAACCACTGGCCATGCAGCAGCTGGGTACGCGGATCGTGCATGGCGCCTCGCAAAACGAACTCTGTCGGCCAGGCGACAGACGACGGTGACTGAACAGGGGCAAGCTGCGCCCACCCCTGATGGAGGAACAACAATGAAAAACCTCGTCGAGCACCTGAGTCAATACGCGGCCTACCACCGCGATCCGCGCAACATCGCCACCCACTTCATCGGCATTCCGCTGATCGTGCTGGCCGTGACCATCCTGCTGTCGCGCCCCGGCTGGGACCTGGCCGGCATCTGGCTGTCGCCGGCGCTGTTGCTGGCGGGCTGGTCGGTGTGGTTCTACCTGCGCCTGGACCTGCGCTTCGGGCTGGTGATGGGCCTGCTGCTGGGGCTGTGCCTGTGGGCCGGCCAGGCACTGGCCGTGCAGAGCACCGGGTTGTGGCTGAGCGCCGGGCTGGGGGCGTTCGTGGTAGGCTGGATCATCCAGTTTGTCGGCCACTGGTATGAGGGGCGCAAGCCGGCGTTCGTCGATGACCTGAGCGGGTTGATCATCGGGCCGCTGTTCGTGGTGGCGGAGCTGGCGTTCATGGCCGGGCTGTGCCCTGAGCTGAAAAAAGCCGTGGAGGCCAATGCCGGGCCGGTGGCCATCCGCCAGAAGAAAGCGGCGATCTGACCCCACCTCGAGGCATGCGCAGTCCCTGTAGGAGCGGCCTTGTGTCGCGATGGGCTGCGCAGCAGCCCCGGCAATCTCTCAAGTCACCTGAGTGCGCGACTCCACCCCCAGCTCATCCCACACCGACTCGGCCAGATGGAACGTGGCGTTGGCCGCCGGGATCCCGCAGTAGATCGCGCTCTGCATGATCACCTCCTTGATCTCCTCCCGCGTCACGCCATTATTGGCGGCGGCGCGCAGGTGCAGCTTGAGCTCTTCATTGCGGTTCATGCCGATCAACATGGCGATGGTGATCAGGCTGCGGGTATGCCGCGGCAACCCCGGACGCGTCCAGATATCGCCCCAGGCGTGCCGGGTGATCATCTCCTGGAACTCGCCGTTGAAGTCGTTGAGTTTCTCCAGGCTGCGGTCGACATGAGCGTCGCCCAGTACCGCGCGGCGCACCTGCATGCCCGCCTCGTAGCGTTGCTTCTCGTCCACGGTGTACTCCTCAGCGACTCGACAGGAAGTCGAGCACACGGCGGCTGAACGGCGCGCCGATCTCGACATTGGACAGGTGCGCCGCCGCAAACTCAACGTACTCGGCGCCGAGGATCCCGGCCTGCATGAAGCGACCGTGCTCGGGTGTGGTCACCGCATCGGCGGTGCCGGCCACGATCAGGGTCGGCACCTGAATATGGTTGAGCTGGTCACGGAAATCGGCATCGCGCACCGCGGCGCAATTGGCCGCGTAGCCTTCCGGCGAAGTCTGCGCCAACATCTGGCAGATACGCAGGGTGCGTTCCGGCTCGGCGGCGGCGAACGCCGGGGTGAACCAGCGAGCGATGGACGCATCGCGCAGATCGGCCATGGCCTGTCGGCCGCCCGCAAGCACGGTGTCGATGCGGGTATTCCACACCTCGTCGTTGGCGATCTTCGCCGCGGTGTTGCACAGGGTCAGGCTGAGCAGGCGGTTTCCCGCGCTGATGCCCAGCCACTGACCGATCAGACCACCCATGGACAGGCCGATGAAGTGGGCCTTCTCGATATCCAGGGCATCGAGCAGGGCCAGCACGTCGCCACCCAGTTGCTCGATGCTGTAGGGGCCCTCGGTGACCAGCGAACCGCCATGCCCCCGGGTGTCATAGCGCAGCACACGGAAATGCCCGGCCCATGCCGGGATCTGCGCATCCCACATGTGCAGGTCGGTGCCCAGCGAGTTGGACAGGACCAGCACCGGCGCATCGGCCGGACCGTCGAGTTGGTAATGCAATGCGCCATCGGCCAGTTGCAGGTGCGCCACAGCGGTCTCCTTTCAGGCAGTGAATCGTTGATGTTCGGCCACGGCCCGTGCCACCCAGACACGGGCCTGGCCGAGGTAATGGGCAGGGTCGAGCAGACGGTCGAGCTCGTCAGCGGACAGTTCGGCGCTGACCTGCGGTTCGTCGCCGAGCACGGCACGCAGGTGGCGCCCCTCGGCCACGGCGCGCTGGCAGCATTGCTCCAGCAGGTCATGGGCACGCTCGCGCCCCAGGCGCTGGGCGAGCACGATACTGACCGCCTCGGCCAGCACCAGGCCTTGGGTCAGGTCCAGGTTGCGGCGCATACGGGCAGTGTCCACCTCCATGCCCTCGGCGATCAGCTGTGCCTGGCGCAGGGCGCCGGAGACCAGGCAGCAGATTTCCGGCAGGGTTTCCCATTCGGCGTGCCACAGGCCGAGGCTGCGCTCGTGCTCCTGAGGCATCGCGGCGAACAGTGTCGAGACCAGTCCCGGCACGCGGGTGGCGGCACCGATCAGCACCGCAGCACCCACCGGGTTGCGCTTGTGCGGCATGGTCGAGGACCCGCCCTTGCCCGGCGCGCCGGGCTCGAACAGCTCGCCCGCCTCTGTCTGCATCAGCAGGCTGACATCCCGGCCGAACTTGCCCAGGCTGCCGGCAACCAGGCCCAGTACCGCGGCGAATTCCACCAGGCGGTCACGCTGGGTGTGCCACGGTTGTTCGGGCAAGGACAGTTTCAACTGCGCGGCCAGGGCCTCGGCCACCGGCAAGGCCTTGCTGCCCAGCGCCGCCAGGCTGCCGGAGGCGCCGCCGAACTGCAGCACCAGCAGGCGCGGGCGCAGCTCCTTGAGGCGCTGACGATGACGAGTCAGGGCGCCGAGCACACCGGCCAGCTTCATCCCCAGCGTCACCGGCGTCGCATGCTGCAGCCAGGTACGCCCCACCAGCGGCGTGTCGGCATGCTGCAGCGCCTGGCGGGCCAGGGTGTCGGCCAGCTTGCCGAGGTCGCGGTCGATCAGCGCCAGGGCGTCACGCAGTTGCAGCACCAGGCCGCTGTCCATCGCATCCTGGCTGGTGGCGCCCAGGTGCACGTAGCGCTCGGCCTCGGGCACGCCGCTGGCGACCACCTTGCCCAGGGCCTTGACCAAGGGAATCGCCGAGTTGCCGGCGATGGCGATGGCATCGGCCAAGGCGCGCACGTCATAGCGCTCGGCCTTGCAGGCCGTCTCAATGGCGCTCACCGCCGTGTGCGGCACCAGCCCGGCACCTGCCTCGGCGCGGGCCAGGGCAGCCTCGAAATCGAGCATGCCCTGCAGCCGGCCACGGTCGGAGAAGATCTCGCGCATCGCCGGCGCGGTGAAGTAGGCATCGAACAGTTGGTTGCTCATGCAACGTCCTTAGTGGTCATGGTGCAGGTACGCCGCCTGCTTGGGCAGGCGCAGGCTGAACAGGAAGGCCACCGCCATCATCGCGGTCACGTACCAGTAGAAGGTGTTCTCCATCCCTAACGTTTTCAAGCCCAGCGCCACGTATTCGGCCGAGCCGCCGAACACCGCGTTGGCCACCGCGTAGGCCAGCCCCACCCCGAGCGCACGGACCTGCGGCGGGAACATCTCGGCCTTTACCAGGCCGCTGATGGAGGTGTAGAAACTGACGATGCACAGCGCCAGGGTCACCAGCACGAAGGCCATGAACGGGCTGCTCACGGTCTTCAGCGCCATCAGCAACGGCACGGTGAAGAGCGTCCCGAGGGCGCCGAACAGCAGCATCGAATTGCGTCGGCCAATACGGTCGGAGAGCATGCCGAACACCGGCTGCAGGATCATGAACAGGAACAGCGCGCCGGTCATGACGAAACTGGCGCTCTTGGCGTTCATGCCGGCAGTGTTGACCAGGTACTTCTGCATGTAGGTGGTGAAGGTGTAGAAGATCAGCGAGCCACCAGCGGTGTAGCCCAGCACGGTGATGAAGGCGGCGGCATGGTTGCGGAACAACCCTCGGATGGTACCGGCCTCCTTGTCCTGGCGGGTCTCGGCGCTGCTGGTCTCCTTCAGCGAGCGGCGCAGCATCAGCGAGATCAGCGCGGCGATGGCGCCGACCACGAACGGGATACGCCAGCCGTATGCCCGCAGCTCCTCCTCGCTGAGCAGCTGTTGCAGGATCACCACCACCAGCACCGCCAGCAACTGGCCGCCGATCAGGGTGACGTACTGGAACGAGGCGAAGAAGCCGCGCTGGCCGCGCAAGGCCACTTCGCTCATGTAGGTGGCGGTGGTGCCGTACTCGCCGCCCACCGACAGGCCCTGGATCAGCCGCGCCAGGAGCAGCAGCGCCGGCGCCCAGGCGCCGATGCTGGCGTAGGTGGGCAGGCAGGCGATGATCAGCGAGCCGCCGCACATCATCAGCACAGAGATCATCAGCGAATTCTTGCGCCCGTGGCGGTCGGCCAGGCGGCCGAAGATCCAGCCACCGATGGGGCGCATCAGGAAGCCCGCGGCGAACACGCCGGCGGTGTTGAGCAACTGCACGGTGGGGTCGTCGGAGGGGAAGAAGGCCGGGGCAAAGTAGATCGCGCAGAAGGCGTAGACATAGAAGTCGAACCATTCCACCAGGTTGCCCGACGAAGCGCCGACGATGGCGAAGATCCGCTTGCTGCGTTCTTCGCCGGTGTAATAGCTGGAAGTCATGGTGTTTTCACTCCTGGGAGGTCACTGCAAAGTCTAGACATACCCAGTAACAATCTAATTCCGCTGTCAGCCCAATCGCGGGGCAAGCCCGCTCCCACGATTGCCCCCGCAATTGCCTGGAAACAGCGTGGGAGCGGGCTTGCCCCGCGATTGGGCCGATGCCGGTCAAACCCGCTCGATGGCCAACGCCAGGCCCTGACCGACGCCCACACACATGGTCGCCAGTCCCTTGCGCCCGCCACTCCTCTCCAGCTGATGCAACGCCGTCAGCACCAACCGCGCCCCGCTCATCCCCAGCGGATGCCCCAGGGCAATCGCACCACCGTTAGGGTTGACCTGCGGCGCATCATCCGCCACGCCCAGCTCGCGCAGCACCGCCAGTCCCTGGCTGGCAAACGCCTCGTTGAGCTCGATGACATCGAAATCCGCCACGGCCACGCCCAGCCGCTCGGTCAGCTTGCGCACCGCCGGCACCGGGCCGATGCCCATTACCCGCGGTGCCACGCCGGCACTGGCCATGCCCAGCACCCGGGCCCGCGGAGTCAAGCCATGTTTCTTCACGGCATCGGCCGAGGCCAGGATCAGTGCGGCGGCGCCATCGTTGACGCCCGAGGCATTGCCTGCGGTAACCGTCTTGTCAGGGCCATTGACCGGTTTGAGCCTGTTCAGCGCCTCCAGCGTGGTGTCCGGGCGCAAGTGCTCATCCTGCTCGACCACGGTCTCGCCTTTTTTATGGGCGATACGCACCGGCACGATCTCTTCGGCGAAGTAGCCGGCAGCCTGCGCGGCGGCGGCCTTCTGCTGGCTGCGCAGGGCAAAGGCGTCCTGATCCGCGCGCGACACCCGGTAATCGTCAGCGACGTTGTCGGCGGTCTCTGGCATGGAGTCCACGCCATGTTGCGCCTTCATCAACGGATTGACGAAGCGCCAGCCGATAGTGGTGTCCTCGAGCTTCATGTTGCGCGAGTAGCCGCTCTCGGCCTTGCCCATCACGAACGGCGCGCGGGACATCGACTCGACGCCACCGGCGATGGCCAGCTCCATCTCACCACTGGCGATGGCGCGAAACGCACTGCCGATGGCGTCCATGCCCGAGGCGCACAGGCGGTTGAGGGTCACACCGGGAATGCTCTGCGGCAAGCCGGCCAGCAGCAGCGCCATGCGCGCCACGTTGCGGTTGTCCTCGCCGGCCTGGTTGGCGCAGCCGAGGAACACTTCGTCGAGCAGCTCCCACTGCACCTGCGGATTGCGCTCGACCAGCGCCTTGAGCGGCACCGCCGCCAGGTCGTCGGCGCGCACACTGGCCAAGGCGCCGCCAAAGCGGCCAATGGGGGTACGGATGGCGTCACAGATAAAGACGTCACGCATCAGGCTTCTCCTGCCGTCTGGCCATGGGCGGCGTCGGTGCGCGCTTCGAGGTCGCGCAGGGCGGACAGCTCGACGTCGCTGGGTGCCGCGGTCTGCTGCACGTCGTCGGCGAAGCGAATCGCCCAGCCAGTGGCGGCAACGATCTGCTCGCGGGTCACGCCCGGGTGGATCGAGGTGACCACGAATTCATGGGTGTCCGCTTCCGGCGCCATGATGCACAGGTCGGTGATAATGCCGACCGGCCCGTCGCCAGGCAGGCCCAGGCGCTTGCGCGAGTCACCGCCTTCGCCGTGGCCGACCGAGGTGATGAAATCGAGCTTGTCGACGAAGGCGCGCGGCGACTGCTTGAGGATGATCAGCACCTGCTTGGCGGAACCGGCAATCTCCGGCGCGCCGCCGGCACCCGGCAGACGAGTCTTAGGCGCGTGGTAGTCGCCGACCACCGTGGTGTTGATATTGCCGAAGCGGTCGACCTGGGCCGCGCCGAGGAAACCGACGTCGATGCGCCCGCCCTGCAGCCAGTAGCGGAAGATCTCGCCAGTCGGCACCACGGTGTCGGCGGTTTCGGCCAGCTCGCCGTCACCGATGGACAGCGGCAGCACGCTCGGCTTGGCGCCGATCGGGCCGGACTCGTAGATCAGCACGACATCGGGCGAGGAGGTCAGGCGCGCCAGGTTGGCGGCCTTCGACGGCAGGCCGATGCCGACGAAGCACACGGCACCGTTGCGCAGGCGGCGGGCCGCCGCGACAGTCATCATCTCGGAAGTGGAATAGCTCATTGCGCGGCCTCCGCGGTGCTGGCCAGCTTGGCCTGGAATTCGGTGAAGTCCCGGGTGCCACGGATGAAGGTGTCGATCCAGGCGGTGAACGACTCGCGGTTGCGGGCGATCGGGTCCCAGGCCTGGTAGAAGCGATTGTCGCGCTCGTAGTAGCCGTGGGCGTAGGACGGGTGGGCGCCGCCGGGCACCAGGCACACCGCGCTGAGCGCCCAGGTCGGCAACACGCAGGCATTCATCGGCGCATTCAGGTCATCGACGATCTCCTCGACGGTGACGATGCAGCGCTTGGCCGCCAGGGCCGCTTCCTTCTGCACACCGAGGATGCCCCACAGCAGCACGTTGCCCTTGCGGTCGGCCTTCTGCGCGTGGATCACGGTGACATCCGGGCGCACCGACGGCACGGCGGCGAGCACCTCGCCGGTGAACGGGCAGGTGACGCTCTTGATCAGCGGATTGACCTTCGGCAGGTCGGAGCCGGCATAGGCACGCAGCACCGCGAACGGCAGGCCGGAGGCGCCGGCGACATAGGCGTTGGCCAGGTCGGCGTGGCTGTGCTCCTCGATCTCGATGGCGTGCGGCCACTGTTTCTCCACCGCGTCGCGCAGACGGTGCAGTGAACCGACGCCGGGGTTGCCGCCCCAGGAGAAGATCAGCTTGCGCGCGCAGCCGGCACCGATCAGCTGGTCGTAGATCAGGTCCGGGGTCATGCGCACCAGGGTCAGGTCGCGCTTGCCCTGGCGGATGATCTCGTGGCCGGCCGCCGTCGGGATCAGGTGGGTGAAACCTTCAAGGGCGACGCTGTCGCCATCCTGGATGAACTGCTTCACGGCCTCGTGAAGCGAGAGGATTGCTGCCATTGGAGACTCCTGGTCAGGTCGAGTCGAGTCAGTAAGCAGCGGGCCATTGCGTCGCTGCGATGGGCCCAGATTACGGCGGCTGTCGGGGTGGTAACAATCCGATAATCGCACTTTCGTGCGATTATCGAACTATTTGTTGCTCTGCTATCTAACGCGTCCCTATCGCTTCAGGTCGCGTCGGCGTGGCTCACAAGCCCCTTCACCACCACGCCGATGGTGGCCAGCGCCGCCGGCACCAGCAGTGCGGTCAACACCTGCTCGAAGGTCCACCCCAGACCCAGCAGCGTCGCCCCGCTCCAGGCACCGAGGATTGCGCCGAAGCGACCGATCCCGAGCATCCACGACACCCCGGTGGCGCGCCCCTGGGTTGGGTAGAACCGTGCCGCCAACGACGGCATGGCCGATTGCGCGCCGTTCACGCACATGCCGGCGACCAGCACCAGCGTGGCCAACACGGTGATGTTGCCCAGGCTCTGCCCCACGGCATAGGCGAACACCCCCGCCAGCAGGTAGAAGACGCCGATCACCTTGTGCGGGTTGAACCGGTCCATCGCCCAACCCACGGCCACCGCGCTGAGCACGCCGCCGAACTGGAACAACGCGCCGATGAAGGCGGCCTGCTCCATGCTCGCGCCGCTGTCACGCATCAGGGTCGGCAGCCAGCTGGTCAGCAGATAGACGATCACCAGGCCCATGAAGTAGGTCAGCCACAGCAGTACGGTGCCCAGGCCATAGGTGCCCGAGAAGATCACCGCGAACACATTGCGCGCCGCCACCGCCTTCTGTTCCGGCACACTGAAGCCCGCAGCCTGGGCCACCAGCGCCGGGGCGATCGGCGCCAGGGTCCGGCGTACCTTCTCGGTACCGCGGTTGCGCACCACCAGGAACCGCGCCGACTCCGGCAGCCAGACCAGCAGCACCAACGCCAGCAGCAATGGCAGCACCCCGCCGATCACCAACAGACTGTGCCAGCCGTAGGCCGGAATCAGCTTGGCCGAGATGAAGCCGCCCCCGGCCATGCCCAGGTTGAAGCCACAGAACATGCTGGTCACCAGCAGCGACTTGAGCCGCTCCGGGGTGTACTCGGAGAGCAAGGTGGTGGCATTGGGCATGCCCGCCCCCAGGCCCAGGCCGGTCAGAAAGCGCAGCACTAGCAACTGGTCGACATTGGTGGCGTAGGCCGAGGCCAGGCTGAACCCGCCGAACACCAGCACCGCCCCCACCAGCACGCCCTTGCGCCCGAAGCGGTCGGCCAGCGGCCCGGAGCCAAGGGCGCCGAACACCATGCCAATCAACGCGGCGCTCATCACCGGACCGAGGCTGGCACGGTCGATGCCCCATTCCTGGGACAGCGCCGGGGCGATGAAGCCCATGGCGGCGGTGTCCAGGCCATCGAGGAAGACGATCAGGAAGCACAGGATCACCACCCGCCATTGATAGCGCGACAGCGGTTGGTCATTGATGAGGGACTGGACATCGAGGCAGTTGCCGACAGCGGATTGTGGCTTGTTCATTGTTGTTATCCGGGAGTTGGGCACAGGCAGGCTACCGCGCATCGCTGATGCGCAGGAACAGGAAACGGTGGATACGACGGCTTGGGATCAGCCGGCGTGAAGCAGCACTGCGCGCGGGTGCGGCCGCGACAGCGAAGGGATGGTCTTCATGGGGATGCCCTCGGGCCTGTTGTTATTGTCCGGTCGGCGAAGCCGACTCGTGCGACAGACATTAATCAGCAGGCATGGGCGGCGCAATTCGTCGGGAACGACACTGTGCGTTTATCGAACAGGAAACGGCAGCCCGTGTTCGACTATTCAGCGCACCCGGCGCAGGAGCCGGTTTGCCGGCGATGGGGCGCAGCGCGCCCCCGGTGTTTTTCAGCCAAACAACTGATGACACAGGTCCCGACTGGCCGCCAGCAGGATCGGCAGGAAGCGCTGCTCCAGCTCCCCACGGCTGACCCGACCGACATGGGTACTCACGTTCAACGCCGCCAGCACCTGCCCCGAGGCGTCATAGATCGGCACGGCAATCGAACGCAACCCCTGTTCCAGCTCCTGGTCGACCACGCACCAGCCCTGCTCGCGCACCTGTTGGATACAGGCGAACAGCGATGCCGGGTCGTGCAGGGTACGGCTGGTCCGCGCCTTGAGGTCCGCCCGTTCCAGATATTCGTGCAGGCTGGCGTCGTCCAGCGCCGCCAGCAGGATGCGCCCCATCGACGTGCAATAGGCCGGTAACCGCCCGCCGACCGACAGGTCGACCGAGATCAACCGTTCGACCGTGGCCGAGCGCGCTATATAAAGGATGTCGTCGCCTTCCAGCGTGGCCATGTTGGCCGCTTCGTGGAGCTGGTCGCTGATCCGGTCGAGGTAGGGCTGGGCCGACACCGCCAGCGGTGTGGACGACAGGTAGGCATGGCCAAGGGTCAGCACCTTGGGCAACAGCGAATAGGTGCGCCCGTCGGTGGTGGCGTAACCCAGTTTCATCAAGGTATGCAGGCAACGCCGCACCGCCGCCCGGGGTATTTCCGTGCGGTGGCTGATCTGGGCAATGGTCAGGTGCCGCTTGCGCTCCTGGAACGCCTGGATCACCGCCAGGCCCCGAGCCAGGGAGGTCATGAAATCCGGGTCGCCGGTAAAGGCCTGGATACGCTTGGCCGCGGACGCCACGATCGGTGGTGCCAGGGTGGGGCTGGTATTGCGCGCGGGCTCGTTCGCTGGCGGGCCGCTGGTTTCTTCGCTCATGGACATGCCTCAAAAAAATCGCTACCTCGTTCGATTATCGAACGAACGGCCGATAATCGCAATTGACCGCTGACACTTTTGCTTATACCTTTCCCCTGCCACATGTGGCTTCTTTGGAGAGACTGGTCAGGTACCCACCGTAGAAGTCCCAGGCAACGGCCTCGCCTCCCAGCGAGGCCGTTTTCATTTCCGACACCCACCGGCAAACTTGCCTACCACAACAACTTGAACTTTCAGCAGTCCGCTCGGACAAAGCCTCTGTCTGCAAAGAATAACTTCAGGTCTATTGTCAATGGCGGGTAAAGAACGATAGCCTTCGAATTGCCGATTGCTATAATCGGCTCATGTTGATTGCCTGCGCGGTATAACGGATCCAATCGACAAACTTTCGTTGCCTTCCTGACGCCTGCCCGCTGCCTGAGCAGTGGCTTGCCGTGTGGTGCGCCGCAGGTCGCCCTCCCACACCCTGTCCTTGCAGTGCAACGATGTGTTCGCGTTGCCGAATTTCCACATCCTGCGTGTGCATTTAACGGCTGACGCCCAACTTCAACCTATTCAGGTATTACTGTGACGAAAGAAGAACTGCGCGCGGAACTCGAGCGCCAGGCCGAACGTTACAAGGATGTATACGGTGGTGAAGTCACCACCTATGCCGCACAACCCGACCCGGAACGCAAACCTTGGCGTAAACGCGCCAGCATTCTCGACCAGGCCTTCGCCCAGGAAATCGAGAAGATCGAAAAGGAACTGCGCAGCGACGGCGAGTGAAGTCAAGCGATGCCATAGCGCCACTATCGAGCAACGGTTGCGGCAAGGCATCCTGGGTGAAAATGCTCGATATGAAATGGAATCACACAAATTTCATACAAGCGTTTAAATTGCGGGCTCTCTACGAAAATCGTCTCAAATCGCTGATTTTTCTGAAATTTATCGATTTTTTACGACGTTTTTGCGCGAAAGCTCACCTGCGCCATGCATGTGCAGGGTCGCCATTCCCCTGCCATCGGTCAGTGGCGGGTGCATCGATTGCCATGGTTTTCTGGCATAATCCGCCCCCCCTAAGACCGCCAGACAACCTTCATGATCGATTTATTCAGCGGACTGGATGCCTGGGTTATCGTGAGCCTGACGCTCGCTCTGACCTTCGTGCTCGCATTCGAGTTCATCAATGGCTTTCATGACACCGCCAACGCGGTAGCCACTGTCATCTATACCAAGGCCATGCCACCGCACCTGGCCGTGTTCTTCTCCGGTGTGTTCAACTTCCTCGGGGTTCTGCTCGGTGGTGTCGGGGTGGCCTACGCCATCGTCCACCTGCTGCCGGTCGAACTGCTGATCAATGTGAACACCGGTCACGGCCTGGCCATGGTCTTCTCCCTGCTGGCCGCGGCCATCACCTGGAACCTCGGCACCTGGTACTTCGGTATCCCGGCCTCCAGCTCGCACACCCTGATCGGCTCGATCCTCGGCGTCGGCCTGGCCAATGCCCTGCTCAGCGACATTCCGCTGGGCGACGGCGTCAACTGGCAGAAAGCGATCGACATCGGCATGTCCCTGGTGCTCTCGCCCATGGCCGGCTTCGCTGTCGCCGCCCTGCTGCTGATCGGCCTGAAATGGTGGCGTCCGCTGTCGAAGATGCACAAAACCCCGGACCAGCGCCGCAAGCTCGACGACAAGAAGCACCCACCGTTCTGGAACCGCCTGGTGCTGGTGATCTCGGCCATGGGCGTGAGCTTCGTGCACGGCTCCAACGATGGCCAGAAAGGCATCGGCCTGATCATGCTGGTGCTGATCGGCATCGTCCCGGCCAAGTTCGTTCTCGACCTGAACAGCACCACCTACCAGATCGAACGCACCCGCGACGCCACCCTGCACCTGAGCCAGTTCTACCAGCGCAACGCCGCCACCCTGGGCGAGTTCCTGGCGCTGGGCAAGGCGCAGGCAAGCGACCTGCCGGAGCAGTTCAGCTGCAACCCGCAGCAGACCGAGCCGACCATCGCCGCACTGCAATCGTCGCTCGCCGGGGTGACCGACTACCGCGCCCTGAGCGCCGAGAAGCGCGTCGAAGTGCGTCGCTACCTGCTGTGCCTGGACGACACGGCGAAGAAGGTCGGCAAGCTGCCGGGTCTGCAGGCCCGTGAAAAGGCCGACCTGGAGAAGCTGCGCAAGGACCTGACCGCCACCACCGAGTACGCACCGTTCTGGGTGATCGTCGCCGTCGCCCTGGCCCTGGGCCTGGGCACCATGGTCGGCTGGAAGCGCGTGGTGCTGACCGTCGGCGAGAAGATCGGCAAGCAGGGCATGACCTATGCCCAGGGCATGTCGGCCCAGATCACCGCGGCCTGCGCCATCGGCATGGCCAACGTGTTCAGCCTGCCGGTGTCCACCACCCACGTGCTGTCGTCGGGCGTCGCCGGTACCATGGTCGCCAACAAGAGCGGCCTGCAGGGCGGCACCGTGAAGACCATCCTGCTGGCCTGGGTGCTCACCCTGCCGGCAACGATGGGCCTGGCCGCCGGCCTGTTCTGGCTGGCCACCAAGGCCATTGGTTGATTGCTGATGCAGTACTGAAAAAGGCGCCCCTAACAGGGCGCCTTTTTTGTATCCGTTGTCCCGTCCTGAATAAGGTTTACACGTGGGAGCGGGCTTGCCCCGCGACAGGGGCCAGAACGGGCCTAGCGTTTCTTTCCTCCCAACAACGACCCCATCAACCCACGCACCAACTGCCGCCCCAATTGATTGGCCGCCTGGCGCACCGCCGACTTGATGGCCTGCCCCGCCGCGCTCTGCAGGAACTCACCGGCCTTGTCGGCGAAGCTGTCCTCATCGGCCTTGGCCTGGGGCGCCGGCTCCACCGGCTCGCCCTTGCGCTGGGTTAGCATTTCATAGGCCGACTCACGGTCCACCGGCTTGTCATAGCGCCCTGCCAGCGGCGATGCCGCAATCAGTGCCTGCCGCTCGACTGCGCTCAACGGCCCGATCCGCGACTGCGGTGGCGCGACCAGCACCCGCTGGACCATGGCCGGCGTGCCTTTCTCTTCCAACGTCCCGACCAGAGCCTCACCAATGCCCAGCTCAGTCAGCACCGCCAGGCTGTCGAACGTCGGGTTGGGTCGGAAACCATCGGCCACCGCGCGCAGCGACTTCTGCTCCTTGGCGGTGAATGCCCGCAGGCCGTGCTGGATGCGCAGCCCCAACTGAGCCAGTACCGCATCCGGCAGGTCGCCCGGCGACTGGGTGACGAAATACACCCCAACGCCCTTGGAGCGGATCAGCCGCACCACCTGCTCCAGACGATCCTGCAACGCCTTGGGCGTACCGTTGAACAGCAGGTGCGCTTCGTCGAAGAACAGCGCCAGCACCGGCTTGTCGGCATCGCCGCGCTCCGGCAGCTGCTCGAACAGTTCAGCCAGCAGCCACAGCAGGAAGGTCGCATAGACCTTGGGCGCGTCATGTACAAGGCGGCTGGCGTCGAGCAGGTGGATACGCCCGCGACCGTCGCCTTCCGGACGCAGCAGATCCTCCAGCTGCAGCGCCGGCTCGCCGAACAGCGCCTCGGCGCCCTGCTGTTCCAGAGTCGCCAGTCGGCGCAGCAAGGCCTGCGTGGAAGCGCTGGTCATCAAGGCGCTGTCTTCGCCCAGCAGCTGGGGGTTGTCCTTCAGGTGCGCAAGCAGGGCCTTGAGGTCCTTCAGGTCGAGCAGCAGCAGGCCTTCGCGGTCGGCCACCTTGAACGCCGCATACAAGGCGGCCTGCTGGCTGTCGGTGAGCTCCAGCAGGTTGCCCAGCAGCAACGGTCCCATTTCGCTCAGGGTGGTGCGCAACGGATGCCCCGATTGCCCGGCGATATCCCAAAGACTTACCGGATAAGCCTGGGGCTTGTGGTTCAGCCAGGGCATGCCGGCAATCCGCTCGGCCACCTTGCCCTGGGGCGCCCCGGCCGCGCCCAGGCCGCACAGGTCGCCCTTCACATCCGCGGCGAATACCGCGACCCCGGCATCGCTGAACAACTCGGCCAGGTGTTGCAGGGTGACCGTCTTGCCGGTGCCGGTGGCGCCGGCCACCAGGCCATGCCGGTTGGCCAGGCGCATGGACTGGGATACCGGCTGACCATCAGGACCTGCTCCTACTACCATTCGTAAGGAATCTGACATCTTCTTTCATCCCCTGCTCAAGTTCCGTCGCGTGACAGCCGATATTTCAAAATGATTCTACCCAGAAAGACAGTAACAACCCGAAAAGGACCCACGGGAATTGTTGCACTGTTTTCCAGCCGTGCTTTGTGCGAACGACCCGATAAAAAACCTTAGCGGACACGATCACGTTATGAATAAAAGCCTTCGTTTCAGCCACAAGATTCTTCTGGCGGCATCACTGATCGTGATACTCGCCTTCAGCCTCTTCACCCTTTACAACGACTACCTCCAGCGTAACGCCATTCGCGAAGACCTGGAGAACTACCTGGCTGAGATGGGCGAGTCCACCTCCACCAATATCCGCAACCTGTTCGAAGGGCGCATCAAACTGGTCGAGAACGTCGCCCAGAACATTGCCCAGTACCCACAGAACACCGGCACCCTGCTGGGCCAGAACGCCCTCACCTCGAGCTTCCAGACCATCTACCTGGGCCAGCCCGACGGCACCTTCACCGTGCGCCCGGACACCAAGATGCCCGACGGCTACGACCCGCGCGTGCGCCCCTGGTACAAGGACGGCCTGAACGCCAACGGCCCGATCCTCACCGAACCCTACATCGACATGGCCACCAACGAGCTGGTCATCTCGATCATCAGCACCGCCTCGCGCTCGGTCGGCGTGGTCGGCGGTGACCTTGCCCTCGACGGCCTGGTGCAGATCATCAACTCGCTGAACTTCGGCGGCATGGGCTACGCCTTCCTGGTCAACGACCAGGGCAAGATCCTGGTGCACCCGGACAAGAACCTGGTGATGAAGACGCTGTCGGACCTGTTCCCGCAGAACACGCCCAGGCTGTCCAGCAACCTGACCGAAGTGACGCTCAACGGCGAAACCCGCCTGCTGACCTTCACTCCGGTCAAGGGCCTGCCTTCGGCCAACTGGTACATCGGCCTGTCGGTGGACAAGGACAAGGCCTTCTCGATGCTCAGCACCTTCCGCACTTCGGCAGTGATCGCCACGCTGGTGGCGGTGGTGATCATCATCGCCCTGCTCGGCCTGCTGATCCGCGTGCTGATGCAGCCGCTGCACACCATGACCCGCGCCATGTCGAACATCGCCGAGGGTGAAGGCGACCTGACCCGCCGCCTGGAAATCCACAACCACGACGAGTTCGGCATCCTCGGTACCGCCTTCAACCGCTTCGTCGAGCGCATCCACGGTTCGATCCGCGAGGTGTCCTCGGCCACCGAGCAGGTCAACGAAGTGGCACTGCGGGTGATCAGCGCCTCGAACTCGTCGATGAGCAACTCCGACGAGCAGTCCAACCGCACCAACAGCGTCGCCGCCGCCATCAACCAGCTCGGCGCCGCCGCCCAGGAGATCGCCGGCAACGCCGCCCAGGCCTCGCAGCATGCCAGCTCGGCGCGGCTGCTGGCCGAGGAAGGCCAGCAGGTGGTGCAGCGCAACATCGATGCGATGAACCGCCTGTCGGACCTGATCGTCACCTCCAGCGAGCATATCGAGACGCTGAACAACAAGACCGTCAACATCGGCCAGATCCTCGAAGTGATCACCAGCATTTCCCAGCAGACCAACCTGCTCGCCCTCAACGCCGCCATCGAGGCTGCCCGTGCCGGCGAGGCCGGACGTGGTTTTGCCGTGGTCGCCGACGAAGTGCGTAACCTGGCGCACCGCACCCAGGAGTCGGCACAACAGGTGCAGACCATGATCGAGGAGCTGCAGGTCGGCGCCCGCGAGTCGGTCGACACCATGGGCCAGAGCCAGCGTCACAGCCAGGACAGCATGGACATCGCCAACCAGGCCGGCGAACGCCTGGGCAGCGTCACCCAACGCATCGGCGAGATCGACGGCATGAACCAGTCGGTGGCCACCGCCACCGAAGAGCAGACCGCCGTGGTCGACTCGATCAACATGGACATCAACGAGATCAACATGCTCAACCAGGAAGGCGTCGAGAACCTGCAGGCCACCCTGCGCGCCTGCTCGGACCTCGAGCAGCAGGCCGGTCGCCTCAAGCAACTGGTCGGCAGCTTCCGCATCTGACCCGCCGCCCGCTCCCCTCGCGGGAGCGGGCTTGCCCCGCGACAGGGCGCCCCGCCAAACCCTGATCGAACAAACTATCCTTCAGGTAGGTCAACCCTCAGGCGCGTCATCGCCGGTTCATAACCGCCGAATGACTCACCCGAGGACGATCCCGGAGGGATGCTGATCGTGCACATCGCCGACATCACCATGTTCTATGCCCCGGCCAGCGGCGGCGTGCGAACCTACCTTGATGCCAAGCACCGCCGCCTAGACGCCATGCCCGGCGTTCGCCACAGCCTGCTGATTCCCGGTGCCAATGCCAGCCAGGTCGATGGTGTCTATCACGTACCCGCCCCACCCCTGCCCTTCGGCAACGGCTACCGCTTCCCGGTGCGCCTGGCGCCCTGGTGCAAGGAACTGCGCCGCCTGCGGCCCGACCTGATCGAGGTCGGCGACCCCTACCTCACCGCCTGGGCGGCCCTGGAGGCGCGGCGCAAGCTCGATGTGCCAGTGATCGGCTTCTATCACTCCGACCTGCCCCTGCTGGTGAGCAACCGCATGGGCAACTGGTTCACCCCCAATGTCGAGGCCTATGTCAGCAAGCTCTACGGGCATTTCGACCGGGTCCTGGCACCCAGCCAGGTGATGGCCGACAAGCTGCGCCGACTGGGCGTGGAGAACGTGCACGTGCAGCGCCTGGGCGTGGACCTGGCGCTGTTCAACCCCGACCGACACGACCCCGGCCTGCGCGCCGAGCTGGGCATCGCCGATACCAGCCGCCTGCTGGTGTTCGCCGGCCGCGGCTCGCGGGAAAAGAACCTGCCGGTGCTGCTCGACTGCATGCACGCGCTCGGCCAGCCCTACCACCTGCTGCTGGTGGGCTCGAACATGCCGGCCAGCGTGCCGGGCAATGTCAGCGTGATCGACCACTTCTGTCCGCCCACGCAGATTGCCCGGCTGCTGGCCAGCGCCGACCTGCTGGTGCATGCCGGCGACCAGGAAACCTTCGGTCT
Source organism: Pseudomonas peradeniyensis (assembly GCF_014268935.2). Classification (GTDB taxonomy): domain Bacteria; phylum Pseudomonadota; class Gammaproteobacteria; order Pseudomonadales; family Pseudomonadaceae; genus Aquipseudomonas; species Aquipseudomonas peradeniyensis. Next base: position 921,331 of record NZ_JABWRJ020000002.1, on the reverse strand, counting down.
GGTGATCCTCGAAGCCATGGCCAGCGCCACGCCCGTGGTGGCCGTGCGCGCCGGCGCCTTCAGCGAAATCGTCGACGAGCGCTGCGGCCGGCTGTGCCCACCCAACGATGGCCAAGCCATGGCCGAAGCCGTGCGCGAAGCGTTCGACAGCGGTGTGGAACAACTGGGCCGTCAGGCACGCCAACACGTGGAGCGCCATTACAACTGGGACACCGTGGTCAACGGCCTGCTCCAGCATTACCAGGCGGTGCTCGGCCACCCGCTGCCGGTGCGCGCCCATGGCTGAGGGCCAGGCCGACACGCGCAGCCTGATGCTGGTGCTGCACGATATCGCGCCGGAAACCTGGCCGGACTACCAGCCCTTCGTCCAGGCCATCGACGCACTGGGCGGGGTGCCCATGACCTGGCTGGTGGTGCCGGACTTCCACCACCGCAACCCGCTGACCCGTTCACCCACCTTCTGCCGCCTGCTCGAGCGGCGCCTGGCCCAGGGCGACGAGCTGGCCCTGCATGGCTACTACCACGCCGACGATGGCCCGCCGCCACGCGGACCGGGCGAATATTTCATGCGCCGGATCTATACCCACGAAGGTGAATTTCATGGACTGGACCAGGCAGACGCCCTGCAACGCCTGCAGGCCGGGCTGGCCCTGTTCGAGACACAGGGCTGGCCGGTGGCGGGCTTCGTTGCCCCCGCCTGGCTGATGAGCGCGGGTACGCGCCAGGCACTGAGGCAGTTGCCACTGCGCTATACCAGCTCGTCGCGTCACCTGTACCGGCTGCCGGACTTCACCGCCTTCGAGGCCCCGGGACTGGTGTGGAGTGCCCGCAGCGCCTGGCGCCGCGGCCTGTCGAGGGTGGTCAGCGACTGGCAATGCCGCCGCTGGCGCGAAGCCGAAACCCTGCGCCTGGGCCTGCATCCGGTCGACATGCGCCACGCCAGCGCACGCAATTACTGGCTCGATACCCTGCACCAGTTGCTGGCCCAAGGTCGTGAGCCACTGACCAAGTCCGCCTGGCTGGCGCGCCAGGCCGCCTGATGAACCAACTGGGCAGGCAGCATCTGGCACTGCTGCTGGCGCGCAGTCACCTATACCTTCTGTCTGCTGGCAGGCGGGCCGGTGTTCCTGCACTTGCTGGCGCGTCCACGACTGGAGCGTCTTCGCCAGGCGGGTTGAGTCGCCCCCAGAGTTCGGCGGCACCGGGAAACTCGGTGCCGTCGTCATCGCTCAACGCCTCGGGGTCGAAGCGGGCCAGGCAGCCTTCGCCCAAGGTCGGTGGCGCCGAGGCGCCGGCCTTGTCACGCGGGCCTGCCATGCCATGGCCCTCGACTCAGTTGAACACCACGGTCTTGTTGCCGTGCACCAGCACGCGGTCTTCCAGGTGATAGCGCAGGCCACGGGCCAGGACCATCTTTTCCACGTCACGGCCGAAGCGCACCATGTCCTCGATGCTGTCGGCATGGCTGACACGCACCACGTCCTGCTCGATGATCGGGCCGGCGTCCAGTTCCTCGGTCACGTAGTGGCAGGTCGCGCCGATCAGCTTCACGCCGCGCAGTGCCGCCTGGTGGTACGGCTTGGCACCCACGAACGAGGGCAGGAAGCTGTGGTGGATGTTGATGACCTTTTCCGCGTATGCCTGGCACAGCTGCGGCGGCAGGATCTGCATGTAGCGCGCCAGCACCACGGCATCGGCGCCGCATTCGGCGACCAGGCGCGAGACCTCGGCGAACGCCGGCTGCTTGTCCTTGGGATCGACCGGCACATGGTGGAACGGAATGCCGTGCCACTCGACCATGCTGCGCAGGTCATTGTGGTTGGAGATCACGCAGGGAATCTCGCAGTCCAGCTCGTCGGTGTGCCAGCGGTGCAGCAGGTCGGCCAGGCAGTGCGACTCACGGCTTGCCATCAGCACCACGCGCTTCTTCTGCGCCGAGTCGGTGATCCGCCAGGTCATGGAGAACTCTTCGGCGATCGGGGCGAACGCCTCGCGGAAAGCCTCGATACCAAACGGCAGGGACTCGGCGCGGATCTCATGGCGCATGAAGAACCAACCGCTCTGCTCGTCGGAGTGGTGGCTGGCTTCGTTGATCCAGCCATTGTAGAGGGCCAGGAAATTACTGACTTTTGCCACGATGCCGACGCGGTCGGGGCAGGCAATCACCAGTCGATAGGTGCGCATGAGGGAGACTCCAGAACTTCGCAAAGGCGCATATTCTAGCGGCCTGCCGGGAAAAACGCAGTAAGCATCTACACCCTCGCATCAGCAAGCTCAAGGACACAGTCGCACAGGCCTATTCCCTTCTTCCCAAGGGGAAATGGCCAGTGGCCCAGACAAATTGTAAATTTTTCTTAACCTAATGACTGCGCAGTCAGTGCCTACTATTAAATCAGTGATCAATATTAAATTGTTTACTTGAGAGTTTCGCCTGTCTATTATTGCCCCCACTGCCTCTCTCTGAACATGCATTAAGGAACACACCATGTCCCTGATCAACGAATACCGCGCCACCGAAGAAGCCATCAAGGAACTTCAAGCCCGCCTGGCCAACCTGTCGCAAGACGGCAAGCTGCAAAAAGAACTGGAGTTCGAAAAGAAGCTGCGCGAACTGATGGCCGAAAACGGCAAGTCGCTGCGTGACGTGATCGCCCTGCTCGATCCGGAAAGCAAACTGAGCAAAGCCCCGCGCGGCGCAGTCAAGGCCACCGGCACCAAGCGTGCACGCAAGGTCAAGCAATACAAGAACCCGCACAACGGCGAGGTTATTGAAACCAAGGGTGGCAACCACAAGACCCTGAAAGAGTGGAAAGCCAAGTGGGGCGGCGACGTCGTCGAAAGCTGGGCTACCCTGCTGGACTGATTCGCCTGACAGGCGCATTGGTTTCAACATGAAAAACGCCGGCACTTGCCGGCGTTTTTTTGTTTATCTGCACATTTCAAAGCTGGTACTGCACTTTCAGTTGCCGGACATGGGCTTGCCAAGCCTCCAGCACCTGCCGTCCCGCTTCGCTGGCGTCGGCCCAACTGCTCTGGCATGCCTGCTCGAAGTCCGCCAGGGTATTAGGCGCACCGCAAGTAGGATCAGTAAGCCGCTGCTGACAGAACGCATGCCAACGGGCGCGCTCTTGTTCATCAAGGGTGTCGGAAAAGTTTCGCGCGCGATAGCGGAACAACAGTTCCGGCAGTCGCGGGTCATCGAACATCCATTGTCCATGTGCCAATTGCGCCGGATCCACACGCCGCACTTGTTCGCTCAGGCGCTTGTCGCGGTCGCCGAGAAAACCGTCATACAACTGTTGCTCCGGGTCTTCGCTGGGGGCAAAGCCTTCTTCCTGATAAATGATGTCCAGCTTGTCCCCCCACATGGCCTGCTGATTGGCCAACTGCTCTGCCCGTGTCTGCAATGCCGACAACTCGAGCCCCAGGCGTTGTTGATCGGCCGGGCGCAACACCGACAGGGGCGCCAATACCGGGCAGCGGTTGACATGCACCAACTTCAGCGGCACCGGTAGTTCGCCCTGGGCCATGTCTTCGTGCCGCGTATACAGGCGCTGGCGCAATGCTTCTGCACTTTCCTGGAGCAGCGGCGAAGCATCTTGTTGCAAGTCGCAGACAATCAGCGCGTTGCGGTTGCGCGGATGCCAGGCCAAAGGCAGTACCACGCCGATATAGTTGCGCTGGGCCGAGAAACGTCCGGATACATGAACCAGCGGTTGCAATAGCCGAACCTGTTCCATGACCTTGTGCTTGCTGCGCAACTGGAACAGCCAGTCATACAACCGCGGCTGCTTCTCGCGAATCAAGCGGGCAAGGGCAATGGTCGCCCGCACGTCGGAAAGCGCCTCGTGGGCATGGCCGTGGTCGATGCCATTGGCCTTGCTCAGCAGTTCCAGGCGCAGACTGGTGCGCCCGTCCTGCTGTGGCCAGACGATCCCCTCGGGGCGCAGCGCATAAGCGGTGCGGACCACATCGATCAGGTCCCAGCGGCTGTTGCCGCCCTGCCATTCCCGAGCGTAGGGGTCGAAGAAGTTGCGGTAGAGGCTGTAGCGGGTGACCTCATCGTCGAAACGCAGGGTGTTGTAGCCCGCGCCACAGGTGCCAGGGCGGACCAGCTGATCGTGGACCCGGGTCATGAACTCGGCTTCGCACAGGCCCTGGTCGGCCAGTTGCCCGGGAGTGATGCCGGTCACCAGGCAGGCCGCGGGGTGCGGCAGGATATCGTCTGAGGGGCGGCAGTAGAGACTGATCGGCGCCTCGATCTCATTGAGGTCGAGATCGGTGCGCACGCCGGCCACCTGCAGCGGGCGGTCGCTGCGCGGGTTGATGCCGGTGGTTTCGTAGTCGTGCCAGAAAATGCTGGAGCTCACGGGGTCTTCCTGTATCGAGGTCGACCAGAGTCTAACGGCACGTGGGAGGGCTGGGCCAGCCTCAGGCGGAGGCGTTCATGGGCCGGAAGCTGAAGAAGTCGCGCAGGGAGCGGACGAACTCATCGTATTCCTGCGGTGCCTGCAGCAGCATGAAGCCGGCATCGAAATGCCCCGGCGTCTCATCCTCGCGGCACCACAGGCAACTGGCCGTCAGGTTGATAAATTGCAGGCCACCGCCGGCGAGGGGCACCCGCAATTGCAGCTCGAAATCCGGCCCCACCAGCACCGGCAACTGGCTGATCAGCATCAGGCCGTCTTCCGAGGCGTTGCCCAGATAGCCGATCTGCTGGTCGGTGCAGCGGTTGAACACCTTGAGCACGCAAGGCAGTTGATGACGTTGTATGTGTCGCTCGATAAACATGATCGCAGTGAAATCCTGTACCTGGGGCCAGGAAGACAAGGTACTGGCGATGATCGTGACAACTCTCTAACAGATTAGCCCAGTCCGACGGACGGACTACATGAAATCATCGACACATTAGGATTAACGCCAAGGTGTAGTGTTCACCGGACTGGCCACCGTCGCCTCGCTGCCGCGCAGGTGCCCGAGCTTTTCCAGCGTCTGCAGACGGGCCTGGGCACGGTAGGCGTACTCGTTGCGCGGGTACTGCTGGATCAGGTACTGGTAGGTCTGCGCCGCGTCGACGAAGAGCTTCTGCCGCTCCAGGCACTGGCCACGCAGCAGCGACACTTCCGGGTGGATGAACGGACGGGCGCGGCTTGTGCGGTCGACCTGCGACAGTTCCAGCATGACTTTCGCGCAATCGCCACGGTCGTAGGCGCGGTAGGCGTTGTTCAGGTGGTGGTCCATGGACCAGCGGGTGCAGCCGACGACACTGGCCGCCATGGTCAAAACGATCAGGGTGCGCATGGGAATTCTCCTTTGATGGGCAGTGTATCGGCCTTTCACGACAAATCTTCACCGCCATTTGCAAGCATACCCGTACCGTTCAAACGCAACCCTCCTTCGTGTGCGGGTAGTGCAACGGAACAATGACTACAGCGCAATTGAGGAGTAGCCTTTCGCTGCGCTTCACTATAGGAGTCTGTGCATGACCATCCGCCGTACCAAAATCGTCGCCACCCTTGGCCCCGCCAGCAATTCGCCGGAAGTGATCGAACAGCTGATCCTCGCCGGCCTGGACGTGGCACGCCTGAACTTCTCCCACGGCACCCCGGACGAGCACAAGGCCCGCGCCCGCCTGATCCGTGACATCGCCGCCAAGAACGGCCGCCATGTCGCGCTGCTGGGCGACCTGCAGGGTCCGAAGATCCGCATCGCCAAATTCGCCAACAAGCGCATCGAACTGAAAGTCGGTGACAAGTTCACCTTCTCCACCGCCCACCCGCTGACCGAAGGCAACCAGGATATCGTCGGCATCGACTACCCCGACCTGGTCAAGGACTGCGGCGTCGGTGACGAACTGCTGCTCGACGACGGCCGCGTGGTCATGCGCGTCGAAACCGCCACCGCCGATGCCCTGCACTGCGTGGTGATCATCGGTGGCCCGCTGTCCGACCACAAAGGCATCAACCGCAAAGGTGGCGGCCTGACCGCACCGGCCCTGACCGAAAAAGACAAGGCCGACATCAAGCTGGCCGCGGAAATGGACCTGGACTACCTGGCCGTGTCGTTCCCGCGTGACGCCAGCGACATGGAATACGCACGCAAGCTGCGTGACGAAGCCGGCGGCAGCGCCTGGCTGGTGGCCAAGATCGAACGCGCCGAAGCGGTCGCCGACGACGAGACCCTCGACCAGCTGATCCTCGCGTCCGACGCCGTCATGGTTGCCCGTGGCGACCTGGGCGTGGAAATCGGCGACGCCGAGCTGATCGCCATCCAGAAGAAGATCATCCAGCACGCCCGCCGCAACAACAAGGCGGTGATCGTGGCGACCCAGATGATGGAGTCGATGATCCAGAACCCGATGCCGACCCGCGCCGAAGTGTCCGACGTGGCCAACGCCGTGCTCGACAACACCGACGCGGTGATGCTGTCGGCCGAAAGCGCCGCCGGTGCCTACCCGATCGAAGCCGTGCAGGCCATGGCCCGTATCTGCTCGGGCGCCGAGAAGCACCCGACCAGCCAGAAGTCCAGCCACCGCCTGCACACCACCTTCGAGCGCTGCGACGAGTCCATCGCCCTGGCGGCCATGTACACCGCCAACCACTTCCCCGGTGTCAAGGCGATCATCGCCCTCACCGAAAGTGGCTACACCCCGCTGATCATGTCGCGCCTGCGTTCGCACGTGCCGATCTTCGCCCTGTCGCCGCACCGTGCTACCCAGGCGCGCGCGAACATGTTCCGCGGCGTCTACCCGATCGCCTTCGACCCGGCCTCGCTGCCGGCGGACAAGGTGAGCCAGGCGGCGGTCGACGAGCTGCTCAAACGCGGTCTGGTCGAGCAAGGTGACTGGGTGATCCTGACCAAGGGCGACAGCTACCACACCATCGGTGGCACCAACGGGATGAAGATCCTGCACGTGGGTGACCCGCTGGTCTGAAGCCTGCTGTAGACAAGAGCCCTGCGATGAGAGTCGCAGGGCTTTTTTATTGTCGAAAGAGCGCCGCTGACGCGCCGCATCGCGAATAAATTCGCTCCTGCACCGCCCTCTGTAGGACCGGATTCATCCGCGATGCGCCGCGCGACGCCCGGTCTTTTGCGCACTGACATCCCTCCCACCTGTTATTTCTGCCAGTTGTCAGCCCCGCGCCTGCACATGAATGATCAAGGCCCTGCATCAGCAGCGACGGGATGAAAGCCATGAAGGCCCAAGGCAGCGCAGCGTTTCCATTCGATCCCCTCCACCCACTGAAAATCTTCGAACCCGACATCGCCGGCATTGCCACTTCCGTGAAAGTGGGTAATGACCGCGTCTATGTGGGCAGTGCCTACACGGGCGAAGGCTTCAATACGGGTTACGCCATCTTCCGGCTAAAAGACGACTGCTGCTTCGACAGCAACTTTGGTAAACATGGTAAAACCACCGGGACCTTCTTGCCTGGCTACATTTCGACGGGCTATCACCTCATACACCGAATACACAACGGGCAGGACCAGTTCATGGTGCTGGGCATGACCTACACCACCATTTTCGAACAAATGCCTGCACTGGCCCGCTTCAATGCAGATGGCAGTCTCGACGAGACTTTCCAGACCGGCGGGCATCTTGCAATCAAGCGACCCATAATCACCGACGACAACAAACCACTGAAAAGCCCATTCAGGCCGGCGTTCGCCAGGTTTTCAGAAAAGAAACGACAGATCACTGCCCTGACTGCCAACTGGCAAATGAAGCCCGTTGAAAACGGCTTCATCGTGTTCGGCAATTACTACGGCCATGACCTTGTGGTGATGATGTTCGACTGGGATGGGAACCTGGTCAAATCTTTCAATGGCCATGGCTTCAAATACCTTGAGCGCCCGGACGGCAATGCGGGTGTGGTGTATGGCCATTCGGTCGCCATGGACGAAACCTCCATCCTGATCAGTGCCAGTAGGCAAACGGCTGATTTGAAATTTACCGGGGCCTTTGTCACACGCCTGACCTTCGATGGGCGCCATTTACCTGGTTTTGGCAAGCAGGGGTTCGCAGACTTCCCCGACTTGCAATTGATCAGGCATATCGCGCTGATAGCAGGCGAAAGAATCATTGGCTGCGGGCAAAACGCAGAACGCGCTGGGCTGCTTTCTGCGGTGCACTATGAAAATGGCGACCCTGACAATAATTTCAAGCGAAAGCCCGTCATGCCGGAAAACGGTAGCGAGGTTCGATGGGACCGAATAGTCATGCTTTCTTCGGGCGAACTTGTCACCGTAGGTCAAAACACCGTGACGACCAGCAACATGCCGACCATCCTCGCACGCTTCAGTGCAAACGGTACTCCGGACTTATCCTCACTTCACACCCTCAACGCACGGATGATTACCATGCCCACAGGGTGTGAGATCACGGAAGAAGGCCATTTTCTGCTCCATGGCCAGACTCAACTCCCTGGTGCCTTCACCGGTTTTACCGCACGACTCAGTAACTCCAAGCTCAGACATGCTCGGTGAATACATCAGCGAATACTTGATTTCGTGGCAAGCCAGCAATGAACAGACGCCTTGCAAACTGTTCGACTCGACTGGGCGCCCCGCAAACAAGCGTAATGGTTTCTCGCGAAACAGGACGCAGCGTGGCAAGGGTTTGCTCGAATTCAGTGGCACTGACCCACTCGATTTGAAGTTGCGGGCAGTTATTTTGCAGTTTTGCAAGTTCGCTGACGAGGTAGTGTTCTCCCACATGCATCAACCTGATACTGCCTTGGTGCTCCTGCCTCAACGCCTCACGCAAAATGCCCCACAGCGGCGCAAGCCCGGTGCCTGCCGCCAGCAGCCAAAGCGGCCTGTTCTGCCAGTCCGCATCGTAATGCAGTGCCCCACCGCGAAGTTCACCCAAGCGCAACTCATCGCCAGCACTCAACAACCGGGCCTTGTCACAGAATTCACCCGCACGCTTGCAGTCGATGTGAAACTCCAGAAAATCATCCTCACCCGGCAAACTGGCCAGTGAATAAGGGCGAGCCACCGTGCCGTTCCACAGCACCAGGTGCTGGCCTGCCTGGTAACGCAACGCCCGTTGTGGCTTGAGGCGAAGCCGGAGTACATCGCCAATCCAGACGGCCGATATGACCTGCGCAGGCAAGCCGTCTTCTTGTGGATCGAACACCGCCACGCGCAGGTCACTTACCACCCGACACTGGCAAGCCAGGCGCCAGCCCTGCGCGTGCTTTTCAAAGGCCAAGGCTTCGGGAAGCACATCCACTGGTTGCCCCTCCAGGCAATGCACCAGGCAGGCGTGGCAACTGCCGGCGCGGCAGCTATAGGGCACATTCAAGCCTGCTTCGTTCAAGGCATCGAGCAAGTTGCTGCCGGTGGGCACTGTCCAGCGGTGTTGGCCCACGCAGAGTTCGGGCATGATCGGTCATTCTCCAAGCGTATGGCTTGCACTTTAAGCCAAGTGTCCGCTGGCAGCAAAAAAGATGCCCACCACCATCCGGAAAATGGCAGGTCGCCTCCGGATTGACATGACAACGTTGCCAACCTGCCCATCAACATGAAAAACAACCGACACGCGATATTTACACACGCCTGAACAGCCACTTACGTGTCAACTATTATAAATGTCAGTTTCGCTCCCCTGCCATTCCATAAACAATCAAATCTCTTCCAGCACGTGGTGTTTCAATCATGAAATTTGAGAGTGTTAAATCCAACATACTGGATCCTGCTTACGGGACGGACGGAGTCGCTTACCTAGACGACAGCCTGATATCGATCAATCAGTCAATCAGCATCGGAAACAAACGATTGTGCGTGGGCATGGCCCGATTTGAAGGCGGGCGTGGCTACGTGCTATTGCGCGTTGATAACAAGGGTGTACTGGATGAGACCTTTGGTAGTGGAGGCATGATTGTCGGCACGTTCCTTGATGGCCATGATTCTTTTGCCAATGGCATTCACATACAAGATGACAAAATTATAATCACGGGTGTTTACTACGAGGGGTCTTCTACTTATCCAGCACTGGCTCGGTTCAGTGCAAGTGGAGGACTAGACCCAGACTTCGGCAATCACGGGCACAAAATCATCGAAATCCCTCCACTTCAATCCATGTACAGCACCAGTCAGCCATCCCTACTCGAGCCAATTCCAAGGGATAAAAACAAAGACTCAGGTATTTCCAGCATATCGACTGGAGATGGGTTGCTGATCACCTATCAGTACGCTTTTTCATTCGTGTCACTGATCAAACTCGACAGTAATGGCGAATTTGACAGGAGCTTCAACGGCGATGGCTTTAAACTAATAACCCCTCCAGACACTGTAGAGTGCACCGGAATGGTGACACTGGTTGGCGACAATGAAATATTCTTGTGCGGGCTTACTTCAACGAAGAATGGCCTAACCCCTTACATTGCCTGTGTAAAACGTACGGGAGAAGAATTCAAAAAATTCGGCAATGGCGGCTACCTCCTGTACGGACAGGGGAGCCCCCTACTCTTCCATGATCTTGACTATATTAACAAGGAGCAAACTCAGTTTGTTTGCATTGCCTCTGATGGCATGACCAAAGGACACCTTACTGCGTTCAACCTCGAAGGTAATAAACTTCCAGGCTTCAAAGATCAGAATACCGATTTCGGTGGCAGTGGTGGTCAGTGGACTAGCGGTCATGTAGACCAGGCCAGAGGGAAAATCATTACGACCGGTTCGACAGTGGGTAACCCAGACGAAGTGGACGTCGTAGTAGGTCGATTTGAGCTCGATGGCACGCCCGATCAAAGCTTTGGCGACAAAAATGGATGGGGACGCGTAGACCTAAAGGGCAATTTCGATATTGCCTTTCGCTCAAGCCTCGAAGAATCCGGTAAGACCGTCGTTTACGGAACAGGCTTCTTGAACAACCCACCCCTATCTCGTTTCGGGTACTTGCTCCGCTGTAAAACAGAGGTCTGAGGACTCTGTTACTTAGGTGTACGCTCCAAGGCTGCGCTCCCGTCTCATCCAAGGCAGCGCAGCCGCGCTTTTCGGCTTTTCCGAGCGTCATTTTTGCAAACCTCATGAGGTGCACTGTCACCTGCCCGGCAAAATCAATGCCCACCCCATCCCGACCATGGTCCAGACCAGTCGCAGGTGTTTCACACGGTCAGCCGCGCTATACTGCCGCGCCTTTTTCCGTCGGCCTGACCTGCCGGCGCCTTGCAGGCGCTTCGACACGCTGGTCGGCACCGTCGAGCGCCGTAATGAATGTTCCCGTCTTTAAGAGGAGCGCGCTGCATGACCGTGATCAAGCAAGACGACCTGATTCAGAGCGTCGCCGACGCCCTGCAATTCATCTCGTACTACCACCCCGTCGATTTCATCCAGGCGATGCACGAAGCCTACCTGCGTGAAGAATCGCCAGCTGCACGCGACTCGATCGCCCAGATCCTGATCAACTCGCGCATGTGCGCCACCGGCCACCGCCCGATCTGCCAGGATACCGGTATCGTCACCGTGTTCATCCGCGTGGGCATGGACGTGCGCTGGGACGGCGCCACCCTGAGCGTCGACGACATGATCAACGAAGGTGTGCGCCGCGCCTACAACCTGCCCGAGAACGTCCTGCGCGCCTCGATCCTGGCCGACCCGGCCGGTGCCCGCAAGAACACCAAGGACAACACCCCGGCCGTCATCCACTACTCCATCGTCCCCGGCGACAAGGTCGAGGTCGATGTCGCGGCCAAGGGCGGCGGCTCGGAGAACAAGTCGAAGATGGCCATGCTCAACCCGTCCGACTCGATCGTCGACTGGGTACTGAAGACCGTCCCGACCATGGGCGCCGGCTGGTGCCCGCCTGGCATGCTCGGCATCGGCATCGGCGGCACCGCCGAGAAAGCCGCGGTCATGGCCAAGGAAGTGTTGATGGAATCCATCGACATCCATGAACTGAAGGCCCGTGGCCCGCAGAACCGCCTCGAAGAGATCCGCCTGGAGCTGTTCGACAAGGTCAACCAGCTGGGCATCGGCGCTCAGGGCCTGGGCGGCCTGACCACCGTGCTCGACGTCAAGATCATGGACTACCCGACCCACGCCGCCTCGCTGCCGGTGTGCATGATCCCCAACTGCGCCGCCACCCGTCACGCCCACTTCGTGCTCGACGGCTCCGGCCCGGCCGAGCTGGAAGCGCCGTCGCTGGACGCCTACCCGGAAATCGTCTGGGAAGCCGGCCCGAGCGCCCGTCGCGTCAACCTCGACGACATCACCCCGGAAGAAGTCGCCAGCTGGAAGCCGGGCGAGACCATCCTGCTCAACGGCAAGATGCTCACCGGCCGCGACGCCGCGCACAAGCGCATGGTCGAGATGCTCAACCGTGGCGAAGAGCTGCCGGTCGACCTCAAGGGCCGCTTCATCTACTACGTCGGCCCGGTCGACCCGGTCGGTGACGAAGTGGTGGGCCCGGCCGGTCCGACCACCGCAACCCGCATGGACAAGTTCACCCGCCAGATCCTCGAGCAGACCGGTCTGCTGGGCATGATCGGCAAGTCCGAGCGCGGCCCGACCGCCATCGAGGCGATCAAGGACAACAAGGCCGTGTACCTGATGGCCGTCGGCGGTGCCGCCTACCTGGTGGCCCAGGCCATCCGCAAGTCGAAGGTCCTGGCCTTCGCCGAGCTGGGCATGGAAGCGATCTACGAGTTCGAAGTAAAGGACATGCCGGTCACCGTCGCGGTGGACAGCAAGGGCGAGTCGGTGCACATCACCGGACCCGCGCTGTGGCAAAGCAAGATCGCCGAGAGCCTGGCAGTGGAAGTGAAGTAAGCCTTCCGCTGTAGCAACGACGGCCCCATCGCGGGGCCGTCGTCGTTTCACAGCCCCCTGAATCTCAAACAGGCAGCGCCTTGAGCCAGAACGACATGATCTTGGCCGACTTCGCCTGCTCATCCAGGTCACGCCAACGGTAGGCGGTACGCAACGACGGCTCGTGCAGAAAGCCTCGGTTTCGCCAGAAGCCCTGCAATGGCTTGTAGTCCGCCGGGCGCCGCGGATGTCCGGAGGGCCGCTCCACTGCACAGAACGCACAGCAGTCGAACTCGGCCAGCTTGTGCGCATAGGATTCGCGCTCGATGAAAAAGCGCACGCCGAGCCCCTGTCCACGGTAAGCCGGCAGCAGCACCGACTCGCCGAAGTAGTAGACCGAAGCCGGATCACGCCCCTGGGCGAGAAACGGTTGCTGCAGCTCGGGATCGACATCCACCAGCGGCAGGCCGGTGGCAGCGCCCACCACCTGGCTGCCATCCAGCGCCAGCACCACCAGGCTGCGCCCGGACTCGGCGTAACTGGACAGGTAATCGGCCTGGTGGCTCAGGGAGCTGTCCAGGAGATAGGGAAACTCGCGAAACAGCGTCAGACGCAGGCGCGCGAGGTCATCGATGTAAGGCGCGATGGCGGCGCCATGGAGCAGACGTATTTCCATGCGGGGCGGTCGTCCTGTCGATGGGCATGACTGAGGTTCACCCTAGCATCCCCCCTACCCCACGGCCTTTCCCCTGCGCGACAGGTATTTCTCCATGACCGCTACAAATGTTCGATCCCTGTAGGAGCGGCCTTGTGCCGCTCCTACAGTTCAGCGTGTCAGTCAGGAGATACGAGTGCCCAGCACCTTCAGAAACGCTGCCAGCCACGCCGGATGCGCAGGCCAGGCCGGCGCGGTAACCAAGTTGCCATCCACGTGGGCCTGGTCCACCGCGATATCGATGAACCGCCCACCCGCCAGCCGTACCTCGGGCGCACAGGCGGGATAGGCGCTGCACTCGCGCCCTTCGAGCACGCCTGCCGCCGCCAGCAACTGGGCCCCATGGCACACCGCCGCAATGGGCTTGCCGGCCTGGTCGAAAGCCTTGACCAGCTCCAGTACCCTGTCGTTCAGGCGCAGGTATTCCGGGGCGCGGCCACCGGGGATCAGCAACGCGTCATAGCTTTCGGCACGCACCTGGACGAAGTCGAAGTTCAGGGCGAAGTTGTGCCCCGGCTTCTCACTGTAGGTCTGCTCGCCCTCGAAATCGTGGATCGCCGTGCGCACCGTCTGCCCGGCAATCTTCTCCGGGCACACGGCATGGACGGTATGGCCGACCATGGCCAGGGCCTGGAATGGCACCATGACCTCGTAGTCCTCGACGTAGTCGCCCACCAGCATGAGAATCTTCTTCGCCGTCATCGCATCCACTCCTTCCGTTGTCTGGGAACAATCCCTGCACGATAGTCCGCTTTGCCCGACGGCGATATACGACGCTAGTTTCTGCGATCCAACAGATTGGCCACCACCCGGTCGAGCCAGCCCCACAGGCGCTGCTGCACCCGCCGCCACAACGGCCGCGCATGCCAGCGCGCCAGATCGACTTCCAGGCTCTGGGCGAAATCACGTTCGAAACTGGCGGCCACGGCAGTGGTCAGCGGCGGGTCGAGGGCCTCGACGTTGGCTTCGAGGTTGAAGCGCAGGTTCCAGTGATCGAAGTTGCACGACCCCACGCTGACCCAGTCATCCACCAGCACCATCTTCAGGTGCAGGAAGCACGGCTGGTACTCGAAGATACGCACCCCGGCGCGCAGCAGTCGCGGGTAGTAGCGGTGCCCGGCATAACGCACCGCCGGGTGGTCGGTACGCGGCCCGGTCAGCAGCAGGCGCACATCGATGCCCTTCTGCGCGGCGCGGCGCAGTGAGCGGCGCACGCTGAAGGTCGGCAGGAAGTACGGCGTGGCCAGCCAGATACGGCGCTGGCCGCTGTTCAGGGCGCGCACCAGCGCATGCAGGATGTCCTTGTGCTGGCGGGCGTCGGCGTAAGCCACCCGGCCCATGCCCTGGCCCTGGGCCGGGACCTGGGGCAGACGCGGCAGGCCGAAGCCCTCGGGTGGACGCCAGGCGGTGCGGCGCTGGTTGGCGTGCCACTGGCGATCGAACAACAGCTGCCAGTCTGTGACGATCGGCCCCTGCATGCGCACCATCACCTCGTGCCATTCGCTGGCCTCCTCGCCCGGCGTCCAGAACTCATCGGTCACCCCGGTGCCGCCGACCACCGCCAACCGTTCATCCACCAGCAGCAGCTTGCGATGATCGCGATAGAGGTTGCGCAGGCCCCGGCGCCAGCGCAGGCGATTGTACCAGCGCAGGTAGACACCCGCCGCCAGCAGACGCTCGCGCAGGGCCGTGGGGAAGGCCAGCGAACCATAGTCGTCGAACAGGCAGCGCACCCGCACGCCGCGTCGCGCCGCCTGCTCCAGGGCCTCGACCACCGCCTCGGCGCAGGCGCCGCCCTCGACCAGATACAGCTCCAGGTCGACCTGGAACTCGGCGCGCACGATCGCCAGCAGCATGCGCGGAAAGAACTCGGGGCCGTCGATCAGCAGTTCGAACTGGTTGCCATCCCGCCAGGGGAAGACCGGCCCCGGCATGTCAGCGGGCGGTGAAGATCAGCACCGCGCTCACCGGCACCGAGGGGTTGATCGACTTGAGCCCGGCCAGCTTGCGCAGGTTTTCCAGGCCCGGCAGCAGGCCGAAGTCCGAGGCGCGCAGGATCAGCGGCTCGAGGGTCACCACCTGGAAACGTCGCTCGTCCAGGCGCGTGGCCAGCAGCAGGGTGTTGTAGCTGCGGGTCTGGCCATGCAGGGTGACGCTGACCGGCAGGCGCAGCTCCAGCTGCGCGCCATTGGCCAGGTCGTTGATCGGACGCAGGTCGATCTGCGCCTGTACCGTGGCCTCGGGGAACTGCTCGAAGGCGAACAGGTTGTCACGCATGCGCTCGTCGCGCAGCGGGATACCGCTGCTGATCGAGTCCATCTCGATGCTCACTTCGGCCGCGCCCTTGCGGTCGACCTTGCCGTGCAGCACCAGGAATCGGTTGACCTCGGCGATATTGCCGTTCTTGCCGGTGACGAAGGACAGGCGCGAGGACTCGCCGTCCAGGTGCCAGTTGGCATGAGCGGGCAGGCACAGGGCGAGCAGAAGGGCGGGCAGCAGGCGGGACGGCTTGAACATGTGAAATCCTGTAAATCAAGGCCGTCAACCTTACCCGCACGGTTTCACGGCAGCAAGCGGCAACCCTCGCGCACGCCCTGCCAGGCGGCCTGGTTGCGCCGGCCCAGGCCCTCGGCGGTGACCATGCGCCGGGCGCCGTCCTCCTCCAGCAGGCTCAAGGGCAGGTACTGCTGCACATAGCCTCGGCAGTAGGTTTCAGCAAAGCCCATGACGAAGCGGCACGAGCAGTACTCCTTCGCCGAATAGGCCGAAAGAATGCCCGGGAAGTCCGCGAGTGCCTGGCGCTCATGCCAGGCCCAGGCCAACCCGGCCAGCAACAGCACGAGTACGACCCGCTTCATGCCCCCTCCCCGGCCACGGCGGCCAGCACCCGCTTGAGCAGTTCGTTGTGACTGAAGCTGGCGTCGCGGTCATCGGCATAGCGCACGATCACCAGCTTGCGCGAGGGCAGCACATAGAGCGCCTGGCCCCAATGGCCGAGCGCGGCGAAGGTGTCCGTTGGCGCATCCGGCCACGGCGCCGGCTGCCCGGGCAGCGGCTGGTTGAGCCACCAGTGACCGCCGGGGTTGGCTTCGCCCGGCACCGGCTGGGCGGCGCTGAACAGGGTTCGATTGAACGCCACCCACTCGGCCGGCAGCAACCGGCCCTCGCGCCAGCGTCCATCGCGCTGCATCAGCAAGCCGATACGCGCCAGGTCGCGGGCGTCGAGATAGAGGTAGGATGAGCCGACATAGGTTCCCGCGCCATCCCGCTCCCAGACCGCGCTTTTGATACCCAGCGGAGTGAACAGGGCCTGCCAGGGGTAGTCGGCATAGCGCGCGGGGTCGAGCATACCGCGCAGGCTGGCGGCGAGCAGGTTGCTGTCGCCGCTGGAATAGGCGAATTGCGTGCCGGGCGCACTGACAGCGGGCATGGCCGCCGTGTAGGCCGCCATGTCGGCGCGGCCGCGGGTATAGAGCATGGCCACCACCGACGACTTCAAGGGCGCGTATTCATAATCCTCCTGCCAGGCCAGGCCGCTGGCCCAGTGCAGCAGGTCGATCAGGCGCAGTCCGGGATGTCGCTGCAGAGCCGGGTAGTAGCGGGCGGCCGGGTCATCGAGCTTGAAGCGCCCCTCGCCGTAGGCCACTCCCATGACCGTGGCCAGCACGCCCTTGCTCACCGACCAGGTCAGGTGCGGCGTATCGACGCGGGTTGGTTCGGTATAGCGCTCATGGAGAATACGGCCATCGCGGATGATCAACAGCGCGTCGGTGCGAATGCCTCCGCGTTCGGCAGCGCGCGGCGCGAAGGCGTAGGTGTCGACGGCCTGCCAGTCGATAACGGCGTTATCGACTGGCCACTGCGCCGAGGGCCAGTCTTCGGCCCAGGCCGGGGCGGCGGTCATGGACAGGGCAAGCAACAGTGCCTTCATGGGGAGCAACCTGCAAAGGGCTGCTGTGCGCCCATCGCGGGGCAAGCCCGCTCCCACAGGTCCCGCAATGGGGCGCACAGCGGCCCAGGTTCAAAGGTGCCCCCAGCCTCTCAGGCTTTCATGACAATCCGGCGGCACTCCATGCCTTGGCCAGTCGCTTGTCACGGGCCACGCCGGCCAGCGCCAGCAGGCCCTGGTCGCGCTGCCAGAGTTGCGCCCAGTGGTCTGGACCTGCTGCCAGCGCCTGGTCGATCTCGCCCCGCAAGCCCTGGAACTGGGCAAATAGGCCTCCCAGCAGCAAGTGGCAGGCCACGCTGTCCGGGCATTGCCGGCTGCCCTCGGCACAACCGGCCAGCAGCCCGATCAATCGCAGCCGCAGATCCTGCGGCCAGGCGCACTCCTGGGCCACGCCGTGCAGCCAGGCCACCAGCGCGGCGAGCACATAAAGGTCTTCAAGGGAGCGGAAGGGTTTGACGTAGGCGTCCCAGCCATCGCCGGCAAGCAACTCGCACGCAGCCTCCTTGAGCAGCAGCCGGCCATGGCCGACTTCGGGCATCAACGGCAGGGTCGGCAAGGCCTCGAGGCTGACACCGGGCTCCCCCGGATAGACCACCGCCAGTTGCAACCGCGGCGTCTCGCCCGGCGCTTCATGGCGCGCCGCCACCAACAGCCATTCGGCGTCCAGCCCGGCGGTGACGAAGTCCTTGCTGCCGCTCAGGCGCAAGCCATCGAGGCGGGTATGCATGTCAGCCGGGCGCACGCTGCGCCGCTCGGTGGCGCACAACGCCCCCAGGCTGGCGGGCGCGCTGGGCCAGAGCACGCGCAGCGCCGCCTGGTAACCGAGCAGGAAGGCCAGGCCCGGCGTGGCCATGGCGCGCCCGCCCAGCACCGCCAGCTCGAACGGCGCGACCGCGCCCAGGTGCTCGAGCACCGCCGCGTAGGTTTCACCCAGGGTCGCCGCCAGCGGGTGGCGCAAGGGGTCGTTGAGTCGTTGCAACCAGGCCATCGCAAGCTCCTTGTAGGGGTGTCACGCAAGCATCACCAAAGATTCACAGGGGTGACACCGGGCGTACCTAGGCTGACTTTGCACAACAAAGCCGACCGGCCGCAACCCTTTGGCTGGCTTATGGAGACTCGCAATGACTCGGATCGCTCGCTCTGGCGACAACAGCACTGAACGCCGTCT
The DNA here is from genome assembly GCF_014268935.2 of Pseudomonas peradeniyensis. Taxonomy (GTDB): domain Bacteria; phylum Pseudomonadota; class Gammaproteobacteria; order Pseudomonadales; family Pseudomonadaceae; genus Aquipseudomonas; species Aquipseudomonas peradeniyensis. Next base: position 902,743 of record NZ_JABWRJ020000002.1, on the reverse strand, counting down.
GCAAGCCGAACGCCTGGTCGGCGCCGCGGCCCTGCAGGAAGCACAGGCCCTGCGCTTCAAGGTGTTCAGCGCCGAATTCAAGGCCAAGCTCAAGGGCGCCGAACACGGCCTGGACATGGACGACTACGACATCCACTGCCGCCACATCGGCGTGCGCGACCTGGCCACCGGCCAGCTGGTCGCCACCACCCGCCTGCTCGACCACCAGGCCGCCAGCAGCCTGGGCCGCTTCTACAGTGAAGAAGAATTCAGCCTGCACGGGCTGTTGCAGCTGCAAGGCCCGATCCTCGAGCTGGGCCGTACCTGCGTCGACCCGGCCTACCGCAACGGCGGCACCATCGCCGTGCTCTGGAGCGAGCTGGCCGAAGTGCTCAACGAAGGCCGCTACAGCTACCTGATGGGTTGCGCCAGCATCCCCATGCAGGACGGCGGCGTGCAGGCCCACGCGATCATGCAACGCCTGCGCGAACGCTACCTGTGCACCGAGCACCTGCGCGCCGAACCGAAGAACCCACTGCCGAGCCTGCCGCTGCCGAACAACGTCATCGCCGAGATGCCGCCGCTGCTCAAGGCCTACATGCGCCTGGGCGCGAAGATCTGCGGCGAGCCTTGCTGGGACGAGGACTTCCAGGTCGCCGACGTGTTCATCCTGCTCAAGCGCGACGACCTCTGCCCGCGCTACGCCCGTCACTTCAAGGCGGCGGTCTGATGCCGCGCCTGCGGGCCAGTGCCCGCCTGCTGCGGCTGCTCCTGGTACTGGCCCTGGGGCTGGCAATGGCCAGCATCATCGCCCTTGGCGAACGCCTGGGCCTTAAGGCCTCGATCGAACGCCGCCAGCGCTGGACACGCCTGTTCATGGGCCGCCTGGTTGCCGCCCTGCCCTTCGACGTAAAGGTCAGGGGTGAACTGCCACAACGGCCGATGCTCTGGGTCTGCAATCATGTCTCGTGGACCGATATCCCGCTGCTCGGCATGCTCACGCCGCTGTCGTTCCTGTCCAAGGCCGAGGTGCGGCACTGGCCGGTGGCCGGCTGGCTGGCCGAGAAGGCCGGGACCCTGTTCATCCGCCGTGGCGGTGGCGATGCCCAGCGCCTGCGCCAGCAGATCAGCGATCAATTAGGCGAGCAACGCCCCCTGCTGATCTTCCCGGAGGGCACCACCACCGACGGTCGCACCCTGCGCACCTTCCATGGGCGTCTACTGGCCGGGGCCATCGACCAGGGCACGCCGCTGCAGCCAGTGGCGATTCAATATCTGCGCGCAGGCCAACCCGATCCGATTGCGCCGTTCATTGGCGAGGACGATTTGGTGTCCCATCTGATGCGGCTGTTCGGGCGAGACCGGGGCGAGGTGGTGATCCACCTGTTAGCGCCGATCGGCAGCGAAGGCCAGGAGCGCGCGGCGCTGGCGTTTCAGGCGCAGCAGGCGGTGCGTCTGGCGTTGTTCGGCATCGAGGATGTCGAGCCGCGCCGCCAGGCCAAGGCAGCTTGAACAGTTGACGTCAGCTGGACCGGCCTCGTCGCGCTGCCGCAAATGCCTGCAACTGCGGATAGAACTCGCGAAAATCCGCCAGCAGTAGCTCGTACAGGCGCTCCAGCTCTTCCATCACCCCGTCCATCCCCTCGGGCCGCGACAAGCGCCGGGCAATACCGCCAAACACCTGCTCCAGGGTTGCGAAGTTGCCATAAGCCCCGAGCCAGTCATCCGCCGCCATGAACGGCGCGATCCGCGCCAGCCGGCCCGGCAGTTGCGGCTCGGCCAGCAGCACTTTGTAGAAGTCGCCGGTGAACTGCGCCAGCGGCTGCTCTGCGTACTCCCCCCAGTGCCTGGCCAGGCAATGATCGAAGAACACATCCAGCACGATCCCGGCGAAGCGTCGCCGCTCGCGCGGGAAACGCGCCAGCGCCGCCAGCACCAGCGGGTGGCTGTCGGTGTAGCTGTCGATATGCCGGTGCAGCCGGATCGAAGCCTCCAGCGCCGGCGGAAAACGCCCTTCCAGCGTGCCTTTGACGAAGTCGCCATACAGGCTGCCAAGCAGTTGTTGCGGCGCGGGGCCGCCCAGGTGAAGGTGCGCGAGGTAGTTCATGGCGCCAGTCTAGCACCGCCGGCGCCCATATCGTCATGAACCGATATAGCCAATGACGCTTGCCTCAGAACCCTTTCATATTTGTCTATCGCGATGCAGCGATTTATATTTCGCTCCATCGCGATATACCGCTACACACCACGAGCCAACCATGCCCCTCGATCTCGACGAAATCATAAAAGCCCTGGCCCACCCGGTCCGGCGAGACATCCTCAACTGGCTGAAAGACCCGGCCGCGCAGTTCCCCGAGCAGCACCACAGCACCGAGCACGGTGTGTGTGCCGGGCAGATCGACCAACGCTGCGGCCTGTCGCAGTCGACCGTCTCCGCCCACCTGGCCACCCTGCAGCGCGCCGGCCTGATCAGCAGCCAGAAGATCGGCCAGTGGCATTTCTTCAAACGCAACGAGGCGACCATCAAGGCGTTCCTCGAGCAAATGAGCCAAGAGCTCTGACCTGATCCAAGCGAGGCTTTGCACATGACTACGCTGTTCGACCCGATCACCCTGGGCGACCTGGAACTGCCCAACCGCATCATCATGGCCCCGCTGACCCGTTGCCGCGCCGACGAAGGCCGCGTGCCCAACGCGCTGATGGCCGAGTACTACGTGCAGCGCGCCAGCGCCGGCCTGATCCTCAGCGAGGCAACCTCGGTCACGCCGATGGGTGTCGGCTATCCGGATACCCCCGGGATCTGGAACGACCAGCAGGTGCGCGGCTGGCACAACGTGACCAAGGCCATCCACGGCGCGGGCGGGCGAATCTTCCTGCAGCTGTGGCATGTCGGGCGCATCTCCCACCCGTCGTACCTGAACGGCGAGCTGCCGGTGGCCCCCAGCGCGATCCAGCCCAAGGGCCATGTCAGCCTGGTGCGCCCACAGAGCGACTACCCGACCCCACGGGCCCTGGAAACCGAGGAGATCGCCGATATCGTCGAGGCCTATCGCAGCGGCGCCGAGAACGCCAAGGCCGCCGGCTTCGACGGCGTGGAGATCCATGGCGCCAACGGCTACCTGCTTGACCAGTTCCTACAGAGCAGCACCAACCAGCGCAGCGACCGCTATGGCGGCTCGCTGGAGAACCGCGCGCGGTTGCTGCTGGAAGTCACCGACGCCGCCATCGAGGTGTGGGGCCCGGGCCGCGTGGGCGTGCACCTGGCACCACGGGCCGATGCCCACGACATGGGCGATGCCGACCGTGCCGAGACCTTCACCTACGTGGCCCGGGAGCTGGGCAAGCGCGGCATCGCCTTCATCTGCTCGCGGGAGAAGGAAGCCGACGACAGCATCGGTCCGCTGATCAAGGCGGCGTTCGGCGGCCCCTACATCGTCAACGAGCGCTTCGACAAGGCCAGCGCCAATGCGGCCCTGGCCAGCGGCAAGGCCGATGCGGTGGCCTTCGGCATCCCGTTCATCGCCAACCCCGACCTGCCCGCGCGCCTGGCCGCCGATGCGCCGCTCAATGCGCCGCGTCCGGAGACGTTCTATGGCAAAGGGCCGGTGGGGTATATCGATTACCCTCGCCTGTAGGCGATTGCGAGCGATCAGAAGTTGTAACGCAAGCCCAGGTTGACGCCGTACGGCTGCTCGATGTGCTCGCCATTGCTGTACTGGAATTCACCGTGCAGCTGCAGCACGTCGCTCACCTGCGCCACCACGCCCACCGCCACCTCGCCCCGGGTGCCGGACAGATCGTTGGTGAAGCGGTTGTCGTTGACCTTGACGCGGTTGTCGTTGATGAACTCATGGGCGGCCGCGACTTTCAGGTAGGGCTGCAGGAGGGCCCCGCTGTCCAGCGCCAGGTTGCGCCCGACCTGGGCCCCGACCTTGCCCAGCAGCGAATTGGCGCCGTTGCTCTCGGCCCGCAGGCCGTTGTCCAAGGTGTAGCTGTCGCCATCGACCCTCAGCGTGGACAGCTGGGTGAATGGCTCGACATACCAGCCATCGTCCAGCTTGATGTGCCGGCCAACCTCTACCGATGCCCCGAGACCGTCGTTGTGATACTCGCCCTTGGTCTTGCGACCATCGCTCATCACCACGTCATTGCGGTTACGGAAGCGGTTGTACTTGAGCACCGCGTCGATGTAGTAACCACTGTCGGCCATCCAGGTGCTGTAGGCGCCTGCATAGTAGCTCTTGATCTTGCCGGATGAACCGAGGCTGTAGTCCAGGTCCGACTCGCTGTAGCCGCCCATCACCCCGAGCAGCCAACGGCCATCGTAGCCCGGCAGCGCGCCGTCGGCACCGAAGCTGAGGCCATTCTGGTCCTGCTGGTAGGCCACGGCAGAACTGGCAGAGAGGTTATAGCGGTTGCCATAGCCGCGCATCCACAAGCCCTGGCCCTGGCCAAGGCGCAGCTCGCCCATGCGGCTGCGTAACGACGACAGTTCGCCGTACCACACCGTCGGCGCGGCGCTGAACATGCCCAGCACCGCACGGGCGCTCGGGGTCAGCACGTTGCCGGGCTTCTGCTTCAGGTACCAGTTGTCCTCGCCGTCGCCTTTTTCCAGGGTGTAGAGGAAGGTTCCGAAATCAATATCGTGCAACAGGCCAAAAGTGGCATCGCCGCCACCGGTCTCGACGATGCGATGCGGCGCCTGCCCTTCCACCGGATCGACACCAGTGCTGGCGATGCTCAACTGATGATTGCCCTCTGCCGTGCCCGTGATCTTCAGCAGATCGCCGGTGCCGCTGGCCAGGTCGATGCCCATCACGAACACGCCCGAGCCCTCGAGGCTGTCGAGCGTCAGCGTCTTGAAACCGGGCGTGGTATCCCGATCGGTGAAATCGACGGTGCCGTCGTCCAGCGAGAGATCTCCCACCTGGGCATCCTGGGTCAGGGTCCAGCGGCCACCGCTTTGCAGGGCCAGGCTCTGGACATTGACCAGGTTACCCCGAAGCGAGGCATTGTTACGCAGGACCAGGTTGGCGCTGCTGATGTCATCGACCACCACATCGCCGGACAACTGGCTGTTATCGGCGGCGAAATCGGCGGTCATGCCGCCGGTGACCTCGAGGATCGTGCCGTTACCGCCGATCAGCTGGCTGCCGTTGTTTACCTCGATAGTTGCCGTGCCGGTGGTTCCGTCAGCGGCCGCCCGAACCAGTATGGCGCTTGCGGTTTCGCTCATGACCATGGAACCATCCAGCCTCACCTGCGAGCCGCCACCTCCGTCGGCGGCCAGGTCTTGGGTGACATTCAGGCCATTGGTCTTGCCACTTATGACGGTACCGCCGGAGGCGACCAGGGTTGAGCCATTGAGGTACGCGCCCATCTGCCGGGTGCCGGTCAGCGTGCCGCCGATGAGTTCAAGCACACTGCCGTGGCTGAGTGCCGCCCCGCTGCCACCACTGATGGTACTGCCCTTCGCGACAATGGTTGAGGCATTGACCGCACCGACACCGTAGCCGGACGCTCCCGCTGTAACTGTCGCCCCGTCGAGTGACGCTTGGGTACCTTCGCGCATTGAGATACCTGTCTGCGCACCGGAGGCTGTTACCTGCCCTCCGTTCACCGTGACAGTCGAACCGCTCTCAGCAATTATCATCAAGGTACTGCCGCCGGCAGTGACTTCCAGGTTCGACCCATTTATCAGGTGATAATCCTCGGCTACCGGTGTGCTGACCGTTTCATCCTGACCATCAAGTACCTTGGCCTCGGCCAGCCCCGTCCCGGCCATGGCGCTGACCAGGCCCACCACAACACTCAAGGGCATCGCTGAAATCTTCGATTTCACATTGCTCTCCCGTTTGACCTCGTTAACCGAGCGGTGGGTAGTCGATTGACCTCGGCACCGCCAAAAAGAGCGCGCAGTGTCGGCAAGAAGCCAAGGAACTTCTGTAGGACTTTTCTTCAATTGAGCGAAATACGCCGTATTTTCCTAATCAGGTTGAAAGCTCGAGGCGGGTGAAAACTGCCTGGTTTCGGGCTTGCTCGGGTCCTCGAGGAAGGAGTAGTTGGCGAATACGGTTTTCCTGCGATCAGCCTCGGCCCAAGCCTTGTCGACGAGGATCAGGAAGTACCGACCGTCCTGGTAGACCTCGAAGATTGCTCTCCTGTACTCACCACCTTCAGCCTGCCAATGGATGTCGACCTTGTCCTTGGCCTTGATGCCGTCGTAGCGCAAGGAGAACTTGGGCACATCACCGCCGAACGACATGTACTGCGGCGCCTGCAGATCGTCGCGAGCTTGCGCCAACACGTTGAGTGCGAGTACATCGGAGGACTCTCCGTCCCCGCCACCAGCCGGCTTGACCAGGTAACTGACCGACACGGTCTTGCCGATGAAGGCCATCAGTACGCCGATGGGCACCTCGAAAACCAGGTCGCCCGGTGTTGCGACCCTCTTCCAGGGCGACTGATAAGTGAAGTCCGTGCGTTTGAGGATCCACTTGCGCGCCCACCTGACAACGCGCGCCCAAACGCCGCTCTCCTCCTCCTCACCCACCCAGCGAACGGCAACCTCTTCGTTCTCCTTCATTCCGGGGTAGCGGGCCACGGTGACCTTCACATGGGTTGCGTCGATAAAGTCCCGATGAAAATCCAGCTGGTCCTTGTCGTCACCGAATGCCTTCTCGACTTCCGGCCGGCGCAAGACATTGGGCACTCGCCAGCCCCGCGAAGGTGAAGGCGAGACTGCACCGCCCCCGGAGGTCAAGGTGCAGGACAATTCGAGCGACCCGCCCCGTAGTGCTTCTACCTTGTCCTTGCCGACAATATGGTCGAAAGGTCCGTCATCCTTTACCTCCAGCAACCATTGATCATCGACAGGATTGCCCTCGGCATCGGTCCCGTGCCACTCCAGCAGGAGCTGGTCGCCGACCAATATGTGCTTGTCAGGCTGGATGCGTACTGTCGCCCCCTCAGTCGGCAACGCCTCGGGGTCAAGCCACTGGTCGGGGGCCTCGACGATCTCAGGCGCCTTGAGTACGAAGGTTCCGGTTACCTTGACCGTATAGGTGTCAGACGTGCGCCAGGGCGCGCCGCTGATGCGATAGAGCACCGTGGCGCTGCCCTGCAGCGCCTGCGCCGCGTGACTGTTGTCCAGCGGGAACTCCAGATCTTTCTCAAGATCCTCCGCCTCCAGCGTTCCGATTCCGTCGAAGACCGGAGGCAGTGACGTGCCATCGGCGGTCAACCCAACCCAGATCAACTCCAGTGTCTTGCCATCCCAGGTGAGGTCAGGCGTGATGATGACCTTGACGGGCTTATCGCCCAGCGCATTGAAATCGAGCTCATCGCGGTCATTGACGCCCTCCACCCTGGGCGCAGGCAGCGTCTGGGTCAGACACAGGGTCAGTGAATCATGGGCAAGGGAGACCACGGACTCATTGCCTGTCAGGTCTTGCACCTGGTAGGTGAAGCTGATTGGTATCCTGTCGAACAAGGCCTGCAAGTTCGTCAACGATAGAGTGGCCTCGGTGGGGTCAGCCTCGCTCTCGACCTTGAACGGGCCTTCGGTCACCGACTCGACGCCGTCGGTCATGGCAAGGCTGATCTGATCACCCAACTTCCGCCCGTCGTAACCACTGACGCTTATCGTGAGCTTGCCGCCGACGAAATCGGACTCAAGGATGTGCCCTCGCGCCTCCACATCGGCTGGGAACACCACTCTGCCCAGAGCCCCCTCCGAGCCGCCTGGAGCCTGCCTGTCGATGCGAACGTTACGCTCCTCGAGCCGCTCCCAGACATCACTTCCAGGTAGCCGAGCCCCATAGCCAAGCGGGAAGCGCTTGTCCTCCCCTTCAGCAACGCTGCCCCAGTAGCTGGAAGGAATGGCGAGCATGAAGTCGGGGCCAGGCTCGCTAGGAGGATTCGCCTCCTCTCTGGTTACCTCATGAAAGGCCCCCGTTACGCGATCAAGGATCTCGCCATCCCATGTCAGCGCGATGACGATGCCCTCAACAAGTTGATCCCACCACGGCACACTCACCTCAAGTGGCTTGCCCTGCCTTTCAATTGGCAGGAGTTCGGCGTTTCCCTTACCGTCGTCCCGCAAGTCGACAATCAGGTCCGGGAGTGCGAGCGTCCCGGTGACGTCAATGGATCCTGCCATGCGCTCACCCTCCACGGATCGTGGTTCTCTCGGCCTATGGACGTGGCAATGCCTGACCGCAGCAGCGGCACACTTCGGCACGGGGCTGCTTTTCAGGGAACGGGCAGGAATCTTCGCTTGGTTTTCTGATCGCCACAAAGACACGACCATGGCTGGATCTCTTGGTCCCAATCTTGTTGTCCGCCGTATATTCAACCGTCGCGGTGCCAAAGCAGACCTTGTAGGCCCATTCCTCATCAATCGTGCCAATGATTACCTTGTCGCGCGCGTTATCGTCACTAAGCTCGATCTTTGGGAGATCGTATGTGGCTGCGCTAATCGGAGCGCCCTCACTGCCCACCATCCCGTCATCCGCCCTAAGGTGAATCTGGATCGTGTGACCCTGAGCGGCTCCGTCATACAACGCGATGCGATACGGCACGCCGTTCTTCGCCTGGGTTCGGTCGATCGCGCCTTGACTGTTGAGGCGAGTGAATTCGAGCACATCCAGATCACCGCCACCGCCCGGCAGGTCTCCGGGGAGGGTGACCTTGACATCTTTGAAGCGCGGGAACGCAGGGTTGTCTTCAGTGTCTGGATCTGCATCAAAATCACGGGCGACGAGATAGGTCGTTGGCACCTGGCCACTGGGCAAGTCATCCAGCCAGTCGGGGTCCAGGTCACGCTCTACGTTACGATCGTTTGTGGCTTCGCCTGGGCTTACAGGGTCGAGGGGGTAGGCAATCTTAAAGTTGTTAGTAACGGGATCAATCTCGTCCCCGAGGACAAACCACAACCGATCACCTTCCAGCAACAGACGGTTGCCATCCGAATCGTCCCAAGGGATGCTCAAGGTGGCCCCTCCGCCATCCTCGAAACTCTTGAAATCCTCTGGCGCGACTTCATCCACCTTGCCCGAGATCTTGCCCGTCAGAACCGCCTGTTTCAGCTTACCGTGCCCCGGAATCTCCGGATCGGGGTCAGGCCCGCCAGGCAATTGCAGGTCGACATTGACCACGTTCGGGGTTACCGTTTCGGCGATCATGGTGCCCGCGCGCCACAGTTGATAGCCGATACTGACAGGACCGTTCTGCGGGCCACGGCTGGTAAGCGCATACAACAACATGATCTTCATCAGCTGGACTGACTGTGGTGGAAACGGCACTTTGTGTTCGTCGGACGGTTGTCCGTTCCACAGCACGACGATCTTGTCGTTGGCGTGAAGGCCTGTGATTCCGGGGATCTTAACCAGGATCCCTGCTCGAGCATGTTTGTCGAGTAGCAGCCGAGGTTTTAACTCGTTATCGCCAAACTTCGGCACTTCCAGTTTATCAAGCGCGACCGGGATGTCCTTCAGCAAGAGTTTCAATGTGTTGTGCGGTACGGACTCGAATGAAGGATTCCCGGGCCGATCAGTCACGACATATGAGGTGGTGATGAGCACTTCATCTTCTAAAGTATCAAATGCCGTCAATGGCAACTGTACGACTGTCGCATCACCACTGCTGATGACCTTGGCCATCGCCGGCGGGCTGGTGTTAGTGCCGTCGGTGATCTTCACAGCAATTTCATCATATTTCCGCTGGTCCGTATACCCCTGAACGGTTGCCTCCAACACGTCAGAAATGAAGTCCGACTTTAGAATATATCCCCTGGCCTCGATCGCATCAGAGAACGTTATCTTCGCCAGGGTACCCGCGCTTCCCCCCGGGGCGTGCTTGTCGATACGCACGGGCCGAGCAGGGCCGGCGATCCAGTCATCGGAGCCGACTTGCCTGACAGAATATCCCAGCATGACCTCTTCATCCTCTCCAGGGAGAATGGCATCCAGGTACTTGACGGGCACCGAGAGCTGGAACCTGAATGTATCATCTGCGGCCTCTGCCGGAAGCACATCGTGCCAGGCGATGTTCTCATCTTCATCCTCCAGCAACAGCTCCCCATCCAACGTCAGGGCGATAGTCTGACCCGCCACGGCGTTTTCCCAGATAAGGACTTCTACTGCCAGGTTCTTGCTCTGTTCTGCAACAGGCAGAACTACGCCGGGCGTTCCGGGAATGGCATCGGGATCTTCCGTGATCAGGCTGGCCACTTCCAGCGGATTGTAGGTGTCCGCCGGGAACCCTCCGTGGGGATAGATAGCGATAGAGCGTTTGCCAGTTGTCTTTGATGACTTGCGAACTTGTTCACTGTCGTGAGCGGATACAGGCTTGTTCATAGCACTCTCCCGAACCAATACAATTCATGAAGCACAAGGCCGTACCCCATAAGACATGGCCATTAGATAAGTACTGCTTGCCGGTCGACTGCATCAACTTTCAGGCTTGACCTTTACTGGCAGCACTGTCGACTTGATGCAATAGATTTAACAAACCTGGAAGCATTCAACACCTGGCAAAAATGCTAGGTGGCAGACTACGCGTGCTTTTAATTGAGATGAGGTGCGTATTGGAGGATGCTCGATCCGCTTCACGTTTGAACCCTTCACTCAAACATGTCGCGGCTGTGGCGAGTCGCGTGCAGGGCACGCCCCCATATTTCGTGGGAGCGGGTGGTGCCTGCAATGCTACTCCCTGTGAGAAAGCGCTGCCCGGGAGACTGGGTAATCTCCGCCAGGCCCCCTCACATCAAGTAGTGACGTGCCGACAGGCAATCAGCTGCCAGGCTCACGGCCGGGCGTTGATCTGCTGCTGCAGGTTCTGGATCTGGCTTTGCAGGGTATTGATGTTGCGCGTTACCTGCCCGCGGAAGGCATCGAACTCCTGTACCGAGGCGCCGCCGGCCGATGTGGCCGGGCGGTTGTCCACCTGGCTCTTGAGCACCAGCACATCCTGCTCCAGGCTCTCGATGGCCGCGCTCGGGTTGCCCTGTTTCTTCAGCGCCGCCACCTCATTGCTCAGGCTCTTGAGCTGACCATCCAGCTTGCCGCCATCTACCTGGCCCGACTTGAGCGCCGCAAGCTCCGCGTTGACCGCCTTGAGCTGAGCCTGCAACTGGCCCTGCAACTCGGCCACCGCCTTCTGCTGCTCGCGGGTGTCGGACAGCACCTGCTCCAGGCGCTTGCCCAGGTCCCCCGCCTGCCCGGCAACGCCCTGTTGCTGCTTGCCCTGCTCGGTCAGCGAGGCCTGCAACTGACGGATCTGCAGCTTCAACGCCTCGCTGCCGGTGCTGTTGCTGGACTCGCTGGCATCAACCTTGCCGCTGATCGCCTGCAGACGCCCGGCCGCCTCCTCGCTGATGCGGGCAAAGCTTTCCTGGGTCGCGACCAGTTGCTGCTCCATCAGGGTGATCTGCTGGAAGCTCCACCAGCCCAATCCGCCCAGGGCGATGAACGAGGCGCCGAGCAAGGCCCACAGCGGGCCGTTGCTGCGTGGGCGCGCCGCCTTCTGGCGGCTGCGGGCTACATGGGCGGGCAGCAGTTCATCGTCATCGGGGGTGCCGGCACGCAGGGTGGGCACATCGTCAAAATCGTCGTGGGCGTCATTACGCATGGGTGCATTCAACCGCGGTGGTAGCAAAGAGACATGAGTATAAACCGCCTGGGCGGCGCACTGATGACCATCATCCCGCCCACAGGTTCAGCGTTGCCCCGCCTGCGCCTGCCACCAGCCACAGAATTCATCCAGCGCGGACCACACATCGGCCTTGGGCCGGTAGTCCAGGTACTGCCGGGCGCGACTGATATCCAGGGTGAAATCGCTGCTCATCACCTGCACCGCCGTGCGGCTCAGGGTCGGCTGCGGGCGCCCGGGCCAGAGCAGGCAGGCGGCCTCGTTGAGCGCGGCCAGACCGTAGACCAGGCTTGGGGAGCGGTAGCGGGTAACCTGCGGCAGTTGCATGCGACGCATTACATAGTTGACCACGTCCCACAGCGGCAAGGGCTGGCCGTTGCTGATGTTGTAGGCCTGGCCGAGCGCCTGCTCCTCGGCGAACAACGCACTGAGCAACGCCTCGTTGAGGTTGTGCACACTGGTGAAGTCGACCTTGTTCAGGCCATTGCCGATGATCGCCACGCGCCCCTTGGCCTGCATGCGCATCAGCCGTGGGAAAATGCTCGCGTCGCCGGCACCGGTGACGAAACGCGGGCGCAGCGCCAACACTTCCAGGCCGAACTCCTGGGCGCCGAATACCTTCTGCTCGGCCAGGTGCTTGGTCAGCGCGTAATGGTCATGGAAGCGGCGCGGTACCTGGTCCTCGCGGATATCCAGGCGTGAACGGCCGGTGAAGTAGATCGACGGCGACGACAGGTGCACCAGGCGCCGCACATGCTCCTTGATGCAGCCCTCGACCACGTTTTCGGTCAGCACCACGTTGCCCTGGTGGAAGTCCTGGTAGCGGCCCCAGGTGCCCACGGCGCCGGCGCAATGCACCACCGCGTCCACGCCCTGGCACAGGCGCCGGGCCAGCTCGGCATCACCCAGGTCGCCCGGAATGAACTGCGCCCCGCGCTTGACCAGGTGTTCCACGCCCTCCGCCCGCCGGCCATTGACCCGCACCTCCAGGCCCTGCTCCAGGGCAAAGCGCGCAAAGCGCCCGCCGATGAAGCCGCTCGCGCCGGTGACCAGAATTCGCATGTAAGACTCCGCCTTGCCAGATTTCGGATGCAACTGACGCCCGATGTGCCTACAAGGGCACCAGCCACTGTCGCGCCGAATGGCGCAGGTGGTCGGTCAGCTGGGCGAGCAACTGCCCGCCATTGCGCCAATGATGCCAGTACAGCGGTACATCGATGGGAGTATCGGCGCAGATTTCCACCAGCTCGCCACGGGCCAGCTGCTCGGCCACCTGCCGCTCCGGCACCAGCCCCCAGCCCAAGCCAGCCTCGGTCATGCGCAGGAAACCTTCGGACGAGGGACACAGGTGATGCAGGAAACCCTCCTGCACGCCCAGCGACGCCAGGTAGCGATGCTGGAGAAAATCGTCCGGCCCGAACACGATCGCCGGAGCACGGGCCAACCGCTCGACCGCGAAGCCCTGGGGGAAGTAGCGCGCCATGAACGCGGGGCTGGCCAGCGCCCGGTAGCGCATCGACCCCAGAGGCAGGCTGCGCGCTCCGGCCACGGGACGTTCGCTGCCACACAGGCACGCCGCCACCTCGCCTGCGCGCATGCGCTTGAGGCCGACTTCCTGGTCCTCGACCACCAAATCGAGCAAGACCTGCTGCTGCGCGCAGAAAGCGCCCACGGCACCTGCCCACCAGGTCGCCAGGCTGTCGGCGTTGAGGGCGATGCGCAGGCGCTCGGGCATGCCCTCCTCGTCCAGCGCTGGCACCTGGCGCTGCAGGTCGCGCTCGAGCAGGCGCACCTGCTGCACATGGTTGAGCAACTGCCGCCCGACCTCAGTCGGGCTCGGTGGCGTGGCGCGCACCAGCACCGGCTGGCCGACCCGCGCCTCGAGCAGCTTGATGCGTTGCGAGATGGCCGATTGCGACAGCCCCAGCACCTGGGCGGCGCGCTCGAAACCGCCTTGTTCGATCACCGCGGCGAGGGCGGCGAGCAGCTTGTAGTCGAACATCGATTTCTCTAATGACTGATCAGCTCTATTTGTTTTTCTTATACCGCCGCAGCCGCCACAATGGCTACATCTTTCTTGTTGATCCGCGCCGATGTCCGCATCGGTGCCAGTGGAGTGTTCCCGCTATGTGGCAAAGCTATCTCAACGGCATGCTGGTGGCCTTCGGCCTGATCATGGCCATCGGCGCGCAGAACGCCTTCGTCCTGGCGCAGAGCTTGCGCCGCGAGCATCACCTGCCGGTGGCGGCGCTGTGCGTGGTCTGCGACGCGCTGCTGGTCGCCGCCGGGGTGTTCGGCCTGGCCACCGTGCTGGCGCACAACCCCACGCTGCTGGCCGTGGCCCGGTGGGGCGGCGCGGTGTTCCTGATCTGGTACGGCGCCAAGGCCCTGCGCAGCGCGTTTTCCAAGCAGAGCCTGCAGCACCGGGAAGGCCAGGGCATGCGCTCGCGTCGTGCGGTGTTGCTGAGCGCGCTGGCGGTGACCCTGCTCAACCCACATGTGTACCTGGACACCGTGCTGCTGATCGGCTCCCTCGGCGCCCAGCAGACCGTGCCCGGCGCCTATGTAGCCGGCGCCGCCAGTGCCTCGCTGGTGTGGTTCTCGACCCTGGCAATCGGCGCCGCCTGGCTGGCGCCGTGGCTGGCACGCCCGGCGACCTGGCGCATGCTCGACCTGATGGTGGCGGTAATGATGTTCGCGGTGGCGGCGCAGTTGATCTTCAACTGAATACACCAGATCACCAGCGTGGGAGCGGGCTTGCCCCGCGATGCGGTGCCTGGCACCGGCTGTGCCGGTGTTCGCGGGGCAAGCCCGCTCCCACGCTGGTAATGCTTGCAACTCTGCTTCCTGCTCGAATGCGTATCCCGATGGACTGATGACCGTCTGCGGCAATGCTCCTGGCTGACCACCGGTCGGCCCCCGCCAACCGCTCTGGAACCTCTATTCCCCACAGATGTTGCGTGGTTAAGCGCCCAGGCCGGTGCTATGATCCAGCCCTTGCGTCGCAAAGGGTACAAACTCGCCGACGCTCATCAGGCCACCCGTGAGGCCTGGCGCAAACCGCAAACAGACCTGAATCAGGAGATCCACCATGGCTTTTGAATTGCCGCCGCTGCCGTACGCCCACGATGCCCTGCAGCCGCACATCTCCAAGGAAACCCTGGAGTTTCACCACGACAAGCACCACAACACCTATGTCGTGAACCTGAACAACCTGGTCCCAGGCACCGAATTCGAAGGCAAGACCCTGGAAGAGATCGTCAAGAGCTCTTCGGGCGGCATCTTCAACAACGCAGCCCAAGTCTGGAACCACACCTTCTACTGGAACTGCCTGTCGCCAAACGGCGGCGGCCAGCCGACCGGCGCCCTGGCCGAGGCCATCACCGCCGCCTTCGGTTCGTTCGACAAGTTCAAGGAAGAGTTCACCAAGACTTCGGTCGGCACCTTCGGCTCCGGCTGGGGCTGGCTGGTGAAGAAGGCCGACGGCTCCCTGGCCCTGGCCAGCACCATCGGCGCCGGCTGCCCGCTGACCAGCGGCGACACCCCGCTGCTGACCTGCGACGTCTGGGAACACGCCTACTACATCGACTACCGCAACCTGCGTCCGAAGTACGTCGAGGCGTTCTGGAACCTGGTCAACTGGACCTTCGTTGCCGAGCAGTTCGAAGGCAAGACCTTCAAGGCCTGATTGTTCGCCTTGAATGCAAAAGACCCGGCCTGAGTGCCGGGTTTTTTGTTGCCTGGCATGACACCGTCGCATTCGGCAACGACATACCTGACAGAAATGTTTGCAACCGATCCGCGCGCTCTTGCTCAGACCGCATAGCGCGCTAACATCAACCATCTGGAAAGTTGACGCAGCGCACTCAAGTCGCATGACCGTTCGACCGATACAGAGCCAAGGACAATTCCGTCGACGGACGGGTTGCCTGCCGGGGTATCAGGTCGATAGTCTCCCGCCATGGTTGATGGCAAAATAATGGCATGCGCATGGATTAAGGAAACCCCATTGAAGCTGGAATTTCGAAACAGCTTATCGGTCAAGCTGCTGAGGGTCGTACTGCTCTCGGCGCTGGCTGTCGGCGTCGTACTCAGCTGTGCGCAGATCGTCTATGACGCCTACAAGACCCGCCAGTCCGTGAACAACGATGCCCAGCGCATCCTCGACATGTTCCGCGACCCCTCGACCCAGGCGGTGTACAGCCTCGACCGGGAAATGGGCATGCAGGTGATGGAAGGCCTGTTCCAGGACGAGTCGGTGCGCATGGCCTCCATCGGCCACCCCAACGAAACCATGCTGGCGGAAAAATCCCGGCCGCTACAGGACATGTCCATGCGCTGGCTGACCGACCTGATCCTCGGCCAGGAGCGTACCTACACCACGCAACTGGTCGGTCGCGGCCCGTACAGCGAGTATTACGGCGACCTGAGCATCACCCTCGACACCTCCTCCTACGGCGAGGACTTCCTGATCAACGCCGTGATCATCTTCATCTCCGGCGTGCTCAGGGCACTGGCCATGGGCCTGGTGCTGTACCTGGTGTACCACTGGCTGCTGACCAAGCCTCTGTCGAAGATCATCGACCACCTGACCCAGATAAACCCAGACCGCCCCAGCCAGCACCAGATCCCGCAACTCAAGGGCCACGAGCGCAACGAGCTGGGCCTCTGGGTCAACACCGCCAACCAGCTGCTGGCCTCCATCGAGCGTAACACCCACCTGCGTCACGAGGCCGAGAACAGCCTGCAGCGCATGGCCCAGTACGACTTCCTCACCGGCCTGCCCAACCGCCAGCAGTTGCAGCAGCAACTGGACAAGATCCTGGACGACGGTGGCCGCCTGCAACGCCGCGTCGCCGTCTTGTGCGTGGGTCTGGACGACTTCAAGGGCATCAACGAGCAGTTCAGCTACCAGGTCGGCGACCAGCTGCTGCTGGCCCTGGCCGACCGCCTGCGCGCCCACAGCGGCCGCCTCGGCGCCCTGGCGCGGCTGGGTGGCGACCAGTTCGCCCTGGTCCAGGCCAACATCGAACAGCCCTACGAAGCCGCCGAACTGGCCCAGAGCATCCTCGACGACCTCGAGGCGCCCTTCGACCTCGACCACCAGCAGATCCGCCTGCGCGCCACCATCGGCATCACCCTGTTCCCCGAGGACGGCGACAGCACCGAGAAGCTGCTGCAGAAGGCCGAGCAGACCATGACCCTGGCCAAGGCCCGCTCGCGCAACCGCTACCAGTTCTACATCGCCAGCGTCGACAGCGAGATGCGCCGCCGCCGCGAGCTGGAAAAAGACCTGCGCGAAGCCCTGCCGCGCAACCAGCTGTACCTGGTGTACCAGCCGCAGATCAGCTACCGCGACCACCGCGTGGTCGGCGTCGAGGCGCTGCTGCGCTGGCAGCACCCGGAGCTGGGCATGGTCCCGCCCGACCAGTTCATCCCCCTGGCCGAGCAGAACGGCAGCATCATCAGCATCGGCGAATGGGTACTCGACCAGGCTTGCCGACAACTGCGCGAATGGCACGACCAGGGCTTCAGCGAGCTGCGCATGGCAGTCAACCTGTCCACCGTGCAACTGCACCACAACGAGCTGCCGCGGGTGGTCAACAACCTGCTGCAGGCCTACCGCCTGCCGCCGCGCAGCCTGGAACTGGAAGTCACCGAGACCGGCCTGATGGAAGACATCAGCACCGCCGCCCAGCACCTGCTGAGCCTGCGTCGCTCCGGCGCCTTGATCGCCATCGACGACTTCGGCACCGGTTATTCCTCGCTCAGCTACCTGAAATCGCTGCCGCTGGACAAGATCAAGATCGACAAGAGCTTCGTCCAGGACCTGCTCGACGATGACGACGACGCCACCATCGTTCGCGCCATCATCCAGCTGGGCAAGAGCCTGGGCATGCAGGTGATCGCCGAAGGCGTCGAGACCGCCGAACAGGAGAGCTACATCATCGCCCAGGGCTGCCACGAGGGTCAGGGCTACCACTACAGCAAGCCGTTGTCCGCGCGCGAACTGACCAGTTTCCTCAAACAGGCGCAACGCAACCAGGTTTCCGCCCTGTAGGCCCCGCCGGCCTTGGCGGTGAAGACGAACGGGCGTTTGCATGAAATGCGCGCCCGGCTCTTTACAGCAAATGCAAATCTTTCGCATGATGTGGCGGTTTCGCGTGCCACGGCGCACGGTCCACCCTTGGTCCAACCACACGACGCAGGAAACCAACAATGATTCGAATGCCTCTGGCCTCCGCCAGTCTGCTGGCCATCGCCATCGCCCTCGCCGGTTGCGGCGAAGGCAAGGACGACAAGGCCGCCGCACCGCAAGCCCAGGCACCTGCCGCCGCCAGCAGCACCGCCGCGGCGCCAGGGGCTGTCGATGAAGCGGCCGCCAAGGCCGTGGTCAAGCACTACGCCGACATGGTCCATGCCGTGTACAGCGACTCGCTGAGCACCGCCAAGCAACTGCAGACCGCCGTCGATGCGTTCCTGGCCAAGCCCAACGACCAGACCCTGAAGGCCGCCCGTGACGCCTGGGTCGCCTCGCGCGTGCCGTACCTGCAGAGCGAAGTGTTCCGCTTCGGCAACACCATCATCGACGACTGGGAAGGCCAGGTGAACGCCTGGCCCCTGGACGAAGGCCTGATCGACTACGTCGACAAGAGCTACGAGCACGCCCTGGGCAACCCGGCGGCCAACGCCAACATCATCGCCAACACCGAGATCCAGGTCGGCGAAGACAAGATCGACGTCAAGGACATCACCCCCGAGAAGCTCGCCACCCTCAACGAGCTGGGCGGCTCGGAGGCCAACGTCGCCACCGGTTACCACGCCATCGAGTTCCTGCTCTGGGGCCAGGACCTCAATGGCACCGGCCCGGGCGCGGGCAACCGTCCGGCTTCCGACTACCTGGAGGGCAAGGGCGCCACGGGCGGCCACAACGACCGTCGTCGTGCCTACCTGAAAGCGGTCACCGACCTGCTGGTCAAGGACCTCGAAGAGATGGTCGGCAACTGGGCGCCGAACGTCGCCGACAACTACCGCGCCACCCTCGAAGGCGAGCCGGCCAACGACGGCCTGCGCAAGATGCTGTTCGGCATGGGCAGCCTGTCCCTTGGTGAACTGGCCGGCGAGCGCATGAAGGTCTCGCTGGAAGCCAACTCGCCGGAAGACGAGCACGACTGCTTCAGCGACAACACCCACTACTCGCACTTCTACGACGCCAAGGGCATCCGCAACGTCTACCTGGGCGAGTACACCCGTGTCGACGGCACCAAGCTGAGCGGCCCGAGCCTGTCGTCGCTGGTGGCCAAGGCCGACCCGGCCACCGACGCCACCCTCAAGGCCGACCTGGAAGCCACCGAGGCCAAGATCCAGGTGATCGTCGACCACGCCCTCAAGGGCGAGCACTACGACCAGCTGATCGCCGCCGACAACGCCGCCGGCAACCAGATCGTGCGTGACGCCATCGCCTCGCTGGTCAAGCAGACCGGCGCGATCGAGCAGGCCGCGGGCAAGCTGGGCATCGACAACCTGAACCCGGATACCGCCGATCACGAGTTCTGATCAGCGTCGCGGTTCAGCAGAGGCGGCCTTCGGGCCGCCTTTTTTATTTCCTGGGCTACATCGCCCCCTGTAGGAGCGGCCTTGTGCCGCGAAAGGGCTGCAACGCAGCCCCGGCAGTTTCTGCATCAGCGCCGAAACCCCGGGGCCGCTTCGCGGCCCTTTCGCGGCACAAGGCCGCTCCTACCAATAGGCCAGCTGACATCGATTTCATCCAGCAATTGCAAATTGCTCTTATTCAATCACCCCCGGCCTGATAAGCTTGCACGCCGGTTTTTCGCCCATGCCCAGGATCCTCGATGTCCTTGCTCCGCCTAAGCCCCCTGCTGCTGGCCCTCGCCCTCGCCGCCTGTGACGACGCTCCGCGTTTCACCCAGGCCGAGCCCGGCGAAGCCCTCTCCGGCGGCAAGGCCACGGTGCAACGCAGCGACCGCAACGCCTATTCACTGCCCTCGGCCAACCTCACCCCCGAGCGGCGCCTGGATTTCGCCGTGGGCAACAGCTTCTTTCGCAACCCCTGGGTGATCGCCCCCTCCACCACCACCGCCCGCGATGGCCTCGGCCCGTTGTTCAACACCAACGCCTGCCAGAACTGCCACGTGCGCGACGGGCGCGGCCATCCGCCGGAGCCGGACGACAGCAACGCGGTGTCGATGCTGGTGCGCCTGTCGATCCCCGACCAGCCCTACTACGCCCGTGAGATCGAGCGCCTGGGCGTGGTCCCCGAACCGGTCTACGGCACCCAGCTGCAGGACATGGCCATCCCCGGCGTGGCCCCGGAAGGCAAGGTGCGGGTGAGTTACGACAACCACAGCGTCACCTTCAAGGACGGCCATCAGGTCGAACTGCGCCGCCCGACCCTGCAGATCACCCAGCTCGGCTACGGCCCGCTGCACCCGGACACCCGCTTCTCGGCCCGGGTCGCCCCGCCGATGATCGGCCTGGGCCTGCTCGAAGCCATCCCCGAGGCCGACCTGCTGGCCAACGAGGACCCGGACGACCTCAACCGCGACGGCATCCGCGGCCGCGCCAACCGGGTCTGGGACGATGCCCAGGGCAAGACCGTGGTCGGCCGCTTCGGCTGGAAGGCCGGGCAGCCCAACGTCAACCAGCAGAACGTGCACGCCTTTGCCGGCGACATGGGCCTGACCACCACCCTGCTGCCAAAGGACGACTGCACCGCGGCGCAGGTCGATTGCCTGGCAGCGCCCAGCGGCGACGGCCAGGGTGGCGAGAAGGAAGTCAGCGACAACATCCTGCGCCTGGTCACCTTCTACACCCGCAACCTCGCCGTGCCGGCCCGACGTAACGTCGATGCGCCGCAGGTGCTGGCGGGCAAGAACCTGTTCTACCAGGCCGGCTGCCAGGGCTGCCACACGCCGCAGTTCACCACCGCCGCCGATGCGTCAGAGCCGGAACTGGCCGGCCAGGTGATCCGCCCCTACAGCGACCTGCTGCTGCACGACATGGGCCCGGGCCTGAGCGACGAGCGCACCGAGTTCGCCGCCAATGGCCAGGACTGGCGCACCCCGCCACTGTGGGGCATCGGTCTGAGCGAAACCGTCAGCGGCCACAGCCAGTTCCTCCACGACGGTCGCGCCCGCAACCTGCTCGAAGCCGTGCTCTGGCACGGTGGCGAGGCCCAGGCGGCGCGCGATCACGTACTGACCTTCAATGCCGAGCAGCGCGCCGCGCTGCTGGCGTTCCTGAATTCACTTTAAACCGCACAAGGAGCCGGGCATGTTCCGACCCAAACTGTTGTTCACCAGCCTCGCCGCACTCGCCCTCGGCGCCTGCTCGCCACAAGACCCGCAGGCTGTGACCTCCGCGGCCATCGCCAAGCAGGTGATCCTGCCGACCTACAGCCGCTGGGTCGAGGCCGACCGGCAGCTGGCCGCCAGCGCCCTGGCCTACTGCGAAGGCAAACAGTCCCTGGAGACCGCCCGCGCCGACTTCCTCAACGCGCAGAAGGCCTGGGCCGAGCTGCAGCCGTTGCTGGTCGGCCCGCTGGCCGAGGGCAACCGCCCGTGGCAGGTACAGTTCTGGCCAGACAAGAAGAACCTGGTCGGTCGCCAGGTCGAGCAGCTGGTCAACGGCGAACAGGCGGTCACCGCCGAGTCGCTGGGCAAGGCCAGCGTCGTGGTGCGTGGCCTGTCGGCCTACGAATACATCCTGTTCGACAGCAAGCCGGACATCGCCAGCGCCGAGCAGAAGGCCCGCTACTGCCCGCTGCTGGTGGCCATCGGTGAACACCAGAAGGCCCTGGCCGAGGAGATCCTCAAGGGCTGGAACAGCACCGACGGCATGCTGTCGCAGATGACCAAGTTCCCCAACCAGCGCTACGCCGACTCCCACGAGGCGATCGCCGACCTGCTGCGGGCCCAGGTCACCGCCCTGGACACCCTGAAGAAGAAGCTCGGCGCGCCGATGGGCCGGCAGAGCAAGGGAATCGCGCAGCCGCTGCAGGCCGAAGCCTGGCGCAGTCACTCGTCGATCAAGAGCCTGGAAGCCTCGCTCAAGGCCGCCCAGACGGTCTGGGTCGGGGTCGACAACCAGGGCCTGCGCGGCCTGCTGGGCAAGGACCAGGCGGCACTGGCGCAAAAGATCGACGACGCCTACGCTGCGGCGATCACGCTGCTGGCCGACAACCAGAAGACCCTGGGCGAGCTGCTGGTCGACGACGCCGGCAAGCAGACCCTCAACCAGATCTACGACGCGCTCAACGTCGTCCACCGCCTGCACGAAGGCGAGCTGGCCAAGGCGTTGAACATCCAGCTGGGCTTCAATGCCAACGACGGTGACTGATCATGCTGCGACGCCAGGCCCTGAAACTCGGTAGCGTGTTGCTCAGCGCCCTGACCCTGGGCGGCTGGAGCCTGTTCCGCGGCAAAGGCAGCGAACCTTTGCTGCTGTCGGCGCGCGACGACGGCGACGGCAAGCACTACGCCGTGGGCTTTCGCCTGGACGGCACCCAGGTGTTCAGCACCCAGGTGGCCCAGCGTTGCCATGCGATCATCAACCACCCGACGCTGCCGATCGCCTTGTTCGTCGCGCGCCGGCCCGGTACCGAGAGCTACCTGGTCGACCTGCGCGACGGCCGGCTGCTGCAGACCCTCGCCTCGCAAGCGCAGCGGCACTTCTACGGCCATGCGGTGATCCACAAGGACGGCGAGTGGCTGTACACCACCGAGAACGACACCACCGACCCCGGCCGCGGCGTCCTGGGCGTCTATCGGTTCGAAGGCGAACGTCTGGTGCACAGCGGCGAGCTTTCCACCCACGGCATCGGCCCTCATGAGGTGGCCTGGCTGCCCGACGGCGAGACCCTGGTGGTGGCCAACGGCGGTATCCGCACCGAGGCCGAGAGCCGGGTGGAAATGAACCTTGACGCGATGGAGCCGAGCCTGGTGCTGATGCAGCGCGACGGCACCCTGCTGAGCAAGGAGACGCTGGCCCAGCAGATGAACAGCGTGCGCCACCTGGCGGTGGGCGACGATGGCACCATCGCCGCCTGCCAGCAGTTCATGGGTGGCTCGGAAGAGACCGCCGAGCTGCTGGCGATCAAGCGACCGGGGGAGCCGTTCAAGGCCTTCCCGGTGCCGGAGCGCCAGCTCCAGTCGATGGCCCAGTACACCGCCAGCGTCGCCATCCACAGCGACCTGCGCCTGGTGGCCTTGACCGCGCCACGGGCCAATCGCCTGTTCATCTGGGACCTCGACAGCGGCGCGGTGAAGCTCGACGCGCCGATGCCCGATTGCGCTGGGGTCGGGGCAGTGAAGGATGGCTTCGTCGTTACCTCCGGGCAGGGGCGTTGCCGGTTCTACGATTGCCGCAAGGCGGAGCTGATCGGCCAGCCGATGAACCTGCCTTCGGGCTTCTGGGATAACCACCTGCATCTGGTCTGATTTGTCGTAAAAGCTATCGCGGGGCAAGTTTATCCCTCCCCTTTTCGCAAAAACCGACAATACTTTCCCCCACCGCACGTGGGCCGGATCGCCCGTGGTCGTGCCCAGTGAATAACAAACCCACATCCAGGGAACCGGACCATGTTGCGCCGCCGCATGCTGATCATGTTGGCCGTCGTCCTGCTGATCGTGTTGATCCTGGGGGGCATCAAGGCCTTTTCCATCTACCAGCAGGTGCAGATGTTCTCGCAGCCCCGGCCGCCGGTAAGCGTGGCCGCGGCCCAGGCCGAGCTGCGCCAGTGGCAGGAGCGCCTGCCGGCGGTCGGCAGTCTCAAGGCCTATCAAGGCGTGGAGCTGAGCCTGGAAGTCGCCGGCACGGTGAAGTCGCTGCACTTCGAGTCCGGGCAACAGGTGAAGGCCGGCCAGTTGTTGCTGCAACTGGACAGCGACCAGGAAACCGCCCTGCTCGGCACCGCCCAGGCCGACCTGGGGCTGGCCAAGGTCGACTTCGGCCGGGGCAGCCAGCTGGTCGGTGATTCAGCCATCTCCCGCGGCGAGTTCGACCGCCTCACCACCCAGTACCGGCGTAACCAGGCAGTGGTCGAACAGCTCAAGGCCTCGCTGGCGAAAAAGAGCATCAGCGCCCCGTTCAGCGGCACCATCGGCATCCGCCAGGTGGACGTCGGTGCCTACCTGGCCAGCGGCACGGTGATCGCCACCCTGCAGGACCTGTCCAGCCTCTACGTCGATTTCAATGTGCCCGAGCAGGCACTGCCGCACCTGAGCCTCGGACAACGGGTGCTGGCACAGGTGGCCGCCTACCCCGACCAGACCTTCCCCGCCAGCCTCAGCGCGATCAACCCCAAGGTCGAGGAAAGCACCCGCAACCTGCTGGTCCGTGCCACCCTGGCCAACCCCGATGGCAAGCTGCTGCCGGGCATGTTCGCCAGCCTGCAAGTGCTGTTGCCCGACCCGCAGCCGCAGGTGGTGGTGCCGGAGAACGCCATCACCTACACCCTCTATGGCAACTCGGTGTACCGGGTCAGCGAGAAAAAGGGCGAGGACGGCCAGCCCCAGCGTGACGCCAACGGCCAGCCGCAGCTGATCGCCGAGCAGCTCACCGTGCAGACCGGCGAGCGCCGCGAGGGCTGGGTCGTGGTGCTCAAGGGGCTGCAGGCCGGCGATCAGGTGGTCACCGCCGGCCAGCTCAAACTGACCCCCGGCGCGGCGATCCGCATCAGCGCCGACACCGCCCTCAAGCCCGCCGCGCCCGGCGCGAAGTGAACGGGAGGCGGCCATGGCGTTCACCGACCCGTTCATCCGCCGCCCGGTGTTGGCCTGCGTGGTCAGCCTGCTGATCCTGCTGCTCGGCCTGCAGGCCTGGAGCAAGCTGCAGATCCGCCAGTACCCGCAGATGGAAAACGCCCTGATCACCGTGACCACCGCCTACCCCGGGGCCAATGCCGAGACCATCCAGGGCTACATCACCCAGCCCTTGCAGCAGAGCCTGGCCAGCGCCGACGGCATCGACTACATGACCTCGGTGAGCCGGCAGAACTTCTCGATCATTTCGGTCTACGCGCGAATCGGCGCCGACACCGACCGCCTGTTCACCCAGTTGCTGGCCAAGGCCAACGAGGTGCGCAACAAGCTGCCCCAAGACTCCGAGGACCCGGTGCTGAGCAAGGAGGCCGCCGATGCCTCGGCGCTGATGTACATCAGCTTCTACAGCAACGAGATGAGCAACCCGCAGATCACCGACTACCTGTCCCGGGTCATCCAGCCCAAGCTGGCCACCCTGCCCGGCATGGCCGAGGCCGAGATCCTCGGCAACCAGGTGTTCGCCATGCGCATCTGGATCGACCCGGTGAAACTGGCCGGCTTCGGCCTGTCGGCGGTGGACGTGACCAACGCCGTGCGCCGCTACAACTTCCTTTCCGCCGCCGGCGAGGTGAAGGGCGAGTACGTGGTCACCAGCATCAACGCCACCACCGAGCTGAAATCCGCCGAGGCCTTCGCCGCCCTGCCGGTCAAGACCAGTGGCGACAGCCGGGTGTTGCTGGGCGACGTGGCACGGGTGGAAATGGGCGCGGAAAACTATGACACGGTCAGTTCGTTCGACGGCACGCCATCGGTGTACATCGGCATCAAGGCCACGCCTGCGGCGAACCCGCTGGAGGTGATCAAGGAAGTGCGACGGATCATGCCGCAGCTGGAAGAGGAACTGCCTTCGAGCCTCAAGGTGTCCATCGCCTACGACGCCACCCTGTTCATCCAGGCGTCCATCGACGAGGTGATCAAGACCCTCGGCGAAGCGGTGCTGATCGTCATCGTCGTGGTGTTCCTGTTCCTCGGCGCCCTGCGCTCGGTGGTGATCCCGGTGGTGACCATCCCGCTGTCGATGATCGGCGTGCTGTTCTTCATGCAGATGATGGGCTACTCGCTGAACCTGCTGACGCTGCTGGCCATGGTGCTGGCCATCGGTCTGGTGGTGGACGACGCGATCGTCGTGGTGGAAAACATCCACCGTCATATCGAGGAGGGCAAGACACCCTTCGACGCAGCCCTGGAAGGCGCCCGCGAGATCGCCCTGCCGGTGGTGTCGATGACCATCACCCTGGCCGCGGTGTATGCGCCCATCGGTTTTCTCACCGGGCTGACCGGTGCCTTGTTCAAGGAGTTCGCCCTGACCCTGGCCGGGGCGGTGGTCATTTCCGGCATCGTCGCCCTCACCCTGTCGCCGATGATGTGCGCCCTGCTGTTGCGCCACGAACAGAACCCCAGTGGCCTGGCCCACCGCCTGGATCTGATCTTCGACGCGCTCAAGGTGCGCTACCAGCGCCTGCTGCACGGCACCCTGAACAGCCGCCCGGTGGTGCTGGTGTTCGCCGTGCTGATCCTGTGCCTGATCCCGGTGTTGCTGATGTTCACCCGCAACGAACTGGCGCCGGAGGAGGACCAGGGGGTGATCTTCATGATGAGCAGCTCGCCGCAGACCGCCAACCTGGACTACCTCAATGCCTACACCGACCAGTTCACACCGATCTTCAAGCGCTTCCCCGAGTACTACTCGTCGTTCCAGATCAACGGTTTCAACGGTGTGCAGAGCGGGATCGGCGGCTTCCTGCTCAAGCCCTGGAACGAGCGCGGGCGTACGCAGATGCAGTTGTTGCCGCTGGTGCAGGCCGAGCTTGAGCAGATCGGCGGCCTGCAGATCTTCGGTTTCAACCTGCCGTCGCTGCCCGGCACCGGCGAGGGCCTGCCGTTCCAGCTGGTGATCAACACCGCCGATGACTACCCGGCCCTGCTGGAGGTGGCCCAGCGGGTCAAGGAGCGCGCCCAGGCGTCGGGCAAGTTCGCCTTCCTCGACATCGACCTGGCCTTCGACAAGCCTGAGGTGGTGATCGACATCGACCGCGCCAAGGCGGCGCAGATGGGGGTGTCGATGGACACCCTGGGCAGCACCCTGGCGACCTTGCTGGGCGAGGCCGAGATCAACCGCTTCACCCTGGAGGGCCGCAGCTACAAGGTCATCGCCCAGGTCGAGCGCCCATACCGGGCCAACCCTGGCTGGCTGAACAACTACTACGTGAAGAACGAGCAGGGCCAGCTGCTGCCGCTCGCGACCCTGATCACCCTCAGCGACCGTGCCCGGCCGCGCCAGCTCAACCAGTTCCAGCAGTTGAACTCGGCGATCATCCAGGGGGTGCCGCTGGTGAGCATGGGCGAGGCGCTGGAGACCGTGCGCGCCATCGCTCGCGAGGAAGCGCCCGAGGGGTTCTCGCTGGACTATGCCGGGACGGCGCGGCAGTTCGTCCAGGAAGGCAGTGCGTTGTGGGTGACCTTCGGCCTGGCGCTGGCGATCATCTTCCTGGTGCTGGCGGCGCAGTTCGAGAGTTTTCGGGATCCGCTGGTGATTCTGGTGACGGTGCCGTTGTCGATCTGCGGGGCGTTGTTGCCTCTGTTCCTGGGAGTTTCGAGCATGAACATCTATACCCAGGTGGGGTTGGTGACCCTGATCGGGCTGATCACCAAGCATGGGATTCTGATTGTCGAGTTTGCCAATCAGCTACGGGACGAGCGGGGGCTTGGGGTACGGGAGGCGATTGAGGAAGCTGCCGCGATTCGCCTGCGGCCGGTGCTGATGACCACGGCGGCCATGGTGTTTGGCATGGTGCCCCTGATTTTGGCCTCTGGGGCCGGGGCGGTCAGCCGGTTTGATATCGGGATGGTGATTGCTACCGGGATGTCGGTTGGGACGTTGTTTACGTTGTTTGTTTTGCCTTGTATTTATAGTGTTTTGGCGCATAAGGGAGGGGTTGGTGTTCGTGGGTGATTGTTTTGGGTTTTGTATGCGCATTCATTGGCGATGGTGACGCATAGTCACCTTTCCGCCCTTACGGCGGGTCCCTTTTTGAAGGATCAAAAAGGAACCAAAAAATCCTCGCTCCATTCATCCGGCCCCTACGCTTCGCTTCGGGGTTCCCTCGCTCCGTTCTTGCTCCCGGGAGGACCGCGCTGAACGCCCCATCCTGGGGCGCAGCGCTTGACGGGCATCCATGCCCGTCACCTCCCTCCGCAAGAACTCCGCTCGGCCTCCTGAAGTCGCAATTGATGTTGCCTGGACTATCGCGCGCTTAGAAGCAAGAGCAAGAGATGCGAAGTTAGTTGTTTGACAGTTAGTTATGTATTGGCTGTTCCGGCCCTTTCGCGGGACGAGCCCGCTCCTACAGGGCTATATATAACGGCGACTATTGCGCGGGAGCTGGCTTGCCCCGCGAAACAATCGAGAGATCAACTAAAAACCAACTAGCGACAGCTGCGCCAGTCCAGGCGCCGCTCGTAACTTCGCGACTTCAGGAGGCCGAACGCAGGTCTTGCGGAGGGAGGTGACGGGCATGGATGCCCGTCAAGCGCTGGGGCCCAGGATGGGCCCTGCAGCGCGGTCCTCCCGGGAGCAAGGCCGGAGTGAGGGGACCCGGAGCGAAGCGTAGGGCCGGATGAATGGAGCGAGGATTTTTTGGTGACTTTTTGATCCTTCAAAAAGTTACCTGCCGTAAGGGCGGAAAGGTGAATAAGCGTCGACATCGCAAATGAATGCGCATAAAACTTCAAAAACAAACACCAACCAACTACGAACCCAAAATAAACAAACGCCAGAGATCCATAAACAAACCCCTGGCGCAAAACACAAAACCCACGTCAACCAAACGGCCGCAACCCCTGCCTCATCCCAAACAAGAACAACAGAAGATCATGATCCGGCTCAGCCCGCCCCCGCTCTTCCCTGGCCACCCGTGGCAACGGACATACCCCACCGACCTCAGCCTTGCTGAAGACCGTAGGCCGCGGCTGCTCCCAGGCCGCCGCCGCCGCCGTGGTCACCGCCAACGCCGCGACCAGGAATAAAGCTCGAGCGATTTCTAGTTTCATTGCTCTAAACCTTTGACCGCGCTGCCAAACGCCATTTGGTAAAAATAGAGCAAGGTCTGCCATTCCGCCTCGTTGAACGACGAGTGGCGGCGCAACTGCCGCAGGTCGTTATAGGCCGCCCGCTGGCAACTGATCCGCCGCCGGCACTTCTCCAGGTCCAGCAACGCCACCTCCACCCGCGCCTGCTCGCCCTCGCCCAGCACCTTGACGAACACATGCTTGCCGTACAGGCAACCATGCTGCCAATGTCCCAGGTGCATCCGCGCCAGGTTGTCGGCCAAGTCCTTGAGCATCCGTTCGTGCACCGCCTGCGGGTAATGCTCACGAGCCCCGGAGGCATGCCAGGCATCGAGTTCGACGAAGCCCTCCAGCGCCTCACTGACCAGCAACGCCCGCCACTGATGATCCGCGTCCCGCTCGGCCCCGGCATAGACGATCCGCGGTACCCGCACGCCCAGTTGCTCGAAACTGTTCAGCGCATCGAGTTCGCGCAACACCGTGGGTCGCCCGAACGGATGCAGCAGGCTGCGGTAGATGTGCCCGACCTGACGTTTGGCATACAGCAGATGCCCATCACCGTCGCTCAGGCGCTGCACGCCACTCTCGCCACCACGCCGCTGGTTGGGCTCCTCGACCCATTCCCCCTGCTGCTGCCAGTAGTAGTCGAACTGCCTGGACTGATTCTGGGCTACCGCCATCACTCATTACCCCTTGCGCAATACGTACACTCGCCACATGGCATAGAACGGCAGAAAGTCGAGTCGTTCCTGGATTCTGAATCCCGCTGACACAAATTCTTCTTCAACTGTAGCCGCCGGTAACACGAAGCGGTTCTGGTAGCTGTCCTGCGCGGCCCGGGCACTGCGCCTGGCTTCGAGCTTGCGGCGGCGCCAGGCCTTGAAATTGCCATCCACCCACAGTGAAAGGATCACGCTGTCGCGGCTAACACGTTGAAACTCCGAAAGAATCGTCTTTCGATGAGCCGGATCACCGATATGGTGAAACAGGCGCATGCAGAAGATGCTGTCGACCGCGTTGTCCGGCAGGTCGATAGCGAACGCGGAAGTTTGCAAGGGGCGTACCCGTGCAACCACCTCTGGCGGTTGTGACGCACAGGCTGTCTCGATCATCGCCGCCGAATTATCGGCACCGATGATCACGCGGTTGGCCTTTTCGGCCAGCAGTGGCCAGAACCGTCCGGCGCCGCAGGGCAGGTCGAGCACCAGGCCAGGCTCACCGGCCAGCGCCAGGGCGCGGCGGGCCAGTTGCTCGTCACGCTGGTGGGAAAGGCGTCGAGCCAGGCCATCCTGATGCTTGAGGAAGTATTCCCGGGCGTGATTGCGGTCGTACTTGTCCGAGAATTCGAGTTTGATGGGACTACGCATTGGACATCTCCTGACTCCAGTGCGCTCACCTTAGGTAGGCAAGCGTTGGAATCAGGTCATGTCGATGTGAAAAATCTGTCAGTGTCAAATGCAGGTGTTACAGGACGTTAATCAGGATCCAATAGCCCATCCCGGCCTTCACCGTCCTGCACCACTTTCGTGCCCTGGCTCAGGTCGACCTGGAAGCGGCAGCCATGGGGCAGCGTCGCGGTCAGGGTGACGCGCCAGCCCTGGTCGTCACAGATGCGTTGCACCAGCGACAAGCCCAGGCCCAGGCCCTCGCCACGGCGCTCGTCGCCACGCACGAACGGCCGGAACATCGCCTCGCGCTGCTCCTCCGGAATCCCCACGCCACTGTCCTCGACACTGAAGCCATTGGCCTCCAGGCTAAGGCGAATGTAACCGCTGTCGGTGTAGTGCGCCGCGTTACGCAGCAGGTTACCCATCACCGACTGCAGGAACGTGGCGTTGTACAGCACCGGGCTGGCACTGACCCGACCATCGTAGTAAAGCGCCAGCCCCTTCTGTTCGATGGTGTCACGCCATACCCCTATCAGATCGTCGCCCACCTCGCGCAAGCTTGCCCGTGAAGCGACGGCACCTTCATCGCGCTGGGCACGGGCAAGCATCAGGAAGGTCTTCACCAGTTCGCGCATTTCCTCGGTTGCCCGGGCAATGCGTTCGACCTGGCTGCGCGCCCGCCCATCGAGGCCAGGGTTTTCCATCAATAGCTCGCACGAGGTCGCCAGGACCATCAACGGCGTGCGCAGCTCATGACTGACATCGCTGGTGAACAGCCGCTCGCGGGTCAGGGCATCACGCAGGCGCCCCAAGGTATCGTCGAAGGCGACGGCCAGCTGGCCGACCTCGTCCGCCGCGTAGTCCGGCGCCAACGGCGGCGCCAGGCCCAGCAACTGGTCACGGTGGCGCACCTGGCGCGCCAGGCGGATCACCGGCGCCATCACCCGCCGCGCCAGCAACCAGCCTAGGATCACCGCCAGGGCCAGGCTGAGCACGAAGCCGACCACCACCACGGCGAACAGCACCCGCTCGCGCTCCTCGAAATCGCTCTGGTCCTGCAACAGCACATAGCGCCGACCGTCGACGATCTCGACCATGGCATGGTACGAAAGCTGGTCGCGAAACACCTCATGGAAGCCCGCATCCAGGTGACGCAGGTCCTTGGGCAACTCGAAGTCATCGCGCCCGCCGCTGAAATAGAACAACTGGTCGGGCCGTGGCCGGTGGCTCCAGTCACTGACGCTGTCCATGCGCAGCAGGCGCTGCAGGTCACCGCCGAGCACCGACGAGATCAAGCGTTCCTCGACCAGGTGCACCGTGGCGACGATGCCGAAGGCGAAGGCCCCGGCCACCAGCGCGCTCATCAGCGCGAAAGCGATGATGATGCGCTGGGCAAGACTCTGCTTAAACTCCATCGCGGCCCTCGGCGAGGCGATAGCCGACGCCATGGACGGTATGCAGCAGGGGCTTGTCGAACGGTTTGTCGATCACCTGGCGCAACTGGTGGACGTGACTGCGCAGGCTGTCACTGTCCGGGCAGTCGTCGCCCCACAGCGCTTCCTCGAGCACTTCCCGACGCAACACATGAGGGCTCTTCTGCATCAACACGGCCAGCAGCTTCAGGCCGACCGGGTTGAGCTTGAGCAGGCGCCCCTCGCGGGTCACCTCCAGGGTATCGAGGTCGTAGCTCAGGTCGGCGACCTGCAGGGTACGCCGCCCTCCGCCCTGGGCGCGGCGCAGCACCGCCTCGATGCGCGCCGCCAGTTCGGACAGCGCGAACGGCTTGAGCAGGTAATCGTCCGCTCCCGAGCGGAAGCCCTGCAGACGGTCGTCCAGCTGGTCGCGGGCGGTGAGCATGATCACCGGCGTGTCGCGCCGGGCATCCTCGCGCAGGCGCTTGCACAGCGTATAGCCATCGATGCCCGGCAACATGATGTCGAGCACGATCAGGTCGTAGTGTTCGGTCGCTGCCAGGTGCAGGCCGGACAGGCCATCCTGGGCACAGTCGACGGTGTAGCCCTTCATGCCGAGGTAGTCGGCCAGGTTGGCCAGAATATCGCGGTTGTCTTCAACCAAAAGAATGCGCATCGAGGTCTCCTGTGCGGCGCTTCGCCGGGCGCGGCAGGCGCAGCTTACGGCCAATGCCTGCATGGTGCCATGCCCTGGCTCGAAATCACCGAACTTGACAGTTTTTTCACCGATCATTCACGCACACAGGATAGCGGGCACCTGACAATGCGCGGTCTTTTCCATCCTCTGGAGTCACCATGCAGGTATTCGTCCGCCCTCGCCCGATCAACCCGTGGCTGTATCTAGGCATCCCTTTCATCACTGCCGTGGCCCTGATCCTGCTCGAATGGACCTCTCTGGACATGGACGTGGCCAACCTGTTTTACGACCCGGCAGTTGGTCAGTTCATCGGCCGTCACAGCTACCTGCTGGAGACCATCCTGCATGACCGGGTCAAGCAGGGCGTGATCGTCCTTGGCGTGTTCAGCATCCTTGCATTCGTTGCAAGCTTCTTCTGGCCTCGACTGTTCGGCTGGCGCCGCGAACTGGGCTGCCTGGTGCTGGCCCTGGGGCTTTCCACGGCGTTCGTCACGCCGCTGAAGAAGGTGACCCAGGTGCAATGCCCGTGGAGTCTGACCCAGTTCGGCGGCAAGGAAACCTACAGCAAGCTGCTGGAACCGCGCCCAGCCACTGACAAGCCCGGATTGTGCTGGCCTGGTGGCCATGCGGCCACTGGGTTCTGCCTGTTCGGCCTGTTCTTCATGCTGCGCGACCGACGTCCGCGCCTGGCACGGGTGGCGCTGGCGATGGCCTTCGTGGCCGGCTCGGTGCTTTCGATCGGGCGAATGATGCAGGGCGCGCACTTCCTGTCGCATAACGTGTGGACGGCGGTGTTCTGCTGGTTGATCGGGCTGGGGTCGTACTACCTGGTGCTGTATCGCAGAGGCGTTGCCAGGGCACCAGTGGCCGAACACCGCGCCGTCTGATGAGCAATCGCGGGGCAAGCCCGCTCCCACGCTTGCGACAACGCCAGACATGGCAAACGAAAAAGCCCCGCATTAGGCGGGGCTTTTTCTTGGTGCAGGGGGTAAGGCTGGCTTACATCATGCCGCCCATGCCACCCATGCCGCCCATGTCAGGCATGCCAGCAGCTGGCTTGTCTTCCGGCAGGTCGGCAACCATGGCTTCGGTGGTGATCATCAGACCACCGATCGAAGCTGCGGCTTGCAGGGCCGAACGGGTGACCTTGGCTGGGTCCAGGATACCCATCTCGATCATGTCGCCGTATTCGCCGGTAGCGGCGTTGTAGCCGAAGTTGCCCGAACCTTGCTTGACCTTGTCAGCGACAACGCTTGGCTCGTCGCCGGCGTTGGCAGTGATCTGACGCAGCGGGGCTTCGACGGCGCGACGCAGCAGGGCGATACCGACGTTCTGGTCTTCGTTGTCGCCTTTCAGGTTGACAATGGCCGCCAGGGCGCGAACCAGGGCAACACCACCGCCAGGCACCACGCCTTCTTCGACGGCTGCACGGGTAGCGTGCAGGGCGTCTTCGACGCGGGCTTTCTTCTCTTTCATCTCAACTTCGGTACCGGCACCGACCTTGATCACGGCAACACCGCCAGCCAGCTTGGCCAGACGCTCTTGCAGCTTCTCACGGTCGTAGTCCGAAGTGGTGTCGGCAACCTGGGCGCGGATCTGGGTGACGCGAGCCTGGATGTCGGCTTCTTCGCCAGCACCGTCGATGATGGTGGTGTTTTCCTTGGACAGGATCACGCGCTTGGCGTTACCCAGGTGCTCCAGGGTGGCGGTTTCCAGGGACAGGCCGATCTCTTCGGAGATTACGGTACCGCCGGTCAGGACGGCGATGTCCTGCAGCATGGCCTTGCGGCGGTCGCCGAAGCCCGGGGCCTTGACCGCGGCAACCTTGACGATGCCGCGCATGTTGTTGACCACCAGGGTGGCCAGGGCCTCGCCCTCGACGTCCTCGGCAACGATCAGCAGCGGACGGCCGGCCTTGGCAACGGCTTCCAGTACTGGCAGTAGCTCGCGGATGTTGGAGATCTTCTTGTCGACCAGCAGCAGCAGCGCGCCTTCCAGCTCGGCAACCATGGTGTCCGGCTTGTTGACGAAGTACGGCGACAGGTAGCCACGGTCGAACTGCATGCCTTCTACGACGGACAGTTCGTTTTCCAGGCCCGAGCCTTCTTCAACGGTGATCACGCCTTCTTTACCGACTTTTTCCATGGCTTCGGCGATGATTTCACCGATGGAGTTGTCGGAGTTGGCGGAGATGGTGCCGACCTGAGCGATGGCCTTGGAGTCGGCGCATGGCTTGGACAGGTTTTTCAGTTCGGCAACAACGGCAGCAGTGGCCTTGTCGATACCGCGCTTCAGATCCATCGGGTTCATGCCGGCAGCGACGGCCTTCAGGCCTTCGTTGACGATGGCCTGGGCCAGGACGGTGGCGGTGGTGGTGCCGTCACCGGCAGCGTCGTTGGCCTTGGAAGCGACTTCCTTGACCAGCTGGGCGCCCATGTTCTCGAAAGCGTCCTTGAGCTCGATCTCTTTGGCGACGGAAACGCCGTCCTTGGTGATGGTCGGCGCGCCGAAGCTCTTGGCCAGGACCACATTGCGGCCTTTCGGGCCCAGGGTCGCTTTTACCGCGTCAGCCAGAACGTTGACACCAACCAGCATTTTCTTACGGGCGGAATCGCCGAATTTTACGTCTTTAGCAGCCATGATCGTTTAATCCTTGGAATTCTTTGGAATAACGGGAAGTCGGGGAGAAATCAGGCTTCGATAACGGCCAGGATTTCGTTCTCGGCCATGACCAGCAGGTCTTCGCCATCGACTTTCACGGTGTTGCTGCCCGAGTAAGGGCCGAAAACCACTTTGTCACCCACTTTCACGGCCAGCGCGCGTACTTCGCCGTTGTCCAGGATACGACCGGTGCCGACGGCAACGACTTCGCCGCGGTTTGGTTTTTCAGCGGCCGAACCCGGCAGGACGATACCGCCAGCGGTTTTCGATTCTTCTTCGCTGCGACGGATAACGACGCGGTCATGCAGAGGACGAAGCTTCATTGTCGATCTCTCCCAAATTGTGGTTTTCATCGGCCGGTGTCGACACCGGCGGGTTGATTCGATCCGGCGTTGCCGGGCGTGGCCCGCACCGGGCGAACCACCTATGTCATGTCTGGTGTCGCCACCAGAAACCTTGCGGTGACACATACATGAGGCCGCTAAAAACAATTACAAGGCTTGAGCGGAAAATTTTTCAAAAGGTCATCGTGGAAGCGGGCCTGCCCCACGATGAGCCCAACCCAGAGGCCATCGCGGGGCAAGCCCGCTCCCACGAAAAATCGGTGTTATTTGTCGCGGCGCTCGTACTCGCCCTCGATCACGTTCGGACGATGGCCACCATCGCGGGGCTGGGCCTGGAATGGGTCATCCTGGAACGCACGCTGGCGCAGGGCCTGTTCCTCGGCGCGGCGACGCAGCTTTCCGGCAACCAGGCGGCGGGTGAACGGCAACAGGCACAGCAGGCCCAGCACATCGCTGATGAAGCCAGGCAACAGCAGCAGACCACCACCAACGGTGAGCATCAGGCCTTGGAACATGTCCTCAGCTGGCAGTTCGCCGCGCTGCAGGCTCTCCCGGGCACGCAGGGCGGTGGCCAGGCCGGCCACACGCATCACCAGCACACCCAGAGCGGAACCGGCGATGATCAGCAGCAGCGCCGGAAAGAAACCGATGGCCGCGCTGACCTTGACGAACACGAACAGCTCCAGCACGGGAAAAAGCAGTAACAGCAGTAGAAAAGCACGCATCAAGGGTTCCTCGACGGAAGAGAATCTTCCTGTAAGACCATCAGATGGATGCCTCGACGCCTGTTTTCAACCCTCGACGCTTTCCGCAACCGGCCACTGGTCAGCGCGGGCCAGCAAAACCAAGGCTTCGCGGACTTGTGTCGGCGTGTTGCAAATGTTCGGGAAGGCCAGCCAGTACACCCCCTGGCCGATACGCAGGTGCATGCCTTCGCTGTCGATGCCGACCATTTCGGCCGGCGCCGTGCGCGGCAGATCGGTCAGTTCGACGTAATGGGCGATGGCATTGGCGTGGTCGCTGTTCATATGCTCGATCATGCTGACCTCGGCCTTGCCCGCGAAGGGATTGGCCAGGGTCACCTGGTCGAGCCAGTGGATCGCACCGAAACCGCCGATGTAGCGGTGGCGTACCGGCTCGAGCACCCAGAAGTCGAAGTCGTGGGCCTTGTGGTAATTGGCCGATTCAGGGAAGTACCGGTAGTAGCGGGCCGCGGCAGCCTCGATGGCTGTCTCGTCGCTCAGCTTGCGCGCCTCGGCCATCACCGTCAGGCGCCCGACTGCCTGGACGTCCTCGGCGTCGCGCTCGCCCACCAATAGCGAACACTTGGGGTCTTTCTGCAGGTTGTGGGTGTGCTGGGCGATACGGCTGATGAGGATCAGCGGATGGCCCTCGGCGTCCAGGCAATAAGGCACCACCGAGCCGAAGGGATAGCCGGGCATGGACTTGGAGTGGGTCGAGAGAACGCCACGGTACTCCTTGAGCAGCAGTTCCCGGGCGGGGCGAAGGGCGTTGGTACTCACTGGAGAGGCTCCTGGCGGCGGACTGGATGGGTGACAAGATAAGCATTATCACCTGCGTCTGCCACTGGGTCTGCTGCCGTGTAGATCTATGCATATCCCTGTAGGAGCGGCCTTGTGTCGCGAAAGGGCCGCAACGCGGCCCCGGCAATGTCTGCCTTGTTGCCGAGATCCTGGGGCCGCTTTGCGGCCCTATCGCGACACAAGGCCGCTCCTACACAAAAAGCACGCTGCCGACTTACCAGGTAACACCAAACCCGGCGGTATAGCGGGTCTTGTCCAGGTCGCTGTCGCGGGTGCCCTTGATCAGGTCCTTCTCCGCCTTCAGGTTGAGCGAAGCCCACTCGGTGACCTTGTAGCGCAGCCCCATCTCGGCATCCAGCGCGTACTCGGCCACCCCACCCAGCGGCTTGCCAACCTCACCATTGGTGAAGAACTCCACCTTCTTGCCGATCAGGTAGCGGTTGTAGTCCCACTTCACGGCGGCGGCATAGAAGTTGTCCTTGCCGCCATCGCGGTATTCGAAATCGGTTCGGTTGATCAGCGAACCCAGCGAGAACGCGCCCAGTTCGTCATCCCAGAACTGGTAGCCCGGGCCGGTACCGACGGTACGCTGGCGCGCCAGGTCTTCGATATGGTCGCGCTTGTACTCCAGGCGCCCCTGCCAGAACCACTTCTCGGTGATGAAGCGGTCCAGGGCGTACTCGGCGCTCCAGTTGTTGGTGGTGGTGACGTCGTCCTTGGTCTCGCGGTTGTACTCGCCCTCGGCGTTGTGCCGCCAACGGCCATGGCGGGCGGTGGTCTTGAAGCTGACGTCGTAGTCGTCGGTATTGTTCTCGGCGCGCTTGTAGTCCATGGCCACATCGACATTGCCCTTCCACAGGAAGTCCTCGACCACCGGCCGTGGCTTCATGATCTGCTCGATGCTGGCCAGCTCGACGGTCTTCGGCGCATCGCCGTTGGCCAGGGTCACCTTGCCCGGTTCGGCAGCCTTGAGCGACTTGGCCTTCTCGCCGGAGTAGGCGTCCTGCTTGACCAGCAGTTCCTGGTCGCTCTCCAGCGTCTGCACCTGTTTCCAGTCCAGGGCGATCGAACCGCCATAGGGCGTCTCCAGCAGCAGCTTGCCGCCGTCGAAGACCTTGATCTTGCCACTCAGGCGGTCACCGTTCTTCATCCACACGGTGTCGGCGAGCACGGGGGTACAGAGGGACGCGGCGATGAGGCAAAGCAGGGTTCTAGAAGACATAAGCGCAATACGGGTTCGATTCGACGAAAAAGCCGGGCATTATCCAGATACCGACAACCTGAGCAAGGACAGACCCAGACCATGCCGATGAGTTCCACTCGCATTTGCCCGGACCGCCTGTCCGGTTTCATCCGCAGGCCAGGTACTCCGTGATGTCCATGCCGCCACCCTCCCCGCCGGAAGACGCCGAGGCCCGACGAATGGCACTGTACTCGGTGCTGGGCCAGGTGCCCGCCGGCAAGGTGGTCAGCTACGGACAACTGGCCGAGCTGGCCGGCCTCGGCCGTGCCGCACGCTGGGTCGGGCGTACCCTGGGGCAGTTGCCAGCGGACACTCGCCTACCCTGGCACCGGGTGCTGGGTGCCGGCGGTCGGCTGAGCCTGGCCCTTGGCACGCCGTCGGGCGACGAACAACGCGCCCGTCTGCGCGCAGAAGGCGTGAATGTGGCCAATAATCGTGTGGATATGGCGCGCCATGGCTGGCGTCCAATGGAGCACAGCGGTTAGAGTGCGCGCTTTGTTTTCGCAAACCTTGAGGCAGATGTTGGCCCATGCCCCGTAAAACCTGGCGCGCTGCGCTCGCTGCCTATGCCAGCCCGTCAACTTTGGTGCTTTTGCTGCTCGGATTCGCCGCCGGCCTGCCGTACATGCTGGTGTTCTCGACGCTTTCGGTCTGGCTGCGCGAGGCGGGTGTGGCGCGTGAGACCATCGGCTATGCCAGCCTGATCGGCCTGGCCTACGCCTTCAAGTGGGTCTGGTCGCCGCTGCTCGACCAATGGCGCCTGCCGCTGCTCGGTGGCATGGGCCGTCGTCGTTCGTGGCTGCTGTTGTCCCAGGTGCTGGTGGTGCTCGGGCTGGTCGGCATGGGCTTCTGCGACCCGCAGAAACACCTGTCGTGGCTGATCGCCCTGGCGGTGCTGGTGGCCTTCGCCTCGGCCACCCAGGACATCGCCGTCGACGCCTACCGCCTGGAGATCGCCGACGACCAGCGCCAGGCCGCCCTGGCCGCCAGCTACATGGCCGGATACCGGGTTGCCGCGCTGCTCGCCACCGCCGGCGCGCTGTTCTTCGCCGAGTGGTTCGGCTCCACCGGATTCAGCTACCTGCACCAGGCCTGGACCGGCACCTACGTGCTGTTCGGCGTACTGATGCTGCCCGCGCTGTTCACCACCCTGGTGATGCGCGAACCGCCGGTGCCCCTGCGCACCCAGCTGTCGGCGGCCCGCTACGGCCTGATGCACCAGCTGGCGTCGGTGTTCGTGCTGATCATCCTGTTGGTCTCGGTGCCCGCCAGCTTCACCCAGCTGTTCAACACCGACTGGGCCAGCGTGGTGTTCGGCGACTCGACCATGCTCGACCTGCTGCTCGAGGACCGCGCCTTCCTGCGCCTGATCCTCTACGTGCTGCTGACCTGGGCGTGCCTGTCGTCCCTGGGCCGTCGCGGC
Source organism: Pseudomonas peradeniyensis (assembly GCF_014268935.2). Lineage (GTDB taxonomy): Bacteria > Pseudomonadota > Gammaproteobacteria > Pseudomonadales > Pseudomonadaceae > Aquipseudomonas > Aquipseudomonas peradeniyensis. Next base: position 863,490 of record NZ_JABWRJ020000002.1, on the reverse strand, counting down.
CTGGCGCCGGTGCTCACACCGGTCAACGACTTCATCGCGCGCTACCGCTGGCAGGCCCTGCTGCTGCTCGGACTGATCGCCACCTACCGCATGTCCGACACAGTGATGGGCGTGATGGCCAACGTGTTCTACATCGACATGGGCTTCACCAAGGACCAGATCGCCAGCGTCAGCAAGATCTTCGGCCTGATCATGACCCTGGTGGGCGCCGGTGCCGGTGGCCTGCTGATCGTGCGTTTCGGCATCCTGCCGATCCTGTTCATCGGCGGCGCGGCCTCGGCGGCGACCAACATCCTGTTCCTGATGCTGGCCGACATGGGCCCGAACCTGGAAATGCTGGTGGTGACCATTTCGCTGGACAACTTCAGCTCGGGGTTGGCCACGTCAGCCTTCGTCGCCTACCTGTCGAGCCTGACCAACCTGAAGTTTTCGGCTACCCAGTACGCGCTGCTGAGCTCGATCATGCTGTTGCTGCCGCGTTTGATCGGTGGCTATTCCGGGGTGATGGTGGAGAAGTTCGGCTACCACGACTTCTTCCTGATCACCGCGCTGCTGGGCGTGCCGACGCTGGTGCTGATCGCCCTGCACTGGCGGCAGGAGGTTGGTCGGGGAAAGCCGGTGCCGGTGGAGAGTCCGGCGGCTGAACAAAACTAGGCCTTCACCGGCCTTATCGCGGGGCAAGCCCGCTCCCACGCATCCAGACTAAATGATGACTGACTGCGTGGGAGCGGGCTTGCCCCGCGATGTTTCTACTGTGTCACAGCCCCTTCCCCGGAGCGCCTGCCCACCACGAACCACAACGGCCAAAGCGCCAGCGCCCCTGCAATGCCTGCCGCCACGGCAAAGTGCATCAGGCTGGCACCCGCTCCGAGCATCGCCAACACCGCGCCTCCCAGCCCCAGCAAGGCGATGGTGATCATCCCCAGCATCGCCGAGACCAGGCCCTTGCTCTGCTCGCTGGAGAACAGCGTCATGCGATACAACACCGCGTTGGCCACTCCAAGCCCCAGCGCGTACAGCGACATGCCGGCCACCACGCTGGGCACCGTCGGCCAATACCAGGTCGCCGCGACCATCAGCGACAGGCCCGCCAGGTATGGCCAAAGGGCCCCGCGAACCAGCGCCGGCAACGGATACCGATCGGCAATGCGGTTGATGATCAGGTTACCCATGATCAGCCCACCGAATACCGGCAGCTGCCACAGCGCGTATTCCAGGGTACTCAGGCCTTCGTCATGGATCAGCAGCACCGGCGACAGGCCGATCCAGCCGATCAGCGGCAGCCCCACCAACCCCAGCGCCGCACTGCCGGCCACGAAGCGCCGATTGCCCAGCAACTGGCCGTAGCCTGCCAGCAACGGCAGCAGGTGGATGGGCGTGAACGGCAGGCGCGAACCGTCGCGACGCTCCACACCCAGGGTTTCCGGCATCAGCCGGTAGAGCAGCAGCCAGCACAGCACCGCGCCCGCGGCAAACGCCACGAACAGCCAGCGCCAGTCCAGCCATTGCAGCATCAGGGTGCCCACCAGCGGGCCGAGCAGCGGCGACAGCAGGGCGATATTGGCCAGCAGCGCCATCATGCGCACCGCGTCTGCTTCGCTGAACGCTTCGTTGAGCGCCGGGTAGCTGACCGTGACCACGAAACCCAGGCCGATACCCTGCAACAGGCGCAACAGGTTGAACAGGCCGATGTCCTGCACCCAGAAGGTCGCCAGGCAAGCCAGGCCGAAGAAGATGCAGCCGCCCAGCAGCAACGGGCGTCGGCCGTAGCGATCCGCCAGCGGGCCGATCAGCCACTGCAGCAGTACCCCGCCCAGCAGGTACAAGTTCAGGGCGTGGGGAATGTACTCGGGGCTGGCCTGAAGATCGCCGACGACTACCGGCATGGCGGGCATGACCGCATCGCTGGCGAGATAGGTCAGCAATTCGAACAGCGCCAGGGTCAGGCCGAACAGCAAGGCGCGCAAGGGAGTGATATACAGCAAAGGTTTCATGGCAGACATCGGGTTTGTAGGCAGGATCAAGGTATATGCCAGAAATGACAGTACCCGGCTGTGAACAAGTGTAAGGGTCTTGAAAAGCATCGCGGGGCAAGCCCGCTCCCACAAGACCGGCACTGGCCATGTGGGAACGGGCTTGCCCCGCGATGGGAAGCGACGCGGCGTTACTGGACCGCCGCCTCCTGCACCACGCGGATCACCCGCTGCGGAAACGGAATGTCGATCCCTTCGGCCTTGAGGCGGTCGCGGGCATGCTCGTTGAGCATGAACAACACGTCCCAGTAGTCGGCGGTCTTGACCCAGATGCGCAGCGACACGGTGATCGAGCTGTCACCCAGGGTCGAGATCACCGCCTGTGGCGCCGGATCCTGCAGCACGCGCGGGTCCTGGGCCAGCTCCAGCAGCACGTTGCGCGCCTTCTGCAGGTCGGCGTCGTAGTCCACGCCCACGTCGAACACCACCTTGCGGGTCGGCTGGCGGTTGGTGTTGGTGATGATGCCGTTGGACAGGCTGCCGTTGGGCATGATCACCGTCTTGTTGTCGCCGGTGCGCAGCACGGTGTGGAAGATCTGGATGCTGTCCACGGTGCCCGCGACACCTTGCGCCTCGATCCAGTCACCGATGCGGAACGGACGGAACATCAGGATCAGCACGCCGCCGGCGAAGTTCGCCAGGCTCCCCTGCAAGGCCAGGCCGATGGCCAGGCCCGCGGCACCGATGGCGGCGACGAACGAGGTGGTCTCGATGCCGATCATCGACGCCACGCTGACCATCAGCAGCACCTTCAGCACGATGTTGGCCAGGGTGCTGATGAAGCCCTGCAGCGCCGCGTCGGCGCGCAGGCCGACCAGCTTGCCCAGGCGGGCGCTGACCTTGTTGATGATCCACCAGCCAATGGCCAGGGTCAGCAGCGCCAGCAACAGGCGGCTGCCGTACTCCATGATCAAGGGGAGCCAGGTTTGCGATTGGCGGACCAGCTGATCGACTTCAGCGTTCAAATCCATGTTTATCTCCTGATGCCGAACGGCAAGTACACGATGAGGCGGGCAACGCAAAGCAAGCGGCCCGGACCCCGATGGACATCACTGCGCCATCAAGGTTCCGGGCCGCCGAGTATCAGTCGCGGAAGTTGTTGAACTGCAGCGGCATGTCGAATTCCTTGGTGCGCAGCAGGGCGATGGCTTCCTGCAGGTCGTCACGCTTCTTGCCGGTCACGCGAACCTGCTCGCCCTGGATGGCGGCCTGGACCTTGAGCTTGCCGTCCTTGATGGTGGCGACGATCTTCTTGGCCAGGTCCTTGTCGATGCCTTCGCGGAACTTGGCTTCCTGTTTCTTTTCCTTGCCGGATGCGTAGGGGTCCTTGGTTTCCAGGCATTTGACGTCGATCTTGCGCTTGACCAGCGCCAGGCGCAGGATTTCCAGCATCGCCTCGAGTTGGAACTCCTCCTCGGCGGTCAGCAGCACGGTCTGCTCCTTGTCCTTGAACTCGAAGGTGCCCTTGCCCTTGAGGTCGTAACGGCGGTCGAGGTCCTTGATGGCGTTGTCGACGGCGTTCTGCACTTCGTGCTTGTCCAGTTCCGATACCACGTCGAACGAAGGCATGGATGATCTCCAGAAAAAAAAGCGCGCTCGGCCTGAAGATGGAGCGCGTCGGGTTTGATGGTTAAAATGCGGACTCATTATAACGGGTTGCGAAACGCAGATGAGCAGCACCTGGCATATTCTCGGCGCCGGTAGCCTCGGCAGCCTCTGGGCCTGTCGCCTGGCCCGCGCCGGCAAGGCGGTCCGCCTGATCCTGCGTGACCAGCAGCGCCTGGCCGCCTATGAGCACGGCGGCGGACTGACCCTGGTCGAACAGGACGGCGCCCAGCACTACGCGATCCCTGCGGAGACTGCCGACGCCTCCGGCCCGATCCATCGCCTGCTGGTCGCCTGCAAGGCCTACGACGCCGCGCCCGCCGTGGCCCGCCTGGCCCCGCGGCTGGCCAACGGCGCCGAGCTGGTGCTGTTGCAGAACGGCCTGGGCAGCCAGGACGAAGTCGCCGACCAGGTGCCCCACGCCCGCTGCATCTTCGCCTCCAGCACCGAGGGCGCGTTCCGCGAAGCCGACTGGCAGGTACGCTTCGCCGGCCACGGCTTCAACTGGCTGGGCGACCCGGCCAATCCCAACGTCCCATCCTGGTTCGAGGATCTGCACGACGCCGGCATCCCGGCCCAGTGGGCGCTCGATATCCCCACCCGCCTGTGGCGCAAGCTGGCGCTCAACTGCGCGATCAACCCGCTCACCGTGCTGCACGACTGCCAGAACGGCGGCCTGCTCGGCCACCTGGCCGAGGTCGACCAGCTGTGCGACGAACTGGCCGGCCTGCTGCGCCGCTGCGGCCAGCCCGAGGCCGCCAACGACCTGCACGAGGAAGTGCAGCGGGTGATCCTCGCCACCGCGGCCAACTACTCTTCCATGTACCAGGACGTCCGCCATCGCCGGCGCACCGAGGTCCACTACCTGCTCGGCCACGCCTGCCGTGTCGCTGCGCGGCATGGCGCCAGCGTGCCGCATCTGGAAAAGTTGCGCCGGCGCCTGATGGCAAACCTCGAGGCACGCGGCTTGCGCAGCGACTGACGCCCCTTATCCACAGGACAGGACACCTCTTCACCCATGACCCTGCGTCAACGCCTGGAAAACCTCCCGGTCGGGCAGAAACTGCTGGCGGCCCTGCTGGTGCTGCTGGTGACCATCCTGCTGGTGGCCAACCTCGCCTTCATCAGCGCCGCCTACTGGATCACCCAGGAAAGCATGGCGCCCCAGGCCCTGCAGACCATCGGTCGGCTGGTCTCCAACCCGCAGCTGTCCGCGCGCGCCGGCGACTCGACGGAGAACGCCACGGCGCTGCTCAAGGAGCTCGACAGCTACTCGCCGTTGCGCGCCGCCGCGATCTATGGCGGCGATGGGCAGATGCTGGCCCAGCTGCAGCACGGCGACCCGCTGACCCTGCCCAAGCGCTACCGCAACATCGACGGCTGGCGCCTGATGGAGTTTCGCAGCACCCAGCTGATCCGCCTGCCGCGTAGCGCCGCCCCGCCCGCGCACCTGCTGCTGGTAGCCAGCAGCGAGCTGCCCACCGCGTTCTACACCGGCACCCTCTCCGCCAGCCTGGCCATCCTGGTGTTCAGCATACTGCTGTGGCTGGTCATCGCCCGGCAGATCAAGCGCCTGATCACCGTGCCGATCAATCGCCTCGAAGAGCTGACCCGCCAGGTCACCCGCGAGGAGAGCTATGCCCTGCGCGCCCAGCGCGGCAACGACGACGAGATCGGCAGCCTGGCCGAGGCGTTCAACACCATGCTGTCGCGCATCGAGGCCCGCGAGCAGCAGCTCAAGCGCACCCGCGACGAGTTCCAGGACGCCTACGACCAGGCCCAGGGCCTGGCCGAGGAAACCCGCCACACCAACCGCAAGCTGGAACTTGAAGTCCAGGTGCGCAGCAAGATCGAGAAGAAGCTCACAGGCTTTCAGAACTACCTGAACAGCATTATCGATTCCATGCCTTCGGCGCTGATCGCCCTCGACGAGCAGCTCTACGTCACCCAGTGGAACCACGAGGCCACGGTGCTCTCCGGCACACCGCTGGACGAGGCACTGAACCAGCCGGTGTTCCTCGCCTTTGAGCCGCTCAAGCCCTTCCTGCCGCAGCTCAAGGAGAGCGTGGAGAAACACCGGGTGGCCAAGATCGAACGGGTCACCTGGCCCAAGGGCGAAGACCTGCGCCACTATGCCCTGACCTTCTACCCGCTGATGGGTGGCGCTGGCCGTGGCGTGGTGATCCGCATCGACGACATCACCCAGCGCCTGTCCCTGGAAGAGATGATGGTGCAATCGGAGAAGATGCTCTCGGTCGGCGGCCTGGCCGCAGGCATGGCCCACGAGATCAACAACCCGTTGGGCGCCATCCTGCACAACGTGCAGAACATCCGCCGGCGCCTGTCGCCGGACCTGCCGCGCAACCAGGAACAGGCCGGCGAGCTGGGCATCGACCTGCCGGCCGTCAACCGCTACCTGGAAAGCCGCGAGGTGCCGCAACTGCTCGACGGCATCCAGCAGGCCGGCGCCCGAGCGGCCAAGATCGTCACCCACATGCTCAGCTTCAGCCGCCGCAGCAACCGCCAACTGGCCCCTTGCGAGCTACCGGCGCTGATCGACCAGGCCGTGGAGATCGCCGGCAACGACTTCGACCTGGCCATCGGCTTCGACTTCAAGGGCCAGGCCATCGTCCGCCAGTTCGACCCGCAACTGGGCCCGGTGCCCTGCACCGCCAACGAACTCGAACAGGTGCTGTTGAACCTGCTGAAAAACGCCGCCCAGGCCATCCACCAGCGCCCGCAGCCCAGCGAACCAGGGCGCATCACCCTGCGCACCCGGCTCAACCCGCCGTGGGCGGAAATCCAGGTCGAGGACAATGGCGTCGGCATGCCCGAGACCGTGCGCAAGCGCACCTTCGAGCCGTTCTTCACCACCAAGGAAATCGGCCAGGGCACCGGCCTGGGCCTGTCGGTGTCGTACTTCATCATCACTAACAACCACAAGGGGCAGATGGAAGTGCAGTCCACCCCCGGCCAGGGCACCTGCTTCACCCTGCGCCTGCCCCTGAACCCGGCCCAGCCGACCACCATCCAGACGGAGACATGACATGGGCTATCGCCTGTCGAAGATCTACACCCGCACCGGCGACAAAGGCGAAACCGGCCTGGGCGACGGCCGCCGGGTGCCCAAGGACCATCCGCGGATCGAGGCGATCGGCGAGGTGGACAGCCTCAACAGCCAGTTGGGCGTGCTGCTGGCCGGGCTGGCCGAGGCCGGACTTGGCGAACTGATCGAGGTGCTGGCGCCTTGTCAGCACCGATTGTTCGACCTCGGCGGGGAGCTGGCGATGCCCAGCTACCAGGCGTTGAACATTGCCGAGGTGGAACGCCTGGAGGCGGCCATCGACCGCTGGAACGAAGAGTTGGGGCCGCTGAAGAATTTCATCCTGCCCGGGGGCTCGATGCTGGTGGCCCAGGCCCATGTCTGCCGCAGTGCGGCGCGGGCGGCGGAACGGCGTTGCCAACAGCTGAATGCGCTGGAACCGTTGGAGGGAGTGGGGCTGGCCTATATCAACCGGGTGTCGGACCTGCTGTTCGTCGCGGCCCGGATCATTGGGCGGCGACAGGGTGTGGACGAGGTATTGTGGCAGCCTGCGCCTAAACCTGAGGCTTGAGATTGCTGGGGCTGCTTCGCAGCCCATTCGCGGCACAAGGCCGCTCCTACAGAGGACCGCGCGATCCCTGTAGGAGCGGCCTTGTGTCGCGATAGGCCGTAAAGCGGCCCCAATTACTCAGTTCTCAGGCCAGAACGCCCGGATCCCCGCAACACCCTGCGCCCCAACCTCCCAGGCCCGCTCCCGCTCGCCAGGCCCGACCCCGCCGAGCAGAAACACCGGATGGCTGATCCCGCCGATCAACCGCTGCGCTTCATCCCACCCCAACGGCACCGCCTCGGGATGAGTCTGGGTCGCCTGCACCGGTGACAGGGTGACGAAATCCACCCCCATCTGCTCAGCCAGCGCCAGTTCCTCGGCACTGTGGCAGGACGCCGCCAGCCAGCGCTCCTTCGGGAATGGACGCCCCTTGGCCGCGTACTTGCGCAACTGCGCGGCGGTCAGGTGCCAGCCGGCCGACGGGAAGTCGCCCAGCCATTCCAACGGCCCCTTGAGCATCAATTGAGCCTTGCCCGCGCACAAGCCGACCGCGTCCACCGCCACATCGCGGTACTTGGGGTCGTACATGTCCGGGGCGCGCAGCTGGATCAGCTTGATGCCGCTGGCCACAGCCTTCTGGATGCCCTTGAGCAGCTCTGGCACTTCCAGCCCGTCCGGCGTGATCAGGTACTGGTCTGGCAGGCGCGCTGCGGCGACGATCGGCTTGTTGGCCTCGGGGAACTCATATTGGCCAAGGTCACGCGGTGCCACCCAGGCCAAGGGCTGCCCCTCGGCGCCGTGGGGCTCGCCGGTAAAGGCGTGCACTTCACGCACATCCAGCAGCACCTGCTTGTCCGGATAGTCGTGACTGACCTTGATCAACGGCCGTGAAGCCGCGACCTCGATACCCAGCTCCTCGCGCAGCTCGCGGGCCAGCGCCGCCTCGACGCCCTCGCCCTCCTCCAGCTTGCCGCCGGGGAACTCCCACAGGCCGCCCTGGTGCTGGGTATCGGCGCGGCGGGCGATCAGGATCCGCCCGTCGGCACCACGAATGACCGCTGCGACTACATGAATCCGTTTCACCCTTCACGCTCCGCCAGGCCAGCTTGTTGCCAGGCCTGGAAGGCCGGCCATTGGTAGATGGTCTCGATGTAGGCGGCCGCTTCGGCCGGCACCGCGACGCGGTAGGTGCGCAGGCGCACGGCCACCGGGGCGAAGAATGCATCGGCCAGGGTTGGCCGGCCGAACAGGAACGGACCGGTGTCCTTGGCGACCACGCGGCATTCGTTCCACAGGGCGACGATGCGGTCGATATCGACCTGCACGTCCAGCGGCACCTCGGCCAGTGCTTCGTCACGGGACATATCGAACGGCATGGCGCCGCGCAGGGCGAAGAAGCCGCTGTGCATCTGCGCGCAGGCCGAACGGGCCTGGGCACGGGCGGCGACGTCCTCGGGCCACAGGCGGGCCTCGGGGTGGCGTTCGTTGAGGTATTCGGCGATGGCCAGGGAGTCGGCGATCACGCCGTGCTCGCTCTGCAGCAGCGGCACCTTGGCGGTGGCCGAGAAAGCCAGCAGGCGCTGGCGGGTGTCAGGCTGGTTGAGCTTGACCAGGGTTTCTTCGTAGGGGACGCCGGCCAGCTCGAGGGCCAGGGCGCCGCGTAGCGACCAGGAGGAATACAGCTTGTCGCCGATGATCAGGTGATAGCTCATGGTTCGGCTCCATGTTGCGGGCAGTGTGCAGTAGTCGCGGGGCAAGCCCGCTCCCACGACAGTCTGCGTGGGAGCGGGCTTGCCCCGCGATGGATCAGGTGCGGTATTCGGCGTTGATCTTCACGTACTCGTGGGACAGGTCAGTGGTCCAGATGGTTTCGCTGCACTGGCCACGGCCCAGCTCGATGCGGATGGTGATCTCCTCCTGGGCCATCACCTTGGCGCCCTGGTCCTCGGTGTAGCTCGGGCTGCGTCCGCCCTTGCTGGCGATGCACACGCTGTCCAGGTACACATCGATCAGGCTGACGTCCAACGCCGGCACGCCGGCACGACCGACTGCGGCAAGGATACGGCCCCAGTTGGGGTCGGAGGCGAACAGCGCGGTCTTGATCAGCGGCGAGTGGGCCACGGCGTAGCCGACGTCCAGGCACTCCTGATGGTTGCCACCACCGTTGACCTGCACGGTGACGAACTTAGTGGCGCCTTCGCCGTCACGGACGATGGCCTGGGCCACCTCCATGCACACCTCGAACACCGCTTTTTTCAGCGCCTCGAACAGTGCGCCGCTGGCCTCGGTGACTTCCGGCACATCGGCCTTGCCGGTGGCGATCAGCATGCAGCAGTCGTTGGTCGAAGTGTCGCCGTCGATGGTGATGCGGTTGAACGACTTGTTGGCGCCGTCGAGCATCAGGTCCTTGAGCACCGCCGGGGCGACCTTGGCGTCGGTGGCGATGTAGCCGAGCATGGTGGCCATGTTCGGGCGGATCATGCCGGCGCCCTTGCTGATGCCAGTAACGGTGATGGTCTTGCCATCGTACTGGAACTGGCGGCTGGCGCCCTTGGGCAGGGTGTCGGTGGTCATGATGCCGGTGGCGGCTTCGGCCCAGTGGTTTTCCGACAGGTTGTCCAGGGCGGCCTGCAGCGCGCCTTCGATCTTCTCGACCGGCAGCGGCTCGCCGATCACGCCGGTGGAGAACGGCAGCACGGATTCAGCCGGCACGCCGGCAAGCTCCGCCAGCTTGGCGCAGGTGCGCTCGGCGGCGGCCAGGCCCGGCGCGCCGGTGCCGGCGTTGGCGTTGCCGGTGTTGGTCAGCAGGTAACGCACGGTGCCCTGCACACGCTGCTTGGAAAGGATCACCGGGGCCGCGCAGAAGGCGTTGAGGGTGAACACGCCGGCGACGCTGGAGCCTTCGGCGCAGCGCATCACCACCACATCCTTGCGCCCTGGGCGCTTGATGCCCGCCGAGGCGATACCGAGTTCGAAACCGGGAACCGGGTGCAGGGTGGGCAGGGGACCAAGACCAACAGCCATTAGAGCGCTCCTATGGAAAACAAGGGATGTGACGACGTCGGACGATCTTAATGTCGGCCGGTTACCTGAGGGAAGAGCGGGGGCCGCTTCGCAGCCCATCGCGACACAAGGCCGCTCCCACAGAGACTGCGCTGCTCTTTAGCCGAGCGCTGTACCTGTGGGAGCGGCCTTGTGTCGCGAAAGGGCCGCAACGCGGCCCCTCGGATGTCACGCAGGATCGATTACTCGATCTGACCGTGGCAATGCTTGAATTTCTTGCCCGAACCACACCAGCACGGCTCGTTGCGGCCCAGCTTCATGTCGTTGCGAACCGGCGCGGAGGCCACGGCGACTTCGGCGCCCTCCTCGGCCAGCTGCTCGCCTTCCAGGCCCGGGGCGGCGGCGTGCTGGAACTGCATGCGGCTGGCCAGTTCCTCGGCCTCGCGGCGCAGGCGCGCCTCTTCCTCGGCCGGATCTTCGCGGCGCACCTGGACGTGCGAGAGCACGCGGATGGTGTCGCGCTTGATCGACTCCAGCAGCTCCTGGAACAGGGTGAACGACTCGCGCTTGTACTCTTGCTTCGGGTTCTTCTGCGCATAGCCGCGCAGGTGGATACCGTGGCGCAGGTGGTCCATGGTCGACAGGTGGTCTTTCCACAGGTCGTCCAGCACGCGCAGCAGGATCTGCTTCTCGAAGGTGCGCAGGGCGTCGATACCGGCCTGGTCTTCCTTCTCGTTGTAGGCGTCGGTGATTTCCTTGATCAGCCGCTCGCGCAGGGTTTCCTCATAGAGGTGGTCGTCCTCGTCGAGCCACTGCTGGATCGGCAACTTGATGGCGAAATCGCTGGCCAGCGAAGCTTCCAGGCCGGCCACGTCCCACTGCTCGGGCAGCGATTGCGGCGGGATGTGCTGACTGATGGTGGCATCGAGCACTTCCTGGCGGAACTCGGCGATGGTGTCGCCGATGTTCTCGGCGGCCAGCAGGCTGTTGCGCATGTGGTAGATCACCTTGCGCTGCTCGTTGGCCACGTCGTCGTATTCGAGCAGTTGCTTGCGGATGTCGAAGTTGCGGCCTTCGACCTTGCGCTGTGCCTTCTCGATGGCGTTGGTCACCATGCGATGCTCGATGGCCTCGCCGGACTGCATCCCCAGCGCCTTCATGAAGTTCTTCACCCGGTCGGAGGCGAAGATGCGCATCAGGCTGTCTTCCAGCGACAGGTAGAAGCGGCTGGAACCGGCGTCACCCTGACGGCCGGCACGGCCACGCAGCTGGTTGTCGATACGGCGCGACTCATGGCGCTCGGAGGCGATCACGTGCAGGCCACCGGCTTCCAGTACCTGCTGGTGACGTTTCTGCCAGTCGGCCTTGATCTGGGCGATCTGCTCGGCGGTCGGGTTGTCCAGGGCGGCCACTTCGGCCTCCCAGTTACCGCCCAGCAGGATGTCGGTACCACGACCGGCCATGTTGGTGGCGATGGTCAGTGCGCCTGGAGCACCGGCTTGCGCGATGATCTCGGCTTCTTTCTCGTGGTACTTGGCGTTCAGGACCTTGTGGTCGATACCTTCCTTCTTGAGCAGGTTGGACATGTGCTCGGAGGTTTCGATGGTCGCGGTACCGACCAGGACCGGACGGCCATGGGCCATGCTTTCCTTGATGTCGGCGATGATCGCGGCGTACTTCTCGTCGGCGGTCAGGTACACCAGGTCGTTGAAGTCCTTGCGGGCCAACGGCTTGTTCGGTGGGATGACCATCACGTTGAGGTTGTAGATCTGGGCGAACTCGAACGCCTCGGTGTCGGCGGTACCGGTCATGCCGGACAGCTTGGTGTAGAGGCGGAAGTAGTTCTGGAAGGTGGTCGAGGCCAGGGTCTGGCTCTCGGCCTGGATGTTCAGGTTTTCCTTGGCCTCGATGGCCTGGTGCAGGCCTTCGGACAGGCGGCGGCCCGGCATGGTGCGGCCAGTGTGCTCGTCGATCAGGAGGATCTGGCCTTCCTGGACGATGTACTCGACGTTGCGGTGGAACAGCTTGTGCGCGCGCAGGCCGGCGTAGACGTGGGTCAGCAGGCTCAGGTTGTGCGCCGAGTACAGGCTCTCGCCCTCGGCCAGCAGGCCGGACTGGGTCAGCATGTCCTCGATGAACTGGTGGCCGGCCTCGTTCAGTTCGACCTGGCGGCTCTTCTCGTCGATGGTGTAGTGGCCCTCTTGGGTCACCTGGCCTTCGACTTCCTCGATGTGCTGGGTCAGACGCGGGATCAGGCGGTTGATCTCGATGTACAGCTTGGAGCTGTCCTCGGCCTGGCCGGAGATGATCAGCGGGGTGCGCGCCTCGTCGATGAGGATCGAGTCGACTTCGTCGATCACGGCGAAGTTCAGCTCACGCTGGAACTTCTCGTCCTGGCTGAACGCCATGTTGTCGCGCAGGTAGTCGAAACCGAATTCGTTGTTGGTGCCGTAGGTGATATCGGCGGCATAGGCGGCGCGCTTTTCTTCAGGCGGCTGGAAGGCCGAGACGATGCCGACGTTGAGGCCGAGGAACTCGTACAGCGGACGCATCCAGTTGGCGTCGCGGCGGGCCAGGTAGTCGTTGACGGTGACCACGTGCACGCCCTTGCCGGACAATGCGTTGAGGTACACGGCCAGGGTACCGACCAAGGTCTTGCCTTCACCGGTGCGCATTTCTGCGATCATGCCTTCGTGCAAGGTCATGCCGCCGATCAGCTGGACATCGAAGTGACGCATGCCCATCACGCGCTTGCCGGCCTCGCGGGCCACGGCGAAGGCTTCGGGCAGCAGCTGGTCTAGAGTCTCGCCTTTGGCCAGACGCTCCTTGAACTCTGCGGTCTTGCCCCGCAGCTGCTCGTCGGAGAGGGCCACCATCTTCTCTTCGAAGGCATTGACGGTGCTCACCGTCTTGAGCATGCGTTTGATTTCACGCTCGTTCTTGCTTCCAAAAAGTTTTTTTAACAAAGGCGCAAACATATCGGCAGGATCTTCCACACGTAGGGATGGAGGGCGGCCCCGTGAGTCGCCCGTGCAGCCCTGAGGCCGCATGCGAACGAGCATTCTACCCGGAAACGATGGTGAGGAAAGTGGTGGATTTCCACGATGCTGGCACAGCGCTTTTAGGGGGCCTGACTAACATAGGGGCTTTTTGCGCAAGTTCAAGGTGCGCGAAGATGAAACGTATCGCGAATGACTTGCATCAAGATCCGGCGACCGCTCGCGGGGCAAGCCCGCTCCCACGCCCGGCCACACGCTGGCGTGGGAGCGGGCTTGCCCCGCGATGAATGCCCAACTGGTAGACTGTCGATCCTGTAACCCTCTGCAGACCTCCATGGCCTACAAACCCACCCCTGCCCGCCCCCCCGCCGACCTGCTGCGCAAGGCCCGGCCACTGCGCCTGCTGCTCAACCAGGCCGAGCGCCTCGAGCACCTGCAGCGCCTGCTGGAAAGCCAGCTGCAACCGGCCGCCCGCGAGCACTGCCACGTGGCCTCCTGGAAGGAAGGGACTTTGTTGCTGGTGGTTACCGACGGCCATTGGGCCACCCGCCTGCGCTACCAGCAGAAGCGCCTGCAACGCCAGCTGCAAGCCATGGAGGCGTTCGCCAACCTGAGCCGCATCCAGTTCAAGGTACAGCCGCCGCTGGTGGCGGCAAAACATGAAGGCCACGGGCCTGAACTGTCGGAATCTGCCGCAGACAGCATCCTAGGTTCGGCCGAAGGCATCAGCGATCCGAAGTTGCGCGCAGCACTGGAGCGCCTAGCGGCGCATGCGCAGGTAAAGGATAAGAGCTGAAAGGTCCTGTATATTTCTACATTGCCCACGCGGTCTTTTGCAGAGCAGGTTTGGTGCTGAAAACTCCAGATCCGCATTTTGCCTGCAGATCACAAGTAACAGCCCCTAACCAAGCTGCTCAAAGTAATTCATTTTTCCGTTTTCCTCGAGGTTCATTCCTGGAGGGCATCGCGCCACAGTGCAGAATGGCCCCGATCAGGCACCCCCAACCTACGACGGGGTTCGCGCTCAAGAAATCCGGATGATATCCAAAGAACAGAAAATAGGAACGATCAATCACGCGCATATAATATGTTATAAAAAACATGTTATAGAAAAAGCATAGGAAAAACAGGCCATAGCCAAGTCGCGCACCCGAACATTTGAAGCGCAGTGCATAAGCACTCCACACCCCCAAAACGACAGCCGAGACAAAGACCAGAGCCATCATCGTTTGCCCAACTCTATCAGCACCTGTTCCCCCGTCAGCATGTCAACGCCAACTTCGAACATTATCGCGCCCTTACCCATTTCCTTATAGGCCCTGACCTTATCCGCCTGAATATATCTAAAAAGTCGCCAAGCCCCCTCTTTCAGAACCATACGGCTCAGTCCAAAGCCTGACAAGGCGATATCAGCAGACCCATAGGCGACATTACCATGTGAAGCGCGCCCTCCGGACAATTCCGCAAACTTTTGATAGCCTCTGCGAATGGGACCTACCGTGTCGTTTCGCCTACTGATAACATTCCTGCCATTCTCATAGACATTATTGACACCATGCAGTATCAGAGGTATGCCTCCTGCAACACAGCCAACACCCAGTGACAGCTTACAAACTGCCAAGCCGGTACCTACCTGTAACACCCCAGCAGCAACTCCCGCCACAAGCTTTAAATACTCATCAACTTGCGCATAAAGCTCTCTATGTTCACGTCTTAGCGCAACTGACGCTTGCTCAGCAGTAAGCTCTCCCCTTCGAACACCCTCCACAACAGCCTTGGAGCTGGATGAGACCTCTTGGGTGAACTGCACCCTCAAACCGTCATCACTGATATATCGAGCACCAATCTCGCACGCATAACTGTTAAGTCTGCCAGCCAGATGGCTTAACTCCCAGAGCTCGCGTTCCCCCGAAGAGCCGCCTCTCCGCGCCCCGTTCAATCTCCTCCACCCCAGTTTGCATAGCCGCTAGTGCCAGAGATCAAATGTTGCCAACATATAGAGCTGTAGCGAATGGCAAGGTACTCCTGCGGATCCTGATCATTGAGCAAGACCGAGTGCGGCATTTCTATACGCTGATCAACAAGTAGCCCACCAGTGAGCTCAATGTGAAGAAATCGCTCTTGCTTACCACTAGCGTTTATCCGATAAAAATTAATCTTGCAGTCTACAATTTCACGACTGACCAGTGCTTCCGCGAGCAACGGGGTAGACTTATCGAGATGCTTAGTAATTAAAACGGGACGATGTGTCGCCCGATCAGTGTTATCTATATTCGAGAGATTGTGCGAAAACGAGAGCACCATGATTTCATCTGTGTGCCCAGCCTGATACCGATTGCCAAGAGAGTCCTGAGTTGAGCATCCTGCCGAAAGCAGCCCTCGGAACCGCCCCTTGATAGCCATATATCCGTGATAAGCCATTCGCAAACTCCTTGTAGATGGACCTCACTAGACTGCACAGCCAAATGTTTAATGTATGTAGGATGCGTCCGAAACAGCCAAAACAACATGATTCAAACTATGTCCGCAACGAGACGCATACAACATTTGTAAAACAGCGTACCCTCTGCAGCCGACGGCCTATGGAACTCCAACTGACACACTGTAGTTTTCACGAGGCATAAAAAAGGCCACCCGAAGGTGGCCTTAATCACACTAGAGAGAGTGTTCGAACTTACACGGCCGCAACAGGGCGCATGTACGAGATCGGTGCCGTGCTGGCATCTTCGAAGGTGACCACTTCCCAAGCGTCCGTTTCAGCGATCAGCTTGCGCAGCAGCTGGTTGTTCAGCGCGTGTCCGGACTTGTAGCCCTTGAACTCGCCGATCAGGCTGTTGCCCAGCAGATAAAGGTCGCCGATGGCGTCGAGGATCTTGTGCTTGACGAATTCGTCATCGGAACGAAGGCCGTCTTCGTTAAGCACGCCGGTCTCGTCGACCACGATGGCGTTCTCCACGCTGCCGCCCAACGCAAGGTTGTGCTTGCGCAGGTACTCGATGTCACGCATGAAGCCGAACGTGCGGGCACGGCTGACTTCCTTGACGAACGAGGTGCTGGAGAAATCGACGACCGCGCTCTGGGTCTGGCCCTTGAGGACCGGGTGATCGAAGTCGATCTCGAAGCTCACCTTGAACCCGTCGAAAGGCAGGAAAGTGGCGCGCTTGTCGCCCTCTTCCACTGTTACTTCGCGCAGGATGCGGATGAACTTCTTGGCTGCGTCCTGTTCTTCCAGGCCGGCCGATTGGATCAGGAATACGAAGGGTCCGGCGCTGCCATCCATGATCGGCACTTCCGAGGCGGAGAGCTCGACGTAGGCGTTATCGATGCCCAGGCCCGCCATGGCGGAGAGCAGGTGCTCGACCGTATCGACTTTGACGTCACCGTTGACCAATGTCGTGGACATGGTGGTCTCACCGACGTTGGCCGCGCGCGCCGGGATTTCGACCACAGGGTCGAGGTCGGCGCGACGGAAGACGATGCCGGTGTCGACAGGCGCAGGCTTGAGGGTCAGGTAGACCTTCTCCCCGGAGTGCAGGCCGACACCTGTGGCACGGATGGTATTCTTCAGGGTGCGTTGTCTAATCATGGCATTGGCCGCTTCAGCGCAAATTGCGAACAGGTATCAACAAAGGCTGGGGATGATAACAGACCCGGCCTTTGCTGAACACCAATCACCCTAATACCCCTGATAAATTCCATTAATCGGCCTGACGACGCAGGAACGCCGGGATATCCAGGTAGTCCAGATCATCCTGAGGGTTGAGTTTAGCTGCCGCCGCGGCACCCGCGTGGGCCTGGTTGCGCATCACGGTCGGACGCTCCAGGTCACGGTAGTTGACCGCCGACTGCTCCTGGCGAACCGGCGCCGGGTTGGAAGCCTCGTACGCCTGCTGGGCGGTCTGCAGGGTGTTGTCGACCACCTTGACCGGCTTCTCGATGCGCGCGCCCAGGCCGGTGGCCACCACGGTCACGTGCAGCTCGTCACGCATATCCGGGTCGATCACGGTGCCGACCTTGACCATCGCGTGGTCGGAGGCGAAGGCCTCGATGATGCTACCCACATCGGAGTACTCGCCCAGCGACAGGTCTGGACCTGCGGTGATGTTCACCAGGATGCCGCGGGCACCCTGCAGGTTGACGTCTTCGAGCAGCGGGTTGCGGATCGCCGCCTCGGTGGCTTCGCGCGCACGGTTCGGGCCGCTGGCGCAACCGGTCCCCATCATCGCCATGCCCATCTCGCCCATCACGGTGCGCACGTCGGCGAAGTCGACGTTGATCATGCCCGGACGCTTGATGATGTCGGAGATACCGCGAACGGCACCGGCCAGCACGTCGTCGGCCTTGGCGAAGGCGGACAAGAGGCTTGCATCCTTGCCCAGGATGGTCAGCAGCTTCTCGTTGGGGATGGTGATCAGCGAGTCGACGCTTTCAGCCAGCATGCGGATGCCTTCGTCGGCGATCTGCATGCGCTTGCGGCCCTCGAACGGGAACGGACGGGTCACCACCGCAACGGTGAGGATGCCCATTTCCTTGGCCACTTCGGCGATGATCGGCGCCGCGCCGGTACCGGTACCGCCGCCCATGCCGGTGGTGATGAACACCATGTTGGTGCCTTGCAGCACTTCGGCGATGCGCTCACGGTCTTCCAGCGCGGCCTGACGGCCGACTTCCGGATTGGCGCCGGCACCCAGGCCCTTGGTCACGCCGGTGCCCAGTTGCAGGATGGTGCGCGCGCCGATGTTCTTCAGCGCCTGGGCATCGGTGTTGGCGCAGATGAACTCGACGCCTTCGATGTTGCTTTTGACCATGTGGTTGACGGCGTTGCCGCCACCACCGCCAACGCCGATCACCTTGATGACCGGACTCTGCGGGACGTTGTCTACGAGCTCGAACATTTTCCCTCTCCTTACAGTTCTCTAGTTGTCGCGCCTACCACTACTGCTTTGAAACTTAGAAGTTGCTCTGGACCCAACGCTTGAGTCGTTCAAGCACAGGGCCCTTCGGTTCATCGCCATAGCTGTTGTTGCTGCTGTTGCTGTTGCTGATACCGGTCAGGGACGGGTCCTCGGACTGCTTCTGCAGACCGTAGGTGAGCAGGCCCACGCCGGTGGAATAGATCGGGTTGCGCACCACGTCGCTCAGGCCCCGAACGCTGTGCGGCACGCCCAGGCGTACCGGCATGTGGAAGATCTCCTCGGCCAGTTCCACGGCGCCTTCCATCTTCGCGGTGCCACCGGTGAGGACGATGCCGGCCGGCACCAGGTCCTCGAAGCCGCTGCGACGCAGTTCGGCCTGGATCAGGGTGAACAGCTCGTCGTAACGCGGCTCCACCACTTCGGCCAGGGCCTGGCGCGACAGCTCGCGCGGCGGGCGGTCGCCAACGCTCGGCACCTTGATGGTCTCGCCGGCGCCGGCCAGCTTGGCCAGGGCGCAGGCGTAGCGGATCTTGATTTCCTCGGCGTACTGCGTGGGGGTGCGCAGGGCCATGGCAATGTCGTTGGTGACCTGATCACCGGCGATCGGGATCACTGCGGTGTGGCGGATCGCGCCTTCGGTGAAGATGGCGATGTCGGTGGTGCCGCCGCCGATGTCCACCAGGCACACGCCCAGCTCTTTCTCGTCGTCGGTCAGCACCGAGTAGGCCGAGGCCAGCTGCTCGAGGATGATGTCGTCGATTTCCAGGCCGCAGCGGCGCACGCACTTCTCGATGTTCTGCGCCGCGTTGACCGCGCAGGTGACCACGTGGACCTTGGCTTCCAGGCGCACGCCCGACATGCCCAGGGGCTCGCGCACGCCTTCCTGGTTGTCGATCACGTAGTCCTGCGGCAGGGTGTGCAGCACCCGCTGGTCAGCCGGAATGGCCACGGCCTGGGCTGCGTCGAGCACGCGCTCAAGGTCGGCGGTGCTGACTTCGCGGTCGCGGATGGCGACGATGCCGTGGGAGTTCAGGCTGCGGATGTGGTTGCCGGCCACGCCGACGAACGCCGAGTGGATGCGGCAGCCGGCCATCAGCTGGGCCTCTTCGACGGCGCGCTGAATCGACTGCACGGTCGATTCGATGTTCACCACCACGCCCTTCTTCAGGCCGCGGGACGGATGGGTGCCGATCCCGACGATCTCCAGGGTGCCGTCCTCGCCGACCTCACCCACCAGCGCCACCACCTTGGAGGTGCCGATGTCCAGCCCGACGATCATTTTGCCGCTATGCGCGTTTGCCATGGTCCTGCCTCTCTCTAATTCTTCGCAACGGCGGGTTGGGCCGTCGTCGGTGCATTCGGTTCCCGCCAACCAACGGCAAGTCCGTTGGAATAACGCAGATCGATGCGGGCGATATTGGTGATCTGGTCTTTAAGCGATTTGTCGTAAATGGCAATGAAACGGCGCATCTTCTCCACCAGATGGTCGCGCCCCAACAGCAGCTCGACGCCCGCACCGGCGCTGCCCGCACCGGTGGTCAGGAACCAGCTGCCTCGCTCGCGCAGCTCCAGGCGAGCGATGGAAAAGCCCATGGGGCGCAGCATCTGGCTCAATACCTGATACTGCTGCATGACTTGTTGCTGAGCGCGCTGCGGCCCGAACAGCTGCGGCAGGTGCTCGTAGTTGGCCAGCTCGCGCGGGGTGAAGGCCTGGCCCTGGTTGTTGAGCAAGGCCTCGTCGCCCCAGCGCGCCACCGGCAACTGTTCTTCCAGGCGGATCACCACCTCGTCCGGCCACACCCGGCGCACTTCGGCGTGGGCGATCCAGGGCATCTGCTCCAGTTCCACGCGCATCGCCGCCAGGTCGACGGTGAAGAAGCTCGCCGCCACATAGGGGGCGATCCGCTGCTGCACCGACTGCTGGCTGATGTAGCTGAGGTCGCCCTGCACGTCGATCTTGGTGATCGGCCGGTCGGCGTAGGGCATCAGGCGGATGGCGCCCTCATAGGCGCCAAAGCCCGCAGCCACCAGCAGCACCGGCCACAACAGGCGCTTGAGACCGCCGAAGCTTGGCCGAGGCAGGCGCGCCGATACGGGCTCGTCGGCCACCAGTCGGCTGGCACCACGTGGCACCGGCTTGCTGCGGCCGGTAACGGGTGGTTGCTGACGTATCATCGCGCCTTGCATGGCTGGTTAACCTCGCTTCGCTACGCTGTCGGCCAGGATCGCCAGCACCAGCTGCTGGAAGTCCAGACCGGCGGCGCGGGCCGCCATGGGCACCAGGCTATGGTCGGTCATGCCCGGTGCGGTGTTGACCTCGAGCAGCCAGAATCGGCCCTGCTCGTCCTGCATCACGTCCAGACGGCCCCAGCCCTCGATGCCAACGGCATCGCAGGCACGCGCGGTCAGGTCGATCAGCTCTTGTTCCTTGGCACTGTCCAGGCCGCACGGGATGCGGTACTGGGTGTCATTGGCGATGTACTTGGCGTCGTAGTCGTAGAACACATGCGGGGTGCCCAGCGCGATCGGCGGCAGTACCTGGCCACGCAGCACGGCGACGGTGAACTCCGGACCGTGGATCCACTGCTCGACCAGTACTTGCGAATCGTATTTGGCGGCGTCTTTCCAGGCAGCGACCAGCTCCTGCTCGCTGTTCACCTTGGCCATGCCGATGCTCGAACCTTCATGGGCAGGTTTGACGATCAACGGGAAGCCCAGTTCCGCACTGGCGCCAATGCAGTCCTGCTCGCTGCCCAGTACCGCGTGACGCGGGGTCGGGATGCCCAGGCTCTGCCACACCTGCTTGGTGCGCAGCTTGTCCATGGCCAGCGCCGAGGCAAGGATGCCGCTGCCGGTGTAGGGAATCCCCAGGCACTCGAGCAGGCCCTGCATGCTGCCGTCCTCGCCGCCACGGCCGTGGAGGATGATGAAGGCGCGGTCGATCTTCTCGCGCTGCAGGCGATCCAGCAGGTCGTCACCGACGTCGATGGCGACCACGTCGACACCGGCGCTGGTCAGCGCCTCGATCACGGCCTTGCCCGACTTGAGCGAGACCTCGCGCTCGGCGCTCTTGCCGCCATACAGCACGGCGACGCGGCCGAAGGCCTTGACGTCGAGGGTGGAATGCAGCGTGTCGTAGGCGCTGGTCATTTCGACTTCTCCTGCTTGGCGCCAGCGAACAGCGGGCTTTTCATCAGTTGCGGGGCCAGGCCGCCGACATCACCGGCACCCTGGCAGATCAGGATGTCGCCGGCGCGCAGCAGCGGCTTGACCAGCGGCGCGAGCTCGGCGCCGCGTTCGATGTAGATCGGGTCGAGCTTGCCGCGCTGACGGATGCTGTGGCACAGCTGGCGGCTGTCGGCGCCGGGGATCGGCTCTTCGCCGGCCGGGTAGACCTCCATCAGCAGCAGCACGTTGGCATCGCCCAGTACCTGCACGAAATCGTCGTACAGGTCGCGGGTGCGGCTGTAGCGGTGCGGCTGGTAGACGATCACCAGGCGTCGGCTCGGCCAGCCGCCACGCACGGCCTTGATCACCGCGGCGACTTCGGTCGGGTGGTGGCCGTAGTCGTCGACCAGCATCACGCTGCCGCCGTCGACCGGCAGCTCGCCATACACCTGGAAGCGTCGACCGACGCCCTGGAAGCCCGACAGCCCCTGAACGATAGCCTCGTCGCTGATGCCTTCGTCGGTGGCGATGGCGATGGTGGCCAGGGCGTTGAGCACGTTGTGGTTGCCCGGCATGTTCACCGACACCTCGAGCGGCTCGCAGTCACGGCGCAGCACGGTGAAGTGAGTCTGCATGCCCTGCTGGCGCACGTTGATGGCGCGGATGTCGGCCTCTTCGCTGAAGCCGTAGGTGACAGTCGGACGCTTGACCTGCGGCAGGATCTCGCGCACAACCGGGTCGTCCAGGCACATCACCGCCAGCCCGTAGAACGGCAGGTTGTGCAGGAACTCGACGAAGGTCTTCTTCAGCTTGTTGAAGTCGCCCTCGTAGGTGGCCATGTGGTCGGCGTCGATGTTGGTGACCACGGCGACCATCGGCTGCAGGTGCAGGAAACTGGCGTCGCTCTCATCGGCCTCGGCGATCAGGTAGCGGCTGGTGCCCAGCTGCGCGTTGGTGCCGGCCGCGGTCAGGCGGCCACCGATGACGAAAGTCGGGTCCAGGCCGCCGGCGGCGAACACCGAAGCCAGCAGGCTGGTGGTGGTGGTCTTGCCGTGGGTGCCGGCCACCGCCACGCCATGGCGATAGCGCATCAGCTCGGCGAGCATCTCGGCGCGCGGCACCACGGGAATACGCCGCTCCAGGGCGGTGGCGACTTCCGGGTTGGCCGGGTTGATCGCACTGGACACCACCAGCACATCGGCGTTGGCGGCGTTCTCGGCGCGGTGGCCGACGAAGATCTGCGCGCCGAACGACTGCAGGCGCTCGGTCACCGGCGACTCTTTCAGGTCGGAACCGGACACTTCATAGCCCAGGTTCAGCAGCACTTCGGCGATGCCGCACATGCCCACGCCGCCGATACCGACGAAGTGGATGCGACGGATACGGCCCATTTTCGGGTGGGGCATGGCTTTCTGGCTCTCAACCATGGGCCACCTCCAGGCAGATATCGACCACGGTGCTGGTTGCGCCAGGTTTGGCCAGGCGGCGGGCGGTGCCGGCCATGGCGTTGAGTTTCTCGGGTTGCATCAGCACCTCGTTCAGGCGTTCAGCGAGCTGCGCTGCGCCAGTAGTCGCTTGTGGCATCAGGAAGGCGGCGCCTTCACGAGCCAGGTATTGGGCGTTGTGGGTCTGGTGGTCGTCGATGGCATGGGGCAAGGGCACCAGCATCGAGGGCAGGCCCGCCGCCGCGAGTTCGCTGACGGTCAGGGCGCCGGCCCGGCACACCACCATATCGGCCCAGCCATAGGCATGGGCCATGTCCTTGATGAACGGTTCGACCTGGGCCTCGACACCTGCCTCGTGATAACGCTCGGCGGTGACGGGGGCGTGGTTTTTCCCGGCCTGGTGGAACACCTCGGGGCGCAGGTTTTCCGGCACTTCGGACAGGGCCTTAGGCAACAATTTGTTCAATGGTTCCGCACCCAGGCTACCGCCCATGACCAGCAGGCGCGCACGGCGCTCGGCCAGGGGCGCGCGCGCCGCGTCCATGAACAGCTCCGGGCGCACCGGATTGCCGGTGGTGCGCAGTTTGTCGCTGGCGGCGAAGGTGTCCGGGAAGGCTTCGCAGACACGCGCGGCCAACGGCAGCAGCAGGCGGTTGGTGGTGCCGGCGCGGGCATTCTGCTCGTGGATCACCAGCGGCACCCCGCACAAGCGGGCGGCAACACCGCCGGGACCGGTCACATAACCACCGAAGCCGACCACGCAGACCGGCTTGAGCTCACGCACGATGCGCCGCGCCTGCAGCACGGCCTTGATCAGGGTGAACGGCGCCTTGAGCAGCGACAGCTTGCCCTTGCCGCGCAGGCCGGTGACCTGGATCAGGTGCAACGGCAGGCCGGCCTGGGGTACCAGTTCGTGCTCGATGCCACGCGGGGTGCCCAGCCAATGCACCTTGTAGCCACGGGCCTGGAACTCGCGGGCGCAGGCCAGGGCCGGGAACACGTGGCCCCCGGTACCGCCGGCCATGATCAGGATGTTCTTGCCGTCAGCGGCCATGACTGGTCTCCTCGGCAAAATCGCTCTCCTTGAATTCGTGTTCCTCGCTGCCCAGGTGCGTGCGGCTCTCCCACTCGATCCGCAGCAACAGCCCGACGCAGGCGCAGCAGATCACCAGCGAGCTGCCGCCGTAGCTGAGGAACGGCAGGGTCAGGCCCTTGGTCGGCAGCAGGCCGACGTTCACGCCGATGTTGATCAGGAACTGGCCGATCCACAGGAACGACAGGCCAAAGGCCATGTAGGCGGCGAAGAACTGCTTGGCCTTCTCGGCCCACAGGCCGATGTACAGCGCGCGCACGGTAATGAAGACGAACAGCGCGATGGTCAGCAGCGAGCCGATCACGCCGAGCTCTTCGGCCAGCACCGAGAACACGAAGTCGGTATGCGCCTCGGGCAGGTAGAACTGCTTCTGCACGCTGTTGCCCAGGCCCACGCCCAGCCACTCGCCGCGGCCGAAGGCGATCAGCGCCTGGGTCAGCTGGTAGCCGGAACCGAACTGGTCGGACCAGGGGTCGGTGAAGGTGATCAGTCGCGCCATGCGGTATGGCTGGGCCTGGACCAGCACCACCACCGAAATGACCGCCAGCACCACCATCAGCGAGAAGCGGAACAACCCCACCCCGCCAAGGAACAGCATGGCCGCCGCGGCGCCCATCATCACCACCGTGGCGCCGAAGTCCGGCTCCATCAGCAGCAGGCCGGCCATCGGCAGCAGCACGATGAACGGTTTGAAGAAGCCCATCCAGCTCTCGCGCACCTCGGTCTGCCGGCGCACCAGGTAGCCAGCGAGGTAGATGACCACGAAGACCTTGGCGATCTCCGACGGCTGCACGTTGAAGAAGCTGAAGCCGATCCAGCGCATCGAACCGTTCACTTCGCGGCCAATACCCGGTACCAGTACCAGCACCAGCAAGCCGAAGGCACCGATCAGCATGAGGAAGCCCATGCGCTGCCAGGTGGCGATCGGCACCAGCATGGTCATCAGCCCGGCGCCCAGGCCGAGAGTGACGTACACCAGGTGGCGGAACATGTGGTACAGCGGGTTGCCCGACTGCACTGCGGCCACTTCCGAGGACGCCGAGGTGATCATCACCAGGCCCAGGCCGAGCAGCGCCAGGCAACCGGCCAGCAGCGGGAAGTCGAGGTCGATGCCACGGCCGCTGATCAGCGGCGACGGGTACGGCTTGAGGATGCCGAAGATCATGCCAGCCCCTCCGCCGCCTGGGCGAACAGGCGTCCGCGTTCTTCGAAGTTCTTGAACATGTCGAGGCTGGCGCAGGCAGGCGACAGCAGCACCGCGTCACCCGGCTGGGCCAGCTCGGCGCAACGCTGCACGGCTTCGTCGAGGGTCTTGACCCGGACTTGCGCCACGGCATCGCCCAGGGTTTCGGCCAGACGCTCGGCGTCACGGCCGAGCAGCACCACGGCACGGCAGTGTTGAGCCATCGGCTCGCGCAGGGCGGCGAAATCGGCGCCCTTGCCATCGCCACCGGCGATCAGCACCAGCTTGCCTTCGATATCGGCGCCCAGGCCTTCGATGGCGGCCAGGGCGGCACCGACGTTGGTGGCCTTGGAGTCGTCGTACCAGTTCACCCCGTTGCGCTCGCGCACCCACTGGCAGCGATGGGCCAGGCCCTTGAATTCACGCAGCGCCTCGAGCATCGGCTCGAAGGGCAGGCCGGCGGCATGGCCGAGGGCCAGCGCGGCCAGGGCGTTGCTGTGGTTGTGGGCACCACGGATCTTCAGCTCACGCACCGGCATGAGGGTCTGGAATTCGAACGCCAGGTACTTCTCGCCCTCGACCTCGCGCAGGCCAAAGGCTTTGAAATCCGGCGCATTGAGACCGAAGCTCCAGCTCGGCCGGCCTTCGACCGGCAACGGACGGCTCAGGGCATCCTGGCGGTTCACCACCACCTGGCGGGCGCCGCGGAAGATCCGGTGCTTGGCCAGGTGATAGGCCGGCAGGCCGCTGTAGCGGTCCATGTGGTCTTCACTGATGTTCAGCACGGTGGCCACTTCGGCGTTGAGCTGGTCGGTGGTCTCCAGCTGGAAGCTCGACAGCTCCAGCACGTACAGCTCGACGTCGTCGGCCAGCAGGTCGAGGGCCGGGGTGCCGAGGTTGCCGCCGACCGCCACACGTTTGCCTGCCTTGGCGGCCATCTCGCCGACCAGGGTGGTGACGGTGCTCTTGGCGTTGGAGCCGCTGATGGCGACGATCGGTGCCTTGGCGTGGCGGGCGAACAGTTCGATGTCGCCGGACAGCTTCACGCCGCGCGCGGCGGCCTGCTGCAGGGCAGGCGTGGCCAGGGCCAGGCCGGGGCTCACGTAGAGCTCGTTGGCCCGGCACAGGAAGTCCACGTCCAGCTCGCCACAGCGCACTTCCACCTGCGGGTAATCTCGGCGCAGGGTGTCCAGTTCCGGCGGTTGCTCACGGGTGTCGGCGACCGCAAAGGCAATGCCCCGGTTCGCCAGGAAGCGAACCAGGGACATGCCGCTCTTGCCGAGGCCGACAACGATGCGGAATTGGTCGGAAGCGATCAGTGACACGCTCGTTTACCTCAGTTTCAGGGTGGCAAGGCCAATCAGCACCAGAATCACGGTGATGATCCAGAAGCGGACGATCACCCGTGGCTCGGGCCAACCCTTGAGTTCAAAGTGGTGGTGGATAGGCGCCATGCGGAACACGCGCTTGCCGGTGAGCTTGAACGACGCCACCTGGATGACCACCGACAGGGTTTCCATCACGAACACGCCGCCCATGATGAACAGGACGATCTCCTGGCGGACGATCACCGCGATGGTGCCCAGGGCCGCGCCCAGCGCCAGGGCGCCGACGTCGCCCATGAACACCTGGGCCGGATAGGTGTTGAACCACAGGAAGCCCAGGCCGGCGCCGATCAGCGCGCCGCAGAACACGATCAGCTCGCCCGCGCCCGGCACGTACGGGATCAGCAGGTATTCGGCGAACTTCACGTTACCCGACAGGTAGCAGAAGATGCCCAGGGCACCGCCGACCATCACCGTCGGCATGATCGCCAGGCCATCGAGGCCGTCAGTCAGGTTGACCGCGTTGCTCGAACCGACGATGACGAAATAGGTCAGCACGATGAACCCGGCACCCAACGGAATTGCCAGGTCCTTGAGCATCGGGATGATCAGCGTGGTCTCGACGCTGGTCGGCGCGGTCTTGTACAGGAAGATCGCCGCGGCCAGGCCGAACACCGACTGCCAGAAATACTTCCAGCGGCTCGGCAGGCCACGGGAGTTCTTCTCGATCACCTTGCGGTAGTCGTCGACCCAGCCGATGGCGCCGAACGCCAGGGTGACGATCAGCACCACCCATACGTAGCGGTTGGTCAGGTCGGCCCACAGCAGGGTGCTGATGGCGATGGCCGACAGGATCAGCGCGCCGCCCATGGTCGGGGTGCCGGATTTGGACAGGTGCGATTGCGGGCCGTCGTTACGCACGGCCTGACCGATCTGGCGGATCTGCAGGGTACGGATCATCCACGGGCCCAACCACAGGGCCAGGGACAACGCGGTCAGCACACCCAGGATCCCGCGCAGGGTCAGGTATTGGAAGACCGCGAAGCCCTTGTGGAACTGTTGCAGATACTCAGCCAACAGCAGCAGCATTAATGTTTCTCCCCGCTGGCACCACACAGTGCGGCCACGACGTTTTCCATCGCAGCGCTGCGCGAGCCCTTGATCAAGATAGTGGTATCGCTGGTATTCTCGGCGCCAACGGCAGCGATCAGCTCAGCTTGAGTAGCGAAATGGCGGCCATTGGCGCCGAACGCCTTGACTGCATGGGCCATGTTGGTGCCCACCGCGTACAACGCGTCGACCTTGCCGCGGGCGTAGTCGCCCACCTGGCGGTGGCCTTCCTCGGCCCATTGTCCCAGTTCGCCGATATCCCCGAGCACCAGGACGGTGCGTCCGGAAAAGCCGGCGAGTATATCAATGGCGGCGCACATCGAGGTGGGATTTGCGTTGTAGCTGTCGTCGATGACCCGCACGCCGCAGGGCGCAATCTGCGCCACGGTGCGGCCCTTGACCGGTTGCACGGCGGCAAGGCCCGCAGCGATGCCGCTCAGGCTCAGACCAACGGCATGGGCGGCGGCGGCGGCGGCCAGGGCGTTGCTGACGTTGTGGGTGCCGAGCAGGTTCAACTGCACCGGGACGCTGCCGCTCGGACCGTGCAGGGTGAACGACGGGCAGCCACGGGCGTCGCGCCCGATGTCGCTGGCGTGGAAGTCCGCTTGCGGGTTGTCCAGGGCGAAACTGAAGATGCGGTGAGCGCCCGCCCGCTTGCGCCAGATCTCGAACGCCTTGTCGGCCAGGTTGAGGATGGCCGTGCCGCCCTCGCCCAGGCCTTCGAGGATCTCGCCCTTGGCTTCGACGATCTTCTCCGGACCACCGAACTCGCCGACGTGGGCGGTACCGGCGTTGTTGATGATCACCACCTGCGGCCGGGTCAGGCCGACGGTGTAGCGGATCTCGCCAATGCGCGAGGCGCCCAGCTCGATCACCGCGGCGCTGTGCTCCGGAGCGATCTCCAGCAAGGTCAGCGGTGCGCCGAGGTCGTTGTTCAGGTTGCCCCGGGTGGCATGCACCGGCCCGCGGGTACGCAGGATCGCGGCGAGCATTTCCTTGACCGTGGTCTTGCCACTGGAACCGGTGATGGCCACCACCGGCTTGTCGAAGGCGGCACGGTTCAACGCGCCGAGCTGACCGAGGGCGACGCGACAGTCGGCGACCAGCAGCTGCGGCAGGTCGACACCGGCGACTTCGCGCTCGACCAGCGCGGCGACCGCGCCCTTGGCCTTGACGTCGGCCAGGTAGTCGTGACCATCGAAGCGCGGGCCGGTCAGGGCGACGAACAGTTGGCCGGCAGCGACGGTGCGGCTGTCGATGCTCACGCCGGTGAAGCTGGCGTCGGCACCTGCTAGGCGCGCACTCAGGGCGCCGGTCAGTTGGCTGAGGATCATCGGCTTAAGCATGTGGCGCCTCCCAGGCTGCAAGTGCCTTGTCGGCTTCGACCAGGTCGGAGAAGTCATGGCGCTGGCCATTGATCTCCTGGTAATCCTCGTGCCCCTTGCCAGCCAGGACGATCACGTCGTCGACACTGGCACTGGCGATCAGTTGGGCAATGGCCGCGCCACGGCCAGCGACGAACGCTACGGCAGCAGGCTGAGCGAATCCGGGGCGAATATCGTCGAAGATCCGCAGGGGATCTTCGCTACGCGGGTTGTCGTCGGTTACCAGCACACGATCGGCCAGGCGTTCGGCCACTTCGGCCATCAGCGGGCGCTTGCCGGCGTCACGATCGCCACCACAGCCGAACAGGCACAGCAGCTTGCCGTGAGCGTGCGGGCGCAGGGCTTCGAGTACTTTTTCCAGGGCATCCGGGGTGTGGGCGTAATCGACCACCACCAACGGTTTGTCACCGCCGCCCAGGCGCTGCATGCGGCCGACCGGCCCATGCAGTTGCGGGGTGACCTTGAGAATTTCGTCCAGCGGGTAATCCAGCGCCATCAGCGTGGCTACCGCCGCCAGCATGTTGCTCAGGTTGAAACGCCCCAGCAGGCGGCTGCGCAGCACATGCTCGCCCTGCGGGGTGACGATCACGGCGCGCACGCCATCATCGTTGAAGACAGCCTCTTTGCAGAACAGCGTCGCCGCCGAATCCTGCAGGCTGTAGCTGATCAGGCGCGATGTGGCTGGAGCGTCTGCCAGGCGACGCCCAAACTCATCATCCAGGTTGACCACCCGGGCGCGCAGGCTTGGCCAGGCGAACAACTTGGCCTTGGCGGCCTCGTAGGCCTCCATGCTGCCATGGTAGTCCAGGTGGTCGCGGGACAGATTGGTCATCACTGCGATATCGAAATCGAGCGCGGCCACCCGGCCTTGCTCGAGCGCATGGGACGACACCTCCATGGCCACGGCCTTGGCACCCGCACTCTTCAGGTCGGCGAGGGTCGACTGCACGGCGATCGGGTCGGGCGTGGTCAGGCGGCCACTCTGCAGCTCACCGTAGAAGCCGGTGCCGAGGGTGCCGATCAGGCCACAGCGCTTGCCCAAGGCGTCGAGCGCCTGGCCCAGCAGCTGGGTCACGCTGGTCTTGCCGTTGGTACCGGTCACGCCGATCAGGTCGAGCTGACGGCTCGGCTCGCCATAGAAGCGCCCGGCGATCTGCGACAACTGGCCAATCAAACCCTTGACCGGAATCAGCGGCGCATCGGTGAGCGGCAGCACGCTGGCGCCCTGCTCTTCATAGGCCACCGCGGCGGCGCCACGGGCCAGGGCATCGGCGATGTGCGCGCGACCATCGACCTTGGCCCCCGGCACGGCCAGGAACAGGTCGCCTGGACGCACGGCGCGGCTGTCCAGGGTCAGCTCGCGGATCAACGGATCGCGGCTGGCATGGGCGAACAGTTTGCTCAATGGCATCGTCATCAACCTCGCCCTCCCTTGGCGGGTACTGCGCTGGCTTGCTGCGTCGAAGGCGGCAGGTTGTCCGGCGGTACATTCATCAGGCGCAAGGTGCCCGACATTACTTTGCTGAATACGGGGGCCGAGACCAGGCCGCCGAAGTAGCCGCCCTTGCTCGGCTCGTCGATGACCACGACGATGGCGTAGCGCGGGTCGCTCATCGGGCCGAAGCCGGCGAACAGCGAACGGTAGGCGTTCTCGGTGTAGCCCTTGGAGCCGACGGTGGCCTTGCGCGCGGTACCCGACTTGCCACCCACGTGATAGAACGGCACCTGGGCGCGGAACACCCCGCGCGGCGCCTCGATCACCTGCTGCAGCATGGCCTGCACGGTTTCGGCGGTTTCCTTGGGGATGGCCTGCACGGCTTCCGGCGCCTTGTCGACCTTGAGGATCGACAGCGGCACCATCTTGCCGTCGTTGGCCAGCGCGGCGTAGGCATGCACCAGTTGCAGGGCGGTCACCGACACGCCGTAGCCGTACGACAGGGTCGCGGTCTCGGCCTTGCGCCACTCGCGGTGGTTGGGCAGGTTGCCGACGCGTTCGCCTGGGAAGCCCAGGCCGGTGTACTGGCCCAGACCGACCTGGGACATCACCCGGTAGATGGCCTCGCCACCGATATCGAAGGCGATCTTGCTCATGCCGACGTTGGACGAGTTGATCAGGATGCCCGTCAGGTCGAGGATCGGGCCCTCGCTTCTGGACACGTCCTTGATGGTGTAGCGACCAATTTGCAGGCTGCCCGGATACACCTCGACCTTGTCGGTGGGTTTCCAGCGGCCGCTCTGCAGCGCGGCGCTCATGGAGATCGGCTTGACCGTCGAGCCCGGCTCGAAGACGTCGATGATCGCCCGGTTGCGCATGGCCGCCGGGAACATGCTGCGACGGTTGTTCGGGTTGTAGGTCGGCTGGTTGACCATGGCCAGGACCTCGCCGGTCTTGACGTCCATGATCACCAGGCTGCCGGCCTTGGCTTCCTGTTCGGCGATGGCGTTGCGCAGTTCGCGGGTGGCCAGGTATTGCAGACGCAGGTCTATCGACAACGCCAAGGTCTTGCCGGCCTTGGCGTTCTTGGTTACCTGGATGTCCTTGATCAGCCGGCCGCGCCGGTCCTTGATCACCTGCCGCTTGCCGGGCACCCCGGCGAGCCATTCGTCGTAGGCCAGCTCGACGCCTTCACGGCCATGGTCGTCCAGATCGGTGAAGCCGACCATGTGCGCGGTGACGTCGCCGGCCGGATAGAAGCGGCGGAACTCTTCCAGGCCGTACACGCCAGGCACCTTCAGGTCGAGCACGTGCTGGCCCTGCTCCGGGGTCAGGCCGCGGACCAGGTAGATGAATTCCTTGCTGGCCTGCTGGGTGAGGCGCTCG
Source organism: Pseudomonas peradeniyensis (assembly GCF_014268935.2). Taxonomy (GTDB): domain Bacteria; phylum Pseudomonadota; class Gammaproteobacteria; order Pseudomonadales; family Pseudomonadaceae; genus Aquipseudomonas; species Aquipseudomonas peradeniyensis. The sequence goes on along the minus strand of NZ_JABWRJ020000002.1, from coordinate 831,811 downwards.
GTCAGCTGCTGCGGGTTCTGCCCGAGCGCGGCGGCCAGTTGCGGCCAGCGTTCCTTGGCCGCCTGCATTTCCTTGGGGTTGGCCCACAAGGTAGTGACCGGGGTACTGACGGCCAGCGGCTCGCCATTGCGGTCGGTGATCAGGCCACGGTGCGCGGGAATGGGGATATGGCGCAGGCTGCGGGCATCGCCCTGACCCTTGAGGAAGTCACGGTCGACCACCTGCAGGTCGATGATGCGCCAGCAGATGGCACCGACCATCAGCGCCAGCAAGCCGATCACCACCCTGAACCGCCAGGGGTAGAGCGCGCCCTCGAGCTTCATCATGGCGCCACCATCCGCACTTCGTCAGCAGCGGGCACGCGCATCTTGAGCTGCTCGGAGGCCAGGCTCTCGATACGGCTGGAGGCGGTCCAGGTGCTTTGCTCGAGGATCAGCCGGCCCCACTCGGCCTGGGCCTTGTCGCGCTCGCTCAGCTCACCGTACAGGGTGTTGAGCAGCTGGCGATTCCAATGGGCACTGTAGGAGACGGCAATGGCCGAAATCAGGACGGCGACGAACAGCAGAAGCATCAGGAAGCTTCCGCCTGGCAAAGGTTTGGCAAACAGCCGGCTCACCGCAACTTCTCCGCCACCCGCATCACGGCGCTGCGCGATCGCGGGTTGGCCTTGAGCTCGGCTTCGGAGGCGAACTGCGCCTTGCCGATGAGCTTGATCTTCGGCTCGAAGGTCTTGTGCTGCACCGGCAGGTTGCGCGGCAGGTTGTCTGCCTCGCCCTTGACCAGCTTGCGCATGAACAGTTTGACGATACGGTCTTCCAGCGAGTGGAAGCTGATCACCGCCAGGCGGCCGCCCACTTCGAGGGCATCGAGCGCGGCTTCAAGGCCCGTCTCGAGGTCACCCAGTTCGTTGTTGACGTGAATGCGCAAGCCCTGGAAGGCGCGGGTTGCCGGGTTCTTGCCCTTTTCCCAGGCCGGGTTGGCGACCTTGAGCACTTCGGCCAGGTCGGCGGTACGGGTGAACGGCTGCTTCTCGCGACGCTCGACCACGGCACGCGCCATGCGCCCGGCGAAACGCTCCTCGCCATACTCCTTGAACACACGGGCGATTTCCTCGACCGGCGCAGTGGCGATGAACTCGGCGGCGCTGATGCCCTGGTCCGGGTTCATGCGCATGTCCAATGGGCCGTCGTTGAGGAAACTGAAGCCACGCTCGGGGTCATCGAGCTGCGGCGAAGACACGCCCAGGTCAAGCAGGATGCCGCTGACCTTGCCTGCCAGGCCGCGCTCGGCCACCTCGGCGCCCAGCTCGGCAAAGCTGCGCTGCACAATGACAAAGCGGCCGTCTTCGGCCGCCAGCGCTTGCCCGGTGGCAATCGCCTGTGGATCCTTGTCGAACCCCAGCAGCCGCCCTTGCGGCCCGAGCTTGCTGAGGATCAGGCGGCTGTGGCCGCCGCGCCCGAAGGTGCCGTCCAGATAGCAACCGTCGGCGCGCAGGGCCAAGGCCTCGACGGCTTCGTCGAGGAGGACGGTGATGTGGTTGAAGCCGCTATCTATGGTCACAGGATCAGGTCACGCAAATCATCGGGCATGGCGCCCGGTTGTTGAATAGCTGCAAGGTCGGCTGCCGAAACCGCGTTCCAGGCGTCCTCATCCCACAGCTGGAATTTGTTCAGCTGCCCCACCAGCATCGCCTTCTTGTCCAGCTTGGCGTACTCACGCAGGCGCGGCGGCACCAGGAAACGCCCACTGCCGTCGAGCTCCAGGTCAACCGCGTTACCGATCAGCAAACGCTGCAGGCGACGGTTTTCCTCACGCAACGACGGCAAGGCGCGCAACTTGGCTTCTATCTGTTCCCACTCATCGAGGGGATAAACACACAAGCAGGGGTCAACGGCGTCGATGGTCACGATCAGTTGACCATTGCAACGCGAATCGAGCTCGTCACGGTACCGGCTCGGCATGGCGAGACGGCCCTTGGCATCGAGGCTGACGGCGTTGGCTCCGCGGAACACGGCTGCGATTCCCCACAATGTTAGCTTTTTTGTGTCAGAAAACCCACTTCATCCCACTTTCTGCCACTTGCGCACACTATAGGAATCCGCCCGCCACACCGTCAAGGCACGTTCATAAGGAAATCCCTTACAGGACGGCGATTTAGCTCAACAAAGGAAGGTGGAAGGATTGCCGGAGAAGAAAACTGACGGGAAAAATCAAACACACTCAAGCGGATAGAGTGCGAAGTTAAAGTGATTTATTAAGAGTAAGAATTTTTCGGTATTACCAGGACGCTTCTGCTATCGATTCAAGCAGGGAGGGAAGAGGTGGAGAGTCGATCTGTAAGCCGGGTTTTGTCGAGGACAGTCATTCCTCTACGACGGCCATCACTGGACGCCTCTAGCAACCTACCCGGTTCCGACGCGGGCCACGCCGTATGGAACCCTATTTGGTCTTGCTCCGAGTGGGGTTTACCTAGCCACGGACTGTTGCCAGCCGTGCGGTGCGCTCTTACCGCACCTTTTCACCCTTACCGGCACCGAAGTGCTTAGGCGGTTGTTTTCTGTGGCACTTTCCGTAGGCTCGCGCCTCCCAGGCGTTACCTGGCACTCTGCCCTATGGAGCCCGGACTTTCCTCCCCCGCCTCTTGCGGAACAAAAGACGGCAGCGACTGTCCGATCGACTCTCCGCCGACAAGGTTACCGGTAGGCGCGCCCAAGAACAAGCGATGTGACAAACAATGTCATTACGCCATTAATGGGTTTTCTGTTTTTCCAGCGCCAACTGGTAGAGCAGGTTCTTGCGTACCCCGGTAATCTCGGCCGCCAATGCCGCGGCCTTCTTCAACGGCAGCTCGGCCAGCAGCAAGTCCAGCACGCGCTGGGCCTCGGCGCTGATCGCCTGCTCGCCCTCCGGCGCGCTCCAACCAGCTACCAGCACCACGCACTCGCCACGCTGCTGGTTGCTGTCGCCCTGCACGAACGCGCGCAGCTCGGCCAGGGGCAACCCCTTCAGGGTCTCGAAGGTCTTGGTGATCTCGCGGGCCAATAGCGCCGGACGCTCGCCGCCGAACACCGCCTCCATGTCTTGCAGGCACTCGAGGATGCGATGCGGCGCCTCATAGAAGATCAGCGTGCGCGGCTCTTCCCTGACCTGCTCCAGGCGCGCCCGGCGCCCGGCGGCCTTGGCCGGCAGGAAGCCCTCGAAGATGAAGCGGTCCGACGGCAGCCCCGCCGCCGACAGCGCAGCGATCAACGCACAGGCGCCGGGCACCGGCACCACCTGCACCCCGGCGGCCCGCGCCTGGCGCACCAGGTGATAGCCCGGGTCGGAAATCAGCGGCGTGCCGGCATCGGACACCAGCGCCACATCGTCGCCGGCCAGCAGGCGAGTGATGAAGCGCCCGCCTTCGTCGCGCTCGTTGTGCTCATGGCAGGCCGCCAGCGGGGTGTCGATGCCGAAATGCTGCAGCAGGCGCACCGAGTGACGGGTGTCCTCGGCGGCGATCAGGCTCACGTCGGCCAGCACCTTGAGCGCCCGGGCGCTCATGTCGTCGAGGTTGCCGATGGGCGTGGCGACGACGTACAGCTTGCCCAACGTGGATTTCGAAACCCCTGCAACATCAGTCACTGCGCACACCTGCTTTCCGGATCAAAGGTCGCATTGTAGCCCGAGCGCCGGTAACAGGGCGCAAAGAACTTCACCCCCGGCGCAGCCGGCGGCCACCTATAGTGAAGGATCAGTGTCGACGAGATCGCGCCCCGCCCCCCGCTTGGGTACAATTGCCGGCCAACTTGATCGAGTAACAGGACCTTTACATGATCGCTTGTCTGCGGCTGCTCACAGCCCTCTGCCTCGCTGCCCTGCTGGCAGCCTGCGCCAGCTCGCCCTCATCCAGCCTGGGCGAACTGCCGCGCACCCCGGACGCCAGCATCGAGCAACTGCTCGAGAAGGCGGCCTCCAGCAAGTCCGCCGAGGACGCGGCCCTGCTGCGCCTGAGCGCCGCGGACCTGGCATACAAGCAGAAGGACTTCCCGCGCGCGGCCCGGATCCTCGAGCAGGTCCAGCTGGAACCGCTCAAGCCCGCCCAGCAGGTGTTCGCCTCGACCCTGGCCGCGGAACTGGCCATGAGCCGCAACCAGCCCAAGGCCGCCCTGACCGCCCTCGGCCACCCGAGCCTGCAGCGCGTCGGCGAACTGCCGGCCGAGCAGCAGGCACGTACCTACAGCGTCCATGCCGCCGCCCTCGAAGCCGACGGCCAGGCCCTGGCCGCCGCCCAGCAGCGCGTGCTACTGGCGCCGCTGCTCAGCGAGCAGGCCGCCGCCGCCAACAACGACGCGACCTGGGCCCTGGTCGCCTCGCTGCCCGCCGAACAGCTGCAGCAGCCCGCCGCCAACGAGACCCTGGCCGGCTGGACCAGCCTGGCCCTCGCCGTGAAGCGCGCCGGCACCCTGGAGCAGCAACAAGCCGCCATCGACAGCTGGCGCCAGCAACACCCCGAGCACCCGGCGGCCAGGCAACTGCCGACCGCCCTGGTCAAGCTCAAGGAATTGGCCAGCCAGCCGCTGACCAAGATCGCCCTGCTGCTACCTCAAGAGGGCCCGCTGGCCGGTGTCGCCCGCGCCCTGCGCGACGGTTTCATGGCCGCCCACTTCCAGGCCCAGCAAGGTGGCCAGCCGGCCCCGGCCGTGCAAGTGTTCGACAGCTCGCGCATCACCTCCCTCGATGACTTCTACCGCCAGGCCCAGGCCGCCGGCGTGCAACTGGTGGTCGGCCCGCTGGAAAAACCGCTGGTCAAGAAACTCGCCGCCTACCCGCAACTGCCCATCACCACCCTGGCCCTGAACTACGCCGACGCCGGCCAGAAAGCCCCGCCGCAACTGTTCCAGTTCGGCCTGGCCGCCGAGGACGAAGCCCGCGAAGTCGCCCGCCGCGCCCGCGCCGACGGCATGGTCCGCGCCGTGGCCCTGGTGCCGAGCGGCGAGTGGGGCGACCGCGTGCTCGCTGCCTTCCGCCAGGATTGGGAAGGCAATGGCGGCACCCTGATCAGCGCCCAACGCATTGCCCAGCCGGTCGCGCTCGCCCAGCAGATCGCCGACCTGTTCCAGCTGCGCCAGAGCGAAGGCCGCGCCAAGAGCCTGCAGAGCACCGTCGGCGGCAACATCGCCGCCCAGCCTTCGCGCCGCCAGGACATCGACTTCATCTTCCTCGCCTCGACGCCGCAACAGGCCCAGCAGATCAAGCCGACGCTGAACTTCCAGTACGCCGGCGACGTGCCGGTCTACGCCACCTCCAACCTGTACAGCGCCAGCGGCGACGTGAACCAGTACAACGACATGAACGGTATCCGCTTCTGCGAAACGCCGTGGCTGCTGGACAGCAGCAACAGCCTGCGCCAGCAGGTCGTGCAGCAGTGGCCACAGGCCGCCGGCAGCCTCGGCCGCCTGTATGCCATGGGCGTCGACGCCTACAGCCTGGCGCCACGCCTGGGCCAGCTCAAGGCACTGCCGGACAACCGCGTCGAAGGCCTGTCGGGCAGCCTGAGCATGAACGCCAGCCAGCGCGTCGAGCGCCAGCTGCCATGGGCCGAGTTCGCCGGCGGCCAGGTCAAGCGCCTGCCGGACACGCCGCGCTGATGCCCGGCGCATCGCCCAGCCACGCCGGCCAGGCCGCCGAAGACCACGCCCTTGAGTACCTTCAGGGGCAAGGTCTGCGGCTGCTGGCGCGCAACTGGCGATGCAAGCGGGGCGAGCTCGATCTGGTCATGCTCGATGCCGATACAGTAGTATTCGTCGAAGTCCGCTACCGGTTGCATGCGGAGTTCGGCGGAGCGCTCGCCAGTATCGATGGGCGCAAGCAGCAGCGACTGGCGCTGGCCGCCAACCTCTTCCTGCAGCAAGCGCCCCGCTGGGCCACCCACCCCTGCCGTTTCGACGTTGTCGCCCTGCAGGGCCAGGGACATGCGGGGCAACCGCTTCAATGGCTGAAAAACGCCTTCGAATGCTGAACCCAATTCGATTTTCTAGCTCTATGTTTCGCGGGCTGGTCACTGTTGCGCGTAGCAAAGGCCACCGCCCCTCTTAAGGTCACCCAGATGGACATGCAATCCCGAATCCGCCGACTGTTCCAGAACAGCATCGACACCAAGCAACAGGCAATGGACATCCTGGCACCCTACATCGAGCAGGCCAGCCTGGTCATGGTCAACACCCTGCTTAACGACGGCAAGATGCTCGCCTGCGGCAACGGCGGCTCGGCCGGCGACGCCCAGCATTTCTCGTCGGAGCTGCTCAACCGCTTCGAGCGCGAGCGCCCGAGCCTGCCGGCCATCGCCCTGACCACCGACAGCTCCACGCTCACCTCGATCGCCAACGACTACAGCTACAACGAAGTCTTCTCCAAGCAGATCCGCGCCCTGGGCCAGCCCGGCGACGTTCTGCTGGCGATCTCCACCAGCGGCAACTCGGCCAACGTGATCCAGGCGATCCAGGCCGCCCATGACCGCGAAATGATCGTCGTTGCCCTGACCGGGCGCGACGGCGGCGGCATGGCCTCGCTGCTGCTGCCCGAGGACGTGGAAATCCGCGTACCCTCGACCGTGACCGCACGCATCCAGGAAGTCCACCTGCTGGCGATCCACTGTCTGTGCGACCTGATCGACAGCCAACTGTTCGGGAGTGAAGAATGATCTCCAAGCGTCTCGGCCTGATGGCCCTAACCCTGTGCCTGGGTGTCTCCGGGTGCAGTTCCGTGCTGACCTCGACCCGCAACTCGCCGATCGAGGACGACCGCGGCACCCGCACCATCGGCAGCAAGATCGACGATTCGCTGATCGAGACCAAGGTCTCGGTCAACATCGCCAAGGCCAACCCGGAGCTGGACAAGGGCTCGCACATTGTCGTCAGCAGCTACAACGGCGTGGTGCTGCTCGCCGGCCAGACCCCGCGCGCCGACCTCAAGTCCCTTGCCGAGCAGACCGCCGGCCAGGTACAGCGGGTCAAGAAGGTGCATAACGAGCTGCAGGTGATACAACCGTCGTCGATCCTGGCGCGCAACAACGACGCCTGGCTGACCACCAAGATCAAGACCCAGATGCTGACCGACGAAAGCGTCCCCAGCTCGCGCATCAAGGTGATCACCGAGAACGGTATTGTCTACCTGCTCGGCCTGGTCCGGCAGCAGGAGGCCAACGCCGCCACCAACGTGGTGCAGGGCGTGTCGGGCGTGCAGAAGATCGTCAAATTGTTCGAATACATCGACTGACAACCCTTCGGCGGGCGTCATGACGCTCGCCTTTTCCCTCTGATCCAGGAAGTTCCCCATGAAAAAGCTGCTGCTGCCTGCCCTGCTGATCGGCGCCTTCGCCACCCTGGCCGGCTGCTCCACCCCGAGCGTGATCACCCTCAACGATGGCCGCGAACTGCAGACTACCGACACTCCGCACTTCGACCGCAACTCCGGCTTCTACGAGTTCAAGCAACTGGACGGCAAGCCGACCCGCATCAACAAGGACCAGGTGCAGAGCATCAAGGACCTGTAATTGCGAATGGCTGTTCAAGCAAAACGCCCGATGCACAGCATCGGGCGTTTTGCTTTTCAGGGCCTCAGAACGCCCAGTCCAGGGTCAGGCCGACCCCGTGGCTCTTGTCGCGGCTACCCAGCAGTCCGTTGTAGTCGAGGTTGACCCGGGCCTGACGCCCCAGGCTGATCCCCGCCCGTGCGCCGACCACCGCCGCATCACGGTCCAGGGACAGCGCCTGGACCTTGTAGGTATCGCCCTGGCCGGCAAAGGCCAGGTGCTGGTCGGACCCGGTGGAGCTCAGGTTGTGCTGCCAGCCCAGGGTGGCGGAAAGCTCCACCGCCTGGCCGCTGGACAACTGCAGCTGCTTGCCGGCGCGCATGCCCAGGGTCGAGAGCCAGGCATCACGGTTATCCCGCCCCCCCTCAAGCGCGGCGGCGCCGCCATGTTCCTTGAAGCTGTCGCTGGCGATATGCACATAGGCCAGGTTGGCGAACGGCTCCAGGGCCATGCCCGGCACCGCGACCTTCCAGGCGGCCTCGCCGAACACCTGGGTGCTCTGCGCATCACGCTTGCTCTTCTGGCGATCGCTGACCTCGTTGTACTGCAGCTCGCGCTTGGTCTCGATGCGGTGCCAGCTGTGGCTGCCGCCCAGGCTCAGGCGCACCTGCTCCAGTTCCTTGCCGGCATAGGCACCCAGGTGGTAGCTGTCGACGCTGGCCGAGGAATGACGACCATCGCCCATGCTCAGCGAGCTGTCGCTGTAGCCGGTGAAGACGCCGAGGCGGGTGTCCTCGCTCATCTGCCCATCGACACCCAGCAGCATGCCGCCGATCGAACTGCTGTAGCGCGCATGCCCGGAGTCACCGTCGGCCTTGCCCCAGGCCCCCAGGGCCTTGACCCACAGGCCGTTGCCCTGGCCGTCCAAGGCCGGAGCGGCGGCGACGCCCTGCTGGCGGGTACGCTCGCCCACGGCGTCGCGCAACTGGCGGCTGTCGTTGAGCAGCAGGTTGCCCACCGCCGGGTGGATCTCACCGGACAGCTGATCGAACGCCTGCCGAGCGCTACCGGCATCGGCCGACAACAGCAGGCTCTCGTAGACCGGATTGCCCGCACCGAGCCGATCGGCGGCCGCGGCCACCGAACGCTGGTTGGCGGTCAAGCCGACACTGGCGAAGCTGGCGCTACGTTGCACCGCCAACTGCACCCCGGTGCCGGTATAGGCCAGGCCACCACCGAGGAACAGCAGGTTGGACTGCACAGCGGCAAAACCGCCCTGCACGCCGCCTGCGGCCTGCAGGATGTCGAACTGACGCCCCACCAGACTGGTTGCCTGCTGGGACTGCAGCGAAACCCCGGGGTTCTGCAGGTCCAGGGCCAGGTTCGCACCGTTTACCGAAACCGTGCCATCGCTGACCAGACGGTCGGCGCCAGTGGCATCCACTTCCACGGCATAGGTCGAGCCCGGCTGGAAGGTCACGTCGGAGCCCACGCGCAGGGTGCCGATGGAGTTGCCTGGCGCCACCACGCCACCACGGTTGACCACCAGCGCGCCGATCCGGCCATTGCCACCCAGCACGCCGCCGTCATTGACCGTCACCGTCGATTGCAGCGAGCCATTGACCGCCAGCCGCCCCTGGTTGACCAGGGTTGGACCTGCGTAGGTGTTGTTGCCGGTGAGCACCAGGGTACCGATGCCCTGCTTGGTCAGGCCGCCATGGCCGGAGATATCGTTGCTCCACAGGTCCAGCACGCAGCTGAGGTCGTTGCAAAGCCGCTGGGTCGGCCTGCCGGCATCGACCACGGCGCCGACACCCGGCAGATCGACCACGAACTGGCTCGGGCCGTAGCCACCGGCGATGCGGAACTCCTCGGGGATATCCTGCTCGGTGACCAACATGCCCGGACCGCGGATCCCCTTGTCCAGGTTGATCATGCCCCAACCGTACAAGGCATCGATACCGGGCGCGCCCATGTCGGTGGCGGTGGTGCGCAGCACGCTGGCGATCTGTGCGCCGCTCATGTAGGGGAAGCGCTCCATCAGCACCGCCGCCGCGCCGGCGGCATGGGGTGCGGCCATGGACGTGCCGTTCTTGTTGGCGTAGCCCTGGGTCAGGTCTTCCAGGCTGGTACCGCCGATCACCGCGCTGTAGATCCGGGTACCGGGAGCCGAGACGCAGAAGCTTGCGGTATAGCCGCAACGGGAAGAGAACGTGCTGGCCAGGTACGGGTTGGCGCTGCTGGTGTCGGGGTTCTGCTGCAACGCCGCCACGGTCATCCAGTTCGGGGCGATGTCCGGGACGAAATAACCCAGGCCGGCAATCGCGTCGGGGTTGTTCAGGTTGTAGTCGTTGCCGGCGGCGAAGATCGTCAGGACTCCACTGCGGGCGGCGGCGATGGCCCCGTCATAGGCGCCGCCGGGCAAGGTACCCAGCAGCGGCTGGATCTGCGCGAACTGTGCCCGCGCATCGTCCACAGTGAAATGCGGGAAGTCCGGATTGCGCCCGCCCTTGGCGAAGCGGTCGGTGATGCCGATGCCCCAGCTGTTGTTGATGATCCGCGCGCCGCTGGCCACCAGGCTGTCCCAGCCGGCCTTGTACACCGCGCCATCGTTGCCCAGGACGATGCCGTCCTCGGGACCGGGGTCGCCGTTGTCGGCGCTGATGATCTGCGCAGCGTAGGCCACGCCATGCATCGACTCGCCGTCACGGTTGCCGGCGGCGATCCCGCCGACGTGGGTGCCGTGGGAGCCGAGCTTGCCGTCCGAGCCCACCGACGGGCTGCCGTCATAGCGGAACGCATCGCCGGCCTTCACCGGAATGTAGGGGTCGGTGTACTGGCGGATGCCGCTGGTGACCAGGGTCACGATCTTGTCCTTGCCGGCGAACTCGGGGTGCGGGGCATATACCGGCTGGTCGAAGATCCCCAGCTTCACCCCCTTGCCGCTGTAGCCGGCGGCATAGGCGCTGTCGGCGTGGATCGCCCCCAGCCCCCAGTCGGCCTTGAACTCGCTGCTGCGCCAGCTGCTGGCGTCGCCCAGCCGGCCACTCTCCACGTAGGGCGCGGCCTGGGCCGTGCCCATCAGCGCCACCCAACCCACCAATGCCCGCCCCAACGGGGCCAGGGCCCAGCCCTGCGCGAGTGCGCTGTCATCCTTTCTGACTTGCTTCACTACAACCTTCCTTAGTTTTGTTTTGGTTTAGTACCGCGTTGGTCACACTCCGTGTTGCAACGCCTGGCCCGTATCACGCCAGGGCGCTTCAGAACCGCCATTGCAGGTTGAGCCCTGCACCATGCTGTTGCTCGCGACTGGCCAGGCGCCCCTGGTAGTCCAGGCTCAGGTCCAGGTCGCGGGTCAGTCCCACCCGTGCCTGTAGCCCCACCAGCGCGGCATCGCGCAAGGCCGGCGCAGTCTCCACCCGAAACGGCAGGTCGCTGCCGGCGAAAGCCAGGTGCTCGCGATCCTGGGTGCCGCTCAGACGGTGCTGCCAGCCCAGGCTTGCCGCCAACTGCAGGTCTTGCTGCGGGCCCAGTTGCCATTGCTCGCGCCCACGCAGGCCCAAGGTGCTGAGCCAGGCATCACGCTGCTCGTCACCGGCATGCAGCGCCGCGGCATCGCCTTTCTCGTGGAAGCCGTCGCGTTCCAGGTGCTGGTAGGTCAGGTTGGCGAAAGGCTCCAGCTGCACTGCAGGCAATGCCAGGCGATAGGCCGCCTCGGCAAACACCTGCTGGCTGCGGGCATCGATCCGTGCGCGCTGGCGGCCAGACACCTCGCCATAGGCCAGGTCGCGCCGGACTTCGGCACGGTGCCAGCTGTGGCTGGCACCCAGGCTCAGGCGCAACTGGTCCAGGTCGTGGCGGGCATAGGCGCCCAGGTGGTAGCTGTCGACCGTGGCCCGGGAGTGGCTGCCGCCCATGCCCAGGGAGCTGTCGCTGTAGCCTGCGGCCAGGCCGGCCCGGGTCTGCTCGTCGAAGTCATGGTCCACGCCCAGCAGCATGCCGCCCAGGGAGCTGGTATAGGATTCGCTGCCCTGCACGCCCTCGATGCGTCCCCAGCTGCCCAGGCCCTTGAGCCAGAGCTGGGTCGAACCTGGCTCGCTGGCACTCGCTCCAGAAACGCTGGCATTCAGGGCAGGACCTTGCACGCGCTCGCCCAAGGTGTCGCGCAAGACCGAGCCCTGGCTGAGCAGCATCGAGTCCAGCGCCGGGTAGATCTCCCCGGCCAGCTGACGCAGGCCGTCCCGGGCCTGGTCCGCCGAGGTCGAAAGCAGCAGGCTTTCATACACGGGATTGCCCGGCCCCAGCCGCTCCACGGCGCCGCCGCTGGCGCGCTGGTTGGGCGTGGCGCCAACACTGGCGAACGTCGTGGCGCTACGCGTCACGTCCAGCTGCACGCCGTTGGCCGAATAATCGAGGAAGGTCCCCAGGAACAGGTAGTCGGGCTCGACCTGGGCGAAGCGCCCGTTGACGCCACCCGCGGCCTGCAGGATGTCGAACTGGCGCCCCACCAGGCTGGATACCGGGCCGCCGGCCAACAGGTTGGGCCGCGCCTGGGACTCCAGGCTGAGATTGGCGCCGCCGACACTGGCCTGACCAGCAACGACGAGCCGGTCGCTGGCCGTGGGCGACAGTTCCACCCGGTAGGTCGAGCCCGGCTGCAAGTCCAGGTTGCCAGCGACACTCAAGATGCCGATGGAGTTACCCGGGGCCACCACGCCCCCGGCGCTGGCGGTCAGGGCGCCGACCCGCCCGTTACCGCCCAGGGTACCGCCCGCGTTGACCGTCACCGCCGATTGCAGGCTGCCGTTGACCGCCAGCAGGCCGCCATCGACGCGGGTCGGGCCGCGGTAGCTGCTGTCCCCCGTGAGCTCGAGCCAGCCAGCCCCGGACTTGACCAGGCTGCCCTGATAGACCCGCTGCGCGGCAGCCGCGTCGCGGGCCATGCCCAGGGCATAGTCGCTGCGATCCTGCTGGCTGGCGCCCGCTGCCAGGCCATGCTCCCAGCCGCGATCCTTGAGGGTCTGCTGCCAGGCCTGGCGTTCCGCGGCGTCCTCGCTTTGACGCTGCACCAAGGCCTGGTCGGAGATGCCGTTGCTCCAGGTATCGCCCTGCCCGCGCCCCAGGTTGACGTCGAATTCACCCAACAACTGCCCGGGGCCGTGCAACGCCCGGCCCAGGTCCGGAACGCCCCAGCCTACCCGCTCGCTGGGTCCCTGAGTCGGCGAGCCGTCAAGCTGGCGCGAGGTGGTCAGCAGCACTTGCAGGGCCTGCTGGTTGTTCAGGTAGGGATAGCGCTGCATGACCAGGGCCAAGGCCCCTGTGGCATGAGGTGCGGCCATCGAGGTGCCGTTGTAGGTGGCGTAGCCGCCACCGGGCACGGTACTGCTGATCGCCGCGCCCGGGGTCGCCAGGCACCAGTACTTGGCGATGCCGCACTGGTTGTATTTCTGCTGGTTGTTCTTGTCCAGGCCCGACACTGCCAGCCAGTGACCTTCCAGCTCCGGCTGGAAGTACGGCAGCGCCGAGCGCACGCTGGCGTTGGCATAGCCGCTGTTGCCGGCGCTGAATACGTTGATCACGCCGCGGCGCGCCACGTCGCCGGCGGCGTCGAGCCAGGTGTCCTGCTGGAAATGCTGGGCATAGGCCGCGCGCAAGCCGTCCAGGGTCTGGTAGCTAACATCCTTGGGCTGGCTGCCCCAGCTGTTGTTGATGGCCCGCACACCGGCGTCCACCAGGGCATCGTAGACCGCCTTGAAATACTTGGGGTCAGGGCCGGGACCGAACAAAAACTTGTCGTCGTGGTTGGTGTTGCCCACGTAGACCTGGGCATTGAAGGCCACGCCATGCATGCCAGCGCCATCACGGGCCGCACCCATGGTGCCGGTGACATGGGTGCCATGGCTGTCGTTGGCGCCATTGAGCACCCCGGACACGCTGAACGGAGTGCCGTCCAGATACTGGCCGGTGGCGGTAACCGAGTGAAAACGTCCGGGACTGGCTTCGGGATGGGCGGCATCGAACCCCGAGTCCAGGGCGCCGATGCTGACCCCGGCGCCGGTGATGCCGGCGGCATAGGCTTGGCTCGCCTGCATGCGCTCCAGGCCCCAGTCCTGCTGGTACTCGGCCGACCGCCAGCTGGCGGGGTCGCCCGGGCGACCGGTTTCCTGGTAGGCCGCCGCAGCAGACAGCGGCAGTCCGGTGGCGAACGCCAGGCACAGGGTGCCCGTCAGCGCCTTGAGCTGATCACATCTCACATCCATGTCGATGACTACTCTTGTTTTTGTTGTCGGGTCGCCCGTCCTGGGTCGACCGGTGTGTCGCTGCACTGCCTGGCCGCAAGGCCCCATCGAGCCAGAGGCGGTCGCGCGCCACTGGCCAGGTTACTTCGGCCTCAGGCCAGGAGGCAGCCTTCGGCTGCAAGTCGTGAGCTTCTGAAATTGGTTACGATATGTCAATCGGCGATGATAAATAGCCAACAGCTGTCACAAAACCCAGGTATGCGCTCAAGGCCCTTCGTACTTGAGAATCGAAAATACCGTGGGCAAGCTGAGCAGGTAGGCCGCCTGCATGGAGTTCCTGCCTTGTGCCAGTGCCTGTAGGTATCCCAGGTGAGCCAGATAGGCTCGGGCCATGAAGGGTTTGTTCGCAAAGTAGGCTTTGCACGCGTTCGAGTCCATTGCTCCCAGCATTCCACCCGGTGCCTGAAAGCGCGTGAAGGCATCCTGGGCCGAGCTGGCCCGCGCATCGCCCTGCAGGGTCAAGGCCCGGCTGGAGTCCCGGACCATGGCGGAAATCTCCTCGACCGCCGGACATCCCTTACCACCCTGATCCTTCCAATGGTTGATATACAGATCGAGGGTTTTCAGACTTGAAAACTCGTCCGGCATGCCGAGCATCATGAAGTTGAGCATGGCCAGGTTGACCAGGGCGCATCGAGCGTCCACGCCGCGGCAGATCTCAGGTTTCATCACCCACTCGCGCAAGGCTGGCGTAGGGTTCAACGACAATGCCCTGAGAAACAGCACTTCGTCGGGGTCAGGTTGCGACCGAGTGTCGTGCAGCACTGCATAGCCGCCGACACGCTCGATGGCCCACTGCATCTGGTGCGCCCTGACCTGCAACCAGGCGAACCAGACCAACACCCCCACGGCGATGGCTACGCCGCACAGCAGTAACCCCCGCCAACATCTCCTGCCGATCCCCGCCACTACGCTGATTCCTTTCACTCATCCGTTGACAGCCCATGAGGCTCGCGTAGAGGCCGGGATCGCCTTGCGGCGTGGCTTACTTGACCACCTTCAGGCTTGGACGGCCACTCGGGCGCGGCGGCTCGGGCGGACCTTGGTCATCCGGCTCCACGGCGTCGTCTTCAAGATCATCCTCGTCCTCGAGCGGCGGCTCCAGTTCGAAGACCATGCCCTGGCCGTTCTCCCGGGCGTAGATCCCGAGGATGGCGCCGACCGGCACATAGAGCGAGTGCGCCACGCCGCCGAAGCGGCCTTCGAAGCTCACCGCCTCGTTGTCCATGTGCAGGCTGCGCACGGCACTGGGGGAAATGTTCAGGACGATCTGGCCATCGCTGGCGAAACCTTGGGGCACCTGGACTGCCGGATACTCGGCATTGACCAGCATATGCGGCGTGCAATCGTTGTCGACGATCCACTCGTACAGCGCACGAACCAGATAGGGGCGACTGGAGTTCATCAACGGTTCCTCTTAAACCTTGCGCATTTCACGTTCGGCAGCGGACAGGCTCGCCTGGAAAGGCTCGCGGGCGAACTGTCGCTCCATGTAATCCAGCAGCGGCTTGGCCTGCCGCGGCAATTCGATCCCCATCACCGGCAAACGCCAGAGAATGGGCAGTAGACAGCAATCGACCAGGCTTTGCTCCTCGCTCATGAAGCAGGCCATCTCGCCGAACAGCGGGGCCACGCCGGTCAGGCTCTCGCGCAGTTCCTTGCGCGCCTGGGTGCGTGCCGCCTCGCTGCTGCGCGCATCGAGCACGGTGTCGGCCAGGGCGCACCAGTCACGCTGGATGCGGTGCATCAGCAGGCGGCTGTTGCCCCGGGCCACCGGGTAGACCGGCATCAGCGGCGGATGCGGGTAACGCTCCTCGAGGTACTCCATCACCACGGTCGACTCGTACAGCGCCAGGTCGCGATCGACCAGGGTCGGCAGGCTGCCGTAAGGGTTCACTTCAATCAGCTTGGGCGGCAGGCGATTGGCGTCGACATCGATGATCTGCACCGTGACGCCTTTTTCCGCGAGCACCAGGCGGACCCGATGAGAGTAATGATCAGCGGGGTCGGAATAGCAGGCTAACCTGTTGGTTGCGCCCATGTAGCGCCTCCTCGCACGGGATGCTTGTAAAACTGTAAATGAAAACGCGCCCGGGGCGCCCCAGCACTATCGCTGGAGCCCCCCGGGCGCGTTCAACTACCAGAAACTACTGCGTGATCAGTGCACGTCCTTCCAGTATTCGCGCTTGAGCAAGTAGGCGAACACGAAGAAGAAAGCCAGGTACAGCAACACGTAGGTACCGATGCGCTGGCTTTCCAGTTTGACCGGGTTGGCCGAATAGGCCAGGAAGGTCACCAGGTTCTTGACCTTCTCGTCGAACTGCTCGGCCGTCAGGGTACCGGATTTCTCCTCCACGGTCAGCTGGTCGCACGCCTCATGGGTCAGCGGGCTGCCGGTCAGCGGGTCGAACTGCTTCTTGCCGTCGACCTCGGTCTGCACCTGCTTGCAACCGATCACCTGGTTGCCCTGCAGGCCCACCAGCACGTTGGGCATGCCGACGTTGGGGAAGACCTTGTTGTTCACCCCGTAAGGCCGCGACTTGTCCTCGTAGAAGCTGCGCAGGTAGGTGTACAGCCAGTCGTTGCCACGCACCCGGGCGACCAGGGTCAGATCGGGTGGCGCGGCGCCGAACCAGGTCTTGGCATCGTTCGGCTGCATGCCGATCTTCATGTGGTCGCCGATCTTGGCGCCGGTGAACACCAGGTTCTCGAGCATCAGCTCGTGGGGAATTCCCAGGTCGTCGGCGACGCGCTCGTAACGCTGGAACTTGGCGCTGTGGCAACCCATGCAATAGTTGGCGAAGGTCCGCGCGCCATCCTGCATCGCGGCCTTGTCGGTCAGGTCGATATCGACCTTGTCCAGTTCCAGGCCATGTTCGGCGGCGAACGACAGGCTAGGCATCAGTGCCAGCAAGCATACTGCAATCAACTTTTTCATCAGCCAGTCACCCTTTCCGGAACCGGTTTGGTCTTCTCGAGCCTTGTGTAGAACGGCATCAGCAGGAAGTAGGCGAAGTACAACACCGTGCACACCTGCGACAGCAAGGTACGCCCCGGGGTTGGCGCCAGTACGCCCAGCACGCCAAGGATGACGAAGGACACGCAGAACACCAGCAACCAGATCTTGCTCAGCCAGCCTTTGTAACGCATGGAGCGCACGGGACTGCGGTCGAGCCAGGGCAACACGAACAGCACGGCGATCGCCGCCCCCATGGCGATGACCCCGAACAGCTTGTCGGGCACCGCACGGAGGATCGCGTAGAACGGCGTGAAGTACCACACAGGCGCGATGTGCTCAGGGGTCTTGAAGGCGTTGGCCTGCTCGAAGTTCGGTTTTTCCAGGAAGTAGCCACCCATTTCCGGGAAGAAGAACACCACCGCGCAGAACACGAAGAGGAACACCACCACGCCGGCGATATCCTTGACGGTGTAGTACGGGTGGAACGGGATGCCATCCAGCGGGATGCCGTTCTCGTCCTTTTTCTTCTTGATGTCCACGCCATCGGGGTTGTTCGACCCCACTTCATGCAGCGCCAGGATATGCAGCACCACCAGGCCGAGGATCACGATCGGCAGGGCCACCACATGCAGGGCGAAGAAGCGGTTCAGGGTGATGCCGGAGATCAGGTAGTCACCGCGGATCCACTGGGTCAGGTCGTCACCGATGACCGGGATCGCGCCGAACAGCGAGATGATCACCTGGGCGCCCCAGTAGGACATCTGGCCCCACGGCAGCAGGTAGCCCATGAACGCCTCGGCCATCAGCGCCAGGTAGATCAGCATGCCGAACAGCCAGACCAGCTCGCGTGGCTTCTGGTAGGAGCCGTAGAGCAGCCCGCGGAACATGTGCAGGTAGACCACGATGAAGAACGCCGAGGCGCCGGTGGAGTGCAGGTAGCGCAGGATCCAGCCGTACTCGACGTCGCGCATGATGTACTCGACCGAGGCGAAGGCCTCTTCCGCCGAGGGGGTGAAACTCATGGTCAGCCACACGCCGGTGACGATCTGGTTGACCAGCACCAGCAGTGCCAGGGAGCCGAAGAAGTACAGGAAGTTGAAGTTCTTGGGCGCGTAATACTTGCTCAGATGGTCTTCCCACATCTTCGTCGCGGGGAAGCGCGCATCGATCCACTCCATGAACTTGCTCATCATGCGTTCTCCTGATCGACGCCGATGACGATGATTTCGTCCGACTCGTACGAGTGCGGTGGCACTGGCAGGTTGAGAGGCGCCGGCTGGGACTTGTAGACCCGGCCAGCCAGGTCGTAGTGCGAACCGTGGCACGGGCAGAAATAGCCACCGACCCATTTCGGGCCGAGGTCGGCGGGAGCGACTTCAGGACGGAACGTCGGCGAGCAACCCAGGTGCGTGCACAGGCCGACCAGGATGAGGATCTCGGGCTTGATCGAGCGAACTTGCGGATCGACGTAGGTCGGCTGCACCGACGCCTTGGATTCGGGGTCGGACAGCTCACCGGTGATCTTTTTCAGATTGCCGAGGATCTCTTCCGTTCGCCGCACGATGAATACAGGTTGACCGCGCCACTCGGCCACCATCTGCTGGCCGGGCTCGACCTTGGCGATATTGACCTTCACCGGTGCCCCTGCGGCTTTCGCCTTGGCACTGGGAAACCATGACCCCACGAACGGTACCGCAGCCCCCACTGCCCCCGCTGCCCCGACCACGGATGTCGCGGCTACGAGGAAGCGGCGCCGGCCTGCGTTGACGCCGTCATTGCTCATTCAGTCCTCTCCCATCAGCTTGCTTGGCCTGCTCTAACAGGCATCTACTTAGGTATGTCTGTGGCACTAAAAATTGGCCGCAATGGTAAGGAACAAATCCACACGCTGACAAGGTGATTACCCGCTCGTCGGGCTACAACCCTCGCTTTGCTTGATCTGTGTCTATGCGACAAACGGCCACGGACTGACAGAGAGGTTAGTTCAAGACATAAAAAAAGCCCGGTTCCAAAAAGGAACCGGGCTTTTTTCGACTGCCGAAGCGGTATTAACGCTTGGAGTACTGAGGACGCTTACGCGCTTTACGCAGACCCACTTTCTTACGCTCGACTTCACGAGCGTCGCGGGTGACGTAGCCAGCACGACGCAGGGCGCCACGCAGGGTTTCGTCGTATTCCATCAGGGCGCGGGTGATGCCGTGGCGGATTGCACCGGCTTGACCGCTGACACCACCACCGGAAACGGTGACGTAGATGTCGAACTTCTCAACGGTCTCGGTCAGTTCCAGCGGCTGGCGAACAACCATGCGAGCGGTTTCGCGGCCGAAGAACACGTCCAGAGAACGGTTGTTGATGGAAATGTTGCCAGTGCCCGGACGCAGGAATACACGTGCGGTTGCGGTCTTGCGACGGCCAGTGCCGTAGTTTTGAGTCGCCGACATAATGAACTATCCCGTTAGATCTTCAGTTCTTGAGGCTGCTGAGCAGTGTGTGGGTGAGCTGCACCCGCGTACACTTTCAGCTTGCGGTACATGTCGCGACCCAGCGGGTTCTTCGGCAGCATGCCTTTGACCGCGGTTTCGATAACACGCTCAGGGGCCTTGGCGATCAACTTCTCGAAGTTGATTTCCTTGATACCGCCCGGGAAGCCGGAGTGGGAGTAGTACATCTTGTCGGAAGACTTGGCACCAGTCACACGGATTTGCTCGGCGTTGATGACGACGATGTAGTCGCCGGTGTCAACGTGAGGGGTGTATTCTGGCTTGTGCTTGCCACGCAGGCGGCTAGCGATTTCGGTAGCCAGACGACCCAGGGTCTGACCAGCGGCGTCGACTACGAACCACTCGCGCTTTACTGTTTCCGGTTTAGCAGTAAAAGTTTTCATTCTCTAAAGCCTCAGAGGCCGCCCAGCGAAAAATAGACGGCGAATCTTACTGGATAGTGCACAGCTTGCCAAGGGCAAGCGCGCAGCCGAACGCTGACGCTTTTGGGGGCTCGGGTCGGGCACGCCAATGTTCGACAAGGGTTCCCCTGCATGGTGGTGCATCACTTCCGCCACACGGAGAGGGGCCGAATTATCCAGATTGCAGGAAAAATTTCAACCTGCTTTTATGGGCCTCTTTACCATGGAGCGTCTTCCCGATGGAATACCGCAAGCTCGGCCGTACCGACCTCAACGTCAGCGCCCTGTGCCTGGGCACCATGACCTGGGGCGAGCAGAACACCCAGGATGACGCCTTCGCCCAGATCAAGCTGGCCAAGGCCCACGGCATCAACTTCATCGACACCGCCGAGATGTACCCGGTGCCACCGCGCCCGGAAACCTACGCCGCCACCGAGCGCATCATCGGCAACTGGTTCGCCGCCAACGGCGACCGTGACGACTGGATCCTGGCCAGCAAGGTCGCCGGCCCCGGCAACGGTATCAGCCACATCCGCGACGGCCAGCTCAGGCACAACCGCCAGCACATCGTCGCCGCCCTGGACGAGAGCCTGAAGCGCCTGCGGACCGACCGCATCGACCTGTACCAGCTGCACTGGCCCGAGCGCAGCACCAACTTCTTCGGCAAGCTCGGCTACCAGCACCTGCCCCAGGATATCTTCACCCCGCTGGAGGAAACCCTGGAGGTGCTCGACGACCAGGTCCGCGCCGGCAAGATCCGCCACATCGGCCTGTCCAACGAAACCCCATGGGGCACCCTGAAGTTCCTGCACCTGGCCGAGACCCGCGGCTGGCCACGGGCGGTGTCGATCCAGAACCCTTACAACCTGCTCAATCGCAGCTTCGAGGTGGGCCTGGCGGAAGTCGCGATCCGCGAGCAGTGCGGGTTGCTGGCCTATTCGCCGCTGGCCTTTGGCATGCTCTCGGGCAAGTACGAAAACGGCGCTCGCCCGGCGAACGGCCGCCTGACCCTGTTCAGCCGCTTCGCTCGCTACTCCAACCCGCAGACCGTGGCAGCCTGCAGCCGTTATGTGCAACTGGCCCGCGAGCATGGGCTGGACCCGGCGCAGATGGCCCTGGCGTTCGTGACGCGCCAGCCGTTCGTGACCAGCAACATCATTGGTGCGACGACGGTGGAGCAGCTGCAAAGCAACATCGACAGCCTGGCCCTGAACCTGGGCGATGAGCTGCTGGCGGCGATCGAGGCGATTCACCAGGAGCAGCCGAATCCGGCGCCTTGAGCTGACGACCCATCGCGGGGCAAGCCCGCTCCCACAAGTCTTTGCGATTAACGTGGGAGCGGGCTTGCCCCGCGATGGGGATCGTACTTTTGCGGGGTAGACACAATCGCCAAAAAATAAGACGATCCAGCCGGTGATTGACCACTCTACCCTATAAGAACAATGACAATGATGTTTACCCAACCCTCCGCGTCCTTGCGGCGCGTCAGCATCCTGGCCGTGGATAAAGTGTTCGCTTCGACACTGATGCAGGCCAAGGATTTCTTCCACCTGGCCAGCCTGCGCTACAGCAAGCAGCTGGGCCTGGGCCTGCAGCCGATGTTCGAGATCGGCCTGGTGAGCCCGGACGGCTTGCCCGTGGACAGCTTCAGCAACGTGCAGCTGCCGGTCGACAGCGGCCTGAACGACGCCGACGTGATCATCCTGCCGGCCTTCTGGGACGACTTCGACAACCTGCTGCAACGCTACCCCCAGGTCCTGCCCTGGCTGCGCGAGCAGCATGCCCGCGGCGCGGTACTGTGCGCCGAGGCCAGCGGCGTGTTCTGGTTGGCCGAATCCGGGCTGCTCGATGGCAAGGAGGCAACCACCTACTGGCGCTTCTTCGCCAGCTTCGCCGAGCGCTTCCCGAAGATCCGCCTGAACCAGGACAAGCACCTGACCGACGCCGACAACCTGTACTGCGCCGGCGGCACCACCTCAGCCTGCGACCTGTACATCTACCTGATCGAGCGTTTCTGCGGCGCCAACGTGGCCCGCGCCGTGGCCCGCGACATCCTCTACGAGGTGCAGCGCAGCTACACGCCGGGGCGCATGGGTTTCGGCGGCCAGAAGCTGCACCAGGACCTGATCATCCTGCAGATCCAGCACTGGCTCGAGGAGCACTTCGCCGACAAGTTCCGCTTCGAGGACGTGGCCCGCAACCACGGCATGAGCATCCGCAACTTCATGCGCCGCTTCCAGAGCGCCACCGGCGACAAGCCCCTGCACTACCTGCAACGGCTACGGATCGAGACAGCCAAGGGCCTGCTGTCGAGCACGCGCAAGAGCATCAAGACCATCAGCTATGAGGTGGGGTACGACGACGCGAGCTTCTTCGCTCGGTTGTTCCGCCAGCACACCGAGCTGTCGCCGAACCAGTATCGGCAGCAGTTCATGCAGGAAGCCTGAAAACCATCGCGGGGCAAGCCCGCTCCCACGGACCGGTGGGAGCGGGCTTGCCCCGCGATGGTTTGCCGCGTTGGTTTACGGCTTGTGCGCCCGCGACAGGAACTCGTGGGACTGCATCTCCAGCAACCGGCTCAGGGTACGCTGGAACTCGAAGCTCAGGCGTCCGCCGGTATACAGATCCTTCAGCTCCACTTCCGCCGAGATGATCAGCTTCACGTTACGGTCGTAGAACTCGTCGACCATGTTGATGAAGCGCCGGGCGATATCGTCGGTGGTCACGCCCATCTGCTCGACATTGCTCAGCAGCACAGCGTGGAAGATCTTGCCCAGTTCGATGTAGTCGTTCTGGCTGCGGGGCCCATCGCACAGGGCGCGGAAGTCGAACCAGGCGACGTCGTCACAGGTGCGCAGGGCGTGAATCTCGCGGTTTTCGATCATCAGCACGTCGTTCTCGACGGCCTGGGTGCACTCCGGAGTCAGCGCCTTGAAGCTCGCCCGCAAGCTCTCATGGGCTGCGGCGTC
The DNA here is from genome assembly GCF_014268935.2 of Pseudomonas peradeniyensis. Taxonomy (GTDB): domain Bacteria; phylum Pseudomonadota; class Gammaproteobacteria; order Pseudomonadales; family Pseudomonadaceae; genus Aquipseudomonas; species Aquipseudomonas peradeniyensis. The sequence continues at coordinate 809,169 of NZ_JABWRJ020000002.1, read as the reverse complement.
GAGCGGGAAGTGGAACAGTTCGGCCTGCTCCAGATGGCGCAACCGGTAGTCCACGCCGCTGTCGACGTTCACCACGTCGGTGTACTGCTTGATCATGGCGATGGCCGGCAGGAAGCGCGCGCGCTGCAGGCCGTCCTTGTACAGGCCGTCGGGGACGATGTTGGAGGTGGCCACCAGCGACACGCCGTTCTTGAACAGCTCTTCCATCAGGGTGCCGAGGATCATCGCATCGGTGATGTCGGAGACGAAGAACTCGTCGAAGCAGATCACCTTGGCCTCGTCGCTGAAGCGCTTGGCGATGATGGTCAGCGGGTTCTTCTCGCCCTTGAGGGTCTTCATCTCCTCGTGGACGCGCTTCATGAAGCGGTGGAAGTGCGTGCGCATCTTCTGCTTGAACGGCAGCGCTTCATAGAAGGTGTCGACCAGGTAGGTCTTGCCTCGCCCTACCCCGCCCCAGAAATACAGGCCCTTGACCGGCGTCTGCTCCTTCTTGCCGAACAGCTTGCCGAACATGCCCGGCTTGTTGTTCTGCGCGCGCACCAGGTCGTCGTACAGGCGCTGCAGGTGACGCACCGCAGTTTCCTGCGCCGCGTCATGGAAGAAGTCGGGACGTTTCAGATCTGCTTGATATCGTTCTAGGGGCGTCATGATTTCGTTAGCGAGGCAACAAAAAACGGGCCGTCACTGTAGCGACCGGCCCGCCTGATGGCAATGATACATGCGACCAATGCGCGCAGGAATCAACCTCGTGGGAGCGGGCTTGCCCCGCGATGGCGTCGGAAAACAAAGCTTTGTTGCATGATCCAACGCCAATCGCGGGGCAAGCCCGCTCCCACGAAACCCATTACTCCTGAACGGGTTGCAGCGCTTCGCGCAGGCTCTGGACCGCCGCATCACGGGCCTCGGCGGCCTCGAACTGCGGCCCGTCGGCAACCTGCTCGCCCTCCAGCCACAGGCTGAAGCTCAGTCCCTCGACCCGTACATCGGCCTCGCCACCTTGCTGCAGTTGCTTGCTCACCGCACCGGCGCTCTTGCCATCGGCGAAGCTGCGCGACAGCAGCAGTTGCTCGCCATCGGCGGCCAGCAGGCGGAAGCGGAAACTGCCGTCCTCGTCGCGGAAGCTGACGAAGCGGGCAGTCTTGGCAGCCTTCTTCTTCACTTCAGTGGTGGCTTGCACGGTGGTGCGGAACGAGCGCAGGCCAACCGCCTCGCGCAGTTGCTCCAGGAACGGCGTGGCGATCTTGCGGGCCTTGGCGGCGCCGGCAAGGAGAATGTCCTCCAGGTCCGACGGGCGCGAGATCAGCTGGTGGTAGTGCTCGCGCTTTTCGGCCAGCTGGCCGTCGAGCAGCTGGAACAGGCGCTGCTTGGCCTCGCCCCAGCCCAGGCCCTGCATCAGCTCTTCACGGAACGCGGCGCATTGCGCCGGCGTGGAGAAGGCCTGGAACAGGGTGAACAGGTGCGCATTGTCCGGATCCTTGGCCTCGCCCGGCGCCTTGGAGTCGGTGACGATGCGCGAGATGGCGTCCTTCATGTCCTTGGCGCTGGTGAACAGCGGGATGGTGTTGTCGTAGCTCTTGGACATCTTGCGACCGTCCAGGCCCGGCAGGGTGGCGACGCTCTCCTCGATCACCGCTTCCGGCAGGGCGAAGAAGTCCTTGCCCTGGCCGAACAGGTGGTTGAAGCGCTGGCCGATGTCGCGGGCCATTTCCACGTGCTGGATCTGGTCGCGGCCGACCGGCACCTTGTTGGCGTTGAACATCAGGATGTCGGCAGCCATCAGCACCGGGTAGCTGAACAAGCCCATGGTCACGCCGGCGTCCGGGTCTTCGCCGGCCTCGACGTTCTTGTCCACCGAGGCCTTGTAGGCGTGGGCACGGTTGAGCAGGCCCTTGGCGGCGACACAGGTCAGCAGCCAGGTCAGCTCGGGGATCTCGGGGATGTCCGACTGGCGGTAGAAGGTCACCTTGTCCGGATCCAGGCCGCCGGCCAGCCAGGTGGCGGCGATCTCCAGGCGCGAGCGCTGGATGCGCTGCGGGTCGTCGCACTTGATCAGGGCGTGGTAGTCGGCCAGGAAGTAGAACGAGTCGACGCCGGGCTGCTGGCTGGCGAGGATGGCCGGGCGGATGGCGCCGGCGTAGTTGCCCAGGTGCGGGGTGCCGGTGGTGGTGATACCGGTGAGGATGCGCGTGGTCATGGCTGTTCGCTTATTCAGGCTTGGCTCAGTTCGAAAGGCGCGGCAGCAGCAGATCCTTCAGATCGGTCAGCTTGCCATGGAAGAAGTGTCCGCATTCTGCCACTTTCAGCAGCTCATGGGGGCGCGACAGGTCATTCGACCAGTCGTAGACCAACTGCGGGTCGACCACTTCGTCGGTGTCCGGCTGCACCACTGTGAGGGCGACGCGCTCGGGCAACGGGAACTGTTCGTTCAGGCGCATCACCGCCGGGGCAATCATGAACAGCTGCTGCAGGGCCACGCCCCCGGCCTCCAGGCGGCCGGCCAGGCTGGCGGCGACGAAACCACCGAAGGAGAAGCCCATCAGCACCAGCGGCAGTTCGGGATGCTGCTCGCGCAGCCAGGCTGCGGCGGCCTCGGCGTCGGCCACTTCACCAGCGCCCATGTCATGGCTGCCGGCACTCTGGCCGACACCACGGTAGTTGAAGCGCAGGGTGACGTAGCCGGCGTCGCGGGCAGTGCGTTGCAGGGTCGACACCACCTTGTTGAGCATGGTGCCGCCCTGGACCGGGTTGGGGTGGCAGATCAGCACCGCGCCACGGGCGTCGGCCACGTCCAGGTACAAGGCTTCCAGCTGGCCGCACGGGCCATCGATGAACAAGGGTGTTTCGCGGATAAGCAAGGCACTACTCCGTGACCTCGAGGAGGGTCGACTCGTCTAGCTGAGGAATTCTGTTCTGATTTGCGATCGCTCGCGGTATACAGCGCAGGTCTGAGCCGTTAACGTAAAGCAAAGCCGTTTATAGAGGAAGGACTCGTGGAACACTCGCTCCTTGTTTGGTTGCTGCCGACCCTGGCCCTGGTTGTCGGCGTCGGCGTCGGTTTCGCAGTGGCCCGCCTGCTGCCCAACGCGGCACCGAGCAACACCCAACGCCAGCTGGATGACATCCAGCAGCGCTTCGACAATTACCAGAATGAAGTGGTGACCCACTTCAACAGCACTGCCTCGCTGGTCAAGAAACTGACCCAGAGCTACCAGGACGTCCAGGATCACCTGGCCGACGGCGCCAACCGCCTGGCCCTGGACGAGCTGACCCGCCAGCGCCTGCTGGCCGCGCTGCACTCGGAAGCCGCGCAAGGCCCGCGCGATCGCCTGACGCCGCCGAAGGACACCGCCGAGGTGCCGCGCGACTATGCACCAAAGGCCCCTAACTCGCCGGGCATGCTCGACGAGAGCTACGGGCTCAAGCGCTGAGTCGATGACATGCAAAAGGCCTCGAAAGAGGCCTTTTTTGTGGGCAGGATCTACCCGCCATATCACTCCGTGGGAGCGGGCTTGCCCCGCGATAGAGCTGGCACAGGCCACCTCACCGATACCAGGCCGCCCCCTCCTCGCCAATCCCATAGCGCGCCCTCGCCTGCCCGAGCACATCCGCCGGCAACACGCCCTGGCACACCAGCCCGTACAATGCCGCCAATACCACGGCATGCCGATCCACCTCGAAGAACCGACGCAGTTGCTGACGCGTATCACTGCGCCCGAAACCATCGGTGCCCAGGGTGATGTAGGGCGCCTGCACATACTCGGCAATCAGTTGCGGCCAGGCACGCACATAGTCGCTGGCCGCAATCACCGGGGCATCACCGGGCAGGCAACGACGCACATGACAATCTCCCTGCTCCCCGGCCATCGCCAGGCGTTGCGCATCCCTGGCCCCACGCGCCAGCTCGCTGAAGCTGGTGACGCTGAACACCTCGCTGTCGATCTGCCAATCACTGGCCAGCAACTCGCCGGCGGCGATCACCTCGCGCAGGATAGTGCCCGAGCCCAGCAATCGCACCTGGCCACGGGACGCTGCCGAGGCATGCCGGGCAAACCGGTACATGCCTCGCAATACATCCTCGTGCACGTCCTCGGGCAACGACGGCTGCGGGTAGTTTTCATTCATCACCGCCACGTAGTGGAACTCGTCCCGCTGCTCCACCAGCATGCGCCGTGCGGCATGGTCGAGGATCACCGCCAGCTCGCCGGCAAAGCACGGGTCCCAGGCACGGCAATTGGGCACCATGGAAGCCATGACCAGGCTCGAGCCGTCCTGGTGCTGCAGCCCCTCGCCACCCAGCGTGGTACGCCCCGCGGTGGCGCCGAGCAACAGGCCGCGGGCGCGCTGGTCGGCGGCGGCCCAGATCAGGTCGCCGACCCGCTGGAAGCCGAACATCGAGTAATAGATATACACCGGCAGCATCGCCTCGCCATGCACCGCATAGGCGGTCGCCGCCGCGATCCAGGAAGAGATCGCCCCGGCCTCGGTGATGCCCTCCTCCAGCAACTGGCCGTCGCGCGCTTCCTTGTAGACCAGCAGCGAGCCGGCGTCCTCCGGCTCATAGCGTTGCCCCTGGGGCGAGTAGATGCCGATCTGGCGGAACAGGCTGGCCATGCCGAAGGTCCGCGCTTCGTCGGCGACGATCGGCACCACCCGCGGCCCCAGCCCCGGCACCTTGAGCCAGTTGCCGAGCATCCGCACGGCGGCCATGGTGGTGGACATTTCCTTGTCCTCGGCGCGCAGGGCAAAGCCGGCGAAGCTGTCCAGGTCCGGCACGGGCAGGCCGGCGCAATCGCTGCGCCGCACCGGCAGCGGCCCGCCCAGTGCCTCGCGGCGCTGGCTCAGGTAGATCATCTCCGGGCTGTCGGCGGCCGGACGGTAGAAGCGAAGCTGCTCCACTTCCTCGTCCGACAGCGGCAGGTGGAAGCGGTCGCGGAAGGCCAGCAGTGCCTGCACATCGAGCTTCTTGGCCTGGTGCGCGGTCATCCGCGACTCACCGGCACTGCTCATGCCGTAGCCTTTCTTGGTCTTGGCCAGGATCACCGTCGGCCGGCCCTTGCAGGCCTTGGCCGCGGCATAGGCGGCATGCAGCTTGCGAAAATCGTGGCCACCGCGCTTGAGGGCGTTGATCTCGTCAGCGCTCATATGCGTCACCAGGCGCTGCAAGGCCGGGTTCTGCTTGAAGAAGTGCTCGAGGTTGTAGCTGCCGTCCTTGGCGCCGAGAGTCTGGAACTGCCCGTCGGGTGTCGCCGCCAGCTGGCGCAGCAGCGCATGCTCATGATCCCGGGCGAACAGCGCGTCCCACTCCGAGCCCCAAAGCACCTTGATCACGTTCCAGCCGGCGCCGCTGAACAGCGCTTCGAGCTCCTGGATGATCTGGCCGTTGCCACGCACCGGGCCGTCCAGGCGCTGCAGGTTGCAGTTGACGATGAAGGTCAGGTTGTCCAGGCCTTCGCGGGCGGCCAGGGTCAGGCCGGCGATCGACTCTGGCTCGTCCATCTCGCCATCGCCGAACACGCCCCACACATGCCGCGCCGAAGTATCGAGCAGACCGCGGTGCTGCAGGTAGCGCATGAACCGGGCCTGGTAGATGGCATTGAGCGGGCCGATGCCCATGGAGCCGGTAGGGAACTGCCAGAAATCGGGCATCAGCCAGGGATGCGGATAGGAGCACAGGCCGTTGCCGGCGACCTCCTGGCGGTAGTTGGCCAGTTGCGTCTCGCTCAGGCGTCCCTCGAGGAAGGCGCGGGCATAAATGCCCGGCGCCGAGTGCGGCTGGAAGAACACCAAATCGCCACTGCGCTGCGCGCCGCCGCCCTCGCCCCGGAAGAAATGCTGGAAGCCGACCTCGAAGATTTCCGCCGCCGAGGCATAGCTGGCGATATGCCCGCCCAGCTCGCCGTAGGCATGGTTGGCCCGCACCACCATGGCCAGGGCGTTCCAGCGCAGGATGCCGGTGAGTCGCTCGTCCAGTTCCAGGTCGCCCGGATAGTTGCCCTGCTGCTCCACCGGCAAGGTGTTGCGGTAGGCCGAGAAGGCCTGGGTCTCACGCTCCAGGCCCAGCTCCAGGGCATGGGCCTGCAGGCGCTGCAGCAGGTAGCGCGCCCGCGCCGGGCCGCAGTGGGCCAAGGTCGAGGACAGGGCCTCGCACCACTCGGCGGTTTCCCCGGGGTCACTGTCCAGGGCGGCTTCCAGGGCCGTCAACGGCTCGTTCGGGTTCATCATCGCTACCATCGCGCAGGCCTCATCCGTGGCGGTTCAGGCACAGGCCTTCAGGGCCTGGGCAATGTCGGCGAGCAGGTCGTCGATGTCTTCCAGCCCCACCGACAGGCGCACCAGCCCTTCCGAGATGCCATGCTCGGCACGCTCCTGCTGGGTATAGCTGGAGTGGGTCATGCTCGCCGGGTGCTGGGCCAGCGACTCGGCATCGCCCAGGCTCACCGCGCGACTGAACAGCTGCAGGGCGTTCATGAAGCGACGACCGGCCTCGATCCCGCCCTTGAGTTCGAAGGCGATCATGCCGCCCGGCAGGCGCATCTGCCGCTGGGCCAGCGCGTACTGCGGGAAGGATGGCAGGCCCGGGTAATGCAGCAGCTCGACCTGTGATTGTTCGGCGAGGAACTCGGCCACCTGCTGGGCATTGGCGCAGTGACGGTCCATGCGCAGGGCCAGGGTCTTGATGCCGCGCATCAGCAGCGCCGCGTCATGGGGCGACAGCACCGCGCCGGTCATGTCCTTGAGGCCTTCCAGGCGGATGCGGTCGACCAGCGCCTTGCGCCCGACCACCAGACCGGCGGTGATGTCGCCATGCCCGGACAGGTACTTGGTGGCCGAATGCACCACCAGGTCCACGCCCAGCTCCAGCGGGCGTTGCAGGTAGGGCGTGCAGTAGGTGTTGTCGACCACGATGCTCAAATCATGGCCACGGGCGGCATCGACCACCGCGGCGATATCCACCAGCTGCATGTTGGGGTTGGCCGGGGTTTCGAAATAGATCATCCGCGTCTTCGGCGTGATCGCGGCCTGCAGTGCCGGGATGTCGTTGAGGTCGACATGGCGGATCTTCACGCCAAACTCGCCGATACCGTGGTGCAGGTAGGCGAAGGTGCAGCCGTACAGGGTGCTGCCGACGATCAGCTCGTCACCGGGGCGTAGCAGGGTCCATAGCGTGGCGGTGATGGCGCCCATGCCGGAGGCCAACGCCAGCCCGGCCTCGCCCCCTTCCAAAGACGCCATGCGCTGCTCGAGCAGGGCCAGGGTCGGATTGGAAATGCGGCTATAGAAATGCCCCGGTTGCTCGCCCGCGAAGCAGGCGGCGCCGTACTCGACGGTGGGGAAGGCATAGGTGGCGGTCTGGTAAACCGGCGGCACCAGGGCGCCGCCGTGGGACAGCGGGTCATAGCCATGGTGGATGGCCCGCGTGGAGAAACCGGTGTTCTTGTTGGAGTCGCGCATGGCAACAGCCTCTTGTGGTTTGTTATAAGCTTATGCCACCAAGCTGCCGCGCTTTTTCCAAACTTGCCCACGCAATTGCGCAAGTTTTGAAAGAAAAACAACAAAAACAGAACCAGGAGGGCAAGACATGCCTTCAGCTCTTGACCGTACCGACCGCGCCCTGCTCGCCGCCCTGCAGGACAACGCCCGCCTGACCGTTTCCGAACTTGCCGACCAGGTTGCCCTGACCACTTCGCCCTGCTGGCGGCGGGTCAAGCTGCTGGAGGACAACGGCTACATCACCGGCTACCAGGCCATTCTTTCGCCCAAGTCGCTGGGCTTCGGGGTGACCGCGTTCGTCAGCATCATGATGGACTCGCACACCAAGGAGATGGCCCTGGCGTTCGAGCAGCGGCTGATGGAGATTCCCGAGATCGTCGCCTGCCACAACATCTCCGGGCGCTATGACTTTTTGCTGGAGATCCTGGCGCGGGACCTGGAGTCGTTCGGCGAATTCACCCGGGAGGTGCTGCAACGCTTGCCGGGGGTGAAGGAGATCTATTCGAGTTTTTCGTACAAGGCGGTGAAGGAGCGGCGGGTGATTCCCGTTTCCGAGAAACACATCTAGAGAGTCGGGGGCGCGCTGCGCCCCGTTCACGGCACAAGGCCGCTCCTACACTGAACCAAACAAAAAACCCCGCCGAAGCGGGGTTTCTTAGATCACGCGGTTACTCAGATCGCACCACGCTGACGCAGCACATCCAGCACCAGCTTCACGCCCTCATCGACGCTGACCGACTGGGTGTCGATCACCAGGTCCGCATCCAGCGGCACATCGAACGGGAAGCTCTCGCCCGGAATGTTGTCGCCACCGGCCGCGTACAGCCCCTGCGGATCACGCTCACGGCACACCAGCGGCGACGCCTGCACATAGACGGTGACCAGACGCTCCTTGCCGATCAGCGCCTTGGCCTGCTCGCGGCCTTCGGCATCCGGGGCAACGAACGCTGCCAGGGTCAGCAGGCCGGCTTCGTTGAACTGGCGCGCCACATGGGCGGCGCGGCGCCAGTTCTCGGTGCGACCGGCGCGGTCCTGCGGCAGGCCCTTGTTCAGGTCGTGGCGCAGGTTCTGGCCATCGAGCACATAGACCGCACGGCCCATGTCGAACAGCTTGCGCTCCACGGCATAAGCCAGGGTGCTCTTGCCGGCGCCGGACAGGCCGCTGAACAGCACGGTGGCCGGCTGCTGGCCGAAGCGCAGGGCACGCTCCTCGGTGGACACATGGGCCAGCTTGCCGTGCTGGCCGGTGCTGCCGTGCGGCAGTACCGGCGGGGCGATGATCATGCCGGCGCCGACGGTGCCGTTGGTCAGGCGGTCGATGACGATGAACGCGCCGGTGGTGCGGTTGCTCTCGTAGCCGTCCAGGGCGATGGCGCTGTCCAGCGCGACCTTGACCCGGCCGATCTCGTTGAGCTGCAGCGCGCTGGCGGCGCCCTGCTCCAGGGTACTCACATCGACCTTGTGGGTAATGCTGGCAATCGAGCCCGGCACGTAGCTGGTGGCGCGCTTGATGTCGTATTTCTTGCCCGGGAGCATCGGCTCCTCGGCCATCCACACCAGCATGGCGTCGAACTGGTCGGTGACCGACGGTACGTTGTCGGCATGCACCAGCAGGTCGCCACGGGAGATGTCGATCTCGTCCTCCATGGTCAGGGTCACGGCCTGGCCGGGGCCGGCGTTCTCCAACTCGCCTTCATAGGTGACGATGGACTTGACCCGGCTGCTCTTGCCCGACGGCAGCACGACGATCTCGTCACCCTTGTGCACCACGCCACCGGCGATGGTGCCGGCGAAGCCACGGAAGTTCAGGTTCGGACGGTTGACGTACTGCACCGGGAAACGCAGGTCGGTGACGTTGCGGTCGGCGGCGATCTCGACGGTCTCGAGGATCTCCATCAACGCCGGCCCCGTGTACCACGGCGAACGCTCGCTGCGGTTGACCACGTTGTCGCCCTTGAGCGCCGACATCGGCACGAAGTGCAGGCTGCTCGGCTTGAGGTTGATGCCCTCGGCGAACTTCAGGTAGTCGGCCTTGATCGACTCGAAGACCTGCTCGTCGAAGCCCTTGAGGTCCATCTTGTTGACCGCGACGACGATGTGCTTGATGCCCAGCAACGAGGCGATGTAGCTGTGCCGGCGGGTCTGGGTCTGCACGCCGTAGCGGGCGTCGACCAGGATGATCGCCAGGTCGCAGGTGGACGCGCCGGTGGCCATGTTGCGGGTGTACTGCTCGTGGCCCGGGGTGTCGGCGATGATGAACTTGCGCTTGGCGGTGGAGAAATAGCGGTAGGCGACATCGATGGTGATGCCCTGCTCGCGCTCGGCCTGCAGGCCGTCCACCAGCAGCGCCAGGTCGACTTCCTCGCCAGTGGTGCCGGATTTTTTCGAATCGCGGGTGATGGCCTCGAGGTGGTCCTCGTAGATCATCTTCGAGTCGTGCAGCAGGCGCCCGATCAGGGTGCTCTTGCCGTCGTCCACGTTGCCGCAGGTCAGGAAGCGCAGCAGCTCTTTACGCTCGTGCTGGGCCAGGTAGGCGAGGATGTCCTCGCTGATCAAATCGGATTGGTGCGACATGAGGAAACCCTGAAATTAGAAGTAGCCTTGGCGTTTTTTGTCTTCCATGGAACCGGCGCCATCGTGGTCGATGACGCGGCCCTGGCGCTCGGACGTTCGGGTCAGGAGCATTTCCTGGATGATGTCCGTCAGGGTCTCGGCTTCAGACTCGACCGCGCCCGTCAGCGGGTAGCAGCCCAGGGTACGGAAACGCACTTTCTTCTTGACGATGCGCGCCTTCTCCTCGTCGCTCAGGTGCTCGAGGATGCGCTCGTCGTCGATCATGATCAGGGTGCCGTTCTTCTCGATCACTTCGCGCTCGGCGGCGAAGTACAGCGGCACGATCGGAATGCCTTCGAGGTAGATGTACTGCCAGATGTCCAGCTCGGTCCAGTTCGACAGCGGGAACACGCGGATCGACTCGCCCTTGTTGACCTTGCCGTTGTAGATGTTCCACAGCTCCGGGCGCTGGTTCTTCGGGTCCCAGCGGTGCTTGCTGTCACGGAACGAGTAGACGCGTTCTTTCGCCCGCGACTTCTCTTCGTCGCGGCGCGCGCCACCGAAGGCGGCGTCGAAGCCATGCTTGTCCAGCGCCTGCTTCAGGCCCTGGGTCTTCATGATGTCAGTGTGCTTGGAGCTGCCATGGGTGAACGGGTTGATGCCCTGCGCCACACCCTCGGGGTTGACGTGGGTGATCAGCTCCAGGCCCATCTCTTCGACCATCTTGTCGCGGAAGCGGTACATCTCCTGGAACTTCCACTGGGTGTCGACGTGCATCACCGGGAACGGCAGCTTGCCCGGGAAGAACGCCTTGCGCGCCAGGTGCAGCATGACCGCGGAATCCTTGCCGATCGAGTACAGCATCACCGGGTTGTCGAACTCGGCGGCCACCTCGCGGATGATGTGGATGCTCTCCGCCTCCAGCTGTTTCAAGTGCGTCAGATTGTCGACCATGGCTACTCACGAAAAACGATCTTATGGACGGCCTGCGGGCCGTGTTCGAGCGAGCCACTTTATCACAGCACCTGATTCTATTTAGGAGGCTGCCTAGATCGAAAAGGTCTAATGATATGACTAGGGGTTTGGGCGAAAAAGCATCGCGGGGCAAGCCCGCTCCCACGGTGTTCGTGGGAGCGGCGATGCGGCGACCCGACTTGCCCCGCGATGAGGCCGTCAGATCGGATTCGGACAATCGATGAACAGGTGCTCGACCGCGAACCGCCGCGCCAGGTAATCCCCCAGCGCCTGCACACCATAGCGCTCGGTGGCGTGGTGCCCGGCGGCGATGAAGCTCACGCCGTTCTCGCGGGCACTGTGGAACGTCTGCTCGGACGCCTCGCCACTGATGAACAGGTCGACCCCGGCGGCGATGGCGGTGTCGATGTAGCCCTGCCCGCCCCCGGTGCACCAGCCGACCCGGCGGATCATCTGCTCACCCTCGACGACCAACGGCTCGCGCCCCAGCGCCTCGCGTACCCGACGGGCGAAATCCCGCGCCGACACAGGTTCCGCCAGCGAACCGACCAGGCCGACCACCTTGGGATTGTTCGGGTCCAGCGGGCCTTCGACGGTGATGTCCAGCTGGCGCGCCAGCTGCACGTTGTTGCCCACTTCCGGGTGCACGTCCAGCGGCAGGTGGAAGGCCAGCAGGCTGATGTCGTGCTTGAGCAGGGTCTTCAGGCGCCGCTGCTTGATCCCGGTGATGCACGGGTTTTCACCCTTCCAGAAGTAGCCATGGTGCACCAGCACCAGGTCGGCCTCGGCCTCGACCGCCGCGTCCAGCAGCGCCTGGCTGGCGGTCACGCCGCTGACGATACGGCTGACCTGGGGGCGGCCCTCGACCTGCAGGCCGTTGGGGCAGTAGTCCTGGATCTTCGCGCTGCCCAGGTAGCGCTCGGCTTCCTCGACCAGGGTATTGAGGGCGACGGCCATGAAAAATCTCCTCGAATTCGGCGTTGCGACAGGGCGCGAGGCCCTATAATGGCCGCCATTATGGGCCGTCGCCGGTTTCGGGGGAACCGGCGGCAGTCGCCTGGGGGATCCCAGCCATCGCTGATCGTTGTATTCACGTGTATGATCGCGCGCGCTCGCCCCGGGCCGAACTGACATGGCCCCCGCCCTACTCCCAGGATTCATTCATGTTCAAGGCTCTGCGTTACTTCGGCTGGCCGCTGCTCACCGGCGTGCTGATCGCCATCCTGATCATCCAGCGCTTCCCGCAATGGGTCGGTCTGCCCAGCCAGGACGTCAACCTGCAGCAGGCCCCGCAAACCACGAAGATCATGCAGGGCCCGGTGTCCTACGCCGATGCCGTGACCCTGGCCGCGCCCGCGGTGGTCAACCTGTACACCACCAAGGTGGTGAACAAGAGCGCCCACCCGCTGTTCGAAGACCCGCAGTTCCGCCGCTTCTTCGGCGACAACCTGCCCAAGCAGCGGCGCTGGGAGTCGAGCCTGGGCTCGGCGGTGATCATGAGCCCGGAAGGCTACCTGCTGACCAACAACCACGTCACCAGCGGCGCCGACCAGATCGTCGTGGCCCTCAAGGACGGCCGCGAGACCCTCGCCCGGGTGATCGGCAGCGACCCGGAAACCGACCTGGCGGTGCTGAAGATCGACCTCAAGAGCCTGCCGGCGATCACCATCGGCCGCTCCGACAACATCCACATCGGTGACGTGACCCTGGCCATCGGCAACCCGTTCGGCGTCGGCCAGACCGTGACCATGGGCATCATCAGCGCCACCGGCCGTAACCAGCTGGGCCTGAACAACTACGAAGACTTCATCCAGACTGACGCTGCGATCAACCCGGGCAACTCCGGCGGCGCGCTGGTGGATGCCAACGGCAACCTGGTGGGTATCAACACGGCGATCTTCTCCAAGTCCGGTGGTTCCCAGGGCATCGGCTTCGCCATCCCGGTCAAGCTGGCGCTGGAGGTGATGAAGTCGATCGTCGAACACGGCCAGGTGATCCGTGGCTGGCTGGGCATCGAAGTGCAGCCGCTGAGCCAGGAACTGGCCGAATCGTTCGGCATGCAGGGCCGCCCGGGGATCGTCGTGGCGGGCATCTTCCGCGATGGCCCGGCGGCGCGCGCAGGGCTGCAGCTGGGCGACGTGATCCTGAGCATCAATGGCGAGCCGGCCGGTGACGGGCGCAAGTCGATGAACCAGGTGGCGCGGATCAAGCCCAATGAGAAGATCACCATCGAGGTGGTGCGCAATGGGCAGCAGCTGAAGCTGGTGGCCGAGGTGGGGCTGCGGCCGCCGCCGGCGCCGGTGGCGGCAAAGGAAGAGAAGTAAGGCTTGGATCAGGGGCCGCTTTGCGGCCCCGATTGCATCAATGCAGGATCTGGCTCAGGAACAGCTTGGTCCGATCACTGCGCGGCCGGTCGAAGAAGTCATCCGGCGCGGCCTGCTCGACGATCTCCCCCTTGTCCATGAAGATCACCCGGTTCGCCACGGTGCGGGCAAAGCCCATCTCGTGGGTCACGCAGAGCATGGTCATGCCGTCTTCGGCCAGGCTGACCATGGTGTCGAGCACCTCCTTGACCATCTCCGGGTCCAGCGCCGAAGTCGGCTCGTCGAACAGCATGATCTTCGGCTTCATGCACAGCGCCCGGGCAATCGCCACCCGCTGCTGTTGACCACCGGACAACTGCCCCGGGTACTTGTGCGCCTGCTCCGGAATGCGCACGCGCTCGAGGAAGTGCATGGCGATTTCCTCGGCCTTGCGCCGCGGCAGCTTGCGCACCCACATCGGCGCCAGGGTGCAGTTCTCCAGGATTGTCAGGTGCGGGAACAGGTTGAAGTGCTGGAACACCATGCCCACCTCGCGGCGGATCGCCTCGATCTGCTTGAGGTCGTTGGTAAGCTCCACGCCATCGACGACGATGCGCCCCTGCTGGTGCTCCTCCAGGCGGTTGAGGCAGCGGATGGTGGTCGACTTGCCCGAGCCGGACGGCCCGCACAGGACGATACGCTCGCCCTGGCGCACGTTCAGGTTGATGTCCTTGAGCACATGGAACTGGCCGTACCACTTGTTCACGCCCTGCATCTGGATGATGCCTTCGGGGCCGGCAGGCTGCTTGATCGCTTCACTCATTTCGAAACTCCTAACGCTTGTGGCCAGTGTCCAGCTTGCGCTCCAGGTGCATGGAGTAGCGGGACATACCGAAACAGAAAATCCAGAACACCAGGGCGGCGAACACGTAGCCCTCGGTGGCCATGCCCAGCCAGGCCGGGTCAGCCGCTGCCTGCTTGACGCTGTTGAGCAGGTCGAACAGGCCGATGATGATCACCAGGCTGGTGTCCTTGAACAGGGCGATGAAGGTGTTGACGATGCCGGGGATCACCAGCTTGAGCGCCTGGGGCAGGATCACCAGGCCCATCGCCCGCCAGTAGCCCAGGCCCATGGCCGCGGCGGCTTCGTACTGGCCCTTGGGGATGGCCTGCAGGCCGCCACGCACCACCTCGGCGATGTACGCCGACTGGAACAGGATCACGCCGATCATCGCCCGCAGCAGCTTGTCGAAGCTCATGCCCTCGGGCAGGAACAGCGGCAGCATCACCGAGGACATGAACAGCACGGTGATCAGCGGCACGCCGCGCCAGAACTCGATGAAGGTCACGCAGACCACCTTCACCGCCGGCATGTTCGAACGACGCCCCAGCGCCAGCAGGATGCCCAGTGGCAAGGCGCCGACGATACCGACCGTGGCGATCACCAGGGTCAGCATCAGGCCGCCCCACTGGCTGGTGGGCACCGTGTCCAGGCCCAGCGCGCCGCCATGCAGCAGGATGTAGGCGAGGATCGGGTACAACACCAGGAAGCCCAGGCCGTACACGGCCTTGCGCGGGAAGCGCTTGATGAACAAGGGCGCTGCGCCGAGCACGGCGAGCCACACGGTCAGGTCGACGCGCCAGCGCAGTTCCGCCGGGTAGTAGCCGTACATGAACTGGCCGAAGCGCTGCTGGATGAACACCCAGCAGGCGCCCTCCTTGGTGCAGTCGGCGCGGGTGGTGCCGACCCAGTTGGCGTCGATGAACGCCCACTGCACCAGCGGCGGCACGATCAGCCAGACCAGGTACAGGGCGAACAATGTCAGCAGGGTGTTGAGCCAGCTGGAGAACAGGTTGGCCCGCATCCAGGCGAGCACGCCAACGGTCTTCACCGGTGGCGGCATGTCGGGTTTGAAAACATGGGCTGTCACGGAAGTACCCTCACCGCTCGATCAGCGCAATGCGCTTGTTGTACCAGTTCATCAGCAGCGAAATGCTGATGCTGATGGCGAGATAGACGCTCATGGTGATGGCGATCACCTCGATGGCCTGGCCGGTCTGGTTGAGCACGGTACCGGCGAACAGCGAGACCATCTCCGGGTAGCCGATACCGGCGGCCAGCGACGAGTTCTTCGCCAGGTTCAGGTACTGGCTGGTCAGCGGCGGAATGATCACCCGCAACGCCTGGGGAATGATCACCTTGCGCAGCGTCGGGCCTTCGCGCAGGCCCAGCGAGCGGGCCGCCTCGGTCTGGCCGTGGCTGACCGAGCGGATGCCGGAACGCACGATCTCGGCGATGAACGCCGCGGTGTAGATGGTCAGCGCCAGGGTCAGCGCCAGCAGCTCGGGGATCAGCACCCAGCCACCGACGAAGTTGAAGCCCTTGAGCTGCGGCACTTCCCAGTGCACCGGGCTGCCGAACAGCAGCGCGCAGACGCCGGGGATGCCGATGAACAGCAGCAGGCCGACCCAGAACTTGTGGAACGGCTCGCCGGTTTCGTCGAAACGCTTGTTGGCGAAACGCACCATCACCGCGATGGCGACGATCGCCAGCGCCAGCGCGATGACGAACGGCCAGAAGCCCTCGGCCATCGAGGCGCCGGGCATGTTCAGGCCGCGGTTGCTGATGAAGAAGGTATCGTCGATGTTGATGCTGCCCCGTGGCCCCGGCAGGGTCAGGAACACGGCGAAGTACCAGAACAGGATCTGCAGCAGCGGCGGAATGTTGCGGAAGGTCTCCACGTACACCGTTGCCAGCTTGTTGATCATCCAGTTCGGTGACAGCCGCGCCACGCCGATGATGAAGCCCAGCAGCGTCGCCAGGATGATGCCGATGAAGGTCACCAGCAGGGTGTTGAGCAGGCCGATGACGAACACCCGGGCGTAGCTGTCCGATTCCACGTAGGGGATCAGGTGCTGGGCGATGCCGAAGCCGGCGCTGCGCTCGAGGAAATCGAAGCCCGAGGTGATGCCCCGGTGCTGCAGGTTGGTCTGCGTATTGTGGAACAGGTACCAGCCCAGGCCCACCACGAAGAGCACCGTGAGGATCTGGAACAGCCACGCGCGCACACGTGGATCACTAAGGGAAAACCCTTTCCGTGCGCCGATTTGATTTTGCATGAAGTGCCCCGAAAAGAAGGGATTCGAACGACCCGCGGCGGCAGGATGCCGCCGCGGGTGCAACCATCAGCGCACCGGTGGCGCGTACTGGATGCCGCCGTTGTTCCACAGGGCGTTCATGCCACGGTCGATCTTCAGGTCGGTGCTCTGGCCCAGGTTCTTCTCGAACACTTCGCCATAGTTGCCGACTTGCTTGACGATCTGCACTACCCAGTCCTTGGGCAGCTTGAGGTCCTTGCCGTACTCACCATCGGCGCCCAGCAGGCGGGCGACGTCAGGATTCTTGGTGGACTTGGCCTCGGCCTCGACGTTCTTCGAGGTGACGCCGGCCTCTTCGGCATTGAGCATGGCGAACAGGGTCCACTTGACGATGCTGAACCACTCCTCGTCGCCCTTGCGTACCACCGGGCCCAGCGGCTCCTTGGAGATGGTTTCCGGCAGCACCACGTACTCGGTCGGCGCGGCCAGCTTGGAACGCTGGGCGAACAGCTGCGACTTGTCGGAGGTCAGCACGTCGCAACGGCCGGACTCCAGCGACTTGGCGCTTTCGTCGGAGGTGTCGAAGGTGATCGGGGTGTACTTCAGCCCATTGGCGCGGAAGTAGTCGGAGACGTTCAGCTCGGTGGTGGTACCAGCCTGGATGCAGATGGTCGCGCCGTCGAGTTCCTTGGCGCTGGAGACGCCGAGTTTCTTGTTGGCGAGGAAGCCGACGCCGTCGTAGTAGGTGACACCGGCGAACACCAGGCCCATGCCGGCATCGCGCGAGCTGGTCCAGGTGGTGTTGCGCGACAGCACGTCGACTTCGCCGGACTGCAGCGCGGTGAAGCGCTCCTTGGCGTTGAGCTGGCTGAACTTGACCTTGGTCGCGTCACCGAACACCGCGGCGGCCACGGCGCGGCACACATCGGCGTCGATGCCGACGATCTTGCCTTGCGCGTCCGGTACAGAGAAGCCTGGAAGACCATCGCTCACGCCACACTGGACGAAGCCCTTCTTCTTCACCGCGTCGAGGGTGGCGCCGGCCTGGGCGAAGCTGGTGGCGCCCAGCGCGGCGGCGGCGGTCAGGACGGCCAGGGTGGTTTTCAACATCTTCATCAACAACCTCCAAATCGCTCTTGTTGTATGAGCCGGAATTGCACCGCACCCTTATGAGGCGCATCCGACCCCTTGTTGGCTTGTTTTTGGGTCAATTGGCGCAATGGGCTGTTCTATGACAGCCTTCGATCCACACGAGGGGTGTTACCGCGACCGGTCCACCTCTTCGCATGGCAAGGACGTAGCAAAGGGCGTACCACAGTCGAAGGCTTAAGTGATTAAGCGGTAGTCAAGTAGTAAAAGTTGTAGAGTTGCGACATCTTTTTCTGGCATTAACCTCCAATGCCTTCTTTTTACGCACTACATAAGTACGCAAGCACTCTTTCGGAGCAGTCATGACCAACCCGCTGATCCTCGAACCCCAGAAAACCGCCGACGCCTGTGTGATCTGGTTGCACGGCCTGGGGGCCGACCGTTACGACTTCCTACCTGTGGCGGAATTTCTCCAGGAACGCCTGCTGAGCACCCGCTTCATCATGCCCCAGGCCCCCACCCGCCCGGTGACCATCAACGGTGGCTACGAGATGCCCAGTTGGTACGACATCAAGGCCATGACCCCGGCGCGGGCCATCGACGAAACGCAGCTGGAGGAATCGGCCGATCAGGTCATTGCCCTGATCAAGGCGGAACAGGCCAAGGGCATCAACCTGTCGCGCATCTTCCTCGCCGGTTTCTCCCAGGGCGGCGCCGTGGTACTGCACACCGCCTATATAAAGTGGCAGGAAGCCCTGGGCGGGGTGATCGCCCTGTCCACCTACGCGCCAACCTTCACCGACGGCCAGCAGCTGAGCGCCTGCCAGCAGCGCACCCCGGCGCTGTGCCTGCACGGTGTGCACGATCCGGTGGTGATCCCGTCGATGGGCCGCACCGCGTTCGAGTACCTCAACACCTGGGGCGTCGCCGCCCGCTGGTACGAGTACCCGATGGAGCACGAAGTGGTGGTCGAGGAACTCAACGACATCCATGAATGGCTGAGCCGCCAGCTGCAGTAACCCTGTAGCCCGTCATGCATTGCACTACGCCGCGCCCGATTCTTGCATTACACTGCCCGGCGTACATTCCTTAACCAGTTGACGAGACGACCGTGCTCAAGGCACTCAAGAAAATATTCGCCAAGGGAGACGCCGCGCCGCAGGCCGCCGAGCCCGTCGCCGTGACCCCGCCCGCGCCGGCCGCGCAACCGCCTGTCGAGAAGGCGCCAGCGCGCCAGCACGCCAAGCCCAGGGCCGCGGCAAAACCACAGGCCGAGCCCCAATCCGCCGAACAGCCGCGCGCCGAGCAGCCCGCCCGGGACAAGCCGCGCCGCGAACGCAAGCCCAAGCCCCAGGCCAGCCTGTGGAAGCCCGAGGACTTCGTGGTCGAGCCGCAGGAAGGCAAGACCCGCTTCCACGACTTCAAGCTCTCCAACGAGCTGATGCACGCCATCCACGACCTCGGCTTCCCCTACTGCACGCCGATCCAAGCCCAGGTCCTGGGCCACACCCTGCGTGGCCAGGACGCCATCGGCCGGGCCCAGACCGGCACCGGCAAGACCGCCGCGTTCCTGATCTCGATCATCTCGCAGTTGCAGCAGGTGCCGCCGCCCAAGGAACGCTACATGGGCGAGCCGCGGGCGCTGATCATCGCCCCGACCCGCGAGCTGGTGGTACAGATCGCCAAGGATGCCCAGGCCCTGACCAAGTACAGCGGCCTGAACGTGATGAGCTTCGTCGGCGGCATGGACTTCGACAAGCAGCTGAAATCGCTGGAGGCCCGCCACTGCGACATCCTGGTGGCCACCCCCGGCCGCCTGCTGGACTTCAACCAGCGCGGCGAGGTGCACCTGGACATGGTCGAGGTGCTGGTGCTGGACGAGGCCGACCGCATGCTCGACATGGGCTTCATCCCCCAGGTCCGCCAGATCATCCGCCAGACCCCGCCGAAGAGCGAGCGCCAGACCCTGCTGTTCTCCGCCACCTTCACCGACGACGTGATGAACCTGGCCAAGCAGTGGACCACCGACCCGGCCATCGTCGAGATCGAGCCGGAGAACGTCGCCAGCGAGACCGTCGAGCAGCACGTCTATGCCGTGGCCGGCAGCGACAAGTACAAGCTGCTGTACAACCTGGTCACGCAGAACAAGTGGGAACGGGTGATGGTGTTTGCCAACCGCAAGGACGAAGTGCGGCGCATCGAGGAAAAACTGGTGCGCGACGGCATCAACGCCGCCCAGCTGTCGGGCGACGTGCCGCAGCACAAGCGCATCCGCACCCTGGAGAACTTCCGCGAGGGGCGCATCAGCGTGCTGGTGGCCACCGACGTGGCCGGGCGCGGTATCCATATCGACGGCATCAGCCACGTGATCAACTTCACCCTGCCGGAAGATCCGGACGACTACGTGCACCGCATCGGCCGTACCGGCCGTGCGGGGAGCAGTGGTGTGTCGATCAGCTTTGCCGGCGAGGACGATTCGTACCAGCTGCCGGCAATCGAAGAGCTGCTGGGGCGCAAGATCAAGTGCGAGATGCCGCCGGATGAGCTGTTGAAGCCGGTGCCGCGCAAGCATCATTGATCTCAAAGGCCACTTACCCCCTGTAGGAGCGGCCTTGTGTCGCGAAAGGGCCGCGCAGCGGCCCCGACATTTTCTGCATCAATGCTGAAACCCTGGGGCCGCTTTGCGGCCCTTTCGCGACACAAGGCCGCTCCTACAAAAGCGGTTCGCACCTGGAGTTACCAGCGCCCCGCCGCATCCTGATCGCTCTGCTTCCCCTCCACCCAGCGCGGCCCATCCTGGGTGCTTTCCTTCTTCCAGAACGGCGCCCGGGTCTTCAGGTAGTCCATGATGAAGTTGCAGGCATCGAACGCTGCCTGGCGGTGCGCGCTGGCCACGCCGACGAAGACGATCGGCTCGCCCGGCTCCAGGGCGCCGATGCGGTGCAGCACCTCGACCTTGAGCAACGGCCAGCGCTGCTCGGCCTCGACCACGATCTTGGCCAGGGCCTTCTCGGTCATCCCCGGGTAGTGCTCGAGGAACATCCCGGCCACGTCCAGGCCATCATTGAAGTCGCGCACGTAGCCGACGAAGCCGACCACCGCGCCAACGCCGACATTGGCGGCATGCATGGCGTTGACCTCGGCGCCCGGGTCGAAGGCCGCCTGCTGAACACGTACGGCCACGATCAACCTCCAGTCACGGGTGGGAAGAACGCAATCTCGTCACCCTCTTCCAATGGCTCATCGAGCCGACACAGCTCTTCGTTGCGGGCGCACATCAGGTTCTGCTCGGCCAGCACCGCGTAGTGCCCGCCCTTGCCCACCAGGGCCTGGCGCACGTCGTCCAGCACCTTGAAGTCGCCTTCCAGACGCTCGGTGTCGACGCCCAGCAACTCACGGTAGCGGGCGAAATACATGACCTTGACCTTCATCACCCCTCCACCTTGTAGTGGCCGCTCTTGCCGCCGGTCTTCTCCAGCAGGCGCACCTGCTCGATGACCATGCCCTTGTCCACCGCCTTGCACATGTCGTAGATCGTCAGCGCGGCGACGCTGGCGGCGGTGAGCGCCTCCATTTCGACGCCGGTCTGCCCGGCCAGCTTGCAGCGGGCGACGATATGCACCACGTCCTCGCCTTCGGCGGCCAGCTCGACCTTGACGCCGGTGAGCATCAGCGGATGGCACAGCGGGATCAGGTCGCTGGTCTTCTTCGCCGCCTGGATGCCGGCGATGCGCGCCACGGCGAACACGTCGCCCTTGGGGTGTTGGCCATCGACGATCATGCGCAGGGTGTCCGGCAACATGCGCACCCGCGCCTCGGCAATCGCCTCGCGCGCGGTCACGGCCTTTTCAGTGACGTCGACCATGTTGGCGCGCCCCTGGGAATCAAGATGAGTCAGCACTGCTCTGCTCCTGGGTAGGGAATACAGAGTGTAAACCTGCAGGTCAGCTTTGAGCAGAGGGCAGATCAGCGCATCGCGGGGCAAGCCCGCTCCCACGACGAATCGTGGGAGCGGGCTTGGGTTACAGGTGCGACTCGGCGTACTCGGCCAGCACCGAGCGCGGTACGCCCTGCAGGGTGATGTGAACGCCGTGGGGGAAGTCCTTGAAGCGTTCGGTCAGGTAGGTCAGCCCGGAGCTGGTGGCCGACAGGTACGGCGTGTCGATCTGCGCCAGGTTGCCCAGGCAGACCACCTTGGACCCGTTCCCCGCGCGGGTGATGATGGTCTTGATCTGGTGCGGCGTGAGGTTCTGGCACTCGTCGATGAGGATCAGGCTCTGCTGGAAGCTGCGACCCCGGATGTAGTTCAGCGACTTGAACTGCAACGGTACCCGCTCGAGGATGTACTCGACGCTGCCGTGGGTGCTCTCGTCGTCCATGTGCAGCGCTTCGAGGTTGTCGGTGATGGCGCCCAGCCAGGGCTCCATCTTCTCCGCCTCGGTGCCCGGCAGGAAGCCGATCTCCTGGTCCAGCCCCTGCACGCTGCGGGTGGCGATGATGCGCCGGTAGCGCTTGCTGACCATGGTCTGCTCGATGGCCGCGGCCAGCGCCAGGATGGTCTTGCCGGAGCCGGCGGCGCCGGTCAGGTTGACCAGGTGGATATCCGGGTCGAGCAGGGCGAACAGCGCCAGGCTCTGGTGGATGTCCCGTGGTTTGAGGCCCCAGGCTTCCTGGTGCAGCAGCGGCTCCTGGTGCAGGTCGAGCAGCAGCAGCTCGTCGTTGCGGATGCCCTTGATCCAGCCGACGAATCCTTGTTCGTCGATGATGAACTCGTTGATGTGCACCGCCGGCAGGTTGTCGATCAGTTGCACCCGGTGCCAGGTGCGACCACGTTCCTGACGGGTGTCGACCTTGCTCACTCGGTCCCAGAACGACCCTGTGACCGAGTGGTAGCCCTTGGACAGCAAGGACACGTCGTCGACCAGTTGGTCGGTGCTGTAGTCCTCGGCGGCGATCCCGCAGGCACGCGCCTTCAGGCGCATGTTGATGTCCTTGGTCACCAGCACCACGTCGAGGTCCTTGCGCTTGGCGCGCAGGTCCAGCAGCTGGTTGATGATGATGTTGTCGGCGAGGTTTTCGGGGAGCAGGCGATTTGGCTCGTTGCGCGTGCTCATGAGGATGGACAGGAAACCCTTGGGCCCACTCTTGCCACGCTGGATCGGCACGCCCTGCTCGACATCGCTGGGCGAGGCGTCGCCCAAGGTCTGGTCGATCAGGCGGATGGCCTGGCGACATTCTGCGGCGATGGTGTGTTTACCGGTCTTGAGCTTGTCGAGTTCCTCCAGCACCGTCATCGGTATGGCGACGTGGTGCTCCTCGAAGTTGAGCAGGGCATTGGGGTCGTGAATCAGGACGTTGGTATCGAGCACATACAGGATTGGCTGGTTGGAGGAAGGGTTGCGTCCTTGGTCATCCATACTCGTTCACCTTATGTGAAAGCCACACGGCGCGAACGGCTGCGCCGCAGAGTGACTGCCGTTCTTCCCGTATCCGCGTCGTTACGGGCGGGAAGCTCACCTGGCAAAAGGGGCGTGGATGACGCCACCTGTGCTGCAGGGTTCGGCTGTCTGATTCCTTGATACCGCAAAAACCATGACCGAAAAAAGTCTTTTTACGCTCTAGTGAAGTTTATTTTTCGGATTGACGAACAGGGCTTGGCGCGAGGCCTGAGCGGGACTACAGTCAGAGATCAGGTAGCGCATCAAGCCCGTTCAGGCGCGCACGAAACGCTGGCGCAGCACATCGCTCAGGGCGTCCACCAGCAGCACCAGCAACAGCATGGCGATGATCACCGTGCTGGCCTGGGCCTCCTGGAACAGGCTCAGGGTCGCGTAGAGCATCTGCCCCAGACCGCCTGCCCCCACGAACCCCAGCACGCTGGCCATGCGGATGTTGTTCTCCCAGCGATACAGGCTGTACGCCAGCAATTGCGGCCACAGGTTGGGCAGCGTGCCGAAACAGAATGCCGCCACCTGGCTGCCGCCCTGCAGGCGGATCGCCGCCGCAGGCTCCGGCGGTGCATTCTCCAGCGCCTCGGCGAACAGCCGCCCCAGTACCCCGGCGGTGTGCAGCGCCAGCGCCAGGGTGCCGGCATTCGGCCCCAGGCCCGCCGCCAGCACGGTCAGCGCCGCCCAGACCAGCTCCGGAATCGCCCGCAGCGCATTGAGCAGCAGGCGCGCAGCGCCCTGCAGCGGCCAGCCAAAGCGCCCGGCGGCCGGCAGCGCCAGCAACAGGCCGAGCAGCATCGCCAGCAGCGTCCCCATCCCCGACATCGCCAACGTTTCCAGGGCGCCCTGCCCCACTGCCCGCAGGTGCGCCACAGACAGGTCCGGGTGCAGGAAACGCGCCGCGTATTCGCCCATCTGCGCCGGCCCGCCGCTGCCGACAACCGCTGCCAGGTCCAGCTCCAGGTAGGCGAACGACGCCAGCACCGCCGCCAGGATCGCGACGATCACCAGCCCGTTGATCACCCGCCTCATGCGAGCCTCCCGCGCAGGAAGCGACTGAGCAGGTCCGCAAGCACCACCAGCAACAGGAAGGTCAGCAGCATGCTCACCACCTCGGCGCCGGCGAACATGCGCATCGACAAGTCGATCTGCTGGCCCAGGCCGCCGGCGCCGACGAAGCCCATCACCACCGAGGCGCGCACCGCGCATTCCCAGCGGTACACCGTGTAGGACACCACTTCGCTCGCGGCCTCGGGCAGGGTGCCGTAGAGAAACGCCGACAACCGGCTGCTGCCGGCCTGGAGCAAGGCATGGGCCGGGCGCTGGTCCACCGACTCGAAGATCTCCGCGTAGACCTTGCCGAGCATGCCGCTGTAGGTGATGGCAATGGCCAGCACCCCGGCGGTCGGGCCCAGGCCCACGGCGCGGACGAACAGCAGGGCCCAGACGATCTCGGGCACGCTGCGCAGGAAGATCAGCACGCCGCGCACCGGCAGGCGCGCAGCGCGTGACAACGGTTCCAAACGTCCACCATTGGAAGCCGCCCGCAGCGACAGCGCCCGGCTGGCCAGCAGGCTGGCCGGTACCGCCAGCAGCAGCGCCAGGGTCATGCCCGCCGTGGCCACGGCCAGGGTCTGCACGGTGGCGGTGAACAGCAGGTCGAGAAACCCGGCGTCATGGGCCGGGGGCCAGAACGCGCTGACAAAACCGGCCATCTGCTGACGGTTCTCGGCCTGCAACAGCACACCGGGATCCAGCTCGCTCAAGTGCAAGCCCGGCCACAGCAACGCCAGGCACAGCAGGGTCAGCAACACGCGAGGGATAGCTGCGGGATCGCGTTGGTCAGTGCTCAGCATCGCGGGATCTGCACCTGCAGGCTCGCCGTCGCGGCAACAGGCGAGGCCAGTTGCTCGTTGGCGTACAAGGCATCGAGCATCGCTTCGCTGACCGCTGCTGCCGGGCAGTCGAACGCCACCTGCCCGGCACGAATGCCCACGATGCGCGGAAAATACGCCAGGGCGAGCTCAACCGCGTGCAGGCTGGCGACCAGGGTCACGCCATGGGCCTGGGCATGGCGGTTGAGCAGTGCCAAGCTGTGATCGGCCAGCACCGGGTCCATGGCCGAGACCGGCTCGTCGGTCAGCAGCACTTCGGGTCGCTGGTACAAGGCGCGAGCAATGCCGACCCGCTGCAACTGGCCACCGGACAACTGCCCGCACTGGGCGAACAGCTTGTCGGCCATGCCCAGCTCGGCCAGCGCTGCACGGGCACCGGGCACATCGCCGGGGTGGATCAGGTTGAGCAGCCCGCGCAATGTGCCCCACTGCCCCAGGCGCCCCGCCAGCACAGCGGTGACCACTCGCTGGCGCGGCGGCAGGGGCGGCGCCTGGTGCACCAGGCCAACCCGTGCGCGCAAGCGCTGGCGGGCACGGGCAGACAATGCCCAGGGCTGCTCGCCCAACAACTCCAACCGCCCGTCACTGGGCGGCACGGCGGTACCCATCAGGTGCAGCAGGCTGGACTTGCCGGCCCCGGACGGACCGATGATCGCCACTCGCTCGCCCTGGCCGATCAGCAGGTCCACCGCGCTCAAGGCCTGGACCTGACCATGGCGCACACTGGCGCCCTGAACACGGATACTCACTTGAGCAGACCGGCCTCACGCGCGGCTTGCTCGGTGCCCGCGTAGTTCTCGGGCCTGGTCTCGATGAAGCGGCTGGCGGCCTGCAGGTCGAGGATCGCCTTGTCCGCAGGCTTGGTCGGGTCCAGGGCGAGGAAGGCCTGCTTGATCTTTTCTTTCAGTGCCGGATCCATGTTGCCGCGCACGGTCCAGTTGTAGTCGAAGTACTCCGGCGTGGTGGCGAACACCTTCACCTTGCTGGTGTCGACCTTGCCCGCCGCGACCAGCTTGTCCCAGACGCTGGCGTTGAGCACGCCGGCATCGGCCTTGCCGGCCTGGACCCAGGCGGCGGTGGCATCGTGGGCGCCGGAATAGGCGACGCGGCTGAAGTACTCCTCGGGCTTGATGTTGTCGTTCTTGAGCATGAAGTAACGCGGCATCAGGCTGCCCGAGGTGGACGAAATCGAACCGAAGGCGAAGGTCTTGCCCTTCAGGTCCTTGAGGCTCTTCACGTCAGGGTTGGCGGTGATGAACTTGCTGGTGAACTTGGCATCCTGCTCACGCTGCACCAGCGGCGTGGCCTTGGGGTCCTTCAGGTGCACCTGGACGAAGGTGAAGCCCCCCAGCCAGGCCAGGTCCAGGCGATCGCTGGCCAGCGACTCGACCACCGCCGGGTAATCGGCCACCGGCACGAACTGCACCTTCATGCCCAGTTGCTGCTCGAGGTACTCGCCCAGCGGCTTGAACTTGCGCAGCAGTTCGGTCGGCGCCTCGTCGGGGATAGCGCTGACGCGCAGCACATCGGCGGCCTGGGCGATCACCGCGCAGCAGGACAGCGCGAGGCCGGCAAACAGGGCCAAGGGGCGTTTGAGCATGGGGGATTCTCCGGTTCGATAGCGGGGCATGAGTCGGTGTCGCATCGCGGGTCTGCGTGGGAGCGGGCCTGCCCCGCGATGCTGGCAAACGAGGGAAGTATAAGAGCCACAGGCACAAAGGCCAGCTTTGCTACAATCGCGCATCACGAAAAGTCGAGGTGCACATGAGCGAGCCGATTCGTCTGACACAGTACAGCCACGGCGCTGGCTGTGGCTGCAAGATTTCTCCCAAGGTCCTGGATGTGATCCTCGCCGAAAGCGGCACCCAGGCCCTCGACCCGAAACTCTGGGTCGGCAACGCCTCGCGCGACGACGCCGCCGTCTATGCCCTGGATGACGAGCGCGGCGTGGTCTCGACCACCGACTTCTTCATGCCGATCGTCGACGACCCGTACGACTTCGGTCGCATCGCCGCCACCAACGCCATCAGCGACATCTACGCCATGGGCGGCGACCCGCTGATGGCCATCGCCATCCTCGGCTGGCCGATCAACGTGCTGCCGCCGGAAGTCGCCCGCGAGGTGATCCGCGGTGGCCGCGCCGTCTGCGCCGAAGCCGGCATCCCGCTGGCTGGCGGCCACTCCATCGACGCCCCCGAGCCGATCTTCGGCCTGGCTGTGACCGGCGTGGTGAGCAAGCGCCACCTCAAGCGCAACGACACCGCCAGCATCGGCTGCCGCCTGTACCTGACCAAGCCGCTGGGCATCGGCATTCTCACCACCGCCGAGAAGAAGGCCAAGCTGCGCGAACAGGACCAGGGCCTGGCCCGTGACTGGATGTGCACCCTCAACACCCCGGGCAGCCGCTTCGGCAAGCTCGACGGCGTGCAGGCGATGACCGACGTCACCGGTTTCGGCCTGCTCGGCCACCTGGTCGAAGTCGCCGAGGGCAGCGGCCTCACCGCCCGCCTGCAGTTCGCTGCCGTACCACGCCTGCCCAGCGTCGAACACTACCTGGCCGAGGGCTGCATCCCCGGCGGCACCCTGCGCAACTTCGACAGCTACGGCCACAAGATCGGCGCGCTGAGCGACGAGCAGAAGCACCTGCTGTGCGACCCGCAGACCAGCGGCGGCCTGCTGGTGGCGGTCACCCCGCAGGGCGAGGCCGAATTCCTCGCCGTGGCGCGGGAACTCGGGCTCGAACTGGCGCCGATCGGCGAGCTGGTCGAGCGACAGAGCCACGCAGTCGAGGTGATCTGATGCGCCCCGACTGCACCGAGCTGAAACAGCTGTTCCTCGACGACGTGCCGATGATGGACATGCGCGCGCCGATCGAATTCACCAAGGGCGCCTTCCCCGGCGCCGTCAACCTGCCGCTGATGAACGACCAGGAGCGGCAGAAGGTCGGCACCTGCTACAAGCAGCAGGGCCAGGCCGCCGCCATCGCCCTGGGCCACCAGTTGGTCAACGGTGGGCTCAAGCAACAGCGCCTGGAGGCCTGGGCCGCGTTCACCCAGGCCCATCCCGACGGCTACCTCTACTGCTTCCGTGGCGGCCTGCGCTCGCAGATCGTCCAGGGCTGGCTCAAGGACGCTGGCATCCAGTATCCAAAGGTGGTGGGCGGCTACAAGGCCATGCGCACCCTGCTGATGGATACCACGCTGCAGGCGGTGCAGCAGTGCGCGTTCGTTTTGCTGGGCGGACTGACCGGCACCGGCAAGACCGATGTACTGCACCAACTGGACAACGTGCTCGACCTCGAAGGCCACGCCAACCACCGCGGCTCCAGCTTCGGCAAGCGCGCCACGGCGCAGCCGGCGCAGATCGATTTCGAGAATGCGCTGGCCATCGACATCCTCAAGAAACGCGAGCGTGGCGTCGGCCAGTTCGTGCTCGAGGACGAAGGCCGCGTGGTCGGCAGCTGCGCGGTGCCACTGGAGCTGTACCAGGGCATGCAGCGCTATCCGCTGGTGTGGCTTGAAGACAGCTTCGCGCATCGCGTGGAACGCATCCTGCGCGACTATGTGATCAACCTGTGCGCCGAGTACATCGCCGTGCACGGTGAAGAAGCCGGCGGCCCGCTGTTCGCCGAGCGCATGCGCCAGAGCATGGCCAACATCTACAAGCGCCTGGGCGGCGAGCGCTTCCAGCGGCTGTCGGCGTTGCTCGACCAGGCGCTGGAGGAGCAGTTGCGCAGTGGTGACGTGAGCCTGCACCGAGGGTGGATCGAAGGGCTGCTCAAGGAATACTACGACCCGATGTACGCCTACCAGCGTGCGGCCAAGGCACAGCGGATCGAGTTCGCCGGAGACGGCGTGGAGGTGCGTGAATACCTGAAGGCCCGGGCACTGCGCGAGTACCACGGCGCCTGAATCACTGGCCCGCTCCTCCCCCCTGTAGGAGCGGGCTTGCCCCGCGAACACCGGCAAAGCCGGTGCCATACCCAACTGGCCTGGCCCACCAAAGGAGTCACTGCACTTAACGTCAATGCCTGTACAACTTGAACTCACGATCTATCCAGATCACATGAAAGATCCGCCCGCTGCGATACCCCACCATCGCCACCAGATCGAAAGCCCTGAACGCCAGCAACCGAACATCCTCGGTGAGGAATGAAGGCAACACAGCCCTGATACTGCCGCGCGAAATCGTCTCCGTGCCATAACCGTGTCGATCGAGCTGGCGAATCTCTCGCCACGTACGCTGGCTGATCTGGCGCAGCCGCTCGAGCATCCGGGCCCGCTCCGCCTGCTGGCAATCCTGAATGCACCAACCTGATTGCAGGTACTCCAGTGAGAACACTGGTGGGCGCAAGTCCGAATCGTCAGCCTCGCCTACCATGTGGCGTGCCCTGACTTGATTTCCCTGGGCGTCTCGCTCCTTGAGCCGCTTGCGTACCATTGCTCAGTTCACCAGGTGGTTCCTGAAATAGCGCTGCATTTCGTCCCGGGGAATCTCCCGGCTGAAAGCGCCCTCCTGATAATTGTCCCGCCATGGGTCTTCTTCATGGGTCAGTTGGCGGAGCTTCCACGCCGAATACTGCCCATAGACCTCGAAGACCTCCTTGATCAGACGGGTCTGATCCCGGGAAAAGCAGGTCGGCTCGAACACCGCAGGCACCGGAATCGGGTTCGAGCCGTGCTGGCTGAACCGGCGGTAGAGATCGGGCACCACCGGGCCATGCATCCAGGCCTCGATTCGCTCTTCGAACAACGGCCCGCCCAGCAAAGCCAGGCTGAAGCCTTGCGCGTAATAAACCAGCTTCTGCAGCTTCAGGTTCGAGATCTCACCCGCCTCGCCTTCCAGCGTGAGGAAGTAGTTGGCGACATCGGTGCTGTCAGGCATGGGCTTCTCCCTTGGTGAACACACTGTCCATGAGCTGTACAAAAATACAGCCATCAAGGTTCTGGCGATACCCTTCAGCCGACCAGTTGACCCATCAATCTGTAAGCTGATGCTGCACTACTGCCCCGGGCTGAGCACCCGCTGCAGCTCCGCCGCCCGGTCCTTGCTCATGTCCATCTCGCACATCGCGCCTTCGATGCGGTAGATGCTGCCGTTGCTCAACTTGCCGTGAAACGCGCAGTTGCCGTCGCGGTACTTCATCCAGGTGCGCTGGACTTCGCGCAGGTCCTTCTGCTGCTGGCTGTCGAGCTTGGCCATCAGCTGCTTGTAGACGCGGTTCAACCGGTCATCCTGCAGCTGGGTCTCGGCCTGGATGCAGGCGCCCATGGCCAGGGTGCTGGAGGCCTTGTCCATGCACTGGGTGTAGGTGGGCGAATAGTCCTCGGCCTGGGCGCCAGCGGCGATCAGCAGGGCGGCAGCGCCGACCAGGCAATGCTTGAACATGGGCTTTCCTTTTCGCAGATGAATGCGGCACAGCCTAGCACCCTGCCGCGCCTTCGTTCACACACAGCGCCTGGATCCGCGCCCGCAGCCAGCGGTGCCCGGCATCGCCGTCACGACGCGAATGCCAGGCCTGGGCAAAGGCGAACGGCGAGATCGCCAGGGGCGGCGCGAACTGGCGCAGCGCCGGGTCCAGCCGGGCACCGGCAAGGCTGCGGCGGGCCACGGTGAGCACCAGGTCGGTCCCGGCAATGACACTTTGGGCCACGCCCCAATGCGGCAAGGTCAGGGCGATGCGTCGGCGTGCGCCCAAGCTGGCCAGGGCCTGGTCGATCTCGTTGTCGATGCCGGGGCGTACCGCCACCAGTACATGGGGCCGCGCCAGCCACGGTTCGAGCGCCAGGCCGCCGCGGGGCGGCAGGCTGGCCCGGTCGGCCAGGCAGACGAAGTACTCCTCGAACAGCACCTGCTGGGCCATTTCCGTCGGCAGCTCCGGGAACACGCCCAGCGCCAGGTCCGCCTCGCCGTCGATCAACTGGCCGAGCATCGCCTCGCGGCTGCCCTGGGACACCACCAGGTCAATGCCCGGTGCTTCGCGCCGCAACAGGCGCATCAGCGCTGGCAGCACCACACGGGCGCCGTAGTCGGACATGGCCAGGCGAAAGGCGCGCCGTGCCCGCGCCGGCTCGAAGCCCGGCGTGCCGAGCAGTCCGTCGAGTTGCTGCAACGCCTCCTGCAACGGCGCCTGCAGGGCTTCGGCGCGGGCCGTCAGTTGCAGGCGGCCATCGCGTCGCACCAGCAGCGGGTCGGCGAAGAGCTCGCGCAACTGTGCCAGGGCATGGCTGACCGCCGGCTGGCTGCGATGCAGGCGCAGGGCCGCCCGGGAGACATGTTGCTCACTGAGCAGGGCATGCAGGGTCAGCAACAGGTTGAGGTCGATGCGACGCAGATCATCCATGGTACGAATACAACCTGTGCGAAGTTCGAATTTCCATCATTGAAATGCATGATCGAGACTAAGACCAGTGTTCTTGCCAGGAGTAGACACCATGCCCGCCAGCCTCTTCGCCGCCCTCCCCTTGCTCATTGCTCTGCTCGCCGGGGCCGCCGTGCCGTTCCAGGCCGGCAGCAACGCCGCGCTCGGGCGCATGCTCGGCCATCCGCTGTGGGCCGCCGGGGTGTCGTTGCTGGTCAGCCTGCTGATGCTGGTGCCGGCCCTGCTGCTGATGCGCGCGCCGCTGCCGCAGGTGCAGCAACTGGCCCATGCGCCCTGGTGGACCTGGTTCGGCGGGGTCGCCGGGGTGCTGTACATCACCGCGGCGCTGGTGCTCACGCCGCGCCTGGGGGCAGCCGGGTTCATCGTCTGCGTGGTGGCCGGGCAGGTGCTGTCGTCGCTGCTGATCGACCAGTTTGGCTTGATGGGGTTGCCGGAGCGGCCGGTGAACCTGTTGCGGCTGGCGGGGGTGGGGATGATCGTGATCGGGATGATCGTGGTGCAGTGGGGCACGGCGCGTTGAGCGCCTGACATAGCAGCCCTATCGCGGGGCAAGCCCGCTCCCACGCAGTCATTGTGCTGCCCTGTAGGGGCAATTGCCATCACAAGGTGCGCGGCTGCTCCGGCGGCACGATCACCTTGTGTGGCTCGAAACGCAGCGACGGCATCTGCGTACCGGCATACAGCGCCACGCTCAGGGCAGCGATCAGCGCCACATCGAGCCAACCCCAGCCCGGCACATCCGCCGCCGAGCGCGCCTTCCAGCACCACCACAGCTGCCCCAGGCAGAACACCAGGATCGCCAGCAACCACAGGTAGAAGCCCGCGCCGAAGCCGGTCACATCCTGGAAGGCGTAGCTCTGGTTGTCCGGCAAGCGGGTGATGGCGAAACTGCTGGCCGCCAGGTACAGCGCCACCAGGCCGCATACCAGCGCCATGCGGCGGAACCGTCGATGGGCGAGGATAGCCAGCGCCAGCAGCGGGTTGGCGAACCACTGGTACAGACCGAAGGCGATGCCCCAGGGGCCGTAGAGCAGCATCTGCAACGCCGGCACATGCCGACCCGCCCCCGTCAGGGCGCCATCGAAGGCCAGGCTCAGCAGGTACAGGGCCAGGCTGGCGGTCAGGTAGAAAGCGGGCAAGTCAGGCACCTGGAGAAAACGGGACAAGCTGCGACCTTAACCCAGCCCTGGCGTCTTTCCAAACCCGACGGGTGCGCTGCATCAGCGTGTCGCAGCCTGATCCATCGACTGGGCGGAGCTACTGATCTGAACGCGCAGGCTCGGCATCAGCGTCCCGGCGTAGATCGTCGCCGCCAGCACTGCGATCAGCCCCAGGTCGTACCAACGCCAACCCGGCATACCCGCCGTCGAACGCACCTTGCGGCACCACCAGCCCTGCCCCAGGCAAAACAGCAGGATCGCCAGTGTCCACAGGTAATACCCGGCGCCAAACCCGGTCAGGGGCTGGATGTCATAGCTGCGGTTGTCCGGCACCCGCTCGATGCCAAGGCAACTGAGGG
Source organism: Pseudomonas peradeniyensis (assembly GCF_014268935.2). GTDB lineage: Bacteria > Pseudomonadota > Gammaproteobacteria > Pseudomonadales > Pseudomonadaceae > Aquipseudomonas > Aquipseudomonas peradeniyensis. The sequence goes on along the minus strand of NZ_JABWRJ020000002.1, from coordinate 776,416 downwards.
CCAGGCCCAGCGCGATCATCCCGACTGCAAGCGCCAGCCGGCGAAAACGCCGGTGAGCAAGCAGCGCCAGCCCCAGCAGCGGATTGGCGAACCACTGGTAAAGCCCCATGGCAATGCCCCAAGGCCCCATGAGCACTATCTGCAAGGCGGGCATATACCCGTCGACGCCCATCAGGATGCCATCGAAACACAGGCTCAGCAGAAACAGCAGCAAGGTGAACGTCACGTAGAAAGCAGGCAAAGCGCGGGCTCCATCCCATCAGTGAAAGTCGCGTCCATGACACGTGGGCATCAGGCCACTGGGGGTTCGAGCAGCAAACCGTACAACCCCGAATCGGACAGTTCACCCGCCACGCACCAGCGGGCGCGCAAGGTGCCTTCCAGGACGAACCCCTGGCGTTCCAGGGTACGCGCCGAGCCCTGGTTGCGCGGATCGATCTCCGCCTCCAGGCGACGCAGGTGCAGGGTGTGGGCGAGGTAGTCGATGAAGCAGGTCAGCGCCTCGTCCATGTAGCCGCGGCCCTGGGCGGACTTGGCCAGGCAGTAGCCGATCTCGCCACGGCGCGAGCCCTCCTCGAGGTTGAACAGCTGGACCATGCCGATCAGCTCGCCGTTGTCGCGGCGGTACATGCCCAGTTTGAGCAACTGGCCGGCGGCAAAGGCTTCGCGGTCGGCGGCCAGGGCGCTTTCGGCCTCGGCCAGGGTCTGCCAGGGGGCGTGGTACCAGTAACGCATCACTTCCGGGTCGGCCATGATGGTCAGCCACTGCTGCGCGTCGCCATGGCGCATGGGGCGCAGCTGCAGGCGTGGGCTTTCAAGGCACAGGTCGCTGGGGAAACTGCGGGGGTCGGGCACGCCGGGACTCCTGTCCGGTGGTGGGGAGATGACAGTCTAACGTTTGTGGGGGCCGGTTGGGCACCTCAGCGTCCAGGCATGGCCTCGTTAAGAGTTGGAGACACCCTGATTTTTGTGAACTCACCTGGCATTTTTGACAGTTGCGTAGGCAGCACTCTGGGCGTCACATATTTACAGAGGTCTTGCACTCCTCGCGCCATGCCGTAATAGACGCATAAATAACTGAAAAACATGACAGGATATGCATATGGAAATCAGCCTCATTACCGACGACGTCATCAATATTGACAAAACCTCTGGCGTCGCGAAAATAAATTTCGTCTTAATTGACGAAGAAGACTTCCAATTAGTAGCTTCCAATCCCCTCCCCAAAGAAAGCCTCGACCTTTCCTTATCACTCAATAAACCTGACAACATTTCCGACCAAGAAACCATTAATCTATTTCACGCCACAGACATCAAAAAACTAACAGACCACATAGACAATAGGAATTCCTACAAACTCACAAAAGAACAAAACAAATACATCTTACAGCTCAATGATAGCACCCAGTTTATCTTCCATGAAATCACATCACCCTCCAAGACACAGATCATACTAACCCACATTAAAACAAAGGATTCTAAAACTTTCGAGCTATCATGGAATAAGAATTTTTCCCCTCCGAGACTCGAAACGATCAAGAAGGAATTTCCACAAATCGATGACATTCACTACATTACTTCTTTCTCATGGGCAACCCATGAGTCAGATGAGCAATGGGTCACTGAAGTCTCTAAACATCGCCATTCTCGCTCGCCTAACTCAATAGATACCAAAACAAAAATAGAACACAGAGTTGCCACTACTAGCGATTCACTTTCCATCGTACACGAACACATTACAAGCACTGTACATTTCGAAAGCGGACGCACCAAAAAAATTGAGAGCCAGGAAGAGAACACAGACAAAGGGCTTGACGTAGAATTCTTCTACGGAAAAGAGCCCGCGAAAAGCAAAGAATCCATCACAAGCATCTCATTAAAATTCAAATCCGAGCATCAGGACAGACTTGAAGCATCACCAGTTAAAGATGGCAACATCATTGAGTCAAATGACACTCTCACCAACCCAAGAGATTTTTTCTCGAACACGACTACAACGAATACTTATCGGGTGTTTTAATCGTTACCCCGCTCGCCTTGTCTACTCGTCGCTGAGCGGGGCAGCGAGCTCCTTCACCGTAGCGAACTCAACCCCAACTCCATGTCATCGATCAGCCCCTTGGCCAGACCGCTGAGAATCCGTGCCGCACTGGCGGCCATGAGATCACCTTCCATCTCCGCCTCGGTAGTGAAATGCGCCACGCAGCCGAGCAGCACCGACAGGTCGCTGAAGGCGTGATCGAACGGGATACCGGGCTGGATGCAGAATATCTCGAGGCAGGTGGTCTTGCCCTGGGTCGGGCCGGGTTTGCTGTCGTGGCTCATACCGGCGCCCCCTTGGCCCGGGCGTGGCGGACCAGCGAGATGACCAGTTGGCCGAGGATCTCGACGCTGTCCATCATCACGTCGAGACGCTCGTCGCGCTGGCAGACGGTGTAGGCGTGGACGGTGTCGCTGAGGGTGTGCATCAGCTTGTTGGCGTGGGCCATGGCTTCCTCGGGGTCGAGGTCGCTGATGATGGTGACGAAGGGGATTGGGTAGGGTGGGTCAGGTACAAGTTTTTTCATGGTTACTCCTCGAAATTGGAATTCAGGAACAACCACCTCGATCCTTCTCACAGATTAGGGTGGCAGTCGTACGCATGGTGAGAAGCCCGTGTGTAACCATGAATCCACGGTCAGGCCAAAGCCTGCACGCGCACGACCGCCATTGACGGAATCGACATGGTTCACACAACGGGCTTCTCACACCCGGTCGCCAAATTTGACGACCCAGTGACGGTACCCCTGATGCATTTCCCGGCCAATTCAGAGCCTTCCGGCAGGCGCGTAGGATAGGTCCGAAGCGCTGGCTGGCTGAAGGATTTGGTTTCAAGTTCGGAAATGTCTTACGACTGAATGGCGCCGGGGGCGCTTTGCGCCCCTTTCGCGGCACAAGGCCGCTCCCACAGGTACAGCAATGCCCTTGAGGGTTGTGCTGTACCTGTAGGAGCGGCCTTGAACTGGCCTAATGATCCCGGACACCTCTTAAGGGCGATATGATTCGCCCATTCAGGAGGTTCCATGCAAGAGCGAAAGACCTATACCCGCGAGTTCAAGCAACGTGCTGCAAGCATGGTTCTTGACGACAACTGTTCGGTTCCCGACGTCTGCGCATCGATGGACGTCGGTCCAACGGCTCTGCGCCGGTGGGTGGATCAGGTTCGTAAAGAACGCCAGAAAGGACAGCCAGTGCCAGGCACCAAGGCGATTAGTGACGAACAGCGGGAGCTCCAGCAGTTACGCGCCAAGATCAAACGCTTGGAGACCGAGGCCGAAATATTAAAAAAGGCTACCGCTCTCTTGATGTCGGATCCCGGTCGTTTTTCCTGATCGAGGAGCTGAGAGAGTCAGGCTCGTATCCGACCAGCCAGCTTTGCAGTGTTCTGGGCGTTTCCCGTAGCGCGTTTTACGACTGGCTCCATCGCCGCTCAGTACCGGATACCGAGCGCGATGCGCTCAGGGAAAAGGTTGTGCAACTGCATGCTGAAAGCAGAGAAAGTGCCGGTGCAAGAATGATCTCTCAGTACTTGAAGGCCCAGCAACTCAAAGTGGGAAGGTATCTGGCTGGAAGACTTATGGCGGAGGCAAACCTGACCAGCAGGCAGCGCCGTCGCCACCAATATCGCTCTAAAGGTGTTGAGGCATTTGTGGCCAAGAATGTCCTTGAACGTAATTTCCGGCCAGCAGCAGTCAATCAGGTTTGGTGCGGCGACGTTACCAGCCTGATGGTCGGAAAGCGCTGGTATCACTTGGCTGTGGTCATTGACCTGTTCGCCCGCCGGGTCGTTGGCTGGGCATTTTCTCTGATCAATGACGCCAACCTGGTCGCCAAAGCACTGAGAATGGCTGTGGAAGTACGAGGCAAGCATACGGGCTTGATGTTTCATTCGGATCAAGGTTGCCAATACACGAGCCAGCGCTTCCAATCCGAACTGCTTGAGCATGGCATAACCCAAAGCATGAGTCGTAGAGGCCAATGCTGGGACAACGCACCGACAGAGCGCTTGTTCGGCACGCTCAAGTCAGAGTGGGTGCCCACTAAGGGCTACACAGAGATCGAAGAAGCCAGACAGGATATGACCAGCTTCTTCATGCGTTACAACCGAGTCAGGCTCCACAGCTACAACAACTACCTGTCGCCAATAGCCATGGAGCAGCAGGCGGCTTGATCACCGTAATCGGTGTCCGGAAAAACTTGACCAGAACACCTTGTGCCGCGAAAGGGCTGCAAAGCAGCCCCGGCGATCTACCTCAGAACCCCATGCTGAAGCTCACCACCACACCATGGTCGCGGTTCTCGCTCGACAGCTGCCCGGAGTACCCGACCCCCAGCTTGCCGCTCGCCCCGACCGACAGGTCCACCCCGGCCTCGACCACCGCCGCGTCCTTGGCAATCGGCACGCCCTCGGTGCTGAACCCTGCGCCACCGTCGATGAAGCGCAGATCGGCATCGGGCTTGTCGTCACCGAACGCATGCCGCCAGCCCACCGAGAGCCGCGGCGTGACGCTGCTGCCATTGTCGAGCAGGATGCGCTTGCCGGCCCGCACGCCCAGGGTGGAGAAGGTCACGTCCTGGTCGACCTTGCCTTCCAGCCGCCCCGCCCCGCCCTTCTCGTGGGCGGTGTCGCTGTCGTAGTTGACGTAGGCCAACCCGGCGAACGGCTCCAGGGCGATACCGCCGGCATCGATGGCGTAGCCCACCTCGCCGAACACCTGGGCGCTGCGCGCCTTGTACTTGGCCTTGAGGCGGTCGTCGTAGCTGCCGACGGTGACATCGCGCTTGGTGTCGATGTCGTGCCAGCTGTAGGCCACGCCCAGGCGGGCGGCGAAAGCGTCCAGCTGGTAGCCGAGGTAGGTGGTCAGGTGGTAGCTGTCCACCGTGGCGTCGGAGCGGCGACGGTGCGCATCGATGCTCGAGCGGGTGTAGCCGGCGGCGGCGCCGACTTTCCACTCATCGTCCAGCGCACGGTCCACACCGAGCATGAAGCCCGACAGGTCACGGTCGACGCTGGCATGGCTGCTGCTGCCGTCGTAGGTACCCCAGCCGCCGATGGCGCGGATCCAGCCCACGGCCTGGCCCTGGCAGCCTTCGCTGGTCAGCTGCTGGTTGGCGGTCGGCGCCAGGGTGCGACGCGGATCGTCCTGGTTGCTGCAGTCGGCCTGGCGCAGGCGGTCATTGACCGCGTCGCGGACGTAGCGCGAGTCCTCGATCAGCACGGTCGCGGTGCTGGCGTGGATCTCGCCGGACAGGCTGTCGAACGCCGCCTGGGCGCCCTGGCGGTCCAGCGGCAGCAGGTTGTTGACCAGCTCGACCGGCGCCCCGGCACTGCTCAGGGCCAGGGCCACGCCACGCTGGTTGCCGGTGGCGGCGACATCGGCGAAGGAGGTGCCGTTGCGGCTGACCGACAGGGTCACCTGGTTGGCGCCATAGTTCAGCGAGCTGTTGAGGAACGCCGAGTTGGCCAGGTTGGTGGTGGCGAAGGTACCGGTGACGCCGCCCGCGGCGCTGACCACGGTGTACTGGCCGTTGCCGCTGGCGAGGTTGGCCACCATCAGGCTGCCGCCGAGGTTGGCCGTGCCACCCACGTTCAGGTAGTTCACCGGCGAGGTGGCGAGGTCGATCACCAGGGTGCCGGTGGCGCCATTGGTGAAGTTGCCCGACACGTTCAGGTTGCCGGCCGGCCCCGGCAGCACGGTGCCGTTGTTGGTCAGCCCGGCGACGGTGCCGTTGCCGGTCAGGGCGGCGCCGTTGGCCACCGTGACCTGGGCGGCGAGGTTGCTGCCCGGGTTGCTGGCATCGCCCACCTGGAGCACGCCCTGGTTGACGTTGAAGGCACCGCTGAACGGTTGGTTGCCGGTCAGCAACAAGGTGCCGCCGCCCTGCTTGGTGGTGGTGCCGGTACCGCTGAGGGTGCCGTTGAACGTGCCGTTGCTGCCCTGGGCGAACACCAGGTTGGCGTTGTTGAGGATGTTGCCCTGCAGGCTGGTGGTGTTGCCGACCAGGGTACCGCCGCTGACGGTAGTGCCGCCGCTGTAGGTGTTGGCGCCCGCGAGGATCAGGGTGCCGGCATCGAGCTTCTCGATGCCGCCAGTGCCAACCAGCGGCGCGCTGACGGTAGCCGTGGCACCGGCATTGACACGTACTGCCGCCAGACTGCCGTCAGCATCGTTGACCGGTGTCAGGCTGCCGCCGGTGCCCGGGACGACCTGGTAGCCATTGCTGAGGAACTGCAGGCCCTCGAACGACTGGTTGCCGACCACGGTAACGGTGCCCGGCGTGCCGCCGAAGACCGCGTAGCCGCCGCTCCAGCCTTCGCTGGTGGTGCCGCCGGCATTGGTCCAGCCAGTGTTCGAGCCCCAGGTGCCGCTGCCGCCGCCGATGCTGCCGTCGGGGTTGGTCTTGCCGCCGTTCCAGAACTGCAGCTCCTCGCCGTAGTTCTGCACCACCAGGTTGATCTGGTTGGCGATGGCGGTCTGCAGGCTGAGGTCGCCCAGGACCACGCTGCCCGGAATGGCGCCGAACACGAGGCCGTTGTCGGTGAGCGTGCCGCCGTAGCTGAACAGTTGGTAGACACCGGTGCCGAAACCGCCGGCATCGGTGATGTTCAGCGTGCCGTCGAGCACCAGGTTGCCGTTGACCCTGACCACGGTGGTGGAGGCGGCCGGAGCGCCGAGGCTGAAGTCCAGGGCGCTGCCCGACGCCAGGTCGAGGCTGCCGACGGTCAGCGGCGTGGCGCTTTGGCCGGCGGCCAAGGTGGCGCCGTTGGCGATCTGCACGGCACCGCCGTAGGTGCCGCTACCGCCCAGGCGGGCGCCGGTGGCGACCTGCACGCTAGTGCTGTCGAGGCGACCGTTGACCAGCAGGGTACCGGCATTGACGCTGGTGGCGCCGGTGAAGGTGTTGACCCCGGTCAGCAGCAGCTCGCCGGTACCGTTCTTGGCCAGGGTGCCGTTGCCGCTGAGGTTGCCGGTGTAGCTGCCGTTGGCGTTCTGCGCGAAGGTCAGGGCTCCGTTGTTGAGGATCGCGCCCTGCAGGCTGGTGCTATTGCCCACCACGCCGCCGGCGTTGATCTGGGTGCCGCCGCTGTAGGTGTTGGCCCCGTTCAGGGTCAACAGGCCGGCGCCGTTCTTGATCAGCCCGCCTGTGCCGCTGACCACGCCGTTGAGGGTCAGGTCATTGCTGCCGGCAATGGCCAGGGCGCCGTTGAGCACGGTGGTATTGGCCAGGGTGACGGCGGTGTTGCTGTCCAGCGTGGTGCCGCCTGCGGCCGTCAGGGTGCCGCTGCCCAATGCGCTGTTGTTTCCCAGCACCAAGGTGCCGCCATTGAGGGCGGTGCCGCCGCTGTAGCCGTTGGCGGCATTGAGCACCAGGGTACCACCGTCCTGCTTGGCGACGCTGCCGGTGCCGTTGAGGGCGACGTTGAGGGTGGCGGTGGCGCCGTTGTCGACCCGCAGGTTGGTGGTACCGTTGCCCAGCAGTTCACCGGCAGTACCGGCGTTGAGCACATAGCCGTCGGTGACGAACTGCAACCCGGTGATGCTGTGGCTGCCGTTGACGGTGACGGTGCCGGGGGCGCCCTGGAACACCGCGAAGGTGTCGTTCCAGGTGCTGTTCAACACGCCATTGACGTCGGTCCAGTTGGTGTTGGTGGCATCCCAGGTGCCGCTGCCGCCGTCGATCAGGCCGTTGGCGACGCTCTGGCTGCCGTCCCAGAACAGTACGTTGCTGGCACCGCCGACCACCAGGTTGACCTGGTTGGCCACGGCAGTCTGCACGGTCAGGTCGGTGATCGGTACCGGCGTGGTGCCGAAGCTCATACCGTTGTTGGTCAGGCTGCCACCATAGGCGAACAGCCGGTAGACCCCGGCGCCGAAGCCACCGATATCGGTGATGTTGAGGGTACCACCCAGGGTCAGGTTGTTGGCCACGTTGACCAGCGGCGTACCACCAGACGACGGCGTGCCCAGCGAGGCGTTGAAGTTGGCGCCGCTGTCGAGCACCAGGTTGCCGGCGCTCAACGTGCTGCCGCTGGTGGCCGCGAGGTTGCCGCCGTTGGCCACCGTCACCGCGCCGCCGAGGCTGCCGGCGCCGCTGAGGCTGGCGCCGCTGGCGACGTTGACCGCGCCGCTGGCCAGGGAGCCATTCACCTGCAGCCCTCCCGCCTGGACGTTGGTGGTGCCGGAGTGGCTGTTGGTGCTGCTCAACGCCAGGGTGCCGTTGCCGAGCTTGTTCAGGGTACCGGTGCCGCTGATATTGCCGTCGAACACCCCACCCTCCACTGCCAGGCTGTTGCCGGCGGCGATCAGGATCGCGCCGGTGCCGCCGATGTCGCCGAGGCTGGTGTTGCCGTCAAGGTTGAGGCTGGCGCCAGTGCTGACGTTCAGCTGGCTCTGGGTACCGAGGGCGGTGGTGCCGATCGTGCTCAGGCTGCCAGAGAGGATGTTGAGGATGCCGCTGAAGGTGTTGTTGCCCGACAGGGTCAGGTCGGCCAGGCCGCTCTTGTTCAGCTCGCCCGCGCCGCTGAGCACACCGGCCAGGTGCAGGTCGTTAGTGCCCAGCACGTTGAGCACACCGCTGACATTGACCGGGTTGGCCAGGGTGACGGCACTGGCGCTGTCGAGGTTGGCGTTGCCGCTGACCTCCAGGCCGCCGGTGCCCAGCGCCGCGTTGTTGCCGACCACCAGTGTGCCAGCCTGCAGGTCGGTGCCGCCGCTGTAGGTGTTGGCGCCCATCAGCGCGAAGCGGGCCAGGCCAGCCTTGAGCAGGCGGCCGGTGCCGCCGACGGTGCCGCCCAGGGTCAGGTCGTTGCTGCCCAGCACGGTGAGGTCGCCCGTGGTGGTGACGTTGTTGGCCAGGGTGACCGCCTGGCTGCTGTCCAGGCTGGTGCCGGGCGCCGTGGTCAGGTTGCCGGTGCCGAGCGCGGTGTTGGAGCCCAGCACCAGGGTGCCGCCATTGAGCGCGGTATTGCCGGCATAGGTGTTGTTGCCGGCCAGCGCCAGCCGCGCGCTGCCGGCCTTGACCAGGCCACCGGCGCCGCCGATGTTGCCGTTGAGGGCCAGGTCGTTGCTACCGGCGATGTTCAGCGGGCCGGCCAGGGTGATGGCATTGCCCAGCGCGACCGAGGCGTTGCTGTCGAGGGTGGTGCCCGCCGTGGTGTCGAGCGCGCCGCTGCCCAGGGCCGCGTTGTTGCCGACAATCAAGGTACCGCCGCTGAGCAGGGTGCCACCGCTGTAGCTGTTGCTGCCGTTGAGCACCAAGGTGCCGCTGTCGAGCTTGTTGAGCTTGCCGACGCCGGTCAGGCCGACATCGAGGGTTGCCGTGGCCCCGGGATCGACCCGCACGCTGGTGTCGCCGCCGCTGCCGTTGATCAGGTCGAGCGCACCGCCGGTGCCCGCCAGCAGGCGGTAGCCATCGGTGACGAACTGCAGGCCATTGACGGTCTGGCTGCCGTCGACGGTGACGTCACCGGCGGTGCCCTGGAACACCGCGAAGGTGCTGCCCCAGGTGGTGTTGAGCACGCCGTTGAGGTCGGTCCAGTTGCTGTTGCCGGCGTTCCACACGCCGGTGCCGCCGTCGACCTGGCCGTTGGGTACGTTCTGGCTGCCGTCCCAGAACTGGATGTTCAGGCCGGCGGCGCTGACCAGCAGGTTGACCTGGTTGGCCAGGACGGTCTGCAGGGTCACGTCGCCCAGGCCCACGCCCAGCGGCAGGCTGCCGAAGTCCAGGCCGTTGTCGGTCAGGGAGCCGGTGTAGTCGAAGATGCGGTACACACCGTTGCCGAAGCCGCCGATGCTGCTGACATTGAGCGTACCGTCGAGGGTCAGGTTGCCGCCGACGTTGAACAGCGCGGTACCGCCGGTGGACGGTGAGGCCAGGCCGACATCGACGATCGAGCCGCTGTTGAGCACCAGGCTACCGAGGCCCAGGGTGGCGCCGCTCTGCCCGGCCAGGTGGCCGCCGTTGTTGATCACCACCGTGGCGTTGGCGGTGCCGCTACCCGCCAGGGTGGCGCCACTGGCGACGGTCAGCAGGTTGCTGCCCAGGGTGCCGTCGACTTTCAAGGTGCCGGCGTTGACCTGGGTGTTGTCGGCCAGGTTGCCGGTGCCGGTCAGGGTCAGGGTGCCGCTGCCGACCTTGGTCAGGCCGCCCAGGCCGTTGAGGCCACCGGCGAAGGTGCTGCTGAGGTTGTTGCCGCCCAGGCTGAGGACGCTGCCGATACCGACATCGACCTGGCCGCTGCCGGTCAGGCTGCCGAGGCTGGCGTTGCCGTTGAGGTTGAGCTGGCCGCTGGCGCCGACGTTGAGGGTGTCGACGTTGGCCAGCACACCGCTGCCGAGGGTGGTGAGGGAGCCGGCCTGGATGTCGACGTTGCCGGTGAAGGTCTTGACGCCGACCAGGGTCAGGTCGTCGACGCCGGTCTTGACCAGGTTGCCGCTGCCGCCGAGGTCGCCGCTGAGGATCAGCGCGTTGGCGGCTTCAACGGTCAGGTTGGCGCCGTTGCTCAGGGCAATGGTGTTGCCCAGGGCCATGGGCGCGCTGTTGGCCAGGGTGGCGTCGGCGGTGACCGACAGGGTGCCGGTGCCCAGCGCGCCGCTGCTGCCCAGGGTCAGGCGCCCGGCATTGAGCTGGGTGCCGCCCTGGTAGCCATTATTGCCGTTGAGGGTCAGGTTGCCGCTGCCGTTCTTGGTCAGGCCGGCGGTGCCGTTGATCACACCATTGAGGGTCAGGTCGTTGCCGCCATCGACGGTCAGGCCGGCGTTGAGGGTGACGTTGTTGGCCAGGGTGGTGCTGGCGCCGCTGCTCAGGGTCGAGGCCCCGGCGACGGTCAGCGCGCCCTGCCCCAGCGCGTTGTCGTTGCCGACCACCAGCCGGCCGGCATTCAGGGTGGTGCCGCCCAGGTAGTTGTTGGCGCCGTTGAGAGTCAGGGTGCTGGCGCCGGCCTTGTTCAGGCCGCCAACGCCATCCACCACGCCGTTGAGGGTCAGGTCGGCACTGCCCGGCAGGTTGAGGGTACCGCCCAGGTGCACGTTGTTGGCCAGGGTGGCGCCCGCGCCGCCGGCATCGAGGCTGGTGTTGGCGCCAGTGCTGAGGTCGCCACTGCCGAGCGCGGTGTTGCTGCCGACCACCAGGGTGCCGGCGTTGAGGGTGGTGCCGCCGCTGTAGGTGTTGTTGCCGTTGAGGGTCAGGGTGGCGGCGCCGTTCTTGACCAGCCCGTTGCTGCCGGACACCACGCCGTTGAGGGTCAGCGCCTGGCTGCCGCCGAGGGTCAGGTTGCCACCGGCGAGGTTGACGGCGTTCACCAGCGCCAGCGCCTGGCTGGCATCGAGGCTGGCGGCGCCGTTGACGGTCAGGGCGCCGCTGCCCAGGGCGCCGGCATTACCCAGCAACAGGCTGCCGGCCTGCAGCGAGGTGCCGCCGCTGTAGGTGTTGTTGCCATTGAGCACCAGTTGCCCGGCACCCAGCTTGTTCAGCACCCCGGCACCGCTGATGACACCGTCGAGGGTCAGGGTCTGGGTGTTGTTGACGCCGAGGGTGGTAGCGGCGCCGAGGCCGATGGCGTTGGCCACCTGCAGCACGCCGGTGGTGGCCAAGGTGCTGCTGCCGGTCACCGCCAGGTTGCCCGTGCCCAGGGCGGTGTTGTTGCCCAGGGTCAGGGTGCCGCCCCCCAGGGTGGTGGTGCCCTGGTAGGTGTTGGCCGCACCAAGGGTCAGGTTGCCGCTGCCGGTCTTGGTCAGGCCGCCGGTGCCGCTGATCACGCCATTGAGGGCCAGGTTGTTGTTGCCGGTCAGGCTCAGGGTGTTGTTGAGCGTCACCTGGTTGGCCAGGATCAGGGCGCCGGTGGTGGCCAGGTTGCTGGCGCCGCCGACGGTCAGGGTGCCGGTGCCCAGCGCCTGGTTGTTGCCCAGGGTCAGCGTGCCGGCATTGAGGGTTACGCCGCCGGTCAGGGTGTTGGCGCCACTGAGGGTGAGGTTGCTGGCACCGTTCTTGGTCAGGCTGCCGGCCCCCGTGACCAGGCCGCCCAGGCCCAGGTCGTTGCTGCCGGTGATGGTGAGGTTGCCCGCCAGGTTGACGGTGTTGCCGATGTTGATCGCCGAGGCGCTGTCCAGCGTGGTACCGGCCGCCGCGTTGAGCTGGCCAAGGCCGAGTGCACTGGCGCTGCCGAGCACCAGGGTGCCGGCATTGAGGTTGGTGTTGCCCAGGTTGCCATTGGTGCCGTTCAAGGTCAGGGTGCCGCTGCCGGTCTTGGTCAGGCCGCCGACGCCGTTGACGTTGCCGCCCAGGGTCAGGTTCTGCGCCCCGGCGATGGTCAGGTTGCCGGCCAGGTTGAGCTGGTTGGCCAGGGTGACGTTGGCATTGCTGCTCAGGGTGGTGCCGCCGACTGCGTTCAGCGCACCGGTGCCCAGCGCGGTGTTGCTGCCTACCACGAGGGTGCCGCCGTTCAGGCTGGTGCTGCCCTGCTGGCTGTTGCTGCCGTTGAGGGTGAGCGTGCCGGCACCGATCTTGACCAGCCCGCCGGTGCCGCTGAGCGCACCGTTGAGGGTGAGGTCGTTGCTGCCCAGCAGGGTGAGGTTGGCGTTCAGCGCGATGGTATTGCCCAGTGCCAGGTTGCCGCTGGTGTCCAGGCTGGAGGCGCCCGATACCGTCATGCCACCCGTGCCCAGCGCCTGGGCGTTGCCCAGGGTCAGGGTGCCGGCACCCAGGCTGGTGCCGCCGCTGTAGGTGTTGGCGCTGCCCAGGGTCAGGTTGGCGCCGCCGGCCTTGACCAGGCTGCCAAGGCCGGAGACCACGCCGGACAGCCCCAGGTCGGCGGAACCGGCGACGGTCAGGGCGCCGCTGAGATTGAAGGCGTTGCCAAGGGTCACGGCGGTGTTGCTGTCCAGGGTGGTGCCGTTGGCGGTACTGACGGAGCCGCTACCAAAAGCGGTGTTGTTGCCGACCACGACCGTACCGCCGTTGAACAGGGTGCCGCCGGTGTAGCTGTTGGCGCCATTGAGCACCAGGGTGCCGCTGTCGAGCTTGGCCAGCTGGCCGCTGCCCGAGAGGCCGACGTTGAGGGTCGCGGTGACGCCGGGGTCGACCCGCACGGCGAAGGCGCCGTTGCTGCCGTTGACCAGGTCCAGCCCACCGGCGCCGATCAGGCGGTAGCCGTTGGTGACGAATTGCAGCCCGGTGGCGGCCTGGGTGCCGACCACCGTGACATCCCCCGCGGTGCCCTGGAACACCGCGAAGTCGTTGGCCCAACTGCCGTTGAGCACGCCGTTGACATCGGTCCAGTTGGTGTTGCTGCCATTCCAGGTACCGGTGCCGCCGTCGATCACGCCATTGGGCACGTTCTGCCCGCCATCCCAGAACTGCACGGTGCCGGAGGCGCCGCCAACCAGCAGGTTGACCTGGCTGCCGATGGAAGTCTGCACCTGCAGGTCGCCGGGCAACATGGCGCCCGGCACGTTGCCGACCAGCAGGCCGTTGTCGACCAGCGCGCCGGTGTAGTCGAACAGCCGGTAGATACCGGTGCCGAAGCCGCCGACGTCGGTGACGTTGAGGGTGCCGTCCAGGGTCAGGTTGCCGTTGACGTTGACCAGCGCCGTACCGCCGGTGGCCGGCGAGCCCAGACCGAAGTCGAGGATCGAGCCACTGTGCAGAGTCAGCGCGCCGGTGCCGAGGGTCGCGCCGCTGTTGGCCAGCAGGTGCGCGCCGTTGGCGATGTCGACCGCCCCCAGCAGGCTGCCGGTGCCGCCGAGGCTGGCGCCGCTGTTGATCTGCACGCTGGGGCTTGCCAGCGAGCCGGTGACATTGAGCAGGCCGGCATTCACCGTGGTGTTGCCGCCGAGCACGCTGACCCCGGACAGCTCGAAGCTGCCGCTGCCGGTCTTGACCAGCCCGCCACTGCCGGCCAGGGCACCGCTGAACACGCTGTTGAGGTTGTTGCCGCCCAAGGTCAGGTTGCCGCCGCCGGCGATATTCACCGTACCGGCGCCGCTCAGGCCACCGATGGTGGCGCTGGCGCCGAGGTTGAGGCTGGTGCCGGCGCCGACGCTGACCGCCGAGGTATTGCCCAGGGCCGTGGTACCAACCGTGGTGATGCTGCCGCCGAACAGGTCGATGGCACCGCTGAAGGTGTTGTTTCCGGTCAGCGTCAGGTCGGATACACCGTTCTTGATCAAGCCGCCGGTGCCCGCGAGCACGCCGCCGAGGGTCAGGTTGCTGCTGCCGCCCAGGGTCAGGTTGGCGCCGAGGTTGATGTTGTTGCCCAGGGTCATCGCTACGCTGTTGGCCAGGGTCGCGGCGCCACCGACGTTCAGCGCGCCGGTTCCCAGCGCCGCGGCATTGGCCAGGGTCAGGGTGCCGGCGTTGAGGTTGAGGCCACCGCTGAAAGTGTTGGCGCCCGACAGGGTCAGGTTGGTGCTGCCGTTCTTGGTCAGCGCGCCAGTGCCGCTGATCACGCCACCGAGGGTGGTGGTATTGCTGCCCGGCAAGGTCAGGGTCGCGCCGGCGCCGAGGTTGATGGCGTTGCCCAGGTTGAGCGCGGCGCTGCCGTCGAGGCTGGCATTGCCGCCCACGCTCAGGGCGCCGCTGCCGATGGCGTTGTTGTTGCCCAGGGTCAGCAGCCCGGCATTGAGGGTGGTGCCGCCGCTGTAGGTGTTGTTGCCGTTGAGGGTCAGTCCGGCGCTGCCATTCTTGACCAGCGCGCCGCTGCCGCTGATCAGGCCACCGAGGGTGGTGGCGTTGCTGCCCAGCACAGTCAGGGTGTTGCCGCCCAGGCTGATGCCGTTGGTCACCGCCACGGCGGTACTGGCGTCGAGGTTGGCGTTGCCGCCCAGGGTCAGGGCGCCGATCCCCAGCGCGGTGTTGCTGCCGAGGGTGAGCGTGCCGGCATTGAGCTGGGTGCCGTTGGTGTAGAGGTTGTTGCCGCTCAGGGTCAGGTTGGCGTTGCCGTTCTTGACCAGCGAACCGATGCCGCTGACCACGCCGCTCAGGCCCAGGTCGGCGCTGCCGTCGATGGTCAGGGGGCCGGCGATGGTGACGTCGTTGGCCAGGCTGACGGCTGTGCTGGCATCCAGGTGGGTACCGGCCAGGGTGTTGAGGGTGCCGGTGCCCAGTGCGGTGTTGCTGCCGACCACCAGGGTACCGGCGTTCAGACGGGTGATGCCGCTGTTGCTGTTGTTGCCGGTCAGGGTCAGGCTGGTGGCGCCGTTCTTGGTGATGCCGCCGGCGCCGGCGATGGTGCCGCTCAGGGTCAGGTCGTTGCTGCCGGGCAGGATGAAGTTGCCGGCCAGGTTCAGCGCGTTGCCGATGTTCAGCCCGGCGACGCTGGTGTCCAGGGTGGTGTTGTTGGCGGCATTCAGCGCGCCAGTGCCCAGGGCGGTGTTGCTGCCGAGTACCAGGGTGCCGGCGTTGAGCGCGGTGGCGCCGCTGTGGGTGTTGTTGCCGCTCAGGGTCAGGGTGGCACTGCCGCTCTTGACCAGGCCGCCGGTGCCACTGAGGTTGCCGGCCAGGGTGAGGTTGCTGGTGGTGGGCAGCGACAGGTCGGCGGCGAGGTTGATGGCGTTGTTCAGGGTCATGGCCGTGGAGTTGGCCAGGGTGGCGGCGCCGCCGACGTTCAACGCGCCGGTTCCCAGCGCGGCGGCGCTGGCCAGGGTCAAGGTGCCGGCATTGAGGTTGAGGCCACCGCTGAAGGTGTTGGCGCCTGACAGGGTCAGGTTGGTGCTGCCGTTCTTGGTCAGCGCGCCACTGCCACTGATCACGCCGCCCAGGGTGGCGGCATTGCTGCCCGCCAGGGTCAGGGTATTGCCGGCGAGGTTGATGGCATTGCCCAGGTTGAGGGTGCCGCTGCTGTCGAGGCTGGCGTTGCCACCCAGGGTCAAGGCGCCGGTACCCAGGGCATTGTTGTTGCCCAGGGTCAGCAACCCACCGTTGAGGGTGGTGCCGCCGCTGTAGGTGTTGTTGCCGTTGAGGGTCAGGGCGGCGCTGCCGCTCTTGACCAGCGCGCCGGTACCGCTGATCTGGCCGGTCAGGGTGGTGGCGTTGCTGCCCAGTACGGTCAGGGTGTTGCCGCCGAGGCTGATGGTGTTGGTGGCGGCCACCGCAGTGCTGGTGTCGAGGTTGGCGTTGCCGCCCAGGGTCAGGCCACCGATGCCCAATGCGGTGTTGCTGCCCAGGATCAACGTACCGGCGTTGAGCTGGGTGCCGTTGGTGAAGACGTTGTTGCCGCTCAGGGTCAGGCTGGCGTTGCCGTTCTTGACCAGCGAGCCGATGCCGCTGAGCACGCCGCTCAGGCCCAGGTTGGCGGTGCCGTCGATGGTCAGGGGGCCGGCGATGATGGCGTCGTTGGACAGGCTCACGGCCGTGCTGGCGTCCAGGTGGGTGCCGGCGGCGGTGTTGAGGGTGCCGGTGCCCAGCGCGGTGTTGCTGCCGACCACCAGGGTACCGGCGTTGAGGAAGGTGGAGCCGCTGTTGGTGTTGGCACCGGTCAGGGTCAAGGTGGTGTTGCCGCCCTTGGTGATGCCGCCGGCTCCGGCGATGATGCCGCTCAGGGTCAGGTCGTTGCTGCCGGGCAGGTTCAGGTTGCCGGCCAGGTTGAGGGCGTTACCGATGCTCAGCCCGGCGACACTGGTGTCCAGGGTGGTGTTGGCTGCGGCATTGAGCGCGCCGGTGCCCAGCGCGGTGTTGCTGCCCAGCACCAGGGTGCCGGCGTTCAGCGCCGTGGCGCCGTTCTGGGTGTTGTTGCCGCTCAGGGTCAGGCTGGCGCTGCCGTTCTTGATCAGGCCGCCGGTGCCACTGAGGTTGCCGGCCAGCGTGAGATTGTTGGCGCCGGCCAGGGTCAGGTTGGCGCCGAGGGTGACGCCATTGTTCAGGGTCATCGCCACGGCGTTGGCCAGGGTCGAGGCCCCACCTACGGTCAAGTCGCCCGTGCCCAGGGCTGCGGCACTGGCCAGGGTCAGGGTACCGGCATTGAGGGTCAGCCCGCCGCTGAAGGTGTTGGCGCCACCCAGGGTCAGGTTGCTGCTGCCGTTCTTGACCAGCGCCCCGGTGCCACTGATCACGCCACCCAGGGTGGTGGCGCTGGTGCCCGGCAGGGTCAGGGTGTTACCGGCCAGGTTGATGGCGTTGCCCAGGTTGACCGCCACGCCCGCATCGAGGCTGGCATTGCCGCCCAGGGACAGCGCGCCGGTGCCCAGGGCATTGTTGTTGCCAACGGTCAGCACGCCGCCATTGAGGGTGGTGCCGCCGCTGAAGGTGTTGCTGCCGTTGAGGGTCAGGCCGGCGCTGCCGTTCTTGACCAGCGCGCCGGTGCCGCTGATGACACCGCCCAGGGTCGTGGCACTGGTGCCCAGCAGGTTGAGGGTGTTGGCGCCGAGGTTGACCGCGTTGCCCAGGTTGACCGCGGTGCCGGCGTCGAGGCTGACGTTACCGCCCAGGGTCAGCGCTCCGCTGCCCAGCGCATTGCTGTGCCCGACGGTGAGCTTGCCGGTGTTGAGCGTCAGGCCGCCGCTGAAGGTGTTGTTGCCATTGAGGGTCAGGTCGCCGGCACCATTCTTGATCAGCGCGCCGGTACCGCTGATGACACCGCCCAGGGTGGTGGCGCTGGTACCCAGCAGGTCAAGGGTGTTGGCCCCCAGGTTGATCGCATTGCCCAGGCTGACCGCGCTGCTGGCGTCCAGGCTGGCATTGCCGCCCAGGGTCAGGCTGCTGGTGCCCAGCGCGGCGCTGTTGCCGACGGTGAGCTTGCCACCGCCCAGGGTGGTGGTGCCGCTGTAGGTGTTGACGCCGTTGAGAGTGAGATCGGCGGTGCCGTTCTTGGTCAGGTTGCCGCTGCCGCCAATCACGCCGTTGAGCGTCAGTGCGTTGTTGCCCGGCAAGGTCAGGGTACTGCTGCCCAGGTTGATGGCATTGGCGAGGGTCATGGTCGCCGTGGTGTCCAGGGTGCCGTTGCCGCTCAGTGCCAACGTGCCGCTGCCCAGGGCGCTGGCGTTGCCGAGGGTGAGGGTGCCGCTACCCAGGGTCGTGCCGCCGGTGTAGGTGTTGACGCCGTTCAGCGTCAAGCCACCGCTGCCGCTCTTGACCAGCGAGCCGGTGCCGCTGAGCACACCGCCCAGGGTCAGGGCGTTGCTGCCAGGCAGGGTCAGCGCCGCGTTCAATGCCACGTTGCTGTTCAGCACCAGCGGCACGCTGCCCTGCAGACTGCTGGCGCCGCTGACGGTGAGGCCGCCGCTGCCCAGAGCAGCGGCGCTGGCCAGGTTGAGACCGCCGGCGGCCAGGTTGGTGCCGCCGCTGTAGGTGTTGGTGGCGCCGAGGGTGAGCAGCCCGGTGCCGGTCTTGGTCAGGCCGCCAACACCCGAGACCACGCCATTGAGGGCCATGTCGGTGGCACCGCCGACGTTCAGGCCGGCGTTGAGGGTGAAGTTGTTGGCCAGGCTCAGGCCGCCGACGGTGCCCGCCAGCCCGCCGCCGTTGACAGTGATGGCGCCACTGCCGAAGGCATTGGAGTTGTCGAAGTTGAGCTGACCACCGTTGAGGGTGGTCTGGGTGGTGCCGTTGAGCACTTGGCCGATCAGGCTCCAGGTGCCGGCGTCGACAATCAGGCGGCTGAAGTTGATGTAGTTGGTGGCGTTGATCGTGCCGCTGCCACTGGTCCCACTGCCGCCGCCAATGGCGTTTTGCAGTGCCAGCGTGTTGGTGCCACCGGCGCCACCGTCGATCTTGCCGGCCGCAGCAAAGGCAAGGTTCGGGTTGCTGGTGACCAGCAAGGCCACGCCGACCCCAAGCCCGGCCCCGACGCTGGAGCCGGTGATGGCGTTGAAGCGGTTGGTGCTGTTGGCGCCCATCGACAGGCTGCCGGTCAGGGTCCCGGCGTTGGTGAAGGTGTTGCCCGCCGCGGAAGCCTCGAACGCGGCACGGCCGAGGATAATGCCGGTGTTGGTGAAGTTCACCGTGCTGCCGCCGGTCACGGCGATGACCGGAGTGTCCTCGCTCACCAGGGTCAGGCTGGCCAGCGCCGAGGAGCCGATGCTGCCGGCGTTGCTGATGGTGGTGGTGCCGGCGGCGCCGTTGCGCGCGTCCAGCGCCATGCCGGTGAGGTTCAGCAGGTTGGCGCCGAGCAAGGCGCCGGTGCCCTTGATCACGCCCGTGGCGTTGTTGTTGATGTTGAGGGTGCTGCCGGTGCCGGTGTTGCCGATCAGCACGGCGGAGGACTGGATGCTCAGCAGCCCGAGCAATGTCGGGTCGATGGTGCCGGAGTTGTTCAGGGTGTTGTTGTTGCCGGCCAGCGACAGCGAGGTGCCGCCCACGCCCAGCAAGGTGCCCAGGCTCGCGCCCGGGTTGACGTTGACGGTGAGGCCACTGCCGCCATTGGTATAGCTCGGCGCCAGCGGGTTGGCCGCGCCGTTGCAGGTGATCGTGGAACCGGCCGCGCTACAGACGGCCAGCGCCTGTTCGCTGGACAGACCAAATGCCATCGCCCCGACAGCCAGGCTGACAGCCAGCGACAGTTGCGAGAAACGGGCGGGTGAACGGGGGGCGGCACGTCTGTCCACGGAGAGCTCCTTCGTGGATCAGGCGATTCAGTCCTTGAATGCGTGCACAGCGGGCAGGAAAGAGCAGTGGAACACGCGACGGCCGAAACGCCTGATCTATGGCTACGAATTTCCTTTGAGGGAATGTGTAGCCGCTCAGGCGCGGGCGGTACGGCGCAGAGGACGGTCAAATGGTGTTAATACTTTGTCTAGGCGGCACGTGTTTCGCGGGTTTCAGCCGCTTGGCCATTGGATCCAACCGACGAACGGTCATGGCGAATGGCCAGAATGTGAACCGGTTTGTGGGAGCGTGCTTGCCCCGCGATGACGCCGGCACCGCAATCGCGGGGCAAGCCCGCTCCCACGCAGTCCACAGTCTGCAAGGCCGAGTAATCCCTTCAGGCGACCTCCGCCCCCTCATCCGGCCAATGCGGCTCGTTGGCGCCGGGTGGTGTCAGCGGTGGCAGGCCATAGGCCGCCCGGGCGTCGTCACAGCTGGGGTTGTGCACGCCGTTTTCCCACGAAGCATCGAACTCGCGGCAGGGGCTGGAGCGGTTCTCGTAGATGGAGCACGCCACTTGCGTGCCGATCTCGCCACCCAGGCTGACGCAGCGACAAGGCTTGGCGTCGGTGCCGATCATGGCGACCCGGGTCGGGTTGATCTGCACCACCAGATCGTCGGGCACCACGCCACCGGCGGACTGGCATTCACCCCAGAAGAAAGACACACGAAAGTAGCCGCAGCAGGCGCCGCAGGTCAGGCAAGGGTTCTGATCGGACATGATGGCCAGGGAAGGAGGTTGTTGTTATCGGGGCGAGCGCCCGCGGCGCTATTTGTAATCCAGGCGCGATCGGCTGAGAAGAGGGGGGAAGCAAAAAAAGATCGCCGCTGATCGGCGCAAACGCATCGCGGGGCCAGCCCGCTCCCACTGACTGGCGTGGGAGCGGGCTGGCCCCGCGATCAAGCCGGACCTGCTTACTTGCTGGTCAGCCCATCGGCCCGGAACATCTGGCGAATACCGCGAATGGCCTGGCGAATCCGGTCCTGGTTCTCGATCAGGGCAAAGCGCACATGATCGTCGCCGTAGTCACCGAAGCCGATCCCTGGCGACACACAGACCTTGGCCTCGGCCAGCAGCTTCTTGGCAAACTCCAGCGAGCCCAGATGCGCGTAGGCCTCGGGAATCTTGGCCCAGACATACATCGAAGCCTTGGGGTTCTCGACCATCCAGCCCAGCTCGTGCAGGCCCTTGACCAGCAGGTTGCGACGCTGGCGGTACTGCTCGGCGATGTCGCGCACGCACTGCTGGTCGCCTTCCAGGGCGGCGATGGCGGCCACCTGCAGCGGAGTGAAGGTGCCGTAGTCGTGGTAGCTCTTGATCCGCGCCAGGGCGCTGACCAGCTCGGGGTTGCCGACCATGAAGCCGATCCGCCAGCCCGCCATGTTGTAGCTCTTGGACAGGGTGAAGAACTCCACCGCGATGTCCTTGGCGCCCGGCACCTGCATGATCGACGGCGCCTTCCAGCCGTCGTAGACGATGTCGGCGTAGGCCAGGTCGTGCACAACCAGCACATCGTACTGCTTGGCCAGGGCCACCACGCGCTCGAAGAAGTCCAGTTCGACGCACTGGGCGGTGGGGTTGGACGGAAAGCCCAGGATCATCATCTTCGGCTTGGGGATCGACTCGCGGATCGCCCGCTCCAGCTCGTTGAAGAAGTCCACCCCCGGCACCAGCGGCACGGAGCGCACCTGGGCGCCGGCGATCACCGCGCCGTAGATGTGGATCGGGTAGCTGGGGTTAGGCACCAGAACCGTATCGCCATGGTCGAGGGTACCGAGCATCAGGTGCGCCAGGCCCTCTTTTGAGCCGATGGTGACGATGGCCTCGCTTTCCGGGTCGATGGCGACGTCGTAGCGTTCCTTGTACCAATTGGAGATGGCCCGGCGCAGGCGCGGGATACCACGGGAGGTGGAATAGCCGTGGGTGTCCTCGCGCTGGGCGACCTGCACCAGCTTCTCGACGATATGCGGCGGGGTGGCGCCATCGGGGTTGCCCATGCTCAGGTCGATGATGTCCTCGCCACGGCGGCGGGCGGCCATCTTGAGCTCGGCAGTGATGTTGAAGACGTACGGGGGGAGACGATCGATGCGCGCGAAGCGGCGCGGCGAACCTGGGTTGGCCATGTGTTCCTCGAGAGACGTAAGCGCCCGGAACCGTCCGAGCGACGCTGGCCGCTGCGGCGGCCTGATTCAGAAGATAATGCCGAAACAATAATTCTGTAAAGGATAATTTCCTGCTTTGCCTAAGATTTTCAGATGTATTTTTTGAAAATCAAAGATTTATGTTTTGATGGCTTGCCCGCGAAGAGGCCGGCACAGGAAAAACAGGCACAAAAAAACCCCGGCACATGGCCGGGGTTCTTGGTGTTACAGGCTGCTGTATCAGCGCGCGTAGGTCATCAGCACATCGGCCGCAGTCTGGCTGTCCACACCCATCATCACGCTCAGGGCGGTGACGGTGAGGATGGAGAAGCCGAACACCTTGCGGGCCCACTTGCTGTCGTCCTCGGCCTTGTAGCCGCCCCAGGCCATGTACAGCCAGTACAAGCCCATGGCGGCCGCCACGGCGAGATAACCCAGGCCGGCATAGCCGCCGAGGGTCAGCATCAGGGTGGCGAGCACGAAGGCCAGCACGTACAGCACGATCTGCTTCTTCGCCGCGAGAATACCGCGTGCCACCGGCAGGACCGGAATGTTGGCGGCGCTGTAGTCCTTGAAGCGGAAGATGGCGATGGCGAAGCTGTGCGGCATCTGCCACAGGCTGAACATCACCAGCAGGGTCACCGCGGCCAGGTCGAAGCTGTTGCTCACGGCGCAGTAGCCGATCACCGGAGGCATGGCACCGGACAGGCTGCCGACCAGGGTGCCGTGCACCGATTTGCGCTTCAGCCACAGGCTGTAGAAACCGACGTAGACAACGAAACCGACCAGGGCGCAGAACGCCGCCAGCGGGTTGGCTTGCACATACAGCAGGCTGAAACCCGCCACCCCGAGCAGGGTGGCGTAGATCAGCGCCAGGGGCAGCGACATGCCGCCCTGGACCATGACGCGGTTCTTGGTACGTTCCATCTTGTGGTCGATGTCACGGTCGATGCAGTTGTTGAACACGCATCCGGACGCGACCACCAGGGAAGTACCGATCACCACCGCCAGGAACAGGGCGAAATCCACATGCCCCTTAGCGGCAAGGAAGAAACCGCCTGCCACGGAAAGCACGTTACCGAAAATGATCCCCGGTTTGGTGATTTGGATAAAGTGCTTCACGGACATGCAGTCTTACCTCACTTGGCCAACATTTCGAAGTGGATGCTGAACATGATCCACAGCGACAGGCCGACCAGCAGTGCAATTACCAGGACGGTGAACAGGAACGTCGACACGTTGGAACGCTGCTCTTTCGAGCGGTCCATGTGCAGGAAGTACACAAGGTGCACAACCACCTGGATGACGGCCATGGCCACCACGATCAGGACGGTCAGGTTCTTCGGCAGGCTCGGGTACATCACCAGGCCGAACGGGATCGCGGTCAGGATGATCGACAGTACGAAACCGATCATGTACGACTTCACGCTGCCGTGATTACCTTCGTGGTGAGTGTCGTGTGCGTTAGCCATTACAGAACCCCCAGCAGGTAGACGACGGTGAATACGCAGATCCAGACCACGTCCAGGAAGTGCCAGAACAGGCTCAGGCAGCTCATGCGGGTCTTGGCGGTCGGCGTGATGCCGTGCTTGTTGATCTGGTACATCATGATTGCCATCCAGATCAGACCGGCAGTCACGTGCAGGCCGTGGGTACCGACCAGCGCGAAGAACGCCGACAGGAAGCCACTGCGCTGCGGGCCGTAGCCCTCGGCGATCAGGTGATGGAACTCATAGATTTCCATCGCGATGAAGCCGGCACCGAACAGGAAGGTCACGGCCAACCAGCCCAGCACGCCTGCCTTGTTGCCGGCGAACATCTTCAGCATGGCGAAGCCGAAGGTGATCGAGGACAGCAGCAGGAACGCGGTTTCGACCAGCACGAAGTCGAGCTGGAAGATGTCGTGACCCGACGGGCCGCCGGCGAAACCGCCGGACAGCACCGCGTAGGTGGCGAAGAGCGACGCAAACAGGATGCAGTCGGTCATCAGGTAGAGCCAGAAACCGAGTACGGTCATCTGGCCCGAGTCGTGGTGGTGGTCGTCGTGCGCATGGTCATGACCATGCGCGCCACCGTGGATTACTTGACTGGACATTGATTACACCCGTTCAAACGATTCGACACGTGCGCCGGCAGGCAGAGCACCTGCTTTGGCCAGCGCTTTCATGCGCTCGCCTTCGATGCGCGCCACTTCTTCGGCCGGAACCATGTAGCCCTGGTCGTCACGCGCGGCGTGGCGAACGAAGACAGCGATGGTTGCAACCAGGCTCGCGCCCACCAGCCACCAGATGTGCCAGATGAAGGCGAAGCCGAACACGGTCAGCAGCAGACCCATGAACAGACCGGTGGAGGTGTTGCTCGGCATGTGGATCGCTTCGTACTTGGCAGGGGCCTTGTACGCAGCGCCGGCTTGCTTGGCTTCGTGCCAGGCGTCCAGGCCAACATGCTCAGGCATGTGCGCGAAGTTGTAGAACGGAGGTGGCGACGAAGTCGACCATTCCAGGGTACGGCCGCCCCATGGGTCGCCGGTGACGTCCATGTTGTCCTTGCGGTCGCGAACCGAGACGTAGATCTGGATCAGCTGGCAAGCGATACCGAACAGGATCAGCACGGCGCCGACCACGGCTACGTACAGGTAGGGTTCCCACAGCGGGTTGTCGGAGTGGTTCAGACGACGGGTCATGCCCATGAAGCCCAGGGCGTACAGCGGCATGAACGCTACGTAGAAGCCGGAGATCCAGAACCAGAAGGCAGCCTTGCCCCACTTCTCGTTGAGGGTGAAACCGAAGGCTTTCGGGAACCAGAAGGCGAAGCCGGCGATGTAGCCGAATACCGCGCCACCGATGATCACGTTGTGGAAGTGGGCGATCACGAACAGGCTGTTGTGCAGAACGAAGTCGGCACCTGGAACAGCCAGCAGAACGCCGGTCATGCCACCGATGGAGAAGGTGACCATGAAGCCCAGGGTCCACATGATCGGCGCGGTGAAGCGCAGACGGCCCTGGTAGATGGTGAACAGCCAGTTGAACAGCTTCACACCGGTCGGAATGGAGATCAGCATCGTCGCCAGGCCGAAGAAGGTGTTGACGCTGGCGCCGGCACCCATGGTGAAGAAGTGGTGCAGCCAGACCGCGAAGCCGAGGATGGCGATCGCGCCCGAGGCGTAGATCATCGAGTGGTGACCGAACAGGCGCTTGCCTGCGAAGGTCGAGGTGACTTCCGAGAACACGCCGAAGGCCGGCAGGATCAGGATGTAGACCTCAGGGTGACCCCATGCCCAGAACAGGTTGACGTACATCATCGGGTTCCCACCAAGCTCGTTGGTGAAGATGTGGAAGTCCAGATAACGGTCAACGGTCAGCAGGGCGAGTGCGGCGGTCAGGATCGGGAACGAAGCGACGATCAGCACGTTGGCCCAGGTGCAGGTCCAGGTGAAGATCGGCATGTCCATCAGCTTCATGCCAGGGGCGCGCATCTTCATCACGGTGACGAGGAAGTTCACGCCTGTCAGTGTCGTACCCAAGCCTGAGAGCTGTAGCGCCCAGATGTAGTAGTCGACACCCACCCCAGGGCTGTACTGGATCCCCGCGAGCGGCGGATAGGCAACCCAGCCGGTCTTGGCGAATTCACCAACGCCCAGCGAGATGTTGACCAGCAGCACGCCTGCCAGCAGCAGGTAGAAGCTCAGGGAGTTCAGGAACGGGAAGGCAACGTCACGTGCACCGATCTGCAGAGGAACCGCGAGGTTCATCAGGCCGGTGAAGAACGGCATCGCCATGAAGATGATCATGATCACACCGTGGGCGGTGAAGATCTGGTCATAGTGTTCAGGCGGCAGGTAGCCTTCGGAGCCACCGGTGGCGGCAGCCAGCTGGGTACGCATCATGATGGCGTCGGCGAAGCCGCGCAGCAGCATGACCATAGCGACGATGATGTACATCACGCCGATTTTCTTGTGGTCGACCGTGGTCAGCCACTCGGTCCACAAGTAGGTCCACTTGCGGAAATAGGTGATGGCACCAACGACGGCGATACCACCGAGCGCGATCATGGCAAGCGTCACCATGACTATCGGCTCGTGATAGGGTATCGCCTCCAGGGTTAATTTACCGAACATCTCTTACTCCTCTGCACCGGCAGCTGGTTGCATACTCGATTCCACACCCTTGGTAGTGGCCAGATCTTTGCTGCCTGCTTCTTCGTGGTTCGGACGACCGCGGTTCATGCCTTCGTACTTGTCGACGATGCGCTGGAACTGGTCAGCCGGAGCCTCGCTGTACAGCGCGACTGGGTTGTTTTCGCTAGCTTTGGCCAAGGCGTCATATTCGGCCTGGTCCAGTTTCTTCGGCGATGCCTTCACTTCAGCGACCCATGCATCGAAGTCAGCTTGCGAAGTGGCGACAGCCTTGAATTTCATACCGGTGAAGCCGGCGCCGCTGTAGTTGGCGGAGATACCGTCAAACACACCGTTCTCGTTGGCGATCAGGTGCAGTTTGGTGGTCATGCCGGCCATGGCGTAGATCTGGCCGCCCAGACCCGGGATGAAGAAGGAGTTCATCACGGCGTCGGAGGTGACACGGAAGTTGACCGGGGTGTTAGCCGGGAAGACGATCTTGTTGACCGTGGCGATGCCCTGCTCCGGGTAGATGAACAGCCACTTCCAGTCCAGCGCGACCACGTCGATCTGCACCGGCTTCACATCGGAATCCAGTGGACGGTACGGGTCCAGCTTGTGGGTGGAGTGGTAGGTGAAGTAACCCAGGGCGATGATGATCAGGATCGGGATGATCCACACCGCGGCCTCTATCTTGGTCGAGTGCGACCAGTCGGGGGTGTAGGTGGCGGCCTTGTTGGAAGCACGGTACTTCCAGGCGAACGCCAGGGTCATGATGATCACGGGCACGACCACCAGCAGCATCAGGCCGGTGGCGATCAGGATCAGGTTCTTCTGCTCAATGCCGACCTGGCCCTTCGGGTCGAGCAGGGTCCAGTTGCACCCACTGAGTAAAAGCATGCCTAAAAAGGGCAATATGCCAAACAGTCTGGGGTAACGCTTTTTACTCATCTCACGACCTCTAGATCAGCTTGCTTCAATGCAATTTGTGTTTTGGTAGCCAACACTTCGTCCTGCCAAGTGCGGCAATTGGCGCCCGTACTCGCCCCTGCCAGGGATCCGACTGCAGGATCTAGGCGTCAAGCGGGTGTGCGGTGCTTATGGTTTCGTAGGCAACAGGCCTGTACTTCAGACCAAGTCCATTTGGTGCGGAAAACGCGGAGGGGGGTCCGCCCGGTATCGCCGTTGGGCGAAACTTGACGAAGTCAGCAAATGGAAAGCGCTGCGGCTTCCATCAATCCTGCGACTTGCAAGCAGTGCCGAACGGAAATTGGGGGCGATTGTAGATAGGTCGTTCAACGATGACTATGACTTATTGAGCAACAGTCTTTTACAGAATGCGTAACAATGCTGGTCAAAAAATCAACTTCGCGACAGTTTGTCGCACCCCTTCCAGTAGCCCTGAAACCCTTGCCACGCAAGGGCTGGTGGCTGACCTGGATCAATCGTGCGGTGCGCACTGCGGCTTATCTCGCCGCGCAATAGACCCAGGTCAATTCGGGACTTTGGTCTAACCGCGACGACGGTTTCGGTAGATCCCCAGGGGTACCAGCACCGCCGTCAGGACGAAGGCCACCAGCGCCCATTGCGCCAGCGACAGGCCGAGGATCGGCGGGTACGGGGTGGAGCAGAAACCGTCGACCTGGAAGGCCAGCGGCCAGAGCTTGGCCAGCGGCAGGTCGTCGACGATGGGCTGCAGGGTGTCGATGCCACAGCTGACCATCGGGTTGGCGAGTATATACACATGGTTACCCGCCGCAACGATCCCGCCGATGGCGCTGAGCACCACCAGCGCCTCGAAGAAGGTCAGGCTGCGCCGCCCGGGCATGGCCGCGGCGATGAAGGCGAAGAGCGCGATGAACAGCAAGGCATAGCGCTGCAGGATGCACAGCGGGCACGGCGCCTCGCCCAGCACCACCTGCATGTACAGGGCGCCGCCGATCAGCGCCAGGCAGATCACGCCGAGGAGCACCAGAAAGCGCCGTTCCCGATTCAGGCGCGATGAGAGTTCGTTCATTGCCGATTCCTTCGATGGAGAGTGGCAGCGCGGGCTGCCCGAGGGGCGCCCAGTCTACACGCTGGAGATGACCTTTGAATGCATCGAGGAGGGGCGTGCGCGGCTATCCATTGATGACCTAGGACCGAGCGGGTCGGTTTCGGTTCACTGGCCGACATGAAAAATGCGCCAGTCCGAGCGCCAGACAGGGGCAGGCCCCTCGACACCCGGGAGTGAAGGATACAGTGATTAAAGGAGGATTAAAGATGAACGCGGGTGTAGAGGCGTTCATCTCTTTCTATATAGAGAAGGGATAGGCCCAATCGCTGCGGTTCGGCGCTCGGCCACGCCGATAGCCCCGAATGTCATCGTCCGTTTCGTTCTCGATTACCCACGGCCGGGAGCATCCGGGTGCTGTCGGCCCGACAGAACGCCGAACCGCAGCGATTGGGATGAGTCGCGGGGCAAGCCCGCTCCCACGCTGAACCAGGTGGTGCTGGCGTGGGAGCGGGCTTGCCCCGCGATGGGCTCAGCGTTTCACTCCAAAGCCGCCGCCGGCCCGAAGAACTCGTAACGGCTCTGCCCTTCCGGCACGCCCAACCCCTTGAGCTGGCGCTTGATCGCGGCCATGAAGCCCTTCGGCCCGAGGAAGTAGGCATCGATGTCACGCTCACGCGGCAGCCACTCGCCCAGCAGCGCCTGGTCCAGCAGGCCCACGGCGTCGGCGACCTGGCTGCCATCCTCCTCGGCGTAGCAATAGAAGCGCTTGAGCTGCGGATGACGCGCCGCCATACCGTCGATCCAGTCGCGGAACGCATGCACCGCGCCATTGCGTGCGCAGTGGATGAAGTGCACCGGACGCTTGGTCTTGAGCGCCGCCTCGAGCATCGCCAGGGTCGGGGTGATGCCCACACCGCCACTGATCAGCACCAGCGGCTTTTCGCTGGCGGCCAGGGTGAAGTCACCGGACGGCGGGAACAGTTGCAGGGTGTCTCCGACCATCAACCCGTCATGCAGGTAGTTCGAGACCTTGCCGCCCGCTTCGCGCTTGACGCTGATGCGGTACTGCTCGCCGTCGCACAGGGCCGACAGCGAGTAGTTGCGGCGCTGCTCCTGGCCATCAATGAACAGTTGCAGGCCGATGTACTGGCCCGGCTCGGCCTTGAGCACCGGCTGGCCATCGACCGGGGCGAAGTAGAACGAGACGATCTCGCGGCTTTCCTGCTCGCGGCGCACCAGGCGGAATTCACGGGTACCGCGCCAGCCGCCGGCAGCCTGCTCCTTCTCTTTATAGAGGTTTTCTTCCGCGCCAATCAGGATGTCGGCCAGTTGGCCATAGGCGGCGGCCCAGGCGGCGATCACTTCAGGAGTGGCGATGTCCTTGCCCAGCACTTCCTCGATGGCGCGCAGCAGGCAGCTGCCGACGATCGGATAGTGCTCAGGGAGAATCTGCAGGGCCACATGCTTGTTGATGACCTGCCCGACCAGGCCGCCCAACTGCTCGAGCCGGTCGATGTGGCGAGCGTACATCAGCACACCGTTGGCCAGGGCGCGCGGCTGGTCGCCGCTGGCCTGGTGGGCCTGGTTGAACAGCGGGCGCACCTCGGGGTACTCGCTGAGCATCAGTTTGTAGAAGTGGGTGGTCAGGGCCTCGCCACCGCTTTCCAGCAGGGGGACAGTGGCCTTGATGATTGCACGTTGTTCGGCATTGAGCATTGCGACAACTCCTGAGCCTTTGGCTTCGAATGGTTGCGTAAGGCTTTTCAGCAATCGTGCCAACTTTAAACACCAATAAAATCAGGGCCTTGAGCACATCAGTGTCATAAAGACACACTCAGGCGTATAGTCATTACGACCAACAGGAGTCCATATGACTGCAAAGCCCCTGCTCACCGCCCTCCTCCCCCTGGTCAGCGACCTCTCCTGCAACCTGCCCGACCAGGAACGCTACCGCCGCCTGCTCGACGCCATGCGCGGCCTGCTGCCCTGCGATGCCGCGGCGCTGCTGCGCCTGGACGGTGAGTGGCTGGTGCCGCTGGCGGTGGACGGGCTGTCGCCGGACACCCTGGGACGGCGGTTCAAGGTCAGCGAGCATCCGCGCTTCAAGATTCTCCTCAGTCGCCCGGAGCCGACCCGCTTCGCCAGCGACAGCCAGTTGCCCGACCCTTATGACGGCCTGGTCAATGCCGAGCATGTCGACCTCGAAGTCCACGACTGCATGGGCTGCCCGTTGATGGTCGACGAGCGCCCCTGGGGCCTGCTGACCCTCGACGCCCTCACCCCCGGCCAGTTCCAGAGCCTGGAGCTCGACGCCCTGCAGGCCTTCGCCAGCCTGGCCGCCGCCACGGTGACCGTGGCCGAGCGCATCGAGCACCTGGCCCTGCGCGCCGAGGACGAACACCAACGCGCCGAGGTGTACCGCCAGGCCAGCGGCCAGGACCGCGAACTGATTGGCCAGAGCAAGGCGCACAAGCGCCTGGTCGAGGAGATTCGGCTGGTTGGCGGCAGCGACCTGACCGTGCTGATCACCGGCGAGACCGGCGTCGGCAAGGAACTGGTGGCCCAGGCCCTGCACCGCGCCAGCCAGCGCGCCGACAAACCGCTGGTCAGCCTCAACTGCGCCGCCCTGCCCGACACCCTGGTGGAAAGCGAATTGTTCGGCCATGTGCGCGGCGCCTTCACCGGCGCCCACGGCGAACGCCGGGGCAAGTTCGAGCTGGCCAACGGCGGCACGCTGTTCCTCGACGAGGTCGGCGAGCTGCCCCTGGCAGTGCAGGCCAAATTGCTGCGGGTGCTGCAGAGCGGGCAGTTGCAGCGACTGGGTTCGGATCGCGAGCACCGGGTGGATGTGCGCCTGATCGCCGCGACCAACCGCGACCTGGCCGAGGAAGTGCGCAGCGGCCACTTCCGCGCCGACTTCTACCACCGCCTGAGCGTGTATCCACTGCAAGTCCCGCCGCTGCGCGAGCGGGGTCGCGACGTGCTGCTGCTGGCCGGCTACTTCCTCGAGCAGAACCGCTCGCGCCTGGGGCTGGGCAGCCTGCGTTTGTCCACCGACGCCCAGGCCGCGCTGCTGGCCTATGGCTGGCCGGGCAATGTGCGCGAACTGGAGCACCTGATTGGCCGCTCGGCGCTCAAGGCGCTGGGGCAACACGGGCAGCGGCCGAAGATCCTCACCCTGGAGGCGGCCGACCTCGACCTGCGCAACGTGGCGCCGACCCCGCAGGTGGAAACCGAGGTGCCGTCGGTCGACGTGCCGTTGCCCGAGGGCGGGTTGCGCGAGGCGGTGGATGATTATCAGCGGCAGATTGTCGAAGCCTGCCTGAATCGTCACGGGGACAACTGGGCCGCCGCAGCGCGGGAGCTGGGGCTGGACCGGGCCAACCTGAGCCGGTTGGCCAAGCGACTGGGACTGCGCTGAAAACGCCATCGCGGGGCTAGCCCGCTCCCACGCAGACAGCGCATACCTTGTGGGAGCGGGCTAGCCCCGCGATGGATTGCAAATAGCAAACTAAGCTAAAGCCTGACGCCAAAAAGCCGATAACCCGGCATCCTCCCCCATTTCGAACCGAAGGTTGCCCATGGCCACGCAAAAAGCCCGCGCGGACTCGTTGTCCCTGCTGCTGTTCACCCTGCGCAGCGGCAAGCTGATGGCAATCAACCTGCTCAAGGTCAGCGAGATCATCCCCTGCCCGCCGCTGACCAAGCTGCCGGAGGCGCACCCGCACGTCAAAGGCGTCGCCACCCTGCGCGGCAACTCGCTGTCGGTGATCGACCTGTCCCGCGCCATCGGCGAAATGCCCCTGGCCGACCCCGACGGCGGCTGCCTGATCGTCACCGAGATCAGCCGTTCGCGCCAAGGCCTGCACGTGCAGGCGGTGAGTCGCATCGTCCATTGCCTGAGCACCGACATCAAGCCGCCGCCCTACGGCTCGGGCAACCGCTCGTTCATCACCGGCGTGACCCGGGTCGACAACACCCTGGTGCAGGTGCTGGACATCGAAAAGGTCATCCACGGCATCGCCCCGCCGCAGCACGAGCCGCACCCGGGCGAAGTCAGCGAAGAGGACGCCAGCCTGCTGGCCGCCGCCAACATCCTGGTGGTGGACGACAGCCAGGTCGCGCTGCAGCAGTCGGTGCACACCCTGCGCAACCTCGGCATCGAGTGCCATACCGCGCGCAGTGCCAAGGATGCGATCAACGTGTTGCTGGAGCTGCAAGGCACCGACAGGGAGATCAACATCATTGTCTCCGACATCGAGATGTCCGAGATGGACGGCTTCGCCTTCACCCGTACTCTGCGCGAAACCCCGGATTTCCAGCACCTGTACATCCTGCTGCACACCTCGCTGGACAGTGCGATGAGCGGCGACAAGGCCAAGCTGGCGGGGGCCAATGCGATCCTGACCAAGTTCTCCTCGCCGGAGCTGACCAACTGCCTGGTGACGGCGGCGCGGGCGGTGGTGTTCGAGGAGCGCTGAAAGCCAGAGCGTGAAGAGCCATGCGAGTGCATGGCTCTGAGGTTTCAGCGGCTATTCGTCGACTGAGGGCGGGTCTGCGAAGCCTCCCTGAAAACAACTGGCTCTCGGTTCGGAGCCTTCACAGCCTCTCGCTTCCAGACTGGCCATTGCTGTACCTTTTCGCGGCACTCATCGAGATAACGAAGAAATTCCTCTTTACTTCCGCTCATCGGAATCACCCTACAAGTACGTTGACAAAGTATACCCGGCCATATATTCGCGATCGATATATGAGCAAGGCTGCATCTGGGTTCGCAATTTAGCATTTGCTGCAGTCCAGTCAACCGCTTGCCCATCCTCGGTCTTACGTATGACAGCGTAGCCACTACCCAGATTCATGGAAAACAGATCAAAGAAGCTCCTTGGCCCGACGCCGATGAAGGCGTCAAAAAATACCCCTTTACGCGAACGCTCCAGGGAAATCGAGTCCGAATGAAACTTCTGCGCTTTACTCTTTGGGTAGGGCTCGACATACACCACACGATCAACACCCGCGGCGATGATGTGCTTCGCGCAATTATGGCAAGGGTAGGTAGTGCAATACAACGTACTATCGACCGCACTTACCCCCACCCGTGAAGATGACAACAGCGCTTCCATTTCCGCATGGACAACCCGGCCATACTCGGTGATATCTTTTATTCCACTGTCTTTTATCAAGGGCGCGACTTCATCCCGACAATGCTCGGGCAGTGAGCGAATAATATTTTCTATTATTTCCTTTTTTTGTATGGCATTGGAATCCTCGCCTCGCTTGTAGTCCCTTCCATCCTCCTCATCCACAATTTCATGAGCATCATTCTTGCTAGGCCAGTACAGACCGCCTCCTGCCTTGGGTACATCGTTAGCCCCTGTTGCGATGATGCAATCGTGCTTGGTCAGTACAGCACCAACCTGACGCGACAGATCAGCGGACCTCAGTGAGGCAGAAAAAGCCATGAACATCGCATACTCATCGAAGGTGGGGGTAACGTAGGGTTTTCCGAACAACAGATCCAGAATCCGCCAGACCTGATTCTTGAGGGCATCAAGATTCCCGTCATAGCTGACAAAGAAGTCAGACAAATGATAGGTGTCACGGGTGTGCTGCCCGTAGGCCTCCTTTTCGTTTTCATCTCGTGAAATCAGATCCGCCGCCTGCTCCTCGGTCAATCGTAAGTCATCGAGAAGATAGCGACTTCTACGTTCATGGTCTGCATGCACCCCGATCAGGAAGAAGCCCCCGGCATAGATCTTACGTAATCGCTGCACCTCAAACGGTGTTTTCAAAGAGTTGATCAGATAGGCATTTCGACCAGGCTCCGCCTGACTTTCCTGAGCTCTCAATTGGCTGATGGCGACAGCAGCACCCAACGCCAGTATCGAATTATCTCCAGATGCCTCCCTTAACCGATTACCTTCACACATGTACCTGTCGATACGCTCAGCGCGATCCTGGGTATCCGGAACGTTCCCGATCTTTGCAATAACATCAGTGGATATACGAATGACGTGTGAGGTATAGCGAAACGCCTTGAGCCGTTCCTCGACTATTTGGCACACCACTTTCAGGTCAGTTCCCAGTGCCCCGACAAATCCAAGAACCAGCTCGGAATCCGCATAGGAATCATCCAGGAAGGACATATTCATAACTTCAGGAGCGTGCGCAAGGTTCTCCATGAGCGGCCTGGCATCAGACAGAGCCACACCCGCCTGTGACAGTACCCCTCTTACCAATTGCTCCAGTTCCCGGGACGACTCAGGCTTCCCCTGAAAACTCAGTTCACCCGTGCCCGGATACCAAGACATCACACCACCGCTACGGGCGCGAAATTCATACTGGTTCGGGTTAAGTTCTTTCCATGTTCCAACCTGCGCCAATACTTCCAGGCGCTCCTTCAACTGCGCGAATGATCCCTCGAAACGCATTCCATGACCTCACAGTTACCCATTGGCTTTCGAATCCCTACAGGTATAGCCACGAATCATCCTCTTTCCAGCGCGAGCAATGGTTGCTAATAAAGTTTCAGATTTCCGCTAAAAACGTAGGAAAATTCGCAATTTGCGTTGTGCCAATGGGAAGGCATAATTCCCTCTCTTGTTGAGGTCATGCCCCATGCTACGTTCGATACTGCTTAGCCTTTCGTTACTAACCGTTTCCGCCCAAGCTTCGACGCCACAAGCCTGGAGCGACCAGCGCCAGCACATGCTCAAGGCCTGCCTGGCCGCCAGCCAGTTCAAGGATGCCCACGCCCTGGGCAAACCCGCCGAGTTCGACGACCAGGTCGGTTACAGCGCGCTGCTGATCGAGGGCACCTACCCCCAGAAGCACATGCAGAACCGCACCGGTACCGAGCTGTGCCTCTACGACCGCCAACGCCAGCAAGCCTTCACCAGCGAATGGGAAGCCGGCAAGCGATGAGCGACAGTATTCGCTTCGCCTGCACCGGCTGCGGCAAATGCTGCACGGGCCATCATGTGCCGCTGACACTTGCCGAGGCCCGCCAGTGGGCGGCTTCCGGCGGCCAGGTGGTGGTACTGATCGAAGGGTTCATTGCCGATGGCCCTGGCATGCCGGCAGAGCAGCGCGAGCATGTGCTGCGCCGCTCGTTCCCGGTGTCCTGTGGCGCTGGGCAGTTACACGTATCGGTCACCTTCGCCGCCTTCAACCCGGGGCGCTGCCGCAACCTTGACGACAACGACCTGTGCGGCATCTATGAAAGCCGACCACTGGTCTGCCGCATCTACCCGGCGGAGATCAACCCGCACCTGCCGCTGCGGCCGGAAAACAAGGACTGCCCGCCCGAGGCTTGGGAACAAGGGCCTGAGCTGATTCATGGCAGCCTGCCGGTGGATGAGGCGCTGCGCGCCTTGATCGAGGCCTCGCGCCAGGCGGACCGCGACGATATCGCCGCCAAGGTTGCGATCTGCCAGGCGCTGGGGATGACCACCAGCGCGCTGAAGGGCAACGGGTTTACCGCGTGGTTGCCGGACATGGCAGCGTTCGCTGCGGTGCTGGAACAGTCGCCAACAGCGGTCGATGGGCCGTGGGTGGTGCATGTGCAGGACGAGGCGCTTGCGACCGAGCTGCAGGATCACCGCCTGCGGGTGACGGGCGAAGCGCCGGTCTACTACGCGTTCATCGGTTTCTAGAGAGATCCAATCGCGGGGCAAGCCCGCTCCCACGCCCTACCCCTTTGAAGCATCGATGCCAATTTTTTGTGGGAGCGGGCTTGCCCCGCGATAGGGCCGGCACTGACAACTCAGTCAATCACTGACACCGCCGCCAGAACTCATCCGCCAGCCGCCGCAGGTCCTTGGCCAGGTCCGCCACGTCACTGGCGCTGCTGTGGCTGCGCTGCCCGACGCTGACCGTCGCCTCGCTGGCCTGGCGAATGCTGGTGATGTTGCGGTTGATGTTCTCGCTGACCTGGCTCTGCTGCTCCACCGCCGCGGCGATCTGCAGGCTCATCTCGTTGATCTGGTTGACCCGCACGCTGATGCTGTCCAGCGCGTCGCTGGCCAACTGCGCCTGCTCGACGCTGTGCCCGGCATGGGCGCTGCTCTGCTGCATCACCTGCACCGCCGCACGGGCGCCGTCCTGCAGGGCGGCGATCATGCGCTGGATATCGTGGGTGGACTGCGCGGTGCGCTGGGCCAGTCCGCGCACCTCGTCGGCGACCACCGCGAAGCCACGCCCCTGGTCGCCGGCCCGGGCTGCCTCGATGGCGGCGTTGAGCGCCAGCAGGTTGGTCTGTTCGGCAATGCCGCGGATCACGTCGAGCACTCCGGAGATCTCGCTGCTGTGGCTCTCCAGTTGGTGAATCACTTCGCTGGCCTCGACCAGCGAGCCGGCCAGGTCCTGGATCGCGCAACGGTTGCGGTCGACCAACTGGTGGCCGGACTGGGTTTCGTCCTCGGCCTGGTCGGCGGCCATCGCCGCCATCTGCGCGCTGCTGGCTACCTGGGCGACGCTGGCGCTCATCTGGTGGATCGCCGTGGCCACCTGGTCGGCTTCGCTCTGCTGCTCCAAGCTGTTGGCGTGACTGCTGTGCAAGGCCTCGACCAGCGAGCCGGAATGCCCGGCCAGACGTGACGAGGTGTCGCCGATGCGCCCGACCACCGCCCCCAGCTGCGCCTTGAGCATGCGCATGGCGAACTCGATCTGCCCCAGGCCGTCACGCCGGCCGGTATACAACTGCTGGCTCAGCGGATTGTCGGCGATCGCCTGGGCCTGCTGGCGCAAGCGCTCGTAAGGGCGCAACAGCACCAGGATCGCCAGGCTGCTCAAGCCTGCGGCCGTCGCCACCTCCATCAGCGATTCCAGCAGCGGCGCCCCCAGCCACCACTGCCCGGCACCCAGCACCACCGCCAGCACGGCACCGACCGCCAGCGACAGACGCGAACCCAACCCCAGCACCGGCAAGCGCTCGCGCCAGCCACGCCGGCCTTCGCGCAGACGCGCATAGCAGCGCTCGGCCGCCGCGACCTGCTCGGCCCCGGGCTTGGTCCGCACCGACTGGTACTCCAGCGCCTGCCCGCCGCTGCTGATCGGCGAGACGAAGGCGCTCACCCAGTAGTGGTCGCCGTTCTTGCAGCGGTTCTTCACCAACCCCATCCACGAACGGCCGGCCTTGAGCGCCTGCCACATCTGGGCGAACGCCTGGGGCGGCATGTCGGGATGGCGGACGATGTGATGGGCACTGCCCAGCAGTTCCTCGCGGGAGAACCCGCTGACCCGCAGGAAATCGTCGTTGGCATAGGTGATGCGGCTGTCCAGGTCGGTGGTGGACAGGATGTTGGCGTCGCCGGGGTAATCCACTTCGCGACCGGTAACAGGCATATTGCACTTCATCGGAGGCTCTCGTTGTTGTACGGGAAATCGGCAGGGCGTACGACTCTAGGGGCAAACGCCGGTGCAATATTGATCCATGGCAGGGTATTGGCACTTGGCCATCAACCCGTCGAAACTGACAGCCGTGACAGCCAGGCGTCACGCTGCCGACCCGGTCGGCGCGCTATAACCCTGCAATAGCCGAATCTTTTTCCCAGCCCCTTGGCCAAGGTGCCCGCCCCGATGCGACGTCCGTCCCGCTCCCTCGTTCTCGCCGCCCTGGCCCTGGTCCTGCTGGCCGCCGTCGGCACCTGGCAGGGATTGCGCCAGCAAGCTCCGGCCAGCCGCACCGCCAGCGCGATCCCGGTACGGGTGGTCGAGGTGGCCCAGCAGGACGTGCCGCGCTACCTCAGCGCCATCGGCTCGGTGCTGTCGCTGCACAGCGTCGAGGTCCGCCCCCAGGTCGAGGGTGTGCTGACCCAGGTGCTGGTCAAGGAAGGCCAGTGGGTCAGCCAGGGTGATCTGCTGGCCACCCTCGACGACCGGGCGATCCGCGCAAACCTGGACCAGGCCCGCGCCCAGCTCGGCCAGACCCAGGCGCAGTTGCAGGTCGGCAACGTCAACCTCAAGCGCTACCAACTGCTGAGCACCGACGACGGTGTGTCGAAGCAGACCCTCGACCAGCAGCAGGCCCTGGTGAACCAGTTGCAGGCAACCCTCAAGGGCAACCAGGCGGCCATCGACAATGCCGCGGTGCAGCTCAGCTACACGCAGATCCGCTCGCCGGTCACCGGCCGCGTCGGCATCCGCAACGTCGACCCCGGCAACCTGGTGCGCACCAGCGACACCCAGAGCCTGTTCAGCGTCACCCAGATCGACCCGATCGCCGTGGAGTTCGCCCTGCCTCAGCAGCAGCTCCCGGTCCTGCAGGGCTTGCTGAAATCACCTACCCCCGCCGAGGTCGAGGCGTACATGGACGCCGACGGTGAACGCAGCCTGCTCGCCAGGGGCCACCTGATGCTGATCGACAATCAGGTCTCGGCCACCACCGGCACGGTGCGGGTCAAGGCCGAGTTCGACAACAAGGACGGCCGCCTGTGGCCCGGCCAGCTGGTCACCGTGCGCCTGCGCACGGCGGTGGACGAGGACGCCCTGGTGGTGCCGCCACCGGTGGTGCAACGCAGCATCGACGGCCACTTCGTCTACCGCCTGGACGGCGACAAGGTCAGCGCCGTGCCGGTCAAGGTGGTGTACCAGGACAGCACGCTGAACGTCATCGCCGGGGTCAAGGCCGGCGACCGCCTGGTGCTGGACGGCCAGTCGCGGCTCAAGCCCGGCAGCACCGTCGAGGTCACGCCTGACGCCCCCGCCCCGGCGGAGATGGCCGACCGCAGGAGCCAGCCATGAACACCCGCAACGGCGTCTCGGCCTGGTGCATCGATCACCCCATCGCCACCCTGCTGCTGACCTTCGCCCTGGTGCTGCTGGGCGCCATCGCCTTCCCGCGCCTGCCGGTGGCGCCCCTGCCCGAGGCCGACTTCCCGACCATCCAGGTCACCGCCCAGCTGCCCGGCGCCAGCCCGGAAACCATGGCCTCGTCGGTGGCGACGCCCCTGGAGGTGCAGTTCAGCGCCATCCCCGGCATGACCCAGATGACCAGCAGCAGCGCCCTGGGCTCGACCAACCTGATCCTGCAGTTCACCCTCGACAAGAACATCGACACCGCCGCCCAGGAAGTCCAGGCGGCGATCAACACCGCCACCGCGCGCCTGCCCCAGGACATGCCCAGCCCGCCGACCTGGCGCAAGGTCAACCCGGCCGACAGCCCGGTGCTGATCCTCACCGTCAGCTCGACGCAGATGCCCGGCAACGAACTGAGCGACTACGCCGAGACCCTGCTGGCCCGCCAGCTCAGCCAGATCGACGGGGTCGGCCTGATCAACATCACCGGCCAGCTGCGCCCGGCCATCCGCGTGCAGGCCCAGCCCGAGAAGCTCGCCGCCATCGGCCTGACCCTGGCCGATATCCGCCTGGCCATCCAGCAGACCAGCCTCAACCTGGCCAAGGGCGCGCTGTACGGCGAGCACAGCGTGTCGACCCTTGCCGCCAACGACCAGCTGTTCCACCCCGAGGACTACGCCAGGCTGATCGTCAGCTACCGCAACGGCGCGCCGGTGCACCTGGCCGACGTGGCCAAGGTGATCGATGGCGCCGAGAACGCCTATGTGAAGGCCTGGTCCGGCGACCGGCCGGGGCTCAACCTGGTGATCTTCCGCCAGCCCGGCGCCAACATCGTCGACACCGTGGACCGGGTGCTTGATGCCCTGCCCCGCCTGCAAGAGATGCTGCCGGCGGCGGTCGATGTCTCGGTGCTGCAGGACCGCACCCAAACCATCCGCGCCTCGCTGCACGAGGTGGAGCTGACCCTGATGATTGCCGTGGCCCTGGTGATCGGGGTGATGGCGCTGTTCCTGCGCCAGTGGTCGGCGACCTTCATCGTCTCCAGTGTGCTTGGCGTATCGCTGATCGCCACTTGCGCGCTGATGTACGTGTTCGGCTTCAGCCTCAACAACCTCACCCTGGTGGCCATCGTCATCGCCGTGGGCTTCGTGGTGGATGACGCCATCGTCGTGGTGGAGAACATCCACCGCCACCTGGAGGCCGGCGACGACAGCCGCACCGCCGCGCTCAAGGGCGCTGGCGAGATCGGCTTCACCGTGGTGTCGATCAGCTTCTCGCTGATCGCCGCGTTCATCCCGCTGCTGTTCATGGGCGGCGTGGTCGGCCGGCTGTTCAAGGAATTCGCCCTGACCGCCACCGCGACCATCCTGATTTCGGTGGTGGTCTCGCTGACCCTGGCGCCGACCCTGGCCGCGCTGTGCATGCGCCGCCCGCCCGAGGAACAACATGGCGGCCTCGGCCAGCGCCTGGTGCGCTGGTACGAGAAGGGCCTGGACCGGGCCCTGGCGCATCGGCGGGTCACCCTTGGCGTGTTCGGCCTGACCCTGGCGCTGGCGGTGGCCGGCTACGTGGCCATCCCCAAGGGCTTCTTCCCGTTGCAGGACACCGGTTTCATCCTCGGCACCACCGAGGCGGCGGCGGATGTCTCCTACCCGGCAATGATCGAGAAGCACCAGGCCCTGGCGAAAATCATCGAGGCGGACCCTGCGGTACGCGCCTTCTCCCACTCGGTCGGCGTCACCGGCAGCAACCAGACCATCGCCAACGGTCGCTTCTGGATTTCCCTCAAGCCCCGCGGCGAACGCGACGTCTCGGCCAGTGAATGGATCGACCGCATGCGCCCGAAACTGATGCAGATTCCCGGCATCGTCCTGTACCTGCGCGCCGGGCAGGACATCAACCTCAGCTCCGGCCCCTCGCGCACCCAGTACCAGTACGTGCTCAAGAGCAATGACGGCGTGGCGCTGAACCTGTGGACCCAGCGCCTGACCGAGCGCCTGCGCGAGAATCCGGCGTTCCGCGACCTGTCCAACGACCTGCAGCTGGGCGCCAGCGTCACCCGCATCGACATCGACCGTCAGGCTGCGGCGCGCTTCGGCCTGACCACCACCGACGTCGACCAGGCGCTGTACGACGCCTTCGGCCAGCGGCAGATCAGCGAGTTCCAGACCGAGACCAACCAGTACAAGGTGATCCTCGAGCTGGACGCCCGCCAGCGCGGCAAGGCCGAGAGCCTCAACTACTTCTACCTGCGCTCGCCGCTGTCCGGCGAGATGGTGCCGCTGTCGGCCCTGGCCCATGTCGCGCCGCCCAGCACCGGGCCCCTGTCGATCAGCCATGACGGCCTGTTCCCGGCGGCCAACCTGTCGTTCAACCTGGCCCCCGGCGTGGCTCTGGGCGACGCGGTGCAGATCCTCGAACGCACCCAGCGCGAGCTGGGCATGCCCGACTCCATCGCCGGCAACTTCCAGGGCGCGGCCCAGGCGTTCCAGAGCTCGCTGTCGAGCCAGCCGTACCTGATCCTCGCCGCGCTGGTGGCGGTGTACATCATCCTCGGCGTGCTCTACGAGAGCTTCGTGCACCCGCTGACCATCATCTCCACCCTGCCCTCGGCGGGCCTGGGCGCGCTGATCCTGCTGTGGCTGATGGGCCAGGACTTCACCATCATGGGCCTGATCGGCGTGGTGCTGCTGATCGGCATCGTCAAGAAGAACGGCATCCTGCTCATCGACTTCGCCCTCGACGCCCAGCGCCACCAGGGCATGACGCCCGAGCAGGCGATCCGCCAGGCATGCCTGGTGCGCTTCCGTCCGATCATCATGACCACCCTGGCCGCGCTGCTCGGCGCGGTGCCGCTGATGTTCGGCTTCGGCACCGGCGCCGAACTGCGCCAGCCGCTGGGCATCGCCGTGGTCGGCGGCCTGCTGGTGAGCCAGGCGCTGACGCTGTTCACCACCCCGGTCATATACTTGGCCCTGGAGCACCTGTTCCACCGCCGCCGGGCCGCTGCCGCCCCCGCGCCGACCGCCAGTTGAGACAAGACCATGCGTGTGCTGATCATCGAAGACGAAGAGAAAACCGCCGACTACCTGCATCGCGGCCTCACCGAGCAGGGCTTCACCGTCGACCTGGCCCGCGACGGCATCGACGGCCTGCACCTGGCCCTGGAAGGCGACTACGCGGTGATCGTGCTCGACGTGATGCTGCCGGGCCTGGATGGTTACGGCGTGCTGCGCGCACTGCGGGCGCGCAAGCAGACGCCGGTGATCATGCTCACCGCCCGTGAGCGAGTCGAGGACCGTATTCATGGCCTGCGCGAAGGCGCCGACGACTACCTGGGCAAGCCGTTCTCGTTCCTTGAACTGGTCGCCCGCCTGCAGGCCTTGACGCGACGCAGCGCCATTCATGAGCCCTTGCAGATTCAGGTGGCGGACCTGTGGATCGACCTGATGGCGCGCAAGGCCACTCGCGCGGGCGCGCGCCTGGATCTGACCGCCAAGGAGTTCTCGCTGCTCAGCGTGCTGGCCCGGCGCCAGGGCGAGATCCTGTCCAAAACGGCCATCGCCGAGCTGGTCTGGGACATCAACTTCGACAGCGACGCCAATGTCGTCGAGGTGGCCATCAAGCGCCTGCGCGCCAAGCTCGACGGGCCGTTCGACAACAAGCTGCTGCATACCATTCGAGGCATGGGTTATGTCCTGGAGCACCGTGGATAGCCCGGGGGGCGCTGCGCGCCCCTTTCGCGGCACAAGGCCGCTCCTACAGGGAGACGTGATCCTCTGTAGGAGCGGCCTTGTGCCGCGAAAGGGCTGCGCAGCAGCCCCCAGGGAGATTTGCCCATGACCCTTTTGCCCAGCAAACCCAGCAACTCCATCGCCCTGCGCCTCTCGGCCCTGTTCACC
Source organism: Pseudomonas peradeniyensis (assembly GCF_014268935.2). Classification (GTDB taxonomy): domain Bacteria; phylum Pseudomonadota; class Gammaproteobacteria; order Pseudomonadales; family Pseudomonadaceae; genus Aquipseudomonas; species Aquipseudomonas peradeniyensis. The sequence continues at coordinate 733,851 of NZ_JABWRJ020000002.1, read as the reverse complement.
CTGGTGGCCCTGGCCGTGTTCGTGCTGATCGGCAGCGCCCTGTACCGCCAGGTCGACCGCAGCCTCGACCTGCTGCCAGCCGCCGAACTGGACGCGCGCTTCAGCGTGCTCGAATCCACCCTCAACCGCTACGGCACCCCCGAGCACTGGGCCAAGATCAACAACAAGCTCAACCTGCTCAGCGAGGAAGACCGGCGCATCCGCTTCTGGGTGGTGAGCAGCAACCCGGCCTTCGAGTACGGCCATCCCACCGAGCAGGTGCGCGGCTTCGCCGAGGGCGCGCCGGGCATGCGCGACCTGCGCCTGAGCGACAGCCCCTACCCGTACAAGGTGCTGGTCAGCGAACTGCCGACGCTGGGTGAGCGCCCGCCGCTGCGCTTTCTGATCGGCATCGACACCGAGACTTTCTGGCAGGCCCAGCACAGCCTGCTGGTGGCCATCGTCGGCCTGGCCGCCTTCGGCGTGCTGCTGGCCTCGCTGCTCGGCTACTGGGTCGCGCGCATCGGCCTCAGGCCCCTGCTGGCGCTGTCGGACGAAGCCCAGGCCCTGGCCCCGCCACGCCTGGACGGCCGCCTGCAGACCCGCGACCTGCCGCCGGAGCTGGCGCAGTTCGCCGGTGCCTTCAACGCCGCCCTCGACCGGGTTAGCCAGGCCTATTCGCAACTCGAGGCCTTCAACGCCGACGTCGCCCACGAACTGCGCTCGCCGCTGACCAACCTGATCGGCCAGACCCAGGTCGCCCTGACCCGTGGGCGCAGCGCCGAGCACTACTTCGAGGTGCTGCAATCGAACCTCGAGGAGCTGGAGCGGCTGCGCAGCATCATCAACGACATGCTGTTCCTGGCCAGCGCCGACCAAGGCAGCAAGGCCACCTCGCTGACCAGCGCGTCGCTGGCCGAGGAAGTGGCCACCACCCTCGACTACCTCGACTATATCCTCGAGGACGCCCAGGTCAGCGTCAGCGTCAGCGGCGACGCCCAAGCCTGTTTCGAAAAGGCCCAGCTACGCCGGGCGCTGATCAACCTGCTGAACAACGCCGTGCAGCACACCGCGCCGCACCAGGTGATCCAGGTGCGCATCGAGACGGGCGAGGAACAGGTCAGCATCGCCGTGAGCAACCCGGGGCCGGCGATTGCCGACGAGCACCTGCCGATGCTGTTCGAGCGCTTCTACCGAGTGGATGCAGCTCGTGCCAACAGCGGCGGCGGCAACCACGGGCTGGGCCTGGCCATCGTCAAGGCGATCGCCCTGATGCACGGCGGCAGTGTTTTCGTGCACAGCGAAGCCGGGGCCAATACCTTCGGTATCAACTTGCCGAACGCTCAACTACGCGGGTTTGCGGTAAAAGTCTGAGTATTTTTGCCGCGATCATTACTTTTTGCGCAACAGTGCTTATCTGAACAGCCTCTGTTTCCCCGCTGTTTACAGGACTAACTTTAGCCCTGTCTCCATTAGCACTTGCCGCGCAAGAAGGTTGCATCAAATGTCCAACAGTATGGGTATTGCCAGCGTGTTCGTCCTGTCTTCCCTGTTGTTGTCGCCCCTGGCCATGGCCGAAGAATCCCCGGCCTTCGTCGCCCGTAACGCAGAATTTGCCGCAGTTCACCAAGAGGCTCGCGAAGCCTACGCCGCGCAACAGGCCGATGCGGTAAAAGACGCACGGCAGACCGCTTCCAAAGTCTCTGTCGACACCGATGCCGACAGCTGATCGGCCCCACGCCGGTTTCCAGTTTTCCCTTGGCTACACCATGGGCAGTGCCCGTGACGATATGTTAGCCTTTCAAAGCCGCTGCCTTTCAGCGGCTTTTTTTATGCGTCGAAAATATCAGCCTGGCTGTTACGTCTCTAATAAGAACTTGCAGACACGACAATAAAAAACTGCCCCATCGCTTGACCAAAGGAGTTTGTACCGGTGTCTTTTGCGTTTCGTTTCACCCCTCTGTTCGTTGCATTGGCCGCAACGATGCCCATGGCCGTACAGGCCGATGAAGACAAGGCTGATGGCTTCATCGAAGGTTCCACGCTGAACCTGCACTTCAGAAATGCCTACTTCAACCGCAACGAGAAGAATGCCTCGATCAAGGACAAGCGCGAGTGGGGCCAGGGTGCCGTCGCCCGCTTCGAGTCCGGCTACACGCCCGGCGTGATCGGCTTCGGCCTCGACGCCCACGCCATGGTCGGCCTGAAGCTGGACGGCGGCGGCGGCCGCGCCGGCACCTCGATCCTGCCGAGCGCGCCGGAAGACAAGGCACGCCACGCCTTCTCCACCGCCGGCGGCGCGATCAAGCTCAAGGGCTTCGACACCGAGTTCAAGGCCGGTGACCTGTTCCTCACCAACCCGGTGATCGCCGGTGGCGAAAGCCGCATGCTGCCGCAGACCTTCCGCGGCGTCGCCGTGACCAACCGCAGCATCGACGGGCTGATGCTCGAAGGCGGCAAGGTCAGCTTCACCAAGCCGTACAACCAGAGCGGCCACCGCCGCATCAACACCTACTACAGCCAGCAGACCACCGAGCAGGACAGCCAGAACCTGAGCTGGGCCGGCGCGTCGTGGAGCGGCACCGAAGGCGTTACCGCCAACGTCTACGCCGCCGAGCTGAAGGACATCTGGAACCAGTACTACGCCGATTTCGACTACACCTACCAGGTCAACGACCTGGTCAGCCTGAACCCAGGCGTGCACTTCTACCACACCCAGGACACCGGCCAGTCGAAGCTGGGCGACATCGACAACAACACCTGGAGCGTGCACTTCACCGTGGCCGCCGGGTACCACAGCGTCACCGCAGCCTACCAGCGGGTCAACGGCGACACGCCGTTCGACTACATCAACCTGGGCGACAGCATCTTCCTCGACAACTCGCGCATGTACTCGGACTTCAACGCGCCGAACGAGCGCTCCTGGAAGCTGCAGTACGACTATGACTTCGCCGGCCTCGGCATGCCGGGCCTGAGCACCTCGCTGTCGTACTCGCGCGGCAAGGCCGACCTGACCAAGGCCAGCCAGGACACCCAGTACTACGCCTTCTATAACGCCGACGGCGAGAATGCCCGGCACTGGGAGCGCGACTTCGACGTGAAGTACGTGTTCCAGCAAGGCCAGCTGAAGGACCTGTCGGTGCTGCTGCGCTATGCCACGCACCGGGCCAACGCGGCGTACTCGGACATCCAGGACAATGACGAATTCCGCGTGATCGTGGATTATCCGTTGAACGTGTTCTGATCCGGAACCGATCGCGGGGCAAGCCCGCTCCCACGCCAGGTGGCTTATCAGGCGTGGGAGCGGGCTTGCCCCGCGATGGGCTTCAACGGTTACGGTTCAAGCCAATCTCCAGGTCATTGATCAACGCCTTGGCCATGGCGCTGAGGATCCGCGCCGCACTCCCCGCTTTCAAATCCCCTTCCATTTCCGCCTCGGTGGTCAGGTGCAGAATGCAACCCTGCAGCACCGACAACTCGTTGAACGCCAGGCTGAAAGGCACATCGGGTTCAACACGAAAACACTCCAGGAACGTCGAAACGCCGGCAGTGGTACAAGGTTCGGGCTGCTCGCTCATGGCTGCACCTCCAGCGACCTGGCGTGGGCCATCAAACAGCTCAGCAACCGGCTGAGGATGGATATGTTATCCACCAGGATCTCGGGACGCTCATCCACGGGAAAGGCCATGTAGACATCGCAGGTGCGAGTCATCATGGTCATCAGGACGGCGGCATGCTCCCAGACTTCGGCCAGCGGCAGGTGGTCGATGATGGAGATGTAAGGGATGGGGGGGTCAGGTACTAGCTTTTTCATTCCGAATCGCTCATGTCGATTGAAGAAATCGCCACTTGAACCTTTCTCACGGGATTAGGTGGCAACCGTGCACGGGGTGAGAAACCGAGGACATGAAACCCGGCCAGACCAGAGGTCTGCCCGAACACGGCTGCCATTGAAGTGGCCGAAAGACATATCGTCAGGTTCTCACACCCGGTCACCAAATCTGGCGACCCGACGACCTTAGCCCTGATGTATTTCCCGGCCTATCCAGACCCTTCCGGCAGACGCGTAGGATAGGTCCCAAGCTCAGCCCAACTGAAGCATTTGGTTTCAGATTCGGAAATGTCGTACATCCCATCGCGGGGCAAGCCCGCTCCCACGACCATGACCATGACCATGACCATGACCATGACCATGACCTGGCCCTGGCGAATGGTGGGAGCGGGCTTGCCCCGCGATGGGCCTACTGAATCATTTCCGTCGGCCAAATCAGCTTTGATCTTGTCCGACAATCCCGCCTTGCCTAAAATACCGCCGCCGCTTTCCGGCCCACTCCCCATGGATCCCGGGGCTTATGCAGTTGCGAGCATGACGTTGCCCACCCGATCACCACGATCCGCCCTGTACAAGTCGCACCCCGAGCTGGTCCTCAACCTGGGCAGCTGCCTTGCCGTGCTCGCCATCGTGGCCATCGTCAGCTACCTGCTGGCCCGCGAGCGCGACAGCGTCGAGCAATCGGAAATGCGCTCCTCGAGCAACATCGTGCAGTTGATCGAAAGCGATATCCTGCGCAACGTCGAACTCTACGACCAGTCGCTCAAGGGCCTGATCTGGGCCGTGCAGCACCCCGAGCTGCTCAACGTGCCCGCCAAGCTGCGCCAGCAGATCCTCTTCAACCAGGCCTTCTCCGCTCCGGTGCGCGGCGACATCCTCTGGCTCGACGCCAAGGGCGACGTGCTTGGCGACTCCACCAGCGCGGTGCCGCGCCAGGCCAACTTCGCCGACACCGTGGCCTTCCAGGCCCACCGCGACCGCCCGGGCCTGGGCCTGCTGATCAGCCCGCCGTTCAAGGCGCGGCTGGGCGACCTGGACTGGTGCATCAGCTTCAGCCGGCGCATCTCCGGCGCCAACGGCGAATTCCAGGGCCTGGCCGCCGGGGCCCTGCGCCTGTCCTACTTCAACGAGCTGTTCCAGCGCCTGGACATCGGTGTGGACAGCAGCATCAACCTGCTCAACACCGACGGCCAGCTGCTGGCCCGCCAGCCGACCCGGCCGCAGGACCCGATGATCGGCACCAGTTTCAGCGAGCGCCCCAACTTCAAGCGCATCCTCGAGGAGCGCAGCGGCAGCTTCACCGCCCGCTCGACAGCCTACGAGGGCCAGCGCCTCTACACTTTCGCCCGGGTCGCCGACCTGCCGCTGATCGTGCTGGTGGCGCACTCGGCCGACGAGGTGTTCCAGTCGTGGCGCCGCACCGCAATCGTGGTCAGCGTGGCCACTGGCGTGCTGTGCATCGGCATCCTCTGGCTGACCCTGCTGCTGGGCCGTGAATTGCGCCGCCGCCACGATGCCGAGCAAGGCCTGGCCACGCTTGCCGCCACCGACAGCCTCACCGGCCTTGCCAACCGTCGTCGCCTGGACCAGGTGTTGCGCCAGGAATGGGCGCGCGCCCAGCGCAACCGCAAGCCGCTGGCGGTGCTGATGGTGGATGTGGACCACTTCAAGGCGTTCAACCAGCGCCATGGCCATGCCGGCGGCGATCATGTGCTGCGTGAGGTGGCCACGACCCTGGAGCTATGCATCCGGCGCCCGGCGGACCTGGCGGCGCGCTATGGCGGGGAGGAGTTCCAGGTGGTGCTGCCAGAGACTGAACTGGCCGGCGCCCGGCTGCTGGCCGAGCGCATTCGCGCCAGCGTCGAGGCGATGCCGCCGTTCGGCGATGATGAGCGCTCGGTGACGGTCAGTGTGGGGATCGGCCTACATGTACCGGGCACCGCGCAGGATCTGTCGGCGCTGTTGGCCGATGCGGACGAGGCGCTGTATCGCGCCAAGGCCAATGGTCGGAATCGGGTGGAAGGACCTGAGGATTGAATGTAATTCTTTGATCCAACTGGGGCAGCGTGGGAGCGGGCTTGCCCCGCGATGCACTCGATGGCACCGGCTTCGCCGGTGATCCGGGCGGTGCGGCGTTCCGACAAGCCCGCTCCCACGATGTTCCAGTCAAACAAGCTGTTCCAAAAAGGGCCGCTAAGCGGCCCCCAGAAACTCAAGACCGAGCGCGAGCCGCGTTACGCAGCGCCTTCACCTGGTCATGATTGCGCTGCACACCCTGCAGTTGCCTCTCCACCAGCGTATAGCTCTGGTCATTGGCCGAGCGCCCCAGCTTGACCAGCTTCTCACGGGCCTCTTTGTAGGCCTTGAGCGCATGGTCTTCACCACGCTCCACCTCGTTGAGCACCGCCTCTTCATCCTTGCCGGTAACCATCGACTTGAGGTTGACCCAGCCGCGGTGCAGGTCGCCGCTGATGCTGGTGCTGGTCTCGGGATCGCCACCCAGCCGGCGCACTTCGCTCTGCAGCTCGGCCGCAGCACTGGCGCACTCGCTGGCGCGCTGCACGAAGAAGGCTTTGAGCTGGGGATTCTTCACATCGTCGGCGGAGGTCTTGAAGCCTTTCTCACCATCCTTGCTGTACTCGATCAGGTCGTTGAGTACGTCGATCGTGTCTTTGTTGGGATTGCTCATGGCAACAAACTCCTTGGCAGGTGATAGTCACTACTACCGGAGCAGGCTTCGTGCCAGGCCAATGAATATAAAATTACCTATTAAAATCAATAACTTGCAATTAAATAAACAAAGCCTGAAAACGGCGTTCTGCATGATCGCCGCTTGGGTCGTCGTGCAGTTTGCAGTATGGTCCGCGCTTCACCTGCCACAGGCCGATGCCCGATGAAACCCGAATCCCTGCAACTGCTGGTCACCCGCACCATGCCCTTCGGCAAGTACCAGGGGCGGATCATCGCCGACCTGCCTGGCGATTACCTGGCATGGTTTGCCCGCAAGGGCTTCCCGCCCGGGGAGCTGGGCGGGTTGCTGGCGTTGATGCATGAGATCGACCACAACGGGCTGGGTGATTTGCTGAAACCGTTGCGTGGCAAGACACGGGGCTGACGGCACCCTCTGTAGGAGCGGCCTTGTGCCGCGAAAGGGCTGCAAAGCAGCCCCATTCACTGTGTATGACTCTGAAATCCTGGGGCCGCTCCGCGCCCCTTTCGCGGCACAAGGCCGCTCCTACAGGGATTGCGCCGGGCCTCGCTAGCCCTTGGCCGGCGCCACCACCATCTCCACCTGTTCGCTCTTCTTGATCACGGCATACACCACTGCCGTCAGCAGGCTGCCGGCCACGATCGCCAGCAGGTACAGCAGCGCATGGTTGATCGCATTGGGGATCAGCAATACGAACAGCCCGCCATGGGGCGCCATCAGCTTGCAGCCGAAGTACATCGACAAGGCCCCGGTCAGCGCGCCACCGGCGATGCTCGCCGGGATCACCCGCAACGGGTCCTTGGCGGCGAACGGAATCGCCCCTTCGGAAATGAAACACAGCCCCAGCACCAGCGCGGCCTTGCCGGCCTCGCGCTCGCTCTGGGCAAATTTGCGCCGGGCCAGGAAGGTGGCGATGCCCAGGCCGATCGGCGGCACCATGCCGGCGGCCATGGTCGCGGCCATCGGCGCATAGCTCGACGACGCCAGCAGCCCCACCGAGAACGCATAGGCGGCCTTGTTGATCGGGCCGCCCAAGTCCACACACATCATGCCGCCGAGCAGCAGCCCGAGCAGGATGGCGTTGGTGGTGCCCATGCTGTCGAGGAAGTGGGTCAGCCCTTCGAGCATCGCGGCCACGGGCTGGCCGACCACATAGATCATCACCAGGCCGGTGAACAGGCTGGCCAGCAGCGGGATGATGAGGATCGGCTTGAGCGCGTCGAGGCTACTGGGCAGATGCACCCAACGGGCAATGGCCTTGGCGCTGTAGCCGGCCAGGAAGCCGGCGACGATACCGCCGATGAACCCCGCCCCCAACGTACTCGCCAGCAGGCCGCCGATCATCCCGGGCGCCAGCCCCGGACGGTCGGCGATGGACCAGGCGATGTAGCCAGCGAGCAGCGGCACCATCAGCTTGAACGCCGCCTCGCCGCCGATCTGCATCAGCGCGGCGGGTAGCGTGCCGGCCTCCTTGTAGGCCTCGATACCGAACACGAACGACAAGGCAATCAGCAAGCCGCCGGCCACCACCATCGGCAGCATGAACGATACCCCGGTCAGCAGGTGCTTGTAGACGCCCGTCTTCTCGGCCTGCTGCACCGCGCCGGCCGCATCCCCCGCAGCCTCCACCTTGCCCTCGGCCAGTGCCTTGTCCAGCGTGGCCCGGGCCTGCTTGAGGGCGATGCCGGTACCGCAGCGGTAGATGCGCTTGCCGGCGAAACGCGCAGCCGGCACTTCGATATCGGCGGCCAACAGCACCACGTCGGCTTCGGCGATGGCCTCGGCAGGCAGCGGGTTGCGCGCGCCGACCGAGCCCTGGGTCTCCACGGTGAGCTGGTAGCCCATGGCCTGCGCCGCCTGTTGCAGCGCTTCGGCGGCCATGAAGGTGTGGGCCACGCCGGTCGGGCAGGCGGTCACCGCGACGATTTTCGGCGCGCTGCCCTGCGGGGCCGGCGCCGCCTCGTGAACCCGGGCCCCGGCAGCGGCTTGGTCAAGAAACCCCTCGCGGTCTGCCAGGGCCTGGGCTGGTGTGCTCTGGTACAGGCGCTTGCCCGCGAAGCGCGCCAGGTCCACCGGCCCGGTACTGACCACCAGCACCCAGTCGGCCTCAGCAATCTGCGCCGTGGTCAGGCGACGTTCGGGGTGCTCGGTATCCTGCACCTCGACACTGGTGCTCCAGCCCCGACGCTGGGCCGCGGCGGCCAACAGGCGGGCGCTGAGCACGCTGGACACCTGCCCGTTGGGGCAGGCGGTGACAATGGCAATGTTCATCAGCAGCCCTCTTCTTGTTGTTCTGCCAGGTGCACGGCGGCCTCCAGCCGGGCCAGTTGCTCGCGATCGTGGATGCCGAAGCCGACCTGGGTGACCGCCTGGGCGGCGATGGCAGTGGCGCGGCGCAAGGTGGCGGCGGGCGCCTCGGCCTGCAGCAGGCCGTGGACCATGCCGGCGACCAGGGAATCACCGGCGCCGACGGTGCTGGCGATGCGCACCTTCGACGGTTGCGCATGCAGCGCCAGGCCGGCGGCGAACCAGCTCACGCCCTGCTCGCCCTGGGACACCACCACATGCTCGACGCCGCTGGCCAGCAAGCGCTGCGCGGCGGCACGCTGGCCGGCCGCGTCAAGCACGGGCTGCCCGAGCACCTCGCCCAGCTCCTCGGTGTTGGGCTTGACCAGCCAGGGCGCGGCCTCGAGGCCGGCGCGCAAGGCTTCGCCACTGCTGTCCAGGGCCACCTTCAATCCCTGCGACTTGAGCATCAGCAGCAGTTCGCGCAGCCACTCGGGGCTGATGCCCCGCGGCAGGCTGCCGGCCACCACCACGGCGTCATGCCCCGGAGCCACCTCGGCCAGACGTTGCAGCAAGGCATCGCGGGCGGCCTCGTCGACTTGCGGCCCCGGCCCGTTGATATCGGTGACCTGGCCATCGGCCTCGACCAGCTTGATGTTGCTGCGGGTCTCGCCGGGCACACGGACGAAGCAGTCGGCGAACCCACGCCAGGCAATCAGCGCCTCGAACGGCGCCAGGTTGTCGAGCCCGAGAAAACCGCCGACGGTCACGCTGTGGCCCAGGTCGGCCAGCACCTGGGCGACGTTCAGCCCCTTGCCGGCGGCATGGCTGTGCTGGGCCTGGCTGCGGTTGACCGCGCCGGGGCGCAGGCGATCGAGGCTGATGGTGATATCCAGCGCCGGGTTGAGGGTGAGGGTGAGAATCTTGGCCATCAGTAACGCTCCACCAGCGCCCGGACTGCCTCGGCGCTGTCTTGTTGCAGGGCCTCGCGCGCCAGGGCGCGGGCCGTCGAAAGGTCGGCCTGGCGCACCAGCGCCTTGACTTCAGGGATGCTGCGGGCGGCGACGCTCAGTTCGTCCACGTCCAGGCCCAACAGCACGGCAACGGCCTGCGGATCGGCCGCCAGTTCGCCGCACACGCCCACCCACTTGCCCTGGGCATGGGCGGCGCGCACGGTCATGTCGATCAGGTTGAGCACCGCCGGGTGCAGGCCATCGGCCTGGGCCGAGAGGCTCGGGTGGCCACGGTCGATGGCCAGGGTGTACTGGGTCAGGTCGTTGGTGCCGATGCTGAAGAAGTCCACCTCGCGGGCCAACTGCGGCGCCAGCAAGGCGGCCGACGGCACCTCGACCATGATGCCCACCTGCAGGTCGGCCACCGGGATCTCCTGGCGCAGGCGCTCGACCATGGCCTTGGCGGCGCGCCATTCATGGAGCTGGCCGACCATCGGGAACATGATGCGCAGCGGGCGATTGTCCGCGGCGCGCAGCAGGGCCCGCAGCTGGTCTTCCATCACCTGCGGGCGTTGCAGGGTCAGGCGCACGCCGCGCACGCCGAGGAACGGGTTTTCTTCCGCCGCGATCGGCCAGTACGGCAAGGGCTTGTCGCCGCCCACATCAAGGGTACGCACCACCAGCGGGCGCCCGGCCAGGCCGTCGAGCACCCGGCGGTACTCGGCCTCCTGGGTGGCCACATCGGGCAGTTGCGGGTGGGCCATGAAAATCAGCTCGGTGCGCAGCAGGCCGACGCCTTCGGCGCCCTGCTCCACAACTTTGTCGATGCCACTGCTTTCGCCGATGTTGGCGAACACTTCGACGCCGTGGCCGTCACGGGTCAGGGCCGGCTCATGGCGGTTGGCCCAGGCGATCTGCAAGCGCCGCTCACGGGCATCGCGCTCGGCCAGCGCCCGTTGCAAGCGGGCCTCGGGCGGCGCGACCTCGACCTGCCCACGCAGGCCATCGAGCAGCAGCGGCGTGCCGCTCTCCAGCAGCAGCACTGCCGCGCCGGCCCCGACCACCGCCGGGATGCCCAGGGCTCGGGCGACGATGGCGCTGTGGGCGGTGGCGCCGCCCTGGGCGGTGACGATGCCGGCGACCCGCGCCGGGTCCAGGCGCGCCACATCGGACGGGCCCACCTCGGCCATCACCAGCACGTAGGGTTGCTCGGGCTCGACCAGCGCCTGCACGCCACACAACTGGGCCAGCACACGGCGACCGATATCCCGCAGGTCGGCGGCGCGCTCGGCCAGCAGCGCATCGTGCAGCGCCTCCTGCTGGCGGGCGGCGCTCTCGATCACCGCCATCCACGCGGCGGCGGCGCTCTCGCCCTGGGCCAGACGCACCTCGACGTCATCGGTCAGGGCCGGGTCGGCGAGCATTTCCTGGTGGGTGACGAAGATTTCGCCAATAGCCTTGTCGCTGCGCTGCACCAGGGCCTGCAGGTCGGCGTGCACCTTGTCGATGGCCGCTCGCAACCTGGCCCGCTCCTGGCCGGGCGACTCGCCGCGCAGCGGGTAGTCGATCTCGCGTTCGACGCACACATGGGCCGGGCCACTGGCGATGCCCGGCGCGGCCGCGACACCCTGCAGGGTGCTGCCGGGCGCCGGGGCCTGGAGGGTTTCGATGGGTGGCTGCTCCACTGCGGCCGTTTGCGGCAAGGGCTCGACCTCCTCGCCCAGCCCCTGCTCGATGGCGGCCAGCAGCACCGGCAAGGCATCGGCGGCAACGCCCGGTTCGGCGATCAGTTCCAGCACCTGGCCACGGCGAGCGCCCAGGCTCAGCAGCTTGCTCAGGCTCTTCACCGAGACGGCGGGCTGGACGCTGTCTTGCAGGCGGATGCGGATCTCGCCCTCGAAGCCCTTGGCCAACTGCGCCAGCACCTTGGCCGGACGCGCATGCAAGCCATGGGCGTTGGCCAGCATCACCCGGGCGCTGGGCCAGTCGGCGGGCGCCTCGCCGCCGAGCACTTCGAGCACGGCGCGGCTGCTGGTGGCCTGGTAGAGCATCTGCCCACGACCCTCGATCAGCACCTCGCACAGGCGCTCGAGCAAGGCCTGGTGGGCGGCGCCGAGGCTGGCCAGGCAGAACAGGCCATTGAGCGGCTGGTCGCGGTAGCGCAGTGGCTGCTGTGGGGTGACGAAGGCCAGGCCCGGCTGGCGCACCTCGCGTTCACTGTGCAGCCACCACAGGCCTTCGCCCAGCGGCAGCGGCTCGGTCTGCTGCAGCACGGCGGCAAAGCCGCTGTCGGCACAGCCGCCGCGTTGCAGCAGGCGAGCGCCGCGCCAGGCCAGTTCATCGAAGTCTTCCGCCGCCAGGTTGAGGCCGACCAGCTGGGCATCCAACGCCAGCTCGCGCGGCGCGCCCTGCAGCAGCTTGAGCAGCGCCTCGGCGCTGCCGGCCCGGCGCAATGCCTCGGCCAGGTCGGTTTCGCCCAGGGCGCGGGTCAGCAGTTGCAGCAGACGCAGGTGTTCGTCGGAACGGGCGGCGATGCCGATGGCCAGGTAGACGATCTGCCCGTCGCCCCAGTCCACGCCGTCGGGGAACTGCAGCAGGCGCACACCGGTGGCGTACACCAGCTCGCGGGTCTGCGGCGTGCCGTGGGGGATGGCGATGCCCTGGCCGAGGAAGGTCGAGCCCTGCGCCTCCCGGGCCTGCAGCCCCGCCAGGTAGCCCTCGGCGACCAGGCCATCGGCAACCAGTCGATCGGCCAGCAACGCCAGTGCCTCGCCCTTGTCGGCGACACGCTGGCCCATGGCAATCTGCTCCACGGCAAGCTCGAGCATGACCCTCTCCTTTTGCGGTAGCCCCGTCGGCTACCGAGGTATTGTTGTGGAATTCGACGGCAATAGCCGCCAAAACGATCAGCGCAACGGGCGAATGCGCATTTCCAGGCAGGAAATTTCGTTTTGCTGAAACGTTTAATCTGACCAAGTGGCCACGTTACTCGATAATCTGCCAACGAAAAAGCCCCATCCTGTCGGACAATTGCGACAATGGTCGTCTGCGCGCAGGGCCGTGGATGGGTGAAACTAGCCGGTCCAGCCCCGTGGCCAGTCCCGGAAACAATAAGGAAAATTCGGTGAAACTCAGCGATATCGCCCGTCTGGCCGGTGTGTCCGTGACCACCGCCAGCTACGTCATCAATGGCAAGGCCGAACAGCAGCGCATCAGCAACAGCACCGTCGAGCGCGTGCGCGCGGTGGTCGAGGCCCACGGCTTCACGCCCAACCCCCAGGCCGCCGGCCTGCGCAGCCGACACACGCGCACCCTGGGCTTCATTCTCCCGGATCTGGAGAACCCCAGCTACGCCCGCATCGCCAAGCAACTGGAGCAAGGCGCCCGTGCCCGTGGCTACCAGCTGCTGATCGCCAGCAGCGACGACCAGCCCGACAGCGAACGCCAGTTGCAGCAGCTGTTCCGCGCCCGCCGCTGCGATGCGCTGTTCGTCGCCAGCTGCCTGCCGCCGGAGGACGACAGCTACCGCGAGCTGCAGGCCAAGGGCCTGCCGGTGATCGCCATCGACCGACGCCTGGACCCGGCGCATTTCTGCTCGGTGATCAGCGACGACCGCGACGCCAGCCGCCAGCTGGCCCAGAGCCTTTTGAAAACCCGCCCGCGCAGCATCGCCCTGATTGGCGCCCGCCCCGAGCTGTCGGTGAGCCAGGCCCGCGCCGGTGGCTTCGACGAGGCCCTGCAAGGCTTCGACGGCGACGTGCGCCGCTACCAGGGCGAGGCCTTCAGCCGTGAATGCGGCCAGCGCCTGATGCAGCAACTGATCGACGAACTGGGCGGCCTGCCGGATGCCCTGGTGACCACCTCCTACGTGCTGCTGCAGGGCGTGTTCGACACGCTCCAGGCGCGCCCGGAGGATTCGCGCGAGCTGCAACTGGGCACCTTCGGCGACAACCAACTGCTCGACTTCCTGCCGCTGCCGGTCAACGCCATGGCCCAGCAGCACGGCCTGATCGCCGCCACCGCGCTGGAACTGGCCCTGGCCGCCATCGAGGACAAGCGCTACGAGCCCGGTGTGCACGCCATCGGCCGTACCTTCAAGCAACGGATCGCCAAGGCCTGAACATGCGCCTGATCGACACCCACACCCACCTCGACTTCCCCGATTTCGACGCCGACCGCCCGCGCCTGCTGGCCAACGCGGCGGCGCGCGGGGTGGAGCGCATGGTGGTGCTGGGGGTGTACCAGGACAACTTCCAGCGGGTCTGGGACCTGGCCTGCGCCAACGAGGGCGTGTACGCGGCGCTGGGGCTGCACCCGATCTACCTCGAGCAGCACCGTCCCGAACACCTCGCGCAACTGCGCGACTGGCTGGAACGCCTGCGCGGCGATCCACGGCTGTGTGCGGTGGGTGAGTTTGGCCTGGATTTCTACCTGCCCGAGCTGGACCCGACGCGCCAGCAGGCGTTGTTCGAGGCCCAGCTGCAATTGGCCTGCGACTTCGAGCTGCCGTCGCTGTTGCACGTACGCCGCAGCCACGCCCAGGTGATCGCCACGCTCAAGCGCTACAAGCCGGCGCGGGCGGGGATCATCCATGCCTTTGCCGGCAGCTACGAAGAGGCGCGGGAGTACATCAAACTCGGCTTCAAACTGGGACTCGGCGGCGCCGGCACCTGGCCCCAGGCGTTGCGCCTGCGCAAGACCCTGCCAAGGCTGGCGCTGGACAGCGTGGTGCTGGAGACCGACGCGCCGGACATGGCGCCGGCGATGTTCCCGGGGCAGCGCAACAGCCCAGAATATTTACCAGAAATTGCACAGGCACTGGCTGAAGTTATCGGCGTTGATGTCGAGCAATTGGCCGAGGCCAGCAGCCACAACGCCTGCGCACTATTTGGCTGGTAACCACCGCTGTTCAAGCCTGCCCGTTGGCAACATCCAGAAGCCACTCTCCTGTTTCCGGTACCTCGGCCTACCCAATAGATTGATGCACTAAATGCGCTTGAGTGCACCTCGCTCAGGCAAGGCTTTGTGCTGATCAACAGGAAACCAAAGTTGCCAATGGACAGCCTGGATTTGATGCCTCCACGCCTGAACACCCACAGCGATCTGGGACAAGCCCTGATTTCCATGTTCAAGTCAGTAGAGGCGGAACTGGCGCAAGAGCAAGCCGGGCCAGGTGCATTAAAAATCATCATCTTCGGTGGGTGTGCCGTCCATCTCTACACACATCATCGCGTTTCCATGGATGTCGATGGCGAATGTTACGAGACCAGCCTTGCCGGGCACTTCGACCTTCAAGCTCTGCTTGCCGAGGTGCCCCAGGCTTTTTTCGACGTCCAGTCCGGACGAGTGCTGGAACTGCACTACGACCTGCATTACACCACCACTTTCGGGCCGATCCACGAAGACTACCTGGATCGCAGCCTGCCATTGGCAGAGTTCCCGGAAAACTCCCCCTTGCATGTTCGTATCGCAGCTCCGGTCGACATCGCCATATCGAAGCTGGCCAGGGCGACCGAACAGGATCTGAGCGACATTCACGCGCTGTTCCGGTCTGGCCTGATCCTGACCACTGAGCTACGGCGGCTGGCACTGGAGGCAATCGATGTGTATGTTGGTTCCAAGGAGCCACCGACTACCGTATTGACCCATCTCTTGCACGACTTCCTGGAGCCCGAAGATGGCGAAGCGTCTTGACGACAACCTCTTCACATCCGCCTTGAACAAACTTGCCAGGTTCCCCCTGAGTCAAGCGGATGACTCTACCCTTGTCTGTGTGGCACAGGCTGTCTGGTATTCGGATGTCGACCTGGTCGGCGCTGCCCGAGTATTTCTTAGCCGCCACCCCGATGAGCTTCAGGTCCGTCGAGTGGGTTACTTGCTGGAAAAGTTGACGCGTTTTTCCTGTGCGTCAGTTCACCGAGTCATGGATACCCGCCATGCACTTGAGCTGTTTCCCCACGCCATGCCCATTGCCCAGCCACCGAGTGCTGTACGCAAGCGTCGTGATGAATTGGCAGCATCCTGGGGACTTGATGAAGGGCTCGGTTTGAAAGCGCAAGCCCTGCTGCCTTACCAGACCCGTCATTACGAAGCCCGCCAATCCTGCCCCTGAGACAGCCCAAACGAAACACCGACTTGCGTCGGTTCTTCAATGCCGCCGCAGGTGCTAGTGTCCTGTCTCGGAAATAAGCTGTTCACTTTTGGCGGCGTCTTGGGCGCCCGGCCGGCGTTGCCACTCCTCGCCATAGCCCTGCTATGACTCGTCGCGGCGCCTTGCCCGAACACCCAAGCCACTCGCCAAAAGAGAACGTATTTCCGAGGCAGGACACTAGACCCGAAACGCCCCGATCAACCGCTTGAGCTCCACCACCTGCGCCGACAACGCCCGGCTGGCGTCCTCGGTCTGGCAGGCGCCCTCGGTGGTGTCCTGCGCCGCGCGGTTGATCGCCACGATGTTCTGGTCGATGTCGTGGGCCACGGCGGTCTGCTGCTCGACAGCGGCGGCGATCTGCTGGTTCTGCTCGACGATCCCGCCCACCGCGCCGAGGATGTTGCCCAGGGCCTGTTGCACCTGGCGCGCCTCGTCCACGGTCCCGGCGGCCATCTGGTGGCTGCTGCCCATCACCCGCACCGCCGCGCCCACGCCTTCGCGCAGGCGCTGGATCATCTGCGCGATCTCTTCGGTGGAGTCCTGGGTGCGCCTGGCCAGGGTCCGCACTTCGTCGGCGACCACGGCGAAGCCCCTGCCCTGCTCGCCGGCCCGGGCTGCCTCGATGGCGGCGTTGAGGGCCAGCAGGTTGGTCTGCTCGGCGATGCTGCGGATCACTTCCAGCACCCGGCCGATGGCTTGGCTGTCGCCTGCCAGTTGGTTCACCGCCGCCACGCTCTGGTCGATCTCGCCGGCCAGGCGGGCGATGCTGCCCTGCTGGCTTTCCACCAGATCGCGGCCCGAGGCGCTCTCGTGGTTGACCCGCTGCGCGCCTTCGGCGGCCAGGGCGGCGCTGCGAGCGACCTCCTGCGCGGTGGCACTCATCTGGTTCATGGCCGTGGCCACCTGCTCGATCTGCTCGCGCTGGCCACTGACTGCCTGGTTGCTGCGGCTCGACACCGACAGCACCTGCCCGGCTTGCTCCTCGACCGTGGTCACGGTCTTGCCGACCTGCTCGATCAGCCCGCGGATACGCCGCACCGTCTCGTTGAAGCCACGCCCCAGTTCGCCCAGTTCGTCCTGGCTGTTGGCCTTGAAGCTGATGGTCATGTCGCCGGCGGCGACCTTGTCCATGGCGTTGCCCAGGTTGCCGAGGGTTTCCCGGGTGGAGACGTAGAAGCCGCCGTAGAGGTAGACGATCAGCGCGAACACCGTGGCCAGGGCCGCGACCAGCGCGATCGTGCGCAGGCGGTGCTCGCCCAGGCGCTCTTCCAGTTGGCCGTGCAGGTGGGCGAGGACAGCGTCGTTGAAGCGGTAGGTCTGCGCCATCAGGTCGCTGGTCTGCTGGTAGAAGCCGGCCCAGGGCGCATCCAGGGTCTCGGCCACCACCACCTGGTCCTCGAACAGGGTCGCGGCCTGCTTGACCGTGGACTGGCTGGCCTCGGCGTCGCTGTTCAGCGCGGCCTTGAGCCCGGCATCGCTGGCCAGGACGTCGTCGAGACGGATGGCATAGTCGGCGGACAGCCGCTCCAGGCGCTGCAGCAAGTCTTCGAAGCGCGCGCTGCCCGAGGAATCCATGAAACCGCGACCGAGGGCCACCGCGCCCATCGCCCGGCCTTCGCCCAGGGCCTGGGTGACCTGCGCCGTGGCGTTGCCGACCAGTTCGCTCAGCTGGCGCACCGAGGCCTGGCTGTCCTGGTTCAAGCCCGACTGGCTGGCGACCAGCTTGCCCAGCACCTGGGCCTGGGCCAGCAGCTTGTCGAACAGTGCCGCCTTATTCTGCAGCGAGCTTTCGTCGCGGGCGCGGGCAAAGGCCTCGGCCAGCTCGGCACGCTTGGCCTCAAGCGCAGGGTCACTGCCCTTGAGGCCGTCGAGCCGGGCCTGGACCTTGTCCTGCAAGCCGGCAATGCGGCTTTCCACATCGCCAGCCTGGCCCGACTGGCCCAGCACGGCGTTGATCTGCAGCAGGTTGCCCAGGGTCTCCAGGTCGCCGCGCAGGGCCAGGCTCTCGGACAGCGGCGCCAGCCCCTGGAGTTCGCCGCGGGTGGCCTGCAGCTGGTTGTAGGCGTCGCGGACCAGGTAAAAACTGGTGACCAGCATAGGCAGGAAGAACAGGACGCTGATCAGGCTGAACTTCATGCCGAAGCTCAGCCGGTTCATCAGTGCGATGGCCGGATAGAGCAGACGCTTCACAGGTCACCTCCTTGAATTCTTGTTGTTCTGCGGGGTAGCACAAGGCCATCTAGGGCCAGTGGCTTTGTATAGCGCAGATTGGAATCAAGGTTTGTAACTTATGGTTAAGCAAGCAACGCGTTGATGAACGGCTCAGACCAGCACGGTCCACAGGGCGAAGCAGGCATACCACAACACGGCGCAACGCAGCAGCAGCTCCCACAGGCTGTCCAGGCGCTCCAGGCCACGCTGGCGGTCCTCCTCTTCGGGAATGTCGTCGGCCACCCGACCGACCTTGGCCACCAGGTGCCCGGCGCTGACGTGCCAGTCGAGCAGCTCGTGCAACATCACCCGGGTCACCGCGACGAAGTTGCCGACCAGGGCGAAGCTCACCGTCATCACCCGCACCGGCAGCCAGTCCATGGCATGGCGCAATTGCCCGGCCAGGGTCTGCAGCGCCGGCTGGCGGCTGTGGTCCATGGTCAGCGCCAGCAGGCGGTAGGCCAGCGCTGCCCCCGGGCCGAGCAGGAAGTACCAGAAGATCACCGCGAAGAAGCTCTGGTAGGCCTGCCACAGCAGATGGCCCTGGACCCGCTTGATCAGGCTCTGGGCATCGTCGGCGGCCAGCCCCAGGTCGCGTTCGGCCACATGCAGCGCGGCCTGGTCGTCACCGCGGCGCCAGGCATCGCGAAACGGCCCGAGCGCCGCCTTCACATCGCCGCGGCCGAGGCTGTAGACCAGCACCAGCAGGTGCACCGGCAACGCCAGCAGGCCGTAGGCCACCGGTTCCAGCACATGCAGCAGCAGCGCGAGCAGCGCCACCGGCGCCAGGACCAGGATGCCCAGCGTCCACCAGGGATGGACCTTGCCGCTGCGCTCCAGGCGCACCAGCTCGCCCAGGTAGAAGCCGTCGCGCTGCAACCGCTGGCGCAGGGCCGAGAACTTCTCGACCCACAGCGCCAGCACCAACACCAGAAAACTCATGCCTTGTCCTCGTTGCGTTGCAGCGCGGCCCGGTAGCGCGACCAGTCGAAGGCCGGCCCCGGATCGGTCTTGCGCTGCGGGGCGATATCGCTGTGGCCACAGATGCGCTGAGCGTCGATCACAGGCCATGCCGCGCGGATCTCGCGGGTCAGCCGCTCCAGGGTGGCGTACTGGGCATCGGTGTAGGGCAGCTCGTCAGTGCCTTCCAGTTCGATGCCGATGGAAAAATCGTTGCAGCCCTCGCGCTCGCCGAAGCGCGACACGCCGGCATGCCAGGCGCGGTCGAGCAACGAGACGAACTGGGTCACCGCGCCATCGCGCTCGACGAACAGATGCGCCGAGACGGTCAGGTGGTTGATGGTGGCGAAATAAGGGTGCTCGTTCGGGTCCAGGCGGTTCTGGAAGAACTGCTGCACCTTGCCGGTGCCGAAGCAGGCCGGTGGCAGGCTGATGTTGTGGATGACCAGCAGCGCGATGGCCTCGCCGTCGGGGCGGGCGTTAAAGTTCGGCGAGGGGCAGTGGCTGACGCCGGTGAACCAGCCGGTCGCACGGTCCAATTGCATGGTGCAGATCCTGAAATGACGCCCGAGACAGGTACCCAGTATGCCGTGGCCGGCAGGCGCTTGCATGTAAATGATTGTGTAGGAAAATTCAGCGTTAGGGTTTGTACGAAAAGTAGCCGAGCGACGATCAGGCAAGGCGAAAACAGGCGAGGAAGCGGAGTTTACGGGTTGTAAATGAGCATTCCGAGCCTGTTTTCAACGCAGCATGATCGTCGCGCAGGCACTTTTCGTACAAAGCCTACTGCGCCTGCTGCCCGCGCAGTTGCTCCAAAACCGCTTCCAGCGCCCGCTCGAACAGCAGGCCGTCGTCCAGCAGGCGCACCTCGCCACGGCGCAGCGCCAGGGCCAGGCCCATGCGGTTCCATTCGCGCACCTTCATGCCGGTGCGGTTGGTGAAGACCAGGCGATCATTGCTGTCGATGCGCGCCACCAGCTTGCAGCGCAGCGGCTCGTCGTCGTCCATCACTTCGACCCAGTTGCCGACCTGCAGGCGCTGCACCTGGCGCAATGCCGGCTCCTGGTCATCGAGCGGCAGGCCAGGGGCAAGGGCGGACTCGTCGCTGACCGCCAGCACGATAGCCTCCTCCAGCCACACTTCATCCAATGCGGCGTCCGGCTCCGGCGTGCCACCGCAGGCACGCAGGTGCAGTTTCTCCAGTTGCAGGAAGAAATCACGCGTGGCGGCGGAGTCCAGCGCCACCCCCGCCAGGCCGTCGCGTAGCGCCTTGAGCAGGCCCGGCACCTGCTCCAGCAGGCGCTGTGGCTCACGGTACGGGGCAATGCTGACCAGCAGGTCGTCCACTGTCGCCAGGGCGTCGGCCCAGGCCGCCGAGGCCTCGCCCTGCTTCAGCCAGGCCAGCAGCAGCACCTGGCTCCAGGACTGCACCAGCATCTGCACCACCACCTGCGGCAGCACCCGGCCATGCAGGCGGTCGTTCAACTCCTGCTGCACCCGCTGGCGGGCCTGCAGGGTACGGGCACGGCCCTCCTCGGCATCGCGGGTGCGCTGCTCGAGCAGTTCGTTGCGCCGGCGCTCGTCCTGGCTGAAGGCGAGAAACTCATCGAGCAGCTCGTTGAACACCGCGCAGTCGTCGGAAAAGTCATTGAGCAGGCGCTGGACGATACGCTCGACCCGCAAGTGCAGGCTGTCGCGCAGCCCCTCGGCATCGCTCTCCCAGCCGATGGCCACGGCGGCGATCTCGTTGAGCAGGCGGCGCGCCGGGTGGCTGCCACGGCTGAACATGCCCTTGTCGACCAGCGCGACCTTGAGCACCGGGATATGCAGGCGGGCAATCAGCGCCCGCAGGCTGGCCGGCAGGTTGTCGTCGCCCTGGATGTAGGCGAACAGCAGGTCGACCAGGTTGATCGTGTCCTCGTCGTCGGTGGCGATCCGCCGCCGCGTGCCGCTGCGCACACTGACCCGCAGCAACAACTGCTCCAGCTGCAGGCCGAGGTTGAAGTCATCCGGCTCGCCGGGGGTCGGCACATAGTGCTGCAGGTGGGTGAGCAGGCGCAGCAGGTCGCCGGTGCTGGTCGGCTGCGCGGATCCGGCCGCCTGCAGTCGCGGCGCGACACGTCCGCGCACCGGCGCCAGCAGCGCCTGCACCGAGGCGAAGAAGGCCTGGCCGGCGGAGTCGGACAAACTACCCAGCGCCGGGCTGGCCGGGACACGCCGGGCGATGCTGCGCCGGTCCTCGGCGCGGCGCCGCGGGGCGGGCATCAGCTCCGGCAGCACACCGGCGCTGGCGAGCAACTGGCTGGCCTCGCCGTAGAGCAGGTCGAGGTCGCGCAGCACGTAGCGCTCGAACAGCTTGAGCAGCACCATCTTGACGCTGGCGCCGACCCCGAGGTTGCGCCCAGCGTCGAGGAAATAGCCACACAGGTTGCCGGGGCCCAGGGGGTTGCTTGCGCTGGCCAGCGGCAACTCCAGCAGCGTGGTGAAGCGCAGGTTCAACTGCTCAAGCAGGAAACCGTCGCGGGACAGCACCCGGTCGACCATGGCCTGCACGGCTACCGAGCGCTCCAGCGACGGCTTGTCCTGTGTCTGCGCCCTGACCAGGGACTCGAGCCCGTCACCCTGACCGATGCGGGCGAAGGCCTCGTAGAAAGTATCGAGGAAACCCCGCTCGATGCTCTTGCGCTTGAGGCGCAGGTCACGCATGGCTTCGAAATACAGGTTCTGGTCGAGGCGGCCGCTGGCCTTGTCGGCCATTTCGAACAGGGTGTCGTCGGCATTGTCGAACAGTGCCTGCAAGCCCTGGCGCAATTGCAACGCGGCCTTGTCGCGCACCTGCAGGAGCAGCACGGGAAGGCATGGCGAGGGCGCGCGCGCACCCCGGTCGATGGCAGCCGCCAGGGGCACCACCTTGCCTTCATCATGCATCCCGAACTCCTTGCTGGATGTTACGTTGTTCGACTGGAATGGAATCGTCAAAGCTATGACGCCAAATACTGGGCGCTATTATCAGTGAAAACACTGATAGCTACCAGCACGCCTTTCGCACGCCTCAACTGACAGTGCGTACGCAAGAATGCTCAAACCGCCTGACCAAAGGTCATCGGCCCGGCAGCTGTACACGAAGCCCCCCTGCCCTATAATCGCCGGCACCTAGCTTGTGGAGCCGACCATGCCGAACCTACGCCTCGCCGACCTGACTGCCGAAATCGAAGCCAACGTGCGCCGCGCGCTGCTCGAGGACATCGGCAGCGGCGACATCACCGCCCAGCTGATCCCGGCCGAGCGCCTGGCCAAGGCGACCATCATCACCCGCGAGGACTGCGTGATCGCCGGCACCGCCTGGGTCGATACGGTATTCCGCCAGCTCGACCCACGGGTGGCGGTGCACTGGCAGGTGGCCGACGGCGAGCGGGCCACGGCCAACCAGGTGCTGTTCCACCTCGAAGGCCCGGCGCGCTCGCTGCTCAGCGGCGAGCGCACGGCGCTGAACTTCCTGCAGATGCTTTCGGGCGTGGCCACCCGCGCGCGCTTCCTGGCCGACCTGGTGGAAGGCACCCAGGTGCGTCTGCTCGACACCCGCAAGACCCTGCCCGGCCTGCGTCTGGCGCAGAAGTACGCGGTCACCTGCGGCGGCTGCCACAACCACCGCATCGGCCTGTACGACGCTTTCCTGATCAAGGAAAACCATATCGCCGCCAGCGGTGGCGTGGCCGAGGCCGTGGCGGCGGCGCACCGCATCGCTCCGGGCAAGCCGGTGGAGATCGAGGTGGAAAGCCTGGACGAACTGCGCCAGGCGCTGGCGGCCGGGGCCGATATCGTCATGCTCGACGAGCTGACCCTGGACGAGATGCGCGAAGCGGTGCGCATCACCGCCGGCAAGGCCAAGCTGGAGGCCAGCGGCGGCGTCAACGAGACCACCCTGCGGGTGATCGCCGAGACCGGCGTGGACTACATCTCGATCGGCGCGATGACCAAGGATGTGAAGGCGGTGGACCTGTCGATGCGACTGAGCCTGTGAGCTGAAACGCGGGTACAAAAAAACCGGCCAGATGGCCGGTTTTTTTATGCGGGGCTGGCCCGCAAAGGCTGGATCAGTGCGCGGCGTTGGCCAGGCCGTCCAGGTAGCGTTCGACGTCCAGGGCCGCCATGCAGCCGGCGCCGGCCGAGGTGATGGCCTGGCGGTAGACGTGGTCGGCCACGTCGCCGGCGGCGAACACGCCCTCGACGTTGGTGGCGGTGGCGTTGCCTTCACGGCCGCCGTGGACCACCAGGTAGCCGTCCTTCAGGGTCAGCTGGCCTTCGAACAGCGAGGTGTTCGGGGTGTGGCCGATGGCGATGAACACACCGTCGACCTTGATTTCGTCGAAGCTACCGTCGTTGTTCTTCAGGCGCGCACCGGTCACGCCCATGTTGTCACCCAGCACTTCGTCCAGGGTGGCGTTGAGCTTGAGCTCGATCTTGCCTTCGGCGACACGGGCGTGCAGCTTGTCGATCAGGATCTTCTCGGCGCGGAAGGTGTCGCGGCGGTGCACCAGGGTCACCTTGCTGGCGATGTTGGCCAGGTACAGTGCTTCTTCCACGGCGGTGTTGCCGCCACCGACCACGGCGACCGGCTTGTTGCGGTAGAAGAAACCGTCGCAGGTGGCGCAGGCCGACACGCCCTTGCCCATGAAGGTCTCTTCCGACGGCAGGCCAAGGTAGCGGGCGCTGGCGCCGGTGGCGACGATCAGCGCGTCGCAGGTGTAGGTGCCGCTGTCACCGCGCAGGGTGAACGGCTTGTTGGCCAGGTCGACGGCGTTGATGTGGTCGAAGACGATCTCGGTCTCGAAGCGCTCGGCGTGCTCCTGCATGCGCTGCATCAGGGCCGGGCCGGTCAAGCCGTGGGGGTCGCCCGGCCAGTTGTCGACTTCGGTGGTGGTGGTCAGCTGGCCGCCGGCCTGCATGCCGGTGATCAGCAGCGGCTTGAGGTTGGCGCGGGCGGCGTATACCGCGGCGCTGTAACCGGCAGGGCCGGAACCGAGAATGATGACGCGCGAATGACGTACTTCAGACATGTCGAACTCCTGTCGAGCGGGCCGCACGGGTCCAGCATCTAGGTGCCGGTTGCGCCAGCTGGAATTAAAAGGGACCCACGCAGCACTTGGGGAAGGCTACAACGCGTTGGTCCAAAACCGAAAAAGTTGAGCGCACTGTAGCGAGGCCGCAGAGATTAAGGAAATATCCTTCGACAATCCACCTTATAGACAGTCTCTATCCGGCAGCCATTGTGCCAATGCTTTGTTACACGCCGTTTCCCAGAGGCGCGGTGCCTTTCGTCGGCGCGCCAAACTCGGTAAGGTCAGCGCGTTTTCCTCAAGCGGA
Organism: Pseudomonas peradeniyensis; assembly: GCF_014268935.2. GTDB lineage: Bacteria > Pseudomonadota > Gammaproteobacteria > Pseudomonadales > Pseudomonadaceae > Aquipseudomonas > Aquipseudomonas peradeniyensis. Next base: position 709,405 of record NZ_JABWRJ020000002.1, on the reverse strand, counting down.
GCATTCCGATGCAAGCCCCCGTCCTGTCCGGCCCCCAGTACCTGCGCGAGGGCCTGAAACTGGTCCTGAGCCCGAACCTGCGCCTGTTCGTGCTGCTGCCCCTGGCAGTCAACCTGCTGCTGTTCGGCGGCCTGATCTACTTCGCCGGCCATCAGTTCAGCCTGTGGGTCGATGCGCTGATGCCCACCCTGCCCGACTGGCTGAGCTTTCTCACCTACATCCTGTGGCCACTGTTCGTCGCCCTGGTGCTGTTGATGGTGTTTTTCACCTTCACCTTGCTGGCCAACGTCATCGCCGCGCCGTTCAACGGTTTCCTGGCGGAAAAGGTCGAGGTGGTGGTGCGCGGCCAGGACACCTTCCCGCCGTTCAGCTGGGCCGAGCTGGTGGCCATGGTGCCACGCACCCTAAGCCGCGAGATGCGCAAGCTGGGCTACTTCCTGCCGCGGGCCATCGGCCTGTTCATCCTCTCGTTCATCCCGGTGGTGAACGTGATCGCCGCGCCGCTGTGGCTGGTGTTCGGTATCTGGATGATGGCCATCCAGTACATCGACTACCCGGCGGACAACAACAAGATGAGCTGGCAGGACATGCTCGCCTGGCTGCGCCAGAAGCGCTGGCAGTCGATGGGCTTTGGCGGGATCACCTACCTGGCGCTGATGATCCCGGGGGTCAACGTGCTGATGATGCCGGCGGCGGTGGCCGGGGCGACGCTGTTCTGGGTGCGTGAGCGCACCTGAATGAAACCATCGCGGGGCAAGCCCGCTCCCACGCATTCCGCGTGGGAGAGGGCTTGCCCCGCGATGGCTTAAGCTCGGTCAGTGGCTCAACTGGCTGGAAAACTGCCCCACCGCATCCACCACCTTCTTCGCCCCTTCCTGGATCTCGACGATCACCCCGCCGGTATCGGCGGCCAGGGCCAGGCCCTGCTCGGCCTGACGCTTGCTGGTGTCGATGATGTCCACCGCGGCCTGGGCCAACTGTTCGTTCTGCTGCACCACCTTGGCGATCTCCTCGGTGGCGCTGCTGGTGCGCGAGGCCAGCTGGCGCACTTCGTCGGCGACCACGGCAAAGCCGCGCCCCTGCTCGCCGGCGCGGGCGGCCTCGATGGCGGCGTTGAGCGCCAGCAGGTTGGTCTGCCCGGCGATGTCGCTGATGGTCTTGATGATCGCGCCGATCACCTTCGACTGCTTGTCCAGCGCCTGGATGCCATCGGCGGCGTCCTGCATCGAGCCTTCCAAACCACGCATCACCTCGACGGTCTGGGTCACCACATCGGTGGCCTTGCGCGCGCTGTCGTCGGTCTCCAGCGAGGTGGTGTAGGCGATGTCGGCGGCCTGGGCCACGGCCAGTTCCTGGTTGACCTGATCGGTGATCACGGTGGCGAACTTGACCACCTTGTACAGCACGTCATGGGCGTCGATGATCGGGTTGTACGAAGCCTCCAGCCAGACCACGCGGCCATGGGCGTCGATGCGTTTGAAACGCTCGGCGACGAACTCGCCACGGCGCAGCCGGTTCCAGAACTCCTGGTAGGCCGCCGAGTTGGCCTCCTCCGGCTCGCAGAATATGCGGTGGTACTTGCCGCGGACCTGCTCCAGGCTGTAGCCCATGGTCTGCAGGAAGCGGTCGTTGGCGGTCAGCACCTGGCCTTCGAGGTTGAACTCGATCACCGCGGTGGAGCGCATCAGCGCCTTGATCAGGCTCTCGTGCTCGCGGGAGGTCTCGATGGTGCGGGTCAGGTCGCTGGAGTGCAGGGAGAAGTACTTGATACGCCCCTGGCTGTCCTTGACCGGCTGCAGGATCGAACGTAGCCAGGCCTCGTCACCGTTGCCGCGCAGCAGACGGAAGGCGCCGTTGAGGTGCTCGCCACGGGTGATGGCGTGCTTCATGCGCTGGTAGAAATCGAGCTTCTTCACATGCGTCGGCACGATCTCTTCGATGTTGCGCCCGATCAGTTGCTCGGCGCGGTAGCCCATCTCGGCCTCGAAGTTGTTGTTTACCGACTCGATGCGCCCCTGGGGGTCGAGCTGGAGCACCAGCATCTCGCTGTCGAGGCTGTTCTTGACCTGCTCGATGGACATCAGCTCTTCGCGCAGTTGCTGGATTTCTTTCTTCAGTTTGCTGTTGAACATGGCCGCTCTCCCGGAGCGAATTCCTGTAGTCGAATGCCTCTGCATCGGCTGCGTGGCGAGAGTTCTTGAGTGCGTTGCAAGGAAATATTCAAACGGGTGCAAGTGCCGGAAATCAGGCGTCATGCGCACGTCACAAAGGCGTCACATGGGCGCAACGGGGGCGGCCCAGACTTTTCCCATGAGCACACCGTCCCTGCGTATCACCCTGGTCAGCGAAACCTTCCCACCCGAGATCAATGGCGTGGCCAACACCCTTGGCCGCCTCAGCGAAGGGCTGCGCCTGCGCGGCCACCAGGTGGAACTGATCCGCCCGCGCCAGGCCACCGACAACGGGGTCGGCAACGACGAGGCCCTGCTGCTGTGCAGGGGTTGGCCATTGCCTGGCTACCCTGGCCTGCAATGGGGCGAGGTGTCGATGCACAAGCTGTGGCGCCGCTGGCGCCGGCAACGCCCGGACGTGCTGTACATCGCCACCGAAGGCCCGTTGGGCCTGAGCGCCCTGCGCGCCGCCCGACGCCTGGGCGTGGCGGTGGTCAGCGGCTTTCACACCAACTTCCCGCAGTATTCGGGGCAGTATGGCCTGGGCCTGCTGTCACGGCTGCTCACCCACTACCTGCGCTGGTTCCACCGGCGCACCGCCATTACCCTGGTGCCCAGCGCCAGCCAGCGCCTGGAACTGGAGCGCCGCGGCTTCGAACGGCTCGGCCTGATGGCCCGCGGGGTCGACGCCAACCTGTTCAATCCGGCACGGCGCAGTCAGGCGCTGCGCGAGCAGTGGGGGCTGGGTGTGGATGACATTGCCGTGCTGCATGTCGGGCGCCTGGCCGCAGAGAAGAACCTGGGCCTGCTGCGCCCTTGCATGGAGGCCCTGGGCAAGGCCTATCCGCGGCGGCGCCTGCGCCTGGTGATCGTCGGCGATGGCCCGCTACGTGGCCAGCTCGAACAGCAACTGCCCGATGCAGTGTTCTGTGGCGCACAGCGCGGCGAGGTGCTGGCCGAGCACTATGCCAGCGGCGACCTGTTCCTGTTCCCGAGCCTGACCGAAACCTTCGGCAACGTCGTGCTCGAGGCGCTCGCCTCGGGCCTGGCCGTGGTCGCCTACGACGAGGCCGCCGCCGCCCAGCATATCCGCCACGGCCACAGCGGCGCCCTGGCCATGCCGGGAGACCAGGCGGCGTTCATCGACGCCGCCTGCTGGTTGCTGGAAGAAGGCGAAACCCTGCGCAGGGTGCGCCTCAATGCCCGCCAGCACGCCAGCCGACAGGGCTGGCCGGCGATCATCGAGCAGTTCGAGGGCTACCTGTACGGTGCCTGCCGCGAACTGCAGGCCGCCCGCGAACAGACCCCGCCACTGGTGATCAAGCCAGGGTCGTCAGCGCCTCACGGCTGAACGGCAGCACGGCGTCCTCACGCCCGTCCCGTACTTTGCGCGCCCATTCGGCATCCACCAGCAGGGCGCGGCCGACGGCCACCAGGTCGAACTCCTGGTCCTGCAAGCGGCGCAGCAGTCCTTCGAGGCTGGCGGGCTTGGCCACCTTGTCGGTGGCGACCATGAACTGCAGGAACTCGCCGTCCAGGCCGACACTGCCCACGGTGATGGTCGGCTTGCCGGTGAGCTGGCGGGTCCAGCCGGCGAGGTTCAGTTCGCTGCCCTCGAACTCCGGCTCCCAGAAGCGCCGGGTGGAGCAGTGGAAGATATCCACGCCCGCCTCGGACAGGGGCTTGAGGAACGCCGCCAGGGCCTCGGGGGTTTGCACCAGGCGCGCACTGTAGTCCTGCTGCTTCCATTGCGAGAAACGCAGGATGATCGGGAAGTCCGGGCCGACGGCTGCGCGCACGGCCTGGATCAGTTCGATGGCGAAACGCGAGCGCCCGGCCAGGTCACCGCCGTACTCGTCATCGCGACGATTGCTGGCGTCCCAGAAGAACTGGTCGATCAGGTAGCCGTGGGCGGCATGGATCTCCACGCCGTCCATGCCGATGGCCTGGGCATCGCGCGCCGCCTGGGCGAAGGCGGCGATCACCTCGCGGATATCCTCCCGGCTCATGCCGTGGACCAGCACCTGACCGTCCTTTTCCTTTCCGCTCGGGCCATAGCCCGGAACGCTGGCGTCCGGCTCGGTGCCCAGGCGGCGCACACTGCCCACATGCCAAAGCTGCGGCACGATGCGCCCACCTTCGGCATGCACGGCCTCGACCACGCGCTTCCAGCCGGCCAGGGCGTCCTCACCGTGGAAACGCGGCACGTTGGGGTAGCCGTTGGCGGCCTTGTGCCCGACCGTGGTGCCCTCGGTGATGATCAGGCCGACACCGGCGGCGGCGCGCCGGCGGTAGTACTCGACCACGCCGTCGTGGGGCACGCCGCCGGGGCAGAAGGTACGGGTCATCGGTGCCATGACCACGCGGGTCGGCAGGTCGAGGGAGCCGAGGGTGAAGGGGTGGAACAGAGGGTTGCTGGACATGCGGCGCTCCCGAGGGATGAAGTGATGCGCCCGAGCTTAGGGGCCGCCAGGTGAGTGTCACAGCATCATTGATTGCAGTGATCGGCAGGTATCGCTGCGAGCGGGCCGATTTGCAACAGGAAATTTATTTTGCAAAAGGGCTTGAATTCGTCCGGCGGTTGCCTGACTTTAGAGTCAAGAGGCGCAGAAAACCCAACGCCCTCAGTGGCCTAGGCACGCCTCTCGCGAGCAAGCTGAATAAGGATTGAATCATGCAAATCCAGGTCAACAGCAGCAACCAGATCCAAGGCAACGTCCGCTTGAACGAGTGGGTCCGCAGCACACTGCAGAGCAGCCTCGAACGCTACGAGGACGACCTCACCCGCATCGAAGTCCACTTGCGCGACGACAATGGCGCCAAGCCCGGACCGCACGACAAACGCTGCCAGATGGAGGCTCGCCCCAAAGGCCACCAGCCGATTTCCGTGACCCATACCGCCACCTCGCTGGACCAGGCCGTCGATGGCGCCGCCAGCAAGCTGAACCATGCGCTGGAGCACTTCTACGGCAAGCTGCGCAGCAAGCGCGCTATCCTGGAGCAGAGCGATCCAGACGCCTGACATTCGAATGTGTCCAATGAAAACGCCCGGCCTTGCGCCGGGCGTTTTCATTGCGTGCCGATCAGCGGGCCTGAACCAACCCGCCCTTGCCCCGGTCAACCCCTGCAGTCATTCAGTGCAGGACCGACCATGAACAACCCTTTCGATCAGATCAGCGCCGCCTTCGCCCCCGAATACCGGGTCAACCTGAGCATCGAGCGCCTGGACGGCAGCATCATGCTGACCCTGTCCGACGACAGCGGCGTGGTCGCCAGGCGCCTGATCAGCCAGGTCCAGCGCAACGATCCGGTGCGCCTGCAGCGGGTCATCGACAGCATCCGCCTGGGCCTGGCCATCGAGCTGGGGCAGAACCCACTTGAGGTGCTGGCGGCCCTGACCCGTACCTGGCATGGCGAACAGCGTTTTCCTGCCGCCGGCATTGCCAACTGAGGGCTACTTGCCCTCGTCCACTTCCTTGCCGCTGGCATCCAGCGCCTTGGTCGACGGGTAGCGATAGGAGGCGTAGCGCACCACCAGGATGGCGAAGGCCAGCAGCAGGATGCCGCCACACACGTACAGCAGCCCGACATCCGGCGCCTTGTGGTGCGAGACATCGCCGATCAGCAGGCGGGTCAATGCAGTGATCGCCACGTAGAGCAGGAAGCGGATCGGCATGTGGTTGGTCTTGAAGTAGATCCCCACCATCGCCCCCAGCTCCAGGTAGATGAACAGCAGCAGGATGTCATCGACGCTGACCCCGCCCTTGCCCAGCATGTCCAGGAAGGTCACCACCGCCGCATAGGCGGTGATCGCGCCGATGCCGAACAGCGCCAGGTAGTGGAAGGCTTCCACGCACAGGTTGCCCAGCGAGTCGGCGGAGCCGTGCAGGCCCTTGCGCAGTCTTTCTGCCCATTTGATGTTCACGATGTTCGATTCCTAGATACGGCTGAAGGTCTTGTGCCATGCAGTTAAAGGGCCACGGCCCCTGTCTTGGAAGGCGGCCGATTGCCGCAGGGCACCTGTGGGCTACGCTGATTTTCAGTTTGCCGGGCCATCATTGCGGTTGCAGGATGATGGCCTGGCGATGTACTGTATAAAAATACAGTTATCCGCAACCCCATCAGCAAAAAGGCACAGAGGTGATGAATGGCCGTCGAAGTGGTGTACCGCAGCAGCCGCGACCCGGAGCGCTTGTTCATGGATAAGGCCGAAGCAGACCGTCACGACAAGATGCTCGAACTGGCCGAACGCCTGGCCGAGGTACTGCACAAAGCCGTGCCGTCGCTGAGCGAACAGCAGGTCGAGGAAGCCGGTATCTACATGGCCAAGAACCGCGACGTGTTCGCCCGGGCGTTCAAGAGCCAGCCGGATGCACTGGCCGAACTGCTCGAAGGCGCAGCAGCCGAATGATGGCTGCTCCGGCCATGTCGCGGCCCCTTCGCGCCTGAGGGGGCACGGGGGCCAACGCCGTGCCGCTGCTCAAGGCAGGTACAAGCGGAACAAGCCGCCCCCCAACGTACCGCCATTGGCGATCTCGATCCGCCCGCGCACACCGTTGCGCTCATGCAGCGCGGCAATTCGCGCGGCAAAGTACAACCCCAGCCCGGTACTGCCGCTCTGTGAATCGATGCCCTGCACGTAGTCGTGCTGGCGCTCGAGCATGCGCTGTGGATAACCGGCGCCATCGTCGTTGACGCTGATCACCAGTTGCTCGCCCTCCTCCTCGATGCTGATCAGCAGGGCGTGGCCGGCATAACGGATGGCGTTGGTTAGCACGTTGGCCACCACCGAGGCGACCAGCTCACGGTCGAAGAAACCCAGCGGGCTTTCGGTCTCGATACGCCAGGTGGCAAGGATGTCGCGGTGCTTGATCACATCTTCCTGGGCCGCCAGCTGGGCCTCGATGAAGTCGTCCAGCTCGTGGTAGTCGGGGCAAATGGGTAGCTGGTTGACGCCCAGCTTGTACAGCCCCAGCAACTGCACGAGCATGCCGTTCAAGTGGCTGAGCTCATGCTCCACCACGCCCTGCTCGATACCGCCGCGCAACTCTTCGGGCAGGCGCGCCAGCCATTGGCTGTGAGCGTGGGTGAGCGCCGAAAGAGAGTTTTTCAGGTCGTGCACGGTGGAGGCGATCACCGTGGAGAAGTCCAGCCCCTGGTTGTCCTGGTTCATGCGCCGAAGACCCGGATGTGCAGTTTGCGGTAACGGTCATAGCGACTGTCGCTGGCGGGAATACCGGCCACGCTGGTGAGGCAATCGCGACACTCCTGCATCAGCGCCGGCGGTGGCGTCTCACCGCCGATGCGTAGCAGTGCCTGGGCGGTGTTCAGGGCGATGCTGATGTTCTTCGGCTGCAGCGACAACGCCTTGCGGAACATGCCCAGCGCTTCATTGAGCTGGCCGCCCTGGTAGCTGCGCACGCCCTGGCGGTTGAGGTCCACGGCTTCGGTCACCGCCCCCAGCACCAGCGGGTCGTCGGTGAGCTTGGCGACACTCTGCATGACCTTGGGGTCGTCGCCGTAGGTTTCCACGCAGCCCTTGAGAATCGAGGTACCCGCCGCATCCTGGCCAAGTTGCTGCAACTGCTTGGCCACCGTCAGCGCCGCCTCCACGGAGAAGAACTGGTCCATCTTCTCCAGGCGCTGCATGGCCTGCTCGGTGAGCTTGGCGGCGGTCTCCGGATCGCCGGCCTGCTGCAGGCTGGCGGCCTTCATCAGGCGCGCGCGCACCTGCAGCCCCTGGTCCTCGACGTTTTCCTTGGCCACCTCGCTGAGCACGGTGTTGATCTCGACCCGGGTACGGGCATCGAGACCGTTGCCGCTGTTCTTGTTCATCAACGCCTGGACCAGCCCCAGGTTGCTCTCGGCGTCCTTGTAGCGCGAACTCTGCCCCTGGTTCACCGCATGGCGGAAGGCCTTGGAGGCACTCTCGAAGTCGGCGTTGTCCAGCGCCAGCTTGCCCAGCGCGGCCTGGCGGCGCACGGCGAGCGGCGACAGGCGCACCGCCTCCTCGAGCATGTGCTGGGCACGCCGGGTCTCGCCCTGGGCCACCAGCACCTCGGCCATGCCATCGTACAGGTTGGGCATGATCGGGAAGGCCTTTAGGGCCTGCTCGTAGACACCCTGGGCCTGGGCATTCTGTCCGCGTTTATGCAACAGGCTGCCGAGCGCGGCGTACACCCAGGGCTGCGGGCGGCTGGCGAGAATGTTCTTGAGGAACTTCTCCAGCTCCTCGAAACGATTGAGGTCGCGCAGGGCGTCGGCGCGATAGCGCAGGCACAGTGGGGCGAAGCGCGGGTCCTTCTTGCACAGCTCGGCGCAAGCAGCGAGCACTTCGGCTGGGCGCCCGCGATCAAGGGCTTGGAGAATGGGCTTGAGCAGCGTCTTGCGCTGGGTCAGCTTCTCCAGGCGCTGGGCCAGGCCAACCCGGTTGAAGGGCTTGGTCAGGTAAGCGTCGGGCTCGTGTTCGATGGCACTGAGCACGATCGACTGGCTGCTTTCGGCGGTAACCATGATGAACACGCATTCATGGCTGATCAGCTTGTCGAGGATCAGGTCCTCGAGCACCTGCTGGCCGTTCTTCTTGCCGTCGCCCAGGTGGAAGTCCTGGAGAATGAAGTCATAGCGCTTCTGCCCGCACATGCGCAGCGCCTGTTCGCCACTGTCGGCGGTGTCGACGTCGCGCACGCCCAGCTCGCGAAGCATCGAGCGGGTCGAGGTGCGGAAGTCGGTGAAGTCGTCGACGATCAGAAAGCTTTTTTGCCCATACTGCAGCATCAACACGACCTGTATTGAAAAAGTGGGGAAGTGGCGCGTGGCGATGCATACCGCCGAGGTCTGTATCGGCAGCGGGTCAGAAAAGATGAGCCCGGAAAGGTAACGCCGAATGATGGCCTAAAGCCATTATCTTAACGGCCGACCTCGCCCCGAGCCACTAGACCAGCAGGCCAAGGGCCTTGGCCCTGGCCACCGCCTGGGTGCGGCGCTCGACACCGAGCTTGCTGTTGATATGGCTGGCGTGGGTCTTGACCGTGTGCAGGGAGATGAACAGGCGCTCGCTGATCTGCTGGTTTGAACAGCCTTGGGCGATCAGTTCCAGCACGGCGAACTCACGGCTGCTCAGGGCCTCGGTGGCACCGCCGCCGGTGGCCAGGGCCTGCGGCAGATGGGCCAGCAGATCGCTCTGCGCCGGGCAGGCCGCACGCCCCGTCAACTGCTCGCGCAGCCAGTGTGGCTGCTCTTCGATCAAGCGTTGGAAGGCCTGCAGGGCACCACCCTGCGCCGCCTCCAGAGCAGGTGTGAGCAACCTGGCTGCTTCGGCGTCACGCCCCTCGGCCAGCAGCAGGGCGATCAATTGGCACTGCGCGCTGACCACCAGCGTCATGCCACCGCTGGCCTGGCCCCGCTCGACCAGCGTGCGCAACCGCGCTTCGGCATCGCCGGGACGGGTCAGCACCCGTTCCAGCAAGGCCTGCTGCAATTCGATGTGCAGCGGCAACAGCGGGTGGAACTCCGGCGCGGCCGCAGGCTGCTCGCCACCGTAGGTCTGCCCCAGGCGCAGCAGCCAGGACTCGGCCAGGTCCGTCCGGCCCTGGGCCAACCAGAGCTCGCACTTCACCAGGGTAATCATGGCCAGGTAGAAGATCGGCGGCACGTCCCAGATATGCATCAGCCGCTCCGCCTCGGCCAGTTCCGAGAACGCCTCGGCAAAACGCCCTTCGCGACCGTCCAGCGAGGCGATCACGCAATGCCCGATCAGGACGCTGATGTCGCGGCAGCTGCGCGCCTCGCTGAGCCCGGCGCGCAAGCGCGCACGGCCCTGGGCGCAGTGCAGTCGGGCCGCCAGCAAGTAGCCTTCGTACAGGGTCAGGCGCGCACGTACGGCATACAGGCGCTGCCCCGAAAGGCCCTGCAAACGCTGCAATCCCTGGCGCACTTCGTCCAGGGCGCGCAGCACTTCGCCGCGGGCGTGCAGTACCCGCGCCCGATCGTAATGGGCCAGGGCCTCGAACAGCGGGTTGCCAACCCGTTGCGCCAGCTCGAGGGCCTCGCGGTTCCAGCCCCGCGCCCGCCAGAAATCGCCATCGGCGATGGCCAGGTTCGAGAGCGTCGACAGGCACACCAACCGCTGGCCGTAGCGTTTGTTCGGCAGGCTCTGCAGCGCCTCGCCACAGTAGGCGAGTGTCCGCTCGCGATCGCCGCGGCCACGGGCGATGACCCCGCTCAGGGCCAGCCACTGGGCCAGCATCGACTTCTGCGCCGTGGCCGACGGTGCGGGCAGGAAGCGGCTCAGGTAGGCCGCAAGCTCCTCGGCGGCGTCCAGTTGACAGGCCAACCCCAGGGCCCAGCTGTACAGGACAATCAGCCTGGGTGTGCTGATCAACAGGCTGTCGGGCAGGTCCATCTTCCAGCGCAGCAGCATGCCGACATTCTGCTCCGCCAGCAGTTGCTCCTCGGACAGGCTCTGCACCAGGTCCGCCGCCACGTCCAGATGGCCCGCGCGCAGTGCCTGCTCCACCGCCTCGTCCAGCAGGCCCTGCCCTTCGAACCAGCGGCAGGCGCGCAGGTGCAGCCCCGCCAGCGGCTCGCTGGCCTGTCGGCTGCGCAGCAGGTCGGAGAACAGGTGGTGATAGCGGAACCACAGCCCATGCTCGTCGAGCGGCACCAGGAACACCTGGTGGGCCTGCAGGTAGCTCAGGATTTCGCCGCTGTCATGGCGCTCGCGCAGGGCGTCGCATAATTCGGCACAGAAACGCTCCTGGCAGGCAGTCTCGTAGAGAAACGCCTGCACGGGGGCCGGCAGGATGTCGATGACTTCCTCCAGCAGGTAGTCGCGGATCAGTCCTTCGCCGCCATGCAGCGCCTGGGGCAAGGCGTGGTCCTCGCCGGACTCGCTGGCCGCCAGTTGCCAGAAGCGCAGCCCCGCCACCCAACCGTCGCTGCGCTGGATCAGGTTATCCAGGGCCTGGCCGCGCAAGCCGGTGGGCTGACGGCCGATCACGGCCAGCGCTTCATCGGGGGTCAGGCGCAGGTCCTGCTCGTTGAGCTCGATCAGTTGCCGTGAAAGGCGCAGGCGCGCCAGGTGCCAGTCGGGCCGCTGGCGGCTGGTGACCAGCAGGACCAACCCGGCCGGCAGATGGTTGAGGAAGAACTGCAGGCAACGATCGAGCACCGGCCCCTGGGCCAGGTGGTAGTCGTCCAGCACCAGCAGCAAGGGCGTGTCCGGTTGCAGGTAGAGCGCGAGTTCATCAAGCAGGCCGTCGAGCCACTCTTCGAAGGCGAAGGGTTGATGCCGCTGGCGCATCTTCAAAAGCCCCAGGGCCTGGCCGCCGAGTGCCGGGCAGAACTGCTGCAAGCCTTCGAGCAAGCGCTCGAGGAAGCGCCCCGGATCGGCATCGCGCTGGCTCAACCCGAGCCAGAGGCTGCGCCAGTGGCTGGGCAACGCCTGGCAGAACTCGATGGCCAGCGAACTCTTGCCGAACCCCGCCGGCGCGTTCACCAGCAACAGACGCCCGCCCAGCCCGCCTTGCAAGCGCTGGCACAAGCGCGCTCGGGGGACGTGAGCCTCCGGCAGGGGTGGACGGAAGAAACGCCCGTCCAGCAGGCCCAGGGCCTGGCTGGCGACTCCATGCGTACGGGACAAATCTGTCATGGCCGGCTCGTTCTGATTGGAGTAATGCGGCAGTACGGATGGTTGCGAGACTAGCGGCAAACGCGGCGCATTTGAAGATGATGGAAACGCATCGAGCGAAAAAGACTACAACAAAAAGAAACAATGCTGATGGACGGGCGCCTCTAAAACAGAAACGCCCCGGCAAGCCGGGGCGTTCTGGGAGATCAAACGGAGTTGTAACGACTGTCAGCTCAACGCACGCCTGCCTGACGCAGGGCTGCCGGCTGGAAGTCGGCCTTGCTGGCGCTGAAGCCGAAGTTGTAGGCACTCTTCTCTTCGTTCTTCATGCCCAGGGCCAGGTAGCGGCCCGACTGCAGGTCGTAGATGGCCTCCAGGGTGTACCACGGCACCTGCACGTTGTAGTACGGCTGGGCGTGGGCCTCGGAAATGCGCCACAGCTGGTTGCGACCGTCGTACTGGTCGATCACCGCGGCCTGCCAGGTGTCCTCGTCGATGTAGAAGTCACGCTTGGCATAGATGTGGCGCTGGCCCGGCTTGAGGGTGGCGACCACGTGCCAGACGCGGCGCAGCTCGTAGCGCGACAAGTCCTGGTTGATGTGCCCGGCCTTGATGATGTCGCTGTACTTGAGCTTCGGGTCGTCCAGCTTGTAGGCGTTGGAGGCGATGTACATCTCCTTCTTGCCTTCGAGCTTCCAGTCGTAACGGTCCGGCGCGCCGTTGTACATGTCCAGGTTGTCGGAGGTGCGCAGGCCGTCGGCGGCGGTACCCGGGCCGTCGTACGACACTTGCGGCGCCTGGCGCACGCGGCGCTGGCCGGCGTTGTAGATCCACGCCTTGCGCGGTTCCTTGACCTGGTCGAGGGTCTCGTGGACCAGCAGCACGGTCCCGGCCAGTCGCGCCGGGGCGGTCACTTCCTGCTTGAAGTAGAACAGGATGTTGCCCGGGTTGGCCGGGTCGTAGTCCTTCATCTTGTCGCGGAACACGAACTGGTCCTGGAAGTACACCAGGCTGTACGAGCCGTTCTGCTGCGGGGTGGCCTGGGTGACCAGGCGGGTCACGCTGCCGCCACGGTAGCGGGTGATGTGGTTCCAGATCACCTCCAGGCCGTCCTTGGGAATCGGGAACGGCACGGCGGTGCGGAAGTTCTCCAGGCCGTTGCCGCCCGCGACCAGGGTGGTCTTGGTGGCGTTTTCCTTGATCGCGGCGAACACATCGTCCGGTACCGTGGAGCCGCGGTGGGTCTTGTACACCGGGATCTTGTAGCTGTCCGGATAGCGCTTGAGCATCGCCAGTTGGCCAGGCGAGAGCTTGTCCTTGTACTGGTCGGCGTTCTGCGCGGTGATGGTGAACAGCGGTTTCTCACTGGCGAAGGGGTCAGACAGGAAGCCCTTGGCGTCGGCACTGCCGGCGCTCTTGGACAGCGGCTCCCACGGGCCGATCGAGCCATCGGCGTTACCGGCCTTCTCCGCGCCCATCGGGGTCAGCGTGGAACCCAGCTTGGCCGCTTCGGTGGCGGAAACCGCAGCCATGACGCTGGTTGCCAGCAGGGACATGCCCAGTACACCGGCTTGCAGCAGACGTGTGGTCATTTTCATTGTGTGTCGTCCTGGATCAGGTTTCTTAGAAGTTCACGCCGAAGCTGAGGGCGACGAAGTCGCGATCATCCACGGTGGTGTACTTGCCATCGAAGAAGTTGGTGTACGACAGGCTCGCCGTGTAGGTGTTCTGGTACTCGGCGTCCAGGCCAAGGCTGACCGCCTTGCGGCCTTCCTCGAAGTTGCCGCCAGGGCCCGGGGAGTAACCGTCGACGTCATGGGACCAGGCCACGCTCGGACGCAGGTTCACACCGGCGAAGACGTTGTTGTAGTCCCAGATGGCGCGGACGCGATAACCCCAGGAGTCGGAGGTGGTGAAGCCGTCGTTTTCGCAGTAGCGCGACAGGTTGTTCTGCTCGACGCCAGCCAGCGTGGTGGCGTTGAGGCTCTGGCAGCGGCCATTGGGCAGCGGGCCAGGGCCGTAGACCGGGTCGCGGCCATAGCGCATCTTCGAGGTGCTTTCCAGGCCACCGACGTGCGTCCAGCCAACTTCACCCACCATGGTCAGACGTTCGGCGCCCATCACCTGGTCGAAGAAGTGCGTGAAGGTGGTCTGCAGCTGAGTGATTTCCTTGCGACGATAGCCGGGCTGGTCGGTGTTCGGCGTGCCTTTCAGGACCGATGCGTTCGGATCGAGTGGCGTCAGGCCCGAATACAGGATGTCGGTGGTGTTCAGCTGCACCGGTGCATTCGGGCGATAGCTGATCTCGCCGCTCCAGGCCGTGCCGGTTGGCAAGGTGGTGGAGAAGCTCAGGCCGTACAGGCGAATATCCTCGGGGTATTCGACGTAGTAGCTGGAGTTACCGGCGACATACAGCGGCATCAGCTGTTGGAGCAACGCCGGGTTGGTCGCCGCGCCCGCTGGAACCCCAGCGCCGATCAGTGCGCCTGCCAGGTTGGCCGGGTTGTAGAAGCGCGCAGCGGCGCCTCGACCACTGAAGATCGGCGCACGGCTGTGGTAGTTCATGAAGTAGCCACCGAACTCGGTGTTCAACGGCTCGTACATGTAGCGCAGTGCCAGGCCGAACTGACCGCCGTCACGGGCGTCGCGATCGGGGCCACGGCGCACGATCACACCTTCGTCAGGCGAGCCCCAGGAGACGCCTTGGGCGGCAAGGGCACGCATGGTCGGCGCGGCAATCGGACCCAGGCGGCCCGCCACGTTGGCCTGCTTGGCCAGCACCGCCAGGTTGTTGTTGCAGCCATCGGCGATCACGTCAGGCTGGGAGAAGAAGGTGCCGCAGTTGTCGACGACGGTCTGGTCCCACTCGATCTGGTAGAAGCCTTCGGCGGTCAGGTTGTCGGTCACGCTCTGCGACAGGTAGAACATGTTGACCGGGATCAGGCCTTCCTTGATCTCCGCGCCCGGGCGGCGGAACGCCGAGACGTCGATGGGGTTGATGGAGTTGATCCCTCCCCCGATGAAGGTACTTTCACCCCAGCTCACCACCTGCTTGCCCAGGCGCACGGTGCCCGGCAGGTCGGCGATGCTGTAGTTGTGGTAGACGAAGGCGTCGAGCAGTTCCGCGCCAGAGGACTTGGCGCCTTCCTTGCGGTTGGAGTCGCTGATGTCCTTGAACTCGCGGTTTTCATCCTTGAGTTCGAAGTCGTACCAGTACTTGCCGCGGACGAACACGCCGGTGTCGCCGTACTTGAGTTCCAGGTCGTGGATACCCTTGAAGATCTTCGAGAAGGTCTCGCCTTTCTTGAAGTTCAGGTGGCCATCGTCGGAGGTCTGCGACAGCCCCCTGCCGCCGTTGTTGGCCCCGATGAGGTTCTTGTTGGGGTTGGCAGTCGACCAGCTGGCGCCAACGGAGAGCGAGGAGTCGAACTGGCCTTCGATTTCACCGATGTTGAAGCTGACAGCGAAAGCAGGACTTGCGAGCGTGGAAGCGAGGCTGACGGCCAGGGGCAGTTTCGCCCGGCGCCAGAACAGGTTTGCAGATGTCATCGACGCTACTCCATGTACTTTTTTGTTATGGCAGTGAGTCCTTTCAGAAACGGCTCGAGCGCCTGGTGAAGCAGGCTCCTGCCCGTGGCGCCGCGCGTTGCCGCGTGGTGCCCTCCCCCATTCCTGAAAATCCCCTGACCCGACTATAGCCAGCGGTCACAGGTGCTTGATCCCTCTAAAGTGTGATTTGCGCGTCCTGCTTGCGGCCCACCCCGATCGGCCGGCCTGCGCGCTGGCAGTGCTCAAGCATGGCTCAATTCTGCCGTTTGACAAGGCGAGATCCTGTCTAGCCTGCGGGGTCGCGCCTGAAAAAGCGCGACCCGCGCCCGGGTTACAGGGTGGAAAGGAAAGCGCTGTTACTGGCCTGCCACTGGCTGATGTCCACGCGGATGCGCTTCTTGTCGAGCTTGCCGACGCTGGTCTTGGGAATTTCAGTAACAAGGGCGATCTGGCTGGGAATCGCCCACTTGTTGATGTGCCCTTGCTCGACGAAAGGCTTGAGGTGTTCCTTGAGCGCGCGCGCATCGATACTTTGCCCTTCGCGCACCACCAGCAATGCGAACGGGCGCTCGCCCCACTGCGGATCGGGCACCCCGACCACCGCGACCTCGCGCACCGCCGGATGGCGGCTGACCAGGTCTTCGAGGTCGAGCGAGGAGATCCATTCGCCACCGGTCTTGATCACATCCTTGATGCGGTCGCGGATGTCGATGAAGCCCATGCCGTCCAGCGTGGCGACATCGCCGGTATGCAGCCAGCCACCCTGCCAGAGCTCCTCGCCCTTTTCCGCTTCACGGAAGTAGCCCATGGTCAGCCAGGGCGCGCGCAGCACCAGTTCGCCCTGGGTTTCGCCATCGGCGGGCAGGAAGTTGCCATTGCCATCGACGATGGCAGCCTCGACCAATGGCACCGGCACGCCGGCCTTGATCCGGTAGCTGGTGCGCTCATCCTCGCTGCCGGCCTGCAACTCGTCGTTCAGGTGCGCCGCGCTGATCAGCGGGCAAGTCTCGGACATTCCATAGGCGGCGGTGAGCTGGATGCCCCGGGCCAGCGCCGCCTGGTACAGGGCCCGGTTGAGCGCGCTGCCGCCGATGATGATCTTCCAGCCGCCGAAATCCTGGCCGGCCGCCGACGGGCAGTTGAGCAGCATCTGCAGGATGGTCGGCACGCAGTGGGAGAAGGTGACCTTTTCCTCGCGCCACAGCCTGATCAGCATGTCCGGCTCGTAGCGCCCCGGGTAGACCTGCTTGATGCCCATCATGGTCGCCGCGTAGGGGATGCCCCAGGCGTGCACATGGAACATCGGCGTGATCGGCATGTAGACGTCGTTGCTGCTCAGCAGCCTGACGCTGTCCAGGCTGCCCAGTACCGAGGTTTCGGCCAGGGTGTGCAGCACCAGCTGGCGATGGGTGAAGTACACCCCCTTGGGGTTGCCGGTGGTGCCGGTGGTATAGAAGGTGGTGGCCACCGAGTTCTCGTCGAAATCGGGGAAGTCGTACTGCGGGCTGGCCGCGGCCAGCAGTTGCTCATACTCGCCCACCAGGTTCGGCAGGTCGGCGGTCTTGTCCGGGCCGTCGGTCAGCAGCAGGGTCTTGTCGACCGTGGTCAGCTGCCCGGCAATGGCCTGGTAGAGGCCGATGAAATCGCTGTTGACCAGCACGAAGCGGTCTTCGGCGTGGTTCATGGTGTAGAGGATCTGCTCGGGCGACAGGCGCACGTTGATGGTGTGCACCACCGCGCCGATCATCGGGATGGCGAACATGCACTCCAGGTAACGGTGGCTGTCCCAGTCCATCACCGCCACGGTGTCACCGGCCTTCACACCGGCCGCGGTCAACACGTTGGCCAGGCGGGCGATGCGCTCGTTGAGCTGCGGGTAGGTGAGGCGGATCTGGTCGCGGTAGACGATCTCGCGGGTCTTCTCGTAGCGGCTGCCGGACATCAGCAGGCGCTTGATCAGCAACGGGTATTCGTAGGCGCCCTCGGCGGGCTTGATGATGCGAGTCTGCAACATGGGTATCCCTTTTCTTCAATACGGGCAGAACGGTTCAGTAATCCACTGTAGTTCGGTGACGCACCGGTCAAATCAGCCGAAGGAATGATTTGCGCCCTCGAGGTATGAGTGCGGACGGCACCGTTGACGAATGGCGCCGGCGGACCAGACACTGCGTCGATGCCCTGCCGCCCAATCACCGGAGCCCCTGATGCCCAGCCCACGTCGCGCCGTGTTTCTCGATCACCAGTCACTGGACCTGGGTGACCTCGACCTTTCACCGCTGCAGGCGCAGTTCGATGAACTGCAGCTGCACGCCGCCACCGCTGCCGATCAGGTCGCCGAACGCCTGCAAGGCGCCACGGCGGTGATCAGCAACAAGGTGATGCTCGACGCCGCGACGTTGGCCGCCGCCACCGATCTCAAGCTGATCCTGGTGGCTGCCACCGGCACCAACAATGTCGACCTCGCCGCCGCCCGTGCCCAGGGCATCACCGTGTGCAACTGCCAGGGCTACGGCACGCCGTCGGTGGCCCAGCACACCCTGGCCCTGCTGCTGGCCCTGGCCACGCGCCTGTGCGACTACAACCAGGCGGTGAAGGCCGGACAATGGGCCAAGGCCAGCCAGTTCTGCCTGCTGGACTTCCCCATCGTCGAGCTGGAAGGCAAGACCCTCGGCCTGCTCGGCCACGGCGAGCTGGGTGGCGCGGTGGCGCACCTGGCCGAGGCGTTCGGCATGCGCGTGCTGAGCGGGCAGATTCCCGGCCGGCCGCCCCGGGCCGATCGCCTGCCGCTGGACGAACTGCTGCCGCAGGTCGATGCCCTGACCCTGCACTGCCCGCTCAACGAGCAGACCCGGCACATGATCGGCGCCAACGAGCTGGCCCTGCTCAAGCCGGGGGCGCTGGTGGTCAACACCGCCCGCGGCGGGCTGATCGACGAACAGGCCCTGGCCGACGCCCTGCGCAGTGGCCACCTGGGCGGCGCCGCCACCGATGTGCTGAGCGTCGAGCCGCCGGCCAAGGGCAATCCGCTGCTGGCGGCGGACATTCCGCGCCTGATCATCACTCCGCACAGCGCCTGGGGCGCGGTGGAGTCGCGCCAGCGCATCGTTGGCCAGCTGGCCGAGAACGCCCAGGCCTACTTCGCCGGCCAGCCGCGGCGAGTGGTCGGCTGATCCGCCGACGCCTCTGCTACACTGCGCCACTTTTTTCAGGAGGCGTCGTCCATGGACCCGCGCAGTGAAGTGTTGCTCCGCCAGGCGGAACTGTTCCAAGGCCCGCTGCTGATCGCCGGCGCCCAGGCCGACGGCCTGCTCGGCCAACTGCCCGGCGCCCATGGCTGGACCTGGCATGCCGGCGACCAGGCGCTGCTGCAGGGCCGTTTCGCCGGGCGCAGCCACTATGGTGTCGAGGTGCCCGAGGTGGCGTTCGACGCCGCCGTGCTGTTCCTGCCCAAGTCCCGCGAGCTGGCCGCCTACCTGCTCAACGCCCTGGCCTCGCGCCTGGGCGGTCGCGAGCTGTACCTGGTGGGGGAAAAGCGCGGCGGCATCGAAGGCGCGGCCAAGCTTCTGCAGGCGTTCGGCAAACCGCGCAAGCTCGACAGCGCCAGGCACTGCCAGCTGTGGCAGGTGACCGTGGACAACGCTCCCGAAGCCACACCGCTGCAAAGCCTGGCCGAACGCTTCGAACTGCCGCTGGAAGATGGTCCGCTGCAGGTCATCAGCCTGCCCGGGGTGTTCAGCCATGGGCGCCTGGACAAGGGCACCGCGCTGCTGCTGGAACACCTCGACGGCCTGCCCGGCGGCCATGTCCTTGACTTCGGCTGCGGCGCCGGCGTGCTTGGCGCCACGATCAAGCGCCGTTATCCACAGAGCCGGGTCACCTTGCTCGATGTCGATGCCTTCGCGGTCGCGGCCAGCCGCCTGACCCTGGCGGCCAACGGCCTGGAAGGCGAGGTGATCAGCGGCGACGGCATCGATGCCGCGCCGTCCGATCTTGACCTGATCCTGAGCAATCCGCCGTTCCACACCGGTGTGCACACCGACTACCAGGCATCGGAAAACCTGCTGAAAAAATCAGGCGAACATCTGCGAAAAGGTGGCGAAATGCGGCTGGTGGCCAACAGCTTCCTGCGCTACCAGCCGCTGATCGAAGGCGCCCTGGGCAATTGTGAAATCCGTGCCGAGGCACAAGGTTTTCGCATCTACCGGGCGACCCGCGACTAAAAACAGGGCTTGCCGAAAGCGTTTCGCCTAGGCAGAATCCGCTCCGTCCTAGGGGAGTAGTCTCCCGCGAGCGCCCTGCTCGCCCGGCACACGTCAACACACTTGGCCCACAGGCCATGGCGCGTGCGACCCACGATCTGCGCAGACAGGTCCAGGGTTTGACAAGACCTATGACACGCACACCTTACCCGGGGCGGGAAGGCTGTACGTGTCATAGCCGTGTCGACCCGCCCCCGTAGGAATCCTGATGCTGGAATCGTTACTCGTCCCCACCGCCATCGTTGCCCTCGCCGAAATCGGCGACAAGACGCAACTGCTCGCGCTCATCCTCGCCGCCCGCTTTCGCAAGCCCTGGCCGATCATTGCCGGGATCGTCGCCGCGACCCTGGCCAACCATGCCGCCGCCGGTGCCGTGGGCGCCTGGGTCAGCGGTTTCTTCAGCGAGTCGGTGCTGCACTGGATTCTTGCCGCGAGCTTCACCGCCACCGCGCTGTGGACCCTGGTACCGGACAAGATGGACGATGACGAAACCAGCAACGCGCGCCGCTTCGGGCCGTTCGTCACCACGCTGATCGCGTTCTTCCTCGCCGAAATCGGTGACAAGACCCAGGTGGCCACGGTGATGCTGGCCGCCCAGTATCCGCACCTGATCATGGTGATCATCGGCACCACCCTGGGCATGCTGATCGCCAACGTGCCGGTGGTCCTGGCGGGCAACTTCGCGGCGGAGAAACTGCCGCTGACGCTGATCCGTCGCCTGGCGGCGACCGCGTTCATCGTGCTGGCCATCGTCGCGGTGTATTCGGCGATGAAGACCAGTGGCTGGATTGGGTAAGACAGCTGCAAGCTGCAAGAAAAAGTGCATCGGCTTGTTCTTGAAGCTTGCGGCTTGAAACGTGCGGCTGGTTTTTACTTCTTGGCCGCCTGATACAACGGCATCACCTTCGGAATTGCCGCCTGCAGCGAAGCGATCCGGCTGCTCGATGCCGGGTGGGTGCTCATGAATTCTGGCGGTGCCCCCTCCGAAGCCTTGCTCATCTTGTTCCACAGGGTGATCGCGGCGTTCGGGTCGTAGCCGGCGCGGGCCGACAGCTCGAGGCCGATCAGGTCGGCTTCGTTCTCGTTGGCCCGGCTGTTGGGCAGGGTCATGGCGTAGTTCACCACGGTGTCGGCCATGGCCATGCTGTCCTGGCCCAGGCCGAAGATCGCGCCGGCGCCCTGGCGGGCCATTTCCACACCATAGGCCTTGGACATCGCTTCACGGCTGTGCTCGCGCAGGGCATGGGCGATCTCGTGGCCCACCACTGCGGCGATCTCGGCGTCGGTCAGCTTGAGCTGATCGATCAGGCCGGTATAGACGATGATCTTGCCGCCCGGACCGCAGTTGGCGTTGAGCTCGTCGCTCTTGATCACGTTGACTTCCCAATTCCACTGCGCGGCATCCGGCCGGAACTGTGGTGCCTGGGCAATCAGGCGCTTGGCGATGGCCTGCACGCGCTTGGCATCATTGCTGCTCTTGTCCAGCACGCCCTTGCTCGACGCCTCGCCGAGGGTCTGCTGATAGGACTGGGCGTACATCTGGTTGACCTCATCGGTCGAGAGCATGCTGAACATGTACTGCTGGCGCTGGACGCCCACGGCACCACCACTGGTGGTATTGACCGCCTGGCAGCCGCCGAGCAGGACGCTGGCCGTCAGCATGCTGACAACGAATGACTTACGCATGAAAACACTCCCTATTTACGTGCCGCGTATCCTAGGCCCTGACGCCCGTGCCTGCCAGAGCCACAGGTAAGATTTCTGACAAGCCCCTCATGCTTTGGTATTAGCCCGCCGATAACCCTCGGTAACGACCTCCTTGCGCGCGGAGCTTTGCCATGAAGTTCAAGTCGATCCAGTTTTCCGTGGCCGCCCTGGCCGGTGCCATCGTGCTGAGCATAGTAGCGGCCCTGGTGTTGTATGCCGTGTATTCCGGGCAGCGAACCCAGGCACTGGTGCAACAGCGCACGCAACAGCAGTTCGAGACCGTCATCGAGCAGCGCCTCTCGGCCCTGGCCCGCACCCAGGTCAGCGAGATCCAGCGTGGCCTGGAAGCGCCCCTGGCGATCGCCCGCGGCCTGGCCACCGGCAACGCCATGCTCGGCATGCAGGGCGCCGACGGCCAGCCACTGATGCGCGTCGATCGCGAACACCTGATCAACCAGCTCAAGCGCACCGTGGAGGTCAACCCGAGCGTGCTGGGCGCCTACCTGGGCTGGGAGCCGAACGCCCTCGACCATGCCGATGGCCGTTACGTCGGCAGCCACCTGGTGGGCATCGACAGCGCCAGCGGGCGCTTCCTGCCCTGGTGGTTCCGCAATGGCGACGGCAGCCTCGGCCAGGACAAGCTGGCCGATGTCGACGACCGCACGGTGCTCGCCACCGGCGTGCGCGCCAGCGAGTACTACCTGTGCCCCAAGGAGTCGAAGAAGGCCTGCGTGATCGATCCCGCGCCGTATAAGGTGGGCGACAAGATGGTCATGCTCGCCTCGTTCGTCGAGCCGATCATGGTCGACGGCCAGTTCCAGGGCATGGCCGGCGCCGACCTGTCGGTGAACTTCATCCAGGACCTGCTCAATGCCGCCGACCGCCAGCTCTACGACGGCGCCGGCGAACTGGCGCTGGTCTCCAGCAACGGCCGCCTGGTGGCCTACACCCGCGATCCGGCCAAGTTCGGCGAAAAGGCCGGCGACGTGCTGGACAGCGACGAAGCCAACACCCTCAAAAACCTGAGCGGCGAGGCGCTGCACTATGAAGTGGATGCCGCCAAGGACCGCATCGAGCTGTACCTGCCGTTCAAGATCGCCGGCACCGACGCACGCTGGACCCTGCTGCTGGAACTGCCGCTGAGCACGGTCATGGCCGACGTCAACCGCCTGCAGCAGGACCTGGCCGAACAGCGCCGCACCGATATCGCCGGCATGACCGTGGTCGGCCTGGGCATCGCCGCCCTCGGCCTGCTGGTGATCTGGCTGCTGGCCCTGGGCATTGCCCGCCCGCTCAAGCAGATGGTGAGCATGCTCGATGACATCGCCCAGGGCGAAGGCGACCTGACCCGCCGCCTGCAGAGCGACCGGGCCGACGAACTGGGCGCCATCGCCACAGGCTTCAACACCTTCCTGGCCAAGTTGCAGGCGATGATCAGCCAGGTGGTCAGCTCGGTGCAGAAAGTCAGCGACTCCTCCGAGCACACCGCCGACATCGCCATCCGCACCAACCAGGGCGTGCACAAGCAGATGGCCGAGATCGACCAGGTGGCCACCGCCGTGCACGAAATGACCGCCACCGCCCAGGACGTGGCGCGCAACGCCACGCAAGCGGCCCAGGCTGCCAGTGAAGCCGACCGCGCCGCCAACCAGGGCCTGGACATCGTCCGCGATACGTCGCACTCGATCAGCGAGCTGGCCACCGAAATCGGTCGTGCCGTGACCGTGGTCCAGGACCTGGCCCGCGACAGCGAGAACATCAACGCCATCCTGGTGACCATCCGCGCCATTGCCGAGCAGACCAACCTGCTGGCGCTCAACGCCGCCATCGAGGCGGCCCGGGCCGGCGAGCAGGGCCGCGGTTTCGCGGTGGTCGCCGACGAGGTGCGCAACCTGGCGCAGAAGACCCAGCAGGCCACCCAGGAAATCCAGCAGATGATCCAGCAACTGCAGCTGGGCACCCGCGAAGTGGTCAAGGTGATGGAAGACAGCCAGGGCAAGACCGACATCAGTGTGCAGCAGGCCAGCCGCGCGGCCGAGTCGCTGGCGAGCATCACCCAGGCGGTGTCGGTGATCAACGACATGAACACACAAATCGCCAGCGCCGCCGAGGAACAGAGCGCCGTGGCCGAGGACATCAACCGCAACGTGATCAACATCGGCCAGGTGGCCGGCGAAGTGGCCGGCGGCGCCGACGAGTCGAGCCAAGCCAGCGCCGAGCTGACCAAGCTGGCCGAGCAGCAGCGGCGGTTGATCAATCAGTTCAGGGTGTAGGCCTACAGGGAGTTAGCGCACGCCACCTAGGCCGGGGTCAGGCACTCCGGCCCATTGAGCTTCGGATCATTGACGAAGTTCGCCAGCGCCCGCTCACGCAGTGCCGTCGGCGGCTTGGCCAGCAACTCGTGCAATCTCGCCATCGGTGTTTCGGGATCCAGCCACAACGCCTGCTCGGCCTCGTCGAGGATCAGCGGCCGACGCTGGTTCATCGCCGCTTGCGTCACCACCGCGCAACTCAGCCATGCCTGCTCCTGCACCGGGTAGACCTCCCACAGTGCGGCGAAGAACAGCGACGCGCCCTCCCCCGGCGTCACCCAATACGGGCGCTTGCGCGCCGTACCGCGCCATTCGTAGAAACCGTTGGCCGGCATCAGGCAACGCCGCTGGCGCAAGGGCTCGCGGAACATCGGCTGCTCGGCGAGGGTCTCGGCGCGGGCCTGGGCCGGGGTGCGGGACAGGTCGGTGAGCCAGGCCGGGGTCAGCCCCCAGCGCGCACTGGCCAACTGCAACTGGCCGTCGAGCTGGCGCTGGATCAGCACCGTGGCACCGGGCGAAATGTTCCATTGGGCCTGCTGGCCCGGGGGGAAGCCCGGCAGGCCGGCGAAGCTCTGGGACCAGCGAAACAGGGCGTAGCGTCCACACATGGGCGAAATCAAAACCTAGCAGATCAGGGTTCCGGGATAACTTTCCGGTTCGTCGCCGGCAAGCGGCTGGGCGGCATTGTACGCATCGATCAACTGCCGTGCGTACCCGGCCTGCTCATCCGATACCGCCAGGCCGAGCAACCCGTGCATCGGCAACTCGCCCACGGCGCCCATCAGGTCACGCCCGACCAGGTGCACCTCGATGCCCTCGCTGGCCAGCATGCCCACCAGCATCTGCGCCTCCAGCAGGCTTTCCGGCTCATAGATCCGTTGCATCAATCGTTCTCGCCGTAGACATCGAGCATCCACTCCTCGCCATGCACCTGCAGCACGAAGCGGATAGGCTTGCAGCACACCTGGCAGTCCTCGATGTACTCCTGGTCGCCGCCGGACAGGTCCACCGTGGTTTCGACTTCCTCGCCACAATAGGGGCAATCGTAGATCGCAGTTTCCAGCATCGCGGCCTCCGGAGTGACTTGTGCGTATAATTGCCGGTCTGTTTACAGGGCCAGTGTGCGTCCGAGCCGTTTTTCGGAGCCCGCCCCTACCTAATTACCCTAGCCGTTTCCAACAAGAGAGCATGATGGGCGAATTCGATGCCATCCGACCGTACGACGACGCTGAGGTCCCTGCCGTTCTGGCACGCCTGCTCAGCGACCCGGCATTCCTCGATATCCTCACCCACTTCCGCTTCCCGCGCGCGGCTGGCGCCTTCGGCTGGCTGCTCAAACCGCTGATCGCCCGGCGCCTGCGCAAGGAGTTCGCCGGCGTAAGCTGCGTGTCCACGTTGCAGGACAAGGTCGAGTACTACGTCGACCGCACCATCGACCGCGCCACCGACGGCGTCACCTATACCGGCGTCGAACAGCTCAAGTCGGGTACCGCCTACCTGTTCCTGGCCAACCACCGCGATATCGTGATGGACCCGGCCTTCGTCAACTACGCGGTGTACCACGCCGGCCTGCCGACGCCGCGCATCGCCATCGGCGACAACCTGCTGCAAAAACCGTTCGTCAGCGACATGATGCGCCTGAACAAGAGCTTCATCGTGCACCGTTCGATCAGCGGCCGCCGCGAGAAACTGGCCGCCTACCAACTGCTCTCGGCCTACATCAATCACTCGATCCGCAACGATTGCGTGTCGATCTGGATCGCCCAGGCCGAAGGCCGCGCCAAGGACGGTGACGACCGTACCGACTCGGCAATCCTCAAGATGTTCCACATGAGCCGCAAGGACGAACCGTTCGGCGCGGTGGTCCAGAGCTTGAACCTGACCCCGGTGTCGATCAGCTACGAATATGACCCTTGCGACCAGGCCAAGGCCCGCGAGCTGTACATCCGCGCCACCACCGGCAGCTACACCAAGGCTCCAGGCGAGGACGACAACAGCATCGCCCAGGGCATCACCGGCTACAAAGGGCGGGTGCACATCAACTTCGCGCCACCGGTAACCGATTACCACGAGGACACCAAGCAACTGGCGCAGGCCATCGACCGGCAGATCCTCGGCGGCTACCGGCTGTTCCCGGTGCACTACCTGGCCTATGCGATGTGGGCGGAGAAGGACGCGGCGCTCGAGGTGCCAAGCGCGGAGAAACTGTTCCCGGCCGACGAGCTGGCCAAGGCGAAGGAAGAGTGGCAGCGCCGCCTGGACGCGTGCCCGGTCGAGCATCAGCCGTACCTGGTGCAGCAGTATGCGACGCCGGTGCGTAACCAGTATCAGGTCAAGCGTCAGCCGGCATCGGCCTGACAATAGTTTCGTGGGAGCGGGCTTGCCCCGCGATGGCGTCAGTTCAAGCGGCAGCGTCGCCCGAAAGGATGCAATCGCGGGTCAAGCCCGCTCCCACGCAGCAGGCAAAACACCTTCAGATCCAGGTACTGAACCAGGACAAAAGCAAGGCCATCGCCAGGCAGCAGAAGCCCAGGATGTAGTAATAGCGCGGTATCCGCTGCTCCAGCGCATCCACCACGCCTTCATCCACCGCCAGGCTTTCCCGGCTCAGCGCCTCGCGGCGCCGGGCACTGTGCAGCAGCAGCCCGCCAGGGCAGGTAATGAGCAGGGCCAGCAGGTTGATCAGCTTGGCCGGATGGGCGGCCAGGAAGCCCCAGAACACTTGCAACGACATTGCGCGACCTCGGTATCACGTGCGGCAAAGCCCGGCATTCTACTCAAGCGCAAGGTCGCTGCCGCCATTTTGCGACCAGCTGTCATTTAATTTCATCTGTCACACGCTCGTCATGAAGGCAGGCCACCCTGTCGGCCTCTACCGAACCGGAGCTTGTCATGCTGCACGCCGAAAACCAGGACCGCCTCTACCTTGTCGCCCAGAGCGACGAGCAGCAGGCGCTGATCGATGGCTTCGCGATCAATGTCCAGGACCGCCAGTGGCTGGTGTATTGCGCGCTGGGCGGGCATGCCCACCAGGACCTGCCGGAAGTCGACCCGCACACCGGGATCAGCCTGCTGGACTTCAATGTACAGGCTGCCTGATCCGCGAATACGTCCGCGCAGACAATAAAAAACCCGCCGCCTGGCTGAGCAGGCGGCGGGTTTTCTTCATCGCAAAAGCCTTACTCGCCCAGCACCTGACCGACGGTCGGATCCTTGAACAGGCGGGTCAGGGCATCGCTGAGCACATCGCTCACCAGCTTGGTGTTGGTTTCCTGGTTCGGCGCCATGCCGAAGCGCTGGTCCAGCGAGGCACCGTAGCGA
The DNA here is from genome assembly GCF_014268935.2 of Pseudomonas peradeniyensis. Lineage (GTDB taxonomy): Bacteria > Pseudomonadota > Gammaproteobacteria > Pseudomonadales > Pseudomonadaceae > Aquipseudomonas > Aquipseudomonas peradeniyensis. Next base: position 682,455 of record NZ_JABWRJ020000002.1, on the reverse strand, counting down.
CCGCTGTAGCGGCGGTTGGCGTTGGACACGTCGGCACGGAAGGTGGCGCCGATGGTCGCCTCGGTCACGTACATCTTGTCCTTGGGCGACTGGTACTTGAGCTCGGCCAGGGTCACGGTCAGCTGCGGCGCGTTGTAGGCGTTGGGCGTCGGGGTGAAGCCGAGCAGGCGCACCGCCGCCTCGGCCTGGGCCTGCAGCTTGGGCACGACATCGTTGCCATTGACGGTGATGGTGCTGGTCTCGGGGTACATGCCACCGCGGGTGCCGAGCGATTGCGAGGCGCGCCCGTCGACGACCTTGACCACCACCGGCTGGCCGTGGCCGACCGGGGCCAGTTGCTGGGTAAGCTTGGGTTGCGGGCTGAGTTGCTGCGGGCTGTGGGCACAACCGGCCAGGCTCAGGCTGGCCACCGCGAACAAACCGACCAACAGACGTTGCAACATGCGCGTTTCTCCAGAAAAAGCGGCAAAGGCCCACAGTATACCTAGCGGCAAGCTTCCAGCGGCAAGCTGCAAGCAAAAGCACCTACCTTTTCCTTGTAGCTTGCCGCTTATAGCTAGCAACTGCCCTTCTGTCACAATCGTTTCATGCCCCCCGGTTACTCTGGCGCCAGCCCTCACACACAGGACTGACCATCATGGCCTCGCTCTGGACCCTGCTCTTCCACCGCCCGCGCCACGCCACCTACGCCCGCCTCGACAGCGACGGCATCTGCCTCGGTTTCAAGCACTGCGCCACGCCACCGGGCAACGGCGCCTGGGTGCAGGTGAACGAGGCGCAACTGGCCTGGCTCGGCCGCCCGCTGCCGGCCAGCGCCCGGATTTGCGCCCGTGCAACGCAGCGTTGGCAGCAACGCACCCTGTCCGCCTGACAAACGCTGCAATAAAAACCCAACAAGTACGCCCTTTCCGCCCGCGACATCGTTATAATCTCCCCCCGATTATAAGGACGTCTCCTGATCGGGCCCCGCATTCGCCGCTTCACCCCGGCACCCTCGACGCTTCGCCCACAGAGAGCCTTCCACTCAGGTCTTGCATTGGCTGTCGTGCCTGCTGTTTCCGGCCTTCTGCTTCGCATGAACCTGCGGGTTGCCATCGCGCAGTCCACTTTTGAGGTTCACGACTCCAAAAGAGCGTGAAAAAACGGTTTTTCACAACTTCACGAGAGTGTGGCGAGCAAATGAACAGTCTGGCATGTGCAAGAGCGGCAGATGTGTCCCGAACAGCCCTGAACAGACGGCAAAAGCGCTCATCCCCGATGAGCCTCTGAGGCCGGTCCATAACGCACGACGGAGCACTTGACCATAAGTCGAATTGCCGCACCCGTGGCAAAGGGCGTTCAATAGCCGAACACCCAAGACTGATTGGCGGTATCCGCGGAAGTTGCAAGAACTGCGAAGAGTCGGACATGGCGATCCGGGCCACCCCACGGATCCTATGCTGTCAATTAGGTGCTGTAGATTGTGGAGACGCGTTAATGGCGCAGAACGAATCGGTTGATGTGGTACTGGTAGGCGCGGGCATCATGAGTGCCACCCTGGCCGTACTGCTCAAGGAGCTCGACCCGACCCTGAAGCTTGAGGTCGTCGAGGCGATGGACTCCGGAGCCGCGGAGAGTTCCAACCCCTGGAACAACGCCGGTACCGGCCATGCCGGCCTGTGCGAGCTCAATTACACCCCGCAGGCCGCCGATGGCAGCATCGACATCAAGAAGGCCGTGCACATCAACACCCAGTTCGAGGTCTCGCGCCAGTTCTGGGCCTACCTGAGCCGCAAGAGCGGCTTCGGCTCGCCGCGCGCCTTCATCAACCCGGTACCGCACCTGAGCTACGTCGAGGGTGACAAGGGTATTGCCTTCCTCAAGAAGCGCTTCGAGCTGCTCAAGCAGCACCACGCCTTCGCCGAGATGGAATACACCGAAGACCAGGCGGTGATGAAGGAGTGGATGCCGCTGATGATGCCAGGCCGTCCGGCCGACCAGCGCATCGCCGCCACCCGCGTGATGAAGGGCACCGACGTCAACTTCGGCGCCCTGACCAACAAGCTGCTCAAGCAGCTGGGCAACAGCCCGGACGCCCAGGTCAAGTACAGCAAGAAGGTCGTCGGCCTGCGTCGAAACGGCAGCGGCTGGACCGTGAGCATCAAGGACGTCAACAGCGGCGGCAGCCGTGAGGTCGACGCCCGCTTCGTCTTCCTCGGCGCCGGCGGCGCGGCCCTGCCGTTGCTGCAGATGTCCGGCATCCCGGAGAGCAAGGGCTTCGGCGGCTTCCCGGTCAGCGGCCAGTGGCTGCGCTGCGACAACCCGGAAATCGTCAAGCAGCACCAGGCCAAGGTCTACAGCCAGGCCGCGGTCGGCGCCCCACCGATGTCGGTACCGCACCTGGACACCCGCGTGGTCGACGGCAAGACGTCGCTGCTGTTCGGCCCATACGCCGGCTTCACCACCAAGTTCCTCAAGCACGGCTCGCTCCTGGACCTGCCGCTGTCGGTGCGCGCAGGCAACCTCGGCCCGATGCTGGCCGTGGCCCGCGACAACATGGACCTGACCAAGTACCTGGTCAGCGAAGTGATGCAGTCGATGGAACAGCGCCTGGAATCGCTGCGCCGCTTCTACCCCGAGGCGAAAGCCGAGGACTGGCGCCTGGAAGTGGCCGGTCAGCGCGTGCAGATCATCAAGAAGGATCCGAAGAAAGGCGGCATCCTGCAGTTCGGCACCGAGCTGGTCTCGGCCCAGGACGGCAGCCTGGCCGCGCTGCTCGGCGCCTCGCCGGGCGCCTCGGTGACCGTGTCGATCATGCTCGAGCTGATCGAGCGCTGCTTCCCCGAGCAGGCCAAGGGCGCCTGGGCCGCCAAGCTCAAGGAGATCTTCCCGGCCCGCGAGAAGGTCCTGGCCACCGATGCTGCCCTGTACCACAAGATCAGCGCCGACAACGATGTGGCGCTGGAGCTGGTGGAAAGCAGCCCGGCCAAGCATTACGCCTGATCCGGCTGAAACCAAAAAACGCCCCTCGGGGCGTTTTTTGTTTGCGGGCAAATCTCTCGTGGGAGCGGGCTTGCCCCGCGATCTGGCCGGTGCAGGCCGAACCATTTCCATGGCTGTACCGATGCGATCGCGGGGCAAGCCCGCTCCCACGCAACGCTCCGGGTCAAACTCGGGCGTTTTCGATGATCTCGATGTACTCCGGCGCATTGCGCTGGTCGGCGATCACCTCGGCGAAGGTCTTGCCGTGCTCGTCCTTGCCGTCCAGGTCGTAGCCGGCGGCGACGAAGAAGCCCACATAGCGTTCGAAATCATCGATGCGCAGGCCGCGGTAGCCCTTGATCAGCTTGTGATGGGACGGCGAGGTCAGGCCATCGGCCGGCTCGAACTGCAGGAACGTCTTGATGTACTCGTCGCTGATCTCGTCACCAATCACTTGTTTCTTGTCTTTACGCATCGCCGACTCCAACTGGGCCATCACGGGCATTTTCGAAGGCCGGCAGTTTACCCCCCGAAACCCACGGCCCTCAACGCGTACGTACGGTACCGGTGTGCAGGTCGGCCCAGATGTGGCCATTGGCGTAGGTGAGGAACTGCACGTACAGGGTTTCGTTGCGCAGCAAGTCCATGATCACCCGGTAGTCGGCCATCGGGTAGTTGAGGGTCAGGGTCCGGCTCTTGTCGTCATAGGCCGGCTTTTTCAAGCTCTTGCCGCCCTCGCCGTCGAAGTTGAGCAACACCTGGGCGATGGTAGAACCCTTGCTCAACGGCTTGCCCTTAAGGCGTATCTGCAGGGACGAGGTGATCGGAATCGGTTGCTGGTCGGACTGGCGCTGGGTGCCCACCACCACGCTGTAGTCGGTGACCTGCAGCAGTTGCTGGCTGGCCGGAGCCTCCTGGCGCAGGGAGAGGTCGTCGGGCGGCAGGAACTGGCTGTGCAGCGGCGCAGCGGAAAGCGGCAGGCTCACCGCCAGCAGGAGGGGGACGATCGCACGCATGTGAGGCTCCTTGGCAAGAGCAGGCACTCTAGCACGGACCCAGGCGCACATTGTGGAGGGGCGTTCGACGCCCCTCCTGGAGCCGTCAGAGGCCCTTGACCGCGAAGATGCCGTTGGCGTTGCGCCAGTAGCCCTTGTAGTCCATGCCGTAGCCGAAGATGTAGCGGTCGATGCATGGCAGGCCGGTGTAGGTGGCCTTCAGGTCCGGGCTGGCCTTGCGGTCGTGGTCCTTGTCGATCAGCACGGCGGTGTGCACCGCGCGGGCGCCGGCGTGCTTGCAGAACTCGATGATGGCGCTGAGGGTATGGCCCTCGTCGAGGATGTCGTCGACGATCAGCACGTCGCGGTCGATGAACGACACTTCCGGCTTGGCCTTCCAGAACAGCTCGCCGCCACTGGTGGTGTTGCGGTAGCGGGTGGCATGCAGGTACGAGGCCTCCAGCGGGAACTGCAGGTGGGTGAGCAGCTTGCCGGAGAAGATCAGGCCGCCGTTCATCACGCAGAAGACCACCGGGTTCTTGTCGTGCAGGTCCTGGCAAATCTGCTTGCCGACCTCGGCGATGGCGGCCTCGACCTCGGCTTCGTTGTACAGGCAATCAGCCTCGTGCATCACTTGACGGATATGCTCGAGATCGGCGGACATGGCGCTCTCCAGGGGGTGCGTTTTGGAAAAGCGGGCAAAGGTACGCATCCGCTCGTCCCAGATCAAGCCTTTATGGACTAACGTGCACAATGACTGCACGACATCAAGGACTGAATAGATTAATCTAGCGCGGTTTTTTTGCCCGCCTCCCGGAGCCCTCCCCCTATGCCTACTCGTGAGATCCGCCATCCGCTGATCCGCCACAAGCTCGGCCTGATGCGCCGTGCCGATATCAGCACCAAGAATTTTCGCGAACTCGCCCAGGAAGTCGGTGCACTGCTGACCTATGAAGCCACCCAGGACCTGCCGCTCGAAACCTACGAGATCGACGGTTGGTGCGGCAAGGTGCAAGTCGAGAAGATCGCCGGCAAGAAGATCACCGTCGTGCCGATCCTGCGCGCCGGCATCGGCATGCTCGACGGCGTGCTCAGCCTGGTCCCCGGGGCCAAGGTGAGTGCCGTGGGCGTGGCCCGCAACGAGGAAACCCTCGAAGCCCACACCTACCTCGAGAAACTCGCGCCGGACATCAACCAGCGCCTGGCCCTGATCATCGACCCGATGCTGGCCACCGGCGGTTCGATGGTCGCCACCATCGACCTGCTGAAAAAGGCCGGCTGCAAGGAAATCCGCGCCATGGTCCTGGTCGCGGCGCCCGAAGGCATCGCCGTGGTGGAGAAAGCCCACCCGGATGTGCAGATCTACACCGCCTCGATCGACCAGCGCCTGAACGAGCACGGCTACATCGTCCCAGGCCTGGGTGATGCCGGCGACAAGATCTTCGGCACCAAGCAGAAGGACGCCTGACCATGCAGGACGGCTTCAACGACCCGCTCTGGCGCCAGGTCGTCTCGGGCGCGCAGATGCTCTTCGTGGCATTCGGCGCGCTGGTGCTGATGCCGCTGATCACCGGCCTCGATCCGAACGTGGCGCTGTTCACCGCCGGCATCGGCACCCTGCTGTTCCAGCTGGTCACGGGCCGTCAGGTCCCGGTATTCCTGGCTTCGAGCTTCGCCTTCATCACCCCGATCATCCTCGCCAAGGGCCAGTTCGGCCTGGCCGAGACCATGGGCGGCGTGATGGCCGCAGGCTTCGTGTACACCTTCATGGGCCTGATGGTGAAGATCAAGGGCACCGGTTTCATCGACCGCATGCTGCCGCCGGTGGTGATCGGCCCGGTGATCATCTCCATCGGCCTGGCCATGGCGCCGATCGCCGCCAACATGGCGATGGGCAAGGGTGGTGATGGCGCTGCGCTGATGCCGTACAAGACCGCCATGCTGATCTCCATGCCGGCACTGCTGACCACGCTGATCGTCGCCGTGTTCGGCAAGGGCATCTTCCGCCTGGTGCCGATCATCGCCGGCGTGTTGGTGGGCTTCGCCCTGTCGTTCGCCTTTGGCGTGGTCGACACCGCCAAGATCGCCGCAGCCCCTTGGCTGGAGCTGCCGAACTTCACCGCGCCGGCCTTCAACTGGCAGGCCATCCTGTTCATCGTGCCGGTGGCCCTGGCCCCGGCGATCGAACACATCGGCGGGGTGATTGCGGTGGGCAGCGTGACCGGCCGCGACTACCTGAAAAAGCCCGGCCTGCACCGCACGCTGCTGGGTGACGGCCTGGCCACCACCGCCGCCGGCCTGTTCGGCGGCCCGCCCAACACCACCTACGCCGAAGTGACCGGCGCGGTGATGCTGACCAAGAACTACAACCCGAAGATCATGACCTGGGCGGCGGTATTCGCCATCACCCTGGCCTTCATCGGCAAGTTCGGCGCGCTGCTGCAGAGCATTCCGGTACCGGTGATGGGCGGCATTCTCTGCCTGTTGTTCGGTTCGATCGCGGCGGTGGGCATGAACACCATGATCCGCCACAAGATCGACCTGGCCGAGGCGCGCAACCTGGTGATCGTTTCGGTGACCCTGGTGTTCGGTATCGGCGGCGTGCTGATCGGCAGCGGCGACGGCCCGGACGACTGGGGCCTGAAAGGCATCGCCCTGTGCGCCGTGGTGGCCATTGCCCTGAACCTGATCCTGCCGGGCAACGATGGCTGGAAGAACAAGAAGTTGGATGATCAGCTGCCTTGAGTCTTTCTTGAAATCCTGGGGCCGCCTTGCGGCCCCTAGATTCAAAGCCAGGCGAGTTTCTCAAGCCTTCTCGCACATCCCCGCCAACACCCTCACCCACTCCGGGTGATCATTCAGGCACGGCACCAGCACCAGCTCCTTGCCACCGGCCTCGACGAACTGCTCGCTGCCGCGCATGCCGATCTCCTCCAGCGTTTCGATGCAATCGGCGACAAACGCCGGGCACATCACCAACAGCTTCTTCACCCCCGCCTTGCCCAGCTCATCCAGGCGCGTCTCGGTGTAGGGCTCGATCCATTTGGCCCGGCCCAGGCGCGACTGGAACGACACCGACCACTTGCCGTCCGGGATGCCCATCTTCTCGGCGAATGCCCTGGCCGTGGCCAGGCACTGGCCGCGATAGCACACCGCACGCATCTCGGCGCTGGCGTCCTTGCAACAGTCGGCGGCCTGGAAGTCATGCTGGCCGGTGGGGTCGAGCTTCTTCAGGTGTCGCTCGGGCAAACCATGGAAGCTCAGCAGCAGATGATCGTAATCCTGCTCCAGGTACGGGCGGGCGCTGGCCACCAATGCATCGATGTACTCAGGGTGATCGTAGAACGGCTGCAGAATGCGGGTCTGCAAGGGCAGCTTGCGCTCGGCGATGGTCTGCTTCGCCAACTCCACCACGGTGGTCACGGTGCTGTCGGCGAACTGTGGATAAAGCGGTGCCAGCGTCACCTTGCGCACCCCTTGCGCGGCCATGCGCTCCAGGACCTCCGGCAGCGCCGGTTGTCCGTAGCGCATGGCGATCTCCACCGGCCCATGGGGCCAATGGGCGGCCATCGCCTGCTGCAGACGGCGGGTCAGCACCACCAGCGGCGAGCCCTCGTCCCACCAGATCGAGGCGTAGGCATGGGCCGACTGCTCGGGGCGCTTGATCAGGATCAGCGACACCAGCAACCGCCGCACCGGCCAGGGCAGATCGATCACGTACGGGTCCATGAGGAACTGGTTGAGGTAACGGCGCACGTCGGCCACCGAGGTGGAGGCCGGCGAACCCAGGTTGACCAGCAGCAGGGCGTGATCGGTCATGCAGCGTCCTATGTCAGAGGCGGCTGGACAGGTTGTCCAGGGCCGATTGCAGATCGTTGAAGCGGAACGTGAAGCCCGCCGCCAGCAGGCGCACCGGGCGCGCGCGCTGGCCGCCGAGCAGCAGCGTCGACAGCTCGCCGAGCCCGGCCTTGAGCAACAGCGCCGGCATCGGCATGAACGCCGGGCGATGCAGGGTGCGGCCCAGGCGCTTGGCGAACTCGCGGTTGCGCACCGGCTCCGGCGCGCAGGCATTATAGGGACCGCTGGCTTCGTTGTGCTGCAAGAGAAAATCAATCAGGCCGATTTGGTCGTCGATATGCACCCAGGGCATCCACTGCCGACCATCGCCCAGCGGCCCGCCCAAGCCCAGCTTGTACGGCAGGCGCAGGCGCGACAAAAAGCCGCCATCGGCGGCCAGTACCAGGCCGGTGCGCACCAGCACCACGCGGATCCCCAGGGCCTCGGCACGCTGGGCGGTTTCCTCCCAGGCGATGCACAGCTGGCTGGCGAAGTCCTCCTTCACCGGCTGCGAAGCCTCGGTGAGCTCACGCTCGCCACCGTCGCCGTACCAGCCCACCGCAGAGCCGGAAACCAGCACTTGCGGGCGGCGCTCACGGCGCTCCAGCCAGGCCAGCAACTGCTCGGTGAGGGTCACCCGGCTGGCCCAGAGCAGATTGCGCCGCGCCGCGGTCCACGGCCGGTCGGCGATCGGCGCACCGGCCAGGTTGACCACCGCGTCGACCTCGTCGTCATCGGCAATGTCCTCCAGTCGGGCCACGCCCCGCACGCCGGTACCGCAGATTTTCGCCACCTGTTCGGGGCGGCGGCTCCAGACCGTCAGGCGATGCCCTTGCTGGCGCCACATCTGGCAGAGGTGTTGGCCGATCAGGCCGGTACCGCCGGTCAGCAATATATGCATGGCTGTGTCCTCACACTGGGCGGCCGTGGTCTATTTTTAAGATCAAGGCACTTTTTTGACCGAACGCTCTCGGATAAACATAGGCCAACCTGCCTATCGAGCGGAATAACCTTATACAAACATTGTGCATTGTACAGGTTTGCCTGGCAGCGTAGGCTGCGTATAGCTAGGTTCGAAGAGGCCATCATGACAGTACCTATTGCCATCATCGGTGCCGGAATCGCCGGCCTGTCCGCCGCCCAGGCCTTGCAGAAGGCCGGGCAGACCGTCCACCTGTTCGACAAGGGCCACGGCAGCGGCGGACGCATGGCCAGCAAGCGCAGCGATGCCGGCGCCCTGGACCTCGGCGCCCAGTACTTCACCGCCCGCGACCGGCGCTTCGTCGAGCAGGTTCAGCACTGGGTGGCCAACGGCTGGGCCGCGCAGTGGAAGCCGCAGCTGTACAACTACCGCGATGGCGAACTGACCCCCTCCCCCGACGAACAGACCCGCTGGGTCGGCGTGCCGCGCATGAGTGCCATCACCCGCGGCCTGCTCAAGGATGTCACGGTGAACTTCGGCTGTCGCATCACCGAGGTGTTCCGCGGCAAGCAGTACTGGCACCTGCAGGACACCGAAGGCTGCAGCCATGGGCCGTTCAGCCAGGTGGTGATCGCCGTGCCGGCGCCCCAGACCACCCCGTTGCTGGCCGCCGCGCCCAAGCTCGCGGCGGTTGCCGCCGGGGTTCAGATGGAGCCGACCTGGGCCATTGCCCTGGGCTTCCAGGCACCGCTGGAAACCCCGATGCAGGGCTGCTTCGTGCAGGACAACCCGCTCGACTGGCTGGCCCGCAACCGCAGCAAGCCGGGCCGCGACGAGCAACTCGACACCTGGGTGCTGCATGCCACCTCCAGCTGGAGCAAACAGCACATCGACCTGCCCAAGGAAGAAGTGATCGAGCAGCTGTGGGGAGAATTTGCCGAACTGGTCGGCTGCGTCGTTCCCGCACCGACCTTCGCTCTCGCCCACCGCTGGCTGTACGCGCGCCCTGCCGTCAATCACGAGTGGGGCACGCTGGCCGATGCCGACCTGGGCCTGTACGCCTGTGGCGACTGGTGCCTGTCCGGCCGGGTCGAAGGGGCCTGGCTCAGCGGCCAGGAAGCCGCTCGGCGCCTGCTGGAGCACCTGGAATAATCGACGGCAAACTTATACAAAAAATTATACTTGTATAAGTTTTCATCTGTGCTGGAATAGACTTGTACAAACCGTGCAGCCTGTACAAGTCATTCCGGAGACCGCGATGAACGCTTCCCCGCCCAGTGGCAAGCCTCGCCTGGCCATCAGCGCCTGCCTGACCGGCCGCAATGTGCGCTACAACGCCGGCCACAAAGCCTCCAGCCTGTGCCTCGAGCTGCTCGGCAAGCATTTCGACTGGGTCCCCCTGTGCCCCGAGGTCGCCATCGGCCTGGGCACGCCCCGTGAACCCATCCGCCTGGTAGGCGACCCCGAGCATCCGGCCGTCACCGGCACGCGCAACAGCGCCACCGATTTCGCCGGCCCGCTGCGTGCCTACGGCGCACAGATGGCCGACGAACTCGACGATATCTGCGGCTACATCTTCATGCAGAAGTCACCGTCCTGCGGCCTTGAACGGGTCAAGGTCTACCAGGAAGACGGCCACCCGGCCCACCAGGGTGGCCGGGGCGCCTACGCCGCGGCATTCTGCGAGCGGCGCCCGGACCTGCCGGTCGAGGAGGAAGGCCGCCTGCACGATCCGGTGCTGCGGGAAAACTTCATCGCCCGCGTCTACGCCTACGCCGACTGGCGACAACTGCTGCGCCAGGGCCTGAGCCGCGGCGCGCTGATCCGCTTCCATGCCCGCTACAAGTACCTGCTGATGGCTCACAACCCCCAGGCCTATCGCAGCCTTGGCCGCCTGCTCGGCAACATGAGCCGCGACGACGACCCGATGCAACTCGGCCCGCGCTACTTCAGCCAGCTGATGCAGGCGCTGCGCCGCTGCGCCAGCCGCGGCACCCACGGCAACGTGCTGCAGCACCTGAGCGGCTACCTGCGCAACGACCTGGGCCAGGCGGACAAGGCCGAGTTGCAGCAGGTCATCGGCCAGTACCAGAAAGGCGTGGTGCCACTGGTGGTGCCCTTGACCCTGCTCAAGCACCACCTGCGCCGCCATCCCGATCCCTACCTGCTGCAACAGGCCTACCTGCAACCCCATCCGGAAGACCTCGGACTGCGCAATGCCATCTGACCCATTGCTGCCCATCGGCGAAGTGGCCCGCCTGACCGGCGTCAATCCGGTAACCCTGCGCGCCTGGGAACGCCGTTACGGCCTGATCAAGCCGCAGCGCACACCCAAGGGCCATCGCCTTTATCCACAGGACCAGGTGCAGCGGGTCCAAGCCGTGCTGCGCTGGCTGGAGCGTGGCGCCGCGGTAAGCCAGGTGCGCGAACTGCTGGACAATGCCGCGCACGCCACGGCGCCGATCCAGGGCGAATGGGGCGAACGCATCGAACAGCTGATCGCGGCCATCGCCCGTCTTTCCCAACGCCCGCTGGACCAGTTGATCAACCAGGTGATGGCCCTCTACCCCGCCGTGACCGTCTGCGAGCGCTTGCTGCTGCCGCTGCTCGAGGCCCTCGAACAGCGCTGGCAAACGCATTTCGACGCCCGACTGGAACAGGTGTTCTTTCACGGCTGGCTGCGCAGCAAGCTGGGGGCGCGGGTCTATCACGACAGCCACTCGCTTGGCGGCCCTTGCGTGCTGCTCGCCCGCTCCGACGATTGCGCCTTCGATGCCGAGTTCTGGCTCTGTGCCTGGTTGCTGAGCAGCAACGGCTACCCACTGGAGATCCTCGAGTGGTCCGTTGAACCCCGCCAATTGCGGTTGGCCGTCGAGCAACTGCAGCCACAAGCGCTGCTGCTGCACCTCGGTCGTCGCCCCGACCTCGCCGTGCTCGGCCGAGCATTGCAGGACGTCAACACACTGAAACTCCTGGGTGGTAATACCGTCAGCCTGCATGAGACGGAACTGCACGCACTGTCACTCCCTGACTTGCACCTGTTCGACAGCCCCCCGGCCGCCCTGCGCCGCCTCCAGCAACCCCGACCTTGAGCCTGTTACCCATGCAACTGATCTGGCTGCGCAGCGACCTGCGCATCGACGACAACACCGCCCTCACGGCTGCCTGCCAACGCGGCCCGACCGTGGCCCTGTGGATTGCCAGCCCCGGCCAGTGGCAGGCCCACGACGATGCGCCCTGCAAGGTCGACTTCTGGCTGCGCAACCTGCGACTGTTGCAACAATCACTGGCGGCATTGAACATTCCGCTGCTGATTCGCACCACCGACACCTGGGCCGACGTCCCTGAATGCATGCTCGAGGTCTGCCGCCAACACCGCATCGAGGCCGTGCACTGGAACGACGAATACGGCATCAACGAGGCCCGGAGGGACCAAGCAACTCGCGAATCACTGCAACAAGCCGGGATCACCGCCACCAGCCATCTCGACCAGCTGCTATTCAGGCCCGGTAGCGTACTGACCCGCACCGGCCAATACTTTCAAGTATTCAGCCAGTTCAAGCGGGTCTGCCTGGAGCACCTGCACCGCAGCCTCCCGTCGCTGGCTCAACCGGTACAGGCCCAACAGTCCCTCGGGATCGGCAGCGACACCGTCCCCCAGCAGGTCGAAGGCTTCGCGCTCCCTTGCGAAACCCTGCGCCAACACTGGCCGGCAGGCGAGGATGAAGGCAAGCGGCGGCTACAGCGCTTCGTCGACGAAACCATCGACGACTACGCACAGCTGCGCGACCTGCCTGCCAGGGCCGGCACCAGCCAGCTCTCTCCCTACCTCGCCGCCGGCGTGGTCTCGCCGCGCCAGTGCCTGCACGCGGCACTGGCGAGCAACCGGGGTGAATTCGATAGTGGCAGCGTCGGCGTGCAGACCTGGGTCAACGAGCTGCTGTGGCGCGAGTTCTACAAGCACACGCTGGTGGGCTACCCCCGGGTCTCCCGGCACCGCGCCTTCCGCCTGCATACAGAAGCATTGCCCTGGCGCGACGCGCCCGCCGACCTGCAGGCCTGGAAGGAGGGCCGCACCGGATTCCCCCTCATCGATGCCGCCATGCGCCAACTGTTGCACACCGGCTGGATGCATAACCGCCTGCGCATGATCGTCGCCATGTTCCTCAGCAAAAACCTGCTGATCGACTGGCGGCACGGCGAACGGCATTTCATGCGTCACCTGATAGACGGTGACCTGGCCGCCAACAACGGTGGCTGGCAATGGAGCGCTTCGACCGGTACCGATGCGGTGCCCTATTTTCGGATCTTCAATCCCATCACTCAGTCGCAGCGCTTCGATCCGAAAGGGGTGTTCATCCGCCAGTGGTTGCCGGAACTGGAGGGGAAAGACGATAAATCGATTCACTTCCCGGTGAAATCCGCTGACCTATTTGCTACTAATAATTACTCGGGCCCGATAGTCGATCTCGATAGTAGTCGCCAACGCGCATTGGAAGCCTTCAAAAGCTTGACCAGCTGGCAGGATCAGGGGGCATAGAGCATGACACGTCGTTTCTGGGTTACAGGAGCCAGCCACGGACTCGGCCTGGCCTTGGTGGAACAGTTGCTCGCACAAGGGCACACGGTGGCCGCCAGTGGCAGGGATAGCCAGGAACTCGACAGCCTGGGGGCGCTTCACGGAGCACGCTTGCTGCGGCTTTTCGGCCCCTTGCAGGATGCCGGCCAGCGGCTTCAGGCCGCCTGGGGGGCGCTGGATTGTCTGCTGGTAAATGCCGGGAGCTGCGACTACCTGCCGGACAATATGGCGAATGCAGACCTGTTCGAACAGATCGTCAGCAGCAACCTGCAAGCCACGCACCAGAGCCTGAACGCCGCGCTGCCGTTGTTGGCCAAGGGCCAGAAGCCGCAGGTCATGACTATTCTCAGCCGCTACTCGGCATTGCAGCTGTTCGAACCGAACCAGCCGCTCAATGGCGGCAACAGCCTGCCGACGTGGCTGAAAGAGCAGCGCAATGTCCTGCACACGCTGGGCATCGACCTGATGGTGGTGGCGCCTCAATCGCTGAAGGCCCCGGTGACCTCGGTGCAGGCCATTCCGGAGCCCTGGACGGCGCAAAGCGCGGCGCAGGAGTTGCTGGCGCGCCTGGACGAGCGCCAGGCCGATCTGGTGCTGGAGGTGCTCAACCCAAGCGAACTGTGGCCGCTACCAAAGAACAGCTGACCCTAGGTTTCAAGGCAGGAAGCGCTGCACGCTGCCGGATTGGTTCCACAACAGCGGCAGCACCTTGCGCAAGCACTCCGGCTCGCCGCTGCTCCAGAACGCCGTTGGCTGCGCCGGTCCGTCACTGAGCAGCCCACGGGCGCCCAGCAGGCGTTGCAGTTGGCGCGCCACGGCAGCGCCGGTGTCGATGATCGCCACATCCGCCGGCACCATTTCGGCCAGCATGGGCCGCAGGAACGGGTAGTGGGTGCAGCCCAGGATCAGGGTGTCGCAGCCGGCCGCGAGCAGCGGCTTGACATAGCCCGAGAGCAACTGGCGCAGTTGCTCGCTGACCAGGTCGCCCGCCTCGATACGCTCGACCAGCCCAGGACACGGCTGGGTGATCACCCGCACATCACTGGCGAAGCGGTCGAGCAAGGCGGCGAACTTGGCGCTCTGCAGGGTACCGGTGGTGGCCAGCACGCCTACCACGCCGGAGCGGGTTGCCGCAGCCGCCGGCTTGACCGCAGGCTCCATCCCCACCAGCGGCCAGTCCGGGTAGAGCTCGCGCAGGTCGGCCACTGCGGCCACCGTGGCCGTGTTGCAGGCCAGGACCAATGCCTTGGCGCCCTGCTCATGGTAGAACCTGGCGATCAGCCGCAGACGCTGGCGAATGTAGTCCGGGGACTTCTCGCCATAGGGCACATGGCCGCTGTCGGCCAGGTAAAGCAAGGATTCGTTGGGCAGCAGGCGCTGGATCTCGGCCAGCACCGACAACCCGCCGACGCCGGAATCCATCACGCCCACCGGCGCCGAACGCTCAGCCATGGCGATTGCCACACACGGTGCAGGCAGGGTCGCGCTTGACCCGCAGCTCGCGCATGCGGGTGCCCAGGGCGTCGATCAGCAGCAGGCGGCCGACCAGCGGCTCGCCGAAACCGGCCAGCAATTTCAGCGCTTCCAGGGCCTGCAGGCTGCCGACCAGCCCCACCAGCGGGCCGATCACCCCAGCCTCGCTACAGGTCAGCTCGGCCTCGCTGCCATGGCCATAGAGGCAGTGGTAGCAGGGGCTGGTGTCGCGGCGGGTGTCGAACACCGACAACTGACCTTCGAGGCGGATTGCCGCGCCGCTGACCAACGGTTTGCCCGCAGCCACGCAAGCGGCATTGACCGCCTCGCGGGTACCGAAATTGTCGGAGCAGTCGAGCACCACATCGACCGCCGCCACCGCCGCGGCCAACGAATCCTCGTCCAGCGCCCGGCGATGGGCGACCAGGCTGATTTCCGGGTTGATCGCCCGCAGACGCTTGATAGCCGAATCGACCTTGCTCATGCCGACGCTGTCGCTGTCGTGGATCACCTGGCGTTGCAGGTTGGTCAGGTCGACGGTGTCGAAATCGGCCAGGTGCAGCTCACCGACGCCCGCCGCGGCGAGGTACAGCGCCACCGGCGAGCCCAGCCCGCCGAGGCCGATGACCAGGGCCTTGCCGTGTTTCAGGCGCAACTGGCCGTCGATATCCACCTGCGACAGGAGGATCTGCCGGCTGTAGCGCAACAGCTCCTGGTCGCTCAGCATGGCAGGCGCCCCAGGCTGATGCGTTCGTGGCCGCCCAGGTCGACACGGCTGGCGACGTCGATGAAGCCGGCCGCCGCCAGCAGGTCGCGTACGGCGGGCGCCTGGTCATAGCCGTGCTCGAGCAGCAGCCAACCTCCGGGCAGCAGGTGCGACGGGGCCTGGACGACGATCACCCGCAGGTCGTCCAGCCCGTCCTCGCCGGCCACCAGGGCGCTGCTGGGTTCGAAGCGCACGTCACCGGCCACCAGGTGCGGATCGGCGGCGCGGATATAAGGCGGATTGCTGAGAATCAGGTCGAAACGCTCACCCACAAGGGCATCGAACCAGTGGCTGGCACGCACCTGGACATTGCCCAGGCCCAGGCGCTGGCGGTTGCGCTCGGCCAGGGCCACGGCCTCGTCGATGCGGTCCACCGCCGTGACCTGCCACCCCGGGCACTCATTGGCCAGGGCCAGGGCAATGGCCCCGGTGCCGGTGCCCAGGTCGAGGACCCGGGCAGGCGTGGGCGGCACGAGCTCGAGCGCGGTTTCCACCAGCAGCTCGGTGTCCGGGCGCGGGATCAACGTATGTGGCGCGACTTCCAGGTCCAGCTTCCAGAACCCCTGCTGGCCGAGGATATAGGCCACCGGCTCACCGGCGCGACGCCGTTCAAGGTAGTCGGCGAACACCTGCGCCGCCTCGCTGCTGACGATACGCTCGGGCCAGGTGTGCAGGAAGCTGCGCGACTTGCCCAGGGCCGCGGCCAGGAGCAGCTCGGCGTCCAGCCGTTCGGTCGGCGAGTCTGGCAACTGCGCGTTGCGCAGCAGGCTGGCGATGATGGTCATTCAATCCCCCAGGGCGGCCAGCTGATCGGCCTGGTATTCGGCCAGCAACGGCTCGATCACGGCCTCCACGCCACCGGCGAGGATATCGTCCAGGGAGTAGAGGGTGAGGTTGATACGGTGGTCGGTGACCCGGCCCTGTGGATAGTTGTAGGTGCGGATGCGCTCGGAGCGGTCACCCGAGCCCACCAGCAGCTTGCGCTCGCTGGCGATGGCGTTCTGCGCGGCGCTGGTCTGCATGTCGTTGAGCTTGGCCGAGAGCCAGGACATGGCGCGGGCACGGTTCTTGTGCTGCGAACGCTCTTCCTGGCACTCGACCACGATGCCGGTGGGCAAGTGGGTGATACGGATCGCCGAGTCGGTCTTGTTGACGTGCTGGCCGCCGGCGCCGGAGGCGCGGTAGGTGTCCACGCGCAGGTCGGCCGGGTTGATCTCGATCGCCACCTGCTCGTCGGGCTCGGGCAATACCGCCACGGTGCAGGCCGAGGTGTGGATGCGGCCCTGGGATTCGGTTTCCGGGACCCGCTGCACACGGTGCGCACCGGACTCGAACTTCAGCTTGCCGTACACGCTGTCGCCTTCGACCCGGGCGATGATTTCCTTGTAGCCGCCGTGCTCGCCTTCGTTCTCGGAGAGGATCTCCAGGCGCCAGCCGCGTTTCTCGGCGTAGCGCGAGTACATGCGGAACAGGTCGCCGGAGAAGATCGCCGCCTCGTCGCCACCGGTGCCGGCGCGGATTTCAAGGAACACGTTGCGCCCGTCGTTGGGGTCCTTGGGCAGCAGCATGCGCTGCAGTTGCGACTCCAGGACCACCAGCTGCTCTTTCGCTTCGCGCACTTCTTCGACCGCCATTTCGCGCAGGTCGGGGTCGGCGTCCTTGAGCAGCGCCTGGGCGCCCTCGAGGTCGTCCTGGACCTTGCGCCAGCCTTGATAGCAGGCGATCACCGGCTCGACTTCGGCGTACTCGCGGGAGTAGGCGCGAAAACGCGTCTGGTCGGAAATGACTTCGGCGTCACCGAGCAGCGCGGTGAGTTCCTCGAAGCGATCCTGGAGCGTGTCCAGTTTGTTCAGCAGCGACGCTTTCATTGCGGGGATTTGTCCGTCGAGCCCTCGTGGAGGGCGAAGAGTTCCTGGGCCATGGCCAGCGCATCGAGGCGGCCTTCGGCGGAGAGCTTTTTCAGCTGCACGCTGGGGGCGTGCAGGAGTTTGTTGGTCAGGCCCCGGGCCAGTTGCATGAGCACGTCCTCGGGGTTGCCGCCGTTGCCGAGCAGGCGCAGGGCCTTTTGCAGTTCTTCGTCGCGCAGGCGCTCGCTCTGCTGGCGATAGGCCTTGAGCACATCCACCGCCGCCAGCTCGCGCAGGCGCACCATGAAATCGTCGGCGCCGGCCGAGACCAGCTCTTCGGCGGCCTGGGCCGCGCCCTGACGGCTCTTGAGGTTTTCCGCGACCACTTCGTGCAGGTCGTCGACGGTATAGAGGTAGACGTCGTCCAGCTCGCCCACCTGCGGCTCGATGTCACGCGGCACGGCGATGTCGACCATGAAGATCGGCTTGTGCCGGCGCTGCTTCAGCGCGCTTTCCACCGCGCCCTTACCGAGGATCGGCAACTGGCTGGCAGTGGAGCTGATGACGATGTCGCTGTTGGCCAGTTCCTGCGGGATGTCCGAGAGCAGCACGGCATGCGCGCCGAACTGCTCGGCGAGAATGCTGGCGCGCTCAAGGGTGCGATTGGCCACGACGATGCGGCGCACGCCCTGCTCGTGCAGGTGGCGGGCAACCAGGGTGATGGTCTCGCCGGCGCCGATCAGCAGCGCCTGGCTGCGGCCCAGGTCGGAGAAGATCTGCCTGGCCAGACTGACCGCGGCGAACGCCACCGAGACCGGGTTCTCGCCGATGGCGGTGTCTGTGCGCACCTGCTTGGCGGCGCTGAAGGTGGCCTGGAACAGCCGACCCAGCAGCGGCCCGACGGTGCCGGCCTCGCGAGCCACGGCGTAGGCCGACTTCATCTGGCCGAGGATCTGCGGCTCGCCGAGCACCAGCGAGTCGAGGCCGGAGGCCACGCGCATCATGTGCCGGACCGCGTCGTGCTCCTCGTGGACGTAAGCGCTGGCGCGCAGTTCGTCGAGGCTCAGCTGGTGGTAGTCGGCCAGCCATTGCAGCACGGCGTCGGCGGCGAGGTGGTCCTGCTCTATATACAGTTCGCTGCGGTTGCAGGTGGACAGGATCGCCGCCTCGCGGCTGGCGGTCAGTCGGCAGAGCTGCTGCAGGGCATCGACCAGCTGCTCGGGCGTAAACGCCACGCGCTCGCGTACGTCTACCGAGGCAGTCTTATGGTTGATACCAAGTGCAAGAAAGGCCATGCAAGGTCGCTGGTTGGGACGTGAAGCCGATAATTGTCCTACTTCGCAGGTTTTAGAACAACCACCGTTCGCTATTGTGGCGATGCGGCGTGCCTATCGCCCCGCACCATCACACTTCCCTGCCGTTGCCGATCAGGAGTCTAGCGCCATACCCAGCTAGCGACAGCTGCGCCAGTGCAGGCGCCGCCCGTACCTTCGCGACTTCAGGAGGCCGAACGCAGGCCTTGCGGAGGGAGGTGACGGGCATGGATGCCCGTCAAGCGCTGGGGCCCAGGATGGGCCCTGCAGCGCGGTCCTCCCGGGAGCAAGGCCGAAGTGAGGGGACCCGGAGCGCAGCGGAGGGCCGGATGAATGGAGCGCAGCGTTTTTTGGTTACTTTTGTCCGGCCGGCGCTCCGGGCGTTTGACAAAAAGTGACTCGCCGTAAGGGCGAAAAGGTGACTATGCGTCGACATCGTAAATGAATGCGCTTGCACCTGTAGAAACCCGCGCCGACCGATTTTGACTTTGATTTTCAGAGCGTGGGTTTTGGAAGTTATGCGCTCATTCATTGGCGATGGCGACGTATAGTCACCTTTCCGCCCTTACGGCGGGTCCCTTTTTGAAGGATCAAAAAGGAACCAAAAAATCCTCGCTCCATTCATCCGGCCCCTACGCTTCGCTCCGGGGTCCCCTCACTCCGGTCTTGCTCCCGGGAGGACCGCGCTGAACGCCCCATCCTGGGGCGCAGCGCTTGACGGGCATCCATGCCCGTCACCTCCCTCCGCAAGACCTGCGTTCGGCCTCCTGAAGTCGCAATTGGTGTTGCCTGAACTACCGCGCGCTTAGAAGCAAAAGCAAAAGCCGAGCAAAAACAAGGGCAAGGGCAAGGGCAAGGGCGGGATGCCATGGATTGGTTGCGAACCACCGCCCCGGCTCATTGTCCCTATACTCCGAAGCACCGCTTCACACCACGACCTTCGCAGGTGGGTTTGCCCTCACGCTTGTGTCATCATGCTCCGACCGCCGGTTTAGCCTCTTTATAAGCCTCTATGAACAAATCCTACGCATTGCTGCTTGCCCTCGCCCTGCTTCAAGGCTGCCAGAGCCTGGCCCCGAAGACGGACGTCCAGTCGCCCGCCACCGACGCCGGCAAGAGCGCGGAAAAGCCCGTGGTGTACGGATCGTTCAAGCAGGAAACCCTGTACAGCCTGCTGGTGGCGGAGCTGGCCGGCCAGCGCAACCGCTTCGACATCGCCCTGGCCAACTACGTCGACCAGGCCGAAAAAACCCAGGATCCGGCCGTCTCCGAGCGTGCCTATCGCATCGCCGAATACCTCGGCGCCGACGAGCCAGCCCTGGACACCGCCCTGATCTGGGCCCGCAACGATCCGCAGAACCTCGACGCCCAGCGCGCCGCGGCCATCCAGCTGGCCCGCGCCGGACGCTACGACGATTCCATGACCTACATGGAAAAGGTGCTGCAGGGCCAGGGCGACACCCACTTCGATTTCCTCGCCCTGGCGGCCGCCGAGACCGACCAGAGCACCCGTGACGGCCTGATGCAGAGCTTCGACCGCCTGCTGGTGAAATACCCCGACAACGGCCAGCTGGTGTTCGGCAAGGCCCTGCTGCTGAACCAGGACGACAAGCCGCAACAGGCCCTCGACCTGCTCGAGGCCCATCCGCCGAAGAACGGCGAGATCGCCCCGGTGCTACTGCGCGCCCGTCTGCTGCAAGCCATGGACCGTGGCCCCGAGGCCCTGCCACTGCTGCGTGGGGCGATCCGCGACAACCCCGAGGACAAACGCCTGCGCCTGACCTACGCCCGCACCCTGGTCGAGCAGGACCGCATCGACGACGCCAAGGCCGAATTCGAAAGCCTGCTGCAGCAGTACCCCGAAGACGACGAAATCCGCTACTCGCTGGCCCTGGTGTGCCTGGAAACCAAACACTGGGACGAAGCCGAGGGATACCTGCAGGAACTGGTCGAGCGTGACGCCAACGTCGACGCCGCCCACCTCAACCTGGGCCGCATCCGCGAAGAGCGCAGCCAGCCGGCCGCCGCCCTGCGCGAATACGCCCTGGTCGGCCCCGGCCCGGACTACCTGCCGGCGCAACTGCGCCAGGCCGATATCCTCATCGCCAACGGCCGCAGCGCCGAAGCCTCGCGGATACTCGCCGAAGCCCGCGAGGCCCAGCCGGACTACGCCATCCAGCTGTACCTGATCGAAGCCGAAAGCCTGGGTAACAACGGCAAGGAGGCCCAGGCCGGTCAAGTGCTGGCGCAGGCGATCAAGCGCTACCCGGACGACCTCAACCTGCTCTATACCCGCGCCATGCTCGCCGAGAAGCGCAACGACCTGGCGCAGATGGAGAAAGACCTGCGCGCGATCCTTGCCCGCGAGCCGGAAAACGCCATGGCCCTCAACGCCCTGGGCTACACCCTGGCCGATCGCACCACCCGCTACAGCGAAGCCAAGACGCTGATCGACAAGGCCCACCAGCTCACCCCGGACGACCCGGCGGTGCTCGACAGCCTGGGCTGGGTGGCCTATCGCATGGGCAACCTCGAGGAAGCCGAACGCCAGCTGCGCCTGGCCTTCGAGCGCTTCCCCGACCATGAAGTCGCCGCCCACCTGGGCGAAGTCCTCTGGGCCAACGGCAAGCGCCGCGAAGCCCGCCAAGTCTGGGCCAAGGGCTTCGAAGCCCAGGCCGACAGCCCCATCCTGCGCAAGACCCTGCTGCGCCTGACCGGATCCGAGAGCCTGTAAACCATGTTCCTGCGTCATTGCATCACCTTCACCCTCATTGCCCTGCTCACCGGCTGCGCCGGCTTCGGCAGCAAGGAAGCCGTACAGGGCCAGGGCAACCCGCAGCTGTGGCGCGAGCACAAACAGCAGCTCGGCAGCCTCGACGGCTGGCAGATCAACGGCAAGGTCGGCATCCGCGCCCCACGCGACTCCGGCAGCGGCACCTTGTTCTGGCTGCAACGCCAGGACTACTACGACATCCGCCTGGCCGGCCCCCTGGGTCGCGGCGCGGCGCGCCTGACCGGGCGCCCCGGCGGCGTGGTGCTGGAAGTAGCCAACCAGGGCCGCTACGAGGCCGCCAACCCCGAGGCGCTGCTGGAAGAACAACTGGGCTGGCGCCTGCCGGTGTCGCACCTGGTCTGGTGGGTGCGCGGCCTGCCCGCTCCGGACAGCAAGAGCCAGCTGACCCTCGACGGCGACAGCCGCCTGGCCAGCCTTCACCAGGATGGCTGGCAGGTCGAGTACCTGAGCTATGTGGAGCAGAACGGCTACTGGCTGCCCGAGCGCCTGAAGCTGCACGGCGAAAACATCGACGTGACCCTGGTAGTCAAGGACTGGCAGCCACGCCAGCTGGGGCACTGAGCCGATGCACAAGCTGACCCTGCCCGCCCCGGCCAAGCTCAACCTCTGGCTGCACATCACCGGTCGCCGCGCCGACGGTTACCACGAGCTGGAAACCGTGTTCCAGTTCCTCGAGCACGGCGACGAACTGAGCTTCGCCCTGCGCGAGGACGGCCAGATCCGCCTGCAGACTGAAATTGAAGGCGTGCCCCACGACAGCAACCTGATCGTCCGCGCCGCGCGCCTGCTGCAGGCACAGTCCGGCACTCCGCTCGGCGCCGACATCTGGCTGCACAAGGTGTTGCCCATGGGCGGCGGCATCGGTGGCGGCAGCTCGGACGCTGCCACCACCCTGCTGGCGCTCGCCCACCTGTGGCAGCTGGACTGGGACGAAGACCGCCTGGCCAGCCTGGGCCTGTCGCTCGGCGCCGATGTGCCGGTGTTCGTCCGTGGCCACGCGGCCTTCGCCCAGGGTGTCGGCGAGCAGCTGACCCCGGTCGACCCCGAGGAACCCTGGTATGTCGTGCTGGTGCCGCAAGTGTCTGTCAGCACAGCGGAAATTTTTTCGCATCCGGAGTTGACACGTGATTCCCTCCCCCTTAAGATGCGCCCCGTTCCCGAGGGAAACAGTCGAAATGACTGCCAACCGGTAGTAGAGCAACGGTACCCTGAAGTTCGCAATGCGCTGATTTCACTGGGTAAATTCACCGAAGCACGAATGACCGGCACTGGAAGTTGTGTGTTTGGGGCCTTCCCAAGCAAAGCCGAAGCTGATAGAGTTCTGGCCCTTCTTTCAGAGACCCAAACAGGGTTTGTAGCGAAAGGAAGCAATGTTTCGATGTTGCATCGCAAGCTGCAAAGTCTGATCAAGAAGTCGAGTTCATAAGAATTCGCAGCAACAGATACAGGGGCGTCGCCAAGCGGTAAGGCAGCAGGTTTTGATCCTGCCATGCGTTGGTTCGAATCCAGCCGCCCCTGCCATTTCTTATACTCATCCAGGTTACCCTCAGCCTTCAGGTACTGCGCGTGTCCAAGATGATGGTCTTCACGGGGAATGCCAACCCCGATCTGGCTCGACGTGTCGTACGTCAGCTGCATATTCCACTGGGTGATGTTTCTGTCGGTAAGTTCTCCGACGGCGAAATCAGTGCTGAAATCAATGAAAATGTCCGCGGTAAGGACGTCTTCATCATTCAGCCCACCTGTGCTCCAACCAACGACAATCTGATGGAACTGGTCGTGATGGCAGATGCCTTCCGCCGCTCCTCAGCGTCGCGAATCACCGCCGTGATTCCCTACTTCGGATACGCCCGCCAGGACCGCCGTCCGCGTTCGGCACGTGTAGCCATCAGCGCCAAAGTCGTCGCTGACATGCTCACTGTCGTGGGTATCGACCGTGTACTCACCGTCGACCTGCACGCTGACCAGATCCAGGGTTTCTTCGATATCCCCGTCGACAACATCTACGGCTCGCCCGTACTGGTCGACGACATCGAGGACCAGCGTTTCGAGAACCTGATGATCGTTTCCCCGGACATCGGTGGTGTGGTGCGTGCTCGCGCCGTCGCCAAGTCCCTGGGCGTCGATCTCGGGATCATCGACAAGCGCCGCGAAAAGGCTAACCACTCCGAGGTTATGCACATCATCGGCGACGTCGAAGGACGCACCTGCATCCTGGTAGACGACATGGTCGACACCGCCGGCACCCTGTGCCACGCGGCCAAAGCCCTGAAAGAACACGGTGCCGCCAAGGTCTACGCCTACTGCACGCACCCTGTCCTGTCGGGCCGCGCGATCGAGAACATCGAGAAGTCGGTACTGGACGAGCTGGTGGTGACCAACACCGTGCCGCTGTCCGCCGCTGCTCAAGCCTGTGACCGTATCCGCCAGCTGGATATCGCACCGGTTGTCGCTGAAGCGGTCCGCCGCATCAGCAATGAAGAATCGATCAGCGCGATGTTCCGCTAAGCGGAACACTCGCTGACGAAAAGCGCCCCGCCCCAACACTGGTTGTTGGGGCGGGGCTTTTTTGCCATCCCCGTCTGGCGCTGGTCGCAAACGCCTTTCGGGAGGCTAATTTGGAGAAACAAAATGACTGACTTCATCCTGAACGCCCAAGCGCGTACTGACCTGGGGAAAGGTGCGAGCCGCCGCCTGCGTCACTCCGCCAACATCCCTGCCGTTGTCTACGGTGGCGATAAAGAAGCCCAATCCCTGACCATCGTGGCCAAGGAAATCGCCAAGCTGTTCGAAAACGAAGCTGCCTTCAGCCACGTGATCGAACTGAACGTCGACGGCGCCAAGCAGAACGTCGTGGTCAAGGCCATGCAGCGTCACCCGGCCAAAGGCTTCATCATGCACGCCGACTTCGTTCGCGTCGTTGCTGGCCAGAAGCTGACCGCCAAGGTTCCAGTTCACTTCGTCGGTGAAGAAGCCCCGATCAAGAAAGGCGGCGAAATCTCGCACGTCGTTTCCGAGATCGAAGTGTCCTGCGAAGCCAAGGACCTGCCTGAGTTCATCGAAGTCGACCTGTCCAAGGCCGAAGTCGGCACCATCATCCACCTGTCGGACCTGAAAGCTCCGAAAGGCGTAGAGTTCGTCGCTCTGGCCCACGGTGATGACAAAGCTGTTGCCAACGTCCACGCCCCGCGCGTTGCCGCTGAAGCTGCTGAAGGCGCTGCCGAGTAATCCACTCGCACGCCGGCGTTGATCGGGTTACAGTGCCGCGCGCACCGTAACCCACCAACTCCAAGGAAGAGCCCCTGACGTGACCGCCATCCAGTTGATCGTCGGCCTGGGTAACCCCGGCCCCGAATACGAACAGACCCGGCATAACGCAGGGGCTCTTTTCGTTGAACGCCTCGCCAGCGCCCAGCGTGTTTCGCTGTCCGCTGACAAAAAGTATTTCGGCCTGACGGCTAAGTTCAGCCATCAGGGCAACGATGTTCGCCTGTTGATCCCCACCACCTACATGAACCGTAGCGGCCAGTCCGTGGCGGCTCTGGCCAATTTCTTCCGCATCAAGCCGGAAGCGATCCTGGTGGCCCACGACGAACTCGACCTGCCTCCCGGCGTCGCCAAGCTCAAGAGAGGCGGCGGCCACGGTGGGCACAACGGCCTGCGCGACATCATCGCGCAGCTCGGCAACCAGAACGACTTCCACCGCCTGCGGCTCGGCATCGGCCACCCGGGCGACGCCAAACTGGTCTCCAACTTCGTCCTGGGCCGGGCGCCACGCGCCGAGCAGGAGAAGCTCGACGCCAGCATCGATTTTGCCCTCGGCGTGATGCCCGACGTGCTGGCCGGCGACTTCGCCAAGGCCATGCGCGAACTGCACAGCCAGAAGGCCTGACACTTTAAGAAAGGGGAATACCCATGGGTTTCAATTGCGGCATCGTCGGCCTGCCCAACGTCGGCAAGTCCACCCTGTTCAACGCCCTGACCAAGTCCGGCATCGCGGCGGAGAACTTCCCCTTCTGCACCATCGAGCCGAACAGCGGCATCGTGCCGATGCCCGACGCGCGCCTCAACGCGCTGGCCGAGATCGTCAAGCCGAACCGCATCCTGCCGACCACCATGGAGTTCGTCGACATCGCCGGCCTGGTCGCCGGTGCCTCCAAGGGTGAAGGCCTGGGCAACAAGTTCCTCGCCAACATCCGCGAGACCGACGCCATCGCCCACGTGGTGCGCTGCTTCGAAGACGAGAACGTGATCCACGTCTCCAACAGCGTCGACCCCAAGCGCGACATCGAGATCATCGACCTCGAACTGATCTTCGCCGACCTCGACAGCTGCGAGAAGCAGCTGCAGAAGGTCGCCCGCAACGCCAAGGGCGGCGACAAGGAAGCCCTGGCACAGAAGGCCATCCTCGAGCAGCTCATCCCCCACTTCACCGAAGGCAAGCCTGCGCGCAGCCTGATGAAGAACATGAGCGCCGAAGACAAGGCGGTGATCCGCGGCTTCCACCTGCTGACCAGCAAGCCGGTGATGTACATCGCCAACGTTGCCGAAGACGGCTTCGACAACAACCCGCACCTGGACGTGGTCAAGGCCATTGCCGAGGAAGAAGGCGCGGTGGTGGTGCCGGTGTGCAACAAGATCGAAGCCGAGATCGCCGAGCTGGACGACGGTGAAGAGAAAGACATGTTCCTCGAGGCCCTGGGCCTGGAAGAGCCTGGCCTGAACCGCGTGATCCGTGCCGGTTACGAGCTGCTCAACCTGCAGACCTACTTCACTGCCGGCGTGCAGGAAGTACGTGCCTGGACCGTGCGCGTGGGCGCCACCGCCCCACAAGCGGCCGGCGTGATCCACACCGACTTCGAGAAAGGCTTCATCCGCGCCGAAGTGGTGGCCTACGACGACTTCATCCAGTTCAAGGGTGAGGGCGGCGCCAAGGAAGCCGGCAAATGGCGCCTGGAAGGCAAGGACTACATCGTCAAGGACGGTGACGTGATGCACTTCCGCTTCAACGTCTGATGCGCCGCTCCTGAAAAAACCCGCTCCGGCGGGTTTTTTTTCGCCTGCAGAAAAGCCCTACAACCCGCGCCCGTAAAGACCGACATGCATATCGGCAAATTTTCATGCCTAAATATTTCCAAAAATGCATTGACTGCATATGCATTGATGCATAGCCTATCTCTCGAGCCGGACAGCAACCGGTTGTGACACAGGCAGCGATGAACAGGCCTCGACTGTTCAGAGGGTTGGCAACTGGCCCGGGTGTGCAGCGTAAAGCACCACGATCAGTTTTCCGGCGGGCAGACGGCCGCGGTCGGAGTCACCAATTTGAAGCGCAGCCGCATGGCGTCACCAGTCGTGGCCAGCGGTTCGACAACGCATTACTGAAAAGCCTGCACGGCGGGCTTTTTGGAATGCCGACCACGGTTTCGGCGGTTCTCTGAACCCTGTGGGAGCGGGCAATCCCCCCACGTACTCAACGATGAATTTCTCAGCCACCTCGCCCTGTACGGAGGCCTCCCCATGAACCAGTTGAAAGCACTCACCACCTACCTGCTCGAACGCAAGCTGGTGCCTGCCGGGCAACTGCACGCCTGGGCCCAGCAGCTGGACCTGCAACTGGCCTGGACGCCGACTGAGCTGGGCCTGCACATGGGTAACCTGCGCTACCGCGCCCTGTTCGACTTCGACGACTTCAGCGGTCATCCCGGACGCCTGATGGCGCTCGCCGGCAGCTGGCTGGAAACCAACGACCCCGGGCGTCACCTGTTCGCCCTGCCGGCACCGACCCTCGCCGTCAAGCAAAAGGCCCCGGGCAGCGACCTGCTCGATGTGTCGCTGGTCCTTGAGTTCGTCGAGCCCCTTTACCTGACCGAGGACGCGGCTGGCGAGATTGAGGTCTTCGGCAAGACCTGGTCATTCCAGCCCTACGACCTGTGGGTCGCCGAGCAAGGCGATGTCGCCCTGCAGGGGCTGCCCCAGGGCAGCCCCCTCCCCTGATCCGATTACCCGGGCAACAACGCCCGACCCGCCCGCGACCTGATCGACAGGTCCTGGCACACCCCTTCAATCACCCCGCTAACGAGGCAACCTATGGCACTCGGTAAAATCAGCGTGAACAATCTCAACCTCGGCCAGGGTGCCGTGACCGAGATCGAACGCTACTTCCTCTTCATCGGCCCCGCCGCCAAGAACGTCGGCAAGCTGTTGACCCTAAACACGGACAGCGACCTGGACAACGAGCTGGGCGTGGCCGCCAGCGACCTGAAGACCCAACTGATCGCTGCCCGGGCCAACGGCGGCGACCGCTGGGCCTGCCTGGCCGCACCAATCGGCGCCGAAGGCGACTGGGCGAGCGCCCTGGAGTACGCCCAGCAGCACGGCCACTCGGTCGAGGGCATCGTCATCACCAAGCCGGCGGCCGCCGGCGCGGAACTGCTGGCCATGCACACCGCCGCCGAACAGCTGAACGCCCGCTATGGCCGGCGCTCGTTTGTCCTGGCCGCGTCCGCCGGCATCCTGCCGACCGTGACCTGGTCGGACTACCTGCTCGAGCAGAAGGCACTCACCGACGGTATCGCCGCGCCACGCGTCGTGGTAGTGCCGCAGCTGCACGGCAATGACCTGGGCGTGCTCGCCGGGCGCCTGGCCAACGCCGCCTGGAGCATCGCCGATACCCCGATGCGCGTCGCCAGCGGCCCTGTCCTGGGCCTGGGCGCGGTGCCCGCGGACAAGGACGGCGTGCCACTGCCATCGGCAGTGCGCAGCGAGCTGGACAAGGCACGCTACTCCGTTTCGCAGACCTACCCGGACTACGAGGGCGTGTACTGGGGCGATGCCAACATGCTCGACACCGCCGCCAGCGACTTCCAGGTCCTGGAATACCTGCGCCTGGCCGACAAGGCCGCCCGCCAGGTCCGCCCGCTGCTGATCCGCCGCATCGGCGACCGTCGCCTGAACAACAGCCCCGCCAGCATGGCCGCCAACACCAGCGCGCTGATGGCGCCGCTGCGACAGATGGCCAAGGCGGTGAAATTCGCCGGCGAAGTATTCCCCGGCGAAATCCAGCCGCCGCGCGACGGCGACCTGGTCATCGTCTGGAAAAGCCACACCCAGGTGGAAGTGTTCATCCGCATCCGCCCGCACAACTGCCCCAAGGACATCACCGCGAACATCGCGCTGGACCTTTCCCAGGACAACCAGGAGTAACCCATGGCCAAGATCAGTGGCTTGAACTTCGACATCAACGTGGGCGACCTGAAGATCCACGTTGAGAGCGCAACCCTCGATATCACCGACAACAGCGCCGTGGCGCACACCAAGGGCGTGCCGGACGGCTGGGTCGCCGGCGACGTGGCCGCCAGCGGCGAGCTGGAAGTGGACACCAGCAACTTCAACCTGATCATCGAAGCCGCCGCCAAGGCCGGCAGCTTCCGCCAGCTGGGGACCTTCGACCAGCTGTTCTATGCCAAGACCCCCACTGACGAGATCCGCGTCGAAGCCTTCGGCTGCCGCTTCAAGATCTCCAGCCTGCTCAACATCGACGCCAAGGGCGGCGAGAAGACCAAGCACAAGCTGCCGTTCGACGTCACCAGCCCGGACTTCATCCATGTCAACGGCGTGCCGTACCTGTCCTTCGCCGAGGTCGAGGGCCTGAGCTGATGGTGTGCCCATTCGACCGCGCCCAGGCCCTGGAACAGCTCAGGCGTGATCTGGCGATCGCCGCCGTCCGTGGCCGACGCGTGGCGACTGGGCCCAGCCTCACCCACTGCACGGACTGCGGCGACGAGATCGCCGAGGCGCGCCGCGCCCTGGGCGGCATGCGCCGCTGCGTTCCCTGCCAACAGCTTCACGAGCGCGGCCGCTGAACACAGCGCCCGCCACGTTCTTTTCGATTCCCGTATTCCAATGGAGTAGTACCCATGACCCAACGCACCGAAATCACCCTGGAAGTCGGCGACCTGTCCCTGGACTTCGCCATCGATCCGGCGCTGATGACCAAGTACATCAACGCCCTGACCCCCTCCAACAAGGTCGCCCCGGCCAACAACCTGCTGGTCACCGCCGTGAAGCCCGAGCACAAGGACCAGCTCAAGCCGCTGCTGGCCAACCCGATGACCGTTATCCAGCTGGCCGGCGCCCTGGTCGAGGAGTACGCCCCGACCGTGGAAGTCACCGTAAAAAAGCGCTCGGCCACGCAGAGCGACTGACCGAGGACGGCCTGGGTCAGCTGCTGGCCCTGGCCGAACGCTGGCTGCCCGGTGCCCCGACCACGCCCGAGAACCTGGGCACGGCCAAGTGGCTGGAGGACGAGCACTGGCGGCGAATGGAAATCGCCATCGCCAACGGCATCGCACGTGCATTCAATGGAGGCTGACATCCCATGAGCGCGAACAACGCAACCAGCCGGCTGGATTTCATCCTGTCGCTGACCGACAAAGTCACCGCGCCGCTGGCGAAGGTGAGCCAGGGAATCAATGTGCTGGCCAAGAGGAGCCAGGCCAGCATTGAGCAGATAACCGCGGCAACGAATGAGCTGAAAGGTTCGGCGGGGGGAATCGGGGCCTTGCTGCAGCCGGCCCTCGAAATGAATCGCGCCCTGGCCGACGTCCGCTCGCTCGGCGTGGCCGACGACGCCTTGGACGCCCTGAACAGGAAGGCGCTCAAGTTTTCCATGACCTATGGCGAAAGCGCCCGCAGCTTCGTCACCTCGGCCTACAAGATCGAAGGCGCCATCAAGGGGCTGTCCGGCTCGCAACTGGCCACCTTCACCCACACCAGCAGCGTGCTGGCCAAGGCTACCAAGACCGACCAGGGCGTGATGGCCGAGTACGTCGGCACAATGTACAACCTGCAGAAACAGCAGGCCGACGCCATGGGCAAAGGCCTGTGGGTCAAGCAGTTAGGCGGGCAGACTGCCTTGGCGGTACAACTGTTCCGCACCAGCGGCGAGCAGATCAAGGCCGGTTTCAAGGAAGCAGGCGCGAGTGCTTCCGCAGCCGGCATCGGTCTGGCCGAGCAGATGGCCGTGATCGGCAGCTTGTCCAGCACCATGCAGGGCGGCGAAGCCGGCAGCCTCTACAAGGCCTTTTTCGACAACATCGACAAGGCTTCGAAAAAGCTCGGGATTTCGTTTACCGACACCGACGGCAAGGCGCTGCCCATGCTGGACATCCTCGCGAAGCTGGAAGGCCGGTTCGGTGATCTGAAAGGCGCGGCGGCCAATACCAAACTCACGCAAGCGTTTGGCGACAAAGGCGCCCAGTTGATCGGAGCACTTGCACAGGACACCGATCGTTTCAGGAGCAGCCTCGACAAGCTCGGCAAGGTCCGTGGGCTGGAAGAGGCCGAGAAAATGGCCAAGGCCATGGTCGATCCGTGGCAGCAGTTCACCCGCGCAGTGGAAGGGCTACGTATAGCATTCGGCCAGGCACTCATCCCCATCCTGCAACCCCTGATGAATCGCCTGGTCGAGATCGGCACTACCTTGGTTCGCTGGATCAGTCTGTTCCCCAACATCACCCGTCTGGTCGGTTACGCCACCCTGGTGATCTTCGGTCTTTCTGCCGCGATGGGTGTGCTGACGATCCTGGCCGGCATCCACAGGATGACCCTGCTCAGATTGAATGCGGTCTGGGCCCTGCTCAACATGACCGGTTTGAAGAGCATCTTCATGTTCCTCCGGCACGCCTTGGTGCTGTCGATCTTCCTGGCAAGCCTGATCGCCATGTACGCCTGGATGGGGATCGTGAGGGTCGCCACCCTTGCCTGGCAAGGCGCACTCTGGCTGGTGAACGCCGCACTCCTGGCCAATCCGATCATCCTCATCATCGCGGGCATCATCGCGTTGGTCGCTGCCGTGGTCCTGGTCATTGCCTACTGGGACGAGCTCAAGGCCGCGTTCCTGGACAGTGCCGCCTTCCAGTGGGTCAGCGCACAGCTGGACGCACTGAGCAAGTGGTTCACCGACATGGGGGGCTGGACCGGCATGGCCAAGGCCGCCTGGGACGGCATCGTCAAGGTCTTCCGCAGCTCGCTCGACCTGGTGATCGAGTGGTTGAACAAGATCCCGGGCGTCAACATCGAGACCTCCTTCGCCGATCTGCCGGAAGCACCCAAGGTGCCAGGACTTGCCAGCCAGGTCGCGCCGATCGGCGTGCTGCCCATGAGCAATACGCAACCACTGCTCAAGACCCTGATGCAGGTGCCATCAGCGGCCCCGCACACGGCTTCGATGGCACCCGCCACCGTCGCCCCCAGCATGGCCAGCGCGCCGGTCGAGCAACTCGAGCAGCAGCGCCAGCGCATGACCCAGACCGCACTCAACCTCTCGCCGGCCAGCCCGACGAGCGTTCCCCAGGGAGGCCTGATGACCCAGATCCAGAACACCACCCAGGCGCAGGACCGGCGCATGCATGTCGAGAAGGTGGAGATCAACACCAGCAAGGCCATGAACCCGCTGGAGCTGGAACAGATGATGGCAATGGCGGTGGGCTGATGAGCGACTACATCGACCTGCTGATCCACGACAACGACCTGGTCCTGGACCCTTCCCAGCAACCGCTGCTGATCGAGGACCGGGCCAGCATTGCCCAGGACATCGCCCACATGATCCGCGACAGCGGCCTGCTGGTGACCCTGGTGGCCGAGCGCAGCCGCCAGCGCCAGGCCGACTGCATCCTGCAACTGGAGCTGCTGGTGGAGGACGACGAGCGCCTGCTGCCGGGTACCGCGCGCGTCCTGGAAGAGCATCCGGGCCGCTACCTGGTCACGGCGAAAACCCTGAAATTCGGTGATATCGAGGTATACCTGTGAGCGACTTGGACTTTCGCAAGGTGCTGGCCGACGCCGGCATTCCCACCACTGAGGCGGCCCTGCACCAGGCCTGGGAGGCCGAAGTGGCTGCCCAGGGCAGCAAGCTCAGCAACACCAGCGCCTACTCGCCATTCTGGCGCGTGGTGACGGCGCTGGTGACCAAGCCGGTGCTGTGGCTGGTCGGTTTCATCAGCGACACCGTGCTGCCCAACTTCTTCGTCAAGACGGCCAGCGGCGCCTGGCTGGACAGCCTGGCCTGGGCGGTGAACGTCGAGCGTAAAGGCGCGACCAAGGCCCAGGGCCAGCTGTTGTTCACCCGTGAAAACAGCGCCGGCGAGCTGCTGATGCGCGCCGGCGTGGTGGTGCAATCCGCCGCGATCAACGGCCACGTCTACCAGCTGGTGACGGTCGAGGATGCTGTGTTCCCCGACGGCCGCCTGCAACAGTCGGTCAAGGTCCAGGCGCAGCAGGTCGGCAGCGGCTACAACCTGGCGCCCGGTTACTACGCCATCCTGCCCGAGCCTGTGCCGGGGATCGTCCAGGTGGTCAATGCCGACGGCTGGATGACCTCGCCCGGGGCCGACCCCGAGCCCGACGACCAGTTGCGCCTGCGCACCCGCAACCAGTTCAGCGCGGTCAACCAGTGGCACACCGACGCGGTCTACCGCGCCATGATCGCCGCCTTCCCGGGGGTGCGCCCCGATGGCGTGTACTTCCTCCACGACGCACCGCGTGGTCCGGGCAGCGCCAACGCCTACGTGCTGTTCGACGCCGACGTGCCGGCGCAGGCGTATCTGGAGCAGATCAACGCCCATGTGCGCGACCAAGGCAACCACGGTCACGGCGACGACCTGCTGGTGATGGTCATGCCCGAGACGCGCCACGACATCGCGTTGACGGTCTGGCCGCGGGCGAACCTGACGGCGAAACGGCGCGAAGAGTTACAGCAGGGCATCACCCAGTTCATCCGCGCGGCGTTTCGCGAAAGCACGGCCAGCGACTATCGGCCGACGCTGACTTACCCACAGTCGCGGTTCTCCTTCAGCCGCTTGGCCGAGGAGCTGCACCAGGCCTTCGCCGACATCGAGTCGCTGCATTTCGCCAGCGAGGACATCGTCTCGCAGCTGAGCATCGCGCGCATCGCCAACCTGCGGGTGGACCTGGTATGAGCCCGTTGAAACTGCCGTTCTGGCTCGCCGGCACCGAACTGACCAAGCTCAAGGACGCCGCCCAGGCCTGGTGGGCCAGGGTGACCGAGTGGCTGCGCTGGCCGCTGCTGCAGATGGACGCCGAGACCTGCCACCTCACCGTGCTGGACCTGCTCGCCTGGCAGCGGGACATCACCCGCTTCAAGGACGAACCGGAAAGGCTGTACCGACTGCGGGTGAAGTTCGCCTTCATCAACGCGGTCGATGCCGGCAGCACCGCAGGGCTCAAGCGCATCCTGCGCCGGCTCGGCGTGGGCTATGTCGAGATCGACGAACGCCTGGCCGGCCGCGACTGGGACGTGGTCCTGCTGCGCCTTTCCGACTCGCAGCTGTCGGAGAACCCCGAGCTGCTGCGGGTGCTGATCCAGCAGTACGGCCGGACCTGCCGTCGCTACGACTTCATCAGCATCACCCCCGTGACCCTGCGCATTGCCGCAGCCCAATTCAACGACGACCAGCAGACGTTGGTCGCCACGCTTTAGGAGTCCGCCGTGGCCAGAATCACTTTCGCGGGCGAAAGCCTGATTGCCCAGAAGCAGGGGGCCAAAGAAGTCCTGCAGATCACCCGCTTCATCTACGCCAATGTGCCCGGGCTCGATCCGAACACGCCAGTCGACCGCGCCGCGACCAAACCGCCGGCCAGCCAGATCGTGCACAGCTACGACATCCCGGCGGGCAACAGCGGCTACGTGAACCCCAACCAGGTCGTCTACAGCTCGATGCTGGGCAGCGACATCGGCGACTTCGACTGGAACTGGATGGGCCTGGAAAGCGCCGAAGGCGTGCTGTTCGCCGTGGCCTACCTGCCGCTGCAGCAGAAACGGCGCAACATCCCGCCGCTGCAGATCGGCAACAACGTCACCCGCAACATCCTCGTGGAATACAGCGGTGCCCAGGAACTGACCGGCATCACCATCGATGCCAGCACCTGGCAGCACGACTTCACCGTGCGCCTGAAAGGCATCGACGAGCGCGAGCGCCTGAGCAACCGCGATGTGTATGGGCGAGCGTGCTTCTTCGGCGACGGTTTGCAGTTCCAGAAGGTGGGTGACAAGTACCAGCTGGCCGCCGGCATCGCCTACCTGGAAGGCATGCGCCTGGAGCTGCCCAAGGCCGTGCCGCTGAGCCCGCCGCAAGGGGCGACCCAGGTATGGATGCACATCACCTGGCGCCGCGAGCAGAACGATGTGATCCCCAGCTGGAAGGTGGTGTACATGCCCGACCAGCAGGATTACGTCACCCCTGATGGCTGGGTCTACTGCATTCAGCTGGCGGACATCGCCAGCGCCGGGACCATCGCCGACAAGCGTAGATCCGCCCCCATTGCCGGCCCGCTGGTGGACCATTTCGCCAGCCGGAAATCGGTCACCGACCTGGTGGATGGCACTACCGCCGCCGGCAAGGCCCGGCGTCTGGCCGAAGCCCGGCAGATCGCGTTGCAGGGTGATGTCACCGGCCGCGTGGACTTCGATGGCAGCAGCAACGTGGCCCTCCAGGCCACGCTTGCGGATATCGGTGTGGTTCCCGGTGCCTATTCGAAAGTGGTCATCAACGGCAAAGGCCAGGTCGTTGGCAACGAGGCGCTGAAGCCGGCCGACATTCCGAGCCTGGACTGGAGCAAGCTCACCAGCGGCAAACCCACCAGCCTTGCCGGGTATGGAATAACCGACGCCCTGCGCACGGGCTATAGCAACCAGGTTCCCCGCTTCTATTCGGACACACCCAGTTCGGATTACAAATATCCCGCACTGGAGATCCGTGAGGTGGGTCTGGTCACGACCGCCAAGCAGAGCTGGGACTATGCCCCTCGCATAGGCTTCCACTGGGGAGGCGCGGTAGCGGGCGACCTGGCCATGAATGCCCAGGGCGTGATCGCCTGGAACGGACTGCCTCTTTACCACACCGGTAACCTGAACCCGGCGGCCATCGTGCCGGCAGGCACGCTGATCCAGACCTTCAGCCGCACCGCCCCCAGCGGAACCTTGCGCTGCAATGGCGCGGCCGTCAGCCGTACGACCTATGCCGCGCTGTTTGCCGCGATCGGCATCCTCTACGGCACCGGCGATGGCGCGACGACCTTCAACCTGCCTGATACCCGCGGCCTGTTCACCCGGGACGTCGATGACGGGCGCGGATTCGACCCAGGCCGAGCCCAAGGCTCCGTCCAGAGCAGCCAGAACCTGTGGCACGCACACGCGGCCTCGGCAGCCGAGGCCGGCTGGCACTACCACCCCGGCAGCTCGATTGCCGCGGGTGGTGAACACACCCACACCGCGCCCCGTGCCATGAACAACGATGTCGGTAACGGCGCCCCCAACTTCACCACCGCGAACTACGCCAACGGTGTGACGGCACCGACCCATGCCGCCGGCGCGCACACCCACGGCCTGTCGATGGTCGGCGATGGCGTGCACAGCCATGCGATCACCATCGCTGGCGACGGCGGCAATGAATCGCGGCCGGTGAACATGGCCTTGTACTCCTTCATCAAATACTGAGGTGCCGCATGGCAACGACCAAGACCGTCTATCAAACTTCCCAGCTTGGACTGTTCACCGGCACCACCGAAGCGGACGAGTCCCCCCTTGAGCCCGGCGTCTTCCTGATCCCCGGCGGCTGCGTGGAAACAGCCCCGCCGGCGATCCCCGAACACAAGGCCGCCCACTGGAACGGCCAGGCCTGGACCCTGGTGGACTACCACAACGGCCTGGTGGTCTACAGCATCACCAACGCCGAACCGTTGACCCTCACTGGCATGGGCCCGATCCCCTCGGGCTACACGGTGAAGTCGCCCGGCCCGGACCAGGTATGGAAGAACGGCGAGTGGGTGGACGACACCGCCGCCGTGCTGGCCAAGGTCCATCAGCAGAAGCTGGACGAGATCAATGCCAGCTGCGCGCAGTACCTCGAGGCCGGCTTCGACTCGGCGGCCCTGGGCGAGGCGCACCGTTACGGCAGCTCGCTGGAAGACCAGGTCAACCTGACAGGCCTGATGTTCAGCGGCCTGGACAGTGCCTACCCCTGCACCGGCAGCGATGGCGTGCGCCAGTTCCTGGCCCACACCCGCGACCAGCTGCTGCAGGTGAACAAGGACCTGGTCCTGTTCAAACAAGCGGCCTTGCAGCACGCCGACCAGCTCAAGCGTGAAGCGGCGAAGGCGCTGCAGGGCAAGAAGCTCGACGCGTTGCGTGCAATCAAGTGGACGGTGCCGGCATGAGCTGGGCGCCCGTCACCCTGCGCTGGCCAGCCGAGGCGACCCGCTGGATGGGCCAGTTGGACGCCGCCAAGGCCCTGGCCGGCAACGAGCTGGCCAGTACCGCCCAGCGCCTGAGCGGCCTGCAGGGACTGGCCAGCACCAACCCCGGTCCGGTCGGCGCCGCGGCCAAGGGCGCGATCGAAGCCGGGCGCCAGGCCCTGGCCGAACAGCTGGGCGAAGTGCCCAGGTGCCTGGTGGTGACGCCGTTTCAGAGCGGTATCGGTCAGGGACGTGGCTACCAGCGCTTCCTGTCCGCGCCGAACCTGCTGCAGCAGTTGGCGAACAAGCTGACCGACGCCACCGACAACGGCAGCCCCCAGGGTGAGCAGCACGCGCTGTGCCTGCTGTTCCTGGGCACCCGCCACGACCAGCTGGCCACCGGCCTGGCCCGCTTCAACGCCCTGATGCCGATCCCCGAACTGGTGCGCGCGCAACGCCGCGCCGAGCACCTGGCCCGGCTCGAAACCGAGAAATGGCAGATTCCCCAGGCCACCGCCCTGCCGCGCTGGGAAGCCTTGCCGCTGGAGCGCTGCACGGTACTGAAGGCGGCCCAGCAGTCGCTGGCCGGGCAGATCGCAGTGCTGGAAAGCTACGCCGCCGACAGCTCACCCATGGCCGACCTGGCCGGGCTGGCGACGCGCAAGGCCAACCAGCAGCAGGTCCGCGACCAGCGCCTGGCCGACCTGCGCCAGCTGCTGGAAGGCGGCCAGGCCGACAGCTCGGTGCGCACCCGCCTGCTGGGCCCGGGCAACAACACACAGCTGCGCCGCATGCTGCTCGAAGGCGATGCCCCTGGGCATGAATGGGTGATGAGCGCCGGCGTGATCCTGGTCGGCTCGGCCAAGGGCCTGAGCTTCGTACGTGAAATGGTGGGTTTATGACACTGCTACTGTTGGACGGCCAGCCCGTCGAAGGCAAGACCCTGAAAGTCACCGGCAACCTGCGCATCGAAGCCGAAGACCTGTCCGGCCAGACCAGCAACACCGACACCGCGCACAAGGGCTTCAAGCCCAAGACCCTCACGGTCACCCTGACCATTCCCTACGTCAACGGCGCCTGGCTGCGCAGCCTGATGCGCCTGGCCGAAGCCACCGAAAGCGGCGGCCAGCTC
The DNA here is from genome assembly GCF_014268935.2 of Pseudomonas peradeniyensis. Classification (GTDB taxonomy): domain Bacteria; phylum Pseudomonadota; class Gammaproteobacteria; order Pseudomonadales; family Pseudomonadaceae; genus Aquipseudomonas; species Aquipseudomonas peradeniyensis. The sequence goes on along the minus strand of NZ_JABWRJ020000002.1, from coordinate 644,581 downwards.
AAGACCTACCGCATCGTCAACGACACCGCCGAGGCCTTCGGCATCCGCCAGGTGCGCTTCGCCGACAGCGTCAACGCCCGGGAAGACGACTCGCTGGCCTGCTGGCGGGTGCAGTTCGGCCTGGCCGAAAAGACCTCCAACCCGGAAAAGGTCGAGAAGCGCCGCGCCAAAAAACGCGTCAAGGCCCAGTCCGCTCCGGGGGCGGCAGTGGGCGCGAAAGAGGAGGAAGAGGAGAAGGACCCGGAGCTGACCAGCTTCGAGCGCCTGCTGAAAAAAGTGGATGATTGGCTGGGAGAGAAATCATGAAGCTGCATCAGGTACTCAATGTCGGCGGCGAGCGATACGAGCTGGTCAGGGCGGACGTGCGCCTGGAACTGCGCAACCCGGGGCGGGCAACCTTCATCGTCCAGGCCGAGGCGCCCCTCAAGGGCCTGGTCACCCTCGACATCGGCTACAACGACAGCCCGCTGCAGCGGCATTTCATCGGCTACGTCGAGCGCTGTACCAGCGCCAACGCCAGGCAGCAATTGCTGTTCTGCCGGGAACTGGCGGCGATCCTGGCCAGGCCGCTGCCGATGAACCTGCGCCACGTCGACCTGCGCGGCGTGCTCGACCAGATCGGCCAGCAGACCGGCCTGCGCTTTCGCGTGCCCGAGCGGCCCTACGCGTCGGTGCGCGCGCCGTTCTTCTACAGCCTGGCCGCCGGCTTCCAGGCCATGGAAAGCCTGGCCCAGGTCTTCGACATCCCCGACTTCATCTGGCAGCAGCAGGGCAACGGCGAGGTGTACGTGGGCAGTTGGGCCGACAGCTACTTCGGCGCGCGTCCCGCGCTGCAACTGCCCATGGAGCTGTTCGACCACTACCAGGGCAACCAGAGCGCCAGCATTGCGGCCCTGCCGGGGCTGCGTCCGGGCGCACCGATCAACCACGGCGAGCGCGTGACCCATGTCGCGCTGGCCGACAGCCAGATGGCCATACGATGGAAGACGCAATCCGCCGCGCCGTAGCGCGCCAGTTCCCCGAAATCACCGGCGGCTATCACTTGCCGCGCTTCGGCCGCGTGGTCGCGGTGCCCGATGCGCCGGAGGCGCCCGGGCTGTGCGACGATTTCCGCCCGCGCTTCGGCGTCGATGTCCAGGTGCTGCTGCCGGACGGCGAGCCCGACCCGGCGTTGCCGGTGTTCACCAGCCTGCCGCTGCCGGCGCCCATGGGTGGCCAGGAACGCGGCATGTTCGGCTTCCCCGAGGAAGGCACCACCGTGGTGCTGTCGTTCGCCTATGGGCTGCCGCACAAGCCGTTCATCCAGCAGATCCTGCCCCATGGGCTGAGCTTGCCCAAGGTGCCGAAGGGCGACCTGGTGTGGCAGCACAGCGAAGCCTGCCAGCAACGCGCCGACGCCGACGGCAACTGGCTGCGCCAGACCGATGGCCGGATCCGCGACAAGGCGATCGAGCGCGAGGTCGAGGCGCTGGCCAACACCGAGCAGTTCCAGAGCCATGCCCGGACGGTGGACGACCACTCCACCGAGACCGTCGGCGGAGTGAAGAAGATCGAGGCCCTCGGCGCGCTCAAGCTGCTGTCCGGCGGCTCCGCAAGCCTGGCCGCCCTCGACGACCTGCACCAGGCCACCGGCCGCGACCTGAACCTGGCGGTGGGGCAGAAGCTCAACACAGCGATCGGCGGCGACGTCCAGGAGCGGATCGAGGGCCTGCGCCACAGCGTGGTAAAGATCAGCCAGCGCCTGCAGGCACCGAAGACCTGGCTGGGTTCCGAGGCGGTAAATGTGCTGCAGGTGCTCTGCGACCTGCTCGACCTGGTCCAGGAGATGAACACCGAACTGGCCGGGCATGTGCACGGGCCCACGCCACCACCGAGCAATGCCGCGGCCTTCAGCGGCGCGGCGGTGCGGGCCCAGGCCATGGGGCTCAAGTTGAAGCCGATCACGCTGTGATCTTCAGGGCATTTCGTATTCGCGGGGCCCGGCCCCCCCCCCCCCCCCCCCCCCCCCCCCCCCCCCCCCCCACGCTGGTGATGATTCCCTGCGCGATCTCTCAGCCCATGGAGTCCTGTTCAGCCTGAAAGAACCCAAGGCTTCATCGCCTGCGCACAACCGTCTACAATCCCTCCTGCTTGAACCGGGATAACCGAAGCACTGCCTCGAAACCCGATGGACCTGACCACTGCCGGTCAACCGTCGGGACAAATGGGTCCGGACCTTGGCCGGCCCGTTTATCGGAGGCAACACATGAGCCCGCGTATCTGGCTGCTGGCCCTGGCGACATTCGCCACGGGCATGGCGGAAAACATCACGGTCGGCATCCTGCCGGCCCTGGCCGATGGCCTGCAGGTCCCACTGGGGATCGCCGGGCAACTGACCACGGTCTTCTCCCTGAGCTTCGCCCTCGCCGCCCCCTTCTCTCCCCTGCTGACCACCCGTTTCCCGTTGCGCCGACTGCTCTGCATCACCCTGGCCCTGTTCGCCTTGTGCAACCTCGCCGCGGCCCTGGCGCCGGGCTATACCGCGCTGCTGCTCGCCCGCATCGGCATGGCCACGACCAGCGCCCTCACCTGCCTGACCTGCACCCTGATGGCCACGCGCCTGGTGCCCGAAGCCCTGCGTGGCCGTGCAATTGGTGTGATCTTCATGGGCATCTGCAGCTCACTCGTGCTGGGCGTCCCCGCCGGAATGCTGCTATGCGACGTGCTGGGCTGGCGAGGGGTGTTCACTGGCCTGAGCCTGCTGGCGATCGCGGTGCTGCTGATGGCCTGGCGCGGACTGCCGCAACTGCAGAGCAGCGAACGCATCGCCCTGGGCAGCTACCTGCGCCATCTGCGCGACAGTCGCCTGGTGGCCGCCCAGGGTGTGTCGCTGTTGATGATCGCCGGGCACTTCACGGTGTTCGCCTACCTGGCGCCTTATGCCCGGCAGGTCGCCGACATCCCCGTGCAATGGCTGGCCGCCCTGTTCGCCGCCTTCGGAATCGCCGGCGTCTCGGGCGGCTATGTCGGCGGCTGGATGGCGGACCGGCTCGGCGCCGGCCGCTCCATCGCCCTGGCGCCACTGCTCTATCTCGCCAGCCTGCTGGTACTGCCCCTGAGCGTCGGCACGCCCTGGCTGTTCCTGCCGGCGATGATGCTCTGGGGCGGGCTCAGCTGGACCACCTCGCCCGTGGTGCAGAGCTACCTGGCGACCCGTGGCCCGGATACCTTCCCGGCGGGCATGAGCCTGAACATGTCGGCCATGCACCTCGGTGTCGGGCTGGGCTCGGCCATCGGCGGCGTGGTGATCACCGGGGCGACGCTGGCGGCCACCCCCTGGGCCGGCGCCGCGCTGACCGCGTTGGCGGCAGGCCTGGCGTTCTGGTCGGCCCGCCCACCCGCAGAGCCTGGTTTCAGCGAGCGCGAACCGGCGTAGCGGCCTGCTGCTCCTGCTCGAAGGCATCGGCCAGGTAGTCGATCAGCTTGCGCACCGCGGGCATCAACCCGCGACGGGAAGGGAACAACGCCACCACCTCCCCTTCCCGTGGCGCCCAGTCGTCGAGGACATGCACCAATCGCCCGGCGGCCAGGTCGTCGCGCACCGCCTCCTCGGGCAGCAGCACCGCGCCCACCCCGGCCAGGGCGGCCTCGCGCAGCACCGCGAGGTCGTCCGACACCACGCGGGGTCGATGGCGCACGGCAGCCTCGGCGCCTGCGGGCCCGACCAGCATCCAGGAGGCGTCCTGCACGTTGGCGCCCCAGTTCAAGCTCGGCAGAACCTGGAGCCCTTCCGGCGACAGCGGGCGCCCGTGTTCGGCCAACAGGCCCGGCGCAGCCACCAGGCACTGCCGGCTCGGGGCCAGGCGACGCATCACCAGCTCGCTGCTTTCCAGTGGCTGGTGCTGCACGCTCAGCACCAGGTCAAAGCCCTCGCCGATCACATCCACCCGGCGGTTGTAGCTCTTTACCAGCAGTTCGACCACCGGGCATTGCGCCATGAAGCGCGCCAGCATCGGCGCCAGCCGCGAATCGAGCAACGCGGTGCTGCTGGCCAGACGCACGATGCCGCGGGGCTCGGCGCGGTTGCGTTCGACCGCATCCTCGGCGGCGACGGCCTGTTCGAGCATGCCCAGGCAATGGCGGTAATACTCCAGCCCCACCTCGGTTACCTGGAACTGCCGCGTGGAGCGCTGGATCAGGCGCACACCCAGGCGCTCCTCAAGCTTGGCCACGCGCCGGCTGAGGCGTGACTTGGGCAGGCCAAGGATGCGCCCGGCGGGCGCGAAGCCACCGTGCTCCACCACCTTGGCATAGAGATAAAGGTCGTTCAGGTCGAACATCGGCAACACTCGTCCACGGCTCACTGCTGCATCATCCGTCATTCTTCGAGGATCGTCACAGTGGCGGTGGTCCCGGCCCGCAAAGCAGGCGCCTCGGCATCCTGCGGCTCCAGGCGCAGGCGTACCGGCACGCGCTGGGCCAGCTTGACCCAGGTGTAGTTCGGGTTGACGTTGGCCAGCAGGCGGTTGCCCGGCTGGTTCTCACGGTCGGTGATGGCGTAGGCGATGCTCTCCACCGTGCCCTGCAACGCCTGGCCATTCATCAACACGATGCGCGCCCGGCTGCCGACGGCGATGCGCGGCAGCTTGGTCTCCTCGAAGTAGCCACTGACATGGAACGAATCGCTGTCCACCAACGCCAGCAATGCGGCGCCCGGTTGCGCGAAGTCGCCCTGGCGGGTCAGCAGGTTGGTGACATGACCATTGACCGGCGCCAGCACCTCGGTGCGCTGCAGGTCAAGTTGCGCCTGTTCCAGCGTGGCTTCGGCCAGTTGCACATTGGCTTGCGCCAGGCCGAGGCTGGACTGCTCGCGCAGCAGGTCGGCCTGGGCCACAGCCACATCAGTCTTGGACTTTTCCCACTCCTCGGCGGAAATGGCCGACAGTGACTGCAGCTTGCCACGGCGCTGTTCCTCGCTGCGCCGCTGCTTGAGCAACGCCTGGTTGGCGACGATGTTCGCCTGCGACTGCCCCAGAGCTGCCCGTGCCACCTCGACCGCGCGCCGGGCATGCAGCACGGCCAGTTCATAGCGCGCCGGGTCGATGCGCAACAGCAGGTCGCCCTTGTGCACGAACTGATTGTCCCGCACCGGCAGGGCGACGATTCGGCCGCTGACCTCCGCCGCCAGGGTGACCACATCGGCCCGCACCCGTGCGTCGCGGGTCCAGGGCGCCTGGGTATAGTGCGTCCAGGCCAGCCAGCCCAGCACGATGGCAACGGCCAGCATGACCAGGGTCAGGCTGCGCGACAACAGCGGCTTGATCGACGACATCTACCTGCTCACTCCCATCCACAACAACAGGGCCGCGCAAATCGCGGTGTACAAGGCACCCTGGAACAGCGCCGGATGCCAGGTGAATGCCAGCACGCCCACCCGGCGCAACAAGGCATCGACCAGCAGAAACAACGGCAGCGCCAGCAGCAGCGCCTGGGCGATGGGCGGCAGGTAGACCCCGCCCACCTCGAAGTCAATGGGCATTGGCCACCTCCGGCAACAGCCGCGATCGTTCAGCTTCCAGCACCTGGCGATAACGCGCCAGCAATTGCCCGGCCACCGCCAGCGCCACCCGCAGGATGAACAGTCGGCGCAAGACGTCACGCCCCATCTGCCCTGGCGCGCCATGCAAGGCATCGAGCAACTGCGCCTGGTCGTCCAGTTCCCGCAACAGCGGATCGAGCGCCACCGCGCCCTGGCCACCAACGAAGTCGGCGACGCCCTGCAGGCTTTCCCGCAAGCGTGTCCGGGTCGCCGCCGGCAACGCCAGGTCACTGTTGCACAAGGCACGCGCCTGGCCCAGGGCGATGGCCAGCGCCGGGCACACCAGCGCACACTCGACACGCTCGCGCGAGGTCATGTCCGCAGCGGCCGGCAACAGACCGATCAGCGCCGACAGGCGATCAAGCAGCAGGCTCTCGAAGGCGAACTGCCCGGCCAGCGAACCGTTCCCGAGCACCTGGCGGCGCACATCCTCACGGGTCTGGCGAAATAATCGGGCGATGCGTTTCTGCGCATTGAACGGAAAGACCAGCGCGAACACGGCCATCGCCAGGACCCCGGCTACCAGGTAGCCACCGGCGAACTCGAACCACTGGATATCGCTGTTGTGATAGGCCCCGACATTCTGCGGCCCGATCATCAACAGGCTGATCAGGCCGATGCCCATGCCGATCCCCGCGGTCATCGGGTTGGCCAGGCCGACCGCCGCCAGGTACAGCAACGGTGCCAGGCACAGGGCAAGCATCTCGAAGTCGGTGAACAGCGGCAGCAGGGCGAACTGATAGAGCGCGGACAAGCCCATGCCCACCAACAGCCCGCGGTTGTAGTTCTGGCTGGCCAGCAGCGGTCGGGGCAAGGTCGCCATCAGCGAACACATCACGCCCATCAGGATCACCGCCGAACGCGCGCCATCCCAGGCGCTCTCGATCCACAACCCGCCGATCAGCAACAGGGCCAGGCAGGCGCGCACGGCGTTCATCGCCGCCAGCGGCCAGTCCAGGTGCAAGGCGCTGGCGCGCCCCTGCTGCTGGGGACAACTGGCCAGACGGCCCTGCTGGATGACCTCGTTCAGCTCGATCAGCTCGTCCAGTTGCTGCAGCAGGCGCGCCTGCTCCCAGCGCAAGGCCCAGGCCAGGGCGCGCAGGTGCGGGGGCAGTGGCTCATTGAGAAATTCCGCACGGTCGGCGGCGTCATCGAACCCCTTGTGCAGGGTGCGCAGGGCCTCGCGGTCCGCTGCCGAGAGCGCCATACCGTCACGCGCCAGCGCATCCAGGCTCGCCAGTTCGGCGTCGCGCAGCAGCTGGATATCCGCGGGCAGCGGCCCCTGCCAGTGCGCCTTGATCAGCTCACGCTGCTGACGCAGCACCAGCAGTCGCGAAACCAGCAGCACCAGCTGGTTGGCGAACAGTTGCACCAGCCCATCACCGCTGCGCAGGTGCGGGGCATCGAAGTACAGGTGCCGACGCAACCCTTCCAGCGCGCTGACCTCGGCGATCAACCGGGCCTGACGCTGACCGAATGCGGCCTCGTCCTCTTCGGTGCGGATCACCTCGGCGGCATGCTGGGCGATCAGTTTCAGCAGGCTGTCGACTTTGGCGAAATAGCTGTTGGCCACGGCCTGCGGACGGGCGCTCAGCAGGCTGACCACGGCCACGCAGGCCACCGCCAGCAAGGTCTCGGTAACCCGTGTAACGGCCAGCATGAAGGTGCCCTCGGGCTCGGGTACGGCCAGCATGGCCACCACCACCGCGGTAAAACCGCTGAGCACGAAGGCATGGGAATCGGTATAGCGCAGCAAGGTGCCACCGGCGGTGCACAGCCCCAGCCACAGCGCCAGGCTGACCAGCAGGGTGTACGGCATCTGCGCGAACAACGCCATCAGCAGCACGGCCACCGCCGCGCCGACCACCGTGCCGAGCACCTGCGCGAGGCTGCGCTTGAGGGTCATGCCGGCCAGCGGCAGGCTGATGATGATCACCGTCATCAGCACCCATTTCGGTTGTTCCAGGTCGAACACGAACGCCAGGTAGAGACACAGCAGGCCCGCCACCACCGTACGCAGCGCGAACAGCAGCACATCGCGCCCGGGGCGCAGGGCAAGCCTGAAATAGGCAATCAGTGGAGCCATCCATTACCTCGTAACCGACAGGACGGGCCCGGGCCCCGCCACCGGGGCCCGGACACACCGTCACTTGGCCAGCTTGCTGTAGCTGGTCATCAGGTTACGGTAGTCGGGAATGTGGTTGGAGAACAACGTGCCCAATCCTTCGATGTCGTTACGCCAGTCACGGTGCAGCTCGCAGGCCACGCCGAACCAGGTCATCAACTGCGCGCCGGCGGCCTCCATGCGACGCCAGGCCGAGTCGCGGGTCAGCTCGTTGAAGGTGCCGGAGGCATCGGTGACCACGAACACATCGAAGCCCTCCTCCAGCGCCGACAGCGCCGGGAAGGCCACGCACACCTCGGTGACCACGCCGGCGATGATCAGCTGCTTCTTGCCAGTGGCTTTCACCGCCTTGACGAAGTCCTCGTTGTCCCAGGCGTTGATGTTGCCGGGGCGGGCGATGTAGGGCGCCTCGGGGAACTGCTCCTTGAGCTCGGGCACCAGCGGGCCGTTGGGACCGGTCTCGAAACTGGTGGTGAGAATGGTCGGCAGCTTGAAGTACTTGGCCAGGTCGGACAGCGCCAGCACGTTGTTCTTGAACCGGTCCGGGTCGATGTCGCGCACCAGCGACAGCAGCCCGGTCTGGTGATCGACCAGCAGTACCGCGGCGTTGTTCTTGTCCAGACGCTTGTATTGGAATGCCATGGTGGATCTCCTTGCTTGGATGGGAAACAGCCAGAGTCAGTCGCGTTGCGAGTCTAGTTGCTCATGACCGGTGACGACGGCCTGGGCCTTGGCGTAGCTCTCGATCAGCAGTTGATAGTGCGGGAACACCGCGCTGTAGGCCTCGGCCCACTGGGCGGCGTCCGGACGGTTCCAGGTACGCTGCACCTCGGAGCAGACGGCGGCGGTGTCCATCGGCACCACGCCGGCCTGGACCACCCGCGCCAGGGTCACTTCCTGAGCCATCTTGGAGTAGGTGCCTGACGCGTCGATGACAGCGAACACCTGGTAGCCAGCGGCAACCGCGCTGATGCTGGGAAAAGCCATGCACACGCTGGTGATGGTGCCGGCAATGATCAGTTGCTTGCGTCCGGTGGCCTTCACCGCGGCGACGAACTCGGGGTTGTCCCAGGCGTTGATCTCACCCTTGCGGGCCACGTATTGCGCATGTGGCGCGGCCTCGTGGATTTCCGGGATCAACGGGCCGTTGGGGCCCTGGGGTACCGAGGCGGTGGTGATGACCGGGATCTTCGCCAGGCTGGCGACCTTGGCCAGGGTGATGGCATTGGCCCGCAGCTCGGTCATGGGCATGTCCTTGACCGTCTGGAACAGGCCGCTCTGGTGGTCGATCAGCAGCATGGTGGCGTTGTTGGGGTCGATGCGTGGCACCTGGCCTTCGAAGTTGGCGACTTGCGAGAAATTGCTCATCGTTCTCTCCTCTTGGTGTGAGAACAGGCCATCCTGGCCGCTGCGGTCGGGCCGCGCCCCACACATCCACAGTGGGGACTATGAGAGTAGGCAACGCTGGCTGAACGAAGCGACCGTCAGTCGGCGGGCCGTGGCAAATGCCCGTGCGGCCTGGGGCCAGGCGGGCGACAGGGCTAACGGTAGAGAGGAGAGACGCAGATCGGTAGGCCCATGGGTGAACCCTCAGAGTTGCGCTGGGGGAACGATGATGAAGTGCCTGCCCCCAATCACCAGCCTGATGGATCGGCAATTTTTAGTAGCGCTACTTGGTCGGTTACTTGGTCGGTCAGCCCATTGGTTCACGATTTCCTGAACTGATTATTTGCCCACAGCGATTTTTCCCCCCGCCCGCCCCCACCAGAATCGCTTCACCAACAATCACAATAAACCGTGAGGCCACTCCCGTGGACCAGACACTCCAGGTACGGCAGGCCGCCGCCGACCTCGTCGCCGCCTTCGCCAGCAACGACACCGCCCGCTACTTCGCCTGCTTCAGCGAAGACGCCACCTTCCTTTTCCACACCGTGCCGCAACCGCTGCTGTCTCGCCGCGCCTATGAAGATCTCTGGGCGAGCTGGCAGGCGGACGGATTCGCCGTGCTCGGCTGTGAGTCGAGCAACGCGCAGATGAGCCTGCAGGGCGACGTGGCGATCTTCATGCACGATGTGGCCACGCGCCTGCGCGTCGCTGGCGAAACCCTCGACCTGAACGAACGCGAGACCATCGTCTTCCGCCTGCACGGCGAACGCTGGTTGGCCTGCCACGAGCACCTGTCGGTCATCTCGCCGGCCTGATTCCCTTTCAAGCGGCCCTGCCGCACTGCCATCGCACCCACAACAAGGCCGCCCGACGGCCGACAACATTCGCGCTGGAGCATCACCATGAGCCACTCGACCGGTATCGAGACCAATGGCGTCGAACAGATCCCCGACGATCAACGCGACGCCGCCCCGCTGGACCTGTTCCGCCTGATCTTCGGCGGCGCCAATACCTTCGCCACCGCCGTGCTGGGCAGCTTCCCGGTGCTGTTCGGGCTGTCATTCCAGGCCGGCGTCTGGGCGATTTTGCTCGGCGTCGGCGTGGGCGCGCTGATCCTTGCGCCGATGGGCCTGTTCGGCGCGCTCAACGGCACCAACAACGCGGTATCGTCCGGCGCCCACTTCGGCGTGCACGGGCGCATCGTCGGCTCGTTCCTGTCGCTGCTGACCGCCGTGGCGTTCTTCTCGCTGTCGGTGTGGAGCTCGGGCGATGCCCTGGTCGGCGGCGCCAAGCGCCTGGTCGGCCTGCCGGAAACCGACCTCACCCTGGGCCTGGCCTACGGCCTGTTCGCGGTGCTGGTGCTGGTGGTGTGCATCTTTGGTTTTCGCTTCATGCTGTGGGTCAACAAGATCGCCGTGTGGGCCTCGAGCCTGCTGTTCCTGCTGGGCATCTTCGCCTTCGCCGGGCCCTTCGACGCGGGCTACGCCGGCAGCGTCAACCTCGGCCAGGCCGGCTTCTGGGCGGCGTTCGTCGGCGCGGCGATTTTGGCCATGAGCAACCCGGTGTCGTTCGGCGCCTTCCTTGGCGACTGGTCGCGCTATATCCCGCGCGAAACCGCCAAGTCGCGCATCATGCTGGCAGTGATCCTGGCCCAGGCCGCCACGCTGATCCCGTTCCTGTTCGGCCTGTGCACCGCCACCCTGGTGGCCAGCCAGGCACCGGACTACATCGCCGCCAACAACTACGTCGGCGGCCTGCTGGCGATCTCGCCGGGCTGGTTCTTCCTGCCGGTGTGCCTGATCGCGGTGATCGGCGGCATGTCCACCGGCACCACGGCGCTGTACGGCACCGGCCTGGACATGTCCAGCGTGTTCCCGCGCCTGCTCAGCCGCGCCGCCGCCACCCTGCTGATCGGCGTGCTGGCCATCGGCTTCATCTTCGTCGGCCGCTTCACCTTCAACCTGGTGCAGAGCGTGTCGACCTTCGCCGTGCTGATCATCACCTGCACAAGCCCGTGGATGGTGATCATGATCCTCGGCCTGATCACCCGCCGCGGCTTCTACCATGCCGACGACCTGCAAGTGTTCACCCGTGGCCAGCAAGGCGGCCACTACTGGTTCGACTATGGCTGGAACTGGCGCGGCATGGGTGCGTGGATCCCTAGCGCGGCCATCGGCCTGTGCTTCGTCAACCTGCCGGGGCAGTTCGTCGGCCCGCTGGGCGAGCTGGCCGGCGGTATCGACCTGAGCCTGCCGGTGACCCTCGGCATCGCCGCCGTGCTGTACCTGATCCTGCTCAACCTGTTCCCTGAACCCACTGGCGTGTACGGCCCACAAGGCCCGCGCTGGGTGCGTTGCAAAAGCACGCCCGTAAAGCCCGTGACCACTGCCGAAATGGCCTGACTGGAATCCGACCATGACCACACCTCACTACATCGACGGCCGCTGGGTCGAAGGCCAGGGCAGCGACTGCATCGTTGTGCACAACCCGTCCGACGGCCAGCCGTTCGCCGAACTGATGGCCGCCAGCAGCGCCCAGGTCGACCAGGCCGTGGCCGCCGCGCGTCGCGCCCTGGCATCGTGGAAAACGGTCAGCGCCGCCGAGCGCGCCACCTACCTGCGCGGCTTCGCCGAACAGCTTGGCCAGCGCCGCGACGAACTGATCGCCCTGCAGATGCGCAACAACGGCAAGCCGCGCCACGAGGCCGAAATCGACCTGGACGACGCCATCGCCACCTTCGCCTACTACGCCGACCTCGCCGAGCAACTGCCGGCGAAGAACCGCGACGTGCCCCTGGCCGCGCCGGGCTTCACTGCCCGCACCCGCCTGGAGCCGGTGGGCGTGGTCGGCCTGATCGTGCCGTGGAACTTCCCGCTGGTGACCAGCGCCTGGAAGCTCGCTCCAGCCCTGGCGGCCGGCTGCACGGTGGTGCTCAAGCCCTCCGAAGTCACCCCGCTGATCGAGCAGACCTACGGCCAGATCGCCGAGGTGCTGGGCCTGCCGGCCGGCGTGCTGAACATCGTGGGCGGCAAGGCCGAGACCGGCGCCGCCCTGAGTGGTCACAATGGCCTGGACAAGCTGTCGTTCACCGGCAGCAACGGCGTCGGCAGCCAGGTGATGCGCGCCGCCGCAGCCCAGTGCCGCCCGGTGACGCTGGAGCTGGGCGGCAAGTCGGCCATCGTGGTGTTCGACGATTGCGATGTCGACCAGGCCGTGGAGTGGATCGTCGCCGGCATCACCTGGAACGCCGGGCAAATGTGCTCGGCCACCTCGCGCCTGCTGGTGCAGGACGGCATCGCCGACGCCCTGCTGCCGCGCTTGCAGGCGGCGCTGGAAGCCTTGCGCGTGGGCAACCCGCTGGCGGAAGAAGTGGACATGGGGCCGCTGACCAGCCAGGCGCAGTGGCTCAAGGTCGCCGGCTATTTCGCCACCGCCCGCGAAGAGGGCTTGAAGTGCCTGGCCGGCGGCAAGGCGCTGGACCGCGACGGCTGGTTCGTCAGCCCGACGCTGTACGTGGATGTGCCGGTGAGCAGCCGCCTGTGGAGCGAGGAGATCTTCGGCCCGGTGCTGTGCGCGCGGCGCTTCGGCAGTGAATCCGAAGCCATCGCCCAGGCCAACGACAGCCGCTTCGGCCTGGTGGCCACCGTCTGCTCCGCTGACCTGGAGCGCGCCGAGCGCGTGGCCGATGCGCTGGAGGTGGGGCATGTGTGGATCAACTCGGTGCAGGCGGTGTTCGTCGAGACCTCGTGGGGCGGGACCAAGGGCAGCGGGATTGGGCGAGAGCTTGGGCCTTGGGGGCTTTCGGGGTATCAGTCGGTGAAGCATGTGACGCGGTGTTTGGGGTGAGTAGCTGAGCCCTTTCACAGGGCGCGTGAGGCTGGCAGGTGTTCGACGGCAGCCTTGCAGCGCCTGCAAGATCGAGCGCCGCCCGCGCGGCGCATCGCGACGCAAGGCCGCTCCTACATTTGTTGCAACGTGCCGAACCTGTCAGGCCATGGTTGCCCGCCTTGGTGCCTGTCTTGAGACAGGTGAGGCGCCAGTGGTGCCTACACTGAAACCGCGTCGTACCAACAAGGCGGACCCGGTAATGGCACAGGATTGACTGGCCCGAAACAGATGTAGGAGTGGCCTTGCGTCGCGATGCGCCGCGCGGGCGGCGCTCGATCTCGTAAGCGCCTCAAAACAAACGTCGTACACCTGGGCGCCGGCACGCGACAGTCTTTAGTATCCTCGAAAGCCCAGCCCTCCATTCCCATCGAGGGTCAAGCCCGCTCCCACGACAACCCGCGCTACTTCTGCCCAGCCTCATTGATCCAGCGGGCAATGGCGCACTTGCGATCTGATCATTTGCATCACCTGCCACACTCAAATCCAACGCTTCGGCCTACTCATAAGGTTTTGAAGGCATTGGTTTTCCTTGAGCGGGTAATATTCGAGGTTGTCGATGAACGCTTCAAACGCCTCATCACCGACCACGAATGGCTGAGGCTCCAATTCATCCACCTCCGAGACAGGATTGTTCGGCCTTTCGTCATACGCAAGATTCGTGTCTTTCAAAATCACCTCCTTGGAAGCAATGACCAGAACCACATCGCCAGGCCAATCATTCTGGCCAATCTCAGAGCGATAAAAACCCTGCCTGTGCAAATCAGCCTTGCCTGTCAGAGATTTCCGAACCTGAAACAAAGTGCTTCAAAGCAGAACAGCTTGGGAATTACCCTACGCACGCTGCCGACGCGTCTGAATTGTCGAGGACCATCAGCAGGACTAACTTCCCCAGGTCGTCTTTCCGGCGACCGGGTGTGAGAGCCTGCCACCGTCGAAATGAAGTACGCAGCACTGCCATGGCGGCTGTGCGCGGGCAGGCCCAGGCCTGGCCGGTATTTGCTCATTTCGACCGGTCTCTCACCCCGCGTACGGCTGCCACCCTCATCCTGTGAGAGGGATCTGGAGGCGGCACCTTTCCAATCGAAATGAGTGCTTCCCATGAAAAAGATCGTTCCTGATCCACCTCCTGCCAAACCGCTCAACCGCCCCTTCTTCACCATCAACGACGATATGCCCACCACCGAAGCGCTGCTTCACGCCATCCAGCTGATGCGTGGTATCGAAGACACCATCGACGAGTACTGCTGCGCCCTGGCCGGCGAACCCGGGCTGGGAATGCTGGTGAACGCCGCGCACAACGTGCAGATGGGGCGGGCGCTGGCGGAACATGCGCTGAACCGCTGCTCTTGCGGCTGACGCCAGGAGACCTGCCCTGCACGATCCCTGTAGGAGCGGCCTTGAACTGGCCTAATGATCCCGGACACCTCTTAAGGGCGATATGATTCGCCCATTCAGGAGGTTCCATGCAAGAGCGAAAGACCTATACCCGCGAGTTCAAGCAACGTGCTGCAAGCATGGTTCTTGACGACAACTGTTCGGTTCCCGACGTCTGCGCATCGATGGACGTCGGTCCAACGGCTCTGCGCCGGTGGGTGGATCAGGTTCGTAAAGAACGCCAGAAAGGACAGCCAGTGCCAGGCACCAAGGCGATTAGTGACGAACAGCGGGAGCTCCAGCAGTTACGCGCCAAGATCAAACGCTTGGAGACCGAGGCCGAAATATTAAAAAAGGCTACCGCTCTCTTGATGTCGGATCCCGGTCGTTTTTCCTGATCGAGGAGCTGAGAGAGTCAGGCTCGTATCCGACCAGCCAGCTTTGCAGTGTTCTGGGCGTTTCCCGTAGCGCGTTTTACGACTGGCTCCATCGCCGCTCAGTACCGGATACCGAGCGCGATGCGCTCAGGGAAAAGGTTGTGCAACTGCATGCTGAAAGCAGAGAAAGTGCCGGTGCAAGAATGATCTCTCAGTACTTGAAGGCCCAGCAACTCAAAGTGGGAAGGTATCTGGCTGGAAGACTTATGGCGGAGGCAAACCTGACCAGCAGGCAGCGCCGTCGCCACCAATATCGCTCTAAAGGTGTTGAGGCATTTGTGGCCAAGAATGTCCTTGAACGTAATTTCCGGCCAGCAGCAGTCAATCAGGTTTGGTGCGGCGACGTTACCAGCCTGATGGTCGGAAAGCGCTGGTATCACTTGGCTGTGGTCATTGACCTGTTCGCCCGCCGGGTCGTTGGCTGGGCATTTTCTCTGATCAATGACGCCAACCTGGTCGCCAAAGCACTGAGAATGGCTGTGGAAGTACGAGGCAAGCATACGGGCTTGATGTTTCATTCGGATCAAGGTTGCCAATACACGAGCCAGCGCTTCCAATCCGAACTGCTTGAGCATGGCATAACCCAAAGCATGAGTCGTAGAGGCCAATGCTGGGACAACGCACCGACAGAGCGCTTGTTCGGCACGCTCAAGTCAGAGTGGGTGCCCACTAAGGGCTACACAGAGATCGAAGAAGCCAGACAGGATATGACCAGCTTCTTCATGCGTTACAACCGAGTCAGGCTCCACAGCTACAACAACTACCTGTCGCCAATAGCCATGGAGCAGCAGGCGGCTTGATCACCGTAATCGGTGTCCGGAAAAACTTGACCAGAACACCTTGTGTCGCGAAAGGGCCGCGAAGCGGCCCCAGAGTCTGCGCCACAAGACAGATCGCCGGGGCCGCTTTGCGGCCCTTTCCGGCCGGTCCGACGCCTCGGCAAGGCCGCTCCTACACAGGCAGGTGTAATTCCCGAACACGCGGCCCCGGCACCCCGTGACTTTTGCCCCGCCCTGCGAAGTCACACCTCCTGGTAGCCCCACAATCACAACACCAGGCCAGCCCACCCATGCATCCTCTTCGCACCGCCCTGCACAACGAACTGCACGCCCGCCCGTCGCTGTATTTCGACGACCCGGCGCATGTCTACCACCTTGCCGTGCTCGGCGACGCCAACGCCTGCCAGGCCCTGCTGCAGCGCTGCTGCCCCGAGGCGCCCGACACCCATGCGGCCCAGGGCATCACCCGGCTGGACGGCCACCCGTTCAAGTGGGAACGCCACACCGAATTCTTCACCCTGACCCTGGTGGTGCCCTGCACGACCCACGACAACGACTGGCAACCCCTGCCCGCCGTGCTCGCCGAGGCCATCGCCCCGCAGGCGGCACAGGTGATCAACGCCGTGCAGGTGCTGGTACGCGACGAACAGGACCTGGAC
The DNA here is from genome assembly GCF_014268935.2 of Pseudomonas peradeniyensis. Taxonomy (GTDB): domain Bacteria; phylum Pseudomonadota; class Gammaproteobacteria; order Pseudomonadales; family Pseudomonadaceae; genus Aquipseudomonas; species Aquipseudomonas peradeniyensis. The sequence goes on along the minus strand of NZ_JABWRJ020000002.1, from coordinate 628,355 downwards.
CTCGCCCGCTATGGCTTCAAGGACCCCTGCGGCTCCAGCGTCGGCGGTGGCGATGCGGTGGTGTGGAGCGATTTCCGCCTGACCGGGGACGGCACCAACCGCTTGCTGTTCATCAACCGCCGGCTCAACGCCTACCGCCAGGGCCGCATGATCCGCCGCCTGCTGGAGATCGAGACCTACCGCATGATGGCCTCGCTGACCCTGGACACGGCCAAGGCCCTGAGCCAGGAACTGGACGATTTCGACGCCACCCTGGTGAGCCTTTCCGAACGCGGCGCCAGCAGCGCGGCCCACGATTCCAAGGCCCTGCTCGAAGCCATCGCCCACCTGTCGCGCCAGGTGGTCGACCGCACGGTGCAGACCCGCCACCGCTTCGGCGCCAGCCAGGCCTATGCGCAACTGGTGTTCGAACGCCTGGGCGAGCTGCGTGAGAGCCATGTCGCCGACTGCCAGCGCCTGGGGGTGTTCATTGAGCGGCGATTCAAGCCTACCCTGCGCTACTGCGTGGCCACCGAGCAGCGACTGGAGCAGCTGGCGAAGAACGTCGCCAACCTGGGCGACCTGCTGCAGGCGCGGGTGCAGGTGGAGATGGAGGAGCAGAACGCCGAGATCCTGCGCAGCCTCAATGCCCGGGCCGATGCCCAGGTGAAGATCCAGCGGGCGGTGGAAGGCTTGTCGATCATTGCCATCACCTATTACCTGCTGAACCTGTTCAAGCTGCTGTATGGCGGATTGAATGTGCTGGGGGCGGGATTGACGGCGCGGGAGGCGATGCTGGGCATGGCGCCGGTGGCGGGGTTGGTGCTGCTGGTGATCCTGATGAGGATTCGGCGGGCCAAGCAGCATTGAAACCCAGTGGGGGCGCCTTGCGCCCCTTTCGCCGGCAAGCCGGCTCCCACAGGTGAATGGTAACCCCTGTGGGAGCCGGCTTGCCGGCGAAAGGGCTGCAAAGCAGCCCCAAGGGCCTCACGCCGGCTCGTCGGCCGGTCGCCCGTTCTCCTGCACCAGCACCATGCTCTGCGGCGACGACAGGGCAATGCCTTCGTCACGCAAGCGCCCGAGGATGGTGAACAGCAGGTCGCTGCGCGTGCCCGACACCTGCCGCGGCGAGGCCACGTAACCGCTCACACCGATCACCATGCCACTGCTGGTCAAGTCCTTGAAGGTCACCGATGTGGCCGGCGCATCGAGGATCGACTCATGCTCCTTGTACGCCGCCAGCAGCAGCTCGCGCACATGGCTGGCATCGGTTTCCAGCGGCAGCGTCAGGGTCACGCTGACCACCCCCAGGGCATTGGCCATGGTCACGTTGCGCACGTTCTGCGAGATGAACTGCGAGTTGGGCACGATCACCGTCGAGCGGTCGGACATCTGGATCTCGGTGGCGCGCACGTTGATCCGGCGAATATCACCCTCGACACCGGCCAGGCTCACCCAGTCACCCACCTTCACCGGACGCTCGGTGAGCAGGATCAGGCCGGAGATGAAGTTCTGCACGATCTGCTGCAGGCCGAAACCGATACCCACCGACAGCGCACTGACCACCCAGGTCAGGCTGGTCAGGTTGATGTGCAGGGTGGACATCACCAGCATGGCCAGGAACAGGAAGCCCAGGTAACCGACCAGGGTCACCAGCGAGGCGCGCATGCCGGCGTCCATGTCGGTCTCCGGCAGCAGGCGCTCGCTCAGCCAGCGCTTGACCACGCGGATGGCGAACCAGCCACCGAGGAAGATCGCCACGGCCAGGAAGATGTCCTGGGGCACGATGTTCAGGTTGCCCAGCACCTTGCCGCCGGTGCCGTCCCAGTCCGCCAGGCTCAGCAGCAGCTCGCCCGGGCTGGTGCCCGAAGGCATGAACACCAGCAGCGCGGCGGCGAACAGCAGCAGCGTGCGGCCGATGCCCGCCAGCACCGTGCTGGCCTGGGCCTGGTGGCGTTGCTGCAGGCCAAGCGCCGAGGCCAGCGCCAGGCCACCGGGCTGGCGGGGCGACAGCAGGGTCTCGCACAAGTCGCCGAACACCGTGACCAGCAGATAGGCACAGACCACCACCACGCTTATCCACAGCAGCTTGGCGGTGAGGAAGTAGGCCAGCGTCAGGTAGCCGGCAAGCAGGGTCAGCAGGATCGCCAGCACCCACACCACGATCACGAACGGGATCAGCCCGGCCAGGCCCTTGGGCCGCTCAAGGTCATGCTGGCGACGGGCGCGGCGGTAGCGCAGCAGGGCCACGACGAACAGCAGCGACACCACCAGGGCAGTCAGGCCGTTGGTGGCCAGGGTCAGCGCCAGGCTGGTGCCGATCACGCTGTTGATGCGCTCCTGGGTGAGCAGCACCATCAGCGCCAGGGCCAGGACCTTGGGGAACCAGCCCAGGGCGCTGGCCACTTCGTCGGGGATCGGCGGCAGGCGCCAGGACGGGCGCTGCAACATCAGCATGGCGCGGCCCAGGCCCGAGATGAAGGCACTGAAGATCACCAGGGCGAGGATATGGTTGGTCAGGCTGGCCAGGTCCGTGCCAAGGTCGGCGCTGCTCTCCAGGCCCCAGCGCAGCAGCGACACGGAACCGGAGATGGTGCCCAGGGTCGCCAGGCTGACGCTCAGCGCCAGGGCGCTGCGGCGCAGGCGGCCTTCGGGCAGCCAGCGGATCATGGCGTCGGCCAGCAGGCGCTCCAGCACCCGCCGTACCAAGGTCCAGACCAGCACCGCCGCCACCAGCGCGGTGATGAACAACCAGCGGTGCTCGGCGCTGAAGGCGCTGGCCATGGCGTCCGACACCTCGCCACGCAGGTCGCGCAGGCGCGCCACGTCGTCGTCGGTGGGGCGGATCAGGCTCGACCAGAACGCCGGGCTCAACGGGCTGGCGGCGCGGCTGGTGATCTGCGAGTTGAACAGGCTGCGGCGCAGGTTGACGATCTGTGTCGACAGGTCACGGGCCGACTGGGTCAGCGTGGTGGCGTCCTTCTGCTCGGCGACCAGCTTGTTCTTCTCGTCGTTGAGCTGCTTGCGCTGGCGAGTCAGGCTCTCGGCCTCCTCCTCCATCGGCGGGCCGAGCACGTTGAGCTGGTCGTCCAGGCGCTGCACGTCGGCGGTACGCTGGGTGACCAGCACATCGGCCTGGCGCTGCACCTGCAGGGCCGACTGGCGCAGCTGCGCGAGCAGGTCGTCGTTGGCATTGCTGGTAACGCCCTGGCGGATCTGGTCGAGCCGTTCGCTCAACTCCTCCAGGCTGGCGTTCTCGTCCAGCACCTGCTGCTCGGCCACGGCCAGGCGCGATACCGGCGTGGCCGGCGCGGCCCAGGCCGGCACGGCCAGGCACAACAGCAGGGCGAAAATCCCCGCATAGAATCGGTCAAGGCTGACACGCCTCATCGAATGTTCCTCTACACAACTCGACAGGGCGTGAATTCTACGCGGTCTGGAGGCTCAGGAGAGTGCCGTCTCTCGGTCCAGCAGCTGGCGCTTGCGTTCGATGCCCCAACGGTAGCCGCTGAGGTCGCCATCGCGGCGCACCACCCGGTGGCAGGGAATGGCCACGGCAATCGCGTTGGCCGCGCAGGCCTGGGCGACGGCCCGCACGGCCTTGGGCGCACCGATGCGCTCGGCGATGTCGGTGTAGCTGACCGTGGTCCCCGCCGGCACCTCGCGCAGCGCCTGCCAGACCCGCTCCTGGAACGCGGTGCCCTGCACATCCAGGGGCAGTGCCAGGCCCAGGGCCGGGGCCTCGACGAAGCCGATCACCTCCGCCACCAGCCGCTCAAAAGCGTCATCGCCGCCAATCAGCTGGGCCTTGGGAAATTTGTCCTGCAGGTCCTTGAGCAAGGGTTCGGGCTCGTCACCGAGCAGGATCGCGCAGATGCCCCGTTCGCTCTGGGCCACCAGGATCGCGCCAAGTGAGCACTGGGCCAGGGCGAAACGGATGGTCGCGCCCTTGCCGCCGGCACGGTATTCCCTGGGGCGCATACCGAGGCGCTCGCCGGCGCTTTCGTAGAAGCGGCTGTTGGAGTTGTAGCCGGCGTCGAAGATGGCTTCGGTGACGCTGCCGGCGGCGTCCAGGCGCTCGCGTAGGCGCTGGGCGCGGAAGGCCGAGGCGTAGGCCTTGGGGGTCAGGCCGGTCTCGGCCTTGAACAGGCGGTGCAGGTGGAACGGGCTGAGGTTCAGCTCGCTGCCGAGCTGGTCGAGGTTGGGTGCGGTCTCGCTGGCCTCGATCAGGCGGCAGGCGCGGGCCACCAGCTCGGTACGGCGGCTGCCCTGCCCGCCCTTGCAGCGCTTGCACGGGCGGTAACCGGCGGCCTCCGCCTGGGTGGCGGCGCTGAAGAACTCGACGTTTTCGCGCTTGGCCAGGCGCGACTTGCAGGCGGGCTGACAATACACGCCGGTGGTGCGCACGGCGTAGACGAAATGGCCGGTGGCGTCGGTGTCGCGGGCCTGCACGGCGTGCCAGCGTTCGGCGTCGGTGGTGTAGGTGGTCGGGGCGGGCTTCATCAGGGGCCTCTCCTGGGATTCGATACCGTCAGCCTGGCAGGGTGGATGATGCGTGGAACTCCGATTCTTGCGGTGTTTTCACGGGCCCTATCGCGGTGCGCCGATGCGACTTGCCCCGCGATAGGGCCATGCAGGCGGACGACACTTCAAGCCCGCCACAGGTACCAGGCCGCCACGGTGCGATGAGGGCTCCACGGAGCACCGAGCGCACGCATCTGCGCAGGCGTCGGTGCCTTGTCCAACCCCTTCATGCGCCGATACCCCTCGCGCACGCCAAAATCATCCACCGGCAGGATATCCGATCGCTCCAGGCTATAGATCAGCAGCATTTCCACCGTCCAGCGCCCCACCCCGCGCAGCGCCACCAGGCGCTCGACCAGTGCGGCATCCGACATGCGTAGCGCCTCTTCCCGGCTGGGCACCACGCCCGCCACACGCGCCTGGGCAATCCCGTGAACCGTGGCGATCTTGCTCGCGGAAAACCCACAGGCGCGCATCGCCTCCGGCGTCACCGCCAGCAACTGTTCGGGCGAGGGAAACGCCCCCTCCGCGAACAGCGCCAGTAATCGCCCGAGGATCGCCTCGGCCGCCCGCGCATGCAACTGCTGGTAGGCGATCGCGCGCACCAGCGCCTCGTACGGCTCGCGCCCGGGCGTGGCACGGTGCCGGCAGGGCCCCACGGCGGCAATATGCCGCGCCCAGTCCGGGTCTTGCCCGGCCAGCCAGGCGGCGGCATCGTCAAAAGCCTGCGGGGAAAGGTCTGCAAGGATCATCAAGGGCGTTCGCACAAGTCACGATCCCCTAGCCTAGCCCAACCGTTCATCGGTGAAACGCTCAATCTTGCGCATCGAATTACTGGCATACCATTGATCCGCTCGCCGCGCCCCGCATAGAATTGAGAACTATTAACAATCACATTATCCGGGCAGGCTCTCCAGACGATGCAGATCGAAGACACGCTGAAACCGGCCGAGGTCGATCTGCTCTATCAAGCGCACCACCGCTGGCTACGCGGCTGGCTCGGCGCCCGGGTCGGCTGCCGAGAGCATGCCGCGGACCTGGCCCAGGACACTTTCGTACGCCTGCTCAAGGCGCGCCAGGTTTCACCGCTCAAGGAGCCACGGGCCTACCTGAGCAGCATCGCCCGCGGCCTGATGATCGACCAGTTCCGCCGCCGTGCCCTGGAAAAAGCCTACCTAGAGAGCCTGGCCAGCCTGCCCGAGCTGGAAGCCCCCAGCGAAGAACAGCGCCTGCTGATCCTCGACACCCTCGAACGCCTCGACCGCGCCCTGCAACGCCTCAAGCCACGGGTGCGCCAGGCGTTCCTGCTGGCCCAGCTCGACGGCCTCACCCTTACCCAGGTCGCGCAACGCCTGGACGTCTCCCGGGCCACGGTCGAGCGCGACCTGGCCAAGGCCCTGGGTGTCTGCTACCGGATCCGCTACGCCGATGCCTGACCAGAACCCGACCCAGGCCCAGGTCGACCAAGCCATCGAATGGCTGGTGAAACTGCGCTACGACAGCCCCGGCCCACGCACCGAACAGCAGTTCCAGCGCTGGCTGGCCAGCCACCCGCAGCATGCCCAGGCCTGGCAGCGGGTCAGTAGCCTCGGCGACGAACTGGCCAGCCTGCCCGCCGAGCTGAGCCGCCAGACCCTGGCCGGCAGCGAGCGCCGCCGCATGAGCCGGCGTGACCATCTCAAGCTGCTGTCGCTGCTGGCGCTCGGTGGCAGCGTCGGCTGGGCCGCGCGCGAGCATCTGGGCCTGCCGGCGCTGATGGCCGACAGCCGCACCGCCACCGGCGAGCGCCGCGAACTGCTGGCCAGCGACGGCAGCCTGATCCGCCTGAACACCGCCAGCGCCATCGACCTGCGCTACAGCGCCGAGCAGCGCCGGCTGACCCTGCTGCGCGGCGAGGTCAGCCTGGACGGCAACACCAACGACAACCGCCCGTTCAGCATCGACACCCGCGTCGGCGCCTTGAGCACCCAGGGCGGCCAGCTGCTGCTGCGGGAAAACGCCCAGGGCCTGCTGCTGGCCGTGCGCCGGGGCGAGGTGACGCTGTTCCCCGCCTCTGCCGCCGCGCATCGGGTCAAACCCGGCGAGGTGCTGCAGGTGTTCGCCCAGGGCGATTACCAGCCCGCCACCCTGCACAACGACCCCTGGGGCTGGACCGATGGCGTGCTCAGCGTGCAGCAGATGCCCCTGGGCGAGTTCATCGACGAACTGTCGCGCTACCGCCCCGGCCTGCTGCGCTGCGCGCCGGAAGTGGCCGGGCTCAAGGTTTCCGGCACCTTCCAGCTGGCCGACACCGACCAGATCCTGCTGCTGGTCGCCCGCAGCCTGCCGGTGCGCGTCGACTACCGCACACGCTTCTGGGTGAGCATCGGCGCCGCCTGAAAACATCGCAAAAAAATAAATGAGGTGGAATCTCATTCTCGTCCGGCCTGAAGGAAACAAGCCCGAACAGTGGTCTGCCAACCTTCAGGAGCGCTTCATGATTCGCCCGTGTTCCCCTCGCAACGCCCCCTTGCGCCATGCCATCCGCGCCGCCGCCCTGGGCCTGGGCGTGGCCTGCGCCGGCCTGCCGCCGACCCTCGCCCTCGCCGCGCCCGCCAGCCAGAGCCAGCAGCGCGACTGGAACATCCCGGCCGGCCCGCTGGCCGCCGCCCTGGACCAGCTGGCGCGCCAGGGCGGGCTGAACCTGTCGTTCGACGCCACCAGCCTGCGGGGCAAGACCACCCAGGGCGTGCAAGGCCGGCATGACAGCGCCCAGGCCCTGCAGATCCTGCTGCGGGGCAGCGACGTGCAGGTCCAACAGGAAAGCGACAAGAGCTTCCTGCTGCTCCCGGCCCTGGACGTCGGCGACGCGCTGCAGTTGGGCGCCACCAGCATCTCCAGCAACCGCCTGGGCGAGACCACCGAACACAGCGGCTCCTACACCACCGGGGCGGTGACCATCGGCAAGACCCCGCAAAGCATCCGCCACACCCCGCAGTCGGTGACCGTGGTCACCCGCCAGCGGATCGACGACCAGAACATCACCAACCTCACCAACCTGCTCGAACAGACCCCCGGCGTGGTGGTCAACCTCACCGACAGTGAACGGGTGCAGTACTTCTCGCGCGGCTACCAGATCGACGCCATCCAGTACGACGGCGCCACCGTGGTACAGAGCAGCGGCGGCGGCTCGTTCATCCAGAGCGACTCGGCGATCCTCGACCGCGCCGAGGTCCTGCGCGGCGCCACCGGCATGCTGCGCGGCGCCGGCAACCCCTCGGGCACCGTCAACCTGGTGCGCAAGCGCCCCACCTATGAATTCCAGGGCGAAGGCAGCGTCACCCTCGGCACCTGGGACGCCCAGCGCTACGTCGCCGACCTCTCCGGGCCGTTGACCGAAACCGGCAACGTGCGTGGCCGGGTGATCGCGGTGCACGACGAGAAGGACCACTTCCAGCAGTCGCGCCAGGAGCGCAAGGACGTGCTGTACGGGGTGATGGCCTTCGACCTCGACGACAGCACCACCCTCACCACCGGCCTGGAATGGACCCAGCTCGACGCCACCGGCGCCTGGGGCAACCTGCCGGCCGACTACGACGGCTCGCCGCTGCCGTTTGGCCGCAGCACCTACCTGGGCGCCGACTGGAACCGCTGGAACCGCAGCAACCTGCAGACCTTCGCCGAGCTCGAACACCGTTTCGACAACGACTGGACGCTCAAGCTGATGGCCCAGCGCACCCACTTCGAGCTGGACGACAACGGCTTCAAGCAGACCTACTTCAGCCGCGCCACCGGCACCGCCAACCCGACCCGCAACCCTTACCTGATGAGCTACCAGGTGACCGAAGGCGATGGCGGCGAGAGCCTGCAGAACAACCTCAGCGCCACCCTCAATGGCCCGTTCGATTTGCTTGGCCGCACCCACGAGCTGATGCTGGGCGTCGAGCGCATCCGCAACGACTCCTACGCCTCGGCCACCAACAATGTGCAGTCGGGGGTGTTCGACATCCGCACCTGGGACCCGAAGACCAGCCTGGCCAACCCGAACATCAATATCACCGCCCACCCGGTGCGCACCCGCACCACCCAGGAAGGCGCCTACGCCACCTGGCGCATCTCCCTGGCCGACCCGCTCACCGCGATCATCGGCGCCCGCGCCAACTGGTACGACTACGAGCAGGAGAACAACACCAAGGCCAGCGGCAAGTTCAGTGTCGACAACGAGATCGTGCCGTACGCCGCGCTGATCTACGACTTGAACGAGAACTTCAGCACCTACGCCAGCTACACCGAGATCTTCAACCCGCAGACCAACACCGACGCTGCCGGCTCCGTGCTCGAGCCGGTCACCGGCGAAGCCTACGAGACGGGAATCAAAGGTGAGTTCTACGAGGGCCGGCTGAACACCTCGCTGGCATTCTTCCGCATCTACCAGGTCGGCAACGCGCTGGACGACCTCAGCGGGCCGAACCCATGCCTGCCCAACTACACCAGCGGCTACTGCAAGGTCGCCGCGGGCAAGAACCGCAGCCAGGGCTTCGAACTGGAGATCTCTGGCGAAGTGCTGCCGGGCTGGAACGTGACCGGTGGCTACACCTACAACACCACCGAGTACCTCAAGGACACCACCGGCAACAACGGCAACCCGATCCGCACCACCGACCCCAAGCGCATGCTGCGCCTGTTCACCAGCTATCGCCTGCCGGGCGAGCTGCAGGCCTGGACCGTGGGTGGCGGCGTGCAGGCGCAGAGCGACATCTACAACCGCAGCGGCAGCGCCGAAGCCTCGCAGTCGGGGTATGCGGTGTACAACGCGATGGTCAACTACCGCTTCAACGACAACTACTCGCTGCAGCTGAACGCCAACAACCTGTTCGACAAAAAGTACTACCGCCAGGTGGCGCCGACGCCGACCGGTTACTACTGGGGCGATCCGCGCAATGTCTCGGTAACCCTGCGCGGCACCTTCTGAAGCGCATTGGCTGCCGCATCGGGAGCCAGCGCGGTTTTCAGACTGCGGCGCGCAACGCCCGCGCCGCCGCCACCATGTTCACCAGCGCCGCTTCGGTCTCCGGCCAGGCGCGGGTCTTCAGGCCGCAGTCCGGGTTGACCCACAGGCGCTCGGCCGGAATTCGCCGGGCCGCCTTGCGCAGCAAGTTGACCATCTCCTCCTTGCTCGGCACCCGTGGCGAGTGGATGTCGTACACCCCCGGGCCGATCTCGTTCGGGTAGTCGAAGCGCTCGAAGGCCTCCAGCAGCTCCATGTCCGAACGTGAGGTCTCGATGGTGATCACATCGGCATCCATCGCCGCGATCGATTCGATCACGTCGTTGAACTCGCTGTAGCACATGTGGGTGTGGATCTGCGTTTCGTCACGCACGCCCGAGGCGCACAGGCGGAAGGCCTCGGTGGCCCACTCCAGGTAGCGCGGCCAGGCACTGCGGCGCAGCGGCAGGCCTTCGCGGAAGGCGGCCTCGTCGATCTGCACGATCTTGATGCCGGCGGCTTCCAGGTCGACCACCTCGTCGCGGAGCGCCAGCGCCAGCTGACGGGCTTGCACTTCGCGGCTCACATCCTCGCGGGGGAAGGACCACATCAGCATGGTCACCGGGCCGGTCAGCATGCCCTTCATCACCTTGCGGGTCAGGCCCTGGGCGTACTTGATCCAGTCCACGGTCATGGCCTTCGGGCGGCTCAAGTCGCCGAAGATCACCGCCGGCTTCACGCAGCGCGAACCGTAGCTCTGCACCCAGCCGAAGCGGGTGAACACATAACCGTCCAGTTGCTCGGCGAAGTACTCGACCATGTCGTTGCGCTCGGCCTCGCCGTGCACCAGTACATCCAGGCCGAGGTTTTCCTGGATCTGCACCGCATGACGGATCTCGCTGTGCATGGCCTCGATGTAATCCGCCTCGGTCAGCTTGCCCTGCTTGTACGACTGGCGCGCCAGGCGGATCGCCGAGGTCTGCGGGAACGAACCGATGGTGGTGGTCGGGTAGGCTGGCAGGTTCAGCCCGGCACGCTGCTTGGCAATACGCTGCTCGAAGGCGGTTGCACGCTGGCTGTCGGCGGGCTTGATCGCGGCGACGCGGGCCTGCACCGCCGGCTTGTGAATGCGCGGCGAGGTGGCGCGGGCGTGCTGCACGGCGCGGCTCTGCGCCAGCGCCTCGACGACATCGGCCGCCTCGGGCTGGTTGAGCGCCTTGGCCAGCAGCGCCACTTCCTGGCACTTCTGCACGGCGAAGGCCAGCCAGCTCTTCAGTTCGTCATCGAGCTGGTCTTCACGCGCCAGGTCCACCGGGCTGTGCAGCAGCGAGCACGACGGTGCCACCCACAGGCGATCACCCAGGCGTTCGTGGGCATGGCGCAGCACGTCCAGCGCCTTTTCCAGGTCGCAGCGCCAGACGTTGCGGCCGTTGACCACGCCCAGCGACAGCACCTTGTAGGCCGGCAGGCGGTCGAGGATGGTCGGGTACTGGTCCGGGGCGCGCACCAGGTCGATGTGCAGGCCATCGACCGGCAGGTTGGCGGCCAGGCCCAGGTTGTCTTCCAGGCCGCCGAAGTAGGTGGCGATCAGTTTTTTCAAAGGGGCGCGCTGGAGGATGTTGTAGACGCGCTCGTAGGCGTTCTTCCAGTCCTGCGGCAGGTCGAGGGCGAGGATCGGCTCGTCGATCTGCACCCACTCCACGCCCTGCACGGCCAGGCGGTTGAGGATATGGTCGTACAGTGGCAGCAGGCGATCGAGCAGCTCGAGCTTGTCGAAGTCGGCACCCTTGGTCTTGCCCAACCACAGGTAGGTCAGCGGGCCGATCAGCACCGGCTTGACCGCGTGGCCCAGGGCCTTGGCTTCTTCAACTTCTTCAAACAGCTGCTCCCAGCTCAGGGCGAACTGCTGGTCGGCGGTGAATTCGGGGACCAGGTAGTGGTAGTTGGTGTCGAACCACTTGGTCATTTCCTGGGCGTGGGCGCCGCCGCAGCAGTTGTCACTGATGCCACGAGCCATGGCGAACAAGGTCTGCAGGGTCGGCTTGGCACCGTCCTTGGCACGGAAGCGCTCGGGGATCACGCCGAAGGTCAGCGAGTGGGTGAGTACCTGGTCGTACCAGGCGAAGTCGCCCACCGGCAGTAGCTCGATGCCGGCGGCCTTCTGCACCTGCCAGTGCGCGGCGCGCAGGCCACGACCCACGGCACGCAGCCCGGCTTCGTCCAGCTCGCCCTTCCAGAAGGCCTCCTGGGCTTTCTTCAGCTCGCGGTCGCGGCCGATGCGCGGAAACCCCAGGTTGTGTGCCAGTGCCATGTTGTCGTCCCTCGAGCCTTGAAATGAATGAGGGCATTCTGGGCGCGAGGCGAAGGTGAGACAAACTCATTAAATTTGAGATGAACTAAAAATTTCCTCATGATGGCTGGCAGGAATATCGAACCCTGTAGGAGCGGCCTTGTGCCGCGAAAGGGCCGCAACGCGGCCCCGGCGATCTTTGCATCAACACTGAAATCCTGGGGCTGCTGCGCAGCCCTTTCGCGGCACAAGGTGAACTGGTCAAGTAATTTTGGACACCGGTTAAGGTTCATGCCGCTGCCTTGAGTTTTTCCTCCATGGCTACTGGCGTTTCATAGCCGTTGTAGCTGTGGAGGCGCTTGAGGTTGTAGCGCATCAGATAAGCCTGGATATCCACTCGTGCCTGCGCTTCGGTCTCGTAACCCTCTGCCGGCACCCATTCTGATTTCAATGCTCCGAAGAATCGCTCCATGGCAGCGTTATCCCAGCATTGGCCTCGATGGCTCATGCTCTGGTTCAAGTTGTACTCATCGAGCGCGGCTCTGAATTTATGGCTGGTATACTGACAGCCCTGGTCTGAATGAAACATTACGCCCGCCGGCCTACCCCGCGATTCAGCTGCCATGCGCAGGGCGTTACAAGCTAAGTTGGCATCTGCAATCATCGAGAATGCCCAACCCACTACGCGACGGGCATAGAGGTCAATCACGGCGGCTAGGTACAGCCAGCGCCTGCCAACCTGGATATAGGTCACATCACCACACCAAACCTCATTGATCGCCGAAACCTTGAAATTGCGCTTCAGCTGATTCTCGGCGATCAACGCTTCTGCCCCTGATGACCGATAGCGGTGCGGCCTGCGCTGCTTGCACTTCAGGCCAGCTTCGCGCATTAGCGCACGCACCTTGTATCGTCCTATTTCATGGCCTTCATGCCGCAATTCCTGCGCCAGGGTTCGCGAGCCAGAAGCACTTCGCGATGCGTTGAAGTGCTTGATTACCAGCAGGCGTAGCGCATCTCTGGCCGGTTTTTCACGTCCTTGCCGTTTGCGCCACGCATAGAAACTGCTGCGCTTAACCCCAAGCACGCGGCAGCAGTCGACAACAGGGTATTGCTCACTCAGCTCGTTGATCAGCGAGAACGATCTTTGGAGTCCCGAAGCAGGAGAGCACTGGCCTTTTTTAGGATTTCGATATCCCGATCCTTTTGCCGAACCAGCGCTTCGAGTTCTTCAATTCGTTGCTGCTCGGGTGTGATCGCTTTGGCTCCAGCCGGAACCTTGCCGGCTCTCTCTTCACGTACCTGGTCAACCCAGCGGCGAAGCGCGGTAGGGCCCAGCCCAAGGGCGGCACAGACCTCAGGAACTGACTGCCCACCGTCCAGCACCATTTCGGCAGCTTGGACTTTGTATTCTCTTGAATAAGATTTACGCACTGATTTTGCCTCCAATTGGGCGCCATCATAGCGCCCGATGAAGGTGTCCAAAATCATTAGGCCAGTTCAAGGCCGCTCCTACAGGGGACTGGGTCGCCTAGGATGTCTCAATCAACACATTCCCCCGCGCAATCAGACATGCCCCACCCACCAATCTGCCGCACACTGCCACCCTGCCCCAACCCGGTAGCCCGCACCCCATGAGCCTGCTGAAAACGACCCTGGACGCCAACGCCTTCGCCTGCATCCTGGAATTCGTCCCCAAGCCCGGCGCCGAGCGTTTCGCCACCCTCGAAACCCTCATGGCGCGCACCCGGCTGTGCGGCTGGCCGCTGACCGTGGCCATCGGCGATCGCGTCGGCAGCGCCCTGGACATGTCGCCGCTGGAGGCCTTCAGCAGCCTCGCGAAGCCCGTCCCCGCCCTGCTGCACTTCTCCGGCAAGGACCGCGAACGCCGCGACCTGCTGGCCCAGTTGCAGCGCATGAACGCCGCCGGCCTCGACCAGTTGCTGCTGCTCACCGGCGACCGCCTGCCCGGCCACAACCCGGGCGAACGGCCGGTGCGCTACCTGGAATCCGTCGCCGCCCTGCAGATCGTCCGCCAGGCCCGCCCCCACTGGCTGCTGGCCGCCGCGCTCAACCCGTTCAAGTACCAGGAAGCCGAAGGCGGCGCGCAGTACTGCAAGGCCGAAAAGAAACTCGCTGCCGGCGCCGACCTGTTGATCCTGCAGCTCGGTTTCGATATCGACAAACACCAGGAAGCCTTCGACTGGATGCAGCGCCAGCCCCGGCCCAAGCCGCTGATGGCCTGCATCATGGCGCTGACCGAAGGCCGCGCCGGGATGCTCGATCACGTTGCCGGGGTGACCGTCACGCCATCGATGCGCGCGCTGCTGACCGCCGAAACGGCGGTGTCCAAGGCCTACGCCAGGGAACGCGCCAACCATCGCCTGGCCTTGCAGGTGATCGGCCTGAAATTGATGGGCTATGCCGGCGTGCACCTGTCCGGTATCCACGAGGTGGCTCAGTTCGAGGCGCTGGAGCAGGCCATCGACACGCTGCAGCCGCAGTTCACCTCACTGCAGGACTGGACCACGGCCTGGGAAGCAGCCTGGCAGGCACCTGGCCTGACGCCGGTCACCTTCCACCCACCCGGGCACGCCTGGCGCTTCGGGCAACGGCAGATCACCGCCTCCAACAAGGAAAAGGTTCGCTACCACCTGCTGTCGGCGATGCACCATCAGCTGTTCAGCCGCACCACGACCTTGAGCAAGGCCTTCGGCTGGGCCGTGACCCGGCCGCTGTGGGCCAACCCCACCGCAGCACAGTGGCTGCATCAGCTGGAGCGGCGCATCAAACGCCCGATGGTGGGGTGCGATACCTGCGGCAGCTGTCGGTTGGAGGACACGCTCTACATCTGCCCCGAGACCTGCCCCAAAGGCCTGGCGAACGGCCCCTGCGGCGGGACCAGCCTGGACCGTTGCGAGTTTGGCGACCGGGAGTGCGTGCACAGTGCCAAGTATCGGCTGGCGGTGAGCGTGGGCAGGACCGAGGTATTGCGCGAGCGGTTGATTCCTTGCGTGCAGGTGGAGAACCGGCATCGCAGTTCGTGGCCGGTGTGGTTCGAAGCGGTCACCTCGAAATCGCCCTCCCTGCAGCCCGACGTCGCTCCGGAGTTCAACGAGTAACACGCCTGTCGGTAAGCTCGTTGCCACCCTTGCCCAACCGACTGCTTTGCCTCATTGTACAGACCACTGTCATTACAAAGAGACTGCAAGCATGGCGTCCATCAATGTGCGTATCGACGACGAACTCAAGGTGCGCGCCTACCGTGAGCTGGAAAAACTCGGTGTAACCCCTTCCGAGCTGATGCGCCAGGCACTGCAATACGTCGCTGAGCGCGGGCAACTGCCGTTCAAACCCGTGTTGCTGACCGAAGAGGACGAAGCATTGCTCGCCACGGTCCGCGAACGCCTGGCCGCGCCGCAGAGGGTAAGGGTAACGCTGGATGACCTATAACCTCGATTTCGATGCGCGCGCACTCAAGGAATGGCAGAAGCTCGGCGACACCATTCGCCAACAGCTCAAGAAGAAGCTGGCAACCGTGCTGCTCAACCCGAGGGTCGAAGCCAACCGTCTGCATGGCTTCCCGGACTGCTACAAGATCAAGCTGCGCAGCAGTGGATATCGATTGATCTATCAGGTCATCGACCAGGAAGTCGTGGTATTCGTGATCGCCGTGGATAAACGTGAGCGGGATCAGGTTTACCGCAAAGCAGCCGAGCGATTAGCCAAGTGATTTCAGGCTGACTCCGCGACATCGAGAGACACGAACACCTCGCGTCCTTGCCATTCGCCCGACTGCCCAGAAACAACCAACAGCCGATTCCCTGCCCCTGAAGCAGTCACGACACACCGCCCCTGCTCGTCCCAGAACGCGCTGCGCCCAGCCGCCGCCCAGCCGCCCGTAGTGCCGCCATGGTTGGCCATGAGCACGGCCATGGCATGCCGCTGTGCATAACCCTGCAGCAACGCGCTATCCGCCGGATACCCACCCTCTCCGATCAGCACACCCGTCGCGTACACCTGCGCACCGCGCTGCGCCGCCTGGGCGGCATGCTCCGGATGGCTGAAATCGGCACACACCGACAAGGCCACGGACAGCCCGGAAACGGACAACAACTCACCGCCGCTCCCCGCACTGAAGAACACGTCCTCGCCGGTATGCAGGTGCTGCTTGGTATAGACCGCAATCGAGCCATCCGGGTGGAGGATGCAGGCCGCGATCCGCGGCTTGTCCTGGCCCGGTACCTTGAGCGGCATCCCGACCACCGTGGTCATGCCCGCTTCCTGGGCGAGCTGGCGCAGTGGCGCCAGCAGCGGCGTGTCCAGGTCCTGCGCCAGGCCACTGGCCAGGGTGGGGGCGTAGCCCGTGAGCGACAGTTCGGGGAAGAGCAACAGTTCCACGCCATGCTCATGGGCCTGGCGCATGAACGCCAGGTGCAAGGCCAGGTTGGCGGGGATGTCGCCATCACGAATGGCGCATTGGGCGGCGGCGAAAACGGCTGATGGCATGGGCGTCTCCTGACAAGGTAGGCAGACTCTGCTTGACCGTTATCCAGAAGACAACATCGGCATCAACGATACGAGAACCCTGGAGGCGTTTGCGTGGGAGCGGGCTTGCCCCGTGATTGGGCCACAGGGCGCCCCAGCATCCAGCCGGACGTGAGTCCACTCTTCACATAACGCATATCCCGGCAACGCTATGATGCTCCCCTGCACGCAATGAGCCTGACAGGACAACCCCATCATGAATCTGAGTGTTCTCTACGCGCTGGTTGCAGCGGCGCTGTTCGGCGCAAGCACACCGCTCGCCAAACTGTTGGGTGTCGATACCCCGCCCATCCTGCTGGCCGGGCTGCTCTACCTGGGCAGCGGCGTCGGCCTGACCCTCGTCCGCCTGGTGCGCGATCGCAGCTGGCAGCGGCCCGGGCTGCCTGCCGGAGAATGGCCCTGGTTGCTGGGTGCCATCCTCTTCGGCGGCGTGCTTGCACCTGTGGCGCTGATGTTCGGGCTCACTCGCACAGCGGGGGCCACTGCATCGTTGATGCTCAATCTCGAGTCGGTTCTTACGGCAGTGCTGGCGTGGGTGGTATTCAAGGAAAACGCCGACCGCCGGATCGTGATCGGCATGGTTGCCATCGTCCTGGGCGGTATCGTGCTGTCATGGCCACAGGAGACCGCGACCGCCCATGACTGGATCGGCCCGCTGGCGGTGGCGTTCGCCTGCCTTTGCTGGGCGATCGACAACAACCTGACCCGCAAGGTCTCTGCCTCGGACGCGCTGTTCATCGCCGGCAGCAAAGGCCTGGCAGCGGGCGTGGTCAATAGCGGCCTGGCCTTGGCCATCGGCTCGCAACTGCCGGCCCTGGGCACGCTGGGGTCGATCCTGCTGGTTGGGTTTCTCGGCTACGGCGTCAGCCTGGTGCTGTTCGTCCTGGCGCTTCGCGGGTTGGGGAGTGCGCGTACCGGGGCGTATTTTTCCACGGCGCCGTTCCTGGGGGCTGCGGTCGCGATCCTGATGTTGGGTGAGTCGGTGTCCGTGATGTTTCTGCTCGCTGCGGCGTTGATGGCCTTGGGTGTGTGGATTCACCTGTTGGAGAACCATGTTCACGAGCATCAGCATGAGCCCCTCGATCATAGCCACCGGCATACGCACGATGAGCACCATCGGCATGAGCACGACTTCGAGTGGGACGGTACCGAGCCGCACAGCCACCCGCATGTGCATGCGCCGATTCGACATAGCCATGCGCATTTTCCGGATGTTCATCATCGGCATAGGCACTGAGCCAGTCTGCAAGCTGCTGATGCCAACCAGCACAACGGCGCGGTGCAGGCCTATGCCTTCAGCGCCAGCGCGCCCGAGCTGTTCAAACAGGCTCGGCCTTACCTACGCTCCCCGGTGAAACGCAAAGTCGCAATTTCCGCTGAACCAGCTCTCGGCCAGGGTGTTTTCCTGGCCGGTGAAACAGCCCTGGCCAGCCAAACGCTCCTGGCCGCACCCGCGCAGCCCGTCTACGGCATGACCAAGCGGCGTTTTGATGCGCTGCTTGCCGATGGCTCGCTGCGCCTCAGCCAATCGGTGGACGATACCCGGGCGTGGGTGGAAATCTGGGCCTACGACACCCTCGATACATCCGGCAACCGTGCCGATGCAGCTTCCCTGTTCCTGAGCCTGGACAATGCCCAGGACGAGCGCGTCCAGATGGCGCTCGATGAACTGAGGGAGCGGGTGGAATGGTTGGGGTCAGGGAGTTAGGGCTTTTCGGGGAGCACTTCAGCCGCTATCGATAGAACTCATCCAGACGTTGATGAGCAACCGCCCAGGGCAGCCGCCGTGCATTCGCCCGCATCCGTCGATAGGCCTCATGGGCCTGGTCAACAGAGATCACCTCTTCTCGAACAAGCTCCTCAACCACCCAGAGCGTGCCCTTCACCTCAACCTCTTCCAGCAAAGCCGCTTTGCGCAACGCCTCGTCCCCGGATAGCAGCGGGCATTTCTCCTGCCTGGCCAGCGCCAATGCGAAGCAGTCGTTACGGCTAGGCCCCCTGACCCGGCCAACCAACTCCACGGCATAGAGCATGGTGGCAGGGTTGAGCTCAGCCAGCTCGAGCCCCAGGCCCAGCAGATGCGCATGCTGGGCTTCAAGCTCATCGAAATAGAGGATATCCGGCACAGTGAACTGGTAAGGCAGCGTGAAGAGTTGGGCCAGCAGCTCACCCTCTTCAAGGTCGATCAGGATGTTGGCATCACTGATGAGCAACTGCATCCAGTAACTCCAGTTTGCGCGCCTGGTGGAACTGATAGACCGTCATGCCCAGCAGCTCCGCCGCCTTGGACTCGCCGATAATCCCCTCCCCCAACGCGCGGTAGACCAGTTGCTGGAACAGCCGTGTGGTTTCCTGCCGGTACGCAGCCCCTGGCTCCTGTTTGCGCCAGCCCTGTTTGACGAAGACCATGAACAGCCGCTCACGCACAGCCTGCTGGATGATCTCCAGGTCGCCAGCGCGATACAGGCAACCCTGCATGCTGAGGCCAAATTCCGCCTTGAGCAGATACAACTCGCGCACCTCCAACATGTGGCGTTTGTTGCCCAGATGCTGCCGCATGGCGCTGGCCGGTACCAGCAATGCCGAGGCGAAACGGTTACAGGCCTTTTCCTCGTCCAGCCCTTCGGCCAACCGACCGTGCATCAGCAAGTGACCAAGTTCGTGGGCCAGGGTGAAGCGCTGCCGGTCACCCGGCCAGTCCGCCGACACCACGATGACCGGCTGCCCCGCCACGCTGGCCTGCAAGCCATCGAACTTCGCCTGTGCATCGACCTGAGTGATGATCACCAGAATCCCATGCGTCTCCAGCACGTCGATCAAATCGGGAATCGGGCTCGCCCCCAGCCCCCACAGCTGCCGCACCTGGTCCGCCAGGCTGTCGACCGCCTGCAGCGAATCCAACTGTGCGGGCAGCCCTGCCGGCGCGCTGAACGCCTGCACGGGATAATCCGGCCATAGATTGATCAGCTCCTGCCAACGCTCCGCCTGATCCAGCACATCGGCCTCGATGCGCTTGAGGATCGCCTTGGGCGTGCTGCAACGCTTGCGATATTCGACACCCGCCAGCTCGACCTTGGCAGGGCGGAAAAAGTACTCGGCGCGCACCGACAGCGCCTTGCACAGACGCACGAGCACGCCGGAACTGGGCATGCTCTGGTCATGTTCATACTTCTTGATCATGTTGGCGCTCACGCCCACCTGATCACCTAGCGCCTGCATCGACAGGCCAGCAGCAGCGCGGGCACGTTTAAGCCGCTCGCCGATCATCGGCTGTCTCCCTCGGTTTACGATTCCATAAAATTTCAAAGAAATATAAACCCGATACACTTACCCGTCGAGCCATGGGCGACGACCGCCCTACCGTGGCCAGCTCGGCATCGCGCAACAGCCCCCTGATTCATATGCCTCCCCAAAGCCTGTATAAAGCGCCAACAACCTGCGCCCCCGACGTCTGCCAAAGGAAACCCCGTCATGCTTCGGCTCTTGATGCCAGCCCTGCTCCTGCTGCTTGCCGGCTGCGCCACCAAGCCCCCGGCCAACCCCGACAACCTCTGCGAGATCTTCCGCGAGAAGCCGAAATGGCACGAGGCGGCGCTGAAGATGCAGGCGCGCTGGGGTGCGCCGGTGCAGGTGCCGATGGCGATGATGTACCAGGAGTCCTCGTTCAAGCACGACGCCCTGCCGCCGCGCTACTACTTCCTCGGTTTCATCCCTTGGGGCCGGGTCAGCAGCGCCTACGGCTACGCCCAGGCCAAGGACGAGACCTGGGCCGACTACAAGCGCGATGCCGGCGGCTGGGGCGCCGCCCGCGACGACTTCGCCGACGCGATCGACTTCATGGGCTGGTACATGCAGAAGAGCCAGCAGGTCAACGGCGTGTCCAAGTGGGACGCCTATGGCCAGTACCTGAATTACCACGAAGGCTGGGGCGGCTACCGCAACCGCAGCTACGACGCCAAGCCGTGGCTGAAGAACGTCTCGCAGAAGGTCCAGGCCCGGGCTTCGGTGTTTGGTGCGCAGTATCGGAGTTGCGAGCAGGAGCTCGCGCGGGGTGGGTGGTTCTGGTAGGGCCTGACGCAGGCGTGATTTGAAAATGCTGGCCTACTCAGTTAGCGCTTCATCGCCACTAACGAGGCTGCTTTGCACCCCTTCGCGGGCAAGTAGCATGGGCGCACCGCCCCACAGGACTACGCAGAATCTCAAAGCAGCGCCGTACCTGTAGGAGCGGCCTTGTGCCGCGAAAGGGCCGCAAAGCGGCCCCAAAATCCCACAGCATCAATCCCCAGAAACACTCTCCTCCTTCATCGCCTCCAGCTTGCCAAACTGCTCGCTGGCCAACCGGCTGATGATCCGGATCGCCTGGTGGATCCCCGCCGTGTTGCGAAAGCTCAGCTGCGGGTTGTGCTCGCACTCCAGCACCTCGTCATGCTGGACCAGCGCCTCGCCGAGCAGTTCGAGGGTCCAGACGTAGCTCTGGAGAGTAGACAGGCGTTCATGGTCAGGCATGGGGCACCTCCCGGTTGGCGCGGGTGGCGAGGGAGTGGCTGTCGATCGGGTAGAAGGTTGGGGATGGGGTGGCCGCGGGGGTTGGGCGGCGGAGAGCGGATGCGAGGATCCTGTACAGACGTGTGATGGTCATGCATGAGACTCCAAGTTAGGTTGGAACCACCACGCACTGTCGCCAAACAATGGGTGGCAGCTGTACGCAGGTTGGCGAACCGGGAACTTGGAACCCGGCAGACCCGAAGGTCTCCCGCGCACAGCCGCCATGGCACGAGGCTGCGGACGCAAAAAAAGCGCCTGCAATCGTGTGGGGCGCTGCTGCGCCAAGTTTATCCGGGTCGCCAAACCCGGTCGCGGAATTTGCCGCGACTGGTAGGGAATTTATTCCTTGGGGGCTTCTAGTGCAAGGTTCTTGGGGCTAGGAAATAGCGATGGAAAACGTAGGAAATGGATTGCACGGAGGGGCTAGGTGGCAACAGTACGTGGGTTGGCCGACCGGGACGAAAAGGACCGGCACACCTGAGGTGTCCCACGTACTGCTGCCATGGTGAAAGCGCACTCGATATAATTGCGTTCTGAGTGGTGAGGGTGGCAGCTGTACGCAGATTGGCGAACTGAGGAAAAGATAACTCGGTAGACCAGATGGTCTTCTGCGTACAGCAGCCATGTCACAGCAGACACGTCCAGGTTAGCTATATCTGGTCATTGATGAGGCCTGCTGAGATGGTTAGAAACAAAACGCCCGCACTGCAAGGACTGCGGTGACTTCTGGGGGCTGGTGCGGAGACAGACGGACGGTTTTTGGCCGTGAGGGCCCGGTCTTCGCGGGTCTGGAATTTGGTGGATTTTTTGATGTACCTCATAGGGTGTCTATAAACAAATCAGCTAGTTATGGCTTTCAGTGGAATCGAATCGGGACTTGCGAAGGATCCAGTGAGAGCTACCTACACCCGCGTCAAATACTAGGTAAGGACCGGCAGAAAACGCCCCAATGCTTCCCTTCACGAAGGGAAGCAATCGGCCAGAGCGGATACGAACAACGGCTTTGTGGCTTTGGATCGTGTCCGTAGGAGGGACAGCGCGATAAGAACGACCTCGAAGCTTCATTACTTGACCAACGCCTTCCCGCTTATGACTTTGCCATCGGCTGACATCACTGGGAAATCCAGGCCAGGGGCGTACACCTGGCGGTAAACCGACCCCAGCATTGCAGAGTTGAGACTGGCTACAATAGTGCGTGTCGCTCCCATCTCCGCCTGGTGCTCAGAAAACTGCCCGAGCAAAGAGACATGTTTCGAAACGGGGAAATAGAGGTAAGTCTTGTCCAAGCCAAAGCCAGGAGATCTGCGGTAGAAAGCGGGGACATTTTCCGGCTCCTCGAACTCCAGTAAGACCGGACGATCAGTAGTGATGAATGAGCCGCTTTCGTCATCGGAGCGAATCAGAGACCAGTTGCGCGCCGAAAGCAGAGGGACAATGGTCTGGAGCAGGCTCATTTCTATTCTAATGTGATTCTCCCTAGCCACTTGGATTGTATATGCCTTGCTCTCATGGAAACGTTTTACATCTTCGTAAGTGACGTTATCGAGGACCTTTCCCCCACTCGCCCGCAAACCTTCGATCTGAGAATCCCAGCGTTCTTTCGAGTCCAAGCTGAGATCCATCATCCGCTCGATGATCTGTGCTTGAAATGCACGCATCTGCTCGCGCCGATGTGGAGAGCGGACAGCAAGCAGACCGATGAGATATAGGACGATTTCCCGCCTCTCTCCTGAGAAATCCTCCCCTTCGATTAGGCCCTTAATCGCTTTTGCAGCTTCCCCTTCAAAATCAGCCAGCGATTTTTCAAGAATGTTCTGGTCAACGCCTTCAGCGTCGATTCTGTTGAAGTCGCGTACCCCGCCGACATTCCTCGGCTTCGTTTCGAAGTGGGTGCCATCCGCAACGTTTATAACCCTAAGGTTTGATTTCTTACTGCCGTTATTGGTGAAGCCACGGAGATAGCATTGCGAGAGAAAATGATGATGCCTTGCCGTCATCCCAATCCCCTGGGTGCGAGTGCCCTGAGCCAGTTTTCAACCAAACTAGCTACGACAGAATATCCAACGGTGGACTAGGCAGCCTCCCGCGGTTTTCGAGATCGCGGCTCAGCGCCCCCACCTTCCACTTCCCCGAAAGGAACCGTAAAGCCGTCATACGTGCATAAAACGCCATGCGGAACAATGCCATTTCTCCGTAGCGGCTGCTCTCGGCCACAAGCGGACTGAACCGCTCTAGCCAAGTGACCCAATCTACCGGATCGGAGTAGCTCACAGCAAAACCACCAATGTGCAGGAAGAGAGAACTGGAACCTAGCCAGCACTGTCGATAGGCGGGACCTCCTATAACAGTAGCACTCACTCAGATGGCAATAATTACCAAAGTAGCAATCAATACGGCAGCTACTGAACAAGGTTAATCGACTTCGGGGACAGGGTAACCGTCATCATCTACCTCACGAAAAGACACGAAAAAGCGGACGGCTTTATTCTCGGTGAAAAATAAATTAGTCGGAAATAGATCAATCCCCTTTTTGCTACAGTGGCAAGAAACTCCAACATAGAAATTAAAGACAACGTAGACCTTGGGTGCTGAACCATGACTCAGCACCCAAGGCCAATCATGATCAAAAATCGAACCGATCAAACAAAACTTCCGTACGATACGATGGTAGATAGACTGACCCGTACCTCTCAAACTCTTCAATTTCGAATGGAAGAACTTCGCTCACAAGAAAATCCTTAACGTTCGAAACCCACTCTATCCAATCCTCGACATCCTGATCAGAATACAAGGTAGACATATCTGCCGTCCGAGCCTCTAGCACCGTTTTCCGGAGAGCTTTGATCCTATCAATGGGATCTGGATGCGTACTAGAAGGATTAAAAGGCGGATTTATGTAATCTGAAACAGCGTAGAATAAGTCTAGGTAAAGAAAGAACAGCACAGCCGCATTCAAGATAGATGAGCACCCCTGATCTGAATAGTTGGCATGCAAGATTGATCCAGCATCCGCCTCAAACTCCTGATGCTGCCTCGGGGTGTAGAATTTCTCCTGGCGCCCGCTGCGGCTTACAGAGAAGAACTCTGGATGATTTGCTAAATTGGCTGCACTGCCAAAGTGGCCTAACAATGCGTGCGCGAACTCATGCCCAATGACGAACTGCACTTGGTCTTCAACTAAAATGTTGCAGTAATTCTTGACCTCCGGAGGGAGCTCACCTCTCGGATCCAAATCAAAATCTTGAGACTCGGTTAAAAGCATGGTCCTACAGGCAATTAAAAGGCAAGCTTGGGTATCTTTTTTGTCCAACCCTTCTAATCGGCCTTTAAAATAAGCATTCATGTAGAACAAGAAATGTCTAAGTGCCTCAGAGAGGACAACCACTTTACCAAAGTTAGTTTTTATGCAGGCACCATGCGGCTCCCTTGAAAGCATGTAACCATATGATATATTTCTGCACTCACTCGCGTGCTCCTCCGAAAGGTAACCGATATACTCTTCAAAATCATATGAGTCATAGTACGAGGTCAAAGACCAGCTACTTGACGCAGAGTCCCGGCGCTTCAAAAAAGTTCTCGCGAGCCGCGGATCATCAACTACAGCTTCCGCACGAAGCTTGAGAAGGTAATCATCAACATTTGCCACATCTTCTATTCGCGCTATTTCTTCGCGAGTACATATTGGGTAAAAGAATTTCCCATTTTCTGACAACCCCTCAATCTCGGACTTGAGATAGCAACCAGTTAAATGAGCTATAAACTGATCCCCGACATATAATTTTTTTACAATATCCGCCCGCTTAGGGTGACTGACGAGGTTTGACTCATACTCCTTCCTTACCACATCAAATTTTGATGGGTTATTTTTTCGCTGAACTATTTCAAACTGAAATTCATACAAGGAAGGATCAAGACCGAAGTGCTCAATCAATAAATCATAGACATTGCGAGAGCTAGTAATTGACATAACAAATTACCATTAAAACTTTTAAATTCACCCACTCCACCGATTCTTACGAAGGGGAAAATGGCGAAAAAAAGGGGACCAGAAAAAAGGGGACGGATTTATTTTTCAGCAGAAACCTCGAAAATAAATCCACCCCTCTTTTTTGTTTCGATATCATTCCCCTTTTTTATGTTTATGGGGTTTCAGATCCGGATGATCTTTCTGTTTCTCTGGGGTAACTCTCTGCCTCTTGTCAGGGGTACCGTCCTCGTTAGTTCTTTTAGGGCCAGGTTTAATACTCATTATCGACTCCCTTTATCGTCTTGATTATCAGATAGAATTTCTAAAATCAGATAAGCCGCCTACATCTAAAAGCTCAACGAGCCCAAGGATTTAAATTGCCACAGGAACAATATTCCGCAAAATCGTCGAACCAGTCAAAGATAATTAGCTCGAATATCAGGGCTTTGTCAAGCAACCTTGGCCGCCACTGACAAGCTCAATACTTATGAAATATTTCTATTGTATTATTTACAGCTCAATACTAAGAGCCCATAGGGCCTATATTGTGTCTCTGACCCTATCGATACACAGAAAATCACGTATTTTCTGACGGAGCAGCAGAAGCATATGACTGAATGGTTTCAGCTCAAGCTCCATTTATGCAACCAGCATCACAGCCAGTCTCAAGGATTACCCTTAACTTTACCCAAAGAAAAGCCCGACTTTCAGCCGGTTTTCGTGTAAAAAACCTTTAATCACACGTTCTTTTCTTGGACTGCAACCATGATTTCGTTCTGTCGCTTGGTGGCTTCAATCAGGACAGCCTTGTAAACGCGCTTTTTTTCGTCAGATTTTGCATTGCGAATGGAGAAAATGGGGAAGAAAATGGGGACGGAAGAAAATGGGGACGGATTTATTTTTCGGCGACAGGTCATGCGGCGTCCGATCAGGGCACGCCACACAATAGGGCCGCGAAGAGGCCCCGATGATGCGAGGCATCAGTCTCTAGAAACAAACTCTTCGTTCATTGCCTCCAGCTTGCCGAACTGCTCGCTGGCCAACCGGCTGATGATGCGGATCGCCGGATCGCCTAATGGTACTGCTATCATGGATAGCTCAGCCATATGAGCATGACTCCATGAATAGTCATCAAACGATAGAACTTATCAAAAGGGCACTCATCGAGCGTAAAAATCTGGGCGATACTTCAGTCACCATCGATTCGCTCGAAAGCTACCTCGAACATCTCAAAAATTCTGGGCATTTTGATACTCCAGAACAGCATCTGCAGACGGAAGAGCATACCCATCAGTGGAACGTGGAGATGGTCCGCTCCGGGGTTGAGGCAGGTGGTAATGCCTTGAAAACATGCCTTTTAATTTCTGGCGGCTCTGCTGCAGCTCTTTTAGCATTTGCAAGCTCAGCTTGGTCAGGTTTAAAAGCCGAAGGGCTTGAAGCGCTTGGCGTCACATTGGCTTATCTGAGTATTGCCATCTTGCTTACAGGAGCGGCTACAGCTACCAGATATCTTTCTCAGTACTTCTTCGCCGAGCGACTTTCCTGGCATAGAAGAGCAGGAAATTATCTACAATGGTTTACGTGTGCCTTAGTGCTCGCCGCCTATATCTTTGTGTCCTCCGCCTTTCTAAAAGCCAGCCACATGATAACCATGTTTAAAGTAGTTAAATATATTCCAGTTGGCTAAATCCAAGCACGCCCAACCAATCAAAATCTACAAAATTTGATACTAATAAAAACTCTATAGCTCTCTAGAAGCCTCAACAGAAGCTCACCAAACCTAATAAAGATTAACCTAGAAACAGAAGAGTCAGCCAATCTTATAAAAACTGAAAAGCATTGCCATAAAAAAAAGAAAAGTAAAATTTTTACCAAGCAGAAAAATAAATCTACCAATTTCCGAATCACCCCATTTCAGAAACCATTTGACCTTTCTGACGAGGTGAGCTCTGTATCCATTAAAAACCAACCAACAAAACTTACAATCTAGCCATTAACTCCATACACTTACCACGAACTCTTATATCAGGCCGCGCAGATTCAACTACCAGCCTGAAACAAGACTCAAACAAACGCCACCAAAGTATTAAACCTCAATATCCCTGCACTTTTTTCCACAACTCAAAAGCTTCATTAAGAATTTTAAAGCGCCCCATATGACTACCTAAATCATTAGTGCTACGATTCAAATTATCATACATAACAAAACGGGACGACTCCTCACTAGACAAACTCTCAAGCCCAGAACCTATAGATGACATCTCAGAGCGATTAATTTTTCTTTTAGACTCAAAATCAACCAAGAACTCACGCACAAGGTGATGGCTATCTGTGTTCTGCATCCTGCACAGCCAGTAATACACCGGCACAATACCCGCACTAGATAGCAATTTATCACGAGGTAAAAACACTTCCGACATGACATCTAGTGTTTCGTTCACTCTGCGAGTAGCCAACTCCAAAAGTTTTTTATCTTGTTCACTTTCAATTTTACCTACAAACTCATCGAGAACCCGCTTTTTAGTATCTACAGGTTTCTCAGCATACTCAAATTGCAAAATTTTAGCTGCGGTATTTAGCTCAGCTCCTCGTTTTACGGAAAAAGCTATACACTCCGTAAAAAACTCGTGCTCACTAACCCTTCTAATAATTTCAGGCACAGGCCCAGACATCGCGTTACGTATCTCAGCACCTGCCAATGGTTTGCTTCTATTCAGCCTTACAAAAAGCTCATTAATCGGCTCTTCGCTTGCGGCATGAACACCCATAATTGTCAAATTGAATGTTTCAAAAAGCTCAGCAACCTCATAGTGATTTGCAACCAAATCTTTATAACTAAGCCCACCCAACTTTAGACTAGGATCTGCCTTGAAAATGAAATCCTCATTCAAGACAACCTTCCCGTCAAAGAAGTCAAATATTGCTTCAAAGCGCTGCTTCCCATCAATAATTGCATACGGCAGTCTACTAGAGTTAAGCTTAGATATCTCACTAACAGTAAAGTCCGCCATATACAACTTCGGTATATCGAAACCATTCAAAATAGAGTCAATTAAATATCCTTTATCGGTTTGAGACCAGAGACGCCCCTTCCTTTGATAAGGTGGTGCCATATCAATCTTATTACGCCGGGATCGCCACCAAGTTAAAGGTTTGGCATCCATTGTTCTAATATCAAATATCTCTCGAGACATAAGTCACACCTCAAACTTATAAAATCGTTTGATCTCTAATGCCAACCCATCTAAATCAGGGTAAACAACAGACTCTGTAATACCATAAAGAAATAGAGAGTCTCTTAGAGCGGCTATGCTTTCTTTCGGTACAACTATCTTGTGCAATACACCCCTAGGATACTTATGGGTATCATATAATACATCCAGTCCTTCAACCATCTGCCCAGAAACGGTAAAGACTCCTCGTTGCGCTACTATTCTTGGGCTATTATGGACTCCATAAATAGCAACAGGATGATTATTCATTTTCCCGACTGATGCTTCAGGCTGATAAGCTCTCATTTCATCATCAATAGTTAGGAGGATCCCTCCGTCATATGATACATGCCGTAGAGCATGTTGATTCCATTGAATCGGATTCAGAACCCAAATTACAGCATCTTTCAAATAGACAACATTTCCTTGAGCGTCTTTTTCATAAGACGAATTAGAAACAGCAAAATAGAACGCAATAAAAGGATTTTCCGACCAATCCAATAGCCTTGTTGGAAGCCGGTAGTGCTGCATATAGAATAAAGTTTCCCAAGGTTCTTGGGGCACCTTATCTGAGAAAGGCATGCTCCGCTGTCTAAATCTGGAAATTAGCTCACTCTCTAATTTACTTATATCTTCACTCGATGAACTTTTCGGATGTCGATATAAGCCAGGAACAAGATTATGCCCTTTGTTATTACTTCCTCGGTACCATAATGGAACACCAGGAAGGTCTCCTTGAAGCGCTTCCAAGAACTTTATATAATCAGAAAATTTATTAACTATCTTTTCTGGGACCTTAGCCAAAGCGTATCCTTCCCTGCATGCCTATTATTTATATGCAAATAATTAACATAATGGCATACAAAACCAGCAAATGATAGCCAAACGACACTACCCGTCAGGGATGGTAAAACTGAATTAATCGTTTCAGTTAAAAACTCAAGGCTTACTTTTAAACGTACAAGCCCATAGAACACGGGCAACAGATGGTTTGGAATGGTGCCGGAGACAGGAATCGAACCTGCGACCTTCGCGTTACGAGTGCGCTGCTCTACCGACTGAGCTACACCGGCGTGTTGCGCAACGTACCATTGCCGTGTCCGTTACGCAAACCCCTGTTTCATCTCACTTTCACGGCGCCTTGCAGCCATTTGGCGCGAGGTCTTCCTCCACCGTGGTCACGCAGCTCCACCCCGCCTGGGTGCGGGCCAGGGTCACGGTCTTGCCCAGCACATTGGCCGGTGCGTCGGCCAGGGTACAAGCGATACTGGCGGTGCCGTCGGCGGCCGTGCCGCTGGCGGTGATCGCGCAATGGGCGGTGGCGGGCTGGCCGCCGAGGCTGGCGACGTCGGGCACGTCCTTGCCTTCGTTCAGGCGGATGTCCATCGGCGTTTTCAGCGCGGAGATTTCCAGCAGCGCCGCCGCGGCTTTGGCCCGGGCCTGGTGGTTGGTGTACATGGGGATGGCGATGGTCGCCAGGATGCCGATGATCGCGACGACGATCATCAGTTCGATCAGGGTGATACCTCGTTGCCCTTTCATGAACGGTCTTCCTTCGTAATACATGGAGGCGCGGTCGGCGCATGTTCAACTTCGGGCGCCCCGGCCGGCAGGCGCGCAGTAGGCCTGAACCGACACCTTTTGTCACCCCTGCACGGCAGGGCGTCATCTTCGCTGAACTACTCTAGTGAGCGTCATGGAAACGCGCCCGCCCTCGGGCCCGGCAAGCTGTTACGGGGCTTGTCGCCGCACTGCAAAGGACCTTCGCATGCCACCGTCTACCCGCCTCTACGCCTGGGAGGGCATCGATGCCACCGGCGCTCGTCAACACGGCCAGCAACCGGGGCGCAGCCCGGCGTTCGTGCAGGCCTGGCTGCAACGCCAGGGCATTCGGGCCACGCGGGTGAGGTTGGCGGGTGGGTTGCAGTGGCGATGGCCGCAGCGGGCGGGCAAGGCGGATGCGCCGGGGTTCAGCCGGCAGCTGGCGACCTTGCTGACGGCGGGGGTGCCGTTGTTGCAGGCGTTCGAGGTGATGGCGCGCAGCACGGTGGACAGCGGCATGGCGGCGTTGCTGGCGCGGTTGAAGCAGGATGTGGCGGCGGGGTTGGGGCTGGCGGAGGCGTTGCAGCGCCACCCGGCGTGGTTCGATGCGCTGTACTGCAACCTGGTGCGGGTGGGCGAGCAGTCGGGCACGCTGGATCAGCAACTGGAGCAGATGGCGGGCATGTTGGAGAAGCGCCAGGCGCTGCGGCAGAAGGTGCGCAAGGCGATGCTGTATCCGGCGCTGTTGCTGCTGACCGGGCTCGGGGTGGCGGCGTTGTTGCTGCTGGAGGTGGTGCCGCGCTTTCAGGGGCTGTTCGCCAGTTTCGACAAGGCGCTGCCAGCGTTCACCCAGTGGGTGATCGATTTATCCACAGGGCTGGGCAATCACGTGGGGTGGCTGGTGCTGTTGATAACTATGATGGGAGTTGGAGGGCGGGAGGTTTATCGGCGGCATCTGCCGGCGCGGCTGTGGATGGTGCGCTGGGGGCTGCGGGTGCCGGTGGTCGGCACCTTGCTCGGGCAGGCGGCGTTGGCGCGGTTTGCGCGCAGCCTGGCGACTTCTTATACAGCCGGCGTGGCGTTGCTGGATGCGCTGGCAACGGTGGCGCCGGTCAGTGGCAACTGCCTGCATGAGCGGGCGATCCTGGCGTTGCGCCAGGGCGTGGCCAATGGGGCGAGCCTGCAACAGGCGATGGAGGCGGACGGGCTGTTCCCGCCGCTACTGCGCCAGCTGGTGGCGGTCGGCGAGGCCAGCGGCACCCTCGACACCATGCTGGACAAGGCCGCGCTACATTACGAAGAGCAGGTGAGCCAGGCGCTGGAGCAGTTGACCACGCTGCTGGAGCCGGCCATCGTGCTGATCCTCGGGCTGCTGGTGGGGGGCCTTGTCGTGGCGATGTACTTGCCGATCTTCCAGTTGGGTAGCCTGATCTGAACATGAATGCCTGGGCCGTAATCGTCGATAATCCGCCGTTCTTTTATGCCCTGGCCGCGGTGCTGGGGCTGCTGGTGGGCAGTTTTCTCAATGTGCTGGCGTACCGGCTGCCGCTGATGCTCGAGCGCCAGTGGCAGCGGGAGGCGCAGGAGGTGCTGGGGCTGCCGCAGCCCGAGCACGAGCGCTTCGATCTGTGCCTACCGGCGTCGCGTTGCCCGCATTGCCAGCGCCCGATCCGAGCGTGGGAAAACATTCCGGTGTTGAGTTACCTGGCCTTGCGCGGGCGTTGCTCGGGTTGCAAGGCGCGGATCAGTGCGCGTTATCCACTGGTGGAGCTGACCAGCGCCCTGCTGTCGCTGCTGGTGGCCTGGCATTTCGGGCCGGGCGTGGAAGCGCTGGCGGTGATGCTGCTGACCTGGGGGCTGATCGGCTTGAGCCTGATCGATGCCGAGCACCAGTTGCTGCCGGATGTGCTGGTGCTGCCGCTGTTGTGGCTGGGGCTGGTGGTCAATGCCTTCGGGCTGCTGGTGCCGCTGGCCGATGCGGTGTGGGGCGCGGTGGCGGGTTACTTGAGCCTGTGGACGGTGTACTGGGTGTTCAAGCTGGTGACCGGCAAGGAGGGCATGGGCTTTGGCGACTTCAAGCTGCTGGCCATGCTCGGGGCCTGGGGCGGTTGGCAGATTTTGCCGCAGACTTTGATGCTGGCCTCGCTGGTAGGGGCGCTGATCGGGCTGACGCTGGTGCGTTTGAAGCGCACGCAGATGGGCGCAGCACTGCCTTTCGGGCCTTATCTGGCCATTGCGGGGTGGATCGCATTGCTCTGGGGTGATGAAATAGTCGCTTCTTACCTGCAACTGCTTGGAACCTGATGAGCACAGCGCCTTTCACCCCCTGGATTCTCGGCCTGACCGGCGGCATCGGCAGCGGCAAGAGCGCCGCCGCCGAGCGTTTCGTCGAGTTGGGCGTGCACCTGGTCGATGCCGACCAGGCCGCGCGCTGGGTTGTCGAGCCCGGGCGCCCTGCCCTGGCCCGTATCGTCGAGCGCTTCGGCCCCGGCGTGTTGCTGGAGGACGGCCAGCTCGACCGTGGCGCCCTGCGCCAGCAGATCTTCGCTGACCCTGCGCAGCGGCAATGGCTGGAGCAGCTGCTGCACCCGCTGATCGGCCAGGAGATCTTCAGCTACCTGGCCAAGGCCGAGACACCCTATGCGGTGTATGTGTCGCCGCTGTTGATCGAGTCGGGGCAGTTCAGCAAGACCCAGCGCATCCTGGTGATCGATGCGCCGACCGAGTTGCAGGTGCAGCGCACCCTGCAACGGGACAACACCAATCCTGAGCAGGTGCAGGCGATTCTCAAGGCCCAGCTGGCCCGGGAAGAGCGCCTGCGCCATGCCGATGACGTGGTGGTCAATGATCGTGACCTGCAATCGCTGCACGACGAGATCGACCGCCTGCACCACTTTTACCTGACTTTGCGAGGAGGCCAGCCATGAGCCAGCCGATGACCGTTGATTGCCCGACCTGTGGGGCGCCCGTGGAATGGGGGGAGAAGAGCCCGTTCCGGCCGTTCTGCTCGGACCGCTGCAAGTTGATCGACCTGGGGGCCTGGGCGGCCGAGGAGCACAAGATCGCGGGGGCGGAAGAGTCCGAGGATGAGTTGTATTCGGGGGATCTGGAGCCACGGCACTAAGCTGGGCTTGGTGGTGTGACTACCACCGCAATCGCGGGGCAAGCCCGCTCCCACTGAGATCGCGCACGATCGTTATGGGCCAGCCATACAGCATCCCCAACGCCCCAACAGCAATTGCTGCAGGAAACGCCGGGGCCGCGTTGCGGCCCATCGCTGGCAAGCCAGCTCCCACAGAGACGGCGTTTGGTTTGAGCGGGCTACGCGGTTAGTGTGGGAGCCGGCTTGCCGGCGAGAGGCCGGTACAGGCAACACAATCAGAAGGCCTTAGCGTTCCTCGTCCTTCCACGGCGCCTGCAGATAGCGCGTGCGGTTGAACGTCTCCAGCCACTCCGGGCAAAACACCACCAGTGCACTGATCACCGTGCCATTGATAAACGCCTCGGGGAACATCATCAGCCACAGGTAGCCAACAAAGTCGCTCAGCCACTCGGGCATGGCGAACCGCTCGTCCATCCACAACACCCCCAGCCCGGCCGCCAGGCACACCAGCACGGTCAGCGCGGCGGGGAAGAACCCGCAACAGAAGATATACACAAACAGGTTACGCGGCTGGGCACGCTCGACCAGCATCGCGCACACCTCGGTGACCAGCACCGGCAAGCCAACGATCAGCAGGCCATTGACGCCAATCGCGGCAAGGTCCTGGCGGCCCAGCAGCAGCAGCAACCCAAGCTGGGCAAGAAAGCCGCCGAGCACCGCCAGCGGCCAATCCAGCAACAGGGTCACGGCAGTCATGCCGATGAAGTGGTACGACACGCCAGTATCGAAATCACGCCGCACCAGCCACAGCACGAACAGGCAGAACACCGTGCCGAACAGCAGGTGCTGGCGGCGGGTATCGGTAAACAATTCCACCCAGCGCGTCCGGCTGGCAGCCCAGACCAGCAGGGGCACGTAACCGAGCCAGCCAAGGGTGAGGCTGGTGCTGGACAAGACCTGTGCGCTGATCACCTGAACAATATCCCTGTCGGCCATGTGGACAAGCCTGAGTCTACACCCATTCTCCCTTGCGTCCGGTTGCTATAGGCTGACACCTCCTTTCGCTGCAGGACGCATCCCCGATGACCGAAGGCATCAACCTGCCCTTGCTGCTGGGCGCGCTGTTCAGCGCCACCGCGGGGGTACTGCACCTGATGGTCATCGCCGTGGGCCCGCGCTGGTACCGTCTGTTCGGCGCGGGCGAGCGGATGGCCCGGGCCGCCGAACAAGGGCGCGCCTACCCTGCCCTGGTCACCCTGGTGATCGCATCGGTACTGCTGGTCTGGGCCGCCTACGCGCTGTCGGCGGCTGGTGTGATCGCGCCACTGCCGTTGCTGATGCCGATCATCTGCCTCATTACCTTGGTGTACCTGGCCCGTGGCCTGCTGGGGCCGCTGTTGCTGGCCGGCACCGGGCGCAGCCGCCGTTTCATCGCGGTCAGTTCGGCGATCTGCGTGGGCGGCGGGCTGCTGCACTTGTTCGGGGTCGTGCAGCAATGGCTGGTGCTGGGCTGATTCCCACGCACAAACAGCATCTTACCGTCATCAATTAGCGACTAAGCTTGTCCCCATGGATGACTCAGACTACCTGCGCCTGCTTACCATCCAGGCCGAACAAGCCAATGCGTTCCTGTCCAATGCCCGCAAATGGGAACGCGAGCGTTGGGTCTGCCAGCGCCTGCTGCAAGGGCTGAACATTCCCTACCGCAGCGAGGACTTCACCCCGGCCGGGCAAGAGCCGCCAGACGTGCTGTTCCGCGACGCGGCGTTCGAGGTGTTCTTCGTGCTCGACGAGGGCCGCCGGCTCAACGACGAGTGGCGCGAAGAGCTGCAACGTCGGCGCAGCGCGTTCTCCCTGAGCCAACTGGTGCGCCGCGAACAGCGCCCCCGGCGGATCAACGCCCAGGAACTGCTGGCACGCCTGGCGCCCACGCTGCGCAAGAAATCGCACAACTACCGCGAACGCGGGCTGGACCTGGGCGAGTTGGACATCATCGCCTTCTCCAGCCTCAAGCGCGAAGTACTCGACCTCAACAGCCATTTCCCGCCGCCGACCGAGTACCTGCGCCAGGGCTGGCGCTCGTTGTCGCTGGTGGGGCCGACCTTCGCCCGGGTGCTGTTTGCCCACCCGGATGCGCCGGATTTCCTGCGCGGCAACCTTGGGCGCAGCATCGTGTTCGACGTAGGCATCAGTCTTTGATCCAGTGCCGGGTGTGTTTGCGATCACGTACACTCGGCGCCAGGGATAGAAAGCATTATCATTCGACCCATGCGTTTGCGTGAACGCTGTGGCGTACACGCAGTCACAAACGTCTATCTGACGAGGCCCACCATGACCAGCCGCCTGAATCCCGAAGATCAGCGTCGCGTCGATGAGTATCTGAGCGCCCCCCAGCATCAAGTCGAGCGCAGGCCCTTCCGGCCGTTGCTGCTCCTGTTGCTGGTGGTGGCCGTGACCATCGGTCTGGGCCTGTTGAGCCGCCTGCTGAGTGGACTGGTGCTATGAGCTGCCTTGCGCTCGCCCGCCCCTCGTGCCGGATGCGGCCGGGCCTTGTGCCCACGAATTCCGTAAAACTTGTGAGAAATCCCAATGACTCATCGCATCGTGATTGTCGGCGGCGGCGCCGGCGGCCTGGAACTGGCGACCCGCCTGGGTAAAAGCCTGGGCAAGCGCAAACAGGCCGAGATCACTCTGGTTGATGCCAACCTGACGCACATCTGGAAGCCACTGCTGCACGAAGTGGCGGCCGGCTCGCTGAACTCCTCGGAAGACGAACTGAACTACGTGGCCCAGGCCAAGTGGAACCACTTCAACTTCCAGATGGGCCGCATGAGCGGCCTGGACCGCGAAAGCAAGCTGATCCAGCTGGCCGCGACCCTCGACGACGAGGGCCGTGAGCTGTTGCCTGCGCGCACCATCGGCTACGACAGCCTGGTGATCGCCGTGGGCAGCAACACCAACGACTTCGGCACCCTGGGCGCGGCGCAGCACTGCCTGTTCCTCGACAGCCGCAAGCAGGCCGAGCGCTTCCACCAGCAGTTGCTCAATCACTACCTGCGTGCCCACGCGGGCGATGTGGCCAGCGAGAAGATCAGCGTGGCCATCGTCGGTGCCGGCGCCACGGGTGTCGAGCTGGCGGCCGAGCTGCACAACGCCGCCCACGAGCTGGCGGCCTATGGCCTGGACAAGATCCAGCCGAAAGACATGCACATCACCCTCATCGAGGCCGGCCCACGGGTACTGCCGGCGCTGCCGGAGCGCATCAGCGTGCCGGTGCACAAGACCCTGGAAAAACTCGGCGTGACGGTGATGACCAACGCCGCGGTCAGCGAAGTGACCGAGGATGGCCTGAAGACCGCTGCCGGTGAAGTGATCCAGGCCAGCCTGAAGGTATGGGCGGCGGGCATTCGCGCGCCGGGCTTCCTCAAGGACATCGACGGCCTGGAAACCAACCGCATCAACCAGCTGGTAGTGCGCCCGACCCTGCAGACCACCCGCGACGACAATATCTTCGCCTTCGGCGACTGCGCCGCCTGCCCGCAGCCGGGCAGCGACCGCAACGTGCCGCCACGGGCCCAGGCCGCGCACCAGCAGGCGTCCTTACTGGCCAAGAGCCTGAAGGCGCGCCTGGAGAACAAGGCGCTGCCGACCTACGAGTACAAGGACTACGGCTCGCTGGTTTCGCTGTCGCGGTTCTCGGCGGTGGGCAACCTGATGGGTAACCTGATGGGCAGCGTGAAGCTGGAGGGCTGGCTGGCGCGGATGTTCTATGTGTCGCTGTACCGGATGCACCAGATGGCGCTGTATGGATTCTTCCGCACGGCGATGATGATGCTGGGTAGCAAGATTGGGCGCGGGACTGAGCCGCGTTTGAAGCTGCACTGAGGCTTCAAGATCCTGGGGCTGCTGCGCAGCCCTTTCGCGACACAAGGCCGCTCCCACAGGGGACGCAATCGTCTGTAGGAGCGGCCTTGTGCCGCGAAAGGGCCGCAAAGCGGCCCCCGATTCAACGCACCACGCGATACGTGCTCTGCACGAACCCACTCTCGTAGCTGGTCGTCTTCATGTGCTGCAACAGCACATCCTTCGCCAACCCGCCAAACAACGGAATCCCCTGCCCCAGCAGCACGGGAATGCGGGTGATGGTCATCTCGTCCACCAGCCCCTCGCGCAAGAACCCCTGAATCAGCTTACCGCCATCCAGGTACAGGCTTTTCGCGCCCGTCGCCTGCAGGTGCTCGAGCAATGCCGGGATCGGCCCCGGGTGCAGTTCGACCTGCGCCGGCGCGCCCTTGGGCAAGGCCTCGAGGCTGGCGCTGACCACCACGACCCGCGTATCGGCATATGGCCACTCGCCAAAGGTCATGACCTTGTCGAACGTCCCGCGCCCCATCACCAGCGTATCGACGCCCGCCATGAACCCGGCGTAGCCATGATCGTCGGTGGATTGGGTGGCGCCCATCAGCCAATCGAGGCCGCCATCTTCACGGGCAATGTAGCCATCCAGGCTGGTGGCAATGAAAACACGGGCTCTGAGGGACATGCGCGGCGCTCCTGCGGGCAAAGGCCATAGGGTAGCAAGAGCACAGGGATAAATCGTGGAAGATCCACATAAAAAAGCAAAGGTCCAAGGAGGCAAAAATCTGCGGCGCACCGAATCTAACCATGGAGGGAGCTGAAGGACCAGGGAGGGACGATTCGATTGGAAACATCATAAGCCGTTAAACACCAAATTCGTACAGACGCCTACTCCTTGGTACGTTCCGAACCTGATATCTAGAGTCTCTGTTCTGCCAGGCCTCAATCTACTTACTACTACATTTCCCTCAACGAACTGTGCATGATAGTTCGCGGAAAAACCATTTAGATCACCGGACCTTCGGCAACGCGCTTCTCTAAATCAGTACGCGACGCAACGAGACTAAACGATTCATTGACACCCAGCGATTTTATATCAATCGAACGCACACCAACGCTGTTAAGCAGAGCAGTAAATACCTGTTGCCCGTCGCCCCTCAACCACAAATACAAAGAATCCGCCCTGTTACACTTCAGGTAAATCCTCCAGGTGGAGGTTCTTGTGAAGTCCAGGCTCAGGCACATTTCGCACCCCGCCCCTGCTTTGGCTTCGCGAACAAACGATGCAACGACCTCTCTGATCTCCGAAGCGAAATGCTTCTGATACGTTACGAATAAAACAAATCTCACTTTCATATCATCACCCTTCATAGAGCGCGCACGCAGGATCTAACATGTCCCCTTGCAGTCAGACAGGACACGACAGGGTAGCCCGCCAGTTCCTTGGCGATAGACATATAAAATGGTAGTAAATAATACTTTGCTGTATCTACTCGGCGGTGGCGCCTCGCCTGCAGCAAGGTGCCACCACCATCGCATCACTGTGGGTTTATGGTATTGAACGCCTCAGCATATCGCCCGTTCAACTCAGCCTCGCGGTCATTACGAACACGCTCGACAATGATTTCCCCATTTTCATGGTCTGAATTCGCCAATTTCTCGATCGTTTCATGGACAAAATCGGCAAGGGGCATTGCCCTGGGATCTTCACTTTGATGAGGGCCGGTCAATTGGGTTCTAACGTACGGAGGCGCCAGTTCCAGAACCTCTATATCCAAATCCCGTAATTGATAACGAAGCGACTGAATCCAGGAATGCAAGAACGCCTTGCTTGCACAATAGCTGGGGAAATTTGCCCGCGGAATAAAAGCCAGGCTTGACGTGGTTATAATAATTGTCGATTTTCTTCGCTTCAACGTTGGCAGCGCAGCGCCCACGGTGCGAAGAACACCTAGCACATTCGTATTTATTATACCCTCTGCAACAGAAATATCATGAGCCTCATCGAGCAGGTCTTCCGACTTCATGATCCCCGCATTGGCAATAAGCACATTAACATCCGGAAACTCATTCTCCAGACTGGAGGACAGCCTGGCCATGGCACCCTCTTGATTCAGGTCCAACTCAAGCCCCCTGATACCCGGCCGCGCCAACCTCATCTGCGCTATCAAGTCCACTTTGCGACCCGCGACAATGACCGTGTTCCCCAGGTCGTAGAATGACTCGGCCAGCGCTCTGCCGATACCGCTTGTCCCACCCACGATGAGCACTGTATTACCTTGCATTATCATAACCAACACCTCGTCATTTAGTTAAGTTTTCAAGCTTCGAAGGGCGTGCGCTGCTTCTGGTGGCTTGCGTATTTCTCGTCAGTCAAGGTGACCGTAATACCGGCTGCCAAGGCAGCAGATAAAAAGCCAAAAATGAAAACGCTTGAATAGCCAAACAACTGCGCCAGCCAACCAGCCAGAGGACCGGTCAATCCATAAGCCAGATCTTGAAAGGCTACAAAACTACCAATCGCGACCCCCTTCATCTCTGGAGGAACACGTTTCAACGCATCCAAGCCCATTGATGGGAAAACAAGAGAACATCCCATCCCCGTAAGAAGCGCACCGATCAGCGCGCAGGTCGGACTTGGGGAACTCCATATCAGAAGCAACCCTGCGACCTCGATAGCTAACGAAACAAATGCAACGCTCTTTCCGCCGATACGATCAGGCAGCCCACCCAAAAATAGGCGAACCAAAACAAAACCCAATCCAAAAAAACTAATACCTAGCCCGGCCCACTCCCAGCCTTTAAAGTGAAAATACAGCGGAAAGAAGGTACCAATGGCCGCAAAGCCTATGCCCTGCAAACCGACAATCAGCCCATGTTTCCAGACTATTTTTACAGCGCTGAACATCGAAAATGACTTCGGAATGTTCATGACTTTCGGCGCGGGGTAAAATTTTACAATCACCATTGATATTAATGGCGCCGTCGCACACAACCCCATTAAAGAGTGGAAGCCAAATGAGGCAAGCAGCCATATACCAACTGGTGTCCCCACGGCAAGCGATGAGTATATCCCAGCACCGACGATGGACATGACCAAGCCCGTTCGTGCTACGCCAGAAGAGGAAATGCACCACGAAAGAATTCCGACGAGCGCGAGGCTTTCTCCAACGCCTAGTAGCGCACGTCCAAAGAGCAACGCCGTGA
Organism: Pseudomonas peradeniyensis; assembly: GCF_014268935.2. GTDB lineage: Bacteria > Pseudomonadota > Gammaproteobacteria > Pseudomonadales > Pseudomonadaceae > Aquipseudomonas > Aquipseudomonas peradeniyensis. Next base: position 588,614 of record NZ_JABWRJ020000002.1, on the reverse strand, counting down.
ACTCCAGAGCGGGTTGTTTTACAAGTAGAGAAGAGGCCAGGCAAATAAGGGATGAAGCCGCCAAGACACTCATACCCAGGGTCGTCGTGCTCTTGGTTCCGTGCCTGTCGGAAAATCTACCCGCCCAACCACGACTGAATATAGTGGCCAAAAAGGGAAGCCCTACCACGACCCCCGCAGCGACATCGCCCATTCCTTTGGACTGAGTGATATACAAGGAAAAGGCTGACATCGACATGGCAATAGTGAGATAGCTGACAAACAGCGCTATCGCCATCCAAATCAGAAAGCCAGGATTTTTTTTGATTACATCGTCCGACATTTACATCTACTCAAGGTGAGTGACGTATATGTGAACTGTTAGGGCGCGAGAGGAAGAGAGTTAACCAATAGCGACCCACAGTAACATATCTGTCACCGTTGTCGCGTTGGCTAACGTAAACGCTTACGACTGAAGAACATCAGCACGCGAATGGTATTTTCACGGTGTGCCGCCTGTCAACAACCGTTCAGCCATTTTTACTTTTTGAAACAGACGCCATAAAGGCCGACTCGGGCTTCAACGGATTGGCGGCACAGGGGGCTCAAGCACGCACCGAAGCTGGTCGACGGAGAAAGCCGAGCAGAATGAACACGACGGCAGTGATGTGAATACGGGCGCTGAAGGGCATGCGCGGCGCTCCTGCGGGCAGAAGCCACAGGGTAGCCAGGGTGGGGGCATAAATCGCGGACAAAAGAAAAAGGGCATCTCAGTCGAGATGCCCTTTTTACATGGTGGGTCGTGTAGGATTCGAACCTACGACCAATTGGTTAAAAGCCAACTGCTCTACCAACTGAGCTAACGACCCGGAAAATGGTCGGGGTGAGGGGATTCGAACTCCTGACATCCTGCTCCCAAAGCAGGCGCGCTACCGGACTGCGCTACACCCCGAGATTGGCTCCGCGACCTGGACTCGAACCAGGGACCCAATGATTAACAGTCATTTGCTCTACCGACTGAGCTATCGCGGAACTGAACTTCGGTACATCTTTACTGCTTCGAAGTCTGTGTTAGCTTCGAACTCTTTAGCTGCTTCGCTTTCGCGTTGTCGCTGCTGAGGCCGGCTATTCTACATTCTTCGTTTTGCTTGTCAACCACTTTTTTTCGTTCAACTTACTGATTTGTAAGTTGTTTTGCGATCTCCGATGTTGCTGGTGATTCGCTCAGTGCCTGACAGCGGGGCGAATATTAGGGGCACTCTGAATTTTGTGCAAGCACTTTTTTCAAAATTTTCAGCAAGTTAGGTAGGAAGCCGGAAAATCAGGGGTTTGCGGCGCCCGCACTGGCCTTATCGCGGGGCAAGCCCGCTCCCACACTGATCACTCCCACGCATAGGATACATGGTGGCACCGATCTGCGTGGGAGCGGGCTTGCCCCGCGATGGCGTCGGGATGACCCACATAAAAAAGCCCCGCTTTCGCGGGGCTCTTCGTTTAGTGCCGGGATCAGGCGAAGACAATTTCCTCGCCCTGCACCTTCGCAGTGATCGCCGCACCCGGCAGGAACTCGCCAGACAGGATCAACTGCGCCAGCGGGTTCTCGATCCAGCGCTGGATCGCACGCTTGAGCGGCCGTGCGCCATACACCGGGTCGTAACCGACGGCGATCAGCTTGTCCAACGCCTCCGGGCTCAGGCTCAGGCTCAACTCGCGCTCGGCCAGGCGACCGCGCAGGCGGCCGAGCTGGATCTCGGTGATGCCGGCGATCTGCTCGCGGCCCAGGGGCTCGAACACCACCACTTCGTCGATGCGGTTGATGAACTCCGGACGGAAGTGCGAACCCACCGCGTCCATTACCGCCGCGCGCTGCGCCTCGCGATCACCGGCCAGTTCCTGGATCTGCGCCGAGCCCAGGTTGGAGGTCATCACGATCACCGTGTTGCGGAAGTCCACGGTACGGCCATGGCTGTCGGTCAGGCGGCCGTCTTCCAGCACCTGCAGCAGCACGTTGAACACATCCGGGTGGGCCTTCTCCACCTCGTCGAGCAGTACCACCGAGTAAGGCTTGCGACGCACGGCCTCGGTCAGGTAGCCGCCCTCTTCATAACCCACGTAGCCTGGCGGGGCGCCGATCAGGCGAGCCACGGAGTGTTTCTCCATGAACTCGGACATGTCGATGCGCACCATGGCCTCTTCGGTGTCGAACAGGAACTCGGCCAGCGCCTTGCACAGTTCGGTCTTGCCCACGCCGGTAGGGCCGAGGAACAGGAACGAGCCGCTGGGGCGGTTCGGGTCGGACAACCCGGCGCGGGAACGGCGCACGGCGTTGGCCACGGCGGTTACCGCCTCGTCCTGGCCGATCACCCGTTCATGCAGCAGGCTTTCCATCTTCAGCAGCTTCTCACGCTCGCCTTCGAGCATCTTGGCCACGGGGATGCCGGTCCACTTGGACACCACCTCGGCAATCTCTTCCTCGGTGACCTTGTTGCGCAGCAACTGGTTGTCGGTCTTGCCGTGCTGGTCGACCATCTGCAGGCTGCGCTCCAGGTCCGGGATGACCCCGTACTGCAGCTCGGCCATACGGCTGAGGTCGCCCTTGCGGCGGGCGGCTTCCAACTCCTGGCGGGCCTGTTCGATCTTCTGCTGGATCTGCGCCGAGCCCTGCACTTCGGCTTTTTCCGAGGCCCAGATCTCTTCGAGGTCGGCGTACTCGCGCTCCAGGCGGTCGATTTCCTCGGTCAGCTTCTCCAGGCGCTTCTTCGCAGCTTCATCTTCCTCTTTCTTCAGTGCCTGGGATTCCACCTTCAGCTGGATCAGGCGACGGTCGAGGCGGTCGAGCACTTCCGGCTTGGAGTCGATCTCCATGCGGATGCGGCTGGCGGCTTCGTCGATCAGGTCGATGGCCTTGTCCGGCAGCTGGCGGTCGGTGATGTAGCGGTGGCTGAGCTTGGCCGCGGCAATGATGGCGCCGTCGGTGATGGCCACCTTGTGGTGCACTTCATAGCGTTCTTTCAGGCCGCGCAGGATGGCGATGGTGTCTTCCTCGCTCGGCTCTTCGACCAGCACCTTCTGGAAACGACGCTCGAGGGCGGCGTCCTTCTCGATGAACTGGCGGTATTCGTTGAGCGTGGTGGCGCCGACGCAATGCAGCTCGCCACGGGCCAGGGCCGGCTTGAGCATGTTGCCGGCGTCCATGGCGCCCTCGCCCTTGCCGGCGCCGACCATGGTGTGCAGTTCGTCGATGAACAGGATGATCTGGCCTTCCTGCTTGCTCAGTTCGTTGAGCAGGCCTTTGAGGCGCTCTTCGAACTCGCCGCGGTACTTGGCGCCGGCGATCAGCGCGCCCATGTCCAGAGCCAGCAGGCGCTTGCCTTTCAGGCCGTCGGGCACCTCGCCGTTGATGATGCGCTGGGCCAGGCCCTCGGCGATGGCGGTCTTGCCCACGCCGGGCTCGCCGATCAGCACCGGGTTGTTCTTGGTCCGGCGTTGCAGCACCTGGATGGTGCGGCGGATCTCGTCGTCACGGCCGATCACCGGGTCGAGCTTGCCTTCCTCGGCGCGCTTGGTCAGGTCGACGGTGTACTTGTCCAGGGCCTGGCGCGATTCCTCGGCATTGGCGTCGTTCACCGCCGCGCCGCCGCGCAGGTTGTTGATGGCGTTCTCCAGGGCCTTCTTGCTCACGCCCTGGCCGAGCAGCAGCTTGCCGACCTTGCTGTTCTCGTCCATGGCGGCGAGCAGCACCAGCTCGCTGGAGATGAACTGGTCGCCCTTCTGCTGGGCCAGGCGGTCGGCCTGGTTGAGCAGGCGCGCCAAGTCCTGGGACATGTTCACGTCGCCGGTCGGATTCTGGATCTTCGGCAGCTGGTCGAGCTCCTTGGTCAACGCCTTGCGCAGGCTGTTGATGTCGAAGCCGACCTGCATCAGCAGCGGCTTGATCGAGCCGCCCTGCTGGTCGATCAGCGCCTGCAGCAGGTGCAGGGGCTCGATGGCCGGGTGGTCCATGCCCACGGCCAGGGATTGGGAGTCGGATAACGCGAGTTGCAGCTTGCTGGTCAGTCGGTCTATTCGCATGGGGGATACCTTCCTTTAAAGGGCAGGCGGAGCGATGGACAGCACCTGTAATGAAGAACCTGCCTGAGATGACCAATAGATAAGGGTGATTCTGGAAGATTCAAGCGTAGCGGGGTTGACACGGATCAGCAGGCGCTGAATGGCTGGGGCTGCTTTGCAGCCCTTTCGCCGGCAAGCCGGCTCCCACAAGGTGACGCTGCTTTCCTGTGGGAGCCGGCTTGCCGGCGAAAGGGGCGCATAGCGCCCCCGGCGTCATAAAGCCTGTAACCAGACCAACGAAGCAAAGCGCCCACCCTGCGGGGTGCGACGATAGGAGAAGAAGCGTGGATCGCTGACCGTGCAGAAGCCGCCACCATAAACGGCGGTAACGCCACGCGCCGCCAGGCGAATCCGCGCCAGCTGGTAGATATCGGCCATCAGCTTGCCCGGACGCTCGCCCTCGACAAACGCCTCAGCCGCCTCGGGATGCACGGCGGTGAAGGCATCGCGCACTTCCAGCCCCACCTCGAACGCCTGCGGCCCAATCGCAGGCCCCAGCCACACCATTACCTCTTCAGGCGCCAGCGCCAGGCGGTCGAGGGTGGCCTCCAGCACGCCACCGGCCAGCCCGCGCCAGCCGGCATGGGCGGCCGCCACTCGGGTACCGGCGCGGTCACAAAACAGGGCAGGCAGGCAATCGGCGGTCATCACGGTGCAGGCGATGCCCGGCTGGTCGGTCCAGCTGGCATCGGCTTCGGCAACCACGGCGGGATTGGCATCCGCCACCACCAGCCCATGCACCTGCTTGAGCCAGGCGGGCTGGATGGCGAATTCGTCGCTCAGGCGACGACGGTTCTCGGCGACCGCCTGCGGGTCATCGCCCACATGGTCGCCAAGATTGAAGGATTCATAGGGCGGCAGGCTGACGCCGCCCTCGCGGGTGGTGACGCAGGCGCGAACCGAGGCCGGGGCCGGCCAGTCGGGGAGGATCAGCGACTGCGTCAGGCCACTCATCCGATAAAGCTCTCGCGGTCCTGGTCAAGCAGCGACAGCAGCCACTGGAAGTCGTCCGGCAACTCCGACTTCCATTCCATGCGCTCACCCGTGGTCGGGTGGTCCAGCGCCAGGAAGCGCGCGTGCAGGGCCTGACGCGGGAAGTGCTTGACCGCCTCGACCATGGCCACGCTGGCGGCCGGCGGGATGCGGAAGCGTGCACCGTAGGTCTGGTCGCCGACCAGCGGATAGCCGACATGCGCCATGTGCACACGGATCTGGTGGGTGCGGCCGGTTTCCAGCTTGACCCGCACATGGGTGTGCGAACGGAAGCGCTTGAGCACGCGGTAGTGGCTGACGGCCGGCTTGCCGCCCTCGGTCACCGCCATGCGCTGGCGCTCGCCGCCGTGACGGCCGATCGGCGCGTCGATCTTGCCACCGGCGATCACCACGCCGACCACGATGCACTCGTAGATACGGCTGACCGAACGCTTTTGCAGCTGGTCGACGAGGTTGGTCTGCGCCTGCAGGGTCTTGGCCACCACCATCAGACCAGTGGTGTCCTTGTCCAGGCGGTGCACGATACCGGCGCGCGGCACGTTGACGATGTCCGGGACATGGTGCAACAGGGCGTTGAGCAGGGTGCCGTCGGGGTGACCAGCCGCCGGGTGGACCACCAGCCCGGCGGGCTTGTTGATCACCAGGATCTGGTCGTCCTCGTAGACGATGTCCAGCTCGATGTCCTGAGCCACCCATTCGCCCTGGGCCTCCTGCTCGGCTTCGAGGGCCAGGATGGAGCCGGTGTGGACGGTGTCGCGCGGTCGCAGCACCGCGCCATCGACGGTCAGGCGGCCATCCTTGATCCACGAGGACAGGCGCGAACGCGAGTACTCGGCGAACAATTGGGCGGCGACCTGGTCGAGGCGTTGGCCGCCCAGTTCGGACGGGACCTCTGCGCTAAGTTGAATGATCTCGGACATGCTCGAATCGACGGGCGTTCAGCCTTTGGTTTCGGCTGCGCGCTTGTGGTTAAATACGGCTTCTTTTGCCCCGGGGTTTGGCCGGGGGCGCTCATCATAACAGGACGGCACCGCCCAAGACAGCGGCCGTCAAAGGGACGCAAGCCGCCATGCAAGTGAAACACCTGCTGCTGATCGCCATCCTCGGGCTCACCGCTGCCTGTTCCTCGAACAAGGAAGTCATTGACGAGAACCTCAGCGAGGCCGAGCTGTACCAGCAGGCGCAGGCCGACCTGGACAACTCCAGCTACACCAGCGCCGTGAACAAGCTCAAGGCCCTGGAATCGCGCTACCCGTTCGGCCGCTACGCCGACCAGGCCCAGCTCGAGCTGATCTACGCCAACTACAAGAACTCCGAGCCCGAGGCCGCCAAGTCCGCCGCCGAGCGCTTCATCCGCCTGCACCCGCAGCACCCGAACGTCGACTACGCCTACTACCTCAAGGGCCTGACCTCGTTCGACCAGGACCGTGGCCTGCTGGCGCGCTTCCTGCCGCTGGACATGACCAAGCGTGACCCGGGCGCCGCCCGCGACTCGTACAACGAGTTCGCCCAGCTGACCAGCCGCTTCCCCAACAGCCGCTACGCCCCGGACGCCAAGCAGCGCATGATCTACCTGCGCAACCTGCTGGCCTCCTACGAAATCCACGTGGCCAACTACTACCTGAGCCGCGAGGCCTATGTGGCCGCCGCCAACCGTGGCCGCTACGTGGTGGAGAACTTCCAGGAAACCCCGTCGGTGGGCGATGGCCTGGCGGTGATGGTCGAGTCGTACCAGCGCATGCACCTGGACGAACTGGCGGCCACCAGCCTCGAGACCCTCAAGCTCAACTACCCGGACCACCCGAGCCTGGTCGATGGCCAGTTCGTCGCCAAAGTGGATGAAAACGGCAACCGCTCGTGGCTGTCCAAGGCCACCCTGGGCCTGATCGACACCCAGGCGCCACTGCCGCCGGGCGAGACCCGCGCCAACCAGGACGTGGTCAAGCAGTTCCAGGATGCTCGCTCGGAAATGCCCGAAGAGCTGCTGCCCAAGGACGAGAACGGCGACCCGATCCTGCCGGAAGGTCCGAAGGAAGCCGAGAAGGACCGTTCCTGGTTCAGCTACATGACCTTCGGTCTGTTCGACTGATACCACGCACGCAAAGAAAGGGAGGCCCGAGGCCTCCCTTTTTTCATGCCTGCGTCCTAGACTGTCGGCTTCTTTTCTCGACAAGCTGGACACCATGGTTCGCCTACTCTTCTGGATCGCCCTGATCGCCGCCGCGTTCTGGCTGTGGCGCAAGTTCAAGACCAGTCAGCAATCACCTGCCGAGCCGCGCCTGCAGGACCCGCTGAAGATGGTGCGCTGCGCCCATTGCGGCGTGCACCTGCCCAATGACCGGGCGTTGCAGCTGGGCAATGAGTGGTATTGCAGCCAGCAACATCTGGAGCAGGGGCCAGGGCAGCAGCGCTGAGAAACGCTTTCGCGATTGCAGCAGGAACAACTGCACTGTCTGTACCGGCCTCATCGCCGGCAAGCCGGCTCCCACAAGGGGCTCGTGCTGCTCCTGTGGGAGCCGGCTTGCCGGCGAAAGGCCCGCACAGCGGGCCCGGCAAACTCAGCCCAGACGCCCCCCAGGCGCATACGGCGCCGGATCGATGATCGGCTCGCGCCCCAGCAACAAATCGCCGAACAGCTGGCACGACGCCGGCGCCAGCACCAGCCCGTTGCGGTAATGCCCGCAGTTCAGCCATAGCCCTTCATGCCCCGGCACCGCGCCGATATACGGGATACCTTCTGGCGAGCCAGGGCGCAAGCCAGCCCAATGCCCCACTACCTCGGCCTCCGCCAGGGCCGGCAGCAACTCCACCGCCGAGGCCTTCAGGCTCTCCAACGCATCCCCGGTCGGGGTCTTGTCGTAGCCGGCATGCTCCAGCGTACTGCCCACCAGGATATGCCCATCGCGGCGCGGGATCGCATAGCGCCCCTTGGCCAGGACCATGCTCGGCAAGAAGTCCTCGGCGCACTTGAACAGGATCATCTGCCCCTTCACCGGTTCCACCGGCAGCGTCAGCCCAAGAGTCTGCAGCAGGTCACCGCTCCAGGCACCGGCGCTGAGCACCACATCGTCAGCGGCAATCATACCGTCCTCGGTCTGCACACCGGTAACGCGGCCACTTTCATGTACGAACCCGGTGATCTGGCAATGCTCGCGCAGGGTCACGTTCGGCAGCGCCTGCAGCGCGGCCTTCAGCGACTTCACCAGGCGCGGGTTGCGCACGTTGGCCACGCCCGCCATGTAGATGGCATGGCGGTAACCCGGGCCAAGCACCGGCACGGCGTCGTAGGCCGCCGAGATATCCACCGCGCTGAGCGGGCGATGCTCGCGCGCCGCCCAGGCCAGGGCCTCGGTTTCGTCTTCCAGATCCAGCCAGTACAGCCCGGTGGTATGCACCTCGGGGTCGACCCCGGTGCTGGCGAACAGGCGCTCGCCCAGCTGTGGATAAAAATCCTGCGACCAGTGCGCCAGGGCGGTCACCGCCGGGCTGTAGCGCCACGGGTACAGCGGCGAAACGATCCCGCCACCGGCCCAGGACGACTCCCGACCCACCTCGCCCTGGTCGCACACCACCACCCGGTCGACATCCGCCGCCAGGTTGAACGCGGTCAGCAGGCCGATGACACCGCCGCCGACAATCACTACTTGCTTGCTCATGGTTCGATCCAACACCTGAAGTAATTCCACGGCGCCTGGGCACCTCATGATCTTCAGCTTCCCCAGCACACCTCGTCGCCCGCGCCCGTGTTATCGCGCACGCCCGCCTGGTCGAGCAGGAAGTCGCCGCAGCGGTCATCCGCCATGAAGGCTTCGGGCACACGGCTGGCGCGCAGGCTGAAACGGTCAGTGTCGCGCCAGGCCTGCAGGCGGTAGTAGCGTGTGCCCGCGGGCAACACGGTGGTCAGCTGCTCGTTGTCGGCATAACCGCCCACGCGCGCGCGGTGCTGCTCCAGGCGCAATGCCGCGTCCTGCAGCAGGCCGAGCGCTTCGCTTCGTGCGGCGCGGCGCAACTGGTCGCTGTAGCTGGGGTAGGCAATGGCTGCCAGCATGCCGATCAGCGCCACGACAATCAATAATTCGATCAGACCAAGGCCGCGCTGCATCTCAGCCCTCCCCCAGGCGCTGACGCCAGCTGATACGCTTCACCGCGCCGTCATCATCGATGGCATAGACCGCCTCCAGCAGTTGCCGCCCGCGGACTTGAAGGCCCACCGCCGTCACCCGGACCAGCGTCAGCCTGTCCCCGACGGGCTGACCCGCGACACGCAGGCTGTCTCCCAGGGTTTGCAGGTAAACGAAGCCACTGCGGGTCGCCAGCCAGGGCGAGGAAGGCTGCGTACCAGGCGGACTGGGTGGCGAACAGGCCTGGCATCGGGCCGGGATGCTGCCTGCAAGGAGTTCCGTGCCCTCGATCAAGGCCGCCTCCGCCTGCTCGAAGGCCCGCGCGCCGGCCAGCTGATCGCCTGCTTGGCGCTGCTGCAAAAGCGCCTCGCGCAGGGCCAGGGTTGCCAGCAGGCCGAACAGCAGGCTCAGGATCAACGCCAGCAACAGCACAACGCCACGCTGCCCCGTCACGACTCGGCTCCCGGGTTGCGCAGGGCCACGCTCAGTGAATGGCGCTGCTCGAGCCCATGCTGCCGGTCATGCAAGGTCAGGCGGATATCCAGCCGCTCACCCGCGCCCGCCTCGACACGGCTGACCTCCAACGCCCGCACCTGGTCGATGAGACTGGCATGCTGCGCATTGCTGGTGAGCATCAGGCTGCCGTTGCGCACCCGATAGCTCACCCGGCGCACCGGCAGCGCCAGCAACTCGCCGTCCCCGACGTGCTGCCCGGGCTGCACCCGCGCCCAACTGCGGCAGTCGCTGAGCACGGTCCAGTCCGGGGTGCCGAGCAACCCGGGCAACTCAGCGCCGACCAGGGTCAGGCTGTCGCCGGTGACCTCGATGGGCGACGCGAAGGCCTGGGCCGCGCCAGGATCGGCAAAGTCCTCGGCTTCAAGGCGCAGACAACCGAACATCCCCGCCTGGCGGATATCCTCGGCCATTCGCTGCAAGGCCAGGCGGGCGTCATCCTGCAGGCGCGCCGCCGCGCCCTGCAGTTGCAAGGCCTGATACGCCGAGACGAATACCTGGCCGGCGGCCACCAGCAGCATCAGGCCCAGTGCCAGGGCCAGCAGTGCCTCGACAAGGCCGAAACCCACCTGCCGACGCCTCATGGCAGCACCCTGCCCTGCACGCTCAGCGACTGCCGCCCCTCTCCCATGCCCGGCCAATCGACGTCCAGCACCAGCACGCCCCCGGCCAGGTTCATGCGCCCTTGCGCCGCACTACCGAGCACTTGGGTCAGGCGCGACTGCCAGGCCGCTTCCTCGCCCGCCTCGAGCGCCCCGGCGGCCCTCACGCGCTCCAACATGCCCTGGGCCAGTTGCAACGCCTGCGCATCCCGCCGCGCGCCCTCGACCGCCTGCAGCCCTCGCAACTGCAAGGCCGCCGATGCGAACAGCCCCAGCGTCAGCACCGTGACGGCCAGCAGCACCTCCAGCAGTGTCATGCCCCCTTCCTTCGCCCCCATAGTCCCTCCTGGGATCTTTCCTAGGCCGCAACCCGAACCGGCCGACTGGCGCCCTTGCCGGGCGTCCTGGAAGCTACAGAGAAGCACTTCCAGGGAGGAATGCAGCGTGGGGCAACAAGGCGTAACACTGATACAAATGATGTTCGCACTGGGCGTGTTGAGCCTTCTGACACACCAGGGCATATCGGCCTACAGCAAGTTCAGCGATGAGCTTTACGTCGGTGCCGTGGCCAGGGAGCTGGCACAGGCCCTACGCGGCGCCCGTAATCAGGCGGCGCTAAGGCACCAGGCCGTGCTGGTCCGGCCACTGGAGGAGGATTGGGGCAAGGGTTGGCGGGTCGTACTGGAACAGGATGGCGAACGGTTGCAGGAACATCGCCTGCACAGGCCGCTGAGGATTGCCACGACCTCGGACCGGGTCGTGAGGTTCAGCGCCCGGGGGGCGCCGCTGGGGGTGGGTTTCGTCGGTACCACGCTGGACATCTGCCCGCGCACCACCCTCGACAGCCGTCATCAGGTGGTGCTCAGCCCCAGTGGCCGGGTCAGCCTGCGCAGCGACGAGGGCCGCCGCTGTGCACCGGACTGACTCAGATCGAGCGGACCCGCAGCTCCTTGGGCATGGAGAAGGTGATGTTCTCCTCGCGCCCGTGGAGCTCTTCGGCGCCGGTCGCGCCCCAGGCCTTGAGCTGGTCGATCACGCCACGCACCAGCACCTCCGGTGCCGAGGCCCCGGCGGTGATGCCGATGCGCTCGGCCCCGTCGAACCAGCTGCGTTGCAGGTCCTCGGCGCCGTCGATCAGGTAGGCCGGTGTGCTCATGCGCTCGGCCAGCTCGCGCAGGCGGTTGGAGTTGGAGCTGTTGGGGCTGCCGACCACCAATACCACGTCGCACTCGTCGGCCAGTTGCTTGACGGCGTCCTGGCGGTTCTGGGTGGCGTAGCAGATGTCGTCCTTGCGCGGGCCGCCGATGTTCGGGAAGCGTTCGCGCAGGGCGTCGATCACCCGGCTGGTGTCATCCATCGACAGGGTGGTCTGGGTGACGAAGGCCAGGTGGTCAGGGTTGCGCACCTGCAGCCTGGCGACATCGTCCTCGTCCTCGACGAGGTAGATGGCACCGCCATTGCTGGCGTCGTACTGGCCCATGGTGCCTTCGACTTCCGGGTGCCCCTCGTGGCCGATGAGAATGGTCTCACGGCCATCGCGGCTGTACTTGGCAACCTCGATATGCACCTTGGTCACCAGCGGGCAGGTGGCGTCGAACACCTTCAGGCCACGACCGGCGGCTTCCTGGCGCACGGCCTGGGAAACGCCGTGGGCACTGAAGATGACGATGACGTCGTCCGGCACCTGGTCCAGCTCTTCGACGAAGATCGCGCCACGGTTGCGCAGGTCCTCGACCACGAACTTGTTGTGCACCACTTCGTGGCGCACATAGATCGGCGGGCCGAAGACTTCCAGGGCGCGGTTGACGATCTCGATCGCCCGGTCGACCCCCGCGCAGAAGCCGCGCGGGTTGGCGAGTTTGATTTGCATGCTCGGCTCCAGGCTCACAGCGCCTTCACGTCGAGGATCTGCACCTCGAAGTTCAGGGTCTTGCCAGCCAGTGGATGGTTGAAATCGATGGTCACCTGGTTGTCGTCGAACGCCTTGACCACGCCCGGTAGCTCGGTGTTGGCGGCGTCGTTGAAGATCACCAGCAGCCCTTCGGACAGCTCCATGCCTTCGAACTGCGAGCGCGGCATCACCTGCACGTTCTGCGGGTTGTGCTGGCCGAAGGCGTTCTCCGGGGCGATGCTCAGCTTGCGCTGGTCACCGGCCTTGAAGCCGAACAGGGCGTTCTCGAAGCCCGGCAGCAGGTTGCCGTCGCCGACCTTGAACACGGCCGGGGCCTTGTCGAAGGTGCTGTCGACGGTGTCGCCGTTTTCCAGGTGCAGCGCGAAGTGCAGGGTGACTTCGGTGTTCTGGCCGATGCGGGTCTCAGTCATGGACGGCTTCCTCGGACTTCTTGCTCTTGAACATGTCCAGCGCCAGCATCACCGCGCCCACGGTGATCGCGCTGTCGGCCAGGTTGAAGGCCGGGAAGTAGTAGCGGTTCTGCCAGTGCACCAGGATGAAATCGACCACATGGCCCAGCACGACGCGGTCGTACAGGTTGCCCAGCGCGCCGCCCAGCACCAGGGCCAGGGCCACTGCCAGCCAGGTCTCGTTGCGCCCCAGGCGCTTGAGCCAGACCACCAGCACGGCGCTGACCACCACGGCGATCAGCGCGAACAGCCAGCGCTGCCAGCCGGAGCTGTCGGCCAGGAAGCTGAACGCGGCGCCGGTGTTGTAGGCCAGGGTCCAGCTGAAGTAGTCGGGGATGACCACGATCTGCTGGTACATGGTCAGCGCGCTGTCGAAGTACAGCTTGGTGGCCTGGTCGAGGACCAGGACCACCAGGCTCAGCCAGAGCCAGGCAAGGCGCCCGAAGCGCCCTGCAGGAGCATTAGGCATAGTGGCGCACCTCGCCCGAACCGCTCAGGTTGTCGACGCAACGGGCGCAGATTTCCGGATGCTCCGGGTGGCTGCCCACATCGGCGCGGAAGTGCCAGCAGCGGCCGCACTTGGCATGGCCGGACTTGACCACTTTCAGCTTGAGGCCTTCGACTTCGGTTGTCACGGCATCGGCCGGCGCCTGGACGAACGGCACCACGCTGGCGGCCGAGGTGATCAGCACGAAGCGCAGTTCGTCGCCGAGCTTGTTCAGGTCGGCGGTCAAGCCCTCTTCGGCGAACAGGGTGACTTCGGCCTGCAGGTTGCCACCGATGACCTTGGCGGTACGCTGGTTTTCCAGCTCCTTGTTGACCGCGGCTTTAACAGCCATCACGCGGTCCCAGTAGGCACGGTCCAGCTCGGCGTCGGCCGGCAGTTCGGCCAGGCCTTGGTACCAGGTGTTGAGCATCACCGACTCGTTGCGCTCGCCTGGCAGGTACTGCCAGATCTCGTCGGCGGTGAACGCCAGGATCGGCGCGATCCAGCGCACCAGCGCCTCGCTGATGTGGTACAGCGCGGTCTGGCACGAGCGGCGGGCGACACTGTTGGCGCCGGTGGTGTACTGGCGGTCCTTGATGATGTCGAGGTAGAAGCCACCCAGCTCCTGCACGCAAAAGTTGTGGATCTTCGAGTAGACGTTCCAGAAACGGTACTCGCTGTAGTGCTCTTCCAGCTCGCGCTGCAGCAACAGGGTGCGGTCGACCGCCCAACGGTCCAGGGCCAGCATGTCTTCGGCCGGCAGCAGGTCGCGGGCCGGGTCGAAGCCGGACAGGTTGGAGAGCAGGAAGCGCGCGGTGTTGCGGATACGCCGGTAGGCATCGGCGCTGCGCTGCAGGATCTGCTCGGAAACCGCCATCTCGCCGGAGTAGTCGGTGGCCGAGACCCACAGGCGCAGGATGTCGGCGCCCAGGGTGTCGTTGACCTTCTGTGGCTCGATGGTGTTGCCCAGCGACTTGGACATCTTGCGGCCGTTCTCGTCCACGGTGAAGCCGTGGGTCAGCAGCTCGCGGTACGGCGCGTGGCCGTCGATGGCGCAACCGGTCAGCAAGGAGGAGTGGAACCAGCCGCGGTGCTGGTCGGAGCCTTCCAGGTACAGGTCGGCACGCGGGCCGGTGGCGTGGCCGATGTCGTGGGAGCCGCGCAGCACGTGCCAGTGGGTGGTGCCGGAGTCGAACCAGACGTCGAGGGTGTCGGTGATCTTGTCGTACTGGCCGGCCTCGTCACCGAGCAGCTCGGCGGCATCCAGCTTGAACCAGGCCTCGATGCCTTCCTGCTCGACGCGCTTGGCGACTTCTTCCATCAGCTCGACGGTGCGCGGGTGCAGCTCGCCGGTCTGCTTGTCGAGGAAGAACGGGATCGGCACGCCCCAGTTGCGCTGACGCGAGATGCACCAGTCCGGACGGTTGGCGATCATCGAGTGCAGGCGCGCCTGGCCCCAGGCCGGAACGAACTTGGTCTCTTCGATGGCCTTGAGCGCGCGCTCGCGCAGCGGCTCGCCAGTGCTCGGCTGCTTGTCCATGCCGACGAACCACTGCGCGGTGGCGCGGTAGATCAGCGGGGTCTTGTGGCGCCAGCAGTGCATGTAGCTGTGGCTGATGGTCTCGGTGTGCATCAGCGCACCGACTTCGCTGAGCTTTTCAACGATGGCCGGGTTGGCCTTCCAGATAAACTGGCCGCCGAAGAACGGCAGCGACTCGACATACACGCCGTTGCTCTGTACCGGGGTGAGGATGTCGTCGTTGACCATGCCGTAGCGCTTGCAGGTGACGAAGTCGTCTTCACCATAGGCTGGCGAGGAGTGCACCACGCCGGTGCCGGCGCCCAGCTCGACGTAGTCGGCCAGGTAGATCGGCGACAGGCGGTCGTAGAACGGGTGGCGGAAGTTGATCAGCTCCAGGGCCGAGCCCGGGGCGGTGGCGATGATCGAGCCTTCCAGGTTGTAGCGCTTGAGGCACGACTCGACCAGCTCCTCGGCCAGCACCAGCAGGCGCTCGCCGGTGTCGACCAGGGCGTACTTGAAGTCCGGGTGGATGTTCAGCGCCTGGTTGGCCGGGATGGTCCACGGGGTGGTAGTCCAGATCACGATGGCGGCGGGCTTGGCCAGCGCGCCCAGGCCGAAGGCGGCGGCCAGCTTGTCGGCATCGGCGACCGGGAAGGCGACGTCGATGGTCTGGGATTTCTTGTCGGCGTACTCGACCTCGGCTTCAGCCAGGGCCGAGCCGCAATCGAAGCACCAGTTCACGGGCTTGAGGCCCTTGAACACGAAGCCTTGCTTGACCATCTCGGCCAGGGCGCGGATTTCACCGGCCTCGTTGGCGAAGTTCATGGTCTTGTACGGGTTGTCCCAGTCGCCCAGCACGCCCAGGCGGATGAACTCGGTCTTCTGCCCTTCGATCTGCTCGGCGGCGTACTCGCGGCACAGCTCGCGGGTGCGGTCGGCGGTCAGGTGCTTGCCGTGGGTGACCTCGACCTTGTGCTCGATCGGCAGGCCGTGGCAGTCCCAGCCCGGCACGTACGGCGCGTCGAAACCGGACAGGGTCTTGGAGCGGACGATCATGTCCTTGAGAATCTTGTTCAGCGCATGACCGATGTGGATCTTGCCGTTGGCATAGGGCGGGCCGTCGTGCAGGACGAACTTCGGACGATCCTTGCCAATCTCGCGCAACTTACCGTACAGGCCAATACTGTCCCAGCGCTGCAGGATCTGCGGTTCGCGCTGAGGCAGGCCGGCCTTCATGGGGAAGGCGGTGTCCGGAAGGTTAAGCGTGGCTTTGTAGTCGGTCATTTCAGGCTCTTCGTTAGCGGTTGAGCGTGCCAGTGGGCACGTGCGGCGGCGATGTCCGCGTCGATCGCCGACTTCAGCGCCTCCAGGGAGGCGAAACGCTGCTCTTCACGCAGCTTGTGGTGGAATTCCACCGTCAGGCGCCGGCCATACAGGTCGCCGGCGTAGTCCAGGAGATGAATCTCCAGGTGAGGACGCCCGTCACCGGCAACGGTGGGGCGCACTCCGATATTGCCGACACCCGGCCAGGCCTTGCCGTCGATCTCGATGCTGGCCAGGTAGACCCCGGACAGCGGCACGCGACGGCGCTTGAGCTGGATGTTGGCGGTGGGGGTGCCGAGCTGGCGGGCCAGCTTCTGGCCATGCAGCACGCGCCCGGTGATACGGTACGGACGCCCCAGCAGGTGCTCGGCCAGCTCGAAGTTGCCTTCGGCCAGGGCCTTGCGCACTTCGGTGCTGCTGACCCGCAGGCCGTCCTGGATCACGGTATTGGCCGCCTCGACGCTGAAGCCGTGGCGTTTGCCGGCTTCGGTGAGGAAGACGAAGTCGCCGGCGCGGTCGCAGCCGAAGCGGAAGTCGTCGCCCACTTCGAGGTGGCGCACGCCCAGGCCGTCGACCAGCACCGCCTTGACGAACTGCTCGGCGCTGAGCTGGCTCAGGCGCTGGTTGAACGACAGGCACAGCACCCGGTCGATGCCCTCGCCGGCCAGCAGCTCGACCTTGTCGCGCAGACGGGCCAGTCGCGCCGGGGCGCTCTGCGGGGCGAAGTACTCGCGCGGCTGCGGCTCGAAGATGACCACGCAGGTGGGCAGGCCCAGTTCCTGACCGCGTTCGCGCAGGCGTGCGAGGATCGCCTGGTGGCCACGGTGGACCCCGTCGAAGTTGCCAATGGTGGCGACACAGCCCCGGTGCTCGGGGCGCAGGTTGTGAAGACCTCGAACCAGCTGCATAACGCGCTTCTTGCTCATAAAGTGGCCGATTATAACCACACCCGGGCGCTGGTGACAGGCAGCAGCGCCCCCATGGGGCGTGGAATGCGAAAAACCGACGCCTGACCCCTCTCGCGCCTCAATGCAACGCCTTGCGGGCGAAATGCCGTGGGCGGAACCCGCACAGGAACAGGCAGCCGAAGTAGGTCACCACGCCCGCCGCGATCAGGCCCCCAAGGCGCAGGAAGCGCGCGAGCATGTTGCCCTGTTCCCAGGCCGGCAGGTAGTGCATGCCCAGCAGCAGCACGCCCGACATCAGGGTCACGGCCAGCACCAGCTTGAGCAGGAACGCCATCCAGCCCGGCTGCGGCTGGAACAGTTGCTGGCTGCGCAGCTTCCAGTACAGCAGGCCGGCGTTCAGGCACGCGCCCAGGCTGATGGCCAGGGCCAGCCCGGCATGGGCCAGCGGGCCGATCAGCACCAGGTTGAGCAACTGGGTGCAGACCAGGGTGAAGACCGCGATCTTCACCGGCGTGCGGATATTCTGCTGCGCATAGAAGCCAGGTGCCAGCACCTTGACCAGGATGATCGCCAGCAGGCCCACCGAATAGGCGATCAGGGCGCGCTGGGTCATGGCCGCGTCGAAGGCGGTGAACTTGCCGTACTGGAACAGCGCCACGGTCAGCGGTTCGGCGAGGATGGCCAGGGCCAGGGTGCAGGGCAGCACCAGCAGGAAGCATAGGCGCAGGCCCCAGTCGAGGATCCGCGAATACTCCTCGCGGTCCTTGTTGGCATAGGTCTTGGCCAGGGTCGGCAGCAGGATGGTGCCCAGGGCCACGCCGAGCACGCCGGAGGGCAGCTCCATCAGGCGGTCGGCGTAGTACATCCACGACACCGAGCCTGCCACCAGGAACGAGGCGAAGATGGTGTTGATGATCAGCGAGATCTGGCTCACCGACACCCCGAGGATGGCCGGCAGCATCTGCTTGAGCACGCGCCACACGCCGGTGTCGCGCAGGTTCAGGCGCGGCAGCACGAGCATGCCGATCTTTTTCAGCGCCGGCAGCTGGTACAGCAGTTGTGCCAGGCCACCGGCCAGCACGCCCCAGCCCAGGGCCATGATTGGCGGGTCGAAGTACGGCGTCAGCAGCACGGCGAAAGCGATCATCGCCACATTGAGCAGCGTGGGGGTGAACGCCGGCACGCTGAAGCGGTTCCAGGTATTGAGGATCGCGCCGACCAGCGACGACAGCGAGATCAGCAATATATAAGGAAACGTCACCCGCAGCAGCGAGGTGGTCAGCTCGTACTTCTGCGCGCTGTCGACGAAGCCCGGCGCGGTGGCCCAGACCACCCACGGCGCGGCGAGGATGCCGATCACCGTGACCAGGGCCAGGACCAGGGTCAACAGGCCGCTCACATAGGCGATGAAGGTACGGGTGGCCTCCTCGCCCTGCTGGGTCTTGTACTCGGCCAGGATCGGCACGAAGGCCTGGGAGAAGGCCCCCTCGGCGAAGATCCGCCGCAGCAGGTTGGGCAGTTTGAAGGCGATGAAGAAGGCGTCGGTGGCGATGCCGGCACCGAACACCCGCGCCAGGATGGTATCGCGCACGAAGCCGAGCACCCGGGAAATCATGGTGATGGAGCTGACCGCGGCCAAGGATTTGAGCAGGTTCATCGAAAAGTTTCACGCCAGAGACAGAGGGCGCTGCCAGACAGCGTCCGAATGTGCGATACTCCCGCGCCTTCGCAGGGGAGCCAAAAATTCCCGAGTTTACAGGTCGTGCGACAGAAAGGAATATTTCCCTCCTGTTGGCTCACCACTCGGCGGAACCCTGCAGGTGGCCTTGACATCCGTTCGACTCATCGGCATGATTCGCGGCCTATTTTGTTTGCTATTTACCTAAAGTCTTTCGAGGAGCTCGACGGTGGCCAACTCACCTTCCGCCAAGAAACGTGCAAAACAGGCTGAGAAGCGTCGCAGCCACAACGCCAGCCTGCGTTCCATGGTCCGCACCTACATCAAGAATGTAGTCAAGGCCATCGACGCAAAAGACGCCGAAAAAGCGCAAGCCGCTTACGTTCTGGCTGTACCTGTAATCGACCGTATGGCCGACAAGGGTATCATCCACAAGAACAAAGCTGCTCGCCACAAAGGCCGTCTGAATGGCCACATCAAGGCGCTGAAAGAAGCTGCAGCTGCCTAAGCGACGTTCTTGTCGAAAAAACCGACCCTAGGGTCGGTTTTTTTATGCCTGCGATAAAGTGTGGATTGCCTATATAAAGAAGGCCCATGGCGTGGCACCTGTTTCGCAGGCAAAGCCCACCGGCACCACGCCTGCCGACCAGCGGACCGCCCTGCCGCTCAGTCCACCGCCGCCTGCAGCCTGCCCGCCCGACGGTACGCCTGCCGGGCGAAACACACGAACAACCCTGCCATCAGCGCCAGCGCCATGGGCAAGCCATGGGGCGCCACATCCATCGCCGCACCGCTGACCAGCGGCCCGACCAGGCTGCCGACACCCCACAGCAGGCCGACACTGGCGTTGGCGGTCACCAGGTCCTGGCCCCTGAAGCGCTGCCCGATCAACACCAGCGCCAAGGTATAGATGCCCCCGGCCACCGCCCCGAGTACCACCAGCAGCGGCCACAGCAGCCAGGTCATCTGCAGCAGCCAGGGCAAGGCAATACCGATGCTCATCGCCACCAGCCCGCATACCAGGTGCAGCCCGGTGCGCTCGACCCGATCGGCGAGCCAGCCCAACGGCAGCTGGAAGATCATGTCGCCGGCGAACACCACGGTCACCATCAGCGCCGCCACGCCTACGGCAAAACCGTGGCTGCTGGCGTACACCGGCAGCAATGACAGCACCACCGCATCGAAGAACGAGAAGAACAGCACCGCCACGCACAAGGCCGGGGCGACACGGAAAAAGCCGGCCAGGCCGAAGCTCTTCTCGCCTTCGTCGCCATGCTCGACATGGTCGTTGGGCACGGTGAACAGGATGCACAGCAGCGCCAGGCCGTAGCAGACGGTGACCACGCCAGTCAGCCATGGGCTGTCGGCGCCGAGCAGCGCCAGCAGTGCCGGGCCGAGCACCTGGAAGCCGGTGAAGCTGGTGGCGTACAGGGCCATGATCTTGCCGCGGTTGTGCTCCGGGCACAGCTCATTGACCCACGATTCGCCGAGGATGATCGCGATGCCCATGCCGATGCCGAGCCCCAGGCGCAGCAGCGCCAGCCACAGCATCGAGTCGAAGGCCCATTCCAGCAGGGCGATGCTCAGGGTGCACAAGCTGAAGCTGAGCAGGTAGATGACGCGCCGGGTCAGGTGCCGGCAGCAGGCGTCGACCATGAAGGCCGAGAGCATCATGCCCGCCGCCGGAATCGCCGAGATGATGCCGATCTCCAGCGTCCCCGCCCCCGCCTCGTGCAAGCGCAACGACACCAGTGGCAGGCTCGCCCCGAGGCTGAAACCGACCACCGACACGGCGAACAACAGGCCCACCAGCAAACGCATGTTCATGTACCACTCCTTGCAAGCCGGCGCGCAGGGGCTCTGGCCCTGGCCGACTGGAAAATCCGCTGAAAGATGTTCGAACGCAGGCGCCCGCGATCACGCCGCAAAGGCGCGGGATGCAGGGGCGCGGATCAGTTCAGGGCAAGGTGTGGCGAGAAGGTGAAGGCGAACAGCACGCTGCGTCGACGCTTGAGCACCGTGTCGCTCGGCCACGCGCGGCGCGCTGTCGGGGCGACAGGCTGGCGGTGCGGGCGGGTCACATCGGTACGGCGCATCACGTGAACTACGCAGGTCAATGAAAGGAGGCGGCACTCTAGGCCAGCCATGGATGTTTCGTCAATCGCGGGGCAAGCCCGCTCCCACGCCTGATGGACAAATAGCGTGGGAGCGGGCTTGCTCCGCGATTTCAGTCATCAGCGCTTGCCAGTGGACGGCAGGAACACCGCCAGCAACCCAAACAGCGGCAGGAACGAGCAAACCCCATACACATACTCGATCCCACGCAGATCAGCCACATACCCCAGCAGCGCAGCACCGATGCCGCCGAAGCCGAACATCAGGCCGAAAAAGATCCCGGCGATCATCCCGACATTGCCCGGCACCAGCTCCTGGGCATACACCACGATGGCCGAGAACGCCGACGCCAGGACGAAACCGATCACCACGCTGAGCACGGTGGTCCAGAACAGGTCGGCATACGGCAGCGCCAGGGTGAACGGCGCCACCCCGAGGATCGAGAACCAGATCACCGCCTTGCGCCCGATACGGTCACCGATCGGCCCGCCAAAGAACGTGCCCGCCGCCACCGCGCCGAGGAACAGGAACAGGTGCAACTGCGAACTGGCCACCGACAGCTGGAACTTCTCGATCAGGTAGAAGGTGAAGTAGCTGGTGAAGCTGGACATATAGAAGTACTTGGAGAACACCAGCAGGCCCAGCACCACCAGCGCCAGGATCACCCGCTGGCGCGAAATGCCGTGGGTGGCCTGCACCGCCTTGCGCGCCTTGGCCTGGTTGAGGTGCTCCTTGTACCAGCGGCGCAGCATCAGGGTCACGGCGAAGAAGAACAACCCGGCCACGCCAAACCAGGCGACATGGGTCTGGCCGAAGGGAATCACGATCGCCGCCGCCAGCAGCGGGCCGAGGGCGGAGCCGGCGTTGCCGCCGACCTGGAAGCTCGACTGCGCCAGGCCGAAGCGTCCGCCGGAAGCCAGGCGGGCGATGCGCGAGGTCTCGGGGTGGAAGGTCGACGAGCCGATGCCCACCAGCGCCGAGGCCAGCAGGATCATCGGGAAGCTGCCGACGAAAGCCAGCATCACGATCCCCACTAGGGTGCATACCGTGCCCAGCGGCAGCAGGTTCGGCGTGGGCCGCTTGTCGGTGAAGAAGCCCACCCACGGTTGCAGCAGCGAGGCGGTGATCTGGAAGGTCAGGGTGATCAGGCCGATCTGGGCGAAGCTCAGGTTGTAGTTGGCCTTGAGCATCGGGTAGATCGCTGGCAGCACCGACTGGATCAGGTCGTTGATCAGGTGCGCCAGGGCGCAGAAACCGATGATACGCATCACCAGCGGCGAGGCCTGGTTTGCCGGGCTGCTGGCACTGGAAGTGGTGGTACTGCTGATGGCCATGGGCTGGATGTCCGTCCGCGGGTTGGGATCCGATTATCGTGAAACAAATAGATACGAAGCTACCTTTTTATTTTGCCGAGCCTTCCATCCGACACGTACTTGTAAATAATTCTCAATATAATTAGCATCCCTCTCCTCTTCCCTGTAAACGCTGGGCAAAACCGCCCTCCTCCTGCGAGCAGACCGATCCCATGAGCCCGATGCCCGCCTTGCAGCCCACGCCCGACCCCGAGCAGGAAGCCCTGGACTGGTTCTCGCGCCTGCGCCAACCCGGCTGCGACGAGGCCCTGCGCCAGGCATTCGCCAGCTGGTGCCAGGACCCGCTCAACGCCAGGGCCTATGCCCAGCTCGAAGCCTACTGGCAGCAACTGCAGGTGCCGGCGGCACGCCCGCGACCACGCATCGCCAAGGTCCGTCGCAGCCGGGCCGGGCTGTGCCTGGCGCTGCTGTTCCTGCTGCTGGTGGGCGCCCTGGCCTGGCTCTACTGGCCGGTGATGCAGCGTCTGGGCAGTGAACTGCACACCGACAGCGGCGAGCGCCGCAGCGTGCGCCTGGCCGATGGCTCGACCCTGCACCTGGACAGCGCCAGCGCGATGAATGTCGACCTGCGTGGCCGCACCCGCCAGCTGCACCTGGTGCAGGGGCAGGTATACCTGGAGGTGATGCTCGATGGCCGGGCCATGGAAGTGCAGGTCGATGACACCCGCATCCAGGTGTTCGGCACCCGTCTGCAGATCGCCCGCCATGCCGACTACGACGAACTGGTGGTGTTCGGCGGCAAGGCTGCGGTGTTGCAGGGCGGCGACCAACGCCTGGTCAATGCCGGCGAACGGGTGACGTTCAGCGAAAACCGCATCAATCCGGTCGAAAAGATCGATGCCAAATTGGCCGATGCCTGGCGCAACGGCCAATTGAAGGCCAGGAACCTGCCGTTGAGCGAAGTGCTGGAGCGCCTGGCCGATTACCGTGGCCAACGCGTCTGGCTGCTGAACGAGCAAGCGGCCTATCAGCGCGTCAGCGGCGATTTCGACCTCGACCACCCGGCGCAGAGCCTCGAGCGCCTGGCCGCCGACCAGCAACTGCGCCTGCACAACCTGCTCGGCCACTGGCTGATCGTGCGCTGAAGCGCCCTTCCCGGCTAAGTTTTTGAAAGGTTGGCAATTTTTTTTAAAAACGTTGTTGACAGGATCGCGATTCGAGCTAATAATGCGCGCCAAGTTGGCTACATAGCTCAGTTGGTTAGAGCATAGCATTCATAATGCTGGGGTCCGGGGTTCAAGTCCCTGTGTAGCCACCACCTTCTAAAAGGGCTTATCGAAAGATAAGCCCTTTTTCTTTGTCTGCGAAAAATGCCTAGGCAAGGAGCGATGCCAGTGCATCGCCCCGCTTCACCCCTTCAGAACCGGGTCCGCAAGGTCAGGTTGAAATTGCGTGGCTCGCCGTAGAAATTCCAGTAGTTGTCGTTGCCCGTGGTCTGGATGTACTTCTTGTCGAAGACGTTGTCCAGGTTGTACTGCAACTCCATGTTCGGGCTGATCTCGTAGACCGCATGCAGGTTGGTCAGGGTGTATGGCTTCTGTTCGATCTTGAACGTGTCCGACACTTCGGCGTCGGTGTAGGTCATCTTGCTTTGCGCATGGAAGCTGCCCCCCACCCGCACATGGTTGAATTTGTCCGGCAGGCGGTAGTCCGTGGCGATCTTCAACAGATGACGTGGTGCGGACGCCGAGAAATCCTCCCCCTTCTGCGCCCCGGCAATGTACTTGGACTGGGTATAGGTGTACCCCGCCGACAGGTTCCAGCCCGGCAGCAGCTCACCAGCCAACTCCAGATCAATACCACGGTTGCGCACCTTGTCGGATGAGGCATAGCAACCATTGGGCAGCGCCGGGCACAGGGTCTCGGCCTCGCTGTCGCTCAACGCCTCCGGCCTGCCGGTCTGGTCCGCCTGGAACAGGGCGATCGCGGTGGTCACCCGTTTGTCGAGAAACTCGCCCTTCAGCCCGATCTCATAGTTGCTGCCAGTCATGGGCTTGAGGATCCTGCCATCGGTTCCGAGGTTGTCCTGAGGTTTGAAGATCTCGGTGTAGCTGGCGTACGCCGACCAGTTTTCATCGAGATCCTGGATCAAACCGGCATAGGGCGTGACCTCTCGGTTGGCGCTGTACTCACCTTCGATCTTGCGGGTGACATGGGTCAGGCTCTGGGTCTTGAACCAGCTGACCCGGCTACCGAGGATCAGGCGGGTAGAATCGGTAAGCGAGAAGCGGCCAGCGGCATAGATCCCCTCTTGCTCCTGGGTCTTGTTGTACTTCCACTTGTTGACGGCCAGCCCCGTGGGCCTGGGCGGATTGAAGGCACCCAGGTCGTTCATGTCGAACAGGTAGCTGTAACCGACGTCATTGCCGCCGTGGTAGTCAAAGTCGTCCTTGCGCACATTGCTGCCCAGCACCAGCTCGTGCTGACGGCCCAGCAGCTGGAACGGCCCGGTCAGGTAGGTATCGACGCTGGTCTGCGTATCGTTGTAGCGAAAGTGCCGGGGTTGCAGGCTGAAACGGTCTTCGCTGCCGCCCACGCGCGTGGTGAAGTTGCCGAGAAAGTCCGACTTGGCCCAGGTCTGGCTGGCGGCGACCACCAGCTTCCAGTCGTTGCCCAACTGGCGCTGCACATCGCCGAAGAGCGTGGTGTTGCGCTTGTCCAGATGATTCCACTTGCCGGTCAGCGAGGTCGAACGCGAGATAGGGTAGAACTCGCCGTTGGGGCGGGTGGGCAATCCGGACCAGTCGTAACCCGAGTTGCGCTCCTTCTGGTAGGTGAAGCCGAGTGTCACCAGGGTATCGGCGCTCAGGTCCGCCTCGAACACGCTGTAGAACAGCTGGTTTTCCTTCTGCGCGGTGTCCAGGTAGCTATTGGCATTGTTGTAGCTGAGGACCGTGCGATTACGCAGCGTACCCTCGCCATTGAGCGGGGACGAGACATCGAGCATGCCTTTGTAATCATCCCAGGATCCGGCAGACACTTCGGCCAGTGCCTGGGCTTCGCGGGTCGGGCGCTTGCGCACCAGGTTGATCGACGCAGAGGGATTGCCCGCCCCTTCCATCAGGCCCGTCGCGCCGCGGACGATTTCCACGCGGTCGTAGATGTCAGTGGTGGGCTTGGAGATGGCGTCCATCGAGTAAGCGTTGCTGATGTTGGTGGGGATGCCATCGATCTGCAGCGTGTCGATCAACTGCCCCCGCGCCGAGTACATCGAACGCTCGCCACCGTTTTTCATGATGGTGATGCCCGTCGCCCCTTGCAGTACATCGTCCAGGGTCTTCATGTTCTGGTCGTCCATGCGCTGGCGGGTGACCACGGTGACCGACTGCGGTGTCTCGCGCAGGCTCAGGTTGAGCTTGGTGGCGCTGCTGGTCGTGCCGGTGGTGTACGAACCGGTCCCTTCGGTGGTGCTGCCCAGCGCCTGGCTGTTGATGGTGGTGGCCCCCAGCTCAAGCGCCCCCGGGCTGCCGGCCACGGCGACCAGCACGTAACCGTCGGCACTCCACTGAGCCTGCAGGCCCTGACCGTGCAACAGGGCGACGAAACCGTCCTGCACGCCGTAGCTGCCCTGCAAGCCCGCACTGCGCTTGCCGGCCACCTGCGCGGCGTCGAACGAGATCGCTACCCCGGCCTGGCGGGCGAACTGGCTCAGGACATCGCCCAGCGCGCCGGCAGCGATGTCGTAGCGCTGCAACTGCTGCTGGGCCATGACCGCCGGGGCAAGGCTCAGGGGCAGCCCGGCGACCGCCAGGTGCAGGCCGATGGTCAGGGCGTTGCGGGGCTTGAAGGGGATGCGCGCGCGCAAGGATGACAGCATGTTCCCGAATCTCCGATGTGTTGGCTAAGAGCAAGGACGCACGGGATTCGAGAACTGGAAGCAGATGGAAATGATTTTTATCTGACCTCGGCGGCAGGACGCAGTGAAACCCGGGTAATCCACGGCGTGTAGTGCTCTACCTTGATAGGCAGGCTCCGCGCCAGCAGACGCAGGGCACGCTCGCTGTCATCGACCGGCAGCACTGCGGTCACCTTCATCCCCGCCAGGGACTGGCGGTCGAACAGCAGGTAGCCGCCATGGTTGCGCGCCAGGCGCTGCAACACTTCGGCCAGCGGTTGCTCGCGCACCAGCAACTGGTGATGGGCCCAGGCCTGCTCGACGCCCGCGCCATCGATGGCCTCGGGCACACCCGGCCCGGCGGCATCGAACTGCACTTGCTGCCCCGCCTTCAGCACCAGCCGCTGGCCGGCACTGTCGACCTCGGTGCTCGACTCGAGCATCGCCAGGCGCGTGCGCTCAGACAGGCGCTCGACCACGAAACGCGTCCCCAGCGCCTGCACGCTGCCATGCTCGGTGACGACCCGGAACGGCCGCCCCGGGTCCTTGGCCACTTCTACCAGGATCTCGCCCCGCACCAGGTGTAGCGTGCGGACGTTACCATCGAAGTGCACATCCACCGCAGAGCGGCCGTCCAGTTTCAACAGGCTGCCGTCGGGCAGCATCTGGCTGCTCCATTCGCCGCTGCCGGTCCGGATATCGGCCAGCAGGTAGGCTGCCGGAAAATGCTGCAGCAACAGCCCCAGCGGTACCAGCAGCACCACCGCCAAGGCCAGTGCCCGGGCCACGCCACCTACCCGGCGCTGGCGCTTGAGCGCGCCGAGGGCCGCACGGGCCGGTGCCTGCTGCAACACCTGTAGCGGCGCCAACGAGCCTTGCAACTGCTGGACGGCCTCAAGGTGCTCCGGATCGGCGGCAAGCCAGTCGCGAAAGGCTTCACGCTCATGGGCGCAGGGCTGATCGTCCAAGCGCACCAGCCATTCGGCCGCCGCCTGCAAGGTCTGCGCTTTCACAGACAGTCCTGTGCCGCAGCGTGGCAGAGCAGCAGGGCCTGCACCAGATAGCTCTGCACGCTCTTGGTCGAGACCTGCAGACGCTCGGCGATCTCGGCGTGGGGCAACCCTTCCAGGTGACGCAGGACGAACGCCTGGCGCACCCGTGGCGCCATCTTCGACAGCGCCCGATCGATCTGCTCCAGGGCTTGCAGCGCCGCCATCACCTGCTCCGGCGAGGGAGCCTGCTCCAGGTGTTCCACATGCAACGCCAGGGCTTCGCGGTAAGCCTGCTCGAGCTTGTGCCGACGGCCACGGTCGATCAGCAGTCGCCGCGCCACGGTGGCGAGAAACGCCCTTGGCTCACGCGGCGCCACGTAACGGCCGGTGGCGAGAACGCGCACGAAGGTGTCCTGAGCCATGTCCGCCGCGTGCTGGGGACACTCCAGACGTCGCCGCAACCACACCAGCAGCCAGCCATGGTAGCCCTTGTACAGGGCATCCAGGCTGTCGGCGGGAGCGGGTGAGGTTGATTTCATCGACGGAGCTGCGTAAATGGGAATTATTCCATGTTAATCGGCTGGCCTCATCTCATGCAATCGCTGCCTCAGCGCGCGCCTGACACCATCACCGCCAACCCCAGCCCGATCAACGCCACGCCGATAACCCGGTCGACCACCTCCTGCCGCTCGATCATCGCCCGACGCAGCAGGTGATTGGAGAAGAACACCGCCACCAGGCTGAACCACACCCAGTGGGCGAACGACATGAACGCGCCATAGGCGAAGTCCAGCGCCAGCGGGCTGCCGGGCTGCACCACCTGGGTGTAGGCGCTGACCACGAAAAGCATGGTCTTGGGGTTCAGCGCGTTGGTCAGAAAGCCCGTGCGCAAGGCGCTCGCTACATTTGTCTCGCTGTGCGCCAGGCCGTCGAGGCTTATACGCGTGGTATTGGTCAGCGACTTGTAGCCCAGGTACACCAGGTAGCCCGCCCCCACTACCTTCATGGCCAGGAACAGGGTCGGGCTCTGGCTGATGATCACGGCGATGCCAAGCACGGTGTACAGCACATGCACTTGCACGCCCAGGGCGATGCCCACCGCTGCCGCGAGACCGGCCTTGCGACCCTGTGCATAACTGCTGCGGGTGACCATGGCGAAGTCGGCGCCGGGGCTGATGACGGCCAGGAGGGTGAAGAGGGCGACGGCAATGAGCTCGTTCACGAACAGGTATCCTCAATGAAAATTCACGGAAGACCGGATTATCCTGTTGCCTGGAACGGGTAAAAATCGATTTATAGTGAGGCTAATCTGCTAGTTTTACTCACCTATTTGCATTGAATCGACCGCCCTGTCGCGGGGCCGGAACAGGCCAGCACATGAAACTGCCTCCCCTCACCGCCTTTCGCTACTTCGACATCGCCGCCCGCACCGAAAGCTTCGTGCGCGCTGCCGAGCACCTGCACGTCACCCACGGCGCCGTCAGCCGCCAGGTGCGCCTGCTCGAGGAAAGCCTCGGCGTGGAACTGTTCGAACGGCGCAACCGGGCGATCTTCCTCACCCGCGCCGGGCGCGATCTGCACGGCACCACCCAGGCGATCTTCGAGCAACTGGAGGGCGCCGTGCAGCGTCTGCACCAGCAAGCTCACGACAACGTGCTGGTGGTGTCCTGCGAGCCAACCATCGCCATGCGCTGGCTGATTCCGCGCCTGCCGCGCTTCCATGCCCGGCACCCCGACCTGCAGTTGCACCTGGTGGCGGCCGGCGGCCCGGTGGACTTCGCCCGCGGCGGCATCGACCTGGCCCTGCGCCGCGATGACTTCCACTGGGACCGCCAGCTGCACAGCCTGAAGATCTGCGATGAGTGGATCGGCCCGGTCGCCACGCCGGATCTCAAGGGCCAGCGCCTGCTGCACAGCGCCACCCGCCCCGACGCCTGGGCCACCTGGCTGCGCCTGAGTGGCCAGGACTTGCGGCAAACGGCGCGCAGCGACTTCGAACACTTCTACCTGTCGATCCAGGCCGCCAGCGCGGGCATGGGAACGGCCATCGCCTCGGCGCTGATGGTCCGTGACGAACTGGACAACGGTCAGCTACAGGCGCCGTACGGCTTCCTGCGCGATGGCTCCGGCTACCACCTGCTCAGCCCGCAGCCGCTGGATGACGGCAGCAAGCGCCAGTGTTTCGCGCAGTGGGTCGGCGACGAGTGCCGGGCCTGCCTGGCTCACCTGGGCTTGCTGCAGAACGACGAACCGGCACTGCCATCACCGCCCCAGGTGCGATAGCCGGCCGTGTCGAGATGGATGCGCCCCGAAGGGTAACGGCCCAGCCCCATGTTCCAGGCTTGGCCGTGCTGCTGCCAGAAGCGGCACAACGGGCTCGGGTCGGCCCAGCGCGGCAGCACCAGGTCGACGGCGAAGGCACGCATGTGCGCGCTGCTTGGCGCGCCACCGGCACAGGCATTGAGCCGGGGATCGCGGTAGGCCGACACCACTTCGAACTGACGCAGGATGCCCTGGCGGTCCAGGGTCTGGATCAAGGCCAGCGTCGAGCGTACCGCCGGCCAATGGCTCGCCGGCGGCACCGCGAAGGGCGAGGCGTTGCACAGTCGCCAATCCGAGGCCGAGCGCAACAGCTGATGGATCGGCACCACGCCATACAGCCGGGCGTCCACCAGCATTTCACGAAACCGGCGGTTCTCGTGATCGCCGGCCCATTGGGCGAACATCCACACATCGCGTTCATCGGCCTGGACCGCACCGAGCCCGATCAACGCGCTAGCCAATAGCCATGTCCTGGCGCTTTTCATTCCCCCTCCTCTTCGTCCACCATGGGCGCGCCCGCCGTCCTGGCGGCCACTGACAAGGAGTTAAGCATGCACAAGATTGCTGTATCGGGCCTGGCCGCCCTCGCCTTCAGCGGCCTGGCCATGGCCGACGCGCAGATCGACCTGGGCGACGCCCAACGGGTCACCCGGTTGTTCGCCTACCCCAACAACTGCAACGTGATCTGCTACCGCGACTGGACACTCGAGAAGACCGTCGAGCACTACCTCACCCAGAGCGTGCAGCGCGATGGCTACGCCAACGCCAAGGTCTCGGTGAACCGCGACAACGACAAGCTGCACGCCAGCATCACCGGCGTGCCGGCCAGCTACAGCGAACCCTTGCGCAAGCTGCTCGACAGCGGCGACCTGGCCTACCAGGGCGCCACCCGCCTCAACCAGAAAGGCGGCTGGGACTACAGCTGGTACCTGTTCCTGCCCTTGGGGATGGCCCTGGAGAACCGCCGCAGCGTCGAGCTGCTGCACTTCCCGCCGGACTACTCGCTGACCCGCTATCAAGACTACCTGAAGTCCAACACCACCGACCGCTGGGCCGAGCTTCTGACCTTCAACGGCGTCGAGGCCACCCAGACCCCGGCCTACCAGACCATCGTCGACATCGCCCCGATCGCCGCGCCGGCCAGCGCGGGCAAGGACCTGGAAGGGGTCTACAGCTACTTCAACGACTACCAGGTGCGGATGGTCAAGGAAGTGGCCCTCATCCACGACGGCAAGGCCGCCTTGCCGATGGTCGCCTTCGGCGCGCCGGT
Organism: Pseudomonas peradeniyensis; assembly: GCF_014268935.2. GTDB lineage: Bacteria > Pseudomonadota > Gammaproteobacteria > Pseudomonadales > Pseudomonadaceae > Aquipseudomonas > Aquipseudomonas peradeniyensis. The sequence continues at coordinate 558,110 of NZ_JABWRJ020000002.1, read as the reverse complement.
GCGTGCGTGGATCCAGCAGCAGTACGGGCCGAAGGTCAATGTGCTGGGGCTGGTCAGCATCGCGCCGGAGCCGGACAGCGCCAAGGTGCCTGTGCTCGGCGCCAACCACCCGAGCGCGATCTGGTACGCCGCCGACCCGAAAAGCTACGACGGCGACCAGGACAAGGCCGACGCCGCGGGCCTGAAGATGATGGGTCAGGACCTCTCCGCCGCCTGCTGGCAGGCCGGCATGGGTCGCAACCCGCAGGCCGATGCCAAGCTCACCTTGCAGGCCTGCACCAGCAAGTGGCAGGTGACCCAGAAGAAGCAGACCTGCGAGCTGTTCTACCGCACCATCCGCGACATGACGCCGGAACAGGCGGCGGCCAAGTGCAATACCGGGACGGTGACGCGCAGTCTGCGTGATCTGCGCAAGCCCTTGGAGACGAACGAGACCGACCGGGCGCTTTGAGCCGCCCAGTCGATCGCTCCAGGTAGCCTGGGCCAAAGGGGCCACCGTGCCCCTTTGGCGTCACATGGATTCAGAAGCGCTCGTCACGCAAGGCTGGCAAGGTGATGTCACGCACGTAGCTGGACGACGACAGGCTCAGCATCATCCGGCACACCTGCACCACATCGTGCACGGGGATCAACGTCCCCTCCCCGCGTCGCTCGGCCTGGGCCAGCGGCACATCCAGGCCGTCCTCGGTATTCAGGTAGCCCAGGTTCAGGCAACTGACGCCCAGGCCCTGGTCGCGGAAGCCTTCGCGCAGCGCCTCGGCAATGCCGCGCAGGCCGAACTTGCTGGCGCCGAAGGTCACCTCTGGCCGCCCGCTCCCTGGCAGGCCCGAGGTCGAACCAGTAAGAATGATCCGTGGCCGGTCGCTTTGCAGCAGCACTGGCAGCAGGCGCTTGATCAACAACAGCGGCGCGGTGATGTTGGTGTCGACCATGCGCTCGATCTGCGCCTCGTCGTCGTCGAGGAAGCTGTAGCCCTCGTCGAAGGCCCGCGCCTCCCAGATCCCGACGTTGTAGACCAGCACATCCAGCCCGTCCCCGGCCACCGCCTCGTGGATAATCGCGGCGGCCTGGCGCGGCTGGCCGAGGTCGGCCTCGATCCAGCGTACCGCGCCCGGCAACGCCGCCGGCCGAGTGCGCGATACACCGACCAGCGTATCACCCACGCCACCCAGGCCCTGTACCAGCGCCCGTCCCAATCCCTTGCTCGCACCGACCACTAGAATTCGCATCGAATCACTCCCTATGGACTGCGCCAGATAGTACCCTGCCCCACCCAGCAAATCAGTCGGAAATACCAGGACACCGTGGACAGAGATCAACTCGAACGCAACCAGATCCCCTTCTACTTCGTTGCCGTGGTGCTGGCCGCCGCGCTCGGCCTGCTGGCACCGGGCGCCGCCGACCCGCTGGAGACGCTGGTGACCCCGGCCATCGCCGTGCTGATGTACGCGATGTTCCTGCAGATCCCCTTCCTCGACCTGCGCGCGGGCCTGGGCAACCGGCGCTTCATGGGCGCGCTGCTGCTGGCCAACTTCGTGCTGGTGCCGCTGTTGGTGTGGGTCGGCACCCGTGGCCTGGTCGAACACCCCGCCGTGCTGGTCGGCGCCTTGCTGGTGCTGCTGACACCGTGCATCGACTACGTGGTGGTGTTCACCCATATCGGTAAAGGCGACTCGCGCCTGACCCTTGCCGCCACGCCAGTGCTGTTGCTGGTGCAACTGGCGCTGCTGCCCTTGTACCTGGCGCTGATGCTCGAAGGCGCCGGTAGCGTGGAAATCTCGCTGGTGCCCTTTGTCGAGGCGTTCGTGCTGTTGATCGTACTGCCGCTGTTGCTGGCCGTCGCCAGCAGCGCCGGGGCGCGGCGCTCGACCCTGGTCGCGAAGTGGAACGACGCCTGGGCCTGGCTACCGGTGCCGGCCATGGCACTGGTGCTGGTGGTGGTGATCGCTTCGCAGATCGGCGTGGTGGCCAGCCGTCTCGACGACCTGCTGCCGGTACTACCGGTGTATGTCGGCTTCGCCCTGCTGGCACCGCTGCTCGGGTTGCTTGCGGCGCGGCTATTGAAGTTATCCACAGGCGAGGCCCGGGCGGTGACCTTCAGTGCCGCCACGCGCAATTCGCTGGTGGTGCTGCCGTTGGCGCTGGCGTTGCCAGAGTCGATCCGGGCGCTGGCAGCGGCGGCGGTGATTACCCAGACCTTGGTGGAGCTGGTCAGCGAGTTGATCTACATCCGCGCCGTACCGGCGTTGATTCGCCGTTAGGCCAGTTGCAAGCGCCACTGGCCGCAATGGCTGAAGCGCACCTCGGCCAGGGGTGGCACATCGATCCGGTGGAAGGACGCCAGGGGCGCAGCCAACGCATGCAGCATCGCGGCGCGGATGACAAAGGGGTGGGTGATGGCGAGCCACTGGCCAGGCACCAGCGCGCTGTCCATCCAGGTGGCGACGCGCTCGCACAAGGCGGCAATCGACTCACCACCGTGCGGCGTGGCATGCGGGTCGGACAACCAGGCCTGGAGGGCGTCTGCGTTCAACTGCTTGAGAAGCAGCCCCTTCCACTCGCCCAGGTCGCAGTCGCGCAGCCCCTCATCGACAGTCGCGCTCAGGCCCGCGGCCGTCTGGCGGGCACGCAACTCCGGCGCGCTGAGGCAACGGGCGGTTGTCGACAACGGCGCCGAAGGATCACGCAGCGGCTCGTCATCGAGCGCGAAGCGGCCCACCCGCTGCGCCTCGGTGCGGGCGTGGCAGACCAGGGTGAGGTGGATGGGTTTCATGGCTGGCGCGCGCCCTCCCGCAAAGCCGGGCCACCCAGGCGGGCGGCCCGGCATGCATCACTTGCCGATCTGGATCTTCGGTGCCCACTCCAGCCAGGCATCCTCGGGCTTGTCGAACAAGGCGAAGGTCTGCTGCGGTCGCGCCGGGTTGCCCATCTGCTCGCCGTCCGGCGTGGCGAAGGCGATGCCGCCCTCGATCAGGGTCTCCACCGACTCGGTGCGCACCGTGGCGCCCTTGAACAGGCCCCAGTCGAAGCCGAAGCCGCTGCTGTTCCAGAAGCGGCTGCCGCCGCGCACCAACCCGGCGTAACGCGGCTCGATCAGGATGTGGATAAGTACCCGGTCGGCGGTCTGGCCCAGCTCGAAGCCGGTGACCCTGCCCACCGTGACCTCGCGGTAGGTCACCGGCACGCCCGGCTTGATCGAGCCACGGCGCGCCGCGCTCAGGGTCAACGGCAGGCCGACCTCTTCGCCTTTCACTTCCGGCGCATCGCTCAGGGCGATGAAGTCACGCTGCGGCCCCTTGTCCTTGAGCGCCGGCAGCACCTCCAGGTACTGACCGCCGATCAGCGTGTCGAGGTTCTGGGTACGCACCAGGCCCAAGGCTGGCTTGACCACCCAGAACTGGGTGCCGGCACGGGCGATGCGCTCGGCCGCCTGGGTGATCCGTGCTCGCAGCACCACGGCCTGCAGGTCGGCGGTCAGGTCGACACTCTCGACACTGCCCACATCCAGCCCACGGAAGCGGATCGGCGTGCCCGGCTTCAGGCCCTCGGCGCGCTCCACGCGAATGGTGACCAGGGTACCGGCACGGTTGGCCGCATCCTGGCTTTCATGCAGGCGGAAGCGCGGAATGCGGCGCTTGAGCGGCACATCCGGTTTCGGCGTATCGAAGGCGATGCCACCAGCCATCAGCGTCTGCAACGACTCGCTCTTGACCTGGATCCCCGAGAGGCCGCCGGTCAGGGTGATGCCACTGGCATTCCAGAAGCGCGAGGAGCCGTTGACCAGGTTCTCGTATTCCTTCTCGATGTGCACCCCGATCAGGATGCGCTTGCTGTTGCGGGCGAACTGGTAGCTCTGCACGCTACCCACGCGCACTTGGCGGTACATCACCGGGCTGCCCACTTCCAGCGAGCCCAGGGTATCGGCGAACAGCACCATGTGCCGGCCCGGCGCTTTCAGATCCAGCGGCGGCGCCTTGGGTCGCGCCTCGAACTCGCGCAGCGGCTTGGCACCTGGCTCACCCGGGCGCACGGCAATGTAGTTGCCCTTGACCAACGCCTCGAGGCCGGTGATGCCGGCAAGCGAGATCGACGGTTTGACCACCCAGAACTGCGTGCCTTCGACCAGGTAGTCTTCGGCCAGCGGATCGAGGGTCAGCTCGGCCATGGCAGTGGAGAGGTCGCCTTCGACTTTCAGATCCTTCAGCGTTCCCACCTGGATACCTTTGTACAGCACCGGCGTGCGGCCCTTCTGCAGCCCCTCGAAGTCACTGAGCTTGACCTTGACCCGGATGCCGGCCTGGGCGGCATCGAAGTCCTCGTACAGGCGGAACGGCAGGCTCGGATCGGTGGGCGGGCTGTCCTTGCGGTTTTCCGGCGTGGCGAAGGCGATACCGCCGGCGACGATGCTCGAGAGCGACTCGGTACGCACCTTTACCCCGGACAGGTCGGCGTCGATGCTGACCCCGCTGGCGTTCCAGAACCGCGTATGCTTGCGTACCAGGCTGGCGTAGGCCGGGGCGATGAATACCTTGATCTCCACCGTGCCCTGGTCTTCGGACAGGCGATAGCTCTTCACCCGGCCCACCTGGATCTGCTTGTAGAACACCGGGCTGTCACGATTGAGCGAGCCCAGGCGCTCGGCCTTGAGGGTGAGGTGCAGGCCCGGCTCGGAATCGGACAACGGCGGCGCCTCCTTGAGCGCAGTGAAACGCTTGGTCTGCTCGCCCTCCCCCGGATCAACAGCGATATAGTTGCCTGAAACCAGTGTTTCCAGCCCCGAAATACCGGCCAGGCTGACACTTGGCTTCACCAGCCAGAATCGCGTGCCCTTGGTCAGGTGAGGTCCTGCCTCCTTGCGCATCTCGATGGTGGCGACGACACCGCGGTTTTCCCCCTTGTCATCCAGCACCAGGGCGACGACCTTGCCCACCGACATGCCCTTGTAGATGACCTCGGTCTTGTTGGCGACGATGCCCTCGCCACTCTCGAAGCGCACCTGGATCTCGATACCGGCATCGCTATAGGCCTTCCAGGCCAGCCAGCCACCAATCGCCAAGGCAATCAGCGGCAGGATCCAGATGGCCGACCAGTTCGAAGCGGGGCGGGTTTTAGCCGTAGGCAAATCACTCATGGTCGTCATCCGACTCCGTGTTGTCCCAGATCAGTCGGGGATCGAAAGTTAAAGCGGCGAGCATCGTCAGGATCACCACGGTGGCGAAGGCGACGGCGCCCAGGTTGGCTTCGACACTGGCGATGCGGCCGAAATTCACCACCGCCACCAGGATGGCGATGACGAAGATGTCCAGCATCGACCAGCGGCCGATGAATTCGATGAAGCGGTACATCAGGATGCGCTGGCGCGCCGAGAGCGGCTGGTGGCGCTGCACCGAGTACAGCAGCAGGGCGATGCCGACCAGCTTGAAGGTCGGCACCAGGATGCTGGCGATGAACACCACCGCGGCGATCGGCAGCATGCCGTGCTTCATCAAGGTGATGACGCCGGACATGATGGTGTCCGGGCTGCCCTGGCCGAGGGCGCTGACGGTCATGATCGGCAGCACGTTGGCCGGGATATACAGCACCATGGCCGTGATTAGCAGCGCCCAGGTGCGCACGATGCTGTTGGGGCGCCGGGCATGCACCACCGCACCGCAGCGGGTGCAGGTCTGCGAGGTGCTGTCCGGCTCCTGGCGGTTCAGCTCGTGACATTCATTGCAGACCAGGATGCCTGCATCAATCGCCCGCATGGACATCCTCCCCCGACAAGGCCACCCAGATCTGGTGCGGCGACATGACCACCTCGAGCCACACCTGCACCAGCAACAGGCTGATGAAGCAGAACAGGCCCAGGCCGATGCTCAGCTCGGCCAGGTCGACCAGCTTGACGATGGCCACCAGCACACCCATGAAGTAGACCTCGAGCATGCCCCACTCACGCAGGTGGTGATAGATACGATAGATCAGCAGGCCGTAGCTGCGGCCGAAGTCCAGGCGGATGCTCAACAGCACCATCAACTGGCAGAGCAGCTTGAGCAAGGGGATGGCCATGCTGCACAGGAACACCACCACGGCGATGCCGCGCATCTCTGAGTTGTACAGGCCAAGCACACCGCTCCAGACGGTGTCGTCGGAGGTCTGGCCGAGCAGGTGCAACTGCATGATCGGCAGGAAGTTGGCCGGCACGTACAGCAGCAACGCGGTCAGGACCAGGGCCAGGCTGCGGTTGATCAGGTTGTGGCGATGGGCATACAGCTCGTAGCCGCAGCGCGGGCACTGGGCCTTCTCGTCATTTTGCAGCGTGGTCTTGCGCATCAGCAGGTCACACTCGTGGCAGGCCACGAGCTCGTCCAGCGGCATCTGCGCGAGCGCTTCGGGATCGACAGGGTTGGGCATAAAGGCATTCTGAATGGATGCGTCGGCTCTATTCTAGTGTTCCGACTCGAATTGTGGGAGATGGCCATTATGAGGAACTGTATCGGTGTTCGGGTCACATTCTCCGCAGACAACGCGATCCCTGTAGGAGCGGCCTTGCCGAGGCCGCTCCCACAGGGATCGGAGGTCTGGCTTTTGGAACCCGGAAAAGACAAAACCCCTACCTGCTCGCGCAGATAGGGGTTTTGCGAAATGAATCTTGACGATGACCTACTCTCACATGGGGAAACCCCACACTACCATCGGCGATGCATCGTTTCACTGCTGAGTTCGGGATGGGATCAGGTGGTTCCAATGCTCTATGGTCGTCAAGAAATTCTGTTGCCAGAACATCCAGATGGATACTCCAGCGAATTCGGATATGTGATTTTGTGAAGTTGCGAACTTTCGGTTCTTTCGTCTTCACCACCACAATTTGGCCTCAGCGCAAATTGCTTGGGTGTTATATGGTCAAGCCTCACGGGCAATTAGTATTGGTTAGCTCAACGCCTCACAGCGCTTACACACCCAACCTATCAACGTCGTAGTCTTCGACGGCCCTTCAGGGAGCTCAAGGCTCCAGTGAGATCTCATCTTGAGGCAAGTTTCCCGCTTAGATGCTTTCAGCGGTTATCTCTTCCGAACATAGCTACCCGGCAATGCCACTGGCGTGACAACCGGAACACCAGAGGTTCGTCCACTCCGGTCCTCTCGTACTAGGAGCAGCCCCTCTCAAATCTCAAACGTCCACGGCAGATAGGGACCGAACTGTCTCACGACGTTCTAAACCCAGCTCGCGTACCACTTTAAATGGCGAACAGCCATACCCTTGGGACCGGCTTCAGCCCCAGGATGTGATGAGCCGACATCGAGGTGCCAAACACCGCCGTCGATATGAACTCTTGGGCGGTATCAGCCTGTTATCCCCGGAGTACCTTTTATCCGTTGAGCGATGGCCCTTCCATACAGAACCACCGGATCACTAAGACCTACTTTCGTACCTGCTCGACGTGTGTGTCTCGCAGTCAAGCGCGCTTTTGCCTTTATACTCTACGACCGATTTCCGACCGGTCTGAGCGCACCTTCGTACTCCTCCGTTACTCTTTGGGAGGAGACCGCCCCAGTCAAACTACCCACCATACACTGTCCTCGATCCGGATAACGGACCTGAGTTAGAACCTCAAGGTTGCCAGGGTGGTATTTCAAGGATGGCTCCATGAGAACTGGCGTCCCCACTTCAAAGCCTCCCACCTATCCTACACAAGCAAGCTCAAAGTCCAGTGCAAAGCTATAGTAAAGGTTCACGGGGTCTTTCCGTCTAGCCGCGGATACACTGCATCTTCACAGCGATTTCAATTTCACTGAGTCTCGGGTGGAGACAGCGCCGCCATCGTTACGCCATTCGTGCAGGTCGGAACTTACCCGACAAGGAATTTCGCTACCTTAGGACCGTTATAGTTACGGCCGCCGTTTACCGGGGCTTCGATCAAGAGCTTCGCTTGCGCTAACCCCATCAATTAACCTTCCGGCACCGGGCAGGCGTCACACCCTATACGTCCACTTTCGTGTTTGCAGAGTGCTGTGTTTTTAATAAACAGTCGCAGCGGCCTGGTATCTTCGACCGGCGTGGGCTTACGCAGCAAGTGCTTCACCCTCACCGGCGCACCTTCTCCCGAAGTTACGGTGCCATTTTGCCTAG
>NZ_JABWRJ020000002.1:0-545000 GCF_014268935.2 Pseudomonas peradeniyensis | reverse complement strand
CTGCCAGGTGGTCTGCGGCTGCTCCGCCACCAAACTGATGCGCACGATCGACTTGATGCTCTTGAACCCGTACTTCCACGGCACTACCAGACGCAACGGCGCGCCGTTCTGGTTGGGCAACTCGCGGCCATACATGCCCACCGCCAGAATCGCCAGCGGGTTCATCGCCTCATCCAGGCGCAGACCCTCGACATAGGGCCAGTCGATCAGGGCGAAACCGGACCGCTGGCCGGGCATGCTCTTGGGGTCTTCCAGGGTTTCGAAACGGATATAGCGCGCCTTCGAGGTTGGCTCGACCTGCTTGAGCACCTCCGCCAACGGGAAACCCAGCCAGGGAATCACCATCGACCAGGCCTCCACGCAGCGCAGGCGGTAGATCCGCTCCTCGAGCTGGTAAGGCTTGATGAAGTCCTCCAGCGCATAGCGCCCAGGCTTGGCCACCTCGCCATCCACCACCAGGCTCCAGGGCTCGGTCTTCAGGCTGCCGGCATTGGCCGCCGGATCGCCCTTGTCGGGCCCGAACTCGTAGAAGTTGTTGTAGTGGGTGGCGTCCTTGAACGGCGTGATCGCCTCGCCACTGACGGTGACCGCCTGCCAGCGGGCGCTGGCCAGCTTGTCGTTGAACCAGCCGGGGGCGGCACCGGCCTCGACGTCGGCATAGCGGGACATCTCGGCAGCCGCGCCCAACCGCGGCAACGCGCCCAGGGCCGCGCCCGCCAGGCCTGCGCCCAGCAACGTACGACGGGAGAAGTAGATGGATTCTGGGGTGATCTGCGATGCTTTGCAGTCGGACGATCGGGGAAGCTTGATGAGCATGGCGGCTCCACAGTACGGGTCACTGATGTACACGTAAGACTATGGAGCCGGCAGGTTATTCCGCGATTAAATCCTTGTCAGGATTTGCGACGGCGCGCCCGCAACAGGAACTGGATCGGCCCCGACGCGGCATAGGCGAGGAAGATCAGCAGCAGGATGCGCGGCGGATCGCTGAACACCACGGCGAACACCAGCACCACGGCCAGGATCGCGACAAAGGGCACGCGGCCCTTGAGGTCGAGCTCCTTGAAGCTGTTGTACTTGATGTTGCTGACCATCAGCATGCCTGCGGCCGCCACCAGCAGCGCCACCAGGAACGACAGCTTGGAGCCCTGGATGCCGTAGTCGCTGAACGCCCAGACGGTACCGGCCACCACGCCGGCCGCCGCCGGACTGGCCAGGCCGATGAAGTAACGCTTGTCGGCGGTGCCGACCTGGGTGTTGAAGCGTGCCAGGCGCAGCGCGGCGCCGGCCACATAGATGAAGGCAACCATCCAGCCGACCTTGCCCATGTCGCCCAGGGCCCAGCCGAACGCCAGCAACGCCGGCGCCACGCCAAAGGCGACCATGTCCGACAGCGAGTCGTACTCGGCACCGAAGGCACTTTGCGTATTGGTCATGCGAGCCACGCGACCGTCGAGGCCGTCGAGGACCATGGCGACGAAGATTGCGATGGCGGCGAAGGCGAAATACTTGCTCGCCTCCCGCGGATCACCCGCGCTCAGGGCGCTCTGCGCGCTCATCGAGCTGATGATGGAATAGAAGCCGGCGAACAGGTTCGCGGTGGTGAACAGGTTGGGCAGCAGATAGATACCGCGGTGACGCACCTTGCGCCCTTCGGCATCGTGGCCTTCTTCGACATGTTCATCGATAGGTAGCAGGCTTTCGGCGTCGGAGGGCTTGTTCGGCTCTTCGGGACGTTCGCTCATGAAAAGTACCTTGCAACAGGGTGGAATATGTTCGACATGGGCTCGGCAAAACCGTTCTAACAGCGAGCCACTGGTCGCTTTATACCAGAAGCTGACCGCGCAAACGAAAAAACGCGGCCGAAGCCGCGTTTTTCATTTATCGACGCAAGACTCAGTTCTTGGTCTTGTCGACGATCTTGTTGGCCGAGATCCACGGCATCATCGAGCGCAGTTGCTCGCCGATGATTTCGATGCCGTGGGCGGCGTTGTTGCGGCGCTTGGCGGTCATCGAAGGATAGTTGGTGGCGCCTTCGCTGATGAACATCTTCGCGTACTCGCCGTCCTGGATGCGCTTCAGGGCATTGCGCATGGCCTTGCGGGATTCTTCGTTGATGACTTCAGGGCCGGTGACGTACTCACCGTACTCGGCGTTGTTGGAGATCGAGTAGTTCATGTTGGCGATGCCGCCTTCGTACATGAGGTCGACGATCAGCTTCAGCTCGTGCAGGCACTCGAAGTAGGCCATTTCCGGGGCGTAGCCCGCTTCGACCAGGGTTTCGAAACCGGCCTTGACCAGCTCGACGGTACCGCCGCACAGAACGGCTTGCTCACCGAACAGGTCGGTTTCAGTCTCGTCCTTGAAGGTGGTTTCGATGATGCCGGTACGGCCGCCACCGACGCCAGCGGCGTAGGACAGGGCGACGTTCTTGGCGTTGCCCGAGGCGTCCTGGTAGATCGCGATCAGGTCAGGGATGCCGCCACCCTTGACGAACTCGGAGCGCACGGTGTGGCCCGGGGCCTTCGGCGCGATCATGATCACGTCGAGGTCGGCACGCGGAACGACCTGGTTGTAGTGGATCGAGAAGCCGTGGGAGAAGGCCAGGGTAGCGCCTTTCTTGATGTTCGGCTCGATCTCGTTCTTGTACAGCTGGCCCTGGAATTCGTCCGGGGTGAGGATCATGACCAGGTCGGCAGCGGCGACGGCGGTAGCCACGTCAGCCACTTTCAGGCCATGGGCTTCTGCCTTGGCAACGGTAGCCGAACCTTTACGCAGACCGACGGTAACGTCCACACCGGAGTCCTTCAGGTTGCACGCCTGGGCGTGACCTTGCGAACCGTAGCCGATGATGGCGACTTTCTTGCCCTGGATGATGGAAAGGTCGCAGTCTTTATCGTAGAAAACTTTCATGAAATACCCCTGTTATATCTCGGCCCCAGCGGAGCCATCGCTAGTTTTTGAAGTTAGATGCTGAGCACTTTGTCGCCACGGGCAATGCCGGTGACGCCACTGCGCACGGTTTCGAGAATCGATGCGGTGCCGATGGCCTGGATGAAGCTGTCCAGCTTGTCGCTGGTGCCGCTCAGCTGCACGGTGTACACGCTGGCGGTCACGTCGACGATCTGGCCACGGAAGATATCCGTGGTGCGCTTGATTTCGGCGCGCTGGGCACCGGTGGCCTTGACCTTGACCAGCATCAGCTCGCGCTCGATGTGGGCGCTTTCCGAGAGGTCGACAAGCTTGACCACTTCGACCAGCTTGTTCAGGTTCTTGGTGATCTGCTCGATCACTTCGTCATGGCCAACGGTGGTAAGCGTCAGACGCGACAGTGTCGGGTCTTCGGTCGGTGCCACGGTCAGGCTTTCAATGTTGTAGTTGCGCTGGGAGAACAGGCCGACCACGCGAGACAAGGCACCGGGTTCGTTTTCCAGCAGCAGGGAGATGATGTGCCGCATATCAGGTACGCTCCGTCTTGCTCAGCCACATGTCACGCATCGAGCCGTCCTTGATCTGCATCGGATAGACGTGCTCGGTCCGGTCGACCGCGATGTCGATGAACACCAGGCGGTCCTTCATCGCGAAAGCCTCTTCCAGTTTCGGCTTGAGGTCTTTCAGGCTGGTGATGCGGATGCCCACATGGCCATAGGCCTCGGCCAGCTTGACGAAGTCCGGCAGCGACTCGACGTAGGAGTGCGAGTGGCGACCGTTGTAGGACATGTCCTGCCATTGGCGGACCATGCCCAGCACACCGTTGTTCAGGTTGACGATCTTCACCGGCAGGCCGTACTGCATGCAGGTGGACAGCTCCTGGATGTTCATCTGGATGCTGCCTTCACCGGTAACGCAGGCCACGTCCTGGTCGGGGAAGTTGAGCTTGACGCCCATGGCCGCCGGGAAACCGAAGCCCATGGTGCCCAGGCCACCGGAGTTGATCCAGCGGTTGGGTTTGTTGAAGCGGTAGTACTGCGCCGCGAACATCTGGTGCTGGCCCACGTCGGAAGTGACAAAGGCATCGCCGTTGGTCACTTCGCACAGGGTCTCGATCACCTGTTGCGGCTTGATGATGTTGCCGTCGCCCTTGTCGTAGGGGAACAGCGCACCGTCGCCGCGCCATTCGTCGATCTGCTTCCACCAGGCATCCAGCGCCGCCTTGTCGGGCTGCTCGCCGATTTCCTTGAGGATGGTGAGCATCTCGCTCAACACGCTCTCGACCGGGCCGACGATCGGCACGTCGGCCTTGATCATCTTGGAGATCGACGCCGGGTCGATGTCGATGTGGATGATCTTGGCGTTCGGGCAGAACTTGGCCGGGCCGTTGACCACGCGGTCGTCGAAACGCGCGCCGACGGCGAAGATCACGTCGGCATGGTGCATGGCCATGTTGGCGGTGTAGCTGCCATGCATGCCGAGCATGCCGAGGAACTGGCGATCGGTGCCCGGGAAGCCACCGAGGCCCATCAGGGTGTTGGTGACCGGCAGGTTCAGCGTCTTGGCGATTTCGGTGAGGGCTTCGGAGCCGCCGCCGAGGATCACGCCACCGCCGGAGTAGACGATCGGGCGCTTGGCCGCCAGGAGCATCTCGGCCGCCTTGCGGATCTGCCCGGAGTGACCACGAACAGCCGGGCTATACGAACGCAACTTGACCTTTTTCGGGTAGATGTACTCGAACTTCTCGGCCGGGTTGGTCATATCTTTTGGAATATCGACCACCACCGGGCCGGGACGGCCGGATTGCGCAAGATAGAAGGCTTTTTTCAGGACTTCGGGGATTTCCGAGGCATGCTTGATCATGAAGCTGTGCTTCACGATCGGCCGGGAGATACCGATCATGTCGGTTTCCTGGAACGCGTCGGTGCCGACCATGGTGCTGGGCACCTGGCCAGACAGGATGACCATCGGAATGGAATCCATGTAGGCGGTGGCAATGCCGGTAATGGCATTGGTCGCGCCCGGGCCGGAAGTCACCAGTACCACGCCGGCCTTGCCGGTGGCACGGGCGTAACCGTCCGCCATATGGGTGGCAGCCTGCTCGTGGCGGACCAGGATGTGCTGGACTTCCGGTTCCTTGAACAGGGCATCGTAAACATGAAGGAGAGCACCACCAGGGTACCCGTAGATGTGCTTAACGCCTTCGTCACGCAAAAAGCGGACGACCATCTCAGCGCCAGATAAAAGCTCCACGTTGTTCACCTCTAAAACGCCAGAATACCGCCCTCACTGAGCGGGTCTTAATAGGTTTACTGCCAAGCAGAGCATGAGCGAACGTCAGCACTGACTGAGCAAGTATTGGGAGTGCCCTGGTGTGTTGCGGGCCTTCCCACCCAGCGCGAGGTAACGCGTTGCGGGGTGTTACAAGTCGGCGCGGGTGTGCGCCTCATGATCTGCTTAGCGGGTCTGCTTCTGGCAGTCCCTCTACAGCGGAATCTGGATTCTTGTGATTCGGCGCGCACAAGTCAAGAGAAATTATTGCCAATTTTTCGGCAAGATGAATCACTGCAACCACTAAAAAGGTTCACAGCAGCAGATTTAAGAAGATTTTCATAAAAAAGGGCCACAATCTGCGGCCCTTGAAGGAAAAAGAGAAGAAATCAGGCGGAGGGGCTGATCAATTGGTCGAATTCTGCCAACAAGCGCCGTAGCGCGCGGCTTTGTTCCGGACGGTCGACAAACACCGTCTCGGCCATGACCAGGATGCCCGAGGCATTGGGCAGCGGGTGTCCGTGCTCGAGGATCAGTTTCATCCGCGGCAGGAAGATCCACTGCAACCACTGCTCGAAGGCCATGCTGTCGACGGCGAACGGCACCACGCTGGCCAGCGCCTCGGCGCTGGGCGCGACATCGCTCCACCAGCCCTGGACCTTGAGTTCGCGCTCGATCAGCAGCAGATGGTCGGCGATATCGAGGATGCGCTGTTCCATCACAGGTTGACCCGCGCCTTCTGCCGCGCCAGGGCCGCGCCGGCGCTGTCACCCTGCTTCTCGCGGGCCTGGGCGATGGTGTTCCACAGCTGGGCCTGCAGGTCGGGACGACCGTTGGCGTAGGTCAGGGCGCGGCGCGCCAGTTGCTCGGACTGCGCGGCGTCGCCCTGCGACAGGCGCACCTGGGCCAGGCGGAACAGTACCTGCGGCTCACGCGGGGCGATGCGCTGGGCACGCTCCAGGCTCGACGCGGCGCCGTTGAAGTCGCCACTGCCCTGTTGCTGCTGGGCGGTGGTCAGCAGCGCCAGCACCGGGCCGTCGAGCTGTTCGTCGGCGGACAGGCCGCCGCCGGAGACATTGCCCCGCGGAATCCCGGTGGGCGCGCTGGTGACCGGCGCCGGATTGCTCATCGAGGCGATGTCGAACGGCTCGTCGGCGATCGGGTTGGGGTTGGTGCTGATCGGGCCGCTGCTGACCGGACCCGGGGTGATAGGCCCAGTGCTGATCGGCGCCGGGCCGGTACCTGCCGGGAACGACTGGATCGGCGCGCCGCCGGTCCCTTGCGGGATCATCACGGTGACGCCGGAGTCTTCCGGCAACGACCGGGCCTGGCTGCTGCCGCCGCTGGTCGGATAGGCCGACGTGCGGTTGGCCGAGACGCGCTCGCTGTTGGAGACCCGGGTGCTCGAATCGACCACCGGAATGTTGCCACGCGGGACGCTGGCACAACCGTGCAGCACGGTCACTGCCGCCACGGCAGGAATCCACCACTTGTTCACTTCACACCCTCTTCAGAAGCTCGCGCTCAATTCATCCAGCCCTTGACCCAGTCCATCACCTCTTCGGCCGGGTTCTGCTCGCCACCACAGGTGGCGCCAGCGGGCGGTTCACTGCCACGAATATACGGCATCTGCACCGCTCCCGGACAGCTGCCGTCGGAACCCTGGCCGCTGTACGGATCGATCCAGGCCTGCACCACGTTGTCCGGCTGCGGCATGTCCAGCGGCAGCGGGTCGGCCTTCTTCATGAAGCTGGTCCACACCTGCAGCGCGCCGGTGGCACCGGTGAACGGCGTCTTGCCGTTGTCATCGCGTCCCAGCCAGACCACCGCCAGCAGGTCCTGGCTGAAGCCGGAGAACCAGCTGTCGCGCGAGTCGTTGCTGGTACCGGTCTTGCCCGCCAGGGTCAGCGAGCTTGGCAGCACGCTGTACACCGAGCGGCCGGTGCCTTCGCGCATCACCCGCTGCATGGCGTTCTGCACCAGGTAGATCGAACCCGGGTCGAAGGTCTGCTGGATCTGGAACGGGTAGCGCTTGAGCGGCTCGCCTTCAGCGGTGAGCACGCTGCGGATACCGCGCATCGGCGTGTTGAAGCCGCCGTTGGCGATGGTCTGGTACATGGTCGCGACCTGCATCGGCGACATGCCGCCGGCGCCCAGCAGCATCGACGGGAATGCCGGCCAGTCGACCTGTACGCCGAGCCGACCGATGGTCTTGATCACGTTGGGCACGCCCACTTCCAGGCCGAGCTTGGCGGTCGACAGGTTGTAGGAGTTGGCCAGGCCCTGGTACAGGTAGATGGTGCCATGGGGGCGGCGATCGTAGTTCTGCGGACGCCACACCTGGCCATCGGCCCCCTTGACCGAGAACGGCTCGTCCTGCACCCAGCTGGTCAGGGTGAACTTGCTCGGTTGCTCCAGCGCGGTCAGGTAGACCGCCGGCTTGACCAGCGAGCCGATCGGCCGCACGGCGTCGATGGCGCGGTTGAAGCCGGCGAAGCCTGACTGGCGGCTGCCGATCAGCGCCTGCACTTCACCGGTCTCGGGGTTGGTGACGACCATCGCCGATTCCACTTCGTCGGCGCCCTTGCGCCCGGCCAGGCGCTTGAAGGTCTCGCTCATGGCGGTCTCGGCCTTCATCTGCAGGATCGGGTCGAAACTGGTGAAGATGCGCAGGCCTTCTTCGGTCAGGTCTTCGTCGCGGTAGTCCTGGCGCAGCTGACGCTTGACCAGGTCGAGGAAGGCCGGGAACGAGCTGTCGGCCAGGCTGCCGCGCTTGGTCACGCCCAGCGGCATCTTCTTCGCCGCGTCGACCACGTCCTGAGTGGCCACGCCCTGCTCGGCGAGCAGGTCGAGCACCAGGTTGCGCCGTTGCAGGGCGCGCTCGGGGTGGCGGCGAGGGTTGTAGTAGGACGGGCCCTTGACCATGCCCACCAGCAAGGCGATCTGGTGCAGCTTGAGCTCCTGCAGCGGCTGGCTGAAGAAGAACTGGCTGGCCAGTCCGAAGCCGTGCACCGCGCGCTGGCCGTCCTGGCCGATGAACACTTCGTTCAGGTAGGCCTCGAGGATCTCGCGTTTGTCATAGTGCACTTCCAGGAGCACCGACATCATCGCTTCGGTCAGCTTGCGGCTGAGACTGCGCTCGTTGGTGAGGAAGAAGTTCTTCACCAACTGCTGGGTCAGGGTACTGCCACCCTGGCGCATGGCGCCCGAGGAGGTGTTGACCCACACCGCCCGGGCAATGGACTTGGGCGACACGCCGAAGTGGCTGTAGAAGTCGCGGTCTTCGGTGGCGATCAGGGTTTCCACCAGGTATGGCGGCACCTGGTCGATCTTGATCAGGATGCGGTCTTCGAGGTTCTTCGGGTAGATGCCGCCGATCATCAGCGGCTCGAGGCGTACCACGTCGAGCTTGCCGCCATTGGCGCCGCTCAAGCCCGCGACATAGTCGCCGGAGAAGCGCACGCGCACGAACTGCGCCGGCTCCATGCCCTCGTAGAACTGGAAACCACGGGTGTTGAGGTCGACGTTGTTGCCGTTGACCGACGCGGCGCCCGGGCCATTGGCCACGCCTTCGCGGCGATAGCCCAGGGCATCGAGTTCGGTGAGGAAGTCGTTCTTGCTCAGCTTCTGGCCGACGAACAGCTCCAGCGGCCGGGCATACACCTTGGCCGGGATGGTCCAGCGCTTGCCGGAGAACTTCTCCTGGACGGTGGCATCGAGATAGACCGCGAAGCCGGCGATCACCACCAGGCCGACCAGGCTGAGCTTGAGTGCCCAGCCCAGCCAGGCGCGGGCGCGGCCGGTCGGGCGTTTTTTAGAGGTGCGGGAATTTCGGGTACGTGTCATGGCGGCGGATTATACGCACTTTGGAAAAGGGGGGCAGACGCCTACGGCGGTTTGCAGGGACGGCACCATTGACCATAATGTCCGATTCGAATTCCCTGACCCCTGAAGGATGATCCGTGAGCCAAGCCCTGATCAGCGCGCTGCAGAACCCCGCCCTCTATCCGCACCCTGTCGCGGGCTTCCAGCTCATCGAGACGCACATCTCCTGGGTTCTGCTCACCGGCGAGTACGCCTACAAGATCAAGAAGCCGATGAACTTCGGCTTCCTCGACTTCACCGGCCTCGACCAGCGCGGGCATTTTTGTAACGAAGAGCTGCGGCTGAACCAGCGCCTGACCGAAGGCCTGTACCTGGAGGTGCTGCCGATCACCGGCAGCGTCGAGGCCCCGCAGATCGGCGGCGAAGGCCCGGCGATCGAATACGCGCTGAAGATGCGCCAGTTCCCCCAGGACCAGATGCTCAGCACCCTGCAGGCCAACGGCGAGCTGAACGCCGGCCACATCGACCAGATGGCCCGGCAGATCGCCGAGTTCCACCTGCAGGCGCCGAACGTGCCGGTCGACCATCCGCTGGGCACCCCGGACGCGGTCATGGCGCCGGTGGAGCAGAACTTCGAGCAGATCCGCCCGTTCCTGACCGACAAGGCCGACCTGCAGCAACTGGACAACCTGCAGGCCTGGGCCCAGGACAGCTTCAAGCGCCTGCACGGCCTGCTCGAGGCGCGCAAGGCCAATGGCTTCATCCGTGAGTGCCACGGCGACATCCACCTGGGCAACGCCACCCTGATCGACGGCAAGGTGGTGATCTTCGACTGCATCGAGTTCAACGAGCCGTTCCGCCTGACCGACGTCTACGCCGACGTCGGCTTCCTGGCCATGGACCTCGAGGACCGCGGCCTGAAGTGCCTGTCGCGACGCTTCATCAGCCAGTACCTGGAGCTGACCGGCGACTACCAAGGCCTGGAGCTGCTGAACTTCTACAAGGCCTACCGCGCCCTGGTGCGGGCCAAGGTCGCGCTGTTCAGCCTGTCGCCCGACGCCGACGGCGTGCAGCGCGCCACCACCCTGCGCACCTACCGCAACTACGCCAACCTGGCCGAAAGCTACAGCGCCATCCCTTCGCGCCTGCTGGCCGTCACTCAGGGCGTCTCGGCCGTGGGCAAGAGCCATGTGGCGATGCGCCTGGTCGAGGCT
This sequence comes from Pseudomonas peradeniyensis, assembly GCF_014268935.2. Lineage (GTDB taxonomy): Bacteria > Pseudomonadota > Gammaproteobacteria > Pseudomonadales > Pseudomonadaceae > Aquipseudomonas > Aquipseudomonas peradeniyensis. The sequence goes on along the minus strand of NZ_JABWRJ020000002.1, from coordinate 534,759 downwards.
CTGGGCGCGGTACGCGTGCGTTCGGACGTCGAGCGCAAGCGCCTGTTCGGCAAACAGTCGGCAGCCGACGCCGGTCAGCTCGAGGCTGGCATCTACGACAAGGAAGCCAGCATCGCCACCTACCAGCGCCTGCATGAGCTGGCGGCGATCATCCTGCATGCCGGTTTCCCGGTGGTGCTCGATGCCACCTACCTCAAGCACGAGCAGCGCAAGGCGGCGGCGGACGTCGCCAGCGAGGCCGGCGTGCCGTTCCTGATTCTCGACTGCCAGGCCCCCGACGCGGTGATCGCCAGCTGGCTGGCCCAGCGCCAGGCCGAAGCCATCGACCCTTCGGACGCCACCCTGGAAGTGATCCAGGCGCAGCAGGCCAGCCGCGATCCGCTGGATGCCGAGGAGCAGAAGCACAGCAAGCGCGTGAACACCCAGGAAAGCGCCAGCATGGACCAGCTGATCGAACAGATCCGCCAGCACCTGCCCGGCCTTTGAGCCGCAAGGCGTGAAGCAGTCGACAGTTCACGCCTGAAGTCCGGCGCCCCTCCAGTGATGTCATTACAATATCATCACACCCCACGGAGGAGGCGCCGCCATGAATCAGCCCCGTCAGCTGGACAACGTCCTGTACTCGATGATCCGCGACGAGAAGATCGCGGCGTTCAACCGCGAAAAGCCCAGCGATTCGACTATCGACTTTCGCGGCGGTGATTTCCGCGGCCTGGACCTGCGCGACCTGGACGTACGCGGCATCGACTTCACCGACGCCTACTTTCGCGCCGCCGACCTGCGCGGGCTCGACCTGCGCGAAAACGGCCTGGAGGGCGCCAGCCTCGCCCATGCGCAGATCTCCGGGACCTACTTCCCGGCCGAGCTGAGCGCCGACGAGATCCTGATGTCGGTGAAGTTCGGGACGCGGATGCGTTATCGCAGCGCTCGCCAAGGGTAAGTGTCTGGCCTGCACCAGGCTGTGGATGGGAACTTTGTGGGAACGGACACACGTGGGAGCGGGCTTGCCCCGCGATAGCGTCAGCCCCAGCGATCGCCATCGCGGGGCAAGCCCGCTCCCACGCAACCCGCTCCCATTAGGGTCCCATCCGGCGAAAGTACTGCATCCCGTCGGCCCCGATGGCAAAAGGCCGCGTTATTCACAACCCCCGCTACACTCCTCATTGACCTGCTCGCGATTTATCCCCACGACCCGTTCAGCCATCGCAAGGAGGCTCGATGAACGATGAATTGCAGCATCTGAAAAACCTTGGCAAGACCTCCGCGCAATGGCTGCACGCCGTCGGTATCCACAGTGCTTCGGACCTGCGCCGGCTCGGCGCGGTGGGTGCCTATCAAGCCGTGAGAACGCGAGGATTCCGGGCTTCGAAGGTGTTGTTGTATGCCATCGAGGGGGCCCTGCTGGACATGCACTGGAACGACCTGCCGGCCGAACGCAAGCAGGCGCTGAACCAACAGCTCGACGCGAAGTGCCCGGCACAGAAAAACGAAAAATAATTCGCAAAAGGCATTGACGTCGAAATGAGAATCGTTATGATTATCACAACTGGTCGCGAGACCGGTTGGGTAACCTGAATGCTCCCTGGTTCGGACGCTCAGATTATCTCCTCATCAGGCTAATCACGGTTATTGACCCGGCACTTTGCCGGGTCTTTTTTTGCCCGCGATTCAGTGTGCCTTGCGCAACTGGGCGCAGTAGTCCTGCTCCGGCGTCGCCGGGGTGTACCAGACGAAGTCGGCCATGCCCGGCTCGACCGCCTCTCCCACTTCCGTCAGCAACAGCACCTTGCCCTCGGCTTTGGCGTCGAGGTCGGCCAGATGCAGGGGCACGCCCAGGTCCTTGCGCGCATGGTAGCTGCCGGTGAGCAGCAGTGCCGGTTGCGGCGCGGCCAACAGCCGTTCGGCGATACGTCGGTCGCGCTGCTGCTGCACCGCCAGCATCGCCGGCAGCTGGCTTTCCGGCAGCAGGTTGCAGTGGCCGGCGCGCACCTGCGCCAGCAGCGCCTGCACCACGGCCGGCGCATTGGAGCGCTCACCCGGTGGTGTCACTGGCTGACGATAGGCCTGGCGGACTTCCTCCGGCGACAGGTTCGCGGCCAGCAGCGGGTATGGCTGGCCCAGGGCCTCGCGGACGATCGCCCCGTACAGCGCCCAGTCCCAGCCGGGTTGCCAGTCGAGGGCTTTGGGCAGGTCGGCTGCCGGCGACGCCTTGCCCTTCTGCGCATCGACCAGGGCCTGCTGCCGTGGCTCGAGCATTTCCAGCAGCAGGCTGCCCTGCGGCCGGCGGCTCTCCAGGGCGCGCAGCAACCAGAGCTGCAGGCGATGGTGGTCGGGGTTGTCGTGCTTTTCACCCACCAGCACCCGTGGCGCATCGGCCAGGCGCTGGACCAACTGCCCAGGGCTCAAGGCCTGGCCGCTGGACAGTTCGATGATCCGGCCCAACTGGAGGTTGTCACGGCCCTCGGTACCCTGCCAGGCCGGCACGGGTGGCAGGCCCGCCTGGCAACCGCCCAGCGCCAGCGCCAGACAGATAGACAAGCCGGACAGCAGGGGATGGCGCATGGTGAAAGCCTCTTAGCGAGTGATGATCAGCGGATGGCCGCGCTCCGGGTGCGGTTGGACCAGGACATCGATACCGAACACTGCCCGCAGCGCCGCTGGCGTCAGTACCTGTTGCGGCGTATCCAGGGCATGGCAGCGCCCCTGCTCCAGCAGCAGGATATGGTCACAGTAGCGCGCCGCCAGGTTCAGGTCATGCAGGATGACCAGCACCGCCGCGCCACGGTCAGCGAAGCTGCGCACAGCTTGCAGCGTGGTGTGCTGGTGCAGCGGGTCGAGCGCGGAGGTGGGCTCGTCGAGCAGCAGGGTGGTGCCAGGCTCGCCCGGCCACAACTGGGCCAGCACCCGCGCCAGGTGCACGCGCTGGCGTTCGCCGCCGGACAGCGCCAGGTAGCTGCGCTCGACCAGATGCCCTGCATCCGCCGCCGCCAGCGCCGCCTCGACGATCTCCCGGTCACGCTGACGGCCGCTGGCATGAGGTAGGCGGCCGAGGCCGACCACCTCCTCGACACTGAAGGCAAAGCCCAGGCTGGACACCTGCGGCAACACCGCCAACCGGCGGGCCCGCTCCTGTCCCGACCAGCCCTCCAGACCACGACCATCGAGGCGGACCTGCCCGGTGCTTGGCGCCAGTTCGCCACACAGGGCACCGAGCAGGCTGCTCTTGCCGGCGCCGTTGGGCCCAAGCACTCCGAGGACCTGCCCCGGCCGCAGCGTCAGGTTGATATCGTGCAGCACCTGGCTGCCACCGCGCTTGAGAGAGAGCCCTTGGACGTCGAGCATCAGCTGCGCACCTTCACCAGCAGGAACAGGAAGAATGGCGCTCCGATGAACGCAGTGACGATGCCGATCGGCAATTCCGCCGGGGCCAGGGCCAGGCGCGCGATCAGGTCAGCGAACAGCAGCAGGGTGCCGCCCGCCAGCAGCGACGCCGGCAACAGCACCCGGTGATCCGGCCCCGCCACCAGCCGCACCAGGTGCGGCACCACCAGGCCGATGAAACCGATCAGGCCGGCGGCGGCAACCGCCGCCCCCACACCCAGCGCCGTGCAGAACACCAGTTCGCGCTTGAGCCCCTCGACCTCGATACCCAGGTGACGAGCTTCCGACTCGCCCAGCAACAACGCGTTGAGTGCCTGCGCCCGGCGCGGCAGCCACAGGGCCACGGCCGCCACCACCAGCAGCAAGGGCCATAGCCGCTCGTAGCTGGCACCGTTGAGGCTGCCCAGGTTCCAGAACGTCAGGGTGCGCAGGGTGGCGTCGTCAGCCAGGTAGGTGAACAGACCCACCGCCGAGCCGCCGAGCGCGGTCATGGCGATACCGGCCAGGAGCATGGTGGCAACGTTGGTCTGGCCATCACGCCGCCCCAGACGGTAGACCATAGCGGTCACGCCCAGGCCACCGACGAAGGCGCAGAGCGACAGCAGGTAAGGCGCGAACCAGTCGGGAATGCCCCCCAGCCAACTGCCGCCGACGATCGCCACCGCCGCGCCCAGGGCGGCGCCGCTGGCGACGCCGACCAGCCCCGGGTCGGCCAGCGGGTTGCGAAACAGCCCCTGCATCGCCACGCCGGACAGCGCCAGCACGGCTCCGACCGCCAGCCCCAGCAGGGTGCGCGGCAGGCGGATCTGGCCAAGGATCATCTCGGCCTGCTCCAGGCCCTCGCCGGGTACCGGCAAGCCAATCAGGCGCAGGCCGGCGCGCAGGGTGTCGAGCAACGGCAGGCTGACCGGGCCCAGCGCCAGCGACAGCCAGACCGCGAGCAGGCACAGCAACGCCAGGGTAATGAACAACGTACGTGGTCGAACCCGCTGCCTCATGGGTTGAAGCTGGCCTTGGCGGCAGGATAGAAGCTGGCGGCCAGCTCATGCAGGGTGGCGGGCAGGCGCGGGCCCAGGCCACCGACCAGCAGCGTCGGGTCAAGGGACAGCAGGCGCTTGTCGCGCACCGCGCGCGAAGTCGCCAGGGCCGGGTTTTCCTTGATCAGCGCCTGCAGGGCCTGCTCGCCGCTGAGGGCCCGGTCGGAGAACACCACCACGTCCGGATTGAGCGCGGCGAGGGCCTCCACCGAGAAGTTCTTGTAGCCCTGGTGATCGGCGAGATTGCGTCCTCCTGCCTGGCGCAGCACCCAATCCCCGGCGGTCCCCTGCCCGGCGATCATCGGCTTGGCGCCGGCATGGCCAACCAACAGCAGGACGCCGGGTGCCTTGTGCCCGGCCTGGGCCTGTTCGACCTGCTTGTGCAACGTCTCCAGTTGCCGGCGATAGTCGGCGGCCAGCGCCTCGGCCTTCTGCTCGTTACCCAGCAACGCCCCCAAATGCTTGAGGTTCTCGTCCACCGCGCCAACCTCGGCCTTGCTGGAGAATAGCTCGACCCGCACCCCGGCCTTGCGGATCTGCGCCAGCACCGGCGGCGGCCCCATCTCCTCGGTCCCCACCAGCACATCAGGGCGCAGGCTGAGGATGCCTTCGGCCGACAACTGGCGCTGGTAGCCGATGCTGGGCAGCGCCTTGAGCGACTCGGGATGCTGGCTGGTGGTATCGACACCGACCAGCCGCTGCTCGCCGCCCAGGGCGCTGATCCACTCGCTCAGGGCGCCACCGGCGCTGACCCAGCGCTGCGGCAGCTCGGCGGCCATGGTTTGGGCGGACAGGGCAAGACCGGCGCACAGGGCAATCAAGGCAGCGGGACGGCGCATCATCGGATTCCTTTGCAGAGGGCGGGCAGCACACCTTGTGGCGGGCGGCACAAGTGCGCACCATAGACAGCCTGGCGCGGCGAATGCGGGCAATTTGATAATTATTCGCATTGAAGCGTCAAGCCATCCCTTTGTCACACGGCTTAACCGGAAACCCCGCTGCAATGCATTTTCTCTGTGCCTCCAACGACCTCGCCGAGGGCCACAGCCGCGCCTTCAGCGTAGCCGGCGTGCCGCTGTTCGGCGTGCGCCGCCAGGGCAAGGTCCACCTCTACCGCAACCGCTGCCCGCACCGGGGCATCCCGCTGAACTGGGCGGCGGACAGTTTTCTCGACGACAGCGCGAGCCTGATCCAGTGCGCCCATCACGGGGCCCAGTTCCTGATAGAAAGCGGCGAATGCATCACCGGCCCCTGCGCGGGCGATTGGCTGGAGGCCCTGGACTGCCGGGAAGACAGCCAGGGCATCTGGCTCACGGATTGAGCAGCACCGGCAGCCGGCGGTCGATGACCAGTTGCTGCGCATCCAGGCGGGTGCCGTAGGCCAGTACCTCGACCCCTTGCGCCACGGCGGCGCGCAGGGCCTGGGCATAGGCGGCGTCGATCTCCTCGGCAGGACGCACGGCCTCGATACCGGTCAGGTTCACGCAATACAGCTGCACCGCTCGGATACCCTGGCGCGCCAGGGTGGCCAACTCGCGCAGGTGCTTTGCACCACGCTGGGTTACGGCGTCGGGGAAGGCCGCCACCGGCGTGTCGGGGTAACCCAGGGTCACGCTCTTGACCTCGACATAGGCCTTGGTGCCGTCGGCATATTCCAGGTAGAAGTCGATCCGGCTGCGCTCCTCGCCATAGGCTACCTCACGCTTGAGCGTGGTGAAGCCGGCCAGCTCGCTGACCACGCCGGCGCGCAGCGCCTCTTCCACCACGGCGTTGGCGCGCCCGGTGTTGACGCAGGCCAGCCGGCCCTGGGGCGTTTCGCTGATCTCCCAGGTACCGGGCAACTTGCGCTTGGGGTCGTTGGAGCGGCTGAACCACACCTGCCCACCCTCGCGCATGCAATTGAGCATGGAACCGGTGTTGGGGCAGTGGATGGTGATCTGCTCGCCACTGGCCAGCTCGATGTCGGCCAGGAAGCGTTTGTAGCGGCGCAGCAGGCGCGCCTGTTCCAGGGGCGGAAACTGCATCGGTCAGCCCTGCCAGCTCTGCAGGCCACGGGCGATGCGCTGTACCGCCTCTTCCAGGCGCGGCAGGCTCTGGGTGTAGGCGAAACGCACATGATGACCGGCCTGATGTCGGCCGAAGTCCAGGCCCGGGGTGAACGCCAGGTGCTCGGTTTCCAGGAAATGCCGACAGAACGCGAAGGCATCGCCGCCGAACGCGCTGATATCGGCATACAGATAGAAGGCCCCCTGCGGTTCCACGGCGATGCCGAAGCCCAGCCCGCGCAATGCCGGCAGCAGGTAGTCGCGGCGACGGGCGAACTCGGCGCGACGCTCCTCGAGGATGGCCAGGGTTTGCGGCTCGAAGCATGCCAGCGCGGCATGCTGGGCCATGCTCGGGGCACTGATGTAGAGGTTCTGCGCCAGCTTTTCCAGGTCGCCCACCGCCGACGGCGGGGCCACCAGCCAGCCCAGGCGCCAGCCGGTCATGCCGAAATATTTGGAAAAACTGTTCAGGACGAATGCCTCATCGTCCACTTCCAGCACGCTCGGCGCATCCATGCCGTAGGTGAGGCCGTGGTAGATCTCGTCCACCACCAGATGCCCATGGCGCTCGCGGGTGGCCCTGGAAAGGCTGGCCAGCTCGTCGCGGTCGAGTACCGTGCCCGTCGGGTTGGCCGGCGAGGCGACCAGGGCGCCGACAGTGTCCTTGTCCCAATGACGCTCGACCAGATCAGCGGTCAGCTGGTAATTGACGTCCGGCCCCACCGGCACCAGCTGCGCGCCACCTTCGACCAGGCGCAGGAAATGCCGGTTGCATGGATAACCCGGGTCGGCCAGCAGCCAGTGCTTGCCCGGATCGACCAGCAGGCTGCTGGCCAGCAACAGCGCGCCGGAGCCGCCCGGGGTGATGAGCACGCGCTCCGGATCGAGGTCCACACCGTAGCGCTGGCCATAGAACCCGGCGATCGCCTCGCGCAGCTGCGGCAGGCCACGGGCCGCCGTGTAGCGGGTGTGCCCGGCGGCCAGGGCGGCCTGACCGGCGGCGACGATCGGCGCGGCGGTGGTGAAGTCCGGCTCGCCGATCTCGAGGTGGATCACGTCGTGGCCCGCGGCCTGCAGCTCGTTGGCACGGGCCAGCAGGGCCATGACGTGGAAGGGTTCGATGGCGCGACTGCGCGCACTGTGTGGCTGAGCCATGGGCCTTCTCTCAATTGGGTCTAAACTGGTGATTCTACCTGTGCATGCCAACGAACGCGCCGGTCAAGCCGCTGTCAAAAGCAGGCATAGGGCGGGGTAGCGCACCCTGGATCTATCTGGTAAGTTCGGCGGCTCGCAGTCGCAGGGCCGGCGGGCGCCGGAGATGGAAGCAGCCTGCGCATTGGATCAGATGAGTGAGAGGCGGTCTATTCATGTCCACCGTAGAAAAGCAAAAAGTCCAGACCATGTACGGTGTCGAACCCTACGTAGAGACCAAGGGTGAGGAGTACATGGGCGAGCCCATGAAGAAGCACTTCACCAAGCTCCTCAACGCCTGGAAAGGCGAGCTGATGGTCAGTGTGGATCGCACCGTGGACCACATGAAGGACGAAGCAGCCAACTTCCCCGACCCGGCGGACCGTGCCAGCCAGGAAGAAGAATTCGCCCTGGAGCTGCGCAACCGCGATCGCGAGCGCAAGCTGATCAAGAAGATCGACAAGACCCTCGACAAGATCAAGGCCGACGAGTACGGCTGGTGCGACTCCTGCGGCATCGAGATCGGCCTGCGTCGCCTCGAGGCCCGTCCGACCGCCGACCTGTGCTTCGACTGCAAGGAAATTGCAGAGAAGAAGGAAAAGACTGTCGGTAAAGGCTGATCCCTGACCCTCGCAGACGGGGCGTATCGGTTGTGGAGGCGGGCTTGCCCGCTTTCCACGACGGGTACGCCCCGTCTTCATTTATATAGCTGTGCAATCCATGAACGACTCCCGCTACATCGGCCGCTTCGCCCCCACCCCCAGCGGCTTCCTGCACTTCGGCTCGCTGGTCGCCGCCCTCGCCTCCTGGCTCGACGCCCGCGCCGTGAACGGTCGCTGGCTGCTGCGCATGGAAGACACCGACCCGCCCCGGGAGATGCCCGGCGCCCGTGACGCGATCTTGCAGACACTGGAACGTTACGGGTTGGAGTGGGACGGCGAGGTGGTGTTCCAGAGCCAGCGTCACGATGCCTATGCCGCGGTGGTCGACCGCCTGTTCAACATGGGCCTGGCCTATGCCTGCACCTGCTCGCGCAAGCAGCTGGAAGGACACAACGGCATCTACCCGGGCTTTTGCCGCAACGCCGGGCACGCCCGCGAAGGCGCGGCGATCCGTCTGCGGGTGCCGGAGCTGATCTACCGATTCAGCGACCGGGTCCAGGGCACGTTCGAGCAACACCTGGGCCGCGAGGTGGGCGACTTCGTCATCCAGCGTCGCGACGGGCTGTATGCCTATCAACTGGCGGTTGTGCTGGATGACGCCTGGCAGGGAGTTACCGATATCGTGCGTGGCGCCGACCTGCTGGACAACACGCCGCGCCAGCTGTACCTGCAGGAGTTGCTGGGGTTCTCGCAGCCACGTTACCTGCACATTCCATTGATCGTGCAGCCGGACGGGCACAAGCTGGGCAAGTCATACCGCTCACCACCGCTGGAGGCGGACCAGGCGACGCCATTGCTGCTGCGAGCCCTGCGGGCATTGGGGCAGCAGGCCGATCCGGCACTGGCGGGGGCCAGCCCGGCCGAGGTGCTGGCGGTGGCCCGGCAGCAGTGGCGGCCGGAGCAAATTGCGCGACAGATGACGGTGCCCGAGGCTGAATTGCGCTAAAGCAGTACCAGCCCTATCGCGGGGCAAGCCCGCTCCCACGCAGACCACATTGGCATCGTGGGAGCGGACTTGCCCCGCGATAGGGCCAGAACACGTAATACCAAACTCAAAAGCCCAACAAATTCAACCCCTTGGCGAACCGCACCGATTCCCGCTAGCATCGCCCCAGCCATTTGCGCCAATAATAAGTCCAAGCCCGCAGCGCCCAACCCATCGAGGCCAGCATGTACATCTATCGTTTGGTCCTGCTTCTGGTCGTGGGGATCTACCTGTTCTCCCCGGCCATCATGGACTGGTGGATCGAACCGACCGGTGCCTGGTACCGCCCCTACCTGCTCTGGCTGATCCTGATCGTCGTCACCTTCATCCTGCAGAGCCAACGAGATGCCGATGAGCTTTAGCCTGACCCAGATGATCCTGATCAGCGCCGCCTACCTGCTGGTGCTGTTCGGCGTGGCCTGGATCAGCGAACGCGGGCTGATCCCGCGTGCTGTCATCCGCCACCCCCTGACCTACACCCTGTCGCTGGGCGTCTACGCCAGTGCCTGGGCCTTCTATGGCTCGGTCGGCCTGGCCTACCAGTACGGCTACGGATTCCTCGCCTGTTACCTGGGGGTGTCGGGTGCCTTCCTGCTGGCGCCAGTGCTGCTCTACCCGATCCTCAAGATCACCCGCACCTACCAGTTGTCGTCGCTGGCCGACCTGCTGGCGTTTCGTTTTCGCAGCACCTGGGCCGGCGCGCTGACCACCATCTTCATGCTGATCGGCGTGCTGCCGCTGCTGGCCCTGCAGATCCAGGCGGTGGCCGACTCGATCAGCATCCTCACCGGCGAGCCGGTCAAGGCGCGGGTGGCGTTCGCCTTCTGCGTGCTGATCGTGCTGTTCACCATCTTCTTCGGCTCGCGTCATATCGCCACCCGCGAGAAGCACGAAGGCCTGGTGTTCGCCATCGCCTTCGAATCGGTGATCAAGCTGCTGGCCCTGGGCGGCGTCGGCCTCTATGCGCTGTACGGCGTGTTCGGCGGGCCACACGGCCTGGAAGTCTGGCTGCTGCAGAACCAGACCGCCCTCGCCGCCCTGCACACGCCGCTGCAGGAAGGGCCATGGCGTACCCTGCTGCTGGTGTTCTTCGCCTCGGCGATCGTCATGCCGCACATGTACCACATGGCCTTCACCGAGAACTTGAGCCCGCGCTCGCTGGTCAGCGCCAGCTGGGGCCTGCCGCTGTTCCTGCTGCTGATGAGCCTGGCCGTGCCGCTGGTGCTGTGGGCCGGCCTGCGCCTGGGCGCCAGCACCAACCCCGAGTACTTCACCCTGGGCCTGGGCATCGCCGCCAACAACGAAGCGCTGGCGCTGCTGGCCTATGTCGGCGGGCTGTCGGCCGCCAGCGGGCTGATCATCGTCACCACCCTGGCGCTATCGGGCATGGCCTTGAACCACCTGGTGCTGCCGCTGTACCAGCCGCCAGCCGAAGGCAACATCTACCGTTGGCTGAAATGGACCCGCCGGGCGCTGATCGTCGCCATCATCACCGCCGGCTTCATCTTCTACCTGACCCAGAACACCCACCAGAGCCTGGCCAACCTGGGCATCGTCGCCTTCGTCGCCACCCTGCAGTTCCTGCCCGGCGTGCTTTCGGTGCTGTACTGGCCGACCGCCAACCGCCGCGGCTTCATCGCCGGGCTGCTGGCCGGCATGCTGGTGTGGATGGTGACCATGCTGCTGCCGCTGCTGGGTAACCTGCAGGGCTTCTATATCCCGCTGCTGGACATGATCTACGTGCTGGACGACACCAGCTGGCACATGGCGGCCATCGCCTCGCTGGCGGCCAACGTCCTGCTGTTCACCCTGATCTCGCTGTTCACCAACGCCAGCAGCGAAGAAGTCAGCGCCGCCGAGGCCTGCGCGGTGGACAACGTGCGTCGCCCGCAGCGCCGCGAGCTGCACGCTGCCTCGCCCCAGGAGTTCGCCACCCAGCTGGCCAAGCCGCTGGGCGCCAAGGCCGCGCAGAAAGAGGTGGAACAGGCCCTACGCGACCTCTACCTGCCCTTCGACGAGCGCCGCCCCTACGCCCTGCGCCGCCTGCGCGACCGCATCGAGGCCAACCTCTCCGGCCTGATGGGTCCGAGCGTGGCCCAGGACATGGTCGAAACCTTCCTGCCTTACAAGTCCGGCAACGAGAACTACGTCACCGAGGACATCCACTTCATCGAGAGCCGCCTCGAGGACTACCACTCGCGCCTGACCGGCCTTGCAGCCGAACTCGACGCCCTGCGCCGCTACCACCGCCAGACCCTGCAGGAACTGCCCATGGGTGTGTGCTCGCTGGCCAAGGACCAGGAGATCCTGATGTGGAACAAGGCCATGGAGGAGCTCACCGGGATCGCCGCCAAGCACGTGGTCGGTTCGCGCCTGGTGACCATCGGCGAGCCCTGGCGCGGTCTGCTGCAAGGCTTCATCAACGTGCCCGACGAACACCTGCACAAGCAGCGGCTGGCCCTCGATGGCCAACCGCGCTGGCTCAACCTGCACAAGGCGGCCATCGACGAGCCACTGGCCCCGGGCAACAGCGGCCTGGTGCTGCTGGTCGAGGACCTCACCGAGACCCAGGCGCTGGAAGACAAGCTGGTGCACTCCGAACGCCTGGCCAGCATCGGCCGCCTGGCGGCGGGGGTGGCCCACGAGATCGGCAACCCGATCACCGGCATCGCCTGCCTTGCGCAAAACCTGCGCGAGGAGCGCGAGGGCGACGGCGAGATCATCGAGCTGTCCAGCCAGATCCTCGAACAGACCAAGCGCGTGTCGCGCATCGTCCAGTCGCTGATGAGCTTCGCCCATGCCGGCGGTAGCCAGCAGAACAGCGAGGAGCCGGTGTGCCTGGCCGAAGTCGCGCAGGACGCCATTGGTCTGCTGGCGTTGAACCGGCGCAATTTCGAAGTACAGTTCTTCAACCTCTGCGACCCGGAGCACTGGGTCGAGGGCGACCCGCAGCGCCTGGCCCAGGTGCTGATCAACCTGCTTTCCAACGCCCGCGACGCCTCCCCTCCCGGCAGCGCCGTGCGCGTGCGCAGCGAAGTGAACGAACACACCGTCGACCTGATCGTCGAGGATGAAGGCAGCGGTATTCCGAAAAGCATCATGGACCGCCTCTTCGAACCCTTCTTCACCACCAAGGACCCGGGCGAAGGCACCGGACTGGGGCTCGCTCTGGTCTATTCCATCGTGGAAGAGCATTATGGGCAAATCACCATCGACAGCCCGGCCGACATCGAGCGCCAACGTGGTACCCGGATCCGCGTGACCCTGCCCCGGCATGTCGTAGCGACGTCCCCTGAAATTCGAGACCGTCGAGAGAATTGAATCAATGCCGCACATTCTGATCGTCGAAGACGAAACCATCATCCGTTCGGCCCTGCGTCGCCTGCTCGAACGGAACCAGTACCAGGTCAGCGAAGCCGGCTCGGTGCAGGAAGCCCAGGAACGCTTCAGCATTGCCACCTTCGACCTGATCGTCAGCGACCTGCGCCTGCCGGGCGCCCCGGGCACCGAGCTGATCAAGCTTGGCCAGGGCACCCCGGTGCTGATCATGACCAGCTACGCCAGCCTGCGCTCGGCGGTGGACTCGATGAAGATGGGCGCGGTGGACTACATCGCCAAGCCCTTCGACCACGACGAGATGCTCCAGGCCGTGGCCCGCATCCTGCGCGACCGGCAGAACGCACCAGCCGCCACGCCAGCCGCCGAGCCTCGCGCCAGCAACGGCAAGGCCGCCAGCGACAAGGCAGGTAGCGCGGCCGCCAACGGCGAGATCGGCATCATCGGCTCCTGCCCGCCCATGCAGGACATGTACGTCAAGATTCGCAAGGTCGCCCCGACCGACTCCAATGTACTGATCCAGGGCGAGTCGGGCACCGGCAAGGAGCTGGTCGCCCGCGCCCTGCACAACCTCTCGCGCCGGGCCAAGGCACCGATGATCTCGGTGAACTGCGCGGCGATCCCCGAGACCCTGATCGAGTCGGAGCTGTTCGGCCACGAGAAGGGCGCGTTCACCGGTGCCAGCGCCGGACGCGCGGGCCTGGTCGAGGCCGCCGATGGCGGCACGCTGTTCCTCGACGAGATCGGCGAACTGCCCCTGGAAGCCCAGGCCCGCCTGCTGCGCGTGCTGCAGGAAGGCGAGATCCGCCGGGTCGGTTCGGTGCAGTCGCAGAAGGTCGATGTGCGCCTGATCGCCGCGACCCACCGCGACCTGAAGAACCTGGCCAAGGCCGGGCAGTTCCGCGAAGACCTGTACTACCGCCTGCACGTGATCGCCCTGAAGCTGCCGGCCCTGCGCGAGCGCGGCAGCGACGTCAACGAGATCGCCAATGCCTTCCTTGCCCGCCAGAGCGCGCGCATCGGCCGCGACGACCTGCATTTCTCCCACGAAGCCGAGCAGGCCATCCGTCACTACAGCTGGCCGGGCAACGTGCGCGAACTGGAGAACGCCGTGGAGCGCGCGGTGATTCTCAGCGAGAGCGCGGAGATTTCCGCCGACCTGCTGGGCATCGACATCGAGCTGAGCGACCTGGAAGACGACGACGTGCTAGACAACCTGCCGACCCTGGCCGGCGCCAACAGCGCCAGCCACGAGCCGACCGAGGACCTGTCGCTGGAGGACTACTTCCAGCATTTCGTCCTCGAGCACCAGGACCACATGACCGAGACCGAGCTGGCGCGCAAGCTAGGCGTCAGCCGCAAATGCCTGTGGGAGCGTCGCCAGCGCCTGGGTATCCCGCGACGCAAGAGCAACGCCACCAGCGACAATTGATTCAACGCCGACAGCTCGCGGGGAATGCCCGCTCCCACGCACCAGGCAAGGGTGGTGTGGGAGCGGGCTTTCCCCGCGGTGCGTTTGCGCGGTAACACATCAGTTCCCGCAAAAATCTGTTACCCACCCTGTCAGCCGTAACATCCCCCGAGGCGTAAGGTAACGAAATTTCTACATTTGCCCCACCCCAAAACCTGCCTGAACCGCTGAAACCCCCGATTTCATTGGGTTTTCAAAAGTTGGCACGGCACCTGCTATATGTCTGGTACAAGAACAATAACAAGCACTGCAACTCAGAATAAGAACAAGACGAAACGGCTCACGCACAATAAGAACAAGACGGCGGAGGCGCAGCTAACTGATTCTTTTGGAGAGGCGTTGTGTTTGGGGCTTGCCCCACGATCAGGCAGAGAACAACAAAAACTGCACTCAAAAGCAGCACCTGAACTGATTGGATCGACAGATCAGCATCAACTCGGCGACCAAAGCAATCCGTTTGCTCTTCACCCCCGGTTTGGGGGTCGTCCACAAGCTTCGAGATTTGTGGACAGGGCATTCAACAAAAACAAGAAGCCCGGCAAAAAAACAATAAGAGCACGCAACGACTTTGATGGGGAGCTTCGGCTCCCCATGTCGTTTCTCCCTTTCGCATCGCCCTTGCCACACCGCCTACACCATTCCCCCAGTAAATGCTAGAATCCCCGCCCATCATGCGGCCATTCTCCTATCCTTGGCCGATCATTCCTTCAAACAGTGCATCCCATGCTGAAGAAGCTGTTCCAGTCGTTCCGCCCGCCCGTTCGTGGCCAGCACCACAGGCGCACCACGCCTGAAGTGATCAACAAGAGCCAGCACTCGCTGCAGCGCAGCCAGTTCAGCCGCCATGCCGTGGGCATCGTCGAGCGCCTGCAGGCAGCCGGTTACCAGGCCTACCTGGTCGGTGGCTGCGTGCGCGATCTGCTGCTGGGCATCACGCCCAAGGACTTCGACGTCGCCACCAGTGCCACGCCCGAGCAGGTCCGCGCGGAGTTCCGCAACGCCCGCATCATCGGCCGGCGTTTCAAGCTGGTGCACGTGCATTTCGGCCGTGACATCATCGAGGTCGCCACCTTCCGTGCCCCACACTCGGATGAAGACCAGTCCGATAGCCACCGCTCGTCGCACAATGCCAGTGGCCGCATCCTGCGCGACAACGTGTACGGCACCCTGGAAGAAGACGCGCAACGCCGCGACTTCACCATCAACGCCCTGTACTACGACCCGGTCAGCGAGCGCATCCTCGACTACGCCAACGGTGTCCACGACATCCGTAACCGCCTGCTGCGCCTGATCGGCGACCCGACGCACCGCTACCAGGAAGACCCGGTACGCATGCTGCGCGCCGTGCGCTTCGCCGCCAAGCTGGACTTCGGCATCGAGAAACACACCGTGCAGCCGATCCGCGAGCTGGCGCCCATGCTGCGTGACATCCCGCCGGCACGCCTGTTCGAGGAGAGCCTCAAGCTGTTCCTCAACGGCCAGGGCGCGATCACCTTCGAGATGCTGGTCGACCTGCAACTGTTCGAGCCACTGTTCCCGGCCAGCAGCCAGGCCCTGGAAGAGCGCCCGACCTACACCCACACCCTGATCAGCCAGGCCTTGAGCAACACCGACCTGCGCGTCAAGCAGGGCAAGCCGGTGACCCCGGCGTTCCTCTTCGCCGCCCTGCTCTGGCCGGCCCTGCCGGGCCGTGCGCTGTACCTGCAGAGCCAAGGCGTGCCGCCGATCCCGGCCATGAACGGTGCGGCCCACGACCTGATCGCCGAACAGTGCGCGCGCATTGCCATCCCCAAGCGCTTCACCCTGCCGATCCGCGAGATCTGGGACATGCAGGAGCGCCTGCCACGGCGCAGCGGCAAGCGTGCCGACATGCTGCTGGACAACCCGCGCTTCCGCGCCGGCTACGACTTCCTGCTGCTGCGTGAAAGCGCCGGCGAGGAAACCGACGGCCTGGGCGAATGGTGGACCGACTATCAGGACGCCAACGACAGCCAGCGCCGCGACATGATCCGCGAGCTCGGCAGCCGCGACGACGGCGCCGGCGGTACTGCCGGCCCACGCAAGCGCAAACGCAGCGGCGGCAAACGCAAGCGCGACGACGAGCAGGCCTGGGACTGAGCATGAACACCCGTGCGTTCATCGGCCTGGGCAGCAACCTGGATGAACCCGCCGAGCAGCTGCGCAGCGCCCTGCAGGCGCTGGACCTGATCGCCGACACCCGCCTGGCGGCGGCCTCGGCGCTCTACACCAGCGACTCGCTGCTGCCCGGCCAGCCGCGCTACACCAATGCCGTGGCGGCCATCGACACGGCCTTGGCGCCGCTGGAGCTGCTCGACGCGCTGCAAGCCATCGAGAACGACCAGGGCCGCGTGCGCCAGGAGCGCTGGGGCCCACGCACCCTCGACCTCGACGTGCTGCTGTTCGGTGACCAGGTCATCGACGTGCCGCGCCTGCAGGTGCCGCACTACCACATGCACGCCCGCCCCTTCGTGCTCTACCCGCTCGCCGAGCTGGTGCCCGCCGAATTCCGCCTCGCCGACGGTCGCGCCCTGGCGCAGCTGCTCGAAGATTGTCCGTTCGTCGGCCTGGAACGCCTGTAATTCAGGCGTTTCCGACGGCGGTAACGCCAGTAACACCGGTGCCGTAACAATGCGGTAACACGGCTGGTTGACTTCCCCCACCTCGCTCACGACTATAGGCGTCCCGCGGCGCCACTATGCCGCAATCACCCATTTAGGCTCGGACGGACCTGTGCCCGAACATCACAGACGATGATGTGCCGCTCCGGAAGATGAATACACGCGTTGTACGCAGTTGTTGTTCACAGCGCCTGAACGAGGATTCCCCTACATGCCTGAAGTAACCCTGACCACCCTGCACGGCCTGAAGGCCAAGGGTGAGAAAATCACCATGCTGACCTGCTACGACGCGACCTTCGCCAAGGCCGCCAGCCAGGCCGGCGTGGAAGTCCTGCTGGTGGGCGACTCCCTGGGGATGGTCCTGCAGGGCCATGACAGCACCCTGCCCGTCACCAACCGCGACATGGCCTACCACACGGCGTGCGTCAAACGTGGCAACGATGGCGCGCTGATCCTCGCCGACCTGCCGTTCATGGCCCACGCCACCCCCGAGCAGGCCTTCGCCAACGCCGCCGAACTGATGCGCGCCGGCGCCCACATGCTCAAGATCGAAGGCGCCGCCTGGCTGGGCGAGACCATCCGCCTGCTGGCCGAGCGCGGCGTGCCGGTGTGCGCGCACATGGGCCTGACCCCGCAGACAGTCAACGTGCTGGGCGGCTACAAGGTCCAGGGTCGCCAGGAAGCCCAGGCCCGCCAGATGCGCGCCGACGCCATCGCCCTGGAGCAGGCCGGCGCGGCCATGCTGCTGCTCGAGTGCGTGCCCAGCGAGCTGGCGGCGGAGATTACCCAGGCGGTGAGTATTCCGGTGATCGGCATCGGCGCCGGCAGCGCCACCGATGGCCAGGTGCTGGTCCTGCATGACATGCTCGGGCTGTCGCTCAGCGGCCGCGTGCCGAAGTTCGTGAAGAACTTCATGGCCGGCCAGCCGGACATCCAGAGTGCCCTGGCCGCCTATGTCCGTGCAGTCAAGGACGTGAGCTTCCCTGGCAGCGAGCATGGGTTCAGCGCATGAATACCGTCAAGACCGTCCGTGAACTGCGTGCCGCCGTGGCCCGCGCCCGTGGCGAAGGCAAGCGCATCGCCTTCGTGCCGACCATGGGCAACCTGCACAGCGGCCACGCCGCCCTGGTGACCAAGGCCGCCCAGCGCGCCGACTTCGTGGTCGCCAGCATCTTCGTCAACCCGCTGCAGTTCGGTGCCGGCGAAGACCTGGACAAGTACCCCCGCACCCTCGTCGCCGACCAGGAAACACTGCTCCAGGCCGGCTGCCACCTGCTGTTCGCCCCCACCGTCGAGGAGATGTACCCCGACGGCATGGCGGTGCAGACCCGGGTGAGCGTGCCGCAGCTGTCCGAAGGCCTGTGCGGCGCCAGCCGTCCCGGGCACTTCGAAGGCGTGGCAACGGTGGTCAGCAAGCTGTTCAACATGGTCCAGCCGGACCTTGCCGTGTTCGGCGAAAAGGACTTCCAGCAACTGGCGGTGATCCGCGCCATGGTGCGCGACCTGAACATGCCGATCCAGATCATCGGCGAGCCGACCGTGCGCGCCGAGGACGGCCTGGCGCTGTCGTCGCGCAATGGCTACCTGACGCCGGAGCAACGTGCCACCGCCCCGGTGCTGTACCGCACCCTGAGCGGCATCGCCGACGCCCTGCGCCGTGGCCAACGCGACTTCGCGGCGCTGATCGCCGAAGGCCAGGCCCAACTGGAAGCGGCAGGCCTGCGCAAGGACTACCTGGAAGTGCGCCATGCCCTGACCCTGCGCCCGGCGATTATCGACGACCGTGACCTGGTGGTGATCGCGGCGGCGTACCTGGGCAACACCCGGCTGATCGACAACATCTACCTGCACCTGGAAGAGCAGACCGCCTGAGATCCCTGCGTGGGCGCGGCGATCCGCCGCCCCACGCACGCCAGGTATCAGGCCGGTGACAATTTTAATCCACACCGTTCGCCTCCCCCCATTCCCGCCTTGGCGCCAATGCCTATAATGTCCAGCTTGCAACCGGCAACGAATGCCGCTGTCCAAGCCTGACCATGCACCAAGGAAACCACCCGCAATGGCGTATTACCGTACCCCCCACGATGTGACGGCGCTGCCCGCCTGGCAGGCGCTTCAGCAACACCGCGACGCCATGCAGGGCTTCAGCATGCGCGAAGCCTTCGCCGCCGACGGCAAGCGCTTCGAGCAGTTCTCCTTGAGCAGCTGCGGCCTGTTCCTCGACTACTCGAAGAACCTGATCACCGAGCAGACCCGTGACCTGCTGGTGAACCTGGCCAAGGACGTCGACCTGGAAGCGGCCATCAAGTCGATGTTCAGCGGCGAGATCATCAACGCCTCCGAAGGCCGCCCGGTGCTGCACACCGCCCTGCGCCGCCCGGTCGGCGACAAGCTCAGCGTGAACGGCGTCAACGTGATGCCGGAAGTGCACAAGGTGCTCAACCAGATCACCGAGCTGGTCGGCCGCATCCACGACGGCCTGTGGCGCGGCTATAGCGAAAAACCGATCACCGACGTGGTCAATATCGGCATCGGCGGCTCGTTCCTCGGCCCCGAGCTGGTCTCCGAGGCCTTGCTGCCCTACGCCCAGCGCGGCGTGCGCTGCCACTACCTGGCGAACATCGACGGCAGCGAGTTCCACGAGCTGTCGGCCAACCTGCGCGCCGAGACCACCCTGTTCATCGTCTCGTCGAAGTCGTTCAACACCCTGGAAACCCTGAAGAACGCCCAGGCCGCACGCACCTGGTACCTGGCCCAGGGCGGTTCGGAAGCCGAGCTGTACCGCCACTTCATCGCCGTATCGAGCAACAAGGCCGCGGCCGTGGCCTTCGGCATCCGCGAAGAGAACATCTTCCCGATGTGGGACTGGGTCGGCGGGCGCTACTCGCTGTGGTCGGCCATCGGCCTGCCGATCGCCCTGGCCATCGGCACCGCCAACTTCAAGGAACTGCTGTCCGGCGCCTACACCATGGACCAGCACTTCCAGACCGCGCCGTTCGAGAAGAACATGCCGGTGCTGCTGGCCCTGCTGGGTGTGTGGTACGGCAACTTCTGGGGCGCCCAGGCCCATGCGATCCTGCCGTACGACCACTACCTGCGCAACATCACCAAGCACCTGCAGCAGCTGGACATGGAATCCAACGGCAAGAGCGTGCTGCAGGACGGCACCCCGGTGAAGACCGACACCGGCCCGGTGATCTGGGGCGGCGTCGGCTGCAACGGCCAGCACGCCTACCACCAGTTGCTGCACCAGGGCACCCAGCTGATCCCGGCCGACTTCATCGTCCCGGTGGTGAGCTTCAACCCGGTGGCGGACCACCATCAGTGGCTGTACGCCAACTGCCTGTCGCAGAGCCAGGCGCTGATGCTCGGCAAGACCCGCGAGGAAGCCGAGACCGAGCTGCGCGCCAAGGGCCTGAACGAGGCCGATATCGCCAAGCTGGCGCCGCACAAGGTGATCCCGGGCAACCGTCCGAGCAACACCCTGGTGGTCGAGCGCATCAGCCCGCGCCGTCTTGGCGCGCTGGTAGCGATGTATGAGCACAAGGTGTTCGTGCAGAGCGTGGTCTGGGGCATCAACGCCTTCGACCAGTGGGGCGTGGAGCTGGGCAAGGAACTGGGCAAGGGTGTCTACCAGCGCCTGGTCGGCGCCCAAGAGGACAACGCCGAGGATGGCTCGACCCAGGGCCTGATCAACTACTTCCGCGGCCGTCACCGCGGCTGATCCACTTCCTGCACCGGCCTCTTCGCGGGTAAACCCGCTCCCACAGGGATTTCACTGAACCTGTGGGAGCGGGTTTACCCGCGAAGAGGCCGGCACAGGCTGAACATCTCATCCAGCTACACTGTCCATCGAATAGCCGTTGCAGTCCCTCGCCCCTAACAAGAGCAGGACCACCCGCCATGTTCGATATCCGCGACTATCCCCAGGCCCTGGCCGTGAGCCAGTCCGCCACCCTCAGCGACGACGACTACCGCCGCCTCTACCGCCAGTCGGTGGATGACCCCGACGCCTTCTGGGCCGAACAAGCCAAGCGCCTGGACTGGATCAAGCCCTGGTCGAGCGTGCAGCAATGCGACCTGAACACCGGCAGTGCCCGCTGGTTCGACGGCGCCCAGCTCAACGTCAGCCATAACTGCATCGATCGCCACCTGGCCACGCGCGGCGAACAGACCGCCCTTCTCTGGGAGGGTGACAATCCCGACGACAGCAAGGCCATCAGCTACCGCGAACTGCACCGCCAGGTCTGCCGCCTGGCCAACGCCTTGAAAGCCCGTGGCGTGAAGAAAGGCGACCGGGTATGCATCTACATGCCGATGATCCCCGAGGCCGCCTACGCCATGCTCGCCTGCACGCGCATCGGCGCCATCCACTCGGTGGTGTTCGGCGGCTTCTCTCCCGACGCCCTGCGCGACCGCATCCTCGACGCCGACTGCCGTACCGTGATCACCGCCGACGAAGGCGTGCGTGGCGGCAAGCGCGTTCCGCTCAAGCAGAACGTCGACAAGGCCCTCGCCAGTTGCCCGGCGGTGAGCAGCGTGTTCGTGATCAAGCGTACCGGCGCTGATGTGGCATGGAGCGAAGGCCGCGACCTCTGGTACCACGAGGTGACGGAAAAGGCCGCTGACGACTGCCCGGCCGAACCGATGAACGCCGAGGATCCGCTGTTCATCCTCTACACCTCGGGCAGTACCGGCAAACCCAAGGGTGTGCTGCACACCACCGCCGGCTACCTGCTGCAGGCAACCATGACCTTCAAGACCGTGTTCGACTACCGTGACGGCGAGGTGTTCTGGTGCACCGCCGACGTCGGCTGGGTCACTGGCCACAGCTATATCGTCTATGGCCCACTGGCCAACGGCGCGATTTCGCTGATGTTCGAGGGCGTGCCCAACTACCCCGACACCTCGCGCTTCTGGCAAGTGGTCGACAAACACCGGGTGAACATCTTCTACACCGCGCCAACCGCCCTGCGCGCGCTGATGCGCGAAGGCCCCGGGCCCTTGCAAAGTACCTCGCGCCAGAGCCTGCGCCTGCTCGGCAGCGTCGGCGAGCCGATCAACCCGGAAGCCTGGGAATGGTACTTCGAGGCCGTCGGACAGAAACGCTGCCCCATCGTCGACACCTGGTGGCAGACCGAGACCGGCGGCATCATGCTCACCCCCCTCCCCGGCACGCCACGGCTCAAGCCGGGCTGCGCCACCCAGCCGATGTTCGGCGTGCAACCGGTACTGCTGGACGACAAAGGCAAGCTGGTCGAAGGCCCCGGCGCCGGACTGCTGGCGATCAAGGCCAGCTGGCCCGGGCAGATCCGCAGCGTCTACGGCGACCACCAGCGCATGGTCGACACCTACTTCAAGCCGATGCCCGGCTACTACTTCACCGGTGATGGCGCCCGCCGCGACGCCGATGGCGACTACTGGATCACCGGGCGCATCGACGATGTGATCAATGTCTCCGGCCACCGTATCGGCACCGCCGAGGTGGAGAGCGCCCTGGTGCTGCACGACAGCGTCGCCGAGGCCGCCGTGGTCGGTTACCCCCACGACCTCAAGGGCCAGGGGGTATATGCCTTCGTCACCCCCATGAATGGCGTCGCGCCGGACGACGCGCTGAAGGCCGAACTGCTGGCCCTGGTCAGCAAGGAGATCGGCAGCTTCGCCAAGCCCGAACTGATCCAGTGGGCACCCGCCCTGCCCAAGACCCGCTCGGGCAAGATCATGCGGCGTATACTGCGCAAGATCGCCTGCAACGAACTGGACAACCTGGGCGACACCTCGACCCTCGCCGACCCCAGCGTGGTCCAGGGCTTGATCGACAAGCGTCTCAATCAATAACCCGCGGCCCGGGCGGCCGCCCTGAATCAAGGTCGCCATGGAAGTCCTGCGTCGTCGCATCGAAACCCAGGTAATGAGCCTCACCGGGCTGGCCCTCGGCCAGCTCGACCTGGAATCGCCCAAGGGTGATCCCGGCCTGTTCGGCCCACAGAGCATCAGCTGGCAGGTGCATGGCGACTTCCCCAGCATGCTGGTGGGCGGTATCAGCGCATTGATGCTGCAACTGCTGCACCCGCTGGCACTGGCCGGGGTGTGGGACCACTCGAACTTCCGCCAGGATCTGCTCGGACGCCTGCGCCGTACCAGCCAGTTCATCTCCGGCACCACCTTCGGCTCGACCCGTGACGCCGAGTGGCTGATCGACAAGGTCCGCACCATCCACCTCAAGGTTACCGGCACCGCGCCCGATGGCCGTCCCTACGCGGCCAGCGACCCCGACCTGCTGACCTGGGTGCATGTGGCCGAAGTCAGCAGTTTCCTCGCCGCCCACCTGCGTTATCGCAACCCCCGTCTGCCACGCGCCAAGCAGGACGCCTACTACGACGAGATCGCGCTGATCGCCGAGCGTCTCGGCGCACGTGACGTGCCACGTTCCTGCGCCGAGGTCGACGACTACCTGCGCCGCATGCGCCCGCAACTGCAGTGCGACGCGCGCAGCCTGGAGGTGGTGGACATCCTGCTCAAGGCCCCGGCCCCCAGCCGGATGGCCCAGCCGGTGGGCAAGCTGATGCTCAAGGCCGGCATCGACCTGCTGCCCGAATGGGCCGGCGAAATGCTCGGCCTTCAACTGGGCGCGGTCGAGCGGCGCATGATCCGCCTGGGCCTGAACAACACCGCCCCAGTGCTGCGCTGGGCCATGCGAAACGGTTCGGCGCACCGCGCACGGCGGCGCATGGGCATCGAATGAGGTATTTTGCTCCGTTCATCGGAACCGATTTAACGTGCCATACTCCAAGCACTCCAGCCTGATACAGACGATGCGACACATGCCCAAAGGATTGACCCGCGCTCTCGGCGCACTGCTGGCCCTCGTGGCCCTGTATGGCCTGCTCGGCTTTTTCATTCTCCCCGGTGTCGCCCTGCGCATCGCCAACCAGCAGCTGGCGCAATACGCCACGGTGCCGGCGCACCTGCAGCGCATCGAGCTCAACCCGTTCAGCCTTGAGCTGACGCTCTGGGGCCTGCAGATCGGCGAACCCGGCAAGGAGCAGGTCGGCTTCGAGCGCCTGTATGCCAACCTGTCTCTCGACAGCCTGTGGACCAAGGCCCTGCGCCTGGACGCCGTGGAACTGGACAAGCCGCGCACCGAGCTGCTGTTCGCCAAGGACGGCAGCCTCAACCTGGCGCAGCTGTTCAAGCTCCCGCCCAGCGAGCCCAAGCCGGAAGAGCCACCCAGCGACCCGTTCCCGCTGCGCATCGCCAGCATCAAGCTCAGCGAAGGCTACCTGCACTTCCAGGACCTGCGTCCGAGCGAGCCGATCGAGTTCCTCTACGACTCGATGAACCTGGAGCTGAAGAACCTCAGCACCCTGCCCGACGACAACGCCGACATGACCCTGGTGGCCAACGGCCCGGCCGGTGGGCGCATCGACTGGAGCGGCACCCTGAGCCTGGCGCCGATCGCCTCCGAAGGCACCCTCAAGGTCACCGACGGCAAGATGAAGCTGTTCTGGCCTTATGTGCGCGACGCCGTGCCGCTGGTGCTGGAAGACGGCATGGTCAGCCTCGACACCCACTACAAGCTCAACCTCGCCAAGGAAACCGAGCTGCTGCTCGACAACACCTCGGTTCGGGTCGCGCCCTTCGCCATCAAGGCCCCGGACGGGCGCCCGCTGGCCCGCCTGGCCAGCCTGGAAGTCAGCGAGACCTCCATCGACCTGGCCAAACAGCTGGTCACCGTCGGCAAGATCCGCAGTGAGAAGCTGGAGACCTGGGCGGCCCTGGAGAAGGACGGCCAGCTCGACTGGCAGAAGCTGTTCGCCAGCCAGCCGGCCAAGGCCACGCCGAAGGAAAAGGCCGAGCCCGCCGCCGCCGAACCGACCCCGGAACAACAGGCCGCCAAGGAACCGAGCAAGCCCTGGCAGGTCCTGCTCAAGGACGTGCAGGCACGCAATTACCTGGTTCACCTGGCCGACCGTAGCCAGAAGGAGCCCGTGGCCCTGGATGTCGGCCCACTCAACCTCGACCTGCAGAACTTCGACAGCCTCAACCAGTCGCCCTTCACCCTCAAGCTCGACACCGGCGTGGGCAAGCAGGGCAAGCTGCAGGCCGCGGGCCAGGTCAACCTGGCGCCGGTCACGGCGAAACTCGATGTCGCCACCCGCGACATCGACCTGCGAGTCGCCCAGGCCTACATCAGCCCGTTCATCCGCCTGGAGCTGCGCAGCGGCATGCTCTCCAGCGACCTCAAGGTCGACCTCAAGAGCACCGAGCCACTGGCCTTCAGCATCACCGGCAAGGCCCAGGCCAACCAGCTGCACACCTTGGACACCATCAAGAACCGCGACTTCGTCAAATGGCAGCAGGTCAACGTCGATGGCCTGTCCTATGTGCACGGCGATGCCCTGTCGATCGACAAGGTCACCCTGCTGCAACCCTATGCGCGCTTCATCATCAACGAAGACCGCACCACCAACGTCGACGACCTGCTCATCCCGCAACCCGCGGACAAGCCGGCCGCGGCGCCTAGCAAGCCGGCGGCGTCCGGCAGTGGCAAGGAACTGGGCATCCGTATCGGCCAGATCAGCATCAACGACGGCTCGGCCAACTTCGCCGACCTGACCCTTACGCCGAACTTCGCCACCGCCGTGCAGCAGCTCAATGGCCAGATCGGCACCATCGACAACCGCAAGCCGTCGCCGGCCAAGGTGGATATCAAGGGCAAGGTGGACCGCTACGCGCCGGTGACCATCAAGGGCGCGCTCAACCCGTTCAACCCGCTGGCCAGCCTGGACATCGCCACCAGCTTCAAGCGTGTCGAGCTGACCACCCTCACCCCCTACTCCGGCAAGTTCGCGGGCATGCGCATCCGCAAGGGTCGGCTGAACCTCGACCTGCACTACCTGATCACCAACGGCCAGCTCAAGGCCGAGAACAAGGTGGTGATCGAGCAATTGCAACTGGGCGAGAAAGTCGACAGCCCGGACGCCGTGGACCTGCCGATCCGCCTGGCGGTCGCCCTGCTCAAGGACACCGAAGGCAGGATCTCCATCGAGCTGCCGGTGTCGGGCGACCTCAACAACCCGCAGTTCAGCGTGATGCCGATCGTCTGGCAGACCCTGCGCAACCTGGTGCTGCGCGCGGCCCAGGCGCCGTTCAAGCTGCTCGGCGGGCTGGTTTCGGGCGGCGGCGCGGAAGACCTGGGCAACGTCTCGTTCGCGGCAGGCTCCAGCGACCTGACCCCTGAAGTGCAGACGTCCCTGGACAAGCTCGCCTCGGCTCTCAAGGAGCGTCCCGAGCTGCGCCTGGAGATCGAGGGCACCGCCGCGCAGAGCAGCGACGGACCGCTGATCGCCCAGCAGCGCCTGGAGCGCGAGTACCAGGCCACCTGGTACAAGATACTCCAGCGCCGCGGCGACAAGGTACCGGCCAACGCCTCGCTGCTGGTGGTGGACGATAGCGACAAACCGGCGATGCTCGAAGGCATCTACCGCAACCGCCTGAAGCAGCAGCCGCCGGCCGAATGGGAGAAGTTGGGCCGTGACGAGCGCACCACCAAGCTGCGCGAGGCGGTGATCAAGTCCTGGGCGGAAAGCACCGCGCTGCTGCGCACCCTCGGCCAGGAACGCGCCAGCAGCATCAAGGACTACCTGGTAGACAAGGGCCAGCTGGAAGATGACCGGGTGTACTTCATCGACACCAATCTTGGCCAGGCAGAGAGCGATGGGCGGGTGGTGACACCTATGCATCTGGATGCCGAGTAGCCCTTCACCACCGAGTCGCCCTCATCACCGGCTTGCCGGCGATGAGGGCAGCACAGGCAATCAATCCCATCAGACCAGCCGCTGCCCCGACACCGCCGGGTGATACAGCGGCTGCACCTTGTTCCCCGCAGGGTCCAGCAAATGGAAGCTACGGGCACCATCGCCATGATTGAAGGGGCGATCCAGCAGCGTCACGCCGTGGGCCTTGAAGTACCGGTACCAGGCTTCCAGCTCTTCCACGCTGTCGACGATGAACCCGTAGTGATCCAGGGTCTGCAGCCCATTGGCCGCACCAGCGCCGCGCCCGAGCGACAGGTTGTCGTTACCGCAAGTAAGGTAGACCAGGTCTTCGTTGGCGCGGTTCAGTACCTCCATGCCCAGCACATCCACGTAGAAGCGCTCGCACTCCTCCAGGTTGGGGACCAGCAAGGCGATATGACGCAGACCATTAAGGCGACCAGGACGGGCAGGTAGATCGGACATGAGCGAGGCTCCTATTTTGTATACAATTCAAATCTGAATTTAAAACAAAAGGAGCTTCCTGTGTACTGCCTGTTTATCAAGACGCGCGTGAAACCCGGTACCGCCGAGGCATTCCTGGCGGCGATCAAGGCCAATGCCGCCGCTTCAGTGGCCACCGAGCCGGGCTGCCTGGTATTCGATGTGGCACAGGACAGGGAGGAAGCGAATGTGATCTACCTGTACGAGATCTACCAGGATGACGCTGCATATGAGGCCCATACCCAGACCGCACATTTCCGGGACAGCCGGCCGCTGGTGGAACCGTTGATCGTGGAGCAGGTGTGCTACGAGAGTGATGTCATCGCACGTAATCCAGCGCTATAGCGCCCTGTGTAGGAGCGTAAGCAAAAGCCCCGGCGATTGCCGGGGCTTTTGCTTGAAGGGGTGGCCAAGTCCTTTTGGCCGACGGGACATTCCTTATTCGGACTTCAGGCCATCAGCCGAGACGGCCTGCACGCCCTTGATCTTCTTGGCGATGGCGACTGCCATGTCCTTCTGCGCATCGGTAATGGCCACGTCCGAGGACAGGGACACTACGCCTTTGTTGGTTTCGACCTTGATGTCGCTGCCTGGCACGCCTTTCTCGGTCATCAGGTCAGCCTTCACCTTGGTGGTGATCCAGGTGTCGGAAGTAGCTTCCTTGGCTTTGGTCACCTCACCGGCCGCCAGCGTCATCGGGGCCTGGGTGGACTGGGCAGCGAACGCCGCGTTAGCCATGGTCAGGGTCAGAGCGGTGGCAGTAGCGGCAGCAATGGCGAACTTCTTCATGTGGGTCACTCCTGTTTTTCGAAAGGTCTGCGCCGTGGTTCCTGGCGTCAGGTAGGAGTGATGTTGCAGGGCGTGTGCCAGCTTTCTGATTTTAATTTTTATCTTATAAATCAATTATTTAATAAACACATACAGCATTGCTGGTCGTGCATTTTGCAAGCCCGGGCAAAATCCTGCATGCAAGATGCAAGTCCACAAGACAAAACCACAGGCATAAAAAAAGGACCCCGAAGGGTCCTTTCTTTCAGCCTGTGAAGGCTTAGACGCCCGATGCCTTGGCAGCGGCAACGTCCTTGATCGACAGCTTGATACGGCCGCGGTTGTCCACGTCCAGTACCAGTACTTCGACTTCCTGACCTTCCTTCAGCACGTCGGTGACTTTCTCGACGCGAGCATCGCTCAGCATGGAGATGTGCACCAGGCCATCCTTGCCAGGCAGGATGTTGACGAAGGCGCCGAAGTCGACGATGCGCTCGACCTTGCCGACGTAGATCTTGCCGATCTCGGCCTCGGCGGTGATGCCCAGGATGCGCTGCTTGGCAGCGTCCGCGGCTTCCTTGGTCTCGCCGAAGATCTTGATCGAGCCGTCGTCTTCGATGTCGATCGAAGCCTTGGTCTCTTCGCAGATGGCGCGGATGGTGGCGCCGCCCTTGCCGATGACGTCACGGATCTTGTCGGTGTCGATCTTCATCGCGATCATGGTCGGGGCGTTGGCCGACAGCTCGGTACGCGACTCGCCAATGATCTGGTTCATCTGGCCGAGGATGTTCAGGCGCGCTTCCAGGGCCTGGCCCAGGGCGATTTCCATGATCTCTTCGGTGATGCCGTTGATCTTGATGTCCATCTGCAGCGCGGTGACGCCCTTGGCGGTACCGGCTACCTTGAAGTCCATGTCGCCCAGGTGGTCTTCGTCACCCAGGATGTCGGTCAGGACGGCGAACTTGTCACCTTCCTTGACCAGGCCCATGGCAATACCGGCAACCGGGGCTTTCATCGGCACGCCGGCGTCCATCAGGGCCAGCGAGGCGCCGCAGACCGAAGCCATGGAGCTGGAACCGTTGGACTCGGTGATTTCCGACACCACGCGGATGGTGTACGGGAACACGTCGGCGGCCGGCAGCATGGCCTGGACCGAACGACGGGCCAGACGGCCGTGGCCGATTTCGCGACGACCGGCACCGCCCATGCGGCCACACTCGCCCACCGAGAACGGCGGGAAGTTGTAGTGCAGCATGAAGGGGTCTTTCTTCTCGCCTTCGAGGGTGTCCAGCAGCTGGGCGTCACGGGCAGTACCCAGGGTCGCAACGACCAGGGCCTGGGTTTCGCCGCGGGTGAACAGCGCCGAACCGTGGGTCTTCGGCAGGACGCCGACTTCGATGTTCAGCGGACGCACGGTCTTGGTGTCGCGACCGTCGATACGCGGCTTGCCGTTGACGATGTTCTCGCGAACGGTGCGGTATTCGATCTCGCCGAAGATGTCTTTGACTTCGCCGGCCGAAGGCTGGCCTTCTTCACCGGAGAACTTGGCGATCGCCTGGTCGCGCAGCTCGCCCAGGCGGGCATAGCGGTCGGCCTTGACGGTGATGGTGTAGCCCTGGGAAACAGCTTCGCCGAATTCAGCGCGGATGGCGTTGAACAGCTCGGTGTTGGCAACGGCAGGTTTCCAGTCCCAGGTCGGCTTGGCAGCTTCGGCAGCCAGCTCTTTGACCGCTTTGATCACGGCCTGGAATTCGTCGTGGGCGAACAGCACGGCGCCCAGCATCTGGTCTTCGGTCAGCTCCTGGGCTTCCGATTCGACCATCAGTACGGCGTCGGAGGTACCGGCAACGACCATGTCCAGGCTCGAGGCAGCCAGTTGCTCGTAGGTCGGGTTCAGCAGGTAGCCGGTGCTTTCGTGGAAGGCAACGCGGGCGGCGCCGATCGGGCCTTCGAACGGAATGCCGGAGATGGCCAGGGCAGCCGAGGTACCGATCATCGCGGCGATGTCCGGATCGGTCTTCTTGCTGGTGGAAACCACGGTGCAGACGACCTGGACTTCGTTCATGAAGCCTTCAGGGAACAGCGGGCGGATCGGACGGTCGATCAGGCGCGAGGTCAGGGTTTCCTTCTCGGAAGGACGGCCTTCACGCTTGAAGAAACCACCAGGGATCTTGCCGGCGGCGTAGGTCTTTTCCTGGTAGTGCACGGACAGCGGGAAGAAGCCCTTGCCCGGATCAGCCTGCTTGGCACCGACCACGGTCACCAGCACGGTGACATCGTTGTCGACGGTGACCAGCACGGCGCCGGTGGCCTGACGGGCAATGCGGCCCGTTTCGAGGGTTACGGTCGATTGACCGAACTGGAATTTCTTGATTACCGGGTTCACGGTTTCCTACCTTCTTCAGTGGCTCTTGGGGGAACTGGTTCTTGCGAATTCTTGGGCAGAACGGGGAATCGGCCCCATTGACCGTCCAGATACAACACGAGGCTGGGAGCCTGGCGCCGGGCGGATGAACCGCACGACGGACCAGGCTGCCAACCTCGCAGATCGCGTGGCGTGTCCAACGCCAGGGTTGCCGGGCAACCCTGCCGATGCATGCGACACGCCATGCAACACCACTGGCCAGGCCGCTATTAGCGACGCAGACCCAGGCGACCGATCAGGGCGCTGTAACGGGTGGTGTCTTTGCCCTTCAGGTAGTCCAGCAGCTTACGACGCTGGTTGACCATACGGATCAGACCACGACGGGAGTGGTGGTCTTTTTCGTTGGCCTTGAAGTGGCCTTGCAGCTTGTTGATGTTGGCGGTCAGCAGAGCAACCTGCACTTCCGGGCTACCGGTATCGCCGGCGGCTTGCTGGTAATCGGCAACGATCTGAGCTTTTTCTTCGACGCTGAGGGCCATTTGGCTTCTCCTGATAAACGGATCCCGCGAACGGTCTCCAATAGGCCAGGGACAAGTCCCCGTATTAATAAGAAGAGGTGTGACCGTGCCTAATAACAGCCACCCTCGTATCCACCGGTTTCAGCCGAAGCCTCTGCCGGTGGTTCCGGTCATTCCGACCGAATCAGTCGACGCGGCGCGATGCGCCCGTCTTCGCTCACTTCACCGATACCGATGAAGCGACCATTGTGATCCTGTACCCGGACCATGCCGAACTGCGGCGCGTCCGGCGCGCGTACCGCCTGGCCATGCAGCCAGTAGAACGCACTGTGCTCGGACAACTGCACCAGCGGCCAGTCCTGCAACCCGCTGTCCGAAGGCATGAGGAAGCGATCGAGCGCTTCGTTGCCGCCTTCGGCGTGGGCCTGCTCGAGTTCCTCGAGCGTCACGGTCTGTGCCAGCTCGAAGGGGCCCGCCTGGGTGCGGCGCAGTTCGGCGACGTAGGCACCACAGCCCAGCGCCTCACCGATATCCTCCACCAGGGTGCGGATATAGGTGCCTTTGCTGCATCCAACCGACAGGCGCGCACGGGTGCCTTCGCACTCGAGCAACTCCAAGCGGCCAATAGTAACAGAACGCGCCTCGCGCTCCACTACCTCTCCTGCACGTGCCAGCTTGTACAGTGGCTGACCATCGCGCTTGAGGGCCGAGTACATCGGCGGTACCTGAAGGATTTCACCCTTGAAACGCGGGATCACGGCCTCGATGTCGGCGCGACCAACGGTCACTTCGCGGGTCTGCAGGACTTCGCCTTCGGCGTCCGCGGTGCTGGTGGTCTGCCCCATCTGCATGACCGTCTCGTAGCCCTTGTCAGAATCGAGCAGGTACTGCGAGAACTTGGTCGCCTCGCCGAAGCACAGCGGCAGCACGCCGGTGGCCAGCGGGTCGAGGCTGCCTGTGTGGCCGGCCTTTTCCGCATTGAGCAACCAGCGGACCTTCTGCAGCGCGGCGTTGGAGGTGAACCCCAGCGGCTTGTCGAGCAGGATGATGCCGCTGACGTTGCGGCGGATACGTTTGACCTGGGCCACCGCTTACTCCTTGGCGTCCAGCTCGTCGGCATCCTTGTGCAGGCGGTCTTCGGCCACCGCACGTTCGATCAGCGCCGACAGGTGAACACCACGGCTGACGCTTTCATCGAAGTGGAAATGCAGTTGCGGCACGCTGCGCAGTTGCATCACGCGACCCAGGTGCAGACGCAGGAAGCTCGCGGCACTGGTCAGCGCCTTGAGAGTCTGCGGCACGGCGTCGGTGCCGTCCTGGCCCATCACGGTGATGAACACCTTGGCATGGCCCAGGTCACGGCTGACGTCGACGGCGGTGATGGTCACCAGACCGACGCGCGGGTCTTTGACTTCACGGCGGATCAGCTCTGCCAGCTCACGCTGCATCTGATCACCGATACGTTGGGTACGGCTGTATTCTTTTGCCATTCTTGCTACCTGTAACGTAAAGCGGCAAACGCCCGGTCAGGCTGAAGCCTGACCGGGCGCTACCTTGTGAGGCGCCGCCAGCCGCCTTGCGACGGGGCCTGCGCCATGCTCGCCCCTTACAGGGTACGAGCCACCTGGACTTTCTCGAAGACTTCGATCTTGTCGCCGACCTTGACGTCGTTGTAGCTCTTGACGCCAATACCACACTCCATGCCGTTACGCACTTCGGAGGCATCGTCCTTGAAGCGACGCAGCGATTCCAGCTCGCCTTCGAAGATCACCACGTCATCGCGCAGTACGCGGATCGGACGGTTGCGGTACACGGTACCTTCGATGACCATACAGCCAGCGATGGCGCCGAACTTCGGCGAACGGAACACGTCACGCACTTCGGCCACACCCAGGATGTTCTCGCGAACATCGCTGCCGAGCATGCCGGTCAGGGCCTTCTTGACGTCTTCGATGATGTCGTAGATCACGTTGTAGTAACGCATATCCAGACCTTCCTGCTCGACGATCTTGCGCGCGCCGGCATCGGCACGCACGTTGAAGCCGAACAGCACCGCGTTCGAGGCCAGTGCCAGGTTGGCGTCGCTCTCGGTGATACCACCGACGCCGCCACCAATGACGCGGACCTGAACTTCGTCGTTGCCCAGGCTGCCGAGCGAACCCTGCAGCGCTTCGAGGGAACCACGCACATCGGTCTTGAGGACGATGTTGAGGGTCTTCTTCTCTTCCTGACCCATGGTCTCGAAGATGTTTTCCAGCTTGCCGGCGTGAGCACGGGCCAGCTTGACCTCACGGAACTTGCCTTGACGGAACAGCGCAACTTCACGCGCTTTCTTCTCGTCAGCAACCACCGACATCTCTTCGCCAGCGTCCGGCGTACCGTCCAGGCCAAGGATCTCGACCGGGATCGACGGGCCGGCTTCCTTCACAGGCTTGCCGTTCTCGTCGAGCATGGCGCGCACGCGGCCATAGTTGGAGCCGACCAGGACCATGTCGCCCTGACGCAGCGTACCGTCCTGAACGAGGATGGTAGCGACCGGGCCGCGGCCCTTGTCCAGGCGCGATTCGACCACGACACCACGACCAGGAGCGGTCGGAGTGGCCTTGAGTTCGAGGATCTCGGCCTGCAGCAGGACAGCTTCGAGCAGTTCGTCGACGCCGGTACCCATCTTCGCCGAAACCTTGACGAACGGCGTGTCACCACCCCAGTCCTCGGAGGTCACGCCTTCGACCGACAGCTCGTTACGGATGCGATCGAGGTCGGCACCCGGCTTGTCGATCTTGTTCACGGCAACAACCA
The DNA here is from genome assembly GCF_014268935.2 of Pseudomonas peradeniyensis. Classification (GTDB taxonomy): domain Bacteria; phylum Pseudomonadota; class Gammaproteobacteria; order Pseudomonadales; family Pseudomonadaceae; genus Aquipseudomonas; species Aquipseudomonas peradeniyensis. The sequence continues at coordinate 501,300 of NZ_JABWRJ020000002.1, read as the reverse complement.
GCGGAACGCCAGCCGCTTTCGCGTGCTGAACGGCTTCGCGGGTCTGCGGCATCACGCCGTCGTCCGCCGCCACCACCAGGATGACGATGTCGGTCGCCTTGGCACCACGGGCACGCATCTGGGTAAACGCAGCGTGGCCCGGGGTGTCGAGGAAGGTGACCATGCCACGGTCGGTTTCGACGTGGTAGGCACCGATGTGCTGGGTAATACCACCGGCTTCGCCAGCGGCCACCTTGGCACGACGGATGTAGTCGAGCAGCGAGGTCTTGCCGTGGTCGACGTGACCCATGACGGTCACGACCGGAGCACGCGAGGTGGTCTCGCCTTCGAACTTCAGCGATTCGGCCAGGGAGTCTTCCAGGGCAGTGTCGCTGACCAGGGTGACCTTGTGACCCAGCTCTTCGGCAACCAGCTGAGCGGTTTCCTGGTCAAGCACCTGGTTGATGGTGACCGGGGTGCCCAGCTTGAACATGAACTTGACGACTTCAGCGGCCTTGACCGACATCTGTTGCGCCAGTTCCGAGACAGTGATGGTCTCGCCGATGGTCACGTCACGAATGACCGGACCGGTCGGGCTCTGGAAGCCGTGCGCATTGCGCTTCTTGCCCTTGCCCTTGCCACCGCGGCCACGACGGAAGCCATCGCTTTCTTCGTCGGTGGTGCGAGGTGCAGCGCGCGGAGTCGGAGCCTTTTCCTTCTCCTTGACCTTGACCTTGACCGACATGCGCGGCGCTTCGCCACGACCGGCCGCAGCCGGGCCACCACCGCGACGATCGTCATCACGGGTACGGCTTTCGTTGCGACGGGTCTCGTCTTTCTTGCGCTCGGCGGCACGGGCGGCGGCGTCTTCGGACACCGGCGCGTTGGCCACTACCGGGGCAGCAACCGGGGCAGGCTCGGCCTTCGGCGCTGGCGCGGCGGCCGGGGCCTCGGCAGCCTGACGGCGTGCCTGCTCCTCGTTGCGCTGGCGAACTTCGGCTTCAACCTTTTCGCGGGCGGCATTTTCAGCGGCGCGGCGTTCTTCCTGCTCACGCTTCTGCTCAGCCTGGATCTCTTCCGGGCTGCGCTGCACGAATACTTTCTTCTTGCGTACTTCTACGCTGATGCTCTTGCTACCGGCGACACGCAGAGTGCTGGTGGTCTTGCGCTGCAAGGTGATCTTGCGCGGCTCTTCCGCCTTGCTCTTGTGGCTGCTCTTCAAATGAGTCAGCAGGGTCTGCTTCTCATTGTCGGTCACTACCTGACCGGCGTCGGTGTGCGGCAGACCTGCCTCACGCATCTGCTGCAGCAGGCGCTCTACCGGTGCCTCGACCTCTTGGGCCAGTTCTTTCACCGTGACTTGCGTCATGCACTTCTCTCCTCAGGCCGCGCCTAATTACTCGAACCAGTGGGCTCGGGCGGCCATGATCAACTTGCCGGCACGCTCTTCGTCGATGCCGTCGATGTCGAGCAGGTCGTCAATCGACTGCTCGGCCAGGTCTTCGCGGTTAACCACGCCGCGCACCGCCAGTTCCGCCGCCAGGTCCTTGTCCATGCCCTCGAGGGAGAGCAGGTCTTCAGCCGGATGGGCGTCTGCCAGTTTTTCTTCGGTAGCGATGGCCTTGGTCAACAAACGGTCCTTGGCTCGAGCGCGGAGCTCATTGACGATGTCCTCGTCAAAGCCATCGATGTTGAGCATTTCTTCCAACGGTACGTAGGCAATTTCTTCGAGGCTGGTGAAGCCTTCGTCGACCAGCACTTGTGCCAGCTCCTCGTCGACTTCCAGTTCCTCGATGAAGTTGCGCAGGATGTCGCCGGTCTCAGCCTGTTGCTTGGCCTGGATGTCCTTCTCGGTCATCACGTTCAGGGTCCAGGCAGTCAGCTGGCTGGCCAGGCGGACGTTCTGGCCGCCACGTCCGATGGCCTGTGCCAGGTTGTCCTCGGCCACGGCGATGTCCATTGCATGGGCATCTTCATCAACGATGATCGCGGCAACTTCTGCCGGCGACATGGCGTTGATGACGAACTGCGCCGGGTTCTCGTCCCACAGGACGATATCCACACGCTCACCACCCAGCTCGCCGGATACGGCCTGGACGCGCGAACCACGCATGCCGATACAGGCGCCTTGCGGGTCGATGCGCTTGTCCTTGGAGCGGACGGCGATCTTGGCGCGCGACCCCGGATCACGGGAGGCGGCCATGACTTCGATGAGGCCTTCGGCGATTTCCGGCACTTCGATGCGGAACAGCTCGATCAGCATCTGCGGCGCGGTGCGCGACAGGATCAGCTGAGGGCCGCGGTTCTCGGTGCGGATTTCCTTGAGCAGCGCACGCAGGCGCACGCCGACACGGAAGGTCTCACGGGGAATGATGTCTTCGCGGGCCAGCAGCGCTTCGGCGTTGTTGCCCAGGTCGACGATGACGTTGTCGCGGGTAACTTTTTTGACGGTACCGGAGATGATCTCGCCCACGCGCTCGCGGTAAGCATCGACCACCTGGGCGCGCTCAGCTTCGCGAACCTTCTGCACGATGACTTGCTTGGCGGTTTGCGCAGCAATGCGACCGAATTCGATCGACTCGATCTTCTCTTCGATCACGTCGCCAACTTTGGCTTCAGGATGACTTTCCTGAATCTTTGCTGGCCAGACCTCGATTGCCGGATCATCCAGATCCGCTTCTTCGACGACCGTCCAGCGACGGAAGGTCTCGTAGCTACCGGTGTGGCGGTTGATTTCCACACGCAGGTCGACTTCGTCTTCAAAACGCTTTTTGGTTGCAGTAGCCAGGGCCACTTCCAGCGCTTCGAAAATGACGCCGGGCGGTACACCCTTTTCGTTGGATACCGATTCAACAACCAGCAGTACTTCTTTGCTCATCGTACGCCTCGCCTTGCGCAAGCCATTGGCCCCGGATCTTTCACCGGGCCCGGCACGTCTCAGTCAAAACTGGGAATAATATTGGCCTTGTCGATCGAGTCGATCGGCAACAGGAACTCGTGCTGGTCTACCTGCACCACCACATCCTGCTCCTCCACACCGCGGAGAAGGCCCTGGAAGTTACGACGGCCCTCGAAGGGCGTACGCAGCTTGATCTTCACCTGCTCGCCGGCATGCGCAGCAAACTGTTCTAAGGTGAACAGCGGGCGGTCCATGCCTGGAGAGGACACCTCGAGGGTATATTCAGAGCTGATCGGATCTTCCACATCGAGAATGGCGCTTGCCTGACGGCTGACGGCTTCGCAGTCGTCCACCAGGATCCCGTCTTCCTTGTCGATGTAGATACGCAGTACCGAATGCTTGCCTTGGGAGACGTATTCGATCCCCCAGCATTGGTAGCCCAGGCCCTCGACCACCGGGGCCAACAAGGCCTGCAACTGTTCTAGCTTGCTCGACACCTGAACCCCCTCGTGCATGCTGTGCAAATAAAAAATGGGCGAAGCGCCCATCCCTGAAAGCGCCGTTGGACAACGGCGCCGAAAACTGTTCGGCTAGCAAAAAGCCCCTGAAAAGGGGCTCTGCTGAAGCTGGTTGCGGGGGCTGGATTTGAACCAACGACCTTCGGGTTATGAGCCCGACGAGCTACCAAGCTGCTCCACCCCGCGACAAAGCTGGGGCGAAAGTATAAGACTGAACCCTTTGCTGGGTCAATCCGACCTCCACCTGCAAGAAAGCCCGCTAAAGCGGGCTCTCATGCTTCAATTGGTACCGAGAAGGGGACTCGAACCCCTACACCCTATGGGCACAACCACCTCAAGGTTGCGTGTCTACCAATTCCACCACCTCGGCAATACTACTTCTTGAAACCCGTTACTGCTGCTCTTTGGCTGGAGGAGGTACGTCACCAGAGTTGGTGGTTTCGCTCTTCTGCTGCTGGAGCACCGGTACATCATCATTGACTGCCGGCTTTGGCTCTTTGACTTCCAGCACTGCTGGATCTGGCAGACCAGCTTGAGTCAGCTGGTGAGCCTGCTGCTTGGCGAAGTATCCTAACCCAAGTGCAGTCAAAAAGAAAGTGGCAGCAAGTATAGCAGTAACTTTACTCAAAAAGGTAGCGGAACCTTGGCTTCCGAACACAGTATTTGAAGCACCTGCGCCGAAAGATGCACCGGCTTCCGCACCTTTACCCTGTTGCAGCAGCACCATTACAACCAGTGCCAACGCTGCCAACAGATGAAAAACAACTACGACTGTTTCCAGCATTTGTTCAGTTTCCTGCGGCGCGACAAATTGCACCGAATTCGTCTGCGTTCAGGGAAGCTCCACCAATGAGCCCCCCATCGATATCCGGCATGCCGAACAGTTCAGCCGCATTGGCCGCCTTCACGCTGCCGCCGTAGAGAAGTTGCACATTTCCTGCAACTTCGGCGTCCTTCGCCGCCAACTGCTTGCGGATGGCTGCATGCACATCCTGGGCTTGCTGTGGCGAGGCCGTCAAACCAGTACCAATGGCCCAAACAGGCTCATAGGCAATAACCGCATTGGCGAAAGCCTTGATACCGAACACGTCGATAACACTGCTTAGTTGACGCCCTACAACTTCGAGCGTCTCACCTGCCTCGCGCTCTGCAAGAGTTTCCCCTATACACAGCACTGGCGTCAAACCACTTTTCTGAGCGGCTGCAAACTTCTGATTCAGCACTTCGTCGCTTTCACCAATAATCTGGCGACGCTCGGAATGCCCAATCAATACATACTTGCAACCGACTTCAGCCAACTGACTCGGTGCAACTTCGCCGGTCAGTGCGCCTTGTTCAGGCTGTACCGCAGAATTCTGTGCTCCAACGATGATCCCCTTGCCTTTTAGCCCATCAACGACTTCGTTGATGAACAGGGCGGGCGGGAACACCGCGACTTCGATACCGTTGGGAATGAGCATTTCGCCCAAGCCCTGAGTCAGCTCAGCGACGCTGGCGCGGGTACCGTGCATCTTCCAGTTACCAGCTACCATGGGGCGACGCATGCTTTACCTCGTCGGTCAAAGTGGGCGCAGATCTTACCCAACCCGATCTGCGCTGGCAAGCCTCTTTCAGGCACAAACTTCTTCGACCAGCTTGGCCAGGGCCTCGGCATGGCCACGTACCTGGTTTTCGTCGTCGCCCTCGACCATCACCCGCACCAGCGGCTCGGTACCGGACTTGCGCAGCAGCACCCGCCCACGACCAGCCATGGCCTCGGTGGCCTTGGCGCTGGCTTCCTTGACCAGGGGGTTCTCCAGCGGGTCGCTCTTGCCGGCCGCGAAGCGCACGTTGATCAGCACCTGCGGGCATTTGCGCACGGCCTGGCGGGCCTGGGCGAGGTTTTCGCCACGGCGCTTGAGCGCCATCAGCACCTGCAGCGCGGCGATGATCGCATCACCGGTGGTGGTGTGGCTGCCGCAGACGACATGACCGGAGTTTTCGCCACCCAGCAGCCACTCGCGCTCGAGCAGTTCGGCCATGACATAGCGGTCGCCCACCTTGGCCCGCACGAACGGGATATCCAGTTCCTTGAACGCCAGCTCCAGGCCCAGGTTGCTCATCAGGGTACCGACCACGCCGCCCTGCAGCTTGCCACGCTCCTGCATGTCGCGACCGATGATGAACAGCAGTTCGTCACCGTCGACGATGGCGCCGGTGTGATCGACCATCAGCACACGGTCGCCGTCGCCGTCGAAGGCGATACCGAGATCCGCATGCCCGACCAGGACCGCCGCCTGCAGCGACTCGATATGAGTCGAACCGCAGCCCTCGTTGATGTTCAGACCATCCGGGGCGGCGTGCAGCACGGTGACATCGGCACCCAGTTCACGGAACACGCTCGGCGCGACCTTGTAGGTGGCGCCATGGGCGCAGTCCACGACGACCTTCAGGCCTTCGAAGCTGGTGCTGCTGGGCACGCTGCTCTTGCAGAACTCGATGTAGCGTCCCGCCGCGTCATTGATGCGCGAGACCTTGCCCAGCTTGCCGGACTCGACGACATTCATCGGCTGGTCGAGCAGCTCCTCGATCATCAGCTCGACTTCGTCCGGCAGCTTGGTGCCAGCACCGGAGAAGAACTTGATGCCATTGTCGTCATGGGGGTTGTGCGAGGCGCTGATGACGATACCGGCCTCAGCATGGAAGGTGCGGGTCAGGTAAGCGATGGCCGGCGTCGGCATCGGGCCGAGCAGCATCACGTCGGCACCGGCGGCGGACAGCCCTGCCTCGAGCGCGGATTCGAACATGTAGCCGGAGATCCGCGTGTCCTTGCCCACCAGCACACGGCAATTGCCCTGCTTGCGGAAAGCCATGCCGGCGGCCCAGCCGAGTTTCAGCATGAAGTCAGGGGTGATGGGGAACTGGCCGACGCGACCACGGATACCATCGGTACCAAAGTATTTTCTGCTCATAGTGACTCCAATGTTCTTATTCGGCGCTCTGGACCGCGGCGATCATGCGCACGACATCGACGGTTTCGGCAACGTCATGTACCCGCAGGATGCTCGCGCCCTTGGTCATGGCCAGGGCGGCCAGGGCCAGACTGCCGTAAAGCCGCTCACCGACCGGACGGCCCAGCGCGAGACCGATCATGCTCTTGCGCGAAACACCCACCAAGAGTGGCCGCCCCAGGCGATAGAGCGCTTCCATGTGTTTGAAAAGGCTAAGGTTGTGCTCAAGGGTCTTGGCAAAGCCGAACCCCGGGTCGAGGATGATGCGCTCAGCCCCGATGCCGGCCGCCGCGCAGGCTGCCATACGCTGTTCAAGATAGCGCGTTACATCGACTGTCACATCCTTGTACTGCGGATTGTCCTGCATCGTGCCCGGCTCGCCACGCATATGCATCAAGCACACCGGCAGGCCGGTATCGGCCGCCGCATCGAGCGCGCCGTCACGCTCCAGGGCGCGCACGTCGTTGATCAGCCCTGCACCAAGGCGGGCCGTCTCGCGCATGACCGAGGGCGTCGAGGTATCGACCGAGATGATCACATCGAGCCGACTGCTGATCGCCTCGACAATTGGCGCCACGCGCTCCAATTCCTCGATAGGCGAGACGGCGCGAGCCCCAGGACGGGTAGACTCGCCACCCACGTCGATCAGGGTCGCACCGGCCGCCACCATCTCCTCGGCATGGCGCAAGGCCGCATCGCGCTGGCTGAAGCGCCCACCATCGGAGAACGAGTCTGGGGTGACGTTGAGGATACCCATGACATGGGTACGGGACAAATCAAGAACCCGGTTGCCGCAAGGCAACCGGGTCGGGTACTGCGTCAAGCTCATAGATACCCTTAGTGTTGAGCCGCTGGACCGCCGATCGGCGACTCCGGACGATCATCCTGGGAAGCCTGGTTGCCGGAGGTACCGGAATCATTGTCCCAGTCACGCGGTTCGCGCGGAGTACGGCCAGCCATGATGTCGTCGATCTGGTCGGCATCGATGGTTTCGTACTTCATCAGGGCTTCGGCCATGGCGTCGAGCTTGTCGCGGTTGTCGGTAAGGATCTGCTTGGCCGTGGCGTAGCACTGATCGATGATGCTGCGCACCTCGGAGTCGATCATCTTGGCAGTCTCGCCCGAGACACTGGCATGCTGGCTCGCCGCGCTGCGACCGAGAAACACCTCGCCCTCCTCTTCGGCGTACATCAGCGGGCCGAGTTTCTCGGACAGGCCCCACTTGGTGACCATGTTCCGGGCAATCTGGCTGGCGCGCATGATGTCGTTGGAGGCGCCGGTGGTGACACCGTCGAAGCCCAGGGTCATCTCTTCGGCGATACGGCCACCGTACAGCGAGCAGATCTGGCTGATCAGCGCGCGCTTGGACAGGCTGTAGCGGTCCTCTTCCGGCAGGAACATGGTCACGCCCAGGGCACGGCCACGGGGAATGATCGAGACCTTGTAGACCGGGTCGTGCTCGGGAACGACGCGACCGACGATGGCGTGGCCCGCCTCGTGGTACGCGGTGTTCTGCTTCTCTTTCTCGGACATGACCATGGTCTTGCGCTCGGCGCCCATCATGATCTTGTCTTTGGCCAGCTCGAATTCCTTCATCTCGACCAGGCGCTTGCTGGCACGGGCGGCGAACAGCGACGCCTCGTTGACCAGGTTGGCCAGGTCGGCACCGGAGAAGCCCGGCGTGCCACGGGCGATGACCGCCGCATTGACGTTCTCGCCGACCGGCACCTTGCGCATGTGCACCTTGAGGATCTGTTCACGACCGCGGATGTCCGGCAGGCCGACCACCACCTGGCGGTCGAAGCGGCCGGGACGCAGCAGCGCCGGGTCGAGCACGTCGGGACGGTTGGTGGCGGCGATGACGATGATGCCATCGTTCATCTCGAAGCCGTCCATCTCGACCAGCAATTGGTTCAGGGTCTGCTCACGCTCGTCGTGACCGCCACCCATGCCGGCGCCACGGTGGCGACCGACGGCGTCGATCTCGTCGATGAAGATGATGCACGGTGCGTGCTTCTTGGCCTGTTCGAACATGTCGCGAACACGGCTGGCACCCACGCCGACGAACATCTCGACGAAGTCGGAACCGGAAATGGTGAAGAACGGCACCTTGGCTTCACCGGCAATGGCCTTGGCCAGCAGGGTCTTACCGGTACCCGGCGGGCCGACCATCAGCACGCCGCGAGGGATACGGCCGCCCAGGCGCTGGAACTTGCCCGGATCGCGCAGGAACTCGACCAGCTCGCCAACCTCTTCCTTGGCCTCGTCGCAGCCTGCAACGTCAGCCAGGGTGGTTTTCACCTGGTCTTCGGACAGCAGGCGCGCCTTGCTCTTGCCGAAGCTCATCGGCCCGCCCTTGCCACCGGCACCACCCTGCATCTGGCGCATGAAGAACATGAACACGGCGATGATCACCAGGATCGGGAAACTGGCGACCAGCAACTGGGTCCAGATGCTCTGCTGTTCCGGCTGCTTGCCTTCGACGGTGACGTGGTTGTCCACCAGGTCGCCGATCAGGCCGTTGTCGGTAATGGCCGGGCGCACGGTCTTGAAGTTGTCGCCATCGGTGCGCTTGCCGGTAATGATGTAGCCGTCGACGGTCACGCGCTCGACCTTGCCATCCTTGACCTGCTGGATGAAGTCGGAATAGTTGAGGGTCTGCGGCTCGTTAGGGCTGGAGAAGTTGTTCATCACCGTCACCAGGACGGCGGCGATGATCAACCACAGGATCAGATTCTTTGCCATGTCGTTCAATTCGCTACCCTCTGAGGCCGGCGCACGACGCAGCCGTGCCTCGCATGATATTCATCGCCCTAACTTACTACATTACCCACGCATCCGCAGGCACCGTCTGTAACCCTTTGTGAAAGCTAGACTACACGAAGTTCGGACGATCCAGACGGGGCGGCCGATTGGAAATAACTATCGGCAACCCCGCAATACGCCTTTCATGCGCCCTTGAAACCCTTGCCCAACAGGTACTGTTCACGGGAACGGTCTCGCGAGGACGACGGCTTGCGCATCTGCACCTTGTCGAACTTGCTGCGCACGTCCTTGAGGTACATGTCGAAGCCCTCGCCCTGGAAAATCTTGATCAGGAAATCTCCGCCGGGCTTGAGCACGCGGGTCGCCAGATCCAGGGCCAGTTCGCAGAGGAACATGGCGCGCGGCATGTCCACCGCAGGCGTACCACTCATATTGGGGGCCATATCGGAAATCACAAGGTCGACGTGCGAATCGCCGACCGCCTGCAGGATCTGCTGCAGCACTTCGTCCTGGGTGAAGTCGCCCTGGATGAAGGTGACATCGGGGATCGAGTCCATTTCCAGGATGTCCGAGGCGATCAGCCGGCCCTGGCCGCCAATCAGACGACTGGTCACCTGCGACCAGCCACCAGGAGCCGCACCGAGGTCGATCACGCTCATGCCGGGACGGATCAGGCGGTCTTTCTCCTGGATCTCCAGCAGCTTGTAGCTCGCGCGCGAGCGGTAGCCATCCTTCTGCGCCTGCTTGACGAAAGGATCGTTGAAATGTTCGCGCAGCCAGTTTGCGCTGCTTTTGGAACGTTGTACCACGGGGCACCTCGATGATATGCGTCGTGTTTGACTGGGCGGAGCCACAGGCCCTCGGGTAAAATGCCCGTCAATTTTACAGAATCAGACGAAAAGGGTCAGATTATGCCGCTCAATAACGAGCAGAAGAAGCAATACAAGTCCATTGGTCATGACCTGAAGCCGGTCCTGATCGTTGCTGGCAACGGTTTGAATGAAGGCGTGATCGCCGAACTGGAGCGCGCCCTGGTCGACCATGAGCTGATCAAGGTCGAGATTCGCTCGGAAGATCGCGAGGAACGCGCCGAGACCATCGCCGCGCTGTGCAAGGCCGGCCGCGCCGAACTGGTGCAGACCATCGGCAAGAAAGCGCTGATCTACCGCAAGAACCCGCAGCCGAACAAGCAGCTGTCCAACATCCACCGTTACAAGTAACGGTAGCAGGGCTGCCAACGCAGCCTTGTGGGAGCGGGCTTGCCCCGCGAAACAGGCACCGCAGTGCATGGCACCGGCTTCGCCGGTGTTCGCGGGGCAAGCCCGCTCCCACAAAGCCTCGTTGCGACCCGACTAGCGCCGAGCCCTGACCGGGACCGGCTGGGCCACCAGCACGATGCCGGAGAAGCCCAGCACCAGGAAGCAGAACATCTGCCAACGCTCGCCCACGGAAATCCCGTAGCGCAGCGTGTAGTAGCTGACGCAGGCGCCGAAGCCGAGCAGCAGCATCTGGCCGCGGAACTGCCGCCACCAGGCCGCCAGGCCATCCACCCTCGCCAGCACCGCCAGCTGGGTCAACAGCCCAAGCATGGCCACGCCAATCAACCAGCGGTCGATCTGCGCAGCCACGTCGTGCACCAACAGTGGCGCCAGGCCACTGACCTTGAGCGCCGGCACCAGCCCCACATGGAACACCCACAGGCCGCCGACCCAGAACACCTGGGCCAGTTGCCAGAGGATCCCCTCGAGGGATGGCGCCCGCAGGCGCCGGTCAGATGTGCTTGACTTCGACAATCTCGTACTCGACCGTGCCACTTGGCGTCTTGACGACGACAGTATCACCTTCTTCCTTGCCGATGATGGCACGGGCGATCGGCGCACCGCTGGAGAGCTTGCCCTGCTTCACGTCGGCTTCGTCTTCGCCGACGATCTGGTAGGTCACCTCTTCATCGGTCTCGGTGTTCGCCAGCACCACGGTGGTGCCGAAGATTACCTTGCCGGTGTGGGCGATGGTGGTGACGTCGATCACCACCGAGTTCTGCAGACGGCCTTCGATATCGCGGATGCGCGCCTCGACCATGCCCTGCTCCTCGCGGGCGGCGTGGTATTCGGCGTTTTCCTTGAGATCGCCCAGCTCGCGAGCCTCGCCGATCGCCTGGCTCAGGCGCGGGCGCTCGGTCTTGCTCAGGAACAGATGCTCTTCCTCCAGGGCGCGAGCGCCCTGGACGGTCATCGGGTACTTGGTAATGCTCATGCTTTGAGTCCTGCATGCAGATCCTGCAGGCGACGAACGGTCTTTTCCGGACCGAATTTCAGCGCCTCGCAGATGGCTTCACCGGCCGCAATGGTCGTGGTGCAGTAGATCTTGTGCTGCAACGCATTGCGACGAATCGAGTAGGAGTCGGCGATCGACTGGCGGCCTTCGGTGGTGTTGATGATCAGCGACACTTCGTCGTTCTTGATCATGTCGACCACGTGCGGACGACCCTCGGTCACCTTGTTCACGCGACGCACTTTCAGGCCGGCCGCCTCGATCACCTTGGCGGTGCCTGCGGTGGCGACCACTTCGAAGCCCAGGGCGATCAGGTCGCGGGCAACGCCAGCTACCTGCGGCTTGTCGTCGTCACGCACGCTGATGAACGCGGTACCGCCGGTCGGCAGCACTTCGCTGGCGCCCATCTGGGCCTTGGCGAAGGCTTCGCCGAAGCTGTCGCCGACGCCCATGACTTCACCGGTCGATTTCATCTCAGGGCCGAGGATCGGGTCAACCCCTGGGAACTTGGCGAACGGGAAGACGGCTTCCTTGACGCTGTAGAAGTTCGGGATGATTTCCTGGGTGAAGCCCAGCTCTTTCAGGGTCTTGCCGGCCATGACACGGGCCGCGATCATTGCCAGGGAAGTGCCGATGCACTTGGAGACGAACGGTACGGTACGCGAGGCGCGTGGGTTGACCTCGATCACGTAGATCTTGTCGCCCTGCAGGGCCAGCTGCACGTTCATCAGGCCGACCACGCCCAGCTCCAGGGCCATTTTCTTGACCTGGACGCGGACTTCGTCCTGCACTTCCTGGCTCAGCGAGTAAGGCGGCAGCGAGCACGCCGAGTCGCCGGAGTGAACACCGGCCTGCTCGATGTGCTGCATGATCGCGCCGATCACCACATCGGTGCCGTCGCAGACCGCGTCCACGTCCATCTCGATGGCGCAGTTGAGGAAGTGGTCGAGCAGCACCGGGCTGTCGTTGGAGACCTGTACCGCTTCACGCAGATAGCGCTTGAGCTCGTCCAGCTCGTAGACGATCTCCATGGCGCGGCCGCCCAGCACGTAGGACGGACGAACCACCAGCGGGTAGCCGATCTTGCCAGCGGCAGCGATGGCTTCGTCTTCGCTGCGAACGGTGGCGTTTGGCGGCTGCAGCAGGTTCAGGCGCTGGACCATCTGCTGGAAGCGCTCGCGGTCTTCGGCGCGGTCGATGGCGTCCGGGCTGGTACCGATGATCGGTACGCCGGCTTCTTCCAGGGCACGCGCCAGTTTCAGCGGGGTCTGGCCGCCGTAGTGGACGATCACGCCTTTCGGCTTCTCGACGCGGCAGACTTCCAGCACGTCTTCCAGGGTCAGCGGTTCGAAGTACAGGCGGTCGGAGGTGTCGTAGTCGGTGGAGACGGTTTCCGGGTTGCAGTTGACCATGATGGTCTCGTAACCGTCTTCACGCAGCGCCAGTGCGGCGTGCACGCAGCAGTAGTCGAACTCGATGCCTTGGCCGATACGGTTCGGGCCGCCACCCAGGATCATGATCTTGTCGCGGGTCGACGGGTTGGCCTCGCACTCTTCCTCGTAGGTCGAGTACAGGTAGGCGGTATCGGTGGCGAACTCGGCGGCGCAGGTGTCGACGCGCTTGTACACCGGGAACACTTCCAGCTTGTGGCGGTGACGGCGCAGGTTCTTGTCGGTGATGCCGAGCAGCTTGGCCAGGCGCTGGTCCGAGAAGCCCTTGCGCTTGAGGCGCAGCATGTAGTCCTTGTCAATCGACGACAGGGCCAGGGTCTTGACCTTCTCTTCTTCCTTGATCAGGTCTTCCATCTGCACCAGGAACCACAGGTCGATGCCGGTCAGGGCAAAGATTTCCTCGATGGTCATGCCCGAACGCATGGCGTCGGCGACGTACCAGATACGCTCGGCGCCCGGCACGGTCAGCTCGCGCTTGAGGATGCTGGCAGCCTCAGGGCTGGCAAGGTCGACTTTCGGGTCAAGGCCGCAGGCGCCGACTTCCAGCCCGCGCAGGGCTTTCTGCAGGGATTCCTGGAAGGTACGGCCGATGGCCATGACTTCACCCACGGATTTCATCTGGGTGGTCAGGCGGGCGTCGGCTTTCGGGAATTTCTCGAAGGCGAAGCGTGGCAGCTTGGTGACGACGTAGTCGATCGACGGCTCGAAGGACGCCGGGGTACGGCCGCCGGTGATGTCGTTCTGCAGCTCGTCGAGGGTGTAGCCGATGGCCAGCTTGGCGGCGATCTTGGCGATCGGGAAGCCGGTAGCCTTGGAAGCCAGGGCGGACGAACGCGAAACACGCGGGTTCATCTCGATCACGACCATGCGGCCGGTGTTCGGGCAGATACCGAACTGCACGTTGGAACCGCCGGTCTCGACACCGATTTCACGCAGCACCGCCAGCGAGGCGTTGCGCATGATCTGGTATTCCTTGTCGGTCAGGGTCTGTGCCGGGGCCACGGTGATCGAGTCACCGGTGTGCACGCCCATCGGGTCGAAGTTCTCGATCGAGCAGACGATGATGCAGTTGTCCTTCTTGTCGCGGACCACCTCCATCTCGTATTCCTTCCAGCCGATCAGCGATTCGTCGATCAGCAGCTCCTTGGTCGGCGACAGGTCCAGACCACGGGTGCAGATTTCCTCGAACTCTTCACGGTTGTAGGCAATACCACCACCGGTGCCGCCCATGGTGAACGACGGACGGATGATGCATGGGAAGCCGAGCTTCTCGAGGACCGCATTGGCCTCTTCCATGCTGTGGGCGATACCGGAGCGCGGGCACTCCAGGCCGATGTCTTTCATGGCCTTGTCGAAGCGCGAACGGTCTTCGGCCTTGTCGATGGTGTCGGCGTTGGCACCGATCATCTCGACGCCGAACTTTTCCAGAACGCCGTGGCGCTCCAGGTCCAGGGCGCAGTTCAGCGCGGTCTGGCCACCCATGGTCGGCAGGACGGCGTCCGGGCGCTCTTTTTCGATGATCTTGGCCACCGACTGCCACTTGATCGGCTCGATGTAGGTGGCGTCGGCCATGGCCGGGTCGGTCATGATGGTGGCCGGGTTGGAGTTCACCAGGATGACGCGGAAACCTTCCTCGCGCAGGGCTTTACAAGCCTGGGCGCCGGAGTAGTCGAATTCGCAGGCCTGGCCGATCACGATCGGGCCAGCGCCGAGAATCAGGATGCTTTTGATGTCTGTACGTTTTGGCATGGTTGTCACTCAAATCCGCGGGTCAGTCGGCAAGCCGCTTTGAACAATCTGGGTCAGGCGCTTCCGGGCGCGGCAATTGCCGGCCCGGGGCCTTGCTGCAGGATGCTCAGCGGCGCTTGGCCATGGCATCGATGAAACGATCGAACAGTGGCGCGACGTCGGTCGGGCCTGGGCTCGCCTCAGGGTGGCCCTGGAAGCTGAACGCGCTCTTGTCGGTGCGCTCGATGCCCTGCAGGGTGCCGTCGAACAGCGACTTGTGGATAGCGCGGACGTTGCCCGGCAGGGTGGCTTCGTCGACGGCGAAACCGTGGTTCTGGCTGGTGATCATGACCACGCCGGTGTCCAGGTCCTGGACCGGGTGGTTGGCACCGTGGTGGCCGTGGCCCATCTTCACGGTCTTGGCGCCGGAGGCCAGGGCCAGCAGCTGGTGGCCGAGGCAGATGCCGAATACCGGGATCTCGGTGTCGAGGATCTCTTTGATCGCCTGGATGGCGTAGTCGCACGGCTCGGGATCGCCAGGGCCGTTGGACAGGAACACGCCATCGGGGTTGAGCGCCAGGACTTCACTGGCCGGGGTTTGCGCGGGCACCACGGTGACGCGGCAGCCACGGGCAACCAGCATGCGCAGGATGTTCAGCTTGACGCCGTAGTCGAAGGCCACGACGTGGTACGGCAGGTCGGCGGCTTCAATGGTCGGGTGGCTGTCGGTCTTCAGTTCCCACACGCTGGAGCGCCACTCGTAGCGCTCCTTGGTGGAGACGACCTTGGCCAGGTCCATGCCTTTCAGGCCCGGGAAGGCGCGGGCGGCGGCGATGGCGGCTTCTTCGCTGATGTTGTCACCAGCCAGGATGCAGCCGTTCTGGGCGCCCTTCTCACGCAGGATGCGGGTCAGGCGACGGGTGTCGATGCCGGCGATGGCGACGACATTGTGTTCTTTCAGGTAGTCGGGCAGGGACTGGGTGTTACGCCAGTTGCTTGCCAGCAGCGGCAGGTCGCGAATGACCAGGCCGGCGGACCAGACGCGGTTGGATTCGGCGTCTTCCGGGGTGGTGCCGGTGTTGCCGATGTGCGGGTAGGTCAGGGTAACGATTTGCTGGGCGTAGGAAGGGTCTGTGAGGATTTCCTGGTAGCCGGTCATTGCAGTATTGAACACGACCTCACCAACGGTCTGACCGTCGGCTCCAATGGCTTCACCGCGAAAAATGCTGCCATCGGCAAGGGCGAGTATGGCTGGCTTAGTCAAGAAGACCTCCCGTAAATCAAGCCTGAAAGGGCGATCGCAGGTTGCAAAAAAGCGGAATGACGTATGGACACGTCACCCCGCTTTTATGCTGAATTAGTCTGCGCGCTTTTAGTGGACACACTAAAGCTGTAGCTTACAGAAAAATGCGTTTTGGGTCTACCGGGAATGTGTCTCCAAAACCCAGGATTGCGACAGACTGATTTGTCGGGATCCATTGTGGGAGCGGGCTTGCCCCGCGATGACACCCCACCAGGCCATTGCTGCCCGTTCCGACGCCATCGCGGGGCAAGCCCGCTCCCACAACCCCATACACAAGGGTCAATGCAGCTCGAGCACATCCTGCATGTCGTACAGCGCAGGCTCGCGCCCATCCAGCCACAGCGCGGCACGCACCGCACCCTTGGCGAAGGTCATGCGGCTCGAGGCCTTGTGGGTGATTTCCAGGCGCTCGCCTTCGGCGGCGAACAGCACGGTGTGATCACCGACCACGTCACCCGCACGCACGGTGGCGAAACCGATGGTCTGGCGATCACGGGCGCCGGTCTGGCCTTCACGGCCATACACCGCCACCTCGCGCAGGTCGCGCCCCAGCGCATTGGCGACCACTTCACCCATGCGCAGCGCGGTCCCCGACGGCGCATCGACCTTGTGCCGATGGTGGGCCTCGATAATCTCGATATCCACGTCGTCACCCAGCACCCGGGCCGCCATGTCCAGCAACTTGAGGCTGAGGTTGACCCCCACGCTGAAGTTGGCGGCGAAGACGATCGGGATTTCCTTGCCCGCCTCGACCAGCAATGCCTTCTCCTCGGCACTGAAACCGGTGGTGCCGATGACCATGGCCTTGCCCGCCTTGCGACAGAACGCCAGGTTCTTCAGAGTCACCGACGGATGGGTGAAGTCGATCAGCACATCGAACTCATCGACGACCTTGGCCAGGTCGTCAGATATGGTCACGCCGATGCGCCCCAGCCCCGCCAGCTCACCCGCGTCGGCACCGACCAGGGAGCTGTCCGGACGATGGATGGCCGCGGTCAGGCCGGCCTTCGGCGCCTGCTGCTGCACGGCCTCGATCAGCACCTTGCCCATGCGCCCGGCGGCGCCCATCACTGCAATACGTCGCATAGCCTGTTCCTTCTCAGAGATCGCCGAAGAAGCGCTTCACGCCCTCGAACCAGCCACTGGCCTTGGGCGAATGAGAGCTGTCGCCTTCGAGGGAATCACGCAGCTCCTCCAGCAACTCGCGCTGACGGCGGCTGAGGTTGACCGGCGTTTCCACCGCCACGCGGCACAGCAGGTCGCCCGCCGCGCCACCGCGCACCGGCGCCACACCCTTGCCGCGCAGACGGAACTGCTTGCCGGTCTGGGTACCTTCGGGGATTTTCAGCTTCACGCGACCATCAAGGGTCGGCACTTCCAGCTCGCCACCCAGGGCGGCATCGGTGTAGCTGATCGGCACTTCGCAGTAGAGGTGCTTGCCGTCGCGCTGGAAGATCGGGTGCTCGCGCACATTGACGACCACATAGAGGTCACCGGCAGGGCCGCCATGGGCGCCCGCCTCGCCTTCGCCGGACAGGCGAATGCGATCACCGGTATCGACACCGGCCGGCACCTTGACCGACAGCGTCTTGTATTCCTCGACACGACCTTCGCCGTGGCACGAACCGCAAGGGTCGGTGATGATCTTGCCCTGGCCATGGCAACGCGGGCAGGTCTGCTGCACAGCGAAGAAGCCCTGCTGCATGCGCACCTGGCCGATGCCGCCGCAGGTCGGACAGGTCGACGGCGTCGACCCCTTCTTGGCGCCGGAGCCGTCGCACGGCTTGCAGTTGACCAGCGTGGGCACGCGGATGTTGACCGTGGTGCCGCGCACCGCCTCTTCGAGGTTGAGCTCGAGGGTGTAGCGCAGGTCACTGCCGCGCTGGACACCACCACGACCGCCACCGCGGCCGCCGCCGAAGAAGTCGCTGAAGACATCGCCGAAGATATCGGAGAAGTTGGCGCCGCCGAAACCGGCACCGCCGCCACCCATGCTCGGGTCGACGCCGGCGTGGCCATACTGGTCGTATGCCGCGCGCTTGCTGGCATCGGACAGCACTTCGTAGGCCTCGTTGGCCTCCTTGAACAGGTCTTCCGATTCCTTGTCGCCCGGGTTGCGGTCGGGGTGGTACTTCATCGCCAGACGGCGGTAGGCCTTCTTGAGATCACCTTCACTGGCGCCACGCTCGACACCCAGGACCTCATAAAAATCACGCTTTGCCATAGGTCATATGCACTCTTGGGGGCGTTCGGCATACCTCGGCGCATCGTGCGCCATGCCACCAGCACCTGTCGTCATGGGCGAATACGCCGTGACAGATGCCGTAAATAATTCTCGTGTTCCAGACACGCCAACGCGGGAGCAAGCTCCCGCGCGGCGACATCCTACCAGTTCACCATCAAACGACGGTGAACCGGCCGACAACATGCAGGAATTACTGCTTGTTGTTGTCTTTCACTTCTTCGAACTCGGCGTCAACCACGTCATCGTGCTTGGCTTCCGGCTCGGCCTGCTGGGCGCCGCCCTGCGGTTGCTCGGCCTGCTGCTCGGCGTACATCTTCTGAGCGACTGGCGCCGAGACCTTGGACAACTCCTCGACCTTGGCGTCGATGGCAGCCTTGTCGTCGCCTTTGACGGCGGCTTCCAGGGCGACCACGGCGGCCTCGATGGCGGTCTTCTCTTCAGCGGTGACCTTGTCACCGGCTTCAGTGACCATCTTGCGGGTCGAGTGGACCAGCGCGTCACCCTGGTTACGGGCGGCGGCCAGCTCTTCGAACTTGCGGTCTTCCTCGGCGTTGGCCTCGGCGTCACGCACCATTTTCTCGATTTCTTCGTCGGACAGGCCGGAGTTGGCCTTGATCACGATCGACTGCGCCTTGCCGGTAGCCTTGTCCTTCGCGCCGACGTGCAGGATGCCGTTGGCGTCGATGTCGAAGGTCACTTCGATCTGCGGTACGCCGCGCGGAGCCGGCGGGATGTCGGCCAGGTCGAACTTGCCCAGCGACTTGTTCTGCGAAGCTTGCTTGCGCTCGCCCTGCAGCACGTGGATGGTCACGGCGCCCTGGTTGTCGTCGGCGGTCGAGAACACCTGCGACTTCTTGGTCGGGATGGTGGTGTTCTTCTCGATCAGCGCGGTCATCACGCCGCCCATGGTCTCGATACCCAGGGTCAGCGGGCTGACATCCAGCAGCAGCACGTCCTTCACATCACCAGCCAGAACGGCGCCCTGGATGGCGGCACCCATGGCGACGGCTTCGTCCGGGTTGACGTCTTTGCGTGCTTCTTTACCGAAGAAGTCGGCAACGGCTTTCTGCACCATCGGCATACGGGTCTGGCCACCGACCAGGATCACGTCGTCGATCTTGCTGGCGTCGATGCCGGCGTCCTTCAGGGCGATGCGGCATGGCTCGATGGTACGGTTGACCAGGTCTTCGACCAGCGACTCCAGCTTGGCGCGGGAGATCTTCACGTTCAGGTGCTTCGGACCGGTCGCATCTGCGGTGATGTACGGCAGGTTGACGTCGGTCGACTGGGCGGAGGACAGCTCGATCTTGGCTTTTTCAGCGGCTTCTTTTAGGCGCTGCAGGGCCAGGGGATCGTTCTTCAGGTCCATGCCGGACTCTTTCTTGAACTCGTCGACGAGGTAGTCGATCAGGCGCATGTCGAAGTCTTCGCCACCCAGGAAGGTGTCGCCGTTGGTGGCCAGTACTTCGAACTGGTGCTCACCGTCGACTTCGGCGATTTCGATGACCGATACGTCGAAGGTACCACCACCCAGGTCATAGACGATGACGGTGTGGTCGCCCTTGCCCTTGTCCATGCCGTAGGCCAGCGCGGCGGCAGTCGGTTCGTTGATGATACGCTTCACGTCCAGGCCAGCGATGCGGCCGGCGTCCTTGGTCGCCTGGCGCTGGCTGTCGTTGAAGTAGGCCGGAACGGTGATGACCGCTTCGGTGACCGGCTCGCCGAGATAGTCTTCGGCGGTCTTCTTCATCTTTTTCAGAACTTCGGCGCTGATCTGCGGCGGAGCCATCTGCTTGTCGGCAGCCTCGACCCAGGCGTCACCGTTGTTGGCCTTGACGATCTTGTAAGGCACCAGCTTGATGTCTTTCTGCACGACATCTTCTTCGAAACGGCGGCCGATCAGGCGCTTCACCGCGAACAGGGTGTTGTGCGGGTTGGTGACCGCCTGGCGCTTGGCCGACTGGCCGACCAGGATCTCGCCGTCGTTGGCGTAGGCGATGATCGAAGGCGTGGTACGCGCGCCTTCGGCGTTCTCGATGACCTTGGCGGTGCCGTTTTCCAGCACGGAGACGCAGGAGTTGGTGGTCCCCAGGTCGATACCGATGATTTTACCCATGTTGATTCTCCCGAAACTTGAATTTGGTAGCAGCGACTGCTTTGGCCAACTGCACTAATACTTGAAGGCTTGACACCTAGATGGGGGTGCCCGGAAAGATTTCAAGCCTTTTCATTGATCGAAGGCTGCGGGGCGCTCGGCGCCTTGCTGACCACCACCATGGCGGGGCGCAGCAGACGGCCGTTGAGCTGGTAGCCCTTCTGGAATACTTTGAGCACGCTATTTGGCTCAACGTCGGCACTTTCCTGCATGGCCATGGCCTGATGCTGCTCGGCATTGAATGGTTCGCCATCCGGGTCGATGGCTTCAAGGCTATAGCGCTTGAGGGTGTCCTGGAACATCTTCAGGGTCAGCTCGATACCTTCGCGCATCGGCTTGATGGTCTCGTCATCAGCGCTGGACAGTTCCAGGCCACGCTCCAGGCTGTCGATGATCGGCAGCAGGTCGCCAGCGAACTTCTCCAGGGCGAACTTGTGCGCCTTCTCGACATCCTGCTCGGCACGGCGGCGGATGTTCTGCAGGTCGGCGGCGGCGCGCAGGGACTGGTCCTTGGCGGCGGCCAGCTGCTCCTCGAGCTCCAGGACGCGGGCATCGGCATTCGCTGCGCCTGCTTCTTCGGAATTCAGGTTCTTCTCATCCAGCTGTTCGTCAGCCATTGGGTTTCTCCTCCACGATTTCTGTCGTGCGAGCCAGGCTCGCCATGTCTTGCCGGCTATATGGGGTCGGAAAAACCAGGTTCAAGGGGGAAGGTGCTTTTCCACATTCGTCGACCGGCTATTGGCAGACTCGCGAAAAGCACTGTATAAATATCCAGACAAGACCCTTCGGGAGCCGCCCCATGCTGGTGCACCTGTCCATTCACAACTACGCCATCGTCGAACACCTCGACCTCGAGATCGCCCGTGGCATGTCCGTCATCACCGGCGAGACCGGGGCCGGCAAGTCGATCATGCTCGACGCCCTCGGCCTGGCCCTGGGCGATCGCGCCGACAGCGGCGTGGTGCGCCCGGGCACCGACAAGGCCGACATCCTCGCCACCTTCGACCTGGTCGACATCCCCGAGGCACACGCCTGGCTAGCCGATCGCGACCTGGAAAGCGACGGCCCGTGCATCCTGCGCCGGGTGATCACCGCCGAGGGCCGCAGCCGTGGCTACATCAACGGCACCCCCTGCCCGCTGGGCGACCTCAAGGCCCTGGGTGAGCTGCTGATCGACATCCACAGCCAGCATGAGCACCAGTCACTGCTGAAGACCGACACCCACCGCCGCCTGGTGGACGAGTACGCCGGCGCCAGCGACCTGGCCCGCCAGGTCCAGCTGGCCGCCAAGCGCTGGAACCAGACGCGCCAGGAACTGGAGCGCCTGAGCAATTCCGGCGATGAGCAACGGGCGCGCCAACAGCTGCTCAGCTATCAGCTGGAAGAGCTGGACAACCTCGGTCTTGGCGAGAACGAGCTGGAACAGCTGGAGCAGGAGCACAAGAACCTGACCAACGCCGAGGCGCTATTCGGCATTTGCCGCCAGGTCATCGACCAGTGCAGCGAAAGCGACTCGGGCAATGTACTGAGCGCCCTGACCGTCAGCCTTAACCGGCTCACCGCTGTCGGCAACGGCCCCAAGGCGCTGGGCGAGGCGGTCAACCTGATCGCCAGCGCGCAGATCCAGGTCGAGGAGGCCGTCGGCGAGCTCAACCGCTTCCTCGACAACTTCGACGCCGACCCGATGCGCCTGCAGGCCCTCGAAGAGCGCCTGGATACTATCTATACCCTCGCCCGCAAGCACCGCGTGCACCCCACCGAATTGCCGCACCTGCAGCAGCGCCTGATGGAAGAGCTGGAAGGGTTGAATGCAAGCGACGAGTCGATCGAGCGCCTGGGCGAGGAGCTGGCCGCCTACGCCCAGCACTATAAAGAGAAGGCAGGCGAGCTGAGCGCGCTGCGCCAGCAGGCCGCCAAACAGCTGGCCACCGCTGTCGAGCAGGAGATCCAGCGCCTGGGCATGCCCGGCGGGCGCTTCTGCATCGAGCTCACGCCCTTCGACAACGGCGACCTGTCGCCCCATGGCCTGGAGCAGATCGAACTGCTGGTCAGCGCCAACCCCGGCCAGCCACTCAAGGGCCTGGCCAAGGTCGCCTCGGGCGGCGAGCTGTCGCGTATCAGCCTGGCGATTCAGGTGATCACCGCGCAGACCTCGCGCATTCCGACCCTGGTGTTCGACGAAGTGGACGTGGGGATCGGCGGCCCGACGGCAGAGATCGTCGGCCAGTTGCTTCGCCGCCTCGGCGAGCGCGGCCAGGTCCTGACCGTGACCCACCTGCCCCAGGTGGCAGCGCAGGGCCATCACCACCTGTTCGTGCACAAGGTGCGCAACAGCGACACCACGCATACCGCAGTGGCCAGCCTGGGCAAGCGCGAGCGGGTCGAGGAAGTGGCGCGGATGCTGGGCGGGATCGACCTGACCAAGGAATCGCTGGCCCATGCGCGCAAGATGGTGGTGAGCAGCAAGGCCTGAGCGCGCAAGACTTGAGACACCACAAAGCACAAAGGCGACCCGAAGGTCGCCTTTGTCATCAATAACGATCTAAATCGTTACTTCTTTTTACGCACATACAGAACCAGATTGTGGTCCACCAGCTCGAAACCATGCTCGGCAACGATCTCTTTCTGGCGCTTCTCGATTTCGGCATCGAAGAATTCAATGACTTCACCGCTGTCCACGTTGACCATGTGATCGTGGTGCTTGCCATCCGCCAGCTCGAACACCGCGTGGCCGCCATCAAAGTTGTGGCGCTCCACCAGGCCCGCCGCTTCGAATTGGGTCAGTACGCGGTACACGGTCGCCAGACCGACATCCTCGCCAGCTTCCATCAGCGCCTTGTAGACATCCTCGGCACTCATGTGACGCTGCTCGGCGGAGTCGAGCATCTGAAGAATCTTGACTCGAGGCAGGGTTACCTTGAGGCCCGCTTTGCGCAATTCGCTATTTTCAACCATGGTCAGCTTTCTCGCCGATGCTGCTTCGCAGCTTCTCTTAATACGGGTATGATCGGGGTTTACGTTGTCCAGCCAAGATAGTGGAAGTCGCCCACCGATGCAAAACACCAAGCTCTTGCTAACCAGCCTCACCCTAGTGGGACTGCTCGCACTCGCCGGTTGCTCGTTTCCCGGGGTTTACAAAATCGACATCCAGCAGGGCAATGTCGTCACGCAAGACATGATAGACCAATTGCGCCCGGGAATGACCCGCCGGCAAGTAAGGTTTATCATGGGCAACCCCCTGCTGCAGGACACCTTCCACACCAATCGCTGGGACTACCTGTACAGCCTGCAGCCCGGCGGCGGCCAGCGCCAGCAGGAGCGCATGAGCATCTTCTTCAACGAGAACGACCAACTGGTCAGCCTCTCCGGCGACTTCATGCCGGGCGTCAGCCGCGACCAGGAAATCCTCGGCGGCAGCGGCGACACCACGGTCAGCCCGGACAAGCAGCCAAGCCAGCCCGAGAAGCCGGCCAAGCCAGGCTCGCTGGAAGACACCCTGCAGAAAGAAATCGACAACATCGAGACTACTCCGGTCCCGACGCCGGCCCCGCTGGAAACCTCGCCGCAGTAATTGCGCCGACACTAAAAAGCCCGGATCCAGTCCGGGCTTTTTATTGCGTTGCCGAAAAGCCCTTGGATCAGGCCACTGGCACTATTCAGCCATTGATCTGCTTGGCACGCTGGCAAAACGCATCGACCATGGTATTGGCCGCCTGGTTGAACAGCGGCCCCAGGGTCGCCCGCACCAGGGCGCCGGCGTAGTCGAACGACAGGTCGAGGCTGATCTTGCAGGCCTTCTCGCCCAGCGGCTTGAACACCCACAGGCCATGCAGCTGGGTGAACGGCCCATCTTCCAGGTTCATTTCGATCGACTGCCCCGGCACCAGCACATTGCGCGTGGTGAACTGCTGGCTCATGCCGCCCTTGGCCACTTCCAGCTTGGCGCGCATGTGCGTGTCGCTGGCCTCGAGCACGGTGGAAGCCGAGCACCAGGGCAGGAACTCCGGGTAGCTGGCCACATCGTTGACCAGGTCGTAGAGCGCCTGGGCAGGGAACGGCAGCAGGGCGGAGCGTTGAATATGGGTAGTCATCCAGGCGTCACTTCCAATCTGGGCGGCGCGTCGCAGCGCCTCGAATACGGTTCTGCACGGCAGAACAAGGCCTGTATTGTCCGGGATTCACACAACTGGCTCAAGCTCACCTAAACCCCATAGCCGAGGACGCGGACTCTCCCTATAATGCCGCCCCTATGGCTAAGCAAAAGAAACATCCGACCGGGACCATCGCGCAGAACAAGAAGGCGCGACACGATTACTTCATCGAACACAAGTTCGAGGCCGGGCTGGTCCTGTCCGGTTGGGAAGTAAAGAGCCTGCGGGCCGGCAAGGCACACCTGACCGACAGCTACGTGCTGCTCAAGGATGGCGAAGCCTGGCTGTTCGGCAGCCACATCACCCCGCTGAACACCGCCAGCACCCACGTCATCGCCGACCCGATCCGCACCCGCAAGCTGCTGCTGAACAAGCGTGAGCTGGAGCGCCTGGAAGCGGCCGTGGCGCAGAAGGGCTACACCTGCGTGGCGATGTCGCTGTACTGGAGCAAGCACCTGATCAAGTGCGAGATCGCGCTCGGCAAGGGCAAGAAGGAGTTCGACAAGCGCGACACCGTGCGCGAGCGCGACTCCAACCGCGAGCTGCAGCGCACGATGCGCAACAAGGGCAAGGAAGAGTAACTCCTGCCCTGCTCGGTCACTGTAGGAGCGGCCTCGTGTCGCGATAGGGCTGCGAAGCAGCCCCCGACGATCTTGAGTGGTACAAAGATCCCGAGGCCGCTCCCACAAGAACCGCGTACGCCGCCTCTCAGCGCCCGCTGCGCCGCTCCGCCCGCGCCACTCGCTGGGCCTCCTGCTGCGCCTCCTGCAGCACTTCCTGCACATACAGGATGTGCCGGCTAGAAACCTCCCGCGCATCGTCCGCCCGCCCCTCGACAATCGCCAGGTACAACTCGCGATGCTGGCTGATCAGCATGTCGCGGGTCTCCGTGCGCTGCTGGTACATGCCGCCGATGTTGGTCACCACGTTGCGCTTGAGCAGGTCGAACAAGCCGCGGATGGTATGCAGCAGCACGGCGTTGTGGCTGGCTTCGGCAATGGCCAGGTGGAATCGCGCATCGGCCGCGCCCTCCTGCACCCGATCCACCTCGCCGACACGGTTGTAGCAGTCCTGCAGCGCGTCGAATGCCGTCTTCAGCCGCTCGCGATCAGGCTCGGTAGCGCGCTGGGCCGCGTAGTACGCGCACGACGCCTCCAATGTATGACGGAACTCCAGCAAATCGCGCTGGGCCTCCGGATTACGCTCCAGCAACTGCAACAGCGGGTCGCTGAACGTTGAGCCCAAGGCTTCGGCCACATAGTTGCCGCCACCCTGGCGGCTGACCAGCAGCCCCTTGGCCACGAGCTTCTGGATCGCCTCGCGCAGCGACGGACGGGACACGCCGAACTGCTCGGCCAGGACACGTTCGGCGGGCAGGCGCTGCCCCGAAGTCAATGTACCCTCGAGAATCATCCCTTCCAACCGGTCGACGATGTCGTCGGACAGGCGCCGCTGGCGGACCTGATCAAAAACCATTGCTTGCTCTCCACGAACCCCGGGGATGCGAATCCGGGGGCGCCTATTCTGCGCCTATCCAGCCTGCGCCGACACCCATCAGGCGGCGATTTTCCCTGCCGCTCAGATGCCCGCTCATCGGCATCCGACCAAAGTTTTCCACAGGACAAATTGACACACCCTGCGCGGCGCTCTTAACCTAGCGCCCAGCCATTGTAAATTGGTCTTACCAATTATCCAATGCCAGTGCCTTGACCAACAACAATTAGGGGCCACCCCATATGCAAACCTGGCAACAACTCTATACCCCGCTTGGTAGCCTCGGCCTGTCCGCGCTGGCGGCGGTCATCCCCATCGTGTTCTTCTTCCTCGCCCTCGCCGTGTTCCGCCTCAAGGGCCACGTCGCCGGCAGCATCACCCTCGCGTTGTCGATCCTGGTGGCGATCTTCGCCTTCGAGATGCCGGTCGACATGGCCCTGGCCGCCGCGGGTTACGGTTTCCTCTACGGCCTGTGGCCGATTGCCTGGATCATCGTCGCCGCGGTGTTCCTCTACAAACTCACGGTCAAGAGCGGCCAGTTCGAGGTGATCCGCAGCTCGGTGCTGTCGATCACCGACGACCAGCGCCTGCAGGTGCTGCTGATCGGCTTCTGCTTCGGTGCCTTCCTCGAAGGCGCGGCCGGCTTCGGCGCGCCGGTGGCCATCACCGCCGCGCTGCTGGTGGGCCTGGGCTTCAATCCGCTGTACGCCGCCGGCCTGTGCCTGATCGCCAACACCGCGCCGGTGGCCTTCGGCGCCCTGGGCATCCCGATCATCGTCGCCGGGCAAGTGACCGGCATCGACGCCTTCCACATCGGCGCCATGACCGGCCGCCAGCTGCCGCTGCTGTCGCTGTTCGTGCCGTTCTGGCTGGTGTTCATGATGGACGGCGTGCGCGGCATGAAGGAGACCTGGCCTGCCGCCCTGGTGGCCGGCCTGAGCTTCGCCGTCACCCAGTACTTCACCTCTAACTTCATCGGCCCGGAGCTGCCGGACATCACCTCGGCCCTGGCCAGCCTGATCGCCCTGACCCTGTTCCTCAAGGTCTGGCAGCCCAAGCGCTCGTTCGCCGAAGCCAAGGGCAGCGTCGGCGCCGCCGTCGTGCAATCGGGTGGCAGCCAGCCTTCGCCGTACAGCTTCGGCGAGATCTTCAAGGCCTGGTCGCCGTTCCTGATCCTGACCGTGCTGGTCACGATCTGGACCCTGAAGCCGTTCAAGGCAGCCTTCGCCCCGGGCGGCGCGATGTACAACTTCGTGTTCAACTTCGCCATCCCGCACCTCGACCAACTGGTGATCAAGACCGCGCCGATCGTCACCGCGCCGACCGCCATGCCGGCGGTGTTCAAGCTCGACCCGATCTCCGCCACCGGCACGGCCATCTTCCTCTCGGCGCTGATCTCGATGTGGGTGTTGAAGATCAACGTAAAAACTGGTCTGACCACTTTTAAAGAGACCTTCTGGGAACTGCGCTGGCCGATCCTGTCGATTGGCATGGTGCTGGCCTTCGCCTTCGTCACCAACTACTCGGGCATGTCCTCGACCATGGCTTTGGTGCTGGCCGGTACGGGCGCCGCGTTCCCGTTCTTCTCGCCGTTCCTGGGCTGGCTGGGCGTGTTCCTGACCGGTTCCGACACCTCGTCCAACGCCCTGTTCAGCTCGCTGCAGGCCACCACCGCGCACCAGATCGGGGTCAACGACACCCTGCTGGTGGCGGCCAACACCAGCGGCGGCGTGACCGGCAAGATGATCTCGCCACAGTCGATCGCCGTGGCCTGCGCCGCCACCGGCCTGGTCGGCAAGGAATCCGACCTGTTCCGCTTCACCGTCAAGCACAGCCTGTTCTTCGCCACCATCGTCGGCCTGATCACCCTGATCCAGGCCTATTGGCTGACCGGCATGCTGGTTCATCACTAAAGTGAAAGGGCCCGGGCGCCAGCGAGCGCCCGGCATCACCTTCAACCCACGCTGCGAGAATCCATGATCATTTCCGCCTCCACCGACTATCGCGCCGCGGCCCAACGCAAGCTGCCCCCCTTCCTCTTCCACTACGCCGACGGCGGTGCCTACGCCGAGCACACCCTGCGCCACAACGTCTCGGACCTGGCCAGTATCGCCCTGCGTCAGCGCGTGCTGAAGAACATGTCGGACCTGAGCCTTGAGACCCGGCTGTTCGACGAAACCCTGAGCATGCCCGTGGCCTTGGCCCCGGTCGGCCTCACCGGCATGTACGCCCGCCGCGGCGAAGTGCAGGCGGCGCGCGCGGCGGCGGCCCATGGCATCCCGTTCACCATGTCCACCGTATCGGTGTGCCCGATCGAAGAGGTGGCCCCGGCCATCGACCGGCCGATGTGGTTCCAGCTGTATGTCCTGAAAGACCGCGGCTTCATGCGCAACGCCCTGGAGCGCGCGAAAGCGGCCGGAGTGAAGACCCTGGTGTTCACCGTCGACATGCCGGTACCCGGCGCCCGCTACCGCGATGCCCACTCCGGCATGAGTGGCCCGAACGCACCGCTGCGCCGCGTGTGGCAGGCCATGACCCACCCGCAGTGGGCGCTGGATGTCGGCCTGCTCGGCCGCCCGCACGATCTTGGCAACATCTCCAAATACCGTGGCAACCCCACGGGTCTGGCCGACTACATCGGCTGGCTGGGCAACAACTTCGACCCGTCCATCTCCTGGAAAGACCTTGAGTGGATCCGTGAATTCTGGGACGGCCCGATGATCATCAAGGGCATCCTCGACGCCGAGGATGCCCGCGACGCGGTCAAGTTCGGCGCCGACGGCATCGTCGTCTCCAACCACGGCGGCCGCCAGCTCGACGGCGTGCTGTCCAGCGCCCGCGCCCTGCCGGCGATCGCCGACGCGGTCAAGGGCGATATCAAGATCCTCGCCGACTCCGGTATCCGCAGCGGCCTCGACGTAGTGCGCATGGTCGCCCTGGGCGCCGACACCGTGCTGATTGGCCGCGCCTTCCTCTATGCCCTGGCCACCCATGGCGAAGCAGGCGTGAAGAACCTGCTGGAGCTGTTCGAGAAAGAGATGCGCGTGGCCATGGTGTTGACCGGCGCCAAGTCCATCAACGAGATCACCCGCGACTCGCTGGTCCGCGAACTGGGCGCCTGAGAGCGCCCGCCAACGCCTGATAGCCCGGGGCACGCCGCGCACAAGACGCCGCGGCCCCGCGAGGAGACTGCATGAGCCTGCCCGCCGCGTTCCTGCGTGATGCCGAGCGCCTGATCCCCGCCGAACGCCGCTTCGACGACCCGACCTCGACCCTGGCCTTTGGCACCGACGCCAGCTTCTACAGACTGATCCCCAAGCTGGTGGTGCGCGTGGAGTCCGAGGATGAAGTGGTCGCGCTGCTCCAGCTGGCCCAGCGTGACCGGGTACCCGTGACCTTCCGCGCCGCCGGCACCAGCCTGTCGGGCCAGGCCATCAGCGACTCGGTGCTGATCGTACTCGGCGACAACTGGAATGGCCGGGAGATTCGCGGCCAGGGCACGCAGATCCGCCTGCAGCCCGGTGTGATCGGCGCCCAGGCCAATGCCTGGCTCGCTCCCTACGGGCGCAAGATCGGCCCGGACCCGGCCTCGATCAATGCCTGCAAGATCGGCGGTATCGTCGCCAACAATGCCAGCGGCATGTGCTGCGGCACCGCGCAGAACACCTACCACACCCTCGCCGGCCTGCGTCTGGTGCTGGCCGACGGCACCCGCCTGGACAGCGAGGACCCGGCCAGTATTGCCGCGTTCGAGCAAAGCCACGCCGGCCTGCTGGACGAACTGGCGCGCCTTGGCCGCGAGACCCGCGCCAACCTCGCATTGGCCGACCGTATCCGCCACAAGTACCGACTGAAGAACACCACGGGCCTGTCGCTCAACGCGCTGGTGGACTACGACCAGCCACTCGACATCCTGCAGCACCTTCTGGTCGGCTCCGAAGGCACCCTCGGTTTCATCAGCGCCGTCACCTACGACACCGTGCCCGACCATCCGCACAAGGCCAGCGCGCTGCTGGTGTTCCCGAGCGTCGAAAGCTGCTGCCGGGCGGTGACCCTGCTCAAGCCGCAACCGGTGTCCGCCGTGGAGCTGCTCGACCGCCGTAGCCTGCGTTCGGTGCAAGATATGCCCGGCATGCCGGCCTGGGTGAAAGGCCTGTCCGGCAACGCCTGCGCCTTGCTGATCGAGTCCCGCGCCGCCAGCCAGAGCCTGCTGCACGAACAGCTCGACCAGGTGATGGCCGCCATCGCCGAGTTCCCGCTGGAGCAGAAGGTCGCCTTCAGCGAAGACCCGGCGGTGTACAACCAGCTGTGGAAGATCCGCAAGGACACCTTCCCCGCCGTCGGCGCCGTGCGCCAGACCGGCACCACGGTGATCATCGAGGACGTCACCTTCCCCATCGAGCAACTGGCCGAAGGCGTCAACCGCCTGATCCAGCTGTTCGACAAGCACCGTTACGACGAGGCGATCATTTTCGGCCACGCCCTGGAAGGCAACCTGCACTTCGTCTTTACCCAGGGATTCAACAGTGCCGAGGAAGTAGCGCGCTACCAGGCGTTCATGGATGACGTGGCGCAATTGGTGGCAGTGGAGTTCGGCGGCTCGCTCAAGGCCGAGCACGGCACCGGGCGCAACATGGCGCCGTTCGTCGAGCTAGAATGGGGCAAGGACGCCTACCAGCTGATGTGGCAGCTCAAGCGCCTGCTCGACCCCAACGGCATCCTCAACCCCGATGTGGTGCTGAGCGAGGATCCGGATATCCACCTGAAGAACCTCAAGCCGCTGCCGGCCGCCGACGAAATCGTCGACAAGTGCATCGAGTGCGGGTTCTGCGAGCCGGTGTGCCCGTCGAAAGGGCTGACCCTCAGCCCACGCCAGCGCATCGTCATGTGGCGCGATATCCAGGCGAAGAAGCGTGCCGGCGTCGACATCCGCGAACTGCTGCGCACCTACCAGTACCAGGGCATCGATACCTGCGCCGCCACCGGCCTCTGTGCCCAGCGCTGCCCGGTAGGCATCAATACCGGCGAGCTGGTGAAGAAGCTGCGCGGCCAGGCGGCCGAGCACGGCAAGGCCGCCGACTGGCTGGCCGAGCACTTCCACGCCACCCTGCGCGGCGCCCGCTTCACCCTGGCCGCCGCCAATGGCGCGCGCAGGCTGCTCGGCGCCCCACGCATGAGCCGCCTCAGCGCCAGCCTCAGCAGGGCCAGCAAGGGCCGCCTGCCGCAATGGACACCCGCCATGCCGCAGCCGCTGCGCGCCATCGACTTCCCCGCGCAAAGCCACGATGCCCGGCCACGGGTCGTCTACCTGGCCGCCTGCGTGTCGCGGGTGATGGGCCCGGCCTACGCCGACCGCGAACAGAGCTCGCTGCTGGATAAAACTCGCGCCCTGCTGGAAAAAGCCGGCTACCAGGTGGTGTTCCCGGACAACGCCGACAGCCTGTGCTGCGGCCAGCCGTTCGCCTCCAAGGGCTACCCCGAGCAGGCCGAGCACAAGCGCCAGGAGCTGATCACCGCCCTGCTGCACGCCAGCCGCGGCGGCCTCGACCCGATCTACTGCGACACCAGCCCCTGCACCCTGCGCCTGGTGCAGGACTTGGGCGAGTCGCGCCTGGACCTGTACGACCCGGTGCGTTTCATCCGCACCCACCTGGTCGACAGGCTGGAGTTCACCCCCCAGGACGAGCCAGTGGCGGTGCACGTGACCTGCAGCACCCAGCACCTGGGCGAAAGCCAGGCGCTGATCGACTTGGCGCGGCGCTGCAGCAAGCAGGTGGTGATCCCCGAGGGCATCCATTGCTGCGGCTTCGCCGGCGACAAGGGCTTCACCACCCCGGAGCTCAACGCCCACTCCCTGCGCACCCTGAAGGACGCCGTGCAGTATTGCAGCGAAGGGATCTCCACCAGCCGCACCTGCGAAATCGGCCTGTCGAGCCACAGCGGCATCGACTATCACGGCCTGGTGTACCTGGTCGACCGGGTCACCCGCGCGCGCAGCCTCTGATCCGCCAGGGCAGCCCCGCTCCCTCTTTGATGGGAGTGGGGCTGCCCTGCGATGGCGTCGACAAGCGCTGCGCCACAACTGCGTCCTGCACAAACCCTGCGCACTCAAGTAAACTGGCGGCCTTTTCGCGCAGCCTCGGGCTGCCCCTGTCGATTTACCAAAGGTGCCCGCCATGCCCTGGCTGCAAGTACGCCTGGCCATCAGCCCGGAACAAGCCGAAACCTACGAAGATGCCCTGCTCGAAGTGGGTGCCGTCTCGGTGACCTTCATGGACGCCGAAGACCAGCCGATCTTCGAACCGGACCTCAACACCACCCCGCTGTGGTCGCACACGCACCTGCTGGCGCTGTTCGAGGCCGATGCCGAGCCTGAAGCGGTGTTCGCCCACCTGCAATTGCTGACCGGTGCCGCGCTGCCCGAGCACCAGGCCGAAGTGATCGAGGACCAGGACTGGGAACGCAGCTGGATGGACAACTTCCAGCCCATGCGCTTCGGCCAGCGCCTGTGGATCGTGCCGAGCTGGCACGAAGCCCCGGAAAAGGACGCGGTCAACCTGCTGCTCGACCCGGGCCTGGCGTTCGGCACCGGCACCCACCCAACCACCGCGCTGTGCCTGGAGTGGCTCGACGGCCAACAGCTGCAAGGCACCCAGGTGCTGGACTTCGGCTGCGGCTCGGGCATCCTGGCCATCGCCGCGCTGCTGCTCGGTGCCCGCCACGCGGTCGGCACCGACATCGACGTGCAGGCTATCGAGGCCTCCCGTGACAACGCCCAGCGCAACGGCATCGCCGACGACAAGTTCGACCTGTACCTGCCCGAGCAGATGCCGGCCATGCAGGCCGACGTGCTGGTGGCCAATATCCTGGCCGGCCCGCTGGTCTCTCTGGCGCCGCAGCTGTCCGGCCTGGTGCGCCCCGGTGGCCTGCTGGCACTGTCGGGCATCCTTGCCGAGCAAGGCGAGGAAGTGGCCGCCGCCTATACGGCCGACTTCGACCTGGACCCGATCGTCGTGCGCGACGGCTGGGTACGTATCAGTGGTCGCCGCCGCTAAGCGCGCCTAGACTCATCTCCTGCACAGCTCCCCGGACAGCCGCATGACCGACAGTTTCGTCACCCAGTGCCCGCATTGCCAGACCAGCTTTCGCGTCACCCATCACCAGTTGAGCGTGGCCCGCGGCGTGGTGCGCTGCGGCCATTGCCTGCAGGTGTTCAATGCGGCGAAACAGTTGCTGGAGCAGAACCGCGCCACCAGCGCAGAGGGCAACGCCGAGGCACCGCTCGCCGTGGCGGAACCGGTCGCTGCAGTGGCCCCGGCAGTCGAGCCGGTGGCCGAAACCCCGGCACCGGACGAAGACAACTGGAGCGTCACGGCCGAGGAGCTGGATGCCCTCGACCTCGACCAGGAACTGGCGCGCCTCGAACGGCGCAGCCCGGGCGACCGGCGCGGCGCAGCGCAGAGCGTGTTGCAGGCCCGTCGCGACGAGCAGGCCGGCGATGGACACGGCGACGAACTGTTCGGCACGGCCACTGATGACGACCTGACGCCCGCACAGGTAGGCGAGGAAGCGCCGGTACTGAACGAGCAGGAGCCGCTGGACCTGGAGCCCGCGGCCGACGAACGCACCGAACCGACCCTCGGCAGCGCCGACCTCGAGCTGGACGACGAACCGCCGGTGCGCCACCCGCCAGCAGCCGACGACCTCGACGA
Organism: Pseudomonas peradeniyensis; assembly: GCF_014268935.2. GTDB lineage: Bacteria > Pseudomonadota > Gammaproteobacteria > Pseudomonadales > Pseudomonadaceae > Aquipseudomonas > Aquipseudomonas peradeniyensis. The sequence goes on along the minus strand of NZ_JABWRJ020000002.1, from coordinate 467,638 downwards.
GCCACTGGAGCGGATGTCCGCCAACGACGAACCTGTTCCGGAAAAGGGCCTGTCGGCGCTGGACGACGAGGTCCGCAGCGAACCGCTCTCGGCCCGCGACGAGGAACCCGACGAACAGCTTGGGCAACGCCTGGAGCCCAGCCTGGCGATCAAGCCCGAGCGCACGCGCAAGGAGCCGCTGGTCGATGTAGTCGACGACCCGTTGCAACTGGACTGGGAGAAGCCTGCACCGAACTGGGGCAAGCGCCTGCTGTGGGGCTTCCTGACCCTGCTGGCCGCCGGCCTGCTGGCGTTCCAGTACGTCTGGTTCCACTTCGACGAAATGGCCCGCCAGGACCAGTACCGCCCTTGGTTCCAGCAACTGTGCCCGGTGTTCGGCTGCCAGGTGCCGACCCGCGTGGACATCTCGCGGATCAAGAGCAGCAACCTGGTGGTACGCAGCCACCCGGACTTCAAGGGCGCGCTGATCGTCGACGCGATCATCTACAACCGCGCGCCCTTCGCCCAACCCTTCCCCTTGCTGGAGCTGCGCTTCGCCGACCTCAACGGCCAGCTGATCGCCAGCCGGCGCTTCAAGCCCAGCGAGTACCTGTCTGGCGAGCTGGCCGGCCGCGGCGAGATGCCCAGCCAGACACCGATCCATATCGCCCTGGACATCCTCGACCCGGGGCCGAAGGCGGTGAACTACAGCCTGAGCTTCCGCTCGCCGGAATAAACGACCAGCGGCAAGCCCGCCCCACGGGCTTGCCGGTGTCGCGAACGGACCGCAAAGCGGCCCCAGATTCAACTGAACGGTTGAATTTCCGAGACTCGCGGCATCGGTCATAACGCCGCAACTGTTCAGATTTTATCCAGATTCATCTTTATCCGGTCATCGAGAGCGGGTATCATGCCATCCCTTTTTCGAACTCCAATGATTCGGCCCCACAACAGGGAACACCTATGTCGGCGGTACGCATCGGCCCTTACACACTGCAGAACAACCTGATCCTGGCCCCCATGGCCGGCGTCACGGACCAGCCTTTCCGCACCCTGTGCAAACGCCTGGGGGCGGGCATGGTGGTCTCGGAGATGGTCTCCAGCGACATGCGCCTGTGGAACAGCCGCAAGTCGAGCCTGCGCCGCATCCACGAAGGCGATCCCGAGCCGCGCTCGGTGCAGATCGCCGGCGGCGACGCGCAGATGATGGCCGAGGCGGCCCGGGCCAACGTCGAGGCCGGCGCCCAGATCATCGACATCAACATGGGTTGCCCGGCGAAAAAAGTCTGCAACAAGGCTGCAGGCTCTGCTTTATTGAGAGATGAAGCCTTGGTCACCGAGATCCTCCACGCCGTCGTCGGCGCCGTGGACGTCCCGGTGACGCTGAAGATCCGCACCGGCTGGGACCGGGCGAACAAGAACGGCCTGAATGTGGCGAAGATCGCCGAACAGGCCGGCATCCAGGCGCTGGCGGTACATGGCCGCACACGCGCCGACCTGTACACCGGTGACGCCGAGTACGACACCATCGCCGCGATCAAGCAGGCGGTGTCGATCCCGGTTTTCGCCAACGGCGACATCACCTCGCCGGAAAAGGCCCGGGCGGTGCTGCACGCCACCGGTGCCGACGGCCTGCTGATCGGCCGTGCCGCCCAGGGGCGGCCGTGGATTTTCCGCGAGATCGAGCATTTCCTGCGCACGGGCGAGCATTTGCCCGCACCGGCGCTGGACGAAGTGGAACGCATTCTGCTGGAGCACCTGGCTGCGCTGCACGCCTTCTACGGCGATGTGATGGGCGTGCGTATCGCCCGCAAGCACGTGGGCTGGTACCTGGCGACCCGACCCGGCGGCAAGGAGTTCCGCAGCCGGTTCAACGCTTTGGAAGACACACAAGCGCAGTGCGCCAACGTTCAGGCGTTTTTCGCCGAACGTCGACAGAGCCTTGGGACAGAGGACGAACAAGGGGTGGCCGCATGACGATGATGACCGAGACATTAGTGAGTGGAACAACGCCCGTGAGCGACAACGCCAACCTCAAGCAGCACCTGAACACGCCGAGCGAGGAGGGCCAGACCCTGCGCGACAGCGTCGAGAAGGCGCTGCACAACTACTTCGCCCACCTGGAAGGCGCTACCGTCACGGACGTGTACAACCTGGTGCTCTCGGAAGTCGAGGCGCCCTTGCTCGAATGCGTGATGAACTACGTCAAGGGCAACCAGACCAAGGCCAGCGAGATGCTCGGACTCAACCGAGGCACGCTGCGCAAGAAGCTCAAGCAGTACGATCTGTTGTAAGGCCAGAACCCCAACCAGAAAAGGCGCTCATGCAAAAAGGCGCCTTTTTTGCTGACTCCACCGCGTTATGGAATCTGAAATGACCGACCAGACTACCCGCCTGCCGATCCGCCGCGCCCTGATCAGCGTCTCCGACAAGACCGGTATCCTCGAATTCGCCCGTGAGCTGCAGCAGCTCGGTGTCGAGATCCTGTCCACCGGCGGCACCTACAAGCTGCTCAAGGACAATGGCGTGAACGCGGTGGAAGTGGCCGACTACACCGGCTTCGCCGAAATGATGGACGGCCGGGTCAAGACCCTGCATCCGAAGATCCACGGCGGCATCCTCGGCCGTCGCGGCACCGACGACGCCATCATGAACGAGCACGGCATCAAGCCGATCGACCTGGTCGCAGTCAACCTGTACCCGTTCGAAGCCACCATCAGCAAGCCGGGCTGCGACCTGCCGACCGCCATCGAGAACATCGACATCGGCGGCCCGACCATGGTCCGTTCGGCGGCGAAGAACCACAAGGACGTCGCCATCGTGGTCAACGCCAGCGACTACGCCGGTATCGTCGAGGGCCTCAAGGCCGGCGGCCTGACCTACGCCCAGCGCTTCGACCTGATGCTCAAGGCCTTCGAGCACACCGCCGCCTACGACGGCATGATCGCCAACTACATGGGCACCATCGACCAGGCCAAGCAAACCCTGTCGACCGAAGACCGCAGCGAGTTCCCGCGCACTTTCAACAGCCAGTTCGTCAAGGCCCAGGAAATGCGCTACGGCGAGAACCCGCACCAGAGCGCGGCGTTCTACGTCGAGGCGAAGAAGGGCGAGGCCAGCATCTCCACCGCCATCCAGCTGCAAGGCAAGGAGCTGTCGTTCAACAACGTGGCCGACACCGACGCCGCGCTGGAGTGCGTGAAGAGCTTCGTCAAGCCGGCCTGCGTCATCGTCAAGCACGCCAACCCGTGCGGCGTGGCCGTGGTGCCTGAAGACGAAGGCGGCATCCGCAAGGCCTACGACCTGGCCTACGCCACCGATACCGAATCGGCTTTCGGCGGCATCATCGCCTTCAACCGCGAGCTGGACGGCGAAACCGCCAAAGCCATCGTCGAGCGTCAGTTCGTCGAAGTGATCATCGCCCCGAAAATCTCCCAGGCCGCCCGCGAAGTCGTGGCCGCCAAGCAGAACGTGCGTCTGCTGGAGTGCGGCGAGTGGCCAGCCGAGCGCGCCGCCGGTTGGGACTTCAAGCGCGTCAACGGTGGCCTGCTGGTGCAGAGCCGCGATATCGGCATGATCAGCGCCGACGACCTGAAGATCGTCACCAAACGCGCGCCGACCGAGCAGGAAATCCACGACCTGGTGTTCGCCTGGAAAGTGGCCAAGTTCGTCAAGTCCAACGCCATTGTCTACGCCAAGAACCGCCAGACCATCGGCGTCGGCGCCGGCCAGATGAGCCGCGTCAACTCCGCGCGCATCGCCGCCATCAAGGCCGAGCACGCCGGTCTGCAGGTACAGGGCGCGGTGATGGCCTCGGATGCGTTCTTCCCGTTCCGCGACGGCATCGACAATGCGGCTAAAGTGGGTATCAGCGCCGTGATCCAGCCGGGTGGTTCGATGCGTGATGCCGAGGTGATTGCTGCCGCTGATGAAGCCGGTATCGCCATGGTCTTCACCGGCATGCGCCACTTCCGCCACTGATTTACGGCAATCGGCCGCACTGAAGCAGGCATCTGCTGCGTTGGGGCCGGTTCCGCTGATGCTCATTGCCAGAAGGCAACTCCGCTCATCGGAACCGGCCCCGCCTTGCATCTACCTGCTTCATTGCGACCTCGTACAGCGTGAGGCTTTGCCTCCCGTCCGAAAGAATTCGAGGTTTTGACATGAAAGTTTTGATCATCGGCAGCGGCGGTCGTGAACACGCCCTGGCCTGGAAAGTCGCCCAGGACCCACGCGTCGAGAAAGTCTTCGTTGCCCCGGGCAACGCCGGCACCGCCACCGAAGCCAAGTGCGAGAACGTCGCCATCGACGTCACCGCCCTGGAGCAACTGGCCGACTTCGCCGAGAAGAACGTCGACCTGACCATCGTCGGCCCGGAAGCACCGCTGGTGCTCGGCGTCGTCGACCTGTTCCGCAGCCGCAACCTGGACTGCTTCGGTCCGACCAAGGGTGCGGCCCAGTTGGAAGGCTCCAAGGCCTTCACCAAGGACTTCCTGGCCCGTCACAAGATCCCGACCGCCGACTACCAGAACTTCACCGAGATCGAGCCAGCCCTGGCCTACCTGCGTGAGAAAGGCGCACCGATCGTGATCAAGGCCGACGGCCTGGCCGCCGGCAAGGGCGTGATCGTCGCCATGACCCTGCAGGAAGCCGAAGACGCCGTGCGCGACATGCTCGCCGGCAATGCCTTCGGCGAAGCCGGCTCGCGGGTGGTGATCGAAGAGTTCCTCGACGGCGAGGAAGCCAGCTTCATCGTCATGGTCGACGGCCACAACGTGCTGCCCATGGCCACCAGCCAGGACCACAAGCGCGTCGGCGACCAGGACACCGGCCCGAACACCGGCGGCATGGGCGCCTACTCCCCTGCCCCGGTGGTCACCGCCGACGTGCACCAGCGCGTGATGGACCAAGTGATCTGGCCGACCGTGCGCGGCATGGCCGAGGAAGGCAACGTCTACACCGGTTTCCTCTACGCCGGCCTGATGATCGACAAGGCGGGCAACCCCAAGGTCATCGAGTTCAACTGCCGCTTCGGCGACCCGGAAACCCAGCCAGTCATGCTGCGCCTGGAGTCGAGCCTGGTACTGCTGGTCGAGGCTGCCTTCGCCAAGGCCCTGGACAAGGTCGAAGCGCAATGGGACCCGCGTCCGAGCCTGGGCGTGGTGCTGGCCGCCGGTGGCTATCCGGGCGACTACGCCAAGGGCGCCGCGATCAGCGGCCTGGATGCCGCCGCCAAGCTTGAAGGCAAGGTGTTCCACGCCGGTACCGCACTGAAGGACGGCCAGGTAGTCAGCGCCGGCGGCCGCGTGCTCTGCGCCACCGCCATGGGCGACACCGTCGAGGCTGCCCAGCAGCAGGCCTACCGCCTGGCCGAGCAGGTCAAGTGGGACGCCAGCTTCTACCGCACCGACATCGGCTACCGGGCCATCGCCCGCGAGCGCGGTGAGCACCAGCAGTAAAAATGCACCGAACGGCCGTGGCGCTCCAGGCGCCCGGCCTTCGGCTCGTCGTCAAGGCCCTGCCGGGGCCTTGCCTTCGCCTTGGCGCGCCGCGCATAGTTGTTATCCGGCACATTAGCTAAGAAGGGATTTCGTCGTGCGTCGGCTTCGGATTGCCATAGCCCTGATCGTCAGCCTGCTGACCCTGCTCTGCCTGCTCCCGGCACACGCCGAACAGGCCGCAGGCTGGTCGGCGCTGCTCGACGAACAGGCCAACCTGCAATTGTCCGATGTACGCTCCGAGCGTTACCGCAACCAGTTCAGCCCCCTGGCCCTCGACGAACTGGATGCCGCCCTCCCCGACCAGGCGCTCTGGCTGCACTACCGCCTGGAGCCGCACGACCAGGAGCAACTGGTCCGCATCTTCGCCCCCGACCTGTCGCGCCTGGACCTCTACGCCCTTGAAGGCGGCAAGCTGCTGCGCCAGCTGCACCATGGCCGCCAGGGCGATGGCCTGAGCCCGACCCAGCGCGGCCGGGACCATGTGCTGCCACTGCCACACAGCAGCCAGCCACTGGACATCTACCTGCGGCTGGTCTCCGAACACCAGTTGCGCCCGGCCATCAGCGTCGAGTCCACCGCCCACGCCGCGGCCGACCAGCGCCAGTCGCTGCTGTTCGGCCTGCTGTTCGGCGGGCTGGTAATGCTGATCCTGCACAACCTGATCCGCTTCGCCTATTCACGCTCCAGCACCACGCTGGTCCTGGCGCTGTACCACGGCCTGATGCTGCTCAGCGCGCTGATCCTGCTCAATCTCACTGGCCCGTGGGGGCAGCTGTGGCATAGCGCGCAGACCCCGGCGGCCTATCTGACCCTGGTGCTGGCGGGCCTGGCCGGACTGTACTTCACCCTGCATTTCTTCTCCCCCTGCAGTTCGGCACGGCTCAATCGCCTGCTGCAAATGGAAATGGTGGTGGCCGCGGTCAGCGGCCTGGTGCTGCTGTTCGTCGACACGCTGCCGCTGAACCTGATGACCTACGCCCTGCTCGCCCTGGGCAGCGTGAGCATGCTGCTGGTCAGCAGCTATCACTGGTACAAGGGCTACGGCCCGGCGCGGCTGTTCAGCGTGGCGATGCTGGTGTTCAACCTCGGCGGCCTGGTGCTGCTGCCGGCCCTGCTGGGCCTGACCCGCACCGCCACGCCCTGGCTGCTGTGCATCCTCATGGCGCTGACCGTGGTCAGCGGCCTGTTGCTCAACCTCGCGGTCAGCGAGCGCCTGCGCCGGATCAGCGAGGAACGCTTCCGCGCCAGCCGCGCCCTGGCCGCCAGCGATGCCGAGATCAACGCCAAGGCCGAGTTCCTGGCCAAGATCAGCCACGAGATCCGCACCCCCATGAATGGCGTGCTGGGCATGACCGAGCTGTTGCTGGGCACGCCGCTGTCGGTCAAGCAGCGCGACTACGTGCAGACCATCCACAGCGCTGGCAACGAACTGCTCACCCTGATCAACGAGATCCTCGACATCTCCAAGCTCGAGTCGCGGCAGATCGAACTGGACGATGTGCAGTTCGACCTCAACGCCCTGATCGAGGACTGCCTGAACATCTTCCGGGCCAAGGCCGAGCAGCAGAACATCGAGCTGATCAGCTTCACCCAGCCCCAGGTGCCCAGGGTCGTCAGTGGCGACCCGACGCGCCTGCGCCAAGCCCTGTCGAGCCTGCTGGACAACGCCCTGAAGAACACCACCCAGGGCGAGATCCTGCTGGTGGTGGCCCTCGACCAGCGTGGCGACAGCCCGCGCCTGCGCATCGCCGTGCAGGACAGCGGCGAGCCCATGCCGCCCGCCGAGCGCGACGCCCTGCTGCAGGCCGAACTGCACAGCCGGCACTTCCTCTCCAGCAACAAGCTCGGTGGCCATCTGGGTCTGGTGATCGCCAAACAGCTGATCGGCCTGATGCAGGGCGAATTCGGCATCAAGACCAGCACCAGCATGGGCAACACCCTATGGCTGACCCTGCCGCTGGATCCGCAGCGCCTGGAGCAGCCGGCCACCGACCTCGACGGTCCGTTGCGCGATGCGCGGGTGCTGGTGGTGGACGACAACGACACCTGCCGCAAGGTGCTGGTGCAGCAATGCAGCGCCTGGGGCATGAACGTCAGCGCGGTGCCGTCGGGCAAGGAAGCGCTGGCGCTGCTGCGCACCAAGGCGCACTTGCGCGACTACTTCGACGCCGTGCTGCTGGACCAGAACATGCCCGGCATGACCGGCATGCAACTGGCAGCCAAGATCAAGGAAGACCCGAGCCTGAACCACGACATCCTGGTGGTCATGCTCACCGGCATCAGCAACGCGCCGAGCAAGATCATCGCCCGTAACGCCGGGGTCAAGCGCATCCTCGCCAAGCCGGTGGCCGGCTACACGCTCAAGACCACCCTCGCCGAGGAGCTCGCCCTGCGCGGCCGCGAGCAGGCCGCGCCGCCGCTGCCGGCAGGTACCCCGGTACCGCTGGACCTGCCCGGCGACTTCCGCATCCTGGTGGCCGAGGACAACAGCATCTCGACCAAGGTCATCCGCGGCATGCTCGGCAAGCTCAACCTCGAGCCGGACACTGCCAGCAACGGCGAAGAAGCCCTGCAGGCGATGAAGACCAGGCACTACGACCTGGTACTGATGGACTGCGAAATGCCGGTGCTCGACGGTTTCTCCGCCACCCAGCAGCTGCGCGCCTGGGAAACCGCCAACCAGCGTCCGCGTACCCCGGTGGTGGCGCTGACCGCGCACATCCTCAACGAACACAAGGAGCGCGCGCGCCTGGCTGGCATGGATGGGCACATGGCCAAGCCGGTGGAGCTGTCGCAATTGCGCGAACTGATCCAGTTCTGGGCGGGGCAACGGCAGGTGGTTACTGCGCCTCTCGACTGAAACACCGCGGGCAGCGCTATCGGTGTAGGAGCGGCCTTGCGTCGCGAATGGGCTGCACAGCAGCCCCCGACCATTTCTGCTATAGCTGAGATCCTGGGGCCGCTCTGCGGCCCTATCGCGACACAAGGCCGCTCCTACAGGTTCCGTGCTATACAGATGCCACTCTTCTCCGCCTGGACCCGCCCCCATGCTCCATGAGTTGTTCAGCGTCTACCTGAAAATGCTCGTGCTCTACAGCCCGTTCTTCGTGCTGTCGTGCTTCATCGGCCTGACCCGCGGCCACTCCAGCAAGGAACGCAAGCAACTGGCCTGGCGCGTGGCGATCGCCACGCTGGTGGCCAGCGTGCTGCTCTATCTGTTCGGGCGGGTGATCTTCGGCGTGTTCGGCATCACCGCCGACGCCTTTCGCATCGGCGCGGGCTCGGTGCTGTTCATCTCGGCGCTGGGCATGGCCCAGGGCAAGTCGGCGGTGCAGACCGACAACGTGCAGCAAGACGTGACCATCGTGCCGCTGACCATTCCGCTGACAGTCGGCCCGGGCACCATCGGTGCGCTGCTGGTGATGGGAGTGGGCCAGCCGCACTGGGACGACAAGCTGCTGGCCATCGTCAGCATCGCCCTGGCCAGCTTCACCGTCGGCCTGGTGCTGTACCTTTCGCACCGTATCGAGCGGCTGCTCGGCGACCAGGGCCTGCAGATCGTCAGCCGCCTGATGGGGCTGTTCGTCTGCGCCCTGGCGGCGCAGATCATCTTCACCGGGATCAAGGGCTACCTGCTGCCCTGACCCCGGTTACGCTCAGGGCTTGGTGGGGTACCAGCGCGGCGTGTACACCCACTGGCCGCCATCGGCACGGGCGAAGGTGCAAGTGGTCGAGGAGCCGACCAGCACCATGGTGCGCATGTCGACCATCTCCGGCAGCAGCTCGCCCAGGGTCACTACCCGCAGGGTCTGCCCCGGCCGGCCGATATCGCGGCCCAGCACCACCGGCGTTTCTTCGTCGCGATGGCGGCGCACCACTTCCAGCGCCGCACCCAACTGATGAGGCCGGGCCTTGGAGATCGGGTTGTAGAACGCCAGCACCAGATCCGCCTGGGCCGCCAGGTCGAGGCGTTTTTCGATGATCGACCAGGGCTTGAGGTTGTCCGACAGCGACATCACGCAGAAATCATGCCCCAGCGGCGCCCCAGCTTGAGCGGCGGTGGCCAGCGAGGCCGAGACGCCGGGCAGGATCTCCAACTCGACGCGCTGCCAGGCCGGGTCGCTGGACTCGTGCAATGCTTCCAGCACCGCAGCCGCCATGGCAAACACGCCCGGGTCGCCCGACGACACCACCACCACCGAACGCCCCTGGGCCGCCAGCTCGAAGGCATGGCGGGCGCGCTGCATCTCTTCGCGGTTGTCGGTGCAGTGCAGCACTTGATCGTCGCGGAAGGGGCCGGCCATGCGCACGTAGGTTTCGTAGCCGAGCACATCCTGGGCGCGCGCCAGTTCGGCCTTGACCGCCGGTACCATCAGCTCGGCGGCACCAGGGCCCAGGCCGATCACGGCCAGGCGCCCCCGGCGACGGCCAACTCGGTCGATGTCGACCGGTGCCGCGGCAACGGCGTGGGCGAGCCCCACGGACGAACCTACAAGCGCTTGCGGCAATGCATCAGCCAGCATCCGCTCCAGGCTCTCGGCGACCGGGGCGAAGCGCAGGGCGACATTCAGCGCCTGGGCAGCCTCGTGCAGGGTCGGCTCCGCCATCTCGGTTTCGCTCGCCAGCAGGCAAGCCAACGCGGGCTCGGCGATGTTCGCTCGCAGCAGTTCCTCGCGCACCTGTTGCACCAGGTCAGCGCTGCCGGCTGTGACTGCCACCACCACGCAACGCGCATGGATCAGCAGTTCGTCACGGTTGCTCGGGCGAATAGCGCTCCCCACATGAATGGTGCGCCGCGCATCGTCACCTGCCGGCAACTGCGCGTGCTCGAGCCACGGCGCGTCGCCTTCGACACGCACGGTTTCACCCGCCAGCAGATCGGAGACGAAGCGCTTGCCCTGCTCCAGGTCCGCCAGAGCATAACCCTCGGGCGGGTTGAGCAGGCAGGTGCCGAAGCGCAGCTCGCCACTGGTGGTGATCGCCGCGCTTACATCCAACGCTTCACCGATCTCTCGGGCCATGACATTGACCCCGCCCAGGCCACCGAGCAGCGGCACCACGGCGCTGCCGTCCTCGGCCACGGCCAGCACCGGCGGCTCGACGCCTTTTTCGCTCAACAGCGGCGCCAGGGTGCGAATGACGATACCCGCCGCGCACAGGGCGATGATCGGCGTGTCTTGCTGATACAACTCGCGCAGGGTGTCGCCGAAGGCTGCGTAGTAACGGTCGGCACCCTCCACACGCCCTTGCAGGCCATGGATCACGGCCTGTGGATAACGTTGCTGGATTCGCTGCGCGGTAGCCAGGCTGCCCGGGCCGAGAATGACGATTGCCGGTGCCTTGATCATCCCTGCCATTTCTCACCCGGCACGATGATCAGCGAGAAGTACGGCGAGGACTGCGGGTCGACTTCGTCCAGCGCGACGATCTTCTGGTTGGCCATGGTTGCCCGCTCCACGTACAGCGCACGGCTATCCAGGCCCAGCTCGCCGAGCACCTGGCGCACCTTGGGGAAGTTGCGCCCCAGCTTCATGATCACTGCCGCGTCGGCAGCGGCCAGGCGCTGCTTGAGCTCTTCATGGGGCAACACACCGGAGAGCACGGTGAGGGTCTGGTTGCGATACACCAGCGGCGCACCGAGCACCGAGGCACCACCAAGCATCGAGCAGACGCCCGGAATCACCTGCGCCTCGTAGCGCGACGCCAGGCGATCGTGCAGGTACATGTAGGAGCCGTAGAAGAACGGGTCCCCTTCGCAGATCACCGCCACGTCGCGGCCGGCATCCAGGTGCGCGGCCACCTGCAGGCTGGCTTCGTCGTAGAAGTCGCTGATCACCTGCTCGTAGGAGAGCGGCGCGGGCAGCGCCTCGGTGGTCACCGGATATACCAGGGGCAGCAGGGTCTGTTCGGCTTGCAGGTGCGCTTCGATGATACCGAAGGCGTTGCCGCGCTTGCCCTTGGCCACGAAGTACGCCACCACAGGGGCCTCGCGCAGCAGGCGCAGGGCCTTGACCGTGATCAGTTCGGGATCGCCCGGGCCCACGCCCAGGCCCAGCAGTCGTCCGCGTGCGTGCATCATTCCACCTCCGTGGCCAGGGCGTTCACCGCGGCGGCGGCCATCGCGCTGCCGCCCAGGCGGCCCTGCATGATCACGAACGGCACGCCACGGCTGTCGGCGGCGAGCATGGCCTTGGATTCGGCGGCGCCGACGAAGCCGACCGGGAAGCCGAGGATCAGCGCCGGTTTCGGCGCGCCGGCATCGAGCATCTCCAGCAGGTAGAACAATGCGGTCGGCGCGTTGCCGATCACCACCACGCTGCCTTCCAGGTGCGGGCGCCACAGTTCCAGGGCCACCGCCGAGCGGGTGTTGCCCTCGGCCTTGGCCAGGTCCGGCACGCTCGGGTCGCGCAGGGTGCAGATCACCGGGTTGTTGGCCGGCAGGCGGGCGCGGGTGATGCCTTCGGCGACCATGTGCGCGTCACAGAGGATCGGCGCGCCCTTGGCCAGGGCCTCGCGGCCGGCGCTACCGGCGCCTTCGGAGAACTGCAGGCCATCGATGGCCTCGACCATGCCGCAGGCATGGATCACGCGCACGGCGAGCTTTTCAAGATCGGCGGGGATCCGCTCGAGCCGGGCTTCCTCGCGGATGATCCGGAAGGAATTGCGATAGATCTCCTGACCATCGCGAATGTAGTCAATCATCAAGGTGCTCCGTCGGCAGGTCGAGCATGGCGCCTGCTTCTTCTGGGGTGAGGTCGGCTGCGCGCAGCCTGCCGAAACCCGGCAGGCGCGCGTCGCGCAAATAAAGGTCATAACGGCCCGGGGCGCGGGCCAACAGGGTGGCCGGGGCGGCATGGGCCATGGCGCAGGAACGTGGGCAGGCTGTCAGGTGCACGCTGCCCGGGGCACCGTGGTGCAGCAGCGCGGCCAGGACAATGGCGTCGGCCTTGGTGTCGGCCTGGGCCTTGGCGCAACCGCTGGAGCCGGTGCAGGCAACGACCCGCGCCAGTGGATGTTCGTTGTGGCAGAGCATGCCGGATGCCGCCAGCTGCGCGCGTGCGTTTTCCAGCTCGGTCGGTTCGAGGGAGGTCAGCACCAGGCTCTGCCAAGGCGTCAGGCGCAAGCTGCCATCGCCCCATTGCCGGGCGATGCGCGCGGCACTGCGAAGCATTGCGGCCGTCAGGCGCCCGAGGGGCGGTGCGACGCCCAGGGCCACGCCCTGGCGCTGGGGCAGCACGCCCAACCAGGGGCTTGTCGTCGCCGGGCGCTGCCAGGCCATCGACGTGGCATCGATCTGAATCGCCAGCCCTTCCAGGAAGTGCTCAACCGGGCACACCTGCAGCAATTGACGCATGCGCGACTGCTCGGGTGTCGCCAGGTCGAGGAAGCGCTCCAGCACCGCGCGCACCAACGCCGGCCCCTGCTCCATCGGTACCGCACCCAGCGCCTGGCCATTCGACAGGCTGCTCGCGAGGCCAAACCGCAACCAGATGTGCCCTTCGCGTTGCATCGCGGACAGCCACAGATCATGGGCGTGGTCGAGCATCGCCAGCGCTTCGCCGCCATCGAGCTGCACGGCGAATTTGGCCGACAGCTTGTGGAACCGGGGTGTGCTTTCCAGCAGATCGAGGATCTGCCCGGCCAATGGCCGGGTGTCGAACAGCATGGTCGGATCGAGCCCGGCCAGTGGGCTGAGCATGAGGTTGCGCACATCATCGCCCGCCGCGTCACGCGGGCCGAGCCCGGCGGCCAGCAGATGCTCGACCAGCCCGCTGTGATCCTGGCCAATGCCACGGATCTGCAGATTGGCCCGATTGGTCGCCTCGATCACCCCGCCGGCGAAGCGCTCGGCGGCGTCCGCCACGGCATCGGCCTGATCGGCCAGCAGCAAGCCGCCGGGCAGCTTGATCCGGCAAATGCCACCGTCGCGCGCGGCGACGATGCGCCACAACCCCGGACAGGCCGAGGGACGGGGCGAAACTTCGGGGGACGGGGGCTGCGTCAAGGGGGCATCCGGCAATCGTGAAAGTGCGCTTCAGTGTAGAAGGCGCGGTATTATGCCTGCTTTGTCCGGCGGCATGAAAAACCGGTGGTCGAACGCTTAGACGAATCGCGGGGCAAACCCGCTCCCACGCCACCTCGTGGGAGCGGGTTTGCCCCGTGATCAATGATTGCTACGAGGAACAGATGGCCCCCTGGCTGACAGTAATAGGCATCGGCGAAGACGGCTTCAGTGGCCTGGGCAAGCAGGCCCGGCGTGCCCTGCTATCGGCCACGCGAATCATCGGGGCCCCACGCCAGCTGGCGCTGCTGCCCCGCTGCGTGACCGCCGAGCAGTTGCACTGGCCCAGCCCCTTCTCCCTGGCCCCGGTCATGGCCCTGCGCGGCGAGCCGGTATGCGTGCTGGCCAGCGGCGACCCGATGTTCTACGGCGTCGGCGCCAGCCTGGCGCGCCAGCTGCCCGCCGAGGAACTGCAGGTGCTGTCGATGCCCTCCTCCTGCGCCCTGGCCGCCGCCCGCCTGGGCTGGCCGTTGCAGGATGTGCAGGTAGTCTCGGTGGTTGCCCGTCCGCTGGCCGCGCTCAATGCCCATCTGCACAGCGGCATGCGCCTGCTGGTGCTGAGCAACGACGAAAGCAGCCCGGCGGCCATTGCCGCGCAGCTGTGCGAACGTGGCTTCGGCCCCAGCCGTCTGCAGGTGTTCGAACACCTCGGTGGCCCGCAGGAGCGAACGCTGAGCGGCACCGCCGACGACTGGCCACACACCGACATCGCCACGCTCAACCTGGTCGCCATCGAATGCCAGGCCTCGCCCGACACCCCACGCCTGCCTCGCGTGGCCGGCCTGCCCGACAGCGCCTTCCGTCACGACGGCCAGCTGACCAAGCGCGACGTGCGAGCGATCACCCTGGCCCGCCTGGCACCACAACCCGGCGAGCTGCTGTGGGACGTAGGCGCCGGTTGCGGTTCCATCGGCATCGAATGGATGCGCGCCCACCCCAGCTGCCGCACGCTTGCGATCGAGGCTGACGAAGGCCGCCAGGGCTTCATCGAACACAACCGCGACACCCTCGGCGTGCCCGGCCTGCAACTGATTCGCGGCAAGGCACCCGAAGCCTTGGCCGGGCTGGAACGTCCGGATGCGATCTTCATTGGCGGTGGCGTCACCCGCGAAGGCGTGTTCGACCTGTGCTGGGAGCGCCTGTTGCCGGGCGGACGCCTTGTTGCCAATGCGGTCACGCTGCAAAGCGAGGTCGCCCTGGCGCAGTTCCGCGAGCAGCACGGCGGCGAGCTGACCCGCATCCACATAGCCCACACTCAACCACTGGGCAGTTTCGACACCTGGCGCCAGGCCCTGCCAATCACCTTGCTCGACGTGGTGAAACCCCTCGATGCGTGAAGAAACCCGCGAACAGGCCGCGCCACTGCGCAGCGGCCTGACCACCGGCAGCTGCGCCACCGCCACCAGCCTGGCGGCGGCGCGCCTGCTGCTGACCGGGCAACAGCACGACGCGGTGGAGATCACCCTGCCCAAGGGCAAGGTGGTGCAGATGCGCCTGGAGTTCTGCCACCTCAAGGGCGACATGGCCGAGGCCGGCACCTTGAAGGATGCCGGCGACGATCCCGATGTCACCCACGGCGCCCTGCTCTACAGCCAGGTGCGCCTGCGCGCCGAGCCCGGCGTACGCTTCATCGCGGGCGTGGGCGTGGGTACCGTGACTCGCCCGGGGCTGGTGCTGGCAGTCGGTGAACCGGCCATCAACCCGGTACCGCGCAAGATGATCAGCGACCATCTGCTGCAACTGGCGGGCGATTGCGGCTACCACGGCGGTTTCGAAGTGACGGTCAACGTGCAAGGCGGCGAACAGCTGGCCCTCAAGACCATGAACCCACGTCTGGGCATCCTCGGCGGGCTGTCGATCCTGGGCACCAGCGGCATCGTCCGGCCGTTCTCCTGCTCGGCCTACATCGCCTCGATCCACCAGGGCATCGACGTCGCCCACACCAACGGCTACACCCATATCGCCGCCTGCACCGGCAACGCCAGCGAAGACACCATGCGCCGGGTCTACAACCTGCCGGAGATCGCCCTGATCGAGATGGGCGACTTTGTCGGCGCCGTGCTCAAGCACCTGCGCAAGGTACCGGTGCCGCGCCTCACACTATGCGGCGGCTTCGGCAAGATCAGCAAGCTGGCCGCCGGAAACATGGACCTGCACAGCCGCCATTCGAGCATCGACCTGCCGCAGCTGGCGGGCTGGGCGGCGGCCATTGGCGCGGACACGGCGCTGCAACAGGCGATCATCGCCGCCAACACCAGCCAGCAGGCCCTCGCCCTCGCGCATGCCGCCGGCATCGCCCTGGGCGATGAGGTGTGCCGCCATGCCTTGACCTTCGCCCGCAGCGTGGTGCCGGCCCAGGTGCAGGTGGAAGTGTTCGCCATCGACCGCCAGGGCGGCATCGTCGGCAAGGCTGGTGTGGCATGAATGGCCGCATCCTGCTGCTCGGCGGCGTCACCGAAGCCCTGGCCATCGCTCGCCAGCTTGGTCCGCAGCATGTCTACAGCCTCGCCGGCATCGGCCGTGTGCCCCAGGACCTGGCCTGCCAGGTGCGGGTCGGCGGCTACGGCGGCGCCGAAGGCCTGGCCGATTACCTGCGCGAAGCAGGCATCGACCTGCTGATCGACGCCACCCATCCCTATGCCGCGCAGATCAGCCGTAACGCCACCCTCGCCGCACGCAGCGCCGGTATTCCCTGCTGGGCGCTGCGCCGCCCGGCGTGGCAGGCGCAGCCCGGTGATGACTGGCGCGAAGTCGAGGACTGGGCCGGGCTGATCGAGGCGCTGACTCCGTTCCAGCGCCCCTTGTTCACCCTTGGCCGTGAACCCCTGCAACATCTGGACGAAATCCCACCACACCAGTTCTGGACCCTGCGCGCCCTCGAGGCGTGCCCTGGCAATGAACGCTGCGAGGTGATCGGTGCGCGCGGGCCCTTCCTCATCGACGATGAACGTGCCCTGTTCGAACGTCGACGGATCGACGTACTGGTGAGCAAGAACAGCGGCAGCACGGCTACCGAGCCAAAGCTGGAAGTGGCACGGGCACGCAGGGTGCCGGTGCTGGTACTCAAACGGCCAGTACTGCCGGAAGTGGATCGGGAATTCCAGGATGCGAGGCGGCTGCTGGAGGCGCTCCACCTGCCCAAGGCCTGATCGGCACCCTGTATATCCCATTGACATATCCACCTCCAGAATTAAACTCCGGTCATACATTTGCGCTTTCAAGGAGGCCCATCATGGAGCAAGGTGCAGTCTTCAAAAGTAACCGCAGCCAGGCTATCCGCATGCCAAAAGCCCTCGCCCTTCCAGAAGACGTCACCCGCGTGGACATCGTTGCGGTGGGCCGTTCCCGCATCATCTCGCCTGCCGGCGAAAGCTGGGACAGCTGGTTCGAGGGTGACGATGTGAGTGCGGACTTCATGGCAAGCAGGGAACAGCCAGCCGACCAGGAGCGCGAAGGATTCTGATGCTCAGGTACATGCTCGATACCAACATCTGCATTTTCACCATCAAGAACAAGCCACAGGTAGTGCGCGAGGCATTCAATCGCCATCACGGCCAGCTGGCCATCAGCACGGTAACCCTGATGGAGTTGATCTACGGTGCGGAGAAATCCGCGGCGCCGGAACGCAACCTGGCCATTGTCGAGGGGTTCGCCGCACGGCTCGATGTGCTTGACTACGACACTCAGGGCGCAGCTCACACCGCGCAGCTACGTGCGGAGCTGGCCAAGGCCGGCACGCCCATCGGCCCCTACGACAGAATGATTGCCGGCCACGCCCGCGCTCGCGGCCTTACGCTGGTGACCAACAACCTGCGCGAGTTCCAGCGTGTGCCGGGGCTGCGTGTGGAAGACTGGGTAACACACCCACGCTGACGGTCACGAGATGGCCCTGTGCCTTGATCCTGCCGTAGAATCACCTCTCCCCTTCTGGAAGGCTCCACCCATATGGAAATGCAATGGTGGATCTGGCTCGTCTTCGGCGTGGCCCTGATCCTGCTGGAACTGGTGCTCCCCACCTTCTTCATCCTCTGGTTCGGCATCGGCGCCGTGCTGGTGTCGCTCGTCTCGCTGCTCGCCCCCAGCCTGCAACTCGATATGCAGGGCCTGCTGTGGGTGGTGTTCTCATCGATCACCACGGTGCTCTGGTTCAAGGTGTTCCGCCGCAAGAAGCCGGACGTGCGCTGGACCGCTGACAGCGTGATCGGCGAGGTCGGCCTGCTGACCGCCAACGTCTCGCAGTTCCAGAAAGGCCGGGTGCGCTTTCAGAAGCCCATCCTCGGCAACGAGGAATGGACCTGCGTCTCGGACAACGACATCCCCACCGGCGAGCGCGTACGCCTGGCCGCCATCGAAGGCAACACCGCCCGGGTCACCCGGGCCTGAATCCGCACTAAAAGGAAGTTCGCAGCATGACCAGCCTCATCATCGTCGGCACCCTCGCCGCATTTGTCCTGATCACCGTGTTCAAGGGGGTGCGCATCGTGCCCCAGGGCGAGGAATGGATCGTCGAGCGCCTGGGCCGCTATCACAGCACCCTCAAACCCGGCCTGAACATCGTCATTCCATACATGGACGTGGTCGCCTACCGCCTGCCGACCAAGGACATCATCCTCGACGTGCAGCAGCAGGAGATCATCACCAAGGACAACGCGGTGATCGTCGCCAACGCCCTGTGCTTCGCCAAGGTGGTCGACCCGCAGAAGGCCTCGTACGGCGTGCAGAACTTCTCGTTCGCCGTCACCAGCCTGACCATGACCTCGCTGCGCGCCATCGTCGGTGCCATGGACCTGGACGAAGCGCTGTCCAGCCGCGAGCAGATCAAGGCACGCCTGCGCGAGGCGATGTCCGAGCAGACCGAAGACTGGGGCGTGACGGTGCGCTCGGTGGAGATCCAGGACATCAAGCCCTCGCCGAGCATGCAGACCGCCATGGAACGCCAGGCCGCCGCCGAACGTGAGCGTAAAGCTGACGTAACTCGCGCCGAAGGCAACAAGCAGGCGGCGATTCTCGAAGCCGAGGCGCGCCTGCAGGCGGCCAAGCTGGATGCCGAGGCCCAGGTCAACCTGGCCGAGGCATCGGCGCGTGCGATCACCCTGGTCAAGGAAGCGGTGGGCAGCGAGACCGTGCCGGCCATGTACCTGCTGGGTGAGCGGTATATCGGGGCGATGGAGAACCTGGCGGGTAGCGACAACGCCAAGGTCGTGGTGCTGCCGGCCGACCTGCAGGAGACCGTGCGCGGGCTGCTGGGGCGTGGCAAGGCCTGATAGCCCGGGGGCGCTTTGCGCCCCTTTCGCGGCACAAGGCCGCTCCTACAGGGGCATGCGAATGCCTGCGGGTGCGGCACTTCACCGCACCCCGGCATTTTTACCTATACTCCGCCGTACAATAGCCATCACGATTCCTGACCGGATCTCTCCATGCCCCCACGTCGGCACATTGCCTGGATAGCCTGCTTCGCAGTGCTGTTCAACCTGCTGGCCATGCCGCTGTCCTCCGCCGCGCCGAAAGGCCCGGCCGAACAGCTGCTGTGGGGGGCTTTCTGTTCCAGCATGGCCAACAAGGCCAAGGTCGATGTCCAGGCCCTGGCCAAGATCGACCTGGGGACGCAAAGCGACGACAGCGCCAGCATGATGAACTGCTGGTGCTGCCTGGGCGCAGTGCCCTTGCTGGCCCTGCCCGGCTACCCGCCGCAGTTGCACAACCCGCCCGTGCTGCCTGCGGGGCACGCGCCACAACTCGCCGACTACCAGCCCACGCCGCGCCAGCTATGGCCCGCGCTCAATCCCCGTGCCTCTCCCCTGGCCTGAGTTCACTACGCTGTCTGCCTGAACCTCAACAGATCGGAGACTCACCCATGCTCAAGCAAGCCCTCGTCCTGGCCGCCCTGCTGCTGCCCGGCGCCTATGCCAACGCCCACGAATACAGCAAAGGCGACCTGCACATCGCCCACCCCTGGTCGCTGGAGCTGCCGCCGAACGCGCCCAACGTCGCGGCCTATTTCGTCGTGCACAACAACGGCAAGACCGACGACCGCCTGCTCTCGGCGGACACGCCGATCAGCGCCGACGCCCAGCTGCACGAGCATGCGATGAGTGCAACCGGCGCCATGAAGATGCAGCAGGTGCAGAGCGTGGTAGTACCCGCTGGCAAGGACCTGACCTTCGCCCCCAGCGCCTACCACGTGATGATCATGCAGCCCAAGGACCGCAGCCTGTTGACCGACGGCAAGCGCTTCCCGCTGACCCTGCACTTCGAGAAGGCCGGTGACATCACCGTCGAAGTCGCCGTGCAGAAGCAGCCACCGGCCGAGCAGGCTGCGCACGAGCACGCGCACTGACTTGATCGACTGACAGGCGCTCACCATGAGCCTGCCGCGCTACAGCTCCGTCCGCACTACCCGCCCTGATCGCAGGCGCGTCGGTGGCGGCTGGCTGAGCCTGTTCGCCATGTGGATGATCTTCATCGGCCCGCTGGTTTCCCAGTCGATGCCGATGGAGCACCACGCCGGCATGTCCATGCCCATGGACATGTCGATGAGCATGCCCATGGCGCACGGTCACGACGAGCACCACGGCCACGGCAACGATGGCCAGCTGCATGTCATGTGGGAAAAGTGCGGCTATTGCAGCCTGCTGTTCAATTGCCCCGCCCTGCCCCAGAGCCTCAGCCCGCTCAGCGCAGGCAGCGTCACCCCACCCAGCCACCTCACCGTCGCCACGCGCCAGGGCCATGCCCGGCAGGCTGTATTCCCCGGCGCCCGCAGCCGCGCTCCGCCCCATTCGATCGTCGCTTGAACACAACACGCTAAACGCCCGAAGCCAGGAGGCTTCGCGCTGACTCACGACTGATCGACTGGAATCATTATGTCCGGCTGCACCCCTGTTTTTGCCCTTTCCCTGCGTGGCACCATCGCCGTGCTCTGCGGCTCGCTGCTCGCGCCACTGGCCTTTGCCGCCGAAAACGGCCACGAAGGCCATGTGCACGACCCGGCCGAGCTGAGCCCGACGGTGATCACCGCCATCGCCCCGAGTTCGCCACTGACCGTGGTCACCAACCCCAAGGACCCGCGCCAGCCCGTGCCGGCCAGCGACGGCGGTGACTACCTCAAGACCATCCCCGGCTTTTCGGTGGTCCGCGCCGGCGGCACCAATGGCGACCCGGTGCTGCGCGGCATGTTCGGCTCGCGCCTGAACATCCTCACCAATGGCGGCATGATGCTCGGTGCCTGCCCCGGCCGCATGGACGCCCCGACCTCGTATATCTCGCCGGAAACCTACGACCGACTCACGGTGATCAAAGGCCCACAAAGTGTGATCTGGGGCCCGGGTGGCTCCGCTGGCACCATCCTGTTCGAACGTGACCCGGAGAAATTCGGCGAGCTCGGCAGCCGGGTCAACGGCAGCGTGCTGGCCGGCTCCAACGGCCGCTTCGACAAGGTGCTCGACGCCGCGGCCGGCGGCTCGCTCGGCTACGTGCGTTTCATCGGCAACCAGTCGCACTCGGACGACTTCGAGGACGGCAACGGCGACACCGTGCCGTCGCGCTGGGACAAGTGGAACGGCGACGTCAGCCTCGGCTGGACCCCGGACGCCGACACTCTGCTCGAGCTGACCGCCGGCAAGGGCGACGGCGAGGCCCGCTCCGCCGGGCGCGGCATGGACGGCTCGCAGTTCAAGCGCGAAAGCCTGGGGCTGCGCTTCGAGAAGTCCAATCTCGGCGAGGTGCTCGACAAGGTCGAGGCGCAGGTCTACTACAACTACGCCGACCACGTGATGGACAACTACACCCTGCGTACCCCATCGGGCACCGGCATGATGGGCATGCCCATGGTCAGCAACGTCGACCGACGCACGATGGGCGCGCGGATCAAGGCCACCTGGCGCTGGGCCGACGTGCAACTGATCAGCGGCATCGACGCGCAGACCAACGAGCACCGTCAGCGCGGTGGCATGGGCGTCAACGCGCACAAGGGCAAGCCCTGGACCAAGGACGCCGACTTCCACAACTACGGCGCCTTCGGCGAACTCACCTGGTATGCGACCGGCGAGGATCGCCTGGTCACCGGCGCCCGCCTGGATCGCGCCTCGGCCCGCGACTTCCGCAAGGGCAGCGCCACCGAAGGCGACACCCGCGCCGACACCCTGCCCAGCGGCTTCGTGCGCTACGAGCACGACCTGGCGGCGATTCCGGCCACCACCTACATCGGCCTGGGCCACACCCAGCGCTTCCCCGACTACTGGGAGCTGTTCTCGCCCAAGCGCGCCCCGGCCGGTTCGGTCAACGCCTTCGACGGCATCAAGCCAGAGAAGACCACCCAGCTCGACTTCGGCATCCAGTACCGCGACGAGCGCCTGGAGGCCTGGGCCTCGGGCTATGTCGGGCAAGTGCGCGACTACATCCTGTTCGACTACCAGCGCAACATGATGGGCTCGCTCACCTCCCAGGCGCAGAACATCGACGCCCGCATCATGGGCGGTGAGCTGGGCGCGGCCTACAAGCTGACCGAGAACTGGAAGGCCGACGCCACCCTGGCCTACGCCTGGGGCAAGAACAGCAGCGCCGGCAAGGCCCTGCCACAGATGCCACCGCTGGAAAGCCGCCTCGGCCTGACCTACAGCCGCGACACCTGGAGCGTCGGCGCCCTGTGGCGCCTGGTCGCCGAGCAGAACCGCATCGCCAAGAACCAGGGCAACGTGGTCGGCAAGGACTACGACACAAGCTCAGGCTTCGGCGTGTTCTCGCTCAACGGTGCCTACAAGATCAACAACAACCTCAAGCTCAGCGCGGGCGTCGACAACCTGTTCGACAAGGCCTACGCCGAGCACCTGAACCTGGCCGGGAACGCCGGGTTCGGCTACCCGGCCAACGCCACGGAACCGGTGAACGAGCCAGGCAGGACCTTCTGGACCAAGGTCGACTTCAGCTTCTGACAACAACAAACGGGCGCGGGACCTGACCGCGCCCACTTAAGGTCTACGGGAGGCTCATATGAGCAAACCAATCGTTTCCTTCTACAACCTTGCGTGGCGCTGGCATTTCTATGCCGGGCTGTTCGTGGCACCGTTCATGATCCTGCTGGCGATCACCGGGATCATCTACCTGTTCAAGCCGCAGCTCGATCCGTTGATGTACCGCGAGCTGATGGTGGTCGAGGCAGGCCATCACCGACAGGACGCCGACACGCTGCTGGCCAACGTGCGCCAGGCTTATCCACAGGGTCAGGTGGGGCAGTACCTGCCGTCGGTGGGCGCCGAGCGCAGCGCACAGTTCGTCGTGCATGACGGCGGTCGCGAGCTGAACGTCTTCGTCGATCCGTACAGCGGCAAAGTGCTGGGCGAACAGGACGGCAAGCAGAACCTGCAGGCCATTGCCCGCGCCCTACATGGCGAACTGATGGTCGGCACGGTCGGTGACCGGCTGGTGGAACTGGCGGCCGGCTGGGGCATCGTCCTGGTCGTGTCCGGCCTCTATTTGTGGTGGCCACGCGGGCGCAACAGCGCTGGGGTGCTGTGGCCACGCTTGAGCGCACGCGGCCGGTTGCTGTGGCGCGACCTGCATGCCGTCACCGGCTTCTGGGGTTCGGCCTTGCTGCTGTTGATGCTGATCAGCGGCATGACCTGGACCGGGCTGTGGGGCAAGCAGTATGCCGACCTGTGGAACCGGTTCCCGGCGGCCATGTGGAATGACGTGCCCAAGTCCGACAGGCAGGCACGCGAACTGAATGAAGCCCATCGCCAGACCGTGCCGTGGGCCATGGAGAACACCCCGATGCCGGTGTCCGGTGCCCATGCCGAGCATGCCGGGCATCACACGATGGACCAGGCGCCGGCGGCGCCGCAGGTGAGCCTGCAGCAGGTCGAGAACATCGCCAATCTGCGCGAGGTCGAGCCGGGCTACAGCATCACCCTGCCGACCAGTGCCGACGGGGTGTTCACCATCGCGGTATTCGCCGACGATCCGCGCAACGATGCCACCCTGCATGTGGATCAGTACACCGCAAAGGTGCTGGCCGATGTGCGCTGGCAGGACTACAGCCCGGTGGCGCGTGCCACGGAGCTGGGGGTGATGCTGCATGAAGGGAAGATGTTTGGGCCGCTGAACCAGGTCGTCATCCTGCTGGTGTGCCTGATGATCCTGCTGGGGTCGGTGAGCGGGCTGGTGATGTGGTGGAAGCGCAAGCCGGCTGGTGGGCTGGGGGTGCCGCCGCTGCGTCATGACCTGCCGCGCTGGAAGACGGCGGTGGGGGTGATGGTGGTGTTGGGCGTCGCCTTCCCGCTGGTGGGGATTTCGATGGTGGTGATGTGGGTGGTGGATAGCCTGGTGGTAAGGCGCCGGCTCCTGGTTCGGGCCTGATATCGCTATCGCGGGGCAAGTCGCATCGGCGCACCGCCGCTCCCACGCCGTGCACGATCCATGGCGTGGGAGCGGGCTTGCCCCGCGATGAGGCCGGCACCAACAACCATTGATTCCCGTCATGTCGAGCACCGCGCTGCACCGCCAAGATCGTGCCGATCTGCCACACCCGCGATCGGAACGCGACGTGATAGCCTACTCGGCTTTCGCTCACAAAAAGACTGACCCTCAATGGAATGCAGCCTATGACCCGGACCTCCCAGACACCCTCTGAAGAGCAGCACCTGCAACGCAACCTGACCAACCGCCACATCCAGCTCATCGCCATTGGCGGCGCCATCGGCACCGGCCTGTTCATGGGCTCGGGCAAGACCATCAGCCTGGCCGGCCCGTCGATCATCTTCGTCTACATGATCATCGGCTTCATGCTGTTCTTCGTCATGCGCGCCATGGGCGAGCTGCTGCTGTCGAACCTCAACTACAAGTCGTTCATCGATTTCTCCGCCGACCTGCTCGGCCCCTGGGCCGGCTACTTCACCGGCTGGACCTACTGGTTCTGCTGGGTGGTCACCGGCATCGCCGACGTGGTGGCGATCGCCGCCTACACGCAATTCTGGTTCCCGGACCTTCCGCAGTGGATACCGGCACTGAGCTGCGTGGCCCTGCTGCTGTCGCTGAACCTGGTCACGGTGAAGATGTTCGGCGAAATGGAATTCTGGTTCGCCCTGATCAAGATCATCGCCATCATGGGCCTGGTCGCCACCGGCTTGTACATGGTCGTTACCGGCTTCCAGTCGCCAGCAGGCCACACCGCCACCCTGGCCAACCTGTGGAATGACGGCGGCATGTTCCCCAACGGCCTGCTCGGCTTCTTCGCCGGCTTCCAGATCGCCGTGTTCGCCTTCGTCGGCATCGAGCTGGTGGGCACCACCGCCGCCGAGGCGAAGAACCCCGAACGCACCCTGCCGCGGGCGATCAACTCGATCCCGATCCGCATCATCGTGTTCTACGTGCTGGCGCTGATCGCGATCATGGCCGTGACTCCATGGCGCGACGTGGTGCCGGGCAAGAGCCCGTTCGTCGAGCTGTTCGTGCTGGCCGGCCTGCCGGCGGCGGCCAGCATCATCAACTTCGTGGTGCTCACCTCGGCGGCCTCGTCGGCCAACAGCGGCGTGTTCTCCACCAGCCGCATGCTGTTCGGCCTGGCCCAGGAGGGCGATGCGCCCAAGGCGTTCGAGAAGCTCTCGCGCCGCGCGGTGCCGGCCAACGGCCTGTACTTCTCCTGCACCTGCCTGCTGCTGGGCGCGGTGCTGATCTACCTGGTACCCAATGTGATCGAAGCCTTCACCCTGGTGACGACGGTGTCGGCGGTGCTGTTCATGTTCGTGTGGACGCTGATCCTGCTGTCGTACCTGAGCTACCGCAAACAGCGCGCGGCGCTGCATGAGCAGTCCACCTACAAGATGCCGGGCGGGCGCTTCATGTGCTACGTGTGCCTGGTGTTCTTCGCCGGCATTCTGGTGCTGTTGAGCCTGGAGGCGGATACGCGCTCGGCGCTGGTGGTGACGCCGATCTGGTTCGTGATTCTGGCGGTGACCTATCAGTTCGTGCGCAGCAGGCGTCAGCCGCGTGCCACCGTGCGTGGGGCGTCGAACAGCTGATCCTGAACCCATCGCGGGGCAAGCCCGCTCCCACGCCTGCCGTGTGAGATCGGCGTGGGAGCGGGCTTGCCCCGCGATGAGGCCCGCTAGCCTTGCTCCAACCCTTCAAGCACGGCTTCGGCCAGCGCCAGGCCTTTCTCCAGCGAGTTCTCCGTCGCCGTCAGCAAACTGCGCAACGGCTCCCCCGCCTTCTCCAACGCGGCAGCATTGGTCTCATAAGCCGCCTTCAACGCCGCCACCGCGCACACCAGCGCATCCTCGCTATCAACGCCAGCACGTACCGAGAGAATCGGG
The DNA here is from genome assembly GCF_014268935.2 of Pseudomonas peradeniyensis. Classification (GTDB taxonomy): domain Bacteria; phylum Pseudomonadota; class Gammaproteobacteria; order Pseudomonadales; family Pseudomonadaceae; genus Aquipseudomonas; species Aquipseudomonas peradeniyensis. Next base: position 441,788 of record NZ_JABWRJ020000002.1, on the reverse strand, counting down.
GCATGGGCGTGATTGCAGGTGCCGAAGTGGGAACAAGCGGTGACGGGACGTGATTGGCGAGGACTGTGGTTGACCAGCGATTCCTGGTTCATGGCTGCACCTCTCGATGAAAGGTGGCGATTTCAGCAAATGCGAATGGTGGATCTGGAACGATCTTCTTGAGCATGGTGCATCTCCTTGCGGCTCTCCGTAATGACGCTCCGCACCCACACGCCAATATGGGTGGACGGAGCCGTGCGGGTTGGCGTGCCGGACAGAGAGAGCCGGTGAGCCCGAAGGCTCCCACACACGGCTCCGCCCATAACGGGTGCAGCCACGCAGGACACTGCTAAAAGTGCCCGCTCTCTGTATCCGGGACGCCAATCCCGAACCGCAGAAACTACTGCGGTGCGGCACGGTACTCAAGTAGTGCTTATGTGTCAAAAGTGTTCATCGCCCCCGGCCCCAATCCTGTGCAGGCCCAACCTGCAAGCACCATCCTGGCCCCACCTCGCGCCCCGATTCGTCGCACAACCGCTCTATCACGCACATTCCATCGCTCGGCACAGCCTTTGCACTCTCCAACTAGGCCAACACCCACCATCACATCGGAGTGAGCACATGAAGCGACGCAGTCTGATCAAGGCCTTTACCCTCAGCGCATCGATCGCCGCGATGGGCCTGAGCTGGAGCATCCAGGCCGCCGAGACCATCAAGGTCGGCATCCTGCATTCGCTGTCCGGGACCATGGCGATCTCCGAGACCTCGCTCAAGGACATGGCGCTGATGACCATCGACGAGATCAACGCCAAGGGCGGGGTCAACGGCAAGCTGCTGGAGCCGGTGGTGGTGGACCCGGCGTCCAACTGGCCACTGTTCGCCGAGAAGAGCCGCCAGCTGCTGACACAGGACAAGGTCGCGGTGGTGTTCGGCTGCTGGACCTCGGTGTCGCGCAAGTCGGTGCTGCCGGTGTTCGAGGAGCTCAACGGCCTGCTGTTCTACCCGGTGCAGTACGAGGGTGAAGAGATGTCGCCGAACGTGTTCTACACCGGCGCGGCGCCCAACCAGCAGGCGATCCCGGCGGTGGAGTACCTGATGAGCGAGGACGGCGGCGGCGCCAAGCGCTTCTTCCTGCTGGGCACCGACTACGTCTACCCGCGCACCACCAACAAGATCCTGCGCGCCTTCCTGCACAGCAAGGGCGTGGCCGACAAGGACATCGAAGAGGTGTACACGCCGTTCGGCCACAGCGATTACCAGACCATCGTCGCCAACATCAAGAAGTTCTCGGCCGGGGGCAAGACGGCGGTCATTTCCACGGTCAACGGCGACTCCAACGTGCCGTTCTACAAGGAGCTGGCCAACCAGGGGCTGAAGGCCACCGACGTGCCGGTGGTGGCGTTCTCGGTGGGTGAAGAGGAGCTGCGCGGCATCGACACCAAGCCGCTGGTGGGGCACCTGGCGGCGTGGAACTACTTCGAGTCTGTGGATAACCCGGTCAACCAGAAGTTCGTCGCCGACTGGAAGGCCTACGCCAAGGCCAAGAACCTGCCGGGGGCCGACAAGGCGGTGACCAACGACCCGATGGAGGCCACCTACGTGGGCATCCACATGTGGGCGCAGGCGGCGCAGAAGGCCGGCAGCACCGATGTGGACAAGGTGCGCGAGGCGCTGGCCGGGCAGAGCTTCAAGGCGCCGTCGGGCTTCACCCTGACCATGGACAAGAGCAACCACCACCTGCACAAGCCGGTGATGATCGGCGAAATCCAGGATGATGGGCAATTCAGTGTGGTGTGGCAGACCGAGGAGCCGCTGCGGGCGCAGCCTTGGAGCCCGTTCATTCCGGGGAATGACAAGCGGCCTGACTATGCAGTGAAGGGCAACTGACGCCATCGCGGGGCAAGCCCGCTCCCACGCTGCACTCACCTCTGGATGGGGGGCGGCGTGGGAGCGGGCTTGCCCCGCGATGAATCCACCGCCGATTTCCAGGACTGCCCGCATGCTCAGACTCCTGTTCACATTACTACTGCTATTGCCCCTGGCCACCCAAGCCAGCGAAGGCGAGTTCTTCCTCACCGCCAAACCCGCCGAACAGGCCAGCCTGCTCGAAACCTGGGCCGCACAACCCGATGCCGCCCGCCTGCCGCTGCTGGAAAACCTGCGCCAGGGCCGCATCGCCGAAAACGACACGCGCAAACTGCGCCTGAACAACCGCCTGCGCGGCCTGATCGACAACACATTGGCCAGCCATCAACTGCTCAGTGACCAAGCCAACGTGCGCCTGGTCGCCGCCCAGCAACTGCAAAAAACCGCGCAACCGGCGCAGATGGCCTTCCTCGACCGCCGCTTCGCCAGCGAACCGGACGCCGCCGTGCACGCGGCCCTTGGCCTGGCCCTGGCCAACCTGCAACTGGGCGCCAGCGAGCCTGCAGTACGCCTGGCCGCGGTGCGCCTGCTCGGCGAAACCGGCGACCCGCTGGCCCGCACCCGCCTCGAAGCCCTGCTGCAACCCGACGCCGAAACCGACGCCGCCGTGCGCATCGCCGCAGAAACCAGCCTGGCCCAGGTACAGCGCAAGCTGCTGGTCGGCGAACTGCTCGGCCAGGCCTTCAGCGGCCTGTCGCTGGGTTCGATCCTGCTGCTGGCGGCGCTGGGCCTGGCAATCACCTTCGGCCTGCTCGGGGTGATCAACATGGCCCACGGCGAGATGCTGATGCTCGGCGCCTACAGCACCTACATGGTCCAGGTGCTACTGCAGCGTTATGCCCCGGGCGCCATCGAGTTCTACCCGCTGATCGCCCTGCCGGTGGCCTTCGCCGTCAGCGCCGGGGTCGGCATGGCCCTGGAGCGCACGGTGATCCGCCACTTGTATGGCCGCCCACTGGAAACCCTGCTAGCCACCTGGGGCATCAGCCTGATCCTGATCCAGGCCGTGCGCCTGATCTTCGGCGCGCAGAACGTCGAGGTGAGCAACCCGGCCTGGCTGTCCGGCGGCATCCAGGTGCTGCCCAACCTGGTGCTGCCGTACAACCGCCTGGTGATCATCGGCTTCGCCCTCGCCGTGGTTCTGCTCACCTGGCTGCTGCTCAACCGCACCCGGCTGGGCCTGAACGTGCGCGCCGTCACCCAGAACCGCAACATGGCGGCCTGCTGCGGGGTATCCACCGGGCGCGTCGACATGCTCGCCTTCGGTCTTGGCTCAGGCATTGCCGGGCTCGGCGGCGTGGCCCTGAGCCAAGTCGGCAACGTGGGGCCGGACCTGGGCCAGAGCTACATCATCGACTCGTTCCTGGTGGTGGTGCTCGGCGGCGTCGGCCAGCTGGCCGGCAGCCTGTGGGCGGCCTTCGGGCTGGGCATCGCCAACAAACTGCTGGAGCCGCAGATCGGTGCGGTGCTGGGCAAGATCCTCATCCTTGCGCTAATCATTCTGTTCATCCAGAAGCGCCCGCAAGGCCTGTTCGCCCTCAAGGGACGGGTAATCGACTGATGAACCAGCCATTGATTGTCACTGCCACGCGCAAGGCCGGCACCCGGGTTTCAATGGCCGTCGGCGCCGTTGTCGTCCTGGTGCTGCTGGCCCTGCCGCTACTGTCGCTGCTGCCTGACGGGCACGCCTTACAGGTCTCGGCCTATACCCTGACCCTGGTCGGCAAGATCCTCTGCTACGCCATCGTCGCCCTGGCCCTGGACCTGGTCTGGGGCTACGCAGGCTTGCTGTCTTTGGGCCACGGCCTGTTCTTCGCCCTGGGCGGCTACGCCATGGGCATGTACCTGATGCGCCAGGCGGCCGGCGATGGCTTGCCGGGGTTCATGACCTTCCTGTCGTGGAGCGAGCTGCCCTGGTACTGGGCCGGCACCCAGCATTTCGCCTGGGCGCTGTGCCTGGTGGTGCTGGCGCCGGGGCTGCTGGCGCTGGTGTTCGGTTTCTTCGCCTTCCGCTCACGGATCAAGGGCGTGTACTTCTCGATCATGACCCAGGCCCTGACCTTCGCCGGCATGCTGCTGTTCTTCCGCAACGAGACCGGCTTTGGCGGCAACAACGGTTTCACCAATTTCCGCACCATCCTCGGTTTCGATATCACCGCCCAGGGCACCCGCGCCGCGCTGTTCCTGCTGACGGTCGGCCTGCTACTGGGCAGCCTGTTCCTGTGCTGGCGCCTGACCCAGAGCAAGTTCGGTCGCCTGCTCACTGCCGTGCGCGATGCCGAGAACCGCCTGATGTTCTGCGGCTACGACCCGCGCGGCTTCAAGCTGCTGGTATGGGTGCTCAGCGCCGTGCTGTGCGGCCTGGCCGGAGCGCTGTACGTGCCGCAGGTGGGCATCATCAACCCCAGCGAGATGTCGCCGACCAACTCCATCGAGGCCGCCGTGTGGGTGGCCCTGGGCGGGCGCGGCACGCTGATCGGGCCGCTGCTCGGCGCCGGTTTGGTCAATGGCATGAAGAGCTGGTTCACCGTGGCGTTCCCCGAGTTCTGGCTGTTCTTCCTCGGCGCGCTGTTCATCCTCGTCACCTTGTACCTGCCCAAGGGCGTGGTCGGCCTTGTGAAGAAAAGGAGCCAGCCATGAGAAGCGTGCCCCCGGTGCATCCGGAATTCATGCTGGAACCGATCTTCGACCAGATCGGCAGCGGTCGCGAGGCGATCGGCCTGGGCCGGCGCCGCGAGGCCGGGCTCGACACCCGCCACGGCACGGTGCTGAGCCTGGAGGGCATCAGCGTCAGCTTCGATGGCTTCAAGGCGCTCAACGACCTGAACCTGTACATCGGCGTCGGCGAGCTGCGCTGCATCATCGGCCCCAACGGCGCCGGCAAGACCACGATGATGGACGTGATCACCGGCAAGACCCGCCCCGACAGCGGCACGGCGTATTTCGGCGACACCCTCGACCTGACCCGCATGAGCGAGTGCCAGATCGCCCAGGCCGGCATCGGTCGCAAGTTCCAGAAGCCCACGGTGTTCGAGGCGCTGACGGTGTTCGAGAACCTGGAGCTGGCGCTCAAGGCCGACAAGTCGGTGTGGGCCAGTTTGGTGGCGCGGCTGTCCGGCGAGCAGCGCCAGCGCATCGAGGAGGTGCTGGCCACCCTGCGCCTGCTGCCCCTGGCACAGCGCCAGGCGGGGTTGTTATCCCATGGGCAGAAGCAGTTCCTGGAGATCGGCATGCTGCTGGTTCAGGAGCCGAGGTTGCTGCTGCTCGACGAGCCGGTGGCGGGGATGACCGATGCCGAGACCGAGTTCACCGCCGAGCTGTTCCGCTCGCTGGCGGGCCACCATTCGCTGATGGTGGTGGAGCATGACATGGGCTTCGTCGGCAGCATTGCCGACCATGTGACGGTGCTGCACCAGGGCAGCGTGCTGGCGCAAGGGTCGCTGGCGCAGGTGCAGGAGGATGAGCGGGTGGTCGAGGTGTATCTGGGCCGCTGAATTCTGGGTGGCTGTACCGGCCTCATCGCCGGCAAGCCGGCTCCCACAGGGTTTGTGCAAGCGCAGCCCCTGTGGGAGCCGGCTTGCCGGCGATGAGGCCCGAAAACACAAAGCAGATTCGAAAAGGACAACACATGCTCAAGATCGACACCCTGCACCAATACTACGGCGGCAGCCACATCCTGCGCGGCCTGTCCTTCGAGGCCAAGGTCGGCGAGGTCACCTGCCTGCTGGGTCGCAACGGCGTGGGCAAGACCACCCTGCTGCGCTGCCTGATGGGCCTGCTGCCGGCCCGCGAGGGCCGCGTGGAATGGGAAGGCAAGCCGATCACCACGCTCAAGCCCCAGCAACGGGTCCAGGCCGGCATCGCCTACGTGCCCCAGGGCCGCGAGATCTTCCCGCGCCTGACCGTCGAGGAAAACCTGCTGATGGGCCTGTCGCGCTTCCCCGCCCGCGAGGCACGGGAAGTACCCGCCTTCATCTACGAGCTGTTCCCGGTGCTGGAGCAGATGAAGCAACGCCGTGGCGGCGACCTCTCGGGTGGCCAGCAGCAACAGCTGGCCATCGGCCGCGCCCTGGCCAGCCGCCCGCGCCTGTTGATCCTCGACGAGCCCACCGAAGGCATCCAGCCGTCGGTGATCAAGGAGATCGGCGCGGTGATCCGCAAGCTCGCCGACCGGGGCGACATGGCCATCCTGCTGGTGGAGCAGTTCTACGACTTCGCCGAGGAGCTGGCCGACCAATACCTGGTCATGGCACGCGGCGAGATCGTCCAGCGCGGCCGGGGTGAAAACATGCAGGCCGAAGGTGTGCGCGGCCTGGTTACCATTTAATCTGCAACCACTTCCCTTGCGAGACGCTGTCATGAGTTACCAGATCCGCGACGCCCTGATCGACGACGTGCCGGGCATCCTCGACATCTACAACGACGCCGTGGCCAACACCACGGCGATCTGGAACGAAACCCCCGTGGACCTGGGCAACCGCCTGGCCTGGTTCGAGGCCCGTGCGCAGCAGGGCTACCCGATCCTGGTCGCGGTGGACGACAGCGGCGTGCTGGGCTATGCCTCATTTGGCGACTGGCGGCCGTTCGAAGGCTTCCGGCATACCGTCGAGCACTCGGTGTACGTGCGTGGCGACCAACGCGGCAAGGGCCTGGGGCCGGTGTTGATGGACGCGCTGATCGAGCGCGCGCGCCACTGCGACAAACATGTGATGGTTGCCGCCATCGAGAGCGGCAACGCCGCGTCGATCCGCCTGCACGAACGCCTGGGTTTCAGCACCACCGGGCAGATGCCGCAGGTGGGGGTGAAGTTCGGGCGCTGGCTAGACCTGACCTTCATGCAGCTGTACCTGAATGACAACTCCCTTCCCCCTTCAAGGACCTGAAGCCGATGAACACCGCCCAGCTGCACCGCGTGACCCACGAAGGCCTGGCGTACTACCGCGACGGGTTGGTGACCCTTTTGCTCGATGCGGTGCGCCAGGGCGCGTCGGTGGGGTTTCTAGCCGATATCGACGAGCAGCAGGCCAAGGCCTACTTCGATGAGGTGAAGGCAAAGCTGGCCGGTGGCGAGCGGCTGCTCTGGGTCATCGCCCAGGGGCAGGAGGTGCTGGGTAGTGTGCAGCTGGGGTTGTGCCTGAAGCCCAACGGGCTGAACCGGGGCGAGGTGCAGAAGCTGCTGGTGCACAGCGATGCGCGCAGGCGTGGGCTGGGGCAGCAGTTGATGAACGCGCTGGAGACCGAGGCGCGGCGGATCGGGCGGGGGATGCTGTTTCTCGATACCGAGGCTGGGTCCGAGGCAGAGGCGTTCTATCGGGTGCTGAGGTACAGCAAGGCAGGGGAGATTCCGGATTATGCCTGCGGACCGGAAGGGGTTTACCGGGCAACAGCGTTGTATTTCAAGGTCCTGGCCCCCGCCTCAGAACGGCGTTGATGCCCCGCGATGCTTTAACTCTCACATCTGGGTAAACCTGCCCAACCGCTGCTTCAACATGCTGTTCTCGCTGCGCAACTGCTGCACCTCTTCCAACAGCTCCAACGCCAGCGCCACCCCTTCCCACTCCAGCTCCAGCTCCTGATGCAGCTTCACCGCGCGCTTCAAGGTCACCGGCGCGCGGTCATCGAACACCCACTCCTCGGGCGTTCGCCCCGACGGTTCGACAATGCCGTGCTCGACGATCTCGATCACCCAGTCGGCCGTGATGTCGGCCTCCTGGCACAGGGTACGCATGTCCAGTTGAACGATCAGGGGGCTGCTCATGATCACTTACTCCATTGAGTCCTCGGGTTGAACGCGGCTTTCTCGGAGAGCTGGGTCCACAATGCGCGAGTTGCGTCGTCGGATTGGGCAGGCATCACTACCTTGAGCTGGGCGTACAGGTCGCCGCGCTCGCCTTGCTTGTTCAACAGGCCCATGCCCTTGACCCGCAGGCGCTGGCCGCTCTGGCTGTCAGGGCGGATGGTCAGGTTGATCTTGCCGGTCAGGGTGGGTACGGCCACCTTGGCGCCGAGCGCCGCCTCCCACGGTGCCAGGGGCACGGTGATGATCAGGTCATGGCCTTCGACATCGAACAGCGGGTGCGGTGCCATGCGGATGGTCAGGAACAGGTCGCCATTGGCGCCACCGCCCACGCCCGGCGCGCCCTGGCCCTTGAGGCGGATGCGCTCGCCGTCGGTCACCCCGGCGGGGATCTTCACGTTCAGCGTTTTCGTGGTGAAGCCGGTGCGCTGCCCGGCGCCGTTGGTCTGCGGCACCTGGAAGCTGATCTGCTTGGATTCCTTGTTCAGGGTCTCTTCGAGGAAGACCGCCAGTTCCAGTTCCACGTCCTGCCCTCGCCTGCCGGCACTGCGTTGTTGCCGGCCACCGCCGCCACCGAAGGGGTTGCCGCCCCGGGCGCCGAAGATCGAGCTGAAGAAATCGGAAAAATCGCCACCCTCGAAGCCACCGCCGCCGCCATTGCCGCCACGGGACTGCCAGCCAGGCGGTGCCTGGAACGGCCGGCCATGCTGGCCGCCATACTTGCGGATCTCGTCGTACTCGGCGCGCTTGTCCTTGTCGCCAAGCACTTCGTAGGCCTCGTTGGCCTCCTTGAATTTGTCCTCGGCGTCACGCTCCTTGCTGACGTCGGGGTGATACTTGCGCGCGAGCTTGCGGTACGCGGCCTTGATCGCCTTCTCGTCCGCGCTCGCCTCGACGCCGAGTATCTTGTAATAGTCTTTGAAGTCCATCTATGGATCACCGATGTGAATGTACGTATTGCCACTGAAGATTGGGGTCAAGCATAGCCTTTCAAGGTTCATCCGGGGTTGCGCTATCGCAGACGACCGGTCTTGATTTAGCCGCAGACTGGCATAAACTGCGCGGCCGTTTTGCCTCCGGAAGCTCTCCTTCATGTCTGACGTATCCCCGGCCCGTGCCCTTGGCATCGACTTCGGCACCTCCAACTCCACGGTCGGCTGGCACCGTCCGGGCGTCGAATCGCTGATCGCCCTGGAAGACGGCAAGATCACCCTGCCGTCGGTGGTCTTCTTCAACATCGAGGAGCGTCGTCCCGTGTACGGTCGCCTGGCCCTGCACGAGTACCTGGAAGGCTACGAAGGCCGCCTGATGCGCTCGCTCAAGAGCCTGCTGGGCTCCAAGCTGATCAAGCACGACACCAGCGTGCTGGGCAGCGCCCTGCCGTTCAAGGACCTGCTGGGCATGTACATCGGCGAGCTGAAAAAGCGCGCCGAAGCCGATTCCGGCCGTGAATTCGACCAGGTGGTGCTGGGCCGCCCGGTATTCTTCGTCGACGAAGACCCGGCCGCCGACCAGGAGGCCGAGGACACCCTGGCGGAGGTGGCGCGCAAGATCGGCTTCAAGGACGTGTCGTTCCAGTACGAACCGATCGCCGCGGCGTTCGACTACGAGTCAGGCATCAGCCGGGAAGAGCTGGTACTGATTGTCGATATCGGCGGTGGTACCTCGGACTTTACCCTGATCCGCCTGTCGCCCGAGCGCCACCTGGTGGCCGAGCGCCAGAGCGACATCCTGGCCACCGGCGGCGTGCACATCGGCGGTACCGACTTCGACAAGCAGCTGAGCCTGCAGGGCGTGATGCCGCTGTTCGGCTACGGCAGCCGGATGAAGAGCGGCGCGCTGATGCCCACCAGCTACCACCTCAACCTGGCTACCTGGCACACCATCAACGCCCTCTACTCGCAGAAGTCGCAGCTGGCCTTGGGCAACATGCGCTACGACATCGAGGACACGCTGGGCATCGATCGCCTGTTCAACCTGATCGAACAGCGCGCCGGGCACTGGCTGGCGATGGAGGTGGAGGCCAGCAAGATCGAGCTGACCGAGCGCGACAGCCGGCACATCGACTTTGGCCGTATCGAGCCGGAGCTGTCGGCCGAGCTGACCCGGGTACTGTTCGAGGAGGCCATCGATGGGCTGCTGGAGCGGGTGCGTGGCAGCGTGAGCGAGTTGCTGGCCAAGGCCGGCGTGAGCGAGGGCCAGGTGGACACGGTGTTCTTCACCGGTGGTTCCAGCGGGATTCCAGCGCTGCGCAACAGCGTGGCGGCTATGCTGCCCAATGCGCGGCATGTGGAAGGCAATATCTTCGGCAGTATCGGCAGCGGGCTGGCGATCGAGGCGCGCAAGCGTTACGGCGCGGCCTGATTCAAAGGCCTTATCGCGGGGCAAGCCCGCTCCCACGCCAAGTTCATGACTGCTTTGTGGGAGCGGGCTTGCCCCGCGATGATCAGACCAACTCCGCCCGCTTCAACTCACTCTTCAGGTAGGCGTAATAGATCGGCCCCGCCACCACCCCCGGCAGCCCGAACGCCGCCTCGAACACCAGCATCGCCAGCAACAGCTCCCAGGCCTTGGCACTGATCTGCCCGCCGACGATCCGCGCGTTGAGGAAGTACTCGACCTTGTGGATCACGATCAGGTACCCCAACGCCGCCATCGCCACCCAGATCGACAGCGACAACCCGACGATGGTGATCAGGGTGTTGGACATCAGGTTGCCGATCACCGGCAACAACCCCAGCAGGAAGGTCAGCACGATCAGCGTCTTGGTCAACGGCAGGTGCACGCCGAACAGCGGCAACACCACGGCCAGGAAGATGCCGGTGAAGACGGTGTTGAGCAGCGAGATCTTGATCTGCGCGAAGACGATGTTTCGAAACGCCTGCACCAGCAGGCTCAGGCGTTCGAACAGCGCTGCCGCCAGGGGCTTGCGCCGGGAGATGTCGGGGATGCGCTGCAGGGCAACGATGGCGCCGAGGATCATGCCGATCAGCAGGGTCACGAACATGTGCGCCATGCCCTTGCCCACCAGTTGCAGGTCGCTCAGGTGGCTCTTGATCCAGTCGCCGATGGCCACCTTGAACTCGGCGGCGCTGGCCGGCAGGTAGGCTTCGATGAACGGCGGCAGCTGGCCTCGCGCGCGCTCGACCAGGCCCATGAACTTGTCCAGCGAGGCGCCGGGGTTCTCGGCCTCGTGCAGCAGGAAACTGAAGGCGCCGGCGATCAGCAACGTCAGCGTGCTCACCACCAGGGTGCCGAGCAGCGCCACCGCCAGCCAGCGTGCGCGCTGCCCGGCGATCAGCGGTTGCAGCCGCGGAGTGAGCATGTTGACCAGCTCGTAGACCAGCAGGCCGGCCAGCAGGCTCGGCAGCAGCTTCAGCGGCAGCGCCAGCAACAGGCCCGCCATGACGATGATCCAGCTGGCCAGGGTGACCTGGCGGGGAGTGAAAGTCATACAGCCTCAACGGCAGACAGCGGAAAGTCCCGCAGTCTGCCAGCCTTCACGGCAGAGGCATAGGCGCAGGTCATTTCTTCTTCAGGCAGTCACTCATGAAGGTCTTGCGTTCATCGCCCTTGAGCGCCTTGGTGGTGGCGTCGGCGTTGCAGGTCTTCATCTTCTCCTGCTGGGTCTGCGGCACATCCTTCTTCAGGCAGGTGCTCATGAACGCCTTGCGCTCATCGCCCTTGAGCGCCTTGGTGGTGGCGTCGGCGTTGCAGGTCTTCATCTTTTCCTGTTGCGCGGTGGCGGCGAACCCTTGGCCCGCGATCAACAGGCCCAACACCAGCAGGGGTACGTGCAGCAGCTTCATGGAGTGGTCTCCTTGCCTGCGCGCCGGATGCGCGCTCGTCGCAGCTGAGTGTAGACAAGAATTCTTACATCTCTGTCCGCGCCCGCCGCCGGTACTGCTCCGGGGTGCAGTTGGCCTGGCGCTGGAACATGGCGATGAAGGCCGAGGCGCTGCTGTAGCCCAGATCGAAGGCGATGGCCTGGATCGGCGTGCCCGCCTCGAGTGCCTCGATGGCCCGCAGAAAGCGCAGGCGCAGACGCCATTCGCCGAAGCTCATCCCCAGCTCGCGCAGGAACTGCCGGGCCAGGGTGCGCTCGCTGACATGCACCTGCCCGGCCCAATAGGCGAGTGGATGGTTGTCGCCAGGCTCCGCGTGCAACGCCTCTAGCACCTGGCGCAGGCTGTCGCTGCGGGCGAACGGCAGGTAGCAGGTCTGCGTCGGCGCCAGGTGCAGTTGGTCGATCAGCACCTGGACCAGGCGCTGGTCGCGCTCGTCCTGGGCGATGTGCAGGTCGCGGCGGGCGAAGTCGCCGAGGATCGCCTTGAGGATGTCGCTGATCACCAGGCTGCAGGGCTGCGTCGGCAGCTCGGCGCACAGGCTGCGCTCCAGGTAGACCGAGCGGTAGATGATGGCCTGGGGGTTGTAGCAGCCGTGCTCGGTGTCCGGCGGCACCCAGACGGCGTAATGCGGGGGCGAGATGAAGCGCTGGCCCTCGACGTCCAGGTGCATCAGGCCATGGGAGGCATAGTTGAGCTGGCCCCAGGGGTGACGGTGCGGCGGGCTGTGGGTGTCGGCGCCGAATTCGTCGTAGCGGAAGTAGACCGGTGCGGGGAGCCGGTCGAATTGCGGAATGTCGAGGTACTTGCGGGTCATGCTGTCTGCTTCGCGGGGCGAGTTGTCTGGATGGAAGTATAGGCATTCGAACAGACAAGCGATAATGGCCGCCACGTGGGAGCGGGCTTGACCCGCTCCCACGGGTCAACCGCAACTCGAGAGTCATCATGAACTACCTCTTCCCCCTCATCGCCATCCTCATCTGGGCTGGCAACACCGTGGTCACCAAGATGTCCGCCGGGGCCATCTTCCCTGCCGAGATCGGCTTCTACCGCTGGCTGCTGGCCGGCCTGCTGTTCACTCCTTTCCTACTGCCGCAGGTCTGGCGCAACCGCGCAGCCATCCGCCCGCACCTGGGCAAGATCTTCGTGCTGGGCGTGCTGGGCATGGCCATCTACCAGAGCCTGGCCTACTTCGCCGCGGCCATCACCAGCGCCACCAACATGGGCATCATCCTCTCGCTGATGCCGCTGATGTCGCTGGCCCTGTCCATTGCCTGGCTCGGCCAGCGGCTGACCTATGGCGCGCTGCTGGGCGCGCTGGTGTCGTTCTTCGGCGTGCTGGAGGTGGTCTCGGCCGGGCAACCCGGCGTGCTGTTGCACCAGGGGCTGAACGCCGGCGACCTGATGATGCTGGTGGCTACCTTCGCCTATGCGCTGTACAGCTTCCTGCTGAAGAAATGGCAGCTGCGCTTGCCACCGCTGCAGCTGCTGTACCTGCAGGTGCTGGTGGCGATCCTGGTGTTGCTGCCGCTGTTCCTGCTGTCACCCAAGACCGGGTTGAACGGCCACAACATTGGCCTGGTACTTTACGCGGGCCTGCTGGCCTCGATGGTCGCGCCGCGGGTGTGGATGCAGGCCGTGCACCGTCTGGGGCCGAGCCGTACCACGCTGTTCTTCAACCTGCTGCCGGTGGTCACGGCGGTGATCGCCGCCGTGGTGCTGGATGAGCAGTTGGCCAGTTATCACCTGGTTGGCGGTGTGCTGACACTGGTTGGCGTGCTGCTGGCCGAGCGTTGGACCACGCCGGTACGGCGTTAGGCCACGCCCTCATCGCGGGGCAAGCCCGCTCCCACGAAAACTGGGTTGTCCCGCAATCACGCTGCAAGCTTTTTGGGGCAATCCACAGGCGTGGGAGCGGGCTTGCCCCGCGATGGATCACAACCCTGCCTGCTTGAGGCGGGCGGCATGCTCGGTGAACAGCCTCACCGGCTGGGCTCCCTTGCCCACCGCGCCCAGCGACTGGTTGACGATATCCAGGTGATCGAGCGGATAGTCGTCACCGATCACCTGACCCAGGTGCGAGCTGAAGCGCCCGACCATGCCGTCGCACTGCCCCGTCTCCCTGACGAAGCTGCGGGCAAACAAGCGGCAGAAGTAGTTGCTGCCGTCAAAACGGTTCAGGCCCTGGTCGGTACGCCCAGGCTGCAGGGTGCCGGACCAGGAGTAATAGCGCACCCCGTTCACTTCCGGCGGCCCCTCGCCCCCCCAGACTTCGGGCAACCCCTGTGGATAAGCCTGGTTGAACAGTGCCACCCCGGCACTGGTCAGCGACTGGTGCGAAGCGTGCACGTCGATCGGCAGCGGATCGCGGCGCCAGCCGGTCTCCAGCCAACCCAGCACCACAGCGAAGCCATGCAGCACGGCCTTGAGGATGCGCCCCCGGACAGAGTCACCAGGTGCCGTGCGTTCGAGGTGGTCGGCCAGCTCCGAGCCATGGTTGGGGCCGGCCACCGACGTCACCGAAGCCACCCGATCAGGCCGCTTCGCCGCCGCATAGCGGGCACTGAGGGCGCCCTGGCTATGCCCGATCAGGTTGACCTTGTCGGCCCCCGTGCGCTGGCAGATGTCCTCGATGATGCAGAGCAACTGCTCGCCCCGCACTTCGCTGGAATGCAGCGGCGACACCTGCACCGGGAACACCTGCGCGCCGCCCCGGCGCAATGCCGGAACGATGCCGAACCAGTAGGGATAGACCAGCGCCCGCACGAACCCGAGCATGCCCGGCACCAGCACCAGTGGATAACGCGTGGCCAGCTCCTGACTCATCACCCTTGCCCTCATCCGTGAACAGACCGGCCCACCCTACAGCGCGATCGGAGACAAGCGCAATCGAACTCCCGGCGCGCCGCGCGGTTCCAAGCAGAACAGACCCTGAGCAAGGAGCGGGACCATGTACAAGCGAACCCTGGCCATCCTTCTGGCAAGCGCCACCCTCGCCGCCTGCGGCAGCCGCCCGGAAAACCCGGTGGACTACGTCACCTACCGCGACGAGCCGCTGGTCAAGCAGGTCGAGCACGGCATGACCATGCAGAAGGTCATCGCCATCGGCGGCAGCCCGTCGAATGTCATCGACCTGCCCCACGGCGGCACCTGCAACGACTACATCCTCAACCGCGATGGCCACCAGCAGCCATACTACGTGCGCTTCGACGCCACCGGCCATGTCGACGCCAAGGGCTTCAAGACCTGCAAGCAACGCCAGCAAGACAGCGACGCCGCGCACGGCGCATGACCCAACCCGATGCCTACGGAGATGAACATGAGCGTTGAACTGACCGATGTGAAGACCCTGCGTGCCAATGCCCGCAAGCATGTCGAGCAAGGCGCGGTGACCGAGGGTTACCACGCCGACCGCGAGAAAATCCTGCGCCTGCTGAACGAGTCGCTGGCCACCGAACTGGTCTGCGTCCTGCGCTACAAGCGTCACTACTTCATGGCCAGCGGCATCAAGGCCAGCGTCGCCGCCGCGGAGTTCCTCGAGCACGCCAACCAGGAAGCCGAGCACGCCGACAAGCTGGCCGAGCGCATCGTGCAGCTGGGCGGCGAGCCGGACTTCAATCCGGACAACCTGACCAGGAACGCCCACGCCCAGTACGTGGCGGGCAGTTCGTTGAAGGAAATGGTGCTGGAGGACCTGGTGGCCGAGCGCATCGCCATCGACAGCTACCGCGAGATCATCCAGTACATCGGCGACAAGGATCCGACCACCCGGCGCATCTTCGAGGACATCCTGGCGCAGGAAGAAGAGCACGCGGACGATATGTCCGATCTGTTGAAAGGCCTCTGATCCCATGGTTTACGTGGGAGCGGGCTTGCCCCGCGATGGCGTCGATGCCATCGCGGGGCAAGCCCGCTCCCACGAACCTCAATGACCTTTGCCGGCCGCCGCTGGCGCCTTGCCGGCGCGCATCTGCTGCAACAACGGCGTGCACTGGTTCGGCTCATCCCCGCTGCTCGGCGCGATCAGCGCCAGCAGCCCCGCCGCCGGCCCGGCCACCACGCCCAACGCCACCATCCCCGCGCCACGCAGCGCCAGCGGCACCGCCTGTACGCCGGCACTCGGCTTGGCGAACGGTCCGCGCACATACAGCGGCGAGCGTAGCGAGAACAGGCGCAAGCCCTTGGACTCGGGGGTGATCTTCAGATCCAGCTGTTCGCTGGCGAAGTTGGCCGTGCCGTTGATGTAGATGATCGCGTTCTCGGTGTCGAAGACGAACAACCGGGTAGTGGCCAGGCCATTCTTGATCCCGACATCCGCCGCAGCACAATTGATCTTCACGTCCTCATCACCGAACAACTTGCCTACCACGTAGTTACCTACATTGAGCCCGGCGATCTCCATCAGGCTGCGGCTGATCGCGCCATCGTTGATCAGCAGGCGCAGATCCCCGTTGGAAGTGCCCAGCAGTGCCGCCACCGAGTTGCCGCGGCCACTGATGTCGGCATCGCCGTTGAGCTCACCGAAGCTGGTCTGCATCGGCGCGAAGCCAGGGAACAGCTGCTTGAGCTTGAAGCCACGCACGGTCAGCCGGGCGCGACCCTCCAACGGCGCGCTGCGCCCGTCCAGGCGGATGTTGGAATCGAGGTTGCCGCCGGCCACGCCGAAGCGCAGCGGCTCCAGGCGCAGCAGGCCGTCCTCGAGGATCACATGGGCGGACAGGTCGTTGAACGGCAGCTTCTCGCTGTGCACGATGCGCTTGCCGGCGAAGGTCACGTCGGCGTCCATGGCTCGCCAGCGCTCGGTGCGGAACTCTTCGACCGGCAGCACCTTGCCGGCCGGCTGCTTGCTGGCGCCGCCGCGGGCCTTCTGCTCGCTGTTGGAGTCGGCGCCGATCAGCGGCGCCAGGTCCTTGAACAGCAGCTGGTTGGATACCAGGTTGCCGGAGAGCTTCGGCCGGGGCTGGCTGGCGACAAAGGCCAGGTCGCCGTGAATGTCGCTATCGCCGATCTTGCCGTTGAAGCCCTCGTAACGGAACTGCGCGCCGCCGGCGGCGTGCAGGTTGGCGGTCAGATGACCATCGGTGGCATACGGCGGCGTATCGGGCAAGGTCACGCCGGTCAGCGGGTAGAGGTTGCCCAGGCTGCTGCCGGAAAGCTTCAGGCGCAGGTCGAGGGCGCCGAGGTTGCGCGGGTCAGTCAGGGTCCCGGCCAATGCGACCCGGGTGTCGCCGATACGCACGTCGGCCTGCAGCGGAAACGGCTGGCTGGCGTCCTGCAGCGCCAGCAGGCCGCCGATCTTGCCGGTGCCGGCCACCGCCAGGCCCTTGTAGCGGCCCTGGGCCTTGAAGCCGAAGGCGTAGGCCTGGGCATTGCCGGCCTTCTCGGCGCGGGCCTTGCCGACGATGTCGCTGAACGGGATCGGCTTGCCCAGCGGGTCGACCTGCACCTTCATGCTGGTCTTCAGCGTCTGGTCGTCGAAGCTGACATTGCCCTGGTCGAAGCCGATGGCGCCGATGTCCAGCTCCCACTTCGACGGAACCTCGTTCTCATCCTTGGGCCCGAAATCGAACACCCAGTTGGCCCGGCCATCGGCCAGCCGGGTAAGGCTGGCGCTGGGCTTGACCAGGTCGATGCGCGGGATGCTGATGCGCTGGACGATCAGCGGCAACGGCGCCAGGCGAAAGTCCACGCGCTCCAGGGCGACCATGCGCGGCTCCTTGAGCCAGTCGGGGTTGCCCAGGGTGAGGTCCTCGGCGCTGAAGTGCGGCCAGGGCACGAAGGCCCGCCAGCCGCCTTCCTCGGGCTCGGTGCGCCAGTGCACGGCGAGGTTGCCGTTGATCGCGAACGGCCGGTGCAGGGCTTCGGAGACTTTCTCGTTGAGCAGCGGCTTGACGCGGTTCCAGTCGAAAGTGGCTATCACCACCACCAGGATCGCCAGCAGGGTGGCGAGGGTGGCGAAGGTCCAGATGAGGATTCTGGCAGGGCGCGTCATTGCATGGTTCTCCTGACTGCATGGCACTCATTATGTCGGACTGATGAAAAACCGCCGGGTTTAATCCGTGCGCCATGATAACCAGGATTTTCCTGACGCCTTTCTCAGCTTTTCGCCCATGGACAGCGGCAGTGTTACCGGGGCTCAAGCGTGCCTCAGCGCTTGCGGAACACCTGAAAACATTGATCCAGAGCCCTCCAAGCACAGTATCAATCCCGTCGATTGTTACCATTATCCTGATGAACTTTTCTCTGGAGTTACCAGGCGTAGCATTGGCTTCGTACCCACTTTCCAGCCCCCCCTGAGGAGCACCGAACCATGAAACGCCACCTGCTGCTGAGCCTGACCCTGTCCGTACTTGCCGCCAACGCCTTCGCCCTGCCAGCCGAAGACCAGCACCTGAGCGCCGAATCGCGCTCCAGCGCCGCCACCGTCAGCCAACCGCTGAACACCTTGGCAGAAGGCGGCGCCGAGCGCCTGCAGGAACGCGCAGGCCGCTTGGCCGAAGGCGGTTCCGAGCGTCTGCTCGAACGTAACAACCGTGTCGCCGAAGGTGGCTCGGATCGCCTGATCCAACGCAACGACCGTTTTGCCGAAGGTGGCTCGGATCGTCTGATCCAACGCAACGACCGCGTTGCCGAAGGTGGCTCGGATCGTCTGCTCCAACGCAACGACCGCGTTGCCGAAGGTGGCTCGGATCGTCTGATCCAACGCAACGACCGCGTTGCCGAAGGTGGCTCGGATCGTCTGATCCAACGCAACGACCGTGTCGCCGAAGGTGGCGCCGATCGCCTCAACGAACGCAACAACCGTGTCGCCGAGGGTGGCTCGGATCGTCTGGTCGAACTCAGCCGTGTGAGCTGATCGCCATGGCCGAGAACAACAACCCGCCCCACTGCGCCTGCTACCCTCCAAGCCCGGTCCATTGACCGGGCTTTGTTTTTTTATCCAGAATGCCCAGTCGTACAGTCATAGAATCCTGCCCCATGCTGCCGCGCGCCGAACAGAAGTTACAAACCCGCCAGGCCCTGCTGGACGCCGCCTGCCTGCTCATGGAGAGCGGCCGTGGCTTCGGCAGCATCAGCCTGCGCGAGGTGGCCAAGGCCGCGGGTATCGTGCCCACGGGCTTCTACCGCCACTTTCCCGACTTGGATGCCCTGGGCCTGGCCCTGGTCGCCGAGGTGGACACCACCTTCCGCCAGACCATCCGCCTGGTGCGCCACAATGAATTCGAACTGGGCGGCATCACCGACGCCTCGGTGCGCATCTTCCTCGACGTGGTCATCGCCCACCGCGCGCAGTTCCTGTTCCTCGCCCGCGAGCAATACGGCGGCTCGCAGCCGGTGCGCCAGGCCATCGCCCGCCTGCGCCAGGACATCAGCAGCGACCTGGCCACGGACCTGGCACGCATGCCGCGTTGGCAGCATCTGGACGGCGCCGCCCTGGCGGTGATGGCCGACCTGGTGGTCAAGACCGTGTTCGCTACCCTGCCCGAGCTGATCGACAGCCCCGAGCCCGGTCATCCACAGGCGCTGACGCCACAAGAAAAGATCACCCAGCAACTGCGCTTCATATTCGTCGGCGCGCGGCACTGGCAGGGGCTGGGTAATCCCGGCTGACGCTTTCGCCCAGATCGGATCATGTGCCCGCTCCCACGCTGCCCGCGCACACGAAGCAGTTGCCACTTCTGCTACCATGGCGCCCTGCCCGACCGTCACGAGCGCGACCATGTCCGACCCCCGCCCCGCATTGACCCGTTTCCGCCAGCACTTCGCCGAGCGCATCGTGCCGCTGTGGCAAGGCCCGGGCTGGAACGCCGACATGGCCCTGCCGTACGAAGCCTTGGACACCCAGCACCGCCCAATGCCCGTGCAGCGCTACCGGGCCATGGCCTGTGCCCGTCAGCTTTACCTGTTCAGCAGCCGCATCGAGCAACCGGGCGCCGCCGAACGCGCCGCCACGCTGTTCCGCTCGCTGCAGAAGCACTTCCACGACGCCGAGCACGGCGGCTGGTTCTACAGCATCGACGCCCAGGGCAAACCGCTGGACCGGCGCAAGGACCTCTACACCCACGCCTTCATCGTGTTTGCCTGCGCCCATTACTGGGGCAAGGTCGGCGAAGGCCTGGTGGAGGCCACGCTCAACGGCGCCCTCGAAGTCATTGCCGAGCAGTTCGCCCGCGACGATGGCCTGTACGAGGCCAGCCTCGGTGAGGACTGGTCGGACCTGGGCAGCGGCCCGCTGCAGAACCCGCAGATGCACCTGGCCGAGGCCTTTCTCCAGGTGCTGGCCGAGCGCGAGGACGACGAGGTTCGCCAG
The DNA here is from genome assembly GCF_014268935.2 of Pseudomonas peradeniyensis. Classification (GTDB taxonomy): domain Bacteria; phylum Pseudomonadota; class Gammaproteobacteria; order Pseudomonadales; family Pseudomonadaceae; genus Aquipseudomonas; species Aquipseudomonas peradeniyensis. The sequence continues at coordinate 421,930 of NZ_JABWRJ020000002.1, read as the reverse complement.
TCGCTGCTGCAGCTGTGCGACGCGCTGCAGGCGCAGTTCATCGAGCCAAGCCACGGCCTGATGCTGGAAAAACCGCGTGGGGCTGTGGATAACTGGTTCGAGCCAGGCCACCAGTTCGAATGGTTCTACCTGCTGGATACCTCGCCGTTGCTGCGCGGCACGGCGCTGCACGCTTCCATCGAGCGAGCCTTCGACTTTGCCGAGCAGTACGGAGTCAAGGATACGGCGGTGCTGGCGATGCTGGACATGGACGGCAAGGTGCTCGATGCGACCCAGCGGATCTGGGCCCAGGCGGAGTACCTGCGGGCACTGGCGTTGCGGCCGGGAAGCGAGGCACGGTTGCTGGCACAGCTTGCGGCGCTGGAGTCACGTTTCCTGCATGAAGGCGGCTGGCATGAGTGCCGCGATGGCGCGGGGGCGGTGAGCCGCCATGACATGCCTTCGACCACGCCCTACCACCTGGCGACTTGCCTGGAAGGCCTGCAGCGCCTGGCCTGAGTTTGTCGCGGGCGTGCCCGTGAGGGGCGCAAGGCACCCCTGGAACTTCTCGGGCATGCCAAGCCCTCAGGCGTAGTCGTCGTCCGAGAAAAAGCCGCCATCGTCATTGCTGTAACCGGCATCGGCATAACCACCCTGGTCATTGCCCCAGCCACCGCTGTCCGCCACCTGGCGCTGGCTGTCCTGGTCATTCCAGCCACCCGCGTCGCTGGCCGGCGCCGGCGCTTCCTTGATTACCTCGACGATCTCCTCAGGCTGCGAATTGTGGTTGAACAGACTGCTGATGCCTTGGGCCAGCAACACGCCACCGGCCACACCCGCGGCGGTCTGCATGGCACCGCCGAGGAAGCTGCTGGCGCCGCTGCGTGCCGGGGCGGGCGCCGCGCCGAAGCCCTGCTGCGGTGGTGGCGGAGCGTAGGCCTGGGGCGCCGGTTCGCGCCAGCCACCCGAGGAAGTCGGCGGCGGAGCGACCGGGCGCTGCGGCTCTGGATTGCGGGCTCCCGCGCCGAAGATGCTGGAGAGGAAACCACCGCCACTGCTGGGGCGGCTCGCATCCAGTTGCGCGCGAGCCTGGCGCAGTTCGGCCTCGAGCTGCTTGTTCTGCTCGTCCAGGCGCTTGATCGCCGTCTCCTGGACCAGGATCGCCTGGGCCATGTAGTAAGGTGCCGCCGGCTGCTGGCGCAGGTGCTCCTCGATCCGCGCCTGGGCTTGGGCATCGCGCGGCTGGGCCGGATCCTCGGCTTGCTTGAGACGGCCGAACAGGCCATCGATCAGGGTTTGTTCTTCAGTGTTCATCGGGGCAACCTCGTGCGCTGAACAGGACATCGGACAGCGTCAAAGATGGAGGCCCGGGCAAAGCGATTCAATTGTCCGGGCCATGAAACTTTTTTCAGCAAGCGGGCCGAGTGGGCTAAAGTTACGCCCTGCTTTTTCTGCCATGCGATGTTGACCGATGAATCCGCTGAGCGTTCTGCGCGACTCCCTGTACTTCTTCCGCCGTCACCTGACGAGCATCCTCCAGCTGTGCCTGCCCTTGGTGGTACTCGAGGCCCTCGGCACCCAGCTGCTCTACAGCCAGCTGGGTGCACAGGCCTCGCCGGCCTACGGCATGCTCGTCAGCCTGCTGTTCTACCCGCTGTACAGCGCCGCGCTGATTCTCTACCTCGACACCCGCAGCAACGGCCAGGACACCGCCAAGCGCGACCTGTTCGCCCGCGCCCTGCAGCTGTGGCCGATGCTGGCCCTGCTGATCGTGATCAGCTCGCTGCTGATCATGGCGGGCCTGGCATTGCTCATCTTCCCCGGTGTATGGATCATGGTGAACCTGGTGTTCGCCGAGTACCTGCTGGTGCTGCGTGGCCTGCCGGTGATCGAGTCGATGCGCACCAGCGCGCGCATGACCACCGGGCATTTCCTGCGCATCATGGTCTGCATGCTGTCGGTGCTGGCGCCTTTGTGGCTGATCGACGGCCTGCTGCTGCAGCTGTTCCCCGAGCCGCAGCCCGGCGTGCAACTGGCGCTGGACAGCCTCAGCGGCTTCCTGCAGCTGTTCAGCACCGTGGTGCTGTACCGCCTGTTCATGCTGCTCGAGGGTGAAGCCGGCGCCTGAGGCCGGCGTTCTCCCGAGCGAATGCACGGGTCAGGCCTTCCTTGGCTTGGCCCTGGCCGTGGCTTCGGCCACCAGCGGATCGTCCGGCCAGTAGTGCTTGGGATAGCGCCCTTTCAGGTCCTTCTTCACCTCGGCATAGGTGGTGCGCCAGAAGTTGGCCAGGTCCTGGGTCACCTGCACCGGCCGGCGCGCCGGCGACAGCAGGTGCAGCTTGACCTGCTGGCGGCCATTGGCGATGCGCGGGGTGTCGGCCAGGCCGAACAGTTCCTGCAGGCGTACGGCGAGGATCGGTGGCTGCTCGCTGTAGTCCAGGCGAATGCTGGAGCCCGAGGGCACGGCCAGGTGTGATGGCGCCAGCTCGTCCAGACGTTGGGGCAGCGGCCAGGGCAGCAGGTTGCGCAGCATCGAGGGCAGGTCCAGGTTGGCGAAGTGGCTCAGCCGCGACACCTTGCCCAGATAAGGTTGCAACCAGTCTTCCAGGTTGGCGAGCAAGGCGTCGTCACCCAGGTCGGGCCACTCGCTGTGGCCGTCCTTTTCCAGGTCCAGCTGACGCAACAGCGCGACACGGGCCTGCCACTGGCGCAGTTCCGGGGTCCAGGTCAGCAGGTTCAGGCCCTTGCGCCGCACCAGCCCCAGCAATGCCCTGGCCCGTGCGTCGTCATCCAGCCCCGGCAGCGGCTCGCGGCTGAGCACCAGTTCGCCGACCTTGCGCTGGCGCTCGGCGCGCAGCACCTGTTCACGTTCGTCCCAGTCGAGCAGGTCGAGCTGCTCCACCTGCTCGGCCAGCACACCGTCGAACAGCGCCGGATCGAACTCGGCGGCCAGGTAGATGCGCTCCTCGCGCTGCCCCTGGCGGCTGCCCAGGTCGGCGATCACCAGCCACGGGCTTTTCATCAGTGCATCAGCTTCGGCGAACAGCGCCGCACGGCCATTGGCCAGGCGGTACTCGGCGCCGCCTTCGCGACGCTGCTGCGCCACCCGGTCGGGGTAGGCCAGCGCCAGCACCGCGCCCAGCCAGCGGGGATGGTCGGGGTCGGCGACCGGGCTGCGCGGTTTGCCACGCAACTGGCCGCGATACTGCCGGGCCAGTTGCCGGGCGCGCTGCACGCCGCCCTGCCCGCCACGGGAGGCACGGCTTTCACCGCTGAGCAGGGCCAACCGGCTGTGCAAGTCGGCACCGCCGCCGCGCAGGATGTCGCGCTCGCCCAGCAATGCGGCGACATCACAGGCCATGTCGGCCAATCCAAGGTCCTGCCCGCGCAGCAGCAGATGGGCGATGCGCGGATGCGCAGGCAGCTCGGCCATGGCCTGGCCATGTACGCTCAAGTTGTCGCGGCAGCCTGGCTTGAAGGCACCGAGCCGGGCCAGCAGGTCCTGAGCCTGGCCGTAGGCGGCCGCCGGTGGCTGGTCGAGCCAGCTGAGCTGCTCCGGCGGCACGCCCCAGCGCGCCAGTTGCAGGGCCAGCCCGGCCAGGTCGGCCTGGAGGATCTCGGCGCTGGCGTGGGCCGCCAACTGATCGTGTTGCGCCTCGGACCACAGTCGATAGCACACGCCGGGCTCGAGGCGCCCGGCTCGTCCGGCACGCTGGGTGGCGCTGGCGCGGGAAATGCGCTGGGTGTCCAACCGGGTCATGCCGCTGCCGGGATCGAAGCGCGGCACCCGCGCCAGACCTGCGTCGATCACCACGCGCACGCCGTCGATGGTCAGGCTGGTTTCGGCAATATTGGTGGCCAGCACCACCTTGCGCTGACCCTTGGGCGCCGGCTCGATGGCGGCACGCTGGGCGCTCAGGTCAAGCTCGCCGTGCAGCGGACAGAGCAGGACGTCCGGACGCTCACCCACGGCCTCCTGCAGCGCCTGATGCACACGGCGGATCTCGGCCTGCCCGGGGAGGAACACCAGCAGGCTGCCGGATTCGTCAGCCAGGGCCTGGAGCACGCAGTCGACCACCCGCGGCTCGACGAACTCGCCAGGCTGCAAGGGCCGGCTCCAACGGATATCCACCGGATGCATGCGCCCCTGGCTGCTGATGATCGGCGCGTCGTCGAGCAGGCGCGACAGCCGCTCGCCCTCCAGCGTCGCCGACATCAGCAGGATCTTCAGCGGCGGCTCGTCGCGCAACAGCGCCCGGCCGTTGAGGCTCAGGGCCAGGGCCAGGTCGGCATCCAGACTGCGTTCGTGGAACTCGTCGAAGATCAGCAGCCCCACGCCATCCAGCGCAGGATCCGCCTGCAGGCGGCGGGTGAGGATGCCCTCGGTGACTACTTCGATGCGCGTGTTCGGGCCGACCTTGCTGTCCAGGCGGATGCGGTAGCCCACGGTTTCGCCGACCTTCTCGCCCAGTTCGCTGGCCAGGCGTTCGGCGGCGGCGCGGGCGGCCAGGCGCCGGGGCTCGAGCATGAGGATGGTCTGTCCCTGCAGCCACGGCTCAGCGAGCAGGGCCAGTGGTACGCGGGTGGTCTTGCCGGCGCCGGGCGGCGCCTCGAGCACCGCTTCGTCACGTTCGGCCAGGGCCTGGCGCAGGTCGGACAGTACGGCATCGATCGGTAATGAAATCATGGTGGTCCTCGAACAATCGACCGAGTATAACGGCGAACCGAGGCTGCCCTATCATGGTCTTAAGCTCAGGCGCGGGCGATTGCCGCGCCGTTGTTTGTCGTTATCTTCCGGAGATTCACATGCGCATCCCTTCCCGCGTCATCGGTGGCGCCCTCATCGCCACCCTGCTGACCCAGCTGACGGCCTGCGGCACCCTGTTCTACCCCGACCGTCGCGGCCAGATCGAAGGCAAGATCGATCCGGTGGTCGCGGCGCTGGATGCCATCGGTATCCTGTTCTATGTCATTCCCGGCCTGATCGCCTTCGGCATCGACTTCGCCACCGGCGCCATCTACTACCCCGGGGGCACCACGGCCCATGTCGACCCGGCCAAGCTCAAGCCGGCGATCAATGCCGATGGCCAGGTCGACCGGACCAAGCTGCAGGCTATCCTTGAAAGCGAACTGGGCCAGCGCCTGCCGCTGAACGACCCGCGGCTGATCCAGCACCGCGGCAGCGTCGAGCAACTGGCCAGCTACGGCCTGGTACCCGCGGCCTGACCTGATCCGGACGATCTCCTGCGCATGACTGCCACCGCCGAACACCAACGCCTGCTGCGCCTGGCCACCCGCGCCTCGCTGAGCGTCGCCTGCATCCTGGTGCTGAGCAAGGCCGTGGCCTGGTGGCTGAGCGGCTCGGTCAGCCTGCTGGCCGGGCTGACCGACTCGGCGCTGGATGCCGCCGCCTCCTTCCTCAACCTGCTGGCGGTGCATTACGCGCTGCGCCCGGCCGATGACGACCACCGCTTCGGCCACGGCAAGGCCGAAGCCCTGGCCGGCATGGCCCAGGCGCTGTTCATCGGGGTCAGCGCGGTGCTGATCGGGGTGCAGGCGGTGGAGCGGCTGAAGTCGCCGGAGCCCTTGGGTGACACCGCCGCCGGCATCGCGGTGATGCTGCTGTCATTGGCGCTGACCGTGGCGCTGCTGGCGTTCCAGCGCAAGGTCATCCGCCTGACCGGCTCCACCGCCGTGCGCGCGGACTCGCTGCACTACCGCTCCGACCTGCTGCTCAACGCCAGCATCCTGCTGGCGCTGCTGCTCGCCCGCTTCGGCTGGCCGCAGCTCGACGCCCTGTTCGGCCTGGGGATCGCCCTGTACATCCTGTGGAGCGCGCTGCAGATCGCCCGCGAGAGCACGGCAATCCTGATGGACAAGGAACTGCCGGCCGATATCGGCGAGCGCATGCTTGAGGTGGTGCTGGCGATCCCGGGGGTGAAGGGGGTGCATGACCTGCGCACGCGGGTGTCCGGCAGCCAGTGGTTCGTGCAACTGCATCTGGAACTGCCCGGCGACATGCCGCTGCATGCCGCCCATGAGCTGTGCGTGCAGGCCTCGCAAGTCATTCGCCAGCGCTACCCGCGGGCCGATGTGATGGTTCACGCCGACCCGGTGTAGTCCGTTATCGCGAATGCCCCGTCAATTGATGCTGTAGCCGCGCCCGCTCAGGCACGCCCCCAACGCCCGTCGATAGTTGTCCGCCACATTGGCCGGCGGCGCATAGCTGGCGGTCGCCGGATCGAACCCCGACTGGCTCACCGCCCAGCGATGGCATTGATAGCGGTCCTGCTCCTGCTGCTCCGGCCCCTGGCCGTACATCGGATAGGCGATCACATCGTAGCCGCCGCCCTGCTGTGGCATAGGCGCAGGCGCCACGGCGGGCGGGTTGACCACCACGTACTCGCGGCTGTCAGCCTGGTACTGGTAATACGTGTCGGCCACCAGGAAGAACAGCGCACCGCTTAGCCACACTTCACGGGCATAGGGCGGCAGGTAGCCGACCCGCACGCCGTAGGGTGGCGTGACCACCACGTAGCCGCCGCCGTGGGGCCGGTACCAGTAGCCACCAGAGTAGAAATAGTCCTGCCCGCGGTACGGCACTTTCCAGTAGCGATCCGGGAAGCGCTCGACGGTATGCCCGGGATGGTACTGCGGCCCTGGCCCCCAGCCATTGCCATGACCATCGGGCCGGCCGGACCAGTCGCCACCGGGGCGCTGACCCGGACCGCCCGCTTCCCAGTATCGGTTGTCGCCGTAGCGACGGGGAATGTCCTGGTAGTAGCCCTGGCGTGGCGGTTGCGTCTGGCGCACTTCGTCACGTGAATTGAGCGGCGATCCACGCCGTTCGCCACCGCCCTGCTCCTGCTGGCCGCCATGGCCGTCATGCCCTTCTCCAGGCCCTTCGGCCAGGGCACCCAGGCTGATGCCCAGGCCCAGCAAACCAACACCTGCCAACCGCCAGATGCGCGAACTCATGTTGTTCCTCTCGATGAAAACGCTCGCCTTTACCATTCGCAGTCTACTCCGCGGACCGCGACCGGCAGATGAAATAGCCGACAGACTAGCGCGTCAACAGGCCGCGCAGCAGCAGCTCTAGCGCACCCAGTGCCTGACCGAGCCGAGCGTCACCGTCCTCGCCTTGGGCGATCCAGAATGCCGCTTCCGACAGGCTGCCATGCACCAGCGCCGCCAGCGCCCAAGGGTCGGCCTCGGCCACCACGCCCTGTTGGACCAGCCTCGCCAACATCCGCTGCAACGACGCGATGCAATACTGCTGCGCCTCGGGCGAAGCGGCGCCCAGCACGGCCCGCGCATCGCGCAGGACGATGCGCTGGATCTCCGGCTCGCGGGCCATGCGCAGGTACGCCTGGCAGCGCTGACAGAATCCTTGCCAAGGGTCATCGCTGGCTTCGGAGATGGCCAGCAGGCGCGCATCCATCTCACCGTCGATCTGCGCCACCACGGCCGCCAGCAGGCCCTGCTTGTCGCCGAAATGGTGGTACAGCGCGCCGCGGGTCAGCCCGGCGCGGGCGGTCAGATCGTCCATGGACGTCTGTGCGTACCCCTGCTCACCGAGGACCTGACGGGCCATCGCCAGCAAGGCGGCACGGGTTTCTTCCATTTCGGCACGGGTGCGGCGAACCATGGCCTCTCCTTTACGTACACTTCGTATGAATATTTACATTCAACGCGTATGAATATTTAATCATACGCACTGTACGTATTATTCACGCCCCGCCCAGCCACCGGCAAGCGGGCCGCCTCAAGGAGGAAGCAACATGTCCAACCCCTACGCCCAGTTGTTCATTCCCACGGGTACTCGCGCCTTCACCCTGGCCGGGCTGCTGGCGCGCCTGCCGTTACCGATGACCGGGATCGGCATCATCACCCTGCTGGCGCAATGGCGCGGCAGCTATGCCCTGGCCGGAGCGGTGTCGGCCTGCTTCGTGCTGACCTATGCCCTGCTGTCGCCGCAGGTCTCGCGCCTGGTCGACCGCCTGGGCCAACGCAGGGTGCTGCCGCTGGCCGGGTTGCTGAGCGTGCTCGGGCTGCTGTTGATGGCGGCCTGCGCCTGGCTGCGCGGCCCCGACTGGCTGCTGTTCTTCGCCGCCCTGCTGGCCGGGTGCATGCCCAGCATGTCGGCCATGGTCCGCGCCCGCTGGACCCACCTGTATCGCGGCCAACCCCAACTGCAGACCGCCTACTCGCTGGAAACCGTGCTCGACGAAGTCAGCTTCATCGCCGGGCCGCCCCTGGCGGTTGGACTCAGCGTGGCACTGTGGCCACAGGCCGGGCTGCTGGCCGCCGCCGCGCTGCTGTTACTGGGCACTTCGGCACTGGCGATGCAGGCCGCCAGCGAACCACCACCGGCAGCTGTCGACGCGCCGTTGGCAAGTGACCTGCCGGTATGGCGGCTGCCGACCGTGCGTCAACTGACCTTGCTGATGGTGGCGATGGGCATGATCGTCGGCACGGTGGACATCGTCAGTGTCGCCTTCGCCAGCGAACAGGGGCAGTTGGCCGCCGCCAGCCTGGTGCTGTCGGCCTATGCCCTGGGTTCCTGTGCCTCGGGGCTGCTGTTCGGCGCAATGCACTGGCGGTTGCCGCTGCCCCGCCAGTTACTGCTCGGCGCACTGGCCACCCTGCTCGCTACCCTGCCGTTGCTCATGGTCGACACCCTCACCCTGCTGGCCGTGGCGGTGTTGCTGGCCGGGGTATTCTTCGCCCCGACCATGATCGTGGCCATGGCCCTGGTGGAGCGCAACGTGCCCGAGCGCCAGTTGACCGAGGGCCTGACCTGGCTGCTGGCTGGCCTGAATGTCGGCGTGGCCATCGGCGCGGCAGGCGCCGGTCAGTGGGTGGACGCCACCACACCGCGCAGCGGCTTCGTGATTGCCGTGGCTGGCGGGTTGCTGGTGCTGCTGGCGGCGCTGGCCGTAATCGGCCGGCGCAAGGCCTCTCGCGTTCAGCCTGCGCAGCAATAAAAAAGGGAGGCCTTGCGGCCTCCCTTTGGGAATTGTCGTCCGTGCTCGGCGCTTGTGGCACCGGCTCACCTCGCGCCGTCTTCTGGACAGTGCGTAGCCCGGGGGCCTGGCGGATCCTGTTGGATGGCTGGCCGCGACCGCCCGCCTAGGGCGCGTCGCCGTGGACTGATGTCCGGGCAGTGATTCTGGTGATAAAGATAGGCCAGACGCCGGGGCAGATGATTGCGAAGATTGCTCTGATAAATAGCGCTTGCGCAATTTTTCACCCAGGATCGATAATTCGCAGCAATCCGAACAGAAAAGGTCCTTTCCATGAGCAAGCTCGACCGCTACGACCTGAGCATCCTCGCCGAATTGCAGCGCGATGCGCGCATCTCCAACCAGGAACTGGCCGAACGCATCGGCCTGTCGCCTTCCCCGTGCTCACGTCGGGTCAAGCAGCTCGAAGACGATGGCTACATCTCGCGCCAGGTGGCCCTGCTGGACCGCAAGAAGCTCGGCCTGAGCCTGACCGCCTACGTGCTGATCGGCATGGACCGGCACACGCCCGAGCGCTTCGAGACCTTCGAGGCGGCGATCCGCAGCCTGCCCCAGGTGCTCGAGTGCAGCCTGGTCACCGGGATGGACGCCGATTACCAGCTCAAGGTGGTGGTGCCGGACATGGACCACTACCAGAAGCTGCTGCTGGGCAGCCTGACCCGTATCGAAGGCGTGACCAGCGTGCGCTCGAGCTTCGTGCTCAACCAGGTGCTGGCCAGCACCGAGCTGCCATTGACCCACCTGCGTTGAATCCTTGCGCGTGCGGCGTATGATCGGGGGCTCAATCTGCCTGGAGTGAACTGATGGATCCCGCAGTATTCGAAGAATGGATGATGATCGTCCTGGTCACCGTGCTGATCGGTTTCATGGGCTTCATCGTCTGGGACCTGGCGAAGAAGTCCAAGGCCGGGCGCTTTGGCACGCTGATCCTGTTCTTTGTGCTGGGCCTGGGCGTGCTGGCGTTTATCATCAAGAGCGTGGTGGTGGGGTTTCTCGAAGGGGTGTAGCGGCCTGACGCCCCCCACCCTTCCTTGTGGGAGCGGCCTTGTGTCGCGAAAGGGCCGCGTAGCGGCCCCAGATCTCAGCATCAAGGCAAAAATTGCTGGGGCCGCTTCGCGGCCCTTTCGCGACACAAGGCCGCTCCCACAGGGGACGCGTGCGGCTCAAAGCTTCGCCGGCACCTCACGCCAGCAACCCTGGTCCAACCCTTCGATCGTCCAGTCGCCAATCCGCACCCGCACCAGGCGCAAGGTCGGCAAGCCCACCGCTGCCGTCATCCGCCGCACCTGGCGATTGCGCCCTTCACGAATGACCAACTCCAGCCAGGCCGTCGGCACGCTCTTGCGAAAACGCACCGGCGGATTACGCGGCCACAGCTCGGGCTCCTCGAGCAGGCGCGCCTGGGCCGGCAATGTCGGCCCGTCGTTGAGCTCGACGCCGTCCCGCAGGCGCTGTAGCTGCTCTTCGCTCGGCTCACCCTCAACCTGTACCCAGTAGGTCTTGGCCAGCTTGTGCTTCGGATCGGCGATGCGCGCCTGCAGGCGCCCGTCGTTGGTCAGCAGCAGCAGGCCTTCGCTGTCGCGGTCCAGGCGCCCGGCCGGATAGATGCCGGGGATGTCGATGAAGTCCTTGAGCGTGGCCCGCCCCTCGCCGTCGCTGAACTGGGTGAGCACATCGAACGGCTTGTTGAACAGGATCAGGCGCGGTTCGGCCGGCGGCGCCTTGGGCTGGCGACGCGGGCCGGTGGGCCGCGCCGCAGGGCGGCGCGGTGTGCTACGGGGTGGCAGGGGCATGGATCCTCAGCGGAACGGCGGCTCATCGAAGCTGCGCAGTTTACGCGAGTGCAGCGAGTTGAGCTCGGTGCGCAACAGGTCGAGGGCGGCGATGCCGATCTTCAGGTGCTGGCTGACCGCGCGGTTGTAGAACGCGTTGGCCGAGCCCGGCAGCTTGATCTCGCTGTGCAGCGGCTTGTCGGAGACACACAGCAAGGTGCCGTACGGCACGCGCAGGCGGTAGCCCTGGGCCGCGATGGTGCCGCTCTCCATGTCCACCGCCACGGCGCGGGAAAGGTTGATCAACGGACGCTCCTGGGCCCAGCGCAGCTCCCAGTTGCGGTCGTCGTAGGTGAGCACGGTGCCGGTGCGCAGACGCTTCTTGAGCTGCTCGCCACGCTCGCCGGTGACCTGCGCGGCCGCCTCCTGCAACGCCAGCTGCACCTCGGCCAGGGCCGGGATCGGGATGTTCGGCGGCACCACGCGGTCGAGGATGCCGTCGCGACGCATGTAGGCGTGGGCCAGTACGTAGTCGCCTATGGTCTGCGACTGGCGCAGGCCGCCGCAGTGGCCGATCATCAGCCAGCAGTGCGGACGCAGCACCGCCAGGTGGTCGGTGATGTTCTTGGCATTGGACGGGCCGACACCGATGTTGACCAGGGTCACGCCATCGCCATCGGCCGCAATCAAGTGGTAGGCCGGCATCTGGTAGCGGTGCCAGACCACGCTGGCGACCAGTGCCTGGGCCTCGCCGTTGTCCATGCCCTTCTCGATGATCACGTTGCCCGGCAGGACCATGCGCACGAAGCGAGGGTCCTCGCGCAGTTGCTCAAGGCCATGGGCAATGAACTGGTCGACGTAGCGGTGGTAGTTGGTGAGAAGGATCCACGGCTGCATGTACCGCCAGTCGCTGCCGGTGTAGTGCACCAGGCGGCGCAGGGAGAAGTCCACACGGGCGGCGTCGAACAGCGCCAGCGGCAGGGTCTCGGCGCTTTCCCAGTCGTACAGGCCATCGGCGATGTTGTCGGTGGCCGCCGACAGGTCGGTGCTGGGGAACACCCGCGCCAGCTGCGCGGCGGTGATGCCGCTGCCCGCCAGCTCATCGCCCTGGTCGACCACGTAGGGGTACGGGATGTTCTGCTCGCTGACACCGACTTCCACGGTCACGGTATAGTCGTGCATCAACGGGCGCAGTTGCTCGAGCAGATAGCCACGGAACGCCGCCGGCTGGGTGACGGTGACGCTGTAGGTGCCGTCCACCTGGACCTTGGCGTAGGCACGGGTGGTGGCGGCGACTTCGCCTTGGCTGGAGTAGGTCAGGCGCAGGGCCGGATAGCGGAACAACGCGCGTTCCTCGTCACCCGGCTCGGTACGGTCCTTGAGGTAGCGCTTGAGGGCCTGGCTCAGGGCCCCGGTGGCCTGTTCATGCAAGGCCGCCAGACGGTCGACGGCCTGTTCGGGGGTATCAACGACTACAAACGCTTGGCTCACGCTGGGCTTCCTGTCTTATGGAATGCATGACAGCCATCTTGCCTGCGTTGCAGGGCAAATACACCCCCACGAGGGCGTTACCCGGCGCACACCGGCGTCGCCCTGGCCACCAGCGCCTCGACATCCACCCCGCGCGGCAGTGCGCCATACACCCGCCCGCCGCCGCCAAGGCGACTGCCGATGAACGCATCGCTCACCGTGGCGTTGCCCGCCTCAAGCAGCAGCTTGGCCTGCAGCGCCACGGCGATGTCCTCGGTCAACTGCCGGGCGCGGTACTGGATATCGCCGGTATCGGCGAAGGCACCCTTGAGGTTGCCGATGAACGCCGCCAGCCGCGGATCGCCATGGCCGTCTCCCAACTCACAGAACAGCGCCTCGAGCACGCCCGGCTCCTTCGACAAGGCCCGCAGCACATCCAGGCACTGCACGTTGCCCGAGCCCTCCCAGGTCGAGTTGACCGGCGCCTCACGGTACAGCCGCGGCAGGATGCTGTCCTCGACATACCCGGCGCCGCCCAGGCACTCGGCGGCCTCGTTGATCATCCCGGGAGCACGCTTGCAGATCCAGTACTTGCCCACGGCCGTGACCAGCCGGGCGAAGTGTGCCTGCTGCGGGTCGTCGAGGCGGTCCAGGGCCTGGCCCATGCGCAGGCTCAGGGCCAGGGCGGCCTCGCTTTCCAGGGCCAGGTCGGCGAGCACGTTCTGCATCAGCGGCTGCTCGGCCAGCACGCGCCCGCCGACCTTGCGGTGGGCGCAGTGGTGCGCGGCCTGGGTCAGGGCCTGGCGCATCAGGGCGCTGGAGCCGACCATGCAGTCGAAGCGGGTCATGGCCACCATCTCGATGATGGTCGGCACGCCGCGCCCCTCCTCGCCGATCATCCAGGCCAGGGCACCGCGGAACTCCACCTCGCTGGAGGCGTTGGAGCAGTTGCCCAGCTTGTTCTTCAGGCGCTGGATGTAGAACTGGTTGCGGTTGTCGTCAGGCCGGTGGCGCGGCAGCAGGAAACAGCTCAGGCCCTTGTCGGTCTGGGCCAGGGTGAGGAAGGCGTCGCACATGGGCGCCGAACAGAACCACTTGTGCCCCACCAGCTCATAGGGCTGGCCCGGGCCGGGCGTGCCCACCGGGTAGGCGCGGGTGGTGTTGGCGCGCACGTCGGTGCCGCCCTGTTTCTCGGTCATGGCCATGCCGATGGTGACACCGGCCTTGTGCCGGTCACCGACGTTGCGCGGGTCGTATTCGCGAGCCAGGATCTTCGGCAGCCAGTAGCCGGCAAGCTCGGGTTGCAGGCGCAGGGCCGGCACGGCGGCGAAGGTCATGGTCAGCGGGCAGCCGGTACCGGCTTCGGCCTGGCTGTGCAGGTAGGTCATCGAGGCCCGCGCCACGTGGGCGCCGTCCCGTGGCTCGGCCCAGGGCAGCGAGGGCAGGCCGTGCTCGACGGCGGTGCGCATCAGCTGGTGATAGGCGGGATGGAACTCCACCAGGTCGATGCGGTGGCCATAGCGGTCATGGCTGCTGAATTCGGGCTTGTGGGCGTTGGCCAGGAAACCCGCGGCCATCAAAGGACCACCGGCCAGGGCACCGTAGGCGTCGATCCGCGACTCGGCCCAGCCGGCGCCGAACCGGCGCGACCACTCCTGCAGGGGCTGGTCGAGGCGATACAGGTTGGCGCCGTCCAGGGACGGCGGCTGGTTGGTGACTTCGTGGGTTTCAGCGAACTGGTGCAGGTTCATCGGTGGCCTCCTGGATCCGTTCATGCCTGGATAACCCAGTGAAGCACCGCAGGCCCTCGAGTCAAAGTGACAAAACGGACTACGTGGGGGCGCTTCACGCCCTGATCGCGGGGCAAGCCCGCTCCCACGGGTACCGCGAAGGGTCCGTCAGAAGCGCTCCAGCCCCGAGGCGGCACGCGCCGGTGGTACCTGCACCTGCGCCACGGCAAGGGCCAGAGTCAGCTCGAAGCGGCTGCCCAGGCCCGGCGTCGACTCGTGGGACAGCTGCGCACCGATCAACTCGCCCAGCTGCCGGCAGATCGACAGGCCGATGCCCAGCCCGCCGTAGCGCCGGGTCATCGAACCGTCCACCTGGAAGAAACGCTGGTACAGCACCGCCTGGTCCAGATCGTCGAAGCCGATGCCGCTGTCGCTGACCGTGAGGCTCAGGACCAGGCTGTCCGGCCCGGTGCGCCGGCTACGGGCCTGCACGGTGACGCCGCCCTGGTGGGTGAACTTCAGCCCGTTGTCCACCAGGCAAGCGAGGCAGCGGGCGAGCTTCTGCGCATCGCCGACCAGGCTGTCGGGCAGGTCGGCGGGGATGTCCAGGCTCAGGTACAGGCCCTTGGCCAGCGCCTGGCTGGCATAGCCGGCGCGCAGTTCCTGGAGCAGGCGACGCAGGCTGAACGCCATGCCCTGGTTGCGCAGGCGCCCGGCCTGCAATTCGGTAAGGATGAGGATGTCGTCGACCATCGCCATCATGTCCTGGGCAGAGCCGGTGGCGGTGCGGTGGTACTGGGCCTGCTCGGCGCTCATGGGCAGAGTGTGCAGCAGCTCCAGCGAACCGATCACGCCGTTCATCGGCGTGCGCAGTTCATGGGTCACGGTGGCCAGGAACTCGTCCTTGAGCCGGTTGCTGCGCGCCAACTGCAGGTTCAGTTGCTCCAGGGTGCGCCCGGTCTCGCGCAGGGTCTGCGCCTGCTGCTCGCGCAGGCTGTTGATACGGTCGGCCAGGGCCAGCGACAACAGCGCCACTTCCAGCGCCGAACCAAGCTGGCTGGCGTACATGGTGAGGAACACATTGGGCAGGTAGCCCAGCACCATCAGGGTGTTGACCAGACCGCCAGCGAGGAAGGCGGTCCAGGCGATGATGAACCAGCGCGCCACGCGCAATCCGCGCCACCAGGCATAGAGCCCGGCACTGAAGATGCTGACGGTGAACATCAGCGCCAGCACCGTGGCCATGCGCAGCGCCACGCCGTAGCGCAGGGTCACCGCCAGCACCATGACCAGCACGCCACCGGCCATCAACCCCTTCAGCAGGCGGTCGAAGCCCCGGCTGAGGCTGCCAAGCTGCAGGAAGTGGCGGGCGAACTGGCAGCCGAACAGCCCGGCGGCACCAATGAACAACGGGGTGGCGGCGTTGGCCCACCATGGGCTGTCCGGCCAGAAATAGGCAATGCCGGCGCCGTTGACCGACACCTGGTAGAGACCGAACGAAGCGATATAAAGGATGTAGTACAGGTAACTGACATCACGCACGCTGAGGTAGATGAACAGGTTGTACACCAGCATCACCAGCAGCACGCCGTAGATCATGCCCAGTACGTAAAGGCGGGTGGGCTGGTCTTCCAGGTAGGCCTCGGCCGACCACAATGTCAGTGGTGCCTGGATCGAGCCCTGGCTGTGCAGGCGCAGGTAGGCGGTGGTCGCCTGGCCGGGCTGCAGCGGCAATTCGAACAGGTAGTTGTTCTGGCGGATCTCCCGGCTGGCATAGGGCAGCGCGTCACCGGTGCGCCGGGCTAGGCGATAGGTGCCCTGCGCGTCCGGCAGGTAGAGTTCCAGGTGATCCAGCGGCGGGTAGGCGAGTTCCAGCAACCACTGGCGCGGCGCGGCTGATGGGGCGGCGGCATAGGCTAGATCGACCCGCAGCCAGAACACCGAGGTGGAATAGCCCGCGTTGAGTACTTCGTCCTGATGCGCCTGGAAGCGCCCGGCGAACGCCGCGGAACTGACCTGGGCGATACTGGCGCTGCCATCGTGGTCTTCATAGACCTGCATGTGCCGACCCAGCGGCAGGCGCCCGGTGGCGTCGTCGAATTCGACCGCTCCGGCCAGCATGGGCAAGCAGCCCAGAAGCACAATCAGCAAATAGCGCATACAGCCCCAGCATGGCCTGTGCGGTCGCGTCGCGGTTGCCTCCCATCCCTTTGAGACGACGTGATCCGGCAGAACCCATTTATCGAGTTATCCGAGCACTCTAGCATAGCCTCCCGCACTGACTAGCAGCTACTAGCAATTTGCGCACAGAGGCTCTAGAACGCATGTTTCAGAATATACAACCAGTCCAACCTGATCGCTTGATCAGCAATTCTCTCGCCGCGAGCGAACCGCAGAAAAAGGTTTGGTGATAAGCTCGCCGACCATGAATACCTACAGCTCCCGCCCCGTTGTCCTCTGTCTCTCCGGCCACGACCCCAGTGGTGGCGCCGGGCTGCAGGCAGATATCGAAGCCCTGATCGCCCAGGGCTGTCACGCCGCGCCCGCCGTGACCGCCCTGACCGTGCAGGATACCGTCAACGTTTCCGACTTCCGCGTGCTCGACCGCGAGTGGGTCCTGGCCCAGGCCAACGCCGTGCTGGCCGACTCCACGGTGGCTGCGGTGAAGCTGGGCATGCTCGGCTCGATCGAGATGGTCGACACCGTCGCCGAACTGCTCGCCGCCCATCCGCACCTGCCACTGGTCTGCGACCCGGTGCTGCGCGCTGGCGGCGGCGGTCGCCTGGGCAAGGACGAGGTCGGCTACGCGCTGCGCGAGCGCCTGCTGCCGCTGGCCACCATCGCCACGCCGAACCTGCCGGAGGCGCGTATCCTGGCGGAACTGCCTGAAGGCACCGCGGACGAATGCGCCGAAAAGCTGCTGCCGTTCTGTAGACACCTGCTGATCACCGGCGGTCACGGCGACGAAGTGGAAATCCACAACCGCCTGTACAGCCGCGACGGCCAGCAGCACACCTGGACCTGCCAGCGCCTGCCGGGCAGCTACCACGGCTCGGGCTGCACCCTGGCCAGCGCCCTGGCCGGCCGCCTGGCGCTGGGCGAAGATTTGAGCAGCGCCGTGCGCAGCGCCCTGGACTACACCTGGCGGACCCTGCGCGACGCCGAGCAACTGGGCAAGGGCCAGTACGTGCCGCGCCGCCTGCCCCTGGATTTCTGTTCCTGACTCGAGGCCATCCGATGACGCTCCGCGGTCTGTATGCCATCACCGACAGCCAGCTGCTCGCCGGCCGTTTCCTGAGCCATGTCGAGGCAGCACTCGAAGGCGGTGTCTGCCTGCTGCAATACCGCGACAAGAGCGACGATGCCGGACGTCGCCTGCGCGAAGCTGAAGCGCTGGCGAAGCTCTGCGAACGCTACGGCACCCAGCTGATCATCAACGACGACGCCGAACTGGCCGCGCGCCTGGGCGTCGGCGTGCACCTGGGCCAGACCGACGGCCCGCTCACCCCGGCCCGTGCCCTGCTCGGCCGCCAGGCGATCATCGGCTCGACCTGCCACGCCAGCCTCGACCTCGCGCAGCAGGCCGCCAGCGAAGGCGCCAGCTATGTCGCCTTCGGTCGCTTCTTCAATTCCGTCACCAAACCGGGCGCGCCCGCCGCCAGCGTCGAACTGCTGGAACAGGCCCGCGCCCAGGTCAAGCTGCCGATCGCCGTGATCGGTGGCATTACCCTCGACAACGCCGCCCCGCTGGTCGCCCATGGCGCCGACCTGCTGGCGGTGATCCACGGCCTGTTCGGTGCCGACAGCGCGCAGGAAGTCACCCGCCGCGCCCGCGCCTTCAACGCCCTGTTCGTTTCCTGATTTCGAGAGAAGACTCCATGTCCCGTTCCGAAGCCCTGTTCGCCCAAGCCCAGAAACACATCCCCGGCGGCGTCAACTCGCCGGTGCGCGCCTTCAAGAGTGTCGGCGGCACCCCGCTGTTCTTCAAGCACGCCGAAGGCGCCTACGTCATCGACGAGGACGACAAACGTTATGTCGACTATGTCGGTTCCTGGGGCCCGATGATTCTCGGCCACGGCCACCCCGACGTGCTGGATGCCGTGCGCAGGCAGCTCGAGCACGGCCTGTCCTACGGCGCGCCGACCGCCATGGAAACCGAGATGGCCGACCTGGTCTGCTCGATCGTGCCGTCGATGGAGATGGTGCGCATGGTCAGCTCCGGCACCGAGGCGACCATGAGCGCCATCCGCCTTGCCCGTGGCTACACCGGCCGCGACGCCATCATCAAGTTCGAGGGCTGCTACCACGGTCACTCCGACAGCCTGCTGGTCAAGGCCGGTTCCGGCCTGCTGACCCAGGGCGTGCCGAGCTCGGCCGGGGTGCCAGCGGACTTCGCCAAGCACACCCTGACCCTGCCGTTCAACGACATCGCCGCTGTCGAGAAAACCCTCGCCGACGTCGGCCAGACCGTCGCCTGCATCATCGTCGAGCCGGTGGCCGGCAACATGAACTGCGTACCGCCGGCGCCAGGTTTCCTCGAGGGCCTGCGTACACTGTGCGACAAGCACGGCGTGGTGCTGATCTTCGACGAGGTGATGACCGGCTTCCGTGTGTCGCTGGGCGGCGCCCAGGGCTACTACGGCATCACCCCGGACCTGTCGACCTTCGGCAAGATCGTCGGCGGCGGCATGCCGGTCGGCTGCTTCGGCGGCAAGCGCGAGATCATGGGCTGCATCGCCCCGCTGGGCCCGGTCTACCAGGCCGGTACCCTGTCGGGCAACCCGCTGGCCATGGCCGCGGGCCTGACCACCCTGAAGCTGATCAGCCGCCCAGGCTTCCATGACGAGCTGAGCGCCTTCACCAGCCGCATGCTCGACGGCCTGCAACAGCGCGCCGATGCCGCCGGCATCCCGTTCGTCACCACCCAGGCGGGCGCCATGTTCGGCCTGTACTTCAGCGGCGCCGACGACATCGTCACCTTCGACGACGTGATGGCCAGCGACGCCGAGCGCTTCAAGCGCTTCTTCCACCTGATGCTCGAAGGTGGCGTGTACCTGGCGCCAAGCGCCTTCGAGGCGGGCTTCACCTCCATCGCCCATGGCGACAAGGAGCTGCAGATCACCCTGGATGCGGCCGAGCGGGCGTTCGCCAAGCTGAAGTAAGGGTGTTCCATCGCGGGGCAAGCCCGCTCCCACGCCATAACGACATGCGTGGTAGCGGGCTTGCCCCGCGATGGGGCCGCCACAGGCGACAAATGAGCAAAGCGATAACCGCGTCACACCCTTGCACTGCTCACCGCGTTGTAGAAATCTGAGTAAAACTTTGTAAGGTAGGCGCTGCTTATCCCATAATGTGCCACCAGAGACATTGGCCGTAGCTTTGCAGAGGTAAGTCGATCCCCATGAACCGCACCGGCCGCGCCCTGACCCTGGGCTGCCTGTTGCTTCTTCAGCCCCTGCTGGCCCTGGCGGAGGGCGGTAACTCGTTGCTGATTCCAACGACGGGCCGCTGCACGCTCGATACCGCGCCCGAAGACCTGCAGAATGCCCTGAAGGCCTGCGAGCAGACGGCGGAATCCGGGGATGCCGAAGCGCAGTACGAGCTGGGCGAGTTCTACTACAGCGGCACGCCGCGCCATCTCGACAAGGCGCTCAAGTGGTTCGAGAAGGCCTCGCTGCAGGGCCAGGGCCAGGCCCAGTACCGCCTCGGCTCGATGTTCTTCCATGGCGAAGGGGTCAAGGCCAACAACGTGCAGGCCTATATCCTGCTCAAGATCGCTGCGGTCAACGGCGCCGAAGACGCCCTGGACATGGCCGACGAAGTCACCGAGCAGATGCCCCGCGACGAACTCGAGCACGCCACCCAGGTGCTCGGCCAGATCTTCCGCAAGTACCTGCTGGAACTGCAGAACGCCGAAGGCCGCACGCCCTTCTCGCCCCTGCCCTGAGCCGCCCCGGCCCCTGCGCGCTCCACCGGCATCATCGTTTCGTCAACTTGCCCTGCCATGATCGACACGCGGATCGGAAGCGTCGCACCGACCCTTGATCGTTTCAGTGCTTTCGCCACTGCCACTCAAGGGTTATTCTTGAGTTCACATTCATTGCCGTCGAGCGGCTAAAAACGACCTTGAACGCACCCATACAACCCCATCGCTTCATCCTCGAGCCCTTCGAGGCCCATCGTTTCGCCAACCTGTGCGGCCAGTTCGACGAGCACTTGCGCCTGATCGAACAACGCCTGGCCATCGAGATCCGCAACCGCGGCAACCAGTTCGAACTGATTGGCGAACCCAAGACCACCTCCGCCGCCGAACAGTTGCTGCGCCGCCTCTATCGCGAGGCCAAGGCCACCGACCTGTCGCCGGAAACGGTCCATCTCTATCTCCAGGAATCGACGGTCGAGACCCTCGAGAACCCGGCGGTCAACGAAGTCAGCGTCTCGCTGCGCACGCGCAAGGGCAACATCCGTCCGCGCGGCGTCAACCAGCAGCGCTACGTCAAGGAAATCCTGGCCAACGACATCAACTTCGGCATCGGCCCGGCCGGTACCGGCAAGACCTACCTGGCCGTGGCCTGCGCGGTCGATGCGCTGGAGCGCGAACAGGTGCGCCGCATCCTGCTGGTGCGCCCGGCGGTCGAGGCCGGCGAAAAGCTCGGTTTCCTGCCCGGCGACCTGGCCCAGAAAATCGACCCGTATCTGCGCCCGCTCTACGACGCGCTCTACGAGATGCTCGGTTTCGAGCACGTGGCCAAGCTGATCGAGCGCCAGGTGATCGAGATCGCGCCGCTGGCCTACATGCGCGGCCGCACCCTGAACAACAGCTTCATCATCCTCGACGAAAGCCAGAACACCACCCTCGAGCAGATGAAGATGTTCCTCACCCGCATCGGCTTCGGCTCGACCGCGGTGATCACTGGCGACATCACCCAGGTCGACCTGCCACGCGGCACCAAGTCGGGCCTGGCCCACGTGATCGAGGTGCTCAAGGACGTACCGGGCATCAGCTTCACCCATTTCCAGCCCAAGGACGTGGTGCGCCATCCATTGGTGCAGCGTATCGTCGAAGCCTACGACCGCTTCGAAGCCCGTCAGTCGAAGCCCGAGGCACCCGGCAAAGATGCTTGAACTCGACCTGCAACGGGCCACGGACGCCGCAGCCCCCGATGACGCCGCCTTCCGCCGCTGGTGCGAACTTGCCCTGCGCCAGCGCACCGCCGACTCGGAAATGACCATTCGCCTGGTCGACGAAGCCGAAGGCCGCGAGCTGAACCACACCTACCGGCACAAGGATTACGCGACGAACGTGCTGTCCTTCCCCGCCGACGTTCCCGACGACCTGCTCGACATCCCGCTGCTGGGTGACCTGGTGATCTGCGTGCCGGTGGTCGAGCGCGAAGCCCGCGAACAGGGCAAGGCGCTCGAGGCGCATTGGGCGCACCTGGTCATCCACGGCTGCCTGCACCTGCTCGGCTACGACCACATCGAAGACGATGAAGCCGAGGAAATGGAAGCGCTGGAACAAGAATTGCTGGCCGAACTGGGTCACCCGGACCCTTACGCCGACGACGAAACCGATTCAATCACACACTGACACTGCAAGGATCACGAGTAACCGCCATGAGCGAAGACCGATCGAGCAACGGGCAAAAGTCCTGGCTGGGCAAACTGACCCAGGCTTTTGCCCATGAGCCGAAAAACCGCCAGGAGCTCCTCGAGCTGCTGCGCGAAGCCCATCAGAACAAGCTGCTCGACAGCGAAGCGCTGACCATCGTCGAAGGCGCCATCCAGGTCGCCGACCTACAGGTGCGCGACATCATGGTGCCGCGCTCGCAGATGATCAGTATCAAGGCTAGCCAGTCGCCGCGCGAGTTCCTGCCGGCGGTGATCGACGCCGCGCACTCGCGCTACCCGGTGATCGGCGAAAGCCATGACGATGTGCTCGGCATCCTGCTCGCCAAGGACCTGCTGCCGCTGATCCTCAAGGAGAACGGCGACAGCTTCAACATCAAGGACCTGCTGCGCCCGGCCACCTTCGTGCCCGAGTCCAAGCGCCTGAACGTGCTGCTGCGCGAGTTCCGCGCCAACCACAACCACATGGCCATCGTCATCGACGAGTACGGCGGCGTGGCGGGCCTGGTGACCATCGAGGATGTGCTCGAACAGATCGTCGGCGATATCGAGGACGAGCACGATGTCGAGGAAGACAGCTACATCAAGCCGCTGCCCAGTGGCGACTTCCTGGTCAAGGCACTGACCCCGATCGAGAACTTCAACGGGTTCTTCGACAGCGAATTCTCCGATGACGAATTCGACACCGTCGGCGGCCTGGTGATGAGCGCCTTCGGCCACCTGCCCAAGCGCAACGAAACCACCGAGATCGGCGGCTACCGCTTCCGTATTCTCAACGCCGACAGCCGGCGGATACACTTGCTGCGCCTGACCCCGATCAACCGTTAAGGACGAAAATGCGCTGGATCACCCGCCCCGGCTGGCCCGGTAACCTGCTGGCCATGGCGGCCGGCGCTTCCACCCTCCTGGCCCTGGCGCCGTTCGACGTCTGGCCGCTGGCCATCCTGTCCATCGCCCTGTTCTACGCCGGCCTGCGCGAACTGACGCCGCGCCAGGCCCTGGGCCGTGGCTGGTGCTTCGGCTTCGGCCTCTATGGCGCCGGCACCTGGTGGATCTACGTCAGCATGAACACCTACGGCGGCGCCTCGCCGCTGCTGGCGATCGCCCTGCTGCTGGCGTTCTTCGCCTGCCTGGCGTTCTTCTTCGCCTTGCCCGCCTGGCTGTGGGCACGCTGGCTGCGCCGCGACGAAGCACCACTGGCCGATGCCCTGTGCTTCGCCGCCCTGTGGTTGCTGCAGGAGGCCTTCCGCGGCTGGTTCCTCACCGGTTTCCCCTGGCTGTACGCCGGCTACAGCCAACTTGACGGCCCGCTCGCCGGCCTCGCCCCGCTGGGCGGCGTATGGCTGGTGTCCTTCGTCCTGGCCTTGAGCGCCGCCTTGCTGTGCAACCTGTACCGCCTGCGTGAACGCCGTTCATTCCTGGCCGTCGGCGCGGTGTTGCTGGTGGCGCCGTGGATCCTCGGCCTGGCCCTCAAGGACCACGCCTGGACCAAGCCGGCGGGCGATCCGCTGAAGGTCGCCGCCCTGCAGGGC
Organism: Pseudomonas peradeniyensis; assembly: GCF_014268935.2. Taxonomy (GTDB): domain Bacteria; phylum Pseudomonadota; class Gammaproteobacteria; order Pseudomonadales; family Pseudomonadaceae; genus Aquipseudomonas; species Aquipseudomonas peradeniyensis. The sequence continues at coordinate 398,792 of NZ_JABWRJ020000002.1, read as the reverse complement.
AACGTCGAGCAGGACCTGAAATGGGACCCGGCGCACGTCAATGCGCAACTGGCACTGTACCGCGACATGAGCTTCAGCTCGAAACCCGTCGACCTGCTGGTCTGGCCGGAAACCGCCGTGCCGGTGCTCAAGGACCAGGCCCAGGGCTACATCGACATGATGGGCACCTTTGCCGCCGAACGGAACTCGGCGCTGATCACCGGGGTGCCGGTGCGGCAGATGGTCCACCACCAGCGCCGCTACTTCAACGGCATCACCGTGGCCGGCGAAGGCGACGGCACCTACCTCAAGCAGAAGCTGGTGCCATTCGGCGAGTACGTGCCGCTGCAGGACATGCTGCGCGGCCTGATCGAGTTCTTCAATTTGCCGATGTCGGACTTCGCCCGCGGCCCTGAGGACCAGCCACTGCTACAGGCCAAGGGTTACCAGGTGGCCCCGTACATCTGCTACGAAGTGGTCTATCCCGAGTTCGCCGCAAGCCTTGCCGCACGCTCCGACCTGCTGCTGACCATCAGTAACGACACCTGGTTCGGTACCTCGATCGGCCCGCTGCAGCACCTGCAGATGGCCCAGATGCGGGCACTGGAAGCCGGCCGCTGGATGATCCGCGCCACCAACAACGGCGTGACGGCGCTGATCGACCCGTTCGGCAGGATCACCGCGCAGATCCCGCAGTTCCAGCGGGCCGTGCTGTATGGCGAGGTGGTGCCGATGCAGCAGCTGACGCCTTACCTGCAATGGCGCTCGTGGCCGCTGGCGATTGTCTGTGTACTGTTGCTGGGCTGGGCGCTGCTGGCCGGGCGTATCGCCAAGACCGTCTGATCGACGCCCCCTGTAGGAGCGGCCTTGTGCCGCGAAAGGGCTGCGAAGCAGCCCCGGGGTATTGGCATACATGCACAGATCGCGGGGCCGCTTTGCGGCCCTTTCGCGACACAAGGCCGCTCCTACAAAGGCCGGCGGGCATCAGTAAAACAACCGATACCCCAGCAACCCCACCACCTCGTTCAGCAACTGGCCGCTCTGCCACATGGCCCGGTTTTCCGGCAGCAAACCGGCGAACGGCCGCGCATGTTCGCGCCCCAGGAAGCCCACCGGCGCCGGCACCACCTCGAATCCGGCCCGCTCGAAGCTCCAGCGCGAACGCTGCATGTGCCAGGCCTGGGTCACCACCACCACACGCCGGATGCCCAGCGGCTGCAACACCTTGGCACTGAACTCGGCGTTTTCCCAGGTGGTACGGCTGGCTTCCTCCTTCCAGGTGACCTTCACACCGAAGTCGGCCTGCAGCCGATCAGCCATCAGCTGAGCCTCGCTGGGCGGTGTGCCATAGTGCAAGCCACCGCTGGTCAGGACTGGTAAACCCGAGGCCTTGGCCAGCTGGGCGGCATAGCGCATGCGCTCGAGCGCCACGTAGGTCGGTTGATCGGTGCCTGCCCACGCGGGATCACCGCGCTCGCGCCCGGCCCCCAGGACCACAATGGCATCGGCCCTGGCCGCCAGGTCCGCCCATCCATTCGCTGTCAACGCAGGTTCTGTCTCAAGGGCCCGAGCCACCTGCTCGACGGTCAGCGGCAGGCTCATCAGCCACAAGCCACCCAAGCCCAGGGCAAAGCAGGCCGCCGCCAGGCGCGGACGGCGACGGCGCCACCACCAGGCAGCCAGCAACAGCAGGAACAGGATGCCGGGCGGCATCAGCCATTGTTTGATGAAAAAGCGAATCGGCATCACACACCTCCATGGAAGGCGTGCAGCCTAAGAGGATCGGCACCGGGCCTCAAGGGCAACCGGCGCCGATCGATGCGTGCATTGCGAAAAGCCGGCGCGTCGATCCGCGCCTGCAACCCTGAACGGCTATCGGGACGGCAACGTCCTGGAGCTGGCTGGGGCGCCGGAGCGCTTGCGGTCCTTGAGCCAGACAATCCTGGCCGAGGATGGCTCCGGTTGCGGGTAGGCACCGGCACTGGCAAAACGGCCCTCCGGAAGGGATTCCAGATAAGCCTTGATGACTTCGAACTCGGCATGGCTCAGGCCACGCAACTCCAGTTCGGCAGGCATCTCGTCGCGCAATCGCACCGAGGTCCGGGCTACTTCCAGTGCCAGGCCCAGGCGGTCGATCAGGCGTTCGTAGAGCTCCGGCTTGTTTGCGGTTAGTTGCGACTCTCCCATCCGTTCACCTCATTGAAGGTAAGAATATCTCCCCCCACAGATGAGCTTAGCGTCACTCGCAAAAGCGGCCGGGCGCCGCGACCAACGGCCCGCGCGACGGGCGATGCAATCAGGGTTTCCCACGACGCGCGGCGCTCATGTATGCTACGGCGTTCACTCTCATAAGATCCCGGAGTGCCGGACGCAGCGAGGTCGAGCTGCCTGGAACATGTCTCTTATTCCTTTCAATACAAAGTAGCCATGCACGAACAATACACGCCCCGTGATGTAGAAGCCGCCGCCCAGAATGCCTGGGACGAGCAACAATCGTTCGCTGTCACCGAACAGCCAGGCAAAGACACGTACTACTGCCTATCGATGTTCCCGTACCCGAGCGGCAAGCTACACATGGGCCACGTGCGCAACTACACCATCGGTGACGTGATCGCCCGCTACCAGCGCATGCTGGGCAAGAACGTCCTGCAACCGATGGGCTGGGACGCTTTCGGCATGCCGGCGGAAAACGCCGCGATGAAGAACAACGTCGCCCCGGCCAAATGGACCTACGAGAACATCGACTACATGAAGACCCAGCTCAAGAGCCTGGGTCTGGCCATCGACTGGTCGCGTGAAGTCACCACCTGCAAGCCGGACTACTACCGCTGGGAGCAGTGGCTGTTCACCCGCCTGTTCGAGAAAGGCATCATCTACCGCAAGAACGGCACCGTGAACTGGGACCCGGCTGACCAGACCGTACTGGCCAACGAGCAGGTCATCGACGGCCGTGGCTGGCGTTCGGGCGCGCTGATCGAGAAGCGCGAAATCCCGATGTACTACTTCCGCATCACCGACTACGCCGACGAGCTGCTGGAAAGCCTCGACGAGCTGCCGGGCTGGCCCGAGCAGGTCAAGACCATGCAGCGCAACTGGATCGGCAAGTCCCGCGGCATGGAAGTGCAGTTCCCCTACGACCAGGCCAGCATCGGTCACCCGGGCACCCTCAAGGTCTTCACCACCCGTCCTGACACCCTGATGGGCGCGACCTACGTGGCCGTCGCCGCCGAGCACCCGCTGGCCACCCAGGCCGCCCAGGGCAACCCGGCGCTGCAGGCGTTCATCGACGAGTGCAAGAGCGGCAGCGTCGCCGAGGCCGACATGGCCACGCAGGAGAAGAAGGGCATGGCCACTTCCCTGTGCGTCGAGCACCCGCTGACCGGCGAGAAGCTGCCGGTGTGGGTCGCCAACTACGTGCTGATGCACTACGGCGATGGCGCGGTCATGGCCGTACCGGCCCACGATGAGCGCGACTTCGAGTTCGCCCACAAGTACAACCTGCCGGTCAAGGCGGTGGTGCGCACCAGCGTCGGCGACGAAGTCGGCAGCGAGTGGCAGGCCGCCTACGGCGAGCACGGCCAGCTGATCAACTCCGGCGAGTTCGACGGCCTGGACTTCCAGGGCGCCTTCGACGCCATCGAAGCCGCCTTGATCCGCAAAGACCTCGGCAAGTCCCGCACTCAGTTCCGCCTGCGCGACTGGGGCATCAGCCGCCAGCGCTACTGGGGCTGCCCGATCCCGATCATCCACTGCCCGTCCTGCGGCGATGTGCCGGTGCCGGAAGACCAGCTGCCGGTCACCCTGCCGGAGAACGTGGTGCCGGACGGCGCCGGTTCGCCACTGGCGCGCATGCCCGAGTTCTACGAGTGCACCTGCCCGAAATGCGGCACCGCGGCCAAGCGCGAAACCGACACCATGGACACCTTCGTCGAATCGTCCTGGTACTTCGCCCGCTATGCCTCGCCGAACTACGACAAGGGCCTGGTCGATCCGAAAGCCGCCAACCACTGGCTGCCAGTGGACCAGTACATTGGCGGTATCGAACACGCGATCCTGCACCTGCTGTACGCGCGCTTCTTCCACAAGCTGATGCGTGACGAAGGCCTGGTAACCTCGAACGAGCCGTTCAAGAACCTGCTCACTCAGGGCATGGTCGTCGCCGAAACGTACTACCGTGTCGCCAGCAACGGCGGCAAGGACTGGTTCAACCCGGCCGACGTCGAGGTCGAGCGTGACGCCAAGGCCAAGATCATCGGCGCGCGCCTGAAGACCGACGGCCTTCCGGTGGAAATCGGCGGCACCGAGAAGATGTCGAAATCGAAGAACAACGGCGTCGACCCACAGTCGATGATCGAGCAGTACGGTGCCGACACCTGCCGCCTGTTCATGATGTTCGCCTCGCCGCCCGACATGAGCCTGGAATGGTCCGACTCCGGCGTCGAGGGTGCCAGCCGCTTCCTGCGCCGTGTCTGGCGCCTGGCCCAGGCCCATGTCGCCCAGGGCCTGCCGGGCCAGCTGGACATCGCCGCCCTGAGCGACGAGCAGAAGGTCATCCGCCGCGCCATCCATGCCGCCATCAAGCAGGCCAGCACTGACGTGGGCCAGTACCACAAGTTCAACACCGCCATCGCCCAGGTGATGACCGTGATGAACGTGCTGGAGAAAGCGCCACAGGCCACCGCCCAGGACCGCGCCTTGCTGCAGGAAGGCCTCGAGGCCGTCACCCTGCTGCTGGCACCGATCACCCCGCACATCTCCCACGAACTGTGGAAGGCGCTGGGCCATGATCAGGCGGCGATCGACGCAGCCTGGCCGACAGTCGACGAAAGTGCCCTGGTACAGGACACCGTGACGCTGGTGGTGCAGGTCAACGGCAAGCTGCGTGGCCAGGTCGAGATGCCGGCTGCCGCCAGCCGCGAGGAAATCGAAGCCGCCGCCCGCAGCAACGAGAACGTCCTGCGCTTCACCGACGGCCTGACCATCCGCAAGGTCATCGTCGTACCGGGCAAACTGGTCAACATCGTCGCCAACTGATGGCAACGCCCGCCTGCACACCCTGCAGGCGGGCGTAATCGGTCCACGAGGGAGCAACACACATGATCAAACGCAATCTGCTGGTAATAGGCCTGGCTGTCCTGCTCAGCGCCTGCGGTTTCCAGCTGCGCGGCACCGGCACCACCGAGCTGACCATCAAGGAACTGGACCTCAGCGCACGCAACGCCTATGGCGAAACGGTTACCCAGCTGCGCCGCACTCTGCAGAACAGTGGCGTGAAGGTCTATACCGGCGCACCGTACAAGCTCGTGCTCACCGATGAGCAGGAGACCCAGCGCGCCGCAACCTACACCGGCGGCAACCGCTCGGCCGAGTACGAGCTGACCACCGTGTTGAACTATGTGGTCGAAGGCCAGAACGACACCGTTCTGCTGGAAGACAAGCTGCAGGTGCAGAAGTACTACGTGTATGACGGCAACAACATCAACGGTTCGGGCCAGGAAGCGACCCAGGTCCGCCAGGAAATGCGTCGCGACCTGGTACAAGGCATGATGGTTCGCCTGCAGCAACTGACCCCGGCACGCCTGGACGACCTTCAGCGCAAGGCTGACGAACGTGCCAAGGCCGAGGCCCGCGCCCTCCAGGAAGCCCAACGCATCCAGGACGAGACGCCCCAGCAATCGCCGCTGGAAGTCCCGGCTCCCTGAGCCTGAACGGGGCACCTGAGGTGCCCCGCCTCTCCTCATGAAGCTCGCTCCCGCCCAACTCAACAAGCACCTGCAAGGCAAGCTGGCGCCCGTCTACATCGTCAGCGGCGACGACCCGCTGCTGTGCCAGGAGGCCGCCGACGCCATCCGCGGCGCCGCTCGCCAGCAAGGCTACGACGAACGCCAGGTGTTCAGCGCCGACGCCAACTTCGATTGGGGCAACCTGCTGCTGGCCGGTGCCAGCCTGTCGCTGTTCGCCCAGCGCCGCCTGCTGGAACTGCGCCTGCCCTCGGGAAAACCCGGCGACAAGGGTGCCGCCGCGCTGATGGAGTACTGCGCCAACCCGGCCGAGGACACGCTGTTGCTGATCAGCCTGCCCAAGCTCGACGGCAGCGCGCAGAAGACCAAGTGGGGCAAGGCCCTGATCGAAGGCACCCACTGCCAGTTCATCCAGATCTGGCCGGTGGACGCTCAGCAGTTGCCGCAGTGGATCAACCAGCGCCTGTCCCAGGCCGGCCTGTCGGCCCAGCGCGACGCCGTCGACCTGATCGCCGCCCGGGTCGAGGGCAACCTGCTGGCCGCCGCCCAGGAGATCGAGAAGCTCAAGCTGCTGGCCGAGGGCAACCAGATCACTGTGGAGACCGTCCAGGCCGCCGTCGCTGACAGCGCCCGCTTCGATGTCTTCGGCCTGGTGGATGCCATTCTGAACGGCGAGGCAGCCCACGCCCTGCGCATGCTCGAAGGGCTGCGCGGCGAAGGCGTCGAACCACCGGTGATTCTCTGGGCCCTGGCCCGCGAGCTGCGCCTGCTGGCGGGGCTTGCACAGCAGTTCAGCCAGGGTGTGCCACTGGACAAGGCATTCAGTCAGGCACGGCCGCCTGTCTGGGACAAGCGCCGTCCATTGGTGAGCAAGGCCTTGCAGCGCCTCTCTGCGCAGCGCTGGGCCATGCTGCTGCAGGATGCCCAGCGTATCGATGCGCAGATCAAGGGTCAGGCTGAGGGCTCACCCTGGACCAGCCTGGCGCGCTTGTCGCTGCTGATGGCCGGACAGCGATTAGCACTGCCTGCCGAGTAAAACCCATCGCGGCACCGTGGGAGCGGGCTTGACCCGCGATGAGGCCCGCCACCATAAACACAATCAATTGGCTCACGTAGTGCTACAAGCCTAAAGTGCGCCCGCCATCCACCCACACCGGGAATCCACCATGAGCAAAAAGCCGAAAAAGCACGGCCCCAACAAGGCCAAGTCCATCGTCGCCCAACCGCTGTTCCGCTGCCGCCAGGAACGACCGGAAAAAGGCAAAGGCAGCTACCGCCGCGAAGCCTTCCAATCGAGAGATTGGGAGGCTTCCTGCTTTATGGCGGCATGAAAGGCATGAAATGCGCAGGCATGGTATGGTCGGCACCTGACCTGCAATTCTGGATCTGTGCATGCCCTCTCGTCTCACTCTCCGCTGGCAACCCCGCCAGCTGATCGCGGCCACAAGCTTCATCCTGCTCGTCGCCTGCGCCGAGAAACCCACCGCCGCCGACGCCCTGCCGCTGGCGCCCGCCCAGCCCGCTCCCGTCGTCACCCTGCCCGGCACCACGCCCGAGGCCAACGGCGAAATCCAGCCCCTGCAGACCTTCGCCCAATGGCAGGCCGGCTTCCGCCAGCAAGCCCTGCAAGCCGGTATCAGTGCCAGCCTGTTCGACCGCGCCTTCCTCGGTGTCACCCCGGACATGGACGTGATCAAGGCCGACCGCAGCCAACCCGAATTCACCCGCCCGGTGTGGGAGTACCTGGACGGCGCCCTGTCGCCGCTACGCGTGCGCAACGGCAAGAAACTGCTCGAGCAGAACGCCGATCTGCTGACCCGCATCGAACAGCGCTACGGTGTCGATCGCCAGGTTCTGGTCTCGGTATGGGGCATGGAAAGCAACTTCGGCCAGTTCCAGGGCAGCAAGTCGGTGATCCGCTCGCTGGCCACCCTGGCCTATGAGGGCCGCCGTCCGCAGTTCGCCCAGGACCAGCTGATCGCCGCCCTGCAGATCCTGCAGAACGGCGATATCCAGCCTGACGCGATGCGCGGCTCCTGGGCCGGCGCCATGGGTCAGACCCAGTTCATCCCGACCACCTACCTGACCCACGCCGTGGACTTCGACGGTGACGGCCGCCGCGACATCTGGAACAGCACCGCCGACGCCCTGGCGTCCACCGCGCACTACCTGCAGGCGTCCGGCTGGAAACGTGGCCAACCCTGGGGCTTCGAGGTGCAGGTGCCCGCCGGTTTCGACTACTGGCTGGCCGATGGCAGCCAGCGCAAGAGCGTCAGCGAGTGGCTGCAGCTGGGCGTGAAGCTGCCAGCCGGTACCACCCTGCCCACCGGCAGCAGCCAGCTGTCCGCCGCCCTGCTGCTGCCCGCGGGCGCCAAGGGGCCGGCGTTCCTGGTACTGGACAACTTCCGCGCCATTCTCAAGTACAACAACTCGTCGTCCTACGCGCTCGCGGTCAGCCTGCTCGGGGATCGTTTCTCCGGATGGGGGTTCATTGCCGGCAGCTGGCCGAAAGAGGACCTGCCGCTGAGCCGCAGCGAGCGGATCGAGCTGCAGACCTTGCTCAATGCCAACGGGCATGAGGCAGGTAATCCGGATGGGATCATCGGCGCCAATACCCGCAAGGCGATCCGCAATGCGCAGCAGGCGCAGGGCTGGCCGGCGGATGGGTATCCGACGCACAAGCTGCTCGATAGCCTGCGGCGCTAAAAGCCCAGGAGGCCGCTCCTACAGGAGATTGCGATCCCCTGTAGGAGCGGCCTCGTGTCGCGAAAGGGCTGCAAAGCAGCCCCGGCGATCTCAAACCCTGAACAGATCCTGCAACAGCACCAGACTCTGCTCTTCGGCATCCAGTCGCACGCTAGCCCCCAACGGCAGGCACACATTCGGATCACAATGCCCGCTGCGCCACCCGGCCAGCACCGGCACCCCGAGCGGGCCGAAGATGTCCAGCAGCAGCGGCGTCATCGCCGCCACCGTGATCCCGGCAAAGTCCCCGACCAGCACCCCTCGCACCCCTTCCAGCTTGCCGGCCAGGCGCAACTGGGTCAGCAGCCGGTCGACACGGTAGAGCGGCTCGTTGACGTCCTCGATGAACAGGATGCTGTCCTGGGTATCGACTTCCGCCAGCGTCCCCAGCGTGGAGCCGAGCAGCGACAGGTTGCCGCCGACCAGACGCCCGCTGGCAATCCCGGGCACCACGCTGGTCAGCGGGAACTCGACAGGGTGGTCAATCGCATCACCTGCCCCCAGCCGCCCCCGCAGCTGCCCGAACAGTGAGCTGACGGTGGGCTCGAGCTTGCCCCCCAGCAGGTCGGCATTGAGCATTGCGCCATGGAAGGCCAGCATCCCCGCATGTCGGTTGAGCGCCGAATGCAGGGCGTTGATATCGCTGTAGCCCACCAGCGGCTTGGGATGGCGACGGATCAGCTCGAAGTCGATTTGGTCCAGCAGGCGCATGCTGCCGTAACCGCCGCGCATACACAGGATAGCGTCGATGTCCGGGGCGCTGAACGCATCGTGCAGGTCGCGCAGACGCTGCTCGTCGCTACCGGCGAGGTAACCGTCCGCCTGCAGTACCCCAGGGTAAATGCGGCACTGCTGGCCACGGCTTTCGAACCACTGACGTGCCTTGTCGGTATCCAGCCGCGCCGGCCCGGCCGGGGCGATGATGGCAAAACGGGCATTGTCAGGCAGGGCCTTGGGCAACAGGTACTCAGCAGTTTCCAGGCAATTCATCACGCCACTCCTTGCAGCTTGTCGCTTGAAACAGATCGCTCAAAAACAAAAATGCCGATGCCGCCTTCCGGCGCACATCGGCATGTCCCGCTCAAGCCCGGTTCAGAGCTTGATCTTGGCTTCGTGAGCCTGCTGGTCGGCGTGGTACGACGAACGCACCAACGGGCCGGAGGCGACGTTCTTGAAGCCCATCTTGTAACCTTCCTCGGCGAACCAGGCGAAGGTATCCGGGTGCACGAAGCGCTGTACCGGCAGGTGGTTGCGCGACGGCTGCAGGTACTGGCCGAGGGTCAGCATGTCGATGTCGTGCTCACGCATGCGGTGCATGACCTCGATCACCTCGTCGTCGGTCTCGCCCAGGCCCAGCATCAGGCCGGACTTGGTCGGCACGTGCGGGACCATCTGCTTGAACTTCTGCAGCAGGTCCAGCGACCAGTCGTAGTCCGAGCCCGGACGCGCGGCCTTGTACAGGCGCGGCACGGTCTCGAGGTTGTGGTTGAACACGTCCGGCGGGGTCTGCGCGGTGATCTCCAGCGCCACGTCCATGCGCCCGCGGTAGTCCGGCACCAGGGTCTCCAGCTGGACACCCGGCGACAGCGCGCGGATTTCGCGGATGCAGTCGGCGAAGTGCTGGGCACCGCCGTCACGCAGGTCATCGCGGTCCACCGAGGTGATCACCACGTACTTCAGGCGCAGGTCGGCGATGGCGATGGCCAGGTTCTTCGGCTCGTCCAGGTCCAGTGGCTTCGGACGGCCGTGGCCGACGTCGCAGAACGGGCAGCGACGGGTGCAGATGTCGCCCATGATCATGAAGGTCGCGGTGCCGCCGGAGAAACACTCACCCAGGTTCGGGCAGGAGGCCTCTTCGCACACACTGTGCAGCTTGTGCTTGCGCAGCAGTTGCTTGATGCGGTCGACCTCCGGTGAAACCGGGATGCGCACGCGAATCCAGTCAGGCTTTTTCGGCAGTTCTTCGGTGGGGATGATCTTCACCGGGATGCGCGCCACCTTCTCGGCGCCGCGCAGCTTCACGCCGGCCTCGACTTTCTTCGGCGCAGGGCGCGGGGTCACGTCTTGCGTGGGGATCAGGTTCGGCACGGCTTCTTGCACAATTGTCATAATCAGTCGATTCCGCCCGTGAGGGTCGTCTGCTCAGCATAGTCGAGGTGCCTGACCAGCTGTCCGCGCAGCCTTGTCCTGACCTCGTCGAGTTCGATCGGACCTGCCAGGTCGCGTAGCTGGGTCATGGCCAGCCCCGCATACCCACAGGGGTTGATTCGGCGGAATGGCGCAAGGTCCATGTCCACGTTCAGGGCAAGGCCGTGGAAGGAACGACCGTTGCGGATTCGAAGGCCAAGGGACGCGATCTTCGCGCCATCGACGTAGACGCCCGGGGCATCGGGCTTGGCCACCGCCTGCACGCCGTAGCTGGCGAGCAGGTCGATGAGCGTCTGCTCGATGCGGCTGACCAGCTCGCGCACGCCGATGCTCAGGCGTCGCACATCCAGCAGCAGGTAGGCCACCAGCTGGCCTGGGCCGTGGTAGGTGACCTGGCCGCCGCGATCGGTCTGCACCACCGGGATTTCCCCCGGGATCAGCAGGTGCTCGGCCTTGCCGGCCTGTCCCTGGGTGAAGACCGGCGGGTGCTCGACCAGCCAGACTTCGTCCTGGCTGTCCGGGCCGCGTTGCTCGGTAAAGCGGCGCATGGCCTCCAGCACCGGTTCATAGGGCTGCAGGCCAAGATCGCGAATACCGAGCACGCCGGACATCACAGCACCATTTTCACGATGCCGGTGGCACGCAGGGCACTGTTGATGTCGTGCAGCTGGTTCTCGCTCTCGGCAACGATATGCAGTTGCACCGTGGTGTACTTGCCTTCCTTGCTCTGGCGCTCGGCCAGGGTCGACAGGTCGACCTTGGCGTGCTTGCTGAGGATCTCGATCACGGTGTCGCGGAAACCGACAACAGTGTCGCCGATCACCTTGATCGGGTAGTCCTCGCAGGGGAATTCGATCTTGTGCGACTTGACGTCTTCTTCGCTCATGGCGGAAACGGCCTCGTAAGCCGTGGCAGCAACATCGCCCCCGCCTGGTTCACGGGGGCGTGCAGGTCACGTATCAGTTGAACAAACCGTAGAAGAACAGGCGGATGCTATCCCACATACGGCCGAAGAAACCAGCTTCCTCCACGCCGTCTAGGGCGATGAGGTCGGCGCTGTGAATCACTTTCTCGTCCAGTTTGACTTCCACTTTGCCGATCACGTCACCTTTGGCGATCGGAGCGGTCAGTTGCGGATTCATGGTCATCGAAGCCTGGAGGCGTTTCAATTGGCCTTTAGGCATGGTCATGGTCAGGTCGTTGGCCAGACCGGCTTTCACCTGGTTGGTCGCGCCTTTCCATACCTGGGCCTGAGTCAGCTCGGTACCTTTCTGGTAGAAGGTCTGGGTTTCGAAGAAGCGGAAACCGTAGGTCAGCAGCTTCTGGGTCTCGGCGGCGCGGGACTGCTCGCTGTTGGTGCCGAACACCACGGCAATCAGGCGCTGGCCGTCACGCACGGCCGAGGCGACCATGCAGTAGCCGGCTTCGTCGGTGTGGCCGGTCTTCAGGCCATCGACGGTCTTGTCGCGCCACAGCAGCAGGTTGCGGTTCGGCTGCTTGATGTTGTTCCAGAAGAACTCTTTCTGCGAGTAGATGGCGTAGTGCGCCGGATCTTCGTTGATGATCGCGCGTGCCAGCAGGGCCATGTCGTGGGCCGAGGAGTAGTGCTCCGGGTTCGGCAGACCGGTCGGGTTCATGAAGTGGCTGTTGGCCATGCCAAGATCGGTGGCGGTCTTGTTCATCATGTCGGCGAATGCATCTTCGCTGCCGGCAATGTGCTCGGACAGGGCGACCGAGGCGTCGTTGCCGGACTGGATGATGATGCCGTGCAGCAGGTCGCTGACGGTCACCTGGCTGCCGACCTTGATGAACATGCGCGAACCACCGGTACGCCAGGCATTCTCGCTGACGGTGACCGGGTCGTTCTCGCCGATCTGGCCGCGACGGATGTCCAGGGTGGCGATGTAGGCAGTCATCAGCTTGGTCAGGCTGGCCGGCGGCAGGCGCTCGTCACCGTTGTTCTCGACCAGCACATTGCCGCTGGACGCGTCCATGAGTACATAGGACTTGGCGGCCAGTTGCGGTGGTGCCGGCATCATCTGCTCCGCTGCGAAGGCAGCAGGCATGATCATCAGCAGAACGGGCAGGCAAAGTCGTTTGGCAAGGTTGGTGATGTTCATCCGTCTCTCGTAAATCGCTAATGGTCTGATGTTCCGTGGGCAAATTCGTTTACCCAGCGCCCCGTCAGTCTAGTTTTATGGCCGGTGGCCTGGCCCGACAGTGCGACGTAATGCCGCTGCGGGCAAAAGCGGGCATTGTACATGTCATTGCCCGGCAATTCATGAACAAACCGACAGGTCGGCGTGTCGATTCATTGCGGGGCAAGCCCGCTCCCACGCCATCTGCAAGGCGAAACGTGGGAGCGGGCTTGCCCCGCGACAGAGCTCAATCAGTGACCACCTTGGCCTGGCCGAGATTGGCCAGGCGAATGCTGTCCTGCGCCTGCTGGATCTCACCCTGGCTGTTGATCGGCCCCAGGCGAACCCGGTGCAGCGTCTGCTGGTTGCGTACCACGGAGCTGATGAACACCGGCGCGCTGACCATGGTGCTCAGCTTCGAGCGCAACAACTCGGCGGCGTCCGGGTTGGCGAACGCGCCCACCTGCAGGATGCTGCCGCCGCTGGCGTTCGGCACATTGTTGCCGCCCACCTGCACCGGCACCACCGGCGCCGCGTGCTGCTGCGGTGGCGGGGTCCACTGCTCGACCCGACCGGTGCTGGTGGCGATCGGCTGGGCCTGGGCCACCTGCGGCTCCTTGAGCACCATCGGCGGCTGCTGGCCACGCTGGGCCCACCATTGCTGTGGGTCGATGCCTTCGACGCGCACATGGGCGGTCCCGGTCTCGGCATAGCCGAGCTTCTTCGCCGCGGCGTAGGACAGGTCGATGATACGGTCGGAATAGAACGGGCCACGGTCATTGACCCGCAGGATCACGCTGCGGCCGTTGGCCAGGTTGGTCACCCGCACATAGGCCGGCAGCGGCAGGGTCTTGTGCGCCGCGCTCATGCCGTACAGGTCGTACAGTTCGCCGTTGGCGGTGTTCTGGCCGTGGAACTTGGTGCCATACCACGACGCGGTACCCTCGGCGCGGTAGTTGCGCGAGTCCTGCATCGGGTAGTAGGTCTTGCCCAGCACCGTGTAGGGGTTGGCCTTGTAGTTGCCGGTGTGCACGGTCGGCGTGGCGTCGGGGATCTTGTTGACGTCCACGTCCCACCAGGGCGCGCCGTCCTTGTGCGCGCGGTTGATGTCCAGGCCCGGCTGCGCACGTACGGTGTTGCCGCTCTGCGGGCTGGACGGCCGGCTCGACGAGCAGCTGGCCAGCACCAGGCCGACAGCGACGCAGGTGAGCAGTTTTGCGGTATTGATGGTGAAGAGTTCGCGCATTTACTTGACGCCCCGTGCCAGAACCAGCTGTTCGGAAAGCTGATGCACCGCCATGGCATACATCACGCTGCGGTTGTAGCGAGTGATCGCGTAGAAGTTTTTCAGGCCCATCCAGTACTCGGGGCCATCCGCGCCTTCCAGGCGGAAGGCGGTGACCGGCAGATCATCGCGCAGCGCATCATGACCCGACCAGCCCAGCGCCCGCAACTGCGCGACCGTCCTGGTCGGCTCGATGCCGGTGGTCAGGCCTTCGTCGCCCCGGGCGCCGGCCACGCTGGCGCGGCTGACCACAGGCTCCCCGGGCACCCAGCCATGACGCTTGAAGTAGCTGGCGACGCTGCCGATGGCATCGTCCGGGTTGTTCCAGATATTGATATGGCCGTCGCCGTCGAAGTCCACGGCATAAGCACGGAAGCTGCTCGGCATGAACTGCGGCAGGCCCATGGCGCCGGCATAGGAGCCTTTGAGCGTGAGCGGATCGAGCTGCTCCTCGCGGGCCAGCAGGAGGAACTCGCGCAGCTCCTTGCGGAAGAATTCGGCCCGTGGCGGGTAGTCGAAACCAAGCGTGGACAGGGCATCGATGACCCGGTAGTTGCCGGTGTTGCGACCGAAGAAGGTTTCCACGCCGATGATCGCGACGATGTACTGCGCCGGCACGCCGTATTCCTGTTCGGCGCGGGCCAGCACGGCCTCGTGCTGGCGCCAGAAGTCCACACCGCGGGCGATGCGCGCGTCGGTGATGAACATCGGGCGGTATTCCTTCCACGGCTTGACCCGCTCGGCCGGCCGCGAAATCGCATCGAGGATCGCCTGCTTGCGCTGTACCTCGCGGAACACGCCCATCAGCTGCTCACCGGCGAAGCCGTAGTCGCGGGTCATCTCGCCAACGAACTCGGCCACCTGCGGCGAGCCGTCGTAGTCGCCGGCATTGGCCTGCTGGATTACGCCGAACAGCCCCATCGCGCCGAACCACGGCGCCAGGCGGGCAGCCCAGCCACGCACTGCTTGCATGAAATTCTTCACCTTTTTCAAACCTGTGCAATCCACTTGCGGTGCGTATGGATCGACATCAGAACGCCAAACGCTGACAGCAGCGTCACCAACGAAGTTCCGCCATAGCTGATGAAGGGCAGCGGCACGCCCACCACGGGCAGGAGGCCGCTGACCATACCGATATTGACGAACACATAAACAAAGAAGGTCATGGTCAGGCTGCCCGCGAGCAGCTTGCCGAACAGGGTCTGGGCCTGGGCGGTGATCACCAGCCCGCGGCCGATCAACAGGATGTAGATCAGCAGCAGCAGGCAGATGCCGACCAGGCCAAACTCTTCGCCGAGCACGGCGATGATGAAGTCGGTGTGGCTTTCCGGGAGGAAGTCCAGGTGCGACTGGGTGCCCAGCAGCCAGCCCTTGCCGAACACCCCGCCCGAACCGATCGCCGCCTTGGACTGGATGATGTTCCAGCCGGTGCCCAGCGGATCGCTTTCCGGATCGAGGAAGGTCAGCACGCGCTGTTTCTGGTAGTCGTGCATGACGAAGAACCACATCGCCACCGCCACCGGCACCGCCGCGGCGATCACGCTGACGATCCAGCGCCAGCGCAGCCCGCCCATGAACAGCACGAAGGCGCCGGAGGCGAGGATCAGCAGCGCCGTTCCCAGGTCGGGCTGGCGCACGATGAGGATGAACGGCACGCCGATCAGGACCAGGCTGATCGCCACATGCTTGAGGTGCGGCGGCAGGGTGCGCTTGGACAGGTACCAGGCGATGGTCGCCGGCATGATGATCTTCATGAATTCCGAGGGCTGGAAGCGGATCACCCCGGGAATGTTGATCCATCGCGTCGCGCCCATGGCGTTGTGGCCCATGACGTCCACCACGACCAGCAGGAACACCCCGGCCAGGTAGGCCAGCGGTACCCAGCGCGCCATGAAGCGCGGCTCGAGCTGGGCGATGATGAACATCGACACCAGGCCGATACCGAACGAGCTGGCCTGCTTCATCAGCAGGTCCCAGTTCTTGCCGCTGGCCGAATAGAGCACGAACAGGCTGCCGGCGGCGAGCGTCAGCAGGATGAGCAGCAGGGGACCGTCGATATGGATGCGCTGCAGGAAGCTGGCGCGCCTGCGCATCACGTCCTCGCTGGAGAGCATGCGGTCGAAGTTGTTCTTCACGGGGCCGATTCCTGGGCGACTGTGGCGGGGGCGAACTCGGGCTTGAGCCGGCCGTTCTCGTCAAGCAGCCAGGCATCCATGACCTGGCGCACCACGGGGGCGGCGACGCCGGAGCCGGACTCGCCGTTCTCGACCATCACCGAGACCACGATCCTCGGATCGTCGGCCGGGGCGAAGGCGACGAACAGCGCGTGGTCGCGGTGGCGTTCCTGGAGTTTGTTGCGGTCGTACTTCTCACCCTGCTTGATCGCCACCACCTGGGCCGTGCCGCTCTTGCCGGCGATGCGGTACTGCGAGCCGATGGCGGCCTTGCGCGCGGTCCCGCGGGCGCCGTGCATCACCTGCTCCATGCCGTGAGTGACCCTGGCCCAGTCCGACTTGTCGCGCAGGACGATGTTTTCCATGGGGTTCTCGTCCACCGGGGGCTGGCCTTCGATGGTCTTGGCCAGGCGCGGACGGTTCCACACGCCTTTGTTGGCAATCAGCGCCGTGGCCTGGGCCAACTGCAGTGGCGTGGTCTGCATATAGCCCTGGCCGATGCCGAGGATCAGGGTCTCGCCGGGGAACCAGGCCTGGCGGCGGGTGGCGCGCTTCCACTCACGGGACGGCATCAATCCGGGCGACTCTTCGAACATGTCCAGGGCGACCTTCTGCCCGATACCGAACTTGTTCATGTAGCTGGACAGCCGATCGATCCCCATCTTGTGCGCAAGATCATAGAAGTACGTATCGTTTGACCGCATGATCGCCACATCCAGATCAACCCAGCCATCGCCGGTGCGGTTCCAGTTGCGGTATTTGTGATCGTAGTTGGGCAATTGGTAGTAACCCGGGTCGAACACCCGGCTGCCTGCGGTCACCACGCCACTGTCGAGACCGGCTATCGCCACCGCCGGCTTGATGGTCGAGCCCGGCGGGTAGAGGCCACGCAAGACGCGGTTGAACAGTGGCCGGTCGATCGAGTCGCGCAGTTCGGCGTAAGCCTTGAAGCCGATGCCGGTGACGAACAAGTTGGGGTCGAAGCTCGGCTGACTGACCATCGCCAGCACCTCGCCGGTGCGCGGGTCGAGGGCCACGATGGCGCCACGGCGCCCGCCCAGCGCCTGCTCGGCGGCCTCCTGCAGCTTGATGTCCAGGCTCAGGACAATGTCCTTGCCCGGCTTCGGATCGGTGCGCTTGAGCACCCGCAGCACGCGGCCACGGGCGTTGGTCTCGACTTCCTCGTAGCCCACCTGGCCATGCAACTCATCTTCGTAGAAGCGTTCGATGCCGGTCTTGCCGATGTGGTGGGTGCCGCTGTAGTTCACCGGGTCGAGGGTCTTGAGTTCCTTCTCGTTGATCCGCCCGACGTAGCCCACCGAATGGGCGAAATGCGCGCCCTGGGGATAGTGGCGGACCAGCTGCGCCGCCACTTCCACGCCGGGCAGGCGGAACTGGTTGACCGCGATGCGGGCAATCTGCTCCTCGTTGAGCTCGAACAGGATCGGCACTGGCTCGAACGGCCGGCGCCCCTGCTTCATGCGCTTCTCGAACAGGGCACGGTCGTCGGGGGTGAGTTCAAGCACCTCGACGATCACATCCAGCACATCCTGCCACCTGCCGGCGTTACCGGCGCGCTCGCGGGTCATCACCAGGCTGAAGCTGGGGCGGTTGTCCGCCACCACCACGCCGTTGCGGTCGAAGATCAACCCGCGGGTCGGCGGGATCGGCTGCACATGCACCCGGTTGTTCTCCGACAGCGTCGAGTGATAGTCGTACTGGATGACCTGCAGGTAATACAGCCGGGCGATCAGCACGCAGACGAGCAGCACCACCGCCACGGCGCCCACGACGACGC
Organism: Pseudomonas peradeniyensis; assembly: GCF_014268935.2. Lineage (GTDB taxonomy): Bacteria > Pseudomonadota > Gammaproteobacteria > Pseudomonadales > Pseudomonadaceae > Aquipseudomonas > Aquipseudomonas peradeniyensis. The sequence continues at coordinate 380,784 of NZ_JABWRJ020000002.1, read as the reverse complement.
GGTTGCGCACCAGGCGGGCGTCTTTCTCGTGGTCCTTGAGGCGGATCTGCTGCGGCATCGGACAGGCTTACAGGTTCATTTGTGGTAGGGATGCCCGGACAGCACGGTCCAGGCGCGGTAGATCTGCTCGCCGATGAGTATCCTTACCAACGGGTGCGGCAACGTCAGCGGCGACAGCGACCAGCGCTGTTCGCTACGCGCGCAGACTTCCGGCGCCAGCCCCTCCGGGCCGCCCACCATCAGGTTGACCGTACGCGCATCCAGGCGCCAACGGTCCAGCTCGCCCGCCAGTTGCTCGGTACTCCAGGGCTTGCCATGGACCTCGAGGGTGACGATGCGTTCCCCTGGCTGCACCTTGCTCAGCATCGCCTCGCCCTCCTGACGGATCAGGCGGGCGACATCGGCGTTCTTGCCGCGGGTGTTCAGCGGGATTTCCACCAGCTCCAGCGCAAGCTCCGGGGGCAGGCGCTTGGCATACTCATGCCAGCCTTCCTCGACCCACTTGGGCATGCGCGAGCCGACCGCGATCAGACGCAGACGCACGGCGCTTCCTTATTCCCGGTCTTTGAGCTTGTCGGTGAAGTAGTCGCTGGCGTTTTCCGGACTGTGGTGCTTGGCATCGGCGGCACGGCTCTGCTCGGCACCCAGCCACAGGCGCTCCAGGTCGTAGAACTGGCGGGCAGCGGCGGTCATCATGTGGACGATGACGTCGTTCAGGTCCAGCAGGACCCAGTCGCTGTCGCCCTTGCCCTCTTCACCCAGGGGTTGCGCACCTTCTTTCTTCACCGTTTCACGGACCTTTTCCAGCATCGCGTTGATCTGGCGATTGGAGGTACCGGTGGCAATGATCATGTAGTCGGTCAGGCTGTGCTTTTCGCGCACATCGATGACCTGGATGTCCTGGGCCTTGACGTCTTCCAGGGCGCTGATGGTCAGTTTGACCAGCTCTTCGCCACTGATGCCATTGATTTTCTGCTTGCTCATATAAAACTCGTTCAACTCATTAAGTGAGGCGCCCATGGGCACCGTCAGTTGGACACACGATACAGATCGTGCGCCTCGATATAGGCCAGTACTGCGTCCGGCACCAGGAACCGCGCCGACTTGCCGCTGGCCAGCAGCTGTCGGATCTGTGTGGCGGACACCGCAAGCGGGGTCTGCCAGACGAACGAAATGTGCCCCGCCGGGCCGGACATGGCGGTGGGATCGCTCTCCGAGCGCGCCGCCAGCAGGTTGCGCAGCGCGTCGGGGGGTTCGACATCGGCATCCGGGCGTTCCAGCACCAGGATGTGACAGTGTTGCAGCAGTTCTTCCCAGCGATGCCAGCTGGGCAGGCCGCAGAACGCGTCCCAGCCCAGCACCAGGAACAACTGGTCGTGCGCGTGCAGCTGCGCACGGATCGATTCAAGGGTGTCGATGGTGTACGACGGCTTGTCGCGGGCCAGCTCGCGGTCATCCACGCTCAGGCGTTCGACGCCCTGCACGGCGCTGCGCACCATGGCCAGGCGGTCCTGGGCCGACACCTGCGGCGTGTCGCGGTGCGGCGGGCGGGCGTTGGGCAACAGGCGCAGTTCGTCCAGATGCATGAACTCGGCCACTTCCAGCGCGCTGCGCAGGTGGCCGATATGCACCGGGTCGAAGGTACCGCCGAGAATGCCGACGCGCCGGACTGCCACCGCCTTGCTCAACTCAGCACGACTCCTGGCCGCGCAGCTGGCCGTCGCCGATCACCACGTACTTCTCGCAGGTCAGGCCTTCCAGGCCGACCGGGCCGCGGGCGTGCAGCTTGTCGGTGGAGATGCCGATCTCCGCGCCCAGGCCGTACTCGAAGCCATCGGCGAAGCAGGTCGGGGTGTTGAGCATGACCGACGCCGAGTCGACCTCGGCGATGAAACGCCGGGACTGACCCTGGTGCTCGGTGATGATCGAGTCGGTGTGGTGCGAGCCGTAGTGGTTGATGTGCTCGATGGCCTGTTCCAGGCCTTCGACGACGCGGATCGACAGGATCGCGTCGAGGTATTCGGTGTGCCAGTCGTCTTCGCTGGCCGGCTTGGCATCGATGATCGCCCGGGTGCGCTCGCAGCCACGCAGCTCGACCCCCTTGTCGTGGAAGCGGCGGGCCATTTCCGGCAGGAAGCGCTCGGCCACGGCCTGGTCCACCAGCAGGGTTTCCATGGCGCCGCAGATGCCGTAGCGGTAGGTCTTGGCGTTGAATGCCACGCGCCAGGCCTTGTCCAGGTCGGCATGGGCATCGACGAAGACATGGCAGATGCCGTCCAGGTGCTTGATCACCGGCACCCGGGCGTCGCGGCTGATGCGTTCGATCAGGCCACGGCCGCCGCGCGGGACGATCACGTCGACGAACTCCGGCATGCTGATCAGCGCGCCCACGGCCTCGCGGTCGGTGGTCTCGACCACCTGCACCACCGCCGGTGGCAGGCCGGCCTCGGCCAGGCCGCGCTGGATGCAGGCGGCGATGGCGCGGTTGGAATGGATGGCCTCGGAGCCGCCGCGCAGGATGGTGGCGTTGCCCGACTTCAGGCACAGGCTGGCGGCGTCGATGGTCACGTTGGGGCGCGATTCGTAGATGATGCCGATGACCCCCAGCGGCACGCGCATCTTGCCAACCTGGATGCCCGACGGGCGGTAGCTCATGTCGCGGATGGCGCCGACCGGATCCGGCAGGCTGGCCACCTGGCGCAGGCCGGTGATCATGCCGTCGATGCGTGCCGGGGTAAGCGCCAGGCGGTCGAGCAGCGCCGGCTCCAGGCCGTTCTTGCGACCGTTGGCCAGGTCCTGTTCGTTGGCTGCGGTGAGCGCGTCGCGGGCCGCGTCGAGGGCATCGGCGGCGGCCTGCAGGGCGCGGTTCTTCTGCGCGGTGCTGGCACGGCCGATCACCCGCGAGGCCTCACGGGCGGCGCGACCCAGGCGGGTCATGTAGTCAAGAACGGACTCGGTCATGGGTTCGGTGTCTTGGCAAAGGGGAAATCGGCTGATTATAACTGGAGCGCTCGGGTACGCCCAGCGGCGGGTGGCGGATGGTAGAAAATGCTGGGAGGAATGTGTAGGAAAGATGTAACCACCCATATCGAAACGCACCTCAGCCTCATCGCGGGGCAAGCCCGCTCCCACGCCCTACGGGGCATGCAGCCATTTGCGTGGGAGCGGGCTTGCCCCGCGATGGCGTCAACCTGATTCAGCCAAGATTAAGCCATTCATTGCTATCATCGCCGCCTTTATAGCCACGAACCGCGCGTATGTCCGTCCCAGCCCCCTGCCCGGCCCGGGCCTTGCCCGACAGCTTCTTCGACCGCGACGCCCAGACCCTCGCCCGCGAACTGCTGGGCAAGGTCATCCGCCATCGCCACGGCGATCTCTGGCTGGCGGCGCGGATCATCGAGACCGAGGCCTACTACCTGACCGACAAGGGCAGCCACGCCTCCCTCGGCTTCACCGAGAAGCGCAAGGCGCTGTTCCTCGATGGCGGGCACATCTACATGTATTACGCCCGTGGCGGCGACTCGCTGAACTTCAGCGCCCAGGGCCCGGGCAACGCGGTGCTGATCAAGTCCGCCTATCCCTGGACCGACGCCATCTCCGACGCCAACAGCCTGGCCCGGATGCAGCTGAACAACCCCGATGCCAGCGGCAACCTGCGCCCGCCCGAGCGCCTGTGCAACGGCCAGACCCTGCTGTGCCGGGCCATGGGCCTGAAGGTGCCGCACTGGGACGCCCGGCGCTTCGACCCCGAACGCCTGTATGTCGAGGACTGCGGCATCCCGGTGCCACGGGTGATCCAGACCACCCGCCTGGGCATCCCCCACGGCCGCGACGAACACCTGCCCTACCGCTTCGTCGATGCCGACTACGCGCGCTTCTGCACCCGAAACCCGCTGCGCCGCGGCCAGGTCGAAGGGAAAGACTTCTTCATGCTCGAACAAGGAAACTGAACCATGGGCCAATGGCTCGACAGCCTGACCACCTGGCTTGGCGCCAACCCGCAGTGGCTGGGCCTGGCCATCTTCATCGTGGCCTGCGTTGAATGCCTGGCGATCGCCGGCATCATCGTGCCCGGCACCGTGCTGCTGTTCGCCGTCGCCGTGCTGGCCGGCAGCGGTGCCTTCAGCCTCGGCGAGACCCTGCTGCTGGGCTTCCTCGGCGGCCTGCTGGGCGATGCGATCTCCTACGGCATCGGCAAGTACTTCCACCAGAACATCCGCCGCCTGCCGCTGCTGCGCAGCCACCCGGAGTGGATCGGCAGCGCCGAGGCGTACTTCCAGCGCTACGGCATCGCCAGCCTGCTGGTCGGCCGCTTCATCGGCCCGCTGCGGCCGATGCTGCCGATGGTCGCCGGCATGTTCGACATGCCGCTGCCGCGCTTCATCGCCGTGAGCCTGGTGGCCGGCGCTGGCTGGTCGGTGGCCTACCTGCTGCCGGGCTGGGCCACCGGCGCGGCCATGCGCCTGCCACTGCCCGAAGGATTCTGGCTGGACGCCGGGATCGTCATCGGCACCCTGGCGGTGTTGATCGGCCTGAGCCTGAGCACCAGCATTCGCGACCAGCGCCATGGCACCCGGTTGATCGCCGCCCTCAGCGGCCTGGCCGTGGCCGCGCTGTTCATCGGCTGGCCGTACCTGAGCGAGTTCGACCAGGGCGTGATGACCCTGGTCCAGGAACACCGCAGCCAGGTGATCGACGGCGCCGTGGTGCTGGTCACCCGCCTGGGCGACTTCCGCACCCAGTTCTTCCTGGGAGGCCTGCTAACCGGCCTGCTGCTGCTGGCCCGGCAATGGCGCCATGCCTTGTTCGCCGGCGCGACGCTGATCGGCACCGCCGCCGCCAACGGCACCTTGAAGTGGCTGTTCGCCCGCGCCCGTCCGGAAGTGCTGGTCGATCCGCTGACCAGCTACAGCATGCCCAGCGGCCACAGCTCGGCGTCGTTCGCCTTCTTCCTGGTGCTGGCAGTGCTGGCCGGACGCGGCCAGCCGCCGCGCATGCGCCTGACCTGGGTCATGCTGGGCTGCCTGCCGGCGCTGGCGATCGCCTTGTCGCGGGTGTACCTCGGGGCGCACTGGCCGACCGACATCCTCGCCGGGGCACTGCTGGCGTGCTGCGTGTGCGCGGCGAGCCTGACCCTGGTGCAGCATCGCCAGCCACTGGTGGCGCTGCCGCAAAGGGTGTGGTGGCTGGTGCTGCCGGCGTGCGTCGCGTTGCTGGCGTTCTTTGCCTTGCATGCGCTGCCCAAGGCGTTGTTGCGTTACCAGTACTGACGCTATCGCAAAACCCTGTAGGAGCGGCCTTGTGTCGCGAAAGGGGTGCGAAGCGCCCCCAGATCTGCGCATCAAGCTGATATTGTCGGGGCCGCTTTGCGGCCCTTTCCGACCGGTCCGACGCATCGGCAAGGCCGCTCCTACAGGGATCGCATGGGCCGCTGGGGGAGCGAGCCTGATCAGGCGAACAACTCGCCCTGGATCCGCTCGAGCAACGCCTGGATCGCCTCCAGCCTGAGCTGTGGCGAATCGATGGCCAGCAGGTCGAGCTTGTCCTCCTCCATGAACGGCAGCAGGTAGGCCAGCTGGTTGCCCAGCGACTGGCGCCCGTCCACGTCGCGCGGCATGTCCAGCGCCTCGACCATCGGATGCTCACCCAACGCCAGCAGCAGGGCCAGCAGGTCGTCGTCCTGCTCCACCAACGGGCTGTCCGCCAGGTCCGGCAGCCATTGCACCTCGGCGAGCATCAGCTGGTCCTTCTGCACCTCGGTCCGCTCGACGCGAAACCGCCGCACGCCCTCGACACGGATGCCCAGCAGGCCGTTATCCTGCTGCACGAAGTCGCGGATCAGCGCCTCGCAGCCGACCGAGGCCACCACCGGCGGCGCCTTGCCCACCTGTTCGCCTTCGAGGATGCACACCACGCCGAAACCGGCGCCCTGCTTCATGCAGCGGCCGATCATGTCCAGGTAGCGCGCCTCGAAGATCTGCAGGTCGAGCAGGCAACCGGGGAACAGCACGGTATTGAGGGGAAACAGCGGTAACGTCATCTCGACTCCTCAAGCCACCAGGCTGACCGCCAACGGCAGGAACACCGCCGTGGCCACCCCCATCAGGCTCATCGCCAGCGCGGCGAAGGCGCCGCATTCGTCACTTTCCTGCAAGGCCACCGAAGTGCCCACCGCGTGGGCGGTCACTCCCAGCGCCATGCCCCGTGCCTCGGGGCTGAGCACGCCGCAGCGGGTCAACAGCGCCGGGCCGAAGATCGCGCCGATCACCCCAGTGATCAGCACGAACACCGCGGCCAGCGCCGCCACCCCGCCGATCTGCTCGGCCACCAGCATGGCGATCGGCGAAGTGACCGACTTCGGCGCCATGGTCATCAGGATCATCCTTTCGGCACCGAACCACCACCCCAGCACCAGGCACGCCACGGTGGCGAACAGGCCTCCGACTACCAGCGTAGTAAATGTCGGCCAGAACAGCTGCCGAATACGCCGCAGGTTGAGGTAGAGCGGCACCGCCAGGGCCACGGTGGCCGGCCCCAGGAGGATATTCATGATCTCGGTGCTCTTGCGGTATTCGGCGTAGTCGATGCCGCAGGCCAGGAGGATGCCGATCACCACCAGCATCGACACCAGCACCGGTTGCAGGAAGATCCAGCGGGTCTTCTCGTAACCCGCCAGCACCAGCTGGTAGGCGGCCAGGGTAATGCCTATGCCGAACAACGGATGATGGATGACCGCCTCGAGCGTGCCGTGCCAGTCGAGGATCATGGCTGCTCCTCGCGCTTGCCCTGGCGGTGGATAAGCTTCTGCATCAGCACGCCGACGAACACCAGGGTCAGCAGGCAGGAGATCAGCAAGGCTCCGACGATGGCCCAGAAGTCGGCGGCGATGTCCCTGGCATAGACCATCACCCCCACCGCCGGCGGCACCAGCAGCAGCGGCAGGTAGCGCAACAGGCTGCCGGCGGCCTCGTTGAGCGGCTCGCCGACCTCGCCGCGGATCATCAGGAAGACCATCAGCAGCAACAGGCCGATGATGGGACCAGGCAGGATGGGCAGCAACAGGTGGTTGATCGCCGTTCCCAGCAACTGGAACAGCACCAGCCAGGTCAAACCACGCAACAGCATATGGACCTCCCTCAGAGCATGGCGACCATTATAAGCACGCTAAGCAATTGCCTATAAGGCGATATTCGGCGAAAAGCGGGCAACTTGACTGAAACGGTTCGCCGTGCTGATCTTGCACATTCGTACCAAATGACAATCTGGAGATGTCGCGATGCCCTATGTACCCGTTACAGAGCTTTCGCAGTACGTTGGCAAGGAACTGGGACGTTCCGCCTGGCTGAAGATCGATCAGCAACGCATCAACCTGTTCGCCGAGGCCACCGGCGATTTCCAGTTCATCCATGTCGATCCGGTTAAAGCGGCCAAAACCCCGTTCGGCACCACCATAGCCCATGGCTTCCTCACCCTGTCGCTGATCCCCAAGCTGATGGAAGACATCCTCGTGCTGCCCGAAGGGCTGAAGATGGTGGTCAACTATGGCCTGGACAGCGTGCGCTTCATCCAGCCGGTGAAGGTCGACAGCCAGGTGCGACTGAAGGTCGACCTGACCGACGCCACCGAGAAGAAACCAGGGCAATGGCTGCTCAAGGCCACCGTCACCCTCGAGATCGAAGGCGAAGAAAAACCCGCCTACATCGCCGAACCGCTGTCGCTCTGCTTCGTCTGAGCCGCCCCAGGGGCCGCCACGCGGCCCCGATTCACGCACCCGCGCATTCTGCGGCATACTCGGCGCATCGATTGTCCCGGACTCCGCCATGCGCCCCCTGCTCCCCCTGACCCTGATCCTGTTGCTCGCTGCCTGCGGCGAAGGCGAACCGCTGTCGCCCCCGGACGCCCGGCTGCCCGACGGCGGCCGCTACCGCGGCCAGGTGGTCGACGGCCTGCTGCAAGGCGAGGGCCGCATCGACTACCCCAACGGCAGCTGGTACGCCGGCACCTTCAAGGACGGCCAGTGGCATGGCCAGGGCGAATGGCACGGCAGCAACGGTGAAGTCTATCGCGGCCAGTTCAGTGCGGGCCTGTTCCAGGGGCTGGGCGACCTGACCACACCCGGCAGCCATTATGCAGGCACCTTCAAGCATGGCCGCCGCGACGGCGAGGGCGCGCTCAAGCAGAACGACCAGACCTACCGCGGCCAGTTCAAGGACGACCAGTATGAAGGTGCCGGCCAACTCGAACTGGCCGACGGCAGCCGCTACCAGGGCCTGTTCGCCAAGGGCAAGCCCAATGGCGCCGGGGTGCGCAGCGACGCCAGCGGCAACCAGTTCAGCGGCCACTTCATCGACGGCCAGCTGCAGGGCGCCGGCACCTACGACAGCGCCGACGGCGAGCAGTACATCGGCGAATTCAAGGACAACCGCCTCGAAGGCAGGGGTCGCTACGAGAGCGCCGACGGCGACGTCTGGATCGGCGACTTCAAGGATGGATCGCTGGTCGGCCAGGGCGAACTGCTGGGCAGTGACGGCAGCCGCTACAAGGGAGGTTTTCGCGACTGGCGCTTTGCCGGCAGCGGCACCTTGCAGCTGGCCGACGGCAGCCAGTATGTCGGCGGTTTCACCGACGACGCCTACCATGGTCGCGGCAAGCTGACCCACCCGGACGGCCGGGTCGAGAGCGGTACCTGGGTCAACGGCGTGCGGGTGCGCGATGCCCAGGGCAAGCTGCTGCCCGACCCGCTGGACCTGGCCCTGCTCAACCAGGGCAAGTTGCTGGCCGATGCCCTGGCCAAGGTGCCGGCCTCGGAGCCGCCGGTGCAGCTGTACAGCCTGGTGGTGGCCGGCGACGGTCAGCAGAGCGTGTTCCTGCGCGAGGCCGACTATGTCAGCAACATGCTCAAGGTGCGCTTCGGCGCCCACGGCCAGGTGACCCTGGTCAACCATCGCGACCATCTGGCCGACCGCCCGATGGCCACCCGCGAGAACCTCTCCCGCGCCGCCCGCACCCTGGCCAAGCGCAGCGGTCCCGAGGACCTGGTGTTCATCTACCTGACCAGCCACGGCAGCCATGACCACCAGCTGGTGCTCGACCAGCCTCGCCTGCAACTGGCCGATCTGTCCGCCGACGAGCTGGCCAGCGCCCTGGCCCCGCTCAAGGACCGCGACAAGGTGATCGTCATCTCGGCCTGCTATTCCGGTGGCTACATCGCCCCGCTCAAGGACGACCGCACCCTGGTCATGACCGCCGCCCGCCCCGACCGGGTGTCGTTCGGCTGCTCCGAAGAAGCCGATTTCACCTATTTCGGCGACGCCCTGTTCGCCCAGGCGCTGAACCAGACCGACGACCTGAAACAGGCGTTTGAACTGGCGCGGCAAAGTGTTGCCGAAAGAGAACGAAGGGAAGGCTTCGAAGCCTCGGAGCCACAGCTCTGGGCGCCGCCGGCAGTGATCAGCCACTGGCAGCGCCTGCGCCGCCAACAGGCCGAGCAAGCCCTGCGCAATGAAGCCCAGCCAGCTTCTGGGCAACAGGCAAAAACACCTGGCGCCCACTAAGCTGTGTAGTAACGAGGGAGAGACATCATGTACCTGACACCCCAACATGTCCTGCTTGCCGGTGCCACGGGTCTGACGGGTGAACACCTGCTCGACCGCCTGCTCAACGAGCCCACCATCAGCCGCGTGCTGGCACCGACCCGCCGCCCCCTGGCCGAGCACCCGCACCTGGAAAACCCGGTGGGTGATCCGGTCGTGTTTCTCCCGCAACTGGCCGGCCGCGTCGATATCGCCTTCTGCTGCCTGGGCACCACGCTCAAGCAGGCAGGCTCGGAAAATGCGTTCCGCGCCGTCGACCTGGACATGGTCGTGGCCTTCAGCAAGCGTGCCCGCGAGATGGGCGCGCGCCACCTGCTGGTGATCAGCGCCTTGGGCGCCGATCCGAAATCGTCGGTCTTCTACAACCGGGTCAAGGGCGAGATGGAGGAGGCGCTCAAGCAGCAGGACTGGCCGCAGTTGACCATCGTGCGGCCTTCGTTGTTGCTGGGTGAGCGGATCGAGCCGCGCCTGGGTGAACGGATGGCGGCGCCGTTTGCACGTCTGATACCCGGCAAGTACCGGGGCATCGAGGCCTGTACCCTGGCCCGGGCGCTGTGGCGCCTGGCGCTGGAAGAGGAAGACGGGATTCGGGTGGTTGAGTCGGACGAGTTGCGAAAACTCGGCAAAAAATAGCGTTGACCTGTTATGGCCCTTTCGCGGGTAAACCCGCTCCCACAGGTAGCGCACTGACCCTGTGGGAGCGGGTTTACCCGCGAAAGAGCCGCTACAGACCACCCGTGGCGTTGAACCCCACCCCCGCCGCCGTCAACAACGACAACGGCAGCAGCAAGGTATCCAGCAACGCGCTCCCCGGCAGGTCCAGCCCCGGATAGGCCGGCGCCTCGGCGCCAAAGCGATCCTCGGGGCAACAACCGCCATTGATCACGTACAGGTCAAGCCGCGTCCCGGCATACACCACCGGCGCCCCCGGCTTGTTGGCGTCCAGGGTGCGCACCGTGGCGCAGCCGCCGAGCTGGGCCAGTATCACCAGCCCTGCCAAAACCCGCTTCAATCATCGACCCCATAGTGATGCTCGCCCCAGCGCGGCAGCATGTCCTGCGGGATGTTCAGCAGGTTGAGGATGCGCGCCACGACGAAGTCGACCAGGTCGTCGATGCTCTGCGGCTGATGGTAGAACCCCGGTGCCGCCGGCAGGATCACCGCGCCCATCTGCGACAGCTTGAGCATGTTCTCCAGGTGGATGGTGGAGAACGGCGCTTCGCGCGGTACCAGAATCAATTGCCGGCGCTCCTTGAGGGTCACGTCGGCGGCGCGCTCGATCAGGTTGTTGCAGGCTCCCGTGGCGATCGCCGAGAGGGTGCCGGTGGAACAAGGCACCACCACCATCGCCGCCGGCGCGCCGGAGCCCGAGGCCACCGGCGACATCCAGTCTTCCTTGCCGTACACGCGGATCTGCCCGTCGGCCGCCCCGGTGTACTCGGTGAGGAACGCCTGCATGGCCTGGGGCTTGGCCGGCAGCAGCACGTCGGTCTCGGTGGCCATCACCAGTTGCGCGGCCTTGGAGATGAGGAAGTGCACCTCACGGTCCTCGCGCACCAGGCAGTCGAGCAGACGCAGGCCATACTGCGCCCCGGAGGCGCCGGTCATGGCCAGGGTGATGCGTTCCGGCCCGTTCACTTCAGCGCCTCGGCCAGCTTGCCGTGCAGGCCGCCGAAGCCGCCGTTGCTCATGATCACCACATGGGTGCCCGGGCGGGCCTGGCCCTTGATGCGCTCGATGATGGCTTCGAGGCTGTCGGCCACCACGCTTGGCACCTTGCACTGCGCGGCGGTGCCCGCCAGGTCCCAGCCCAGGTTGGGCGGCGCGTACCAGATCACCTGGTCGGCATCGTTGACGCTCTCCGGCAGGCCATCGCGGTGGGCACCGAGCTTCATGGAGTTGGAACGCGGCTCGATCACCGCGATCACCGGCGCCTCGCCGACGCGCTTGCGCAGGCCGTCGAGGGTGGTGGCGATGGCGGTCGGGTGGTGAGCGAAGTCGTCATAGATGGTCACGCCCTGCACTTCGGCGACCTTCTCCATGCGCCGCTTGACGCTCTTGAACGCGCTCAGGCCTTCGATGCCCATGGCCGGCGCCACGCCGACATGACGAGCGGCGGCCAAGGTAGCCAGGGCGTTGGCGACGTTGTGCTGACCGGTCAGCGCCCAATCGACGACACCCTGCGCCTCACCGTCGAACAGCACCTCGAAGCGCGAACCGTCGGCGCTGAGCAGGCGCGCCTGCCATTGCCCGCCTTCGCCGGTGGTCTGCACCGGGGTCCAGCAGCCCATGCCGATGACCCGCTCCAGCGCCTGCTCGGTGGTCGGGTGGATGACCAGGCCTTCGCTGGGGATGGTGCGCACCAGATGGTGGAACTGCCGCTCGATGGACGCCAGGTCCGGGAAGATGTCCGCGTGATCGAACTCGAGGTTGTTGAGGATCGCGGTGCGCGGGTGGTAGTGGACGAACTTGGAGCGCTTGTCGAAGAAGGCGCTGTCGTATTCGTCGGCCTCGACCACGAAGAACGGCGTACCGCCCAGGCGCGCCGACACCGAGAAGTTCTGCGGCACGCCGCCGATCAGGAAGCCCGGGCTCATGCCGGCATGCTCCAGGACCCAGGCCAGCATGCTGCTGGTGGTGGTCTTGCCATGGGTACCAGCCACGGCCAGCACCCAGCGGCCCTGCAGCACATGATCGGCCAGCCACTGCGGGCCGGACACATAGGGCAGGCCCTTGTTCAGCACGTACTCCACCGCCGGGTTGCCCCGCGACATGGCGTTGCCGATCACCACCAGGTCGGGTGCCGGTTCCAGCTGGGCCGGGTCGTAGCCTTGGGTCAGCTCGATGCCCTGGGCCTCGAGCTGGGTGCTCATCGGGGGATAGACGTTGGCATCGGAGCCGGTGACGCGGTGGCCCAGTTCCTTGGCCAGCACGGCCAGCGAACCCATGAAAGTGCCGCAAATACCGAGAATATGAATGTGCATGATCGACCTCGCAAAACGTCGAGGCAGGGTAGCCCAGGGCGAGGGAAATCGCACTCGCTGTTTCGCTCAGCCGGCCCTGGCGATGCCGTGTTTGCGCAGTTTTCGATACAAGGTATTGCGGCTGATGCCCAGGTGCTCGGCGACGCGGGTCAGGTGCCAGCGGTTTGCCTCCAGTACGGCGAGCAGCGCATCGCGCTCGGCGTGTAGGAGCGGCCTTGTGCCGCGAAAGGGCTGCGTAGCAGCCCCGGCGATTTCAGCGGCATGGTCAGGATCCTGGGGCCGCTCTGCGACCCTTTCGCGACACAAGGCCGCTCCTACAGAGGGCGTGCCATGGCGGACAATTGCAGGGAGATCGGAAAACTCGATGTGCGCGCCTTCGCACAACGCCACCACGGTACGCAGCACATTCCGCATCTGCCGCACATTACCCGGCCAGTTGAAGTCCAGCAGCGCCTGGCGGGCGGCCGGGTCGAGACCGATGGCCTGGCCCTCGGCCTCCTGCGCCAGCAGGAAGTCGAGCAACTGCGCCTTGTCGCTGCGCTCGCGTAGCGCCGGCAGGGCGACTTCCAGGCCATTGAGGCGGTAATAGAGGTCTTCGCGGAAACCACCCTGCTCCACCCGTTCCAGCAGGTCACGGTGGGTGGCGCTGACGATTCGTACATCCACCGCCTGCGGCTCGCCACCGATGGGCACCACCTGGCGCTCCTCGAGCACCCGCAGCAGGCGGGTCTGCAGCGCCAGCGGCATGTCGCCGATCTCGTCCAGCAACAAGGTGCCGCCATCGGCCTGCAACAGCTTGCCGCGCATGCCCTCCTTGCGCGCGCCGGTGAAGCTGCCGCCGCGATAGCCGAACAGCTCGCTCTCGATCAGGCTCTCGGGAATCGACGCGCAGTTGATCGCCACGAACGGCTTGTGCCGACGGGCGCTGGCCTGGTGCACAGCTTGAGCGAAGGCCTCCTTGCCGCAACCGGTCTCGCCGCGCAGCAGCAACGGCACGTCACGCTCGAAGACGCGCACGGCGCGACGGAAATCATTCTGCAGGGCCGGGTCGAGCAGGCAGATGCCAGGCTCGCGGGCCTGGGGCAACGCCACCGGCATCGACCAGACCGGCGTGCGCGCCTGACCACGCAGGCTGGCGAATACCTGCCGACCATCACGGGTATGCAGCGGCCAGGCAGTACTGCCTTGTGGCGTAGCGCGGCTGAACAGCTCGTCATGGCTGCACGCAAAGAAGGTGTCCACCGGTTTGCCCAGCACGCCGCCACGGATGGTGCCCAACAGGTTCAGCGCGCTCTGGTTGGCCGCGCAGATCCGGCCATCGCCATCGAATGCCAGCAGGCCTTCGCTGAACAACCCGACCGACTCGGCCTGCAAATGGAAGCGCAGCAGCCATTGCTGTTCGAAGTGGCGCAGGAAATAACAGCTCTCGATCATCTTCGCCGACAGGTTGACCAGGGCCATGGTGTGGAACTGGCTCTGGCGCGACACGTCCGGCCGCGCCGAGGACACGTCGAGCACCGCCAGCAGCTCGCCATGGGGGTCGAATACCGGACTGGCCGAGCAGGTCAGCCCGGTGTGGCGGCCACGGAAGTGCTCGTCCTGGTGAATGGTCAGGGCCTGGCGCTCGACCAGGCAGGTGCCGATGCCGTTGGTGCCCTCGCGGGCCTCGCTCCAGTCGGCGCCAAGCCACAGCCCGGCACGCTCGAAGATGCGCCGCTCGCCGGGGGCGGTGACGCAGTTGAGGATCACCCCGCGGGCGTCGGTCAGCAACACCGCGTGTCCGCTGCCGGAGAGCTGCTGGTGCAGGCTGTTCATCTCGTTGTCGGCGATCTGCAGTACCTGGTGCAGGCGCTCGCGGCTCTCCAGCAGGCGGCCGTGCTCAAGCACCACCGGGGCCTGCGCCCGTGCCGGGTCGAGGTGGTAGTCCTCCAGGCAGCGCAGCCAGGAGCGGGCGATCGACGGGTCGCTGCCCGGCCCGCTGGCCTGGCCGTGGGCGACCGTGAGCACTTGTTGGGCATGGCGGCTGAACGGGTTGCTCTGCATTTGTAGTTGTTCTCCGCAGATAGAGCGTGTCGCCAGCATCCTCCAGGCAGGAACGCTTTGCAATGGTGCACTGACCCTGCGGTCACGGGCTGTGTCGCAAACGGTACAAAGTGTCACCCAGGCCGTGCCGGCCCTGGCACAGGGCTATGCCAGCCACGGGACGATCTTGATCCAAGTCATTGATACACAAGGACCTCCAGGCGCTGGCCCGACCTTTGCTCTACGCTTGGAAACTCCGCAACAATCACAACGACCAGGAGACACACCATGCGTTACGCACATCCCGGTACCGAGGGCGCGAAGGTTTCCTTCAAGAGCCGCTACGGCAACTACATCGGTGGTGAGTTCGTTCCTCCGGTAAAGGGTGAGTACTTCACCAACACCTCGCCGGTGAACGGCCAGCCGATCGCCGAGTTCCCCCGCTCCGGCGCCGAAGACATCGAAAAGGCCCTCGACGCCGCCCATGCCGCCGCCGACGCCTGGGGCCGCACCTCGGTGCAGGACCGCTCCAACGTCCTGCTGCGCATCGCCGACCGCATCGAGCAGAACCTCGAACTGCTGGCCATCACCGAGACCTGGGACAACGGCAAGCCGATCCGCGAAACCCTCAACGCCGACATCCCGCTGGCGGTCGATCACTTCCGCTATTTCGCCGGCTGTATCCGCGCCCAGGAAGGCGGCGCCGCCGAGATCAACGAAACCACCGTGGCCTACCACATCCACGAGCCACTGGGCGTGGTCGGGCAGATCATCCCGTGGAACTTCCCGCTGCTGATGGCCGCCTGGAAGCTGGCCCCGGCCCTGGCCGCCGGCAACTGCGTGGTGCTCAAGCCTGCCGAGCAGACGCCACTGGGCATCACCGTGCTGCTGGAGCTGATCGGCGACCTGCTGCCCAAGGGCGTGCTCAACGTGGTGCAAGGCTATGGCCGCGAGGCTGGTGAAGCCCTGGCCACCAGCAAGCGCATCGCCAAGATCGCCTTCACCGGCTCCACCCCGGTCGGCGCGCACATCATGAAATGCGCGGCCGAGAACATCATCCCGTCCACCGTCGAGCTGGGCGGCAAGTCGCCCAACGTCTACTTCGAGGACATCATGCAGGCGGAGCCGGCCTTCATCGACAAGGCCGCCGAAGGCATGGTGCTGGCGTTCTTCAACCAGGGCGAGGTGTGCACCTGCCCGTCGCGCGCCCTGGTGCAGGAGTCGATCTACCCGCAGTTCATGGAAGTGGTGATGAAGAAGGTCCTGCAGATCAAGCGCGGCGACCCGCTGGACACCGATACCATGGTTGGCGCCCAGGCATCCCAGCAGCAGTTCGAGAAGATCCAGTCGTACCTGAAGATTGCCCAGGAAGAAGGCGCCGAGCTGCTGACCGGCGGCAAGGTGGAGCAACTCGAAGGCGCGCTGGCCAGCGGCTACTACATCCAGCCGACCCTGCTCAAGGGCAACAACAAGATGCGCGTGTTCCAGGAAGAGATCTTCGGCCCGGTGGTCAGCGTCACCACCTTCAAGGACGAAGCCGAGGCCCTGGCCATCGCCAACGACACCGAGTTCGGCCTCGGTGCCGGCGTGTGGACCCGCGACATCAACCGCGCCTACCGCATGGGCCGCGGCATCAAGGCCGGCCGCGTATGGACCAACTGCTACCACCTGTACCCGGCGCATGCCGCGTTCGGTGGCTACAAGAAGTCCGGCGTCGGCCGTGAAACCCACAAGATGATGCTCGACCACTACCAGCAGACCAAGAACCTGCTGGTGAGCTACGACATCAACCCGCTGGGCTTCTTCTAAACAGGCCCCAGGGGCTGCTGCGCAGCCCTTTCCGGCCGGTCCGGCGCCCCGGCGAGGCCGCTCCTACAGAAACAACGCGATCCCATGTAGGAGCGGCCTTGCCGAGGCGTCGGACCGGCCGGAAAGGGCCGCAAAGCGGCCCCAAAGGCTCTGGCTCGCTTCCTGCAGTAAAAATCACCAAGGGCCGGCAGTCCCTCCGGCAACCTAAGAAAAACAACAGGTGAACCCTATGCCAAGCGATCATTCCGGCAGCGCGCCGGCGAGTTCCTCCGTCGACTTCGAAAAAGTCGGATCGGACTATTTCCAGCAACGTGAACTGAAGAAAGGCGCCGCCGGCTGGGTCCTGCTGGTGGGCCTGGGCGTGGCCTACGTGATCTCCGGCGACTACGCCGGCTGGAACTTCGGCCTGGCCCAGGGCGGCTGGGGCGGCATGTTCCTCGCCACCCTGCTGATGGCCACCATGTACCTGTGCATGTGCTTCTCCCTGGCGGAACTGTCGTCGATGATCCCCACCGCCGGCGGCGGCTACGGCTTCGCCCGCAGCGCTTTCGGCCCCTGGGGCGGGTTCCTCACCGGCACGGCGATCCTCATCGAGTACGCCATCGCCCCCGCGGCCATCGCCGTGTTCATCGGCGCCTACTGCCAGTCACTGTTCGGCATCGGCGGCTGGGTGATCTACCTGGCCTTCTACATCGTGTTCATCGGCATCCACATCTTCGGGGTGGGCGAGGCGCTGAAGCTGATGTTCATCATCACCGCCGTCGCCGCCATCGCCCTGGCGGTGTTCCTGATCGGCATGGTGCCCCATTTCGATGCAGCCAACCTGTTCGACATCGCCAAGACTGACGCAGTCGGTGCGAGCAGCTTCCTGCCGTTCGGCTATGTCGGCGTGTGGGCGGCGATTCCCTACGCGATCTGGTTCTTCCTCGCGGTCGAGGGCGTGCCGCTGGCCGCCGAAGAGACCAAGAACCCGAAACGCGACCTGCCCCGCGGCCTGATTGGCGCGATGCTGGTGCTGCTGGCCTTCGCCCTGCTGATCCTGGTGGTTGGCCCCGGCGGCGCCGGTTCCGAAGCCCTGAAAGCCTCGGGCAACCCGCTGGTCGAGGCACTGTCCAAGGCCTACGGCGGCTCCACCTGGATGGGCGGTTTCGTCAACCTGGTGGGCCTGGCCGGCCTGATCGCCAGCTTCTTCTCGATCATCTACGCCTATTCGCGGCAGATCTTCGCCCTTTCCCGAGCCGGCTACCTGCCGCGCAAGCTGTCGGAAACCAACAAGAGCAAGGCCCCGGTGCTGGCCCTGGTGATCCCCGGCATCATCGGCTTCGCCCTGTCGCTGACCGGCCAGGGCGACCTGCTGATCCTGGTGGCGGTGTTCGGCGCCACGCTGTCCTACGTGCTGATGATGGCCGCGCACATCACCCTGCGCATCCGTCGCCCGAAAATGGAGCGCCCGTACCGCACCCCCGGCGGCATCTTCACCTCGGGCGTGGCCCTGGTGCTGGCCTGCATCGCCGTGGTCGCCGGGTTCCTGGTCGATCCGCGGGTGGTGATTGGCGCTGCGGTGATCTATGCAGTATTAATTGCCTACTTTGCTTTCTACAGCCGTCACCACCTGGTGGCCGGTACCCCGGAAGAGGAATTCGCCGCGATCCAGAAGGCCGAAGAGGCCCTGCACTGATCGCCGACTTGCGCCGCAGGCCAGGCCTGCGGCGCCCTGGAGATTCTGTATGGCAAGTTTCACGCATACGGTGGGCCACCAGGTCTACCGCTTCGACAGCCTCAAAGAGGTAATGGCCAAGGCCAGCCCGGCGCGCTCGGGCGACTACCTGGCGGGGGTCGCCGCCAGCAACGACGGCGAGCGGGTGGCGGCGCAGATGGCCCTGGCCAACATCCCGCTCAAGCACTTCCTCAACGAGGCGCTGATTCCCTATGAACAGGACGAAGTCACCCGACTGATCGTCGACACCCACGACCAGCAAGCTTTCGCTCCGGTCAGCCACCTGACCGTCGGCGGGCTGCGCGACTGGCTGCTCAGCGAGCAAGCCGACGAGCACAGCCTGCGCGCCCTCGCGCCGGGCCTGACGCCGGAAATGGCGGCGGCGGTTTCGAAGATCATGCGCGTGCAGGACCTGGTGCTGGTAGCGCAGAAAATCCGCGTGGTCACCGCCTTTCGCGGCACCATGGGGCTGCGCGGGCGGCTGTCGACACGCCTGCAGCCCAACCATCCGACCGACGAGCCGGCCGGCATCGCCGCGAGCATCCTCGACGGCCTGCTGTACGGCAACGGCGACGCCATGATCGGCATCAACCCGGCCACCGACAGCATCGCCTCGATCTGCGCGCTGCTGGAGATGCTCGACGCGATCATCCAGCGCTACGACATTCCCACCCAGTCCTGCGTGCTGACCCACGTCACCACCTCGATCGAGGCGATCAACCGCGGCGTGCCGCTGGACCTGGTGTTCCAGTCCATCGCCGGCACCGAGGCGGCCAACGCCGGCTTCGGCATCAACCTCAACGTACTCCAGGAAGGCTACGAAGCGGGCCTGTCGCTCAAGCGCGGCACGGTCGGGCAGAACCTGATGTACTTCGAGACCGGCCAGGGCAGCGCGCTGTCGGCCAACGCCCACCACGGCGTCGACCAGCAGACCTGCGAGACCCGCGCCTACGCCGTGGCCCGCCACTTCAAGCCGTTCCTGGTCAACACCGTGGTCGGCTTCATCGGCCCGGAATACCTGTACAACGGCAAGCAGATCATCCGCGCCGGCCTCGAGGACCACTTCTGCGGCAAGCTGCTGGGCGTGCCGATGGGCTGCGACATCTGCTACACCAACCACGCCGAAGCCGACCAGGACGACATGGACACCCTGCTGACCCTGCTGGGCGTGGCCGGGATCAACTTCATCATGGGCATCCCCGGCTCCGACGACATCATGCTCAACTACCAGACCACCTCGTTCCACGACGCGCTCTACGCGCGCCAGACCCTGGGCCTGAAGCCTGGGCCGGAATTCGAGGCGTGGCTAGAGCGCACCGGCATCTTCACCCAGGCCGACGGCCGCATCCGCTTCGGCGACAACCTGCCGCCGGCCTTCCGCCAGGCCCTGGCACAGCTGGCCTAGAGGTGACCATGGAACGACACGCCCCCACCCCGGACAACCCCTGGCTGGCCCTGCGCAACCTCACCCCGGCGCGCATCGCCCTCGGCCGCACCGGCATCAGCCTGCCGACCGGCGCCCAGCTGGACTTCCAGTTCGCCCACGCCCAGGCCCGCGATGCCGTGCACCTGCCGTTCGACCATGTCGGCCTGCGCCAGCAGCTCGGCGACCGCGGCCGCGACAGCCTGCTGCTGCACAGCGCCGCCAGCGACCGCCACCAGTACCTGCAACGCCCGGACCTTGGCCGACGCCTGCACGAAGACTCGGCCCAGCGCCTGCGCGAGCATGCCCAGGCCAACCCCGGCGGCGTCGACCTGGCGATCGTCGTCGCCGATGGCCTGTCGGCGCTGGCCGTGCACCGCCACACCCTGCCGTTCCTGAGCCGTTTCGAGGAGCAGGCTGCCGCCGATGGCTGGACCAGCGCCCCGGTGATCCTGGTGGAGCAAGGCCGGGTCGCGGTGGCCGACGAAGTCGGTGAGCTGCTTGGCGCGCGCATGACGGTAATGTTGATCGGCGAACGCCCGGGCCTGAGTTCCCCCGACAGCCTGGGGCTGTACTTCACCTATGCGCCCAAGGTCGGCCTGACCGACGCTTACCGCAACTGCATTTCCAACGTGCGCCTGGAGGGCCTGAGCTACGGCATGGCCGCCCACCGACTGTTGTACCTGATGCGCGAGGCCTGCAGGCGCCAGCTGTCGGGGGTGAATCTGAAGGACGAAGCAGAGGTCCATAGTATCGACAGTGAAGAATCCGCCGGAAAAAGCGGAAACTTCCTGCTCGGTGAAGGGTAAACAACATGTCACGGAAGGCGGATTGCGCTTCTGGCCTGCATTAGGCAGCATGTCAGAGGACGCTGCAGGCAATCCGCCGTACCCCCAATGGACTCAGAGGCCCGCCCATGCGCATCATCCAGGCAACCTTGGAACACCTCGACCTGCTCACCCCGCTGTTCGTGAAATACCGTGAGTTCTATGGGCAACTGCCTTACCCGGACAGTTCGCGGGCCTTTCTCGAGAAGCGCCTCAAGCGCAAGGAGTCGATCATCTACCTGGCCCTGCCGGATGACGGTGACGACCGCCTGCTGGGCTTCTGCCAGCTGTACCCGAGCTTCTCCTCGCTGTCGCTCAAGCGCGTGTGGATCCTCAACGACATCTACGTGGCCGAGGACTCACGACGCATGCTGGTGGCCGACAACCTGATGCGCGAAGCCAAGAAAATGGCCAAGCAATCCAACGCCGTGCGCATGCGCGTGTCCACCAGTAGCGACAACGAGGTGGCGCGCAAGACCTATGAGTCCATGGGTTTTCGCAAGGACACCGAGTTCGAGAACTATATCTTGCCGATCAGTCAGGATTGATGCCTGGCACGCTTGTGCTCTCTGTGGGAGCGGCCTTGTGTCGCGATGGGCCGCGCAGCGGCCCCGACGGTTTGCATGATGTCGGAATGTTGGGGGACGCTGCGCGCCCCATCGCGACACGAGGCCGCTCCCACAGGAACCGCGTGACAGCAGACTCATCCTTTGCAAGCCCAATGACCCCGTCGTAACGCTCCGCTACAAACTCTCCGGGCACAATCCGGACTTCGCCGTATAATCCCCTTCCTGTCATGTGCGAAAAGTTACCCGCCTAGCCGGTAAACCGTCCCCAACCATGGCGCTGTCCGTCATCGCGCGCCCGTAGACGCGGGTCAAGAACACAGGTGCTGTACATGGATTTCAACCCGCTGGACCTCATCCTGCATCTCGATGCCTACCTCGATCTGCTGGTCAACAACTACGGTCCCTGGATCTACGCCATCCTCTTCGCCGTGATTTTCTGCGAGACCGGTCTGGTGGTGATGCCGTTCCTGCCGGGCGATTCGCTGCTGTTCATCGCCGGCGCCGTGGCCGCCGGTGGCGGCATGGATCCGGTGCTGCTGGCCGGCCTGCTGATGACCGCGGCAATCCTTGGCGACAGCACCAACTACGTGATCGGACGCACGGCGGGCGAACGCCTGTTCCGCAACCCCACCTCGAAGATCTTCCGCCAGGACTACCTGCAGCGCACCCACGAGTTCTACGAACGCCACGGCGGCAAGACCGTCACCCTGGCGCGCTTCCTGCCGATCCTGCGTACCTTCGCGCCGTTCGTCGCCGGTATCGCCCACATGCACTACCCGCGCTTCCTGGCCTTCAGCGTGGCCGGTTCGCTGCTGTGGGTGGGCGGCCTGGTGACCCTGGGCTACTTCTTCGGCAACGTGCCGTTCATCAAGCAGCACCTGTCACTGATGGTGGTCGCCATCATCATCCTGTCGCTGGTGCCGATGATACTCGGCCTGCTGCGCGGTCGCTTCAGCCGCACGGCCAAGGCCCACTGACCAGCGCATGTGGTCGTTCAGCGCCTGGCGCCGCCGGCGCACCCTGGCCCGCTATCCGGTCGATCCACAGCAATGGCAAGTGATCCGCGATCGCCTGCCGCTGCTGGACGGCATCAGCGACGAGGAAGACCGCTGGCTGCGTGAAGCCAGCGTGCTGTTCCTGCACGACAAGCACCTGACCACCCTGCCGGGCGTCGAGCTGGACGACGAGCAGCGCCTGTTCCTCGCCGCCCAGGCCCAGCTGCCGCTGCTGCACCTGGGCGAGCTGAACTGGTACCAGGGCTTCCACGAGATCATCCTCTACCCCGACGACTTCAAGAGCCCCCAGCGCCATCGCGACGCCAGCGGTGTCGAACATGTATGGGATGCCGAACACAGCGGCGAGGCCTGGCAGCAGGGCCCGGTGATCCTGGCCTGGCCCGGGGTGCTGGCCAGCGGCGGCTGGGAAGCCTACAACCTGGTGATCCACGAACTGGCGCACAAGCTGGACATGCTCAACGGCGACGCCAACGGCCTGCCGCCCCTGCACCACGGCATGCGCGTCGAGGACTGGGCCCAGGCCATGCAGCAGGCCTATGACGCGATGAATCGCCAGCTCGATGCCGACCCGGACGCCGAAACGGCCATCGATCCCTACGCCGCGGAAAACCCGGCCGAGTTCTTTGCCGTCACCAGCGAATACTTCTTCAGCGCCCCCGATCTGCTGCACCAGGCCTGGCCCCAGGTCTACCAGCAGCTGTCGCTGTTCTATCGCCAGGATCCGCTGAAGCGCCTGATGCACCTGCAGGCCGAGCACCCGGACTACCGTGAAAGCCACGCCTGAACGGCCGCACATCAGGCCGGGCGTGGCACCCATCGTGGGAATGTGCCTATAATCGCCGCCACTTTTTTGATCAAACACGGGGGCATTGCCCAATGAGCTACAGCAAGATTCCAGCCGGCAAAGACCTGCCGAACGACATCTACGTCGCCATCGAAATCCCGGCCAACCACGCGCCGATCAAGTACGAGATCGACAAGGACAGCGATGCCCTGTTCGTCGACCGTTTCATGGCCACCCCGATGTTCTACCCGGCCAACTACGGCTACATCCCCAACACCCTGGCCGACGACGGTGATCCGCTGGACGTGCTGGTCGTGACCCCGTACCCGGTCGCTCCAGGCGCAGTGATCCGCGCTCGTCCGGTCGGCGTGCTGAACATGACCGACGACGGCGGCGGCGACGCCAAGGTCATCGCTGTTCCGCACGACAAGCTGAGCCAGCTGTATGTTGACGTGAAGGAATACACCGACCTGCCTGCCCTGCTGATCCAGCAGATCGAGCACTTCTTCGCGAACTACAAGGATCTCGAGAAAGGCAAGTGGGTCAAGATCGAAGGCTGGGAAGGCGCCGACGCCGCCCGCGCCGCGATCACCAAGTCGGTCGCTGCCTACAAGGGCTGAGCCTGACACAAGAAAAGCCCTGCTTCGGCAGGGCTTTTTCATGGGCGTTCGGCAACGGAAATTGCCCAATGCAGGCGCTATATCAGGCCCTGAACTGCCCCAGGCTGGCCCGTAACTGCGCCGCCAGGTCATCCAGCACCTTGCTGCTGGCCGTGGTCTGCATCACTACCTCGGCCGAACGCTCGGCCTGGGCATGGATGGTCTGCACCCGCCCACGTACCGCCTGGGCGCCATTGGCCTGCTGCTCCGCCGCACGTGTGGCCAGGCCGATCGCCGCATGCACCTGCTCCACCGCCGCCTGCACCGACTGCTGGCGACGTTCGTTGTCGCGCAGCACCAGCAGGCCCTCGCTGGCCTGGCGTCCGGCCTGGCTAATGGTCGCCACCGCCTCCTTGGCCCCCTGCTGCAGGGCGGCGATATGCGACTGGATATCCCCGGTCGAACTCTGCGTCTTGCTCGCCAGCGCCCGCACCTCGTCGGCCACCACGGCGAAGCCGCGCCCGGTTTCCCCAGCCCGCGCCGCCTCGATGGCGGCGTTCAGCGCCAGCAGGTTGGTCTGCTCGGCGATGCCATGGATCACCGTCAGCACCACCTCGATCTGCTCGCTCTGCTTGGCCAACCGCTCGATCACCTGGGAACCGGTCTGTACCTCGCCGGCCAGGTTCTCGATCAACCGCGCCAGCTGGGTGGAGGCACGGCTGTTTTCATCGGTGGCCTGGCGAATGTCCACCACCTGCTGCAACGCCGCCTGCATGGCGTGGCTCTCGGCCTGGGCCTCGTCGGCCATGCTCGACAGGTCGCGCAGGCTGGCCGCCACTTCGTCGCGCTGCAGCGCGGCGGCGGCATCGGCCCCCGCGTTGCGCTGGGCCATGCTGCCGATCTCCACGCCCGTGCGCTGTGCCACCTCACCAGCCTCGCGAACGATGGGCTGGAGCTTGTCGACGAAGCGGTTGACCGCCGACGCCATGTCGCCGATCTCGTCACGGCTGTCGAGCTTGACCCGCTTGGTCAGGTCGCCCTCGCCCGCGGCCAGGTCGTTCAGCGCGGCGATCAGCAGGCCGAGCTTGCTCAGCACCCGGCGCCCGAGCACCACGGCCACCACCACCAGCACGCCCAGGCCTACCAGCACCAGGCCCAGGCCGATGCGCCAGCGCAGCTCGGCGGCGGCATCGCGCACGGTCTGTGCGGTATTGGCCTGCATCGCCGTAGCACTGTTCTGCGCCGTCTCCAGGCGCGCGCGCAGGGCCTTACCGCTGTCGGCGGCGGCAGCCACCAGGCTGTCGCCGACCAGTTGTTCGCCGCTGGCAATCAGGGCGGCGAAGCGCTGGTCGAGGGCCTTGAGCTCCTGGTCGACGCCCGCGGTGGAGACACCCATCAGCACCTTGCCGATCTCGGCACCGTTGGGATTGATCGAGGCCTCGACGTAATACACCGACGGATCCTTGCGCGCGGCATCCAGCACCTTGTCCAGCGCCCGCTCGCCCTGTCCCTTGTCCATCAACGCCTGGTTGATAGGGTTCTGCCGATTGAGGTAGCGGGTCAGGTGCTGGCCCTGGGCGTCGTCATAGATGACGAACAGCACGTTGGGATTGCGCTGGGCGCGGCGGGCGAAGTCCGACAGCGTCGGCACGTCGTTGTCCCAGATCGCCCGCGGCGCGACCGAGGCCAGCAGCTCGGCCATGTCATTGGCCGAGTCCTTGAGGTTCTTCTCCAGGGTGGCCCGCAGTTGCTGCTGCTCGCCCTGCAGACGTTCGGAGAGGCCGGCGCTGAGGCGCTGGCGGGTACTGGCCGACAGGCTGTCGAGCCCGGCGCGGACATCCTGCCCGGCCAGCTCCAGCTCGGCGGCCAGTTTCTGGCTGTCGTTACCCAGGCGCGCCCCCAAATCGGCCTCCAGGGCGGTGACCGTGCTCCGTGTCAGTGCAACGGCGACCAGCACCTGCACTAGAAGAGCGATACCAAGCGCAACAAACACAGGCCGCAAGAGGCGGCTTCGTAACAGTGAAAGGATGGCAGACACGTTGTAACCCTCGTGTTTCTGGCGCCATTACTTTGATGGCATCTACAGAAACTTCTTACAGCAAGGGTTGTGCCTGAGGCAGCAGGTATAAACGCCAATGAGTAGAAGGGGGTAAGGCATTTGTGCAAAGCCACCTTTACTCGCAAATGAAAACGCCGCGCTCCCTTGCGGGAACGCGGCGTTCAATCAGCTACCGAAGTGGCCGATCAGGCGAACGGATGACGCAGCACGATGGTCTCGTTGCGGTCCGGGCCAGTCGAGATGATGTCGATCGGCGCGCCGACCAGCTCCTCAATGCGCTTGATGTAGTTGCGCGCAGCTTGCGGCAGCTCTTCCAGGGTTTTCACGCCCAGGGTCGACTCGCTCCAGCCCGGCATCTCTTCGTACACCGGCTCCAGGCCGATGTAGCTGTCGGCATCGGACGGCGCGTCGATGACGGCACCGTTCTCGTTCTTGTAGCCCACGCAGATGTTGATGGTTTCCAGGCCGTCCAGCACGTCCAGCTTGGTCAGGCAGATGCCCGAGATGCTGTTGACGTCGATGGCGCGACGCAGGATCACGGCGTCGAACCAGCCGCAACGACGGGCACGGCCGGTGGTCGAGCCGAACTCGTGGCCACGCTTGGCCAGGGTAGCGCCGGTCTCGTCGAACAGTTCGGTCGGGAACGGACCGGAACCGACGCGAGTGGTGTAGGCCTTGGTGATGCCCAGGATGTAGTCCAGGTACATCGGGCCAACGCCGGAACCGGTGGAGATACCACCGGCGGTGGTGTTGGAGCTGGTGACGTACGGGTAGGTACCGTGGTCGATGTCCAGCAGCGAGCCCTGGGCGCCTTCGAACATGATGTCCTTGCCGGCGCGACGCAGATTGTGCAGTTCGGCGGTGACGTCGAGCATCATCGGCTTGAGCTGCTCGGCGTAGGCCATGCACTCGTCCAGGGTCTGCTGGAAGTCAATGGCCGGCTCTTTGTAGTAGTTCACCAGCTGGAAGTTGTGGTAGTCCAGCAGCTCACCGAGCTTGGCGGCGAAACGCTCGCGGTGGAACAGGTCGCCGACGCGCAGGCCGCGACGGGCCACCTTGTCTTCGTAGGCCGGGCCGATGCCACGGCCGGTGGTGCCGATCTTGGCTTCGCCACGGGCCTTCTCACGGGCCTGGTCGAGGGCCACGTGGTACGACAGGATCAGCGGGGCGGCCGGGCTGATGCGCAGGCGCTCGCGCACCGGCACGCCCTTCTCTTCCAGCTTGGTGATTTCACGCATCAGGGCGTCGGGAGCAACGACCACGCCGTTGCCGATCAGGCACTGCACGCCTTCACGCAGGATGCCCGAGGGAATCAGGTGCAGAACGGTCTTCTCACCGTTGATCACCAGGGTGTGGCCCGCGTTGTGGCCACCTTGGTAGCGCACTACGGCGGCAGCATGTTCGGTCAGCAGATCGACGATCTTGCCTTTGCCCTCATCACCCCACTGGGTGCCCAGGACGACGACATTCTTACCCATAACACTTGTCCTCATTCACGCAACTTGGTTGCCGGCCCACTGCCGGCGAAGAATCTCAATGGGTCAGCGGCAGAACCTGCCAGCGCCCGTCTTGCTGAATCAATTGCCGATCACAATCCGCTTCGAAGGCAGCACTCAACGGCTGGCCAGGCAGAGCCTGGACCACACGCTGGCCTTCGTTGCGCAACTGGCAGACTTGCTGCCAGAGGGCCGCATCGCTGCTGTCGGGCATCCAGATGCCGCCAGCAGGCAATACGACCTCCGCTCGCCCCAGTGTGACCAGGGTCTTCAAATCCGTGGAGAATCCGGTGGCCGGGCGTGCCCGGCCGAAATCGGCGCCGATGTCGTCGTAGCGGCCGCCCTGGGCGATCGACTGACCTTCGCCCGGCACGAACACCGCAAACACCACGCCGGTGTGATAGTTGTAGCCGCGCAGCTCGCCAAGGTCGAAGTACAACGGCAGATCCGGGTAGCGCGATGCCAGGCGATCGGCGATCGCCAGCAGGTCGTCCAGCGCCGCCAGCACGCTGGCCGGGGCACGGCCCAGGCGCACGCGGGCTTCGGCCAGTACTTCACGGCCGCCGCACAGCTCGACCAGGGCACGCAGCATGTTGCCCAGGTCCTTCGGCAGGTCGGCGGTGAGCGCCTGCACTTCGTCGACCGCCTTGCGCTGCAGGGCGTCGAACAGCTGCTGCTCCACGTCGCCGGACAGGTTAGCGGCACGGGCCAGGCCGCGGTAGATACCGACATGGCCGAGGTCCATGTGCACATCCGGCACATCGGTCAGCTGCAGCGTGGCGAGCATCAGGCTGATGACCTCGACATCGCTGGTGGGGCTGGCGTCGCCGTACAGCTCGGCGCCCAGCTGTATCGGGCTGCGCGAGGTGGACAGGGCACGCGGTTGCGCGTGCAGCACGCTACCGGCGTAGCACAGGCGGCTCGGGCCCTCACGGCGCAGGGTGTGGGCGTCGATGCGCGCCACCTGCGGGGTGAAGTCGGCACGGAAGCCCATCAGGCGGCCGGACTGCGGGTCGACGACCTTGAAGGTGCGCTGGTCCAGATCCTGGCCGGCGCCGGTGAGCAGCGACTCCAGGTACTCGATATGCGGCGTGACGACCAGTTCGTAACCCCAACTCTGGAACAGGTCCAACACCTGACGCCGCGCGATCTCGATGCGCGCCGCCTCAGGTGGCAGTACTTCCTCGATGCCATCTGGCAGCAGCCAGCGGTCTACCGTTGCCATTACGCCATTTCCCCTCTGGTCCGGGCGGCCTGCCCGCAGGCGAGCCGTGAGTGAAGCAGGCATTGGCGCACAATAGCGGGCAGCACTGATCCCAGCGCAACCACCGTACCCAATACCCTCGAATTGCCTTGCGTCCTGACCAAACCGTCAACAAGCCATGGGCCAATCAACCTTGCAGACGCAAAAAAGCCGGGAATTTCCCGGCTGCCGCATCATACACCCCTTTTCATTCAGGATGCACCCCGCCTGGCATTTTAGCTGCCAGACGGGGCGCCCCGTCATGAGAGCAACCTCAGGGCTTGCTCTTGTCCAGGTAACGGAAGAACTCGTTCTTCGGGTCCAGGACCAGTACGTCGCTCTTGCTCGAGAAGCTCTCGCGGTAGGCCTGCAGGCTACGGTAGAACGCGTAGAAATCGGCGTCCTGGCTGTAGGCCTTGGAATAGATGGCAGCCGCCTGGGCGTCACCATCACCGCGGGTTTCTTCCGCCTCACGATACGCCTCGGCCAGCAGCACGCGGCGCTGACGATCGGCGTCTGCACGAATACCTTCTGCCAGCTCGTTACCCTTGGCGCGGTGCTCGCGAGCCTCACGCTCACGCTCGGTGCTCATGCGGTCGAACACGCTGCGGTTGACTTCCTTCGGCAGGTCGATGGCCTTGACGCGAACGTCGACCACTTCGATACCCAGCTCCTTGCTGGCCATGCGGTTCAGCGAGGCGGTGATATCGGCCATCAGCGCGTCACGTTCACCGGACACCACTTCGTGCAGGGTGCGCTTACCGAACTGGTCACGCAGGCCGCTTTCCAGACGACGCGACAGGCGCTCGTCGGCGATCTGCTTCATGCCCGAGGTCGCGGTGTAGAAGCGCTCGGCGTCCTTGACCCGCCACTTGGCGTAGGCATCGACCATCACCGCTTTCTTCTCCAGCGTCAGGAAACGCTGGGTCGGGGCGTCGAGGGTCATCAGGCGGGCGTCGAACTTGCGCACCTGGTTCACGTACGGCACCTTCACGTGCAGGCCCGGCTGGACATCAGCCTTGACCACGCGACCGAACTGCAGCAATACCGCGCGCTCGGTCTGCGAGACGATGTAGAAGCAGTTCCAGGCGGCGATCGCCACGACCACGGCACCAATCAGGGCGAACAGCGATTTATTGCTCATCAGCGGCTCTCCCTGGAACGCAGCGGCGGTTGTTGTTGCAGGTCCTGCGCGGCGCGCGCGGCGGCGTCGTTGACCGACGGCGAAACGCTGCTGACCGGTGCCGACGCGCTGTTGCGGCTACCTTCGACCATCTTGTCCAGTGGCAGGTAGAGCAGGTTGTTCTGCCCGTCCTTGGTGGCCACCATGACCTTGCTGGAGTTGCTGTAGACCTCCTGCATGGTGTCGATGTACAGACGCTGGCGAGTGACTTCCGGCGCCTTGCGGTACTCGACGACCATCTTGCTGAAGCGGTCGGCCTCACCCTTGGCGCGGGCGATGACTTCATCGCGGTAGCCGTTGGCATCCTCGATGATGCGCTGCGCCTGACCACGGGCCTCGGGCACCACGCCGTTGGCGTAGGACTCGGCCTGGTTGCGCGCACGCTGCTCGTCTTCACGGGCGCGGATCACGTCGTCGAAGGCTTCCTGCACTTCACGCGGGGCTGCCGCGCTCTGTACGTTGACCTGGGTGACGGTGATACCGGTGCGGTAGGTGTCGAGGAAACGCTGCAGACGCTCGCGGATGTCCACGGCCATCTGCTCGCGGCCTTCGGTCAGCACCTGGTCCATCGAGGTGGAACCCACCACGTGGCGCAGAGCGCTGTCGGTGGCATGCTGCAGGCTGACTTCCGGCTGGTCGACGTTGAGCACGAAGTCCTGCAGGTTGCTGATGCGGTACTGCACGGTCAGCGGCACCTCGACGATGTTCTCGTCTTCGGTGAGCATCTGGCCCTGCTTGGTGTAGGCCCGCTCGCGGGTCACGTTTTCCATGTACTTGCGGTCGATCGGCGGGAAGTAGATGTTCAGGCCGGGACCGACGGTCTCGTAGTACTTGCCGAAGCGCAGCACCACGGCCTGCTCCTGCTCGTCCACCACGTACACGGCGTTGTACAGCCAGATCGCCGCCAGCACCGCCAGGCCGATGCCCAGCAGCCCATAGCCGCCACTCTTGCCGATATTGCGGTCGCCACTGCCACCGCGTTTCTTGCCACTGCCGAACATGCCGTTCAGGCTGTCCTGCAGCTTGCGGAAGGCCTCGTCGAGATCCGGTGGACCTTTCTTGTCGCCACCACCGCCACCGCCGTTACGGCGACCGCCCCAGGGATCCTGATTGTTCGAGTTGCCACCCGGCTCGTTCCAAGCCATAGCGCTCTCCATCTGATAAAGCAAAGACGCGCCCACGGCGCGCCGTCCAATGCTACAGAATGCCTGTCACCGCTGCCCGACGACCTCGACGGGCATTTATTGCAAAGTGTGTTGCTCGACAAACACTTGCGGCTCCATGCCTTCGCGGCTGACCAGGCGATTCAACTCGACCCTGGGCAGTCGCACGCTCAGCAGGCTGCGCCCTTCTTCATCATGCTCTTCACTCTGCACGGCACCCAGGGCAAAGAATTGCGCGCGCAGGCGGGCAAACCGTTGCTCCAGGCACAGGGTTCCGACATACAGGTCGTCCCCCAGCAACTCGGCTACTGCCTGGCCAACCAGCTCCAGGCCGCGTCCATCACGTGCCGATACCCAGACCCGCTGCGGCTTGCCATCGGCATCGCGCTGGATCTGCGGCTCGACATCTTCAAGCAGGTCGAGTTTGTTATAGACCTCGAGGATCGGCAAGCTCTCGGCGCCGATCTCGCCCAGCACCGCCAGCACCTGCTCGATCTGCTCCATGCGCTCGGGCTCATGGGCGTCGATCACGTGCAGCAGCAGGTCGGAGTTGCTCGACTCTTCGAGCGTAGCCCGAAATGCCTCGACCAGCTTGTGCGGCAGGTGGCGGATGAAGCCCACGGTGTCGGCCAGCACGATCGGCCCCAGGTCGGCCAGTTCGAGCCGGCGCAAGGTCGGGTCGAGGGTGGCGAACAACTGGTCCGCGGCATACACCTCGGATTGGGTCAGGGCGTTGAACAGGGTCGACTTGCCGGCGTTGGTGTAGCCCACCAGCGACACCGACGGGATGTCCGCGCGCTTGCGCCCGCGACGGGCCTGCTCGCGCTGGCTGCGCACCTTCTCCAGGCGTGCCTTGATCTGACGCAGGCGCACCCGCAGCAGACGGCGGTCGGTTTCCAGCTGGGTCTCGCCCGGGCCGCGCAGGCCGATACCGCCCTTCTGCCGCTCAAGGTGGGTCCAGCCGCGCACCAGCCGCGTGCTCATGTGCTCGAGCTGGGCCAGTTCGACCTGCAGCTTGCCTTCGTGAGTACGCGCCCGCTGGGCGAAGATGTCGAGAATCAGCCCGGTGCGGTCCAGCACGCGACACTCGAAGACGCGCTCGAGGTTACGTTCCTGGCTGGGCGTGAGGGTGTGATTGAAAATCACCAGGTCGGCTTCGGCCGATTGGACCAGGTCGCGCAATTCCTCGACCTTGCCGCTGCCGATCAGAAACTTGGCGGTGGGCTGATGCCGCGCCACTGTTACCAGCGAGACGATATCGGCGCCGGCCGACAGCGCCAGCTCCTGAAACTCCTGCGGGTCTTCGCGCGCCTCAGGGTTCTGACCTTCCAAGTGAACGAGCAGCGCTCGCTCACCACCACCGTGGCGCTCAAAGAACAATGCAGGCTCCTACTTTTTTCAAGCGTTGCCTTGCTCGCTGTCGCCGTGATCGGCATCGGACGGGCTAGGCAGGCGAACCGGACGGGCAGGTACGACAGTCGAAATGGCGTGCTTGTAGACCATCTGGCTGACGGTGTTCTTCAGCAGCACAACGAACTGGTCGAAGGATTCGATCTGGCCCTGCAGCTTGATCCCGTTGACCAGATAGATCGAAACCGGGACTTTTTCTTTTCTCAAGGTGTTCAAGTAAGGGTCTTGTAGCGAATGCCCTTTTGACATATGCCGCACTCCTGTAAGGATCAATAGTAGAAAATCAAGAAAATCGATAAATTATGCCGCCCGTCCGCAAGAATAGACGGCATTTGGCAGGGACTCAGCTCAATATGGAGACGGTCCCCAGGTATTTCAAGGTGCGGGACAGATTGTCGCAGGCCAGGCTATCCAGCCAGTGCACGCCTTCCCAGCCGCGCAACCAGGTGAACTGCCGCTTGGCCAGCTGGCGAGTGGCAATGATACCGCGTTCTCGCATCTCATTCTCAGTCAGCTGACCGTCGAGATAATCCCAGACCTGTCGATAGCCCACTGCCCGTATAGACGGCAGTTCCGCGTGCAAGTCACTTCTGGCCCGCAGCGTTCGGACCTCGTCGACGAAGCCCTGTTCCAGCATCTGCGAAAATCGTAACGCAATTCGCTGATGCAAAATGTGACGATCTGTAGGAGCAATCGCCAAACTCGCGACAGTATAGGGCAAATGCCCGCCCGCGCCTGCGTCTGCAGCGCTACTTTCCGCGAATTGACGCTGGCGGTGGGCGGTCATGGTCTGGCCGCTGACCCGATACACTTCGAGCGCACGGATCAGTCGCTGCGGGTCATTCGGATGGATGCGCGCCGCCGATTCCGGGTCCACCTCGGCCAGCTGTCGGTGCAGTTCAGCCAAACCCAGGGTGGCGGCCTGGGCCTCGAGTTCGGCGCGCACCGCAGGGTCCGCCGCCGGCATGTCGGCCAGGCCCTCGATCAGCGCCTTGTAATAAAGCATGGTGCCGCCGACCAGCAGCGGGATCTTGCCGCGCGCGGTGATCTCGGCCATGGCCTCGAGGGCATCGGTGCAGAACCGCTTGGCCGAGTAGCTTTCGGCGGGATCGAGGATGTCGATCAAACGGTGCGGGTGGGCCGCCAGCACCTCTTTGGAGGGCTTCGCGGTGCCAATGTCCATGCCGCGATAGACCAGCGCCGAGTCGACGCTGATCAGCTCGCAGGGCAGCACCTTGGTCAGCTCGATGGCAAGATCGGTCTTGCCGGCCGCCGTCGGCCCCATGAGGAATATCGCCGGGGGTTTCGCACTCATCTCATCGGCCCCGCAGGAACAGCTTGTCCAGGTCGTCCAGGCCCATCTGGGTCCAGGTCGGCCGGCCATGGTTGCACTGGCCGCTGCGCTCGGTGTTTTCCATGTCACGCAGCAGCGCGTTCATCTCCGGGATGGCCAGGCGTCGGTTGGCGCGCACCGCGCCGTGGCAGGCCATGGTCCCGAGCAGTTCGTTCAGGTGCGCCTGGATCCGGTCGCTGGTGCCGTATTCCATGAGGTCAGCCAGCACGTCCTGAACCAGACGGTTGGCCTCGGCCTGCTTGAGCAGCGCCGGGATCTGGCGGATCGCCAGGGTTTCCGGACCCAGGCGCTGCAACTCGAAGCCCAGGCGCTGGAACCACTGGGCGTGCTCCTCGGCGCAATCGGCCTCGCGCTGGCTCAGCGCCAGCGACTCGGGCACCAGCAGCGGCTGGCCGCTCAGGCCTTCGCTGGCCATCGCCACCTTCAGGCGCTCGTACATGATCCGCTCATGGGCGGCGTGCATATCCACCAGCACCAGGCCCACGGCGTTCTCGGCGAGGATATAGATACCCTTGAGCTGCGCCAGGGCGTAGCCCAGCGGCGGGATGTCGCCCTGGCTTTCCGGCAGCGTGCTCGGCGTGACGGCGGCGTTGTCCAGCGGCGCGTAGAACTCGCGGTAGACCGCCTGGGCCTCGCCGACGTTGACCGGCTGCGCGGGGCGCGGAGTGTACTGGTACTGATACCCGGCGCCAGCACCACCGGAGGAAAAGGCCGGCCGCGCCTCGCCCTGGGGTTGTTCGAGCACCGGCGAAGCCAGGCGCATCTCGCCCTGCGGGCCGAACTCGCCGGCCTGCAGGCCGCTCGGGCGAAGCATCTCGCTGGTCGCGGCAGGCGCGGCGAGCTGGTCCTCCGGGCGCACATCGGCCAGGGCGCGGTGCAGGGTGCCATAAAGGAAATCGTGGACCGTGCGCCCTTCGCGGAAGCGCACTTCGTGCTTGGTCGGGTGCACGTTGACATCCACCCCGGTCGGCTCGCACTCCAGGAACAGCACGAAGGTCGGGTGGCGGCCATTGAACAGCACGTCGCGATAGGCCTGGCGCACCGCGTGGGCGACCAGTTTGTCGCGCACGGCGCGGCCATTGACGAAGAAGTACTGCAGGTCGGCCTGGCTGCGCGAGAAAGTCGGCAGGCCGACCCAACCCCACAGCCGCAGGCCGTTGCGCTCGACATCAATGGGCAGCGCCTGCTCGAGGAAGCCCGGGCCGCAGATCGCGCCCACACGCCGGGCCCGGGCCATCTCGTCGGCTGCTTCGTGCAGGCTGAAGATGGTCTTGCCGTTGTGGCGCAGGTGGAAGCCGACATCGAAGCGCGCCAGCGCCAGGCGCCGGATCACTTCCTGCAGGTGATCGAACTCGGTCTTCTCGGCCTTGAGGAACTTGCGACGGGCCGGGGTGTTGAAGAACAGGTCGCGCACTTCGACCGAGGTGCCGACCGGATGCGCGGCGGGCTGCACCCGCGGCGTCATCTCGCGCCCTTCGGTTTCCACCTGCCAGGCTTCACTGGCGTCGGCGGTGCGCGAGGTCAGGGTCAGGCGTGCCACCGAGCTGATCGAGGCCAGGGCCTCGCCGCGAAAACCGAGGCTGAGCACGCCTTCGAGGTCCTCCAGTTCGCGAATCTTGCTGGTGGCGTGACGCGCCAGGGCCAGCGGCAGGTCGTCCGGGGCGATGCCGCTGCCGTTGTCGCGCACCCGCAGCAGCTTCACGCCACCCTGTTCGACCTCGACCTCGATGCGCCGGGCACCGGAGTCGAGGCTGTTTTCCAGCAGCTCCTTGGCTACCGACGCGGGGCGCTCGACCACCTCGCCGGCGGCGATCTGGTTGGCCAGCCGCGGGCTGAGCAGCTGGATACGCGAGCCGCCACTCATTGCTGGGACGCCAGGGCGGTGGTCGGGATGTCCAGGTGTTGGCCGACCTTGAGCTCGTCGGTCTTCAGGCTGTTGCTGCTACGCAGGCTGGCAACGCTGACCTGGTAGCGCACCGCGATCATCGCCAAGGTCTCGCCGGGGCGCACAGTGTGCTCACGCGGCCCCTGGGCGATCTTGCCGCTGTCACGCAGCCAGGCGATGTAGGTGCCTGGTGGCGGGTTCTGCTGGAAGAACTGGCGCACGCCGGTGTGGATCGAGCGCGCCAGCGCCTGCTGGTGACTGCGGGTCGCCAGCTTGGCGGCCTCGTTGGCGTTGGAGATGAAGCCGGTCTCGACCAGGATCGACGGAATGTCCGGCGATTTCAGCACCATGAACCCGGCCTGTTCCACACGCTGCTTGTGCAGCGGCGTGACCCGGCCCATGTTGCCCAGCACCTTCTGGCCGACATTCAGGCTGGAGCTGAGGGTGGCGGTCATCGACAGGTCGAGCAGCACACCGGCCAGCATCCGGTCCTTGTCGTCGAGGCTGACGTTGCCGGCACCGCCGATCAGGTCGGAGCGGTTTTCCGTGTCGGCCAGCCAACGGGCGGTCTCGGAGGTGGCGCCACGGTCGGACAGGGCAAACACCGAGGCGCCAAAGGCGGCCTTCGACGGCGCGGCGTCGGCGTGGATCGAGACGAACAGGTCGGCGCCCTTCTTGCGCGCGATCTCGGTGCGCTTGCGCAGCGGGATGAAGTAGTCGCCGGTACGGGTGAGCTCGGCCCGGTAACCCTTCTCGGAGTTGATCTGGCGCTGCAGCTCCTTGGCAATATCCAGCACGATGTCTTTCTCGTGCTGGCCACGCGAGCCGGATGCGCCCGGGTCCTCGCCGCCGTGGCCGGCGTCGATGGCGACCACGATGTCACGCTTGCCGGCCGGGGCTGGCGGCAGCTTGATCGCCGGTTGCGCCGGGGTGACCGGCACCGCCGGCGTGGTGGCCGGTGGCTGCGGCGTCGGTGGCGGCGTCGGGTTGCTGGCAGCGACGGCGTCGGCTTCCTGGTCGTACAGGTCGACTACCAGGCGATTGCCGTACTGGGCGTTCGGCGCCAGGACGAAGCTTTTGGGCGAGACGGCCTTCTTCAGGTCGACCACTACGCGCAGGTCGGTAGGCGTGCGCTGGGCCGAGCGCACGCTGGTGATCGGCGTGTTCGAGGTTGATACGTTCAGCGGCGCGCCCAGGGTGGCGCCGTTGATGTCGATCACCAGGCGATCGGGTGCGGTCAGGGTGAAGACGCTGTGCTGCACAGGCCCGGACAGGTCGAAGACCAGCCGCGTGTTGTCCGGAGCGCGCCACAGGCGCATGCTCTTGACTTGAGTGACGGCCAGAGCGTCAACGGTCACCGCGGTCAGCAGCAGCCCAACGACGGCGACCAGTGCGCGTATGCGCATACCTTTCCCCACTTACTGTTTGAATTCTTTGGCCAGAACGGCACACCAGGCTTCGCCGCGTGCCCCCTGCGGCGACAGGTTCAGCGAACGTCCGCCCGCTTGCGGGCTTATGGTAATGGTCAGGTCGGGCTTTGGCAAAACGCCCGCGCCTTTGTCGGGCCATTCGAACAGGCACAGCGCATCGCCCTCGAAATAGTCTCGAATGCCCATGAACTCCAGCTCCTCCGGATCGACCAGGCGATAGAGGTCGAAATGGAAGGCGCGAATGTCGCCGATCTCGTAGGGTTCGACCACGGTGAAGGTCGGACTTTTCACCGGGCCATCGTGGCCCAGGCCACGGATCAGGCCACGGGACAGCGTGGTCTTGCCGGCGCCCAGGTCGCCTTCGAGAAAGATCACGCCATGACCTTGGGTCACTTCGGCCAGCTTGGCGCCAAAGGCGACGGTGGCTGGCTCGTCGGCCAGAAACAGGGTTACACCTGACACGCTGAATGCTCCTCCAATAACGCTCTAATGACCGGGACCAGATCGCTGGCCGCCAGCCCTCTACCTTTGACACCCAGGCGCTCGCCCGCGCAGGCATGCAGCCATACCCCCAGGCACGCGGCCTGCCAGGCGTCCAGCCCCTGGGCCAGCAACGCCGCCAGCACGCCGCTGAGCACATCCCCCAGCCCGGCACCGGCCATGGCCGGATGCCCTCGCCCGCACTGCGCCAGCTGCCCGACCGGGTCGGCCACCAGCGTGCCCGCGCCCTTGAGCACGCAGACGCTGGCGTAGCGCCGCGCCAGCTTGCGCGCGGCCCCCGGCCGGTCGGCCTGCACCGCCTCGGTGGAGATGCCCAGCAGCCGCGCTGCCTCGCCCGGGTGCGGGGTGAGGATGCTGCCGCTGGGCAACGCCAGTGGCGCAGCGGCCAGCAGGTTGAGGGCATCTGCATCCCATACCTGCGGCAGATGCGCAGGGGTCACCGCCGACAGCAGGCTGCGGCCCCAGGCCGCCTGGCCCAAGCCGGGGCCGACCACCAGCACCGTGGCCCGTGCGAGCAGGCCGAGCAACTGGTTGGCCGAGCTCACCCCCTGCCACATCACCTCCGGCAGGCGGGCCAGCCCGGCGGCGACGTGCTCGGCACGGGTCGCCACGCTGACCAGGCCGGCGCCGCAACGCAGCGCCGCCTCGCTGCTGAGCATGACCGCGCCGCCGGTACCCAGGTCACCGCCGATCACCAGCACATGGCCGAAATCGCCCTTGTGGGCGTCGGCGGCGCGGGCTGGCAGCCCGGCCAAGGTCAGGCTGCCGAGCAGCAATGGGGGGTGTTTGGTCTGAGGCATGGGGTCAAAGGCTCCGATGTCTGGCAGAATTATACGCACCTCCGCTTGTAATGCTTGTTCATCCATGTCCGCCAACCTCCCAGACATCGCCTCACTGGCCCAATCGATCAAGGATTGGGGCCGCGAACTCGGTTTTGCCCATGTCGGCATCGCCGGCGTCGACCTCGGCGAGCACGAACAGCACCTGCAGCGCTGGCTGGCCGCCGGCTACAACGGCGAGATGGAGTACATGGGCGAGCATGGCCACAAGCGCTCGCGCCCGGCCGAGCTGATCCCCGGCACGCTGCGGGTGATCTCGCTGCGCATGGACTACCTGCCCGGCGACACGCAGATGGCCAAGCGCCTGGCGGAGCCGGAAAAGGCCTACATCTCGCGCTACGCCCTGGGCCGCGATTACCACAAGCTGGTGCGCAAGCGCGTGCAGCACTTCGCCGACCGCATCCAGGAGGCCATCGGCCCCTTTGGCTACCGTGCCTTCGTCGACAGCGCCCCGGTGCTGGAGAAGGCTCTGGCGCAGGAGGCCGGCCTGGGCTGGATCGGCAAGAACACCTTGCTGCTCAACCGCAAGGCCGGCAGCTATTTCTTCCTGGCCGAGCTGTTCGTCGACCTGCCGCTGCCGATAGACGGCGTGCAGGGCAGCGATCATTGCGGGCGCTGCCAGGCGTGCCTGGATATCTGCCCGACCCAGGCGTTCGTTGGGGCCTACCAGCTGGATGCCCGACGCTGCATCTCGTACCTGACCATCGAATTGCGCGGTGCCATTCCACTGGAACTGCGGCCGTTGATCGGTAACCGGGTGTTCGGTTGTGACGATTGCCAGATCGTCTGTCCTTGGAACCGTTTCGCCAAGACCACTACCGAAGACGACTTCATGCCCCGCCGGGGGCTGGACAATATCGAGCTGGCCGAGCTGTTCCTGTGGGATGAAAAGCGTTTTCTCGGCTGCACCGAAGGCTCGCCCCTGCGCCGGGCGGGGTATGAGCGGTTTTTGCGTAACCTGGCGGTGGGGCTGGGGAATGCGCCTTCGACCATTCCCGTCTTGGAAGCGCTCAACGCGCGGCGGGATGATCCTTCGGAGCTGGTACGCGAGCACGTAGAGTGGGCGCTGGCTCGCCACGACGCCCTTTGACGCTTGCCGCTTCCGGCATTGGCTTTGGCTTTGGCGATCAGAAGGTTAACCCCACAGTCCGCTAGCGACAGCTGCGTCAGCCCAGGCGCCGCCCGTACCTTCGCGACTTCAGGAGGCCGAACGCAGGCCTTGCGGAGGGAGGTGACGGGCATGGATGCCCGTCAAGCGCTGGGGCCCAGGATGGGCCCTGCAGCGCGGTCCTCCCGGGAGCAAGGCCGGAGTGAGGGGACCCGAGCGAAGCGGAGGGCCGGATGAATGGAGCGCAGCGTTTTTTGGTTACTTTTTGTCGCGTTTGACAAAAAGTGACTCGCCGTTGAACTGACCCCCGAAAGTTGGACAGGGTACGCTATGGGTTCAGCGCTTGGGTCCGAAATTGTACCGGACTCAAGCCATTTAGTCTGAGACTGATGCGTTCTTGGTTGTAGTAAGCGATGTAATCCTCTAGCCCTGATGCCAGTTGTTCAACACTCTCAAACGATTCCAGATAAAAGAACTCGCTCTTGAGCGTGCCAAAAAGCTTTCCATCGCGGCGTTGTCCAGGCAGTTTCCTTCGCACATGCTCTGCTCGATATTCTTCCCGGCCAACATGTGCCGGTAAGCTGGCTGCTGATACTGCCAGCCTTGATCGGAGTGCAATATTGGTTTGTCATCTTGATTCAGCTGCTCGAAAGCTTGCTCCAGCATTGTCGAAACCATCCTGAACTCAGGGCGTCGGTTGATCTGATAAGCGAGGATCTCGCCGTTGTACAGGTCCATCACCGGCGAAAGAAATAGCTTCTGGCCCTTTACCTTGAACTCTGTCACGTCGGTTACCCATTTTTGATTAGGGCCTGCGCCTTGAATTCACGCTTGAGCAAATCAGATGCAACAAGCCCCTCGGAGCCTCGATACGAGCGATATTTCTTCACTTTGACTAGCGATTTGAGGCCCATCAACTGCATCAGCCGCTGCACCTTCTTGTGATTGATCACCTCGGCATTGTGCCCAAGAACCGCAGTATACGGCGGTAGCCATACCGCCCTTATGCTGGTGATAGACCCTGTCGATGCGTTCCTTGAGGGCAGCATGCCTGTCGGTCTGCAACACTTTGCTTTGGTAGTAAAAGGTACTGCGTGCCAGGCCTGCAGCGCGCAACAGCAGAGCGAGTCGATGCTCACGCCTTAATCCTTGACAGCTTGCGTTTTCTTGCCTGCGCAGTGCGTGGGTCCGCTTGACTGGCAAGGCATCGAGCTTTTTTAGATAGGCATTCTCCGCGCGCAGATATTCCAGCTCTTCGAGCATTTGCTCAGGCGTGAGCTCACGATCCGAAGGTGCAGAAGGTCCTGCGCTGGATTGCTTTGATGGCTTGCGGCATGTTTAACTCTGGGCACGGTTCGGATGAAGGGCTTCTATTCCGCCTTCATCGTACAGCCTTTTCCATTGCCTGATGCTGCTCGGCCCACGGATATCAAACCTTACGCATGCTTGCTGAGCAGACAGCCCGTCTTGCTCGATGCATTGCAAAACCTTTAATTTGAACTGAGCATCGTAGTGACTGTACTTGGGAATCAAACCGGCTGCGCCGTGTTTCTCATAGCCCTTTACCCAGCGGCGCAGCAGCGAAGGGCTCAGCTCATGCTTCAGTGCCACTTCATGAACACTGCGGGCAGAAAGGCACTCTTCGATGAGTGCCTGCTTGAGCGCCAGGTTGTATTTCGTCATGGAACACCCTCCAAGGGATAAGGTGTCCAACTTTCGGGGGTCAGTTCACGTAAGGGCGAAAAGGTGACTATGCGTCAGTATAGCTAATGAATGCGCTTACAACTGTGAAAACCCACGCCGATCGCATTTGACTTTGACTTTGACTTTGACTTTGACTTTGACTTTTAGAGCATGTGTTTTGAAAGCTATATGCGCATTCATTCGCGATGGTGACGCGAAGTCACCTTTCCGCCCTTACGGCGGGTAACTTTTTGAAGGATCAAAAAGTCACCAAAAAATCCTCGCTCCATTCATCCGGCCCCTACGCTTCGCTCCGGGGTTCCCTCGCTCCGTTCTTGCTCCCGGGAGGACCGCGCTGAACGCCCCATCCTGGGGCGCAGCGCTTGACGGGCATCCATGCCCGTCACCTCCCTCCGCAAGAACTCCGCTCGGCCTCCTGAAGTCGCAATTGGCGTTGCCTGAACTATCGCGCGCTTAGAAGCAAGATCAAGATCAAGATCAAGATCAACGGGCATGGGCCAATTATTGGGGCACTAGCAGTATAGCTACAGTTATATGCTCTCGCCGGCAAGCCGGCTCCCACAAGGACAACTGAACATCTCAGAGCGCAGCGCTATATCTATTGTTGATCGTTGTAATGAAACTTCGGCATCTCCCAATGAAACCGAATCGCCAACAACCGCACCAGAAAACCACCAAACAGTGTCAGCAACATGGCCTGCTCCGCCGGCACCTTGAAGTAAACACACCCCAGGTAGAACCAAGCCGCCGCGAACGACACACTGGCATAGAGTTCACGCCGAAACACCAACGGAATATCGTTGCAGAAGATATCCCGCAGGATGCCGCCAAACACCCCGGTAATCACCCCGCTGATCGAAGCGACCAGGAACCCCTGCCCCATCTCCAGCGCGGTCATGCAGCCGATCAGGGTGAACGCCACCAGCCCCAGGGCATCGAGCACCAGGAACAGCGACCGCAGGTGCCGCATCAAGGGCGCGATGAAAATCGTCAGCAGCGCCGCGAAGCTGGTCAGCACCAGGTACTCCGGGTGCTTCACCCAGGTCAGCGGGTAGTGCCCGAGCAGCACGTCGCGCACCGAGCCGCCACCCAGCGCGGTGACACAGGCGATCAGCACCACGCCGAACCAGTCCATGCCGCGGCGGCCGGCGGACAGGGCGCCAGTCATGGCTTCGGCGGTGATGGCGATGAGGTAGAGCATCAGCAACATGGTGC
The DNA here is from genome assembly GCF_014268935.2 of Pseudomonas peradeniyensis. GTDB lineage: Bacteria > Pseudomonadota > Gammaproteobacteria > Pseudomonadales > Pseudomonadaceae > Aquipseudomonas > Aquipseudomonas peradeniyensis. The sequence goes on along the minus strand of NZ_JABWRJ020000002.1, from coordinate 338,851 downwards.
AGGTCCGTGCGGGAAAGGCGCGCAGTCTACCCAGTCGCGCAGGGCACCAAAAGGGGGAGCGCCGACGATCGTCGGCGCTCGGCAAGGTCAGACCTTGATGAAATGCTCGCGATAGTGACGCAGCTCGCCAATCGACTCGCGAATGTCGTCCAGCGCCAGGTGGGTACTGCCCTTCTTGAAGCTGTCACGCACTTCCGGCGCCCAGCGCGCGGCCAGTTCCTTGAGCGTGGAGACATCGAGGTTGCGATAGTGGAAGTAGTTTTCCAGCTCGCGCATGTGGCGATAGAGGAAACGCCGGTCCTGGCAGATGCTGTTGCCACAGATCGGCGACTTGCCCTTCGGCACCCACTGTTCGAGGAAGGCGATGGTCTGCGCCTCGGCCTCGGCCATGCTCACCTTGCTCTCGCGCACACGCTGGGTCAGGCCCGAGGCGCCGTGGGTGCGGGTGTTCCACTCGTCCATGCGCGCCAACACTTCGTCGCTGTGGTGAATGGCGATCACCGGGCCTTCGGCCAGCGTGTTCAGCTCACTGTCGGTAACGATGGTGGCCATCTCGATGATGACGTCGTTGTCCGGGTCCAGGCCGGTCATCTCCAGATCGATCCAGATCAGATTCTGTGGGTTGTGCATGAAAAGGCTCCTCGAATAGCCCGTCATATTAGCCTAGCGGGGCGGCTCGTGGGCGTGCCGTGCTAAACTGCCCGCCGTTTTCTTTCTGCCCCGCCGACACGGAACCCTCATGGCCAAACGCCAGCTCAACCGCCGCCAGAACTGGCGCATCGAAAAGATCCAGGGCGAACGCGCCGCCCGCGCCGCCAAACGCGAGCAGCACGTGCTGCAGGAGCTGGAGGGTGGCGATCTGGGGCCGGAGCAGCTGGGCCTGGTGATTGCCCACTTCGGCGTGCAGGTCGAGGTCGAGGCCCAGGACGGCGAGGCCGCCGGCCAGGTCTTCCGCTGCCACCTGCGGGCCAACCTGCCGGCGCTGGTCACTGGCGACCGCGTGGTCTGGCGCGCCGGCAACCAGGGTATCGGCGTGATCGTCGCGCAGATGCCGCGCAGCACCGAGCTGTGCCGACCGAACAACCATGGCCAGCTCAAGCCGGTGGCGGCCAACGTCGACTTGATCGTCATTGTCTTCGCCCCGGCGCCCGAGCCGCACCCCAACCTGATCGACCGCTACCTGGTGGCCGCCGAGCATGCCGGCATCCGCCCGCTGCTGCTGCTGAACAAGGCCGACCTGATCAATGACGAGAACGGTCCGACCCTCCACGCGATGCTCGAAGTCTACCGTGGCCTGGGCTACCCGCTGCTGGAAGTCTCGGCCCACCACGGCGATGGCATGCAGCGCCTGCAGGAAACCCTCGACGGCCATATCAGCGTGTTCGTCGGCCAGTCCGGCGTGGGCAAGTCCTCGCTGGTCAACAGCCTGCTGCCCGCCGCCGACACGCGCGTCGGCGACCTGTCGGAATGGTCCGGCCAGGGTACCCATACCACCACCACCGCACGCCTTTATCACTTCCCCAACGGCGGTGACCTGATCGACTCGCCAGGCATCCGCGAGTTCGGCCTGATGCACGTCAGCCGCGACGACGTGGAGGATGGTTTCATCGAATTCCGCGAACTGATCGGCCACTGTCGCTTCCGCGACTGCAAGCATGATCGCGAGCCCGGTTGTGCCCTGCTCAAGGCGTTGGAGGACGGCAGCGTCACCCAGCAGCGGATGAACAGCTACCGCTCGATCATCGCCAGCCTGCCGGAAGACACCTACTGACTGGGCAGGTTTGCCTACCTCGACCGTAGGAAATATTACCGCGCTAGGTAGGACCGCTCCGGTTTCGTGGTCACCTATTGTCCCTACCCCTGCTTTCCCTGATCGTCATGACTTGTCGTCGGTATTGATCAGGGAGGGCAACAAGGATGCCGGTATTCATCAGTTACCGCCGGGATGAGCGGCTCGATGCCTTCATCCTCAATGAACGCCTGCTGCTCGAAGGCATTCCCACCCAACTGGTGCCCTTCGACAGTGAAGGGCAGACCCTGGACGACCTGCATGGCGGCTTCTGCCAGCACATGGCCGATGCCACCCACTGGATCGGCGTGCTGTCCGAGCGCACCGTCGACGACTGGTGGACCACCTGGCTTTTGGGCGCCGCGGCCATGGCCAATCGTCGGGTGAGTTTCTATCACGCGGGCAGCGGCGAGCTGCCGGAGTGCCTGGGCAGGTGGCCAGCAATGCGCGAGCGGGAGCATATCGAGCTGTTCGTGCGGGCCTACCATGACGAGCAGACCTTTGGCCGCGCCATGGCCTCGATGAGCGGGCGCGGGAACCTGTCGGACAGGGACAACGCGGATTTCTTCCACGCCGACCTTAAGGCCAAGATCAGGCGCGGCTTCTGAATGCACAGGGGCCGCTAAGCGGCCCCTGTCATTTACTGGTCCTTGGCCTCATCCATCTTCAACACGCCATCCTCGAAGATGTTCAGCTTCTGGCGCAGTTCACGCGGCTGCATAGGCGCATCGCTCGGCGCCGCAGCGGCCCCCGGTGCAGCGTCCGCAGGCGGCGTTGCAGTGGCCGGTGGCGTAGCCTCCGGCGCGCCCTGCTCACCCTCGATATCGCGCTGGGCCTTCTTGGTCAGGACGATGATATCGATGCGGCGGTTGACCGGGTTGAACGGATTGGCCCGGTCGAACAGCGACGACGAAGCATAGCCGACCACCCGCGCCACCTGCTCGTCCGGATAGCCGCCAGCAACCAGGGCCCGACGCGCGGCGTTGGCGCGGTTGGCCGACAGTTCCCAGTTGCCGAAGTCGCCGGTGCCGGAATACGGCTTGGCGTCGGTGTGGCCACTGATGCTGATCTTGTTCGGCACCGCCTTGATGGTGTCGGCCATGGCCAGCAGGATGTCCTCGAAATACGGCTGCAGGCGTGCGCTACCCAGGTCGAACATCGGCCGGTTCTCGGCGTCCATGATCTGGATGCGCAGGCCGTCCTGGGTGATCTCGAACAGGATCTGGTCCTTGAACTTCTGCAGCTGCGGGTTTTCCTCGACCTTGTTCTGCAACTCCTGCAGCAAGAGTTCGAGGCGCTCGCGCTCTACCTGCTCGGCCATGGTCTCGACCTTGTCCTTGTCCAGCTGCAGGCTGGTGTCAGGGGTCGGCTCGGACTTCACTTCCGGGTTGATGGTCTTTTCCGGCGCCAGTTGCGGCGAGCCGCCCAGGTCGATGATGTAGGGCGTACCGCTCTCGGAGAAGCCGATCGGATCCTTGAAGTAGCCGGCGATGGCGATCTTCTGCTCGGGCGTGGCCGTCGACAGCAGCCAGAGCACCAGGAAGAACGCCATCATCGCTGTGGCGAAGTCGGCGAAGGCGATTTTCCAGGCGCCGCCGTGATGGCCGTCGCCAAAGCGCTTGACGCGCTTGACGATGATGGGCTGATTGTTCTCCATGGCTTAGCGACCGCGTACTGCTTGTTCCAGCTCGGCAAAGCTCGGGCGGTGCGCCGGGTACAGCACCTTGCGACCGAACTCGACCGCCAGCGACGGCGGCATGCCGGAGGCCGAGGCCACCAGCGAGGCCTTGATCGCCTCGTAGACGTTCAGTTCCTCTTTCGCATCATGGCGCAGGGCGTTGGCCAGCGGGCCGAAGAAGCCGTAGGCAGCGAGAATACCGAAGAAGGTACCGACCAACGCCGCGCCCACGTGCAGGCCGATGGACTTCTGGTCGCCGTCGCCCAGCGAGGCCATGGTCACCACGATACCCAGTACCGCCGCGACGATACCGAAGCCGGGCATGCCGTCGGCGATGCCGGTCACCGCGTGGGACGGGTGCTCCAGCTCTTCCTTCATGCTCAGCAGCTCCATGTCGAACAGGCCTTCGAGCTCATGGGGCGCCATGTTGCCGGTGGACATGATCCGCAGGTAATCGCAGATGAACGCGGTCATGCGCTCATCGCCCAGCACGGCCGGATACTTGGCGAAGATCGGGCTGGCCGCGGCGTCCTCGATGTCCCCCTCGATCGCCATCATGCCTTCACGACGGCTCTTGTTGAGGATTTCGTACACCAGGCCCAGCACTTCGAGGTAGAAGGTGTGGGTGAAGCGGGTGCCGAACATCTTCAGCGACTTCTTGATTACATGCATGGTCATGTAACCAGGGTTGGCCTGGAGGAACGCACCAAAGGCCGCGCCGCCGATGATCAGCACTTCGAACGGCTGGATCAGTGCCGCGATCTTGCCGTGGGAAAGCACGTAGCCGCCGAGCACGCTCGCGAATACGACGATGATGCCGATAATTTTAGCCATAAGTTGGAAGCACTTGCTGTCGTGGTCAGGGTAGGGAACGGAAGCTTGAAAACTCTTCTTCTACTTATCGGCAGAACTGCGCCAGACTATAGCCACTCATTGCGAAAAGCCAGTTCGGACTGATGTCAATATGCCAATTGAAACCAAGGTGCCAAGTCAGGTTCCGTCGAGTCTAGAGGCCTGGGTAAAACTGCTCGACGGGATTCGAGTACCAGTGCCGAAAGACAGCCACGACCGTGTTCTACAGGCCATCAACGACAGCCGCCGCTCCCTGCGCGACATTGCCGAACTGATGCAGGATAGCCCCGCACTGGTCCTGTGCGTGATGCGCGAGGCCAATCATTCGGCCAACGCGAGCCAGGCGGAGCCGGCCGAAAGCCTGGAAATTGCCCTCAACCGCCTTGGCCTGGCCCGTACCAGCCAGTTGCTGGCCCGCCTGCCAGCAATGCCGGGCGACGAGATCCCGCCGGTGCTGCGCCAATTCCTGTTGATCAGCCAGCACGCCACCCAGCAGGCCAACGGCCTGTTCGCCAGCCGCCTGGCGCGGCTTTGGCAGGAGATTCACTGGGGCAGCCTGCTGTTCCTCTCGCCGCTGTGGCCTCTGGCGCTGGCCTACCCCAAGCTGCTCGACACCTGGGAGCTACGGGTCATCCACAGGGGCGAGGACGCCGCCGTGGTCGAGCAGGAACTGTTCGGGGTGCGCCTGATGCAACTGTGCCGGAGCCTGGCCGAACACTGGCGCCTACCCGAGTGGGTCATCCAGGGCTACCGCCTGCTGCTTGAAGAGCGCGAACAACTCGCCCTGGTGCTGAACATCGCCCGCGAGCAGGACCCGCTGGTCCAGCAGCAGCGCCTGGACGACGAGCCGGCCCTGCGCCGCTGGTTCAACCAGCCCCCTAACACCGTGCTGCTGGCCAACGGCCTTGCCCTGGCCGCTCAGGTGGGCTGGGACAACCCGCACCTGCTGCGCTGGCAACTGCTCACCGCGCTCTACCTGCAGACCACCCTGGACGATGTCCAGCAGCAGGTCCACCAGCAGGCCGCGGCCAGTGCCCGCCACCATGCCCGACATGCGCTGTTCCACCCGGCCGAGGCGCTGATCTGGCCCTGGCACCAGCGCCGACCGCACCCGGACATGCTCACCCCGCCGCCACCCAGTACCGAGGACCTCGGCCGCTGGCGCGCGCTGTGCCAGGAACTGTTGGCCCAGCCCAGCCCGTTCAGCAACGCCGTGCACCTGGCCACCCAGGCCCGAGACGCCCTGCTGGCCTGCGGCATGCAGCGCATCATGCTGCTGAGCCTGGACAAGGCCACCGATTACCTGCGCGTGCAGCAGACCGCCGGCCTGCCACGCGAGGCCGCCACCATGGCGTTGCCCGTCGTGCAGAACAAATTGTTGCAAAAGTTGATGGCAAAAGCCGGGCAACTGCGCCTGACGCCCGACAACCATGCCCAGTTCAGCGCCCTGCTGCCGGCACCGCTACGCGCCTTCTTCCGCAGCGAGCACCTGTTGCTGCGCTCGCTGGCGGTGGGTGACCAGGTACTGATGCTGGCAGTGGCCGACCAGGACGGCAAGCCGCTGGCCGACGTCAGCGTGCAGGCGTTCGGCAAGACCGCGCAATGCGTGGAGCGCGCCCTGGCCGTGTTTGCCACCCGCAATGCCTGACCCTTGCGCTACAATCGCCCCTCTTTCCACCCTGGAGAACGTGGATGACTGACTTTTCCGGCCTGCCCCTGGTGATCGAAGCCGAGGACCTGCTGCCGCGCCTGGATTCGCCACGGCTGATCCTGGTCGACCTGACCAGCGCCAACCGCTATGGCAGCGGGCACATCCCCGGAGCCCGCTTCGTCGACCCGAAACGCACCCAGCTGGGCCAGCCCCCGGCCCCCGGCCTGCTGCCGGCCCGGGCCGACCTGGAGAAACTGTTCGGTGAACTCGGCCACCGCGACGATGCGGTCTACGTGGTCTACGACGACGAGGGTGGCGGCTGGGCCGGGCGCTTCATCTGGTTGCTCGACGTGATCGGCCACAAGGGTTACCACTACCTGAACGGCGGCATCCAGGCCTGGCCGGCGGACAAGCTGTCCACCGACACGCCTGAAGTTGCCGGCGGCCCGGTGAACCTGCACCTGCATGGCGAACCCACCGCCACCCGCGAGTACCTGCAGAGCCGCCTGGGCGCCGCCGACCTGGTCATCTGGGACGCCCGCGGGCCGCTGGAATACAGCGGCGAGAAGGTGCTGGCGGCCAAGGGCGGCCACATTCCCGGCGCGATCAACTTCGAGTGGACCGCCGGCATGGACCTCAATAATCACCTGCGCATCCGCAAGGACATCGCCGAAGTCCTGCAAAACCTGGGCATCACTCCCGACAAGGAAGTGATCACCCACTGCCAGACCCACCACCGCTCCGGCTTCACCTACCTCGTGGCCAAGGCCCTCGGCTATCCACGGGTGAAGGGCTATGCCGGTTCCTGGGGCGAATGGGGCAACCACCCCGACACGCCCGTCGAAGTTTAAGGACGCTCAATGAAATCCCGCTTGTTCATCATCAGCCAGTACCTGCTGCCGCACCACCTGCTGTCGCGGCTGGCCGGCTGCGTCGCCGAGTGCCGCGCACGCTGGTTCAAGAACGCCTTCACCGCCTGGTTCGCCAAGCGCTACCAGGTGAACATGTCCGAGGCACTGGTCGAAGACCTCAGCGCCTACGAGCACTTCAACGCCTTCTTCACCCGCGCCCTCAAGCCGGGAGCCCGCCCGCTGGACGAGAGCCCCGGCGCAATTCTCTGCCCGGCCGACGGCGCGGTCAGTCAGCTCGGCCCGATCGAGCACGGCCGTATCTTCCAGGCCAAGGGCCACGGCTACAGCGCCCTGGAGCTGCTGGGCGGCGATCCGGCCCTGGCCGCACCGTTCATGGGCGGCGAGTTCGCCACCATCTACCTGTCGCCCAAGGACTACCACCGCGTGCACATGCCACTGGCCGGTACCCTGCGCGAGATGGTCTATGTGCCGGGTCGGCTGTTCTCGGTCAACCAGACCACTGCGGAGAACGTGCCAGAGCTGTTCGCCCGCAACGAGCGCGTGGTCTGCCTGTTCGACACCGAGCGTGGGCCGATGGCCGTGGTGCTGGTCGGCGCGATGATCGTTGCCTCGATCGAGACCGTCTGGGCCGGCCTGGTCACGCCACCGAAGCGCGAGCTGAAGACCTTCCGCTACGACGAAGCCAGCCGTGCGCCGATCCACCTGGAAAAAGGTGCCGAACTGGGTCGCTTCAAGCTGGGTTCCACCGCCATCGTGCTGTTCGGGCCAGAGCAGGTGAAGTGGGCCGAGAGCCTGGGTGCCGGCTCTGCGGTGCGCATGGGTGAGCTGCTGGCACAGCCGACCCAGGCCTGAGCATCCGGTAAGCAAAAGGCCCTGCATGATTCATGTCATGCAGGGCCTTTTTTATAGGGGCTGCTTTGCGGCCCCTGGGCTCAAGATCAACCGCGCGCTTCGCGATCGCGCACGCCGAGCAGATACAGCACGCCGTCCAGGCCCAGCGTCGAGATCGCCTGCTTGGCCGACTGGCGCACCAGCGGCTTGGCGCGGAAGGCCACGCCCAGGCCGGCCAGGGACAGCATCGGCAGGTCGTTGGCGCCATCACCGACGGCGATGGTCTGCTCGAGCTGCAGGCCCTCCTCGCTGGCCAGTTGCTGCAGCAGGTCAGCCTTGCGCTGGGCATCGACGATCGGCTCGACGGCCACACCGGTCACCTTGCCGTCGACCACCTCCAGTTCATTGGCGAACACATAGTCGATATCCAGGCGCGCCTGCACCTGCTTGGCGAAGTAGGTGAAACCGCCCGAGAGAATCGCGGTCTTGTAACCCAGGCGTTTGAGCTCGGCGAACAGGTGCTCGGCGCCCTCGGTCAGGCGCAGCGAAGCACCGATCTGGTCGAGCACACCCACGTCCAGGCCCTTGAGCAGCGCCATGCGCTCCTTGAAACTGGCGCGAAAATCCAGCTCGCCACGCATGGCGCGCTCGGTGATCGCCGCCACCTGCTCGCCGACGCCAGCGGCCTTTGCCAACTCGTCGATCACTTCGGCCTCGATCAGGGTCGAGTCCATGTCGAACACCGCCAGGCGGCGGTTGCGACGGAACAGGTCATCGCGCTGGAAGGCGATATCGACGTTGAGTTCTTCGGACAACGCAAAGAAATCGCCGCGCAGGGCCTGGACATCGCTGGCCTCGCCGCGCACGGAGATTTCCAGCGCAGACTTGCCCTTGTCGGTCGGGGCGTCCAGCGCCACGCGGGCGGACAGCCGCTCGATGCGCTCGATGGTCAGGCCATATTGGCTGATGATCGCGCTGACCCGCTGCAACTGCTGCGGGGTCACCCGGCGGCTGAGCAGGGTAACGATATGGCGCGCCTCGCCCTGGCTGTCGGCCCAGTGCTGGTAGTCGGCCTCGGAAATGGGGGTGTAGCGGGCCTGCAGGTCCAGTTCGTGAGCCTTGGACTGCACGCTCTGCAACAGCGCGGTGGCCACTTCGTTGTCGGGGATATCGACCAGGATGCCGAACGACAGGGTGCCGTGCATGACCGCCAGGCCGATGTCGAGAATGTTCACACCGCCCTGGAGCAGGACGCCGGTGATGGCCGCAGTGAGACCCGGACGGTCTTCACCAGTGATGTTGATCAGGACGATTTCGCGCAAGACCGGGGCTCCAACTCGATGAAAAATGCGCATTCTACCGATTTTCCATGACCATCGGGCGCCAACGATACTTTGCCGACAAAACACGTATCGCTATACTGCGCAGCAACTTTCTCGCCATAAAGAGCCGAGCTCTGTGAACCGGCCCACGCCCGTAAAACCCGACAACTTCTTCCTGATGATCTACCGAGCCCTGAGCCAGCGCCGAATCCCACTGGCCCTGCGCATTGCCAGCCATAACATCTTCCTGGTGGCCCTGGCCCTGGTGATCTACGCCTGCGTGATGGGCCTGCAGTTCAAGCAGGCCATGCACGAGCAGGCCGATGCCGTCGGCCAGAGCCTGACCACCCAGACCGCCACCTCGGCCACCGAGCTGCTGGTGTCCAACGACATCCTCAGCCTCAACGTGCTGCTGGGCAACCTGGTGAAGAACCCGCTGGTGGCCCATGCAGCCATCTACAGCGTGGACAACCGCATCCTCGCCGAGGCCGGCCAGCGCCCGCGCAACAGCCTGCTGGGCGAAACCGAAGGGGTCTACCAGACCAAGATCACCTTCCAGGACGTGACCGCCGGCCAGCTGCGCATCAGCCTGGACATGAGCCAGTTCCAACAACCGATGCTGATCAGCCTGCAGAGCATGGGCATCCTCGCCGCGATCCTGCTGGCCCTTGCCCTGACCCTCAGCCTGCGCCTGGGCCGTTTCATCTCGACCCCGCTATTGCAGCTGCGCGTCTGGTTGCGTGACCCGCACCCCTACACGCCGGGCACCGACCGCCAGGACGAGATCGGCGACCTGGCCCGTCAGTTGCACGCCCGCCTCGCCCCACCGCCGCCACCGGAGCCGGAGCCGGAGGAAGAAGATGAGGAAGACGATTTCGACGACGCGCCAGCTGCCAAGGTCGCCCCACGGGCGAAAGCGGCGCTGCAGACTGTCGATCACGACGAGGACGACGACGCCTTCGCCGATCTGATGGATGAGCAAAGCGCCCCGGCCAAGCCTGTGATCGTCGAGTCCGACGAGCCGCAGTTCAGCGCCGTGCTGGCCGTGCAGCTGGGCTCCCAGGAGCAACTGCGCCGCCTGCCACGCACCCGCCTGACCGAATTGCTGGAGCGCTACCGCGACTGCCTCGACCAGGCCGCTTCGCTGTACGAAGGGGAAGTCCACACCCTGAACGACGGCAGCACCCTGCTGTTGTTCCACAGCCGCGATTGCGGCGAGGACTACCTGACCAACGCCATCTGCTGCGGCGAGCTGCTGCGTGCCCTGGGCCACGCCCTGCAGATCGAGGTGGCCGACAGCGGCATCACCCTGCAACTGCAACTGGGCCTGGTACTGGCCGACGACCTGCAAGGCATGGATCAGGTCGACCTGCTGATGACCGAACAGGCCCAGGATGCCCTGGCCCTGTCGCAGCACAGCCGCAACCTGCTGCTGGTGGAACGCCGCATCAGCGATGACGCCCTGGTGCGCCAGCGTGCGCGTATTCGGCCGATAGCAAGCCCGGAGGGCGCGTGCTGTGTCGAACGCCTGATGGAGCCTTACCCGTCGATGCTGGAGCGCCAGCTGGCACGGATGCATGAGCGGCGAGCCTGAGCGCGACTGCTGATCCAGGATTTGCGTGGGAGCGGGCTTGCCCCGCGATAGCGTCGGGGCAGGCAATGTTGCTGTCCTGGCAAGCCCTATCGCGGGACAAGCCCGCTCCCACGCAGATCTGATAAAGCCTCCCGACCAAAGACACAAAAAAGCCCGCATCGCTGCGGGCTTTTTTTGTCTGCGGATATCAGAAGCGGAACACTTCCATATCGGTACGAATCGGCGAAGCCATCGGAATCTTCGGCTTCTCCGGCTCTTTCTTCACCTGCACCGGCGCCGCCTGCTTGCGTGGCGTCTCCTCGGCGATGGCCGGCTGATTGGCCAGTGGCTTGACCGCGGTGCTCAGCTGCTCGGCCAGCTTCTGCAGCAATTGCCCCTGAGCCTGGACCTGCGCCGACTCGGTGCCCGCATGGGGCTGTTCGAGGTGGACGATGCGGTTGTCACGCACCTGGCCCCGGCGGTCCAGCACGCGCCACTGGGCATCCAGGATCGCCGGCTGGTTCTTGCCCGAGTCCAGGCGGGTGATCGACAGCAACACCTGCACGTCCGGCGTGAAGCCGGCACTCGCCGGCGCCAGCACCACGCGTTGGCTGTCCAGGCGCCAGGCCAGCTGGCGCACCAGCAACTGGTCGATATCCGACGAAAGGCTGCCAGCCCAACGACCATCGGTGGCCGCCGTCAGGCTGCCGTCGGCCTGACGCTGGAGAAAGGTCTCGCGTTGCAGGTAGTCGGCCACCGATACCGGGCCGAGCACCACCGCCATGCCCGACGCCTGGGTCGGCTGGCCGGGCTCACCACTGTCGAGCTGATACAGGGCGACCGGCTGATGCATGCTGCATCCGCTCAGGCCCAGCAAGCCAGTCATCAGCAGCGCAAATGGAAGGCGCAGAAATTTCATTCATCCCATCCAGGCGGTCGTCTCCAGACTGACCGCAGTGATACTCATGTAGATTCATTCGGGCACTCGGCCACGCCGGCGCCACGCGGGCACTATCATCCGCGAATTAGCCGCCAGACTCCAGCATTTCCGCCCGAAGCGGCGCCGAAAACGCCGCAGCAGACGGTCAGTCCAGTCAGGCCGGGGTCTCCACCATCAGCCCGTCGACGCGCTGGAAGCCACGTGGCAATTTGCTACCACGACGACCGCGTTCGCCCTTGTAATGCTCCAGATCATCCGGCTTCAGGGAAAGGGTACGCTTGCCAGCCTGCAATACAAGGGTCGAGCCTTCGCTGATCACCGCCAGGTCGGTCACGTACTCCTCGCGGCTGGCCACCCGGTCGCCCGGCACGCCAATGATCTTGTTGCCCTTGCCCTTGCCCAGTTGCGGCAGGTCGGCGACCTTGAACACCAGCAGGCGACCTTCGGTAGTGACGGCTGCCAGCCAATCCTGCTCGCGGCTGGCCACCGGACGCGGGGTCATGACTTTGGCACCGTTGGGCAGGCTGAGCAGGCCCTTGCCGGCCTTGTTCTTGGCCTGCAGGTCCTCGCCCTTGACCACGAAGCCGTAGCCGGCGTCGGAGGCCACGACGTACAGGGCCTCGTCCTCCGGCAGCAGCACACACTCGAAGGTAGCGCCGGGCGGCGGAGTCAGGCGACCGGTCAGCGGCTCGCCCTGGCCACGGGCCGATGGCAGGCTGTGGGCGGCCAGTGAGTAGCTGCGGCCGGTGGAGTCGATGAGCACGGCGAATTGGTTGGAGCGTCCGGCGGCGGCGGCCTTGAAGCCGTCACCGGCCTTGTACGAAAGCCCCGTGGCGTCGATGTCGTGGCCCTTGGCGCAACGCACCCAGCCCTTCTCCGACAGCACCACGGTGACCGGCTCGGTCGGCATCAGCTCGTTTTCCGACAGGGCCTTGGCCTCGGCGCGCTCGACGATCGGCGAGCGGCGGTCGTCGCCATAGGTTTCGGCGTCTTCGATCAGCTCGCTACGCACCAACTTGCGCAGCTTGGCATCGCTGCCCAGCAGGGTGGTCAGACGCTTCTGTTCCTTGAGCAGCTCGTCCTGCTCGCCACGGATCTTCATTTCTTCCAGACGGGCCAGCTGACGCAGGCGGGTCTCGAGGATGTAGTCGGCCTGGATCTCGGTCAGGTCGAAACGGGCGATCAGGGCCTGCTTGGGGTGCTCCTCGGTGCGGATGATGTGGATCACTTCATCCAGGTTGAGGAACGCAGTGAGCAAGCCTTCCAACAGGTGCAGGCGCTTCTCGACCTTGTCCAGACGGTGCTGCAGGCGGCGACGAACGGTACCGATCCGGTACTCCAGCCACTCCAGCAGCAGCGCGCGCAGGTTCTTCAGCTGCGGACGACCGTCAAGGCCGATGATGTTGACGTTGACCCGGTAGGTGCTCTCGAGGTCGGTGGTGGCGAACAGGTGCTGCATCAGTTCGGCGGCATCGACGCGGTTCGAACGCGGGATGATGACGATGCGGCAGGGGTTCTCGTGGTCCGACTCGTCGCGCAGGTCGGCGACCATCGGCAGCTTCTTGGCCTGCATCTGCGCGGCGATCTGCTCCAGCACCTTGGCCCCGGAGACCTGGTGCGGCAGCGCGGTGACGATAATGTCGCCGTCCTCGACGCGGTACACCGCGCGCATGCGGATCGAACCCTTGCCGGTCTCGTAGAGCTTGAGGATATCGGCGCGCGGGGTGACGATCTCGGCCTCGGTCGGGTAGTCCGGGCCCTGGATGTGCTCGCACAACTGCTCGATGGTGGCCTTGGGCTCGTCGAGCAGGCGCACGCAGGCGCTGGCCACCTCCCGCAGATTGTGGGGCGGCACGTCGGTGGCCATGCCCACGGCAATGCCGGTGGTGCCGTTGAGCAGGATGTTCGGCAGGCGCGCCGGCAGCACCGCCGGCTCCTGCAGAGTACCGTCGAAGTTCGGCACCCAGTCGACGGTGCCCTGGCCCAGCTCGCTGAGCAGCACTTCGGAATAGCGCGACAGGCGCGCCTCGGTGTAACGCATGGCGGCGAACGACTTCGGATCGTCCGGCGCACCCCAGTTGCCCTGGCCGTCGACCAGGGTGTAGCGGTAGCTGAACGGCTGGGCCATCAGCACCATGGCCTCGTAGCACGCCGAGTCGCCGTGGGGGTGGAACTTGCCGAGCACGTCGCCGACGGTACGCGCCGACTTCTTGTGCTTGGAGTCGGCGTCCAGCCCCAACTCGCTCATGGCATAGACGATGCGGCGCTGCACCGGCTTGAGGCCGTCGCCGATGTGCGGCAGGGCACGGTCCATGATCACGTACATGGAGTAGTTGAGGTAGGCCTGTTCGGTGAAGTCAGCCAGGGAACGGCGTTCGACGCCTTCAAGGCTGAGTTCGAGTGAGTCGCTCATGCGGGCCTCGTCATTTCAGGTTCTGGCGCAGCAGCATGGTGCCGCCGCGCTGGGTAAATTCAAGTTGTTTCAGGGCACTCATGCCCAGCAGCACGGCCTGGCCATCCAGGCCGGGCACCACCAGTGCGCGCACGTCGCGCAGGTGGATGTCACCCAGTTGCAGGCTGTCGAGCCGGGTGCGGTAGCCTTCGGTGCGGCCATTGGCGGTACTCAGTTGCACCGGTGCGCCGCGGGCCAGGTCCAGCTCGCGGGCCAGCGCCTCGGGGATCGCCACATCGGTGGCGCCGGTATCGAGCATGAAATGCACCACCCGGCCATTGATCGCGCCGTCGGCGACGAAATGGCCCTGGCCGTTGCTCAGCAGGCGAACTTCGACGAAGCCATCGCCCTGCTCGCTCTGCACCACGGCGTTGGGATTCTGCTGACGCGCCTCCCATTGACCGAAAAAGCGCGTGGCCAAAAACATCGCCGCCGCCCAGGCGACGATCATCAGCACCCTGCCCGCCCGCTTGCCCGCTGGCTGGCTCATGGCTTGGCGCTCCAGCCGCCGGCCGGCGCGCCGAAACGCCAGACGACCGGCCGCGTTTCACCGTCCGCCCGTGGCCGGTCGTTGTTGTCCACGCCGATCCAGGCGCCGTCCTTGTCGATCACCAGCGCCTCGGCCAGGCCATAGGGCTGTGAATAGCGACGCGATTCCACCAGGGCATCGGCGGCGAACGACCAACAACGCTCCACGGCGCCACTGTCGGCGTCGCGCCGGCAAATACGGTAGGCATTGCGCTCGAGGGTGAACAGCTTGCCCTCGAACCAGGCCAGGTCGGCGAAGTCGCGGGAAACCGGGCGTGCCTCGGGAAATTGCGGAGGCTGCATTTCCACGCCGGCTTCACTGAGCAGCACGCAGCCGCGCCCGCAGGTCCATACCGATTGCTGGCGCTGCACGGCGAGCAGCCCGCGCCGCTCGCGCTCGGCGGCCAGCCACAGGCGATCGCCCGCCGGGTTGATCGCCAACCCTTCGAACAGGGCGTTGAAATGCAGCAGCATGCCGCTGGCCCGCGCCTGGCGCACCATGGCCTGGTCGATTCTCAGCCAGTCCGGCTCGCCGGCCACAGGCAGTTGCAGCACGGCGGCCTGGGCCTCGCTGACGATGAACAGGTTGCCGGCCTGGTCGCAGGTGATGCCTTCGAAATCCAGCGCGCCGCCACGAATATACGACGCCGCCCAGTTGCGCGACTTCAGCCCCCAGGGCAACCCGGTATCGGGGGCCGGCGGCGGGGTGAAGGTCAGCGGCTGGGCCTGCCAGGCCGCGCCCTCCTGGTCCAGGCGGTAGATGCGGTCGTCATCGCGGTCGGACACCGCCCACAACGCCCCCCGACACCAGGCCAGGCCCGACAGGTTGCCGCCGCGCATGCCATCGACCACGTGCTCGCCGCTGAGCTTGAGCTGCGGCCAGTCGCCGGCCTGGGCCTGCAGGGCGAACAGCGCCAGGCAGGCCATGAGCAACGGACGAATCAAACCAGGACCTCGGCCAGGTTGCCTTTGGTTTCCAGCCAGTTCTTGCGGTCACCGGCACGCTTCTTGGCCAGCAGCATGTCCATGATCTCGGTGGTGCCCTGCACGTCGTCCAGCGTGAGCTGGACCAGGCGCCGGGTGTTCGGGTCCATGGTGGTCTCGCGCAGCTGCGGCGGGTTCATCTCGCCCAGGCCCTTGAATCGGGTGACCTGCGGCTTGCCGCGCTTCTTCTCGGCGACCAGCCGGTCGAGGATGCCATCGCGCTCGGCTTCGTCCAGGGCGTAGTAGATCTCCTTGCCCAGGTCGATGCGGTACAGCGGCGGCATGGCCACGTAGACATGCCCGGCCTCGACCAGCGGACGGAAGTGCTGGACGAACAGCGCGCACAGCAGGGTGGCGATGTGCAGGCCGTCGGAGTCGGCGTCGGCGAGGATGCAGACCTTGCCGTAGCGCAGTTGGCTGAGGTCGGTAGCACCCGGGTCGACACCGATGGCCACGGCGATGTTGTGCACTTCCTGGCTGGCCAGGACTTCGCCGCCATCGACTTCCCAGGTGTTGAGGATCTTGCCGCGCAGCGGCAGGATCGCCTGGAACTCCTTGTCCCGCGCCTGCTTGGCCGAACCGCCGGCGGAATCACCCTCGACCAGGAACAACTCGGCGCGCATCGGATCCTGGCCTGCGCAGTCGGCCAGCTTGCCGGGCAGCGCCGGGCCCTGGGTGATGCGCTTGCGCTCGACCTTCTTGCTCGCCTTCAGACGACGGCCGGCGTTGCTGATGGCCAGCTCGGCCAGCTGCATGCCCAGCTCGGGGTGGGCGTTGAGCCACAGGCTGAAGGCATCCTTGACCACGCCGGAGACGAACGCCGCCGCCTCGCGGGACGACAGGCGCTCCTTGGTCTGCCCGGAGAACTGCGGCTCCTGCATCTTCATCGACAGCACGAAGCTGATGCGCTCCCAGACGTCCTCCGGCGCCAGCTTGACCCCACGCGGCAACAGGTTGCGGAACTCGCAGAATTCACGCATGGCGTCCAGCAGGCCCTGGCGCAAGCCATTGACGTGGGTGCCGCCCTGAGCGGTGGGGATCAGGTTGACATAGCTTTCCTGGATGCTGTCACCGCCTTCGGGCAGCCACAGCAAGGCCCAGTCCACGGCTTCCTTGTTGCCGGCCAGGCTGCCACAGAATGGCTCGTCAGGCAGGCGCAGGTACTCGCTGACCGAGTCGACCAGGTAGGAACGCAGGCCGTCCTCGTAGTGCCACTCGACCTTCTCGCCGGTGCCCTTGTCCTCGAAGCTGATGGACAGCCCCGGGCACAGCACGGCCTTGGCCTTGAGCACATGCTTGAGGCGGCTGATGGAAAATTTCGGCGAGTCGAAGTACTTCGGATCGGGGGTGAAGTACACGCTGGTGCCGGTGTTGCGCTTGCCGACGGTGCCGACCACTTCCAGCTCGCTGGCCTTGAAGCCGTCGGCGAAGGTCATCTGGTATTCGTTGCCGTCGCGTTTCACGCGCACCCGCACCTGGCTCGACAGGGCGTTGACCACCGAGATGCCGACGCCGTGCAGGCCGCCGGAGAATTGGTAGTTCTTGTTGGAGAACTTGCCGCCGGCGTGCAGCTTGGTGAGGATCAGCTCGACGCCGGAAACGCCCTCTTCGGGGTGGATGTCCACCGGCATGCCGCGGCCATCGTCGCTGACCTCCAGCGAGTGGTCGGCATGCAGGATCACCTGCACCGAGCGGGCATGACCTGCCAGGGCTTCGTCGACGCTGTTGTCGATGACTTCCTGGGCCAGGTGGTTGGGCCGGCTGGTGTCGGTGTACATGCCCGGCCGCTTGCGGACCGGGTCAAGGCCCGAGAGGACTTCGATGGCGTCTGCGTTATAGGCGCTAGCGCTGGGATTGGCCATGGGTTCTCGTCGTCAGTCTGGTGAATGCAAAAGTCAAAATACAGAAAAATCCAGCGCCGCATACTGCCCGCGGGCAATGCCGGCGAAGGCCAGCAGGGCCGGGAGCTGTTCGGCGAAGCCCTGGTAGCTGTGGTCGCCGCCGGCCTGGATACGCAGGGCACAAGCGCGGTAATAGCGCTCGGCGTGGCGATAGTCCAGTGTTTCATCGGCGGTCTGCAACCACACTTGATAGCGGGCGGCGTCCTGCGGCGGCGGCACTTCCAGTTCGGCCAGGGCGTCCACGTGGTCGTGGGTCAGCTCCCAGGCCTCATCGGTATAAAGGTTGCGCTGGGTGCCGAGGTAGCCGTCGAACAGGCGGTGCGGGCCGACCGCCGGGTTGACCAGCAGGGCCTTGAGGCCGTGGCGCTCGGCAAGGTGAGTGGCATAGTAGCCGCCGAGGGAGCTGCCGACCAGCAAGGGGGCACCGAGCTCGGCAATGGCGGCCTCCAGCTGGGCGATGGCCTGACGCGGGTGGTGATGCAGGGCGGGGACGCGCAACTGGTCGGACAGGCCGAGCCGCTGCATCACCGCCTCGAGCTGGCGCGCCTTCTTCGACAGCGGCGAGCTGTTGAAGCCATGGATATAGAGGATGGAACCCGACATGCTGCCCCCGGACGCAAAGACGCGCAGTGTAGCGCGTTCGAAGGGCATTGGCGCAGCGTGGGGATTTTCGCAACAAATTCTTCAAACAGCTGAGGGCACGATCTCTGTGGGAGCGGCCTTGTGTCGCGAAAGGACCGCAAAGCGGTCCCCTGATTCAGTAACCCGGGCTATCGAAGTCCAGCTTCACCTCGAAATCGCGCGCCCGCTCCACGCCAGTCTCCAACCGCCCGTCGGCATGCAGCCGCAACCAGCGGTAGCCCGGCTGCTCCTCGCTCACCTTGAAATCCTCGCTGCGCGGCGCGAACTGAATGCAGGTCGATGGCGTGGCAAGGAAACGGATACCGTCGCGCTCTTCATCCCACTCCTGGTGAATATGCCCCCAAAGCAGCGCCCTCACTTGTGGATAACTGCGCAAGCGCTTCAACAGCTCATCGGCATTGCGCAACCCGATCGGTGCAATCCACGCGCAACCGATATCCACCGGCTGGTGGTGGCAGCACACCAGGCAATGGCGTTCGCCTGCATTGCTCAGCGCCTGGTCCAACAACGCCAGCTGGTCGTCAGCCAACAAACCGAAGGTGGCACCTACCACTGCCGAATCGAGCATGACGATGCGCCATTGGCCAATGTCCGTCACCGCCTGCACCAGCTCCGGGGCCAGGGCCTGCATCACCTGGGCCTCGTCATGATTGCCCGGCAGCCAACGCGCCGGCGCCCCCAACTTCGAGGTCAACTCGCTGAAAGCATGGTAGGAGGCGACGCTGGCATCCTGCGACAGATCGCCCGTGCACAGCAGCAGGTCGATGCGCGCCTGCTCGCGGCGCACCTGGTCGATCACATGCCCGAGGCTTGCGCGGGTATTCAGGCCCAGCAAGGTGCCCGCCGGGTCGGCGAACAGGTGGGCGTCAGTCAGTTGCACCACATGGATGGGTGACGGAAGTGAGTGTGGTTGCGGCAACGGCCGTCTCCTCGAACGGATTCAGCACCGATTATGGCGGCGGATCGGTTTCGAGCAAGTACTCGAAACCGACGCGCATCACATTTCAGCGCACCGCTTCCAGTTCGTGGCCGCAGGCCAGGCAGTGGCTCAGCCATTCGCCGAGGAACAGGTTGAGCTGGGCCTTCTCGTCCGGCTGGTGCATTGCCGTGTTGGGGTAGGGATAGATGCTGCGCAGGCGACGGGCATGCTCGGCGCTGACCACCTCGGCCATGCGCGCGTCATGGTAGACCTGCACTTCCAGCTCGGGCACCGGCAGCCAGGGCAGGCTGTGCTCCTGGCGCACCTTGAGGGTAGTGGTGTAGGGACAGGCCAGCAGCACTTCGAGCACCAGCACGCCGAGCATCTGGTCGCCCTGGGTCATGCCGATGCGGCGCGAGCTCTGCGTGGTGCGCATCTCCGGCAGCAGGCGCATCAGGCGGGCATAGTTGGCCTCGCAGGCCGACTGCAGCCCGACCAGGTCGACCCGATAGCGCTCGCGCAGCAGGTTCACTTCCACATACCTCGAACTTCGTCACGGTTGAGTGCCAGCCATTGCAGGCCGATGATCGCGGCGGCGTTGCAGATGCGCCCGTCGCGCACCGCCTGCAGGGCGTCCTCGAACGCCCAGACACGCACGCGGATGTCCTCGCTCTCTTCTTCCAGGCCATGCAGGCCACCGGCGCCCTCGCTGATGCAACGGCCCAGGAACAGGTGGACGTACTCGTCGCTGCCGCCAGGCGAGGGGAAATAGCGCGTCATCGGCCACAGTGCGGAAAAGGTCAGGCCGGCCTCTTCCTGGGCTTCGCGATGGGCAACCTCCTCCGGCTGCTCATCCTTGTCGATCAACCCGGCGACCATCTCGATCAGCCAGGGATTGCCGACCTTGCCCATGGCTCCCACGCGAAACTGCTCGATCAGCACCACCTCGTCGCGCTGCGGATCGTAGGGCAGCACACAGACGGCGTCATGGCGCACGAACAGCTCGCGGGTGAACTCGCGGCTCATGCCGCCGGCGAACAGCTCATGGCGCAGGTGCAGCTTGTCGAGCTTGTAGAAACCCCTGAACAGATGCTCACGCCGGGTGATTTCGACCTGGGTGGGCACTGTATTCAACGTGTCCGTCATGCAAACTCCTTGATACCTCGTTTACCGCATCGCGCAATCCTACTCTGCGCGCCGCCCGGTTTCATCCCTTTCCGGCGACCGTTCGGGCAGCCGGGACAGGCGCGCCGCTCTCTGTTAGCTTAGTGGCGAACTGAAGGCCGCGCAGGCGGTCAAAGGCCGATCATCACCGTTGTGAAAGAGGCAACATGACGCTTGTCAAACTGACTTCCGTGGCCGTCCTGGCACTGGCGCTCGGCGCCTGCCAGAGCCTGTTCACGCCCAATTACCGGGCCCCGCTCGAGGTCAAGCGCGAGGCCTGGGAACACGTCAAGCCCGGCTGCAGCGAGAGCGACTGCCCGCTGGTCAACATCGACGTGGTGCACTTCCCCGCCCTGCCCAAGCTCGACGCCATCGTCGAGAAGCGCCTGCTGACGCTGACCGAGGACAACCAGCGCGGCACCCCGCCGGCCTCGCTGCAAGCCTATGAACAGCAGTACCTGGCCCGTGCCGACAAGCGCAACAGCAGCTACCTGCAGGCCAAGGTACGCGAGCAGCATGACGGGCTGGTGATCGTCGAGCTGTCCAGCTACCTGGACAGCGGCGGTGCCCATGGCATGCCCGGGCGCGGCTTCATCAACTACTCGCGCAAGCTGGACAAAGTGCTGACCCTGGACGACATGCTCGTGCCCGGCCAGGAAGCGACCTTCTGGAAGACCGCCGAGGAATCCCACCGCGCCTGGCTGATCAGCACCGGCATGGACAAGGACCCCGAGTTCGTCAAGACCTGGCCGTTCAAGCAGTCGCCGCACATCGCCCTGACCTACGGCGCGGTGGTGATCAAGTACGAGGTCTACGCCATCGCGCCCTACTCGATGGGCCACGTCGAGCTGAAGATCCCCTATCCGCGCCTCAATGGCGTGATCAGGCCCGAGCTGTTTCCCGGCCGCGGCTAAGCGATAGCAGCAGATGCAGCCCCCCTGCCAGCAGCAGTGCCGGCAGGGTCGCCCCCAGCTCCGGCGCCGCGTTCGCCATCAGGTGATAGGCCGCCACCCCCACCGCCCAGGCCAGCAGCGCCTGCCAGTGCAAGCCCTCGACCAGCGCCGGCAGGCGACGGCGACGGACCACGAAGTGATCCACCAGCACCACGCCGAACAGCGGCGCGAACACCGAGCCGATCAGCAGCAGGAAGTTCTGGTACTGGGCCAGCGGCGCCAGCAGGGCGATCAGCGTGCACAACACGCCGATGGCCAAGGCCAGGTGCTCGACCCTGAGCTTGACCAGCAGCCCGGTGGAGACGGCTGCCGAGTGGATATCGGCAAAGGCGTTCTCCGACTCGTCCAGCAGGATCAGCAGCAGCGGAATCCCCAGCCCGGCGCCGGCCAGCGCCAGCAGCAGCGCATTCACTTCACCGCTCGGGGCGAAGGCCAGGGTATAGGCCACGCCCAGGCTCATCAGCCAGGCATTGCCGATGAAAAAGCCCAGCGCCGTACCGCCGAACACCCGGCTGGCACGCTGGCCGAAGCGTGAATAGTCGGCGATCAGCGGCAGCCACGACAGCGGCATGGCGATGACGATGTCGAAGCCCAGGGCCAGGGACAGCGAACCATCCCCTGGGCGCTGCCACAGCGCGGCCAGGTCTGCCTTGGCGAACAGGTTCCAGGTCAGCCAGCTGCAAGCGCCCAGTAGCAGCCAGATGCCCCATTTGCGCAGCACCTTGCGCACGAACGCCAGCGGTCCGCTGACCGCCAACAGGGTGGCCAGGGCGCCGAAGCACAGGGTCCACAGCAATGGGCTGCTCCAGCCACTGCCCTCGCCGAAGGCGCGGGCGCCCAGCAGGCTGGCGGCGTCGCGCATGACGATGATCTCGAACGAGCCCCAGCCCACCAGTTGCAGGAGGTTGAGCAAGGCTGGCAGGCGCGCGCCATGGCTACCCAGCGTCAGGCGCAGGGTGGCCATGGCCGAGAGGCCGGTGTCGCTGCCGATCACCCCCGCCGCCGCCAGCAGCAGCACGCCCACCGCCGTGCCGAGGGCGATCGCCAGTATCGAGCCGGCCAGGCCCAGGCCCGGCGCCAGCAGGGCGCCGACCTGCAGCACCATCAGGCCGATGCCGAGGGAGAACCACAGCGAAAACAGGTCGCGGGCGCCGAACTGGCGGTGGTGGGAGGGGACGGGGTAATCGGGGGAGAAGTGACTGGGGGTGGTCATGGGGGGCTCGCCGGAATATTGGAGTTGTTGCTGGCGAGGACTGCGTCCTCGTTTCGCGACACAAGGCCGCTCCCACAGGTTCCGTGCATGACTTGAGCCATATACAGGACCTGTGGGAGCGGCCTTGCGTCGCGAAAGGGCCGCAAAGCGGCCCCCAAGGTCTACTTACACCTTCTGGTACAACTGGCTGCCTTCCTGGCGGAACCGCTCGGACTGCTCACGCATGCCCTGTTCGACCGTCACGTCAACGGTCTCGATCTTGGCCGCGTACTCACGCACTTCCTGGGTAATCTTCATCGAACAGAACTTCGGCCCGCACATCGAGCAGAAGTGCGCGACCTTGGCCGACTCCTTGGGCAGCGTCTCATCGTGGAAGGAGCGGGCGGTGTCCGGGTCCAGGCCGAGGTTGAACTGGTCTTCCCAACGGAATTCGAAGCGCGCCTTGGACAACGCGTTGTCACGAATCTGCGCGCCCGGATGGCCCTTGGCAAGGTCGGCGGCATGAGCGGCGATCTTGTAGGTGATGATGCCGGTCTTCACGTCATCCTTGTTCGGCAGGCCGAGGTGCTCCTTGGGCGTGACGTAGCAGAGCATGGCGCAACCGAACCAGCCGATCATCGCCGCGCCGATGCCGGAGGTAATGTGGTCGTAGCCCGGGGCGATGTCGGTGGTCAGCGGGCCGAGGGTGTAGAACGGTGCCTCGTCACAGCACTCGAGCTGCTTGTCCATGTTCTCCTTGATCAACTGCATCGGCACGTGGCCAGGGCCTTCGATCATGCACTGCACGTCATGCTTCCAGGCGATCTTGGTCAGCTCGCCGAGGGTTTCCAGCTCACCGAACTGGGCGGCGTCGTTGGCGTCGGCGATCGAGCCCGGGCGCAGGCCGTCGCCCAGCGAGAAGCTGACGTCGTACGCCTTCATGATTTCGCAGATCTCGTCGAAGTGCGTGTACAGGAAGTTCTCTTTATGGTGCGCCAGGCACCACTTGGCCATGATCGAGCCGCCGCGGCTGACGATACCGGTGACGCGCTTGGCGGTCAGCGGCACATAGCGCAGCAGGACGCCGGCGTGGATGGTGAAGTAGTCCACGCCCTGCTCGGCCTGTTCGATCAGGGTGTCGCGGAACAGCTCCCAGGTCAGGTCCTCGGCCACGCCGTTGACCTTCTCCAGGGCCTGGTAGATCGGCACGGTACCGATCGGCACCGGCGAGTTGCGGATGATCCACTCACGGGTCTCGTGGATGTGCTTGCCGGTGGACAGGTCCATGACCGTGTCCGAGCCCCAGCGGATGCCCCAGGTCAGCTTGGCCACTTCTTCCTCGATCGAGGAGCCCAAGGCGCTGTTGCCAATGTTGCCGTTGATCTTCACCAGGAAGTTGCGGCCGATGATCATCGGCTCCAGCTCGGTGTGGTTGATGTTGGCCGGAATGATCGCGCGGCCGCGGGCAATCTCTTCGCGGACGAACTCGGGGGTGATTTCTTTCGGGATGCTGGCGCCGAAGCTGTGGCCGGCGTGCTGCTGGTTCAGCAGGCCGGCGGCGCGGGCTTCCTGCAGCTTCATGTTCTCGCGGATGGCGACGTATTCCATCTCGGCGGTGATGATGCCCTGACGCGCGTAGTGCATCTGCGTGACGTTGGCGCCGGCCTTGGCGCGGCGCGGGTTGCGCACATGGGCGAAGCGCAGCTTGGCCAGCTCCGCGTCGTTCAGGCGCTGCTGGCCGAAGTTCGAGCTCAGGCCATCCAGGCGCTCGGTGTCGCCACGGGCGTCGATCCAGGCCGAGCGCACATCGCCCAGGCCCTTGCGCACGTCGATGATGACATTGGGGTCGGTGTACGGGCCGGAAGTGTCATACACCAGCACCGGGGCGTTCTTTTCGCCGCCGAAGTCGGTGGGGGTGTCATGCAGGCTGATCTCGCGCATGGGCACGCGGATGTCGGGGCGCGAACCTTCGACATAGACCTTGCGCGAATTGGGCAGGGGTTGCACGGACTGTTGGTCGACTTGGGCCGACTCGCTCAGACTGATTGTTTTTTCTTGTTTGCTCATCACAGGCTCTCCAGACAGCTTCCAGGCGGTGGAATGTCGGGGTGAACCTGAAAGGCGTGGACGCACCCGTGTTGACGAGTGCAGTGCCGGACATGGGGTGCCGTGGGCTGTAAACAGCCTTGGCGATCCCGGACCTGGCACAAGAGGCTCCCGGGATAGGAGAGCAATCTTGTTCCCTACGCAGGCGCTAACCTGATCAGGTTCAACGGGATCCGCACCTCTGCGATCTCAGCCTTTGCTTCAAGGCACCCCGACAAGAACATGCGCAGTCTAGACTGGAGTGGCCGGCAAAGCCAAGCGGGTAAATCCGGGGGTGATAAATGGCACACGCGGCGGATTGTTGATGACGGCGTGCGGCACTACACTGGCGCATCGCTCGATACCCGACAGTACAGTAAATAAAATTTGATCAAGGATTGCCCTATGCTGCGCAAACTCTCACTGGCAATTGCCGTGTCTTGTGCGTCCCACGGAGTGGCCTGGGCAGCGGATACGCCCACGACGGTGAAGACCGACCTGGTCAGCGTCTACCAGGAAGCGGTCGACAACAACGCCGACCTGGCCGCCGCCCGCGCCGACTACGGCGCCCGCCGTGAAGTGGTGCCCCAGGCCCGCGCCGGCCTGTTGCCGAACCTTTCGGCCGGCGCCGAGATGATGAACACCCGGACCAAGCTCGACGAGCCGTCAGTCACCTCCAACCGCAGCGGCAACGCCTGGAGCGCCACCCTGGCGCAGCCGATCTTCCGCGCCGACCGCTGGTTCCAGCTGCAGGCCGCCGAGTCGGTCAACGAACAGGCCGCCCTGGAACTGTCGGCCACCGAGCAGAACCTGATCCTGCAGAGCGCCGAGAACTACTTCGCGGTGCTGCGCGCCCAGGACAACCTGGCCTCGACAAAGGCCGAAGAAGCGGCCTTCAAGCGCCAGCTCGACCAATCCAACGAGCGCTTCGACGTCGGTCTCTCGGACAAGACCGACGTGCTGCAGTCCCAGGCCAGCTACGACACCGCCCGGGCCAACCGGATCATCGCTGAGCGCCAGGTACAGGATGCCTTCGAGGCCCTGGTCACCCTGACCAACCGCCAGTACTCGGCGATCCAGGGCGTGGTCCATACCCTGCCGGTGCAGGTGCCCACGCCCAACGACGCCAAGGCCTGGGTCGAGACCGCCGGGCGGCAGAACCTCAACCTGCTGGCGACCAACCACGCCGTGGCAGCGGCCGAGGAGACCGTGCGCCAGCGCAAGGCCGGCCATGCGCCGACCCTCGACGCGGTGGCCAAGTACCAGAAGGGCGACAACGACAACCTCGGATTCACCAATTCACAGCTGCAACCGAACGTGCGCTATGGCGGCGATGTGGAGCAGACCAGCATCGGCCTGCAACTGAACATCCCGATCTACAGCGGCGGCCTGACCAGCTCCCAGGTGCGCGAGGCTTACGCCCGCCTGACCCAGAGCGAGCAGCAGCGCGAAAGCCTGCGTCGCCAGGTGGTGGAAAATACCCGCAACCTGCACCGCGCGGTGAATACCGACGTGGAGCAGGTACAGGCGCGCAAGCAGTCGATCATCTCCAACCAGAGCGCACTGGAAGCCACCGAGATCGGCTACCAGGTCGGCACCCGCAACATCGTCGACGTGCTCGACGCGCAGCGCCAGCTGTACACCTCGGTGCGCGACTACAACAACAGCCGCTATGACTACATTCTCGACAACCTGCGCCTGAAGCAGGCCGCCGGCACGCTCAGCCCGCAGGATCTGCAGGACCTGGGGCGGTACCTGAAGGCCGACTACAACCCGGACAAGGATTTCCTGCCACCGGACCTGGCGGCGGCGGCAGCGAAGAATTTCGAACGCCGGCCCTGAAGGTCATAGACCACCTGTAGGGACAGGCTTCGTGGAAGCGGGCTTGCCCCGCGATAGGGCCCGGTCAGGCAGTGACATTGCCTGGCGTGGCCCTATCGCGGGGCAAGCCCGCTCCCACGAATGCCTACAGGATCCTCAGTTCAGAAGTTGCCCCAGCCCATCCAGCAACCGCTGCAACGCCCCCTGGTTGGCCCGCATCACCGCCCTGCCCGCCTCGCCCATGCGCCGCGCATCCTGCGGCAGCTCGACCAGCCGACGCACCGCCCCGGCCAGCCCTTCGGCATCGTCCACCTGCTGCAACGCCCCCGCCTCACGCAGCATCGCGCTGATCTCGAGGAAGTTGAACACATGCGGCCCCATGAGCACCGGCAGCGCCAGCGCCGCCGGCTCCAGCGGGTTGTGCCCGCCGGTGGCCACCAGGCTGCCACCGACGAAGGCGATGTCGGCCAGGGCATAGAGGAACAGCAGCTCGCCCATGGTGTCGCCCAGCAGCACCTGGGTCTGCGCCGTGACCGCATCGCCGGTCGAACGGCGCACCGTGGCGAATTGGCCGGCGCACAGTTCATGCACCGCCGCAAAACGCTCGGGATGGCGCGGAACCAGGATCAGCAACGCATCGCTGTGGACCTTCAGCAACTCACGATGAGCCTCGAGAATCAATGCGTCTTCGCCATCGTGGGTACTGGCAGCTATCCACACCGGACGTTGCCGGGCAGACCACTGTTCCCGCAATGCGTTGGCCCGCGGCAGCAGTTGATCATCGATCTTCAGGTCGAACTTGATCGAACCGGTTACCTGCACGCATTCGTCGCGCGCACCGAGCGCTCGGAAACGCTCGGCCTCGGTTTCGGTCTGCACCGCGATCAGGCTCATCTCCTCGAGCATCGGCCGGGTCAGGCCGGCGAAGCGGGCATAGCCACGGGCCGAGCGCTCGGACAATCGGGCATTGGCCAGCGCCACCGGAATGCCGCGCCTGGCGCACTGGTGAATGTGATTCGGCCACAGCTCGGTTTCCATGATGATGCCCAGGCGCGGGCGCACATGGTCGAGGAAACGCCCGGCCGCCCACGGCAGGTCGTAAGGCAGGTAGCAGTGCTGCACCCGTGACTCGCCCTCGAACATCGCGCGGATGCGCTCGGAGCCGGTCGGGGTCATGCAGGTGAGCGTGATCGGCAGGTCCGGGTACTGCTTGAGCAGGGCCCGGACCATCGGCGCGGCGGCGATGCTCTCGCCCACCGAGACCGCGTGCACCCAGATGCCGCCCTGGCGCATCGGCGGCAGCTGGCAGGCGAAGCGCTCGGCGATCCGCGCACGGTACGCCGGCGCCTTGCGCCCGCGCAGGAACAGGCGCAGCGCGACCAGCGGCAGGCCCAGGTGAAACAGCAGGGTATAGAGGGTTCTGTTCATGGCGGCGGAGTTTACTAGGAACTGGATGAAAAGGCCTGTCAGCCAATCGCCCGCAGGTGCACGGCGAAGCGCTCGGCCAGCCACTGCGCGGCCGGACCCAACGGTTCGTCGCGCCGCCAGGCCAGCTCCGCCACCAGCGCTGGCGGGCGCCACTCGCTGTCCAGCTCGACCATCTGCGTCTGGTAGGTGGGGTACTGCACCACATGCCGGGGCAGCCAGGCCCAGCCCAGGCCGCGCATCAGCAACTCGGCCATGGCGTAGAAACTGTCGGCGCGCCAGACCTGCGGGCTGATCGCCTCGCCGCCGGGGTAGCCGCTCTGCTGCGGGGTGATCAACAGCTGGCGATGGCGGGCCAGTTGCTGGCGGCTGACCTTGGCCAGGTGTGCCAGCGGATGATCGATGGCACACACCGTGACCATCTCGACACTGCCCAGGGCGCGTCGCTCCAACGAGGCGGGAATACTTTCATGGTGGAAGAACAAGCCCAGGTCGGCGCGCCGCTCCACCAGCTTGCGCGCCACATCGCCCTGGGCGCCGCTGGCCAGTTGCACCTCCAGGTAGGGATAGCGCGCCGCCAGCTCGTCGAGGCTGTCGATCACCGGCTGGTAGGGCATGGCCTCGTCCTGGGCCACCCGCAACAACGCCTCCTGCCCGCGCATCAAGGCCAGCGCCCGGCCATCCAGGCGCTCGCACTGGCGCAACAGCTCGCGGGCGTCCTCCAGCAGCGCGGCGCCGCTCTCGGTCAGGCGCGGCTGCCGGCCGCTGCTGCGCTCGAACAGGGTTACGCCCAGGTCCGTCTCGAGCAAGGCGATGGCGCTGCTGATCGCCGACTGGGCCTTGCGCTGCTCGCGGGCCACGGCGGAGAACGAACGCAGTTCGGCGGCCCGCACGAACAGGCGCAGTTGCTCGAGGCTCCAGTGTTCAGTCATGACCAACCTATCTCCAAAGCAGATAGGTAATGACTTTACCGCATCCGGGGATTCCCTAGAATGCCCATCCAGCAACGGAGGACCCGCACCATGAACGCCTACACCTATCTCGCCATCGCCATCTGCGCCGAAGTCATCGCCACCGCCTCCATGAAAGCGGTCAAGGGGCTGAACACGCCGCTGCCGCTGTTGCTGATGGTCTGCGGTTACGGCGTGGCGTTCTGGATGCTGACCCTGGTGGTACGCAGCATTCCGGTGGGCATCGCGTATGCGATCTGGTCGGGGCTGGGCATCGTGCTGATCAGCATCGCGGCGCTGGTGATCTATGGGCAGAAGCTGGATGTGCCGGCGATGCTGGGCATGGCCATGATCGTCGGCGGGGTGGTGGTGATCCAGGTGTTTTCCAATACTGCCGGGCACTGAGCACATAACGGGGCGTGGGAGCGGGCTTGCCCCGCGATAGGGCCGCATGGGTATCGCGGGGCAAGCCCGCTCCCACGGTCCTCTCCCCCGGTTACAGCCTGTATACTGCGCACCTGTCCCAGTTTTCGAGGTGCCCGCATGCCATCCGCCATTACCACTGACGTGCTGATCGTCGGCGCCGGGGTCGCAGGCCTCTGGCTCAATGCCCGGCTGCGCCGCCTGGGCTATTCGACGGTGCTGGTGGAGCGCGCCAGCCTGGGTGGCGAGCAGACCATCAAGTCGCAAGGCATCATCCACGGCGGCACCAAGTACGCCCTGCACGGCGCCCTCAGCGGCGCCTCCGAGGCCATCGCCGACATGCCGCGGCGCTGGCGCGAAGCGCTGGCCGGCAACGGCGAGCTGGACCTGACTGATACCCGCCTGCTGTCCGATGCCCACTACCTGTGGTCCCCCGGCACCCTGGCCGGCAACCTCACCAGCTTCTTCGCCAGCAAGGCCGTGCGTGGCCGGGTCGACCAGGTCAAGGGCGAGCAACTGCCGCCGGCCCTGCAGGACCGCGCCTTCAAAGGCAAGGTCTACCGCCTGGCCGAACTGGTCATCGACGTGCCCAGCCTGCTGGCCAACCTGGCGCAGCTGGCGGGCGACAGCCTGCTGGCCGGCGAACGTATCGAGCCATTGCGCGACGGCGATGAGCTGGCCGGGCTGGTGGTCGATGGCCGTGAGATCCGCGCCCAACGTGTCGTCCTCAGCGCCGGCGGCGGCACCGAAGCGCTGCTGCACGCCCTGGGGCTGAACCAACCGGCCATGCAGCGCCGTCCGCTGCACATGGTCCTGGCCAAGGGCCCCAACCTCAAGCCGCTGTACGCCCACTGCCTGGGTGGCGGGCCCAAGCCGCGCATCACCGTGACCACCCACCCGGCCGCCGATGGCCAATGGGTGTGGTACCTGGGTGGCGACATCGCCGAGGCCGATGGCGTGGCCCGCGAGCCCGCCGCGCAGATCGCCGCGGCGCAAAAGGAAGTCGCCAGCCTGTTGCCGTGGGTCGACCAGGCCCAGATGCGCTGGGCCACCCTGCGCGTCGACCGTGCCGAACCGGCGCAATCGGGCCTGGTGCGCCCGGACAACGCCTTCCTCGCAGACCAGCAGCGCCTGCTGGTCGGCTGGCCGACCAAGCTGGCCCTGGCGCCAGACTTCGCCGATCGCGTACTGGCCAGCTTCGAACGTGACGGCATTCGCCCGGCGAGCCAGCCGGACCTCGCCGACCTGCCCCGCCCACCACTGGCACTGCCTGCCTGGGAGCAACTGCTGCCATGAGCCTGCCGACCCTGCACGATCACCACCGCCCCCTGGGCAGCACCGGCCTGCGGGTGTCGCCGCTGGGCCTGGGCACGGTCAAGCTTGGCCGCGACCAGGGCGTGAAGTACCCCAACGGCTTCACCATCCCCGATGACGAAGCCGCCCGCCTGCTGCTCGCCCAGGCCCGCGAGCTGGGCATCAACCTGATCGACACCGCACCGGCCTATGGCCGCAGCGAGGAGCGCCTCGGCCCGTTGCTGCGCGACCAGCGCGACCAGTGGGTGATCGTCAGCAAGGTCGGCGAGGAGTTCGAAGCCGGCCAGTCACACTTCGATTTCAGCGCCGCCCACACCCGCCGCTCGGTCGAGCGCAGCCTCAAGCGCCTGGAAACCGACCGCATCGAGCTGGTGCTGGTGCACTCCGACGGCAACGACCTGGCGATCCTCGAGCAGGAGGGGGTGTACGAAACCCTTGCCGCGCTCAAGCAGGAAGGCAAGATTCTCGGCTATGGTTTGTCCGGCAAGACTGTCGCCGGCGGCCTGAAGGCGCTGGAGCAAGGTGATTGCGCCATGGTCACCTACAACCTCAACGAGCAGGCGGAGCGGCCCGTGCTGGACTACGCTGCCGAACACGGCAAGGCCATCCTGGTGAAGAAAGCCCTGGCCAGCGGGCATATCTGCCTGGCGCCCGGGGTCGATCCGGTGCAGGCCAGTTTCGAGTTGCTGTTCGCCCACCCGGGCGTGAGCAGTGCCATCGTCGGCACCATCAACCCGCTGCATCTGGCCCACAACGTGGCCACCGTCGCCCGCATCCTGGGCCGGCCCTGAGCCGCCCGGGCGGGGGCCCAACGCAAGGAGGAGCCTCGTGCCGCGTACGCTGATCCGCAAGAACCCGAGCAACTTCAAGACCCTGCCGCTGCACGTCGAGGCCACGCCCGAAGGCCTGACCTACCAGAGCATCGGCATGCCGCTGAATTTCGCCCAGACCCTGCAGCGGCGCAAGGCCATCCAGGTTGCCGACCCCGAGCACTTCGTGGCGGAACTGGCCAACCTCGGCGTGTCGGTGCGCCTGACCCTGCACTGGCAGGGCCGCGACTACTGGGTGCTGGTCCGCCAGCGCCGCCAGGACCGTGGCGATGTGGTGCTCAAGCTGATTTCCGGCTATGTCCCGGCCCACGAGCTGAACCTGCCGCTGCACACGGCGATCCAGGAAGTGGCCGAGGAATGCCTGCTGGAAACCCCCGAGGGCTGGCTGGGCGGACGCTTCAACGACACCTGGCTGCCGGCGCCCTATGCCGCTGCCCTGCACTATCGCGAGGCCCTGCCGTTCGTGCTGTCGCCCGAGTCCGGCGCCGCCCGGCCGGTGCATTGCGCCAACCTGATGCTGCTGGAGAGGCCACGCGCCTATGTGCACCTGCCCACGGCGTCGTTGCAACTGATCTACGACCTGCGCCTGCAGGTACCCCGTGAGGCCAAGTCGCTGAGCCTGTTCCATGTCGACGAGCGCCTGGAAGGCGATCAGCTGGTGGCCAGGCTCAATCGCAAGCGGCCGGACCTTTACCTGATGCCGCTCAAGGACGGTCAACCCGTGGCCGAGCTTTACACCTTGAAGAAGGACCAGCTGACACCCGCGGGTACGCGCGGACTGTGGCTGGCCGAGAGCTTCGCCCGCCAGGATGGCTGGGTGGTGAGGGATGAGCGGGTGCGCTGGAAGGACTGGCTGAAGCAGCAGGGGCTGGTCGAAAGCAAGCCCGCACCGGCGTCACACCTGGAACGATTCGGGGACAAGGCACGGGAACTGCTGGCCCGGGCGCGGACCTCGCTGCATAAATGAATACGGGGCAAGCCTGCTCCCGATGCTTCGTGGGAGCGGGCTTGCCCCGCGATCTGCAACGTATCAGTGCTTGCGGATCTTCTCGACGATCGCCGTGGTCGAGCTGTTCTCCACCAGCCCCAGCACCTTCACCGTGCCACCATAGGCCTTGACGATATCGGCGCCGACCACCTGGTCGATACCGTAGTCACCGCCCTTGACCAGTACATCCGGCTTGACCTGGCGCAGCAGGTTCTCCGGCGTGTCCTCGGGGAAGCTGATGACCCAGTCCACCGCACCGAGTCCGGCCAGCACGGCCATGCGCCGGTCGACACTGTTGATCGGCCGACCCGGGCCTTTCAGCCGGCTGACCGAGGCATCGTCGTTGATGGCGACGATCAGCCGGTCGCCCTGGGCGCGAGCCTGTTCCAGGTAGGTCACGTGACCTGCATGAAGGATATCGAAGCAGCCGTTGGTGAACACGATGGTCTCGTTGTGCGCACGGGCATCGTCGATGGCCAGCAGCAGTTGCTCCAGCCCCAGCACGCCGCGCTCCGAGCCCTCTTCACGCTGGATGGCGCGACGCAGCTCAGGTGCGCTGATGGCAGCGGTACCCAGTTTGCCGACCACGATGCCGGCGGCCAGGTTGGCCAGGGCGACGGCATGCGGCAGGTCCTCGCCCGCGGCGATGGCGGCGGCCAAGGTGGAAATCACCGTGTCGCCGGCACCGGTGACATCGAACACCTCGCGGGCGCGAGCCGGCAGGTGCAGGGCCGGGTGGCCGGTGCGCAGCAGGGTCATGCCATGCTCGCCTCGGGTCACCAGCAACGCCCCCAGGTCCAGCTCTTCGAGCAGTTTCAGGCCCTTGGCGACCAGTTCGGCTTCGTCGGAGCAACGGCCGACGATGGCCTCGAACTCGCTGAGGTTCGGGGTGATCAGGCTGGCACCGCGGTAGATCGAGAAATCCTTGCCCTTGGGGTCGGCCAGCACCGGGATGCCCTTGCTGCGGGCGGCCTGGATCAGCGCCTGATGGTTCTGCAGCGCGCCCTTGCCGTAGTCGGACAGCACCAGCACCTTGATACCTTCGAGCAAGGCATCGACCTCCGCGCCCAGCGACAGCGGGTCGGTAGCGAATGGTTCCTCGAAGTCGATACGCAGCAGTTGCTGGTGACGGCTCATCACCCGCAGCTTGACGATGGTCGGCTGGTGGGCGATGCGCTGGAAGATCGAGCGCACACCGGCGGCGTGCAGGCTGTTGGCGAGGCTGTCGGCAGCCTCGTCCTGGCCGGTGACGCCGACCAGCGCGGCCGGCGCGCCGAGGGCGGCGATGTTCAAGGCCACGTTGGCCGCGCCGCCGGGGCGGTCCTCGATCTGATCGACCTTGACCACCGGTACCGGCGCTTCAGGCGAAATACGCGAAGTACCGCCATGCCAGTAGCGGTCGAGCATGACATCGCCGACCACCAGTACCGGGGCTTGATCGAAACGCGGCATGGACAACTTCATGGGCAACCCATTTTTGGAAAAGTGAACAGGGGCAGGATATTAGCACAGGGTCGTGGATGGCTTTACGGCCACCTTCGCTGTGGACAACTGCGGTGACAATCGGGGCCGTGCCGGCCCCGATGCTTGGGTTTCAGGTGATATCGACGTTTTCCGGCGCATCCAGGCCCATGGCGTGCAGACGGGCATAGTAGCCATTGGCCTCAAGCAGCTCGGCATGGGTACCACGCTCCACCAGACGGCCCTGCTCCATCACCAGGATCATGTCGGCCTTCTCGATGGTCGACAGCCGGTGAGCGATCACCAGCGTCGTGCGCCCCTGCATGACATGGTCCAGGGCGGCCTGGATGTGCCGTTCGGACTCGGTATCCAGCGCCGAGGTCGCCTCATCCAGAATCAGCAACGGCGCATTTTTCAGCAGCGCACGGGCTATCGCCAGGCGCTGGCGCTGACCGCCTGAGAGGAGCACGCCGTTCTCGCCGACCTCAGTGTCGAAACCTTTTGGCAACTGGTCGACGAACTCCTTGGCATAGGCATCGGCGGCGGCGGCTTCGATGTCGGCACGCGGTGCACCGGCCAGGTCGCCATAGGCGATGTTGTTGGCCACGGTGTCATTGAACAACGTGACATGCTGGGTGACCTGGGACACATGGCGACGCAGGTTGCGCAGGCGATAGTCCTCGATCTCCACGCCGTCGAGCAGAATCTGCCCTTCACTGTGGTGATAGAAACGCGGAATGAGCGCAGCGAGGGTCGACTTGCCACTGCCGGAACGACCGACCAGGGCAATCATCTGGCCAGGTTCGGCAGTGAAGCTGATGTCGCTGAGCACCTGACGCTCGGTACCCGGGTAGGTGAAGCTGAGGTTGCGCACTTCCAGGCGGCCCTGGACACGCTCCTTCTCAACGGTACCGGTATCCACCTCAGGTGCTTCATCCAACTGCTCGAAGATGCTCTCGGCACCGGCCAGGCCTTTCTGGATGGTCGAGCTGACCTCCGAAAGCTGACGGATCGGCTTGGGCAGCAGGCCCGCGGCGGTGATATAGGCGACCAGGTCGCCAGCCGACGCGTCTCCACGCAGGAACAGTACCAGGAACATCAGCGCAGCCATGGCGCTGTAGATCACCAGTTGCAGCAGCGGCGTGTAAAGCGCGCCAGTCTTGGTCATGCGCAACTGCTTGTCGGTGTTGCTCTGGCTGGCGGCGCCGAAACGCTGCTCCTCGTAACGCTCGCCGCCGAAACTGCGCACCACCCGATAACCCTGAATGGTCTCGGAGGCGACATGGGTGACATCACCCATGGCCACCTGGATCTTCTTGCTCTGCTTGCGGAATTTCTTGCTGGCAGTGCTCACCATCACGGCGATCACCGGCAGGATCGCGACCATGACCAGCGTGAGCTGCCAGTTCATCCACAGCAGGTAGGCGAACAGGAAGACCACCGTGAGGCCTTCACGGATCACCACCTTGATCGCGTCTGTGGCCGCGCCGGTGACCATGGTCACGTTGAAGGTGATGCGCGAGATCAGGTGGCCGGAGTTGTGGTTGTCGAAATAGCGGTTGGGCAGCACCAGCAGCTTGTTGAACAGTTCCACGCGCAGGTCATGCACCAGGCACAGCGACACCTTGGCCAGGAAGTAGTTGCCCAGGAACGACCCCAGGCCCTGCCAGGCGGCGATCAGGATGATCAGCAGCGGAACGGCCTGCAGCAGCTGCAGGTCGCGCAGGTAGGCCACGTTGGGGAACAGGACGGCCTGGGGGTTGCTCAGGCCATCGACGAAGTACTTGAGAATCCCGGCCAGCATCGGCTGGGTCGAGGCAAAGATCACGAACCCGACGATACTCAGCAGGAAGATGCCGATGTAGGGTTTCACGTACCTCAGCAGCCTGAAGTAGATCTTCAGGCTGGAGGTGTTCTCCACCGGTAGCGGTGTTTCGGCCATCATCGAGCTCGCTGTTCAGATTGAACCGGCGATTTTACCACAGCGTCGTTTCTGGTCATCTGCCCACGGCAACAACATTGCCAGGCCTACCGGCAGCCAGCTGATGAACCATTCGGCCCGCGGCGTGGCGGTCAGGCTGGCGGCATCGAATTGCATGGCCAGGGTGGAGTACACCCAGAAGACCAGGAGGATCTTGCCGAACGACGTGTCGCGCGCGCGCAGGATCGCCACCAGGGTGCACAGCCAGACCCCCAGCCACAGCAACATCCCCGGCAACCCCAGTTCCACGGCAATGTGGGTGAACATGTTGTGGGTATGGTCGAACTCGAGCCCTGCCGCTTCCACGCGGTAGAACGCGCCCAGCCCGAGGCCACCCACAGGGTGCTCACGGATCATCTGCATGGCCGCGTGGAAGATCTCCGGCCGGTAGGACGACCCCCTGAGCATGATCAACTCGTACATCAGGTAGAAAGCGACGCCGGTGGCCAGGGCCGCCAGCACGGCGAACAGGCCGCTACTGCGGTTGCGGAACCACAGTGGCGCCAGGACGACGGCCACCACCAGGGCCAACGCGGCTCCGCGACTCTGGCTGAACACCACGAAAGCCCCCAGGCAGGCCAGGGCCAACGCCCAGGCCAGTTGCAACCCACGCTGGCTGGGGAAGCTGTACAGCAGCCAGAGGACTGCGGCAGCGATCACATAGGCCCCCAGGATCGGGTGGGAAATCTCACCGATGCCTTCGATTCGGGTCACCAGCGGATTGCCCGCCACCACGTAGAACTGCACGATCGAAATCAACGCGGCCAGCGCCAGCAACCCACCGCCCAGCTGCAGAAGGCGTGACGCCCGCTCGACGCCGGCCTGTGCCAGCAGGGGAAAGGCCAGCAGGAACAGCAGGATGTACACCAGCCGCTTGCCTTCACGCGCGCCATCCTCGGCGGTCGACCAAGTCAGGCTGATGGCGCACCAGAGCAGCAGGGCCAGGACGCAGCTCCACAAGCCGGGTTGCTTGCGCAAGGCCTGGGCATAGACATGCCGGGCGGACCAGGCAAACCCCAGGGTTGGCAACCACAGGAACAGGATCAGGCCCTGCTGGTACAGCTTGTTGCTCGGCGCCAGCGCAATCGCCGCCAGGAACCAGATGAACCCCCACCCCAGCCAGGCTCTGGCCCAGTTCTTTTCGTGCAACATCCTTTCCCCCATGTAAAACACAAACACACCATCATGGTGCTAACAGATAAATTTCGGCATTATTGCCGGTCATTTTGCCTGCCCTGAAGACAAGGCTCGAATACATGCAATGTTCCCGGCTCTCCCAGGTCGACTTCGATCGATTGACTCTCGGCGCCAAGGTGCTTGAGGCAGATAGCCACGGCGCCAAAGTCTACCTGCTTGGGGATGGAAATATCCTCAAGGTTTTTCGTCGCAAGCGTCTGATTTCATCTGCGCTGCTACGCCCCTACTCGCAGCGTTTCATCGACAATGCCGTGCGTCTGACCCTGGCCGGTTTCCCGACCCTGGAAGTGATCAGCCACCACAAGCTGCCACTGCCAGGCCGCACCGCAGTGCTCTATCGACCGTTGCCGGGCGAGACCCTGCTGCAACTGTCGCGCAAGGCCGGCTTCAGCTGGGACCGGCAGTTGCCGCGACTCGTCGAGCTCATTCGGCGACTGCATCGCACGGGGATCTACTTCCGCTCGCTGCATCTGGGCAACGTGGTCGAAACCCCCGAAGGCTTGCTGGGTTTGATCGACGTGGCCGACATGCGCTTCCTGCGCGCCCCGCTCTCGCCCCGAATGGTACAACGCAACGTACAGCACATGGTTCGCTACATCGAGCGCGAGCCCCTCGCCCGGGACTTTCCCCTCGATCAGTTCCAGGCAGCCCTGGCGGCACGCTGACACTCAGCGCGCCAACAGGCTCGCCGAGCCCAACCGGAACGCTTGCCATCCCTGATCCGGCGCCAAGGCCTGCCATTGCTCCGAAGCCTTGGCCCCGGCATCGCGGCGGGCGCAATCGTCAATGACCTCGGTCCAGGCACGCGAATCGTCCGTCGGCAGATAGCAACCCGCGTCACCCAACTGCTCGCGAAAGACCAGCAAGTCGCTGCAGATGACCGGCACCCTGGAGAGCACGGCCTCCTGCAGCACCAGTCCGAGCCCCTCCGAGCGGGAGGGCACCAGCAACCAGTCAAAGGCCGGGTACAGCCGTGTCGAATCCTCACGGTGGCCATAGAACCGGACACGGTCACCCACTCCGAACGACCTGGCCTGCGCTTCCAGCTCCCCGCGCAACGGGCCGTCGCCGAGGATGACCAGGTAAGTGCTGGCTTGCGCTGCGTGCGACCTGGCGAATGCTTCGATCATCATCTCGAAACCTTTGCTCTCGACCAGACGGCCCACCGCGCCCAGGACAAGACCATCCTCCGGCAGCGCCAATGCCTGCCTGGCCTGCTCCCGACCGAGCGCGTGCCCGGCAAAGACCTGGGGATCCAGGGCCACACGCAAGCTTTGCACCGGCCGCCCCAGCCCCTGTTCCAGCGAATGCGCCAATGTCGCAGATACGGCGGCGACCGTCAGGCGCTCGACAGGAAACTGCCGGAACAGGGCGGCATCGCGTCGGGTCAGGCGTGTCGTCCCGTGAAACAGGACGGCAATCCGCACGCCTGGCACCTGACGCAGCAATGGCAATAACAACCTGGCAACACCCAGCCCGTCCAGCAACAGGACATCAGGGGCCAGTGCCTTCAACGCACGGCGCAGACGCCACTTCACCCAGGACAGAGCCAGTCGATGCGACAGCCGCCCCTTGAGCACGCGTGGCGACAAATGCCAGCAGCGCGTCTGGCCCACACCGCTGCACAATCCCTCTCCGAGCAGAAGCCAGTTGGTCACCTGCGCGCCGCTCGAGGCATGCGCCAGCACCTGCCTGTGCACACTGTGGATGGAAGCGAAGGGCGAACCGCCCGACCACATCACATTGAGGATATTCAACGGCGTAACGCCCCTTTGATGATTCGGTGGGCCTTGAAGCCAGCCGTTTTGCTGATCGCGTAGTCTTGCTCGAATCTACGTCAGAACCCGAGCCACAAACGCAAGCGCTGCCAGGTGGTCAGCGGCGGATGCGCTCGCAGTGCAGGCACCATGTGCTCGACAATGCTTCGGCCCACGGCCGCGAAACTGAAGCGCGCAGTGGCCAGCTCACGCCCATTGCCAGCGATGAACGCCGCCAGCGCCGGATCCTCGCGTAACTGACGCAGCTTGGCCTGCAGCGTCGGGATGCTGTCATACAACACCACGTTGCGCATGTCCTCGAGTCCCAGCGCGCGGTTCTCGGCTTCGCCCTGGTCGTAGGCCAGCAATACGCATCCGCAGGCCATCGCCTCGAAGTTCTTGATCATGTACTCGCCCATGCCGACGTCGGCACTGACGAAAAAGCGGATACGGTTGAGGGTATTGCAATAATCCTCGCCCGACTTGGTACGGGTGACCACGAGGTTCTCCACCTGCCCCAACTCATCCAGCAAGGCTTTGCGGCCACTGTAGGCGACACTCTTGGTGCTGCCGACGAATGCCAGCTCGATATCGCGTTCGCGTCCCTGGTCGGCCAGCAGTTGTTCGTCGTAGCCCTTGGGCACGAACACCGCGTCGAAGCCTTCCTGGCGCAGGCGCTCGCTGACCATATAGCCTGAGCTGATGACTCGGGCCCAAGGCAGTTGACGGTAATGCTCGCTGAACTTGCCCGTGTATTTGCAGGGTATGTAGTTCTGGTACGCGTCGTGCTCGAGGATCACCAGGTTGGGAACGCTGCGGATGAACGCGACCTGACGGATTTCCTGCTTGAATCGCAGGAAGAACACGATACGGTCGTAGCGCGTGACGTCCACTTCCCGCTTGAAGTAGCGACGCAGGTTGCGCTGGTCCTCGTCGCTCAGCCAACGCAGATCGCAGTCGCAGTTGGCCGCGACGCCGTCGTACAGGCGGTCGAGAATCGCCCGTTGTTCCTTCTGCACCAGAAATAGGACTTTCATTGCTTTCCTTGGGCGCTCACAGGTCGCGACGCCAGAACAGTTCATGTCGGCGCACCGCCTTGCGGAAGAATTCGTTCTCTCCGTACGGCGATGGGCGGCGCCCTGCCAGCCAGCGTTGCAACGCACGGCGCAGGCGGCGCTTGAAGGGGGGCGCAGGTTGCAGGTCATGCATCATGCCCAGGGCCATGGCCTTGTCGCGCTGGGTGTCGATATCCAGCACCAGGCTGCAGGGTGCCCAGGCTTCGGCGGCTTGCAGCTGCGGCGGCAGGGCCACGCCATCTCCGCTCTCGCCCATCGGCCAGCGGTCGTTGTCATGCAGGTGGTTGGCGTAGCACAACAACGTTTCGGGCTGCCACGCCAGGCCTTGCAGCGCCTCGAGCACAGCGGCCTGCGCACAGATGTGGTCCGGGTGCGGATCGAGCACCGGATGCGGCATCACCAGCACCTGGGGCCGGGCCATCTCGAACAGGGCACGCAGGTCGGCCAGCAGGTTGTGCCAGGTCGGCGCACCATCGACATCGGCCGGCAGCGGGAACGGATTGAAACGGCGGAAGGGACGGATGTCGGCAAGGTCGGCTTCACGCGAGCCCACCGGCAGATCCGGCGCAGCCTGCATGACTGGTAATTGCAGGCAGAAGTAGCCCAGCTGCACGCAGCGCGACTCCGGCACGCCGGCCCAACGTGGCACGGCAATGCTGTCCCAGGCGCGCAACCGCCCCTTCAGCCTGGCCGCCGCGGCCTTGGCCAGGCCCATGGCCTGGTAGTGTTCGGCCTCGATCTCACCGGCAGTCAGGGTGACCACCCAGGCTTCGTCGGCCTGGCTGTAGAGGCCGTAGGCCGCCAGTTCGGCGTCATCGGCATGGGGAGCGATGACCATCACTCGGCGTTTGCGCAGTTCGACCGCCGGAGTTATCCACAGGCGCGGAGATCCCTGCAATCGGCAATGCCGACCACGCAGGCGCAACGTGCCGGCCGCCAACGGTTCGGCCAACCCGGTCAGATTGAGGAAACGCACCCCTTTGACGCCACGCTCGAACGTTTGCACGTCGCTGGCGGTCCCCGCCAGCAGCTCGACGCGAGGATCAAGGAAGCGCCCGAGCCAACTGCTACGAATGCCGATTTCAAGAATCAGGGTCTCGCCACCTTGCAGTGCAACATCGGTTTGCAGCAGGTCGCCCTGCAGGCTCGCTGCGACTTCGCGAGTGTCCTTGGCAAAACGGTAGGCATAGTCTTCGCCCGGCGAGTAGAACAGGTGATCGGCGAGCCAGGCCTCGTGCGCCACCCACAGCAGCGGCAGCAACAACAGCGGCAACCACCACGCGCCGAACACGCCCAACGCGACCAGCAGCAGCAGGCCCACCAGCAGCCCCAGGCGCTTGTTGCGCCGGTGGCGCTTGAGCAACTGCTGCTTGCGGCTCACGACTGAAACACCGGTACAGGGTTGCACCAACGGTCCTTGTACTCTCGGTCCGCACGACCGAACGAGAACCGCAGCGCCTTGCCGCGTGCCGTGGCATCCTCCCAGGCAGACTGGGTGTTGAGGAAGCTCAATACGCTCCCAGGGCTGAAGGCCTTGGTTTCAGGGTCGACACCACCGTTGACGTATTCGACGCTGATCCACTGCGGCGCCTCGACGCGATACACCAGCTGAATGGCGATGGGCGCCCCATCGAGGAACAGCACCGAACCGATCAGCAGCTCGCGCAGGCGCTCGACCACCTCGGCCATGTGGGCCGCGCCGGTGGCCGGGAAGCCCCAGCGACGCTGGAACAAGTCACAGTACATCGCGGCGATCTCGGCTGCCGTGAAATCGCCGATCGGTCGCACCTGACCGCCCGCCTCTTCCAGCAGGCGCAGCTCACGACGCTGGTTGTAGCGGAACTTCTTCGACAGGTCCTCGTGGGGACGTGCCATGGCCAACTGCTCGGGTTGCGCCTTCAGGCCGGCGAAACGGCCCTGGTTCAACTCCGACAGGTAGCGACCGGCGTGGCGCAGCGGCGCCCCGGCATCGGCGGCGGCCGGCAGGATGATCTCGGCATTGCCCAGGTCGAACAGGCCTTTCTTGCCTTCGCGTTTGAGCACGTCCTTGGACAGCGCCAGGTGGCGCCCCCAGGTCGGCAGCGCGGCCTTGAGCTCGGTGCCCTGGAACCAGCCCAGGTAACGCACCGGAATCCCGGCCAGGTCCGCCAGTTGCTCGATCACCAACGGGTGCGTGGCGACACTGCCGCCATGACGTTGCCAGGCGTCGTTGTAGGCGGCCGCGTCGATCACTTGCCAGCCGCGTTCGCGCCAGGCCTTGAGATGATTGAGCATCAGGCCTCCGCCACCAGCGCGCGGACTTGCGGCAATTGCCAGAAGGCATCCCGCACCGCCTGGTCGCTGAAGCGCTGCTGCAGGCGCTGCAGCATATGCCCGGCGCATGCCTCGCGCTGTTGCGCATCCAGGCCGGCCATGTGCTTCAGGCCCTGGGCCAGCTGCGCGGCATCGCCCAGCGGGAACAGCACACCCACGCCCTCGACCACTTCCCGGGCACCGCCACAGGCGGTGGCCAGCACCGGTACGCCGGCGACCATGGCCTCAAGCAGGACCATGCCGAACGGCTCATGATCGGAGCTCAGAGCGAACAGATCGAAAGCGCGGAAATAGCGGCGGGCATCCGGCACCTGGCCGAGGAAGTCGACCTGCCCGGCGATGCCCAACTCGGCAGCCATGGCCTTGAGTTTCGCCTCGAGACGGCCCTTGCCCAGGATCGCCAGGCGCGCACCGGCCGGCAACCCCGGCAAGGCTTCGGCGAAACCACGCAGCAGCGTGGCCTGGTCCTTGTCCGGATGCAGGCGACCGACGTTGCCGACCACCCAGGCCCGCTCATCCAGGCCCAAGGCACGCCGCGCCTCGTCACGCGGCACCAGGCTGGCCTGCAGTGCCTCGACGTCGATGCGGTTGTACAGGGTCTGGATACGCTCGGCTGGCCACGAGCCCAGGCAGCGACGCATGTCGTCACGCACCGCGTCCGACACACCGAGCAGGCTCAGGCGCTTGCGGAACAGATTGGCGAACAGCCGCCGCCCTTTGCGCTCGTAATCACCGAAGGCATGGTGCACGCCGATCACCGGCAGGCCGGTCCCGAGCAGCGCGACATAGATCGGCTTGAAGCGATGGGCGATGCAAAAGCTGAAATTGCGCTGCGCGGCGATCTTGCGCAGCGCGCGGATCGCGCCCAGCTTCAGGCCACGCACGGCCTTGGAGCTGAACTCGAGAAACAGCACTTCGTCCGAGGCACAGCCGACCGCTACCTGCGCGTCGGCTGCCCCGGTGAGGAACACGGTAGTGACCTTGTAGCCGCTGCCCTGGAACAGGCTGGCGTATTGACGGGCACAATCGAGGAACGGCCCGTCATAGCCATGGCAGAACTGCAGGATGCGCGGTTCAGAGCGGCTGGTCATACGGCGCGGCGCCTTCCTTGACCACCAGGATGTCTTCCATGATCAGGTACTGCAGGTCCGAGCCGAAGAACATGTTCAGGGCGTCGGTCGGCGAGCAGATCATGGGTTCACCGCGGCGGTTCAGCGAGGTGTTCAGCGACACACCGTTGCCGGTCAGGTCTTCCAGCGCCTTCATCATGTCGTAGTAGCGCGGGTTGTACTCGCGCTTGAGCACCTGGGCGCGCGAAGTGCCGTCCTCGTGGACCACTTCCGGCACGCGGGTCTTCCACTCTTCGGCGACTTCGAAGGTGAAGGTCATGAACGGCGCAGGGTGATCGACCTTGATCATCTGCGGCCCGACGGTGTCGAGCATCGACGGGCAGAAAGGTCTCCAGCGTTCGCGGAACTTGATCTGCTCGTTGATGCGGTTGGCCACGCCCGGCACGCTCGGGCAACCGATGATCGAGCGGCCGCCCAGGGCACGCGGACCGAACTCCATGCGCCCCTGGAACCAGGCCACCGGGTTGCCGTCGACCATGATCTTGGCGATGCGTTGCGGCATGTCGTCGATCTTGCGCCATTTCGGCGCGTTCGGGTGACGGGCGCAGGCGGCGATCACGTCCTCGTTGGAGAACGAAGGGCCGAGGTAGACGTGCTCCATCTTCTCGACCGGCACGCCACGGGCGTGGGAAACGTAGGCTGCGGCACCTACCGCAGTACCGGCGTCGCCGGACGCAGGCTGGACGAACAGCTCCTTCACATCATCGCGGGCGATGATCTTCTGGTTCAGCTTGACGTTCAGCGCGCAGCCGCCGGCGAAGGCCAGCTTGCCGGTCTCTTTCAGCGTGTCGCCCAGGTAATGGTCGATCATCTGCAGGGCCAGCTTCTCGAACAGCGCCTGCATGCTGGCGGCGTAGTGGATGTACGGCTCGTCGGCGATATCGCCTTCGCGCTTCGGACCCAGCCATTCGATCAGCTTGGGCGAGAAGTAGAAGCCCTTGCCCTTCTCTTTATAACGGCGCAGGCCGATGACGTTGGCGTATTCGGTGTTGATCACCAGCTCGCCGTTTTCGAAGCTGGCCAGGCGCGAGAAGTCATACTTGCTGGCGTCGCCATATGGCGCCATGCCCATGACCTTGAACTCGCCATCGAGCATCTCGAAGCCGAGGAACTCGGTGATCGCGCCATACAGGCCGCCCAGCGAGTCCGGATCGAAGAATTCCTTGATCTTGTGGATCTTGCCGTTTTCGCCGTAGCCGAAGAAGGTTGTGGCGTATTCGCCCTTGCCGTCGATACCGAGGATCGCGGTTTTCTCTTTGAAACCCGAGCAGTGGTAGGCGCTGGAGGCGTGAGCCAGGT
Source organism: Pseudomonas peradeniyensis (assembly GCF_014268935.2). Taxonomy (GTDB): domain Bacteria; phylum Pseudomonadota; class Gammaproteobacteria; order Pseudomonadales; family Pseudomonadaceae; genus Aquipseudomonas; species Aquipseudomonas peradeniyensis. Next base: position 294,558 of record NZ_JABWRJ020000002.1, on the reverse strand, counting down.
GGTGCTCGACCGGCTCGATCTTGATCTTCTTCGGATCGAAGCCCAGTTGCTCCAGGCACCAGACGATCTTCTTGCGGTAGCGCTTGTAGCGGCGGTTGCCCATCAGCAGCGCGTCGAGGGCGCGATCCGGGGCGTACCAGTAGCGCTTGGCGTAGTGCCAGCGGGCCTTGCCGAACAGGCTGATCGGGGCGAACGGAATGGCCACCACGTCGACGTCCGACGGTTTGATGCCGGCCTGCTCCAGGCAGAACTTCGCCGACTCGTAGGGCATGCGGTTCTTCGCATGCTTGTCACGCACGAAGCGCTCTTCTTCGGCGGCGGCAATCAGCTTGCCGTCGATGTACAGGGCCGCGGAAGGGTCATGGCTAAGGGCGCCGGACAGGCCAAGAATCGTCAGTGCCAAGGGTCTAGCCTCTCAAATCGGTATGAAGTGCGCCAACGGCCATTCGGGCGGATGGCGGCTAAAGGGCGGGATTATAACGCAAAGATGGTCAGGCGCGATGCACTCGCGTGGGAGCGGGCTTGCCCCGCGAAAGCGGCGGATCCACCGGCGCCATCGCGGGGCAAGCCCGCTCCCACGAGGGTCAAATGCCGTTAGGCTATTCGGCGATCAGCCAGTCCATGCGGAAGCTGCCGGCGGTCTGAGCCAGCTCCTTGGCCAGCCAAGGCAGCAGAGTCTTGAGCTCATCCTCCAGGCCCCATGGCGGGTTAGCGATGGCCAGGCCCGAGCCGTTCAGACCCTGCGGGCTGTCCTGGTGGTGCACGTAGAGCTCGACCCGCAGCAGCTTCGGCGCGCCGGTGCTGGTCAGGTCCTGGTAGAAGCGGGTCAGCGAGCGCTGATCCTTGATCGGATACCAGATCGCCGCGACAGTCTGGCGCATGCGACCGATCGCCTCTTTCATGGCCACGGTGCAGCGCTTGAGCTCGTCGGCCTGCTCGAACGGCGGGTCGATCAGCATGATCGCGCGCTTTTCCTGCACTGGCAGCAGGGCCCGGGCGATATGCCAACCCTCACCCAGATGCACGGTGACCCGCGGATCCTTTTTCATGTTTTCCTTCAGCAGCGCCCCATCTTCAGGGTGCTTCTCGTTGAGCAGGGCACGGTCCTGCTGGCGCATCAGGCGGCGCGCCAGCTCCGGCGAGCCCGGGTAGTAGCGCAGCTCGCCATCCTGGTTCAGGCGCTTGATGATGCGCAGGTAGTCGGCGGTCGCTTCCGGCAGGTCGTCGCGGTTCCACAGGCGAGCCACGCCCTCGAGGTATTCGCCGGTACGGCTCGCCTGGTCGCCCTGCAGGTCGTAGAGACCCAGGCCAGCGTGAGTATCGATGTAGGCGAACGGCTGCTCCTTGCGCGACATCAGGGCGATGAGGCGGGTAAGCACGATGTGCTTGAGGACGTCGGCGTGATTGCCGGCATGGAAGGCGTGACGATAGTTCATGAGGACTCCTGCGGGGGCGCCAAGTTTACCTTGCCTTGCAGTCGGCAAAAAGCATCGCGGGGCAAGCCCACTCCCACAAATGCCCGAGGACACGTGGGAGCGGGCTTGCCCCGCGATAGGGATAACGCCGGCTCAGCAGGCGTTACTTGTCAGCGTGATACGCCGCATCAGCGGTTTCAAAACGCGAAACCATGCTGTTCGACGGGCTGCCCAGCTTGCTCACCACGAAGATGGCAATGCTGGCGAACAGGAAGCCCGGAATGATCTCGTACAGACCCAGGCCCACGTAGTTCTTCCACAGGATCACGGTCAGTGCGCCGACCACGATACCGGCCAGGGCGCCGTTGCGGGTCATGCCCTTCCACAGCACCGAGATCAGCACCACCGGACCGAAGGCGGCACCGAAGCCGGCCCAGGCGTAGGCCACCAGGCCCAGCACACGGTTCTCGGGGTTGGCGGCCATGGCGATGGCGATCAGGGCCACGGCCAGGACCATCAGGCGACCGACCCAGACCAGCTCGGTCTGCGAGGCGTTCTTGCGCAGGAACGACTTGTAGAAGTCTTCGGTCAGGGCGCTGGAGCACACCAGCAGCTGGCAGCTCAGGGTGCTCATCACCGCGGCCAGGATGGCCGACAGCAGGATACCGGCGATCCACGGGTTGAACAGGATCTTGGCCAGCTCGATGAACACGCGCTCGTGGTTCTCGGTGACCGGACCCGCCAGGTCAGGATGCGCCGAGAAGTAGGCGATGCCGAAGAAGCCGACGGCGCAGGTGCCGCCCAGGCACAGGATCATCCAGGTCATGGAGATGCGGCGGGCGTTGGCGATCGACTTGACCGAGTCGGCGGCCATGAAGCGCGCCAGGATGTGCGGCTGGCCGAAGTAGCCCAGGCCCCAGCCCATCAGCGAGATGATGCCGATGAAGGTCGCGCCCTTGAACATGTCGAAGTGCGCCGGGTTCACCGCCTCGATCGCCAGGAAGGTGGTGTCGAAACCACCGGTGGAGATCAGCACGATGATAGGGGTGAGGATCAGCGCGAAGATCATCAGCGAGGCCTGCACGGTGTCGGTCCAGCTCACCGCCAGGAAGCCACCGACGAAGGTGTAGGCGATGGTGGCCGCGGCACCGGCCCACAGGGCGGTCTCGTACGGCATGTCGAAGGTGCTTTCGAACAGGCGGGCGCCGGCGACGATCCCGGAGGCGCAGTAAATGGTGAAGAACACCAGGATGACGATCGCCGAGATGATCCGCAGCAGGCCGGTCTGGTCTTCGAAACGGCTGGAGAAGTAGTCCGGCAGGGTCAAGGCGTCACCGTTGTGCTCGGTCTGCACACGCAGACGGCCGGCGACGAACAGCCAGTTCAGGTAGGCGCCGACGGTCAGGCCGATGGCGATCCAGGCCTCGGAAAGGCCCGCGAAGTAGATGGCGCCCGGCAGGCCCATCAACAGCCAGCCGCTCATGTCCGATGCGCCGGCGGAAAGCGCGGTGACCACGCTGCCGAGACTACGGCCGCCGAGAATATAGTCGGAAAGGTTCTTGGTGGAGCGATAGGCGGCGAAGCCGATCAGCACCATTGCCGCAATGTAGATCACGAAGGTGATCGTTAGTGGATTGCCCATGAGTTGTGCCCTGGCGTTGTTTTTATCTCTTGCTACCGCCGCACGCGACGGTTGCACCCAGGCGGCGAATCCTATGCAACAACATGAACGAGGTGCAACCATTTTTCATTTGCAAGTTGCACCCAGCCATGGTTTTTCGGATAAAGCCCCTTTTTTGCTCCTTTTCGGAGCAAACACAGCGTTTTACATAAGCAAAAGCAGCAAAAAAGACCGTTTCGGCTGTAAGGAAACGTCCTTCAGACGAGTTGCACCTTTACCGTGAAGATTTCGGGTTGCACCCGGTTGCACCCGAATTGTCCTACAGGCTAATCTTGCCTTCAGCTTAGGCCACATCCGTGACCAATAACGAGGATAAGAAATGGCGACGACCACCCTTGGGGTCAAACTCGACGACCCGACCCGTGAGCGACTCAAAGCAGCTGCGCAGTCCATCGACCGCACGCCGCACTGGTTGATCAAGCAAGCGATCTTCAACTATCTCGAGAAGCTCGAGGGTGGCGCCACCCTGAACGACCTCAACGGCCATGCCGCCGCTGGCGACGACGCCGGCGAAGTCGCCGCCGACCATGCCCACCAGTGCTTCCTGGAGTTCGCCGAAAGCATCCTGCCGCAGTCGGTACTGCGCTCGGCGATCACCGCCGCCTACCGCCGCCCCGAGCAGGAAGTGGTGCCAATGCTGCTGGAGCAGGCTCGCCTGCCGGCCGCCCAGGCCGAAGCCACCAACAAGCTGGCCGCGAGCCTGGCCGACAAGCTGCGCAACCAGAAAAGCGCCGGCGGCCGCGCCGGTATTGTCCAGGGCCTGCTGCAGGAGTTCTCGCTGTCGTCCCAGGAAGGCGTGGCGCTGATGTGCCTGGCCGAAGCCCTGCTGCGCATCCCCGACAAAGGTACCCGTGACGCGCTGATCCGCGACAAGATCAGCACCGGCAACTGGCAGCCGCACCTGGGCAACAGCCCGTCGCTGTTCGTCAACGCCGCCACCTGGGGCCTGCTGCTGACCGGCAAGCTGGTCAGCACCCACAACGAATCCGGCCTGACCTCCTCGCTCACCCGCATCATCGGCAAGAGCGGCGAGCCGATGATCCGCAAGGGCGTCGACATGGCCATGCGCCTGATGGGCGAACAGTTCGTCACCGGCGAGACCATCGCCGAGGCCCTGGCCAACGCCAGCAAGTTCGAAGCCAAGGGCTTCCGCTACAGCTACGACATGCTCGGCGAAGCCGCGCTGACCGAGCACGACGCGCAGAAATACCTGGCCTCCTACGAGCAGGCGATCCACTCGATCGGCAAGGCCTCGCACGGCCGCGGCATCTATGAAGGCCCGGGCATCTCGATCAAGCTCTCGGCCCTGCACCCGCGCTACAGCCGCGCCCAGTACGAGCGCGTGATGAGCGAGCTGTACCCGCGCCTGCTGTCGCTGACCCTGCTGGCCAAGCAGTACGACATCGGCCTGAACATCGACGCCGAGGAAGCCGACCGCCTGGAGCTGTCGCTGGACCTGCTCGAGCGCCTGTGCTTCGAGCCGTCGCTGGCCGGCTGGAACGGCATCGGTTTCGTCATCCAGGCCTACCAGAAGCGCTGCCCGTACGTGATCGACTACGTCATCGACCTGGCCAAGCGCAGCCGCCACCGCCTGATGATCCGCCTGGTGAAGGGCGCCTACTGGGACAGCGAGATCAAGCGCGCCCAGGTCGAAGGCCTGGAAGGGTATCCGGTGTACACCCGCAAGGTGTACACCGACGTGTCCTACGTCGCCTGCGCCCGCAAGCTGCTGGCCGTGCCGGAAGCCATCTACCCGCAGTTCGCCACCCACAACGCCCACACCCTGTCGGCCATCTACACCATCGCCGGGCAGAACTACTACCCGGGCCAGTACGAGTTCCAGTGCCTGCACGGCATGGGCGAACCGCTGTACGAGCAAGTCGTGGGCAAGATCTCCGAGGGCAAGCTGAACCGTCCATGCCGCGTGTACGCACCGGTCGGCACCCACGAGACCCTGCTGGCCTACCTGGTCCGCCGCCTGCTGGAAAACGGCGCCAACACCTCGTTCGTCAACCGCATCGCCGACCACTCGATCTCCATCCAGGAGCTGGTCGCCGACCCGGTCGCCAGCATCGAGCGCATGGGCACCCAGGAAGGCAGCATCGGCCTGCCGCACCCGCGCATCCCGATGCCGCGTGAGCTGTACGGCAGCGAGCGGGCCAACTCGGCCGGCATCGACATGGCCAACGAACACCGTTTGGCGTCGCTGTCCTGCGCCCTGCTGGCCACCGCCCACAATGACTGGAAAGCCACCCCGCTGCTGGCCTGCGCCGCCAGCGAGCAGCCGGCCGCGCCGGTGCTCAACCCGGCCGACCACCGCGATGTCGTGGGCCACGTGCAGGAAGCCACCGTCGCCGACGTCGACAACGCCATCCAGTGCGCACTGAACGCCGCGCCGATCTGGCAGGCCACCCCACCTGCCGAGCGCGCCGCGATCCTCGAACGCGCCGCCGACCTGATGGAAGCCGACATCCAGCCGCTGATGGGCCTGCTGGTGCGCGAAGCCGGCAAGACCTACGCCAACGCCATCGCCGAAGTGCGCGAGGCCGTGGACTTCCTGCGTTACTACGCGGTGCAGGCACGCAACGACCTGCGCAACGACAGCTGCCGCCCACTGGGCCCTGTTGTGTGCATCAGCCCGTGGAACTTCCCGCTGGCGATCTTCTCCGGCCAGGTGGCCGCGGCGCTGGCCGCCGGCAACCCGGTACTGGCCAAGCCGGCCGAACAGACCCCGCTGGTCGCCGCCCAGGCCGTGCGCCTGCTGCTGGAAGCCGGCATCCCCGAAGGCGTGCTGCAACTGCTGCCAGGCCAGGGCGAAACCGTCGGTGCCGGCCTGGTCGGTGACGAGCGCGTCAAGGGCGTGATGTTCACCGGTTCCACCGAAGTCGCCCGCCTGCTGCAGCGCAACATCGCCGGACGCCTGGACAACCAGGGCCGTCCGATCCCGCTGATTGCCGAAACCGGCGGCCAGAACGCCATGATCGTCGACTCCTCGGCACTGACCGAGCAGGTGGTGATCGATGTGGTCTCCTCGGCCTTCGACAGCGCCGGCCAGCGTTGCTCGGCCCTGCGCGTGCTGTGCCTGCAGGAAGACTCCGCCGACCGCGTGATCGAAATGCTCAAGGGCGCCATGGCCGAAAGTCGCCTTGGCAACCCGGAGCGCCTGTCCGTGGACATCGGACCGGTGATCGACGCCGAAGCCAAGGCCGGCATCGAGAAGCACATCCAGGGCATGCGCGACAAAGGCCGCACCGTCTACCAGGTGGCTATCGCCGAGGGCGAGGAGATCAAGCGCGGCACCTTCGTGATGCCGACCCTGATCGAGCTGGAAAGCTTTGACGAGCTCAAGCGCGAGATCTTCGGCCCGGTGCTGCACGTGGTGCGCTACAACCGCAAGGACCTGGACCAGCTGATCGAGCAGATCAACGCCTCCGGCTACGGCCTGACCCTGGGCGTGCACACCCGCATCGACGAGACCATCGCCAAGGTGGTGGACAACGTCAACGCCGGCAACATGTACGTCAACCGCAACATCGTCGGCGCCGTGGTCGGCGTGCAGCCGTTCGGCGGTGAAGGCCTGTCGGGCACCGGCCCGAAAGCCGGCGGCCCGCTGTACCTGTACCGCCTGCTGTCGACCCGCCCGGCCGACGCCATCGCCCGCCACTTCCAGGCCGACGATGCACGCAGCCAGGCCGACACCACCCTGCGCGACCAGCAGCTCAAGCCGCTGACCACCCTCACGACCTGGGCAGCCAGCAGCCAGATGAGCGACCTGACCGCGCTGTGCGAGCAGTTTGCCGAGCAGTCGCAGAGCGGCATCACCCGCGTGCTGCCAGGCCCGACCGGCGAGCGCAACACCTACAGCGTGCTGCCACGCGAACACGTGCTGTGCCTGGCCGACAACGAGGCCGACCTGCTGGCCCAACTGGCGGCGGTACTGGCCGTGGGTAGCTCGGCGGTGTTCCAGGACGGCGAGCCGGCCAAGACCGTGCGCGGCCGTCTGCCGAAGGAGCTGCAAGCGAAGATCAAGCTGGTGGCCGACTGGAGCAAGGACGAGGTGGCGTTCGATGCGGTCATCCACCACGGTCACTCCGACCAGCTGCGCGGCGTCTGCGAGCAGGTGGCCAAGCGTGCCGGCGCGATTGTCGGCGTGCATGGGCTGTCGAGCGGCGATCACCAGATCGCCCTGGAACGCCTGGTGATCGAGCGGGCGGTGAGCGTGAACACCGCGGCGGCGGGTGGTAACGCCAGCCTGATGACCATCGGCTGACACTGACGGTCGTTGAACGGAAAAGGAGAGCTCAGGCTCTCCTTTTTTGTGGGAGCAACTGTCTTGCCGAGATTTCTCAACCTGGCAGCCCTCACCTAATCAGGAAAAGCCCGCGCAACTAAAGCGAAGCAACCATCACGCAGATTTCTTTCTCACCGTGAAGTCAACTTCCAGGTCTGCGTTCGCCAGAATATTCACCAGTGCATCCAGCGAGAACTTGTCTATCTTGCCATTGAGCAAGTCACTCAAGCGTGGCTGAGTCAGATGCAGTCGCCGTGCTGCGTCTTTCTGTGGCAGATCCCAGGACCGGACAATCCTGGTCAACACCCTCATCAGCTTCGCCCGAAGCCGCAGGTTCTCGGCCTCTTCCGGTGAGTCGAACAGCGCATCCCATACCGAAGCGGAGCGTTCGTTAGTCATCGCAAATCCCTCTGTGCATCCATCTCGTTCAAACACTGTCGACTCCAGCTCAGCAGGCGCCCAACAATTTGTATCGCGCTCTCGCCAGATCGATATCGCGCTTTTCCGTTTTCTCGGTCGTCTTGCGAAACGCGTGCAGGACATAAACCGCTTCTGGTCGACTCACAACGTAGAACACCCGAAACGCCCCGTCCTGACACTTGATGCGGATTTCCCGCGTCCCAGGCCCAACGCTCTCCATTGGTTTCCAGTCGAAGGGGGCCTCACCGTCCTGGATCAGCTCCAGCTGATACCCGGCCCGCTGCCTTGCCACAATCGGAAAGTCCCGCAGGTCCTGCTTGCTGCTACCCAACCATTCGATTGGCTTTTGCCCATCATGCATCCTGCACGCTCCCGCCAATGCACTCGCCTGGCTTGTCCTTATCGGAGACGTAAGCTCTCCATGAGCGGCAAAGATAAAGCTATATCGATATCGATATAAGTGCAATTGCGTGACAAGGCTTTGCGACGGGTAACACCTACGCCCATACCGCCCGGCGCAACCCAAAGACGGCCTGGGCGATGGCAACTTCTGCCCCCATATCACCCAAACCAATTAACCTGTCCCCTGCCCCATCACCTTGCCTAGACTCGCTGCATCCCGAACTAGGAATGCCGCCATGTCCGAGCAACTCCTCAGCAGCCGCAACCTCGCCTTCGAACTCTACGAAGTCCTCGACGCCGAGGCCCTGACCCAGCGTCCGCGCTTCGCCGAGCACAGCCGCGAGACCTTCGACGCGGCGCTGACCACCGCCCGCACCATTGCCGAAAAATACTTCGCCCCGCACAACCGCAAGGGCGACGAAAACGAGCCGCGCTACGTGGACGGCCGCGCCGAGCTGATCCCGGAGGTGAAGCCTGCAGTCGACGCCTTCCTTGAGGCGGGCTTCCTCAACGCCAACCGCGACTTCGACGTCGGCGGCATGCAGCTGCCAAGCCTGGTGTCGCAAGCCTGCTTCGCCCACTTCCAAGCAGCCAACGCCGGGACCACGGCCTACCCGTTCCTGACCATGGGCGCGGCCAACCTGATCGAGAGCTTCGGCAGCGACGAACAGCAACGCCTGTTCCTGCAACCGATGATAGAAGGCCGCTACTTCGGCACCATGGCCCTGACCGAGCCCCATGCCGGCTCGTCCCTGGCCGATATCCGCACCCGCGCCGAACCCGCAGGCGACGACACCTACCGACTCAAGGGCAACAAGATCTTCATCTCCGGCGGCGACCACGAACTGTCGGAGAACATCGTGCACATGGTCCTGGCCAAGCTGCCGGACGCGCCGCCCGGGGTGAAGGGCATCTCGCTGTTCATCGTGCCCAAGTACCTGGTCAATGCCGACGGCAGCCTGGGGCCACGCAACGATGTGCTGCTGGCCGGGCTGTTCCACAAGATGGGCTGGCGCGGCACCACCTCCACGGCGCTGAACTTCGGGGACAACGGCAAGTGCGTCGGCTACCTGGTGGGCCAGCCGCACCAGGGCCTGGCCTGCATGTTCCAGATGATGAACGAGGCGCGTATCGGCGTCGGCATGGGCGCGGTGATGCTGGGCTACGCCGGCTACCTGTATTCCCTGGACTACGCCCGCCAACGTCCACAGGGCCGCCTGCCAGACAACAAGGACCCGCACAGCCCCGCCGTGCCGATCATCGAGCACAGCGATGTGAAGCGCATGCTGCTGGCACAGAAGGCCTACGTCGAGGGTGCTTTCGACCTGGGCCTGTACGCGGCCCGGCTGTTCGATGACACCCACACCGCCGCGGATGCAGACGCACGCCGGCAAGCCCTGGAACTGCTCGACCTGCTCACGCCCATCGTCAAGTCCTGGCCTTCGGCGTTCTGCCTGAAAGCCAACGAACTGGCGATCCAGATCCTCGGTGGCCACGGCTACACCCGCGAGTACCCGGTCGAGCAGTATTACCGCGACAACCGTCTCAACCCGATCCACGAAGGCACCGAGGGCATCCAGTCCCTCGACCTGCTCGGGCGCAAGCTGGCGCAGAACAACGGCGCCGGGCTCAAGCAACTGATTCGCCTGATCGCCGGCACCTGCGAGCGCGCTAGCCATCACCCGAACCTCGATCCGTTGCGCCAGCCCCTGGAGCACCTGGTCAACCGCCTGCAGAGCGTGACCCTCGCCCTGCTCGGCGACCTGGCCAACGGCAAGGTCGCCGGCGCGCTGACCAACTCGGCGCTGTACCTCAAGGTGTTCGGCCACTGCGTGATCGGCTGGCGCTGGCTGGAGCAGGCCATTCATGCCGAGGTCGGCCTGCTCAAGGGCAGCGATCGCGACTTCTACCTGGGCAAGCTCCAGGCCGCGCGTTATTTCCTCACCTGGGAAGTGCCGGGCTGCCATAATGACCTCGCTTTGCTCGAGGCCCGCGACGACACCTGCCTCGCCATGCAAGAGGGGTGGTTCTAGGGGGAACCACCGCACACACGGAGGTTTCCGATGTTCGACTCCAGCACCCTGCTGCGCCAGCGCTTTGCCGCGCTGCGCAGCACGGCCGAACTGTTCTCGCTTCGCCATGTGAAGCAATCGCACCAGTCACTGTCGGTTCGGCGCAACGTCGCCGAGCCGCCCTTCTTCAGCCAGGATGAAGGCGCCATGCTCACCGTGCGGGTGGATGGCGTAGAGGCCTACGCGGCCACCGCCGACCTGTCCCAGGCCGGGCTGCAACGTGCCCTGGAGCAAGCCGAGGCGCTGGCCCGGCGGATCAAGGCCAGCAGCCTGCTCGACCTGAGCGGCCGGCCAGCCCCGGACGGGCGCCACGACCATGTCTCGCCCAACTTCGAACAGCCCCTGCCCAACCTCGCCGACTGCCTGGACCTGTTGGCCGCCGAATCGGCCAGCGTGCCCAAGGACGAACGCCTGGTGGACTGGCAGGCCAGCCTTGGCATCAGCGTGGTCGAGCAGACCTACCTGAACTCCGCCGGCGCCGAGTTGCGCCATGCCCAACGCTTCGTCTACCCGGGCCTGGGCGTCACCGCCAGCGACGGCCTGGACAGCCAGAGCCGTAGCCTGGGCCGGGAGAACTTCGGCCAGCAGGGCGGCTTCGAGGTGATCGAGCGCTGTGGCCTGGTCGGCGCGGCCCGCCGGGTGGCCGACGAGGCGCTGCAACTGCTGCTGGCGCCGAATACCCCAAGCGGCCGGCGCGACCTGCTGCTGATGCCCGACCAGATGATGCTGCAGATCCACGAGTCCATCGGCCACCCGCTGGAGCTGGACCGCATCCTCGGCGATGAGCGCAACTACGCCGGCACCAGCTTCGTCAAAGCCAGCGACTTCGGCCATCTGCAGTACGGCTCGAAGCTGCTCAACGTGACCTTCGACCCGACCCTTCGCGAGGAGCTGGCCAGCTACAGCTTCGATGACGACGGCACCCCGGCCAGCAAGCAGTTCCTGATCCGCGACGGCCTGCTGGTTCGCCCCCTGGGCGGCGCGCTGTCGCAGCTGCGCTCGGGCCTGGATGGCGTGGCCAACAGCCGCGCCTGCGGCTGGAATCGGGCGCCGATCGACCGCATGGCCAACCTCAACATCGAGCCGGGCGACCAATCGTTCGAAAAACTGGTCAGCGGCATCGAGCACGGCATCCTGATGCGCACCAACCGCTCCTGGTCCATCGACGATGCGCGCAACAAGTTCCAGTTCGGCTGCGAGTGGGGGCAGTTGATCGAAAACGGCGAACTCAAGGGCGTGGTGAAGAACCCGAACTACCGGGGCATCTCCGCCGACTTCTGGCGCAACCTCTCGGCCGTGGGCGACAGCAGCACCTTCCAGGTGCTCGGTACGCCGAACTGCGGCAAGGGTGAGCCCAACCAGGTGGTGCGTGTCGGCCATGCCTCGCCGGCCTGCGTGTTCCGCCAGATCGACGTATTCGGGGGAGACGCCTGATGAGCACCCTGTACCAGCAACGTTTCGAAAACCTGCTCGACAGCCTGAACGCCGCCGTGCAACCGGGCGAGCAGTTCACCCTCGGCTACAGCGCCGAGCATTCGCAGTTCGTGCGCTTCAACCATGCCAAGGTGCGTCAGGCCGGGCTGGTCAGCCAGGCTAGCGTGCACCTGCGACTGGTGCGCGAAGGGCGCCAGGCCGAGCAGCAGATCACCCTGGGCGACGATCCCGAGCTCGACCAGCGGCGTCTGCACGACGCCCTGACGCAGTTGCGCCAGACCTTGCCATTGCTGGCGGTGGATCCCTACCTGAACCTCGACGACAGCGCCTGGCACAGCCATAGCCTGCTGGAGCAGCCATTGCCCGAGCTGGACGAAGTGCTGGCCCTCATCGAGCGCGAAGCCGGTGACCTGGACCTGGTCGGCATCTATGCCGCCGGCCCCATCTGCCGGGGCTTTGCCAGTTCCTTCGGGGCCTTCGGCTGGCACCAGGCCAACAGTTTCAACTTCGACTGGAGCCTGTTCCACGCCAACGGCCAGGCGGTCAAGGCCAACTATGCCGGGCAGGCCTGGAGCGGCGAGACCTTCGCCGCGCGCCTGCGTCAGGCCCGCGACCAGCTGGCGCACCTGGGACGCCCGGCCATCACCCTCAAGCCCGGCAGCTACCGAGCCTATCTGGCGCCGGCGGCGATGGACGAGATCGCCGGTATGCTCTGCTGGGGCGGTTTCTCCGCCCAGGCCCTGGCCACGGGCAACAGCCCGCTGCAGCGCCTGTACAACGGCGACGCGCAACTGAGCCCGCGGGTGAGCTTCAGCGAGCAGGTCAGCGGCTCGCTGAGCCCGGCGTTCTCCGACGAGGGCTCGCCCCGTCGCGACCTGCTGCTGATCGGCGAAGGCCGGGCGCTGGAAAGGCTGGTGAGCGCCCGCAGCGCCGCCGAGTTCGCCCAGGAGGCCAATGGCGCCGACAGCCATGAGTCACCTTGCGCGCTGAGCCTGGCCCCGGGCAACCTGCCCGGCGAAGAGGTACTGGAGCGTCTGGGCACCGGGTTGTACATCAGCAACCTGTGGTACCTGAACTATTCGGACCTGCCCGCGGCGCGCATGACCGGGTTGACCCGCTTCGCCACGTTCTGGGTGGAGAACGGGCAGATCCAGGGGCCGGTAAGCACCATGCGCTTCGACGACAGCCTGTACAACCTGCTGGGCAGCCAGCTGGAGGACCTGACCCAGGAGCGCGAGATGATCCTCTCGACCAGCACCTACGGGCAGCGCAGCACCGGGTCGAGTCATTTGCCGGGGGCGTTGGTCAAAGGGCTGACCCTGACATTGTGATCGGCAGGACTGGCCTCATCGCTGGCAAGCCAGCTCCCACAATGACCGGCATGCGCTGCCCCTGTGGGAGCCGGCTTGCCGGCGATGAGGCCGGCCCAGGCAACACAGGACATTGAGGTAACCCATGCCCGACCGTGCCCCGCTGGACCCCGTCACCGCCCGCTGGATCCCCTGGGTGGTGGCCATCGCCTTCTTCATGCAGTCGCTCGACGGCACCATCCTCAACACCGCGCTGCCGGCCATGGCCCGCTCCCTGGCCGAGGACCCGCTGCGCATGCAGGGGGTGATCATTGCCTACATGCTCACCGTGGCCCTGCTGATCCCGGCCTCGGGCTGGATCGCCGACCGTTTCGGCACCAAGCGCATCTTCTTCAGCGCCATCCTGCTGTTCAGCTTCGGCTCGCTGTTGTGCGCCATGGCCAACAGCCTCGGCTTGCTGATCCTCGCCCGGGTCATCCAGGGCCTGGGCGGCGCGCTGATGCTGCCGGTCGGGCGCCTGGTGGTGCTGCGCGCCTACCCGCGCTCGGAGCTGGTGCGGATCATGAGTTTCATCACCATCCCCGGCCTGCTCGGCCCGCTGCTGGGCCCGACCCTGGGCGGCTGGCTGGTGGAGATCCTCAGCTGGCACTGGATCTTCCTGATCAACCTGCCGGTGGGGGCACTGGGCTGCTACGCCGTGTGGAAGTTCATCCCCGACCTGCGCGGCGCCGAACGCACCACCTTCGATGGCCCAGGCTTCCTGCTGTTCGGCGCGGCGATGGTGCTGATCACCATCGCCATGGAAGGCCTGGGCGAACTGCACCTGCCGCACCTGCGGGTGATGCTGTTGCTGTTCGCCGGCATGGCCTGCCTGGCCGCCTACTGGCTGCGCGCCGGGCGTGACCCGGAGCCGCTGTTCTCGCCCTCGCTGTTCCGCGTACGGACCTTCGCCATCGGCATCCTCGGCAACCTGTTCGCCCGCCTGGGCAGCGGCGCCCTGCCCTTCCTGGTGCCGTTGCTGCTGCAGGTGGCGCTGGGCTATTCACCGGCCCAGGCCGGCATGAGCATGATCCCGCTGGCGGCGGCGGCGATGCTCGCCAAGTCCATCGCCCGGCCGCTGATCGAGCGCCTGGGTTACCGCATCGTGCTGACCGGCAACACCCTACTGCTGGGCCTGCTGCTGGCCAGCCTGGGGCTGGTGGACGAGCAGACACCCTATGCCGTGCTGCTGGTGCAACTGGCGCTGCTGGGGGCGGTCAACTCGATGCAGTTCACGGCGATGAACACGGTAACCCTGATCGACCTCGACGACGCCAGCGCCAGCAGCGGCAACAGCCTGCTGTCGGTGGTCGCGCAACTGTCGCTGAGCTTGGGCGTGGCCTGCGCCGGCGCCTTGCTCGGCGGCTTCACCGCGGCCGGCAGCGGTGATGGCGTGCAGAGCACCCTGGGCGCGTTCCAGCTGACCTTCGTCACCATCGGCGTGATGGCCATGCTGGCGGCAGCGATCTTCCTGCAGTTGGCGCCGACGGACGGAAGGCGCGCCCGTCGTCCGGAACATCACGTCGAGTCGTAGGGTGAATGGCTTCGAGGCTGGTAGACTATGCGGTATTTTTTGCATCGCAGCAGGCCCGCCTCGTGACCGTTGAAACCACCGCTTTTGCCACCCTACCGCTGTCCGCCGCCATGCTGGCCAACCTGGACGCCCTGGGCTACGCCTCGATGACCCCGATCCAGGCCCAGAGCCTGCCGGTCATCCTCAAGGGCCAGGACCTGATCGCCCAGGCCAAGACCGGCAGCGGCAAGACCGCGGCCTTCGGCATCGGCCTGCTCAACCCGATCAATCCGCGCTACTTCGGCTGCCAGGCCCTGGTGCTGTGCCCAACCCGCGAACTGGCCGACCAGGTGGCCAAGGAGCTGCGCCGCCTGGCCCGCGCCGAGGACAACATCAAGATCCTCACCCTGTGCGGCGGCGTCTCGCTCGGCCCGCAGATCGCCTCGCTGGAACACGGCGCGCACATCATCGTCGGTACCCCGGGGCGCATCCAGCAGCACCTGGACAAAGGCACCCTGGTGCTCGACGGTCTCAACACCCTGGTCCTGGACGAAGCCGACCGCATGCTCGACATGGGCTTCTTCGATGCCATCGCCAGCATCATCGGCAAGACCCCGTCGCGCCGCCAGACCCTGCTGTTCTCCGCCACCTACCCGGCCGGCATCGAGCAACTGGCCAAGGACTTCATGCGCCAGCCGCAGCAGGTCAAGGTCGAGGCGCTGCACAGCGACAGCCAGATCGAACAGCGCTTCATCGAGATCGACCCGCAGCAACGCCTGGAAGCAGTGACCCGCGTACTCGGCCACTACCGCCCGCAGTCCTGCGTGGCGTTCTGCTTCACCAAGCAGCAGTGCGAGGACCTGGTCACCCACCTGACCGCCAAGGGCATCGTCGCCCAGGCCCTGCACGGCGACCTGGAGCAGCGCGATCGCGACCAGGTGCTGACCATGTTCGCCAACCGCAGCAGCTCGGTGCTGGTGGCCACCGACGTGGCCGCCCGCGGCCTGGACATCGACGGCCTGGACCTGGTGATCAACGTCGAGCTGGCCCGTGACGCCGAGATCCACGTGCACCGCGTCGGCCGTACCGGTCGCGCCGGCGAGAAAGGCGTGGCGATCAGCCTGGTGGCCCCGGCCGAAGGCCACCGCGCCCAGGCCATCGAGGACCTGCAGAACAAGCCGCTGCGCTGGGAACAGCTGGACAACCTCAAGAGCAAGGGCGGCGAGCCGCTGCTGCCGGCGATGACCACCCTGTGCATCGGTGCCGGGCGCAAGGACAAGCTGCGCCCGGGCGACATCCTTGGCGCGCTGACCGGCGATGCCGGGTTGCCGGGCAAGCAGGTGGGCAAGATCGCCATCTTCGACTTCGTGGCGTTCGTGGCCGTGGAGCGGGCAGTGGCCAAGCAGGCCATGCAGCGGCTGAACAGCGGCAAGATCAAGGGTCGCGCCCTGAAAGTCCGTATCGTTTAAACAGTTTGACCGTACCGTGGGAGCGGGCTGGCCCCGCGATGGCGCATGATCAGGCAATGATATTGCCCCGCTGACGCCATCGCGGGGCAAGTCGGGTCGCCGCATCGCCGCTCCCACGATGATTCCCCATTACCATAGGTTCGCCCAATTGCACTCCACCGACGTGATCATCCTCGGCGCCGGCGCCGCCGGCCTGATGTGCGCCCAGCTCAGCGCCCGCCGCGGGCGCCGGGTGCTGCTGCTCGACCACGCCAACAAGCCGGGCAAGAAGATCCTCATGTCCGGCGGCGGGCGTTGCAACTTCACCAACATGTACACCGAGCCGGCCAACTTCCTCTCGCACAACCCGCACTTCTGCAAGTCGGCGCTGGCCCGCTACACCCAGTGGGACTTCATCGAGCTGGTGTGCAAGCACGGCGTGCCGTACCACGAGAAGAAGCTCGGCCAGCTGTTCTGCGACAACAAGTCCAGCGACATCCTCGACATGCTCCTGGCCGAGTGCGACCAGGCCGGTGCCGAGCTGCGCATGAACACCAGCATCGAGCGCATCGACAAGACCGAAGGTGGCTATACCCTGCAGACCAGCGCCGGCCCGTTCGCCTGCCAGTCGCTGGTGATCGCCACCGGCGGCCTGTCGATTCCGACCCTGGGCGCCACCGGCTTCGGCTATCAGGTCGCCCGCCAGTTCGGCCATGAACTGCTGCCGACCCGCGCCGGCCTGGTGCCGTTCACCATCACCGAGCCCCAGCTCAAGGCACTGTGCACCGAGTTGTCGGGCACCTCGCTGGACTGCGTCGCCAGCTGCAATGGCACAAGCTTCCGCGAGAACCTGCTGTTCACCCACCGCGGCCTGAGCGGCCCGGCGATCCTGCAGATCTCGTCGTTCTGGGAAGCTGGCGACACGGTGGAGATCAACCTGCTGCCTGATCGCGACGCGCTGGAGTGGCTGCAGGGCCAGCAAGTCGAACGCCCCAACAGCGAACTGAAGACCGTGCTGGGCGAGGTGTTCACCCGCAAGCTGGCCAACCTGCTGGCCGAGCAGTGGTTCGTTTCGAAACCGCTGAAGCAGTACACCCCGGCGGAATTGACCCAGATCGCCGAAAAACTGGCGGCCTGGCAAGTGATACCGGCCGGTACCGAGGGCTATCGCACCGCCGAGGTGACCCTGGGTGGCGTGGACACCCGCGAGGTGTCGTCCAAGACCATGGAATCGCTGAAAAGCCCTGGGCTGTACTTCATCGGCGAGGTGCTGGACGTGAGCGGGCACCTGGGTGGTTTCAACTTCCAGTGGGCCTGGGCTTCGGCCAACGCGGCGGCGCAGTTCGTGTAGAGTAGAATCCATTCAGCAGCACGGAACGCTTCTTGCTGGTCCATCGCTGCGAAGGGTGAAAAACCATCGCGGGGCAAGCCCGCTCCCACGAAGGCCACTCGGCTCGTGGGAGCGGGCTTGCCCCGCGATGAGGCCCCAGAGATTCTTTTTCGAATACTGCCCAGCAGGCCATCATGTCATCGAGCTCGTTCCGCCATTCATTGCGTCGCCTGTGGGGCCAAGACAAGTTCAGCTACGCCATCCGCGTGACCATCGCCCTCACCGGCAGCATGGCCTGGTGCTGGTACCAGAACGAGATGAGCCTGCTGATTCCGCTGTTCCTCGGCATCATCGCCAGCGCCCTGGCCGAAACCGACGATGGCTGGCAGGGCCGGCTCAGCGCCCTGCTGGTGACCCTGGGCTGCTTCGCCATCGCCGCGCTGTCGGTCGAGCTGCTGTTCCCCTACCCCTGGATCTTCGCCGTCGCCCTGGCCCTGGCGGCGTTTTCCCTGACCATGCTCGGGGCCCTGGGCGAACGCTACGGGGCAATCGCCTCGGCCACGCTGATCCTGTCGGTCTACACCATGATCGGCGTCGACCAGCGCGGCGGTGAAGTCAGTGATTTCTGGCACGAGCCGCTGCTACTGGTGGCGGGGGCGGCCTGGTACGGGCTGCTGTCGGTGTTGTGGCAGGCGCTGTTCTCCAACCAACCGGTGCAGCAGAGCCTGGCCAAGCTGTTCTTTGAGCTGGGCACCTACCTCAAGCTCAAGGCCAGCCTGTTCGAGCCGGTGCGCACTCTCGACGTCGAGGCCACGCGCCTGGAGCTGGCCAAGCAGAATGGCAAGGTTGTGGCGGCGCTCAACGCGGCCAAGGAAATCATCCTGCACCGGGTCGGCAACAGCCAGCCCAACTCCAAGGTCAGCCGCTACCTCAAGCTGTACTTCCTGGCCCAGGACATCCATGAGCGGGTCAGTGCCTCGCACTACCCCTACAACGCGCTGACCGACGCCTTCTTCCACAGCGACGTGATGTTCCGCTGCCAGCGCCTGCTGCGCAAACAGGGCTCATCCTGCCAGGAGCTGGCCCGATCGATCCGCCTGCGCCAACCGTTCGTGTTGGCCAGCGGCTATCCCGAGGCCCTGGAAGACCTCAACGCCTCGCTGGAGCACCTGCGCATCCAGAGCAACCCGGCCTGGCGCGGCCTGCTGCGCTCGTTGCGGGCGCTGGCCGCCAACCTGGCCACGCTCGACCGACTGCTCAGCGCCGCAAGCAACCCGGACAGCCTGGCCGATGCCAGCGACAGCAGCCTGCTCGACCGCTCGCCCCGCAACCTCAAGGATGTGTGGAAACGCCTGCGCACCCAGCTGACACCGACCTCGCTGCTGTTCCGCCATGCCCTGCGCCTGTCGCTGGCACTGTCGGTGGGCTATGGCATGGTGCACCTGATCCACCCGACCCAGGGCTACTGGATCATCCTCACCACGCTGTTCGTCTGCCAGCCCAACTATGGCGCGACCCGCCGCAAGCTGGTGCAGCGGATCTTCGGCACCGCCATCGGCCTGACCGTGGGCTGGGCGCTGTTCGACCTGTTCCCCAACCCGATCATCCAATCGCTGTTCGCGGTGGTCGCCGGGGTGGTGTTCTTCGTCAACCGCACCACCCGCTACACCCTGGCCACGGCGGCGATCACCCTGATGGTGCTGTTCTGCTTCAACCAGATCGGCGATGGCTACGGCCTGTTCCTGCCGCGCCTGTTCGATACCCTGGTGGGCAGCCTGATCGCCATTCTCGCGGTGTTCCTGTTCCTGCCCGACTGGCAAGGCCGGCGACTGAACAAGGTGCTGGCCAACACCCTGGCCTGTGCCAGCGAGTACCTGCGCCAAATCATGCAGCAGTACGCCCACGGCAAGCGCGACGACCTGGCCTATCGCCTGGCCCGGCGCAACGCGCACAACGCCGACGCGGCATTGTCCACCACCTTGGCCAACATGCTGATGGAGCCGGGGCACTTCCGTAAGGAAGCCGATGTCGGCTTCCGCTTCCTGGTGCTGTCACACACCTTGCTCAGCTACCTCTCGGGGCTCGGGGCGCACCGCGACACGGCGCTGCCGGCCGAGGTCCACGAACAGCTGATCGATGGCGCCGGGCGGAGCCTGGCCAGCAGCCTGGATGAAATCGCCAATGGCCTGGCGGCGCGCTTGCCGGTGGCGATCCACAGCGATGCCGAAGAAGCCCTGGCCAATGCGCTGGAGCAGATGCCGGAGGAGCTGGACGAGCATCAGCGGCTGGTGCAGACGCAACTGGCGCTGATCTGCCGGCAACTGGGACCGTTGCGGACATTAGCGGGGCATCTGATCAAGGAAGGCGAACCTGCCTGATCGCTTCACGATCAGAACCCATGCTGGCGCAGCAGCCGATCATAGCTACCGTCGGCCTTCATCGTGGCGATGGCCTTCTCGAAACGGGCGACGATCTTCTGGTGCTCAGGGTGCTTGAGGCTGACCAGGATATGCAGGCTGTTCTCGCTCAGCGGCGGGTCGACGAACGCCACGCCCTCCCGCACCGGCTGCGGCTCGCGTTGCAGGTTGTAGCGCGCCACGAACTCATCCTCCACCGCCAGGTTGACCCGGCCGGCCGCCAGCATGCGTACTGCGGACGAGAAGCTGCGTACCGGCACCTTGTTCAGGCGCTCGTCGCTGTCGAATTCAGGGGAATAGGCGTAATCGCGCACCACGGCGATGGTGTAGGGGTAGAGGTCGGACTGGCGTGCATAGGCGAACGCCTCGCCTTCACGCTTTAGCAGGCGAATGCGGTTGACCAGGTAGGCATCGGAGAACTGGCCGATCAGGGTTCGCTCGTCGTTGTACCAGGCGTTGATCAGCACATCGTAGCGCCCCTCGCCCACGCCCATCAGCGCCCTGGCCCAGGGTACCTCCTCGAACTCGGTGGCGTAGCCGGCTCGGGTCAGCGCCGTGGTGACGATGCTGGTGGCCAGGCCGCCACCAGGCATGCTGGTGTCGGTAAAAGGCGGCCAGCTGTCGGCCACCAGCCGCAACTTGCCCTGGGCCAGGGCTGGCCCCGCGCACAACAGTCCCAGTAACCCAAGAACGCAAAGCAGTGGCCGCATGCTCAATTCCTTTCGCAGTTGGGGGCTCACGCTGGTGACGGCGGTCTCTACTAGCAACAGAGGTCCAGATTACACAAGCCGCATCCTGGCGACAGCGGGTGATAGTGTCATTTAGCCTCTATTTTGGCCGAGTGCCAGGTATCGTCATTCGATCTCGTCGAAGCCGGCAGGATTTGCGATGATCGACGGTCAACCGAAGGAGTACCCATCCATGTCCATCGAGTGGATCTGCAAGCACCATGGCGACCTTGCCAAGGAACAACTCTACGCCATCCTGCAACTGCGCACCGAAGTGTTCGTGGTCGAGCAGCGTTGTGCCTACCAGGAAGTCGACGGGCTCGACCTGCATGGCGACACCCTGCACCTGATGGGCTGGGACGGTGAGCGGCTGGTGGCGTACCTGCGCTTGCTCGATCCGCAATCGCAGGACGGCGAAGTCGTCATTGGCCGGGTGGTGACGTCTCCCGGGGCGCGCGATATGAAGCTGGGCCACCCGCTGCTGCTGAAAGGGCTGGAGGCTGCCGGCCATTGCTGGCCTGGCGTCGCGATCTATCTGTCAGCCCAGGCGCATTTGCAGGGCTTCTACGCTCGGCATGGTTTCGAAGCGGTCGGCGAGGAATACCTCGAGGACGATATTCCGCACATCGGGATGCGTAAAAGCTGAATTTGCCGGGGGCGCTGCGCGCCCCATCGCGGGACAAGCCCGCTCCCACAGGGAATAGGGGAGTCGCCCGCTAATGAATCGCTTCAGGGATAACCCAACACTTCGCGCAGCTGGCGCAGGTGCTGGATGATCCACTGCTTGTCGATCGCCCCCCAGTCGCGGATACGGTAGTGCCCGGCATGGTTGCGCGCGCCGGCCTGCTGCTCGAACTCGCAGACGATATCCAGGTCGGCCAGAGCGGCAATGGTGTCCTGGGCGGTGCGTCGCGGCATGCCGGTGGCCTCCATCAGCGCTGGCACGCTGGTGGCGGTCTGGCTGTCGATCAGCCAGGCCACATAGAGGCGGCGGTAGAAGCTGCTGCGGGTCTTGCTCACTTCCGTGGTCATGGGGTGCTTGTCCCTCAGGTGTTGCCCGGCAGCTCCCGATAGGTCAGGTAGACGCGCAGGTCGAATTCCAGTTGATGGTAGTCCGGCTCCATGTGCTGGCAGAGCTGGTAGAAGGCCTTGTTGTGGTCGCGCTCCCTCAGGTGCGCCAGCTCATGCACCACGATCATGCGCAGGAACTGCGGCGCCGCCTCGCGAAACAGCGAGGCGACGCGAATTTCCTTCTTGGCCTTGAGCTTGCCGCCCTGCACCCGCGACACCGCCGTGTTCAGGCCCAGCGCCCGGTGGGTGAGGTCCAGGCGGTTGTCGAACAGCACCTTGTCCAGCGGCGGCGCGCTGCGCAGGTACTGTTGCTTGATTTCCTGGGCATAGCCGTACAGCGCCTTGTCACTCTGCACGTCATGGCGCTCGGGGTAGCGCTGACGCAGGTAGTCGCCCAGGCGATCGCTGGCGATCATCTGGCGCACCTGTTCCTGCAGGTGCGGCGGGTAGGCTTGCAGGTAGCGTAAGGCAGTCATGGCAGGCGTTCGGAACGGGAAGACGCGAGTTTAGCCAATCACGACGCCCATGGGAAAACCACCGGGAAGTTGCCGGCATCGCTGGCGGTCAGCGGACGGGCGACCAGGAACCCCTGCACATAGGCGCAGCCGGCATCCTTGAGCCATTCGGCCTGGGCCCGGGTCTCCACGCCCTCGGCAATCACGGTGATGTCGTAGGCCGCGCACAGGCCAATGACGCTGCGCACCAGGGCGATGTCCGCCGCCGAGTCCGGCAGTCGCGCGACCAGATGGCGATCGAGCTTGAGGGTGTCGATAGGCAAATCGCGCAGCATGCGCAACGAGCAGTCGCCGGCACCGAAGTCGTCCAGCGCCACGCGAATGCCCAGCTCGCGCAGGCGATGCACCTGCTTCACCGCCGCGTCGATGTTGTACATCAGCGACGTCTCGGCCACCTCCACCTCCAGCTGGGCGGGCAGCAACTGATGCTTGTCGATCACCTGGGCCAGTTCATCGACCAACCCTGGCATGGTGAACTGGGCGCGGCTCAGGCTAATGCCCAGCACCAGTTGCGAGCCGAAGCGATCGCTCCAGGCATTACGCTGGGCTGCGCCCTTGCGATAGATCCAGCTGGCCAGGCGGTTGATCAGGCGCGCCTCCTCCAACAAGGGAATGAACAGCCCGGGCGGCACATCGCCTACACTCGGATGCTTCCAGCGCAACAGCGCCTCGAAGCCGCGCAACCGGCCATCGGCGAACGCCACCTGGGGCTGGTAGACCAGGCTGAAGTCGTTCTGCTCGATGGCGGTGCGTACGCTGTCCTCGAGCATCAACCGCGAGCGGGCACGGCCATTGAGTTCCTGGTCGTAGAAGCGGTACTGCTGGCGACCGGCCTGCTTGGCCGCATACATCGCGGCATCGGCCGCCCGCAGCAGGCCCTCCACGTTGGCGCCGCAGTCGGGGTAGGTGGCGATGCCGATACTGACCCCCAGATTGACCTCCAGGCCATCCACCTGCTGGAAGCTCGACATCCGCTCCAGCAGCTTCTCGGCATAGCGCCCGGCCTGCTCGGGGTACGGCAGACCATCGAACAGCGCGGTGAATTCGTCGCCACCCATCCTGGCCAGCAGCGCCTCGCTGCCCAGGCACTCCTTGAGCTGGTCGGCCACCCAGCGCAGGACCTTGTCGCCGGCCTCGTGGCCAAGCAGGTCGTTGATCCGCTTGAAGCCGTCCAGGTCCATATACATCAAGGCCTTGGCCTTGTCCGAGCGCTCGTTGCGCAGCAGCGCGCTCTCGGCGGCCTGGTAGAAGCCACGGCGGTTGAGCAGCCCGGTCAGCGGGTCGGTCACCGCCTGGTACTCGAGCTGCTGGTGCAGGCTGCGCACCACCGACATGTCCAGCACCGTCACCACCATGGCCTTCTGCTCGGCGGGCAGCGGCGCGCAGGACAGCGCCACCGGTACCGGCTGGCCACCGAGGGTGCGCAGCTGGGCGTCGTGCACACGGAAGATCTGCCGGCCCAAGTAGGCCTGGTAGAAGTCCGACTCGGGCCACAGGTTGGCGCAGGGCAACTGGATAAGGTCGAGCATGTGCGCGCCCTGCAGCTTGTCCACCGGGGCATCGAGCAGGCGCGAGATGGCCGGGTTGGCAAAGCCGATGCAGCCCGACTCGTCCACCACCAGGATACCCTCGGCGGCGTTCTCCAGGATCGAGGCATTGAAGGCCCGCGCCGACTCCAGCTCGCGGGTCAGCCGTTGCAGCATGCGCCGGTTGCGCTGCTGCTCCAGCAGGGCCTGGACCTTGGGCTTGAGAATCTGCGGGTCGAAGGGTTTGAACAGGTAGTCCACCGCGCCGCTGGCATAACCTTTGAGCACTGCGGCATCGGACTGTTCGTTGGCGGTGAGGAAGATGATCGGGGTCAGCCGCGTGCGTTGGCTGCCGCGCATCAGGCGGGCCACCTCGAAGCCGTCCATCTCGGGCATCTGCACGTCGAGCAGGACCAGGTCGACTTCGTGTTCGAGCAGGGTGCTCAGGGCTTCCATCCCTGAACTGGCAGTCAATACCTGCCAATCCTGGCGGGACAGCAAGGCCCGCATGCTGATGAGGTTTTCCGGATAGTCGTCTACGACCAGCAGCACCGAGCTGCTTTCCGGTGATTGTGAATAAGCGCCATCCATGCTGCTTCTCTTGGTAAGTCCAACTTCGACTTGTGATTGGATCCGATTGTTACTCTAGACTCGGCACCCGAAGACGCAATGCAGGCAGATGGCCATAAGCCATCTGAACCGATGTTAGCCGACTAACGGTATAAGCGGCGGGCAGGCGACGTACGGGCACAAAAAAGCCCGCATCGCTGCGGGCTTCTTCGTTGAACGGCGCCGGATCAGTTGATCTTGGCGGCCAGTTCACCCTTGGCGTAACGCTGGAACATGCCTTCCAGGGAGATCGGCTTGATCTTCGAGGCATTGCCAGCGGTACCGAAGGCTTCGTAGCGGGCGATGCACACGTCGCGCATGGCCTTGACGGTTTCACCGAAGAACTTGCGTGGGTCGAACTCGCTCGGGTTCTGCGCCATCAGGCGGCGCATGGCACCGGTGGAGGCCAGGCGCAGGTCGGTGTCGATGTTGACCTTGCGCACGCCGTACTTGATGCCTTCGACGATCTCTTCGACCGGCACGCCGTAGGTCTCTTTGATGTCGCCACCGTACTGGTTGATGATCGCCAGCCACTCTTGCGGCACCGAGGACGAACCGTGCATCACCAGGTGGGTGTTGGGGATGCGCTTGTGGATTTCCTTGATACGGTCGATCGCCAACACGTCACCGGTAGGCGGCTTGGTGAACTTGTAGGCGCCGTGGCTGGTGCCGATGGCGATGGCCAGGGCGTCCACCTGGGTCTTCTTGACGAAGTCGGCGGCTTCTTCCGGGTCGGTCAGCATCTGGCTGTGGTCCAGCACGCCTTCGGCGCCGATGCCGTCTTCTTCACCGGCCATGCCGGTTTCCAGCGAACCCAGGCAACCCAGCTCGCCTTCCACCGAAACGCCGCAGGCGTGGGCCATGGCAACGGTCTGCTGGGTGACGCGGACGTTGTACTCGTACTCGGTCGGGGTCTTGCCGTCTTCACCCAGCGAGCCGTCCATCATCACCGAGCTGAAGCCCAGCTGGATCGAGCGCTGGCAAACGTCAGGGCTGGTGCCGTGGTCCTGGTGCATGCACACCGGGATGTGCGGGAACTCTTCGATGGCCGCCAGGATCAGGTGGCGCAGGAAGGGAGCACCGGCGTATTTGCGGGCACCGGCGGAGGCCTGGACGATGACCGGAGAGTCGGTCTTGTCGGCCGCTTCCATGATGGCGCGCATCTGCTCGAGGTTGTTGACGTTGAAAGCTGGTACGCCGTAACCGAACTCGGCGGCGTGGTCCAGCATCTGGCGCATGCTAATGAGTGCCATTGTGTATCTCTCTCCCGACAAGCGTCGTTTGTTTCATGCAAGCCTGCCGCAGGGGCGGTTGCTGTTCAAGTAGTGTGGGCCATCTACGCGGCCCGGCCAGTCACGGTGCCTTGCAGCCCCGCCCAATCAGATCGTTGGTCGCCACCCAGTACACCAGGCCTTCTTCACCTTTGGTGTGGAAGGCCAGCATGCCATCGCTGTACAGCGCGCCGGAGGCACCCGGCTCGGCCTTGAGCCGATGGACCTGGTCGCCGCCGCCAAGGCGGACATCGACCGCGTCCTGCTGCGCGTCGGCGAAACGCCACAGCACTTCGGCCTGGCTGTCGCAGACCCAGCGGGTCCAGTTGTCCGCCGGGGCGGGTTGGGCCGGCTGCAACAGCGAGCAGCCTGCCAGGGTCGCCAGGGCCAATGCGGCCAGAAGCGCTTTCATCAAACATCCTCGTTACGGGAATGCTGTACCGGCCTCATCGCGGGGCAAGCCCGCTCCCACGATGAGTGCGTGGGAGCGGGCTTGCCCCGCGATGAGGCCGCAACGACAGCCCCAATGTCCAAGACCACGAAATCCGGCGCAGGTTGCCAGCCACCCGATCAAGGGCAACCCGGGGCCTTGCGCTGGTGTTCGTCGTCGTACTTTTCCAGGCCGTCCGGGCCCAGGCGCTTGTTGATCACCGGTGCCGTCTCCGCCTGCCACTGGGACTGGTAGCAACCGCCCTTGGGCGGCTGCGCCGGATCGGCCTCGCTGCCCTTGTTGCTGGAACAGGCGCCCAGCAACAAGGCCACGATCATCACAGGCAATTGCTTGACCATCAGGTCGCTCCCTTTGCCAGGCGCCTTCACGCTCAGGCCTTGGCCCGCTCTTCCAGGATTGCCACGGCAGGCAGGACCTTGCCCTCGACGAACTCGAGGAACGCGCCGCCACCGGTAGAAATGTAGGAGATATCGGCACCCACGCCATACTTGTCGATGGCCGCCAGGGTGTCGCCGCCACCGGCAATGGAGAACGCGGCGCTGTCGGCGATGGCCTTGGCCAGGACCTTGGTGCCGTTGCCGAACTGGTCGAACTCGAACACACCGACCGGACCGTTCCACAGGATAGTCTTCGAGGTCTTCAGCAACCCGGCGAACTGCTCGGCGGTCTTTGGACCGATGTCCAGGATCATGTCGTCGGCGGCCACGTCGGCGATCGCCTTGACGGTGGCTTCGGCGCTCTCGGCGAATTCCTTGGCGACCACCACGTCCACCGGCAGCGGCACGCTGACCTTGGCGGCGATGGCCTTGGCGGTCTCGACCAGGTCAGGTTCGTACAGCGACTTGCCGACCGGATGACCGGCGGCGGCAAGGAAGGTGTTGGCAATGCCGCCACCGACGATCAGCTGGTCGCAGACCGCGCTCAGGCTGTTCAGCACGTCCAGCTTGGTGGAGACCTTGGAGCCGGCAACGATGGCGGCCATCGGTTTGGCCGGGGCCTTCAGGGCCTTGCCCAGGGCATCCAGCTCGGCTGCCAGCAGCGGACCAGCGGCGGCGACCTTGGCGAACTTGGCGACGCCATGGGTGGAGCCTTCGGCGCGGTGGGCGGTACCGAAGGCGTCCATGACGAACACGTCGCACAGGGCGGCGTACTTCTGCGCCAACTCGTCGGCGTTCTTCTTCTCGCCCTTGTTGAAGCGCACGTTTTCGAACAGCACCAGGTCACCGGCCTGAACCTGAACGCCGTCGAGGTAATCGGCGACCAGCGGCACGTCGCGGCCCAGGGCCTTGCTCAGGTAGGCGGCAACCGGCTTGAGGCTGTTCTCGGCAGAGAACTCGCCTTCGGTCGGGCGGCCCAGGTGCGAGCAGACCATCACCGCCGCGCCCTTCTCCAGGGCCAGCTTGATGGTCGGCAGCGCTGCCAGGATACGCGCGTCGCTGGCCACCACACCGTCCTTCACAGGGACGTTGAGGTCTTCGCGGATCAGTACGCGCTTACCTTGCAGGTCGAGGTCGGTCATCTTCAACACGGTCATGAATGCAGTCCTTCAGGGCTGTTTGCTGCGGGTTGGGTGTACGACGTGCAGATAGTGTTCGGCAACGTCGAGCATACGGTTGGCAAACCCCCATTCGTTGTCGAACCAGGCCAGCAGGTTCACCAGGCGGGGGCCTGAGACGCGGGTCTGGCTGGCATCGACGATGGCCGAATGCGGGTCATGGTTGAAATCACAGCTGGCGTGGGGCAGCTCGGTGTAAGCCAGCAAGCCTTTCAGCGGGCCGTCCAGGGCGGCCTCGCGCAGCACCCGGTTGACTTCCTCGGTGCTGGTATCGCGGGAAGTCTGCAGGGTGATGTCCAGGCACGAGACGTTGACGGTCGGCACGCGTACCGCTTTGGCCTGGATTC
This sequence comes from Pseudomonas peradeniyensis, assembly GCF_014268935.2. GTDB lineage: Bacteria > Pseudomonadota > Gammaproteobacteria > Pseudomonadales > Pseudomonadaceae > Aquipseudomonas > Aquipseudomonas peradeniyensis. The sequence goes on along the minus strand of NZ_JABWRJ020000002.1, from coordinate 266,713 downwards.
GCCCGGCAAGTTCCGGCAGCAGGCGTTCGATACCCCGGGCCAGGCCCGTGGACACCGGAATCACCGACTGGAACGCCGAACGGGTGCGGCGCAGGTCTTCGTGGTGGTAGGCGTCGATCACCGGCTGGTCGTTCATCGCCGAGTGGATGGTGGTGATCTGCACGTACTCGATGCCAAAAGCCTGGTCCAGCACGCGCAGCAGCGGCACGCCACAGTTGGTGGTGCAGGAGGCGTTGGACACCAGCAGCTCGCTGCCGGTCAGGCAATCCTGGTTGACGCCGTAGACCACCGTGGCGTCGATGTCCGCCTCGCTGGCCATGGGCTGGGAAAACAGCACCCGCGGCGCGCCGGCATCGAGGAAGCGCTGGCCATCGGCCCGGGTGTGGTAGGCACCGGAGCATTCCAGTACCAGGTCGATGTCCAGGGCGGCCCAGTCGATGCCTTCCGGGGTGGCGCTGCGCAGCACTTTCACGCAGTCGCCATTGATATGCAGACAGTCGCCGTCGACCTTCACCTCGCCGGGGAAGCGCCCGTGGGTGGAGTCGAAACGCGTCAGGTATTCCAGGCTGGCCTGGTCGGCCAGGTCGTTCAGCGCGACGATCTCGAAACCGGCCTTCGCCCCCCGCTCGAACAGTGCGCGCAGGACACAGCGGCCGATGCGGCCGTAACCGTTGAGTGCAACTTTGTAGGGACGCGGGTGGGGCATTCGATACTCACGGGACAAGTGCGTTGAACGACCATCGCGGGGCAAGCCCGCTCCCACAGGGGACTGCAAAGACCCTGTGGGAGCGGGCTTGCCCCGCGATCAGACGGGAGGCACAGGGCCTCCCAGGTGCATCAGTCTTCCAGCAGCTCTTCGGCGGTGCCCAGGATGTTGTCCAGGGTGAAGCCGAACTCCTCGAACAGCGCGCTGGCCGGGGCCGACTCGCCGTAGGTGGTCATGCCGATCACGCGGCCTTCGAGGCCGACGTACTTGTACCAGAAGTCGGCGTGAGCGGCTTCGATGGCGATACGCGCGCCAACTTCCAGCGGCAGTACCGACTGTTTGTAGGCTGCGTCCTGGGCGTCGAACACGCTGGTGCTAGGCATCGAAACGACGCGGACCTTGCGGCCTTCGGCGGTCAGCTTGTCGAAGGCTTGAACGGCCAGGCCCACTTCGGAGCCAGTGGCGATCAGGATCAGCTCAGGCTCGCCGGCGCAGTCCTTGAGCACGTAACCGCCACGGGCGATATCGGCGATCTGCTGGGCGTCGCGGGTCTGGTGCTGCAGGTTCTGGCGCGAGAAGATCAGCGCCGACGGGCCGTCCTTGCGCTCCAGGGCGGCTTTCCAGGACACGGCGGATTCCACCGCGTCGGCCGGACGCCAGGTATCCAGGTTCGGCGTGCTGCGCAGGCTGGTCAGCTGCTCGATTGGCTGGTGGGTCGGGCCGTCTTCGCCCAGGCCGATGGAGTCGTGGGTGTAGACGTGGATCACGCGCTGCTTCATCAGCGCCGACATGCGCACGGCGTTGCGGGCGTATTCCATGAACATCAGGAAAGTGGCACCGTAAGGCACCAGGCCGCCGTGCAGGGCGACGCCGTTCATGATGGCGGTCATGCCGAACTCGCGCACGCCGTAGAACACGTAGTTGCCGCTGGCATCGTTGGCTTCGACGCCCTTGCAGCCTTTCCACAGGGTCAGGTTGGAGCCGGCGAGGTCGGCGGAGCCGCCAAGGAACTCTGGCAGCAGCGGACCGAAGGCGTTAAGCGCATTCTGGCTGGCCTTGCGGCTGGCGATGGTTTCGCCCTTGGCGGCAACTTCCGCGATGTAGGCAGCGGCTTTCTCCGAGAAATCAGCCGGCAGCTCACCGCTCAGACGGCGCTTGAGCTCGCTGGCCAGCTCCGGGAAGGCAACGGCATAGGCGTCGAAGCGCTGGTTCCACTCGGCTTCGACCTTGGCGCCAGCTTCCTTGGCATCCCACTCGGCCTTGATGTCGGCCGGGATTTCGAACGGGCCGTGGTTCCAGTTCAGTTCCTTGCGGGCCAGGGCGATTTCGTCGTTGCCCAGCGGTGCACCGTGGCAGTCTTCCTTGCCCTGCTTGTTCGGCGAGCCGAAGCCGATGATGGTCTTGCAGCAGATCAGGGTCGGACGGTCGCTCTTGCGCGCGGTCTCGATGGCGGTCTTGATCTCGTCGGCGTCGTGGCCGTTGACGTTGCGGATTACCAGCCAGTTGTAGGCCTCGAAGCGCGCCGGAGTGTTGTCGGTGAACCAGCCGTGGACTTCGCCGTCGATGGAGATGCCATTGTCGTCGTAGAAGGCAACCAGCTTGTTCAGGCCCAGGGTGCCGGCCAGCGAGGCGACTTCATGGGAGATGCCTTCCATCATGCAGCCGTCGCCGAGGAACACGTAGGTGTTGTGGTCGACGATGTTGTGGCCTTCACGGTTGAACTGGGCACCCAGCACTTTTTCCGCCAGGGCGAAGCCCACGGCGTTGGCCAGGCCTTGGCCCAGCGGGCCGGTGGTAGTCTCGACGCCCGGGGTGTAACCGAACTCCGGGTGGCCCGGGGTGCGGCTGTGCAGCTGGCGGAAGGCCTTGAGGTCGTCGATGGTGACGTCGTAGCCGGTCAGGTGCAGCAGCGAGTAGATCAGCATCGAGCCGTGGCCGTTGGACAGCACGAAACGGTCGCGGTCGGCGAAGCTTGGGTTGCTCGGGTTGTGCTTCAGATAGTCGCGCCAAAGCACTTCGGCGATATCCGCCATACCCATGGGGGCACCTGGGTGGCCGCTGTTGGCCTTTTGCACGGCATCCATGCTGAGGGCACGAATGGCGTTGGCACGTTCACGACGGCTGGGCATCGCTGAGTCTCCTGGGGCTTGAAATAGGTGGTGAAGCGAAAAAAGGCGGCCATTTTCGCCCACAGGGGGGGCCGGGGGCAATGACGTATGGTCGCAGTCGGGCTTTTTTCCTGTGATTGGCTGGGAAAAGAGTAGAAAAGCGGGGTAGTGGGGGCGGGCTTGCCCCGCGATTGCGTCAGATTGGACGCAGGAAATACCAGGGCGAGCGCTATCGCGGGGCAAGCCCGCTCCCACGATCAGCCCCACGAGGCCATCGGTCAGGCAATATCAAAACTTTTTGATATTGCTATTGCGACGACAGCATCCCCTGTCTAGACTCCCGCCCCATGAACCTCAATGCGCCCATCACCCCACAACGCAGCGATGAGCTGGCCGCCCTGTGCAAGGCCGGCGGCGACCCCCTGCGCCTGAACGTGCTGCGCGCATTGGCCAACGATTCGTTCGGCGTGCTGGAACTGGCGCAGATCTTCGACATCGGCCAGTCGGGCATGAGCCATCACCTGAAGGTGCTGGCCCAGGCCGAGCTGGTGGCGACCCGCCGCGAAGGCAACGCGATCTTCTACCGCCGCGCCCTGCCCGACAGCCAGCGCCTGGGCGGTCGCCTGCATTCGGCGCTGCTCGAGGAGGTCGACGACCTCGCCCTACCTCAAGAAGTACAGGCCCGAATCGCCCAGGTCCAGCAGCGTCGCGCCGCCACCAGCCAGGATTTCTTCCTGCGCGTGGAAGAGAAGTTCCGCGCCCAGCAGGACCTGATCGCCGGCCTGCCACAGTACCGCGAAAGCCTGCTGGCGCTGCTCGACAAGCTGAGCTTCGAGGCCGGTGCCAGCGCCCTGGAGGTCGGCCCCGGCGACGGCGGTTTCCTGCCCGACCTGGCCAGGCGTTTCGAGCAGGTCACGGCCATGGACAACAGCCCGACCATGCTCGAGCTGGCCCGCCAGGTCTGCGAGCGCAACGAATTGAGTAACGTAAACCTGCAGTTGGCCGATGCACTGGGTGCAACGGATGTGGAAGCCGACTGCGTTGTGCTGAACATGGTCCTGCACCATTTCAGTGATCCGGCCCAGGCCCTGCGCCTGCTGGCCAGACGGGTGAAGGCGGGCGGCAGCCTGCTGGTCACCGAGCTGTGCAGCCATGACCAGGGGTGGGCGCGCGAAGCCTGCGGCGACCTGTGGCTTGGCTTCGAGCAGGACGACCTGGCCCGTTGGGCCAACGCGGCAGGGCTGGCCCCCGGGGACAGCCTCTACGTGGGCTTGCGTAACGGTTTCCAGATCCAGGTCCGGCATTTCCAGCGGACCACTGGCGACATACAACATCGGTAAATTTCAGGAACCCATCGAGATGAGCGAATACTCCCTTTTCACCTCCGAGTCCGTGTCCGAAGGGCATCCGGACAAGATCGCCGACCAGATCTCCGACGCGGTGCTGGACGCCATCATCGCCCAGGACAAGTACGCCCGCGTGGCCTGCGAGACCCTGGTCAAGACCGGTGTCGCCATCATCGCCGGTGAAGTCACCACCTCGGCCTGGGTCGACCTGGAAGAGCTGGTGCGCAAAGTGATCATCGACATCGGCTACAACAGCTCCGATGTCGGCTTCGACGGCGCCACCTGCGCCGTGATGAACATCATCGGCAAGCAGTCGGTGGATATCGCCCAGGGCGTCGATCGCTCGCGCCCGGAAGACCAGGGCGCCGGCGACCAGGGCCTGATGTTCGGCTACGCCAGCAACGAAACCGACGTGCTGATGCCGGCGCCGATCTGCTTCTCGCACCGCCTGGTCGAGCGCCAGGCCGAAGCGCGCAAGTCCAAGCTGCTGCCATGGCTGCGCCCGGACGCCAAGTCCCAGGTCACCTGCCGCTATGAAAACGGCAAGGTAGTGGGCATCGATGCCGTCGTCCTGTCGACCCAGCACAACCCTGAAGTGTCGCAGAAAGACCTGCAGGAAGCGGTGATGGAGCTGATCGTCAAGCACACCCTGCCGGCCGAGTTGCTGCACAAGGACACCCAGTACCACATCAACCCGACCGGCAACTTCATCATCGGTGGCCCGGTGGGCGACTGCGGCCTGACCGGCCGCAAGATCATCGTCGACAGCTACGGTGGCATGGCCCGCCACGGCGGTGGCGCGTTCTCCGGCAAGGACCCGTCCAAGGTCGACCGTTCGGCCGCCTACGCCGGCCGCTACGTGGCCAAGAACATCGTTGCCGCGGGCCTCGCCGAGCGCTGCGAGATCCAGGTGTCCTACGCCATCGGCGTAGCCCAGCCGACCTCCATCTCGATCAACACCTTCGGTACCGGCAAGGTCTCCGACGACAAGATCGTGCAGCTGGTGCGCGAGTGCTTCGACCTGCGTCCGTACGCCATCACCACCATGCTCGACCTGCTGCATCCGATGTACCAGGAAACCGCCGCCTACGGTCACTTCGGCCGTACGCCGCAGCAGAAGACCGTCGGCGACGACACCTTCACCACCTTCACCTGGGAGCGCACCGACCGCGCCGCCGCCCTGCGCGACGCCGCTGGCCTGTAAGCCTCCTACAGCAGTAACGGAAAGCCCCTGCCGAGTGATCGGCGGGGGCTTTTTTGTGACATATGGGCTGACAAATGCCCACCGTCGCCCACGCCGTCACCCGCCTAGGCTGAGGACTCCTTCCCGCCTTGCAAGGATGCCGGCCATGCCATTGCTGCTGATAGTCATAGCGCTGCTGTTGCACCACTGCGTCGCCCAGGCAAGTGCGTGCCCGCCCTGGGACACCGCGCAGGCTGAAGCCGAAGTCGCACGGCTGCGCGCCACCCTCGCCCACTGGGACGACCAATACCATCGCCAGGGTATCGCCCTGGTGGCCGACGAACTCTATGACCAAAGCCGCCAGCACCTTCTGGAACTTCAAGCCTGCTTTGGCCTTTCCCACGACGAAGCGCCGCTGGCGAACGCCCGCGGCACTACCCCTCACCCCATCCCCCACACCGGTGTCGACAAGCTTGCCAACGAGCAGGCTGTAGCCCGATGGTTGCAGGGCAAACGCGACGTGTGGATGCAGCCGAAGGTCGACGGCGTCGCGGTGTCGCTGATCTATCGCCAGGGCCAACTGACGGGTCTGCTCAGCCGTGGCGATGGCACGCAGGGGCACGACTGGAGCCGGCACATCCCCATGCTGAGCGGCATCGCGCGGCAACTTTCCCAACCGCTGGACGCGGTGTTCCAGGGCGAACTGTACTGGCGCCTGGACGACCATGTGCAGGCCGAGGCAGGCAGTGCCAATGCTCGCGGCACCGTCGCCGGGCTGCTGGCGCGCAAACGGATGACCGAGGAACAAGGCGCGGGCATCGGGCTGTTCGTTTGGGACTGGCCCAACGGCCCGGATAACCAGGCCGAGCGCCTGGCACGCCTGGCAGTGCTTGGCTTTCCCGACAGCCAGCGCTTGAGCGTGGCCATCGAGGGCGTTGCCGAGGCGACGCGCTGGCGTCAGCACTGGTACCGCTCGCCCCTGCCCTTCGCCAGCGACGGCGTAATCCTGCGCCAGGACAGTCGCCCCCCGGCACAGCGCTGGCGCGCCCAGGCACCCTACTGGATCGCTGCCTGGAAGTATCCGTTCGCCCAGGCGCTGGCGCAGATCAGGGATGTGCAGTTCCGAATCGGCCGTACCGGGCGCATCACGCCCTTGCTGCTGTTACAACCGGTGACCCTGGACGACCGCCGGATCAGCCAGCTCAGTCTCGGCTCGCTGGCGCGCTGGAAACAGCTGGACATTCGCCCTGGTGACCAGATAGCGGTCAGCCTGGCCGGCCTGACCATTCCACGTCTAGAAAGCGTGGTGCATCGTGCCGCGCGACGCCCCATCGTGCAGGCTCCGGATCCGGCGACCTATCACGCTCTCAGTTGCTGGCAGGCCGACAAGGACTGCCAGCAGCAGTTCCTTGCCCGCCTGGCCTGGCTGGGCGGCAAACAGGGCCTCGACCTGCCAGGCCTGGGAGCCGAAACCTGGAAGCACCTCGTCGAGAGTGGCCATATCGTGCAACTGACTGATTGGCTGAGCCTCGAACAGGACCAATTGCTCAAGGTACCTGGGATCGCCCAGGCTCGAGCCAGGCAATTGCAGACTGCTTTCGCCCAAGCCCGCCGCCAGCCTTTCCAGCGTTGGCTACGAGGCCTCGGCGTACCCGCACCGTCCAGCCTGCAAATGGGCCCCGACTGGCACACACTGGCATCCAGAAACATCGAGCAATGGCTTGCCGAACCTGGCGTCGGGCCTGGTCGAGCAGAGCAATTGCAGGCTTTTTTCGCCCACGAGCGGGTTCAGGAGCTGGCCCGAAACCTGCGCGCCCATGCAATCGAGGGTTTCTAATTTGCGCGGATCAGGGCAGCATTTCGCTTTCTGCTGCCCAGCCCCGAATGGAGCCCCCGATGAAACTGCTTTCGTCCCTCGCCCTGTCCACCCTGCTCGGCTTCGCCGCCAGCCCGCTGCTGGCCGCCGAAGAGCAGCCGGGCCTGACCGGTTGCGCGGCCAAGCGCCAGGCCATCAGCGAACAGATCGAACAAGCCCGCGCCCATGGCAACAGCGACCAGCAGGCGGGCCTGGAAAAGGCCTTGAGCGAAGTCACCGAACACTGCACCGATGCCGGCCTGCGCAAGGAGCGCGAGCAGAAGGTGCTCGACGCCCGCCACGAAGTGAACCAGCGCACCAAGGACCTGGACAAGGCCATGAAGAAGGGCGACGCGGAGAAGATCAACAAGCGCAAGGACAAGCTGGCCGAGGCGAAGAAGGAGCTGCAGGAGGCCGTGGACGAGCTCGAGCGCTAGCCTGACGGCCTCATGTGTGCGAACCGTGGGAGCGGGCTTGCCCCGCGATGACGTCAGCCCAGGCAACGTCACTGGCCGATCCGACGCCATCGCGGGACAAGCCCGCTCCCACGAGCCGGCGCCCAAGACAGCCCATTCGCTCAGTGATTGCGAAACTCGCTATGACAGGCCTTGCACGCCGCCTCGACCTTGTCCATCGGCACCTTCACCTGGGCCGCGTCCAGTGGCTGGGTACGGGTGACCGCGACCAGCTCGCCGGTGACGCCCTCCAGTTGCCGGGCCAGGTCCTGGAATCGCGCCTGACGCTCCCAGACCTCGGCCCGCGCGCTGCTGTCGCCCGCATCGCGCACCTGCGGGAAATGCTGCCACGGCGCGTGGGCCAGGCTGTCCAGCTTCGCCGCGCCATCGGCGAACTTCGCGCCGTCGAAAGGCAGGCGCCCGCGCAGCATGCCGCCCATGTCTTCGCTGGTCTTGAGCATCTGCTTGAAGATCGCCTTGCGCTGGCCCAGCGGCGAGTTGGGATCAACGCCGTCACAGGCACTCAGGGCAAGGGCGGCGAGCAGTACTACGGTCAATCGCTTGAACATCACGGTCTCTTCGGCCAGGAAAACGGGCGGCCAGTATCGCCGCCCCGCAGGCAAAGACCAATAGCCACACAGAAAACAGGGGTGAATCTTCATGCTTCGCCCCCTACAGGATCGACGACATGAAATCTGCATTGCGCCATTTCGCCTGGGCACTGCCCGCCCTGGCGCTCCTGGCCGGCTGTAACGGCGGCGAAAGCGCCAAGCCCGAACCCCACGCCATTGCCACCTACGTGCCAGCCACCTTCAAGGACCTGCCCCAGGTCAGCGACGACGACCTGCTGGCCGGCTTCTACGCCTGGCGCAGCGGTTGCGAGAAGCTCAAGCGCGCCCCGGTGTGGGCCGCCACCTGCGAAGCAGCGGGCTCGGCCACGGCCAATGCCGCCCAGGTGCGCACCTTCCTCGAACAGAATCTCCAGGTCTATGGCCTGCGCTCGGCGCAGAACAGCGCCAACGGCCTGATCACCGGCTATTACGAGCCGGTCTACCCCGGCAGCCTGGCCCGCACCGACAGCGCGCATGTCCCGGTGTATGGCGTGCCCGAGGACATGATCGTGGTCGACCTGGCCAGCGTGTACCCCGAGCTCAAGGGCAAGCGCCTGCGCGGACGCCTCGACGGGCGGGTGCTCAAGCCCTACGACACCGCCGAGGTGATCAACCGCGACGGCGCCAAGGCGCCGGTACTGGCCTGGCTGACCGACCCGATGGACCTGCAGTTCCTGCAGATACAGGGCTCGGGCCGTATCCAGCTGGAGAACGGCCGCCAGCTGCGCCTGGGCTACGCCGACCAGAACGGTCATCCGTATCGCCCAATCGGCCGCTGGCTGGTTGAGCAGGGGCAGTTGCCGAAGGAAGAGGTAACCATGGGCAGCATCCACGCCTGGGCCCAGGCCAACCCGCAGCGTGTGCCCGAGCTGCTGGCCAGCAACCCGAGCTACGTGTTCTTCAGCACCCGCCCGGACAGCAACGAGGGACCGCGCGGCTCGCTCAACGTGCCGCTGACCGCGGGTTACAGCGTGGCGATCGACCGCAAGGTGATCCCCCTGGGCAGCCTGCTCTGGCTGTCCACCACCCGCCCGGACGGCAGCCCGGTGGTACGCCCGGTCGGCGCCCAGGACACCGGTGGCGCCATCACCGGCGAAGTGCGCGCGGACCTGTTCTGGGGCACCGGACCCGAGGCCGGCGAGCTGGCGGGGAACATGAAGCAGCAGGGGCAGATCTGGATGCTGTGGCCCAAGGGCCAGCCTTTGCCCGAAGTGCCGAAAGCACCCTGACAGGCGCTATCGCGGGGCAAGCCCGCTCCCACGATGATTGCGTGGGAGCGGGCTTGCCCCGCGATGCATTCAAATCGATACGACGAAGAACGACACAATCAGCGCCATCCCGACGAACCACACCAGCGAACGCAGCACCGCCCAGTCCGCCAGGTAGCAGATGATGTAGAGCAGCCGGCTGGTGATGTACACCACTCCCAGCACATCCTGGGTCACCTGCTCGGCATTGCCGACGATGTCGGCCACCAGAACCGCCGCAGCAAACGCGGGGAACGCTTCGTAGCCGTTCAACTGGGCAGCATGGGCACGCCGAGGCAACCCTTCGAGCTTGTCCAGGAACGCACGCGGGTCGTGATTGGCGCGCAGGCCAAAATACCCACTGCTGAGCTTGGCGATCAATGCGCACAGCGGCGGCAGGACCAGCGCAACGAGAATGCACCACAGGGCAACGGTCATCTACAGGACTCCTTGTTCACAGAGGATCGGTTCACAGTTTCATCACCAGCATGCCGGCCAGGACCAGCCCGCAAGCTAGGAGTCTCGGCCCGCCAAAAGGTTCTTTAAGGTAGCGCATGCCCAGCAGCACCACGAGGATCACGCTCAGCTCGCGCAGCGCCGCCGCCTCGGCCACAGACCCCAGGTGCATGGCCCACAGCACCAGGGCGTAACTCAGCAGCACGCACAACCCCACCGCCAGCCCGAGGCGCCACTGGGTGCGCCAGAACAGGGCAAACGGCCCCCGACGTGCCACCCCGGCGAGCAGCGGGAACGGCCAGGCACTGAGCAGGGTCAGCCACACCAGGTAATCCCAGGGCTTGCCCCACAGGCGCACGGCCTGACCGTCGAACCAGGTGTAGCAGCCGATGCACAAGCCGATCAGCGCCACCACCGGCAGCATCGACCAGGGCAGGCGATCACCGCCACCGCCCTGCCACAACAGGCAGGCCATGCCGCAGGGGATCAGCAGGATACCGATGATCTGCTGCTGGCTGAGCGACTCACCGGCAAAAGCCAGGGTCAGTCCGAGCACGACCAAGGGCGACAAACCACGCATCAACGGATAGACCAGCCCCAGGTCGCCGACACGATAGGCCTTGATCAGCAGGTAACGGTAGAGCTGCTCGGCCAGTGCCGATGCCAGCAGCCAGGGCCAGATGCCGGCCGGGGGAAACTCGACGAACGCCACAGCCAGAACGGCGAAGACCAGGGCCACCAGGTCCATGCTGGCGATCACCAGAAGGCGTTCGCCGCTGAACTTGATGAGGGTGTTCCAGGTCGCGTGGAGCAGGGCTGCGACCAGTACCAGGGAGGTTGCCAACACGCGGGATTCCTTGCGCAAAGACCAGGCGACACTTCGCACTATAACGGTTTGCTGTTGCTTGTAGGCATCGTGGGAGCGCCTGCCGTCCGACTTGAGGAACGATTCCGACAAAACTGGTCATAAGGTGTGTCCCGAACCCCGCGCCAGGTCATCAAAGAACTGCCCGAGTCACTCGGGAAACGACTTGGAAGCCACTGTTACAGGATTCGGGATGCTTGAATTAGTTGCCGCGTTTATCTGCCTCACCACCCTCCTCACCTATGTGAACTACCGCTTCATCGGCCTGCCGCCGGCCATCGGCGTGATGGTCACCGCACTGCTGTTCTCCCTGATGCTGCAGGGCCTGAGCCTGATCGGCTTCCCTGGTCTGGAAGAGCGCGTCGAAGGCCTGATGAACCAGATCGATTTCAATGACCTGCTGATGCACTGGATGCTGTCGTTCCTGCTGTTCGCCGGCGCCCTGCACGTCAACCTCGCCGACCTGCGCAGCTACCGCTGGCCGATCGGCCTCTTGGCCACGATCGGGGTGCTGATCGCCACCGTGGTGATCGGCTACCTGGCGCACTGGGTGTTCGCCCTGTTCGGCTGGAACGTGCCGCTGATCTACTGCCTGCTGTTCGGCGCGCTGATCTCGCCGACCGACCCGATCGCCGTGCTCGGCGCGCTGCGTACCGCCAACGCCTCCAAGCCGCTGAAGACCACCATCGTCGGCGAGTCGCTGTTCAACGACGGCACCGCGGTGGTGGTATTCACCGTGCTGCTGGGTATCATCCAGCTGGGCGAGACGCCGAGTGTGTCCGACACCGCCCTGCTGTTCGCCCGCGAGGCCATTGGCGGGGTGGTGTTCGGCGGGGTGATCGGCTATGCCACCTACCGCATGATCAAGAGCGTCGAGCAGTACCAGGTCGAGGTCATGCTGACCCTGGCGCTGGTAATCGGCGGCTCGGCCATGTGCTACGAGCTGCATGTGTCGGCGCCGATCGCCATGGTGGTGGCCGGCCTGATCATCGGCAACCTGGGGCGCAACCTGGCGATGAACGACATGACCCGCCGCTACATGGATGGTTTCTGGGAACTGATCGACGACATGCTCAACGCCCTGCTGTTCGCCCTGATCGGCCTGGAGCTGTTACTGCTGCCGTTCAACTGGCTGCACCTGGCGGCCGGTGGCGTGCTGGCGGTGGCGGTGCTGGCCTCGCGCCTGCTGACCGTGGCGCCGGCCATCGTGTTGCTGCGCCGCTGGCGGACCGTGCCGCAGGGCACCATCCGCGTGCTGACCTGGGGTGGCCTGCGTGGTGGCGTGTCGGTGGCACTGGCACTGTCGCTGCCACAGGGCGATGAGCGTGACCTGCTGCTGTCGATCACCTACATCGTGGTGCTGTCGTCGATCCTGGTGCAGGGTCTGACGGTCGGCAAGGTGGTGCGCAAGGTCAGCACACAACCCGAGTAGTCGCGTGGGAGCGGGCTAGCCCCGCGATGACGTCAGCAAAGGCATCGATATTGATCCTGCCGGCACCATCGCGGGGCAAGTCGCATCGGCGCACCGCCACTCCCACGAACGCTTCAGCGCTTATTCGACCGCGCTGTCCGGGAACTGATCCTGGATGTACTTGATCTCGGTCCGCCCGTGCGGCGCCGGCTGACCATCCTCGCCCAGGTTGACGAAGACCATCTTGTCGACGGTCAGGATCGCCTTGCGGGTGATCTTGTTGCGCACTTCGCACTTGAGGGTGATCGAGGTGCGGCCGAACTCGGTGGCGGTGATGCCCAGTTCGATGATGTCGCCCTGGCGCGAGGCGCTGACGAAGTTGATCTCGGAAATGTACTTGGTCACCACGCGCTGGTTGCCCAGCTGGACGATGGCGTAGATCGCCGCCTCCTCGTCGATCCAGCGCAGCAGGCTGCCACCGAACAGGGTGCCGTTGGGGTTGAGGTCTTCGGGTTTTACCCATTTGCGGGTGTGAAAGTTCATCTGTACTCCTGGCCTGCGGCCTCATGAACATCGAGCGGCGAACGGCGGATCAGCCGTCCGACCACGTCCTACATGGTAGCCCCATTGATTTGCGTCAACCATGTCCACGCCCTACGACCATTGGTCAGTATCCGCGCACCGCGGTTTGACACCCACCCCCACGGATCTAGCCTGACCCTGTGATCCGCAGATCACTCCAGGTGGTCGGACAACCGGAACTTGGCATACCGTGCGGCAGAACCGGCATTCGCAGGAAGCGAGGCTCCGGGCAGTGCCAGTGGAGAGCGACTGAGGCTCACCATTGACCTACTCGAATCAGTGAAAAGGAATCCACTATGTCCAGAGTCATTGATGTCAGCATCAACGTCGACACTGAAACCATCCTCAAAAAGTACCCTACCGCGAGCAGGGATCCGAACAAGCCCACATTCATACCACCGGAACACATTTACATGGTCACCTATCAGGACAACGTCATCTCCGGCCAGGCCGGTGGTGAGTTGCATCTCCGGGGCCGTGTGGGCGATGTGGTCCGCTGGCGCGAGCAAAGCATCTCGTTCGGCTTCGAGCAATCGGTAATCCTCTACGGATTCGTCTCCGACGATCCCAAGCACAAACTCCTGGAAGACCCTCGCCCCCTCCACGCAGAGGTTCAATCAGCCGTACCCAACGAGAACAACAAGACCATCCCGACATGCCAGATCCTCGATAACTACTACTGGCGTGGCGATCTGCTCAAGCAAGGGAAAGTCACCTACCACTTCAAGTTCATGATCGTCGATCGCGACTGCAAGTGCTGTGGCTACTTCGAATGGGATCCGTTCATCACTATCACCAACTGATCCACACCGCGCACCGCCGAGCCTTGGGCCGGCGGTGCGCGCCAGTCCCCGGATCACTCATTGGTGCTCAAGGAAGGAGCGCATCATGACCACGGAGAATCCCGTCCATCACGCGCTGATCATTGTCGATACTCAGGGGCTGCTCACAGCCGTCGAGCGACTCCCCAGCGATCCAGCTTCTCCCGCCGAACTCGACCCCCGCCATTTCTGCATCCTGCACTCACGCCCGGCAACGGGTGAAACGCTGCTTCTCGACACACCGGAGTTAGTCGTTGCGGCTGGGGATACCTTGCTCCTGCACACGGTCCCGGTGGCGCTGCTCGGCGAAGAGATGCTGTTCAGCCACAGCCCCGTCAGCGAGCCGCTACTGGACATCGAGTTGGCCGAGCAACACAACCTGCGCCTGGCCCTTCCCGATGCAGCGGCACCGCTGCAGCCGGCAAGCCGCCAAGTCGACACCTATCACTGGCGTATCCACTGCGACCAGCCGGGTGAATTCAAGTTGGCCTGGCAGGTGATGGTGCTGGCCCAGGGCTGCGAGCCGCTGGCCCACTTCACTCTGCGCCTTGCCTTGCGGACCAACGGCCACTCCCAGTGAACCTGTCTTTGGCGTTTAGCCCTTGGGATGCATCGAAAGCCCCGCTATAATCGCCCGGCACTTTCGACGGTGGCTCCAGCGGCCACCGTTCCCGCCACCCATCCGAGGGGCGCTGCAGCAGGCTCGGCCTGTCAGGCTCGGTTGGGGCGTTGTTCGCGCAAGCGAACGCTCAACGCACAACGGCGCCCATTCGCACACTACGAATGGAGGCTCTCAATGAGCGCTGTAAACACGCCTGCTGGTTTTTCCGACTTCAAGGTCGCCGACATCTCCCTGGCCGACTGGGGCCGCAAGGAAGTCATCATCGCCGAATCGGAAATGCCGGCACTGATGGGCCTGCGCCGCAAGTACCAAGCCGAGCAACCGCTCAAGGGCGCGAAGATCATCGGCTGCATCCACATGACCATCCAGACCGCCGTGCTGATCGAGACCCTGGTCGCCCTGGGCGCCGAAGTGCGCTGGTCGTCGTGCAACATCTTCTCCACCCAGGACCAGGCCGCCGCTGCCATCGCCGCCGCCGGCATCCCGGTGTTCGCCTGGAAAGGTGAAACCGAGCAAGAGTACGAGTGGTGCATCGAGCAGACCATCCTGAAAGACGGTCAGCCATGGGACGCCAACATGGTCCTGGACGACGGCGGTGACCTGACCGAAATCCTGCACAAGAAATACCCGGCCATGCTGGACAAGATCCACGGCGTGACCGAAGAGACCACCACCGGCGTGCACCGCCTGCTGGACATGCTGGCCAAGGGCGAGCTGAAAGTCCCGGCGATCAACGTCAACGACTCGGTCACCAAGAGCAAGAACGACAACAAGTACGGCTGCCGTCACAGCCTGAACGACGCCATCAAGCGCGGTACCGACCACCTGCTGTCGGGCAAGCAGGCCCTGGTGATCGGCTACGGCGACGTGGGCAAGGGCTCGGCCCAGTCCCTGCGTCAGGAAGGCATGATCGTCAAGGTCACCGAAGTCGACCCGATCTGCGCCATGCAGGCCTGCATGGACGGCTTCGAAGTGGTCTCGCCGTTCAAGGACGGCATCAACACCGGTACCGAAGCCGGCATCAACAAGGACCTGCTGGGCCGCATCGACCTGATCGTCACCACCACCGGTAACGTCAACGTCTGCGACGCCAACATGCTCAAGGCCCTGAAGAAGCGTGCCGTGGTCTGCAACATCGGCCACTTCGACAACGAGATCGACACCGCCTTCATGCGCAAGAACTGGGCATGGGAAGAGGTCAAGCCACAGGTGCACAAGATCCACCGCACCGGTGCTGGCGTGTTCGACCCACAGAACGACGACTACCTGATCCTGCTGGCCGAAGGCCGCCTGGTGAACCTGGGCAACGCCACCGGTCACCCAAGCCGCATCATGGACGGCTCGTTCGCCAACCAGGTCCTGGCGCAGATCTTCCTGTTCGAGCAGAAGTTCGCCGAACTGCCAGCCGCGAAGAAGGCCGAACGCCTGACCGTGGAAGTGCTGCCGAAGAAGCTGGACGAGGAGGTGGCCCTGGAAATGGTCCGCGGCTTCGGCGGCGTGGTCACCCAGCTGACCCCGCAGCAGGCCGAGTACATCGGTGTGACCGTCGAAGGTCCATTCAAGCCGGACGCCTACCGCTACTAAGCGGCGGCGTCAGCGCCAGGCATTCGCCCTGGCGCTGGCTGGCAACGCGTCGAACCGATGTCCGAGCCAGGCCGGCCCCAACCGTCCTGGCTTTTATTTGCAGGTAGCCGCCCCGGGCGCGCCGCCGAAGGAACGAGAGATGTCACAAGAACGCCGCTACAGTTTCGAGTTCTTCCCCACCAAGACCGACGCCGGCCACGAGAAGCTGATGGGCGTCGCCCGCCAGCTGGCCAGCTACAACCCGGACTTTTTCTCCTGCACCTACGGTGCCGGGGGCTCGACCCGCGACCGCACGCTCAACACCGTGCTGCAGCTGGAAAGCGAAGTGAAGGTTCCGGCCGCCCCGCACCTGTCCTGCGTGGGTGACAGCAAGGACGACCTGCGCGCCCTGCTCGCCGAGTACCAGGCCGCCGGCATCAGGCGCATTGTCGCCCTGCGTGGCGACCTGCCGTCGGGCATGGGCATGGCCAGCGGCGAGCTGCGCTACGCCAGCGACCTGGTCGAGTTCATCCGCCAGGAAACCGGCAACCACTTCCACCTGGAAGTAGCCGCCTACCCGGAGATGCACCCACAGGCGCGCAACTTCGAGACGGATCTCGCCAACTTCGTGCACAAGGTCAAGGCCGGCGCCGACAGCGCCATCACCCAGTACTTCTTCAACGCCGACAGCTACTTCTACTTCGTCGAGCGTGCGCAGCAACTGGGCGTGGACATCCCGGTGGTGCCCGGCATCATGCCGATTACCAACTACAGCAAGCTGGCACGCTTCTCCGACGCCTGCGGCGCCGAGATCCCACGCTGGATCCGCAAGCAGCTGGAAGCCTATGCCGACGACACCGCCAGCATCCAGGCCTTCGGCGAGGAAGTGATCACCCGCATGTGCGAACAACTGCTGCAAGGCGGCGCACCGGGCCTGCACTTCTACACCCTCAACCAGGCCGAGCCGAGCCTGGCGATCTGGAACAACCTGAAGCTGCCACGCTGAAAGATGTTGCCGGTAACAATTAATTAGAGCCATGACGAAGGCTTTGGCTTAGGCTAAAGCCTTCTTCACTTCTGCCTCGTAATAGGTTACCGGCCAGCATGCAGCACCCTCATTCCGCCCATCCTCAGCTCGTCTACCTGGCATTCGGTCCGGCCACCTACCATCAGGAGGCCTGCTTCAGCATCGTCAGTGCCCTGGCCCACCTGCGATCCACCCCCGGCGCGTCCATGGACATCCAGGTCTACACCGACAATGCCGAGCCCTATCGCCACCTGCCGGTCACCGTACACCTGCTCGACGAGGCCACCCGCAGAGCCTGGAACCAGCCACACGGCTACCATTTCCGCAGCAAGCACGTGCTGCTGCGCCAAGTCCTCGGGCACCACCCGATGGCCGTGCTCATCGACACCGACACGTTCTTCCGTACGTCACCCAAGCACCTGTTCGACCGTGTCACGACCGGCAGCCTGCTGTGCAATGCTATTGGCGGACGCTACGGTGAGAACCAGAAATGCCTGCTGTACAAGAACCTGGTCGGCATTCTTGAAGAACGCGGCCTGGCCGACCGCCAGATGCCGCTGGTCAACTCCGGCGTGATCGGGCTCACCGCACAGGATGCCCCGGTGCTGGACCAGTCCATTGCCCTGATGGACGAACTCCACCCATTGGCCCGGGAAGCCTATACGCTAGAGGAGTTCTGCCTTGCGGTGGCGGCGTACCGTACGCTCAGGCTCAACGAGTGTACCGACGTCATCCATCATTACTGGAGCCGCAAAGCCCAGTTCCGCGCCAAGATCCAGGCCTGGCTGCACAAGCATGGCGACGCGCCGCTGAGCGAGGCGGCACTGGCCGATGTGGCGCTGGTCAACGACCAGCTCCCCCGCCCACCGGCTCTGCAACGCTTGGGATACAAGGCCCTGAGCCTTACCCTGCCCAGCAGGGAGCGGCAATTCGCCCGCGAACTGTTGTATGGCTGCTACCCCTACGAAAACGAATTCGATCGGGCGTGCGCCTGCGCGTGGTGGGACAAGGCCCTGGAGAATCTCAGCCAGCGCGAGGGGCGACCGGACCCTGAACAATTGCGCAAGTGCCTGAGCCAACCCGGCCTGCGCCTGGTGCTGGGACAGCGCAGGCAAGAGATCGAGGCGCACCTGCTGAAACAGCGGCAGGCCTGAGCTGTATGCCGGGTGCGCAACTGCGGGAATCCCCACGTTGACCCCGCCACGCGCCAGGCACAAGGCCGTCCATGCCCTCTGCCTGTTTTTGCTTGCCTGCCTGAGTCCCCTGGCGCATGGAGAACGCCTGCGCATCGTCAGCGATGACTGGGCGCCATACCTGTACCAGGAGAATGGCCAGGCCAAAGGCATCGACTACGAAGTCACCAACGAGGTGTTCAAGCGCCTGGGCGTCGAGGTGCAATGGCAGTTGCTGCCCTGGCGGCGCTGTCTGGCCATGATCGAGCAAGGCCAGGCGGATGCGGTGATGGATATTTTCCGGGTCGACTCGCGCCAGGGTTACCTGGTCTACCCGGACGAGCCCATGTCAGAGGTCGAGTTCGTCCTCTACCAGGCCCGCTCACGCCCCCACCCGGTCGAGCGCCTCGAAGACCTGGCCGGGCTGACCGTGGGCACCTCGCCCGGCTATGTCTACGACGGCAGCTTCGCCGAATCGCCGCTGTTCCGCCGGGAGCCGGCGCCCAGCCACGAAGCCAATTTCGGCAAGCTGGCGCTCGGGCGCATCGACCTGCTGGTGACCGACCGCCGGGTTGGCCGCTATGTCAGCCGCCAGCTGGGCCTGGAACAGACCGTCGAGGCACTGCCCCTGGTGATCAGCCGCCGCCCGCAGTACCTGGGGCTGGCCCGCAAGCCCGGCCGCGAGCAGCTGGCACAGGCGTTCAGCGATGAACTGCGACGCTTCAAGCAGGAGCCGGCCTATGCGGCGATCAACGCCCGCTACCTGGGCAATCGGGATTTTCCTTTCGCCGTTGAGCAGCAGGAACGCAGCACACCCTGATTGCTCTGTTATACTCGGGCCTTCCCGCCAGGCTCACGCCCGGACGCTCGGCCTCGCAACAGGCATCTCGACCCGCAGCAGCGCACCTTGCGCGCCGCCCGCAGGCTCCAGGATGCGCCGTGAACGCCCAGCTGGACCGGACGCGATCGCATCCCTCCGATGCCCGTCGCGCCAGGCAGAACACCCCATCGGGCCCAGCCCCCACGAGAACAGGATTGCCCATGTCCTTTGCTTCCCTCGGTCTCTCCGAGGCTCTTGTCCGCGCTATCGAGGCAGCGGGCTACACCCAGCCCACTCCGGTGCAACAGCGGGCCATTCCCGCCGTGTTGCAAGGTCGCGACCTGATGGTCGCCGCCCAGACAGGTACTGGTAAAACCGGCGGCTTCGCGCTTCCCATCCTCGAGCGCCTGTTCCCGGGTGGCCACCCCGACAAATCGCAACGCCATGGCCCGCGCCAACCGCGTGTGCTGGTGCTGACCCCGACCCGCGAGCTGGCCGCCCAGGTACATGACAGCTTCAAGGTCTATGCCCGCGACCTGAATTTCATCAGCGCCTGCATCTTCGGCGGCGTCGGCATGAACCCGCAGGTCCAGGCCATGGCCAAGGGCGTCGACGTCCTGGTCGCCTGCCCGGGCCGTCTGCTCGACCTGGCCGGCCAGGGCAGCGTCGACCTCTCGCGGGTCGAGATCCTGGTGCTGGACGAAGCCGACCGCATGCTCGACATGGGCTTCATCCACGACGTCAAGAAAGTGCTGGCACGTCTGCCGGCCAAGCGCCAGAACCTGCTGTTCTCGGCGACTTTCTCCAAGGACATCACCGACCTCGCCGACAAGCTGCTGCACAACCCCGAGCGTATCGAGGTCACACCGCCGAACACCACCGTCGAGCGCATCGAGCAGCGCGTCTACCGCCTGCCGGCCAGCCACAAGCGCGCCCTGCTGGCGCACCTGATCACCCTGGGTGCCTGGGAACAGGTACTGGTGTTCACCCGCACCAAGCACGGCGCCAACCGCCTGGCCGAGTACCTCGAGAAGCACGGCCTGACTGCTGCGGCGATCCACGGCAACAAGAGCCAGAACGCCCGCACCAAGGCCCTGGCCGACTTCAAGGCCAACACCGTGCGCGTGCTGGTCGCCACCGACATCGCCGCTCGCGGCCTGGACATCGACCAGCTGCCCCACGTGGTCAACTTCGAGCTGCCCAACGTCGAGGAAGACTACGTTCACCGCATCGGCCGCACCGGCCGTGCCGGTCGTTCGGGCGAGGCCATCTCGATGGTCGCCCCGGACGAAGAGAAGCTGCTCAAGAGCATCGAGCGCGTCACCAAGCAAAAGATCCCGGATGGCGACCTGATGGGCTTCGACGCCTCCCAGGTCGAGGCCGAGAAGCCGGAAGTCCGCGAGCGCCAGCAGAACACTGGCCGCGGTGGCCGCAACCAGCAACCTCGCGGCGAAGGCGGCAAGGAAGGCAGTGGCGGACGCAAGGACAAGGGCAAGGACAAAGGCCGCAACAAACCTGCGGGCGAGAAGCAGGCCGACAAGGAAAAGGCCGGCGACAAACAGCAGCAAGGCCAGCAGCAGCGCAAGCCGCGTGACAAGAAACCACGTCAGCAGCAGGCTGCACAGGGTCAGAAGGCTATCCCGTCGGCCCCCGCCAATCGTGATCCGGAAGAGTTCCTGGACGACGATGTGGATAACTTCGGCAACCGCGCCGACTACGTCAGCCCTTACCAGAACGCCAAGAACCAGGGCCGCAACCGTCGCCCGGGTGGCAATGGCGGACAAGGTCAAGGGCAAGGCCAACGTAGCGGCGGTGGTCAGGCGCAAGGTCAAGGTCAAGGTCGTGGCAATGGCCAACAGCGCCAAGGCCAGGGCTCGGGTGAAAAACGCCCGCGCAACGCTGGTGGCAGCAATGGCGGTGCTCGTCGTGACAACAACGGCGGCCGCAACCGCCGCGACGAATCGGCTCGCCAGGAACCAGCCGTGCGCAACCCGCGTGAATCGCAGAACGCACCAGTGATCATTCGCAAGGAATCCAAGCTCGACCGTTACCCGACGCCCGAGCAACTGGACGACCTGCCGAGCCGCCCACGCGGTGAGCGTCCGGCGCTGCTGACCCGCAAGGGTTGAGCGCGCAATCGCAGGGCAAGTCGCACGGTGCGCAGATGCGAGTTGCCCCGCGATAACGCAGAGTGCAGATAGAACAAAAACGCCGCCCGTTGGGCGGCGTTTTTGTTTCCGGCGTAGCGAATTACTTCTGCTTCACACCTTCGACACTGATATCCAGGTCCAGGGTCTGGGAGGTCGGGCCTGGGCCTTTGATCCCGAAGTCGTTCAGGTTCAGCGTGGTCTTGGCGTTGAAGCCAGCACGCTCGCCACCCCACGGGTCCTTGCCTTCACCGTTGAACACAGCCTTGAAGGTGACCGGCTTGGTCACGCCGTGCAGGGTCAGGTCGCCGGTAACGTCGGCAGTCTTCTCACCGGTCGACTTGACGGCGGTGGAGACGAACTTGGCCTGCGGGTACTTCTTCACATCGAGGAAGTCGGCGCTGGCGATGTGCTTGTCACGCTCGGCGTGGTTCGACCACAGGCTGGCGGTCTTCAGATCGACGCTGATCTTGCTGGCCTCGGGCTTGGCGCTGTCCCAGGTGAAGTTGCCGTCGAAGTCCTTAAAGGTGCCGTGGATGAAGCTGTAGCCCAGGTGGCTGATCTTCCAGTCAACGAACGCGTGCTGGCCTTCCTTGTCGATCTTGTATTCGGCGGCCATGGCCTGGCCGGCGGAGATCAGGGCGGTACCGAGCGCCAGAGCGGCAAAAGTCTTTTTCAACATCCTTACTTCCTTCCTTTGCAATTGAGGTTGAGAGTCAAGCTTTGCGGCCCAGCATGCGGGTCAGGGTCGCGTCACGGTCGATGAAATGGTGCTTGAGTGCCGCCAGGGCATGCAACACCGCGAAAATCACCAGGCCCCAGGCCAGCCAGAGGTGGATCACCCCGGCGGTGTCGGCCTGGTCAGGCAGGTCGCTGATCAACGCCGGCACCTCGAACAGACCGAACACCGGAATGCCGACACCGTCGGCGGTGGAAATCAGGTAACCGGCGACCATCACCGCGAACAGGCCCAGGTACAGCGCCAAGTGGCCCAGCTTGGCGGCCAGGCGGGTGACCTTGCCATGGTTGGCCGGTGCCGGCGGTGGCGGACTGATGAAACGCCAGAGCACGCGTAGCAGCATGGCGGCCAGCAGTACCAGGCCGATGCTCTTGTGCAGGTCAGGCCCGGACTTGCGCCATGGGCTGTAGTAGTCGAGGCCGACCATCCACAGGCCCAGGCCGAACAGGCCGAAGACCGCCAGCGCCACGCCCCAGTGCAGGACGATGCTGACCAGGCCATAGCGGGAAGATGAGTTGCGCAGTTGCATGTTGGCGTATTCCCCGTGAAAGCTGCGCACAAGACTAGCGCGTAACGCATCGAATAAAAGCGTAAAAAATTGCTTCGGATTATCTAAAAAACCGATATTTAGTCTGCAAGCTTCCTATTAAGGAAACATTAACGATAGTCGTTTGGATGTGCCGACGCCATCGCGGGGGCCCGCGATGGCGGCTATAGCGAGATCAGCCGGCCTTGGCCTGGCTGTTGACCACCGGCTTCTTGGCCGGTTCCGACTTGGCAGTGGCCTTCTTCACCGGCGCCGGCTTGGCAGCGGGCTTGTGTGCCTGCTTGGCCGCAGGCTTGGCGGGAGCAGGCTTGGTGGCGGCAGGTTTAACCGCTTCCTCCTTGGCCACAGGTGCCGGGGCGACCGGCGCGGGGGCCGCTGCAGGCGCCGGGGCAACCTCCTCGGCCTTGGCGATCGGCGCGGTCTTGACCTCTGGCTTGTCAGCACCACCGAACAGGCGCGAGAAGAAGCCCGGCTTGTCCTGCTTGGCCTCCTCGACCTTCACCGGCTCCGCCTTGGCCGGCGCCTTGTCGGAACCGCCACCGAACAGGTTGGAGAAGAACCCGCCCTTGTCCTTTGCCGCCACGGCGCCCGCCGCTCCGGCGGCGGCAGCGGCGGCAACCGGTGCGGCCTTGGCCGGGTCGAAGGACTTGCCTGCCGCCAGGTCCTGGACCTGGCCCGCGGCGCGCTGGCCGCTGCGCAGTGCACCTTCGAGGGTGCCCGGGTAGAGTGCGTCGGTATGCTCGCCGGCAAAGGCGATGCGCTGGACCGGACGCTCCCACAGACGCCAGTACTTGCTGATCTGTCCTGGGCCGTAGGCCAGGTAGGCGCCCCCCATGCCGGCATCGGTGCTGTAACGACGTACTTCATAGCCGGTGAAGGCGCCACGGGCCTGCGGGTAGAAGGCGTGCAGGCGGATCAGCACCTGATCGACCATCTGCTTGTCACCGAAGGCCTGCAGCAGGCGAGCGTTGTCGCCGGACAGGTTGATCACCACGTTGGCGCCGCCCTTGAGCGCCGGTTCGATCCACAGCATGCCCAGGCCGGTGTTGGAGAAGATCTCGCCGGACATGCGCGCACGGCTTTCCCACACCGGGTTCTTGAACTTGAGCATCAGCTGGTCGCGCCAGCCGTAGTTGGTGCCCTTCAGCGCGGCCAGGTGCTGGTTGTCCAAGCCCGGGGTCATCTGGATCTTGGCCAGGGCCCGCAGCGGCACGGCCATGACCAGGTAATCGGCCTGGTAGCCCACGGCGCCGACCTTGACCGTCACCCCGTCCTTGTCCTGGACGATGGCGGTGACCGGCGAGCTGGTCTTGATGGTCTTGAGTTGCTTGACGAAGGCCTGGGCCAGCACCGGGCTACCACCCGGCAGGCGCGCGGCGCGCAGGTCGCGATCGCTGACGTTGCGGTAGACGCGGCTCTGTTGGGCGAAATACAACAGCGACAGGCGCGAAGGTTCGTCATAGCGGGTGCGGATCTGCTGGTTGACCAGCTGACGGGCGGTTGCCGGCAGTTGCAGCTTGTCGAGCCAGGTGGAGACGTTCATCTGGTCGAGGGCGAACAGGGTGCTGTTGGCCGCCGGATTCAGCGGGTCCTCGATGGAGCGGGCCAGGTCGTCGAGGGTCTTCTCATAACGCTTGAGGGCCTCGGCGGTGGCCGGTTGCTTGGCAACCAGATCGGTCGCGCTGAAGTACTCGCCGTCGATCAGGTAGCCCGGGGTGCGCACGAACTCCGGCGCCGCCAGGGTACCGACCTTGAACCGCTCCAGGTACTGGTTGAGCACCGGTTGGGTCTTGCTGTTGCCAATCCACTCGCTGGTGGCCAGCCCCGAACGCCCACCCATGCCAGATTTGGCTTCCAGCAGGGTGACCTGCCAGCCCTTGGCCTGCAGCTCATAGGCTGCGGTCAGGCCTGCCAGGCCACCACCGACGACGATCGCCGTCTTGTCCTTGGCCAGCGCGGCACCGCTGGACACCCCGATCAATACCAACGCGCACAGGCGCACCCAAGCAGCAGCCATGATGGCGAACTCCGGTTAGAGAAGCGATAGAAGAGACGGGGAAGAATGCCCCGGGAGAGATGCGTTAAGAATACGTCACCTCTGCCCACCCTGCCACCGCAGTGACATCAAGTGCTTTTGGCAACTGGTATTTTTGTCAGTAGCCCTATGTCGCAAGGGCAGGCAGGCTTGGCTCGCACACCAGAATCAGGCCGGAGAAACAGCGGTGATCTACACGGAAGACTTTGCCAGGTGGCAGCCGTCGGCGCCGATGCCGGAAATCACCTGGCGCACGCCCACGGGCCTGAGCATCATCTCCAATGGCATCTCCTACAGCTCACGCTACCAGACCGACGAAGGGCGTAGCGGCACGCAGCTGATCGTCCGAGGCCAGTGCGATATCGAGATCATCTTCGGCCAGACGGTCGATTGCCTGCTGCTCGAGGTGGAGATCAATACGCTGGGCAGCGCAACCTCGACCGCTTACTGGCTGACCCTGCGCGACCATGACTACACCGAGTTCATGCCCGGCCCCGCCACGCTGGGTACCTTCTGGCACGAGGTGCCCGGCCCCCTCGATCGCCTGGTCCTCTCCACCCTGCCGCTGTGCACCGTGCATGTGCGCCAGCTGGAATGGCGTCCGGCCTGGCGTCACTGAGCGGTTGTCCTGCCCTGCGGCATTGCTTAGGCTTACGCGGTCAAAACGAGCCGTAACGCCAGGAGAAGTGCCCATGGGCCTCAACGATCAGTGGATGCAACGCGACCTCAAGGTCCTGTGGCACCCCTGCACCCAGATGAAAGACCACGAGCAGCTGCCGCTGATCCCGATCCGCCGCGGCGAAGGCGTATGGCTCGAGGACTTCGAGGGCAAGCGCTACCTGGACGCGGTCAGCTCCTGGTGGGTCAACGTGTTCGGCCATGCCAACCCGCGCATCAACCAGCGCATCAAGGATCAGGTCGACCAGCTCGAGCACGTGATCCTGGCTGGTTTCAGCCACCAGCCGGCGATCGAGCTGTCCGAGCGCCTGGTGGCGATGACGCCGGCGGGTCTCGACCGGGTGTTCTACGCCGACAATGGCTCGTCGTGCATCGAAGTGGCGCTGAAGATGAGCTTCCACTACTGGCAGAACATCGGCAAACCGCAGAAAAAGCGCTTCGTCACCCTGACCAACAGCTACCACGGCGAGACCATCGCGGCGATGTCGGTGGGCGACGTGCCGCTGTTCACCGAGACCTACAAGGCGCTGCTGCTGGATACCATCAAGGTGCCGAGCCCGGACTGCTACCTGCGCCCCGAAGGCATGGGCTGGGAGGAGCACTCACGGAACATGTTCGCGGCCATGGAGCAGACCTTGGCCGAACATCACGCCAGCATCGCCGCGGTGATCGTCGAGCCGCTGATCCAGGGCGCCGGCGGCATGCGCATGTACCACCCGGTGTACCTCAAGCTGCTGCGCGAGGCCTGCGACCGTTACGACGTGCACCTGATCCACGACGAAATCGCCGTGGGCTTCGGCCGCACCGGCACGATGTTCGCCTGCGAGCAGGCCGGCATCCGCCCGGACTTCCTGTGCCTGTCCAAGGCCCTGACCGGCGGCTACCTGCCCCTGGCCGCCTGCCTGACCACCGACAAGGTGTACCAGGCCTTCTACGACGACTACCCGACCCTGCGCGCGTTCCTCCACTCGCACAGCTACACCGGCAACCCGCTGGCCTGCGCCGCGGCCCTGGCGACCCTGGACATCTTCGAGCAGGACAACATCATCGAGGCCAACAAGACCCTGTCGGCGCGCATGGCCAGCGCCACCGCGCACCTGGCCGATCACGCCCATGTCGCCGAGATCCGCCAGACCGGTATGGCCCTGGCCATCGAGATGGTCCAGGACAAGGCCAGCAAGACCGCCTACCCCTGGCAGGAGCGCCGCGGTCTGAAAGTCTTCGAGCATGCCCTGAGTCGTGGCGCGCTGCTGCGCCCGCTGGGCAGCGTGGTGTACTTCCTGCCGCCCTACGTGATCACCCCGGAGCAGATCGACTTCCTGGCCGAGGTGGCCAGTGAAGGGATCGACATCGCCACCCGTGACCGCGTCAGCGTGGCGGTGCCGGCCGACTTCCACCCGGATTTTCGCGATCCGGGCTAGGCCCATGCCTTCACACGGTCCCCTGTAGGAGCGGCCTTGTGCCGCGAAAGGGCCGCAAAGCGGCCCCGGCAATTTCTGCTGCGAAGCTGAAAACCTGGGGCTGCTGCGCAGCCCTTTCCGACCGGTCCGACGCCTCGGCAAGGCCGCTCCTACAGGGAACGATGCCCCCATTCAGATTCCGAGTAGAACCATGAGACTCTCCCGCTTCTTCATCGACGCCCCGCTTGGCCTTGGCGAGCACGAGCTCCCCGAAGCCCAGGCCCATTACATCGGCCGCGTGCTGCGCATGGCCGCCGGCGACGCCGTACAGCTGTTCGACGGCAGTGGCCAGGAATACCTCGGCCAACTGCTCGAGGTGGGCAAGAAAAGCGTGCGCGTCAGCCTCGACCAGGCTCTCCCCGGCCAGGCCGACTCGCCGCTGCACATTCATCTCGGCCAGGGCCTGTCCCGCGGCGAGCGCATGGACTGGGCGATCCAGAAGGCCACCGAACTGGGCGTCAACGAAATCACCCCGATCGTCAGCGAGCGCTGCGAAGTACGCCTGAAGGACGAGCGCGCCGACAAGCGCCTGGCCCACTGGCGCCAGGTGGCGATCAGTGCCTGCGAACAGTGCGGTCGCTCGACCCTGCCGGTCATCCACCCGCCAGTCACCCTGGCCGAATGGCTCAAGGGCACCGAAGCCGACCTCAAGCTGGTGCTGCACCCGGTGGCCGAACCGCTGACCAGTCACGAGAAACCTGCGAAGCTGGCCTTCCTGATCGGCCCGGAAGGCGGCCTGAGCGAGACCGAAGTCGAGCAGGCCAAGGCCAACGGCTACCACGCCGCCCGCCTCGGCCCACGGGTGCTGCGCACCGAGACCGCGCCAGTGGTGGCGTTGTCGGTGGCCCAGCAGTTGTGGGGCGATTTCTAACGCACGTAGAAGAACACCGCGACGAAGTGCATCAGGCTGCCGGCGATGACGAACAGGTGCCAGATGCCATGCCAGTGGCGGAACCGGCTGTCGAAGGCGAAGAAAATGATGCCGACGGTGTAGAACACACCGCCGGCCGCCAGCCAGGCAAAGCCGGCGCCGCCCAGGCTGTGCAGCAGCGGCTTGACCGCCACCAGCACGATCCAGCCCATCAGCGCGTAGATGACGATCGACAGGATCCGCGCCTCCGAGCGCGGCTTGATCTCCTGCAGCATGCCGACCAGCGCCAGCCCCCAGACCACGCCGAACAGGCTCCAGCCCCACGGCCCGCGCAGGCTGACCAAGCAGAAGGGCGTGTAGCTGCCGGCGATCAGCAGGTAGATCGACAGGTGGTCGAGCTTGCGCATGATCCGCTTCGCCCGTCCTCGCGTGCTGTGATAGAGGGTGGAGATGCTGTAGAGCAACAGCAGGGTGAAGCCGTAGATGGAAAAGCTGACGATCTTCCAGGGATCGCCCTGCAGACCGGCCACGACAATCAGCCAGACCGCGCCAATGCAGGCCAGGACCGCACCGACCAGGTGGGTCCAGGCGTTGAAACGTTCACCATGGTACATGCAAGCAAAGACCTCGCTATGCCGGTCGGGTTCCTGAAAGGTCGTTCCCACACCTTGTCGTGGGAGCGGGCTTGCCCCGCGATAGGGCCCGCCCAGACACCATCCTAGTCGGCTACAGGTTGCAGTTGCGCGTCACGCACCAATCTTTCCAACCCCGCCAGGTCAGGCACTCGCGCCACCTGTTCACCCACCTGCACTGCCGCCAGCTCCAGCCCCGCCAACGGCACATCGACATAATTCAGCTGGCTGTCGAGCTTGCACGAGCGCGGGATCCCCTGCAGCAGCAATGCCAGATAACGCAACCCGGTATCCCCCAGGGCGTTGAGCACCACCACCCGCGCCCGCTCGCCGCAAGGCGTCTGCCCGCCACAGGTGGCCTCGAAGCCGATCAACGGCAGCCGTTGCTGGCGCCAGTCCACCCAGCCCAGATGCCAGGCCGGCTCCCCCGGTTCACAGGCGATGACACGGTGACCGATCAGTTCGGCCACCGCCACGTTGGGCAACACCAGGGTGCGGTCGCCCAGGGGCAGCAACAACCCGGTCAGGCTGCTGCGCTGCCCGGCAATATGTTCAAGCATGGGGTCGGCTCCAGTGGGCGATACTTTGCAGCAGCACCGACTCCTGGTACGGCTTGCCGAGGTAGTCGTTGACGCCGATGGCCATGGCCCGGTCGCGGTGCTTCTGGCCGGTACGCGAGGTGATCATGATGATCGGCAACTGGCTCAGACGCTCATCGCGGCGGATCCGCGTGGCCACTTCGAAGCCGTCCATGCGCGGCATCTCGATATCCAGCAACAACACATCCGGACGGTGCTCCTCGAGCAACGCCATGGCATCGACGCCGTCCTTGGCCGTCAGCACGCTCATGCCGTGCCGCTCGAGCAGGCGGCTGGTGACCTTGCGCACGGTCACCGAGTCGTCCACCACCATCACCAGCAATGGCCGCCGAGGCACCGGTCCGGTCAGCCCATGCGCCCCCTCGGCCACGCCCGGCAGGCGTGCCAGGCGCCGTTGCTGGCCGCGCAACTGGCCGAGCAGGTCGAGAATCAGCACCACCCGCCCGTCACCCAGCAATGTGGCGCCGGACAACCCCGGCACCGCGGCGAACTGCGGGCCGAGACTCTTGACCACGATCTCGCGGCTGGGCGACAGACTGTCCACATGGATGGCGAACGACTGCTCGTGGGAATGGGTCAGCAGCACCGGCAGCGGAACGCTCTGCCCCAGCAGCCCGGGCTGGCCGCCGCCCTGCAACAGGTCGCCGAGGTAGCGCAGCGCGTAATCGTGGCCGGCATAGCTGTAGCGCGGCGGGTCGAGCCGGTAACAGGCCTCCAGCTCCGCCGGCGGCACGCGCACGATGCCCTCGATGGTGTTCAGCGGGATGGCGTACTGCTCCTCCTCCACGTGCACCATCAGCGCCCGGTTCACCGACACGGTGAACGGCAGGCGAATCAGGAAACGCGCGCCCTTGCCGGGGCTGGACTCGATGCTCATCGAGCCGCCCAGTTGCTTGACCTCTTCATGGACCACGTCCATGCCCAGGCCGCGCCCGGAGATCTGGGTGATCTTCTCGGCCGTGGAGAACCCGGGGCGCAGGATGAACTGCAGGATCTCGTGGTCGCTCAGGCGCGCCTGCGGATCGAGCAGGCCGCGCTTGATCGCCTTGTTGCGCACCGCTTCCAGCGGCACCCCGGCGCCGTCGTCGCTCATCTCGATGACGATGTCGGCGCCTTCGTGCAGCAGATTCAGGTGGATGGTGCCCTGCTCCGGCTTGCCGGCCGCCAGGCGCGCCTCGCGGGCCTCAAGGCCATGGTCGACGGCATTGCGCAGCATGTGCTCGAGTGGCGCGACCATGCGTTCGAGCACGCTGCGGTCGAGCTCGCCCTCGGCGTTGCCAACCACCAGTTCGACCTGCTTGCCCAGCTCGCTGGCCACCTGCCGTACCACCCGCTGCAAACGGGGTACCAGGCGCTCGAAGGGCACCATCAGGGTGGCGGTCAGGCCCTCCTGCAGCTGGCTGTTGACCCTCGCCTGCTGCTGCAGGAGGCTGTAGGCTTCCTGGGCCCTCTGCAGCAGGGTTTCCTTGAGGTCGAGCAGGTCCGAGGTGGACTCGAACAACGCCCGCGACAATTGCTGCAGCTGTGAATGGCGGTCCATCTCCAGCGGGTCGAAATCGTCATAGGCGTCACCCTCGAACTGGTGACGGCTGGAAATCCGCCCCTGGGTCTCGATGTCCAGGCGCAGCAGCTGGTCGCGCATGCGCTCCAGCGTGGTTTCCATCTCGTTCAGCGCAAACTGGGCGTCATTCACCTGCTGCTCGATGCGCCCGCGGATCACCGAGTGCTCACCGGCCAGGTTGCCCAGGTCGTCGAGCAACTCGGCATCGACCTTGACCATGTCACCCGCCCGCTCGGGGGCGGCAACCGGGGTCTCGGCAGGAGCGACTTCGGCTTGGGGCTGGCCGGCGGCGCTGTCGGTCAGGGCGGCGCTGGAGAAGTTGCGGATGTAGTCGATCAGCGCCGTGGCCGCGTGCAACGGCTCGCCCAGGCGCGCCGCATCGAGCATGTGCGCCAGGCGGTCATGGCAGTTCTGCAGCAGGCTGAACAAGGCCGGCGTCGACGGCAGGCGCCCGGCGGCCAGCAGTTCGTAGAGGAATTCCAGTTCGTGGGCAAGGTCGCCGATAGCGGCAATCTCGACCATGCGCGCGCCGCCCTTGAGCGTGTGCAGGTCGCGCAGCAGGTTCTCCACCTCGACCGTGTTGCGCGGGTCGGCCTGCCAGCGCGCCAGGGACTCGGCGGCGCTCTCGAGGATATCGGAGCTCTCTTCGAGGAAAACCTCCAGCAGCTCCTTGTCGCCCTCGGTTTCTTCGTTGTCGTCCTGCGGCTCGGAGGCGACGGGAGGCGGGGCGCTGTGGCGGAACTCGCGCAATTCGCCCAGCAACGCCACCGCCGACAGCGGTGCCTGGCCCTCGCGCAGGCTGCGCAGCATTTCGGCCAGGGCGTCATGGCTGCGCCGGAGCAGCTCGAACAGGGCCGGGCTGGCCCCCAGCCGGCGGTCCACCAAGCCTTCGTAGAGCAGCGCCAGCTCCTGGGCCAGCACCTCGACGGCGCCGATCGCCGCCATCTGCGCCCCGCCCTTGAGGGTGAGCACATCGTGCTGCAGCGCCGACAGCGGCGACAGGCTGTCCGGATCGGACTTCCATTGCCGCAAGGCCTGGTCGGCACCGTCGAGGATGTCCCCGGCTTCTTCGAGGAACAGCTCGACCACCGCCGGGTCCGGCAACTCGCCTGGAGTCGTCAGCACTGTCACGCCATTCGCCCCGACCAGCCCCAGGGCGGCAGGGTCGAGGGCATCGTCGAGCAGGCCATGCAGGGCCGCCAGGCATTCGGGCCGGGGATTCGGGTCCTGGCCGGCAGCTATCTCGTCGAACAGGTCGAGCAGCGCCTCATGGGCTTGCCGGGCGACGGCGAAGAAGCGCGGCGTGACCGCCAGGCTGCCCTCCTCCACCGCGCCATACAGGTCCAGCAGCCCTTCGCAGACCTCATCCACCTGCCACAACTCGGCCTGGTGCGCGCCGTGAGCGAGGGTGGTCATCTCCTCGAGCAGCAGGTGCAACTCATGGTGTTGCGCGGGATCGCCCTGCCAGTTGGCGAGCCGCGCCTCGGCATCGAGCAGGATATCCATGCCCATGGTCAGGAAGGTGGCCGTCAGCTGCGGATCGCGTCGGATCCGGCGCGGCGGATGCGGCTCGGCCTGGAGTTGGGCCAACCGGGCGTCAACCGTCTGCCCGACCTGTTCGATCAGCCCGGCGGCCCCTGGGATCGGCGCCAGCGGCGTGCTGCCCAGCTGGGCCAGGCCCAGGTGCAACAGCGAGCGCGCCGCCTCCAGCAGTTCGATCTCGGCCACTTGCAGGGGCAACTGGTGCCCCTTGTATTCACGCACCAGGCGGTCTAGGGCGGTGGCCAGTTCCGCTACCGGCATCACGCCGGCCATGGCGGCGCTGCCCTTGAGGGTGTGCAGGGCGCGTTGCAGGCTGTCGTTGACCGCGATGCCCCGGCCGTCGACCGTCTGCAGGAACCCATCGAGCCCGGCCAAATGGCCCTGGGCCTCGTTGCGGAAGATCTCCAGCAAGTGCGGATCGAGGCCATCGATACTGGCGCTGACCGGCGTGTCGTTGAGCGCCAACGCATGCAGGTGCCCGGCCAGCTGCTCGATCTCGGCCGTGGGCGGCAACTGGCTGGCGGCGAAATCAGCGAGCAGGTCGGGCAGGCGCACAAACACCTGCTGCAGGGCCACCAAGCCTTCGGCGCTGAGCACGATGCGCCCTTCCAGCACCCGATTGAGCAGGTGCTCGGCGCCCCAGGCCAGCTCGGCCACGGCTTCGGCATGGACCATCCGCCCGCTGCCCTTGAGTGTATGCAGTGCCCGCCGCACCTCGATCAACGCCTCGCGCAGGCCGTTGTCGGCGCGCCAGCGCAGCCATTGACGCTCGATTTCCGGCAGCAGCTCGCCAGCCTCTTCGAGGAACACCTCGCGCAACTCATCGTCGATACCGTCCAGCGCCTGCTCACCGCCCGCGGTTGACGTGTCGCGCGCGCACTGCACGCCCAGCGCGGCCAAGCTGGCGTGGGCCATGTCGATGAAGCGCTGGGCGTCGGCCAGCGGATCGGCCACCCGCCATTGCAACCAGGCCTCGCCGGCACTCAGGGCATCGGCCAGGTGCGCCAGCTCGTCCGCTTGCGGCTCATCCTCCAGGTGCACCAGCCAGCCTTGCACATAGCCCGCGCAACCGGCGAACACCTCGGCGGCGGTCGGCAGCATCAGCATCGCCAGCGCCCCGCGCACCTGTTGCAGCAACCCGGGCAGGGCTTGCAGACGCTGGCGTGACCAGTCGGACTCCAGGCAATCGCCGATCAGGTCCTTGGCCTGCTGCAGCACGTTGAGCGATTCGTTGAGCACCAGCAGGCGGATTTCGGCCAGGTCCGAGCCGGGCAGGCTGCCGGGGCTGATTTCCTCCAGCGGACCGACCATGCCGTTGAGGGTGGCCTCGACATACAGCAGTGCCCCGGCGACATCCATCAGCACCGCCTCGTCCACGCCGCCGTCTTTTTCGACCAGTGCCTGCAACGCCAGCACCTGGTCGATGATCACCCGCCGCGGCTGCTGGAAGCCAAGCACCGCCAGGGTATCAGCCACGTGCCGCAAGGGCGGCAGCAGCGCCTCCAGTGGCTCGCTGGGCGAGCGCTCGCCACCGACGAAGGGGTCGAGGCGATCCTTGATGCGCATCAGGTCGTCACACAGGGCCATCACCACCGAACGCAGCGCGTCACGCCCGGGGCCGGCCTGCATGTGTTCGCGCCAGCTGCCCAGGGACAGGTCGAGGTTGGCCAGGTCCGCCGCGCCGGCCAGCCGTTGCCCCAGGTCGCCCAGCAGGCTGCCCTGGGCCAGGGGTTCGGCGCCACGGCAAACCCGCAGCTGGTTGAGCAGTGGCATGACCACCAGCGGCAGGTCGTGGCGCGCGCCACGCAGGCGGTCCAGGTACGGCGGCAATTGCTCGAGCCCGCGGAACAGCGCGCCCAGGCAATCGCCACGCGGGCTCACCTGGCCGTCGGCCATGGCCCGCCCGAGCAGCTCCAGCTCTTCGGCCAGGCGCATCGCGCCCGGCAAGGCGAGCATGTGCAGACAGCCGTGGACCTGGTGCAGGTTGTCGACGAAGAACGCCAGCATCGAAAGGTCGCCCGGCTCCGCCGAGAAACGCTCCAGGGCCTGGCGTGCCTGGCCCAGGCAATCGAGGATCGGCGCCTTGGTCCAGGCCAGGGCCACCGTGTCGTGACGCTCGCCGGGCGCGTTCAGGTTCGCCTCGTTCACGAGCGCTCCACCGGTTTTGGCAAGGTGAAGCCGGACACCGAGCGGCGCATCTCACTGGCCATGCGCGCCAGGTGGCGGATGCTGTCGGCGGTGGCGCCGGAGCCGGCGGAGGTCTGCGCAGTGATTTGCTGGATCACCGCCATGGTGTGGGAAATCTGCCCGGCCGAGGAGGTCTGCAACTGGGCGGCGTCGGAGATGCTGTGGATAAGTTCGGCCATGGTCTGCGAAACGCCCTCGATTTCCGCCAGGGCCACCCCGGCATCCTGCGCCAGGCGCGCGCCACGCACCACTTCGGCGGTGGTCTGTTCCATGGAAATCACCGCCTCGTTGGTGTCGACCTGGATGGTCCGTACCAGCGCCTCGATCTGCCGGGTCGCCGAGGAGGATCGCTCGGCCAGGCGCTGCACCTCGTCGGCGACCACGGCGAAGCCACGACCGGCCTCGCCGGCCAGCGAAGCCTGGATCGCCGCGTTGAGGGCGAGGATGTTGGTCTGCTCGGCAATATCGTCGATCAGGCTGACGATATCGCCGATCTCCTGGGACGACTCGCCCAGGCGCTTGATTCGCTTGGCGGTGTCCTGGATCTGCTCGCGGATGTTGTCCATGCCGTGGATGGTGTTGTGCACCACCTCGTTGCCCTTGTTGGCGATGGCCACCGAGCGCTCGGCCACCTTGGCCGACTCGTAGGCGTGGGCCGAGACCCGGTCGATCGACTCGACCATGTCGCCTACTGCCTCGGAGGCCTCGCTGATCTGCTCGGCCTGGTGCTCGGAGGCCTTGGCCAACTGGCGGGCGGTGTTCTGGGTGTCCTGCACGGCGGCGGCGACCTGCTCGGCGCTGTGGTTGATGGTGGCGACCAGGTCGCGCAGCTGGTCGACCGAGTAGTTGATCGAGTCGGCGATGGCGCCGGTGAAGTCCTCGGTGACCGACACGGTGACGGTCAGGTCGCCGTCGGCCAGCTCCTCGATCTCGTCGAGCAAGCGCATGATCGCCTGCTGGTTGCGTTCGTTCTTCTCGGCGGTCTCGCGCAGCTGGCGGTGGGTGGCACGCACCATCACCAGGCCGATGAGGATGATCGAGGCCAGCGCCAGCAGGCCGAGCACGTAGCCGCCGACGGTGTCCAGGGTGCGCCCGCCGGCCAGGTTCTCGAAACCGTTGGCCAGGTGCGAGGCCTCGTCGAGCAAAGTCTGCGACAGGCTGAAGATGTTGCCGGCGGCCTCGCGTACGCGAAACAGCTCGGGCGAGGTCTCGAGGATCTCGTCCACCGAGCCCGAGACGAACTGGAACAACTCGGCGATCTCGGCCAGCCGCGCCCGGGCATCGGCGTCCTCGACCCGGGTGACCTGGATCGCCGGGTTGCCGGCGAGCATGCCTTCGAGCACCTGGCCGAAACGGCTGGCATCGCGGCCAAAGGCATCGGCGGCCTGAACCGAGGTCTCGTCGCCGGCGAGCACGGTGTTGACCGAGCCGAGAATGCGTTCGGCCAGCAGCAACTGGCGCTGGGCCACCGCCACCTGGTTGGCCGGCGCACCGCTCTGCAGCAGGATCTCCACCACCTTCTCGTATTCGACCTGCAGCTGCGGCACGGTCTCGGCCAGGGTGGCCGCCACCTGGTGCAGCGACAGCACGGTCTGTTCGCTGGCGAGGATGGTGTCGGTGTTCTTGCGCAGGTTCTCCCAATCCTGGCGCACCGCGTCCATCTCGTCGCGCACCGTCACCGGCGCGGCGGGCAGGCCGGTGGTCTTGTCGCCCTCGCGCAGGTAGCTCCAGCGCCGCTCGAAGTCGTTGCGTGCATCGCTGAGCAGCTTGAACGCCAGCGCCTTGCCCGCCGCCGCCTCGGTGGCGTTCTTGGCGATACGCTGGGACAGCACGCGCAGCTCGCCGGCATGGCCGATGTACTGCTTGTCGTGGTTGGCCTGGGTGTTGAGGTAGGCGAAGTTGGCGAACAGCAGGACGATCGACAGGATCAGCACCACGAACAGCACGGTGATCTGCGCGGTGCTGCGCGGGCGCTGGGCCACGGCGGCCGGCGAGACGCCGGCGGTGGCAACGGAAGGTCCTGGCTTGTTCACGTCGAAAATCCTCTACAACGCCACATCGAGAAAACCCGGGGCCTGAGCCAGGGCGAACGGGCTGAAGATCGCCCAGTTGCGTTCACGGGGAAAATGGCCCTGCACGAAGGGCGCGGCCGCGCGAATCAGCGGTTGCGGCGGTGACAGCTCGAGGCTGCTCAGGGCGAAGTGCTGCAGGCCGACCACCTCGTCCACCAGCAGCCCGGCGAACAGCTCCTCGTGGTCCAGCACCAGCACCCGCCGTTGCTTGCCCGCCGCCGCCGGGCCGAGGCCGAAAAATGCGCACAAGTCCATCACCGGCAACAGCCGCCCGCGCAGGTTGGCCACCCCGCGAACCCACGGCTGCACGCCCGGCACCCGACTGCTGCGGGGCTCGCGCAGCACCTCGGCGACCTCGCCCATAGGCGCGACGAACCACTGCCCGGCGATGCGAAAGCCGATGCCGCTCCACTGCTGCAGACGGGTGTCCTGCGGTGGCTGGTCGGCCACCAGCAGGCGGCAGCGCCGGTCAATGTCCAGCAAAAGCTCGAAGGCGGTCAGCGACGCGCCCTGGGGGCGGGTGGTCAAGCGCCGAGCACTTCTTTCAGCTTGGCGATCAGCGCCTCTTCCTCCACCGGCTTGGTCAGGAAATCGCGGGCGCCCTGGCGCTGGGCCCAGATGCGGTCGGTTTCCTGGTCCTTGGTGGTCACCACGATCACCGGAATGGTGCTGGTTTCCGGGTCCTTGCTCAGTTGCCGGGTGGCCTGGAAGCCGTTCATGCCGGGCATGACGATGTCCATCAGCACGGCATCGGGCTTCTCCTGGCGGGCCAGGGCCACGCCGTCGGCGCCATTGTCGGCCTTGAGCACCCCATAGCCGCTTTTCTCCAGCCATTCGGTCAATCTGTACATCTCTGTCGGCGAGTCGTCGACAATCAGAATTCGGGCCATGCTGTTTCCCCATCAGGAAATAGAGACGCCGTCCGGCGAGGGCGGCGTCAGGGTGCGTGTGGGTCCTGCGCGACGAAGCCGGGCACACTGGCGCGGATCGCGTCGAGCAGTTCTTCCTTGCTGAACGGTTTGGTCAGGAACTGGTCGGAGCCGACCACCCGGCCGCGGGCCTTGTCGAACAGGCCATCGCGTGAAGAGAGCAGGATCACCGGGGTGTCCTTGAACGCGTTGTTGTGCTTGATGATGGCGCAGGTCTGGTAACCGTCAAGGCGCGGCATCAGCACATCGACGAAGATGATCCGGGGCTTGTGGTCGACGATCTTGGCCAGGGCGTCGAAGCCGTCACTGGCGGTGATCACCTCGCAGCCGGCCTCGCCGAGCAACATCTGCGCGGTGCGGCGGATCGTGCGGGAGTCGTCGATCACCATCACCTTCAGGGGTTGTTCCATAGTTGCGCTTCTGCCTGGGAGCGAATTCGCCAAAAGGCCGTGCAGGCCATGTGCCTGGCCTTTTTAACACAGTCCCGAGGGCCATTCCATCCGCCCGCCCCTTGACCGTGGGCGCGCCCGGCGCCACCCTGAGCCACTTTTCTTTCGTGCCATCGCGGCCACCCGCCGCCAAGAGGAACTACCCCATGAGCGTTCGCCTCGGGATTGTCATGGACCCCATCGCGTCCATCTCCTACAAAAAGGACAGCTCGCTGGCCATGCTGCTGGCCGCCCAGGCCCGTGGCTGGAGCCTGTTCTACATGGAACAGCGCGACCTGTACCAGGCCCAGGGCAAGGCCCGCGCGCGGATGCGCCCGCTCAAGGTGTTCGCCGACCCGGCCCGCTGGTTCGAGCTGGACGAAGAGCAGGACAGCCCGCTGGCCGAGCTGGACGTGATCCTGATGCGCAAGGACCCGCCCTTCGACATGGAGTTCGTCTACAGCACCTACCTGCTGGAGCAGGCCGAGGCCGAAGGCGTGCTGGTGGTCAACCGCCCGCAGAGCCTGCGCGACTGCAACGAGAAGCTGTTCGCCACGCTGTTCCCGCAGTGCACGCCGCCGACCCTGGTCAGCCGCCGTCCGGACATCATCCGCGCCTTCGCCGCCGAGCATGGCGACGTGATCCTCAAGCCGCTGGACGGCATGGGCGGCACCTCGATCTTCCGTCACCGGGCCGGTGATCCCAACCTGTCGGTGATCCTCGAGACCCTGACCGCGCTCGGCGCCCAGCAGATCATGGCCCAGGCCTACCTGCCGGCGATCAAGGACGGCGACAAGCGCATCCTGATGATCGACGGCGAGCCGGTGGACTACTGCCTGGCGCGCATCCCGGCCAGCGGCGAGACCCGCGGCAACCTGGCCGCCGGCGGACGCGGCGAAGCCCGGCCGTTGAGCGAGCGCGACCGCTGGATCGCCGCCCAGGTCGGCCCGACCCTGCGCGAAAAGGGCCTGCTGTTCGTCGGCCTGGACGTGATCGGCGACTACCTCACCGAGATCAACGTCACCAGCCCGACCTGCATCCGCGAGATCGACGCGGCCTACAACACCGACATTGGCGGCCGTTTGATGGACGCCATTGATCGCCAGTTGCAGGCGCGCTGACCGCCGACACGTGGCAAACCCGCGGAGTGGGGTATGATGCCGGTCCTTTTTCGCTGACCTGCGCCCTGTTTCGCGGTTGCTGGATACCTGATGACGCTGCCTGCCGACATCCCCGCCGACCTGTTGCCACCCCGCGTTCGCCCGGTGGACCGGCTCGGTTTCACCCTGTTCCTGGCCGCCCTGGTGCACCTGGCACTGATCCTGGGCGTGGGTTTCACCGTGGTCAAGCCGGCTGATATCCGCCACACCATGGACATCACCCTGGCCACCTTCAAGAGCGAGAAGGCGCCCGAGAAGGCCGATTTCCAGGCCCAGGAAAACCAGCAGGGCAGCGGCACCCTGGAAAAGAAGGCGGTGCCCAAGACCACCGAGGTCGCGCCGTTCCAGGACAGCAAGATCAACAAGATCACCCCGCCACCGGCGGCGAAACCGGAAACGCCGCCTGCACCAGCGAAGTCGGTGGTCGCCACCCAGGCGCCGAAAACCCAGAAGGTCGAGCCCAAGCCGAAGGAAAGCAAGCCGCAGCCCAAGCCCGAAGCCAAGGTGCCGGACTTCGACAGCTCGCAGCTGTCCAGCCAGATCGCCAGCCTCGAGGCCGAGCTGTCCCATGAACAGCAACTGTATGCCAAGCGCCCGCGCATCCATCGTCTGAACGCCGCCTCGACCCTGCGCGACAAGGGCGCCTGGTACAAGGAAGAGTGGCGCAAGAAGGTCGAACGCATCGGCAACCTCAACTACCCCGAGGAAGCCCGACGCCAGCAGATGTACGGCAGTCTGCGAATGATGGTGTCGATCAACCGCGATGGCTCGCTGTACGAAGTACTGGTGCTGGAATCGTCGGGCCAGCCGGTACTGGACCAGGCGGCCCAGCGCATCGTGCGCCTGGCGGCGCCGTTCGCGCCGTTCACCGGCGACCTGGCGGAATTCGACCGCCTGGAGATCATCCGCACCTGGCGCTTCGCCCGCGGGGACAAGCTGTCGAGCAACTGACCCTTAGGAGCTGCTGACGATGTCGTGGGAGCGGGAGTACCAACAGCCTTCCGCGCACCTTGTCAGCCTCGTCACCTGGCGCCACACTAGCGGACATGAAAACCCTCGCCCCCAGCTACCTCAAGCACCAGTTCCTGATCGCCATGCCGCACATGGCCGATCCGAACTTTGCCCAGACCCTCACCTACATCGTCGAGCACAATGCCCACGGCGCCATGGGCCTGGTGGTCAACCGCCCGCAGGAGCTGAACCTGGCCGACATCCTCGAGCAGTTGCGCCCCAACGACGAGCCGCCCGCCAGCACCCTGCACATCCCGATCTACCAGGGCGGCCCGGTGCAGACTGACCGCGGCTTCGTGCTGCACAGCAACGACCGCAGCTACCAAGCCACGGTCGAGCTGGAGGGCCTGTCGCTGTCCACCTCCCAGGACGTGCTGTTCGCCATCGCCGCCGGCGACGGCCCGCGCAAGAGCCTGATCACCCTGGGCTACGCGGGCTGGGAAGCCGGCCAGCTGGAGGCGGAGCTGGCCGACAACGCCTGGCTCAACTGCCCCTTCGACCCCGAGATCATCTTCGGCCTGGCCAGCGACCAGCGCCTGGGCGCCGCCGCCGCGAGCCTGGGGATCAACCTCAGCCTGCTGACCAGCCAGGCGGGCCACGCCTGATGGCCGAACTGCGTCTGCTGCTGGGCTTCGACTATGGCACCCGACAGATCGGCGTGGCCGTCGGCCAGGTAATCACCGGCCAGGCCCGCGAGCTGTGCACGCTCAAGGCCCAGAACGGCGTGCCGGACTGGAACCAGGTCGAGAAGCTGATCAAGGAGTGGAAACCCGACGCCATCGTCGTCGGCCTGCCGCTGAACATGGACGGCACGCCCAGCGAGATGAGCGAGCGCGCCGAGAAATTCGCCCGGCGCCTGCACGGCCGCTACAACCTGCCGGTGCACACCCACGACGAACGCCTGACCACCTTCGAGGCCAAGGGCGAGCAGATGGCCCGGGGCGGGCGCCACGGCAGCTACCGCGACAACCCGGTCGACGCCATCGCCGCCGCCCTGCTGCTGCAAGGCTGGCTGGAGGCCAACACTTAAATCCGCTTTGCCGCCGGCTGGAGCCGGCGCCCGCCTTCCGAGGAGCACGCAATGAGCCTACCCAATCCCGCCGACCTGATCCGGCAGATGGCCGTCGACCTTCGCGCCCACCTGGCCCGCCGCGGCATCACCGAGCCGCGTTTCATCGGCATCCGCACCGGCGGAGTGTGGGTGGCCCAGGCCCTGCAGGCCGAGCTGGGCGACCAGGGCCCGCTGGGTACCCTGGATGTGTCCTTCTACCGCGACGACTTCAGCCAGAACGGCCTGCACCCGCAGGTGCGCCCTTCGGAGCTGCCGTTCGAGATCGAAGGCCAGCACCTGGTGCTGGTAGACGATGTGCTGATGAGCGGGCGCACCATCCGCGCCGCCCTCAACGAACTGTTCGACTATGGCCGTCCGGCCAGCGTGACCCTGGCCTGCCTGCTCGACCTGGATGCCGGCGAACTGCCGATCCGGCCGAATGTACTCGGCGCCACCCTGTCCCTGGCTGCCCATGAACGGGTAAAATTGACCGGACCCACGCCGCTCGCCCTCGAGCGCCAGGACCTCGCTCCCGCTTCCGCCCTTTAAGAGTCCCCCGCGATGACGCCATTCGACGCCAAGCGCCCGCTGCAGCTCAATGATCAGGGCCAGCTGCGCCACTTCCTCTCGCTCGACGGTTTGCCCCGCGAACTGCTCACCGAGATCCTCGACACCGCCGACTCGTTCCTCGAAGTCGGCGCCCGGGCCGTGAAGAAAGTCCCGTTGCTGCGCGGCAAGACCGTGTGCAACGTGTTCTTCGAGAACTCCACCCGTACCCGCACCACCTTCGAACTGGCCGCCCAGCGCCTGTCGGCCGACGTGATCAGCCTGAACGTGTCGACTTCCTCGACCAGCAAGGGCGAGACCCTGTTCGACACCCTGCGCAACCTGGAGGCCATGGCCGCCGACATGTTCGTCGTGCGCCACTCCGATTCCGGCGCCGCCCACTTCATCGCCGAGCATGTGTGCCCGGACGTGGCGGTGATCAACGGTGGTGACGGCCGTCACGCCCACCCGACCCAGGGTATGCTCGACATGCTCACCATTCGTC
The DNA here is from genome assembly GCF_014268935.2 of Pseudomonas peradeniyensis. Taxonomy (GTDB): domain Bacteria; phylum Pseudomonadota; class Gammaproteobacteria; order Pseudomonadales; family Pseudomonadaceae; genus Aquipseudomonas; species Aquipseudomonas peradeniyensis. Next base: position 225,163 of record NZ_JABWRJ020000002.1, on the reverse strand, counting down.
GGCACAAGGGCGGTTTCGAAAACCTCTCCGTGGCCATCGTCGGCGACATCCTGCACTCGCGGGTGGCCCGCTCGGACATGCTCGCGCTCAAGGCGCTGGGCTGCCCGGACATCCGCGTGATCGGCCCGAAGACGCTGATCCCGATCGGTATCGAGCAGTACGGGGTGAAGGTCTACACCGACCTCGCCGAAGGCCTCAAGGACGTCGACGTGGTGATCATGCTGCGCCTGCAGCGCGAGCGCATGGCCGGTGGCCTGCTGCCCAGCGAGGGCGAGTTCTACCGCCTGTTCGGCCTGACCACCGCGCGCCTGGCCGGGGCCAAGCCGGATGCCATCGTCATGCACCCGGGCCCGATCAACCGCGGCGTGGAAATCGAATCGGCGGTGGCCGACGGCCAGCACTCGGTGATCCTCAACCAGGTCACCTACGGCATCGCCGTGCGCATGGCCGTGCTGTCCATGGCCATGAGCGGGCAGAACGCGCAACGTCAATTCGACCAGGAGAACGCCCAGTGACCATCAGCATTATCGGCGCCCGGGTCATTGATCCTGCCAGCGGCCTGGACCGCATCACCGACCTGCACCTGGACGGCGGCCGCATAGCCGCCATCGGCGCGGCGCCGGCCGGCTTCAACGCCAGCCGCACGATCCAGGCCGACGGCCTGGTAGCCGCCCCGGGCCTGGTCGACCTCGGTGTTTCCCTGCGCGAGCCGGGCTACAGCCGCAAGGGCAACATCGCCAGCGAAACCCGTGCCGCCGTGGCCGGCGGCGTCACCAGCCTGTGCTGCCCACCGCAGACCAAGCCGGTGCTGGACACCTCGGCGGTCGCCGAACTGATCCTCGACCGCGCTCGCGAGGCGGCCAACAGCAAGGTTTACCCGATCGGCGCCCTGACCAAGGGCCTGGAAGGCGAGCAACTGGCCGAACTGGTGGCCCTGCGCGACACCGGTTGCGTGGCCTTCGGCAACGGCCTCAAGGAAATCCCCAACAACCGCACCCTGGCCCGTGCCCTGGAATACGCGGCGACCTTCGACCTGACCGTGGTGTTCCACTCCCAGGACCGCGACCTGTCGCAAGGCGGCCTGGCCCACGAAGGCCCGATGGCCAGCTTCCTCGGCCTGCCGGGCATCCCGGAAACCGCCGAGACCGTGGCCCTGGCCCGTAACCTGCTGCTGGTCGAGCAGACCGGTGTGCGCGCCCACTTCACCCAGATCACCAGCGCCCGCGGCGCCCGGCTGATCGCCCAGGCCCAGGCGCTGGGGCTGCCGGTCACCGCCGACGTGGCGCTGTACCAGCTGATCCTCACCGACGAAGCGCTGCGCGACTTCTCCAGCCTGTACCACGTGCAGCCGCCGCTGCGCACCGCCGCCGACCGCGATGGCCTGCGCGAGGCGGTGAAGTCCGGGGTGATCCAGGCAATTTCCAGCCACCATCAGCCCCACGAACGTGATGCCAAGCTGGCGCCGTTCGGTGCCACCGAGCCGGGGATCAGCAGCGTCGAACTGCTGCTGCCGCTGGCCATGACCCTGGTCGAGGACGGCCTGCTCGACCTGCCGACCCTGCTGGCACGCCTGAGCAGCGGCCCGGCCGCGGCCATGCGCCTGCCGGCTGGCGAGCTGAAGGTGGGCGGCGCGGCGGACCTGGTGCTGTTCGACCCGAAAGCGTCCACTGTTGCCGGCGAGCAGTGGTTCTCTCGCGGCGCGAACTGCCCGTTCATCGGCCACTGCCTGCCGGGCGCGGTACGTTATACCTTGGTCGATGGGCACGTCTGCCACGAGGCCTGAGTAACGCCCATCGCGGGGCAAGCCCGCTCCCACGCGCTCGCGTGGGAGCGGGCTTGCCCCGCGATCGTTTCGGAAACATCCTGTCTTGCTCGCCGCTCATCCCCTGCGGTTGAAATCCTTCCCCCCTCCCCCCATATGAGTCTGCATCAGGCATTTTCGCCCCGCTGCGTGGAGACTCTCCCTTGACTACCATCGTTTCTGTCCGCCGTAACGGCAAAGTCGTCATGGGCGGCGACGGCCAGGTTTCCCTCGGCAACACCGTGATGAAAGGCAACGCCAAGAAAGTCCGTCGCCTGTACAACGGCCAGGTCATCGCCGGCTTCGCCGGTGCCACCGCCGATGCCTTCACCCTGTTCGAGCGCTTCGAAGCCCAGCTGCAGAAACACTCCGGCCACCTGGTGCGTGCTGCCGTCGAGCTGGCCAAGGAATGGCGCACCGACCGCTCCCTGAGCCGCCTGGAAGCCATGTTGGCCGTGGCCAACAAGGACGCCTCCCTGATCATCACCGGCAACGGCGACGTGGTCGAACCCGAGGACGGCCTGATCGCCATGGGTTCCGGTGGCGGCTACGCCCAGGCTGCTGCCCGCGCCCTGCTGAACAAGACCGACCTCTCGGCCCGTGAAATCACCGAGGCCGCCCTGAATATCGCCGGCGACATCTGCGTGTTCACCAACCACAACCTGACCATCGAGGAGCAGGACCTGGCCGAGTGATCAGTTGTTTTGGCGTCCCGCCCACAGCGGGACTTTTCCACACTGATGACTGCGCCCCAGGACCCTATTGATCATGTCCATGACCCCCCGCGAAATCGTTCACGAACTCAACCGCCACATCATCGGCCAGGACGATGCCAAGCGCGCCGTCGCCATTGCCCTGCGCAACCGCTGGCGGCGCATGCAGCTCCCCGCCGAGCTGCGTGCCGAAGTGACCCCCAAGAACATCCTGATGATCGGCCCCACCGGTGTCGGCAAGACCGAGATCGCCCGCCGCCTGGCCAAGCTGGCCAACGCGCCGTTCATCAAGGTCGAAGCGACCAAGTTCACCGAAGTCGGCTACGTTGGCCGTGACGTCGAGTCGATCATCCGCGACCTGGCCGACGCCGCGCTGAAGATGCTGCGCGAGCAGGAAATCGTCCGCGTGCGCCACCGCGCCGAGGACGCCGCCGAAGACCGCATTCTCGACGCCCTGCTGCCGCAGGCGCGGGTCAGCAGCTTCAGCGAGGAAGCCCAGCAGTCCAGCACCGACTCCAACACCCGCCAGCTGTTCCGCAAGCGCCTGCGCGAAGGCCAGCTGGACGACAAGGAAATCGAGATCGAAGTCGCCGAGAACATGGGCGTCGAGATCGCCGCGCCGCCCGGCATGGAAGAGATGACCAACCAGCTGCAGAGCCTGTTCGCCAACATGGGCAAGGGCAAGCGCAAGACCCGCAAGCTGAAGGTCAAGGAAGCGCTGAAGATGGTCCGCGACGAAGAAGCGAGCCGTCTGGTCAACGAGGAAGAGCTCAAGGGCAAGGCCCTGGAAGCAGTCGAGCAGCACGGCATCGTGTTCATCGACGAAATCGACAAGGTGGCCAAGCGCGGCAATGTCGGCGGCGCCGATGTCTCCCGTGAAGGCGTGCAGCGCGACCTGCTGCCGCTGATCGAGGGCTGCACCGTCAACACCAAGCTGGGCATGGTCAAGACCGACCACATCCTGTTCATCGCCTCTGGCGCGTTCCACCTGAGCAAGCCGAGCGATCTGGTACCCGAGCTGCAGGGCCGCCTGCCGATCCGTGTCGAGCTCAAGGCGCTGACCCCTGAAGACTTCGAGCGCATCCTCAAGGAGCCGCACGCCTCGCTGACCGAGCAGTACAGCGCCCTGCTCAAGACCGAGGGCCTGAACATCGAGTTCGCCGACGAAGGCCTCAAGCGCCTGGCCGAGATCGCCTACCAGGTCAACGAGAAGACCGAGAACATCGGTGCCCGCCGCCTGCACACCCTGCTCGAGCGCCTGCTCGAAGAGGTGTCGTTCAGCGCCGGCGACCTGGCCAGCGCCCACGACGAAACGCCGATCCACATCGACGCCGCCTACGTGAACAGCCACCTGGGCGAGCTGGCGCAGAACGAAGACCTGTCGCGTTACATCCTGTAAGACCATCGCGGGGCAAGCCCGCTCCCACGATCAGCGTGGGAGCGGGCTTGCCCCGCGAATGCCCCTTGAATCCATGCGCCAGAAGCTCGAAGCTTGCTCCATCCGCTTCCCTGAGACCCAGCCCATGGCCCGCCTGCCCACCGCGATAAACCTGCACAAAGCCTCCAAGACCCTCACCCTCACCTACGCCCCCGGCGAGGTCTACCACCTGCCCGCCGAATTCCTGCGCGTGCACTCCCCCTCCGCCGAGGTCCAGGGCCACGGCAATCCCATCCTGCAATTTGGCAAGATCAACGTCGGCCTCAGCGGCCTGGAACCGGCCGGTCAATATGCACTGAAACTGACCTTCGACGACGGCCATGACTCCGGATTGTTCACCTGGGAGTACCTCGAGCAGTTGTGCCTGCGCCAGGAGCAGCTGTGGGCCGATTACCTCGACGAATTGCACAAGGCCGGCAAATCCCGCGACCCGTCCGAATCGGTGGTGAAATTGATGCTCTAGCTCAAGGCTCGCAAGCTTTAGAGCGCATTTTCTAATCTCATCTGCTTGAATGCCTTGATGACTGCCAAAGATTGGCTGTCTTGCGCATTACACGAAAGTCGGGTAACCAATGGAGCTGGCAAGTTCCCTGCATTGCCTTGATGGCAGGCAGGGCCAGGCCGGTATGTAGAGGTCGCGAGCGAAAGCAGGTTGTCTTCACACGCAGAAACCCACGCAGCTCATCATCGGCACGCATCCGGTCGCAGCACCGCTGTTCCTTATCACTGGTCACCCGAGTAGCAGTACCGGGCTGTCACAGCACGCCGGTACTCGTCTCAGGACAACGGAGCGTCGTAGATGAGTAACAAGAACAACGATGAGTTGCAGCGGCAGGCCTCGGAAAACACCCTGGGGCTGAACCCGGTCATCGGCATTCGCCGCAAGGATTTGCTGACATCGGCGCGCACTGTGCTGCGCCAGGCGGTACGCCAGCCCCTGCACAGCGCCAAGCACGTGGCGCATTTCGGCCTGGAGCTGAAAAACGTGCTGCTGGGCAAGTCGGCCCTGCAGCCTGAAGGCGACGACCGTCGCTTCGCCGACCCGGCATGGAGCAAGAACCCCCTGTACCGCCGCTACCTGCAGACCTACCTGGCCTGGCGCAAGGAGCTCAACGACTGGATCGGCGAAAGCGACCTGTCGCCCCAGGACATCAGCCGCGGGCAGTTCGTCATCAACCTGGTGACCGAGGCCATGGCCCCCACCAACACCCTCTCCAACCCCGCCGCGGTCAAGCGCTTCTTCGAGACCGGCGGCAAGAGCCTGCTCGACGGGCTGTCCAACCTGGCCAAGGACATCGTCAACAACGGCGGCATGCCCAGCCAGGTGAACATGGAGGCCTTCGAGGTCGGCAAGAACCTCGGCACCAGCGAAGGCTCGGTGGTGTACCGCAACGATGTGCTGGAACTCATCCAGTACAGCCCCATCACCGAGCAGGTGCACAGCCGTCCGCTGCTGGTGGTGCCGCCACAGATCAACAAGTTCTACGTGTTCGACCTGAGCCCGGAAAAGAGCCTGGCGCGCTTCTGCCTGCGCTCCCAGCAGCAGACCTTCATCGTCAGCTGGCGCAACCCGACCAAGGCCCAGCGCGAGTGGGGCCTGTCGACCTACATCGACGCGCTCAAGGAGGCGGTCGACGCGGTGCTGGCGATCACCGGCAGCAAGGACCTGAACATGCTCGGCGCCTGCTCCGGCGGCATCACCTGCACCGCGCTGGTGGGCCACTACGCCGCGCTCGGCGAGAAGAAGGTCAACGCCCTGACCTTGCTGGTGAGCGTGCTCGACACCACCGTCGACACCCAGGTCGCGCTGTTCGTCGACGAGCAGACGTTGGAGGCGGCCAAACGCCACTCCTACCAGGCCGGGGTGCTCGAAGGCAGCGACATGGCCAAGGTGTTCGCCTGGATGCGCCCCAACGACCTGATCTGGAACTACTGGGTCAACAACTACCTGCTCGGCAACGAACCGCCGGTATTCGACATCCTGTTCTGGAACAACGACACCACCCGTCTGCCGGCCGCCTTCCACGGCGACCTGATCGAGATGTTCAAGAACAACCCGCTGACCCGCTCCGACGCCCTCGAAGTGTGCGGCACCGCCATCGACCTGAAGAAGGTCGACTGCGACATCTACAGCGTCGCCGGCACCGCCGACCACATCACCCCATGGCAGTCGTGCTACCGCTCGGCGCACCTGTTCGGCGGCAAGATCGAGTTCGTGCTGTCCAACAGCGGCCATATCCAGAGCATCCTCAACCCACCGGGCAACCCCAAGGCGCGCTTCATGACCGGCGAGGACCGCCCGGACGATCCGGTGGCCTGGCAGGAGAACGCCATCAAGCATGCCGATTCCTGGTGGCTGCACTGGCAGGCCTGGCTGGGCGAGCGCGCCGGCGAACTCAAGAAGGCGCCTACAAAGCTGGGTAACCGCACCTATACCGCAGGCGAGGCCGCACCGGGAACATACGTGCACGAGCGTTGAACCGAACCGCCGCGATGGGCCTGTCGGTGCATCGCGGCGCTACCTTCACCACAGAGTCACGCGCATGCCGCAACCGTACATCTTCAGGACCGTCGAGCTGGACGAGCAGTCCATACGCACCGCAGTCCGCCCGGGCAAGCCACACCTGACGCCGCTGCTGATCTTCAACGGCATCGGCGCCAACCTCGAGCTGGTATTTCCGTTCATCGAGGCGCTGGACCCGGACCTGGAGGTCATCGCCTTCGACGTGCCCGGGGTCGGCGGCTCGTCGACGCCCCGCCACCCCTACCGCTTTCCCGGCCTGGCCAAGCTGACCGCGCGCATGCTCGACTACCTGGACTACGGCCAGGTCAATGTCATCGGCGTGTCCTGGGGCGGCGCCCTGGCCCAGCAGTTCGCCCACGACTACCCCGAGCGCTGCAAGAAGCTGGTGCTGGCCGCCACCGCCGCTGGCGCGGTGATGGTGCCGGGCAAGCCCAAGGTGCTGTGGATGATGGCCAGCCCGCGGCGCTATGTGCAGCCCTCCCATGTGATCCGCATCGCCCCGCTGATCTACGGCGGCGGCTTCCGGCGCGACCCGGACCTGGCCATGCACCACGCCTCCAAGGTCCGCTCGGGCGGCAAGCTGGGCTACTACTGGCAGCTGTTCGCCGGGCTCGGCTGGACCAGCATCCACTGGCTGCACAAGATCCACCAACCCACCCTGGTGCTGGCCGGCGACGACGATCCGTTGATCCCCCTGATCAACATGCGCCTGCTGGCCTGGCGAATTCCCAATGCCCAGCTACACATAATCGACGACGGCCACCTGTTCCTGATCACCCGGGCCGAGGCCGTCGCGCCGATCATCATGAAATTCCTCGAGCAGGAACGCCAACGCGCGGTCATGCACCCCCGGCCCGCTGCGCGCACCTGATGCCGATCGCGGGACAAGCCCGCACCCTGCGCCCCAGAAAAGCTGGCGTGGGAGCGGGCTTGCCCCGCGATCGGTCCGATTGCTAAACGATGGAGTGTTGGCATGAAAGACAAACCGGTGCCCGTCACCAGCATGAACGTGCAGAACGCCATCACCGGCCTGCGCGGTCGCGACCTCATCTCGACCCTGCGCCAGGTCGGCAGGATCAGCCTGCGCAACCCGCTGCACACCGCCCACCACCTGCTGAGCCTGGGCGGCCAACTGGGCCGCGTGTTGATCGGCGACAGCCCCTACCAGCCTAACCCCCGCGACACGCGCTTCAGCGACCCGACCTGGAGCCAGAACCCGTTCTACCGTCGCGGCCTGCAGGCCTACCTGGCCTGGCAAAAGCAGACCCGCCTGTGGATCGAGGAAAGCAGCCTGGCCGACGATGATCGCGCCCGGGCACAGTTCCTGTTCAACCTGGTCAGCGACGCCTTCGCCCCGAGCAACTCGCTGCTCAACCCTCTGGCAGTCAAGGAACTGTTCAATACCGGTGGCCTGAGCCTGCTGCGCGGGGCCAGCCATCTGCTCGACGACCTGCGCCACAACGACGGCCTGCCGCGCCAGGTGGACGAGCGGGCCTTCGAGGTCGGCGGCAACCTGGCCGCCACCCCGGGCGCGGTGGTGTTTCGCAACGAGCTGCTGGAGCTGATCCAGTACAAGCCCATGAGCGAGAAACAGTACGCCAGGCCGTTGCTGGTGGTACCGCCGCAGATCAACAAGTTCTACATCTTCGACCTGGGCCCGACCAACAGTTTCGTCCAGTACATGCTCAAGCAAGGCTTGCAGGTGTTCATGGTCAGCTGGCGCAACCCTGACCCGCGCCACCGCGAATGGGGCCTGTCCAGCTACGTGCAGGCCCTGGAGGAAGCGCTCAATGCCTGCCGCAGCATCAGCGGCAGCCGCGATCCCAACCTGATGGGCGCCTGCGCCGGCGGCCTGACCATGGCCGCCCTGCAAGGCCACCTGCACGCCAAGAAACAGCTGCGCAAGGTGCGCAGCGCCACTTACCTGGTGAGCTTGCTCGACAGCCAGTTCGACAGCCCCGCCAGCCTGTTTGCCGACGAGCAGACCGTGGAGGCGGCCAAGCGCCGCTCGTACCAGCGCGGCGTGCTCGACGGCGGCGAAGTGGCGCGGATCTTCGCCTGGATGCGGCCCAACGACCTGATCTGGAACTACTGGGTCAACAACTACCTGATGGGCAAGACCCCGCCGGCGTTCGACATTCTCTACTGGAACGCCGACAACACCCGCCTGCCCGCCGCCCTGCACGGCGACCTGCTGGACTTCTTCAAACTCAACCCGCTGACCTTCCCCGAAGGGCTGGAAGTGTGCGGTACGCCGATCGACCTCAAGCAGGTCGGGCTGGACAGCTTCACCGTGGCCGGCAGCAACGACCACATCACCCCGTGGGACGCCGTTTACCGCTCGGCCCTGCTGCTCGGCGGCGATCGGCGTTTCATCCTGGCCAACAGCGGCCATATCCAGAGCATCATCAACCCGCCCGGCAACCCCAAGGCCTACTACCTGGAAAACCCCAAGCTCTCCAGCGACCCACGGGCCTGGTTCCACGACGCCCAGCGCCGCGACGGCAGCTGGTGGCCGCTGTGGCTGGAATGGATCAGCGAGCGCTCGGGTACGCTGAAGACACCCCGCGAGGAACTGGGCAACGCCACCTACCCACCGCTGGGCCCCGCGCCGGGCAACTACGTATTGGCGCGCTGACCGGATGAAGACCCGCGACCGTATCCTCGAATGTGCCTTGCAGCTGTTCAACCGCCAGGGCGAGCCGAACGTCTCCACCCTGGAGATCGCCAACGAACTGGGGATCAGCCCCGGCAACCTGTACTACCACTTCCACGGCAAGGAGCCGCTGGTGATCGGCCTGTTCGAGCGCTTCGAAGAGGAGCTGATGACGCTGCTCGACCCGCCCCTGGATGTGCGCCTGGACGCCGAGGACTACTGGCTGTTCCTGCACCTGATCGTCGAGCGCATGGCCCAGTACCGCTTTTTGTTCCAGGACCTGTCCAACCTCACCGGGCGCCTGCCCAAGCTGGCGCGGGGCATGCGCAGCCTGATCAACGCCCTCAAGCGCACCCTGGCCGCGTTGCTGGCCAGCCTCAAGGGCCAGGGCCAGGTGACCAGTGAGACCCAGGCGCTGGGACAACTGGTGGAGCAGATCACCCTGACCCTGATGTGCTCGCTGGACTACCAGCGGGTGCTGGGGCGCGAGGGCGACGTGGTGGTGGTGGTGTACCAGGTGATGATGCTGGTGGCGCCGCATCTGCAGGCACCGGCGCGCAGCGCGGCGGAGCAGTTGGCGATGCGGTATCTGGAAGGCTGAAACGATCACGGGGCAAGCCCACCCCCACGCGTCCTGTACAGGCTTCGTGGGAGCGGGCTTGCCCCGCGATCAGGGCGACGCGGTGTCAGGCCTGGGTGGCCGCGTTCACCGGTGCGGACGGCGTGCTGCTGGCCGGGGCCGCGCTCGGGGCCGGAGCCGCGGTGGCGGCAGGCGCCGGAGCGGCCGGCTTGGCTGCCACAGGCTTGGCCGGAGCCGCTTTCTTCACGGCCGGTTTCTTGGCCGCAGCGGGTTTTGCCGCCGGTTTGGCCACCGCTGGTTTGGCTGTCGGTTTGGCTGCCGCGGTTTTCGCCGCAGGCTTGGCCGCCGGTTTTGCCGCGGCGGTCTTGGCCGCAGGCTTGGCTGCCGCCTTGGCCAGGGGCTTGGCCGCGGTCTTGCTGGCACTGGCCTTGGAGATCGGAGTCACCGACGCACCGGTCAGCTTCTCGATCTGCTTGGTCAGCGAGTCGACCTGCTGGTGCAGGGCCTTGATCTCATTGCGGCTGGGCACGCCCAGGCGCGAGATGGCGCTGTTCAGGCGCTTGTCGAAGGCCTCTTCCAGCTCGCTCCACTTGCCCAGCGCACGGTCCTTCACGCCAGACACCCGGGAGTTGGTCGACGACTTGGCGCTTTCGGCCACGTCTTCGGCGGTTTTCTTCGCCTGCTTCTCGGCCTTTTCGCCATCCTTCACCAGCGAATCGAACAGCTTCGGACCATCCTGGTCGACCTTGGAGTAGATACCCAGGCCAGCCAACCAGATCTTGCGGGAGTACTTCTCGATTCCGCCGATCCAGGAGCTGCCTTCTTTCTCGGTGTTCTTCTTGCCAGCCATCCTGCTCTCCTTATGGTTTGTGCGCGACGCGCTCGAGCAGCTCGTGCAGCTGTTCAAGCTTGATGGACAACGCCTCAACGTCATGTTTAGACGGAATGCCGAGGCGATTCAAGGCGCGACCGACACGGGCGTCGAAGGCTTTCTCGATTTTGTCCAGTTGGACCTCGACCTTGCCGCGTACCCGGCTGACTTCCTGGGTGGCTTCATCGAGATGGCCGTTGGCGGCCTCGATCTCTTTACCCAGGCGCTTCTTGCCGCGTTTCTCGACGCCTTCGCCGGCCTTCACCAGCTCCTTGAAGTAGTCGGAACCTTCCTGGCCGACGCGGGCGTAGGCACCGATGCCCGCCAGCCAGATCTTGCGGGCGTAGCCACGCACCTCGCCCAGGGTACTGCCTTGGGCGTCGTCTTTCTGCTTGAGATTCACTTTGGCCATGCTCTGCACCTCATGCTCGTTCAAGGGGAGGGAGGAACTGCCCTGGGAGGCAGGGCTTGAGCGTGAAGGTAGGCGGAAAAATTAGAATCCTCACCCTAAGGTGGGGTCATGCAGCGCTTGCGTGGGAGCGGGCTTGCCCCGCGATAGCGCCAGCCCGGGCAATCGCTATCGCGGGGCAAGCCCGCTCCCACAACACCTGCTCCCACAAGGCCCGCGCCCGCAAACAGCAAGGAGCGCGCAGTGTCAGGCCAGGGCCTTGTCCAGCGCCCGCTCGATCTCGCCCTTGATGCTGGCGCTCATCATCGACAGCATCATGCCCAGCTTCAGCTCTACGCGGATGGTGTCCTCGCCAATGTGCACGCTGCCGTTGGCGCCGCTGCGCGTCACATCGACGCGGTCGCCATTCCAGGTGGCCTTGAGGTCGTATTCGCGGCTGAGCCTGTCGACCAGCGCCTCGGCCTTGGCACGGGCGGCGTCACGGCCGAGGGAGTGTTTGCGTTCGACGCTGATCTGGGTCATGCGGGTGATCCTGGATATGTAGACATAATCGCCATTATGCCCGCCCCCTCTGCATGACACACCCCGCCAAGACAAATCCGCCCGCAGCCCCTAGAATGGCCGTAATTTTTTTCTGGTGAAGCGATATGACCGACCAGCGCAAAGGCGACCACGCCGAACCCACTACCCACTTCGGCTACCAGGACGTGCCCGAGAGCCAGAAGGCGAAGAAAGTCGCCGAGGTGTTCCACTCGGTGGCCGCCAAGTACGACCTGATGAACGACGTGCTGTCCGGCGGCATGCACCGCCTGTGGAAGCGCTTCACCATCGAGCTGTCCGGCGTGCGCAGCGGCAACCGGGTGCTGGACATCGCCGGTGGCACCGGCGACCTGGCCGCCAAGTTCTCGCGCCTGGTCGGCCCGACCGGCCAGGTGGTACTGGCCGACATCAACGACTCGATGCTCAAGGTCGGCCGTGACCGACTGCTCGACCGCGGCGTGGCCGGCAACATCGAGTTCGTCCAGGCCGACGCCGAGAAGCTGCCGTTCCCGGACAACCACTTCGACTGCGTGACCATCGCCTTCGGCCTGCGCAACGTGACCCACAAGGACGAAGCCATCCGCTCCATGCTGCGGGTGCTCAAGCCCGGTGGCCGCCTGTTGATCCTGGAGTTCTCCAAGCCGACCAACAAGCTGATGTCCAAGGCCTACGACGCCTACTCGTTCGCCTTCATGCCGCTGGCCGGCAAGCTGATCACCAACGACTCGGAAAGCTACCGCTACCTGGCCGAATCGATCCGCATGCACCCCGACCAGGAAACGCTCAAGAGCATGATGGTCGAGGCCGGCTTCGACCGCGTCACCTACCACAACATGACCAGCGGCATCGTCGCCGTGCACCGGGGGATCAAGCCCTGATGCTCCTGGCCGGCCTGCTCGCCAGCGCCGAGCACGGGCTCAACCGTGTCCTGCGCCTGGACAGCACCGCCCTCCAGCGCCTGGCGGCGCTGGAGGGCCGGGTGATCGAGATCGACTGCGTGCAGCCGGCCCTGAAGCTGTTCGTGCTGCCCGACGAGGAAGGCCTGATGCTCGCCGCCCACTGGGAGGGCGAGGTCGACTGCACCCTGCGCGCCCCTGCAGGGCGCCTGGCGCAGCTGGCCCTGGCCAAGGACAAGACCGCCGTGCTGCACAGCCCCCAGGTCGAACTGCATGGCGACAGCGCCGTGCTGCTCGACCTGTTCGGCATCGTGCAGGACCTGGAACTGGACTGGGAATACGAGCTGCAGCGCTGGCTGGGCCCGGTGCCCACCGCGCTGATCGCCGGCCACCTGCGCCTGCGCGCGCGCTGGACCCGCCAGGGCCTGGCCCGCTTCGGCGAGAACCTCTCCGAGTACCTGGCCGAGGAATCCCGCACCTTGGTCGGCAAACGCGAAGCCGAAGCGGCGTTCAGCGAACTCGATGCGCTGAAAGTCGATATCGAACGTCTCGAGGCGCGCCTGCGCCGCCTCGCCCACACTCTTGATACCAGCGATAACGCATGAAGCTGCTCGCCGTCCGCCGTCTGTTGCGCATCCAGCGCGTCGTGATCCGCTACCGCCTCGATGACCTGCTGTTCGAACAGCCCCTGCTGCCCTGGTGGCTGGCCAGCCTGCGCCTGCTGATGCCCTGGCGCTGGCTGCCGCGCAAGCCCCTGGAGCTGAGCCGCGGCGCGCGCCTGCGCCTGGCGCTGCAGGACCTGGGGCCGATCTTCATCAAGTTCGGCCAGTTGCTTTCCACCCGCCGCGACCTGCTGCCCACCGACATCGCCGACGAGCTGATGCTGCTGCAGGACCGGGTGCCGCCATTCGACCCGCAGCACGCCGTGGCACTGATCGAGGAACAGCTCGGGGCGAAGGTGGCCGAGGTGTTCAGCCGCTTCGACGTCGAGCCGCTGGCCTCGGCCTCGGTGGCCCAGGTCCACGCCGCGCGCCTGAAGAGCGGCGAGGAAGTGGTGGTCAAGGTGGTGCGCCCGGGCCTCAAGCCGGTCATCGCCCAGGACCTGGCCTGGCTGTTCCTGATCGCCAAGGCCGCCGAGCGCGCCTCGGCCGATGCCCGCCGCCTGCACCCGGTGGAGATCGTCGGCGACTACGAGAAGACCATCTACGACGAGCTCGACCTGCTGCGCGAGGCGGCCAACGCCAGCCAGCTGCGACGCAACTTCGAAGGCTCCGAGCTGATGTACGTGCCCCAGGTGTACTGGGACTTCTGCCGGCCCAAGGTGCTGGTGATGGAGCGCATCTACGGCGTGCCGGTCACCGACATGGCCACCCTGGCCGACCAGCGCACCGACATGAAGATGCTCGCCGAGCGGGGGGTGGAAGTGTTCTTCACCCAGGTGTTCCGCGACAGCTTCTTCCACGCCGACATGCACCCGGGCAACATCTTCGTCAGCACGGTCAAGCCGTGGAGCCCGCAGTACATCGCCATCGACTGCGGCATCGTCGGCAGCCTGACGGCCGAGGACCAGGACTACCTGGCGCGCAACCTGATCGCCTTCTTCAAGCGCGACTACCGCCGCGTGGCCCAGCTGCACATCGATTCGGGCTGGGTGCCGGCCCAGACCAAGGTCAACGAGTTCGAGGCGGCGATCCGCACCGTGTGCGAGCCGATCTTCGAAAAACCGCTCAAGGACATCTCCTTCGGCCAGGTGCTGATGCGCCTGTTCCAGACCGCCCGGCGCTTCAACATGGAAGTCCAGCCGCAGCTGGTGCTGCTGCAGAAGACCCTGCTCAACATCGAAGGCCTGGGCCGCCAGCTGTACCCCGACCTCGACCTGTGGAGCACCGCCAAGCCGTTCCTCGAGCGCTGGATGCGCGAGCGCATGAGCCCGAAGGCGGTGATCGGCAACCTGTACAGCCAGGCCGAGCAACTGCCGCACCTGGCCGACATGACCCGCGACCTGCTCGAACGCCTGTCGCAACCGCACCTGCACGATGCGCAACTGCCCGAGCGGCGCCGTGCCGGCGACAACTGGGCGCTGCGCCTGCTCGGCGCCGGCCTGCTCGGCGGCGGCGCCACCCTGGCCGCCGGTGCCGTCAGCCTCAGCGCCCCGGCCGCCTGGCCCGCATGGTTGATGCTGGCCGCGGGCCTGTACCTGATCGTGCGCCGATAGCCAGCCGCGCCGCCGGCTGGCACACTAGCGCAAAGGGGCCCGGTACGGGAGCGGGCCCGGTTTGGAGTCGACGATGAAAGACTGGCTGGACGAGATCAAGTGGAACAGCGATGGCCTGGTGCCGGCGATCGCCCAGGACCACAAGACCGGGCGCGTGCTGATGATGGCCTGGATGAACCGTGAATCCCTCGCCCTGACCGCCGCCGAGCATCGCGCCATCTATTGGTCGCGCTCGCGGGGCAAGCTGTGGCGCAAGGGCGAGGAGTCGGGCCATGTGCAGAAACTGCATGAAATGCGCCTGGACTGCGACGCCGACGTGATCATCCTGATGGTCGAGCAACTGGGTCATATCGCCTGCCATACCGGCCGTGAAAGCTGCTTCTACCGCGTCTTCGAGGACGGCCAGTGGAAAATCGTCGACCCGGTCCTGAAGGATCCGGACGCCATCTACAGCGCAGGACACTGACATGAGCGACACCCTGAACCGCCTCGCCGAGGTGCTGGAAGAACGCAAGCACGCGGCGCCGGACAGCAGCTACGTGGCCAGCCTGTATCACAAGGGCCTGAACAAGATCCTCGAGAAGCTCGGCGAAGAGTCCATCGAGACCATCATCGCCGCCAAGGATGCCGCCGCCAGCAAGGATTACAGCGATGTCATCTATGAAACCGCAGACCTGTGGTTTCATAGCCTGGTCATGCTCAGCGCGCTCGGCCAGCATCCGCAGGCGGTGCTTGACGAGCTGGAGCGTCGGTTCGGGTTGTCCGGGCATGACGAGAAGGCTGCGCGTCAGCCTTCTGCCTGAAGATTGCCGGGGGCGCGTTGCGTCCCTTTCGCGACACAAGGCCGCTCCTACAGGGGGCCGCGTCGCCTGAACGATTCGCTGAACCCTGTGATGGGCTGCAAGGCAGCCCCGGGGCCCGATAGACCGACACACATTTTTCAGGAGTACGAAATGGGCATTTTTGACTGGAAACACTGGATCGTCCTGCTGGTCGTCGTGGTGCTGGTGTTCGGCACCAAGAAGCTGAAGAACTTCGGCAGCGACCTGGGCGAATCGATCAAGGGCTTCCGCAAGGCCATGAACGAAGAAGAAACCAAGCCCGCCGAGCAGGCCCCGCCGCCGGCGCAACCGGTTCCGCCGGTGCAGAACACCGCGCAGCAGGCCCAGGGCCACACCATCGAGGGCCAGGCCCAGCCGGTCCAAGAGCCGCAGCGGAAAGACTGACCCATGTTCGGCATCAGTTTCAGCGAGCTGCTGCTCGTCGGCCTGGTCGCCCTGCTGGTGCTCGGCCCCGAGCGCCTGCCGGGGGCCGCGCGCACCGCAGGCCTGTGGATCGGCCGCCTCAAGCGCAGCTTCAACGCGATCAAGATGGAGGTCGAGCGCGAGATCGGCGCCGACGACATCCGCCGCCAGCTGCACAACGAGCACATCCTGCAGATGGAGCAGGAGGCCAAGCGCATCCTCAATCCGCTGACGCCACCGGCGCAGCCGCCGGCCAGTACTGAAACGCCCGCCACACCCGCCGTCGAAGCCGCCCCCGCGCAGCCGACCGCGACGCCACCCTCCGAGCCGCCCCAACCGCCACGAGCCCCATGAGCGAGAATCCGGAACATGACCAGCCGATGCCGCTGGTCTCGCACCTGACCGAACTGCGCACCCGCCTGCTGCGCTGCGTCGCCGCCATCTTCCTGATCTTCGCCGGGCTGTTCTCCTTCGCCCAGCAGATCTACACCCTGGTCTCGGCGCCGCTGCGCGCGCACCTGCCGGCCAACGCGACGATGATCGCCACCGACGTGGCCTCGCCGTTCCTGACGCCGTTCAAGCTGACCATGATCGTCTCGCTGTTCCTGGCGATCCCGTTCATCCTGCAGCAGATCTGGGGGTTCATCGCCCCGGGCCTGTACCGCCACGAAAAGCGCATCGCCATCCCGCTGCTGGTATCGAGCATTTTCCTGTTCTATGCCGGCATGGCCTTCGCCTACTTCCTGGTGTTCCCGCTGATCTTCGGCTTCTTCGCCAGCGCCACCCCCGAGGGCGTGTCGATGATGACCGACATTTCCAGCTACCTCGACTTCGTCATGACCCTGTTCTTCGCCTTCGGCGTCGCCTTCGAGATCCCGGTGGCGGTGGTGCTGCTGGTGTGGATCGGCGTGGTCGACGTGCAGTACCTGAAGAAGATCCGCCCGTACGTGATCATCGGCTGCTTCGTGGTCGGCATGATCCTCACCCCGCCGG
This sequence comes from Pseudomonas peradeniyensis, assembly GCF_014268935.2. GTDB lineage: Bacteria > Pseudomonadota > Gammaproteobacteria > Pseudomonadales > Pseudomonadaceae > Aquipseudomonas > Aquipseudomonas peradeniyensis. The sequence continues at coordinate 208,283 of NZ_JABWRJ020000002.1, read as the reverse complement.
ACATCTTCTCCCAGACCCTGCTGGCCGTGCCCATGTGGATGCTGTTCGAGGTCGGCGTGCTGTGCGGCAGCCTGATCCGCAAGCGCAGCCACGAGCCGGACGAAGCGAACAACGACCACAACGACCAGCCGCCAGCGACCCAACCGTGAACCTGTTGCTTCTTGAAGAGGCCGACTTCGTGTCGGCCGACCGTGTCGTCCTGGCCGATCGCCGCTTCACCCACATGCAGGAGATCCACCGCGTGGCGGTGGGCGACAGCCTGCGCGTCGGGCGCATCGGCGGCCTGATGGGCAAGGCCGAGGTCATCCGCCTCGAAGGCCATGAGGCCGAACTGCGGGTGGCCTTCGACCAGCCGCCGCCGGCCAAGCTGCCGCTGACCCTGGTGCTGGCCGTGCCGCGGCCGAAGATGCTGCGCCGGCTGTTCCAGACGGTCGCCACCCTGGGCGTGCCGCGGCTGATCCTGGTCAACAGCTACAAGGTCGAGAAGAGCTTCTGGCAGACACCATTCCTGCAGCCCGAGACCATCCGCGAAAACCTCATTCTCGGCCTGGAGCAGGCCCGCGACACGGTGCTGCCGGAAGTGATCATCGAGAAGCGCTTCAAGCCCTTCGTCGAAGACCGCCTGCCCGCCATCGCCGAAGGCACCCTGGGCCTGGTCGGCCATCCCGGTCCCTACCCTGCCTGCCCGCGCGCCGTGGAAGGCCCGGTGACCCTGGCGATCGGCCCCGAAGGCGGCTGGATCCCCTACGAGGTCGAACTGCTCGGCAAGGCCGGCCTGGCCCCGGTGCAGCTGGGCGATCGCATCCTGCGGGTGGAAACGGCGGTCACCGCCCTGCTCTCGCGAATTTTCTGACGCCAAGGTCAGGTTTTTACCATCAAGTTTCCCCGCCCCGCGCCGATGGCCTGTGCAACAGAACAATAATCCGCACTGCCACGCGCCGGGGAGTCGTCTATGTACCGTTGGTTTGCCCAGTCACTGGGAAATGTAAGCGTCAATCGCAAATTGGGGATCGGCTTCGGCCTGGTGCTGCTGCTCACCCTCGGCATCACCTTCACCGGCTGGCTGGGCATCGACAGCGTCACCAGCCGTGGCGACAAGCTCGGCAACATCTCGGTGATCCACCAGTACACCCAGGACCTGCGCCTGGCCCGCCTGGGCTATGAACGCAACCGAGACGACGCCGCCGTGGCGGAACTGGAAAAGGCCCTGGCCAACCTCGAGCGCCAAGTGCAGTTCATGCTCGGCCAGATCGAGCTCCCCGCCGACCGCCAGCGCCTGGACAAACAGCAGGACGCCGTGCGCCAGTACCAGCAGGCCTTCGCCGAACTCAAGCAGGCCGGCCAGCGCCGCGAGGCCAGCCGCGCCACCCTGGGCGACAGCGCCGACAAGGCCGCCGAGCTGATCGGCAAGGTCCAGCAGCGTCTTTTGCAGGGCGGTGATATCCAGCAGTACCAGGAAGTAGTGCAGGTCGCCGCCCTGTTGCAGCAGGCACGCTTCCAGGTGCGCGGCTACACCTACAGCGGCAAGGCCGAATTCCAGCAGACCGCCCTCGGCGCCATCGATCAGGCCATGACCGTGCTCAAGGCCCTGCCGGGCAAGCTTCCGGCCGAATTCGCCGCCAGCCTCGACGACGCCGCTGGCGCACTGGCCGCCTACCGCGACGCGGTAAACCAGTTCGGCAACGCCCAGGCCGCCAGCGAGCAGGCGCTGACGCGCATGTCCGCGCAAGGCCAGCTGCTGCTGGTTACCAGCCAGGAAATGAGCGTTTCGCAAACCACCGTGCGCGACCAGGGCACCCAGCAGGCCAAGACCCTGCTGGCCGGCGCCACCGCCCTGGCCCTGCTGCTGGGGGTGCTGGCCGCCTTCGCCATCACCCGGCAGATCATCGTACCGCTGCGCCAGACCCTCGCCGCCGCCGAGCGCGTGGCCGGCGGCGACCTGCGCCAGGACCTCAAGGCTGATCGGCGCGACGAACTGGGCCAGTTGCAGGCCAGCATGCAGCGCATGACCCAGGGCCTGCGCGAGCTGATCGGCGGCATCGGCGACGGCGTGACGCAGATCGCCAGCGCCGCCGAGGAACTGTCGGCGGTCACCGAGCAGACCAGCGCCGGGGTCAACAACCAGAAGGTCGAGACCGACCAGGTCGCCACCGCCATGAACGAGATGACCGCCACCGTCCAGGAAGTGGCGCGCAACGCCGAGCAGGCCTCGGAAGCGGCGCTGATGGCCGACCAGCAGGCCCGCGAGGGCGACAAGGTGGTGGGCGAGGCGATCAGCCAGATCGAGCGCCTGGCCGGCGAGGTGGTCAATTCCAGCGAAGCGATGAGCCAGCTCAAGGCCGAGAGCGACAAGATCGGCAGCGTGCTCGATGTGATCAAATCGGTAGCCCAGCAGACTAACCTGCTGGCGCTCAACGCCGCCATCGAGGCCGCCCGCGCCGGCGAAGCGGGCCGTGGCTTCGCCGTGGTCGCCGACGAGGTGCGCAGCCTGGCCCAGCGCACCCAGCAGTCCACCGAAGAGATCGAGGAACTGATCGCCAGCCTGCAGAACGGCACCGAGCGCGTGGCCAGCGTCATGGACAGCAGCCGTGCCCTGACTGACAGCAGCGTCGAACTGACCCGCCGCGCCGGTGACTCGCTGGGTACCATCACCCGCACCGTGTCGTCGATCCAGTCGATGAACCAGCAGATCGCCACCGCCGCCGAGCAACAGAGCGCCGTGGCCGAAGAGATCAACCGCAGCGTGATGAACGTACGCGACATCTCCGACCAGACCTCGGCGGCGAGCGAGGAGACCGCCAGTTCCAGCGTCGAGTTGGCCCGCCTGGGGACGCATCTGCAGGGCCTGGTAGGGCGTTTCAGGCTCTAATTCACGGCTTGCGGGCTGTAGGCACTGCCCTTCAGCCCGCAGCGAATTTTCCTACTCAATTTGCAGGTCCAGTCCGACGGACTTCCGGCCGATGAGCAAGGGCCATGGCGGCATTCTGCCGCCATGGCCTTTTCTCAATTGGACGGAGACCTGCCATGTTCGGATACCTTGACCGCCAGCTCGGCAACCTTGGCGTCGGGCTCAAGCTCGCCCTGGGTTTTGCCGTGGTGCTGCTGCTCACCCTGGCCACCACCCTCAGCGGCTGGAGCGCCCTGGACGGCGCCATCGAGCGCTCGGAGCAGCTCGGCGACATCGGCCTACTCGACGACCTGACCCGTGACCTGCGCGCCGAGCGCATCACCTACCGGGTACTCGCCGACGACGTCAGCAAGACCCGCATCGCGACCATCCTGGAGCAGTTGCACGACCGCCTGACCCTGCTGCTGCAACGCAGCGGCGTCGATACGTCACGGCAGATGCTGAACCAGAAACTCCAGTTGCTGCAGCGCCTGAAGGCCGACTTCGCCAGCCTGCAGAGCACCGTTGCCAGCCGCGAAGGCTTGCGTGCAGCGATGCAGGCGCAGGCAGGCGTGCTCGAAGCCGTGATCGACGAGCTGCAGACCCAGGCCCTGCTGAAGCTGCCGGGCGACGGCCGGCAGGGCAGCGTGGTCGGTCTCATGGATACCCTGGGCCGCCATATCGAATCCGCCAGCCAGCAAAGCCTGGTGCCGGCCTATGCCTTCTCGCCCCGGGACAGCTTCGCCAGCATGGGCGATGCCGCGCTGCAGGCAGCGGACACCAGTCTGGGTCAGTTGCTGCGGGCCATCGCCCCGTTGGAGCTGCCCGGGACGCTGACCCAACGCCCACAGGTGGAACTGGACCGCTACCGCGACACCCTGCGCCAATACCGCGACACCGCGCTCAAGGTCGAGCAGTTGCAGGACGGCATGGAGAAAATGGGCGACGAACTGCAGGTCGTGAGCCGTGAGCTGAGCGAGCGCAAGCTCGAGCAGCGCGACAACGAGGCCCTGGCCGACCGTTCGCTGCTGACCAGCGTGGCCGTGCTGGCGCTGGTGTTCGGCATCCTGGCCGCCTGGCTGATCACCAGGCAGGTCACCCAGCCCCTGCGCCAGGTGCTGGCCCAGGCGGAGCGCATCGCCCGTGGCGACCTGAGCCAAGTACAGACGGTGCAACGCCGCGACGAGATGGGCCAGTTGCAGACGAGCATGCGCGAGATGACCTTGAGCCTGCGCGAACTGCTCGGCGGCATCGACCAGGGCGTCGGTCACCTGTCCCGGGCCGCGACGGCGCTGGCCGGCGCCAGCGTGGACACCCGCGAGCGCATTGGCCAGCAACAAGAGGAGACCGACCAGGTGGCCACGGCCATGAACCAGATGAGCGCCACGGTGCAGGAGGTCGCGCAGAACGCTGAGCAGGCCTCGCAGGCGGCCACCGCCGCCGACCGTCAGGCACAGCTGGGTGACGAGGTGGTGGCCGAGGCGATTGCCCGCATCGAGCAGTTGGCCGGGCAGATGGACCATTGCCTGGCGGCCATGGGTCATCTGGCCGGTGAAAGCCAGCGCATCGGGTCGATTCTCGATGTGATCAAGTCGGTGTCCGAGCAGACCAACCTGCTGGCGCTCAACGCCGCCATCGAGGCGGCCCGGGCCGGCGAGGCCGGGCGCGGTTTCGCCGTGGTGGCCGACGAGGTACGCGGCCTGGCCCAGCGCACGCAGCAGTCGACCGAGGAGATCGAGTTGCTGATCGACAACCTGCACCGTGGCACCGATGAGGTGACCGGTCTGTTGGACGACAGCAAGCGCCTGACCGGGCAAAGCGTCGAGCTCAGCCGCAAGGCCGGCGCCGCGTTGGGGCAGATTACCGAGACGGTGTCGACGATCCAGGGGATGAACCAGCAGATTGCCACGGCCAGTGAACAGCAGAGCGTGGTGGCCGAGCAGATCAACCGTAGCGTGATCAATGTGCGGGATGTATCGGAGCAGACGCGGGCGGCCAGTGAGCAGACGGCGGTTTCGAGTGGGGAGTTGGAACAGTTGGGGCAGCAGTTGCGAGGCATGGTGGGACGGTTCAATCTCTAAGCCTTGCAGGCGTGCCCAGATCGCCAGAACCTGAAACCAGACCGACGGCTTTGGCTTTGGCTTTGGCTTTGGCTTTGGCTTTGGCTTTGGCTTTGGCTTTGGCTTTGGCTTTGGCTTTGGCGATCAGAAGATTAACTCCACAGCCCACTAGCGACAGCTGCGTCAGCCCAGGCGCCGCCCGTACCTTCGCGACTTCAGGAGGCCGAACGCAGGCCTTGCGGAGGGAGGTGACGGGCATGGATGCCCGTCAAGCGCTGGGGCCCAGGATGGGCCCTGCAGCGCGGTCCTCCCGGGAGCAAGGCCGGAGTGAGGGGACCCGGAGCGAAGCGGAGGGCCGGATGAATGGAGCGCAGCGTTTTTTGGTTACTTTTTGTCGCGTTTGACAAAAAGTGACTCGCCGTAAGGGCGAAAAGGTGACTATGCGTCATTATAGCTAATGAATGCGCTTACACCTGTAAAAACCCACGCTGATCGCATTTGACTTTGACTTTGACTTTGACTTTGACTTTGACTTTGACTTTGACTTTGACTTTTAGAGCATGTGTTTTGAAAGCTATATGCGCATTCATTCGCGATGGTGACGCGAAGTCACCTTTCCGCCCTTACGGCGGCTCACTTTTTGAAGGATCAAAAAGTAAGCAAAAAATCCTCGCTCCATTCATCCGGCCCCTACGCTTCGCTCCGGGGTCCCCTCGCTCCGTTCTTGCTCCCGGGAGGACCGCGCTGAACGCCCCATCCTGGGGCGCAGCGCTTGACGGGCATCCATGCCCGTCACCTCCCTCCGCAAGAACTCCGCTCGGCCTCCTGAAGTCGCAATTGGCGGCGCCTGAACTATCGCGCGCTTAGAAGCAAGATCAAGATCGACTGCAGGAGGGCCGATAAGGCGTCTATGGAACCTTTCATGGCGTCTGCGCTGCCTGACTGAAAGGCTGACCATGCCCTGCACCTGGCATTTTTGATAGTTGAGAGGCTCACCCAGACCAACGACACTGGATGCCCGGCTATCTTTCCCAGGGGCACACAACGATGAGTATCGAAATAACATCACCACCTGAAGACTCGATTCCGTCAGATCAGTCATGCAGGAAGGGAGACTCTCAAACAAGATTGCTCGCTACCAATCTGGCCAGATCTGTTCTGGTAGTACAGCGTAATTTCGACCCACACCCCATCAGCTATGGTGCTTATGGGTACTGCCCCGTACAAAGCCTACACGCGATGCTAGGCTATAACGGCGAAGCTCACCTCTCTTCAGGCTTATATCTCTTAGGCAACGGAAACCGAGCTTATAGCCCCACACTATATCGTTTTATCTCACCTGACCGGGCCAGCATTTTCCTGCCCGGAAATATGAACGCATATGCTTACACAGCAGGAGACCCTATAAACCGCATTGACCCGTCCGGCAACATGTTTAAGGCACTTAGCAAACTCTTTGGAGGCAGCAAGAATAGAGGAAAGAGTGTGCCAACGCAGCCTCCACCAGAACCAAACCCACTTACGGCCCGTTACAACGAACTGATAAAAATGGGAAAAATAGCAAGGGAGAAAGCAACTAACACATACGAAAAACTTTCGAGCGTTACAGAACAAATCACCAAAGAAGAAAAGCTAGCAAGCCAAATACAAATTAGTTATAAAGCCTATGGCCGTGGAGCCGTCAACCATAACGACCCTGCGACAGCAAAGGATAGACTGACATATCTAAGGTCCGAAAAAATCAGACTACGCGACCAGCTAGAAGAGCAAAACACCGAGGCTCTTCGCCTTTTTGGAGAGAGAATAGAAGTAGAAAGGCAAATAGCCTACAACCCTTAACAGCTCTAAGCCATCTGATAATACTTGCCGTTCCATGCCATAATAGCACGGAGCGGCAAGAAACGAGAGCGTTTGACTACAATCCGTTATCCACACATCACCTGAATACACTGGAGTTCATCGGGCAACGTTTGTGTCACAACACCTGACGCAAGAACGCCTGCGCCCGCAAATCCTTCGGCGCAGCAAAGAATTCCTGCGGCGGCGAATCTTCCAGCAACTTCCCGTGATCAAAGAACAACACCCGATCCGCCACTTCCCGGGCAAAACCCATCTCGTGCGTCACGCAGACCATGGTCATGCCTTCCTGGGCCAAGGTCTTCATCACATCCAGCACCTCCCCGACCATCTCCGGATCAAGCGCCGAGGTCGGCTCGTCGAACAGCATCACCTTCGGGTCCATCGCCAGGGCCCGGGCAATGGCCACCCGCTGCTGCTGCCCGCCGGAAAGGCGCGAAGGATACTCGTTGGCCTTCTGCGCGATACCGACCTTTTCCAGCAACGCCCGGGCCTTGGCTTCGCGCTCGGCCTTGTTGCGCTTGCGCACCACCTTCTGCGCCAGGCACAGGTTCTCCAGCACGGTCATGTGCGGGAACAGGTTGAAGTGCTGGAACACCATGCCGACTTCACGGCGATAGGCGTTGATATCGGTTTTCGGGTCGTCCAGCTGCAAACCGCCGATGGACACATGGCCCTCGTCGAAATGCTCCAGGCCGTTCAGGCAGCGCAGGAAGGTCGACTTGCCCGAGCCCGAAGGCCCCAGCACCACCACCACCTCGCCCTTGGCGACCTGGGTGGTGACGTTGTCCACCGCACGCACTACCTGGCCACGGGTGTCGAAGACTTTCAGCAGGTCACGGACTTCAATCACTTTGCGCAAGCCTCCGCTCGAGCCGGCTGGCGATGTGCGACAGCGGCAGGTTGATCAGCAGGTACAGGCCCGCCACGCAGAACCAGATCTCGAAGGTCGAGAACGAGGTGGTGATGGCCTCGCGGCCGCTCTTGGTCAGCTCGGTGATGGCGATCACCGACACCAGCGAAGTGTCCTTGACCAGGCTGATGAACTGCCCGGCCAGGGGCGGCAGCACGCGCTTGAACGCCTGCGGCAGGATCACGTGGCGCATCGACTGGGCGCCGTTCAGGCCCAGCGAACGCGCCGCCTCGTTCTGGCCCTTGGCGATCGACTGCACGCCGGCACGGACGATCTCGGCCACGTAGGCGCCGGTGAACAGTGCCAGCGCCGCCACCCCGGCGAACTCGCGGGACAGATTGAGCACGGTGCCGATGAAGAAGTAGAAGATGAAGATCTGCACCAGCAGCGGCGTGCCGCGCACCAGCTCGACGTAGACAGTGGACAGGTCACGCAGGGTCGGGTTGTTCGACAGCCGGCACAGCCCGGCGAACAGGCCGATCACCAGGCCCAGGGCGCCGGAGATCACCGAGATCCACAACGTGGTCCACAGGCCCCAGGCCAAGGGGCCGGCGGCCCAGTGACGGGTGACACCGATGGCATCGCCCTCGGCCACATCGTCGCCACGGGCCAGCAACATGCTGTCCTTGGCCACTTCGACGACCTGGGTGTCGCCGCTTTCATCCTTCAGGGTGACCCGGGCGTTGTCGCCGGACACCACGATTTCCTCGACCGTGCCTGGGTTGGCGGCACGCTGGGTTTCCTCGGCCTTGTAGGCGAAGTATTGCGGAACGCGGTTCCAGCGCCACTCGTAGGAAATCATCGAGGTGGCCAGGTACAGGCTGAACGCCAGGCCCACCAGGACCAGCGCGGTCAGCCCATGCCAGGGCCACTGTGCTTTCTTGTGTTTGATCACGTGGGGTACTTCCGTAAAAGCGAAACGCGCAGGGCTTGCCTGCGCGTCGAGGTCAACGCCTGGGGTTTTGGCCCGGGCCTTATTCCATTTCCTTCAGCCATTCCTTGCTCTTGAACCACTTGTCGTGAATACGATCGTAGGTCCCGTCATGCTTGATCTGGTGCAGGAAGTTGTTGATGTAGTTGATGCTGTCGTAGTCGCCTTTCTTCAGGCCGAAGGCCAGCGGCTCGTAGGTGAAAGGCTCTTCCAGGAACACCAGCTTGCCGGCGCCGGCCTTCTCCACCGCCACCACGTTGTACGGCGAGTCATAGACGAAGGCGTCGGCCTTGCCGTTGACCACGTCCATCACCCCTTCCTGCTCGTTGTCGTAGCCGTGGTACTTGGCCTTGCTGATCAGCTTCTTCGCGACCATCTCGCCGGTGGTGCCGAGCTTGGAGGTGAGGCGGTACTTCTCGTTGTTCAGGTCCTTGTACGACTTGATCTCGCCCGCCAGCTCCTTGCGGATCAGCAGGGTCTGGCCGACCACGATGAAGGGTTCGCTGAAGTTCAGGCGCAGGTTGCGTTCCTGGGTCAGGGTCATGCCGCTGCCGATGAAGTCGAACTTGTCGGTCATCAGGGCCGGGATGATGCCATCGTAGGCGGTGGAGACCATCTCCAGCTTGACGCCCATGGACTTGGCCATGGCCTTGAGGATGTCGACTTCGAAGCCGATGATCTCACCGCGCTTGTTGGTCATTTCGAACGGCATGTAGGTCGGGTCCATGCCCACGCGCAGGGTGCCACGCTTGACCGCGTCGTCGATGGCGCCGGCCTGGGCGGCGGTCACCGCGATCAGGGCGGTCGCACCTACCAGCAGTCGCGACAGGTATTTCTTAATCATCACCAAGTCCCCTAGCAAGAAGTACGCAGATTTTTCTTGTAAGCACGGTCCGACAGACCGATGCGCAATATCGGGACGGATGCTAACGCATGCGTGAGCTGGGACCTAGAGCCGGGGGGGACTTTGTTGGCCAAAATCGACCAGAAAGCATCGCGGGGCCAGCCCGCTCCCACGCACCGTTGAGATGCGTGGGAGCGGGCTGGCTCCGCGATTATCGAAGCAACGGGCTCAAGCCAGGGCCGGCTGGGCCACGTTCTCCGGATGCAGCGGCAGCAATGGCGAGTGCGGATCGTTGGCGATGGACGCCCGCCACACATCGATCCACGCCGTGTTGTGCCCGACCCACACCTGCTCGTGCAGGCGCGCCAGCGCCACCGGATCGCTGAGCAGCGCCAGGCGGGTGTTCAGGTCCAGGCCTTTCGGGCCGACTTCCAGTGCCTTGGCCACGCGCTCGGCGCGCAGCGCCTCGATCGGGGCCGCCTGACCGTGACGCGCCGTGGCCATGGCACAGGCCAGGGCGTTCTGGCGTGGGTCGACCACGGCACGGACGAAACCGTCATGCAGGGCGTGCCAACGGTTCTCGTGGGTGTACTGGTCGGTCGCCAGCAGCTCTTGCGGCGTTGCGTATTCCTCGGGGATGAGGAACAGCTTCTCGTCCTTGGCCGCCAGGCCCAGGCGCGTGCGGCTGGAGATCACCGACACCGGGATCGACAGCACCAGCGAGCCGACGATCGGCGCCAGCCACCACAGGAAGCTCGGGTTCAGCCAGGCCACCAACGCGGCCCAGGCAATCCCCAGCAGAGTCTGCGGACCATGGCGACGGACCGCTTCGCCCCACGGGGTAGAGTCGTCGTCACGCTGCGGCGAGTTCCAGGTCGCGGCCCAGCCGAGGAACGCGGCCAGCACGAAGCGGGTGTGGAAGATCATCCGCACCGGCGCCAGGAGCATGGAGAACAGCATCTCCATCAGCATCGACAGGGTGACCTTGATGCGTCCGCCGAACTCGGTGGCGCCCTTGGCCCAGATCAGGATGACGCTGAGCAGCTTGGGCAGGAACAGCAGCACGATGGTGGTGGAGAACAGCGCGATGGCCTTCTCCGGATGCCACTGCGGCCACAGCGGGTAGAGCTGGAACGGCTCGATGAAGTACTGCGGCTCCATCAGCGTGTTGGTCGCCAGCAACGCCGTCGACAACACCAGGAACAGGAACCACAGCGGCGCCGACAGGTACGACATCACCCCGGTGAGAAACACCGCGCGGTGCACCGGGTGCATGCCCTTGACCAGGAACAGGCGGAAGTTCATCAGGTTGCCGTGGCACCAGCGACGGTCGCGCTTGAGCTCGTCGAGCAGGTTCGGCGGCAGTTCTTCGTAGCTGCCCGGCAGGTCGTAGGCGATCCACACGCCCCAGCCGGCACGGCGCATCAACGCGGCTTCGACGAAGTCGTGGGAGAGGATCGCACCGGCGAAGGCGCCCTTGCCCGGCAACGGCGCCAGGGCGCAGTGCTCGATGAACGGCTTCATGCGGATGATCGCGTTGTGGCCCCAGTAGTGCGACTCGCCCAACTGCCAGAAGTGCAGGCCGGCGGTGAACAGCGGGCCATACACGCGGGTGGCGAACTGCTGCATGCGCGCATACAGGGTGTCCATGCCCGAGGCTTTCGGCCCGGTCTGGATGATGCCTGCGTCCGGGTTGGCCTCCATCAGGCGCACCAGGCTGCTCAGGCACTCGCCACTCATGACGCTGTCGGCGTCGAGCACGACCATGTACTTGTACTCGCCGCCCCAGCGACGGCAGAAGTCGTCGAGGTTGCCGCTCTTGCGCTTCACCCGGCGCCGGCGGCGACGGTAGAAGATGCGGCCGAAGCCCTTGGTTTCACGGCACACGTCGAGCCAGGCCTGTTGTTCGGCGACGGCGATGTCGGTGTCGTTGGTATCGCTGAGCACGAAGAAGTCGAAGCGGTCGAGGTTGCCGCTGGCGGCCACCGACTCGAAGGTGGCGCGCAGGCCGGCGAACACCCGTGGCACGTCTTCGTTGCAGATCGGCATCACCAGCGCGGTGCGCGCCTCGGGCGCGATCGGCTCGTTGCCAGCGCTGCTGCCGGAAATCTTGTACTTGTCACGCCCGGTGAGCAGCTCGAGGAAGCCCATCAGGGCGGTCCAGAAGCCCGCCGACACCCAGCAGAACAGGATGCCGAACAGGACCAGGATCGAGGTCTGCAGCGCATACGGCCACACCTGCACCACCGTGTCCCACAGTGGCTGGTTGAGGATCTCGTCGAAATCGACGAACGACCAGCCCTGATACGGCAGGATGCCCTTCATGTACCAGCCGGCGACGAGGGTCTGGCCGATCATCAGGGTCAGCAGGATGTAACGGCGGATCGAGCCGACCGTGCGCCAGCGCGCCGGCGGCAGCTCGCGCTTGGGCGGCTGCGGGGCGTTGGTGCGGCCGGTCATGCGCCGCCACATGCGGATCAGGATGTTGGTGCGCCACGGCTCGGGCACGACCTTGGTGCGCTTGATCGGTGGCGCGATCTTCAGGCACAGCCGCCCACCGGCATCGACGCCGAGCATCTCGGCCTCTTCCAGCTCGGCGGCGCTGCCGACGGTAAGACGGGAACCCACCGAAGCCTGGGCGGCCTCGGCGGTGCCGGCGGCCGGTTGGGCCGCCAGGTGTTGGTGCAGCTCGCTGAAGGAGGAGCAGCGGGCGAGTTCCGCGCGCTGCTCGTCGCTCAGGGGAAGGTGGGCCAGGTACTCGCTCAGCGATTCCGGCCTTGCGCTTGAGTTACTCATCGGCAGGCAACTGATAGCTCCAGGTCTCGGTCAGCACTTTCTCGGTGGTGGCCGGGGTCCCGTTGGTGGATGCCGCATCGGCGGCGGGTTGCTCGGCAGCCTTCTCGGCCTTGGCTTTCTCGGCCTTGGCGTGAGCATGCTTGGCCGCGGCCTTGTCCTGCTTGGTCGGCTTGGGCTGCTCGACCGGAACGTCGCGCAGCAGCGCGGCACGCATCTCGGTGGATTTCTTCGGATCCTGCACCTTCAGCCGCAGGGTCAGGCGCCAGCCCTTGGTTTCCGGGTTGTAGCGCAGGTTGTTCTCGACCACCTCGGCGTTGTCGCCGACGCTGACCTGGCTGCGCACGGCGGTGTCGGCCGGCAGGGTGGCCAGGTTCGGGCCGATGAAGTCGACCAGGAAGGCCACGGTGCCATCGGTCTGGCGGATCAGGTTGGACTGCTTGACGTCGCCGGTGGAGCGCAGGGTCTGCTTGACCCAGCCCAGCTCCTGCGAATGCAGCTGGTCTTCCTTGATGGTCCAGCGCAGGCGGTAGTCGTACTCGAACGGCTTGCCCACTTCAGGCAGCTTTTCCGGGCTCCAGAAGGCCACGATGTTGTCGTTGGTCTCGTCGGCGGTCGGGATCTCCACCAGGTCGACGGTGCCCTTGCCCCAGTCACCCTTCGGCTCGATCCAGGCGCTCGGGCGCTTCTCGTATTCGTCGTCGAGGTCTTCGTAGTCGCTGAAGTCGCGCTGGCGCTGCAGCAGGCCGAAACCACGCGGGTTCTCCACGCTGAAGTTGCTCACGGCCAGGTGTTTCGGGTTGTTCAGCGGACGCCACAGCCACTCGCCGTTGCCGGCGTGGATCGCCAGGCCTTCGGAGTCGTGCAGGGCCGGACGGTAGTTCATGACCTTGGATGGCTGGTTGGGGCCGAACAGGTACATGCTGGTCAGCGGGGCGATGCCCAGGCGGCTGACGTTGTCACGCAGGTAGACCCGCGACTTGACGTCGACCAGGGTGTCCTCGCCCGGACGCAGGGTCAGCTTGTAGGCGCCGGTGGAGCGCGGCGAGTCGAGCAGCGCGTAGATCACCAGGTGCTTGTCGTTCGGCTTGGGCTTCTCGATCCAGAACTCGCGGAAGCGCGGGAATTCCTCGCCGGACGGCAACGCGGTGTCGATGGCCAGGCCACGGGCCGACAGGCCGTAGCGGTGGCCCTTGCCGACCACGCGGAAATAGCTGGCGCCAAGCAGGGTCATGATCTCGTCCTGCTTGTCGGCCTTGTTGATCGGGTAGAGCACGCGGAAACCGGCGTAGCCGAGGTTCTTGGTGGCTTCGGCGTCATGCGGCACGTCACCGAACTCGAAACGGCTCGGGTCGTACTTGATTTCCTTGACCTTGTTGGCGGTGATCTCGTTGATGGTCACCGGCGTGTCGAAATGCATGCCTTGATGGTAGAAGGACAGCTTGAACGGCGTCTTGTCCTTGGCCCACTCGGCCTTTTCCTGCAGGAAGCGGATCTTCTGGTAGTCGGCGTACTTCATGTCGCGGAACACCGGTGGCAGGTTGCTCTTCGGTGCCTCGAACTTCTGACCGGCCAGATCCTTTGCCTTGGCTGCAACGTCGTCCAGATTGAATGCCCACAGCTGGCCCGCGCTCAACAGGCCGACCAGCGCCACGCCGGCCAGCATGGCCTTGCGCAGCCGGGTACCGGGGATTCTAGGTGCAATACAGGGGCTTACAATCACGAGCAATCCTCGCCGAAAACAGATCATGAAACCAACGGCCAGCGACCAATGCCGGGTTGGCGAGCACTGTTCGGACCCCGTGAGGGCGTAATGATTCCCCAAACGGATCCTGACAATGCTCGAGTCAAAGTGAAACGAACCTGCGAACGCAGGTTCATGCAGCGCGCGATTATCCAGCAGGTCGCGTTACAACGCATCAGGCTGAACAAACTATTTATCGTACAAAACCCCTTGTTTTTCGACAAACAAAGGGTTTTTTGACCTCATATTTGTAACATAAATGTTACCGGGCCATCATTGACCAGATGCACCTGCATGTCTGCACCGAAGCGACCACTGGCCACAAGCGGGTGCCGAGCCTGTGCCTGGCGCAGCAGATAGTCGAACAGCTCGGCGCCGAGGGCCGGTGGCGCAGCCGTCGAAAAGCTCGGGCGCATGCCGTTGCGAGTGTCGGCGGCCAGGGTGAACTGCGACACCAGCAGCAGGCCGCCGCCGACATCCTTGAGCGAGCGGTTCATCTTGCCCTGCTCGTCGCTGAACACCCGGTAGTTCAGCAGTTTGTGCAACAGCTTGTCGGCATGCTCGGGCGAATCTTCAGGCTCGACCGCCACCAGCGCCAGCAACCCCTGGTCGATGGCACCGACAATCTCCCCTGCTACTTCCACTCGCGCGCCACGCACACGCTGGATCAGCCCCTTCATGCTTCTTCCAGGGGCAGGTCGAGCAGGCGCCGGGCCATCTGGTCGGCCGCGCGCACCAAGGCGTCGGTGATGCCGGGCTCGGAGGCGGCGTGGCCGGCGTCGCGGATCACCTTCAGCTCGCTGTTCGGCCAGGCCTGGTGCAGCTCCCAGGCGTTGTCCAGCGGGCAGATCACGTCGTAGCGGCCATGCACGATCACCGCGGGCAGGTGAGCGATCTTCGGCATGTCGCGTATCAGTTGGTCCTGCTCGAGGAAGGCGTTGTTGGTGAAGTAGTGGCATTCGATGCGGGCGATCGACAGGGCGCGCTGCGGCTCGGAAAAGCGGTCGACCACCAGCGGGTTCGGGCGCAGGGTCGCGGTGCGGCCCTCCCAGGTGGACCAGGCCTTGGCGGCATGCATCTGGGCGATCTGGTCGTTGCCGGTCAGGCGCTTGTGGAAGGCCTTGACCAGGTCGCCACGCTCTTCCGGCGGGATCGGCGCGATGTAGTCCTGCCAGTAGTCGGGGAACAGGCGGCTGGCGCCTTCCTGGTAGAACCAGTGGATCTCCTGCGGGCGGCACAGGAAGATGCCGCGCAGGATCAGGCCGTGCACGCGCTCGGGGTGCTTCTGGGCGTAGGCCAGGGCCAGGGTGGAACCCCAGGAACCGCCGAACAGCACCCATTTGTCGATGCCGAGGTGCTCGCGGATGCGCTCCAGGTCCTCGACCAGGTGCCAGGTGGTGTTGTTCTCCAGGCTCGCATGGGGCGTGGAGCGACCGCAGCCGCGCTGGTCGAAGGTGACGATGCGGTACAGGTTGGGGTCGAAGTAGCAACGGCTCTGGGCATCGCAGCCCGCGCCCGGGCCACCGTGGATGAACACCACGGGCAGACCTTCCGGCGAGCCGCTCTCATCGACATACAGCACATGCGGCGCTTCCACGGCCAGATCGTGCCGGGCGTAGGGTTTGATCTGCGGGTAGAGGGTCTGCATCGCGCACTCCGTGTGAGGATATTGTCTGCCGTTGGGCATCATAAACCTGAATTGCGCTTTGAGCATGCTCTCGTGCGGGCTCCGATGCATACCGACGGGCTGACAGCCAGATCATGTTATGTGCTGGGCCGGTGAATCAGTCCATACCATCCGGGCCTCCCTTACATCGAGGCCCCATCATGAGCGTCAACAACAACGGCGTCGCTGGCGCGCCAGCGACGGACGAACCCATAGGCTCACTGTCGAAACAGCTGATCGCCGACAAGATGCCTGACTGGCTGAAGCACGTCGCAAAGCCGGACCATGCCCACATGCGCAATGCCCTGAGCCGGCCAAGCGCCTGGTTCGACAGGGCTTGCCTGGCCCATCCGGACATCGCCCGGCAACTGGTGCAGGAATATGGCACCCATCGCAAGACCCAGGACGATGTGGCTCGGCTGCTCAAGCAGCTACCCGATCTACGGCAGTTCGCCACGCAGCAGCTGACCCAGGCGATCAAGCAGCGCTTTGACCTGGAGCTGGACGTGAACAGGACCTACCTGTTCAACGCCCGCCGGGCCGAGGCTTATCAGGACGCCTCCTACGGCGACCCTATCGTTCAGGCGGCGCGGTCGTTCAGACGAGCCACCCAGTCCTTGCTGCACAGCGCCTTGCAGAACTTCGAGGCCGAACATGCGCTGCCCGGTGGGCTGGATACCGCCAGGCTCAGCTCACGGGTGCTCGACAGCAATGCGTTCGTGGGCGTGGTGCCCAGCGGCAACCAGGTCGGGATCTCGCCGAGCGAATTCGCGGCACTCTCCCGCGAGCTGGACATCGGTGGTCAGTACCAGGCGCTGATCGAAACGGTCTGTCAGGCGGATCCGCAGGCGGCCAAGGTATTCGGCGACGCTGAGCTGAGCACCCTGCGCCTGGAGCTGCACAGGGCCTACCTCGGCGAAAGGCTCGAGCAACCCCTGTATGCGGCCTTGCTCAAGCTGGTCGAACACGGCCAGGCCGAGCATGAAGGCCGCCCGCTGGGCGCGACCTTCCTGCAACTGTTCGGCAGCTCGGTAACGGGCGCGTTGATCTTCGGTGTCGAGTCCGGCCCCAGCCTGCCGGCGCGCTACCCTGCGTTTCACCTGCCCTTCCAGGGTTGGCTGGTCACCTACCTGCCCGGCGCGCGAATCCCCTTGCAGCACCACGCCACCGCCGAGGCACTGCAGGCCTACCTGCGCGAACAGCTGGGGGCCATGACCCGCCGGCAACTGCTCGACAGTGTGCCGGCACGCGACAGCAGTGCCGTCTTCACCCAGTTGCTGGACTGCCTGCAACCGGTGGACTGGAGTACCTCCAAGGTCATTCCGGGTCAGTACGGCGGAACGGTAAACCGTGTGCGCGATCCGAACGCCCGAGTGACGGTGGCACAGCAGCCCTTCGGGCAAGGCCTGCGCGAGGCGCTGGTCGCGCAGAAACGCCAAAGGCTCACGGACGATGCCCTGTTCCACGCGGTCCCCACCGCGACGGAAGACCGGATAACAGCGCAGAAACAGCTGGCGTACTACACCGGCCTGGCCTTCGACGCCCTGGCCCTGGGCGTTTTCTTCGTGCCGGCCCTGGGCCCGGTGATGCTGGGGCTGACCGCGCTGCAACTGGGGCATGAGGTATACGAAGGGTTTGCCAGCTGGGCGCGGGGCGACAGGCAGCAAGCCCTGGCCTACCTGGTGGACGTGGTTGAAAACGTTGCCCAGTTGGCGGTACTGGGCGTCTGGGAGGCGAGCGGCGGAAAACCTGCCGTCGAGAAAATCACTGTCGAGACACCTTCATTTGTCGAAGAACTGGAGCCCGTGCGCAGGCCTGACGGCGATGTCCGCCTGTGGTCCCCGGACCTGAAACCGTTTGCCCATGACATTGTGCTGCCTGCAGGCTTGAAGGCGGATGAGTTCGGCTTGTACCACCACGCAGGCAAGACCTGGTTGGCGCTGGAAGACCGCCTGTTTTCAGTCAGCCCCATTTCAGTGCCCCACGACTACGTCCTCGTACACCCGCAAAGCCCCCATGGCTATCAACCTCGATTGCGCCACAATGGCGCAGGTGCATGGCTGCATGGCCTGGACCGCCCGCAAGGGTGGTCACTGAACAAGCTGGCCAGTCGGGCAGGCCCGCTGATCGCTGAATTCGATGAAGCCACTTTGACCCGAATACTCGAAGTTAGCGGCACCGATGAGTCCGTATTGCGTCGAACCGTCAGCCAGAACCTGCGCTTGCCAGCGTTGCTGGAAGACACGCTGTCTCGTTTCAGGCTGGATCAGGAACTGCGCACCTCGGTGACTGAACCCCACATGCTGCGCAAGACGTTCCAGAAGCGCTACGACCTTTTGTACGCCAAGCCCGCCGCTCGCGGCGCCACCCTGCGGCAACGTTATCCACAGCTGCCGCTTCCCGTCATCGAAGAACTGTTGCGCAACGCCAGCCAAGTGGAGTTGCAGAGCCTGGATCAAGGCAGGATCCACGCCCGCCTTGCCGCAGAGGCTCGCACGTACCAGCAGCAGGTTCGCCTGGCCCGCGCCTATGAAGGGCTGTATCTGGACACGGTGCGTAACTGGGACACTGACCGCCTGGTCCTGCATACCCTGGAACAGCTACCCGGCTGGCCCGCCGATACGGTCATCGATCTCGAGCAACACCTGCACTGGCCCGCCGAGCGCACACGAATCGGAGCACAGACCGCTGAGCCCGACGCCACCATTATCAGCACGACCAATGGCTACATAGTGGACGGCAGCAGTGCCCCTGCAGCCTCGGAGATGCTTCATGACACGCTCTACAGCGCACTGATGAAGGCGCTGCCGACACCCGCAATCACCGTATTGGGCAACCTGGGAGTGAGCTACACGCAAGCACTCAAGCGGCTGCTTCGCCAGATGCCTCGACTTTCGCGTGAGGCGTTGCGCAAGGTGTTGCGCATGCAGCCCGTGCGCCAAGGCTTCCACTCGCCGATGCGTCT
This sequence comes from Pseudomonas peradeniyensis, assembly GCF_014268935.2. Taxonomy (GTDB): domain Bacteria; phylum Pseudomonadota; class Gammaproteobacteria; order Pseudomonadales; family Pseudomonadaceae; genus Aquipseudomonas; species Aquipseudomonas peradeniyensis. The sequence continues at coordinate 189,623 of NZ_JABWRJ020000002.1, read as the reverse complement.
GGCCGATGGCCGCCTGGGATACCCACTGGGCGGTCAAGGCGGCACAGGGGGCGGCTTCACCCGTCACACCCTGCTGCGCATGATCAGGGAGACGGGTCTGCCCGTACACACGACGCGCACGGCCGACCAGATACTGGCCGACCTGGAAGGCAGCGGACTAAGTCGAAGCGAGATAAACCTGCGCTTGCAAGCATTGCTCGAACAACACACATCCTTACGTCGCACGCTAGCCGAATGGCGACGAATGACACGATCCACAGCCGGGCATGACACTGACGCGATCGACACCTTGCACGAGCGGCTCATCCAGCACTGGTATGACAACGCCCTGCCTGTGACGCCTCATGAGGTGACACCACTTCGCCTGGAGCAGATCGAGCTGGACACCTTCCCAACCGATTTACCCTCCTTCTTCAGCGAAAATGTCAGCCATCTCCAGCTAATCGATCCGTCCCACGGCGGCGCCTCGAGCCTGGGGCGCCGCGAGCGCCTGCTCACCCACCTGCTCCAGCAATTCCCCGTCTTGCGGTCGCTGGAAGTCACACGGCCGTATGTCGACAACGCTCCTGCCTCCACTTTCCTTTATGACCTCGGCTCGATCACTCGCCGCCTACCGGAGCTCGAGTCCCTCAGTATCACCAACCTGAACCTGCCATTGTCGAGCAGGGAGATCGAAAGCTTGCGAAACTTGCCACGCTTGCGCCGGCTCATCCTGGATGGCAATCGGCTTCTCACCCACGGCTACCAGGCTTTCGAAGGCCTGACGCTCGACTACCTGGGCCTTGAGCGCATGGAGCTCGACCACTGGCCGCAAGGCCTCAGGCCGCGTCCCCTGACCCGCATCAGGGAGGTTTCGCTACGTGACAACCGTATCCGCTCACTGCCGAGTTTTCTCATGAGCAATGAACCGGACCTCGCCACCCACACGATCATTGCCCTGGAAGGCAATCCCATCATCGAGGATCAACTGCTGCGCATCATGCTCAATCAACAGGGTCAGGCCGGACGGATCCATGCTGACATTTCACCATCCCTGAATGCCCGGCTGCGCCACTACACCCAGCAGCGCGAAGCATTGCGCGATGCTCTCGACAATTGGGCCAACGCCTCAAGCTCGACGGCGCCGCTGAGCCAGGGCGCCATGGCCATGCGCAACCGGATCGGGGTCAGCATCAACACGTTCTGGCGCAACCAGGAACTGGGCATGCGCCAGACAACACTGCGCCTGGAGAACATCGCCCTGGAGCATTTTCCTCCGAGTCTGCCGGCTTTCTTCCACCAACGGGTCCGAAGCCTGTCACTGGCCAGGATCAGCAGTACGACCGCCCAGCTGGATGATTTCCTGAGGCGCTTCCCCTTGGTGGAAAACCTCAGCCTCGTCGAACACGCCCAGCCAAGCCAGACACTGCCGACGGCACTCCGACGGCTTCCCAGGCTTATCTACCTGTCCCTGCGCGACATGGGTCTGGTAATCGATGACAGCGTACTCGCCACGTTCGCCACATTGGGCAATCTCAGCACACTGGAGCTGGCCGGCAACCGCCTGGGCACTATCACCGAGGTGCCCGAGACCTTGCGCAACCTGAGCCGGCTTGAACTGAACAACATGGGCATCGAGCGTTGGCCCACCTGGCTAGACAGCCTGCTGCCGCTGGAGCTGCTCGACCTGAGCGAGAACCGCTTGACCGAACTGCCTGAACACATCTTCAGCAACCTCGATCATGACTTCCCCGTGTCGTCCATTGCCCTGTTCGACAACCCACTGACCCGCAGCACCATGTTCCGCGCACGCACATCCTCCGATACCCAGCGCAACTTCACCTTCGCCATGAGCCTGCCCGATGACTTGCTGACCGCGACGTCTTCGGATGAGGAACTGGCGGGAGGGCACCTGCATAATCCAATCCTTCCCCTTGCCGAGGACCAGCCGCGCCTGGAGGCCTGGCTGCAAGGTGCACAGCTGGAAAACGAAGCGCTGCGCGATGCCTGGCAGCAACTGCAACAGGCCGGCGATGCGGGCAACCTGCTGTCGCTGGTCGGGCGCCTGCAGCAGTCAGCCCCCTTTCGCAATGGCGCCACCCGCCCGTCCTTCTGCCAGCGCGTGCGCATGGTCCTGATCAAGGCGCTGGTCAGGCCGGAAGAACGCGCGCTGTTCAACGCCATTGCTCAGGAAGCGCTGGTACAACCGGACACCGGCAGCCAGACCTGCCACGACGGGGCATTGCTGGTGTTCCAGAACATCGAGCTGCTGATCGACAGTCGTAGCCTGCTGACAGCAGCGGGCGATACGGAACATACGCTCTACCAGGAACTCACGCGTCTCTACCGCCTGTACCGACTGGATGAGATCGCCCGCGACAAAGCCAAGGGCCGGGACGAGGCGGAGGTCCGCCTGGCCTATCGCCGCGGGCTGAACCAGGAGCTGAAGCTGGGCGTACCCGACGACAACATGCTCTACGAGGCCTTTGCCGATGTCAGCCGCAGCGAGCTGACAGCGGCGATGGACCAGGTACACCGGGATGAGCAGGGTGAGTCGTTCCTGAGGTATGCCGCGAACAATGACGAATGGTGCCGATACCTGCGCCTGACCTACGCAGCACGCTTCGACGCCATCGAACAGCAGTACAGGGCGCAGGTCAGCGCCCTGGACGAGTCCCCGCAAAGCCTCGAGGAACTGGCGCCCGAGTACGAGGCGCTGGAAAACGACAAGCAGGCACGGGAACGGCACCTGATCCGTGAGCTGACCACGCTGGCCAACCCGGATCGCAGTTGACGGCTAGCGCCCGTATCGCTCCCTGCCCCATGCGAGGACCGTCTCCAGCAACCGCCCCAGGACCATCTGGGTCGGTTGTGCCAGATCCTCGCGATAGGCGAACGGCTCGGCTTCATTCATGTACGTGCTCTGCGCCAGCTCCAGTTGCACGGCATGGATCTGCCGGGAAGGGTCACCGTAGTGGCGGGTGATGTGTCCGCCCTTGAAGCGGCCGTTTAGTACATGGCTGTACTGCGGGAATTCGGCGCACACGCCCTGCAGCCGCTCGGCCAGCTCGGGATCGCAACTGGCACCGTTGAAGGTGCCGAGGTTGAAGTCCGGCAGCTTGCCGTCGAACAGGTGCGGGATCAGCGAACGGATCGAGTGGGCGTCCCACAGCAGCGCATAGCCGAACTCGGTACGCAGGCGCTCCAGTTCGCGACGAATCGTGTCGTGGTACGGGCGCCAGATCCCTTCCAGGTACGTGGCCCGCTCGTCGGCGCTCGGCGCCTGGCCATCCTTGAACAACGGCTCGCCATCGAACAAGGTCGCCGGGTACAGGCCGGTGGTGGCGCCGACGTACAGCGGCTTGTCGTCATCCGGGCGGTTCAGGTCGATGACGAAGCGCGAATACTCCGCCGCCACCACACTGGCGCCCAGGTCACGGGCGAAGTCGTACAGGCGCGGGATATGCCAGTCGGTGTCAGGCAGGCTGCGTGCCTGGTCGACCAGGCCGTCACGCACGGGTGGCGTCAGGCCCAGCCCGGCGTGGGGCATGCTGATCAGCAGGGGCAGCCGGCCTTGGTGAAAACTCAATACCTTGTCCATATGACTCCTACAGCGTATCTGCTTGAGCTTCGTGGGAGCGGGCTTGCCCCGCGATGGATGGCACCGGCTTCGCCGGTATCGCGGGGCAAGCCCGCTCCCACGAAGCTACCTTTCAGTTGGATATCTCATGCCCCAAGCGCACCACGCGCTTGGGCAAGTCACCGCCGAGCCAGTAGCTGAGGTCGGCCGGGCGTTCGATCTGCCAGGCGATGAAGTCCGCCACCTTGCCCACCTCCAGCGAGCCGTGGCTGTCGCCCAGCCCCAGCGCCGTGGCGGCATGCACGGTGACGCCTGCCAGGGCTTCCTCGGGGGTCATGCGGAAACAGGTGCAGCCCATGTTCAGCATCAGGCGCAGCGACAGCCCCGGTGAGGTGCCGGGGTTGAGGTCGCTGGCCAGGGCGATCTTCACGCCGTGCCGGCGCAGGGCGTCCATCGGTGGCAGCTGGGTTTCCCGCAGGAAGTAGAACGCCCCCGGCAACAGCACGGCGACGGTGCCGGCCGCGGCCATGGCGATGGCGTCTTCCTCGGTCATGAACTCCAGGTGATCCGCCGACAGCGCCTGGTAGCGCGCCGCCAGGCTCGAGCCGTGCAGCGAAGACAGCTGCTCGGCGTGCAGCTTGACCGGCAGCCCCAGGTCGCGCGCCTTGATGAACAGGCGCTCGACCTGGGCCGGGGAGAACGCCAGGTGTTCGCAGAAGGCATCCACCGCATCCACCAGCCCCTCGGAGGCCAACGCCGGGAGCATCTGCTCGCAGATATGATCGATGTAGTCGTCTGCCCTGCCCGCGTATTCCGGCGGCAGCGCGTGGGCGGCCAGGCAGGTGCTGCGCACGGTGACCGGCAGCTCCTCGCCCAGGCGCCGGGCGACGCGCAGCATCTTGCGTTCGTTATCAAGATCCAGGCCGTAGCCAGACTTGATCTCGATCGTGGTCACGCCATCGCGCATCAGCGCCTGGACCCGCTGGCGGGCACTGGCCAGCAGCTCGTCCTCGCTGGCCGCGCGGGTGGCCCGCACGGTGCTGGCGATGCCGCCGCCCTGGGCGGCGATCTCGGCATAGCTGACGCCCTGCAGGCGCTGCTCGAACTCGCCGCTGCGGTTGCCGCCGAACACCGCATGGGTGTGGCAGTCGATCAGCCCGGGGGTGACCCAGGCGCCGCCCAGGTCGACGACGCGGTCGGCTGCGACCGGCGGCACGTCAACGCGCGGGCCGATCCACTCGATCAGCCCGGCGCTGGTGACGATCGCCGCGTCTTCGATGATCGCGTAGCGGCCGTCGGTCATGGTCGCGGCGTGGCAGTGCTGCCAGAGGGTTCTCATCAGGATCTCCTTTCTAATTCAGCGGTGCAGCTCGGCAGGCTCCTGGAGCGGCTCGCCACCACCGGCGCGCGGCTTGCACCACAGCAGGTAGGAGGCCACCAGGAACACCACCCAGATCACGCCGACGATCAACGCCGCCTGGGTGTCAGGGAAGTAGCCGAGCACGCCGAAGATGAACACCATGAAGGCAATGGCCAGGGCCGGGCCATAGGGCCAGAACGGTACCGGGAACTTGAGCTGGGCGACCTCCTCACGGCTCATGCTGCGGCGCATGGCGACCTGGGTGACCAGGATCATCAGCCACACCCACACGGTGGCGAAGGTGGCGATCGAAGCGATCAGCAGGAACACGTTTTCCGGGATCAGATAGTTGAGCAGCACGCCGATCAGCAGCGCCGCGCCCATCACCACCACGGTCATCCACGGCACGCCGTGTTTCGACAGCTTGCCGAAGCCACGCGGCGCCTGGCCGTGCTGGGCCAGGCCGTACATCATGCGCCCGGCGCCGAAGATGTCGCTGTTGATCGCCGAAATCGCCGCCGAGATCACCACGATATTGAGCACGGCCGCGGCTGAGCCAATGCCCAGGTTGCTGAAGATCTGCACGAACGGGCTGCCCTGGCTGCCGATCTGCGGCCATGGGTACAGGCACATCAGCACGAACAGGGTGAGCACGTAGAACAGCAGGATGCGCAGCGGCACAGCGTTGATCGCCTTGGGGATGACGCGCTGAGGGTCTTTCGCCTCACCGGCGGTGACACCGATGATCTCGATGCCGCCAAAGGCGAACATCACCACCGCGAACGAGGCGATCAGGCCACTGACGCCATTGGGCATGAAGCCGCCGTGGTCGAACAGGTTGCTCACCCCGACCGCGTGCCCCGTGCCCACCTGGCTGAAGCCGAAGGCCATGATGCCCAGGCCGGCAAGGATCATCGCAACGATGGCGCCGACCTTGAGCAGCGACAGCCAGAACTCCATTTCACCGAAGACCCGCACGTTGCACAGGTTCAGGCCGCCGATCAGGAAGACGATGCCCAGCACCCAGATCCAGCGGGCAACCTCCGGGAACCAGAAGCCCATGTAGATACCGAAGGCGGTGACGTCGGCGATGGCGACGATGACCATCTCGAAAGCGTAGGTCCAGCCGAGGATGAAGCCGGCCATGGGGCCGAGGTAGGTGCTGGCGTAGTGGCCGAAGGAGCCGGCCACCGGGTTGTGCACGGCCATCTCACCGAGGGCGCGCATGACCATGAACACGGCAGCGCCACCGATCAGGTAGGCCAGCAACACGGCCGGGCCGGCCATCTGGATGGCCGAGGCCGAACCGTAGAAAAGCCCGGTACCGATTGCCGAACCGAGCGCCATGAAACGGATATGCCGGGCCGATAGCCCGCGCTTGAGACCTTGAGCTTGTTGCATGTCACGTCCTTATTGTTGTTCTGGTCGTGAATTCGGGAGGGCGGCGGACAGCCCATCGCGGGGCAAGCCCGCTCCCACGATCGGCGTGGGAGCGGCGATGCGGCGGCCCGACTTGCCCCGCGATTGCGGTGTTACAGGCTAGGCAGGACCCCGGCCGGCAGCAGGCCGGTCAAGGTGCCTTTGGCCAGCAGCGTCGAGGCCGCCTCGATATCCGGCGCGAAGAAACGGTCGCGGTCATAATGCGGCACTTCGCGGCGCAGCGCCTGGCGCGCCTGCTCCAGCTTGACCGAGGTCTTCAACCCCTTGCGCAGGTCCAGGCCCTGGCAGGCGCCCAGCCATTCGATGGCCAGCACGCCACGGGTGTTCTCGGCCATTTCCCACAGGCGCTTGCCGGCAGCCGGGGCCATCGACACGTGGTCTTCCTGGTTGGCCGAGGTCGGCAGGCTGTCGACGCTGTGCGGGTGCGACAGCGCCTTGTTCTCGCTGGCCAGCGCGGCGGCAGTGACCTGGGCGATCATGAAGCCGGAGTTGACCCCACCGTTCTCCACCAGGAACGGCGGCAGCTGGGACATGTGCTTGTCCATCATCAGCGAGATACGGCGCTCGCTCAGCGAGCCGATCTCGGCGATCGCCAGGGCGAGGTTGTCGGCGGCCATGGCCACGGGCTCTGCGTGGAAGTTGCCACCGGAGATCACGTCACCTTCGGCGGCGAACACCAGCGGGTTGTCCGACACGGCGTTGGCTTCTATGCCCAGTACTTCGGCGGCCTGGCGGATCTGGGTCAGACAGGCGCCCATGACTTGCGGCTGGCAGCGCAGGGAGTACGGATCCTGGACCTTGTCGCAGTTCTTGTGCGACAGCGACACTTCGCTGGAGTCGCCCAACAGGTCGCGGAAGCAGGCGGCGGTGTCGATCTGGCCGCGCTGGCCACGCACTTCGTGAACCCGTGCATCGAATGGCGAACGCGAACCCAGTGCGGCTTCCACGCTCAGGCCGCCACAAGCGATGGCCGCGGCATACAGGTCTTCAGCCTGGAACAGGCCGCGCAGGGCGTAGGCGGTGGACGCCTGGGTACCGTTGAGCAAGGCCAGGCCTTCTTTGGCGGCCAGGGTCAGCGGCTCGAGGCCGGCGACGGCCAGGGCTTCGGTGGCGGGCAGCCACTGACCCTTGTAGCGGGCTTTGCCTTCGCCCAGCAGCACCAGCGACATGTGTGCCAGCGGTGCCAGGTCGCCGGAAGCGCCGACCGAGCCCTTGAGCGGGATGTGTGGATAGACTTCGGCGTTGACCAGGCCGATCAGCGCATCGATGACCTTGCGGCGGATGCCGGAGAAACCACGGCTGAGGCTGTTGATCTTCAGCACCATGATCAGGCGCACCAGGTCGTCGTCCAGCGGCGCGCCGATACCGGCGGCGTGGGACAGCACCAGCGAACGCTGCAGGTTCTCCAGGTCGTGGCTGGCGATGCGGGTCGAGGCCAGCAGGCCGAAACCGGTGTTGATGCCATAGGCGGTGCGGTCTTCGGCGATGATCTGCTCGACGCAGGCGACGCTGGCGTCGATGGCCGGCGCGGCGCTGGCGTCCAGCTGCAGGCGCACGGGCGCGGCGTGGATGGCGCGCAGCTGGGCCAGGGTCAGGGTGCCGGGCTTGAGGGTCAATTCGGTCACTTCGCTACTCCAATCGCATGGGGCCACGCGGGGCCCCTTCTTGTTGTTCAGTATCACCCTTGCAGGGTGCGATCCAAAGCGCGGCGATCAGCCGGTGATCATCGGCAGGTCCAGGCCCTGCTCCTTGGCGCAGTCGATGGCGATCTGGTAGCCGGCATCGGCGTGGCGCATCACGCCGGTCCCCGGGTCGTTGGTCAGCACGCGGGCGATACGCTCGGCGGCTTCATCGGTACCGTCGCAGACGATGACCATGCCCGAGTGCTGGGAGAAGCCCATGCCCACGCCACCGCCGTGGTGCAGCGAAACCCAGGTGGCGCCGCCCGCGGTGTTGAGCAGGGCGTTGAGCAGCGGCCAGTCGGAGACCGCGTCGGAGCCGTCGCGCATGGCTTCGGTCTCGCGGTTGGGGCTGGATACCGAGCCCGAGTCCAGATGGTCACGTCCGATGACGACTGGCGCCGACAGCTCGCCGCTGCGCACCATTTCGTTGAACGCCAGGCCCAGCTTGGCGCGCAGGCCCAGGCCGACCCAGCAGATACGTGCCGGCAGGCCCTGGAAGCTGATGCGCTCGCGAGCCATGTCCAGCCAGCGGTGCAGGTGGGCGTCGTCCGGGATCAGTTCCTTGACCTTGGCGTCGGTCTTGTAGATGTCTTCGGCGTCACCGGACAGCGCGGCCCAGCGGAACGGACCGACGCCACGGCAGAACAGCGGGCGGATGTAGGCCGGGACGAAGCCCGGGAAGTCGAAGGCGTTGGCCACGCCCTCTTCCTTGGCCATCTGGCGGATGTTGTTGCCGTAGTCGAAGGTCGGGATGCCCTGCTTCTGGAAGTCGAGCATGGCCTGGACGTGCACGGCCATCGACTGCTTGGCGGCTTTCACCACGGCAGCCGGGTCGGTCTGGGCGCGGTCGCGGTATTGCTCCCAGGTCCAGCCGGCCGGCAGGTAGCCGTTGAGCGGGTCGTGGGCGCTGGTCTGGTCGGTGACCATGTCCGGGCGCACGCCGCGCTTGACCAGCTCTGGCAGGATCTCGGCGGCGTTGCCGTGCAGGGCGATGGAGATGGCCTTGCCTTCGGCGGTGTATTTGGCGATGCGCGCCAGGGCGTCGTCCAGGTCCTTGGCCTGCTCATCGACGTAGCGGGTTTCCAGGCGGAAATCGATGCGGCTCTGCTGGCACTCGATGTTCAGCGAGCAGGCACCGGCCAGGGTGGCGGCCAGTGGCTGGGCGCCGCCCATGCCACCGAGGCCCGCGGTCAGTACCCACTTGCCTTTCAGGCTGCCGTTGTAGTGCTGGCGGCCGGCTTCGACGAAGGTTTCGTAGGTGCCCTGGACGATGCCCTGGCTGCCGATGTAGATCCAGCTGCCGGCGGTCATCTGGCCGTACATGGCCAGGCCCTTGGCATCCAGCTCGTTGAAGTGTTCCCAGTTGGCCCAGTGCGGCACCAGGTTGGAGTTGGCGATCAGCACGCGCGGGGCGTTGCTGTGGGTCTTGAACACGCCGACCGGCTTGCCCGACTGCACCAGCAGGGTTTCGTCGTCTTCCAGGCGGGTCAGGGTCTCGACGATCTTGTCGTAGCACTCCCAGTTGCGCGCGGCGCGGCCGATGCCGCCGTACACCACCAGCTCTTTCGGATTTTCGGCGACCTGCGGGTCGAGGTTGTTCATCAGCATGCGCAGCGGGGCTTCGGTCAGCCAGCTCTTGGCGGTCAGCTTGTTGCCACGCGGGGCACGGATTTCTACGTCACGGTATTTGTTGTTGTCAGTCACGGGAGAGGTCCTCTGCGGTCGTCCGACGGCATGTGTGTGTCGTGGCGACTATACAAACACACCTTTACTTGTATGTACAAGCATAGGCAACCAAAAAAAACGGACCGTTCCTCCGAAAAGCATCGCGGGGCAAGTCGGGCCGCCACATCGCCGCTCCCACGCCAACGCTCGCTGGTCGTGGGAGCGGCGATGCGGCGGCCCGACTTGCCCCGCGATCTTGTTACAGATGGATCAGTGCGAAATCAGCTCGATCAGGCAGAACCGCCCCTGCACATCCAGCTCCAGCAACCCCTCGTTGCCATCGATCCGCAGGCAGTCATACCGCCCAAGCTGCTGCGTCTCCTCCCCGGCCAACCCCACCTCGACATGATTGCCGGCGGCAAACAGCAACAGCGTCGACGCCGAACTGAACACCCGGTTGCCGCCATCAAACCACTGCAACCGCGCCCGATACCGCTGTGGCGCATAGATCAGGTTGAAATCGCGAATCGCCCCGCCCAGCAGCTTGCAACTGACCTGGCTCTCGCCACTGAACGCGAACGCGTCGAACGGCAGCAGCGGCCGGCTGGCCTGGCCATCGACCAGCAGGCGCATGCCGTCACCCTGCAACACGGTGATGATCCGCTGATACCCGGTGAAGGTGGAAAAGCCTCCGGACTCCTCGATATCGGCAATCGACAGGCGCCAGCCGAAACCGTCCAGGCTGTCGCCGCCATCGCGGGTGATCTCTTCGGTGAAGCCACCACCGTTCTTCCAGGGCATGCGCGGATAATCCCGGGCACGCAACAGCTGCAACTGAGTCATTTGCTGAATCGTCCTTCCAGACGGTGACGGGAACCGGGGTGGATCAGGCGTGCGGCGGTCACCGGCTGGCGCCCCGACCAGGTGCGGCGGCGAATCAGCAGGCACGGTTCGCCCCGCTCGATCTGCAACAGCGTGCATTCTTCAGGCTCGGCGAGGATGGCCTCGACCACGTGCTCGCCTTCGGTGAGCGGCGCGACCTGCGACAGGTAGGCGTAGGGCGTCTGCCGGGTAAAGTCCTGCTTGAGGTAGTCCGGGGCGATGGCGGCGTTGACGTAACGGTCCTCGATCTGCACTGGCACGCCGTTCTCGTAATGCACGATCAGCGAGTGGAACACCCGCTGGCCTTCGCGCATGTCCAGGGCCAGGGCGCGCTCGGAACCGGCGGCCTCCTCGGCCAGGGTGATCACCTGGCAGCTATGCTGGTGGCCACGGCCGGCGATCTCGTCGGCGATGTTGTTGACCTCGAACAGCGCCGAGCGGCTCTTGGGCTCGGCGACGAAGGTGCCGACGCCCTGCATGCGCACCAGCAGGCCTTCGGCGGTCAGTTCGCGCAGGGCGCGGTTGATGGTCATGCGGCTGAAGCCCAGCTCGCTGACCAGTTCGCTCTCCGAGGGCACCCGGTGATGAGGCGGCCAGCTGCCGCTCTCGATCTGCTGGATGATCATCTGTTTCACCCGGGCGTAGAGCGGCGCCGGCCCTTCGCCCATCTGGGCAACCAGCGCGGAGACAGGAGGTGTCGGCACGGCGTTGAATCCTTGTGCGGTTGGAGTGAACGGTAGCTTGCCGGAGTTTACCCGGCAGGCAAACGGCTGTATATGTATATACAAGTTAACAATAACAGGATTTCACCGATGTCCGCCTACTTCGCCGAACGCGCCCTGCTGCCCTCGGGCTGGGCCCGCAATGTCCGCCTGGAGGTCGCCGCCGACGGCCGGCTGGCCTCGATCGAGGCCGATGCCAGCGCCGATGGCGCCGAGCGCCTGGCCGGGCCGTTGCTGCCGGGCATGCCCAACCTGCACTCGCATGCGTTCCAGCGGGCCATGGCGGGGCTGGCGGAAGTGGCCGGCAATCCCAACGACAGCTTCTGGACCTGGCGCGAGTTGATGTACCGCCTGGTCGGCCGGATCACCCCAGAGCAACTGCAGGTGATCGCCCGCCAGCTGTACATCGAGATGCTCAAGGCCGGCTACACCTCGGTGGCCGAGTTCCATTACGTGCACCATGACCTGAACGGCCAGGCCTATGCCGACCCCGCCGAGCTGTCGCGCCGCATCAGCGCCGCCGCCAGTGCCAGTGGTATCGGCCTGACCCTGTTGCCGGTGCTGTACAGCCATTCCGGTTTCGGCGGCCAGGCCCCCAACGACGGCCAACGGCGCTTCATCAACTCCACCGAGCAGTACCTGCGCCTGCAACAGCAGCTTGCCCCCTTGCTGGCGCAACAACCGGCGCAGGCGCTGGGCCTGTGCTTCCACTCCCTGCGCGCGGTAACGCCGGGCCAGATCGCCGATGTGCTGGGCGCCGGCGATGCGACCTGCCCGGTGCATATCCACATTGCCGAGCAGCAGAAGGAAGTCGATGACTGCCTGGCCTGGAGCGGCCGCCGTCCGCTGCAGTGGTTGTACGAGCATGTCGAAGTCGACCAGCGCTGGTGCCTGGTCCACGCCACCCACGCCGAAGCCGACGAAGTCACCGCCATGGCCCGCAGCGGCGCGGTGGCCGGGCTGTGCCTGACCACCGAGGCGAACCTGGGCGACGGTATCTTCCCGGCGGTGGACTACCTGGCCCAGGGTGGGCGCATGGGCATCGGCTCGGACAGCCATGTGTCGCTCAGCGTGGTCGAGGAACTGCGCTGGCTGGAGTATGGCCAGCGCCTGCGCGACCAGCGGCGCAACCGGCTGTATCGCGGTGACCAGCCGATGGTCGGCCGCACTCTCTACGATGCCGCGCTGACAGGTGGTGCCCAGGCGCTGGGACAGCCGATCGGCGAACTCGCCGTGGGCAAGCGCGCGGACTGGCTGGTGCTCGATGGGCAGGATCCATACCTGGCCGTGGCCGACGGTGATGCGATCCTGAACCGCTGGCTGTTCGCCGGCGGCGACCGTCAGGTGCGCGATGTGATGGTCAACGGGCGGTGGGTGGTGCGCCAGGGGCGGCATGGGCAGGAAGAGGAGAGCGCGGTGGCGTTTGTCGAGGTGTTGCGCCAGTTATTGGGGTGAACGCTGGCTCTGTGGGAGCGGCCTTGCGTCGCGAAAGGGCCGCAAAGCGGCCCCAGCAACATCTGCATCGACATCGAAATCCCGGGGGCGCTATGCGCCCCTTTCGCGACGCAAGGCCGCTCCCACAGGGGGCGAGGCCTGTCTCTAGATGTTGGGCAGGCTCAATGCCGGGCGACGATGTCTCTGTCAGGCGTGCGCCAGATCAGCCGATTGGTGTCATACCCCTGCTGCCGCGCCTTGGCCAAGAGATTCTCGCGCTCCCACGCCGGCAACGAAGGCGTGCGCGACAAAATCCACAGGTACTTGCGATCCGGGCTGCCGACGATCGCTGTGCGGTAGCGTTCGTCGACGAACAGGATCCAGTAGTCACCCTTGGCCACGCCCGGCACCAGGCGGGTAAACCAGTTGTCGAACTCGACCCACAGCTTGTCGGTGTGCCCGGCCTCCTGCGGCGTGGCATGGCCTTCGGCGCGCAGCCACTCGTCGCCCATGGTGCGGCAGCGATTGAGCACACCGACCGTGCCGTCGGGCTTGAGGTTGTAGTGGGCTTCAGATTGGGCACAGCCGTCCTGGTACTTCATTGGCAGACGCGCCAGCTCGAACCATTTGCCCTGGTAACGCTTGAGGTCGACCGCACCTGCGGTCTTCGGCGCCAGCGGGTCGGTGGCCGAGGTGGCGCAGCCACCGAGCAGCATCACCAGGCACACGCCCAGCAGCAGGTGCAGACGCCTCATTTGAGGCCCTGCCCGGAATACATGAGGACCTTGTCCGCCGCGTACTGCACGCTGATGAAGCTCTTCTCGTCACCCCAGGTGCAGCTGCTCATGCCCAGCGCGCCGGAGCACTCCTTGGGCGAACCGAGCAGTTGCTCGACCTCGGCCTTGTTCATGCCGGCCTTGAGCTTGGAATAGTTTTCCTGGTTGATCTTGCTGCAGGCGGTCAGGACGACGCACAAGGACAACAGGGCGAGGGAACGCAACGACATGAAGGGACACTCCTGGAGGTGGATACGCAGGTACGAGGGCCTGCAGGGAGCTTAGAAGGGAAAAAGGCTCCGCGGTTCCCTGGCGGGCCAGGTTTCGTTGTGCACCGTTGGTCGCCTGGCGCGCAAACGATTAATGTTTTATTCCTGCGCGTCGACATAGAGCGGTGGTGTGGCCTTTTGCCGCACCCCTCCCCTTCGTGCCCGTGCGCAGATTCCAAGAAAAATGACCAAGAACCTCAAGTTCAGCCACAAGATCCTGCTGGCCGCCGCCCTCGTGGTGGCCGTCGCCTTCACCTGCTTCGTTCTGTTCAACGACTACCGACAGCGCCAGTCGCTGCGCAGCGACACCGAATCGACGTTGCAGTCACTGGGCAACCTGACCGCGGGCAACATCCGCACCTGGCTCGACAGCCGCATCCAGCTGGTGAACTCGGTGGCCCAGCAGATCGCCGTCGACGGCCCGGCCAAGGGCAGCCTCGACCGCATCCTGGCGTTGCCGGTGTACAGCGGCAACTTCATCCTCACCTACTTTGGCGGCCAGGACGGCAGCATGCAGTCGGTACCGGTGGGCAACCGCGCCGCCGACTACGACCCGCGCGTACGCGGCTGGTACAAGGCAGCCAGCGCGGCGGGCCAGACCATCGTCACCGAACCGTATATCTCGGTATCAGCCGGCAAGCTGGTGATCACCCTGGCCACCCCGGTGCAGCAGGGCGGGCGCATGATCGGCGTGAGCGGTGTCGACACCGACCTGCAGACCATCAGCAACCTGATCAACACCCTGGACTTCGGCGGTCGCGGCCATGCCTTCATCGTCAACGGCGAAGGCAAGGTGCTCATCCATCCCAAGGGTGAGCTGGCGCTCAAGACCCTGGCCGATGTCTACCCCGGCAACGACCTGCGCATCGGCAGCGGCCTGAAAGAGGTCGAGGTCGAGGGCCGCCGGCAGTTCATCAGCTTCACCCATGTCGACGGCGTGCCGTCGGCGGACTGGTACGTGGCGCTGGTGCTGGACCAGGACGCGGCCTTCGCCATGCTCGGCGAGCTGCGCACCTCGGCGCTGGTGGCGACGCTGATCGCGGTGGTGGTGATCATCGCCCTGCTCGGCCTGCTGATCCGTGTGCTGATGGAGCCGCTACACGTAATGGGCCGCGCCATGCGCGACATCGCCGAGGGCGAGGGCGACCTGACCCGGCGCCTGAACATCCACGCCCAGGACGAGTTCGGCAGCCTGGCGCAGTCGTTCAACCGCTTCGTCGAGCGAATCCACGAGTCGATCCGCGAAGTGGCCTCGGCCACCGGCCAGGTGAATGCCGTGGCCAGCCAGGTGGTCAACGCCTCCAACGCCTCGATCCACAACGCCGACCAGCAGTCGAGCCGTACCAGCAGCGTGGCCGCGGCGATCAACCAGCTGGGTGCCGCCGCCCAGGAAATCGCCCAGAACGCCGCTCTCGCTTCGCAGCACTCCAGCGCCGCCCGTGGCCTGGCCGAGGAAGGCCAGCAAGTGGTCGGCGAAACCATCGACGTGATGAACCAGCTGTCGGCGCGCATCAGCGACGCCAGCGGCAATATCGAGACACTGAACAACCACACGGCGAACATCGGCCAGATCCTCGATGTGATCAGCGGCATCTCGCAGCAGACCAACCTGCTGGCGCTCAACGCCGCCATCGAGGCCGCCCGCGCCGGTGAGGCCGGGCGCGGCTTCGCCGTGGTCGCGGACGAGGTGCGCAACCTGGCCCACCGTACCCAGGACTCGGCGCAGCAGGTGCAGCGCCTGATCGAGGAACTGCAGGCCGGCGCCCAGGTGGCGGTCAGCACCATGAACCAGAGCCAGCAGCACAGTGATCGCAGCGTGGGCATCGCCAACCAGGCCGGCGAGCGCCTGGGCAGCGTCACCCAGCGCATCGGCGAGATCGACGGCATGAACCAGTCGGTGGCCACCGCCACCGAGGAGCAGACAGCCGTGGTCGAGTCGATCAATGTCGACATCAACGAGATCAATACGCTGAACCAGGAAGGGGTGCACAACCTGCAGAGCACCTTGCGTGCCTGCACCGACCTGGAACATCAGGTCGAGCGGTTGAAGCATCTGGTGGGGAGTTTCAGGATCTGATTCGGTAACGTGGGAGCGGGCTTGCCCCGCGATTGCGATGTCAGCGCCACCATCGCTATCGCGGGGCAAGCCCGCTCCCACGCCCTGTCACGAGGCCTTAAAAGCGGGAACCAGGCTCCAGCAAGAAATCCATCTCCTCGCTGGTACTCGGCCGCTCCAGCACCAGGTTGCGGTGCGGGAAGCGCCCGAAGCGGGCAATCACCCGCTGGTGCTGCTCGGCATAGTCGAGGAAGCCTTCGAACAACCGGCGGTTGGCCTCGGGCTGTTCAGCCAGCAGCATCTGGTAACGCTCGACACACAGGTTCTGCCAGTCCAGCACCTCGGCGTGCTCCAGCACCAGCAGCACGAACACCCGCTGGATCGGCAGCAACTGGTAGTCCCAGCCCTTCTGCAGGCCCTGCATGGCCACCACCTGCGCCCGCCGATCGCCTTCGAAGGCGCGCGGCGTGTCGCGATGGATCATGCGCGGCAGCTGATCCAGCAGGATCAGCAGGCCAAGCCAGCCCTGCGGGCTCTGCTGCCACTCATCGAGCCCGCCCGAGAGGGCCTGCTCGACCAGGTGGCCGAACTGAGCCTGGGCTTCGGCGTCATGGTGCTTGCCGAACCACAGCGTGTTCTTCTCGTCAGCCACGGCCTGGGGACTGCTGCCCCAACCGAACCACCACTCCAGCAACGGCTGCCAAGGTGCGAGCATGACTTACTCCTTGTGATAGGCGGTGACGCGCTCGACCTCTTCCTTCGAGCCGAGGATCACCGACACGCGCTGGTGCAGGCTCTCCGGCTTGATGTCGAGGATGCGCTCGTAACCGTTGGTGGAGGCGCCGCCGGCCTGTTCGATGATGAACGACATCGGGTTGGCTTCGTACATCAGGCGCAGCTTGCCCGGTTTGCTCGGCTCGCGGGCGTCGCGCGGGTACATGAACAGGCCGCCACGGGTCAGGATGCGGTGCACGTCGGCCACCATCGAGGCGATCCAGCGCATGTTGTAGTTCTTCTTCAGCGGACCGGTCTCGCCGGCCAGCAGCTCGCCCACGTAGCGCTGCACCGGGGCTTCCCAGTGACGCTGGTTGGACATGTTGATGGCGAACTCGGCGGTGGTTTCCGGGACGCGGATGTTCTCGTGGGTCAGGACGAAGCTGCCCAGCTCGCGGTCCAGGGTGAAGCCCTTGACGCCGTTGCCCAGGGTCAGGATCAGCATGGTCTGCGGGCCGTAGATGGCGTAACCGGCAGCGACCTGCTCGGTGCCTGGCTGCAGGAAGGCATTCTCGTTCAGGCTTTCGTTCTGGCTCAGGTACTGGTTAGGGCAACGCAGTACCGAGAAGATGGTGCCGACCGAAACGTTGACGTCGATGTTCGACGAACCGTCCAGCGGGTCGAAGACCAGCAGGTAGGCGCCTTTCGGGTATTTGCCCGGGATCTGGTAGGCGTTGTCCATTTCCTCGGACGCCATGCCGGCCAGGTGGCCGCCCCACTCGTTGGCCTCGAGCAGGATGTCGTTGGAGATCACGTCGAGCTTCTTCTGCACTTCGCCCTGCACGTTTTCGGTGCCCATGCTGCCCAGCACGCCGCCGAGGGCGCCCTTGGACACGTGGTGGCTGATCTCCTTGCACGCACGCGCCACTACCTCGATCAGGAAGCGCAGATCGGCAGGGGTATTGTTGCTGCGGGTCTGCTCAATCAGATAGCGACTCAGGGTAACGCGGGACATGTATGGCTCCGAAAGGAATAGGGGGAGAAAAACCCCCGCAGTTTACAGGGAGAGTTGCGGGCTAGCGAGCAAAGAGACTCGTCGGGTGGGGTTGAGTTCAGCAAGCAACCGGCCAGTGGTCGGTTTAAGCCATCGCGGCCCGACTTGCCCCGCGATGCCCCGGGCTCAATCCAACGCCTTCCAGATCTCGGTCGCATACTCGCGAATCGTCCGGTCCGACGAGAACCAACCCATCCGCGCGGTATTGAGCACCGCCATGCGCCACCAGTCCTGCGGTGCGTGCCACAGCTCCTCAACCCGTCGCTGGGCGTCCCAGTAGGCATCGAAGTCGGCGCATACCAGAAAGCGGTCATAAGCGATCAAGCCATCCACCAACCCGGCATAACGCGCCGGGTCGTCCGGCGAGAACACCCCGCTGCGGATCGCCTGCAGCACATCGCCCAGGCGATGGGAGGCAGCGACCGCCGCGGCGGCGCCGAAATCGCCGCTGCGCTTGCGTGCCTCCACCTGCTGGGCGGTCAGGCCGAAGATGAACATGTTTTCGGCGCCCACCTGCTCGCACATCTCGACATTGGCGCCATCCAGGGTGCCGATGGTCAGCGCGCCGTTGAGGCCGAACTTCATGTTGCTGGTACCGGACGCCTCGTAGCCGGCGGTGGAGATCTGCTCGGACAGGTCCGCCGCCGGGATGATGCTCTCGGCCAGGCTGACGTTGTAGTTGGGCAGGAACACCACCTTGAGCAGGCCACGCACCGTGGGGTCGTTGTTGACCACCCGGGCGATGTCGTTGGCCAGCTTGATGATCAGCTTGGCCTGGTGGTAGCTGGCCGCCGCCTTGCCGGCGAAAAGCTTCACCCGCGGCACCCAGTCGGTTCCGGGGTCATTGCGAATGGCCTGGTACAACGCCACCGTGTGCAGCAGGTTGAGCAACTGGCGCTTGTACTCGTGGATGCGCTTGACCTGGACGTCGAACAGCGCCTCCGGATTGACCGTCACCCCCAGCCGGTCCTGGATGATGCTGGCCAGGGCGCGCTTGCTGTGCAGGCGCTGGGCGGCGAACTGCTTGCGGAAGGTGGCCTTGTCGGCGAAAGGCGCCAGCCCCTTGAGCTTGCCTTCCGGATCGTCCAGCACCTCTGGCCCCAGCGCCTCGATCAGCATCGCCGTGAGCTGCGGGTTGGACTGGTACAGCCATCGACGGAAGGTGATGCCGTTGGTCTTGTTGTTGATCCGCTGCGGGTAGAGCTTGTGCAACTCGGCGAACACCGTGCTCTTCATCAGCTTGCTGTGCAGCGCCGACACGCCGTTGACGCTGTGCGAGCCGAGAAACGCCAGGTTGCCCATGCGCACCCGGCGGCCATTATCCTCCTCGATCAGCGACACCGCGCGCAGCACGTCGAAGTCGTGCAGGCCTTTGGCCCGCAGGGCATCGATATGGTAGGCGTTGATCAGGTAGATGATCTGCATGTGCCGCGGCAGCATGCGCTCCATCAGCGCCACCGGCCAGGTTTCCAGGGCCTCGGGCAGCAGGGTGTGGTTGGTGTAGGCCAAGGTCCCGACGGTAAGCGCCCAGGCCTTGTCCCAGGGGATTTCGTGCTGGTCCACCAACAGGCGCATCAGCTCGGCCACGGCGATCGACGGGTGGGTGTCGTTGAGCTGGATCGCCGCGGCGTCCGGCAGGTTGAGCAGGTCCTTGTGCATGTTCAGGTGGCGGCGCAGCAGGTCCTGCAGCGAGGCGGAGACAAAGAAATACTCCTGGCGCAGGCGCAGCTCCTGGCCGGCCTCGGTACTGTCGGCCGGGTACAGCACCCGCGAGATGCTCTCGGCGCGGGCCACCTCGGCCACCGCACCCAGGTGGTCGCCGGCGTTGAAGCGCTCCAGGTGCAGTTCTTCCAAGGCCCGGGCCCGCCACAGGCGCAGGGTATTGACGCTGGAACCGCGCCAGCCGACCACCGGCGTGTCGTAGGCCACCGCCCGCACCGTCTCGCCCGGCCACCAGACCTGGCGCTGCTGGCCATTGCCCTCGTGCACGGTTTCGACGCTGCCGCCGAAACTGATCGGGTAGATCACCTCGGCGCGCTCGAACTCCCAGGGGTTGCCGAAATCCAGCCAGTTCTCGGTCTGCTCCTGCTGCCAGCCATCGACCACCGCCTGGCGGAACAGGCCATGCTCGTAGCGGATGCCGTAGCCATGGGCGGCGATGCCCAGGGTCGACATGCTCTCCATGAAGCACGCCGCCAACCGACCCAGGCCGCCGTTGCCCAGCGCCGCGTCGGGCTCGAGCAGACGGATGCGCTCGAGGTCCACGTCCAGCCCCTGCAGGGCCTCGCGGGCGATCTCCAGGTAGCCGAGGTTGCTCAGGCTGTCGTACAGCAAGCGACCGATGAGGAACTCGAGGGAGAGGTAATAGACGCGCTTCTGGCTGCGTCGGTAGGCCCGCCGGGTGTGGTCCATCCAGTGATCGACCATATGGTCGCGGGCCGCCAGGGCGATGGCTTCGAACCAGTCGTGGTCGAAGGCGTGTTCCGGGTCCTTGCCGACCGCGTAGGTCAGCTTGGCCAGCACGGCGGCGCGAAAGGCCGCCACCTCTGCACTATGGTCCTTTTCGTCACGGGCTTCGGTTTCCTGGGACATGAGGCATCCTCGGGCAAATGGGCGAAAGCGCAGGGAGATTGTTCAGCCTAGACGCTCTGACACGGAGCGACAGCGACGGTTCGCGGTTTTCATCCACCGCTGGCGAAACCGGCAAAAGGTTGTTCACAAATTGAACAACTCCGGTATCATCGCGCGCCCCAAAACCGTGATTTCCCTTGCAAGAATAAAACCGCAACCATGAAACCGACCCTGATCGCCGCCGCCGAAGTCGACCGCCTGGAGACCTGGCAGCGCTATGCCAGCCACATGTGCGGTGGCTGCCACTCGACCTGCTGCACCCTGCCGGTGGAGGTGAAGATCAAGGATCTGATCCGCATCGGCGTGGTGGACGAGTTCGAGAAGGACGAGCCACCGAAGAACATCGCCAAACGCCTGCAGAAGGACGGCATCATCGAACGCTTCAACCAGAAGTCGGGGATCTTCACCCTGACCCGGATGAGCAACGACGACTGCCTCTATCTGGACCGCAAGAGCCGGCTGTGCACCATTTATGACAAGCGTCCGGATACCTGCCGCAATCATCCCAAGGTCGGGCCGCGGCCGGGGTATTGTGCGTACAAGCCCAAGGCGGTTGGTCGTTGACGGCCCTTCCAAGACTCAATAGACTTTTAATTGTCTTGATGTACACGGAGCTTCCTTCAGGAAGTGTCTAGACGCCGCCACTTGGTTCCGGCCGTGCCGGTTGATGGGAGAAATCCCTAAGGGCATCCGCGATACGACCCCCTTCATTGGGGGTTTCGTATTTCTGGGGGCTGCTCAGTGGCGTATGGGCCTGCGTACGGGCTCGTTCCTCAACTTTTTGAGCATCAGCAACCAGCCTTTGATCTTTTCATGTCGCTTGAAGCGGCTTTGACTGCGCGCTGCATGGCCAACATCCCGCACATAGGCACTCTCGACATAAATCCTGAGGCTTCTGGCGGCCTCACGACGCATACTGAAATACACCTCATAATGGCTGCCTTCCGGGAAGCCGAACTGATTGCCCTCCAACGTCAGCCAGTTACTGTGCCCGGTAAACAGACACTGGCGGTCGGCCAGGCCGCACATGATGGCGGGCAGCTGCAACGACAGCCCATGCCGCGTCGGGCAGAACGCTCGGTAGATCCCTCGATGATCTATTACCAAGCTGTCCAGACCGATGCTGTCGAAATCCAGCGCGAGCCCTTGTCGGGCACCGCGGCTCACGCAATGGCTTGAATACTCAAGGCGCAGCATCACCGTAATGGAGGGTTGCACGCCCGAACCCGGCAGTTGCACTTCATGAGAATGCGCACGCAGGTGCTGCAAGCACCATGGTTCGCCCGCTACTTCGATTGTTCCCGCCGACAGATGCTCCCGCCACCCCTTGCCTTTCATGCACACCTCAGCCATGCACCGAAGCGTCAGGCTAATGCTAGTGTCCTGTCTCGGAAATACGTTCTCTTTTGGCGAGTGGCTTGGGTGTTCGGCCAAGGCGCCGCGACGAGTCATAGCAGGGCTATGGCGAGGAGTGGCAACGCCGGCCGGGCGCCCAAGACGCCGCCAAAAGTGAACAGCTTATTTCCGAGACAGGACACTAGGGCAAAGCCCTGCCAAACCTGGTTCGTGAGCAAGTGCTTCAAGCGCAACATGCGGCAAACAACACACAAACAAAAACGCCCCCGGCCTTTCGACCGGGGGCGTTTTCATTCAGCCTGAACTAATGACTCAGTTCTTGGCTTTCTTGGCAGCGCGGGTACGCTCGCCTTCGTCGAGGATCTTCTTGCGCAGACGGATCGACTTCGGCGTGACTTCGCACAGCTCGTCGTCCTGGATGAATTCCAGGGCCTGTTCCAGAGTGTGACGAACCGGCGGAACCAGGGCGATGACTTCGTCCTTGCCCGAAGCACGCATGTTGTCGAGCTTCTTGCCTTTGGTCGGGTTCACGCCCAGGTCGTTGTCACGGCTGTTCAGGCCGATGATCTGACCGTTGTAGATCTCCTGGCCGTGTTCAACGAACAGCTTGCCGCGAGCCTGCAGGGTTTCCAGCGAGTAGGTCAGGGCCTTGCCGGTCTCGACCGAAACCAGGACACCGTTCAGACGGCCGGACATCTGGCCCGACTTCATGGTGTCGTAGCGATCGAAGATCGAGGTCAGGATGCCTGCACCGTTGGTCAGGGTCAGGAACTGGTTGCGGAAACCGATCAGACCACGGGCTGGAATGTTGTATTCCAGGCGAACACGGCCCTTGCCATCCGGAACCATGTTGGTCAGGTCGCCTTTACGCAGGCCCATCTCTTCCATGACCTTGCCCTGGGATTCTTCAGGGATGTCGATGGTGACGTTCTCGAACGGCTCCTGCTTGACGCCGTCGACTTCGCGGATGATCACTTCAGGACGGCCCACGGCCATCTCGAAGCCTTCACGGCGCATGGTTTCGATCAGTACCGACAGGTGCAGCTCGCCACGGCCCGATACCTTGAACTTGTCAGGGGAATCGGTTTCCTGAACGCGCAGGGCAACGTTGTACAGCAGCTCTTTGTCCAGACGGTCCTTGATGTTACGGCTGGTGACGAACTTGCCTTCCTTGCCGCAGAACGGCGAGTCGTTGACCTGGAAGGTCATCGAAACGGTTGGCTCGTCAACGGTCAGCGGCTTCATCGCCTCGACGGTATCCGGGGCGCACAGGGTGTCGGAGATGAACAGCTCGTCGAAACCGCTGATGCAGACGATGTCGCCAGCCTGGGCTTCTTCGACGTCGACGCGGTGCAGGCCGTGGTGGCCCATCAGCTTGAGGATACGACCGTTGCGCTTCTTGCCGTCAACATCGATGGCAACAACCGGGGTGTTCGGCTTGACGCGACCACGGGCGATACGGCCAACGCCGATAACACCGAGGAAGCTGTTGTAGTCCAGAGCGGAGATCTGCATCTGGAACGGGCCGTCACGATCAACAGACGGTGCTGGTACGTTGTCGACGATCGACTGGTACAGCGCGGTCATGTCTTCGCCCATGGCGGTGTGGTCCAGGCCGGCGATGCCGTTCAGGGCCGAGGCGTAGACGACTTTGAAGTCCAGCTGTTCGTCGGTGGCGCCGAGGTTGTCGAACAGGTCGAAGATCTGGTCCAGAACCCAGTCAGGACGCGCGCCCGGACGGTCGACCTTGTTGATCACGACGATCGGCTTCAGGCCGGCTTCGAAGGCCTTCTTGGTCACGAAGCGGGTTTGCGGCATCGGGCCGTCTTGCGCGTCGACCAGCAGCAGCACGGAGTCGACCATCGACATTACACGCTCGACCTCGCCACCGAAGTCGGCGTGGCCGGGGGTGTCGACGATGTTGATGTGGTAGCCGTTCCAGTTGATGGCGGTGTTCTTCGCCAGAATGGTAATGCCGCGCTCTTTTTCCTGGTCGTTGGAGTCCATGACGCGCTCGTCGTTGAGCTCGTTACGCTCCAGGGTGCCGGACTGGCGCAGGAGTTTGTCGACCAGGGTGGTTTTACCATGGTCAACGTGGGCGATGATGGCGATGTTACGCAGATTTTCGATCACAACTGTATCTCGATCAGAGGATTCGGTTGCCGCCAGTGTAGGCGGCCAATATGTACTGTTTAAGGCTCAGCGGGCCCGGCGGTCGGGAGGGCGATGGCGGATGCTGCCGCCATACAGCCCTGGCGTCTTATGTCGGACGATAAACACGCACATTGGCATGTCCCTCACTGAGCAGGTGGTGTGCGTGCAGACGGCTCATCACACCCTTGTCGCAATACAGCAGGTACTGGCGCGTGGGGTCCAGGTGCTTGAACTTGCTGTTGATCGCGTAGAACGGCATGGCCTGGACTTCGATACCTTCCAGCGCCAGGGGTTCGTCTTCCTGGGCATCAGGGTGACGAATGTCGATGACGATCTGACCGGGCAGCGCCTCGGCCACTTCCTCGACTTCGATGTCCTTGCCCAGCTCATCGATCACGTGGTCGATGGAAATGAACTTGGCGCGCTCCAGGGCACGCTCCAGCACTTCCATTTCGAACTGCTTCTCTTCGTGCTCCATGCGGTGACGCTTGGCATGGGTGGTCGGGTTCACCGAGATCACGCCGCAGTACTCGGGCATGTGCTTGGCGAAATCGGCGGTGCCGATCTCGGTGGCCTGGTCGATGATGTCCTGCTTGTGGCTGGCCAGCAGCGGACGCAGCACCAGCTTGTCGGTGGCCGAATCGATGATCGACAGGTTCGGCAACGTCTGGCTGGAGACCTGGGAAATCGCCTCGCCGGTGACCAGGGCGTCAATCTGCAGGCGGTCGGCCATGCGCGCAGCCGCGCGCAGCATCATGCGCTTGAGCGTAACGCCCATATAGCTGTTGTCGACCTTGTTGAGGATTTCGCCGACCACTTCCTCGAACGGCACGCTGATGAACAGCACGCGCTGGCTGCTGCCGTACTTCTTCCACAGGAAGTGCGCCACTTCCATCACACCCAGTTCGTGGGCGCGGCCACCGAGGTTGAAGAAGCAGAAGTGGGTCATCAGGCCGCGGCGCATCATCTGGTAGGCCGCCACGGTGGAGTCGAAGCCACCGGACATCAGCACCAGGGTCTGCTCCAGGGCGCCCAGCGGATAACCGCCGATGCCGTTGTGCTGATTGTGGATCACGTACAAGCGCTGGTCGCGGATCTCGATGCGCACCAGCACCTCTGGCTTCTTCAGCTCGATGCCGGCGGCGCCGCACTGCTGGCGCAACTGGCTGCCGACGTAGCGGTCGACGTCCATCGAGGTGAAGTCGTGGTGGCCGCCGCGCTTGCAGCGCACGGCGAAGTACTTGCCGGCCAGCAGGTGGCCGAAGTGGTGCTTGCACTTGGCGACAATGTCGTCGAAGTCGCCCAGCGGGTATTCCTCGACCTGCAGGAAGTGGGTGATACCCGGGGTGCAGGACAGGCGCTCGATCATCTCGCGCTGAATCTTCTCGTCCTCGACGCGGGTAACCACCTCGAGATTGTCCCAGACACCGTCAACCGCGAGCTCGGGATCCAGGTCCTTGAGCACGTTGCGGATGTTCTTGGCGAGCTGGCGGATGAAGCGCTTGCGCACCGGCCGGCTCTTGATGGTGATCTCTGGGAAGACTTTGACGATAAGTTTCATTGGTTTAACAGCGCGCGCAGGGCCTGCCGAAAATAGGGGGCGCGAATTATAGCGGAAATCGCTCAAGGTTTGAGCAACTTTTGTACAGAAGGTGCGATTTATGTTGGCCGCACCACCCCTCGTCGGCCTGCTGCGTGGGAGCGGGCTTGCCCCGCGATAAGGCCCGCGCCGGCACGAGAGCACCATAATGGTGCATCAACACCAAAAAACGCATCTTATGAGTGCAAGGCTACACTCCATATCTTCATGAAATGCCCGCCAACGCCCCCTTCCATCCCACGTTCGCCATTTTTGGGCACTGGCATGCAATTTGCTCCCTTGTGAGGCAGGTACGCTTGGCCGACTATCCGCGCCCAGCGACACCCTTTTTCCAGGGCAGCGGCCAACTGCGCCCTAGACCATCCGGAGGACAACATGTCGAAGTCGGTTCAACTCATCAAAGATCATGACGTCAAGTGGATTGATCTGCGTTTCACGGACACCAAGGGCATTCAGCATCACGTGACCATGCCGGCGCGCGATGGCCTGGACGAAGACTTCTTCGAAGTCGGCAAGATGTTCGACGGTTCCTCCATCGCTGGCTGGAAAGGCATCGAAGCCTCCGACATGATCCTGATGCCGGTCGACGACACCGCCGTGCTGGACCCGTTCACCGAAGAGCCGACCCTGATCATCACCTGCGATATCGTCGATCCGTCGAGCATGCAGGGCTACGATCGCGACCCGCGCGGCATCGCCAAGCGCGCCGAAGAGTACCTGAAGAGCACCGGCATCGGTGACACCGTGTTCGCCGGCCCGGAGCCTGAGTTCTTCATCTTCGACGAAGTGAAGTTCCAGTCGGACATCTCCGGCTCGATGTTCAAGATCTTCTCCGAGCAAGGCTCGTGGATGACCGGCGCTGACGTCGAAGGCGGCAACAAAGGCCACCGTCCGGGCGTGAAAGGCGGCTACTTCCCGGTTCCGCCGTTCGACCACGACCACGAAATCCGCACCGCCATGTGCAACGCCCTGGAAGAAATGGGCCAGACCGTCGAAGTTCACCACCACGAAGTGGCGACCGCCGGCCAGAACGAAATCGGCGTCAAGTTCAACACCCTGGTCAAGAAAGCTGACGAAGTACAGGCCCTGAAGTACGTCGTGCACAACGTTGCCGACGCCTACGGCCGTACCGCCACCTTCATGCCCAAGCCTCTGTACGGCGACAACGGCTCGGGCATGCACGTGCACATGTCGATCTGGAAAGACGGCAAGAACACCTTCTCCGGCGAAGGCTATGCCGGCCTGTCCGATACCGCCCTGTACTTCATCGGCGGCATCATCAAGCACGGCAAGGCCCTGAACGGCTTCACCAACCCTTCGACCAACTCCTACAAGCGTCTGGTCCCAGGTTTCGAAGCCCCGGTGATGCTGGCCTACTCGGCGCGCAACCGTTCCGCCTCGATCCGTATTCCATACGTCGGCAGCCCGAAAGCCCGCCGTATCGAAGCACGCTTCCCGGACCCATCGGCCAACCCGTACCTGGCCTTCGCCGCCCTGCTGATGGCCGGCCTGGACGGCATCCAGAACAAGATCCACCCAGGCGATGCCGCCGACAAGAACCTGTACGACCTGCCGCCAGAAGAGGCCAAGGACATCCCGCAGGTGTGCGGCAGCCTGAAGGAAGCCCTGGAAGAGCTGGACAAGGGCCGTGCGTTCCTGACCAAGGGCGGCGTGTTCTCCGACGACTTCATCGATGCCTTCATCGAGCTGAAGAGCGAAGAAGAAATCAAGGTCCGCACCTTCGTGCACCCGCTGGAATACGAGCTGTACTACAGCTGCTGATATGATCGGCGCCCCGCGTCGATGACATCAGGACGGCCTCCCTCGGGAGGCCGTTTCTTTTTCATACCCTCATCATCGGACAACACCTATTAGCCGCCGCAACGCCAAAGGCGACACTCGAGGCTTCATTCCCAAGGAGATCGCCATGCGTGCCACCACCCTCGCCCTGACCTGCTGCTTCGCCCTATCCGGCTGTGCCACCCCACCGAGCGTCACGCCAACCCTGGATCAGTTGCTTGCCACCATTGACCGGCGCCTGGACCTGGCCGAAGCGGTCGCCCTGCACAAGTGGGATCACCAGCAACCCGTGCAGGCCAGCGCCCGCGAGCAGCAGGTATTGCTCGGCGCACGCCAGGCCGCCGTCGCCCACCACCTGGATGCGACACGCGTCGAGGCCTTCTTTGCCGACCAGATCGAAGCCAACAAGCTCCTGCAGTACCACCTGCTCGACACCTGGCATCGCGCCCGACAAGCGCCAGCCCTTCCACGCCGCGACCTGGCCAGCGAAGTGCGCCCTGAACTGGACCTGCTGCAGGAACAGCTGCTGAGCGCCCTCGCCCGCTTTGACCAGACCCCGCCGGACAACTGCGCCAACCACTTGGCCGACGCCCTGCAACAACGCACCCAGGACACCACCCGCCACCTCGCCCTGGTTCGCGCCAGCGCCCAGCTGTGCAAATTGCGCTGACCGCCCTATGCTCCATATTGGTGCATGACTGAGCGACACGCCCCATCATGCATCCCAATTTGGGTCACAAGAATCGATAAACCAGGGCTTTATGGCTCGAATTCGCGCAATTCCCGGTCTTTATCCGGATTTTCCGCTTCTTTTCGGAGCCTTGGTTTGGTTCTTGCATTTTCACTGCATCCAGCACTCTTCCGTGCGCGCCCCAGGCCCGAGCTCTTGGGCGCCACTGTGCCAAAAGAGGTCAACGACGCCTTATGACCATCAGCGATGCACAGCACCGTCTGCTCCTGGACAACCTGACCACGGCCACGCTGTTGCTCAATTCTGAACTGCGCCTGGAGTACATGAACCCGGCGGCGGAGATGCTGCTGGCCGTCAGCGGCCAGCGCAGCCACGGGCAGTTCATCAGCGAGCTGTTCACCGAATCGACCGAGGCGCTCAATTCGTTGCGCCAGGCGGTGGAGCAGGCGCACCCGTTCACCAAGCGTGAAGCGCAGCTGACCTCGCTGACCGGCCAGACCATCACCGTCGACTATGCCGTCACCCCCATCCTGCACCTGGGCCAGACCCTGCTGTTGCTGGAGGTGCACCCGCGCGACCGCCTGCTGCGCATCACCAAGGAAGAGGCCCAGCTGAGCAAGCAGGAGACCACCAAGATGCTGGTGCGCGGCCTGGCCCACGAGATCAAGAACCCCCTCGGCGGCATCCGCGGCGCGGCCCAGCTGCTGGCCCGCGAACTGCCGGAAGAGAGCCTGCGCGACTACACCAACGTGATCATCGAGGAAGCCGACCGCCTGCGTAACCTGGTCGACCGCATGCTCGGCTCGAACAAGCTGCCGTCGCTGGCCATGACCAACATCCACGAAGTGCTCGAGCGCGTGTGCAGCCTGGTCGACGCCGAGAGCCAGGGTTGCATCACCTTGGTGCGCGACTACGACCCGAGCCTGCCGGACGTGCTGATCGACCGTGAGCAGATGATCCAGGCCGTGCTCAACATCGTGCGCAACGCCATGCAGGCCATCGGCGGGCAGAACGAGCTGCGCCTGGGCCGCATCACCCTGCGCAGCCGCGCCGTGCGCCAGTTCACCATCGGCCATGTCCGTCACCGCCTGGTCGCCAGGATCGAGATCGTCGACAACGGCCCCGGCATCCCAGCGGAACTGCAGGACACCCTCTTCTACCCCATGGTCAGTGGCCGTCCGGACGGTACCGGGCTGGGCCTGGCCATCACCCAGAACATCATCAGCCAGCACCAGGGCCTGATCGAGTGCGAGAGCCACCCCGGCCACACCACCTTCTCGATCTACCTGCCCCTGGAACAAGGAGCCACCGCCCCATGAGCCGAAGTGAAACCGTCTGGATCGTCGATGATGATCGTTCCATCCGCTGGGTCCTGGAAAAGGCCCTGCAGCAGGAAGGCATGACCACCCAGAGCTTCGACAGCGCCGACGGCGTCATGGGCCGCCTGGCCCGCCAGCAGCCGGACGTGATCATTTCCGACATACGCATGCCCGGCGCCAGCGGCCTCGACCTGCTCGCCCAGATCCGCGAACAGCACCCGGGGTTGCCGGTGATCATCATGACCGCCCACTCCGACCTGGACAGCGCCGTGGCCTCGTACCAGGGCGGCGCCTTCGAGTACCTGCCCAAGCCGTTCGATGTCGACGAGGCGGTGTCGCTGGTCAAGCGCGCCAACCAGCATGCCCAGGAGCAGCAAGCCCTGGAAGTGCCCCAGGCGCTGGCCCGTACGCCCGAGATCATCGGCGAGGCGCCGGCGATGCAGGAGGTGTTCCGCGCCATCGGTCGCCTCAGCCACTCCAACATCACCGTGCTGATCAATGGTGAGTCCGGCACGGGCAAAGAGCTGGTGGCCCACGCCCTGCACCGCCACAGCCCGCGAGCGGCGTCGCCGTTCATCGCCCTGAACATGGCGGCGATCCCCAAGGACCTGATGGAATCCGAGCTGTTCGGCCATGAGAAAGGCGCCTTCACCGGCGCCGCCAACCTGCGTCGCGGCCGTTTCGAGCAGGCCGACGGCGGCACGCTGTTCCTCGACGAGATCGGCGACATGCCCGCCGACACCCAGACCCGCCTGCTGCGGGTGCTGGCCGATGGCGAGTTCTACCGGGTCGGCGGCCATGTGCCGGTGAAGGTGGACGTGCGCATCATCGCCGCCACCCACCAGAACCTCGAGTCGCTGGTGCAGGCCGGCAAGTTCCGCGAAGACCTGTTCCACCGCCTCAACGTGATTCGCATCCATATCCCGCGCCTGGCGGACCGGCGCGAGGACATCCCGGCCCTGGCCCGTCACTTCCTCGGCCGCGCCGCCCAGGAGCTGGCGGTGGAACCCAAGCTGCTCAAGCCTGAGACCGAGGAGTTCATCCGCAACCTGCCCTGGCCGGGTAACGTGCGCCAGCTGGAGAACACTTGCCGCTGGATCACGGTGATGGCCTCCAGCCGCGAGGTGCTGGTCGGCGACCTGCCGCCGGAACTGCTCAACCTGCCCCAGGACGCCGCGCCCGTGACCAACTGGGAACAGGCCTTGCGCCAATGGGCCGACCAGGCCCTGGCCCGTGGCCAGTCGAGCCTGCTCGACAGCGCCGTGCCCAGTTTCGAGCGGATCATGATCGAGACCGCGCTCAAGCATACCGCCGGGCGTCGCCGTGACGCGGCCCTGCTGCTGGGCTGGGGGCGCAATACCCTGACGCGCAAGATCAAGGAGCTGGGGATGAAAATCGATGGCGGGGACGAAGAAGACGGCGAGGAGCACTGATCACAGCAAGACAAACAGCGCCTCGTAGCCGCGTGCCGCGGTAACAGCTACGAGGCGCTGTAGTAACCTGGCTCTATCGGGATTGGTGCGTATCGAACCCAACGTTCTCCACCACGTAGCTACTTCGGTTGCCCATTCTAGCTTTGGGCCTGGGAGTGGCTCCAAGTTCGATAATCAGTCTCATCAATGGAGGAAGCGTGGAAAACCCCTGGACCGTTTTGCCATGCAGGCTCGGCACCGCCCGCATTGATAGCAGCTCGGGTATGAAGGAATATCGCGATAACGGCTGCGTCATGCTCTAGCGAGCCAATTTGCCGTGCGATATTGTCAGAGGTCTTGTCTTTTCTCATGCGATTTTCCCGTCGTGCCGCGACGTAAGCGAGTACCGCCTGCAGACCTGTGGCAGAGGACATTATGTTCATGACCTCGGGAGTGATCGTTATTCCAAGCATTTTGAGCACCACCAATCCAATGGTGTAACCCCCACCCACTTGAGCCGTCCAATTCAGTGTCGTGACAAGCACACTGGGACCAGGCTCCTGTTGAATTTTCATATCATGAGGGTTCAATCTTTTCTTCTCTGCCAGCTTGGCACCTTTTTCGAACCGCTTGTAATTGGTCTCAGCCGATTTCCAGAACGAAAAAATCCCGATGGCAAGATCCTTAATCAGGCTCCAGTCCTGCCCAGAGGGATCATGACGGTTGATCGGGTCTCCACTGCAATAGGCGTATCCGTTGATGCCTCCTGCAGCAAATGGACTCAGGCGATCCGGCGAGTACAGGCGCATCAGCCTAGGGCTATAGAGACGATGACCATTTCCCAGAAAATAAGTGGCCATCATGGGATCCATGGGCTGACCGCAATAACCAAGCAGAGAATCCGACGCGCCTGCCGTCAGCCCATAAGGTGAGTACGCTCGGGAAACGGCAGCCATTCCCAGTGACGAGCGTTGCCTGTCACACAGCGCCAAGTATGCCACCGCCTTGACTCCTCCGTAGTCCTTGCCATCACGCTAACAGCACAGCGACAGAACAGAAACTGACATTTTTACCAGGCCGAGAACAGGTAAGTGCGCACCGATCCTGTGCCGCGTGCACCGCCGCAGGGCGCTACACCGTTAAAAACCTGCAAAGGAAATTGCCCCGACCTCAATACTCATGGGGGAATATGAAGCTGGCACACTCTCTGCTTAATCCACCGTATCTCCAGTTTCGGGGGCCTCGGTACAGGCAGGCCGGGATACCCCCTCTTTACTTTGCAATCGCGCAGTTTCGGGGACCCTGGTACAGGCAGGCCGGGAAATCCCCTCTTTTATTCGTGCAGCCTCACCTGCACCCGCCAGCGCCCCGCGTCCTCCGTCGCGTTCCACTCGCCGCGCAGGGGGCGGGCGGCCACCACGGTCAGCACCAGCCCCTCCTCGCTCTTCTGCAGGCGCCAGCCCACCGGTTTGTCCTGCAGCGTCAGCTGACCCCGCTGGGTCTTGCCCTGGGCCTCGAACACGATGGCCACGGTGCCCTGGACGTTCTCGCCATGCAGCTTGGGCTCTTCGTTGAACCACAGGTCCAGGCCATCCTGCACCACCTGCACCTGCTCGAGCACCCGTTCTTCCGGGGTGGTCAAACGCCCGATCATCATGCCGACCATCAGCCCGACAATCGCCAGCGACAGGATCACCCGCGGGAAGGCCTTCGAACGCGGGTCGGGTTCGGGGGTAGAATGCCCGTCATCTTCATGCTTGGAGCCGTGCATGTTTCACGTCATCCTTTTTCAACCAGAAATTCCGCCGAATACCGGCAACATCATCCGCCTGTGCGCCAACAGCGGCTGCGACCTGCACCTGATCGAGCCGATCGGCTTCGAACTGGACGACAAGCGCCTGCGCCGGGCAGGGCTGGACTACCACGAGTATGCCACGCTCAAGCGTCACCAGAGCCTGGCCGAATGCCTGGAAAGCCTGAATCAGCCAAGGCTGTTCGCCTTCACCACCAAGGGCTCGCACCCGTTCCATGAGGTCGAGTACCTACCTGGCGATGCTTTCCTGTTCGGGCCTGAAAGCCGTGGCCTGCCGGCCGAGGTGCTGGACAGCCTGCCACCCGAGCAGCGCCTGCGCCTGCCGATGCGGCCGGGGTGCCGGAGCCTGAACCTGTCCAATACCGTGGCGGTGACGGTGTACGAGGCGTGGCGGCAGCAGGGGTTTGCCTGAAAGGGCCTATCGCGGGGCAAGTCGCATCGGCGCACCGCCGCTCCCACGAAGCTAAGCCTTGCTAAAAGACGAACAAAAAAGGGCGACCGAAGTCGCCCTTTCTTGTTACAGCGATTACTGCACGGTCGGCACTTCACCGGCTTCCTGCATGCGCTGCATTTCTTGCGCGTACAGGGCGTCGAAGTTGACCGGCGACAGCATCAGCGCCGGGAACGAGCCGCGGGTCACCAGGCTGTCCAGGGTCTCGCGGGCGTACGGGAACAGGATGTTCGGGCAGAACGCGCCGAGGGTGTGGCTCATCGAGGCCGCGTCCAGGTTGGCGATCAGGAAGATGCCGGCCTGCTGCACTTCGGCGATGAAGGCCACTTCGTCGCCGTTCTTGACGGTCACCGACAGGGTCAGCACGACTTCGTGGAAGTCGCCTTCCAGGGCTTTCTGGCGGGTGTTCAGGTCCAGCGAGACGCTCGGCTCCCACTGCTGGCGGAAGATCTGCGGGCTTTTCGGGGCCTCGAACGACAGATCGCGCACGTAGATGCGCTGCAGGGAGAATTGTGGGGCGGTGGCGTCAGTGGCGCCGTTGGTCTGTTGCTCGGTCATGGCAGATCCTTTTCCTAATGTTCTTGAATGCAGTGCGAATCAGGCCGCCAGCAGCGCGTCGAGCTTGCCCGCGCGCTCCAGGGCATAGAGGTCATCGCATCCACCGACGTGCGTGCTGCCGATCCAGATCTGCGGCACCGAGGTACGGCCGGCCTTCTGGCTCATTTCGGCGCGAACCTGGGGCTTGCCGTCGACCTTGATCTCCTCGAACGCCACGCCCTTGCTCTCGAGCAGGTATTTGGCGCGCATGCAGTAGGGGCAGTAGTCGCTGGAATAGACGATGACGGGCTTCATATCACTTCACCAGGGGCAGGTTATCGGCTTTCCAGCTGGAAACGCCACCGCTGAGCTTGGCGGCAGTGTAACCAGCCTTGAGCAGCTCGCGGCACAGGGTGCCGGACTGCTGGCCCATCGCGTCGACGACGATCAGGGTCTTCTCTTTGTGTTTTTCCAGCTCGCTCATGCGGCCGGCGACTTTGTCCTGCGGAATGTTCAGCGCACCGACGATATGCCCGGCCGAGTATTCCTTGGCGGTACGGATATCGATCACCACGGCCTTGTCGGCGTTGACCAGGGCGGTCAGCTGGCCGTTGCTCAGGCTCTGGCCGCCACGGCGGACTTCGTTGATCAGCAGCAGGACCAGCAGGACGACGAAAATGGCCACCAGGATGTAGTGATCTGTCGCGAATTGAATCAGGTGAGCAACCATCAGGGGTGTTCCAGGCGATTGAAAATGGCGGCCAGTATACACAGCGCCCCATGACCGCCAAAGCCCACTGGGCTGGCGGCAAACGCGTCTTCATGTTGCATGCCTGACCGCGCCTGTCGGGCAAGGGGAGGAATATTCGCCGTCGCTGGCGGATTTGCCCTAAAATGCGTGTCTTTATCATCTTTGAACAACCGTGAGTTTGATTGATGACGAGTACGCCTAAACCCCTGGTCCTGATCATCCTGGATGGCTTCGGTCACAGCGAAAGCCCCGAATACAACGCCATCTTCGCGGCCAACACGCCGGTCTACGACCGCCTGCGCGCCACCCAGCCGCATGGCCTGATCTCCGGCTCCGGCATGGACGTGGGGCTGCCCGACGGGCAGATGGGCAACTCCGAAGTCGGTCACATGAACCTCGGCGCCGGCCGCGTGGTGTACCAGGACTTCACCCGGGTGACCAAGGCCATCCGTGACGGCGAGTTCTTCGAGAACCCCGTGCTCGGCGGCGCGGTGGACAAGGCCGTCGGCGCCGGCAAGGCCGTGCACATCCTCGGCCTGCTCTCCGACGGCGGCGTGCACAGCCACCAGGACCACCTGATCGCCATGGCCGAGCTGGCCGCGCAGCGTGGCGCCGAGAAGATCTACCTGCACGCCTTCCTCGACGGCCG
Organism: Pseudomonas peradeniyensis; assembly: GCF_014268935.2. Lineage (GTDB taxonomy): Bacteria > Pseudomonadota > Gammaproteobacteria > Pseudomonadales > Pseudomonadaceae > Aquipseudomonas > Aquipseudomonas peradeniyensis. The sequence continues at coordinate 154,846 of NZ_JABWRJ020000002.1, read as the reverse complement.
CGACACCCCGCCGCGCAGCGCCCAGTCATCGATCGAACTGCTCGACGCCACCTTCGCCCGCCTGGGCAAGGGCCGCATCGCCAGCCTGATCGGCCGCTACTATGCCATGGACCGCGACAACCGCTGGGACCGCGTCAGCGCCGCCTACAACCTGATCGTCGACAGCGCCGCCGAATACACCGCCGACAGCGCCCTTGCAGGCCTGCAAGCCGCCTACGCCCGCGAAGAGAACGACGAGTTCGTCAAGGCCACGCGCATTGGTGAAGCCGTCAAGGTCGAGGATGGCGACGCGGTCATCTTCATGAACTTCCGCGCCGACCGTGCCCGTGAGCTGTCCCGGGCACTCGTCGAGCCGGACTTCAACGAATTCCCACGGGCACGCCTGCCCAAGCTGGCGGCGTACATCGGCCTGACCCAGTATTCGGCGAAAATTCCGGCGCCAGCCGCGTTTGCCCCGTCCAGTCTGGACAATGTCCTGGGCGAATACCTGGCGAAAAACGGCAAGACCCAGCTGCGTATCGCCGAAACCGAGAAGTACGCGCATGTCACCTTCTTCTTCTCCGGTGGTCGTGAAGAGCCGTTCGAAGGCGAAGAGCGCATCCTGATCCCGTCGCCGAAAGTCGCCACCTACGACCTGCAGCCGGAAATGAACGCTCCCGAGGTCACCGACCGCATCGTCGAGGCCATCGAGCAGCAGCGTTATGACGTGATCGTGGTCAACTATGCCAACGGCGACATGGTCGGCCACACCGGCGTGTTCGAAGCGGCGGTCAAGGCCGTCGAGGCCCTGGACGTCTGCGTCGGCCGTATCGTCGAGGCCCTGGACAAGGTCGGCGGCGAAGCGCTGATCACCGCCGACCACGGCAACGTCGAGCAGATGGAAGACGAGTGCACCGGCCAGGCGCACACCGCCCATACCAGCGAACCGGTGCCATTCATCTATGTCGGCAAGCGCCAGGTCAAGGTCCGCGAAGGCGGCGTGCTGGCCGATGTAGCGCCGACCATGCTCAAGCTGCTGGGGCTGGAAAAACCAGTCGAGATGACCGGTACTTCGATCCTGGTCGACCTGTAATCACTGCGTGGGAGCGGGCTTGCCCCGCGAATGCAATCGCGGGGCAAGCCCGCTCCCACGCGTGTTGCGACGACATTTACGCATGATTTCCAGACCAACGCCCCGCTGCACATGCCGCGGGGCGTTTTTTTTGCAGGCCCGCAAGGGCATACTAGGCCAGTCTCCATCCCCGGTACGCCAAACCCCATGCTCCGCGCCCTCTTCTTACTAGCCCTGTCATGCCTGCTCACCCCGGCCTTCGCCGACGAGCGCGCGCAGACCCAGCAGCAGCTGGACGCCACCCGCCAGGACATCGCCGAGCTGAAGAAGATGCTGGGCAAGCTCCAGGAGGAGAAAGCCGGCGTGCAGAAAGACCTCAAGTCCACCGAGACCGACATCGGCACCCTCGAGAAACAGGTGGAGGCACTGCAGCAAGAACTAAAAAAGACCGAGGGCGAGCTGGAGCGCCTTGATCACGAGAAAAAAAAACTCCAGAGCGCCCGCGTTGAACAGCAACGCCTGATTGCCATCCAGGCCCGTTCGGCCTACCAGAACAATGGCCGCGAGGAATACCTCAAGCTGCTGCTGAACCAGCAGAACCCCGAGAAGTTCGCTCGCACCCTCACCTATTACGACTACCTCAGCAAGGCACGCATGGATCAGTTGCGCGCCTTCAACGAGACCCTGCGCCAGTTGGCCAACGTCGAGCAGGACATCGCCCGCCAGCAGGAACAGCTGCTGACCCAACGCGCCGACCTCGACGGCCGTCGCCAAGCGCTGGTGGCCGAGCGCGACAAGCGCCAGCAGGTGCTGGCCAAGCTCAACAGCGACATGAAAGAGCGCGACCAGAAGCTGCAGAGCCGCGAGCAGGACCAGGCCGACCTGGGCAAGGTGCTCAAGACCATCGAGGAAACCCTGGCCCGCCAGGCCCGCGAGGCCGAGGAAGCGCGCCAGCGCGCCCTGCTGGCCAGGCAGGAAGAAGAGAAACGCCGCAAGGAACAGGCCCTGGCCGCGGCGGCCCGTGCCCAGGAGCCTGAGGAGGCGCCGAAAAAGGCCCGCACCACCCTTGGCCCGGTGGTTTCCAGCGATGGCGCCAGCTACGGCGGCGCTTTTTCTGCGGCCCGGGGCAAACTTCCATGGCCGGTCAATGGTCGATTGCTGGCACGTTTCGGCGATACCCGCGGTGGCGATGCCCGGGCCAAGTGGGACGGGGTGATGATCGGCGCCAGCGCCGGCACCCAGGTGCGCGCCGTGCACGGCGGGCGCGTGGTGTTCGCCGACTGGTTGCGCGGCGCTGGACTTCTGGTCATTCTCGACCATGGCAATGGCTACCTGAGCCTGTACGGCCACAACCAGAGCCTGCTCAAGAGCGCCGGCGACATCGTCAAGGCCGGCGATGCCATCTCCACCGTCGGCGACAGCGGTGGTCAGGACAACGCCGGCCTGTACTTCGCGATTCGCCAGCAGGGCCGGCCCACCGACCCCGCGCAATGGTGCCGAGGCTAGATAATGCTACTTTTACGGCGCTGCCCACGAAACGGCGGCACCGATGCTCCCGACGGGAGCACCAACAGGATCAGGAGTTCGTTCGACATGCTGCACTCGCCTCGCCTCACCCAGCTGGCCCTGACCATTGCCCTGGTCATCGGCGCGCCCCTGGCCGTTGCTGCCGAGCCGGCCAAGCCAGCGGCCAAGCCGGCTGCGGTGCCGGCCACCGAGGTGACCGCCAAGGCGCCCCTGCCGCTGGAAGAACTGCGCACCTTCGCCGAGGTCATGGACCGCATCAAGGCCGCCTATGTGGAGCCTGTCGACGACAAGACCCTGCTGGAGAACGCCATCAAGGGCATGCTCAGCAACCTCGACCCGCACTCGGCCTACCTTGGCCCCGAGGACTTCCAGGAGCTGCAGGAAAGCACCAGCGGCGAGTTCGGCGGCCTGGGCATCGAAGTGGGCATGGAAGACGGCTTCGTCAAGGTGGTCTCGCCCATCGACGACACCCCGGCTTCCCGCGCCGGCATCGAGGCCGGTGACCTGATCGTCAAGATCAACGGCGCGCCGACCCGTGGCCAGACCATGACCGAGGCCGTGGACAAGATGCGCGGCAAGATCGGCGAGAAGATCACCCTGACCCTGGTGCGCGACGGCGGCACGCCGTTCGACGTGACGCTGGCCCGCGCGGTGATCCAGGTCAAGAGCGTCAAGAGCCAGCTGCTGGAGAACGACTACGGCTACATCCGCATCACCCAGTTCCAGGTCAAGACCGGCGACGAGGTGGGCAAGGCCCTGGCCAAGCTGCGTAAGGACAACGGCAAGAAGCTGCGCGGCGTGGTCCTCGACCTGCGCAACAACCCCGGCGGCGTGCTGCAGTCGGCGGTGGAAGTGGCCGACCACTTCTTGACCAAGGGCCTGATCGTCTACACCAAGGGCCGCATCGCCAACTCCGAGCTGCGCTACTCCGCCGACCCGGCAGATGCCAGCGAAGGCGTGCCGCTGGTAGTGCTGATCAACGGCGGCAGCGCCTCGGCCTCGGAAATCGTCGCCGGCGCCCTGCAGGACCAGAAACGCGCCGTGCTGATGGGCACCGACAGCTTCGGCAAGGGCTCGGTGCAGACCGTGCTGCCACTGGCCAACGACCGTGCGCTGAAGCTCACCACCGCGCTGTACTTCACCCCCAACGGCCGCTCGATCCAGGCCCAGGGCATCGTCCCGGACATCGAGGTGCGTCCGGCCAAGCTCACCGCCGAGGCCGACAACGACAACTTCAAGGAAGCCGACCTGCAGGGTCACCTGGGCAACGGCAACGGCGGCGCCGACCGACCGAGCGGCAGCAGCAAGCGCAAGGATCGCCCGCAGGACAACGACTTCCAGCTCAGCCAGGCGCTAAGCCTGCTCAAGGGCCTGAACATCACCAAGGGCGACTGACCGCTTCCCATGCGTTACCTGCTGTTCGCGCTGTTCTGCCTCATGCTCGGTACCGCCCAGGCGGCGCCGGGCAAGGCCTACATGAGCATCATCATCGACGACCTGGGGCAGAGCAGCGAGCGTGACAGCCGCACCCTCGCCCTGCCTGGGCCGGTCACCCTGGCGATCATGCCCGACACCCCGCACGCCACCGACTTCGCCCGCCAGGCCCACAAGGCCGGACGCACGGTGATCCTGCACATGCCCATGGATCCGGCCACCGGCCCCTATGCCTGGCACCCCGGCACAGCGATCGAGGAACTGGCCCGGCGCCTGGACGCCGCCTTGGCCAAGGTGCCCTACGCCGCCGGCATCAACAACCACATGGGCAGCCGCATGACCGCCCAGCGCGAACCAATGCGCTGGCTGATGGAAGAACTGCAACGCCGCCACCTGTTCTTCGTCGACAGCCGCACCAGCGCCGCCACCGTGGCGGCGGCCGAGGCCCAGGCGGTTGGCCTGGCCCATGTCTCACGGGACGTGTTCCTCGATGACGTGCGCACCACGGAGGCGATCAGCGGACAGCTGCAGCTAGGCATTGCCCAGGCCCGCAAGCAGGGGTCGGCGGTACTGATCGGCCATCCCTACCCGCAGACGCTGGACGTGTTGAGCCGCGAAATTCCCCGGCTCCAAGCACAGGGCATCGAACTGATCAGCCTGCACCAGATGATCGCCGAACGCGGCAACCAGGCCATGCCCGCCCATGGACACCAGGGCCGCTACAGCAATCGCTGAGGCGTCGCCCGATCCAGACCAGCGTGGGAGCGGGCTAGCCCGCTCCCACGCTGGTGATACCTATGCCGCCACAGCCACCGTTCCGCGCATATCCATAAGCACCACCTGACGCCCCGTCCCCGCAGGCACGCTCGAATCGGTCATCCACACAGGAACTCAACCGATGCCGACGTTAACCACCGCTCTCCTTGCCCTGGCCATGCCCTGGGCCGCAACCACAACACTCGCAGACACCACCGATACGCCGACACTGCTGGACAATGCCCACGGCGAGCACGCCCACTTGAGCGGTATCGGCCGCCTGAATCTGGCGAGCGGCGACCAGTGCATCGCCACTCTGGTCGACAGCCGCAGCCCTGAGTCAACCACGACAGGTCCCGCCTACCTGCTGACCAGCGGCCACTGCCTGGACACCCGCAACGGCCGGATCATCCAGCATCAGCCGGCCCAGGGCACGATCACCTTCAACTTCTTCGCCGACACCCCGAACTCGCGCCCAAGCTTCGCACTCAAGCGCACGCTCTGGAGCAGCATGCAGGGCAGCGACCTGGCGCTGCTGGAACTGGACGCCAGCCTCGCCCAGGTGATGGCCACAGGCATCCAGCCACTGTCACTGGGCCCCAGCCCAGCACCAGGCAGCGCGGTAGTGATGGTAGGTGAGGCCGGCAGGCCAGACTCAGGACTGCGCGCGGCCCAATGCCGCGAGCGGAACCAGACCAGCGTGACCGAGTTTCCCTGGGTCTGGCGCAAGCTCAAGGTGAACGACTGCCCAAGCAGCGGCAAAGGTACCTCGGGCAGCGCGGTGATAGACCTGGCGAGCGGACACCTGGTCAGCGTCGTCAACAGCGTGCCCTTCGGTGCAACGCAGAACAACTACGCCATCCCGGTCCAACGTGTGCTCGGCTGCTTTCACCAGGGCCACGCCGACCTGAGCCTCGAACAATGCGCCCTGCTGCCCGGCTTCCAGATCACCCAGCAAGGACCGGCCCGCCTGCTCAGGCGACTTGGCAACGACTTATCGGCCGCCACCTGGGACCTGACCCTCAACATCGATACACCGCGCTACCGCTACAAGCAGGTACGCGACGCGCTCGAGTGCGAGGACGCGGTTGGCTACAGCGGCACAATCTCCGCCAGCGAACGGCGCATCGACGACCCGATCGGCAGCGAGCCTGGCCGCTACTACCTGTGCCTGGTCGGCGTGCAATCGCCTGAGCAGCGCCCCTTCCCGGCGCTGCTGGCCAACGCCCTGAGCCTGCCCGTCGAAGTGATTCCGGCGGGGCACCCGCAAGTCCGCTACAGCCTTGATCGTCACGAGCAGGGCCATGTCATGGTCGAATGGCAAACCGAGCAACCCTACCTGAGCCACTATCTGGTGAAGTACGGCGCCGCGGATCGGATGGACTGCAACAGCGACTTCGGTTACCGCCGCGCCCTGACACCCACCCAGGTGATTCAGGCATCGCGGCTGCCGGCAATACTCTGTAGCCGCGCCATCGACCTCGACAGGCAGGTGGCGTCGACTCACCGCGAGTTGTTGCCCGCGCAGGAGCAATGAACCAGGGCCCTGCCTGTTCGCAGACAGGGCCGCTCCGTCAGCTCAGGGGAATGATTCCCACCACATCGGCCGAGGTCAGCCGCCCCCTGTGCACCCGCTCACCACTGACCGCTTCGTACTGCCGACCCATGAAGCGCTGGCTCCAGACCTTCAGATGCCCATGGGTGAACGCCTCCAACGGTGCGGACTGTGATGCCAGATGGAAATGCGCCGCCCAGAGGCTTCGGCCCTTCGTTGCTCCTGGCGCGTTCAGGAGAGTGATCCTGAACTCGTCGAAGGGACTGGTCGTGACTGACGTGTCCCGCCTCACGTAATCCACCTTGAGCAGCCCCTGATCATGGAGGAAGCGCAAGCCCTGCGCGGTCGGGTAGCGGGTCTTGCCGTACAGCTCCGTCAGCAGGCGGGTCCGCTGCACCTCGAGATCCGTCACAGCGGCGCTCAGACGTGCGCTGCGCACCTCACTCACGCCCTGCCCGGCCAACACGGCAGCCGTGCCCTGCAATTTGTCGATCTGGCGCTTCAACAAGCGCTCCAGGGCCTGACCGCTGACGTCATCCTTCACATAGGCCTCGGCGATCGCGAGCACATCCTCGTTATCCTGAAGCAATGATGACAAGAGCCCTTCGACATCCTCAGCCTCGCCCTCGACTGGCGGCTCCTCGACTGTCTCCTTACGCTGGAGCCACTCTCCATCCTTCAGGTCAAACACCTGCAGGGCTTTCTTGCCGAGCGGATCCTGAACCTCCCACGCCGTCTTTCCCTCCACTTGCGTGGCAATGACCAACAGACCGTCGTTGTTGCGTAACGCGCGCTGGGGCGCCGCCGTCCTCGGATAAGGCACTCTCCTGGGCGCTGTCAGTACGCCATCCTGCTCGGCGAGCGCATCCACCAGACGGCGTCCGGCATCATCCTTGAGCAACTGCATGTGGGTCCGGTAACGCTGGAGCATGTCAACCTCGACCAGGGCACCGCCCGTGCGTTCCAGGTGCAGGGCGTTGATGATCGCCGCTGCATAGGCGTCCCAGGCTTGCTGGAGAATGCTGATCCTGTCGGCTACGCCCAGGCTCGACATCAGTGACTCACCGTGAGCGGTGGCCGCCCCTCGAAGCGTGTCGGCTGCGAGGTCTTCCCGGTACCTGAACAACTGGCGCTGACCGCCATCCAGGTGCAGCGCGAGGTCGGCCAGATTCAGGGCGTGGTGAAAGCGCAGGTCGATGGTGGTAAAGCTGCGCTTGGCGACCACTTGTCCAACCGTCCACTGCATGCCACCCAGGCCAAGATTCAGTTCGTCCGGCACGCCGGCAAGCAACTCGTCCAGAGCGCCCTGGGCGACCAGCATGCGCTCCTGAATCTCTATGACCTTTGCAAGCTCTGCACGAAATTGCCGGTACTGCTGACGTACCTGCGCTCCCACACCCGCGTCGAACTGCGCGGCCAATTCATTCATCCGCGGAAAATTCGCCAGGTGCTGCAACTCACTGAGAATGAAATCGCTGTTACGGATCAGCCCGGCGATCAACGTCTCTCTTTGCAACTGGAGCGTCTGGGAGAACCCCGCTTTTCGGTAGCTGCCGTACTTGGGTTCGAGCATGGACTGCAGGATGTCGCACTGCTCACGATCCAGCCGCACCACCAGCTCAGCCTGGACGACTGCCTGCAGACGCAGGTGGTCCTGCTCGATGTCGTGCACGGCATATCGCTGCTCGTAGGAAGCCATGATCCTGTCGGATCTGGCCATGTCGAATGTGTCGTCCTTGTTCTGCTCGGCCACCAGCCGCCGACGCGCTTCCTCCGCCTTCAACCTCCCCAGGTGCCTGATCCGCTCCTCGGCCTTGATGACCTCGCCCGTGAGCCGATGGAATTCCTTCATTTCAACATTGGCCTTGTCGTTCAGACTGTCGGTGGTCGACTGCAGCTTGGCAAACTGTTGCGCCAGGCGCTCCCTCGGCATGCCACCACTGAGGCGCAAGCGGGAATCGATTCGCCAGGCGCCTTGCTCGAACACCAGCCACGGCCCCATCTTCCGGGCCGCATCGATGACCCTGACTTCTCCATCTGCCACTTGCACGGAGAACACCTCGCCGAGCATGGCGACATACTGTTGACCGCCAATCTCATACAAGCCTGACGACGAAGGTGACAACCCCTCCACCACGACGCTCGAGCGCATCGCCATCAACGTCTTGCGCTGCTCTGGAGCCAGCCAGTTGAACCCCTGGTTGCCCCGCCAGGAAAAGTCGATAGCCAGCCCTTCCTGCATGGCGAGCGGTCCCGGCATACCCACCTTGCCTCGCGTCGGCTTGACCCTGGCTGCCGCATGGCCACCCTCCTGCGCCGGTCGCCCATCGAACACATTGGCATCGAGCGTCGAAACCGTCCCAGCCACTTCTACGCGTGGCAGCCGAGCATGCAGCAACGTCATGCCCAGGTTGACAAGCAGATCGACGGTGGCCGCCTCCCGTTCGAATTCACTGCCCCCCTCCAGGGCCTGGCCGTCACCCTGCAGGCTGGCGAGGGTCTGTACCAGCCAGGCCACAGTGGCCACTGGCCCCCTGACCAGCAAGGTGGCCACGTCAAACAGCAGCCAGGCGCCTTTTCCGAGGGTCGCCCAACGCTGCTCGGTATTGGATGTGCTCTGGCGTTCGGCAAGGGTCACCAGCAACGCCCGGTTCGCGGCATAGAGTTTCTCGTCCACATCACTCAACCAAAGGCGCGCGTCGAATAGGGCCGGACCTGGCCGCTCGGGCAACTGATAGGGGTCGATACCGACATGAGTGATGTGTGGCTCGGCAAATCCACCGTTGTCATAGACCGGGCGAACATCCGGGTCCATCCAGGTCAGGATGCTCTGCTGCAACGTATCCGATGTGCGAATCGCCGCCATCATCGTGTCGATATCGGCATACTGGCGCAGCGGATCGGCCTGATAGAGCGGGCGGTAGAGCAGCACCAGCGGAGGCGCCGTTGAAAACAGCACGTACATCCCCTGCACCAGATCGTAGCGAGCCGATGACTGCTGCCGCTTGAAGGCGAGCGGTATCAACCCGCCGGATTGCGGCGCCGCGTCGAAGCTGCCTTTGCACAGGTCGAGGACGCGCTGCAGGCCTGCTTCGGTAATCTTGCGATCGAGTTTTGCCTGCAGGGCGGTGAACCGCAAGGACTGGCGCCATTCCCGGGCGAAACGCCGGGTACGCTCGGAGCGGGTCGCCGGATCGTCCAGTGCATTGGCCACGTAAGCAGGATAGCGGCCACCGATGTCGACAGCCTGCACGAGCCTCTTCAGATACGCGGCGTTCATCCAGGACGCGATCAATTGATCGTTGGCGTGCCTGATGCGCTTGATGGTGGCATCGCCCAGGGCGCCGAGGTTGGCGACGGCGAACTCGGTCAGGGTCATCTCGCCCATCGACACCAGAGGTTCTCCACCACCGCTGCCAATGCCTGCACCACCCGGCATGCCTTTGCCGACCTGAAGTTCCAGGACCAGCTCATCGGGGAAATAGTTGGCCTCCAATGGATAGTCCTCGAGCATCTGCTTGCGCAGTTGCTGACGGGCATAGGCCCGCAGCTCTAGCACGCCGTCCAGGGCCGCCACACCTTCTGCGTCAGCCTGGTCCAGGGCCAGGTCCAACAACCCCGACTGACAGGCAAAGCTGTCGCTCGCCGACGCAAGGCCTATGCCTGGCGGCACCGCAGGCGAACTGTCCTCTTCGACGAAGTAGCCGCCCACGAACCACTGCGCAGGGTCGCTCAGATCCGCGAACAGGTCTTCCAGCCGGGCCAGAGTCAATCCGTGCAGGCGCAGCTGCCCGATACGCTCGAGCATATGCCCGAGCAACAATGCGCCCAGCTGGGCGAACACATTGCCTTCGAGCTCGTGACGATCCCAGGTCATGGCGGTGAACCGGTAATGCGATGCAAGCTCATCCCGTAGCGCCAGGGCGAAATCGTCCAGCGACGCGAAGGCCCTGACCTGGCTCGACGGCGCGCACCACAGCACGACCTCACGCTCATCCCACTCTCCCGCCAACAGCAAGCCAGGCTGCATCAGCGGGTACTGCTGTCCGTCCGCGGTCAACTTCGCCTCCACGACGAACACCGAAGGTTGGTCATCGCCGCCGCGGATCAAGCCTCGGACACAGGCTTGCTGCTGGTCGTCCAGCCCATGCAGCGGCAGATTGCGCAACAGCGCCATTTTCAACACCAGCTGAAACCAGCTGTCGCGACTTTTGCCTGAGCTGCCCGGCTCGCGCCAGTAGTCGACCTGAGCCTGGCAGAAGTGCTCGATCACTGCTGCCGGCAATGCGTTGAGCGCCGGAGAAATACCCGTGAGGCGACGCGTGTCCAGTGCATTGTGCGAGCCGGGGAAACGGTGCAGCCCCGCCAGGCCGAGGTTGTGATGGCGCCCGTCGAGAGCCTCCAGGTCCAACGGTGTGCCGTCGAGCATCGCCTGCAACACGACATCCACCAGCGGGGCGGTGGTCCAGTACTCGGTCTCGGGATCGGGGCTGTCCAGGATCAGCGGATCGGCTGATTCCAACGCTGGCTCGACGAAGGCCAGCCAGGGCAGCTCCGTCAGCAGTACTTGCAGCAGTTGCCGACTCACAACCTGACGCAGGGTCGGGCGGTCTGCGAACTGCCTGGCAACGGCGCTCTTGAAGTCGAAGATCTGGGTCGAGGTATTGCTCATGCAAGGGCTCCGCTCATGGATGAGCCGCCACCATGCCCCCGCCCCCGCACGGAGCAGGCACTACATATTGCCCACCCGAAACGACAAGGGGCCCGACGCTTGCGCGCCGGGCCCCTCGCTCACTTCAGCCGTGATCAGCTGTACACACGCCCCAGCAACTGGCGGTGGCTTTCGAACTGATCGAGCACGTCACGCACGATCTGCTCGCGGGTGAAGCCCATCAGGTCGTACTCCTGGCTGCCGTCGTGCAGATACACCTCGGCACGGTAGAAGCGCTGGCGCACTTCCGGCTCGCCCTCGACCGGCGCCTCGCTAGGTGCGGCCATGTAGCCGTCCAGGCTGGCTTCGTAGACGAACGGGTTGCCCTCTTCCATCATCACCCGCAGGCCCATCATGTTGCGCGACTGGCCAACACGGGTCTCGACCTCGAAGCCCAGCGTGCGCAGCTGCTCGGCGGCTTCCTTCAGCGCCGGGCTGACCTGCTTGTCCATGAAGCGTTGCACCACAGCCTGGGTCGGTTGCAGGTCCAGCTGGCTCAGGCGCTCGCTGAAACCGCGACGACCACGGGCGGCCAGTTCGGCGCGCTCGCTCTCGACCGCGACGTCCTGCTTCATGGCCTTCATCAGGCCGAACATGAACAGCACCAGGACCACCGAGAACGGCAGGCCGGCCAGTACCACCATGGTCTGCATGGCTTCGAAGTTACCGGCGAACAGCAGGCCGATGGTGACCAGGGTGATGACCACCGACCAGAACACCACCATCCAGTGCGGGGCGTCTTCGTCAACCTTGCCGCCTTTGCACGACAGGTTGGCCATCATCACCGCGCCGGAGTCGGCCGGGGTCAGGAACAGCACGAAGCCGACGAACACCGCCACACCGATGACGATCTTGGCCGCCGGGAAGAACTCCAGCAACTGGTAGATCGACATCGACGGCTGTTCGAGCGCTGTCTTGCCCAGCTCCACGGCGCCCTGGTTGATCACCAGGTCCAGCGCGGTGTTGCCGAAGATCGACAGCCAGGCCAGGGTGAAGCCCAGCGGGATCAGCAGCACGCCGCTGACCAGTTGGCGCACGGTACGGCCCTTGGAGATACGGGCGATGAACATGCCGACGAACGGGCCCCAGGAGATCCACCAGGCCCAGTAGAACACGGTCCACAGGCCCAGCCAGCGCTCGGACTTGTCGTTGTCGCCTTCATAGACGTAGAGGTCGAAGGTCTTGAGCACGACACCGTTGAGGTAGTCGCCGATGTTCTGCACGAAGCCGTTGAGCAGGTGCAGGGTGTTGCCGGCCAGCAGCACGAAGATCAGCAGGCCGCTGAACAGCAGGATGTTCAGGTTGGACAGGCGACGGATGCCGTTCTCCACGCCCGACACCGCGGCCACGGTGGCAACGCCCGCCATGACCAGGATCACCACCAGCAGGTTGGTCTTGCTGTGGTCCATGCCGAACAGGTATTCCAGGCCCGAGGCCACCTGCATCGAACCGATGCCGAGGTTGGTCACCAGGCCCAGCAGGGTCACGAACATGCCGAAGATGTCCACGGCATGACCCGCGCCACCCTTGACCCAACGCTCACCGACCAGCGGGTACAGCGCCGAACGCAGTGCCAGCGGCTGGTTGTGACGGTAGGCGAAGTAACCCACGGCCAAGCCGACCAAGGCGTAGATCGCCCAGCCATGCAGGCCCCAGTGCAGGAAGGTCAGCTGCAAGCCCTGGCGCGCGGCCTCGAGGCTGGCAGGGGTGCCTTCTGGTGGGTTGAAGTAGTGGTCCAGCGGCTCGGAGGCACCGAAGTACAGCAGCGAGATACCGATGCCCGAGGAGAACAGCATGCCGGCCCAGGCGCCGTAGCTGAAGTCGGGGGTGTCGTCCTTGCCGCCAAGCTTGAGCTTGCCGTAGTCGGAGAAGGCCAGGTAGACGACGAACAGCAGGTAACCGCAGATCACCAGCATGTAGTACCAGCCGAAGGTACGGGTCAGCCATTTCTGGGCGACGCCCAGTGCCTGGCCGGCGGCTTCGGGGACAGCGATCAGCAGGGCAGTCAGAACGAGGATCATCAGCGCCGAGGTGTAGAACACCACGCGGTTGACCCGTACCCGCTCGGCGGGGGGGGTTGTCAGGGAGGCAGAACTCATTGCACGAATGCTCCGGGCAGTGCGGCAGTGGAGGCTAAACAGTTATGTCCCGCGCAATTGGTGCAATAGCCCTACTGCGCAAGGTGTTATAAAAGGCACCTGGAAACCGTGATCCCGAATCGAAACGCTGCAAAAAAAACAGACCGGCCGCCTGTCGCCTTGCCACGCACTCAGCAGAAGGTGCGCGCATTCGCCACAGACCACCTGGCCCGCTCCAAGGGCCGACCGCGCAGTCCGTGACCGCTCGGCAGAATCTGTCCTTTGCATCGCTCATGCCCGTCAACGCCTTGTATTCCGGGGGTTACACGATTTCCTGGGGTGTCGATTCGTGTCCCTTTGACGGCCTGAAAAACTGTCAATGGCACAAATTGTCGCAGAGCTTATTCTTTATTGATTGAACGTTCAATCAAAACAAAATAGACTGGCCTCGCCGAGGCAGCCGCTCGTCGTCTGCCCGCAGGCCTGAGGAGATAGCAAGATGCCCAAGGTCGGTATGCAACCCATCCGCCGCCAGCAGTTGATCGAAGCCACATTGCAGGCGGTCGATCAGGTCGGACTGGGCGATGCCAGCATTGCGCTGATTGCCCGTTTGGCCGGCGTGTCGAACGGCATCATCAGTCACTACTTTCAGGACAAGAACGGCCTGATCGCAGCGACGATGCGCCACATCATGAACATGCTCAACGAGGGTGTGATCGCGCGTCGTCAGGCACTCACGGACGACAGCCCGCGTGCCCACCTGAAGGTGATCATCGAAGGCAACTTCGATGCGAGCCAGGTGAATGGCCCGGCAATGAAAACCTGGTTGGCCTTCTGGGCCTCCAGCATGCACCAGCCGTCTTTGCACAGGTTGCAGCGGATCAACGATCACCGCCTGTATTCCAACCTGTGCTGTCAGTTCCGCCGCGTCCTGCCGCTCTACCATGCGCGCAAGGCTGCCCGCGGGCTGGCAGCCCTGATCGACGGCCTGTGGTTGCGTGGCGCCCTGTCGGGGGATTCATTCGACACCGACCAGGCGATACGCATCGCTTACGAATACATGGATCTACAACTGGCGAAACAGCAGTCCCTGGGCACAACCGACCAGGCCTCTGAACAGCCGCGCGCAGCGACCAGCCAACCGGCAGGAGCGTGACGCGGCAGCCAACCACACACTGCACTTGCGAGGACACTATGGCCCGTTTCGGAACGCAAAAACTCTACATTGATGGCGCTTACGTCGACGCTGGCAGCGACGCCACCTTCGAAGCCATCAACCCGGCCACCGGCGAAGTCCTCGCCCATGTGCAGCGCGCGACCCAAGCCGACGTCGAAAAAGCCGTCGAAAGCGCCGAGCGCGGTCAGAAAGTCTGGGCGGCGATGACCGCCATGCAGCGTTCGCGCATCCTGCGCCGCGCCGTCGATATCCTGCGCGAGCGCAACGACGAGCTGGCCATGCTGGAAACCCTGGACACCGGCAAGTCGTACTCCGAGACCCGCTACGTCGACATCGTCACCGGCGCCGACGTGCTGGAATACTACGCAGGCCTGGTACCGGCCATCGAAGGCGAGCAGATCCCGCTGCGCGAATCGTCCTTCGTCTACACTCGTCGCGAGCCGCTGGGCGTGACCGTCGGTATCGGCGCCTGGAACTATCCGATCCAGATCGCCCTGTGGAAATCCGCCCCGGCCCTGGCCGCCGGCAACGCGATGATCTTCAAGCCGTCGGAAGTCACCTCGCTGACCACCCTGAAACTGGCCGAGATCTTCACCGAAGCCGGCCTGCCGAATGGCGTGTTCAACGTCCTGACCGGCAGCGGCCGCGAAGTCGGCACCTGGCTGACCGAGCACCCGCGCATCGAGAAAGTCTCCTTCACCGGCGGCACCACCACCGGCAAGAAAGTCATGGCCAGCGCCTCCAGCTCCTCGCTGAAGGAAGTGACCATGGAACTGGGTGGCAAGTCGCCGCTGATCATCTGCGACGACGCCGACCTGGACAAGGCCGCCGACATCGCCATGATGGCCAACTTCTACAGCTCCGGCCAGGTCTGCACCAACGGCACCCGCGTGTTCATCCCAGCTGCGATGAAAGCCGCCTTCGAAGCCAAGATCGCCGAGCGCGTCGCCCGCATCCGTGCCGGCAACCCGGAAGACGAGAACACCAACTTCGGCCCGCTGGTCAGCTTCCAGCACATGGAAAGCGTGCTGTCGTACATCGCCAAGGGTAAAGAAGAAGGTGCCCGCGTACTGTGCGGCGGTGAGCGTCTGCTGGACGGTGACTTCGCCAAGGGCGCGTTCGTGGCCCCGACCGTGTTCACCGACTGCACCGACGACATGACCATCGTCAAGGAAGAGATCTTCGGCCCGGTGATGAGCATCCTCAGCTACGAGACCGAGGAAGAAGTCATCCGTCGCGCCAACGACACCGAATACGGCCTGGCCGCCGGCGTCTGCACCAACGACATCAGCCGCGCCCACCGCATCATCCACAAGCTCGAAGCGGGCATCTGCTGGATCAACGCCTGGGGTGAGTCGCCGGCCGAAATGCCGGTTGGCGGTTACAAGCAGTCGGGCGTCGGCCGTGAGAACGGTGTCAGCTCGCTGGCTCAATACACTCGCATCAAGTCGGTCCAGGTCGAGCTGGGCGGCTACAACTCGGTTTTCTAAACCCCGTTTAGCCACGCCCGTGCCTTCGCGCACGGGCATTTGCGCTCCCTGACCACCGCCAACGAGGGTACTTTTCATGTCCCAAGAATTCGATTACATCATCGTCGGTGCCGGCTCGGCCGGTAACACCCTGGCCACCCGCCTGACCGAAGACGCCAGCGTCACCGTGCTGCTGCTGGAAGCCGGTGGCCCCGACTACCGCTTCGACTTCCGCACCCAGATGCCGGCCGCCCTGGCCTTCCCGCTGCAGGGTCGCCGCTACAACTGGGCCTACGAGACCGATCCGGAGCCGCACATGGACGGTCGCCGCATGGAATGTGGCCGCGGCAAGGGCCTGGGTGGCTCGTCGCTGATCAACGGCATGTGCTACATCCGTGGCAACGCCATGGACTTCGACGGCTGGGCTGAACTGCCGGGCCTCGAGGACTGGACCTACCTGGACTGCCTGCCGTACTTCCGTAAAGCCGAAACCCGCGACATCGGCCCGAACGACTACCACGGCGGCGAAGGCCCGGTCAGCGTGGCCACGCCGAAAGCCGGCAACAACCCGCTGTTCCACGCCATGGTCGAGGCCGGCGTGCAGGCCGGTTACCCGCGCACCGAAGACCTCAACGGCTACCAGCAGGAAGGCTTCGGCCCGATGGACCGTTCGGTGACCAAGAACGGCCGTCGCTCCAGCACCGCCCGCGGCTACCTGGACCAGGCCAAGAAGCGCCCGAACCTGACCATCGTCACCCACGCCCTGAGCGACCGCGTGCTGTTCGACAACAAGCGTGCCATCGGCGTGACCTACCTGGTGGGTGACAGCGAAGAGCGCGTCGAAGCCCGTGCCCGCAAGGAAGTCATCGTTTCCTCCGGTGCCATCGCCTCGCCGCAGCTGCTGCAGCGTTCCGGCGTCGGCCCGCGCGCCCTGCTGGAAAGCCTCGACATCCCGGTGGTCCACGACCTGCCGGGCGTCGGCGAGAACCTGCAGGACCACCTGGAACTGTACCTGCAGTACGCCTGCACCCAGCCGGTGTCGCTGTACCCGTCGCTGCTGTGGTGGAACCAGCCGAAAATCGGCGCCGAGTGGCTGTTCAACGGCACTGGCATCGGCGCCAGCAACCAGTTCGAGGCCGGCGGTTTCATCCGCACCCGTCCTGAGTTCAAGTGGCCGAACATCCAGTACCACTTCCTGCCGGTCGCGATCAACTACAACGGCTCCAACGGCGTGAAAGAGCACGGCTTCCAGGCGCACATGGGCTCCATGCGCTCGCCGGCCCGTGGTCGCATCCAGGCCAAGTCGAAGAACCCGCGCCAGCACCCGAGCATCCTGTTCAACTACATGTCCACCGAGCAGGACTGGCAGGAGTTCCGCGACGGCATCCGCCTGACCCGTGAAATCATGGCCCAGCCGGCGCTGGACGCGTTCCGTGGTCGCGAGATCAGCCCGGGCGCCCACGTGCAGACCGATGAAGAGCTGGACAAGTTCATCCGCGAGCACGCCGAAACCGCCTTCCACCCGTCCTGCTCGTGCAAGATGGGCACCGACGACATGGCAGTGGTCGACGGCGAAGGTCGCGTGCACGGCATGCAAGGCCTGCGTGTGGTCGACGCCTCGATCATGCCGCTGATCATCACCGGCAACCTGAACGCCACCACGATCATGATCGCCGAGAAGATCTCGGACAAGATCCGTGGCCGCAAGCCGCTGCCGCGCAGCACCGCCAAGTACTACGTGGCGGGCGATGCACCAGTGAAGGGCAAGCCGATGCGTGAAGTGAAGCAGGCCTGACCGGCACCTGTGGGAGCGGGCCTTGCTCCGCGATGGCGTAGGATCTGGCGACGCCACTGTCCTGACGGGCGCCATCGCGGGGCAAGCCCACCCACAGCTTCACGCAACACCTGAAAAGGCACCTCTCGAGGTGCCTTTTTTCATATGCAGAAACGCTTTACAGCCTGCCAATTCATCAGGTTAGAATCGATTGGCACGTGACCTGCTAGTTCATGCTGCAAGTCTTATTTCCCGCTGTCCCGGAGTACCTGCCTTTGGATGCGAGCACCATAAACAGTCTGTTCCTGATCGGCGCGCTGCTGGTCGGGGCCAGTATCCTGGTCAGCTCGCTGTCGTCACGCCTGGGCATCCCCATTCTGGTCATCATCCTCGCGGTCGGCATGCTCGCCGGGGTCGATGGTGGCGGCATCATCTTCAACAACTACCCGACCGCCTACCTGGTCGGCAACCTGGCACTCGCCGTGATCCTGCTCGACGGTGGCCTGCGCACCCGGGTGGCGAGCTTCCGCGTGGCGCTGTGGCCGGCCCTGTCGCTGGCCACGGTCGGCGTGCTGATCACCACCGGCCTGACCGGCATGGTCGCCGCCTGGCTGTTCGACCTGAGCCTGATCCAGGGCCTGCTGATCGGCGCCATCGTCGGCTCCACCGATGCCGCGGCGGTGTTCTCGCTGCTCGGCGGCAAGGGCCTGAACGAGCGGGTCACCGCCACCCTGGAGATCGAGTCGGGCAGCAACGATCCGATGGCGGTGTTCCTCACCGTCACCCTGATCGACATGATCGCCAGCGGCCAGACCGGCCTGCACTGGAGCCTGCTCACCCACCTGCTGCGCGAGTTCGGCATCGGCGGGCTGATGGGCCTGGGCGGCGGCTGGCTGATGCTGCAACTGGTCAACCGTATCAACCTGGCCAGCGGCCTGTACCCGATCCTGGTGGTGGCCGGCGGCCTGGCGGTGTTCTCCCTGACCAACGCCCTGCACGGCAGCGGCTTCCTCGCCGTGTACCTGTGCGGCCTGGTGCTGGGCAACCGGCCGATCCGCAGCCGCCACGGCATCCTGCACATGCTCGACGGCATGGCCTGGCTGGCGCAGATCGGCATGTTCCTGGTGCTCGGCCTGCTGGTCACGCCCCACGACCTGCTGCCCATCGCCCTGCCCGCCCTGGGCCTGGCGCTGTGGATGATCCTGGTCGCGCGCCCGCTGTCGGTGGTGGCCGCGCTGCTGCCGTTCAAGGCCTTCCATGGCCGCGAGAAGGGCTTCATCAGCTGGGTCGGCCTGCGTGGCGCGGTGCCGATCATCCTGGCGGTGTTCCCGCTGATGGCGGGGCTGCCCCAGGCCCAGCTGTTCTTCAACCTGGCCTTCTTCATCGTGCTGGTGTCGCTGCTGGTGCAGGGCACCAGCCTGCCGTGGATGGCCAAGCTGCTGAAGGTCACGGTACCGCCGGACCCGGCGCCGATTTCCCGCTCCGCGCTCGAAGTGCACGTCACCAGCGAGTGGGAGCTGTTCGTCTATCGCCTGGGCGCCGAGAAATGGTGCATCGGCGCCGCCCTGCGCGAGCTGAAGATGCCCGAGGGCACGCGCATCGCCGCGCTGTTTCGCGGCGAGCAACTGCTGCACCCGTCGGGCAGCACCGTGCTGGAGGTCGGCGACATGCTCTGCGTGATCGGCCACGAACATAACCTGCCGGCGCTGGGCAAGCTGTTCAGCCAGGCGCCGCAACGTGGCCTGGACCTGCGTTTCTTCGGCGATTTCGTCCTCGAAGGCGATGCCGAGCTGGGCGCGGTGGCCGCGCTGTATGGCCTGAAACTCGATGGCCTGGACGCGAAAATGCCGCTGGCGCAGTTCATCCGACAGAAGGTCGGAGGCGCGCCAGTAGTAGGCGACCAGATCGAATGGCACGGCACGATCTGGACCGTCGCGGTCATGGACGGGAACAAGATCCAGAAAGTGGGCGTCAGATTCCCCGAAGGTACCCGCCCCGGACCCGGGCTGTTCCTCTAAACTCCGATTTGCCGCGTAACACAAGAACTCTGCCTATGTCCCTGCGTGACCATTGCCGTGCAGCCCTGCTGGGGCTGTGCCTGACCCTCTCGTTCGCCGCCGGCGCGGTGGAAATCCCGACCACCCCGGGCATCCAGAGCAGCCTGAGCAAGATCGCCGAGCGCAAGCTGCCGGAAACCGAGCAGAAAGCCGTGCAGCAGGTGCTGGAGCAGACCCTGGCGCTGCTCAACGCCCGCGACGAGAGCGAAAAGAAGCTCGAAGCCCTCAAGCAGCAGCTGGCCAGCGCGCCCCAGGAAATCCGCGACAGCCAGCGCGAGCTGATCAAGCTCAAGGCCAGCCCCACCCTGCCGGTGGCGCAGCGCTATGCCAGCCTGACAGTGCCGCAGCTCGAGCAGATGCTCAGCGAGCGCAGCACCCAGCAGGGCGACCTGCAGAAGGCGCTGTCCGAGGCCAACAGCCTGATCATCAATTCTCAGACCCGCCCTGAACGCGCCCAGGCCGAGATCAGCAGCAACCAGGTGCGCGTCCAGCAGATCAACAACAGCCTCAAGAGCGGCAAGGACAACGGCAAGTCGATCAACGCCGACCAGCGCAACCAGCTCAACGCCGAACTGGCCTCGCTCAACGCCCTGACCCTGCTGCGCCGCCAGGAACTGGCCGGCAACAGCGTGCTGCAGGACCTGGGCAACGCCCGCCACGACCTGCTGATCGAGCGCGCCACCCGCCAGGAACAGGAAATACAGGACCTGCAGACGCTGATCAACGAAAAGCGCCTGGCCCAGTCGCAACAGGCCGTCACCCGCCAGTCAATCGAGGCGCAAAAGGCCGGCGGCAGCAACCTGCTGGCCACCGAGAGCACCGCCAACCTGCAACTGTCCGATTACCTGCTGCGCAGCACCGACCGCCTCAACGAGGTGACCCAGCAGAACCTGCGCACCAAGCAGCAGCTCGACAGCCTTACCCAGGCCGACCAGGCCCTGGACGAGCAGATCAACGTGCTCAAGGGCAGCCTGCTGCTGTCGAAGATCCTCTACAAGCAGAAGCAGGCCCTGCCGCACCTGAAGGTCGACCGCGACCTGGCCGACCAGATCGCCGATATCCGCCTCTACCAGTTCGAGGTCAACCAGCAGCGCGAACAGATGAGCAGCCCGTCCAACTACGTGGACAAGCTGCTGGCCAGCCAGCCCGAGGAAGACGTCACCCCGCAACTGCGCAAGGCCCTGCTGGAAGTGGCGATCACCCGCGGCGACCTGCTCGAACGGCTGAACCGCGAACTGTCGGCGCTGCTCAACGAGTGCATCACCCTGCAGTTGAACCAAAAACAACTGCTGAGCACCGCCCAGAACCTGCGCACCACGCTGGAAGAGCAGATGTTCTGGATCCCCAGCAACAAGCCGCTGGACTGGCAGTGGCTGCGCGAAGTGCCCGAGCGCCTGACCTACCAGGTGGCCAGCCTGCCGTGGGGCGCCGGCATCAAGGAGCTGGGCGACGGTCTGGTGCAGCAGCCGCTGCTGTTCCTGCCGCTGATCCTGGTGATCGGCGCCCTGCTGTGGCGGCGCAAGGCGCTGTACCGACGGCTGGGCAAGGTCCACCAGGACATTGGCCACTTCAAGCGCGACAGCCAATGGCACACGCCCCAGGCGATCCTGATCAACATCCTCCTGGCCCTGCCGGTGGCCCTGGCCCTGACCCTGGGCAGCTACGCCCTGCAGCTCGACGCCCGCGGGCAGAACGCCAACCTCGGCGCCGCCCTGTGGCAGATCGCCCAGGCCTGGCTGGTGTTCTACACCGCCTACCGCATCCTCGCCCCGGGCGGCGTGGCCGAGATCCACTTCCGCTGGCACAAGCCGCAGGTCGAGTTCCTGCGCGGCTGGGTACGCCGGCTCGGCACCGTGGTACTGGCCCTGGTTGGCGTGGTGGCGGTGGCCGAGCACCAGCCGTCGGCCCTGGCCGACGACGTGCTGGGCATCGGCGTGGTACTGACCTGCTATGCGCTGATGGCCTGGCTGCTCAGCCGCCTGCTGCTGAGCAGCCCGGCGCACCAGAACACCTCGCTGTTCCGCAAGGCCGTCGGGGTGGCTTTCACCGCCCTGCCCATCGCGCTGTTCGTGGCGGTGTGCTTCGGCTACTACTACACCGCCCTCAAGCTCACCGACCGGCTGATCTACACCCTCTACCTGCTGCTGTTCTGGCTGGTGATCGAGGCCGCGTTCGTGCGCGGCCTGTCGGTGGCGGCGCGGCGCCTGGCCTACCAGCGCGCCCTGAGCAAGCGCCAGGCGGCCAAGGAAGGGCTAGACGGCGAAGTGGTGGTCGAGGAACCGACCCTGGACATTGAGCAGGTCAACCAGCAGTCCCTGCGCCTGATCCGCCTGGCCCTGCTCGGCGGCTTCATCGGCGGGCTGTACTGGGTATGGGCGGACCTGATCACGGTATTCGCCTACCTCAACAACATCACCCTCTACGAGTACAGCAGCGGCACCGGCGCGGCGGCCAGCATGGTGCCGATCAGCCTCGGCGACCTGCTCGGCGCCATGGTCATCGCCGGTATCGCCGTGGCCCTGGCCAGCAACCTGCCGGGGCTGCTCGAAGTGCTGGTGTTGTCGCGCCTGAACCTTGCCCAGGGCAGCGCCTACGCCATCACCACGTTGCTGTCCTACGTGATCGCCGGCGTCGGCATCGTCAGTACCCTGGCCACCCTCGGGGTCAGCTGGGACAAGCTGCAATGGCTGGTGGCTGCACTGTCGCTGGGCCTTGGCTTCGGCATGCAGGAGATCTTCGCCAACTTCATCTCCGGCATCATGATCCTGTTCGAGCGCCCGGTGCGCATCGGCGACACCATCACCATCGGCAACCTGTCCGGCACGGTGAGCAAGATCCGCATCCGCGCCACCACCATCACCGACTTCGACCGCAAGGACATCATCGTCCCCAACAAGACCTTCATCACCGGCCAGCTGATCAACTGGTCGCTGACCGACACGGTCACCCGGGTGACGCTGAAGCTGGGCATCGACTACGGCTCGGACCTGGACCTGGTCCGCGACCTGCTGCTCAAGGGCGCCCACGAAAACCCGCGGGTGCTCAAGGACCCGGAGCCGCTGGTGTACTTCCTCAACTTCGGCGAAAGCTCGCTGGACCACGAGCTGCGCATGCATGTGCGCGACCTGGGCGACCGCAACCCGACCCTGGACGAACTGAACCGCTACATCAACCGCGAGTTCAAGGCGCACAACATCAAGATCTCGGTGCGCCAGATGGAGGTGTTCCTCATGGATACCAAGGGCGGCAAGCAGCAGTTGATCCCGATGGACAGCAAACCGGACAGCGCGCCGCCGAGTTGAGTGGACTGCGACAGGCATGCCCTCCAGAATGCAGGCGAGGGCTTTGCCCTCGATCGCCGGCAAGCCGGCTCCCACAAGCTGATGACATGCCCTGTGGGAGCTGGCTTGCCAGCGAAAGGGCCGCACAGCGGCCCCAATGGCACCGATTCCAGGAGCAGGCCCCGTGAAGTCCCTCGACCAACTCACCTTCGACAACCGCTTCGCTCAGCTCGGCGACGCCTTCTCCACCCAGGTCCTGCCCGACCCGATCGCTGATCCACGCCTGGTCGTCGCCAGCGAGTCGGCCATGGCCCTGCTCGACCTCGACCCGGCCCAGGCCGAACTGCCGGTGTTCGCCGAGCTGTTCAGCGGCCACAAGCTCTGGGAAGAGGCCGACCCACGGGCGATGGTGTATTCCGGTCACCAGTTCGGCTCCTACAACCCGCGCCTGGGTGATGGTCGCGGCCTGCTGCTGGGCGAAGTCCTCAACGAGGCCGGCGAGCACTGGGACCTGCACCTCAAGGGCGCCGGCCAGACACCCTATTCGCGCATGGGCGACGGCCGCGCCGTGCTGCGCTCGTCGATCCGCGAATTCCTCGCCTCCGAGGCCCTGCACGCCCTGGGCATTCCCAGCAGCCGCGCATTGTGCGTGATCGGCTCGAGCACCCCGGTATGGCGCGAGGCCCGCGAGAGCGCCGCCATGCTCCTGCGCCTGGCCCAGAGCCATGTGCGCTTCGGCCACTTCGAATACTTTTACTACACCAAGCAACCGGAACAGCAGCGGGTGCTGATCGACCATGTGCTGGAGCAGCACTACCCCGAGTGCCGCGACGCCGAGCAGCCCTACCTGGCCATGTTCCGTACCATCGTCGAGCGCAACGCCGAACTGATCGCCCGCTGGCAGGCCTATGGTTTCTGCCACGGGGTGATGAACACCGACAACATGTCGATCCTCGGCATCACCTTCGACTTCGGCCCCTACGCCTTCCTCGACGACTTCGACGCCAACTTCATCTGCAACCATTCCGATGACCGGGGCCGCTACAGCTACGCCAACCAGGTGCCGATCGCCCACTGGAACCTCAGCGCGCTGGCCCAGGCCCTGACCACGGTGATCGAGGTCGAGCCGCTGAAGGAGGCACTGGGGCTGTTCCTGCCGCTGTACCAGGCGCACTACCTGGACCTGATGCGCCGCCGCCTGGGCCTGACCACTGCCGAGGACGACGACATGGCGCTGGTCGAGCGCCTGCTGCAGTGCATGCAGCGGGGCGGCGTGGACTACACCCTGTTCTTCCGCCACCTGGGCGAGCAGCCCGTGGCCGAGGCCCTGCAGGTGGTGCGGGAAGACTTCATCGACCTGGCCGGTTTCGACGCCTGGGGCGCCGAGTACCAGGCGCGCTGCGCGCGCGAAGCGGGCAATGCAGAAGGGCGCCGCGAGCGCATGCATGCGGTCAACCCGCTGTATGTGCTGCGCAACTACCTGGCGCAGAAGGCCATCGAAGCAGCCGAGGCCGGCGACTACAGTGAAGTGCGGCGGCTGCACCAGGTGCTGGGCAAGCCGTTCGAGGAACAGCCCGGAATGCAGGCCTATGCCGAGCGACCGCCGGAGTGGGGCAAGCACCTGGAGATCAGCTGTTCGTCATGAACCCCGGTACTCCTACAGGGGCATGCGTTTTCCTGTAGGAGCGGCCTTGTGTCGCGAAAGGGCTGCACAGCAGCCCCAACAATATCAAGGAGATGAAATGTCCGAACCCCTGGTAATCCCCTGCCCCCACTGCAACGGCCTCAACCGCCTACCCGCCGAGCGCCTGGGTGACAGCCCCAAATGCGGCCGCTGCAAGCAGGACATGTTGCTCGCTCAACCCTTCGAGCTGAATGAGAGCACCTACGCCGCCCAGATCAAGGGCGACCTGCCGTTGCTGCTGGATGTCTGGGCCGATTGGTGCGGCCCCTGCAAGAGCTTCGCCCCGGTGTTCGAACAGGCCGCGCGCCAGCTCGCTGGTCGCTGCCGTCTGGCCAAGCTAGACAGCGAGGCCAACCGCAATCTCGCCGGCCAGCTCGGCATCCGCTCGATCCCCAGCCTGATCCTGTTCAGGAACGGCCGCGAAGTGGCTCGCCAAGCCGGCGCGTTTCCACTGCAGTCGCTGCTGGAGTGGCTGCGCAGCCAAGGAGTCTAGATACACTCACACACTGGCCAGAAGGGACTCATAGGGAATCCTCAGGCCATCATGCAAGCGCTTGATCATCGACGGGCTCAAGCCACGCTTGCGGGTGAAAGAATCGGGTAGTGCTTGCTCTCATAGGTTTCGATGAATCTCACAAGCACTTCCATCTCATCCGCCTCCGCAGCCCCAGGCTCAGCCTGAAAAATGGCCTCCAACCGCTTAAAGGCGGCCTGCAGATCATCATCATTAAAAATAGGCTGAATTTTCACTGATCGTTTCCAGTTAGCCTCGTCATAACGAAGTTCGTAAGTATCGTCTAGGCGCTGCGCTCCAGCAGATCATGCAACTCGACGAACTGCTGGGTCAGCTTGTGCCGTGGCTCCAGGTGGATCAGCGGCAGGCTGGCATGGTGGGATTCGCGCATCTTCACCGAACTGCCCAGGTACACCGGCAGCACCGGCAGCCCCTCGGCCAACAGCTCATCGAGCATCTGCTGGGGCAGGCTGGCCCGTGACTGGAACTGGTTGACCACGATGCCCTCGACCACCAGCTCGTCGTTGTGGTCTTCCTTGAGTTCGTCGATCTCGGCCAGCAGGCCGTACAGCGCCTGGCGCGAGAAGCTGTCGCAATCGAAGGGAATCAGCACGCGATCGGCAGCGATCAGTGCGGAAACTGCGTAGAAATTCAACGCTGGCGGCGTGTCGATGTAGATCCGCTCGTAGTCTTCGTCCAGCTCGTCGAGCAGTTTGCGCAGCTTGTTGATCTTGTGCTTGGCCTCGAGCTTGGGCTGCAGGTCGGCCAGCTCCGGGGTGGCGGTCACCACGTGGAGGTTGTCGAAGGGGGTTTCGTAGATATCGACCTTGTTCTTCTTGGCGAACGGCCCACTGGACAGCGACTGCTTGAAGAAGTCGGCGATGCCCATGGGAATGTCGTCGCCGGTCAGGCCGGTGAGGTACTGGGTCGAGTTGGCCTGGGCATCCAGGTCGATCAGCAGGGTCCGATAGCCTTCACTGGCACTGACCGCCGCAAGATTGCAGGCAATGCTCGACTTGCCCACGCCACCCTTCTGATTGAACACCACGCGCCGCATGACAGACCTCCGTGTATCAACGAATGCCCGAGTATGTGGCGCCACACCGCTAATGGCCAGCACTTCGCTCAAGTTGGGTGGCCAGCGACCGACAACCTGTCACTGACCAGCCGTCGGAAAACACTTACGCAGCAGATCCGATTCGATACTTCTACGTAAATGCAATGTCTGACTGACAGGAATGTAACGACTAATTGCTACACACCTCCGTCACCGGGATAATGCGCGCCACTCGGCAAAGCGCCACCCTGCAAGGTCTGTGTTCCGAGTCATCCCCAAGGCAAGGAAGTCCCACAGGGCGGGAAGTAACAAGCACCGTGATCACCTTTGATATCAGCCAATGGCGCGCCTGGGCGCCCGGCCTGCAGACGCCCGACGACTGGCAGTCCTGGGCCGACCATGACCTGCACCCATGCGCCGCGGAGCAGGTACCGGACGTCTCGTTCCTGCCCGCCATGCAACGCCGCCGCCTGAGCCCGCTCGCACGCATGGCGTTTGCCGTGGGCTGGCCACTGGCCGAGGGTTGCGAACCGATGCCACTGGTGTTCGTCTCGCGCCACGGCGAAACGCCGCGCACCTTCTCGATCCTCAGCGACCTGGCCGCACAGCAGCCGCTGTCACCCACCCAGTTCAGTCTCTCGGTGCACAATGCCGTGATCGGCCTGTGGTCGATCCTGCGCGGCGAGACGTGCGAGATGACCGCCCTGGCCGCGGCCGGCGACGGTTTCGAGCAAGGCCTGCTGGAAGCCGCGGCCTTGCTGCGCGAAGGGGCGCCGGCGGTGCTGCTGATCATCGCCGAGGAACAACCGCCGTCGGTCTACGGACCCTGGATCGACGATGTGCCGTTTGGCTACGCGCTGGCATTGCGCCTCACGCCTGGGCGACAATGGCAGCTGGCACTAGGCCACCCCTCATCACCCGATGCTCCCCGCCCCGCGCTGCCCCACGCCTTGAGCTGGCTGCAAGCCACGCTGGGTGGTGCCCGATCCCTTTCCCATACCTGGAACCGCCGCACATGGAACTGGCAACGACAGCCATAGAGCGCCCCCGGGACGCCTACCTATGGCGCCTGCTGGCAACCGCCCTGAGCTTTGGCCTGTTCGGCCTGGGTGGCCTGTGCCTGCGCCTGCTGGTGTTCCCCCTGCTCGCCTGCCTGCCGGGTGACGCCGCGCGCCACCGCCAGCGCGCCCGGCGCACCATCGGCTGGCTGTTCTGGCGCTTCATCCGCTTCATGCAGGTGGCCGGTGTGCTCACCTACGAGATCAAGGGCGCCGAGCGCCTGGGCCGACCCGGGCAGATGATCATCGCCAACCATCCTTCTTTGATCGACGTGGTGTTCCTCATCGGCCTGGTGCGCCAGGCCAACTGCGTGGTCAAGTACAGCCTGTTCGCCAACCCGTTCACCCGCGGCCCGGTGAGCGAGGCCCAGTACATCGGCAACGACGGCAGCATGGACATGCTCGACAGCGCCGTCGCCGCCTTGCAGCAAGGCCAGCCGCTGATCATCTTCCCCGAAGGCACGCGCACCGCGCCCGGCCATGTCCCCGCCTTTCATCGCGGCGCCGCGGCCATCGCCCTCAGGGGTGCGAAGATCATCACGCCCGTGACCATCCGGGTCAGCCCCACCACCCTGACCAAGAACGAGCCCTGGTACCGCATTCCCTGGCGCCGCGTGCATTTCTGCTTCAGCGTCGGCGCCGACATCGACCCCCAGGCCTTCGCCGCCATGGGCCCGGCGCCGATCGCGTCGCGCCGACTCAACGATTTCCTGCACCAGCACTATACAAAGGAGCTCGCCGCCGATGAGCGATCCACAGCAAGACCTGAACCGTGACCTCAAGCAACTGATCATCGACGCCCTGGGCCTGGAAGACATCAGCGTGCAGGACATCGACGACCAGCAGACCCTGTTCGGCGAAGGCCTGGGCCTGGACTCGGTGGACGCCCTCGAGCTCGGCCTGGCGATCCAGAAGCGCTATGGCATCAAGATCGACGCCGATGCCAAGGACACCCGCAACCATTTCAGCAACGTCGCCACCCTCGCGGCGTTCGTCACCGCTCGTCAGGCAGCCTGAGACCGCACCATGCAAACCCGTGAAGACATCTTCAACATCCTGCGCGACGCCCTGGTCGAGCTGTTCGAACTGGAATCCGAGCGCGTGACCCTGGACGCCAACCTGTACCAGGACCTGGAAATCGACAGCATCGATGCCGTCGACCTGATCGACCACATCAAGCGCCAGACCGGCAAGAAGATCGCCGCCGACGACTTCAAGTCGGTACGCACCGTCGGTGACGTGGTCGAGGCGGTGCACCGCCTGGTCAACCCGGCGGCATGAAACGCCTGATCGGCCTCGGCTTGCTGCTGGCCGGGCTGCTGTACCCCTTTGCGGTGCACTTCGGCATGGCCCATTTCGCCCCCTGGCAATTCGGCCTGCTGCTCGGCGGCCTGTGGCTGGCCCGTGCCCTGAGCACGCCGCGCCGCCCAGGCAGCCTGTGGATGGCGCTGGCGGCGCTGGCGTTCTGCGCCCTGCTGGGTCTGTCCGACAGTCCGCATCTGCTGCGCTGGTACCCGGTGCTGATCAGCGCCTTCATGCTGGCCCTGTTCGGCGCCAGCCTGCTACGCGGCATGCCGGTGGCCGAACGCCTGGCGCGCCTGCGCGACCCCGACCTGCCGCCCCATGCGGTGCGCTACACGCGGCGGGTGACGCAGGTGTGGTGCCTGTTCTTCCTGGTCAATGGCCTGGTCGCCGCGAGCCTGACCCTGTGGGCGCCGCTGGCCTGGTGGACCCTGTACAACGGCCTGATCGCCTATGCCGCGATGGGCCTGCTGTTCGCCGTCGAATGGCTGATAAGACAACGTGTGCGAGGACGCTCATGAACTGGATCAACCTCGAACACCTGCTGCGCCCGCTGGACGCACCGCGCCAGGTGACCCACGCACCATCCCTGGACCACGCCCAGCTCAGCCTGCAAGCCCTGCGCCTGGCCGGCGGCCTGCGTGAGCGCGGGATCCGCCGCCTGGCCGTGCACCTGGAAGACGCCGCGTCGCTGGCCATCGCCCTGCTCGGCGCCTGGCGCGCTGATGCCGAAGTGCTGCTGCCCGCCGACCTGCAGCCCGCCACCCGTGAGCGCTGGCAGGCCCAGGTCGACCTGTGGCTAACCACCGACGAACAGCTCGACGACCTGCTGGGTGAGGCCCTCGCCCCCACCGACCTCGACCTCGACACCTGCCGCATCAGCCTGTGCACCTCCGGCTCCAGCGGTGAGCCCAAGCGCATCGACAAGCAGCTGCGCCAGGTGGCCAACGAGGTCAATGCCCTGGAGCAGCTCTGGGGCAAGGACCTTGGCACGGCCTGGATCATCGGCAGTGTCGCCACCCAGCACATCTATGGCCTGCTGTTCCGCGTGCTCTGGCCACTGTGCGCCGGGCGCGGTTTCGAGCGCCGCCAACTGCCATTTCCCGAAGACCTGCAACGCGCCAGCCGCGAGCACCCGGCGTTCGCCTGGGTGGCCAGCCCGGCACTGCTCAAGCGCATGGGCGACAACCTCGACTGGCCGGCCCTGGGCCCGGTGCGCAGGGTGTTCTCCTCCGGCGGCGAACTGCCGTCGGTCGCCGCCGAAAGCCTGCAACAGCGCCTGGGACAATGGCCCACCGAGATCCTCGGCAGCTCCGAGACCGGCGGTATCGCCTGGCGCCAGGGCGAGCCGCTGTGGCAACCCTTTGCCGACGTGCAGTTGAGCCAGGATGACCAGGGCGCCCTGCGCATCGCCTCGCCCTACCTCCCCGCCGGTCATGTCGAACAGAGCGCCGACGCCGCCGAGTTCAGCGACGACGGGCGCTTCCGCCTGCTCGGTCGGCTGGACCGCATCGTCAAGCTCGAAGAAAAACGCATCTCGCTGCCCATGCTCGAACAGGCCCTGTGCGCCCATGCCTGGGTCGCCGAAGCACGCCTGGGGGTGATCGAGGAAGGCCGCGCCTACCTCGGCGCCCTGGTGGCCCTGACCCCGGCCGGGCTGCACGCCCTGCGCAACCAAGGCCGCCGCGCCGTGATCGACGGCCTGCGCCAGCACCTGGCCGGCCATTGCGAGGCGCTGGCCCTGCCACGGCGCTGGCGCCTGGCCCGCCAGTTGCCGCTCAACTCCCAGGGCAAGCTGCCCCAGGCCGAGCTGCAGGCCCTGCTGCTGGCCCCGCGCAGCATGGCACCAGAGGTGCTGGAGCAGACGCAGCAAGGCGAAGAACTGCATCTGCGCCTGGCCATCCCCCCGGACCTCGCCTGTTTCCCCGGGCACTTCCCGCAAACGCCCGTGCTCCCGGGTGTGGTCCAGATCGATTGGGCAATCGCCCTGGCTGCCTCGCGCCTGCAACTGGCCCAGCGCTTCGCCGGCATGGAAGTCCTCAAGTTCCAGCAACTGGTGCGCCCGGGCGACGAACTGCTGCTGACCCTGCGCTTCGACGCCACACGCGGCAAGCTCTACTTCGCCTACACCTGCGCCGGGCAACCCTGCTCCAGCGGCCGCATCGTGCTGGAGGCAGCCTGTGCATAAGCCCTGCGCGGTAATCCCGGTGTACAACCACGAGCAGGCGCTGCCCAAGGTGGTCGACGACCTGCTGCGCGCCGGCCTGCCTTGCGTCCTGGTCGACGACGCGAGCCACGCGGCCTGCGCCCGGGTACTGGGCCAGCTGGCCGAGCGCGACGACGTTCACCTGGTCACCCTGGCAGTCAACCAGGGCAAGGGCGGCGCGGTGATGGCCGGCCTGCGCGAAGCTGCGCGACTGGGCTTCAGCCACGCCCTGCAAGTGGACGCCGATGGCCAGCACGACCTGGCCGATGTCAGCCTCTTCCTGACCCAGTCGCAGGCTTATCCACAGGCGCTGGTGTGCGGTTATCCACAGTACGATGCCAGCGTGCCCAAGGGCCGCCTGTATGCCCGCTACCTGACCCACGTGTGGGTGTGGATCAACAGCCTGTCGCTGCGCATCCCCGATTCGATGTGCGGTTTTCGCGTCTACCCGCTGACCGCGACCCTGGCGCTGATCGACAGCGTCAGCCTTGGTCGGCGCATGGATTTCGACCCGGAGATCCTGGTGCGCCTGGCGTGGCGCAACCAGCCGATGCGCTGGTTGCCAACCAAGGTCCATTATCCCCAGGACGGCCTGTCGCACTTCCGCCTGTTCCACGACAACGCACTGATCTCGAAGATGCACGCCAAGCTGTTCTTCGGCATGCTCGTGCGCGCCCCGCTGATCCTCTGGCGCAGGTGGCACGCATGAGCGAGCGTCCGCAACACTGGGCCGAGCACCAGGAACGCGGCAGCTTCTGGCTGATGAAGCTCACTGCCACCCTGACCCGCCTGCTCGGGCGGCGCGTGCTCAGCCCGCTGATCCATGTGATCGTCGCCTATTTCTTCGTCTTCGGCGGCCGCGCCCGGCGCAGCGCCTGGCAGTACCAGCAGCGCCTGCACCGCTGGAGCGCCGGCCAGGTCCAGGCGCCCGGCCAGTGGCGGGTGTTCCGCCAGTTCATGTCATTTGCCGAAGCCCTGCTGGACAAGCTCGACGTATGGAACGGTCGGCTGTCGCTTTCGCAGATCGACATCGTCGACCCGGCCAACCTGCGCCAGCAGTTGCGCGGCGAACGCGGGCAAATGCTGGTGGGCGCGCACCTGGGCAACCTGGAAGTGTGCCGGGCCCTGGCCGAGATCGGCGAAAAAGTGACCATGAACGTGCTGGTGCATACCCGCCATGCCGAACACTTCAACCGCCTGCTGGGCGAAGCCGGCGCCAGCCACCTGCGGCTGATCCAGGTCAGCGAGCTGGACCCGGCAGTGATGCTGCAACTGTCGGAGCGCCTGGAGCGTGGCGAGTGGCTGGCGATTGCCGGCGACCGCGTGCCGCTGCATGGCGGTCGTACCGTGGAGGTGGACTTCCTCGGCCACCCGGCAGCGTTCCCCCAGGGGCCGTGGCTGCTGGCCGGGCTGCTCGGCTGCCCGCTCAACCTGCTGTTCTGCCTCAAGCTTCAGGGCCGCTACCAGGTCACCCTCGAGCCCTTCGTCGAGCGCCTGCAGTGGCGTCGTGGCCAACGCGACGCGGTGATCGCCGAATGGACCGCCCGCTACGCCGAACGTCTGGGCCACTACTGCGCCCAGGCACCGCTGCAATGGTTCAATTTCTACCCCTTCTGGAAGACCGATGACGATGCATCCGCATGAGCCTGTAACCTTCGGCGAAGCGCCGCTGGCGATCGAAGACGTCCTGGCCCTGTCCGAGCGCCGCGCGCCGTCGCGCCTGCAGGCTGACGCCGCCTACCGCGAGCGCATTGCCCGTGGCGCGCGCTTCCTCGACACCTTGCTGGACAAGGAAGGGGTGATCTACGGCGTGACCACCGGCTACGGCGACTCCTGCGTGGTGGCCGTGCCGCTGGAGCACGTCGAGGCCCTGCCCCGCCACCTCTACACCTTCCACGGCTGCGGCCTGGGCCGGCTGCTCGACGCGCCGGCGACCCGCGCCGTGCTGGCGGCGCGCCTGCGCTCGCTGAGCCATGGCGTGTCCGGCGTGCGCCTGGAGCTGCTGGAACGCCTGCAGGCGTTCATCGAGCACGACATCCTGCCGCTGATCCCGGAGGAAGGCTCGGTTGGCGCCAGCGGCGATCTGACACCGCTTTCCTACGTAGCCGCGGCCCTGTCGGGCGAGCGCGAAGTCATGTACCAGGGCGAGCGCCGCAGCAGCGCCGACGTGCACCGCGAACTCGGCTGGCAGCCCTTGGTGCTGCGCCCCAAGGAAGCGCTGGCGCTGATGAACGGTACGGCGGTAATGACCGGCCTGGCCTGCCTGGCCTTCGCCCGCGCCGACTACCTGCTCAAGCTGGCCACGCGCATCACCGCGCTCAATGTCGTCGCCCTGCAGGGCAACCCCGAGCACTTCGACGAGCGCCTGTTCGCCGCCAAGCCACACCCGGGGCAGACCCAGGTCGCCGCCTGGCTGCGCCAGGACCTGGCCATCGAAGCCCCGCTGCCGCCGCTGCATCGCCTGCAGGACCGCTACTCGCTGCGCTGCGCGCCTCATGTGCTGGGTGTGCTGGCCGACAGCCTGGGCTGGCTGCGCGGGTTCATCGAAACCGAGCTCAACAGCGCCAACGACAACCCGATCATCGACGGTGATGCCGAGCGCGTGCTGCACGGCGGGCATTTCTATGGCGGGCACATCGCCTTCGCCATGGACAGCCTGAAGAACCTGGTGGCCAACGTCGCCGACCTGCTCGACCGCCAGCTCGCCCTGCTGGTGGATGTGCGCTACAACCACGGCCTGCCGAGCAACCTCTCGGGCGCCCCCGCCGAGCGCGCCATGCTCAACCACGGTTTCAAGGCCGTGCAGATCGGCGCCAGCGCCTGGACCGCCGAGGCGCTCAAGCAGACCATGCCCGCCAGCGTGTTCTCCCGCTCCACCGAATGCCATAACCAGGACAAGGTGAGCATGGGCACCATCGCCGCCCGCGACGCCCTGCGCGTGCTGGAGCTGACCGAACAGGTTGCCGCCGCCACCCTGCTGGCCGCCAACCAGGGGGTCTGGCTGCGTCAGCGCCTGGCCGACGCGCACGCCCTGCCACCGGCCCTGGCGCAGATGCACGCGGCCTTGCTGGAGGACTTCGCCCCAGTCATCGAGGACCGCGCCCTGGAGCAAGACCTGCGCCTGTGCCTGGCCCGTATCGGCCAGCGCCACTGGAGGCTGCATGCGTAATCCCGGGGTGTTCCACGTCGACAGCGAGATCGTCGTGCCATTCTTCGACGTCGACAGCATGCACATCGTCTGGCACGGCCACTATGTGAAGTACCTGGAAGTCGCCCGCTGCGCGCTGCTCGACCGCCTGGAGCACGACTATCTACGGATGCAGGCCAGCGGCTATGCGTGGCCTGTGATCGATCTGCAGCTGCGCTACATCCGCGGCGCCACCTTCGGCCAGCGCCTGACAGTGCGCGCCAGCCTGGTGGAATGGGAAAACCGCCTGAAGATCCACTACCTGATCAGTGACGCCGCCAGCGGCGAGCGCATGACCCGCGCCAGCACCGTGCAGGTGGCCGTGCACATCGAAAGCGGCGAAATGCAGCTGGCCTCGCCCCAGGCGATGCTCGATGCCGTCGCCAAGGTGCTGCCATGAGCGCCGCACGCTCCCACAGGGTCCTGATAACTATCGTTCTGCTGCTTATCAGCCCCCTGACCCTGGCCTTCACCCTCGACGACCTGCAAAAGCAGCTCAGCGAACCCGCCGTGGTCAGCGGCCCGTTCATCCAGGAAAAACACCTGCGCGCCCTGCCCCAACCGCTGACCAGCAAGGGCCGCTTTGTCCTGGCCCGCGACCACGGCCTGCTCTGGCTGCTGCAGTCCCCGTTGCGCCAGGACTACCGCATCGACGCCCAGGGCATCGCCCGCCGCGACCCGAGCGGCTGGCAAGCCCTGCCCGCGCGCAGTGCCGGCGCCGAGCAAAACCGCCTGTTCTTCGCCGTGCTGCAAGGCGACAGCAGCGGCCTGCAACGCGATTTCGAACTGGCGCTTTCAGGCGACGCCGCGCACTGGCAATTGCGCCTGACCCCACGTTCGCTGCTGCTCAAGCAAGTCTTCACCCGCATCGACATCACCGGCGGGCGCTACGTCGAGCGCATCGAGCTGAGCGAAACCCAGGGCGACAGCACCGTGCTGCGCATGCCCGAAAGCCGTGGCGCCAGCGCCCTCAGCGACGCGGAGCGCAGCGATTTTGCCGACTGAACGCCTGCTGCCGCGCCTGTTCGCGGGCCTGCTGCTGATCATGCTTGCCGTGGCCGGCTGGCAATGGCATCGCGGCGCGCCGCTGTCGGCCGACCTGATGACCCTGGTGCCCGGCGCCACCCAGGACCCGCTGGTCAAGCAGGCCGAGCAGCGCATGCAGGAGCCGCTCAACCGCGAGCTGCTGGTGCTGGTCGGCCATTCCCAACGCGAGCAGGCCGTCGCCCTGGCCCAACGCCTGGCCGGGCGATGGCAGGCCAGCGGCCTGTTCGAGAAGGTGCAATGGAGCCTGCAGACCGACCTGCAGGCGCTACGCAGCCAGTTGCTGCAGGGCCGCGTGGCCATGCTCTCGACCCACGACCGGCAACTGCTGGCCGAGCAGCCCGACGCCTTTGTCGAGCAACGCCTGCAAAGCCTGTTCGACCCCTTCGCCGGCTTCAGCCTGGTGGCAAGCCAGGATGACTGGCTTGGCCTGACCGGTCGCATCCAGCAGAGCCAGCCCAAGCCGGTCAACGTGCAGCTGGACACCGCCAGCGGCGCCCTGGTGGCCGAAGCCGACGGCCAGCAGTGGGTACTGCTGCGCGCCCGCACCCTGGGCAACGCCTTCGACATGCACCTGCCCTTGCAGGTGGCCGACCTCCTGGCCCGCGCCCGCGACGACGCCGGCCAGCAAGGTGCCCGACTGCTGGCGGCCAGCGGCCTGCTGCATGCCGCGGCCGGCCAGCAACAGGCCAGCCGCGAGATCACCTGGGTCGGCGGCGGCGCCACCGCGGGCATCCTGCTGCTGTTGCTGCTGGCCTTCCGCCGCTGGCGCGTGCTGCTGGCCTTCGTGCCGGTGCTGGTGGGCATGCTGTTCGGCTCGGTGGTGTGCGTGGCGTTGTTCGGGCAGATGCACGTGATGACCTTGGTACTCGGCTCCAGCCTGATTGGCGTGGCCGTGGACTACCCGTTGCACTACCTGTCCAAAAGCTGGAGCCTGCAACCCTGGCGCAGCTGGCCGGCCGTGCGCCTGACCCTGCCAGGGCTGAGCCTGAGCCTGGCGACCAGTTGCATTGGCTACCTGGCCCTGGCCTTCACGCCGTTCCCCGCGCTGACCCAGATCGCCGCGTTCTCGGCCGCCGGCCTGGTCGGTGCCTACCTCAGCGCCGTGTGCTTGCTGCCGGCGTTGCTCGGCAATGTCGAGTTGCGCCCGGCGCAATGGCCACTGCGGGTCGCGCAATGGCTGACCGAACTGCGCGTCGGCCTGCTGCGCCGTGTCCCCAGCGCCGTGCTGCTGGCCCTGCTGGTGCTGTTCTGCGCCGCCGGACTGTGGCGCCTGGACAGCCACAACGACGTGCGCCAGTGGGTCGGCAGCCCGCCGCACCTGCTGGAAGAAGCCCAGGCAGTGGCGCGCATTACCGGCTACCAACCCACCAGCCAGTTCTACCTGGTGCGCGGCGCCGATCCACAGCAACTGCTGGAACGCCTGGCGGCGCTGTCGGAAAAACTCGACGAGCTGGTCGACCTGGGCAAGCTCAAAGGCTACATGTCCCTCGATCGGCTGGTCGCCAGCCCCGTCGAGCAGACGCGCACGCTGCAGGCGCTGGATCGCCTGCCCGGACACTGGCAAGCGCTGCTGGCCCAGGGCGTTCCGCAAACCGCGCTGCTGGCCGAACTCAAGCAATTGCACCAGCTGCCGATCCAGTCCATCGACGAAGTCCTCGCCGGCCCCCTGGGCGAAGCCTGGCGCCCCTTGTGGCTGGGCCAGGTGGATCAGGGCGTGGCCGCCATCGTCAGCCTCCAGGGGCTGAACGATACCGCCTTGCTGCGCCTGCAGTCCGAGGGTCTGCCTGGCGTGCAACTGGTGGACCGGCTGGGTGAGCTGAACCAACTGTTCGCCGCCACCCAGGTCAGCGCCGCCGAGCTCAAGCTGCTGTCGTGCGTGTTGATCCTGGTACTGCTGGTGCTGCCGTTCGGCCTGCGCGGTGCCTTACGCATCGTCGCCCTGCCGCTGCTCGCCGCGCTGTGCAGCTTGGCCCTGCTGGGCTGGCTCGGGCAGCCGCTGACGCTGTTCAGCCTGTTCGGCCTGCTGCTGGTGACCGCCATCGGCGTCGACTACGCGATCCTCATGCACGAGCGCGTCGGCGGTGAGGCGGTGAGCCTGCTGGGCACCCTGCTGGCAGCGCTGACCACCTGGCTGTCGTTCGGCCTGCTGGCGCTGTCGAGCACCCCGGCGGTGAGCAATTTCGGCCTGGCAGTAAGCCTGGGCCTGGCAATGAGCTTCATCCTGGCCCCCTGGGCCGCGTCGCGCGAAGGAGCGCACAGCTGATCATGAGCGTGTTGTTGTTCTGGGCCATGGCCCTGCTGCTGTTCGCCCTGGCCTGCGCGCTGGGCAAGCGCGTGGGGCTGATCCCGATCGTCAGCCAGCTGCTGCTGGCGACCCTGGCACTGCCACTGCTGATGCTGCTGTGGGTCGAGCCGCACTGGCAGCTCGACGGCGCCGCGCTGGTCGCGCCGAGCTGGTTGAAGACCCTCTATGGCTGCAGCTTCGCTTTGCTGCTGGGGCACATCCTCGCTGACGTCGCCGAGCTGCGCGTGGACCGCGAGGCTTTGAAGCTCGCCGTGCCCAGCTTCCTGGTGCCCTTTACCTGCGGCCTGGCCTGCGCGCTGTGGCTGCTGGACCAGGGCGGCCTTACCGCGCTGGCCCTGGGTCTGGTGTTCGCCATCACCGCGATCCCGGTGCTGTACCTGTACCTGCGCGCCATCAACTATCCACCCGAGGCCAGCCGCCGCCTGCTGCAGGCGGCGATCCTCATCGACCTGGCCTGCTGGCTGCTGCTGGGCCTCGGCCAGGGCAGCCTGCAACCGGGCAGCCTGGCCTGGCCACTGCTGGCGGCGGCCCTGCCGCTGCCGCTGCACTTCGCCGGCCTGCGGGCCCCCAGGGTATATGGTGCGCTGTTCCTGGTGCTGCTGTTCGTTGCCGAGCACTACCGGCTCAATGCCCTGGTCTTTGGCATCGGCTACCTGGCTTGCCTGGCCTGGCTCAAGGTCCCGGTGCGGATGCCGTTGTCCGAGGCCTGGAGCCGCCGACTGCAACAGGGCGTGGCGGTGCCGCTGATCCTCACCTACGGCGTGGTGCAGATCGACGTGCACCATGCCCTGCAAGGCTTCGATGCGCTGCAACTGGCCGCACTGCTGGTCCTGCCGATCGCCAGCAAGCTGCTGGGCAACTGGCTGGGGCTGTGCTGGGCCACGCCGTCGTTCGCTGGCGCGAGCAAGTGGCGCGAGAGCCTGCTGCTGAACATTCGTGGCCTGAGCGAAATCGTCTTTCTCAACCTGCTGCTGCAACAGGGACTGATCGGCCCGGCGCTGTACTTCGCCCTGATGCTGATGAGCCTGGTTGCCACCCTGATGCCGGCGTTGGCCGGCCTGCACCGGATTCCCCTGAATACTGTCCCGACGCCAAGGAGGCCTCATGCCGAACTGTGAACTGCAACAACGCCAGGTGCTGGTGATCGGCGCAGGGCCTTCCGGCGCCATCGCCGCCGCCCTGCTCAAGCGCAAGGGCCACGATGTACTGGTAATCGAGCGCCAGCGCTTCCCGCGTTTCTCCATCGGCGAGAGCCTGCTGTCCCACTGCCTGGACTTCGTCGAAGAAGCCGGGATGCTCGAAGCCGTCGAGGCCGCGGGCTTCCAGCACAAGAATGGCGCCGCCTTCGCCTGGGGCGAGGAATACAGTGCGTTCGACTTCGGCCTGACCTTCTCCCAGGGCAAGCCGAGCACCTTCCAGGTGCAACGTGCGCAGTTCGACCAGTTGCTTGCCGATCAGGCCCAGGGCCAGGGCGTGGAGATCCGCTACGAGCACGAGATCGTCAGCGTCGACATGGGCGGTGACTGCCCGCGCGTGCGGGTCCGTCGCCCCGAGGGTGACGAATACGAAGTGGAAAGCGCCTTCGTGCTCGACGCCAGCGGCTACGGCCGCGTGCTGCCACGCCTGCTGGAGCTGGAAGCGCCGTCGAACTTCCCGGTGCGCCAGGCGGTGTTCACCCATATCGAAGACCGCATCGACCACCCCGATTTCGACCGCGACAAGATCCTCATCACCACCCACCCCGAGCACCGTGACATCTGGTTCTGGACCATCCCGTTCAGCAACGGTCGCACCTCCCTGGGCGTAGTCGCCGCCGCCGAGCGCTTCGCCGAGGCGCCGGCCGACCTGGACGCCTGCCTCAAGTACTTCGTGGCGCAGACCCCGAGCCTGTCCAAGGTGCTGGCCAATGCCGTTTGGGATACCCCGGCCCGCACCATCGGTGGCTACTCGGCCAACGTCAGCACCCTGCACGGCCCGGGTTTCGCCCTGCTGGGCAACGCCGCCGAATTCCTCGACCCGGTATTTTCCTCGGGGGTGACCATTGCCATGCGCTCGGCGAGCATGGCCGCCAACCTGCTGCACCGTCAGCTGGAGGGCGAGGCGGTGGACTGGCAGGCCGAGTTCGCCACGCCGCTCAAACGCGGCGTCGACACCTTCCGCGCCTATGTCGAAGGCTGGTACGACGGCAGCTTCCAGGACGTGATCTACCACCCCGGCAGCTCGCCGGAGATCCGCGCCATGATCAGCTCGATCCTCGCCGGCTATGCCTGGGACCTGCGCAATCCGTTCGTCGCGGAACCCAAGCGCCGCCTGCGCACCCTGGCCGAGCTGTGCGCGAGGACGCCGGCATGAGCCAGCAACCTTACCTGAGCGACACCTACGTCGAAGAGACCCGCATCGGCTTCTGGTTCCTGCGCAGCCACACCTGGCAGCACCATGTGCTGCGCGTGGCCATCAATGACCTGCGCCGGCTGTTCGACGGCGAGCCACCCCAGGCGCCGGTGCTGCTCGATGCCGGCTGCGGCCAGGGCAAGTCGTTCAAGCACCTGCTGCAGGTGTTCGCCCCGTCGCGCCTGCTGGGCACCGACGCCGACCCGCACAGCCTGGCGCTGAGCGCCGCCGAGGCGCAGCGGCTGGGTGTCGAGGTGGAGCTGCGCGGCAGCGATTGCGCGGCGCTGCAGTTCCCCGACGCCAGCGTCGACATCCTGTTCTGCCACCAGACCTTCCACCATCTGGTGGAGCAGGAGAAAGCCCTGGCCGAGTTCCATCGAGTGCTCAAACCCGGTGGCTACCTGCTGTTCGCCGAGTCCACCGAGGCCTACATCGACACCTGGGTGATCCGCTGGCTGTTCCGCCACCCCATGCACGTGCAGAAGAGCGCCGAAGGCTACCTGCAGATGCTGCGTGACCAGGGCTTCGAGTTCGCCGCGCGCAACGTGTCCTACCCTTATCTGTGGTGGAGCCGCTCGAAGGACTTCGGCCTGCTCGAACGCCTGGGACTGCGCAAGCCGCCACCGGTTGGCCAGCGCGAGGAAACCCTGGTCAACGTGGTGGCGCGCAAGCCCCTGGAGCAACCATGAAACACCTGCTGGCGCTGTGCCTGTGCCTGTTGCTCGGCGCCTGCGCCGCGCGCCCGCCCCTGCCCGAGGCGCTACCCACGCTGACACTGCCGCGCCAGTTGCACGTGCAACGCGAGCAGGACGGCCAACGCCAGGACTGGCTGCTGGTGATCCAGAACGAAGGTCATCGTCTGCGCTGGTCGCTGCTCGACCTGCTGGGCATCCCCCAGGCCCGCCAGTTGCTCGATGGCAGGCAATGGCAGGCCGACGGCCTACTGCCGCCCAACCCGGCGGCACGCGAACTGTTCGCCGCCGTGCTGTTCGCCCTGACGCCGTCCGAGCAACTGCAGCGTCTTTATCCACAGGCCCGCCAACAGGACCAGCAACGCTGGCTGGGCGACCGCTGGCAGGTCAACTATCGGGCCAGCGAGCATTTCACCTTGAACCTGGGCCAGGGCCTGCGTTATGAAGTCAGCCCATTGCCCAGCGAGAACACACCATGACCGCCTATCTCAACGCCCTGGGCCTGGTCTGCGCCCTTGGCCGCGGCCAGGCCGAGGTGGCCGCTCGCCTGTTCGCCGGTGACTGTTCCGGCATGCTGCCCCAGGAGGGCTGGGTGCCGGACCGACGTCCTGTGGTGGGCGCGGTCAATGGCGAACTGCCCGCCGTGCCGCTGCCTGAACAGCACAGCCGCAACAACCAGCTGCTCTACTGCGCGGCCTTGCAGATCGAACCGGCGATCCGCCAGGCAATTGCCGATTTCGGTCCGCAACGGGTGGGCGTGGTG
Source organism: Pseudomonas peradeniyensis (assembly GCF_014268935.2). Classification (GTDB taxonomy): domain Bacteria; phylum Pseudomonadota; class Gammaproteobacteria; order Pseudomonadales; family Pseudomonadaceae; genus Aquipseudomonas; species Aquipseudomonas peradeniyensis. The sequence goes on along the minus strand of NZ_JABWRJ020000002.1, from coordinate 113,770 downwards.
CTGGGCACCAGCACCTCGGGGATTGCCGAGGCCAGCGCCGACATCGCCCACTACCTGCACGAAGGCGTGCTGCCCGACAGCTACCGCTACGACCAGCAGGCACTGAGCGCGCCCGCCGAATTCCTGGCCGACTGGCTGCAACTGAGCGGCCCGGCCTACGTGATCTCCACCGCCTGCACCTCCAGCGGCCGGGCGCTGCTGAGCGCACGCCGCCTGCTCGACCTGGGCCTGTGCGACGCCGTGCTGTGCGGGGGCGTCGACAGCCTGTGCAGGCTGACCCTCAACGGTTTCAGCGCCCTGGACGCGGTCAGCGAACAACGCTGCAACCCGTTCTCGGTAAACCGCAACGGCATCAACATCGGCGAAGGCGCCGCGCTTTTCGTCATGAGCCGAACTCGCCCGGCACAGGGGCCTGCCATCACCCTGCTTGGCGCCGGCGCCAGTTCCGACGCCCATCACATCTCGGCACCCGACCCCACCGGCAACGGTGCCTTGCAAGCCATGGCCAAGGCCCTGGACAATGCCGGCCTGGCCGCGGCGCAGATCGACTACCTGAACCTGCACGGCACCGCCACCCAGCACAACGACGCCATGGAAAGCCTGGCCGTGCATGCCCTGTTCGGCGCCAGCACACCGTGCTCATCCAGCAAGCCGATGACCGGCCACACCCTGGGCGCGGCCGGGGCGCTGGAGGCGGCCTTCTGCTGGCTGGCCCTGAGCGAACACAACCCGCACGGGCGGCTGCCACCCCATGTCTGGGACGGCCAGCGCGACCCGCAACTGGCGGAGCTGGCCCTGGCAGACGCCGGCCAGCAGTTGCCCCAGGGCCGCCCGCGCCGACTGATGAGCAATTCGTTCGCCTTCGGCGGCAACAACGTGAGCCTGATTCTCGGAGACACCCCATGATTGCCTGGCCATTGGCCGAACTGCTGCCCCACGCCGGCGACATGATCCTGATCGATCAGGTCGACAGCTGCGACGAGGAGCAGATCCACACCCGTACCACCGTGCGCCCCGGCGGCCTGTTCAACCGCGCCGACGGCAGCCTGCCGGCATGGCTGGGCCTGGAGCTGATGGCCCAGAGCGTGGCCGCCTACGCCGGCTGCCGCGCGCGCCGCCTCGGCCAGCCCGTGGAGCTGGGCTTCCTGCTTGGCACCCGCAAGTTCGAATGCGATGTCGAGCAGTTCCCGGCCGGCGCCGAGTTGCATATCCACGCGCTGCGCTCGCTGGAAGACGACAACGGCATGGGCGTGTTCGAATGTCACCTGCGTGGCCCCGGCATCCATGCCAGCGCCCGCCTGAATGTCTACCGCCCGCCGCAAGTGGCCAGCTACCTGGCCGAGGCGGGCCCTGAGGAGTCACCCCATGACTGACACCATCCTGGTCACCGGCTCCAGCCGTGGCATCGGCCGGGCCATCGCCCTGCGCCTGGCGCGCGCCGGCTTCGACCTGGTCCTGCACTGCCGCAGCGGCCGCGCCGAGGCCGACACCGTCGCCGCCGAGGTCCAGGCCCTGGGCCAGCAGGCGCGGGTGCTGCAGTTCGATGTCGCCGACCGCGAAGCCTGCAAGGCCATCCTGGAAGCCGACGTGGAGACCCACGGTGCCTACTACGGTGTGGTATGCAACGCCGGCCTGACCCGCGACGGCGCCTTCCCGGCCCTGACCGAGGACGATTGGGACCAGGTCATGCGCACCAACCTGGACGGTTTCTACAATGTCCTGCACCCACTGACGATGCCGATGATCCGCCGCCGCGCACCGGGCCGCATCGTCTGTGTCACCTCGGTGTCCGGCCTGATCGGCAACCGTGGCCAGGTCAACTACAGCGCCTCCAAGGCCGGTCTGATCGGTGCCGCCAAGGCCCTGGCGATCGAGCTGGGCAAGCGCCGGATCACGGTCAACTGCGTGGCCCCCGGGCTGATCGACACCGCCATGCTCGACGAACACGTGCCGGTGGACGAGCTGCTGAAGATGATCCCCGCCGGGCGCATGGGCACGCCGGAGGAAGTGGCCGGCGCGGTGAATTTCCTGATGTCGCCCGAGGCGGCCTACATCACCCGCCAGGTGCTGGCGGTCAACGGAGGGCTGTGCTGATGCGCCGCGTCGTCGTCACCGGCATGGCCGGCATCACCGCCCTGGGCAACGACTGGGCGAGCATCGCCGGGCATTTCGCCGAGCAACGCAGCGGCATCCGGCGCATGGACGAGTGGGACCGCTTTGAAGAGCTCAACACCCGCCTGGCTGGTCCCATCGATGACTTCAAGGTGCCCGGTCACTGGACCCGCAAGCAGTTGCGCAGCATGGGCCGGGTGTCGCGCCTGGCGGTCGCCGCCGCCGAACGCGCCCTGGCCGACGCCGGCCTGCTGGACGATGCGAGCATCCGCGACGGGCGCATGGGCGTGGCCTGCGGCTCGTCCACCGGCAGCACCGACGAGATCAAGGCCTTTGGCAACATGCTGCTCAACTCGGTGGCAGACGGCCTCAATGCCAACTCCTACGTGCGCATGATGCCCCACACCACGGCGGCCAACATCAGCATCTTCTTCGGCCTCACCGGGCGCCTGATTCCCACCTCCAGCGCCTGCACCAGCGGCAGCCAGGGCATCGGCTACGCCTACGAGGCGATCAAGTACGGGCGCCTGCCGATGATGCTCGCCGGCGGCGCCGAAGAACTGTGCCCCACCGAGGCCATGGTGTTCGACGCGCTCTACGCCACCAGCCTGAAGAACGACACCCCGCAACTGAGCCCGCGCCCCTACGACATCGACCGCGATGGCCTGGTGATCGGCGAAGGCGGCGGCATGCTGGTGCTCGAGGAGCTGGAACACGCCCTGGCCCGTGGCGCACGGATCCACGCCGAGATCGTCGGCTTCGGCAGCAACGCCGATGGCCAGCACACCACCCGTCCGGAGCAGGCCACCATGCGCCGGGCCATGGAACTGGCGCTGGAGGACGCAGGCCTTGCCCCCGAGGCGATCGGCTACGTCAACGGCCACGGTACCGCCACCGAGCAGGGTGACATCGCCGAGACCCAGGCCACCAGCAGCCTGTTCGGCCCACGCATGCCGATCAGTTCGCAGAAGAGCTTCCTCGGCCACACCCTGGGCGCCTGCGGCGCGCTGGAGTCGTGGTTCAGCATCGAGATGATGAACAGCGACCGCTATGTGCCCACCCTCAACCTCGACCACGTCGACCCGCGCTGCGGCGAACTGGACTACCTGCGCGGCGAGTTCCGCGCGATGAACAATGAGCATGTGATGAACAACAACTTCGCCTTCGGCGGGGTCAACACGTCGTTGATCTTCCGTCGCTGGCGCTGACCCTTTGGAGTGAAAGGAATGACTCGGATCCACCGCCTGTTTGCCGTACTGGCATTGGCCCTGCTGGTCACCGGCTGCACCAGCAAACCCGTGTACAACGCCAAGGAAGCGTTTTCCAGCAACCTCGGCTTCAGCGACGACCAGATGAAACGCGCCATCGTCACCGCCCTCAATGACCGCCAGTGGATCATCCAGTCGGTGCGCCCCGGCATGGTCAAGGCAGAGATCACCGTGCGCGGCCGTCACCACGCCGAGGTCGACATCCCCTACAGCCCCACCGAATTCCAGGTGATCTACCGCAGCAGCTGGGGCCTGGACTACGACGACGGCAAGATTCACGGCAACTACAACCGCTGGGTCAACCGCCTGCGCGACAACATTCTCAAGGAGCTGTCCTTCGACCCGCATATCGAGCACCTGAATGCACAGGGCTTCGTCAACCAGGGCGTGGACGCACCGACCTACCTGAGCTTCCGTGAAGGGGTCAAGCGCGCCACCCAGGCCGGTTTGCTCGATGGCAGCGTGAAGTTCTACCTGGCCGGCGAAAGCCTGCCCGCCTCGACCCGCACCCTCAACCCGGTGAGCAGCAGCCGCAAGACCAATGGCAGCAACAAGGCCGATGAAGATGCCTGCTATTGGGCCCTGCAATCGGCCCTGGCGACCTTGCAGAACGCCGCGCGCAAGGCCAACGCCAACGCCGTGGTGAATATCGCCAGCGTCGACCAGCGCAACCTGTACAAGGACACCGAGAAGTTCCAGTGCCGTGCCGGCCTGCTCGTCACTTCGGTGGCCCTGCGCGGCGACCTGGCCCAGGTGGACTGACCCCGCCCAGCAGCTCGGCGAAGGCCCTGGCCATCGCCGAGCTCGCGCCGGCCCGCTGCACCAGCCATACGGCGGTATCGGCGCCTTCGTCCAGCAGGGTGCGGTAGACCACGCCGTCAATCCGCATACGCTGGAACGATGCCGGCAGCACCGACACCCCCAGCCCCGCCGACACCAGACCGATGATGGTCATCGCCTCGCCCGCTTCCTGGGCGAAGTGCGGGCTGAAGCCGGCCTTACCCGCCAGGCTCATCAGTTGCGCATGCAGGCCGCTGCCATAACTGCGTGGGAAGAACACGAACGGCTCCTGCGCCAACGCCGACATGTGCAAACCCTGTTCACTGCCCATTGCCAGCGGGTGCGAGGCGTTGAGCACAGCCACCAGCGGCTCGCGGAACAGCTCGCTGACCACCAGCCCGTCCGGCACCGGCAGCGGACGCATCAGGCCGACCTCGATGGACTCATCGAACACCCCGTCTACCACCTCGCGGCTGCTCATTTCCTTGAGGTGCAGATGCACCGAAGGAAAGCGTTGGCGAAAGGCATGGATGGCCTGGGGGATGCGCGAGGTGAAAGGCGCCGAGGAGGTGAAGCCAATCTTCATCTCGCCCAGCTCCCCCAACTGCGCCCGCCGCGCCACGTCGGCGGCTTTCTCCACCTGGGCCAGCACCTGGCGCGCTTCCTCGAGGAACAGGCGCCCGGCCTCGCTCAACTCGACCCGGCGGTTGGTGCGCTCGAACAGGCGCGCCCCCAGCTCCTGCTCCAGGGCTTGGATCTGCTGGCTCAACGGGGGCTGGGAGATACCCAGCTGCTGGGCGGCACGACCAAAATGCAGCTCCTCGGCCACGGCAATGAAATAGCGCAGGTGACGCAGCTCCATGATCGACTCCAAACAGGTCGTAAAACGTCTTAAACAGGTCGAACAATATATTGGATCTAATCATTAGCCAGCTATATGCTTTTTCCATCGCAGCACCGGCCCCAGCGCCCGAGGTACCCTCCGTGAGATCCGCCGTAGTCCCCCTATCTACCGAACCCGAGCCTGTCGTCAACGATATCTGGATCGAGAAAGGCTCCCCCGCCTTCATGAAGACCGTGCTGGCCCTGTTCAGTGGTGGCTTCGCCACCTTCGCCCTGCTGTACTGCGTGCAGCCGATGATGCCGCTGCTGTCCCAGGAGTTTTCCATCAACGCCGCGCAGAGCAGTCTGGTGCTGTCGGTGTCCACCGCCATGCTGGCGTTCGGGCTGCTGGTCACCGGGCCGATCTCCGACCGTATCGGGCGCAAGCCGGTGATGGTCTTCGCCCTGCTCTGCGCCGCCCTGTCGACCCTGGCCAGCGCGGTGATGCCGAGCTGGGAGCTGGTGCTGGCGACGCGCGCCCTGGTGGGCCTGTCGTTGAGCGGCCTGGCGGCGGTGGCGATGACCTACCTGAGCGAAGAGATCCACCCGCAGCACATTGGCCTGGCCATGGGCCTGTACATTGGCGGCAACGCCATCGGCGGCATGAGCGGGCGCCTGATTACCGGCGTGCTGATCGACTTCGTCAGCTGGCACACGGCGATGCTCGCCATTGGCGGCCTGGCCCTGGCTGCGGCCCTGGTGTTCTGGAAGGTGCTGCCCGACTCGCGCAACTTCCGGTCCCAGACGCTGAATCCGCGCAGCCTGCTCGACGGCTTCGTCACGCACTTCAGGGATGCCGGGCTGCCCTGGCTGTTCCTCGAGGCCTTCCTGCTGATGGGCGCCTTCGTCACCCTGTTCAACTACATCGGCTACCGCCTGCTGGCCGGGCCCTATCACATGAACCAGGCGCTGGTCGGGTTGCTGTCGGTGGTGTACCTCTCGGGGATCTACAGTTCGGCGCAGGTCGGCGCCCTGGCCGACAAGCTGGGCCGGCGCAAGGTGTTCTGGGCCAGCATCGTGGTGATGGCCGGAGGACTGCTGATGACCCTGGCCAACCCGCTGGCGATGATCATCGTCGGCATGCTGGTGTTCACCTTCGGCTTCTTCGGCGCGCACTCGGTGGCCAGCAGCTGGATCGGCCGCCGGGCGCTCAAGGCCAAGGGGCAGGCTTCGTCGTTGTACCTGTTCTGTTACTACGCGGGGTCGAGCGTGGCGGGGACGGCGGGCGGGGTGTTCTGGCACATGGCGGGGTGGAACGGCATCGGGCTGTTCATCGGCAGCCTGCTGGTGGTGGCGTTGCTGGTGGCGCTGCACTTGAGCAAGTTAGCTCCGAAAACTTCCTGATCGCTGGGGCCGCTTTGCGGCCCTTTCGCGACACACGGCCGCTCCCACATGGGAATGCATTTCCCTGTGGGAGCGGCCTTGTGTCGCGAAAGGGCTGCGCAGCAGCCCCAAAATCTCCGATCAGTTGACGATCTCGACGATATCCACATCCACCTCACGGCTCATCAGGTGCTTCTCCACCTCGCCGGTCAGCTTGACCTTGGTCTTGTCGTTGAACGGCGTCGGCGGCAGGTCTTCGTCGTCGATCTCGACGGTGATGGTGCCGGTGTTGTCCTTGAACTCGTACTTGTCGTCGTTGTTGATCTTCTTGGTCACGTAGCCCTGCAACACCACCGGGGTGTCGTCGGCGGCATCGTTGGCGGCGGCGACCGTGGTCACGGCCTGGGCGCCAGGGCCGGTGTAGCCGGCGGCCAGGGCGGCGGTGCTGAACAGCGGGGCGAGGATCAGGGGCAGGTAACGGGCTTTCATGGTGATCGGGTCCTGTTTGCGTTTTGATGGTCCCAGATTACCGACGATCGCTGAATTGAAACTTAATACAACAAAAAGCCCGGCACTTGGCCGGGCTTCTCGCGTTGCACACCGATTACTGGTGGTACTGCGCCGACAGCTCATGCACGGCGTTGATGAACACGCCGGCGTGCTCCGGATCAACCTCGGGGGTGATGCCATGGCCCAGGTTGAACACATGGCCGCTGCCCTTGCCATAGCTGGCGAGGATCCGCGCAACTTCCTTGCGGATCGCCTCGGGCTTGGCGTACAGCACGGTCGGGTCCATGTTGCCCTGCAGCGCCACCTTGTCGCCGACGCGGCGGCGGGCGTCGCCGATTTCGCAGGTCCAGTCCAGGCCCAGGGCATCGGCACCGGCCTCGGCGATGCTTTCCAGCCACAGGCCGCCGTTCTTGGTGAACAGGATCACCGGTATCTTGCGCCCTTCATGCTCGCGGATCAGGCCGCTGACGATCTTGCGCATGTAGGCCAGGGAGAACTCCTGGTAGGCCGCCGCCGACAGGTTGCCGCCCCAGGTGTCGAAGATCTGCACGGCCTGGGCGCCGGCCAGGATCTGGCCATTGAGGTAGCTGGTGACCGACTGCGCCAGCTTGTCCAACAGCAGGTGCAGGGCCTCGGGGTTGTCGTAGGCCATGGCCTTGGTCTTGCGGAAGTCCTTCGACGAGCCGCCTTCGACCATGTAGGTGGCCAAGGTCCATGGACTGCCGGAGAAGCCGATCAGCGGCACGCGGCCGTTGAGCTCGCGGCGGATGGTGCTGACCGCGTCCATGACGTAGCCCAGGTCCTTCTGCGGGTCGGGAATCGGCAGCGCCTCGATGTCCGCCAGGGTGCTGATGACCTTCTTGAAACGCGGGCCTTCGCCGGTCTCGAAGTACAGGCCCTGGCCCATGGCGTCGGGGATCGTGAGGATGTCCGAGAAGAGGATCGCCGCGTCCAGCGGATAGCGGTCCAGCGGCTGCAGGGTGACCTCGCAGGCGAACTGCGGGTTCATGCACAGGCTCATGAAGTCACCGGCCTTGGCGCGGCTGGCGCGGTACTCCGGCAGGTAGCGGCCGGCCTGGCGCATCATCCATACCGGGGTGACGTCTACGGGTTGCTTGAGCAGTGCACGCAGGAAACGATCGTTCTTCAGGGCAGTCATGTCGGCATCCGGAAAAAAAGTGCGGGCATTTTCTCAGACGCGGGCGCAAAAGGCACGGCCATGGCCATGCGTTTTGTCTATTGGGTGCCTTGGATCAAGCGTTTTTGTATACAAAAAGCATCGCTGGGCAAGCCCGCTCCCACGCTAAAACATGTATAGCGTGGGAGCGGGCTTGCCCCGCGAATAGACCGGATCAGACTTCGAGATAATCCAGGATGCCTTCGGCAGCGGTACGGCCTTCGAAGATCGCCGTCACCACCAAGTCCGACCCCCGCACCATGTCGCCACCGGCAAACACTTTCGGATTGCTGGTCTGGTGCTTGAACTTGCCCTTCTCCGGCGCCACCACGCGGCCCTGGCTGTCCAGCTGGATGCCATGCTGCTCGAACCACGGCGCCGGGCTCGGGCGGAAGCCGAAGGCGATCACCACGGCATCGGCCGGCAGGATCTCCTCGGAGCCCGGGATCGGCTCGGGGCTGCGGCGGCCACGGGCATCCGGCTCGCCGAGGCGGGTCTCGACCACCTTCACGCCTTCGACCTTGTCCTCGCCGACGATGGCGATGGGCTGGCGGTTGTAGAGGAACTTCACGCCCTCTTCCTTGGCGTTCTTCACCTCTTTGCGCGAACCCGGCATGTTGGCTTCGTCACGGCGATAGGCGCAGGTCACGGCCTTGGCACCCTGACGGATCGAGGTGCGGTTGCAGTCCATCGCGGTGTCGCCACCGCCCAGGACCACGACCTTCTTGCCCTGCATGTCGACGAAGTCTTCCGGCGACTTCTCGAAACCGAGGTTGCGGTTGACGTTGGCGATCAGGAAGTCCAGCGCGTCATGCACGCCCGGCAGGTCCTCGCCCGGGAAGCCGCCCTTCATGTAGGTATAGGTACCCATGCCCATGAACACCGCGTCGTACTCGGCGAGCAGCTGCTCCATGCTGATGTCCTTGCCCACCTCGGTGTTCAGGCGGAACTCGATGCCCATGCCGGTGAAGACTTCGCGGCGATTGCTCAACACGGTCTTTTCCAGCTTGAACTCGGGGATGCCGAAGGTCAGCAGGCCGCCGATCTCGGGGTTCTTGTCGAACACCACCGGGGTCACGCCCGCGCGCACCAGCACGTCGGCGCAGCCCAGGCCAGCAGGGCCGGCACCGATGATGGCAACGCGCTTGCCAGTGGGCTTGACCTTGGACATGTCCGGGCGCCAGCCCATGGCGAAGGCGGTGTCGGTGATGTACTTCTCCACCGAGCCGATGGTCACCGCGCCGAAGCCGTCGTTCAGGGTGCAGGCTCCTTCGCACAGACGGTCCTGCGGGCACACACGGCCGCACACTTCCGGCAGGGTGTTGGTCTGGTGCGACAGTTCAGCCGCGGCCAGGATGTTGCCTTCGGAGACCAGCTTCAACCAGTTGGGGATGAAGTTGTGCACCGGGCACTTCCATTCGCAATACGGGTTGCCGCAGCCCAGGCAGCGGTGCGCCTGCTCCACGGACTGCTGCGGCTTGAAGGGTTCGTAGATCTCGACGAACTCCTTCTTGCGCTGGCGCAGCAGTTTTTTCTTCGGGTCCTTGCGGCCCACTTCGATGAACTGGAAGTCGTTGCTCAGACGTTCAGCCATTTTTCAAAACCTCTTTACCGCAGTTGCCGGCCATAAGCCGCAAGCTGCAAGACAATCACTTGAGCAGGACGGGCCCCGCGCACGGGGCCGTCACTTGCAGCTGTTCTTACTGCGGGTTGGCACGGGTGCTGGACAGCAGTTGCTTGAGGTTGGCCGCCTTCGGCTTGACCAGCCAGAAGCGCCGCACGTAGTCGTCCAGGTTCTCGGAGAGCTCACGCCCCCACTCGCTGCCGGTTTCTTCCACGTACTCGCCCAGGACCCGCGCCAGATGGCTGCGGTAAGCCTCCATCGCCTCACCACTGATGCGCTGGATTTCCACCAGCTCGTGGTTGAGCTTGTCGACAAAGCTATTGTCCATGTCGAGCACGTAGGCGAAGCCGCCCGTCATGCCAGAACCGAAGTTGTAACCGGTCTTGCCCAGGACGCAGACAAAGCCGCCGGTCATGTATTCACAGCAGTGATCGCCGGTGCCCTCGACCACAGCGTGGGCGCCGGAGTTACGCACAGCGAAGCGCTCGCCCGCGGTGCCGGCGGCGAACAGCTTGCCGCCGGTGGCACCGTACAGGCAGGTGTTGCCGACGATGGCGCTGTGCTGGGTTTCGAACGGGCTGCCGGCTGGCGGCACGATGGTCAGCTTGCCACCGGTCATGCCTTTGCCGACGTAGTCGTTGGCGTCGCCTTCCAGGTGCAGGTTCAGGCCACCGGCGTTCCAAACGCCGAAGCTCTGGCCAGCGGTGCCCTTGAAGCGGAAGGTGATCGGCGCCGCGGCCATGCCCTGGTTGCCGTGCAGCCTGGCGATTTCGCCGGAGATGCGCGCACCGATGGAGCGGTCGCAGTTGCAGATGTCGAGGCTGAACTCGCCACCGGCCTGGTCGCGGATCGCCGGCAGGGCCATGGCGACCATCTTCTCGGCCAGCTCGCCCTTGTCGAACGGCGGGTTCCTGTCCACTTCGCAGAACTGCGGCTTGTCGGCCGGGATGTGCGAGCTACCCAGCAGCGGCGACAGGTCGAGGTGATGCTGGCGCTCGGTGTCGCCCGGCAGCACGTCGAGCAGGTCGGTGCGGCCGATCAGCTCGCCCAGGCTGCGCACGCCCAGCTTGGCCAGCCACTCACGGGTTTCTTCAGCGACGAAGGTGAAGAAGTTGATCACCATGTCGACGGTGCCGATGTAGTGGTCCTTGCGCAGCTTGTCGTTCTGGGTGGCCACGCCGGTGGCGCAGTTGTTCAGGTGACAGATGCGCAGGTACTTGCAGCCCAGGGCGATCATCGGCGCGGTGCCGAAGCCGAAGCTCTCGGCGCCGAGGATGGCGGCCTTGATCACGTCCAGGCCGGTTTTCAGGCCGCCGTCGGTCTGCACCCGTACCTTGCCGCGCAGATCGTTGCCGCGCAGGGTCTGGTGGGTTTCGGCCAGGCCCAGCTCCCACGGTGCGCCGGCATACTTGATCGAGGTCAGCGGCGAAGCACCGGTGCCACCGTCGTAGCCGGAGATGGTGATCAGGTCGGCGTAGGCCTTGGCCACGCCGGCGGCGATGGTGCCGACGCCGGCTTCTGCCACCAGCTTGACCGACACCAGGGCCTGCGGATTGACCTGCTTGAGGTCGTAGATCAGCTGGGCCAGGTCTTCGATCGAGTAGATGTCATGGTGCGGCGGCGGCGAGATCAGGGTCACGCCCGGCACCGCGTAGCGCAGCCGCGCGATCAGGCCGTTGACCTTGCCGCCCGGCAGCTGGCCGCCCTCGCCGGGCTTGGCGCCCTGGGCCACCTTGATCTGCAGCACCTCGGCATTGACCAGGTACTCAGGGGTCACGCCGAAGCGGCCGGTGGCCACCTGCTTGATCTTCGAGCTCTTGATGGTGCCGTAGCGGGCCGGGTCTTCACCGCCCTCGCCGGAGTTGGAGCGCGCGCCCAGGCGGTTCATGGCCTCGGCCAGGGCCTCGTGGGCCTCCGGCGACAGCGCGCCCAGGGAGATGCCGGCAGAGTCGAAGCGCTTGAGGATGTCCTCCAGCGGCTCGACCTGCTCCAGCGCCAGCGGCTGCTCGGCGACCTTGACCTTGAGCAGGTCGCGGATCATCGACACCGGACGCTGGTCGACCAGCGTGGTGTATTCCTTGAACTTGGCGTAGTCGCCCTGCTGCACGGCGGCCTGCAGGGTGTTGACCACGTCCGGGTTGTAGGCGTGGTATTCGCCGCCGTGGACGAACTTGAGCAGACCACCCTGCTGGATCGGCTTGCGCGCGCTCCAGGCCTCGGCGGCCAGCAGTTTCTGGTCGCCTTCAAGGTCGACGAAACGCGCCCCCTTGATGCGGCTCGACACGCCCTTGAAGCTCAGGCCGACCACTTCCTCGGCCAGGCCCACGGCTTCGAACAGCTGGGCGCCACGGTACGAGGCGATGGTGGAGATGCCCATCTTCGACAGGATCTTCAGCAAGCCCTTGGAGATGCCCTTGCGGTAGTACTTGAAGACTTCGTCCAGGTCGCCCAGCACTTCGCCAGTGCGGATCAGGTCGGCCAGCACTTCGTAGGCCAGGTACGGGTAGACGGCCGAGGCGCCGAAGCCCAGCAGCACGGCGAAGTGGTGCGGGTCACGGGCGGTGGCGGTCTCGACCAGGATGTTGCTGTCGCAGCGCAGGCCCTGTTCGGTCAGGCGATGGTGCACCGCGCCGACGGCCAGCGAGGCGTGCACCGGCAGCTTGCCCGGGGCGATGTAGCGGTCGCTCAGCACCAGCTGGGTCTTGCCGCCGCGCACGGCCTCCTCGGCCTGGTCGGCGATGTTGCGGATGGCCGCTTCCAGGCCGACGCTCTCTTCATAGTTGAGGTCGATCAGCTGGCGGTCGAAGCCTTCGCGCTCCAGGTTCATCAGCGAACGCCACTTGGCGGGCGAGATGACCGGCGAACTGAGGATCACCCGCGAGGCGTGCTCGGGGGACTCCTGGAAGATGTTGCGCTCGGCGCCCAGGCAGATCTCCAGGGACATGACGATCGCCTCGCGCAGCGGGTCGATCGGCGGGTTGGTCACCTGGGCGAACTGCTGGCGGAAGAAATCGTACGGCGAGCGCACGCGCTGCGACAGCACGGCCATCGGCGTGTCGTCACCCATCGAGCCGACCGCTTCCTGACCCTGCTCGCCCAGCGGGCGCAGCACCTGGTCACGCTCCTCGAAGGTGACCTGGAACATCTTCATGTATTGCTTGAGCTGGTCGGCGTCGTAGCTGGCCACGCCCTGGTCGTCGCTCAGCGTCGCCTGGATGCGCGTGGCGTGCTGGCGCAGCCAGCGCTTGTACGGGTGGCGCGACTTCAGGCGGTTATCGATGGCGTCGGTGTCGAGGATCTGCCCGGTCTCGGTGTCCACGGCGAGGATCTGGCCCGGGCCGACACGGCCCTTGGCCAGGACTTCCTCCGGCAGGTAGCCCCATACGCCGATTTCCGAGGCGATGGTGATGTAGCCGTTGGTGGTGGTCACCCAGCGCGCCGGGCGCAGGCCGTTGCGGTCGAGCAGGCACACCGCGTGGCGGCCTTCGGTCATGACGATGCCGGCCGGGCCGTCCCACGGCTCCATGTGCATGGAGTTGTATTCGTAGAAGGCGCGCAGGTCGGCGTCCATGGTCTCGACGTTCTGCCAGGCTGGCGGCACCAGCATGCGCACGCCCCGGAACAGGTCGATGCCGCCGGTGACCATCAGCTCGAGCATGTTGTCCATGCTCGAAGAGTCGGAACCGACACGGTTGACCAGCGGGCCGAGCTCTTCGAGGTCGGGGATCAGGTCGTTGGCGAACTTGGTGCGCCGGGCCATGGCCCAGTTGCGGTTGCCGGTGATGGTGTTGATCTCGCCGTTGTGGGCGAGGAAGCGGAAGGGCTGGGCCAGCGGCCACTTCGGCAGGGTGTTGGTGGAGAAGCGCTGGTGGAACACGCAGATCGCGGTCTGCAGGCGCTCGTCGCCCAGGTCCGGATAGAACGCCGCAAGATCGCGCGGCATCATCAGGCCTTTGTAGATGATGGTCTTGTGCGAGAAGCTGCAGATGTAGTGGTCGGTGTCGTGGGCGTTGGCCACGGACGAGCGGCGACGGGCACTGAACAGCTTGATGGCGAATTCCTGGTCGCTCAGGCCTTCGCCGCCGATGAACACCTGCTCGATCTGCGGCAGGCGCTCCAGGGCCAGGCGGCCGAGGACGCTGGTGTCGATCGGCACCTTGCGCCAGCCGACCAGCTTGAGGCCGGCGTTGACGATCTCGCGGTCCATGTTGGCGCGGGCAGCCTGGGCTTTGACCGGGTCCTGGTTGAAGAACACCATGCCGACGGCGTACTGCCTGGGCAGCTCGACGGCGAAGTGCTCCTGGGCCACGGCACGCAGGAATTGATCGGGCTTCTGCATGAGCAGACCGCAACCGTCGCCGGTCTTGCCGTCGGCGTTGATGCCGCCGCGGTGGGTCATGCAGGTCAGCGCCTGCATGGCGGTTTGCAGAAGGTGGTGACTCGGCTGCCCCGTCATATGGGCGATCAGGCCGAAACCACAGTTGTCCTTGAATTCTTCGGGATGGTACAGACCTGTTTTCATAGACACTTTCTCACCAGGTTCACCTCTCAACCGGAGGCAAATCTCTTTTTTAACAACCACTTACCATCCACGCCGATCAAACGCCAGCTTTTTTGCGGTGGTCATGGAAAACCATTGTTGCACAGCGACAGCGACGCCCACAAATTTTCATGTCTCACCATTGAAAATTTATGTCGCAATTTTGAATGTTTTTACGCCATGCGCCGTGATAGCGGCTTGGCTAGAGTCTGAAGCGTTTCAGCCATGACTGCAACACAGGGCTTGTGGCCGGCAGTCTGGGACAGAAAAGCCTGCCGCGCTCGGGCGCAGCAGGCTGATCGAAAGCTAGAAGTCGCTCAGCAACTGGGCGGCGGGGTGGTGCCGCCCGGAAGGTATCAGCGGGCCGTGGCCAGCTCTTGTTGGACGCTGCCGACGGTACGTGGCCAAGGTTTACCAGCCTGGACCTTGGCTGGCAAGTTCTTGATTGCCGCAGCAGCGGCGTCGCGGCTGGCGAAGTTGCCGTAGGTGACGACAAACAGCGGCTTGCCCTGCAGGTTTTTCTTGAAGTAGCGATAGTCGCCACCCTGTGCCTTGACGAAGGACTGGGCCGACGCCTCGGAACTGGTGCCGAAGATCTGCACCACGTAATTGCCCGGTTTCTGGCCGGCATACCAGCTACTGTTGCCGGCACCACCCGCGGTTGGTTTCTCGGCAGGCTTGCTGGCGGGCTTGGCGCTGGCGACCTGGGTCGGGGCCGGGGCCGGCTTGGCAGGTGCAACCGGTTTTGCCGGCTGGGTTGCGACAGGCCTCGGCGCAGGCGCAACCGGCTGTACCGGAGCGGTGGTCACCGGCTGGGCAGGGGCCGGTGCCGGGCTGGCGGTGGCACCTTGCGGCGGCGCGATGGTGGTCACGGTCGGCGGCACGGCGGCCGATGGCGCGGCAGGTTGCAGGGCGGTATCACCCGCAGGCCCACCCTCTTCGCCCTCGCCCATGCCGGCAGCCTGGGCCAGCGGCTCGCGCATCACCGGCTGCGACTGGCCGACCAGCGGCAGCGGCATCGGCTGCGAGGAGCCGGAGAACTCGATGGCGGGCGCGCCGCCCTGGCCCAGTGGCAGTTGCGCCTGGGCGGCCGGTGCTTCGGTCGGAGCCTTGTCGCCCTTCTTGGGCATCAGGACCGCCGCACCAACGGCGACCACGACCACAGCGGACAACGCGAGCACGTGTTTCTTAGGCATTTTGAACCCCATGGATGGTCGCTTGACCGTGGTACGGCTGGCGATCATGGCTTCGATCAAGGTATCGCGGGCGACCTGGTTGATGTTCCCAGGCCAACCGTCGGAGTTTTCGTGGATGTCGACGATCTGCTCGGCGCTGAACACCTCGATGCCCCGGCCTGCGCCTTCCAGGCGCTGCTCCAGGTACTCGCGGGTCTCTTCCTCGCTGTACGGGGCCAACTCGATGACATGGAAGCGCTCGCCATCGGTATTGAGTTCTTCCAGCCCGGCAATCAGCGAAGGTTCGCCGAACAGGAACACATGCGGGCGCCCTTCGGCCACACCTGCCGCCAACTCCAGCAACGCTTGGAGTGCCGACTCGTCGAGTTGTTCCGCATCGTCCACCAGCAGATAGACTTCCTGTCCGGTCAGCGCCAGCTGCACCACCTGCGACAGGATCGCCTGCACCTCCGGCTGCGCCACGTTCAGCGACTGCGCCACCTGGCCCAGCACGCTGGCCGCATCACTGGCGCCACGCGCGGACACCACCACGCTCTGCACCGACTGCTTGTTGGTGCTGGCCACCAGAGCCTGGCGCAGCAGGGTCTTGCCGCTGCCCACCGGGCCGCTGACCACCAGCATCAGCTGGCTGTAGCGCGCCAGGTGGTGCAGCTGGCCGAGCACGGGTTTGCGCTGGGCGGGGAAGAACTTGAAGCCGGGCACTCGCGGTGCGAACGGATCGTGGCTCAACTGGTAATGGTCGAGGAACGCCTCATCGGCATGCAGACTGGTCATTGCGTTGTCACAACCTCAAAGCTGGGCCACGATCGCGCGGTAATCCGCCGCCAGGGTGGCCTGTAGAATCTCTGTCGAATAGTCGTCGGTGACGACGGCCTCGCCCAGCTGGCGCAGCAGCACCAGGCGCAGGCGCCCGTCGAGCACTTTCTTGTCGACCGCCATGTGCTCCATGAAATGCGCCGGGGTCATTTCCTGTGGTGGCACCACCGGCAATCCTGCGTCCTGCAGCAGGCGAATTCCGCGATCACGCGCCGGCTGGTCGATCCAGCCCAGGCGCATGGACATTTCCAGGGCCATGACCGTGCCAGCCGCCACGGCTTCGCCGTGCAGCCAGACGCCATAGCCCATGTGTGTTTCGATGGCATGGCCGAAGGTATGGCCAAGGTTGAGCGTGGCACGCACGCCCGACTCGCGCTCATCGGCGCCGACCACGGCGGCCTTGGCCGCGCAGGAGCGGCGGATGGCCTCGGTCAGGGCGGCGGAGTCCAGGGCGCGCAACGCCTGCATATTGTCTTCGAGCCAGGCGAGGAACGGCTTGTCGCAGATCAGGCCGTACTTGATGACTTCGGCCAGGCCCGCGGACAGCTCGCGTCCGGGCAGGGTCTTCAGGCTGGTGGTGTCGATCAGCACCGCGTTGGGCTGATAGAAGGCACCGACCATGTTCTTGCCCAGCGGGTGGTTGATGCCGGTCTTGCCGCCCACCGACGAGTCCACCTGGGACAGCAGCGTGGTCGGTACCTGGATGAAGTCGACGCCGCGCTGGTAGCAGGCCGCGGCAAAGCCGGCCATGTCGCCGATCACTCCGCCCCCCAGGGCGACCACGGTGGTGCGACGGTCATGGCGGGCGGTGAGCAGGGCGTCGAAGATCAGTTGCAGGGTTTCCCAGTTCTTGTGGGCCTCGCCGTCGGGCAACACCACGGGCAGCACCGAGTAGGCGCCCAGGGTCTTGCTCAGGCGTTCGAGGTACAGGGGCGCGACGGTCTCGTTGGAGACAATGGCGACCTGCCGCCCGGCAATGTGCGGCGCCAGCAGCTCGGGCTGGTCCAGCAGGCCTTCGCCAATGTAGATCGGGTAGCTACGTTCGCCCAGGTCGACCTTTAGTGTCTGCATGTATCCCCACAATATGCTTGGACGCGGCGGCGGTGCGGCCCCGCGCGGTGACGTTCAGCCCCGTCTCGGCGTTGGTCGCCGAGGATAGACCCCGCTCAGCGGGGCGGCAACTTCTGCAGGCGCTCGAGAATGTCGAGCACCACCATGCGTGGTGGCCGTTCGTCGGTTTCCACCACCAGGTCGGCGATTTCGCGATAGAGCGGGTCGCGCGTTTCCAGCAGGGCGCGCAACGTGGCTTCCGGGTTGGCGGTGCGCAACAGCGGCCGGTTGCGGTCACGGGAAGTGCGCCCCACCTGCTGCTCCACCGAGGCGTGCAGGTAGACCACCCGTCCGCCGGCACGCAGCGCCGCACGGTTGGCATCGCGCATCACCGCGCCGCCACCGGTGGCCAGGACCACGCCATCGAGCGCGCTGAGCTCGGCGATCATCGCCTGCTCGCGGTCACGGAAGCCCGGTTCGCCTTCCTTGTCGAAGATCCACGGGATGTTGGCGCCGGTTCGCAGTTCGATTTCCTTGTCGGAATCCTTGAACAGCAGGCGCAGCTCTTTGGCCAACAGGCGCCCGATGGTGCTTTTACCAGCGCCCATGGGCCCCACAAGTATCAAATTTCGCACAGAATCAACGACTCACAGCAATCGCCTGGTCACTCATGATACGCGGAGTCAGGAAGACCAGCAGCTCGGATTTTTTCTCTTGTAATGCATCGCGTCGAAACAGCCGCCCAACATACGGCAGATCGCCAAAAAATGGCACCTTGTCGACCACTTTGTTCTGCGACGTCGAGTACACGCCACCAATCACAATGGTCTGCCCATCGGTCACCCGCACCTTGGCGTTGACCTCGTTCTTGCGGATCGGCGGCACATCGTTGAGGGCATTGATGAAGTCCGGCTCATCCTTGGTCACCCGCACCGCCATGATCACCTTGCCGTCCGGCGTGATCTGCGGGGTCACCTCCAGCGACAGGGACGCCTCGCGGAAAGAGACCGACGTGGCGCCGCTGCGGGTGGTTTCCTGGTAGGGCACTTCGGTGCCCTTGAGTATGCGCGCGGTTTCCTTGTCGGCCGTGACCACCTTTGGCTGGGAGATGATCTCGCCATTGCCGCTTTTTTCCATGGCGCTGAGCTCCAGGTCGAGCAGGATATCGCTGCGCAGCAGCCCCACCCCGAGCCCGGCAGCGGCGCGTTCGACGCCGAGATCGACGAACAGGTCGCTGCCCAACTGGCGATCCGTGCCATACAGAGGGCCACCCCAGCGCACGCCCAGGGCCTTTTCATAATCGACATTGGCCTCGACGATCCGGGCCTCGATCATGACCTGGCGCACCGGCACATCCAGTTGCGTGACCAGGCTGCGCAGTTCGGCGAGCCGGGCGGCAGGCTGAGTGGCTACCAGGGTATTGGTGCGGGCGTCCACACTGAGGCTGCCACGCCCAGCCAGGGCACCGTCATCGGCCAGGCTCGACAGCAGCAGCTCCGCCAGCTCGCCGGCCTTGGCATGGAAGACAGGGATCAATTCACGCTGCAGTGGCTCTAGCAATACCTCCTGACGCATGTCCTGGGTTTGCCCGGCGAGCTCGGCCACGGGAGCGACCAACAGCACATTCCCCTCCTGGCGCCTGCCCAGCCCCTTGCTGCGCAGCACCAGGTCAAGCGCCTGATCCCAGGGCACATCCTCCAGACGCAGGGTTATCCGCCCCTGCACCGAGTCGCCCGCCACCAGGTTGATGCCCGCGTGGTCGGCCATGACCTGAAGCACCGAACGCAATTCGACGTCCTGGAAGTTGAGCGACATCGGCTCACCCTGAAACGTCTCGGCCTGCGCCATCGGCAGCCCCAGCATCAATAGCGCGCCGCTCCACCATCGCCTCGGTCTCATCCCTGACCTCTCCTTGCTCACGCGTTCCTAGAACCAGATACCTGGGTCGCGCCTGCCAGCGACCATCGATGTAGATCCGCTCGTGGACCTCCACCCGATCGACATCGATGGCCACCACGACACCCCCTTCGAGCCCCAGCCGCTCGCCTGCCGCGATCCGATACAGGCGACCTGCGGAGCGCAGCAATGCCTGTCGCCGCCCTGCCCGGGAGAGGCTGCCGACCATCTCCAGCCGTGCCAAAGGAACATGCGCCGGCCCACTGCCCTCTTGCGGAAGCGACCAGGCCCGGAACGGATCGAATACCGTCCTCGACAAGCCTGCCTGGGCCCGCTCATCCGCCAATGACGCCGGAACCGGCAGCTCTTCCCCAGGGTGGTAGGCATGCAGTCGTAACAGAGCATCAACTCGCCCGACACCCTCATCCTTCAGGGCCAACCTGAGCCGTTCCACGCTCAACAGACGCAATTGCTGCAGCCATTGCTCCAGCCACAGGCGCAGCGCCGGATACTGTCCAGACACCGCGATTTCCAGCGGTTGCACTCGATACACTGAAGCCTGCTGCGCCTCCTGCACTTCGACTCGCTTGAATACCAGGCCATGCTCATGCCCCGATAACGCCAGCTGGTCGAGCAGCTCGCTCATGCCCTCTCCCGCAGCCAGCCGCCATCGTGCCGCCTGCAAAAGCGCCCGTGCATGCTCGAGCGCCTGCTGCTCGACACCCAGTTCGACGAGGCGCGCCCTGCGCTCTTCCTGTTCGCCCTGTAGCTGGAGCTGCAGTCGGACAGACTCGACATGCCCCAGAACCGGATCACGCAGACGAACCAGGTAGCCCACGCCAGCCACCATGAGCGCGAGCAACAGGCACACCATGGCCCTCAGCACTCCCGACCGGCCAGCTAGCGCCTGCCAGTCAAGGGGCCACAGGCGGTTCACGACTCACCCGCCAGCAATCGCGCCGCCAGCAGGAACTCGTCCCCCTGGAGATGGCGCCTGAGGTGAACGAGTTCGAGGTCCCGCACCATGCCCACTTGTTCCAGATCGCGCATGAACCGGGCGACCACCGACGCAGAGGCTGCCAGACCGCCCAGGCGCAAACGCCCTGCCTCGACATCCACCTCCGTCAAGCGAGCCCCTTCTGGCAGGGCCTGTTCAAGGGCGAGGAACAGGCCAGGCATCTGCGACCGCCCGGCCCCCAGAGCGGACACTGCGGCATGCTCGGCCTGCAGCGCCTCCCGCCTGCCGCGCAGCTGATCGACCTGCCTCAATGTGGTATCGAGCCGCTCGAGCTCCGCCTGATGCGAAGCAACGATCAGTGCTTGCCTGGCCAGACGCGAGCGCGCCATCTGATCGAGCCATGTGACCCCGCACAGGGCCACCGCCAGGGTGACGATCAGCAAAGCCTGGAACCGCCGTACAGCCCTGGCCCTGCATTGCTCGCGCCAAGGCATCAGGTTCAGTCTCGCCATCATGCCCGACCTCCCATTGCCAGCCCGCAGGCCAGCACCATCGAAGCTGCGCGCGGGCCATCCCTCCCCGGGAGGCCGGCCAGAGGGCGCGGGCAACCCACCTGGCATTTCACGCCCAATCGCTCTCGCAAATACGCCGCCCGCTCTGCATCAGCAGCGCAGCCGAACAGGACAACTTCTTCTACGCGTGCCTGCTTACCCAACCGCCAGAGATCATCGACAGCCTCATCCCATTGCGCTGGCGAACCCAGGGCAAGCCGCTGTCGTTGCGGCGCGGGGCTGCCGTGCCAGCGGTGCATGACCACTTCGCCCGGCTCCAACTGCAGCAGTACCGCTCCACGAGCCGGCACCTCAGGCAGCAGCGCTCTCCGTAGCGCGAAGCTGTCCACTTCGACGGCCTCAAGCTGCAATCCGGCCCTGGTGAACACCCGCTCCAGCGGATCGAGCTGGCTTTGCCGACAGGCCACCACCAGTACCTCGAACTGTCCGGGATCGTTGGCGCATGCACCCTGCACCCAGAAGTCCAGGGCCAGATCCTCCAGCGGGAAGGGGAAAAGTTGCTCGGCCTGTGCCAGCACGGCGGCCTCGACATCAAGGTCGGCCAGCCCAACAGGTAACCGGCAAACCTTGCAGATGACCTGAGAGGCGGGCAATGCCAGGGCGACCCGAAACTGCCTCGTCCGACATTGAACATGGGCCCGCCGCAATCCCAGCACCAACCCCTCTGCCTCGTCGGATGCGGCACTGTCAGGCAGCGCAGGCTCGAAGCGTTCCTGCGCCCACCCCTGTACACGCCAACCGACGCGCTGACGGTGCAGATGCAGCATTCGTATGGAATCGGAGGCAATTTCCACCCCCAGCAGTGAACCGGCGTCCCTACCAAAGCGTCCAAGCATGGCTGTTCCTTCCTGGTCATCGGCAGCCCGCGCCGTTGCGGCGCGAGCGGTCGTCCCGCGCCCCGGGCGGTCACCCGGTGGGACGAAAAATGCTTATAATGGCCAGCGTTTTTCTGTCCGCCGGCCCCGCGCGCAATCCACTCCTCAACCTGGACACCCAAAAGCCTTGATACGTCTGCTGAAGTTCTTCTGGTGGTCTCTCGTCGCCGTCATCTGCGCGCTCGTGCTCGGTGTGAGCGGTGCGTTTCTGTATCTTAGCCCCAGCCTGCCCTCGGTCGACTCGCTCAGAAGCGTCCAGTTGCAAATCCCCCTGAGGGTGTACAGCAGCGACGGCAAGCTGATTGCCGAGTTCGGCGAAATGCGGCGCTCGCCGATCAAGTTCCAGGAAATTCCCCCACAGTTCATCCAGGCGCTTCTGTCCGCCGAAGACGACAATTTCCTCAACCATTACGGGGTCGATCCGAGCAGCCTGATGCGCGCGGCATCGCAGCTGCTCAAGTCCGGGCACATCCAGACCGGCGGCAGCACCATCACCATGCAGGTGGCGAAGAACTTCTTCCTCACCAGCGAGCGCAGCTTCTCGCGCAAGACCAACGAGATCCTGCTGGCCCTGCAGATCGAGCGCGAGCTGACCAAGGACGAGATCCTCGAGCTCTACGTCAACAAGATCTACCTGGGCAACCGCGCCTATGGCATCGATGCCGCGGCGCAGGTGTACTACGGCAAGTCGATCCGCGACGTGAGCCTGGCGCAGATGGCGATGATCGCCGGCCTGCCCAAGGCACCATCGCGCTTCAACCCGCTGGCCAACCCGGTACGCGCCAAGGAGCGCCGCGACTGGATCCTCGGGCGCATGTACAAGCTCGGCAAGATCGACGAAGCCAGCTACCAGGCGGCCCTGGCCGAACCGCTGAACGCCAGCTACCACGTGCCGACCCCGGAAGTGAACGCCCCCTACGTCGCCGAGATGGCCCGCGCCGAGATGGTCGGCCGTTACGGCAGCGACGCCTACACCGAAGGCTTCCGCGTCACCACCACGGTACCGAGCGACATGCAGCAGATGGCCAACAGCGCGGTGCTCAACGGCCTCAGCGAGTACGACGAGCGCCACGGCTACCGCGGCCCCGAGGCACGCTTCCCGGGCAAGACCCGTGCGGCCTGGCTGCAGGAACTGGGCAAGCAACGCACCCTCGGTGGCCTGGAGCCGGCCATCGTCACCCAGGTCGAGAAGACCGGCCTCAAGGTGATGACCCGTGGCGGCCTGGAAGAGAATGTGGCCTGGGACACCATGAAGTGGGCGCGCCCGTACCTCAGCAGCAATTCGCAGGGGCGTTCGCCGCAATCGCCGGCCGATGTAGCCCAGGTCGGCGACCTGGTGCGCCTGCAGCGCCTGGAGGACGGCAAGCTCAAGTTCAGCCAGGTGCCCGGCGCCCAGAGCGCCCTGGTCACCCTCGACCCTTACAACGGCGCCATCCGCGCCCTGGTCGGCGGCTTCTCCTTCGAGCAGAGCAACTACAACCGCGCCATGCAGGCCAAGCGCCAGCCGGGTTCGAGCTTCAAGCCCTTCGTCTACAGCGCCGCGCTGGACAACGGCTACACCGCCGCCAGCCTGGTCAACGACGCGCCGATCGTGTTCGTCGACGAGTACCTGGACAAGGTCTGGCGCCCGAAGAACGACACCAACACCTTCCTCGGCCCGATCCGCATGCGCGAGGCGCTGTACAAGTCGCGTAACCTGGTTTCGATCCGCCTGCTGCAGGCCATGGGCGTGGACCGCACCATCGACTACATCGCCAAGTTCGGCTTCAACAAGCAGGACCTGCCGCGCAACCTGTCGCTGGCACTGGGCACCGCGACCCTGACACCGATGGAGATCGCCACCGGCTGGAGCACCTTCGCCAACGGCGGCTACAAGATCAGCCCCTACCTGATCGAGCGCGTCGAAAGCCGCAACGGCGAAACCCTGTTCACCGCCAACCCGGCACGGGTGCCCCAGGGCAGCCAGGACCAGGCCGGCCTCGCAGCCCCCGAGCAGGCGATCAGCGTCGCGCCGATGCCGGGCGAAGCACCGTCGGCCCTCGGCCAGGTCGCCCCGGCACCGCAGGTACCCGCCGTGGCCGAGCAGATCATCGACGGCCGCACCTCGTACATTCTCACCAGCATGCTGCAGGATGTGATCAAGCGCGGCACCGGCCGCCGCGCCCTGGCCCTCGGCCGCGCGGACCTGGCGGGCAAGACCGGTACCACCAACGAGTCCAAGGACGCCTGGTTCTCCGGCTACAACGCCGACTACGTCACCACCGTCTGGGTCGGCTTCGACCAGCCGGAAACCCTGGGCCGACGCGAGTACGGCGGCACCGTGGCGCTGCCGATCTGGATGAGCTTCATGGGTGCGGCGCTGAAGGACAAGCCTGAGCACGCGCCGGCCGAACCTGAAGGCATTCTCAGCCTGCGCGTCGACCCGGTCAGCGGCCGCGCCGCCACGCCGAGCACGCCGAATGCCTACTTCGAGCTGTTCAAGGCCGAGGACTCGCCGCCTTCGGTGGACGAACTGGGCAATGGCGCCGCACCTGGCAGCCCTCTGCCAGCAGATGAAGCAGCGCCGATGGACCTGTTCTGAAGCAGAGTGCCTGGTTAAGGTTTTGCGTGGGCGCGTAAATCGAGCGCCGCCCGCGCAGCGCTCGATCTCACAGCCGCTGGCACTCTCTCGGCAAACAAAAAGCCCCGACTCTCACGAGCCGGGGCTTTTTCATGACGCTACGACCGGATCAGCCGTTGAACACGTCATCCACGCTTTTCAGCGGGTAGTGCTTCGGATACGGCAGGGTGGCCACGCCGGATTCGATGGCGGCCTTGGCCACGGCATCGGAAACCACGGTGATCAGACGGGCATCCAGCGGCTTCGGAATGATGTACTCGCGGCCGAATTCCAGGGCCTGCACGCCATAGGCGTCGCAGACTTCCTTCGGCACCGGCTGCTTGGCCAGGTCCTTCAGGGCGATGGCGGCGGCGATCTTCATCTCTTCGTTGATGCGCTTGGCGCGAACGTCCAGGGCACCGCGGAAGATGAACGGGAAGCCCAGTACGTTGTTGACCTGGTTCGGGTAGTCGGAACGACCGGTGGCCATGATCACGTCGCTGCGGGTGGCGTGAGCCAGCTCCGGGGCGATTTCCGGATCCGGGTTCGAGCAGGCGAACACGATCGGGTTGGCGGCCATCGACTTCAGGCCTTCGGCGCTCAGCAGGTTCGGACCGGACAGGCCGACGAACACATCGGCGCCGTTCAGGGCGTCAGCCAGGGTGCGCTTGTCAGTAGCGTGGGCGAATTGGGCCTTGTACTGGTTCAGGTCGTCACGGCCGGCGTGGATCACGCCGCTGCGGTCGATCATGAAGATGTTCTCGACCTTGGCGCCCATGCTCACCAGCAGCTTCATGCAGGAGATGGCGGCGGCACCGGCGCCCAGGCAGACGATCTTCGCCTCCTCGAGCTTCTTGCCGGCGATTTCCAGGGCGTTGATCATGCCGGCGGCGGTAACGATAGCGGTACCGTGCTGGTCATCGTGGAAGACGGGAATGTCGCACTGCTCGATCAGGGTGCGCTCGATCTCGAAGCACTCAGGTGCCTTGATGTCTTCCAGGTTGATGCCGCCGAAGGTGATGGAGATGCGGCGAACGGTGTCGATGAAGGCCTGCGGGCTCTCCGACTCGACTTCGATATCGAACACGTCGATACCGGCGAAACGCTTGAACAGAACACCCTTGCCTTCCATCACCGGCTTGGAAGCCAGCGGGCCGAGGTCGCCCAGACCGAGGATGGCGGTGCCATCGGAGATCACCGCAACCAGGTTGCCCTTGCCGGTGTACTTGTAGGCCAGCTCCGGATCACGGCCGATCTCGCGCACGGGCTCGGCGACGCCTGGGCTGTAGGCCAGGGCGAGGTCACGGGCGGTGGCGGTGGGCTTGGAGAGCTCGACGCTCAGCTTCCCCGGACGGGGCTGGGCGTGGTATTCGAGAGCGGCGGTTTTCAGGTCTGACATGATGGGCATTCCGCTGTTTACTGTTCTGACGGACCGCCGAGGATACGCAAAGAGCCGGGGGGCGACAAGACTGCCCGGTCACTATGTGTCAAGGCCTTTGGCCTACGACTTTACGCTATAACCCACGGGGCTTACGGAAGCCAGTGTGTACAATCCAATAGCAAAATGTCTACAACTATTTACCCCGGGACAACCGCCAGCATGCTCGGATCGGTCAATGGCAACAGCCAGCGTCGCTGCCCGGGCTTGAGCCCTCCCTTGCGGGATCGATCCAGCACCCAGCCACGCGCCTCGACCTGGCGTCCCTTGAGGTTAGCGAAGAAGCTGGCGGGGAAGCGCTGCTGCAGACGAGCGGGGACCTGCAGCACCACGGCATCGTCGAGCTCCAGCCAGATACCGCCACGGTTGCGCTCGATCCCCTTGATCTGGCCGCCGATCACGGCAAAACCGGACTGTCTGACCTCCCCTGCGGGCACCACCGGCGACTGGCGCCACAACCCGGCTCCGGTGTTGCGCGCCTGCTGTTCGGCCTGTTGCTGGCAGCCCGACAAGGCCACGTTGGGGGCAATGGCGACCCGGTAGCCGAGGCCTTCACTGAGCAGTTGTGCTTCGAGATTGTCGCCAGTACGACCATAGATGTGCGCCAGGGTACGACCGTACTTGTCCTTGGGCTCCACGCCCGGGACCAGGCCGACGCGACCATCGCTGGCCTCGACCAGCGCCTGCAGGCGCCGTTTCGCAGCCTCGGCGTAGGGCTCGCTGGTGCGACCCTTGCGGCCGATCTCGGGCGCATTGATGCCGATCAGCCGCACGTTGCGGCCATCACCCAGGCGCAAGGTGTCGCCGTCGACCACCTGGCGCACCGTCACCTGCTGCGGCTGCTCGGGCAACGGACAGAAGGCCAGGGCCGGAAGATGCCAGATCGCGCCCACAAAAAAGGCGCCCACGAGGGGCGCCTTCTTTTGCAGCAACGCGAACCTCGAGAGATTCGCCATGCGCATGATTACTTCTTGGTACCGAACATACCGAAGCGATCGGCGAACTTCTGTACGCGACCACCGGTGTCCAGGACTTTCTGCTTACCGGTGTAGAACGGGTGGCACAGGTTGCAAACGTCGATCGCCAGGACGCTGCCCAGGGTCGAACGGGTTTCAAACTTGTTGCCGCAGCTGCAGGTGACTGCAACTACTTCGTAGTTCGGATGAATATCTGCTTTCATGGTCACTTCCTCGAGCTGCGTGCCGCCACCCAACACCTATTGTTGAATACCGCACGTAATTAGGCGGCGAATAATACCAGAGCGCGGCGGCAGCGCAAGTTGTCGCTTGCACCGACCGTCGTCTGCTAGGCTCGCCTGATTTGTGAAACGCCCTCCAGAGACCTTCCGCGTGTCCGACGTCATCCTGCGCCTTGCCCTGCCCTCGCCCCTGCGTCGCCTGTTCGACTACCGGGCGCCCGCGAGCATGGCGCGCCAGGCACTGACACCCGGCATGCGTGTCCGTGTGCCGTTCGGTCGCCGCGAGATGATCGGCGTGCTGGTGGAGGTCGCCACGCACAGCGAAGTCCCCGCCGACAAGCTCAAGCCGGCCAGCGCCTTGCTCGACCCGGTTTCGCCCGTGCCGCCCGCTTTGTTCAAGCTGTGCCTGTGGACGGCGCAGTACTATCAGCACAGCCTGGGCGACACCTTGAGCTGGGCCCTGCCGACCCTGCTGCGCCAGGGCGAGCCGGCCGAGGTGCGTCAGGAGCGCTTCTGGCACGTCGTCCCCGGGGCACGCCTGGAGGACCCGCGCATCGCCCGTGCCCCGCGCCAGCGCGATGCCCTCAAGACCCTGTCGCAGCACCCCCACGGCGTGGCCCACAGCCTGTTGAGCAAGCTCGGCCTGAACAAGGACAGCCTCGACCTGCTGCTGGCCAAGGAGCTGGTGAACGTCGAGGTCCGCCGTCACCTGCCCACCGCACGTCACGAACACTGGCTGGCCCAGCCGGAGCTGCCGCTCAACGAGGAGCAGCGCGCGGCGTTCGAAGCGGTGCGCGCGGGCTTCGGCGCCTTCCACGCCTACCTGCTGGCCGGGGTCACCGGCAGCGGCAAGACCGAGGTGTACCTGCAGCTGATCCGCGAGACCCTCGAAGCCGGCAAGCAGGCGCTGATCCTGATCCCCGAGATCAACCTCGGCCCGCAGACCCTGCAACGCTTCGAGCAACGCTTCAATGCCCGCATCGCCCTGCTGCACTCGGCGGTGGGCGACCGCGAACGCCTGGACGCCTGGCTGGCGGCCCGCGATGGCGACGCCGACATCATCATCGGCACCCGCTCGGCGCTGTTCACGCCAATGAAGAACCCGGGCCTGATCATCATCGACGAAGAGCACGACGGCTCCTATAAACAGCAGGAAGGCCTGCGCTACCACGCCCGCGACCTGGCCGTGGTCCGCGCCCACCAGGAGAACATCCCGATCCTGCTGGGCTCGGCCACGCCGTCGCTGGAAAGCCTGCACAACGCCCATAGCGGCCGCTACGGCCTGCTGCGCATGAACCAGCGCGCCGGTGGCGCCAAGGCACCACGCTTCCTGCGCCTGGATGTGCGCAGCCTGCCGCTGGACAGCGGCATCAGCGGCCCGCTGCAACAGGCCATCCGCCAGACCCTGGAGGCCGGCCAGCAGGTGCTGGTGTTCCTCAACCGCCGCGGTTTCGCCCCGACGCTGCTGTGCCACGACTGCGGCTGGCTCTCCGAGTGCCCGCGCTGCGATGCGCGCATGACCGTGCACCAGCGTTCCGCCGTGCTGCGCTGCCACCATTGCGGCTACGACGAGCGCCTGCCGTTGCAGTGCCCGCAGTGCGCCCACGTCGACCTGCGCCCGGTGGGGGCCGGCACCGAGCGTGCCGAAGAGCGGCTCAAAGTGCTGTTCCCCGACTACCCGATCCTGCGCGTGGACCGCGACAGCACCTCGCGCAAGGACGCCATGCACAACCTGTTCGCCACCATCCAGCGCGGTCAGCCGAGCATCCTGGTCGGCACCCAGATGCTGGCCAAGGGGCACCACTTCCCCCGCGTCACCCTGGTGGCGATTCTCGATGCCGACGGCGGACTGTTCTCCGGCGACTTTCGCGCCAGCGAGCGCATGGCCCAGCTGATCGTCCAGGTTGCCGGTCGCGCCGGACGCGCCGAGGAACCGGGCAAGGTCATCGTGCAGACCCACCTGGCCGACCATCCGCTGCTGGTGCAACTGACCGAACAGGGCTACTTCGCCTTCGCCGAGCAGGCCCTGAGCGAACGTCGCGCCGCCGGCCTGCCGCCGTTCGCCCACCTGGCCCTGCTGCGCGCGGATGCGCACAAGCCGGGCCAGGCCGAGAGCTTCCTCGACGAAGCCTGCGCCGCCGCCGAGCGGATCATGATCGAACAGGGCCTGCACGGCATCGAGCTGCTGGGGCCGGTCCCGGCGCCCATGGAACGACGGGCGGGCCGCTTCCGCGCGCAACTATTGCTCCAGGCCAATGCCCGGGCTCAGCTGCATCGACTGATCAGTGCCTGGTTGCTAGTGTTGGAGCAGATGCCATCGGGGCGGCAGGTGCGCTGGTCGCTGGATGTTGATCCGGTGGACCTGTACTGAGAGATTGAACGGTCCGTGGGAGCGGGCTTGCCCCGCGATTGAGACCATCGCGGGGCAAGCCCGCTCCCACGCCTGACCAGCGATACCGGCCAAAAGGTTGGCAACCCGCCCCCGGCAACGGATAATGCCCAGTTTTTCCACCTGCGCATCGAAGCGCTCCACCGCGCTTGCGGTCGAAAAGAGAATTCCATGAAAGACACCATTCGCCAGCTGATCCAGCAAGCCCTCACCCAACTCGTCGCCGACGGTGTGCTGCCTGAAGGGCTGACGCCGGCGATCCAGGTGGAAAACGCCCGGGACAAGACCCACGGCGACTTCGCCAGCAACATCGCCATGATGCTGGCCAAGCCGGCCGGCATGAAACCCCGCGACCTGGCCGAAAAACTCATCGCCAGCCTGCCGGCCAGCCCCGACATCACCAAGGTCGAGATCGCCGGCCCCGGCTTCCTGAACTTCTTCCAGAACACCGACGCCCTGGCCAACCGCCTCGACGCCGCCCTGGCCGATGAGCACCTGGGCGTGCGCAAGGCCGGCCCGGCCGAGAAGGTGGTGATCGACATGTCGGCGCCGAACCTGGCCAAGGAGATGCACGTCGGCCACCTGCGCTCGACCATCATCGGCGACAGCGTCGCGCGCGTGCTGGAATTCCTCGGCGATGACGTCATCCGCCAGAACCACGTGGGCGACTGGGGCACCCAGTTCGGCATGCTGCTGGCCTACCTGGAAGAAAACCCGATCACCAGCGACGAGCTGTCGGACCTGGAGAACTTCTACCGCGCCGCCAAGAAGCGTTTCGACGAGTCCGAGGACTTCGCCACCCGCGCCCGCGGCCTGGTGGTCAAGCTGCAGGCCGGCGACCCTGAGTGCATGGCCCTGTGGACGCGCTTCAAGGACATCTCGCTGTCGCACTGCCAGAAGACCTACGAGCTGCTCAACGTCAAGCTGACCATGGCCGACGTGATGGGCGAGAGCGCCTACAACGCCGACCTGGCCAACGTGGTCGCCGACCTCAAGACCAAGGGCCTGCTGGTCGAGGACCAGGGCGCCCAGTGCGTGTTCCTCGAAGAGTTCAAGAACGCCGAGGGCGATCCGCTGCCGGTGATCGTGCAGAAGGCCGACGGCGGCTACCTGTACGCCACCACCGACCTGGCCGCCGTGCGCTACCGCAGCAACACGCTGCAGGCCGACCGCGCCCTGTACTTCGTCGACCAGCGCCAGGCCCTGCACTTCAACCAGGTGTTCGAAGTGGCCCGCCGCGCCGGTTTCGTCGGCCACCCGATGAAGATGGAGCACATGGGCTTCGGCACCATGAACGGCGCCGATGGCCGCCCGTTCAAGACCCGTGACGGCGGCACCGTCAAGCTGATCGACCTGCTCACCGAGGCCAAGGACCGCGCCTACGCGCTGGTCAAGGAGAAGAACCCGTCGCTGGCCGAGGACGAACTGCGCCACATCGGCGAGGTGGTCGGCATCGGCGCGGTCAAGTACGCCGACCTGTCCAAGCACCGCACCAGCGACTACAGCTTCAACTTCGAACTGATGCTCAACTTCGAAGGCAACACCGCGCCGTACCTGCTGTACGCCTACACCCGCGTGGCCGGCGTGTTCCGCAAGCTTGGCAAGGGCTTCGACGAAGTCAACGGCAGCATCGTCCTGCAGGCAGCGCACGAGCAGGACCTGGCCGCGCGCCTGGCGCAGTTCGGCGAGATCCTCAACAACGTCGCCGAAAAAGGCACGCCGCACGTGCTGTGCAGCTACCTGTACGACCTCGCCGGCCTGTTCTCCAGCTTCTACGAGAATTGCCCGATCCTTTCCGCCGAAACCGCCGAACAGCAGCAGAGCCGCCTGCGCCTGGCTGCCCTGACCGGCCGCACCCTCAAGCAGGGCCTGGAACTGCTCGGCCTGGAAACCCTGGAGCGCATGTAAGTTGGCTGCAAAGAAGAAACCCGCACCCAAGCGCGGCGCCAGCCGCTCCCAGCCGCCTGCCAGCAAGCAGCCGATCCCGGGCTGGGTGTGGCTGGCGGTCGGCCTGACGGTCGGCGCCTTCATCGTCTTCCTGATGAAGCTCGAGCCGGGCGGCGACGACATCAAGCGCGCCAAGCCCGAGCAACAGAAGCCAGTTGCCGAGGCCAGCAAGACCACCACGCCGACACCACAGCAGCCGGTGAAGCCGAAGTACGACTTCTACACCCTGCTGCCGGAGTCGGAAGTGATCGTGCCGCCCGAGGCCGTGCCGGAGAAGACCCCGCCGGTACCGGCGCAGCCGCCCGTGCCGAGCACACCGGTCACCCCGGCAGAAGCGGCGAAGATCGACACCGCCCGCGCCCAGGCCGCGCTGCTGGGGCAGACGCCGCCACCAGCGCCACCGGTGATCAAGCCGGCGGCTACCACCCAGTTCTTCCTGCAGGCCGGTTCGTTCCGCAAGCAGGCGGACGCCGACAAGGTCCGCGCGCAGATCATCCTGCTCGGCCAGGCGGTCAGGGTGGAGTCGGGCACGGTCAAGGAAGAGACCTGGTACCGCGTGATGGTCGGCCCGTTCAGCAACCGTGAACAGCTGACCGTGGCGCAGAAGCAACTGGCCGGGGCAGGCTTCAGCAACCTGCTGCTGCAACAGCGGCGCCAGTAACGAAAAAGGCCTTGCCGCACTCAGCGACAAGGCCTTTTTTCATACCCGGCGACGCTCGGCGTTGACCTGGGAGATCTGGCTGTTGAGCGTCCAGAAGTCATACAGCACGCCCAGCAGGAACAGACCGCCGGTGAACAGGTAGATCAACGCACTGATCCACTTGCCCTGGTACAGCCGGTGCACACCGAAGATGCCCAGGAAGGTCAGCAGGATCCACGCCAGGTTGTAATCCACCCCGCCCGATTCGAAGCGCATGTCCGCCTCGCGGTCCATCGACGGGATCAGGAACAGGTCGATCAGCCAGCCGATGCCCAGCAGCCCGAGGGTGAAGAACCAGATTGTCCCGGTGATCGGCTTGCCGTAGTAGAAACGGTGCGAGCCGGTGAAACCGAAGATCCACAGCAGATAGCCGAGGACCTTGCTGTGGGTGTCGTGCGAAGGGGCACCCTGTTGATAACCATTCATTCGAAGCCCTCGTGGGATAGCCGAAAATTTTCTAACGAAAAATGTGACTTTTTCGTTTTGACCCGACATATGGTACGTGGCTGAGCGACCAACGGATCAGAATTTGATCAAAAAGCTGTTATAAAGTTGCGCGCCAACACTTATAAAGAGCTTCATCTATGCCACCTTTCTTCAAGACATGGCTGACCCTCTGCCTTTTATTGCCCCTGGCCGCCCACGCCACCAACCGTGAGCAACGACTTCCAAGCGGATTCACCGGTTACACGACCAACGCCGATACCACGGTGAAACGCGCCCCGATCCAGTACCGCAATACGGCCAGCCTGCGCGCCCGCCCGGCCAACGCCGCCAAGCAGCACGCCGTGGGCATGCAGGCGGTGGCGATGTCGCCAAAGCAGAGCAGCGAAGTGCTCAGTCGTGCGGTGAACGTGCTCGGCACGCCCTATCGCTGGGGCGGCAGCAGCCCGAAGAAGGGCTTCGACTGCAGCGGCCTGGTCAAGTATGCGTTCAACGACGTGGCGGATGTCGACCTGCCGCGCACCTCCAATGCCATGGCCCAGGGCCAGGGCGTCAAGGTGGCCAAGGGCGACCTCAAGCCAGGCGACCTGATCTTCTTCAACATCAAGAGCCGTCGGGTCAATCACGTCGCCATCTACCTGGGCAACGACCGCTTCATCCACGCGCCGCGCACCGGCAAGCGGGTGAGCATCGACAGCCTGGAGAAACCTTACTGGCAGAAGCACTACGTGGTGGCCAAGCGCGTGCTGCCCAAGCAGCAACAGGCGCTGAGCCTGGCCAAACGCTGAAACCCCGATCACGGGACAAATCGCATCGGCGCACCACTGCTCCCTCGGACCAGGCAAGGCTGGCGTGGGAGCGGGCCTGCCCCGCGATCAGTTTAAAGACGTATCGATTATCCCCCGCGCCTGCAGCGCCCGCAGCGCCCCCTCCATCGTGCACATCCCCACCGCCGCACCGGCCTGCATCAGCGAATGAATCTGCGCCAGGCGCCCCTCGCGTATCAGGTTGCGCACCGCAGGCGTCGCAACCAGCACCTCCCGCGCCGCGACACGCCCGCCGCCTGACCGCCGAACCAGCAACTGCGCAACCACCAACCGCAGGGAGTCGGCCAGCATGCTGCGCACCAGCGGTTTTTCCTCCGCCGCGAACACCTCCACCAGTCGGTCGATGCTGCTCACCGCCGACCGCGTATGCACCGTGGCCAGCACCAGATGCCCGGTCTCCGCGGCGCGCAACGCCAGGCGAATGCTGTGCAGGTCGCGCAGCTCGCCGATCATGATCACATCCGGGTCCTGACGCAGGGCGCTGCGCAAAGCCTGGGCAAAGTCACGGCTATGCAGGCCGACCTCACGCTGGCTGACAAGGCTGCGCTGGTTGGCATGGATGAACTCGATCGGCTCTTCAAGCGTGACGATATGCAATGCGTATTCGCGGTTGAGCCCATCGACCAGTGCCGCCAAGGTACTCGACTTGCCGCTGCCGGTGGCCCCACCCACCAGGACCAGACCATCCCGATACCGGGAGATGATTTGAAACACTTCCGTCAGTTCAAGCGCCTCCAGACAGGGCACGCTTGCAGGGATCAAACGCACGCTGGCGCTCGGGCCATTGCGCTGGCGGAACAGGTTCAGCCGAAAGCGCCCCAGCCCATCCAGGCCCACCGCCAGGTCCAGCTCATCGCCGGCAGCCCACTGTCGCCGCTGCTCATCATCGAGCAGGGCAGCCATCCCGTTTTCCAGCGCTCCTGCCGTCAGCACCGGGAGGTCCAGGCGCTGCAACACCCCATCCACTCGCAGCAACGGTCGCTCGCCCGCGGCCAGGTGCAGGTCGCTGGCACCGGCAGCCAGGGCCCGGCCCAACAGGTCGGTCACATCCATGAGACTCCCCAACGGCGATCAAGCAGGTAGAATGCCGCAGACCCCAAAGCCTTCGGCGACGAACCATGTCCACCCTAGCAGACAACATTGGCGCCATTGCCACCCGCATCGACAGCGCGGCCAGGGCCGCCGGACGCGACCCGGCCAGCATCCATCTGCTGGCAGTGAGCAAGACCAAGCCCGCCAGCGCGATTCGCGAGGCCTACGCCGCCGGGCTGCGCGATGTGGGCGAGAACTACCTTCAGGAAGCCCTGACAAAACAACAGGCACTTTCCGACCTGCCCTTGATCTGGCACTTCATCGGCCCCATCCAGTCGAACAAGACCAAGGCCATCGCCGAGCATTTCGACTGGGTACATTCCGTGGACCGCCTGAAGATCGCCCAACGCCTCTCCGAGCAGCGCCCTGCCGGCCTGGCGCCGCTGAACATCTGCCTGCAGGTGAACGTCAGCGGCGAGGACAGCAAGTCCGGCTGCGCGCCCGCCGAGCTGCCGGCCCTGGCCCAGGCGGTGAACGCCCTGCCCGGTCTGCGCCTGCGCGGCCTGATGGCGATACCGGAGCCGACCGAAGACCGCGCCGAGCAGGAGGCCGCCTTTGCCATCCTGCGCCAGCTCCAGGCGCAGCTGGACTTCGGGCTGGACACCCTGTCGATGGGCATGAGCCACGACCTGGAGGCCGCCATCGTCCAAGGTGCGACCTGGGTCCGCATCGGCACCGCCCTGTTCGGCGCCCGCGACTACGGACAGCCCTGAATCCATGCTTAACTCACTCTTTCCTTCAAGGACCTGACATGAGCAAGACTCGTATTGCCTTTATCGGCGCCGGCAACATGGCCGCCAGCCTGATCGGCGGCCTGCGTGCCCAGGGCCTGGACGCCGCGCAGATCCGCGCCAGCGACCCGGGTGCCGAGACCCGCGCGCGGATCCAGGCCGAGCACGGCATCGAAACCTTCGAAAACAACGCCCAGGCCATCGAGGGCGTGGACGTGATCGTGCTGGCGGTCAAACCGCAGGTCATGAAGGCGGTCTGCGAAACGCTGAAACCGAACCTCAAGCCCGGCCAGCTGGTGGTTTCCATCGCAGCCGGCATCACCTGCGCCAGCCTGCAGGCCTGGCTGGGCGCGATCCCCGTGGTGCGCTGCATGCCCAACACCCCGGCGCTGCTGCGCCAGGGCGTCAGCGGCCTGTACGCCACCGGGGAAGTGTCCGCCGAGCAGCGCCAGCAGGCCGAACAACTGCTGTCGGCCGTCGGCACCGCCTTGTGGCTGGACAAAGAACAACAGCTGGATGCCGTCACCGCCGTCTCCGGCAGCGGCCCGGCCTATGTCTTCCTGCTGATCGAGGCCATGACCGCCGCCGGCGAGAAACTCGGCCTGCCGCGTGAAACCGCCTCGCAACTCACCTTGCAGACCGCCCTGGGCGCCGCCCGCATGGCGGTTGCCAGCGATGTCGACGCCGCCGAGCTGCGCCGCCGCGTGACCTCACCGGCCGGCACCACGGAAGCGGCGATCAAGTCGTTCCAGGCCAGCGGTTTCGAGGCGATCGTCGAGCAGGCACTTCAGGCCGCGGCGAAGCGTTCCGCCGAACTGGCCGAACAACTGGGCAAATAAGGAGCCATTGATGAATGCATTGTCCGGCGCCGCGATCTTCGTGGTGCAAACCCTGGTCAGCCTGTACCTGGTGATCGTCCTGCTGCGCTTCGTGCTGCAACTGGTCAAGGCCGACTTCTACAACCCGCTGAGCCAGTTCGCCGTGCGCGCCACCCAGCCGCTGCTCAAGCCGCTGCGCCGGGTGGTCCCCAGCATCGCCGGCCTGGATACCTCCTCGCTGCTGCTGTCGATCCTGATCCAGGCGCTGCTGATGGCCTTCGTGCTGATGGTCACCTACGGCACCTTCGGTGACATCCTGCACCTGCTGATGTGGTCGATCCTGGGCATCACCTCGCTGTTCCTGAAGATCTTCTGGGTGGCGATGATCGTCATGGTCATCGTCTCGTGGGTCGCGCCGAACAGCCACAACCCGGCCGCCGAGCTGGCCTACCAGATCAGCGAGCCGGTGCTGGCGCCGTTCCGCCGCCTGGTGCCGAACCTCGGCGGCATGGACATTTCGCCGATCTTCGCCTTCATCGCCATCCAGGTGATCCAGTCGTTCCTGATGCCCCAGCTGGCGGCTTACGCCGGCATGCCGCAAGAGCTGTGGCGGATGATCTGACCCGCACTGCATCCAGCGGCAAGCCTTTGCTTGCCGCTGCGGGTAGCGCTCTTTAGACTTACGCCTCCGTCAAGCGTGAGCAGGGTCGATGTCCACTGTCCTTCCCGAAGATTCCGTCGGTCTGGTAACACCGCAGATTGCCCGGTTCGATGAACCGCTGGCCCTGGCTTGTGGCCGCTCCCTGGCCTCGTACGAGCTCATCTACGAAACCTATGGCACCCTCAACGGCAGCGCCAGCAATGCCGTGCTGATCTGCCATGCGTTGTCCGGCCATCACCATGCCGCCGGCTACCATGCCGCCACCGACCGCAAGCCGGGCTGGTGGGACAGCTGCATCGGCCCCGGCAAGCCGATCGACACCAACCGCTTCTTCGTGGTCAGCCTGAACAACCTCGGCGGCTGCAACGGCAGCACCGGCCCCAGCAGCCTCAACCCGGCCACCGGCAAGCCCTATGGCGCCGACTTCCCGGTGCTGACCGTGGAGGACTGGGTGCACAGCCAGGCGCGCCTGGCCGACCGCTTAGGTGTACAGACCTGGGCCGCCATCGTCGGCGGCAGCCTCGGCGGCATGCAGGCGCTGCAGTGGACCATCACCTACCCGGACCGCGTGCGCCACTGCGTGGACATCGCCTCGGCACCCAAGCTGTCGGCGCAGAACATCGCCTTCAACGAAGTGGCGCGCCAAGCCATCCTCACCGACCCCGAGTTCCACGGCGGCTCGTTCCAGGACCAGGGCGTAATTCCCAAGCGTGGCCTGATGCTGGCGCGCATGGTCGGCCACATCACCTACCTGTCCGACGACTCGATGGGCGAGAAATTCGGCCGTGAGCTCAAGAGCGACAAGCTCAACTACGACTTCCACAGCGTCGAGTTCCAGGTCGAGAGCTACCTGCGCTACCAGGGCGAGGAATTCTCCGGCCGCTTCGATGCCAACACCTACCTGCTGATGACCAAGGCGCTGGACTACTTCGACCCGGCCGCGGCCCATGGCGGCGACCTGGCGGCGACCCTGGCCGATGTCACGGCGGACTATTGCATCATGTCGTTCACCACCGACTGGCGCTTCTCGCCGGCCCGCTCGCGGGAGATCGTCGACGCCCTGATGGCCGCGCGCAAGAACGTCTGCTACCTGGACATCGACTCGCCCTATGGCCACGACGCCTTCCTCATCCCGACGCCCCGCTACATGCAGGGTTTCGCGAACTACATGAACCGCATCGCCCTCTGAGGACCGCATGAGAGCCGACCTGGAAATCATCCAAGACTGGATCCCCGCCGGCAGCCGGGTCCTCGACCTGGGCTGCGGCAACGGCGAACTGCTGGCCTCCTTGCGCGAGCGCAAGAATGTCACCGGCTATGGCCTGGAGATCGATGCCGACAACATCGCCGCCTGCGTGGCCAAGGGCGTCAACGTCATCGAGCAGGACCTGGACAAGGGCCTGGGCAACTTCGCCAGCAACAGTTTCGACGTGGTGGTCATGACCCAGGCCCTGCAGGCCGTGGAATATCCCGACCGGATCCTCGACGAGATGTTGCGGG
The DNA here is from genome assembly GCF_014268935.2 of Pseudomonas peradeniyensis. Taxonomy (GTDB): domain Bacteria; phylum Pseudomonadota; class Gammaproteobacteria; order Pseudomonadales; family Pseudomonadaceae; genus Aquipseudomonas; species Aquipseudomonas peradeniyensis. Next base: position 75,847 of record NZ_JABWRJ020000002.1, on the reverse strand, counting down.
TGGGCCGCCAGTGCATCATCACCTTCCCCAACTTCGGCCACTGGCGCTGCCGCTGGTACCTGGCGACCAAGGGTCGCATGCCGGTTTCGGACTTCATGCCGTATACCTGGTACAACACGCCGAACATCCACTTCTGCACCTTCGAGGACTTCGAGAACCTGTGCCATGAGCGCCACGCCAAGGTCCTCGACCGCCTGGCCGTCGACCGTCTGCACCGTAACGGGTTGGGCGGGCGGCTATGGCCTAATCTTCTAGGTGAGATCGGTATCTATCGGGTCAGCAGCCCGGGCCTGCAGGAGCATCAGCTCGCGGTCTGACCCTCGCGAACGGAGGAATGGGATCATGCGTCGACTAGCACTGTTTCTGATCAGCCTGTGCCTGGCCTTGCCGGTACTGGCTGCCGATGCCGCCAAGCCGGAGCGCAAGGAGGTGTTCGGCGACGTGACGGTCCACTACAGCGCCTTCACCTCGAGCATGCTGCAACCGGACATCGCCGCCGCCACGGGCCTGACCCGCAGCAAGAACCAGGGCGTGCTCAACATCGCCGTGCTCAAGGCCGAGAAGCCTTCGACAGCGGTGGTCAGCGGCACGGTGAAGGACCTGACCGGGCGCAGCAACCCGCTGTCGTTCAAGCAGATCACCGACCAGGGCGCGGTCTACTACATCGCCCAGTTCAAGATCGACCAGGCCGAGACCGTCACCTTCGACATCAACGTCGAAACCGGTGGCGTCAGCCATAAACTCAGCTTCAACCAGGAAGTGTTCCCAGGCGAATGATGAATCTTACGCAACTCGTATTGGCCAGCCACAACGCCGGCAAGCTCAAGGAACTGCAGGCCATGCTCGGCGAGTCCGTGCACCTGCGTTCGATCGGCGAATTCAGCCAGGTGGAGCCGGAAGAGACCGGCCTGTCGTTCGTCGAGAACGCCATCCTCAAGGCGCGCAACGCCGCACGCATCTCCGGCCTGCCGGCCCTGGCCGACGACTCGGGCCTGGCGGTGGACTTCCTCGGCGGCGCGCCAGGCATCTACTCGGCGCGCTACGCCGACGGCAAGGGTGACGCGGCGAACAACGCCAAGCTGCTCGAAGCGCTCAAGGACGTGCCTGAAGAGCAGCGCGGCGCGCAGTTCGTCTGCGTCCTGGCCCTGGTGCGGCATGCCGACGACCCGCTGCCGATCCTCTGCGAAGGCCTGTGGCACGGCAGCATCCTGTTCGAGGCCAGCGGTGAGCACGGCTTCGGCTACGACCCGCTATTCTGGGTCCCGGAGCGCAACTGCTCCAGCGCCGACCTCGCCCCGGTCGACAAGAACCAGCTCAGCCACCGCGCCCGCGCCATGGCCCTGCTGCGTCAACGTCTGGGCCTGGCATGACCGAAAAGCTGTTCGTGCAACCGGCGGGCCTGATCCTTCCCGAACTCCCGCCGCTGTCGCTGTACATCCATATTCCCTGGTGCGTGCGCAAGTGCCCGTACTGCGACTTCAACTCGCACCAGGCCGGCCCGGCGCTGCCGGAAGCCGAATACATCGACGCCCTGCTGGCCGACCTCGACCAGGAACTGCCTGCCGTCCAAGGCCGCTCCATCAGCACGATCTTCTTCGGCGGCGGCACCCCCAGCCTGTTCAGCGCTGATGCGCTGGGTCGTCTGCTGCGCGGAGTCGAGCAACGCATCCCGTTCGCCCCGGACATCGAGATCACCCTCGAGGCCAACCCGGGCACCTTCGAGCAGGAGAAGTTCAAGGCCTACCGGCAGACCGGCATCAACCGCCTGTCCATCGGCGTGCAGAGTTTCCAGCCCGCCAAGCTCGAGAAGCTCGGGCGCATCCACAATGGTGCCGAAGCGGTGCGTGCCGCCGACATGGCCCGTGCGGCAGGCTTCGACAACTTCAACATGGACCTGATGCACGGCTTGCCGGACCAGTCGCTCGACGACGCCCTGGGCGACCTGCGCCAGGCCATTGAACTGGCGCCGACGCACCTGTCCTGGTACCAGCTGACGGTAGAGCCGAACACGGTGTTCTGGAACCAGCCGCCCGAGCTGCCCGAGGACGACATCCTCTGGGATATCCAGGAAGCCGGCCAGGCGCTGATGGCCGACCACGGTTACCGCCAGTACGAAGTCTCGGCCTACGCCCAGACCAACCGTGCCGCGCGGCACAACCTGAACTACTGGCGCTTCGGCGACTTCATCGGCATCGGTGCCGGTGCCCATGGCAAGCTGTCGTTCCCCGACGGACGCATCCTGCGCACCTGGAAGACCCGCCTGCCCAAGGACTACCTGAACCCGGCCAAGCCGTTCAAGGCGGGCGAGAAGCTGCTGCCGGCCGATGAGCTACCCTTCGAGTTCCTGATGAACGCCCTGCGTCTCACCGACGGGGTGGAAGCCGAACTGTTCAGCCTGCGCACCGGTCTGCCTCTGGCACAACTGGCCGAAGCCCGCCGTGAAGCCGAACAAAAAGGCCTTTTGCAGGTCGAACCGGATCGGCTGGCAGCCACACCGCGCGGCCAGCTGTTCCTCAACGACCTGCTGCAGTACTTCTTGAATTAAGGATGACCCATGGACCTGGTACTTGACCTGCTCTCGACCGTTTCCCGCTGGAGCCGCAGCAACCTGTCGGAAATCTCGCTGGCCCTGGTAGGCTGCCTGCTGGTGCTGTTCGGCACCGATATCAAGGGCTGGGTGGAAGGCCGCCTGGGTGGCCTGGCCGGCGCCCTGCGGGTGCCGTTCATGGCGCTGCTGGTGATGATCGGCAGCGGCGCCGCGCTGATCTATGCGACGCCGTGGATCGTGAAGGGGCTGGGGCAGTTCAACAACTATGCGCTGGCACCGGTGCTACTGGTGGTGCTGGTATTGATTGGGGTCGTAGCTGATCGGCGGGGCTGAGCGCTTGCTAAAAGCCGCCCTGGCGGGCCAGGACGGCTTCTCACCCGACTAACCCTTAGCGGGCATCGTCAAAGTGATCGCGCAGGAAGTCCCTGGCGGTCCTGAAAACGATCAGGATCCGAACCAGCTTCCAGACACGGCTCAGCGTATTCAGCAAACGCTTCATATGCCTTGGCCTCCGTGTTGGCTGGGCCAATCTTCCAGCGTCTGACCGGCACTTCGACGCCTTCGGAGATCATGTGAAGTCTCTCCAGTGAAGTGGCCAGGTGGGTGGCCCTTCGAGAAACTACCGGCGCGGTTCGTGGGCCGCGTCGAAGGGGCCGAGAATGAGTTCGTTTCCTGGCCCATCACTGGATTAATCCACATGAGAGCGGCGCCACTTTACGCCAGTAGAAAACTCAATGTTGTTACTGGCACGTTCACAGTTAATGCTGGATATTTCCACCATTGACGTAGTATCGAGGCAGCCCTAGTATCGCGCTTGTGAAGTCTCTCCAGTGATACTGAAGTAGGCAGGCCTAGGGCTCGTAACCCAAAGCCCGCATAAAAAAACCGCCCTTCGCCAGGCGGTTTTTTTATGGCTGCAGGCAGACCCGGCTGACGCCCTGCCGATGTATTCCAAGGTGCACGGGGCGGCTGATCGGCGGGGCCGAGCACTTGCTAAAGGCCGCCCTGGCAAGCCAGGACGGCTTCTCACCCGACTAGCCCTTAGCGGGGATCATCAAAGTGATCGCGCAGGAAATCCCTGACGGACCTGACAACAATCAGGATCCGGATCAGCTTCCAGACGCGGCTCAGCGTATTCAGCAAACGCTTCATATGCCTTGGCCTCCGTGTTGGCTGGGCCAATCTTCCAGCGTCTAACCGGCACTTCGACGCCTTCGGAGAGCATGTGACTGTCTCCAGTGAAGTGGCCAGGTGGGTGGCCCTTCGATAAGTATCACCGGCGCGAGTCGTAGGTCACGTCGAAGGGGCCGAGAAAGCGTTTGGTTTCCAGGCCCGTCACCGGATGAAATCACATGCGAGCAAACCGATCTTACGTGAACCTCCCTAACAGAGCTGTTACCTGCCCTGTCACACGTAATGCCGGATATTTCCTTGGTTGACCTGTATTCGAGGCCATCCTAAGATCCAGTTGTGACTGTCTCCAGTGATGTTCGTGGGCTAGGCTTCGTAACCCGAGGCCCACATAAAAAAACCGCCCTTCTCAAGGCGGTTTTTTTGTATCTGCAATTTCGCAGGTTTGAAGGGCTGCTTCGAATGAACCCGGCTCAGCTCACCTTCTCGAACTTCAAGTCCCATACCCCATGCCCAAGCCGCTCACCGCGACGCTCGAACTTGGTGATCGGCCGTTCTTCCGGGCGTGGCACGTAGGCGCCATCAGCCGCCTGGTTGCGATAGCCGGGCGCTGCGCTCATCACTTCCAGCATGTACTCGGCATAGGGCTCCCAGTCGGTCGCCATGTGGAATACGCCACCGGGCTTGAGCTTGCGGCGTACCAGCTCGGCGAACTCCAGCTGAACGATCCGGCGCTTGTGGTGACGCGCCTTGTGCCAAGGGTCCGGGAAGAACAGCATCAGGCGATCGAGGCTGTTGTCGGCCACGCAGCGGTTGAGGACTTCGATGGCATCACAGTCGTACACCCGCAGGTTCTTCAGGCCCTGGGTCAGCACGCCATTTAGCAACGCGCCGACACCCGGACGGTGCACTTCGACACCGATGAAGTCCAGCTCGGGCGAGGCGGCGGCCATTTCCAGCAGCGAATGGCCCATGCCGAAGCCGATCTCCAGGGTGCGCGGCGCCGAACGGCCGAACACCTGGTCGTAGTCCACCGGGCTATCGGTGAGCGGCAGGATGAACAGCGGGCCGCCCTGCTCCAGGCCGCGTTGCTGGCCTTCGGTCATGCGCCCGGCACGCATCACGAAACTCTTGATGCGGCGGTGCGGGCGGGCTTCACCGTCTTCGGTGATCGGCGTTTCTTGCGATTCAGTCATCTGGGGCTCTTACTTGATCAGACCTTCCAGCGGCGAGGACGCGCTGGCATAGAGTTTCTTCGGCATGCGCCCGGCGAGATACGCCATGCGGCCGGCAAGGATGGCGTGCTTCATGGCCTCGGCCATCAGCACCGGCTGCTGGGCGTGGGCGATGGCCGAGTTCATCAGCACCGCCTCGCAGCCCATCTCCATGGCGATGGTGGCGTCGGAGGCGGTCCCCACGCCGGCATCGACCAGCACCGGCACCTTGGATTCCTCGAGGATGATCTGCAGGTTGTAGGGGTTGCAGATACCCAGGCCGGTGCCGATCAGGCCGGCCAGCGGCATGACGGCGATGCAGCCGGCTTCGGCCAGCTGGCGGGCGATGATCGGGTCATCGCTGGTGTAGACCATCACATCGAAGCCGTCCTTGACCAGCACTTCGGCGGCCTTGAGAGTTTCGATCACATTGGGGAACAGGGTCTTCTGGTCGGCCAGCACTTCCAGCTTCACCAGCGTCCGCTCCTCGTGGGACTTGTGGCCGTCGAGCAGCTCACGGGCCAGGCGGCAGGTACGCACCGCTTCGACCGCATCGAAGCAGCCCGCAGTGTTCGGCAGGATGGTGTACTTGTCGGGCGACAGCACATCGAGCAGGTTCGGCTCACCCGCGTTCTGACCAAGGTTGGTGCGACGCACGGCCACGGTGACGATCTCGGCACCCGAGGCCTCGGTGGCCAGGCGGGTTTCTTCCATGTCACGGTACTTGCCGGTGCCGACCAGCAGGCGCGACTGGAAAGTGCGCCCGGCCAGGACGAAAGGCTTGTCGCTGCGAACGTTGCTCATCGATGTTCCTCAGGAAAGGTTACGGGGCTTTGGATGAATCGGCGGGACGCGCTCAACCACCGCCAATGGCATGAACCACTTCGACCTGGTCGCCTTCGCTCAATCGCGTGCTCTCGTGCTGGCTGCGCGGCACGATGTCCAGGTTCAGTTCCACCGCCACCCGGCGACCGGCCAGCTCCAGCCGGCCCAGCAGCGCCGCGACGCTCTCGCCCTCGGGCAGTTCGTAAGGTTCACCGTTCAATTGAATGCGCATGCGCACGGCCACCATTGTTCTTTGGGGCCCGCATTCTAGCCCCGATCCACCCCGCAACCCAAGGGCGATGCGCGCCATTAGTCGCGATTGTGGACCGTTCGGTCAGCCCAGGCGCCAGGCGGCCAGGCCCAGGCACAGCCAGCCAGCGAGGAAGCACAGGCCACCCAGCGGAGTGATCATGCCGAGCTTGCCCAGGCCGCTCAGGGTCAGTACGTAGAGGCTACCGGAGAACAGCACGATACCCACGGCGAACAGACCGCCGGCCCAGCCGACCAGGCGCCCCGGCAGATGCGCCGAAAGCACCGCCACCGCGAGGATCGCCAGGGCGTGCACCAGCTGGTAGGTCACGCCGGTATGGAAGATCGCCAGGTAGTCGGCGCTGAGACGGCTCTTCAGGCCATGGGCGGCGAAGGCGCCGAGGGCGACGCCGGTAAAGCCGAAGAACGCGGCGAGCATCAGGAAGCTGCGAAGCATGGGACGACTCCTCGGGAGGGGTCTGTATAATGGCCCGTTCCAACGGTCCGGCCAAGCCATCACCATGCTGTCATCTCTCCTGCGCCGTCTTTCCCGCGCCCTGCTGTGGTTCGCCGCCGGCAGCGCCGCCGTGGTCCTGGTGCTGCGCTGGGTTCCACCGCCCGGCACCGCGCTGATGGTCGAGCGCAAGGTGGAGTCGTGGTTCAGCGGCGAACCCATCGACCTGCAACGCGACTGGACGCCATGGGAGGACATCTCCGATGAGCTCAAGGTCGCGGTCATCGCCGGCGAGGACCAGAAGTTCGCCAGCCACTGGGGCTTCGACATCCCGGCGATCCAGGCGGCGCTGGCCTACAACGAGCGTGGCGGCAAGGTGCGTGGCGCCAGCACCCTGACCCAGCAGGTGGCCAAGAACCTGTTCCTGTGGTCAGGGCGCAGTTGGCTGCGCAAGGGGCTGGAGGCCTGGTTCACCGCGCTGATCGAGCTGTTCTGGTCCAAGGAGCGGATTCTCGAGGTCTACCTGAACAGCGCCGAATGGGGCAAGGGCGTCTTCGGTGCCCAGGCCGCGGCACGCTACCACTTCGGCGTGGACGCCAGCCGCCTGACGCGACAACAGGCCGCACAGCTCGCGGCGGTGCTGCCGAGCCCGATCAAGTGGAATGCCAGCCGGCCAAGCGCCTATGTGGCGAGCCGGGCGGGCTGGATTCGCCGGCAGATGAGCCAGCTGGGTGGGCCGAGCTACCTGATGCAGCTGGATACTTCGCGCAGGCTTTGAGACGAACCTGCTCCCACGCCCCACAGCACACGAAAAAGCCGCTGTCTCTTGCGAGAACAGCGGCTTTTTCACTCCAGCCAGGCGCCGATCAGATCGTGATCAATGCCTTGACCTTGTTCATCGCGTTCTTCTCCAGCTGGCGAATACGCTCGGCCGAAACGCTGTATTTCTCCGCCAGCTCATGCAGCGTGGCCTTTTCCTCGGCCAACCAGCGCTGATAGAGGATATCGCGACTGCGATCGTCCAGGCCTTGCAGCGCTTCATGCAGGTTGCTGGTGGAGTTGTCGCTCCAATCAGCGTCCTCCAACTGCACGGCCGGATCGTAGCGGTGGTCTTCCAGGTAATGCGCGGGCGACTGGAAGGCGCTGTCGTCGTCGGCTTCGGCCGCCGGGTCGAAGGCCATGTCCTGGCCGCTCAGACGGCTTTCCATCTCGCGCACTTCACGGGGCTCGACGCCGAGGCTTTCGGCCACGCGATGCACTTCGTCGTTGTTCAACCAGGCCAGGCGCTTCTTCTGGCTGCGCAGGTTGAAGAACAGCTTGCGCTGGGCCTTGGTGGTGGCCACCTTGACGATGCGCCAGTTGCGCAGGATGAACTCGTGGATCTCGGCCTTGATCCAGTGCACCGCGAAGGACACCAGACGCACGCCCATTTCCGGGTTGAAACGCTTTACCGCCTTCATCAGGCCGACGTTGCCTTCCTGGATCAGGTCGGCCTGGGCCAACCCGTAGCCGGCGTAGCTACGGGCGATGTGTACGACGAAACGCAGGTGGGCCATCACCATTTGACGAGCGGCCTCGAGATCCTGCTCATAGTAGAGACGCTCGCCCAGATCACGCTCCTGCTCCGGCGACAGCAAGGGGATGCTGTTGACCGTGTGCACGTAGGCTTCCAGGTTTGCACCGGGAACCAGGGCATAGGCAGGTTGCAACGATGTGGTCATTCAAGTACCTCCGGCTTACAGACTCGTGCCTTGTGGGCACTGCCAGCATAGACAAGGAACCGTTGTACAAGTTCCAGGATGAAAAATTTGTCAATACTGGCCATGAAACATTTATCGCGGTGCCAGCTCGTTCAAGTGACGAGCGACGGCGATCCATGCACCGATATACCCTAACAGCACCGCCCCGATCAAGAGTGAAAGGCCATCCGAGGCCGGCACGCCACCTAGGGCAAAATCACTGCCATACAGGCCGGACAGCCCGACCACCGCGTCGTTCAGCCAGTTCAGGCCGAACGCCAGGATACCCCAGGCCAGCACGCCCGCACCCAGGCCGTACAGCGCGCCCATGTACAGGAAAGGCCGGCGCACGTAGCTGTCGGTGCCGCCGACGAGCTTGATCACTTCGATCTCGACCCGGCGGTTTTCGATATGTAGACGAATTGTGTTACCGATTACTAACAGCAGAGCGGAAATCAGCATCACCGCCAGGCCGAAGACGAACCGGTCACCCAGCTTGAGGATCGCCGCCAGGCGCTCGACCCACACCAGGTCCAGCTGCGCCGCTTCCACGCGAGGGAGCTCGGACAGGCGCTGGCGCAAGGCCTCCAGGGCGGGTTTATCGACCTCGGTCGGGGTCACCACCACCACGCCAGGCAGTGGATTGTCCGGCAACTCGCGCAACGCCTCGCCAAGTCCCGACTGCTGCTGGAACTCTTCCAGTGCCTGCTCGCGGCTGACGTACTGGGCCTCGGCAACGCCCGGCATACCCTTGATCTCGTCACGCAAGGCCTCGCCGTCGCGGCTGCTGGCATCGAGCTTGAGGTACAGCGAGATCTGCGCCGCGCGCTGCCACGAACCGCCGAGTTTCTCGACGTTCTTCAGCAGCAGCGAGAGGCCCATGGGCATGCTCAGCGCCACGGCCATCACCAGGCAGGTGAAGAAACTGCCGATCGGCTGCTTGGCCAGGCGGCGCAGGCTGTCGGCCAGGCTGGCGCGGTGGCTTTCCAGCCAGGCGTGCAGCAGGGTGCTGAAGTCCGGGCCATCGTCGTCGTGATCGCCACGCTTTTTCTTCGTCGGTTGCGGATCGGCGGCTTTCGGCGCCACGCGCTCGGAAACCTTTGGTGTACGTGTGGTGCTCATTGCCCGGCCTCCCCATCGCCGATCAAGCGGCCGCGTTGCAGCGTCAGCATGCGGTGGCGCATGCGCGCGATCAGCGCCAGGTCGTGACTGGCGATCAATACCGTGGTACCCAGGCGGTTGATGTCCTCGAACACGCCCATGATCTCGGCGGCCAGGCGCGGGTCGAGGTTACCGGTGGGTTCGTCCGCCAGCAGCAGGGCCGGCTGGTGGACGATGGCGCGGGCAATGCCCACGCGCTGCTGCTGGCCGGTGGACAGGTCGGCCGGGAACAGCTCGCCCTTGTCGCTCAGCGACACGCGCTCCAGTGCCGAATCCACGCGCTTGGCGATCTCGGCCTTGGACAGCCCGAGGATCTGCAGCGGCAGGGCGATGTTGTTGAACACCGTGCGATCGAACAGCAATTGGTGGTTCTGGAACACCACGCCGATCTGCCGGCGCAGGAACGGGATCTGCGCGTTGCTGATCTGGCCCAGGTCCTGCCCGGCCAGCAGCAGCTTGCCGCTGGTCGGACGCTCCATGGCCAGCAACAGGCGCAGCAGGGTGCTCTTGCCGGCGCCGGAGTGGCCGGTGACGAACAGGAACTCGCCACGACGCGCCCGGAAGCTCAGTTCGTGCAGGCCGACGTGGCCGTTGGGATAGCGCTTGGCTACCTGTTCGAATCGGATCATGAAGGTTCCCGCTCGGCGAACAGCGCCTTGACGAAGGGTTCGGCCTCGAAGGTGCGCAGGTCGTCGATACCCTCGCCCACACCAATGAAGCGGATCGGGATGTTGAACTGCTTGGCCAGGGCGAAGATGACACCGCCCTTGGCGGTGCCGTCCAGCTTGGTCAGGGCCAGGCCGGTCAGTTCGACGCTCTGGTTGAAGTACTTGGCCTGGCTGATGGCGTTCTGCCCGGTTCCGGCGTCGAGCACCAGCAGCACCTCGTGGGGCGCCTCGGCGTCGAGCTTGCCGATCACCCGACGGACCTTCTTCAGCTCTTCCATCAGGTTGTCCTTGGTGTGCAGGCGACCGGCGGTGTCGGCGATCAGCACATCGACGCCACGGGCCTTGGCGGCCTGCACGGCGTCGAAGATCACCGAGGCCGAGTCGGCGCCGGTGTGTTGGGCGATGACCGGGATCTGGTTGCGCTCACCCCAGACCTGCAACTGCTCCACCGCCGCGGCGCGGAAGGTGTCGCCGGCGGCGAGCATGACCTTCTTGCCTTCGAGCTGCAGCTTCTTGGCCAGCTTGCCGATGGTGGTGGTCTTGCCAGCGCCGTTCACGCCGACTACCAGGATCACGTAGGGTTTGCTCTGCGCCTCGATCTTCAGCGGCTGCTCGACCGGGCGCAGCAAGGCGGCCAGTTCGTCCTGCAGCGACTTGTACAGGGCGTCGGCGTCGGCAAGCTGCTTGCGGGCGACCTTCTGTGTCAGGTTCTGGACGATGGTCGAGGTGGCCTCGACACCGACGTCGGCGGTCAGCAGGCGGGTCTCGATCTCGTCGAGCAGGTCGTCATCGATGACCTTCTTGCCCAGGAACAGGCTGGCCATGCCCTCGCCGATGCTGGCGCTGGTCTTCGACAGGCCCTGCTTGAGGCGGGCGAAGAAGCCCTGTTTGGCAGGCTCGGCGGCGACTGGCGCAGGTTCGACGGCAGCCGGTGCGACAGGCACTTCTGGTTCAGGCTCGACCGCAGGGGCAACCACTACCGGGGCGGGCTCGGGCACCACCACCTCAGGGGCCGGGCGCTCGGGGATGACCGGCGGCGCCTTGGGTTCGAGGTCTGGCACCAATGCAACCGGCTCTTCCGCGACCGGCAGCACCAGGTTGCTCACGGGTGCAGGTGGCGCTGGCTCAACCACGGCCGTCGGCAGGTCCGCCGCATTCGCGGGCAAGCCCTCTGCCACAGGTGCCTGCGGCACTTGTACCTGAACAACAGGCTCAGCCTCGACCACCAGGGCAGGCTCGACCGGGACTTCCACCGGCACAGGCTGGATGGGTTGCACCACCTGTGGAGCAACCGGTTCAGGCTCGGCTGGCACGCTCACCGGCGCAGGCTGGGGTGCCTCGGCCAGCGGAGCAGGCTGCTCGGCGGGAGGCTGCTGCACCACCGGCGCCTCAACGGGCGGTTGGGGGGCTTGCGGCTGTTCGGCGACAGGTTGCTCCGGCTTCTTGCGGAACCAGCTGAACAGGCCTTTCTTCTCACCAGCCGCGGCCGGCGCTTTTTTGTCGTCGTTGGAACCAAACATGGAAGACGGCTATCTCAGGGTAGCGATGCGCCAGCAGTGGCGCATCGGGAATTCTTAACTCACGCAGAACAGACTACTGTGAAGCCAGCGGGTTCATGCGCAACGTTTTGTCGTAAGGGCCTGCGGGCCAGAACGGCGACAGGCATGGTCGCCAGGCAACCGGATCAGTATCCTAGCACCTCCTGGCCCGCCGACGCTAAACCCAAGCGGGCCGCCGAACAGGTTGAACACCGTATGAATGCTCTAGCCCGCCGCGCCGCTGGCCTGTTGCTTGGCACGCTGTGCCTGCCGCTGGCGGCCTTCGCCGCCGATGTGCAACCCACCCACGAATTCATCCTCGACAACGGCCTGAAGGTGGTCGTGCGCGAGGACCACCGTGCGCCGGTGGTGGTTTCGCAGATCTGGTACAAGGTCGGCTCCAGTTACGAGACGCCGGGCCAGACCGGTCTGTCCCATGCCCTGGAACACATGATGTTCAAGGGCAGCGCCAAGCTCGGCCCCGGCGAGGCCTCGCGCATCCTGCGCGATCTCGGCGCCGAGGAGAACGCCTTCACCAGCGACGACTACACCGCCTATTACCAAGTGCTGGCCCGTGACCGCCTGCCGGTGGCCTTCGAGCTGGAAGCCGACCGCCTGGCCAGCCTGCGCCTGCCGGCCGACGAGTTCAGCCGCGAAATCGAGGTGATCAAGGAAGAGCGCCGCCTGCGCACCGACGACCAGCCCAACGCCAAGGCCTTCGAGCTTTTCCGCGCCATGGCCTACCCGGCCAGCGGCTATCACACCCCGACCATCGGCTGGATGGCCGACCTCGAACGCATGAAGGTCGAGGAACTGCGCCACTGGTACGAATCCTGGTACGCGCCGAACAACGCCACCCTGGTGGTGGTCGGCGACGTCAAGCCCGATGAGGTGAAGGCCCTCGCGCAAAAGTACTTCGGCCCCATCCCCAAGCGCGCCGTGCCGCCGAGCAAGCTGCCGCTGGAACTGGCCGAGCCAGGCCTGCGCCAGCTCACCCTGCACCTGCGCACGCAACTGCCAAGCCTGGTCTACGGCTTCAACGTACCGGCCCTGGCCACGGCCAAGGACCCGCGCGGCGTCAACGCCCTGCGCCTGATCTCGGCCCTGCTCGACGGCGGCTACAGCGCCCGCATGCCAGCGCGCCTGGAGCGCGGCCAGGAACTGGTGGCCGGCGCCTCGTCCAGCTACAACGCCTTCACCCGCGGCGACAGCCTGTTCATGATCTCGGCCACGCCCAACGTGCAGAAGCACAAGACCCTGGCCGAAGTGGAGAAAGGCATCTGGCAGCTGCTCGACGAGCTCAAGACCACGCCGCCGACCGCCGAGGAACTCGAACGCGTGCGCGCCCAGGTGATTGCCGGCCTGGTCTACGACCGTGATTCCATCAGCAGCCAGGCCACCACCATCGGCCAGCTGGAAACCGTCGGCCTGTCCTGGAAGCTGATCGACAGCGAGCTCGACGACCTCAAGCGCGTGACCCCGGAGGACATCCAGGCCGCCGCCCGCACCTATTTCACCCGCGAACGCCTGAGCGTTGCCCATGTACTGCCCGAGGAGTCCGCCCATGAGTGATCGCAGCGCACCGCGCTACACCCTGTTCGGCCTGGCGATCATCGTGCTGGTGGTGGCCGTCGCCGCGCTGCTGGCGCGCCCGGCCCAGTCCGACAGCCAAGGCAAGGCAGACACCGCGGCTCGCCCGGCCAACACCCTGCAATCGCTGGCCGAACTGGACGGCAAGGCCCCCAGCCGGCGCCAGCTGAACATCCAGCACTGGTCCACCGCCGAAGGCGCCCGCGTGCTGTTCGTCGAGGCCCGCGAGCTGCCGATGTTCGACCTGCGCGTGACCTTCGCCGCCGGCAGCAGCCAGGACGGCGGCACCCCGGGCCTGGCCACCCTGACCAACGCCATGCTCAACGAGGGCGTGGCCGGCAAGGACGTCACCGCCATCGCCGAGGGCTTCGAAGGCCTGGGCGCCGACTTCGGCAACGGTTCGTACCGAGACATGGCCGTGGCGTCGCTGCGTAGCCTCAGCGCCAGCGACAAGCGCGAACCGGCGCTGAAGCTGTTCACCGAGGTGGTGGGCCAGCCGACCTTCCCCGAGGATGCCCTCAAGCGCATCAAGAACCAGCTGCTGGCCGGTTTCGAGTACGAGAAGCAGAACCCGGGCAAGATCGCCGGCAAGACCCTGTTCGCCAACCTCTACGGCAAACACCCTTACGCCAGCCCCAGCGACGGCAACGCCGAAACCATCCCGGGCATTACCCTGGAACAGCTGCGCGGCTTCCACGCCAAGGCCTACTCGGCCGGCAACGCGGTGATCGCCCTGGTCGGCGACCTCAGCCGCAGCGAAGCCGAAGCCATTGCCGCCCAGGTCTCCGCCGGCCTGCCCAAGGGCCCGGCCCTGGCCAAGCCCGAGCAACCGGTCGAACCCAAGACGGGCGCGACCCATATCGACTTCCCGTCCAAGCAGACCCACCTGATGCTGGCCGAGCTGGGCATCGACCGTAACGATCCGGACTGGCCGGCCCTGTCGCTGGGCAACCAGATCCTCGGTGGCGGCGCCTTCGGTACCCGCCTTATGAGCGAAGTGCGCGAAAAACGCGGCCTGACCTACGGCGTGTACTCGGTGTTCAGCCCGATGCAGGTACGCGGCCCGTTCATGATCAACCTGCAGACCCGCGCCGAACTCAGCGAGGGCACGCTCAAGCTGGTCCGGGATATCCTTGCCGACTACCTCAAGAGCGGCCCGACCCAGCAGGAGCTGGACGATGCCAAGCGCGAACTGGCCGGCAGCTTCCCGCTGTCCAACGCCAGCAATGCCAGCATCGTCGGCCAGCTGGGCGCGATCGGCTTCTACAACCTGCCACTGAGCTGGCTGGAAGACTTCATGCAGCAGTCCCAGGCGCTGACCGTCGAGCAGGTCAAGGCCGCCATGAACAAGCATCTGGCGGCGGACAAGCTGGTGATCGTCACCGTCGGCCCTAAGGTGGCCCAGCAGCCCCTGCCGGCCCCCACTGACAAACCCGCCGAGCAGCCGCTCGGCGTACCGGAGCACTAATGGCAAGACCCAATACCCCAGCACGCCCGGCACCGGGCGCCAGCAAGGGCCCCGGCCAACTGCGCATCATCGCCGGCGAGTGGCGCAGCCGCCGCCTGGCCGTGCCGGAAGGCGAAGGCCTGCGGCCGACGCCTGACCGTGTGCGCGAGACCCTGTTCAACTGGCTGGCGCCGCACATCGAAGGCGCACTGGTGCTCGATGCCTTCACCGGCAGCGGCGCGCTGGTGCTGGAGGCCTTGTCCCGCGGCGCCGAGAACGCGGTTGCACTGGACAGCAACCCGGCGGCCATCGCCAATCTCAAGAACAACCTCGAGCTGCTGCGCTGCCCGCGTGGGCAGATCCTGCAGACCGACGCTCTGCGCTACCTGCAAGGCCCGGCCAAACAGCAGTTCGACGTGGTGTTCCTCGACCCGCCGTTCCACCAGGACCTGCTGGCAAACACCTGCAACCTGCTGGAGCAGGGCCAGTGGCTGCGCGAGCAGGCGTGGATCTACACCGAAAGCGAAGCCGTGCCCTCCTCGCTGCCGATGCCGGGCAACTGGCGCCTGCACCGCGAGAAGAAGACCGGCCAGGTGCACTACGCATTGTGGCAACGAGGCTGACCTGACTGTCCGCCGGCCTAACTATGTAGCGCCGGCGGACTTGCCCGATTGCCGAAACTGCTCCTGTTGTCCATCGACCAGGAGCCTTGCGCAATGTCAGCCTCACCCCCTTCGCTCGATTCAGAAAGCGGTATGATCGCCGCCGGCCTGGCGTCGATCGCCGCGGCCAGCCCACCCGCCTTGCAGCACTTCACCCTGGAAAACGGCCTGTCGGTCTACCTGCGTGAGGACCACGGCATGCCGCTGGTCGCGGCACAGCTGTGGTATCACGTCGGCACCCGCCACGAGCCGCCAGGCCACAGCAATCTATCGCACCTGCTGGAACATCTGATGTTCAGCGGCAGCCGCAAGCTGGCACCCGGTCAGTACTCACGGGCAGTTGCACGCCTGGGGGGCAAGGCCAATGCCACGACGCGCAACGACGCCACTGCATTCGATATCGTGCTGCCAGCCACCCGGCTGCCTATTGCGCTGGAGATGATGGCCGACGCAATGGCCCATGCGACGCTCGGCCGTGACGCGTTCGAGCGTGAGATCAAGGCAATCGAGGATGAACGCAGGCTCAAGCTCGACAACTCGTGGTACCTGCAGAGCCTCGACCAGCACCATCGGCTTGCCCACGAGGGCAGCCCCTACGCCGAGCCGACATTCGGCCACCCTGTCGACCTCAATGAAATGCAGTGGGCCTCGGTACACACCTGGTACCGGACCTGGTACGTGCCTAACAACGCCACGTTGGTGGTGGTAGGGGCGGTCGATCTGCAAAGCCTGCGCCAGCAGGTGAAGGCCTGCTTTGCCGGGATACCACGTTCTGCACTCCCCGCACCGCAGCCCCTGCGGCAACCCGTTGAATGGCGGGAGCGTAGCCAGACACTGGTCAGACCTGACCTTCGAGGTGGCCTGCACCTCTCGTTCAACGTGCCGAGCCAGGCTACGGCTCAATCACCCCAGGTGAGTTGCGCCCTGCGCCTGCTCTGCGAGGTGCTCGGCAAAGGCTTCAGTTCCAGGCTCTACGGCAATCTGGTACGCGACAGGCAGTTGCTGAGGGGCCTTGTCATCGACTACCAACACCTGTGCCATGGCGATACGTTGCTGACCCTGTCCGCCACAACCGGCAACGCCACGCCGCAAGAAGCAGCACAGGCCATCCGGGAAATCATCGAGGATCTGCGCCGCACGCCCCTGCCGGACGAAGTACTGGAGCACGCGAAACTACGGCTGCTCGCAAGACAGCTGTATACCCGCGACAGCAACGCGTGGCAGGCAGAACAGATCGGCCAGGCCGCAGCCATTGGCCTTGATCCAAGCCTATTGGACCGAGAGCCGGAGCTGCTGCGCAGCCTCACCAGTTCCATGGTGCGACAGATTGCCTCCCAATATCTGCAACGCGAACGCTCGACCGCTACCTACCTGTTGCAAGGAGCCGGCGCATGAATACCTTCACTCGATCAGAGAATACCTCTCCTGCCGAGCGGACATCGGCCCAGACCATCGACCTCGGGCACCACGCGTCGATTGAGCAGCAGGTACACCGCTGGCAAACCTCTGAGGGGGCACGAGTACGCTTAGTCACGGACCATAAGCGACCGGTATTCGATCTGGTCCTGCGTTTTCGCGCAGGCAGCGCCCAGGACAGCGAGCTACCCGGCATCGCGGCACTCGCGCTTTATTGCCTCGATCAGGGAACCGAATCATTCGACGCCGCGCAGTTCGTGGATCAGCTGGAGGGACTTGGCGCGATCATGAACAGGGAAATCCACCAGGATCATGCCCTCGTCTCCTTGCGTGGACTCAGCGTGCCAGGCCTGCGCGACCGTGCCGTGGGCCTGCTCGCCGACATGGTGGCGCGCCCTGCCTTCAGAGAGCCTGACCTGGAGAAGATCCGGTCGCGCATTGGCGGCCACCTGCTCAGTCGCGGCCGAAGCAGCCAGTACGTGCTCGCTGACGCCACCATGAGCCAGTTGTTCGCCAACCACCCGTATGCGACACCCTCCGCGGGCACCCTGGAAAGCCTTGCCAACCTCACTGTTGATCAACTGCGCGCTTTCCATCGACGCGCCTACTCGGCCAGCAATCTGGATATAGGGATCGTCGGCGACCTGTCCCTGGAGCAGGCTGAAGCGCTCGTCAACACGATCACCCAGGCGTTGCCGCAAGGCTGGGCAGCCGCGCCTCCCCCTCCCCCTGCCTTGGGCAAGCCCTCGACCCGGTCTCTCGAGCGGGCAGGCAATACGACCGTGGCGATGCTGACGATGGCATGCCAGGTGCCTCCCACGAGCCCGCATTATCCGGCCCTGGTGATGCTCGACCAGATCCTTGGCGCAAGTTTCGAGTCGCGACTGACACAGGAGCTGCGCGGCCGCCTGGCGCTGACCTACGACATCCATTCCAACCTGCTCCCGCTCGACGCCGCCAGCCTGCTGCAGATCAGCTGGGACATCGCCCCCGAGCACCTCGACGCCTCGCGCAGCCGCATAGAGCAGATTCTGCAGAGCCTGAGCGAAGAGGGCCCGAGCCAAGTCGAGCTCGATCTGGCCTTGAGCCAGCTGACAGGAAGCACCTTGCGCAGCATGGCCGCCAATGCCCAGCTAGCCAAGGCACTGGCGAAGTTCAGCCATCAGGGCCAACCTGCCGACTACCTGCCCAGGTTACTGGCGGCGCTGGCCAATCTGACGCCTGAAGACATCCGACAGACCGCCAGGAGCCTGCTCGCCACACAGCAACAGGTATTCGTCACACGGGGACCGATCGTCGAACAGCTGCCCCTGCCGTCACCAGACCAATAGCGCAGGTACAGCGGCGGTGTTTCATGGCACTCTAGGCAGGCACATCACGAGTCGCCCAGCATGCCCAGCCTCACCGCCACCTTCCGCCCGGCCACCGGCCTGTCCAACCCCCACCTGCAGACACTGTGGGGGCCCCTCTGGCGCAAGCTCCCGGACCTGCCGCGCAACCGCGAGCGCCTGTGGCTGGCCGACGGCGACTTCCTCGACCTCGACTGGCACGGGCCACACCAGCCCGACACGCCGCTGGTGCTGGTGCTACACGGCCTCACCGGCTCGTCCAATTCGCCCTACGTCAAAGGCCTGCAACTGGCCTTGCAGGGGCGTGGCTGGGCCAGCGTCGCGGTAAACTGGCGCGGCTGCTCGGGCGAGCCCAACCTGCTGGCGCGCAGCTACCATTCCGGGGCCAGCGAAGACCTGGCCGAGATCATCCTCCACTTGCGGGCACAGCGGCCCCTGGCGCCGCTGTATGCCGTGGGCTATTCGCTGGGCGGCAATGTGCTGCTCAAGTACCTGGGGGAAAGCGGCTCGGCCAGCCAGCTGGAGGCAGCGGTGGCGGTATCGGTGCCGTTTCGCCTGGACCAGTGCGCCGACCGCATCGGCCTGGGATTCTCGAAGATCTACCAGGCGCATTTCATGCGCGCGATGCTGGCGTACGTGCAGGACAAGCAGCGGCACTTCAAGGACAAGGGGCACCATGAGGGGCTGGCGACCCTCGAACGCCTGGGGCCTTTGAACAACCTGCGCACCTTCTGGGACTTCGATGGCAAGGTAACCGCGCCGCTCAATGGTTTCAGCGATGCCCATGACTACTACCGCCGGGCGTCCAGCCGCTACTACCTGGGGAAAAACCGCACGCCGACGCTGATCATCCATGCCAGCGATGATCCGTTCGTGTTCGGTCATAGCTTGCCGGCTGCAGACGAACTGGCGCCACTGACGCAGTTCGAACTGCACAATCGCGGTGGCCATGTCGGCTTCGTCGAGGGCAGCCTGCGCAATCCGGGGTATTACCTGGAGCGGCGTATTCCGCAATGGCTGATGGACGGACGCTAGACCCCATCCAGGAACAAGGTTGAGGGAGGGCTTCGTGGGAGTGGGCCCCGCGATAGCATCACCGGGCCCACTCCCACCTCACGAACTACTCGCCAGTGGCCACGCCACGCTGCGGATCGTTGATCCACTCACTCCACGATCCGGCATACAGCCGCCCCAGCGGATACCCCGCGAGCGCCAGGGCAAACAGGTTGTGGCAGGCGGTCACGCCAGAGCCGCAATAGGCCACCAGGTCCTCCGGCGAACGGCCGGCCAACTTCTCGGCAAAACGCTGCTTCAGCGTGTCGGCCGGCAGGAAACGCCCGTCGGCGCCAAGGTTGTCGGTGAATGCCGCGCACTGGGCGCCCGGAATGTGCCCGGCCACCGGATCGATCGGCTCCACCTCGCCACGAAAACGCGGCAACCCGCGGGCATCGATCAGGGTCAGCGCCGGATCGTCCAGGCGCTTGCCCAGGTGCGTGGCGTCGATCAGCAGCTTCATGTCCGGCTCGCCGCTGAACGTCCCCTCGCGACGCACGGGCGAGTCCAGGCTCAAGGGCAGATGAGCGGCGTGCCAGGCCTTGAGGCCTCCGTCGAGGATGAACACCGCCTCGCGCTTGCCCAGCCAGGCCAGCAGCCACCAGGCGCGCGCGGCAAAGGCACCGGGGCCATCGTCGTAGAGCACCACCTGGCTGTCGTTGTCCACGCCCCACTCGCGCAGGCGCTCCACCAGCCGCTGCGGATCGGGCAGCGGGTGACGCCCCGTGCGACCCTTGACCACCGGCCCGCTCAGGTCACGCTCGAGGTCGGCGAAATGCGCCCCGGCGATATGCCCCTCGGCATAGCTGCGTTGGCCGTAGTCGACGTCCTCCAGGGCAAAGCGGCAGTCGAGGATCACCAGGCCGGGCGCGTCCAGGCGTTCGGCCAGCTGTTGCGGGGTGATCAGTTGCGCAAGGGGCATGACAATCTCCTGATGAATGGCTCGAAGACCCCGGATCACTGCTCCAGGGCCTGGTTGAACGGAACGTGAAACTCATCGCACAACGCCTGCACCGCGGCACGCGAGCCTGGGGTGACATACCCCAGTTCCAGCACCACCACCTGATAGACGCCGCGCATGAACGCTTCTTCACCCAGGTGCGCGCAATGCTCGCGGGTGGTGCTGAGAAAACGCACCCAGGAGGTCAGCACGATCCACGCGTTGATGGTCAGCGACTCGATCTGCGGGCCGTCCATGCTCAGGATGCCGGCCTCGACGAAGCCCCGGTAGATCGCCTGCCCCTGCAGCAGGCAGCGCCGCGAGAAGCGTCGGTAACGGGCGGCCAGCTCCGGGTCGCTGTCGAGCAGGTGCTCCAGGTCGCGGTGCAGGAAACGGTAGTTCCACATCGCCGCCAGCAGCGCCTTGAGGTAGAAGCGCTTGTCCTCGACGGTGGCGATGCGGCCCTGGGGCGGACGCAGGAAGCTGTCGACCAGCTCTTCGTACTGGTTGAACAGCACGGCGATGATCGCCTGCTTGTTGGGGAAGTGGTAGTACAGGTTGCCGGGCGAGATCTCCATGTGCGCGGCTATGTGGTTGGTGCTGACGCAACGCTCGCCCTGCTGGTTGAACAGCTCCAGGCTGCTCTGCACGATGCGCTCTCGGGTCTTCATGCGCGGGGCCATGCTCAGCTCCAGTCTCCAGCTTGATTGATCGGGCCATCTTACGGCTTCCCGCAGGTCGGGTGCACCGCCGGCCAGGTGAAAAAGAGTGCACCATCGTACCAATTAGAGTATATGCTCTATTCACTTATCACCCCCGGAGCCGCCATGACCTCGCCTGCCGTCCTCCCCCCTGTGCAATCCGACCTCGACCTGCAAGCGACGTTCGACGCCCTGCGTCGGGCCTTCGCCGCCAACCCGATGCCCCCGGCCGCGCAACGTCGGCAGTGGCTGAAAAGCCTGCGCGAGGCGCTGCTGGCCGAGCAGGAGACGCTGATCGCGACCATCGACGCCGACTTCAGCGGCCGCAGCCGCGACGAGACCCTGATCGCCGAGCTGATGCCGTCGGTCCTCGGCCTGCGCGACGCGGAAAAACAGCTGGGGCGCTGGATGCGCGCCTCGCGGCGCAAGGTCGGCCTGGCCTTCCAGCCCGCCAGCGCGCGGATCGAGTACCAACCACTGGGGGTGGTGGGGATCATCGTGCCGTGGAACTACCCGCTGTTCCTCGCCATCGGCCCGCTGACCGGTGCCCTGGCCGCCGGCAACCGGGTGATGCTCAAGCTCAGCGAGTCCACGCCCGCCAGCGGGCAGGCCATCAAGGACCTGCTTGGACGTGTATTCCCCAGCGACCTGGTCAGTGTAGTACTGGGCGAGGTGGAGGTCGGCCAGGCCTTCGCCCGCCTGCCATTCGACCATCTGCTGTTCACCGGGGCCACCAGCGTCGGCCGCCACGTAATGCTGGCCGCCGCGCAGAACCTCACCCCGGTGACCCTGGAGCTGGGCGGCAAGTCGCCGGCCATCGTCTCGACCGATGTGCCGCTGGACACCGCCGCCGAACGCATCGCCTTCGGCAAGACCCTCAATGCCGGGCAGACCTGCGTCGCCCCCGACTACGTGCTGGTGCCCCGCGAGCGCCTGGACGCCTTCGCCGACGCCTACCGGCGTGCCGTGCAGCGCTTCTACCCACGCCTGACCGACAACCCCGACTACAGCGCGATCATCAACGAGCGTCAGCTCGGTCGCCTCAACCGCCTGCTGGACGATGCCCGCGAGCAAGGCGCCCAGGTGGTCGACCTCTACCCCGACGAACCCCGCCAGGGCCGCCAACTGCCGCCACACCTGCTGCTGCAGGTGCACGACGGCATGCAGGTGATGCAGGACGAGATCTTCGGCCCGTTGCTGCCGCTGGTGCCCTACGACCGCCTGGACGACGCACTGGCCTACATCAACCAGCGTCCCCGGCCCCTGGCGCTCTATTACTTCGGCTATGACAAGGGCGAGCAGGCACGGGTACTGCGCGACACCCACTCCGGCGGCGTCTGCCTCAACGACACCCTGCTGCACGTGGCCCAGGACGACCTGCCGTTCGGCGGCGTCGGCCCGTCCGGCATGGGCCACTACCATGGCCACGACGGTTTCCTGACCTTCAGCAAGGCCAAGGCCGTGCTGGCCAAGCAGCGCATCAATGCCGCCAAGACGATCTACCCGCCCTATGGCAAAGCCTTGCAGCGCCTGGTCTACAAGCTGTTCATCCGCTGAGCGCCGGCGCGTATGCATCGTCGCGACCTGCTCAGGTTCAGCTTTGGGGCCAGCCTGTTTCTGGGAGCCACCGGCCTGGTCGGTTGCTCGCCGCAGGCGGCCTCGCCCGGTTATCAGGTCCTGCGCGATGATGACCTGCCTCTGCTGCAGGCCCTGATACCCGTCGTGCTGGCGGGTACCCAGGCTTCCACCGAATGGGTGCTGCACAGCCTCGACCACAAGCTGGCAGCGCTGTCGCCCGCCATGCTCAAGCTGACCCGGCAACTGTTCGACGTGCTCACCCTGCCCCTGACCCGAGGGCCGCTGACCGGTATCTGGGGCGGCTGGGCCAGCGCCACGGATAGCGAGCTGGAGCGCTTTCTCGAACGCTGGCGGGACAGTTCGCTGAACCTGCTGCGCCAGGGCCATGCCTCGCTGCTGCAACTGCTGCTCATGGCCTGGTACGAACGCCCCGAGGCCTGGGCGGCCTGCGGCTATCCAGGGCCGCCGAAGATCTGACCCACTGACAAGAGCATCGCCAAATGCCCGTCCCCGACCCGTTTCGCCAAGGCCTCGCTCGAGGCTGGATCACCCACGATGGCTCGCGCCTGGAGCAGGACCTGAGCCTCGAAGCCGACGTCGCCGTGATCGGCAGCGGCGCGGGCGGCGCCACAACCGCCGAACGGCTGAGCGCGGCCGGCCTGAAGGTGCTGCTGATCGAGGAAGGCCCGCTGAAGACCAGCAGCGACTTCCACCTGCTGGAGCACGAGGCCTATGCCGACCTCTACCAGGAGGGCCTGGGCCGCCTGAGCAAGGATGGCGCCATCACCATCCTGCAGGGCCGGGCGGTAGGCGGCACCACCCTGGTCAACTGGACCTCGAGTTTCCGCACGCCGCCACAGACCCTGGAGCACTGGGCCCGCGAACATGGGGTCAAGGGCCTGGACAGCGACAGCCTGAAGCCCTGGTTCGAACGCATGGAGCAGCACCTGGGCATCAGCCCCTGGATGATGCCGCCCAATGCCAACAACGACGTGTTGCGTCGCGGCTGCGAGGCGCTCGGCCTGCGCTGGGCGGTGATCCCGCGCAACGTGCGCGGCTGCTGGAACCTGGGCTACTGCGGCATGGGCTGCCCGGTCAACGCCAAACAGTCGATGCTGGTCACCAGCATTCCGGCCACCCTTGAGCAAGGCGGCGAATTGCTTTACCTGGCCCGTGCCGAGCGCTTCAGCCACGACGGCCAACGTATCGACCACCTGCAATGCCAGGCCCTGGACGCTCAGGGGATCCAGCCCACCGGCCGACAGGTGCTCGTGCGTGCCCGGCATTACGTACTGGCCGGCGGCGGCATCAACAGCCCGGCCCTGCTGCTGCGCTCCGATGCGCCCGATCCTCACCAGCGCCTGGGCAAGCGCACCTTCCTGCACCTGGTCAACTTCAGCGCCGCGCAGTTCGAGACGAAGATCGACCCGTACTATGGCGCGCCGCAGTCAATCTACAGCGACCAGTTCCAGTGGCAGGACGGCGTCGCCGGCCCGGTCGGCTACAAGCTCGAAGTCCCGCCGCTGCACCCGGCCCTGGCCAGCACCCTGCTCGGCGGCCATGGCCAGGACAATGCCCTGCGCATGGCCGAGCTGCCCCATACCCACGTGATGCTGGCGCTGCTGCGCGATGGTTTCCACCCGGACAGCCCGGGCGGCCAGGTGGAGTTGCGTGGCGATGGCTCGCCGGTGCTCGACTACCCGGTCACCGACTACCTGCGCGACGGGCTGCGCCGGGCCTGGCACAGTATGGCGCAGATCCAGTTCGCCGCCGGTGCCCGCCGGGTGCTGCCGGTGCATGGCGATGCCCGGTATGCCGACAACCCGGAACACGCCAAGGCATTGATCGACAACCTGCCCCTGGAACTGTTTCGCATGCGCCTGGGCAGCGCCCACGTCATGGGCGGCTGCGCCCTGGGCGAGGATCCGCGCCAGGCGGTGTGCGACAGCCTGGGCCGGCATCACCAGCTGGAAAACCTGTCGGTCCACGACGGTTCGCTGTTCCCCACCAGCATCGGCGCCAACCCTCAGCTGTCGGTCTATGCCCTGACCGCCCTGCTCAGCGAGGCGCTGGTCGGCCGCCTGGCATCCGGCGCATGACAGCCAATAGCCATGCTGTCTATAGTGCCATCGACCAGCCACGCGACTTGGCCGGGCGCAATCGCTGCGCTACCATCCGACTCCCCAACGCACTCCAGCCAGGATGACGCGATGAACCGAGT
Source organism: Pseudomonas peradeniyensis (assembly GCF_014268935.2). GTDB lineage: Bacteria > Pseudomonadota > Gammaproteobacteria > Pseudomonadales > Pseudomonadaceae > Aquipseudomonas > Aquipseudomonas peradeniyensis. Next base: position 51,363 of record NZ_JABWRJ020000002.1, on the reverse strand, counting down.
GTTGTACCCGGGTACTTTCGACCCCATTACCAAAGGCCATGGCGACCTGGTCGAGCGCGCCTCGCGCCTGTTCGACCATGTGATCATCGCCGTGGCGGCCAGCCCCAAGAAAAACCCCCTGTTCCCCCTGGAGCAACGGGTGGCGCTGGCCCGCGAGGTCACCAAGCACCTGCCCAATGTCGAAGTCATCGGCTTCTCCTCGTTGCTGGCGCATTTCGCCAAGGAACAGAACGCCAATGTGTTCCTGCGCGGCCTGCGCGCGGTGTCCGACTTCGAATACGAGTTCCAGCTGGCCAACATGAACCGCCAGCTGGCGCCGGACGTCGAGAGCCTGTTCCTCACGCCATCCGAGCGCTATTCGTTCATTTCCTCGACGTTGGTCCGGGAAATCGCCGCGTTGGGCGGTGATATCAGCAAGTTCGTCCACCCTGCCGTGGCCGACGCGCTGACCGAGCGCTTCCGCAAGTAAGCCTCGCGGTCACGATGTCGCGCCCGCGTGCACTGCGGGCGCGAATCCGGCACAATTGTGCCCATCGCTTTGAAACATGCCCGGGCCCAACGCCCCGGCCGGAGTCCCCATGTCCCTGATCATCACCGACGATTGCATCAACTGCGACGTCTGCGAACCCGAGTGCCCGAACGCCGCCATCTCGCAAGGCGAAGAGATCTACGTGATCGACCCTAACCTGTGCACCCAGTGCGTCGGCCACTACGACGAGCCCCAGTGCCAGCAGGTCTGCCCGGTGGACTGCATCCCCCTGGATGAAGCCCACCCGGAGACCGAAGACGAGCTGATGGCCAAGTACCGCCGGATCACCGGCAAGGCCTGATGCCGTTCGTCGCCGCGCTTCGCCACGCAGCCCTCGGCGCCCTCCTGGCGCTGCTGGCCCATGGCGCCCTGGCCGCCGGGCCAGGTCAGGCGGCGATCGCCAGCCCGCACGGCGAAGCCACCGCGGCGGCAAGGCAGATCCTGCAGCAGGGCGGCAACGCTTTCGATGCCGCCGTGGCCATTGGCGCCACGCTGGCCGTTGTCGAGCCCTATGGCTCCGGCCTTGGCGGTGGCGGGTTCTTCCTGCTGCGCGAGAGTGCTGACAGCCCACGCTACGCCTTCCTCGACGCCCGCGAACGCGCCCCGGCCGCCGCCCGGGCCGACATGTACCTCAAGGACGGCCAGGTGCAGCCGGGCCTGTCGGTCAATGGCCCACTGGCCGCGGCCATCCCCGGCCTGCCCCAGGCGCTGGCCGACCTGGCCGCGACCCACGGCAGGCTGCCGCTCAAGGACAGCCTGGCCCCGGCCATTCGCCTGGCCAACCAGGGCTTTGTCGTCGACCGCATCTACCGTGACCGCGCGACCATGCGCCTGAGCGCCCTGCGCGACAATGCCGAAAGCGCCCGGCTGTTCCTCGCCGACAACGACATACCGGCGCTCGGCACAGTGATTCGCCAGCCGGAACTGGCCGCGACCCTGCTGGCGTTGGCCGAGCATGGGCGCGACGGTTTCTACCGTGGCCCGACGGCCCACCGGCTGGTCGATGGCGTGCGTCAGGCCGGCGGTGTCTGGACCCTCGATGACCTCGCCGGCTACCACACCGCCTGGCGCGAGCCGCTGCGTTATCCACTGGCCGACCAGCGCGAGCTGATCAGCAGTCCACCGCCCTCGGCCGGTGGCGTGGCCCTGGCCCAGAGCCTGGCCATGCTCCAGCGCCTGCCCTGGCAGAGCGCCGAGCCCGTGCAGCGCAGCCATTATGTGATCGAAGTGCTGCGCCGGGCCTACCGCGACCGCGGGCTGCTGGGCGACCCGGACTACGTGGCCAACCCCATCAACCGCCTGCTGGCGCGCCAGTACCTGACCGGCCTGGCCGACAGCATCGACGTGCGCCAGGCCACCCCCAGCAGCGCCCTGCCCCCCTCACCGGCCTGGCGCGAGGGCGACCACACCACCCACTTCACGGTGATCGACGCCGACGGCAATGCCGTGTCCGCCACGCTGTCGGTCAACCTGCCGTTCGGCGCGGCGTTCAGCGTGCCCGGCACCGGCGTTGTGCTGAACAACGAGATGGACGACTTTGCCGCCGATCCCAGCGGCAGCAACAGCTATGGCCTGGCCGGCAGCCAGGCCAACGCGGTGGCGGCGGGCAAGCGGCCCTTGTCGAGCATGAGTCCGACCTTCATCGAAAGCCCAAGCCAGTTCGCCAGCTTCGGCACGCCGGGCGGCAGCCGGATTCCGAGCATGGTGCTGCTGTCGGTGCTGGGCTTCCTCGAAGGGCGGCCGGTGGCCGAGTGGCCGGCGACGCCGCGCTATCACCATCAGTACCTGCCGGATGTGGTGGAGCATGAGCCGGGGACGTTCAGTGCCGGGCAGAAAGTCGAGCTTGAAGGGCGTGGGTATCGACTGAAGGATGTCGGGCGCCAATACGGGAATCAGCAGGTGCTCTATTGGGACAAGGCTGCCGGGACCGTGGAGGCGGCCAGTGATCCCAGGGGTGTAGGGCAGGCGGCGGTAGTCGACTGATCCGGCCCTATCGCGGGGCAAGCCCGCCCCTACGACTGGCTTGGCTCGCTTTCGTGGGAGCGGGCTTGCCCCGCGATAGGGCATGAGGCATCAGCGCTGGCATTTTGGGCAGAACACGCTCGCCCGCTGTCCCAGCTTCACTTCACGCAACTCGGTGCCACACACCTTGCACGGCTGACCACCGCGTCCATAGACGAACAGTTCCTGCTGGAAGTAGCCCGGCTGGCCATCGCCACCGATGAAGTCGCGCAAGGTGGTCCCACCCTGCTCGATGGCCGCCGCCAGCACCCGCTTGATCTCGATCGCCAGCTTCAGGTAACGCGCCCGGGAGATCCCGCCCGCCTCGCGGCGCGGGTCGATCCCGGCGGCGAACAGCGCCTCGGTGGCGTAGATGTTGCCCACCCCCACCACCACGGCGTTATCCATGATGAACGGTTTGACCGCCATCGACCGCCCACGGGACAGCTGGAACAGCCGCTCGCCGTCGAACAGGTCGGTCAGCGGCTCCGGCCCCAGGCGAATCAGCAGTTCGTGGTTGAGCGGATCGAGGCTCCAGAGCATGGCCCCGAAGCGGCGCGGGTCGGTGTAGCGCAGCATCATCCCCGACTCGAGCTCGATATCCACATGCTCGTGCTTGGCCGCCGGCAAGCCCAGTTCGACCAGGCGCAGGTTGCCCGACATGCCCAGGTGGCTGATCAAGGTGCCGACCTCGGCGTTGATCAGCAGGTACTTGGCGCGGCGCTCGACGCTGACGATGCGCTGCCCCGACAGGCGCACGTCGAGGTCTTCCGGGATCGGCCAGCGCAGGCGCCGGTCGCGCACCACCACGCGGCTGACCCGCTGCCCTTCCAGGTGCGGTGCGATGCCGCGCCGCGTCGTCTCGACCTCTGGCAGTTCCGGCATGGCTCAGTGCCCGCCCAATTCGCGGATGTTCTGCTTGAGCTGCTCGAAGTCGTATTCGGTCAGGCCGATGTAGTCCAGCACCAGCGGGCCAACCATGTTCCACTCATGGTCGACACTCTGGTTGCCCAGCACGCGGTAGGAGGCGCAGATGTGCTCGGACATCTTCAACACCGCCAGCAGGTTCTTCAGCTGGGTCTGGGTATTGCGCGAGGACTCGTCGCGGAACACCGCCAGGGCGTTGTGGTGGTTGGCGATGGCGGCGCTGATGTGCTCCGGCAGGCGCCAGGACTTGGCGGTGAAATAGCCGACCACCGAGTGGTTAGTGTTGAACACGCGGTTCTCGGTGTCCACCACGCGGACCTCGTCATTGGCCTTGGCGTAGGACTCCTCCAGCACTTCCATGTAGTTGGGGAAGCGCTTGTGCATCAGCGGCACGCCGCAGTCGTGGAACAGGCCCAGGGTGTAGGCCTCGTCCACCGCCTGGATGCCGGTGCGCTTGGCCAGGGTCAGGCAGGTCATGGCCACGTCCTGGGCGGTGTCCCAGAACGGGTTGAGGGTGACGATGGTCTCGTCGGTCATTTCACCCCTGATCGACTGAGCGTTGATCAGGTTGATGATCGAACGGCTACCCAACAGGTTCACGGCGCGCTGGATCGAACCGATCTTGTTCGCCAGGCCGAACTGCGCCGAGTTGACCAGTTTCAGCAGGGCGCCGGACAGACCCGGGTCCTGGCTGATCAGCTTGGCGATGGTCTCAAGGTCCGGGTCGGGCATGTACTGCTCGAACTGCAGGTCGACCATGATCTGCGGCTGCGGCGGGATGGTGATGCCCTGCAGGGCTTGCTGGATCTGTTCGGCGGTAAGTTCCTGGGACATTCGTGCATTCTCGCTGGGGACGGGGGATTCTAACCCTGTACACCGGCAGGGTAACTATCAGTGGATCGTTGGATCCAAGAATTTCTTTAGCCTGCTGTAACAGGCCAGCCCCAAGACGAGGCTCGCGCTTGGTCGCGCCCACCAGCGCAGCCGAGGCCAACACGGTATACTCCCGCTCTTTTTTCCCGGAGCGACGTCATGTCCCTGCCCAGCCTTCGCCTCAAAGCCAATGCCGACCGCCGCCTGCGCGCCGGCCACCTGTGGGTCTACAGCAATGAAGTCGACGTCGCCGCGACCCCGCTGCAGGGCCTGAAGGCCGGCCAGCAGGCCATCCTCGAAGCCGCCAACGGCAAGCCCCTGGGCGTGGTGGCCATGAGCCCGAACAACCTGATCTGCGCCCGCCTGCTGTCGCGCGACGTCAAGCTGCCGCTGGACAAGTCGCTGCTGGTGCACCGCCTGAACGTGGCCCTGTCGCTGCGCGAGCGCCTGTTCGACAAGCCGTGCTACCGCCTGGTCTATGGCGACTCCGACCTGCTGCCGGGCCTGGTGGTCGACCGCTTCTTCGACATCCTCGTGGTACAGCTGGCCTCGGCCACCATGGAAGCGCACAAGGACGACGTCATCGCCGCCCTGGTCCAGGTCCTCAAGCCAAGCGGCATCCTGTTCAAGAACGACTCAGCCGCCCGTGACGCCGAAGGCCTCGGCCGCTATGTCGAGACCGTCTACGGCGAAGTGCCGGACTGGGTCGCGCTGGAAGAGAACGGCGTGAAATTCGAGGCCCCGGTGCGCGAAGGGCAGAAGACCGGCTGGTTCTACGACCACCGCATGAACCGCGCCCGCCTGGCCCCCTACGTCAAGGGCAAGCGCGTGCTCGACCTGTTCAGCTACATCGGTGGCTGGGGTGTGCAGGCCGGCGCGTTCGGCGCCAGCGAAGTGTTCTGCGTGGATGCCTCGGGCTTCGCCCTCGACGGTGTCGAGCGCAACGCCGCGCTGAACGGCATCAGCGAGAAGCTGACCTGCATCGAAGGCGACGTGTTCGAGGCCCTGCGCGAGCTGAAGGCCGCCGAAGAGCGTTTCGACGTGATCATTGCCGACCCGCCCGCCTTCATCAAGCGCAAGAAGGACCTGAAGAACGGCGAGGCCGCCTACCGCCGCCTCAACGAACAGGCCATGCGCATGCTCACCAAGGACGGCATCCTGGTCAGCGCCTCGTGCTCGATGCACCTGCCCGAGGACGACCTGAACAACATCCTGCTGACCAGCGCCCGCCACCTGGACCGCAACCTGCAAATGCTCGAGCGCGGCGGCCAGGGCCCGGACCACCCGGTGCACCCGGCGATCGCCGAGACCCGCTACATCAAGAGCATCACCTGCCGGTTGCTGCCCAACAGCTGATCGATCAGCCACAGTCACCGCCCGAGGTCGTGCGTCGGGTGGTGATTGTTGGCAATGATGTTGGCAATCAGCGACTCCCCCGGGAAGTCGGCCATGATGATGCCGACGCTTCGACGGGTCGGATCTGGGCCGTTCAGGTCCTCGATATCGTCCCGGGCCAGGGTGTTGGTACCCTCGAAGGAGATCGTGCACAGCTTGCCCAGGCAGGTGGTCCGCGGAAAGTACGGGTACCAGTCGACATCGTCCAGCGCCAGCAAGCCAGTGGACAGCCTGGGCGCACCAGTGCCGGCGCTGACATGGCCACTGGCGACGAAGTACGGAAACGCCCCCACGCTGCCCGACAGGTAGTTCACATAGAAGGTGTCCGGGCTGCCCGCCGCGGCCCGGTGCAACTGCCGCCTGATCTTCAGGTACTTCTCGTGCAGGTCCCAGTTGGTTTCGAGCTTCCAGTCATCCTGGATGTCGAAGTTGCTGTAGCTCAAGCCATACGGATTGAGGTTGCCGATATTGGACAGCACGACGAATTTGCCCCTGGCTTCGCCCAGCGTGACGTTGCTGCGCGGCGCCTGCAGGTACACGGCCGAGTATTGCTGCATGTAGCGCTCGAAGACCTGCGCCAGGTCCAGGCCCACGTTGGTGTCCGCCGTGTGCTCTTCCCGGACCCTGAACAGGACCGTCTCACTGGGGTTGGCCTGCAGAAAGCGCTGGATCGCCTGCAGCGCATCCCCCAGCATTCGCTCCAGAAAGATCGGCCCATGGTGCAGGGCCAGTGCATCGCCTGTCCGGCGGACCCGCAGATCCAGCACCCGGATGCCGTACTTCAACTGCTCGTCGAAGCTCAACGCCTGGGTGCTGACGACCTCATTGACGACCGGGAACAGGCTCAGGTCGAAGGTTGCCGAGTCATGGGTGCCGGGGAGCGCCATCTCGCTGAGGCGTACGTCATCCCGGATCGATTTCATCCAGGTGCTCCTGTCGGTAAACGGATCGCTGTCGTCGTGGGCATAGGCGTCGTCGAGGTGAGGGGAGGCAAAGCCCGCCAGGCTGCAGAGCAGGCAGCCAAGGTAAAGCAGGTAACGGAGAACGTGCATGGTCATGCCCTGTTGTGGCAATGGATTTCCATTCACGCTAACGCTGTGCAAGCCCGGACAAGCGCTAGATAGTTAGCGCGCCGCCCAGCCGGCCGGTTTTCATTCCCTCCTCGCGCCAGCCGTGTAGAATCGGGCTATCCATCGCCAGACATCCCCGGCGGGTTTATGAGCTCTGGTCGAGCCTGCGGCGATCCCGCGCGGTCCTTCGACCTCCATCCGTGCCAGTGGCAACCGGCCTTCGGCGTATTTAGGACAAGAGAAGCTCACTCCCTATTTAGTGACCTGATTTAGCCGCCAGGAGCGCTCCATGCCTGATTATCGTTCCAAGACCTCCACCCAAGGCCGCAACATGGCCGGTGCCCGTGCCCTGTGGCGCGCCACCGGGATGAAGGACGAAGACTTCAAGAAACCGATCATCGCCATCGCCAACTCGTTCACCCAGTTCGTCCCGGGGCATGTGCACCTGAAGGACCTGGGCCAGCTGGTCGCCCGCGAGATCGAACGCGCCGGTGGCGTGGCGAAAGAGTTCAACACCATCGCCGTGGACGACGGCATCGCCATGGGCCATGACGGCATGCTGTACTCGCTGCCCAGCCGCGAGATCATCGCCGACGCCGTCGAGTACATGGTCAACGCCCACTGCGCCGACGCCATCGTCTGCATCTCCAACTGCGACAAGATCACTCCCGGCATGCTGATGGCCGCCCTGCGCCTGAACATCCCGGTGATCTTCGTCTCCGGCGGCCCGATGGAAGCCGGCAAGACCAAACTGGCCAGCCACGGCCTGGACCTGGTCGACGCCATGGTCATTGCCGCCGACTCCACCGCAAGCGACGAGAAAGTCGCCGAGTACGAGCGCAGCGCTTGCCCGACCTGCGGTTCGTGCTCCGGCATGTTCACCGCCAACTCGATGAACTGCCTGACCGAGGCCCTGGGCCTTGCCCTGCCGGGCAACGGTTCGACCCTGGCCACCCACTCGGACCGCGAGCAGCTGTTCCTCACCGCCGGTCGCACCATCGTCGAGCTGTGCAAGCGCTACTACGGCGAGAACGATACGTCGGTACTGCCGCGCAGCATCGCCAACTTCAAGGCGTTCGAGAACGCCATGATGCTCGACATCGCCATGGGCGGTTCGACCAACACCATCCTGCACCTGCTGGCCGCAGCCCAGGAAGGCGAGGTGGACTTCGACCTGCGCGACATCGATCGCCTGTCGCGCAAGGTGCCGCAACTGTGCAAGGTGGCGCCGAACATCCAGAAGTACCACATGGAAGACGTGCACCGCGCCGGCGGCATCTTCAGCATCCTCGGCTCGCTGGCCCGTGGCGGCCTGCTGCACACCGACCTGCCCACCGTGCACAGCCCAAGCATGGAAGAAGCCATCGCCAAGTGGGACATCACCCAGACCGATGACGAAGCCGTGCACACCTTCTTCAAGGCAGGCCCGGCCGGTATCCCGACGCAGACCGCGTTCAGCCAGTCGACCCGTTGGGAAACCCTGGACGACGACCGCGAGAACGGCTGCATCCGCAGCTTCGAGCACGCCTACTCGCAGGAAGGCGGCCTGGCCGTGCTGTACGGCAACATCGCCCTGGACGGCTGCGTGGTGAAGACCGCCGGTGTCGATGAGTCGATCCACGTGTTCGAAGGCACCGCGAAGATCTTCGAGAGCCAGGACAGCGCCGTGCGCGGCATCCTCGCCGACGAAGTGCAGGCCGGCGACATCGTCATCATCCGCTACGAAGGCCCGAAAGGCGGCCCGGGCATGCAAGAGATGCTGTACCCGACCTCGTACCTGAAGTCCAAGGGCCTGGGCAAGGCCTGCGCCCTGCTCACCGACGGCCGTTTCTCCGGCGGCACCTCGGGCCTGTCGATCGGCCACGCCTCGCCGGAAGCGGCAGCGGGCGGCGCCATCGGCCTGGTGCGCGATGGCGACAAGGTGCTGATCGACATCCCCAACCGTTCGATCAACCTGCTGGTCAGCGACGAAGAGCTGGCCGAGCGTCGCGTCGAGCAGGACAAGAAGGGCTGGAAGCCGGCCGAGGTGCGTCCACGCAAGGTGACCACCGCGCTCAAGGCCTACGCCCTGCTGGCCACCAGCGCCGACAAGGGCGCAGTGCGCAACAAGGCAATGCTCGAAGGGCTGTGAGGCTCTGACGGCATAAAAAAACCGGCGCCTGGTGCGCCGGTTTTTTTATACCCGTGAACGAAGCCGCAGGCCTTGCCTGACTTACTGTTGCGCGACCTTTTCCGACTTGCCGTCATAGCGCTTGCGCCACTCGCTGAGGATCTCGTCGCGGTTCTTCGAGGCCCAGGCGAAGTCGTTCTTGATCAGGCGCTGCTCGTAGTCCGCCGGCAACTCGGTCTGCGGCTTGGCGATGCCCGGCGCGGCGAGCACGGCGAAGTTCTCCTTGTACAGTTCCATGGCCGCGGGGCTGGCGGAGAAGTCGGCCAGGCGCCTGGCGGCATCGGCCTTTGGCGAACCCTTGATCACTGCGGTGGCTTCGATCTCCCAGCCCAGGCCCTCCTTGGGCAGCACGATATCCAGTGGCGCGCCCTGGCGCTTGAGCTGCACGGCCGGGTATTCGAACGAGATGCCGATCGGGAATTCACCGGCGGCCGCCAGCTTGCACGGTTTGGAGCCGGAATGAACGTACTGGCCGATATTCTGGTGCAGCGCATCCATGTAGGCCCAGCCCTGCGGCTCGCCGAAGGTCTGCAGCCAGGCGCTCACATCCAGGAAGCCGGTGCCGGACGAGGCCGGGTTGGGCATGACGATCTTGCCCTTGTATTCAGGCTTGGTCAGGTCCTGCCAGCTCAGCGGCTTGCTCAGGCCCTGCTTCTCGGCCTCGACGGTATTGAAGCAGATGGTCGCGGCCCACACGTCCATGCCCACCCAGGCCGGCGGATTGGCGGCGTCGCGGTAGTTGGCCGAGATCTTGCCCAGGTCCTTGGGCGCATAGGCTTCGAGCATGCCGTTCTGGTCGAGGATGGCCAGGCTGGAAGCGGCCAGGCCCCACACCGCGTCGGCCTGCGGACGGTCCTTCTCGGCCAGCAGCTTGGCGGTGATGATGCCGGTGGAGTCGCGCACCCACTTGATCTCGATGTCGGGGTTGGCCTTTTCGAAAGCCTGCTTGTAGCTCTTGAGCTGCTCGGCCTCGAGGGCGGTGTAGACGGTCAGCTGGGTTGCGGCCGAGGCCTGCAGGCTGAAGACGGCGGATACGGCAGCGGCAAGTGCGAGTGGCTTGAACATGATGCGGTTCCTATCAGTGTGGGCAGTCGGTCAATGGCCTGGCGCGCGCTGGCGCCAGGCCTGGGAGCGGCGCAGCAGGCCGCGTGAAGCACCGGCCAGCAGCAAGGATGCGGCAGCGCTGGTAAGCAGGATCAGGGTCGACATGGCGGCGGCGCCGCCGACGTTGCCGGCGTCGTCCATGTTCAGCACGGCGACGGCGGCGAGGATGGTGTCGGGGCTGTACAGGAAGATCGCCGCCGACACGGTGGTCATCGCCGAGACGAACAGGTAGCGGATGATGTCCAGAAGCGCCGGCAGGCAGATCGGCACGGTGACCCGCATGAAATGCTTGTACAGCGGCGCCTTGAGCGACAGCGCGGCGGCCTCGAACTCGCCATCGAGCTGGCGCAGGGCGGTGGTGGCGGTCATCTGCGCGGTGGTCAGGTAGTGGGCGATGGTGCACACCACCAGCAGCGCCATGCTGCCGTAGAACACATGCAGCGGGTTGCCGTTGAGGTTGAAGAAGAACACGTAGCCCAGGCCCAGCACCAGGCCAGGCACCGCCATCGGGATGAAGCTCAGCAAGCGCAGCAGCTGGTTGAGCAGGCGCTGCCCCTGGGTCTTCTCCATCAGGTAGGCGCCGGTGAAGATCACCACGCTGCCGATCAGCGCGCTGCCGATGGCCATGGTCACGCTGTTGCGGTAGGCCAGCCAGCCGCCACCGGCGGTGTCCTCGAACATGTAGTGCTTGAGCGACAGCGACAGGTTGTACGGCCAGAACTTGACCAGCGACGAATACACCGCCATGCCGACCACTGCCAGCAGTGCCGCGCACACCAGCAGCACGATGGCCAGGAAGCAGCCATCGCGCAGCCGCGACGGCTTGGGCTCGAACACCTGGGCACGACCGCTCATGGCCTCGCCCTGGCGACGGCGCAACCAGGCATCGACGGTGAAGCTGAGCAGGGCCGGCACCAGCAGCACCATGCCGATCAGCGCGCCACGACCGAACTGTTGCTGGCCGACCACGGCCTTGTAGGCTTCCAGGGCCAGCACCTGGTAATCCCCACCCACCACGACCGGCACGCCGAAGTCGGTGATGGTCAGGGTGAACACCAGGCAGAACGCGGCGAACACCGCCTGGCGCGTGGCCGGCCAGGTGATGCTGAAGAATGCCCGCGCCGGCCCCGCCCCCATGCTCGAGGCGGCGTCGAACAGCCGTGCGTCAGCCAGCGACAGCGCCGAGAGCAGGATCATCAGGGCGTGGGGAAAGGTGTAGATGGCTTCGCCGAGCACGATGCCCCAGAAGCCGTAGATATTGTCGCTGAGCAGCCCGCGCAGCAGGCCCTGGTTGCCGAACAGGTACACCAGGGCGATGGCCGGCAGCATCGACGGCGCCAGCAGCGGCAGCAGCGAGATGCCGCGCCACAGTCCCTTGGCCGGGATCAGTGTGCGTTGCAGGGCATAGGCGAACAGATAGGCCAGTGGCACGACAATGGCGGTGACGGTGAACGCCACCGACAGGCTGTTGCCGAGCAGCCAGTGAAAGTTCTCGCTGGCGAACAACTCACGGGCAGCCGGCAGGCCGCCGCCCTGCCCGGCTTCAGCGCTGAAGCCGCGCCAGAAGATCGCCAGCAGCGGCATCAGCACCGCCAGCACCAGCAGGATCAGCAGCAGGCTCTTGCCACCGACCACGAACAGACGGTCCCCCAGGGCGACACCGCTGCGAGGTGCGGCCTTGGCGGCGGTGAGCGGCAGGGTCATGGGCGCGGCCATCTCAGGCGAACACCTGCAGGCTCTGCGGCGGCAGCGCCACCCAGATGTCCTGCGAACCCAGGCGCGGCATCGCCTCTGGCGCCAGCTCCGCGAGCAACGCGTGGCCCGGCAGGGCCTTGAACTCAAAGCTCATGCGGCAGCGGTTGCCGAGGAAGGTGATCTCGCGGACCTTCGCCGGGAACAGGTTTTCCTCGTGTACCACCGGGTTGACGGTGATCGCCTCGGGCCGGCAGAACAGCCGGCCGCTGCTGGCACCGGCGGCATTGGCCGCCAGGCGCATGTGCAGGCCGCCGACCTGGGCATGGCTGTCGCCGCTGCGCTGGAACGGCAGCCAGTTGCCCTGGCCGACGAACTCGGCGACGAACGGCGTGGCCGGCTGGTCGTAGATTTCCTGGGGCGTGGCGTACTGCTCGACCTGACCGTTGTTCATCACGGCGATGCGGTCGGCCATCAGCATGGCCTCGTCCTGGTTATGGGTGACCATCAGCGTGGTGATACCCAGCTGGCGCTGCAACTGGCGCAGTTCGGTACACAGGTGCTCGCGCACACGGGCGTCCAGCGCCGACATCGGCTCGTCGAGCAGCAGCAGCGACGGCGAAGGCGCCAGGGCGCGGGCCAGGGCCACGCGTTGTTGCTGGCCACCGGACAGCTGGCCGGGGTACTTCTTCTCGCTGCCGGCAAGGCCGACCAGTTCGAGCATTTCACCGACCCGTTGGCGCGAGGCCTCGCGATTGCTGCCGGTCAGGCCGTAGGCGATGTTGGCTTCGACGGTGAGGTTGGGGAACAGGGCGTAGGACTGGAACAGGATGCCGTAGTCGCGGGCCTGAGGTGGCAGCTCGGAGATGTCGCGGTCGCCAATGTACAGCGTCCCGCGGTCCTGGCGCTCGAGCCCGGCGATGCAGCGCAGCAGCGTGGTCTTGCCACAGCCCGACGGGCCGAGCAGGCACACCAGCTCGCCGGCGGCGATGTCGAGGGAGACGTCGTTGAGTGCGGTGAAGGCGCCGAAGCGCTTGTGGATACCGCGCACTTTCATCTGTGCGCCTGGAGTGGCGTTGTTCATGGCAAGGCCTCATCGAAGAGATGGGGCCATGCTAGGAAGGCTGTGAGACGGTTGTGTGGCGAGGGGGCAAAAACGAGTGATAGTGGTATTGGTGGATTTTTGTAGCGACTATCCGATTTTCAGGCGTTGGCCGAATAAAAAAGGGAGGCCACCAGGGCCTCCCTTTTCATGACGCAGTGAAACTCAGAACAGCACGCGCGAGCGGATGGTGCCCTTCACGTGCTGCAGTTTCTCCTGGGCCAGGTCCGAGTACTCGGCGTCGACGTCGATCACCACGTAACCCACTTTCTCGTTGGTCTGCAGGAACTGACCGGAGATGTTGATAGCGTTTTCGGCGAACACCTTGTTGATCTCGCTGAGCACGCCCGGAATGTTTTCGTGGATGTGCAGCAGGCGGTGCTTGCCTGGGTGGGCCGGCAGGGCCACTTCCGGGAAGTTGACCGACGACACGGAGGTACCGTTGTCGCTGTACTTGACCAGTTTCTCGGCCACTTCCAGGCCGATGTTGGCCTGGGCCTCGGCGGTGGAACCACCGATGTGCGGGGTCAGGATCACGTTGTCCAGGCCGCGCAGCGGGCTTTCGAACTCTTCGTCGTTGGAGCGCGGCTCGACCGGGAACACGTCGATGGCGGCGCCGATCAGGTGCTTGTCCTTGATCGCGGCGGCCAGGTGGTCCAGCTCGACCACGGTGCCACGGGCGGCGTTGATCAGGATCGAGCCCTTCTTCATCGCGCGGATTTCCTTCTCGCCGATCATCCACTGGGTGGATGGCAGCTCAGGCACGTGCAGCGAGACGATGTCGGCCAGGCCCAGCAGCTCGTGCAGGCTGGTGACCTGTACCGCGTTGCCCAGCGGCAGCTTGGTCAGCGGGTCGAAGAAGTACACCTGCATGCCCAGGCTCTCGGCCAGGACCGACAGCTGGGTGCCGATCGAGCCGTAGCCGACGATGCCCAGCTTCTTGCCGCGGATTTCGAAGGAGTTGGCCGCGCTCTTGATCCAGCCGCCACGGTGGCAGGAAGCGTTCTTCTCGGGGATGCCGCGCAGCAGCAGGATGGCTTCGGCCAGCACCAGCTCGGCCACCGAACGGGTGTTCGAGTAGGGGGCGTTGAACACGGCGATACCGCGCTCGCGGGCCGCTTCCAGGTCGACCTGGTTGGTACCGATGCAGAAGCAGCCGACCGCGACCAGTTTCTTCGCGCAGTCGAAGATCTCTTCGGTCAGTTGGGTGCGCGAACGGATGCCGATGAAGTGGGCATCGGCGATCTTTTCCTTCAGCTCGGCTTCCGGCAGCGAACCAGTGAGGTATTCGATGTTGGTGTAGCCGGCGGCCTTGAGGGTATCGACCGCGTTCTGGTGCACACCTTCAAGAAGAAGGAACCTGATCTTGCTCTTGTCGAGAGAAGTCTTGCTCATCTGCGTAAACCTGTATCCCGGAGAAAAATGGCGAGGAGGGTAAAGCGGCGCGGCGTCGGCCTTAGCACGAACAGCGGGAGGGCTATGCTAGCATACGCGACACAACCTGAGCTTATCCCGACAGGTGAAGCGTGCTCAGGGTGACTATGAATAAGTCGAGAGTTCCAGCGATGACCCAGTCCGTGGTAATTGATGAGCTGATGACCCTGGTCGACCCTGGCAAGGTCCTTACCGACCCGGCCTCGCTCGAGGCCTACGGCAAGGACTGGACCAAGCACTACCCGCCGGCGCCGAGCGCCATCGTCTTCCCCAAGTCCGTCGAGCAGGTGCAGGCCATCGTGCGCTGGGCCAACCGGCACAAGGTCGCCCTGGTGCCGTCGGGCGGGCGTACCGGGCTATCGGGCGCCGCCGTGGCCGCCCATGGCGAGGTGGTGGTGGCCTTCGACTACATGAACCAGATCCTCGCCTTCAACGAGTTCGACCGCACCGTGGTCTGCCAGCCAGGGGTCGTCACCCGCCAGTTGCAGCAATTCGCCGAGGACCAGGGCCTCTACTACCCAGTGGACTTCGCCTCGAGCGGGTCCAGCCAGATCGGGGGCAATATCGGTACCAACGCTGGCGGGATCAAGGTGATTCGCTATGGCATGACCCGCAACTGGGTAGCCGGGCTGAAGGTGGTCACCGGCAAGGGTGAGCTGCTCGAGCTGAACAAGGACCTGATCAAGAACGCCACCGGCTACGACCTGCGCCAGCTGTTCATCGGCGCCGAAGGCACACTGGGCTTCGTGGTCGAGGCGACCATGCGCCTGGACCGCGCGCCGCGCAACCTCACCGCCATGGTGCTGGGCACGCCCGATTTCGACGCGATCATGCCGGTGCTGCACGCCTTCCAGGGCAAGCTCGACCTGACGGCCTTCGAGTTCTTTTCCGACAAGGGCCTGGCCAGGATCCTCGCTCGGGGCGATGTGCCCGCGCCGTTCGAAACCGACTGCCCGTTCTATGCCCTGCTGGAGTTCGAAGCCAGCACCGAGGAGGTGGCCAACGAAGCCCTGGCCACCTTCGAGCACTGCGTCGAGCAGGGCTGGGTGCTCGATGGCGTGATGAGCCAGAGCGAGACCCAGCTGAAGAACCTGTGGAAGCTGCGCGAGTACCTGTCCGAAACTATCTCCCACTGGACACCGTACAAGAACGACATCTCGGTCACCGTATCGAAGGTACCGGCCTTCCTGCGCGATATCGACGCCATCGTCGGCGAGCACTACCCGGACTACGAAGTGGTCTGGTACGGCCATATCGGCGACGGCAACCTGCACCTGAACATCCTCAAGCCCGACCACATGACCAAGGACGACTTCTTCGCCTCCTGCGCCAAGGTCAACAAGTGGGTGTTCGAGATCGTCGAACGCTACAACGGCTCGATCTCCGCCGAGCATGGCGTGGGCATGACCAAGCGCGACTACCTGGGCTACAGCCGCTCACCGGAGGAAATCGCCTGCATGAAGGCGATCAAGGCGGTGTTCGACCCGAACGGCATCATGAATCCGGGTAAGATCTTCGCTCCCGAATAAAAAGCAGTATTCACAGGAGTCGGCCATGAGTTACCAGCACCAGTACGTAGACGGCACACGCATCCACTTCCCGCTGGGCAAGGTGGTGTGCATCGGCCGCAACTACGCCGAGCATGCCAAGGAACTGGACAACCCCATCCCCAGCGAGCCGCTGTTGTTCATCAAGCCCGGCAGCTGCGTGGTGCCCCTGGAAGGCGGCTTCAAGATCCCGACCGAGCGCGGTTCGGTGCACTACGAGGCAGAGATCGCCGTGCTGCTGGGCAAACCCCTGTCCACCCACCCTTCCGAGGAAGAGGTGCTCGACGCCATCTCCGGCTTTGCCCCGGCGCTGGACCTGACCCTGCGCGATGTGCAGGCGAAACTGAAGGAAAAGGGCCTGCCCTGGGAACTGGCCAAGAGCTTTGACGGCGCCTGCGTGCTGCCGCCGTTCGTGTCGGCCGGCACCTTCGAGGACCTGACCGATATCGGCATCCGCCTGACCATCAACGGCGAGGTGCGCCAGGACGGCAACAGCGCGCTGATGCTCAACCCGATCGTACCGATGATCCAGCACATGGCCGAGCACTTCTCCCTGCAGGCCGGCGATGTCATCCTCACCGGCACCCCGGCGGGCGTGGGGCCGTTCAATGTCGGCGATGAGCTGGTGCTGGAACTTCCCGGCGCAAGCCGGTTCGAAGGCCGGGTGCTTTGACTCCGGGCGACGACGGTGCAATGCCGTCGTCGCTGACTGTTCCAGTAGGATTTGTCGTTTTTTTCACAATTGATCCGGATAATTCGTCTATTCACCTTCATTTGCCGACAGTGGCGACCACGCTGCCGCCTACTTTCAGGATCTCCGATCGATGACCAACCCTTCCAGCGCATCCCTTCCGCCCAAGCGACGCCTGATCACCCGTTGGTCGCTGTGGCTACTTGCGCTGGCGATCATCGCCTATGGCCTGGTGGTGGCCATGCACTGGGATGACCGTGGTCTGTTGTGGATAAAGGAAGGCTTCGAAAGCCAGGCCGAGCGCCAGGAAAGTATCTGGTTGCCAGACTACGTGGCCGACATCGATGCCAAGCCTTTGCCGGGCATGGAGCGCGACGAGGCTTCTGACCTGGCGTTCAATCCGCACACCCGGACGTTGTTCTCGGTCATGGGCAAACATCCGTTCCTGGTCGAACTCACCCTCGATGGCGATGTGTTGCGCAAGATTCCCCTGGTTGGCTGGTCCAACCCGGAAGGCGTGGCGGTGCTTGAGGACGGCCAGATCGCCATTGTCGACGAGCGCAACCATGACCTGACGCTGGTAAAGGTGGATGCCGCCACGACATCGCTGAACCGCACCGACTACCAGCCCTATGACCTGGGCAATACCGAGGACGGCAACAAGGGCTTCGAAGCCATTGCCTGGGACCTGATCCGCCAGCGCCTGATCATCGGCGCCGAGCGGCCACCGAAGATGTTCATCTGGAGCACCGATGGCCACGGCCCGCTCAAGGGCGAAAAGCAGCCGCTGCCCAGCGACGAGCTGGACCTGCGCAACCTCTCTGCACTGGGCATCGACCCGCGCACCGGGCACCTGCTGGCACTGTCGGCGGACTCCAACATGCTGCTCGAGCTGGATGAGAAAGGTGAGCAGGTCAGTTTCATGACCTTGTTGGGCGGTTTCAATGGCTTGGCTGACACCATCCCCCGGGCCGAAGGCGTGGCGATGGATGACCAGGGCAACCTGTACATCGTCAGCGAGCCCAATCTGTTCTATCGCTTCAGGAAGCCCTGATCTTTCAGATTGGTCTGATGATGGCATTAAGCTTTGCTTCAGTTGATAGTGGTTAGATACGTGCTCCTTTCGCCGAGTCCGACCGCATGCGCCGCCACCTTCGCCTGATCTTCGCCTTCATCGTGCTTGTTGCCCTAGTCGTCCTGGGCGCCGCCGGGCATGAGTTCCGCCTGTTCGAGCGAGGCTGGTTCAACCTCAAGACCTGGTGGCAGCCGGCCGAGCAGAGCATCGGCCTGGACCGCTACCAGGTGGCGATCGAAGCACAGCCCATCGTCGGGCTGGACGACGACATTTCGGCGCTGACCTACGACCCCGACCGCAAGAGCCTGTTCACCGTCACCAATGCCCGCTCGGAGCTGATCGAGCTGTCGCTGGACGGCCGCATCCTGCGCCGCGTGCCGTTGACCGGCTTCGGCGACCCCGAGGCGGTGGAGTATGTGGGGCCCAACAGCTACGTGATCACCGACGAGCGTCAGCAGCGGCTTATTCGCGTGCGCCTGGACGACGACACCCTGTTCCTCGACGCCAACGATGCCGAGCAGTTGTCCCTGGGCATTGGCCTCAACGGCAACAAGGGTTTCGAGGGACTGGCCTACGACTCGGCGGGCAAGCGCCTGTTCGTGGCCAAGGAGCGGGACCCGATGATGATCTACGAGGTGCATGGCTTTCCCCACGACAACCCCGACAAACCCTATGCCGTGCATGTGGTGCAGGATCGCAAGCGTGACCGGCGGCTGTTCGTGAGGGACCTGTCGAGCCTGCAGTTCGACGAACGCAGCGGGCACCTGCTGGCGCTGTCGGACGAGTCGCGGCTGGTGCTGGAATTGGATGTGAAGGGCAGGCCGTTGAGCACGCTGTCACTGCGCAAGGGGTTCCAGGGGTTGAAACAGACCGTGCCGCAGGCGGAGGGAATTGCGATGGACGACGCCGGGACCATCTACCTGGTCAGCGAGCCGAACCTGTTCTATGTGTTCAAGCAGCCGGCTGATTGATTGCCTGGGCTGGCGCTATCGCGGGGCAAGCCCGCTCCCACCGTGGGAGCTGGCTTGCCCCGCGATGAGGCTTACTCGGCCTTGAGGGTCTTCACGCCTTCAGCGGTCCCGAGCAGCAGCACATCCGCCGGACGCGCCGCGAACAGGCCATTGGTGACCACGCCGACGATGGCGTTGATCTGGCTTTCCAGCTCCACCGGGTTGGTGATCTGCAGGTTGTGCACATCCAGGATGACGTTGCCGTTGTCGGTCACCACGCCTTCACGGTAGACCGGGTCGCCGCCCAGCTTGACCAGCTGGCGCGCCACATGGCTGCGGGCCATCGGAATCACCTCCACCGGCAGCGGGAAGGCGCCCAGCACCGGCACCAGCTTGCTGGCGTCGGCGATGCAGATGAAGGTCTTGGCCACCGCCGCGACGATCTTCTCGCGGGTCAGGGCCGCGCCGCCGCCCTTGATCAGGTTCAGGTGAGCGTCGCTTTCGTCGGCGCCGTCGACATAGAACTCCAGCTCGCTGACGCTGTTCAGCTCGTAGACCGGGATGCCATGGCCCTTCAGGCGCTGGGCGGTGGCCTCGGAGCTGGCGACGGCGCCGTCGAAGGCGGTCTTGTGCTGGGCCAGGGCGTCGATGAAGAAGTTGGCGGTCGAACCGGTACCGACGCCGACGACGCTTTTCTCATCCAGTTTCGGCAGGATGAGATCGACGGCGGCCTGGGCGACGGCCTGTTTGAGTTGGTCCTGGGTCATGCGGGCTCCGGGAGGGGCTGGGCGGATTTCAAAGTTGCCTAGTATAACGGCTCCGGCGGCTTTGCTGTGGTCGCCCGACGTGACGCTGCGGTAGACTCCCAGCCCTTGTCCCGCGGCCCAGTGATGCTTTCCGATGCTCGAACAGTACGTCAAGAAGATCCTCACCTCGCGCGTCTACGACGTTGCCGTCGAAACCCCGTTGCACAGCGCCGGGCAGCTGAGCAAGCGCCTGGGCAACACGGTGCTGCTCAAGCGCGAGGACCTGCAGCCAGTGTTCTCGTTCAAGATCCGCGGGGCCTACAACAAACTCGCGCAACTGAGCGCCGAGGAACTGGCCCGCGGCGTGGTCACAGCCTCCGCCGGCAACCACGCCCAGGGCCTGGCCCTGGCGGCGCGGGAGCTGGGGATCAAGGCGACCATCGTCATGCCCAAGACCACCCCGGAGATCAAGATCGAAGGCGTGCGTTCCCGGGGCGGCAAGGTGGTTCTGCACGGTGACACCTTCCCCGAGGCGCTGGCCTACTCGCTGAAGCTGGTGGAGGAAAAGGGCTTCGTCTACATCCATCCCTACGACGATCCACACACCATTGCCGGGCAAGGCACCGTGGCCATGGAGATCCTGCGCCAGCACCCGGGCCAGCTGGACGCGATCTTCGTGCCGGTCGGCGGCGGCGGGCTGATCGCCGGCATCGCGGCGTACGTGAAGTACCTGCGCCCCGAGATCAAGGTGATCGGCGTCGAGCCGGACGACTCCAACTGCCTGCAGGCTGCCATGGCCGCGGGTGAGCGCGTGGTGCTGCCGCAGGTCGGGCTGTTCGCCGATGGCGTGGCGGTGGCGCAGATCGGCCAGCACACCTTCGACATCTGCCGTCACCATGTGGACGAGGTGATCACCGTCAGCACCGACGAGATCTGCGCGGCGATCAAGGATATCTACGACGATACCCGCTCGATCACCGAACCTGCTGGCGCATTGGGCGTGGCCGGCATCAAGAAGTACGTCGAACTCAAGGGCGTTGCCGGGCAGACCCTGGTGGCCATCGACTCGGGCGCCAACGTCAATTTCGACCGTTTGCGCCATGTGGCCGAGCGCGCCGAGCTGGGCGAGAAGCGCGAGGCGATCATCGCCGTGACCATCCCGGAGCGCCCGGGCAGCTTCAAGGCCTTCTGCGAGGCCATCGGCAAGCGCCAGATCACCGAATTCAACTACCGCAAGCACACCTCGGATGAAGCGCATATCTTCGTCGGTGTGCAGACCCACCCGGAAACCGACCCGCGCGCGGCGTTGGTCCAGCAGTTGACCGAGCAAGGCTTCCCGGTCACCGACCTGACCGACAACGAGCTGGCCAAGCTGCACATCCGCCACATGGTCGGTGGCCATTCGGCCGGGGCCAGTGACGAGATGGTGCTGCGCTTCGAGTTCCCCGAGCGGCCGGGTGCGCTATTCAACTTCCTCAACAAGCTGGGAGGGCGCTGGAACATCTCGATGTTCCACTACCGTAACCACGGCGCTGCCGATGGCCGGGTGGTCGCGGGCCTGCAGGTGCCGGAAGACGAGCGTCACCTGGTGCCAGCGGCGCTGGCCAAGATCGGCTACCCGTACTGGGACGAGACCGAGAACCCGGCTTACCGGCTATTCTTGGGCTGAACACGCCAAACGGACCTCGTGGCAGCGGGTTTGCCCCGCGCTGAAGCCGCCAGCAAGAAGGACGATCACGAAATGGAACACCTGACCACCCTCAAGACCCTGCATATCCTCGCCACCGCCCTGTTGCTGCTGGGCGGTCTGGGCCTGGCGATCTGGACTGTCCGCGCCCGCCGCCAGGGCGATGCCGAGGCCTACGGCAAGCTGTTGCGCCGACCACTGGTGTTCGTCTGGCTGCTGATGGGATTGTGCCTGGTGAGCATGCCGTTCACCGGCTGGTGGCTGGTGCACCTGGTCGGCTGGCCGCTGGGGCAGACCTGGGTGCTGGCGTCCAGCGTCATCTATACGCTGGGTGCGTTTGCCGTGTGGTGGCTGGTGGTGCGTCTGAACCGGATGCGCAAGGCTGAAACCGTGGGGTTGAAGTTCACCTTGGCATTGGCGGTATTCAGTGGCGTCTGCTTCCTGTCCATTGCCGGCTTGATGGGCGCCAAACCGATCTAGGCTCCGGGGGCCGCTTTGCAGCCCTTTCGCCGGCAAGCCGGCTCCCACAGACGATCACCGCTCTCCTTGTGGGAGCCGGCTTGCCGGCGAAAGGGCCGCAAAGTGGCCCCGGTAATCTCAACCCCGAAGAGAAATCACCGGCCACCCCCGCCGCTCGGCCTCCGCCCGCAGCTTAGGATCCGGATCCACCGCCACCGGGTTCGCCACCACCTCCAGCAACGGCACGTCATTCAGCGAGTCACTGTAGAAGTAGCTGTCCTCCAGGTCGAACCCGTTCTCCAGCATCCAGCGCGCAAGTCGCGTCACCTTGCCTTCACGGAAACAGGGTATATCGGTGCTACGCCCGGTGTAGCGACCCTCGCGCACCTCGCACTCGGTCGCCAGCAAGGTACGCACGCCCAGGCGGCGGGCGATCGGCGCGGTGACGAAGCGGTTGGTGGCGGTGATGATCACCAGTTGGTCGCCCGCCTCGCGGTGCTGCTGCAGCAACGCCAGGGCCCTGGGCAGGATGATCGGCTCGATGCAGTCGCGCATGAACTCGCGGTGCCACTGCTCCAGTTGCGCAGGCTCGCTGGCCGCGAGGATTTCCATGGAAAAGGCCAGGTAGGCCTGCATGTCCAGGGTGCCATTGAGGTAGTCCTGGTAGAAGGCGTCGTTGCGTTGCTTGTAGGCGACCGGGTCGAGAATGCCCCGCTCGCACAGGTAGTCACCCCAGGCGTGGTCGCTGTCGCCACCGAGGAGGGTATTGTCCAGGTCGAATAAAGCCAGGCGCATCGCGGTCACTCGCATCAGCCACGGAAGGGTCCCGCAGAATACGGAGTTTTCACCTCGCTGCACATAAGCTTGGCGGGCGCGTTGCTGCGCGCTCGGGCTTTGTGGAACAATGCGTTGACATGCGTTTGCGAGGTTGCTGCCGTGATCGACCCGGATGGTTTTCGCCCCAATGTCGGGATCATTCTCACGAATGATGCCGGGCAGGTGCTATGGGCTCGGCGGATCAACCAGGATGCCTGGCAGTTTCCCCAGGGTGGCATCAACCCTGACGAGACGCCGGAAGATGCCCTGTACCGCGAGCTGAACGAAGAAGTGGGCCTGGAACGCCAGGACGTGGAAATTCTTGCCTGCACCCGTGGCTGGTTGCGTTATCGTTTACCCCAGCGCCTGGTGCGCACCCATAGCCAGCCGCTGTGCATCGGCCAGAAACAGAAGTGGTTCCTGCTGCGCCTTGTGAGCAACGAGCAACGGGTGCGCATGGACCTCACCGGCAAACCGGAATTCGATGGCTGGCGCTGGGTCAGCTACTGGTATCCGCTGGGCCAGGTGGTGACATTCAAGCGCGAGGTATACCGCCGCGCCCTGAAAGAGCTAGCCCCGCGCCTGCTGACGCGCGACTGACGACGGAGTCCGACCCCGAGCCATGCTCAATACGCTGCGCAAGATCGTCCAGGAAGTGAACTCCGCCAAAGATCTCAAGACGGCGTTGGGTATCATTGTCTTGCGCGTCAAGGAGGCGATGGGCAGCCAGGTCTGCTCCGTCTACCTGCTCGACCCGGACAGCAACCGCTTCGTGCTGATGGCCACCGAGGGCCTGAACAAGCGCTCCATCGGCAAGGTCAGCATGGCCCCCAACGAGGGCCTGGTCGGCCTGGTCGGCACCCGCGAGGAGCCGCTGAACCTCGAGAACGCCGCCGACCACCCCCGCTACCGCTACTTCGCCGAGACCGGCGAGGAGAAATTCGCCTCCTTCCTCGGCGCGCCGATCATCCACCACCGTCGGGTGGTCGGGGTACTGGTCATCCAGCAGAAGGAGCGCCGCCAGTTCGACGAGGGCGAAGAGGCCTTCCTGGTCACCATGAGCGCCCAGCTCGCCGGGGTTATCGCCCACGCCGAGGCGACCGGCTCCATTCGTGGCCTGGGCCGCCAGGGCAAGGGCATCCAGGAGGCCCGCTTCGTCGGCGTGCCAGGCTCTCCAGGCGCCGCCGTCGGCCGCTCGGTGGTGATGCTGCCGCCCGCCGACCTCGAGGTGGTGCCGGACCGCACCGTCGAGGACATCGACAACGAACTCAAGCTGTTCAACAACGCCCTCGAAGGCGTGCGCGAGGACATGCGCAAGCTGTCGGCCAAGCTCGCCACCCAACTACGCCCCGAAGAGCGCGCGTTGTTCGACGTGTACCTGATGATGCTCGAGGACGCCGCCCTCGGTGGCGAAGTGGTCGAGGTCATCAAGACCGGCCAGTGGGCCCAGGGCGCCCTGCGCCAGGTGGTCGGCGAGCACGTCAACCGCTTCGAGCTGATGGACGACGACTACCTGCGCGAGCGCGCCTCGGACGTCAAGGACCTGGGCCGGCGCCTGCTGGCCTACCTGCAGGAAGCCCGTTCGCAGTCGCTGGTCTACCAGGACAACACCATCCTGGTCAGCGAAGAGCTGACCCCGGCCATGCTCGGCGAGGTGCCGGAGGGCAAGCTGGTAGGCCTGGTCTCTGTACTGGGCTCGGGCAACTCCCATGTGGCGATTCTGGCCCGTGCCATGGGCATTCCGACCGTCATGGGCGTAGTCGACCTGCCGTATTCGAAGGCCGACGGCATCGAGATGATCGTCGACGGCTACAAGGGCGAGGTCTTCACCAACCCGGGTGAAGTGCTGCGCAAGCAATACAGCGATGTGGTCGAGGAGGAGCGCGAGCTGGCCAAGGGCCTCGACGCCCTGCGCGAGCTGCCGTGCATCACCCCGGACGGCCATCGCATGCCGCTGTGGGTCAACACCGGCCTGCTCGCCGACGTGGCCCGCGCCCAGCAGCGCGGCGCCGAGGGCGTCGGCCTGTACCGCACCGAAGTGCCATTCATGATCAACCAGCGCTTCCCCAGCGAGAAGGAACAGCTGGCGATCTACCGCGAACAGCTGCAGGCGTTCCACCCGCTGCCGGTGACCATGCGCAGCCTCGACATCGGCGGCGACAAGTCGCTGTCGTACTTCCCGATCAAGGAAGAAAACCCCTTCCTCGGCTGGCGTGGCATCCGCGTCACCCTCGATCACCCGGAAATCTTCCTGGTGCAGACCCGCGCCATGCTCAAGGCCAGCGAGGGCCTGAACAACCTGCGCATCCTGCTGCCGATGATTTCCGGCATCCACGAGTTGGAAGAAGCCCAGCACCTGATCCACCGTGCCTGGGGCGAGGTGCGCGACGAAGGCACCGACGTGCCGATGCCACCGGTGGGGGTGATGGTGGAGATTCCCGCCGCCGTGTACCAGACCCGCGAACTGGCGCGCCAGGTCGACTTCCTCTCGGTCGGTTCCAACGACCTGACCCAATACCTGCTGGCGGTCGATCGCAACAACCCGCGGGTCGCCGACCTGTACGACTACCTGCACCCGGCGGTGCTGCAGGCGTTGCAGACCGTGGTCAGCGTCGCCCATGAGGAAGGCAAGCCGGTGAGCATCTGCGGCGAGATGGCCGGTGACCCGGCCGCGGCGATCCTGCTGATGGCCATGGGCTTCGACAGCCTGTCGATGAACGCCACTAACCTGCCGAAGGTGAAGTGGATGCTGCGCCAGGTCAACCTGGGCAAAGCCAAGGAACTGCTGGCCGACGCCATGAGCCATGACAACCCGCAGGTTATCCACAGCTCGTTGCAGCTGGCACTGAAGAACCTTGGCCTGGCGCGGATGATCGGGCCGAACAAGACCCTCTGATCGTCGGTACCGGCCTCACACCTCCAGGCTGACCTCGCCCAGGTGCCCACCAAACGGCCCGAAACTGCGCTCGACCATCCGCCGCCGCCCCTGGTCATCGACGATCAGCACCGTGCTCGCCCGCGTCCCATAGTTCTGGCTGGCGATGAACACGCTCGACAGCAATCTTTCGGTGGCCAACCCCACGCCGGTTTCCGGCAGCTCGCCGTCCGGCGCGGGCTGTGCATCGCCCAGCAGGGCCAACAGCCGTTGCGGATCGGCGGCCTCGAGCAACGCCTCAAGCCCGCTGCGCGCCTTGACCAACTTCGGCCACGGCGTATTTAGCCCGGCATTCGACAGCCCGTAGACCCCAGGCGCCAGCAAGCGCGGCGCGGCCTCGCGGGCATGCAGGTAGCCCAGTCCCCCGCCATCGCCCACCAGCAGGTTGAACCCCGAGTACTGCCCGCTGCGGCTGGCCACCTGGTCCAGATAGGCCTCGACCCCCAGCTCGCCCTGCAGGTACGCCGCCACCAGCTCGCCCCGTGAGCGCGGCCCGAGCGGCTGGCGCGGATCGCGAATATTGGTCAGCGCCGCGAAGCGCCCGTTCGGCCCTACCCCCAGCCAGGTTCCGCCTGCCTCCAGGTCACGCCCGGCATGTACCCCCGGGGCATCCTCCCAGGCGGCCAGGGCCTGGGTCGGCCGGGCATAGAACTCGTCGCGGTTGGCCGCGACGATCAGCGGCCGGGCTGTCCCCGGCCGCCAGGCGAATACGATCAGGCACATAGGTTGTCCCCTGTGTTTTCGGCCACTCTACCCGCGCCGCCGACCGCTAGCCATCATCTGACACAGAGTTCACTAGAGCGCCGGGCTTGGCTTCCGTTACCATGCCGGATTGTTTTCCACTGGGGCCACGAATGGAATTCGCTCTCTATCTGCTGTTGGGCGCCTGCGCCGGCGTGCTGGCCGGGCTGTTCGGCGTCGGTGGCGGCATCATCATCGTGCCGGTGCTGGTGTTCAGCTTCACCCTGCAGGGCTTCGACCCTTCGGTGCTGACCCACCTGGCGGTCGGCACGTCGCTGGCGACCATCGTCTTCACCTCGATCAATGCCGTGCGCGAGCACCAGCGCAAGGGCGCGGTGCAGTGGCCGATCTTCGCCTGGATGACCGTGGGCATCCTGCTCGGCGCGCTGGTCGGGGCCAAGACTGCCTCGCTGATCCAGGGCCCGATGCTGCAGAAGATCATCGGCGTGTTCGCCCTGGTGATCGCCGCGCAGATGGCCCTGGACCTCAAGCCCAAGGCCAGCCGCGGCATCCCCGGCAAGCCCGGATTGACCGCCGCCGGCGGGGTGATCGGCTGGGCCTCGGCCATCTTCGGCATCGGCGGCGGCTCGCTGACCGTGCCGTTCCTCACCTGGCGCAGCCTGCCCATGCAGCAGGCAGTAGCGACTTCGTCGGCCTGCGGCCTGCCGATCGCCTTGGCCAGTGCCCTGGGCTTCATCTGGCTGGGCTGGCACGAGGAACACCTGCCGGCCCACAGCCTGGGCTACGTCTACCTTCCGGCGCTGGTCGGCATCGCTGCCACCAGCATGTTCTTCGCCCGCTACGGCGCGCGACTGGCGCACAAGCTGTCGCCGCGCGTGCTCAAGCGTCTGTTCGCCGCGCTGCTGTTCTGCGTCGGACTCAGCTTCCTTATCTGAACCTAGAGGAAAGACAATGCTGCCTTACCCGCAGATCGACCCGGTGGCCGTGGCCCTCGGTCCACTGAAAATCCACTGGTACGGCCTGATGTACCTGATCGGCATCGGCGGCGCCTGGCTGCTGGCCTCGCGCCGGTTGAACCGCTTTGACCCGACCTGGAGCCGCGAGAAACTCTCCGACCTGGTGTTCTGGCTGTCGATGGGGGTGATCGTCGGCGGGCGCCTGGGCTATGTGCTGTTCTACGACCTGCACCAGTACCTGGCCAACCCGACCTTGATCTTCGAGGTGTGGAAAGGCGGCATGTCGTTCCACGGCGGTTTCATCGGCGTGATGCTGGCCGCGCTGTGGTTCGGCAAGCGCAACAACAAGTCGTTCTTCGAGCTGATGGACTTCGTCGCGCCGCTGGTGCCGATCGGCCTGGGCGCCGGGCGTATCGGCAACTTCATCAACGCCGAGCTGTGGGGCAAGGCCACCGACGTGCCGTGGGCGATGGTGTTCCCGCCGTTCAGCGACCCGGCCCAGCTGCCGCGTCACCCGTCGCAGCTGTATCAGTTCGCCCTCGAAGGTGTGGCATTATTCGTCATCCTTTGGCTGTACTCGCGCAAACCGCGTCCGACCATGGCCGTTTCCGGCATGTTCGCGCTGTTCTACGGCATCTTCCGCTTCATCGTGGAATTCGTGCGGGTACCCGACGCCCAGCTGGGCTACATCGCCTTCGGCTGGTTGACCATGGGTCAGTTGCTCTGCGTGCCGATGGTCGTCGGCGGCATCTTCCTGATCTGGTGGGCCTACAACCGTAAACCGTCGGCCAAGGCCACCGTCTGATTTTCACGGCAGGGGCGATCCCCCTGCCGTTCTTGCTACAGGTAAGCCATGAAACAGTATCTAGATCTGGTCCGTGACGTCATCGAAAACGGCACGCTGCAGGAAAACCGCACCGGCATCCGCACCATCAGCCTGCCGGGCGCCATGCTCAAGTTCGACCTGCAGAAAGGCTTCCCGGCCATCACCACGCGCAAGCTGGCGTTCAAGTCGGCGATCGGCGAGATGGTGGGCTTTTTGCGCGGCGTGAGGAACGCCGGCGAGTTCCGCGAGCTGGGCTGCAAGGTCTGGGACCAGAACGCCAACGAGAACGCCCAGTGGCTGGCCAACCCGTTCCGCCAGGGTCATGACGACCTCGGCGAGATCTACGGCGTGCAATGGCGCCAGTGGCCGGGCTACAAGCGCATCCCGCTGAGCAACCCGGCGGCCATCGAGACGGCTGAAAAGGCCGGTTTCCGCCGTATCGCCCAGGACGAGGAAGACGGCCAGGCGTTCGTCATCCTGTACAAGGCCATCGACCAGGTGCGCCAGTGCCTGGACACCATCGCCAACGACCCGGGCAGCCGGCGCATCCTGTTCCACGGCTGGAACTGCGCCCAACTGGATGAGATGGCCCTGCCGCCGTGCCACCTGCTGTACCAGTTCCACCCGAATGTCGAGACGAAGGAAATCTCCCTGACCCTCTACATCCGCTCCAACGACCTGGGCCTGGGCACGCCGTTCAACCTCACCGAGGGCGCGGCGCTGCTGTCGCTGTTCGGCCGCCTGACCGGCTACACCCCGCGCTGGTTCACCTACTTCATCGGCGATGCCCATGTATACGAGAACCACCTGGACATGCTGGGCGAGCAGATGAAGCGCGAACCGCTGGCAGCGCCGAAGCTGGTGATCAGCGACCGCGTGCCGGAGTTTGCCAAGACCGGCAAGTATGAGCCGGAGTGGCTGGAGAAGATCGAGCCGAGCGACTTCTGGCTGGAAGGCTATGAGCACCATGCGCCGATGACGGCGCCGATGGCGGTCTGACAGATCTTCATCTGTCTGAGCTGACGCAATCGCGGGGCAAGCCCGCTCCCACGTATGCATTGAGTCACGTGGGAGCGGGCTTGCCCCGCGATGCTTTTGGCATCAATGCCCGTGACTGCGCCCCACATGGGAATGCTCGGTCTCCGGCACCGTCACCGCCCCATTGGTCTCCAACTGCTGCAATATCGCGCACTCCGCCCCCTGCGCATTGCATTGCTGGCGCAACTCCACCAGTTGCGCCTGTAGCGCCACCAGCCCGTCGATCCTCGCCTGCACATGCTCGATATGCTCGTCGATCAGCGCATTGACGCTGCCGCACGAGCCATCGGGGCTGTCGCGCAGGCTCAACAGGCTGCGGATTTCATCGAGGGTCATGTCCAGGGTGCGGCAGTTGCGGATGAAGGTCAGCCGCTCGACATGGGCCTGGGTGTAGAGCCGATAGTTGCCGTCGCTGCGGGCGGGCTCGGGCAGCAGTTGCTCGCGTTCGTAGTAGCGGATGGTCTCCACGGCGCAGTCGGTGGCCTTGGCCAGTTCTCCGATCTTCATGGCAAATCTCCAGCAGAGGGCTTGACCCTATAGTGGCTACAGGGTGTTCACTTGGCAACAACCCACTCTGTGGATATCCGCAGAGGCCAGTGCTCAGTTAAGGATGATTCCATGAACCAGCCTGTCAGCCCCGACCACAAGCATGACCACGCGCATGGCCATGAGCCACACGCCCACAGCTGCTGTGCCAGCAAGGCTACCCCGGCCCTGGTGCAGCTGACCGAGAAGGCCAGCGCCCAGGCGCAGCTCAGCCGCTTTCGCATCGAGGCCATGGACTGCCCCACCGAACAGACGCTGATCCAGGACAAGCTGGGCAAGCTGGCCGGCATCGAGCAGTTGGAATTCAACCTGATCAACCGTGTGCTTGGCGTGCGCCATACACTGACCGGCACCGCCGAGATCGAGCGGGCCATCGACAGCCTGGGGATGAAGGCCGAACCGCTGGCCGCCGAGGACGACGGCAGCACCAATGCGTCCCAGCCGAGCAAGACCCGCTGGTGGCCGCTGGCCTTGTCGGGTATTGCCGCGATCGCCGCAGAAATCGTGCACTTCTCCGGCAAGGCGCCGGAGTGGGTGGTCGCCGCGCTGGCCCTGGCGGCGATTCTCGGCTGTGGCCTGGGCACCTACAAGAAGGGCTGGATCGCCCTGAAGAACCGCAACCTCAACATCAATGCCCTGATGAGCATTGCCGTGACCGGCGCTGTGCTGATCGGCCAATGGCCGGAGGCGGCCATGGTCATGGTGCTGTTCACCATCGCCGAGCTGATCGAGGCACGCTCGCTGGATCGCGC
This sequence comes from Pseudomonas peradeniyensis, assembly GCF_014268935.2. GTDB lineage: Bacteria > Pseudomonadota > Gammaproteobacteria > Pseudomonadales > Pseudomonadaceae > Aquipseudomonas > Aquipseudomonas peradeniyensis. The sequence goes on along the minus strand of NZ_JABWRJ020000002.1, from coordinate 21,340 downwards.
GCGCAATGCCATCGGCGGCCTGATGCAACTGGCGCCGGACCTGGCCACCGTGCAACAGGCTGACGGCCAGTGGCGCGAACTTGATGTGCGCGAGGTGTCGATTGGTGCTCTGGTGCGGGTACGCCCTGGCGAGCGCATCGGCCTGGATGGCGAGGTGATCAGTGGCCAGTCCAGCGTCGACCAGGCGCCGATCACCGGCGAGAGCCTGCCGGTCGAGAAGGCCGTGGGCGACAAGCTGTTCGCCGGCACCATCAACCAGGCCGGCGCCCTGGAGTACCGCGTCACCGCCGCCGCCGGCCAGTCGACCCTGGCGCGGATCATCAAGGCCGTCGAGGAGGCCCAGGGCGCCCGTGCGCCGACCCAGCGCTTCGTCGACCAGTTCTCGCGCATCTACACCCCAGTCGTGTTCGCCGTGGCCCTGGCCGTGGCGGTGATCCCGCCGCTGTTCATGGCCGGCGCCTGGTTCGACTGGATCTACCGTGCCCTGGTGCTGCTGGTGGTGGCCTGCCCGTGCGCACTGGTGATCTCGACCCCGGTGACCATCGTCAGCGGCCTGGCCGCGGCGGCGCGCAAGGGCATCCTGATCAAGGGCGGCGTGTACCTCGAAGGCGGGCGCAAGCTGGACTTCCTCGCCCTGGACAAGACCGGCACCATCACCCACGGCAAGCCGGTGCAGACCGACAGCAAGGTCCTCGACCCGCTGTTCGAAGGCCGGGCCCAGGCCCTGGCCGCCAGTCTGGCCGCTCGCTCCGACCACCCGGTGTCCGGTGCCATCGCCCTGTTCGCCAGGGAAAAGGACCTGGCCTTGAGCGAGGTCAGCGAATTCGCCGCCCTGGCCGGTCGCGGTGTGCGCGGTGATATCGAGGGCCAGACCTACCACCTGGGCAACCATCGCCTGGTGGAAGAACTCGGCCTGTGCTCCCCGGAGCTGGAAGCGCAGCTCGATGTGCTGGAGCGCCAGGGCAAGACCGTGGTGCTGTTGCTCGACCGCTCCGGACCGCTGGCGCTGTTCGCCGTGGCCGACACGGTCAAGGACAGCAGCCGCCAAGCCATCGCCGAACTGCACGAGCTGGGCATCAAGACTGTCATGCTGACCGGCGACAATCCCCACACCGCCCAGGCCATCGCCGCCCAGGTGGGGATCGATCGCGCCGAGGGCAACCTGCTGCCGGCGGACAAGCTGGCCAGCATCGAGCGCCTGTACGGCGAGGGCCATCGGGTCGGCATGGTCGGTGACGGCATCAATGACGCACCGGCCCTGGCCCGTGCCGAGATCGGCTTCGCCATGGCCGCCGCCGGCACCGACACGGCCATCGAGACCGCCGACGTGGCGCTGATGGACGACGACTTGCGCAAAATCCCGGCGTTCGTCAGGCTGTCGCGCCAAAGCGCGGCGATCCTCACCCAGAACATCGTGCTGGCCCTGGGGATCAAGGCGATCTTCCTGGCAATCACCTTTGCCGGCATGGCCACCATGTGGATGGCGGTGTTCGCCGACATGGGCGTAAGCCTGCTGGTGGTGTTCAACGGCTTGCGCCTGCTGCGCAAATAGGCGCCCGCAGCGCAGAACAGAGGTTATCCACAATGCTGAGCGCCGAGCTCAAAGCCTTCTACATGGTGGCCCGCCTGGGCAGCATCACCCTGGCGGCGAAGAAGCTCGGGCTCAGCCAGCCGACGGTGACCACGCAGATCCGCAATCTCGAGGGCCAGTACAACGTCGAGCTGTTCTACCGCGGTGGCCGGCGCCTGGTGCTGAGCGAGGAAGGCGTGCGCCTGCTGCCGATGGTCAAGGCACTGTTGCAGCAGGAGGCCGACATCGAGTTCGAGCTGCGCAACAGCGGCCAGGCCCAGGGCAGCCTGCGCATCGCCGCCACGGCGCCCTACTACATCCTCGACCTGGTGAAGATCTTCCGCGAGCGCCTGCCCCAGGTGGAAGTGGCAGTGGAAATCGGCAACTCGCAGCAGGTGCTGGAGATGCTCGAGGATTACCGGGTGGATATCGCCGCGTCCTCGCAACTGCTCGAGGATACGCGCCTGGTGCGCCGGGTGCTGGGCACCGACCCGCTGGTGGTGGCGGTGCACCGCAATCATCCGCTGGCCCAGCGTCAGGTGGTGTCCATCGACGTGGTGGCCGGGCATTGCCTGCTGATGCGCGAGCAGGGCTCGACCACGCGCAAGCTGACCGAGCAAATGATGCAAGAAGCCAATGTGAAGGCCGGGGCCTTGCTGGAGATCGGCAGCCGCGAGTCGATCCGCGAGGCGGTGCTGCGCAATATCGGCATCAGCAGCATCATTGCCCGCCACGAGGTGCCGCATAACCCGGAGCTACGGGTGCTGGCGCTGGAGGAGGCGCCGGTGATGCACGAGTACCTGTACTGCCTGAAGGAACGACGCCAGGCGCGACTGCCGGCAGCTTTTCTGGGCGTGGCGCAGGAAGTGGTTGGCTCACAGTTCTGAAACGGTTGCCCAGCCTGCAATAAGCTCATCGCCGGCAAGCGAGCCGGCCGGCGATGGCGTGGCGGATCACTTCACGTTGACGGTGATCTTCTGCGACTCGACGCTTGGCTTGAACGGCACGTGGTACTTGTCGCCCAGCACCAGCTGCAGGGTGTGTTTGCCTGGCGTGAGGGTGATGGTCGCCTCGGTCTGCGCCTTGCCGAAGTGCAACACCTGCGGCCCTGCCGGCAGCGGCGCGTTGTTTTCCGGCATCAGGCTGGTGGGCAGCGGCTGGTCGGCCAGGGGCGCCTTGTCCACGTCCACCAGCAGGTGGTGATGGCCGGTGTGCGGGGTCTGGTCACCCGCGGGTTTGAGGTCCATGCCTTCGATGCCGAACTTGACGGTGAAGGTCTTGTCGACCGTGGCCCCGTCGGCGGGCGAAACGATGAAGACCTTGGCGCCTTCCGGTGGCTGCTCGCTCTTCAGGGCATCCGCGGCGCTGGCGAACATAGACGCCCCCATCAGCAGACCGGCGACGGCAGCACGCGAAAATAGGCTTTTCATTCACTTCTCCTGTGATTCACTTCAATTGACCGCTATCACTTAAACGAAGTACGGCGGTACTTCACCATAGTCCAACGCGACCGGCAGAGGTTCAAAAAACAGGGACAGAAATATTTCAAGGCAGAAGAAAACCTTGCCGCGACCTGGAGGTCTTAGGCTGCGTTCGACCGGGGCAGACGAGAAAGCCACGGCGAATGCACTTCATCTGCCAAACAAGAAAGGGGCACTCATGCGTTTGACCATTGGCATTCTGCTGGCGGTTCTGTTCAGCCCACTGGCCCAGGCCGAACTGATCGACGAAATCAATGACCGTGGCGAACTGCGCATCGCCGTGCTTGGCGACGCGCCGCCCTATGCGTTCAAGGAGAACGAACACCTGACTGGCTTCGAGATCGAGTTGGGGCAGGCCCTGGCCAAGGAGCTGGATGTGCGGGCCGAGTTCGTCGAGACCGCCGCCGAAGAGGTGCTGCCCGGGGTGGAGAGCGGCAAGTACGACATGACCTTCAACAAGCAGGACATCGAACTGAGCGACAAGCTCGACGCCATTCGTACCCTGGCCAGCCAGAAACTGGTGATCCCATACCAGAAGGGCAATCCAGCCTTCGAGACGGCTGTGAACAATGCCCTGCAACGGATCGAGAACGATGGCCGTCTGGCCGACCTGGAAAGCAAATGGTTCAAGGGCACCAAGCAGGCGACCGCCGGACAGTAACACCGCATCGCGGGGCAAGCCCGCTCCCACTCTGCCGTCATGGTCACCATTGCGTGGGAGCGGGCTTGTCCTACGATCAGATCTTGGCCAACGCTCGCTGCGCGTCGTCCAACTCCAGCTCGCTGAACACCTGCACCCCTTCTCGACGCAGCAAGGCTGTGGTCACCCCTTCCCCCGCCACCTTCACACCGCTGAAGCTGCCGTCATAGGTCTGCAGGTTGCCACACGACGGGCTGCCGGACTTGAGCACCGCCACACGGATGCCGTGCCGGCGCACCAGCTCCAGCGCCAGTCGGGCCCCGGCCAGAAACGCCTCGCTGACATCGTCGCCGGACACCGTCACTACCCGCGCCTGCCCATCCAGGACCTGGCCGCCCTGCCCGCCCGGAATTTCCGCAGGCGGGCGCGGCGTCGGCAAGCCACCGGCCACCTCCGGGCACAGCGGCACCACCCGGCCTTCGGCCTGCCAGCGCTGCAACACGTCGGGGTGGCCACTGGCACGCCCGTCATAGCGCACCGGCTGGCCCAGCAGGCAGGCGCTGACCAGCACCTTCGGCCGCTCAGAACGGATCATTGCCACGGCGCCGGAACCAGCCGGTCAACGACAGGCGCTCACGCCCGGCCGGAAGCACTTCGTGCGGCACTTCACCCGACAGGAACACCACCAGGCTGCCCGCGACCGGCTGCACGTCGTGCTCGACACCGTCTCGCAGGAACATCCGCAGTTGCCCGCCATCCTCCGGCTGCCAGCCTTCATTGAGGTAGAGCACGGCCGACACCATGCGCCGGTCGTCGTCACGGAAGCGGTCGAGATGGCGCTTGTAGAAAGCCCCCGGCGGATACAGGGCAAAATGGCACTCGAAGTCCTCAAGCCCCAGGAACAAGCCCTGGTTGATGGCCTGGCGCAGGCTGTCCATCGCGCCCAGGTAGCGGTCGCAGACCTTCGACTCGCCGGGGTCGAGCCATTGGATCTGATCACCACGGATCGCCTCGCGGATCTCCTGCGCGGCGCCACGACCGACGCTGGCCGGGTTGAATTCGCCCTCGGCGTGACGGCGACGGCATTCGGCCGCCAGCGCGCGCGACAGCGCGTCGGGCAGGAAGAGAGGTTGCTGCGACCAGCCACGGGTGGCCAGGTCGTCGACGATCGTCGACAGCAGCGGATGTTCGAAAGGAGTGTGCATGGCGCATCATAGCCATTCGCTAATCGCTCGCACAGCGCCACTTGGTCAGGAAGCACCGCTGGCGACTCGACAAAGCCCCGCCACGCCTAGGACAATAGCGGCCTGCCGACAGGAGTCCTGAATGCGCCGTCTGTTTTCCCTGCTTCTGCTGATGATCTGCACCATGCCTGTCTGGGCAGACAGCCTCGATCAGCTGTACAAGGCCGCCGGCTGGCCCGACCAGCGCGCCCATTTCATCGATGCCGTGAGCGCCGCCCAGCAGCGCTACCGCAACAGCCTGCCGCCTGCCGTCTACCAGGCGCTGGTCAACAACAGCAACCAGCGCTTCCAGGCCCAGGCCATGGACCGCCGGGCCCAGGCGCAGTTGCGCGCCAACCTGGCGAGTCCCTCGCCGGCCCTGGCGTTCTTCCAGTCGCCACTGGGGCGCAAGGTGGTGGCCGCCGAGCTGCTGGCCACGCGCAAGGACCAGCTGGCGAAGAACGCCAAGGGCTTGCCGAAGGTCCAGGCCAGCGACAACCGCCTGCTGATCGTCGGCCACCTGGCACAATCCCTGCCGGCCCGCGAAGCCGGGGCCGAGGTCAGCCTGGCGATCGCCGGCGTGGCGGCCGATAGCCTGAGTTCGATGCTGCCCGGCCTGTTCGGTGGCGGCCAGGCGCAGAACCTGCTCGATGGCCAGCGCCAACGCCTGATGAACCAGGTCGGCGAAGACCTGAACAACACCCTGCTGTACGTCTATCGCGACCTGTCGGACGCCGAGCTGGAGGAATTCGCCACCTTCGCCGAATCCGCCGACGGTCAGGCCTACTACAAGGCGGCGGTGGCCGCGGTACGCGCCGCCCTGGCCGTGGGCCAGAACGCCGCCGAGCTGAAGTGATCAGCCCAGGCGCTGGCCAATGAAGTCGAAGTAGCGCTGGCGAATGCCGGGCAGCTCGTTGGCCAGGTGATGCCGCGCCTCGGGCAGCATGAGGATCTGCGGCTCGGCGAACTTGGCCTTGAGCACCTTGAGGTTGTAGGGCCAGTCCACCGTGCCGTCCGCCTCGCCCTGCACGATCAGGGGCCGGCGTGTGCTGCGCGGCGCGGCTTCGATACGCCGGACCCACTTCATCAGCGCCCCGACCCAGGCGGTCGGCAGGCGCCGTGGCTGCAGCGGATCGGCCTCGAGGAAGGGCAGGAAGGCCGGGTCGTTGGTGTTCTCGCTGAAGCGCCGCTCGATGCCGTTGACGAAGTGGCGCAGCACCCGATAGCTCAGTTTCGACCAGTGCCAGGCACGCGGGCGCACCAGGGGCGCGAGCAGGATCACCTGGCCGTCGGCCGGGCTGCGTTCGCCCTGGTGCAGCAGGTGATCGACCACGATCGCCCCGCCGGTGCTCTGTCCACATAGATGCCAGGGGCGCGGCAGTTCCAGCAGGCGGGCCTGCTCGAACAGCGCATCGAGCACCTGCTGGTAGATGCCGAAGTCATCGATGCTGGCCCGCTCGCCGCTGGACAGGCCATGCCCGGGCAGGTCGCAGCCGATCACCGCGTAGCCCTGGCCCAATGCCCACGCGATCACATGCCGGTACAGGCCCATGTGATCGTAATAGCCGTGCAGCAGGAACACTGTCGCCACCGGTTGCTCCGGCAGCCAGAGCTGGCCGACCAGATCGAAGCCCGCCACCCGGAAGCCACCCAGCCAACTGTGCGCGGGCAGATCCAGGCCATAGAAGCGCTGGTAGGCCTGGCCCTGGGCGGACAACGGCTGACGATCAACGAGGGGCGACAGGCTGGTACGCAGCTGGTCGGGATTGAAGCTGGCGGGCATCAGTAGATCCACAGTGAAGCAAGTATTGATCTGCGATATTCAGCTCTGGGCCGCGTCATGGCAAGCTTGGCCCCTCCTCCGACCAACAATGCGACCTCGTGCCAAGGCCCCCATGGCGAAGCGATTTCTCACATTACTTGCACTGCTGCTCTGCGCCACCGCCCTCTGGTGGGCCTACGACAGCTTCCAGTCCCGCTACCTGCGCACCTTCGACAACCAGACCACCTTCTTCGACGGCCGCCAGCTGCGCCTGCCCCCCGAGCTGGCAGGCCCGGGCCCGATCCGCGTGGTGCACTTCTGGGACCCGGCCTGCCCCTGCAACGTCGGCAACCAGCAGCACCTGGGTGAACTGGTCGAGCACTTCGCGCCGCAGGGCGTCAGCTTCCATGTCCTGCAGCGCCCCGGCAGCCACGGCCAGCTGCCGGCCAATCTCGCCGCGCTCAAGCCCCTGGCCAGCCTGCCCGGCAGCGAGCAGCTGCCGGCCACCCCCGCCGTGGCGATCTGGGACCACGACGGTAACCTCGCCTACTTCGGCCCCTACAGCGAAGGCGCGGTGTGCAACTCCAGCAACAGCTTCATCGAGCCACTCCTCACGGCGCTGAACGAAGGACGCCGGGTACAGGCATCCAACACCTTGGCAGTCGGCTGCTATTGCCCCTGGACCGAATGAAACGCCCGCGCGCTGTTTTTCGCCGAGGGACATGAAAGTGCCTTCCAGGGCTATGCTCAGTTCGCGCATACGCCGATGATCGGACCATATTTCTCGCTCGAACGTACAAGGAGTCTCGATGAAGCGCAGCCTGACCTTGCTGGCGGTGGTGATCGCCGTGGCCGCCGCAGGCGCCGGTTACTGGTACGTGCGGGACAAGCAGCCGCAACGTGACGGCGAGGTGGCCGTCGGCGGATTGCAGGCGCCGGTCAGCGTGCGTTTCGACGCCCGCGGCGTGCCGCACCTGCAGGCGCAGAACGAGCAGGACCTCTACCGCGCCCTGGGCTATGTGCACGCCCAGGACCGCCTGTTCCAGATGGAGATCATGCGCCGCCTGGCCCGTGGCGAGCTGGCCGAGGTGCTGGGCGAGAAGCTGCTGCCCACCGACACCCTGTTCCGCAGCCTGCGCATTCGCGACCAGGCGGCCCTGATGGCGCAGCGCCAGGACCGCCAATCGCCGGCCTGGCAGGCGCTGCAGGCTTACCTGGACGGCATCAACCAGTGGCAGGCCAGCCATCCCAAACCGATGGAGTTCGACCTGCTCGGCATCCCGCCACGCCCCTTCACCGCCGAGGACACCCTGAGCATCGCCGGCTACCTCGCCTACAGCTTCGCCGCGGCGTTTCGTACCGACCCCGCGCTGACCTACATCCGCGACCAGCTCGGCCCCGACTACCTGACGATCTTCGACCTTGACTGGCATCCCGACGGCGCCGTGGCCACGCCCCTGGCCGCCGCCGACTGGCGCAGCCTGGAGCAGCTGGCACGGCTGAGCCACGACGCCCTGGGCGACGCCGGCATCCCGCAGTTCGAGGGCAGCAACGCCTGGGCCGTGGCCGGCAGCCGCACCCGCAGTGGCCGGCCACTGCTGGCGGGCGACCCGCATATCAGCTTCGCCGTGCCGGCGATCTGGTACGAGGCGGAACTGTCGGCGCCGAGTTTCAACCTGTATGGCTACTTCCAGGCGCTCAACCCGTTCGCCCTGCTCGGCCACAACCGCGACTTCGGCTGGAGCCTGACCATGTTCCAGAACGACGACGTCGACCTGGTCGCGGAGCGGACCAATCCGCAGGACCCCGAGCAGGTGATGGTCGACGGCAAATGGCAGCCACTGGAAAAGACCGAGCAGAAGATCGCGGTCAAGGGCGCGGAACCTGCCAGCATCACCCTGCGCCGCTCGCCCCATGGCCCGATCGTCAACAGCGTGCTCGGCGATACCGCCGGCCCGACGCCCATCGCCATGTGGTGGGCGTTCCTGGAAACCGACAACCCGATCCTCGAAGGCTTCTACCAGATCAACCGCGCCGACACCCTGGGCAAGATGCGCGAGGCAGCCGCCAAGGTCCAGGCGCCGGGGCTGAACCTGGTATGGGCCAATGCCCGGGGCGATATCGGCTGGTGGGCGGCGGCACGCCTGCCGATCCGCCCGGACGGCGTCAACCCGGCGTTCATTCTCGATGGCGCCAGCGGCCAGGCCGCCAAGCCGGGCTTCTACCCGTTCAGCGCCAATCCGCAGCAGGAGAACCCGGCCAGCGGCTACATCGTCTCGGCCAACTACCAGCCGCCCGGCGCAATCCCCGTGCCCGGCTACTACAACCTGGCCGATCGCGGTCGTCAGCTCGATCGCCAGCTGAGCGACCCAGACATCAAGTGGGACACCCAGAACAGCCAGGCCCTGCAATTGGACACCAGCACCGACTACGGCCCGCGCACCCTGGCGCCGCTGCTCGGCACCTTGCGCAATATCGCCCAGGGCGACGAGGAGAAGGAGCTGGTCGAGCAACTGGCCGCCTGGCGCGGCGATTATCCGCTGGACTCCACCAGTGCCACGCTGTTCAACCAGTTCCTCTACGAACTGGCATTCGCCGCCCTGCACGACGAGCTGGGCGATACCTGGTTCCCGGTGTTGATCAGCACCCGCGCCATCGACGCCGCCCTGCCCCGCCTGGCCGCGGACCCGACATCGCCGTGGTGGAGCCAGCGCGGCGCCAGCGAACGCACCGACCGTGGCGCCATCGTGCGCCTGGCCTGGCAACGCAGCCTCAAGCACCTGCGCGAGACGTTCGGCAAGGATTCGGCCAGCTGGCAATGGGGCAAGGCCCACACCCTCACCCACAACCATCCGCTGGGGGTGAAGAAGCCGCTCAACCTGCTGTTCAATGTCGGCCCGTTCGCCGCGCCCGGCACCCACGAGGTGCCGAACAACCTGTCGGCGAAGATCGGCCCGGCGCCCTGGCCGGTCACCTACGGCCCTTCCACGCGCCGGTTGATCGACTTTGCAGACGCAGGCGCCGCGCTGACCATCAACCCGGTCGGGCAGAGTGGCGTGCCGTTCGACCGGCATTACGGCGATCAGGCCGAGGACTATATCGAGGGGCGCTATCACAAGGCGCGGATGGGGGTGATTCCGGCGCAGAGCACGCTGCGGCTGGTGCCCAGATAGAAACTGGGGCTGCTTTGCAGCCCATCGCCGGCAAGCCGGCTCCCACAGGAACCTGCATACTCCATGTGGGAGCCGGCTTGCCGGCGATGGGCCGCACAGCGGCCCCGTTCAGACAATCAACCTTGCCACTTGCCGCCTTCGACGATGACGCTTTCAGGCTTGGTGTCGTCGCTCAGTTCCTTACGTACGTACTGGTCATACAGCTTGAGCAGGAACTTCTCCTCGCCCAGCTTGGCCAGCTCGCTGTTCACCCAGTCGCGCAACTCGGTGTTGCCCTTCTTCACCGCCGGGGCGATCGGCGCCTCGTCGCCCAGCAGCTGCGGCAGCACGCGATAGCCCGGGTTCTGCTTGGCCCAGCTGAACAGGATCAGGTTGTCCTGGGCATAGGCATCGCCACGGCCATTGGCCAGGGCGGCCAGCGACTCGGTATTCTTCTCGAATTTCAGCAGCTTCCAGTCCGGGTGATTCTTGGTCAGCCAGATATCGGCGGTGGTGCCGGTGGTGACGATAATGGTCTTGTCGGCCAGGTCGTCGAGCTTCTGCACCGGGCTGCCATCAGCAACGATGGCCTGTACCGCCACGCGCAGGTTGGGGTTGGTGAAGTCCACCGCTTCCTTGCGCTCGGGGGTGACGGTCATGTTGGCGAGGATCAGATCGACCTTGTCGCTCTGCAGGAACGGAATGCGGCTGGCAGGCTCGACGGCGACGAACTCGACCTTGCTCTCATCGCCCAGCAGGTCCTTGGCGAAGCGGCGGCCGATGTCGGTGTCGAAGCCCACGTAGCGGCCGCCTTCATCGACGAAGCCGAACGGTGGCTTGTCGGTGAAAACGCCGACGATCAGCTTGTCGCGGGCCTTGATGGTTTCCAGGTAGCTGGTGGCCGGCGAGGCCGCGGCGGGCTTGCCCGGGTCTTCGGACTTGTTGCAGCCGGCCAGCAGGGCCAGGCCAAGCAGTGGAGCGAGCAGTTTGGCGAACGGGGCAGTCTTCATGACAGTTCCTTGTGCAGTGTCTTGGGCAGGCTTTCGACGAACGAGAATTTCTCCAGGAACTGCTGCGCGCGTGCGCTCTGCGGTTGAGTGAAGAAGCGCTCGGGGTGGTTCTGTTCAAGGATCCTGCCGGCCTCCATGAACACGATGCGGTCGGCCACCGCGCGGGCGAAGGCCATTTCGTGGGTGACGATGAGCAGGGTCATGCCTTCGCGGGCCAGGCCCTGGATCACCTGCAACACCTCCTTGACCATCTCCGGGTCGAGGGCGGCGGTGACCTCGTCGAACAGCATCACCTGAGGGTTCATGCACAGCGAACGGACGATGGCGATACGTTGCTGCTGGCCACCGGAGAGCTGGCGGGGGAAGGCGTCGCGCTTGTCCAGCAGCCCGACCCGGGCCAGCAGCGCCTCGGCCTGGGCCTGGGCTTCGCGCCGTTCGCGCTTCTGCACCTTCAGCGGGCCCAGCAGCAGGTTGTCGATCACGCTCATATGGCCGAACAGGTGGTAGCTCTGGAACACCATGCCGACCCGCTGGCGCACCTGACGCCAGTCGGTGTCGGGGCCGAGCAGCTCCTGGCCGTCGAGGCGCAGGCTGCCGCCCTGGGCCTCCTCCAGGCCGTTGAGGCAGCGCAGCAGGGTACTCTTGCCGCAGCCGCTGGGGCCGAGGATCACCACCACCTCGCCGGCCTGGACCTTGAGGTCGATGTCCGCCAGCACCTGGTGCTGGCCGAAGAACTTGTTGAAGCCTTGGAATTCGATCAATGGATTCATGCGTGGGCCCAGCGTCGCTCCAGCACGCGGGAGGCGGCCGACAGCGGATAGCAGACAAGAAAGAAGAACAGGAACAGCGCGCCGTAGATCAGCACCGACTCGTAGGTGCGCTCGATGATCTGCTGCCCCGCCTTGATCACTTCGACCACGCCGATCAGCACCGCCAGCGAGCTGGTCTTGATGATCCGCGTGTAGATGTTGATGGTCGGCGGGGTCATGCGCTTGAGCGCCTGGGGCAGCAGCACGTAGCCATACAGCTGCCAGCCGCCCAGGCCGATCGACAACCCCGCCTCGCGCTGCCCGCGTGGCAGCGACTGCAAGGCGCCGCGCACCACCTCGCCGACCTCGCTCGCGCCCCACAGGCCCAGCACCAGCACCGCGCACCAGAAGCTGGGGATGCTCAGGCCGAAGAAGATCGGCAAGCCGAAGAACACCAGGTACAGCCAGACCAGCACGGGAATTGCCCGGAACAGCTCCAGGTACACCTGCAGCAGGATGTTCAGCCAACGGCTGCCGAGGGTCGCCAGCACGCCGTAGAGCACGCCGCCCAAAGTGGCGAACAGGATGCCCAGGGCCGAGATCGCCAAGGTCTGCCCGGCGCCCGTGGCCAGTTGCGGCAGCGAAACCAGCAGCAGCTCAATGCCCGAACTGGCCATGTTGCAGCCTCCGTTCCAGGTAGCGCAGCAGCAGCGACAGCGGCAGGAAGATCAGCACGCAGAGCAGGGTCAGCACGGCGAGCATTTCGTAGGTCTTGTAGTACAGGGCGATGTAGTTCTTGGTGGTGTAGAGGATCTCCGGCACCGCCACCGCCGACACCACGGTGGTCTCCTTGAGCAGGAAGACGAAGTTGGCGAACAGCGCCGGCAGGCTGAGGATGCCGGCCTGGGGCAGGATCACGTGGCGCAGCAACTGCCCTTCGGAGAGCCCGATGGAGCGCCCGGACTCCAGTTGCGCCCGCGGCACGGCCTCGACCCCGGCGCGCAGCACCTCGGTGAGGTAGGCACCGCCCATGAACGTCAGGGTAATGATCGCGGCGGCGAAGCCGGAGACCTTCAGCCCCAGGCTCGGCAAGGCGAAGTAGACGAAGAACAGCTGGATCAGCAGTGGTGTGTTGCGGGCAAGCTCCACGTAGCCCTTGACCAGGCGCCACAGGTACGGCGTGCGCAACACCAGGATCGTCGCGTTGAGCAACGCCACCAGCAACGAAGTGACGATGGCGATCACCCCGACTTGCAGGGTCACGCCAACGGCCTTGAAGAAGGCCGGCAGTGTGCTAAGCATGAAAGCGGTGTCGAAGCTCATGGAAGGGGCCTCGACACGGGGTCACGAAGGTACGGCATGGGGAAGGTCCAGGGTCGGCACGAGGGTGGCTCGGCGTCGTTTCACGAATGGTGGCGCTGTGCCGGTAAGCACGATCCCTAGACTCTAAAGGCATAAAAATATTTTTATAAATATCTTTATTGCATATCTATATCACCACCCCGTGACGCTCGGAAATTTCCTTCATGACATGCGGATCTTTCCGAGACTTTCCCCCTCCAAGTGGTCTCAAACTGTGACTTGCACGGCCCATCACATTCAACAAGGAAGACAACGATGAACAGCCCCTGCTTGCCTGCTTCGAATGAACAACTGCTGTGGCTCCTGGCCCTGCGCCGGGCGCTGGCCAGTCAGCGCTGAAGACGCCATCGCGGGGCAAGCCCGCTCCCACAAGCGTCCCCCACTTTGCGGGAGCGGGCTGCGTGGGAGCGGGCTTGCCCCGCGATAGGGCCGGACCTGCCGAGCCCTCTTCAAGCCAGCCCAAACAAAAACGCCGACGCAAAATGCGTCGGCGTTTTTCGTACCAGGCCGCGTATCAGAACGCCGGCAGTACCGCACCGCTGTATTTCTTCTCGATGAACGCCTTCACTTCCGGGCTGGTCAGCGCCTTGGCCAGCTTCTGGATGGCCTCGCTGTCCTTGTTGTCCGGACGGGCGACCAGGAAGTTAACGTACGGCGAGTCGCTGCCTTCGATCACCAGGGCGTCCTTGGCCGGGTTCAGGCCGGCTTCCAGGGCGTAGTTGGTGTTGATCATGTCCAGGTCGACCTGATCCAGCACACGCGGCAGCATGGCCGATTCCAGCTCGCGGAACTTGAGCTTCTTCGGGTTCTCGGCGATGTCTTTCGGCGTGGCCAGGGCGTTCTTCGGGTCTTTCAGAGTGATCAGGCCAGCCTTCTGCAGCAGAAGCAGGGCGCGGCCACTGTTGCTGCCTTCGTTGGGGATGGCGACGGTGGCGCCATCCTTCAGCTCGGCCAGGCTCTTGACCTTCTTCGAGTAGCCACCGAACGGCTCGACATGCACGCCGATCACGGTTTCCAGGTGGGTGCCCTTGCCTTCGTTGAAGTTCTTCAGGTACGGCAGGGTCTGGAAGTAGTTGGCATCCAGGCGTTTCTGGTCGACCTGCACGTTGGGCTGGACATAGTCGGTGAAGACCTTGATCTGCAGGTCCACGCCTTCCTTGGCCAGGGTCGGCTTGATCAGTTCGAGGATTTCGGCATGCGGCACGGGCGTGGCGGCGACCACCAGTTTCTCGGCGGCATTGGCCAGGCCAGCGAACGAAAGGGCGGCGGCCAGGGCGGTGGTCAGCAGGGTCTTTTTCATGGTGATCCTTGTTCTAAAGCTGGGCCATCGCAGATGGCGAGTCGGGTGCCCATCCGTTCGGGTGGGCGTGAAACGGACAATACCGAGATTTTTTATTCCGTAACAATATCTTTTGATTAGCTGCTTATTCCAAAAACAAATCGCCATCACAACCTTTGCTTATGAGCGGCCAGGCACAGCTCTACGGCGCGGATTCGCCCAATTGCGCCAAGGCTGCGCCCAGCAGCCCGCGCAGGTCGCCCAGGGTTTGCGGCTCCCGACTGGCACCCAGTTGCGCGAGCTGACGGGCCAGGCTGGCCAAGGGTGTGGTATCCGGAAGGTCGAGATGCGCGGGAAGGATCTCCTCACCATCACTGACCAGCAGGGCGAAGTGAATGACGTTCTCCAGCTCACGGGTATTGCCCGGCCAGGCATGGGCCTCCAGCGCCTGCTGGGCCGCCTCGCTGATCAACGGCAATGGCCGATCCAGGCGCACGCTGTAGATACCGACGAAGTACTCGGCCAGCGGCAGGATATCGCCGACCCGATCACGCAATGCCGGCAGCTCGAGCTCGCCCTCGTGCAGGTAATGGTAGAGCCGCTCGTTGAAGCGCCCGGCGCGCACGGCCTGGGCCAGGTCGATACTGGAAGCGGCCACCAGCCGCACATCGACCGCCTGCGGCTGGGCGGCGCCGACCCGGGTCACCTCGCGGTTTTCCAGGGCCGCCAGCAGCTTGCCCTGGATCGCCAGGGGCAGGTCGGCGATCTCGTCCAGGTACAGCGTGCCGCCGTTGGCCGAGCCGAACCAGCCGGCTCGACTGCTGGCGGTGCCACCCTGGGTGCCGGCGCTGTAGCCGAACAGCTCGGCATCGGCGTAGGTCGGGCTGATGGCCGCGCAATTGACCGATACGAACAACCCGCCGCGATCACTGGCGCGGTGGATCTGCCGGGCCAGCAGTTCCTTGCCGGTGCCGGTTTCGCCACGGATCAGCACCGGCAGCGGTTGTGGCGCCAACCGCTCCAGGGCCTGGCGCAACGCCTGGGAACGCGGATCGACGAACACCAGCGCCTTGGCGCGAATGCTCAGCGGGCTCTTGTCCAGTTCGGGGAAGGTCAGCAACGGCTGGCCGAAAGCAGTGTGAAACGTCATGGAATACTCCCGCCCCGGCCGCAGGCGGCCGGGGATTCGACTCGTTCGATGAAACCGGCGGATCAGGCGCGGCGCAGCGCGCGCTGATCGACACGGGCCTGCAGGCGGTAGAGGTAGGCGAAGCCCTGTTCCCAACGCTCATGGCCGGATTTGACGTTGATATGCCCGGCGTCGGCCAGCAGCCCGGCCTCGGCGCCCCAGGCCTGGGCCAGGTACAGCGCGCGCGGCACGCTCACCGCCGGGTCGTTGTCGGAGCTGACCACCTGGCTGGGGAACGGCAAAGCCTGAAGTGGAATCGGCGCGAAATTGCGCAAGGCTGGCACGCAGGTCGGACGCTCGACATCCGCCGGCGCCACCAGCAATGCACCACGTACCCGGCGCAGCAGCTCGGGGCTGGCCTGGGCGACCCAGTGGGCGACCGTGATGCAGCCCAGGCTGTGGGCGATGAGAATCACCGGCGAGCGTTCGGCGGCAATCGCCTGCTCCAGCGCCTGGACCCAGTCGCGCCGCTGCGGGGTCAGCCAGTCATGCTGCTCGACCCGGGCGCTGTTAGGCAGGCTGCGCTGCCAGTGGCTCTGCCAATGGTTGTCTGGCGATCCTTGCCAGCCCGGCACAATCAGGTAACGAATCGACTCATTGCGCATGGGGACGCCTCCGGAATTTTGCGTGCTTGGGTGCAAGTATAGGGAGGGGGCTATATTCGTAAAGGAATAATAAGCTATTTATTAATAACCCAAAATTCTTTTAAAGCAACTGTCTTGCACAGTACTAAGGCCGCTCCTACAGGGATCGCGAAAGACGTCACATCCGCGTCTCCAATAAAAAAAGGGCCATCCCCTGCCAAGGAAAATGGCCCCTAAGCACTTGCCTGAAGAGGGTATCGCCGGTCAGCGGGCGGTGATCACCGCCAGCTTGCTGATCCCGGCACGCTCGATCGCCGCCATCGCGCGGGCGACCTCGCCGTAGTTCACACCATCGTCGGCCTGCAGCTGCACACGCAGCTCGGCGTCCTTGTCCTTGGCAGCCTTGAGGTTGGTCTCCAGCAGGTCGGGCTGGATCTCGTCCTTGTTGATGAACAGCTTGCCGCTGCCGTCGATGCTCACCACCAGCGGGTCCTTCTGCTCCACCGGGGCCACGGCCTCGGTCTTGGGCAGGTTGATGGGGATGGCATTGGTCAGCAACGGCGCGGTGACGATGAACACCACCAACAGCACCAGCATGACGTCCACCAATGGCGTGACGTTGATTTCACTCAACACTTCATCGCTGTCCTGGGTCGAGAAGGCCATGTCAGGAGGCCTCCTTCACAGGTTGGGTGAAGCCGGTGTGCTGGCGCTGCACCGCCGGGTGCACCAGCACGCGGAAGGCACTCTTCTGCGCCAGGCTGTAGAAGTCGTGGGCGAAGTCGTCGAGGTCCGCCGCAGTCAGCTTCAGACGACGGAGGAAGTAGTTGTAGACCAGCACCGCCGGCACCGCGACGGCGATACCCACGCCGGTGGCGACCAGCGCCGCGCCGATCGGGCCGGCCACGGTTTCCAGGCTGGCCGAGCCCGCCGCGCTGATACCCTTGAGCGCCTCCATGATGCCCCACACGGTGCCGAACAGGCCGATGAACGGCGAGGTGCTGCCGATACTGGCAACCACCGCCAGGCCAGTCTCCAGCGAACGGCGCTCGCGGACGATCTGCTGGCGCAGGGCGCGCTCCAGGCGGTCCTGGTGGTTGATCGCCTGACTGAGGTCACTGGCCTGGCCAGGCTCGCCGACCGCGATCGCCGCAAAGCCCGCCTGGGCGACACGGGCGGCCGGGCCTGGCAGATCGTGGGCGGGCTCGGCGGCAGAGTCGAGGCTGGACGCGGCCCAGAACTGCTGGTGGAAGCGCTTGTCCTGGTTCTTCAGGCGCACGAACTGCACGACCTTGACCAGGGCCAGCGCCCAGGTGGCGACGGAGAAGCCGACCAGCAGCCAGATGACCGCGCTTTCAACGGATTCGAGGGGAGATGCCAACAAGCTCATGATGAAGTCCTTCCTGTATGCGGTCGCAAGTTAACGAAGCTTGAAATCGATCGGTACGCTGACCCAGCCCACCTGGGCCACGTCGCCCTGCTTGGCCGGGACGAAGCTCCAGCGCTTCACAGCTGCCAGCGCGGCGGCGTCCAGGGCGTCGCGGCCACTGCTCTTCTGGATCTGGATCTGCCCCGGCTTGCCACTGGGCAGCACCTCCACGCGCAGCAGCACGGTGCCTTCCCAGCCGCGGCGCTGGGCCATCTGCGGATACTCCGGCGCCGGGTTCTTCAGGTACGCGGCGTTGGCCGAGGCCGGGGTGACCGGCGCGGGCGCAGGTGGCGCAGGTGCCGGCGCCGGAGGGGCTGGCGCGGCGACCGGTGTTGGCGGTGGCGCCTCGACTGGCTTGGGCTGCGGCTTGGCCACGGGCTTGGGCACTGGCTTGGGTTTCGGGACCGGCTTGGGCGCGGGCTTGGCGGCCAGTTCGTCGACCACCGGTGGCGGTGGTGGCGGCTGGACCACAGGGGCCGGCGGCGGCGGCTCGACCACCGGTGGTGCGGGCGCGGCGAACTCGATGGTCATGGGCGGAATCTTCGGCGGGATGACCGGCAGCTCGGGGGTCGGCTGGTGGCTGACCCAGTACGCCGCCGCGCCGTGCAGCACCAGCACCAGCAGGCCGAGCGCCAGTTTGTCGCGGCGCTTCAGGCCACTGACCGGCGTGCGTTGCAGGCGCAACTGGCCCAGCGGCAGGCGCAGCGTGCGTCCGAGCTCGACCAGGTCACCCGATGCCGGGCGCCATGGCTGGTCGTAGGCCCTGACGGCCGTCTGGACATTGCCCATTGCTAAAACTCCTGGGGTTCTGATTCAGGTGTGTGGCTGAATCATCGGGCCCAGATACTTAGCTCATAAAGTAATGTTTAAAGTTAAAGCTAGATCTTTTTAATCTAACTGTTTTGCCCAGTTCCTTGCAGGGCCCGGTAGCAAAGGCCTGCAGCCGACCAGTGCTTTTTGGATGCCTTGAGGGCATATGAAAAATGCTCGAATGGCATGCTGGCGGACACTGCAATCGCGGGGCAAGCCCGCTCCCACGCTGGACCCTACGTGGGAGCGGGCTTGCCCCGCGATTGCGTCCGTCCAGGCAATAAAAAACCCGGGACCATGCCCGGGTTTTCCATCACAAGCGCCGGCTCAGATATCCGCCACCTTCTGCCACACCTTCGGCCGGAAGAACAACGTCTCCCCACGCGCCAGCCCGGTGAGGCTGTCGTGATCCTTGACCACTTCGGCCTCGATCAGCTCGCTCTGCCCTTCCACCTTCAGCGTCACTCGCGTGGTCGCACCCAGCGGGCGGATGTCGCGCACTTCGGCGGCATGATGCCCCTCGGTCTCGTGGCGCGACAGCGACACTTCGTGCGGACGGAACAGCACGTGGTGCCCTTCGCTCAGCGCCAGGCGGTTGGAGTCGCCAAGGAAGTGGTAGACGAAGTCGTTGGCCGGCTTCTCGTACACCTCGCCGGGCGAGCCGATCTGCTCGATCACGCCCTTGTTCATCACCACGATGCGGTCGGCGACTTCCATGGCCTCTTCCTGGTCGTGGGTGACGAACACCGAGGTCAGGTTGATGTCCTCGTGCAGGCGCGCCAGCCAACGGCGCAGTTCCTTGCGTACCTTGGCATCCAGCGCCCCGAACGGCTCGTCGAGCAGCAGCACCTTGGGCTCAACCGCCAGGGCACGGGCCAGGGCGATACGCTGGCGCTGGCCGCCGGACAACTGCTCGGGGTAGCGGTCGGACAGCCAGTCGAGTTGCACCATGTTCAGCAATTCATGGACCTTCTCGGCGATCTTGCTCTCGCTCGGGCGCTCCCCCTTGGGCTTCATGCGCAGGCCGAAGGCGACGTTGTCGAACACGCTCATGTGGCGGAACAGCGCGTAGTGCTGGAACACGAAACCAACGTTGCGATCGCGCACGTCGTGGCCGGACACGTCCTCGCCATGGAACACGATGCTGCCGTTGTCCGGGGTCTCGAGGCCGGCGATGATGCGCAGCAGGGTGGTCTTGCCGCAGCCGGAAGGACCGAGCAGGGCCACCAGCTCGCCGCTGTGGATATCCAGGTTGATGTTGTCCAGGGCCTGGAAACTGTTGAAGCGCTTGCTGACGTTACGAACTTCGATCGACATGAATCATTCCTCCGCGGCGCTGTAGCGCAGGCGGTTAATACGGTTCTCGCTCCACTGCTTGAGCAGCAGGATGAAGAGCGCCAGGATCAGCAGCAGGCTGGCCACGCTGAAGGCCGCGACGTGGTTGTACTCGTTGTAGAGGATCTCCACGTGCAGCGGCAAGGTGTTGGTGACGCCGCGGATATGGCCGGACACCACCGACACCGCGCCGAACTCGCCCATGGCCCGGGCAGTGCACAGCACCACGCCGTAGATCAGGCCCCACTTGATGTTCGGCAGGGTCACGTGCCAGAACATCTGCCAGCCGTTGGCGCCGAGCAGGCGCGCAGCCTCCTCTTCTTGCGTGCCCTGCTCCTGCATCAACGGGATCAGTTCACGGGCGACGAACGGCACGGTGACGAAGATGGTCGCCAGGACGATGCCCGGCAGGGCGAAGACGATCTGGATATCGTGGTCCTGCAGCCACGGCCCGAACAGGCCCTGCGCACCGAACATCAGCACGTAGACCAGACCGGCGATTACCGGCGACACCGAAAACGGCAGGTCGATCAGGGTGACCAGGATACTCTTGCCGCGGAAGCTGTACTTGCTCACGCACCAGGCGGCGGACACCCCGAACACCAGGTTCAGCGGCACCGAGATGGCCACCGCCAGCAGGGTCAGCTTGAGCGCGGACAGCGCGTCGGGCTCGAAAATCGCTTCGAAGAACGTGCCGAAACCGTTCTTCAGTGCCTGCGACACCACGATCACCAGCGGCAGCGCCAGGAACAGCGCGAAGACGATCCAGGCCAGGGTGATCAGCACCCGGCGCGAGGTGGCGCTGCTGCGTCGGGCGGCGTTGGCGGCGGTTGCGCTCATGGTTTGACTAGACATTGCCGGCCTCCTTCAAGGGGTTTCGATGCGCCGCTGCAGCAGGTTGATCAGCAGCAGCAGGATGAAGGAAACCACCAGCATCAGCACGCCGATGGCGGTGGCGCCGGTGTAGTCGTACTGGTCGAGCTTGACCATGATCAGCAGCGGCAGGATCTCGGTCTTCATCGGCATGTTGCCGGCGATGAAGATCACCGAACCGTACTCGCCCACGCCCCGGGCGAAGGCCAGGGCGAAGCCGGTCAGCCACGCCGGCAGCAGCGCCGGCGCCAGCACGTGGCGGAACACCTGCAGCGGTTTGGCACCCAGGCAGGCGGCGGCCTCCTCGACTTCACGCGGGATGTCGGCCAGCACCGGCTGCACCGTGCGCACCACGAACGGCAGGGTGACGAAGGTCAGCGCCAGGGTGATGCCCAGGGGGGTGTAGGCGATCTTGAAACCGAGGTCGGTGGCGAACTGGCCGACCCAGCCCGCCGGGGCGTACAGGGCGGTCAGGGCGATACCGGCGACGGCGGTGGGCAGGGCGAACGGCAGGTCGATCATCGCGTCGATGACCTTGCGCCCGGGGAAGGTGTAGCGCACCAGCACCCAGGCCAGCAGGGTGCCGATCACACCGTTGATGATGGCGGCGAACAGGGCGGTGCCGAAACTCAGTTTCAGCGCGGCCAGCACCCGTGGTGCGCTGATGATGTTCCAGAACTGCTCCCAGGTGAGCTGCGCGGCATGCACGAACATGGCGGCCAGTGGTATCAGCACGATCAGGCTGAGGTACACCAAGGTGTAGCCCAGCGTCAGCCCGAAGCCGGGTATGACGGGGGAAATGCGACGTGACATAAAGGTCCCTGGTTGAACGCACTAAGCCCGGGAGCGCTCCCGGGCCGGTGCAGGCTTCTGAATCCTGGGGCTGCTGCGC
>NZ_JABWRJ020000001.1 GCF_014268935.2 Pseudomonas peradeniyensis | reverse complement strand
GCTTAGAAGCAAAAGCAAACAGCAACAACAAGAGCAAACAACAAGAGCAAACAACAAGAGCAAACAACAAGAGCAAACAACAAGAGCAAGTTACTCGTATCTCACTCGTCGGTCTCTCCGGGACTTTCATGAATTGTTGACGATCTTTTCACGCTGCCCCCTCTAGCGTCGCCTGCCAACCAATCCGGCAGGCAACCGCTCTCTGAGGCATACGTGTCCCGTACAACTCCCCCCGCCCGCAAATCCATCGACTGGCCCGGTCTCGGCTGGCTCCTGCTGTTCTTCTGGTACTTCTCCGGCATCACCCAGGCCCTGCTGTTGTTCAGCGGCACCACCGGCTTCGCCGGCTTTCGCGACGCCCTGTTTCTCAGCAGCCTGTGGCTGGCACCGGTCCTGCTGCTACCACGCCTGACCCGCCCCCTCGCCGCCCTGATCGGACTGGTGTTGTGGGCCAGCTCACTCGTCGGCCTGAGCTATTTCGGCATCTACCGCCAGGAGTTCTCGCAGAGCGTCATCTTCGTGATGTTCGAGTCCAACACCGCCGAGGCCGGGGAATACTTCAGCCAGTACTTCAGCGTCTGGCTATGCCTGGGGCTGCTGCTCTACAGCGCGATCGCCGTGCTGCTGTGGCGGCGCATCCGCCCGGTCACCCTGCCGTTGTACAGCCGCCTGCCCGTGGTCGTCCTGTTGCTGACGGCAACCCTGGGCTACCCGTTCTACAAGCAGATGGTCTCCCAACAACGCAGCTTCGCCGACGCCCGGGAAAAGGTCGAGCAACGCATGGCGGCCGCGGTGCCCTGGCAACTGGTGGTCGGCTACCGGCAATACCGCCAGCAACTGGACAACATGCAGGCCCTGCTGGAGCAGAACGCCGCCCTGCCGCCACTAAAGAACCTCAAGGACAACAGCGGCGACGCGCCGCGCACCCTGGTGCTGGTACTGGGCGAGTCCACCACCCGCGAACACATGCACCTGTACGGCTACGACCGCGACACCACGCCGAACCTCGATGCCCTGGCCGCCCGCGACAAGGGCCTCACCGTGTTCCGCAACGTCGTCTCGCCACGCCCGTACACCATCGAAGTGATGCAGCAGATCCTCACCTTCGGCGATCAACAGCACCCTGACCGCTTCCTCACCGATCCATCGCTGATCAACCTGATGAAACAGGCCGGCTACAAGACCTTCTGGATCACCAACCAGCAGACGATGACCAAGCGCAACACCATGCTCACCACCTTCTCACAGCAGACGGATGTGCCGGTCTACCTGAACAACCAGCGCAACCAGAACGCCAGCCAGTACGACAGCGTGGTGCTGGAGCCTTTCGAAAAGGCCCTGCAGGACCCGGCCGGCAAGAAGCTGATCATCGTTCACCTGCTCGGCACGCACATGGATTACCGCTACCGCTATCCGGCCGGCTTCGACCACTTCAAGGACAACACCGGCGCGCCGGCGGCACTGTCCCCCGACCAGCTACGGACCTACAACTTCTATGACAACGCCGTGCGCTACAACGATTTCGTCGTGTCCGACCTGATCAAGCGCTATTCGGCCAGCACCCCGAACGGCTTCCTGGTGTACCTCTCCGACCATGGCGAGGACGTCTACAGCTCCGGCAATCATGATCGCCTCGGCCGCAACGAGGCCGACCCGACCCGGCCGATGTACACCATCCCCTTCCTGCTCTGGACCTCGCCCAGCTGGCAGGCGGAGCACCCGCGCGACCTGCAGTCGATGGCCAACCGCCCCTACAGCAGCGCACACCTGATCCACACCCTCTCCGACCTGGCGGGCCTTAGCTACGACCGCTACGAGCCGGCCAAGAGCCTGGTCAACGAAGCGTTCACCGCCAGCCCACGCTGGATCGGCGACCCATACGCGAAAAACGGGCTGCACGAGTTCGACAACCTGCCAGGCACCCGAGTGAAACAGGAACAGCGGACCGCCAGCAGCAGCAGCAGCAGCACCACAGTTCACCCTGACGAAGGCTGAAAACCCGAGACAAGGCCGCCCCTCACACCAGTCCCTCCGCTTGAAGGGACACTCCCCCTCAAGAACCGATATCTGGCCCCCAGGTATCGGTTTTTTGCTGCATCAATGATGAATAAATTTCTGCCATATTGTTTCGTACATTTCATGACAATTACAAAACGACAATATTCCACTCCACAATGACGTCAATACACCCCAGTAATCTTGGGCAATTCAAATGAGTACGTGCAAACATTCGCTTTGGCACATCATCAAAACGACGAAATCGAACATTCCTAAAAGGAATGATGTAGCAACTAATTGTCGTTTGTTGCGAACGCCTTTCAACGCCAATACTGATTTCAATCAATGCAATCGCGACCGCCGCGGCACTGGAGAAGCCGCCGGCCGACCGGCGCCCAAACCGCGCCCGTCACCTGCAACTGGAAGTGGTCAGATCACAACAAAAACAACAACTCACCCGAATGCAGATCCAATAGGTTGCCCATGACCCATTCGAACAACAACGCAAGTTTGACTGCCGCAGCCCCGCCTTCCGGACACCTCAAACGCACCCTCACCAGCCGCCACCTGAACATGATCGCCATCGGCGGCTCCATCGGCACCGGCCTGTTCGTCTCCTCCGGCGCCACCATCGCCCAGTCCGGCCCCGGCGGTGCGCTGCTGGCCTTCGCGGTAATCGGCCTGATGGTCTACTTCCTGATGACCAGCCTCGGCGAAATGGCCGCATGCATGCCGGTCAGCGGTTCGTTCTCCACCTATGCCTCACGCTACGTGGAAGAAAGTTTTGGTTTCGCCCTGGGCTGGAACTACTGGTACTCCTGGGCCGTGACCATCGCCGTGGACCTGGTGGCCGTGCAGATCATCATGCTCTACTGGTTCCCGGACACGCCCGGGGTGATCTGGAGCGCGGCCTTCCTGGTGCTGCTGTTCGCCCTCAACGTCGCCTCGGTGCGCTTCTTCGGCGAGGCGGAGTTCTGGTTCGCCCTGATCAAGGTCATCACCATCATCATCTTCATCGCCGTGGGCGTGCTGATGCTGCTGGGCATCCTCGAAGGCGGCCAGGACGGCGGCGCCCACCTCTGGCAGATTGGCGACGCGCCCATCGCCGGCGGCCTGCCAGCGCTGATCGGCGTGGCGATGATCGTCGGCTTCTCGTTCCAGGGTACCGAGTTCGTCGGCATCGCCGCCGGCGAAACCGAAAACCCGGGGCGCAACATTCCCAAGGCCGTGCGCCAGATCTTCTGGCGCATCCTGCTGTTCTACGTGCTCACCATCGTCGTGATCGGCCTGCTGATCCCCTACACCGACCCACGACTGCTCAAGGATGGCCTGTCGGACGTCACCATCAGCCCGTTCACCCTGATCTTCGCCAAGGCCGACATGCTCGCCGCCGCGGCCGTGATGAACGCAGTGATCCTGACCTCGGTACTGTCTGCCGGCAACTCAGGCATGTACGCCTCCTCGCGCATGCTCTACAGCCTGGCACTGGAGCGCAAGGCGCCGGCCATCTTCGCCCGGGTGACCCGCAGCGGCACGCCGGTCTGGGCGCTGCTGGCCACCGCCGCGGTCGCCGGCCTGTGCCTGCTGAGCTTCCTGTTCAGCCCCGGCAAGCTCTACCTGTGGCTGCTCAACACCTCCGGCATGCTCGGCTTCATCGCTTGGCTGGGCATCGCGATCAGCCATTACCGCTTCCGCCGCGGCTACCTGTTCCACGGCAACGACCTGGCAAAACTGCCGTATGTGTCGAAGTACTTCCCATTCGGCCCGCTGTTCGCCTTCGGCCTGTGCATGGTGGTGATGCTCGGGCAGAACTACCAGGCATTCATCGGCGGGCAGATCGACTGGATCGGCGCCTTCGCCACCTATGTCGGCCTGGTGCTGTTCGTGGTGGTCTGGTTCGGCCACAAGCTGGTCACAGGTTCCAGGGTGGTGCGCTACAGGGAAATGGACTTCTCCAGTATCGAGATGCGCAAGGCCGAACGCAGCAAGGCAGAGCCCGCCAGCGATGCGCTCGTGGCCAGCCAGCAGCCCGCCTGAACACTCCATTGGCGGACCCGCCCCGGTCCGCCCACCACTGCTCCGGAACCCTGATGAACAGCACCTTCGACTCCTACTACGAAGCCACCGCCAGCAGAACCTTCTACCCCGCCCAAAGCGGACGCACCGATACCCGCGTGTGCATCCTCGGTGGCGGCCTGGCTGGCCTGTCGACCGCGATAGGGCTTGCCGAGCGCGGGGTGAGCGATGTGACGATCCTTGAATCACATCGTGTCGGCCATGGCGCCTCGGGACGCAACGGCGGCTTCGTCTTCGGCGGCTACAGCCTCGGCAACGCCGACCTGCTGTCGACCTTGGGCGCCAACGAGGCACGCAAGCTGTATCGACTGACCCTCGATGCCGTCGACCTGATCCGCGAACGCACCCGCCGCTACGCCATCGACTGCGACCTGGTCGACCAGGGCGTGATCCTCGCCAACTGGTTCAACGATCCGTCGCGCCTGGAGAAACCGCGCCAACTGATGAAGCAGGCCTATGGCGTCGACTGGAAGTACATCGCCCCTGGCGAGCTGAAGGAACAGCTCAGGACCGAGCGTTATTACGGCGGGTTGCTGGAGCGCAACGCATTCCACTTCCACCCGCTCAAGTACGTCTGCGGCATCGCCCAGGCTGCGGCACAGGCCGGGGTGACGCTCTACGAGCAGTCGCCGGTGACCAGCATCGAGAAGAAGGCCGGTGGCTACATCGTGCGCACCGACCAGGGCGAAGTCCATGCCGAGGAAGTGGTGTTCTCCGCAGGGGGCTATGCCCGCGGCGTCTATGCCCCGATCGAACGCGCCGTGCTGCCGATCGCCACCTACGTGGTGACCACACCGCCACTGGGCGCACGCCTGCCGGATGCCGTCGACTGCCAGTCGGCCATCTACGACACACGCTTCGCCTTCGATTACTACCGCCCGCTGAAAGACACCCGGATTCTCTGGGGCGGACGCATCTCCATCCTCGACCGTGGACCACAGGCCATCGCCAGGCTGCTCAAGGCCGACCTGGTGAGCGTCTACCCGCAACTTGAGGACATAGAACTGGAATACTCCTGGGGCGGCCTGATGAGCTACGGGCGCCACCAGATGGCGCAGATCGGCCAGGACCACAACAGCATCTGGCACGCAGTCGGCTTCGGCGGCCACGGCATGGCACCGACCACGGTCGCCGGCGAAGTGCTGGCGGACGCCATCGCCCGCCGCCTGCCGATCCCGAGCGGTTTCAGCCAGTTCGGCCTCGACCGCACCTTCGGCCTGGCCGGCCTGGTGGCCGCGCAGGCCACCTACACCGCCTACCAGGCGCGCGATGCCTTCGATGCGCGGCGGCTGAACCGTTGACAGTGGATCTGGCCACTTTTCGACAGGCATGAAAAAGCCCGCCATGAAGGCGGGCTCTTTCGTACAGCATATGGTGGGTCGTGTAGGATTCGAACCTACGACCAATTGGTTAAAAGCCAACTGCTCTACCAACTGAGCTAACGACCCGTTGGATGGCGCGTATATTACTGATTTCTCAGAGGAAATCAACACCCCATCGCAAAAATTTTCAGAAATACCGGGTGGGGTCCTCTACGCCGGCCGCCTTGAAGCCGTCGGCACGCAGGCGGCAGCTGTCGCACTTGCCGCAGGCACGCCCGTCGTCATCGGCCTGGTAGCAGGAAACGGTCAGGCTGTAGTCCACGCCACGGGCAATGCCCGCCTGGACGATCTGTGCCTTGCTCAGGTTCTGCAACGGTGCCTGGATGCGGAAGCCCTGCCCCTCCACACCCGCCTTGGTGGCCAGGTTGGCCATGCGCTCGAAGGCTTCGACGAATTCCGGGCGGCAGTCCGGATAACCGGAGTAGTCCACGGCGTTGACACCGATGAAGATGTCACGGGCTTCGAGCACCTCCGCCCAGCCCAGGGCCAGGGACAGGAAAACGGTATTGCGAGCCGGCACGTAGGTGACCGGAATCCCCTCGCTCGGCGCCTCGGGCACATCGATGCTGCTGTCGGTCAGGGCCGAGCCACCGATGCCGTCGAGGTTCAGGCCGATCACCTTGTGTTCGACCACGCCCAGGTCACGGGCCACCCGTGCCGCGGCGTTGAGCTCGGCGCGATGGCGCTGGCCGTAGTCGAAACTCATGGTGTAGCACTGGTAGCCGTCGGCCTTGGCCATGGCCACCACGGTGGCCGAGTCCAGGCCACCGGACAGCAGGATTACCGCGCGTTTGTCAGTCATGTCTTGCTCCTCAACGTCCGGGTTCGTCGTTCCACAGCAGCTTGTGCAGCTGCAGCTGGAAACGCACGGGCAGGTTGTCGGCGACGATCCAGTCGGCCAGGTCGGTGGCGCTCACCTGATGGTGGCTGGGCGAAAACAGCACCTCCCCGGCACGCTCGGCCAGGTTGTACTGAATCAGCTTGGAAACCGCCCAATCGTAGTCCTCGCGGGAACAGATGACGAACTTGACCTGGTCGTTGCCGGTCAGCAGCTCGATGTTCTCGTAGCGGTTGCGATGGGACTCTTCCGAGCCCGGGGTCTTGAGGTCGACCACGCGACTGACCCGGGTGTCGACGCCACTGATGTCGAGGGCGCCGCTGGTTTCCAGCGACACGTCATAACCGGCGTCGCACAGGCGCTGCAGTAACGGCAGCGCGTTGGGCTGGGCCAGCGGCTCGCCGCCGGTCACGCAGACGTAGCGCGGCTTGAAGCCGGCGACCTGCTCGAGGATCGAATCGAGCGTGCGGATGGTGCCGCCACTGAAAGCGTAGGCACTGTCGCAGTACTGGCAGCGCAGGGGGCAACCGGTCAGGCGCACGAAAACCGTGGGCAGCCCGGCCGTTCGCGTTTCACCCTGCAATGAGTAAAACACTTCGGTGATGCGTAATGTGTCTTGCATGATCGCCACGGGCGTGACAGCTGAACAGGCTGTCCGCCTCCGTCAGGCACTGTCGCGGACTCGACATGGCGTTATCCGCAGCAGCGTGTTTACGAAAAAAGGGCCGTGATTCTAACGAAAAAACCCGCGACAGGCGCGGGTTTCTTCATCAACGGGTCGCTCAGAGCTTTTGCAGGTCGCGCTGGGCCAGTTGTGCGGCGGAAGTGCCGGGGTACTGGGTGATGACCTGCTGCAGGATGCCCTTGACCTTGTCGGTGTGGCCCATGCGGCGCTCGACATCGGCCAGCTTGTACAGCGAATCCGGCACCTTGCTGTGTTTCGGGTACTTCTGGCCAACTTCGGCGAACGCCTGGCTGGCGCCTTGCAGGTCGCCCTTGGCCAGGTTGACCTCGCCAAGCCAGTACTGGGCATTGCCGGCGTACTGGCTGTTGGGGTACTTGCGCAGGAAGGCGTTGAAGGCCTGGCTGGCCTTGTCGAAGTCCTTCTGCTTGATCAGGTCGAAAGCGGCGTCGTAATACAGCTTCTCTTTCGCCGGATCACCCGGCTCGCTGCTGGCGGCCGGTGGCTGCGCGGCGCTGGCGCCGGCGGCGGCACCCGTGGCTGCGTTGTTCGCGCCACCGGTGGAGGAATTGTCTGGAGTCGCGGCAGGCGCGGCACCGCTGCTGAGGCGGCGGTCGAGATCCTGATAGCGCTCGAGGTTTTCCTGCTTCATGCGCGACACATCGTTCTGCAACTCTTCGATGATGCCTTGCTGGCGGGAAATCTGGTCCTGCATCTGCTGCAGCTGCATGAACAGCTGGCCATTTGCAGAAGCAGGGGCCGAAGCCCCTGCTCCGGCATAGGCGCCGCTCGTGCCATAACCCGCAGGTGGATAGCCACCCGCGTTGTCATCTACTACGGGAACCGCAGCCCACGCCGAAAGGGGCAGGCTGAGTGCGAGGACGGTTACAGCACGACGGCACATACGCATAAGAACTTACTTACGCAGTTCTACGCGACGGTTCTGAGCCCAGGACTGCTCGTCGTTGCCGGTGGCAACTGGACGCTCTTCGCCGTAGGAAACCAGTTCCAGCTGAGCAGGGGAAACGCCCTGCAGAACCAGGTAGCGCTGAACGGCCTTGGCACGACGCTCACCCAGAGCCATGTTGTACTCGCGGGTGCCGCGCTCGTCGGTGTTGCCTTCCAGAACAACGCGGTTGCCGTTGGCTTTCAGGTCCTTGGCGTGAACGTCCAGGGAGCGCATGGCTTCTGGCTTCAGATCCGAGCTGTCGTATTCGAAGTAGAAGGTGGTGATTGCGCGCAGGGCGGCTTCTTCGCTCAGGGAGCCGTCAACAGCGCCAGTGTTGGCACCGTAGCCAGCGTTCGGGTCAACAGCGCCTTCACCAGCGTTGTCACCGCCCTTCGAGGAGCAACCTACAGCTACGGCCATGGCCAGAGCCAGCGCAGCGAATTTACCAAACTTCAGCATTTCCATCGTGAAACTCCTAATGAAACCCCAGTGTGTTAAGCAAAACGTGTTACGCCGCAATCAGTTCAGGTAAGGGGACCAGGACGGTTCTCTGACTTCGCCTTGAGCGGTAGGAAGTGGGAGCCTCACGCGGCCGTTAAGCGACACGAGCATCAAGACTCCCCGGCCCTGCTGGCGGGTGGCGTAGATTAGCATGGTGCCGTTTGGCGCAACAGTGGGAGACTCATCAAGACTGGTCTCGGTGAGAATCTTTACACTTCCGCGTTGCAGGTCCTGAGCGGCCACCTTGAAGTTGGTGAAGCCCTGCTGACGATGGATCATCACCAGGGTCTTCTCGTCCGCCGACAGTTTCGGGTTGGCGTTGTAGTTGCCCACGAATGTCACGCGCTCGGCGCCACCACCACCGACCGACTGTTTGTAGATCTGCGGCTTGCCGCCACGGTCGGAGGTGAAGTACAGGGTGTTGCCATCCTTGCCCCAGAACGGCTCGGTGTTGATACCCGGGCCTGCGGTCACGCGGGTGATCTGGCGCGAGGCCACGTTCATCACGTAGATGTCCGGGTTGCCGTCCTTGGACAGCACGAACGCCAGGCGGGTGCCGTCAGGCGACCAGGCCGGGGCGCCGTTCAGGCCCTCGAAGTTGGTGATCTGCTCGCGGCGGCCGGTGTCGATGTGCTGGATGAAGATACGCGGGCGCTTCTGCTCGAACGAGACATAGGCGATACGCTTGCCATCCGGCGCGAAACGCGGCGACAGGATCGGTTCACGCGACTGCAACAGGGTCACTGCACGGGCACCGTCGTAATCCGAACGCTGCAGGGTGTAGCGGGTGTTGTTGGTCGAGAAACGCTCGGCGGTCACGTACAGCATGCGGGTGGAGAACGCACCCTTGATGCCGGTGAGTTTCTCGAACGACTGGTCGGCGATGTAGTGGGCCATGTCGCGCAGCTGGTCGACGCCGCCGGCAACGCTGCCGGTCAGCACTTGCTGCTCGGTGGCGACGTTGAACAGCGCGTAGCTCACCTGCAGGCGGCCACCGGACGGAACGATGCTGCCGACCATGACGTACTGGGCGCCCAGGGCTTTCCAGTCACGGAAGATCACTTCGCTGGCCTGGGTTGGCAGGCTGATCATGTTCTGCCGCGGGATCGGCCCGTAGTAGCCGGAGTTGCGCAGGTCGTTGCTGATGATGTCAGCCATGTCTTCGGGCAGCACGCTGCCGCCCTGCACGCCGAACGGCACTACCGCAATGGGAGTTGCCCGGTCGCTACCGCTGGTGACCAGGATGTTCTTTTCCTCTGCCATGGCCATGCCTGCCACGCAGCAGAGCAAGACCAGGAGTCCTCTCAGACGTTTAATCACAACGCTAGATCCTCAGGTGTAAATGTCATCTTGAATGAACGATACGGATTGAAATCGCTCGGCTTCAAGCCCTGCATCTCGGTCAACCGACCAATGTTCTTCACCGCGGCCACGGCCGAGCTGTCGAACGGACCGTCGCCGCTGGACTTGGCCACACTCACGTTGGTGATGGTGCCGTCCGGCAGCATGTTGATCTGCAGAACTACCGTCATGCCCTTGCGCGCAGATGGCGGACGCGCCCAACCTTCGGCCGCGCGCATACGGATCAGGTCGTCGAAGTCGCCGGCCACCTGGTCACCCTGCTCGTCGGCCAGCGCCTGCTGCCGCTCGGTGGTGTCGGACAACAGCTCGGCGAGCGCCTGGGCCTTCTTGTCTTCTGCCGCCTTGCGGGCCGCTTCCTGTGCCTTTTTCTTCTGGGCATCTGCCGCGGCCTTTTTCTTGGCCTCTTCAGCTGCCTTCTTCTTCGCGTCCTCGGCCGCCGCTTTCTTCTTGGCGTCCTCGGCTGCTTTTTTCTTCGCGTCTTCGGCGGCTTTCTTCTTCGCCTCTTCCGCAGCTTCTTTCTTGGCTTCTTCCTCGGCCTGTTTCTTGGCCTCTTCCTCAGCCTTCTTCTTGGCGATGTCAGCCTGCTGCTTTTCAGCGGCCTTCTTCGCCTCCTCGGCTTTCTTGGCCTCGGCGGCTTTCTTCTGCTCGGCGGCCTCGGCTTTCTTCGCCTCGGCGGCTTCGCGAGCCTCCTCGGCCTTTTGAGCGGCGTCGGCTTTCTTTTGTTCCGCGGCCTTCACGGCCTCCTGCTCGATCTTCTTCTGTTCCAGCTGCTCGACCTCAGTCTGGCGCGAGGCGGTTTTCTTCGCTTCCCCGGCAATCTTCTGATTGGTCTGGGTGGTCGCCTGGCTCTTGGACTTGAGCTGGTAGAGCGTGGCCTGGACGATGGGCTTGGACGGCGGCAGCTCGGGGGTCATGGCAAAGCTGACGAACAGCATGCCGAACACGAGCACATGCAGGCCAATGGCCCAGACGCTGGGCCAGAAGTAGCTTTCCGAGGCGGATGGCTCTCGCTGCTGCATCAGGGCGCCTCGGTAATCAGGCCAACGTTACCGACACCGGCCTTCTGCAACCCGCCCATGGCGCCCATGACCGCACCGTAGTCGACGGCCTTGTCGCCACGGATGAAGACCTGGGTCTGCTTGCCCTGGTCACGGCCGGCGGCGATGATCTTGGTCACCGCACCGGTCATTTCCGGCAAGGTCATGGCCTTGTCCATCTGCTTGTCGGTGTCGACTTCGCTGCCAAGGTTCCAGTAGTAGGTCTTGTCGGCCTTGATCGAGATGGTCAGGACCTGGACGTTGTTGTCCTGCGGCAAGGCTTCGCTGGAAACCTTGGGCAGGTCCACCTTCACGCCCTGGTTGAGCATGGGGGCGGTCACCATGAAGATGACCAGCAGCACCAGCATCACGTCGATGTAGGGCACCACGTTCATCTCGGCGACCGGCTTGCGTTTGTGGCGAACTCGGGCCATGGGTTTCTACCTGATCACTCTTCGCTGGTGTGTACTTTGCGGTGCAGGATCGCCTGGAACTCGTCGGCGAAGGTGTAGTAGCGGCCAATCAGCACTTCACTGCGCGCGGCAAAACGGTTGTAGGCGATAACGGCCGGGATCGCGGCGAACAGGCCGATCGCGGTGGCGATCAGGGCCTCGGCGATACCGGGGGCCACGGTGGCCAGGGTCGCCTGCTGGGCGCTGGCCAGGCCACGGAACGAGTTCATGATGCCCCACACGGTACCGAACAGACCGATGTACGGGCTGGTGGAACCGACGGTGGCCAGGAACGGCAGGCTCTGCTCGAGCTTTTCTTCCTCGCGGGAGATCGCCACGCGCATGGCACGACCGACACCTTCCATGACCGCGTCCGGGTCAACGCCCGGCTGCTGGCGCAGACGCGAGAATTCCTTGAAGCCGGCGCGGAAGACCTGCTCGACACCCGAGTCCGGGTCAGGGTTGCTGCCTGCCTGACGGTACAGCTTGGACAGGTCGATGCCCGACCAGAAGCGCTCTTCGAAAGCGTCCAGTGCACGACGACCGGCGCGCAGCATGGTGCTGCGCTGGAAGATCATGATCCAAGAGGTCACCGAGGCTGCCACGAGGGTCAGCATTACCAGCTGAACCACGACACTGGCATTGGCGACCAGGCTCCACATGGAGGTATGGTCGACGACGTTTGCTTCCACGCTTATTCTCCTGCGTTCGATTGAGTACCCGCGCCGTCCGCCAGGAATGCGTCGCGCAGTTC
Organism: Pseudomonas peradeniyensis; assembly: GCF_014268935.2. Taxonomy (GTDB): domain Bacteria; phylum Pseudomonadota; class Gammaproteobacteria; order Pseudomonadales; family Pseudomonadaceae; genus Aquipseudomonas; species Aquipseudomonas peradeniyensis. Next base: position 2,152,983 of record NZ_JABWRJ020000001.1, on the reverse strand, counting down.
TGGGGGAATGGCCCGGGGTTTGAAAGTGTCGGCGCGCACGGCGGCCACCAGGAACTGCCCCTCGCAGAGCAGCACTTCATCCTGTGTTCGCCACACCTGCTGCACGAAGCGCAGGCTGGCACGATTCAATTCAAGCACTTGCGCGGTCACCCGCAGCTCATCGTCCAGGCGGGCCGGCGCGTGATAGCGCGCCTCGCTGGAATGGACCACGAACAACAGGTTGTCCTGCGCCAGCTGGGCCTGGGAGAACCCCAGGTGCCGCAGCCGCTCGGTGCGGGCGCGCTCCATGAACTTGAGGTAGTTGACGTAATACACCACGCCACCGGCGTCGGTATCCTCGTAATAGACGCGACAGCGGTGTGCGAACGGTTCCAGCCCATTTTGCGCGCGCATACTCTAGTGGTTACTCCTGAACTTGCCAATCCGCCCCGGCAACTGTTTTTGCATCGATAATGTCGTATTGCCAGCGAGCCTGCGCCGTGCCAGCGGTAGGACCACGAAAAACCCGATTCGATCTGTCATTCGTCGTCCTGGGCGGCATATTCGCCACCTTCGCAGAAGCGTCCGGGGATGTTCAGGCCGAAATGCAGGTAGGCGTGTCGGGTCACCACGCGGCCTCGCGGGGTACGCATGATGTAGCCCTGCTGGATCAGATAGGGTTCGAGCACGTCCTCGATAGTGTGACGTTCCTCGCCGATCGCTGCGGCAATGTTGTCGAGCCCCACCGGACCGCCGTCGAACTTCTCGATCATGGTCAGCAGCAGACGCCGGTCGGAGTGATCGAAGCCACGTTCGTCGACATCCAGCAGGTTCAGCGCCATATCCGCGACGGCCTTGGTGATCTCGCCCTTGCCGCGCACTTCGGCAAAGTCGCGCACCCGCCGCAGCAGGCGGTTGGCGATCCGTGGCGTACCCCGCGCCCGGCGGGCGATCTCGAAGGCGCCCTTGTCGTCCATCGGCAGCCCGAGAATACCGGCCGAACGGCTGACGATGGTGGCCAGGTCCTTGTTGCTGTAGAACTCCAGGCGCTGGACGATGCCGAAACGGTCGCGCAGCGGGTTGGTCAGCATGCCGGCGCGGGTGGTGGCGCCGACCAGGGTGAACGGCGGTAGGTCGAGCTTGATCGAGCGCGCGGCCGGGCCTTCGCCGATCATGATGTCCAGCTGGAAGTCTTCCATCGCCGGATAGAGCACCTCCTCGACCACTGGTGACAACCGGTGGATCTCGTCGATGAACAGCACGTCATGGGGCTCGAGGTTGGTCAGCATTGCCGCGAGGTCGCCCGGGCGCTCGAGAATCGGGCCCGAGGTACTCTTGACCGACACGCCCATCTCCTGGGCGATGATGTTGGCCAGGGTGGTCTTGCCCAGGCCCGGCGGGCCGAAGATCAGGGTATGGTCGAGGGACTCGTTGCGCCCGCGCGCGGCCTGGATGAACAACGCCATCTGCTCGCGCACCACCGGCTGGCCGATGTACTCGTCCAAGCGCAGCGGGCGGATCGCGCGGTCCTGGACTTCTTCGCGGTCGCGGCCACTGGCGGCGATCAGGCGGTCGGTCTCGATCACTTGGTAATCATCCCTTTAAGGCTGCGACGGATCAGCTCCTCGCTGCTCAGGCCCGCCTTGTCCTTGATCGCGGCAATCGCCTTGCTCGCTTCCTGTGGTTTGTAGCCCAGGGAGACCAGGGCACTGACCGCGTCGGCCTCGGCCGAGGACTCACTGGCGACCGGCAACGGGCCGTCGGAGACCAGGGTGAACATCGCCGGGGAGGTTTCCCACGCCTTGAAGCGGTCCTTGAGTTCGACCAGCAGGCGTTCGGCGGTTTTCTTGCCGACGCCGGGCACGCGCACCAGGACCGAGGCGTCCTGGGCCTGCACGCAGCGCACCAGTTCGTCCACTTCCAGGCCGGACATCAGCGCCAGCGCCAGCTTCGGCCCCACGCCGTTCAGGCGGATCAGCTCGCGGAACAGCTCGCGCTCGCGTTTTTCCGCGAAACCATAGAGCAGATGGGCATCTTCACGCACAACCAGGTGGGTATGCACAGTCACTGGCTCGCCGACCTTGGGCAGGCGATACAGGGTGGTCATCGGCACTTCCAGCTCATAGCCCACGCCGTTGACGTCGATAATCAGGTGTGGCGGCTGTTTTTCCGCCAGGGTGCCACGCAAACGTCCAATCACGTTCCGATCCTTCCTCTCGGGCGCCGGTCGAAAACCGGTCCACCCTATCAGCAAATGCGCCGGGAGCGCGCGTCACCCGGACAAAATGTGTATCAGCGCATGAAGCGGTTACAGACGCAAGCGTCCGCCGCGCCGCCGCGCCGTCGCCAGCCCATGGGGAATCAGGCTGGAACGGGTATGGGCATGGCACAGGGCGATTGCCAGGGCGTCAGAGGCGTCGATCTGCGGCTTCTGGGTCAGTTTGAGCAGGTGCATGACCATCATCATCACCTGCTCTTTATTGGCCCCGCCGGTGCCGGCCACGGCCTGCTTGACCTGGCTGGCGCTGTACTCGGCGATCTCCAGGCCCGCCTCGGCCGCGGCAACGATGGCCGCGCCCCGGGCCTGGCCCAGCTTGAGCGCCGAATCGGCGTTGCGCGCCATGAACACCCGCTCGATGCCCATGGTCACCGGACCATGCTCGCGGATGATCTCGCTCACCCCGCGAAAGACGATCTGCAGACGTTCGGGCAACTCGCCGCCGCCGGTGCGAATGCAGCCCGAGGCCACATATTCGCAACCACGGGCGGTCTGGCGGACCACGCCGAAGCCGGTGATGCGCGAGCCGGGGTCGATACCAAGAATCAGAGTCATAGCATGTGCAGTCAGTCGTCGATGCATAAGGTTTTGCTGGACGCAATCGCGGGGCAAGCCCGCTCCCACGCCAGCATTTGCCGGTCTCGTGGGAGCGGACTTGCCCCGCGATTGCGCCAGTACAGGCGCACTGGTAGCCGAATGCTTATCAGCCCAGCGTTTCCATGATCTCATCGGAGATCTGCGCATTGGAGTAGACGTTCTGCACGTCGTCCAGGTCCTCGAGCATGTCGATCAGCTTGAGCACCTTCTCCGCGCCGTCCTTGTCCAGCTCGGCGCTGGTGGTCGGCTGCATCACGATCTCTGCGTCCGAGGCCTTGAAGCCGGCCTCTTCGAGCGCATTGCGCACGGCATAGAAGCTGTTGAACGAGGTGAACACCTCGAAGGAGCCATCGTCGTTGGCCACCACGTCGTCGGCGTCGGCCTCCATCGCGGCCTCCATCAGCGCGTCCTCGTCGACCGCAAGCTCGGCGGCGAAGCTGATCTGCCCCTTGCGCTCGAACAGGTAGGCCACCGAGCCGTCGGTGCCCAGGTTGCCACCGCATTTGGTGAAGGCATGGCGCACGGCGGCGGCGGTACGGTTGCGGTTGTCGGTCATGGCCTCGACCATGATCGCCACGCCGCCCGGGCCGTAGCCCTCGTAGCTCAGCTCTTCGACGTTGTCGCTTTCGTTGGTGCCGGCACCACGGGCCACGGCGCGATCGATGATGTCGCGGCTCATGTTGGCACCCAGGGCCTTGTCCAGCGCCAGACGCAGGCGCGGGTTGGAGGCCGGGTCAGGACCGCCCTGCTTGGCCGCGACGGTCAGTTCGCGGATCCATTTGGTGAAGACCTTGCCTCTCTTGGCATCCTGGCGCTCTTTGCGGTGCTTGATGTTCGCCCACTTGGAATGACCAGCCATAACGACTCCGAATCCTTGAAACAGAAACAGGTTCCGCCCCGAAGGGCGGAACGTGAAGAATCCTGCGCATCAAGCGCGGGGGCACCCCGTGACCGAGGCGCCCCGGTCGATCACTCGACCTTGGTCTGCTCGCGCAGACGGATGTGCAGCTCACGCAGGGCCTTGGCGTCGACCAGGCCAGGGGCCTGGGTCATGACGCACGCGGCGCTCTGGGTTTTCGGGAAAGCGATCACTTCACGGATCGACTGGGCGCCGGTCATCAGCATGACCAGGCGATCCAGGCCGAAGGCCAGGCCACCGTGCGGCGGTGCGCCGAACTTCAGGGCGTCGAGCAGGAAGCCGAACTTCTCTTCCTGTTCTGCCGCTTCGATGCCCAGCAGACGGAACACCGCTTGCTGCATCTCTTTGCGGTGGATACGGATCGAACCGCCACCCAGCTCGGTGCCGTTCAGGACCATGTCGTAGGCACGCGACAGCGCGGTGGCCGGGTTGGCCTCCAGCTCTTCGGGGGTGCACTTCGGCGCGGTGAACGGGTGGTGCAGCGCGGTGAAGCTGCCGTCTTCGTTCTCTTCGAACATCGGGAAGTCGACGACCCACATCGGCGCCCACTCGCAGGTCAGCAGCTCGAAGTCGTGGCCCAGGCGGATACGCAGCGCGCCCAGAGCCTCGCTGACGATCTTGAACTTGTCGGCACCGAAGAACACGATGTCGCCATCCACGGCGCCTACGCGGTCGAGGATGTTGTTGAGGTTGGCCTCGGGGATGTTCTTGACGATCGGCGACTGCAGACCCTCGACACCCTTGGCGCGCTCGTTGACCTTGATGTAGGCCAGGCCCTTGGCGCCGTAGATGCCGACGAACTTGGTGTACTCATCGATCTTGCTGCGCGGCATGCTGGCGCCGCCCGGCAGGCGCAGGGCGGTGACGCGGCACTTCGGATCGTTGGCTGGACCGGCGAAGACCTTGAAGTCGACATCTTTCAACTGGTCGGCGACGTCAACCAGCTCCAGCGGAATACGCAGGTCCGGCTTGTCGGAACCGTAGCGGCGCATGGCTTCTTCGAAGGTCATGTGCGGGAACTCACCGAACTCCAGGTCCAGCACTTCCTTGAACAGCTTGCGGATCATGCTTTCGGTCAGACCCATGATCTCGGACTCGTCGAGGAAGCTGGTCTCGATGTCGATCTGGGTGAATTCCGGCTGGCGGTCGGCGCGCAGGTCTTCGTCACGGAAGCACTTGGCGATCTGGTAGTAGCGGTCGAAGCCGGCGACCATCAGCAGTTGCTTGAACAGCTGCGGCGACTGCGGCAGGGCGAAGAAGCTGCCGGCGTGGGTGCGGCTCGGCACCAGGTAGTCGCGCGCGCCTTCAGGGGTGGCACGGGTCAGGATCGGTGTTTCGACATCGAGGAAGCCGTTTTCGTCGAGGAAGCGACGGATGCTGCTGGTGATGCGCGAACGCAGGCGCAGCTTGTCGGCCATTTCCGGACGGCGCAGGTCGATGAAGCGATAGCGCAGGCGGGTTTCCTCGCCGACATCGGAGTATTCGTTCAGCGGGAACGGCGGGGTTTCCGCTTCGTTGAGCACGTTCAGCTGGTAGCCGAGGATCTCGATGGCACCGGAGGCCATGTTGGCGTTCACCGCGCCTTCTGGGCGCTTGCGTACCTTGCCGGTGATCTGCACGACATATTCGCTGCGCACGCGGTCGGCGGCGGCGAAGGTTTCGGCGCGATCCGGGTCGAATACGACCTGGGCCATGCCCTCGCGGTCACGGATGTCGAGGAAAATCACCCCGCCGTGGTCGCGGCGACGATGGACCCAGCCGCAAAGGGTGACTTCCTGGCCGTCCAGGGACTCGTTCAGTTGGCCGCAATAATGGCTGCGCATCATGATCGTGGTTTCGCTTCTCGTGATTCGTGTGTTCGGTGGAGGTCTTGGCCGCCCAAGGGGCTAATACTGCAAGACCTGGCGGATGCAATTCAACTCAGTCGGCCTTGTCGCCGCCTGCCAGATTCTTTTTCGCCCCGGTCTTGAAGTCGGTCTCGTACCAGCCGTTGCCACTCAGGCGAAAGCCGGGGACCGACAGCAGCTTCTTCAATGCCGGCGCCTGGCACGCCGGGCAATCGGTCAGCGGCGCGGCACTGATCTTCTGCAACACCTCCATTTGGTGTTCGCAGGATGCACATTGATAGTCGTACAGGGGCATGGGTGTCTCTCGTCAACCACATCGCACGCTGCCCAAGGCAGCAAAGAGCGGGATTATATATGGTAAAGGAGAGCAGTGCAGCCCGGCGATCAGTGCGCGTCTCGCGCTTCCTGCAGCCAGGCGACGCAGATCACCCTGACCAGGCCGCTGAAATTCCTCACCCCGCCATGGCGCAGGTGCACCTCGCGATCCACATAGGACAACACGGCGCTCACCGAACAACGGTTGGCCTGGGCGATGCGCTCCAGGATGCGCCAATACACCACCTCCAGGCGCAGGCAGGTGGCAAAGCCGTTGAGCCGCACCGAGCGCGACACGGGCCCGGCCTGGGTCATGTCGAAATCCCGCCTGAACGGGTCGAGACGCGGATTGCCTCCTCCCTGCCTTGCATTACCGTCGATACCACGCATCGGATCGCCCATCGCACCGCTCCATCGTCACGAAACCACACCCCGTTCGTCAGCCGAATGGGTCCATGACCGTCATGAAGCGCCATCGACCAGCTCGATAGCAGCGGCAAAGTCTTCCCCACAAACGCCCTGGCCCGATACCGTCAACGGTATCGAGCCCGTGTTCATTGGGCAGAACGACAAGCAACCGGCAATCAGTTTCCGTCGAGCAGGACTCGCAGCATCCACGCCGTTTTCTCGTGGACCTGCATGCGCTGGGTCAGCAGGTCGGCGGTCGGCTCATCGCTGACCTTGTCCACCACCGGGAAGATGCTGCGCGCGGTGCGCACCACCGCCTCCTGCCCCTGCACCAGCTGGCGGATCATTTCCTCGGCGGGCGGCACGCCCTCCTCTTCCTTGATGGAGGAGTGGCGGGCATAGAAGGCGTAGGAACCCGGCGCCGGGAATCCCAGGGCACGAATGCGCTCGGCAATCGAATCGACCGCCAGGGCCAGCTCGTTGTATTGCTCCTCGAACATCAGGTGCAGGGTGCGGAACGACGGACCGGTGACGTTCCAATGGAAGTTATGGGTTTTCAGATACAGTACATAGGTATCCGACAACAGGCGGGACAATCCATCGACGATGGACTTGCGATCTTCTTCACTGATACCGATATCGATTGCCATGAAGCTCCCCTTTCCATAAGGCTTGATCATCAAGCGGGCAGCAAACACTCTAACAAGAGTTGCCGCCCGGCGCATGCGGCACAGGGCCGCCCGCGCCAGCCGGTTTGAGAAGCCTGCGTCTTTGCTGTTAAATAGGCAGTGTGCCACCCGTGCGGATTGTCAATGCCGGGTGCATAGGCTGGCCCGCCACGTTTTCGCGCCTACCGTTCACGCGCACCGTGCGACCAGCTCATCCTGTGATCGGCCTTATCAATGTGAGCCAAACCAATGTTCAAGATCGTCCATCTGGTGACGGGCCTGGCAGCGTTGCTGCTATCGCTCATACCCAGCCTGAAAGCTGACGCAACACCCTTCCTGCAACAACCCGAGGCCGTCTACCTGGCGCTGCTCGGGCTGCTCAACCTGGTCATTGCCCCGGTACTGCCGCAGTACTACAAAGGCATGCGCCAGCAATTGCAACACGCCGCCAGCCTGCTGCTGGTGCTGGCCGTGGTATTACAGACCGTGACCCTGCTGGCCCGCCCGGAGCTGGGCAACCTGGCAGCACTGGCCTGTGCTGTCCTGGCCTGCGCCCTGCACCTGATTGCCGGCTTCGTTCGCAGCACGCGAAAGGCCCGCTCCAGCCAGGGCACCTCGCATGACGTCGGAAATCGCGATACCGGCACCGTGAAGTGGTTCAACACCTCCAAGGGCTTCGGCTTCATCTCCCGCGATTCCGGTGACGATATCTTCGTGCACTTTCGCGCCATCCGCGGCGAGGGCCACCGGGTGCTGGTCGAAGGCCAGCGCGTGGAGTTCTCGGTGATGCACCGCGACAAGGGCCTGCAGGCCGAAGACGTGGTCGCCGTCGCGCGCCGCTGACCCTTTGCCGCCGCGCTCAATAATGAGGCGGCGGCGCTTCCTCTCCCCCGCCGCCCTGCTGGCCGGCCATCTCCTCGTAGCGCTTGATCAGCTCCGCCATCTGCAATTGCAAGCGTTCGATCGCCCGGCCCTGCTCGACAATCACATCATTGAGCGCCTGCAAGCTGTCATCCTGGAACGCCTGGCGGGTCTCCAGCTCGATCATGCGCACTTCCAGCTCCTGCGACATCCTCAAGCCTCCTTGAAGCTTTCACCCAGCAGCGCGCGCACTTGCTGGCGAATACCATCGACCTGTTCCTGGGTGTAGCCGATGGCCGACACTTTGCCCCAGACCGGGGCAGGCCAGGCGGCATCGCCCTGGCGCCGCACGATCACATGCATGTGCAACTGGCTGACCACGTTGCCCAGGGCCGCGACATTCATCTTATCGGCGGCGAAGGCATCCTTCAGCGCCTCGGCCAGGGCGGTGGTCTCGACCCACAGCTGCTGCTGGTCGGCCTCCTCGAGCTCGAACACTTCGGTGATATCGGCGCGACGCGGCACCAGGATGAACCAGGGGTAGTTGGCATCCTTGCTCAGCAGCAGGCGGCACAGCGGCAGATCGCCCAGCACCAGGGAATCCTCCTGCAGACGCGAATCGAGGGTGAACACGGCAAACCTCCTTACAAGCGATACAGCCCTTCCGAGCGGTCGGGCACAGGCGCGCAAGGATACTCCGCTTCGACCGCTGCCACACCCGTCGACGTCGATCCTGGGCATTTGTGGCACGCGAATGACAACATCAACGCCCCGCTTCGGTAACACTGCGCTACTTTTCGCACCAAAATGATGCCGCTCGTCAGACCTTCGCCACACATCCTTCACATAAAACAGCCAGGATAAACAATCGGCGGTAACACCTTGACTTGGAAGGCAGCTTCCCAAGCAAACACAAGGAAGGATCGCGACCCGCCGACGAACTGGTCGCGCCCCGTGTTTGCGGAGGTTTTCCAGCCCCGCTCGAGGCAAATGTGAAAATTTCATCAAGCGTTCGTGATTTTGAGCACGCTTGTTGCATTCGTTTCACGCCAAGTCGGCACGACCCCTGCATTGCAGGGTGAACGCGACAAATAACAACAGCGGCATCGGATAAACCAGGGAGTTTCACAAGCCGTACTTTGTATTTATACAAATATGACGGTTTCGAGACAGCGCTGGAGTTGTACGCCATTATATGACAGGCGTGATTTGCGACATGGAGACAACCAACAGCGACATGGCCATAAAGTTACCGAAAGGTTGTTTTTACCCATATCGCCAAGAATAGTCCGCGTGATATACATTTTCGCCGACATAACAAGAAAGAGCCGGCCCCATAACTAAAATACCCGGGTGCGGCGGTACTCTTCCTAAAAACCAAAGGAGCAAATCACGATGCGCGTGATGAAGTGGAGCATGATCGCCCTGGCCGTAGCGGCAGGGACTTCGCAGCTGGCTATCGCCTCTTCCCAGGACGAGTCCAAGGGCTTCGTCGAAGACAGCAAGCTGAATGTCAAGACCCGGATGCTGTATTTCAGCCGTGACTTCCGTAATGCCCCGGCTGGCGACCAGAGCCGTGCAGAAGAAACAGGCCTGGGCTTCCATGGCACCTTCGAGTCCGGCTTCACCCAAGGCACCGTCGGCGTCGGCGTCGACGCCATCGGCCTGCTGGGCGTCAAGGTCGACAGCGGCAAGGGCCGCGCCGGCACCGGCCTGTTCCCTACCGGCTCTGACGGCCGTTCGCAAGACGATTACTCCAAGGGCTACGGCGCGGTCAAATTCCGTATTTCCGACACCGTCCTGAAATATGGCGGCCAGTACACCGCCATGCCGGTCTTTGCCACCGACGACAGCCGACTGCTGCCTGAAGTTGCCGAAGGCTTCTTGCTGACCAGCAAGGAAATCAAGGGCCTGGAACTGAACGCCGGTCACTTCACCCGTCTCGATGCACAGGCGGCAAGCTATAAGGACAGCATCGGTGGTCTCAACGATGCGCGTGAGAAGCGCCCTGGTCTGACCGAAGCGAACGTCTTCGGTGGCACCTACGCCATCACCGACAGCCTGAGCACCACCCTGTACTACTCCCGCGTCGAAGACCATTTCCGCAAGTGGTACGGCAACGTCAACTGGGCGCTGCCGATCAGCGACAAGCAAGGCCTGGTGTTCGACTTCAACATCTATGACACCAAGTCCATCGGTGAAAACCGCACCGGCGCCTTCGTCAAGAAAGCGGATGGCACCAACGAGCTCGACAACATCGCCGCCAGCCTCTCGGCTGCCTACAATATCGGCGCGCACACCTTCACCCTGGCCTACCAGAAAGTCAGCGGCGACGGTGACTATGCCTATGGCGTCGACGGTGGCGGTACCGTGTTCCTGGCCAACTCCATCGCCCGCTCCGACTTCAACGCCGAAGACGAGAAGTCCTGGCAGGCCCGTTACGACCTGAACTTCGCCGAGTACGGGATCCCTGGCCTGACCTTCATGACCCGTTACGCTCGCGGCACCGGCGCCACCACCCGCACCACCGACGACGGCAAGGAATGGGAACGCGACATCGACGTCAAGTACGTCCTGCAAAGCGGCCCGGCCAAGGACCTGAGCCTGCGCGTGCGTCAAGCTACCTACCGCTCCGCGGACGGCGTGTACTACGGCTCCAACTCCATCGACGAACTGCGCCTGATCGTCGAGTACCCGCTGAGCATCCTGTAAACCCAGGTTTGCGACGCCCGAAAATGAAGAAGCCCGGCGATCGCCGGGCTTTTTCGTGGCTGACAGAAAAGCCTTACTGCTGCATTCTGTACGCTTTCGTTTCGCCCCCGTACAATGCGGGGTCATTTCACATTCAGGCAATCGACACGGCCCACCATGCGCACCAGTCAATATTTGCTCGCCACCCAAAAAGAAACCCCTGCCGATGCAGTGGTCATCAGCCACCAGCTCATGCTGCGTGCCGGCATGATCCGCAAACTGGCCTCCGGCCTGTACACCTGGCTGCCGATGGGCCTGCGGGTGATGCGCAAGGTCGAAGCCGTGGTCCGCGAGGAAATGAACGCTGCCGGTGCCCTCGAAGTGCTGATGCCGAGCATCCAGCCGGCTGAACTGTGGCAGGAATCCGGCCGCTGGGAGCAGTACGGCCCCGAGCTGCTGCGCCTGAAGGACCGCCACCAGCGCGACTTCTGCGTCGGCCCGACCCATGAAGAGGTCATCACCGACCTGGCGCGCAACGAGCTGTCCAGCTACAAGCAGCTGCCGCTGAACATGTACCAGATCCAGACCAAGTTCCGTGACGAGATCCGTCCGCGCTTCGGCCTGATGCGCGGCCGCGAGTTCATCATGAAGGACGCCTACTCCTTCCATGCCGACCAGGCTTCCCTGCAGGAAACCTACGACCGCATGCACCTGGCGTACTCCAACATCTTTACCCGCCTGGGCCTGGACTTCCGTCCGGTGCAGGCCGACACCGGCTCCATCGGTGGCAGCTACTCCCACGAGTTCCACGTGCTCGCCTCCTCCGGCGAGGACGACGTGATCTTCAGCGACACCTCCGACTACGCCGCCAACATCGAGAAGGCCGAGGCCATCCCGCGTGAAACCGTGCGTCCGGCCCCGACCGAAGAGCTGCGCCTGGTCGACACCCCGAATGCCAAGACCATCGCCGAACTGGTGGAAAACTTTGGCCTGGCGATCGAGAAGACCGTCAAGACCCTGATCGTGCATGGCGCCGAGGAAGGCAAGCTGGTCGCCCTGATCGTCCGTGGCGACCATGAGCTCAACGAGATCAAGGCTGCCAAGCTGGAGCAGGTCGCCGACCCGTTGGTCATGGCTTCCGACGCCGAGCTGCGCGCCGCCATCGGTGCCGGCGCAGGCTCGCTCGGCCCGCTGAACCTGCCGCTGGAATGCATCATCGACCGCTCGGTCGCCCTGATGAGCGACTTCGGCATCGGCGCTAACATCGACGACAAGCACTACTTCGGCGTCAACTGGGAGCGCGACCTGCCGGTTCCACAGGTCGCCGACCTGCGCAACGTGGTCGAGGGCGACCCGAGCCCGGACGGCCAGGGTACCCTGGTGATCAAGCGCGGCATCGAAGTCGGCCATATCTTCCAGCTCGGCACCAAGTACAGCGAGGCGCTCAAGTGCCAGGTGCTGGGTGAGAACGGCAAGCCTGTCGTACTGTCCATGGGCTGCTACGGCATCGGCGTGTCCCGCGTGGTCGCTGCCGCCATCGAGCAGAGCTATGACGAAAAAGGCATCATCTGGAACGACGCCCTGGCACCGTTCCAGATCGCCCTGGTACCGCTGCGCTACGAGACCGATGTGGTCCGCGAAGCCACCGACAAGCTGTATGCCGAACTGACCGCCGCCGGCTTCGAAGTGCTGCTGGACGACCGCGACAAGAAGACCAGCCCCGGCATCAAGTTCGCCGACATGGAGCTGATCGGCATTCCGCACCGCATCGTCGTCAGCGACCGTGGTCTGGCCGACGGCAACCTGGAATACAAGCACCGCACCGAATCGGAGGCCCAGGCACTGCCGCTCGCGGACGTGCTGACCTTCCTGCAGGCCCGCATCCGCCGCTGATAACCCGTTACGCGAGTGATCATGTCCAAGCGAAGTACCTACACCCTGGGGGGCGCCGCACTGTGCGGTGCCCTGCTCCTCAGCGGCTGCGCCAACCAGATGTCTCAGCGCAGCGACCACGAGGAGCGCGTCGAGCGCAAGCTGCTCGAGCACAGTCTGCAGATCGATGTCGGCGAGCCGAAGGTGATGGAGCTTCCGCAACGACGTGTGCGCATCCATGAGCTCAAGCGCTTCGAGGTCACCGAGTTCGAGGTGACCCGCCGCTACGACCGCTACACCCCCTACCAACCCTGGCGGGAGATCTACGAGATCCCGCTTGGCGCGGTAGCGGTGGTGGCCGGTATCGGCGCCAACGTGGTCAACGTGTTCGCCCTGGGCAACCTGCCGGACAGCGTCACCCACGACTGGCTCAGCTATGGCGTGGCGGGCGTCAACCCGTTCATGAACGTGCCGTCCAACGGTCGCGCCCAGCAGAACCTGGCCGGTATCGACGAGGTTGAGAAGGGCAAGCGCGAGGAGTCCATCAGCCTGCCGTGGAACGAGCGCCTGGTCGAGGTCAAAGCCGGCAAGATGACCCACGAGCTGACTACCGACAAGAACGGTGTGCTGCGCCTGAACCTGCTCGACAGCCCGTTCTCCGAGCAGAACCTCAACCATATCGGCACCCTGCACCTGCAGGTGGCCGACGAGGACAACCAGGTGCGCGGCGATGCCAGCCTGCTGGTCAGCGGCAACCTGCGCGGCAAGCTGCTCGAGGCTCACGAGCTGATCTTCGATGACCTCGAGGATGATGATGTCGGCCAGTGGGTGCATCGGGTCAAGCGCCTGTCGGAGCTGGGCCTGGAAGAAGAAGCCAGTGAACTGGAGCAGAGCCTGATCGAGCTGACCCGCAACGATCCGGAACTGCAACAGGAATTCCTGCAGACGCTGACCAAGGCCACCGGGCGCCTGGTGGCCGATCCAGGCGTGCAGTAACACGAAAAGGGGCTGCCTTGCAGCCCCTCTTCTATTTATCTCCGAACAACTCCAACTGCTCATGCGCCCCGCGCAGGTCGCGCAGCCTCACCCCCACACCCAACAACCGCACCGGCTTGCCGCCCCGGGCAAACGCCTGACTGAGCAACTGCCGGTAACTCTCCAGATCCCTACCCGCCCCCGCCTGCTCCATCGTGGTCTGGCTGAAGTCATGGAACTTGACCTTGACGAAGGGCTTGTCGGGCCGATAGCTGCTGTCCATCCGCGCTATCCGCTCGTTCAGGCTGGCCAACAGCTCCGGCAATTTTTCCAGGCAGCTGTTCAGGTCGGGCAGGTCATGGTCGTAGGTGTTCTCGACGCTGACCGACTGTCGCCGGCTGTCGTTCTGTACCGCCCGCTCGTCGATCCCCCGCGCCAGCCCCCACAGGCGCTCGCCAAAACTGCCGAACTCGCGAACCAGCGCCAGCCGCGACCAGTCGCGTAGCGACAGGCAGGTATCGATCCCCAGCCGCGAGAGCTTGTCCGCCGTCACCTTGCCGACTCCGTGCAAGCGCGCCACCGGCAGGTTCGCAACGAATTCCTCCACCTGATCCGGAGTGATGACGAACAAACCGTTGGGCTTGCGCCAGTCACTGGCGATCTTGGCCAGGAACTTGTTCGGCGCCACCCCGGCGGAAACCGTAATGTGCAGCTGCTGGGCCACTCGACGGCGAATATCCTCGGCAATGCGCGTGGCACTGCCGGCAAACCACTGGCTGTCGCTGACATCCAGGTAGGCCTCGTCCAGCGACAAGGGCTCGATCAACTCGGTGTAGTCGCGAAAGATCGTATGGATCTCCCGCGACGCCTCGCGGTAGGCCTCGAAGCGCGGCTTGACGATCTCTAGGTCCGGACACAGCTTCAGGGCATGCCCGGACGCCATCGCCGAACGAACCCCATAGGCACGCGCCTCATAGTTGCAGGTGGCAATCACCCCGCGCTGCCCCGGCTGCCCGCCCACCGCCATGGGGCGACCGACCAGGCGCGGGTCGTCACGCATCTCGATGGCGGCGTAGAAACAGTCACAATCAATGTGGATGATCTTGCGCAGGGACATGGACGACAGCCACTACTGTAAATTCATACAGATAATATCCCATGCCCCCGCCACGAAACAGCCTGTGCGGGACGATCGGCCTGCAAGCCCCGTCACGACTGAGCCGCGTGCCGATCTGAGACGCTAAGGGTTTGAACAAAAAAGGATTTTTTTGAATTAATGCTTGACACCGAAAAGGAAATCCGTAGAATTCGATCCCACAGGCGCGGGATGGAGCAGCCTGGTAGCTCGTCGGGCTCATAACCCGAAGGTCGTCGGTTCAAATCCGGCTCCCGCAACCAGATTCAAAAAAAGGCCACTGTTTCGACAGTGGCCTTTTTTTATTGCATTTCGATTTCCGATTATTAAAAACCCATGGAAAATCAAGCAGTAACGCTTGACAGCAAACTAGAAATCGGTAGAATTCGGTTCCACAGGCGCGGGATGGAGCAGCCTGGTAGCTCGTCGGGCTCATAACCCGAAGGTCGTCGGTTCAAATCCGGCTCCCGCAACCAGATTCAAAAAAAGGCCACTGTCTCGACAGTGGCCTTTTTTATTGTCTGCTGATCAACCAAATGACGTTTCACTCACTGTTAGCACTTGACAGTGCATGGCCAATCTGTAGAATGCGCCCCTCTGACGCGGGATGGAGCAGCCTGGTAGCTCGTCGGGCTCATAACCCGAAGGTCGTCGGTTCAAATCCGGCTCCCGCAACCATATTCGTCAGAACAAGCCCCGCCTGTCGCAAGATAGTGCGGGGTTTGTTGCATTCAGGCTCCACAAAAGCCAATTGCCCCTTCCCCGCTACCTGCCTCCCTTGCCGTGCCCCTGCGGCTGAATGAACTATCTTTAACTATCCTGAAACAGATTAAGCCGTCGGCCCGGAGTAATATTCGGATACGTTTTTCCAAAGGGACTTTCACTTGGCCGTACCTTGCCTCCACCTCGCGCAGACCGCACGAGGCACCCCATGACCGCCCCCACTCCCGAAACCCAGGCACCGCTGACGGCGGCCTTGCCCACGGCTGCCCAGCGCCTGCCCTGGCTGGAGCGCCTGAGCAAGTACCGCCAACCGCTGGGGCTGGCAGTGACCTTGGTGCTGTTCGCCATGGGCCTGATCGCCTGTCGCCATCTGCTGAGCGAACTGGACATCTATGCCCTGCACGATGCCATGCTCAGCGTACCGGCCAATGCACTGCTCGGCGCGGTCCTGGCCACCGTGGTCGGTTTCGTCATCCTGCTGGGTTATGAATGGTCGGCCAGCCGCTACGCGGCCGTGCAACTGCCGCCACGCACCCTGGTGCTGGGCGGCTTCAGTGCCTTCGCCATCGGCAACGCCATTGGCCTGTCGATGCTGTCTGGCGGTTCAGTACGCTATCGCCTCTACGCGCGCCAAGGCCTGGGCGCAGCGGAAGTCGCGCGCATGACGGTCTTTGCCAGTCTCTCGCTGGGCTGCGCCCTCCCGCCCCTGGCGGCACTGGCCACCCTGAGCGATCTGCCGGCGGCGGCAACCGCACTGCGCCTGCCAGCACCGCTGCTGGGCGGTATCGCAGTCGCCGTGCTGGTGGCCGCCGCCGCCCTGGTGATGGGCCTGTATCGCCGGCGCCTGCCCGAACAACCGCTGGCCGACAACCTGCTGGTGCAGTTCGGCCGCCGCACCCTGCGCCTGCCGGGCGCCCGACTGACCGCGCTGCAACTGCTAATCACCGCGCTGGATGTCGCCGCCGCCGCCACCGTGCTCTACCTGCTGCTGCCAGAAGCGCCGCCGTTCGGCGCTTTCGTGCTGGTCTACCTGCTCGCCCTCGCCGCCGGCGTGCTCAGCCATGTGCCGGGCGGCGTCGGCGTGTTCGAGGCGATCCTGCTGGCGGCCTTCGCCAACCAGCTGGGGGCCGCGCCGCTGGCCGCCGCGCTGCTGCTGTACCGGCTGATCTACGTGGTCATGCCGCTGCTGGTGGCCTGTGTGCTGCTGCTGGCCAACGAGGCCCGGCGCCTGATGGTCACCCAGCAGGCGATCCGCGCCGCCTCGGGGCTGGCCGCGCCAGTGCTGGCGATCCTGGTATTCCTCTCCGGCGTGGTGCTGCTGTTCTCCGGCGCCACCCCGGAAATCGACAGCCGCCTGGAACACATGGGCTTCCTGATTCCGCACCGCCTGATCGATGCCTCGCACTTCGGCGCCAGCCTGATCGGCGTGCTCTGCCTGCTGCTTGCCCAGGGCCTGCGCCGGCGCCTGTCGGCTGCCTGGCTGCTGACCACGGTGCTGCTGCTGGTGGGCGCGGTACTGTCGCTGCTCAAGGGCTTCGACTGGGAAGAAGCCAGCCTGATGTGCTTCACCGCCGCCCTGCTCGCCCTGTTCCGCCGCTCGTTCTACCGCCCCAGCCGCTTGCTGGAACTGCCGTTCTCGCCGGTGTACCTGGTGGCCAGCGCCTGCGTGGTCGGTGCCTCGGTGTGGTTGCTGCTGTTCGCCTACCAGGACGTGCCCTACACCCACAAGCTGTGGTGGCAGTTCACCCTCGACGCCGACGCGCCGCGCGGCCTGCGCGCCGCCCTCGGCAGCGCCGTGCTGCTGGTGATCGTCGCCCTGACCTGGCTGCTGCGCACCGCCCGCCCGGTCATCCACCTGCCGACCGAGGACGAGTTGCAACGCGCCAACCGCATCCTGCTGGCCTCCGACCAGCCCGACGGCGGCCTGGCCCTGACCGGCGACAAGGCGCTGCTGTTCCACCCCAACGACAACGCCTTCCTCATGTACGCCCGCCGCGGTCGCAGCCTGGTGGCCCTGTACGACCCGATCGGCCCGGCCCAGGAGCGCGCCGAGATGATCTGGCAGTTCCGCGACCTGTGCGACCTGCACCATGCGCGCCCGGTGTTCTACCAGGTGCGGGCGGAGAACCTGCCGTTCTACATGGACATCGGCCTGACCGCGATCAAGCTCGGCGAAGAAGCCCGGGTCGACCTGCGGCGCTTCGACATCGAGGCCAAGGGCAAGGAAATGAAAGACCTGCGCTACACCTGGAACCGAGGCGGACGCGACGGCCTGAGCCTGGAGATCCACGAGCCCGGCCAGGCGCCGCTGGACGAGCTCAAGGAAATCTCCGACGCCTGGCTCGGCGGCAAGAACGTGCGCGAGAAAGGCTTCTCCCTCGGCCGCTTCAGCCCCGAGTACCTGCAGCATTTCCGCATCGCGCTGATCCGCTTCCAGGGCCGCCCGGTGGCCTTCGCCAACCTGTTGGAGACCCACAGCAACGAGCTGGCCAGTCTCGACCTGATGCGCGCGCACCCGGAAGCGCCGAAACTGACCATGGAATTCATGATGGTCGGCCTGATCCTGCACTACAAGAGCCATGACTATGGCCGTTTCAGCCTGGGGATGGTCCCCCTCTCCGGCTTGCAGCCGCGCCGTGGCGCCCCCTTGACCCAGCGCCTGGGCTCGATGGTGTTCCAGCGCGGCGAGCAGCTCTACAACTTCCAGGGCCTGCGGCGCTTCAAGGACAAGTTCCAGCCGGACTGGGAACCCCGCTACATGGCCGTGCCGGCCGGGCTCGACCCGCTGGTGGCACTGGCTGACACCGCCGCCCTGATCGCTGGCGGCCTGACTGGATTGGTGAAACGTTGATGATCCGACGCTATTGGTTGTACGTACTGATTCCCCTGCTGCTGGCCGTGCTGGCCGGCGGCGCGGCCTTCTGGCTGTGGACCCGGCCGGCGCCCGAGGCGCGCCTGGAGCACCTCACCCTCGACGACGGCAGCGCCCTTACCCGTGCCACCCCCGGCGTGCACGCCAAGGCCCGGGTGGCCATCGGCGTGCCCCAGGACCAGGCCCTGACCGACAAGCAATTGCTCGACCTGAGCCAGGCCGGCGAAGCCCAATTGGTGCAGGTGATCCTGCCGCCCGCCGACTGCGCCAAGCAGCAGGCGGCAATGGACCAGGCCCTCACCCGCCTGGCCGACAAGCCGACCCTGGTCGCCGGCATCGGCCCGGGCGCGGCCCAGGCCTGGCGCTGGCTGGCCGCGCAGGGCGACGACAAGGCCCGGGCGATCTCGGTGGACTTCACCCTCGAGCAACCCGGTTGCCAGGCCGCCCTGCCCAAGTCTGCCGCCCACGGCCACTGGAACGTGGCCTGGAATGACAACCCGGATGATGCCAGCGCCGCCTTCGTGCGCGACCAGGCCAACGCCGAGACCAGCATCGCCGACTACGACATCCACCTGCCCCAGGTGCTCAAGGCCCAGCTGACCCAGGCCCTGGTCGGCCACGACGGCAACGCCCTGGCGATCCCGGTGGTGGAAGTCCCGGCTGGGCAGACCACCGACACCGTGACCCTGTTCCTGTCCGGCGACGGCGGCTGGCGCGACCTGGACCGCGACGTGGCCGGCGAGATGGCCAAGCTCGGCTATCCGGTGGTGGGCATCGACACCCTGCGCTACTACTGGCAGCACAAGACCCCGGAACAGAGCGCCGCCGACCTGTCCGAACTGATGCAGCACTACCGCCAGAAATGGGGCACCAAGCGCTTCGTGCTGACCGGTTACTCGTTCGGCGCCGACGTGCTGCCGGCCATCTACAACCGCCTCTCCGAGGAAGACCAGAAGCGCATCGACGCGGTGATCCTGCTGGCCTTCGCCCGCAGCGGCAGCTTCGAGATCGAGGTGGAGGGCTGGCTGGGCAAGGAAGGTCAGGAGGCCCCGACCGGGCCTGAGATGGCCAGGCTGCCGGCAGCGAAGGTGGTATGCATCTACGGCGTGGAAGAGACCGACGAAAGCGGCTGCACCGACAAGACGGCCGTGGGCGAGCGCATGAAGCTGCCGGGCGGCCATCACTTCGACGAGAACTACCCGGCGCTGGCCAAGCGCCTGATCGGCGAGATCGAGACCCGCCAGGGAAAGGCCAACGTCGCTGAGAAATGATGGGGAAAGGGGCCGCTTTGCGGCCCATCGCGGGGCAAGCCCGCTCCCACAGGACCTGTGTAATCCTTGTGGGAGCGGGCTTGCCCCGCGATGCTTTCGCCCTCAGATCTCGACCTGCGTTCCCAGCTCGATTACCCGATTGAGCGGCAGGTTGAAGAACCGCAGGTTGCCGTTGGCGTTCTTCAGCAGGAACGCGAACAGGTTCCCGCGCCAGCGCGACATGCCTTCAAGGCGCGAGGCGATCACCGTTTCCCGGCTGAGGAAGTAGGTGGTGCGCATCGGGCTGAAGTCCAGCTCGTCCAAATGGCACAGCTTCAGCGCCGCCGGCACGTCCGGCTCGTCCATGAAGCCGAAGTGCAGCAGCACCCGGAAGAACCCGTCGCCATAGGCCTCCACCTCGAACCGCTCCTGCTCCGGCACCCGTGGCCGGTCTTCGCTGACCACCGTCAGCAGCACCACCTGGCTGTGCAGTACCTGGTTGTGCAGCATGTTGTGCAACAGCGCATGGGGCACGGCATCGGGCCGGGCGGTGAGGAACACCGCGGTGCCCTCGACCCGGTGCGGCGGCTGCACGCGGATGCTGCCGATGAACACCGGCAACGGCAAACCGCCCTCGTCGATGCGGTCTACCAGGATCTGCTTGCCGCGCTTCCAGGTGCTCATCAGCACAAACAACACGATCCCCGCCAGCACCGGGAAGGCGCCGCCCTGGACGATCTTCGGCACGTTGGCGGCGAAGAACAGCCCGTCGACGAACAGGAAGCCCACCAACAGCGGGACCGCCAGCACTGGTGGCCACTTCCACAGCAGCAGCATGACCGCCGAGACCAGGATGGTGGTCATCAGCATGGTGCCGGTCACCGCCACGCCATAGGCCGCAGCCAGGGCGCCGGACGACTCGAAGCCGATCACCAGCAGCACCACGCCGACCATCAGCGTCCAGTTCACCGCACCGATGTAGATCTGCCCCTGCTCGTCGCTGGAGGTGTGCTGGATCTGCATGCGCGGCACGTAGCCCAGCTGGATGGCCTGGCGGGTCAGGGAGAAGGCACCCGAGATTACCGCCTGGGAAGCAATCACCGTGGCCATGGTTGCCAGGCCGACCAGCGGCAGCAGCGCCCAACTCGGCGCCAGCAAGTAGAACGGATTGCGCGCGGCCTCGGGGTTCTGCAGCAGTATCGCGCCCTGGCCGAAGTAGTTGAGCACCAGCGCCGGCAGCACCAGGGCGAACCATGCGCGGGCGATGGGCTTGCGGCCGAAGTGGCCCATGTCGGCATACAGGGCCTCGGCGCCGGTCAGCGCCAGCACCACGGCACCGAGTATGGCCACGCCCATGCCCGGATGAACGATGAAGAAATTCAGCGCCCAGGCCGGGTTGAAGGCCTTGAGCACTTCAGGGCTCTGCGAGATGCCGTGTACCCCCAGCGCCCCCAGCACCACGAACCAGGTGACCATGATCGGGCCGAACAGCTTGCCGATCTTCTCGGTACCGTGCTTCTGCACCAGAAACAGCGCCACCAGCACCACCAGCGAGATCGGCACCACCCAGTGGTCGATGCCTTCGAAGGCCAGGCCCATGCCCTCCACCGCAGACAGCACCGATACCGCCGGGGTGATCATGCTGTCGCCGTAGAACAGCGAGGCACCGACCAGACCACAGCCGACCATCAGTGCCCGCAGTTTCGGGTATTCAGCCGTGGCGCGCCGTGCCAGCGCGGTGAGCGCCATGGTCCCGCCCTCGCCCTGGTTGTCGGCGCGCAGGATGAACATCACGTACTTGAACGACACCACCCATAGCAGCGACCACAGGATCAGCGACAGGATGCCCAGTACTCCATCGTGATTGACCTGCACGCCGTAACCACCGGTGAAGACCTCTTTGAGGGTGTACAGCGGACTGGTGCCGATATCGCCATAGACCACCCCAACAGCTGCCACGAGCAGCCCCAGCGACTTCGCAGCCCCCTGCTTGCCCTCGTGCCCGCCTTCGGCGTGACTGCTTGCCTGAACCATCGACCACTCCCGCAGAAGGCCAACTAGACCGGTTGAATTCCTACCCGCGCCGGACCATCCCGGATGCCCCGGCGCAACGGCGCGAAGCATAGCGCAGCGTTCGTCGTATTTCTGCTGGTAAAGCGACCTTGTGCTCGCTAGAATTGCGCACTTTTTGATCAGAGGCGCCAAAAAGCGCCCGTCAAGATCGCCCGCGATTCCAGCCGGGCGACCTGTATTCAATACCGAGGTTAGCCATGTCCACCACTCCCGCCACCCCAAAGGTCGGCTTCGTTTCCCTGGGTTGCCCAAAGGCCCTGGTCGATTCCGAGCGCATCCTGACCCAGCTGCGCATGGAAGGCTATGAAGTCGTGCCTACCTACGATGGCGCCGACGTGGTGGTGGTCAACACCTGCGGCTTCATCGACAGCGCCAAGGCCGAGTCGCTGGAAGTGATCGGCGAGGCGATCAAGGAGAACGGCAAGGTCATCGTCACCGGCTGCATGGGTGTCGAGGAAGGCAATATCCGCGATGTGCACCCGAGTGTGCTGTCGGTCAGCGGCCCCCAGCAGTACGAGCAGGTGGTCAACGCCGTGCACGAGGTGGTACCGCCGCGTCAGGACCACAACCCGCTGATCGACCTGGTACCGCCCCAGGGCATCAAGCTGACCCCGCGCCACTACGCCTACCTGAAGATTTCCGAAGGCTGCAACCACAGCTGCAGTTTCTGCATCATCCCGTCGATGCGCGGCAAGCTGGTCAGCCGTCCGGTCGGTGAAGTGCTGAGCGAGGCCGAGCGTCTGGTCAAGGCTGGCGTCAAGGAGATCCTGGTGATCTCCCAGGACACCAGCGCCTACGGCGTCGACGTCAAGTACAAGACCGACTTCTGGAACGGTCGCCCGGTCAAGACCCGCATGCTCGAGCTGTGCGAGGCACTGAGCAGCCTGGGCGCCTGGGTGCGCCTGCACTATGTCTACCCGTACCCGAACGTCGACGACGTGATCCCGCTGATGGCCGCCGGCAAGATCCTGCCGTACCTGGACATTCCGTTCCAGCACGCCAGCCCCAAGGTGCTCAAGTCGATGAAGCGCCCGGCCTTCGAAGACCGCACCCTGGCGCGCATCAAGAGCTGGCGCGAGCAGTGCCCTGAGCTGGTGATCCGTTCGACCTTCATCGTCGGCTTCCCCGGCGAGACCGAAGAGGACTTCCAGTACCTGCTCGACTGGCTGACCGAAGCCCAGCTCGACCGCGTCGGCTGCTTCCAGTACTCGCCGGTCGAAGGCGCCCCGGCCAATGACCTGGGCCTGGATGAAGTGCCGGACGACGTCAAGCAGGAACGCTGGGACCGCTTCATGGCCCACCAGCAGGCGATCAGCGCCGCGCGCCTGCAACAGCGTATCGGCAAGGAAATCGAAGTACTGATCGACGAGGTCGAGGAACAAGGCTCGGTCGGGCGCAGCTTCTTCGACGCGCCGGAAATCGACGGCAACGTGTTCATCGACGGCGACCACGGCTTCAAGCCGGGCGACAAGGTCCGTTGCCGCATCGTCGATGCCGACGAGTACGACATGTGGGCCGAGCCCGTCTGAGCGATGATCGCCTGAAGATACCCCGCCCACTGGCGGGGTATTTTTTTGCATCTATGTTTTCCTCAATGGCCCTGAGGATTACAGGATGTCGCCCACCGTCACGCTGCAAACGCCCCACCTGAGCGACTACCCAGAACTGGTGCGGGTGTGGGAGGCGTCGGTGCGCGCCACCCACGACTTCCTGCCCGACGGCTACATCGTGCTGCTGCGCGAGTATGTGCTGTGCAAGTACCTCGACGCGGTGATGCTGGTCTGCTGCAAGGACGCCAGGCGACGCATCCTCGGCTTCGCCGGCGTGGCCAACGGCCGTGTCGACATGCTTTTCGTCGCGCCGGAGCACCGTGGCCAGGGTATCGGCCAGCGTCTGCTGCGACATGCAGTGAGCGAGCTCAATGCCGAACGTCTGGACGTCAACGAGCAGAACCCCCAGGCCCTGGGCTTCTATCTGCACGAAGGCTTCGAGGTGTACGGACGCTCTGAAACCGACGGTCTGGGGCAGCCCTATCCCCTGCTGCATATGAGGCTGGTTCGTACAACGTCCTAGGACAAAAGCCAAGGAAACCACCACCCCGCTCCGAAATGGCGGAAATGACATCGATTTGCAGCCGCTGCCCCGCGCAGGCAGGTACAATGAAAGCTTTCCCTGCCGCGTGATGCCCGTGTCCATGTCCGAACCCATTCGTCTCTCCAAACGCCTCATCGAACAGCTTGGCTGCTCCCGCCGAGAGGCCGAACTGTACATCGAGGGAGGCTGGGTCACGGTCGACGGCGAGGTGGTCGAGCAGCCGCAGTTCAAGGTCGCCGGGCAACACGTCGAACTGCTCCCGGGCGCCCGTGCCGAAACACTTGAACCGGTGACCCTGCTACTCAACCAGCAGCCCGGGCAGGACGCCGCCAGCGCCCAGGCGGGCATGAGCATGGCCAGCCTCAGCGAAGCGCACCGCGAAGGCGTGCGTCCGCTGCACGGGCATTTCGCCCGCCAGGCCTGTATCGCCCCGCTGCTGCCAGGTGCCAGTGGCCTGCAACTGTTCACCCAGGACTGGCGGGTGACCCGCAAGCTCGAAGCCGACCTGCGCCGCATGGAGCAGGAATATATCGTCCAGGTCAGCGGCGAGGCCAAGCCCGGCGCCATCGAGCGCCTGGCCCGCGGTGTCGAGCGCAAGGGCGTCGAACTGCCGAAAGCAAAGGCCAGCTGGCAGAACGAACAGAACCTGCGCATGGTCCTGAAGAACCCGCAGCCCGGGTTGATCGAACAACTGTGCGAGACCGCTGGCCTCAAGGTCCTGGCGATGCGCCGCATTCGCCTGGGCGGCGTGTCGATGGGCAAGCTGCCGCTGGGCCAGTGGCGCTATGTGGCCGCTACAGAACGCTTCTAGCATTACCGCCGCGCAATGACTGACGCGGCAACAGAACAGGATTCGCTGCAATGAACCACAACGATGTACTGCGCAGCCTGCGCTACATGCTCAAGGCCAACGACCAGAAGCTGGCCGAGATCATCAAGCTCTCAGGCCTGGAAGTTTCCGCCGAGGCCATCGCCGGCTACGTCAAGAAGGAAGAGGAACCCGGCTTCGTGCGCTGCCCGGAGAAGGTCATGGCGCACTTCCTCGACGGCCTGGTGATCCACCGTCGCGGTCGCGACGACAGCCGCCCAGCGCAGCCGATCGAAGTGCCGGTGACCAACAACACCGTGCTCAAGAAGCTGCGGGTGGCCTTCGAACTGAAGGAAGACGACCTGCACGCGGTGCTCAATTCGGTCAACTTCCCGGTGTCCAAGCCTGAACTGAGCGCGCTGTTCCGCAAGGTCGGCCACGACAACTACCGCCCCTGCGGCGACCAGTTGCTGCGCAACTTCCTTAAGGGCCTGACCCTTCGCGTGCGCGGCTGAGCCGTGATGCAGCATACCGTCTCGCCGGTCGGCATCGTCCGCTCCTGCTTCAAGGAGAAGTTCGCCATCCCGCGCCAGCCTCAGCTGGCGCCGGCCGCTCGTGGCGTGCTGGAGCTGCTGCCGCCCTTTGACCAGGGCGATGCCGTCGAAGGCCTGGATCAGGTCAGCCATGTGTGGCTGCTGTTCCTGTTCCATCAGGCACTGGAAGACAAGCCACGCCTGAAAGTGCGGCCACCGCGCTTGGGCGGCAACAAGAGCATGGGAGTGTTCGCCACCCGGGCCACCCATCGGCCCAATGGCATCGGCCAGTCGGTGGTGCGCCTGGAAGGCGTCGAGCCTGGGCGTTTGCTGCTGTCGGGGATCGACCTGCTGGACGGTACCCCGGTGCTGGATATCAAGCCTTACGTGCCCTATGCCGACAGCATTGTCGGCGCGAGCAACCTGATGGCCAAAGATGCACCAGAGGCGATTGCCGTCGAATGGAGCGAAAGCGCCCTGCACCAGGCCCGCGACCATGCACTGCGCCTGGATCAGCCATTGGTGGAGCTGATCGAACAGTGTCTTGCGCAGGACCCAAGGCCTGCCTACCAGGTACCGCCACCCGAGCGCGTGTATGGGGTGAAGTTCTGGGACGTGCAGGTGCGCTGGCATTATCCCCAGCCGGATCGGATCCGGGTGCTGGAGGTGACACCGGAATGATTTGGTGTCGTTGCGGGACCTATCGCGGCGAACCTGTTTTGCGAGCATAAAAAAACGCAGACTCAGGTCTGCGTTTTTTTATTAGCGCGGCTCGCCTTACTTCTCGACGAACGCACGCTCGATCAGGTAATCACCCGGCTCACGCATGCGCGCGGAGATCTTCAGGCCGAAGCTGTCCAGCACTTCGCTGGTTTCGTCGAGCATGCTCGGGCTGCCGCAGATCATTGCACGGTCGTCCTGCGGGTTGATCGGTGGCAGGCCGATATCGGTGAACAGCTTGCCGCTGCGCATCAGGTCGGTCAGGCGACCCTGGTTCTCGAACGGCTCGCGAGTCACGGTCGGGTAGTAGATCAGCTTGTCGCGCACCGCGTCACCGAAGAACTCGTTTTGCGGCAGGTGCTCGGTGATGAACTCGCGGTAGGCCACTTCGTTGACGTAGCGCACGCCGTGGACCAGGATCACCTTCTCGAAGCGCTCGTAGGTCTCCGGGTCCTGGATGACGCTCATGAACGGCGCCAGGCCAGTGCCGGTGCTCAGCAGGTACAGGTGCTTGCCCGGGTTCAGGTCGTCGAGCACCAGGGTACCGGTAGGCTTCTTGCTGATGATGATCTCGTCGCCTTCCTTCAGGTGCTGCAGCTGCGAGGTCAGCGGGCCGTCCGGCACCTTGATGCTGAAGAACTCCAAGTGCTCTTCCCAGTTCGGCGAGGCGATGGAGTAGGCGCGCATGAGCGGACGGCCGCTGTCCTGCTGCAGGCCGATCATCACGAACTGACCGTTCTCGAAGCGCAGGCCCGGGTCACGGGTGCACTTGAAGCTGAACAGGGTGTCGTTCCAGTGGTGCACACTGAGGACACGTTCGTGGTTCATGTTGCTCATCGATGGGGCTCCTGAAGGAAAACGCGGCGCGCGCAAGACGCGCAGTTGCGCGATAGTTTAGGGGCAGCGACAATATCTGTTAACTGAATTATCAAGATATGTGTTATCGGTTATATAGATATGCGATTCACACTCCGTCAGCTCCAGGTCTTCGTCGCCGTCGCCCAGCACCAGAGCGTGTCCCGGGCCGCTGGCGTGCTGGCCTTGTCGCAATCGGCCGCCAGCACCTCGATCACCGAACTGGAACGCCAATCCAGCTGCCAGTTGTTCGACCGCGCTGGCAAACGCCTGAGCCTCAATGCCCTGGGCCATCAACTGCTGCCCCAGGCCGTGGCCCTGCTCGACCAGGCCAAGGAGATCGAGGACCTGCTCAACGGCAAGTCAGGGTTCGGCTCGCTGGCCGTCGGCGCCACGCTGACCATCGGCAACTACCTGGCCACCCTGCTGATCGGCAGCTTCATGCAGGTGCACCCGGAAAGCCAGGTCAAGCTGCACGTGCAGAACACTGCGCATATCGTGCAACAGGTCGCCCACTATGAAATTGACCTGGGTCTAATCGAGGGTGACTGCAACCACCCCGATCTGGAGGTTCAGCCCTGGGTGGAAGACGAACTGGTGGTGTTCTGCGCGCCCCAGCATCCCCTGGCGAAGGTCGGCCATGCCAGTATCGAGCAGTTATCCCATGAAGCCTGGATCCTGCGCGAGCAGGGCTCGGGCACGCGCCTGACCTTCGACCAGGCCATGCGCCATCACCGCGCCAACCTGAACATCCGCCTGGAACTGGAACATACCGAGGCGATCAAGCGCGCCGTGGAGTCGGGCCTTGGCATCGGCTGCATTTCGCGTCTGGCCCTGCGTGACGCCTTCCGCCGCGGCAGCCTGGTGCCGGTGGAAACCCCGACCCTGGACCTGGCGCGGCAGTTCTACTTCATCTGGCACAAGCAGAAGTACCAGACTTCGGCCATGCGCGAGTTCCTCGAGCTGTGCCGGAGCTTCACCGCCGGCGTTCGGCGCAGCGACGAGATCGTGCTGCCACCGATCGCCTGAAGGCTCAACCGAGCAGGATCACGCCCCAGACCACCGCGACCATGCTCATGGCCACCAACTGCGCGGCGCTGCCCATGTCCTTGGCGTTCTTCGACAGCGGGTGGCGATCGAGGGAGATGCGATCGATGGCCGCCTCCACCGCCGAATTAAGCAATTCGACGATCAGCCCCAGCAGGCACACGGCAATGAGGATTGCCCGCTCACCGCGGCTGACCGGCAGCCAGAAGGCCAGCGGCACCAGCACCACGTTGAGCAGCACCAGTTGACGGAAAGCGGCCTCGCCCTTGAAGGCGGTGCGCAGGCCGTCCAGCGAATAGCCGGCGGCGTTGACGATGCGTTTGAGGCCGGTCTGGCCTTTGAATGGCGACATGTGTGTCCGTCACTTCACCGGAGAAAGGCCCGCAGGCTAGTCCAGTCGGAGTCAAAAAAGCGTGAATGCACGGGTACTTAGCTGGCCGAAACCGATTCAAGTTGTTGCAGCAGCAGCGCCGCCTGGGTCCGAGTGCGCACCCCCAGCTTGCGGAAGATCGCCGTCACGTGGGCCTTGATGGTCGCTTCGGAAACGTTCAGCTCATAGGCGATCTGCTTGTTCAGCAGCCCTTCGCAGACCATGGTCAGCACGCGGAACTGCTGCGGGGTGAGGCTGGCCAGGCCTTCGCTGGCGGCCTTCGCCTCGGCCGACACATCGACCTTGTCGAAGGCCTGCGGCGGCCACCAGACGTCGCCGTCAAGTACATTGCGCACCGCTTCCTGGATCTTGCCCAGCTCGCTGGACTTGGGGATGAAACCGCTGGCGCCGAATTCGCGGGACTTGACCACGACGGCCGCCTCTTCCTGGGCCGAGACCATCACCACCGGGATCTGCGGGTACTGGCCGCGCAGCAGGACCAGGCCGGAGAAGCCATAGGCGCCGGGCATGTTCAGGTCCAGCAGGACCAGGTCCCAGTCGGCTTTCTCGGTGAGGCTGGTTTCCAGTTCGGCGATGCTCGCCACCTCGACCAGGCGCACGTCCGGGCCCAGGCCGAGGGTAACGGCCTGGCGCAGTGCGCTGCGAAACAGCGGGTGGTCATCGGCAATCAGGATTTCGTATGTGGCCATCGATCTATGGATCCTGTTCTGTGCCAGGCGCAGGGGATACGGGAGACGCCTGGCGGGCAACTCATGGCGCGAACGGCAGGGCCGCCGGCCGGGATGGCACGGCGAAGTCCGGGGTAACAGCAGCTTCGTCGTGCCCGAAGCGGCGCCAAGGATGCCGAGCACGCTCCGGGTGGTCAAGCCAATTGCCCGGTCGAACCCGCCTACCCTGGCTGCCAGCCCCGACAGTATGAACCAATCCGCGGCGCCTGCCCCTTGGACTATAGGAAGGTATGCAAACGCTGGTGGACCTCGTCCTGCTCGTCCAGCGGCAGGCGCCGCTTGCCGCTCAGGTAGTGCAGGCTGAAGACGTCCAGGTAGGCGTCCAGGGCCTGCGAGGCTTGGCCGTCACCGGCCAGCTCCAGGCACATGGCGGCCACTTCGGCGGTGCAGAAGTGGTCGTCGCGCTTGGAACGGCGCAGGCGATAGCGCGACATCTGCTCCGGTTGCAGACTCAGTACCGGGAAGCGGTCGAGGTAGGGGCTCTTGCGGAACATCTTGCGCGCCTCGGTCCAGGTGGCGTCGAGCAGGATGAACAACGGGCGCTTGCCCGGCTCACGCACGACCTCACTGACCACCCGCTCTTCCTTGACGAACTCGCCTGGAAAGACGATGTAGGGCTGCCAGCGGGGATCGTCCAGCAGCGCCAGCAGCCCCTCGTCCACCGAGGTGCGCAGCCAGCCGAAGGCCGAGGTGTCCTCGATCACATCGGCGATCAGCCAGCCGGTGTTGGTCGGTTTCAACGGCTCGGTGTCGTGCATCAGCAGGCACATGCCGGACTCGGCCGGCACCCGGGGTTTCCAGGCGCACAGGCAGTGCGTGGCGATCACCCGGCAGTCCGGGCAGCGCTCGGCGCGCGAGCCTCGGGCGACAAAGGGTTTGATGCTGCGCGCCAGGCGCTCGGCGCGCAGGCGCGCTACCGCGTGGCTCATGGCAGCAGGCCTTGGCAGGGAAGTGGGAGGGGCACGGCGACAACTCGATGAAAACAAGGCGCCCAGTCTACCAGAGCCCACGTCATTTGCCGTGCAGCCAGCGCCGCCGCTCCTTTATAATCACAGGTTCTGGCGGCCTGGAAACCCTGCGCTTTCATGGAACGCCGCCCGCCGGCGCTGGTCAAAGCGCCAGTCATCGAACCAGGAGAGATCCATGCTGCGTCTTATCGTCCCGACCCTGAGCCTGCTGCTCGCCCTGCCCCTGGCCGCCCAAGCTGCGTCCAAGCAGGAATACGAGCTGAACCAGATGCTGCAGAAGGTCGCCAAGGAAAGCAGCGTCGGCACCCCGCGGGCCATCAACGAGGACATCCTCGACCAGGGCTACACCGTCGAAGGCAAGGCACTGGTCAACCACCTGAGCGTACGCCAGGAGCACGCCCAGCGCATGCAGGCCAATCCCGCGCAGGTTCGCAGCCAGCTGGGTGACAGCGTGTGCCGCAACAACGGCTACCGCCAGCTGATGTCCAAGGGCGCCGTGATGGTCTACCGCTTCACCGTCTACAAGACCAACCAGCCGGTCATGGACCAGGCCTTCGACGCCGCCAGCTGCACAGCCGGCAACAAGAAGAAGTGATTCAGGCCAGCTGATCGCTGTTTCTGGCGCGCCGCTGCTCATCATCGGCGCGCAACTCAGCCAGCAGGGCCTGCAGGTAACGCGAATGCGCCTCGGCGCCCTGCAGCCGACGCACGCACTCCCCCTCAAGGCTCAGGTGATGAGCCTTGGCCTCGTACTCGAGCAACTGCAACAGTTGCCCATCCACCTCGATCACCAGCCGGTGCATACCGCCACCTCGCTGTATCGCCCTACTGCCCCCAGTTAACCAAAGTCCCGCCAGCACTGGTTTGCGCCTGACCGGCGGTAGTGCGCGCCTGTGGCGGCACGAAGCCGCGCCAGCGTCTAGATTGATAACGAGTACCCATAACAACGACAACGCGATGGAATTGCCACTGCAACATGGCCTTGAAGGCCTACTGCAACGCTCGGGGGGCACACTCGAGCCACAGCAGCCAGCGACACACGCAGTGTCGCGGCCGGGACACGCCATCGACCCGGTCAGAGGTTTTGCTGCAGAAGGAGACGTTGAATGCCTTACCAATCGAACGAGCTGCTGTTCAACCATTTCAGGGACAACGGCATCGACCTGAGCAAGATCG
Source organism: Pseudomonas peradeniyensis (assembly GCF_014268935.2). Taxonomy (GTDB): domain Bacteria; phylum Pseudomonadota; class Gammaproteobacteria; order Pseudomonadales; family Pseudomonadaceae; genus Aquipseudomonas; species Aquipseudomonas peradeniyensis. The sequence goes on along the minus strand of NZ_JABWRJ020000001.1, from coordinate 2,122,200 downwards.
ACGAACAACTGCAACTGGTCGCGCCGAACAGTCCCAACCTGCCGCTGTACCGCGACATGCTGCTGACCGTACTGCGCATGGCCCATGACGACCGCAACCGCTGGAACGCCAAGATCACCCTGCAGGCCCTGCGCGAGCTCGACCATTCGTTCCGCACCCTCGAGCACTACAAGGGAAGACGCAAGGTCACCGTGTTTGGATCGGCACGCACACCAATGGAACACCCCATGTACGCGCTTGCCCGAGAGTTGGGCGCAACGCTGGCGCGCTCGGACCTGATGGTCATCACCGGCGCCGGCGGCGGCATCATGGCCGCCGCCCATGAAGGCGCCGGCACCGACCACAGCCTGGGCTTCAACATCACCCTGCCGTTCGAGCAGCACGCCAATGCCACGGTCAATGGCACCGACAAGCTGCTGCCGTTCCATTTTTTCTTTATCCGCAAGCTGTTCTTCGTCAAGGAAGCCGACGCGCTGGTGCTCTGCCCCGGCGGATTCGGCACCCTCGACGAGGCGCTGGAGGTACTGACGCTGATCCAGACCGGCAAGAGCCCGTTGGTGCCGGTGGTGCTGCTCGACTCGCCCGGCGGCAGTTTCTGGCAGGACGCGCTGGCCTTCATCAGCCGCCAGCTCGAAGAGAACCGCTACATCCTGCCCAGCGACCTCAAGCTGGTGCGCCTGGTGCACAGCGCCGACGAGGCGGTCGAGGAAATCAACCAGTTCTACAGCAACTACCACTCCAGCCGCTGGCTGAAGAGCCAGTTCGTGATCCGCATGCACCACCCCTTGAGCGAGGCGGCCCTGCATGATGTGGAGGAAGGCTTCGCCGACTTGCGCCTGAGCGGCAGGTACCACCAGCAAGCGGACAGCGGCGCCGAACACGAGGAAGGCAACTTCAGCCACCTGACGCGCCTGACCTTCGCCTTCAACGGCCGCGACCAGGGCCGCCTGCGCGAACTGGTGGACTTCATCAACCTGCCGGAGAACTGGGCCAAACCCCAGCCGATGCACACCACCCAGCGCGCCCGGGAAGCCTTGCGGGTCAGCTGAACGCAAAATGCCCTGTACGGCTGACACGCATGGGCGTCAGCCGTACAGGGCATCAATAATCGTCGAGATCGCGACCGCTGAGCAGCCGGCCGATCATGTCCATGGGGAAACCACGGTAGGCGAGAAAGCGCGTCTGCTGCGCCCGGCTGCGTGGGTCTTGCGGGCGTTGCCCGGCGAACTTGCGATGCCAGACATCACGCAATTGCGTCGCCCAGTCCACTTCGCTGTCGCGCAGGGCCTGGTCGATATCGCCACGGTTCAAACCGCGCTGGCCGAGCTCCTCGCGAATTCGCGCGGGGCCGTAGCCGGCACTGGACCGGTAGCGGATGAAGCTTTCCAGATAGCGGGCTTCACTAAGCAGCCCTTCTTCGGCCAGCCGATCAAGCGCAGGCTCGATCAGCTCGTCCGGTGCGCCACGCTGACGCAGCTTGCGCGTCAGCTCGACGCGACCATGCTCGCGGCGTGCGAGCAGGTCCATGGCTGTCCGCCGAACGGCGACGGGGGTGTCGAGTACGACGGACATGGGGCCAATCAATAACCGGCGTCGGCGTCAGCCAGGTCGTCGGCATCGGCTTCGGCTGCACCGGCCTTGGCGGCAGCTGCTGCAGCGGCGGCGGCACCAGCGGTCAGCAGCTTGTCGCGAATCTGCTTCTCGACCTCGCTGCCAATGGCCGGGTTCTCTTGCAGGTACTTGGCGGCGTTGGCCTTGCCTTGACCGATCTTGTTGCCCTGGTAGCTGTACCAGGCACCGGATTTTTCCACCAGGCCTTGGGACACACCCAGGTCGATGATTTCGCCGTTGCGGTAGATACCCTTGCCGTAGAGAATCTGGAACTCGGCCTGACGGAACGGTGGCGAAACCTTGTTCTTGACGATCTTGACGCGGGTTTCGCTACCAACCACTTCGTCGCCTTCCTTGACCGCGCCGGTACGGCGGATGTCCAGGCGCACCGAGGCGTAGAACTTCAGGGCGTTACCACCGGTGGTGGTTTCCGGGCTGCCGAACATCACGCCGATCTTCATGCGGATCTGGTTGATGAAGATGACCAGGCAGTTGGCGTTCTTGATGTTACCGGTGATCTTGCGCAGCGCCTGGGACATCAGGCGGGCCTGCAGGCCGACGTGCATGTCGCCCATCTCGCCTTCGATCTCGGCCTTCGGTACCAGGGCGGCCACGGAGTCGACGATGATCACGTCGACGGCGTTGGAGCGCACCAGCATGTCGGTGATTTCCAGGGCTTGCTCGCCGGTGTCCGGCTGCGAGACCAGCAGGTCGTCGACGTTGACGCCCAGCTTGCCGGCGTATTCAGGGTCGAGGGCGTGCTCGGCGTCGACGAAGGCGCAGGTGGCACCGTTCTTCTGGGCTTCGGCGATGACCGACAGGGTCAGCGTGGTTTTACCCGAGGATTCCGGGCCGTAGATCTCGACGATACGGCCTTTCGGCAGGCCGCCGATGCCCAGGGCGATGTCCAGGCCCAGGGAACCGGTGGAAATGGCAGGGATGGCCTGGCGCTCGTGGTCGCCCATGCGCATGACCGCGCCCTTGCCAAATTGGCGTTCGATTTGACCCAGGGCCGCAGCCAAGGCGCGCTTCTTGTTGTCGTCCATTGAAATCCTCACGTGTTCGACGTGGCCCTGACGGCCGGAATAACTGTATAAGTAGCCAGTATTATTCCACAGCGATTCGTTTCCGCAAACCCCCGTCGGGCGATTTACTCCGCGCCAAGCTGTAACAAGCCGTCTAACGCGGCGATCACCGTCTGTCGGCGCACCGCTTCGCGGTCGCCGTCGAAGTGTCGGCGCTCGCTGCTCACGTGGGTTCCGTCGGCCCAGGCCAGCCACACCGTGCCCACCGGCTTGGCCGGCGAACCGCCGTCTGGCCCGGCCACACCACTGACCGCCACCGCGAAGCGCGCTCCGCTGGCGGCCTGGGCGCCCCGCACCATGGCCTCGACCACTTCCTGGCTGACCGCCCCCACCTGGGCGAACAACGCCTCGGGGACGCCCAACTGGCGGGTCTTCTGGGCATTGGAATAGGTGACGTAGCCGGCCTCGAACCAGGCCGAGCTGCCGGGGATGCGGGTGATCGCCTCGGCGATGCCGCCGCCGGTGCAGGATTCAGCAGTGCTCACCTGGGCGTTGAAGCGCCGCAGGTGTTCGCCCAGGCGGGTGGAGAGTACGGTGATCGAGTCCATGGCTAGCTCCTGGCAAGACTGCGCCCTACCCTACCACTCCCGCCCCTGCTGGCAAGCGCTCAGGGCGACAGCGCACGGATATAGGCCTGGCACGCCCGCAAGGCGATCAGTCCACGGTCGCCGTCGTCGGTGATGGCGACAATTCGTCGAGCATGCGCCGGGTCAAGTCGGGCGCGTACGGGGCCATGATCCACGCCGCCGGCGCCGGCGGCGGCAGGCACTGGGGCACAGGCGGTGTCGCGCTCGACCAGGACCGACAGGCGCAGATCGGCAGTAGCAAGGCGGTCACGCAGGCGAGCCTGAGTCTGTTGGGCATCGGTCAGCTCCTGGAAATGCTTCGTTTCACTGTCGTGCAGGCGTTGTTCGAGGCCCTGGCGCTGATCGCGCTCGGCGAGCAGCAGGCCGTGCAGCGCCTCGGCCTGGTCAAGGCGCTGCTGCACCAGCGCCTGTTCCTGCTCGGCCAGCTGACGTCCAAGGCGCCAGCCCTGCAGCTGCCAGGCCAACGCGGCGGACAGCGCCATCAAGCCGAGGCACAACACCGGTTGCAGGCGGTTCAGCACAGTACCTCCCGCGCCCGCGCCCACAGCTCGAGCCGTTCCGACAAGCCGTTCAGGCCGCCGTTGATATGCCGGGTGATGCGGTTGAACTCACCCTGGTCGGCCAGGGCATTGAGCCCGCGCGAGTGCCAGAACCAGGCCGCCGACTCGCAGGCCCAGCGCGGCTGTTCGAGCATCTGCGGCTGCGCCAGCAGGCGTTCGTCGCCGAACAGCGCACGGCTGCAGGCCTGGTAGTTGTTGCGTCCGGTCACCTGGATCAGGCCACGGCCGCAATAGCGCTGGCCGTCGCCGTCGGCTTCGGGGGTGTTACCCAGGCGCAGGGCCAGGGTGCCGGTGTCATAACGAGCCAGGTAGCGGTCGTTGCCCAGCTCCTTGACGTAACGCAGTTGGCCGGACTCATGGCCGACCTGGGCCAGGAACGCGGCAATGCGCTTGGGGTGGTCGATCTCCCAGTTGGCCATGGCCGTGTTCAGCGCCGGCAGGAAGGCGGCGACGCGTTGGCCGGCGAGCGGGTAGATCTGCTTGAGTTGCTGTTCAGTGAGCGGCATCGGTGCATTCTCCATTGCGGTCTGATCGAAAGGCGGCCGGTGCCGCCTGTGGCTCGCTCATGGGCGATGGCTCGAAGCGCTTGGCTTTCACAGGATTCAAGGTGTGGCGAGCGCCGCACCTGATCTGGAGCTCGGAAACAGGGTGATGCGGCCGGCTGACAGCGACTATAGGGAGCGCCACCGCCGGCAGGCATCGGGAAACCCTCACCGCCCCGTTTCAGGCCTTGAGCGAACCCGCCCGCCGAGGCGCGGCCCCCTTGGCCTTGGCCTTGCCCTGGCGGCCGCCGTTGCACTGCACGGTGGTGCGCCAGCCGCTGCTGGTGAACACCTGCTCGACCGACTCGATCAGGTAGTGCCCATCGAGCCCGGCCAGAAAGCCCTGGACATCGATGGCGCGCTCGGCAAACAGGTCGGTGCGCCCGGGCATGTCGAGGCGCACGCTGGCGGTGTCGCGGTTGAAGCTGGCCAGGCGGGCGCGGGCGGCCTGTTCCGCCGCCGCGCGGTTGGGGTACAGGTGGCGGTCGGTGTAGACAGGCTGCAGGCCGTCCGGAGCATCGCCATTGACCAGTTCCACCGCCTGCAGGCGCCCGCTGGCGCTGTCCTGGTGGCGGGTCCTGACGGCCTTGTGGGTACTCTTGTCAGCCAGGCGAAACTGCCACTGGCTGACGTCGCTGCGGGCAATGCCGATCACCCCCAGGGGCTTGCCGCTGGCGCTCTGGCCACCCTGGCGCGGCAGCACCAGCAACTGGCCGTTGGCGAGCTTGGCGGTGCAGTCGTGCAGGCGTGCCAGGCGGGTGATGAAGTTGAAGTCCGACTCGCTGTACTGGTCCACTCGCGGCACCTGCACGGCCACCGGGCACACGGCCTGCCAGCCATTGCGGGCGCCGATCTCGGCGACGATGAGCTGCAGCGTCGCGTTCTCCCAGCTGCCGCTGCGGATGGTCTTGCCGCTACCGCGCAGGTCGCTGGCCTTGCCGCGAATCACCAGGGTGTCCGGTGGGCCGGACAGCTCGACCTCATCCACGGTGTAGCGGCCCAGGCGGTTCAGCGCCTGCCCGGCGTAACCCAGGTGCACCTCGAGCACTGCACCCCTTGCTGGCAAGGCCAGGGCGCCGTCGCGGGCATCGAGGCGCAGTTCGAACTCGTCGGACTCCATACCTGGTTTATCAGTGGTGCGTAACAGCAACAGGCGGTCGTTAAGCAGCGTGGTGATGTCATTGCCGTCCGCGATGATACGAAATTGAGGTTGCATGGGTGGAGCTCCGCAGTGTTGATGTAGCAAGGACGGCGTGGGAGCGGGCTTGCCCGCGACGGCGCCATCGCGGGGCAAGCCCGCTCCCACGTGCAGTTCAGGAAAGGTGAGTGCTCAATCCCACAGCTGCAGACTGTTGCTCGTCGTCGTCGGCAGTTCCGGCAACAGGATCCTCACCCCGGCGCGAAACGGCTGCGCCTCGTCCGCCAGGCCCTGGTTGGCATCCAGAACGGCCTCGACCGTGCCGGACAGATGGCCGTAATAGTGCTGGCAGAGGGTATCGAGCAGGTCACCCTCAGACGTTGTGCAAGTCTTGGCCATAGCTCACGAACTCCAGTGAAAACCCTTGTTTGCGCGGAATGCCGCCTGCCAGCAGGACGCTCTGCTCCTCCTCGATGCTGGTCAGGCACCAGGTGCCGAGCACCTCGCCGTAGCCGGTGGTCAACGACAGCGGCAGCAGCTGGCGGCCGATGCTACGCAGCGTCTGCAACTGACCGAGCCCCCCCTTGAAGCCGGGGAAGATCGCGCCACGGATGTTGATGCTCTCCTCGCCCAGGCTGACCGCCTGCTGGGCGCTCTCGCGGCTCAGGCGCTCCTGCCCGGCCCAGCGAAAACGCGTCTGCCGGCGCAATTGGTCGAAGGCGGCGGTATCCAGGTTGAAGTAGTACGGCGCCGCGCCCGCCTTGAGCGGTTGCAGCACCAGCAAGTGCGGGAACGCCTTGACCGCTTCGGCAGCAGGCGTCGCCTCGGGCGCGAAGCCCAGCGTCGACAGCACGCCATTGACGGTCGAGCGCACCTCCCCCACCACACGACGAATCGCCGCACCGGCCTTGGCGGCATGAGCGGCGAAACCGTCGATGCGATCGCGTACCTGACGCACCACCGCCACCGCCTGGTCGTACTTGGCCACCACCTTGGCAACCCGGGCTTGGGCATTGGTTATCGCGCGCATGGTGCGCTGCAGCTTGGCCCCGATGATCGGGCCGACCACCGGCAAACCTTCCAGCTCACCCACCGCGCCCTGTATATGGACGATCGCGTCGTTCATCGGATCGAGCATGGCATCGGCACGCCGACGCCCTGCCTCTCCCGCCTTGACCAGGGCATGCAGCGTGGCTTGCAGCTGCTCCAGATAGGTCATGGATCCTCCTTAAAGTGCGATATGTGGGGTGTCGGCCAACTGCGCGGAACGGGCCTGACGCATGAGCTCCTCGAGCTGACGACGGGCGATGGCCTCCAACTGTTGCAACACCGACGGGTCATCGAGACTGTTGCTGAACGTGACCGGCATGTTGGCGGTGAAGGTGAACTGCTGGTTGATCGGCGCGGGGGGGACCGCTGGCGTGGCCGCCGCTACCGGTGGTGCAGGTGCCGGCGGCTGTGCTGCGGGGCTATCCATTGCCCGTGCCGCCTCACCCAGGCCCGGCTTGGCGGCGGGCTCTTCCTTGCCCGAACCCAGCGCCTTGCCCAGCCAGCCACCGATACTTTCACCTCCCATGCTGCCCAGCACGCCACCGATCAGGCCACCGATCGCGGTGCCGATCACCGGTACCACCGACCCGATGGCGGCACCTGCCGCAGCACCGGCCAGGCCGCCTCCCAGGCCTCCGACGGCGGTGCCATATCCCTCGAGTTTCTGCTCGGGGGTGGCATCGCTGTTGTAGGTCTCGGCAAGTTGCATACCGGTGTCGAGCAAGTTGGCACCAGGAATGCGCCTGAACACTCGCCTTGCCACCGAGGCGCCGGCATTGCCGGCCACCGCCCTACCCACCTGGCCCGTGACCGCAGTACCGGCGAGCCCGATAGCGCTGGCTGCCGATGCGGCGGCTGACGGGCTGTCCGGAACAGCCTCCTGCCCCTCGAAGAAGGCCGCCTCGTCCTCGGCTTCGTCGACCTCTTCTTCCTCCTCCTCTTCCTCAGGCTCCTCGGCATCGTCACCCGCTTTCGGCATGCGAGCGGCAGTCGCGGAAGTCTTGGCCTTGTCGGCAGGAGCCTCGTTGGCGGCGGGCTTGTCGGAGAACAATCCATGGAGCGTCTTGCCAGCCAGGCCGCCAAGACCTTCACCGATCATTTCGCCAATCTCACCGCCGTACTTCTGGATCCGCTTGTTCTTGGTCACGCCTCCGAGCAGTTCCGCCCCAAGGCTCCCCAGTACACTGCCGAAAGCGGCGCCTACCGCCTCGGCCTGGTCCTCGCTCTTGTCCTTGAGCACGGCCAGGCCAAGCTTGGTGGCGCCCTTGGCGGCGGCCTTGCCACCGTTCTCCCTGAGACCGCTGGTGATCTCGCTGCGTCGCTCGGGAGATTGCCCTTGGTAGGTCCGCGCGCCCCAGGCGGCAAACGCGGTACCACCCAGTGCGCCTGCCGCGATCAATCCGCCCTTCATGATCTCCCGAGCCCCATTGGCGGGCCCTTCGGGGGGGCGTTCTTGCGTTGCAGCAGCGCTCTCGGGTACAGCGCTTCGGGCCTCTCCTGGCGGCGTGGCGGTCCCCTCGGGTGCATCGACAGAACCTTGAGCTGAAGCGTCAGCTGCGGCCTTGTCCTTGTCTGGGGCATCGTTGGCGGCGGGCGTATCGGAGAACCAGCCGAAGACTTTCTTGCCGAAAAATCCGCCGACACCTTCGCCGATCATCTCGCCGATTTCACCGCCGTACTTCTGGATCTGCTTGTTCTTGGTCAGACCGCCCAGGAGCTCCGCTCCCAGGTTGCCAAGTACGCCTCCAAGCGCTGCGCCAGCAGCCTCGGCCTTGTCCTCGCCCTTGTCCTTGAGCATGACCAAGCCAAGCTTGGTGAGGCCTTTAGCGGCAGCCTTGCCACCATTCTCCTTCAGGCCCTTGGTGATCTCGCTTTGTCTTTCGGGCGTTCGGCTTTGATAATACGAACGGGCTCCCCAGGCAGTGCCAGCTGCTACAGCGACAGTACCGGCACCGACCGCTCCAGCCTTGAGCACCGCCAAACCCGCATTCGCCGATTCCAGAGGCACACGCCCCTGCTCCGCGCTGCGCGCCTCGGGCGGATCACCCCGGCTCGGCCGTGGCGCGGGGCTCGTCCCCTCCAGCAAGGCCGCCTTGCGCTGCTCCAACGTAGGGGCTGGTGATTCCTTGGCGGCGGCCGCGCTCGAGGCCACCACCATCGCACGCAGTTCCAGCGGCTTGCGCCCAAGTGACAGGTAAAGCCTGCGCAAGCGCTCGACCTCGTTCCCCTCACGGCGCAATCGGTCGATCTGCGCCTCATGTGCCCATGCCTGGTCGTTATCCAGCTGCCTTTCGGCCTGGCCCACCTTGTCCAGCTCGAGCCCCAGGCGGATGACCTCGCCGATCAACCGCCCGAGCCGGGTACCGTCCGCTTGCCTGCGCAGGCGCTCGACCTGGCCACGCAAGCTGTCGACGGTCCTGCCCAATGCCTGGTCGCTGGTGACGCCGAGGGTGAACACCTGTGTGTTCGCCATGGCTTGCTCCTTGTCACTCCGCCAGCCACCAGACCATGTCGCTGTACGACATGGTCATGATTTCGCTGGCGGAAAAGTTCAGCTCCTTGGCCAACCGCCTGGCGGCGGCCTTCTGCCGGGCAGGGTCAAACCTCGTCGTCCTGCACCAGGCGAAAATAGCCAGTCTGCAGGCGGCTGTAGTCCTTCAGGGCCAGGCCCTCGAGGTCCTTGACGCCAACCTCGGCCAGCGAGGCGAACAGGTTCAGTTCGCGTTGCTCGTCATCGCCCACGCCACCGGCCTGGGCATTGCGGATGTCACGCACGGTCGGTGCGCGCAGCGACAGGCTGTCGACCTGCACACCGTTGGCCTCGCTGGGGCGCGACAGGCGCACGGTCACGCGCTCGGCGTCGACGGTCAGCCATTGCGGCAGTTTCTTCGCTTGAGCCATCGAGTGTTCTCCTTAAAGACCCAGGGCGGCACGCTGGGCGGCCAGTTGGTCGACGCCGTCGATCACCCGTTTCATGCCCAGGGCGTCGATTTCGTAGACCAGGCGGCCATCGACTTCGAGCTTGTAGTAGGTGACGGCGACGCTGTGCTTGATCTCGGCCTTGTCGCCGGACTTCCAGTCACCCATGTCGATTTCTTTCAGCGAGCCGCGCAGGGTGACGATGACCGGGTTGATCTTGCCCTTCAGGCCCTTGAAGGCGCCGCGGAAGGTGCCGTTGAAGGCGGTGCCGTCGGCCAGGCCGAAGAATTTCAGCGACTCGCGGCGCACGCCGGTGGTGGTGAAGGCGGCTTCCTGTTTCTCCATGCCCTGGTCCATCTCGACCGGCATGTCCATGCCGCCGGGACGGTGCTCTTCCATCTTCAGGGTGAGCTTGGGCAGAGTCAGGCTGGGCACGTCGCCCTGGAAGCTGACGCCATCGACGAACAGGTTCAGGTTGGCCAGTGTTTCGGGAATCATTGCCATGTGGATGCGCTCCTTAAGCGGCGGAATCGAGGACTTCGGTCAGCCACTGGTTGGTGACTTCGACACGGAAATTGGGGTTTTCGGCAGGCGGCACATCGGTGAAACGGATGTTCCAGTACACCTTGCCCTGCTCCAGTTGACTGGCGGTGTTCAGCTCCGGATCGGCGAAGACCTCGAAGTTGATGATCGCGCCCTGGTTCTTCAGGTCGCGCATGAAGGCCTGCAGGCCCTCGGTGACGTCCTTGACGTAGGTGGCGGTGATGGAGCGGTCGACGGCCCACTTGTGGCCGTAGAGGATCGCGTCCATGACGATGTCCATGGTCCGCACGCGGGTGACGAAGGCCCATTTCGGGTCGCTCGACAGAGTGCGGTTGCCCCACAGGCGGAAGCCGTCGTCGCGGATGATGGTGGCGATGTTGGCGTTGTTCAGCAGGTTGGCGCGGCAGGTGTCGTCGCCATCGAGGAACTCCACGGCGCGGGTGGTGCCGGTAATGCCGACGAACTCCTTGTTCGAAGGCGAAGCCCAGAAGCCGTACTCGCGGTCGGTGAAGGCAAACAGGCCGGCGACCCAGGCCGAACCCGGCGCGTCGACGGTGGCCTCTTCGGCGTTGTCCCAGTAGCGCACACCCGGATCGACCAGGAAGGCGCGCTTGGCACCGAAGTTCTTGGCGTAGGCGATGGCCGCTTCATCGGTGGTGTTGGGGCCGTCGATGATGGCGATGGCGCGCAGCTTGTCGGCCAGCGCCACCAGGGCGGTGCCGACGGCCTGGGTGGCGCTGTGCTTGGGGGTGACCAGCAGGCGCGGCTGGGCGTTGAAGCGGCTCTTGCCGTCGAGCAGCGCCTGCAGGCCGGTACGCTTGCCGTCGGCCAGCACGTTGCCGATGATCGCCGAGGTCTGCTCGGCGGCGTCTTCGAGCTTGGCCACGCCGCAGGCGACGATGACCGCCTTGGCGCGGCTGTAGATGGCGCGGCAGGCCTTGGTGATCGCGGCGTCCTGGCCGAACGCCGCGACCGCTTCGCGCTCGCTGGTGATCAGGATCAGGTCATTGGCCTTGGCGGTGACGCCCGGGCCTTCGGTGAAGGTGTCGACCAGGCCGATGATCGAGGACGACGGCAGCGCGATGCTGCGGGCGCCGGTGTCGACGTTGGTCACGGTGACGCCGTGGAAGAATCCACTCATAAAATCTCCAGATATGATAAGGCCCCGCAGTGCGAGGCCGTTGGTCCAGCAAGAAAGAAAACGCCCCGGCAAATGGGGCGTCAGGGAATTAGGTCAACAAGCCACGTCGGCGGTGTCGGACGCTCAGCGGCGTCTGGAAAAGCCTGCGCTAGTGGCCAGTCACGCAGCACTTGCAGGTACCCCTGCAATTCAGCAAAACGCTCTGCGCTTATCGTTGTCTCACGCCGTAGATCGATCTCCGCACGGTGACGTGAGACCAACCACTCATGCTTAGCGATCTCCACATCACGCCATTCGCGCTCCAGCACGGCTGGGTTAATCTGCACATCGATCAAGAACGGCAACCCGCGCTCATCGTGAGCCAACATCTTGTCGCGAGGGCGGTTTGTGATGACCTCCAGATACAGCGTCTCAGGAATCTCTAAGGCATCCGCCGGAATGTCCTGATGCACGCCTACCAGGTAGGTGGTGCCTGTTGACTGACTGTAAAATCGCTTCATCCTCCTACCACCCCACTACCCAGTAGCTCACGTCGACACCTTCGCCGCCGTAACTCGAATAAAGATTTGCCCCCGTCAGCGATGGCGAGCCCACGGAAATTGGAGCGTTCGGATTGCCCGAACCGCCGAAGACGGCGACGCAGCGGCCGAAACCTCGCGTAAATGCCATGGGCCAGGACACGGGAACCATCGCCGCGCTTGGCTTGTTGATGTAGCCCCACTGGAAGATCAGTCCGGCAAGCCACCAGGGCAGACGCACGTAACCGTTAGTCCCCAGGCTGTAGAGCAGCCCCCACTGAAGCCGGCGCAGGCTAAACCATTTGCGGCCCTGGGCGGCGCCGGCCGTGATTTCCGCTTCGCTGACTTCACCGTCGATGACGAAGTCTTGAACGGCCTTGTCATTAACCGCCAGAATGTCCGCGCGACTCATTGCTCAACCCTCGCCGATAAAAGAAATGCTGGCTGCACGGGGCGCGCCGAAATTTCAGGGAAAACGGCAGACTGGGGCCAGTCGCGCAGTGCCTGAAGGTATTGCAGAAGCTCAGTGAATTGTGGCTGAGTGAAGTGAGTGTCCATACCGACCTCTAACTGGTCGCGGTGACGGTCTCGTAACCAGACCACTCTCGTCAGTTCAATGTCACGCCATGCTCGCTCCCTGGATATGAGATCAGTTGCCGTCAGTTCAGCGGGCGCAAGGAACTCGCCGTTCTCAAAGCGCCAACCAACATTTACAGGTAGCGTATCGGGCAAACTCTCGCCGAACGCATCGCCGCTTACAAAGCCGACAACAACACCCTCCTGAATCAATGCTTTCATCATGCCTCCCAGCGTACTCGTGCGTTGATCTTGCCTGCGCCTGTTGTGATGGTTGGGATCCAGGAACTGATACCGACTCGACCGGTGTAACGATCACTGAATCCAGTGGCCGCTCCGATGACACTCCCATTGGCATGGAGACCAACGGGCTCGGCAACGATCGAGTAATCGGATTTTGTATTGTCGTCATGATCCGCAAAACTGGCGATGTAGGCGCGCGGAGCACGCGCCCAATTCAGTGCAAGCGTGTAATTGCCAACGGCTCCAGACCAGAAAGCGACAGCCTCGAGGCGCCTGCGGTTAGCGAGTGGAAGCACATTAGGAACAGAGCCTGCCGCTCCAGTGACAATCTTGGCCAACAACACATCAATCACCGTCGAATCGAAGCCTGAAGCAATCTGCCCTGAGTCTGAACGCAAAGAGACAGGCACCACGTCCGTGTCTGAACCAGGCGCAACGTAGAAATACAGCGATCGGTCTTTAATCTTTGCGCGAAGATAAAGGGTCGCGTTAACAACCAGAGGCACGCTGGTCCAGGCGAAGGTCTTCATTGTCCGCAACCGTCCCAATTCGACCAGCTCGTCCGCCTCGGCCAAAGCAATCGCGATTCCAGCAGGAATCGACACAGTGCCGCCGTTTCCTGCGACTGCGGCTGAGGTAACGGCGAGACGACCATCCGTGGTGCCGACTGTCGGATAGTCCAGGGCAGGTAATGGCAACGCGCCGGAAATTTCCTGGCGAAGTGCCTGCACCTGCGTAGCGAGCGCTGAAACATCGATCTGCCCCTGATTCACCGGCGTGTTCCAAGCCTTGACACACCACATGACTGCCAGGCTACGGGGGCGGGTTTCCTTACCGCCTTTCGCGGCATTTGGGAGGAACACGTTTGAGGTGAGAGTCGCATCGAGAACTGAGCTGCCGGCGGGCTTGACGATCGACCCCAGATCCCCCGCGCTTCCGACGACATTGGCGTCAATCGGCAGCTTCCCAAAGCCTGGCTCGGCGGAATACACCGCATGGTAGTGGTCGAGCAGAGAGTCGGCTGCCCAGCTCCCAACACCCCTGCCCGGATCGACCCCCCGCCCATGGTCCCAGCCGCGCAGGAACTCGCCCCGCGAGTCCGGCAGTCGGAAGTAACCTGCCGGCTCATCCCCTTTGTTGAACGAGCCGGCCAGATAAGCGGCCAAGTCTGGGTAAACCGTCGCGCTCTGCACGCTACCGTCAACCTCCAGAAACCCCGGCGGCACCGTTCCCTTGGGGAACGGCAACATACTGCCCACTGGCAGCGCCGAAGCAGTAGTCAGCAGCGTCTGGATTTCGGCCTTGGTGTAGGTGTTGGCCGCTGAGAACGAGCTGAACGCCAGGATCTCGACCGCCTCGCCAAGGCTGCACGGTGCCTTGAAGGTAATCTTCAGGCCATCGGACAGGTAGTCGGTGATCTCACGGCCATTGCGCAGCACGATGGTGCTGCCGACGGTGTGCGCCAGGTTGAAGACGGTCTGGCCGACCGACGCCTCGAACGAGAAACGCTCGAACGCCTTGCTGGCACCGACACCACCGCCGAGCTGGAAGCAGGTCCCATCATAGTTCAGGTCGTACAAGACGCCACTACGAATGTCCCCGCCTACCAGGTCGACCAGGCCGGCATTGCCGGACTTCTTCACTGCCACGGCAGCCAAGCCATTGATACGCACCGTCACGGCGCCGGTGTTCGTGGCGCTGGCCTGGAACTGGAAGCGCTGGCCAGCGGCGTAGGCCGCCAGGGCCGACTCACCGCTCTTGAGCTTCAGCGTAAGGGCATCGGCGGTGCCAGTGGCGACACCCAGCCACGCCAGCGGCCCGACGTCCTTGGCCGCATCGGCGCGGCGCAGGTACTGCGGGTGCGGGTCGGCGGCCTCCACGTGCGCCTTGAGCTGGTTGCGAGCGTAGAGCTCGGCCGCTTCGCGGGCCTTGTCCACATAGTCACGTGTCGCAAGGACGATGCTCGGGTCGACTTTCAACGTGACATTGGCGAGGTTGCCGAACACCACGTGCATGCGAATGGTCTGGGTACGTCCGGAACCTTGCGCCAGCAACGGCTTGTAGCTGGGCGCCGGTTTGGCGACGGCGATGAAGTTGCCGTTGGCATCCTCCAGCGCCAGCTCGCGGATCCACCAGCCGCCGGTTTCCGGCGGCAGGACCAGCTCGGCGACCAGCACGCCGGGATCGGCAGGCGATTGATAGAGGGCGTTCAGTTGCGCCCGGTAGACCTGGCGCACCAGCGCGGTCTGGGTAGGTTTCGGTGTAGGGTCCGGCGTTTGCGAAGGCTCGCCACCGGCATCACCGATCAACATGTGGGTGATGTTCCAGGGCAGCCCCAGCACGGCGGTGTTGGCCTGCTGGGCAATGCCCACGTTGGTCAGGAACCCACCGAATTGCGTGGTTGAGTTAGCCATTGAGGTAGATGTCCAGTATGTCCAGAGTTTGGTCGTTTACCAGGTTGTAGGCGCCCACATGCACATCGATGTCCGATGCCTGCCAGGGATGCACCTCCAGCAGTTCACCCTCATAGAGAGCGACAGCCTGATACGCAGGGATGAGGCTTTCCAGGCTGATGTCGAGGCCAACCAGATGCCGGCTTACCGGCTTGGCGTCCTCGATCAGGCGGGTAAGCTCCTGGTAGGTCTGTTCGTCGATGCCGCTGTCCGCCACCCCGACCTTCAGGGCAAAGGTCCCCGGCACGCCGGCAGGCTGGCTCTGCCACCATTCCTGCACCTCGATCAGGTAGCCGAACGGCTCGACCACTCGCCGGAGGGCGCCGAGGGTGCCCTTGTGGGCGTGGACGAAGAACGCCGAGCGGATCACCGAACGCTTGATCGCCTCGCTCCAGTTGTCGTCCCAGCGGTCCACCGACCAGGCCCAGGCCAGCTGGTAAAGCAGGTGCGCCGGGCAAGTGTCGGGGTTGTAGAGGCTGCGCAACGTGACCTTGAGGTCCTCGTCGGCCGCCACCTCGATGGCCCGTTCCAGCGGCGTGCGGTTGAGCGGCAGAAGACTCTGCATGTCAGCCCCCCCGCCGCAGTTCGATGCAGGTGCACCAGGCCGCCTGGGCCTTGCTCGGGCGAATGTCGCTCCAGCCGACCAGCTCGACACGGCTCACGCCATCGATGTGCAACTGCGCGTCGATCCCGGAGCGGGCGACCTCGACGCCAAGGCGTCGACGCGGATTGACCCAGGCCTGGAGGCGACGCCGGCACTCGCTGAGGATCGCCTCGAACTCCGGGCCATTGTCGGCCATGTGCAGCACCGCCTCGACGCGGTACGGCAACACCTCGGCGCTGCGCACATTGACCCGGTCGGCGACCGGGCGAATATCGTCGTCGTTGAGGTAGGCGTTTACCTGCGCCAGCAGCTCGGGGCTGGCCACACCGTCGCTGTCCAGGCTCAGCACAGTGACATCCACCACCGCCGGCGACGGACTCTCGGCGGTCGCGTCGGCGACCCGCCCCGAAGCGTTGCGGGCATGGAGGATGTAGCTGTTGCGCGGGCCGGCGGTGGTCAGGCCTTCGTAGACCAGTTGCACCCGTTCGCGCAGGGCGTCGTCGGACTCGAGCACCGCCTCGGTCGGTGGAATCGTGCTTGGGTCCGCGGCCTGGATCACCAGGCGTTGCAGGCTGACGTTGGCCGCCAGCTGGTCGAGATCGCTGCCTTGTGCATAGGCCAGCAACAGCGCCTTGGCCGCGTCATTGACCCGTGCCCGGTTGAGCAGCTTGCGGTAGGCACCGACTTCGAGCAGCTTGGTCACCGGGTCGCTTTCCAGGTTGGCGGTCCAGCCGTCGCCCAGCTGGGAGCGGAAGCTGGCCAGGTCTTCCTGGTACAACGCCTCGAAATCGAGGTCCTCAAGCAATTGCGGGGCAGGCAGTTTCGATAGGTCGACCTGGCTCATACAGTCACCTCCACCAGGGCGTCATCCCCCAGGTAACGACCGCTCAGGGCCAGGCTGACCTGGCCATCAAGTACGGCGACGACCTTGACCCGCTCCAGCTTCAGCCGCGGCTCCCAACGCCCCAGGGCTCGGGCCACCTCGGCCTGCACCGCACTCTTCCAGCCTTCGTTGACCGGCAGGTCGACGTAGCGGCGCAGCTGGCTGCCGTACTCCGGGCGCATGCGCCGGCTGCCCAGCGGCGTGGTGAGGATGTCCTCGATGGATTGACGCAGGTGGGCCACGCCCGACAGGGGCTGGCCGGTGCGGCGGTCCATACCGATCATGGGGCACCTCCTGGAATTGAGGCTCCAGGTAGCCTGTTCGGATAGCGCATGGTTATCACCTGGCAGGCAGGAAAGGGTTGCCCGGACAAGCCGGGCAGCCGTTTCAGGAGACGAAGTCGTAGGTCAGGGCGACGGCCGCCGTGGCGTTGTTGGCGACGGTCCACAGGCCGTAACCCGCCGGGATGAACAGCTGATAAGGCAGGGTGTACTGCGAATCGATGCCGCCGTTGATCCCGCCCATGATCGCGTGGACGCTCATGTCACCGAGGTAGGCCGGCGCCTTCGGGCCGGTGTACAGGTTGAGGATGCCGCCGCCGGTGCACAGGGTGGCGGTGCGCAGGTACACGCCATCCTTGTTATCCGCGGCGCTGAAGACCTGGCTGACGGCGGTTGGGTGGGCGTTGAAGAAATGCTTGCCTACTTTTACTGCTTCCATGTTGCTTTACCTTTTGAGTCGAAATGATGGGTCGCGGCACACGCCGCGTTCATGTCGCTCAATGGCGATCTTGCTGGGCTCAAGGCCGTAGTTCAATGTTTGTGGTTGGCGGTGTTTCCCGCCGTATCAATGATCCGGCCACCGCCGTTGATATCGCCGCTGACCGTCAGCGGACCGTTGATGGCAACTTTGCCGGTCAGTGTGATCGATGCGGCGTCGAGGGTGATGGCGTTGTCGCTGACCACCAGGGTGCTGGCGCCGACCTTGACCGTGGCCTGGCCGCTGGGCAGCTGGATGTCATAGCGTCTGGCCTGCCAGTCGTAGGCCAGCGAGCCGCCATCGTCGAAGCGCCAGACCTCGACATGGTCGCGGTTGTCCGGCGCCGTCCCGGCATTGCCGTACAACCCCGGAACGAAGGTGCCCAGGGCCGGCTCGCCGCTGGGGCTGATCAGCACGCCCTGCTCGTCCAGGCTCGGCACCCGCCAGTGGCGGGCCTTGCCGGCCGCCTGGGCATGCCAGCGCACCCAGGCGCTGGTCCAGCCGCCGCCGTCGGACACCCGCACCCGGGCCGCGGCCAGGTCCACCGCTACCACCCGGCAGGGGATCACCAGGCTGGCCAGCATGCGATCGTGCATGGCACTGGCGTAGCTCATGCCAGGTCCTCCGGTGACAGGTACTTGTCCTGGTTGCCTGGCCCGGTGTCCGGGGCGAAGCCCAGCATCAGGCTGCCCGGCGGCTGGTCGGGCCAGGGCCAATGGACATTCCCCAGCAGGACCGGTTGTTCCCATTGCACCCGCCAGGTGGTGCCCTCGGCCTCGGCGAGGATGTCCCGTGCGCCCTCGACGTAATCAAGCCCCCAGGACTGCTGGCGCAGCACATCGATCAGCTGCGCCGCCAGCACGCCGGCCTGCGTTCGTGCCTGCGCGGGGGTGCCCTGGGCGGTGACGCGGGCCTCGAAGGTCGCCATCAGCAATGAGCGACCGTCACGCAGCGCCTCGTCGCCGCGCATGCGCAACACGCCATGCACCAAGGCCGGCAGGGCTGGCTCGAGCGTGGCGTCGCCCTCCGTGGCGACCGTGGCGAAGGCCGGCAACGCCGCCCGCAGGGTGGAGGTGACGGCCGCGTACAACTGGGCCAATTCGCTCATGATTGTGCTCCTTGAATGCGGGTACGACCTGTCATGAGGGCCTCTCCTACCGGATCGATTGAACGGGAGCCGGGCCCTGCGGCCCGTCCTGATCGCTCGTCGGCACGTTGTCGAGGCCCGTGGCCTTCATGTGGTTCAAGGTCGCGCAACGCGAGCACTTGATCTGGACCAGCGCCGACCCGCCGATGCGGGCCAGCAAGCGGTTGCATTTACCGCAGCGAAAATCGTTGAACATCCGCCTATCTTCCTTGTTGCCACGTTCATTCTTCGTCCTGGCGCACAGTTGCTGGCTGCTCGCCCAATCCCAGTCGCCGAGCGGCCCAGCGCTCGTAAAGGCCGATGGCCACGTCGGCGCCGGCCATGGCGGTAAGGCAGCCGAAGGCGCTGGCACTCCAGATCGACATGCCGCTGGCGTACAGCAGCATGACCGTCGACACCCCGCAGACCATGCAGGCCCCGGAGCGCAGCGCCAGCCGCCTGAGCAGCCCCCAGCCGCGGGCACCGGCCTTGTCGGCGCGCCACATCTCGCCGGAAAGTCCGCCCAGCAATGCCAGGAGGATCACCAGCCAGAGCGGCATCTCCAGCAACGTCTGTTGCTCGTTCGTCACGTTCCTGTCTCCTGTGTGTTGCCCGCCGGCGACAGGCCGGCGGATCGTGATTGGCTTGACTCGGCATTCCAAAAAGCCCGCTCCGCAGGCTTTTCAGTAATGCGCGGTGTAACCGCCGGCCACGACTGGTGACGCCGTGCGGTTGCGCTTCAAATTAGTGACTCCGACCGCGGCCGCCTGCCCGCCGGATAACTGATCGTGGTGCTTTACGCTGCACACCCGGGCCAGTTGCCAACCCTCTGAACAGTCGAGGCCTGTTCATCGCTGCCTGTATCTCAACCGGTTTGCGTCCGGCTTGGGATACATTTTATGCATTCATGCATATGCAGTCAATGCACAAATTCAAAAATTTATGCATCAGCTCTTGCTCCTATGCATGGAGGCCTGATCTGACGTGGGTGTAGGGGGTTTCTGAGGGCGAAAAAAACCCGCCGAGGCGGGTTTTTATCGAGGGCTGGGGATCAACGGGCGTACATGCCCCACCAGAAGACGTGGCCAAGAAGGCTGATCTGTTCTTCCTGCATCTGCTGGAAGCTGTAGTCCTCGTCGGGGTGCTCGTCGCGGTTGAAGCTGCGCAGGCGAATCCCGGTAGGCAGGCGGTACACCTGTTTCACCCGCAGCTGGCCATTGTGATTGATGGCATAAAGGTCACCGTCGATGATGTCGCCGATGGTGCTTTTACCGGTATTGACCCCGACCGTGGCGCCATCGCGCAGCACCGGCAGCATGCTGTTGCCGCGTACCGTCACGCACTTGGCGTTGTCGAACTGCACGCCATTGTGGCGCAGGCTGCGTTTGCCGAAGCGCAAGCGAGCGTTCTCGCTTTCCTCGATGACGAATCTTCCTGATCCTGCTGCCAACTCGACCTCACGAAGAAAAGGAACGGACACCTCGTCGTCCTCGACGGGGGTTTCATCGTCCCACAGGCTGATATCGCTCAGGGCCGCATGGCCCTGGGCGAGCGGGGCCGCGTCACGGGACTCGCCCAGTTCGACACGGCCGCGCAACTGGTCGGTGCTCACGCCGAAGTACTCGGCGATCTTCGAGACGTGCTTGTCCGAAGGATCGACGATCTTCTCGCTGAGGATCCGCGACAGGGTGGATTGAGGCACGCCCGTGCGCCGATGCAGCTCTGTGGGGGACAGGCCGTGGCGGGCGAGCAGTTCTCTGAGTACGGAGGCTACGTTGCGTTTTTGCATAATGCGCATAATGCAACCGCGAAAGCGGAAATGCAATGGCCAGGCAATAGGAAAAGACCGGTTGTCCCCTCTCCCAGGCCATTGCTATCGTCGCCCTTTTCTCACCAAGGATCGCAAAACGGCATGGACCTTTCGCCTCGGCGCCGCTGGCCCACCTATTTGTATCTCGGATTGTGCATTGCCTTGATGGCTGCCCTGAACTTCCAGGAATGGCCTTCACGCGAACGGCCACAGCGAGTCTTTAGCCGAGGTTTCGTGATGATCTGTGTGTTGGTCGTCGTTCTGGAACTGATCCTCCTCAACCAACTGTTTGGCCACCCGGTCTGACGCCCAGCACGAACAGCCTGCTCAGCTGAATCGGTCGGATACGATGCCGAGCACCCACGCTTGCAACGTGACGAGGCGCAAAAGAATCCATGCCAGGTAGCACGACAGCTAGCGCGCTACTTGCCATCATCATGTTCTGTGGCTCAATAAAATACTGAGGCTATACGATTGCACTCATCTAGACCCCGTAGCGCATCAGCTACTTAAGCCCGTATTTCTTTTGAAGAATAAAATCAGGCGCTCTCCAGTGTGGACCTTTTTCAGGCAACGCCTGCCCGTGCTCACGCAGCTTGCCCTCACGCACCAGCCGTTGGTACGTGCTTATCAACTCACCACTCGCGACAACGTCAAAGTGATATTTGACATACATCCGATCGATAGCAGGGTAAGGAGTTCTCAGCGAGAAGTACAATAAAACATCTTCTACACTTTCATTTTTAACAATACTTTCAAAATCCAACATTACTGACCTCCAGCCCCCTTGAAATATGCCTCTTCAGCCTCTGCGGTATAGAGAGGTTGTGTCCTTTCATTAATTTTGTAATCTTCCAGTGTTGCCGTATGAGTATTATTCCAAACCTCAGCCAGATTGTCAGGACGCTCGCCATCTTTAACACCCAGTGCCCTATAGCGCTCCAGCTCCCTGAGCTCATGAGTATAAAAACGTTTATCCGTATCAGAAATTTTCAACGTCCCTTTCAGGATTCGTTCCAACCGGTCAATCATGACTGTATTATCAGGTGACTCGCCGAAGCGTGCAGTATGCAATTTCACAGCCGACACACCCGCCTGATCAATCACTGCCGAGCGCCAATCAAGATCAAGAATCGGTCCTCCCGCTTTCTCTGTATTAAAGGCCCGACCACTGTATCGCCCTTTCGCGTTGGTCTCACCATACGGATTGCTGAACATCACATAAACCGCAGGCAAGCCCGCGTCAGCAGGGAAGGTTATGATCAGGTCACTGACGTCGGGCAAGATGCCTGGGTAGACTTCAGGCTTGATCACTTGCGGTTTCAGTTCCACCCCATTGTAAACGGGGACAGGCGGTGGCACTGCCGGCGTACTACTACTCGAGGAGTGATTTCCTGGAGGGGTCGACGGTGTCCAGGTCAGCGTGATAGCGGGCCGGTCATGGGCTCGACTTGGCAACACCGCTGTATAAAGGCCTGATTTAGGGTCAAATGCCGCCGATCGCACAGGGACACTTTTTGACACGTTCATGCCGTCGGCTTTAGCAACCGAAACACCGACATGACCATCATTTAGAATTCGGTTTATCAAGCGCCATGGCAGCTCGACACTGCCTTGGGATGCAGCAATCTGCTGCAGGTTGGTACCTGCGGCTAGTCCAAGCTGATCAGCATTCACGCCCAAAGCGAATCGAAACCGCTCGGGTATACGGTCCTGTTTTTCACTGGCGGTAGGCGTGGAATAGGTAACCAAGGTCAGGAAGGTTGCGATAGAGGCTCCTGGCCCTGCTAGCGCCAGCCGCCCTAGAGCGGAAACCGCATCCGCGATACCTTGACGCAACACAGTAGCTGTTTGCGCAACGGGGATCGTACCCAAGCCCGGCAAGGTAACAGCGGGAACACCATTTGCCGTCAAGCGGTAGGTGCTATGATCAAATGGTTGAAGAACCGTTTGCTCAGCCAGCCTTTTAATTTCCGCTTTGACATTCGCAAGATGCTTGTCTAACAGCGAAAGCGCATGTTTATAAAGCCTGGCATCGTAGAACGCTTCATACGAACGTTCCCAGTTTAACTCGTTGAATTTATAGTCCAGCGCATCACGCCAACGAAAACCTGGCTGAGTACGGATCGGATTGAAAACCGTTGGATCCTGCCCATTGTAATTCATCGCCAATGCAAATTTCGCATTGTGCTGCACAGCTGTTTCCGCAATCACTCTTTCCAGCGAAGCCCTAACAGCCTGAAGCCCTTCAACCGATGCACCGTGCTCAGTTAAATTGCCGGATCTGATCCTTGCAACTTCATCATTGGTATTTTTCGCAATTTTCTCCTCCCGGCCAGGGTACTCATCCGCAATAGTTTTTCGTGTTTTTTCTTCCCTCTTGTTCGCAGCAGAAAGCATCCGTTGTTCCTCGATATGAGTGAACTCGTGATTCCTACCCCGACCAATTGGACCAGTCAATACACCATTAGGGTCCGAGGGTGGTCGTGCCTCGACAATGCTATCGGGAAGTTCAATTGTCATCCAAAGCTATCCATGAAAGTAATCTCCATTTAAGTAGTTCGCCGCCTTCAGCGGCAGGCGACTACATTCGTCAGCTGCTTGGTGCTCCAGCAAGGAACACAGGTTTGCAGCCAAAATACTGTACATGCATACAGTATTTTTGGCAAGCGCCGCTTTCTTGCAACGCTATTACACTTTATTATTTTGCTTAAACATCCATTAATTTCGCCGAAAATTAGCGAAAACAGCCTAATTTATCACAGCGTCATGCGTATTTTAGCTGGGCAGTGAAGCGCCTGATCTCGCTCTCGAAGAACAGGGTCTTAGGACTGCGCCCCCCCCGATCTACAACCGCATTTGTGGTACCCTGCTGCCCGTCGAACGGGGGGCGAGGCAAAAGGTCGTCAATGCCCCAATCCAGCCCCATGCCACGCGCAGAAAGCCATAGCCTATTGATGAATAAAGCAATCTCCGATCTCTCCGCACACACCCCGATGATGCAGCAGTACTGGAAGCTGAAGAACCAGCACCCGGACCAGCTGATGTTCTACCGCATGGGCGATTTCTACGAGATCTTCTACGAAGATGCGAAGAAAGCCGCGAAACTGCTGGATATCACCCTGACCGCCCGCGGGCAGTCGGCGGGCCAGTCGATTCCCATGTGCGGGATTCCGTTCCACTCGCTGGAAGGCTACCTGGCCAAGCTGGTCAAGCTCGGCGAATCGGTGGTGATCTGCGAGCAGATCGGCGACCCGGCCACCAGCAAGGGCCCGGTGGAGCGCCAGGTGGTGCGCATCATCACCCCGGGCACGATCAGCGACGAGGCCTTGCTCGACGAGCGCCGCGACAACCTGATCGCCGCCCTGCTCGGTGACGAGCGCCTGTTCGGCCTGGCGGTGCTGGACATCACCAGCGGCAACTTCAGCGTGCAGGAGATCAAGGGCTGGGAGAACCTGCTGGCCGAGCTCGAGCGCATCAACCCGGTGGAACTGCTGATCCCCGACGACTGGCCGCAGGGCCTGCCGGCCGAGAAGCGCCCCGGTGCCCGCCGTCGCGCACCGTGGGACTTCGACCGCGACACGGCGCGCAAGAGCCTCTGCCAGCAGTTCGCCACCCAGGACCTCAAGGGCTTTGGCTGCGACAAGCTGACCTTGGCCATCGGCGCCGCCGGCTGCCTGCTGACCTACGCCAAGGAAACCCAGCGCACCGCCCTACCGCACCTGCGCAGCCTGCGCCACGAGCGCATGGACGACACGGTCATCCTCGATGCCGCCAGCCGCCGCAACCTGGAGCTGGACATCAACCTGGCCGGTGGCCGCGACAACACCCTGCAATCGGTCATCGACCGTTGCCAGACCGCCATGGCCAGCCGCCTGCTGACCCGCTGGCTGAACCGTCCGCTGCGCGACCTGAAGGTGCTCAAGGCCCGCCAGGACTCGATCCGCTGCCTGCTCGACGGCTACCGTTTCGAGAAGCTGCAGCCGCAGCTCAAGGAAATCGGTGACATCGAGCGGATCCTCGCGCGGATCGGCCTGCGCAACGCCCGCCCCCGTGACCTGGCGCGCCTGCGCGACGCCCTCGGCGCCCTGCCCGAGCTGCAGAACGCCATGGCCGAGTTGGAGGCGCCGCACTTGGCACGCCTGGCCGCGATCACCGGCACCTACCCGGAGCTGGCCGGCCTGCTGGAACGGGCGATCATCGACAACCCGCCGGCGGTGATCCGCGACGGTGGCGTGCTCAAGACCGGTTACGACAGCGAGCTGGACGAGCTGCTGGCGATCAGCGAGAACGCCGGCCAGTTCCTCATCGACCTGGAAGCCCGCGAGAAGGCCCGCACGGGCCTGGCCAACCTCAAGGTCGGCTACAACCGCGTGCACGGCTACTTCATCGAGCTGCCGACCAAGCAGGCCGAGCAGGCGCCGGTCGACTACATCCGCCGGCAGACGCTCAAAGGGGCCGAACGCTTCATCACCCCCGAGCTCAAGGCGTTCGAGGACAAGGCGCTGTCGGCCAAGAGCCGCGCCCTGGCCCGCGAGAAGATGCTCTACGACGCCCTGCTCGAAACCCTGATCGAGCACCTGGCGCCACTGCAGGACAGCGCCGCCGCCCTGGCCGAGCTGGATGTGCTGAGCAACCTGGCCGAGCGCGCCCTGAACCTGGACCTGAACTGCCCAAGCTTCGTCGACGAGCCATGCCTGCGCATCGAGCAGGGCCGTCACCCGGTGGTCGAGCAGGTGCTGACCACGCCGTTCGTGGCCAACGACCTGGGCCTGGACAACAGCACGCGCATGCTGATCATCACCGGCCCGAACATGGGCGGTAAGTCCACCTACATGCGCCAGACCGCCCTGATCGTGCTGATGGCCCATATCGGCAGCTTCGTCCCGGCCGCCGCCTGCGAACTGTCACCGGTCGACCGCATCTTCACCCGTATCGGCTCCAGCGACGACCTGGCCGGCGGACGTTCGACCTTCATGGTCGAGATGAGCGAGACCGCCAACATCCTGCACAACGCCACCGACCGCAGCCTGGTGCTGATGGACGAAGTCGGCCGCGGCACCAGTACCTTCGATGGCCTGTCGCTGGCCTGGGCCGCCGCCGAGCGCCTGGCCCAGCTGCGCGCCTACACGCTGTTCGCCACCCACTACTTCGAACTGACCGTGCTGCCGGACAGCGAACCGCTGGTGGCCAACGTGCACCTGAACGCCACCGAGCACAACGAACGCATCGTGTTCCTGCACCACGTCCTGCCGGGCCCGGCGAGCCAGAGCTACGGCCTGGCCGTGGCGCAACTGGCGGGCGTGCCGGCGGCGGTGATCCAGCGCGCCCGCGAGCACCTCGGCCGGCTGGAGACCGCCAGCCTGCCCCACGAGGCGCCGGTCACGCCAACGCGCGACAACATGCCTCACGTGCCGCACCAGAGCGACCTGTTCGCCAGCCTGCCACACCCGGCCATCGAGAAGCTGGGCAAGCTGGACCTGGACGACATGACGCCGCGCCAAGCTATCGAAATGCTATATCAACTGAAAAACCTGTTATAACGGCCCACCGCGCAAGCTGGTAGAATCCGGCGCGGTTTGCGAGCACTGCAGGTTATTAGCCTGGCCTGCAGCCAGCACCGTGAACCGCGCTGCCCTGGTAAGGAAGGGCAAGCTGCCGTCGCCTGAGGAGAGAATTAGAAATGACCTTCGTCGTCACCGACAACTGCATCAAATGCAAGTACACCGACTGCGTGGAAGTCTGTCCGGTGGACTGCTTCTACGAAGGCCCGAACTTCCTGGTGATTCACCCGGACGAGTGCATCGACTGTGCGCTGTGCGAGCCGGAGTGCCCGGCCCAGGCGATTTTCTCGGAAGACGAAGTGCCGTCCGGCATGGAGAACTTCATCGAGTTGAACGCCGAGCTGGCGGAGATCTGGCCGAACATCACCGAGAAGAAAGACGCCCTGCCGGACGCCGAAGAGTGGGATGGCAAGACGGGCAAGATTGCCGACCTGGAGCGCTGATCGCGCCCAGTTGCGAAAAAGGCCCGAAAGGGCCTTTTTTCATTTCCGACGGGCAAAAAAAAGGGGCGGTTTGACCCGCCCACATTTTTTCCGTAGTCCCTGTATGTCCCAATCATCATCCTGATGAATCGCGTCCCGCGATGTCCCTGGCCGTCATCCTTGAAGGCCTGTGTCTGTCCCTTGACACAGTTCGAATACTAGCGATTCCCCGGTACGGAACAAGCGACGAATATCTCAGGATGATTCAGGCGACACATCTTTTGATATTTAGAAAGTTCATATATTTCATATAGTTAGAAAAAGTACGCCACTGGAAACGACATTGATTTACTGATCCCTACAGCGATCACTTACATGACGAGTAAGCGAATGCTTACACGCGATGCTACGAGGGTGGAGAAATAAATACTTTGGGGGGCTGTCAGGAGCAGGCTATGAGATTGGAGCCGAGGACGCCTTCGCGGGACAAGCCCGCTCCTACAGGTTTTGCGTCCAGCTCCAGAACGTTGGAACCTTGTAGCGTGGGAGCGGGCTTGCCCCGCGATGGCGTCAGATCAGCCAATGAGATTGTCGCCTGCGCCAGAACGCAAACGCCCCGAACACGTCGGGGCGTTTGCCTGGTACACGTCAGTGACTACTGGAACAGCGACTCGCTGGACAGGCCGTTCTTCTCGAGAATCTCTCGCAGGCGCTTGAGGCCTTCGACCTGGATCTGCCGCACACGCTCGCGGGTAAGGCCGATCTCCAGGCCGACATCCTCGAGGGTGCTGCTTTCATGCCCACGCAGGCCGAAACGCCGCACCACCACCTCGCGTTGCTTGTCGGTCAGCTCGCCCAGCCACTGGTCGATGCTCTGCGACAGGTCGTCGTCCTGCAGCAGTTCGCACGGATCGGTGGGGCGGTCGTCGGTGAGCGTGTCGAGCAGCGTCTTGTCCGAGTCAGGGCCGAGCGAGACATCCACCGAGGACACCCGCTCGTTCAGGCCGAGCATGCGCTTGACCTCGGCCACCGGCTTCTCCAACAGGCTGGCGATTTCTTCCGGCGACGGCTCGTGGTCGAGTTTTTGCGTCAGCTCGCGGGCAGCGCGCAGGTAGACGTTGAGCTCCTTGACCACGTGGATGGGCAGGCGAATGGTGCGGGTCTGGTTCATGATCGCCCGCTCGATGGTCTGGCGGATCCACCAGGTCGCGTAGGTCGAGAAGCGGAAGCCCCGCTCGGGGTCGAATTTCTCCACCGCACGGATCAGGCCCAGGTTGCCTTCCTCGATCAGGTCGAGCAACGACAGGCCACGATTGACGTAACGGCGGGCGATCTTGACCACCAGGCGCAGGTTGCTTTCGATCATGCGCTTGCGACCAGCCGGGTCGCCTTTTTGCGACAGGCGCGCGAAATGCACTTCTTCCTCTGGCGAAAGCAGGGGTGAGAAGCCGATTTCATTGAGATACAGTTGAGTGGCATCAAGTGCGCGACTGTAGTCGATGTACTTGTGCTGCTTGAGCGACGCGCCCTGTTTCGACTTGGTCCGAACCGAAGGTACAGCAGGTTCGTCTGACACCACATCCGTTTCCAAAACGATGCCTGTCTCCATGAGAAGGAGGTCATCGTCGATGTCAAACTCCGGCACTTCTTTACTGAGAGCCATTGTTATAGTCCTTTGCTGAGTTCGAACTCAGACTCGAGCGTCACCCTTCCATGGCAGCGCTGGAGCCTGTCCCCTCTACATCCAAGGAACAGGCCGGGACAATGATCAACGGCGTGGCAGGAACTGGAGAGGATCGACGGGTTTGCCCTGGCGGCGAATCTCGAAATGCAGCTTCACCCGATCAGTGCCCGTGGACCCCATTTCTGCGATCGTCTGCCCTGCCTTGACCTGCTGCCCCTCCCGAACCAAAAGCCTGCGGTTGTGACCGTAGGCACTGACGTAGGTATCGCTGTGTTTGATGATGATGAGCTCGCCATAGCCCCTCAAGCCACTGCCGGCGTAGACCACCGCTCCATCAGACGCAGCAAAAACAGGCTGTCCCAAATCACCGGCGATATCAATGCCTTTATTCAAACTACCGTTTGAAGCGAATTTACCAATCAGCACGCCGTTCGCCGGCCACGTCCAACCGCCGACGGCGCGCTCTGCGGCGGGCACCTGGGCAACCGTTTGCGAGGTGGTGGAAGAGGCAGTAGTGGCACTTTTGCCATTACCGGTCGCTGGCGTCGTGGTCGCGACCGGTCGGCGGATGACGGTGGTCTTGCTCGACGAAGAAGGGCTGCTGACAACCGTGGTGCTACCCCCCGCGCCGCTGCTGAAACGAATCGGCTGACCCGGGCGAATGGTGTAGGGGGCGGGAATGTTGTTGCGCGCCGCCAGCTCCTTGTAGTCCCAGCCATAGCGGAAGGCGATGGAGAACAGCGTGTCACCGGGCTTGACGATGTACTGCCCCGAAGTGACGGTCGGGCGCTTGGGCGCGGCGTTGTTGCGGTCGACCACGCGGGCGCCGTTGGAGCTGGTGCTGGAACAGCCAGCCAGCAGGGTGCCCATGGCCAGCGCAATCACCAGAAGCTTCAATACCGACCGTTCCTTGCGCTGCCGCATGCCTGTGTGACCCACCCGCGCTCCCCTCATGCTGTCAAATAATGACGATACAAAATGCAATATTGTTTCAATTATAACCGAGCCACCCTGCCAGGGGTGACTCGCAATTGGCCTGATCGGTGTACGAAAAACGCCACGCCAGATAGACAGGGGCCAGGCGCAAGAATTCGTCGCCGGCGCAAATATTCCGTTGCGCCGCTCAGGCCAGCGGGCCGTTGAGCAGGGGCACGAAGCGCACGGCCCCGAGCACCCGGCGTGAGAAGCCATGTTCTTCGCGCACGATCAGCATCAGTTGCTGGGTCTCCCCCGCTGGCCCGACCGGGATCACCATGCGCCCACCCGGCGCCAGTTGGTCGAGCAGTGCCTGGGGCACCTCGGGTGCAACCGCGGTGACGATGATGCCGTTGTACGGCGCCAGCGCCGGCCAACCTTCGCAGCCGTCGCCCCAGCGGAACACCACGTTGCGCAGGTTGAGCTCGACCAGGCGCTCCTTGGCCCGGTCCTGCAGGACCTTGATCCGCTCCACCGAAAACACCCGTTCCACCAGTTGGGCCAGGATCGCCGTCTGGTAGCCCGAGCCGGTGCCGATCTCCAGCACCTTGTCCAGGGGCCCGGCCTCCAGCAACAGCTCGCTCATGTGGGCGACCATGAACGGCTGGGAGATCGTCTGGTTGTGGCCGATCGGCAGCGCCGTGTCCTCGTAGGCTCGATGGGCCAGGGCTTCATCGACGAACAGATGGCGCGGGGTACGGCGAATGGCCTCGAGCACCTTGGCGTTCGACACGCCTTCTTCGCAGAGACGCTGGATCAGCCGCTCCCGGGTACGCTGGGAGGTCATGCCGATGCCGCGACGCTGCAGATCGTCCTGTTCGCGCATCAGAGCACGCCCTCCAGCCAGCCGTCGAAGCGCTCGAAGGCATCATTGAAGGTGCGGTCCAGCTGCAACGGCGTGATCGACACGTAGCCTTGCATCACCGCATGGAAATCGGTGCCCGGCCCGCCGTCCTCGGCATCGCCGGCCACGGCGATCCAGTAGCCTTCCTTGCCCCGCGGGTTGACCACCTTGGTCGGCGCCGCGGCACGTGCCCGGTGCCCCAGGCGGGTGAGCTGGATACCGCGGATGTGCTCCAGCGGCAGGTTGGGGATGTTGACATTGAGCACGGTGCGCGGCGGCAGCTCCAGGCGCGACTGCGCCTCGACCAGGCGCCGGGCGATATAGGCGGCGGTCGGCAGATTGTCGGGCAGGCGCGACAAGAGCGAAAACGCCAGCGAGGTGCCGCCGAGGAAACGCCCTTCCAGCGCGGCGGCGACCGTGCCGGAATACAGCACATCATCCCCCAGGTTGGCGCCCAGGTTGATACCGGACACCACCATGTCGGGGGTTTCCGGCAGCAGGCCGTTGAGCCCCAGGTGCACGCAGTCGGTGGGCGTGCCGTTGAGGCTGATGAAGCCGTTGGCCAGGGTCTGCGGGTGCAGTGGCCGGTCGAGCGTCAGCGAACTGCCGGCGCCGCTCTTGTCTTGATCCGGGGCAATCACCACGCACTCGGCGTAATCAACCAACGCTTCATGCAGCGCGGCGATGCCGGGTGCGGTAACACCGTCGTCATTCGAAATCAGAATACGCATGGGCTGTCCGTCTGCCCTGCCGGCACCAGATCGACGAGTTCGCGCACCACCACGGTGGCGAAGCATCCGGCCGGAAGGACGAATTCCAGTTGCAGGATATCAGGCTCGGGATAATGCCACGACAGACGCCCAATAGGGAGCCGCAGGATGCGCCGTTCGTGATCCATGCCCGCTCGCGCCAGCCATTGGCACAACGCCGGATGGCGGTCGGCGACCTCGCTCTCGAGCACCTGGGTCGCGCCGGCGCAGGGCGATTGCCCCTCGCCCCACAGCGGGCCGGTGGGGTGCAGGTCGAGAATGGCCAGGCGCGGGTCGCTGCACTCGGCCTCCCCCGCCGGGAAGAAACTGCGGCTGTCGGTGAACGCCAGCAAGTCGCCGACCTGGGCGCGCTGCCAGCTGCCATCGGCCACCCGAGCCGCCAGCACCTGGTTGAACAGGTAGCTGCGCCCGGCCGACAGCAGCCGCGAGCGCACGTTGCGCTGCTCGGGCAGCGCCTGGCGGGCGGCCCAGTCCTGGGCGTCGTGCACGTTGCCGCCGGCATGGCCGAAGCGCTGGCTGCCGAAGTAGTTGGGCACGCCCTGCTGCTTGAGTTGTTCAAGACGGGCATCGAGGGCCTGGTGGTCGGCCTGCAGCGCGGTCAGGCGCAGGGTGAAGCCATTGGCCGAATGCGCGCCACGCTGCAGCTTGCGCTGGTGGCGCACCTGCTTGAGCACCCGCAGGGTGTCGTCCTCGGCGCGGGACAGGTCGGGGTCGGCCTTACCCGGCAGATGCAGGCTGAACCACTGGCGGGTCAGGGCGTGGCGGTCCTTGAGACCGGCATAGCTGATGGCGCGCACCGGCACGCCGGCGGCGCGGGCCAGGCGGCGGGCCGCCTCCTCGGTGTTGAGGTCACGCTTCTCGACCCACAGCCACAGGTGCTCGCCCTGGCCGGACAGCGGGATATCGAGGACTTCATCGACCTGGAAGTCTTCGGCCACCGCCTTGAGCACCGCAGTGCCCAAGGCTTCGCCCGAGGCCCGTGGGCCCAGCAGTTCGAGTTCGGTCATGCTGGCAGCAGCAGGGCGACCGCGTGCACGGCGATGCCCTCCTCGCGGCCGGTGAAGCCCAGCTTTTCTTCGGTGGTGGCCTTGACGTTGACCTGGTCGAGTTCGACCTGCAGGTCTGCGGCGATCTGCTGGCGCATAGTCTCGATATGCGGGGCCATCTTCGGCGCCTGGGCGACGATGGTGGCGTCGACGTTGCCGACCTTCCAGCCCTTGTCGCGCACGACGGCGACCACGTGGCGCAGCAGCACGCGGCTGTCGGCGCCCTTGAACTGCGGGTCGGTGTCGGGGAAATGCTTGCCGATGTCGCCCAGCGCCGCAGCGCCGAGCAGGGCATCGCTCAGGGCGTGCAGCAGCACATCACCGTCGGAATGGGCCAGCAGGCCGAACTTGTGGGGGATACGCACCCCGCCCAAGGTAATGAAATCACCGTCGCAGAAACGGTGGACATCGTAGCCGTGGCCAATACGCATAGAAAAACGCCCTGATTGAGTCAGGGCGTGATTCTACCTGCTTTCATGCAGTATTGGGCCGCTCAGCCATCGACCTTTAAACCCTGCCCAACGCCACCGCATGATGACGCAGGTGTTCCTCGATGAAGCTGGCGATGAAGTAGTAGCTGTGGTCATAGCCCGGCTGCAGGCGCAGGGTCAGCGCATGGCCACCCTTGCGCGCTGCCTGCTCCAAAGCTTGCGGCTTGAGCTGCTTGTCGAGGAAGTCATCGCGATCGCCCTGGTCCACCAGTAACGCCGGGCACTGCCCGGCCTCGGCCAGCAGCACGCTGGCGTCCCACTCGCGCCAGCGCGCACGGTCCTCGCCCAGGTAGCGGGAAAACGCCTTCTCGCCCCAGGGGCAATCCATCGGGTTGCTGATCGGCGAGAACGCCGACACCGAACGGTAGCGCCCGGGGTTGCGCAGGGCGCAGACCAGCGCGCCGTGTCCGCCCATCGAGTGACCGCTGATGCTGCGCTGGTCGGACGCCGGGAAGTGCGCCTCGATCAGGGCCGGCAACTCCTCCACCACGTAGTCGTGCATCCGGTAATGCTGGGCCCAGGGCTGCTGGGTGGCATTGAGGTAGAACCCTGCGCCCAGGCCGAAGTCCCAGGCACCATCCGGATCGCCCGGCACCTGCTCGCCACGCGGACTGGTATCCGGGGCGACGATGATCAGCCCGAGCTCCGCGGCCAGGCGCTGGGCACCGGCCTTCTGCATGAAGTTCTCGTCGGTACAGGTCAGGCCACTGAGCCAGTACAGCACCGGCAGCTTCTCGCCCTGCTCGGCCTGGGGCGGCAGGTAGACGGCGAACACCATGTCGCAGCCGAGCACCTTGGAGCTGTGCCGGTAACGCTTGTGCCAGCCGCCGAAGCTCTTCTGGCAGGAGAGGTTTTCCAGGGTCATGGCGAGGCCCTCAGAAGTGGATCACGCTGCGGATGCTCTTGCCTTCGTGCATCAGGTCGAAGGCCTTGTTGATGTCCTCCAGGCCCATGGTGTGGGTGATGAAGGTGTCCAGCGGGATCTCGCCCTTCTCGGACATCTCGACGTAGCTCGGCAGCTCGCTGCGCCCCCGCACGCCACCGAAGGCCGAACCGCGCCAGACGCGGCCGGTGACCAGCTGGAACGGACGGGTGGCGATCTCCTGGCCGGCACCGGCCACGCCGATGATCACCGATTCGCCCCAGCCCTTGTGGCAGCACTCCAGCGCCGCGCGCATCAGCTGCACGTTGCCGATGCACTCGAAGGAGAAATCGACGCCGCCGTCGGTGAGGTCGACGATCACTTCCTGGATCGGGCGGTCGTAGTCTTTCGGGTTGATGCAGTCGGTGGCGCCCAACTGGCGGGCGATCTCGAACTTGGCCGGGTTGATGTCGATGGCGATGATGCGCGAAGCCTTGGCCTTGACCGCGCCGATCACTGCCGACAGGCCAATGCCACCGAGGCCGAAGATGGCCACGGTGTCACCCGGCTTGACCTTGGCGGTGTTGAGTACCGCGCCGATACCGGTGGTCACGCCGCAACCGAGCAGGCAGACCTTCTCCAGCGGGGCTTCCTTCTGGATCTTGGCCACGGAGATTTCCGGCAGCACGGTGTACTCGGAGAAGGTCGAGGTGCCCATGTAGTGGAACAGCTGCTGACCCTTGTAGCTGAAGCGGGTGGTGCCGTCGGGCATCAGGCCTTTGCCCTGGGTGGCGCGAATGGCCTGGCACAGGTTGGTCTTGCCCGACAGGCAGAATTTGCACTTGCCGCATTCCGGGGTGTACAGCGGGATCACATGGTCGCCGACCGCCACCGAGGTGACGCCCTCGCCTACTGCTTCGACAATCGCACCACCCTCATGGCCGAGGATCGACGGGAAAATGCCTTCCGGGTCGGCGCCGGACAGGGTGTAGGCGTCGGTGTGGCAGACACCCGAGGCGACGACACGCAGCAGCACTTCACCGGCCTTGGGCATGGCCACGTCCACTTCGACGATTTCCAGGGGTTTCTTGGCCTCGAAGGCGACGGCGGCGCGGGACTTGATCATCAAAGGTCTCCAGAAAAGGGGGCGGTTACTGGCTGGCAGTGTAATTCACAGCCTTTTGATGAATAATCCAGGCATTCACAAAACATTATTGCCATGCAGGGATAATCCATGAGCAGTCGCTGGGAGGGCATCGACGAGTTCGTCGCGGTGGCCGAATCGGGCCGGTTCACCGCCGCCGCCGAACGCCTGGGGGTGTCGTCCTCGCACATCAGCCGTCAGATCGCCCGACTCGAAGAACGCCTGCAGACGCGGCTGCTGTACCGCAGCACCCGGCGGGTGACCCTGAGCGAAGCCGGGCAGACCTTTCTCCAGCACTGCCAGCGCCTGCAGGATGGCCGCGAGGAGGCGCTGCGGGCCATGGGCGACCTGGCCAGCGAACCCAAGGGCCTGCTGCGCATGACCTGCGCGGTGGCCTATGGCGAACGCTTCATCGTGCCGCTGGTGACGCGCTTCATGGCGCAGTACCCACAGTTGCGGGTCGACGTGGAGCTGAGCAACCGCACCCTCGACCTGTTGCATGAAGGCATGGACCTGGCGATTCGCCTGGGGCGCCTGCAGGATTCGCGGCTGGTGGCCACGCGCCTGGCGCCGCGGCGCATGTACCTGTGCGCATCGCCAGCCTACCTGGAGCGCTATGGGCGGCCGCACAGCCTGTCGGAGCTGGCGCGGCACAACTGCCTGGTGGGTAGTTCGGACCTGTGGGCGCTGCAGCAGGAGGGGCGCGAGATCAGCCAGCGGGTGCAGGGCAACTGGCGCTGCAACAGCGGCCAAGCGGTGCTGGATGCGGCGCTGCAAGGCATGGGGTTGTGCCAGTTGCCGGACTACTACGTGCTTGAGCATTTGCACAGCGGGGCACTGGTGTCGTTGCTGGAAGGGCATCAGCCGCCGAATACGGCGGTGTGGGCGTTGTATCCGCAGCAGCGGCATCTGTCACCGAAGGTGCGCAGGTTGGTCGATTACCTGAAGGAAGGGTTGGCGCAGTTGCCGGAATATAGCAGCCCCCCCCTGTAGGAGATCGCCCAGCCCTTCGGGCTACGCTGTCGAGCAGGGAACAGAGTTCCAGCGTGGGAGCGGCGGTGCGCCGATGCGACTTGCCCCGCGATCACCGGCGTAGCCGGTGCCAAACGCCGCATCGCGGGGCAAGCCCGCTCCCACGCCGCCCGCATCAGCAGCGCCTATTTCAGCGTCGCCCGGCCCAGCGCTGGCGCAACCATTCCAGGTCTTCCGGCCGGGTCACCTTGATGTTGTCGCTGCGCCCTTCGACCAGGCGCGGCGCATAACCGGCCCATTCGATGGCCGACGACTCGTCGGTAACCGCCACATCGGACACCAGGCACTCGGCCAGCGCCCGATGCAACATGCCCAGGCGGAACATCTGCGGGGTATAGGCCTGCCAGACAGTACTGCGATCGACCGTGGCCGCCACCCTGCCCTCGCCGTCGGCACGCTTGAGCGTGTCCCGGGCGGGAACGGCGAGCAATCCACCGACGGGATCTTCAGCCAGGGCTGACAGCAACTTGTCCAGATCGCTGCGCGCCAGGTTCGGCCGCGCGGCGTCGTGCACCAGCACCCAATCGTCATCCGATGCGCCCTGGGCGTGCAGCAGCAACAGCGCGTTGAGCACCGAGTCGGCGCGCTCACGGCCGCCCGGGGCGCGCTGGATGCGCGGATCGCTGGCGCAGCGCAGGCCGGGCCAGTAAGGGTCTTGTTCAGCCACGCTGACCACCACGCCCTTGAGCATGGGATGGTCGAGGAAACAGTCGAGACTGTGCTCGAGAATCGTCTGCCCGCCCAGTTGCAGGTACTGCTTGGGACGGTCGGCAGCCATGCGGGCACCGACGCCCGCAGCGGGAATCACGGCCCAGAAGGCCGGCAGTTCATTTGTCATTTCTGCGGCAACTGGTAGAGGGTTTCGCCCTCCTTGACCATCCCCAGTTCATGACGAGCCCGTTCTTCCACGGTCTCCATACCTTTCTTCAACTCCAGGACTTCAGCGTCGAGCACGCGATTGCGCTCCAGCAGGCGCTCGTTTTCCGCATGCTGGTCGGCGATCTGCTGCTTGAGTTCGGTCACTTGCGCCAGGCTGCCATTGCCTACCCAAAGGCGATATTGCAGGCCGCCGAGCAGCAGGAGCAGGACGAGGAACAACCAATAGGGACTGCGCATGAAGATATCCAGGGTAAAAAAGGCCGCCGCAGCGAGCTTCCGATAGCACGAAGCCTGGCCGAGGCCAGGCTTCGTCGACAGAAACCCGTGGAAACGACCGAACGATCAGTGCGAACGTTCAGCCGGCCCCGGCTGCTGCCTTTTTACCATCTCTTGCTCAGCCGCGAAACTCGGCACGGCCGCGATATACAGCCTTGGCGCCCAGTTGCTCTTCGATGCGCAGCAGTTGGTTGTACTTGCTGACGCGGTCGGAACGGCACAGCGAACCGGTCTTGATCTGGCCGGCGGCGGTACCCACGGCCAGGTCGGCGATGGTCGAGTCCTCGGTTTCACCGGAACGGTGCGAGATCACCGCGGTGTAGCCGGC
Organism: Pseudomonas peradeniyensis; assembly: GCF_014268935.2. Classification (GTDB taxonomy): domain Bacteria; phylum Pseudomonadota; class Gammaproteobacteria; order Pseudomonadales; family Pseudomonadaceae; genus Aquipseudomonas; species Aquipseudomonas peradeniyensis. The sequence continues at coordinate 2,085,735 of NZ_JABWRJ020000001.1, read as the reverse complement.
GGCCTTGGCCATCTGGATGGCTTCCAGGGTCTCGGTCAGCGAGCCGATCTGGTTGAACTTGATCAGGATCGAGTTGCCGATGCCCTTCTCGATGCCTTCCTTGAGGATCTTGGTGTTGGTCACGAACAGGTCGTCGCCGACCAGTTGCACCTTGGCACCGATCTTGTCGGTCAGGATCTTCCAGCCAGCCCAGTCGGACTCGTCCAGGCCATCTTCGATCGAGATGATCGGGAAGCGCTCGGTCAGGCCCTTCAGGTAGTCGGCGAAACCTTCGGCATCGAACGACTTGCCTTCGCCGGACAGGTTGTACTTGCCGTCTTCATAGAACTCGGAAGCCGCGCAGTCCAGGGCCAGGGTCACGTCGGTGCCCAGCTTGTAGCCGGCCTTCTCGACGGCTTCGGCAATGGCTGCCAGGGCGTCTTCGTTGGAAGCCAGGTTCGGCGCGAAGCCGCCTTCGTCACCGACGGCGGTGTTCAGGCCACGGGCCTTCAGCACGGCCTTGAGGTGGTGGAAGATCTCGGTGCCCATGCGCAGGCCGTCGGAGAAGGTCTTGGCGCCAACCGGCTGCACCATGAACTCCTGGATGTCGACGTTGTTGTCGGCGTGCTCGCCGCCGTTGATGATGTTCATCATCGGCACCGGCATGGAGTACTGGCCCGGGGTGCCATTGAGGTTGGCGATGTGGGCGTACAGCGGCAGGTCCAGGTCCTGGGCGGCGGCCTTGGCGGCGGCCAGGGACACGGCCAGGATGGCGTTGGCGCCCAGCTTGGCCTTGTTCTCGGTACCGTCCAGCTCGATCATGGCGCGGTCCAGGGCTTTCTGGTCGGCCGGGTCCTTGCCCAGCAGCAGGTCGCGGATCGGGCCGTTGATGTTGCCGACGGCCTTCAGCACGCCCTTGCCCAGGTAACGGCTCTTGTCGCCATCACGCAGCTCCAGCGCTTCGCGCGAGCCAGTGGAGGCACCCGACGGCGCGCAGGCGCTGCCGATGATGCCGTTGTCGAGCAGTACATCGGCTTCCACGGTGGGGTTGCCACGCGAATCGAGAACTTCACGACCTTTGATGTCGACGATCTTTGCCATTGTTGTAAGCACTCCAGAATTGACGAAAACAACGCAGCTTTTGGGAATTCTTGCCGTTCACCAGGCGACATGGCACGGGCAGGCCTGGCGAAGGGAGCCCCTGACCGACAGGTCAGGGGTGGAACGGGCGGTACTTTACCCGAGAAACGAGCTTTACGCGGTTTCTACCGTCGGAAAACTTTTCACCAGGTCGTCCAGTTGCTTGAGCTGGGCCAGGAACGGCTCCAGCTTGTCCAGGCGCAGGGCGCACGGACCGTCGCACTTGGCGTTGTCCGGATCCGGATGGGCCTCGAGGAACAGGCCTGCCAGGCCCTGGCTCATGCCGGCCTTGGCCAAGTCGGTGACCTGGGCGCGACGGCCGCCTGCGGAGTCTGCGCGACCACCCGGGGTCTGCAGCGAGTGGGTCACGTCGAAGAACACCGGGTACTCGAACTGCTTCATGATGCCGAAGCCGAGCATGTCCACGACCAGGTTGTTGTAGCCGAAGCTCGAACCGCGCTCACAGAGGATGAGCTGGTCGTTGCCGGCCTCGACGCACTTGGCGAGGATGTGCTTCATCTCGTGGGGCGCCAGGAACTGCGCCTTCTTGATGTTGATCACGGCACCGGTCTTGGCCATGGCCACGACCAGGTCGGTCTGGCGCGACAGGAAGGCCGGCAACTGGATGATGTCGCAGACCTTGGCCACCGGCTCGCACTGGTAGGGCTCGTGCACGTCGGTGATCACCGGCACGTTGAAGGTCTGCTTGATCTCCTCGAAGATCTTCAGGCCTTCTTCCATGCCGGGGCCGCGGTACGAGTTGACCGACGAACGGTTGGCCTTGTCGAAGCTGGCCTTGAACACGTACGGGATGCCGAGCTTCTCGGTCACCCGCACGTACTCCTCGCAGACCTTCAGGGCCAGGTCACGGGACTCCAGGACGTTCATGCCGCCGAACAGGACGAACGGCTTGTCGTTGGCGATCTCGATGTTACCGACGCGAATGATCTTCTGAGTCATGGATCAGGCCTTGTTCTTCTGTGCCAGGGCAGCCTTGACGAAGCCGCTGAACAGCGGGTGGCCGTCACGCGGGGTCGAGGTGAATTCCGGGTGGAACTGGCAAGCGACGAACCATGGGTGCTCCTTGGACTCGACCACTTCGACCAGCGCGCCGTCCTCGGAACGGCCGGAAACCACCAGGCCAGCGTCGACCAGCTGCGGCAGCAGGTTGTTGTTGACCTCGTAGCGGTGACGGTGACGCTCGGTGATCACGTCCTTGCCGTAGCAGTCGTGAACCTTGGAGCCGGCCGCCAGCTGGCAGTCCTGGGCGCCCAGGCGCATGGTGCCGCCCAGGTCGGAGGCTTCGGTACGGGTCTCGACCGCGCCGGTGGCATCGGCCCACTCGGTGATCAGGCCGACGACCGGGTGGCCGCTGTTGCGGTCGAACTCGGTGGAGTTGGCGTCTTTCCAGCCCATCACGTTGCGGGCGAACTCGATCACGGCCACCTGCATGCCGAGGCAGATGCCCAGGTACGGGACCTTGTTCTCACGGGCATACTGCACCGCAGTGATCTTGCCTTCCACGCCGCGCAGGCCGAAACCGCCCGGGACCAGGATGGCATCGGCGCCTTCGAGCAGGCTGGTGCCCTGGTTCTCGATGTCTTCGGAGTCGATGTAGCGCAGGTTGACCTTGGTCCGGTTGGTGATACCGGCGTGGCTCATCGCTTCGATCAGCGACTTGTACGCGTCCAGCAGCTCCATGTACTTGCCGACCATGGCGATGGTCACTTCCTGCTCAGGGTTGAGCTTGGCGTCGACGACCTTGTCCCACTCGGACAGGTCGGCGCTGTTGCACTGCAGGCCGAAGCGCTCGACGACAAAGTCGTCCAGGCCCTGGGCGTGCAGGACGCCTGGGATCTTGTAGATGGTGTCGACGTCTTCCAGCGAGATCACCGCACGTTCTTCGACGTTGGTGAACAGCGCGATCTTGCGACGCGACGACGCATCGACCGGGTGGTCGGAGCGGCAGATCAGCACATCTGGCTGCAGGCCGATGGAGCGCAGCTCCTTGACCGAGTGCTGGGTCGGCTTGGTCTTGGTCTCGCCGGCGGTGGCGATGTACGGGACCAGGGTCAGGTGCATCAGCATGGCGCGCTTGGAGCCCACTTCGACGCGCAGCTGGCGGATCGCCTCGAGGAACGGTTGCGACTCGATGTCACCCACGGTGCCGCCGATCTCGACCAGCGCGACGTCGGCATCGCCGGCGCCCTTGATGATACGGCGCTTGATCTCGTCGGTGATGTGCGGGATGACCTGGATGGTCGCGCCCAGGTAATCACCACGACGCTCCTTGCGCAGCACGTGCTCGTAGATACGGCCGGTGGTGAAGTTGTTGTTCTGGGTCATCGTGGTGCGGATGAACCGCTCGTAGTGGCCCAGGTCGAGGTCGGTCTCGGCGCCGTCATGGGTGACGAATACTTCACCGTGCTGGAACGGGCTCATGGTGCCCGGGTCGACGTTGATGTACGGGTCCAGCTTGAGCATGGTGACTTTGAGCCCCCGCGCTTCCAGGATGGCCGCCAGGGAAGCCGAGGCAATGCCTTTCCCCAATGAAGAAACAACACCGCCCGTGACGAATATGTAGCGCGTCATGAAAAACCCTAGAAGTCTGCGTTAAGGCGGCCAGCGCCGCCGGAGAAAGCGAAGGAAGGCCGAAGCCCCCGATCACCTGCGTCAATCACAGTGCATCTCGAAAAACTGCCGCGTCTGTACAGACCAGGGGTATCCCCGGCATGGAGCTCGCTCGTCATTTTAAGAAATCAGCCCAGCAAAAAACTGCTTGGTAATCGGCAACTCCTGTGTTTTTGCGCAACCCACAGAAGCTGTATCAAGAAGGGAGGGTAGTCTACCTGAATGTACCCTTCAGCTCAAACCTTGCACGTTCGTCGGCGGCTGCCAATGCAGCTGGCAATCCGCCTGCGCCAGCTCGGGCAGGTTGGCCACCGCCAGCAACTGCTCGCCGCGATACAGCAGCGGCAGGCGCGGGCGCACGAAGTGCGGGACCTGCAGTTCATTGAGCAGGCGCTTGAGATCGCGCCGACCGCGGCCGGACAACTGCATGATCTCGCCGCCCTGGCGATAGCGGATGTGCAGGCCTTCACCTGACGGGCCCGACATCAGGCGAACGCTGCCATTACCCGGCAGGCGCAACGGTTGCCCGCTGTCGAGCCAGGGGTAATCACCCGACACCGCAGCCAGCCAATCGCCACTCAGCCACCAGATACGCCCATGGCTGCGATGCAGTTCGCCGTCGGTCAGACACCAGACCGGACAGGCATCGGCTGCCGCATCGCGCAGATCGTTCCAGCCGGCCCAGTGGCGGCTGTCGGGCAGGCGGGTGCGCTGGCTGAGCCAGAACTGCAAGGCATTGCGTTGACGCGCCAGGGACAGTGCGGTGAGCGCCTCGAATCTGAGTGAATCCAATTCCAACCAGGGCAGCGGCGCATTGTCGCAGGCACTCGCCAGGTCGCTGGCGGCCAGCTCATCCAGCAGGCCCAATGCCTCGCCCAGGTGTTCCGCGCTGCGCGCCAGATTGGCTTCGGCCTGGGGCCAGCGCTGGCGCAGCATCGGCAAGACCTCGCCACGGAGGAAGTTGCGGGCGAAGGTGGTGTCGCTGTTGGAAGGGTCGTCGACCCATACCAGCCCGTGCCTGTCGGCGTAAGCCTGCAACTGCTGGCGCGACAGCCCCAGCAACGGGCGCACCAGCCTGCCCTGCCCTAGCGGCCGCTGTTGCGGCATGGCGGACAACCCACGCAGGCCGGCGCCGCGCAGCAGGCGAAACAGCAGGGTTTCGGCCTGATCGTCACGGTGCTGGCCGGTGAACAGCACCTCGCCTGCGCCCAGCCGTTTTTCGAAGGCGCCGTAGCGGGCATTGCGGGCCGCCTGCTCCAGGCTGGCGCCGGGGGCGACCTGGACAGAAATCACATCAAGATCGACACCCAGGGCGGCGCACACCGCTCGACAGTGATCGGGCCAGGCATCGGCGGCGGCTTGCAGGCCGTGGTGGACATGGATCGCGCGCAAGGGCGGCGTTGAATGGTGGCGGGCGTATTCGGCGAGCTGGTGCAGGAGGACGGTGGAGTCCAGGCCGCCGGAGAAGGCGACGTACCAGGCGGGGGCGTTGAGCCAGGGGGTGAGTTGCGCAGTGAGGTCGAGCATAGCAGTCCCTCTTCAAATCGCATCGCGGGGCAAGCCCGCTCCCACGCTACAGAACGTGGGAGCGGGCTTGCCCCGCGATCGAGGGCGTCAGACTACGATCAGAGGCCGTAGCTCATCAGGCGATCGTAACGGCGCTTGAGCAGCGCGTCGTTGTCGAGCTTGCCGAGCATGTCCAGCTGTTCGATCAGGTCGGCGCGAACGCTCGCCGCCATCTTCGCCGGATCACGGTGGGCACCGCCCAGCGGCTCCGGGATGACCTTGTCGACGATGTTCAGGCTCTTCAGGCGCTCGGCGGTAACGCCCATGGCCTCGGCGGCATCAGCCGCGCGGTCGGCGGTCTTCCACAGGATCGAGGCGCAACCTTCCGGCGAGATCACCGAGTAGGTGGAGTACTGCAGCATGTTCAGCTGGTCGCACACGCCGATGGCCAGCGCACCGCCGGAACCACCCTCACCGATCACGGTGGCGATGATCGGCGTCTTCAGGCGCGCCATCACGCGCAGGTTCCAGGCGATGGCCTCGCTCTGGTTGCGCTCTTCGGCGTCGATGCCCGGGTAGGCGCCCGGGGTATCGATGAAGGTCAGGATCGGCATCTTGAAGCGCTCGGCCATTTCCATCAGGCGGCAGGCCTTGCGGTAGCCTTCAGGGCGCGGCATGCCGAAGTTGCGGCGTACCTTCTCGCGTACTTCACGGCCCTTCTGGTGACCGATGACCATGACCGGCTTGTCGTTCAGGCGCGCGGTGCCACCAACGATGGCCGCGTCGTCGGCAAAGTGACGATCGCCGTGCAGCTCCTCGAACTCGGTGAAGATGTGGTCAATGTAGTCGAGGGTGTACGGACGGCGAGGATGACGGGCCAAGCGGGCGATCTGCCAGCTGGTCAGGTTGCCGAAGATGCTCTCGGTCAGGGTGCTGCTCTTGTCCTGCAGACGGGCAATTTCATCGCTGATGTTCAGCGAGTTGTCGTTGCCCACCAGGCGCAGCTCTTCGATCTTGGCTTGCAGGTCGGCAATCGGCTGTTCGAAATCGAGGAAATTCGGGTTCATAGGCTTCCGTCTTGGGTCTACGGCCAGGCGGCCGGCCGGTTGATCCGTTTGGCGCCCTACCTTAAGGGATCAGGCGCATAAAGGTCGAGATTAAAATGCGTCGTTTCAACGGTATTGCAGGAAGACGTTCTCACGCCCGAACTGGTCACGCAGTGCCTGAATCAGGCCATCGGCCGGGTCGATCGACCACTGGTCGCCGAACTGCAGCATGGCTTTGGCGTCGCTGCCGGTGTACTCCAGGGTGATCGGGCAACCACCGCGGTGGCGGGTGATCAGCTCGCCCAGCCACTTCAGCCGATCGCCCTTGAGGGCGTCGTGGCCGACCTTCAGGCGCAGGCTCTCGGCCAGCTTGGTCCGGGCGTCCTCCATGGTCATCACGGTCTTGACCCGCAGGCGCAGGCCGCCAGAGAAGTCGTCGTTGCTCACCTCCCCTTCCACCACCACCATGGCGTCGGTCTGCAGCAAGGCCTGGGCGCCCATGAAGGCATCGGCGAACAGCGAGGCCTCGATACGCCCGGAACGGTCATCCAGGGTGACGAAACCCATCTTGTCACCCTTCTTGTTCTTCATCACCCGCAGGGCAATGATCATGCCGGCGATGGTCTGCGTGTCCCGCGCCGGCTTGAGGTCGACGATGCGCTGGCGGGCGAAGCGGCGGATCTCGGTCTCGTATTCGTCGATAGGATGACCGGTCAGGTACAGGCCGAGGGTGTCTTTCTCACCCTTGAGGCGCTCCTTGAGGGTCAGCTCGCGCACCTTGCGATGGTTGGCGTAGACATCGACATCCGCCTCGTCGAACATGCCGCCGAACAGGTCGACGTGGCCACTGTCCGCGGTATGGGCGGCCTGCTCGGCAGCCTTGACCGCCTCGCCCAGCGCCGACAGCAAGGTCGCACGGTTGATGTCGATGTTGGCCTGATAAGCCTTGATCTCGTCATGGAAGTGCGGCCCCAGGCGGTCCAGCGCACCACTGCGGATCAGCGCGTCGAGGGTCCGCTTGTTGACCCGCTTGAGGTCGATCCGTTCACAGAAGTCGAACAGGTCCTTGAACGGGCCACCCTGGGCACGGGCTTCGACGATCGCCTCGACCGGCCCTTCACCCACGCCCTTGATCGCGCCCAGGCCATAAACGATGCGCCCGTCATTGTTGACGGTGAACTTGAAGTCGGAGAAGTTCACGTCCGGCGCGTCCAGGCGCAGCTTCATGCTGCGCACTTCCTCGACCAGCACCACCACCTTGTCGGTGTTGTGCATATCCGCCGACAGCACCGCGGCCATGAACGGCGCCGGGTAGTGGGTCTTCAGCCAGGCGGTCTGGTATGACACAAGGCCATAGGCGGCGGAGTGGGATTTGTTGAAGCCGTAGCCGGCGAATTTCTCTACCAGGTCGAAAATGTTACCGGCCAGGTCCGCATCGATGTTGTTGGCCACGCAGCCTTCGATAAAACCACCGCGCTGCTTGGCCATCTCCTCGGGCTTTTTCTTGCCCATGGCCCGACGCAGCATGTCGGCGCCACCGAGGGTGTAGCCGGCCATCACCTGGGCGATCTGCATCACCTGTTCCTGGTACAGGATGATGCCGTAGGTTGGCGCGAGTACCGGCTTGAGGCCTTCGTACTGGTAGTCGGAGTGCGGGTAGGCCAGCTCTGCCCGGCCGTGCTTGCGGTTGATGAAGTCGTCGACCATGCCCGATTGCAGCGGGCCCGGACGGAACAGCGCCACCAGTGCGATGAGGTCTTCCAGGCAGTCGGGCTTGAGCTTCTTGATCAGCTCCTTCATGCCACGGGATTCGAGCTGGAACACCGCCGTGGTCTCGGCTTTCTGCAGCAGCTCGTAGGTCTTGCGGTCGTCCAGCGGGATGAAGTCGATGTTGACGTCGGGCAGGTTCTTCTTGGCCTGCTCGCGGTTGATGATCTCCATCGCCCACTTGATGATGGTCAGGGTCCGCAGGCCGAGGAAGTCGAACTTCACCAGGCCCGCGGCCTCGACGTCATCCTTGTCGAACTGGGTCACCAGGCCGCCGCCCTCTTCGTCACAGGCGATCGGCGAAAAATCGGTGAGCTTGGTCGGCGCGATCACCACGCCACCGGCGTGCTTGCCGGTACCGCGGGTGACACCTTCGAGCTTGAGGGCCATGTCCCAGATCTCGCGGCCGTCCTCGTCACTCTTGAGGAAGTCGCGCAGGATCTCTTCCTGCTCGTAGGCCTTCTCCAGGGTCATGCCCACTTCGAACGGGATCATCTTCGACAGGCGGTCGGCCAGGCCGTAGGACTTGCCCTGCACCCGCGCCACGTCGCGCACCACCGCCTTGGCGGCCATGGTGCCGAAGGTGATGATCTGGCTCACCGCGTTACGCCCGTAGGCCTCGGCCACGTAGTCGATCACCCGGTCGCGGCCATCCATGCAGAAGTCGACGTCGAAGTCGGGCATGGAAATACGTTCAGGGTTGAGGAAGCGCTCGAACAGCAGGTCATAGGCCAGCGGGTCGAGGTCGGTGATCTTCAGTACATAGGCCACCAGGGAACCGGCACCCGACCCCCGGCCCGGACCAACCGGCACGTCGTTGTTCTTCGCCCACTTGATGAAGTCCATAACGATCAGGAAGTAACCGGGGAAGCCCATCTGGATGATGATATCCAGCTCGAACTTCAGGCGGTCCAGGTAGACCTGGCGCTTCTCTTCGTAGTTGGGCGTGGTCTCCTTCGGCCAGAGCACCGCGAGGCGCTCCTCCAGGCCTTCGTGGGAGACATGGCGCAGGTAGTCGTCGATACCCATGCCGTTGGGCGTGGGGAAATCGGGGAGGAAGTACTTGCCCAGCTGCACGGTGATGTTGCAGCGCTTGGCGATCTCCACGGTGTTGGCGATGGCGTCCGGCAGGTCGCTGAACAGCTCGGCCATCTCTTCGGGCGACTTGAGGTACTGCTGGTCGCTGTAGCCACGTGGGCGGCGCGGGTCGTCGAGGGTCCAGCCCTCGCCGATGCACACGCGGGTCTCGTGGGCATCGAAGTCAGACTGCTTGATGAAGCGCACGTCGTTGGTCGCCACCAGCGGCGCGCCGAGCTTGTCGGCCAGGGCCACGGCGGCGTGCACGTATTCTTCGTCACCGGCGCGATTGGTGCGCTGCAGCTCGACGTAGAAACGATCCGGGAACATGCCCATCCAATCGCCGAGCAGCGCCTCGGCCTCGTCCTGGCGTCCGGCCATCAGGGCCACGCCGATATCGCCTTCCTTGCCTGCGGACAGGGCGATCAGCCCCTCGCTGGCCGGGGCGATCCAGTCGCGCTGGATGATCACCAGGCCATTGCGCTGGCCGTCGGTCCAGCCACGGGAGATCAGCTCGGTGAGGTTGCGATAGCCCTTGGGGTTCATGGCCAGGAAGCAGATGCGCGACAGCGGTGCCTCGGGATCGGCCCCGGCCAGCCAAAGGTCGGCGCCGCAGATCGGCTTGATGCCGGCGCCCATGGCGGTCTTGTAGAACTTCACCAGCGAGCACATGTTGCTCTGGTCGGTGATCGCCACCGCCGGCATGTTCATCCCGGCCAGGGCCTTGGCCAGCGGCTTGATCCGCACCAGGCCGTCGACCAGGGAGAATTCGGAGTGCACGCGAAGGTGAACGAAGGAGACCGACATGGAGGATCCTGTAGCAGTGCTGAACGACAAGGGCGGGATTGTAGCGTATTGCTCTTCGCTTGCCTCGCCTGGAGGTCAGCGGTTGATTGCAGAATGCATCGCGGGGCAAGCCCGCCCCCACACAGCTCGGCGTAGGAGCGGGCTTGCCCCGCGATGAATGGCGCCGATCAGATCAGCGAGGTGGAAATGCCTTCACGGGCTTCCCATGCGGCCCGAACAGGCGCGAACGAGCGCCGATGAATGGGCGTCGGCCCAAGACGGGCCAGGGCCTCGAGGTGCACCGGGGTCGGATAACCCTTGTGCCCGCCGATCCCGTAACCCGGGTAGATCAGCTCGAACTCGCTCATCTCGCGGTCACGGGTGACCTTGGCCAGGATCGAGGCCGCCGCGATCGCTGGCACCTGGGAGTCGCCCTTGACCACCGGCGCCGCCGGCACGGCCAGCTTCGGGCAACGGTTGCCGTCGATCAGCGCCAGTTTCGGCGTGATGTGCAGCCCTTCGACCGCGCGCTGCATGGCCAGCATGGTGGCCTGGAGGATGTTCAGGCGATCGATCTCCTCGACCTCGGCCCGGGCGATGCAAAAGCTCAGGGCCTTTTCGCGGATCTCGTCGAACAGCGCGTCGCGCTTGGCCTCGGTGAGTTTCTTCGAGTCGTTCAGGCCGAGGATCGGCCGGCGCGGGTCGAGAATCACCGCCGCGGTGACCACCGCGCCGCACAGCGGGCCACGGCCCACTTCATCGACGCCGGCCACCAGTTCTTCAACCAGGTTGAAATCCAGTCCCATCTGCATGTCAGCGGTCCTTCAACAGGGCGAGCACCGCGTCGGCCGCCTGGTTGGAGGCGTCGCGGCGCAGGGTGCGGTGGATCTGGTCGAAGCTGTCGGTCTGCTGCGAGCCGTCCTTGACCAGCGGTGCCAGGGTCTGCGCCAGGGCTTCGCTGGTGGCGGCGTCCTGCAGCAGCTCCGGTACCAGCAGGCGCTGGGCCAGCAGGTTGGGCAGCGACACGTACGGGCTCTTGACCATGCGCTTGAGGATCCAGTACGTCAGCGGTGCCAGGCGGTAGGCCACCACCATCGGTCGCTTGTACAGCATCGCTTCCAGGGTGGCGGTGCCGGAGGCGATCAGCACCGCGTCACAGGCGGCCAGCGCCTGGTGCGAGCGGCCATCCAGCAGGGTCAGCGGCAACTCGCGCCCTTCGAGCATCTGCTCGACCTGGGCACGCCGGGTGGCATTGGCGCACGGCAGCACGAAGCGCACGCCGGGCACCAGCTCGCGCAGGCGCTGGGCGGCATCGAGGAACAAGGCACCCAAGCGCCCCACCTCACCACCCCGGCTGCCGGGCATCAGCGCGATCACCGGGCCTTCGCCCAGCCCCAGTTCGGCACGCGCCGCGCCACGGTCGGCCTCCAGGGGAATCGTGTCCGCCAGCGGATGGCCGACGAAACGCACCGGCACGCCCTGCTCTTCATAGAAGCGCGCCTCGAACGGCAGCAGGGTGAGCATCAGGTCGCAACCCTCGCGAATCTTCAGCACGCGCTTCTGCCGCCAGGCCCAGACCGACGGGCTGACGTAATGCACCGTCTTGATCCCGGCCTGGCGCAGCTTGAGTTCGATATTGAGGGTGAAATCAGGGGCGTCGATGCCGATGAACACGTCGGGCTTTTCGCCGATCAGTGTCTGGATCAGCTCCTTGCGCCGCTTGAGCAGCTCGCGCAGGCGCCCGAGCACCTCGACCAGGCCCATGACGGCCAGGCGTTCCATCGGAAAGTAGGAGGTCATGCCCTCGGCTTCCATCAAGGGACCGCCAACACCGATGAACCGTACATCGGGATGACGTGCCTTGATGGCGCGCATCAGGCCGGAACCGAGAATGTCGCCGCTGGCCTCGCCCGCGACCAGCGCCACGCAGAGCTGGGCCATGTCAGCGGGTGATGCCGCGTGCGGAATTGGCGATCGATTGGCGGAACAGGTCGACTTCGGGGAACTGCGTGACCAGCTCATCCAGTTCCTTGAGCGCTTCTTCGACGGTCAGGCCCTGGCGGTAGACGATCTTGTAGGCGCGGCGCAGGGCGTGCAGCACTTCGTCGCTGAAACCGCGACGGCGCAGGCCTTCGAAGTTCATGCTGCGCGCCTCGGCCGGGCTGCCGAACACGGTGACGTAGGCCGGTACGTCCTTGCCGATCGCGGTGCCCATGCCGGAAAACGCGTGGGCGCCGATATGGCAGTACTGGTGCACCAGCGTGTAGCCGGACAGGATCGCCCAGTCGCCGACATGCACATGGCCCGCCAGCGCGGTGTTGTTGACCAGGATGCAGTGATTGCCGATGACGCTGTCGTGGCCGATGTGGGCATAGGCCATGATCAGGTTGTGATCGCCCAGGGTCGTTTCCGAACGGTCCTGCACGGTGCCGCGGTGGATGGTGACACCCTCGCGGATCACGTTGTGGTCTCCGATCACCAGGCGCGTCGGCTCACCCTTGTACTTCAGGTCAGGAGTGTCTTCGCCGATCGAGGAAAACTGGTAGATGCGGTTGTGCTTGCCGATACGGGTCGGCCCCTTGAGCACCACGTGAGGACCGATGACGGTACCCTCCCCGATTTCCACATCGGGGCCTACGATCGACCAGGGGCCGACCTCGACGCCCTCGGCCAACTTGGCCGAGGGATCGATGATCGCCCTTGGGTCAATCGAACTCATAGGGAGCGTTCCGCGCAGGTGATCTCGGCCGAGCAGACCGGCTTGCCGTCCACCAGGGCCCGGCACTCGAATTTCCAGATCATGCTCTTGCGGCTGAGGAACTTGGCTTCCAGCACCAGCTGGTCGCCCGGCAGCACCGGCTGGCGGAAGCGCAGCTTGTCGGAGCCGACGAAGTAGTAGAGGGTGCCGTCCGCCGGCTTGGCGTCGAGCATCTTGAATCCGAGAATCCCGGCCGCCTGGGCCATCGCCTCGATGATCAGTACGCCCGGCATGATTGGATGCGCCGGGAAGTGGCCATTGAAGAACGGCTCGTTGATGCTGACATTCTTGTAGGCACGAATGCTTTGGGCCTCGAAGTCCAGGTCCGTCACACGGTCCACCAGCAGGAACGGGTAACGGTGAGGCAGGTATTCGCGAATCTCGTTGATGTCCATCATTTCGGGGGGAAGCCTGTATAAGAATAGGGAGCGCAGGTGCTGACCACACGCTCCTTTTGCAGATCCAAAGAGGAGCCAGCTAGCGACTGTAACGCTTGCTCAGTAAATGGTATCAGCCTTCTGATGTCGGCTGGCCACCTGAGGTCACGGTGTCGACACGCTTTTCCAGCTGCTGGAGACGCTTGGACATCTCGTCCAGCTGGCGAATGCGAGCGGCGCTCTTGCGCCACTCGGCCAAGGGTTGCATGGCCGTACCGGAAGAATAGCCACCCGGCTCGGTAATCGAGCGGGTCACCATGGTCATGCCGGAAACGAAGACATTGTCGCAGACGTCGATGTGGCCGACCATCCCGACGCCGCCGGCAATCATGCAATGCTTGCCGATGCGGGTGCTGCCGGAAATCCCGACGCAGGCCGCCATCGCCGTGTGGTCGCCGACCTGCACGTTGTGGGCGATCTGGATCTGGTTGTCGAGCTTGACGCCATCGCCGATACGGGTGTCCGACAGCGCGCCGCGGTCTACTGCGGTGTTCACGCCGATCTCCACATCATCACCCAGGGTGACGCCGCCGATCTGCGCAATCTTGCGCCAGATACCCTTCTCGTTGGCAAAGCCGAAGCCCTCGCCACCGATCACCGCGCCAGACTGGATGACCACGCGCTTGCCGATGGTCACGTCGTGATACAGCGTGACCCGTGGGGCCAGCCAGCCACCCTCGCCGATGACGCAGCGGGCACCGACGAAGCAGTGCGCGCCGACCGTCACATTGGCGCCAATGCGCGCGCCGCTCTCGATCACCGCGAACGGGCCGATGCTGGCGCTGGCATCCACCTGGGCATCCTCGGCTACCACGGCGCTGGGATGGACTCCCGCCACAGCCTTGGGCTTCGGATCGAACAGGTGTGAAATGCGTGCATAGGCCAGGTAAGGGTCGGGAACGATCAGGGCGTTGCCGGCAAAACCTTCGGCGTCCTCGGCCTTGAGCAATACCGCGCTGGCCGAGGAGTCGTCCAGGAACTTGCGGTACTGCTTGTTGGCCAGGAAGCTCAACTGCCCGGAACCGGCCTCCTGCAAGGTGGCCAGCCCGGTGATCTGCAGCGCCTCGGGGCCTTTGAGTTCGGCCCCGAGGGCCTCGGCCAGCTGGCCGAGCGTCATGGTCACGGTCATATCAACGGGCTTGGTTCATGCGCTCGATGACCTGGCGGGTGATGTCGTACTGCGGTTTGACATCGATGACCGCGCCACGCTCCAGAACCAGGTCGAAACCGCCCTTCTTGATCACTTCCTCGACAGCGCCGTCGAGTTTCGGCTTGAGCTGCTTGAGCATGTCGCGATCGGCCACGGCCTTGGCTTCGTTAAGCTCCTTGGACTGGAACTGGAAGTCGCGGGCTTTTTGCTTGAACTCGAGCTCCAGGCGTTCACGCTCAGGCTGAGGCATCTTGTCGCCGCCCTTGATCAGGCGATCCTGGATACCCTTGGCGCTGCTTTCCAGGCCCTTGAGCTTGGTCAGTTGCGGGCCGAACTTCTTCTCGGCGTCAACGGCGTACTTCTTGGCCGCGTCGGATTCCAGCAGGGCCATCTGATAGTTCAGCACGGCAACTTTCATTTCGGCGAAAGCCGGGGTGGCGACCAGCGCCGCGGCCACGAGGGCCAGTTGGGTCAACTTACGCACGATGCACTCCTGGATAATCCGTTGTCGTTATGCAAGGGCCGACCTCAGAAGGTCTGGCCCAGAGAGAATTGGAACACTTGCGTGTCGGCGTCGTCCGGTTTCTTGATCGGCATCGCCAGGCTGAAGCTCAACGGGCCCAGCGCGGTGATCCAGGTCACGCCCAGACCGACCGAGCTGGCCATGTCCGAGAAACCGACCTTGGTGCAATCGGGCTTCGAGCCGCAGTTGGTGTCGAACACGTTACCCACGTCCCAGAACACGGACGTGCGCAGCGAACGCTGATCCTTGACGAACGGCAGCGGGAACAGCAGCTCCACGCCACCCTGGACGAGGACGTTACCACCGAACGGCAGTGGATCCTGGTCCGGGTCGGCGATGGTGCCCTGGTTGCCGGTCACCGCAGCGCCACGGCTCGGGGTACTGCGTGGGCCCAGGGTGCTGTCCTTGAAGCCGCGCACGGAGTTGAAGCCGCCCGCGTAGTAGTTTTCATAGAACGGCAGGCCGGAGGTCGAGCCGAAACCATCACCATAGCCCAGTTCGGTGTGCAGGCGCAGGGTGTAGTCGTTGTTGATTGGCTTGAACAGCTGGCCGCGGTAGTCGAGCTTGTAGAACGACAGGTCGCTGCCCGGCACGGTGGTTTCCAGGGTCAGGCTCTGGGAGTGACCGCGGGTAGCCAGTACGCCTTTGTTCAGGGTCGACTCGGACCAGCCGATCGAGGCCTTGAAGTTCAGGAAGTTGTCGCCCTCGTCCTGGAGGAACTTGAAGATCTCGTCGACGGTGTAGCGGCCGGTCTTGATCTTGTCCTGCTGCACGGTCAGGCCGTAGGTCAGGCGCGAAGTCTCGCTGATCGGGTAGCCGAGGCTGACACCGGCACCGAGGCTGTCCACCGCATAGCTGGCCACGTCGACGTCGAGGTCGTCGTAGTCGGTGCTGCGGTAGAAGGCGTTGTAGCCCAGGCTCACGCCATCGGCGGTGAAGTAGGGATCGACATAGCCGAAGTTGTAGCGGGTCTGGTATTCGGAACGGGTCAGGCCGATGGAGACCTTGTTACCGGTACCGAGGAAGTTGTTCTGGCTGATCGAGCCACCCAGGATCAGGCCGGCGCTCTGGGCGAAACCGACGCTGGCGGTGATCGAGCCGGAGGCCTGCTCTTCGACGCTGTAGTTCACGTCGACCTGGTCGTCGGTGCCCGGTACCGGCGGCGTCTCGACGTTGACTTCCTTGAAGAAGCCCAGGCGCTCGAGGCGAGTCTTGGACTGGTCGATCAGGTAGGTCGAGGCCCAGCCACCTTCCATCTGACGCATTTCGCGACGCAGCACTTCGTCTTCGGTCTTGGTGTTGCCGCGGTAGTTGATGCGGTTGACGTAGGCACGCTTGCCCGGATCGACGACGAACATGATGTCGACGGTGTGATCCTGGTCGTTCGGCTGCGGCACGCCGTTGACGTTGGCGAAGGTGTAGCCTTCGTTGCCCAGACGACGGGTGATCAGGTCGGAAGTGGTGGTCATCACCTTGCGCGAGAATACCTGGCCCGGCTGCACCAGCAGCAGCGACTTGACCTGGTCTTCCGGCACTTTCAGGTCACCGGACAACTTCACGTCGCGGACGGTGTACTTCTCGCCCTCGTTGATGTTGACGGTGATGTAGACGTGCTTCTTGTCCGGGGTGATCGACACCTGGGTGGACGCGATGTCCATGTTGATGTAGCCGCGGTCCAGGTAGTAGGAACGCAGGCGCTCCAGGTCACCGGAGAGTTTTTCCCGGGCGTACTTGTCGTCGTTCTTGAAGAACGACAGCCAGTTGGTGGTCTTGAGCTCGAACAGCTGGCCGAGGGTCTCGTCGTCGAAGACCGTGTTGCCCACCACGTTGATGTGCTGGATCGCGGCCACGGTGCCTTCGTTGATCTTGATCTTCAGGCCGACGCGGTTGCGCGGCTGCGGCACGACCTCGGCGTCGACCTCGGCGGAGTAGCGGCCCTGGGCCACGTACTGGCGCTGCAGTTCGTTACGCACGCCTTCCAGCGTCGCGCGCTGGAAGATCTCGCCTTCGGCCAGGCCCGACTGTTTCAGGCCCTTCATCAGGTCTTCGGTGCTGATCGCCTTGTTGCCTTCGATCTCGATGCTCGACACCGAGGGGCGCTCGACCACGTTGATGATCAGGACATTGCCGTCGCGGTTCAGCTGGATGTCCTGGAAGAAGCCGGTCTTGAACAGCGAGCGGGTCGATTCGACCAGACGGCGGTCGTCGACCTGGTCACCGACGTTCAGCGGCAACGCGCCGAACACGCTGCCGGCGGACACCCGCTGCAGGCCGTTGACACGAATATCGGAGATGGTGAAGGACTCGGCGTGAACTTCAGCGATCATCAGTGCGGAGAGCACCGCAGTTAGCAGCAGACGTTTCATGAAGTCCTTTTATTCCAACTGGCAATAAACAACCTGCCGCGACAAGGCGGCAGGTTTTCGCGATTGAGCGAAGCTTTTATAGTCGACCCAGATCGTTGATCAGGGCGAGCAACATCACCCCGACGACCAAACTGATACCGATCTGGACCCCCCAACCTTGCACCCGATCCGAGAGCGGACGACCGCGCGCCCACTCGATCAGGTAGAACAGCAAATGCCCCCCATCCAGTACCGGGATGGGCAGCAGGTTCAGAACCCCCAGGCTTATGCTCAGGTAGGCCAGGAAATTCAGGAAATCCCCAACGCCCGACTGGGCTGAAGCGCCCGCCACTTTAGCAATGGTTATCGGTCCGCTCAAGTTTTTTACCGAGAGCTCCCCGAACAGCATTTTCTTCAGCGATTCGAGGGTCAGGACGCTCATGTTCCAGGTGCGGGAAAGTCCCTCGCCGACTGCTTCCAGCGGCCCATAGCTGACCTCGCGGAGCATCTTCGCCGGCCACTCGGCGGCCTTGACCCCAGCGCCCAGATAGCCGCCGGAAGCCTGGCCCTCGCCTTTGCGCGCCAGGGTGACGGCAACCTCGAGTGGCGCGCCGTCGCGCTCGATGCGCAGGCTGACCTTTTTCTCGGGACGGGCGCGGACCGCGTCGACCACCTGCTGCCAGTCGGCCAGCTCCACGCCGTCGAGCGCCAGCAGCCTGTCACCGGTCTTGAGCCCGGCCGCCGCCGCTGGCCCCTTCGGATCGATCTCGGCCAGCACCGGCACCACCGCCGGACGCCAGGGGCGCAGGCCAAGGGACTGGATAGGCTCCGGCTCGTCGACGCCCTTGAGCCAATGATTCAGGGAAACATCGAGCTGGCGCTCGGTGGTCGCGCCCTCGTCGAGCACCCCGACCCGCAGCGTGCCGCTCTCGCCGAGGCGGCGCACCAGTTGCAGGTTGACCGCTGACCAGCCATTGGTCGGTTCGCCATCGATGGAGACGATTTCCTGGCCGACGCTCAGGCCGGCACTGGCCGCCAGGCTTCCGGCCTCGACGCCACCGATGACCGGACGCACCTGCTGCGAACCCAGCATGGCCACCACCCAGAAGAACAGGATGGCGAGCAGGAAGTTGGCGATGGGACCGGCGGCCACGATAGCGATGCGCTGACGGACCGACTTGCGGTTGAACGACTGCTCGACCAGTGCCGGCGGGACCTCGCCCTCGCGCTCGTCGAGCATCTTGACGTAGCCGCCCAAGGGGATCGCGGCGACGACGAACTCGGTGCCGTGCCGGTCATGCCAGCGCACCAGCGGCGTGCCGAAGCCAACCGAGAAGCGCAGGACCTTGACCCCGCAACGCCGCGCCACCCAGAAGTGGCCGAACTCGTGGAAGGTAACCAGTACACCCAGTGCAATCAGGGTACCGACAATCATGTAGAGCGCAGTCATGTCCAATCTCCGGATGACATTCGGCGGAGTCGGCCGCAGGCTTCAGCGGCCGTGGCGTCGCAGCCATTCCCGGGACAGCTCCCGGGCACGCTGGTCGGCGGCGAACACCGCCTCGAGGGTGGGCAATGCCACCACGGGCTCCTGGTCGAGCACCTGTTCGATCATAACCGCGATCTCCGGGAAGCGGATACGCCGCTGGAGAAACGCCTCGACGGCCACTTCGTTGGCGGCGTTGAGCACCGCCGGCGCGCTGTTGCCCGCCTCGGCAGCCTGACGCGCCAGGCGCAGGCATGGGAAGCGCTGTTCGTCGGGCGCCTGGAAATCCAGACGGGCGATGGCGAACAGGTCCAGCGGCGCGACGCCCGAATCGATACGCTCCGGCCAGGCCAGGGCGTTGGAGATCGGCGTGCGCATGTCCGGGTTGCCCAGCTGGGCAAGCACCGAGCCATCGACGTAATCCACCAGCGAGTGAATGACGCTCTGCGGGTGCACCACCACTTCAATCTGCGACGGCTTGGCATCGAACAGCCAGCAGGCCTCGATCAGTTCCAGGCCTTTGTTCAGCATGCTGGCCGAGTCAACCGAGATCTTGCGACCCATGGACCAGTTCGGGTGCGCGCAGGCCTGCTCCGGTGTTACATCCAGCAATGCTTCAGCAGGGGTTTCGCGGAACGGTCCACCGGAGGCGGTCAGCAGGATCCGGCGCACGCCAACAGCGCCCAGGCCACGGGCGTAATCGCCGGGCATGCACTGGAAGATCGCGTTGTGCTCGCTGTCGATCGGCAGCAACACCGAACCACTGCGATGCACTGCATCCATGAACAAGGCCCCGGACATCACCAGGGCCTCCTTGTTGGCCAGCAGCACCTTCTTGCCCGCCTCGACCGCGGCCAGGGTCGGGCGCAGGCCGGCGGCGCCGACGATGGCCGCCATCACGGTATCCACCTCGGACGCAGCGGCTACCTGGCACAACCCGGCCTCGCCCTCGAGCACCTCGGTGGCGCAGCCCGCTGCGGCCAGCCCCTGACGCAGGCGCATGGCCGCCTCGGCGTTCGGCACCACGGCGAACGCCGGACGATGACGCTCGCACAGGGCCAGCAGTTCGTCGATTCGCGAATAGCCGCTCAGGGCGAACACCTGGTAACGGTCAGGGTGTCGAGCAATGACGTCCAGCGTGCTCAGGCCGATGGAGCCTGTGGCCCCCAGCACGGTTATGCGTTGCACGGCACTCACATCACACCCCACTCAGCCGCCCACAGCAGCACGGCAAACATCGGAATCGCCGCGGTCAGGCTGTCGATGCGATCGAGCACGCCGCCATGACCCGGCAGCAGGCTGCTGCTGTCCTTGATGCCTTCACGGCGCTTGAACATGCTTTCAGTCAGGTCGCCGACCACCGAGGACATCACTACAACGACAGCCCCCAGCAGCCCCAGCAGCACCTGGCCAATACTCCAGTCGCGGGCGAAACCCACGGCCAGGGTGATCAGCAGGCTGACCGCGAGACCGCCATAGACGCCCTCCCAGCTCTTGCCCGGGCTGACCTGCGGCGCCAGCTTGCGCTTGCCGAAGGCCCGGCCGGAGAAGTACGCGCCGATATCGGCAGCCCAGACCAGCACCATGACCGCCAGGATCAGCCAGTTGCCCAGCGGCCAGTGCTTGAGCAGCACCAGGCCCTGCCAGGCAGGCAGCAGTACCAACAGGCCGATCAGCAGGCGACAGGCGGCGCTGCTCCACAGCTCGCCGCTACGCGGGTAGGTCAGCACCAGCCAGGTGGCCAGGGCCCACCAGATCACCGAGGCGCCCAGCACCCAGGGCGCGAGGTCGGGCATCAGGTAGAGCAGCATCAGGCCGCCCGCCACCACGGCGGCGTAGGCGATGCGCAGCGGCTGCGCCACCAGGCCGGCCAGGCGTGCCCACTCCCAGGCGCCGAGCGTTACCACGAAGCCGATGAACAGGGCGAAATCCCCGCCGTTGAGCAGGAAGAAACCACCCAACGCGATCGGCAGCAGGATCAGCGCGGTAATGATGCGTTGTTTAAGCATTAAGCACGGGCTCCGGCTTCGACCTGCTCGCTGGTCTTACCGAAGCGGCGCTGGCGCGAAGCGAAATCGGCCAGCGCGTTGCGCATGGCCTCGTGTTTGAAGTCCGGCCAGTAGAGGTCGGAGAAGTACAGCTCGGCGTAGGCCAGCTGCCACAACAGGAAGTTGCTGATGCGGTGCTCGCCGCCGGTGCGGATGCACAGGTCGGGCAACGGCAGGTCGCCGGTGGCCAGGCAGGTCTGCAGCAGGTCCGGGGTAATGTCCTCGGGGCGCAGGTGGCCGGCCTGGACTTCCCGCGCCAGGCGCTGCGCGGCCTGGGCGATGTCCCACTGGCCGCCGTAATTGGCGGCGATCTGCAGGATGAAGCGGTTGCTGCCCACCGTCGCCGCTTCGGCTTCGCGCATCGCCGCCTGAAGCTCAGGGTGGAAGCGCGAGCGATCACCGATGATGCGCAGGCTGATGTTGTTGTCGTTCAGGCGCTTGGCCTCGCGACGCAATGCCGAGAAGAACAGCTCCATCAGCGCGCCGACCTCCTCGGCCGGACGCTGCCAGTTCTCGCTGGAGAAGGCGAAGAGCGTGAGCACCTCGACCTTGGCCTCGGCGCAGACTTCGATCACCGCGCGAACGGCATCCACGCCGGCCTTGTGGCCGGCGACGCCGGGCAGAAGACGCTTCTTCGCCCAGCGGTTGTTGCCATCCATGATGATCGCGACATGACGCGGCACCGAGCCCGGTGCCGCCGACTTGGTCTTTTCCATTAAGAGAGCAACCCTGGCCTCAAACGGCCATCAGGTCCTTTTCCTTGGCCTTGAAGGCGGCATCGACTTCAGCGACGAACTTGTCGGTCAGCTTCTGGATCTCGTCAGCCGCGCGACGCTCTTCGTCCTCGCTGATTTCCTTGTCCTTGGTCAGCTTCTTCAGGTCGGCCAGGGCATCGCGACGCACGTTGCGCACAGCGACCTTGGCGTCCTCGGCAACGCCGCTGGCCTGCTTGGTGTAGCCCTTGCGGGTTTCCTCGGTCAGGGCCGGCATCGGCACACGGATGGTGGTGCCGGCGCTGGACGGGTTCAGGCCCAGGTCGGAGGTCAGGATGGCCTTCTCGATGGCGGCGCTGAGGTTCTTGTCGTGGGCGACGATCTTCAGGGTACGGGCGTCCTCGACGGTGATCGCGGCCACCTGGTTCAGCGGCATGTCGCTGCCCCAGGCCGGCACCTTGACGCTGTCCAGGATGCTTGGGTGGGCGCGACCGGTACGGATCGCCGCCAGGTTGCGGGCCAGGGCCTCGAGGGACTTGCCCATGCGCTCCTGGGCGTCTTTCTTGATGTCGTTGATCATTTTTGAACTTCCTCGATCAGAGTTCCTTCCGCACCACCATGCACAATGTTGAGCAGGGCGCCGGGCTTGTTCATGTTGAAGACGCGCAGCGGCATCTTGTGATCGCGGCAAAGGCAGATTGCCGTGAGGTCCATTACGCCCAGCTTGCGATCCAGCACTTCATCGTAGGACAGATGATCGAACTTCTCGGCATGCGGGTCCTTGAATGGATCTGCAGTGTATACACCATCGACCTTGGTTGCCTTCAATACCACGTCGGCATCGATTTCGATGGCGCGCAGGCAAGCGGCGGAGTCGGTGGTGAAGAACGGGTTGCCGGTACCGGCAGCGAAGATCACGACTTCCTTGGAGTTCAGGTGGCGCATGGCCTTGCGGCGATCGTAGTGATCGGTCACGCCCACCATGGAGATGGCCGACATGACGATGGCGGTGATGTTCGCCCGCTCCAGCGCGTCGCGCATGGCCAGGCCGTTCATCACGGTGGCCAGCATGCCCATGTGGTCACCGGTAACGCGGTCCATGCCGGCTGCACTGAGCGCCGCGCCACGGAACAGGTTGCCGCCACCGATCACCAGGCCGACCTGAACGCCGATGCCGACCAGCTGGCCGACTTCCAGCGCCATGCGATCCAGGACCTTGGGGTCGATCCCGAACTCTTCCGAGCCCATCAGGGCCTCGCCGCTAAGTTTGAGTAGAATGCGTTTATAGCGAGCCTGATGACCACTGCCCTGCTGAGCCATTGCGAATCTCTCCTGCGGCGTTTGTAAAAATCTGGCGGGCTGTTTCAGCCTGCGCGTAACTCTAGCGTGACGCACTTCATGCGTCAGCGAGCAACGGTCTCGTGAACCGCTCCCGCTTTGACAAAGAGGCTGCGCGCGTAAGCGGGCAGCCTCTTCGGGGCGACAGACGAATCCGTCTTACTGCTTGGCGGCAGCTACCTGGGCGGCAACTTCGGCAGCGAAGTCGTCAACCGGCTTCTCGATGCCTTCGCCGACCTTGAAGTAGGTGAAGGAAACGATTTCAGCACCGGCTTTCTTGGCCAGCGCGCCGACTTTGACTTCCGGATCCATGACGAAGGCTTGCTCTTTCAGCGAGGCTTCGGCTTTGAACTTGGAGATACGACCGTTGATCATGTTCTCAACGATGTTTTCCGGCTTGCCAGCGATCTTGTCGGCGTTCAGCTGCAGGAAGACGTTCTTCTCGCGCTCGATGGCCTCGGCGGAGATTTCCGACGCGTCCAGGAACTCTGGGTTCGAGGCTGCAACGTGCATGGCGATGTTCTTGGCCAGATCGACGTCGCCGCCTTTCAGGACAACAACGGCACCGATCTTGTTGCCGTGCAGGTAGGCACCGACAACGTCACCCTCAACGCGCACCAGGCGACGGATGTTGACGTTCTCGCCGCACTTGGCAACCAGGGCTTCACGGGCGGCTTCACGCGAGGCGATCAGCGGAGCGGCGTCGGTCAGCTTCTGGGCGAAGGCTTCTTCGATGCTTTCGGCAACGAAGTTCTTGAAGTCGTCTTGCAGGGCCAGGAAGTCGGTCTGCGAGTTCACTTCCAGCAGAACGGCGGATTTACCGTCGGTCTTGACGGCGATAGCGCCTTCAGCAGCGACGTTGCCAGCCTTCTTGGCGGCCTTGATGGCGCCCGAGGCACGCATGTCGTCAATGGCTTTCTCGATGTCGCCGCCGGCCTTTTCCAGGGCCTTTTTGCAATCCATCATGCCTTCGCCGGTACGCTCGCGCAGTTCTTTGACCAGCGCCGCAGTAATTGCTGCCATTTCAAAATCCTCTTGGAAAGTTTTTCAACCATTCCACCCGCTCGTCACGGGCGTTAAATTCTGCAAATCGCTGCTTTTATATCAGCTCGCCCATGATGCGGGGTCGTTGCTGACAGCAGGATTTCAAGGTGGCAAAAAGGGGGCCAAGCCCCCTTTTTGCGTGCCAAGTAGACGCCAGGCGTCAATTACTCAGCAGCAGGTGCAGCCGCTTCTTCAGCGTAGACTTCAGTGCCGCCGGCAACGTTGTTGCGGCCGCGGATGACGGCGTCAGCCATCGAAGTCATGTACAGCTCGATGGCGCGGATGGCGTCATCGTTACCTGGGATGATGTAGTCAACACCTTCCGGGCTGCTGTTGGTATCGACAACGCCGATGACCGGGATGCCCAGTTTGTTGGCTTCGGTGATGGCAATGCGCTCGTGGTCGACGTCGATCACGAACAGAGCATCAGGCAGGCCGCCCATGTCCTTGATACCACCCAGGCTGCGGTCCAGCTTTTCCAGATCGCGCGAACGCATCAGGGCTTCTTTCTTGGTCAGCTTGGCAAAGGTGCCGTCTTCGGCCTGGGTTTCCAGGTCGCGCAGACGCTTGATCGAGGCGCGGATGGTCTTGTAGTTGGTCAGCATGCCGCCCAACCAACGGTGATCAACGTATGGCGAACCGCAACGAGCAGCTTGCTCGGCGACGATCTTGCCGGCGGAACGCTTGGTGCCGACGAACATGATCTTGTTCTTGCCCTGGGCCAGGCGCTCTACGAAGGACAGAGCTTCGTTGAACATTGGCAGGGTTTTTTCCAGGTTGATGATGTGGATCTTGTTACGCGCGCCGAAAATGTACTTGCCCATTTTCGGGTTCCAGTAACGGGTCTGGTGGCCGAAGTGCACACCGGCCTTCAGCATATCGCGCATGTTGACTTGGGACATGATAGTTCCTTGATAAGTCGGGTTGGGCCTCCACGTATCCCAATGACCAACCCGTGCTTCCAGGGAAACCGGGCACCCAGGCCATCGTGTCGACACGTGTGTGGGTTTGAGCTGACGGAGGACATCCCCCGAAAGCGGCGCATTTTATACCACAGGCCGAGCGCGAACGGAACCCGGATGATGCTTCGTCCGTCAGTGGCTTTTGCAGCACCCGTGCTTTGCGGCCAGAATGCCTTCAATAGACCACCGGATCCACGGGACTCTCCCGACAGATCGCCGCCGCGCTCTGGTAGAATCCGGTCTTTCCCGTTTGTTCGCGCCACACAGGGCGCCGTAGAGAGCCTGTTCATGACCGTCACCATCAAGACCGCAGAAGACATCGAGAAGATGCGCATCGCTGGCCGCCTGGCCGCCGAAGTGCTGGAAATGATCGAGGAGCACGTCAAGCCCGGCGTCACCACCGAAGAACTCGACCGCCTGTGCCACGACTACATCGTCAACGTCCAGCAGGCGATCCCCGCCCCTCTCAACTACAAGGGCTTCCCCAAGTCGATCTGCACCTCGATCAACCATGTGGTCTGCCATGGCATTCCCAATGACAAGGCGCTCAAGGACGGCGACACCATCAACATCGACGTGACCGTGATCAAGGACGGCTACCACGGCGACACCAGCCGCATGTTCCATGTCGGCACCGTCGCGCCATGGGCCGAGCGCCTGTCCAAGGTCACCCAGGAGTGCCTGTACAAGGCCATCGAGCTGGTCAAGCCCGGCTGCCGCCTGGGCGACATCGGCGAAGTGATCCAGAAACACGCCGAGAAGAACGGTTTCTCGGTGGTCCGCGAGTTCTGCGGCCACGGCATTGGCAAGGTGTTCCACGAAGAACCGCAGATCCTCCACTACGGCCGCGCCGGCACCGGCATGGAACTCAAGGAAGGCATGACCTTCACCATCGAGCCGATGATCAACCAGGGCAAGGCCGACACCAAGGTACTGGGTGACGGCTGGACCGCCATCACCAAGGACCGCAAGCTCTCTGCCCAGTGGGAACACACCCTGGTGGTGACCGCCAGCGGCTACGAGATCTTCACCCTGCGCAAGGACGACACCCTCCCGCGCACCTCGGCCTGATACTGACTAACAGGAACGCGACTCGATGCCCCAGGTGGATCCCGAGCTGTTCGACCGCGGCCAGTTCCAGGCGGAACTGGCCCTCAAGGCAAGCCCCATCGCCGCTTTCAAGAAGGCCATCCGCATGGCCGGCGAGGTGCTCGACAAGCGTTTCCGTGAAGGCCGCGAGATCCGCCGGCTGATCGAGGACCGCGCCTGGTTCGTCGACAACATCCTGCAGCAGGCCTGGCACCAGTTCAGCTGGGGCGCGCCGGACGGCATCGCCCTGGTGGCGGTGGGCGGCTATGGCCGCGGCGAGCTGCACCCGTTCTCGGACATCGACCTGCTGATCCTGCTCGACGCCGCCGAGCACGAGCAGTATCGCGACGCCATCGAGCGCTTCCTCACGCTGCTGTGGGACATCGGCCTGGAAGTCGGCCAGAGCGTGCGCACCGTCGACGAATGCGCCGAGCAGGCCCGGGCCGACCTCACGGTCATCACCAACCTGATGGAAAGCCGCACCATCGCCGGCCCCGAGTCGCTGCGCCAACGCATGCTCGACGCCACCAGCACCGCGCACATGTGGCCGAGCAAGGAGTTCTTCCTGGCCAAGCGCGCCGAGCTCAAGGCCCGCCACCACAAGTACAACGACACCGAGTACAACCTCGAGCCCAACGTCAAGGGTGGGCCGGGCGGCCTGCGCGACATCCAGACGGTGCTTTGGGTGGCCCGGCGCCAGTACGGCACCCTGAACCTGCACGCCCTGGCCGGCGAGGACTTCCTGCTGGAAAGCGAGAACGAACTGCTGGCCTCGTCCCAGGCCTTCCTCTGGCGCGTGCGCTATGCCCTGCACATGCTCGCCGGACGCGCCGAGGACCGCCTGCTGTTCGACCACCAGCGCAGCATCGCCGCGCTGCTGGGCTACACCGACGACAACCCCAAGCGCGCCATCGAACAGTTCATGCAGCAGTACTACCGGGTGGTGATGAGCATCAGCCAGCTGTGCGACCTGATCATCCAGCACTTCGAGGAGGTGATCCTCGCCGATGACGACAGCGGCGCCACCCAGCCGCTGAACGCGCGCTTCCGCCTGCACGACGGCTATATAGAAGCGGTCAACCCGAACGTCTTCCGGCGCACCCCGTTCGCCATGCTGGAGATCTTCGTGCTGATGGCCCAGCACCCCGAGATCAAGGGGGTGCGCGCCGACACCGTGCGCCTGCTGCGCGAGCATCGCCACCTGATCGACGACAAGTTCCGCAACGATATCCGCGACACCAGCCTGTTCATCGAGCTGTTCAAGTGCGAGATCGGCATCCACCGCAACCTGCGGCGGATGAACCGCTACGGCATCCTCGGCCGCTACCTGCCGGAGTTCGGCCTGATCGTCGGGCAGATGCAGCACGACCTGTTCCACATCTACACGGTCGATGCCCACACCCTCAACCTGATCAAGCACCTGCGCAAGCTGCAGTACACCCCGGTTTCCGAGAAATTCCCGCTGGCCAGCAAGCTCATGGGGCGCCTGCCCAAGCCCGAGCTGATCTACCTGGCCGGCCTCTACCACGACATCGGCAAGGGTCGCCAGGGCGACCACTCCGAGCTGGGCGCAGTGGACGCACAGGCCTTCTGCGCGCGCCACCAGCTGCCTGCATGGGACAGTCGGCTGATCGTCTGGCTGGTGCAGAACCACCTGGTGATGTCCACCACCGCCCAGCGCAAGGACCTCTCCGACCCGCAGGTGATCAACGACTTCGCCCTGCACGTGGGCGACGAGACACGCCTGGACTACCTCTACGTGCTGACCGTGGCCGACATCAACGCCACCAACCCCAGCCTGTGGAACTCCTGGCGGGCGAGCCTGCTGCGCCAGCTCTACACCGAGACCAAGCGCGCCCTGCGCCGGGGCCTGGAGAACCCGCTGGACCGCGAGGAGCAGATCCGCCAGACCCAGAGCGCGGCGCTGGACATCCTGGTGCGCGAAGGCACCGACCCGGACGACGTCGAACAACTCTGGTCGCAACTGGGTGACGACTACTTCCTCAAGCACAACGCCGCTGACGTGGCCTGGCACAGCGACGCGATCCTCCAGCAGCCGGCCGACGGCGGGCCGCTGGTGCTGATCAAGGAAACCACCCAGCGCGAGTTCGAAGGTGGCACGCAGATCTTCATCTACGCCCCCGACCAGCATGACTTCTTCGCCGTGACCGTGGCCGCCATGGCCCAGCTCAACCTGAACATCCACGACGCCCGGATCATCACCTCGAGCAGCCAGTTCACCCTCGACACCTACATCGTGCTCGACAACGACGGCGGCTCGATCGGCGACAACCCGCAGCGGGTCAGGCAGATCCGCGACGGCCTGACCGAAGCGCTGCGTACCCCCGAGGACTACCCGGCAATCATCCAGCGCCGGGTGCCGCGCCAGCTCAAGCACTTCGACTTCCCGCCGCAGGTGACCATCCTCAACGACGCCCAGCGCCCGGTGACCATCCTCGAGATCACCGCACCGGACCGCCCCGGCCTGCTGGCGCGGATCGGGCGGATCTTCCTGGAGTTCGACATCTCGCTGCAGAACGCCAAGATCGCCACCCTCGGCGAACGCGTGGAGGACGTGTTCTTCATCACCGACGCCGACAACCAGCCGCTGTCCGACCCGCAGCTGTGCAGCCGCCTGCAGGAGGCCATCGTCCAGCAGCTGCAGGCCGGCCAGGCCAGCGATGCCAGCCCCACCCGCATGACCTTTTGACGATAACGAGACCTTGCGCCAATGAACCCAGCACTGACCCAGCTCCAGCCCTACCCGTTCGAGAAACTGCGTGCCCTGCTGGGGAGCGTGAAGCCGGCGGCGGACAAACGCCCGATCGCCCTGTCGATCGGCGAGCCGAAGCACGAATCGCCGGCCTTCGTCTCCAAGGCCATGGCCGACAACCTCGACAAGCTGGCGGTCTACCCCAGCACCCTGGGCCTGCCGGCCCTGCGCCAGGCCATCGGCCAGTGGTGCGAGCGGCGCTTCAGCGTGCCGGCCGGCTGGCTGGACGCCGACCGCCATATCCTGCCGGTCAACGGCACCCGCGAGGCGCTGTTCGCCTTCACCCAGGCCGTGGTCGATCGCTCGGCAGATGGCCTGGTGGTCAGCCCCAACCCGTTCTACCAGATCTACGAAGGCGCGGCCCTGCTGGCCGGCGCCTCCCCGCACTACCTGCCCTGCCTGGAAAACAACGGTTTCAACCCGGACTTCGACGCCGTGCCGGCCGATGTCTGGAAGCGTTGCCAGATCCTGTTCCTGTGCTCCCCGGGCAACCCCACCGGCGCCTTGGTGCCAATGGACACCCTGAAAAAGCTGATCGCCCTGGCCGACGAGCACGACTTCGTGATCGCCGCCGACGAGTGCTATAGCGAGCTGTACTTCGACGAGGACGCGCCGCCACCGGGCCTGCTCAGCGCCTGCGCGGAACTGGGCCGAAATGACTTCAAGCGCTGCGTGGTGTTCCACAGCCTGTCCAAGCGCTCCAACCTGCCGGGGCTGCGCTCGGGCTTCGTCGCCGGCGATGCCGAAATCATCAAGCCGTTCCTGCTGTACCGCACCTACCATGGTTGCGCCATGCCGGTGCAAACCCAGCTGGCCAGCATCGCCGCCTGGCAGGACGAGGCCCATGTACGAGAAAACCGCGACCAGTACCGCGCCAAGTACGACGCCGTGCTCGACATCCTGCAGCCGGTGCTCGACGTGCAACGCCCGGACGGCAGCTTCTACCTGTGGGCCAAGGTGCCGGGCAGCGACGCCGACTTCACCCGCGACCTGTTCGAGGCCGAGCATGTGACCGTAGTGCCAGGTTCGTACCTCTCCCGCGAAGTAGATGGGGTCAACCCGGGCGCCGGGCGCGTGCGCATGGCCCTGGTAGCGCCGCTGGCCGAGTGCATCGAGGCGGCCGAGCGGATTCGCGCGTTCCTCGGTCGTTAATGGCAGGCGCCCCTCCTCACAGGGGGGGGCGCAATCCAAATCGAGACAAGCATTAAGTACCGTCAGCACAGAACGCTGACGACCGATAGTTGGCACCTCTCAACCCCTGAAGGTGCACAACGATGTCCGATGTTCTTGTGGCAAACGCGATCTACCGCCTACGCCAGAAGCTGCAACTACCCCAGGCGATGAAGCCGCGCAAGAAACGCTCGGTGGCCGATCATTCCGTGTTCTGGCGTCCAGGCCAGACGCTCAGGATCTCCTTCATCGGCACGCCATGCCCGTGGCTCAAGAAATCGATTTTCGACACCGCGTGCCAATGGCTGAAATACGCCAACCTGAAATTCGAACTCCTCGACAACGATGTCGAAGAAGCCGAGATCCGCATCCAGACCGATGTGCAGGAAGGCGTGAATTTCAGTTTCCTGGGAACCCAGGCCCAGGATGTGGATGGCCCCACCATGGCCTTGGGAAGCAAGCTGTCCGACCCGCTGTTCGAGTCGTTCGTATTGCATGAGTTCGGACACGCATTGGGCATGGAGCATGAACACCAACACCCACGGGCCAACATTCCCTGGGACCTGGACGCGGTGCGCAAGTTGTTGGCAGCGGTCCTGGCCGACGAGGCCAGCAGCCCGGATGAGCTCGCCGACCTGATCGAAGAGGACCTCGCCATTCAATTCCTGCCACTGCCCGATAACGGCGACCTGCTCATCCTGCCCTATGACAGGCAGTCGATCATGCATTACCGCATCAGGCAGAAACTCACGCGCCACGCGTTCAAGCGCAGCCACAACCTGAAGATCAGCAAGAAGGACAAGCGCTTCATGCGCCTGGTCTATCCGGCCTCATGTAAATAGCACTGCTTAGCGGACCTGCCCGAGATTGGCCTCGCTCAGGTCCAGCTCGCCCAGCACCTGGCGGACCACTTCATCCCCCACCAGGTGCTGGCGATGCAGCTCGTACAACTCCAGCCGCTGCGCACGCAGGGCCCGCAGGCGCAGACGACGCTCCAGCTGATCCATCTGCTCGGCCAGCGCCCTGGCCTCGGCGCTGTCGTTGTAGCTGTCCAGTTCGTCGCGGTACTCGGCCATCAGCCGCGCCTTGAGCTCAGTGGCCAGGGTCGCCTGGGCGGCATCCTGCGGCGCGTTGGCATCGATCACCTCTTCGGCCTCGAGCGCATGGATCGCCGCCTCGGCGGTGCGCCGCCAGGCTTCTTGCACTTCCTGGTGCAAGCGCTCGTCCGGGCTCTTGGTCACGCCGCGCAGCAGGATCGGCAAAGCGATGCAGGCGCTGACCAGCGACAGCAGGATCACCCCGGCGGCGATGAAGATGAGCAAGTCGCGCTCGGGAAAAGCCTTGCCCGCGCCGATCAGCAGCGGCACCGACATCACGCCCGCCAGGGTCACCGCGCCGCGTACGCCGCCCAGGGTCAGCAACCAGCAGGAGCGCGCGGTCGGCATCAGCACCAGCGCGGGCTTGCCACGCCAGCGTCTAACCACGCCGATGGCCCGCCAGATGCTCTGCACCCAGATGAACC
Source organism: Pseudomonas peradeniyensis (assembly GCF_014268935.2). Taxonomy (GTDB): domain Bacteria; phylum Pseudomonadota; class Gammaproteobacteria; order Pseudomonadales; family Pseudomonadaceae; genus Aquipseudomonas; species Aquipseudomonas peradeniyensis. The sequence continues at coordinate 2,054,445 of NZ_JABWRJ020000001.1, read as the reverse complement.
GCAAGAGCACCAGCGCGGCGAAGATCGCCACCACGTCCAGGCAGCGCCAGGCAAGCGTTGGCCACGCGGCGGCCTCGTCGCTCACCACCGCCTTGATGATGTCCGGCAACTGCAGGCCCAGCAGCAGGAAGATCAAGCCATTGAAGGCGAACTCCAGCAGCGACCAGACACTGCGGTTGAGCAGGCGGGTGCTGGTCTGCCGGGGCAGCAGGTCCAGCCAGCTCTGCATCATCCCGGCGGCCACCGCCGAGAGAATGCCGGACACGCCAAGCCGTTCGGCGAGCACGTAGGCGGCAAAGGGCAACAGCAGCATGAACACCACGTGGGTGGCCGGGTCGTCCCAGCCGCGGGCGATCATCCACATGCGCAGGCGCCCGACCAGCCAGCTCAGCGCCACCCCCACCGCCAGGCCGCCGAGGGCGACCAGGACGAAGGTCAGGCTGGCCTCGGTCAACGAGAACACTCCTGTGATCGCCGCCACCAGGGCGAACTTGAAGGTCACCAGGCCCGAGGCGTCGTTCATCAGCGCCTCGCCCTGAAGCATGTGCATCAGTGGTGTCGGCAGGCGGTCCTGGGTGATGGCCGAAACGGCCACGGCGTCGGTGGGCGACAGCACCGCCGCCAGGGCGAAGGCCACCGGCAGCGGAATGCTCGGCAGCAACCAGTGGATGAAGTAGCCGGCGCCGACCACGGTGAACAGCACCAGCCCCACCGCCAGCGCCACCACCGGCCCGCGGATGCGCCACAGTTCGCGCTTGGGCATGCGCCAGCCGTCGGCGAACAGCAGCGGCGGCAGGAACAGGAACAGGAACAGTTCCGGGTCCAGCGCCACGTGCAGGCCCAGGGTCGGCCAGGCCAGCAAGGCGCCGGCGCCGATCTGCACCAGCGGCAGGGGCAGCGGCAGCACCCGCCCGACCAGTTTCGACACGCTCACCAGCATCAGCAGGATTAGAACGGTATAGGCTGACTGCATCGGCAAGCTTCCTGTTTGATCGGAGAAACCACAGCGAGGCGAAACATCGCCATTGAAACAATATGTTAGCGGGGATGCGCTATCGTGGACCGCTGCACGATAGTCGCAGCCTGGCCGGGAATATGTAACACAATGCTACGCGAGAAGCGGTGAAACACATCGGCGCGGCCTTCCAGCCCGCAGCCGTGGCGCCAGCCCCATCGATGCCGCATAATCGGCCCACCCAATCTTCAAGGAGCATCGGGGACGCCCGGCCCGACCAGGCTGCCCCAGGCATTCAATGGCTTACACTCTCTACGGCATCAAAGCCTGCGACACCATGAAAAAGGCCCGCACCTGGCTTGAAGACAAGGCCATCGGCTTCGACTTCCACGACTACAAGACCCAGGGCATCGACCGCGACAGCCTGAACCGCTGGTGCGACGAGCACGGCTGGGAAGCCGTGCTGAACCGCGCCGGGACCACCTTCCGCAAGCTCGACGACGCCAGCAAGGCCGACCTCGACCAGGCCAAGGCCGTCGAACTGATGCTCGCCCAACCGTCGATGATCAAGCGTCCGGTGCTCGACCTCGGCGAGCGCACGCTGGTCGGCTTCAAGCCCGACCTGTACGCCGCGGCGCTGGCCTGATCCCGCATTACGCTCCATCCCCTTTTCGTACGAGGTAATCGCATGTCTCAATCGCTGTTCAGCCTGGCCTTCGGTGTCGGCACCCAGAACCGCCAGGGCGCCTGGCTGGAAGTCTTCTACGCACAACCCGTGCTCAAGCCGTCCGCCGAACTGGTCGCGGCCATCGCGCCGGTGCTGGGCTATGAAGGGGGCAACCAGGCCATCGCCTTCACCACCGCCCAGGCCGCCCAGCTGGCCGACGCGCTCAAGGGCGTCGATGCCGCCCAGGCCGCGCTGCTGACCCGCCTGGCCGAGAGCCACAAGCCGCTGGTCGCCACCCTGCTGGCCGAAGACGGCGCGCTGACCTCCACCCCCGAGGCCTACCTCAAGCTGCACCTGCTGTCGCACCGCCTGGTCAAGCCGCACGGCGTATCGCTGGCCGGCATCTTCCCGCTGCTGCCGAACGTCGCCTGGACCAACCAGGGCGCGGTCGACCTGGCCGAGCTGGCCGAGCTGCAACTGGAAGCACGCCTGAAAGGCGAACTGCTGGAAGTGTTCTCGGTGGACAAGTTCCCGAAGATGACCGACTACGTCGTGCCGGCCGGCGTGCGCATCGCCGACACCGCCCGTGTGCGCCTGGGCGCCTACATCGGCGAAGGCACCACCATCATGCACGAAGGTTTCGTCAACTTTAACGCCGGCACCGAAGGCCCAGGCATGATCGAAGGCCGCGTCTCCGCTGGCGTGTTCGTCGGCAAGGGTTCGGACCTGGGCGGCGGCTGCTCGACCATGGGCACCCTGTCCGGTGGCGGCAACATCGTCATCAAGGTCGGCGAAGGCTGCCTGATCGGCGCCAACGCCGGCATCGGTATTCCGCTGGGCGACCGCAACACCGTCGAGGCCGGCCTGTACATCACCGCTGGTACCAAGGTGAACCTGCTGGACGAGAACAACCAGCTGGTCAAGGTGGTCAAGGCCCGCGACCTGGCCGGCCAGACCGACCTGCTGTTCCGTCGCAACTCGCTCAATGGCGCGGTGGAGTGCAAGACCCACAAGTCGGCCATCGAGCTGAACGAGGCGCTGCACGCGCACAACTGAGAACCTGCCCGGGTTTGAAGTGATAAGATCGGGTCTGCTCCCAGGCTTTGCTTGTGGGCAGACCCGATTTTTATTCCAGGCCCCGCTAACATGTTCCAGCCCTCCCCCTGGCGTGCCGATTTCCCCGCCATCGGCGCCCTGCAACGGCAGCACCAGACCTACCTGGACAGCGCCGCTACCACCCAGAAGCCCCAGGCCCTGCTGGATGCCCTGAGCCATTACTATGGCCATGGCGCCGCCAATGTGCACCGCGCCCAGCACCTGCCCGGCGCCCTGGCCACCCAGGCCTTCGAGGGCTCCCGCGACAAGGTCGCCGCCTGGCTCAATGCCGCCGACTCGCGGCAGATCGTCTTCACCCACGGCGCCACCTCGGCCCTGAACCTGCTGGCCTATGGCCTGGAACACCGCTTCGAGTCAGGTGACGAAATCGCCGTCAGCGCCCTGGAGCACCACGCCAACCTGCTGCCCTGGCAACAACTGGCGCACCGGCGCCAACTGCGCCTGGTGATCCTGCCGGTGAACGACCTGGGGCATGTCGACCTGGAACAGGCCCTGCAATTGATCGGCCCGCGCACCCGCTTGCTGGCTATCAGCCAGCTGTCCAATGTGCTGGGGACCTGGCAGCCGCTGGCGCCATTGCTGGCCCATGCCCGAGCCCAAGGCGCGCTGAGCGTGGTCGATGGCGCCCAGGGCGTGGTCCATGGTCGCCATGACGTGCAGCAACTGGACTGCGATTTCTATGTGTTCTCCAGCCACAAGCTCTACGGCCCGGATGGCGTGGGCGTGCTGTACGGCCGCCAGCAGGCGCTGGCACTGTTGCGCCACTGGCAGTACGGCGGCGAGATGGTGCAGATGGCGGACTATCAGGACGCCAGCTTCCGTCCGGCACCGCTGGGTTTCGAGGCCGGCACGCCGCCGATCGCCGGTGTCATCGGTCTGGGCGCTACCCTGGATTACCTGGCCAGCCTCGACGCCAATGCGGTGGCCGCCCATGAGGCCACCCTGCACCAGCACCTGGTGCGCGGCCTGGCTGATCGCGAGGGGGTTCGCCTGCTCGGCTCGCCTCAGGCGGCGCTGGCCAGTTTCGTCATCGATGGCGTGCACAACGCCGATATCGCCCACCTGCTGACCGAACAGGGCATCGCCGTGCGCGCCGGGCATCATTGCGCCATGCCGCTGCTCAGGCACCTGGGCCTGGACGGCGCGATCCGCGTGTCACTAGGGTTCTACTCCGACAGCGACGACCTGCAACGCTTCTTCGACGCGCTCGACCAGGGCCTGGAGCTGCTGCGATGAGCCTGTCGGCCGAGGCCAGCCAGGCGCTGGAAAGCTTCGAGCAGGCGCGCGGGTGGGAGCAACGGGCGCGGTTGCTGATGCAATGGGGTGATCGGCTGGAACCACTGGACGACAGCGACAAGACCGAAGCCAACCGGGTGCATGGCTGCGAGAGCCTGGTGTGGCTGGTGGCCCAACAGGAAAATGGTCAGTGGCATTTCAAAGCCGCCAGTGATGCACGGCTGCTGCGCGGCTTGCTGGCACTGCTGCTGGTGCGGGTACAGGGTTTGGCCAGCGATCGATTGGCAGCGCTCGACCTGAGCGCCTGGTTTACCCAGTTGGGGCTGGAGCGGCAGTTGTCGCCGTCGCGCAGCAACGGGCTGCATGCGGTGTTGCTGAGGATGACCGAACTCGCTGCCCAGAACTGAATCGCTGTTGGATTCATCGCGGGGCAAGCCCGCTCCCACGCATACACCTGACTGTTCCGTACTCGTGGGAGCGGGCTTGCCCCGCGAGAACCTATTCGACCTTGATCCGCTCCGAAGGCCGCCGCGCCCCTGCTACCAGTTTCTCCACCGCCTTGCTCGCCGCGACCATGCCGAAGGTCGCGGTCACCATCATCACCGCGCCGAATCCACCGGCGCAGTCCAGGCGCACGCCTTCACCGACAAAGCTCTTCTGCAGGCACACGCTGCCATCCCCCTTGGGGTAGCGCAGCTGTTCGCTGGAGAACACGCACGGCACGCCATAGTTGCGGCTGGTGTTGCGCGAGAAGTTGTAGTCGCGGCGCAGGGTCGAGCGCACCCGTGAAGCCAGTGGATCGTTGAAGGTCTTGTTGAGGTCGCCGATCTGGATCTGGGTCGGGTCGATCTGCCCGCCGGCGCCACCGGTGGTGACGATGGCGATCTTGCGGCGGCGGCACCAGGCGATCAGCGCCGCCTTGGCCATCACGCTGTCGATGCAGTCGATCACGCAGTCCATCTGCTCGGTAATGTACTCGGCCATGGTCTCGCGGGTGACGAAATCGGCCACCGCGTGCACCGTGCAGGCCGGGTTGATTGCCCGCAGGCGCTCGGCCATCACCTCGACCTTGGCCCGGCCGACCTGGCCTTCGAGGGCATGGGCCTGACGGTTGGTGTTGCTTACGCAGACATCGTCCAGGTCGAACAGGCTGATCTCGCCCACGCCGCTGCGGGCCAGGGCCTCGGCCGCCCACGAGCCGACCCCGCCAATGCCGACGATGGCCACGTGGGCCTGACTCAGGCGCTGCAGGCCGTCGTCGCCGTAGAGCCGGGCGACGCCGGCGAAGCGTGGATCTTCTGTGCTCATGCTGATACCCCGAAAAAACCGGCGCGCATTATAGGTCAAGCCATGGGTTCGCGGGCATAGCGCACGGCCCGATCACGCCACCTGGGCGTGCCAGAGCGACCACGGGTTGGAAAAAATCCTGCCATGCCTGCTTTAATGTCCTATCAAGCAACTATATCTGGACGACAGCCAGGCGGACCGAGAACTACATCCTCTGTCGACAATCCAACGGATTACCTTCCCCGGAATCCGTAGGACCCACGCCCCAGCGGCGATGCCTCGCTCCCCTCTTCGGAACCTCTAACACCTATGTCATCACGCAAATTCGGTCTCAACCTGGTAGTGGTCCTGGCCATCGCCGCGCTGTTCACCGGGTTCTGGGCCTTGATCAACCGCCCGGTATCCGCCCCCGCCTGGCCGGAACAGATTTCCGGTTTCTCCTACTCGCCCTTCCGTCTCGGCCAGAGCCCGCAGAAAGGCCAGTACCCCAGCGAGGACGAAATCCGCCAGGACCTCGAGCAACTGAACAAGCTGACCGACAACATCCGTATCTACACCGTCGAGGGTACCCAGGCCGAGGTCCCGCGCCTGGCCGAAGAACTTGGCCTGCGCGTCACCCTGGGGATCTGGATCAGCAACGACCTGGAACGCAACGAGCGGGAGATCGAAAAGGCCATCGGCCTGGCCAACACCTCGCGCAGCGTGGTGCGGGTAGTGGTCGGCAACGAAACACTGTTTCGCGAGGAGGTCACGCCCGAGCAACTGATCGGCTATCTGGACCGGGTCCGCGCTGCGGTCAAGGTACCGGTGACCACCAGCGAACAGTGGCACATCTGGAAGGAGCATCCGGAGTTGGCGAAGCACGTCGACCTGGTCGCGGCACACATCCTGCCCTACTGGGAGTCAAAGCCCATGAAGGACTCGGTGCAGTTCGTCCTCGATCGTGCCCGCGAGCTGCGCAAGCAGTTCCCACGCAAGCCGCTGCTGCTGTCCGAGGTCGGCTGGCCAAGCAACGGCCGCATGCGCGGTGGCGCCAGCGGCGTCGACGCAAACCAGGCCGACCAGGCCATCTACCTGCGTACCCTGGTCAACACCCTCAACCGCCGCGGCTACAACTATTTCGTCATCGAGGCCTACGACCAGCCGTGGAAGGCCAGCGACGAAGGCTCGGTGGGCGCCTACTGGGGCGTGTACAACGCCGAGCGCCAGCAGAAATTCAACTTCGAGGGCCCGATCGTGGCGATCCCGCAGTGGCGCGCCCTGGCCGTGGCCTCGGTGGTGCTGGCGATGATCGCTCTGGCCATCCTGCTGATCGACGGCTCGGCACTACGCCAGCGCGGGCGCACCTTCCTCACCTTCATCACCTTCCTGTGCGGGTCGGTACTGGTGTGGATCGCCTACGACTACAGCCAGCAGTACAGCACCTGGTTCAGCCTCACCGTGGGCGTGCTGCTGGCGTTGGGCGCCCTCGGGGTGTTCATCGTGCTGCTGACCGAGGCCCACGAACTGGCCGAGGCGGTGTGGATTCACAAGCGGCGGCGGGAGTTCCTGCCCGTGCAGGGCGACAGCGCCTATCGGCCGAAGGTCTCTGTACATGTGCCGTGCTACAACGAGCCGCCGGAGATGGTGAAGCAGACCCTGGACGCCCTCGCCGCGCTGGATTATCCGGACTACGAAGTGCTGGTGATCGACAACAACACCAAGGATCCGGCCGTGTGGGAGCCGCTCAAGGCCCACTGCGAGAAGCTCGGCGAGCGCTTCAGGTTCTTCCACGTAGCCCCCTTGGCCGGCTTCAAGGGTGGCGCGCTGAACTACCTGATCCCGCACACGGCCAGGGACGCCGAGGTGATCGCGGTGATCGACTCGGACTACTGTGTCGATCGCAACTGGCTCAAGCACATGGTGCCGCACTTTGCCGACCCGAAGATCGCCGTGGTGCAGTCGCCCCAGGACTACCGCGACCAGCACGAGAGCGCCTTCAAGAAGCTGTGCTACAGCGAATACAAGGGCTTCTTCCATATCGGCATGGTCACCCGCAACGACCGTGACGCGATCATCCAGCACGGCACCATGACCATGACCAGGCGCAGCGTGCTCGAGGAACTGGGCTGGGCCGAGTGGTGCATCTGCGAGGACGCCGAGCTGGGCCTGCGGGTGTTCGAGAAGGGCCTGTCGGCAGCCTACGCCCACAACAGCTACGGCAAGGGCCTGATGCCCGACACCTTCATCGACTTCAAGAAGCAGCGCTTCCGCTGGGCTTACGGCGCCATCCAGATCATCAAGCACCATGCCGGCGCCCTGCTGCGCGGCAAGGACAGCGAACTGACCCGTGGCCAGCGCTACCACTTCCTGGCCGGCTGGCTGCCGTGGATCGCCGACGGCATGAACATCTTCTTCACCGTCGGCGCGCTGCTGTGGTCGGCGGCGATGATCATCGTGCCGCACCGGGTCGACCCACCGCTGATGATGTTCGCCATTCCACCGCTGGCGCTGTTCTTCTTCAAGGTCGGCAAGATCGTCTTCCTCTACCGCCGCGCGGTGGGGGTCAACCTCAAGGACGCCTTCGCCGCCGCGCTGGCGGGGCTGGCGCTGTCGCACACCATCGCCAAGGCGGTGCTGTACGGGTTCTTCACCAGCAGCATGCCGTTCTTCCGCACGCCGAAGAACGCCGACAGCCATGGGCTGCTGGTGGCGATTTCCGAGGCCCGCGAAGAGCTGTTCATCATGTTGTTGCTGTGGGGCGCGGCGCTGGGGATCTACCTGGTGCAGGGGCTGCCGAGTTCGGACATGCGCTTCTGGGTGGCGATGTTGCTGGTGCAGTCGTTGCCGTACCTGGCGGCGCTGGTGATGGCGTTGCTGTCGTCGTTGCCCAAGCCGGCAGACAAGGTAAGCGAAGCACAGGTCGTTTGATGCTTCGTGGGAGCGGGCTTGCCCCGCGATCGATCGCGGGGCAAGCCCGCTCCCACGAAGCACAGCGTGTCCGCAAACATCATTTGATATAAGATAACGCCCCAGTTTCCCGCCTTGCCTTGCCCCCGGAGTCCCTCAATGACGGCCCCAGCCGAGCTCTCGCCTACCCTGCAACTGGCCTGCGACCTGATCCGTCGCCCCTCGGTCACCCCGGTCGATGCCGACTGCCAGACCCAGATGATGAACCGCCTGGGCGCCGTCGGCTTCCAGCTCGAGCCGATGCGCATCGAGGACGTCGACAACTTCTGGGCCAGCCATGGCGCCCAGGATGGCCCGGTGCTGTGCTTCGCCGGCCACACCGATGTGGTCCCCACCGGCCCGGTGCAGCAATGGCAGCATGAACCGTTCGAGGCGCTGATCGATGCCGACGGCATGCTCTGCGGCCGTGGCGCCGCCGACATGAAGGGCAGCCTGGCCTCCATGGTGGTGGCCAGCGAGCGCTTCGTGCACGACTACCCAAACCACCGCGGCAAGGTCGCCTTCCTGATCACCAGCGACGAGGAAGGCCCGGCCCACCATGGCACCAAGGCCGTGGTCGAGCGCCTCAAGGCACGCAACGAACGCCTGGACTGGTGCATCGTCGGCGAACCGTCCAGCACCACCCTGCTCGGTGACGTGGTCAAGAACGGCCGTCGCGGCTCGCTTGGCGCCAAGCTGACCGTGCGCGGCAAACAAGGCCACGTGGCCTACCCGCACCTGGCGCGCAACCCGATCCACCTGGCCGCGCCGGCCCTGGCGGAACTTGCCGCCGAGCACTGGGACGAAGGCAACGCGTTCTTCCCGCCGACCAGCTTCCAGATCTCCAACCTCAACTCCGGTACCGGCGCCACCAACGTGGTCCCGGGCGAGCTGACCGCGTTGTTCAACTTCCGTTTCTCTACCGAATCGACGGTCGAGGGCCTGCAGCAACGCGTCGCGGCGATCCTCGACAAGCATCAGCTGGAATGGAGCATCGACTGGGCACTGTCGGGCCTGCCGTTCCTCACCGAGCCGGGCGATCTGCTCGATGCAGTGTCGTCGAGCATCAAGGCGGTCACCGGTCGCGAGACCCGTCCATCGACCAGCGGCGGCACCTCCGACGGCCGCTTCATCGCCACCATGGGCACCCAGGTGGTCGAGCTCGGTCCGGTCAACGCCACCATCCACCAGGTGGACGAACGCATCCTGGCCAGCGACCTCGACCTGCTGACCGAGATCTACTACCAGACCCTGGTGCGGTTGCTCGCCTGATGCTCGCCTGCCCACTCTGCCAGGCGCCCCTGGCGCGACTCGACAACGGCGTGGCCTGCCCCGCCGGCCACCGTTTCGACCGCGCCCGCCAGGGCTACCTGAACCTGCTGCCGGTGCAGCACAAGAACAGCCGCGATCCGGGCGACAACCAGGCCATGGTCGAAGCCCGCCGCGATTTCCTCGACGCCGGCCACTACGCCCCAGTGGCCCGGCGCCTGGCGCAACTGGCCGCCGAGCGCCAGCCACAGGCCTGGCTGGACATCGGCTGCGGCGAAGGCTACTACACCGCGCAGATCGCCCAGGCCCTGCCAGCGGCCGACGGCTACGCCCTGGATATCTCCCGCGAGGCGGTCAAGCGCGCCTGCCGCCGCGCCCCCGAGGTGACCTGGATGGTCGCCAGCATGGCCCGCGTGCCCATGGCCGATGCCAGCTGCGGCTTCATCGCCAGCGTGTTCAGCCCGCTCGACTGGCAGGAGGCCAAGCGCCTGCTGGCCCCCGGCGGCGGCCTGATGCGGGTCGGCCCGACCAGCGGCCACCTGATGGAGCTGCGCGAGGTGCTCTACGATGAAGTGCGCCCGTACGCCGACGACAAGCACCTGGCCCTGGTCCCCGAAGGCATGGCCCACGCCCACGGCGAGATCCTCGAATTCCGTCTGAGCCTGGCCGACGCCAAGGCCCGCGCCGACCTGCTGGCCATGACCCCGCACGGCTGGCGCGCCAGCGCCGAGAAGCGCGCGCGGGTGATCGACCAGCCCGAACCCTTCGAGGTCACCGTTTCCATGCGTTATGACTATTTCGTGCGCCAAGACTGAGCACACTGGAGCCCCCCATGCGTCAACCCGATATCGAGATCTACCTCAAGGACGACGACGTCGATCACAAGCAGATCGCCGACTGGCTCACCCAGGCCCTGGGCCCGTGCAGCGAATGGAAGCAGAAAGGCCAGACCTTCAAGTGCACGGCCGGTAACATTCCGGTCACCTGGTTACCGAAGGCTGTGGGGAAATGGAACAGCCTGTACCTGGAAAGCGACCAGACCCCATGGGCCGACGATATCGCCTGCGCACGCGCAGCATTCGTTGCACTCAACGTCGAAGTGCGTTGCGCGCCTGGCAGCTGGACGGAGGAAGACGGGGAAGAAGATGCCGATCGCTGGATCCGCATCAGCGCCGACGGTGAACAGGAAATCACCTGGCGCACTAGCTGAAGGCGTTCGCATCAGGCTGCAAGTTCCACGGTCAACTTGCAGCTTGAGCGTACAGCCGCGAGGCTCAGAGCCCTACCACGTCCTCGGCCTGCAGGCCTTTCTGGCCTTGCACGAGGGCGTACTCGACCTGCTGCCCTTCGACCAGGGTGCGATGCCCCTCACCGCGGATAGCCCGATAGTGGACGAACACGTCCGCACCACCTTCGCGCTGAATGAAGCCATAACCCTTGGCATCGTTGAACCACTTCACATTCCCAGTCTCACGAGACGACATCTGAACTACTCCGGATTTTTATTTTGAAGATCGCCTTGCTGGCGCGGGTTCACCGTCCGCGCCGACGCAGCTTGCACGAATATCCTGCAAGCGGCAGGCCGAGTATATGACAGGGAACAAAAAAAATTCATGACAGGGTCATTTTTGGCCGAATTTTGCTGAACTTACGCAGATACGGCAGACTAACGGGCTGTAAAACACGAAAACTTTCACCCAGGGCCCCACCCCATGACCCGTTCTCCCCTGCGCCGCCTCATCTTCGGCGCCCTGCGTCGCGTTCTCTACCTGTGGGTGCGCTCCGAAACCATCAACCAGTCCTCGCTGACGCTCAAGCTCGACCGCAGCCGACCGGTGTTCTACGCCCTCTCCTCGCCGTCGCTCACCGACCTGGCCGTGATCGACCACGAGTGCACCAAGGCGGGGCTGCCACGCCCGGTGCTGCCGGTGGCCGTCGGCCCGCTGCAGGAGCCTGCGGCGTTCTTCTACCTGACTCCCGAGCCTGACTGGCTCGGCCGCCAGGACAAACGCGGCGCGCCACCGACGCTGGAGCGCCTGGTCGCGGCGATCAGCCAGCACGCCGAGGAAGACGCGCAGATCATTCCGGTCAGCGTGTTCTGGGGCCAGACCCCCGCCAGCGAGTCGAGCCCATGGAAGCTGCTGTTCGCCGACAGCTGGGCCGTCACCGGCCGCCTGCGCCGCCTGCTCAGCGTGCTGATCCTGGGGCGCAAGACCCGGGTGCAGTTCTCCGCGCCGATCCACCTGCGCGAACTGGTGCAGCACAACAAGGGCCATGAGCGCACCGTGCGCATGGCCCAGCGCATGATGCGCGTGCATTTCCGCAACCTGAAGACCGCGGTGATCGGCCCGGACATCTCGCACCGACGCAACCTGGTCAAGGGCCTGGTGCACGACCCGCTGGTGCGCCAGGCCATCAGCGACGAGGCCGACCGCGAGAAAATCCCCTACGCCAAGGCCGAAGCCAAGGCGCTGCACTACGGCAACGAGATCGCCTCGGACTACACCTACACTGCCATCCGCTTCCTCGAAGTGGTGCTCAGCTGGTTCTGGAACAAGATCTACGACGGCATCAAGGTCAACCACATCGAGCAGGTGCAGGGCATCGCCCCCGGCCACGAGGTGATCTACGTGCCCTGCCACCGCAGCCACATCGACTACCTGCTGCTGTCCTACCTGCTGTTCCGCAACGGCCTGACGCCACCGCACATCGCCGCCGGCATCAACCTCAACATGCCGGTGATCGGCGGCCTGCTGCGCCGCGGCGGCGCCTTCTTCATGCGCCGCACATTCAAGGGCAACCCGCTGTACACCGCGGTGTTCAACGAGTACCTGCACACCCTGTTCACCAAGGGTTTCCCGGTGGAGTACTTCGTCGAGGGCGGCCGTTCGCGCACCGGGCGCATGCTGCAGCCGCGCACCGGCATGCTGGCGATCACCCTGCGCAGCTTCCTGCGCTCCTCGCGCACGCCGATTGTCTTCGTCCCGGTGTACATCGGCTATGAGCGGGTGCTCGAAGGCCGCACCTACCTGGGCGAGCTACGCGGCGCCAGCAAGAAGAAGGAGTCTATCTTCGACATTTTCAAGGTCATCGGCGCGCTCAAGCAGCGCTTTGGCCAGGTCTACGTCAACTTCGGCGAGCCGATCCGCCTCAATAGCTTCCTCGACGAACAGCAACCCGGCTGGCGCGATCAGCCGCTCGGCCCGCAGTTCCGCCCGGCCTGGCTCAACGACACCACCACCCGCCTGGGCGAGACGGTCGCCCGTCACCTGAACGAAGCCGCGGCAATCAACCCGGTCAACCTGGTGGCCCTGGCCCTGCTGTCGACCAGCCGCCTGGCCCTGGACGAGCGCGCCCTGACCCGCGTGCTCGACCTGTACCTGGCCCTGCTGCGCCAGGTGCCCTACTCGCCTCACACCACCCTGCCCGATGGCGACGGCAAGGCGCTGATCGACCACGTGCTGGGCATGGACCTGCTGGCCGAGCAGAAGGACGCGCTGGGCCGCATCCTCTACCTGGACGAAGCCAACGCGGTGCTGATGACCTACTACCGCAACAACGTGCTGCACATCTTCGCCCTGCCAGGGCTGCTGGCGAGCTTCTTCCTCAGCAGCTCGCGCATGAGCCGCGATCTGCTGGGCCAGTACGTAAGGGCGCTGTATCCGTACCTGCAGGCCGAGCTGTTCCTGCGCTGGACGCCCGAGCAGCTGGACGAGGTCATCGACCAGTGGCTGACCGCGCTGGTCGAGCAGGGGCTGCTGCGCAGGGAGCAGGACATCTACATGCGTCCAGCACCCAGCTCGCGGCAGTTCGTCCTGCTGACGCTGCTGGCGCGCACCATCACCCAGACCCTGCAGCGCTTCTACATGGCCACCTCGTTGCTGCTCAACAGCGGCCAGCACACGCTGAGCGCCGAGGAGCTGGAGGAGCTGTGCGTGATGATGGCCCAGCGCCTGTCGATCCTGCATGGCCTGAATGCCCCGGAGTTCTTCGACAAGACCCTGTTCCGCCACTTCATCCAGACCCTGGTGCGCGAAGGCGTGCTGCAACCGGACGACGATGGCAAGCTGGGTTACCACGACAAGCTTGCCGAGCTGGCCGAAGGCGTGGCCAAGCGGGTACTGTCGGCGGAGCTGCGCCTGTCGATCCGCCAGGTAGCCTTGCACCGCGATGAAACACCGGAACCTGTGGCGGTTGAGTGAACTGGCCCGATCCCGGTCTACCCGATACGCTGAACCTGCTCCATTCTGCCCATAAGGAAATCCCCATGATTCGCTCCTCCTTGCGCTTCACCACCCTGTGCGCCGGCCTGCTGCTGTCGGCCAGCGCCCTGGCCCTGTCGCTCGGCGACCTGTCCCAGAGCGACGCCTCCGGCGGCCTGAAGGACGCCCTCACCCAAGGCGCTCAGATCGCCGTCAAGCAACTGAGCACCCCCGGCGGTTTCAGCAACAACCCCGACGTGCGCATCGAACTGCCGGGCAACCTCGGCAAGGCCGCCAAGGCCATGAAGATGTTCGGCAAGGGTGAACAGGTCGAGGCCCTGGAAACCAGCATGAACAAGGCCGCCGAGGCTGCAGTGCCGCAAGCCCAGGCGATCCTGGTGGACGCGGTGAAGAAGATGACCGTGACCGATGCCAAGGGCATCCTCAGCGGCGGCCAGGACTCGGCCACCCAGTACCTGAACAAGAGCAGCCGCGAGCAGATCCGCGCCAAGTTCCTGCCGATCGTCAAGCAGGCCACCGACAAGGTCGGCCTGGCCCAGCAGTACAACAACTTCGCCGGGCAGGCCGCAGGCCTGGGCGTGGTCGATGCCAAGAGCGCCAACATCGAGAGCTACGTGACCGAGAAGGCCCTGGACGGGCTGTTCGAGATGATCGCCAAGCAGGAAGAGAGCATTCGCCAGAACCCGGCCGGTGCAGCGACCAGCCTGGCCAAGAAGGTGTTCGGCGCACTCTGAGGCGTCGGTTCCGATCGCGGGTCAAGCCCGCTCCCACCGTGGGAGCGGCTTGACCCGCGATGTTGTCAGTCCTTCCTGACCCTGAACCACGCCGCATATAGCGCCGGCAGGAACAGCAGGGTCAACACCGTGGCGACGATCAACCCGCCCATGATCGCCACCGCCATCGGCCCGTAGAACACGCTCCTCGACAGCGGAATCATCGCCAGCACCGCCGCCAATGCGGTCAGCACGATCGGCCGGAAGCGCCGCACTGTGGCCTCGATGATCGCCTGCCAACGCTCCATCCCCGCAGCGATATCCTGTTCGATCTGGTCCACCAGGATCACCGAGTTGCGCATGATCATCCCCGCCAGGGCGATGGTCCCGAGCATGGCGACGAAACCGAACGGCTGGCGGAACACCAGCAGGAACAGGGTCACGCCGATCAGCCCGAGGGGCGCGGTGAGGAACACCATGAACATCCGCGAGAAACTGCGCAGCTGGATCATCAGCAGGCTCAGCACCACCACGATGAACAAGGGCATGCCGGCGTTCACCGAGCGCTGACCACGCTCGGAGTCCTCCACCGTACCGCCCACTTCCAGCAGGTAGCCATCGGGCAGCTCGCTCTTGATCTGGGCCAGGGTCGGCTGGATCTGCTTGACCAGGGTCGCCGGCTGCTCCTTGTCGTAGATGTCGGCGCGCACGGTGACGGTGGGCAGGCGGTTGCGGTGCCAGATGATGCCTTCCTCGAAACCGTACTCCAGGGTCGCCACCTGCGACAGGGCCACGCTCTGGCCGTTTTCGGTGGGCACCGCCAGGCTGCCGAGGTTACCCAGTTCGCGCCGCTCCTCCGGAGTGCCGCGCAGAAGGATCTCGATCAGCTCGTTGTCCTCGCGGTACTGACTGACGCTGCTGCCGGTCAGCGAGCTCTGCAGGAAGCTCGACAGGTGCGCGGTGCTCACCCCCAGCGCCCGGGCGCGGTCCTGGTCGATATCCAGGTAGACCGCCTTGCTCGGCTCTTCCCAGTCCAGGTGCACGTTGACCACATGGGGGTTCTCGCGCACCTTGGCCGCCACCTCGCGGGCCAGGGCGCGGACCT
Organism: Pseudomonas peradeniyensis; assembly: GCF_014268935.2. Taxonomy (GTDB): domain Bacteria; phylum Pseudomonadota; class Gammaproteobacteria; order Pseudomonadales; family Pseudomonadaceae; genus Aquipseudomonas; species Aquipseudomonas peradeniyensis. The sequence continues at coordinate 2,038,946 of NZ_JABWRJ020000001.1, read as the reverse complement.
TCTCGATGTGCTCGCCGGTGACGCGGAACTGCACCGGATAGCCCACGGGCGGGCCGTTTTCCAGGCGCGTGACCCGCGAGCGCAGGTCGGGGAACTGTTGGTCGAGGGTGCCGATCAGCCAGCTGCGCAGCCGCTCACGGTCCTCCAGCGACTTGGCCAGTACCACGAACTGGGCAAAGCTCGCCGCCGGCAGCTGCTGGTCCAGCGGCAGGTAGAAGCGCGGCGAGCCGGTGCCGACGTAGGCGACGTAGTTGGCGATGCCGTCCTGCTGCTTGAGCAGCGCCTCCAGCTGCTTGACCCGTTCGGCGGTGTTGTTCAGCGAGGCGCCTTCGGCCAGCTTCAGGTCGACCATCAGCTCCGGACGGCCGGAGGCCGGGAAGAACTGCTGCGGCACGAAACGGAACAGCAGGATGCTGCCGACGAACGCGGCGATGGTCAGGACGATCACCGTCTTGCGCCGCCGCACGCACCACTCCACCACCCGCCTGACACGCTGGTAGAACGGCGTGGCATAAGGGTCGGGGGCATGCCCGTCGGCACCATGGCGGGCCGCGTGAAGCTTGGCCAGGTCCGGCAGCAGGCGCTCGCCCAGGTAGGGCACGAACACCACCGCGGCGACCCAGGAGGTCAGCAGGGCGATGGTCACCACCTGGAAGATCGAGCGGGTGTACTCCCCCGTGCTCGAAGCCGCCGTGGCGATCGGCAGGAAACCGGCGGCGGTGATCAGGGTGCCGGTGAGCATCGGGAACGCGGTACTGGTCCAGGCGTAGCTCGCCGCCTTGAGCCGGTCGTAGCCCTGCTCCATCTTGATCGCCATCATCTCCACCGCGATGATCGCGTCGTCCACCAGCAGCCCCAGGGCCAGCACCAGCGCCCCCAGCGAGATCTTGTGCAGGCCGATGCCGAAGTAGTGCATGGCGGCAAAGGTCATGGCCAGCACCAGCGGAATGGCCAGCGCCACCACCAGGCCGGTACGCAGGCCCAGGGAGAAGAAGCTCACCAGCAGGACGATCGCCAGGGCCTCGATCAGTACCTGCACGAACTCGCCGACCCCGGCCTTCACCGCCGCCGGCTGGTCAGACACCTTGCGTAGCTCCATCCCCGCCGGCAGGCTCTGCGCCAGGCGGGCGAACTCGGTTTCCAGGGCCTTGCCGAGTACCAGGATGTCACCGCCGTCCTTCATCGACACCGCCAGGCCGATGGCATCCTCGCCCATGAAGCGCATGCGCGGCGCGGGTGGGTCGTTGAAGCCACGCTGCACGTCGGCGACGTCGCCGATACGGAAGGTGCGGTCACCTACGCGGATGGGGAACTGGCGAATCTGCTCGACGCTGTCGAAGCGCCCGCTGACCCGCAATTGCAGGCGCTCGCTGGGGGTTTCGAAGAAGCCTGCGGTGCTCACCGCGTTCTGCTCGCGGAGCGCTTGCTGCACGGCGGCGAGCGGCACGCCCAGGGTGGCCAGCTTGACGTTGGACAGTTCGATCCAGACCTTCTCGTCCTGCAGGCCGATCAGCTCGACCTTGCCCACGTCCTTGACCCGTTGCAGCTGGATCTGGATACGGTCGGCGTAGTCCTTGAGCACCGCATAGTCGAAGCCGGCGCCGGTCAGGGCATAGATGTTGCCGAAGGTGGTGCCGAACTCGTCATTGAAGAACGGCCCCTGCGCCTCGGGCGGCAGGGTGTGCTTGATGTCCGCGACTTTCTTGCGGATCTGGTACCACAGCTCGGGGATGTCCGCGGAATGCATCGAGTCGCGGGCCATGAAGGTGACCTGGGACTCACCAGGCCGCGAGAACGAGACGATCCGCTCGTACTCGCCGGTCTCCATCAGCTTCTTTTCGATGCGCTCGGTGACCTGGCGCGACACTTCCTCGGCGGTCGCCCCGGGCCACAGGGTGCGGATGACCATGGCCTTGAAGGTAAAGGGTGGATCCTCGCTCTGCCCCAACTTGGTGTAGGACATGGCGCCGATCGCCGCCAGCAGGATCATCAGGAACAACACGATCTGGCGATTGCGCAGCGCCCAGGCGGAAAGGTTGAAACCCATCGGGACTTACTCCTTGGCCGCCAGGTTCACTTCACGGTTGCTACGGTCCACAGGCCGCACCTGTTGCCCTTCGCGCAGTACATGACCGCCCGCGGCGACCACCCAGTCGCCGGCCTGCAGCCCTTCGAGCACCGGCACGCTGTCGGCGCCATAGGCGCCCAGGCGCACCTGAGCGCGCTCCAGGCGGTTGTCCTTGCCGACCTTCCAGACATAGGCCTGGCCGGCCTCGGCGGTCACCGCCGAGAGCGGCACCGCCAGCGGCGAGCGTTCGGCATGGTCAATGAACACCCGGGCGCTCTGGCCGAGTTCGGCCGGCGTATCGTTGGAGGTGAAGGCGATGCGTGCGGCAAAGGTCCGCGAACGCGGGTCCGCCGCCGGGGAAAGCTCGCGAATGCGGCCCTCGAAGCGTCGGTTCGGATGCGACCACAGCTCCACGCTCACCGCCTGGCCGACGGCGAAGCGGGCGAACTGTTGCTCGGGCAGGCCGATGGCCACTTCGCGCTCACCGTCGGCGGCAAGGGTGAACACGGTCTGCCCGGCGGCCACCACCTGGCCCACCTCGACCTGGCGCTTGGCGATCACCCCGGCCTGGGGCGCGCGCAGCACTGCGTACTCGGCCTGGTTGCCGGCCACTTCGAACTCGGCCTTGGCCTGCTTCAGCCGCGCCTGGCCGGCGCGGTAGAGGTTCTCGGCGTTGTCGAACTGGGAGCGGCTGACCATCTGCCGGTCCAGCAGCTTCTGATAGCGGTCGCGTTCGGCACGGACCAGCGCCAGGTTGGCCTCGGCCGCCGCCAGCTGGGCGCGGTTGGCCTCCAGTTGCAGGCGCACGTCCTGGGGATCGAGTTCGGCCAGCGGCTGCTCGGCCTTGACCCGCTGCCCCTCTTCCACCAGGCGCTTGCTGACCTTACCGCCGATGCGGAACGCAAGTTCAGGCTCGAAGCGCGCGCGCACCTCGCCCGGATAGCTGTCGGCCGAAGCCTGCGCGGGTTGCGGCTGAACCACCAGCGCCGGGCGCGGCGCGGCGGGTGGCGCGGCCTCCTGGCCGCAGGCGGAAAGCAGGAGCACGGCGGCTGCCGGCAGGGCGAGGGACAACGCACGACGCAACATGATGAATGACCTTTGGCAGAGGGCGCATCGAATATTTATACTGACGAGTATATTAAGTCAGCGAACCGGGCCGGGGAAGCGGGCGTGTCAGAGAAAATCCATATTAGCCTTGCGACGTATGCTGCAGCCGACACCTTCACGACCCGGTAAGATGTGTCCCTTTCACACTGAATGCGGTCCCTCATGTCCAACGACGCACCCATCGGCCCAGGCCGGCCCAAGGACCTGGCCAAGCGCGAGGCCATCCTCGAAGCCGCCAAGCACCTGTTCCTCAGCCTTGGCTATGCCAACACCAGCATGGATGCGGTCGCTGCGGCGGCAGGTGTTTCAAAGCTCACCGTCTACAGCCATTTCACCGACAAGCAGACGCTGTTTGGCGCGGCGGTCATGTCCACCTGCCAGAACCAGTTGCCTGACTTGATGTTCGAGTATCCGGAAGGGGTGGCGGTGGAGGATGTGCTGCTGAACATTGCCCGGGGGTTCCAGGCGCTGATCAGCAGTGACGAGGCGGTCAAGCTGAGTCGCCTGATCTTTGCCCTGGGTAGCCAGGATCCGGGGTTTGGGCAGTATTTCTACGAGGCGGGGCCGAAGCGGGTGATGGCCGGGATGGCGGCGCTGCTGCATTGTGTCGACCAGCGGGGGTTGCTGCGGATCGACAACCCGTTGCGGGCGGCGGAGCATTTCTTCTGCCTGGTGAAGGGGGCGCCGGATTATCGGTTGTTGCTGGGGTGTGCGCAGGCGCTGAGTGGGGATGAGGCTGAGGCGCATGTGCGGGAGGCTGTTGGGGTTTTTGTTCGGGCTTTCCGGGGGTAGTTTGGGTTCGGGGTGATTGTTTTGATTTTTTTATGCGCATTCATTGGCGATGGTGACGCATAGTCACCTTTCCGCCCTTACGGCGGGTCCCTTTTTGAAGGATCAAAAAGGAACCAAAAAATCCTCGCTCCATTCATCCGGCCCCTACGCTTCGCTCCGGGGTTCCCTCGCTCCGTTCTTGCTCCCGGGAGGACCGCGCTGAACGCCCCATCCTGGGGCGCAGCGCTTGACGGCCATCCATGGCCGTCACCTCCCTACGCAAGAACTCCGCTCGGCCTCCTGAAGTCGCAATTGGCGGCGCCTGAACTATTGCGCGCTTAGAAGCAAGAACAAGAGCAAGAGCAAGAGCAAGAGCAAGAGCAAGAGCAAGAGCAAGAGCAAGAGCAAGAGCAAGAGCAAGAAATGCGAAGTTATTTATTTTGCTGTTAATTATTTATTGGCTATTCCGGTCTTTTCGCGGGGCAAGCCCGCTCCCACGCTATTACCGCCCCAAGCTGAATCATCTGCGTGGGAGCGGGCTTGCCCCGCGATACGATCTAGAGATTAACTAAGTTTAAACTAGCGACAGCTGCGCCAGTGCAGGCGCCGCCCGTAACTTCGCGACTTCAGGAGGCCGAACGGAGGTCTTGCGGAGGGAGGTGACGGGCATGGATGCCCGTCAAGCGCTGGGGCCCAGGATGGGCCCTGCAGCGCGGTCCTCCCGGGAGCAAGGCCGGAGTGAGGGAACCCGGAGCGAAGCGGAGGGCCGGATGAATGGAGCGCCACGGCTTTGGTTACTTTGGCCACGACCAAAGTAACCCGCCGTAAGGGCGGAAAGGTGAATAAGCGTCGACATCGCAAATGAATGCGCATACAACTTTAAAGACAAACACCGCCCAAAACCAACGAACCAACGAACCAACGAACCAACGAACAAACGAACTAACGAACTAACGAACTAACGAACAGTCAAGCCTTCAGAGCCTTCTTGGGATATATATCGTACCGACTCGACTTCCCCTCCAGACTATGACTCGGCTTGGCCCCCTCGATAATAGGCGCCTTGCGCGGCCGCTTGACCACCACCCGATGCGTGGCAAGCGCCAAAGCCGCCTCGAGCAAAGCCGGCGCATCCAGGTCATCGCCGACCAAAGGCCTGAACACCCGCATTTCCTTCTTCACCAAGGCACTCTTGTCCCGATGCGGAAACATCGGATCCAGGTAGATCACCTGCGGCGCCTCCCCCTCCCAAGCCCGCATCCGCTCGATCGCATTACCAGTCAACAACCGCATGCGCGCAACAATCGGAGCAATCTCCTCATCCCCCCGCGCCCGCACCAACCCATCTTCCAGCAGCGCGGCAATCAACGGCTGACGCTCGATCAGGGTCATCTGGCAACCCAGGCTGGCCAGTACGAACGCATCCTTGCCCAGCCCCGCCGTAGCATCGAGCACCTGCGGCCGCACGCCCTGGGCGATGCCCACGGCCTTGGCGATCATCTGCCCGTTACCACCCCCATACAGCCGCCGGTGCGCCGCCTGCCCCTCGACGAAATCCACCCGCACCGGCCCCGGCGCCTGTGGCCCGAGCTGCTGGATCTGCAGCCCCTCGCCCCCCAGCTGCACGGCAAATTCCGCGGCTTCATCGACCAACGGCAAGCCCAGCCGCTCGGCCCATGCCTCGGCCTGCGCCTGGAATTGCGGGGCCAGTGCCTCGACCCTGATACCTGCGCCTTGCTGCTGCTCTACCATCCGTTCCCGCACTCGAAAAAAATTAATGAAACCCCGGCCAGAGCCGATACAGGCAATATCCCGCTATTCTGCCAGAGCTCAACGTCCGCGACTGCCATGTCAGACACTCTTCCCATCGGCTTGACCTACTTGTCGCCAGTCGGCAACTACGGTCGACAGAATACCCAGGCACTGGGTGGCGTTAGCCACCTGTGGCAGGATTTCTTCGCCCAGGCCATGGCAGAGCAATCGCAAGGCGAAGTCGACACCTTCAGCCAGGCGCTGATGCAATGCGACCAGGACAGCGGCGAACCGGTCGGCGGCGCCCGTGCCCTGGCCCTGATCGACGCCCAGCGCGCCCTGCCGGTTCATGACACCGAGGTTGCCCCGCCCGAGCCGCTGTTCCTGCCCAAGGCGGAACTGGAAGCCAAGCTGCTGCCGCCCGCCCCCGAGCCCTTCGGCACCGTCGAACTGATCGAACAACAGCGCCAGCTCGATATCAGCAACAGCTGGCTGCGCCCGGTGGTCATGAGCCAGGGCCACCCCACCGCCGAGCCCGGCCCCGGCCCATCGCCACGACCACTGTTCCTGCCGATAGCCGAGTTCGAGACCAACCTGCTCGACCCTGCGCCCGAACCCTTCGACGAGCAGACGCTGGCCAAGCAGCAGAACGACCTGGAGTTCGATATCCACTGGGCGCGCCCGGTGGTGCTGAACAACGTGCGCGTACACGCCTGAGATCAACGGCAGATCTGCCAGAAGCCCATGTCCAGGTGAAAGTGGTTGTGGTGCGCGGCATTGTAGTCCGGCCCCAGCGCCGTGCTGAAGCTCTCGCAGGCCGCCGCCTGAACTTGCCGCAGGAAGTCAGCCTTGGGGCCTTCTCCCGACCAATCCTGGGCCAGCACGATGCGCCGACCATCCTTCAGACGAAAACCACTGATATCCAGCGCATTGGCCGTGGCATGCTGGCTGAGCCGGCCTTGCTTGCGGTGGTAGACATTGCGGCAGGCGAAACTGCCCAGATGATCGACCTGGGTCACCGGCTGACCGAACACCCGCTGCGCCGCCGGCTGCAATCCATGCATTTCGAACAGTGCATAGGCCACCGCCAGCGGACAACTGGCGAGGAAGCTGCTGCTCAAGCGCGCCTGCCCGCCCTCCACACGCCAGACGTTGCGCAGCGGGCAAGCAGCCTGCGGCGGGCTGTCACTCTGCGGTCGATAACGCAGCGTGGTGGTCTGCAACGCCTGGCGGCATAGCTCGGGATCGTCGCGCAGACGCGACAGCTTGTAAGGCGTCAGCAGATTCGGGGGTTGCCGAACATCCAGAGCGGCCCAGGGGTTCCAGGCAGCCGGCGGGCGCCAGCCCATCAACCAGGCGAGCAGCACAACCAACAGCAGGCTGACCAACGCAGTCAACGCTCTACCCATGGGCCCTCAACGGCGGAACAAGTCATTGAGCTGGGCAAATGGTAGAGCCTGCTCGCCATAGCCGAAGGTGCCCTGCTCACGGATCTCCAGCGCGGCCCGCTGGAAAGCGCCCAACGCCACCCGCGCCAGCGAGGAGCCGACACTGATGCGCTTCACGCCAAGGTCCTGCAGCTGATTCACGCTCAACGTCACCCCCGGCATGCCCATCAGCACATTCACAGGCCTGGGCGCTACAGCCTGCACCACCGCCCGGATCTCGTCGACGCTGCGCAGGCCGGGCGCGTACAACACGTCCGCTCCGGCCTCGGCATAGGCCTGCAACCGGCGGATGGTGTCGTCCAGGTCGAGACGCCCGTGCAGCAGGTTCTCGGCGCGGGCACAGAGGGTGAAGGGGAAGGACAGGCTGCGGGCGGCCGCGACGGCGGCGCGCACCCGTGCCACGGAGAGTTCGAAATCGTAGATCGGCGCATCGTTGCGCCCACTGGCATCTTCGATCGAACCACCCACCAGCCCCGCCCCGGCAGCGCGAACGATGGTTTGCGCGCAGTCTTCCGGCAAGTCGCCGAAGCCGTTTTCCAGATCGGCCGCCACCGGCAGCGGCGTGGCATCGACGATGGCGCGGGCATTGTCGAGGGTTTCCTCGAGCGTCAGCGCGCCTTCGGCATCCGGCCGCCCGAGACTGAACGCCAACCCGGCACTGGTGGTGGCCAGCGCCTCGAAGCCCAGGCTGGCCAGCATCCGTGCGGAGCCGGCATCCCACGGGTTGGGAATGACGAACGCGCCATCACGCTCATGCAGTGCCTTGAAGGCTTCGGCTCGCAGGGTTTGCACATCCATGGTTCAACCTCCGACAGTCAGATCACAGTAGCCCCAGTTGTTCGACCTCAGGGGCGCGCGGCAATTCAGGCAGCGACGCCAAGCCTGGCAACAAGGTCATCAGGCGCTGGTGAAAACGCTGGGCCAGTGCCGCGGCCAGGCGGTTGTCCGAGGTATGCAGGAATACGTACGGGCGGCGCCCCTCCTCGATCCAGGCGGCGACCTTGTCCACCCAGGGCGTGAGAAAGGGCTCGTTGGCCTCGAGCTCGGGATGGCCGATGAAGCGCACCTGCGGATGTTGGGTAAAGGCTGCCGGGCGCGGCGGCACCTTGGGCTTCTTGGCCTGGGCATGGAGCACCGCGGGCTCGCGCGAAGCGCAGCTGAACAGCGCACGCGGATCCAGGCAGATGCGCTCGACACCACGCTCATGCAACAGGCGGTTGAGCTGACGCTCCTCCTCGCCACGGGCAAAGAACGCGTCGTTGCGCACCTCCACCGCCACCGGCACGCCGATCCCGTCGAGAAAGTGCGCAAGCTCGCCCAGGCGCGCCGGACCGAACATCGCCGGCAATTGCAGCCAGTAAGGCGACACGCGCTCGCCCAAGGGAGCCATTAGCCGTGTGAAGTCCAGCGCCGAGTCGAGCTGTTCACGCAGATCGCCCGCGTGGCTGACATCACCAGGAAACTTGGCGGTGAAGCGAAACCCCGTCGGCATGATCTGCGACCAACGCTCTACCGTTGCTGGCGCTGGCCGGGCATAGAACGTGGTGTTGCCTTCGACGGCGTTGAATACCTGGCTGTACAGCCCGAGGAACTCGCTAGTGCGGGCGTCGGCGGGGTACAGGTACTCGCGCCAGGCGTTTTCAGCCCAGGACGGGCAACCGAGGAAATAAGGGAGGGGTGATGGCGTCATCCATCAAATGTACAGGTCCAGCCCCAGCACTTCCATCTCCCAGTCGGTGAAGCCGGCAGTGGTCAGGTAGCTGGCCAGCGCCGTGGAGGTACGCCGGTCGCGGGCGCGGGGGAAGATCAGGTCCTGCTGGCGGGCCGGCAGGTTCTCGCCGCGACGGCTGGCACGGCTGACCTGCGCGTCGATGTCCTCGATGATCTCGGCGTCGGCTTCGTCGATGGCTTCGTCACGCGCCGGCGCCTTGCGAGGCGCGCGCTTGATGGGGTAGCTCTGTGAGGAGAAGCCGTCGATACGCATGACAGGGGCACTCAGGATCAATGATGGCAATTTAGCAGCATCAGGAATCCTTCGCTAATGCCCGAACTGATAACTGGACCACAGAACGCGCAAAAGGTTTTATCGTGAACGGCGATAGCCGACGAACTGCATTCAACGCGCCTTGGGCGTAGCCACATTATCGCGCAGGTAGACCGGTTGCGCCTGCTCGGCGACGACCGCCTCGCCCCGCGCCCAGGCGAAGCCGGCCAGGGTGAGGATATCCAGGGCATTGGGCAGCGCGATGGCATCGCTGGCCGCGACCTGCACGGCCAGCCGCTCGGCATAGCCCCAACCGGTGCCGGCGCCAAACCACTCGCCATCCAGGTCTTGCGGCAGCGCAACCCGCTCGGGTGGAAGCACCATTTCCTGGCCGATCAGACGCATCTCACCCTGCTCGGCGCGATAGCAGCCCCAATACACCTCGTCCATGCGCGCATCGATGGCCGCGGCCACCTGTTGCACGCCCCGCTCACGCAGCGCGCCCTGTGCCAGTGCCGCCAGGTTGGACACCGGCAGCACCGGACGCTCGAGGGCGAAAGCCAGCCCCTGGACCACGCCGATGGCGATACGCACGCCGGTGAAGGCGCCCGGGCCACGACCGAAGGCGATGGCGTCCAGCGCGCTCAGCGCCACGCCCGAGTCGGCCAGCAGCTGCTTGATCATCGGCAGCAGCTTCTGCGCGTGCAGGCGTGGGGCCACCTCGTAGTGGCTGGTCACCTTGCCGTCGTGCAGCAGCGCGACGGAACAGGCTTCGGTGGCGGTATCCAGGGCCAGCAAGGTGGTCATCGAACGAGGTATCCAGGCGACAGGGGAAAAAGAGCGGCAGTATAAACGACAACGGCCCGCAAGCGGGCCGTCGTGACGCACGGTGATGGATCAGCTCAGGGCTGCCAGCACCTTGGCGGTGATCGACTCGACCGAGCCGACGCCTTCGATGTGGCTGTACTTAGGCTTGCCGGCGTTGGCGGCCGACAGCTTCTGGTAGAAGTCCACCAGCGGCTTGGTCTGGCTGTGGTAGACCGACAGGCGGTGACGCACGGTTTCTTCCTTGTCGTCGTCGCGCTGGATCAGGTCTTCGCCGGTGACGTCGTCCTTGCCTTCCACCTTCGGCGGGTTGTACTGGATGTGGTAGGTGCGGCCCGAGGCCAGGTGCACACGGCGACCGGCCATGCGGCCGACGATTTCTTCGTCGTCCACGGCGATCTCGACCACGGCGTCGATGTCGACACCGGCGGCGACCATGGCTTCAGCTTGCGGGATGGTGCGCGGGAAGCCGTCGAACAGGCAGCCGTTGGCGCAGTCCGGCTGAGCGATGCGCTCCTTGACCAGGCTGATGATCAGCTCGTCGGAGACCAGCTGGCCGGCATCCATGACCTTTTTCAGCTCCAGGCCCAGCGGGGTTCCGGCCTTGACGGCGGCACGCAGCATGTCACCGGTGGAGATCTGCGGAATACCGAACTTCTCGGTGATGAACTTTGCCTGAGTACCTTTACCGGCCCCGGGAGCTCCCAGCAGAATTACGCGCATCTTGTGCTCCTCATATTTTTCTTTGCAAATCAACGGATTCGGCGCACAAGGCCAACTCCGGAAAATCGGACGAGACCGTAAAATCGGTCAAAAGGCTGCTCAAGATACACAGCGCCCGCCCCCCCGACAAGCGTCCAAAAGTGCCAGGAACGGGCCGCCCGCCGCTGGCCGGGGCACTGGTTGCGCCCGGCGCAACCGGCCGTCGGGGGTTGGCGCAGGAGCAACCCCGCCAATCACCGAGACCGGTCTCGAACGACCTCAGCCGGTATTGCGCAAACCTGCCGCGATCCCTGCCACGGTCACCAGCAAGGCCTGCTCCAACGGGCTGTCCAGAGCGGCTTCACGGCTGCGCGAGCGCGCCAGCAGCTCGGCCTGCAGGCGGTGCAACGGGTCCAGGTAGGTGTTGCGCAGGCGGATGAATTCCAGGGTTTCCGGGCTGTGCGCCAGTAGCACCGGCTGCCCGGTCAGGCCCAGTACCACCTGGCACGACTGCGACAATAGGTCGCGCAGGTGCGCGCCCAACGGCAGCAGTTCGGGTTGCACCAGACGTTCGTCGTAGGCCTCGGCGATTTGTGCATCAGCCTTGGCCAGGACCATCTCCAGCATATCGATGCGGGTGCGGAAGAACGGCCATTGCTCGCGCATCTGCGCCAGCAGCGCCCCCTGCCCGCGTGCCAGTGCATTGTTCAACGCCGTTTCCCAGCCCAGCCAGGCCGGCAGCATCAGCCTTGTCTGGGTCCAGCCGAAGATCCACGGAATCGCCCGCAGGCTCTCGATGCCCCCGGCGCGGCGCTTGGCCGGGCGGCTGCCCAGCGGCAAGCGACCGAGCTCCTGCTCGGGGGTGGACTGGCGGAAGTATTCGACGAAGTCCGGATTCTCGCGCACCACGCCGCGGTAGGCCTTGACGCCATCGGCGGCCAGCTGGTCCATCAACGCGCGCCACGCCGGCTCCGGCGGTGGCGGCGGCAACAGGGTCGCCTCCAGCACGGCGGCCAGGTAGAGGTTGAGGTTCTGCTCGGCAATACCCGGCAAGCCGAACTTGAAACGGATCATCTCGCCCTGCTCGGTGGTGCGGAAACGCCCGCCCACCGAGCCCGGCGGTTGCGACAGGATCGCCGCGTGGGCCGGGCCGCCGCCGCGCCCGACCGTGCCGCCCCGGCCATGGAACAGCAACAGTTCGACCTGGTGCTCGCGGCAAATGCGCACCAGGTTCTCCTGGGCGCGGTACTGGGCCCAGGCCGCCGCGGTGGTGCCGGCGTCCTTGGCCGAGTCGGAATAGCCGATCATCACCTCCTGCGGCCCTTGCAAGCCGGCGCGGTAGCCCGGCAAACCGAGCAGGCGTTCCATCACCGGGCCTGCGTTGTCCAGGTCAGCCAGGGTCTCGAACAGCGGCACCACGCGCATTGACCGGGTCAGCCCGGCCTCCTTGAGCAGCAACTGTACCGCCAGCACATCAGAGGCCGCGCCGGCCATGGAGATCACGTACGACCCCAGCGACGCCGCAGGCGCGGCGGCGATCTCGCGGCAGGTGGCGAGCACCTCGGCCGTCTCGGCCTGAGGCTGGAAGTGCGCCGGCAACAGCGGGCGACGGTTTTTCAGCTCAGCCTGAAGGAACGTGATGCGGCGCTCCTCGTCCCACTCGGCATAGCGACCGAGGCCGAGGTAGTCGGTGATTTCAGACAGCGCGTCGCGGTGGCGGGCGGCATCCTGGCGCACGTCCAGGCGGACCAGGAACAGGCCGAAGGTCACCGCCCGGCGCAGGCAGTCGAGCAACGGGCCGTCGGCGATCACACCCATGCCGCATTCATGCAGCGACTGGTAGGCCAGCTCCAGCGGCGCGATCAGCTCGCGATTGTCCACCAGCACCGCGGCGCTGGCCGGCTGCGTGCTCGTCAGCGAGGCATGGGCCCAGGCGCGGGTGGCGCGCAGGCGGTCACGCAGCTGCTTGAGCAGGGCGCGATAAGGCTCGGCGCTGTCGCCGACCTTGTCTTTCAACGCGGCGCTGGCCTGCTGCATGGACAGTTCGGCGGCCAGTCCGTCGATATCGCGCAGGAACAGGTCGGCGGCCATCCAGCGCGCCAGCAGCAGGACTTCGCGGGTGACCGCCGCCGTAACGTTGGGGTTGCCGTCGCGGTCACCGCCCATCCAGGAGGCGAAGCGCACCGGCGCCGACTCCAGCGGCAGGCGCAGCCCGGTGGCCTCGAACAGGGCCGCGTCGACCTTGCGCAGGTGGTTGGGGATCGCCTGCCACAACGAGTGCTCGATGACCGCGAAGCCCCACTTGGCTTCATCCACCGGGGTCGGCCGGGTGCGACGGATCTCCTCGGTGTGCCACGCTTCGGCGATCAGGCGGCGCAAGCGCTCGCGTACCTGCTGGCGCTCGCCGGGAACGAGGTCGCGATGATCCTGCGCGGCCAGTTGCGCGGCAATGGCGTCGTACTTCTGGATCAGGGTGCGGCGGGCCACCTCGGTGGGATGGGCGGTAAGCACCAGCTCGATGTTCAGCCTGGCCAGCTGCCGGCCCAGCTCATCGTTGCCGTGGCCCGCCGCCTTCAGCCGCGTCAGCAGTTCCGGCAGCACCCGCGCCTCGAACGGCTCGGGCTGGTCGGCATCGCGGCGACGGATCAGCTGGTACTGCTCGGCGATGTTGGCCAGGTTGAGAAACTGGTTGAACGCCCGCGCCACTGGCAGCAGGTCCTCCTCGGCCAGGTCGCCCAGGGTCGAGCTCAGTCGCTCGCCCTGCCCACGCCGATCGGCCTTGGCGCTGTGGCGGATGTCCTCGATCTTCTGCAGGAACGCCTCGCCATGCTGCTGGCGGATGGTCTCGCCCAGCAGTTCTCCCAAAAGGTGCACATCCTCGCGCAAGCGCAGATCGATATCACTCATCAGCCTTCTCCACTCCAGGAAACCGCATGCGCCCAAGAGTGCCCACTCGCGCCCGCGCCTGGCAAGCCGGAAGCGGCCAGAGCGACTAAAGTGAACACAGGACATCCGAAGCAATGCCATTACCAGGCTTTGACAGAGGTCATCATGAAAATTCGCCAACTCGCCCAGCACTGGGAACAGAACGCCGCCGGCCGCCTGAGCCCCACCGGCCATGTCCTGCACCTGGACATGGAAGCCGAAGCGCGCCTGGCCGCGCTGATCGACATGTACCCCAAGCGCAGCCCCGAGGAACTGCTGGGCGAACTGGTGGCGGCGGCGCTTGAAGAGCTTGAGGCCAGCTTTCCCTACATCAAGGGCCAGCAGGTGATCGCCACCGACGAGGAAGGCGACCCGCTGTACGAGGACATCGGCCCCACGCCACGCTTCCTGGCCCTCTCCCGGCGCCACCTGCAGGCCCTTGGCCGGGTTCGGGAAGAGCAGTCGCACTGAGCCTTTCCGGGTGCCGGGCAAGACCCGGCATACCGTCATCCACAGCGGAAGTTCCACGGAAATTCCGCTGACTGATTAGTCAGAAAAAAATACCTTTAGCGTGCAAATTTTTCTGAACTATTCAAAAAACGCCTCGGTCACAGCCAATAGCCATCACGGCAAAACCCTGTAAACACGGGCCTTTGCGCCCGACGCTGGCCACAGGGGAACAGCGATAGCCACCACGTGGCATCGTCGTTTAACAGGAGTGACCCAATGGAGTTGACCACCATGAAGACCCGCATCGCACAACCTTCCTCCACTCACCTGCGCGGGCTCAAGCTGGCCGCGCTGGCCCTGAGCAGCAGCCTGGTGCTGGCCGGCTGCGCGGGCAAGCCGCCCACCGAGCAGTACGCCGTGACCCAATCGGCGGTCAACTCGGCGGTCAGTGCCGGTGGCACCGAATTCGCCGCGGTGGAGATGAAGGCTGCCCAGGACAAGTTCAAGAAGGCCGAGATCGCCATGCACGACAAGCAGTACGACCAGGCCAAGCTGCTGGCTGAGCAGGCCGAATGGGACGCCCGCGTCGCCGAGCGCAAGGCCCAGGCGGCCAAGGCCCAGAAGGCCGTGCAGGATGCCCGTCAAGGCATCAACGACGTACGCGAGGAAGGCCTGCGCAGCGCCGAATGAGCCCTGCCCAGCCTCATGAGCCTTCGTTAACGATCAAAGGATGAACACTATGCGCAACTACGTCATGATTCCCGCCCTGCTGGCCCTGAGCGTGGGCCTCGCCGCCTGCTCCCACGACCCGAACGCCAACCTGGAGTCGGCCCGCACCAACTTCTCCGCCCTGCAGAGCGACCCGCAGTCGAGCAAGGTGGCCGCCCTCGAGACCAAGGACGCCCAGGACTGGCTGAACAAGGCCGACAAGGCCTACATGGAGCGCGAGGACTCGAAGAAGGTCGACCAGCTCGCCTACCTGACCAACCAGCGTGTCGAAGTGGCCAAGCAGACCATCGCCCTGCGCGGCGCCGAGGCCGAACTCAAGAACGCCGCCGCCCAGCGCGCCCAGGCCAAGCTGGACGCCCGCGACGCGCAGATCAAGAAGCTGCAGGACAGCCTGAACGCCAAGCAGACCGACCGTGGCACCCTGGTGACCTTCGGTGACGTGCTGTTCGACTTCAACAAGGCCGTGCTCAAGAGCAGCGCCTACCCCAACGTTACCAAACTGGCCCAGTTCCTCCAGGAGAACCCCGAGCGCAAGGTGATCGTCGAGGGCTACACCGACAGCGTCGGCTCGGCCAACTACAACCAGACCCTGTCCGAGCGCCGCGCCGGCGCGGTGCGCATGGCACTGGTACGTGCCGGCGTGGATCCTGCGCGCATCGTCGCCCAGGGGTACGGCAAGGAGTACCCGGTGGCCGACAACAGCAGCAACTCGGGCCGCGCGCAGAACCGTCGGGTGGAGGTGACCATCTCCAACGACAACCAGCCGGTGGCGCCGCGGGCGGTGAGCCAGATCCAGTAATCGCTGGCGCTTGAGTGAAAACCCCGCCTGATGGCGGGGTTTTTCATGGTTTGGGATTGAACATCGTGCGTGCGACACTTCGCGGGGCAAGCCCGCTCCCACGCAGACAACATCCTCCTGAACCTGCCCTAGCACCGACCCCATCTGAAAGTCAGGACACGCTCACTGCACCTGCTGCGGCGTCTCCTGCCCCATGCAGCGCACCGCGCGTTTGCGGTTGTCCACCAGCACCCCGGTCAGGCCCTTCTGCTCGGTGTCGAACAGCACCAGCACGCCATCGATGCACTGTGCCACCTGTGGTGCCGGCGTCAGCGAGACCTTGTAGTCTTCCCCCGGAATGGTCTTGAGCATGGTGAAATCCTGCAGTAACAGCGCATCCTCGGGCTTGGCGAAATGCAGGTAGCCGTAGTACCAGAGGGCTCCCACCGTCACGATGATGCTGCCGACGCCAGTCAGGATCAGCGGGATGGCGTTGCGTTCTTCACTCATTGCTTGTTCTTCTCGTCAGGGTAGTTGGGTACTTCGGCCAAGCGGCGCAGGCCGTTGAAATGGGTAGGGTCTTCCAGGAAGCGCAGCATCACCTGGCGCCAGGTCGGGTCGGCGAAAGTCTGCACATGGTCGCCCCGGGTAAGCTGCAGCACCCGGGGCGGCGGCGCCTGGCGGTACAGACGCAGGCCGTTGTCCAACGGCACGAGGTTGTCGTCGATGCTGTGGAAGAACAGCTTCGGCGGGCTGTCCAGGCGGGCGATCGAGTTGATCGCGCTGTCGCCGTCCGGCACCAGCCATGACAGCGGCACCTGCAGCGGCCAGGTCATCCACGAAGTGCTCAGTGCATGACGCCCCACCGCCCGGTAGCTGGCCGGCACGCCATCGAACACCAGGGCGCTGAAGCGTCGGCGCTGCTCGGGGTGCTGGGCCAGGTAGTGGATGGCCATGGCCCCGCCGAGGCTCTGGCCGAGCAGCACCAGCGGCCTGCCCTGGGCCTGGGGCGCCTTGTCGAGCCAGTCCAGCGCCGCGCCGATGTCACCATAGACTTCAGGCAATGTCGGCTTGCCCTGGGACAGCCCATAGCCGCGATAGTCGATCATCAGCACCTGGTAGCCCGCCTTCGGCAGCCAGTAGCTGCCGCCCAGGTGCCAGGCCAGGTTGCCACCATTGCCATGCAGGTGCAGCACCGTGCCCTTGACCTCGGTACCCGCCGGCACGGGCAGCCACCAGCCATGCAGGCGCGTGCCGTCGGCGGCGTGGAGGGTCAGGTCCTGATACTGCAGGCGGGCCTTTTCCGGGGTGAACGGCTGGCCGGGCTCGGGATAGAACAGCAGGTTGCTGCAGCCGCCCAACAGCAGCAACCCGAAGCCGAAGGCGAGGTGACGGCAGGCGTCAGAGAATGTTCGCGTAGTCGGCTTCAATACGGTCCAGGCTCAGGTGGTTGAGGAAGTTGGAGAAGCACATCCAGGCCGACAGCGCGTTGAGGTCGCGGAACTGCTCGGGCAGGTACTTGGGCGGTTCGACCAGCCCTTCCTCGACCAGCTGGCGCAGCGTGCGCATGTCTTCCAGGGTGGTCTTGCCGCAGAACAGCAATGGGATCTGCTCGAGCTTGCCCTTCTTCACGGCCAACTGAATGTAGTTGTAAACCATGATGAAGCCCTTGAGGTAGGACAAGTCCTTGGTGAATGGCAGGCCGTTGGGCACCGAGCCACGGAACACCCGGCTGGCGTTGCTGTAGCTCTGCCCCATCTCGAAGCCCTGGCCGCGGAAGAACTCGAAGACCTGCAGGAAGTCGGCGCCCTCCTCCACCATGTGGATGGCACGGGTGCGGTTGGTGAGCTTGCGCAGGCGGCTGGGGTAGGAGGCGAAGGCGATCACCTCCATGAGGATGGCCAAGCCCTCCTGGGTCACCGTCGACGAGGGCGGGCCCTTGGCCAGGAAGGTGCAGATCGGCTGGTTCAGGCCGTTGAGGGTGGTACCGACGTGCACCAGGCCTTCATGCACTTCCAGGGCGCGCACGTCGCGGCTGTTGAACATGGCGTCGGCGCGCACCTTGATGTAGTCGGCGCCGGCCGCGGCGTCGGCGACGATGCCGTCGGACTCGAACACACGAATGGTCTCCTCGGCCTCGCCGAACACCTTGTTCAGGCGACGCTGGAGGATCTCCACTGCTTCCTTGGCCGTGAGGTTCTTCGGCTCGTCCTTCAGGTCGCCGCGACCGTCGATGTTGTTCAGGTAGTCCGAGAGCATCAGGCCCAGGTCGGCCAGGGTCGGATCACCGGCGTGGAAGGCAT
This sequence comes from Pseudomonas peradeniyensis, assembly GCF_014268935.2. Lineage (GTDB taxonomy): Bacteria > Pseudomonadota > Gammaproteobacteria > Pseudomonadales > Pseudomonadaceae > Aquipseudomonas > Aquipseudomonas peradeniyensis. Next base: position 2,021,104 of record NZ_JABWRJ020000001.1, on the reverse strand, counting down.
CGGAGGCGGCGCCGTAGAGCTCCTGGGAGATCAATCCGAAGTCCTCGGTGCCGCGTGCTTCGAGCATGCGCACCACCATGCGGTATTCCTTGCACATGCGCCGCATGATCTGCCCGACCGGGTTGAACTGGCCCAACTGCCGGGTGATGTCGCGCTCGATGCTCTGGAACTCGGCCTTCACCGCGCTGGAGTCGAACGACAGCGGGCGGTTCTGGTAGTAGGCACGGTCCACCGCCGGTGGCTCCTTGCCCTTGGCCTTGAGGAAGCCCTGGCGGATGCCGTCGTCCCATTTCACCGCGTCGAGCACGCGGATCGGGGTCTGGGTGGCGACGATGCGGTCGGACAACGTGCGTATGGTCTGCTGGTACTCGTCCACGCGGGACTCCTTCTTGGAGCCTCATCGCGGGGCAATCCCGCTCCCACAACCAGGAGCGGGTTTGCCCCGCGACGAGGCCGGTATGCTCACTGCTATTTACCGGAACGCTGGAAGCGCGCCACCTCGACGAACAGATCGGAGTTGGCGGGATCGTCCAGGTACGCCAGCACCCGCTCGGTGGGGCTGTCGATAAGCACGCCCTCGCCGTTATCTTCCGGCACTTCGGTATTGCGTCCGCTCAGTTCTTTCTTGGCGACGGCCTGCTGCACCTGCTCGACATCGAGGTTGTAGACCACCAGCTGCTTGCCGTCGATCACCTCGAAGCCACCGATCAGGAAGTTGCCGCCCAGGCGCTTGGGCACGCCGGCCGACAGGTACCAGCGGTTGCCATGCCGGGCCACGGTGAAGGCGTATTCCTCGGGGGCCTTGCCCTGGGCACGGGCCACCGCCTTGTAGGTGTTGCCGCCGGCGCGGCTGATGCTCAGCTTCAGCGGCTGGCCCCAGGCGTCCTTGCTGCTCCACTGCCCGAGCAGGGCCTTAGGCGCCGGCTGGTTGGCCGGCAGCGGCTCGTCGAACGTCACCAGACAACCGCCCAGCAGGAGGAATGACAAGGTCAACAACACCACACGCCAGGCTTTCATCAGGTTCTCCTTGAAAAGTCGTTCGCCACTCAGGCCGAGGCCAGCACCATCTGCAGGTATCGGACAAGGATAGCGAGCATCTGCTCATCGGCCTGCGCATTCGCATCCTTGAGCAGGCCCTGATATTCCATCTGCTCGATTATCGCCGTCAACATCTGGGCATCCTGCTCGGGCTGACGCGAACCGACCACCTGCAGGATCTGTCGCGCGCCATGCAGCAGGATCTGCTCGTGGGCCTGCACCAGTTCGGCCAGGCGCGGGCACAGCAGCGCCTCCTGGCGGAAGGCCTGCTCGGCCATGAGGAAGTCGCGGCGGTTGTTCAGCTGGCGCAGGACGTAGTCGGCCAGCATGCGCGCCACTTCATCGGCCAGGTGCGCCCGGGCCTCGGGGGTACCGTCGCCCTGGGCCAGCAACTGGCGCAGCACGCCTTCGGTGTTGGTCCAGAGCTTGGCCATGTAGGCCGCGCTGCGCTCGACATACTGGGCGAAGGTATCGGCCAGCAGGTCCTGGATATCCTTGAAGTAGTAGGTGGTGGCCGACAACGGCACGCCGGCCTCGGCAGCCACGGCGCGGTGGCGCACGCCGCGCACGCCATCGCGCACGACGATGCGCATGGCGGCGTCGAGGATCTGCTGGCGGCGCTGCTCGCTGCCCTGGCGGGCGGTCTTGCGGCCCTGGTACTGCACGCTCTCGGCGACGGCGGTGGCGATGCCGGCGGCGCCCTGGTGGGGCATTGCGGGGGTCACTGGAGGTACCTCATGAACAGTGGGTTACCGGTGCCGACCTCATCGCGGGGCAAGCCCGCTCCCACGTTACACCACAACGCTCAAGCCCTGCGGTGCAACTGTGGGAGCGGGCTTGCCCCGCGATGAGGCCCGCACTGACAACATAAAGCTTCAGGCATGAAAAAGCCGCCTCGAAAGGCGGCTTGTTCAGATCGCTCAGGCCTGTGGACGCATGTGCGGGAACAGGATCACGTCGCGGATCGACGGCGAGTTGGTCAACAGCATCACCAGGCGGTCGATGCCGATGCCCTCACCGGCGGTCGGCGGCATGCCGTATTCCAGGGCGCGGACGAAGTCGGCGTCGTAGTGCATGGCCTCGTCGTCACCGGCGTCCTTCTCGGCCACCTGGGCCAGGAAGCGCTCGGCCTGGTCTTCGGCATCGTTGAGCTCGGAGTAGGCGTTGGCGATTTCGCGGCCACCGATGAACAGCTCGAAGCGGTCGGTCACGGCCGGGTTGTCGTCGTTGCGACGGGCCAGCGGCGAGACTTCGAACGGGTACTCGGTGATGAAGTGCGGCTGCTCCAGCTTGTGCTCGACCAGCTCTTCGAAAATCATCACCTGCAGCTTGCCCAGGCCTTCGTGGCCGAGCACCTTGGCGCCGGCTTTCTTGGCGATCTCGCGGGCACGGTCGACGTCCTGCAGGTCGGCGGCGGTGAGCTCCGGGTTGTACTTGAGGATCGAGTCGAACACCGACAGGCGCACGAACGGCTCGCCGAAGTGGAACACCTTGTCGCCGTACGGCACATCGGTGCTGCCCAGTACCAGCTGCGCCAGCTCGCGGAACAGTTCCTCGGTGAGGTCCATGTTGTCGCGGTAGTCGGCGTAGGCCTGGTAGAACTCGAGCATGGTGAATTCAGGGTTGTGACGAGTCGAAACGCCTTCGTTACGGAAGTTGCGGTTGATCTCGAACACCTTCTCGAAGCCACCGACCACCAGGCGCTTGAGGTACAGCTCCGGCGCGATGCGCAGGAACATGGCCATGTCCAGGGCGTTGTGGTGGGTTTCGAACGGCTTGGCCGCGGCGCCGCCGGGGATGGTCTGCAGCATCGGGGTTTCGACTTCGAGGAAGTCGCGCTCGATGAGGAACTTGCGGATGTGCGAGATCACCTGCGAACGCACACGGAAGGTGTGGCGGGTTTCCTCGTTGACCATCAGGTCGACGTAGCGCTGGCGGTAGCGCTGCTCGGTGTCGGTCAGGCCGTGGTGCTTGTCCGGCAGCGGGCGCAGCGACTTGGTCAGCAGGCGCACGCTGGTCATCTCGACGTACAGGTCGCCCTTGCCGGAGCGGGCCAGGGTGCCTTCGGCGCTGATGATGTCGCCCAGGTCCCAGGTCTTGACCGCGGCCAGGGTTTCTTCCGGCAGGGTCTTGCGGTTGACGTAGACCTGGATGCGGCCGGTCATGTCCTGGATGACCATGAACGAACCCCGGTTGAGCATGATGCGACCGGCGACCTTGACCGGGATGGCGGCTGCTTCCAGCTCTTCCTTGGTCTTGTCCGCGTACTGTTTCTGCAGGTCGTTGCAGTAGCTGTCGCGGCGGAAGTCGTTGGGGAAGGCATTGCCCTTGGCGCGCTCGGCGGCAAGTTTTTCCTTGCGCAGGGCGATCAGGGCGTTTTCTTCCTGTTGCAGGTCTTGCGCTTCGGTCTTGAGGTCGCTCATGTCGTCATTCTTTCCATCAGGTGTTCGTTGCCCCTGTCGGGCAGGGCACGCGATACGGGCCCTGGGCCTCGTATCGCGGCGGTGGTGTACGGTTTACAGCCCCTGCTTGAGGCTCGCTTCCAGGTACTGGTCGAGGTCGCCATCCAGGACCTTCTGGCAGTCGCTGCGCTCGACGCCGGTCCGCAGGTCCTTGATGCGCGAGTCGTCGAGCACGTAGGAGCGGATCTGGTGGCCCCAGCCGATGTCCGACTTGCTGTCTTCCAGGGCCTGGGAGGCGGCGTTGCGCTTCTGCATTTCCAGCTCGTACAACTTGGCCCGCAGCATTTTCATGGCGGTGTCCTTGTTGGCGTGCTGGGAGCGTTCGTTCTGGCAGGCCACCACGGTGTTGGTCGGCACGTGGGTGATACGCACCGCCGAGTCGGTGGTGTTGACGTGCTGACCACCGGCACCGGAGGAGCGGTAGGTGTCGATGCGCAGGTCGGACGGGTTGATCTCGATCTCGACCTTGTCGTCGATCTCGGGCGAGACGAACACCGCCGAGAACGAGGTATGGCGACGGGCGCCGGAGTCGAACGGGCTCTTGCGCACCAGGCGGTGCACGCCGATCTCGGTGCGCAGCCAGCCGAAGGCGTACTCGCCCTTGATGTGCACGGTGGCGCCCTTGATGCCGGCGACTTCGCCTTCGGACAGTTCGATGATGGTGGCGTCGAAGCCGCGCTTGTCGGCCCAGCGCAGGTACATGCGCAGCAGGATGTTGGCCCAGTCCTGGGCCTCGGTGCCGCCGGAGCCGGCCTGGATGTCCAGGTAGGCGTTGTTCGGGTCCATCTCGCCGCTGAACATGCGACGGAACTCGAGCTGGGCGAGGGATTCCTCAAGCCCTTGCAGCTCGGTCTCGACATCGCTGACAGCGCCTTCATCGCCCTCCTCGACAGCCATGTCGAGCAGGTCCTTGCAGTCGGTCAGGCCGTTGGACAGTTTATCGAGGGTCTCGACCACCTGCGCCAGCATGGCGCGCTCGCGGCCCAAGGCCTGGGCGTACTCGGGTTTGTTCCAGACAGCGGCGTCTTCCAGCTCGCGGTTTACTTCGACCAGACGATCATGTTTGTGATCGTAGTCAAAGATACCCCCGAATGGACTGGGAACGCTCGGTGAGGTCCTTGATGGTGTTCAGGATCGGTTGGATTTCCATGGGCGGGCAGCTCTCGTACGAATTCGGTGAAAAGCCCGCGAGTATAACCGAGTCTGGGGTCTGGCGGCAGACCCGCCGGGCGGTCTGGGCGCAAACCCCTTTACGCCCGATTCCCGGCGTTGCCGTTGCCGTTGCCGTTGCCGTTGCCGTTGCCGTTGCCGTTGCCGTTGCCGTTGCCGTTGCCGATCAAGAGTCTAGCGCCATACTCAACTAGCGACAGCTACGTCAGCCCAGGCGCCGCCCGTACCTTCGCGACTTCAGGAGGCCGAGCGCAGGCCTTGCGGAGGGAGGTGACGGGCATGGATGCCCGTCAAGCGCTGGGGCCCAGGATGGGCCCTGCAGCGCGGTCCTCCCGGGAGCAAGGCCGGAGTGAGGGGACCCGGAGCGTAGCGGAGGGCCGGATGAATGGAGCGAGGATTTTTTGGTTCCTTTTTGATCCTTCAAAAAGGGACTCGCCGTAAGGGCGAAAAGGTGACTATGCGTCGACATCACAAATGAATGCACTTACAACTATTAAAACCGACACCGACCGCATTTGACTTTGACTTTGACTTTGACTTTGACTTTTAGAGCATGAGTTTTGAAAGTTATATGCGCATTCATTTGCGATGGTGACGCAAAGTCACCTTTCCGCCCTTACGGCGGGTCCCTTTTTGAAGGATCAAAAAGGAACCAAAAAATCCTCGCTCCATTCATCCGGCCCCTACGCTTCGCCGCTTCCCAGCTACGCTTCGCTCCGGGGTCCCTCGCTCCGTTCTTGCTCCCGGGAGGACCGCGCTGAACGCCCCATCCTGGGGCGCAGCGCTTGACGGGCATCCATGCCCGTCACCTCCCTTCGCAAGAACTCCGCTCGGCCTCCTGAAGTCGCAATTGGTGTTGCCTGATCTACCGCGCACTTAGAAGCAAAAGCGAAGAGCGAAGAGCGAAGAGCGAAGAGCGAAGAGCGAAGAGCGAAGAGATTGGAGTTTAGGTTTCAGCCAGCAATTGTTGTTTATACCTCTGCCGACAAGCCGGTCCCGCAGGGTTAGTGAAGTTCTGAAAACACTAACACCCTGCAGGAACTCTCTTAGGCAATACCGACTTGATTACGCCCGCTATTCTTGGCCAGATACAACCCCTTGTCCGCCGCCGAGATCAGTTGCCGGCAATGACTGCCGACACTCGGCGTCAAGGTCGCCAGACCGATGCTAACGGTCAGGTGCGAGGCCGCCTCGGGCACTGTGTGGGCAATCTTCAGGCCCATGATGGTCTGGCGCAGCTTTTCCGCCACCAGCCGCGCGCCACCAGGCGAAGTATTGGGCAGCACCAGGGCGAACTCCTCGCCGCCATAGCGCGCCGGCAGGTCGGTCGGCCGCGAGCAGCAGCCGCGAATGGCCTCGGCCACCTGACGCAGGGCCTCGTCACCGGCCAGGTGGCCGAAACTGTCGTTGAACGCCTTGAAGTAGTCGACATCGACCATCAGCAACGACAACTGCTGCTGCTCACGAATAGCCCGACGCCACTCCAGCTCCAGGTACTCGTCGAAGTGACGGCGGTTGGACAGCCCGGTGAGCCCGTCCGAGTTCATCAACCGCTGCAACATCAGGTTGGTGTCGAGCAACTGCTGCTGGCTCACCCGCAGGGCGCGATAAGCCTCGTCACGCTGCAGCAGCGTCAGGTACGAGCGCGAGTGATAGCGAATACGCGCCACCAGCTCGATGGTGTCCGGCAGCTTCACCAGGTAGTCGTTGGCCCCGGCGGCGAAGGCAGCGCTCTTGACCAGCGGGTCCTCCTTGGTCGACAGGACGATGATCGGGATGTCCTGGGTGGCCGGGTTGTTGCGGTACTCGCGCACCAGGGTCAGGCCGTCGAGGCCCGGCATGATCAGGTCCTGGAGGATCACCGTGGGCTTGATGCGCATGGCCTGGGCCACCGCCTGGTGCGGGTCGGCGCAGAAGTGAAAGTCGATGTTCTCTTCATGGGCCAGACCACGGCGCACCGCTTCGCCGATCATCGCCTGATCATCGACCAGCAGGACCATCGCCGCGCTTTCGTTGATGGTCGTGAAACCTTCGATCGGTAGATCATTCATCCGTAGTCACCCGTTGACCGCCGGCCACGCGGCGCGCCTCAATACATATCGTCATTTCGAAAAGATTTCCATCAGTCGCCCGGCAATTCGCTCCAGCGGACGGATTTCCACCGCCGCGTCGATTGCCGCGGCGGCCTTGGGCATGCCGTATACCGCGCTGCTCTGCTGGTCCTGGGCGATGGTCAGGAAGCCCTGCTGGCGCATCAGCTTCAGGCCCTGGGCGCCGTCGCGCCCCATCCCGGTAAGCAGCACGCCCACCGCATCACCAGACCAGTAGCGCGCCACGCTCTCGAAGAACACATCGATCGAGGGCCGGTAGATTTCGTTGACGGGCTCGGCAGTGTAGGCCAGCTCGCCGTTCTTCAGCAGACGGATATGGTGGTTGGTGCCGGCCAGCAGCACCTGCCCCGGCTGCGGAGGCTCACCCTCGCGGGCCAGGCGCACCGGCAGGCCGGACGCGGTACTGAGCCATTCGGCCATGCCGGCGGCGAACACCTGGTCGACATGCTGGACCAGCACGATGGCCGCCGGGAAACTGCGCGGCAGGCCCTTGAGCAGTACCTCGAGCGCCGCCGGCCCACCGGCCGACGAGCCGATGGCCACCAGGGCACGGCGCTGCGAAGTCTCGCGCAGCGGCGCGGCCACCGCACGGGCGGCGCTGGGACGCTGCTGGCCGATCAGCCAGCCGATGTTGAGGATCTTGCGCAACAGCGGCGCGGCCGCCTCCCGGGCGTCGCCCGCGCCCAGCGCCGGGGTATCGACCACATCCAGGGCGCCATGGCCCATGGCCTCGAACACCCGGTGCACATTCTGCTTGCGGTCCACCGTGACGATGACGATGGCGCAGGGAGTCTCGGCCATGATCCGGCGGGTGGCCTCGACCCCGTCCATCACCGGCATGATCAGGTCCATGAGGATCAGGTCCGGGGTCTGCTCGGCGCACAGGCGCACCGCCTCGGCGCCATTGCCCGCCACCCAGATCACCTGGTGCGCGGGCTCGAAGGCCAACGCACGGCGCAGGGCCTCCACGGCCATGGGCATGTCGTTGACGATGGCGATTCTCATCCCTGGGCACCTCCGATCAGCTCCACGACCGCCTCCAGCAACGCATCGTCGTGGAAGCTGGCCTTGGCCAAATAATAGTCGGCACCGGCATCCAGTCCACGACGCCGGTCTTCTTCACGATCCTTGTAGGACACCACCATCACCGGCAGCGATTGCAGGCGGTTGTCGCGCCTTACCAAGGTGACCAGCTCGATACCGTCCATGCGCGGCATGTCGATGTCGGTGATCAGCAGGTCGAAATCATCACTGCGCAGGGCGTTCCAGCCGTCCATGCCATCGACGGCCACCGCCACGTCATAGCCGCGGTTGCCCAACAGTTTGCGCTGCAGCTCGCGTACGGTGAGCGAGTCGTCGACCACCAGGATGCGCTTGCGTGCCACGCCCTTGCCGCCCCGCCCGCCCCGTTCGATACGTTCCAGGCGGCCGGTGCTGAGCAGTTTGTCCACCGAGCGCAGCAGGTCCTCGACATCGACGATCAGCACCACCGAGCCATCATCGAGCAGGGCGCCGGCGGAAATGTCCTGGACCTTGCCCAGGCGCGCGTCCAGTGGCATCACCACCAGCACCCGTTCGCCGATCAACCGCTCGACCGCCACCCCATAGAGTTGATCGCGCTCACGGATCACCACTACCCGCAGGCTCTGTTCATCCCCCTGGGCCGCCGGCCGGTTGAGCAACTGACTGGCAGCCACCAGGCCGATATGCCGCCCTTCGTGCCAGAAGTGCTGACGGCCTTCGATCTGCACGATGGCCTCGGCCGGCACTTCGACGGTGCGCTCGATATGCGCCAGTGGGAAGGCATAGGCCTCGCCGCCCACCTCGACCACCAGGCTGCGCACCACCGACAGGGTCAATGGCACTTCCAGGTGGAAGCAGCAGCCCTGCCCAGCCACCTGGGTCAGCTCGATGGAGCCGCGCAGTTCGCGGACCATGTGCTGCACCGCGTCCAACCCGACACCGCGACCGGACACCTCGGTGACGGTGTCGCGCAGGCTGAAGCCCGGCAGGAACAGGAACGTCAGCAGCTCGGCCTCGCTCATCTGCGCCACGGTCTCGGCCGGCGACAGTGCTCGCTCGACGATACTACGGCGCAGGCGCTGCAGATCGATACCGGCACCGTCGTCGGACAATTCGAGGATCAGCAGTCCGGCCTGGTGCGAGGCGCGCAGGCGTACCGTGCCCTCGCTCGGCTTGCCGGCCAGCAGGCGCTGCTCGGGCAGCTCGATACCGTGATCGACCGCGTTGCGCAGCAGGTGCGTCAGCGGAGCCTCGAGCTTTTCCAGCACATCGCGGTCGACCTGGGTCTTCTCGCCCTCGACCAGCAGGCGCACGGGCTTGTCCAGCGAGCGGCCAAGGTCGCGGACCATCCGGCTCTGCCCGGTCAGCACATCGGCGAACGGACGCATGCGACAGGCCAAAGCCGTGTCGTAGAGCAACTGCGCGCGCTGACTGGCCTGCCAGCCGAATTCGTCCAGGTCAGCCGCCTGTTGCAACAGGATTTGCTGGGTTTCGGCCAGCAACTGCTGGGTCTGGGCCAGGGCTTCGAGTACTTCAGGCCCCTGGCCGCTCTCCTCCAGTTGGGCCTTCAGTCCATCAAGCCCCCGCATGCCCTGGCCATGCATACGCTTCAGGCGCTGCAGGGTGGCCAGGTAGGGTTTCAGGCGCTGGGTCTCGACCAGCGATTTGCTCGACAGGTCCAGCAGGCTGTTCAGTCGGTCGGCGGTGACCCGCAACACCCGCTCGCCGCCCTCGCCACCGCGTTTTCCGACCTTGCGGGCAGGCACCGGCTCTGCCTCGACGTCGGGTTCAGGTGGCGACAGGGGCTCAGGCTCCGGCGGTGCGGGCTGGACGACTGGCGGCAGGTTCGCTGTGCTCGGCTGCGCGTTGGCCAGCAAGGGCGCCGAGGGGTCGAGCAAGGCCGCCATCTGTGCCAGGAACACCGCCACGGCGGCTTCGCTGTCCTGATCGCCCGGCGTGGCGATACGCATCAGCAGATCGGTGCCCTGCAACAGTGCGTCGATATGCTCGGGGCGCAGCAGCAGGCGGCCCTCCTGGGCGGCCACCAGGCAGTCTTCCATGACATGGGCGACACTGACCCCGGCGTCGATGCCGACGATCCGTGCCGCCCCCTTGAGCGAGTGCGCCGCACGCATGCAGGCCTCGAGCTGATCGGGTTGCGCAGGGTTGCGCTCCAGCGCCATCAGGCCCGCGCTGAGCACCTGGGTCTGGGCCTCGGCCTCCAGGCTGAACAGCTCGAGCAGCGACGCATCGCGCATTTGCTCCGGGGTCATGACAGGCTCCGCTTCACGGCTGACATCAGGTGTTGTTCATCCAGCACACGCACGCTGCGCCCGCGCCACTGCAGCACCGCCGCGGTGAAGTGCGCCGCATCGCGACCATTGTCCAGGCTCGCCGGGTCGAGGCGATGGATCCCGTCGATCTCGTCCACCGGTACCACCACCGGCCCACCTTCGGCCGCCAGGATCAGCATGCGCGGCATGCTCCGCCCGCCACGCTCGCCGCCCCCCTCGACCGGCACGCCCAGCAGGTCGGCCAGCGACAGGCAAGGCACCAGCGCCCCGCGCACATTGGCGACCCCCTGCAGCACCCGCGAACGCTGGTGAGGCAACGAGTGCACCGGCTGCAACGGGGCGATCTCGGCCAGGCAGGCGGTGGCCAGGGCCAGCCATTCCTCGCCCAGGCGGAACAGCAGCATCGAGCGGCCGACCGCCTCCTCCTGCACAGCGGGTGCCTCGAGCTGTTCATCCTGGATCAGCGCATAACGGTCGAGCAGGCGCGTGGCTGCCTCGGCATAAACCTCGCAGTTGCGGCAGTGCACATGCCGCGGCAGCAAGGGACACTGTTTGTCGCCATGCACCCCGATACGGTTCCAGCAGTCATCGATCTGCTCGTCATCGTGGGCAATCAGTTGCATATGGTATCCGCCGCTCATCGTTCAGACTCCCGGCCAGCCCGAGCGGCACGCTCCTGCAGGCGTCGCGCGCCCGCCTCGTCGCCCTGCGCGGCCAGCAGCATGGCCAGGTGCATCAGCGCCTCCGGGTGCTGCGGCTCAAGGTAGAGGGCCTTGCGGTAATGGGTGATGGCCTGCGCGGCATCGCCCTCGGTATCGCTGAGCAACCCCATCCAGTAGTAAACCTGTGCCTTGGGCGCGAACTTGCGCAGATAGCGCTCGCAGCCTTCCCTGGCCTGGGCGCTGTCACCGGCATTGGCATGCTGGGCGATGCTGGCCAGCAGTTGCGCCTCATCCTTGGCCGGCATCGGCTTGGCGACTGGCACGGCATTCGGCCTGCCGACCCGCGGCGGTAGCGTCACGATACGCGCTGGCACGGGTGGCACGACTGCTGGGCGGGCCACCGGCGCCGGCTTGGCGATGATGACCGGCGGCGCTTCATCCTGACGGACGTAGGCGAACGACTGGGCAATCCCCAGTGGTCGCATACCCAGGCGCGCCAGCAGGCTGCCCTCGGCCGGACCGATGAACAGCACGCCCTGGGCATGGGTCAGGTGCTTGAGCACCTCGAACACCCGCTGCTGGGTCGGTACGTCGAAATAGATCAGCAGATTACGACAGAACACGAAATCGTAGAGGCCTTCACGCGCCCGCAGCGCCGGATCGAGCACGTTGCCCACCTGCAGGCTGACCTGCTGGCGCACCCGCTCATCCAGGCGATGGGCCTCGTCGACGACGCTGAAATGCCGCTCGCGAAAGGCCAGCTCACTGCCGCGGAACGAGTTGCGGCCATAGACACCTTGCTCGCCCTTGGCCACCGAGCTGGGGCTGATGTCGATGCCGTCGATACGGAATGCCCCGGGGTTCAGCCCGCCGTCGAGCAACGCCATGGCGATCGAATACGGCTCCTCGCCGGTAGAGCACGGCAGGCTGAGGATCCGCAGCGGCCGGGCGCCGGCCAGCTCGGCCACGCGCTTGTGGGCCAGGCCCGCCAGCGCGGTGAAGGATTCGGGGTAGCGGAAGAACCAGGTCTCCGGAACGATGACCGCCTCGATCAGGGCCTGCTGCTCATCGGTCGACTGCTGCAGGCGTACCCAGTAGTCGTCCAGGTTTACCGCCGCCACGAGTGTGCAGCGCTGGCGCAAGGCACGCTCGACCATCGCCGTGCCGACCGACTCGACGTCCAGGCCGATACGCTCCTGCAGGAAACGGAAAAAACGCTGCTCACTCATACCTGCACCTGCCCTGGCTCCAGCGGATACAGCAACACGCGCACCGCATCCGACAGCAGGTCGTCCACCTCGATGCGTTGCAACAAACCCCGGGCGTCCTGGCGCACAGGCCCGAGGTAACGCGCCTCGGCATTGTCCAGGCCATAGGGTTGGAAGTCGTCGGGAGCGCAGCGCAGGGTGTCGGTGGCCTGCTCCAGGATCAATCCCAGCTGCAACTGCGGACGCTGCGGATCGGCGCGGTAGTGCACCAGCACCAGTCGCGTACTGCTGCGCGACTGGGCCGGGGAGCCGAAACTGAGTGCCGACAGGTCGATCACCGGCACCAGCGCACCGCGATGGGCGAGCACGCCGGCCACCCAGGCCGGAGCCTGGGCGATGGGCTTGAGCGCACGATGCGGCAGGACCTCGATCACCTCGCGCACATCCAGGGCGAAACGTTGGTCGGCAATGCGAAACTGCAGGTACAGCACGCCCTTTTCAGTGGTGGCGCGCGCCTCGCGGGGGGACATGTCGTTCATCGTCGTCAGACTTTGAACCGCGACACACCACCCCTCAGCCCGGCGGCCACCTGGCTCAGTTCGTCGATGGCGAAGCTGGCCTGGCGCAGCGACTCGACGGTCTGGGTGCTGGCATCGCTGAGCTGGGCCAGCGCCTGGTTGATCTGCTCGGCGCCGGTGGCCTGGGCCTGCATGCCCTCGTTGACCATCAGCACCCGCGGCGCAAGCGCCTGCACCTGGTGGATGATCTGGCTCAGTTGCTCGCCGACCTGCTGCACCTCGAACATGCCGCGGCGCACTTCCTCGGAGAACTTGTCCATGCCCATCACCCCCGCCGACACCGCCGACTGGATCTCGCGCACCATCTGCTCGATGTCGTAGGTGGCCACGGCGGTCTGGTCGGCCAGGCGCCGCACCTCGGTGGCGACCACGGCGAAACCGCGACCGTATTCGCCGGCCTTCTCCGCCTCGATGGCGGCGTTGAGCGACAGCAGGTTGGTCTGGTCGGCGACCTTGACGATGGTCACCACCATCTGGGTGATGTTGCTGGCCTTCTCGTTGAGGATCGCCAGCTTGGCATTGACCAGGTCGGCGGCGCCCATCACCTGGTGCATGGTTTCTTCCATGCGTGCCAGGCCCTGCTGACCGGAGCCGGCGAGGCTCGAAGCCTGGTCGGCGGCGCTGGTGACTTCGGTCATGGTGCGCACCAGGTCGCGCGAGGTGGCGGCGATTTCCCGCGACGTGGCGCCGATCTCGGTGGTGGTGGCGGCGGTTTCGGTGGCGGTGGCCTGTTGCTGCTTGGAGGTGGCGGCGATCTCGGTGACCGAGGTGGTCACCTGCACCGACGAGCGCTGGGCCTGGGCCACCAGGTTGGCCAAGGACTCGGCCATCTCGTTGAAGCCCCCTTCGATCGCGCCGAACTCATCCTTGCGGTCCAGGTTCAGGCGCATGCTCAGGTCACCGGAGCGCAGGCCGTCCAACCCATGGACGATGCGCAGCATGGGTGCGGTGATAGCACGCATGAGCAACAGACCGCAGACACCGGCGGCGATGATGGCCAGCAGCAACGAGACGATCATACTGCCCTTGGCGGTATTGACCGCGCTGACAATGTCGTTGGTGGCCTTGTCGGCGGACTCGCGGTTACGCTCGATCACTTCGTTCAGGTGCTGGCGCCCTTCCTTCCAGGCAGGCGTGAGCACATCCATGATCAGCCGCTGGGCTTCGGGATAGTTCTTCTGGCGATAGGTTTCCAGGACCTGGTCGACGAGCTTGACATACTCCTCCTCCAGACGGGTGAAATCGTCGAACGCCGCCTGGTCGGCCGCGTCGCGGATGGTCGCCTGATAGCTGGCCATGTGCTTCTTGAGGCGATCATCGAAGCTCTTGAACAGTTCAAGATCGGCCGTGGTGATCTCACGGTGGTTGGACAGCCCCACCAACTGCTGGCTGGTGACGTAGCTGTCGACCCAGGCACTGCGGATCATCGAGCTGTAGTAGACGCCGGGGATGCTGTCGGACCCCACGGCTTCCTCGCTGGACTCGATCGCCACCAGCCGCGAGTAAGCGGCCACGATCATCAGCAGCATGATGGCGATGATCACGGCGAAACTTGCCAGGATCCGTTGGCGCAAGGTCCAGTTCTTCACATTCAGCCCTCAGGAATTCGATACGAGCGGGAAAAATCGCCGAAGTATAGCCCAGGCTTCCCGTTCAATTGCGGCTGAATGCAGCGGTATTCAGGCGTCCGTGCCCGTTCAGGTGGCCAAATGCCGGTTCATTGACTCGCGGCAAGCTTGACCTGGTTCTCCAGTTCCTGGCGCAGGTTCGGGTCGAGGCGTAGCTGGCGGGCCAATTCATCGAGATAGGCGCGCTCCATGAAGTTCTCCTGATCGACCATCATCACGCTGGCCAGGTACATCTCGGCGGCCATTTCCGGGGTCTGCGCGGCGCGGGCGACCTCGGCCGGATCCAACGGCTTGTTCAGCTCGGCATGCAGCCAGTGCTGCAATTCGCGGTCGCTGTCCAGGCGGGTGAACTCGCCTTCGATCAACGCCCGCTCGCGCTCGTCGATATGACCGTCGGACTTGGCCGCGGCCACCAACGCCCGAAGCACGGCCTGGCTATGCTGTTCGGCCTGGGCCGGCGGCAGGCGGTCGAGGGTCTGCGGTTCGTGATTGCCCGCGCCCTGGCGCGCCTGCCAGTTGCCATAGGCCTTGTAGGCCAGCACCCCAAGCGCGGCCAATCCGCCGTAGGTGAGCGCCTTGCCGCCGTACTTGCGCGCCTTCTTGTTCCCCAGCAGCAGGCCCATCGCGCCGGCCGCCAATGCGCCACCGCCAGCACCGGACAACAGGCTGCCGAGGCTCCCGGAGCCCTTGTGACTGGTGCCCTTGCCCTGTTGGTTCTGCAGCATGGATTGACCGGTTTTCAATAGCTGATCGAGCAGACCACGGGTGTTCATCTGGCAGACCTCGCAAGCATCCAAAGTAGGTAGGCCTCCAGAGTAGGCCTGCAAGCTGAAGCCACGCTTAACGCATTTGCATCCGGATGTTGCCCAGTTTGGTTTGTTGGCTGCGCCAGTTGCTTCCAGTAGGGAGCGTTACCATGGCGCAGCGGTTTTTCCGCACAACCGCGCGACATTTCCCACGGGTTGCCCCTGCGGCGCCCTACCGTTGATCTATTGAGCTTTGCGGCACTGGTATCACAGACTGATACCATGAATAATCATCAACGTGCGTTACTCGAACTCGTCTTCAAGAAGCCCGTTCCACGAACGCTGGACTGGTCGCGCCTGGAGTCCCTGCTGGTTTCGCTCGGTGCCCGGGTGATCGAAGGCAGGGGTTCACGCGTGCGGTTCGAGCTCAATGGCGAGGTCGCGACCTTCCATCGCCCTCACCCCGACCGGCACGCCAAGCCCTATCAGGTGCGCGATGCCCGCCAGTTCCTGGAGCAGGCAGGAGTTACCCCATGAATGTAATGAACTACTGCGGCTACTCGGCCCGCATCGAATACAGCGACGAAGACCAGCTGCTGGTTGGCCATGTCGCCGGCATCCGCGATGTGATCGGCTTCCATGGCGAATCGATCAGCGAACTGCGCCAGGCATTCGAGGAAGCCGTCGACGACTACCTCGAAACCTGCCAGCGCCTGGGGCGCGAACCGCAGAAGACCTACTCCGGAAAACTCAGCCTGCGCCTGGAGCCCACCCTCCACGCCAGCGTGGCGGCCAAGGCCGAGCTGGCGCAGAAGAGCATCAACCAGTGGGTCAGCGACATCCTCAGCCAGGCGGCCTGTAGCTGAGTCAGTCGCGCAGGTCCGACTCGTGGATGGGGTTGGCCCGGCTGGTGGCCCGCTGATACTGCGCCGGCCAGGTCGCCTTGTTGCCACCCAGGTCGTCATCGGCATGCAATGGCCAGTACGGGTCGCGCAGCAGCTCGCGGGCAAGGAAGATCACATCGGCCTGGCCGGTGCGCAGGATATGCTCGGCCTGGGCCGGTTCGGTGATCATGCCGACGGTGCCGGTGGCGATTTCCGACTCCTTGCGTACCCGTTCGGCGAAGCGGGTCTGGTAGCCGGGGCCGGTGGGAATCTCGGCATTGACCGAGGTGCCCCCTGAAGACACGTCGATCAGGTCGACACCCAGGGCGCGCAGGCGACGGGCCAGCTCGACGGTCTCGTCCGGGTTCCAGCCATCCTCGACCCAATCGGTGGCCGATACCCGCACGAACAGCGGCAGTTCCTGCGGCCAGGCCTTGCGTACTGCCTCGGCAACCTGCAGGGTTAAACGGATGCGGTTCTCGAAACAGCTGCCGTATTCATCGCGACGCTGGTTGCTCAGGGGCGAGAGAAACTGGTGCAGCAGGTAGCCGTGGGCGGCGTGGATCTCGACCACCTTGAAGCCGGCCTGCAATGCCCGCTCGGTCGCGGCGACGAACGCGGCGACCACGTCCTGGATCTCGTCCTTGGTCAATTCACGTGGCGGGGTGTGCTGCGGGTCGAAGGCTATCTTCGACGGCCCGACCGGTTGCCAGCCGCCCTCCTCGATCTTGACGCTGCCCTGCTTGCCGAGCCACGGCCTGTGGGTGCTGGCCTTGCGCCCGGCATGGGCCAGCTGGATACCGGGGACGGCGCCTTGGGCGGTGATGAAACGGGTGATGCGTTGCAGGGGTTTGATCTGGTCGTCGGTCCACAAGCCGAGGTCCTCGGCGGTGATGCGTCCGTCGGCGGTGACCGCGACGGCCTCGCTGATTACCAGACCCGCGCCACCGACCGCGCGGCTGCCGAGGTGGACCAGGTGCCAGTCGTTGGCCAGGCCGTCTACGGCGGAGTACTGGCACATGGGGGATACGGCGATGCGGTTGGGCAGGGTCAGCTGACGCAGGGTGTATGGCTCGAGCAGCAGGCTCATGGGGCACCTCCCAGGGACTCCAATGGTTTCCGGGCCGGCTTTTGTGGTTTGGGGGTGGGCCGGTACCGGTAGGTTTCAGACTAGACCATGGGGTGGGGGGTGTTCTGGGGTCTTGGGTTCGGGGATGATTGTTTTGATTTTTTTATGCGCATTCATTGGCGATGGGGACGCATAGTCACCTTTCCGCCCTTACGGCGGGTCCCTTTTTGAAGGATCAAAAAGGAACCAAAAAATCCTCGCTCCATTCATCCGGCCCCTACGCTTCGCTCCGGGGTTCCCTCGCTCCGTTCTTGCTCCCGGGAGGACCGCGCTGAACGCCCCATCCTGGGGCGCAGCGCTTGACGGCCATCCATGGCCGTCACCTCCCTCCGCAAGAACTCCGCTCGGCCTCCTGAAGTCGCAATTGGCGGCGCCTGGACTATTGCGCGCTTAGAAGCAAGAGCAAGAGCAAGAGCAAGAGCAAGAAATGCGAAGTTAGTTTTTTGGCCATTAGTTATGTATTGGCTGTTCCGGCCCTTTCGCGGGGCAAGCCCGCTCCTACAGGGTTATATATAACGGCGACTATCGCGTGGGAGCGGGCTTGCCCCGCGATACAATCGAGAGATCAATTAAATTTCAACTAGCGACAGCTGCGCCAGTCCAGGCGCCGCTCGTAACTTCGCGACTTCAGGAGGCCGAACGCAGGACTTGCGGAGGGAGGTGACGGGCATGGATGCCCATCAAGCGCTGGGGCCCAGGATGGGCCCTGCAGCGCGGTCCTCCCGGGAGCAAGGCCGGAGTGAGGGGACCCGGAGCGAAGCGTAGGGCCGGATGAATGGAGCGAGGATTTTTTGGTGACTTTTTGATCCTTCAAAAAGTTACCCGCCGTAAGGGCGGAAAGGTGAATAAGCGTCGACATCACAAATGAATGCGCATACAACCCTCAAAACAACCAGTTAACCAATTAACTAATCAAAACAAAATCACCGAGCTTCCATGTGAGCAATCATCAACTGCACACTCTCATTCCCCCGAAACTCATTCACATCCAGCTTGTAAGCCAACTCCACCCACCGCACAGTAGGATTCGGCCAAACCTCCCGATCAACCCCAAAGGCAATCCCATCCAACCGCACCGCCCCACACTCGCTCTTGAGCACCACCTTCAGATGTCGCTCCCCGACCACCCGTTGTTCGACCAGCTGGAACACCCCATGGAACAACGGCTCAGGAAAGTGCTGCCCCCACGGCCCGGCATTGCGCAATGCCCGCGCCAGGTCAAGGTGAAACTCCTCGACCGCCAGGGTGCCATCCGATAACAGCCGACCGGTCAGGTCATCCTCACGCAGCTGACGCCGTACCTCTTCATCGAACGCCTCGGCAAACGCCGGGAAATGCTCGGCCGGCAACGACAACCCCGCCGCCATCGCGTGCCCGCCAAACTTGCTGATCAGGGCCGGATGCCGCGCCGCCACGGCATCCAGCGCATCACGGATATGGAACCCCGCCACCGAACGCGCCGAGCCCTTGAGCATCCCCTCCCCCGCATCGGCGAAGGCGATGGTCGGACGGTGGTAACGCTCCTTCAACCGCGAAGCGAGGATACCGATCACCCCCTGGTGCCAGTCGGCGTCGAACAGGCACAGGCCATAGGGCATGGACTCGACCGGCAGATCCTTGAGCTGGGCCAGCGCCTCGCGCTGCATACCCTGCTCGATGGACTTGCGGTCCTGGTTCAGACCATCCAGCTGCTGGGCCATGTCCAGCGCCAACGCCGCGTCCTCACACAACAGGCATTCGATACCCAGGCTCATGTCGTCCAGGCGCCCGGCGGCATTCAGCCGAGGGCCGAGGATGAAGCCCAGGTCGGTGGAGGTGATGCGTCGATGATCGCGCCGCGCCACCTCGAGGATGGCCTTGAGCCCGGCGCGGGCACGGCCGGCACGGATACGCTCCAACCCCTGGTGCACCAGGATGCGGTTGTTGGCATCCAGCGGCACCACGTCGGCGACACTGCCCAGCGCTACCAGGTCGAGCAGCTCGCCGATGTTCGGCTGCGGCTGCGTCTCATAGCGCCCCAGGCTGCGCAGCCGCGCGCGCAGGGCCATCAGCACGTAGAAGATCACCCCCACGCCGGCCAGGGACTTGCTCGGGAACCCGCACCCTGGCTGGTTCGGGTTGACGATGGCATCGGCGGCGGGCAACTGTTCGCCCGGCAGGTGGTGGTCGGTGACCAGCACCTTGAGCCCGGCAGCTTTGGCTGCCGCCACACCCTCGACGCTGGAGATGCCGTTGTCCACGGTGATCAGCAACTGCGGCTGGCGCTGCAGGGCGACCTCGACAATCTCCGGGGTCAGGCCGTAGCCGTATTCGAAGCGATTGGGTACCAGATAATCGACATGTGCCGCGCCCAGCAGACGCAGGCCAAGCACACCGACAGTGCTGGCGGTGGCACCGTCGGCGTCGAAGTCACCGACGATGAGAATGCGCTGGCGCTGGTCGAGCGCCTCGACCAGCAGGTCCACCGCCGCATCGATGCCCTTGAGCTGCTGGAACGGCAGCAGGCGTGCCAGGCTCTTGTCCAGTTCAGCCTCGGACTGTACGCCACGGGCGGCGTACAGGCGGGTCAGCAGGGGTGGCAGGTTGCCCAGCAATGGCAGGGGCGACGGCAGGGGACGAGGTTCGATACGCATGGGGTCTTCGATAATCCGCTGTGAATCAGGTCAGCCGCGCTCGCCGAGCAGCCACTGCAGCTGCACTTCGTGCTGGCCACGGTCGTCGGTGACGAACACCGTGCCTTCGCTGATCATCACATCCCACTTGATGGTGCGCGGCATGTCGGTGGCGAGGACTTCCAGCACGTCCTGCGGCACGGCGGCGATGCTCAGGTTCTTCAGGCCCTTGACCGCGCCGAGCACCTTGTTTTCCCAGACGCGCAAGCTGCCGTAGGCCAACAGGCTGGTGCGCTCGGTCCGCCGCGAGCACCAGGTCAGGCGGTCGGCGTCGGGCTGGCCGACTTCGATCCAGTGCAGGATGCGGTCGTCCAGGCTCTTTTCCCACAGGGCCGCCTCATCGACATCCGACAAACCGCGACCGAAGGACAGCTGCTCGTTGTACCAGAGGGCATAGGCCAGCAGGCGCACGGCCATGCGTTCTTCGGTTTCCGAAGGATGACGGGCGATGGTCTGGCGGACGTTCTCGTACACGCCGCGGTCGAGGTCGGTCAGATTCAGTTCGAACTTGTAGGTGGTGGACGGCTGGGCCATGGGCAATAGGCTTCTTGCGAGAGAAAGTCGCACAGTCTAACTGATCCCGGGCGCCAGCGTCGGATCAGACAACACCGATATACCTGCCACCGCCGAGCTGTGATACAACCTGCGCACACGCCCAGCCGCCACGGATGCCCCATGCCTACGCCCAGCAAACCCCTCGCCGGCCTGAAAGTCATCGAGCTCGGCACCCTGATCGCCGGCCCGTTCGCCTCGCGGATCTGCGCCGAATTCGGCGCCGAGGTGATCAAGGTCGAGTCCCCCGATGGCGGCGACCCGCTGCGCAAATGGCGCAAGCTCTATGAAGGCACCTCGCTGTGGTGGTTCGTACAGGCCCGCAACAAGCAGTCGCTGACCCTCAACCTCAAGCATCCGGAAGGCCGCGACGTGCTCAAGCGCCTGCTGGCCGATGCCGACATCCTGATCGAGAACTTCCGCCCCGGCGTGCTGGAGAAGCTGGGGCTGGGCTGGGACGTGCTCCATGCCCTCAATCCGCGCCTGGTCATGGTGCGGCTGTCGGGCTTTGGCCAGACTGGGCCGATGAAAGACCAGCCGGGCTTCGGCGCGGTCGGCGAGTCCATGGGCGGGCTGCGCTACATCACCGGTTTCGAGGACCGCCCGCCGGTACGCACCGGGATCTCCATCGGCGACTCCATTGCCGCCCTGTGGGGCGTGATCGGCGCGCTGATGGCCCTGCGTCATCGCGAGGTCAACGGCGGCGCGGGCCAGGTGGTGGACGTGGCGCTGTACGAAGCGATCTTCGCCATGATGGAAAGCATGGTCCCGGAGTTCGATGTATTCGGCTTCATCCGTGAACGCACCGGCAACATCATGCCGGGCATCACCCCCTCCTGCATCCACACCACCGCCGATGGCCGTCACGTGCAGATCGGCGCCAATGGCGATGCGATCTTCAAGCGTTTCATGCAGGCCATTGGCCGCGACGACCTGGCCAACGATGCGACCCTGGCCACCAACGACGGCCGCGATGCCCGCCGCGACGAGTTGTACGGGGTCATCGACCGCTGGGCCAACAGCCTGCCGCTGGCCGAGGTGATGCAGGTGCTGAACGATGCCGAGGTACCGGCCAGCCGGATCTACTCCGCCGAGGACATGCTGGGCGATCCGCAGTTCCTCGCCCGCGAGATGTTCCTCCAGGCCCGGCTGCCGGACGGCAAGCCATTCAAGATGCCGGGCATCGTGCCCAAGTTGTCCGACACGCCGGGCTCCGCCGAGTGGGTCGGCCCGGCACTGGGCGAGCATACGGCCACGGTGCTGGCCGACCTGGGCTACGACGCAGCCGCCATTGCCCGCCTGCGCGCGGCCGGCACGGTCTGACCCACGCACCATGCGGATCCGCCATTTGCCCATCGTGCTCTGCCTGTTGCTGTTCGCACTCGCGGGTCAATCGGCCGAGGCCAGGGAGCGCCTGTTGTGGCTGGTGCGCGACCTGCCGCCGTTCACCATCTTCGAAGGGCCGGCCAAGGGCCAGGGGGTGATCGACCAGTTGCTGCCGATGCTGATCGCCCAGATGCCCGAGTACGACCACAGCATCGTTCGGGTCAACCGGGCCCGGGGCCTGCAGATGCTCCAGGAGCGCAGTTTCACCTGTGACCCGACCCTGCTGTGGACCCCCGAGCGCGCCAGGTATGTGCATTTCTCCCAACCTTCGCTGGGCGTGCTGAGCAGTGGCCTGATCGTGCGCAAGCAGGACCAGGCCCTGCTCGCGCCGTACCTGGACGGCCAGCAGGTCGACCTGCAGCGCTTGCTGGCCGAGACCCGCCTGAAGCTGGGCATCGTCGCCGAGCGCAGCTACAGCGTGCAGGTCGACGAGGTGCTCCGGCAATTGCCTGATACCGCCTTCAGCCGCCACTACGGCAACGATGCCACGGCCAGCCTGCTGCAGATGCAGCAATTGGGCCGCCTGCAACTGGTGCTCGGCTACTGGCCGGAGATGCGTTACCTGATCCAGCAGCAAAATGGCTCGCTGGACGACTACAGTTTCCACCCCATCCTTGGCGTAAACCGCTACCAGTTCCTGCATGTAGGCTGCTCGGATACCCCGCTGGGGCGCGAGGCGATCGCCCATATCGACCAACTGCTGCCGGCATTGCGTCGCGATACCTTGCCTGACCTCTACGCCCACTGGCTGGATCCTGGACTGCAGGAAGACTACCTGGAGCAGGCCAGGCACTTCTTCGAGCAGGGTGAACCGCCGATACGCTGACGCTCTCCGGGCAACCCCCAGGTTCAAGGCAAAAAGAAACCCCGGCCGCTGGGGAGGACGACCAGGGTCAAGCGAAAGTCCTTGGGACTTCCAGTGACAGCCTGGACGGTACCGGAGCAAAGCACCATCAGACGGCCCTTACAAATTCTGATGGGCTGGTGAGGCAAAGGTTCCCTGCATCTGCCGCTGATGTTGCAGGTCGGCGATCACCCGTGCCGGACGCCCCCAGCCTGCGGCCGACTAGAGGCGTTCCAGCGCCCGCTCCAGCCCCACCATCGACATCGGCCAGGACAACTCCGCCAGCACGTTCAAACCATGCTCGCGTGCCTCGAGCGCGAGGTCTTTCCCCCCAGCGCCGCCACACCCGACAAACAGCAACCCGCCCGCGCAGGAAGCCTGAACCAGGTACTTGAACAAGCGCCGCGCATGGCGCCAGGGCATGCCCTGGTCGAGCACCAGCACATCCACAGGCCGCTGTCGCGCCGTCGCGGTCGGTACGTCGTCGGTGAGCCGGACGTTGTACACACCCTGCGCATTGAAGGCCTGGTGCAAGAGCATCTGGTGAGAGGGCCGACCCTGATGGATAAGGACATTGAGCTGACGCATGAGCCACCTCTGGAGCAGTGAGCCTTGTAGGTTGGAGAAACCACTCTAGTAGGTGCAGGCGCCGAACTACATGGGAAAAATCTGAAAGATCGAAACCCTGTGTCGCGGACACAAAAAAGCCCGTCTAGGACGGGCTTTTCGCATAGCGCTCGGCTTACAGCGGCTTGCCGCGGTTGCCATGCTGGCTGACGAAGGCCTGGACGGTCTTCAGGTCGTTGGCCAGCACCGTGCAGCGCTCCTCGCGGCTGAACAGATCGCTCAGGTGCGCCGGCAGCTCCAGGGCCTTGTCGACACCGGCCTTCTCCACCGCCTCGGGGAACTTGACCGGGTGCGCGGTGCCCAGCACCACCATCGGCGTATCCAGGCTGCGGCGGCACTCGCGGGCAGCCTTGACGCCGATCGCGGTGTGCGGGTCGAGGACTTCACCGGTGGCCTTGAACACCTCGGCGATGGTCTCGCAGGTCTGCTCGTCGGTGACAGCCAGCGAGTCGAACAGCTTGCGCGCCTCGGTCCAGCGATCCTGCTCGACGCTGAAACCACCGCCTTGCTTGAAGGTGTCCATCAGCTGGGCAACCGCGGCGCCATTACGACCGTGCAGGTCGAACAGCAGGCGCTCGAAGTTGGACGAGACCATGATGTCCATCGACGGCGACAGGGTCGGGTGCAAGGAATCCTTGACATACTGGTTGCCGCTCATGAAGCGGTGCAGGATGTCGTTGCGGTTGGTCGCCACTACCAGCTGGCTGATCGGCAGGCCCATGTTGCGCGCCAGGTAACCGGCGAAGATATCGCCGAAGTTGCCGGTCGGCACCGAGAACGCCACCGAACGGGCCGGGCCGCCGAGCTGCAATGCTGCGTGGAAGTAGTAGACGATCTGGGCCATGATCCGCGCCCAGTTGATCGAGTTCACCGCCACCAGGCGGGTGCCCTTGAGGAACGACTGGTCGGCAAAGCTGGCCTTGACCATCTCCTGGCAGTCGTCGAAGTTGCCTTCGATGGCAATGTTGTGGATGTTGTCGCCGAGGATGGTGGTCATCTGCCGGCGCTGCACTTCCGACACGCGCTGGTGCGGGTGCAGGATGAAGATGTCGACGTTGTCGCAACGGCGGCAGCCTTCGATGGCGGCCGAGCCGGTATCACCGCTGGTGGCGCCGACGATCACCACGCGCTCGCCACGCTTGACCAGCACATGGTCGAGCAGGCGGCCGAGCAGTTGCAGGGCGAAGTCCTTGAAGGCCAGGGTCGGGCCGTGGAACAGCTCCATAACCCACTCGTTGCCGTTGAGCTGGCGCAGCGGCGCGACGGCGGCGTGGGCGAAGTTGCCGTAGGTCTCTTCGAGGATCTTCTTGAAATCGGCGTCGGCGATGCTGCCGTCGACGAACGGGCGCATCACCCGGAAAGCCAGTTCGTGGTACGGCAGGCCCGCCCAGGAGGCAATCTCTTCCTGGGTGAAGCGCGGCAGGTTCTCGGGTACGTACAGGCCGCCGTCGCTGGCGAGGCCCGCCAGCAGGACGTCTTCGAAGTTCAGGGCCGGAGCCTGGCCGCGGGTACTGATATAGCGCATGGGTGCAAACCTTCGATGCTGGGCGCGGGCCGCCGTCGCGGCCCGCCGCCGGAATTAATTGAGCTGTTCGACGCGGATGCGCACGACCTTGCCGATCACGTCCTGGAGCGCTTCCAGGGCGACGATGGCGTCGTCGATGCGCTGCTCGACCACACGGTGGGTCAGCAGGATCATCGGTACCAGGCCGTCCTGTTCCTCGGCCTCCTTCTGCATGATCGACTCGATGTTGATGCCGCGCTCCGAGAGGATGCTGGCGACCTGGGCCAGCACGCCCGGGTGGTCCTTGGCCTGGATACGCAGGTAGTAGGCACTTTCGCAGGCTTCGATCGGCAGGATCGGGTGGGCCGACAGTGCGTCCGGCTGGAACGCCAGGTGCGGCACGCGGTTCTCCGGGTCGGAAGTCATTGCACGAACCACGTCGACCAGGTCGGCGACCACCGACGAGGCGGTCGGCTCCATGCCGGCACCGGCGCCGTAGTACAGGGTGGAACCGGCGGCGTCACCGTTGACCATCACCGCGTTCATCACGCCGTTGACGTTGGCGATCAGGCGGTCGTTGGGGATCAGCGTCGGGTGCACGCGCAGCTCGATGCCGTCGGCGGTGCGACGGGCCACGCCCAGGTGCTTGATGCGGTAGCCCAGGGCCTCGGCGTAGTTGACGTCGGCGGTGGTCAGCTGGGTGATGCCCTCGGTGTAGGCCTTGTCGAACTGCAGCGGGATGCCGAAGGCGATGGACGCCAGGATGGTCAGCTTGTGCGCGGCGTCGATGCCTTCGACGTCGAAGGTCGGGTCGGCCTCGGCATAACCCAGCGCCTGGGCTTCGGCCAGCACGTCGGGGAAGGCGCGGCCCTTGTCGCGCATTTCGGTGAGAATGAAGTTGCCAGTGCCGTTGATGATGCCGGCCAGCCAGTTGATGCGGTTGGCCGACAGGCCCTCGCGGATCGCCTTGATCACCGGGATGCCGCCGGCCACGGCGGCTTCGAAGGCGACGATGACGCCCTTCTCGCGGGCCTTGGCGAAGATCTCGTTGCCGTGCACGGCGATCAGCGCCTTGTTGGCGGTGACCACGTGCTTGCCGTTGTCGATGGCCTTGAGCACCAGGTCGCGGGCGATGGTGTAGCCGCCGATCAGCTCGATGACGATATCAATCTCAGGGTTGCTCGCAACTTCGAACACATCAGCGGTAATGGGGGTACCGGTAATCTGGCAATTCGGGTTCTGCGAGCGCATGGCAATCTGTGCCACTTCAATACCGCGCCCGGCACGGCGGGCGATCTCCTCGGCGTTGCGCTGAAGTACATTGAAGGTTCCGCCACCGACGGTCCCCAACCCACAGATGCCTACTTTGACCGGTTTCACTGTGAACTCCCCATAGAACGGCCGGCACCTGCGCCGACCGTGAAACATGCCGTCACCCCATGACGACGGCGTCTGAATTGATTACTTGCTCTCTGCCAGGGCCAGCTTGGCCACTTGCGGCGCCGGCTGGTAACCCGGAATCACCTGGCCATTCTGTAGAACGATCGCCGGCGTGCCATTTACACCAATCGATTGGCCCAGCTGGAATTGCTTGCTGACCGGGTTGGCGCACTTGGCGGCCTTGATCTCCTTGCCGTCGACCATCTTGTCCAGCGCCGCGCGGCGATCGCTGGAGCACCATACCGCCTGCAGCTGCTCGTCACCCGGCGAACCCAGGCCCTGGCGCGGGAAGGCGACGTAGCGCACTTCGATGCCACGGCGATTGAGCTCCGGCACTTCGGCGTGCAGCTTGTGGCAGTACGGGCAGGTGGTGTCGGTGAACACGGTGATGTGCGACTTGGTTTCACCCTTGGCCGGGTAGACCACCATCTCGCCAACCGGAATGCCGTTGATCAGCTTGGCAATGCCCTGGCGCTCGGTCTTCTCGGTGAGGTTGACCGGCTTGCCGTCCTGGATCTGGAACAGGTAGCCCTGCATGACGAACTGGCCGTCGGCGCTGGCGTACAGCACGCGACCACCCTGCAGCTTGACTTCGTACAGGCCATTGAGCGGGCTGCTGCTGACGCTCTCGACCGGCACTTCCAGCTCGAGGTTCTGCAAGGACTTGCGGATCGCCTGCTCGGCACCGGCGTTGGCATCGGTGGCCGCGGCGACGGCAAAGGTACTGGCCAACGCCAGGGCGGCGGCGGCGAAAATCTGGGTCACGCGCATGGGGTACTCCTGAAGGCGGACGGGGCCGGATGCAGCACGCCCGTACTGAAAACGGGGTGTCATTGCGGCCCTCGGTGCAAACCGTCCAAGCCTACCACAGAAGCGGCGGCGGTCGAGGCGTGCTCGATCGGGAGCGCAAGGCTGCGTGCGCCAGGGGGCGGCGGTCACCTCGGCTATCAATCACCGTCTACCAGCAAGACCTCATCTGCATCACTGGAAACTTTCAGAAAATCAACCAAAGCAAGCACATCGCGATCAATGTCCTGTAACAGCAGCGCAATCAACATCTTCTGCTGTCTGGGATAAATCCTGGATCGCCCATAAGGATCGATATAAAGCCCCGTCTTTTCACGCAACTCAATAAATGCGCCCTGCACACGCTTCACCTCAGCGTCACTCAGTTGAAGGTAGGGCTTGTCGCCTAGCGTGTCCGACAGATAGGAGATGTCCAGCATTACAAAACCCTATAATAAACCTGGAGAATCAGAATCTCTTTCCCGGTTTATTAAGAAATTCATCTAAGAATATTTAATATCATATTTTCCAATCACATCGAAAACATGGTCATAAGTGCTAAGAACTATATGCTGAAATCCATCTCCATCTATGTTATCTATCAAATCAAAGCTCGACAGAGAGTGTTTTTCATATGGGTAATCATCCATTTTATACACAGACATACTTTTAATATCACTAAACAAAAACTCAACGCTAACATCAGGTGCGTCTGTAATCATTGGCTTGCAGGAACGCAAAGATAACGATGCTTTAATGACAAATTTAAAAGGATAGAGTATTAATTCAGCCCCTAAAAGAACCAAAGCATCTCGCCCATAAATCAGACCATATCTTGTTTCTATTGCCTTAACATTCATATTAGCCACAACCTCTTGTCCTTATCGATTCACCACCATCACCAGTTGAAAACCTTCGATCAAGATTTATTTTAGACAATTCCTCTGGAGTTGCCCATCTGGATGGGATTTTGGATACACCAGCTTCTTTAGCCGCGCACAGCCTTCTATTATCCAAGCTAGACACTGAATCTTTATGTGCTCCTTGAGACAATAAGCGCTCTTGAACATTAGTGGGTAAATCCTGCATCCTGACTTTTCTGATTAGCTCAACTTAATTTATATACGAGGGATCATTTATAAGTCTATGCGTTAATCCATTAACACTTCTTCCATCCTCAAACACACCATTAATACTGTCTTGTGAGAATAAAATCGTTTTAGGACTAACAGGAGATAATCCAAGCGGATCAACCCACCCGTTCGGATTCGGCGCATACTGATAAAGATTCGTGCCACCCAGCAACCCTATCGGATCCGGCTGCGTGAACCGCCCGACATCCGGATCATAAAACCGAAACGTGTTGTAGTGCAGACCCGTCTCACGGTCCAGATACTGGCCCTGAAACCTGAGGTTCTGCTCTTCGATGAAATGCGCTTCGCGCACTTCATGTAGTGTATTGCCCCAGACCTGATGTTACCGACGAATTTTGTTCAGGTGTCCCAGTGCGTAATCGCAAGTACCTTTGGCGCCAGGCTCTATCGCCTGCAACCAGGTGAAAAATTTGCGTGCGTGCTCGCTCATGACCCTGACAAATTCATCTTTATCGACTGCAACAGAAACCTCACTATGGCAGGTGACGCTCACCTGCAGACGACCGTTGCTGGGAGTCAGTTTGACTTCGATGGGCTGGTCAGGAAAAAAACAGCTAAACGATTTGCCTTCACTGACCTGTAGCAATCCTTCTGACAAATAGCTCCACAGGTCATCGACGTAATCAAACATGCTTCTGTCAATAAGCGCTGTGCCATCAATCGTAAGAACCAGCGCACCTTCGATAGACGCCTGGCCATTAAATCCTCCTTCATATTCGAAGAAATCGGCAAACCGTTCACCCGTCTTTACATAGGTTTCAATAATAATTTTATTCTTCATTTTGGATACAATTGCCCTACTCTGCCGTTATTAAGTCCAACAACGTACTCTACACCCCCGGAAGTACCACTGACCTGGTATTTACCAACAGTACCCTTACCGACCAACACATCTCTATTCTGCCTCATGACATCGCGAACAACACTCGAAACATCTTGGATCGATAATTTCGGAGACAGGAAACTTTGACGCGCCTTGACCGAGCCATCCCAGTATTTAGGATGATGACGCTCAAGAATATGCTTCATACCACTCTTGTCAAGTTTGAATGTATTACCGCCAAAACGGAAACGCCTACCGCCGAATGCCTTAAGATCATTAATGACTTTTGCCGGATTTGCGGACTTCCTCGGTGTGCCGCAACTGGTCAGACCGAGCGGGTCAAGCCAGGTAAAAGGATTAAGCGCGTAATAGTATAGATTCAGCCCGCCCTCAAGCCCCACCGGATCCGGCTGCGTGAACCGCCCGACATCCGGATCATAAAACCGAAACGTGTTGTAGTGCAGGCCCGTTTCACGGTCCAGGTACTGTCCCTGAAACCTGAGGTTCTGCTCTTCGATGAAATGCGCCTCACGCACTTCCTGCAGGGTATTGCCCCAGACCTGATAGCGCGCCTGCCAGACCGCCTCGCCACTGTCATCCGTCAACTGTTCGGGCAGGCCATTGAGATCGTTATGGTAGTAGCGCACCTGCTGGTGCTGCCCCGCACCGTCAACCCGCGCCAAGGGTTCGTGGCTGTCTTCGACATACAGGTAAAGGCTGGTCTGGCTGTAGCGATGCTCCTGCAACAAGCGCAGGCCATTCCAGGCGAAGCGGGTCTGGTCGAGCAGATTGCCCTGATCGTCATATTCGCTTTTCTCGACACGCCGTCCGAGCGGGTCGTAGCGCATGTTCAGTATCCGTTCGCGCCCACCGTGCTGGCTGCGCACCTGGATCAGGCGGTGCTCGGCGTCGTAGCTGAAGTGCTGGATGCCACGTCGGCTGCTGCGTTTCTCGATCAGGCGGCCGAAGCCGTCGTAGCGGTAGCGTTTGTCCTGGTAGGTGAGCAAGCGGTTATGACGTACCAGGCCGATGCCGGCCTGGGGGCCGTCGAGCAGGTTGGCGGCAGCGTCGTAGGCGAAGGTTTCGCTCTGGCCCTGGCCAGCGTCCTGGCTGGCCATGATCCGGCCGCTGGCATCGTAGTGCAGCAATTGCTGGTGCTGGCTGCCGGGCTGCTGGTTGAAACGGCCGATCAGGTTGTCTGCCGAGTCGAAATCGAAACGTTGCTGTACCGTAGCCGGCAGTTGCGGCGGCTGGTGGTTGGGGCGGCGCAGGCGTGAGCGCAAACGACCGCTGCGGTCGTACTCGCTGCGGGTGCTGACCCGGCCCTGGGTGCGCAGCACTTCACGATGCAGGCGGTCGCGTTCGAAATCGCTGATCACCTTGCCGTCGAGGTTGAGCTGATGCAGATGGCCGCTGCCGTAGTACAGGCGGTTGAGCCAGCGGCCGTCGGGCAGCTGGGTCTGGACCAGGTTGCCGAGTTCGTCGTAGTGATGTTGCAGCACACCATTGGCGCTGTGCTCTTCCAGCAATTGGCCAAGGGCATCGTAAGCGAAGGCCAGTTGCTCGCTGTTGCCTGCCTTGTCGGTGAAGCTGATTGCCGTCAGTTGATCAAGGGGATCGTAGCTGTACTGGGTTTCACCATCATCGGTGCGCTTTTCGATCAAGCGCCCGACGGCATCCCGGTGCAATTGATGAATGATCGCTTCAGCATCGCCTTGGGGGGCGGGGAGGTACTCAACGCAACTGAGGTTATCCAGCCGGTCGTAGTGATAGCGGCTGGCGCTGCCGTCCAGATCCTGCTGTTCAGTCAGGCGATCAGCCAGGTCCCAGCTGAACCTGTAGCTTTCGCTATTTTCATTGGTCAGCGCCAGCAGCCGCCCGTAGGCGTCGTAACTGAACTGCACCCGCCGACCATGCGGATCGATACGCTGCTGCACCTGGCCACGCCGGTTATAGCGGTATTGGGTGGAGTGCCCGGCGGGGTCGGTATAGCTGTTGAGCTGGCCGTTGCGATCAAGCTGATAGTGCTCACTGCGCCCATCGGGCAATTGCGAGCCGAGCAATCGGCCCTGGGCATCGTACTGGTACTCGGTACGTTCGCCGAGGGCATCGGTGACCGCCTGCAGATGCCCGCGCCGGTCATAGCTGAAGCGGGTCGGATACCCCGAACAATCGACCTGTTCAATCAGCAGGCCCAATTCGTTCCAGCGCAGGTGCTTGTGCTTGCCCGCCGCATCGATGATCTCCACCACCTGGCCGCGTTCGTCATGGCGGTAGCGGGTGGTGTGGCCCAGCGGGTCGGTTTCGCTGCTGCAGTTGCCGCGCTGGTCGTAGCGATAGCGCCAACGCCTGCCGGCCTTGTCGGTCTGTACCCGGGGCAGCGACCAGTGTTCCAGCCACTGGGTCGCCTCACTGCGGCCCAGTGGGTCGATGCTTTCGCAGAGGTTGCCGGACTCATCGTACAGGTACTGCCATTGCCCGCCCTGCGGGTCGGTGGCGGCCAGCAACTGGCGTTCGTCGTTCCACTCGAAACGCCAGGTGTGGCCGAGGGCGTCGGTGTACTGGGTGATCTGGTACTGCGGGTTCCAGTGGCGGCTGCTGACCCGCTGCAGGCCGTCGGTGACCCGGGTGATGCCAGCCTCGATGTCGTAGTCGAAACGGTACTCGTCACCGTCGTCGGTCCAGTGCCGGGCCACGCGCCAGTCGTCTGCAGCACGAGTCCATTCATAGAAGCAGCGCAGGCCGCTGGGCAGCTGGTGTTCGACCATGCGCCGGCCCTGGTCATAGGCGAAGCGCCGTTGCACCTGGCCGCTGGCGTCGCGGACTTCGGCCAAGTCGCCGTTGCTGTCATAGGCATAGCTGACCAGCAGCTCGTTCGACTCGTCGCTGTACCATCGCTCGATATGGCTGACCCGGGCTGGCCATTGGCTGCTGTAAACCACCTGCACCTGGACCACATCGAAGGTATCGCGCAGCCTGAGCAAGCGGCCGTTGCTGTCGTAGTCCAGGTAGATGCGGTTGTCGTTGCGGTCACCCAGTTGCGCCAGGCGCAGGCGCTGCGGATTGTTCGGGGCGGGCTGGAACAGGCGATAGAGACCGTCGACGCTTTCGATCAGCAGCTCGCCATTGTGCGCGCGACGCACGCTGAGGCCTTCGCCGGCGCTGAACACGCCATCACCAAGAGGGATATGGCCCATGTCGACGACCCGTGCCTGTTCGTCGGTGAACAGCAGGCGCTCGCCGCCTTCAGGATGTGCCTCGATAGCGACGAAGACTTCGTAATCGACGCTCCAGCCAGCACCGAACAGGCCGTTGCGGCGTTCATCCCGGCTGTTGTAGTAGCGCTGCCAGTCCAACGGGATCAAGCCCGGAAGGCTGAAATCAAGCTCGGCTTCGCCGCTCAACAGTTTGGCGCCAGTGGCGCTGTGGACCGGGTTGGGTGAGCCGGCGATGGCGCTGGTGATCGCGCCGGTCACCTGGCTGGTGACGGCGCTGCCGATGCCACCAATCACCATGCAGCCGAACTTGCTGTAGAACTTGCCGCCGCGCCCGCGCAGCATCATCAAGGCGGTAATCGCCAGGCCGATGCCCGGGGTCTTGCCGCTGCGAATCTCGCGGACCACGATCGAGTCGCCGCCGATGCGCACATTATCGGAGACCAGCCCGGCGTCGACGATCACCGCCTCGCAGGTGCTGCGATCGCCGCTGCGACAGGCCGGGTGTCCGTTGATGGTGACCTTGCTCGAGCCTTCGGCCAGGTACTGCGGCGGCATCGGCGGATGCTTGCTGCAGAGGATCTTGTCGTCGTCGGCAGGCTCGGTGTTCGGCGCCGGGCTGGCGACCGTAGGCCGCCACATCTGCGAGAAAAAGCCCTTGGCCATGTCGAGGAAGCTTTCTTCCTCCTCCTCGGCCGGTGGCTGAGCCGCGTCGCTGCCAGCGGGCGCAGCGGCGGCAACGATGACGCCGGCAGCGCGGGCGGCCGGTTTGCCATTGGTGTGGGTATTCTTCGAGCCGCTGAGGATGTTGGCTTGCACCGAGGGCGGGAACAGGAAGTTGCCGATACCCTCGCATAAACTGCTCAAGCCCTTGTCGGCCCCGGTCTTGCTCATGACCACGCCGACCACGATGCCCACCACCGCGCCGAGCACGAAGCAGCCGAGGCCGCCAGTGGCCACGGTCAGGCCCAACGCCGCGGTTACCGCCGCGGTGGCCAGCATGCCGATGGCGACGTTGGCGGCCACTTCCAGCACGCCGCTGACGATGTCGGCCATCATTGAGGTGTGCATCAGCGCATCGCCCTCGCGGGCGGCCCACAGGGCGTCAGACATTACTGACCGGCAACCGCACGGCTGCAGGGCACTTGAACCTGGTCATGCTTGATTTCCATATCGAGCGTTTGAGGTGTCGGAATCTGCTGGATGATCGCCCGAGCGTCAACCTCGAGGGTGATGCAAAGCGTGTAGTTCCTGCAACCGCGCCTTGGCCACATGGGTGTAGATCTGCGTGGTGGACAGGTCGCTGTGGCCCAGCAGCATCTGCACCACGCGCAGGTCGGCGCCATGGTTGAGCAGGTGCGTGGCAAAGGCGTGGCGCAGCGTGTGCGGCGACAGCGGCTTGTCGATGCCGGCCACCCGCGCCTGGTGCTTGATGCGGTGCCAGAAGGTCTGGCGGGTCATCTGCTCGCCGCGCTGGCTGGGAAACAGCACGTCGCTGGGGCGCCCGCCCAGCAACTCGGCTCGGCCATCGCGCAGGTAGCGCTCGATCCACACCACCGCCTCCTCGCCCATCGGCACCAGGCGCTCCTTGCTGCCCTTGCCCATCACCCGCAGCACGCCCTGGCGCAGGTTGACCTGGTCCAGGGTCAGGCTGACCAGCTCGGTCACGCGCAGGCCACAGGCATAGAGCACCTCGAGCATGGCACGGTCGCGCTGGCCGATGGCCTCGCCGAGGTCCGGCGCCTGCAGCAGGGCTTCGACATCGGCCTCCGACAGCGACTTCGGCAACGGCCGACCCAGTTGCGGCATGTCCACCTGCAGCGTCGGGTCGACAGCGACCAGCCGCTCGCGCAGCAGGTAACGGAAGAACCCGCGCACCCCGGAAAGAAAACGCGCGGTCGAACGCGGCTTGTAGCCCTGGTCGAAACGCCAGGCCAGGTGGTCGAGGATCAGCTCACGCCCGGCATCAGGCAGTGCCACGCCATGCTCCTGCAGCCAGCCATTGAACAGCGCCAGGTCGCTGCGGTACGAAGCGCGGGTGTTGTCGGACAGCCCCTTCTCCAGCCAAAGGGCATCGAGGAACTGGTCGATCAGGGGGTGGTCCAGTGCAGGCATGAAGACTCGGTGGCAAACGACGAAATGACGCTTAGTCTTTCATAACACGGCATGCAGAGGGAGCCCGCGTGAACGAACAGCAGATTCTTTTGAGTGTCGGCGGCATCGGCGCTGCCGCCCTGCTCTGCCAATGGCTGGCCTGGCGCCTGAAGCTGCCGGCGATCCTGTTCCTGCTGCTGTGCGGCATCCTCGCCGGGCCGGTGCTGGGCTGGCTGCAGCCCCAGGCGCTGTTCGGCCCGCTGCTGATGCCACTGGTGTCGCTGGCGGTGGCGCTGATCCTGTTCGAGGGCAGCCTGACCCTGCACCTGTCGCAATGGCGCGAGATCGGCAGCGTGGTGCACCGCCTGGTCACCGTCGGCGCGCTGAGCACCTGGCTGGTGATCGCCCTGGCCACCCACTGGCTGCTGGGCTTCGACTGGCCGCTGGCGATCCTGTTCGGCACCCTGACCCTGGTCACCGGCCCCACAGTGATCGTGCCCATGCTGAGGGTGGTGCGACCGAAGGCGGCGATCGCCAACATCCTGCGCTGGGAAGGCATCGTCATCGACCCGATCGGCGCGCTGCTGGCGGTGGTGGTATACAGCTTCATCATCGCCAGCGCCGCCGGCGACGGCCTGAGCCACAGCCTGGCGACCTTTGCCGGGGTGATCTTCTGCGGCAGCGCGCTGGGCGTTGCCGGTGGCTGGCTGCTCGGGCAGGTCATGCGCGAGCAGTGGCTGCCGGAATACCTGCACAACCTGGCCTCGCTGGCGGCGGTGCTGGGCATCTTCATCGCCGCCAACCAGATCGTCCACGAATCGGGCCTGCTGGCGGTCACGCTCATGGGCATGTGGCTGGCCAACATGCCCGGCGTGGACGTGCGGCAGATCCTGCATTTCAAGGAGAACCTCAGCGTGCTGCTGATCTCCGGGCTGTTCATTCTCCTGGCCGCGCGACTCGACTTGCACGCGCTGCTGGCCCTGGGGCCGGCGGTACTGGCGCTGCTGCTGGTGATCCAGTTGCTGGCACGGCCGCTGAATGTCCTGCTGTCGACCCTGGGCTCGCCGCTGAGCTGGCGGGAACGGGCATTGCTGGCCTGGATCGCGCCACGGGGCATCGTGGCGGCGGCCGTGTCGGCGATCTTCGCCATTCGCCTGGACCAGGCCGGGCACGACGGCGCGCTGCTGCTGGTGCCGCTGACCTTCGCTGTGATCATCGGCACCGTGGTGCTGCAAAGCGCCACCGCCAGGCCTTTGGCCCGCCTGTTGAAGGTGGCGGAGCCGGCGCCGAGCGGGTTCCTCGTGGTCGGCGCCAACCCGCCTGCGCGGGCAGTCGCCAAGGCCCTGCAGCAACTGGGCTGTCGGGTGCTGCTGACCGACTCGAGCTGGGAGAACATCCGCGCCGCGCGCATGGACAACCTGCCGACCTACTTCGGCAACCCTGCCTCGCAGCACGCCGACGCCCACCTCGACCTGGTCGGCCTGGGCCATCTGCTGGGGCTGTCACCGGCGGGCGAGCTCAATGCCCTGGCCTGTGCGCGTTTTCGCCATGACTTCGGCCAGGCCCGATTGTTCGTGCTGGCCAGCGGCCTGGAAAAACAGCGCAGCGACAAGCACCGGGCCAGCGAGGAGCATCGCGGGCAATTGCTCGGGTCGAGCCCGATGACCTATGGACAGCTGGCCAAGCTGCTGCACCAGGGTGCCGAGCTGTACAGCACCACGCTGACCGAGGCCTTCGGCTGGAGCGATTACCAGCAACTGCATGGCCTGCGGGCCACGCTGCTGTTCGCCCGGGACGGGCAAGGCTGGGTGCATGTGGCCAGCCCGGACAATCCGCTCAAGCCGCAGCCTGGATGGACATTGGTGGCACTGGTGGAGCCGGAGCTAACCGAGCAGCCTGTGGCGCATTGACCTGCAGAAGCGGCTTTAGCCGCGATGAATGCCTGGCACCCGCGTTGCGGGTGATCGCGGCTGAAGCCGCTCCTACAGGAACGCGTCAAACCAACGCGAGGGCAATCAGGCCAACGGCAGCACCGGCACCGGGCGCTTGTCCTCATCGATGGCGACAAAGCTGAACACGCCATGGATCGCCTGCTCGCGGCCATCGAGGTACATGTTCTCGACGAACACATCCACCTGCACCTGCAGGCTGGTGTTGCCGACCTTGATCACCGTGCCCACCAGCTCGACGATCGAACCGGCCGGGATCGGGTGCTTGAAATCGATACGATCGGTGGACACGGTCACCAGCGGCAACCGGCAGAACCGGGTGGCGGCGATGAACGACACTTCGTCCATCCACGCCAGGGCGGTGCCGCCGAACAGGGTGTTGTGGTGGTTGGTGGTGTTGGGGAACACCGCCTTGGTCACGCGGGTCACCGACAGCTCGGTGCGGCGCTGGATTTCCTGGTCTCGGGTGGTCATCTTCGGGTCACATCGCAAGGTCGGGTTGCAGAAAGCAAAAAAGCAGCCCGAAGGCTGCTTTTTTCTCGCAAGGCGGCCTAGGCCGCCAGGCAAACTGTACTCAGGACAGTTTTTCCTTGATGCGAGCGGCTTTGCCGGACAGGTCGCGCAGGTAGTACAGCTTGGCTTTACGCACGTCACCACGACGTTTCACGGCCAGGCTGTCGATCTGCGGGCTGTAGGTCTGGAAGGTACGCTCTACGCCAACGCCGCTGGAGATCTTGCGCACGGTGAAGGCGCTGTTCAGACCGCGGTTACGCTTGGCGATAACGACGCCTTCGAACGCCTGCAGACGCGAGCGGTCGCCTTCCTTCACTTTAACCTGAACGACAACGGTGTCGCCTGGTGCGAAGGTCGGGATCTCTTTGCTCATCTGCTCGGCTTCGAGCTGCTGGATGATCTTGTTGGTCATGCTGTGCTCCTAAGATGGATACTTGATCCACCATCGATACGTTTAACTATCGTCCCGCTCGCGGATGTATTCCTCGAGCAGCTTCTTCTCTTCTCCAGAAAGCGAGCGACTTTCCAGAAGATCGGCGCGTCGTTCGAAGGTCCTACCAAGGGACTGCTTCATCCGCCAACGCCGGATATGTGCATGGTTGCCACTTAGCAACACGTCGGGAACACGCTGATCCGCATACACCTCAGGTCGGGTGTAGTGCGGGCAATCCAGCAGACCGTCGGTGAAAGAGTCTTCCTCCGCCGAGTCCACATGCCCTAAAGCTCCGGGCAGCAGCCGTGTAACCGCATCGATCAGTACCATGGCCGGCAGCTCGCCACCGGAAAGCACATAGTCGCCAATCGACCACTCCTCATCGACATGAGCCTCGATAAAGCGCTCGTCGATGCCTTCATAACGACCGGCGATCAGGATCAACGATTCCTGTTCGGCCAGGCCTTTGACCGCCTGCTGGGTCAGCTTGCGGCCTTGTGGCGAAAGGTAGATCACCTTTGCCGATGCTCCGGTTGCCTGCCTGGCGCTAACCAGGGCGTCTTCCAGAGGCTTGATCTTCATCACCATGCCCGGACCACCGCCAAACGGCCGATCATCCACGGTGTGGTGGCGATCTGTGGTGTAGTCCCGCGGGTTCCAGCAGGTCACTTGCAGCAACCCCTGTTTCACCGCGCGGCTGGTAATGCCGTACTCCGTGATGGCCGAGAACATCTCGGGGAACAACGTGATGACGTCTACGCGAAGGTTACCCATCGTCTAGAAGTCCGCGTCCCACTCAACCCGCATCACGCCTGCTTCCAGGTCGATTGCCAGCACGCATTGCCCGGTATAGGGCAACAGACGCTCGCGATCATCCAGGCTGCCTGCGCAGGGCTTGACCACCATTACATCGTTCGCGCCGGTCTCCAACAGGTGATCGATCTTGCCGAACAGTTGTTCGTCCTGATTGATGACCTTCAGGCCCACCAACTGGTACCAGTAGTACTCGTCGGCTGCCAGGTTGGGCAAAAGGCTCCGCGGGATGCAGATTTCGTAACCGCTCAGAAGACGGGCTTCATCACGATCATCGAGGCCTTTGAGTTTCACGACCAGGCCCTTCTGGGAGCCACGACCGCTGACCAGCTCGACCTGTTTTACCTTGCCTTCGTGCTTGAGCGTCCAGCGCGGGTAATCCAACAGGTTTTCAATCGGATCGGTAAAGGAATACACCTTCACCTCGCCGCGAACGCCGTGAACCGAAAAAATCTTGCCAACGACGATGAGGTCATCAGCCTTTTCTGGCGTCGCGTTCATACTGCTCAGGCTGCAGCCTTGGCAGCTTCCTTCAGCAGCTGAGCAACGCGCTCAGACGGCTGTGCGCCCTGGCTCAGCCAGTAGGTGACGCGCTCTTGGTTGACCGACAGCTTGACTTCGGCGCCCGATGCGATCGGGTTGAAGAAGCCAACGCGCTCAACGAAACGGCCGTCACGGGCGTTACGCGAGTTGGTCACGGTCAGGTGGTAGAATGGGCGCTTTTTCGAGCCGCCACGGGCCAGACGAATGGTTACCATGTGAACATCGTTCCTATAGTCGGTGCTGCAAAACTGAATGCCCAATGGGCACACGGGTGCCCAAAAGGCCGCATATTCTCGGGGAATACACGGACATTTGCAAATGCCTTTTTCGGCAATGCCGGGGCCTGCCGCTCAGTTCTGCCGGTTTGGGCCACCTCGCGGTGGCCATGGTCCCGCCGTAGCGGGGGTCTGGCGGGCTTCCTCATATAAGGAAGCCCACCGGATTCTTTTACAGTTTTGGCATGCCGCCACCCGGCAGCATCCCGCCAAGGCCACGCATCATCTTGGCCATGCCGCCCTTGGCGGAGAATTTCTTCATCATCTTCTGCATCTGCTTGTGCTGCTTGATCAAGCGGCCGATGTCCTGCACCTGGGTGCCGGAGCCGAGGGCGATGCGGCGCTTGCGCGAACCGCTGATCAGGTCGGGGTCGCGACGCTCGGCCGGGGTCATGGAGTTGATGATCGCCTCCATCTGCTTGAACTGCTTCTCGGCCGCGCCCTGGGCATTGCCCATCTGCGACAGGTTCACGCCACCGATGCTCGGCAGCTTGTCCATCAGGCCGCCCAGGCCGCCCATGTTCTTCATCTGTTGCAGCTGGTCGCGGAAGTCCTCGAGGTCGAAGCCCTTGCCCTTCTTCAGCTTCTTGGCCAGCTTGTCGGCCTTGGCCTTGTCGATGTTCTGCTCGGCCTGCTCGATCAGGCTGAGCACGTCGCCCATGCCGAGGATGCGCGAGGCGATACGATCCGGGTGGAACGGCTCCAGGGCCTCGGTCTTCTCGCCCATGCCGATGAACTTGATCGGCTTGCCGGTGATGGCGCGTACCGACAGCGCGGCACCGCCACGGGCGTCGCCGTCGACCTTGGTCAGCACCACGCCGGTCAGCGGCAGGGCGTCGCCAAAGGCCTTGGCGGTGTTGGCGGCGTCCTGGCCGGTCATGGCGTCGACCACGAACAGGGTCTCGATCGGCTTGACCGCGGCGTGCAGCGCCTTGATCTCGTCCATCATGTCGGCATCGACATGCAGACGGCCGGCGGTGTCGACGATCACCACGTCGATGAACTTGAGCTTGGCTTCGCGGATCGCCGCCTCGGCGATGGCCACCGGCTTCTGGCTGATATCCGACGGGAAGAAGGTCACTCCGATGTCGTTGGCCAGGGTTTCGAGCTGCTTGATCGCCGCCGGACGGTAGACGTCGGCCGACACCACCATCACGCTCTTCTTCTTGCGCTCTTTCAGGTGACGCGCCAGCTTGCCGGCGGTGGTGGTCTTACCGGCGCCCTGCAGGCCGGCCATCAGCACCACGGCAGGTGGCGCGGCGTTGAGGGTCAGCTCTTCGTTGGCCGCGCCCATCAGGCTTTCCAGCTCGGCCTGGACGATCTTCACGAAGGCCTGGCCCGGAGTCAGGCTGCGCGACACTTCGGTGCCGACCGCGCGTTCCTTGATGCTGTTGACGAAATCCTTGACCACCGGCAGGGCGACGTCGGCCTCGAGCAGGGCCATGCGCACTTCGCGCAGCGTGTCCTTGATGTTGTCTTCGGTCAGCTTGGCCTTGCCGGTGACATGGCGCAGCGTCTGTGACAGGCGGTCGGTCAGGTTTTCGAACATGGTGATCCTTTCAGGCCCAGTGGAGCCGAGGTTTTTCAGATGCCCAGGTGAACATGTACACGCGCCGGGCAGAGCAAGGCGGCGATTATAGCGGAGACTGCTTCCTGCGCACACCTCGCTCGGGACCATCGGCTTGCCCCGCGATTGATACGCAGTCTTCCTTGCCCACCGCGATCTATGCCAAACTCCGTCCCTTTAGGGCTTGCCTGCCAGGACTTATGTTCTCTTCACCCAGCCTCATCCCCAATCTGCTCGCCGCCTTCCTTTATCTGGCCGCGACCGTCTACCAGGCCACCGGACTGGCCCGTGGCGCCCGCGCCGACAAACGGCTGCTGGGCCTGCTCGGCACGCTGGCGGTGGTCGCCCAGGGCGGCGCCCTGTTCTTCCAGCTGATCACGCCCCTGGGCCTAAGCCTGGACTTTTTCAGCGCCGCCAGCCTGATCGCCGTGGCGGTGATCGGCCTGACCCTGCTCGCCTGCCTGAGCATCCCGGTGGAGAACCTGCTGGTGCTGCTGTTCCCGCTCGGCGCGGTGACCGCGCTGCTGGCCCAGTTCGCCCCGCCCGGCACGGTGCCGCTGATCAACGAAGAGCCCGGCATCCTCGCGCATATCCTGCTGTCGATCCTGGCCTACGGCCTGTTCACCATCGCCGTGTTCCAGGCCCTGCTGCTGTTGCTGCAGGACCACCAGCTCAAGCACAAGCATCCGTCCGGGCTGATCCGCAACTTCCCGCCGCTGCAGACCATGGAAAGCCTGCTGTTCGGCTTCCTCTGGGCCGGCTGGGTGCTGCTGTCGCTGTCGCTGATCTCCGGCTGGCTGTTCCTCGATAACCTGTTCGCCCAGCACCTGGTGCACAAGACCCTGCTGGCCTGCGTGGCCTGGATCGTGTTCAGCGTGCTGCTGTGGGGCCGCACACGCCTTGGCTGGCGCGGTCACAAGGCGATCCGCTGGACCCTGGCCGGCTTCTGCCTGCTGATGCTGGCCTATTTCGGCAGCAAGCTGGTCCGCGAATTCATCCTGCATATCTGACGGCCGCCCATGGACACCCTGCCGTACGCCCCGCTGCTCGGCATCATCGCACTGGCGCTGCTGTGGTCGGCGCTGTTCACAGCGGTCGACAGCGCCCGCCAGCAAGCCGCTGGCCAGGGCGACGCCACCCTCCCCGCCCAGGGTCTGGTGCTCGGCGCCAGCCTCGGCAAGCTGCTGGTACTGGGCCTGGCCTGCCTGATCGGCCAGCGCTACGACGGTGAGCACGGTTTCTGGCTGGCGGGCCTCGGGGCCACCTTCACCCTGCTGGTGCTCGCCGACTATCTGCCGCGCCGCCTGGCCCGCCGCGATCCGCAAGCCTTCATGAGCCTGGGCGGCAACCTGCTGAAGTGGCCACTGGCGCTGCTGCAGCCGCTGGGCTGCCTGCTCGATGGCTGCGCCAGGCTGATCCTGCGCCCGTTCCGCGTGCAGCCCACCGCGGTGGCCCTGCACCCGCAGGCAGACGACGACTTCGACGAGGACGGCCCGGTCGACAACACCCGCAACGGCCTGCTGGAAGGCCTGCAGGCGCTGGACAAGATCACCGTCAACGACATCCTGGTGCCGCGCAACGAAGTCGACGGCATCAACCTCGACGACCCCATCGAACGCATCATCGAGCAGCTGATCGTCAGCCGTCACACCCGCCTGCCGGTCTACCACAACGACATCAACCAGGTCGAAGCGGTACTCAACACCAAGCTGATCAGCCATTTGCTGCCACGGGCCGAGCTGACCCCGGAGAAACTCCAGGCGGCCTGCTACGAACCCTACTTCGTCCCCGAAAGCACGCCGTTGCAGATGCAGTTGCTGAACTTCCACAAGCAGCAGCGGCGCATGGGCGTGGTGGTGGACGAATACGGCGAGGTGCTGGGCATCGTCACCCTGGAGGACATCCTCGAGGAGATCGTCGGCGAATTCGAGGACGAGCAGAGCCTGGACAATCCTCACGTCCATCCTCAAGCCGACGGCCGCTTCGTCATCGAAGGGACCGCCTCGCTGCGCGAGATCAACCGCACCCTGGGCTGGCACCTGCCCTGCGACGGCGGGCCAAAAACCCTCAACGGCCTGGTCACCGAGGCG
Organism: Pseudomonas peradeniyensis; assembly: GCF_014268935.2. GTDB lineage: Bacteria > Pseudomonadota > Gammaproteobacteria > Pseudomonadales > Pseudomonadaceae > Aquipseudomonas > Aquipseudomonas peradeniyensis. The sequence continues at coordinate 1,978,891 of NZ_JABWRJ020000001.1, read as the reverse complement.
CTGGAAAGCATCCCTGCAAGCGCAGTCTGCCTGAAAATTGGCAGATATCGGCTGGAAATCCTCGAAACCGAGGATAATTGCGCAAGCAAGGTACTGGTCTGGACACTGACTCGCTAGCTATACTCAGGTCACGCTTACCCAGCCCTGCCGTCCCGCTCGCTACCCGCACCCGGCGCCCGACGGCCAGTCCGCACCACTGACACGCCCCGCGGTCCTGCTTCAGCACCCCGAACAGCAACCGCTCACCGCCTATCCCCTGGGCTATCGTCAGTCGCGCGACCAACAACAATACGCTCCGGCTCCCGTGTGCCCGTCACATGGGCCGTGCCCCATGGAGCATGACTGTCAGGGACCTTCGCATGACTACCAGCAGCACCTACGCCGAACCTGCCTCGGCAACACCGGTCAATTCACCGGCCCGGGTGGCCACCGCCAGTTTCATCGGCACCGCCATCGAGTTCTACGATTTCTATGTCTACGCCACTGCCGCCGCGCTGGTGATCGGGCCGGTGTTCTTCCCGTCCGGCTCCGGCACCGCGCAGATGCTCGCGGCCTTCCTCACCTTCGGTATCGCCTTCCTTGCCCGCCCGCTGGGCTCGGCGCTGTTCGGCCACTTCGGCGACCGCATCGGACGCAAGTCGACGCTGGTCGCCTCGCTGCTGCTGATGGGCGTGTCCACCACACTGATCGGCGTGCTGCCCGGCTATGACAGCATCGGCGTCTGGGCCCCGATCATTCTTTGCCTGCTGCGCTTCGGCCAAGGCCTGGGGTTGGGCGGTGAATGGGGCGGCGCGGCGCTGCTGGCCACCGAAAACGCGCCACAGGGCAAGCGCGCCTGGTTCGGCATGTTCCCGCAGCTGGGCCCGTCGATCGGCTTTCTCGCCGCCAACGGCCTGTTCCTCACCCTGGCCCTGGTGCTCAGCGATGAGCAGTTCCGCGAATGGGGCTGGCGCATTCCGTTCCTACTCAGCGCGGCGCTCGTACTGGTCGGCCTGTATGTGCGCCTGAAGCTGGAGGAGAGCCCGGTGTTCGCCAAGGCGGTGGCCCGTCACGAACGGGTGAAGATGCCGGTGGTCGACCTGTTCGCCCGCTACTGGCTGCCGACCCTGCTGGGCGCCGCGGCGATGGTGGTGTGCTACGCGCTGTTCTACATCTCCACGGTGTTCTCGCTCAGCTATGGCGTGACCACCCTGGGCTACAGCCGCGAGACCTTCCTCGGCCTGCTGTGCTTCGCCGTGGTGTTCATGGCCCTGGCCACACCGCTGTCGGCCTGGCTCAGCGACCGTTACGGGCGCAAGCCGGTGCTGGTGGTCGGCGGCCTGCTGGCGATCGCCTCGGGCTTTACCATGGAGCCGCTGCTGACCTCGGGTTCGACCACGGGCGTGGCGCTGTTCCTGGCCATCGAGCTGTTCCTGATGGGGGTGACCTTCGCGCCGATGGGCGCGCTGCTGCCCGAGCTGTTCCCGACCCATGTGCGCTACACCGGCGCCTCGGCGGCCTACAACCTGGGCGGCATCGTCGGCGCCTCGGCGGCACCGTTCTTTGCCCAGAAACTGGTGAGCATGGGGGGATTGAGCTGGGTGGGAGGGTATGTGTCGGTGGCGGCGGTGATCAGCCTGATTGCCGTGTTGTGCCTGAAAGAAACCCGTAATACCGAGCTTTGAATCAATCGCGGGGCAAGCCCGCTCCCACGCCAGACTGATACTGGCGTGGGAGCGGGCTTGCCCCGCGATCGTTGCAGATCAGAACTCGACCTTTACCGCCTGCGAAGCACGGGTCGCCTTGGCTCGCGCCGCCTCGACCGACTCGTCGCGGGCCAGGCACACGCCCATGCGACGGGTGCCGTTGATCTCCGGTTTGCCGAACAGGCGAATGGCGGTATCCGGCTCGCTCAGGGCGGCACCGAGGTTGGCGAAGCTGGTCTGCTGCGACTGGCCTTCCGGCAGGATCACCGCCGAGGCGGATGGGCCAAACTGGCGCACCACCGGGATCGGCAGGCCGAGAATGGCCCGGGCATGCAGGGCGAACTGCGACAGGTCCTGGGAAATCAGGGTCACAAGGCCGGTGTCGTGCGGACGCGGCGAGACCTCGCTGAACCACACCTGGTCGCCCTTGACGAACAGCTCCACGCCGAACAAGCCACGCCCGCCCAGCGCATCGGTGACCGCCTGGGCCACGCGCTGCGACTCAGCCAGTGCCTTCGGGCTCATGGCCTGGGGCTGCCAGGACTCCTGGTAGTCGCCCTTCTCCTGACGGTGTCCGACCGGCGCGAGGAAGGTGGTGCCGCCCACATGGCGCACGGTCAGCAGGGTGATCTCGTACTCGAAGTCGATGAAGCCCTCGATGATCACCCGGCCCTTGCCGGCGCGGCCGCCTTCCTGGGCGTAGTCCCAGGCCTTGCGCAGGTCATCGTCGCCGCGCAGCAGGCTCTGGCCCTTGCCCGAGGAGCTCATCACCGGCTTGACCACGCACGGGTAGCCCAGGTCGGCCACGGCCTTGGCGTAGTCCTCGTAGGTGTCGGCGAAGTGATACGGCGAAGTCGGCAGGTCGAGCTCTTCGGCCGCCAGGCGGCGGATACCTTCACGGTTCATGGTCAGCTGGGTGGCACGGGCGGTGGGCACCACGTTGAAGCCTTCGTTTTCCAGCTCGACCAGGGTGGCGGTGGCGATGGCCTCGATCTCGGGCACGATGTAGTGCGGCTTCTCGGCCTCGATCACCGCGCGCAGGGCGACGCCGTCGAGCATGTTGATCACGTGGCTGCGGTGCGCGACCTGCATGGCCGGCGCATTGGCGTAACGGTCCACGGCAATCACCTCGACACCCAGGCGCTGCAGCTCGATCACCACTTCCTTGCCCAGCTCGCCGCAGCCGCACAGCAGTACACGGGTCGCGGTGGGCGACAATGGGGTTCCGATACGGGTCATTTCAGGTCCTCGAAGGCGTCCGGGGCCGCGCCACGCTGGCTGCCGCCCGCTGAAAAATGGACCCGTATTCTACAAGATTCCATGGCAGTGGGCTTGCCCCGCGATGGTAGCGACGACGATCAGCCGGCCAGCGCCGCGCGCCGTGCCCGCCAAGCCATGATCAACCACACCGCCGTGACCCCGGCGAACTTCGAGGCCAGCGCCGTGCCGATCACCGCCGGGGTTAGCGCGCCGATCATGCCGAAGAAGATGAAGGTGTCCACCGGGATGCTCAGCGCCGAACTCAGCCACAGGCGGTCACGCAGGGGCCGGCGGGTGACGCTGAACACCAGCCAGTCGATCAGCTCGGAGACGAAGAACGCGGTGGCGCTGGCCAAGGCGATGGCCGGCTCCGACGTCGCATAGGACAGCACCAGCGCTACCAGCATTGCCAACAGCGCACCGTGGCCGTAGCGGGTCTGCACCATGTCGCGCAGGATGAACACCAATCCGCCCCAGGCGGACCAGATCACGTCCAGGTGCGGCGCGCTGGAAAAGGCGTAGTTGATCAGCACCACGCTGCTGATATAGGCGATGAGATAGAACATGGTCTTTGCGTTCGGTGGGCCAGCCGCACAGATTAGCGCCGGCCCCATCGCGGGACAAGCCCGCTCCCACGCCACGGGCGTCAGTATTACAGGCCTATCACCAGACCCGCCGCCAGCGCCCGCTCATGGCACTTCTTCAGCACCTCCCGGCGCTGTTCGTTGTCCATCCGCCCCCAACGGGTGATCTCGTCCACCGTGCGCTGGCACCCGGTGCAGATATCCTGCTCGTCCAGCGCGCAGATGCTGACGCAGGGCGAGGCCACGGGCCGTTCGTCAGTCTTCATCGATCACCAGCTCGCGCGCATAGCGCTGGGCGTTGTGCACGTAGTGCGCGGCGCTGGCCTCGAGCATGCGCTTCTGCTGCTCGGTGAGCTCGCGCACCACCTTGCCCGGCGAGCCCATCACCAGCGAACCGTCGGGGATTTCCTTGCCTTCGGGAATCAGCGCATTGGCGCCGATGATGCAATGCTTGCCGATCCGCGCCCCGTTGAGGATCACCGCGTTGATGCCGATCAGGCTGTAGTCGCCGACCGTGCAGCCATGCAGCATGACGTTGTGGCCGATGGTCACGCCACGGCCGATGGTCAACGGCGCGCCCATGTCGGTGTGCATCACCGTGCCGTCCTGGACGTTGCTGTCCTCGCCGATGTCGATCAGCTCGTTGTCGCCGCGCAGCACCGCGCCGAACCAGACGCTGGCACGCGCCTGCAGGCGCACCTTGCCGATCAGGGTGGCGTTGGGCGCGGTCCAGCTCTCGGGATGGGTCTCGACCCGCAGGTCGCCCAGGCGGTATTTCATGTATCGCTCCTCACGGTTGAACGTCAGTGGCGGGGTGTGCCCCGCTCAGCTTTTGATGAAACGCTCGGGTGGCTGGTGCAGGCTGATGCCGGCATCGAACAGCAGGTTGACCAGTTCGACGATCATGATCGCCGACAGCCCCCAGATCTTGTAGTCGCCGTAGCGGTAGCTGGGCACGTACCAACTGCGTCCCTGGTAGTCGATACGATGGGTATGCTCACGAGGGTCCTGGCGGAAGAATTCCAACGGCACGGTGAACACCGCGGCAATTTCCGCGTCGTTGGCGCGGTACTCGACATAGTCGGGGATCAAGCCGACGAACGGTGTCACTTTAAGACCGTGCAGCGAGATCACCGGGCTCAGCGGCCCGATCACCTCGACCAGCCCGGGCGGCAGGCCGATTTCTTCCTCGGCCTCGCGCAGGGCGGTAAACACCAGGTCGGGGTCTTCCGGATCGCGTCGGCCACCGGGAAAGGCAACTTCGCCGCCGTGGGTCGACAGGCCCTGGGCGCGCAGGGTCAGCACCAGCTCCGGCTCTTCGCTGCGGGTAATGGGCAGCAACACCGCCGCTTCGGGGAAACGGCGGTCCGTCTCCAGTGACGCGGGGGTATGGTTGCTCATTCGGCGAAGAAGCTCGTCCAGCATTACGCACTCTCGTGTCCAAGGCCTGCTGTGCATGATGCACCAAAGCCGCGAGGCACCCAAGCCCCGCCCGCAGGCCGCTTGCGGTGGGCGGGCCGGGCGCGCCAAGATAGTCCGACCCCATTGGAATGAATGTAAGCATGAAATTCTGCAGCGCGTGCGGCCAACCGGTCACCCAGCGGATCCCCGAAGGCGACAGCCGCCTGCGGTATGTCTGCGACCATTGCCAGACCATCCACTACCAGAACCCCAACATCGTCGCCGGGGTGCTGCCCACCTGCGGCTCGCAGGTGCTGCTGTGCCGCCGCGCCATCGAGCCGCGCCGGGGCTTCTGGACCCTGCCCGCCGGGTTCATGGAAAACGGCGAGACCCTGGATGCCGCCGCCCGTCGCGAAACCGTCGAGGAGGCCTGCGCCCGGGTCACCGAGATGAGCCTGTACCAGCTGTTCGACCTGCCGCACATCAACCAGGTGCACGTGTTCTTCCGCGCCGAACTGGCCGACCTGGACTTCGCCGTGGGGGTCGAGAGCCTGGAGGTGCGCCTGTTCGAGGAACACGAGATTCCCTGGGGCGAGCTGGCTTTCCGCACCGTCACACGCACACTAGAATGCTATTATCGCGACCGCATCAGGCAGCACTACCCGATAGGCCATGAATACCTGCCGCCGATGAACGTTTCGTCGTCCACCACATAAGTCTTCAGGGATACGGTTTCATGCGCTGGCTGCTTGCCCTCTTCTGCCTCAGTGTCGCCTCGGTGTCGCAAGCCGCCTTCACCGAGACCATCATCCGCAAGACGCCGTCGGCCGTGCCGTCGCCGGTCCAGCCCGCCGCTGGCGGCGTCCAGCAGGAACGGCTGATCGACAAGGTGCTGGTGATCAAGTCCGAACGCCGCCTGCAGCTGATCAGCCGCGGCGAGCCGCTCAAGACCTACCGCATCTCCCTGGGCAAGCAGCCCAAGGGCGCCAAGCAGCGCGAGGGCGACAAGAAGACCCCCGAAGGCCTGTACTGGCTGGACTGGCGCAAGGTCAGCGACCGCTACAACCTGGCCATGCACATCTCCTACCCGAACATCACCGATGCCGCCAAGGCCCGCAGCGAAGGCGTGGCCGCCGGCAGCATGATCATGATCCACGGCACGCCGATCAACGAGGAGTACCCCGAGTGGTACTTCCACACCCTCGACTGGACCGAGGGCTGCATCGCCATGCGCAACGACGACATGCGCGAGGTGTGGAGCATGGTCAAGGACGGCACGCTGATCGAAATCCGGCCCTGAACCACCCTCGACAGCTTTCGATTAAAACAAAGGCCTGTCCCGCTCATGCGGGGCAGGCCTTTGTCTTTCACCGCCTATATTCCCTTTCGACGCATAACTGCTCACTTTTCCTACGCACACAGTAGCCTTCCTTTCTACTGTGCGATGGCTTTGAGCCATACAAATGCCATTACCAGCATTCTTAAAATTCCCGCAAATGATTTCTCGGTTTCATACATCATTTGCGAGGTTCTCATGCACATCCCTGCTCTCACGACCAGACCGGACACTTTACGCTGGGCGGTGTTCCTCGCCCTGCTGGGCAGCACCCAGGTCGAGGCGCAAGGCGCCCTCACGCCGACGCCCGGCCCTGGCGGCACCCCGATCATCGACAATGGCCATGGCGTGCCGGTCATAGACATCGTCGCGCCCAATGCCAGCGGCCTGTCGCACAATCAGTTCCTTGACTACAACGTCGGCAAGCACGGCGTGATACTGAACAACGCCCTGCAGGCCGGGCAATCACAGCTGGCCGGTCAGCTACACGCCAACCCGCAGTTTCAGGGCCAGGCCGCCTCGACCATCCTCAACGAGGTGGTCAGTCGGAACGCCTCGCGGATCGAAGGCCCGCAAGAAATCTTTGGCCACAAGGCCGACTACCTGCTCGCCAATCCCAATGGCATCACCCTCAACGGTGGCAGTTTCATCAACACCACCCGTGCCGGATTCCTGGTCGGCAACCTGGACATCCAGGACGGCCAGCTCAAGCACCTCGACAGCCGCAGTGCCAGCGGCACCCTGCAGGTGCTGGGAGGCGGCCTTGGCAATGCCAGCGGCGCCCTCGACCTGATCGCCCCGCGCATCGACAGCAAAGGTCCCCTCCTGGCCCAGGGCCAGTTGAACCTGACCGTTGGTCGCAACCGGATCGATGCCGGTAACCGCGAGGTCCTCGAGCACCTGCCCGCCGCCAGCGCCTCCATCGATGCCAAGCTGCTTGGCGCCATGCAGGGGGGGCGCATCCGCATCGTCAGCACCGCCGAAGGCGCCGGCGTACAGGTCGGTGACACCAGCCTGCTCGCGGATCGGGATCTGATTATCCATTCCGCCGGTGACCTGCATGTGCAGGGCAGCGACAGACGCCAGGCCAGCCTCACCAGCAGCACCGGCAAGCTCGACCTGAACGCCGCCGGCGACCTGCGGCTCACCACCACCCAGGGCAAGGCCAGGCAGATCGAGGTCAATGCCGGAAAGAAGCTGACCCTGGACACCGTCACCCGGGAAAGGGTGCAGGTAGACCCTATCAGCTGGAAAAGGGAATGGCTGTTCGTCCCGGTCGAAAGCCGGGAAGGCAACACCCTGACGACCAGCCGCCAACAACTGGGCAGCCGGTTGCGCGCCGAGGACAGCCTGAACCTGCGGGCAGGCACCGCCCTGCAGTTGACCGCCGCGCAGCTCGAAGCCGACAACGACCTGCGACTGAGCAGCGGCGGCAAGCTGACAATCAGCGGCGCGGTAAACAGCGAGACGGTCAATGAGCAGGTCGACCATCGCGTCTATCTGAACCACACGGACAGCGACAGTCGGTCCTATACGGAGCAGGTCAAACCTAGCACGCTCAAGGGCGGTACTCTCGTCGCCAGTGCCGCTGGCGATCTTCAGGTTCGAGGTGCCACCCTCGAAGCCCGCAGGGCCCTGGCGCTTGAGGCCAAAGGTGAGCTGAGCATCGAAAGCATGGAGGAGCAGGCCCACACCCAGCGCTCCACCGACAAGCGCCACGTCACCGCCAGAGCCGGCCAGGCCCAGCCAGGGCAGGATAGCCAACCAGGCTCGCGCCAGTACACAGCAAGTGTCGGCTATGAAGTGTTGCACAGTGACGAGCAGACCGCCGCCACGCGCCAGGCCGCCAGCACCCTCAGCGGCGCATCCGTCAACCTGCGCAGTGACCGCAAGCTGACCCTCAGTAGCTCCGACGTAAAGGCCAGCGCCGGGGGCATCCGGGTCTCGGCCGGCGAAGTCGACCTTGGCGCCGCCTACAACGGCGAGGCCAGGCAGACGATCGATACCCGCTCCAGCGCGGCGCTGAGCGTCACCGGCGGCACGCAACGTCTGGGCCTCGGTGTCGACGCCTACCGTGGTCCGACAGGCCAGAACGAACGTGAGGCCAGGGTGCGCCGCAGCACCTTGCAGACCAGCGGCGACCTGCTGCTCGACACCACGAAACTGACCACCACGGCGGCGCGGCTACAGGCAGGAGGTACACTGCAGGTAACCGCCGACAGCATCGACAACCGTGCGGCAGCCAATACCAGGGAAACCGAGACCCGCCTCGACAACTGGGATGGCCACCTTGGCGTCAGCACCGACTACCAGCACATTACCCGCCCTATCGAACGCCTGTTCAGCGGCAAGCAAACCGATAACGCTGCATCCGCCTCGCTCACGGACACATTGGCCCCACCGAAGACCGCCGTCGGACTGTCCATCGGGCACCAGGCACATCTGCAGAAAGACACCGACAACACCGCACAAGTCAGCACATTCACCAGTGGCAATGTCACTGTCCAGGCCAGACACATCAAGGACGAGGGTAGCGATTACAACGCCAGGGCCGGCAGCTTGCGAATCGAAGCCGATGACCACCAGGCACTGGCCGCCAGAGACCGGAAAACCCGTGAGATAAATAACAGCTCACAAGGTGGCGGCCTGCAGGTGGGCACCACCCTGGGCACCGACGTCAACGCGAGGCTCGAAGGCAAGCACGACAGCCTGATACAGCTGGAGCACACGTCGCTGGCCCGTGTCGGCAGCCTGCGCGGCAGCAACGGTGTACGGGTGCAACTTGGGCGTGATGGGCACTACGAAGGTACCCGCATCGATGGCGGCAATGCGACGGTCAGCCTGAACAGTGCCGGCAACCTGACCCTGGCTGCGGCCCACGACCTAACCGGCAAGACCGAGACAAGGCTTGATGCCAGCCTGGCGGCCAAGGGCGGTATCGGCCTGCTCGGCCCCCGGGGCGGCCTGGACGGCAGTCTTACGCACAGCACGCTCGAGGAGCACACCAGCAAGGCACAGGTCGCGCAGATCGACGGCAAAGGCACGGTCGTGCTGTCCAGCGCGGGGGACATGCGCCTGGAAGCCACGCGTATCAGCAGCCGTGAGGGCGATATCCGCTTGCACAGCGATGGTGTACTGAGCGTGACGGCCGCCCACGACTCGCGCAAGAGCGAGGGCAGGACGCTGGGTGGCGGGCTGGATATCACCGGTGGTACCACGGGTGGCGACCTCAGCGGCCATGGGACCATTGCCTGGGTCAACGAACAGGGCAGCACAGCCGTTGGCGCGCAGTTCACCGGCAAGGGCGCGCTGCAGCTCACCAGCCTCGCCCGTGAAGGGATCGCGCTGCAGGTGCAAGGGCTGCAGGCCAGTGCCAGCCGGGTTGGCCTGGATGCCCGCAATGGCGGTGTGCTGATCGAGGCGGCTGGCAACACCGAGCGACATGACAACCTTGCCATCACCACTGGCGGCGGCTTCGAGCTGGCGGCCACGGCGCTCGGCGGCATCAACGGCCAGGTCGCCCTCAAGCTGGACAAACGCGACAACACCACCTGGCTCGACAGCAACCTGCGCGCCGACCTGGTCGACCTGCGCAGCCAGGGCGATACCCGTATCGAAGGCGCCCAGGTGCTGGCCAAGCGAATAGAAGGCAAGGTCGGCGGCGAACTGCTCGTCACCAGCCGCCAGGACCGGGTCGACAGTCAGACCCTCAATGTCGACGCCAGCCTGACCCAGAAGCAAGCCGCCGAAGGCCCTGTCGAATCGACCAGCCCACTGGAGGCGCTTGCCAGCGGCAACATCGGAGAAATAGCCGGAGCGCTCTGGGACAGCATCACGGCAAAGTTCACTCCCTCTCTCAAGGCTGATTACAACCAGCGCAAGAACGACACCGTCAACCAGCAGACCCTGCTTTCGGGCACCCAAGGCATTGAACTGGAGGTTGACGGCGATACCCGTCTGGCCGGCGCCACGCTGCGTGCCAGCGAAGGCCAGGTCGAGCTTGGCTATGGCGGGGTCACCCGCAAGGCCTTGAGTGGTCGCGACTACCAGCGGGAGGTGAAGGTCGATGCGTCGCTCTCGCCCGTCGAGCTGGCAGGCACACTGTTCTCGTTCATCAAGAACAAGATCAAGGGAAATGACGGTGCCGACAACGGCGACAAGCCACTCGACATCGGCCTGGTCCGCACCAGCGGGCACAACCGCAGCGTCGAGTACGTTTCGAAGATCGAGGAGGGCCGCAGGTACTAAGTCCGCTTTCATGGAACATAACGTAATTCCTTGATTTAACTGGGGAAACGTGGGAGCGGGCTTGCCCCGCGATCACCGGCTATGCCGGTGCCATACACCGCATCGCGGGGCAAGCCCGCTCCCACGCTGGAACTCTGCTCCCTGCACAACGGCTCCGTGACCAGACCAGATGCCAATGACCACACAACGACCCCACTCAATCGCCAATACGCGACACATCCCCCAACTCCTGCTTGCCTTCCTCGCAACGGCAATCCCCCTGGCCCAGGCCGACCCGGCCAGCCAGCAACTACGCGACCAGCAGCAGACGCTACGAAAGCTGGAGCAGCAACAGCGCCTTGAACGCTGGCAACGTCCCCAGCCCTCCACTGCCCTGGACGCCACCGACACAGCCCTCACCGCGCCCGACCAGCACTGCTGGGCGATCAGCGGCGTGCGCCTGGCCGGCAACCGCACACTCGATAGCCAACAGCTGGAACCGACCGTGCGCGCATGGTCTTCCTCGTGCATGGGCGTCACCGAGATCGACCACCTGCTCAAGCAACTGACCCGGCACTACGTCGAGGCCGGCTACCCCACCAGCCGTCCCTATGTGGCCAGCCCGCCCGAGCACGGCGCGCCACTGGACATAGTCATCGTCGAAGGGCTCATCGAGTCGATCGAGCTGGCCGACGCCGACCTGCCACTCTCGCTACGCGGCGCGTTCCCCGACCAGCTGGGCCAGCCGCTTTATCTACCGGACCTCGAACAGGGCCTGGATCAGCTCAACCGGCTACGCGCCTATGACCTGGAGATGGCCCTGCTGCCGGGTGAGTTGCGCGGCGGCACCCGTGTCGTGGTCGAACCACGACGGGTCGCCTCGCCCGCGCACCTGGACGCCCACTTCGACAACCGCGGCGGTGAGCACACCGGCCGACATCGGCTCACCCTCGGCCTTGGCCTGGACAGCCCGCTGGGGCTGAACGACGACCTGCGCCTGTCGCTGAACTCAGTGGTGTTCGGCGCGCCCGGGCAAAGCGAAGGGACCAACCTGTACTACAGCCTGCCCCATGGCCGCTGGACCTTCACCCTCAACGCCAGCCGCATGCGCTACCGCGCGCCGATCCCGAACACCCGCCATGCCAGCAGCGGTCGCAGCGAGTTCTTCGGCCTCGGCGTCGAGCGCGTGCTCTGGCGCAATCACCAGGGCATGCTCAGCGCCAGCGCCCGGCTGGACCGCAAGCAACTGGTCAACCGCTTCGGCCCTGCCGTGCTGGCCCTGCAGAGCCCGACCCTGGCCACCGTCGAGGCCGGCCTCAACCTGCTTTGGCTCGAAGGCGGGCTGTGGAACGCCTACCTGGGGCTGAGCCAGGGCATGCACTGGCTCGGCGCCGACCGCCCGTTCGTCCACAAGCAGGCGCCACGACCGGACTTCACCAAGTACCGCGTCAACCTGCTGCACCTGCGCCAAGGCCCCGTCCAGTGGCCATGGCGCTGGCAGAGCGAACTGGCCCTGCAATACAGCCCCCATGTGCTGCCCGCCGTCGAACAGATGTCACTGAGCGATCATTCGGCCGTGCGTGGTTTCCGCCAGCACAACGTCTCCGGCGCCAGCGCTGGCGCCTGGCGCAATACCCTGAGCCAGCCACTTCCGTTGCTGGTACAGGTGCGCCCCACCCTAGGCCTGGACCTGGGCTGGGCCCGCTATGCTCGCAGCAGCCCGTCGCAGCGCCTGGTCGGCGCCTCGGCAGGCGTCGAGCTGAGCCTGCCACGCAGCCAGCTGCGCCTGGACTACCAGCGCGGGCTGTATGCCAGCGATCGACCACGCAAGGCGCTGGAGCAAGGCTTCTGGGTCGCGCAGTGGTCACTGAACATCTGAGCTACCAGCTCAGCCGGCGCTGCCCGACGCTGTCCTCCGGCCCCAGCCATTGCAGGCCGCGCAACACCGGCGTCAGGCCGGCATCGGCCGACATTGCGAAGTCGAGCTGCGCCCGTCGTGCCACCAGGTCGGCCTCCAGGCCGAGCTGGTGCTGCCCTTGGCGAACCAGCCCAGCGACCAGCCGCCAGCCCTGGCGGCAGTCCATTTCCAGCGTCCCCTGCCCCAATCCCAGGGACCACGGTGCACTCAACGCCAGGTCGGCCACCGTGATCCGCCCATCGGCGGCCAGGCAACGCTGCCCCGAGCCTTGCAGGCTGATGCCCCCTTGCCACTGCCCGGTCAGGCGGTATCCCAGGGCCGTGCTGGGCTGCGCGCCCACTGCCTGTAGCCCGGCCTGCCAACGCCACGGCCAACCGCTCAGGCGCCCTTGCCAACCCTGGCCTTGAAAGCCCAAGCGCACCTGCAGGTCGCGCTGCCATGGTCGCCATGTCCATTGCAGCGGTCCTGCCGCACCCAGCCGGGCGGCCTGCCCTTGCCACAGGCTGCCGCTCACGCCCTCGGCCGGTAGCCCGAACCCCGCGACCAGCCAGCGCGCCGGCAGCTCGGCCAACAGTGTCAGGCCGAACACCAGGGCCACCCACAGACCTGCCCGCCGCGTCATGGCCGCAACCGCACGGTAAAGCGCAGCCCCTCGGTATCCCGCTCCAATCCCCACTGCAAAGGCTGCGCGCCATCATCGCGCAAGGCCTGTAACCAGCCCTGCAGCGCCTGGGCATCGGCCACCTTGCCACGCGCCAGCCAGCCTTCGTCCTCGGGCTGCACCTCGGCCAACTCGATGTGTCGCGCCTGGGCCGACTGGTGCAGCCCTTCCAGGGTCAATGCGGGTTGCTGCGCTTGCACCGTCAGCGATTCGGCCAGCGCCCGCCACTGCGCCTGCTCGCGCCAATAGGCGATACCCTCGCGCAGCGCCAGCAGCGCAACCAACAGCGCGACGAGGCCCCAGGCCAGCGATAGCCGATGCTGCTGCAACCATTCGCGATTCATGCTGCGCTCCCCAGGTCGAACACCACGCGACGCGCTTCATCTTCCACCTGGACCTGCACGCCGATCGCCGTGGCCATGTCCTGCCAGGGCGCGACGTCGCCCTCGCCTTCCAGCTCCAGGTGCCAGCGCTGGCCGTCGTACCGCACCGCCCGCACCTGCCAGCCAGGGTGATCGCTCAACCAGGCGTGGACCTGCGCCTGCACCGCATCGAGCAGACGCAGGCGCACCTGGCTTTCACCGGCGTCGTCCCGCAGGCGCCTGAGCGCCAGCGCCGCCTGGCGCGGTGTCGCCTGGGGACCGGTCACCGCCAGCACCTGGGCACGATAGACCTGGGCCTGTCGCCACTGTTGCCCGCACCACAGTCCGCCCCACGCCAGGGCAAGCGCCAGGCAGGCGACGGCCAGGCGCGATTGCCCGCCCGGCAAGCACGGGCGTGAGCGGGCACGTCGCGCCTCGAACACCCCCGGCAGGCCATCGAGCGGCGCCAGCACCTCTGGCCATGGGCCCTCGATGCATTCGGCGTCATCGGCCAGCCAGTCCAACGCCGGCGGCAGGCCGAGCACCTGTGGCCAGGCCAACCAACGCGCCTGGCTTTTGTACAGGCTCGTCGTCCCTCGTCGCCAATGCCAACCCGCCGCGCCCACGCTGTCGGGTAGCAGCTGGAACTCAGCCCAGCAACGCTCCACCGGCAGCGCCCAGGCGGCGCACTGTGCACGCCATTCGTCCAGCATCGCCCGCGCCACCACCAGCAATTGCACCTGCCCCGCGTGACGCCCGATACAGGCACACAGCACCTCATCGACGCCTTGCAGCAAGCGGTCCTCGACCAGCAACGGCCACTCCTCGCGCTTGAGCCCCGGCGGCGCGGCCACTTGGAAGTGGCTGCAATGTTCGCCGGGGACGATCAGGGCGACGCGCGCCTCAAGCCCTGGCGGTGGCTCCCCCAGTCCCTCGCGCACCGGACGGCCCTGAATCACCAGCAGCCACTCCCAGACCTCACCGGGGCGCAGCAGCAGCCAGGGTTGGGTCGGCGCCCGGCGGCGCCATTCAAGCTTCATGAGCGCCCCCAGGGCAGAACGAAGGTGCAGGTAAACGGTGCTCCATCACGCACTAGCTCCACGCGCACACCCCGCCCGGGGTGCGTCGGTTGTTCGGAAGGCCAGGCCAGCCAGCGGCCGGACTGGTGGTAGAGGATGTTCATCGCGCTGACCCGCTCCAGCCGTTCGCGCATCACCCATTGCGGGGTCGAGGCAGCGTAGAGCTCGGCCGAGGTTTCCAGCAGCAGGCGTTGTTCGCGGGGCTCGAAACGCAGACGCTGGCGTTGCAGGCGCGAGCCGCCCTCAGCCTGGGGCCAGGCAGCGGCGGCCACCCACAGCAGTTGCTGGCGGTCGGGTTGCCAGTCGAGCCAGCGCGGCGCCAGCGGCAGACGCTGTTCATACACACGGCGCAGCACCGGGCTGTCGAAACGCCGCTCCAACGCCAGGCAAAAATCCAGCACGCCAGTTTCGCGCACCTGTTCGTCGAGCCGCTCGCGCACCTTCAGCCAACCGTTGACCAGTGCCGACAGCAACACCCCGAGCAAGGCGGTGAGGGCCAGAGCCACCAGCAGTTCGACCAGGGTCATGCCCGCCTGGCGCCGCTTCATGGCCGCTCCAGGAACACGGTGTACTGCCCCAGCGGCAGGCGCTGGTCGCGGTCGGCATGCAGCAGCAGTTCGCCGCGACGCAGGTCGCGCACGCCGGTACGGCGCAGTTGCAGCTGCCAATGGCAGGCCTGCCCGCCCTCGACCAGCACACCGCTGTCCTGGTTGGCCGCCGGCCAGTACTGCTCGACGACGAAACGCGCCTGCAGCTCACGGGCGCACAGCAGGCCCAGGCGATGCTGCTGCACGGTGTCCTGTACGGCCAGACGCTGGCGCAGGACCTGGCTAGTGATCACCGCCAGGACTGCGGCGATGCCCAGGGCCACGCTCACTTCGAGCAAGGTGAACCCCCGTTGCCCGCGCTTCATGGCATCACGCTCACGCGCAACTGGCCACTGCGGTCCCAGTCCCAACGCCGACCGCCCTCGGCCCAGCGCCAGCGCACGGTGCCCGGGCGGGCCCAGCCATCGGGGGTGAACAGCAGTGCGGGCGTCTGGCTGGCGGGCCAGTCCGGGCGCAGGCCCTTGGGCCAATCGCCCAAGGCCACGGCTTCCACCTGCCATTGATCCCCTTGACGGCGCACGAACTCAGGCCGCTGTCCGTTCCAGCGTATCCCCCGCAGTTGCCCGGCATGGCGCGCCAGGTCAGCCTGGGCCACGGTGGCGGCAGCCAGGCGGTCAAGGGTCTGGTCGACGCTGCTCCTGCCGCTGTCGAGCCAGGCCACCGCCAGGCTGGTCATCAGCGCTGCGATGGCCAGCACCACCAGCAGTTCGAGCAGGCTGAAGCCACGCTGTTGGATCGCGACAGCGTGGGAGCGGGCTTGTCCCGCGATAGCGGTGGCATGGCCAACATTGCCATCGCGGGGCAAGCCCGCTCCCACGCAGTTGCACTCACTTCGGGCAGACATTTCAGAGCGCCCAGTTGCCCAGGTCGGTATCGAGCCCTTCGCCGCCCGGCACGCCATCGGCGCCCAGCGAATAGACATCGACCCGGCCATGCTCGCCGGGCATGCGGTACTGGTACGGCGTGCCCCACGGATCTTCCGGCAGACGACGGATATACCCATCGCTGCGCCAGCTGCGCGGCAGCGGCTCCTGGGTCGGTTTCTTTGCCAGCGCCGCCAGGCCCTGTTCGTTGCTGGGGAAGCGCAGGTTGTCCAGGCGGTACATGTCCAGCGCCTGCTCCAGGGTCGCAAGGTCGGCCAGGACTTTCTGCTTCATGGCCTTGTCCTGGTTGCCCAGCACGCTGGGCGCGACCACGGCGATCAGCAGGCCGATGATGAAGATCACCACCATGATTTCCATCAGCGTGAAGCCACCCTGGCGGTTGCGTCGTTGTTGCATGAGAAGTCTCCTTGTCACAGTTGCAATCCCTGGTTGAGCTGCATGATCGGCAGCAGCACCGCCAGCACGATGAACAGCACCACCGCGCCCATCACCAGGATCATCAGCGGTTCGAACAGCGCCATGGCGGTGTCTACCTGGCGGGCGAAGCCGCGCTCCTGGTCATCGGCCACGCGCTCGAGCATGTCGGCCAGGGTGCCGCTGGCCTCGCCGCTGCCGACCATGTTCACCAACAGCGGCGGAAACTGGCCGGCGCCGTCCAGCGCCCGGTGCAGGCTGGTACCGCCCTGCACCTGCTGGCGTACCTGCGCCATGGCAGCGCGGATACGCAGGTTGCCCACCGTCTCGGTGGCCACCTGCAAGGCTTCGAGCAGCGCCACGCCACTGCCGCAGAGAATCGCCAGGCTGCGCGCCAGGCGCGCGCTCTCCAGCACCTGCAGCAGCGCGCCGACACGCGGCAGGCGCAGCAGCAGGTCGTCGCGGCGCAGACGCCAGTGCGGCTTGCGCAGCAGCCAGCCGCCGGCCACGGCCAGCCCGATCGCCAGCGCCAACAGGTACGCCCCGGCCTGGACCAACCCCTGGCTAATGCCGATCAGCAGCGAAGTAATCAGCGGCAGGCTCTGCCCGGAATGGGCGAACTGCTCGGTGAGCTTGGGCACCACGAAGGTCATCAGGCCAATCACCACCGCCAGCGACACGCCCATCAGCACCACCGGATAAATCAGCGCGGTGCGCGCCTTGTGGCGCTGGCGCTGGACCTGCTCCAGGTGATCGGCGAGGCGCGCCAGCACCTGGCCCAGGCGCCCGGAGCGCTCGCCGGCCTCGACCAGCGCGCAATACAGCCCGGTGAACGGCGCGCCTTGGCGTGCCAGGCTACGGGCCAGCCCCAGGCCTTCGGCGAGGGAACCACGCAGGGTCACCAGCACCGCATGCAGGGCCGGCTGGCGCAGTTGCCGCTCCAGGGTGGCCAGGGCGTCGACCAGTGGAATGCCGGCACCGATCAGGGTCGCCAGCTGGCGGGTCAGCTCGCACAGCTGGGCGCGGGTCAGGCGCTGGCGACGGGGCTGCGCGCTGTCCTGGCGCTGCAACTGCCGGGCGAACAGCCCCTGCTCGCGCAGCAACTGGCGCGCATGCCGCTCGCTGTCGGCCTGCACGCTGGCCTTGTGCGCCTTGCCGTTCATGTCCACGGCCTGGTAGCGATAGGTCGGCATGCTCAGCCCTGCACCACGCGCAGCACTTCGGCCAGGCTGGTCTCGCCACGGGCCAGGCAATCGCGGGCCTCAGCCACCAGGCTCTGCCGACGGCCATCCAGGTAGGCCTGCATGGCCAGCTCGCTCTCGCCGTCGTAGAGCAAGGCGACCAGCCCGGCATCCAGCTCGATGAATTCGTACAGCCCCAGCCGACCGATATAGCCACTGCCCTGGCAATGCTCGCAGCCAACCGGGTGATAGCTCTCGCGCAGGCTGCCCAGTTCCGGCCACAGCTCGCGCTCGGCGCTTTGCAGTGGCTGGGCCACCGCGCAGGCACACAGTCGCCGCACCAGGCGCTGGGCCAGCACGCCGCGCAGGCACGAGGCGATCAGAAACGGCTCGATGCCCATGTCGCGCAGGCGGGTCACCGCGCCGACGGCGCTGTTGGTGTGCAGGGTCGACAGCACCAGGTGCCCGGTGAGGCTGGCCTGCACGGCGATCTGCGCGGTTTCCTGGTCGCGGATCTCGCCGAGCATGATCACGTCCGGGTCCTGGCGCAGGATCGCGCGCAGGCCGCTGGCAAAAGTCAGTCCGGCGCGGGGGTTGATGGCGGTCTGGCCGATGCCGGCGATGGCGTACTCGACCGGATCCTCGACGGTGAGAATGTTGCGGCTGCCGTCGTTCAGGCTGTTGAGGCTGGCGTATAGCGTGGTGGTCTTGCCCGAACCCGTGGGGCCGGTGGACAGCACGATGCCGTTGGGCCGCGCCAGGCAGCCGCGCAGCCCACGCAGCACGGCGGCGGGCATGCCCAGGTTGTCCAGCGCCAGCAGGCTGGCCTGCTTGTCGAGCACGCGCATCACCACCCGCTCGCCATGGATGCCGGGCAGGGTCGAGACCCGCACATCCACCTCGCGCCCGGCGGCGCGCAGGGTGATGCGACCGTCCTGGGGCTGGCGCTTCTCGGCGATATCGAGCCGGGCCATGACCTTGATCCGCGACACCAGCATCGCCGACAGCGCCCGCGGCGGGCGCAGCACCTCGCGCAGGTGGCCGTCGACGCGCAGGCGCACCACCAGACTCTGCTCGAAGGTCTCGATATGGATATCCGAGGCACGCAGGCGCAAGGCCTGGCCGAACAGGCCGTTGATCAGGCGGATCACCGGGGCTTCGTCGTCGCTTTCCAGCAGGTCCTCGATGCGCGGCATCTCGCTCATCAGGCTGTCCAGGTCGACCTGCTCGCCGATGCCTTCGATCAGGGCCTCGGTCGCCGCCTCGCCGGCCTGGTAGAGCTGGCCGAGGCGCTCGTCGAACTGCGCGCCGTCGAGACGTTCCAGGCTGGCCGGCAGGCCATGTACGCGCAACAGCTCCTGCAACTGGTCGCTGTCGGCGTCGCCGCGCAGCCACAGCTGCCAGCCGCCCTCGGTCGGCGCCATGGCCACGCCGCTCTGGCGTGCCAGGCGATAGGGCAGCATCACCAGTCACCGCCTTCGAGGCGCGCCCGGCTGGAGGGGAACACCTGCAGCAACGGCAGGCCCTCGGCCAGGGACGGCAGCTTGAGTGGCGTGTTCTGTTGCAGGCTCTGGTACTTCTGCTGGCTCAGGCCGGCCAGGCTCTCGCCGTCACGCAGGATGCGCGGGCGGATGAACACCATCAGGTTCTGCTTGGTGTTCTTGCTGGCGTCGGAGCGGAACAGCCGGCCCAGGTAGGGAATGTCGCCGAGCAACGGCACGCGCTGGTTGCTGGTGGAGAGTTCATCGCTGATCAGCCCGCCTAGTATCACCAGGCCGTTGTCCTCGACCATCACCTTGGTCTTGATCTCTCGCTTGTTGGTGATCACGTCGCTGGCGGCGCTGGAGTCGGCGATCGACGACACCTCCTGGACGATGTCCAGGCGCACGCTGTTGTCGACGTTGACCTGCGGCTTGATGCGCAGTTTCACCCCCACTTCCTTGCGCTCGATGGTCTGGTAGGGGTTGGCGTTGTTCTGGGTGACGGAGCCGGTGACGAACGGCACCTCCTGGCCGACCAGGATCGACGCTTCGGCGTTGTCCAGGGTCAGCAGGGTTGGCGTGGACAGCAGGTTGAAGCCGCTCTTGCCCTTGAGCGCGTTGACCAGCATGGCGAAATTGAAGCCGCCGCCGATATGGCCGATGCCGGCGGTGGCGCCGGTGGTGGCCGACAGCAGCTTGCCGAGTTTTTCGTTGTCGCCGCTGCTGGCGGCCCCGGCGATGCTGGCGATGTTCACCCCGTTGCCGCCGAAGTTGACGATGCCGGCGCCGAACTTCTCGTCGGCGAACAGCCACTGCACGCCCAGCTCCTGGGCGCTGCTGTCGGACACCTCGGCGATGATCGCTTCGACCACCACCTGCGCCCGGCGGATGTCCAGCTGCTCGACAATGCTGCGGAAGGCCGCCAGCTCGCTGTCCGGGCCGACCATCACCACGGCATTGGTGCCCTCCTCGTACTCCAGGCGGATCCCCGAATCGCTGGCCGCCGGCACCGGCGGCGCATCCTTGCCCTCGCCTTCGGCGGCCGGCACCGCGCCGGCCTGGCTCAGGCCGCGCAACACCTTGACCACCTCGGCGGCATTGGCGTGGCGCAGGTACATGACCTGGGTATTGCTGCTGCGCAGGTTGTCGCCGGGCCGGTCGAGCTGGGCCAGCAAAGCCCGCACCCGCTCGCGGCTGTCGGCGCTGCCGCGTACCAGCAAGGCATTGCTGCGCGGGTCGGCGACCACCTGGGCGGCATCACTGCCCTGCTCGCGGGCCAGCAGGCGGGTCACCAGGCCCGCGGTATCGGCGGCGCTGGCATGCTTGAGCGGGATGACCTGCAACGGCTCGTCGCTGACCTGGTCGAGCTGGCGCAGCAGGCTGTCGATACGCTCCAGGTTGCTGCGCCAGTCGGTGACCACCAGCAGGTTGGCGGCCGGGTACGGGGTGATCACGCCGACCCGCGGGTCGATCAGTGGTTTGAGGATGCCGAGCATCTGCTCGCTGGCGGCGTTGCGTACATTGAACACGCGAGTGGCCACGCCATCGCTGCCCTCGGACTTCTTGCCGGCGCTTTCCACCGGCACCGGCTCCAGGCGCGCGGCCTGGTCGGGGACGATCTTCACGCTGCCGTTGGGCAGGTCCACGGCGGCGAAGCCCTGGGCCCGCAACTGGGCCAGGAAGATATCGTAGATGGCGTCAGCGTCATGCCGATCGACCGTGCGCACGGTGACCTTGCCCTGCACCCGCGGATCGACGATGAAGGTGGTGCCGGTGATGCGCGACACGCTATCGATGAACTCACCGAGCTCGGTGTCGACGAAATTGACCTCGTACAGCGGCGTGCCGTCGTCGGCGAACACCTCCGGCTCTTCGGCCCGGGCCAGGGACATGCCGAGCATCAGCAGCCCGGCCAGACAGTACCTTGCGATCATCATTCATCCTTGGCGCTTGAAGCCGGTCACGGCGGGGCGTGGCGGCCAGGGCAGACGCTCGCGCCGCCCGTTGTTGTCGAAGATCAGGCCATCGGCGTCGATGTCCTGCAGCACGATGCCCGGCGCCAGGCGCTGGCCACGGCCGAGGGTGCGCACCTGCTGGCCATGGCGCAGCACCACCACGCTGGCCGACAGCGGCTGGGCCTTGAGCCCGCCCAGGTAGGCCAGGGGCAGGCGGGTGATGGGGATGCTTGCGTCATCGGCGGGGGCCTGCCAGTGCTCCACCAGCAGGCCCGGCAGCGCGACGTCCGCCTGAACGGGCGCAGTGGCCGGCAGCGGCTGGCGGCTGAGCAGCAGCACGCACTGCGCCGCCAGCCAACCTGCCAGGGTCAGCAAGGCGAAGCTGACCAGGCGCGAAGTCACGCCGCCACCTGGTGCGGGTGCCAGCCCGGATGGCCCTGGACGTAGCGCACCGCTGGCAATTGCAGCGCTGCCAGTGCCCAGCCCGGCGTCTGCCGGGTCAACCAGGCTTCCAGGGTCTGCCACAGCGGTACGCCGGCCTGGGCATCGAAGTGCAGGCCGAAGGTGCGGCACAGGCCCTCGACCGGCTGCAGGCCGATGATGCGCTTGCCGTTGGGGCTGTAGCTCACCTGCCAGTTCTGGCTCTGCCAGCGCGGCAGGTCCTGGCTGTTGTCCAGCAGCAGTGGATCGCCGAACAGTTGCTCGGCGGCGTTCTCCAGCACCTGTTCGACCTGGCGCGCCGGGGCTTCGACCACTGGCGCGGGGTAGCCACCGGTGAGGTTGATCAGGTGTTCGCGGGTGATCGGCTCGCCCGCCCGCAGCGGGAAGTCGTAACGCAGGCCAGGCAGCAGCACAGGCATGCTCGAATCATCGGCCAGGGCCTGGTGCAGCACGCGGTCCCAACTGCCGCCACGGGTATCGCGACGCCACAGCGCCTCAGGGGCGCGGGCCAGGGGCTGGTCGAGCCAGGCGGCGTGGCCGCTGCGCTGGCGTTGCAGCTCGCCGCGCAACTGGCTGGCGCGGGCCTGGGCTGGCGCGCCGAGGCTGTGCTCGAAGGCCGGAAAAAAACGCGCCTCGAACTGCCACTGGCCACCGGCCTGGCGGCAACGCAGGCGAAACGCGCCACTGGCCCGGCAGCCGGCGAACAGCACCGGCACCCGCCGGCCACTGGCCTGGCTCGCCAGTACCGGCGCGGGCCACAGGTCCTGACCACGGGCGCACAACAGCACATCCACTTCCGGCACCCGCTCGGCCAGCCACAGACCGGGGCCGGTACCGACATCCGCCAGCGCCACCACCAGATCGGCCTCGCGCCGGGCCTGCTGGAAGCTCGGTTGCAGCGACTGGTACCACTGTTTCAGGGAAGCTTTCTGGTCCTGGGCGTAAGGGTCGGTGACCCCCACCACCGCAATGCGCACACCTGCGCGCTGGAACACCTTGACGCCTTCAACGCCCAGCGCCTTGGCCTGGGTGTCGGCAAGGCCGGCGCCGAGGGTAATAGACGAAGACTGGCGATAGAGCCCGGCGCTGCGCTGCGGCCACAGCACCCGCTCATCGCTGCTGACCCGCGCCTCGCTGCCCAGCAGTTGGCTGCCCTGCACGCCGCTTTCGCCCTGGGTGAGGTAGGCCAGGCCGCTGCCATTCCAGCACTGGCCGTTCTCCAGGGTCAGGCACTGCTCACTACCGGCGTCGGCGCGCAATTGTTCGAGCAGTGCCGCGAGCACCGCGTAACCGCCGGTACGGGCCTGGCCGGCCAAGCCCGCGTCGAGCAACGGCGCCAGCTCCGGCTGCCCGGCACTGGCGTTGGGCCCGCTCATCCACGGCGCGCGGCCCAGATGGCTGACCGGCCCCAGGCGCGTGGCCGGTACCACGGCCTGGCCCGGCTGACGGGCATCGAGGGTGTCGGCCACATACAGCAGGTCCAGCGCCCGGTCGCTGCCGCCACGCGGCCCCGGCAGCGCGGAACAGGCGCCGAGCAGCGGCGCCAGCGCACCGACGCCCATCCACCCGATCACCTCGCGCCTGCCCACACTGCTTGCCATCGACTCCGCCATCCCTGTTCACGTTGGGACCCGGATATTGCGGCGTTGGCGTGACAGTTTGATGGCAGAAATCCGCTGCTAATTCCAAAACAGCCTTGATTAGGCCTTTAGTAATAGCAGCGCGTTTTAAACGCCCTTTAACATTTCTGCCAATCAATCGACATACTTGCCGTCTACAGTCGCGGTTTCCTTCAACTCAGCCAAAAAAGGACACCCTGATGAGTCGAGATACCGGCGATAACCTGGACCGGAACCTGAGCGGCAACCTGCCGATGGCCAGTGTCATGGACACCTACCTGAGCCGCCGCGCCGTGGTGCGCGGCAGCCTCGGCGCCGCCATCGCCATGATCGCCGGCACCGGCCTGACCGGTTGCTTCGACGGCGGCGGCGGTTCCGACAATGACGATCCGGCGCCCCAGCCGGAAAAACCGAAACTCAAGCTGGGCTTCAATTCCATCCCAGGCTCGCGCACCGATGCCTGCGTGGTTGCCGCCGGCTACAGCGCCTATGTGCTGGCGCCCTGGGGCACGCCGCTGAACGCCACCGCCAACCCCTGGAAGGCCGACGGCAGCAACACCTCCACCGACCAGGCCAACGCCATGGGCATGCACCACGATGGCATGCACTTCTTCCCCATCAACGGCAGCTCCAGCGATGGCCTGCTGGCGATCAACTTCGAGTACATCGACACCGCCGCCCTGCACCCGGCCGGCCCCACCACCGTCGCCGGCAAGCGCCCGGTCGAGGAGGTGCGCAAGGAGATCAACGCCCATGGCGCGGGCGTGGTGCGCATCAGCAAGGTCGCCGGGCGCTGGCAGGTGGTCAACAACGACCCGCTGAACCGCCGCTTCACCACCGTCTCGCTGATGGACATTGCCGGCCCGATGCGCGGCACCGACCACGTCAAGACCAAGTTCTCGCCCACCGGCACCCAGTGCCGCGGCACCAACAACAACTGCGGCAACGGCTATACCCCGTGGGGCACCTACCTGACCTGCGAGGAGAACTGGCCCGGTATCTTCGTCAACAAGGGCACCCGCCCGGCCAACCAGGTGCGCATCGGCGTCTCCAGCAGCAGCGGCCAGTACAAGTGGGAAACCGCGGCCGGTGACGCCAGCGAAGTGGCCGGCGAGTTCGCCCGCTTCGACATCACCCCCACCGGCGCCAGCGCCACCGACGACTTCCGCAACGAAGCCAGCACCTACGGCTACATCGTCGAGATCGACCCGTACACCAGCAACACCCTGGCGGTGAAGCGCACCGCCCTGGGCCGATTCCGCCACGAGGGTTGCTGCCCGGGCCTGCCGGTGGCCGGCAAGCCGCTGGTCTGGTACACCGGCGACGACTCCAACAACGAGTACCTGTACAAGTTCGTCTCCGACGCGCTGTGGGACCCGGCCGACGCCAACCCGGCCGACCGCCTGGCCACCGGTGCCAAATATATGGACAAGGGCAAGCTCTACGTAGCCCGCTTCGACGCCAACGGCACCGGCGCCTGGCTGCTGCTCGACGTCGCCACCCCGACCACCGGCGGCAGCACCCTCGGCGCACTGTTCACCGATTTGCCGGGGATCATCCTCAACACCCGTGGCGCTGCCGACGCCGTGGGCGCCACGCCCATGGACCGCCCGGAGTGGACCGCCGTCAACCCGCTCAACGGCGACGTCTACCTGACCCTGACCAACAACAGCGCGCGCACCGCCGCCAAGGTCGACGCGGCCAACCCGCGTGGCCCGAACCGTCACGGCCACATCATTCGCTGGCACGACAGCGACGACCACAAGACCTTCACCTGGGACATCTTCGTGTTCGGCGCCAACGCCGCCGGCGCCCCGGACATCAACCGCTCGGGCCTGACCGAACTGAACCAGTTCGCCAGCCCCGACGGCATGAGCTTCGATAGCCGCGGCGTGCTGTGGTTCGAGACCGACAACGGCGAGGCCACCCTGACCAGCTACACCAACGACCAGGTATTGGCGGTGATCCCCACCGACCTGGTGGACGCCAACGGCAAGCAGATCCCGGTCAACGCCACCAACCAGGCGGCCCTGCGCCGCTTCTTCGTCGGGCCAAACGGTTGCGAGGTGACGGGCATCACCTTCACCCCGGACAACAAGACGATGTTCGTCAACATCCAGCACCCGGACAACTGGCCGACCACCGACAAGGCCACCGATGTCACGCCGACCGGCACCTCGGTGCGGCCACGGGCTTCGACGGTGGTGATCCAGCGTAACGATGGTGGGGAGATCGGCACTGCCTGATCGATGCGACCGGCATACGCACTGTGACAAACGAAAAAGCCGCCCATGGGCGGCTTCTTTCGGTTCGACTGAGGCTCAGTAGACCTCGAGGCTCCAGCCCACCGGTTCGACGGGCTCCCCTTTGAGGATCTTCTCTGCCCGCTCGGCCATCGCCTTGGACAACTCCTCGCTGGTCATCTCACGCTTCTTCGCAGTGTTGGCGGGGGTCGGTTTGCGAACCAGTGGTGTACGCAACTCAATTCTCATATTCATGCTCCTTGTCGCAGGGCACGCCTTGCGCGCCAGCGTGGCATGCCTCAGGCGAGGCTAGCATCTTGCCCAGTAGACCATGTGGTCGGCGGATAGCTTAGCCGCCCGCGTCACCGTCCATGCTGAACGGATCGACTCATCCGACATTTCCTACGATACGTAGCGAATTTCCAACCATCAGTAACCAAGCCTTACCAGGCTACGGGCTCCCGCCCCCTGACCCGCACCTGCTGCGCCGGCACCCGCGCATGCCATTGCACCACGCCCAGCGCCTCGATCTGGAACTGGCTGCGCAGCGTGCGCCCCTCTTCCTCGAACGACAGCTGCAGCACGAAATGGCCGCTGTTGAGCAACAACCCTTCGCTTAGCCGGGCGAAGGTCTCGTCATCCACCGCGCCCAGCGCCTGGCGCAATGCCGCGGCATCCACATAGCCCGCCGCCGGCCGGCCGCTGATGATGCGGCTGAGCATCGAACGGGAAAACTGCCCCTCGTACAGGGCCTCCAGCAACGGCAGGTGTTCCAGACCCAGGGCGTTGGCATTTAGTCGCCAGCCGCCGGTCGAGGGCAGTGCGCAGAGCATTCGGTAGCGGCCTTGCCGACCACTGTCCGGCTCCAGCAGCAGGTTGAGCTCACTGGTGTCGAGCATCGGCTGGTTGGCCGCCAACCGGGGCGGCTGCTGGCGCAGGTACTGGGCACTCTCGGCCCCTTGCAAGCGGGCATCGCTGTCGGCGTCCAGCCAGTCGGCCAGGGCATCGACCATCCGCTCGGCGGCCATGTCGTCACCGAGCAGTTGGCGCAGTTGACGCTCGGCCCGCGGGCCATCCTCGCCCAACAACGCATTCACGTTGAAGCAACCGTGCTGGTCGATCACCCGCAGTTGCGCCTTGCCGGCACCGAAGTCATAGGCCAGCGGCTGCCCGCGCAGGGCCTGCCAGAACAGCGGGCTGGCCCGCCAGGCCGGATCGCGCAGGGCCTGGGAGGCATAGGCCAGCCCGGCCTGCTCCATGGCCCGCACCTGTACCCGCTGGTGCAACAGGCGCACCTCGTCCACCTGGCGCCGGCCATCTTCAACCAGCCAGGCCAGCCCCGCCGCGAGCATCGCCAACACCACCAGCACCATCAGCAGTGCCGCGCCCTGTTGTCGCCTGCGCCCCATCCCTATCTTCCCGTGGCCACTGCAAAGCGCCAGTCAACACGCCCGTTGTTTCAACCAGATGGCAGTCATGTGCCCGTCATCTGCGCAGGGCAGGATTGGCCTTCCTTTTTCTTTGGCCTGACAGGAGTGGTCTTACATGGGTGGCATCGGAATCTGGCAATTGGTGATCGTGCTGTTGATCGTCTTCCTGCTGTTCGGCACCAAGCGTCTCAAGGGGCTGGGCAGTGATGTCGGTGAAGCGATCCAAGGCTTTCGCAAGTCCATGGGCGGTACAGCCGACAACAACGTCGAGCAACAACCGCAGGTGCTGAACAATCAGCCGGTACAGCAGACGCAGACGGATCGTCAGGCCTGATGTTCGAGATCGGCTTCACCGAACTGCTGCTGGTCGGCATCGTCGCCTTGCTGGTGCTCGGCCCCGAGCGCCTGCCGGTGGCGGCGCGCACCCTCGGCCGGGGGCTGGGCCAGGCACGCCGGGCGCTGAATGCGTTGAAGGCGCAGGTAGAGAGGGAGATCGACATGCCCGCCCTGGATGCCGCGCCATTGCAGCGCCTGGAGCAGGAGATCCGCCAGGGCATCCAGCTCGACGCAACGCCGGCCAACGACCCGACCCCGGTCGCCCATACCAAGGAAAGCGCCTGATGACCCTCGCCCTCGACCAGGCGGCGCGCATGCCGCTGACCGACCACCTGCGCGACCTGCGCAAGCGCCTGGTGCGCTGCCTGCTGGTGGTCGCGCTGGTGTTCTGCGGGTTGTTCCCCTTCGCCCAGACGCTGTACACGCAGATCTCCGAACCGCTGCGCCGCTACCTGCCCGAAGGCGCCAGCATGATCGCCACCAGCGTCACCTCGCCGTTCCTCACACCGTTCAAGCTGACGGCGATGTGCGCGCTGTTCGTCGCCATGCCGCTGCTGCTGCACCAGGCCTGGGGCTTCATCGCCCCGGGGCTGTACCGCCGCGAACGGCGCATTGCCCTGCCGCTGCTGGTGTCGAGCATCCTGCTGTTCTACGGCGGCATGGCCTTCGCGTTCTTCCTGGTGTTCCCGATGATGTTCGGTTTCTTCGCCAGCGTGACCCCGGACGGGGTGGCGATGATGACCGACATCGGCTTGTACCTGGACTTCATCATGGCGCTGTTCCTGGCGTTCGGCCTGGCCTTCGAGATCCCGGTGGCGACCTTCATCGTGGTCTGGGTGGGACTGACCGACGTGGCCACGCTGCGGCGCAGCCGGCCCTATGTGATCGTCGGGTGTTTCGTGGTGGGGATGATCCTGACGCCGCCGGATGTGTTTTCCCAGACCCTGCTGGCGGTGCCGATGTGGGTGCTGTTCGAGGTGGGGTTGCTGGCGTGTGGGTTGGTGCGCCGGGCGGGGTAGACCGATGGATTGCCGGGGCTGCTGCGCAGCCCTTTCGCGACACAAGGCCGCTCCTACAGGGATTCGCGTACTCCTGTAGGAGCGGCCTTGTGTCGCGAAAGGGCCGCAAAGCGGCCCCCGGGTCTCATGAGGTCTTCCTGTTCAACCCTACCTCCATGTCATCGATCAACGCCTTGGCCATGGCACTGAGGATCCGTGCCGAGCTGCCGGCCAGCAGGTCACCTTCCATTTCCGCCTCGCAGGTCAGGTGGCGGATGCAGCCAAGCAGCACCGACAACTCGCTGAAGGCATCCTCGAAGCAAACGCCTGGCTCGACCTTGAACAGATCCAGGCAAACCGTGCGGCCTGCGGTATGGCCACGAGTCATGGTCGGGCCTCCGGTTTGTGTTCGAGCAGGGCGCAGGCCAGTTGGCCTAGGTAGTCGCTGGCGGTGAACAGGCGGTCCTGGGCTTCTCCGGGTTCGGTCTTGAAGTAGATATCGAGGACATCGGAAATGGCGGTGGCCACTTCGACGGCGGCGGTCATGGCCTCATCGCGGGTGAGCGTGGAACGGATGCTGATGAAGGGTGCGAGACGGGGTGGATCAGGTACGCGTTTTTTCATTGGGAAGTTCCTTCGTGATTATCAGGAACCGCCACTTGATCGTTCTCACATGATTGGGTGGCAGCCGTACACGGTGTGAGAACCCGGTCACGAAGAAAACCGGTCAGGCAGAACCTGCCCGCGCACGGCTGCCATAGCAGAGCGGCGTTCTTCGTGATGCGGGTTCTCACACCCGGTCACCAAATCTGGCGACCCGATGAAGTTATCCCTGGGGTATTTCCCCGACAACGCGGCGGCTTCCGGCAAGCGCGTAGGATAGTTCCCAAGCTTTGCTGGCTGAAGCATTTGGTTTCAGGTTCGGAAATGTCTGACATAGGATTTTGGGGGGCTGGGGTGTTCGCCGAGAGGGATTCTGCGCCTGGGAGATCGAGCGCCGCCCGCGCGGCGCATCGCGGATGAATCCGCTCCTACATTTGTTGCAACGTGGCCATGCCTGATAGGCCATGGTTGTAAGCCTAGTGCGCTCGACGCGGTTTTTCGGTGGACGTTGCCGCCGCCCCGCTTGTCTCAAGACATGCCCCAAGGCTGGCAACCATGGCCTGACAGGTTCGGTACGTTGCAACAAATGTAGGAGCGGATTCATCCGCGATGCGCCGCGCGGGCGGCGCTCGATCTCATAGGCGCCAAATCTCTATCGACATACATCCTGATCGCCAAAAAAATCCCATCGGCACATTCATCCAGACCAGTGGTATTGACCTGGTATTAAAGTGGTATTAATTTCCACCCAACAACAATACCGGACACCGCCCATGCGTCCTCTATCGGCCCTGCGCCCCGACGACACCAGCGCCACCCCGCTCTACCTGCAGCTGGCGCGCAACCTTGAGCAGGCCATCCACGCCGGTCAATGGACAGCCGACCAGGCGCTGCCCTCGGAGCGCACCCTCAGCGAAACCCTGGACATCTCCCGGGTCACCGCGCGTAAGGCCCTCGAGGTCCTGCTCGAACAAGGCCTGATCCATCGCATCCAGGGCTCCGGCACCTTCATCACCCCGCGCCTGGAACAGCCCCTGTCACGCCTGTCGAGCTTCAGCGAAATGCTGCGCATGAAAGGCTTCGTGCCCAGCTCCCAGTGGCTCGAGCGCAGCATCGGCACCCCGAGCAACGACGAACTGATCCGCCTCGGTCTATCGCCCACCGACCAGGTGGTCCACCTCAAGCGCCTGCGCAAGGCCGACGACATCGTCATGGCGGTGGAGGTCAGCACCCTGCCCGCCCGCCTGCTCGGCGACCCGCAGGCCATCGGCGATTCGCTCTACCAGCACCTCGACCGGCTCGGCCGCCCGGTGGTCCGCGCCCTGCAACACATCCGCGCGATCAACGCCGGCGACGAGCTGGCCGCCCAGGTGGGCATCGCCCCCGGCACCGCCATGCTGCTGATGACCCGGATCGGCTACCTCGACGACAACACCGCCATTGAGCTGACCGACACCTACTGCCGCAACGACTACTACGACTTCGTCGCCGAACTGCGACGCTGACCGGAGCCCCCATGGACATCGCCAACATCCTCACCCCCGACGGCTGGGTGCGCGGACAACTGCACCTCGAAAACGGCCGCATCCGGGCCATCGACGGTACGCCGTGCGACCCGCAGGCCAACGACCTGCCGTACCTGTTGCCCGGTTTCATCGACCTGCACGTGCACGGCGGTGGCGGCAGCGACATCATGCAGGGCGGCGACGCCTTCGCCACCATCGCCCGCACCCACCGGCGTTTCGGCACAACCTCGCTGCTGGCCACCACCATGACCGCGCCCCGCGAGGAACTGACCCGCGTGCTCGCCGAACTGGGCGAGCACCTCAAGCACCCGCGCCAGGGCGCGCGCATCCTCGGCGTGCACCTGGAAGGCCCGTACATCAACCCCGGCAAGCTCGGCGCGCAACCGAACTTCGCCCACCAGGCACTGCTCGACGAGGTGGAGCAATACCTGGCCCTGGCGCCGATCAAGGTCATCACCATCGCCCCGGAAATCGCCGGCCACCTGCCGCTGATCCAGGCCCTGAGCCAGCGCGGCATCCGCCTGCAGCTCGGCCACACCCTGGGCAGCTACGAAGAAGGCGTGGCGGCCCTGGAGGCCGGCGCCACCAGCTTCACCCACCTGTACAACGCCATGAGCCCGCTGCACCACCGCGAGCCGGGCATCGTCGGCGCGGCCCTGGCCCATGCCCGCTACGCCGAGCTGATTCCCGACCTGCTGCACGTGCACCCCGGCGCCATGCGCGTGGCCCTGCGCTCGATCCCGTGCCTGTACTGCGTGACCGACTCCACCGCCGCCGCTGGCATGCCCGACGGCGAATACCGCCTGGGCAGCCACACCGTGACCAAGTGCCTGGGCGGCGTGCGCCTGCCCGACGGCACCCTGGCCGGCAGCACCCTGACCATGGACCAGGCCCTGCGCAACCTGGTGAAGATCGGCCTGCCGCTGGCCGAAGCCTCCGAACGCCTGTCCCGCCATCCCGCCGATTATCTCGGCATCGCCGACCGTGGCCGCCTGCAACCGGGCGCCTGGGCCGACGCGGTGCTGCTGGACCGCCAACTGAACCTGACCGCTGTGATGATCGAAGGAGAAACCGCATGAGTTCAAGGATGCTCGAAGAAGCCCGCGCCTGCGCCGAGGTCGTCGAACGTCAGACACAGACGCTGGACCCTCGCCTGGAAACCCTGGCCGAACAGCTGCGCCGGCTCGATCCGCAAGTGGCGCTGACCGTGGCCCGAGGCAGCTCGGACCACGCCGCCAGCTACTTCGCCTACATCGCCATGCAGCAACTGGGGCTGCCGGTGGCTTCGCTGCCGATGTCGGTGGTGACCCTGCAGCAGGCACCGCTGCGGGTGCGTGGCCAGGTGGCGCTGGGCTTCTCGCAGTCGGGCCAGAGCCCGGACCTGGTCGACAGCCTGCGCCGCCTGGGCCAGTGCGGGGCGACCACGGTCTCGCTGGTCAACGCCGAAGGCTCGCCCCTGGAGCAGGCCTGCCAGCACCACTTGCCGCTGTGCGCAGGCCCTGAGCTGTCGGTGGCGGCGACCAAGAGCTTCGTCGCCACCCTGGCTGCCGGCGCCCGCCTGGTCGCCCACTGGGGCCAGGACCGCGCCCTGCTGGAAGCCGGCCTTGCCCTGCCCGCGCAGCTGCGCGAGGCCGCCGCGCAGGACTGGACCCCGGCCATCGACACCCTGCGCGACAGCGAGCGCCTGATGGTGATCGGCCGTGGCGCGGGCTTCGCCATCGCCCAGGAGGCCGCGCTCAAACTCAAGGAAACCTCGGTGATCCAGGCCGAGGCCTTCAGCAGCGCCGAAGTGCGCCATGGCCCGATGGCCCTGATCGATGCCCAGTACCCGTTGCTGGTGTTCGCCCCCCGTGGCGTCGAGCAGGCCGGGTTGCTGCAGCTGGCCGCCGACATGCGTCAGCGCGGCGCCCGCGTGCTGCTGGCGGCGCCGGCCGATATCGCCGGGCGCGACCTCACCCTGAGCTGCGCCGAACACCCGGCCCTGGACCCGCTGCTGGCGATCCAGAGCTTCTACATCATGGCCGCGGCCCTGGCCGAGGCCCGCGGCCTCGACCCCGACCAGCCGCGCCACCTGAGCAAAGTGACCTGCACGCAGTGAAGCCGCGAGGAACAGCGCATGCCCGACAATAACAAGATCATCCTCCATGCCCCGCTCGCCGGACCGCAGGTACCGCTGGACCAGGTACCGGACCCGGTGTTCAGCAGCGGTACCCTGGGCGACGGCGTCGCCATCGACCCGTTGAACGACGTGCTGCACGCGCCCTGCGCGGGCGAAGTGGTGCAACTGGCCCGCACCGGCCATGCGCTGACCCTGCGCGCGGCCAACGGCGCGGAAGTCCTCTTGCATATCGGTGTCGACACCGTGCAGTTGCAGGGGCGCGGCTTCTCGCCGCTGGTGGCGCTGGGCGACCAGGTGACCCTGGGTCAACCGCTGGTGCGCTTCGACATGGACCTGGTGGCGCAGCACTGCGTCAGCCTGGTCACCGTGATGCTGGTCAGCAATGGCCCGGGCTTTGGCCTGACGCGACTGGACACAGGCGCTTCGCGCCTGGGCGCGGCGTTGCTGGAGGTCGAGGCCACAGGCAGCGAAGCGCAGGCACGCCCGGTCAGCCATGAGCGTGCACGCGGTCATGCCCGTGTCGCTCATCACGGCGGTCTGCACGCCCGCCCAGCCGCCCTGCTGCGCCAGACCGCGCAAGGCTTCCAGAGCCATGCCGTGCTGCGTTTCGCCGAGCGCGAGGCCGACCTCACCAGCCTGGTGGCGGTCATGGGCCTGGGCGTTGGTGAAGGCGCCGAAGTCGAACTGATTTGCACCGGGCCGGACAGCCAGGCTGCGCTGCAGGCGTTGATCGCCGCCGTGCAGACCGCCTCGGTCGGTGAACGCCATGCCGCGCATGCCCCCACAAGCGTCGCCACGCCCAAACCCAATGCCGAGCCCGGCGTGCTCAACGGGGTTTGCGCCGCCCCCGGCCTCGCCCTCGGGCCACTGGCGCGCCTGGACGGCATCAGCCTGCCGGCGGACAGCGGCGACAACGACCCCGCCGAGCAGCACCAGGCGCTGAACACTGCCCTGGCCGAGGTCCGCCATGCCATCGACCGCGACTGGCGGCACCTGCCTCGCGGCCAGGAGGACGCGGCGGCGATCCTCGAGGCCCACCTGGCCCTGCTCGACGACCCGGCCCTGCTCGGCGACGCCCGCCAGCATATCGCCGGCGGCGTCGCCGCCAGCCATGCCTGGAGCCGCGCCATCGAGACCCAGTGCCAGGTCCTGCGCAGCCTGGGCAACCCGTTGCTGGCCGAGCGCGCCAACGACCTCTATGACCTGCAGCAGCGAGTGCTGCGCGCCCTGCTCGGCGAAACCCGGCAACTGCGCCTGCCGCCGGCGGCCATCGTCGTCGCCCACGAACTGACGCCCTCCGACCTGCTGCTGCTCGCCCGTCACGATGTCGCCGGGCTGTGCATGGCCGCCGGTGGCGCCACCTCGCACGTCGCCATCCTCGCCCGTGCCCGCGGCCTGCCATGCCTGGTGGCCGTGGGCGAAGCGCTGCTCGACCTGCCCGTCGGCACGCCCCTGGTGCTGGACGCCGACCAGGGCCGCCTGGAAACCCAGGCCGCGCCGCAACGCCTGGCCGAGGTCCACTGCCACCTGCAGCAGCGCCGCGAAATCCGCCAGCGCCAGCAGGCCGCCGCGCAGCAAGGCGCGCGTACCCGCGATGGCCAGTTGATCGAGGTCGCGGCCAACGTGGCCAGTGCCGAGGAGGCCGCCCAGGCCCTGGCTCTGGGCGCCGACGGCATCGGCCTGCTGCGCAGCGAGTTCCTGTTCATCGACCGCCCCACCGCACCGGACGAGGCCGAGCAGCGCAACGCCTACCAGGCGGTGCTCGACGCCATGGCCGAGCGCCCGGTGATCATCCGCACCATCGACGTCGGCGGCGACAAGCAGCTCGACTACCTGCCCCTGCCGGCCGAGGCCAACCCGGTGCTGGGCCTGCGCGGCATCCGCCTGGGCCAAGTCCGTCCGGAGCTGCTCGACCAGCAACTGCGCGCCCTGCTCCAGGTCAGCCCGCAGCGGCGCTGCCGGATCATGCTGCCGATGGTCACCGAGGTCGACGAGCTGATCGCCATCCGCCAGCGCCTCGACCGGCTGGCCGCCGAACTGGGCGTGACGGCACGCGCCGAACTGGGGGTGATGATCGAGGTGCCGGCCGCGGCGCTGCTCGCCGAGCGCCTGGCCGAGCACGCGGACTTCTTCTCCATCGGCACCAACGACCTGTCCCAGTACACCCTGGCCATGGACCGTGACCATGCAGGGCTGGCGGCGCGGGTCGATGCCCTGCACCCGGCGCTGCTGCGCCTGATCGAGCTGACCTGCCAGGGCGCGGCGAAACACGGCCGCTGGGTCGGCGTGTGCGGCGCGCTGGCCTCCGACCCGCTGGCCACGCCGGTGCTGGTCGGCCTCGGCGTGGCCGAGCTGTCGGTCAGCACGCCACAGATCGGTGAGATCAAGGCCCTGGTCCGTCAGCTCGACGCCAGCGCCTGCCGCCGCTTCAGCCAGGGCCTGCTGGGCCTGGCCAGCGCCGGCGCCGTACGCCAGGCCTGCCGCGACTTCGCCGCGCAATCCCATGCCCAACCCGCGGCCCCCGTGGCCCTACAACAATAATCGGAGCGCACCATGTACCAGCACTTCATCCAGGGCCTGCAGCGGCTCGGCCGCGCCTTGATGCTGCCCATCGCCATCCTGCCCATCGCCGGCCTGTTGCTGCGCCTCGGCGACACCGACCTGCTCGACATCGCCCTGGTGCATGACGCAGGCCAAGCGATCTTCGCCAACCTGGCGCTGATCTTCGCCATCGGCATCGCCGTGGGCTTCGCCCGCGACAACAACGGCACCGCGGGCCTGGCCGGTGCCATCGGCTACCTGGTGCTGGTGGCGACGCTGAAGGTGATCGATCCGAAGATCGACATGGGCATGCTCGCCGGGATCATCTGCGGCCTGCTCGGCGGCGGCCTGTACAACCGCTTCAAGGACATCCAGCTGCCGGACTACCTGGCGTTCTTCGGCGGCCGGCGCTTCGTGCCGATCGCCACCGGAGTGTCGGCGGTGTTCCTCGGGCTGCTGTTCGGCCTGATCTGGCCGCCGATCCAGCACGGCATCAACGCACTCGGCCAGCTGATGCTGGAGAGCGGCAGCATCGGCGCATTCTTCTTCGGCGTGCTCAACCGGCTGCTGATCATCACCGGCCTGCACCATATCCTCAACAACCTGGTGTGGTTCGTCTTCGGCAGCTTCCAGGCGGCCAGCGGCCAGGTAGTCACCGGCGATCTGGCGCGCTTCTTCGCCGGCGACCCGAACGCCGGCCAGTTCATGACTGGCATGTTCCCGGTGATGATCTTCGGCTTGCCCGCCGCGTGCCTGGCCATGTACCGCCACGCCCTGCCGGCCCGGCGCAAACTGATCGGCGGGGTGCTGCTGTCGATGGCGCTGACCTCAGCGCTGACCGGGGTCACCGAGCCGATCGAATTCGCCTTCATGTTCCTCGCGCCGCTGCTGTACCTGATCCATGCACTGCTGACCGGGCTGTCCATGGCCATCTGCGACCTACTGGGGATCCGCCTGGGCTTCACCTTCTCCGGCGGCGGCATCGACATGGCCCTGGGCTGGGGGCGTTCGAGCAACGGCTGGCTGGTGTTCCCCGTGGGCGTGCTCTATGGGTTGGTCTACTACTTCGTGTTCGACTACTGCATCCGCCGTTTCGACCTGAAGACACCCGGCCGCGAGGAACAGGTGGCCAGCCAGGCCGAGGGCAGCGATACGCCAAGGGCCCGGCGCTACATCGACGCCCTCGGCGGCGCGGCCAACCTGCAGGGCGTGGATGCCTGCACCACGCGCCTGCGCCTGGTACTGGCCGACCGTAACCTGGCCCGCGACCAGGACCTGAAAGCCCTCGGCGCCCTCGCCGTGGTACGCCCCGGTACCGGTGGCAGCCTGCAGGTGGTGGTGGGGCCGATGGCCGATGCACTGGCCGACGAGATTCGCGGGGAACTGCCCCATGCGCGGGTGGCGGCACCGGTTGTCGAGAAGGCCGCCGTGGTCACCGAGACGGTCGTCGCGGATGAATGGCTGCAGGCCCTGGGCGGGCGCGACAATCTGCTGGAAGCCCAGTGCGTGGCCTCGAGCCGGGTGCGGGTACGGGTCAGGGATGAGTCCAAGGTAGAACAGGAACGCCTGGCCGCCTTGGGCTGCCAGGGAGTGAGTCCGCAGGCGGGTGGGGTGTGGCATCTGTTGGTGGGCAGCAAGGCTCCAGCACTGGGCACTGCCTTACAGGGCTGAAAAGCATCGCGGGGCAAGCCCGCTCCCACAAGGCCTGTTGATACCTTGTGGGAGCGGGCTTGCCCCGCGATGTCATTCAACGCCGTTCTAGAAGTCAGCCAGCGGCCAGACCTCATAAGCCGGCGTTTCATACGGGTGGCTCTGCTTGAGCGCGGCGACCACCTGGGCGATCAGCGCATCAGCCACCACCAGCTCCACCTTCCACTCCTCGACCACCTCGACCTGGCCGGTCTGCCCGAGGTACGGCTGGCTGCCGTCCAACGGGCGGAACTGACCCTGGCCGAGGGTCTGCCAGGCGCAGTGGTCGTAGTCGCCGATGCGTCCGCCACCAGCGGCGAACACGGCGGCCTTGACCACCTCGACATGGCTGTCGGGGACGAAGAAGGCGAGCTTGTACACCCTTAGTTCACCCACACCCGCGCATTGCGGAACATGCGCATCAGGGCCGCGTCTTCCTGCCACTCATCCGGGCGCCAGGAGTTCTGCACGGCGCGGAACATCCGCTCCGGGTGCGGCATCATGATGGTCACGCGGCCGTCGCGGCTGGTCAGGCCAGTGATCCCACGCGGCGAGCCGTTCGGGTTGGCCGGGTAGGCTTCGGTGACCTTGCCGTGGTTGTCGACGTAGCGCAGGGCCACGCAACCGGACAGGTCGGCTTCCAGCAGTGCCTCTTCGCTGGTGAATTCGGCATGGCCTTCACCGTGGGCGATGGCGATCGGCATGCGCGAACCGGCCATGCCCTGCAGGAAGATCGAGTTGGACTTCTGCACCTCGACCATGGCCACGCGCGCCTCGAACTGCTCCGAGCGGTTGCGCACGAAGTGCGGCCAGTACTCGGTGCCCGGGATCAGCTCGTGCAGGTTGGACATCATCTGGCAACCGTTGCACACGCCCAGGGCGAAGCTGTCGGTACGCTCGAAGAAGGCCTGGAAGGTGTCGCGGGCACGGGCGTTGAACAACGCCGACTTGGCCCAGCCTTCACCGGCGCCCAGCACGTCGCCGTAGGAGAAGCCGCCGCAGGCCACCAGACCTTTGAAGGCTTCGAAGTCGACACGGCCAGACAGGATGTCGCTCATGTGCACGTCGACCGCAGCGAAGCCTGCGCGGTCGAAGGCGGCAGCCATCTCGACCTGGCCGTTGACGCCCTGCTCGCGCAGGATCGCCACTTGCGGACGCACGCCTTTCTTGATGTAAGGCGCGGCGATGTCGTCGTTGACGTCGTAGCCCAGCTTGACCGACAGGCCCGGGTTGTCTTCTTCGAGCAGGGCGTCGAATTCCTGGTCGGCGCAGTCGGCGTTGTCGCGCAGGCGCTGGACCTGATAGCTGGTTTCGGCCCACTGGCGCTGCAGCAGGCGGCGATCGCCGTTGAACAGCTCTTCGCCTTCGAAGTTGATCAGTACTTCACCGTTGTTGATCGGCTGGCCGATCACGGCGACGCAATCCTCACCCAGGCCAGCGGCGCTGAACTGCGCCAGCACATCCGGCGTGGCGTCCTGACGGACCTGGATCACCGCGCCCAGCTCTTCGTTGAAGAGGATGGCCGCGACTTTCTCGCGCTTGCTGGTCAGGTTGCCCAGTTCCAGCTCCAGGCCACAGTGGCCGGCGAAGGCCATTTCCAGCACGGTGGTCAGCAGGCCGCCGTCGGAACGGTCGTGGTAGGCCAGCAGGTGGCCGTCTTCGTTCAGGCCCTGGATCACGGCGAAGAACGCCTTGAGGTCCTCGGCGTCATCGACGTCCGGCGCCTGGGCGGCCAGCTTGCCGTGGGTCTGCGCCAGGATCGAGGCGCCCATGCGGTTCTTGCCACGGCCCAGGTCGATCAGGATCAGGTCGGTTTCGCCCTTGTCCATGCGCAGTTGCGGGGTCAGGGTCTTGCGGATGTCGGTGACCGGGGCGAAGCCGGTGATGATCAGCGACATCGGCGAGGTGACGCTCTTCTGCTCGCCCGCTTCGCTCCACTGGGTCTTCATCGACATCGAGTCTTTACCGACCGGAATGGTGATGCCCAGCTCCGGGCACAGTTCCATGCCGACGGCCTTGACGGTGTCGTACAGACGGGCGTCTTCACCCGGGTGGCCGGCGGCGGACATCCAGTTGGCCGACAGTTTGATGTCGGACAGCTTCTCGATGCGCGAGGCCGCCAGGTTGGTCAGGGTCTCGCCGATCGCCATGCGCCCGGACGCCGGGGCGTCGAGCAGGGCCAGCGGTGTGCGCTCGCCCATGGCCATGGCTTCACCGGTGTAGACGTCGAAGCTGGTGGCGGTGACGGCGCAGTCGGCCACCGGTACCTGCCACGGGCCGACCATCTGGTCGCGGGCCACAAGGCCGGTGATGGTGCGGTCGCCGATGGTGATCAGGAAGCTCTTGCTGGCCACGGCCGGGTGACGCAGGACGCGCTCGACCGAATCCTTGAGTTCCAGGGTGCTCGGGTCGAACTCATCGCCCAGCTCCGCTTCGCGGGTGACCGAGCGGTGCATGCGCGGCGGCTTGCCCAGCAGCACGTCCAGCGGCATGTCCACCGGGGTGTTGTCGAAGTGGCTGTCGGTGACGGTGAGGTGCTTCTCTTCGGTGGCCTCGCCCACGACCGCGAACGGGCAACGCTCACGCTCGCAGATGGCCTGGAAGCGCTCGAAGTCCTCGGCGCTGACCGCCAGCACGTAGCGCTCCTGCGATTCGTTGGACCAGATCTCGTGCGGGGCCATGCCCGGCTCGTCGTTGGGCACGTTGCGCAGTTCGAAGCGGCCACCGCGGCCACCGTCGTTGACCAGCTCCGGGAAGGCGTTGGAGATGCCGCCGGCGCCGACGTCGTGGATGAAGGCGATCGGGTTCTTGTCGCCCAGCTGCCAGCAGCGGTCGATGACCTCCTGGCAACGGCGTTCCATTTCCGGGTTTTCGCGCTGTACCGAGGCGAAGTCCAGGTCAGCCGAGCTGGCGCCGGTGGCGACCGACGAGGCGGCGCCGCCGCCCAGGCCGATCAGCATGGCCGGGCCACCGAGCACGATCAGCTTGGCGCCGACGGTGATCTCGCCCTTCTGCACGTGATCTTCACGAATGTTGCCCATGCCGCCGGCGAGCATGATCGGCTTGTGGTAGCCACGGACTTCTTCACCGTGCGGGGTGTTGATACCCTGCTCGAAGGTACGGAAGTAGCCGGTCAGCGCCGGACGGCCGAATTCGTTGTTGAACGCGGCGCCGCCCAGTGGGCCTTCGATCATGATGTCGAGGGCGTCGACGATGCGCTCAGGTTTGCCGTACGGCTTCTCCCATGGCTGCTCGAAGCCCGGGATACGCAGGTTGGATACGGTGAAGCCGGTCAGGCCGGCCTTGGGCTTGGCGCCACGGCCGGTGGCGCCTTCGTCGCGGATCTCGCCGCCGGAGCCGGTGGAGGCGCCGGAGAACGGGGCGATGGCGGTCGGGTGGTTGTGGGTCTCGACCTTCATCAG
This sequence comes from Pseudomonas peradeniyensis, assembly GCF_014268935.2. Taxonomy (GTDB): domain Bacteria; phylum Pseudomonadota; class Gammaproteobacteria; order Pseudomonadales; family Pseudomonadaceae; genus Aquipseudomonas; species Aquipseudomonas peradeniyensis. The sequence goes on along the minus strand of NZ_JABWRJ020000001.1, from coordinate 1,938,888 downwards.
GATGTGCACCGGCTCCTGTACCGCGCCGTACTGGCGGGTCTCAGGGTTCGGGAAGAAGCGGCCGGCGACGCTGCCGACGATCACCGAGGCGTTGTCCTTGTACGCAGACAGCACGCCTTCGCTGTGCATCTGGTAGGTGTTCTTGATCATGCCGAACAGGCTCTTCTCCTGCGCCTGGCCGTCGATGTCCCAGCTGGCGTTGAAGATCTTGTGGCGGCAGTGTTCGGAGTTGGCCTGGGCGAACATCATCAGTTCGATGTCGTTCGGGTTGCGCGCAAGGTTCTGGAAGGCGTTGACCAGGTAGTCGATCTCGTCCTCGGCCAGGGCCAGGCCCAGGTCGATGTTGGCCTGCGCCAGGGCGGCGCGGCCACCGGCGAGGATGTCCACAGAGGTCATCGGCTTGGGCTGGGCGTGGCTGAACAGGTCGGCGGCGTCTTCCAGCTTGGCCAGCACGCGCTGGGTCATGCGGTCGTGCAGCTCGGCGGCAAGCACCTGGGCGTCGGCGTCGGAAATGTTACCGGCGACGTAGTAGGCGATGCCGCGCTCCAGGCGCTGGATCGACTGCAGGCCGCAGTTGTGGGCGATGTCGCTGGCCTTGGATGCCCAGGGCGAGATGGTGCCCAGGCGCGGCACGACCAGGAACAGGCGGCCGGCTGGCTCCTGCACCGGTACGCTCGGGCCGTACTTGAGCAGACGGCCCAGCACCTGCTGCTGGTCGGCGGTCAGCTCGCCGTCGACGTCGGCGAAGTGGGCGAATTCGGCATACAAACCAGTAACAGCGGGGACTTTCTGGCTCAGTTGCTCGAGTAATTTACCGTGGCGAAAGGCAGAAAGGGCAGGAGCGCCGCGCAGGATCAACATCGTCGGGACAGCCTCAGGAAGGGGTGTGCTTAGAGGCCGTGCATTCTAGCCTAATTCGCAGGCTTTCGGCACCCGCTCAAAGCCAATGCTGCCGGGCGGTGGAACCGGACTTTCGGGTCAAAAAAATCCAGGGCATTTCATCGTGGGAGCGGGCTTGCCCCGCGATGACACCTGCCGGCAAAGAGATTGCCTGAACAGGCGAATCGCGGGGCAAGCCCGCTCCCACGACCTGCTGCGCCCTGTCGCAGGCACAGCGACGTGCTACCAGACAAGCCACATATTGTCGAGATATGGCGCCGCCGGTCCTTTGCGTATACTGCACCCTATGTTCGCCCACACTGCTTTGCGCCAGCGATGCGCCAGATGGCTCCTCGCAACCGGACTCTTCCTGATGCTCGGTGCCTGCGTTGAAAAACCCAGCACCCTCGAACGCGTCAAGGAGGATGGCGTATTGCGCGTGATTACCCGCAACAGCCCGGCCACCTACTTCCAGGACCGCAACGGCGAAACCGGTTTCGAATACGAACTGGTCAAGCGCTTCGCCGACGACCTGGGCGTGAAGCTGGAGATCGAGACCGCCGACAACCTCGACGAGCTGTTCGACCAGCTGGGCAAGCCGTCCGGCCCGGTGCTGGCCGCCGCCGGCCTGGTCAGCAGCGAGCGCCGCGCCACCCAGGCGAAGTTCTCCCACCCTTACCTCGAGGTGACCCCGCAGGTCATCTACCGCAATGGCCGCTCGCGGCCGACCAGCGCCAAGGGCCTGGTGGGCAAGAAGATCATGGTGCTCAAGGGCAGCAGCCACGCCGACCAGCTCGCCGAGCTGAAAAAGCAGAACCCGGGGCTGGAGTACGAGGAGTCCGACGCCGTCGAGGTGGTCGACCTGCTGCGCATGGTCGACGAGGGCCAGATCGACCTGACCCTGGTCGATTCCAACGAGCTGGCCATGAACCAGGTGTACTTCCCCAACGTGCGCGTGGCCTTCGACCTGGGCGACACCCGCGACCAGCGCTGGGCGGTGGCCGCCGGCGAAGACAACAGCCTGCTCAACGAGATCAACGAGTTTCTCGACAAGTCGCAGAAGAACGGCACCCTGCAGCGCCTGAAGGACCGTTACTACGGCCACGTCGATGTCCTCGGCTACGTCGGTGCCTACACCTTCGCCCAGCACCTGCAGCAGCGCCTGCCCAAGTACGAGAAGCACTTCAAGACCAGCTCCAAGGTCGAGCAGGTCGACTGGCGCCTGCTCGCCGCGATCGGCTACCAGGAGTCGATGTGGCAGCCGGAGGTCACCTCCAAGACCGGCGTGCGCGGCCTGATGATGCTGACCCAGCGCACCGCCCAGGCCATGGGCGTGTCCAACCGCCTGGACCCCAAGCAGAGCATCCAGGGCGGCGCCAAGTACTTCATGCTGGTCAAGGACCAGCTCGACGACAGCATCAAGGAGCCGGACCGCACCTGGTTCGCCCTGGCCGCCTACAACGTCGGCAGCGGCCACCTGGAAGACGCCCGCACCCTGGCCAGGCGCGAAGGCCTGAACCCGAACAAGTGGCTGGACGTGAAAAAGATGCTACCGCGCCTGTCGCAGAAGCAGTGGTACAGCAAGACCAAATACGGCTACGCCCGCGGCGGCGAGCCGGTACATTTCGTGGCCAACATCCGCCGCTACTACGACATCCTCACCTGGGTCACGCAGCCGCAGCTCGAGGGCCAGGTGGCCGAGGGTAATCTGCATGTGCCCGCAGTGAACAAGGACAAGCCGGCGGAGCAGTCGCCGCCGATGTAAACGAATCCGCCTCGAATACTGGCATATTGACATATCGCTATTTTCACAGTACTTATTCCGATTGGCGCCACTGACGGCTGACCGGGCATAAGGACTTGAACAAGTGAATGTTATCGCCGACTGGCGTGAGAATGCTTTGCAGAAGGTCGTACGAGACCCCATTCATCTAGACCCTCGCTCCACTGATGGCAATTTGCTAGGTTACACTATCAGTGACGTATTCCGGGAAGCCATACGGTTTGGACAAGCAGACTTTGACAAACCCTATAGAAACCTCAGTGGTATAGATAAAGCACGCCTCTACGCACTGCTTAACCAACCTGGTCACCTGACTGAGCTTGATGAAGCTTTCGGCCAGTTGTTCTCTGCACATAGCACTATTTGCGACCCTTACGTATACGACATTGGCTGTGGACCATTCACAGCAGGCCTCTCCCTTGCAACCGCGCTTGATCAACGGCATGTAATAACCTACCACGGTATTGACCTATATGAGTCGATGCGTGAATTAGGAAGAGAGATCGCGCAATGCGCTCAGGATATGAACGCCCTCAGTCGCTACTCTACGTTCAATTTTTATGAAAGTTTAGATGACATCGAGCCCCCCATAGGCGCAAGGATAAACCCAAAGATATTTGTTGCCTCCTACCTTCTCGCAAGCAGTACGATTGAAGTCGAACCTCTGGTCAAATCAATCGTGAATATTGCTGATACATTCAGCCGCGGCCCCTCATTACTCCTCTACACAAATACAACTCACCCACTCGCCGGGCAAAAATTCCCTGCCTTCAAAGAGCAGCTAGAGGAGGCTGGTTTTCGCTGCCCGGCCGACGACCAAACGCACATAGCACACAGAAATAAGACCCGTTCGGTGCACTACGCGCTTTTCTATAAACCCGCCAGCTTTTAGGTGTCAGCGCAATGCAACTCCCGCAATATGATGACCTCATCCCAGAGCAGCTTGACATTTACGATGCAAGCCCCCACGAGAACCTTTTCGTTGTTGGCCCCCCTGGCTCAGGTAAAACAACCTTAGCTGTCCACCGCGCACAAATGCTCCTGCGGATGAAAAAAAAGACTCTGATAATCACGAAAAACCGAATGTTGACTGCCCTTGCGACCCAACTCGGAGACAGGACGATCGATGTCAGCACTATGCACAAGTTTGTTCCTGGAGACTATCGCTACCGCTTACAAGGTGACATTCCAAAACAAGGTTACGTTTTCGACTGGGCCACTATCATCTCTGATTACGACGCCCGCCCTACATCACCACGATATGATCATATCATCGTTGATGAAGGTCAGAACCTTCCACATGGTTTCTATCCATGGCTTGTAAAGCACGGAGCTAGATATATTACAGTTTTCGCTGACGAAGCTCAGACAACAGACCTAAATGAGCGGTCTACCATTCAGGATATCCTAAATGCCCCAATGCCGCGCCCTATGCACCTACATAACAATCACCGAAATACGCGAGAAATCGCGATGCTCGCCCAGTTTTTCCACCGTTCACAGGTCGTTGCTCCCGGGAATGTCGAACTAGGCCACAGCGGTACAGTACCTCGACTGGAGCGGTTCACCGACTGGACCACAGTTGCTCAAGACGTTCACATTCGATACCTCAACCAAAACCAATCCATCGGTGTGGTGGTCCGTCGCACACGGGACGTCGAGCACCTGCATTCCCTGCTTAGCCAAGCGCTTCCCATAGACACACGCATCGACACTTACACCAGCGAGGCAGAACCGGATGCGGAGCACGGTATTAGCTTACTGAGCCCTGGCATCACCATCCTCACCAGCGAGTCCGTCATTGGGCTTGAGTTCGACTGCGTCTACCTGCAAGATCTTCACCAATCTGCGTCGAAGCTGACTGTCGAAGCATGCCGCAGAATGTACATGCTCTGCGCCAGAGCAAAAAATGATCTGATTTTGCTAGACGGCCCCCGCCCAATGACGCAGGCTGAACTTGCCAACCTTCCCGACGATAAGCTACTCATACGATGACTCAGGCCCCCTCTCCTGAAACGCTTCCTCTTTTCGAAGATCAAGATCTTGCAAGAGATCCTCGTCGGGTGACGTCCTCTGCGTCACCACTACTGCTTGCCTTGAACATTGACCACAGGGAATGGTTGAGCTTTTTGGCAGAAGAATGGTGGCCCGTTCGGTCCAGCGACACTTTGTTGAGCCTTGGGGTCTTAGCTCCAATCACGACAGAGACTCCATCAACCGATATCTTAGCCTGGATCGATCCCTACGAGCTTCCGGACACGCAGATTTTAATTTTGCGCAAGGGCAAGTGGATCAAGGCAAAACGCTCTTCAATTCAGCCAAACGATAAGCAAATCATCTGGCCAGGCCCCCTTCCTCTATTCTCTGTAAAACGCTTCAGCGTAACCACAGAGGAAAGGAAAGCTCATATCACGGCCATGGCTAATGGTTTCGCGAATATTGCGCTCGACGAGCAGCTCGTGATGGTAGAGCATTTCCAACATGTGCCAGCATCACTTCCTCCCAAGTTTGAGCAAACCCTCAGACCGCCCGAGCTATGGAACGCCCTGCGTGGTGCTGCTGCTATGGCAACATGGAGCGTACCGACAATTTCTTCCTGGCTGAGCATGCTCTGCAAAATGCTCAGCAAGCCTGATAGACCAAGCCGCCCTAGAAAAGTAGCCGACACTGATGCCCCTTGGCTTCTAGACACTCCTTGGAGGTATCTAATTTCTGGCCCTGCGCAAAAAACGCAGGAGCGCTCCGTGCTTTTATGGCGAGCAATGCTTACGGTGTTCGCACGCGTAAAAATACGTGAAGCATGGAGACCCCACGAGGTATTGGAACAGGTTTGCGACGAGGCGCGTCGTCTAGGCGTGCCTCCTGAATCTCTGGACGAATTACTTCATTGCACAAGCGCGATACTAGATAACAAAAAAGTAATAGACACTGCAATCATCCAAAATGACCCAATGGGGTTCATTTTACAACTGATCTTGCTGCGTCCAAGACCAGAACAATTTACTACCTGGCGCTCTACTCTACCACTACTTCCTCCTTCCGTACTCTGGAGCGGCGCAATTCTTTCGGGCTTGCTTAATGGTTACCGAAACCTCGATATCCGTTTTCGCAACAATTCAAGCAGCCGCAAGCTAATCGACATACAGACATGGACTTTGGCGACCAAGAAAAAAATTGCGTGGCCCTCTGCTCCAGCACAGATATTAGCTCTAAAAACAGAGAACAATAAGGCGCTACTTTTATCTGACTCACATGTCTGGGCGGAAAAAAAACTAGGTCGTCGAGGCCGATGGTACGCTGCCGATCTCGATTCACCAGACATTCAAAATCAAGCCATCGAGATCGCTCACTCTCATTGCCCAGAAGCATTATTCCAAGCGATCAAGATCAAAAACGGCCGTAACGCAATACAGGGCTCAGGCAGAATTAAACTGGAAACTGGTAAGCCTCGCACCAACAGAAGCCTGGTCGTTCGCGGGGAATTTTACTTACCATTCAGCGACCCCACTTCAATAGTGAAACGACTGGACAAAGACATTTTCAAACACTGGATTGCTACTGCCACGGTAGATAACAGACTTCCTGGGCCTTTAGATAAATTAGACCCTCTACCAACTAGTACCGCGCCCACCTCAACACAGGAGCCTTCAGACTTTCCTGTAGCAGGGCTAAGATCCGTACCTGACTTCATCAGCGAAGAACAGGAGCGACATCTTGTAAATACAATTAATAATTCACCATGGTCAACCGAATTAAAAAGGCGCGTCCAACATTACGGTTGGAAATACGACTACAGAGCCCGGGGCATCTCGCCGTCAGCTTACCTCGGCCCACTGCCAGACTGGGCACAAGATCTTGCCCATAGACTGGTTATAGAAGGGTTAATGCCCGAATTGGCCGACCAAGTAATTATTAATGAGTATATTTTACAGCAGGGCATTAGCCGCCACATTGACTGCATTGATTGCTTCAAAGGCCCAGTAATTACCATAAGCTTGCTAGAAAGCTGGCAAATGATATTCAGAAAGGGCAGTCAAAAAGCTGACATAATGCTCAAGCAACGTAGCGCTACCGTGCTCGATGGTCCTGCGCGCTATGAGTGGACTCATGAAATACCTCAAAGAAAGTATGAAAAAGACTTCCTTAGATCACGCAGAATTTCTATCACATTTAGGAAAGTTAAAATAAGCAATGACAAATAAACGATAAGTGTTCTTCCCAGGGTTCTATAGATTAAGTACCTTTTCTTGATCTGCGGGCCCTGAAGAAATCGCTGAGAATCTGTCCGCACTCCTGCGCCATCACCCCGCCCTCCACCATCACCCGATGGTTGAGAAACCCCTGGCTGAAGAACTGCCCCTGGCTCTGCACGATCCCCGCCTTGGGCTCCAGCGCCCCGTAGACCACCCGCGCCACCCGCGAATGGACGATCAGCCCCGCGCACATGCTGCATGGCTCCAGGGTCACGTACAGGGTACTGCCCGGCAACCGGTAGTTGCTGGCGGACTTGGCCGCAGCGCGGATCGCCACCATTTCGGCGTGGGCGCTGGGGTCGCTGTCGATGATCGGCCGGTTGAAGCCCTGGCCGATCACCTGGCCATGCTGCACCAGTACCGCGCCCACCGGCACCTCGCCCATGGCGGCACCCTGGGCCGCCAGTTCCAGGGCCAGGCGCATGAACTCCTGGTCGCGGCTGCGATCGATGATCTGCGGTCGCATCAGACCACCGCGATCGCGGCCATCAGGCCGGTTTCCATGTGGTCGATGACGTGGCAGTGGAACATCCAGGTACCCGGGTTGTCCGCCACCAGCGCCACCTGCGCCCGTTCGTTCTTGCCCAGCAGGTAGGTGTCGGTGAACCACGGCTCGACGATCTTGCGCCGATTGGAGGCGATCACCTTGAAACTCATGCCATGCAGGTGGATCGGGTGCTGGTACTGGGTCATGTTCTTCAGCTCGAGGATGTAGCTCTTGCCCTTCTGCAGCGTGGCGATCGGCCGATCGGCGCAGGTCTTGTCGGTGATGTCCCAGGCCTGGCCGTTGATCTGCCACAGGCTCGGCGGCTTGCCGTTCTCGGTGTTCACCGAGACCTTGCCGACCCATTCGAAATTGAAGTTGAGCTTCTCGGCGTTCTCCAGGTCCGGCTCGGCCACCGGGTTCGGCGGCAGGGCCTTGGGCCAGTCGCCGGGCGCCTCGCTGCTGGCCACCGAGCGCAAGGTGCCCAGGCGCACGAAGCCATCACGCAGGGAGATCTCTTCACCCGCCTCGGGGATGCGGATCGCCAGGCAGATGCGCATGCCCGGCCCGAGCCAGTACTCGTCGTCCAGCGGCCGCGGAGTGATCGGGTTGCCATCGAGGGCGTAGATCATCGCCTCGCAGTTGCCCTTGAGGTTCAAGCGGTAAGTCCAGGTGTTGTCCAGGTTCAGCAGCCGTACCCGCACCACCTGCCCGGCCGGCAGCTCGGTAACCGAGTCAGCCTGGCCGTTGATGGTGATCAGGCGCCCAGCCGTGCCGTTGCGGGCCGCCTCGCGGGGGATGCTGAATGGCAGCCAGGCGCCCTGCTCGTCCACGTGCCAGTTCTTCAGGCTCAGGGTGCGCTCATGCCGGAAGCCCGTGGGCTCGCGTTCCTCGACGATCAGCGGCCCGACCAGGCCGCGGCCCAGCTCCTCGGAGCTGCTGACATGCGGGTGATACCAGTAGCTGCCGGCATCCGGCACCTTGAACTTGTAGTCGAAGTATTCGCCCGGCTTGACCGGCAATTGCGAGACATAGGGCACACCGTCCATCTCCAGCGGCAGGCGGATGCCGTGCCAGTGGATGGTGGTCTCGACCGGCAGACGGTTGATGAAGCGCACCCGCAGCCAGGTGCCCTGGCGCACCCGCAGCTCGGTACCCGGCGCCGACGGGCCGAAGGCCCAGGCCTCGGTCTTGAAACCCGGCACCAGCTCGACGTCCAGGGGCGCGGCGATCAGCTCGTAGTCGTGCCCGGCGTTGTCGTCCTCGACCTTGCCCAACCAGTAGCGTGCCGCGCCTCCGGCGCCCAGGCCTACCACCACGAGGCCGGTCAGGCCCTTGAGCATTTGTCGACGGGTAAAGGACATCGGTGCGGGTACCTCGTGTTTTGCACAATCAGTCCGCCAACTGCGGCTGGCGATGAAGGGCGAATACGATACACCTGCAAATAGGAAAGATTAAGTGAAGTGTTGTCGCAACGGCTGACGGGCAGGACACCCTGGCCACCGCAGCCGGGACAGGACACCGCGCCGAAAATAACTACTCAGGCTAGCAATTCAACCAAGGCACCTGCACTATCACGCACCGTCCCCGTACGCTGCGATACGAGACTTTGCCTCATGTGTTGTGACCCTGGGTGAGCAGATACGCTTGCTGTCGGTGGCTATCGACCAGCCTGCATAGCATCTGGATGCTAATGCTCAGCGCGCTTTTGATCGCCTGCCAATCGCCGCGCGAGGCGCTGCAACAACTGGGCGAAGAGCACGGCCGACCATTACAGGTGCTCCCGGGCCACACTTACCCGCTCGTCATGCTAGCGCCGCACCCTGCAGAAAAGATGACCCGCCTGCGTGTCTACCTGGAAGGCGATGGTCACGCCTGGTCGACGGCCACTCAACCCAGCCTGGACCCGAGCCCACACAATCTGCTGGTGCCACGGCTGGCGCTCAATGATCCAACCCCGAATGTGTATTTGGCACGCCCCTGCCAGTTCATCATGGCCGCTGCCTGCCAATCCTCCCTCTGGACCCATCGACGATTCTCCAGTGAGGTGGTTACCCGCCTCAGCCACGCGCTGGACCAGTTGAAGCAGCGATATGCCAACAGGGAATTCGAACTGGTGGGGTATTCAGGTGGCGCCGCCCTCGCCTTGCTGTTGGCGGCGCAGCGCAACGACGTTACCCAGGTGCAAAGCCTCGCTGGCAACCTCAGTCCACATCTGTGGGCAAGGATGAAAGGCTTGTCGCCACTCGAGGGCTCATTGGATCCGCTGGACTATCGCGATCGGCTCGCCTCGCTACCCCAGCGTCATTTCATTGGAGCAGCAGACCCGATCATCCCGGCCAGCTTGGCCGACAGTTACCAACAGGCGCTTGGCTCCCCCCTCTCCCAATGTGTCCTTGTGCCACAAGCAAGCCATGACAGAGGGTGGGAGGCAACATGGAGTCAATGGGCTCAAACGCCACTGGCACCGGCCCCCTAAGACCTGGCTTGGACGAGGCTCTTCGCCTGATCGTTGAGTTCCGTTAATACTGAAGGGGAAGCTCCAAAAAGCTGCCTCGAAGCATTCTTTGGGCTTATTCGTTCGGATTTGTCTTTTTCATGATGAATTCTCCTGCAGGCATCGTGTAGATTGCACGCGTTTAAAATCAGCACTTCACCGACACGCTGGCTGGGATGCCTATAACAAACGCTGATGCGCAGTGTTCCCTGCCGGTTTCTCCCTGTAAGGATACGACTGTCTTGAGCATCTACCTCTTGCGCCGCTCGCTGTTGGCGCTGTCTGTCGCCGCGGCTACTGCCCATGCCACACCCGCACCCGACCTCAACCATGACCTGGGTACAGGGGCCTACAACAGCTCCGGTGATGTATTCAATAACGTCACCTTCACCGGCACATCGCAGAACGCAGGTGTAACGTTGGTTAACGTGACCCTGGCAGGCAACCTGGTCAACCAGGGCAAAATCAACCTGGCGGCGGCGAACACCAGCGACGTCCTGTCGGGTATCAGCATGACCCTCAATTCCACCGCCACTGGCGACCTGGTCAACCAGGGCGACATTACGGTAAACAGCAACAGCGCCATGGGGCTGGACCTGTACCTGGCGAAGATCGCGGGTGAAGTGAACAACAACGGCAACATCACTGTGACTGGCGAAGGTGCCAATGGCATGATGATCACCTCGACCCAGGCGAACATCAACAACTCAGGCACTATCACCGCTCGCGGCATCGACTCTGCGGGTATCGAAGTAGAGAACGCCCGCTTCACCGCTCAAGTGTTGGGTGGCGACTTCAAGACCGCTATCAACAATAGCGGGACGATCTCGGCCGATGGGGTGGGCATTCACTTTGTCAGCCTCGACCCCTCGGGCGGTTTCAGCATTTTCGCCATCACGCAGACAGGTGGCCTGATCGAAGGCGGCACTGCGGCAATCCTGGCGGACGACAACACCTCGCCCTCGTATTTCTACTGGCACGCAGGGCAAGTAAAAGGTGACCTGCTGGGCTTGAACGGTGTGCTGGTGAGCGGTGAAGCAATATTCGATGGTTCGACCATCCGTGCCGGTTACGTCGATATCGACGGTGGTCGCCTGACGCTGCTCCGCCCGCAGACGACCATCGTGGGCGGCCTCGACCTGGACAGCGACACTGCGCGCCTGCGTCTGCTGCTGGATAACGACACATTGCCTGAAACGCCGATCCTCAAAGTCACAGGCAACACCTACTTCTCCGAGGGTAGCCAGGTCGAACTGCAAGCTCGCTCCGACGACTTCCGTACACCAGCCCAGGGCACTCGTTACACCCTCATCAACTCAGGCACCTGGGAAGATCCGCAGAACCTGTCCGTGGTTTCCTCCTCGGCACTGCTCGAGGTGAAAAGCTTCGGCATCGAAGGCCAGGATCTCAAAGCGCTGGTCGCCACCCGCAGTGACGAGGCGATCACACAGAGCCTGCAGGGTGCCAGTGGCTCGGACAACGCGGTGAACGCGATCAAGCCGCTCAAGAACACCGTCTTGGGCCTGATGGACGAAAGCGACCCGGTGTTCCAGCGTTTCGCCAACGCCGCCACCAACGAAGAGCTGGCCAAACTTGCCGAAACCCTGACCCCGGATGTCAGCCGTGGGGTGATTCATGCCGCCACCAGCGGCCAGAACCTGGTCACAAGCGCCATCAACCGTCGCGCCAGCAAAGCGCGCAATGGCCAGTCCTCCGGTGACGTCCTGGCAGAACAAGGCGTATGGCTGCAAGCGCTGTCCAGCGATGCCAACCAGGACAGCCGCCACGGCGTCGACGGCTACGACGCAAATACCCACGGCATCGCCGTGGGTGCTGACGGCAAGCTCGACGCCAATACCACCCTGGGCGTGGCATACAGCTACCTCACCAGCGACGTCAAATCCGACCTGGGCAGCAAGACCGACGTCAGCGGCCATGCACTGACCTTGTACGGCAACTGGGCCCGTGACAACTTCTTCGTCGACACCTCGCTGATGTATGGCTGGAACGACAACGAGTCCAAACGCTACATTGCCGGTACCCGCGCCAAGGCCGACTACGACAGTGAAATCTTCGGCATCAACGCCCTGGCAGGCTACACCTTCCAGCTCGACAAGCAGTGGCTGCTGGAACCACAGGTCGGTGCGCGCTATGCCAACGTGTCGATTGATTCGTACCGTGAAAAAGGCAGCTCAGCCGCCCTCAACGTTGGCAGCCAGCGCTATGAAATAGGCGAGATGGGCCTGGGCGCTCGCCTGGCGGCCGCTTTCGACGTAGGTGTGGGCACCCTGGAACCGGAAGCCAAGCTGATGGCCTGGCACGACTTCATCGCTGACAAGGCCAGCACCACCTCCACCTTCGTGCTCGGAGGCACCCCGTTCACCACCACGGGCGCGAAACCCGCGCGCGACAGCTACGAGCTGGGGCTGGGTGCAAACTACCGCGTGGGCGCGTGGAGCGTAGGAGGCACGTACAACTACCTGGCCAGCAGCGGCTTCAACGCAGACACCTTCAGTGCGAACGTGCGTTACGACTTCTGATCAACGTCTTCGCCTGAAACGACAAAGCCCGCTGATGCGGGCTTTGTCGTTTCAGGCTGTCAGGCTATGCCGGACGCGGGATCATTCCCACTCGATGGTAGCCGGCGGCTTGCTCGACACGTCATAGGTGACGCGGGAGATACCGTCGATTTCGTTGATGATACGACCGCTGACGGTTTCCAGCAGCTCGTACGGCAGGTGCGCCCAGCGCGCGGTCATGAAGTCCACGGTCTCGACGGCACGCAGGGCCACGACCCAGGCGTAGCGACGGCCGTCGCCGACGACGCCGACCGACTTGACCGGCTGGAACACCACGAACGCCTGGCTGGTCTTGTGGTACCAGTCGGCCTTGCGCAGTTCTTCGATGAAGATGTGGTCGGCGCGACGCAGGATGTCGGCGTATTCCTTCTTCACTTCGCCGAGGATGCGCACACCCAGGCCCGGGCCTGGGAACGGGTGGCGGTAGACCATGTCGTACGGCAGGCCCAGCTCCAGGCCGATCTTGCGCACTTCGTCCTTGAACAGCTCGCGCAGCGGTTCGACCAGCTTGAGGTTCATCTCCTCCGGCAGGCCACCGACGTTGTGGTGCGACTTGATCACGTGGGCCTTGCCACTCTTGGCGCCGGCCGACTCGATCACGTCGGGGTAGATGGTGCCCTGGGCGAGGAACTGGATGTTCTCCAGCTTGCTGGCCTCGGCATCGAACACGTCGATGAAGGTGCGGCCGATGATCTTGCGCTTCTTCTCAGGGTCGGCTTCGCCGGCCAGGTTGTCGAGGAACTGCTTCTCGGCATCGGCGCGGATCACCTTGACGCCCATGTTCTCCTTGAACATGGCCATCACCTGGTCGCCTTCGTGCAGGCGCAGCAGGCCGTTGTCGACGAACACGCAGGTCAGCTGGTCGCCGATGGCGCGGTGCAGCAGCGCGGCAACCACGGAGGAGTCGACGCCGCCGGACAGGCCGAGCAGGACGTTGGCCGAACCCACCTGGGCGCGCACCTGGGCAATGGCGTCCTCGACGATGTTCGAGGCGGTCCACAGGGCCTCACAGCCGCAGATGTCCTGGACGAAGCGCGACAGGATGCGACCGCCTTGCTTGGTGTGGGTCACTTCCGGGTGGAACTGCACGCCGTAGTAGCCCAGGGCGTCGTCGTACATGCCGGCGATCGGGCAGCTCGGGGTGCTGGCCAGCACACTGAAGTTGCCCGGCATCTGGGTGACCTTGTCGCCGTGGCTCATCCACACGTCCAGGCCCAGCACGCCGTCGTCATCGACGTGGTCTTCGATGCCGTCGAGCAGGCGGCTCTTGCCGACCACGTCGACGCGAGCGTAGCCGAACTCGCGCAGGTCGGAACCTTCGACCTTGCCGCCCATCTGCTCGGCCATGGTCTGCATGCCGTAGCAGATGCCCAGCACCGGGACCTTCAGGTCGAACACGGCCTGCGGGGCGCGTGGGCTGTTGGCTTCGTGGACCGACTCGGGGCCACCGGCCAGGATGATGCCGCGCGGGTTGAATTCGCGGATCGCTTCATCGTCCATGTCGAACGGGTGCAGTTCGCAGTACACGCCGATCTCGCGCACACGGCGGGCGATCAGCTGGGTGTACTGGGAACCGAAATCGAGGATCAGGATGCGGTGAGCGTGAATGTCGAGGGCCATGACTCAATCTCGTCAGTGGAAATCGGAAACGACGCGGGGCTGTGTATGACAGCCCCGTTCGGTAATTGCTGGAAGCCTCAGCCTACGCGGTAGTTAGGGGCTTCTTTGGTGATCTGCACGTCATGCACGTGGGACTCGGCCATGCCGGCACCGGTGATGCGCACGAACTCCGGCTTGGTACGCATCTCTTCGATGGTCGCGCTGCCGGTGTAGCCCATGGACGAACGCAGGCCGCCCATCAGCTGGTGGATGATCGCGGCCAGGGCGCCCTTGTACGGCACGCGGCCTTCGATGCCTTCCGGTACCAGCTTCTCGGCGCCGGCCGAGGAGTCCTGGAAGTAACGGTCGGAGGAACCTTGCGCCTGTGCCATGGCACCCAGCGAGCCCATGCCGCGGTAGGCCTTGTAGGAACGACCCTGGAACAGTTCGACTTCACCCGGGGCTTCTTCGGTACCGGCGAACATCGAGCCCATCATCACGCAGGAAGCGCCGGCTACGATGGCCTTGGACAGGTCACCCGAGAAACGGATGCCGCCGTCGGCGATCAACGGCACGCCGGTGCCTTCCAGTGCGGCGGCGACGTTGGCGATGGCGCTGATCTGCGGCACGCCGACACCGGCGACGATACGGGTGGTGCAGATCGAGCCCGGGCCGATACCGACCTTGACCGCGTCGGCGCCGGCTTCAGCCAGGGCCTTGGCGGCGGCGCCGGTGGCGATGTTGCCGCCGATCACCTGCACTTGCGGGTAGGTTTCCTTGACCCAGCGAACGCGGTCGATCACGCCTTTGGAGTGACCGTGGGCGGTGTCCACCACCACCACGTCAACGCCGGCGGCCACCAGGGCGGCAACGCGCTCGCCGGTGTCCTTGCCGGTGCCGACCGCGGCGCCGACGCGCAGGCGACCCTGGTCGTCCTTGCTGGCCAGCGGGTAGGCCTTGGCTTTTTCGATATCCTTGACGGTCATCATGCCCTTGAGGGCGAACTTGTCGTCGACGATCAGGACTTTTTCCAGGCGGTGCTTGTGCAGCAGCTCGCGGACTTCGTTCTTGTCGGCGCCTTCGCGGACGGTGACCAGACGCTCTTTGGGGGTCATCACGTCGCGGACCTTGGCGTCCAGGCGGGTTTCGAAGCGCACGTCACGGGAGGTGACGATGCCGACCAGGTCGCCGTTCGCCAGCACCGGAACGCCGGAGATGTTGTTCAGGCGGGTCAGGTCGAACAGGTCGCGCACGGTGGCGTCGGCGTCGATGGTGATCGGGTCCTTGACCACGCCAGCCTCGAACTTCTTGACCTTGCGTACTTCGCCGGCCTGCTGCTCGATGGTCATGTTCTTGTGGATGATGCCGATGCCGCCTTCCTGGGCCATGGCGATGGCCAGGCGCGCTTCGGTCACGGTATCCATGGCGGCGGAGACCAGGGGAATGTTCAGCTCGATGCCACGAGTCAAACGGGTCTTGAGACTGACTTCATTGGGCAGTACCTCGGAGTAGCCAGGTACAAGGAGGATATCGTCGAAGGTCAGGGCTTCTTGGCTGATACGCAGCATCGCGGGGGCTCCCGGGAGGGAAAAATGGAAGCGCGCCATTATACCCATCCATGGCGCGCCGCTCAATGCAAAATAAGGGCCTTCGGTCAGCCGTGCGGCAGTTTTACCTGCACCACCGCAACCGGCTGGTCCAGCCAGTCGGCGAAGCTGTCGAGGAAGGCCTGGGTGAACCCGGCCTCGCCCCAGTTATTGAAGATGAACCCCAGGTTGGAAAAGGCACACGGCTGCAGGTAGAGGAAGCCATTGATGTCATCCTCGAAGCCGCACAGCGGGCAGGTGAAGTTGTCGCTCACCCCCGGCATCCACTCCTCCAGGCTCTCGAACAGCGGCTCGCCCACCTCGCGCCGGCACTCCGGGCAGCCGGCCTCCTCGAGAAAACCGTCGGTGGGGGTGTAGATGCAGCGCTTGAGCATCACCTCCAGGCCATTGACCTGTGCGCCGAACGGCAGCTTATCGGGGTGCAGGGCCACCTTGCGCGCGCCCTCGGCCAGGGCATGACCCATGCGGTTGCCGGTGCGGCCACAGGTGCTCAATTGCTCCTCGATGATCTTTTCGCGCACCAGCCAGCGCAGGATGGCGCGGGCACGGGCTTCGTGAACCGGCACGGTGGACAGCTTGGGGACGATGATGCTCTGGGTGTTCATGCTTGGGGCGGGCCTGCGAACTGCGGTAATGGCGCAATTCTACCGCCTGCTCAGGCACTCAGGTAGCGACCGATCAACGCCAGGCCGCTGGCCAGCACCAGCCAGGTGACCAGCCGTACGAAGGCCTCCCGGGACAGCCTCAGGGTCAACCGTCGGCCCAGCCAGGTACCGACGAACATCACCGGCAGCAGGCAGGCGGCCAGCAGCAACAGGCTGGCGTCGGCATACACCCCGGCGATCAGGAACAGCGACAGGCGCACCACCGTGCTGCAACTGATCAGCGCGACCTGGGTCGCCCGCACCTGCTCCTTGGCCTCCAGCCGTGCGCTGAGGTAGATCGCGTACAAGAAACCACCACTACCGAACAAGGCGCCGAACAACCCGCCCACCGTGCCCATGGGCACCGCCCAGGCGCCCGACAGGCTCGCCGGCCGCACCTTCACCGCCAGGCCATAGACCGCGTAGGCGGTGACGAACAGCCCCATCAGCAACAGCAGCACATCCGACTTCAGGCGCAGCAGGAACACCACGCCCAGCGTGCAGCCCACGGCCATGAACGGCAGCAGCCTGAGCAGTTCGCCGCGCACCACGTCGCGCCGCGACGGCAGCAGGTTGCCGAAGGCGGCGACGAAGTCCAGCAGCACCAGCAACGGAACGATCCGCGACAGCGGCATGAAATGGATCAGCACGGGGCCGGCGACCAACGCGGTGCCGAAGCCGGCGATGCCGAAGACGATATAGGCCACCCCCACACCCAGCAGGATGGGTAGCCAATCGAGCATGGAAAACGACAGTTGAGCGAGCATCACGGCAGTTCCTCGGGAGACCACTGAAGGTTAGCCAGCGACCAGCCATGCCGACTAATATGCCTTTACGCCATGAGCTATCTGAAAAAGGCATGACATGACTTCGATCCGTCAGCTGCGCTATTTCGTCGAAATCGCCGAGGCCGGCAGTTTCAGCGCCGCCGCCGAGCGGCTGTACATCGCCCAGTCGGCCCTCAGCCGGCAGATCAAGGAGCTGGAGCTGCACCTGGGGGCCGCACTGTTCGAACGCACCGCCCGCCAGCCACGGCTGACCGCCGCCGGGGTTGCCTTCCTCGACCGCGCCCGGCGCCTGCTGGCCGACCTGGACAAGGCCGAACGCCTGGCCCGCGAGGTCGGCCAGGGCCTGCGCGGCAGCCTGCGGCTGAATCACTCCAGTACCGTGCCGTTGACAGGTCAACTGCTGCAGCGCCTCGGCGGTTACCTGGAGGACAACCCCGGCGTCTCCCTGGAGATCGCCCAGCAATCGTCGGAGGCGCAACTGGAGGACATCGCCGAGGGCCGTCTGGAGATCGGCCTGCTGCGCCTGCCGGTGCTGCGCCAGCACGAGGGCGTTGAGCTGCATGCGTTGTTCGACGAGCCCCTGCTGCTGGCGGTGGCGGCAAGCCACCCACTGGCCACGGTGGGCAGTGTCCGGCTGGGGCAACTGCGCGAGGAACGCTTCATTTCCATTCCCCATCGTCAGCGCGGCGGGTTGAGCTACCTGTCGGCGTCGTTGTGCATGAACGAGGGATTCTTTCCCCAGGCGGCGCAGGTGGTGTCACGCAAGACCACGCAGCTGCAGTTGATCCAGGCGGGGTTCGGGGTGGCGTTGCTGCCCCTGAGCATGCGCGAGATCGCCCCGCCCTCGGTCAGCTTCGTGCCGCTGGCCGAGGCCTGCCAGAGCACCGTCGCCCTGGCCTGCCGACGCGACGCGGGAGCGCTGTCGAGAAAACTGCTGGACCGCCTGAGTTCAACACAGGGCGATCAGGGCATGTAGCGCTCCACCAGGGCAAAGACGATCGCCGCAGTCTCGGCATCCAGCACACCGTCAAAGTTGCCCGGCCGGAAATGCAGCTGGAACGCCCTGAGCAGCGCACGCACCTGAGCCGGATCAGGGCTCGTCGGGAAGCTGTAGCCGTATCGGCGAAGCTTGTCGAGAACGACCTTGCTCTGCGGCAGGCAGCCCGCGAAGCGCTGCTGGTAGTACGCCTTGCGCGCCTCGTCATACCAGGCACCGATACCGGCCTGGTGCAGGGCCTGCCAGGGAAAAGCAGCGCCCGGGTCGCTCTTGCGGCCAATGGCGATGTCGCTATGGCCGACCACCTGGGTCGGCGTGATGTCCGGATAGCGCTGCAGGATCGCCTGGCCCAGCTGGATCAAGGCTTCCACCTGCTGCGGGTGATAGGGCGGGAACACGAACTGGCCGTAGCTCACCGACGCCTGGTTGACGATCTCGATGCCGATCGACGTATCGTTCAGGTTGCTGCGTCCGGCCCAGCCGCTGACACCCGCGTGCCAGGCGCGCTCGTTCTCGTCGACGAGGTTGAAGGTGCGCATCGCGTCGAAACCTGCACTCGCGAAGCTCGGATCGGACGGGTCGGGCACCAGGTAATGGGCACTGACCTGGGTGCCGTTGACCAGCGCATTGATCGAGCCGTTGAAATTGACAGCTGTGTAATGCAGCACCAGGAAGCGCACCCGTCGGTTGAAAGCCTTGGAGCGGTAGGTATGGGCATCTATGGGGTACACGGCGAATCTCCTCAAGGAATCAGGCATCCAGACTGCATCGCCGTGTATCGGAGCCGGCAGCCGGAAATGCTCCCAAGGTTGGGCATGCCAGCAGCCGGCACAGTGCATCCGCGCGATAGCTCCTTTATGATGCCCGGCATGATCAGAGACCCTTTCGAACGACTCGGCCTGGACCGCGAGGTCCTCACCGTCAGCCAGCTCAACGGCCGCGCCCGCGTGCTGCTCGAGGACGTGTTCCGCAGCGTCTGGGTGGAAGGCGAGATTTCCAACCTCGCCCGCCCGGCCTCCGGCCACATGTACTTCACCCTCAAGGACAGCGGCGCGCAGATCCGCTGCGCGCTGTTCCGGCAGAACGCCGCCCGCGTGCGCCAGGCCCTGCGTGACGGCCTGGCGGTAAAGGTGCGCGGCAAGGTTTCGTTGTTCGAGGGCCGCGGCGACTACCAGCTGATCCTCGATACCGTTGAACCAGCCGGTGACGGCGCCCTGCGCCTGGCCTTCGAGGCGCTGAAGGAAAAGCTCGGCGCCGAGGGGCTGTTCAGCACCGAACGCAAGCAGCCACTGCCGGCCCACCCGCAGCGCATCGGCATCGTCACCTCGCCCACCGGCGCGGTGATCCGCGACATCATCAGCGTGTTCCGGCGCCGCGCGCCGCAGGTCGAACTGAACCTGATCCCCACCGCCGTGCAGGGCCGCGAGGCCATCGCGCAGATCGTCCGCGCCCTGCAGATGGCCGACCGGCAGGGCTTCGACGCGCTGATCCTGGCCCGAGGCGGCGGCTCGCTGGAAGACCTCTGGTGCTTCAACGAAGAGGCCGTGGCCCGTGCCGTGGCTGCCTGCGTGACGCCGATCGTCAGCGCCGTGGGCCACGAGACCGACGTGTCGATCAGCGACTTCGTCGCCGACGTGCGTGCGCCCACACCATCAGCCGCCGCCGAACTGCTCGCCCCCGACAGCAGCGGCCTGCAACAGCGCCTGGACAGCCTGCAGCGGCGCCTGTTGTTGCGCATGCAGAGCCGCCTGGCCCATGACCGCCTGCGCGTGGAGGGCCTGGCCCGGCGCCTGCGCCACCCGGGCGAACGCCTGCGCCAGCAGGCCCAGCGCCTGGACGATCTGGACATGCGCCTGCGCCGCGCCTTCGCGCTGACCATGAGCCGACGCCACGAACGCCTCGGCCGCCTGGACATGCGCCTGGCCGCGCAACACCCGGGACGTAACCTGAAACTGCTCAAGCAGCGCCTGGACAGCCTGGCCGAACGCCTGCCACGGGCCATGCGCGAGGTGATCAAGGACCGCCGCCAGCGCTTCCAGGCGCAGTTGCAGACGCTGCAGGTGGTCAGCCCATTGGCCACCCTCGCCCGCGGCTACAGCATCCTCCTCGACGAGCGCGGCCAGGCCATCCGCAGCGCCGCGCAGACCCACAACGGCCAGCGCCTGACCGCCCGTCTCAACGAAGGCGAGCTCAAGGTGCGGGTCGAGGACAACCACCAGACTCCGGTCACCCTCTCGCTACTGGACTGACACATGCCCCGCCTGTTCGCGCCCCTGCTCGCCCTCGCCCTGCTGCTGCCGCTCACTGCGGCCCAGGCCAGCTACATCACCCGCGCCCTCGACAAGCCGGTGCCCGGCGGCGTGGCCGTGGTCAACCTGGGGCCGGCCGCCAGCGCGCCGAGCGCCCGCTTCGACGGCAAGCCGGTGCTGGTGGTGAAGGAGCAGGACAACTGGCTGGCCATCGTCGGCATCCCGCTCACCCAGAAGCCCGGCAGCGCCGTGCTCAGCCAGGGTGGGCGCGACATCCGCTTCAGCGTGGGCAGCAAGAAATACCCCGAACAGCACATCACCCTGAAGAACAAGCGCCAGGTCAACCCCGAGCCCGAGGACCTCAAGCGCATCGACCGCGAGCTGGCCGAGCAGGTCAAGGCCTACCGCAGCTTCAGCCCGACCCTGCCGAGCAACCTGATTCTCGACAAGCCGGTCAACGGCCCGCTGTCGAGCAAGTTCGGCGTGCGCCGCTTCTTCAATGGCGAGGAGCGCAACCCCCATGCGGGCCTTGACTTCGCCGTGCCGGCCGGCACGCCGATCAAGACCCCGGCCAACGGCAAGGTGATCCTGGTGGGCGACTACTTCTTCAATGGCCGCACGGTGTTCGTCGACCATGGCCAGGGCTTCATCAGCATGTTCTGCCACATGTCGAAGATCGACGTGAAGCCGGGGCAAGTGCTGCGCCGGGGCGAGGTGGTCGGCCGCGTGGGCTCGACCGGCCGGGCCACCGGGCCGCACATGCACTGGAACGTCAGCCTCAACGATGCGCGGGTCGATCCGGCAATTTTCATCGGCGCGTTCCAGCCCTGAAAGCGCAATCGCGGGGCAAGCCCGCTCCCACGCAGCCATGGTGGGATCGTGGGAGCGGGCTTGCCCCGCGATTTGCGCAACGAAAAAACATCACGCAATAAAATCTCAACAAACCCTAATCAACGGCCACAAAAACTCAGAAGCATCGTTTTTTTAAGCATTCCTCTCAATTTTCCCGCAATGCTTGCCATCCCCCAACCCACTGGTTAGGGTTGAGCCTATGAACATCTTCAGCACCCTGCTCCGACAACACCGCAGCCTCTGCCTGGTCAGCGCCCGACTACCAGGGTGAATCGCGTCGCCTCGCCTTTTTCTCTCGTTTTCGTTTGGCAGGCCCGATCACGGCCGCACATAAAAAGGATTGCTTCCATGACCATGCTCAAAGACCCATCGAAGAAATACCGCGCGTTCCCGACCATCGACCTGCCCGACCGTACCTGGCCGTCGAAGACCATCACCCAGGCGCCGATCTGGTGCAGTTCCGACCTGCGTGATGGCAACCAGTCGCTGATCGAGCCGATGGACTCGGAGAAGAAGCTGCGGTTCTGGAAGACCCTGGTGCAGGTGGGCGTGAAGGAAATCGAAGCCTCGTTCCCGTCGGCCTCGCAGACCGACTTCGACTTCGTGCGCACCCTGATCGAAGACGGCCACATCCCGGACGACACCACCATCCAGGTGCTGACCCAGGCCCGTGAAGACCTGATTGCCCGTACCTTCGAGTCCCTGCGCGGGGCCAAGAAGGCCATCGTGCACCTGTATAACGCCACCTGCCCGTCGTTCCGCCGCATCGTCTTCAACCAGGACAAGCAGGGCGTGAAGGACATCGCGGTCAACGCCGCCAAGCTTTTCGTCAAGTACGCCGCCCAGCAGCCGAACACCCAGTGGACCTTCCAGTACTCGCCTGAAACCTTCAGCGCCACCGAACTGGAATTCGCCAAGGAAGTGTGCGACGCGGTGATCGAGGTGTGGAACCCGACCCCCGAGCACAAGATCATCCTCAACCTGCCGGCCACCGTCGAGGTCGCCACGCCGAACGTCTACGCCGACCAGATCGAATGGTTCTGCCGCAACATCAACCGTCGCGACAGCGTGATCATCAGCCTGCACACCCACAACGACCGTGGCACCGGCATCGCCGCCACCGAGCTGGGCCTGATGGCCGGCGCCGACCGTGCCGAAGGCTGCCTGTTCGGCAACGGCGAGCGCACCGGCAACGTCGACCTGGTCACCCTCGCCCTGAACCTCTACACCCAGGGCATCGACCCGCAGCTGGACTTCTCCGACATCGACGGCGTGCGCAAGGTCGTCGAGGAGTGCAACCAGCTGCCGGTGCACCCGCGTCACCCGTACGTCGGCGACCTGGTCCACACCGCCTTCTCCGGCTCGCACCAGGACGCCATCCGCAAGGGCTTCGCCAAGCAGCAGGACGGCGAACTGTGGGAAGTGCCGTACCTGCCGATCGACCCGGCCGACATCGGCCGCAGCTACGAGGCGGTGATCCGCGTCAACAGCCAGTCGGGCAAGGGCGGCATCACCTACCTGCTCGAGCAGGAATACGGCATCAGCCTGCCGCGCCGCATGCAGATCGAGTTCAGCCAGGTGGTACAGGGCGAGACCGACCGTCTCGGCCTGGAAATGACCGCCGAGCAGATCTACAAGCTGCTGCAGAAGGAATACCTCCAGGCCAACGCACCGTATGCGCTGGTCAGCCACCGCCTGCAGGAAGAGAACGGCAGCAGCCACGTGCAGGTGGAAGTCTCCGGTGAAGGCGAGACCACCCTGCACTGGCACGGCAAGGGCAACGGCGCCCTGGAAGCGCTGGTCGCCGGCCTGCCGGTCAGCGTGGAGATCATGGACTACAACGAGCACGCCATCGGTGCCGGCACCAACGCCAAGGCGGCGGCGTACATCGAACTGCGCGTGGCCGGTGGACGTCCGGTGCACGGCGTGGGTATCGACGAGAACATCACCACCGCCAGCTTCAAGGCGCTGTTCAGCGCGCTGAACCGGTCGCTGAGCCAGCAGCAAGCCAAGGCGGCGTAAGCCTTCGCCGATGATCGAAGCCCGCATCCCCGATGCGGGCTTTTTCATGCTTGTTGCTTTGGCCTGCGTCCGCCCGCGTAGGAGCGGCCTTGTGCCGCGAAAGGGCCGCAAGGCGGCCCCAGCGATCTTTGCATGAACACTGAAACCGGGGGCCGCTGCGCGCCCCTTTCGCGGCACAAGGCCGCTCCTACAGGGGGATGCGTGAATCCCCAAAGCGCAACTGCAGGCAAAAAAAAGGGGCGCCGACCAAGCGCCCCACAAGCCGTGTAGCACACAACGAAATCTTTCAGTCCAGCAACGCCATCGCCTCGGCGCTGCACGCCTCGATCCGCGCCCAGTCACCGTTCTTGATCCAGCTGCTGTCGAGCATCCAGGTGCCACCCACGCACATCACATTGGGCAGGGCCATGTAGTTGCGCACGTTGGCCGGGTTCACCCCGCCGGTCGGGCAGAAGCGAATGTCGCCGAACGGGCCGGCAAAGGCCTTGATCGCCGCCACGCCGCCACTGATCTCCGCCGGGAACAGCTTGAAACGGCGGTAGCCCAAGGCATAGCCCATCATGATTTCCGACGGCGTGCTGATGCCCGGCAGCAGCGGAATGTCGCTGTCCACGCCCGCTTCGAGAATGTCCTGGGTGATGCCCGGGGTGACGACGAACTGCGCGCCCGCGGCTTCGACGGCGGCGAACATGCCGCGGTCGAGCACGGTACCGGCGCCGACGCACAGCTCCGGGCGCTGCTCGCGCAGCACCTGGATGGCCTTCAGGCCGTGCTGCGAGCGCAGGGTCACTTCCAGGGTGCGGATGCCGCCGGCAGCCAGGGCGTCGGCCAGGGGCAGGATGTCTTCCTCACGGGCGATGGTGATCACCGGCAGGATGCGCGCCTTGTCGCAGATCGCGTCGATCCGCGCGGCTTTGTCGGCCATCGAGAGCAAAGGCTGTGGGCGTTCGAGGGTGGTCATGACAATGGATCCTTGGCTCATGGGCACCAGTAGATGTCCAGGGGGTCGTGAAGAAAGGCGCGAATCGGCATTTCGGTAGGGTCTTCGGCCGCCAGGGCGGCACGCAGGGTGGCGAGCTTGCCCGCGCCTTGCACGGACAGGGCGATGAAGCCGGCGCTGGCCAGCAGCGCGCGGGTCATGCTCAGGCGCTGGTGCGGCACGCTCGGCGCCAGCATCGGCAGGCAGCGACGCTCACCGACCTTGGCCAGGCCCTGGCGCAGGTTGGGGCTGGCCGGGAACAGCGAGGCCGTGTGGCCGTCGTCGCCCATGCCCAGCACCAGCACATCGATCGGCGGCAGGTCGGCGAGCACCTGGTCGGTCTGCTCGGCGGCGGCCTCCAGGGTCGCGGCGCTTTGGTACAGGCCGATGAAGCGCGCCTTGGCCGCACCGCCCTTGAGCAGGTGACGGGCCAACAGGCCGGCGTTGCTGTCGTCGTGCGCCACCGGCACCCAGCGCTCGTCCGCCAGGCTCACGGTGACCTTCGACCAGTCCAGCGCCTCTG
Organism: Pseudomonas peradeniyensis; assembly: GCF_014268935.2. GTDB lineage: Bacteria > Pseudomonadota > Gammaproteobacteria > Pseudomonadales > Pseudomonadaceae > Aquipseudomonas > Aquipseudomonas peradeniyensis. The sequence continues at coordinate 1,914,153 of NZ_JABWRJ020000001.1, read as the reverse complement.
CCGCCAGTTTCTCGAGAAACGGCACCGGGCTGCGGCCGCCGGACAGCACCACGCAGGCCTGGCCCTTGCTGGCGATGGCCTGGCGCAGGCGCTCGGCCACATCACGGGCCAGGGTCGCCGCCAGGGTTTTCGCATCAGCCAGCTGATGCGCCTTCACCGTCGCCGGCAGTTGCAGTTCAGATATCGCCATACCAGGCCCTCCCATCGCGAGTGATCAATGCAATCGAGCTCATCGGCCCCCAGGAACCGGCCGCATAGGGCTTGGGCGCGTCGCCGCTGGTTTTCCAGCCGGCGATCAGCTGATCGCACCATTTCCAGGCGTATTCGATCTCGTCCTTGCGCACGAACAGGTTCTGGTTGCCGCGCATCACTTCCAGCAGCAGACGCTCATAGGCGTCCGGAATCCGCGCGCTGCGCCAGGTGTCGGAGAAGTTCAGCTGCAGCGGGCCGCTGCGCAGCTGCATGCCCTTGTCCAGGCCCTGCTCCTTGGTCATCACCCGCAGCGAAATGCCTTCGTCCGGTTGCAGGCGGATGATCAGTTTGTTGCCGATCTGCAAACGCTGTTCCGGGGCGAAGATGTAGTGCGGGGTTTCCTTGAAATGGATGACGATCTGCGACAGTTTCTGCGGCATGCGCTTGCCGGTGCGCAGGTAGAACGGCACCCCCGACCAGCGCCAGTTGCGGATATCGGCGCGCAGGGCGACGAAGGTCTCGGTGTCGCTTTGGGCGTTGGCGTTGTCCTCTTCCAGATAGCCCGGCACCGGCTTGCCGTCGCTGAAACCGGCGATGTACTGGCCGCGCACCACATGGGTGCTCAGGCCTTCGCCAGTGATCGGCGCCAGTGCCTTGAGCACCTTGACCTTCTCGTCGCGAATGCTGTCGGCCGACAGGTCGCTGGGCGGGTCCATGGCGATCAGGCAGAGCAGCTGCAGCAGGTGGTTCTGGATCATGTCGCGCAGCTGGCCGGCCTTGTCGAAGTAGCCCCAGCGGCCCTCGATGCCGACCTTCTCGGCGACGGTGATCTCCACATGGGAGATGGAATTCTGGTTCCACTGGGTTTCGAACAGGCTGTTGGCGAAGCGCAGGGCGATCAGGTTCTGCACCGTCTCCTTGCCCAGGTAGTGGTCGATGCGGTAGACCCGGCTCTCGGGGAAGAACCGCGCCACGGCGTCGTTGACCCGGCGCGACGACTCCAGGTCGTGGCCGATGGGCTTTTCCAGCACCACGCGGGTGCGCGAGGCCAGGCCGGCCTTGTCGAGGTTCTCGCAGATCGCGCCGTAGACCGCCGCCGCCGTGGCGAAGTAGGCGATCAGCGGCTGCCCGCTCGGCGCCTGTTCGGCCAGGGCCTGGTAGCCCTCGGGTTCGACGAAGTCCAGGTGCAGGTAGCTCAGGCGCCCGAGGAAGCGCCCCAGGGAAGCGGCATCGATCTCGGCCTCCGGCACATGGCGGCGCAGATGGGCTTCGATGTTATTCAGGTGTTCCTGCACGCTGCCCGGCTCGCGGGCCAGGGCCAGCAGGCGGGTGTCCGGGTGCAGGAGGTCGGCGCGGTCGAGCTGGTAGAGCGCGGGAAACAGCTTGCGCAATGCCAGGTCGCCGAGGGCGCCAAAGAGGGCGAAGGTGCAGGGTTCGACACTGATCGCGGCCATGATGTTGGTTCTTTTATAAATGTTGGACTAGGAATACCGGTTTCAACCCTGCTTTTCAAGGGTTAATGTAGTAAAAACCACAACATTGAATACAGCCATTACAGACAAGTGGTGTGACAATCTTACCGACAGTACGATACACGCCACCGCAAAAAGCCTGCTTCCCGACCCAAGGACACACCATGGACCGCGTGCGCAACCTCCTGGAACAGATCCAGGGCCGCCTCGACGAGCTGAACAAGGCCGAACGCAAAGTCGCCGAAGTCATCCTGCTCAACCCGCAACAGGCCACCCGCTTCAGCATCGCCGCCCTGGCCCAGGCGGCCAAGGTCAGCGAACCGACGGTCAACCGCTTCTGCCGCTCGTTCGGCGTCAGCGGCTACCCCGAGCTCAAGCTGCAGCTGGCGCAGAGCCTGGCCAGCGGCGCCGCCTATGTCAGCCGTGCGGTGGAGGCCGACGACGATCCGGCCGCCTACACCCAGAAGATCTTCGGCAGCGCCATCGCCTCGCTGGACAGCGCCTGCCAGGCGCTCGACCCGCAGCAGGTCAGCCGTGCCGTGGACATGATGATCCAGGCCCGGCAGATCCACTTCTTCGGCCTCGGCGCCTCGGCCCCCGTGGCCCTCGACGCCCAGCACAAGTTCTTCCGCTTCAACCTCGCGGTATCGGCCCATGCCGATGTGCTGATGCAGCGCATGCTGGCCTCGGTGGCCCACACCGGCGATCTGTTCGTGATCATTTCCTACACCGGGCGCACCCGCGAGCTGGTCGAGGTGGCGCGCCTGGCCCGGGAAAACGGCGCCTCGGTGCTCGGCCTGACCGCCGCCGGCTCGCCCCTGGCCCAGGCCTGCAGCCTGAGCCTGCACATTCCGCTGCCGGAAGACACCGACATCTACATGCCGATGACCTCGCGGATCATCCAGCTCACCGTGCTCGACGTGCTCGCTACCGGCATGACCCTGCGCCGCGGCGTGGACTTCCAGCCGCACCTGCGCAAGATCAAGGAAAGCCTCAACGCCAGTCGCTACCCGATCGAGGACGACGACCTCAACTGAGCCGGTGCGCCTGCAGCCGCAGGTGCGCCCGCTCCCCCGGCGCCAGGCTCAGGCCCTCGCCACTGCCGCTGGCCGCCTCGACACAGACGAAGCCCTGGCATTCACGCCCGGTCACGCCCATCAACGGGCGATTGCCTGGGTGCCAGACCACGGTGTCGTCGCTGTCGCCGGTGTCGATGCACAGCTCGCGCTGCCAGTCCGGGTCCTGCAACTGCACCTTGGGTGTACCGGGATAGACCTTCTGGCAGCCGCCCTTGAGGGTCAGCGCGCCATCCTCGCGGCAGGCCTGGCGATTGAGGCGATCGTAGCCTTGGATATCCTCGAGTCCGGACAGCGCTATCTTCGACACGTCGCTGATTCGCCAGTAGGCCAGCAGCGCATGGCTCAGCTGGCAGGGCTCGCTGTCCTGGTGTTCGGTGCTCAGGCTCAACTCCATGCTCGCGCCAAGCCGGGCGTGCAGGTCGACCTGCCAGTCGCACAGGTCCAGGCGCCACTTCAGGGTCACGCCCTGCTCGTCCTCAAGGCTGTCCACCAGCTTCCAGTCCAGCAGGCGCGCCCAGCCGTGAGCCGGCCACAGGTCCTCGCTGGGATGACGGCCATACCATGGCCAGCATACCGGCACGCCCCCACGGATGGCGCCCACCTGCGGCCACTGCTCGGCGCACCACAGCCAAGGCTTTTCGCCGGCCGGCTGGAAATGCAGCAGCTGCGCGCCCTGACGGCTGAACACCGCCTGGCAGCGTGGATGGTCGATGATCAGCACATCGCGCTGCTGGTAACGCTCCCACTCGAAGGTCGGCCTGGGCCGTTGCGAGGTGAAGAAGCGATGTAGCGGATGTTCAGGCATGGTTCCGAGCTCTTTTGTTGTTCGAGATAGCGCTGTCTCGACCCGTGCCCGCTAACCACTGCTGGCCAGTGGTTAGCGGTAGGTCGAGATGGATGGCGTAAATTTACAACAATTTTTCTCAGAATGACGACTGAATCTTCAACCCCGCGACCAGCGCGTTATCCACCTCGTCCACACCGCCCGGGCTCTTGATGTACTGCAGGTTCGGGCGCACGGTCAGCCAGTTGGTGACGTGGAAGCCGTAGTAGAGCTCGGCGTTGTACTCGGTGCGTTGCAGCGGCTTGAAGCCCGGGTTGTCGTAGTCATTGATACCGCTCTGGGCATTGAGCAGCTCGGCGCGCTTCTTCACGTCGTCGTTGACGTGGATGCGGGCGATGCCGAAGCCGATGTCGTCCTTGGGCCGGGCGTCGAAGGCGCCCTTGTAGACCAGGCCGACCTGCTGGTAGTTGTCGACCACGTTGGTGGCCTTGTCATGCACGGTGAAGTTGGCGAACAGGCTCAGGCCACGATTGACGTCGCCGGCATGGGCGGTGACCTGCTGCTGCGCCACCACCCACCAGCCGTGCTTGCTGGAGTGCGACTTGAACGCCGCGCCGGTCAGCGCCTGCGGGTTGCCGTTGATGTCGTCGTAGACGTCGTCGGCCTTGGCGGTGCTGTAGTAGTAGCCCAGGCGGTACTCGCCCGGCAGGCCGTTGACCTTCGGCGACCACACCGCCTCCACCGGCAGGATCGCGCCCTTGGTGCCGCTGCCGCTGAGCTTGAAGCCGTTGCCGGTCTCAAGGTTCGACGGGTTCTGCTCGTAGGCGCCGACCTGGACGAAGAATTCCGGGGTGATGTTGTACTTGACCCGCAGCGCCCACTGGCTGACCGGCCAGTTGTACCAGATGCCGCCGACCCAGTTGCCCACCTGCGAGCCGCAGAACGCCAGGTTCTGGAAGTCGCAGGGGAAGCTGTTGAAGTCCTCGCCCTCGCCGAAGCGGCCGAATTTCACGTCCAGCGCGCCGTCGAAGTACTTCTGCTTGATCCACATCTGGGTCAGGCGCCAGGTCTGGCCCCGCCCCCAGACCTCCTGCACCGAGCTGAACTGCCCGGCGCGCGGGTCGCTGATGCGGTCGTTGGACAGGTTGCGACCGCTACGCTCGGTGATCGCCAGTTTGAACTCGGTGTCCTTCCAGCCGAAGATCTTCTCCAGGTCCAGGTGCGCGCCCAGGGCGAACTGGTCGCTGTAGCGCGCGGTCTTGTCGTCGTTGTAGCCGCCGTTAAGGTTGCCGGCCACCTCGCCGACGTAGTCGAGGGTGAAGTCGTAGCCCTTCTCCAGCAACTCGGTGCGGGTGCCGCCCCAGTCGCCGGTCATCCATTTCGATTCCGACGAGAAAGCCTCGGCGGCCTGGGCCCCACTGCTGCCGACCACGGCCAGCAGTGCCAGTGAACCCAGCGTCCTGATGCGATTGCGATGTTCCATCCCTTTGCGTCCTCTTTTCTTGTTATTAACAGAACGGTTTAACGGCGTTCGCGTTTGGCTTATCGGCCTTTGAAACGCGTCACGTTGTCCTTTACGGCGGTGGCGGCAAGGTCCAGGCGTTCGCCGCTGCCGGCGTCGAACAGCAGCACCCGCGCCGGGTCGAACTGCAGGTTGAGGCTGTCGCCGACCCGGCATGCCACATCCGGTGCCAGGCGGCAGCAGACCTTGGTTTGATTGAGGGTGACGAACACCAGCAGGTCCGGGCCGGTGGGCTCGGTGACCTGCACTTCGGCGCGGATGCCCGGCAGGCCATTGCCCTGCTCCGCCCCCAGGGCGATCTGCTCCGGGCGCACGCCGAGGATGATCTCGCGGCCTTCCAGCTCGTCCGCCGCCACGCCCAGCGGCAGCTCGCAGCGCGCCTGGCCGCTGTCGAGCAGCGCCAGCACGCGGCCGTCCTGCTTCGTCAGGCGCACCGGGATGAAGTTCATCGGCGGCGAGCCGATGAAGCTGGCGACGAACAGGTTGGCCGGATCGTTGTAGATCTGCTGCGGCGTGCCGAACTGCTGGATGATGCCGTCCTTCATCACCGCCACCTTGTCACCGAGCGTCATCGCCTCGATCTGGTCGTGGGTGACGTACACCGTGGTGGTCTTCAGGCGCTGGTGCATCAGCTTGATCTCGGTGCGCATCTCCACCCGCAGCTTGGCATCGAGGTTCGACAGCGGCTCGTCGAACAGGTAGATCTTCGGCCGCCGCGCCAGAGCCCGGCCCATGGCCACGCGCTGTTGCTGACCACCGGACAGCTGCCCGGGCTTGCGCTCGAGCAGGTGCTCGATCTGCAGCAGCTTGGCGACCCGCGCCACCTCCTGGTCGATGGCGGCCTGGGGCATCTTGCGGATCTTCAGGCCGAAGGCGATGTTGTCGCGCACGTTCATGGTCGGGTACAGCGCGTAGGACTGGAACACCATGGCGATGTCGCGATCCTTCGGGCTCATGCCGCTGACGTCCTCGTCGTCGATGAGGATCGCCCCGCCGCTGATGCTTTCCAGGCCGGCGATGCAGTTCATCAGCGTCGACTTGCCACAGCCCGAGGGGCCGACCAGGATCAGGAACTCGCCGTCCTTGATCGCCAGCTGGATGTCCTTGAGCGTGTCCGGCAGGCCCACGCCGTAGGTCTTGTGCACATTGCGAAGTTCGAGTGTTGCCATGACTTACCCCTTGACCGCGCCGGCGGTCAGCCCGCGCACGAAATACTTGCCCGCGACCACGTAGACCAGCAGCGTCGGCAGCCCGGCGATCATCGCCGCGGCCATGTCGACGTTGTATTCCTTGGCCCCGGTGCTGGTGTTGACCAGGTTATTGAGGGCCACGGTGATCGGTTGCGAGTCGCCGCTGGAGAACACCACGCCGAACAGGAAGTCGTTCCAGATCTGGGTGAACTGCCAGATCAGGCAGACCATGATGATCGGCGTCGACATCGGCAGGATGATCCGCCCGAAGATGGTGAAGAACCCGGCGCCGTCCAGGCGCGCGGCCTTGACCAGCGCCTCGGGGATGCTCACGTAGTAGTTGCGAAAGAACAGCGTGGTGAAGGCCAGGCCGTACACCACGTGCACCAGCACCAGCCCGCTGGTGGTGCTGGCCAGGCCCAGCTTGCCGAGGGTGAACGAGGCCGGCAGCAGCACGGTCTGGAACGGCAGGAAGCAGCCGAACAGCAACAGGCCGAAGAACAGTTGCGAGCCACGGAAGCGCCACATCGACAGCACATAGCCATTGAGCGCGCCAATCGCGGTGGAGATCAGCACCGCCGGCACAGTGATCAGGATCGAATTGACGAAGTAGCCGCTGACCGTGGCCCAGGCCTTGCTCCAGCCAATGGCGGTGAACGCGGTCGGCCAGCTCAGCAGGTTGCCGCTGCCGATGTCCTCGGGGGTCTTGAAGCTGGTCAGCAGCATCACCACCAGCGGCACCAGGTACAGCAGCACGGCCAGCAGCAGTACGGCGTGGATGGCGATACGGCTGAGGTTCAGTGCGGGTTTGTCGGTCAGGCTAGTCATGGCGTTTGCCCCGCAATTCGGAATACAGGTACGGCACCAGGATCGCCAGGATCGCGCCGAGCATCAGGATCGCGCTGGCCGAGCCCATGCCCATCTGCCCGCGACTGAAGGTGAACGAGTACATGAACATGGCCGGAAGGTCCGAGGAATAGCCCGGGCCGCCGGCGGTCATCGCCGCCACCAGGTCGAAGCTCTTGATGGCGATGTGCGAAAGGATCATCAGCGAGCTGAAGAACACCGGGCGCAGGCTGGGCAGCACCACGGTCCAGTAGATGCGCGGCAGGCTGGCGCCATCGAGCTGGGCGGCGCGGATGATCGACTGGTCGACGCCGCGCAGGCCGGCGAGGAACATCGCCATGATGAAGCCCGAGGCCTGCCACACGGCGGCGATCACCAGGCAGTAGACCACGCGGTCGGGGTCGATCAGCCAGTCCAGGCGAAAGCCTTCCCAGCCCCAGTCGCGCAGCAGCTTGTCCAGGCCCATGCCGGGATTGAGCAGCCACTTCCAGGCGGTGCCGGTGACGATCATCGACAGGGCCATGGGGTACAGGTAGATGGTGCGGATGAATCCTTCGCGGCGGATGCGCTGGTCGAGCAGCACGGCGAGGAACACGCCGATGGCCAGGGTGATGCCGATGAACAGGCCACCGAACAACAGCAGGTTCTTGCTCGCCACCCACCAGCGGTCGTTGTCGAACAGCCGGGCGTACTGCGCCAGGCCCGCCCACTTGTAGGTGGGCAGGAAGGTCGAGGTGGTGAACGAGAGGACGAAGGTCCACAGGATGTAGCCATAGAAGCCCACCAGGACGATGAACATGCTCGGCGCCAGCACCAGCTTCGGTAGCCAGCGCTGCAGCGCGTCCAGGGGGGAGGCCCGCAGGCGGGCGGTTGCTGTGGTCATGATCTGGATTCCCGATGCACCGAATCGCGGGTCAAGTCGCATCGGCGCACCGCCGCTCCCACGCCGACAGTGGATTCATCGTGGGAGCGGCGGTGCGCCGATGCGACTTGCCCCGTGATCGGGGTTACTTGGCGGCGTTGACTGCGGCGGCCAGTTTCTTCGCCGCATCCGCAGGATCGGCCTTCGGATCGTTGATGTAGTTGGTCACCACATCGAAGAACGCCCCCTGCACCGCCAGCGTGGTCGCCATGTTGTGCGCCATGCTCGGTTGCAGGCCACCGGTCTTGGCGTCGGCCAGGAAGTCCTTGGCCGCGGTCTGGGCGCAGCTGTCGAAGCCATGCTTGCCCATGTCGGCGAGCATGTCGTTACGCACCGGGATCGAGCCCTTGTTGGTGCTGAAGACCTTCTGGAACTCCTCGCCCAGCACCTTGCGGGCGATGTCCTGCTGGCCCGCCGCCGTGCCCTTGTCCTTCTGCTTGAACACCACCAGCGAGTCGATGTTGTAGAGGAAGGCCTGGTCGGTGCCGGGGAAGGCCACGCACTGGTAGTCCTTGCCGGCGGTTTTCTTGGCCAAGGTCCATTCGCTCTTGGCCCAGTCGCCCATGATCTGCATGCCGGCCTTGCCGTTGATGACCTTGGCCGCCTCCAGGTTCCAGTCCTGGCCCTTGCCGTCAGGGTCCATGTAGGTGGCGACTTTCTTCAGCTCGGTGAGCGCCTTGACCATCTCGGGGCCGGTCAGGGCCTTTTCATCCAGCTCGACGAGAGCCTTCTTGTAGCCTTCGACGCCCATCACCGAGAGCACCACGCTCTCGAACACGGTGCTGTCCTGCCACGGCTGGCCACCGTGGGCCAGCGGGATGAAGCCGGCGGCCTTGAGCTTGTCACCGGCGGCATAGAATTCTTCGAGGGTGGTCGGCGCCTTGTCGATGCCGGCCTTCTTGAACACTTCGGGGTTGATCCACAGCCAGTTGATGCGGTGGATGTTGACCGGCACGGCCACGTAGTCGCCGTCGTACTTGACGGTGTCGGCGACCTTCTTGTCGAGCAGGCTGTCCCACTTCTCCGCTTTGGCCACATCCTTGAGCACATCGGGATCGAGCAGGCCGGTCGCGGCCCAGTCCTGGATATCCGGCCCTTTGATCTGGGCCACGGCGGGCGGGTTGCCGGCCACCGCGCGGCTCTTGAGCACGGTCATCGCGGTGGCGCCACCACCACCAGCCACGGCACCGTCCTTCCAGGTGAAACCATCTTTCTCGACCTGGGCCTTGAGCACGTCGACGGCAGCTTTTTCACCACCGGAGGTCCACCAATGGACGACCTCCACGTTGCCTTTGGATTCGGCGGCATGGGCATTGAGCGAGCAGAGTGAGGCGAGGGAGATCGCGGCGGCGAGACGAAGCGTCGAATGCATGGGAATACCTTTCTTGTTGTTATGCGAGGCAAGACTGTCGCTTGCATGGCATGGAGTGTAAGGAGCCCGCGCCCGCCGCCAGGTAACGAACGGATGCGCGAATGTCATCATCTGGTTACATAGCCAGGGCCGTGGCCAGGCTCGGCGCCAGCGGCAGGCGCGGCAGCAGCAGGGCCTGGTAGGCGTGGTAGAGGTCGGGCTTGCCGCCCCAGATCCGCGCACTGGGCAGCAGCGCCGGGTCCAGCTCGTGGTGCCAGCTGCCGTGGCTGCGGTCGATGAAGTGGCTGGCGATGAAGTCCCAGAAGCAGCGATACCAATGTTCGTATTGCGCCTCGCCGGTACGCCGCAACAGCGCCGCAGCGGTGGCGCTGGCCTCGGCATGCACCCAGTGCAGGCGCTCGCGCACCACCGGGCGGTTGCGCCAGTCCAGGGTGTAGACCAGCCCCGGCGTGCCATCGGCCTGCCAGGCATGCTTGCAGGCGCTGTCGAACAGGCCCCTGGCGGCGCGCAGCAAGGACTCGGGCGCGGGCAGTTGCGCCCGTTGCAGGGCCGCTTCCAGGTGCAGCACCAGGCGTGCCCATTCGAAGGCATGACCGGGCGTGGTGCCATAGGGGCGGAAGCCGTCGGCGGGGTTGTCGCGGTTGTAGTCGGGCAATGCCTGCCAGTGCTCGTCGAAATGCTCGGTGACCCGCAAACCATCGGCGGCGGCCTGGGCCAGGATCAAGCGTTCGACGATCCGCAGGGCGCGGCGCAACCACAGGGTATCGCTGGTCACATCAGCCAGGGCGAGAAACGCCTCGACGCCGTGCATGTTGCTGTTGGCGCCACGGTAGGCCTCCGCCTGCCGCCAGTCGCGGGAGAACGACTCGCGCAGGGCACCCTTCTCCTCGCACCAGAAGCGCTGCTCGATAACTTGGACCACAGCATCCAGCAGTGCCTGGGCCGGTGTGACACCCGCTACCACCGCCGAGCTGGCGGCAAGGGCAACGAAGGCATGCAGGTAGGCGGCCTTGCCGGTGTCGCCGTGGCCTTCAGGCTGCGCGTACCAGCCGTCGTGCTCCTGGTCGCGCAGCGGGCCCAGCAAGGCCTCGACGCCATGCTCGACCAGCTCGCGGCAACCCGGAACGCCCTGGATATGCGCCAGGGCAAAGCTGTGGGTCATGCGCGCGGTGTTCATGGTCTCGGCCAAGGCGCAACGGGGCAGGCGGCCTTCGTCGTCGAGGTTGCCGAACCCCTGGGGCAGGCGCGAAGCCCTGGCGAAGGCGAGCAGGCGCAGGGCCTCGGCGTCGAGCCAGGCATGGTGTGTCGGGGAGTCGATCCAGCGGTTGGCCATGGGCGTGGTCTTCCTTGTTGTTGTCAGCCGATTCTAGTCAGCCGTCCTGGCTGGCATGTCACGAAGACCGGCTCGATTGTCACCACATCGTTACATCGAAGCCCTTATCGCGGGGCAAGCCCGCTCCCACGCCAGCCGCGCATGTTGGCGTGGGAGCGGGCTTACCCCGCGATGAGGGCTCATTCGGCGGTACGGGGTAGATACAAAGTCACCCGCAACCCACCCTCACGCAGGTTGAACAGGCTCACCTCGCCGCCATGGCTGTGGGCGATGTTGCGCGCGATCCCCAGCCCCAACCCATAGCCCTGCTGCTGCCCGGCCAACCGGAAGTGCGGCTCGAACACCTGCTCAAGACGTTGCTCCGGCACCCCCGGCCCCTGGTCGTCCACCTGCAGGACGAAGCTCTCGACACTGTCGAGGATCCGCAGGTGCGCCCGCTCGCCGTACTTGATGGCGTTGTCGATCAGGTTGCCGATGCAGCGGCGCAGGGCCAGCGACTTGCCGGGGTACGGCGCCAGCGCCTGTCCCTCGAGGGTGATGCGGCCGTCGCCGAGGTAAGGCTCGGCGAGCATCTCCAGCACCTGGTTGAGGTCGATCGGCTCGATGTTCTCGTGAATATCGGTGTCCTTCACGCACTGCAACGCACCCTTGACCAGCAGCTCCAGTTCGTCGAGGTCGCGGCTGAATTTCGCTTGCAGCTTCTCGTCCTCGAGCAGCTCGACCCGCAGGCGCAGCCGCGTGATCGGCGTGCGCAGGTCGTGGGAGACGGCGCTGAACAGCTGGGCGCGCTCAGTGAGATAGCGGCTGATGCGCTCGCGCATGCTGTTGAACGCCCGCCCCACCTCGACCACTTCGCTGCCGCCGCCCTCGGCCACCGGGGGCACGTCGGCGCCCAGCGACATTTCCCGCGCCGCCCGCGCCAGGCGCTTGAGCGGCCGGCTCTGCCAGTGCACCAACAAGCCGATGAACAGCAACAGCAAGGCGGTGGTCATGGCGATGAAGCCGATCTGCTGACGCGGCAGGCGCTCGGCCTCGAGGCTGGTGTAGGGCTCGGGCAGCAGCGAGGCGATGTACAGCCACTCACCCTCGCCCAGGCGGATCTGGGTCACCAGCACCGGCGGGTTGAGCGGCTCCAGAGTCAACGAGTAGTGCGCCCAGGAGCGAGGCAGCTCATCGAGTTTCAGGCCGCTGTTGAAGATCCGCAGGTCGTCGGGGCTGACGAACTCAACGGAGATCTCCATCTGCTGGCCCAGGCGCTCGTGCAACACCTCCTGGAACACATCGATCACCGCCTGCTTGCGCGGGGTGATCGGCAGCACCGGCATCTCCAGCGGCTTGACGTTGAGCGAGACGAAGAAGCGCGTCCCGCCCATGCTGCGCAACTGGTCGAGGACCATGGGTCGGTAGGCCACCGGCAGCGAACGGAAGTAGCTGACGCTGGCGCTCATCGAATGAGCCAGGCTGCCGGCGCTGGCACGCAGACCCTGCAGCTGGCTGGCGCGCAGTTGCGCCACCCAGATCAGGCTCGACAGCCCCTGGGCCAGCAACACCACCAGCAAGGTCAGCAGCAGCATGCGCCCCAGCAGCGAGCGCGGCAGCAGGCGCCAGCGGCGCTCGCTAGGCCGGGCAGACATTGGCCGCCAGCAGGTAGCCGCTGCCGCGTACGGTGCGGATCAGCCGAGGGGGTTTTTCCGTGTCGCGCAGGCGCTGGCGCAGGCGGCTGACCGCCATGTCGACGATACGGTCCAGCGGCATCGGCTCGCGTCCGCGGGTGGCGTTGCCGATGGTGTCGCGGTCGAGGATCTGCTGCGGATGGTCGAGGAACAGCTTGAGCAGGGCGAAGTCGGCGCCAGAGAGGATCACCTCCTCGCCATCGCGGTGGAACAGGCGATGGCTGATCGTGTCCAGCCGCCAGTCGTCGAAGGCCAGCACCGCGCTGGCCGGCGCCGCCTGGCCGAAATCGGCGCGGCGTAGCAGGGCCTTGATCCGGGCCTGCAGTTCACGTGGGCTGAAGGGTTTGCCGAGGTAATCGTCGGCGCCCAGCTCAAGGCCGATGACCCGGTCGGCCTCGTCGGAGCTCGCGGTCAGCATGATGATCGGTACCCGCGCCTGGCGCGGGTGCTGGCGGACCCAGCGGCACAGGCTGAAGCCGTCCTCGTCGGGCAGCATCACATCGAGGATCACCAGGTCGTAGGAGCTGCCGTCCAGGGCGCGGCGAAAGCCCTGGCCATCGGGTTCGGCATGGACCTGCAGGCCGCAGCGGGCAAGGTAGGTCTGCAACAGTTCGCGAATGTCCTGGTCGTCGTCGACCATCAGGATCGATTTGCCGGCAGTGGTCACAATGGTCAGTCCTCTTGTAAACGCAGGTCTTCATGCCTGCTGTACGGGGCCCTGTGGGAGCGGGTTTACCCGCGAATGCGTCGGTGAAGCAACTACAGTATTCGCGGGTAAACCCGCTCCCACAGGAATCAGTGCTCCAGTGACTGCTGCAAGGCCACCCCGGCCCCCAGCAACCCGGAAAACTCCGCCGTCACCAGCCATACCGGCACCCCGGCGAAATAACCACTCATGCAGCCCTTGTCGGCGAAACTCGCGGCGAATCCGCTGCCCAGGAACAACTCGGCGAAACGCGGAACCACCCCGCCGACAATGTAGACCCCACCCCGGGCGCCCAGGGTGAGCACGTTGTTGCCCGCCACCCGCCCGAGGAAGCGGCAGAACTGCTCGATCACCGCCAGTGCCCGGGGCTCGCCGGCCAGGGCCGCGTCGGTGATCTGCGCCGGGGTCTTGTGCGTCGGCGTGGCGCCGTCGAGCGCGCAGATCGCCTGGTACAAGCGCACCAGCCCACCGCCACTGAGCACCGTCTCGGCGCTGACATGGCCGATCTGCCGGTGAATCTCCTGATGGATCGCCGCCTCGCGGGCATTGCCCACCGGCAGGTCGACATGCCCGCCCTCCCCCGGCAGCGCCAGCCAGTGCTCACCCAGGCGCAGCAGGCTGCCCACGCCCAGGCCGGTGCCGGGGCCGATCACCAGTGCCGGGCGCGACGGGTCGGCGAGGCCTGCGCAGACCTCGCGGAACTCACCGTCGCGCAGCCGGGTCATGCCCAGGGCCATGGCGGAAAAATCGTTGATCAGCAACAGACGCTCGACCTGCAGTGTCTGGCAGAACGCGCTGCGGCTCAGGCGCCAGTGGTTGTTGGTGAAGCGGAATTCGTCGCCGTCCACGGGACCGGCCACCGCCAGGCACACCGCCGCCAGGCCGCCACGGGCGATGCCCTGGTCGGCGAGGTAGGCCTCGATGGCCTGCTCGGGGCTGGTGTAGTCGGCGGTGGCCAGCACCTGGACCGCCTGCAGCCCGTTGTCGCGCCACAAAGCGAAACGTGCGTTTGTGCCACCGATGTCGCCGACCAGCAAGGCCTTCATTTGAGGTTCTCCAGGGCCAAGGTGAAGGCGCTCGCGCCCTGTTCGGCGGAACTGAACGCCACGCGCATGAAGCCGAACAGCTCGCGCCCACAGCCCAGGTCATTGCCCGTGGGCGGCTCGGGCAGTTCACGGCTGGCCAGTTCCTCGGCCGAGACCATGATCCGCAGCGTACCTTCGGCACCATCGACGCGCACGATATCACCATCGCGCACCCGCGCCAGCGGACCGCCGTCGAAAGCCTCCGGGCACACGTGAATGGCCGCCGGGATCTTGCCCGAGGCGCCGGACATGCGCCCGTCGGTAACCAGCGCTACCTTGAAGCCGCGGTCCTGCAGTACGCCGAGGAACGGTGTCAGTTTGTGCAGCTCGGGCATGCCGTTGCAACGCGGGCCCTGGAAGCGCACCACGGCGACGAAGTCGCGCTCCAGTTCGCCGGCCTTGAACGCATCGGCCAGCGCCTGCTGGTCGTGGAACACCCGGGCAGGCGCCTCGACCACGCGATGCTCCGGCGCCACCGCCGACACCTTCATCACGCCGCGTCCGAGGTTGCCCTCCATGACCCGCAGGCCGCCCTCGGCGGAGAACGGCCGCGCCACCGGGCGCAGGATGCTTTCGTCGAGGCTGTCCTTCGGCCCTTCGCGCCACACCAGTTGGCCATCCTCGAGGAACGGCTCCTGGGTATAACGGCGCAGGCCATGCCCGGCCACGGTGTTGACGTCCTCGTGCAGCAGGCCCGCATCGAGCAGCTCGCGAATGAGGAACGCCATGCCGCCGGAGGCCTGGAAGTGGTTGATGTCGGCCTTGCCGTTGGGATAGACGTGGGACAGCGTCGGCACCACCTCGGACAGGTCGGCCATGTCCTGCCAGGTCAGCTGGATGCCGGCGGCCTGGGCGATGGCCGGGATGTGCAGGGTGTGGTTGGTCGAGCCGCCGGTGGCGTGCAGGGCGACGATCGAGTTGACCAGCGCCTTTTCATCGACGATCTCGCCGATGGGCATGAAGTTGCCGCTGGCCTTGGTCATGCGCGTGACCTGGCGCGCGGCTTCGGCGGTGAGGGCGTCGCGCAGTGGCGTGTACGGATTGACGAACGAGGCGCCCGGCAGGTGCAGCCCCATCACCTCCATCACCAGCTGGTTGGTGTTGGCGGTGCCGTAGAAGGTGCAGGTGCCCGGGCCGTGGTAGCTCTTCATTTCCGATTCGAGCAGTTGCTCGCGGGTGGCCTTGCCCTCGGCGTAGCGCTGGCGCACATCGGCCTTCTCCTTGTTGGAGATGCCCGAGACCATCGGCCCGCCCGGCACGAAAATGGTCGGCAGATGACCGAAGCGCAGCGCGCCCATCATCAGGCCGGGAACGATCTTGTCGCAGATGCCCAGCATCAACGCGGCGTCGAACATGTTGTGCGACAGGGCAATGGCGGTGGACATGGCGATCACTTCGCGGCTGGCGATGGCCAGCTCCATGCCCGGCTCGCCCTGGGTGACGCCATCGCACATGGCCGGCACGCCGCCGGCGAACTGGCCGACCGAGCCGACTTCGCGCAGGGCCTGCTTGATCTGCTCGGGGAAGTGCTGGTACGGCTGGTGCGCCGAGAGCATGTCGTTGTAAGCCGAGACGATGGCCACGTTGGCGGCGTTCATCAGGCGCAGGGTCTGCTTGTCCTCGCCACCACAGCCGGCCACGCCATGGGCGAAGTTGGCGCACTGCAGGCTGGCGCGCATGGGTCCGTCACTGGCCGCCCCACGGATCAGCTCAAGGTAGCATTCACGGGTACGGCGGCTGCGGGCGATCAGCCGTTCGGTGACCTCAAGGATGCGCGGATGCATGTACTGGACTCCAGGCTAACTGTGGGGCGGCCTCCACTGGCCATTTCCCCTCCAAACGATTGCGACCTAGGCTCTTGAAAAAGGTGCCTGGACCGTTCGAAATGGGGCTGACCCGACCACTCGTTGTATGTTTAAACAAAATACTGCCAGCAAAAAGGCTTGTTTTCTATCTCTCGGTGAATAATCTTGTAATTCCAACAACAAAACCGTTTCAGTGAAGCTGCTCTTTGTGCCACAGGCTTCACCCGACTGCCAGAGGTAACGCCATGACCCTACGCATCGCCATCAACGGATTCGGCCGCATCGGACGCAACGTCCTGCGCGCACTGTACACGCAGGGCTACCGCCAGGACCTGCAGGTCGTCGCCATCAACGACCTGGGCGACAGCGCGATGAACGCCCACCTGCTCAAGTACGACAGCGTCCACGGCATTTTCGACGCCAGCGTCGAGGCCGACCACGAAAGCCTCACCGTCAATGGCGACCGCATCGCCGTCAGCGCCATCCGCAACCCCGCCGAACTGCCCTGGAAGACCCTGGCCATCGACGTGGTGTTCGAGTGCACCGGGCTGTTCACCGAACGCGCCAAGGCCGCCGCGCACCTGACGGCCGGCGCCGCCAAGGTGATTGTCAGCGCGCCGGCCAAGGGCGCCGACGCCACCGTGGTGTACGGGGTCAACCACGATGTGCTGCGCGCCTCGCACCAGATCATCTCCAACGCCTCGTGCACCACCAACTGCCTGGCGCCGATCGCCCAGGTGCTGCACCGCGAGTTCGGCATCGAGCAAGGCCTGATGACCACCATCCACGCCTACACCAACGATCAGGTGCTCACCGACGTCTACCACGGCGACCCGTACCGTGCCCGCTCGGCCACCCAGTCGATGATCCCGAGCAAGACCGGCGCCGCCGAAGCCGTGGGCCTGGTGCTGCCGGAACTGGCTGGCAAGCTCACCGGTATGGCCGTGCGGGTGCCGGTGATCAACGTGTCGCTGGTCGACCTCACGGTCAACCTCAAGCGCGAGGCCAGCGCCGACGAGGTCAACCAGCTGTTCCTCGAGGCCAGCCGCCACTCGCGGGTGCTGGGCTACAACGCCCTGCCGCTGGTGTCGTGCGATTTCAACCACAACCCGCTGTCGTCGATCTTCGACGCCAACCACACCCGCGCCAACGGGCGCATGCTCAAGGTGCTGGCCTGGTACGACAACGAATGGGGCTTCTCCAACCGCATGCTGGACAACTGCCTGGCGTTGTTCAACGCCAGGTGACGTTTTGCACGGTTCCCTGTAGGAGCGGCCTTGCCGAGGCGTCGGACCGGCCGGAAAAGGCTGCATAGCAGCCCCAGCTCTTTTTGCATCGACGCTGAAATCCTGGGGCCGCTTCGCGCCCCTTTCGCGGCACAAGGCCGCTCCTACAGAGACCGCGTTAACCGCAATATTTACCTGTTCGTGACATTTCCGCGCTTGACCTCGAGCATGGATGATAAGCATTATCATTCACCCGAAAAGCGACCAGGTTTCCCCGTGAGTCAGTCCCGGTTCAACTCAGTGTTCCTCACCCAGCGCCTCTCCCTGCTGCGCACCTTGCAGCGCATGGTGGGCAACCCCAGCACCGCCGAGGACCTGCTGCAGGAAACCTACCTGCGGGTCACCCGCGCCCTGGGCGAGCGGCCGATCGAGCACCTCGAACCCTTCGTCTTCCAGACCGCCCGCAACCTGGCCCTGGACCACCTGCGGGCACGTCGGGTGCAGGCGCGCACGCTGGTGGACGATGTGCCCGAACAGGTCCTGCACAATGTCGCCGCGCCCTCGGCCAGCAGCGAGGACGCCGCCCACGCCGAGCAGCTGCTCAAGCACCTGAGCGTCAGCCTCGGCCAGCTCAGCGAACGCCAGCAGCGCATCTTCATCCTCAGCCGCCTGCACGGCGCCAGCTACCTGGAAATCGCCGACCAGCTGAAGGTCTCGGCCAGCACGGTGCAGAAAGAGCTGAAACTGATCATGGCCATCTGCATGGGCGTGGCCGATCGTCACCAGTGATGCGACCGCTCGCCGCTGCCTCGCGCAAAGCCCTTGCCACGGGCCGGGTCTGCACTGATCATGCGCAAAAAAGCCCCAAGCAAGGATCCCCCGTGACCGACCGCCCCACACCTCGCCCGTCACCCGCCGAGCCTGATGCCCGCGCCCGTGCCCGTGCCCGCGAGGAGGCGCTCGACTGGTTGATCCGCCTGCAGTGCGCCAGCGAGGAGGATACCCTCGCCTTCGAGCACTGGCTGGGGGCCGAGCCGGAAAACGCCGAGGCCTATGTCGAAGCCGAAGCACTGTGGAACGGCGCCTCGCTGCGCCAGGCCGCCAGTCAGCTGCAGCACAACCGCAAGCGCTCGCTCGCCGGGCGCCTGCGCAGCCACTGGAAACCGCTGGCCACAGCCGCCGTGCTGCTGGTCGGGCTGTTCACCTTCGGCAACCTGCCGGTGCGCCTGCAGGCCGACCATCTGACCGTGGTCGGCGAACGCCAGCGCCTGGAACTGGACCCAGGCGCCAAGGTGCTGCTCAACACCAATTCGGCCTTCGCCAGCGACGAGCGCGAAGGCCGCAAGGTCGCCCGCCTGCTGCAGGGCGAGGCGTACTTCCAGGTATCCAACACCAACCAGCCGCCCCTGGAAGTCCAGGCCGGCCCGTTACGCGCCAGCGTGCGCGACACCGACTTCGCCGTACGCTACCTCGATGGCGAGGCCCAGGTACGGGTTCAGCGCGGCGATGTCGACCTGCAGGCCACGAGCGACCAGCGCATCCGCCTGAGCGCCGGCGACAGCATCAGCGTCGGCCCCAAGGGCTTCGGCCAGCGCCAGCGCCCCGACATGAGCAAGGACCTGGCCTGGATCGAGGGCCGCCTGGTGTTCGAGAACTGCCCGCTGAGCCAGGTGCTCGCGGAAGTCCGCCGCTACTACCCGGGCTTTATCATCAACCGCAACGCTCACCTGGAGCAGGTCGCGGTCACCGGCAACTACCGCCTCGACCAGCCGCTGGAAACCCTGCGCGCCCTCGCCCATATCACCTCGGCGCAACTGCACGAGTACCCTGCCGTGGTGATTCTCAACTGACCCGGCAAGTTTTTTTACGCGATCACCCTGGCTCGCCCGTCTCGTTATAGCCAATACGATTGATTCTCGTTCGAAAACGAGAACAAGCACCGCCTATAACTCACGCGCGACAGGGAGCGCTTTCGATGCCCACAGGTCAGACCCGCCCGTCCACTTCTTCCCGCCGTCGCGGGCAATTGTCCCTGCTGACCCTGGCCCTGCTCGCCAGCGGCGCCTGCAGCCTGCCGGCGCTGGCCGTGGAACCGGCCCAGGCCAGCAGCCCGCGCATGGGCGACTACCGTTTCGCCATCGCCCAGCAGCCGCTGGTCGAGGCCATCAACGCCTTCAGCAAGGTGACCGGTTGGCAGGTCGGTTTCAGCGCCGAGCTCGCCGATGGCGTAGCCTCGCCAGGCGTGCAGGGCTCGCTGGCCCCGGAGGCGGCGCTGCAGCGCCTGCTGCGTGGCACCGGCCTTAGCTTCCGCAAGATCGGCAACGGCAACGTGGTGCTCGAACGCCAGTCGGCCGGCAACGCCATCGCCCTGCAACAGGTGACCGTCAGCGCCACCCGCAGCGCCCAGGATGTCAGCCAGGTGCCGAGCACCGTCAGCGTGCAGACCCGTGAGCAACTGGACCGGCAGAACGTCAACGACATCAAGCAACTGGTACGCTACGAACCTGGTGTGTCGGTGTCCGGCACAGGCCAGCGCAGCGGTCTGAACGGCTACAACATTCGCGGTATCGATGGCGACCGGGTGCTGACCCAAGTGGACGGTGTGTCGATCCCGGACAGCTTCTTCAACGGCCCCTACGCCCAGACCCAGCGCAACTATGTCGATCCCGAGATCGTCAAGCGCGTGGAGATCCTGCGTGGCCCGGCCTCCGTGCTGTACGGCAGCAACGCCATCGGCGGCGCGGTGAGCTACTACACCCTTGACCCCGAAGACATCATCAAGCCAGGCAAGGATGTCGGTGCACGCCTGAAGACCGGCTACAGCTCCGCCGACGAAAGCTGGCTGACCTCGGCCACCGTCGCGGGCCGCCAGGGTGACTTCGACGGCCTGCTGCACCTGAGCCAGCGCAATGGCCATGAGACCGAGTCCTATGGCGGGCACGGCGGCGTCGGCATCAACCGGACCAAAGCCAACCCTGAAGACGTTCGCACCACCAACGTGCTGGCCAAGCTGGGCTGGAACTACGCCGACGACGCGCGCCTCGGGCTGACCTACGAGCACTACAAGGATGATCGCGACCAGAACATCCTCAGCGCAGTGGGCGGACCGTTCAACGGTGGCTCGCCCATGGGCATGTACCGCAGCCGCACCGGCAACGATACCGTCACCCGCGAGCGTTTCGGCATCAATCATGAATTCGGTCTGGATTCGCTGGTCGCCGACCACGTCAAGTGGAGCCTGAACTACCAGATCGCCAAGACCGACCAGGCAACCTCGGAAATCTACTTCCCGTTCAGCCGCACGGTGCTGCGCGAACGCGACACCACCTACAAGGACCGCCAATGGGTGCTTGATGCCCAGCTGGACAAGGCGTTTCGCATCGGTGAAACCGACCACCTGCTCACCTACGGCACCACGCTCAAACACGAAAAGATCACCGGCCTGCGCACCGGCAAGGGCACCTGCCTGGTGGTGGGCGGCGCCTGCCGATTCATCGGCCAGATCAGCCCGGCCGACACCCCGGCACCGGTCAGCGATTTCCCGGATCCGACCGTCAACACCTACAGCCTGTTCGCCCAGGACGAGATCCGCTGGAACAACTGGACCTTCCTGCCAGGCGCTCGCTACGACTACACCCGCATCGATCCGAAGATGACCGCCGAATACCTGCGCGGCGTGCAGAGCACCAGCCCCACCGGGCAAAGCCGTCTGAACGACGACGACAAGAAATGGCACCGCGTATCGCCCAAGCTGGGCGTGACCTATGCCTTCAACGACAACTACACCTGGTACGGGCAGTACGCCGAAGGTTTCCGCACACCGAGCGCCAAGGCGATCTGGGGCCGCTTCGAAAACCTCGCCGGCGGCTATGTGGTCGAGCCCAACCCGGGGCTGGAGCCTGAGAAGAGCAAGAGCTACGAAACCGGCCTGCGTGGTAACTTCGACGCCGGCAACTTCGATGTCGCGGTGTTCTACAACAAGTACCGCGACTTCATCAACGAAGAGGCCGTGCAGTCGACCAACCTGGGGACCTCGTTCCAGGCCAACAACATCAAGCACGCCACCATCAAGGGCGCCGAAGTCAAGGGCCGCCTCAACCTGGATCGCTTCGGCGCGCCTGAAGGCCTGTACACCGTCGGCTCCATCGCCTACGCCTACGGGCGCAACGACGACACCGGGCAACCGCTGAACAGCGTCAACCCGCTGACCGGCGTGTTTGGCCTGGGCTACGAGCAGGTCGACTATGGCACCCAGCTCAGCTGGACCGTGGTCAAGCGCAAGAACCGCGTGGACGACACCAAGTTCTTCGCCCCCGACGGTTCCAGCTCGAACTTCCGCACGCCCGGCTACGGTGTGCTGGACCTGACCGGCTTCTACCGGATCACCGACGACCTGACCGTCAACGGCGGCATCTACAACCTGGCCGACAAGAAGTACTGGCAGTGGGATGACGTGCGCAAGTACGCCATGGTCGGTGACGAGAACCGTGTGGGCGAAGCTGCCGTGACCCAGCCGGCCAACCTCGACCGCCTGACCGCGCCGGGGCGCAACTTCGCTATCAACCTGGTATGGGATATCTAATCGGCTGAAAAGGGCGGCGCCGGCAATGCAGGTGCCGCCCGTTTCAAATCATGAGAATGATTTCACTTCGCAGGTGAGGTTTTTTTACTGTCCTGCGTCTTCTCTTTCGTCTTGTCACTAGACAGCCCCATTTTCCAAGGATGCCCCCATGACCGCCCCTTCCACCGAACGCGCCGCCCTGCGCTCCCAGCGCCTGAACCAGGTCACCCACGCCCCGCACACCGAGCTGGATGCCCTGGTCAAGTCGCACAAGCCGTTCGACAGCCGTGAAAGCTTCGCCCGCTTCGTGGTTGCCCAGTACCTGTTCCAGTCCGAGCTGCAGGCGCTGTATACCGACCCGCAACTGATCGCCATCGTGCCCGACCTCGCCGCGCGCTGCCGCGCCGAACAGGCCCGCCTGGACCTGGCCGACCTCGACACCGAAGTACCCGCGCCCTTCGCCGGCGCCCTGGGCAAGCCAAGCCTGGGCGAGGCACTGGGCTGGATCTTCGTCTCCGAAGGCTCCAAACTGGGTGCCGCGTTCCTGATCAAGCGCGCCGTGGCCCTGGAGCTGTCCGAGACCTTCGGTGCCCGTCACCTGGGCGAGCCGGCCGGTGGCCGTGCCGAAGGCTGGAAGCAGTTCACCCGCATCCTCGACAGCCTGGACCTATCGCCCGAGGAAGACGCCGCCGCCGAGCGTGGCGCGGTCGCCGCCTTCGAGCGCTTCACCGAGCTGCTCAAGCATGCCTACGCCGCCGATGCAGCGCTGGCCTGACACGCTTTACCCGGCCGCCTGCGGGCGGCCACACCGTTGCAGTGAGACCATGACCCGAATCGCCCGCTCGAAACTGTCCCGCCTGCTCTACGCGATCCTGGCCTATGTCAGCCTGGGCATTGGCCTGGTGGCCATCGTCATTCCCGGGCTGCCCACCACCGAATTCATCCTCCTCGCTGCCTGGGCCGCGACTCGCAGCTCGCCGCGCCTGTCCGCCTGGCTGGAGAACCACCGGCTGTTCGGCCCGATCCTCTACAACTGGCGCAACGGCAAGGTGATCCAGCGCCGCGCCAAGGTCAGCGCGACCATCAGCATGCTGCTGTGCGCCGGCCTGATGCTGACCTTCCTCGAACACCACTGGCCGGTGTTCCTCGCCATCACCGGCATGGCCCTGGGCAACCTGTGGATCTGGTCGCGCCCGGAACGTCCGACGCCAGCAGGCGCCGTCGAACTGCAAGGCTGATTCATTTGCGCCAGGGCGCCAAATGACACCGACGTTGAGTCGGTGCCTGCAAGGTCAAAGGCTCAACAACCCAGAATACAGGGCATACGCCGCCAGCCCCGCCCCCACCAGCACCGCCGCGAAGATCAATTTCTCCCACGCAGTGAACAGCACCTGCCCCTGCTCGTGCTTGGCGCGGGCGAACAGGATCACCCCGGGCGCATACAGCAGCGCCGACAACAGCACGTACTTGAGCCCTCCGGCATACAGCAGCCAGACCGCGTACAACAGCGCGATCGCCGCCACCAGCAGGTCCTTGCGCCGCAGCCCCGCCTGCCCCTGGTAACCTTCACCGCGGCAGGCCAGCAGCACGGCATAGGCCGTCGACCAGAAGTACGGCACCAGGATCATCGATGACGCCAGGTAGATCAGGCTGGTGTAGGTCCCCGCCGAGAACAGGGTGATCAGCAGGAAGCCCTGGATCATCACATTGGTCAGCCACAGAGCGTTGGCCGGCACCTGGTTGGCGTTCTCCCGCGCCAGGAAGCGCGGCATGGTCTTGTCCCGGGCGGTGGCGTAGAGGATCTCGGCGCACAGCAGCGCCCACGACAGCAGAGCGCCCAGCAGCGACACCGCCAGGCCGATGCTGATCAACAGCGCCCCCCAGGGCCCGACGATGTGCTCCAGCACCGAGGCCAGCGAAGGGTTCTGCAAGCCGGCCAGCTCCGGCTGGGTCATCACCCCCAGCGACAGCACGTTGACCAGTACCAACAGCGCCAGCACGCCGAGAAAGCCAACCACGGTGGCCTTGCCCACATCCGAGCGATGCAGCGCCCGCCCCGAATAGACACTCGCGCCCTCGATGCCGATGAACACGAACACCGTCACCAGCATCATGTTGCGCACCTGCTCCAGCACGCTGCCGAACTGCGGATTGCTCAGGCCCCAGATATCACGGGTGAAGATGTCGGCGCGAAAGGCGAAGGCGGCGATGACGATGAACATCAGCAGCGGCACGACCTTGGCCACGGTGGTCACCTGGTTGATGAAGGCCGCCTCCTTGATGCCGCGCAGCACCAGGAAATGCACCGCCCACAGCAGCAGCGAGGCGCAACCGATGGCCACCGGCGTGTTGCCTTCGCCGAACACAGGAAAGTAGAAACCAAGGGTACTGAACAGCAATACGAAGTAGCCGACGTTGCCCAGCCAGGCACTGATCCAGTAGCCCCAGGCCGAGGAGAACCCCATGTAGTCGCCGAACCCGGCCTTGGCGTAGGCATACACCCCGGAGTCCAGCTCCGGCTTGCGGTTGGCCAGGGTCTGGAACACGAAGGCCAGCGCCAGCATCCCCACCGCGGTGATGCCCCAGCCGATCAGCACCGCCCCGACATCGGCGCGGGCGGCCATGTTCTGCGGCAACGAGAAGATCCCGCCACCGATCATCGACCCGACCACCAGCGCGATCAGCGCACCTAGGCGCAGTTTCTGTCCCGGTTCGCTCATAGGACTCCTCGTGCGCGGGCGCGCGTGAACGTATTGGCCGACATTATTGTTACAAGTTTTTTATCAAATAAAGCCATTAAACCTATAGCACTCATAACCATGCTGTCTATACCGAAACCTTAATAAAAACCACATTAGTCGACTACTTTGCGGATCGTCTAAACCCGTCGCTATTTGCTGTGAAAAATTTGCGAAAACCGCAAAACGGACTAACTTCTCAGTTCGCAGGCGAAACGGAGCGTTTGCTCTAGAAGGGCATGGAGGTGCCAGCGCACAAGGCCTGCGTCAGAGCTGTCGGCATCCTCCAGGAGGCGCGTGAAGGATTTTTCTGATCTTCATGCGGGCATGAACTGATCTAAGTCAGCGAATGATCCAGGCGTCAGATTTATTCTGAGGTCAACTTTCTCCTGGTACGGAGTCGTTAAATGTCTGATTCTCCCGGAAAACTAAAACTAGGTGCACTTGTAGCACTTGTCGTCGGCTCGATGATCGGTGGCGGGATCTTCTCGTTACCCCAGAACATGGCCGCCAGCGCCGGCGTCGGCGCCGTGCTGATCGGCTGGGCCATCACCGCAGTGGGCATGCTCACCCTCGCCTTCGTCTTCCAGACCCTGGCCAACCGCAAGCCCGATCTTGACGGCGGGGTGTACGCCTACGCCAAGGCCGGCTTCGGCGACTACATGGGCTTTTCCTCGGCCTGGGGCTACTGGATCAGTGCCTGGCTGGGCAACGTCGGCTACTTCGTGCTGCTGTTCAGCACCTTGGGGTATTTCTTCCCGGTGTTCGGTGAAGGCAACACCCCGGCGGCGGTGATCGGTGCTTCGATCCTGCTGTGGGCCGTGCACTTCCTGGTGCTGCGCGGCATCAAGGAAGCCGCCTTCATCAACCTGGTCACCACCGTGGCCAAGGTCGTGCCGCTGGCGCTGTTCGCGCTGATCTGCCTGTTCGCCTTCAAGCTCGACGTATTCACCGCGGACATCTGGGCTGTCGGCACGCCGGAGCTGGGCAGCGTGATGAACCAGGTGCGCAACATGATGCTGGTCACCGTGTGGGTGTTCATCGGCATCGAGGGCGCGAGCATCTTCTCTTCCCGTGCGGAAAAACGCTCCGACGTCGGCAAGGCCACGGTCATCGGCTTCGTCACCGTGCTGCTGTTCCTGGTGCTGGTCAACGTGCTGTCGCTGGGCGTGATGACCCAGCCGGAGCTGGCCAAGCTGCAGAACCCGTCGATGGCCGCGGTGCTTGAACACGTGGTCGGCCACTGGGGCGCGGTGCTGATCAGCGTCGGCCTGATCATCTCGCTGCTGGGCGCCCTGCTGTCGTGGGTGCTGCTGTGCGCCGAGATCATGTTCGCCGCCGCCAAGGACCACACCATGCCGGAGTTCCTGCGCCGCGAGAACGCCAACCATGTGCCGGCCAACGCCCTGTGGCTGACCAACGCCATGGTGCAGATCTTCCTGGTCATCACCCTGTTCTCCAACAGCACCTACCTGTCGCTGATCTACCTCGCCACCTCGATGATCCTGGTGCCTTACCTGTGGTCGGCGGCCTATGCCTTCCTGCTGGCCTGGCGCAACGAGACCTACGAACAGGCCCTGGCCGAACGCAAGAAAGACCTGATCATCGGCGGCATCGCCCTGCTCTACGCGATCTGGCTGCTGTACGCCGGCGGCGTGAAATACCTGCTGCTCTCGGCCCTGCTCTACGCCCCTGGCGCGATCCTGTTCGCCAAGGCCAAGCGCGAGGTCGGCCAACCGATCTTCACCAGCGTGGAAAAACTGATCTTCGCCGCCGTGGTCGCGGGCGCCCTGGTGGCGGCCTACGGCCTGTACGACGGCTTCCTGACTCTCTGAACCCCACGTCTTCGCTTTACAGGAGGATTCACCATGTCCACTGAGAAACAGAAATACGGCGTCCATTCCGAAGCCGGCAAACTGCGCAAAGTGATGGTCTGCAGCCCGGGCCTGGCGCACAAGCGCCTGACCCCGAGCAACTGCGACGAACTGCTGTTCGACGACGTGATCTGGGTCGACCAGGCCAAGCGCGACCACTTCGACTTCGTCACCAAGATGCGCGAGCGCGGCGTCGATGTGCTGGAGATGCACAACCTGCTGACCGACATCGTCCAGCAGCCCGACGCGCTGAAGTGGATTCTCGACCGCAAGATCACCTCCGACACCGTCGGCGTCGGCCTCACCAATGAAGTGCGCAGCTGGCTCGAAGGTCTCGAGCCACGCCACCTGGCCGAATTCCTGATCGGCGGCGTGGCCGGCCAGGACCTGCCGGAAAGCGAAGGCGCCAGCGTGGTCAAGATGTACAACGACTACCTGGGCCACTCCAGCTTCATCCTGCCGCCGCTGCCCAACACCCAGTTCACCCGCGACACCACCTGCTGGATCTACGGCGGCGTGACGCTCAACCCGATGTACTGGCCGGCGCGACGCCAGGAAACCCTGCTGACCACCGCCATCTACAAGTTCCACAAGGAGTTCACCAACGCCGACTTCCAGGTCTGGTACGGCGACCCGGACAAGGACCACGGCAACGCCACCCTCGAAGGCGGCGACGTGATGCCGATCGGCAAGGGCGTCGTGCTCATCGGCATGGGCGAGCGCACCTCGCGCCAGGCCATCGGCCAACTGGCACAGAACCTGTTCGCCAAGGGCGCGGTGGAGAAAGTCATCGTCGCCGGCCTGCCGAAATCTCGCGCCGCGATGCACCTGGACACCGTGTTCAGCTTCTGCGACCGCGACCTGGTCACGGTCTTCCCGGAAGTGGTCAAGGAAATTGTGCCGTTCATCATCCGACCGGACGAAAGCAAGCCGTATGGCATGGACGTGCGCCGCGAGAACAAATCGTTCATCGAAGTGGTCGGCGAGCACCTGGGGGTCAAGCTGCGCGTGGTCGAGACCGGCGGCAACAGCTTCGCCGCCGAGCGCGAACAGTGGGATGACGGCAACAACGTGGTGGCCGTGGAGCCCGGCGTGGTCATCGGCTATGACCGCAACACCTACACCAACACCCTGCTGCGCAAGGCCGGGATCGAGGTCATCACCATCAGCGCCGGCGAACTGGGCCGGGGCCGCGGCGGCGGCCACTGCATGACCTGCCCGATCGTGCGCGACCCTATCGACTACTAACGCCCATCGAACCCGGCCGCGCCCACGAGGCGGCGGCCGGACACCTCACCGAATCCAAGGAGAACCGTCATGGCGTTCAACATCCACAATCGCAACCTGCTCAGCCTCGAACATCACAGCACCCGCGAGCTGCGCTACCTGCTGGACCTGTCCCGCGATCTCAAGCGCGCCAAGTACACCGGTACCGAGCAGCAGCACCTGAAGGGCAACAACATCGCCCTGATCTTCGAGAAGACCTCGACCCGCACCCGCTGCGCCTTCGAAGTCGCCGCCTACGACCAGGGCGCCAACGTCACCTACATCGACCCCAACTCCTCGCAGATCGGCCACAAGGAGAGCATGAAGGACACCGCCCGCGTGCTCGGGCGCATGTACGACGCCATCGAGTACCGTGGCTTCAAGCAGGAGATCGTCGAGGAACTGGCCAAGTTCGCCGGTGTACCGGTGTTCAACGGCCTGACCGACGAATACCACCCGACCCAGATGATCGCCGACGTGCTGACCATGCGTGAGCACAGCGACAAGCCGCTGCACGACATCAGCTACGCCTACCTGGGTGACGCCCGCAACAACATGGGCAACTCGCTGCTGCTGATCGGCGCCAAGCTCGGCATGGACGTGCGCATCGCCGCGCCCAAGGCCCTGTGGCCCCATGATGACCTGGTCGAGCGCTGCCATAAATACGCCGAGGAAAGCGGCGCGCGCATCACCCTGACCGAAGACCCGAAAGCCGCGGTCAAGGGCGTCGACTTCGTGCATACCGACGTCTGGGTATCAATGGGCGAGCCGATCGAAGCCTGGGGCGAACGCATCAAACTGCTCAAGCCCTACCAGGTGAACAAGGAGCTGATGATAGCCACCGGCAATCCACGCACCAAGTTCATGCACTGCCTGCCGGCGTTCCACAACTCCGAGACCAAGGTCGGCAAGCAGATCGCCGAGCAGTATCCGGACCTGGCCAACGGCATCGAAGTGACCGATGACGTGTTCGAGTCGCCGGCGTGCATCGCCTTCGAGCAGGCGGAAAACCGCATGCACACGATCAAGGCGATCCTGGTGTCGACCCTGGCTGACCTCTGACAGCGGCCTTGACTCTGTGGGAGCCGGCTTGCCGGCGATACAGGCGACGTGATTTACGGCAGGGCGTACGCCATCACGTAGTCGCCACGATCGGTAGACTGGCGTGCGCCGCCAGCGGTGACCACCACGTACTGCTTGCCGGTTTTCGGCGATACATAGGTCATCGGGCCGCCCTGGCTGCCGACCGGCAGGCGGGCCTTCCAGATCTCGTTGCCGTTGCCGCTGTCGTAGGCGCGCAGGTAGAAGTCCTGGGTACCGGCGATGAATACCAGGCCGCCTTGGGTGGACAGGGTGCCGCCCAGGGTCGGCAGGCCAATCTTGATCGGCAGGTGCATGCGGATGCCCAAGGGGCCGGTGTCCTCGACGGTGCCGACCGGCACCTGCCAGGCGACCTGCCGGGTATTCATGTCGATGGCGGTGAGGGTGCCGAACGGCGGCGCCTGGCACGGAATACCGGCCACCGACAGGAAGCGGTTCTTGTTCACCGCGTACGGCGTGCCCTTGAGCGGCACCGCGCCCATGCCGGTGTTCAGTGCTTCGCCACCACCTGCGGCGGCGCCTTTGTTCTGCGACGGGATCATCTGGATCCACAGGCCCAGGCGCATGTCGTTGACGAAGATGAAGCCATGCACCGGGTCGGTGGAGAGGCTGCCCCAGTTCATGCCGCCCAGCGAGCCCGGGAAGCTCAGCGACAGGTCGGTGCCTGGCGCGGTGTACAGGCCGTCGTAGCGCATCTTCTTGAAGTCGATGCGGCACAGCAGTTGGTCATACGGGGTAGCGCCCCACATGTCCGATTCGGTCAGGGTCTGCGCGCCGATCTGCGGCATGCCCACCGACTTCGGCTGGGTCGGCGAGTACGGCTCGTTGGGTATGTTGCCCGGCTTGACCGGTACTTCGTCGACCTGGGTCAGCGGCTTGCCGGTGGCGCGGTCGAGCACGTAGATCTGCCCGGCCTTGGTGCCGATCACCAGCGCGGGTACGGTGTTGCCGTCATCCTTTTTGAAGTCGATCAGGCTCGGCTGCATCGGCAGGTCGAAGTCCCAGAGGTCGTTGTGCACGGTCTGGTACACCCACTTTTCATTGCCCGTGGTGGCGTCCAGCGCCAGCACCGAAGCGCCGTAGGTGTGATCCAGCTCGCTGCGTTCGACGCCGTAGATGTCGGTGGACGAGGAGCCCATCGGCAGGAACAGGGTGTTCATCGCCGGGTCGTACGACATTGGCGCCCAGCTGTTGGGGGTGCTGCGTACGTAGGTCCGGTCGTCTTGCGGGGCGTCGCGGTCCTGCGGGTTGCCCGGGTCGAAAGCCCAGCGCTGGGCACCGGTGATCACATCGAAGCCACGGATCACGCCGCCGGGCATGTCGGTCTGGACGTTGTCGGCGACGCGGCCGCCGACCACCACGGTGGTGCCGGCCATCAGCGGCGCCGAGGACAGCTGGTAGTAAGAGTCCGGCACGTTACCCAGGCCAGCCTTGAGGTCGACCTGGCCGTTGTCGCCGAAGCCTTCGCAGAACGCGCCGGTGTCGGCATCGACCGCGATCAGGCGGGCATCGATGGTATTGGTCAGCAGGCGGCGTTGGCAGTTGGCGCCAGCTGGCACGCTGGCCACACTGACCGGTGTGCTGTCGGGTTGGGATGGCTGGGCGATCGGCGCGCTGGCGTCGAAATAGGCCATGCCACGGCAACGCTGCCAGACCTTGGACTGGGCGTTGATGGCGTTCTTCCACAGTTCCTTGCCGGTGTCGGCGTCGAGGGCGATCAGGTTGTTGTGCGGGGTGCAGATGAACACCTTGTCGCCTACCTGCAGCGGGGTGAGCTGGTCTTCGGCGCCGTTGCCGTCGCTGAGGGCGACGTCACCGGTGTGGTAGGTCCAGGCCACCTTGAGCTGCTCGACGTTGCCTCGGTTGATCTGGTCCAGCGCGGCGAAGCGGCTGCCGCCCTCGGTGTTGCCGTAATGGGCCCAGTCTTTCTGTTGCTGGCCCGGCTCCACCGGGGTCAGGCCCGGGCCCTTGCCAGTGGGGGCGACGCTGGGATGGGCGACGAACATGTTGCCGGCGGCGATCACCAGCGCCACGCCCAGCAGGCCGGCGACGCCATAGGCGCCACGCGCAGGGCGCCGGACCAGTTGCGGATACAGCAGCGCCACCACCAGGCCGATGGCGGCGAACATGAACAGCCGCGAGAACAGCGGCCAGAACACCAGCCCGGTGTCGGCCACGGCCCAGATCGCGGTGCCGGCGAGGAACAGCGCGTACAGCCAGGCGCCTGCCGGCTTGCGACGGGCGATGAGCAGGCCGGCGAAGGCCATGGCCAGGCCGCCGACCAGGAAGTACCAGGAACCGCCCAGGCCGGCCAGCTTGACGCCGCCGGCGGCCAGGAGCAGGCCGAGCAGGGCGATGACGACGCCCAGGCCGACCAGGATGAAGGTTGAGGCGCCGCAGGCGCGGGGTGAGTCTTTCATGCCAGGGATCTCGCAGGTGGAATGCGGGAAGTTTAAGCCCTTAGCAAGCTAATTAACAAGTTAGTACATTTTGATTCGTGGCCGATTGTCGCAGTTAGAGCAGGCGATTAACCGTCCACGTGGGAGCGGGCTTGCCCCGCGATGAGGCCAGTCGCTACAACCAGGTTGGCTGGGGGGACGCCATCGCGGGGCAAGCCCGCTCCCACGCAGCCGCGCGCCATAATGGACTCAGGCCTGCAACCCCTCCATCAAACAGCGCAGCGCCCCCTTCACCCGTTCCGCCGCCGCCTGCGGATCGTCCTGGGCGATCACCCACATGCCGCTGTCGCCCATCGCGCCGTTGATCAGGTGCGCCATGGCCACGGCGTCGAAGGCGCGCAGCCTGCCGGCCTGCTGCAACTCCACCAGCCCCTGGGCCATGGGCCCGATGTAGCTGGCTTCCTCCAGCTCGCGCAGGCGCGGGCCGAGTACCCCGGGGGCGTCCTGCAGCAGGATGCGCCGCAGGGCCGGCTCGTGCAGCAGGTCGTAGTAGTACAGGCAGGTGTCGATATAACCCTCCCACGGGTCGTCGTGGGTGGCGTAGCGGGCGTCGATTGCCTGGTTGATCTCCTCGAGCAGGTGCTCCACCACCGCGATGAACAACCCGGCCTTGCCGCCGAAATGGTGGTGCAGGGCGCCGCGGGTGAGGTCGGCTTCGGCACACAGTTCGTCCATCACCACGGCGGCAAAGCCCTTTTCGGCGAACTGGCGGCGGGCGACGGCGATCAGCCGTTCGGTGGTGTCCGCGCTCATGGCGGCGCGGCTGCGGCGAGGGGTGGGCATGGAGGGCTCCGGGTAAAAAAGCGATGGCTGCAAATTAGCATACGTTGCGTATGTCAATAAATGGCATTAGCATACGCGGCGTATGTCAATTGGAGGTTACTACCGTGACTGCCCTCGTTTCACCCAAGAATATTGCCTGGCTGGGCGAGCTGCCCGGCCTGTTGCGCCTGGCGCTGCCGCTGGTGCTGGGCCTGTCGGCGGCCGAGCTGATCAGCCTGACCGATACCGTGCTGCTGGCCTCGCTGGGCACCGTGGTGCTGGCCTGTGTCGCGCTGACCAGCAGCGCCGGGTTAATCTTCCATGCCGGGCTGTACGGCATGCTCGCTACCCTGAGCGTGCGCGTCGGCCATGCCTACGGCGCCGATGACCCTGGCACCGTGGCGCGCACGCTGCGCGCCGGGCTGGGTTATGGCCTGTTGGTGGGCATTCTCGGCTGCCTGGCGATGCTGGCCTGTCTGCCCTTGGTGCAATGGCTGGGCGTGCCGCTGCCCGATGTGGCGCTGCTGACGCCGTACTGGCAGGCGATGGCGGTGTTCCTGATCCCGTACTGCCTGGCGGTGGTGTTCAAGGATGTGCTGGAAGCCATCGGCCGGCCCTGGGTGGGCGTGCTGCTGGTGATGAGCGCGGTGCTGTTCAACATTCCGCTGAGCTACGGGCTGATCCACGGCCATTTCGGCCTGCCGGCGCTGGGCCTGCTGGGCGCGGGCGTCGCCGGGGTGATCGCCGAATCGCTGGCGGTGCTGCTGGCCCTGGCCTACTGGCGCCTGGCGCCTTCGCTGGCGCGTTACCGTCAGGCGCCACAGGGGCCGCGACTGAGCTGGCGCACGCTGCTGGGCGAGGGCTGGCCACTGGGCCTGGGGTATCTCGCCGAGGCCGGTGCGGTGGTGATCGCCGCCTGGATGCTCGGCTGGCTGGGCAATGCGGCCCTGGCGGCCAACCAGGTGGTGCAGTCGATCGGCGCGCTGCTGTACATGCTGCCGCTGGGCATGGCTGCGGCGGTGAGCATCCGCATCAGCCAGGCCCAGGGGCGCGGCGAGACGGCGCGCATCCGTGCCATCGGTAGCGCCACCTTCGCCAGCGTCACCGCCTGGATGCTGGTGGCCACCGTGCTGCTGGCGCTGTTCGGACGCTCCATCGCCGAAGCCATGAGCGACGATCCGCAGGTGATCGCCATCGCCGTGCCGATGTTCGTGGTGGTCGCGGCCATGCAGGTGGCAGACGGTCTGCAGTCCACCGCGCTGGGCGCCTTGCGCGGCCTGCAGGACTATCGCTGGCCGGTGGGCGTGACCATGGTCAGCTACTGGTTGCTGGCGCTGCCGCTGAGCTACTGGCTGGCCTTCCACTCCTCGCTGGGCGCGGTAGGTGTGTGGGTTGGCTTCGCCTGCGGCCTGGCCGTGGCGGCGGTGATGCTGCCGTGGCGGTTCTATCGGTTGCAGGCGATGCCCGCCACGGCGGCCTTGGCTCAGCCCTGATAGAACACCGCCAGCCACACCGTGGCCACGCCGGTCTCGGTCCATTCCACGCGGTGGCGGCAACCGGGCGGGATGTCCAGATGGTCGCCGGGGCGCAGCACGCGGGTGTGTGGCTCGTGCTCCAGGCGCAGCCCGGCGCTGCCGCTGAGCACGACCACCCATTCGCCCTCGGCCTGGTCGTACCAGAACCCCGGCGGGCTGGCCTGGCCGCTGGAGACGATACGCTCGATGCGCAGGCCCGGCCGCCGCAGCAGGTCGGTGAACTGCTCGTCGGCGTCGGGCGCGAGCGGGGGCAAGGCGGTGAACAGGTTGTCGGGCATGGGCGTCTCGCGCGTGGTTGATTCCAGCCGGTGATTGTAGGAAGGTTTCGGCCTTTGCCCCATGGAAGATTGACGATGGACAAGCTGCTGGCGCTCAAGGTGTTCATGGCCACCGCCGAGGCCGGCGGCTTTTCCGCCGCCGCGCGCAGGCTCGGGGTGGCGACCTCCTCGGTGACCCGCCAGGTCGACGCCCTGGAACTCGAGCTGGGGGCCAGCCTGCTCAACCGCTCGACCCGCCAGGTCAGCCTGACCGAAGCCGGCGCCAGCTACTACCAGCGGGCCCGCGAGATCCTCGAGGCCCTGGCCGAGGCCGACGCCAGCGTCGCCGACCGCGGCGAGGAGCCGGTCGGGGTGTTGCGCCTGTGCCTGCCGGTGGAGTTCGGTCGCCGGGTGATCGCCCCGCACCTGGGCGCGTTCCTTGCCCGCCACCCGGCACTGGAGCTGGACATCGACCTGAGCGACCGCTTCGACGACCTGCTCGATGGCCGCTACGACCTGAGCATCCGCCTCGGCGAGCCGGCGCCCAGCGATGACCTGGTGTGTCGCCCGCTGGGGCGTTTCGAGCGCTGGTTGGTGGCCAGCCCGGCGTACCTGCACCAGCAGCCGCCGCTGAGCGAACCGCAGCAACTGGCCGCGTGCGCCTGCCTGCGCTTTCGCTACGGCCAGTCGGCGCGGCCCTGGCGGTTGAGCCGGGGCGAGCAGCGCCTGGAACTGGACGTCAACGGCCCGTTGCGCAGCGCCAACGCCGACCTGTTGCGCGAGGCAGCCATTGCCGGCAGCGGCGTGGCGCTGCTGGCCGACTGGCTGGTGCGCGAGGATGTCGAGGCCGGGCGCCTGCAGCGGCTGTTCGCCGACTGGACGGTGAGCCCGGGGGCGGCCAGCGCCAGCATCAACGCCTTGTACCTGCCCAACCACCGTGGCTCGCGCCGGGTCATGGCGTTCGTCGCCTTCTGCGAGGGGTTGCTAACCGGCTGAGGCGTTGCGCGCCACGCAAAGGCCCGTTGCGCGGGCGATGGATTCTCGTCGGGGCGGTTGTCCGTCACCCTTCGCGCACATCCTTTCGCAAGCCGAGGTACCCTCGAATGAATTCCTCCCTCGCCGTTGCCCAGGCATCGGCCCCGGGCCTGAGCCGGGCCCTGGTGACGCTGCTGGCGTTCTGCTGCGGCGCCATCGTCGCCAACATCTACTACGCCCAGCCCATCGTCGGCCTGATCGCGCCGGACCTGGGGCTGTCCACCGAGCGCGCCAGCCTGATCGTGTCCCTGACCCAGATCGGCTACGCCCTGGGTTTGTTGTTCCTGGTGCCGCTGGCCGACCTGCTGGAGAACCGCCGGCTGATGATCGCCACGGCGGTGCTGGCCACCGGCAGCCTGTTGCTCGCCGGCACCAGTGGCCACGGGCAGGGCGAGATGTTCCTGCTGTATGCGCTGCTGATCGGCTTCAGCTCGGTGGCGGTGCAGATGCTGATACCACTGGCGGCGCACCTGGCGCCGGAGCGTGAGCGTGGCCGGGTGGTCGGCAACATCATGGGCGGGTTGCTGCTGGGTATCCTGCTGGCGCGGCCGCTGGCGAGCCTGGTGGCGGATCACTTCGGCTGGCGCGCGGTGTTTGTTGGTGCCGCCGGGGTCATGGTGGCGATCATCCTGCTGCTGGCGCTGACCTTGCCGCGCCGGGTGCCGGAGCACAAGGCCAGCTATGCCGGGCTGATGGCCTCGTTGCTGGTGCTGTTGCACCGCCATCCGGTGTTGCGCCAGCGGGCGCTGTACCAGGCGCTGATGTTCGCCGCGTTCAGCCTGTACTGGACGGCGGTGCCGCTGGCGCTGGCCGGCGAGCACGGCCTGTCGCAGAGCCAGATCGCGCTGTTCGCCCTGGTCGGGGCGGTGGGCGCGGTGGCGGCGCCGCTGGCCGGGCGGTTGGCCGATGCCGGCCATGCGCGACGCGCTTCGCTGCTGGCGATGGCCCTGGCGCCGCTGGCGTTGCTGCTGGGCCTGAGCGCGCCCGGTGCCAGCGTCATCGGCCTGGGGTTGACCGGGGTGCTGCTGGATTT
Organism: Pseudomonas peradeniyensis; assembly: GCF_014268935.2. Taxonomy (GTDB): domain Bacteria; phylum Pseudomonadota; class Gammaproteobacteria; order Pseudomonadales; family Pseudomonadaceae; genus Aquipseudomonas; species Aquipseudomonas peradeniyensis. The sequence continues at coordinate 1,878,325 of NZ_JABWRJ020000001.1, read as the reverse complement.
CGCCGTGCAGATGAACATGGTCATCGGCCAGCGTGAGGTGTACGCGTTGGACCCGGCCAGCCGTGGCCGGCTGAATGCCTTGTACATGACCAGCATCTTCCTCGGTGGGGCGCTGGGTTCGGCGCTGGCCAGCGGGGTGTATGCGCAGTACGGCTGGAGTGGCGTGGCGTTGCTGGGCGCGGGACTGCCGGCGCTGGCGCTGATGGTGTTCCTGAGCGTTCCCCGGCGTTGATCCCGGGGCGTCTATCGTCCCAGCGGCAGGGCCACGCCGATCAGCGCGAACAGGCTCCCGCAGCAGCGGTTGAACCCGCGGCCGCCCTTGGCCAGCCACGGGCGGATGCGAAACGCCAGGCGCGCCAGCAGGTACTCCACCAGGCATTCGACACTGGCGAAGGTCGCCGCCATCACTACGAACTGCACCAGCAGGCCGCGCTGCGGGTCGATGAACTGGGGCAGGAACGCGCCATAGAACAGCAGCACCTTGGGGTTGGCCAGCGCTGACAGGCAGCCCTGGCGGAACAACCCGGCATTGCTCAGCGCCACACCGCCGCGCGGTTGCTCCAGGTGCAGCGCCGGTGTGCGCCACAGCTGGATCCCGAGCCAGACCAGGTAGGCCCCGCCGACCCACTTGAGCACCGTCAGCAGCGAGGCCGAGGCCTGCAGCAGGGCACTCAGGCCGAACATGGTCAGGGCGATCAGGAGACTGAATCCCAGTACGCCGCCGAGGATGGTGAACAGCGTGCGGCGGGCGCCATACAGCGCGCCATGGGTCAGGGCCAGCAGGCTGTTTGGGCCTGGGGTCAGCGACAGGCCGATGCTGGCGAGCAGGTAGATGAGCCAGGTGTCGAGTGCCATGAGAGAAGCCTTGTGGATGAGCAGGGCGCCAGTGTAGGGCAGGGTAGTGGGAATGTGGGGTAGTATCTGGTCATTCAACAGTCATATCTAGACATCCCACAATGACGCCCGACCTACGCCTGCTGATCCTGCCGCTGCCGGAGTTCGCCCTGCTGCCGTTCGGCGCGTTCCTCGACAAGTTGCGCTTCTCCGCCGACGACGAGGACTACAGCCGCCAGCGCTATTGCCGCTGGACCGTGCTTGGGCTGGACCGGGATCCGGTGGTTTCCAGCAGCGCGGCGATTGTTCAGGTCGAGGCAACCCCTACGGACATCCGTTGGGATGACTACGACCACCTGGTGCTGTTCGGTGGGCGCAACGCCAGTGCCACGGCGGCTTTGGCACCGCGTTACAAGGCCCTGCTCAAGCAGGCGAGCAAGGCCGGGGTGAAGCTGGTGTGTGTCGACAACGCGGCCTTCCTGTTGGCGGCCTGTGGCCTGCTGGACGGCCACCAGGTGGTGGTGCACTGGCGCCATGAAGCGGAGTTTCGCCTGGCCTTTCCCCGCGTGCGCCTGTTGACCGGGCAGCTGTTCTGCTTTGACGGTGAGCGCATCACTTGTGCCGGCGGCACGGCGGCTATCGACCTGGCGGTGGAGCTGATCGCCCGCGCCAGTGGCCGCGCCCGGGCGCTCAAGGGCCTGGCCGACATGCTGGTGGACGAGAGCCGGGATAGCCTTCACGCCTTGCGTTCGCTGGAGGCCGACGCCGGGCAAGGGCGCCAGGTGCAGCGCGCCACGGCGCTGATGCGCCATCACCTGGCGGCGCAGTTGCCGGTGGAGGCGCTGGCGGCCGAGCTGGGCATCAGCCGGCGCCAGCTCGACCGCCAGTTCCAGGCCTGCCATGGCATGAGCGCCAAGGCCTGGTGGCAGGAACTGCGTCTGCAGCAGGCGCGCTGGCGTTTGCTCAACTCCAGCCACAGCCTGGCGCAGATCGCCGATGAGGTGGGAATGGGGGATGCCAGCTACCTGGGCAAGTGGGTGCGGCGGCGGTTTGGTTGCACGGCGCTGGCGTTGCGCAATTCGGGCCATGCGCCGTCCCTGTAGGAGCGGCCTTGTGTCGCTAATAGGATTTGCCGCAAAGCGGCCCCGGCAATTTCAGCGTTTCACCGAGACAGGGCTGCTGCGCAGCCCTTTCGCGACACAAGGCCGCTCCTACAGGGACGGTGCCTGGCTGGTTCTACTGCGGCGTACCGAACAACCCCGTCCAGTAGATCCCAGCATCGCTCTTCGGATCCACCGCATACGCCGCCCCCAGCTCGCGAAAGTCCGGATTCATCAGCGTGGCACAGTGCCCAGGGCTGGCCAGCCAGCCGTCGACCACCTTGCGCGCGGTGTCGCGTCCGGCGGCGATGTTTTCGCCGATCTGCCGGTACAGGTAGCCGGCCAGCTCCGCCCGGTCGCCCGGGGTGCGGCCATCGCGGTCGATATGGTCGAAGAAGTTCTGGTTGGCCATGGCCCGGGTGTGGTTGGCGGCGACGCCCGCCAGGGTCGTGCTCCAGGCCAGCGCCGGGGCGGCGGCGAAGGGCTGGCCGCCGCACTGGCGGGGCAGCTTGCGCGCGGCGTTGATCTCCTGCAGCAGTTTCTGCCCTTCGGCCTGCCAGTCGCCCAGACGGGCGCTGAGCAGCGGCCGGGCCAGAACGATGCGCCAGTCGCGGCCCTCCTGGCTGACGCCAATGTCGACGAACTGCGGATCGAGCACCACCTGGCAGAAGCTCTCCTCGACGGCCTTCATCGCTGCCAGGGCATCCCGCGGGCCGGACAGGCTGATGGCCTGGACGTTGACCATCGGGTAGGCGGCGCGGGTCATGGCCTGCTGCAGGTCGCGGGTGCCTTCGGGCGACAGCGCCAGGCGGGTGTCGCTGTTGAGCGGCGGCAGCTCCAGCGAGGCTTCGCCCCCACAGCGCTGGGCCTGGCTGCGGTAGACGTTGATCGTATCGATCAGTTGCGCCTCTTCACCGGTGAAGGCCTGGGCGCTGGTCGCGCAAAGCAGGCCCAGCGTCAGGCCGATGAGGCAGGCAACGGATGGGACGCGCATGTGGATCTCCCTGTAACTGGCAGCGTCTGGATCTGCGCTGCCCATCCTACACAAGCGCAAGGCTTTTGGCCCGGCCCTGTGCAGTGTGAAAAAAACGAGCCTTGGCAATCGATTGCGGTTGGCAAAAGAGGGGGTAGACCGCTGGTCGGCGAAAAAGTGCGATGGTTTGGTAATAATTCGCACTATCAGCTAGAAACACTACTCAGTCACTCTAGGTTTCTCACTCGCCAGGAAGGCCTCTACCCATTGTCCGGGAGCCCTCCATGGCACGTACCTGTCCGTATCAATCGACCCTGCTGGCGCTTTGCTGTTCCGTTGCCGTCGGCGCCCATGCCGCCGATGGCGCCATCGAGCTGGATGCCACCGCGATCAACGCCGAGGCGCTCAAGGCCCCCGCCGGCGAGCTGCCCGAGCCCTACGCCGGCGGCCAGGTGGCCCGGGGTGGGCAGATGGGCGTGTTGGGCAACCAGGACATGATGGACGTGCCGTTCACCATGACCAGCTACACCGCGCAACTGATCGAGGAGCAACAGGCCGAGGATGTCGGCGACGTGCTGCTCAACGACCCGTCGGTGCGCCAGTCGTTCGGCTTTGGCAACCAGTCCCAGGTCTTCGTCATCCGTGGCCTGCCGCTCAACGGCGACGATGTGGCGTTCAACGGGCTGTACGGCGTGCTGCCACGGCAGATGATCTCCACCGATGCGGTGGAACGGGTCGAGGTGTTCAAGGGCCCCAATGCCTTTCTCAATGGCGCCAGCCCCACCGGCACGGGCCTGGGTGGCAACGTCAACCTGCAGCCCAAGCGTGCCGGCGACACCCCGACCCGTCGCTACACCCAGGACATCAGCAGCGACGGGCGCATCGGCGAGCACCTGGACCTCGGCCAGCGCTTCGGCGCGGACAATCGCTTCGGTGTGCGCCTGAACCTCTCGCAGCGCGAGGGCGAGACTGCGGTCGACGACCAGGACCAGCGCAGCAAGCTGTTCGTCGCCGGCCTTGACTACCGCGGCGACAATTTCCGCCTGTCCGGCGACTTCGGCTATCAGAAGCAGCGGGTCAACCATATGCGCAACTCGGTACGCCTGGGCGCGGGACTGACCGACATCCCGCGCGCGCCGGACGCCGACCACAACTACGGCCAGGACTGGGCCTGGACTGAGACCGAGGACACCTTCGGCATGGTGCGCGGCGACTACGACTTCAACGACAACTGGAGCGGCTACCTGGCCGGCGGCGTCAAGCACACCCACGAGAACGGCTTCTACGGCACGCCGATCCTTACCGACGCAGCCACCGGCGGTGCCACCATCGGCGGCTCGAAGATCCCCCACAATGAGGACAACACCACTTTCATGGGCGGCATCAACGGCCGCTTCCAGACCGGCCCGGTCAGCCACCAGCTGAACATCGGCGCGGCGAGCATCTGGACCCAGCAGGAGAACGCCTTCGTCTTCTACAACTCCCAGGCCACCAATATCTACCGCACCGACCCGTTGCCCAAGCCGACCACACCGACCTTCGTCGGCGGCAAGCTGGACGACCCCGGCGTGACCGGCAAGACCCGCAACCGCAGCATCGCGGTGTCCGATACCGTGGGCCTGTTCGACGACACGCTGCTGCTGACGGTGGGCGTGCGCCGCCAGCAACTGCGGGTCGAAGGCTACGCCTACGACGGCCCTGGCCCGGACCTGGGGCGCAACGCCTTCTATGACGAGGCGGTCACCACCCCGGTGTATGGCATCGTCTACAAGCTCAACCCGTCGGTCTCGCTGTACGCCAACCGCATCGAGGGCCTGGCCCAGGGGGCCACGGCGTCCGGGCAGGTGGTCAACGTCGGCGAGGTGTTCCCGCCGGCCAAGACCAAGCAGGTGGAGGCGGGGGTGAAGCTCGACTACCAGCGCTTCGGCGCCAACCTGGCGGTGTTCCGCATCGAGCGCCCCACCGATGGCTTCGTCGAGGGCAACGTGTTCGTCCAGGATGGCGAGCAGGTCAACAAGGGGCTCGAACTCAGCGTGTTCGGCGAGCCACTGCCGGGGCTGCGGTTGATGGCCGGTGGCACGCGCATGGACACCGAGCTGAAGAACACCCAGGGCGGCACGGCCGATGGCAACCATGCCGTCGGCGTGCCAACCTTCCAGCTCAACGCCAGTGTCGACTGGGACGTGCCGGGCCTGGAGGGGGTGGCGCTCAATGCGCGCATGCTGCGCACCGGCGGGCAGTACGCCAACCCGGCCAACACCCTGAGCCTGCCGACCTGGAACCGCTTCGACGTCGGTGCGCGCTACCGCTTCAAGGTGCAGGAGAAGGCCGTGACCTTGCGGGTCAACGTAGAGAACCTGACCGACAAGAACTACTGGGCCTCGGCCAATGGCGGGTACCTGACCCAGGGCGACCCGAGGCTGGTGAAGTTCTCGGGAACCCTGGATTTCTGACGTCTGTACCGGCGGCGTGGCCTACCAGAGCGCTACCGCCGCCGCCCCGACCACCCGGCCGAACACCGCCAGCGCCGTGTCCACGTCCGCCTCGCTGGTGTAGCGCCCGAGGCTCAGGCGTACGCTGTTGCGCGCCTGGCGCTCGTCGAGGCCGAGAGCCAGCAGCACATGGGACGCGGCGTTGCTCGCCGAATTGCAGGCCGAGGTGGTGGACAGCGCCAGCTCGCCGGCCAGGGCCAGGCTGTTGAACCCCTTGGCGTCGATGCACAGGTTGAGGGTGTGCGGAATGCGCTGTACCGGGCAGCCGTTGAGGGTGACCCCGGGCAGGGCCAGCAGGCCGTCGCACAGGCGCCGGGCGAGCTGCTCCAGGCGCTGGAACTCCGCCTCGCCGGGCTGGCCGGCCAGGGCGAAGGCGCTGCCCATGCCGACGATCTGGTGGGTGGCCAGGGTGCCGGAGCGCAGGCCGCGCTCATGGCCGCCGCCGTGCATCTGCGCCCGCATGGCAGGGCGGGCGCGGGGGCCGACATAGAGGGCGCCGATGCCCTTGGGGCCGTAGACCTTGTGCGCCGAGAACGACATCAGGTCGACGGCTTGGTGCGCCAGGTCGATGCGGACCTTGCCCACCGCCTGCGCCGCGTCGACATGCAGCAGGGCGCCATGGTCGCGGACCAGCTCGCCGATGCGGGCGAAGTCGGTCACGGTGCCCAGTTCGTTGTTCACCGCCATCAGCGACACCAGGCGCGTGTCCGGACGCAGCGCGGCCTGCACGGCCTCGGCCTGGATCAGGCCATGGGCGTCGGGCGCCAGGCGGGTCACCGTCCAGCCCTGGCGCTCCAGTTCGGCGGCGGTGTCGAGGATGGCCTTGTGTTCGAGCTGGCTGGTCAGCAGGTGGCCCGGCTGGGCGAAGCCCTGGGCGATGCCCTTGAGCGCCAGGTTGTTGGATTCGGTGGCGCCGGAGGTCCAGACCAGATCGTCGGGTTGGGCGCCGACCTGCTCGGCCACCTGGCGGCGGGCCTGTTCGACGGCCTCGCGGGCGGCCTGGCCATGGAAGTGGCCGCTGGAAGCGGGATTGCCGAAGTTGGTTTCGCGGCCCAGGCAGGTGAGCATGGCGGCAATGACCCGGTCATCGACCGGAGTGGTGGCGGCGTAATCGAAGTAGAGCGGGGTGCTGGGCATGATCGCGGGCGGGTCCGTGCGTGGACGCCGCCTGTCGGCATCCATGGACACCATCCTAGGCAATTGCCGATATGAATGTTTTTCCTTTTCCCCGTTCCAGGGCGATTTTCGAAAAAAATTCTATTCTTTTTTGCTATGTATTTAGAATTTTTTTCTTGCCTGGATCAAAGCCATTGCCACGGTGCCTGCTTGGTGATCATCACCAGCACGATCAGGAACATACCGGCAAACCCCGCGACCCCCATCCACAGCCAGGGGCGGTACAGCCGCTGATAGTCCTCACCCAGCGCGGTGCCATGCTCGACGGCCTGGGCGGCGAGGCGCTGCATGCGTGTCTGCAACAGCAGCACCGGCAGCCACAGGGCGCCCACCGTGAAGAAGATCAGCAGCGCGCCCTGCAGCCAGTCCGTGGACCACGGCATGCCGCTCATGCTGACCATGGCGTAGCCGGTCAGCAACTGCAGGACCCCGGCGGGCGTGGTGATCCAGGCATCGAAGCGCACCACCATCCTGGCCACGGCGGCGATCACCCGTGGGTCGCGGCTGCGGTTCGCGGCGATCAGGTACAGGTACGAGCCCATGCCGAAACCGAACAGGAACACCGCGGCGATCACATGTAGGTACTTGAGCAGCAGGTAGCTCATTTCAGCCTCGCCCGTGCTGGAAGCTGACGCTGTAGCGCACCTTGTCGGGTTCGCCGATGGCCGCCAGGTACTGCTCGACACTGATCTCGCCGACGCAGGGGCGGGCGCCCGGGGGCGGGGTGTGGCCCTCGATCACCCTGGTCATCAGCGCCACCGCCGCGCAGCTGGGGATTTCCGGGCCCTTGTCGTCACTGGCGCTGACCTGGGCCTGCAGGCGCAGTGGCTGGCCCTGCATGTCCAGCCCGCGGACATCCAGGTACATCGCACTCATGCCATCGCCAAAACGCTCGAAATGGCCGCCCAGGCGATGCAGGCGCCGCGCCCAGGGCAGCGGGTCGCGCACCAGGCCGTACTTGACCAGCAACGCCAGCGCGGCATTGGCCAGGCCGCCGGCCATGAGCCCGGAGCCGGCCTTGAACGCCAGGTCCTGGGCGCCGTAGCGCTCGGCGAAGATGTCCATGTCCGGTACATCGACGTTGTTCAGCAGGCGCCAGCCCAGGCCGGGCAGGTGGCGCAGCTGCAGGCCGAGCCAGCCGTCCACGGCGTGCGGGCGTCCGTCGCGCCACTGGCGGATCGGCCGCCCGGCGTAGGCCAGCACGCCTTCGATGGTGGACAGGCCGGGCATCTTCGCCGAGGAGGAAATGCCGTGCTCGATGCGCTCGATGCGGCTGAAGTGATGGCGCTGTTCGTCGAGGATCGCCGACGACAGGCTGGGCACCGAGCTGCAGCCGCTAAGCAGCGCGACATTGGCCTGGCGGGCGCGGGCGTCCAGGCGCTCGATGCCGTTGACGAACACCCGGCAGTCGGAGAGGTCGCAATAGCTGGCGCCCGCCTCGATGCAGGCTTCGGCCACGCGGTAGGGCTGGCCCTGGAAGGGGCCGCCGGTGTGGATCACCCAGTCGATGCGCAGTGCGCGCAGTGCGTCGGCAAAGCCGGGGGCCATGGCGTCGCCGCACCAGCTTTCGCTGCCGCTGAGTTGGGTGGCCAGTCGGGCGAGGCTGTTGGCGTTACGGCCGGCGATCACCAGTTGCACGGCGGGCATCTGCTGCAGGTGGCGGCAGATGATCCGGCCGAAGTTGCCGTAGGCGCCGATCACCAGGATTCTGCGGGACATGCGGGGGTCCTTGTGCATGTGTCGGGAGGTTCACGCGTGCCCTGTGTGTAGGAGCGGCCTTGCGCCGCGAAAGGGCTGCATAGCAGCCCCAGAATCTAAAGATCGCTGGGGCCGTTTTGCGGCCCTTTCGCGGCGCAAGGCCGCTCCTACACAGGGGGCAACGCAGGGCTGGACTCAGCCCTCGTAGCCCAGGTTCGGCGCCAGCCAGCGCTCGCTGACGCTGATGTCCTGGCCCTTGCGGGCGCTGTACTGTTCGATCTGGTCCTTGTCCACCTTGCCCACGGCGAAGTACTGCGCCTGCGGGTGGGCGAAGTACCAACCGCTGACCGCCGCCGCCGGGAACATGGCGAAGTGCTCGGTGAGGAACACGCCGCTCGGGCCGGTCTCGCCGATGGCGGTGCCGTCGAGCAGGCGGAACAGGGTTTCCTTCTCGGTGTGGTCCGGGCAGGCCGGGTAGCCAGGTGCCGGGCGAATGCCGCTGTACTGCTCCTTGATCAGCGCCTCGTTGTCCAGGTGCTCGTCCTTGGCGTAACCCCAGTGTTCCTTGCGCACCTGCTCGTGCAGCCACTCGGCGCAGGCTTCGGCCAGGCGGTCGGCCAGGGCCTTGACCATGATCGAGCTGTAGTCGTCGCCCTTGTCCTGGTAGGCCTTGGCCACTTCCTCGGCGCCGATGCCAGCGGTGGTAATGAAGCCGCCGACATAGTCGGTCACGCCGCTGTCCTTCGGCGCGACGAAGTCGGCCAGCGACCAGTTCGGCTTGCCGTCGGGCTTGATGGTCTGCTGGCGCAGGTGGTGCAGGGTCGCCAGGGTTTCACCGTTGTCGCCGTACACTTCGATGTCGTCGTGTTCGACCTGGTTGGCCGGCCAGAAGCCGAACACCGCGCGGGCGCTGATCAGCTTTTCGTCGATCAGCTTGTCGAGCATCTCGCGGGCGTCCTTGTACAGCGCCGTGGCGGCCTCGCCGACCACTTCGTCGGTGAGGATGCGCGGGAACTTGCCGGCCAGGTCCCAGGAGATGAAGAACGGCGTCCAGTCGATGTACTCGGCCAGGGTGCGCAGGTCGATGTCCTCCAGCACCTTGACGCCGGTGAAGGCGGGCACCGCGGCTTGGTAGGCGGCCCAGTCGTACTGCGGCTTGGCGGCGATGGCCTGGGCGTAGCTCAGGCGCTCGGTGCGGGCGCTGCGGTTGGCGGTGCGCTCGCGCACCTCGACGTATTCCTGACGGGTCTTCTCGACGAAGCCGCTCTTGAGCTCCTTGGACAGCAGCTGGGTGGCCACGCCCACCGCGCGCGAGGCGTCGGTGACATAGACCACGGCGTCGTTGGAGTACTTCGGCTCGATCTTCACCGCCGTGTGCGCCTTGGAGGTGGTGGCGCCACCGATCATCAGCGGCAGGTGGAAGTCCTGGCGCTGCATCTCGCGGGCGACGTGAACCATTTCGTCCAGCGACGGGGTGATCAGGCCGGACAGGCCGATGATGTCGCATTTCTGCTCACGGGCGGTCTGCAGGATCTTCTCGGCCGGGACCATCACGCCCATGTCGACAATGTCATAGCCGTTGCAACCGAGCACCACGCCGACGATGTTCTTGCCGATGTCGTGCACGTCGCCCTTGACCGTGGCCATGAGGATCTTGCCCTTGGCCTCGGGCTTGTCGCCTTTCTCTTCCTCGATGAACGGAATGAGGTGAGCCACGGCCTGTTTCATCACGCGGGCGGATTTCACCACCTGGGGCAGGAACATCTTGCCGGCGCCGAACAGGTCGCCGACCACGTTCATGCCGCTCATCAGCGGGCCTTCGATGACTTCGATCGGGCGCGCCGACTGCTGGCGGCACTCTTCGGTGTCTTCGACGATGTAGGCGGTGATGCCCTTGACCAGCGCATGTTCGAGGCGCTTGTCCACCGGCATCGAGCGCCATTCTTCGTTCTCGACTTCCTTGGTGGCGCCGCCGCCCTTGTAGTCGTCGGCAATCGCCAGCAGGGCGTCGGTACCGTGCGGGGTGCGGTTGAGCACCACGTCCTCGACCTTCTCGCGCAGGGCGGCGGGGATCTCGTCGTAGATCTCCAGCTGGCCGGCGTTGACGATGCCCATGGTCAGGCCGTTCTGGATCGCGTGGTAGAGGAACACCGAGTGGATCGCCTCGCGCACCGGGTTGTTGCCGCGGAACGAGAACGACACGTTGGACACGCCGCCCGAGCTCAGGGCGTAGGGCAGGTGGTCACGGATGTAGGCGCAGGCCTCGATGAAGTCGACGGCGTAGTTGTTGTGCTCCTCGATGCCGGTGGCGACGGCGAAGATGTTCGGGTCGAAGATGATGTCTTCCGGCGGGAAGCCCACCTCGTTGACCAGGATGTCGTAGCTGCGCTGGCAGATCTCGCGCTTGCGCGCGGCGGTGTCGGCCTGGCCGACCTCGTCGAAGGCCATCACCACCACGGCCGCGCCGTAGCGCTTGCACAGGCGGGCATGGTGTTTGAACTGCTCGACGCCTTCCTTCATCGAGATCGAGTTGACGATGCCCTTGCCCTGGATGCACTTAAGGCCCGCCTCGATCACCTCCCACTTGGAGGAGTCGATCATGATCGGCACCCGGGAGATGTCCGGCTCGCCGGCGATCAGGTTGAGGAAGCGCACCATGGCGGCCTGGGAGTCGAGCATCCCTTCGTCCATGTTGATGTCGATCACCTGGGCGCCGGCCTCGACCTGCTGCAGGGCGACTTCCAGGGCCTCGGTGTAGTTCTCCTCGCGGATCAGCCGGGCGAACTTGGCGGAACCGGTGATGTTGGTGCGCTCGCCGACGTTGACGAACAGCGACTGGCGATCGATGGTGAACGGCTCCAGGCCCGACAGGCGGCAGGCCTTGGGGATGTCCGGAATCGCACGCGGCTTGTACTTGGCGACCGCCTCGGCGATGGCCTGGATGTGCGGCGGGGTGGTGCCGCAGCAACCGCCGATGATGTTGAGGAAGCCGCTGGCGGCGAACTCCTCGACCACCGCGGCCATCTCCGCCGGGGTCTCGTCGTACTCGCCGAAGGCGTTGGGCAGGCCGGCGTTGGGGTGGGCGGACACATGGGTGTCGGCCTTGGTCGCCAGTTCTTCCAGGTACGGGCGCAGGTCCTTGGCGCCAAGGGCGCAGTTCAGGCCGACGGAGATCGGCTTGGCGTGGCGCACCGAGTTCCAGAAGGCTTCGGTGGTCTGGCCCGACAGGGTGCGGCCGGAGGCGTCGGTGATGGTGCCGGAGATCATGATCGGCAGTTCGACGTCGTCCTCCTCGAACACCTGCTGCACGGCGAAGATCGCCGCCTTGGCGTTGAGGGTGTCGAAGATGGTCTCGATCAGGATCAGGTCGGCGCCGCCCTCGATCAGGCCACGGGTGGCCTCGATGTAGTTTTCCACCAGTTCGTCGAAGGTGACGTTGCGATAGCCCGGGTCGTTGACGTCGGGGGAGATCGAGCAGGTGCGGCTGGTCGGGCCGAGCACGCCGGCGACGAAGCGCGGCTTGTCCGGGGTCTCGAGGGTCTTGGCGTCGGCCACCTGGCGGGCAACGCGCGCGCCCTCGACGTTGAGCTCGTAGACCAGCGCTTCCATTCCATAGTCGGCCTGGGAAATCTGCGTGGCGTTGAAGGTGTTGGTCTCGAGGATATCGGCGCCGGCGTCCAGGTAGGCTTTCTCGATCGCGGCGATGACATCCGGGCGGCTGAGCAGCAGCAGGTCGTTGTTGCCTTTGACATCGCTTGGCCAATCGGCGAAGCGCGTGCCACGATAGTCGTGTTCCTCGAGGCGGTAACTCTGGATCATAGTACCCATGCCGCCGTCGAGGATCAGGATGCGCTCTTTGAGTGCTTTCTGGAGTGCTTGGTAACGAGCGCTGCGGTCGGACATAGGAACTACCTGGTCGGGCGAATATCAGAAGGTGCCGAATAATAACAAAGCTGCACGGATTTTAGGCGTACTGCCCATTTGCATGAATTTCCTTCATGTTGGTGCGCGCCCCAACACCTCAGGACCCGCCAGGCACATCGTGATGGCTTCAAGTAACCAGGACATTCGGCACATGCTGCATCGCATATTTGCCAGCGCCTTCGCCTTGCTCATCAGTGGCGCGGCGTTCGGGCAGGCCCCCCAAGCGAGCCCGACGATTTCATACACCCGGGATATCCAACCGATCTTCACCGAGAAGTGCGTGGCCTGCCACGCCTGCAACGATGCTGCCTGCCAGCTCAACCTGGGCAGCGCCGAGGGCGCCGAGCGCGGCGCTTCCAAGGTGCCGGTCTACCAGGGCGAGCGCAGCCAGGCGGTGCCCACCACGCGGCTGTTCTACGACGCCCGCGACGAAGCCGGCTGGCGCAAGCAGGGCTTCTACTCGGTGCTGGACAAGCAGGGCAGCCAGGCGGCGCTGATGGCGCGCATGCTCGAGCTGGGTCACAAGACCCCGCTCACGCCCAATGCCAAACTGCCCGAGGAGATCGTCCTGGGGCTCAACCGCAACAACATGTGCCCGTTGCCCCACGAGTTCGACGCCTACGCCGGCGCCCACCCCAAAGAGGGCATGCCGCTGGCGGTCACCGGCCTGACCGACCAGGAGTACCAGACCCTGCAGCGTTGGTTGGCCGCAGGCGCTCCGGTCGAGAAGACGCCGATCCAGCCCAGCGCGGCAGAGGCCAAGCAGATCGCCGACTGGGAAGAGCTGCTCAACCGCCCGGGTTCGACCGAGGCGCTGGTCGGCCGCTGGCTGTACGAGCACTTGTTCCTGGCGCACATCCACTTCGTCGGCGGTGAGCCCGGACACTTCTTCCAGTGGGTGCGGTCGCGCACGCCGAGCGGCCAGGCGGTGGACCTGATCGCCACCCGCCGTCCCAACGACCCGCCGGGCACCGATTTCTACTACCGGCTGATGCCGGTGCAGGGCGTGATCGTCCACAAGACCCACATCACCTACCCGATGGGGCCGCAGAAGCTCAAGCGGGTCAAGCAGCTGTTCTACAGCGGCGACTGGCATGCCTCGTCGCTGCCCGGCTACGGTCCGCGCCACCGCGCCAACCCGTTCGAGACCTTCGAGGCGATCCCGGCGGTGGCCCGCTACCAGTTCATGCTGGACAACGCCGAGTACTTCGTCCGCACCTTCATTCGTGGCCCGGTATGCCGCGGGCAGATCGCCACCGACGTGATTCGTGACAACTTCTGGGCGCTGTTCCAGGAACCGGCCCACGACCTGTACATCACCGATGCCGAGTACCGGGGCGAGGCCACGCCGCTGCTGGCGATGCCCGGGCAGATCGACGACGTCGGCAGCGTGCTGAGCCTGTGGCACGCCTACCGCGACAAGCGCAACGAGTACGAGGCGCTGCGTCGCGAGGCCTATGCCGAGCAGCCGGCGCCGAGCTGGTCGACCCTGTGGGCCGGCAACGACAACGCGCTGCTGAGCATCTTCCGCCACTTCGACAGCGCCTCGGTGACCAAGGGCCTGATCGGTGACGTGCCGCTGACGATGTGGCTGTTCGACTACCCGCTGTTCGAGCGCACCTACTACCAGCTGGCGGTGAACTTCGACGTGTTCGGCAACGTCTCGCACCAGCTGCAGACCCGCCTGTACTTCGACCTGATCCGCAATGGCGCCGAGGTCAACTTCCTGCGCCTGATGCCGGCCGGCAAGCGTAGCGAGATCCTCGGCAACTGGTACCAGAACAGCGGCAAGGTGAAGATGTGGATGGACTACGAGGACATCGACACCAGCACGCCGAGCGCGCTGAAGCTGGACAAGCACGACCCCAAGCGTGACTTCGGCCTGCAGTTGCTGCAGCGCACCGGCAGCCTGAACGTGGCGCCCGACCCGATCAACCGCTGCCAGGGCGCCTACTGCTCGCGGCCCGGCCTGTCCCAGGAGTTGCGCGATGTCGAGCAGTCGCTGAGCCGCCTGGTGTCGCGCCCGGCCGCAGGGCTGAAGGTGATCGGCCAACTGCCCGAGGCGACCATGCTGCGCATCGAGGGGCAGGGCGGCCAGCGTCAGGTCTACAGCCTGCTGCGCAACCGCGCCCACAGCAACGTGGCGTTCCTGCTCGGCGAGGCCTACCGCTATCAGCCGGGGCTGGACACCCTGACCCTGGTCCCGGGCGTGCTCAGCAGCTACCCCAACTTCATCTTCAACATCCCGGCGGCCGATGTGCCGGAGTTCGTCGAGGACATGGAGGCGGCGCGGGACGACACGGCGAAGTTCGAGCGCATCGTCATGCGCTGGGGCGTGCGTCGCAGCCATCCCGAGTTCTGGCGCTACTTCCATGACCTGAACAGCTACATCAAGGAGACCGAGCCGGTGGAGGCGGGGGTGCTGGACATGAACCGCTACGAGAACCTCTGATCGGTTGGCCTGACCTTTCCGGCGCTATTGCGGTCGGAATCGATGGGTAGGCCCTGGGGCTGCTTTGCAGCCCATCGCCGGCAAGCCGGCTCCCACAGACGTACGCGAACCCTGTGGGAGCCGGCTTGCCGGCGAAACGAGCGCGAAGCGCTCGCCGGGCCTCAATGCATCGACGATCGCAGGGTTTTTCATGCTGTATTCGCTTCAGGCTCTCCGGGCATTCGCCGCCTGGGTGGTGGTCTGCCACCATTTCATGCAGATCTTCTTCGACTTCAATGCCACCGGCCCTATCGGCCAACTGCTCGCCGACCGTGGTGCGGTAGGGGTGGACATCTTCTTCGTCATCAGTGGCCTGGTGATCTACCTCTCGACCCGCGACAAGGACATCGCGCCCGCTCAGTTCCTGCTCAACCGCGCCCTGCGCATCGTGCCCGCCTACTGGTTCTACACCCTGCTGATGGCCGCGCTGATGCTGGTCGCCAGCCGTTGGATGCCGCACCAGGTGTTCGAATGGCAGCACCTGCTGCTGTCGCTGTTGTTCATCCCAGCGGAAAACCCGGGCGGCTACGGCCTGTACCCGACCTTGAACGTCGGCTGGACGCTGAACTTCGAGGTGTTCTTCTACCTGTTGTTCGGCCTGGCGTTCCTGGTGCGCCAGCGCCATCACCTGCTGCTGGTGACGGCGGCGCTACTGCTGGTCAGCGAGGTGCTGGGCCGCCTCGGCGTGCTCAGTCGCTTCTACAGCAACGACATCGTCTATGAGTTCCTGCTGGGTATCGGCCTGGGCGTGCTGTACCGCCGCGGGCTGATTCGCCAGGGCCTGTGGCTGCCGCTGGGGCTGCTTGGCGTGGCGGGCTATGCGCTGTATCACCTGGATGCCTCCCAGCGCTTGCTGCACTGGGGCCTGCCCAGCGCCCTGGTGGTGCTGGCGTTCATCGCCCTGGAGCCCTTCTTCAAGGGCAATCGGGTGCTCAAGGCGCTGGGCGATTGTTCCTATTCGGTCTACCTGGTGCATGTCTTGGTACTGTACGGCGGCCTGTTCGCCAGCGAACGCCTGCGTCTGAACCCGTACCTGGTATTCGCCTTGTGCGTGCCGTCAATCGGACTAATGTCGTGGCTCAGCTACCACTGGCTGGAGCGTGGCCTGTATGGGCGGCTCAAGGCCGGACTCACGGGGCGTGACGGCCAGGAGCCCGCGCTGGCGCTATCCCGAGTCAAATGCTAGGACTTTGTTCGAAGGCCGGGTTGGCGTACACTGCCGGCAAGTCTGTGAGGAACTTCCATGAGCGCTATAACCATTACCGACGCCGCCCATGATTACCTGGCCGATCTGCTCTCCAAGCAGAACACGCCTGGCATCGGCATCCGTATTTTCATCACCCAGCCGGGTACCACCTACGCCGAGACCTGCATCGCCTACTGCAAGCCGGGCGAGGAGAAGCCCGACGACCAGCCGGTGGGCCTGAAGAGCTTCACCGCCTACCTCGACGCGGTCAGCGTGCCGTTTCTCGAGGACGCGCTGGTCGACTATGCCACCGACCGCATGGGCGGCCAGCTGACCATCAAGGCGCCGAACGCCAAGGTGCCGATGGTCAACGAAGACAGCCCGATCAACGAGCGCATCAACTACTACCTGCAGACCGAGATCAACCCGGGTCTGGCCAGCCACGGCGGCGCCGTGAGCCTGGTGGACGTGGTCGACGACGGCATCGCCGTGCTGCAGTTCGGCGGCGGCTGCCAGGGCTGCGGCCAGGCCGACGTGACGCTGAAGGAAGGCATCGAGCGCACCCTGCTCGAGCGCATTCCGGAGCTCAAGGGCGTGCGTGACGTGACCGACCACAGCCAGAAGGAAAACGCCTACTACTAAGGCGGCTTTCCAATCGCGGGGCAAGCCCGCTCCCACGCCTGGGTCCCGCTTGGATCACGGTGTGGGAGCGGGCTTGCCCCGCGATGCTTTTCAGGCTTTGCGCATTGATCCCTAGCAACAAAGTGTTACGGATTCAACCCCTGCGACAACCGGTCGCGCCCCGTAAACAAAGGGCTGCAGCCCGATTGGCCGGATGTCGGGTGGATGGTGCGGGGGGAGCGTGACAGAATGCCCCGGTTTTCTGGCCGGCCCATCCCAGGGGTCGGCACCTTCCCTGTAAAGGATGGTTCCATGAATGATCTGTTGACCCGGCGCGCGGTTGTCGCCGGGATGGGCGTACTGGGGCTTGGCCTGCTGGCGGGTTGCAACCCGGCCCGGGGCCTGGACTTCAAGTACGGCAAGAACATGAGCAACGAGATCCTCGGGCGCAAATTCAAGCTCAAGGACACTCAAGGCAACGAGCGCACCCTGTCGAGCTTCTACGGCTCGATGCCGATGATCTTCTTCGGCTTTACCCAGTGCCCGGCAGTCTGCCCGACCGCGCTGGCGCGGATCGTCCAGATCAGGAAGATCCTCAGGGGTCGTGACCGCGAGCTGTTCCAGCCGGTGTTCATCACCCTGGACCCGGAACGCGACACCCCCGAGGTGCTCGACGCCTACGCCAAGGCCTTCGACCCGTCGATCGTCGCCCTGACCGGCACCCCCGAGGAAATCGCCGAGGTGGCCCGGGAGTTCAAGGTGTTCTACGAAAAGGTCCCGGCCGGCGACACCTATACCATCTCTCACTCGTCCACCAGCTACGTCTACGATACACGTGGCACCCTGCGCCTGAGCCTGGGCCATTCCCTGAATGCCAAGGAATGCGCCGAAGACCTGGTCACCCTGATGGAGATCTGCTGAATGTCGATGCAACCGATCAAACGCGGCCTGGCCGCCCTGGCCCTGCTGGGCATGACCCTGCCGGCGTTCGCCCAGACCACCGTGAGCGACGCCTGGGTCCGCGCCAGCGTGCCGCACCAGCAGTCGACCGGTGCCTTCATGACCCTGACCGCCAGCAGCGACAGCAAGCTGGTGAGCGTTGCTTCGCCCGTGGCCAAGACCGTGCAGGTGCACGAGATGACCATGAACGGCGATGTGATGGGCATGCGTGAGGTGAAGTCAGTCGAGTTGCCGGCGGGCAAGGCGGTGAAGCTGGACCCGAACGGCTACCACGTGATGCTGATGGGCCTGAACCAGCAAGTGAAGGAAGGCGAGCAGGTGCCGCTGACCCTGACCATCGAAGATGCCAAGGGCGTCAAGGAAACCCTGCAGGTGCAGGCGCCGGTGCGCGCGCTCAACGCCGAGGCTGGCGGCGGGCATGACCATATGCACATGAACCACTGATACGGCCACTGTCGCGGGTCAAGCCCGCTCCCACGCGATCGGTGGGAGCGGGCTTGACCCGCGATGCTTTTCGGCGGTCAGCTACGAAAACGTGGCAGCGGCCGCTCGATGTTCAGCGAAGTCAGGGTCTTGCGCACCTGCGCGTCCTCGGCCTCCAGCGCCTTGAGGCTGGCGCGGATCTTGCCGGCGGCAGGCACATCGCCCTGGCGGTCGATCCAGTCGGCGATCTCCTTGCAGGCGCTGCTCAGGCAGGCCTGGCGCTGGCTCATCAGCGACAGGAGCGTGGTGATTTCTCGTTCGGACATGACGCGATCCTCCATTCAGCCCCTTGAGTGTAGCAGCGCCCGGCCAGGCCGCTCGTAGCCGATGGCCAGCAACCAGGCCGCCAGGGCACAGGCGAACAGCGTCGCCCCGAGGGTCTGGCAAGTGCCCGCCAGCAGCAGTCCCACGCCGATCTGCAGGTAGTAGAACAGGCCGAACAACGCACCCGCCGTGCCACGGCAGTCGGCGTAGTCGACCAGCGCCGAGCCCAGCACCAGCGGAATCGCCATGGCGAAGGCGAACATCACCAGGGCCATGGCCAGCACCGTCCACAGGCTGTCGCCCATCCCCAGCAGTGCCAGCGCTGCCAGCAGGTCGAGCAGGCACGCCAGGCGCAGCAGGCGCGCCATGGCCACCCCGCGTTGCAGCAACCATGCATTGAGACGCGCGCCCAGCAGCGAGCCGAGCGCCAGCGCCGCGCCTGAGTAGCCCATCCACGGGCTGGCGCCGAGGCGCTCGAAAACAAACGGCGCCAGGCTGTACCAGCTGAACACGCTGATGTTGAACACCGCCACCAGGGCGCTGGCCAGCAGCACGCGACGGTCACGCAGCAGGCGCCGCAGCACCCGGCCGAGCGCGGGCGTCGCCTGCGCGGCGGGGCGCGTCTCGGGCAGGCCGCGCCAGCTCCAGGCGAGCAACAGCGCGGCCATCAGCAGCTGGCCGGCGAGCACACCGTGATAGCCGAACAGCCGCTCCAGCCAGGCGCCGCTGACCAGCCCCAGCGCCGGGCTGAGCGCCAGGCATACGCCGATCAACGAGAACACCCGGGCCAGTTCAGGGCCGGCGTGGCGATCGCGCAGGACGGTCTGGGTGACCACGGAGCCCACCGCTGCGGCGAAGGCCGCCACGATCCGCGCCAGCAGCAGTTGGCTGAAGTCGACCGCCAGCAATGCCGCCAGCGCCGCGCCGGTGTAGAGCAACAGGCCGGCAAGCATGGCCGGGCGCCGCCCCCACAGGTCGCAGGCACGCCCCCAGGCCAGCACGCCGACGGCAAAGGCGACGAAGTACAGCGACAGGGTCAGCGAAGCCTGGGCAGGGCTGACGGCGAATGCTTCGGCCAAGGAGACCAGGGCAGGGCTGTAGAGGGTTTCGGCAACCTGAGGAAACATCAGCAGGGCGGTCGCCAGGGCCAGCCAGGTACGGGA
This sequence comes from Pseudomonas peradeniyensis, assembly GCF_014268935.2. Taxonomy (GTDB): domain Bacteria; phylum Pseudomonadota; class Gammaproteobacteria; order Pseudomonadales; family Pseudomonadaceae; genus Aquipseudomonas; species Aquipseudomonas peradeniyensis. Next base: position 1,858,960 of record NZ_JABWRJ020000001.1, on the reverse strand, counting down.
AAGCATGAGATTGAACACCTTGCAGTACAAACGGGTGTTCATGGTAGGGACGTTATATCGTGGGCTATTATCGCAATTGTGCTGATCTATCGTTGAAATCGGACAATCACAGTTATGGCCTGGTTAGCCCCCGACGCCCACTTCGACCCTGATGCTCTCGATGCGCCGGTATTGGGCATCTGCTCGGCCCTGGGCGACCACGACTCCGGGCGCCACCGGCATGGCCGCGGCCAGGTGCTGTTCACCCGCCAGGGCTGCGTGCGCATCCAGACCCCCGGGCGCCTGTGCCTGCTGCCGCCAACCCAGGCGGCATGGATTCCGGCGGGGCTGGAGCATCGGGCGCGCATGCGCGAGACGGTGGATTATCGCTCGCTGTACTTCAGTGCCGTGCTCAGCGAGGGGTTGCCGGCGGAGGTGACGATCATCAGCGTCAACCCGTTGCTGCGCGAACTGCTCGAGCGCATCGCCCAAGCGCCGTTCGACACGGCCTGGGACCGAGGCGACCAAACGCATTTGCTGGCGTTGTGCCTGGGTGAGTTGCGCCTGGCACCTCACCAGCCGATGTTCCTGCCATTGCCCGGCGATCGTCGCCTGGCCGGGTTGGTCGCGCGGCTCGAGCGCCTGCCGCCGGCGCTGGGTGAACTGGCGCAACAGGTCGGCGCCAGCGAGAAGACCATCAGCCGCCTGCTGCGCCGGGATACCGGCATGTCCTATCAGCAATGGCGCCAGCAGTGGCGGTTGCTGCGGGCAATGGAGCAGCTGGCTTTGCAGCGGCCGCTGGGCGCTATCGCCGACGACCTGGGGTTCGCCACCGACAGCGCCTTTATCGCGTTCTTTCGCGGCATGACCGGCACCACGCCAGGCGCCTGGAACCGTGGCGCGGCTACAGGCCCAGACAGGCCTGGCGATAGGCCCCCGGGGTAACGCCATAGGCCTGCTTGAACTGGCGGCTGAGGTGGCTCTGGTCAGCGAAGCCCAGGACAAAGGCAACTTCCAGTGCCGGCAGGCCGCTGCGCAGCAGCTCCCGGGCGCGGGCCAGGCGGCGCTGCTTGAGCCAGGCGTGGGGCGGCAGGCCGGTGGCCTGGCGGAACACCCGGGCGAAATGGAACGGCGACAGGTTCACCGCCGCCGCCAGGGCTTCCAGTGAGGGCGGCTCGGCCAGTTGGCTCTCCAGCAGCTCACGGGCGCGGGCCACGGCCAGCGGCTCGTTGCCAGGGGCGGCGGGCTCGGCGCAGTGGCCGTGGCGCTGCACCAGCGCCAGCACCGCCTGACGCCAGGCGGTCTGTTGCTCCAGGGCGCTGGCGCAGGACTCGGACAACTGGTGCAGCTGGCTGAACGCGGCGGCCAGGGCCGGGTCCTGGATCACGCTGTCCTTGAACCGCGGCAGGCCGTGGCGGCCCAGCTCCAGTTCGTCGAGCACGCCGGTGACCCGCTCGTGCTCGGGGTAGAAACCACGGTAGCGCCAGCCGGCCTCGTGGGCGGTAGCACCGGTGTGCAGCTCGTCGGGATTGATCAGCACCATGCTGCCCACCGGCGCCAGGTGCTCGCTGCCGCGGTGCCAGAAACGCTGGGCGCCGGATTCGATCACGGTGAACACATAGCCTTCGTGCACATGCGGGGCGAAGCGTTGCTGGATGTAGCGGGCGTGCAGCATCTCGACGTCGCCGAGGGCGGGCGCCTGCCACAGGTGGGCCTGTTCGCGCAGGGGCGTGGTCATGCCAGCCAGCTGCGCAGGAGGAAGAAGATCAGCATGCTCGCCAGCATGCTCAGCAACACGCTGCGGGTCAACAGCACCAGGGCGATCGCTACCAGCGAACCGAGCAGGTAAGGGTTCAGCGGGCTCAGCTCGAGCTGGTGGCCGGGCAGGAAGATGATCGGCCCGCAGATCGCGGTGAGCATGCCGGGCACGGCGAAACCGAGGAACTGCCGCGCATTGGAGCTCAGGCGCAGCGGCAGGCGTGGTTCGAGGAAGGCGTAGCGGTTGAGGAACACCACCGCGCCCATGGCGACGATCAGCAGCCAGATCATGAACGACCTCCGGAAAATTTCTGGCAGATAAAGCCAGCGGCCATGCCCAGCAGGCCTGCCACCACCAGGGCGGTTTCCCAGTGCCAGTAGCTGAACAGCACCGAGCAGAACAGCGACACCGCCACGCACACCACGGTCGGCAGGTTGCGCACCAGCGGCGCGATCAGTGCGACGAAGGTGGCGACGATGGAGAAGTCCAGGCCCAGTTGGTCCAGGTGCGGGATGTTCTGGCCGAGGACGATGCCGGCCAGGGTGAACAGGTTCCACGCCACATAGAAGGTCAGGCCGACCCCCAGGGCGTACCAGCGGTTGAACTGCTGCTGGTCGTGGTGGCTGGTCAGGGCGAAGAATTCGTCGGTGAGCAGAAAGCCCAGGCCCAGGCGCCAGCGGGTCGGCAAGCCGGACATCACCGGGCGCATGGACAGCCCGTAGAGCAAGTGCTGCGAGGTCAGCAGCAGGGTGGTGAGCAGGATCGACAGCAGGTTGGCACCACCCTTGAGCATGCCGATGGCCACCAGTTGCGCGGCGCCGGCGAAGACGATGGCCGACAGGCCCTGGCCTTGCCAGGCGCTGAGGTTAGCCTCGATGGCCATGGAGCCGGCCAGCAGGCCCCAGGGCGCGACGGCCAGGGACAGCGGCAGGATGGCGATGGCGCCGTGGAGGAAGGCGTGGCGGGCGAGCGGTGGACTGGACATGGGAACGACAACGAATCGACAGGGCAGGCCAGCATGACAGAGCGGCGCGGGGGCGGCTTGAACGATCTTGCTTTGTTGTCGATCATGCCGGCCCCTGTAGGGGTTCAGGCCATTGCCAGGCGCTGCTTGCGGGTCGGCGCGGGGAAGGCCTGGTCGATGGCCCGCAGGTCTGCTTCGCTCAACATCAGCCCTGCCGCCACCGCGTTCAGGCGCACATGCTCCGGGTCGGTGGCCTTGGGAATGGCGATCACGCCCTCCTGGCGCGTGACCCAGGCCAGGCTCACCTGGGCCGGCGTGGCGCCATGGCGCGCGGCGATGTCGCCCAGCACGGGATGTCGCAGCAGGCGTCCGGCCTGGGCCAGCGGGCAGTAGGCCATGGTCGGCAGGCCCTGCTGCTGGCTCCAGGGCAGCAGGTCGAACTCGATGCCGCGCTCGGCCGGGTTGTACAGCACCTGGTTGGTGGCGCAGGCGGGTTTGTCGAGCTCGCGCAGGTCGTCGAGGTCGAAGTTGGACACGCCCCAGCGGCGAATCTTGCCCTGTTCGATGAGGCGCTCAAAGGCCTCGACGGTCTCCTCCAGCGGATACTGGCCGCGCCAGTGCAGCAGGTACAGGTCGATGCAGTCGGTGCCCAGGCGTTCGAGGCTGCGTTCGCAGGCGGCCGGCACGCCGCGCCGGCTGGCATTGTGCGGATAGACCTTGCTGACCAGGAACACCTGGTCGCGGCGCCCGGCGATGGCCTGGCCGACCACGCGCTCGGCGCCGCCCTCGGCGTACATCTCGGCGGTGTCGATCAGGCTAAGGCCCAGCTCGATACCCTGTTGCAGTGCCGCCACCTCGGCAGCCGTGCGGCCAGGATCCTCGCCCATGTACCAGGTGCCCTGGCCGATGGCCGGAACGCGGGAGCCCGCCAGATTCACGTAACGCATGTCACCTCCTGTGGATGGGTATGGGTCAGCAGCACATCGAGCAGCGCCTCGGCAGCCTTGGACAGCTTGTGATCGCTCAGGGCGATCACGCCGATGCGCCGCTCCACGGTCGGTTCGACCAACGGCACGCAGCGGGCGCCGAGCTCCTGCATCTGCCCGATGCACAGTGCCGGCACCGCGCTGACCCCCAGGCCACTGGCGACCATGCGGCCGATGGTCGACAGCTGGTGGCTTTCGAAGGCCACCGCCAGCTTGCCATGGTTGGCGGCCAGGTGCTGCTCCAGCAGCAGGCGCACCGCGGAAGGCCGCTGCAGGGCGATGAAGTCTTCGGCCAGCAGCTGCGGCCAGCGCACCTGGGGCTGGCGGGCGAGGGGCGAGTCGGCGGGCACTACCGCGACGAAACGGTCCAGGTACAGCGGGTGGAAGCGCAGCGCCTCGCTGCTCTCGGGCTCGAAGCCGATGCCCAGTTCGACGCGACGGTGGCGCACCAGTTCCAGCACCTGCTCGTTGATCACATCGTGCACGGTGACGTTGACCTTGGGGTAGCGCTGGCGAAACACCTTGAGCGACTGCGGCAGCAGGTTGCCGGCAAAGGCCGGCATGGCCGCCACCGAGACCCGCCCCAGTTGCAGGGTAAAACGCTGGCGCAGCATCTCCTCGGTGTCGTCCCAGTCGGCCAGCAGGCGTCGGGCAAGCGGCAACAACACCTCGCCCTCGGGGGTCAGGCTGACGCTGCGGGTGGTGCGGGTGAGCAGGGCGCCGCCGAGGTTGTCCTCCAGCGCCTTGATGGTCAGGCTCAGCGCCGGTTGCGAGACATGCAGGTGCTCGCCGGCCTGGGCGAAGCTCTGGTACTTGGCCACGGTGACGAAGGCGCGCAGCTGCTTGACGTTCATGGGGCGGGCCCTTTGTTTTGTAAAAGTTATCAATCGATGATGAAAACAAAATTAACAAATCAGTCGACTACAGTGAAGATGACCGTACGGTTCCAACAACTACAAAAGGCGACTGAGCATGGCCGGACTGGACAAGCGTGTAGCAACTTATGAAGAGGCTCTGGCGGGCCTGACCGACGACATGACCGTGCTGGCCGGCGGCTTTGGCCTGTGCGGCATCCCCGAAAACCTCATCGCCGAGATCAAGCGTCGCGGCGTCAAGGGCCTGACCGTGGTGTCCAACAACTGCGGCGTCGACGGTTTCGGCCTGGGCGTGCTGCTCGAGGACCGGCAGATCCGCAAGATGGTCGCCTCCTATGTCGGCGAGAACGCCGAGTTCGAACGCCAGCTGCTCAGCGGCGAACTGGAAGTGGAACTCACCCCGCAAGGTACCCTGGCCGAGAAGATGCGTGCCGGCGGCGCCGGCATCCCGGCCTTCTTCACCGCCACCGGCTACGGCACCCCGGTCGCCGAAGGCAAGGAAGTGCGCGAGTTCAACGGCCGCAAGTACATCCTCGAAGAATCCATCACCGGCGACTTCGCCATCGTCAAGGGCTGGAAGGCCGACCACTACGGCAACGTGGTGTACCGCAACACCGCGCAGAACTTCAACCCGCTGGCCGCCACCGCCGGCAAGATCACCGTGGTCGAGGTCGAGGAGATCGTCGAGCCCGGCGTGCTGCTGCCCAGCGAGATCCATACCCCGGGCATCTATGTCGACCGGGTCATCGTCGGCACCTTCGAGAAGCGCATCGAAAAGCGCACCGTCAAGGCCTGAGCGCCGTCCTCAAGAACAACAAAGAGATCCTGACCATGGCATTGACCCGCGAACAAATGGCGCAACGCGTCGCCCGTGAACTGAAGGACGGCTACTACGTCAACCTCGGCATCGGCATCCCCACCCTGGTGGCCAACTACGTGCCCGAGGGCATGGAAGTGATGCTGCAGTCGGAGAACGGCCTGCTGGGCATGGGCGAGTTCCCCACCGAAGCCACCATCGACGCCGACATGATCAACGCCGGCAAGCAGACCGTCACCGCCCGCCGTGGCGCGTCGATCTTCGATTCGGCGCAATCCTTCGCCATGATCCGTGGCGGCCATGTCGACCTCACCGTGCTTGGCGCCTTCGAGGTGGATGTGCAGGGCAACATCGCCTCGTGGATGATCCCCGGCAAGCTGGTCAAGGGCATGGGCGGCGCCATGGACCTGGTGGCCGGCGCCGACAACATCATCGTCACCATGACCCACGCCTCCAAGGACGGCGAGTCCAAGCTGCTGCCCAAGTGCAGCCTGCCGCTGACCGGTGCCGGCTGCATCCGCAAGGTGCTCACCGACCTGGCGTATCTTGAGATCGAAAACGGTGCCTTCATCCTGCGCGAGACCGCCCCGGGCGTGAGCGTCGAGGAAATCATCGAGAAGACCGCCGGCAAGCTGATCGTGGCCGACGATGTGAAGGAAATGACCTTCTAAGCAATACCGCTGCAAGCGCCCCATCGCGGGGCAAGCCCGCTCCCACGAAGGACCACGCATCCCTCGTGGGAGCGGGCTTGCCCCGCGATGGGGCGACGCCGTTTCAGTCCTATAAAAATCAGAAAAAGGAAAACATCGTGGCCGCTGATATCCAAGACAGCCGCTCCGCCCGCTTTGCCCTGCGCTGCTCCAACTGGGCCGAACGCTGGTTCCCCGACTCCTGGGTGTTCGCCGCCCTGGCGGTGATGCTGGTGTCCCTCGGCGCCCTGGCCATGGGCGGCAAGCCCACCGACACCGCCAAGGCCTTCGGTGACGGCTTCTGGAGCCTGATCCCGTTCACCATGCAGATGGCCTTCGTGGTCATCGGTGGCTATGTGGTCGCCAGCTCGCCGCCCGCCGCCCGGCTGATCGACCGCCTGGCGCGGTTGCCGAAGAACGGCCGCTCGGCGGTGTGCTGGGTGGCGCTGATCTCGATGCTCGCGTCGTTGCTCAACTGGGGCCTGTCGCTGGTGTTCGGCGGCCTGCTGGTGCGCGCCCTGGCCCGTCGCAGCGACCTGAAAATGGACTACCGCGCCGCCGGCGCCGCCGCCTACCTGGGCCTGGGCGCGGTGTGGGCGCTGGGCCTGTCGTCGTCGGCCGCGCAGCTGCAGGCCAACCCGGCCAGCCTGCCGCCGTCGATCCTGTCGATCACCGGGGTGATTCCGTTCACCGAGACCATCTTCCTCTGGCAGTCCGGGGTGATGCTCGCCGCGCTGGTGGTCGTCTCGCTGGTCGTGGCTTATGCCACCGCTCCCGGGCCGAACAGCGCCCGCAGCGCCCAGGGCTGCGGCGTCGACCCGAGCTTCAGCGCGCCGCCGTCGCCACAGCGCACCCGCCCGGGTGAATGGCTGGAATACAGCCCGATCCTGATCCTGCTGCTGGTCGCCCTGGCCGCCGGCTGGCTGTACCAGGAGTTCGCCACCAAGCCTGCGATCACCGCGATCTCCGGTTTGAACACCTACAACCTGCTGTTCATCATGCTTGGCGCCTTGCTGCACTGGCGTCCGCGCAGCTTCCTCGACGCAGTGACCCGCGCCGTGCCGACCACCACCGGGGTGCTGATCCAGTTCCCGCTGTACGGCTCGATCGCCGCCATCCTCACCCAGGTCAAGGGCGCGGACGCCCAGACCCTGGCCCACCACATCTCGGTGTTCTTCACCCAGATTGCCACCCATGACACCTACGCGCTGCTGATGGGCGTGTACTCGGCGGTGCTCGGTTTCTTCATTCCGTCCGGCGGCGGCAAATGGATCATCGAGGCGCCCTACGTGATGCTGGTGGCCAACGACCTGCAATACCACCTGGGCTGGGCGGTGCAGATCTACAACGCCGCCGAGGCGCTGCCGAACCTGATCAACCCCTTCTACATGCTGCCGCTGCTGGGGGTGCTGGGGCTCAAGGCACGTGACCTGATCGGCTTCTCGTTCGTGCAGTTGCTGGTGCATGTGCCACTGGTGCTGGTGTTGCTGTGGGCACTGGGCACCACACTGCACTATGTCCCGCCTGTAATGCCCTGATCAGGCAGGCCCATCAGACGCCTGCTTGGGAGGGTGTCTGATGGGCGGACGGTGGACGGCTGCAAGCGCTATGGATCGGCGCTTGTGCAGCCGCTGGCGGAAAAACGGGAAAAGCTGGGTGATGGCAAATTGACGTCAATATGATGGCCACTTACTATGCGCGCCACTTTACGTTGATCACCAGAGACAGGTATGCCGGTACGTCTTCGCTCAGCGCGCAATTATGCGCGCTTCGCATTTGTTGCAACACTGTGCAGCCCGTTGGCCTGGGCCGTTTCACCGGGTGACCAGGACCTGATTCGCGAACGCCAGAACCGCCTGCTCGAAGAGCAGCAACGGCGGCTCGAGGACCTGCGCAACCTGCCCGGCGAAAGCGCGCAACCTACCCAGCAGCAACGGTCCGAAGATACCCGCTGCTTCGATATCCACACCATCGAGCTCAAGGGCGCCGACAGCCTGCCCGCCGCCGACCGTGAGCGCCTGCTCAAGCCCTTCATCGATCAGTGCCTGGGCGTCACCCAGCTCAACGCCTTGCTCAAGGCCATCACCGACCATTACCTGGGCCGTGGCCTGGTCACCAGCCGCGCCTACCTGCCGCAGCAGGACCTGTCCTCGGGTCATCTGCAGGTACTGGTGGTGGAAGGGCGCCTGGAAGGGCTGCGCCCGGACCCGGCCAGCGGCCTGAGCGAGCGTGAGCTGGCCATGACCTTCCCCGGCGATATCGACCAGCGCCTGAACCTGCGCGAGATCGAGCAGATGGTCGACCAGCTCAACCGCCTGCCGTCGAACAAGGCGCAGATGGAGCTGACCCCGGGCAAGGCCGTCGGCGGCAGCGAAGTGCTGGTGCGCAACACCCAACAGAAACCCTGGCGCGCCTCGCTGTCGCGCAACAACGAAGGCCAGCGCAGCACCGGCGAGCAGATGCTCAACCTCGGCCTGGAATGGGACAGCCCGCTGGGCCTGGCCGACCAGCTGATGCTGCGCGGTGGGCACGACGTGGTCAGCGACCATACCCAGGGTTCGAAGAACGGCGTGCTGTATTACAACTTGCCGTGGGGCTGGTGGAACTTCAGCTACAGCTATAGCGAGAGCGAATACCGCTCCCTGGCCCAGGCCAACGGCTTTGCCTTCAAGCAGACCGGCGACAGCCAGAACCACCAGCTGCGCGCCGAGCGCGTGGTGCACCGCGATGCCACCAGCAAGACTTCGCTGAATGCCGGCATGGCCCACCTGCGCACCAACAACTACATCGAGGACAGCCGCCTGGAAGGCAGCAGCAACCGCCTGAGCGAGGCGCAGTTCGGCATCAACCATGGCCGGCGCCTGGGCAATGCCTTCGTCAACGTCGACCTGGGCACTCAGGAAGGCATCGGCGCCTTTGACGCCCAGGACAATGGCCATCCACGCCCGGGCCAGCCGGTGGCGCGCTACCGCAAGTACAGCGCCACGCTCAGCTATGTGCAGGGTTTCGACCTGTTCGGCGAGCGCCTGAGCTTCACCAGCCTGGCCACCGGCCAGCGCAGCGAGGACGTGCTGTTCAGCCCGCAGCGCATCAGCCTCGGCGGGCTGTCGTCGGTGCGCGGCCTCAAGGACCAGTCGCTGTCCGGCGACAGCGGCGGCTACTGGCGCAACGACCTGCGCTGGACCCGTCCGGTGAACTGGCCGCTGCTGCAGCCGCTGGTGGCCGAGTACGGCCTGGGCCTGGGCTACGACCTCGGGGTGATCCGCAACGATCGCTACAACGGCGAGTACCACGGCCGTGCCAGCAGCCACTCGCTGGAGCTGTTCGCCCGCGGCCAACATATGGCTGCCAGCGTGACCTTCGCCCACAGCCTGGAACGCCCTGACGTGCTGACCGAAAAGGAACGCCCAGTGTATTTCCGCCTCGACTTCTTCATCTGACTCATCTGACTCACCCGACTCATCCCCGCCTTACCCACGAGATTCCACATGGACGTCCGCCTGTTTGCCTTCCTGGCCCGCCAACGCTCGGCCCAAATTCAGCCCCGTGAGCGCTTCTGCGGCCTGCCCAAGCGCGGCCTGGCGTTTCTGCTGGCCAACGTCATGTTCTGGCAGCCGATCTGGGCCCAGGCCGACGGTATCGCGGTCAGCGCCCCAGGCACCAGCCTGGGCCAGGCAGGCAACGGCGTGCCCATCGTCAACATCGCCGCGCCCAACGGCAGCGGCCTGTCACACAACCAGTTCAGCGACTACAACGTCGGCCAGCAGGGGCTGATCCTCAACAATGCCACCGGGCGCACCCAGGGCACCCAGCTGGGCGGGATCATCCTCGGCAACCCAAACCTGCAGGGCACGGCGGCCAGCACCATCCTCAACGAGGTGACCGGCAGCAACCCCAGTATCATGCGCGGCTACACCGAGGTGGCCGGGCAGAGCGCCCGGGTCATCGTCGCCAACCCCCACGGCATTACCTGCGACGGCTGCGGCTTCATCAACACGCCGCGGGTGACCCTGAGCACCGGCAAGCCGATCCTCGACAACGGCCAGGTGCGCAGCTACCGGGTCGAGGGCGGTGCCATTGCCATCGAAGGCACCGGGCTCGATGCCGGCAACCTCGACAGCTTCGAGCTGATCACCCGCAGCGCCAAGGTCAACGCCAAGCTGCACGCCAAGCAACTGGATATCGTCACCGGGCGCAACGACGTCGATGCCGACACCCTCAAGGCCAGCGCCCGCGCCAGCGATGGCAGCGCGGCGCCGAGCCTGGCCATCGACAGCACGGCGCTGGGCGGCATGTACGCCGGGGCGATCCGCCTGGTGGGTACCGAACAGGGCGTGGGTGTACGCCTGGCCGGCGACGTGGCGGCCGCAGGCGGCGACCTGGATATCGACGCCAGTGGCAAGCTGACCCTGGCCAACGCCAGTGCCAGCCGCGACATTCAGCTCAAGGCCGGCGAGGTGGAGCTGACCGGCAACACCTACGCCGGGGGCGAGGCCAACGTGCGCAGCGGCGGCGACGTGCAAGTGCGCCAGAGCCTGGCGGCACGTCAGCACGTGACGGTGGACGGCGCGCAGGTGCGCAACCAGGGGGTGATCGAGGCCGGGGTCGAGGCGGACCAGCGCCGCAACGATAATGCCGACCTGACCCTCACCAGCACCGGCCTGGTCAACAGCGGGCAGATAGTGGCCAGCCGCGACTTGACGCTGACGGTCAGCGATACCGTAGTGAACAGTGGCGGCGCGCTCAAAGGCCAACGCCAGACCCTGGCGGCCGACACACTGGACAACCGCAACGGCCAAATCCTCGCAAGCAGCGCGCTGAAGGTCACCAGCCGGGTGCTGGACAACCGCGATGCCGGCGTCTTGAGCAGCGACGGCAGCACCACCGTCAGCGCCCGTGAGCGCCTGGACAACCAGGGCGGCCAGGTGCTTGGGGTAAGCGAACTGCAGGTAAACGGCGGCCAGGTCAACAACGGGGTCAAAGGCCTGATCGCCAGCGATGGCCAGCTGACCGTCGACGTGACGCAACTGAACAACCTGGGCGGCACGCTCTCTGCCAGCCACCAGCAGCTCAAGGCGGGCAGCCTGGCCAACCGGGGCGGCAGCGTGGTGGGCAAGAGCCTTGTCGTCACGGCCGGTCAGTTCGACAACCAGGGTGGCAGCGTCGTGGCCACCGAGGGCACGGCGACCGTCACCGCGCACCAGCGCCTGGACAACAGCGGCGGCACCTTGCAGGCCAAGACCCACTTGCAGGTCGACGGCGGTGCATTGATCAACAAAGGCGGCGCCCTGCTGGGCGCCAGCGTCACGCTCGATGGCACCTCACTGGACAACAGCCAGAAAGGCCGCGTGGTGGCTGACGAGGGCGCGCTGAGCGTCAAGGCCAGCGGCGCCGTGAACAACAGTGGCGGACGCTTGCAGGCGACTGTCGCCAATGTGGACATTGACGCCGCCAGTATCGATAACCAGGCCGGCGTGGTGGTCGGGCAGAAGACGGTGAAGACCAGCGCTACCCACGGCACCCTGGACAACCGCGCGGGGCAGTTGCTCGGCAGCCGCCTGGAGCTGGTCGCCGACAGCGTCGACAACCGTGTCGGTGGCCAGGTGTTGGCCGGCAGCGAAGGCCTGCTGGTCAAGGCCGCCGCCGTGCGCAACCAGCAAGGCAAGCTGGTCGCTGGGGGCTCGCTGGCCGAACTGTTGCTCGGCGCAGGCCGCCTGGACAACCAGCAGGGCAGCCTGACCGCCAGCGCCATCACCCTGGTGGCCGGCGATGCCGACAACAGCAACGGCAGCCTGACCAGCCTGGCCGGCAACCAGCAACTGACCGTGCAGCGCCTGATCAACCGCAGCGGCCTGATCGAGGCCAGCGACACCGTGCAGCTCAAGGGCCAGAGCCTGGACAACAGCGGCGGCAAGCTGATCGCCCATGCCGGCGACAAGGCCAGCATCGCGCTGAGCGGTGTGCTGGACAACCGCGGTGGCCGTATTGCCAGCGCCACCACCGACCTCGAGGTCAAGGCCGCAAGCCTGCTCAACCAGGGCGGTAGCGTGGAGCACGCCGGGCTCGGCAGCCTGGTGCTTGATGCCAACAGTTTCAGTGGTAGCCAGGGCACCCTCAGCAGCATGGGCAAGGGCATCTGGACCTTTGCCAACGTCACCGGCGTGGGCACCTGGCACAGCAATGGCGCCCTGGATGTCAGTGGCCTGCAGGCAATCACTTTGGGCGCAGGCGAGCGTATCGCCAGTGCCAGCGACCTGCGCCTGGCCGGCACGCAGCTGACCAATGCCGGCGAGCTGGTCACCGACGGCAAGCTGACCCTGGAGATTGCCGGCGACCTGATCAACCGTGGCCTGTTCTCCAGCTTGAAGGCCATGAGCATCAACGGCGCCAACCTGACCCAGGACGGTGGCCGTATCGCCAGCAAAGAGGCGATGACCGTGCAGTTGGGCGGTGCGCTGAGCAACCGTGGCCGGCTGACCAGCAGCCAGATTCTGGACATCACGGCCGCGAGCATCGACAACCAGGGCACCCTCGGCGCCCAGGGCAAGGCGACCCTGCGCGCCAGCGGGGCGATCAACAACCAGCAGGACAGCCTGCTGTTCGCCGGCGGTCCGTTGGCGCTGCGCAGTAGCAGCCTGCTCAACCGCTACGCCGACATCTACAGCAAGGGCGATTTCAGTTACGCGGCGTTGGGTGGAGGCCGGGCGGCGAGCCTGCAGAACCTCTCGGGCAGTATCGAGAGTGAAGGCAGCATCGACCTCAAGGTCGATTCACTGGAGAACGCCAAGGCTATCTTCGTCCCCGGCCGGACCATCGCCGACCGCTACATCCGCATCAACTGCACTGACTGCAGCGGTCGTAGTCACTCCGGATCCTACATCGTCACCACCACCTACAAAGGCACCATCGAAAGCGATTCGCCCGCGGCTCGACTGCTGGCCAACCGTGACATGGCGCTCGATGCGAGCACGGTGGACAACCGCCAGAGCCTGCTGGCAGCCAACGGCGACCTGACCGCCAGTGCGGTGAACTTCCACAACCGTGGTCGGACCCTGGACAAGGAGATCGAGGAGGTCAGTTACTGGCTGCAGGGGGTGAGCAAGGGCGCCTACCGTGTCACCGAGGCGGCCACCAACGCCTGGAATGCGGTGAACCGAGGCCTGCCGCCGGACAAGCAGGCGCCGATACCGGCCGCCGTGACCATGTACCCCAGTGAAAAGCCCATTACCCGCGTCGAGCCCGGTACCGACACCGCCTACGTCGGCACCGTCCAGGCCGGTGGCACCCTGGCGCTGAACGTCAGCGGCGAGCTGGTCAACGGCACCCTCGATGCACAGAGCAATGCCCAGCTCAGCGCCAAGACCCTGGACAGTGCGGCCGTAGGAGCGGGTGGGGTACGCATAGTAATCGGCACCCAGGCCGGTGATCCGGGCTTGCCAGCCGATGTCAAACGTGTCGAAACCACGGCTGCCGACGGCAGCACCCAGATCAGCTTCGTCCCGGTCGACTTCAGCGGCGCCCCGTTCGTCAGCGTCGACCCGACCGCCTTGCCGAGTTTCCGTTTGCCGCAGGGTGAGTACGGCTTGTTCGTGCGTACTCAGGACCCGACCGCCCACTACCTGATCGAGACCAACCCCGAGCTTACCGACCTGGGGCGCTTCATGGCCTCGGACTATCTGCTCGGCAACCTCGGCTTCGACCCCGACCAGGCTTGGCGCCGCCTTGGCGACGGCCGCTACGAGACGCGCCTGATCGCCGATGCAGTGCGCGCGCAGACCGGCCAGCGCTTCCTCGCCGATGGCCTGGCCAGTGACTACGAGCAGTTCAAGTACCTGATGGACAACGCCGTGGCCAGCAAGGATGCCCTTGGCCTGAGCGTGGGCGTGGGCCTTACCGGCGAACAGGTCGCGGCGTTGACCCATGACATCGTTTGGATGGAAGAGCGGGTTGTCGGGGGCGAGAAGGTCCTGGCCCCGGTGCTGTACCTGGCCAAGGTCGATTCGCGCAACCTGCGTGGCGGTAGCCTGATCCAGGGGCGTGACCTAAACCTGGTCACCGGCGGCGACCTGAAGAGTGTCGGTAGCCTGCGGGCGAGCAACGACCTGACGGCCGTAGCCGGCGGCAGTCTGTACCAGGGCGGCCTGGCCGTGGCCAATGAACACCTGACCCTGATGGCCCAGGACAGCATCCGCAATGCCCTGGCCGGTGAGATCCGTGGCAACCGGGTCGACCTTGAGTCGCTCAAGGGCGAGATCCTCAACGACCGTACCGCTACCGAAGTGGTGGTGGGTGCGGGGAGCAAGACCCATCTGGATGCCGGCGCCATCATCCGGGCGCGTGGCGCCATGAACCTCAATGCCGCTGGCGACCTGACCAACAAGGGCCAGATCAGCAGCGGTGGCGACCTGAAAGCCAAGGCCGGAGGCGACATCAACCTGCTTGCCGTGCAGGATCGCACCATCACTCGCGAAGCCCTGCGCCGTGGGTTGCGCACGGAAGATACGGTCACCCAGCTGGGCTCCAGCCTGGAGGCCGCAGGCAACGTCAACTTGCAGGCAGGCCGTGATCTGTATGTCGAGGCGAGCAGCGCCAAGGCGGGCAAGCGCCTTGAAGCCAGTGCCGTGGGCAATATCAGCCTGGTGGCCGGTGAAGACTCCCATGCGATCGACAGCCGCAGCAAGAAAGGCAACAAGAAAATCCACGAAGTCGAGGAGCACAGCCGTCTGGTCGCGGCCAGCTTCAGTGCCGGAAGCGGCCTGAATGCCGTTGCCGGCACCGACGTCAACCTGGTGGCCAGCAATCTGCAAGCCGGTGACGAGGCGTATGTCTATGCCGGCAACGATATCAGCCTGATCGCCGGGCAGGAGCGCGACTACTCGCTCTACGACATGAAGAAGAAGGGAGGCTGGGGCAGCAAGCAGACCCAGCGCGACGAAGTTACCCAGCTCACCCATGTCGGCAGCAAGATTACCAGCGGCGCCGACCTGCACCTGGTAAGCAAGGGTGACCAGCTCTACCAGGCCGCCAAACTCACCAGTGGCGCCGACCTGACCCTGGACAGCGGGGGTGACATCACCTTCGAAGGGGTCAAGGACCTGCACGACGAGAGCCACGAGAAGAGCAAGTCCGACGCCGGCTGGTTCAGCATGAAGGGCAAGGGGCGTAGCGACGAGACCTTGCGTCAGAGCGAACTGGTGGCCCAGGGCGAAGTACTGATCAACGCCGTCGGCAAGATTCGCGCGGATGTGCGGCAGGTCAACCAGCAGTCGGTGCATGAGTCCATCGACGCGATGGTCAAGGCCGATCCCAAGCTGGCCTGGCTCAAGGACCTGGAAGCGCAAGGCGGCGTCGACTGGCGCCAGGTGCAAGAGATCCATACCAGCTTCAAGTACAACAACTCCGGCCTTGGCCCGGCCGCCCAGCTGGCCATCGCCATTCTGATGGCCGTGGCCATGGGCCCGGCGGGGTTGGGGCTGACAGGCGTGCCGTTGGCCGGTGCCACGAGCCTGGCGACTACCGGCGCGGCCAGCACCATCAACAACAAGGGCAACCTGGGCAAGGCGCTGAAGGAGACGTTCAGCAAGGACAGCCTGAAGAATGCCGCGATCTCCATGGCGGTCGCCGGGCTGGCGCAGAAGTTCATCACCCCGGCGTTGCGCGGCACCGATGCGGCATTCAACAAAACCAATGGTTTCAACCTGGGCACCCTGGAAGGTATCGGTGGCTTCAGCCTGCATGCCGGTGCTATCGGCCTGACGTCCGGTCTGGTCAAGACGGCGGTCAATGGCGGCAGCCTCAGCGACAACCTGCTCCAGGGGCTGGTCTCGCAAGCGGCGACCGTCGCGGCTGCCGTGGCCTTCAACAACATCGGGACCTATGCCGACAAGCAGGTCAGCATGGCGGAGTCGGCCAAGGACAACAGCACTGCGGCGATGTGGAAAGAAGGGGGTATTGGCCGCACCACACTGCACGCACTGGCCGGTGGCGCCATTTCTTCGGCGACGGGGGGCGATTTCATCACGGGTGCCGTGGCGGCGGGGGCCAGCCAGGCCATGGCCGGCGTGCTCAAGGAGCGTTTCGCATCCAAGCCCGAGTTGCGAGAAGCGTTCGCCCAGCTGATCGGCATGACCTCGGCCGGCTTGGCTGGGGGCGATATCCACAAGGGTTCTTGGGTCGCGCAGATGGCCGACCAGTACAACCGTCAGGCGCACCCGGACGAAATGCGCCTGATCAAGGGCCAGGCCGAGGCGTTGGCCAAGGCGCAGGGCATCAGCCCCGAAGAGGCCGAGCAACGCATGGCCCGGGCATTCGCCTACCTCACCGACAAACAATGGCAGGAGATGTTGACCAAGGAAGGCCTGGTTATCGACCCCGTCACCATGAGGTACCTGGCCCAGGCACTGACGCCACTGGCCAAGCGCTTCGACGTGCCCCAGGCCATGGGAGACGTCCCGGTAATAGAGGACCCAGACAAGCGTTACACCACGGAGCAGACGCTAGGGTTGCTGGAGGCATATGCGACGAACCACAGCGCTGACTTCAATAATGCAAGGTTGAATGGCGAGTTCACGCTGACGGGTAAGGGGGCCGACTATTACCAGAAGAACCTGAACTTCGAAAAAGTCGACTTGGGCGGGGACGCCGTAGGTGCAGGCAAAGGGATTGGCGATGCCCTGAGTGGCGTCCTCAAGGACCTTGCCGGGCTGGCCGAGGGACTGGTCAAGCAACCTGAGCGTACTACGACAGGAATACTTAATGAACTGATGACCTCGGCCCGCGACCCGCAGGCAGTCGTCAAGTCGTTCCTGCAGGCCAAGCAGGATGCGCAAGTGCAATCACGGTTGCTGCGCCTGCAGGGCAAGTCCGAGGAAGCGGCAAGGGTCGAGATGGACTGGCAGATGCAGTTCTACATGAACTTCGTCGCGGTCAATCGGGTGGCCAAACTGGGGCAGGTTGCTAGAGCGCTGGCAGCCAGCGAGGAGGCGGCGAGGGCGGGCACCGTGGCCGGTGCGGGCGCTGCAGCTCGAGAGGTGGTCGGGCTACCTGCCTGGTATCTCGATGCCAGTGGGGTTGGCGCCAATGTGGCCAAGCTGGATGGATACCAAACCGTATTCAACAGCAGGACGGGCAGCTTTGAATACCTGGCTTCGGACGGAAAGCTGTATTTCTATACGGAGTCAGGGCTCAAGCCGAAGGTGGGGGGGAACCTTGCTGAGCTGGCGGCGGCGGAAAGGGATATCATTGCATCTAGGCCCGGGGCAGGTGCGTCAGGCTTTGGTGGTGCAAAAGCGACTGGAAAGGATTATGTCGATATTCTTTCCCCTGAAGCTAAAAAACATATTTTGTATGGCGACAAGCCTGGAAGTGGTGGCCATATGTGGCCAGGTCAACCAGGGAAGACAGTTTTCCCTCAGAGTTGGTCGGCAGTTAAAATAGTTCACGAGGTTGGCGACATTGCGACGTCTCCTAATACCAAGTGGTACGCCCAAACAGGAACTGGCGGGATTTATACAAGCAAAGGCGATCCTGCCAAATGGGTTGCTTATGAAGTGCGTGACGGAGTTCGTATGCGTGTTGTTTACCAGCCAGCTACAGGCAAGGTGGTCACGGCCTTTCCCGATAATGCACCAATTCCAACCTATAAGCCCATAAAGTAGGTCTCTATGTACGCTGATCGTATTGTCAAATTTGGAGAGCGATTCCAGGGGCGGCTAGATTCTACGCTGCTTCAGGGAGCATTAGATTATGTCGGATATAGTGAAGAGAGTCTGGCTTTCGAGATTTTGTGTGACCATATTTGCGAATATGATGTATCTATAAGTGATGAGGAATATGCCGAAGCTATTCAATTGGCCTTGGATATGGGGTTCTCTTTGGAAGAGGGGCCATTCAAGCATCTGAAGGGCTTGAAGTCATAGATTTACTGTTGGTGCAAAAGGGGGTGTAATCCAAAAGGGTTTTTCAAGTGCAGATGATTTCGTGCGCTTTGGCACAGATACGCGAGATGGTTTGGCACGTGCTGGCTATGAAAATATAGAGCCAATTCTTCAAGGAAGTGCCGTAACAGGTAAAAGTCTAAAACTGGGGAGGCATTTGACGTTGGCGGACTGAAAAGGGGACAGATTTATTTTCTACTCTGATTTCTGCCTTTGCATAGCCGAGGCGGCGACGAAGCTTGATGTTGAAGATGTTAGTGAGGACGCCTAGCGCTGGAAATGGGGCAAGTCGAAATTTAGAGTGTGAAAAATAAATCTGTCCCCTTTTTCGTTTGTCCCCTTTTTCGCTGCCCTTTTTCGCTCCTTTTCGCTGGTCCCCTTTTTTCGCTGTATGAGCTTGCAAAAATGACTGTTGCGTATGATTTGTATGGTGCGAAAGATTTAGGTCTTCTCTCGGCGAAAGTTAATGTTGAACGAACCTTGGGAGAAGCTTTCGAGGAAAGAGATAGCTCTTATCAAGGAGGTATTTATTATGTTTTGGGTGGGGGTGATGCAGAGGTTTTTGTTCTAAAGCTGAATGTTGATCCTTTCGATGGTGATGCGGTAGAACAAAATTATCCGGACTATACGGTCCTGCTTTATATAAATGCTACAGATCGTTCATCTGCTTTAGAAAGAATTATGAGGCAGGCGGGGTTTAAGTTGCTTAGGCATGAGGTGTTTTAAGAGTCTCCATGGTATTTGGTGAAAAAACTGGGGTAGTGGTGGGTGGGATGTCCAGGCGTTCAAATGACTGATAAGAATTTGAACTGTTTAAGATCGTTTTTGCACCAAAATCCATTTCGGATGAGGGCGTACTTGAGGGATTTTGGAGCGGCTGTCCGGCTTCTCTCCAAGCCTCAGTTTTTGCTGCTTGGTCGGACCACGATAGTAGAAGTGCTCAGGAAGAGTGTGAAAAGGGGGCGAGGGAAAAGAGGACGAATTTATTTATTCTACTTTAATCTCTGCTGTTGCATGGCCTAGGCGACGGCGAAGCCTAGTGTTTAAGGACTCAGTGAGGAGGTTGAGCGCTGAAGGCGGGGCGCGCTGAAGTTAGAGCATGAAAAATAAACCTGCCCCCTTTTGGGTCAAAGTAAATCAAATTCGCGGCACATGGATGGAGGGTGCTGGTAGTGTCAATACTGCTCAGTATTTACAGAATGTCGCGAATGGAATGACAAAAGAAAATGCTGCTTTGAATACGTGGGCTGGTCGGATGTCTCAGAAGTATGGGTATACTAAGGTCTTAAAGGTTGAGGACGTTAATGGGGTGATCCATGCTACTTTCGGAAAATAACGATTTGCTGGTGCAAATTCTGGGTGGGATGCTGCCAAGCGTTGTGCTAAATAGAGTGCTGGAGGGAAATCCAAGATTGGATAAATATGATTTGGCTAATATTCTTCTTGGAGAGTGCGATCTCTTGGATAGTAAAATTCTTTCGGTTGTTTGGAATTGGAAGAGTGTCAGGTCAAATAGGGGAGTGTCTGATGAGGTATTTGATGAAATGGTGCTTGCGCACATGAGGCTTGCGGGCTACAGGGTATAGGTTTGCAGGTGTTCTCGTTGAGTTTTATGCGAAGTAGAAATATTGAAAAGAGGCGGGCTGAAAAGGGGGCAGATTGGCTGAAAAGGGGACAGATTTATTTATTCTACTTTATTCCCTTCTGTTGCATGGCCTAGATGACGGCGAAGCCTAGTGTTTAAGGACTCAGTGAGGAGGTTGAGCGCTGGAGGCGGGGCGCGCTGAAGTTCGAGTATGGAAAATAAATCGGTCCCCTTTTTCGCTCGTCCCCTTTTTCGCTCCTTTTTCGCTGGTCGGCTGCTTCGCGCTTGAATTCAGGTGTAAAGGTACGGCGTTGCTTGGTCATCAGACACCTCCCTGTGGCGAGCATTTTCGCCTAAATGGGTGTCCGGTTTCATTAGACCACTACACGTTGATGTCTGCAGGTACAATCCGTTACAGGTGATCTGGCGAGGTTTTGACAGCTTATGAAATCATATATCCAAGTGGCAATCAGAACAAAAACCGAAACGACTGGCTGGGGTGTTGGCGAAAAGCTTATTGATTCGTTGAGCCTGAACGGAGGGTTACTGCTTCCGGAGCAGGTGTCGGATAATCCAGATAAGTTCACGGAGTCTTTCTTGGAAAAGGCCTTGTGCGAGCGTATTTGGGCTGCTAAGGGGTCGAGTCGTGCTAATGGCGTCTTGTCGGGCTTTTATCAGGGGTTTGCCTGGAGAAGAAAAAAATCGATCAAGTCCTTGGGCAGTGTTGTTCATGCATTTAGAAATGCTCGTGGGCAACGTGTTCCAGGGGAGATTGCCTTCAAGGCAGCGTATAGCGATAAGGTTGATTGGTATTCGCTCTTCAAGGTATGGTGTGAAATTTTCCCTCCTCAACTTGCAATGCTTCATCCTTTTACTGACCCCGAGCTAAACCCCGCAGAAAGGACGGGTAGCTTTCAGATCGGTTCGTTCAATGCTGCATTGAAACCAGATATTCCGAATGTCGGTTGGGGGATGTTTTATGGAGACGAATTTTCCCAGGAGGTCAATGCAGATCTCATTGCGGCATCAGGCTTTCCTGTTGAGAGAATAGGTAATGGTTACTTGGTGAGGGTTACCAATAATATTCAAGATGTGGTGGATGATTTTTCGTTGTTTTCAAAGCGCCGCGCTGAGCTTAAGCGTTTGTTTCGAGAAGGGCTTTTTCTCATCAAGGAAGAGCCTTCGATTTGAACATCATCGACACTGGCCTCGCGCCAGTTTTTTCCTCGCTGGCCTCAGGACCATGCGATAGTTGACCCCTACAGACGAGCGGGATATTGAGTCGAAGATGGAATCACTGTCTGAACAGTTTCAAAAAACACAGGGTGCCCCCGTCGAGCGGGACGGGCGTACCTTTGTCCCCATACACAAGATCCCATTACGGGCAGGCCGCAACACGTTCGTAGTTCGCCGCCTGGCGTGCAACGCGCCCTCGGTGCCGGGGCTGCGTATCAAGGCGGTGAAAGGGGACATCGAGATCAATGAGCAGTCCCATGCGGAAGTCATCCTGTGGGCCGATACCAGTCCAGATGTTGTCACCTTCGATGTGAAGGCAAAAGCATCGGCAGAGTTGAGACTCTGGAATGTCTGGCGTGCCGGTGATCTGGTTCAGGCATGGGTTGGAGAAGCTGGGATTTCGGTGACGCAGGCAGGTAGTAGTGTGAAGCTCGAATGCAGCGGGGGGGATGTGAAGCTGAACTGCGCCGTATTGGTGGTTGAGATTGAGCTTGTGGAGTAAACGCCACGTTGTCTGAGGGGCGCGCAGGCGCTGGGGCAAAGCTAACGCGGGCAAAAAAGGGGATGCAAACGGTTCGTTGCAAGATGGTTGATGGACTTGAGCGCCGTGGGCTATCCGCAAGGTTCATGGAGTTGTTTCCGTTCGAGGAAGTTGTCAGGGCAGGGCTCAGAAGCCCAAGTGAGTTTTGGTCTGGCCTGGCTTTGAACTGGGCCCTGTTCGTCCCGCGATCTCAGGGGCTGAAGCAGGAACTGGACGCGTTGAGCACGACGGGGGAAACTCAACAGATACGGCATGCAGCCAGGAAAATAGCCAGACGGCTAAACGCATCGTGACCTGAGCTCGCTTCTAACATGAGCACTGAAATGAACAGGCGATCAAATGGCAGAACGCATTGACTGGGAAAGCCGCGGAAAAACCATAGAACAACTGATCCGGGAGCAGCAGTCCTTCGAGAATCAGCAGCTGCTGGTCGAGCTCTCGCTGGACAGTGGTGAGACCAGCAAGCCAATCAGTGTGGTTGTGAAGGGCAGAGGTACGTGCGTGCTGATGTACGTGGACAATTCGCTGGAAGAGCAGGGGTGACAGCAGCGATTAGGGTCTGTACGAAATGTGTCTGCGCGAAGGCCAGACAAGGCGAAACGGGGGGAGGAAGCGGAGTGTACTGGAGTACATGAGCATTCCGAGCCCCGTTTCAACGCAGTATGGGCGAGTGCAGATACATTTCGTACAGAGCCTAGCACAATGAGTTGGTTGCAGCCAGGCTGGGCAAGGGAGACCTGTGCCAAGTTTGAGAGATTTCAAATGGCAAGAATGAAGGTCGGCGATGTGTTGCAAGTATTGACCTCGTAAGAAGCTATGCGTAAGTAACTCCTATGCTGAAGGCTTTGATTCTTTTAATGCCTGAATGCTGGAATTGTTTGAGGGATTAACGTTGGCTAAATTTCTATGCAGGTGCACTCATGTGATTAGCCTGGTCAGCTCTCCTGTTTCAGAGGAGTTTACGCTGGTTCCGAACAAGCTGTTGTACGAGCTGGCGGAACAGGCTGACAAAAGGAAGGTTTCATTTGAGGCGTTTTTCGAGCAGATAGATGCCCTGAGCAGAGATGTTATTGCCTGCCCGGAGTGCGGACGCATCTGGATAAAGAAGGAGGGCGAGCCAGAGTACTACCCTTACCTTGAGGAAAGGGCCTGAGCGTGCTGCGTACATGATAGCGCAGGGGGCTGGGTCTGGAGTTTCCATGTTTTCACATCTTCGACTTGGGTGTCTATGAAGTTTTCCGTGCTCTCTCATCTACTGGGTTGCTACTTTCATCAGGATTGGCCGGAAGAATATTTCAACAGCGCTGAGGCGTTGCGCAGTATGCTTGTGGACGAGCGAAAAGAAGTGCTTGTGGCAGGTGTGCGAGAGATTGATGAGTTGCTGGATTTCAGTTTCTCTGAGGAGGCGCTTGAATATATAGTGGTACGGGAAGTAGGTTGCTTTTTTGCGCCCGACTCAGAAGGTCTGGATTATGCTGGTTGGCTGCGTATGGTTCGGGAGGTACTGACTGATGGTGATAAAAATGGATGAGACAATATCGTCCTATATGATCCTGATCAAAGGCTATTTGGCTGGAGCATATTCACTTGAGCGATTTTCCGAACTATATTTTGAACTTTTTAAAAACGAGCAGTCTCCTCTTTTCGAGGAAGCCTATGGCATACTAGACAAGCTGTTCGGCGATCTTGATGCTTTCACGACGAATGAGCGCTTGCTTCAGAGCGATCCAGATTATTATCTTGGCGCAGAGCAGGTTCGCCATTGCATTTGGTGTGCTTACGAAGCACTGAAGGGTTGTTGATGCTCACCTCGCCGCAGGAAGAAGAGGCACCGCTGACCACAGAGAACCCAGGTGTAGAAATCACGGACATGGAAACTGACTCCAACAGCGCCGGAATCTTCATGGAGAAAATAAATCTGTCCCCTTTTGGTAGAGCCTAGTCCCAGGCTTTGCACATTCCCCTGTAGGAGCGGCCTTGTGTCGCGAAAGGGGTGCGAAGCGCCCCCAGGATTCGTGCATCAAGCTGATATCGCTGGGGCTGCTACGCAGCCCTTTCGCGGCACAAGGCCGCTCCTACAGGGCTTGGCGTGACAGATGGGCCGTTGGCACTTGGTCTACCAGCCAGACACCGTTGTCGGCTTGGTAGAACACTGTTCCTGCTGCGCACATGGCCCGGGTATCGACCGTGAGCAGCACCGGCTGACCATAGCGCTTGCCCACCGCCAGCGCGGTCTGCGGGTCCTCGCTCAGGTGCACATGGTGGCGGCTGCCGGGGATGAGGCCCTGGGCTTCAATGGAGGCGATGAAACGACTGGCGGTGCCGTGATAGAGCAGGGCGGGTGGCGTCTTGGCGACGTGGCGCACTTCGACCTGGGCGCTGCTGTGGCCCTGGGCGGCGCGGATGCGGCGGCCATCGTCGGAGAGGGTGAAACGACGCTTGTCATTGGTCTCGACCACTTCACGCAGGGCGTGCAGGTCGAAGGCATGACCTTGCCGGCCGGCGCCGTGGATCAGCGCGTCGACATCGGCCCAGCCGTCGCGATCGAGGGACAGGTCGATGGATTCGGGGGCGTGGCGCAGTACGTAGCTGAGGAATTTGCTGAGGGCGTCGCGTTGTTTCTGGTTCACTGGAAAGGTCCTTTTCCATGGCTTCTGGTCGTTTGGGTCGGTACATTCTCCGGGTTCGGGGTTGAGTTCTCAAGCGTGCAGATGGCCTGTGGGAGCGGACTCCCACGGGCACGTCGCTGACACTAGCCCTGACGCAAGGCGTCGAGCAGCGTCTTCATCTGGTCGCGGCCTTGGGCATCCAGCCCGAACACCCGCCGCCGTGGCTCGTCCACCGGCAGCCCGGCCATCTCCAGGCCTGCCTTGATGATCACCCTCGCCAATAAATGTGCATACAAACACTCAAACCAACACGCTTGAGCCAAAGCTGAAGTCCTTGACTTGCGCCTGTCCCCCACGCTAGCTTCCCACCCCATGAACCTATTCCCGCAGCGTCGCGCCCTCAGCATTATTACCGCCATTATCAGCTTGGCGGGCTAGCGCACACATGCACTGAACCCGCCCTGGAGGCGGGTTTCTTCTCTCTGACTCCTGGGCACTACAAAAAAACCAGGAGTCATCGATGACCAGCCTCAGCGCCACCCTGCGTACCCCGGCTACGCCCCAGCAACTGCTGTCCGAACAAGTGCGCCGGATTCTCTCGGCCCCGGTGTACGACCTGGCCATCGAAACCCCCTTGCAAGCGGCGCCGGCCCTGTCGGCCAGCCTGGGCAACCAGGTCCTGCTCAAGCGCGAAGACCTGCAACCGACGTTCTCCTTCAAGATCCGCGGCGCCTACACCCGGCTGTCGCGCCTGACCCCCACCCAGCGCGAACGCGGCGTCATCACCGCGTCGGCCGGCAACCACGCCCAGGGCGTGGCCCTGGCCGGCTCGCACCTGGGCATCAAGACCACCATCGTCATGCCCACCACCACCCCCTCGCTCAAGGTCGAAGGCGTGCGTTCACGGGGTGGCCATGTGGTGCTGCACGGCGAAAGCTTCCCCCACGCCCTGGCCCATGCCCTGCAACTGGCCGATCGCGACGGCGCGACCTTCGTGCCGCCGTTCGACGACCCCGACGTCATCGCCGGGCAGGGCACCGTGGCCATGGAGATCCTTCGCCAGCACCCCGGCCCGCTGCATGCGATCTTCGTTCCGGTCGGCGGCGGTGGCCTGATCGCCGGCATCGCCGCCTACGTCAAGTACCTGCGCCCCGAGGTCAAGGTGATCGGCGTCGAGCCGGAGGACTCCAACTGCCTGCAGGCCGCCATGGCCGCCGGTGAGCGGGTGATCCTGCCGCAGGTCGGCACCTTCGCCGACGGCGTGGCGGTGGCGCAGATCGGCGCGCACTGCTTCGAGCTGTGCCGCCACTTCGTCGACGAGGTGGTGACGGTCAGCAGTGACGAGCTGTGCGCGGCGATCAAGGACATCTACGATGACACCCGCTCGATCACCGAGCCCTCCGGCGCCCTGGCCGTGGCCGGCATCAAACGCTACGTGGCCCGCGAGGGTCTGCAGGGCCAGGCCCTGGTGGCCATCGACTCCGGTGCCAACGTCAACTTCGACCGCCTGCGCCACGTGGCCGAGCGCGCCGAGCTGGGCGAGCAGCGCGAGGCGATCATCGCCGTGACCATCCCCGAGCGCCCCGGCAGCTTCCGCGCCTTCTGCCTGGCCCTGGGCAAGCGCCAGATCACCGAATTCAACTACCGCTACTACCCGGGCAAGGAGGCGCGCCTGTTCGTCGGCGTGCAGACCCACCCCCAGCACGACCCACGGGAGCAGCTGCTAACCAGCCTGCACGAGCAGGGCTACCAGGTGCTCGACCTGACCGACAACGAACTGGCCAAGCTGCACGTGCGCCACACCGTCGGCGGCCACGCGGCGCCGGGGGCCGGCGAGCGGGTGCTGCGCTTCGAGTTCCCCGAGCGTCCGGGGGCGCTGCTGGGCTTCCTAGAGCGCCTAGGCAAGCGCTGGAACATCAGCCTGTTCCACTACCGCAACCACGGCGCGGCACAAGCGCGGGTGTTCGCCGGGCTGGAGGTGCCGGACGACGAACTGGCCAGGTTGCCACAGGCGCTGGACGAGATGGGCTATCAGTACTGGGACGAGACGGAGAATCCGGCTTACCGTCTGTTCATGGGGTAAACATGCCGCCACTGGAGCAGTGTGGGAGCGGGCTTGCCCCGCGATGGCGACGGCACTGCCAGCCAACCTCCCCTGGTTAGCTTACGCTCTGGCATTACTCGGCCTGCAGGAAGACAAAACGCTGCAGCCACACGCCAGCTGCGCAGGTTCGAACACCAAGGGGATGTCGTTGAACAGCACGGTGTTGTCAGCGCTGGATACCAGCGCGAACTCACCACCGTGCAGCGCGCAGGCTGCGCGATCGCCGAGCACACATTGCGGCACACCATCGATCAGTACACCGCGGCCCTCGATCATCCGACCGCCACCGCTGTGACGGTCACCCTTGCGAATCGCGCCGTGTCGGGCCATGGCTCAAGGCTCCTCGATTGTGTGCATGACGGCTTGGTAAAGTCCTTCCGGCATGGCTTGTGGATCGTATTTGCAGACTGCAGCCATAAAACGTTCCAGCAACTCGTCTTTTTCAAGCCGGGTGCCTGGCGGGCTGGTGAGCTTCGCGTACGGGGTTGTCATCAGTGGGTGATCAATGAAGGGATTGCTCAGGCCCAGTGATCGTCGCAGATTGAGGATGGCGAGAATCTCGGCAGCGTAGACGGCCTCGAAGGGAGAGCCAAATTCGAATTTACCTGAATCAAGTTCGCGGGAGTTGAGGGCGATGCGCTCGACATGGGTGTCGCAGGCTGCCATCAGGATGGGTAGCAGTTTCGCTGGATCGGGCTCGCGCCAGTGGGCGACCAGTTGACCCCAGGCTGGATCACGGGGCAGGACGTGCTTGTCGAAATCCAGTGGTTTGCCCAGCCAGTCGCCAATGATTGCCAGACCGAAGGCGGCGTATCGGAGAGTGGTGCCGATGGGACGGTCGTGACCATCCCGAAGACCATAACCATTGTTTAGCCCATTGAGGACAACGTTATAAAAAACCTCTAGAAGTTGGTGCTGGCCATTTGCAGCTGCACAGAACATAAGATGAGTGGCCCCATCGAGGGTGGAAATTTCTGAGCGGTTGGTGTTTCTAAGTCGCTCAATCAGTATGGCGTCGCTGATAAGCATTCGTGCTGTACCAGATCTAAGGTTTGCGGAGGAAATGATCTTGTTCTCCGTCATCGCTAACAGGAGATTTCTTTTTACTTCTTTCAACCCTTGCCTGAAAAGAGCGTCACAGGCCAAACCAAGTTCACCACCATTGAAAAGGTAATGGTCAAGATGGTGGGTGTGGTAAGGCGTAATGTCTGATGCCCAATTTCTCAGGTCGTGCAGGCTGCGCTGCAAGCGATTTTTTTTCATGGTTAGTTCCACATGTTCAGTTGTATGTCGTTGGATGCTCTGGTAGTGATTATTTGGTGCGGCGTGGATGTATCGGGAAATTACCGATCTCAACCCAACGGTGGTTTCTGCAGTACTGCTTCGTAGAGCCCCTCTGGCATGGCCTCCGGGTTGTACTTGCAGACAGCGATCAGAAAGCGGTCCAGCAACTCGTCTTTATCAAGTCGGGTGCCCGGCGGGCAGGTGAGCGCCGCATAGGGGGTTGTCATCAATGGGTGATCGATGAAGGGATTAGCCAGCTTCAGTGATCGCCGCAGGTTCAGAATGGCGAGAATCTCGGCAGGGTAGACGGCCTCGAAGGGAGAGCCGAATTCGAAGTTGCCTGAATCAAGTTCGCGGGAGTTGAGGGCGATGCGCTCGACATGGGTATCGCAGGCTGCCATCAGGATAGGCAAGAGTTTATCGGGGTCAGGCTCGCGCCAATGAGCAACCAGTTGGCCCCAGGCTGGATCACGGGGCAAGGCGTGCTTGTCGAGGTCCAGTGGTTTGCCCAGCCAGTCGCCAATGATTGCTAGACCGAAGGCGGCGTAACGTAGTGTGGTGCCGATAGGGAGATCGTGTCCATCACTTACTCCATAGCCATGCCCAAGGCCTGCGAAGACAGTCTGATGAACTGGGTGAATTAAGTTGAACTGGCCACAAGCCAGTGTACAAAGCATGAGGTGGGTAAGGTCATCCAGTGTTGCAAGACCTAATTCTTGAGTGCCTTTAAGTTTATGTGTTCGAATTGTGTCTGCGGTAAGCATTTTTATGATTGCATTGGAGAACTCCATTCTGGTCGCAAAGTGTTGCTTGATTGTGGCTGATGCTAGGATGCTCCCTAACTCAGTCATACCTATTGAAAATAACTGCTGGCTTGCTTTGTGGAAGTTTCCGGTTCCATTAGCATAATCAATGATCAAATGTTCCCTGGCTGGGAAGCTGCTCATTCCCCAAGAGGGAATTTTATCAATGTTTTTCTGAAGGCGTACAGATATGTTTTTTGTCATTTTTAGTTCCAGTGATTGATTTGAATGCCTGTCATGTTATTTGTTAGTTTGCTCAGGGAGCCCTGTGCGTCGAAAAATACTTGGGCGTGCATATAGGATATTTTTCTATCGTTGAATGCAGTGTTGATGGCGTCAATTTTGTCTATGACGTTTGAGTCTGAGTTGATTAGTTTATGGGGATCCCACCCTTGGGTTTTTCTCTCAATAAGCCGCTGAATTCTCCTGATATTGGCTTTTCCACCGTTTTCTTGGGTCTTTAGAAACCCCGGCGTCTTGGTTTTCCCCAATGTCGTCTTCACCTCGATCACCAGCAACGTCCCCTCGGCAAACTGCAACTCTTCCATCGGCGCCACCCCCTTGATCCCATCGATGTGATGCCGCATCTGCTGGTTCGTCGGGTTGCGCACGCTCATCGATGGCGGTGGCGGCACGTAGACCAGCATGTCGATGCCCTGGTCGCTCTTGTTCTTCAAACCGAACTGGCTGGCTCGCGAGGGATGGGTGCTCATGCCGAGGATGTTCTCCGGCTTGACCTTCCAGTGGCTGACCAGCGCCGCGGCCAGTGCCTCTTCGCCTGCATCGGCCACCACCCGGGTCAGGCCGCCGCCCATGCGCACCGGCCCGACGGCGTGGCTGATCAGCGCCACCAGGCGGTCGCGCATCGTCGTGGCCATGTAGGCGTAGTCGGCACGCCCGCCGACCACCTCCAGCGCTATCCGGCTGGCGTTGCGGTCGATGGCGTGCAGCTCGCTGGCGCGCACCGCCAGCCCGCCGTCGCGGGCCGGGCGGTCGATGCGGGTCTCGAGCACGCTGACCTCGCCGGCCTCACGCCGGCCCAGGCGGCGTACCTGCTCCTCGGTCAGTGCGGCGTTGTCCAGGCGTACCGTGGTGACGCTGCCGGGGCGCAGCTTATGCATCAACCAGCGCGCGCCGCCCAGGGCGTTGGGCAGTAGCAGGGCCAGGTTGATGGCCATGAACACCTGCTTGCCCCGGGCCTCGGCGGTGGTGGGGTTGGCCAGGCTGGCCAGCTCGGTGAAGAACGCTTCGCCGATGCTCAGGCCTTCGCCGGTGATCATGCGGCTGCTGCCGTCGACCATGGCGTCGGCGGCCAGGGCGCCCTCCAGGGCGAGGAAGGCGTAGCGCCCGGCGCTGACGCCGCCGCGAATGCCGCGCACCACCGGTACCGTGGCCAGCAGGCCGAGGGCGAGTTCGGCGGCGCCCTTGACGCCCTCCCAGGTGCGCGACCTGGCCTTGGCCTCGGCGAAGTGGGTGGCCAGTTGCGTGCAGGCCTGGTCGATGGGGTAGAGGCCGCTGGGCGAATGCCAGGTGTAGGGCGGGCTGATGTGCCGTTCGCCCTGGTCGTCCAGGTACTCCTCGCGGGGGGCTTCGGACCAGCGGGCGTGGGTGAAGGTGGCAAAGTAGATGCTGTGGTCGGCGAAGAAGAAATTGCTGTGCAGTTCGAAGCCCATGCCCTGGTGGGTGCGCACGCCCATGTGGTCGAGCACGGGCGGCGCCAGGTCGTCCAGGCGCATCTGCTCGTCGACGCAGACCAGCTGCAGTTTTTCGCGCGCGGCGAAGGCATGGAACTCGGCGAGCCAGGCGTCGCCGTAGGTGCAGCCGGCCTGCTCCAGGACCTGCTGCAGAAAGGTGTCGCGGTGGTTGCGGGCCGTGTCGCGGATCCATGGGTTGTCGCGGAACCAGGCGGGGCCGACGCCCTGGCGTGGAATGCCCAGCAGGAAGTCGCAGCCCTCGTCGCCCTCGAGGGAGAACATCGCGCCGGGGAGGGTGCAGGGGATGCACAGCTCGACGGGCTTGGGCAGGTTGCCGTCGAGGACGTCCTGGTAGATCTTGTCTTGGGATGAAAGGGCTGTTTCAGGCATGGGTCACGACCTCCACCAGCGTGCGTTGATAAGTCGTCAGTAGCCCGGCCAGCGTGGCGCGTTTTTCCCTGGAGGATGTTTGCTGGTCCAGTGCCGCCATCCACTCGGTGAACGCCGCGCTGAGGAAGAAGGCGCGGCCGAACACGATCGCCAGCAAGATGTGCTGCACTATTTGGCTACGTTGCAGTGCGGGCTGTTGTGCCAATGCATCGGAGAGCTTCGGGATGCGCCAGCCGTAATGACGGTAGGCGAGCACTTCCTGGCCATTGAGCTCGCGATGGACCAGGGGCGGCAGGCCATAGCGCTCACAGGCATCCGTTTCGTAGGTGCGGTAGATCTCCTCATGCGTCTCCAGCGCCAGGCCTCGGTGGGTCATGAGCCGGGCCAGCGTGTCCCAGAGCCGATCCATCTCCCAGGTGTCGTCATGCCAGCCCAGCAGGTCGAGGAGGACGGCAAGCATGCCGGGCAGCACAGCCTGCTGGCGCTTGCCCTGGGCAATCGCCTGCGCGGTCAGCAGGTGCAGCCGTTGGTCATGGTGCAGCCCATCGACCTCAAGCTGCGAGCACAGTGGCTGGCAGCTGGGGTCGTTCCACCAAGCGAGCCCCAGGAGCACGTGGATCAAGGTCTGCGTGGCGTACTCGGTGGCGTCGGGGGAGTCACTGCTCCAGGTGATGCTGCCCGCCTGGTCGATCAGATGGGGAAGACGCTCCTGGGTGATGGGTAGATGCGCCAGCGCATCGAAGTGCTCTTTCAGGTAACGGACAAGCCGGCGATTGGCGTTTTGCCGGGAGGCCGTGGTCAGGGCGTCGAGGTCGAGGGTGGGCAGTTTCACCGGGCGACCTCCATGGACGGTGCCAGCCAGGCCAGGCAGCCGTCCTGTTCGCAGTCTTGCGCGGTTTGTTCGAACAAGGGTTGAACGCCTTGTGCCAGGCCGGTCTGGGGGACATGGAAATACAGCTGGCGTATGCGGCCATGGGCGAACAGGTCTGCCAGGGCCTGCGGTTGTTGCGCCAATGAGGCCACATACAGGTGCAGCGAAGCGGGATCGCCAAGGCGCAGGAAGTAACGCTGTCTACCCTGTTGCACTTTGCCGAAACGCCGCAAGTGCGATGCCAGTTCCGCGAGCGGCAGGGTGCTCTGGACCACGGAGCAGGCGAACGTCGCCTGTCGGCTTGCGAGCCAGGTATCGAGGTCAGCGCCGGGCAACAGTTGCAGGAGCAGTGGCGCATGGTTTTCCAGGCCCGGGCGCAGGTGCAGGTGCCACAGGTATTGGTAATGCGCGCCATGGAACTCCAGCCGCCCCGGCAGGCCAGGCACGGCGCAGGCCTCCGCCAGCAGGTACAGAGGCTGGTCGGCGCTGACTGGCGCACCGGCCTCGCTCAGTTGCCGATGCAGGCTCATGCGTCGTCCTCCCCGGCAAATGGGCATTCCTCGATGAGGGGCGTCCCTTCGCGGATTGCCGCTTCGATGGCCTCGACCTGGGCCTGGACCGGGGGATGGTAGGTGACGTTGCCCTTGAAGCGGATGTTGAGGGCTTCGAGGGTGATGCCGTCGGCGTCCAGGATGATCTTGCCGGCGGGGCCGCGGATATGGATTCGCTCGGTGCCCTGCAGCATGTACGACGGTGTCAGCAGGCGCTGGGCCGTGCGGGCCTCGAGGGTCTGGGTGCCCTCGATGATCAGCGTCTGGTCACGCCCGATGCTCAGGTGGTGGTCGCTGCCGATCGTCTCGCTGCAGGCGTTGCCGATGGTGTGCACCAGGTTGCGGTCGATGTCGGTGAAGCAGTCCTGGCGCACATGGTCGCGGCGGTCGCGACCGGTGCTGAGTGTCGCGTCGCGGGCAATGCAGGTGCTGCTGTCTCGGCCGGTGGAGAGGGTGCGATCGTTGCCCACGGTGTGGCTTTCATCGTGATTGATCTTGGCGTTGAGGTCCCGCTGCGCATGGATGAACACCTCTTCCTGCCCCAGCTCATCCTCGAAGCGCAGCTCGTTGAAGCCTTGCCCCTTGTGGGTCTTGCTCTTGATGGTCATGCGCGTGCGGTGCTTGGGCAGTTCGTAGGGCGGACGCTGGTTGCCGCAGTAGGTACGGCCGGTGATCATCGGCTGGTCGGGATCGGCGTTGACGTACTGGATGACCACGTCCTGGCCGATTCGCGGGATGGCCATGGCGCCCCAGCCGCCGCCGGCCCAGCCCTGGGAGACCCGGACCCAGCAGGAGCTGTACTCGTTGTCGCGGCTCTCGCGGTCCCAGGGGAAGCTGACCTTGACCCGGCCCCACTCGTCGCAAAAGATTTCTTCGCCCTCGGGGCCGACCACGGTGGCCATGTGCGGGCCGTCGATGCGCGGCTTGGGCGGCGCCTCGGGGCGCCATTCGATGCGTCCAGGTACCAGCAGGGCCTTTTGCGTGTAGCGCGTGCCTTGCTCGGCGCCGGCGGCTTCCTCCTGCAGGCTGGTGAACTGCGCGCCCTCGTGGCGCACGCTGGCCACCCGCCAATGCATGTTGAGGTCTGCGCGGGGGTGTTCGACCAGATCGAAGCTCAGGCCCGGCTGCAGGCGCACGTCGTCGCCCTCGACCTCGGCGATGCGCGCATCGTGGCGCAGGGCGGTGAGACGGGTGCGGGTGAAGGGGATGCCGACTTCGTCGCGCTTGTAGCGGCCGGGGTAGTCGAAGCGCTCGTAGTCGTCGGCCTGGTGCTGCAGGTCGCTGGCGTTGAACTCCTGCTGCAGGTGGTAGGCCGGGTGGGTGAAGGAGTAGTCGCGCTGCACCTGGCGGGCCGTGCGCACCTGTTCGCGGTAGTGCAGGCGGCGCAGGCAGGGGCGGGCCTGGTCGCCGCCGCTGTTGGCGTGGTAGAGCACGGCCAGTGGATCGGGGTAGTCGTCGTCGATGAAGCCTTCGTCGTCGTCATCGTCCTCGGGCTTGACCAGGCTGGAGCTGATCATGCCCAGGGTCAGCACGCGGTCGCTGACGAGCAGGCGGTGGCCCTTGGCGCTGTGGACGAAGCGGTAGATGAAGCCTTCCTCGGCGGCCAGGCGGGTGATGAAGGCGAGGTCGGTTTCGCCGGCCTGGACGCAGAACTCGCGGGGCGCGTGGGGGAAGCTGTGGCCCAGTTCGAAGTCGGTGATGCGCTGGGCCTTGAACAGGGTTTCGAGGATCTGCGGCACGCTCTGCTGCTGGAAGATGCGCCAGTTCGAACGCAGCCCGGCGCGGGCCAGCTTGGGCTCGATCACGGCCTGGTAGCGGGTGCGGCAGTTGCCGGTGTCGCCCTGGCTGAAGGCGCTGATCAGGCCGTGGACGTGGCGCATCGGGCGCTGGCCGCGCAGGATGGTGAACAGCGCGGGCTTGTCGAGCAGGTGGCCGAAGTCGACGTTGTCTTCGTAGCTGACCAGTTCGAGCACCAGCCGGAACGGGGTGCTGAGGGCTTCGTCGAGGGTGAACGAGACCACTTCGAACGGGTCCTGGCTGGCCAGGGGCTCGAAGCGGTAGCTCAGGTCGGATTGGCGGGTCATGGCACTCCAGTGTTTATATGTAACTAGTTGTTATCTGGAATTGTCAGGGCTGCCGTAGAGTCCGTAGGACCCTGTAAATGGCGAGCAAGAAAATGTCCCTGGCAAAGACGAAGGCCTAGGCTAGAACGCTATTTAAAATAATTAAATAAACTTTGCGTTCTTGTTTTGGTGGGTTTGTAGGATGTTTCTTAGTTGGTGTTTTATTAATTGTTACTACTTGGTAAAAGAATCCGGTCAGACACAACTAGATTCGTTTTCTCGAACCCCGGCACGCATCAGTCTTGCCCTGGATCAACGCCTCCACGCCCATTCCGGCGGATGCTGAAAACCTACCGTCAGCTTGAGAGGATCCGGCCATGAGCAGCACGTTCTTCATCCCCGCCGTGAACATCATGGGCATCGACTGCCTGGACGAGGCGATGACCGCTATCGCCGGCTATGGCCTGCGCAAGGCACTGATTGTCACCGATGCCGGGCTGGCCAAGGCCGGCGTCGCCGAGCGCATCGCCGGGATGCTGGCCATGCGCGACATCGATTCGCGGGTGTTCGACGGCGCCAAGCCCAACCCGAGCATCGCCAACGTCGAGGCGGGCCTGGCGATGCTGCGTCGCGAGGGCTGCGACTGCGTGGTCTCGCTGGGGGGCGGCTCGCCCCATGACTGCGCCAAGGGCATCGCCCTGTGCGCCACCAACGGCGGGCATATCAGCGACTACGAAGGCGTGGATCGCTCGGCCAGGCCGCAGCTGCCGCTGATCGCGATCAACACCACGGCGGGCACGGCCAGCGAGATGACCCGCTTCTGCATCATCACCGACGAGGCGCGCCACGTGAAAATGGCCATCGTCGACCGCAACGTCACGCCGATCCTCTCGGTCAACGACCCCGCGTTGATGGTCGGCATGCCCAAGGGCCTCACCGCCGCCACCGGCATGGACGCGCTGACCCACGCCATCGAGGCCTATGTCTCCACCGCCGCCACGCCGATCACCGACGCCTGCGCGCTCAAGGCCGTCAGCCTGATCAGCGACAACCTGCGCCAGGCGGTCGCCGACGGCGGCGACCTGGTGGCGCGGGAAAACATGGCCTATGCCCAGTTCCTGGCGGGCATGGCGTTCAACAATGCCTCGCTGGGCTATGTGCACGCCATGGCGCACCAGCTGGGCGGCTTCTACGACCTGCCCCATGGTGTGTGCAACGCGGTGCTGCTGCCCCATGTGCAGCGCTTCAACGCCAAGGTCAGCGCCGCCCGCCTGCGTGATGTGGCCAAGGCCATGGGGGTGAAGGTCTGCGCGCTGGACGCGGAGCAGGGGGCCGGGGCGGCGATTTCGGCCATCGAGCACCTGGCGGCGGCCATCGGCATACCGGCCGGGTTGGCGGAACTGGGGGCCAAGGTCGAGGATGTGCCGGTGCTGGCGGCCAATGCCTTGAAGGATGCCTGTGGGTTGACCAATCCGCGGGTGGCCAGCCAGGTGGAGATCGAGGCGATCTTCAAGGCGGCGTTCTAGCCCGGCGTCATCGCGGGGCTAGCCCGCTCCCATACAAGCCCGTTCCCACGAGGGCCGTGCAAACCGGCCCTTGTGGGGCTTGCTCAGCGTTCGCGCATGAAGAACCCGGCCACGTACTTGCGGAAGGTCTCCAGGCTCTTGAAGTCGGCGTAGCGCTTGAAGTTCTCGGCATCCGGCTCCGGACCGATCGGCTGCTCCAGCAACGACACCGACAGCACCCGGTCCTGGTCCGAGGTCAGCACCAGCTCGTCCATCACCTGGCCGCCGATCACCGGGCGGCGCATCAGCACCTTGACGCCCTTGCTCGCCATCCAGTCGATCAGCGACACCAGCGCCTTGAGCGGTTCGCGCTCTTCGTCGCGGTACACCGGGAACAGGTGCCCGCGTGACAGCACCGGCACGCTGGCGACATGGATCAGTTCGTAGAAATGGCTGCCGGCGGTGGCCGGCGAGTACAGCGCCAGGGCCAGCAAGGGGCCTGAAGCGCGGTTGCCGCCCCAGTAGTGGTGGTGGCCCTGGAAGTCGAAGCCGTCCTCGCTGCGGTTGTTGAACAGCTTGCGGCCCTTGATCTGGTCGACGCAGTCGAGCAGCAGGCCATGCCGGCGATGGTTGCCGAACACCGTGGCCTCGCGCAGGCGCGCCTTGAGCATCATCATGTGCTTCATGTCCAGGCGCGTTTCCAGGTAGTTGCTGGCCGGCACCCGTTCCAGCAGCGGGTAGCGCCCGGCGACGCCGCGCAGCTCGGCGAACTGGGCGGTGAGGTCCTTCTTCAGGTGGGTGGCGTAGACGTTCAGGCCGCTGGCCTCGATCCAGGTCAGCAGCAGCGACAGCAGGCGTTGCTGCTCGCGGCGCTCGCCGGGATCGCGTGCTCCGGTGGCCGTTTCGCCATCGCTGGTACGGCGGTAGTCCCCGAGCAGCCGCAACGGCGCATCCGGGGCCAGCCAGGCCGCGGGAGGCGTGTTGTCCTCGGCGCTTGTGCCGACCTCACGCTCATCCTTGCTGAACGGGCAACCCGGGGTGTGTTCGGGGGTGTCGGGGTTGTTGCGCAGGAACAGGGTGCCGGTGTTGCCGTTCAGCGACACGTTGAGCACCGGCAGGGCGTCCTGGCGGCAATCGCAGGCCAGCCACTGGTTGGCGCTGCGCACTTTCATCAGCCACTGGTTGGCCTGCAGCAGGCGGGGGCCGGCCAGGGTGCCGGTGGCAAAATTGGCCAACAGTTCCTCTTCGGCCAGGGTCAGGCTGCGCACCTGCGCGCCGGATTTTTCGATGATACGCATTGAGAGGCAGCTCCAAGCTACAAGCCTCAAGCTTCCAGCAAAGCGCGGCGGCTTTCAACTTGAAGCTTGCGGCCTGGGGCCCGCCGCTCACTGGCCGCTGAACAGCTTGGCGGCGCGGGCGCGGATTTCCTCGGGGGTGAGGTCTTCCTTGTGGGTGGAGACGAACCACAGGTTGTTGAACGGATCCATCAGGGTGCCGCTGCGGTCGCCGTAGAACTGGTCCTGCACTTCGCGCACTTGTGTCGCGCCAGCACGCAGGGCCTGGGCATAGACTTTGTCGCAGTCCTCGACATACAAGTGCAGGCCGACCCCCGGGGCCTTGATGTCCTCGCTGGGCTTGAGGCCGCCCTCCATGTCACAGGGTGAGCCGAGCATCAGCGACGAGTCGCCGATTTTCAGCTCGGCATGGCCGATGCTGCCGTCAGGGCCTTCGAGGCGGAACATTTCGATGGCGCCGAAGGCCTGCTTGTAGAACTCGA
Source organism: Pseudomonas peradeniyensis (assembly GCF_014268935.2). Classification (GTDB taxonomy): domain Bacteria; phylum Pseudomonadota; class Gammaproteobacteria; order Pseudomonadales; family Pseudomonadaceae; genus Aquipseudomonas; species Aquipseudomonas peradeniyensis. The sequence continues at coordinate 1,821,942 of NZ_JABWRJ020000001.1, read as the reverse complement.
TGGCCTTGGCGGCCTCCCTGATGCCGAGGTAGGGGGTGATGCTGTGCTGGCCTTCGGGGATGGGTTTGACTGGCATTTTCGTAAGCTCCTTTCACGTGGGTTGTTGTGTGCAACAGCCTGGTAATTAGAGTCGTCTACGCGGATGGAAAATCGACAGTCGCGTTATATCGATTGTCGATTAAAAACCTGTTTTGTGGCTCATGCGGTCAGGGGTAGGAGCGGCCTTGTGTCGCGAAAGGGCTGCGTAGCAGCCCCGGCGATTGATGCTTTTACGCTGAAAATCTGGGGCCGCTGCGCGCCCCTTTCGCGACACAAGGCCGCTCCTACAGGGGAAGTGTGTGAAGCTTTAGAAAATGTAGTCGGTCGTCAGGAAACTCGACTGCCGATTACGGATGATCTCGCTGATCAGTTCCTTGTTCGCCTCCTGGAACCTGGTCGCCACCAAAGTACGAATGGAGAACACCCGCAATGCATCATGCACCGACAAGGTCCCCTCGGCGCTGTTCTTGCGGCCGTTGAACGGGTAGGTGTCCGGCCCGCGCTGGCACTGGGCGTTGAGGTTGATCCGGCCGACCTGGTTGGCGAAGGTGTCGACCAGCGCGCCGACGGTCTCGGGGTCGTTGCCGAACAGGCTCAGCTGCTGGCCGTAGTCGGAGTCGAGCACGTAGTCGATCACCGTCTGCAGGTCGCGGTAGGGCACCACCGGCACCAGCGGGCCGAACTGTTCCTCGTGATAGACACGCATGTCCTGGCTGACCGGGTAGAGCAGGGCGGGATAGAAGAACGAGCCACGGCTGTGCCCGCCGCCTTCATTGAGTACCCGCGCGCCCTTGGCGGTGGCGTCGGCCACCAGACCGTCGAGGTAGTCGACCTTGCCCGGCTCCGGCAGCGGCGTCAGCGCGACGCCCGGCTCCCAGGGCATGCCCGGCTTCAGCGCGGCGAGCTTGCGCTGGAATTTGTCGAGGAAGGCATCGACCACGTCTTCGTGCACGAACAGGATCTTCAGCGCCGTGCAGCGCTGGCCGTTGAACGACAGGGCGCCGGTGACGGCCTCTTCGACGGCGTTGTCCAGGTCGACCTGGGGCAGGACGATGCCGGGGTTCTTGGCGTCCAGGCCCAGGGCCGCGCGCAGGCGGTGCGGGCGCGGGTGCAGCTTCTTCAGGTCGCTGGCGGCCTTGTGGGTGCCGATGAAGGCGAACACGTCGACCTTGCCGCTGGCCATCAGCGCGCTGACGGTCTCGCGGCCGCGCCCGTAGATGACGTTGATCACCCCCGGCGGGAAGCTGTCGCGGAAGGCCTCGAGCAGCGGACGGATCAGCAGCACGCCGAACTTGGCCGGCTTGAACACCACCGTGTTACCCATGATCAGCGCCGGGATCAGTGTGGTGAAGGTCTCGTTGAGCGGGTAGTTGTAGGGGCCCATGCACAGCGCCACGCCCAGCGGCGCGCGGCGGATCTGGCCGAGGGTGCCCTGTTCGAGCTCGAAGCGGCTGGAACGGCGGTCGAGGTCCTTGAGCGCGTCGATGGTGTCGACGATGTAGTCGCAGGTGCGGTCGAACTCTTTTTCCGAGTCCTTGAGGTTCTTGCCGATCTCCCACATCAACAGCTTGACCACCGCCGTGCGCTGCTCGCGCATGCGCGCCAGGAAGGCCTCGACATGCTGGATGCGTTCGGCCACGCGCATGTTCGGCCAGGCACCGCGGCCCTTGTCGTAGGCGGCCACGGCCGCGTCGAGGGCGGTCAGCGCGGTGTCGGCGTCCAGCAGCGGCGCGCTGCCGAGGATCACCTGGCGTTCGCTGTCGCCCTCCTTGAGCCAAACCGGGCTGCGCACGGTGGCCAGCGGCCCGTCCCAGCGGCGCAGCTCGCCGCCGACCAGATAGTCGCGTTGCTCCAGCGGCGCGCCCAGGCGCCAGGCTTCGGGGATGTCCTCGGGGGTGGGAAACAGCGAATCGAGCAGACGGTCCATGGGTACTGCACCTCTCAAATCCGGATGGTGAAACGCTTCAGCCTGCGAGCATGCGCCGACCGGCTGAAAATTGCCAGCCTGGCGCAGCCGCACGCGGTCATTCCTCGAAGGGCGGCGGGAACACCTCGTCGTCCATCAGCCGCATCGCGCCGATCGACAGGCCATAGTCCATGGCTCGAGGGTCGGCGAACGTGCGCAGGCGCTGCCATAGTTGCGGCTGAGTGTAGTCCGGCAGGTCCTGCAGCCCGCGCAGGTCGCGGCGATACTGCAGCGGCAAGGTGTTCCAGATGCTCCAGTCGTCGACACCGGTGTCCTCCAGGATCTCTTCGTACTCGGCGTCGGCCACCAGCAGGTCGACGCCATTGTGCTCGTAGTAGGCCTGGATCTGTTGGCTGACGCGCTCGCTGAGTTCGGCGCTCTCCAGCCACAGGGCCTGGCCTGCCACCCGTGACAGGCGCAGGTCGTCCGGCAAATGGGTGAAGCGGTTATCGCGAAGATCGAAAATGATGGGCTGCCAGTCATCATCGCCGCGGATGCCGCTTGGCCAGTCGGTCAGTTCGCAGGTGTTGAGGTTGAGCATGTCCAGCGTGGCCAGGCGGCTCAGGTCCGGGCTGCGGGCCAGCGGGTTGTGGGACAGGTCGAGCAAGCGAAGATTGTCGAGGCGATCCAGGGCAATCTGGTTGGTGTCGTTCCAGAGGATGCTGTTACCTTGCATATCGAGACATTCCAGTGAATGTGGCACGGCTACCGCTGGTATTTGCTCGAAGCCGCAGTTCATCAGGTGCAGGCGTTGCAAGTGGGGAAACCGTTCGAGGAACTCCGCGGGCAGTTCGCTCAGGGCGGGGTTGGTGGCCAGGTCGATGCGCTGTATATGGGTGAAGCGATCAGGTAATGCCAACGAGACCAGGTCTTCGTTGGTCAGGGCCAGGTCGGTCAGGCTGACAAGGTGGATGACCTGGCCCTCTTCCTCGGAGTACTCCGAGATCCGTTGCCAGTTGCTCATCAGCCGTCGTGCGGCGGCCTGGCGTAGCGGGTTGTTGCCTGCCCAGGCACGCATCTGGTCGCGGAATGCAAGCAGTTGCCGTTCCAGTTCGGCGAGCTGCTGCGCCGGGTCCAGGCCGGCCTCGAACCATTGGGTCAGTTGTTCATTGACCTGGTAATCGGCTGTTTCGGGGTAGAGTGCGCGGTAGCGGCGCGAGAATGCGCCGACGTCGATGTGCTGCGCGGGCGGTGCAGGCTCGTCCATGCCGCCGCGCAGTTGGCCGTGGCTGCCCCAGCCTGACGTCGAGTCCTTCAGTAGAGGTCCGGCCATTGCAGGGTTCGACAGGGCCAGCGCGTGGATCTTGCGGCGCAGTTGATCGACGTCGGTGGCGGTCAGGCCAAGGGCCGCACGGTCGCCGGAGGACAGGGCCTGCACGATAGCACGGCAGAGGTTGTGGTCCTGTTGCAAGGGGACCGGTCGTTCTCCGAGGTAGGCTTCGTAGCCCTCGGCAGACTTGAGCACGGTACAGACACGACTGGCGTCCTGGGTACCGGCGACCAACAGCAGCGGGCCTTGGGGGGACGCGGCCCGCAGCTCCAGGCGCAGTTGCTCCGGCCAGCCAGGCAGCTGCGGCATCGCGTTGATGATCAGGCGCTCGCTCAGCAGGCTGGCTTGCTCGGGAAGATACAGCCCCTTCAGGGCGTTCTTCAGGACGCTCTCGTCACGCTGATCGACGCGCCGCAGGCGCTGGCTGCCGTCTTCGAGGGTGACGGGTTCGAGGCTCTCCATCAACGGGCTGCTGGCTAGGCGTGACACGGCCTTGCCGGCCAGATGCAGCCCGCCGATCAGCGCCAGGTTCAGGCCCACCGACTTGAGGTGGGCCATGGCCTGCTCGCGATCACCGACCTGCCAGGACTCATAACCTTCGTAGGCTTCATCCAGCAGTTGGTAGGCAATCACTGCGGTCATGACCGTGCCCAAGACGGGGACGAACATGCCGGCGATCATCAGCATGTCGAGGCCGGCGCTGGCCCAGAGGGCCTTGCGCGCCTTGAGCGCCTGTTCGTCGGCCTGCGCGGTGGGCACGGCCAGTTGTCCGGCCTCGTGCTTCAGGCGTGCCACGTGATCGTCGTGGAGGAAGTCGTACAGGTCTGCGGCGATGGGCAGGGTGCGCAAACGCAGGTTGCCACCGGCATTCTGGCGCAGGCGGCTGGCGAACCGGCCCTGTTGCTCGCTTGGAACGTAAGCCATGAAAGCCTGGTGAAACGGCTCTTGCTGCAAGTCGCTGCGTAACTGGCGGTGCAGGGTTTCGAGGTCATCGAAGGCGCGCAGGCTGTCTGCCTGTCCCGGCAGGTACAGCACGATGCCCGGAGTGCCGGTGTCGATCAGGGTCGCCTCGTGCAGGGTGATGCCGAACAGGCTCAGCTGGTTGCAGGGCAGCGCCTTGCCATCGTCCAGCAATGCCTGCAGCGCATCCCATTGCGCGCCACTGAGCTGGTGGCGTACGCGCGCCAGGTCCGCCGCCAGACGCAGGCTGTCCTGGTGAACGCGCCGCGCCGCCGGGCGCACGCCGGACTCGGCGAAGGCGGTATCGAGGTGATCCTGGTAAGCCTGGCCGAGGTCCAGTTCGCGACAGGTCCTGGCGAACGCCTCGGGTGTCAGTGCCAGGGGCTTGATCCGGATCTGCTCCGAAGGCAGGTCGATGTCGACTACGGTTTCGCTGTCGCCCAGGGTCGTCTTGCCGGTGACCACGCTCTGGCTGACCTGCCAGTCGCCGTCCAGGGCGAGGGCGCTGTCGCGGTTGAAGGTCACGGCGTCGCTGAAGTTGTGCAGGCCAGCTTCGAGCAGGCTGCGATGTTCGTGGTGGGTGAGGTAGGCCTGGAAGCTGTAGAGGTGCTTCACCCAGACCAGTGATGTACTGCGCAGCGGCGCGCTGAATCCGTGTTGCGTGCGCAAGCGTTCGCTGAGCAGGGGGTCGGCGAATTCGTTGATGTTCTTCAAGCCGCGCAGGTGTCGTGCCAGCGCACGTTGCGCCTGCATCAGGCGTGTCTGGCTGGTCTGGACCGCTTCACGCAGGTGCGGCGCGGCATTGGCGAACCAGGCCGCCTCGGCGCCGGGCAGGCCCTGCGCCGGCAGGATGGCGTCGCTCAGTTGCTGCCAGTGTTCGGCACTGGCCTCCCTTGCCCAGGTGGGCAGTCGGCGTTGCAGAAGGGCGTGGTGTGGGTGGAAGGTATCCGCTGTCATCTGTGGCTCCTTGCAAAGCGCACATCAGAGCAGCCGTGACGGGGCTGTCGGAGGTACAAGTTTGTACCGGCAAAACAAACCTCAATATTGGCCGCGCAGCGCCGATAACTGCGTAATTGCCTGCCATCGCCTGCCTATGATCACGCCTCAGCACCCTCAAGAACCCACGCCGACTCCAATCGGAACGTTGCGTCAATCGCTCAATCGCCTGCTGCCGGTCGGTCTCGCCCTGGTGGGCATCGGCCTGTCGGTGGCCCTGGGGCACCTGGATGCGCAGCGCGAGCGCAGTGAGCAACTTGGCAACCTTGCGGCCCGCCTGGCAGGGATGCGCGGCACCCTGGAAGCCCAGTTGGGCGCGGCATTTGGCGAGGCCGAAGGCATCGCCCAGTTGATCAGCGCCGACGGTGGCATCAGCCCGGCGCACTTTCACGGCATGGCCCGCGATGCCGTGCAGTCGGTCCCCTACATGCGTCATATCGCACTGGCGCCGGGGGATGTGATCAGCGATGTCTACCCGATGGCGGGCAACGAGCGGCTGATCGGGCTGGACTATCGCCAGCTGCCGGATCAGTTTCCGCTGGTGCGCTCGGCCCGCGACCAGGCCCAGCCGGTGCTGGCCGGTCCCCTGCAGCTGTACCAGGGTGGCCGGGCGCTGGTCTACCGTCGCCCGGTGTTCGTCACTGGCAAGCGCGGCGTGCGCTTCTACTGGGGCAATGTGTCGATCGTCGCCGATATCGACCGCTTGCTGCTGACGGCGGGATTGCGCCCGGATACCGAGTTCGAGGTTGCCGTGCGGGGCGTCGACGGCAAGGGCGCCGAGGGTGCGTTGATCTGGGGCGATCCAAAGCTGTTTGACACGTCGCAGGTGAAGATGAACGTGGAAGTACCGGGTGGCGTCTGGCAACTGGTGGCGGCGCCACGGGGCGGCTGGTCGGGGCTGGACCTGTTCGGTTCGCCGTTGTTCCTGTTCGCCCTGAGCTGCACGGGGCTGTTCAGCCTGTTCGTCGCCCAGCTCAACCGCAAGCAGCGCCTGCTCGAACAGCGCAACCGCGAGCTGCAGCGCTACCAGGCCCAGCTCGAACGCCTGGCCCATTACGACACCATCACCGGACTGCCCAACCGGATCCTGTTCCAGCAGCAGCTGGGCGCGGCGATCCTGCAGGGGCATGGCCTGGCGGTGCTGATGCTCGATATCGACGGTTTCAAGCAGGTCAACGACAGCCTCGGGCATCCGATGGGCGATCTGTTGCTGCAGCAGGCGACCGCGCGCTTCTTGCAGGAGCTGGACAGCCAGGACCGCCTGTGCCGCCTGGGCGGTGACGAATTCGTGTTCATGCTGCAAGGCGCCCAGGGCCAGGTGAACCATCAGGTCCGCGCCTTGCTGCGCTGCCTGCAGCGGCCATTCGACCTCAATGGCAACGCCGCCCTGGTCACCGGCAGCATCGGCCTGGCCTGGTGCCCGCAGCATGGCGAGGACGCCGATAGCCTGCTGCGCCACGCCGACACCGCCATGTACGCGGCCAAGGAAGCCGGGCGCGATGCCTGGCGGCCTTACCACCCGGACATGACCGAGCGCCTGCAGCAGCGCCTGGAGCTGGAACGTAACCTGCGCCGGGCGCTGGAGCACAACGAATTCGAGCTGTGGTACCAGCCCAAGGTCGATCTGTTCAGCGGGCAGCTGGAGGGCGTCGAGGCCCTGCTGCGCTGGCGCGACCCCGAGCATGGCCTGGTCTCGCCGGGGGAGTTCATTCCCCTGGCCGAGCGCACCGGGCTGATCATCCCGCTCGGCGAGCGGGTGCTGGAGCTGGCCTGCGCGCAACTGGCCGAGTGGCGCGCCGGCGATGGCCTGCCCGGACCGCTGGCGATCAACGTCGCGGCCTTGCAGATCGAGCGCAGCGACTACGTCACCAGCCTGGCCTCGGCGCTGGAGCGCCATGGCCTGCCGGCCAACCTGCTGGAAGTGGAGATCACCGAGAGCCTGCTGATGGAGAGCCAGCAGCAGGCCTGCGCGGTGCTGGCGCAGCTGCAGGCCATGGGCGTGGCCACGGCGGTGGACGACTTCGGCACCGGCTATTCGTCGCTGGCCTACCTGCGCGCGTTGCCGATCGATCACCTGAAGATCGACCGCGCCTTCATCAAGGACCTGCCCGGCGACGATGACGCGGTGGCCATCGCCCGGGCGATCATCGATTTGGGCCATGCCCTGGGTTTTCGCATCACCGCCGAGGGCATCGAGACCCAGGAGCAATACGATTTCCTGCGCCATGCCGGCTGCGATCAGGGCCAGGGCTTCCTGCTCGGACGACCGATGCCGGCCGAAGCGCTGCGTCGCTGGCTGGCCGAGAACCACGAACGGCGGCATCGGCCGCCGGGGCGTTAGCTCGCTTGCTCGATGCTCAGGCTCGCATACCCCACCCGCGGCACCTGCCCCAGGCGTTGCTCGACCAGCGCCAGCAGCGATTCGCCGCTGGCCAGGTAGGCGTCGCCGAAATCATGCCCACCCAGCGCGCTGGGATGGGCCACCAGCTCCAGCACGCCATGCTCGGGAGCCAGGCCGGCCTTGAGGTCGGCCGGGGTGCAGACGAAGTCGGCGGTGCTCCCGGCGAGCTGGCGCAGGCGCCAGTTGAGCAGGGTCTTGAACGCGCGCTTGGTCGGCCCGATGTTGTGCCCCAGGTTGCGCGCCAGGCGCACCGGCACGCCCTGGTCGCGGGCGAAGCGGGCGACAACGGTGCCCACCGGCCAGATGTTGTGCACGTGCTGGTGCGAGTCCAGGTGGCTGGGCATCAGGCCATGATCCAGGCAGTGTTTCCATTGGGCCTCCAACTCCGCTTCCACGGCGGCCCGCTCGCGGCGTGACAGGCGCAGGGTGCGTTGCTTCAGGCGCAGGTCGAACTCGCCGTGGGGCGTGCAGAAGCGTGGCTCGGCCAGGATTGCCTGGCTCAGCGGGCGACCGTAGGTGAGGTTGAAGTGCAGCCCGATGCGTCCCTTGAGCGCCGGCTGCTGGGCCAACGCGCAGGCGGCGGCAAAGGCCGGCATGTTGGCCATGGCCGTGGCCGAGCTGATCAGCCCGGCCTGGAAGGCGTGCAGGATGACCGCGTTGGTGTGGGCACTGAGGCCGAAATCATCAGCGTTGACTATGACCTGGGATGGCATCCGGGCGCTCCTGTGGCGGGGTGGGGGCGACAACATCGGCTTCGTTGCGCGGCGAGCGTCTGCGCAGGCGTGGTTTCAGCCAGTGCCAGCAGCGCTGCGCCAGGCCCAGCAGCACGCCGTCGGGGCGCCAGCTGTAGCTGCTCAGGCGCCACTGTTCGAGCTGGCCGGTCATGCGTTCATGCAGCTGGTGGCTGGAGTTGTCCAGGCTCACCCGCGAGGCGTCGATCCATTTCCAGTCGGCGTCCAGGCCCCAGTGGATCCACTCCTCCAGCAGCACGCGGCCGCTGCCCAGGTCACGGTGTTCGGGCACGAAGGCGAGGTTGTAGTCGTAGACCCGGCCGCGCTCCACCAAGCCCAGGCGGTAGCTGATGCAGCGCCCGTCCAACTCCAGCAGCACCAGGCACACCAGGCCTTCGCCGGCCAGCGCGGTGAAGGCCTGGTCCATCCACTGGCGGCGCTGGGGACCGGAGAAGATGCCGACCTCGTCGTCGCCTTTCCAGCTCACGGCCTCGACGGCGCTGATGGCGTCGAGCAGTTCAGCCATGTTCTCGGCGCTCGCCATGACCCGGCGCACGCTGGCGCCGCAGGCGTTGATCCGCTTGCGCGCGCGGCGCAGCTTGTAGCGCGGATCGCCGCTGACCTCCTGGCGATCCTGTTCGTTGATGCGGTGCACCGGCACGCGGCAGGTCAGGCGCTGCTGCCAGGTGGAACTGGCGCCGGCCCATTGGCGCAGCCAGCCTTCGTGCTCGGCGTTGTCCGGCACCTCGTTCAGTTGCAGCAGGGCATGGGGCAGGTGTTTGCGGATGGCCTGAAGGACCTGGTCGGCGTACAGCGCCGGCAGGTCGATGAGCAGCGCGATGCGGTCGCTCAGCGGATAGCCCAGGTGGCGTACCACCGGCGCGAACAGCGGGCCGAAGGGCTCCCGGGCGCGAACCAGGGGCAGGCACAGGCACAGGCGTTCGTCCTGGTAACCGAGCAGCACGCCGAGCCGCTGGCTGGGCAGCAGGGCGGCCTCGGCGGCGCGCAGCCAGCCGAGGTGGTTGAACGGCGTGCTGCCGGGCAGGCGCCGGCGCAGCGCCTCGTAGTCGGCGGCGGGGAAGTCGTCGCTGCGCAGCGAGGCGCACCATCTGAGCTGCAGGGCCATGGGTTCAGCCCGCCGTGGCCGAGGAGGCAGGCGCCTCTGGCTTGCGCAGCGGCTCCAGGCGCGAGGTGGTGTAACGGCTCTCGCGGTAGAACCTCCAGCGGCCGAACAGGCAGTACACGTTCATGATCCGTCCTTGCTCCTGATAGCCCATGCGCAGGTGCAGCTTGAGCGCCGGGATGTTGTGCTGCTCGCACACGTCCACCACCTTGGTGCAGCCCTGGGCGGCCATGGCCTTCCACAGCGCCAGCTGCAGGTCCACCGACAGCTCGGTGCCCCAGTACTTGCGGATCAGCTCGCCGCCGAACTCGAAGAACTCGCCCGGCCCGACCGGGAACCAGCAGCCGTAGTAGTGGCGGTCATGGTAGTGGCGGCTGCTGCCCCAGATGAACGCCACGGCGTCGTTGTCGTCGTCGAGGAACATCAACCCGGTGTGGCCCTCGGCGGCCAGTTCGCGCATGGTCTCGACGCGGTCGCCGAAGTGCCGGGCGAAGGCCTGCACGTTGTGCACGGTGATGCTTTCGACGCGCAGGCTGGCGTAGGGTTTGAGCCGGTGCGGCGGCACCGGGCTGACCAGGTCGCGCTCCATCCACAGCAGTTCCCAATGATAGAAGACATAGTGCCGGAAGGCGCTACCGAGGGTGTCGCGCAGTCCCTTGCGCTTGATGCGGTCCTGGATCTTGGTGAATGCAGTCATGGTGCCTCCTGGGCATGGCTGATCGAGGTGCGTCTCATGACGCGCTCCAGGTCAGGGCGAATACGGTCTGCCCTGGCAATTGAAAACGGACCTGGCCATTGGCGCAGCTGAAGCTGGCGCGGCGGCTCTGGTTGTCGGGGCCGAACAGTTCGAGCTGGCCGGCGGGGCAGTCGCCCAGGGCCAGCGCCACCTGTTGCAGGCGCTCGGCCTTGTTCACCCCCAGCAGGCTGCGCTGGTGCTGGCGGGCCATGGCCAGGGCGTCGACCTCGAAGGCGTCGTTGTCCAGGGCCAGCACCTGGTCCAGCCAGTGGCGCTGGATGAACTGTTGGGCCAGGCCCACCGGCTTGAGTTCGTAGCGTTGGTCGCCGGTATCGCGCAGCATGCCCTTGGGCCATTCGGGCTCGTCGGCGACATGGAACCAGTTGAGCATGTCGAGCAGGCCGTCACTGGCGGCGTTGATCACCACCGAGGTCCACCACAGGCCGGCGTAGTGGGTGTTCTGTTCGTAGGGGCTGAGGCTCGAGCCGCTGGACAGGTTGGTCTGGTCCAGCAGCAATGCCTTGCGTGGCCGGCCCTGACCATCGAGACCCACCAGCTCGGCGGCCTGGCGCACGCTGTTGCGGTAGCTGCGGGTGGCGAGCAGGTCGCGGACCATCCATTCGTGCCAGGCCAGGGCGTCGATCTGCGCGCCCTGTTCGGCGAGCAGGCGCCGTGCCCAGTCGATGCCGCGGCGTTGCTTGCCGTCGTCGGTGAAGGGCCCGCCGAGCAGGCGCGAGGAGGCCGGCATGGCGATGCGCACGCCGGCCTCGCGGGCGCCGGGGTACTCGCGCACGCGCCTGGCCATGGCCTGGAAGAAGTCGCGGTAGCTGGCGTAGTCGCGATAGTTGAGGTTGGGCTCGTCGGCAAAGGCCAGGTAGTGGGTGCCCTTGCCGCCCAGGGCCTTGGTCGCCTCGAGCCAGGCGTCGAGCCCATCGCTGCTGGTGCGGTCGCTGCGCAGGTCGGCGACCCGGGCGCTGCCGGCCAGCAGGGTGATGTCCTGGAGGATGCCGAAGCGTTCCTGGTAGAGCTTGCGCCAGGCGTTCTCGAAGTCGGGTTGGCGTTGCAGCACGTCGACGAAGCTGTAGAAACCGGCGGCCTGGGGACGCAGGGCGTCGAGGGCGGCAAAGCTTGAGGCCGGCGGCAGTACATAGGGCAGGGCCACCCCTAGCCTTGGCGTGGGGCCGAGTACTTTGCTGCCTAGGGCCAGGCGCACCTGGCCCGGTTGCTGGGGCAGGTCGCCCAGGTCGTCAGCACGCTGGGCGAACAGGTTGGCGCTGCCGTCGAGCCAGAACGCCGCCTTGCCGCTGCCCTGCAGGCCCAGGCGCCAGGTCTCGTCGTGGCTGCTGACCGGCAGCGGCTGCTGGTCGAAGCGCCAGTAGGCGCGGTACGGTTTGAGCGGCAACTGCACGCGGCGACCGTCACCGAGGCGTTCGGCGAACAGCCCGTGGACGCCGCCGTGGTGCTTGCCGGCCAGCACCGCCCGTTCGCCGGCCTTGACCCGGAAGTACAGCTCGACACCCGGCCCGACCTCGGCGCTGAAGTGCACCTTGGCCGGCGCGAACAGCGCACGGGTGCTGGCATCGTGTTGGATACGGTAGTCGCGGAAACTGTAGCCGGGCACTTCCAGGCGATAAGTGCCGCCACCCGATGCCAGGGGCCAGCGCTGCTCGCCGCGCACCTGCGCGGCCTCGATGCGCCGTTCGCCTGCCAGGCGCCCCTGGCCGTCCAGCAGGTACAGGCGCTCCGGGTTGGCGTCGGCCTGCCAGGCCGGGCGCCACTGGATGCGCAGTTCGTCGGCGCGGGCCGGCAGCAGGTACAGGCTGCCATCGCGGATCTCGCCCCATTGCACGGGCGCGGCGAGCGCCGTCTGCGCCAACAGCGTGGTGCACAGCAGCAGGGCTTTCATGCCGCCCTCCGTTGCAGCATCTGGCGCAGCGGAGCCAGGTCGGCGGGCAGGATGATCAGGGTCTGGCCCAGCGGCACGCCGCTGAGGCGGCAATACAGGACCAGCATGGCCAGGGTGACCGCCAGGTAGGCGATGGATGAGGCCGCCGCAGCGCCGACGATGCCCCAGGCGGGGATCATCAAGACGTTGAGCACCAGGTTCAGCGCGGCGCCCGCGCCCATCAGCAGCGACACCGTGCCGGGGCGGTTCTTGCCCAGCAGGTCCAGGCGCAGGATGCTGGCGTAGCACAGGCCGAGCAGGCCCGGCAGCAAGGCCAGCAGCGCCGGATAGGCCGGCGCGTAGTCGGCGCCGAACAGGGTGACGATCAGCCACTGACCGATCAGCGCCATGCTCAGGCAGGCGCCGAGCATCACCGTGGCGGTCAGGCGCAGGGCCAGGGGGGTCAGGCGTTCCATGCCGGCGTCCTGCTGCAGCAGGCGTTTCATCAGCGGCGTGGTCACCGCCTCGGGGACGATCAGCAGCAGTTCGGCGGCGGCGCTGGCCATGGCGTAGTGGCCCAGGGCGGTGCTGCCGAGCATGGCGCCGATGAACAGGTAGTCCGAGCGCAGGATCACCTGCTGGAACAATAGGTCAGGGTGGCTCTTGGCGCTGTAGCTCAGCAGCTCGCGCTGGCCGCCGCGATCCCAGCGCAGGGCGAGCGGGTGCTGGCGGCGCAGCCACCACAAACCCAGCACCAACACCAGGGCGATGCCGCACAGCCAGCTGATCAGCGCGGCCTCCAGGGCCTCGTCGCGCCACATCCAGAACAGCCCGAGGAACAGCAGCAGCGGCGCCAGCGACTCGGTCAGGCGCAGGGCGTTGAAGGCGCCAACGCCGCCGCTGGCGTTGTGCAGGGTCAGCAGGCCGCTCTTGAGCACGGTCATCGGCACCGCCAGCAGCAACAGCCAGGCCAGCAGGCCCAGCTGCACGGTAATTTCCAGGTCGGTGCCGAACTCGCGCACCAGGAACACGCAGACCAGGGTCAGCAACCCGGCCAGCAGGCAGCCATAGACCAGCACCTGGGTCAGCAGCAGGCCCATGTCGCGCTGCTTGGCCGCCTGGTAACCGACCGCGCTGTTCAGGCCGCCGCTGGTGGCGGCGCTGAGCAGGTCGGGCAGGGTGCTGAGCAGGGCGAACAGGCCGCGCTCGCTGGGCCCGAGGATGCGCGCCAGCAGCACGTTGCGCAGCAGGCGCAGGGCGATCATCGCAAGCTTGGTGCCCATGCTCAGCGCCAGGTGGCGCAGGTAACTGTTGCGGTTCATCAGCGTTCTCCGCGGCTGATGCGCCAGGCCAGCAGCGAAGGCCGGCTGGCATTGCGCTGGCTGACGCCTATGCGCGGCAGCGCCAGCGGGTCGTCGTGGCCCTGGCAGATGCCCGGGCGGGTGCTCAGGGCGTAGGGGTAGCGGTGCGCGGCGACCCGCGCGCGCACGCGCTCGTCGTGGTCGCCGTTGGGGTAGCAGTACACCGGCAGCGGTTCGCGGCAGCCTTCGTTGAGCGCGGCGTGGCTGCGTTGCAGCTCTTCGTTGAGGCGGTGGTCGTCCAGGTACGGCAGCAGGGCATGGCTGGCGCCGTGGGGGCCGAAACGCACCAGGCCGGAGTCCTCCAGGGCGCGCACCTGCTGCCAGTCCATGGCCTGGGGCAGCGACTCCGGCGGGCAGGCGTCGGTCAGCACATGCAGGGCCTGGGGGCTGAGGCTCTTGAGGGTCTGCAGGTAGCGCGCCAGCACCAGGCTGCGGGCCTTGCTGTGGTCGTGCATGAAGTAGGCCGCAGGCAGTGGCCGGCCGAGCTTGCGCAGGCGCTCGATCAGTTGCCGGCGGGCCTCCTCGCCGTGGCTGCCCCACAGGGTTTCGCCGACGCTTTCCCACCAGAAGCGCTGGCGGCTGCCGATGTAGTCGGTGGACAGGAAGATGCTCGCCGGCACCTGGTGGCGCTGCAGCAGCGGGAAGGCGTTGACGGCATTGTCGCGCCAGCCGTCGTCGAAGGTCAGGGCCACCTTGGGGCGGGTATCGCCGCGGGGCTCCTCGTGGCTCTTGAGCAGGTCCATGAGGCTGACGCAGTCGAAATGCCGGGGCAGCCAGCGCAACAGCCCTTCGAAGGCCCGGGGGCCGACGCACAGCTCGTTGCGATGGGGCAGGGCGGCGCTGGCGTCATCGGCCAGCACCCGGTGCAGCATGAGGATCACTCCGGCGCCGCGCAGTTCGGCACGGCCACGCGGCGACTTGAAATAGAACCAGCCACTGGCCTGCTTGATGTGGGTCTTGATCGGCATGTCCGTCGCTCATCGATTCTGGTCTGGGTTCCATTGGCTGTAGCTGTGCCCGCGCAGGAACTGCCACAGGCCCACGCTCATGCCGGCGAGGGTGACCAGCACGAAGGCGGCCAGGCGGAACGGGCGTGGCAGGCGGCGGCGGGCGTCGAGCAGGCCGGCGATGGCGGCGGCGTAGCCGAGCAGCTGCAGGGCCAGGGTCAGGCGGTAGAAACCGGGTTCGATGGCCAGCCACAGGTTGGCCAGCAACAATGGCAGCAGTAGCACCGGGGCCAGGCGGCGGATCAGCTTGTGGCTGATCAGGGCGATGGCGTACAGGCCGTGACGCGCCGGGTTGAGCAGCTCGCGGCGGGCGGCCAGGCTCAGCAGGCCACCGACGGTGACCCGCTGGCGGCGGCGGAACTGCTTGTCGGCCTCGTCCACGCCCTGGTCCAGCACCACCGCCTCGGGCACGTAGACGATACGCAGCCCTGCAGCCGGGGCGCAGGTGCTGATGAAGAAGTCGTCGTTGACCTGCTTGGGAATCGGTTGGTACAGCGCCCGGCGCAGGGCCAGCAGGGCACCGTCGGCCGAGACCATGCAGCCGGTGCGGTTCTCCACCTTGCGCACCCAGGCTTCGTAGTGCCGGTACAGGCTGTCGCCGATGCTCAGGCCCTTGCCCGGGTCGGGGATGATCATGTGCCCGGCGGTGCCGCCAACCTGCGCGTCGGCGAACGGTGCCAGCAGCAGCCCGAGGGTGTCGGCCGACCACTGGTTGTCGGCGTCGGTGAACACCAGCAGGTCGCCCGTGCACACCTGCACGGCACTGTTCAGCGCCCCGGCCTTGCCCAGGCGCGGCAGGTCCAGCACTTGCACCCGCGGGTCGCCTAGGGCACGGGCCAGCGCCACGGTGCGGTCGCTGGAGCCGTCGCTGGCCACCACCACCTGCAGCTCGGCGGCCGGGTAGTCCTGGCCGAGCACGCTGGCGAGCTTGGCTTCGATATGCCGCTCTTCGTTGTGCGCGGCGATCACCACGCTCACCCGCTGCGCCGGCAAGGGCGAATGCGTGCGACGGGCAAAGAACGGCGCGGCCAGGGTCAGCAGCAGGGGATAGCCGACCCAGGCGTACAGCGGCAGCAGCAGGCATAGCCAGAAGATGAACTCAGCCACGGGCGGGCCTCCTTGCAGTGCGGTTGAACAGGCTGAGGATGAACGCCGCGCCGGCCAGGTGCAGGCGCAGCCAGTGCAGGCCCCAGAGTTGCAGGGTGAGCAGCGGGTCTCGGTGCCGGCGGCTCTGGCGCAGGCTCAGGAACAGCGCGGGCAGGGCGCTGACCAGCAGGAAGAACAGGGCGACATGGGGGAAACCGTCGAGCAGGGCCGACAGGGCCATGGCGTCCAGCACCCAGGCCCCCACCGAAAGCAGCGGGAAGCGCAGCAGGCGCAGGCTCACGCCATGACTGCGCAGCAGTTGCAGGTGGCTGCCCTGGCGCCACATCTCCTTGCCCAGCCATTCACGCCAGTTGGCTTCATAGCCCCAGTGCAGCACCGCGGGTTGACGCAGCACGCGCAGGCGGGCGCCGGACTCGTGCAGGCGCAGGGTGAAGTCCTTGTCCTCGCCGGTACGCAGGCGCTCGTCGAAACCGCCGACCTGCTCGAACCAGCTGCGGCGCATCAGCAGGTTGGGGGTGGGCAGCCAGGTGCAGTCCTGCACCGTCTGCCCGGTGCGCAGGGTGCGCCGTTGCCAGGCCTGGGCGAACCACGGGGCGTGGCGCGGGGTGTCGCAGTCGAGGGCGAAGACGTCGCCTTCGCCGCGGCGCTGCAGGTCCAGCAGCAGGTCCAGCCAGTGCTCGGGCACCTCGATGTCGGCGTCGAGGAAGGCCAGCCATTCGCCCTGGCTGGCGGCCACGCCGGCGTTGCGCAGGGCGCCGATGGCCACCCCGGGCAGGGTCAGCACCTGGGCGCCGTGCTCACGGGCGATCCGCGGGCCGTCGTCGCTGGAGCCGTTGTCCGCCACGATCAGCTCGCAGGCCAGGCCTGCGGCGCTGGCCGAGCGCCGGGCGGCGTCCAGGGTGCGGCCGATATGGCGGGCCTCGTTGAACATCGGGACGACGATGCTCACCCGGCTCATCGGGCCACCTCCACCGGCTGTTGCTCACGGGCCTGGCCCAGCAGCACGCTGGACAGCGCCAGCATCAGCCACAGGTACTTGTGGCTGGGGGCGCTGAGGAACATCAGGAACAGGCCGATGGCCAGCATGCTCATGGTCAGGTGGGTCATCAGGTCGGCGCGATCCGCATCACCGGCCGCGCGGAAGGCGGCGCGGGCCTGCCAGAAGTTGCGCAGGGCGAGAAAGATCATGCCGACGAACAGCAGGCCCGCCGGCAGGCCGACCTCGCTGAACAGCTCCAGGTAGGTGTTGTGGGCGCGGCGGTAGAGGTCGGTGGTCTTGCTGTTGACCGGGGCGAAGGCCTTGGAGAAGCCGGTGTCGGCGTAGTGCAGCGGGAAGGTGCCGGGGCCGGTGCCGAGCAGCGGGCTGTGGCTGATCATCTCCTTGCCCACCACCAGGTAGGAGGCGCGTCGGCCCAGCGATTCGTCCTGGTGCGCGTTGACCCCGGACTTGAGCAGCATCAGCGACTGGATGCGTTCGGCATAGCCCGCCGGCATCAACGCCACGCCCAGGGGCAGGACGATGGCCAGGCCAAGCATGGCGAAGCCCAGGTGGCGCGGGCGGATGTAGGTCAGCTGTTCGCGGTAGTTGTACAGCACGATGCCCAGGCTGATCAGCAGTACCACCAGCCCCGAGCGCGACTCGGTCTTGGTCATGCCCACCAGCAGCAACAGGCAGCAGCCGACCCAGAACAGCTTGATCGGGATCTGCCGGGCCTTGATCGCCAGCCACAGCCCCAGCGGCATGGCGATGGTGATCAGCAGGGCGAAGGCGTTGGGGTCGAGCATGGCCGAGGCGCGGCCCTGTTCCTGGTACTTGGTGGAGAAGATCGCGAACAGGCAGGTGACGCACACGCTGACGGTGATCAGCCGGGCCAGCATCGGCAGGTTGAGGTCGCGGCCGACCAGCAGGGTGATGACGAACACCACCAGGCCCACCAGCAACTCGCGCAGGTGACCGCCCGACAGCGCCAGGTCGTCGCTGGTCCACAGGCTCAGCAGGTACAGGGCCATGAACGGCAGCAGCAGGCGCCACTGGTTGCTGCGCAGGCGCTCGCCGGGCAACTGGCGCACCGCCAGCTGCAGGCTGAGGATCAGCACCAGGCCGATGCCCACCAGTTTGGCGCCGGACACCAGGCCGTCCTTGAGCAGCCCCTCCAGCGGCACCAGGGTGGCGATCGCCAGCAGTCCCCAGGCCGGCTTGCGGTACAGCACCAGCACGCCGGCCAGGCCGATCACGCCGCCGGGGGCCAGGAACGGGTAGGGGCTGGCCAGCAGCCCCAGGCTCAGCAGGGCCACCAGGGCCACCAGCGACAGGGGAATGATCATGCGACAACCTCCTCGGCCGTGCCCCGATATACCAGGGCCCAGCGTTGTGCCAGGGTCGGCAGGTGGTAGCGTTCGCGTTGCGTGCGGCGGGCGCCGGCGACCAGCTCGGCGGCCTGCGCGGGATCCACGAGCAGGGCCTCGAGGTGTTCGCCCAGTTCGGCGCTGGCCAGCGGGGCGGCCAACAGACCGTTGCGCCCGTGTTCGATGACGTCGGGAATGCCGCCGACACCGAAGGCCACTACTGGCACGCCGTCCTGCATGGCCTCGAGCAGGATCATCGGCGTGCCTTCGGTGCGTGAGCTGATGACCAGGGCGTCCAGGCGCTTCATCCAGCCGCGCATGTCGCGCTGGAAGCCCGGCAAGGTGATGCGCCCGGTAAGGCCGGCGGCGTCGATGCGGGCCTGCAGGGTGTCACGCTCGGGGCCTTCACCGAGCATCACGGCGTGGACCTGTGGGTGGCGCTGGCACACCGGGATCAGGGTGTCGAGGAACAGGTCGGGGCCTTTTTCGCTGGACAGGCGGCCGACGTAGGCGGCGAGCCAGGGGGCTTTATCGCAGTGGTGAGGTCCTGGCGTGGGAGCGGCGGTGCGCCGATGCGACTTGCCCCGCGATTCGGTGTCGTGTCCAGCATCGCCATCGCGGGGCAAGTCGCATCGGCGCACCGCCGCTCCCACGCGATCCTTGGCGCCCGCTTCACAGATCTCGGGCAGCCCGTTGGGTATCACCCGCAACTTGGCCTCGGGCACGCCGGCATCGCGATGGATGCGGGCGATGCTCTCGGCCACGCACACCACCGTGTCCACCGTCGGCGTGCGGCACAGTTGCAGGCTCAGCCAGGTGTAGAAACGCTGCTTGCGGCTGCGCGGGGTGAAACCATGCTGGGTGCTGACCATCGGCAGGCGCCACAGGGTGGCGCCGATCCAGCCGAACAGCTGGCCCTTGAAGTTGTGGCTGTTGACCAACGGCCGTTGGCCGCGCTGCGCGCCGAGTATCTTGAGCACCGCCCCCAGCCCATGGCAGGTGTCGCATGCGACGCCTGCCTCGCGAAAGCGTGCCACCAGTTCCGCCGGGGCATCGAGGAACAGCACCCGATGCTGGCCGGGGGTGGCCTGGCAGTGGTCCAGGAGCATGCGCTCGGCGCCGTAGAACCCGCCACTGCCGAGCAGGTGCAGGATCGGCCGGCCGGCGTGCAGCGCGGCGTTCAATTGCGCACCCAGTGCCACAGGCGTGGCAGCGACCAGCTCTTGTGCGGGTTGGGCAGCGCCGGGGCCTGGTCGTTGATCACCAGCAGCACCGGCAGGCCCAGCTCGTGGCTGATCTGCGCCGGATGCTTGAAGCGGTGGTCGAAGAACTCCCTGACGTAGACCACGGCGATCGCCAGCAGCAGGCCGGTGACCAGGCCGAACGGAATGATCAGGCCAGGTTTCGGGAAGCTCGCCGCGGTGGGCTCGTAGGGCGCGCTGAGGATCCGCGCGTTGGACTGGCTGCCGTCGAGCAGGCCCTGGCCGCGGCTTTCCTCGTAACGCTGGGCGTAGGTAGAGAAGGCCTTGTGCAGGGCATCGATCTCGGTGTCCAGCTGGCGGGTCTTGCTCTGGGTCTCGCGCAGCTGGAGGATGCGCTTGCTGTAGTCGGCAATGCGCTGGGTCTTCTGCTCGATCACCTGCTGGGTCACGGCCAGATCCTGCTGGCGTTCACGGATGCGGTTCTCGACGATCTTGAGGAACTGCGCGCGCAACTGGGCGATCTGCTGGCGGGCCATGACCATCTGGTCGGAGCCCGGCTGGAACACCGTGGCGTCGCCGTTGTAGCGGGCCAGCTGGGTGGTCAGCTGTTCGCCGAGCTGCTTGATCTCGCGGTCCTCGAAGGCGACGTTGTCGACCGTGGTGGTGAAGGTGTAGGGGAACGCGTAGTCGGCCATCCTCGCCTTGCTGGCCGCTGCCAGGCTGCTCTGCAGGTAGTCGAGCCACTTCTGGTTCTGCAGCTGGCGGTCACGCTGCAGGTTGAGCGCCTGCTCCTCGGTGTTGATGGCATTGAGGCGGAAGGTGATCTCTTCCTTGGGGTCCGACGAGCCGATGGCGGTCAGCAGCCCCAGGCGCTGGCTTTCCAGGTCGCCCAGGCGGGCCTGGTAGTGCAGTTTCTTCTGCTCGTAGAACGCCTCGGGCAGCTCGTTGGACTGCAGGTCCTGGCGGTTGGCCAGGAAGTTCTCCAGCAGGCGGCTGACGAACAGCGTGCCCAGCTTCGGATCGTCGGCGCTGTAGGTGATGGAGATCACGTTGGAGCCGGGCAGGGTCTCGACCTTGAGATCCTTGACCGCCTGGTCGGTGAGGGTGTCGAGCTGGGTGTCGCGGTCATCGGCCACGGTGTTGCCGAACAGCCGGTGCAGCGGGTCGAACACCGCGTGGCGCACCGGGTCGAGCACGGTACGGCGCAGCAGGCCGGGCTCGTCCGGGTAGTGGCCTTCCTTGCGCAGCTCGCCGATGGTCTGACGGATCAGGGTCGGCGAGCGCAGGATGTTGCTCTCGGTCTCCATGTCGGCCAGCGACGGCGGGATGAACTGGTCGGCCTGCTGGCTGAGCGCAGAAGTGGTGTCGCTCTGCGAGAGCTTCTTGGACTGCACGATGACTTCGGCGGTGATGTCGAAGCTCTGCTTGAGCACCAGCGGCAACAGCACGGCAATCACCGCGAACACCAGGAACACCCTTTTCACCAGCTGGCGGTTGGCGAAGAAGATGCGGAAGAACTCATGCACATAGTTTTCTTTGGGTTGCGTGGTCATGGTCCGTCCCCCGGTCAGTCGTTGCTTTCTTTGTTGTCGACGCGGTAGCTGAAGCTGAAGCCGAAGCCCTGGAACAGCACCACGTCGGCCAGTTGCCGCGACAACTCGGCGGCGCTGGCCAGCTTGGTCTTGGGCACGTAGAGCATGTCCTCGGGCTGCAGGTAGGCGAGCTTCTGGGTGCCGCCGGACAGCGCCTGGTCGACGTCGTAGTTGACTGCGTGCACGGTGTTGCCCTCACGGCGCATGATCACCACCGAGCCAAGCTTGGCCTTCAGGGTCGGGCCGCGGGCCAGGGTAAGTGCCTCGAGCACCGATACCGGGCGGCGGATCTGGAAGGCGCCGGGCTGGCCGACTTCGCCGAGCACGTAGATCTCGTTGGCGGCGGTGGACTTGAGCAGTACGTCCACGCTCATGCGCCCGGGCAGGGTGGCGTAGCGCTCGTTGAGGTAGTCGCGCAGCTGGTTGACGGTCATGCCCTGCAGCGGCACCGAGCCGATTTCCGGGAAGGTGGCACGCCCGTCGTTGCCCACGGTGATGTCGCGGCTCATGCCGGTGCCGGGGTGGTTGAGGGCGTTCTTCAGGTTGACCTCGTCGGTCATCGGGCTGATCACCCGCACGGTGACCTGGTCACGGTTGGGCTTGAACACCCGCTTGTCCTGGTAGGCCTGGCGGATGGCGCTCTCGGCCTCGCCGGGGGTCATGCCCTCGACGCGCACCGCGGCGTTGGTGCTGGGCAGGGTGATGCTGCCGTCGGGCTGCACCAGCTGGTTGCCGTTCAGGCCGCTGGCGGCCATGAAGTTCAGGTCCAGGGTGTCGCCGGACTGGATGCGGTAGACCCCGGCCGACCGGTTGCTGACGTGGAAGATCACCTCCAGCACGTCCTGCGGGCGCAGTACCTGCTCGCGGCGGGCGACTTCGGTGGCCTGGCTCTCGGCTGGCGGCGCGGTGAGGATCTGCACCGGCATCTGGCGGTCTTCCTGGCTGGCGCAGCCGGCCAGGGCCAGCACGCACAGGGCAATCGATGGATATCTCATGGCGTTCATCCTGTGCGGCCTCTCAGAGATTTTCGTACAGCCACTTGGGCATGTAGTACTTGCGCTTGTTGAACACGCTGCCTATCAATCGCGCGCCGGCCTGGGTCAGGCGCTGGCTGGCGGCCTGGGCGACCTCCCAGCGGGTCTCCTCGGCGCACACCACCAGGATCACGCCGTCGACCAGGGTGCCGATGACCAGGCTGTCGGCGCTGGCGTAGATGGCTTCGCCGTCGATCACCACGAAGCGGTACTGGTTGCTCAGCTGGTGCAGCAGCACGCGCAACTGCTCGTGGTCGAGGCGGTCGCGGCCGCGCTTCCAGGTGCCCACCGGCAGCACGTCGAAGGGCTGGTCGGACAGGCGCACGATGCAGTCCTGGGCCAACGGCGGGGTGTCCTGGTTGAACAGCAGATCGCTGTAGCCGCGCAGCTTGCCCAGGCCCAGCTGCTGGCTGAGGCCGCCGGGGCTGAGGCTGGCGTCGATCAGCAGCACGTTGCCCGCGCTCATCAGTGCCAGCTGGCTGGCGAAGGCCAGGGCGCTGGTACTGGTGCCGCTGCCGGTGTTGGCCGCGGTCAGCAGCAGGGTGCGCTGGTCGAGGTCGAGCACGGTGGAGGTCAGGTTGGTCTCGCTTGGGGTAGCGATCGTCAGGCTTCTCGAGGATGAACCGTCCATCTCAGCTTGCTCCGTGGCCAGTGAAGACTTTGAACGGGGTCTTGAGCAGGATCTTCAGGTCCAGCATCAGGCTCTGTTCGTTGATGTAGCTCAGGTCCAGTTCTACGCGTTGGTCAAAGTCGATATTGCTGCGTCCGGAGATCTGCCACAGGCCGGTCATGCCCGGGTAGATCGACAGCCGCGCCAGGTGGTTGTCGTGGTAGCGGTAGGCGTTGAACGAGGTGGGGCGCGGGCCGACCAGGCGCATGTCGCCGGTGACCACGTTGATCAGGTTGGGCAGTTCGTCCAGGCTGCTGCGGCGCAGCCAGCCGCCTATCGAGGTGATGCGCGGGTCCTTGTCGATCTTGAAATCGATGGATTCGGCGCCGTGCTTGTTCAGGTGGCGTAGCGAGTCCTTCAGCGCCTCGGCGTTGGCCACCATGGTGCGGAACTTGTACATGCCGAAGGCGCGGCCCCGGTAGCCGGTGCGCTTTTGCACGAAGAACACCGGGCCCTTGCTGGACAGCTTGATCAGCAGCGCCAGCACCAGGAACACCGGCGACAGCAGCAGCAGCAGGGTCAGCGCGGCCAGGCACGACAGCACGCGGTTGGTGCGCGACAGCGTCCACGGGCGGCCCCCGCCGCGGCCGGTCATCCAACCACGGCCCTGCATGTGGATGGCGGCATCGATGCGCTGCCGGTGCGCCGGGTCCATGCGTTTGTCCTGGTACAGCGCCTGCAGTTGCGCGCTCTTGGGTTGTCCTGTCATACCGCCCTCCGCTGATCTGGCTGCTCGCCCGTGGGCGCCGCTTCGCTGGCGGCGGGCGAGTGGTAGCTCTTGAACCAGGCGACGAAGCGCCCGAGCCCTTCATCAAGACCTATCTGTGGGGTGAAACCGGTGACCCTGGCCAGGGCGCTGGCGTCGGCGCAGGTGGCCAGCACATCGCCCGGCTGCAACGGCAGCAGTTCGATCACCGCGTTGCGCTGCAGGTGCTTCTCCAGCAGGGCCAGGTAGTCGAGCAGCTCCACCGGGCGCTGCCCGCCGATGTTGTACAGGCGCCAGGGCGCGTGGCTGCTGGCCGGGTCCGGGGCGAGCGCGTCCCACTGCGGGTCGGCGACCGGGGGCAGGGGGATCAGCCGCACCAGGCTTTCGACGATGTCGTCGATGTAGGTGAAGTCGCGCTGGTGGCGGCCATGGTTGAACAGCTGGATCGGCCGGCCTTCGCTGATCGCCTTGGCAAACTGCATCGGCGACATGTCCGGGCGACCCCAGGGGCCATACACGGTAAAGAAGCGCAGGCCGCTGCAGGGAATGCCATAAAGGTGGCTGTAGCTGTGGGCCATGGCCTCGTTGGCCTTCTTGGTGGCGGCATACAGCGACAGCGGATGGTCCACCGGATCCTGCACTCGATAGGGCGTCTGTTGGTTGGCGCCATACACCGAGCTGGACGAGGCGTACAGCAGGTGCTTGACCGGATGGCGGCGGCAACCTTCGAGAATGTTGAGAAAACCGGCGAGGTTGCTGTCCAGGTAGGCCTGCGGATTCTGCAGCGAGTAGCGCACGCCGGCCTGGGCCGCCAGGTGCACCACCACCTCCGGACGCTCGCTGGCGAACAGTCGGGCCATGCCGTCGCGGTCGCCCAGGTCCAGGCAGTGCAGCGGGAAGTCACCGAGCGTCTGCCGTACCCAGTGCACGCGGGCGTGCTTGAGAGCCGGCTCGTAGTAGTCGTTGAAGTTGTCCAGGCCCACCACCTGGTGCCCCTCGAGCAACAGCTGGCGGCAGGTGTGGGCACCGATGAAACCGGCCGCGCCGGTGACCAGCACCTTCATGGCGCGTCTGCCTGCGGGGTGACCTGGCGCAGGCCGATGCCGCTGTAGTGCAGGCCGTGGGCGGCAACCTGCTCGGGGTTGTACAGGTTGCGCCCGTCGACGATCACCCGCTCGCGCAGCTTGCTGGCCAGCATCGAGAAGTCGACCACGCGGAAGTTCTTCCACTCGGTGCAGATCACCAGGGCATCGGCGTCCTGCAGGGTGTCGTCGCGGGTGGCGCACAGGTGCAGGTCGTCACGATAGCCGTACAGGCGCCGGCACTCGTCCATGGCTTCGGGATCGTAGGCACGCACGATGGCGCCTTCGGCCCACAGGGCCTCCATCAGGTAGCGGCTGGGGGCCTCGCGCATGTCGTCGGTGTTGGGCTTGAAGGCCAGGCCCCACAGGGCGATGGACTTGCCGGCCAGGCCCGCCAGGCGCTGCTTGAGCTTGGCGAAAAGGATGCGCCGCTGCTGGTCGTTGACTTCATTGACGCTCTGCAGCAGGCGCAACGGCATGCCGCTGTGGGCGGCGGTGTGCAGCAGGGCCTTGATGTCCTTGGGGAAGCACGAACCGCCGAAACCGCAGCCCGGATAGATGAAGTGGTAGCCGATGCGCGGGTCGGAGCCGATGCCCCGGCGCACCGCTTCGATATCGGCGCCCAGGTGTTCGCTGAGGTTGGCCAGCTCGTTCATGAAGCTGATGCGGGTGGCGAGCATGGCGTTGGCGGCGTACTTGGTCAGCTCGGCGCTGCGGTTGTCCATGAACATCAGCTTTTCGTGGTTGCGGCAGAACGGCGCGTACAGTTCGGCCAGCTGGTCATGGGCGACTTCGTCGAGGGTGCCGACGATGATCCGATCCGGACGCATGCAGTCGGCCAGGGCGCTGCCTTCCTTGAGAAACTCGGGGTTGGACACCACGCGCACCTGCAACTGGCCCTTGCCCAGGCGCTGCAGTTCGTCGCGGGCCAGGGCCATGACCTGGTCGGCAGTGCCCACCGGCACGGTGGACTTGATGATCAGGGTATGGTCGGTCTCCATCAGCGCGGCGATCTGCCGGGTGACGTTGAGCACATGGCTGAGGTCGGCCGAGCCGTCCTCGTCGGGCGGCGTGCCGACGGCGATGAAGATCAGCTCGGCGTGGCTGACCGCATCGCTGGCCTGGGTGCTGAACAGCAGGCGGCCTTCCTTGATGTTGTCCTCGAGCAGGTCCGACAGCCCCGGCTCGCTGATCGGCGGCACACCTTGGCGCAACTGGTTGATCTTGTGGGTATCGACATCCACGCACAGGACCCGATGACCTACATCCGCCAGGGCTGCTGCCTGTACCAGTCCGACATAACCGGTGCCAAAAACGCTCACGTCCATGCGCGGTGCCTCGAATGGATGAGTAAGGGAGATGAAACAGTGATGTGAATTGGGTATAGCTCAGCCCGGTGGATTTGCGTCAAAGCAATGGCATGTTTCGTCGAATTTACAGCCCCTGGCGAAACGGGCGATCTGCCACCAACCCGTTTCCAATCCGTGTGTTAGCGCGCATAGCTAGTGGCAATTGGCCGTTCGACGAACCGATGAACGGTTGGACGCACCGAAATAAGCGGGTTTCAGACGATAGAGAGAATCAACAACAACTTGCGGCAGGTGCCAGATTACGGTGTCGGTATGTCGTCGGAATTTTGACTTTTTTGCGCTGTGGTTTGTTTCAAAGCTGCTACGGTTTGAGGAGATTTCCATGATCGGAGTGGCCGAAACATGCGCGGATGGATCAAGCTTCTGCTGTTGCTCGTCTATCTGGGCAGCTTTCATGCCTATTACCGCGAGCGCATAGAAGCGCTGGGTATTGGCCTGCCATTGGTGCTGTACCTGGGGGTGTTCGCGGTATTGGCGCTGGCGCTGCTGCTGGCGGCGTTCAGCCGCCCCGGCTGGCTGCGCTGGTCGCTGGCGCTTGTATTCACGGTCAGCGCGATCTTTCTCGATGCTTATAACCGCATCACTGACTCCTACCTGACCTATAGCGCATTCGTGTCCATGGTCTATGCCGGCGGTTTTGTCCAGGAGGCCCTGCAACAATATCACTACGCCATTACCCTGGCCGCGGCACGGGCGCTGTTGCTGCTGTTTGGTCTTGGCTTGCGTCCGGGGCCGACCCCTCGGCTACCGTGGCTGTTGCCACCCGTGGCGCCGGTGCTGGGCCTGCTGGTGCTGATCGCCATCCTGTTCGTGCGCGCCGGCGAGGGCGCCCGCGGGCTGCCGGTGATGTACACGCCGCTGGCCTACCTCAGCCTGTTCGGCTACGAGACCCTGCACGACCATGTCGGGCCGCGCCAGCCGGTGAGCCTGGCCCAGTCGGGGCCGGCGATGGCCCGGGATATCGTGCTGCTGATCGACGAGAGCATCTCGGGCAACTACCTGGACCTGAACACCCCGGCCGGGGTCACCAGCCACCTGGCCCAGGCCCAGCCCGGCGTGTCCATTGTCAACTTCGGCTACGCCGCGTCCATCGCCAACTGTAGCGCCGACACCAATGTCACCCTGCGTTATGGCGGCACCCGCAGCGATTACCTGCGGATCAACTCGACCCAGCCGTCGATCTGGCAGTACGCAAAGCGCGCGGGCCTGGGTACGGTGTACATCGATGGCCAGCGCACCGGCGGCAACCTGCAGAACCTGATGACCGAGACCGAGAAGCGTGATATCGACCAGTTCATCCAGTTCGACGACACCCCCGTGGTGCAGCGCGACATGGCGGCGCTGGAGCGGCTGGTGGCGCTGCTCAAGGACGGCAGGCCGCAACTGATCGTGGTGAACAAGGTCGGCGCCCATTTCCCGGTGCACGACAAGTACCCGGACGACTTCCTCAAGTACCAGCCGGCCTTGCCGCGAGGGCGTTACGTCGATATTGCCGATACCGGTACCCGCGATGGCTTCGATGGCCGCCCGCAGGACTGGGTGCTGTATCGCAACGCCTACCAGAACACCGTGTTGTGGAATGTCGGCGAATTCTTCCGCCGGCTGTTCGCCGAGGGCGACCTCAGCCAGGCCGTGGTGCTCTACACCTCAGACCATGGCCAGGACCTGCATGAACGCGGCAACCCTGGCCTGAACACCCATTGCGACAGCGATCCGGTGCCCGAAGAAGGCCTGGTGCCATTGGTGGTGATCCAGGGCGAGGGCCTGCGCACGCTGGACTGGCAGGCCCATCTGCAGGCCAACCGCAACGCCTCCAGCCATTACAACCTGTTCCCCACGCTGCTCAAGCTGATGGGCTATGACGGCACGGCCGTGAGCGCGCTCTACGGCCGTTCGCTGGACATGCCGACCGACGACCCGTTCACCTTCAACGTGCGTTTCAATGCGCGGCTGGGGGCCAAGCCGGATTTCCGTCACATCGACCTGGGGCAAGTGGTCACGCCCGCCAGTGTCCTGGCGGGGCAACCGATGCCGGTAGGCAAGGCGGATTAGGATCAGAAGTCGATGCTGGCGGACACCTGCACGGTACGCGGCGCACCCAGTCCCAGGCTGGTGAGCAGCGGCATGCCCCAGTAGGCCTTGTTGGTCACGTTCTCCACCGTGCTACGCAAGGTCACAGGATGGTCGGCCACCTGCAACCGGTAGCGGGCACCGACGTCGTAGATGGTGTAGCCAGGGATCGACTGGCTGTTGTCGCTGCTGATGTACTGTTTCGACACTGCGGTGGCGTTGGCGGTCAGGGTCAGGCCATCGAGCAGTGGGGTGTCCCACTCCACGCCCAGCTTGCCCTGCAGTTTCGGCTGGCCGGTGGCGGTCTTGCCTTCATCCGAGCCGCTGGCGGCCTTGGTCACCTTGGGATCGAGGCGGGCCACGCCGCCCATCAGGCGCAGGTCGGTCAGCGGTGTGCCGAAGAAGCTCCACTCGAGCCCGCGGTTGCGCTGTTCGCCGCCGAAGGAGAACACTCTGGTTACCGGGTCGGTGAAGCTGCTGGGGCGTTCGATCTGGTACAGGCTCAGGGTGTGGGCGAAGTCGCCAAGGTCGAGCTTGACGCCGACTTCCTTCTGCTTGGACTTGTAGGGGGCGAAGACTTCGCCGCGATTGGCGGTGTTGAACGGCGCGATGGCGCCCTTGCTCAGGCCCTCGATGTAGTTGGCGTACAGCGACACCTCGTCAGTGACCTTGACCAGCACTGCCGCCGCCGGGGTCGTGGCGCTCTCGTTGTAGCGTGTGGTGTGCGCGCCGCTGCTGACGTCGAAGCTGTCGGTCAGCACCTGCTGGCGACGCACGCCCAAGGTGAGTTGCAGACGCTCGTCGAGGAACGACAGGGTGTCGGCCAGGCCGTAGCTGCTCAGGCGCGACTCGGTGTGGGAGATCGGCGGGTAGCTCCTGGCGGCTTCCGGTCCCCAGACCGGGTGGTAGATATTGTTGATCCACTCGGCACCCGGGACGTTGCGCCGGCCATAGTCGTGCTGCTTGTCCGAGTAGTGCGTGGCGTTGAGCGACCACTGGTGACCGACGCCGAAGGTATCGAAATGGCCGCGCAGGCCGGCCTCCCCCGAGGTCTTCTTCAGGTCGATCTTCAACTGGCCCATGTTCGTCTCCATATCCCCGGCGGTGTTGAACACCTCTGCGAGCATGGTGCCACTGTAGGCGTAGTCGGTCTTGCTGGTGCCGGCCGCGGCATAGGCCATGAGGTTGTCGTTGAGGTCGTACTCGCCGCGCACGATCACGCCCTTGTCGCGGGTCTGGACGAAGCCCCAGTCCGGGTTGAGCAAGGTCTCCGACTTCGGCGGCCTGGGCACCGGCACGCCCGCGGCCAGGCCGATGCCGCGGTTCTGGCCCCTGACCCGGTCCTCGCTTTCGTACAGGTCGGCGGACAGGCGCGCCCGCTCGCCGCGCCAGTCGAGGCCCAGGGCGTTGAGCTCGGCCTTCATGCGCTGATGGTCGGTCGCGGTGTCGCCGTCGCGATAGACGCTGTTGAAGCGCACGCCGAACTGCTGCTCTTCGCCGAAGCGACGGCCGACGTCGAGGTGCCCGCCAAACTGCGCGTCGGACATGTAGGTGGTGGTGATCCGCGTCAACGGTTCGGCTCCCGCGCGCTTGGGCACCAGGTTGATGCTGCCGGCCACCGAGCCGGCCGGTGGCATGCCGTTGAGTAGGGCGGACGGCCCCTTGAGCACTTCGATGCGCTCGTACATCTCGGGCGAGATCCGGTAGTAGGGCGCCATGCCGTACAGGCCACCGATACTCACATCGTTGATGTTGGAGTTGAAGCCGCGGATCGAGTAGTTCTCGCTGTAGGTACCCTTCAGGCCATTGCTGAACACTGCGGGGTCGGTCGCGGCGATCACGTCGGTGACGGTTTGCGCCTGGGTGTCCTGGATGTACTGCTCGGTGTAGCTGATGGTGCTGAACGGTGTCTCCATGAAGTCCTTGTTGCCCAGCAAGCCGACCCGGCCGCCCGAAGCCACCTGGCCGCCGGCGTAAGCGGGGGGCAATGCGCTCGGGGCGTCGAGGTTGCCTTCAACCCGGGTTTCGGTCAGCTCGAGGCTGCCGCTGGCCTGGCCTTGGCGGGATTTTTCCACTTCCTCGGCGCGTTCCACGGTCTGCGCCGCGGTCACGCTCATGGACGCGCCGCCCAGGCCGAGCAGCAAGGCCATGTGCACGGCGGCGAAGGTGCGATTGAGGTCAAAGTGGGGCACAGCCGGCTGCTGCGCCGGGCTGACACGCTGTTGCGACATGCTGGATTCCTTTCGATTCGCAAGTGAGTGAAGGCATTCACTAGGCTTTCCGACCCAGCACGGGAAAACCTCAATGCAAATCATTAACATCCAGCGATGCGATTGGCGCTCAGCCAGGCAGGGTCAACGGGCGATGAGGATATCCTCGAAGAACGCCCCGACCGGTTCGCTGGGATGGCACAGCTGGATCTCCAGCACCCAGACCATCTCCCCCGGCACGATCTGCAGATCGGCCAGTTTCTCCTGCCCGTACAGGACATGGGGGAAGTCGGCGATGCGATGCCCGGCCAGGTTGCGCTCCAGACACCAGCCCTTGGCCTGGGCGCTGCGCTCGGCAACGTTGTACAGCTCGCGCCCGGTCAGTCCGCGGCGCCAGGCCAGGCGCGTCTCGTCGAACACTGCGTGCAGCGCTTCGACGCAGGCGTGGTGCAGGGGGTGGTCGCCGAACACGAAAGTGTCGCCATAGTCGCCCTCGTAGCCGTCCCAGACCGGGCCGAGGTCGACCACGGCGATATCGCTGGCGCGCAGCCTGCGCTGCGGGTCGATGCCCTGGCGCGGCGTGCGCACGGTGTCGTCGCCGAAGCGGATATAGGTCGGGTGCCAGGTGTGCGAGGCGCCCATGGCGCGCAAGGTGCGCTCGGCCATGGCCAAGGCCTGGGCGGTGGTCATGCCGACTTCCAGCTGGCTGGCGATGGCGGCCAGGGCCCGTACCGTCTGTTCGCGGGCGGCGAGCATGCCGTCCAGCGAGTAGCGCGGGCCGACTTTCTCCAGTTGTGGGTCCAGTGCCGTCGACGGCAGCGCTGCGCCGCTGGGCACGAAGGCCTCGGCGATGAAGCGATGGGCCTGCACGCCTGCGCCAAGGCATTGCTCGCGGACCTGCTGGATCATCGTGCCGTTGCCACAGGCATAGACCTGGGTATTGGCCCAGTGATGTGCCTGGGCCAGTGCCACTTGCTGCACGCGGGCCTGCGTCGCCAGGACCGGGTACCAGCGAAAACGAGGGTGCGCCTGGCTGCTCTGGTCGAGGAACGCACGGTCGTAGAAGTCGGCCGGTGAGGCGCCACCCCAATACAGCGTGACCTCGGCATTGCGTGCCAGGGCCGTCAGCAGCAGGGGCTTGATGCCGGCATAGCCGGTGCCGCTGGCGAACAGCACCACGGGGCGTTCATCTTCATGTTGCCAGGTGCAGGCCCCCACCGGGCCTTCAAGCATCAGCACATCGCCTATGTCGAGTGACGGCAGCAAGCGTTCGGAGAACAGGCCGCCAGCGACACTGCGTATCTGAAACACCATCCGTCCCTGATCCAGGGCCGGCAGGTTGGCGATGGAGAAGCAGCGGCTGTCACCGTTATCAAGGCGGAACCTGACGTACTGGCCGGCACGTACCTCGACGGGTTGTTCGGGTTGCAGCACCAGCTCGGTGATATCAGCGCTCAGGGGGCGTTTGCCCAGCACCCGCGCGCTGAAGGTCAGTGTTGGTGTGTCCAGTGACCAGCCGGGAATCGCCAGGCGCATGTCGCCGCAGGCGTGGCTCTGGCACAGCAGCAGTTCGTCGGCGGCCAGGGGGTAGGAGGGCGCGGGCGTGTCTGTGTCGCGCTGCTTGTCGCGATAACGTCCGGTGACGACCTTGACCTTGCACGAACCACAGGCGCCGCGACGGCACGAGAAGGGCACGGCCAGGCCGCTGGCGAGCATGGCGTCGAGCAGCAGCTCGTCGCCGGCCTCGAAGGTTCTGCCCGAGGGCGACAATTCAATGACATGGTGGCTGGGCATGGCGACCTCGTGGCAGTGGGAGCGGTGATTGTTGCGGTAGACTTGGACCAGGAGAACCTCCAGTTTTGGATAATTCACATGGTCCAGTTACGCAAATGGCGGCCGTTGCTCAACCTGGAAGGGGGCGAGCCGCAGGCCTCCTATCGAAAGATCGTCGAGGGACTGGTCAACGCGATCAGCGATGGCCGCCTGCTTCCCGGAACTCCCTTGCCGGGTACTCGGGACATGGCGCAACTGCTCGACGTCAATCGCAAGACGGTGATCCTTGCCTACGAAGAAGCGGCGACCAAGGGTTGGCTGTACAGCGTGCCGCGTCGTGGCACCTTCGTCAGCCAGCAGCTCACCGCGCAGGCGACGCCGGCGCGCGAGGTGGCGCCGCCATTCGCTCCGAAATTGCGCGATGCGCCTGCCACTGCATATTTCGCGGCGAGCGAACAGGCGACGGCGTGGCATCAGCGCGCCGGGGCGTTGTTCTTCGACAACGGCGCCTGTGACCATCGCCTGTTGCCCCAGGCGGTCCTGCACCGTTACTACCGCAAGGCCCTGCGTCACAGCTTCGCCACCAATACCGTGCGCCATGGCAGCGACGGCAGCGGCCATCACCTGCGCCGCGTGCTGGCGGACATGCTGCGCCAGGAGCGTGGACTGAACGTGGGGGCCGAGTATATCTGCCTCACCCAGGGCACGCAGATGTCGCTGTACCTGGTCGCCAGCGTGTTGCTCAGGCCCGGTGACGTGGTGCTGGTGGAGCGGCTGAGCTATCCGCCGGCCTGGGAAATATTCCGCCAGCTGGGTGCTCGGCTGGAGACCGTGGACCTGGACGAGGAGGGTTGTCGGGGCGAGCAGATCGAGGCGCTGTGCCGGCTGCATCCGGTGCGCTTTCTGTATGTCACGCCCCACCACCAGTTTCCCACCACCGTCAGTCTGCGCGCCGGTCGCCGGCGGCAGTTGCTGGAATTGGCGCGGCGCCATGACTTCTGCGTGATCGAGGAGGACTACGACCACGAATACCACTTTGCCGGGCGGCCCTACCTGCCGCTGGCCAGTGATCCCCTGCAGCGCCATGTGATCTATGTCGGCTCGCTGTCCAAGTCATTGGGCAGCACCTTCCGTTGC
The DNA here is from genome assembly GCF_014268935.2 of Pseudomonas peradeniyensis. Lineage (GTDB taxonomy): Bacteria > Pseudomonadota > Gammaproteobacteria > Pseudomonadales > Pseudomonadaceae > Aquipseudomonas > Aquipseudomonas peradeniyensis. The sequence goes on along the minus strand of NZ_JABWRJ020000001.1, from coordinate 1,789,168 downwards.
AGCTTCATCGTCGCGCCGCCGGCGGTGACCGAGACGCTGAGCCGCACCGCAGCGCTGATCCTGGGGCAGGGCGATGCGGTGATGCAGCGGATGCTCGCCGACCTGATCGAAGCCGGTGAGCTCAGGAAACACCTGCGGCGGGTATCCAGGGAGTACCGGCGCCGCCGGGATATGCTGCTGGCCTGCCTGCGCGAAGCCTTTGGCGAGCGCATCGCGGTGCAGGTGCCGGAGGGCGGGTTGGCGCTGTGGGTGAGGTTCGCCCCGTCGATAAACGTGGATCGGCTGGTGGTCGAGGCGTTGCGACTGGACCTGGTGGTGCGTGCCGGCCGGCAGTTTTCACCCGCCGGCCAACCCGAGAATGCCCTGCGCCTGGGGTTCGCCTCGCTGGATCCGGACGAGATTCGCCAGGCCGTGCAGCGTCTGGCCCAGGCCGCGAGGGCCGTGGCTGACTGAAGCCTGCTACTGCAGCGCGCCCTGTTCCTGCGCCGGGGCGCCGAACGAGACGTAGTAGGCCAGGCCGACGAAGATCGCCCCGCCCACGGCATTGCCCAGGAACACCGCCGCCAGGTTTTCCAGTAACTGCCACCAGCTCAGGTAGCCGGCAAAGATCGCCGCCGGGATCAGGAACATGTTGGCGACCACGTGCTGGAAGCCGATGGCGACGAAGGCCATGATCGGGAACCAGATGCCGAGGATCTTGCCGCTCATCTCACGGCTGGCGTAGGACAGCCACACGGCCAGGCACACCAGCCAGTTGCAGCCGATGCCGGAGACGAAGGCGTGCAGGAAATCGGCGCTGACCTTGCTAGTGGCGCCCGCCAGGGTCTTGCCCAGGTACGGCCCCTCGGTCAGTCCGAGCAGATGGCCGAAGCAGTAGGCGACGAACAGCGCGCCCAGCAGGTTGGCCAGGGTCACCAGGGCCCAGTTGCGTGCCACTGCCCACAGGCGGATACGCCCGGCGAACATCGCCAGGGGCAGGCTCATCATGTTGCCGGTGAGCAGTTCGCCCCCGGCCAGGATTACCAGGATCAGGCCGATGGGAAATACCGCAGCGCCCAGCAGGGTGCCGAACGAAGCCCATGGCGTGGGGATCATGGCGCTGACGTGAATCGCCAGCAGGAAGCCCAGGGAAATGAATGCTCCGGCCAGAAAGCCGAGGATCAGGGTGGCGCGGGTGGGCAGGTGGGCTTTGCGGGTGCCGGCTTCTATGACCAGCTCGGTAATCCGGGAGGGGGTATTCACAGACATTTCAACAACTCGAACGCAAGGACAACGGCTTGGGCCGTGGATCGGGGTTTGACAGCGGCGGGGCGGCTTCGAAGCGGGCGGCACGTTAGCTGAGGCAATTTGACGCGGTCAAATCGATAGGCTGGATGAGGTGATAGATCTCATCTATGAGGGGCGGGTGTTCAAGCGGGCTGTGCTATACCAAAGCGACCGTGATGGTAGTCGTGCATCGAGCGGGCTGGCAACGTACTGGCCTGTTCGATCTATTCGAGGAGGGAAAATACCTATGAACACTGTCGAAATCGAACCGCAGGCTGTCGACAGCCCGATCACCCGCAGCGCGATGTTCCTGGTGGCGACGCTCACCGAGGACGAGGGCAGCGCTGACCGTGTACGCGAACTGTGCGGTGACCTTGCCGGGCTGGTGCGTTCGGTGGGCAAGCGCGTACCGGCCGGTAACCTGTCGTGTGTCATCGGTTTTTCGGCATCGGCTTGGGCGCGCCTGTTCGGTACTGCGCAGCCGGCCGGCCTGCATGCCTTTCGCGAGTTCGGCAGTGGCGAACGCAAGGCGGTGGCCACGCCGGGCGACATTCTCCTGCATATTCGCGCCGAGCACATGGACCTGTGTTTCGAGCTGGCCGCGCTGCTGGTCAAGCGTCTGGGTCAGGCCGTCACGGTGGTCGACGAGGTGCAGGGTTTTCGCTATTTCGACATGCGCAGCATCATCGGCTTCGTCGACGGTACCGAGAACCCGGGCCCGCGGGATGTGGCGCGCTTCACCCTGGTGGGCGCCGAGGATCCCGCGTTTGCCGGGGGCAGTTATGTGCTGGTGCAGAAATACCTGCACGACATGACCGGTTGGGAGGCACTGTCCACCGAGGCGCAGGAGCGCATCATCGGGCGCACCAAACTGTCCGATATCGAACTGGATGCCGCCAGCAAGCCCAGTTGCTCGCACAGCGCGCTGACGACCCTGGAAGAGGGCGGCGAGGAGATCAAGATCCTGCGCGACAACATGCCCTTCGGCCGTCCCGGGGCCGGGGAGTTCGGCACCTATTTCATTGGCTATGCCCGTTCGCCGGCACCGATCGAGCAGATGCTCGAGAACATGTTCGTCGGCAAGCCGCCGGGCAACTATGACCGCCTGCTGGACTACAGCCGTGCCGTCACCGGTGGATTGTTCTTCGTGCCGACGGTGGACTTCCTCGAGCAGGCCGCTGGATGACCGGCTACCGACGCGCTTGAAAAGGCGGCGCGGGACGTGCAGTATTCACCAAATTACATGGTACATGCCATGGTATGTAATGGTGGAGTGAGCAATGGCCCGCATAGGCATCGACAAGGTAGCTGTTCAGCAGGCGCGGCAGGCACTGATGGCCCGCGGTGAAAATCCGAGTATCGACGCGATACGTATCGAGTTGGGCAATACCGGGTCAAAGACCACCATTCACCGCTACCTGAAGGAACTTGATCATCAGCCCGTGTCGCTGCTGGGCAACAGTACGGCGCTGAGCGAACCGCTGGGTCGGATGGTCGAGCGACTGGCCGCGCAATTGCAGGAGGAAGGACAGGCGCGCATCGACGCTGCCGAGGCCGCGGCCGAAGCACGCTGCGCGGCGATGCAGGCTGAACTGCAATTGGCCCAGCGCGAGCTGGCCGGCGCGCTGCGCCAGGTCGAGACCTTGAGTGGTGCGCTGCAAGTCGAGTCCGAACGCCTGGCCGCCAGCCAGGCCAGCCTGCAGGCCGAACAACTGCGCAGTGCCGGTCTAAGTCAGTCCCAGGGCGAATTGCAGGCACGTCTGGCCGACAAGGACGAGCAACTGCGCGTCAGCCTCGAACAGCGCCAGCAGGAGCAACGCCGGAGCGAGACCCAGGTGCGCCAGTTGCAGGGCCAGTTGCAGACCCTGCAGCAGGGCGCCATCGCCCGCCAGGATGAGCTGACCCGCCTGCATCGAGACAACGAACGTCTGCTGGCCGAGCAGCGCCAGGCAACGGCACAGAGCCGGTTGCTGGACGAGCAATTGCAGCAGCGCGACGCCCAGGTTCAAGGGTTGCGGGCGATACTGGCCCAGGCCCAGGGCGCCAATGACGAGATGCGCCGCCAGTTGGCGACGCGAATCCAAGGCGCTCCGTAATGATCGACGGCCCCCTGTAGGAGCGGCCCAAGACAGTTGTTACAACAGCAAATGCGCCGTTCGTTCAAGCGTCACGCTCAGGCACCCGGCAACACTGGCGGCTCCATCCATGACCGGAGCCTTCCATGCGCATCCTCTATGCCCCATGCTTCTTCCTTGGTTTCATCGGCACAGCCGTCTACCTGATCAACCTCGGCGCCGACATTCTCTGGCTGTTGCCCCTGCTCGGCGTGGCCATCCTGCTGTCGTTCACCTGCGAAGCGCTATACCCCTACAAGCCCGCCTGGAGCGAGGCTGACGGGGAGGGCGGGCGCGATGGCCTGCACGCGCTGGTCAACGAAACCCTGAATGTCGCCAGCATCACCACGATTCCACTGCTGGCCGGCTGGCTGCCGGCCAGCGGGCTATGGCCCAGCCATTGGCCAGTGCTGTGGCAATTGCTGCTTGCCATGCCCCTGGCCGACCTGGGCATCACCCTGGTGCATTACGCCAGCCACCGCAGCGCGTTGCTCTGGCGCCTGCACGCGGTGCATCACAGCGTGACCCGGCTGTACGGCTTCAATGGCCTGATGAAGCACCCGCTGCACCAGCTCGCCGAGGCCCTCGGCGGTGTGCTGCCGTTGCTGTTGCTGGGCTTGCCGCAGGATATCGCGGCGCTGCTGGCCTTCAGTATCTCGGTGCAGTTGCTGCTGCAACACAGCAATGTCGACATGCGCATCGGCGGCCTGCGCCATCTGTTCGCCTGGGCGCCCGTGCACCGGCTGCACCACCTGAAGTACGGCACGCTGGGTGACGTCAATTTCGCCCTGTTCTTCCCGCTGTGGGACCGCCTGCTGGGGACCGCGCTGCACCTGCCGGGCTATGGGCTGGCCGATGACGACATGGGCATCGGTGATCGCCCGGACTACCCGCAAGCGTACCTGGCACAGCTGCGTGAGCCGTTTCGCCCGAAGGCCACGGCGCAGCCGCCGGCGCCACTCCCGCACAGTCTGCGCCAGGCCCTAGGTCAGCGTATCTGAACGCAGGTGGCGCAGGGCCTCACTGGCGCGGATACCGAACTGCTGACGCAGATTACGGGACAGGTGTGCCGAGTCGGCAAAGCCCGCAGCCATGGCCGCCTCGGTCAGGGACATGCCGTCAAGGGCCTGGCGCAGGGCCATGCGCAGGCGTTGCCACAGCACCAGGCGTCGTACCGACAGGCCTAGGCTGCCGCTGAACAAGCGCTCCAGCTGACTGATCGACACCGCGGCGTCCTGCGCCAGTGTCGTGGCTGGCAGGCGCTGCTCGTCCAGCGCCCGGATCCGCTCCAGGGCACGGGTCAGGCGCGGGTCCAACGAGCGGCGCGGTGCCAGGCGCAACGCCTGGGCCAGACCCGGGATATCACGGGGCGCCTGCTGGCAGGCGTCAAGCAAGGTCTGCAGGGAAAACGCCAGGGGTTCGGCGAACAAGGTGATGCAGGGTGTCTGATGCCCGGGCATGGCGTGGGGCTGCAACGACTCGATGGCCAGCAACCTGCCGCTGCACTGTTCGCCAGCGATCTCAGCACATACCTCGCCCTCGAGTGGTAACAGCACCTGGTGGGCATAGTGGGCGTGGACACTGGTGCGCCCTGGCGTGCCGAGCAGCAGGCAATGGTCATCGGCCAGCCAGAGTCGACCTCGCCAAGCGCTGTCCTGTCGTTTGTTCATTCCGGGCGTCCTATCCGTATTGGTCGATAAACACTCATGCGAGTGGATATCGTTCAAAGGCCGATTATGCTTGAGGTGACTTGCCGCGATCCGAGGCCGATGCCTCGTCGTGCTTCGCGCAGCCTGCAATGCCCTTGGGCCTGGGTGCGTGCTTTGGGATCTGATGGAGCACTCCGGTCTACCACAATCAGACGGAGGCGACCCATGGCGGTCCTTGACAGCGCATCCACGGGCAGTAGCGCGCCCCAACGTGGCATTACCCGGGAGGAGCGCAAAGTCATCTTCGCCTCGTCCCTGGGCACCGTGTTCGAATGGTACGACTTCTACCTCTACGGATCACTGGCGGCGATCATCGCCAAGCACTTCTTTGCCGGGGTCAACGAGACCACTTCGTTCATCTTCGCCTTGCTCGCCTTCGCCGCCGGCTTTGCCGTACGGCCATTCGGCGCCATCGTGTTCGGCCGCCTGGGCGACATGATCGGGCGCAAGTACACCTTCCTCATCACCATCGTGATCATGGGTATATCCACGGCGGTGGTGGGGTTGCTGCCCAGCTACGCGACCATCGGCGTGGCCGCGCCGGTGATCCTCATCAGCCTGCGTCTGCTGCAGGGGCTGGCGCTGGGCGGCGAGTACGGCGGCGCCGCCACCTATGTGGCGGAACATGCGCCCAAGGGCAAGCGCGGCTTCTTCACCGCATGGATCCAGACCACCGCCACCCTCGGCCTGTTCCTGTCGCTGCTGGTGATCCTGGCCTGTCGTACCGCCATGGGCACCGAGGCGTTCGAGGCCTGGGGCTGGCGCATCCCGTTCCTGCTGTCGATCCTGCTGCTGGCGATCTCGGTGTACATCCGCCTGCAGCTCAACGAGTCGCCGGTGTTCATGAAGATGAAGGCCGAAGGCAAGGCGTCGAAGGCGCCGCTGACCGAGTCGTTCGCCTGCTGGGACAATCTCAAGGTGGTGATCATGGCGTTGCTCGGCGGCACCGCCGGGCAGGCGGTGGTGTGGTACACCGGGCAGTTCTACGCGCTGTTCTTCCTGTTGCAGACGTTGAAGATCGACCCGCAGACCGCCAACCTGCTGATCGCCGGCTCGCTGCTGATCGGCACGCCGTTCTTCATCTTCTTCGGCAGCCTGTCCGACCGCATCGGGCGCAAGAAGATCATCATGGCCGGCTGCATCATCGCCGCGCTGACCTATTTCCCGATCTTCAAGGCGCTGACCGAGTACGGCAACCCGGACGTGTTCGTCGCCCAGGAGCAGAACCCGGTGGTAGTGGTGGCCGACCCCGGGCAGTGCGCGTTCCAGTTCGACCCGGTGGGCAAGGCCCGATTCACCAGCTCCTGCGACATCGCCAAGAGCCTGCTAGCCAAGCGGGCGATTCCGTACGAGAACGAGAAGGCCGAGCCCGGCAGTGTGGCGCAGATCCGTATCGGTGAGCGGGTGATCCCGAGCTTCGAGGGCAGCAGCCTGGCCGCGGCGGACCTGAAGACCCAAAGTGATGCCTTCACCGCCACCCTGACGGCGGCCCTGAAGGAAGCCGGCTACCCCGAGAAGGCCGACCCGGCGAAGATCCACTACCCGATGGTGTTGCTGTTACTGAGCATCCTGGTGATCTACGTGACCATGGTCTACGGGCCGATCGCCGCCTGGCTGGTGGAGCTGTTCCCGGCGCGGATCCGCTACACCTCCATGTCGCTGCCGTACCACATCGGCAACGGCTGGTTCGGTGGCTTCCTGCCGACGGTGGCCTTCGCCATGGTCGCGGCGACCGGGGATATTTACTACGGGCTGTGGTACCCGATCGTGATCGCGGTGATGACCGCGGTGCTGGGGATCTTCTTCCTGCCGGAAACCAAGGATCGCGACATCCACCACACCTGACCGCCCGCAAGCCCGCTCCTTGCCTTCGAGGGAGCGGGCTTGTCTGTCAGTCGAAGTAGCCGCGCAAGGTAAATCGATAGCCGACATCCACCGCCGAGGTCTGCGCCTTGGCATATGTCTTTTTGAGCACGAACTCGATCGCCGGCTCGTACAGCCCGTCGCGCACCACGGCGCCCGCCAGCACCTCCACCGTGTACCAGCCGTTGTCCAGCTCGATGATCGGCCGCCCCGGCTCCTGGTAGCGCGCCAGCAGGTCGCCCAGGGCCTTGTTGGTGAAGTGCTGGAGGACGCGCCAGGTGAACAGCATCAGCGCACGATTCTCGACCCGCAGCACATACCCCGCACGACGATGCTTGAGGCGGCTGCCAGGCTCCAGCAGTGCCGGCGTGCGCTCGTCGAGGGTGAACAGGATGTGGTAGGGCAGGTTGTCGATCCCGGCCAGCGGCAGGATCACCCCTTGCGCCACCGCCAGGTCGCCGCTGTCGCCGCTGGTGAAGGCGCGGGCCAGGTCGTCAGGCAGGTCGTGGTCTTCCTTGAACTGTTCGAGCAGTTGAACATCGCCAAGCAGGAAATAGTCGATCAGGTCGTTGAGCACTTCACTGAATTCGTAGCGCATGGGGTGTCCTTGTTCTGGCTGCGCCGGGGGAAGTCAGCAATGTAGCAGTCCTGGCATGGCCCGCCATCACCTATCGAAGGGGTCACTTCAGGCTGCCTTCAGATTCGCCCTCGATACTGCCTGTACTGCAACCTACGGGGGCCTGTCATGACCGAGCCGACCTGGAACAGCCTGTTTCCCTTGTCCATTGGCACCCATGCGCATCACCAGGCGCAGCTCACGCTGCACGACCCGGAAACATCCGGTCGCGCTGCGATAGAGCAGTTCATCCATGCACGATTCGCCTGTGTCCACCATGCCGATGTCCATCATTACCTGCCGCAGCTGCTGGGCCTGCATGACCGCCATGGTCGGCTGATAGCCGCCGCCGGCCTGCGCCTGGCCGTCGCTGCGCCGCTGTTTCTGGAACGCTACCTCGATATGCCGCTGGAGCACGCCGTGGCGGCTGTGGCAGGAAACCCGGTGCCCCGCGAGCAACTGGTGGAGGTGGGCAACCTGGCCGCACTCAGCGCCGGCAATGCGCGGATCATGATCATCGCCGTGACCTGGTTGCTGGCCGCCCGTGGCCTGCGCTGGGTGGCGTTCACCGGTGCGGCGACGTTGCTCAACAGTTTTCGCCGGTTGGGCCTGGAACCTACGGTGGTTGCCCAGGCCGACCCCCGGCGAATCGACGACGACTCAGGCGATTGGGGCAGTTACTACGTACATCACCCGCAGGTGTTCGTCGGCAGCATCGATCAGGGCCATGCGGCATTGGACCATGCCGGCGTGTTCGAGCGGCTGGGCCTGCCGACGATCCGCCAGGAGGCCGGTCATGCCGCATGACATCCAGCGCTTTTTCGAAACGCTACAGCTCCATGCCCGACACCGCGGTGCCCAGCCAGCGGTACAGGGCGCAGGCGAGAGTTTCACCTATGAGCAACTGTTGTGCGAGGTTCGGCAGCGGGCTGGCTGGCTGCGCGAACAACCGCCCGGTACCTTCGCCCTGGCCCTGGAAAACGGCCCACAAGCCCTGCTGTGGGATCTGGCGGCACTGTTGGCCGAGCGTCCGTGCCTGCTGCTCCCGGGCTTTTTCAGTGCGGCCCAGCGACGCCATTGCCTGGTGCAAGGTGGCGTGACACGGGTGCTGGCCGATGTGGGCCTGGCGGCGGAATTGAGCGACTGCGGATTCATCCGGGGCACGCGATTCTGGAGTCGGGACAGCGTCGCGTCGCCGCCCCTGCCGGACGGTACCGCCAAGATCACCTACACCTCCGGCAGCACCGGGGCGCCCAAGGGCGTGTGCCTGGGCGCGACGGCCCTGGTCAGGGTGGCCCAAGAACTGGAGGTCGCCAGCCGCGCGGCGGCGCCGGGCAGATACCTGGCGGTGTTGCCGCTGGCGGTGCTGCTGGAGAACCTGGGGGTGTACGCGGCGCTTCTGGCAGGCGCCAGCGTCGTGCTCTACCCACAGGCACAGCTGGGCATTGGCGGCGCCAGCCAGGTGGATTTCAGCCGTCTGCTCGGGGCCATCGCCCTGAGCGGTGCCGAGAGCCTGATCCTGGTTCCGCAGCTGCTGCTGGGGTTGGTCACGGCTATCGAACGGGGGGCGATGCGTGTCGGCCCGTTGCGCTTTGTTGCCGTGGGTGGCGCCCGGGTGGCCGACAGTCTGCTGTCGCGCGCCGCGGCGGTGGGGTTGCCGGTGTACGAGGGGTACGGGTTGTCCGAGTGCGCATCGGTGGTGTGCCTGAACCGGCCCGGGGCGCTGCGCCCGGGCAGTGTCGGACGGCCGCTGCCCCATGTGCAGGTGCGCATCGCCGAGGATGGCGAGGTGCTGGTGGCGGGTACGGCGCTGCTCGGTTACCTCGGCGAGCCTGCGTTCGATGGCCAGTGGTGGCCGACCGGCGACCTCGGCCAGCTGGACCGTGACGGCTACCTGCACCTGGCCGGGCGCAAGAAGAACCAGTTCATCACCAGCTTCGGCCGCAACGTCAACCCGGAATGGGTCGAAGCCGAACTGACCCAGGGCGGAGTGATCGGCCAGGCCTTCGTGCACGGCGAGGGCCTGCCGGGCAACCTGGCCCTGCTCTGGCCCCTGGATCCGCAGGCCAGCGATGGGCAGGTCGCGACGGCGGTCCGCCAGTGCAATGAAGGCCTGCCTGATTATGCCCGGGTTCATGCCTGGCGGCGTCTGTCCGAACCTTTCAGCGCCGAGGCGGGCACCCTGACCGCCAATGGCCGTCCCCGCCGCGACGTGATCCTGCGGCATTACCAATCGCTGTTGTCCGACCTTCAGCATCCGTGAGGTACGCCATGTCCTTTTTCGAAAACCTGCAAGCGCAGACTGCGAGGGAGCGTGAAGCCTTGTTCAGCGTCCCGGTGATCCGCGATGCCCTGGGTGGGGTGGTCAGTCTGGAGGGTTATGTGGCTTTCCTGACCCAGGCTTACCACCATGTTCGCCATACCGTGCCGCTGATGATGGCCTGCGGCGCGCGGTTGCCGTCGCGCCTGGAGTGGCTGCGCGGCGCGGTGTGCGAGTACATCGAGGAGGAGTACGGCCACGAGCGCTGGATCCTCGACGACATCGCTGCCTGCGGCGCCGACCCGGCCAAGGCCCGTGACGGCCGGCCGGCACAGCCGATCGAACTGATGGTGGCCTTCCTCTACGACCTGATTGCCCGGGGCAACCCGGTGGGGCTGTTCGGCATGGTCAATGTGCTCGAAGGCACCAGCATCGCCCTGGCCACCCAGGCCGCTGGCAGGATCCAGGGTAGCCTGGGGCTGCCGGACAAAGCGTTCAGCTACCTCAGCTCCCATGGCGCCCTCGACCAGGACCACATGCTGACCTATCGCGGCCTCATGGACCGCCTGGAGGACCGCGACGACCAGCAGGCGGTGATCCACGCGGCCAAGGTGGTGTACCGACTGTACACCGAAATGTTCCAGGGCTTGCCACGGGCCGGCCAGGCCGAGGTGCGCCATGCGCTTGCCTGAATGCGTGGTGGTGCTGACCGGTGCAAGTGGCGGCATCGGCCTGGAGCTGGCCGAACAGTTGTGCGCCGCCGGCGCGCGGGTGCTGGCGGTGAGCCGGCACATGGGCAGGCTGGCGCAGCTGATGAACCGCTACCCGCAACAGTTGCGCTGGCAGGCGGCCGACCTGCGCAGCGCCGAGGGTCGCCAGGCGGTGCTGAGCGCCGCCCGGGCCATGGACGGGGTCAATGTGCTGATCAATGCCGCCGGGATCAATCGCTTCGCCTTGCTTGACCAGCTCGACGAGACCGCCCTCGACGAACTGCTGGACATCAACCTCAAGGCCGCGGTGCAGCTCACCCGTGGTTGCCTGCCGTTGCTGCGCCTGCAGCCTCGGGCGCTGGTGGTCAACGTCGGCTCCACCTACGGCTCGATCGGCTACCCCGGCTATGCCGCCTACTGTGCCAGCAAGTTCGCCCTGCGCGGCTTCTCCGAGGCCCTGCGCCGCGAATTGGCCGACACCTCGGTGAACGTGCTGTACGCCGCGCCACGGGCAACCCGCACGGCGATGAACAGCAGTGCCGCGACGGCGCTCAACCAGGCGTTGAAGGTCGGCGTGGATCAGCCGGGGGATGTGGCCCGGGCCGTGCTTGCCGCGGTCCAGGCCGACCGCAGCGAGTTGTACCTGGGCTGGCCGGAAAAACTCTTCGTGCGTTTGAACGGCATGCTGCCCGGGCTGGTCGATCGTGCCCTGCGCAAACAACTGCCGCTGATTCGTCGCTACAGCGCCCACTCGGGCAAGGAGTCAGGCAAATGAAACGTCTGTTACTGGCCAGTGTGCTGGCCTTCTCGCCCGTTGTCTGGGCTCTGGACCAGGCCGGCAGCCAGCGTCTGAACGAGGTGCAGCAGCGCTGGGCGCAGATCCAGTACCAACTGCCCGAGGCGCAGCGCAGCAAAGCCTTCGAGGCCCTGGCAGCGGACGCGGCGGCTTTCGTTCGTCAGTACCCGGGCTCGGCGGAGCCGCTGATCTGGGAAGGTATCGTCGACAGCAGCTGGGCCGGTGCCACGGGTGGGCTCGGCGCGCTGGGCAAGGTCAAGGCCGCCCGCGCCAGCCTGGAGAAGGCCTTGGCGATGGACCCCAAGGCCCTGCAAGGCTCGGCCTACACCAGCCTTGGCGCGTTGTACGACCGGGTACCGGGCTGGCCTTTGGGGTTCGGCGACAAGGACAAGGCCGAGGCCATGCTGCGCCAGGCATTGGCAATCAACCCCGACGGTATCGACAGCAACTACTTCTGGGCCGACCACCTGTACCGGCAGAACCGCTACGCCGAGGCCAGCGCCGCCCTGGGCAAGGCGCTGCGCGCCGCGCCACGCCCGGGGCGCGAACTGGCCGACCAGGGTCGGCGCGGGGAAATCGATGCTTTACTCAAGGCCATCAAGGACAAACAGGACTGAGCATGCGCCTGCTGCTGGTTGAAGACGACCCCGCCCTGGGCGAGGGGATCTGCGATGGCTTGCGCCTGGAGGGCTATACCCTCGACTGGTTGCAGGATGGCCAGAGCGCGCTGCACGCCCTGGGTGTCGAGACCTTTGACCTGCTGGTCCTGGACCTGGGACTGCCGCAGCTGGACGGGCTCGAACTGCTGCGACGCCTGCGCGCAACGGAAAACACCCTGCCGGTGCTGATCCTCACGGCCCGCGACGCGCTCGAGGACCGCATCGCAGGGCTCGACGCCGGCGCCGACGACTACCTGGTGAAACCCTTCGATCTCAACGAACTCAAGGCCCGACTGCGCGCCTTGCTGCGGCGCAGCGCCGGCCGCGCCAGGGTGCTGATCGAACATGCCGGGGTCAGCCTCGACCCGGCCACTCAGCAGGTGCGCTACAAGGGCCAGCCGGTGGTGCTCACGCCCAAGGAATACCTGCTGCTGCACGAACTGCTCGCGCAACCGGGCAAGGTCTTCACCCGCGAGCGCCTGACCCGGTTGCTCTATGGCTGGGATGAAGAACCCGAGAGCAATACCCTGGAGGTCAACATCTACCAGTTGCGCAAGAAGCTGTTCAATGGCCTGATCCGCACCGTGCGTGGCATCGGCTACCTGGTGGAGGGGCGTGCATGAGTTCGCTGCGCCAGCGAACCCTGTGGCGGGTCATGCTGTTGCTGCTGGTCGGCAGCGGCCTGCTGGCGCTGTACAACTATCATGACAGCCGTCACGAGATCACCGAAGTCTACGACGCCCACCTGGCGCAGAACGCACGCCTGCTGCAAGGGGTTATGAGCCTGCCGGTGCAGGAGCAGAACCGCCAGGCGCTGTACCAGGCATTCGATGAAGCCTTGAGCAAGGCGGGGCGCCATCGGGTCGGCCACCCGTATGAGAGCAAACTGGCCTTCCAGGTGTGGGACGATCGCGGCAACCTGCTGGTGCGCACGCCCAGTGCGCCTGCGTTCACCACGCCACCGAGCACGCCGGGGTTCGCCGACATGCAGGTACAGGGGCAGCGCTGGCGCGGCTTCGTGCTGCCGGTGCCGGAGAAGCGCTGGCTGATCTGGGTGGGGGAGCGTAACGATGTGCGCTATGACCTCATCGACCGTATCGTGCGCCATACCCTGATGCCGTTCCTGCTCGGCAGCCTTGCCCTGGCCCTGCTGGTCTGGGCCGCGATCGGCTGGGGCCTGCAGCCACTGCAGAACATGGCCCGGGTGATCCGCGGGCGACATGCCGAGTCCCTGGAGCCCCTGCAACTGGTGCCGTTGCCCAAGGAGCTGGAGCCCATGCAGGCGGCAATCAACCGGCTATTGGCGCAGATCGATGAACTGCTGCGCCGCGAGCACCGGTTCATTGCCGACGCCGCCCACGAAATGCGTACGCCGCTGGCGATCCTGCGCCTGCACGCGCAGAACGCCCAGGCCGCCACCAGCGCAGCCGAGCGCGACAAGGCCCTGGGATTCCTGATCGGTGGAGTCGATCGCCTGACCCGGGTGGTCAACCAGCTACTGACCCTGGCGCGGCTCGAACCCCGCCTGGCGCAGCGCGACTGGGCCGCGGTCGACCTGGCCGCGCTGGTCGTCGAGACCTTGGCGCAGCTGACACCCTGGATGCTCGAGCGCGGCCAGGAGCCTTCATTGGACATTGCCGAGGGGGCCGATTATCGGCTGTACAGCGATGCCGGCGCGTTGGGCATTGCCTTGCAGAACCTGGTGACCAATGCGGTGGACCATTCGCCGTCGGGCGGACGGGTACATGTCACGTTGCGTCGCGAGGACCAGGCGCTGGTCCTGGCGATCGAGGACGAAGGACCGGGTATCGAGGCGGCGGACCTTGAGCGCGTGTTCGAACGTTTCTACAGCAAGGATGCGCCCAATGGTGCCGGCCTGGGGTTGTCGATCGTGCGCACCATCGTCCAGCGCCTGGACGGTAGCGTGCAGTTGCGCAACGGTTCGCCGCGGGGCCTGTGTGCGACGCTGCGTTTGCCGGTGGTGCAGGGGTGATCAATGCCGCTGGGCGATCTGGATCAGGTTGCCGCAGGTATCGTCGAACACGGCCACGGTAACAGCGCCCATGGCCGTGGGCGGCTGGGTGAACTGCACGCCGGCCTTGCACAGCCGTTCATACTCGGCCTGGATATCACGCACGCCGAACGAGGTGGCGGGAATGCCGTCCTGTTTGAGCGCGGCCTTGTAGGTCTTGGCTGCGGGATGGGCGTCGGGTTCGAGCAGCAGCTCGACGCCGTTGGGATCGTTGGGGGAGGTGAGGGTGAGCCAGCGGTGCTTGCCCATGGGGATGTCGTGCTTGGGTTCAAAGCCCAGGACATGGTGGTAGAAGGCATGGGCCCTGGCCTGATCGTCGACGAGGATGCTGGTGACCACGATCTTCATGTGTATCCCTCTGGAGGGGCAGCATCGTGCTGCGGGTACCTGGAGATTATAGAAGGGCCGTCTGCGCCGGGTGGATTGGCGCGCAGACTTTGAATGAAGGTCGCTGCGCCTTGTCGTGCGTCAGCACTTCACCAGGTCGAACAGCGAGCGCATCGCCCGGGTCGCCATGCGTCGCATTACCGGCGCCTGCAGGCGTTGCGCCGGCCCGCCGGCACCGAGTGCGGCGACCACCTGGCCGCGCAGGCGCAGGGGCAGGGCGAAGCAGTGCAGGTCTTCACGCGAGGCGGCCAGGTCGAGGGCAAACCCCTGGCTGGCGACCTGGCGCAGCTCCTGCTCGAGCGTTTGCGGGACCGGTTGGGTACGCAGCAGTTGCCTGGCCAGCTGAGGGTCATGGGCCAGCAGTACCTTGCCGATCGCTGATGTGGTCAGGCCGTCGCGACGGGTGTCCGCGGGCAGTTGCAAAGCCTGGCCCCGGCCATCCAGTGCCGCCAGCGTGAGGTAGGCACGTGTGCCGCCGGGCACCGCCAGGAAGCAGTGCTCCCCACACAGGTCGGCAAAGGCGCGCAGCGCCGGGGTGAAGGCCTGGCGCAGGCGCTGCTCGGTCTCGCTCAGTGGCTGTGCCAGCTGGCGCAGGCGCAGACCGAGGGCGTAGTGACGCTGCTCGCGGGTGACGTAGCCCAGCGACATCAAGGTATCCAGCAGCCCATGGATCGTGCTCTTGCCCAGGCCACTGCGTTCGGCGAGGTCGTTCAGGCGCGCCCGACCGCCTTCGGCGCGGATGAGTTCGAGCAGGTGCATGGCCCGCTCCAGGGACTGGATCTGGCGACTGTTGGCGGACATAAAGCGATCCCGGTATTCGATGGCTGCCCATTGTGCCTGCAATCGCAAGGTGGCGCAGGCGCTCGAGTTCGGCAATGTCGAACCTTGAGGCTTTTATGCGCCCGTTCCCACTGTTGACGGGGGGCTGTGCCTACACTCGCCGGCACTTCAACCAGCCAGAGGAATCAGTACATGGATCTGCAACTGCAAGGTGCCAGGGTCGTGGTCAGCGGCGGCACACGGGGTATCGGTCGGGCCATCGTCGAGTGCTTTCTCGCCGAAGGCGCCCAGGTGGCGTTCTGCGCACGGGACGAGACCGGGGTGCGCCAGGCCGAGGCCGAGCTTGGCGACCAGGCCTGCGGCAGGGCGGTGGACATCACCGATGCCGCGCAGGTCGACGGTTGGATCGCCGCTGCCGCCGAGCGCATGGGCGGCATCGATATCGTCGTGCCCAACGTCAGTGCCCTGGCCCACGGCAGCGAGGCCAGGATATGGCGCCAGGCCTTCGAAACCGACCTGTTGGGCACGGTCGGCATGGTGACGGCGGCGCTTCCCTGGCTCAAGGCCTCGGCGCAGGCGGCGGTGGTCTTGATCTCCAGCGTGTCCGGACGTGAACTGAGCAGCTTCGACGAGCCGTACGGGGTGCTCAAGGCCGCGCTGAATCATTACGGCAAGACACTATCGGCGCGCCATGCCGGCGAGGGTATCCGGGTCAACTGCGTATCGCCCGGCAACGTGTATTTCGCCGATGGCGTCTGGGGGCGGATAGAGCGCGAGCAGCCCGAGGCGTTTGCCCGCAGCCTGGCGGCCAACCCGCTCGGACGCATGGCGCGGCCGGACGAGGTCGCCCGGGCCGCGGTGTTCCTGGCCAGTCCGGCGGCAAGCTTCATCAGTGGCACCAACCTGCTGGTCGATGGCGGCCTGACCCGCGGCGTGCAGTTCTGACGACAGCCCGGGCCTGGACGGGCGGGAGTCGAGGCCACGGGCAGACAGACGGTACAAATGCCTAATCCAAAAGTGATATCAGATCGCTTGCATGGCGCTTGGGCCGATCTATGCTCAGGGCATCCCGTGGATACAGGAGCCCCGGCCCATGTTCGAATACCATCGCAAGTCCG
Source organism: Pseudomonas peradeniyensis (assembly GCF_014268935.2). Classification (GTDB taxonomy): domain Bacteria; phylum Pseudomonadota; class Gammaproteobacteria; order Pseudomonadales; family Pseudomonadaceae; genus Aquipseudomonas; species Aquipseudomonas peradeniyensis. Next base: position 1,772,858 of record NZ_JABWRJ020000001.1, on the reverse strand, counting down.
ATCTGGTCGAAATTCAGCGCGCCCGGCAGGCCCTGGCGGGCATGGAGGCGAAGCTGGCCGCGATCAGCCGTTCCATGGCGATGATCGAGTTCGCGCCGGATGGCACGATCCTCGAGGCGAACGAGCATTTCTGCAAGACCATGGGCTACAGCGCCGGCGAGATCTGCGGCAAGCACCACCGGATCTTCTGCGACCCGACCTACGCCAAGAGCGCCGAGTACCAGCAGCTCTGGCGCGAGCTGGGTGAGGGCAAGGCCATCAGCGGCACCTTCGAGCGCCTGGACAAGGCCGGTCGCGAGGTGTGGCTGGAGGCCAGCTACATGCCGGTGATCGACGAGCGCCAGCAGGTCACCAGCGTGATCAAGGTGGCCTCCGACATCACCCGGCACGTGATTGAGGAGCATGAGAGCGAAAGCCTGCTCAAGGCCATCGGCCGCTCCATGGCGGTGATCGAGTTCACCCCGGCCGGGCGGGTGATCAAGGCCAACCAGAACTTCCTCGACACCATGGGCTATCGCCTGGAGGAAGTGGTCGGGCGCCACCATGGGCTGTTCTGCCTGCCCCATGAGCGCGAGTCGGCCGAGTACCGTGACTTCTGGGCCTCGCTCAACCGCGGCGAGTACCATTCGCACCGCTTCGAACGCGTCAACAAGCAAGGCCAGACCGTGTATCTGGAGGCGTCCTACAACCCGATCTTCGACAACAAGGGCCGGTTGTACAAGGTGGTGAAGTTCGCCAGCGACATCACCCGTCAGATCAGCACCCAGCAGACCGCCGCCGACGCCGCCCACGCCAGTTCGATGCAGACCGACGCCTGCGCGCGCAAGGGCACCCAGGTGGTGCAGCAGGCGGTCGAGGTGATCGAGCAGATTTCATCCGAGCTGAACGACGCTGCCCGCACCATCGACGCGGTGAGCAAGCAGTCCGAGGTGATCGGGCAGATTGTCCTGACCATCCGCGGCATCGCCGACCAGACCAACCTGCTGGCGCTCAACGCTGCCATCGAGGCGGCCCGCGCCGGCGAGCATGGCCGGGGCTTCGCCGTGGTCGCCGACGAGGTGCGCAACCTGGCGGCGCGCACCAGCAAGGCGACCCTGGAGATTGTCGAGGTAGTGCGACAGAATCATGACCTGTCACTGACCGCGGTGGCCAGCATGCAGTCAAGCCTGACCCGTACGGGGCTTGGTGTGGAGCTGGCCAACGAGGCCGGCACGGTGATCATGGAGATCCAGCAGGGGTCGCGGCACGTGGTGGACGCCATCAGCCAGATCAGTTCGACCCTTCAATTGCACTGAGGCTCTGGCGCAGTTCCAGCTCCAGGCCGTGCAGGCTGGCCTGGAGCCGGGCGAGCAGCCGGTCCACTGGCTCGCCTTGGGCGATGGCCTGCTCCAGGGCCTCGCAGTCCTGCTTCACGCCCCTGACCTTGAGCATCTTGGCGCCCCCCTTGACCCGGTGGACCACCGGCACCAGGGCCTCGGGTAACGGATTGGCGCCGAGCGCCTGCAGTGCTTGCAGGTCTTCGGCGCTGCTTCGTGCCAGTTGCTCCAGCAGGCGCCTGATCAGCTGGTTGTCGTCCTGGGTGAGGTGACGCAGCTCGGCCAGGTCGAAGCCGCTGGAGCGCGGCGCTTCCCCTGCCTGGTCAGGCTGCGGCGCGCCAGCCAGTGGCAGGCAGGCCCTGAGCGCCTGCAGGCCGATCGGCTTGAACAGGCAGTCATCCATGCCGTTGTCCAGGCAGCGTTGACGCTCTTCGGCCTGGGCGTTGGCGGTTACGCCGATGATGCGACAGGCCGATGCGCCAGTCTCGCGCTCCTGCGCCCGAATGGCGCGGGCCAGCTCATGGCCATCCATGACCGGCATGCTGCAGTCGGTGATCACCACGTCAAAGTGATCCGCCTGCCAGAGTGCCAGCGCCGCCTTGCCCTGGTCGGCGAGACTCACCTGGTGGCCCAGCGAGCGCAACTGCTTGTCCAGCAGCAACAGGTTGGCCGGGTAGTCGTCCACCACCAGAACCTGCAGCGGCCCGCTGATGGCTTCGACCACCGCGTTGACGGGCTTCGCGTCGGTGTTGGGCTCGGCGCCGGGCAGGGTGAGGCGGACATCGACCTGGGTGCCCAGGCCCTCGATGCTGTGCAGGGTCAGCTCGCCCCCCATGAGTTCGCACAGCTCGCGGCTGATCACCAGCCCCAGGCCGGCACCCTGGCGCGCCTGTCGACCATCGACCTGGGAAAAGGTGGTGAACAGGCGCGCCTGGTCGCTGGCACCGATGCCTACGCCGCTGTCCTTGATCTGCAAGCTGGCCTGCTGCAGGCCGGCATCGAGCGAAGTCATCAGCAACGACACGTCGACCTGACCGTGGTCGGTGAACTTGATGGCATTGCTCAGCAGGTTCGACAGCACCTGCTTGAGGCGTAGCGGGTCGGCCAGCACCCAGGCCGGGGCGGCAGGCAGCACCGCACGCAGGGCAAGCCCCTTGAGGCGGGCGCTGCCCTCGAAGATCCGCAGGGTGGAGCGGATCAGCTCGACCAGGTCGATGGCCACCGGTTGCAGGGTCATGTGGCCGGACTCGATGCGTGAGATGTCCAGTACATCGCCGATCAGCTCGAGCAGGCCGATCGCCGAGTCGTGGGCCGCCTCCAGGGCCTGGCGGTCGCTATGACCGTGCCGGCTGTCCTCCAGGGCCATTTCCAGCAGGCCGATGACGGCGTTCATCGGCGTACGGATCTCATGGCTCATGACCGCCAGGAAGGTGCTCTTCGCCCGGCTGGCCTGTTCGGCATCGTCCTTGGCCTGGCGCAACTGTTCGAGCAGGCCGCGACTGAGTGCCAGTTGCGCCTGCAGGGCACGCTGGGCCTCGCTGCGCTGGTGAATCAACTTGCGCAGGTAGGTGTTCCAGAACACCACGCCAGTCAGTAGGAGGGCGGCCAGCACCAGGACCTGCAGGGCCAGGGCGCGGTAGTTGCGCCAGGGACTGTCGCTGACCACGGTGTTGGTACGCCAGCGATTGACCAGTTGCTCCAACTCGTCGGGTGGGATGCTCAGCAACGCCTTGTCGAGGATTGCCTGCAACTGATGTTCCGCCGGGCTTACCGCGAAGGTCGCCAGCGCAGGCTCGTTGCCCTGCAGCCCGGCGATCTTGAGCCGGCCGTTGAACACCTGGTTGATGAAGTAGGTAGCATTGATCTGCGAGCTCAGGGCGACATCGGCGTCGCCGTTTGCCACGGCCTCCATCAGTTGCAGGGGGTTTTCCAGTTCGACGGTGCGCAGGTCGGGATACTGGCGTTCAAGCCCTTCGAGCGAGGGCGAGCCGCGCAGCAAGGCCACGCGTTGGCCTTGCAGAGGTTGCACGGCGTCCAGCGCTGGCGCGTCCTGGCGGGTGACCAGGACCCGCGGGCTGATCATGTAGGGGCGGCTGTAGCGCAGGCGCTGGGCACGGAGCACGCCGAAACCGATGGCACCGATCATGTCGGCCTTGCCCTGGGCAACCTGCTCGACCATGTCCTCGAACGATTCCGACTCGACGACCTGGAAACGCAGGCCGGTGCGCAAACCGATGCGCTCCAGTAGATCCAGGGCGATGCCCCGTGGCTGCTGTTGGGCGTCGGTGAAACTCAACGGCGCGAGGGAAGTGTTGATCATTACCTTGATCTGCCGGTGCCCGGCGATCCAGTCACGCTCCTCGGACGTCAGTGCGTCAAGACGGCGGTCGAGCAGGACGCTGGTGCTGCCACCCGTCCAGCGTCGCAGGATGTTCAGTCGCTCACTGTCGGCGATGCGTCCCAGGGCGAGATTGACCAGTTGCAGCAGGCGTTGGTTGCCGCGGGCCAGGGCAAAGGCGAACGTGCTGGGTGGCGCCTTGACGAAGTGATCGACCTTGACCTGTTCCTGGAAACCCTTGGCGATCGCGTAGTCGGCGCTGATCGCATCGCCCAGGTAGACATCGGCCTGCCCCAGCGCTACTGCGGCGACACCGGCGAGGGTGGAACGGAAAAGTTTCAACTGCGCGCGTGGATAGAACTGCTGCACCGTGTGGATGGGCAGGTAGTGGTCGACCATGGCCAGGCGCAGGCCTTGCAGGTCATCACCCTCGGGCAGGCTCTGGTTCTGTCGCGACACGATCACTGGCAGGTCGTCGGCATAGGGCGCGCTCAGGACCAGTTCGGCATCACTGGCTTCGAAGGCATTGGAGCTGCCCAGCAGGTCGATTTCGCCCGCACGCAGCGCGTCGAGGGCCTGGGCGCGGCTGGTAAAACGACGCACCTCGATCGGCACACCCAGTTGTTCGGCGATCAGGCCGGCGTAGTCGGCGCTCAGGCCCTCGTAGTCGGCCTGGCTGATGTTGATGTCGAAGGGCGGGTAATCCGGGTGCGAGCTGCCCAGTACCAGGCGCCCGCGCTCATTGAGCCATTGTCGGTCGGAAGCGGCCACCGCCAGCGGTGGCGCCGCGCTCAGGGCGCGGGCCAGCAGGTGGCGGGGCTCGCTGTGCACTTCGGCGTTGGCGGGCAGCGACAGCATTGCGACCAGCAGCAGGCAAAGCGATGTCCCCTTGTGCATGGCTCAGGCCACGTTGTTGCGTTTGGCCAGGTCGACCATTTCCACCAGCGACTCGACCTTGAGTTTCTCCATGATCCGGCCGCGGTAGGTGCTGATGGTCTTGGCGCTGAGGTTCATCTGCTCGCCGATCAACTTGTTGCTCTGGCCGGCGCTGAGCCGGCGCAGCACCTCCATCTCCCGGTTGGACAGCAGTGCCAGGCGCTCGGTCTCGCTTTCCAGGGTATTGCTGTTGACTGCCATCTGCGGGAAGGTCGAGTAACCCTTGACCAGAGCCTTGAGGGCGAAGACCAGGGCGTCGAGATCTTCGTCCTTGTTGACGAAAGCCGAGATGCCGGCGTCCATGCAGCGGCGCACATAAAGGTCGGCGGGCTGGCCGGTGAGGGCCATGATCCGCGGCGGCGGGTCGATCAGCTTGAGGCGCTTGATCACCTCCATGCCGTCGAGGTCTGGAAGGCCGATATCGAGGATGACCACGTCCGCCTTGGTCTGCTCGGCCAGGCGGGCAGCTTCCTTGCCTTTACCGGTTTCCCCCACGACGGTGAAGCGTTCGCGTTCGAGCAGCATGCGTACGGCGAGTCGAACAATGTGGTGGTCATCAACCAACAGCACGGATGTCATTCAGGTAACTCCTGTCAAAGTGCAGCCCGCTTCCAGCCTTGCATTGCAGGCGCTGGGCCGCGGACTTGCTGGGCAGCGCGCACCTTACGGATATTCAGGAGCCTTGGTAATAGGCGAGTATAGGTGTGTTGAAATACCCACACCAACCTGTAGAAAAGTCCTACAAGCGAGGTTCAGGTGCAGAGGGCGTGCGGCTTGTGCACACGCTGTGTCGAGGCGGGATTGTTGTCCAGCACCTTGCCGACGCGGGTGGGACGGGCCACCAGCTGGCCGCCGCAGTTCGGGCAGCGGTTGTGGAAGTGCCGGTCGTTGCAGGCGCGGCAGAAGGTGCATTCGAATGAACAGATCAGCGCATCCGGACTTTCGGCGGGCAGGTTGGTGTCGCAGCATTCGCAGTTGGGGCGCAGTTCGAGCATGGGCTTGGTTTCCGTCCAGTTGGAAAAACCAGTGTGCTACGCCGCGCCCCGGTCGGCAATCGTTTCAGGAGCCTGGGCGATAGAGGTGGGCATGACCGGCACGGTACAGGGCCGAGTCGGCGAACGGCGCGTCCCCCAGCACATGGCCGACCAGGATCAGCGCCGTGCGCCGGAAGCCTTTGGCGGCCACGCGCTTGCCGATATCCGCCAGGGTGCCCTTGACCCAGTCCTGGTCCGGCCAGGTGGCACGATGGACCACCGCGATCGGGCAGTCGACGCCATAGTGTGGCAGCAGCTCCTCGACGATGCGGGCCAGATGGCGCACGCCCAGGTGGATGGCCAGGGTACTGCCGTGGCGGGCGAGGTCGGCCAGTTGCTCACCGGCCGGCATCGGCGAACTGTCGCCGAAGCGGGTGAGAATCACGGTCTGTGCCACATCGGGCAAGGTCAGCTCGCAACCGAGCAGCGCGGCACTGGCGGCGGTGGCGGTGACGCCGGGGACGATCTGGTAGTCGATGTCCAGTTCGCGCAAGTGGCGGATCTGTTCGCCGATGGCGCCGTACAGGCTGGGGTCGCCGCTGTGCACCCGGGCCACATCCTCGCCTTTGGCGTGGGCCTGGCGCATCACCTCGACGATCTGTTCCAGGTGGAGTTCGGCGCTGTTGATCACGGTGTGCGCCTGGTGACCTTCCAGTACAGCGGCGGGGACCAGGGAGCCTGCGTAGATGATCACCGGGCACTGGCGGATCAGGCGCTGGCCCTTGACCGTGATCAGCTCGGGATCGCCGGGGCCGGCGCCGATGAAATAGACCGTCATGGGTATTCCTTGTAGAGAGAGTGGCGGATTATCCGCCGATGGCCAGGGCCAGGGTAGCGCTGCCGAGGACCTGTCTTGGCACGTGCAGGCGGCCGTTGTCGCCGGCCAGGGCCAGGGCGGCGCTCTCGGCGACACCCCAGCAGCCGGTCTGCGCGTAGGCCGTGGGCGAACGCTGGCTGAGCTGTGGTTCGAAGACCAGTAAATGCGCGGCATCGAAACAGATGTACGGCAGCCCGAGGCGTTCGGCCAGTGCCAGCAGGCCGGGCTCGCGGGCCTTGGGCTCGATGCTGGCAATGCCGCGCAGGGCCGAGAGGGGCAGGGCGTGGCGGTTGAGCGTCTGGCGCAGCAGCACCGCCAGCGTCTCGACCGGGCAGCCACGGCGGCAGCCAAAGCCGGCGTACAACGCCGGCTGGGCAGGCAGGTCGTGCATCAGGCCTGGCTGGAGCGACGGTACAGCCAGGCGCTGAGCAGGCCCAGGGCCAGCCAGAACGCGGCGTTGGTCAGCCACGAAGCGATCTTGAACTGAGTCTCGAGGGCTTCCGGCGCCAGGCTTTCATGCACCGCAGGCTGTGGCGCGCCGATCAGGTGCGGGATTACCAGCAGGGCGACGCCCAGTGCCTTGAACAGCCAGTGTCGGGCGAACACCAGCAATGCCAGGCCGGCGGCGGTGGCGGCAGCGGTGCCGATCCACCAGGTCTGGCGCTGGCCAAGGTCGGCGGCGGCGGTGCCGGGCAGCTCAGGTGGCAGGCCCAGGGTCGGCGCCAGGCAGAACACGGCGAAACCGGCCAGGCCCCACAGCGCGCCGGTGGCTACGCGGTTCGGTTCGCGCAGGCTGTAGAGGGCGACCAGGATCAGGGCGAAACCGACGGCGACCACCAGGTTGCCGCCGGTGGTGGACAGCACGCGCTGCCAGCCATCTTCCGGCGCCCAGGCCTCGGCGCTGTGTTCATGTTCGTGGGAGGCGGCGTCGCCGTGCTCATGGTGTTCGGCGGCCGGGGCGGCGGATTCGTAGGTTTCCGCCTGGAGAATCAGTGGGGCGACCCAGAAACTTTGCAGCAGGGTCAGCAACAGGGCCGCGAGCAGGCCGCTGAAACCCGCAGTACGGGCGATGCGCGTAATCATGCGGATTTACTCAGTGGCAAGGGAAGGCGGCGCTGTGGCGGGTGTCGTGAGCGGCATTGTGCACCGCCTCGATATGCGAGAAACCGGCGAAGTACACCAGGCACAGGCCCAGCAGGCTGGCGCCGACCGCGACGATCAGGCGCTGGCTGAGGCTGACGGGGGTGGCGATACTGTGTTTGGCGCTGGTGATGGGCATGACGCGTTCCTCTGCTGCTTTTGTTGTGGCAACGGGCATGCGCGACGACCCCGGGCACGGCTGGCCCAGGTGATACGACGACGCCCGCCCACCGCGGGGTGTACTGTGAGCACGTTAGGCCGGTCTCCGGGCTGGCGAGGTGGAGCAGGACTCCTAGGCTTTGTACGAAAAGTGCCTGCGCGACGATCATGCTGCGTTGAAAACAGGCTCGGAATGCTCATTTGCAACCAGCAAACTCCGCTTCCTCGCCTGTTTTCGCCTTGCCTGATCGCCGCTCGGCGACTTTTCGTACAAACCCTACGATGGCGTCACCTTCCCATGCCTTGAGGCTGGCACAGTGGTCTGGACGCTTCTCTCGCTTACCGTTGCGGGGGCAGCACCGGCCTTGTCGGCTCCTTTGAATGGAGGCACGACGCACCGGTTTCCCGTTTCACCCCCGTCGGGGGCACCTGAACGCAATGCACTAGCAAATCACGGGGCCGGGCCCGCGTCAATCGCCGCAGCGGTTGACCGCCAGGCAGGCACTGCGTAGCCTTGCCGGTTCGAGGTTCTCGGGCGTTGGCCCGAGCTAAGACGGGAACGCGGTACAAGCCGCGGCTGCCCCCGCAACTGTAAGCACTGAAGGGTTCGGCACAGCCACTGCGCAGGCGCGCGGGAAGGCGCCGACCCGCCGGCCAGCGTGCCGCAGCGGTGCAAGCCAGGAGACCTGCCTCGTGACGTTTTCGACTTTCAACCGGGCGGGGTGATCCGGTGGCGAACGCGCCAGGCCGGCATGGCCGTGGCTGTCGTCCTGCATGCCCGCGCCATTGCTGCCAAGGGTATCGCGACATGAAAACACTGGCCAAGCTTCCCGTCACCATCGTCACCGGCTTCCTCGGCTCGGGCAAGACCACCTTGCTGCGCCATATGCTCGACAACGCCCAGGGCCGCCGCATCGCGGTGATCGTCAACGAATTCGGCGAGCTGGGCATCGATGGCGAGATCCTCAAGCAGTGCAGTATCGGCTGCACCGAGGAAGAGGCCAACGGCCGCGTCTACGAGCTGGCCAACGGTTGCCTGTGTTGCACCGTGCAGGAAGAGTTCTTCCCGGTGATGCGCGAGCTGGTGGCCCGTCGCGGCGATCTCGATCACATTCTTATCGAAACCAGTGGCCTGGCCTTGCCCAAACCGCTGGTACAGGCCTTCCAGTGGCCGGAAATCCGCAACGCCTGCACTGTCGACGCGGTGATCACCGTGGTCGACAGCCCGGCCGTGGCCGCCGGCACCTTCGCCGCCTATCCGGACCAGGTCGACGCCCAGCGCAAGCTCGACCCCAACCTCGACCACGAGTCGCCGCTGCACGAGCTGTTCGCCGACCAGCTGGCCAGCGCCGACCTGGTGGTACTGAACAAGGCCGACCTGATCGACGCCGAGGGCCTGGCCAAGGTCCGCGCCGAGGTGGCCGAAGAACTGCCGCCGGCGGTCAAGGTGATCGAGGCCAGCAGCGGTCGCTTGCCGCTGGAAGTATTGCTGGGCGTGGGCGCCGAATCCGAGGCGCATATCGATGGTCGTCGTACCCATCACGACTCGCATCACGACGGCGATGACCATGACGACCATGACCACGACGCCTTCGACTCGATCTCCATTGATTTGCCCGAGGCCGACGAGAGCCTGCTGCTCGACGCCCTGACCCAGCTGGTCACCGAGTTCGGCATCCTGCGCGCCAAGGGCTTCGCCGCCATCCCCGGCAAGCCGATGCGCCTGCTGATCCAGGGCGTGGGCACCCGCTTCGACAAGCATTTCGACCGCGCCTGGCGCAGCGATGAACCACGAATCACCCGCCTGGTGCTGATCGGCCAGGCGCTGGACGCCGCACAGCTGGAAGCGCGTCTGCGCCAGGTCCTGGGCGCCTGATCCATGCACCTGCTGCGGACCCAACCCGGCGGCTTCGTGCCGGACGACAGCATCGCCGACCTCGGCCAGACCCCCGCCGACCTGGTGATCCTCTGCAGCGGTGATTCACACCTGGCGCTGCTCGCCGAAACCGCCGAGCAGTTGCCGGTCGATTTCCCCAGCGTGCGCCTGGCCAACCCGATGCAGGTGCAGAACCATGCCTCGGTCGACCTGTATGTCGACCAGGTGCTGCGCCACGCCAAGGTGATCCTGGTGTCGCTGCATGGCGGCGTCGGCTACTGGCGCTATGGTGTCGAGCAACTGGTCGAGCTGGCGGGGCGTGGGGTCGAGCTGATCCTGGTGCCCGGCGATGACCGCCCGGACCCGGAGCTCACCGACCTGGGCACGGTGCGCGGCGAACAGGCCGAACGCCTCTGGCACTTCCTGCGCCAGGGCGGCAAGGCCAACGCGGTGAACCTGTTCAACTGCCTGGCCAGCCAGTGGCTGGGGCGCGATTACCCGTGGGATGAACCGCAGCCCTTGCCGCGCACGGCGGTTTACCATCCGGCCAAGGCCACGGCGCGTCTCGAGGACTGGTATGCCGAGTGGCACCCGGAGCATCCGGTGGCGCCGTTGCTGTTCTACCGTTCGCACCTGCAGGCGGCCAACACGGCGTTCATCGATGTGTTCTGCCAGCGCCTGCAGGCCTGCGGGCTGAACCCATTGCCCATCGCCGTGGCCAGCCTGAAGGAGCGCGCCTGCCTGGACCAGGTCGAGGCCTGGCTCGACGAGGTGCAGGCCGAAGTGGTGATCAACACTACCGGTTTCGCCCTGTCCAGCCCCGAGCAACCCAACCTGCGCCCGCTGCGCCGCGATGTACCGGTGCTGCAGGCCATCTGCGCCCAGGACAACCAGCCCGGCTGGGAGCAGAGCGAGCAGGGCCTGGGCGCGCGCGACCTGGCGATGCACATCGCCCTGCCGGAACTGGACGGGCGCATCATCACCCGGCCGGTGAGTTTCAAGGACCTGGCCTGGCGCAGCGAGCGCAGCCAGTCCGATGTGGTCTGCTACCGGGCCCATCCCGAACGCATGGACTTCGTCGCCGAACTGGCACGGCGCTGGGTGACCCTGGCGCGCCTGGACAACCAGGAAAAGCGCGTGGCCCTGGTGCTGGCCAACTACCCGACCCGCGACGGGCGTATCGGCAATGGCGTCGGCCTGGACACGCCGGGCGCGGCGCTCAATATCCTCGAGGCCCTGCAAGCGCAGGGTTACCCGGTGGCCGGCCTGCCCGACAGCGGTACCGAGCTGATTCACCAGTTGCTCGGCGGTGTGACCAACGACCTTGATCACCTCGACCAGCGCCCCTGCGCCCAGAGCCTGGCCCTGGCCGACTACCAGCGCGCCTTTGCCGCATTGCCCGAGGGCAACCGGCGCGCCGTGCTGGAGCGCTGGGGGCCGCCCGAGCAGGATCCGATGTTCCGCAGTGGACGCATGATGGTTGCCGGCCTGCGCTACGGCCTGACCTTCGTCGGCATACAGCCGGCGCGGGGCTATCAGGTGGATCACAGCGCGGTGTACCACGACCCGGACCTGGTGCCGCCCCATGGCTACCTGGCGTTCCACTTCTGGCTGCGCAACGGCTATGCCGCCGACGCGGTGATCCATGTGGGCAAGCACGGCAACCTGGAATGGCTGCCGGGCAAGGGCGTGGGCCTGTCCGCCGAGTGCTGGCCGGATGCCTTGCTCGGCCCGTTGCCCAACATCTACCCGTTCATCGTCAACGACCCGGGCGAGGGCGCCCAGGCCAAGCGCCGCACCCAGGCGGTGATCATCGACCACCTGATGCCGCCGCTGACCCGCGCCGAGACCTACGGCCCGCTGCGCCACCTGGAGCAACTGGCCGACGAGTACTACGAGGCGCAGTTACTCGATCCGCGCCGTGCCCGCGAGCTGCAACGGGACATCCTCGAACTGGTCAAGACCCACCATATCGATCGCGAGTTGCAGCTCGAAGGGCAGATGGAGGACGCGGCGGTGTGGCTGCCGCGGCTGGACACCTACCTGTGCGACCTGAAGGAATCGCAGATTCGCGACGGCCTGCACGTGTTCGGCCAATCGCCGCAGGGACGTTTGCGCAGCGATACGTTGCTGGCGTTGCTGCGGGTGGCGCGGGGCGATGGCAAGGGCGGTAACGCCAGCCTGATCCGCGTGCTGGCCAAGGCGCTGGTGCTGGGCTTCGATCCGCTGGACTGTGACCTGGGGCAGGCCTGGGATGGGCCACGCCCGGACCTGTTGGCACAACTCGACGCCAGCCTCTGGCGAACCTGTGGCGATACCCGCGAGCGCCTGGAGTTGCTGGCATTGTCACTGATCGAGCAGGCCCTGCTGGGTACTCTCGCGCTACAGGACGGGCTCGAATGGGACGCGGTGCGCGAAGTGCTGCACACGCTGGTCGAGCAGGTCGCCCCCGATCTGGATGCCTGCGGCGCTGCCGAGATTGATGGCCTGCTGGCTGCCCTGGCCGGGCGTTTCGTCCCGGCCGGGCCCAGCGGCGCGCCCAGCCGTGGGCGTCTTGACGTGCTGCCCACCGGGCGCAACTTCTATACCGTCGATGTGCGCAACCTGCCGACCGCCACGGCCTGGCGCCTGGGGTTCGCCTCGGCCAACCTGATCCTTGAGCGGCACCTGCAGGATCACGGCGATCACCTGCGCCAGCTGGGGCTGTCGGTGTGGGGCACGGCGACCATGCGCACCGGTGGCGACGATATCGCCCAGGCCATGGCGTTGATGGGCGTGCGCCCGGTGTGGGCCACCGGCAGCCAGCGGGTCGATGATTTCGAGATCCTGCCGCTGAGCCTGCTCGACCGGCCACGAGTGGATGTGACGCTGCGGGTGTCAGGTTTCTTCCGCGACGCCTTCGGCAACCTGATCCGCCTGTTCGACGCCGCCGTGCAGGCGGTGGCGACGCTGGACGAACCGGACGACCTGAACCCCCTGGCCGCGCGGGTGCGCGCCGAGCGTGAAGCGTTGCTCGGCGCTGGCGTCGAGCCCGAGCAGGCGGCGCGGCAGGCCGGCTGGCGGGTGTTCGGCGCCAAGCCCGGCGCCTACGGGGCCGGAGTGCAAAACGCCATTGACGGACGCCTGTGGCACAGCCGCGACGATCTGGCCGAGGTCTACCTCAACCATGGCGGCTACGCCTATGGCGCAGCCGACGAGGGCACCCCGGCCCGCGCCGCGTTCGCCCAGCGCCTGGCGCAGGTGCAGGCGGTGCTGCAGAACCAGGACAACCACGAGCACGACCTGCTCGACTCCAACGATTACTACCAGTTCCAGGGCGGCATGCTGGCGGCCGCCGAAACCCTGGCCGGTACGTCGCGAGCCAGCTACCACGGCGATCACAGCCAGGCCGATCGGCCGCGAGTGCGCACCCTCAAGGAAGAACTCAATCGAGTGATCCGTGCCCGGGCGCTCAACCCCAAGTGGATCGACGGCGCCAAGCGCCATGGCTATAAAGGCGCGTTCGAGCTGGCGGCCACGGTCGATAACCTGTTCGCCTTCGACGCCACCACCCACCTGATTGACGACCATCATTACCAGGGCCTGGCCGATGCCTATGTGCTCGACCCGGCCACTCGTGATTTCATGCGCGAGCACAACCCCGAAGCCCTGCGCGACCTTACCGAGCGCCTGCTGGAAGCCCAGCAGCGCGGGTTGTGGCAGGAACCGGGCGACTATCGTGAAAGCCTCGAGCAACAATTGCTCGCCGGCGAGGAAGACTGCTGAACATGAGCGAACCCGTACAATTCCCCCTGGCCGCCGTGGTCGGCGCCGACGACCTCAAGCTGGCCCTGTGCCTGACGGCGATCGACCCGAAGATCGGCGGTGTGCTGATCGAAGGCCCGCGGGGCATGGCCAAGAGCACCTTGGCCCGGGGCTTGGCCGACCTGCTTGGCGACGGCCCGTTCGTGACCCTGCCGCTGGGGGCGACCGAGGAGCGCCTGGTCGGCACCCTCGACCTGGATGCCGCCCTTGGCCAGGGCCAGGCACGGTTCTCGCCGGGGGTTCTGGCCCATGCCGACGGTGGCGTGCTGTACGTCGATGAAGTCAACCTGTTGCCCGACCCGCTGGTGGACCTGCTGCTCGACGTGGCCGCCAGCGGCACCAACCGCATCGAGCGCGACGGTATTTCCCATCGCCACGCCGCCCGTTTCGTGCTGATCGGCACCATGAACCCGGAGGAGGGCGAACTGCGTCCGCAGTTGCTCGACCGCTTCGGCCTCAACGTGGCTCTGGAGGGTTTGCCGGCGCCGGAGGCGCGTCAGCAGATCATTCGTCGCCGGCTGGCCTTCGACAGCGATCCACAGGCGTTTTGCGAACAGTGGGCCGACGAGCAGGCTGTGTTGCGCGAGCGCTGCCGCTCGGCACGCGAGCGGTTGGCGTCGATTGCCCTGGACGACCAGGCCCTGGCCTGGATCACCGAACGCTGCTTCGCCGCTGGCGTGGACGGCTTGCGTGCCGACCTGGTCTGGCTGCGCGCGGCGCGGGCCCATGCCGCCTGGCGGGGTAACGCGGTGATCGAGGAGGCGGATGTGCAGGCGGTTGCCGAGTACGCTTTGCGCCATCGGCGTCGTACCGAGGCACCGCCACCCCAGGCCACCTCGGCGGGCGGGCAGGCGAGTCCGCAGGATACGCCGGGCGGTCAGGGCGACTGGGGTGCATTGCCCGCCCAGCCGGTGGCCACGGGTGCTCGGCGTGAGGTACCGAACTGGGCAAAAAAGCCCTGAGCATCCGCTCGCGCCATGATCGGGTGGCGGATGCCAGGCCTCGCGTCGGTCATTTGACGGGGACTTCCCGGGGCCGCCCACGCACCAGTGATAGCGGGCGCATCGCCTGGCTGGCGACCTTGCTCAAAGGGCGGCCACGCCAGCGCCGCGACCTGTGCTGGCAGCAACGCCAGGCCCAGGCGCCGGAACTGTGGCTGGTGATCGTCGATGCTTCGGCGTCGACCCGACGCAATCAGGCGCTGGCCCAGGCCAAGGGGCTGCTGACCGGTTTGTTCGATGAGGCTTACCGTCAACGCGCGCGCCTGGCCTTGCTCACGGCCAGCGGCAACCGGCCGCAATGGCAACGCCATGGCCTGAAAGCCTCGGCGGCGTTGCAGCCCTGGTTGCAGGCGCTGGGGGCGGGCGGCGGTACACCGTTGCCGGCGGCGCTGGAAGAGGCGCGTCAGTGGTTGTTGGCCCGGGGCAAGCGCTTGCCCCATGAGGTACAGCGCTGCCTGGTGTTGACCGATGGCCGTCTGCAACAGGGCCCTGCGTTGCAGCCGCTACCTTGCGTGACGTTGCTGGTGGATATGGAAACAGCGGCGGTGCGCGTGGGCCGGGCACGCCAACTTGCCGAACAACTGCAGGCCGACTATCGGCATATCGAGCAGTTCGCGGTGGTCAAATAAGGATGTAACTGCGACAGGATGTCGCAATTGAAAAAGTTGTCCCCGAAAGTGGGGAAACTTGCACAAGTGCGTGGCAATCACGCACTTGTGGCGGCGTGCTCTTTTACTTCGGCATCGACCAGGGTTGCAGGTCGTAACCTTTGCCGGACAGTTCGGCGCGCACTTCCTCGATCAGGCTGGCCCATTGCGCGGGGTCGGAATAGACGCGCGAGGACACTTGCTTGCTGCCGATACGGGTGCTGGTCCGGTCGATCACTGCCAGGCTCAGTTCACCAGTACCGTTGGGTGCATCCCAGGCTACGCACTGGAAGGGTTCGAAGGCGTGGTCGGCGATCAGCAGTGCTTCGTTGACACGGAGCGGGGCGTTCATGGTTCGGTCTCTCTCATGGTCCCAAACAGCGAAATAAGGTGCCGCGGTGTTATTCCACAAAAGTGTACAGCGCGGGGTTATTTGTACTGATGCTCCAGATCAGGGTTCAAGTCACATGACTGTTGAAAATTTTTTATATCGGCGAAGTTTTCCTACCTGTCCTGCGCGCCTAAGACGGCAATTGAATTGAAAAATTCCCGGCGGGTCGTACGGCTTTCACGGCGGGCTGACCAACGGTAGTGGGGGGCGTCAAGTTCATTGCTACTGTTAATTCGGGCGTCGCAACTGTCTGTTTACAGTTAAAAAACCATAATCTGGCGCCAAGGAAAGGTCATGCTCGATACCGCATCCCTCCGCCGCTTGCTGATCGTCGACCCCTGCGACGATTGCCACCGCCTTTTGCCGGGCCTGCGCAGCGTTGGCTGGGATGTACGAAGTTGCACGCTGGAGGCGGCCATGGAGCAGCCCTGCGATGTCGGCCTGGTGCGTCTGCAGGCTTCGCACCTGCTGCACCCCGAGGCGGTCAAGGACCTGATCAAGCGCAGCAATACCGAATGGATTGCCGTGCTCAGCGCCGAAGAATTGCGCCTGCAGAATGTCGGCGATTTCGTCTGCGAATGGTTTTTCGATTTCCACACCCTGCCGTTCGACGTCTCGCGGGTACAGGTCACCCTGGGGCGCGCCTTCGGCATGGCGCGGTTGCGCGGCAAGGGCCCGGTGCGGGTGGATGAGCCTGAACACGAACTGCTGGGCGAGAGCCGGCCGATCCGTGAACTGCGCAAATTGCTGGGCAAGCTGGCGCCGACCGAGTCGCCGGTGCTGATCCGTGGCGAAAGCGGCACGGGCAAGGAGTTGGTGGCGCGTACCCTGCATCGGCAATCGCAGCGGCGCGACAAACCGTTCATCGCCATCAACTGCGGCGCCATCCCCGAGCACCTGATCCAGTCCGAGCTGTTCGGCCACGAAAAAGGCGCGTTCACCGGGGCGCACCAGCGCAAGGTGGGGCGTATCGAGGCGGCCAATGGCGGCACCTTGTTCCTCGATGAGATCGGTGACCTGCCGTTGGAGTTGCAGGCCAACCTGCTGCGTTTTCTCCAGGAGAAGCACATCGAGCGGGTAGGGGGTAATCAGCCGATCGCCGTGGACGTCAGGGTTTTGGCGGCAACCCATGTGGACCTTGAGAAGGCCATCGCGCTGGCGCGCTTTCGCGAGGACCTGTACTACCGGCTCAATGTCCTGCAGGTGGTGACCGCGCCGCTACGTGACCGGCATGGCGACCTGTCGATGTTGGCCAGTCATTTTTCCCAGTTCTACAGCGCCGAGACCGGCCGGCGCCCGCGTTCGTTCAGCGACGGCGCCCTTGCGGCCATGGGACGCCACGATTGGCCGGGCAATGTTCGTGAGCTGGCCAATCGAGTGCGGCGCGGCCTGGTGCTGGCCGAGGGCCGGCAGATCGAGGCGCAGGACCTGGGCCTGCAGGAATTGCAGGAGCAGGACCAGCCGCTGGGCACGCTGGAGGACTACAAGCACCGTGCCGAGCGGCAGGCGTTGTGCGATGTGCTGAACCGGCACAGTGACAACCTGAGCATCGCGGCCAAGGTGCTGGGCGTTTCCAGGCCGACGTTCTATCGGTTGTTGCACAAGCACCAGATTCGCTAGCTGACCTCAGCTCGACTGGGCAAGATGCCCATCCGCCAGCTCTTCCACCGTCTCCGGCTCATCTGGCAGCGCGGTAATCACGCTGAAATCGCTGACTTCCACTTCGCCGCCACCATACCCCAGCAGATGGAAGGAAAACGCCTTGCGCACGGTGGGGTTGTCGAAGTCGAACTCCATTTCCAGCGGCTCGTCGGCTGTCACCCTAATCTCTTCGGGCAGCCCGAGCTGCACGTCCTGCTCCAGCTCCTTGGCCTTGAGGCGGATAAACGCCGCGTGCTGGGGATCCAGCGCCCGAACTTTCAGACGCACACGGGTACGCGAGCCTTCGGGCATTTCCAGGTACTGCGCGCCGATCAGGTTGTCCGCCCAGTCATCCTTGATGCGCTCCGCCAGGGCGATGGGCGATGGGCCACCGAACTGGTAGCGCAGGTTGAGTGGGGTCTGCAGCAGCGACTGGTCGAGGCTGGTGGCCAGCAGATTGAGTTGCGGGCCCAGGCTGTCGTCGCCACGGCCGAGGAATTTGGCCTGGTCGGCTATGAACCCTTTGCTCGCATAGCGTCGGCAGCGTTGCTGGAAGTCGCACTCGCTCAGGGTGCCTTGGCCGTCGTGGTAGCGCAGCATGCCGTTGGTGTAGGAGATCATCTCACGGCCGCTGTCGTAGTCGCGGTACAGCGAACGTCCGCCCAGGGCCGCCGGGATCGGCAGGGCGAAATAGTCGAGCAGGGAGGTGCTCAGGTCGATGTGGCCGTAGGTACCCTGCTTGAGCCTGGGCAGTTGGGCCTGTTCCGGCGCTAACGTGAGGTTGAAGCCCCAGGCCGAGGCCAGACGCACGCCGTCGATGCCGTGGGATTCGTCCGAGGTGACGATCACCAGCGTGTCTTCCAGCACGCCCTGTTTCTCGAGGCCGTCGAGGAAGTTGCCCAGTGCATCATCAAGGTAGGCCACCGCAGCCTGCTTGGGCGTGTCGAAGCGTTGCAGGTAGGCGTCAGGTGCCGAGTAGGGCTGGTGGGTGCCAACCGTGAGCAGGGTGAGCATCCACGGCTGCGGTTGCTTGCGCAGCTCGCCGACGTAATCGAGCGCACCTTCGAAGAAGGCACGGTCGTCCTTGCCCCAGGGGAACTCCAGGTAGTTGTCGTTGGCGAACCATTCCAGGCCATGCACCGTGTCGAAGCCGATGTGCGGCATGATCCGGTCCTTGGCCATGAAGCGCAGCCCGGCGCCCTGCAGGTAATGGGTGGCGAAACCGGCCTCGCGCAGCTGGGCCGGCAGGCACGCCTGGTTGCGTTGCTGCTGGGTCAGCAGCTCGACGCCCTTGGGCGTGCCGTTGGCCAGCTTGTCGTAGTCGCCGCAGAGCATCGCGTAGAGGCCACGAATGGTCTGGTGGGTGTGCAGCACATAGTCGGGGGTGTTCATGCCGCGCTCGGCCCATTGGCTGAGCCGGGGCATCAGGTCCTGCTCGAAGCGGCTGCCCAGTGCCTCGCGGTTGGGGCGCAGGTAGGCGCCGGGGATGCCCTCGACGGTGATGATCAGCAGGTTGCGCGCCTTGCCTGGGGCGTCCAGCAGCTTGACACCATTGAGGTCGGATTGGGTCAGGCCGGCGCTGGACAGCGCCGTGACCGCCGGCACATGGCCCAGGCCGCTCAAGGTCTGGTGCTGGAGCTTGCCCACCGCTGCCGACAGCGCCTGGTGGGTGAGGCCGTATTGGCGCCATTGGTCGGCATCCGAGGGGGCCAGCTGCTGGCCGCCCCAGTGCAGGCCGAACAGTGCCAGGGGCACGCTCCAGAGTCGCCGCGGCAAGGGTGCGCCGACGGGCGATCGCCATACGCTCGCCAGCCAGGCGCCAAGGCCGACGACCAGCAGGACGGGCAGCCAGGCATGGGCCAGGGTGCCGGCGGTGGAGTTCTCCATGAACTGCGGGTCGACCAGGTAGGTCAGGTCGTCGACCGTGGGCAGCCGGCCGACGGCGCTGACCAGTTCGGCGGAAGCCACCCACAGACCACCCCAGGCCAACAGCAGCGGCAGGGCCAGCCACCAGGGGCGACGGTGCACGAGCAGCAACAGCAGGCTGCCGATGGCCAGGTCGGACAGGTAGCCGAAGGGGTTGGACCAGCCCAGCAGGGCGCGCGCGGTCAGGGGAATCACCAGCACCAGGATTGCCAGCATGGCAAGGCGGGCGCGAGGGTGACCGAGCAGGTTGTTCACGAAACTTTCCTTAATGCCATTAAATCGTCACAAAACTGTGCGCGATGATAACAGGCCGATGGCGGGAAAGTCGGTTGCTACAAAACCGGTAACCAAATCCCGGGCCCTGGATCGGGCCCGGTTGGCGAGTCAGAAGTAGTAGGGGAATTTCAGGCTGAACGAGAAGTCCGGCGCGTCCTCGGTCAGTCCGATGGACAGGTTGGGGACGATGGTCAGGTTGTCGGTGGCGGCGAAGGTCAGGCCGACGTTGAAGTTGGCGGCGTTGTAGTCGCTGTTGGTGATCGACTGCCAGTCGCCGCCGTCGCGCTTGATCTTGCTTTTGCTGGCGAACTGGTCGCTGACCGAGAACGACATACTCATCCTCTCATTCAGCGCAAAGGCGATACCACCGCCTATCTGCCACGAATCACCCAGCTTGACGTCACCCGGGGTTTTGCTGTTGACCTCCGGACTGATGTCACTGAATGAGTCCTGCATGTTGTAGGTATAGGACAGGCTTGCAAACAGAACGGCGGGGTCGAACGTCTTGACCAGCGAGATCCCGGGAGTGATTGACCACACACCGTTACCGGTCGGCAGACTTTCAGGTACGGCCAGGTTGTCGTTGGCCGTATCCCTGATCAATTTGATGCCATAGGGGTCCTTGCCGGTTGGGGCCTTGACTCGCAGCGTAGCGACAGCATCAGGCCAGTTCTCCGACTCGTCGAGGAACTTGTAGGCGATCCCCACGTTGATATCGCCGATGGTCGGGTCGCGGGTTACCGAAGCGTCGGAGGCGGTTGAGCCGACACCGCTTACGCCACCGGACGAATAGGTCGATTCGCGATAAACAATGGGTACGTTTATATCGAACTGCCAGCGCTGGTCGAGGTTATAACGAGCGGTCAGGTCCAGGGTCCAGTTGTCGGCCTTGATGCGGTCGAGGTTGATGTTGCCGAGAAAGATCGAGTCCAGGGCCAGGAAGCCGTTGAGTGTGAGAGCACGGGTGTCGTAGTGCGTGTAAGTCAGGCCGGTTTCGATACTGAACTTGCCGCCGCCGAAGAAGCCGCTGGCCTCGTCATAGAGGTTGGAGACGCTCTGCGCTGGCTCGGAGTCGTCCTTGAGCGATTGTCCATACGAACTGCCGGCGTTGCCCGGAGTCCCTGAAGCGACGGTCTGGGCGCCTTTGGCCGGTTCCGAGGGGGATTTGGTCAGGCGCCTGGGCGGCGGTGCCGCAGGGGCTTCCTCGACTTGCCGCACGCGCTGCTCGAGCACCATCAGAGCGTTCTGCTGGGCTTCGTAGCGTTGTTTCAACTCCCGCAGCTCCTGTTTCAGTGCCTCGACTTGTGGATCCGCAGCGGCGTGGAGCAAAGTCACGGGTGCCAAGGTACTCAAACAGACAACAGCTCTGAGTGTCAACGATCGTTGCATGGGTTAGCCGTCCCTTCAGACTACATACGATGAGAGTCAGCGTAGATCAGTATCCGAGAGCGCGAAGACCTTTGAGCTGGTCAAGATTGCCGTTCAGGGCCGCAGCAGGCGCGTTGTCGCGCAGCACGACGTTGAGGGAAGTCAGGTTGCTGACCTGGTTGCCGTTGCCGAGCAGCGTCGCGTTCTGCATCAAGCCACCCTGGGCGATGCGTTGCAGCGCACTGCCCTGGTTGTTGTTGGCCACCACATTGAGTTGCACGCCAGTGCCGCTCGAAGAAACGCTCAACGATCCTGCGGCGTTGCTGCCGACGAGGGTCGATCCGGCGCTCAGCAGTTGGCCCTGCTGTGGTGTATCGGGGGCCTGGCTTGCCTTGGTGACGTTGATATCGACGTTGTTGTAGGCGCTGTTGTTGTCGCCTGCGGCGCGCACGACCTGGGTGACGCCCTCGGTCGCGTTCAGGCCCGCGCCACCGGTCACGCTGCCGTGACCTTGCTGGCTCGACGACCCGGTGCCTTTTTCATCGATCATCGACACGTAGAACTGGGGCTTTATGGTCGACTGCTGGACTTGCATCGACGTCTTGGCGCCGATCACATCACCATTGGCGTTTTGCCAGGTACTGCTCATGACGATGCCGAAACTGATGATCCGCCCCGGCATGACGTAGCGACCGCGCAGGTTCGCCAACTCCTGATCCTTCAGTTCAATGGGTTTGAACGTCTCTGCCTGGATGGGCAGGGCGGTGGCCAGGCAGATCAGGGTGAGCCAGGCTGGAGTCTTCATGGGATGCTCCCGACGCGTTGCGCTCGATTATCGTTAGAAGAAGTCGCTGCGGATGAAGCCGAAGTCCATCAGTTCGGCGTCCTTGACCGGGGTGAAGGTGTTGATGCGGCCCTTGGCGCTCAGCGGCAGGGGCGGGTCGAGCAAGGCGTTGCCCTTGTCGTAGCCTTGGCCGATCACGGCGAAGATGATGCCGTTCCAGCCCTTGAGGAAATCTTCGACCTTGTAGCGTTTGTGGCCGAGTACCGGGTCACCGATGTAGACCCAGCCCTTGTCGACCCGTTGCATGACCACGAAGTGCTTGTACCCGCGGATGTCCATCAGCACGACTACAGGGATACGCACGCTGCTCAGGGTGTCGGCGGCGACCCGGTAGCCGCGGGCACGCATGCCGAGGCTTTCCACGTAGCGTTTCATGTCGAGCATCGAGAAGCCCTGGACCTTGACCAGGTCCTGGTCGGCGTGGGCCAGCATGCCCTCGATGATCGTGTGTTCGTCCACGTCCAGCCAGTAGGCCTGGCGCAGGATGGTTGCCAGCGCCGCGGCGCCGCAACTGAAATCGGTCTTCTGTTGCACCAGGTCGGCGAACTTGCGCTCGCGGATGCTCTGGATGGGCTTGTAGATCACCGCGCCCCCCGGCAAAACCGAAAGCGGCATCTGCGCCGCTTCGCTGTAACTGGCCATGCACAGCAAAAACGCCAAGGCGATCATACGCATGGTCGTGCCCCCCGATCCTGTTGAGGAAAAGGCCCCCCGAAGGGGGCCTCAAGGTCACAGCTGTCAGAACGAGGTGTTGGAGATGGCCAGCGAGTTGCTCTGCTGGTTGCCCACACCGGCTGCCACGTTGACGCCGAGGTTGCCGCTGCCGCCATTCACCGAGCCACTCAGGGTGGCGGTGTTGGTCACAGGGTTGGCCCAGCCGGTAGGCGTCAGCACCTGGAACGACACGGTGTTGCTCAGGTCGTACGAGCTGGATTCGCTGAAGCTCTTCGAGCCGGATTTGGCGTACTCGGAGGCTTTGCTACCCGATTTTTCGTACGAAGAGTCGTAGGCCTTCTCGAACGAAGAGTCGTAAGCCTTCTCGAACGAGGAGCTGGAAGACTTCTCGTGCGACTTGTCATACGACGCGTCGATCGAAGCGTTCAGAGACGCATCGAACGAGTCGGTGCGGCTGCGCTCGTGGCGGCCATAGTCCTGGGTGTGGGTGACGCTGCCGCTTGCCGAGGCATCCAGCGAAGCGTTCAGAGAACCACTGGCCGAGGAGCTCGACTCATGGCTACGCGAACCGCTGGCGTCCGAGCTCTTCGAGCCACTGGCGCTCCAGCTGTTGGCACCGGCGGCCTCCCAGCTCGACGAGGAGCTGCCTTCCTTGCTGTAGCTGGAGTCCTTGGTGTGGGAGGCGCTGCCACTTTTCGTGGTGGTGAAGGTCAGCGTATCGACCCGATAGGTGCGGTCGGCGTTGTTGTTCACGACCAGGCCTGGGCCGTTCTGGTCGGCGGAGGCGGTGGCGGTGGCGTTACCCAGTGGCGCATTGGAGTTGGCAATGGCCATGGTGTTTTTCTGCTGGTTCAGGTCGCCGCCGGCAATGTTGATGCCCATGTTGCCGCTGCCGTTGTTGCCCGAGCCGCTCATGATGCCGGAGTTGGTGGTGCCGTAGTTGTTGACCTTGTTGTTGTTGCTGTACTGACGCACATCGGCGGTGGCCGAGGCGGAGCCGAACACGAAGCTGTTGTCCAGGCTCGAGTCGGCACCGGCGTTGGCGATGGCGGCGGCGTTGTCCTGCTGGTTGCCGGCGCCGGCGGCCACGTTGACACCGACGTTGCCGCTGGTGCCCGAGGCCGAGCTGCTCATTTCGGCTTCGTTGATGGTGCCTTCATTGTTGATGCGGTTGTTGGTGCTACTTTGCTTGTCCCAGGCATTGGCGGTTGCATACACCGGGATCTTGGTAGGAGGAGGGGTGTGATGACCGTTGTTGTGGCCGTGGCCATTGTTGTGTCCATGGCCACGCGGATCATTCTGCCCAGCTTGTACAGCCACAGCCATGATCGCAGCAATTGCGAAAACCAGAGGCTTGAGTGCCATCGAGGGTTTCATGGTGGTTCTCCGTACTTTATTTTAGGTTAAGTGTTGTTGTTGCCTGTTTGGGTCAATCCGCGACCCGGATGCTCAGGGTGTTGGCCGTTCGGTTACCCACCCCTGCACTCTGATTCAACTGCACTACGCCACGGCTACCGGTGAATGCCTGGTCGCTGATGCTGACCTGGCGATGGCCGGGTGTCTGGGCAGTTGGATCCGAGCTGTTGACCAGCGCCACGTTCTGTTGCAAAAGGACGCTGTCGTCGATGCTTTGCGGTTGGGCACTGACGCTGATGCGCAGTGCGTTGGCTTGCTGGTTGCTGGCGCCGGCGCTCTGGTTGACGCCCAGAACGCCGCTGCCGTGGCTGAAGGCAGTGCCCTGGATGCTGGATTGCGCATCCAGCGCGGGGTCGACATGGGTGCGCAGGCGCTGGCGGATCTGCGTGCTGGCGTCGGCATCGTGGCCGATGGCGATGGCCCGGGCGTTGACTTGTTGCTGCTGGTCGCCGGCTGCCTGGTTGACCCCAAGGTTGCCTTGGTATTGCGCGCCCGAGCTGTCGATGGTGGCGTTATTGATCACGGGGGATTGGGCGAAGGCCGAAGCACTGCACAGCGTGGCCAGGATCAACAGCGAATGCCTCATGTCACTGGCCCCCGTTGAGAATTTTCAGGGCGCCCAAGCCTTGCTGGACGTTCGAATTGACCATGTTGGCGATGCCGCTGCCAGAGCCTGAGGCGCGCCCTCCGGCAATGTTGGGCAACTGCGTCTGGGTGTTGATGCTGGTACTGATACTGTTGGTCTGCTGGGTGATCAGCGTATTGATGCCCGAACCGCTGCTGATGCCTGCAAAGTCGCCATCGCTCAACTCGGTAGTCTGTTTGAGGATATGCGCGGAGGGGTTGGTGTTGACGGTGACAGGATTGGGGTCGGGAGCCAGCGGCGCTCGCGTGGCTATGCGCGGTTGCACATCGCGAGTGATGACGACAACCCCGTTCTCGGCCTGGACGGGCAGGCTGAAACTGGATCCCAAAGCGCAACCGAGCAGCAGGAGGTGACAGATCTTGCCTTTTTCTGGTTTCCCCACGATGGCAATTCCTTCTTCGGCGTTTGGGCCTGGGGCCGCGTTGCCAGAAGGAGAGCAGAAGCTGTGCCGGTTTTTGTTATTGCTTGAGAATCAGGATCTTGGGTGGGAAGCACTGTTGCGTCAGAGAATTGTTGTATCAGTGCTGAGACAGACCCCCGGTGAGTTGAGGGTCAAACCCTGCAATACCGGGCTTCGAGGGGAGGTCGGCGCAGGTGTATCACCGCTGTGACACTGCCCCCGAAACTGCGGCATTACGCGCAAATCCGGGGGCTATGGCCATTCGGTGTGTATCGGCGGCTTAACATTCAGTGGGGAAAACCGGGGCTTTTCCGTCAAGCAAGTGTTGCACCGCGTCCAGTACCTTGGCGCTGCGTTGCGGCCAGTCACCGTCGATGATCTGCAGGTTCTGTCGATGGCGCTGCAACCAGGCCAGGCTGTCGTCGAAGAACGCCTGGCGTTCCTCCAGCCGGGGCTGGCAGCGTTGCCCGTCACCGACCCATTCGACGCCCTCTGGGCGCAGCAGCAAGTGCAGGTCGTAATGGCGCGTCTTCAGCGCCTCCTCGATCCAGGCAGGGCAGTCACCGAACAGGGTCCGGCTCCAGAGGATGTTGCTGAGCAGGTGGGTGTCGAGGATCAGCAGCTCCGGCGCCTGCGTGCGGCCATGATCTTCCCAGGCCAGTTGGCCACGGGCGATGGCGGGGATGTCGGCGTAGCAGGTGTCACGTTGCTCACAGTCCATGAAGTGGCGGACATATTCACCGATCAGCACACCACCGAAATGCGCCTGAATTTCGCCGCTGAGCCAGCTCTTGCCGCTGGACTCCGGTCCGCAAAGCACCAGGACCTTCATGCCGCTGCCAGCGCCGGATCGCGGCGCCACTCCAGCCAGCCGCGCACGGCGATCAGGGTGAACAAGGCGTAGAGCGCGGCCGTCAGGTACAGACCCTTGTACAGGAACAGGCCGACAAAGATCACATCTACCACCACCCACAATGCCCAGCATTGCAGGCGTTTCTGCGCCATCCACAGTTGTGCTACCAGGCTGAAACCAGTGAGGGCGGCGTCCAGCCAAGGTTGGGCAGCGTCGGTCCAGTGCGCCATGCCCGCGCCCAGCAGCAAGCTGGCCATCAGGCCGACCGCCAGGCCCTTGAGCATCGGCGCGGGGGCCAGACGGGTCACCTGGCGGGCGTCCTCGATACGGTCAGGTCGGGTCCACTGCCACCAGCCGTAAAGCTGCAGCACCGCGTAGACCAGCTGCAGGAGCATGTCCGAGTACAGTTTCACTTCGTAGAAGATCCAGCTGTACAGCACCACCATCACCAGGCCGATCGGCCAGCACCAGGGGTTCTGCTTGACGGTGAGCCAGACGGCGATGACGCCGAGCGCGGCGGCGAAGAGTTCGAGGCCGGACATCGGCGATCCTTGGGCGGGGAAAGAGCGGGATGCTAACCGCTTCGAGCGGCCCGCTTCAAGCTGTGGGCGGAGTCGGATCCGCCCGCAGCTCGTCGTTGCTAGACCTTGAACTGGCGCAGCAGTTGTTCCAGCTCCTCGCTCAGCCGCGCCAGGGCTACTCCGGCGTCGCTGGACTGGCGCGCGGCCTCGGCGGTCTGTTGCGACAGGTCGGCGGTTTCGGTGACGTTGCGGTTGATCTCCTCGACCACATGGGACTGCTGCAGGGTGGCACTGGCGATCGAGGCATTCAGCGCGCCCAGGTTACCCAGTGCCTGGCTGATGGCATCCAGACTGCTGCCGGCCTCACGGGCCTGCTCGACGGTCTGGCGCGAGGCTTCGCTGCTGGTGTCTATGGCCCGTACCGCAGCCTCGGACTGACCCTGCAGGTGCTCGATCATGGTCTGGATCTCGGCGGTCGACTGGGCGGTACGCTGGGCCAGCAGGCGCACCTCGTCGGCGACCACGGCGAAACCACGGCCCTGCTCGCCGGCGCGGGCGGCCTCGATGGCGGCGTTGAGGGCCAGCAGGTTGGTCTGTTCCGCGATCGAGCGGATCACCTCGAGTACGCCGCCGATCTTGGTGCTGTGGCTGGCCAGTTCACGGATCACCTGCACCGCCTGCTCGATGGTTGCCGAGAGCCGGTCGATCTGCTGCAGGCTGCCGTGGATCGCCTGCTGGCCATGGCCGACCTGGGTCTGGGCGTTGCGCATCTCGCTGGAGGCCTGTTCGGCGTGCTTGGCCACGTCGTGCACGGCGTAGGAAACCTCGTTGATCGCGGTGGCCACCTGGTCCATCTGCAGCGATTGCTGGGTACTGCGGGCCTGGGCTGCACCCGCGTTGTCGCCGACATGGCCGGCCGACTCGGCCAGGTGATGGGCAGCGCCCTGTAACTGGCCAACCACGCCCTGCAGCTTGCCGTTGAAACGGTTGAAGTATTCGCCCAGAAGGGTGATTTCGTCACGGCCATGTGTATCCAGGCGCCGGGTCAGGTCGCTTTCGCCACTGGCGATGGTGCCCATGGCTTGTACCGCCTCTTGCAGCGGACGGGCGATGCTGCGGGCGATCAGCATCACCAGCAGGGCCATCAGCAAGGCAATGCCCAGGCCGACCAGCGAGGCGTCGCGCAGTTGGCGGGCGAATTCGGCCTGCACATCGTCGACGTAAACGCCCGAGCCGATGATCCAGCCCCAGGGTTTGAACAGCTGGATGTAGGAGGTTTTTTCTACCGGTTCGCTGGCGCCGGGCTTGGGCCAGCGATAGTCGACCGGCCCCGCGCCCTGGCTGCGGGCCAGGACGACCATCTCGTTGAACACGGCAAAGCCATCCGGGTCGCGGATGGCGGAGAGGTCCTGGCCATCGAGCTTGGGGTTGGCCGGGTGCATGACCATCTTCGGTTGCAGGTCATTGATCCAGAAATAGTCGTTCTGGTCGTAGCGCAGCCCGCGCACCACTTGCAGGGCCTGCTGCTGCGCGGCTTCGCGGGTGAGCGTGCCGGCGGCCTCCAGGCCCTGGTAATACGTCAGGATGCCGGCGGCGGTCTGCACCACGTGGCGGGTCTTTTCGGCCTTGGCCTGGTACAGGTCGCCGTGGAGCTGGCGCAGCATCAGCAGGCCCAGCACCAGCAGCATGGCCACGGCCACCAGCAGGATCAGCCACAGGCGGCGGCTGATCGACATCGACCTCAGGGTCTTCATGATGCGTTACTCCAGTCTTTGTTCTTTTTATCCAGGGCATCCAAGCATGCTTTGCCGCCGGTCCCCACTCGACCAACGGCTAATGAGTCTTTCTTGACATCCTGTGTAGCAGGTAACGCAAGCCTTGAAACACAGGCTCTGCTAGGATTTCGGCCGCGCCAGATGAAACCTTTAGGCTGCTGGGCTTTTCAGCTGGCCTTGGGGGCTACTGTCGCTGTAAAAAGCACGCGCCGCGTGCGGCATCATTGAGTCAATCAAAACAAGCGGCCTGCCACGCGCAGCGTCGCACTTGGGGGAAAGATGGATTTTTGGAGTGCCTTGCAGGCAATCATCTTGGGCGTGGTCGAGGGTCTGACGGAGTTCCTGCCCATTTCGAGCACCGGGCACCAGATCATCGTCGCCGACCTGATCAACTTCGGTGGCGAACGCGCCATGGCATTCAACATCATCATCCAGCTGGGCGCGATCCTGGCGGTGGTGTGGGAGTTTCGACGCAAGATCTTCGACGTGGTGCTGGGCCTGCCCACGCAGGTGCCGGCACGGCGTTTCACCGCCAACCTGCTGATCGCCTTCTTCCCGGCGGTGGTCCTGGGCGTGCTGTTCGCCGACCTGATCCACGAGTACCTGTTCAACCCCATTACCGTGGCCGCCGCGCTGGTGGTGGGCGGGGTGATCATGCTGTGGGCCGAGCGTCGCCAGCATCGGGTGGAGGTCGATCATGTCGACGACATGCGCTGGAGTCATGCGCTGAAGATCGGTTTCGTCCAGTGCCTGGCGATGATTCCGGGCACCTCGCGCTCTGGTTCGACCATCATCGGCGGCCTGCTGTTCGGCCTGTCGCGCAAGGCAGCCACCGAGTTCTCGTTCTTCCTGGCCATGCCGACCATGGTCGGCGCTGCGGTGTATTCGGGCTACAAGTACCGTGATTTGTTCCAGCCGGGCGACCTGCCGGTGTTCGCCCTCGGTTTCGTGGTGTCGTTCATCTTCGCGATGATCGCCGTGCGGGGGTTGCTCAAGTTCATTGCCAACCACAGCTATGCGGTGTTTGCCTGGTACCGGATTGCCTTTGGCCTGCTGATCCTGGCGACCTGGGAGTTCGGTTGGGTCGACTGGTCGACGGCGCACGGCTGACATGACCCGTACGCAACGTGCGCCTCGGGGCGAGGAGGGCGTGCGCCATGCACGCCTGAAATGGCTGGTGCTGGTGGGGCTTTGCCTGTTGCCGGTGGTGGGTGGCCTGCGAATGGGGTTGAGTGATGGGACCTGGCTGCCACTGGCGATGTATCCGCTGGTGAGCCTGGTCAGCTTGATGTTGTACTGGCAGGACAAGCAGCAGGCGCGGAACCAGGCTTGGCGCACGCCGGAGAAGGTGCTGCATGCCAGCGAGCTGCTGGGGGGATGGCCGGGGGCGTTGCTGGCGCAGCAGGTGTTTCGGCACAAGACGCGGAAGGTGGCCTACCAGGTGGTGTTCTGGGGGATTGTTTTTATGCACCAGGTGTTTTGGGTTGATTATCTGTTCTTGGCGGGGCGTTGGGGAGTTGTGATCTGAGGGTTGTTGTTTGATGGTTTTTAAAGTTGTATGCGCATTCATTTATGATGTCGACGCTTATTCACCTTTCCGCCCTTACGGCGGGTAACTTTTTGAAGGATCAAAAAGTCACCAAAAAATCCTCGCTCCATTCATCCGGCCCTGCGCTTCGCTCCGGGTTCCCTCGCTCCGGTCTTGCTCCCGGGAGGACCGCGCTGCAGGGCCCATCCTGGGCCCCAGCGCTTGACGGGCATCCATGCCCGTCACCTCCCTCCGCAAGACCTCCGTTCGGCCTCCTGAAGTCGCGAAGTTACGGGCGGCGCCTGGACTGACGCAGCTATCGCTAGTTCAAACTTAATTAATCTCTCGATCGCATCGCGGGGCAAGCCCGCTCCCACGCGATAGTAGCCGTTATATATAACCCTGTAGGAGCGGGCTTGCCCCGCGAAAGGGCCGGAACAGCCAGTACATAATTAACTGTCAAATAAGTAACTTCGCATTTCCTGCTCTTGCTCTTGCTCTTGCTTCTAAGCGCGCGATAGTCCAGGCGCCACCAATTGCGACTTCAGGAGGCCGAGCGGAGTTCTTGCGGAGGGAGGTGACGGCCATGGATGGCCGTCAAGCGCTGCGCCCCAGGATGGGGCGTTCAGCGCGGTCCTCCCGGGAGCAAGAACGGAGCGAGGGAACCCCGGAGCGAAGCGTAGGGGCCGGATGAATGGAGCGAGGATTTTTTGGTTCCTTTTTGATCCTTCAAAAAGGAACTCGCCGTAAGGGCGAAAAGGTGACTATGCGTCACCATCGCCAATGAATGCGCATAAAAAGCTCAAAACAAGCACCAAAGAACCCCATTCAGCCTTCAGCATACATCCACCTCATCAACGAATGCCGCCCACTGATCCCCAACTTGATCGCCGCCCTGCGCAGGTAGCTCTCCACCGTATTGACCTTGAGCCGCAAGTGTTCGGCCTGCTGCGGCGCCGTAAGTCCGGCCAGCAACCCCTCGCACACCTGCATCTCCCGCTGCGACAGCCGGATCCCCGTCTGTCGCAGCCGTTCCATAAACCGCTGCTCGACACTGTCGAGGTCCACAGGTCCTGGCGCGGCCGGCTGCAAGGCATTGATGTGCTTCTCCAGCATCGGCAGCAGCAACGGTGAAATGTCTTCGAGCCGGCTACGCTCGGTCGCCGAGAAGCCAACCCGCGGGTCAGCCCGCAACACCGTGATCTCGTAGCGGTAACCATCCTTGCGCCGCGCCAGGTGCAGGCGGGCAGGGTCGTCGAAGTCTTCACCCGAATCGCCGGCACTGAACACCGTCTCGCTGATCAGCGTCGTGTCCGGGCGGGTGGCGCAAACCGGGTCGCGCAACTGGCGAATATGCGTGGCGTCGATGGTCAGGTGGGTCTGGATCAGGTCGTGCAGATGCCGCGGAAAATGGCGGCTGCCGGTACTGGCTATGACTTTGCCGATCTGCGGGAAGAGCAGGTGCGAATTCATCGTGTCATCCATGATAGGCGTTGGAACAAAGAGCCCGCGCACGCCAGTGACCAGCGTCCTTGACTGCCGGCGGGGCCGTTGAAGCTGCTTGCTATCCTAGTACAACGATTGAGTGACGGTTAAATGAAGCAGGAATAATGGCATAACAATATCATTGATGCCGCCGGAATCCGCTTCATCGTGCAGTCGGGTATCATGCCGATCCTTTCCAATCACGAGGCCCGCCCCATGTCCCTGAGCGCTGACCAGATCGTCGAATTCCGCCATTTCGCCGAACAGCTGGCCGATGCCGCCGCCACCGCGATCCAGCCGTATTTTCGTGCCAGCCTGGATGTCGAGGACAAGGGCGGACGCCTGTACGATCCGGTGACCGTCGCCGACAAGGCCGCCGAAGAGGCCATGCGCCAGCTGATCCAGGTCCGTTATCCGGCCCATGGCATCCTCGGCGAGGAGCAGGGCGCCGCACAGGGCAGCAGCCCGTTGACCTGGGTGCTCGACCCGATCGACGGCACCCGTGCCTTCATCACCGGCCTGCCGCTGTGGGGCACCCTGATCGCCCTTAACGATGGCGAGCGCCCGGTGGTCGGGGTGATGAACCAGCCATTCACCGGCGAGCGCTTCATCGGTACCCCGCAAGGCGCATGGCGCGGCGACACGTTGCTCAAGACCCGCGCCTGCACCGACCTGGCTTCGGCCACGTTGATGTGCACCACCCCCGACATGTTTGACACCCCGGCACGCAAGGCGGCCTTCGAGGCGGTCGCTGGCAAGGCGCGGCTGATGCGCTACGGCGGTGACTGCTACGCCTACTGCATGCTGGCATCGGGGTTCGTCGATGTGATCGTCGAGGCGAGCCTGCAGCCGTACGACGTGCAGGCACTGATGCCGATCATCGAAGGGGCGGGCGGGGTCATCAGCGCCTGGGACGGCAGCTCGGCCCAGGACGGCGGCTGCGTGGTGGCCTGTGGCGATCCGGCGCTGCATGCGCAGGTGGTGGAGATGTTGCGTCACGCCATGTAAGGCTGCGCGCCGGTAATCGGCCTGGCCATCGCACTTTTTCGCATTTGTGCGTTCTATGCATGGCCAGGCCCCGCCGATCCCCGGCAGGGCCGACGACTCCTACCGGTGCCGATGGCTGTACGACGACTCATCCAGTTTCCCCGCTGTCTACTACTGGTCGGCACCCTGGCGTGCCTGGCCGCCTGCACCCAGCAACAGGGGCGTGACATACTCACCCAGTTCGGCAACGGCAAGCCGGACGAGCTGTTCCAGACCAGTGTCGACCGCATGGCGACCCTGGCCATGCGCGACAACCTGCAAAGCCTCTACCTGCTGATGAACAAGCTGTACCTGCGCAACCCCAGCCAGTGGAAGCAGTCCGGCTACCTCGACGCCACCACGGCGGCGCGGCAGATCCGCATCGCCATCGAGCAACGCCAACCCTTGCCGCAACTGGGCGAGCGCCGTGACCTGGCCGCCCTGAGCTACGCCCTGAGCCCCGAATTTCGCGGTGATCGGGTCGGCGCATTCATCTACGCCATCGGCAGCATGCTGGTCACCGCCCACGGCGGACGCACCGAGTTCTACATGACCGACACCCTCGACCCGTTGTTCATCAACAACGCCGCCCGCAACATCGAGAAGGCCACCTGGATGCTCAGCCAGCGCCAGGATGCCAATGGCGTACTGCTGCTGTTCTCCAATGAGATCTCCGAGCAGGGCAGCAACCTGAGTTTTGCGGTGGAGTTCGGCAAGGTCGTCGCCCGCCTGGACTTGCTGGCGCAAATGCTCGATGAGCGCTACCGGAGGATCGGCCTGAACTACGCGCAGAGCCTACTGCTGATGAACTTCCTGCCGGTGCAATGAGCGGTGTTCGCTGATCGCACAAGCTGATCCGCGCACTGTCCGCTGTCCGCCCGGCGTTTGTCGCCTGCGCATTGCCCAGACCCCGGGTTTTTGCTTAGTGTGGGGCATGCCAGCCGACCGTCACCTGCCCCGACACACCCCGGGCGGCTGGATAGAATGACCGTGAACGACCACCTGCGCACCCTTTCGGGTAGCAGCGGGCGGCGCCCATAACAATAACGATGGCGAGTGCCTTGCCCATGGAAAGCCGCCTGCTGAGCGAGCAAAGCTGCGTGTTCCACCATGCCGACCCTTATGCCGTGTCCGACTACGTGAATCGGCATGTGGGCCAGCACCATATCGGCTTGTCCCGCACCACCCACCCCCAGGCCAGCCTCAGCCACCGCAAGTTCGCCGAACTGGACCTGTGCCGGATCAGCTACGGCGGCAGTGTGCGGGTCACCTCGCCGGCGCTGGAAACCATCTACCACCTGCAGGTGCTGCTCAACGGCAACTGCCTGTGGCGTGGGCATCAGCGCGAACACCACCTGGTGCCGGGCGAGCTGTTGCTGATCAACCCGGACGACCCGGTGGACCTGACCTATTCCGAGGATTGCGAGAAGTTCATCCTCAAGGTGCCGGTGCGCCTGCTCGACAGCATCTGTGACGAGCAGCGCTGGCAACGGCCCAGCGGCGGCGTGCGCTTCCTGCGCAACCACTACCGGCTGGAGGAGCTGGGCGGCTTTCTCAATCTTTTGGGCATGATCTGCAACGAAGCCGAAGTGAGCGGCTCGTTGCCGCGAGTACAGGGGCATTACAGCCAGATCATCGCCAGCAAGCTGCTGACGCTGATGAGCACCAACGTGCGCATGGAGACGTTGAGCGGGGCGGGCGCAGGCCTGGAGCGGATCCTGGACTACGTGGAGCGCAACCTGAAGCTGGAAGTGAGCGCCGAAGCGCTGGCCGAGCAGGCGAACATGAGTGTGCGCTCGTTGTATGCGCTGTTTGATCGCCATCTGAATACCACGCCTCGGCAGTACATCCGCCAACGCAAGCTGGAGCGCGTTCAGGCCTGCCTGAGTGATCCCAGCTGTGGGGTGCGCAGCGTTACCGAACTGGCGTTGGACTACGGCTTCCTGCACTTGGGGCGGTTTTCCGAGAGCTATCGCCAGCGTTTCGGTGAGTTGCCGTCGGAAACGCTCAGGCGGCGAGGCTAGCGAAGCAACACGGGACAAACCCAAGTGGGCTTGTCCCGTGTTCGAGATGGATCAGGCTACATCCACCAGCACGATCTCGCTGTCCTGCAGCGCGGTCACCTTCAGCACCGTCTCCTGCTCGATCGCCACGCCGTCGCGCGCCTTGGCCTGCAGCCCGTTCACTTCGACCAGGCCCTTGGCTGGGACCAGGTAGCCACGGCGACCTTCATCGAGCCGGTACTCGGCGCTTTCCCCGGCGCGCAGGGTGGCGGCCACCAGGCGGGCGTCGGTGCGGATGCGCAGGCTGTCCTCATCGCCCTCGCGGCCGCTGGCCAGGGTCACGAAGCCCTCGCCGCGTTCGCCTTTGGGGAACGGTCGGGTACCCCAGGACGGCGCGTCGCCGACTTTTTCGGGAATGATCCAGATCTGGAAGATCCGCGTGTCGACCTTCTCCAGGTTGTATTCGCTGTGGACGATGCCGCTGCCGGCACTCATCACCTGCACGTCGCCAGCCTCGGTACGGCCCTTGTTGCCAAGGCTGTCCTGGTGGGTGATGGCACCTTCGCGAACGTAGGTGATGATTTCCATGTCGCGGTGTGGATGCGGTGGGAAGCCGGCGCCGGCGGCGATCAGGTCGTCGTTCCAGACCCGCAGGTTGCCCCAGTGCACACGCGCCGGGTCATGGTACTCGGCGAACGAGAAGTGATGGTGGGCGTCCAGCCAGCCGTGGTTGGCGTGGCCAAGGCTCTCGAAAGGTCGCAGTTGCAGCATGGTGATGCTCCTCTGATTCGGTGGAATGGGGCCATGATGCGGTTTTGAAAGATCGATAAAAAGCGTAAATATCGGCTTTGTATGATCTGATTATTCGATTTAATTTGATGTGAATCAGCATGCGCTTCATCGCCTAATACCCTGATCCATAAGCATTCGCTGGTACTTTTGCACGGATGAGGCGAACATACCTGCTGTCCAGTTTTTCAATGGAGTGACTGTGCCCCACGAGCATCCCCAGGCCCCGGCCGACCTGACCCCGCCCGCCCAGCTGCCCTGGCTGCGTCGCCTGGCGGCCCGCCTGCTCGGGCGTGGTCTGTCGCGCCTGCAGGCGCAGCACCGCGACTCATGGTTCCTGGGCCATGCCACGGGGCAGCGCAATGGTCACGCCGACGGCCTGCGCGAGGGTTACGAGCGGGGCCGGGTGGACGGCTACGAGGCCGGGCGGCAGGTCCTGGTGATTCGCGATACCCGCCCCGAGCATGTGGCCGTGCCGGGCCAGGACGACAACCTGTTCGACGACTGGCGCCTGCCGCTGACCACCGAGCTGAAGAAGCGCTTCAAGGCCGATGTCGCCCAGCGCTTGCCTGCCGAGGCACAACCGAGTGCAGCGCAGTGGAAACTGATCTTCAGCGACACCCCGTCCACCTGCGTGGTGGCCGGGGCCGGGGCGGGCAAGTCGACCTCGCTGGTGCTGCGCATCCTGTTGCTGCGCCACTACCTGGGCTTCGAACTCGATGCCCTGACCGTGGTGACCTTCACCCGCGAGTCGCGCAAGGACTTCATCCAGCGCCTGCTGCAGGTCTTTGCCCTGTGGCAGGTCGAACTGTCGCCAGCCCAGGGGCGCGAGCTGGTGCGCACCTTCCACTCGCGTATCCTGCCGCTGGTGCGCAGCCTGCCGGGCTTCGCCCAGGTACGGGCGTTCGAGACCCTGGGCAGCGAGATGCCTGCCGGGGGCGAGGCCAACGCCGAGAGCAACCCATTCGACCTGCGCCTGAACGACGCCCAGCGCCAGCAGCTCAACCTGTGCTATCGCGACCTGATGGGCCAGAGCCCGCGTTTTGCCCAGTTGATCGGCGCGCTGCGCCAGGAAGCCCTGCTGCTCAAGCCGCTGGATCCGGATCATCCGGACGTGCAGAAGCGCGCCCAGGTGACCCAGTTGGCGGCCCAGCGCGATGAAGAGCTATGCGATGTGATCGAGGACCTGTGGTTCGCCGCCGGCGCCTGGCCGATCAAGGGCATCGAGCCGTGCCGCGACACGGTGCAGATCCGTGGCAGCCGCTTCCATGTGCACGGTCGCCTGGAAGGCCTGGATGCCTGGGTGGTGCTGGGCTTCGATCCGGCCGAGAGCGGCCAGTACCAGCGCCCTGGCGCCAAGCTGGCGGTGCGTGCGGAATGGGCGGTGAAGCGCACCTTGTTTCAAGCTTTTTGCGATAAACCATTGATATGGCTTGATAATTACTCTTCAGCAAAGCGATTGGCGGCATCCCTGGCAGGTGATGCCGTGGCGGGCCCGGGCTTCGAGTACAAGGTCAAGGGCGAGCTGGCTCCGGCGCCGCTGCTCGACGCCTTCGTCACCGCGGCAAGCTTCATCGAGAACCTGGGCCTCGACGTCAACGCCGCAGTGGCGGCCATGAGTTTCCCGTCCGGCGACACCGACGCGGCCTTCTTCGAAGCCCTGGCCATTTACTGGAAAGCGCTGGAGTCGCACCTGCTGGCCCAGTCGCCGCCGGTGATGACCTACAATCGCATGTTCGCCCTGTTCGGCGAGAACAATCCGGAGAACCTCGGGCTGTTGCCCGACCCGTTGCTGCGTCCCCTGGCGCACCTGATGATCGACGAATTCCAGGACGTCTCCCCGCAGATCGTCAGCTGGCTGCGTGCAAGCCTGGCCGAGATCCGCCGCCGTGGCCCGGCCCTGCATGTCGGGCGGGTGGCGCAGCATTCGTCGCTGATGTGTGTGGGTGATGACTGGCAGTCGATCTACGGCTGGCGCGGCAGTTCGCCGAAGTACTTCATGGAGTTCACCAAGGCTTTCCCGTCACCCGCCAACACGCGGGTGATGCTGGTGGAGAACTACCGCAGCCAGCAGCACATCATTGATGCCGCCGAGCACCTGGTCAAAGGCGCGCCGGCCATCACTGGCAAGAAGGCCAGGGCAGCGGGGCTTGCCGCCGAGCTGCCGCTCGCGCCGGTAAGGGTCTTCGATCGGGACGAGGCGGCACTGGCCGAGACCGTGATCGAGCACTATGAGCGGGGCGAAACAGTCATGATGCTATTTCGAAAAACAAGCGATAAGTTATTGATAGAGCGGTATTTATCGTCTGTTATTAAAGTTGATTCTAGCTTGCCGCCCGGCCAGCGCCGTCTGCGTCAGCTGACTTATCACAGTGCCAAGGGCCTGCAGGCCGACGCAGTGTTCATGCTGGGCGATTGCCAGTACCTGACCAGTTCGCCGTACAAGAACCAGGTCTACCGCCTGGCCGGCCTGGGCAAGCCGGGAGACGCCCAGGCGTTCGACACGGCGCAGAAAGAAGAGGTGCAGCGCCTGGCCTATGTGGCGGTGACGCGAGCAGTTCGACATTGCTACTGGCACGTGGAAAAGGCCAGCGGCGAGGCTGCCGGTCAGCCGCGCGCGTCGAGTCAGGTGCAGGGCCGGCAGGCCTTCTTCGAAGACCTGCGCGGCCAGTAGATTCAGTTGTTGGGGTCGCGGCGCGTGGTCAGGCGCAGGTAAAGGGCGTCTTCGTCCGTTTCCAGGCCCAGGGCCATGCGGTTCATGCCCGCAATATAATGCTCGCTGGTGATGGCCTGGCGCAGTGGTTGGCCATCTTCGCCCAGGGGGCTGCGGTCCAGCGCCTGGGTCAGGGCCTCGACCACCGTGGGGTCCAACGTGCTGTCCAGTTCATTGCCTTCCAGGTAATCGATGCCGACGTCCCAGCGATGCCTGAGTGAAGCGAAGCGTGAACTGAATTCCCGGCGCAGCAGGCGGCGCCAGGTCGGGTGTCGGGAGATCCATTGGCGACGCGAGTCTGCGCTGGCGTCTCGTACCTCGACCTCGTCCTGTACCGCGCTCTCGGTCCACGCAGAGACTTCGGCGGTTTGTCGGTAAAGCATCTCTTGCTGGGGTTCGGGGAAATCGAGACGCCTCGACAAGCGGGTACGCAGGGCCAGGCGGATCTCGATCAGATCCAGACCTTCACCCAGGCCGTTGAGCATTATGTCGTCCGACAGCGTATCGAAGCGATGCAGGGCCGGCAGCGCAGGCCTGGCGCCGCGTTCGCCCAGCGGCCGGGCTCGCCAGGCGTCCAACGTTCGCAGGGCATCGCGCCGCGCTAGCCGCGCGTTGTACAGGTCCTGTGCCAGGGCGTTCACCTGATCACGCCGGAACAAGCGTCGGAAGAACTGGAACAGAGGGGGGGTGGCAGTCTCCCTGCCTGCGGCTTCATCGTAGACCATGACTTCGATCTGCAATGTACCGAACCCATCGGCACCCGCATCGCCGCAGCTGACCGGGAATGCGGCGGCCACCTCGTTCAATCGCTTGCGCAGACGGCTGCTGGCGGCTGCCCGGTCAAGCAGCGTCCAGACCTGGCGGGCAAACGCCCTGGGCTGACGCAGAGCACTGGCCGACATGCCGACTTGCTCGACCACATCACGCAGGCAGGCATTGCGGTCTCTTTCAAATAGTGCGTTCCAGGTGGCTTGCTGCCTCTCGCTGGCGTTGCTCAGCCAGTTGAAGCGCGGCGATGGAGCGGGCTGGGGGGCCGCGATCGCTTCCTCTTCGACGGAGGCGCCAATGACTCTCAGGCTTTCACGGGTGTTTTCATCTAAAGAATTGTAATTGAAGCGCCAGCGATAGTTGGGACGTCTTTCCAGCAGATGGTCGATATAGGCTGAGTTCAAGAGGGCGTCGAAATCGGGGACCTGGCCGATGCGATTCATGCTCAGGTCCACTTCGCGCAGCATGCAGGGGACGCGTTGCATCAAGGTGGTGAGCCCGGTAGGCCACTGCTGAAGTTGGCCGCTGTCCAGGCGCAGGGTGGCCAGGTTTTCCAGGCCGCTCAGGTCTGGGCTGAGGCCCAGTGGATTCGAGGTCAGGTGCAAGTGCCGCAGTTCGCGCATTGAGCGGAACGCGCCCGCCATGTCCGCATCCAGCGCAATGCGGTTGGCCCGCAAGTCCAGGTTCTCCAGGCGCAGGCCTGCGATCATCTGCAGGTCGGGCAGGGTGAGGGTCAGACGGTTACGGGGCAGTTCCAGGCTGCGCAGATTGTTCAGGGTCGGCAATACCTCGTGGGCGGTGGCCGGCAGCACACCCAGGCGTGCACCGCTCAAGCGCAGTTCCCGCAGTTGCGGGGCATTGCGCAGCGCTCGCAGGACCGATGTGCCGCTTAGTTGCGGGCTGCTGCGCACATCGACGCGCCGCAATGACGGGAAAGCCTGCAGGAAATCGGCAGGTATCTCGATCACGTTCAGGTTCTCCAGCTCCAGCGTGGTGATATGGTCGAAACGTGTCGAAAGCGCCGGCAGCGCATCGAGGGCAATGTTGGACAGGTAGAGTGTCTCGCCGTCCAGACGCTGCCAGGCCCGGATCAGCCGGTCAGTGGTCGTGCTGTAGTACGCGCCGACTTCCTCGCCCCAGTCGTTGGCGCCAGCACTGGCCCAGGTGCCGAGCTGTTCGCGCAGCACCGCCAGTTGAGCGCGCAACACCTGAATCTGCTCGGTCGCGCCACCTCTGGCGCGCAGGGTACCCAGCAGCTGTCGGATCTCGCGCCCCGTGAGCCCGGGGTACAAGGCATGCAGCTCGCGCTCGGCGCGAGAGGCGAATATCCCGGGACTCAGAGGGTAGCCATACCTACCATCACTCAGCCGCAGTGGCGAGCGAAAGCCGGAGGGCACGGGTTGCTGGCCAATCATCCGGGCGGCGGCGGAGCGGTCGGCGAGTGCCGCGTGATAGCGCTGTTGCGCGGACCATTGCGGATGGCGTGCCAGCAGGTTGTCGCTGATGATCTGGCTATCGGTGTTGGCCAGGCTGTCGCGGTACAGACCGAGGATGGCCCGGTCCAGTCGCACGCGGGCTTGCAGTAGCCGAGCTTCCTCGGCAATGCGCAGCGGGACCCGGCCTGCAAGCAGGCTGTCGCGTTCGGCGGTGTTAGCCTGGCCGACCAATTCGTCAAGTGCCTGCCGGGGCAAGCTGGAGAACTGCCGGCCGATGGCTGAAGTTACAGGGGAGAGTGGCTTGGACTGGGTGTTGTAGAGGCTGTTGAACAGTGACGATCGCTTTGTGCTCAAGCGGTCGGCCATCAGCGTCTGCAAGGCCTGTTGGCGGTGCTCGTTTGCTGTACCTTCTGGCAGCAGCGCCGCAACCGTTTCTTCCTCCAGGTTTTCCAGGACGATCCGGGCCAGGTCACCGTTCTCCAGGTCGCTTCGGGTCAGCTGGATGACCGTGTCACCGAGGCGGTTGCGCCCATAGCGGGTGGCGCTGCCCATCGGTTCGGCGCCATCGAACACCTCCAGCACCACATCCTCGGGCCAGCCGGGCAGTTCGCCGAGCACGCTGATGGCGAACTGTTTGTAGGCGGCCAGCGGACGACCCTGGCGGGTGCGGGCGATGATGTCGTCGGCGGTGCTGTCGGCTTTGAGTCGTCGCAGGGCGTCCTCCAGCAGTGGCGCAGGGCGCTTGCCATCGACGTGGACTTGCTCCAGCACGCCTCGTTCCAGTCCGCTGCTGTCGAGTGCGGCCAGCAGGTCGTCATCGCTCAACCCCTTGCAAAGTGGGCCGAGACGGCGCATCAACTTGAGCCGGGGCCATTCCTGCGGCCGCTCGTGCGCCATGCGCCAAGCCCCTTTGCCATTGCCAAGCAAACGTGGCTGGTAGGCCTTGGGGTCTTCCGGATGGCAGATTCGCCAGTCCCCCGCGGTATCTTTGCGGACCTCGTGGAGGGTGTCGTCCAGCTCCACGAAATGCCGGTCGTCATACTGCAGGATGCCTTGGTCGTCCGGCTGCAGCTCCTTCGGCAGTTCGACCTGACTGCGGTATGGCTCAAGCTGCGGATGCCATAGTCGCTCCTCACCATCAAGCCAGAGACTTTCCATCCAGTCGACGAATCCCGAGGCCTTTGCCAGCTTGGCGACGCCGGCGATGGCGACCACGCTGCCGAGGTTGATGAGCAACGACTCGACCTGGCTCACGGCCTGGGCGTTGTCACCTTCGGACCAGGCCTCGAACGCGTGGAAGATGCTGCCCATGATCTGGTACGCACCCACGGCCAGCATGGCGACGTCCAGGCCGGGGACGAACATGGCCGCCACTCCCAGCAGGGTCAGGCCGCGCTCGCCCCACAACATCAGGCGTTCGCGCCGGGCCTTGGCGTCGATGTCCGCCGTTGGTACCGCCACGCCACGAGCGTCGTCCTGCAGGCGTTGCACGTGGTCGTTGAACAGCTTGGGCCACACCGGGAAGGCAATGGCGGTTTCATGAACCGCCAGCGCCGGGAAGCGGACGGGGCGCGGAGCCGACGGATCACCTGTTTCGCTGGCGGTCTCTTGTCCATGCCAGGGATGCGTGCCGGGCTCGGTCTCGGCAAAGGCGGGGGAAGGTGTCTCGAGGGGGATGACCTCGGCCTTGGGGCCTTCGAACAGCCTGGCCTTGAGTTTTCTCGCCATCTCGGGGCGATCCTTGAGGGCGACATGTTCCAGAAAGCGTTCTCTATAGTCGGGCTCAAGCAGCCGGCGGCGCAGGTACCGACCTAGGGCCAGCAGGTTGATGAACTCCTGTACCGGCCGATCATCGTCGAAGGGCAGGTAGGCGATATAGGGCGGATTGGACTGGTCGTTGGCAGCCAACAGCCACAGGTCGTGCAGTGGGATGCCCAGCATGCTCAAGGTTCGTACCGAGGCCATTGCCGTCCCAAAGCGCGGCGCTTGGTCGGTTGCGCAGAGTTGGCGCAGGGCCTGGAGGCCATCATCTGTCAGGTACCCACGCATATGGGCGATCAGCGCCTGTACGGCAAGCTCATCGCGTCGGGCCTGGGCCCACAGCGGTTGCAGCACACCCTTGCGCGTACCGCCATAGATACCTTGCAGGTGCTGCTGATAGCGTTTGCCCAGGTCGAGCGCACGGCAGTGGCTGACGAAGGTGCTGGTACTCAGCCCGGGGATCGAGGTGCTGTCGTCGACGCTGGCTTGCAGGGTGCTGAAGGGGCCGACCTCGGCCATGCCTTCGAAATTGTGCAGAGCGGCTTCGAGCAGGCTGGTGAGGGTGGCGGTGCCGGACGGCAGCTCGGTCAAGATCGGAGGGTTAGGTATGTCATGGGACGCCCCCGGGTCGGGGATGCCTCCTTCCTGGACCTGCATGAAGGGTTGCTGCTTGAACTGCGCTTCAGTCATGGACACCTGGACACCCAGTCGCGCCTTCAGCAAAGGTTCACAGAACTCGGTAATGCCCTGCAGCCCCTGCAAGGCCTTGGCCAGCGCCTTGCTGCTGGTCGTTCGCTGCTTGATGGCCTCGCGCAGCTCGGTCTGGCGGACAGGGGATGCCTGGACGAACCAGTCCGCGAACTGTCCGTCCGGCTTGACATGCTCCCGGTGTGCCCGGCGCAACAGCCTTTGCGCGTGGGTTGGATGCAGGTGCCTGGTCCAGCCGGGCAGGCTGCGCAGGATCTGTTGCTGGTGGTAGGGAGGATCGATGCTGTGCATGGTCGCATTCCAATGAGGGGGGCGACCATTCAAGGACAGTAGGAAGGGCCTGTGGCGGTACATAGTTGAGCTGTCTCCAGGGCGATGGCTGACATGCTCGGAGCCGTTTGGCCCACAGCACCTGCGGCGGACCCACCGTCGGCCATTGACGGCGACGGCCTAAGGTCATCCGGCGGCGACGCTGCTATGGTCTAGACAAAGCCTGAACGTGGAGCACTGCCATGCCAGCTTTCACCATCCTGCATATCGACCACCTGGTCCTGCGCGTCGGCGATCTGCAGCGCAGCCTGGCCTTCTACCATGAACTGCTTGGCTGTCCGGTGCGCAAACGCCGGGATTCGCTGGGCATGATCCATCTGGGGGCCGGTGACGGTCTGATCGACCTGGTGGCGATCAACGGCCCGTTGGGACGCCAGGGCGGTGCTCAGCCCGGCCCGAGCGGGCACAATGTCGACCATTTCTGCCTGCGTATCGAGCCGTTCGACGAACCGTCGCTGAGCGCACTGCTGCGTGAGGCCGGGGTGCGGGTCGAGGCCGGGGAGAAACGCTATGGGG
Organism: Pseudomonas peradeniyensis; assembly: GCF_014268935.2. Taxonomy (GTDB): domain Bacteria; phylum Pseudomonadota; class Gammaproteobacteria; order Pseudomonadales; family Pseudomonadaceae; genus Aquipseudomonas; species Aquipseudomonas peradeniyensis. Next base: position 1,729,995 of record NZ_JABWRJ020000001.1, on the reverse strand, counting down.
CTGAAGGCGAGGGTGTCTCGCTGTACTGTTACGACCCCGATGGCAACCGCGTCGAACTCAAAGGGCCGCCCATTCAGGCATAAAGGTGCTGCGATGCGCACTCAGCTTGTCGGCCCAAGCAGCAACCCCGCCTGCTGACGTTTGGGCAAGCGCTGCACCACCAGTTGATGCGACCGACGCAGCAGGTCGCTCAGCTCGTCGCGGCCCATGGGGTAGGGCGGCAGCATGCTGATCCACTTCGCCCGCGCCAGGTAGGGCGCAGGGCGAATGCCGGGGCGGTCGCAGTAGCCGAGGAACAGCTCGTCGGCCACCTTGAACGACAAGCCGGCACCGCCCAGGTCCTGCACGGCGAACATCTTGTTGCCGGCCACCGAGAACACCCGGATGCCACCCCATTTGTAGTCTTCCCGCGCCCCAGGGAGGGCCAGGCACAGCGCCGCCACCTGCTCCCCGGACATCCTTTTCTCAGACATAACGCTCTCCACACGCCTCGAACGAGGCTGCCAGGTGATCGATCCACGCGCGTACCGCCGGCAGCAGGCCACGGCGGTGCGGGTAGACCGCCTGCAGGTAGCCGCCGGGCAGCGACCAGTCTGGCAGCAGGCGCACCAGTTCGCCACGGGCCAGTTCCTCCTCGCAGAACATCGATGGCAGGGCGGTGAAGCCCAGGCCCGCACGCACCGCGGCGTTACGCACGACGAAGTCGTCGATGGCCAGACGTGGCTCCAGGGCGACATCTTCCTGGCGACCGTGCGGCCCGTGCAGACGGAAGTGCACCAGGCGGTCTGCCTCGGCCGCACCGAGCACCGGCAGGCTGGCCAGCTCGGCGGGATCACGAATGTGGTCGGCGAAGCCCGGCGCGGCCACCAGCTGCATCTGCGCCTGGCGCAGGCGCCGGGTGACCAGGGCTGGGTCCTCGTCGCCCAGGTCGCGCACGCGCAGGGCCACGTCGATGCCCTCGGAGATCAGGTCGACCCGACGGTTGAGCAGCACCATGTCCAGCTGCACTTGGGGGTACTGGGCGAGAAAACGACTGATCACATCAGGCAGAAAGGCGTGGGCCAGGGCCACCGGGCAGGACACCCGCAGGCGGCCACGGGGCTCGCTGGACATGCTGGCCACCACCTCGTCGGCCATCTCCGCCTCCAGCAGCATGGCCTGGCAGTGGTTCAGGTAGCGCTCGCCCACGGCGGTAAGCTTGAGCTGCCGGGTGGTGCGCTGCAGCAGGCGGGTGCCCAGGCGCTCCTCCAGCTCGGCGATGCGCCGCGACAGGCGCGACTTGGGGATGCCCAGCTGGCGCCCGGCGGCGGCGAAGCCACCGGCTTCGACCACCCGGGCGAAGTAGAAGAGGTCGTTGAGGTCTTGCATTTGGCCATCTCATTGTTCCATCAGTGGAACAAACTAACGCGTTTTTACCGACTTATCAGCTATTCGATGTGCCGATAGGATTGCTCCCATCGTGATCGCCCACCGCCGCGGTCTTCATTCACAGGAGAGTCCCATGAAACTGTTGCATATCGATTCGAGCATCCTGGGCGACAATTCCGCCTCCCGCCAGCTGAGCCGCGAAGTGGTCGAGGCCTGGAAAGCCGCCGACCCGAGCCTCGAAGTGGTCTACCGCGATTTGGCTGCTGACGCCATCAGCCACTTCTCCGCCGCTACCCTGGTGGCCGCCGGCACCCCGGAAGAGATGCGCGACGCTGCACAGGCCCATGAAGCCAAGCTGAGCACCGAGACCCTGGAAGAATTCCTCGCCGCCGACGCCGTGGTGATCGGCGCGCCGATGTACAACTTCACCGTGCCGACCCAGCTCAAGGCCTGGATCGACCGCGTGGCGGTGGCCGGCAAGACCTTCCGCTACACCGAGGCCGGCCCTGAAGGCCTGTGTGGCGACAAGAAGGTGATCCTGGTGTCCACCGCTGGCGGCCTGCATCAGGGCCAGCCTACCGGCGTCGGCCATGAAGACTTCCTCAAGGTGTTCCTCGGCTTCATCGGTATCACCGACCTGGAAATCGTCCGCGCCCATGGCCTGGCCTACGGCCCGGAGCACCGCGCCAAGGCCATCGACGCCGCCCAGGCGCAGATCGCCGGTGAGCTGTTCGCCGCCGCCTGATCGCCACTGCGCACCCAAAGCCGACTGCCGCCCAGCGCGCCAGTCGGCTTTTTTCATCCAGTTTTCATGTGCCGGCTGCGAGCCGGGTTCTATGCTGGCATCCATACCCGAGTGCTGCGCAGTGCCTTGCGACGAGGAGTGCCCTGCGATGAAACGAACCCGTATGCTGATGGCGCTGTTGCTGCTCGGCGGCCTGCTGGCCCGCGCCGACGCGGCGCCGTGGGTGGCCGGGTTGCACCGCTTGACGCTCACTGACCCGGTGGACGCCCGGCCCATGCAGGCGCTGGTGTTCTACCCCTCCAGCGGCGAAGCGCGCCCGGTGCGCATCGAGGGCTACCAGACCCGTGTCGCCGAAGAGGCGCCGGTAGCCATGGGGCAGTTCCCGCTGCTGGTGATTTCCCACGGTAACACCGGCAGCCCGATGGCCTTGCATGACCTGGCCAATGGCCTGGCCCGCCAGGGTTTCGTGGTGGTGGCGGTGGTTCACCCCGGGGACAACAACCGCGACCATAGCCGCCTGGGTACCCTCAGCAACCTCTATGGGCGGCCGCTGCAGATCAGCGCCGCGATCACCGCGGCGCGCAACGACAGGCTGCTCGCGCCGTATCTGAATGACGGCAAGGTTGGGGTGATCGGTTATTCCGCCGGCGGTGAGACCGCGCTGATCCTGTCCGGCGCACGGCCCGACCTCGAACGCCTGCGCCGCTATTGCGAGCAACGCCCCACCGACGCCGACGCCTGCAAGACCCATGGCGTGCTGATCGCCGACCACAGCGAGCTGGCGCCCCGCGCCGACCCCCGGGTGGGCGCGGTGATGCTGATGGCGCCGTTGAGCCTGATGTTCGGCCGCCACGCCCTGGCCGGCGTGCAGGTGCCGGCGCTGATCTACAGCGGTGACAACGACCAGCTCCTGGCTCTGGAGCATAACGCCGATGCCCTGGCGCGCAAGCTGCCGGTCACGCCCGACTACCGCCTGCTGGCCGGTGCCGGACACTTCGTGTTCATGGCCCCCTGCGACGACGAGCAGCATCAGCGCATGCCAGTGCTGTGCAAGGACGCCGAGGGCGTCGACCGTCGGCATATCCATCGTTCGCTGCGCAGCGAGACCACCGCCTTCTTCAGCCAGGCACTGGGCGCTCCGGAGCCCGCCGAACGTTCAGCCGCGGCGGGCCAGCAGCAGGGTCAGGCCCACCCCTGACAGGGCGAGCAGGGCGGCGACGCAGAAGATCGAGGCATACCCCAGGTGCACCGCTACCGCGCCCATCACCGGGCCGGCGATGGCCAGCGCCAGGTCGAAGAACACCGCGTAGGCGCCCAGCCCGGCGCCACGGCTGCTGCTGGGCACCTGGCGGATCGCCTCGACGCCCAGCGCCGGGTACACCAGCGACAGGCCGAAGCCGGTCAACCCGGCACCGACCATCGCCCACAACGGCGAGGGTGCCAGCCACAGCAGGGTCAGTCCGAGCACTTCGGTGGCCATGCAGGCGATGGCCACGTTGTAGCCGCCGAAGCGGTTGACCGCGTTGACGAACAGCAGCCGCGAGAGGATGAAGCACAGGCCGAAGGCGCTCAGGCACCAGGCGGCGCCGATCCAGCCTCGCTCGAGGTAGTACAGGGTGACGAAGGTGGTCAGGGTACCGTAGCCGATCGACGCCAGGGTCAGCCCCACGCCACAGGGCGCCACGCGGCCGAACGCCGACCAGAACGGCAACCGTTCGCCGCGCACCACCACCACGTCCGGCCGGGTGCGCAGCACCAACAGGGCCAGCAGCGCCAGGCCCAGCAGTGCCGGTCCGAGCACGGCGAAGCTCAGGCCATCCACCAGCAGCACGCCGGCGGGCGCGCCGATGGCGATGGCGCCATAGGAGGCGATGCCGTTCCAGGAAATGACCCGCGCGGTATGCTCCGGCCCCACCTGGCCGATGCCCCAGCTCAGCGTCGCGACGCCGATCAGCCCCTGGGCGATGCCCAGCAACAGCCGGCCGCCCAGTAGCAGCGCCAGGCTCAGCCAGGGCAGGGCGAGGGTCCAGGCCGACAGCAGGGTCAGCGCGCCGCAGCCGGCGATACCGTACAGGCCGTAGCGGATCGCGCGCTTGCCGCCGAGGGTGTCCGCCACCCGCCCGGCGAAGGGCCGGCTGAGCAGGGTGGCCAAGTACTGCAGGCCGATGGTCAGGCCGGCGATCACCGCGCCGAAGCCCAGCTGGTCGTGCACATGGCCGGGCAGCACCGCGATCGGCAGGCCGATGCAGAGGAAGGCGATGAAGGTGTAGAAGACGATCGAGAGGATCTGCAGGGTGACGCTGGAGGCGTGTGGCGCGGTCATGGGCTCGTTCGCGGGCGGGCGGTGGGCTGTGCCCATCATGGCCGCTGCGCGACGGAAAAGAAAGCAGGCTAACTAATTAAACGCATCGCGGGGCAAGCCCGCCCCCACAATGTGGGAGCGGGCTTGCCCCGCGATGAAGGTTGCCCAGCCTTGGATCAGACCACTACACCCTGGCTGCGCAGGTAGTCGTCATAGGTGCCGCTGAAGTCCACCACGCCATCGGCCGTCAGCTCGATGATGCGGGTGGCCAGCGACGACACGAACTCACGGTCGTGGCTGACGAACAGCAGGGTGCCCGGATAGTTCTCCAGCGCCAGGTTCAGCGCCTCGATCGACTCCATGTCCAGGTGGTTGGTCGGTTCGTCCATCACCAGCACGTTAGGCTTTTGCAGGATCAGCTTGCCGAACAGCATGCGGCCCTGTTCACCACCGGAAATCACCTTCACCGACTTGAGGATCTCGTCGTTGGAGAACAGCATGCGCCCCAGGGTGCCGCGGATCACCTGCTCGCCGCTGGTCCACTGGCCCATCCAGTCGAACAGGGTGACGTCGTCCTCGAAGTCGTGGGCGTGGTCCTGGGCGTAGTAGCCCACCTCGGCGCTGTCGGTCCACTTCACTTCGCCCTTGTCCGGGGTCATTTCACCGACCAGGGTGCGCAGCAGGGTGGTCTTGCCGATGCCGTTGGGGCCGATGATGGCCACGCGCTCGCCGGCTTCGATGGTGAAGCTGAAGTCCTTGAACAGCACCTTGTCGTCGAAGGCCTTGGCCATCTTCTCGACGGTGACCGCCTGGCGGTGCAGCTTCTTGGTCTGCTCGAAACGGATGAACGGGCTTACCCGGCTCGACGGCTTGACCTCGGCCAGCTGGATCTTGTCGATCTGCTTGGCGCGCGAGGTGGCCTGCTTGGCTTTCGAGGCGTTGGCCGAGAAGCGGCTGACGAAGGTCTGCAGCTCGGCGATCTGGGCTTTCTTCTTGGCGTTGTCCGACAGCAGCTGCTCGCGGGCCTGGGTGGCCGCGGTCATGTACTCGTCGTAGTTGCCCGGGAACAGGCGCAGCTCACCGTAGTCCAGGTCGGCCATGTGAGTGCAGACGCTGTTGAGGAAGTGACGGTCGTGGGAAATGATCACCATGGTGCTGTTGCGCGCGGTGAGGATGGTTTCCAGCCAGCGGATGGTGTTGATGTCCAGGTGGTTGGTCGGCTCGTCGAGCAGCAGCACGTCCGGGTCGGAGAACAGCGCCTGGGCCAGCAGCACACGCAGCTTCCAGCCGGGAGCGACTTCGCTCATCGGGCCGAAGTGCTGTTCCAGGGGAATGCCCAGGCCCAGCAGCAGCTCGCCGGCACGGGACTCGGCGGTGTAGCCGTCCATCTCGGCGAATTCGGTTTCCAGCTCGGCGACGGCCATGCCGTCTTCCTCGGTCATCTCCGGCAGCGAGTAGATGCGGTCGCGTTCGGCCTTGACCTTCCACAGCTGCTCATGGCCCATGATCACCGTGTCGATTACGGTGAATTCTTCATAGGCGAACTGATCCTGGCGCAGCTTGCCCAGGCGGGTGTTGGGCTCGAGCATCACCTGGCCGCCGGATGGCTCCAGGTCGCCGCCGAGGATCTTCATGAAGGTCGACTTGCCGCAACCGTTGGCGCCGATCAGGCCGTAACGGTTGCCGTTGTTGAATTTGACCGACACATTCTCGAACAGCGGCTTGGAGCCGAACTGCATGGTGATATTGGCTGTAGAAATCAAGTGCTTGTCCTACGGGGGTTCCAGAGGTGTATTTAGGCCTTGTCGTCAGTCTTGGGCCAATCTTGGGTCAAGACGACTCGGGGCAGCAGCTTCTCCAGCTCCCTCCAGTCCGAGGAGGAGCTGATCCATTTCGCGTAGGTAGAAAGCAACATCCTGACGCCATGGCCGAGCGGGTTCGCGATGAACGCTTCGGTTCATCCCAGCCCTCAGGCACATGGTTGCGTAGGTGTGGCGGGGGTCTTACTGCCGGCGTTCACGGATGTCCAACGCCATGGGCGCTGATTTGAAGGGGCAGATTGTAACACTTGGTTCGTTGATCCACAGCCCACCTTTGCTCGGTTGGAACACAAATGGCTTGCAGGGTAGGCCGACGTTGAAGTCGTTCGCCTCAGACCATGCATGCGTTGCCCTCCTGGCTAATGGCGATATAGTGGCAATTCGATGCTGGTTAGGGTTGAATAGCGTGACATTTCAGCCGGATACAGAGGACAACATGCGGGTAATGCACGGACTTAAAATCTACGGTGTTGCACTGTTGCTTGCTGTGATCGGTGGATGCACGCCCTACACGCAGAAGGGCACGGAGGCCTTGCCGGAGTCCAGGACAGCAAGAATCCAAGCCATTGAAAAAACGCTCACGATCGCCAGCGTGGATGGCGAGGACACCTTGTATGTGTTGTACACACAAAGAACAGAATACCGCCTGACGGCGGGACCTCACCGCCTTGAAATCAAGAAGTGGACCGGTACTCAGGCCACGCTATCTGTGTATATAGACGTTGACCTGGTCGCTGGGCGTCAGTACGGCATGACGTACACCCCCTTGGAGGACTGGAGTGGGAGAGTCGAAATTATTGATATGAAGACCAATGAGCTCATCGGTACTCCCGCCATTCTATAAAAACGATTGACTGGCGTCGGTGGCTGGACTGGCTCCACCTGCCCAGTGTCCTGGCGGCGGGCGGCGAGACCAGCCGGGAAGTGTTTTCGTTCCCAGGTGGAAAACGGTTCCACTTCATCGACCCAGATGGCTATGAGCTGGCTGTCTGGACGGCTGCAGATTGAGATGGGCGGAGCGAACCTGAAGCCCCTTGCCAGCGGCTTATTCTTCATTGAATCGGTTCGATCAGTTCCTGTCCTTGATTACGTACGTTACCCACTGCAGCGCCCACCCGGTACCACTCAAAAGTCTCCGGCGGCTCGCCCAGGTTGAGCAGCAACTGCTCGGCGTGTTCACTGGGCATAGGGGCCGACATCCATTCGATCGCCAGGTCAGATGACAGGACAACCGGCCGCCGGTCGTGCACGTCGAGCAGGCCGCCCTGGGCATCGGCGGTGATGATCACGAACCCGTCATGATCGCTGCCGGCGAACTGGCCGATGGCGGCGCACAGGGCAGGGCGACCGTCGTGTCGGCGGATGTAGTAGGGCTGCTTCTTCGGCCCGCCTTCATCCACCCATTCATACCAGCCGTCCACCGGGGTGATGGCCCGGTATGGCCATATCGCCCGAAAGAAGGCACCGTGCGCCACCTTTTCGACGCGGGCATTGATCGGCGCAGCATGGTCGGTCGCCCAGTGCGGGCGCCATCCCCACCTCACCATGTCTGCACGCGGGCCTGTGCCATCTACCCGAAGCACTGCAACCTGCGTGCTCGGTGCAACGTTGTAATGACCGAGCGGCTGCTCACCGACATTGTTCCGCCAGGCCCGCGGCATGCTCAGGGTTTCAACGAAGTCATGGAGCCCGCGGTACTGGCTCAGCCGTCCGCACATTTCCCATCCCTCCTGCTTGAACTTGAAGGATAGGTCGTCGAGCGGTGTCCGCGATCCTCAGTTGTTGAATGACTGCGCGGGAACGCGCTGATCAGCGAGGCTATCTGCTGCTGGATCATTGCCCGTGGTCGAGCATTGTCGCCGTCCCGGCAAATGATGCCGTCGCCTGGTATTTCATTGTTCTTCTTCCTTGAAGTGAACTGCGTCCATGTGAGTCCAGAGGGTCAATCAAAGGCAATGCATACAGGCTCTGCCTCTGACAATGCTGTGTTGCATGCCTCTATCAGATCCTCGGTACAGTAGAGTCGCCAGCCGTTGCTGGCTCCCCATTTGGCTGAAACCGGATCCATGCCGGGGGCTTCATCCTGTACGGCTTTCCACCAATCGGAGTGACCGATTTCTGCCACCAGGCCTGCCCGGTAGATTTGTAGTAGCGGTAGTAGCTCGCCCGCCTGGTCGGCCGTTACAAGGACGTAATCCTGAGTTTCGAGCTGGGTTGTGATGTCGTCGATCAGCTTGGAACCATCGAGAGAGGCGCAGATCACTGCCTCGAACGAAGCCCCCGATTTATCTCGCCCCGTGAACGTTCCGCACGTGATGCTCCCACCCGACATGTAGTTCTCCAGCCAGATCCTTTGAGGCGCATCTTATGAGAGGCATCGCTAAGCCGTCCACCTGGGAACCCAGTCAGCGCTCACAAGCACTTGCCGAACAACTGGTTTTCGTGCGTCTCGTTCTGCAACGTATACGCTTGCGAGCCGAAGTGCTCATAGCCTTGTCGAGGATAGAATGCCAACGCTCGCGCGTTCCTTGCCCAGACAGTGGCCCAAAGGAATGATGCGCCGCCGAGCCTGGCGTGTTGCTCGGCGGCCTCCAGCAAGCGCCGGCCAATGCCTTGCCCGGTAAATCGCTCTTGCAGGTAAAGGCGTTGAAGCTCGGCTGCCCGCGGGCTGGTGATCCGCTCGTGGCTGGTGTTCATCGCGACCTGGGCAAAGCCGACCAGATGCCCGTCAGTCTCTGCGAGCGCGATGAAGGTATCTGGTCTGGCAATCACCTTCGACAGGCTGTCTGGCGAGAATGAGTCCAGGGCTTCCTGGGCGATGGCGTCGCGTATGCCTTCGGTGGCATAGGTATCGAGAAAGACCTGAATGCCGAGTGCGGCAAGGCACAAGGCATCCTGAGGGAGCGCTTTGCGCAAAGTGATCGGCTGCATTGATTGCCTCCTGGCATCGCCTGTCGGGACTGGGCAGGAGTCTATCGCCAAACTGGTAAACAGGCCTCACTGGATCTGGCTCCCGGCTCATTCTAACAGCTTGGGCAGGGCCTGTTCAGTCAGTGGTCGATTCGGCAAGCGCGGCTCTTCTCATTCCTACCTGGCGAACCTCTGGCGGCGGCAGCGGTTTCGCCGCGCTGGGCCCATCGCCACACTGCATTCCCTTCAATTCGCTGGGCGGAATGTGGACATGCAGCTGCCGACGGCGCTGCTGGATGATCTTCTGGATGCGTCTCATGGGGGCACACCTTGATGGGCATCCTTGCAAGAGCCGGAGGGCATGACCATCAGTAAACGCCTGTTTGCCCGACACGCCTGTCTCGCCTGACCAATGGACGTGGTCGTGGAGCTGGCAGGCTGGAATGGGAGTTGCTTGAACCCAGGAAACCGATCATGCGGGGAGAGCAGACATGTTCCAGGATGACTTCTATTTCATGAGCTTTGTCGTGGCTGCCGTGCTGGCTGTGGATGTGGTGGCGATCTTCGTGTTCCTGCAGGCCAGTGCCTGATCCCCATTCCTGGGGATACGGCCCCTGAACCGGGGCTTGTACCAGCAAGCCACGGTAACATCGACCCTGCAGCCGGGCATGGAATATGATTCAGCCTTTGCCGGCCAGGGGTGTACTGATGGGATGGTTGGATCGTGTAAAAGCAACGAGTGAGCGGTTCACTGCTCGGCAACGCTGCTGGGTCGGCGGTGGCTTGCTGGCCGCCTGGCTTGTCGGGATTTTCGCGTTCCCCGGCGTCGATCTTGTGTTCCTGTATGTCGCGGCGATGCTTATGTTCTTCAGCGCAGTGACGGTGCGGATCAACAAGCGGTGCTGAGTCGGCTTCACATGTCACTGATGACCAAGGTGCCATGGCTCCCCGGCAGCACGGCGTGGGCGATGCCTGCCAGGCATTACCAAAGCCACAGGAAGACGCTGGCCAGATCGACCAGCATCCCTGCGAAGACCCAACTGGCAGTCAGGGACACGGCGATCAGTGACGTGGCATCCCTGGTTCGAAGCATGGCCAGGAAACCGCCGGCCAAGGCGCCGGGAAAACTGAAGAAATACCACAGCCAAGCCATTGCCTCGGCACGTCCTCCCGTGGAGAACCAGAGTCCGAAGAGGCTCAGGAAGAGTGCCATCGCTATCTGCGCGCCCGCGAATACCGCCCATGGCCCTCTGAAAATCAGCAAGACGCCCAGTACGATGGCGTGAGGTGCCAGCAAGAGTGCGAAATTGCCCCAGAAGTATTCATCGAACCGGGTGAGGAGGGTAGCGCTGGTCATGGCCCACAGCACTGCGCCTAATGCAATCCAGTGGTCGACGCGCCGGGCTGGCACGGTACCTGTCGAAATCATCGCGTGAAATCCCTTTCAAAATGCAGCGCGCATTCTAGCGATCTCGCCTCGCAACGCCCAGGACTTGGAAGCATCGGTTGGGTGCCTTTGCCAGCATGGTAATTGTGCTAGATTTCAAGGCCTTGCAGACATCAAGCCGGTGAGGGCTCGCTCCATGTTCATCGAAACACCACGTCTTGTCCTGCGTCCCTGGGCCGAGCGGGACATCGAAACCTTTGCCCTGGTCAATGCCGACCCGGAAGTCAGGCGCTACTACTATCCCGCGATACTGTCTCTTGATGAAACCCGGTCGCTGCTCGCGGACTGCGATCAGCATCTGCAGGTCCATGGGTTCGGTTTCGTCGCTGTCGAGCGCAAGGTCGATGGCGTGTTGGTCGGCGGGCTTGGACTGTCCTTGACCGGGGATGAGATACCGGGCGGTTCGCAGGTTGAAATCGGCTGGATCCTCGGGCGCAGCCACTGGCGGCAGGGGTATGCATTCGAGGCGGCCAGCGCGTGCCTGGAGCACGCCTGGTCGACGCTTGGGCTAAGGCAGGTCATCGGCTACACCTCCAGCATCAACACCCCATCGCGGGCTTTGATGGAACGATTGGGTATGCGTTCGGATCCGGCTGAGGATTTCCCCGACCCGACGGTGCCTGAAGACAATGCATTGCGGCCGCACGTGCTCTACCGAATCGACAGGCCGGCTTGAAAGCCAGGCGATATAGCGAACCGGCCTACCGCGCCCGTCACCTGGGGCTAGTCTTGTAGATCGTAAGCAGACTATTAAAAAGGGTGGTAGGTGTCTGACCCTGTCCAGGGCTTCCTGCTGGGGTGGTTGGAGTCTGTATGAGCCGTTTGATGATGGCAGTGGCCACCAGCCTGTTGCTGGTGGGCTGCGCACACGATCCCGATATCCGTGCGGGCCGCGACAACACCTTCGGCATGACCGCGAAAAGCCCGCCGGAGTACCTGAACTGCGTCAAGGCCGAGCTACCCGATACGGTCACGACCTATGTCGTGCAGAACCAGGGCGCCCTGGAGCTGTTTGTCGCCAGCACCGATCCAAACAAGGCCGAGGGGCTGGTCAAGGTTCAAGGCGCCGCAGGGCGGCAGCAGTTTTCCGCCTACCAACGTGATGCCTGGTATGACAAGGGGCGTCTGCTCGATGCGGCGCTGATGTGTTCGCGGGTTTAGGCGATAAGTTTGATAGGGTTCAGCCGACCCGGACGGATATTCGCGGGGAGGTTGTCTTGGTGGGCGCAGGCGTGGCCTCGAAAACATTAAACTACAAATTCTATGTGTAGAGTTTTTTGGTGTCTACTATTAAATTTGTCAGTTTGCTAAGCGCGGGGCTGCTCTAAACTTTCGGCGAGAACTTTCTATGATCTCGTCTCGGGGCGGAGCCTGTTGCTCTGCTGGATTTTACACTTATAGGATATACTATGAGTAAGCAGGAGAGTCACAAAGCCGTGCTATATATGCAGGATGCAGCGGGTTGCGTCATGGGGGCAGGGAAGCAAAGCCCTATTGCATACCAATGTCATGGTTTTGTCAGTTATGGTGGCGGGGCGCTCCCCAGCTTGTTGTTCGCCGGGCAGTATTTTGAGTTGTTCGGTGCGGGCTACTTGCTCGGCAATGGCTATAGGCTATATCGGCCGGATTTACTGCGCTTCACATCTCCCGATGGTATGAGTCCATTTGATCGTGGTGGTATTAACTCATATGCATACTGCGCGGGTGATCCGGTCAACCGATTAGATGTTAGTGGAAGAATGTTTTCCAGCTCTGGGCGGCGTGCAAAGGTCAGTGTTGATCCGGTGTCAATGGGTGAAGGTGCTGTCAATCTTGATGCTTCGGGACGCTCTGCGCCAGCCTCTGGCAGCTCGAATCTAGATAATGTCATGCCCGTTTTTCAGCGGTTTAACGAGCATCGACGAACACCCGAAGCGAATGCGCGCAACCGTCAAGCTAACGCATTGGCAAATTTCTTTGACGATCTTCAATACACTAATTCGCCTCGGGAGATTGATGAGCGCGAGCTTTACTGGCTTAGTGGGCAGAGGGCGAAAAATGAGGAAGGGGTGACGGGTTATTTTGAGTCGCTATTCGCAATTGCGGCTGCTGCTAGGGCGCGATTGGCTGGTAATTACACTGCGGGACAAGTGGAAATGAATAAGGCTTATGATTTGTACCCTGGATTGGAAATAAAGGTTGCTGAATTTGAAAAAATTTTTCACTCTATCAGGAAGGATCAATCCTAGGGGGAGGTTTTTTTGAGATAAATGCTGGCAAAAAGTCGCAGGGTGCGCAGTCAGTTTTATTGAATCAGCTGATCACGCCTTGTGAATAAGTTGTATTGCCCTGCTAACTATTCCTCTGGGTTCGTGTTTAATAAACGTATCTGGCGTTTACAGAATCTGTCGTTGACGAGAGCACCAAATGTTGAACGGACTCAACCATCTCACCCTGGCGGTTTCCAACCTGCCGGCCAGCATCGTGTTCTACCAGCAGGTCCTGGGCTTCAAGCTCGATGCACGTTGGGACCGCGGTGCCTACCTGAGCCTGGGCGATTTGTGGCTGTGCCTTTCGGTGGACCAGATCGAGGCGGGCGACTTGCAGCGCAACTACACCCACTACGCGTTTTCCATCCATCAGGCCGATTTCGCGGCATTCGCCCAGCGCCTGCATGAGCATGCCGTGCAACTTTGGAAACAGGACAGCAGCGAGGGCGACTCGCTGTACTTCCTCGACCCGGACGGCCACCAGCTCGAAGCCCATGTCGGCGATCTGCAGTCGCGGCTGGCGGCCTGTCGGGTCAAACCCTACGCGGGCATGGTGTTCTACGACTGACGCATCCGCGCCATGCACAGCGCATCGACGTACACCCCGTCGCGCACGCCGTAATCGCGCAGCCGGCCTTCGGTCTCGAAGCCGAACTTGCGATACAGCGCCAGCGCCGGCTCATTGTCGGCATAGACGGTGAGCTGGACCCGGCGCAGGTTCATCCAGTTGTCGGCGATGTCGAGGATCGCCGCCATCAGCCGCGAGCCGACGCCCTTGCCTTGCCAGGCCTGGGCAACGCCCATGAGCAGCTCGCCCAGGTGCGCCTGGCGGATGCGCGTGCTCTGGTCGAGGCCGATATTGCCGATCACCTGGCCCTGGTGCACCGCCACCAGGCGGACCTGGCGTTCGTGATAGGCGGCCAGGCGTTCACGCCAGACCTCGACGGACTGGTAGGGCATCTGCAGTACCTGGCGGCAAACAGCCGGTTCGTTGTAGAGCGCGGCGATGCCCTGCAAGTGCTGCTCGGCAAAACGTTCGATGACGATGTCGGGCGATGCGTCGTTCACTGTGTTTCCATCCTTTGAAAAACGAGTGGTGCCCCAGTGTACGGGGCGCAGGTCCAAGCTTGCCAGTGGCGATGACCTGGCAAGAAAGCGGATGCGCCGGCACGCCGCGATGGGTACAGTGCCGTGATCGTCGTCCAGCTGGAGCCTGCCATGTCCTGTGCCTTCACCCTCATGCAATCGCCTGTCGGCACCCTGACCCTGGTGGCGCGGGGCGAGCGGCTGGCTGCCGTGCTGTGGGAGCACGAGCGGGAAAACCGGGTGCGCCTGGGCGAACTGCACCGTGATGACCAGCACGGCGTGCTGCGCGAGACCGCCCGCCAGCTTGGCGAGTACTTTGCCGGACAACGCCAGCGCTTCGAGCTGGAACTGGACTTCACCGGCACCGAGTTCCAGCGTGAGGTCTGGGCGGCGCTGTTGACCATTCCCTTCGGCCAGACCCGCAGCTACGGCGAGATTGCCCGACAGATCGGCAAGCCCGATGCGGTCCGCGCGGTGGGTGCGGCCAACGGGCGCAATCCGATCTCGATCATCGCGCCGTGCCACCGGGTGATCGGAGCCTCGGGCAGCCTCACTGGTTTTGCCGGCGGCCTGCCGGCCAAGCAGTTTCTGTTGGCACTGGAAGGGCGGCAGAGCTTGATGCTGGAGTTCTAGGTTTCAGCCGAGCCAGAAGCAGAGCAGCGCCAACACGAGAGCCAACAGCGTGCCGACAAACAGACTGTAGTGGCGGTGCGCGCGACGGGCGTGGGCTTCGACCTCCCGCAGGTACTGTCCTGGAGGTGGGGCGTCCGGGCGATGGCGCAGGCCTTCGGCGATATCGGCCAGGCGCCCGCGAATCAGGGTGCCCACCAGGTACCAGACGCTGGCATAGCTGGCCAGGATCACCAGCACGTACTTCATACGGGCGATACCCCGGCAGTGCCTGTCTGTGGCGCCGGTCGTAGCGTGCAGGTCGTCATGGTGCATCCGTCCTTGGCATGTCGTCGACTGACGAGGATACAATCGACGGGCGCTGACTCCCAGCGCCGATGTGTCGATTTCATGGACGAGACCGCAATGACCCATGCCGCAGCCATCCCCGCCAACTCGCTTATCGCTCCCCACGCCGCGCAGGCCGGCTTTCGTCATTGCCGGGCGATCGACCTGGCGGACGATGGGCAGCTCGCCATGGCGCACTTCCTGCGCCTGATGGCGAGCATGCCTGGCTGGATCGACGACATGATGGTGTTGCGCAACCGCCTGGTCGGGCTGTTCGGGTTGAAGAACCTGGGCCGGCTGACCGCCATCGACCCGGCCCGCGCACCGGGCAGCTACCAGCCCGGAGAGCGGGTGGGCATCTTCACCCTGATCAGCAACAGCGAGCATGAGGTGCTGCTAGCCGATTGCGATCATCACCTGGACGTGCACATTGCCCTGATGCGTCGTCCGACGGCCCCGGGACGCTGCGAGGTGCTGGTCAGCACCGTGGTGCGCACGCACAACTGGCTGGGCCGCCTGTACATGCTGCCGGTGGCGCCGTTCCATCGCCTGATCGCGCCCATCGCCCTGCGCCGGCTGGCGTTGTAACGATCAGGACGGCGGTGCGAAGCGTTGACGAAACCAATCACCGAGCATGGCCTTTTCCGCATACAGCCGGTCGTTGCTGCCCAGGCGTCCCGGGCGGCTGAGGTACATCTTGTCGCTCAGGTGTTCCTGGGCCTTGAGCGCGGGTTGTCCGGGCTGCTGGAGGGTGTAGTCGAGGTCGATGCTGGGCCAGGTGACCTCGCGCATGAAGCGCACATCGTAGGCCTGGCTGTGCCAGGGCTCGAAACGTCCGGCCAGGTCGATGTCGCGGATGTCGATGACCAGTTGCTGGCCGGGTCGAAGGTAGCGCTGGCCGAGCTTCTGCAGGTGCTGGGTGAGGGCCTTCATCACCTGCGGGTCTGCGCCTTGGGGGTAGCCGCGGTTGTCGAGGCTGGCATCGCGGAATTTTTCCGGGTGGTCGAAACGCACCTCGACCTGCGCGGTCGGGGCGCCCTGTGCCATGCTGTCGAATGCCAGCACCAGCAACAGGGCGCTGGCCAGGGTGGTACGCATGATGCACCTCCGGGGTGGGGCGGCTTGCCTGCCTATTTTACGCCGGTATGGGGCATAAGCAGAGGACTGATGCAATGAGCGCTTTTCGGCGGATGACCGCCAATACCCGCGGGCGTGACCTGGCCGTGGGCGATATTCATGGGCACTTCGAGCGTCTGCAGGAATGCCTCGAGGCCGTCGAGTTCGATCCGGTGGTCGACCGCCTGTTCAGCGTCGGCGACCTGGTCGACCGCGGGCCGGCCAGCCCGCAGGCGCTGGAATGGCTGGCCAAGCCCTGGTTTCACGCGGTGCAGGGCAACCACGAGTCGCTGGCGGTCAATCATCTGCGCGGCGGGCGGGTCGACCTGGACATGTACCGGGCGGCCGGCGGCGGCTGGTTTCTCGACCTGGCGAAAACACAGCAGGCGCGTTTCGTCGAGGTGTTCGAGCGGTTGCCGATCGCGCTGCAGGTCGACACACCCGACGGTCCGGTCGGGCTGCTGCACGCCGACAGCCCGTTCGACGACTGGGAGCGTTTGTGCGAGAACCTGCAGGCCGGAGGTGACCCGCAGGTGCGTGAGGTGTGCCAGTGGTCGAGACGGCGCCTCAAGGAGGGCGACAGCCGGCCAGTGAGAGGGCTGCGCGCCTTGTTGGTCGGGCATACGCCGGTGCTGGAGGTGAAGGTGCTGGGCAATGTCTGGCACCTGGACACCGGCGGCTGGAGCCGTGGCCATTTCAGCCTGCTCGACTTGCGGGGGCTGACGTTGCTCAGCCCAAGGCCAGGTGCATGAGCACGCCGCTGGCGAGCAGGATCAGCATCACCCCCGAGGCCCGCTCCAGCCAGGGCAGGGCGCGGGCGAAGCGGCGCAGCACCCGCTGATTGCCGATGGCCACGGCCACCAGCAGGTCCCAGGCCAGGACAATGCCGAACATCCAGGTGCCATAGGCCAGCTTGGCTAAAGTGCCGCTGCTGGCGATCATGCTGGCCAGGCTGGCGTAGAACAGTGCGTTCTTCGGGTTGAGGATGC
Source organism: Pseudomonas peradeniyensis (assembly GCF_014268935.2). GTDB lineage: Bacteria > Pseudomonadota > Gammaproteobacteria > Pseudomonadales > Pseudomonadaceae > Aquipseudomonas > Aquipseudomonas peradeniyensis. Next base: position 1,713,006 of record NZ_JABWRJ020000001.1, on the reverse strand, counting down.
CCGAGGCGAAGCCCATGCCCAGGCTGTTCAGCCAGCCACCGGCGCGCGATGAAGCGTTGGCGCAAGCCCCCGTCAGGCCGCTCTTTCCAGCATGGCGCAGGAACAGTTGCCCGATGTACAGCAGGTAGCCGCAGCCGGCCAGTTGCAGGGCGACGAACAGCGGGCTGCCGTCGCGCAGGAACGACACTCCAGCGAACGCCGCGCCGATGAACACGCCATTGGCCAGGGCGATGCCTGCGCAGGCGCCACTGGCCACCCGCCAACCGGCGCTGGCCGAGGTCCGGGCCACCAGGAAGAAGTCCGGGCCAGGGGAGAGCAGGGCGAGAAAGTGGGCGGTGGCGATGAGCAGGAACAGTTGCATGGTTGGGCTTCCAGAAGGAGGAAGCCGTAGTCTGTGACCGGGCAATAGGGCGAGTATTGAAGATTATTGCATGGCTGCGCGATAGGCCCCCGGCGTTACCCCTGCATGCGCCTTGAACACCCGCTGGAAGTGACTCTGGTCGGCAAAGCCTAGGCGATACGCGACTTCCGCCAGCGGCCGGTCCTGGCGCAACAGTTGCCGGGCCCTGTTTATCCGGGCGTTGAGCAGGTAGGCATGGGGCGTCATGCCAGTGGCGATGTTGACGGCACGGATCAATTGATAGCGCCCCATGCCCGCCAGCCGTGCCAGGCCGTCGAGGCTCAGTTCGGCCAGCGTCTGCTCCTCGGCATGGGCCAACAAGTCGCGGAGTGTCGACGGCGGCAAGGGCGGCGCGGGTGGCAGGTCCGGATGGATGGAGAAGTCGTTGTCGCCAAGAAAAGCCACTAATGCCGCTTCTTTCTCGAACGCTGTCGCCTTGGAAAACAGCAGGGTGTTCAGCCCGCAGAACTGCCGGTACAGCGCCGCCGAGCGGCTGACCCGGGCCACTGCGCCGGGCTGGTCGGCGGCAAAGCCCGATTCCAGGCGCAGGCAGCGTAGCCAGTCGGCGTCCAGGTGCAGCATCTGGTAGCTCCAGGCCTGCCCGGCCTCAGGGTTGCAGGCATGCACCCGCTGGGCCGGCACGAATACCAGGGTGCCAGGGGGCAGGCGCACCTGTCCGTCACTGGCCCCGGTGAAGCGGCTATGACCGGCATCCACCGCACCGATGGAAAAGCTCGGATGGCTGTGGGCCTTGTAGCAGGCGCGGCTGTGGCAAGCGCGTCGGCTCTCGACGTAGGGCAGGGCCGGATCGTGCCAGATTTCACTGCTCGAAGGGGTCATGGAGAGGGGGCCTGGAGGTGGGCGCAGGGCGCCAGTCTAGCGTCTACCTACTGTTCCGGCCATTTGCCGCGTCACTGTGCTTGACGCGCCTGCCCACCGGACGCGACGCTGCGACGGTCCCGCTGGAGAAGAATAATGGACCTGTCGAGCTTGCTGCTGTTCATCCCCGCTTGTTTCGCCCTGAACATGGCGCCGGGGCCCAACAACCTGCTGTCCCTGCACAACGCCAGCCGCTATGGCCTGCGCACCGCCTGCGTGGCTGGCGGCGGGCGCCTGCTCGCCTTCAGCGGCATGATCGCCCTGGCCGCCATGGGCCTGGCCGTGGTGCTGCATACCAGCGAGTACCTGTTCCTGGCGATCAAGCTGCTGGGCGCGGGCTATCTGTTCTATATCGCCTGGCAGCTGTGGCGGGCGCCGGTCGGCGAGGCGGCGGTGGCTGGCGAGCAGCCGCGCGGCACCTGGAAACTGGCGCGACAGGAGTTCTGGGTGGCGGCGGGCAACCCCAAGGCGATTCTGATCTTCACCGCCTTTCTGCCGCAGTTCGTCTCGGTTGGCAGCGCCACGCCGGTGAGCGAGCAGTTCCTGCAACTGGGCGTGCTGTTCCTGTTGCTGGAGTGGGCGGCCATCGCCATCTATGCCGGGCTTGGCGCTTACCTGCAGCGCTGGTTCGAGCGGCCTGGGCCACGGCGGCTGTTCAACCGGATCAGCGCGTCGCTGCTGGGTTGCGCCGGTATTGGCCTGCTGGCCGCCCGGCGCTGAGGGGGTCAGTCGCGGTAGAAGGTCTGCACCAGGTGATAACCGAACTTGCTCTTGATCGGCCCGTGCACCACGCGCAGGGGCTTCTTGAAGATCACCTGGTCGATGGCACCGACCAGCTGGCCCGGGCGCACTTCGCCCAGGTCACCGCCACGCTTGCCGGACGGGCAGGTGGAGAACTTCTTGGCCAGCACGTCGAAGGCCTCGCCGTTGGCGATGCGCTGCTTGAGCTTTTCGGCTTCGTCAGCGGTCTTGACCAGGATATGACGGGCTTGGGCTTTCATGGGGGTACCTGTGTTTCTGGGCAAAAGGGCGACATTATGCCTGATGTCGTCATCAGCGTAACTCCGGGCGGTCGCGGAACTGCTCCAGCGCCTCGGGGTTGGCCAGGGCGTCGGTGTTCTTCACCGGCAGGCCATGTACCACGTTGCGGATCGCCAGCTCCACCAGCTTGCCGCTGAGGGTGCGCGGGATATCGTCGACCTGGGCAATCACCGCCGGCACATGGCGCGGCGTGGTGTACTGGCGGATCACCTGGCGAATACGCTGGCGCAGGGCATCGTCCAGTTGCAGGCCGTCGCGCAGGCGCACGAACAGCACCACGCGCACGTCGCCGTGCCAGTCCTGGCCGATGGCCACGCTCTCCAGCACCTCATCGACCTTTTCGACTTGGCGGTAGATCTCCGCGGTACCGATACGCACTCCACCGGGGTTGAGCACCGCATCGGAACGGCCGTGGATCACCAGGCCGCCCCCTGGGATCTGCTCGGCATAGTCGCCCTGGCACCAGACCCCCTCGAACTGGCTGAAATACGCATCATGGTAGCGCCTGCCGTCGTCGTCGCCCCAGAAGCCCAGCGGCATCGAAGGGAAGGGCTGGGTACAGACCAACTCGCCTTTCTCGCCAGTGATCGACTGTCGCTGTTCATTCCACACATCCACCGCCATGCCCAGGCCCTTGCCGGCGATTTCGCCCCGACGCACCGGCAGCAGCGGGTTGCCGAGCACGAAGCAGGCGACGATATCAGTGCCACCGGACATGGACGCCAGGCACACGTCGGGCTTCACCTTGGCATAGACATAGTCGTAGCTGTGCGGTGACAGCGGCGAGCCGGTGGAGAGGATCAGCCGCAGGCTGTCGAGGCGGTGGGAGCTTGCCGGTTCGACACCGGCCTGCTCCAGCGCGGCAAGGTACTTGGCGCTGGTGCCGAAGGCATGGATCCCTTCGGCGTCGATCAGGTCGAGCAGGCGCTCGGGGCCCGGGTGGAACGGCGAGCCATCGTACAGCACCAAGGTGGCGCCGACCGCCAGGGCGCTGACCAGCCAGTTCCACATCATCCAGCCGCAGGTGGTGTAGTAGAACAGCACGTCGTCGGCCTTGAGGTCATTGTGCAGGCCGTGTTCCTTCAGGTGTTGCAGCAGCACGCCACCGGCACGGTGGACGATGCACTTGGGTACGCCGGTGGTGCCGCTGGAGTAGAGGATGTAGAGCGGGTGGTCGAAGGGCAGGGCAGTAAAGCCCAGGGTGCCACCCGGCGTGAAGTACTCGGCCCACAAGGCAGTGCGCTTGCCGCTGAACTCATCGGCGCGGGTCTGCGGCCGGGTATGGGGCACTACCAGCAACAGCTCGACACTGGGGAGCTGGGCCACGACCTGGTTGATCTTTTCCACCTGGTCGATGGTCTTGCCGGCGTACTGGTAACCGGCGCAGGCCACCAGCAGCCGGGGCGCGATCTGGCCGAAACGGTCGATGATGCCGTGGGTGCCGAACTCCGGCGAACAGCTCGACCAGACCGCGCCAAGGCTGGTGGCGGCGAGCATGGCCACCAGTGTTTCCCAGGTGTTGGGCATCACCGCGGCGATACGGTCGCCGGGCTGGATGCCGGCCTGTCTGAAGGCCTGTTGCAGCCCGGCAACCTGGGCGGCCAGCTGGTTGTGGGTGAGGCAGTGGCGAGTGCCGTCCTCGCGCACGGCCACCACGGCCGGGCGATCGTCGCGGCGCAGCAGCAGGTGCTCGGCAACGTTCAAGGTGGCGCCGCGGAACCAGCGGGCCTCGGTCATGTGCTCGCCTTCCTCGAGGACGCTGGCCGGTGGCGTATGCCAGCGCACATGGAAGTACTCGGCCAGGGCCTGCCAGAACTGCGAGCGCTGCTCGATGCTCCAGCGGTGCAGGGCGGCATAGCTGTCGAGCTGGAGGTTGAAGCGCCGGTTGACCCGGCGGCGGAAGGCTTCCATCCGGCTCGCTTCGACTCGGGTGGTGGAGGGGCGCCAGAGTACGTCGTTCATGCCGGGACCCTCGGAAATGGCTGATAGTGGGTACCATATGCATCTTCAGGCCATGCGCAATCCCTGTAGGAGATCGCCCAGCCCTTCGGGCTGTGCTGTCGCGCGGGGAACTGTTATCCCTGTGGGAGCGGCCTTGCGTCGCGAAAGGGCTGCGCAGCAGCCCCGGCATTTTCGAGGGTGGCTTAGAACCTGGGGCCGCTGCGCGCCCCTTTCGCGACGCAAGGCCGCTTCCACAGAAAACATGATCATCATGCAAGAAGCGTCCTTACTCCACTTTAGCCGCTTACTGAGCAAGCCAACCGCCATCCACGTTCCAGGCGGCGCCACGCACCTGGCTGCCGGCATCGCCGCACAGGAACAACACCAGCTCGCCGAGATGCCGGGGCGTGACGAAGGCCAGCGAAGGCTGCTTCTCGGCCAGCAGGTCGTGCTGCGCCTGCTGCGCGTCGCCACCGTTGGCGGCACGGTCGTCGATCTGCTTCTGCACCAGCGGGGTCAGCACCCAGCCCGGGCAGATGGCATTGCAGGTGACGTTGCTGGTGGCGGTCTCCAGGCCGATGACCTTGGTCAGGCCGACCACGCCGTGCTTGGCGGCGACGTAGGCGGCCTTGCCGGTGGAGCCTACCAGGCCGTGCACCGAGGCGATGTTGACGATCCGCCCCCAGCCCCGCGCGCGCATGCCCGGCAGGACCAGGCGGCTACCGTGGAACACCGCTGACAGGTTCAGCGCGATGATCTTGTCCCAGGCCTCCACTGGAAACTGCTCGACCGGCGCCACGTGCTGGATGCCGGCGTTGTTGACCAGGATGTCGACCGCGCCGAACTCGCGTTCGGCCAGGGCGAACATCTGCTCGATCTGCGCCACGTCGGACAGGTCGGCGGGGTGGTGGGCCACCTTGACCCCGTGCTGGCTGATCTCGGCAATGGCGGCCGCCGGGTCGCCAAAGCCGTTGAGCAGGATGTCGGCACCAGCCTCGGCCAGTACCTGGGCTATCCCCAAGCCGATGCCGCTGGTGGAACCGGTGACCAGTGCGGTCTTGCCTTTGAGCGTCATGCCGTTCTCCTTCATACGATGCCGGTGGCGTAGAACGTGGCGATGACCACGAACACGGCCAGGGTCTTGATCAGGGTAATACCGAAAATGTCCTTGTAGGCCTCGCGGTGGGTCAGCCCGGTAACCGCCAGCAGGGTGATCACCGCGCCGTTGTGCGGCAGGGTGTCCATGCCGCCGCTGGCCATGGCGGCGACCCGGTGCAGCACCTCCAGCGGGATGTTCGCCGCGTTGGCGGCGGCGATGAAGCTGTCGCTCATGGCCGCCAGGGCGATGCTCATGCCGCCGGAGGCGGAGCCGGTGATGCCGGCCAGCAGGGTGACGGTAATGGCTTCGTTGACCAGCGGGTTGGGGATGCCGCGCAGGGCGTCGGCCAGGACCAGGAAGCCCGGCAGCGAGGCGATCACCGCGCCGAACCCGTATTCCGAAGCGGTGTTCATCGCCGCCAGCAGGGCGCCGCTCACGGCGCTCTTGGTACCTTCGGCCAGGCGCTGGCGAATGGTGCCGAAGGCGCACACCAGTACCATCAGGATGCCCACCAGCAGGGCCGCCTGCACCGCCCAGATCGCCGTGAGCTTGGCCACGTCGCTCTGCACCGGTGTGGCCATGCCCGGCAACTGCAGGGTGTGACTGGTCCCGTACCACTGCGGGATCCAGTGGGTGAACAGCAGGTTCATCACCCCCACCAGCAGCAGCGGCGCCAGGGCCAGCCACGGGTTGGGCAAGGCGATGTCGTCGGCGGTTTCCGGTTCGTTGCGCAGGTTGCTGCCGTAGCCTTCGCCCTTGCGCTGGGCCTTGTTGCGCTGGCGTTGCAGGTAGAGCATGCCGGCGCAGAACACGAACAGCGTGCCAATCAGCCCCAGCCAGGGCGCGGCCCAGGCGGTGGTGTTGAAGAAGGTGCTGGGAATGATGTTCTGGATCTGCGGGGTGCCGGGCAGGGCGTCCATGGTGAAGGAAAACGCGCCCAGGGCGATGGTCGCCGGGATCAGCCGCTTGGGGATGTCGCTCTGGCGGAACATCTCGGCGGCGAACGGGTACACCGCGAACACCACCACGAACAGCGACACGCCGCCGTAGGTGAGCAGGGCGCAGACCAGCACGATCACCAGCATGGCCTGGCGGGTGCCGAGCAGGCGGATGGCGGCGGCGACGATCGAGCGCGAGAAGCCCGACAGCTCGATCAGCTTGCCGAACACGGCGCCGAGCAGGAACACCGGGAAGTACAACTTGATGAAACCGACCATTTTCTCCATGAACACCCCGGTAAAGGCCGGAGCCACGGCGGCGGGGTCGGTGAGCAGCACGGCGCCGAGGGCGGCGATGGGGGCGAAGAGGATCACGCTGTAGCCGCGGTAGGCGGCGAGCATGAGAAGGGCCAGGGCAGCGAGGGCGATGAACACGGTCATCGAGGGGGATCTCCAGGGTGTTGTTTTTATGGTTGCCGGGGAGATAGCGGGAATCGTGCCATATAGTTAACTAATTGATTTTATTGAATAAATACCTATATTCTGAATTTATTGTCTCTGTCTAGAGATGCACATTGGCTGAAGACCATCGCGGGGAAAGCCCGCTCCTACAGGGGGCGGTGTATTTGCAAGTATCACCAATCCCTGTAGGAGCGGGCTTGCCCCGCGATCGAGGGCGAAGCCCTCGCCATAGTCTCTATTTTGAAACGTAAATCTCTTTATTGAGACAAAATACCCAGCGCCACCATTTTCTTGTACAGCGTCGAGCGCCCCAATCCCAATGCCTTTGCCGCCTCCGGCACATTCCCGCCACTGCGTGCCAAGGCCTGTACAATCAGCCCGCGTTCAAACTGCGCGCAGGCTTCCCGGTACCCCAACTGCGGTGCCGTCTCGGCCACCGGGCTCAACGGCCCCAGCGCGTTGATCAGATCATGCACGCCCAACCGCGGCTGGTCCGCCAGCAAGGTTGCGCGCTCCAGCACATTGCGCAATTCACGAATGTTCCCGGGCCAGGCATGCCGCCCCAACAGCGCCTGGGCATCAGCCTCCAGCTCATACTGGCTGCCCAGTTCGGCGAGGATCGCCTCGCACAGCGCCGGCAGGTCCTCCAGGCGTTCGCGCAGCGGCGGCACCTGCACCGGCAGCACATTCAGCCGGTAGTACAGGTCAGCACGAAACGCTCCCCGGGCCATGGCCGCCTGCAGGTCGATGGAGGTGGCGGCGATGATTCGCACGTCGCTGCGCAGCATCTGGTTGCTGCCCACTGGCTCGTATTCCTTCTCCTGCAGCACGCGCAGCAGCTTGCTCTGCAGGGCCAGGGGCATGTCGCCGATCTCGTCGAGGAACAAGGTGCCGCCTTCGGCCAGTTGCAGCTTGCCGCTGCGTCCCTTGCGGTCGGCGCCGGTGAAGGCGCCAGGGGCGGTGCCGAAGAACTCGGCCTCCAGCAATGCCTCGGGGATCGCCGCGCTGTTGATGCTGACGAACGCCTTGTGCGCCCGTGCCGAGGCGGCGTGGATGGCATGGGCCAGCAGTTCCTTGCCGGTGCCGGTCTCGCCGAGCAGCAGCACCGGCGAGTCGCTGGTCGCGCCGCGGCGGGCGCGGCGCTTGGCCTCGAGGCAGGCAGGGCTGCTGCCGACGAACTGGGCGAAGCTGTAGCGGGCCTGGCGCGCGCGCAGCTGCGAGCGGGTCGAGGCCAGCTCCTGCTGCATGCTGGCGTAGCGCTTGAGCAGCGGCGACAGGCTGCGCAGCTCGTCGAACAGGGCGAAGCCGATGGCACCAATCAGCGCGCCCTGGTCGTCATGGATCGGTAGGCGCATCACCACCAGCGGCTCGTTCGGCGTGTCGAGCATGTCCAGCAGGATCGGCTTGCCGTTGCTCACCACCTCGCGCATCAGGCTGCCGGGGATCACCGCCTCGCAGGGCTGGCCGATGGCGCTGGTGGCATCCTGCAGGCCGAAACGCCGGGCATAGCGCTCGTTCATCCAGACGATGCGCGCCTGGCGGTCGACGATCACCGTGCCTTCGCTGGATTGCTCGATGATCTCGAACAGCGAGCGGATGGCCAGTTGGCGGACCTGGGGGTAGTCCTTGAGGTTGTCGTGCATGTTTGCAGTATCCACTTGAATCAGGAAGGCCCTATCGCGGGGCAAGTCGCATCGGCGCACCGCCGCTCCCACGTGGGAGCGGCGGTGCGCCGATGCGACTTGCCCCGCGATAGGCCGGTACAGGCAAATCTACCTTCGGGGATCGAACGCCTCGCGCAGCGCATCGCCGATGAATACCAGCAACGACAGGATCAACGCCAGGGCAAAGAACGCGGTAAAGCCCAGCCACGGCGCCTCCAGGTGCTGCTTGCCCTGGGTCACCAGCTCGCCCAGCGAGGCGCTGCCGGCGGGCATGCCGAAGCCGAGAAAATCCAGTGCGGTGAGGGTGGTGATCGCTCCGGTGAGCATGAACGGCACGTAGGTCAGGGTCGCGTTCAGGGCGTTGGGCAGGATATGCCGCAGCATCACCTGGGTGTCCGAAAGCCCCAGGGCCCGGGCCGCCTTGACGTATTCCAGGTTGCGCCCACGGAGGAACTCGGCGCGCACCACATCGACCAGGGTCAGCCAGGAGAACAGCGCCATGATCCCCAGCAGCCACCAGAAGTCCGGCTCGACGAACCCCGACAGGATGATCAAGAGGTACAGCACCGGCAACCCCGACCACACCTCCAGCAGGCGCTGGCCGAGCAAGTCCACCCAGCCGCCGTGGTAGCCCTGCAAAGCACCGGCCGTCACGCCGATCAGCACGCTGAGCAGGGTCAGGGCGAAGGCGAACAGCAGCGATACCCGCGTGCCGTACAGCACCCGCGCCAGCACGTCGCGACCCTGGTCGTCGGTGCCCAGCCAGTTACTCGCGCTGGGCGGGCTGGGGGTGGGGACCTGCAGGTCGTAGTTGGGGGTATCGGCGCTGAACGGGATCGGCGCGAACAGCATCCAGCCACCCTGGCCCTCGATCAGCTGGCGCACGTACTGGCTGCGGTAGTCCGGCTGGAACGGCAGTTGGCCGCCGAACTGCTGCTCGGTGTAGCGCTTGAGCGCCGGGGTGTACAGCTCGCCCTGGTAGCCCAGCAGCAAGGGCTTGTCATTGGCCACCAGTTCCGCGCCCAGGCTCAGCAGCAACAAGCCGGCGAACAGCCACAGTGAGATCCAGCCGCGGCGGTTGTCGCGAAAACGCCGCAGGCGGCGCCGGGCGATGGGCGAGAACATCAGCGCCCCCTCGCGTCGAAGTCGATGCGCGGGTCGAGCACCGTGTAGCACAGGTCGCCCAGCAGGCGGATCAACAGCCCGGCCAGTGTAAAGATGAACAACGTGCCGAACACCACCGGGTAGTCCCGCGACACCGCCGCCTCGTAGCTCATGCGCCCGAGGCCATCGAGGGAGAAGATCACCTCGATCAGCAGGGAACCTGCGAAGAAAACCGTGATCAGCGCCTGGGGCAGGCCGGCCACCACCAGCAGCATGGCGTTGCGCAGCACATGGCCGTACAGCACCCGGCGCTCGCTCAGGCCCTTGGCCCGGGCAGTGACCACGTACTGGCGGGCGATCTCGTCGAGGAAGGCGTTCTTGGTCAGCAGCGTGAGGGTGGCGAAGCCGCCGATCACCAGGGCGCCGACCGGCAGCACCAGGTGCCAGAAGTAGTCGGCGACCTTGCCCAGCAGGCTGAGTTGGTCGAAGTCCTCCGACACCAGCCCGCGTACCGGGAACCAGTTGAGCGAGGTGCCGCCGGCGAACAAGACGATCAGCAGCAGGGCGAACAGGAACGAGGGCAGGGCGTAGCCGATCACGATCAACGCGCTGCTCCAGGCGTCGAAACGGCTGCCATGGCGTACCGCCTTGCGGATGCCCAGCGGGATCGACACCAGGTAGGTGATCAGCGTGGCCCAGAAGCCCAGTGACAGGGTCACCGGCAGTTTCTGCACGATCAGCTCGGTGACCGTGGCGCCGCGAAAGAAGCTCTGGCCGAAGTCCAGCCGCGCATACTGGCCGAGCATCAGCCACAGCCGTTCGGGCGCGGACTTGTCGAAACCGTACTGGCGCTTGATCTCCTCGATCAGCTTCGGGTCCAGGCCGCGGGTCGCGCGCGATTCGCCCTGTACCGCCTCGGCGCGGGCGCCCGGCGCGCCGCCGCCGATGCCCTGCAGGCGCGCCACGGCCTGTTCCACCGGCCCGCCGGGCGCGGCCTGGACGATGGCGAAGTTCACCAGCAGGATGGCCAGCAAGGTGGGGATGATCAGCAGCAGGCGGCGCAGGATGTAAGCAGTCATGGCGCACTCCGCAGGCGTTCGGCCATCTGCGGGTTGGTCAGCGCCCGGGGGCTGATTTCCCACCAGGTGTCCAGGCCTTCGTCATAGGCCGGCTGTACCTTGGGTAGGCCAAAGCGGTTCCACCACACCGTCGAGCTGCCCGGCGGGTAGTAGTTGGGGATCCAGTAGTAGTTCCACTGCAGCACACGGTCCAGGGCGCGGGCGTGGCGCAGCATGTCGGCCTGGCTGGTGGCGCGCACCAGGCCGTCGAGCAGGCGGTCCACCGCTGGGTCCTTGAGCACCATCAGGTTGTTCGAGCCCGGGTCGTTGGCCGCGGCGGAGCCGAAGTAGTTGTACTGCTCGCTGCCCGGCGACAGGGTCACCGGGTAGCCGGTGACGATCATGTCGTAGTCGCGGGCCATCACCCGGTTGACGTACTGGGCGGAGTCGACGTTGCGGATGTTCAGTTCGACGCCGATCTGTGCGAGGTTGCGCTTCCACGGCAGCAGCAGGCGTTCCAGGCCCGACTGGCCATTGAGGAAGGTGAAACTCAGCGGCTGGCCCTGGGCATTCACCAGCCGATCACCCTGGGGATGCCAGCCGGCGTTCTGCAGCAAGGCCAGGGCCTGCAGCTGCTGCTGGCGGATGATGCCGGAACCGTCGGTGACCGGTGCGTTGAATACCTGGCTGAACACCTGGTCCGGCACCTGGCCGCGCAGCGGCTCGAGCAGCTTGAGCTCCTCGGCGTCGGGCAAGGCGCGGGCGGCCAGGGGGGTGTTCGAGTACAGGCTCTGCTGGCGGATGTACATGTTGCGCATCATCTGCCGGTTGCTCCACTCGAAGTCCCAGAGCATGCCCAGGGCCTGGCGCACGCGGCGGTCCTTGAATTGCGGCTGGTCCAGGTTGAACACGAAGCCCTGGGCGATCTGCGGCTTGGCCGGTGCCAGGTGGGCGCGCTGCAGGCGCCCGTCATCCAGTGGGGCACCGTTATAGCCGAGGGTGTAGGCGGTAGCGGAGTACTCGCGGTTGTAGTCGTAGCCTCCGCCCTTGAGTACCTGGCGGGCCACCTCGGTGTCGCCGAAGAATTCGACGCCGATGCTGGCAAAGTTGTACAGCCCGCGGACGGCCGGCAGATCCCTGGCCCACCAGCTCGCATCGCGCTCGAAGGTAATGCTGCGGCCGTTGTCGATCCTGCCGATGCGGTATGGGCCGCTGCCCACCGGCTTGTCGAAGCCGGCGCCGTTGGCGAAGTCGCGTTGCTGCCAGTCGTGCTCGGGCAGCACCGGCAGGCCGGCCAGTTCCAAGGCCAGGGTGCGGCCATGGGGCTGCTTGAAGTCGAAACGCACCTGGCGCGGGCCTTCGACCGTGACCGCGGCGACATCGGCGAACTGGGTGCGGAACTTGAGACTGCCCTTGTTCATCAGCAATTCATAGCTGAAGCGCACATCCTCGGCCCGTACCGGCTTGCCGTCGGCGAAGGTGGCGCGGGGGTCGAGGTAGAAGCGCAGCCAGGCGTCGTCGGGGCCGCGCTCCATGCGATGGGCGATAAGGCCGTAGACAGTGTAGGGCTCATCGAGGGAACGCACGGCCAGCGGTGCGTACAGCCAGCCATCGACCTGGCTGACGCCGATGCCTTTGTCGATGTAGGGCAGGATATGGTCGAAGTTGCCGATCTCGATGGCCGAGCGGCGCAGGCTGCCGCCCTTTGGGGCGTCGGGGTTGACGTAGTCGAAATGGCGGAAGTTCGCGGGGTAGCGCGGGGCTTCGGCGTAGACGGTGAGGGCGTGGGTGGGGGCGGCGTGGGCTAACGAGAGCGAGCACCACAGGATCATGCAACACAGTAACTGTGGGAGCGGGTTTACCCGCGAATGCGTCAGCTCAGGCAACGATGTTGCATGTACGGGCACATTCGCGGGTAAACCCGCTCCCACAGGGGACATCATCGCCTGCGATGACTTAGTCCTGACGGCTGGTCACTTCCAGCAGGTGATAGCCGAACTGGGTCTTCACCGGACCCTGGACGACATTCAGCGGCGCGCTGAAGACCACGGTGTCGAACTCCTTGACCATCTGGCCCGGGCCGAACGAGCCGAGGTCGCCGCCCTGGCGGCTGGACGGGCAGGTGGAGTTGGCCTTGGCGACTTCGGCGAAGTCGGCGCCAGCCTCGATCTGTGCTTTGAGTTCGTTGCACTTCTCTTCGCTGGAAACCAGGATGTGACGGGCGGTGGCTCGGGCCATGGGTACTGCTCCTTGGGATCGAAAAGGCAAGCCTAGCGCACTTGTTCGTGCCGTGTCTCGCAAGGCTTGCCATGCAGGCTTACAGGCGTGCGGCGGCGTCGCGCAGCAGGGCCTCGGTCGCCTCCCAACCCAGGCAGCCATCGGTGATCGACACGCCGTATTTCAGCGCACCCTTGCCAAGGGCCTGGCAACCATCGAACAGGTGCCCTTCGAGCATCACCCCGACCAGCGAACGGTCGCCGGCCAGTCGTTGAGCCAGTACATCCTCGAACACCGCCGGCTGGCGAGCCGGGTCCTTGCCGCTGTTGGCGTGGCTGCAATCGACCATGATCCGTGGCGCCAGACCTGCCTTGGCCAGCCCCTGGCGGGCCAGGGCGACGCTCTGGGCGTCGTAGTTCGGGCCCTTGTGCCCGCCGCGCAGCACCAGGTGGGTGTCGGGGTTGCCCAGGGTTTCGATGATCGCCGGGTGGCCCTGGGCGTCCATGCCGAAGTGGCGGTGCGGGTGGGCGGCGCTGCGCATGGCGTCGCAGGCGATGCCGATAGCGCCGTCGGTGCCGTTCTTGAAGCCGACCGGCAGCTCGAGGCCGCTGACCATCTCGCGGTGGATCTGCGACTCGGTGGTGCGCGCGCCGATGGCGGCCCAGCCCAGCAGATCGTCGAAGTAGCCTGCGGCCATCGGCTGCAGCAGCTCGGTGGCGATCGGCAGACCGCGTTCGAGCATGCCCAGCATCAGGCCGCGGGACAGGGCGATGCCGGCGTGCATGTCGTCGCTGCCGTCGAGGTGCGGATCGTAGGCCAGGCCTTTCCAGCCCACGGTGGTGCGTGGTTTTTCCACGTAGGCGCGCATCACCAGCAACAGCTTGTCGTCGACTTCGCGGCTGAGCGCGGCCAGGCGGTCGGCGTATTCGAGGGCCGAGCGCGGGTCATGGATCGAGCAGGGGCCGACCACCACCAGCAGGCGTTCGTCGCGGCCTTCGAGGATGGCGCGGATCGCTTGGCGGTGAGCATGGACTTGCTGGGTGAGTTCATTGGACAGCGGCATCTGCTGCTTGAGCAGGTGCGGACTGGGCAGGCGCTGGCTGACGGTGGTGTTGGCAGCGTGCGGCTGGGTCAGGGGCAGGGCGAGGTTCGAGGCTTGCATGGCGTTTTTTTCCCTGGGCGGACGGCGGGTTCTGGCCCGCGTCGTCGGCCCTATCGAGGTGTTCGACTGATCGTCAAATGGGGTGTCTGTGCGGCATTGCCACCGGAAATCGACCGAACGGAGGCGGCAGGCTGGCCCGAACGGAACTGGCTAAATCGCCATGCGAAGGTGCGGTAATAGGTGGTGTAGTTCATGTCGCTGTCCTCAAGGTAATCGGTATGTTTCGTAGGTCCGGAAAAGCAAAACCCCCGGTCGGGGAGCCGACCGGGGGTTTGAGTATTCTCATGTTCGGCGGCCCCTCGAAGGTGGGCGCCGGATGGGTCATCGGCGCCTAGTGGCTAAACCAATACCCAAAATAAAAGCTGGCAACGGCGTTACGACCGGCAACAGCCAGCACGCGGTGCGCGGAGCGACCGGTGTGGTTGGCGTGGTTGCAGGTTTGTTTCGACATGTTGCTCTCCAGTGATTGAGGCCGAGCTTACTGCACCTTTGCGCGTGTGTTCAATCACTAAATGCTATCGATTCGATAGCGTGGCAGCGGCGCACAGGTACTACGCCAACCTGTAGGAGCGGCCTTGTGCCGCGAAAGGGCCGCTCCTACAGAGATCACGTCAGTTGAGAGATTTCAGCAAGACAGTTGCTCCCACGCGGTTCCAGGAAAGCCCCCCAATTAAGGGTGAAAGCGCCCAGCTCATCCTTTCTATTTCTATCAAGTACTTGATAAACAACGACTAAATTCATGGCACAAGCCTTGCTCACCTCCCCGCAGTATCCCTGTGTCCCCGGAGGTGCCCCATGTCGACCCCTCGCAAAGGCCCGGTCCTGTCCACCTTCCTGCTGGCCCTGCTGGGCTGGCAGGTCTCCGGCGAGGCCGCGGTGCAGTGCCAGCGCACGCTGGTAGCCAACGTGGTGGCGCTGGATCAACCACTGATGTTCAACCGCCTCGGCGCGCAGAACGCCAACGGCATGATGTACGCCCTGCGCCAGGACGTGGTGGACGAGCACCGCGTGCCTTTGAGCAAGGGCGGCGCCGCGGTACCGGGCAAGGTCACCCTGCGCCCGGACAAGCGCCCGCGGCCGATCGTGCTGCGGGTGGCCGCCGGTGACTGCCTGACGGTCAACCTGACCAACCTGCTGGCCTACCAGGCCAACCCCAACAAGCACGGCATCGACCACGACGAAACCGAAGTCGAAGGCGAGGAAGAAGAGGGCGCCGAAGTCGAGAACGAAGGCGGCGAACACTTCGTTGCCGACGAGCAGGTCACCGACCGTCATGTCGGCTTCCAGGTCAACGGCCTGCAGGCGGTCAACAGCATCGGCGACATTGCCGCCAACACCGGGCGCAACGGCAACTTCCTGGTTGCCCCGGGTGGCACACGCAGCTACACCCTCTACGCCGAGCGCGAAGGGGCGTTCGCCGTCACCAGCCAGGGCGCCACCTTTGGCGGCCAGGGCGGCGCCGGCAACGTCGCCAACGGCCTGTTCGGCCAGGTGGTGGTGGTGCCCAAGGCCGGGCGTACCTACCGCAACACCCTGACCGAGGAAGAGATGCGCCTGGCCACCACGGGGCGCACGGCCACCGGCCAGCCGGTGATCGACTACCAGGCCCGTTACCCCAACGCCGAGCCGTGGATCGCCGAGGGCAAGGCCGGCAAGCCTATCATCGCCATGCTCGACGGCAACGAGATCCTCAGCAGCGAGACCGACGCCATCGTCATGGGCCCCAACCCTGACGGCAGCTTCCCGGCCAGCACCTACCCGCTGGAAAGCGTCGGCAAGCGCAACCCGGCGCTGCCCAACCGGCTGGAGGCGTTCCGCGATTTCGCCTCGCAGTTCGCCGACGAGGTGGCCGCGACCCAGGCGTTCCCCGCCTACTGGGCGGACCCGGTCATGGGGCATGTACTCGAGCCGACCCGCGACTCGTTCATGATCAACTACGGCTCCGGCGGCATGGGCGCCGAGGTGGTGGCCAACCGCCTCGGCGTGGGGCCGATGCATGACTGCCTGTCGTGCGCCTACGAGGAGTTCTTCCTCAGCGCCCACACCGTGGGCGATATCGGCACCCTGGTGGATATCCCGGCCAACGTCGGGCTGGAGAACATCCGCCCTGGCCAGACGCCGCCGGCCAGCGCTACCGGGGTCAAGGCGACCATGGCCCTGTACCCGGCCGAGCCTGCCAATGTGCACCACAGCTACATCGGCGACTTCACCAAGTTCCGCAACACCCACAACGGCCACGAGCAGCACATCTTCCACCTGCACGGGCACCAGTGGCTGTTCAACCCCAACGACGACAACTCCGACTACATCGACGCCCAGGGCATCGGCCCGGGCGTTGGCTACACCTACGAGATCGCCAACGGCGGCTCGGGCAACCGCAATCGAGTGGCGGGCGATGCCATCTATCACTGTCACTTCTACCCGCACTTCGCCCAGGGCATGTGGGCCATGTGGCGGGTGCACGATGTGTTCGAGCCGGGCACCCGATTGGAGGTCAGCGGCGAGGGCACGAACGGCTTCCACAGCACGCCGTTCGCCCTGCGCAATGGCAAGCCGGCCCAGGGCGCCCGGGCGCTGCCGGACGGCGAGATCATCGCCGGCACGCCGATCCCGGCCATCGTGCCGCTGCCGGGCAAGGCCATGGCACCAATGCCGGGCAAGGTCACCGTGGTGCCCAAGCTGTCCGAGACCTTGATCGCCGGGCATGAAGAAGATGATGACGAAGAGGAGGAGGGCGACGACCATCCGGACGCGCCAGCCACACCGCGTGCTGTCGGTTCCCTGGCCCTGGTCGACCGCAGCGAGACCAATCGCAACGCCGACGGCAGCCTGAAGAACCCCGGCTACCCGTTCTGGATCGGCGGCATGGAAAGCAGCGTCGGCCAGCGTCCGCCGACCCCGCCGCTGGACATGCTCGACCCAGCCCTGGCCCGTCAGCTCAAGGACAGCGGCAAGGCCCTGTGGGCCAACCTCGACCCCAATCAGGTCGACGGTTGGGACGGCGGCCTCGGTCGCCACGCGCTGGACGGCGTGTCGGCCGGCGGCGAGGCGGTGACCACCACCACCAAGCTGGATTTCTCCAAGGTGGTGCACAAGGCCAAGCCGATCTACCTGCCCGAGGAGGGCACCGAAGTCGAACAGGCCGCGATGCAGTTCCACGCCAAGGTCGAGCACCCGAGCTTCGCCCTGATCCCCGGCAGCGCGCCGGTGGCCAAGGCCTTCCGCACCAACGGCGCCCTGCCCACGGCGGGGGCGCCGTTCTACGAACCCTGCATGGACGACCGTGGCAAGCGCCTGACCCAGTCCTCGGGTGTCGGCGAGTTCTTCAGTGGCGAAAACCTCACCGGCATGAGTTTCCGCGGCTCGTCCACCTTCACCGCCGACCGTCCGCGCATCTACAAGGCGGCCAACATCCAGTTCGACGCGGTGTACAACAAGGTTGGCTACCACTTCCCGCAGGCGCGCATCCTCGCCCTGTGGGAGGACGCCTGGCCGGTGATCACCAAGCAGCGCCCGCCGGAGCCGCTGGTGATGCGCATGAACACCTTCGACTGCACCCAGTACGTGCACACCAACCTGATCCCGTCGTACTACGAGATGGACGACTATCAGGTGCGCACGCCAACTGACGTGATCGGCCAGCACATCCACCTGCCCAAGTGGGACCTGACCGCCGCCGACGGCTCGGCCAACGGCTGGAACTACGAGGACGGCATCCTCTCGCCCGGTAGTGTGGTCGAGCGTGTGCATGCCATCCGTAGCTTCAATAATTGCACCGAGGGCGACGCCCGCGACGGTACCGCCGCGTGCCCGAAAGCCAAACAGCATCCGTACTTCGGGCGCTTCGGCCGGGCCGACTGGCTCGGCGCGCGTACCGCCATGCAACGCTGGTTCGCCGACCCGCTGGTGAACGTGCACAACGTCGACCGTGGCCTGGGCACTATCTTCACCCATGACCACCTTGGCCCATCGACCCACCAGCAACTCGGGCTGTACGCGACCGTGCTGGCCGAGCCTGCCGGTTCCACCTGGTACCACGCCGAGACCGGCGAACAGCTGTACAACCCGGCCACCCGCCAGGACGGCGGCCCGACCTCGTGGCAGGCGGTGATCCAGACCGGCGACCATGACGGCGACGGCAAGAACGACAGCTACCGCGAGTTTTTCCTCGAGTACAGCGACTTCCAGCACGCCTACGAGGCCGGCGTGTACGTGGGCGCCGGCCCCAACGGCATACCGGATGGCCAGGCTTACCCGGCCACCGCCGACAGCTTCCGCTACGCGATCAACCCGCCGGTGCGGCAGAAAGCCTCGACGCTGCTCGAATCGGTGGTCGAGTCGCGTGGCGGGCTGAGCCCGGGCTGTCCGACCCGGCCGTGCCCACAGGCGATCTCGGTGGATGACCCGGGTATGTTCGTCGTCAATTACCGCAACGAGCCGCTGGCCCTGCGCGTGTTCGACCCGAACAAGGTCGGCCCGGACGGCAAGCGCGGCATGCAGGCCGACGGCCTGGGCGGCGACCTGGCCTATGCCATGCAGAGTCGCACCGACCGCGCCATCCCGGCGATGAACCTGGCGCCTTCGGCGATCACCCAGGCCACTGGCCCCACCGGCGGCACCACGCTGTTCCCGCCGCACGTCAACAAGGGCAGCGAGCCGGGCGATCCGTTCACCCCGTTGCTGCGCACCTATTCCGGCGACAACGTGCGCCTGCGCATGCACGCCGGTGGCCATGAGGAGGAGCACAACGTCACCCTGCACGGCGTGAAGTGGCTGCAGAACGGCTCGGGCTTCGGCAACAGCTCCAACTCGGGCTGGAAGTCGTCGCAGATGGTAGGCATCTCCGAGCAGCTCGGGTTCATGGCGCCGGTGTCGATGATCTCGAGCTCCGCCGCCACCAACGGCGACTACCTGTACTCGCTGGACGCCGCGCTGGAAGGTTACTGGAACGGTATCTGGGGCATCATGCGCAACTACACCGCCCAGCGCGCCGACCTGTTCGCCCTGCCGAACAACCCGCAGCCGGTGGCCATGCGCAACACCGTCAACTTCGACGGCATCTGCCCGAAAACCACGGCCAACGCCAATGGCATCGGCACCCGGCCGACGGTCAAGCGCAGTTACGAGATTGTCGCGGCCCTGGCCAACGACATCCTCGAGAATCGTCACGGGGTCAGCATCAGCGACCCGGCCGGTATTGGCCAGCACGTCGGCGGTGCGCTCAAGGCCAATGGCGGCACCCTGGTGTTCAACAGCCGCAAGGTCGATATCCCCATGGCCACGGTCACCGACGAGGAGGATGGCGCGACCTTCACCGTCGGCGGCCACAGCTCGCCATTGCACGACCCGACCGCGGTGCTCTACGTGCGCAAGGCCGATCTCGACACGAGCACCGGCAAGCTCAAGGCCGGCGTGCCGGTCGAACCGCTGGTGCTGCGCGCCAATGCCGGCGACTGCATCAGCATCACCCTGGAGAACCGCCTGCCGCTGATGATGCCGGACCTGCCCAGCACCGCAGTGATGCAGAACGTGGTCAAGCGCGACCGGGCCGGTGGCGAGGGCTCCACGGCGTTCAACAACAACCTGATGCGCCCGTCCAGCCACGTCGGCCTGCATGCGCAGCTGCTGGCCTACGACATCACCAAGTCGGACGGTGTCAACGTCGGCCTCAACCCGGTGCAGACCGTGCCACCGCGCGCCGGCGCCAGCGGCGCCTACCCGAGCCGGGTGTACCAGTACTACGCCGGGCACCTGGAGCGCGAAGGCAAGCCGGTGCTGCAACTGGGCCGCACGGTGGACAACATCAACACCACGGCCATCGAGTTTGGTGGCCTCAACCTGACCCCGGCGGATGTCATCAAGCAGCCGCAGAAAGGCCTGGTGGGCGCCATGAGCGTGTTGCCGCAGAGCGCGACCTGGACCGAGGACAACGCCAGCCGCGCCCAGGCCACGGTGAAGGTCAGCGGCCAGCCCGACTACCGCGACTTTGTCACTGTGTGGCAGCGCTCGCTGAACATGCGCTGGGCCGATGGCAGGCCGGTGGAAGGCATCGCCACCGAGGGCAATGGCGTACCGGGTGATCCGAAGGACAACGGCAACATGGCGATGAACTACAAGACCGAGCCGCTGTGGCTGCGCTTCGGCCTGGCGCCGGACGCACCGTTCGGCCATGCCGACGGCTTCGGCTTCGCCGATGTGCCGAACGCCCACATGGCCTACAGCAACGCCCTGGTCGGCGGCGATCCGCAGACCCCGGTGCTCTGGGCCAAGCCGGGCCAGCCTGCGCGCAGCCATGTACTGATGCCCAGCGGCGGCAGCCGCGGCATCACCTACCAGCTCGACGGGCACCTGTGGCCGCTGCACAACTACCAGGCCGAGAAGAGCGATGTGCACGGCTACCCCATGGGCTTGCCAGGCATCGGCTCGGTGCGTTACGGATACAACCCGATGGCGATGTACGTGGGTGCGCAGGAGAGCGTGCTGCCGGCGGCGCACTTCAGCTTCATGCTGCCCAGCGCCGGGGGCGCCAATGCGGTGCCGGGGGATTATCTGTTCCGCGACTATGCCGCCTATGGCAATGCCTCGGGGTTGTGGGGGATCCTGCGGGTAACCAACGAAGCGCCGCCGTCCACCGCGCCGGCGCAGTGAATGAACTGGGTGGCCTCTTGGGAGCAGGGAGGCCACCCGGTACTTGCCGGTAGGGTTGCAGCGCCAATCAGATCAGGTGCCACTGACGTGACGCAACGCGGTTCAAAGGGGCGTGGGTGGCCCCAACTCAGAACACTCGCCGGTCAGCCTGGTCCAGCTGCTGGTCAACCAGCGCCCGGCCATGGGCCAGGGACACATGCTGGGCATTGTCCAGGTCGGCAAAGAACTTCATCGGGAGCGAGATTCGTCGACTGCTATGGCCTGCGGGATCGGTGATCACGCAGCCGGCCGCGTAGGGCAGGGGCGAGTCGGGGTGGGGCATCACGCTGGCAGTGATGGTGTGGTCGCGGTATTCACAGTGAAGGGTTTGCATCGTCCTTACCTCGCTGTGGCTGGGAACAGGCGTTCCTTCTAGATACCACAGCGAGGGGCCGGGAGTTCCCGGCCCGACGAGCGCGACCGGTGAAGGTCAGTCCTTGAGCGGAGTCGGCTGGATGATCTCGACCCAGTAGCCGTCCGGATCCTTGACGAAGGCCAGGTGGTTCATGCGGCCATCCTCCAGGCGTTTTTGGAACGGCACGTCCAGCGCCTCGAAGCGGGCGCAGGCAACACGTACGTCTGGTACCGAAATGCAGATGTGGCCGAAACCACGCGGGTCGGTGTTGCCATTATGGTAGGCGAACTCGGGGTCGTTTTCGGTGCCGTGGTTGTGGGTCAGCTCAAGCACGCCGGGGATCGATTTCATCCACTGGTGGCGCTCGGCGTCGTCGGCCGGAATCTGCGCCGGGTCGACCAGGGCCAGGAAGTACAGGCTGAAGGCCGCTTCCGGGAAGTCGCGCTTGTCCACCAGGCGGAAGCCCAGCACGCGGGTGTAGAAGTCCAGGGACTTCTCGATGTCCTTGACCCGCAGCATGGTGTGGTTGAACACGAATTGGGCGGTGGCGGTGTCCGGCTGGGCGGTAACGCCGGGCAGGGTTTGCAGATCGTGCAGGCTCATGGGTACTCCAGAATCGGGGCCTAAAACAGGCGGACCATGATACGGAAGTACGTCGTCAGCGCAAATGAAAGCGCCCCGCACGAGTGCGGGGCGCCGGAATTAGAGGCCCGCATGTGCGGGCGCGTGATGGGGTCGCTAGTCCTTTAGCTGGTTCGATACTGGGCCTGCGCATGTGAAAAAAGTGTGAAGCGGGTGTCGAGGTTTCATCAGCGCACCCAACTTTCCACCGTCTGCGCACCGTACTGTTCTTTCCAGGCTTTCAGCCCACGGTGGTTGCCGCCCTTGGTTTCGATCCGCTCGCCGGTATGCGGGTTCTGGTAGACCTTCACCACCCGTGGTCGACGCTGCTGCTTGACCTGCGCCGGGGCGCGGCTCACGGCCTTCGGATCGAGGATGGCGATGATATCGCGCAGGTTCTTGTCATAGCTTTTCATCAGGCCGACTAGTTTCTGCTCGAATTCGATTTCGCGTTTAAGGCCGGCATCCTTTTTCAGCGCTTCCAGTTGTGCCATCTGTTCCTTGAGCGCTTTTTCGGCAGCACGAAACTCTGCAAGTCTGGACACTGTCATCACTCCTGTAAGTCTGTCGTGGCGGGACGTGACGAACATGAAACCAGACTGAACGCCGGCCACGTGGATGGGTAAAGCTGTTCGCTAAGCGAGAGTGTAGTAGTCGCTTGCGAGTGGGTAAACAGCAAACTTTCAATCAATTAGTCGGGAACTTTGCAGGTTTTTCACGCGTTATTCGAATCGACCCGGCCAAAGGCTTTAGACCATGGTCACATGGCGCAGGCTAGAGCCCTTGGCGCAAAATTATGGATGATGGTCGAAATGTATTCGTTCATCGCGTAGTGCCGGTGCAGATGACTGCCCGGATGGTTTTTCGCCTTTCTTTTGGATGTTCCCTCGCATGTTTGCCCCTTTCCCCCTCGCCCCCGGGCGCCGAGTTGCCGGCCTGTTCTTCCTGTGTGCCGGTGTCAACGCCCAGGCCGCCGGTTTTCTTGCAGACAGCAGTGCCAAGGTCGAAGCACGCAATGTCTATTTCAACCGGGACTTCCGTGACGGCCACAGCAGTTCCAAACAGGGCGCGTCGAAACGCGAAGAGTGGGCGCAGGGCTTTATCCTCAATGTCCAGTCCGGTTATACCCAGGGGCCGGTCGGCTTTGGTGTGGATGCCTTGGGCATGGTCGGTTTCAAACTTGACTCCAGCCCCGCCGACAGCAACAGCGGCCTGTTGCCGTCTTCCGGCCACGACCCGCGCCACTCCGCCGACCAGTACGCCAAGATGGGCGTCGCCGGTAAGGTGAAAGTGTCCAATACAGTGCTCAAGTACGGGTCGATGATGCCGGATGTGCCCCTGCTCAAGTACAACGACGGCCGCCTGCTGCCGACCATGTTCCACGGTGCCTGGCTGACCTCCGAGGAAGTGCGCGACCTCAAGTTCACCCTGGCGCGCCTGAATCAGTACACCGCGCGGGATTCCACCGATCGCCAGGACATCCGAGTGCATTGCAAGAACAAGCGCTACGCCTGCGACATCGAGGCCGACCACTTCGACCTGGCCGGCGTCGACTACCGCGTCAACGAGCGGGTCAGCGCCCAGTACCAGGTTTCCAAGCTCGAGAATATCTACCGCCAGCACTTCCTCGGCCTGGTCGCCAGCCAGCCCCTGGAGGTCGGCACGCTGTCGGCCGACCTGCGGCTGATCAAGAGCGACGATATCGGCAACGCCCGCGCCGGGCACATCGACCACCGTGCCTTCAGCGGCATGCTCGGCTACAGCCTCGGTGGCCACAAGCTCAGCGCCGGCTGGCAGCGCATGTACGGCGACAGCGCCATGCCGTACCTCGATGGCAGCAACCCGTACCTGGTCAACTACGCCCAGGTCAACGACTTCGCCGCCGCCCAGGAACGCTCCTGGCAGGTGCGCTACGACTACGACTTCAAGGCCCTGGGTGTGCCCGGCCTGACCTTCTTCACCCGCTACATCAACGGCGACAACGTCAAGGTCCCGGGCAGCAATGCCGAGGGCAAGGAATGGGAACGCGACAGCGAGCTGAAGTACCAGGTGCAGTCCGGCACCTTCAAGGACGTCAGCGTGCGCCTGCGCAACTCCACCTACCGCAGCAACTACGAGAAGTGGGCGCGTGACATGGACGAGACCCGGGTCATCGTCAGCTACAACTTCTCGATTTTCTGAGCCGCTTTGCCAAAGGGCCGGTGGTCGGTCGACAATGACCACCGGCAACCAGGCAGGGCAGGTGATGAAACAGCTTCTACTGATCGGCATCGGGCCGGGCGATCCGCGCCAGGTCACCTATGAGGCGGTGGAGGCCCTGCGCCGCGCCACGGTGTTCTTTGTCCTCGACAAGGGCAGCGACAAGGATGAACTGGTGGGCCTGCGCCGGGCCATCCTCGAGCGCTACCGGCCCGAGGGCGGCTACCGCCTGGTGCAGGTCGAGGACCCGCGCCGGGATGGCCAGGCGCCGGATTATGTCGGCGCGGTGCAGGACTGGCACGTCCAGCGCGCCGCGTTGTACGCCCGCCTGATCGAGGACGAACTGGGGGCCGCCGACGTCGGCGCCTTCCTGCTCTGGGGCGAGCCCGGGCTGTACGACAGCACCTTGCGCATTCTCGACCTGGTGCGCCAACGAGGCTTGGCGTTGGCCTTGCAGGTGATCCCCGGCATCAGCAGCATCCAGGCCCTGGCCGCCCGCCACCAGATCCCCCTCAACCGCATCGGCGAGCCGTTGACCGTGCTGCCGGGCCGACGCCTGGGCGAACAGGCGCGGATCGACAATGTGCTGGTGATGCTTGACGGCCAGTGCGCCTTTGCTGCCTTGGACGACCCGCAACTGGTGATCTATTGGGGCGCCTACCTGGGCACGTCGGACGAGTTGCTGGTCAGCGGGCCGTTGCTGGCGGTGAAGGCGCGCATCGTGCAACTGCGCGAGGAGGCGCGGCGGCGCAAGGGCTGGATCATGGATACCTATTTGTTGCGCAGGGAGGGGTAGTGGTGGTTGGGTTGGTTGGTGTTCGACAAGAGCGCTGCAGATCCATCGCCAACCCCATCAAGGCCGCTGCGGCACCACCGAACTGCCAAAACTGTTGCCCATGCGCGTCGACGTCGCCGCCGGCGTCGCCAGCCCCATCTGGTTCGGCGCCTTGCGCTGCATCTGCCGCGTCGGATCCAGCTGTTCGCGCAGCCCCTTGGCGGCGCGCGGATCAGTGCCTTGCAGTTGCTGGGTCAGGCAGTCATAGGCCAACGCCCGTGACTGGCCGACCTGCACGTCGATGCAGCCCTGGTTGTCCTTGGGCGGTTCGGCGAGCGCCGGCAGGCCGCAGGCCAGCAGCAGGGGCAGGGCGGTCAGGGTCAGGCGGGCCATGGCGGGTCTCCGGGCAGTCGTTCCTCGGCGCAGTCTAGCGCCCGCAGGTTGCAATCGGGGTGAAGCTTTGGTTGCCGCAGGCTGTCACCACAGCGTCATACACAGGCCCCAGGATGACGTTTCCCCGGCGACGGCGGCCAGCAAGGAGGCCCGGACAGCTGTGCGTGCATTGCTCGTGGCCGTCGCGCTGATGCTGGCCTGGTTGCTGGCGGCCCCCGGGCTGCGTGGCCAGCCATTGCTGGCCCTGGATATCCCGGCCCAGGCGCTGGACCGGGCGCTGGAGAGCTTCGGTCGGCAGAGCGGCCTGGCGGTGCTGGTCGACCAGGCGTTGCTCGCCGGCCAGCGCTCCAGCCAGGTCCAGGGGCGTTACCCAGCGCGTGAAGGCCTGCAGCGACTGTTGCAGGGCACCGGCCTGCAGGCGCACTACAGTGGCGGCGGCTTCACCCTGCAACCGCTGCGCATACGCGGCACGGTCGAGCGTGGGCGCAACGGCGGCCTGTCATCGGGCAGTTATGCGCTGGCGTTGCAGCACGCGGTCGAGCACGCCCTGTGCGCCTCGCCGCTGACCCGGCCGGGCGCTTACCGGGCGGCCTTGCAGGTGTGGATCGACGGCAGTGGCCAGCTGGTGCAGAGCCGTCTGCTGGCCAGCACCGGCGACTTCGCCCGCGATGCCGCGCTGGTCGAGCGCCTGCGCACGGTGCGCCTGGAACAGGCGCCGCCGACATCCCTGGCGCAGCCGCTGACCCTGCTGCTGCGTCCGGAACCTATGGATTGCCCACTTTCGCAAGGAGCTGCGGCGGCATGAACAAACCTCGGGACAGTGCGCTGGTCAAGCTGTTTCTGACCTCCTACGACGCCTTCAGGGTGCGCCTGAGGCGCCGCCTCGGTTCTGACGACCTGGCCAACGACGTGCTGCAGGAAACCTACCTGCGGGTGGACCGCATGGACGCGACGCACGACCTGCAGCGCCCCGGCGCCTACCTGTACCGCATGGCCCTGAACGTCGCCGCCGACCGCCGCGAGGCCGACGCCCGGCTGCTCACCGGCGCCGAGGTCGAGGCGCTGCTGCAGGTGGCCGAAGACCAGGACCCGGCGCGCATCGTCGGCGGCCAGCGCGAGATCCAGAACCTGCTGGGCGCCCTCTACGAGCTGCCGGCCCGGCGTCGGCGGATCTTCATCGCCGCTCGCCTGGAGGAGGCCTCGCACCTGGAAATCTCCCAGCGCTTCGGCATCTCCACGCGTACGGTGGAGAAGGAACTCAAGGCGGCGCTGGGGCATTGCGCGATGCGCCTGGACAGAAAAGTGTTTCAGCGGTTCGGTCCCGGCGCGGGAAAACCGTCTTGAACGATAGTCGACCTCTTCATGTGAGCCCCATGTCCCAGATTCCGCCCGATTCCGACTTGCAGCGCCAGGCACAGGACTGGCTGCTGCGGCTGACGTCCGGCCAGGCCACCCAGGCCGATGCCCGGGCCCTGCGCCAGTGGTGCGCGCGCAGCCCGGCGCATGCCGAGGCGTTCGCCCAGGCCCGCCAGCTCTGGTACCTGCTCGGCCCCGCGGCACGACAAGCCGGGCAGGGCGCGCCGCTGCTCGGTCGCCGAGCGTTGTTGGGCGGCGCGCTGGCGGCGTCGGTGGCGCTGGTGGCCTGGCGTGGCGGACTGCTCGAGGAGGCCATGGCGCCGGCACCGGCGTTTGCCACCGATATCGGCGAGCAGCAACGGGTAGCGCTGATGCCCGGGATCGAGCTTGAGCTGAACGTGCGCACCCGGGTCAGCCGCGAGGCCGAGGGGATCGCCCTGCTCGCCGGCGAGATCGAGGTGCAGGCCGGCCAGCCCCTTCAGGTGCGGGCGCAGGATGGGGTGATCAGCACCGAGCAGGCCCGGTTCAACGTGCGCGAGGACGATGAGGGAGTCTGCGTCACCTGTCTGGGCGGAGAGTTGCGTGTGGCCGTCCAGGGCCGGGTCGAGGTGCTCCCTGCAGGTCGCCAGCTGCGCTATGGCGCGCAAGGCATCGGGATGCCGGAGTCGTTCGACCCGAGCCAGGTGATGGCTTGGCGTGAGCGCATGCTGGTGTTCCGCGACGCGCCGTTGGCCCGGGTGATCGACGAGATCAACCGCTACCGCCCGGGACGCCTGGTGCTGCTCAACCCCACGCTGGGCCGCCGGCGGGTGCAGGCGCGGTTCAGTTTCGACCAGCTGCGCCAAGCCGCCGAACTGATCCGCGTCGCCTATGGCGCACGCTGCCTGGAGCTGCCGGGCGGCGTGGTGCTGGTCAGTTGAACGGGCCCAGCACCTGGCGGTAACGCTCCTCGCCCTGGGGGCCGCGCCGGGTCAGGCGCACCTCGAGGCCGGCGGGGTTGTCGTCGGCCTCGCTGGCCGGTGAGCGCCAGCCGCCCTTGGCCTGCCAGCTGCGCAGGTCGAAGGCGCTGACGTTGTCCAGCACGGCCACCGCGGCCTTGGGCGCGGGCAGCGCAAAGCGCTCGCGCAGTGGCGCGGCGGCGCGATACAGGGTGCCGCCGCGTACGTACCAGCGCACCCGTTGCAAGCCGCTGCCGGAGACAGCGCCGGAACGCACCAGCTCGAGACGATCGGCACGGGCGCGTACGGCGGGCAGCAACGGCTTGCCCGACGGTTCGTGGCCGGGCAGGGGTGGTTCGACCAGTTCGACGGTGGCGCGCAGGGCCAGGTCGCGTTCCAGCTGCTGGAACACCCGCAGGATCGCCTGTTGGTCCTCGCTGGCCTCACGCACATGCCGGTCGGCGCGGCTGACGCTGTCCAGCCCGCGCCAGGCGATCAGGCTGACCACCGCCATCAGTAGGATGGCGATCATCACTTCGATCAGGGTGAAACCCGCCTGCCGGTTCATGGCTGGCTTACCCGGACCTGGCCGGCGGCGTTGCGCGCCAGTTCCATCCGCAGCGCGCCGCTACTCAGGCGCAGGGTCAGCGGCGTGCCGATCCACTCGCCGTCGAGCCACACCGCGCCACGGGGCTCGCGTTGTACCTTGACCGCCTCGGCCTGCCAGCGGCGCGGCTTGAGCGGGCCATCTGCGAGCACCCGGCCATCGGCGCGCACGAATCGGTAACCGTCGCGATCGCTTTGCCAGCGCAGCGGCTGGCCGTCGGCCTGGGCCTCGCTCTGCGCCAATTCCAACAGGCGCGCCAGGCGCTCGGCGTCGGCACGCAGGTGCTTGCCGGGGTCGGGGCGGATGTTCAGGCTGATGGCGGCGCTGGCGATACCGACGATCACCAGCACCACCATCAGTTCGATCAGGGTGAAACCACGTTGTCCGTTCACGGGGCGCTCCTTGTCCTGCCAGGCAGCTTGCCCGAGCAAGATGATCGCCGTGTGAAACAAAACCGTGAGAATCGGACGGTATGCTGGGCACAGGCACACAAGGAGCGCGTGACCATGCGTATTGCCCGTCCCAACCTGTCCCGCGGCCTGCTGTTGCAGGGGCTGGGGGTATTGGCCCTAATCGCCGGTCTGGCGACTTGGGCCAGCCTCTTGTTGCAACCCTCGCCGGACGTAGCCCCGCTGCAACCTGCCGAGGCCCTGGCGTCGAGCGAAACGCCAGCTGGGCGTTGGTTTGCCGACCTGCCGTTACAGGTGCAGGTCCAGGTCAGCGGGGTGATGGCCGGCAGCCAGGGTGCGGTGGCCATCGTCAGCATCGACGGTGGCCCGGCGCGTGCCGTGCGCAGCGGCGAAGAGCTGGCCCGTGGCGTGCGCCTGGTTGCCATCGAAGGCCGCGGCCTGGTGATCGAACGCGGCGGCCAGCGCAGCCGCGTCGAGGTGCCGGTTTTGGCGCAGGCGTCGTTCTGGGGTGAGGCGCCTCAGCCTTCGGCGAACTGACGCAGGCGCTCGCCGTCGAGGCGGTAGCGGATCCACTCGTCCTGCGGTTCGGCGCCCAGCGAGCGGTAGAAGCCGATGGCCGGCTCGTTCCAGTCCAGCACGCTCCATTCCAGGCGACCGCAGCCATTCTCCACCGCCTCGCGGGCGATATGCCGCAGCAGCGTGCGCCCGGCACCGTCGCCACGCTGCTGGGGCATGACGTAGAGATCCTCGAGGTAGATGCCGTTGCGCCCCAGCCAGGTGGAGTAGCTGTAGAAGTAGACGGCGAAACCGATGGCCTGGCCGTCGCGCTCGCAGACCAGGCTGCGCACCGTGCTGCTCGCGTCGAACAGGCTGTGCTCGATGTCGGCGAGGGTCGCCACCACTTCGTGGCGGGCGCGCTCGTAGTCGGCCAGCTCGGTGATGAAGGCCAGGATCTGGGCGGCATCGCCGCGGACTGCGGGGCGGATGGTCACGGGCATGGTGGGGCTTCCTTGTAATTGGTAGGTCGGTAGTGTCAGGGAGGATGAGGTAAGGCCGCCAGGTGTCTGGCGGAAGATTTTCGGGGCCAGGGGGGCGAGCGCAAGTCACCTTCGAAAAGTACTGAAAAGACTCCTCTGCCCAACCGGTGATCGCTAATGCTAGGCTGGTTCTGGGTATGCCATTTATGGACGACCCACATGCCAATCCCAAAAAGTAGCCACCTGCGTCGTGGCAGATACTCAGAGTCCGGTAGGTTCTATCTGCTGACCACAGTAACGCATCGTCGCCGACCCTTGTTCCTCGATTTCCACTATGCACGCACGGTAGTCAAGTACCTGCGCCTGGCTGACCAGGAAGGTAGTTGCCAGTCACTGGCCTGGGTTGTGATGCCTGACCATCTTCATTGGTTGGTTGAATTGGAAGATGTGACACTGAGCACGTTGATGCGTTACTTCAAGGCTAGGTCCAGTCAAGAACTGCACAAGGTTGGGGGCAGCTCAACACCCGTCTGGCAAGCCGGTTATCACGATCGTGCCTTACGAAAGGAGGACGATGTGGTCATGGTTGCAAGGTACATCATTGCCAATCCGTTGCGAGCAGGGTTAGTGGACAGTGTGGGTAGCTACTCGCACTGGGATGCGATCTGGTTGTAGGGGTGTTCGTCTTGAGATTTCAGCGCCTGTGAGATCGAGCGCCGCCCGCGCGGCGCATCGCGGATGAATCCGCTCCTACATTTGTTGCAACGTGGCCATGCCTGATAGGCCATGGTTGTAAGCCTTGTGGGCTCGACGCGATTTTTCGACGTGCATTGCCGCCGCCCCACCTGTCTCAAGACAGGCGCCAAGGCTGGCAACCATGGCCTGACAGGTTCGGCACGTTGCAACAAATGTAGGAGCGGATTCATCCGCGATGCGCCGCGCGGGCGGCGCTCGATCTCAAGAACGACAGAAGCCTCAAGCCATACAACCAGCTCAGAAATGTGTATCCACGCAATTTCACCCAACTGTACCGGTCATTGCATCCAACCCTCCGCTACTGTGGCCTTTCGATAATCAGAAAAGCCGGAAACCGCCGCCATGCTTGCCTCGCTCGATCTGCTCAGTGCGTTCGTCCTGTTCGCCTTCGTCTCTTCCATCACCCCCGGTCCGAACAACACCATGCTGCTGGCCTCGGGGGTCAACTTCGGCGTGCGCCGCACCATTCCCCACGCCCTGGGCATCAGCGTCGGCTTCATGGTGATGGTACTGGCGGTGGGCCTTGGGCTGGGCGAGGTGTTCAAGGCCTGGCCGCCGCTGTACAGCATCCTGCGCTACGCGGGCGCGGCGTACCTGCTGTACCTGGCCTGGAAGATCGCCACCTCAGGGCCGATGTCCGGCGATGCCGCCGGCAGCCGCAAGCCGCTTGGGTTCTGGGGCGCCGCGGCATTCCAGTGGGTCAACCCGAAGGCCTGGGTGATGGCGATCGGGGCGATCACCACCTATACGCCGGCCCAGGGCTACGTGTTCAACGTAATCGTCATCGCCACCGTTTTTGCCCTGGTGAACCTGCCCAGCGTCGGCATCTGGGTGATGTTCGGCAGCGCCTTGCGCAACCTGCTGCGCAATCCGCGCGCAGTGGTGCTGTTCAATGTCCTGATGGCCGTGCTGCTGGTGATTTCACTGTATCCGCTGCTGTTTGTAGAATCGGCGTTTTCCTAGAGCCGATGAGTGCCGTCGATGGAGTTGATTCCCTGGTCCCATGAATGCGCGGAAGGTTTTACCCTGCGCGGATGGCGAACCCCCGCCAGCGGCAGGCCGCTGCTGCACTTTCTGCATGGCAACGGCTTCTGCAGCCTGGTTTACCAACCCATGCTCATGCGCCTGGGCGAGCATTTCGACCTGTGGCTGAGCGATGTGCAAGGCCATGGCGACAGTGATCACGGCGGCGCCTTTTGCGGTTGGAACCGCAGCGCGGCGCTGGCGGTGGAGGCGTTCGAGGTCGGGCGTGGCGAGTATGGCGATGTCCCGCGCTACGCCCTGGGCCACAGTTTCGGCGGCGTGCTCACCGGGCTGATCCTGGCCAGCGAGCCGCAATTGTTCCAGCGCGCCGTGCTGCTGGATCCGGTGCTGTTCAGCCGGCGCATGATCGGGGTGATGGGCGCCGCCGGCATGGTCGGCCTGCACCGTCGCCACGCCCTGGCGCGCAAGGCCGCCACCCGCCGCAGCCACTGGCCTGATCGCGAGGCGGCGCAGGCCTCGCTGCAAGGGCGCGGGATCTTCAAGGGCTGGACCGACACCGCCTTGCAGGCCTATGTGGAGCACGCCATCGGCGATTGCGGCGAAGGCGTGGTGCTCAAGTGCCGGCCCAGCCGTGAGGTGGAGATCTTCAGTTCGTTCCCCGAGCGTATGTGGCAGCAGCTGGGCAGCATCCAGACACCGACGCGGATCCTGTACGGCGAGCAGACCTATCCGTTCGTGCCACATTCGGTACAGCGCCTGGCGGGGCTCAACGCCCGGGTGAGTGCGCAGCAGGTGGCAGGTGGGCACTGCTTCATGCAGGAAGATCCGCAGATGGCCGCAGAGCAGGTGCTGGCGTTCCTGCAGGATTGAACGCATCCCACAACGAACACACCCCGCCCTGCGGGAGCGGCCTTGCCGAGGCGTCGGACCGGTCGGAAAGGGCTGCGTAGCAGCCCCGGCGATTTTTGCGTAAATGCTGACATCCTGGGGCCGTTGCACGGCCCTTTCGCGACACAAGGCCGCTCCCACAGGTGCTCTAACCCGCCATTGGTGTTAGTTGATCTGCTGTCCATTTCGCGACGATTGCTTGCTGATTCGCGAGCGAACGACAATCGCAGATTCCGTACCCTGACGCTCCCCCCATCGGATGGAGCCCAGCATGAACCAGGCGGTCAGCCCAGATCCCCAGCACACCCTCGAGCAAACCCGCGGCCGGCATCGCCAGCGTCTGCTGCGTTTCGGCCTGGCCGGGGGGCTCGGGCTGCTGGTGGCGGCCTATGGCGGCTACTGGTGGCTCGACGGCCGTTTCCTGGAGCAGACCGACGACGCCTACGTGCGCGCCGACTGGGCACCGATCAGTGCCCGGGTCAGTGGCTACGTGGCCGAGGTGGCGGTGGCGGACAACGCCACGGTCAAGGCCGGCGACCTGCTGGTGCGCCTGGACGAACGGGACTTTCGCGACCGCCTGCGCAAGGCCGAGGCGCACCTGGCGGTGAGCGAGGCGGCGCTGCAGGTGCAGCGCATGCGCCTGCGTGCCTTCGCCGCCGAACAGGACGAGCAGGCCCACGCCATCGCCCGTGCCGACGCCGAACGCGGTGGCAGCCGCGGCGAGGCGCAACGGGCCGAGGCCGACTGGCAGCGCTACCAGCACCTGGCGCAATGGCAGGCGGCCAGCGTGCAGCGCATGGAGCAGGCCCGCGCCACCCGCATCCAGGCCCAGGCCATGCAGCGCGCCGCCGACGCTGAACTGGCCCGCCAGCACGCGCGCAAGGCGATGCTGGAGCAGCAGGGCAAGCAACTGGACGCCGAGCTGCTGCAGCGCCAGGCCGACCTCGACCAGGCCCGCGCCGAGGCCGACCTGGCCCGCAGCGCCCTGGCCGACACCGAGATCCGCGCGCCGTTCGACGGCGTGGTCGGCCAGCGCAAGGTGCGCCAGCAGCAGTACGTCACCCCCGGCCTGCCGCTGCTGGCGCTGGTGCCGGTGGCGCAGGCCTACGTGGTGGCCAACTTCAAGGAAACCCAGCTGGCGCAGATGCGTCCCGGCCAGCCGGTGACCCTTGAGGTCGACACCTTCGGCCAGCACTGGCGCGGTACGGTGGACAGCGTCTCCCCAGGCTCCGGCGCGGTGTTCGCACTGCTGCCGCCGGACAACGCCACCGGCAACTTCACCAAGATCGTCCAGCGCTTTCCGGTACGCATCCACCTCGACCTGGAGGGCGACGACAGCCCACGGCTGCTGCCCGGCATGTCGGTGATCGCCACCGTCGACACCCGGCAGGCCCGCCATGAGCGCTGAAGACAAAGTCTCCCTGCGTGCCTGGGTGGCGGTGATCGGCGGCCTGTTCGGCTGTTTCATGGCCGGCATGAACGTGCATGTCACCAGCGCCGCCCTGCCCGAGATCGAGGGCGCGCTGGGGGCCAGCTTCGAGGAAGGCTCGTGGATCTCCACCGCCTACCTGGTGGCCGAGATCAGCATGATCCCGTTGACCGCCTGGCTGGTGCAGGTGTTCTCCCTGCGTCGGGTCATGCTGGTGGGCTCGGCGGTGTTCCTGGTCAGCTCGGTGAGCTGCGCCATGGCCGGCAGCCTGGAGGCGATGATCAGCCTGCGGGTGATCCAGGGCGCCTCCGGCGCGGTGCTGATCCCGCTGTCGATGCAGTTGATCATCACCGAGCTGCCGGCCAGCCGCCTGGCGCTGGGCATGGCGCTGTTCAGCCTGTCCAACAGCGTGGCCCAAGCCGCCGGGCCGTCGATCGGCGGCTGGCTCACCGACATGTACTCCTGGCGCTGGATCTTCCTGCTGCAGCTGCCGCCGGGCGTTGCCCTGCTGGCGGCGGTGGCCTGGTCGATCAAGGGCCAGGCCGGTGATCGCAGTGCCCTGCGCCAGGCGGATTGGCTGGGCATCGTCGCCATGGCGCTGGGGCTGGGGGCCTTGCAGGTGGTGCTGGAGGAGGGCGGGCGCAAGGATTGGTTCGAATCGCGCTTCATCGTCGGCTTCAGCCTCGTCGCGGTGATCGCCCTGGCGCTGTTCATCCAGCGCCAGCTGTGGGGCGCGCGGCCGTTCATCAACCTGCGCCTGCTGGGCAGCTACAACTTCGGCGTGTCGAGCCTGGCCATGGCGGTGTTCGGCGCGGCGACCTTCGGCCTGGTGTTCCTGGTGCCCAACTACCTGTCGCTGGTGCAGGGCTACAGTGCCAGCGAGATCGGCAAGAGCCTGATCGCCTACGGCATGGTCCAGCTGCTGCTGGCGCCGTTGCTGCCACGGCTGATGCGCTGGCTCAACGCCAAGCTGCTGGTGGCCAGCGGCTTCGCCATCATGGCCCTGGGCTGCTGGCTGGGATCGACACTGACGGTGGACGCGGGCAGCAACGTGATCATCCCTTCGACGGTGGTGCGCGGCATCGGCCAGCCGTTGATCATGGTGGCGCTGTCGGTGCTGGCGGTGAAGGGCCTGGACAAGGCCCAGGCCGGCTCGGCCTCGGCGCTGATCTCGATGCTGCGCAACCTCGGCGGCGCGCTGGGCACGGCGCTGCTGACGCAACTGGTGTCGCAGCGCGAGCGCTTTCATTCGGTGCGGGTGGGCGAAGGGCTGACCCTGTTCGACGGCGCGCTGCAGCAGCGCCTGCCCGGCGGCATGGTCGATCCGCAGTCACCGCAGGTGATGCAGACCTTGGCGTTGATCGACCGCAGCGTGCGCGAGCAGGCTTACCTGATGGCCTATTCGGATGCGTTCTACCTGTCGTGCGTGGCGCTGCTCGGTTGCGCGCTGGCGTCCCTGCTGCTGCGCAGTCGCTAGCAATTACGGTTGACGCTCGGCCACCGCCCGCAAGGTCTTCAGGGTGACCATCGGCGCATCGACGACGAAGCGGTTGGCCAGCCAGCCCGGCACATCGCCGGCCGGGTCGGCGCGCAGCTGGTAGGTGACCTCGGTCTCGCGCTCGCCCAGCGGGCGCATGATCCACTCGCCGCTGAGCCGGCGCACGCGGATCAGCCCGGGCGCGGCCGGCACCCGTCCGGGCTCGGCGCTCAGGTGGCGGACCAGGGTGTCGTCGTCGAGGCGCTCGGTGCGTACCTTGAGCACCATGTCGCGGGGCTTGGCTGGCCAGGGCAGGGCGGTGGTGAGGTAGACCCAGGTGGTGTCGCCGTCCACCTCCAGCAGGCGCATGTCGGCGCAGGCGTACAGCCATTTACAGGCCACCCGCAGGTTCTCCTGCAGGTCGGTGAGGGTACGCAGGCTGGCCTTGATCCGGGCGATGCCGCGGAACTGCTGGTAGGGCGAACCGTCGACGCTGCTCAGGTAGACATCGATGCCGTCTTCCTGGTGGGCGAGTTGCCAATCGTCTGCCCACGGCAAGGTGCCCGGCAGCAGGAGCAGCAGGACAAGCATAGGGCGTAGGTGGGTCATGGCGGGGAGGTCGAAAGGGAAGGTCCGATCAGTATGGATCAAGACCTGCAGGAGCGGGCGTGCCCGCTCCTGCATGCTCATCAACGCTGCGGATTGAGCGTCAGGTGCACGTGACGGTTGACGTCCTTGTACAGCAGGTAGCTGAACGGGCCCGGGCCGCCGGAGTAGCAGGCCTGTGGGCAGAAGGCGCGCAGCCACATGAAGTCGCCGGCCTCGACCTCGACCCAGTCCTGGTTCAGGCGGTACACCGCCTTGCCTTCCAGCACGTACAGGCCGTGTTCCATGACGTGGGTCTCGGCGAACGGAATCACGCCGCCCGGCTGGAACGTCACGATGTTCACGTGCATGTCGTGGCGCATGTCGGCCATGTCGACGAAGCGGGTGGTGACCCAACGGCCTTCGGTGCCCGGCATCTCGATGACGGTGGCGTTGTCGCGGTGGGTGACGAACGACTCCGGAACCGGCAGGCCTTCGACCTTCTGGTAGTGCTTGCGCAGCCAGTGGAAGGTGACGTTGGCCTTGCTGTTGTTGCGCAGGCTCCAGTCGGCGCCCGGGGCCAGGAACGCGTAGCCGCCGGGAACCAGGGTGTGGTGCTTGCCTTCGACGGTGATGTCGATCTCGCCCTCGACCACGAACAGCACCGCTTCGGCGTTCGGGTCCAGCTCAGGACGCTCGCTGCCGCCTTCAGGGGCGACTTCGACGATGTACTGGGAGAAGGTTTCGGCGAAACCGGTCAGCGGACGGGCGATGACCCACATGCGCATCTTGTCCCAGAACGGCAGGTGGCTGGTGACGATGTCACGCATCACGCCCTTGGGGATGACGGCATAGGCTTCGGTGAACATGGCACGGTCAGTCAGCAGCTCGGTCTGAGCCGGGTGCCCACCGTGGGGGGCGAAGTAGGAAGGTTTCGACATGAACGGTCTCGACTTGTTGTTCTCTCCCCATGCCTTGGACCACACCGGCCGGTGCGTGCAGGGGATGCACCGCCAGCATAGGGGCGTGGCTGTGCCATCTACAAATTAAATGTTGGAATACCCGGTATCCAATTGCTGAATGTGATGACGGTATTCTCATGGCGCGGGTGTAGGAAGTTTCCCAGGTTTTATGGCAATGACATTTTTTTCACATCACCTTGCTAGCATCGCCAGCACTTCCACGGAGCTGAATCGATGATGCCTGTCCTGCGCAAACGTGCTGTCCGCCTCGCTCTGGCCGGTACCGGAGGCCTGGTGGCCTGTACCCTGGGTTTCTTCGCCTGGCAGTCCTTCTACCCGGTGCAGGCTGCCGAAGGCTGGAGCGTGCAAGTGCTGCACAACTCGGTGACCCGGGCTGCCTCGCTGCTGCCCCAGGCTGACGGCAGCCTGCTGGTCAGCCGCGAACTCAACGGCGGCAAGGGCAGCATCATGCGCATCACCGCCGAGGGCGACCGGATGGTGGTGCTCGAGGGCCTGTCCAAGCCCGATGGCATGGTCGCCGTCGACGGTGGCTGGGCGTTCAGCCAGGAGGTGGGCGGGGCGCCGGTCAGCGTGTCGCGCAACGGCCAGGTCAGCCAGCTGTTCGAAGGCAACAACGTGCAGGGCCTGTACAACGATGGCAAGCATCTTTACGCCATCGAGGACCGCAAGGGCGATGGCCGGCTGATGCGCTACGACTGGCGCAGCGGCGAGCTCGATGTGCTGCGTGCGGGCCTGACCGAAACCGAAGGCCTGACCCGCTGCACCGACGGGCGCCTGCTGTACACCGAGAAGGCCACCGGCAAGATCCGTGCGTTCAACGCCGAGGGTGCCGACCCGGTGGTGGTCGAGGGCCTGCGCAATCCGACGTTCCTGCTTTGCGACCAGCGTGGCTTGTGGATCAGTGAGGATTCGACCCACCGTGCGCGCCTGCTGCGCATCGACGGCGATGGTACTCGTCACACGGTGCTCAACTACCTGAAGGCGCCCCAGGCCATTGTCCCGGACGGCAAGGGTGGTTATCTGCTCGCCGAGGGTGGCCGCGACCGGGTGCTGCGCCTGACCCCGCCGGCTGCGCAGAGCACCGCCCAGGCCGAATCCCTGCCACGGGTGCCCGAAGCCTGACAAACCCCTCCGTTGCCAAGGCCACGGCGCTATCCTTGATACAGGCCCCAGAGGAGTCTTTGTCATGCGCCGGCTGATGCTGTTGTTCCTGATCACCGCCATCCCGGGTTGCCAGGCCCCAATGCCAGCCGCCAACCCACAGATGGCCTGGGTCGACCTCTCGCTGCCATTCCCCAACGACCGCGTGCTGCTGGCCGAACGCCTCGACAAGCAGCGCCTGGAAGAAGGTCGCTTCTTCCAGGTAACTCCCGGCAGCCATGAGCTGGTGGTCAGGTTCGACTACGAAACGAGCGGCGGTGGCGGGCTGAGCATGATGGGTGGCACCACCGTCCGCCAATGCTATCTGACCCTCGACTACGCCCATTTCCAGGCCGGCCAGCGCTATTTGCTCGAAGCACGCTCCATGGCCCTCACACCTGAGGCAAGGCTGTACAATGCCGCCCGGGAGATCGTCGCAGAGGTCAGCGAGTTCTACTGCCTGATGTAAGCCAATGCCTGTCGATGAAGGAAATCCAAACGTTGTGTGACGCATGAATCATTCGCTGTTCATTTCCCTCGACGGGCCCAAGGGCACCGGCAAGACCACGCTGCTGGAATCCGTCACCCAAGCGCTGAGGGCGGACAACAGGAAGGTGATCCGCATCAGCGAGAAGAAGAGCGATCCCTACCGGGGCGAAACCATGGCCCTGGTCAACCAGTTCGTCAGAAATCCCTGCCGGGATCTGGAGATGAAGGTCTGTGAGCGCCTTGCGCATAGCCGGGCCTGGATTTCCTGGCATGTGCTGGCCAGGCAGCCCAAGGACAGCATCATCCTGATCGACCGCTGGTATCCGTCCGATGCCGCGTTTCGCCGGCTGGTGCCGTTTGCCGAGATTCTACGGTTGAACATCGAATGCGACGTGCGGGTGCCGGACCTGCATGTGGGCGTGGTCACCGAGCCTGAAATTTCCTGGGCGAGGGCAGCGGCGCGCTCGCGTGGGTTGAGCAGTACCGTGATGTATGAACTGGATGAACACGTGGCCTGCACGCAAGCATTCGAGCAAGCCGTTGCCGATCAAGGCTGGTTCTTGTGCCGTAATGAAGACACCCTGGAAGTGGCGACACGGCAGGTGGTATCGGCGATCCAGGGCGTGCTGCCGGTAGCCTGATCAGTAGCGTTCAAGCGCGGCGAAGCGACTCGACAGCCAGGCGTGCAGCTGTTTCACCGCAGGCGACAACTGCTTGCGGTGCGGGCACACCAGGCTCAGCGGCATGCCCGGCCCGGGGTGATCCTGCAACAGCACGACGAGCCGTCCCGCCAATACATCGTCACTCACATCCAGCCAGGACTTGTAGGTGATCCCTTCGCCCGCCACGGCCCAGCGCCGGGCGATATCGGCATCGTCACAGAACAGGGCGCCACGCACCTGAACGGTCTGTGTCCCCAGTTGCCACTTGTCGTAGACCCGGCCCTGCTGCATGTACAGCAGGCACTGGTGCTCGCGCAGCGCCTCGGGCGTGTGCAGCGTGCCTTGCCGCGCCAGGTACTCGGGCGAGGCCACCAGCACCTTGCGGTTCCACGGCGCCAGTGGCAGGGCGATGTAGTTGGCGTCGGCATTCAGGCCGTAGCGGATGGCGATGTCCACCGGATCGCGGAACAGGTCGGCGATCTGGTCGGAGAGAAACAGGCGCAGGTTCAACTGTGGGTGCTCGCGGCGAAACGCCGTCAACCAGGGCAGCAACACGTTGCGCCCCAGGTCGGACGGCGCGGCCACCTGCAGGATCCCGTTCAAGCGGGCGCTTTCCTGCTGCAGGTTGTCCCGCCCTTGCCGGAGGGCCTCCAGGGCGGCCAGGGCCGAGGGCAGGTACTGCTCGCCTTCGGCCGTCAGGCGCAGGCTGCGCGTGGTGCGGGCAAACAGCCGTACATCCAGCTCACGCTCCAGGCGCTTGACCGCCTCGGCCGCCTGGCCGGGCAGCAGGTCGGCTTCGTGGGCGGCGGCGGTAAAGCTGCCCAACGCGGCGCTGCGAACGAAGATGCCCAGGTCGTCGAGGCGAATCATTTTCACTCCTGCAATGAAAGTGTTCACGGGCTCAGCCCGTTTTTCCCAACGACCGGACGCGCCAGACTGGGTTCACGAATCAAACCATATCCAGCAGCGAGTGCCTATGAAAGCGATCGGTTTTACCCAGAATGGCCTGCCCATCGAAGATCCTGCGTCTCTTCAGGACATCTTCATGCCCAGACCGAATCCAGGGCCCAGGGACATCCTGGTGGAGGTCAAGGCCGTGTCGGTCAACCCCGTCGACACCAAGGTCCGCGCCGGAACTTTCACGCGTGAGCCAAAAATACTCGGCTGGGACGCGGCCGGTATCGTCCGTGAAGTCGGCCCTCAGGTGACCCTGTACAAGCCAGGCGACCAGGTGTACTACGCCGGCTCCATCGCCAGGCCCGGCAGCTACAGCGAATATCACCTGGTCGACGAACGCATCGTCGGGCACCAACCGCGCAGCCTGGATGCGGCGCAGGCAGCAGCGCTGCCGCTGACGGCTATCACCGCCTGGGAACTGCTGTTCGACCGCTTAGGCTTGCTCGAAGGCGGCGGGGACGGCGATGCCCTGCTGATCATCGGCGCCGCCGGCGGCGTCGGCTCGATGCTGGTGCAACTGGCCCGGCAACTGACCCGCCTGACGGTCATCGGCACGGCCTCCCGCGCCGAGACCGCCGACTGGGTACGCGAACTGGGCGCCCATCATGTCATCGACCACAGCGCGCCGCTGCACGGGCAACTGCAGGCCCTGGGGATCGAGTCGGTCAGCCATGTCGCCAGCCTTACCCATACCGAGCAGCACTTCGCGCAACTGGTCGAGGTGCTGCGGCCACAAGGTCGCCTGGGGGTGATCGACGACCCGCAGACCCTGGATGTCATGCCGCTCAAGCGCAAGTCGCTGTCGCTGCACTGGGAGCTGATGTTCACCCGCTCGCTGTACCAGACCGACGACATGGTGCGCCAGCACGAGCTGCTCGAGCGGGTGGCCGGGCTGATCGACCAGGGCATCCTGCGCACCACCCTGGGCGAGCATTTCGGTGCCATCAATGCCGCCAACATGCGCCGTGCCCATGCGTTGGTCGAGAGCGGCAAGTCGCGGGGCAAGATCGTTCTGGAAGGCTTCTGAGCCCATCCGAGAGACAACGGCGGGCCGGTCGATCCGGCCCCTTGCGATTGACCAGGAGATTGATGTGAACCAACAAGACCATCCCCTCGTTTCCCTTGCCATCCTCAAGGCCAAGCCAGGCCAGGCAGCGTCGCTGAAAGCGGCCTTGCTGGCCTTGATCGAGCCGACCCGGGCGGAGCCCGGCAACCGCGACTACATGCTGTTCGAGCGTAGCGATGAGCCCGGGACGTTCTACATGCGCGAGGCGTTCGACCACCAGCAGGCCCTGGACACGCACCTGGCCACCGAGCACTTCCAGTGCTTTGCCGAGCAGGCCGACCAGCTGTTGGCGGAGCCGCTGCAACTGATCTTCCTCGATCCGGTGTCCACCGCCGTCGCGCCTCATCCCTGAGGAACGCCTGCGGATCACCAGGGAACGGGGCTGCCATCCCAGGCCCAGAACGTACCGGTCTCTGACGGCCCGTGCTGGCCGACAAGTTCGAGGATGCAACTGGCGGCAAACGCTGGCGCGAACAGCTTTTCGAGGGGCACATTGCCCTGGAATGGGCGTGAAAGTTGGGTATCGGTGGTGCCGGGGTGCAGGGCAAGCACTGTCGAGTCGGGGTTGAGCCGCTTGAGCTCGATGCTGGCCGTGCGCAACAACTGGTTGAGCGCGGCCTTGCTGGCGCGATAGCTGTACCAGCCGCCCAGGTGGTTGTCGCCGATCGACCCGACTCGCGCCGACAGGGCCGCGAAGGTGACGGGCTGGCGGCGCAGCAACGGCAACAGGTGATTGAGCAGCAGGACAGGGGCGAAGCAGTTGGTGGCGAAACTGGCCTGCAACCCCGCCAGATCCAGTTGCGCCAGCGACTTCTCGGCCCGCGCCGGCGGTGCTTGCAGCACACCGAGGGTACTGATGACCAGGTTCAGCTGATCGCAGCAGCCACGGACCTGGTCTGCCAGTGCTTGCAGCGCCTGTTCATCCCGAGCGTCGCAGTCGAGGCGAAGCAAACGGCGGCCGTGCGTCTGGGCCAGCACATCCAGCTCGGGGCTGCTGGTTGCCTGTCGCGAAACAGCGAGCAGCAGTCCGACGTCATCACGTGCCAACAGCTGCGAGCACAGGGCAAGACCGATGCCCTGGCTGGCGCCGCAGACCAGCACGTTGGCGGGTGCATGGAGATGGGTGATCAGGCTCATTGGACGATCTACCTGATAGGTGCAGTCGACCCTTAAATCTATACATGATTTGATTTATCTGTACAGAAAACTAGTCTTGTATAAGTTAAGTCTTTCTGCAGATTCGTCATGGCATTCCTTGCGCGCTTGGCCTGTATCTGCCTGCTGCTGACGTCGATGCCAGCAGCTATTGCGGACTGGCGTGCAGCGCTGCCGGCGGCCCAGCAACTGGGCGGTGGCGACTTCACCTGGTTCGGCCTGCGGTTGTACAGCGCACGCTTGTGGACCGAGGGTCCGCGCCATGACTGGAACCAGCCTTTCGCCCTGGAACTGACCTACCACCGCTCATTGTCCCGGGACACGCTGGTGCAAGCCAGCCTTGAAGAGATGCGCCGCCTCGGCGCCGGCCACGTTACACCGCAACAGCTCGAAGCCTGGGCCAAGTCACTGCAGGAGGCATTCGTGGATGTACGCCCCGGCATGCGCATCACGGGCTTGTACCTACCGGGGCAGGGCGGCCGCTTCTATGTAGATGACCAGCCCACCCGCGCCCTTGCCGACCCGGCCTTTGCCCGGGCGTTCTTCGCCATCTGGCTGGACCCGCGGGCTCGGGACACCCAGTTGCGCCTGGAACTGCTCGGCCTGGCCGGCAAGCCCCGAGGAGGATCATGAACATGTACAGAATGCTGTTGCTGGCAGCCTGCCTGGTGCTGGGCAGCTGTGGCAATGTCGAAGTCGAGCAGTACGCCAGCGAGCAACCCCGTTTCGACCTGGCGGCTTTCTTCTCGCGCCCGGTGCAGGCCTGGGGCATGTTCCAGAAGCGCTCCGGGGAAGTGGTGAAGCGCTTTCACGTTCGCATCGACAGCCGCCGGGAGGGCGAACGGCTGATCCTCGACGAGCAGTTTCTTTATGGCGACGGCACACGGCAGCGGCGCACCTGGACGCTGGTGCCGGACGGTCCCGGCCACTGGCGCGGCACGGCGGGGGATGTGATCGGCGAGGCTCGCGGTCAAGTGGCCGGTAACGCACTGCGCTGGCGCTACACGCTGGATCTGCCGGTAGACGGGCGGCACTGGCAGGTGGACCTGGACGATTGGATGTACCTGATGGACGAGGACACCCTGATCAACCGCTCGCGCATGAGCAAGCTGGGGGTGGAGATCGGCCAGATCACCCTGTTCTTCCGCCGGCTGCCGGAGGGGGCTCCATGACTCGGCACGCACCCGTCGAGCGCAGCAAGATCTGCGCGGCATGCGGCCGGCCGTTCACCTGGCGCAAGCGTTGGGCGCGGTGCTGGGAGGAGGTGAAGTATTGTTCGCAGCGCTGTCGCCGCTCGGCGCCACCGCGCAGGACACAGCAGCAAGGGTAGGGCGGTCGCAAGACCCGATGCTGCGCCGCCCGGACACGTCAGTCTTTGCTGGCGTTGAGCTTGCGCAGCTCATCGTAGGTGGCGGACTGGACGAACCAGAAGCCGGAAACGATGCACCAGCCGAGGCTGCCGACCACGAACACACCCAGGGCTGGCAGGAATCCGCCGGTGAACAGGGTGATGAGGGCGAAGAGCCAGATAACGGCCAGGGAAATGTAGAGGACGATGTTGTTGACGCTGATGACGAAGTCTTTCACGAAGCATGTTCCTTGCGGGATTTCAAAAGATTGCCCCTCCAGGGGCGCGCAGATGCTATCACATTGCCTCCATTGAGGGCTTGACTTGCTGATGGCACCTGCTGTTGAATGCGCGCCCTCGAATCCCCGCAACCTTTTGCCAAGTGGTGAAGCCAGTGCCCTGCGCCATCAAACACGCCTGATACCGACGACGGTCCATCGTGCCTGATGGCTGCCCGTGCTTGCGCGCGGCGGCGCTTCATCCTCGTACCTGCCTGATCCTGTCGTCGGTTTTTCCCTATTTCCAAGGAGAAACCCATGAACATGGATTTTCGTGCCGACGCACATTCCCTCGAACTGCTCAAATACCCCCGCACACCCCATCTGCAAGGCTCGCGCCTGCAGGACGGCGACAGCGATGCCGGCCAGGTGGCCTATGGCTCGTTGGCCGGCCAATGGCTGGTGGTGGAAGAGAAACTCGACGGCGCCAACGCCGGCATCAGCTTTACCAACGGTGGCGAGCTTCGCCTGCAATCGCGTGGCCACTACCTCAGCGGCGGTGGCCGCGAGCGCCAGTTCAACCTGTTCAAGCAATGGGCCGTGGCCCACGAGCACTGGTTG
The DNA here is from genome assembly GCF_014268935.2 of Pseudomonas peradeniyensis. Taxonomy (GTDB): domain Bacteria; phylum Pseudomonadota; class Gammaproteobacteria; order Pseudomonadales; family Pseudomonadaceae; genus Aquipseudomonas; species Aquipseudomonas peradeniyensis. The sequence goes on along the minus strand of NZ_JABWRJ020000001.1, from coordinate 1,668,965 downwards.
CTGGAGCGTCTTGAAGACCGCTTCGTGCTGTATGGCGAGTGGCTGCACAAGAAGCACTCGGTGTTCTACGACCACCTGCCGCATTTTTTCTGCGAGTTCGACGTGTGGGACCGCGCCACGGGGCTGTTCCTGTCCACTGCGGCGCGCCGCCGCCTGCTCGCCGATGGGCCGGTGCTGTCGGTGCCGGTGCTGTACGAAGGCCCGGCACCACGCCGTTACGCCGAGCTGATGGCGTTGCTCGGCGACTCGCTGGCCAAGACCGCGCAATGGCGCGAAGTGTTCGAGCAGGTGGTGCGCCGCGAAGGCCTCGACCTGGCCCGTGCCTGGCGCCAGTGCGACCGCTCGAGCCGCATGGAGGGCCTGTACCTGAAGCTCGAAGACGAGCACCAGACCCTGGGCCGGCTCAAGTGGGTACGCCAGGACTTCGTCCAGGCCATCCTCGACGCCGACCAGCACCATGCCAACCAACCGTACATACCCAATCAACTGGCCGCCGGCGTCGATCTCTACGCACCGCGCCTGTCCCTGGACTGGCACGGCGCACGCCGCGGCGACTGAAGGAGCTTCCTGAAATGGATATTCGACAACTGCAACAACTGGTGCCCGACCCCGGGCACGACATGGACAGCGCCGCTTGCCTGGCGGCCATTCCGGCCCTGGCACGCCTGGCCGACACCCCGCAGGATCCGACCTATCACGCCGAAGGCGATGTGTGGGTCCATACCCGCCTGGTGGTCGAGGCGTTGCTGGCGCAGCGCGCCTACCGCGATGCCAGCGCCGAGCAGCGCTTCGTGCTGTTCTTCGCCGCCTTGTTGCATGACATCGCCAAGCCCGACACCACGGTGATCGACCCGCAGACCGGGCGCATCGGCCAACCCGGCCACTCGCGCCGAGGCGCGGTGGATGCGCGCCTGCTGCTGTGGCGCGCCGGCGTGCCATTCGCGCTGCGTGAACAGATCTGCCGGATCATCACCGTGCATCAACTGCCGTTCTTTGCCTTGCAGGGCGACCGCAGCGGGCGCAGCGCGGAGTTCCTGCTGCACAAGCTGTCCTGGGAGCTGCCGGTGTGGATGCTCTGCGCGGTGGCCGAGGCCGACATGCAGGGCCGCCACTATGCCGGCAAGGCCGATGTGCTGACCGCCATCGAACTATGGCGCGAGCTGGCGGCAGAGGAGGGGTGCTTGTACGGCCCACGGGCGTTTGCCGACGACTACACGCGCATTCAGTACCTGCGTGGCGCCCGCGTGCATCCGGACTATGCGCTGCATGAACCCTTGGGTTCCCAGGTGGTGATGCTTTCCGGCCTGCCAGCCAGCGGCAAGGACACCTGGACCGCCCGACACCACCCGGACCTGCCGGTGGTGTCGTTCGACGACGCGCGCCAGGCCCTGGGCTTGCGCCACGGCCAGAACGAAGGCGCCGCCGCCCACTACGCCATCGACCGGGCCAAGGCGCTGTTGCGCGAGCGCAGGCCCTTCGTGTGGAACTCGACGCACCTGTCGGGGCAGATGCGCAGCCGTACGCTGGATTTGCTGTATGGCTATGGGGCGCAGGTAGAGATCGTCTACCTGGAGCGGCCGGAGGACGAGATCATGCGGCGTAACCAGCGACGCGATACGTCGCTGCGCAATGACGATATACGGCGGATGCTGTTCAAGTGGGAGGTGCCGCTGCCGACTGAGGCGCATCGGGTGAGGTATGAGGTGGTGACGGGGTGAGGGGCTTGATGTTCAAGGTCCCACGCTCCTTGGATGGCCGCTGGGTTCACCACTACAGGCACTCTTGCGCATCGATTGCCCGTTTGTCGAAACCTCGGCCTTTTCGTAATCCTCTGGTCCATGACAGCGGCGTGCTCGACTAGTCTGGGGCTACCGACACCCAACGCGACATCAGGCCATGGAGCCCGGCCTCTGGAATGAACGGCTTTGCTTGCCCTTTGCAGTTTCCAAGTTTGCTCATGACGTCGATCCATGAAAGGGAGGCATTGCCCCCTTATGGCGTGAGCGCGTCCAGACACGTGTCGGACACAACGGAGGAACATTGCAATGGACTATGCACACGCAACTACCGTCGTCGAGTTGTTCGAACACCAGGCAGAACTGCAGGCGCAGAAGACGGCCATTTACCATGGGACGGACAGTGTCACCTACCAGGCGCTCAACGAGCGTGCCAATCGTCTTGCAAGGCACCTGATCGACATCGGCGTCACCCCCGGGGCGCTGGTGGCGATCTGTGCCGTTCAGTCGATTGACCGCCCCTTGTTCATGCTCGCGGTCATGAAGGCCGGTGCGGCCTATGTCCCGCTTGACCCGGATTATCCCGAGGCACGTCTGGAGCTGATCCTGGAAGACACCGGTGCGCGGTTTTTGATCGCTTCTGAACAGGTACTCGAAAAGTTTTCCAGTTACCAGGGGCAGCGGGTAGTGCCGGCCGAGGAAGAACAGGCGCGTGTGATTGCCGATCACCCGGCTGAAAATCTGCCGGTTAAAGTCGCCCCGCACGACCTCATCTATGTCATCTACACCTCCGGCAGTACCGGAAAGCCCAAGGGCGTCGCGGTCCAGCACGGTGCCGTCCACAGTTTTGCCGTCAACTACCCCGGCGTCACGGGCGTGTCTGCGAAGAACAAGGTCATCCAGCTGCTTTCCTATACCTTCGACGCCTCCTTCATGGACCTGTGGATTCCGTTGCTGGTGGGGGCCAGCTTGTACCTGTACCCCGACAACAAGGTGCTGGGCGCGCCGCTGCTCGATTTCATCAGGGCCAACCACATCGACGTCATTACCATGATCACCCCGACGATCCTGGCGTCGCTGCCTACCGAGGAGCCGATCGGCGATCTGCGCAGTATCGGCGTGGGCGGGGAGGCCTGCGCCGAGCACGTATTCCTGTACTGGGCGGACAAGGTGAAGCTGTACAACGCCTACGGCCCCACCGAAAGCACCATCGCGGTCACCTGCCATCCTTACCAGCCGGGGCAGAGTGTCAGAACCATCGGCAAGCCACTGGCCGGCGTGGGATTCCATGTGCTCGACGCCACGCTACAGCCATTGCCGGTGGGTGAACCCGGGGAGCTGTTCATCAGCGGAGACCAGCTGGCCAAGGAATACCTTGGCAAACCGGAGCAGACCCGCGAAAGGTTCGTGCTCATCGACGCGGACGTCGGGGCGCCAAACCTGCGCGCCTATCGGACCGGGGACATCGTGCGGCGGCTGGCGGACGGCAACCTTGAGTTCATCGGCAGGAACGATACGCAACTCAAGGTGCGCGGGTTCCGCATTGAGGCGGCGGAGATCGAGGGGGCAATCAACGTCCTCGAGGATGTCAAGGAAGCCGCAGTGGTGGCGGTGAATGCTGAGCACGGGCAACCCATCCTGGCGGCCTTCGTGACCCTGGGCGGCGCCACGCGGGAAACTGCGCTACAGGTGAAAGCCCGTATCCGCAAGGCACTGCACAAGACCCTGCCCACCTACATGGTGCCGGACAAGATCGTGATCCTCGACAGCCTGCCGTTGGCTTTCAGCGGCAAGGTGGACAGAAAGGCGCTGCAGGCAATGCCCACCGACGAAGCATTGTCGCTGGACGGCTTTGACGAGCAGGACATCGAAGGGATTCTGCTAGCCATCTGGCGCCATGTGCTGCAAGTGCAGGACATCGATCCTGCGGACAACTTCTTCGAACTGGGCGGCCATTCACTGGGCGTGGTCCGGGTGCTCACCGCCTTGCCTGCGCAGATCAGGAAGCACCTGACGCTGATAGACCTCTACCTGTACCCGACGCTGGAGGGCCTCGCCGCGCAGGTCAGGGCACGATACGACCAGGTGCCCCTGACCTTCGAGGAAAAGCAGCGGATCTCGACCCAGGTCCTGCTGGGCGACATTTCGTTGCAGGCGGATCATGACTATCCGACGCAGATCGACCCCGAAGTATTGGCCAACCCGCGCAAGGTGTTGCTCACCGGTGCCACCGGATTCGTCGGCGCGCACCTGCTGCTGGAGCTGCTGAACACGACCACAGCCGAGGTCTATTGCCTGGTGCGGGCCGAAAGCGCGACCCATGCCATCAGCCGGATCAAGTTCACCCTCGAGAAATACAAACAGGCCTGGCCAGAGGAGCAGGCTCCCCGCATCAAGCCCGTGGTCGGCGATTTCACGCTGGCGCGTATGGGCTTGCCGGAGGCGGCCTACCGCGATCTTGCGAGTGAGGTCGAGGTGGTCTACCACACCGGGGGTAACGTCAACTACATCAAGCCGTACCCCATCATGAAGGCCGTCAACGTCGACGGCATCCAGCAGATCATCGAGTTCGCCACCCGCTTCAAGCTCAAGTACCTGGTGGCGTGCTCCACCGTGGCGGTATTCAGCTGGGGTTACCTGCTCACCGGTAAGACCTGGATGTACGAGGACGAAGACATTCACCAGAACCTGCCGGTCGTCTGCCGTGACACCAACTACGTCAGAAGCAAATGGGTCATGGAGCGCGTGCTGGAGCAGGCCAGGCAGAAGGGGCTGCCGGTGATCGGCATCCGCCTGGGCTTCGTGATGTGCAACGGTGAGACCGGCGCCACCGAAATGAACCAGTGGTGGGGCAGTTTCGTGAGGTGCTGCCTGTCACTGGGCACCTACCCGATGATCATGGGGCTCAAGGACCAGCTGGTCACCGTGGACTTCGTGGCCAAGGCCATCGTCCATATCGCCAGGAACAAGGACGCCGTCGGCCAGTACTTCCACATGGTGCCCGACCCGGTGAACGATCTATCCGTGTCGGATTTCTTCGTGCGCCTGAACGAGATCTTCGACCTGGACCTGAAGCCGGCGCACTTCCACGACTGGCTCGCGCTCTGGCGCAACAATGAGAACAGCCCGCTCTACAGCCTGCTGAGCCTGTTCACGGAGGAGGTGGTCCCGGGCAAGTCCTTGGTCGAAGTCTATGAGATGACCTACTACTTCGAGCGGCGCAACACCGACCGCTTCCTGGCGGGCAGCGGCATCAAGACACCGCCGCTGGACAAGGCGCTGCTGTCCAGGTACCTGGACTTCATGGGCGTCACGCAGCACAGGGACAAGTGAAGGCCGGGCCAGGCTGCTGCCGGCCTGGCCCTTCCACCTGCCCGATGAGTCGGTATCGCGGCAGGGCGATCAGTAGATGGCCACCGGGTTGATATTGACCTGCGTCGCCCCCTTGTACAGCGGCTGGCCCAGCACGAACAGGAACTCGAAGGCCTTGTCGCGTACCAGGGCGCGGGTGTCGATCAGCTCCAGGTTGTAGATGCCGCGCTTGGCCAGCATGAACTGGTTGACCGGGAACTCTTCGCCGGTGGGGTTCGGATAGACCTCCGAGGCCCAGGTGTCGCCGCCGAAGGCAACGATGCCCTGGTCGGCCAGCCACTCGGCCGCCGGCAGGTCGATGCCTGGCTCGGTGGCGAGGAACTGCGCGTTGTCCTTGCCGATCAGCTCCAGCCAGCCGGTGTTGAACAGCACCACGTCGCCCTTGCGCAGGGTGATGCCTTGCCGTTTCAGCACCGCCTTGATGTCATTGACGGTGAACGACGTACCGCCCGGCACGATGGCCTTGCCGTAGTACGCAGTCATGTCCAGCACCACGCCGCGGGTGACCATCGGCGGCACGTTCTCCACGCCGAGCTTGGTCACGCCTTCGACGGTGACGAAATCAGCGGCCTTGTTGCCGTTGTAGTAGACGTTGTCGATACCAATATGGCCGATGCCGTTGAGCTGGGTGCCGACGCCGGTCCAGCCGTTGACCAGCTCGTCGTTGAAGCTGAACTTGTTCTTGCCCAGGGTCTGGCCGGCCTGTTCGCCGGGCTGGATGTTGTAGAGATGGAAGCTGCGGTGGCGGAAGGCGGGCAGGTCCTTGCTGACGGGGACGGCCAGGGGGTAGGTCTTGCCGGTCTTGACCAGAGTGATGGCTTGCTTGACCACCTCGGGGGTGAGGAGGTTGGCGGCGCCGATTTCGTCGTTGGGGCCATAGGGGGAGGATTGCCAGTCGGCGGCCAGGGTGGATTGGGCGGTGGTGGCCAGGGCTAGGGTGAGTAGTAGCGGTTTGAAATAGCGCAATGCTTGGGCTCCTGAACGGGAATTGATGTCAGGGGCGGATTTTGGGTGGAGGCGGGGAAGGGAAAAAGTGGTGGGTGGGACAAGGAGTTTTGCGTGCAAGGCAAGGAAGTGGACATCTCTGATGTTCAGTACGGGACTCGACTGCAGGGGAAGCTGTTGAGACTTCAACCAGTGGGCGTTTCCCTGATTTGAGTCAGGCAGGGGCCGGGCTGGCGATGCGGTGTGCCTGATGCATCTTGTCATTTGCAATAGCTTAGGGCAGGGTCGATGCCATGGACTTCTCTGCCAAAGGAACCGCACCATGTCGAAGATCTATCCCGGTATCGATCCCGAAGGGCTGGTCGAGTATTCGGTGGTCTACACAGACCGCTCGCTCAACCACATGTCCCAGTCGTTTCAAGGTGTGATGAAGAACATTTCAACCACCCTGAAACAGGTCTACAACGCCCAGGCGGTTGCAGTGGTTCCGGGCAGTGGCACTTTCGGTATGGAAGCGGTAGCACGGCAGTTTGCCACCGGCCAGCAATGCCTGGTGATACGCAACGGCTGGTTCAGTTATCGCTGGAGCCAGATCCTTGAGATGGGCAATATCCCGGCGGCCACAACGGTGCTCAAAGCCCGCCCGGTTGAAGCGGGGCGCCAGGCTGCCTATGCCCCGGCCCCTCTGGACGAAGTGTTGGCGGCCATTGCGTCGCAGAAGCCGCAGATTGTCTTCGCCCCCCACGTTGAAACGTCATCAGGGATCATCCTGCCTGATGAATACCTGCGGGCCGTGGGCGACGCCGTGCATGCGGTGGGTGGCCTGTTCGTGCTGGACTGCATCGCCTCCGGCGCGATCTGGGTTGATATGCACAAATGCGCGGTCGACCTGCTGATCAGCGCACCGCAGAAAGGTTGGAGCGCCTCACCTTGCTGCGCCCTGGTGATGCTCAGCGCCTTGGCCCTCGAGCGCATCGAATCGACGCAAAGCACCAGCTTCGCCTGCGACTTGAAGAAGTGGCTTCAGATCATGCAGGCCTATGAGCAGGGCGGCCACGCCTACCATGCGACCATGCCCAGCGATGCCCTCGCGCGGTTCAACGAAGTGATGAAAGAGACGCAAGCCTACGGTTTCGACAAGGTCTGCGATGAACAACAGGCCCTGGGTGATCGGGTGCGCGCAATGATGACCCGCAAAGGTATCAAGAGCGTGGCCGCAGTGGGCTTTCAGGCCCCTGGCGTGGTGGTGAGCTACACCGATGATGCCGATATCAAGAGCGGTAAGAAGTTTGCCAGCCACGGCCTGCAGATTGCCGCCGGCGTGCCGTTGCAATGCGACGAGTCGGCCGACTTCCAGACCTTCCGCATCGGCCTGTTCGGGCTCGAAAAGCTGCACCATATCGAGCGTACGGTCAGCACCCTTGAGCAGGCGCTGGACGAGGTGATGGTGAACTAGGCGCTCGGTGGGAGAACTTGCCATGGCAACAGACGATGCGAGGTCCCGATTCGAAGCCAAGCTTCTTCGTCCGGCAAAGCCCGGTGATGACAGGTCGTGGGCGTTTGCAGTTCTTCCAAGGGACGCGAGTGAACGGCTTCCGAGGCGGGGAAGGACGAGCGTTGAAGGCACGATCAATGGGCATCCTTTTCGGGCAACCCTAGAGCCTGATGGTCAGCTGAGCCATTGGCTGAAGGTCAGTAGCGATTTACTCGAAGCGGCGGGTGTGGCTGTTGGAGATATCGTTACCCTCGAACTCGTCCCTGTGAAGAAGGAGCCCGAGCCTGATATCCCAGCGGATTTCGAGAAAGCCCTGGCAAGCACACCTGAGGCTCAAAAGGTTTGGAACAGTACGACGACCCTTGCGCGGGTGGACTGGATCCACTGGATTACTTCAGCGAAGCAACTCAAGACGCGTGAAAAGCGAATTGGGGATGCCTGCGATATGCTTGCGGCCGGCAAGAAGGTGGTTTGCTGTTTCGACTCGTCCGGCTACTACAGCAAAGCATTTCGGGCGCCCGAGGCGGAAAATTGACCCGTGATGCAGCTCGGGAACATCCAGGGGCGCAACCAGCCCTATGTTGACGACAAGAGAACTTCTCGATGTGCTTCTGGTACTCGTTGAGGGTGGTGGCGCCGATCAGACTCAGCTCGCCTCGAGCCAGCGCTGGCTTGAGCACATTGGCGATGTGCATTACAGATCTCACAGAGCGTGGCCATGATCGTAAAGCTCCATGGTTGGCGGACAGGTCGGACTGACGTGTTCAACCTCTGATGGAAGACGACGCCTCACCAGGTAGGATGTTGGGGGCGCACAACGGGTAGGTAGGCGCATTTTCAGATGTATTGTCGCTGCAACAGTTCACCTGAGTTGCGAACGCAACTCAGGCCCGAACGGCGCGACATCTAACCGACGAATGACATGCCGGGCAGCGCAACGAAAGGGCGCCTCATGCGCCCATCTTGATCGTTGTTTAGTTGAGCTCAGAACGCATCACTCGCACCGGCACCGACTTGTACGACGGCGTTCCGCTGTCAACATCGATGTAGTCCAGCGGCACCAGCTGGTTAGCCTCGGGGTAGTATGCTCCCACCGAGCCGGCGGAAATTTTGTACTCGATGGCGGTGATCCGCTCGTAGCGCATCTTGCGGCCATGGCTGACGGTCTCGATGTCGACCAGATCGCCGTGAGCCAGGCCGCGCGCCTGCAGGTCGACGGGATTCATGAACAGCACGTCGCGGCGACCGAACACCCCACGGTAACGGTCGTCCATCGCATAGATGGTGGTGTTGTACTGGTCGTGGCTGCGCAGGGTGATCAACCGCAATACATCGTCACCGTCGACTTCCTTGTCTTCGTGCAGGCCCGGGAACACGAAGAATTCGGCCTTGCCCGACGGGGTCATCCACTTACGGTCGCAGGCTGGCAGCGGCATGCGGAAGCCGCCCGGTTCGCGGATACGCGCGTTGTAGTCGTCGAAGCCTGGCAAGGTCTTCTCGATCAGGTCGCGGATCTTATCGTAGTCGGCAGCCAGTTCCAGCCAAGGCACTGGGCTGCCTGGAAGGGTCGCGTTGGCCATACCGGCGACGATGGCCGGCTCCGATCGCAGGAATTCCGACGCGGGGTTCAGCTTGCCCGCCGAGGCATGAACCATCGACATGGAGTCCTCGACGGTGATCGACTGTCGTTCACCGTTCTGCACATCCAATTCGGTGCGCCCAAGGCAGGGGAACAAGTAGGTTTCCTTGCCTACTAGCAAGTGGGTGCGGTTGAGCTTGGTACCGATGTGCACGCTCAGATCCAGCTTGCCCATGGCAGGGAAGCACTGGCCAGGGTCGGGCAACGCCACGGCGAAGTTGCCGCCCAGGCAGATCAGCGCCTTCGATGTGCCGGCGATCATTGCCTGCATGGCCTGTACCGAGTCATGCCCATGTTCTGCCGGCGGCTTGAAACCTAGCACCTGCTCAATCTTGTTCAGGAAATCGGCCGGGGGCTTCTCTGTAATACCCACCGTACGGTTGCCCTGCACATTGGAGTGGCCACGCAGCGGGCAGATGCCGGCACCGGGCTTGCCGATGTTGCCGCGCAACATCAGCAGGTCGCAGATCAGCCGGACGTTGGCCGTGCCCTCGTTGTGCTGGGTTATGCCCATGCCGTAGGTGACGATGGTGGCGTTGGACTTGGCGTAGGCCGCCGCGACCTTTTCCATTTCGGCCTTGCTCAGGCCACTGGCGTGTTCGATGTCGGGCCACGTGGTCGCCAGTAGGTCGGCCTTGAGCGCCTCGAAACCGTTGGTGTGCTGCTCGATAAACTCGTAATCGAGCACCTGGCCGAGCGAGTCCTCCATCTCCAGCAGCGACTTCATCACCCCCTTGATCGCGGCGGCATCGCCACCGGCCTTGACCTGCAGGTAGGTCGAGGCGATCCGGGTGGAGCCGTAGGTGGCCATCTCAATCATGTCCTGCGGATCGGCGAAGCGCTCCAGGGCCCGTTCGCGCAGAGGGTTCAGGACCATGATCGGTACCTTGCGCCGCGACACCTCGTGCAGCGTGCCCATCATCCGCGGGTGATTAGTGCCGGGGTTGTGACCGATGGAGATCACCAGCTCGCAGGTATCAAAGTCGTCCAGCGACACCGAGCCCTTGCCCATACCAATGGAACGCGGTAGCCCGACACTGGTCGGCTCGTGGCACATGTTGGAACAGTCGGGGAAGTTGTTGGTACCCAGTGCCCGGGCGAACAGTTGGTACAGGTAGGCTGCCTCGTTGGAGGCACGCCCAGAGGTGTAGAACTCGACCTGGTTCGGTTCCAGGCCTCGGAGGATCTCGCCAATGCGGGCGAAAGCCTGTTCCCACTCCACCGGCTTATAGGTGTCGCTGGCGTGGTCGTAGACCATCGGATGGGTCAGCCGGCCGAGGTCTTCCAGTTCGTAGTCGGTGCGGTGCAGCAGCGTGGCCACCGGATGATTGGCGAAGAACTCGGGTGGGACGCGCTTGTTGGTCGCTTCCCAGGTCACCGCCTTGGCGCCGTTCTCGCAGAACTGGAAGGTCGACTTGTGCTCCTTGTCGGGCCAGGCGCATCCCGGGCAATCGAAACCGTCGGGCTGGTTGGTGCGCATCAAGGTGATGGGTGCTTTGAGCGTGTCCATCTGCTCTCGCACTGCCGTCGCGGTCGCTTTCAGCGCACCCCAGCCACCTGCGGGGCCATCGTAACTACGAACACCTGGTACCTTGCGTCGATTAGCCATGGTTGCTCCGAAAACGATTTATATTTAATTAATATAAAGCCGTATCAAGTAGTAGATTTCCGCTATTTCGGCCACAGGAACACGCATCATTTAGGACAGTAAAAAGATACAGCTTCATTGAGGAAAGGCAAATTAAGTTTCAGGATCCAATGTGGTCACTGTTTTATCCTAAATTCTTCCAGGATTTTTTCGCGCATGATCTATCCTCCACACACTACGCTACCCATCATGAGCTCGATGGAAAGTTGGTCATGTCCAGTCAAATATGATGCATCTGATTCGCATTTGCGAATTTGCCCCAAATCCAGCTGAGGCAGAGAAAGCATGGACACATACAATACGTTGGCGCTCGATCTGGCACGGTTACAGTTTGCCTTCACTGTCGCTGTTCATATAATTTTTCCTGCGATCACAATAGGGCTTGCTAGTTACCTCACCGTATTAGAAGGGCTCTGGCTGAAGACCGGTCGTGATGTGTATCGCGAGCTGTATACGTTCTGGATAAAGATTTTTGCCTTGAACTTCGGCATGGGTGTAGTTTCCGGACTGGTGATGGCTTACCAGTTTGGCACCAACTGGTCCCAGTTTTCCTACTTCGCTGGAGGCATTACCGGCCCTCTACTCACTTATGAAGTATTGACCGCGTTCTTCCTTGAAGCGGGCTTCCTCGGCGTGATGCTTTTCGGCTGGGATCGTGTGGGGCGAGGGCTGCACATGTTCGCCACCGCCATGGTTGCGATAGGCACATTGATCTCTACGTTCTGGATCCTCTCCTCCAACAGTTGGATGCACACACCTCAGGGCCATGCAATCATCGACGGCCGTGCTGTCCCAGTGGACTGGCTGGCGGTCATCTTTAACCCGTCGTTCCCCTTCCGCCTGGCGCACATGGCAATCGCCGCGTTCCTGGCTACCGCGTTCTTCGTTGGCGCTTCCGGGGCTTGGCATCTGCTGCGTGGCAAGAACATCGAATCAGCCCGCACCATGTTGTCGATGGCCTGTTGGATGGCCCTGGTGGTGGCACCGATCCAGGCCGTAGTCGGTGACGCCCACGGCCTGAATACCCTGGAGCACCAACCGGCGAAGATCGCCGCTATCGAAGGACACTGGGAAAACATTCCCGGTGAGCCGTCGCCGCTTATTCTGGCCGGCTGGCCGGATATGAAAGCTGAGAAGACCCACTACGCCATCGAGGTGCCCTACCTAGGCAGCCTGATCCTGACCCACAGCCTCGATCGCCAGATCCCGGCGCTGAAGTCGTTCCCGCCTGAGGATCGCCCGAACTCCACGGTGATCTTCTGGACCTTCCGGCTGATGGTGAGCATGGGCCTGCTGATGATCCTCGCCGGGCTCTGGAGCCTGTGGCTGCGCCGTGGCGACCGGCTGCACACCACACCGCTGTTCCTGAAGTTCATGCTATGCATGGGGCCGTCCGGTTTGATCGCTCTGCTGGCGGGTTGGGTGACCACCGAGATGGGCCGCCAGCCTTGGGTCGTGTACGGACTCATGCGGACAAAGGATGCGGTATCACCACTGACCGTGGGAGAAATGAGCATTAGCCTGATCCTATTCGTGCTGGTGTACTTCGTGCTGTTCGGTACCGGTATCACCTACATGCTCAAGCTGGTGCACAAAGGGCCTCATCCACACGAGGCTGCGCCCTCGACCGAAGGCGCAGCCGGCCAGTCGAATACGCCGGCACGCCCTATGTCCGCAGCAGACGATCATTGAGCGTGCAGAATACGATTGGAACTTGAGGAGCGACTGCTATGGGCGTCGATATCACGCTGATCTGGGCATTGATCATTATTTTTGGGGTCATGATGTACGTCATCATGGACGGATTCGACCTCGGCATCGGCATTCTCTTCCTGGCGATCAAGGACAAGGAAGAGCGCGACGTCATGATGAATACCGTCGCGCCGGTGTGGGACGGCAACGAGACTTGGCTGGTGCTGGGCGGTGCGGGCTTGTTCGGCGCCTTCCCACTGGCCTATTCAGTGATACTCAGCGCACTCTACTTGCCGCTGGTACTGATGCTGTTGGGCCTGATCTTCCGCGGCGTGGCCTTCGAGTTCCGTTTCAAAGCCAGCGAGCGCAGCCGCCATTGGTGGGACAAGGCCTTCATTGGCGGGTCGATCGTCGCCACCTTCACCCAGGGCGTTGCCCTGGGTGCATTCCTCGATGGTATTCCGGTGGAGAACAACATGTATGCTGGCGGCCCACTCGACTGGTGTCGGCCGTTCCCTCTATTTTGCGGCTTTGCGTTGTTACTGGCTTATGCGCAACTGGGTAGCACCTGGCTGATCATGAAGACCGAAGGCCGCCTACAGGAAGAGATGTACCGTTACTCGTCCTATTTCATCTGGGGCCTGCTGGGTGTCATTGCCGTGATAAGCGTGTGGACACCGCTCATCCACCCAGAAATCGCCCAGCGCTGGTTCAGCCTGCCCAACCTGTTCTACTTCCTGCCGGTGCCATTGCTTCTGCTGTTCTGCTTCATCGCCACCTTGACCACGCTGGCACACCGGGCCACCGCTTCGCCCTTCCTACTCACCTTGGTAGTGATCTTCCTCGGCTACAGTGGCCTGGGTATCAGCATCTGGCCGAACATTATCCCCCCGTCGATCACCATGTGGCAGGCCGCATCCCCCGTGTCCAGCCAACTATTCGCGCTGATCGGCGCGCTGTTCATCTTACCGTTCATCCTGGTGTACACCGCCTGGAGCTACTACGTATTCCGCGGCAAGGTGAAAGTGGGTGATGGTTATCATTGATCGGCTTGCAGCCCCGCCACACTCGAGTGGCGGGGCAGACATAAGTCGATAATTGACAGCCATAAAGTATCGTTCCCCGACGTAAGGGCGGATCGCGGAACATGTAAAACTTTCCCCGGCTTGCGCCAAATGCCGTACATCGGTGCACAGAGAATAGTTAAGTTAGAAGTGCCGAGAGGGACCATAAAAATTGAATCTTCCAGCGAAACAACTCATTGACGGGCTAAACAGGCGAATCGACTATCCGATCGCCCACCTGGCGCGCAATGGCCTAACCCCCTGTGACGGGGGGGAAGAAGGCAATGTCGTCACCGTCGCACAACGGCTCGTCCAATGCGCACAGTTCCTGGTTACGTGCGCACATGAGGTTGGCCTGGCCGAGGGTTTGCGTCCATGGGCCACCGCGGCCGGCAAGCCGCTCGCGTAGGTCGCGCAGGCAGGCCATCGCGGGCTCCCAGGCTACGGTTTCGCCGTCGCTGCCCAGCAGCTCGCGGTAACGCGCGAAGTAGTGCACCTGGATCATGGTCCCACCTCGGCCTGGTATAGCCCCGAGCGCCCGCCGGACTTGCGCAGTAGGCGCAGCCAGTCGATCTGCATGCTGCGGTCGACGGCCTTGCACATGTCGTAAAGGGTCAGGGCGGCCACACTGGCGGCGGTTAGCGCTTCCATCTCGACGCCGGTCGTACCGTTAAGCGCGACGCTGGCGATGATCCGCACTGAGTCCGGCGCCACCGCCTTGAGCTCGACGCTGACCGCGGTCAGCAACAGCGGGTGGCACAGCGGGACCAGTTCGTGGGTGCGCTTGGCGGCCATGATCCCTGCGATCCGCGCCACCGCGAAGACATCGCCCTTGGGATGGCCGCCGGCGCTGATCAGGGCCAAAGTTTCCGGCTTCATGCGCACCCAGGCTTCGGCTATGGCTTCCCGGCGGGTGTCGGGTTTGTCGCTGACATCGACCATGTGCGCATGGCCGCGGCTGTCAAGGTGTGTCAGGGCGTCGGGAGAGGCGGCGGCATCGTTCATGAGAGTTCCAGAGGCTGGGGAGAGGGCTGCGCCTGCGGGCACAGCAGCAGGCGGGCTTCGGCGAAGCACTGCTGTGCCAGGGCCGAGCGCGGTTCGCTGCGACGAAGCAGCAGACCCAATGGGGCACGGATGCTGGCATCGCTGATCGGATGGATGTGGATGTGTTCGCTAAGTCCTTCCAGGCCATGGTCCAGCGGCATGATTGCGCAGCAAAGACCAGCGCAGACGCCCTGAACCAGCTGGTAGGTGGAGTCGCTTTCGAGGATCGGCTGAGGATGGAGTCCTCGGCTGCGAAAGCTCAGGTCGATGGACTGGCGATAGTGCATACCTTGGGACAGCAGCCCCAGCGGAAGACCGGCCAGGGCCTCCCAGGTCAGGCATGGGCTGTCGAAAGCGAACCACCGAGTGTCGTACAACAGGCCCATGCGTGTGGCACCCAACTCGATCACGTCGAAGTAACTACGGTTGATCTGGTCGAGATAACAGATGCCAAGGTCGAGCTGGTTGCGGCTCAGGCCGTCAGTCACCTGTTCCGAGCTCAGCGATAACAGCTGCACCTGTAGTTGCGGGTAGCCGTCGGTCAGTGGCTTGAGCAAGTCCATCAGGTTGAAGCTGGACAGCGGCACCATACCGATGCGTAGCCTGCCGACAATACGTCCACGGCAACTGGCGGCCTCGGCTTGCAGGCCGTCGTAGGCTGCCAGCAGCGTGCGGGTCCAGGCCAGAATGCGTTCGCCGGCTTCGGTAAATCCCTCGAAACGCTGGCCGCGAGCAACCAGCATAAGGCCTAGTTCGTCTTCCAGATTGCGCAGTCGCATCGACAGGGTCGGCTGTGTGATATGGCACAAAGCAGCGGCCTGACCGAAATGTCGGGTCTGGTCCAAGGCAATAAGGAACTTAAGCTGTTTGATATCCATGGGTCGCCTTGCCGATTGATTTAAAAAAGCGAAAACAGCGATGCATGGCACTTGAATGTATGAGTGAGGCCAGGCTTCAGGGAGATAAAAAGTAAAGCGAAGATTAAATATCGTCCAATGAGAAATTACTAAGAAGTGATAGAGGGGGCTGATGATGAAGGGCGATAGAGGCCGCTTATGATATATTGAGTATTATCGATTGGACGTGATGTCGGGGACGCTCTAGTTTCTCGAGCGTATTGTCGAATTATCAGAGTGCCAAGATATGAGTGCCAAACCCGATGCTGTATTTGTCCCACTGAATATTGCCGTGCTGACGGTCAGCGATACCCGCACGTTCGAAACAGACACCTCCGGCGAGCTGCTGGCCAGTCGCGCGGTGGATATGGGCCACCGCCTGGTGGCCAGGGCGTTGCTCAAGGACGATCTGTACAAAATCCGTGCACAGGTGGCCGGCTGGATCGCCGACGAGGGTGTGCAGGTGGTGCTGATTACCGGTGGCACCGGTTTCACTGGGCGCGACAGCACGCCGGAGGCGGTCAGTTGCCTGCTGGACAAGCATATCGACGGTTTCGGCGAGTTGTTCCGCGCCTTGTCGATCCTCGACATCGGCACCTCCACAGTACAGACCCGCGCCCTGGCGGGCCTGGCCAATGGCACGCTGGTCTGCTGCCTGCCGGGTTCCACTGGTGCCTGCCGCACCGCCTGGGAAGGTATCTTGGTCGAGCAACTTGACGCACGGCACCGTCCGTGCAATTTCGTGCCGCATCTGAAGGCAGCTAACCTATGCGGGACGCGCTCGTGAGCGGGCTGATGGCGGTGGACGAGGCGCTGCGCCAGCTACTAGCCCTGGCCAGGTCCGAGCCGTTCACCGTCGTCGAGCAGGTGGCATTGCGTGGGGCCGACGGCCGGGTATTGGCCGAGGACTTGTGCGCAGCGATCGACTTGCCGCCCTGGGCCAACAGTGCCATGGACGGTTACGCGTTGCGCTTGGACGACCTGGTGGCGCAGCCATTGCCGGTGTCACAGACGGTGTTCGCCGGGCAGGCGCCCGAGCCGCTGCAGGTAGGTACCTGTGCGAGGGTGTTTACCGGGGCGCCGGTGCCCGCAGGGGCTGACTGTGTGCAGTTGCAGGAGAACTGTGAGGTCGACGCGCAAGGGCGGGTGCGTTCGCTCGACGCATTGCGCCGTGGTGACAATATACGCCCGCAAGGCAACGAGATCCGTGCTCGGGCGCCTTTGCTGGCAGCGGGTACGGTGCTCAGCCCGATTACCCTCGGTGTGCTGGCGTCGCAGGGTTTTGCCCAGCTGCCGGTGCTGCGCCGGCCACGGGTCGCGCTACTTTCCAGTGGTGACGAGCTGGCGGGTGAAGGCGCGGCGCTGGGGCCTGGGCAGATTTACGACAGCAATCGGGTGGTGCTGGCTGCGTTGCTCGAACGGCTGGGGTGCGAGGTGATCGACTTGGGCTGTGTGCCGGACGATCCGCTGCGGCTGCGCGCGGCGCTGACCGGGGCCGAAGGTGCCGAGCTGATCATCAGTAGCGCGGGTGTGTCGGTCGGGGATGCCGACTGCATCGGCGCGCTGTTGCGTGAGGATGGCGAGGTGAAGCTGTGGAAGCTGGCGATCAAGCCTGGCAAGCCGTTCACCTTCGGCCATGTGGGCGCGGTCCCGCTTTTAGGGTTGCCGGGCAATCCGGGGTCGGCGCTGGTCACGTTCCTGCTGCTGGCGCGGCCTTACCTGCTGGCGCGGATGGGCGTGGAGCGGGTCGAGCCGCTGCGGGTACCGGTGGTGGCGGGGTTTAACTGGCCCAAGGCTGGCAAGCGCCAGGAGTACCTGCGGGTACGGCTCGATGGCGGGCGGGCGCGGTTGCTGGAGAACCAGAGCTCCTCGACACTGCTCAGCGCGGTGCTTGGGGATGGGTTGCTCGAGGTGCCGGCGGGGGAGACGTTCGAGGCGGGAGATGTGCTGGATTTCATTGGGTTTGCGGGGGTTGGGGTTTGAGTTTTTTCATGCCTTGGATGATTTGTTGAATTCAGGGTTCGACGAGAGGGTTTCAGCGATCTCAAGAGCACAGCAGGACTATCGCCAAGCACGTCGAAGCCCTGCCGCGCCAATCCCATCACATCAACGGCAGCGTATAACTCACGATCAACCGATTCTCATCCTGATCCCGCTGCGCCGCATACCCCGCCACGGTCCCGGCCGGCAGCCCGCTGCGCAGGCTGGCATTCTTCCACGCCAGCCCCAGCCCCTTGAACGGCCCGGACGGCGTGACATAACTTAGCGCGATGTCCCGCTCCCACTCGCCACGATCAGCATGGGCCGTGTCGATCGAGTCCCCCTTCAGATACAGCACACTGAAGTTCAACCCCGGCACCCCGGCCGCCGCGAAGTCGTAGGTATACCGCGCCAGCCAGGTACGCTCCCCGGCTCGGTTGAACTTGAGCAGCTGCGCATCGGTGACCAGGTAAGTGCTGGTGCCCTCGCCATCGCCGCGGTTCAGGTAAGGGAAGTCGCTCTCACCAGTCAGTACCTGGTACCCCGCGCCCAGGCTGTGCCCGCTCAGGCTGTAGGTGAACATGCCGCTGTACACCTGGTTATCCACCTCGCCCTTGGTTACGTTGCCACCGTAGTAACCGCTGCTCAGGTAGTTGTCCTTGCGCCCGGCGGCGCTGGCGTTCTTGCCGTCGCTGTCGCTGAGGAACACCCGCAGGTCGGTCTTCAGGTTGCCCGGCCCCAGCGGCAGGTTGTGCACCAGGCCGAAGAAGTGCTGATTGTAGAAATCGTCCAGCTCGCCGTAGTAGTACTGCAGCAACAATTGCTTGCTGGCCTTGTAGTCGGCACCGGCGAAGTAGAAGTGGTTGCTGTCGCGGCTCTTGGCGGTGCTGCCGTTGGCCCCGGCGATGCTCAGGGCGCGCAGGTCGGTGGAGTTGCGCCCGCGGGTGTGCTCCAGCTGGCCGGCGGTCAGGGTCAGGTTGGTGAAGTCGTTGGACGTCAGCTGGGCGCCTTCATAGGTCAGCGGCAGCAGGCGGGCATCGTTGGACACCACCACCGGCAGCTTCGGCTGCAGGGTGCCGTAGCGCAGCTCGGTGCGGGCGATACGCATCTTCGCGGTCAACCCGAGGCTGCTGAACTCATCCACCGCCGAACCATCGTGCTCCAGCGGGAAGATCGTGCCGGGCTGGCGCTCGACATTGGCCTTGCCGGCCTTGCTGCCGCCATCCAGGCGCACGCCCAGCAGGCCCAGGGCGTCAACGCCGAAGCCGACCGTGCCTTGGGTGTAGCCCGAGGCGTAGTTGAGCATGAAGCCCTGGCCCCATTCGTTCTGCTTGCTCGGCGCGGCGCTGCCGTTGCGGTTGTCGGTGTCGATGTAGAAGTTGCGCAGGGTCAGGCTGGCCTTGCTGTCTTCGAGGAAACCAGCGGCGTGGCTGCACAAGGGCGCGAGGCCCGCCAGGGTGGCCAGGGACACGGCCACGGAGAGGGTGGTGCGTTGCATGGGTGCTGCTCCATTGTTGTGATAGGTTGACGCGCACGCGAACGCCGCCGGCCAGTGGTGCTGGCCGGGGTGGGCAAGGGGTTCGGGGGGTCAGCTGAGGATGTGGTCCACCGGCTGCAGCGCCGGCGGCAACTCGGTGCAGCCCAGGGCGCCGAGCACGTCGCGCTCGACGGTGCGCACGATGGCGTCCAGGGGCAGGTCGTTCTCGTCGCGGCCGAACGGGTCTTCCAGTTCGTCGCTGATGGCGTCCAGGCCGAAGAAGGTGTAGCTGACGATGGCGGTGAACAGCGGCGCCAGCCAGCCCAGCGGCTCGGCCATAGCGAACGGCAGCAGCACGCAGAACAGGTAGATGGTGCGGTGCAGCAGCAGGGTGTAGGGGAACGGCAGCGGCGTGGCCTTGATCCGCTCGCAGGCCGCCTGCGCCTCGGACAGGCCCTTCAGGCGCTGTTCCAGGGTCACGTAGCGCCATTCGCTGATCTGCTGGTACTGGGCCAAGCGCGAGATGCGCGCGCCCAGCGATTGCAGGATGCCGTCGCTGAGGTTGTGCGGCGGCAGGCTGGCTGCATCGCCAACCCAGGGCGTGGCGGCCTTGAGCTCGTCCTCGCCGCGCAGCCGTGCGCCGAGGGCATGGGTGTAGCCGCACAGTCCGCGCAGCAGCAGGGCGCGCTGCTCGGGGTTGGCGATCACGCAGCTGGCACGAATGAACGAACGCACCTCGATGACCACCTGGCCCCAGGCCTTGCGGCCCTCCCACCAGCGGTCGTAGCAGGCGTTGTTGCGAAAGCTCATGAAGATCGACAGCGAGATGCCCAGCAGGGTGAAGGGCGTGGCATTGACCTTGGCGTAGAAGGCTGGGTGCAGGGTCTCCAGCAGCACGATCAGCGAGGCCAGCGCGCTGACCATGAGGGTGCGTCGGGCGATGCGCCGGGCAATCGACCCTTTGAGGGTGATCAGCACGTTCAGCAGGTTGGGTTTGGCGTGGACGATCATGGCAATACCCGCGGGTTCATCAGGCGAAGTTGGAGCGCGGCAGCAGACTAGAAAGTGCAGGTAACAGCGTCCAATCATATTTAATGACCAGTTGATCGGAAATCTCTATCACGGCCCGTGATAGAGAATGCCGATGAAGTCTTAATTACTTTCGATTTGACGCTAGTGCACCGTGAAAATAGCCTGCACGGGTCAGCAGTGTCGAAGTTGATTGTTTGAACTCAATGAAACTTCGAACTTGTTAATTAGCCTGCCGCGACCAAGGGTGATCCTGATGAGCGACGAAGAACATATTAGAAGTTACAATGGACCGGCCGCCGGCTGGGGCGCGCTGATGGGCGTGACCAAGGCCTGGTTGGGCAGCGAGAACGCCGTCAAAAACGTCCGTGCGATGCTCAAGACCAACCAGAACAACGGCTTCGACTGCCCGGGCTGCGCCTGGGGCGAGTCGCCCGAGAACGGCATGGTCAAGTTCTGTGAGAACGGCGCCAAGGCGGTCAACTGGGAGGCCACCGGCCGCTCGGTCGATCCCGATTTCTTCGCCAGGTACAGCGTCAGCGCCTTGCTCGAACAAAGCGATTACTGGCTCGAATATCAGGGCCGTCTGACTCACCCGATGCGCTACGACGCCAGCACCGATCATTACGTCGAGATCAGCTGGGAAGAGGCCTTCGCCCTGGTCGCCAAGCATCTGAACAAACTCGAGTCGCCCGATCAGGCCGACTTCTACACCTCGGGCCGGGCCAGCAACGAAGCGGCGTTCCTCTACCAATTGTTCGTGCGTACCTATGGCACCAACAACTTCCCCGACTGCTCGAACATGTGCCACGAGGCCAGCGGCCTGGGTATGTCCAGCACCGTCGGGGTGGGTAAGGGCACCGTGGTGTTCCACGACCTGGAGCTGGCCGACGCGATCTTCGTCATTGGCCAGAACCCCGGCACCAATCACCCGCGCATGCTCGAACCGCTGCGCGAGGCGGTGGAGCGCGGCGCCCAGGTGGTGTGTTTCAACCCGCTCAAGGAGCGTGGTCTGGAGCGCTTCCAGCACCCGCAGCACCCGTTCGAAATGCTTAGCAACGGTTCCGAACCGACCAACACGGCGTACTTCCGCCCAGCCCTGGGTGGGGACATGGCGGCCATCCGTGGCATGGCCAAGTTCCTCCTGCAGTGGGAACGCGAGGCCCAGGCCAACGGCATGCCGGCGGTGTTCGACCACGCCTTCATCAAGGCCCATACCCATGGTATGGACGACTACCTAGCGCAGGTGGACGCTACCTCCTGGGAGCACATCGTCGAGCAGTCGGGCCTGAGCAAGGCCGAGATCGAGCTGGCCGCGCGAATGTATCGCAAGGCCGAGCGGGTGATCATGTGCTGGGCCATGGGTGTCACCCAGCATCGCCACTCGGTGCCGACCGTACAGGAGATCGTCAACCTGCAACTGCTGCGCGGCAACGTCGGCCGCCCGGGCGCCGGTCTGTCGCCAGTGCGCGGTCATAGCAACGTGCAGGGCGACCGCAGCATGGGCATCGACGAGAAGCCGCCGACCTGGCTGCTGGACAACATCCAGCGTCGCTTCGGCATCGAGGTGCCGCGCGGCCATGGGCACAACGCCGTGCTGGCGATCCAGGCGATGGAGGAGCACCGCACCAAGGTGTTCATCGCCCTGGGCGGCAACTTCGCCCAGGCTACGCCGGACACCCCGCGCACCCACGCGGCGCTGCGCAACTGCGAGCTGACCGTGCACATCTCGACCAAGCTCAACCGCTCGCACCTGGTCACCGGCCGCGATGCGCTTATACTGCCGTGCCTGGGCCGCACCGAGATCGATATCCAGGCCGAAGGGCCACAGGGCGTCACCGTGGAAGACACCTTTAGCATGGTGCACATCTCCCATGGTCAGCTGAAGCCGCGCTCGCCACTGCTGCGCTCGGAACCGTCGATCATCGCCGGCATGGCCAAGGCCACCCTGGGCGACCGGCCGATCAACTGGGACTGGGTGGTGGCCGACTATGCGCGCATCCGCGACCTGATCGCCGATACCATCCCCGGTTTCACCGATTTCAACGCGCGCCTGGAGCATCCTGGCGGTTTCTACCTAGGTAACTCCGCCGCCGAGCGTGAGTGGAACACTGCTAGCGGCAAGGCGCAGTTCACCGCTACCCAGCTGCCCGCGCAACTGGTCAACGAAACGGTCCTCGCCCGTGGCGAAAAGCCTGACCTGATTTTGCAGACCCTGCGTTCGCACGATCAGTACAACACCACTCTGTACGGGCTGGACGACCGCTACCGCGGTGTGTTCGGCCTGCGTGAAGTGGTCTTCGCCAATGCGGCCGATATCCAGCGGCTGGGCTTCGCGCCCGGTGACAAGGTGGACATGGTATCGCTGTGGGAGGACGGCCTGGAGCGTCGGGTCAGTGGCTTCACCCTGGTGGCCTACGACATTCCCGCCGGCCAGGCGGCCGCCTACTACCCGGAGACCAACCCGTTGGTACCGCTGGAAAGCTACGGCGACCAGACCTTCACGCCGACCTCGAAGTTCGTCGCCATTCGCCTCGAGCACGCGCAAGCGGATGCCTTGATTCACGCCGTCAGCGCATAACTCTCGACCGTTCAAATCAATCGACTGCAGGCCCCCGGGTATGCGGCGCCGTACTAGCCGCCGCCTGGGAGGAACCTGTCTGTCCACAAGGATATCGTCATGTCGAATCTGGGTGCACTGGACCTAGCAAGGCTGCAATTCGCCTTCACGGTCTCGTTCCACATCATTTTCCCGGCCATCACCATCGGCCTGGCCAGCTTCCTGGCCGTGCTCGAAGGCTGCTGGCTGAAAACCGGCCACTCGGTATACAAGGACCTCTACAAATTCTGGTCGAAGATCTTCGCCGTCAACTTTGGCATGGGCGTGGTCTCGGGCCTGGTGATGGCCTACGAGTTCGGCACCAACTGGGCGCGTTTCTCCGACTTCGCCGGCAGCGTGACTGGGCCGTTGCTCACCTACGAGGTGCTCACCGCGTTCTTCCTCGAAGCGGGCTTCCTCGGGGTGATGCTGTTCGGCTGGGGCAGGGTGGGACGCAAGCTGCACTTCTTCGCCACGGTGATGGTGGCCATCGGCACGCTGATCTCAATGTTCTGGATTCTCTCCTCGAACAGCTGGATGCAGACCCCGCAGGGCATCGAGATCGTCGATGGCCGGGTGATGCCGCTGGACTGGTTCAAGATTGTCTTCAACCCGTCGTTCCCTTACCGCCTGGCGCACATGGCGCTGGCCGCGTTCCTCTCTACCGCGTTCTTCGTTTCGGCCTCCGCGGCCTGGCACCTGCTGCGCGGGAGCAATACGCCGCAGATCCGTAAGATGCTGTCGATGGGCATGTGGATGATCCTGGTGGCAACGCCGGTGCAGGTGGTGGTCGGTGACGCCCATGGACTGAACACCCTGGAGCATCAGCCGGCGAAAATCGCTGCCATCGAGGGTCACTGGGAGAACAAGCCGGGCGAAGCCACGCCGTTGGTGCTGTTCGGCCTGCCGGACATGGCTGCCGAAACCACCCGCTACAGCCTCGAAGTGCCGTACCTGGGCAGCCTGATCCTGACCCACAGCCTGGACAAGCAGATCCCGGCACTCAAGAGCTTCGCCAAGGAGGACCGTCCCAACTCTACGATCATCTTCTGGAGCTTCCGGGTCATGGCCGGCCTGGGCATGCTGATGCTGGCCTGCGCGCTGCTGGCCCTGGTGCTGCGTCGCAACGGAGCGCTATACCGCAACCGTGCCTTCCTCTGGTTCGCCCTGCTGATGGGGCCGTCGGGGCTGATCGCCCTGCTGGCCGGCTGGTTCACCACCGAAGTGGGCCGTCAACCCTGGGTAGTCTACGGCATGCTGCGCACCACTGAAGCGGCCTCCAACCACAGCACCGTGCAGATGAGCATCACCCTGGCGACCTTCGTGGTCATCTACTTCTCGGTGTTCACCGTGGGGATCGGCTACATGATGCGCCTGGTGCGCAAGGGCCCGATTGCGCACGAGGAACTGCCGAACCCCGACCAACCGGAATCGCTGGCCACCGCGCGTCGCCCGCTGTCCGTCGCCGACTGAGAAGGAGCAGGCACATGGCAATTCAAGGTATCGATCTTTCGGTCATCTGGGGCGTGATCATTGCTTTCGGGTTAATGATGTACGTGATCATGGACGGCTTCGATCTTGGGCTGGGGATTCTCTTCCCGCTGATCAGTGATTCCAGCGATCGCGACGTAATGATGAACACCGTGGCACCGGTGTGGGACGGCAACGAGACCTGGGCGGTGCTGGGTGCGGCGGCGTTGTATGGCGCCTTCCCGCTGGCCTACTCGGTGATCCTTGAGGCCCTCTACCTGCCGCTGGTGCTGGTGCTGGCCGGGCTAATCTTCCGCGGCGTGGCCTTCGAGTTCCGCTTCAAGGCCCACCCGAACAAGCGTCACCTGTGGGACAAGGCGTTCATCGGCGGCTCGGTGTTGGCGACCTTCTTCCAAGGTGTGGCCATTGGCACCTACATCAGCGGCATCGCGGTGGTGGACCGACAATTCGCCGGCAGCGGCTGGGACTGGGTCGCGCCGTTCCCACTGTTCTGCGGCGTCGGCCTGCTGCTGACCTACGCGCTGCTGGGCAGCACCTGGCTGCTGATCAAGACCGATGGCATGCTCGAGTCGCGCATGCGCCACTACAGCCGTCCGCTGACCTACCTGCTGGCGCTGGTGATCGTGGTGATCTGCGCCTGGACCGCCTGGCTGCATGACGACATCGCCCAGCGCTGGTTCGGTGCCAGCCACTGGCTGCGCTCGGTACTGATCGCGGTGCTGGCGGTGGTGGCCGTGGTGGTCATCCAGAAGACCCTGCGCAAGCGCCACTCGCACCTACCGTTCATTGCCGTGGTGGGGCTGGTGTTCCTTGGTTACCTGGGGCTGGCGATCAGCATCTGGCCGAACATCGTGCCGCCGAGTCTGACCCTGTGGCAGGCCGCCGCGCCGCTGACCAGCCAGCTGTTCGCGCTGATCGGGGCGCTGTTCATCATCCCGATCATCCTGGCCTACACCTTCTGGAGCTACCACGTGTTCCGCGGCAAGGTGCAGCCGGGGGATGCCTATCATTAATTGTTGAGTGGTCAGCCACGCTTCTTCGGGGTCTACGGACCTTGCAGAGGCGTGGCTGTTTGCGATGCTTTGTCTGCTGCCTTAGCGCTTGTTCGGGCGCAAGACCGAGCAGACAGGCGATGCGGCGAAACCATAAACCACTACAGCTCAAGCGGTTGCAAGCTAAAAATGGGTCAAAGACAGGCCGTTGCTGATAGAAGGATTGCACGTTGTCGCTTATGGCGGCTGTACGTGGGGCACCTCGTGTGCGCCGGGTTCCTTCAATCCCGGCATTGATCTGGCGAGCTTGGGCTCACATTTGATGTTCACCGATCAGGCCCCGCGCCGTTCGCGGGGCCGCAGGAGGAATGCTATGGATAAGGAATTGCAAACCCCACGTATCAGCAAGCTCGCAACCACCGGCGTCGGGCATTTTGGCGAGGCTGGGGAGGAGGGCGGTCAAGACCCGCTGTTCCGTGTTGTGGCGGGCCATTCGGTGGACCATGCGGTTGAGCAGGCGACCGTGCTGATGTGTGCAGTGCACAAGATCAGCGATCTGGCCATGGCGGAGACGGATCGTTTGCCGACGTTGCTGACGGCGGTGCATTACCTCAGTGGCATGGCCAAGGCGCTGGCTCAGGATGTGAATCATGGATTGATGGTGGGACGGAGGGTTGAGTAGGAATGCGGTGGCCGCTGTGGTTGGTGTCAGTCTGTTAGACCCGGGGCCGTTTTGCGGCCCATCGCCGGCAAGCCGGCTCCCACACCGACCGCTCAGCATTCAGAGTGCGTTACTGATCGACTTCTTCGGGGTGCCAAGGCAGATCATGGTGGTGCCGGAAGAAGATCCGGTGGTGCTCAGGTATGTGCGCGACAGCAGCTATGTCACGCGTGAAGCTGCGGGCACGTACACAGGGCCGCAGAACGGGCAGCTTGTGCACACGGAATACTGGGAAGATGTGCAGCACTCAGGCAGTTGTCAGATCGATGTGTTCGTCAACAGAGCACGGCTGGTGCAGAAGGTATGCACGAAGGGGCGTTGCACAGTTCTTGCGACTTCGAAAATTCGAGACTTTCAAAATTTGAAACTCAGCATTTGAAATGCATCCATCGTCTTTGATGGCCTCACTTAAGTATTTCTAATAGAAATACAGTTATAAATCGAAGTCAATCTATATAGTCCCCTAGACTGTCCACTCCTTCAGAAATAAATAACATATTTTATATTTCTATAAAATATAACGATTGACCATCTGCCACCCATACTTCCTCTCTAATTATGAAACTTTTGAGTGCATGTGCAATTTTGCAACTTCGTAAGTTAATGATTTTACGGACATTACTCAAAAAGGAAAGCAATGGACCCACTCTCCCATCCTTCACGACCAGCGGGCGCTCCAGAATTCGTGGTGTTCAGTCATAAGCAAAACGAAAAGGTCAGCTTGTTCTGCCGACCCACGCTGTGGCGATTCGCCGAGGTGGAGTTTGATCCTTGGGTGAGCGATTTATCCGTGAATTTGCGTTTCATCGAATTGGACAAAGTTAGAATTCCGGTTGCGCTTGCGTTCGAGAATAGCCACGCTTCAATCATTGTGGTGTCCAGGTCGTGCCTAGGAACCAGCACGACCGTTGAAGTTCAGAATTATGCCGACGATAACGGCTTTCTCTGCGAAATTTTAGATACTGACTTCCTGAAATCAGAACGTACCCGCTACGAAAACTACCTACTCATGCTTTCCTATATCAACAAGCAGAGAGATGCACTGACTGAGCGCAATCTTCGCGAAGTAATGAGACTCCTCCCAAGGTATGGACTTACGGTGAGCAGCGCTATGCAGGCGGTTGAGCAGGATTTTGGCGAAAAGGGCGCAGCGTTGGTGTTCGAGTTGGTCAGAAAGGGCCGATTGAACGTCAAGAGTTTGAGTTCGACAAAATTAAGTGGGGCATCCCAATTAGGCCATGGAGATGCCCAGGATGAGTGATCAACGATTTTCTAGGTCCGAACGCGAACGAGAAGGTTACGACTGTGATAAGTGGCGCGCTGTTGACCTAACGGTCCTGCCGGATGGCCTTCGAGGTCCGACGGAGAATCGTATTAAAGCTATACGGGCGTTCTTGAAGGAAGGCGCATCGCTAGAGGAAATTCAAGAAAAATACGGGATGCCCCGCTCAACGCTTTATCGAGTCATCGACAAATGCGAGGCGCTGGACAAATCCGGAAGTCCCATTGGCTGGGTGGCCGCAATACCTTATAAACGCAGCGGTGAAAGAAAATATTATCGGACAGCGCAGCCCAGTTCATCCGTAACACAAGGATATTCCGGCGTTTTTACGCACTTCGTTGAGCAACATCCAGATGTGGGTGATTGGCTGAAAGCGCAAGCCCGTAGATACAAACCCCGGAAATCTGGCGGCGACTACTTTATAGCGGTTCATAAAGCGTTCGTGCGCAAGTGCATTGAGGTTGGAGTTACCAAAAATGAATACCCATTAAATCAAAAAACCGAAGGTATAAGCGGGCTTAGGAGGTGGTTGCAGGATAAACACCGAGAATTGAAAGCAGAGCAGGAGTTGAAGTCCTCACAAGCTAACGAGAGCGTCCGAGATATTGATCCATCGGATATCTTGGAGCAAGTTGAAGCAGATGGGCACAAATTGGATATTCGCTTGGTTATTCGCGAAAGGGATGCCTATGGGGAGCCTGTTGAATATGAAATTCTTAGGGTCTGGTTAATTTGTCTGATCGAAAAATTTTCAAGGTGCGTGTTGGGCTATTCATTGGCACTGGGTCACAACTATGATCAAGTCGACTTACTTACGGCGATTTATCGAGCCCTGAGCCCACACGCTCGTCCACCGCTGAATATTCCTGATACCCGTTATTGCGATGAAGGGGGGTTCCCCTCAGAAAGTTCGGGCGCGTGGCAAACGTGGTCCACACTAAAACTGGATAATGCTTGGGCGCATAAGGCGAAGCATGTGATTGAGGTGCTAAATGATAGGCTTGGCTGTGTGGTGGAATTCGGCAGACCGCACACGCCCAATGATCGCCCTGTTGTGGAGCGTTTTTTTCTCTATTTAGTGCAAAATTTTTCTCACAAAATAATTGGTACCACGGGTAGTGAGTCCACAGACGAGATCAAGGCACGTTTATCGCCAAAATCCAAAAACCCTTTGAAGATGTTACTGTCTCTAGAAGAGTTGGAAAGTGCCATAGACATAGTGATCTCTGACTATAACGGTCGGCCGCACGCGTCAATCCAAGGCCACACCCCGTTGGACTTGTTCCTCATGCGTATGAAGGCAAGGGCGTTGCCGCCGAACACACTGCCTATTAGTTATCAAAATGAGGCAGCGTTTACGAGAATTCGCGAGCCAAAGATCGTGCAGTCAAATGCCAAATATGGGGGCGCGTTCATTAACTTTGCTTACCAGAAATACCGAAATCCGGACGTATTGCGGAGTAATTCGGCGGGGCGGAAAATGATTATCGAGTACTCTCGCAGAGATGTCTCTTCGATCAATTTGCTTGATGAGTCTGGTGCGTTTATTGGTGTGCTGACACCGCCGCCACCTTACTCAATCACGCCACACAGCTACAAATTGCAGACCGAGATTTCAAAGGCCGTGAAGAACGGACAATTCCGCTTTACGGAAAGTGAGTCATTCATTGAAGCTGTCCGTAGGTTTCAATTGAAAGGTAACAAAATGACTCGAGAGAGCGCGACGAACCTATACAAAAACACTGGCATGGTTTCATCAGGTTCGTCTGTCGAGGAAGAAACGCCTCCCCCGGCATCGGAATCACAAGTCGACAGAGTAAAGCTGTTTAAAGTTTTCACTTTTTGAAATAGAGGGTGCAAATGGATATCCAGGATACGAGACCCGTCGAGGTTGATCTTCATCCTGTCTGCAATCAGCGGTATTTGATTCCGACATTTTCGATCGGTGAGACTTACGCGCTTGTGCTTAAGGTTATTCGTCGCAGAGACTCTGGTTTAGTCATCTGGGGGCATACCCGTTACGGTAAGACCTGGGCAATGCTTTATTGCCAGCAATGCCTTACGCAAGATTTTCCGGATTTTCCTGTCGTTATTTACAACGCGAAGCGGGAAATATCAGCCACGAAAGGTAATTTCTATAACTCACTGTTGGCGGTGGTCGGTCACAAGCAGTGGAATGATAATGTTAGCCTCTCAAAAAAACATCTTCGGTTAGTGAATTTCATGGAGCAGGCGGCGTGCAAGGATTCACGGCAGGTCTTTATTCTGTTCATTGATGAAGCTCAGCGGCTTCAGCAGCAGCATTTTGACTGGATCAAGGATATCTACAATGACCTACGACTAAAGGGTGTGACATTGCTTCCCATCCTAGTAGGGCAGCAGCAACTGCTGGATCAGAAGAAAGCCTTCCTCAATACCGGGGTGGAGGGAGAGGCTATTGTTAATAGGTTCATGCTTTACGAGCACCCTTTCCGCGGAATACGCGAAAAAGAAGATTTCGCGACCTGCCTTGGCTTTTTTGACAGCACTCCTTATCCGGCTAGTTCCACATGGACGTTCACCAAATTCTTTGTCCCACAGGCATATGCCAATGGCTTTAGGCTGGCGCAAGTGAAAGACATACTGTGGGATGCCTTTTGTGATGCTTATAAGGAGTTGAAGCTGAAAAGCAAAATGGAAATACCGATGCAGTATTTCAGTAAAACAATAGAGATTATTTTGCGCGATAGTGTCGACATGGATCACCCAAGCTACACCATTACCAGGGAGTTCAGTTTGCGATCTATACGTGAATCTTGGTTTCAGGCCGCAACGCGCAATAGTAAAGCAGCTGATCCGAGCGCTTGATCATGATCATTGTTCCAGATACTAAAACGCTGAGTGTCACATCCAGGTACTGTCCGGTGACGCCAAGATATATGGCTTATGAGTCAGCCTATTCGCTGCTATGCCGATTTGCGCTCTATAACGTCATCCACGGGAATACATTGGTCAAGATCTTTGCACCAGCAAAGAATGCGAGAAGCGGCAAGCGCAGCCGATTCCCAAGCCTTGCCGACAGCGCGTCTGTGAGTCCGGTAGCGCTTAAAGAGTGTTTTACTCTCGCTGCAGTGCAGCAAGACGCGCTTTTCTTAGTGCCGGCTGCCGTACCGAGCATTGATCACATCGCAACCAATTTAAGAGTGTGTCCGGTGTGCATGGTACGTGGTGTGCACTACACGCTGTTCCAATACTCGCTTATTAAGCAGTGCCCGATCCATCAGATCGAGTTGAGCCAGGCGTGTCGGACCTGCGGCGGGGCAATGGATTACTCGTTAAACAGCAAATTGTTCCATGAGCCATATAGCTGTGTGCATTGTGGTCATCTACTGCGACTCAAGCAAGGGCAGAGTGGCCGGTCCTATTTGAATAGGTTGGGGCTGGAACGGCTGAATCTGGCGCATCGAATATTTGAGCGTAGCAAGGACCGCCAGCTATTTTTTGATGTTAATCAGCCGACCAACATTTATTTTGATAACACCGCTCAGTTTTCGTCGGCCATCACTGATTTCGCGGTGCATCAGCGTGAACAGTTCAGTGAGGTTCAATCAATGGCCGCATCCGGTCGCGGCGATAAAACTGCGGGCTTCTACAGGGTCAGCAACATCAATCGTTGCTCGCCAGTTAATGAAAAAGTAGTCGTTCTAACTGCTGACGAGTTCGTCCCAATTTTGAAGTGTATCTTCAGGCACATGCGAAAGCGGTATCTTCCCGGAATCAAGCTCAGCCAGTATAAGCTCGCCGTGATGTGGCGGAGTGTCGAACAGAGTGAGGTACCCACGCAAGGGTATCAACTTGTTGGCTATCTTGACTGGCTATGTTTTTGGTGCGGGGTTCAAACGCCCTCCGACCTGTACTCGAAAGCTAGCTCCTGTACCATCAGAAAACTGAGAACCTGGCTTGAGTCGAAGCGGACGCATGACGTATTTGCCTCGCTAAAAGGAGGGCGCGAAAAGAAATGGCTGATGTCGAAAATATTAGCTCACGAAATTCTTTTTTTCATGAGTACGCAGCTACACCGGCTATCAGAAGTGGAGCCAACCTGCTCCAAAACGGATGCCAGTCGTGTCGTCTATCGCCGGTGGTTGGGACCCACTGCGTGGGCGCTGATTGTCCTGCCGCAACAAGCCGCTTGCGAGTTCCACTTTTCAGCCCGCTCCGCTTTCGCTGAACTCCGTTGGTGGAAGGTGAGCAAGCCAGTGCAGCGAGAGACGTTTCTTTCACTGTCACATTGATCAATGATTAGTCTTCACCACAATCGGCCCAAGCCGTTTCATCGATACTTTCGCCGGCAATCAGCACACGCCGGTGCTGCAGGTTGGTATTCTGCGACCCGGGTGGTGTTTTATCGATGTGCACAACCTTCGGTTCTACCACTGCCAAGCTGGATTGGCGAACCGCAGCATCCCAATCTTCGTAGAAATATTGGTCTTGAGGTACTGAGAAACTAGGAAGATCAAGTGGCTTGTCAAAGTCTGCTGTAAATTGGAGATTGATGACTTTGTGAGTTTTTCCTTGGGGTGGAATAGGAGCTGCACGCTCACTGACAAACTCCTCCGGAAAAGGCGTTGCGCCTGGATTATAAAGATTGACAACCGGTGCGCAGTTCACGCTGCGTAGCATTAGGGCAAAGCGGTAACGACGTTCCAACACGAGTTCTACCTCGTGGGCATCCATCTTGAATTCGACGCCAGCATCGCCCATGCTGAATAGCTGTTGATGATTAACCCGATACTTCTCCAAATGATGATGTCGCCCTAGGAGCACCTGAAGGAGGGTTGCACACCCCTGGGTAAGGTAAATCTTTTTGTTCATGCCGAATTGGAAGTACCAACGATCACTGAGTTCGTGGAAAAAATCGACGCATTTTGCTTCGGCCAAATCTTTGGTGGTGCATCTCGTTTCTTTTAATAAGCTAACCATCACGAGATCTCTGACCCAGTGCTCCACACCTCTGCACGTTTCGTTGACCTGCTCGAACAGTTCAGCTGAGTTGAGCTCAGCTTTCGCGGTTAACTCAGTGACGCAGGAAAAGTATTTGGCTTGGGTGTAAAGTTTTTTCATGCTTGAACGCATCGGGTCTAGAATTTTGCCAAAGCGATGCTCTTGCCACTTCATGGCTGCAGCCACGCGAGATGCCGCTTGACGACTGGTCAGCCGACCCAATCCTTTGAGCTTTCGATCGATGAGCAACTCATCAATATCTACTTCTAGGTAGTAATCCCTTGGTTCTGAGGGCGGCAGTGAGCCAGGGTAGAGGCTTATGTGGCAGAGATAAAAATACACATAAGCTTCGAGCGGTAGGGGATTATGGTTCAGGGATTTATAATGGGTGTTGCGCAACCAGAGGTCGAAATGCTGAAGATAGCGCGCCACTTTACGTCGCCGGCGCGCAGGTATGGTCTGCATCAGATAATGAGAGATCTCCTGATCCAGCGGGGGGATGAAGTAGATCTTTTGCGTCTGCGGCATCGGTGGCTCCGGCCTACCATCTACGTTAAGCAGTTCGGGGAGGCTTACGCTGCTTTAAGGTGGCGATTGGTTAGGTAGGCAAAGAGTGTAGCAAAGCGTCACTGCACGTTGCCCATAGCATTCTTGAGCATTGTGCGATGCTGCCGTCGTCCGCTCTGCGGGCAATACAGCGGCTAGAGGTGTAGACGACAGTAAGCTGCCCGGTCCCCGTCAAGACCTGCCATCGCCGCGCGCCGCTTCAGGAGCAAGGGTTAGCCGTCCTCTACCTCGTCAGGGCTGTCTTTTTCCGATGAAGAAGTGGTCATTAACTGGCTGACACGACTGCCCAGTAACGACCCCGACTGGAAGTAACCCATTACGGTGCTGACGCTACGGTGCTCGGTCATCGCCATCACCTCGCCCAGAGGCACACCCTGGCGTCCTGCCTCGGTGACGAAGCCCGAGCGGAGGCTGTGTGCCGCCCAGTCACCGTCGAGGCCTGCCAGTGCCGCGCGACGTTTGACAATGCGCGCGATCTGGTCACCGGACAGGCCAACAGTCGCGACCCGGCCCCCTTTGTACAAGCGGCGAAACAGCGGGCCATTGGTGGCCGGTGCTACAGCGAGCCAGGCGTTAAGTGCCTGTGCCGCCGGCCCCTGCAGCGGTTTTTCCCGACGCACGCCACTACTGTCGGTTTTGGTTGCCCCAAGCACATATAGCCAAGTGTCGGCTTCCAGACGGCGCAAGTCCTCGGTCTGCAATGCGACGATTTCCGAGCGGCGCCGGCCACCACCGCTCCAGGCAAGCAACAGCAGGGCGCGATCGCGAACCCCACGCACGCCATCGGTGCAGGTGGCGAGCATCGCCTGCAGCGGCTCCAGCACAATTGCGGTCTTCTTTCGCACGGATACGCCTTGGCGTGTTTGGGCCTTGCGCGCCTCTCGCAGCAGGGTTTTGACTTCTGGAGCCTCACTTGGGTTGGTCCAGTGTTGCAGGCGATGCCATTTAGCCAAAACCGCCAAGCGGTGGCTGACTGTACTAAAAGCCAGTGGCCCCGACTTGCCCTTGATCTTGGCTGCAACTAGTGCAGCGTCGACGGTTGGGGGCAGCAGGTGTGTCCAGCCGCCATTAGTATCGGGCCTGGCCAGGTGATCCACGATAAATTGCACGGCGACCTCGGGTGGCAACGGGCCGTCTCCGAGCGAGCGGCGATAACGCAACCGCAGCCAAGCGGACCAGTAGGTGAGGGCGCTTTGGTAGCTGCGCACGGTGTTGGCCGCAGTGCCTGCCGCGATGAATGCCTCAGCCGCGGCGCGGGTGCTGTCGGCCAACTCTGTTAGCACCAGCGGCTGGGAGGAGGGCATCTGTACCGGCTCTGTCAATGTCTTCTCGCTCAACGTTGCAATAGGTTCGGATAACCTGTGGCTTATCAGACCCAATATACCGAGACGCAGCCTTAGAAGTTAAGTGTTTCAGTAGATTGTGAAACAATGTAGGCGCTCGTCGTATTGCAAAGGCGCGGAATCAATTTGATGCGCTCTGCACAAGTGTCTCGAGGGTTTTGGTCAGTTGCGGGAGTAGAAAAGCGCTGACGGCTGAGGATATGCCGCCGCCGGAGAGGCTGGCCGAGGTGACTCACCGAAGAACATTTGGACAGGGCTCTAGGGCGGGATTTATGGATTGCAGAAGCAGAAATGTACCCCCAGAAATACCCCTCGATACTCTCAGTAGGATACGCGATCGAGAATGGCGATTTCGGCTAGCCATCGATGTTGTATACGGTGGGCATCAGTGCATCTCCAAGGTGCAGTGGCTGGAAACTGGGCGGGCCCGCGCCTGTCCTGGAGCGCTCGTGACTAATGTCTTCCGTCGACGCGGAACGATACTTGATCGGTAATTGGCCTTTGGTTGGCTAAGTACCTGATTCACCGCACTGACCTGAGCCTTCGCCATAACGTGGTCCGACTGATTCCTAACTGCCGCGCCGCATCGTCGAGATTGCCCTGGCAGTTGTCCAGGGTTTCCTGCACATGCCGCAGCTGGGCGGCCTTGCCGATGCTGTGCAGGTCCGACTCCCTGGAGGGCCTGGCACGGCTGGTTGGTGCGACACTTTGGCACAGCTCGGGCAGCACCCGCGCCAGATACTGTTCGTCTACGCCGTGCTCTCCCAGCAGTTCGCGGGCCGAGAGCATCGCCCGCTCGATCACGTTCTCCAGCTCACGCACATTGCCTGGCCACCCATAACGTGCCAGGTAAGGCAGCAGGGCGCCTGGCACCTCCGCCGCGCCGGGCGGCTGACCTTGGACCAGCAGGCGCTGGCTGATGCCTCGACAGATCAGGGCGATATCCTCGGGGCGCTCGCGCAAGGGCGTGGTCTGTAGGCGCAGGATGTTGAGCCGGTAATACAGGTCGGTACGAAAATCGCCATCTTGTATCGCAGCACTTAGGTCCTGATGGGTGGCGGCGATGATGCGCACATCGATCGCGATCGGCTCGGTGCCGCCCAGGCGCAGGACCTCGCGCTCCTGCAGTACCCGCAACAAGCGCGTCTGCAGTGACACGGGCATGTCGCCTATTTCGTCGAGGAACAGCGTGCCACGGTGAGCCACTTCGAACAGGCCGGGCTTGCCGCCCTTGCGCGAGCCGCTGAAGGCGCCTTCCTCATAGCCGAACAGTTCGCTTTCCAGCAGCGACTCCGGGAACGCCGCGCAGTTGATAGCGACGAAGGGGCCCTGCCGGCGAGGGCTTTCGTTATGGATGCCCTGGGCCAGAAGCTCTTTGCCGGTACCGCTTTCACCGGTGATCAGGATGGTTGACTGGCTGGCGGCGAAACGCCTGGCCAACTGCAGCATTTCCCGGTTGGCCCGGCTGTTGCCGTCGAGCTGCTCGAGGCGGTATCGGGCGGTAAAGGCGCCGGGGCGGCGGGTGGAGCGGATGCGTTGGTCCGCGCGCTGCACGGCGGTGGTGTCCTGGCAGGTCAGAACCAGGCCGGTGCGCTGGCCATTCTCCAGGATCGGCAGTAGGTTGCTGACCACTGCATGTGAGCCGAGCCGGATCACCCGGTTTTCTTCGCCACCCTCCGCAAACGCCTGCTCCAGGTCCAGTTCCGGGCACAGCTGCTGCAACGGACGGCCCAGGGCCGCGCTAAGGGGCAAATCCAGCAGATGGGCCAGGGCCGGATTCAGCGACTGCACCACGCCTTGGTTGTCGATCGCCGCCACGCCGGTGGGGATATGTTGCAGCACTGCGTTCAAGTGCCGGCGCTTGGCGATCTCGATACGTTGGCTGTCGAGAATGCCCAAGGCCTCTTCGAGCGACTTGCGCACCGTGTCTTCGCTCAGTGACAGCACGCCGTGCAGGCCAACCTGTTCCGCCAGTTCCACCACAGTCGATGAGCCGATGATGCTGCGACATCCCAGCTGGGCGGCCTGTTCGACCGCTTGGCGCGCTTCTTCCAGGGATGTGTAGGCGGCCTGGTGAACCTGCACGGTGAACAGTGCGGCCATGGCCTTAAGGCCCTGGTCGATGCGGTTGTAGCTGAGCAAGGCCACTTGCGAGGCATGCTCGCGCGCCTGCCCCAGCGCCCGCAGCAGGTCATCGCCGCCCACACGCATCGTCAGTACCGGGCGCGCCAGGTGCTTGCGCAGGTAGGCGGCAGTGGCCCCTGCGCAGATGAACACGTCGGCTTCGCCGCGCAATTCCAGCTCGCGGGCGGCTTGCAACGCCTCGCTCACCGAGGTGTCGAGCACTTCGATGTGGGTGTCGGGGTAGTCCGCGGCGAGCCCGGCCACCATTTGCGCGAGGCGGCTGCGTTGCCGGGGGCGCTGCAGGTGGCTGATCAGCACGACGACCTGGGAGGTGGGGGAGTGCATGGCGGTGCCTGTTCAGAATTGAAGTGTTTCAATCCTGAACTAATTTGTTTCGTATATGCAATGCAGCGCTTCGCCAGCCTTTCCAATGAGCCGCTGCAGGCTAGGTGTGACGGGGCCTGCAGATGATCCGCGCAAAGTTGGCCCGGGCGTTGCTCTAGCTGAACTGCCCACTTGAAACCGAAGGCAGGACCATTGATTCATGAGCAGTTCCTCTACGACTTGTCCGGCAGGCGACGCGCTCGCGGTCTCGGCCGATGAGCAGCGCCTTGTCGACTTCATCCGTGAGCAGGCAACGGCAACACGCGTTGTCATGCAAACCCGTAAGCGCCTGAGCGGCGGTGCCATCCAGGAAAACTGGCTGCTTGAACTACTGATCGAGGGCGGCCCCTGGGCCGGCGCCCGGCGCTGGGTGTTGCGCAGCGACGCGCTGTCCGCGCTGCCGGCCAGCCTCGACCGTACCCAGGAGTTCGCCGTGTTGCAGGTGGCCTACCAAGCCGGGGTGAAAGTGCCGCGGCCGCTCTGGCTGTGCCGAGATACCCAGATCCACGGGCGGGTGTTCTTCCTGATGGAATACGTGCCGGGTGCCGCTGCTGGGCGGTTGCTAAGCGCAGGGGCGGGCGCCCAGGGCCAGGCTCGGCTGGCAGAGCAGCTCGGCGCCAACCTGGCACGCCTGCATCAGATCCGCCCGCCGAGTGCGGCATTGGACTTTTTGCCCGTGCCGCAGCGTTCGCCGGCCCTGGCCACCGTCGATGCCTATCGTCGTTACCTCGACACTCTCGACGATGCCTACCCGGCGCTGGAGTGGGGCCTGCGCTGGTGCGAGCTGCATGCCCCGCGCGACAGCCGTCTGTGCCTGCTGCACCGCGACTACCGCACCGGCAATTACCTGGCCAGTGAGCAGGGGCTGGAGGCGGTGCTGGACTGGGAGTTCACCGGCTGGGGCGACCCTTGCGAGGACCTGGGCTGGTTCACCGCCCCCTGCTGGCGGTTCACGCGCCCTGACCTGGAAGCCGGCGGCATCGGCCAGCTGGCGGACTTCCTGCGTGGCTACCATCAAGTATCGCCACTGTGGATCGAGCCTCACCAACTGCACTACTGGCAGGTCATGGCGACCCTGCGCTGGGCGGTGATCGCGCTGCAGCAGGGGCAGCGCCACCTGTCCGGCGAAGAACCTTCCCTGGAGCTGGCCCTGACGGCGTGCCTGCTGCCGGAGCTTGAACTCGACATCCTGAACATGACCGGGGCCGATGCGCCATGACCCAGCCACACGCCCATGAACTACTCGAAATTGCCCGCCAGACCTTGCTCGAGCAGGTATTGCCGGCACTGCCCGGCGAGCTGCGTTACCCAACATTGATGATCGCCAACGCCATGGCCATCGCCGCCCGGGAAAACCGCCTGGACGCCGTCGTCGGCCTGCAAGAGCAGGCGCACCTGGCCGCGCTGAACGATACGACCGCCCCGTCGTTGCAGCAAGCCCGCAGCCAGCTGGCGCGGGCGATTCGCCAAGGCCGTCATGACGCCCCGCACAGCGCTCACGTCCTGGTCGAGACGCTGCGCCATGTGACGCTCGACCGGCTGGCGATCAGCAACCCCAAGGCCGTGCGCTGAGCGCGGCGCGCCCCTGTTTCAAGACCGACAAGCACGAACAAGGACTCTCATGAACTTCCCCCTCCCAGACGAACTGCTCGAACTGCAGGCCAGAACCCGCACCTTCATTGCCGAACAGGTCATCCCGTTCGAAAACGACCCACGCCAGGAAGGCCACGGCCCCAGCGACGCCCTGCGTCGGGACCTGCAGGCCCTCGCCCAGGCCGCAGGCCTGCTGACGCCCCACGCCAGCCGCGAAATGGGTGGGCTGGGCCTGAGCCATGCCGCCAAGGCGATCGTTTTCGAAGAGGCCGGCTACTCGCCCCTGGGCCCGGTGGCGCTGAATATCCATGCCCCGGACGAAGGCAACATCCACCTGATGGACGTGGTGGCCACCGAAGCGCAGAAGGACCGCTGGCTACGGCCTTTGGTCCAGGGGCACGTGCGTTCGTGCTTCGCCATGACCGAACCGGCGCCGGGCTCGGGGTCTGATCCATCGATGCTGCGTACAACCGCCACCCGCGATGGCGACGACTACCTGATCAACGGCCGTAAATGGTTGATCACCGGGGCCGACGGCGCCGGGTTCGCCATCATCATGGCCCGCATGGAGGATGGCTCGGCGACCATGTTCCTTACCGACATGCAGCGTGAAGGGATCATCCACGAGCGTCAGCTGGATACGCTGGACAGCTGCTTCACGGGTGGCCACGGGCAACTGCGTTTCGACAACCTGCGGATCCCGGCGAGCGATGTGCTCGGCGAGATCGGCAAGGGCTTCCGCTATGCCCAGGTGCGTCTGGCGCCGGCACGGCTGACCCACTGCATGCGCTGGCTCGGTGCCGCGCGACGGGCCCATGACATCGCCTGCGACTACGCGCGCACCCGCGGCGCGTTTGGCAAGCCGCTGGGCGAGCACCAGGGGGTGGGCTTCATGCTCGCCGACAACATGATGGACCTGCATGTGGTACGCCTGGCGGTGTGGCACTGCGCCTGGGTGCTCGACCAGGGCGAGCGGGGCAATGTCGAATCGAGCATGGCCAAGGTGATCAGCTCCGAGGCGCTGTGGCGGGTGGTCGATCGCTCGATGCAGGTGCTGGGCGGGCGCGGTGTGACCGGGGACACGGTGGTGGAGCGGATCTTCCGCGATATCCGGCCGTTCCGCATCTATGACGGTCCGAGTGAAGTGCACCGCATGAGCCTGGCGAAGAAGCTTCTTGAACAGCGCCCGGGAGGTCACTGATGCAGCCGCAGCTTGCTCGACTGTTCTCTCTCGATGGCCGTCGCGCCCTGGTGACCGGGGCCTCCAGTGGCCTGGGCCGGCACTTTGCCCAGACCCTGGCGGCCGCTGGCGCCGAGGTGCTGGTCACCGCCCGGCGCGAGGCGCCGTTGCAGGCCCTGGTCGAGACCATCCAGGCCAGCGGCGGCCGTGCCCGCGCCTATGCCCTCGATGTAACCAGCCGTGACGATGTCTGCCGGGTGCTCGATGCCGCCGGCGCGCTGGATGTGCTGGTCAACAATGCCGGGGTGAGCGACAGCCAGGCGCTGCTCGACTGCGACGATGGCAGTTGGGACCGCGTGCTCGACACCAACCTCAAGGGTGCCTGGACGGTGGCCCAGGAAAGCGCGCGGCGCATGGTCGCCGCAGGGCAGGGCGGCAGCCTGATCAATGTCACCTCGATCCTCGCCAGCCGGGTGGCCGGCGCCGTCGGTCCTTATCTGGCGGCCAAGGCCGGCCTGGCGCACCTGACCCGGGCCATGGCCCTGGAGCTGGCGCGCCATGGCATCCGCGTGAACGCCCTGGCGCCGGGGTACGTGATGACCGACCTGAACGAGGCGTTCCTGGCCAGCGACGCGGGGCAGAAGTTGCGCGCGCGTATTCCGAGCCGGCGCTTCAGCCAGCCGGCGGACCTGGACGGCGCCTTGCTGCTGCTCGCCAGTGACGCCGGCCGCGGCATGAGCGGCAGCGAGATCGTGGTCGATGGCGGCCACCTGTGCAGCAGCCTGTAGATACACCCCCCAGCCTTGCAAACCCCGCGATGAATGGCACCGGCTGTGCCGGTCAAGAACAACAAGAAACAGAGGTAGTTATGTGCGTGCAACCGTTGAACTGCCCATGGACGAAGGACCCGTCATGATGACCCCGAGCCTGGAACACGAACTGGCCCCGAATGCGGCCAACCACGTGCCGCTGTCACCACTGTCGTTCCTCAAGCGCGCCGCGCAGGTCTATCCGCAGCGCGACGCAGTGGTGTACGGCGACCGCCGCTACACCTACCAGCATTTGCACCAGCGCAGCCGGGCCCTGGCCAGCGCCCTGGAGCGGGTCGGCGTGCAGCCGGGCGAGCGCGTGGCGATCCTGGCGCCGAACATCCCCGAGATGCTCGAGGCGCACTATGGCGTGCCGGGTGCGGGTGCCGTGCTGGTGTGCATCAATATCCGCCTGGAGGCACGCAGCATCGCGTTCATCCTACGCCATTGCGCGGCCAGGGTACTGTTGTGCGATCGCGAGTTCGGCGCGGTGGTCCACCAGGCGCTGGCGATGCTGGACACGCCACCGCTGCTGGTGGGCATCGATGATACCCAGGCCGAGGGCGCCGACCTGGCGCCGGACCTGGACTACGAAAGCTTCCTGGCCCAGGGCGATGGCAACCGGCCGTTGAGCGCGCCGCACAACGAATGGCAGTCGATCGCCATCAACTACACCTCCGGCACAACCGGCGATCCCAAGGGCGTGGTGCTGCATCACCGCGGCGCCTACCTCAATGCCTGCGCCGGGGCGCTGATCTTCCAGCTCGGCCCGCGCAGTGTCTACCTGTGGACCTTGCCGATGTTCCACTGCAACGGCTGGAGCCATACCTGGGCGGTGACCCTGTCGGGCGGCAGCCATGTGTGCCTGCGCAAGGTGCAGCCCGAGGCGATTCACGCCGCCATCGCCGAGCATGGCGTGACCCACCTGAGCGCCGCGCCGGTGGTGATGTCGATGCTGATCCATGCTCCGGCAGGCGCCGCGCCGTCCCAGGCGGTGTCGGTGATCACTGGTGGCGCCGCACCGCCCAGCGCGGTGATCGCCGCCATGGAGGCGCGTGGCTTCAGCATCACCCACGCCTATGGCATGACCGAAAGCTATGGCCCCAGTACCTTGTGCCTGTGGCAGCCAGGCGTCGACGAGCTGCCGCTGGTGGCTCGCGCGCGGTTCATGAGCCGCCAGGGCGTGGCCCATCCGATGCTCGAGGAAGCCACGGTGCTGGATACCGGTAGCGGCCAGCCGGTTCCCGCCGACGGGGCGACCCTGGGCGAGCTGGTGGTGCGCGGCAACACGGTGATGAAAGGCTACCTGCACAATCCCGAAGCCACCCGCAGCGCCCTGGCTGGCGGCTGGCTGCACACGGGCGACCTGGCCGTGCTGCACCCTGATGGTTATGTGGAGATCAAGGATCGGGCCAAGGACATCATCATTTCCGGCGGCGAGAACATCAGTTCGCTGGAGATCGAGGAGGTGCTCTACCAGCATCCCGAGGTGCTCGAGGCTGCCGTGGTGGCGCGGCCCGATTCGCGCTGGGGCGAAACCCCGCATGCCTTCGTCACCCTGTGTGCAGAGGCCCAGGCGGGTATCTCGGGGGAAGACCTGATCCGCTGGTGTCGCGAGCGCCTGGCGCACTTCAAGGCGCCGCGGCATGTCTCGTTGGTGGAGCTGCCCAAGACGGCCACCGGCAAGATCCAGAAGTTCGTCCTGCGCGAATGGGCTCGCCAAGCGGCCGCCGGCCCGGTCGAATCTGCTGCATCACCCAAAGAAGAGGCGTTCCAGTCGCCGCCGGACTTCAGGTAGGCACTGTACCTGGCGTCAGATCGTCTGGTGACGGGGGCCGCTTTGCGTCCCATCGTCAGGGGTTGTCGCAACGACAAGCCGGCTCGCGCATTCCTGTGAGAGCCAGCTTGCCTGTGACGGGAGCGAAACGTTCGGCATGCTGCCTAGTAACCCCGGAAGATATCGCCGATGCTCGCGATCGGGTGCGCCGCGTGCGCACCCGATCGATTGGCCATGGCAGACCGCTGGGCGTAGACCGCCGTCAGGAACAGGGCAAGTGTCACGCTGGCAACTAGTAAGGCAAAAAGACGCATGGAAACCTCCAGCTTTGTTTTTGTAATTACCGTCGAGTCTGGTCCGTGGCGTTGGCTAAAGCTTGATAAAGCGCGCCACTAAATGGTCCTTTGTGCGGCCGTTTCGGGAGGGTTGGCCGCTGCGAACACCTGGGTGGCCGCCACGATGTCCTGATCGCCGTAGCCCATGGATTCGGCACGCTGCACGACCCCGCATACGGCGTCGAAGACCGGCGTCCAGGCCCCTTGCGCGTGCAGCGACTGGGCGATGTGGGCGAAGGCGCCGACATGCACATCGAGCCTGCCCTGAGCGCCTGCGAAATCCTGCGCTTCCAGCCGGCGTACCGCTTCCTCGAGCGCATCGCTGATGAAAAACCGTGATGTGTCGAGCAGCAGCCTGGCCGTCTTCGCCACCGGCAGGCCGAATCGCTCGCTCGCGCCCACGGCCTCGAAGAACGCCACCATCGTGGCGAATGCCTGAGCGTGGAGCACGGTGGCAAAGGCCAGTGCTTCGTCCCAAGGCAGGAACATCGTTTGACCGGCCAGCGCTTCGAGCAGCGCCCGATGCTGCTCGAAACCCTCACGGTCTCCGGTATGCAGGGTGTGGCTCTGGCGATGACCGACGTTGCGCGGGTAGGCCACGATCATCCCTTTGACGTACAGGCCGCCAGCGGCGTTGACCAGCGCCTGGAGCGCCAGGCCCTCGTCGCGGCCGTTGGTGGTGTAATCGACCACTGTGCGACCTGCGAGCGCAGTCATCACCCCCGGCATGCCAAGCACGCCGTGGGTCGCCTGGTCGTCCAGCAGCACGAAGACCGTGACCGGGCTGGCGCTGAGCGCGGCGTGAGCCGAGTCGCACAGCTGAGCGCCAGCGGCGACCAGCGCCGCTGCTTTGCCAGGCGATCGGTTCCACACCGCCACGCGTTTGCCTTGCTTGAGAAATGCATGGGCCATGATCGTGCCCATGGCGCCGAGCCCGACTACCGATACATCGAAGTCGAAGCGCTGGTCATTTTGTGTGCTCACATTCCAACCCTCATGATTTTTGTTTTAGGTGTCCAGGACGCGGGCGCAGTCCTTCGCCTACAACAGGTTCTGTGCGCGGGCCCAGTCAGTCGCGTCGGCCAGCGTGCGTTCGAAGGCGCTGAAGATCGCCTCGATATCGGGCTGGGTGCAGATCAACGGCGGACAGAAGGCGATCGTGTCGTAGATGGCGCGAATGATCAGCCCGTGCTTGTGCGCCTGTTTGAACACATAGCCACCCAAGGTGCCGGGCTCGGCGAACGGTTGGCCGGTGGTCTTGTTCGCCACCAGTTCGATGGCGCCCACCAGCCCGATACCGCGCACATCGCCCACCAGCGGATGGTCGGCGAATGCGCGCAGACGGCGCTGGAATTCAGGGGCCAGGCGCTGGACCTGGCCCACCAGGTCGCGCTCTTCGATGATGCGGATATTTTCCAGCGCCACCGCAGTGGCGACGGGATGAGCCGTGCAGGTCAGGCCATGGGCGAAGCCCCCCAAACGCTGGCTCTGGCTGAGCAGGACATCATGGATGGCATCGGACACCAGCACGGCGGCCAGGGGCTGATAGGACGAGGTGAGCTGTTTGGATAGCACCATGATGTCGGGCTGGATCCCGTACAGCTCGGCGCCGAACATCGTGCCAAGCCTGCCGAAGCCGGTGATGATCTCGTCGATCACCACGAGGATGTCGTAGCGTCTGCACACCGCCTGGATCGCTGCCCAGTAGCCTTGGGGAGGAGGAATCACACCACCTGCGGCCATCACCGGTTCGCCGATGAATGCCGCGATGGTTTCCGGGCCTTCGTCGAGGATGTAATGCTCCAGCTCGTCCGCCAGGCGCGCCGAAAAGGCTTTCTCGGTCTCGCCAGGCCGGCCGAATCGATAGAAGTTCGGGCAGGTCAGGTGATGCACCGGGATGGCCGGCAGATCGAAATCACGGTGCATCGACGGGATGCCGCTCAAGCTGGCGCAGGCGACGGTGGCGCCGTGATAGGCCTGCTGGCGCGAGATGAACTTCTTCTTGGCGGGCTTGCCCAGTGCGTTGTTCACGTACCAGACCATCTTTACCACCGAGTCGTTGGCCTCGGACCCTGAGTTGGTGAAGAACACATGGTTCAGATCGCCGGGCGCAAGCTCCGCCAGCTTGGCGGCGAGCGCCGCGGCCGGGGCGTTGGTCTTGTGGCTGAAGCTGTGGTAGTAGGGCAGTTGCCTGAGCTGCTCGACGGCGGCGTCGACCAGGCGCTGTTCGCTGAAACCCAGGGCAACGCTCCACAGGCCCGACATGGCTTCGATATAGGTATTGCCCTGTTCGTCGAAGACCCGCACACCGTCGCCTGCGGTGATGACCAACGGCCCGATTTCCTGATGCTGGGCCAGGTTGGTGTTGGGGTGAATGAGCGCTGCCAGATCGTTGCGCGCGGTTGCAGTGAGCGTGTTCATTGGTTCATGTTCCTGTCGCAGGCTTCGATCGCCCGCAAGTGAGCAGGTTGCCTGCGCCCCGTGGATCGTCACGGGACGCACGGCAGGATCCTGCGGTTACAGACCAAGCGCTGCCGCGACCGCTTCGCCGAACGCCTTGAGGCCCTGTTCGAGCTGCTCGGTCGGGGTGTTCACCGGTGGCATCAGCTTGATGATCTCGCCGTTCGGACCGCAGCGGTCGACCAGCACGCCCGCCTGCAGCACGCGCTGCTGGGCATCCTTGGCCAAGGCCACGTTGCCGCGGCCGAAATCGATGCCGGCGATCATGCCGCGGCAGCGCGCGGAGGCGACTCCTGGAATCTCGGCATAGCTGGCGACCGCG
The DNA here is from genome assembly GCF_014268935.2 of Pseudomonas peradeniyensis. GTDB lineage: Bacteria > Pseudomonadota > Gammaproteobacteria > Pseudomonadales > Pseudomonadaceae > Aquipseudomonas > Aquipseudomonas peradeniyensis. The sequence goes on along the minus strand of NZ_JABWRJ020000001.1, from coordinate 1,623,986 downwards.
CGTTCCATGGCTGCGCAGTTGGCGGCCAGCAACTTCAGGAACTGCTCGTCGCGCCAATAGCCGAGGGCGATCTGGGCGGTGAGGAACGCCAACTGGTTGCCGCGGAAGGTGCCGATATGATCGCCCGGCTCCCAGACATCAAGCCCGGCGCCGATCAACACGATGGCCATGGGCAGGCCATAGCCACCGATCGATTTGGCGCAGGTGATCAGGTCGGGGACCACCCCGGAGCGCTCGAAACCGAAGAAGTCACCGGTGCGGCCGCAGCCAGCCTGGATCTCGTCGCAGATCAGCAATACCCCATGCGCCCGGGTCCACTGGCGCAGGCGCTGCAACCATTGGTTTGAGGCCACGTACACACCAGCCTGGATCTGCACGGATTCGACGATCACCGCCGCGGGCAATTCCGAGCCGCTGCCCTGGTCGTTGGCCAGGCGCTCGAGGAAGCCGATGCTGTCGAACTCACCGTAGGGGCTGTCTTCGTAGGGCACGAACACCACGTCGGTGGACAGCCCCGGGCCGCGCCGGGTGCGGTTGCCGGTAACGGCCAGCGCACCGGCCGTCATGCCGTGGTAGGCACCATAGAACGACACGATCTTGCTCCGCCCGGTCGCCTTGCGCGCCAGTTTCAATGTGGCCTCGACGGCATCGGCGCCGGTCGGGCCGGTGAACTGCACCTTGTAGTCCCAGCCGCGCGGCTTGAGCAAGTCGCGTTCCAGCGCCTCGAGGAACTGGCGCTTGGTGGTGGTGTGCAGGTCCAGCGCGTGGGTCACGCCGTTGGCCGACAGGTACGCGATCAGCGCATCGCGCATGCGCGGGTCGTTGTGGCCATAGTTCAGGGCGCCGGCGCCGGCAAAGAAGTCCAGGTACTCGCGGCCATCCTCGCCGCGGATCTTGCTGCCCTGGGCGGTATCGAAGACCAGGGGCAGGTCGCGGCAATACATCCGCACGTTGGACTCGAGCCGTTCGAATGTCTCGATGTTGTTCATGCATAACCTCTTGAAGTGATCGGGCAACGTTTGCTTGGCGCTATCAGTGCTTGAACATCACGTGGCGCACCACGGTGTAGTCTTCCAGGCCATACATGGACAGGTCCTTGCCATAGCCGGACAGCTTCACGCCGCCATGGGGCATCTCGCTGACCAGCATGAAATGGGTATTGACCCAGGTGCAGCCGTATTGCAGGCGCGCAGCCAGGCGATGGGCGCGGCCGACATCGGCGGTCCACACCGAAGAGGCCAGGCCGTAGTCGGAGTCATTGGCCCAGGCCAGCGCCTGGGCTTCGTCCTCGAACGACGAGACCGTCACCACCGGGCCGAAGATCTCCCGGCACACCACCTCGTCGTCCTGGCGGGCACCGGCCAGGACCGTCGGTTCGAAGAAGAACCCGCTACCAGCGGCGCGCTTGCCACCGGTGATGACTTCGATATGAGGCACTTCGCGGGCACGCTTGACGAAGCCCTCGACACGGCCCAGGTGCTCTTCGGTGATCAGCGGCCCCATCTCGGTCGAGGGATCATCCTGCAGCCCGCACTTGATGCTGGCCACGGCCTCGCCGAGCTTGCGCACGAACTCCGGGTACACCGACTTCTGCACATACAGGCGGCACGCGGCGGTACAGTCCTGGCCTGCGTTGTAGAAGCCAAAGGCACGAATGCCTTCGACGGCCGCGTCGATATCGGCATCGTCGAAGATCAACACGGGGGCCTTGCCGCCCAGTTCCATGTGCATGCGTTTGACGCTGTCGGCGGTGCCCTCGATGATCCGGCTGCCGGTGCGCACGGAGCCGGTCAGCGACACCATGCGCACCTTGGCGTGGCTGGTCAGCGGCTCACCAACCGTGGCCCCCCGACCATGGACGATGTTGACCACGCCGGCAGGGAAGATCTCGGCCAGCAGTTCACCCAGTTTCAGGGTGGTCATCGGCGTGTGTTCCGAGGGTTTCAGCACCACGGTGTTGCCACCTGCCAAGGCGGGGCCGAGTTTCCAGGCCGCCATCAGCAAGGGGTAGTTCCACGGTGCGATGGAGGCGACCACGCCGACCGCATCGCGGCGAATCATCGAGGTGTGCCCCGGGATGTACTCGCCCCCGGCCGAGCCTTGCAGGCAACGCACGGCGCCGGCGAAGAAGCGGAATACGTCCGACACCGCCGGCAGCTCGTCCTGCAGCACGGCGGTGTAGGGCTTGCCGCAGTTGTCGGCTTCCAGGCGCGCGAACACCGCTGCCTGGGCATCGATGCTGTCGGCGAGCTTGAGCAGCAGCGCCGCGCGGTCCTTGGGCGGGGTTTGCGACCAGGCTTCGAAGGCTGCATCGGCGCCTTGCACCGCGGCCTCGACCTGGGCTTGGCTGGCCTCGGTGGTTTGCACCAGGACGCTGCCCAGGGAGGGGTTGTACACGGCCAGCTCGTCGCCTTCACCGGCTACCAGGGCACCATTGATCAGAAGTTTGCTTTGCATGTCGATTCTCGCCATTTAACGGCGCGGCCAATGGCCGGCCTTGTGATTGTCGTCAGAGCATTCGATGGAAACGGGGTCGCTATACCAATGCCTCAGGGACGGGACTGCGGAAGAAGCTGGTGCGGCAGGCCAGGTAGACCAGCCCCAGGCCGAGCCAGCAGCTGCCCATGATCAGCGCGTCTTTATCCAGGCTGATCAGCATCCACCCGGCCGTGACCAGGCCGATGAGCGGGAACAGCACGCCACGCAGCAGTCCGGCGCCATCCTTGACGCGGGCATCGAAGGTGAGCCGCAATGCACACAGGTTGACGGCGGTGAAGGCGACAAACGCGCCGAAGTTGACCAGCGACGTCGCGGTGGCGATAGTCAAGGCAAAACCGGCCGTGCCGAAAACGCCGCAGAGCAGGATGTTGAAGGCCGGGGTCTTGAAGCGCGGATGCAGGACACCGAACACCTTGCGCGGCAGCTGGTTGTCCCGGCCAAGGGCGTAGAGCAGCCGCCCCACGCTGGCCTGGAACGACATGCCCGCGGCGAAGTGGGCGATGATGATCCCCGCCAGCACCACGGCGAAGAACACGTCACCGCCGATCATCCGGGCGATCTCGAAGGCGGCCCCGTCCACCTGCTCGAAGCTGGGGGAGGGGTGTGCCAGGTACATGAAGTACGAGGAGCCCACGTAGACCGAGCCGCCGATCAACGCGACCAGCAGGATGGCGCGTGGCAGCGTTCGACCCGGGTCGCGGGTTTCCTCGCTCAGCGTGGACAGCGCGTCGAAGCCCAGGAACGAGTAGGCGGCAATGGCGGCGCCGGCCATGCTGGTGGCGAAGGGCACGTCCTGGTTGAAGAACGGCTTGGCCGACAGCAGCCCGCCAGGGCCGTTGGCCGCCACGATGTAGTGCACGCACAGGCCAAGGAACACGACGATGATCGCCAGTTGCGCCACCATCAACAGCACGTTGAAGCGATTGGCGACCTGGATGCCCAGGACATTGAGCACTGAAGTGGTGACGATGAAACCGCTGATCCACACCCACTGCGCAACGTCTGGAAAAGCCATGTTGAGGTAGCTGGCACCGAGCAGCCAGATCAGCATCGGGATGAAGAAGTAATCGAGCAGGGCGGCCCAGCCCACCATGAACCCGAGATTGGCATTGAGCATCTTGCGGGTATAGGTGTAGGCCGAGCCGGCTACCGGGAATACCCTGACCAGCCGCCCGTAGCTCAACGCGGTGAACACCACCCCGGTCGCCGCGATCAGGTAGGCCATCGCCGTGGTGTTGCCGCTGGCCTGGGTGATCACGCCGTAGGTGCCGAAGACGATCAGCGGGGCAAGGAACGCCAGGCCGAACAGCAGCACCGAGAACGGCCCCAAGGTGCGCCGCAACGAGGCGCTGGAGATTGAATGACTCATGACACAGCCCTCCTACGCGACGAAGTGGTAAGCGGTGGTGATGATGTCGTGATAAGCCTCGACGGACATCGCCTTGGCATTGCTGGCGTCCGAGAAGTTCTGCTTGGATTTTTCGGCGATGGCCTGGAAGTCCTCCTCGCGCACGCCCTTGACCTCGGCGAAGGAGGGGATGCCCAGGTCCTTGCTCATCTGGAACAGATGGCCCACGGCGGCCTCGGCGGCGGCGGCCGGCGCCAGCGTCGGGTCGATCCCCAGGGCGTAGGCCACCTGGGCGTGGCGGAGGATGTCGGCATCGCGGTTGTGGCCAAAGACGAAGGGCAGGAAGATCGCGTTGCCGACGCCGTGCGGGGTGTCGTACATGCCGCCAATTGACTCGGAGATGCAGTGCACGCTGCCGACGTCAGCGTTGCCGAATGCCATGCCGGCGATCAGGCTCGCCACCAACATCTGCTCGCGCGCCTCTTGATTGTCTGGCTCCAGTACGACCGCCTTGAGGTGCTGGCTGATCAGGCGGATGGCATGCAATGCCAGGCCATCACTGATCGGGTTTGAAACGCGGCAGGTGTAGGCCTCGATGGCATGGGTCAGGGCATCCATGCCGGTGGCGGCGGCAATCGACGCGGGCAGGGTGTCGAGGATACGGGAGTCGAGCAGCGCCAGCACGGGGCCGACGCGGTAATCATGGACGCTCATCTTGAAATGACGGGCAGTGTCGGTGATCACCGAGAAGCAGGTCACTTCGCTGCCGGTGCCTGCGGTGGTCGGGATGGCGACGATCGGCGGTATGGCGTGCTTGAGGGTGAACGACCCTTCGTAGTCCTCGATCCGCCCCTCGTGGGTGAGCAGCAGGCTGATGGCCTTGGCCGCGTCCATCGCGCTGCCGCCGCCCACGGCCAGCAGGCCGTCGATGCCTTTGCCACGATACTGCTGCGCGGTGCGGTTGATGTCTTCGCTGCGCGGGTTGGCCTTTATGTCCGCGACTTCCTCGTAGGCGATCCCTGCCTTGTCCAGGCTGGCATAGACGCTGTCCAGCAGGCCGGCGGCCTTGACCCCGGCATCGGTCACGATCAGCACCCGTGCCAGGCCGAGGCCCTGGAGATGTTCACCGGTGCGCTCGCGCAGGCCAGGTTCCATCACGATCTTGCTGGGGAGTAAGAACTTGAATTCCATACGTACCTCTTGCTCAATTGTTGTCATTGTCGAAAGGGCAGTGGAGGAGCACCCGCGCCTGCTCGCGGTCGGCCGCTCAGGCGTGTGATGTGTGGCCTGGCGCTTTGGCGCAAGCCGGTATGTTGTTGTTTTGGGTGGTGTTGCAACGTGCCGCCAAAGGTCTCCAGTGGAATAAAAAGAGGGGCGGCCAAGCTGCACGCCCCTAAAGAAACTGTTGTTAACGCAGGTGCCCCGTCAGCAGGGACAGCAGCGTGGTGGACAGGCAAGCCGGAAAGTCATGCCCCATCCCGGGCAGCAACACCAGGCTGGAGCCACGGATCGCCGCCGCCGTGGCGTAGCCGCCGCTGGTGGCGACCATGAGGTCTTTTTCCCCATGGATGACCAGGGTGCGGCAACGAATCCGCTGCAGCTCCTCGGTGCGGTCGGCGGAGTTGATGATCGCGCCGATCTGCCTGGCGGTACCAAGGTTGCTGGCCTCGCCACCGCCTCGCTCCCAGGCCAGCTGGGCATACTCACGCAAGGCAGGCTCGTTCCACTCGAGGGTGGAGCCGATCAGGCGCATGATGTCCACGTAGTCGCGAACGCTTTCCTTCTCGCTGCGCGGCGGGCGGCGCAGCAGCTGCAGGAGGGCCTTGAGCGCCGGCTGGCCGACGCGCAGGGAGCCTGTGGTGGAAAAGATCGACGTGAGGGTCCTGACCCGTTGCGGGTAACGCGCGGCGAGGGTCTGGGCGATCATGCCGCCCATCGACATTCCCACGACATGCGCCGCTTCCAGTTGCAAGTCGTCCATCAAGCCGATGACGTCGTTGGCCATGTCGCCCAGGTCATAGCCTGCGGTGCGCTTGCGCAGGAACTGCTGCAGGGTCGTGGGGGGCGCCACGTCGGTGAAGAACGACCTGCCCGAGTCACGGTTGTCCAGCGTGATGACCCGCAACCCTTGCGCGACCAGCCCGGCGATGAGCGCTTGCGGCCAGTAGGTCAGCTGCAGCCCGAGGCCGACGATGAGCAGGACCGTCGGGGCACCCTCGATACCGTAGCTGCGGTAGCAGAGCTTGCCTTTGCCCGGTAGCTCGCAGAAGCGGTCACGGCTCATCGGCGGCTACCTGTTTGCTGCAGTTCGACGCTGGCATGCACCGGCACGTTCGGTACGCTGCTGAAACTGAGGCACTTTTCCGCCACTGTGCCGCGGCGCAGCAGTTTGATATCGCGGAAGTAGTCCATCGACATCACCCAGGGTTCACACGGCCCCTGGCGCGGCATGCTGTCGAGCGCGCGCTGCACATAGCCGGCACCAAAGTCCAGCAGAGGGCGGGTCTCGATCCCGGCCGGCGCCTTCGGCTCGCAGACGTTGTAGCCTTCGCGCGCCATGAAACCGAGCAGGCGGCAGAAGTGGTCGCACAGCAGGCAGACCTTCAAGGTCCAGGACGAGTTGGTGTAGCCCACCGCGAAAGCGAAGTTTGGCACGCCGGAGAGCATCATGCCTTTGTAGGCCAGGGTCTCGCTGAGCACCACCGGCTTGCCGTCCTTGTGCAGGGTGATGCCACCGAACAGTTGTACGTTGAGCCCGGTGGCCGTGACGATGATGTCGGCCTCCAGCGTCCTGCCTGACTTGAGCAATACACCGGACTCGGTGAAGCGCTCGATATGGTCGGTGACGATGTCGGCCTTGCCGGCACCGATGGCTTTGAACAGGTCGCCCTCGGGCACCGAACACAGACGCTGGTCCCACGGGTTGTAGGGTGGGTTGAAGTGCACGTCGACCGGGTAGCCTTTCGGCAACTCCTTGCGGGTCAGCCACAGCAGCAGCTTTTTCGAAAGCTTGGGGAAGCGCTGGCAGAAGCCCCAGAACGCCAGGGTGATCTTGGCGTTCTTGTAGCGCGTCAGGGAGTAGGCGGTTTGCGCCGGCAGCACCCTGCGCAGGAACGCGGCAACCCCGTCAGTGGCCGGCTGATTGATGATGTAGGACGGCGTGCGCTGCAGCATGGTGATGCTGGCGACCTTGTCCGCCATGGCCGGAATCAGCGTCACCGCGGTCGCGCCACTGCCGATGACGACCACGCGCTTGCCCGCATAGTCGAGGTTCTCCGGCCAGTGTTGCGGGTGAACGATCTGCCCCTTGAACTGCTCGGTGCCCTCGAAGCGGGGGGTGAAGCCCTGGTCATAGCGATAGTAGCCACCCGCACTGAACAGCCAGCGGCATTCGAGCGTACGCACCTGGGCCGTCTGGCCCTCCTCGATGCGCACTGCCCACAGGCCCCTGTCGCTTTGCCAGTTGGCCGAGACGACTTTCTGCTGGTACTGGATGAACGGTTCCAGCTGGTACTCGTCAATGGCTTCGCGCAGGTACTCGAGAATATCCGCGGCATCCGCCAGGGATTTCGCCTTGGTCCAGGGCTTGAAGTCGAAACCGAAGGTATAGAGGTCCGAGTCGGAGCGGATGCCGGGGTAACGGAAGAGGTCCCAGGTGCCGCCCATGCGTTCGCGGGACTCGAGAATCGCGAAGGTCTTGGCGGGTTGATGGCGTCGCAGGTAGGCCGCCGCGCCGATGCCAGACACACCGGCTCCCATGATCAAAATGTCGAGCGGCTCAACCGCAAGAGCAGTGTGCGAGGACATGTCGCCTCCTGTTGTAGTGTTATAGAGACTGATCTTTTGACTTGATCATTTGACCAGAATAGGGCGGCCGATTGTGCGGAGCAAGGTGCAAAATGCACCTGCTCGTCATCGTTTTGAGATGATTTGCACCTTCGCGATACGTCGGTCAGTACACCGAGTCAGTACACCGGTTGACGGACAGCCTCAGGGCAACGGGGAGGAGTGGGCGAGATGCTCCCGCCTGGGAAATGCGGATTGCCGCGCGGCGGCGCAGCCCGGCAATCCGAATGGCGTTTCAGTAGCTGGCCACCAGCAGCTTGACCGCCTGGCAGGCGGTTTCAGTCTCGGTTTCGAGGCGCGCACGGTCGCCGTGGGCGGACCAGGCGAGCATCAGGCCGTCGAACAGGTTGATCAGCAAGCGGCTGACGGTGGCCACCGCGGCCTGGTCCAGCGCCGAGCCGGTGACCTTGGCGATGGCCTGCTGGGTCGCGTCGATGGACACGGCGTAGATCTTGGCTGCCATCTCCGGGTTGTTGCGCAGGTTCCAGCAAAACAGTTCGAACTGCGTGGTGGCCATTTCCGGGTGGGCGGTGAACCAGTTGACCAGCTGGCGCAACATTTCGCCCACCGATTCAGCTGCCGTGGCACCCGCCGGCACGTGCTGCAGCGATTGCTGCGGCAGGTTGATCAAGGATTCGTAGACGGCATAGAACAGCTCGTCCTTGGTGTGGAAGACATAGTGCAACGAAGCCAGCGGAGAGTCTGCCGCCGCTGCGATACGCCGCGTCGTGGCATTGGCCACCCCATGTTCCGCGATCACCTTCACGGTGGCCTCGATGAAATCCTGCCTGCGCTCTTCTGCGCCAATTCGAGCCATAGAGCGTTCTCCCTTTTCGATGTTGTCGCCGGCCTTTTGGTCCGGCGTCGACGGTGACGAATGCTATCGCAAGGAGGGGGCTCGATCCATGCGTCGAAGCCCTCCTGCGCCAAGGAACATGAAACAGCATGAAAAATAGTTAAATCAAACGACTTGATCAATTGACCATGTTCAGTAATGATGATTTTCACACCCAGGCACCGCTGTACTGCGCAAGTACCGCAGGGAAGGGGATGCCGTGGTCGGCACTGGCGGGTTGAGCCACGTTGCCCAGCTTCGCTGGATCAGAACAATGACAAAACCAGACAGGTACAAAGCAGATGGATACACGAAAGCTCTCGACGCTCGGCAGCGATGCATCGGTCGAACAGGTGGTGGAGATCATTCGGCGTGACGGCGGAGTCATCATTTCCGACCTGGTCTCGCCGGCCACGCTGAATGCCCTGCGCGACGAACTGGACAGCTACCTGAATGTCACCCCTTGCGGCGTCGACCCCTATTTCGCGGGCACCCAGACCCGGCGTGTCGCGCGGATCATCGGGCGTAGCGACACGGCTGTCGAAGTAGCGATGAACCCGCTGTTCCTCGGCGTGGCCAAGCAGATCCTGCAAACCCCTACCCACGTCTGGGTGGGCAGTGATCGCATCGAGATGGCGCCCGATATTCAGCTGAGCATCACCCAGGCCATTCAGATCGGCCCGGGCCAAGGCCTGCAGCCCCTGCACCGTGACGATGCCACTTCGCTGTGGCGCCACCCCCAGTTCGGGCGTGAGGCCCGGCTGCAAATGATGCTGGCGATTTCCGATTTCACCGAAGAAAACGGCGCGACCCGTGTCATCCCCGGCAGTCATCTGTGGGATGACGAGCGCATGCCGACCCAGGAAGAAACCGTCGCCGCGCAAATGCCGGCAGGTTCCGCATTGCTGTGGATGGGCTCGGTTTATCACGGCGGTGGCGCCAATACGTCCGCAGCCCCGCGCACCGGCCTGACCATGGCTTATGACCTGGCCTTCCTGCGTCTGGAAGAGAACCACTTCCTGTCCATTCCCATCGAGCGCGTTCGCCAGCTCCCGGCAGAAATGCAACGTCTGCTGGGCTGGAGCGCCAGCTCCACGTTGCTCGGCTGGGTGGAAATCGATGGTCAGATGCGCGACCCGCAAGAGCTCCTGAACATGCCGGCATTCTCCGAGCCTGGGAAAGGGTTCTGACAGTTCCGAACCGTCCTGGGCCGCTTCGGATGCAAGCAATGGCCGGTATTCTGGGAGTCATGTATGAATGCAGTGAATAAAGCAGCCCCTGGTGACGCTGCACCGTTGAAGTTTCGCAGCCTGGGTGGATGGGTGGAGCGACCCGCCGATCTGCAGCCGTCGCTTGAAGGGCACGTGAAGGCCGATGTCATCGTGGTCGGCGCCGGTTTTGCCGGGCTGTCGACCGCGCTGGAGTTGAGGGCGCTGGGCGCCCAGGTGATCCTGCTGGAGCAGGAGTTCGCCGGCTTCGGCGCCAGTGGCCGCAATGCCGGTTACCTGCTGGGCAGCATGGGCATCGAGTACGACATGTTCGTCAAGCGTTTGGGGGTCGAGCAGGCGACGCAGTTCGTCAGGTTCTACGACGAGGCCGTGCCTTATGTGGAAGGCCGAATGAAGGCGTTGGGCATTGACTGTGACTACAACCCCTCCGGCGTGCTGCGCGCAGGTGTTCATGCCAGCCAGGAAAAACGCTTGCGGGAAAACATGGCGCTGGGGCAAAAACTGGGGGCCGTGACCCGCTTCGTGGATGGCGCCGAGATGCGGGCGCGGGGAATCCCGCCGGCGTTTCTGTTCGCGGCAGAGCAGTGTGGCGGCACCCTGAACCCAGGGAAATACGTCGCCGGCCTGCGCCGCGCGGCCATCGAGGCGGGCGTGAAACTCTATGAGCGCACGCCGTTGCTCTCCTTCAGCGAAGGGCCGGTCATTACCTGCAAGACTGCCCACGGCAGCGCGACCGCGCCAGTGATGGTACTGGCCACCAATGCCTATACCCCGCAGTTGGGGGTATTGCGCAACAAGGTCGCGGCGATTCGGGTGTCGGCGATAGAAACGCAACCGCTCTCGCCGCAGCAGCTCGCTGCCGTGGGCTGGCAGGGGCGCGAAGGCATAATCACGCCGCATTACACCATGGAAAGCCATCGTCTGACGGCACATGGCACCATGGTGTTGACCGTCAAGAAGCTGGGTTATGCGTACGGTTCGAAGACGCCCAATATCCCGGACCAAGGCGCCTATGCGGCACTGGCGCAGGTACTGCGCGAACGCCATCCAGCCATGCACGGGCTGGGCATCCAGCATTGCTGGAGTGGCTATGTCAGCGGTGCCTATGACTTCCTGCCGGTGATCGGTGCCATGGGCGAACAGCAGAACATTCTCTACACCACCGGCTGCTCGGGCCACGGGCTGGGCACCCAGTCATATGTCGGGTCGCTGTTTGCCGCGCAAATCAACGGCAAGACACCAGAACTGCTGACTGCCATGCAGCACAAGACACCGTCGATGCTGCCTGAGCCTTTGCAATGGTGCGCCATCCATTCCGCGTTCGCGGCGGCCAAGTTACTGGATGACTGGACCGATAGAAAAGTACGCAAACACAATGCCAGCAAAGGCTGATTACAGTTGATGTCGTTGTTCTGTGCGACGGGCGACGGGACAACGCCGCGATCCTATTGAAGAGGCTGTTATCGTGGAACTAATAGATATGTTCGCGCTGGTCGCATGCGTGCTGCTGGTGGTATGTGGTTTAGGTTATGGTGCGGCATTCATCAGGCAAAAAAATTATCTGCTCGGTTTCGAGTTTCTGATTGTGGGTATATCCGCAACGAACTTTACGACGTTCATCGCCACCGGCTGGCAGACTAACTACAATATTGCCATTTTTCTCGACGCATTTTCCCGCGGTGTCGGCGTGCCGATTATTGTAACGCTCGGGTTGATGGCGGTGACGCATAATTACAAGCCGACACCGGCGAAAGACTTTATATTGTTCTTGCTGTCTTTCGTTGCCGCGGCTATTTACTTTCTCTCGTCGGCATTCAAGCCATGGCTCCCTTATTTCTATGTGCTGATGTGGTCGATCGCCACGGTGTACCTGCTCTACTTCACGTGGCGACTGGCGCGTGCGGGCGAGATTCTGCACGCGTTGTCCACATTCCTGGGGGCGGCAGCGGGCTTGACGATTGCACTAAGGTATGACTTCTTCCCGATCCCGGGGGATGACACGAAGATGATATTCATGAGTTGTGCCTTCGTGACCTGGTCCTATTCGATGGCGCAGTTGTTCTATGCCTATGGTGCACTTCAGCGCTCCCGAAAAGTTTGCGCGCAGGCCATGCTGCACTCGCATTGACGCAACGGTATCTACGCGCTTCATGCTTTTTCAGGATGTTATATCTGGCATCTACTCCATGGCGGGCCGAGGGCCTGCTTCTTTGCCGCCCCTCGGGGCGGTTTTTTTATGGGTGACGTATTCGCGTCAAGAATGAGGCTGGATAAGCGGAAAGTATAAAACGGTCCGCTAGTGTCAGCTTTGTCAGGGGCGAAGTGTTTATGCAGCGCACCAAGAACAAGCATCTTTTAGTAACACATGTTTCCTTACTTCCCATCAGAGTGCAGACGCTTGGCACCTATAAAGCGATAAACAATTCCAACTAGCTGATTTATCTGATGTAAACCGCCTGTAAGGTGTTTTGGCATATGGTTTGCCTGTTGATCACATGACATGGTCAACTGATCATGTCGGGTGACCGAGATGCGTCAGACACCGATTTTCCCACCCGGAAGATCGAACAGCCGGTCAAAGCCATTTGTTTGAGGATCCCCCCATGAAAGAAGTCACTGCACGGCTGGAAGGTGAACCGTCCGCCCGGCGTATTTTCAGGCAGCTGCTGGTTACCCTGGCGGCGTCGACCGCGATCTGTTCGGTGCAGGCCGCGCCCCAGGGGGCCGAGGCGCTGGGCTCGAAGCTGACGCCGCTGGGGGGTGAAGTCGCCGCCAGCTCAAACGGCGATATTCCGGCCTGGAACGCCCCGGGGCCGCAAGGGACGGGCTGGAACTACGGCCAGGTACGCGGGGAGCATTGGAAGTTCAAGGGCGACAAGCCCCTGTACAGCATCGATGCGAGCAATGTGGCGCAGTACGCGAGCAAGCTTGCTCCCGCCCAGCTGGAATTGTTCAAGAAGATTCCAGGCTACCGCATGGAGGTCTACCCGACCCGTCGGACCTGCGATGTACCGGCCTTCGTGGCTGAGAACACGCGCAAGAACGTGGGCTTCGCCAAGCTCGACGCCACCGGGGTCGCCCTCGAGGAAGCCCATTTGCCAGGTGCCCCGTTCCCGATGCCGAGCAACGGCGCCGAGGTGATGTGGAACATGAAGATGCGTTACCGCGGCGTGGGCGTCGAAATCCCGAAAAGCATCTCGGGCATCTCGCCGCGCAAGGGCGGGGAGTGGCTGCGCCAGTCCACCGACACCTTCTTCTTCACCCCCTGGGGCAAGAAAGGCGACAACCTGTTCTCCTCCGTCGGCCGCCTGGAAAACGCCACCTTCTTCAATTACCTGGAGCCTGCCGCCCTGGCTGGCCAGTCCGCGGTGCAGACGGCCGTGGCCGGCGAACAGGCCACGACCTTCTACTACTTCCCCGGCCAACGTCGCGTACGGCGCATGCCGTCGTACTCCTACGACGCGCCGCAGATCGGCCTGGACAACCAGTACACCGTGGATGAGGCGAATGTCTTCTTCGGCACCATGGATCGCTTTGACTGGAAACTGGTCGGCAAGCAGGAACTGCTGGTGCCGTACAACGCCTTCGGTGCCTATGACACCGCCGCCAAGGTAGAGGCGTTCGCCGGCAACGACTCGATCGCGCCGCAGGCGCGCCGCTACGAGCTGCATCGGGTCTGGGTGGTCGAAGCCAATGTCCGCCAGGGCATGCGCCACCAGGCGCCAAAACGCATGTTCTACATCGACGAGGACAGCTGGAACCCGCTGCTGGCCGTCGATTACGACAAGCAAGGGCAGATCTGGAAGGTCCGTGAAGGCTTCTCGATCCCCGTCTACGAGACCGGCACCTGCGATGTGCAGGCCCAGGTCCAGTACAACCTGGTCGATGGCCGCTACCTGTTCGACATGACGTCGGTCGGCGTTGGCAAGAACGATATCCGCTGGCTCACCGAGGACGGCAGCAGCCCACGCCTGAAACGCGATTTCTTCACCTCCGATAACCTGCGAGCCATCAGCGAGCGCTAAAGAACGACGTCAGATCGAGAGCCAGCATGAAAAGAATAATTAGCAAAGCATCAGGCCTTGTCATCGTGTGCACCACCCCACTGGCAATGGGGTTCACCTTCGAAACCGAAACCCTCAATGGTTCGTTCGACTCCACCATCACCGCCGGCATGGGCGTACGCACGGAGTCGCGCGGCTGCAACCTGATCAACCAGGGGCCGACCGGGCACAATGTGCCGTCCGGCTGCCTGGCGCAGAGTTCGGGCGTTGCGGATCAGGGCGATCTGAACTACGACCGTGGCGACATGTTCACCAACTACCTCAAGGGTACCCACGAGCTGTTGCTGAAGATGCCCGAGGACATCACCTTCATGGCGCGCGGTACCTGGATCCGCGACTTCGCGGCCACCGATACCACCGGCACGCGCTCGTTCAACACCCCTGAAAGCATCGGTAGCAGTGGCCTTGGCAAAGATGCCCGCGACGATCTCGCCTTCAAGGCTCGCCTGCTCGATCTGTGGGTGAGCAAAGGCTTCGAAGTGGGCGGGCAGCGGGTCCGGGCGCGCCTGGGTAACCAGGTGATCAACTGGGGCGAGAGTCTGTTCGTGGCCGGGGGTATCAACAATACCAACGCCTACGACTATCAAGCCCTGGCCCGCCCGGGGGTGCAGCTCAAGGAGGCCGTGCTGCCGGCGCCGATGCTCAGTGTCGCGTCGGGCCTGGGCTCCGGGGTCAACGTCGAGGCCTACTATCAATTCCGCTGGAACAAGAGCGAGCTGCCGCCGGTGGGCAGCTACTGGTCCACCACCAACGCGCTCGGCGAGGGCAGGGGCGAGTATGGGTTCTCCGAGAACAAAGCCCGGGACAGCGGCCAGTGGGGCCTTTCGCTGCGCTGGCAACCGGAGGACAGCGACGTCAACTATGGCTTCTATGTGATGCGCTACCACGACAAGACGCCGTCGTTGCGCGTGGATATTCTCGACCCGGACACCTTTGCCGCCGCACCGAGCTGGCGCTACCAGGAAGACCGGATGATGTATGGCGTCAGCGCCAACATGCCGATCGGCGACTGGGCCGTCGGTACCGAGCTGTCCTACCGGCCGAAGGATTCGGTGATGCTCAACCCGGTCGTCGACCTGTGTTCGAGCAATGGCGGCAAATGCTGGAAGGACGAGAAGAAGTTCCAGTGGCACCTGACCGGCCTGTACAGCTTCACGCCGTCCAACTCGCCGACGCTGCTGGACTTCACTGGCGCAAGCACCGGTACCTTGCTCACGGAACTTGTGGTCATCAAGTACCCGGGGCTGCATGACCAGGTCAACGGCGAGCCGCTCGCCGCTGGCCTCAATACCTGGCAGCTGGACCCTGCGACTGCGCCCAAGTCCAGTGGCGACAAGACCTCGTCGGGCATCAACCTGGACTTCAGCATGACCTACGACGGCACCTTGCTGCCGGGCTGGCAGGTCACCCCGGGGGTGTTCTACGCACGCTCGCTGAGCGGGCGCACACCGAACCTCACGGCCACCTTCACCAAGGACGCGAGCAGCATGAACTTCTACCTGAACTTCGTGCGCAACCCGGCCAGTTGGCAGGTGTCCCTGAACTACGCCAAGTTCATGGGCGGCGATACCCCTTACGACCAGCTGTATCGTGACCGCGACTATGTCGGCATCGCGATCTCCCGCACCTTGTGAGGCTTCCTGTGAACGGTTCTGTAAAACTGACAGAGGTCCAGGCGCGTGGCGTGTTGCCACGCGTCGAGCGGGTCTTGTTCGGACATCGTCGGCTCGTGCTGGCGGGCCTGGCCGTGTTCACCCTGGTCATGGCCTGGTTCGCGGTGCAGTTGCGCATGGACGCCGGCTTCGAAAAACAGTTGCCGGTCGGCCATGAATACATCCAGACCTTCGAGACGTACCGCAACGACCTGATGGGCGCCAACCGCCTGACCATCGTGGTCAAGGCACGCAAAGGTGATATCTGGAGCGCCCCTGGGCTGAAGCGGTTGTATGACGTGACCCAGGCAATCAGCTTCCTGCCGGGGATCTCGCGCAGCAGCGTGCGCTCGTTGTGGACGCCCAATGCCTTCGTCAACGAGATTACCGAAGAAGGCTTTCGCGCCGATCCGCTGGTGCCGGGCACGGTTTCGCCCGAGCACCTGAACGACCAGGTCATCGCCTCGATCGCCAACTCCACCGCGCAAGGGGGCTTCATCGGCACCCTGGTGTCGCGTGACCAGAGCAGCGCGATGATCACCGCGGAGCTCAACGAGTACGAGGCCGACGGGACACACCTGGACTATGTCGCGTTCAATCATCGCCTGGAAAAAGAGCTACGCCAGCAGTTCGAAGATGGCGATTTCGAAGTGCAGATCATCGGCTTCGCCAAGCAGATCGGCGACATCGCCGACGGCGCTTCGGCGGTGCTGGAGTTCTGCTTGCTGGCGCTGCTGCTGACCGCGGCGGCGGTGTATTGGTATTGCCATTCGCTGCGCTTCACCCTCCTGGCGCTGGTCTGTTCGCTAGCCTCGCTGGTCTGGCAATTTGGCAGCTTGCGCCTGCTCGGCTACGGGCTCGACCCGCTGGCGGTGCTGGTGCCGTTCCTGGTGTTCGCCATCGGGGTTTCCCATGGCGTGCAGCAGATCAACTTCATCGTTCGCGAGATCGCCATCGGCAAGAGTGCCGAAGCGGCGGCACGCTCGAGCTTCACCGGCTTGCTGATCCCAGGAACGCTGGCGTTGGTGACCGCCCTGGTGTCTTTCGTGACATTGCTGCTGATCCCGATCCCTATGGTGCGCGAATTGGCCATCACCGCATCGCTCGGGGTGGCCTACAAGATCATCACCAACCTGCTGATGCTGCCCTTGCTGGCGTCCATGCTGCGGATCGACGACAAGTATGCGGCGGCCCAGGAGGTTTCCCGGCAGCGCCGTAGCCGCTGGCTGCGGGGCCTGGCGCGGCTGGCCGAGTGGCGCAACGCGCAGTGGGTACTGGGCGTGGCGCTGGTGATCTTTCTGGTGGCGATCTGGCAAAGCCATGACCGTGTCGTCGGTTCGTTGCAGGCCGGGGCCCCGGAGTTGCGCGAGGATTCGCGCTTCAACCGCGACGCCGTGTCCATCGCCAACAACTATGACATCGGCCTGGACTGGCTCAGCGTGGTGTTCGAAGCCAAGCCGGGGGAGGCTGGCGAAGGCGTGCCGGCGGCGTGCGAGGATGTCGCCGCGGGCCAGTACCAGGACCGTTTCGTCTGGGCCATGCAGGGCGTGCCTGGCGTGCTGTCGGTAGCGTCGTTCTCCAGCAACCTGCGCCAGTTCAACGAGGGCTACAACGAAGGCAACCCGAAGATGGCCGTGGTGCCCATCGACCCGATGAACTACGCGGCGCTGGCTACCGAGGTGGCTCGCACCCCTGGACTGGTGCGTACCGATTGCAGCATGTCCGCCGTGCACCTGTACCTGGCCGATCACAAGGCCACGACGATCAACCGGGTGGTGGCGGCGGTCAAGGCGTTTCGCAGCGAGTATCCGCAACCGGGCCTGTCGATCCGCCTCGCTTCGGGTAACGCCGGTGTCCTGGCGGCGATCAACGAGGAGGTGGAGAAGAGCGAGACGCCCATGCTGCTGTATGTCTATGCCGCGATCGCGTTGCTGGTGTTTGCGGTCTACCGCGACCTGCGCGCGGTGCTGGTGTGCTGCCTGCCGTTGACCATCGGTACGTTCATTGGCTACTGGTTCATGAAGGAGCTGCAGATCGGCCTGACCATCGCCACCTTGCCGGTGATGGTGCTGGCCGTGGGTATCGGCGTCGACTACGCCTTCTACATCTACAACCGCCTGCAGTTGCACCTGGCCCATGGCCAGTCGATCACCAAGGCGGTCGAGCACGCGTTGCTCGAAGTGGGCGTGGCCACCATCTTCACCGCGATCACCCTGGCGGTGGGCGTCGCCACCTGGGCCTTTTCCGACCTGAAGTTCCAGGCGGACATGGGCAAGCTGCTGGCCTTCATGTTCATTGTCAACATGGTCATGGCCATGACCGTACTGCCGGCGTTCGCGGTCTGGCTGGAGCGGGTATTCCCGCGCAAGCGCCCCGTGCGCATGATCGGCGCGTTGCTGCACTGAGGAGAGAAACATGCGATTCAGGGCTTCATTGATCGCGGCGGTGCTCGCCGCGACATTGCCGTTGCTGTCTGCCCGGGCCGAGCTCTTGCAGGCAGTGCCTGCCGTGCAGGCGAGCAATGCCACGCAAGCGACCATGCTGGATGCCGTGTGGGCCGGCCAGCGGGTGGTCGCGGTGGGTGATCACGGCGTGGTGTTGTTGTCAGACGATCAGGGCAAGCGCTTTCGCCAGGCGCGTTCGGTACCGGTGTCGACCCAACTGACAGGTGTATCGTTCGTCGACGCCGAGCACGGTTGGGCGGTCGGCCATTGGGGGGCGATCCTGGCCACTACTGACGGTGGCGAGTCGTGGCAGATCCAGCGCTTGTCCAGCGACGAAGATCGGCCGCTGTTCGCCGTGCATTTTTTCAACGCCCAACAGGGCGTTGCGGTGGGGCTGTGGTCGTTGCTGCTGACCACCGAGGATGGTGGCAAGACCTGGACCGAGCAATCGTTGCCGCCGCCGCCGGGTGCTAGGAAGGCCGACCTCAACCTAATGGGGCTGTTTGCCGACAGCCACGGCACGCTGTACGCCACCGCCGAGCATGGGCAGCTGTTGCACTCCGAGGACCACGGCAAAAACTGGGGTTACCTGGATACCGGCTACACAGGCAGCTTGTGGTCCGGGGCCATCCTGAATGACGGCAGCCTGTTGCTCGGTGGCCAGCGAGGCACGTTGCTGCATGGCGCCAAGGACGCAAAGGACTTGCGCCGGTTACCCACCCACGGCAAAGGCTCCGTCACCGCCATGGCGGTAGCGGGTACCCGGGTGCTGGTGGTCGGGCTGGATGGGCTGATGATGCTGAGCGACGATGGCGGGCGCCATTTCCAG
This sequence comes from Pseudomonas peradeniyensis, assembly GCF_014268935.2. Taxonomy (GTDB): domain Bacteria; phylum Pseudomonadota; class Gammaproteobacteria; order Pseudomonadales; family Pseudomonadaceae; genus Aquipseudomonas; species Aquipseudomonas peradeniyensis. Next base: position 1,605,240 of record NZ_JABWRJ020000001.1, on the reverse strand, counting down.
GAAAAGCAGTCGGCTGATGGCTTGTCGCTGACTGCGGTGCTGCTCGATGCCCACGGTTCGCCTGTGTTGTTCTCGCGCCGTGGCGTCGTGCCGTACCAGGAGTGAGGCGTTACCGGACGAACTGGCCATGGCTTGGGTCGCAAAACAACCCAGGCCGAACGCCAATCATCAACCCCTTAAGAGGGGGGGAGGACGCGGTCAACGCAGAGGACAGGGCATTACGGACCAAGCAGGGCATATCCGGGGGCAGGTGGCCTGCCCCCCGGATCGATTACACGCGTTACAGCTGCAGATGGTCCGCCAGGTCAGCGTAGTTATGCTGTCACAGGCCTGGGCTGCCCGCAGGATACTGCGAACGGAAGCCGATGATCTTCTGCACGCGCGCAGAAAGCGTCTTTACCACCTCCAGCGGCACGATCAACGGATAAGCCTCTTCCGGCGTGAGGATCGAAGCCTGCAGTGGAATGGTCAGGCCCAGGCGGAACTCACCGGCGGTCACGTTGGCGCCGTCACCATGGACGACCTTGCCGCCGAACAGTACCGCATCGCCTGCGTTCAACACGGCAGGGATGGTCATTTCCGGGGTGCCGACGTCTTCGTAATCATCCCAGTCCTGGCTCCCGGGGATGAGGCGCGTAGCGCCGTTTTCTTCGGTGAAATCGGTCAGGGCCAGCATGAGGTTGGTGATGGCGTTGTTCATGGGCACGACCGGTTGGTACTGCATCATGTCACGGTGCAGCATTTGCGCTTTGTTGCCTGGGCCGATTTCGATCAACTGGGCCGTGGTCAGCCACCAGTCACCGCACCCGGGGCGAAAGCACGCTCCCCAGTTCGTGGAAGAGGTCGTCATCGAGGATTTCCTCACGAAAGGTCTTGCTGTGGGTGACGAGGTTGGTGAGCTGTTTGGTCTGATGGCCATGGAACTCGGCAGTCAGCTCTTGCTCGTGCCTAGAGCCGGCATCGAGCGCGGCCAGCGGGGCGTCGAGTTCGTTGTTGATCCGTACGACTTGTTCTGGGGTCATGAAGTTCCGGATGATTACTGCACCTGCTTGGTCGCTCAGCAGCGCAATCTCTTGCGCGGAAGTCGAGCGGGTTACCACGGGTAGGCTTGGCGTGGAGGCGCGAGAGGCTGACATTAAGAACACTCCAGATTGAAAGGAACGGTTGCGCAGGCGGGTTGACGTTTGATCAACGGGCATCAGGAAACAGGCCTACTTGCCACTGCGTTAAACCCAAAAAAGGACATGGAGCGTCACGGTGCCTCCTTGTAGTTTTTGTTCAGGCAGTGAGTGCATGCTAGGTTTCCACTGGCCCTGCGCCAAGGTACGAACTGCACTATTTCCCAGCCGATTTTTGAGTGATTTGCACCGCCCATGACCAACACGCCATCACCCTGGCCACGCCCCTCGGAAACAGTTCGCGAGCTCATGCGCAAAGGCGCCGAACTCGCTCAGGCGCTGCCACCCGAGTGGGTCGAGCGCCTGAACCAGTCACTGCTCTCCTCGCCCGAAGATGCCAGGTTGCTGGAGGACCCGGTCATCCTGGCCGCGTGTCGGCGCGCCAATCGGGCAGAGTTGCTCCACTGGGCGAATGCCAACCTGCAGCGCCCTGGGGAGCCGGTGGAACCCTATGTGTCCGTTGACATGGTGGACACGGCCAGGGAGCTCGCCCGCAGGGGGGGGGCCGAACTGCTGATGAATGTTGCAAGGTCGACACAGAACGCAGCCTGGGACCTGTGGATGAAGATGGCCTTCAGCCTGACGCAGGATCCCGCGGTGCTCAAGGAATTCCTAGAGGTCTCGTCGCGGTCGATCTCGGAATTCATCGACAGTAACATGCGTGTGGTGACGCAGATCATCCTCGAAGAAAAAAGCGCCCAGGCCCATGACGACCCTATCGATAAACGCAGCCTGGTCAGCCGGCTGCTCGATGGCAGGGATGTGGACGCGGAGCAGTTCGGCAAGCGACTGGGTTACAGCCTGGCTCAGAGGCACCATGCCTGCCTCGTCTGGAGTGAAACCCCGGACGCCGAGATTCGCCCCTTGGAGGATATGGCGCGTGCTCTGGCGCAGCTCACGGGCACGGTAGCGCCTCTGATCGTATTCGCGGGCCATGCGACCCTGTGGGCCTGGAGCCATGCGGTTAAGCCGCTGGACCTGAACCTGCTGCAGGTCGTCGCCCGGCAATTTCCGAAGATGCGCGCGGCAATCGGTTCGGCGGGCGCGGGGATGAATGGCTTCCGGCGCTCGCACCTGGAAGCCTTGACCACCCAGCGGTTGATGGGCCGTTTGGCGGGCTCACCCGGCGTTGCCACGATCGATCAGGTGAGGATGGTGTCGCTGATGACCCAGGATGCCCGCGCGGCCAGGCAGTTCGTATTGAACACGCTGGGGCGCTTGGCGACCGAGCCCACGGTGCTTCAGCAATCGTTGCATGCCTTCCTGGCCAATGGCTGCAACATCACCCAGACCGCCGAGGTGCTGGGTACCCATCGCAATACCTTGCTGCGCCGGCTGGAGCGCGCCCAGGACTTGCTGCCTATTCCGTTTGGCGACCATCGCATCCAGATCGCTGCCGCACTCGAGCTGGTGATCTGGAATACCCCATTTGCAGGCGACGAGAAATAGTTGTCAATGCACGTCCAGAGTCAGGACTGCGGGCCAGGAACCAGAATTCGAGCAGTTATATACCTAGTGATTTGCCATCAGCTTGCACCCACGTTGTTTACTTTTTCTTCGAGCAATGTGCTGGTTCGACCGTTCGTGGCATAAGTTTATCGCCGCCTTCATTTTCTTTGTTAGTCAAGTGCAGCGTTTGAGGCAAGGTTCCGTTCGAACCTCTCGGCGGTCTCACCGACGGGCTGCCGCTCGATTTAAATGTCGAATGAGTTTCTATGTAGAGCGACCGGCTTGGTCGTCGATCAGGTGATGGCTGTAATTCTGCAAGCCAGCTGGGGTGTGCTGGCATGGAGCTGTAGGCCTCAGTGACAAAGTGCAGCCGCCCAGGCATACCGAGCTCATTCCAGTCTCAGCTGACCTCATTTTACTTTCTGTTGGCGGATAACGAGGTTGTCACTAGAGTAAGGTTTTGTCACCATTCGTATGATAAAATACGTTAAACGTAAAAAAAATTAAGATCTATATTAATAGGGTCGGATAAGATTTAATTATCAGACCTAATGGGGCGGAGGGTAGGGCATGGCGGTAGGCGTACCAGAAACTGACGTTTTCGCGGCGGCGGACGCGGTGCTGGCCCGTGGTGAGCGGCCGACGGTGGAGCGCGTGCGCCTGGCGCTCGGCCGCGGCAGCCCGGCGCGGGTCGGCGCGCTGCTCGATCAGTGGTGGGAACAGCTGGCCGGGCGCCTGCGCGGCGAAACCCGGCTACCCGGATTGCCGGCGGAGGTGGCGCAGGCCTTCGTTGCTATTTGGCAGCAGGCGACCACCTTGGCCCAGGGCGCGGCGGAGCAGGCGTTGGCCGGCCAGCGTCAAGTGCTATTAGAAGAGCGCGAGGCGCTGGCCGAGCTGGAGGCTCGCGCGCGTCTGGAAGTCGCACAGGCCCGTCAGCAGACGGTGGAAGCTGTGGCAGCGAGGCAGGGCGCAGAAGTCCGTCTGGCTGACTTGGAACAGTTACTGACCCAACGCCAGGCCCAGATCGACGACCTGCGCAACCAGCGCGATGAACTGCAAGCGCAGCGTGACGAGGCGCGTACGCAATTGACCGAAGTCGACCATCTGTTGCAGGAAAGCCGTAAGCAGGCTGAGCAAGCGCGTAGCGAGCAGCAGCGCTACACCCGCGACGTCGAAGACCGCGCCTATCGCGAGATCGATCGAGCCCGGGAGGAGAGCAAAGCACTGGGCGCACAACTTAAGGACGCCCAAGGCCGGCTCAGCATTGCCCAGCGCGGCATGGAGGAGCATCAGCTTGTCCTAACAGACACCCGTGACCAGTTGCAGGCGGCACGTAGCCAGGGGCAATTGCTCGGCGCGCAGTTGACGCAGGTCCAGCAACGCGCTAGCGAGGCGGGTGAATACATCAGTCGCCTAGAGGCCGCCTTGCAGGCTGCCCGAGAGGATTTGGCCGAAGCTCGTGAACGTGCGGTGGCGGCCGAAGCCCGAATTGAGGTGCTGGCCAGTCGCCCGCGGCGTTCAACTAACAAGCGCAACTGAGCGTCGACGCTTTGTACTTGGACCGACGCGGCTACATCAGTAAGTACGGCGCTGAGGAGGCATGAAGGCCGCTTGATGGGTCGGAAAATGGTGCGTCCACGTAGGCGGATCCGGCGACCAAGAGGGGCTTTGCCCGGCGCCGGTTTGCGGGCATGCTGTAGTGTGAAACGTAGTGGGAGGAATGAGCCATGAATCAGGGGGCACCCCAAGCAGCGGCGCTATCGACCGCCGAGTTAATCGACTACCTTTGTACCGCGAACGGCGCACCCTACTCAGTTGAGCGCTACGTCGAGATTTTTGGCCTCAGACCTGTCGTGCTTGCTGACCAGGTCGCAGTCTATCGTCGCAGCCAACCAGATGCGGCTAGAACATCAGATGTCGAAGCGGCGCAGCGGTTTATCGCAGATGCCCTTCGGGTGGTCTTGGCGGTAGCCGAGAACGGGATTGCCATCCAGCCGGCGATCACTTGGTTTCGCTTCGAGCCATTACCAACCTTCGACCAGCAGACTGCGGAGCAGTTGGTCAGTCAGGGACAAGTCGATCAGGTGTTGCAGTTTCTGGCCTCTTGGCAGGCCGGGAGCCAGGGATGAGTAGCGATACCCAACGGCAGGTCAGTCCGCAATCGACTTTTTACGCATGCTATGACACCGTCCTGCGCGCCGTGGATGCACGTTATGACGTCCGCGGCTATGTGCTGACAGAGATGGTGAAGGCGTGCCTCGCGCACCGCGCTACGCTGCCTGCGGCGCAGCGGGTATATTTCGCGCAGTATGCTCCCAGGGAAGCGGCGGCCTACTTGGAAAGACTTACGGCCATGTTGCTGTTTGGTCCCAAGGGGCGTTTTTCGCCGCAAGAGTACCGCTACTGATGAGCAGCCGAATCAAGCTGCCGTCCGCGTTGCTCGATGGGCTGGGATGGGACGTTGGGGAGGAGTTGATCCTTGAGTACGTCGAGGGTGTTTTCTCCTTGAAGCGCAAGCTCTCGCCTAGTGAGTCAAGCGACAAGATTTGCCCATCGTGGACATTTTTGATGTGAACCACCTGACTGGCCTGTGGAAGCTGTTGACGGGCAACTGTCTCCTCTTGTGAAGACCCCAGATTAATACCGTGACCCCGTTTACCTGCAGACACCGGGATTGGGCAAGCAACGATCAAAGATACTGCTAGGGTGCGCTCATGAAATTCCGGTCGAGATGGCCAGCTCCGACTGCTGTTCAGCGTCGCCCCAAATCCGACTCAGCCGAGAACAATACGTTGATCACGAGCAGTTTCTCTAGGTCTCGCGTGGGATGCAGTGAATAGCGGACGTCGTTTTCCACTTTGAAGAGCAGGCCTGCTACACCAGCCTTGTCCTGCACTACGCACACCTCCAGCAACGGCTCCATCAGCCATTTGGAGTGTCCGTTGAGATGGGCAGGGGTTACGATTTGCACCTGTTCGACCCATGCGTGTTTCGACTGGTTTTCGATAATCCACGCCAAGTCATGTGCGTACTGGAGCAGCAGCGTGCTGGCTGTCACCTCACGCTTATCCCGCCGAGCAATTTGCACGTAGAACCACGGCCATTGAAGGTCCTGTTCGACAGCCGCCCACAACTGGGCCGGGTAGTAATCGAACCGCGGATCCAGGTGCATCTCAAGATGACGATAGGTAATGAACATGATTGAGCCTCGAAATGAATCCTATAGATTGTAGTCCTATAGTGTTCAAGCGGGCTTCATCGTTCCTTTTGCGGATTTGGCAAAATGGAACTGAATACGGCCTTTGGCCTTGCCCTCAAGCAGCTACGCAAGCATCGGGAACTGACCCAGGAGGACTTTTCGACGGTCAGTAGCCGCACCTACTTGAGTACGCTGGAAAGAGGGCAAAAAGGCCCGACGATTCAAAAGCTCGAGCAGTTAGCGGACGTATTGGAGGTTCATCCCGCCACAGTGCTGATTGCGGCCTACCTTTTTAAAGAGCCGCACCGCGATAGCCAAGCGCTTCTCGCTCGCTTGGAAGGCGAGTTACAAGCATTGGGATTTACTACCGAAACGGGTGAAACTCACCAGTAAGATATGGATTCTACCGCCACGCAGGCAATCGTTGCTTTAACCCGCGCTGGAAAAGGGCGGTCATGTGCGATGCGTGAAAGCATGGGCGCTATCAAGTGGGCATGGGCCAGTCTGCTCAGACCCACTTCGCAATGGATCTGGTGCGCAACAGCTTCCCATCATGCTCTGGGCGCGTGGTCGCCTGGACGTGCGGTAAGATCATTTTTTTGCTCTCCGCTCAGGGGTCAATCGCTGACTGCTGTGGCGATATCCACGCCCGCTTCGGCGCATACCAGTTGATCCTTAAACCTGCTAGATCCCCATCGTCTCGTGCACTGCGGTCGTGCTTCAAGACCTGTACGATCATGCCTTAGGCCATGAGCATGCCTGACGCGGTATGGTGACGTTAGGGCTTACTCGGGTTTTATTGAAAGGTGCCTTTATCCCAGAAGACTGCTTCGTCGTTGGTCGAAGTTTAGTCAAAGCACCACAATCTCATCAGCTTTCAACCAGCCAGCACTGATGACACTTGCCTTGGCAACCTCTGGCTGAGCGGTATAGACCACGATGGCCAGACTTTCCTCAGCGCGGCTGCACGTGACGTACAGAAGTCGCCGCGTTCGAGATAGGGCGTTGTCCTTGCCGGCCAGCTGGTTTTTCACGTCGGTAGAAGATGCAGGCACCACGCCTAACAGCTTTTCATAGCTGAACAGAAAACCGCCGGCTTCCTCGTCGTTCAACACCACCATAACTCGCGGGAACTCCAAACCCTTTACACCCTGATGGGTGTCAAACGGCGAAAGCCCATTTGCATAATCCGCGAATGCGGCCATCTCCGAATAAGGGCGTCCAAGGACGACCCGATACGCATGCACCTCAAGCGCATCCCGATCTGCAGTATCGGGTGCGTCATCTGCCGTTGCTCCCTGAGTCAAAGCCTCCATAAACCGTTCCGGCAGCTCAAGTAGGCCAGTCCGCTGAAGGACATGAGCGACCTCCTCAATCAGCGGGTCGTTGTTCCTTAACAATTCACATAGCCTTTGAGTCGCTTCGCCGACAGACTCAAGCAAGTCAAGCTGATTGGGTACCGACTGTAGGTGCTGAGGATCGAGCAGAGGAGATCGTAGTCGCACGGCCTCCATCAACGCGAATTCATCTGCTTTCGCTGCTTCAAGAATCGGGCCCACACGCTCGAAGAACAGTTTAAGTATGGGGAGCGTTCCGTCCAGAAGCCCCGTACTCAGGTGCTCGACTTCATACAGCGGCGAGAAAACGCCCTCAAACCCCATACGGCGCCCGGCCATCTTGTGCTCCAAGATGAGGGTCTTCCGGCCTTTTGCACCTGATGCCCATTGTGAGTCCCCAGTGACGTCAGCCATCTGCTTTGCGATCTGCTCTTCCAGATTAAAGTCCAGGCCTGCAACCTGCTGAGTGCAGAACATCCGCACGGTACCTTGAGTGGCGCCCGGCTTGGGTATCTGCTCATGATCATCTACGCTGGCGCGGATCACGTTGATCAGTTCAACGATTCGCGTCGGGCAACGACGGTTCACACGCTTTTCAGGCTTGGCCCAGTCTGACGGAATCGCTTCATCCAGCCCAACCTTCCCGTCGTTGTAGATCCGTTGCATCGTGTCGCCCAGCAATCCCAGGCAGAAACGCTTAGGAATTGCTGCTTGCGCTTCCAGAAAAGCATCCATGAGATCGCCATTCGTGTCTTGGCTTTCATCGATAAGCAGCACCGGGTGCCGATCCGCCATGACGTCAAGTAACGGCGGCTTAGGGATGAACGCCGCGGCCATCTGAATGACCTCGCTATGATTCAATGACTGCCTACTCCGGTTGTCACCGGTTGGGCTATAGGTGAAGACCGGTATGTCATCCAGGCTGGCCAGGCGCCCGGCCTTACTGTCGCGACTGGCCTGGTTCGCCAAAGAGGTTTTGTTAACACCCCGCGCACGGCTGATCCTGTCATCCAACGCTTCGATGTCTGCGGCGAGCTTGATGCGCAACCAATCACGTATGTCGTCGTTGAATCCTTTGATCATTCGCCAAGAGAACGCATGGATTGTAGAAACTTCAACCAAGGGGTCGTGCTCGAGTCGACGAGCAATTTCCTCACAAGCCGCATTGGTGTAGGTAATGATCGCGATCTGCCGCCCCTCAAAGGTCAGGCGTTCCCGCTCTCGTTCCTTCAGCGACCTCACGGCAACCACAAGCGAATGGGTTTTTCCAGAGCCAGCACCCGCGTACAGAAAGAAACTACGGGGGTACTCGAGGTTTAAGCACTCCTGAATAACATCGTCAGCAGTCGGCTTCGGATCATCAGGTATCTCGGTCGTGATGCTCATCCCTCTGTCACCTCGATGCTGGCTGTTGGGACAATCAACAGCTCTTTACTTTTCTTCTTGAGCTTGGTTTCCAACCAGAAGAGCCCTTCACGAATGTATTCTGGAACCGTCAGTTTCGCGAAATCCGGGTCACCTAACACCTGCAAGGCGAACTTCGCTTTGTCGCCATCCCTGAGCGCGTCGAACAAGGCTTTGCCGAGGTCATCTGCGGTCTGCGACTGTCGCAGGGCTGCCGCGAAAGCTTTGGTCAACCCTTGACCCTTCTTTTTTGCGAAGTGCTGAACATTGCTCAGTACCAGGCTGTCCTCAAAGGTATTGGGCAGCGCCTCAGCTTCGGTTTCGTTGCTGGGCAATCGAACGGCAATTGGAGTCTGGTACGCGATCCGGATCCCGAACAGGTCGTCTATCTGTTGGGACTTTGTCTCATCATCCAGATCCAACAACGTGTCGACGTCGTGCCCAATCTTCTGGGCCTTGGCCCAGTTGCGCAGGGTAGGGTTGTTGGTTTCCTGTTTTGCTTTGCGTTTAACCGGTACTGCTGATTTCTTGAGGCCGGCGTCAAGATCTGTGATCACCAATGTCACAATACCCAGCGCATCGACCAAAGGCCGCAGGCGATGCGCATGACTGCCTCCGATATCCAGGATGGTAATGTAGCAACGATCAAGGAAAGGGAAGTGGTTGCGCAGGAAATGCGGCAGCATCATTCTCTCCGCAGCACCTTCAACCAGGATGACGGCGTCGGCGAAGAAGAGGTCAGCATGTTGAGCCCTGAGGTATCGGGTTACAAACTCCTTCGTCTGCCTATGCGGGTTCCGCTGACCGAACACCGTGCTCAGATTGGAGACAGTCGATACCGGCACCGGCACACCGGCCATCCCCGCTGGCAGCCGACGGAAGTAGCGTAAATTCGCATACTCCGTCTCATGGGCAACGTGACTCGAGTGAGAGCTGACGACCATCTGGGTTTTCAGCCTTGGATACCTCGTCAGTAGCGGGTCGTTACACAGGACATGATACGCATGCTTGATAAATGCCTGCTGCACCTGGACGTGAAGGTGAGCTTCAGGCTCTTCAATCAGCACCAGGTGGATTGGCTCAACCCCTACGTCAGTTTGCTCCTCGGTATTTTTGTACTTTTTCAGCCAGTCGTCCCGAAACGCCATCAACTGGAAAATCATCGAGATCAGGTTCTGGTAACCCAGTCCGTTTGAGGTTTCGGGCAAGCGCATGAGAGGTGCGCCTGGCGCGCCGGCGACTGAGTCCAACTCGAACAACACCGCTGCCTCATGGTTCATCCCGTCAGTAGGCGACAGCCGCGTCTCCACCCTAATGGCGGGGTCAGAGTGATTCGGGTACCCCAGGCCCGCGAGCTCAATGAGAGCAGGAGCAAAGCTTGAGGTGAGCCGGGAATCGAACGCAGACTGCGCAGCCTGAATAGCTGTCAGCGCCTCGAGGTCGGATAAATCAGGGCTGTCGCCCGGATCAAGGTGGCGGTTGTAGTAAGCGCGTAATTGTTCTGTCAGTCGTTTCCCAGAGCCACCTCTGCCTTCAGTGACAGATTCTTCCGCGCTATCTCCAAAGCCCCGCTGGGCGTTGATTTCGTGCACGCGTATCAGGTCAGTCAGCGGGTTGGCCTCCAGCGGCACCGCAGTCGCGGACAGTGGTTGCAGATTGGCATGGCGCGTTTTGGTATCTGGCGCATCGAGCTTCGATGGGTCTAGGCGATACCAACAAACTGTGAACATTGCTCCCAGGCGCCTGTTGAGGTAATCGTGAAGACTTTGCGGCCAAAGGGGCAGGGTAGGCGGAGTCTTTCCTTCCTCGGTCTGCTTCGCTATCTCCTGCTGCAGCATCTTCACGCGGGTTCGCTCCTTCCGGTAGTCGGTAAAGAGCTTGGCCATGTCCTTTGGCTCGAGTCGGAAGCGCATTCCCACATGACCGCCTTTCCAGGCGAAATTAGGGATAAGGTCACGGATGTAGTGCAATTCGCCTTGCGAAGCTTCCACCCAGAGATCGAGGGTGGGTAACCAGTGGGACCACTCATTAGCCGTGGGTGTCTCAAGGGTTTCATCCGAAGCCTCCCAATCGGCGCCAATGGCGTCAATAACTGCGAGGTGGGAAAGCGTCAGATCCTGGAGACGGAATACCGTCGCTTTTGAAAGCAGGAACTTGCGTAGCGCTAACATAGCGGATGACTTACCGCTGTTGTTAGCGCCGACCAGAAGGCTAGTGGTGCTTGCCAGGTCGATTCGAACAGACAGGAGCTTGCGGAAGTTCGCGATCTCCAGGTACTGGATCTGCATAGCCTCTTCCTTGTGGTGGCATAGGGCGGGTTGCCAGAGGCGGATGTTTGGACTCTAGCTGAGGGCCTGTAGGACTCCAAATTCGCGCAGTAGCAAGGAGAGGGTTTCGAATTTGCGCTTTTTTTGGAGAGACTGTTTCAAATTTAGACGAATTTTCCGGCTGGCCGTACGAGTTTCATGTGGAAAGTGCCGAATTCCCGCATTCGCAAGCAGTTGTCGAGATGGCGTCGGCAGCTCGAGCGTGATCTGGCAGACGCAAACCACATTCATAATACGCAATTTAACATAATATACATTATGCGTATGTTCGTATTGAGCATCACGCCCAGAGGGAGGCCAGATTTCAGTCTCCATCAAAGCCCCGTCGCCAACCCAGATCACTGGAACGTCAATTCCTTCGGCACCCCATACCGACTGCCGTCATATTCAAGGTTGAACGTCTTCGTCGTCGAACTGCTCTCGATTTCCTCACAGTCATCAACGCCTTTCACAACGCTCCGACTTCCGGTCGTGATCTCGGTCACTCGCAACCTGCTGAAACCCTCCTTGCCAGGTTTGCCAATCGCCAGTGTCCGCTTTGTTTCGCCGAACTCACCGGCGCAGGCACCATCCCATTCGCCGTGGCCATTGCTAACAACCAGGCCGTCCATGACCTGGCGCAATTGCGAGCTGTCGTTCACATAGAGACTCAGGGTTTCGCTGCTGAACGGATTGACCCGCGACGAGCCTGTATGACGAATGCGCACGCCAAATGCCCGCAGCCCAGGCGCAATCTGATAACGCGCCGTGTCCAGCATCAGGCCTGAAAACTGCACCGCGTCGGAGACGATCGCAGCCTCCTGGTAGCTGTGGGCAATGACCTTGCCGCCGGCGGCATCGGCCACCAGCACATCCAGGCCGTAATCGCCTTGCCCGTATTCATCGACGTTCACCATCAACGGCAAGGCTGCCAGTACCTGGTTGGCGTCTGCGGGATTGACCTTGCAGACCGCAAACTCGCTGGCGAGCTTCAAGGTTGGATGCAGGTGCTGGGCCCAGGTTTGCAGGTGCTGCGTACAGTCGCCCCAAGCGATCATGGGCGCAAACAACAGCGGTATTACGGTGAGTCCACGCATGGAGATGTCTCATTCCTTTGATGGTTTTTCAGGGTATGTGAACTGGGCGCAAACTTCACGTGGTCGGCAGGCTTCTGCAACACGTCTGTGTACCCTGTCCGGCTATTGATAATCGTAAATTATAACTCAACTAAATGACTATTTAGTTGAGTTATATAAACAGCCCACCCTCGGTACGCCTGCCCTGGCGGGGTTCGCCAAACTCTCCACTATCGGTTCTGCCTGCCCGCAATCGCGCCACTGCCTGCACATCAAGATCGAGGAACTGCGCAAGAAATTCGCCCTGCCCGGCCGCCATGGAATTCGTCGGCGCTGGCGCGGCCACCAAGGCCTTAGTCGAGGTAACGATCCGCGCCACCGACTTCAATGGCGAGCGCCTGGAAGGCGTCGACTCCTACGACGCCACGGGCAAAGCAACGTTCTGTATTCTCATCGATAGTGATACCTGACATTTTTGCCAGTTGCAGTACCATCATGCCAGTTGCAATCTGGTCTCAGACGTCGGATGACGCGCTTAGGAGGGCATATGATCGATAAGTCAAGCGTATGCACATGTACCAGGCATCTGGTGATTGATCGACAAAAATCCATATTGCGGGGGCTCGGCACCGGAAGTGGTCATTGCATTGCCTATACCCCGTTTGGATACGATCCCACTGACAAGCTTTCAAGCATGCACCTTGGGTATGATGGCTATCCAAGAACACCACTGATAGGACATTACCTGTTGGGGAATGGCCATCGTGCATTTATTGCATCGCTGATGCGTTTTGTTTCGCCTGACAGGTTGAGTCCATTCGGAAAGGGTGGAATTAATGCATATGCTTACTGCCGAAACGACCCTGTCAACTACAGGGATGACTCTGGGCGTATCCCAATCCGGGATATCAATATTCGTATATATAATGTAAGTCTTAGTCCGCGTGCGCTTGAACAGGATTTTTTTAGTCAGTTTCCAAACTGGAAGGCGATCGCCAAAAAAGATAAATTAAGTAAATCTGAAATAAAACTCATAAAAAGCATACCCAAAAAAGTTGCGGACCTTATCCGCGCTAGCGATTACAGTCGTGCTACAGGATACATATACACTGAAGAAGATCTGAATACGCTACTCGATATAAACTGGGGTGTTAATCGACTTTCCAGCTTGGTCACCCCCACGCCGTTAGATGCGAGTGTGCGTACAGCGGTGGGAGCGGCGGTTACAACCCCTGAAGGCGTACAAACCATTTCATTATCGGCCGCTGATACTGGAGCCAACAGTAATATGAATAACTCAATTCGTAGTAACACTACTCACCCAGAGCCCCCTCCCCCAAGCTATGCAGACACCATAGCCCCCCAAAACACCTGATCGTGCTGTGCCTCAACAAATGCCCGCTTTTCCCGTGGTTGCGTGTCGCGCCCTCCTGGCCCTGGCGCGCTCGAAGGCGACATCTGCGCCATCATGTGCGACCAGGTGGTCAGGGTCAGGAACACAACCTTGTCCTAGTCGCCCGGGATCGGGAAGAAGTCGTAGATGATCGCCACCGCCATCCCCAGCACCCCGGCCAGCGCCATGCCCAGTGCGTGGCCGTGCTCACCCAGGCCCACCAGGCGGACGAAGATCAGCGCGTCCTTCCACGCCGGTCGCGCTCAATACCGGTGGTGATGGCCGCCTTGATCGTAATCATGCGCACTCCCCGACCGCAATGCCCCGTGCATCGCCCGGCCAGCCATCTATGCTCACCTGACCTACCCCACGGAGCCTGTTCGAAATGGACATTCGCCAGAAAACCATCGGGTTCGGTCTGGTCAGCATCCTCGCCGCGCTGTTGCTCGGCGGTAGCGGCCTGCTCGCCGAGCATGACCAGAACCAGGCACTCAAGCGCAGCGAGGACAGCATGGCCGCCCTGCGCAATCACATGGAAGGCGACATGATGCACGACGCGCTGCGCGCCGACGTGCTGGCCGCCCTGCTGGTCAAGCCGGGCGACACGGACACCGCCAACCAGGTGCTGGCCGACCTCGACGAGCACGCCAAGTGGTTCCGCAGTGTCGTGCAAAGCAATCTCGAACTGCCTCTGGACGCCGATCTGCACCAGGCCATCAGCGATCTGGGGCCGTTGCTGGAGCAGTACATCGCCAGCGCCACCTCGATCATCCAGCTGGCATTGAAATCCCCCGAGCAGGCTCAGACGCAGTTGCCGGCCTTCGTCGCGGCGTTCAAGGAGCTGGAGCAGCGCAACAGTACCCTCAGCGACCTGATCGCCGGCAACGCCGACAAGAGCCGCGAGCAGAGCACCGCCACCCTGCACCAGGGCATCGCCGTGCTGGTGGGCGGGATGATCCTGGCCACCCTGGTCCTGGCGCTGTGCACCGTCCTGCTGCTGCGCTCGATCCTGCGCCCCCTGAGCCAGACCATGGCGGTAGCCGAACGCATCGCCCAGGGCGACCTCACCACCCAGATCCAGGTCCATGATCGCGACGAGACCGGGCACCTGCTGCGCTCGCTGGCCGACATGCGCGACAGCCTGGGCAACATGATCAAGGCGATCCACGAGGAAAACCTGCTGCTGCGCGAGGTGGCCGACGAACTGGGCCAGGCCTCCAGCAGCCTGGTGGAACGCACCAGCCAGCAGTCCGACAGCGCCGTGAGCATGGCCTCGGCCACCGAGCAGATGATCGCCAACCTGGCGCAGATCGCCGAGCACGCCCGGGATGCGCAGTCCATCTCCGGCCAGTCCGAGCGCCTGGCCAGCGACGGCGGCGAGGTCATCCTCAGCGTGGTCGGCGGCATGCAGGGGATCGACGAGGCGGTCAACCGCTCCTCCGAGACCATCACCGTGCTGGGCCAGAGTTCCGAGGAGATCTACTCGATCATCCAGGTGATCAACACCATCGCCGAGCAGACCAACCTGCTGGCCCTCAACGCGGCCATCGAGGCGGCCCGCGCCGGCGATGCCGGACGCGGCTTCGCGGTGGTGGCCGACGAGGTGCGCGGCCTGGCCGGGCGCACGGCGCAGTCGACCCGGGAAATCGCCGACATGATCGAGCGCATCCGCCACAGCACCGGCAATGCCGTGGACAGCATGCAGACTGGCGTCACCCGAGTACGCGCCGGGGTGGAGCTGGCCACCCAGGCCGGCGCGTCGATCCAGCAGATTCGTGAAGGGGCGCGCCGCGCCGCCTCGGTGGTCGAGGAGATCTCGCAGACCATCGGCGAACAGACCAAGGCCAGCCAGGAGGTGGCGCAGCAGGTCGAGCTGATTGCCCGCATGTCGCGGGACAGTACCGACACCACGCGGCAGCTGGCGTCGGCGGCGCAGCGCCTGGGCGAGATTGCCCAGGGCATGCAGGCGAGTGTGTCGCGGTTTCGCGTGTGAACGGCAAGGCGCGTCCCGGCGCCCTGCCCTGGCCTTGCGTCAATGGCTCAATGCCTTGCCCACCGCATTGACGAACACCGCCTGCTCGTCATACAGCGAGCTGGGGCTCTCGGCGTTCTTCCAGGTTGACCATTGCACCACCACCAGATGCTCCGTCGGGTTGATGGCGATGCTCTGGCCGAAGATACCCAGCGCCCAGAAGGTCTTGTCGCTGTTGGCGGTGCGCTTGGGCTCGGCATCGCTGTCCGCGGCCGGGGCGTTGTACCACCACTGGTAGCCGTACTGGCCGTTGGGCGCTGCGGCCGTCACCGATCCCTTGGCTTGGGTCCAGTGGGTCGAACGTGCGATCCAGTCGTCCGGGAGCAGCTTTTCGCCATCCGGCAGCTGGCCGCCGCTCTGCACAAACTGGCCGAAGCGCCCCCAGTCGCGCAGCGTGGCATTGAAACCGTGGCCGCCCATGTCCACCTTGCCCGGCACCAGGGCGTGCCAGACGCCGGCCTGTTGCATGCCGTAGCGGCTCCACACCCGACTTTGCAGATACTCGGCGATGGTCATGCCGGTGGCATTCTCCAGCACCCGACCGACCAGCCAGGCGCCACCGGTGTTGTACGACCAGACTTCACCCGGCTTGACCCCGGGCTTGCGCTTGACCGACCTTACCAATTCGAGCACGCAGTGATAGGGATCAGCGGTGGCCTCACACTGGGTCATGTGCGAAAAGTCCGAATCCTTGGAGGCGTAGTTCTCGTCCCAGATTACGCCCGAAGTGTGTTGCAACAGCTGGTGCAAGGTCACGTCCTGCCATTCGGAACCTTCCAGTTCCGGAACGTAGCGGCTGATTCTGTCGTCCAGCGACTGGATCTTGCCCTCCTTGACGGCGATGCCGACCAGCACGCTGACCACCGACTTGGCCACCGAGCGGGACGTCCACAAGGTCTGTGGCGTGTTGCCCTTGCCGTAGTATTCGTAGGCGATCTTGCCGTCCTTGAGCACCAGCAGGCCGGTCACGCTCTGGTTGGCCAGGTATTGCGCGAGGTTGTGCGTCTTGCCGTCCAACTGATACTGCACGTCGGTCAGCGTGTGGCTGGCCTGCGGCAAGGGAAATGGCGTGGCGCCGTTCGGGGCGAAGACATCGCCACCGTAGAGGCGGTAAGTGTTGCGAAAGCCCACGACCCGGGTGGCCTGGTCCCAGGTGAGCATATCCCTGGCAGCCGGCAGCACCTTGTCGAACGGCTGCGGACAGGGTTCAAGCCCTGGCACGCCGCAGCCCCCCTTGTTGTCGGCCGCCTGCGCCGCACCAGCCAGGGCGGCGAGCGCCAGGGCCAGGATGGAAAGACCGTTGAACGACTTCTTTATTGTTGTTGGCCGCATCGGAGGGCTCCTCGTAAAGCGCGGAAATACGCCGCCCCGAGTGTCGGCAACTTGAACGGGCGGGAAAAGCACAATAAATTTGCCTTCACTATTAAAAAAACTAACAGCCAGGAGCGTGCCCATGGCCGAAGACCGCCTGCCCCCGCTCAACGCCGTGCGTGCTTTCGAGGCCGCCGCCCGCCTGGGTAGCTATGTCGCGGCTTCCCAGGCGTTGCACGTGACCCAGCCGGCGATCGGTCGGCATGTAAAGAACCTCGAGGCCTGGTTGGGCGTGCGCCTGCTCGAACGCTCCCCCCGCGGTGTGAGCCTCACCCTGCCCGGCGCCCATTACTACAAGGCCGCAGCCGAAGCACTGCAGATCCTCGCCGATGCCGGTGCGCGCCTGGCACAACGGGGAGACGAGCGCTGGCTGCGGATCCTCTGCGTGCCGGCGTTCGCCTCGCGCTGGCTGACACCGCGCATCGACGCCCTGCGCAGCCTGCGCCCGGACCTGAGGATCGCCATCGAGCCTAACGCCACCTTTACCAGCGTGGATGCGCGCCAGGCGGACCTGGGCATCGCCTTCGGTCTGCCGGGTGAGCTGAGCGGGGTACGTGAGGTGTTGATCCGTCCGAAGGTGTTCGCCGTCTGCGCGCCGAGCTATCTCGCGCAGTTGCCTGTGGGGCTGAGCGCTGCGGACTTGCCCGCCTGCAGGCTGATCCATGTTGATGACGGCACTTGGTGGAACAGCTGGTTCGCCGCCAATGGCCTGAGGGTGCGGGTCAAGGCCGACACTTCGCATATCAGCAACGATATCGTGCTGAACCTGGCCCAGCGCGGTCACGGTGTTGCCCTGGCCACCGAGGTACTGGTGGCGCGGGAGCTGCGCGAAGGCAGCCTGGTGCGCTGCGTGGAACAAGCCGTGGCGCTGGAAAGCTACCAGTTGCTGACGCCAGCGCAGCCGCCGAGTGCCGATGCGTTGTGGTTCATGGGTTGGTTGGGGGACAGCCTGCGTGAGGCATATCCGGACGCGGTGTGAATCTGGCACCGGCTGGCCGGTGATCACGGGGCAGGTCGCATCGGCGCACCGCCCCTCCCATGCAGCCAGCGCTGGTCTGGCTAGAAATCCACCGAGGTAGAGAACAACAACGACCGCGGCGTCCCCAATCCACCGGACAGGCCACTGCCATCGCCGCCGTTCCACGAACCGATCCAGTAAGCCTTGTTGGCCACGTTCTGCACGGTGGCGCGGAAGGTCACCGGCTTGTCCGAGATCTTCAGGCTGTAGCGGGCGCCCAGGTCGAAGATCGTGTAGGACGGCAGCGACAGGTTGTTGGCATCGGTGGCGTAGCGCCGGCCGGCATAGTTGGCGTTGCCGGTCAGGGTCAGGCCGGGAAGCTCACGCAGGTCGTACTCGACGCCGAGCTTGGCCAGCACCTTGGGCACGCCAGTGGCCTGGTTGCCCTCGTTTTCCTTGCGGATCGATTTGGTCAGCTCGGCCTTGGTGTAGGACGCACCGCCCAGCAGGCGCAAGCCCGGCTCGAGCTCGCCGAAGAACGACCATTCCAGGCCACGGTTGCGCTGCTCGCCGTACACGCCGTAGACCTGCGTGACCGGGTCGGTATAGGCGCTTGGTTTCTTCACCTGGTAGACACTGACCGTGTGCGCGAAGGTGCCCAGGTCGAGCTTGGCGCCCAGCTCGTACTGCTTGGTCTGGTACGGCGCCATGATCGCACCCGCGTTTCGCGCGTTGTCCGGCGCGATGCCGCCCTGGCTAAGGCCTTCGATGTAATTGCCGTACAGCGACAGCTCGTCAGTGACCTTGACCAGCAAGGCCGTGGCCGGCGAAACCCGGCTTTCATCGTAGGGCTTGGAGGTGCGCTGGTGGTTGCCGTTATAGTTCGACGCACGCACGTTCTGGTGGCGTGCCCCCACGGTCCATTGCACCTTGTCATCGAGGAACGACATGGTGTCGAGCAAGGCTTCGCTGCTCAGCCGGGCACGCATGCGCGAGGTGACGTTGCCGTACTCGCCGATCTCCGGGCGCGGGCCGTAGTCCAGGTTGTAGTAGTTGGTGCGGATGGTCGACGACAGGCGCTTGTCCTTGAAGCTGTTCTCGGAGTCGTAGCGGGTGGCCGCCAGCGACCAGGCGTGGTCCACGGGCCCGGTGGCGAAACGCCCGCGCAGGCCGACTTCGCCGGATTTCTGCTCGCCATCGCGGGCCGAGCGGATCGGGGTGGCGGAGATGTCGCCGGCATCGTTGAGCAGCATGCCGCTGGTCATCAGCGCGTTGTAGCCCCCTTCCCTGTGGCCCCAGCCGGCGAATGCGGTGAGCGAGTCGTTGAGGTCGTACTCGCCGCGCAGCACCACGGTGTCGGTGTCGTTGACGGTGTAGCCCCACTCCGGGGCCAGCGAATGATCGCCTTTCTTGGCCTTGGGCAGGTGAGTCACCCCGGGGCTGATCGAGGAGATGCCGAAGTAGTTGACCCCATCCATGCGCTCGCGCTGGTGGTAGTAGTCCAGCGACGCCCTCGCCCGCTCGCCGCGCCAGTCCAGGGCCAGCGACGACAGCTGCATGCGGTGCTGCTGGTCGTCCACCGGGGTGTCGCCGTCGCGGTAGACGCCATTGAAGCGCACACCGAACTGCTTCTGGTCACCAAAGCGGCGGCCGATATCGGCATGCATGCCGGCCAGGCCGTCGGACTCGTACGAGGCGGTCAGCCGAGCCAGGGGCTCGTCGCCGGCACGCTTGGGCACGATGTTGATGCTGCCGCCGACGCTGCCGTCAGGCGGCATGCCGTTGAGCAGCGCCGACGGGCCCTTGAGCACCTCGATGCGCTCGGCAAGCTCGGTGGAGCCGCGCATGTTCGGTGCCATGCTCGGCAGGCCGTTGAAGGTGATGTCGTTGCCGGTGCTGTAGAGGCCGCGGATGAAGAAGGTCTCGAAGATGCCGCGCTTGCTCGGCACGTACACCGACGGATCGGTGGCGCCGATCACCGAGCCGATGTCCTGAGCCTGACGGTTCTCGATGTATTCCTTGGTGTAGCTGATGGCGTTGAACGGCGTTTCGCTGAAGTCCTTGTTGCCCATCAGCCCGAGCCGGCTACCCGAACCGACCTGGCCACCGGCATATTCCGCTGGCGGAGCGCCGAGGGAGTCACGTGTGTCCTGTACCAGGGTTTCCGGCAGGGTCAGGCCTTCTTCCTTCACATCGGGGGTCTGTTGCTGCGCCGAGGTGGTGGTGCGTGGCGGTTGCGCGAAGGCGTTGCCGGCGATGGCGGCCATGCCCAGCAGCACGGCCATGCGCAAGGCCCTGCGGGGCAGGTTCGGGGCCTGGGGATGTTGCAGTGGAGACATGAGGGATTCCTTTCGGGACGCAATGGTAATGTTTCTCATTAGTCATTCCGTACGAGTCGGCGAATCCCTCAACAGAAATTACCGTCATTTGGCCACTATCGGTTCTATATCTGTACCGGCCTCATCGCCGGCAAGCCGGCTCCCACAGGAATCGCGCCTGGCTGATGTTTCTTGTGGGAGCCGGCTTGCCGGCGAAAGGGCTGCATAGCAGCCCCACCTTTCCGTACGTCAGCCCTGATACCCCTTCACCACCTCGTCCGCCACCCGCTCCAGACAGGTCACGCTGGCCGTGCACAGGTACCAGGTCTGCGCATCGACGAACACCACATGGCCGTTCTTCCACGCCTTGGTCTGGCGCAGCAGCGGGTTGTCCAGGGTCTCACGGTCCAGCGCGGCCCTGCGCTCCATGACCGCAGTGCGGTCGATCACGTAGAGGATGTCCGGGTCGGCCTGGTGAATGAACTCGTTGGAAATCGGCTGCCCGTGCAGGCCGGCCTGCATGTCGTCACTGGCCGGCTTGACCCCGAGGGTGTCGAAGATGAAGCCGTAGCGCGAGCGCACGCCATAGGCGGTGAACGCGCCGTTGTTGTGCAGCACTATCAGCGCCTTCTCCGAACGCCCATCGGTCACCTGGCGCACCTGGGCCACCTTGGCGTCGATGCGCGCGGCGGTTTCCCGGGCCTGGTCTTCCTTGCCGAGGATCCGTCCGACGGTCAGCAGGTGCTGCTTGGCGGTGTCGATGACGTTGCCCTGGCGGTTGTCCATGTCGATGTCGTAGTGCACCGTCGGGGCGATCTGGCTCAGCTCCTGGTAGCTCTGCGCCTGCAGCGGCGAGATCAGGATCAGGTCGGGCTTGAGCGCATGCAGGCGCTCGAGGTTGGGCTGGATGGTGGTGCCGACATCGGCCACCTTGGGGTCGTCGCGGTACTTGGCCAGGAAGCCCGCCACATAGTCCTTGGCGATGCCGACCACCGGCGCGCCGAGCTGGTCGAGGGTGTCCAGCTCGCTCATGTCGAAGGCCACCACGCGCTGCGGCTGGTGTTCGACCAGCGTGGTGCCCAGGGCGTGCTCGACCTTCACCGGGGCGTAGTCGGCGCTGGCGGCGCGCGCCTGTGCCGGCGGGGCCTGGTCGCAGCCGGGCAGCGCGGCCGCCACGGCGGCGGCCAGCAGTATCTTGCAGATTCCGTTCATACCAGCTCTCTCGATAATGATGGGTTGAAGTAGTTGCAGACGAAACCGTGCGCGCTGGGCAGGATCTCGAAGGCCAGGCCGAACAGCGCGCGCAGGTTGGCCTGGGTGACCACCTCGGCGACCGGCCCATGGCTGTGCACGGCGCCGCCCTTCATGGCGACGATGTGGTCGGAATAGTTGGCGGCGAAGTTGATGTCGTGCACCACCAGGATCACCGTGCGCCCCTGCTCGTCGCAGAGCCTGCGGATCGCCTGCATGATCTGCACCGCGTGCTTCATGTCGAGGTTGTTCAGCGGCTCGTCGAGCAGCAGCAGGTCGGTGCGCTGGGCGATGGTCATGGCCAGGAAGGCCATCTGCCGCTGGCCGCCGCTGAGTTCGTCGAGGTAAGCCCCGCGCAGAGGCTGCAGCCCGAGGAAATCCAGCGACTCGTCGATCACCTGCTGGTCGTCGGCGGTCAGCAGGCCGCGGCTGTAGGGGAAGCGGCCGAAGGCGACCAGCTCCTCGACGGTCAGGCGCAGGTTGAAGTCCAGCACCTGGCGCAGGGTAGCCACGCGGCGGGCGTAGTCGGCGATGGCGATGCGGCTGATGTCCTGGCCGTCGAGCAGGATCTGCCCGCGATTGGCTGGCAGCAGCCGGGCGATGCACATCAGCAGCGTGCTCTTGCCGGCGCCGTTGGGGCCGATCAGCGAGGTGACCTGGCCTGCGGGGAACGCCAGGCTCACATCGTCGAGCACGGTCTTGTCGCCGTAGGCCTTGTGCAGGTGTTCGAGGGTGATCATGGGGTGCCTCGGGTTCGGACCATCAGCGCGAGGAAGTACGCGCCGCACACCAGGTTGACGAGGATGCTCACGCTGGTCCGGTAGTTGAACAGGTGCTCGACCAGCAGTTGGGCGAGCAGGAACATGCCGATGGCCACGGCGCAGGCCAGTGGCAGGGTGACCTGGTGCCTGGCGCTGCGCGCCAGGGCGTAGGCGATGTTGGCGACGAACACGCCCATGAACGCAGTCGGCCCCACCAAACTGGTGGACACCGCCACCAGCACCGCGATCAGCGCCATCTGCAGGCGCAGGCAGCGGCCATGGTCCAGGCCCAGGGCGATGGCCTGGTCGCGCCCCAGCGCCAGCACGTCGAGCACCCGCGTGCCGCGCGCCACCAGCAGCGCCACCGCCGCCACCAGCAGGCCCGAGTACAGCACCTGGGCCGGCTGGGCGCGGTTGAAGCTGGTGTAGCCCAGGCTCTGCAGGATGGAGAACTCCCCCGGGCTGGTCTTGAGCTGGATGAACTGGGTGAAAGTGCCCAGCACCATGGTCAGCACCAGGCCCAGCAGCAGCAGGCGATAGACATCCCCTCGCCCCTCGCGCAGCAGCCAGCGTTGCAACAGCCACGAGTAGCCGAGCATCAGCGCGATCGACAGCAGCGCGTTGCCCTGGGCGCCCAGCAGCGCCACGCTGGCGGTACCCAGCCACAGCACCAGCAGGGCCTGGAACAACAGGTAGATGCCTTCGTAACCCATGATCGCCGGGGTCAGCACACGGTTGCCGGCCAGGGTCTGGAAGATCACCGAGGACAAGGCGATGCACACCCCGGCCACGACGATCGCGCCCAGGCGCACCAGGCGCTTGGGGATCACGTAGCTGAAGTCCAGGCCCGAGCCCAGCAGCAGGAACGCCAGCGCCAGGGCCGGCAGCAACAACCAGGCGGCGCGACGCATTATTTGCATTTCCACAGGATCAGCAACAGGAACAGCACGCCGCCGACACTGCCGGCGGTCAGGCCAATGGGCACCTCGTAGGGATGGATCAGCAGCCGGCCGAGGATGTCGCAGGCCAGCAGCAGCGCCGCGCCGCACATGGCGACGATGGGCAGGGTGCGCTTGAGGTTCTCGCCGTAGCGCAGCGCCACCAGGTTCGGCACCACCAGGCCGACGAAAGGGATCGCGCCCACGGTGATCACCGTGGCCGACACGCTCACCGCCACCAGCACCAGGCCAAGGATGGCGGTGGCCGCGTAGTTGAGCCCGAGGCTGGTGGCCATGCCCTCGCCCATGCCGAGCACGGTGAAACGCTGGGCGTACAGGTAGGTGAGCACGACGATCGGCAGGATCAGGTAGATGATCTCGTAGTTGCCCTCGATCACCCGCGAGAAGTCGCCCAGCAGCCAGCCCTGCATGCTCTGCAGGATGTTGTGGCGATAGGCGTAGAATTCGGCGATGGCGCTGAGCAGGCTGCCGTACATCAGGCCGATCACCGGCACCAGTACCAGGTTGGTGAAACGGATGCGGCGGATGATCGCCACATACACCAGGCTCGCCAGCAGGCAGAACACCAGGGCGAACAGCATGCGCCCGCTGGCCCCAGCCCCGGGCAGCACGGTCAGGGCCACCAGGATGCCCAGCTTGGCTGCGTCGAGTCCGCCGCAGGTGGCCGGCTCGACGAAGCGGTTGCGCACGATCTGCTGCAGGATCACCCCGCAGATCGACAGGCCGACACCGGTCAGCACCAGCGCCGCCAGGCGTGGCAGGCGGCTGGCGGTGAGGGTCAGCCAGGCATCGTCGCTGGCCGACCACAAGGCCGACCAGGATATCTGGCTGGCCCCGACCATCAATGAAACGCCACACAGCAGCAACAACAGCGTTGGCAGCAGCACCCGACTCAAGCGGTCACTCCATCACCCGCCGCCTCGCCGATACGCCAGCCCTTGGCGGCCCGGCGCTGCTCGAGGAAGTGCGCGTACAGCCCACCCTCGGCGGCCAACTGGGCATGGGCGCCCTGCTCGCGGATGCGCCCTTGGTCCAGCACCACGATCTGGTCGGCCATGGCCACCGTCGACAGCTGGTGGGCGATGACGATCAGCGTGCGCTTGCCGCGCAGCCGTGCCAGCGCCTCGGCGATGGCCGCCTGGTTCTCGGCGTCCAGCGCCGCGGTGGCCTCGTCGATCAGCAGGATCGGCGCGTCCTTGATCAGCGCCCGGGCAATCGAGATACGCTGGCGTTCGCCGCCGGACAGCCGTGCACCGCCCTCGCCCACCGGCGTGTGCAAGCCTTCGGGCAGGCGTTCGAGGATCTCCTGTACCCCGGCCAGCCGCGCCGCCTCGAGCACCTCGGCCTCGCTGGCATCGGGTTTGCCGAGGCGGATGTTGTGGGCGATGCTGCCCTGGAACAGGTAGGCGTCCTGGAAGATCTGGCTGATCTGCCCGGCCAGTTGCTCGGCGGACATCTGCCGCACATCCACCCCGCCGACCTTGACCCGGCCCTGGGTGACATCGAAGAACCGGGCGATCAGGCGCACCAGGGTGGTCTTGCCCGACCCCGACGCGCCGACCAGCGCGGTCATGCTGCCGGGCGCGATATCCAGGCTGACCTCGCGCAGCACTTCAGGTTGATCATCGCCGTAGCGGAAACCGACCTGCTCAAGCTGCACCGACCCATCGGCCGGCGACTGCGGCGCGGCGGGTTCGGGCAGCGGTTCGACGGCCAGCAACTCGGCCACCGCCTGCAACTGGCCACGGGTGCCGCGCAGCACCTCGCTGTAGCCGGCCACATCCAGCAGCGGATCGATGAAGCGGGTCGCCAGCACCAGCGCGACCAGGGTGGCGATCACCGCCGCGCTGTCGAAGGCTGCACCGGCCTGCTCGCCGAGCCACAGCGTGGCGACCACCAGCAAGGCGGCGAAGCTGGCCTGCACCGCCCAGACATTGAGCACCGACGACAGCGCCGAAAGCTGGATCAGCTTGCGCGCGGCCTGCTGTTGCTGGGCCACGGCCTGCTCTAGGAAGCGCGTGCCGCCCTGCTCGCCATTGAAGGCGCGCAGCACCGACTGCGCCTGGGCGAATTCGACCATGCGCTGGCTGGTCTGCGCGGTGTCACGCTGGTAGCGCTGGTCGGCGCGCTGGCCCAGGCGCATGGTCGCCAGCATCACCAGGGCCAGCAGCGGCAGGCTGACCAGGGCCACCAGGCCCAGGCGCAGGTCGACCAGCAACAGCGCGACGAGGATCACCAGCGGCGTCACCACCCCGGTGAACAGCGGCGTGAACACATGGGCCGGCAACTGGGCGATTTCCATCATGCCCTGGGTGGTGACGTGGCTCAGGCGCGCGGTGTTGGCAGCGCTGAACCAGCCCACCGGCAGCGTGCCGACATGCTCGCCCAGGCGCTGGCGGCCACCGCGCAGCACCGCGATACCGACGGCGATACCGGCCTTCTCCACCCGCCGGCGCAGGTACCAGCACACCACCACGCCCAGGGCCAGCAGGGCCAGCCACTGGCCGGCGGCCTCCAGCTGATTGCCCAGCAGGTGGCGCAGGATCGGCATCAGGGTGACGATGGTCAGCCCGCAGAGCACGCCATACACCAGTGCCAGGCGCAGATAACGGCGCAGGAACACGGCGTCGGCGCCGAGCAGTCGAACGAAAATCCCCAGCATGATCAGTGTTCCTCCACCTGCGCGGTCACCCGCGACTTCGCATAACCCCCGGCAGCCCACAAGCGCGCGTACAGACCGCGACGGGCCAGCAGTTCGTCGTGATTGCCGCGCTCGGCGACCGTGCCCTGGTCCAGCACCAGGATCTGCTCGGCGTGCATGACCGTGTCCAGGCGGTGGGCGATCACCAGCAGCGTGCGGCCCTGGGCGAAGCGCGACAGTGCCTGTTGCAGCTTGACTTCGTTCTCGGCGTCGGCCGCCGCGGTGGCTTCGTCGAGCACCAGCACCGGTGGGTCGAGCAACACCGCGCGGGCGATGCTCAGCCGTTGCAGCTCACCGCCGGAGAACTGCACGTCCTCGCCGATCACCGCGTCGTAGCCACGCGGTTGGGCAAGGATGCGCTCGTGGATATTGGCGATCCGTGCCGCCGCCTCGATCTGCTCCTGGCTCGCCGAAGGCCGGCCCAGGGCGATGTTCTCGCGCACGCTGGCATGGATCAGGCGCACGTCCTGCAGGACGAAGCCGATGCGTCGGTACAACTGGGCACTGTCGATCTGGCGCAGGTCGACGCCGCCCAGGGTGATGCGCCCGGCGCTGGGGTCGAAGAAGCGCAGCAGCAGGCGCGCCAGGGTCGACTTGCCGGCGCCCGAGGCGCCGACCACCGCGGTCACCGTGCCGGGTTCGAGGGTGAACGACACCTCGCTCAGCACCGGATTGCGCGGGTCGTAGTGATAGCCCAGGCCCTGCACTTCGATCCGCGCATCGGCCGGCAGCTTGCCGGCGCCCTGGCCGTCGGTCTCCAGCACCGGCGTGCGCAGCAGCGCCTGCACGCGCTGGGCGGCGCCGGTGGCGTTGTTCAGGTCGTGGGTGATGTAGGCCAGCAACAGCAGCGGCGCGCAGATGCCCGGCGCCACCAGGGCGAACGGCAACACCTGCACCGGGGTGATCCAGCCAAGGCCGACGAACAGCGTGCCGAACGCCAGGACCACGCCGAGCACCGACACTGGGGCGATCATTGCGTTGGCATTGGCCATGGCACTGACCAGCGGCCGGGTGAAGTCGGTGAAGGCCGCGGCGAAGGCGTCCACCGCCTCGCGATAGCTGCCATGGGCCTTGCGCTGGCCACCGAAGGCCTTGACCACCGGGATGCCGTTGACGAACTCGACCACCGCCTGGTTGATCCGCCCCATGCCGGCGCCGAAGGCCTGCATGTTACGAGCACTGGCCTGGTGGGCGCGGGCGAAGAACAGGAAGAACAGCGGGAACGGCAGCATCGACACGATCGCCATGCGCCAGTCCATGGCGAACAGGTAGACGATCGAGGCCAGCACCGCCCCGGCGCTGCGCCCCAGGGTGGTATAGAAGTGTGCGGTGAGGCTGTGCAGGATGCCGATGTCATCCTGCATGGCCTGCTTGACCTCGCCCGAGGCGCGACTGGTGAACCAGCCCAGCGGCACCCGCGCCAGGCGGCGGATGATCGCCAGGCGCAGCGTGCCGGTGATGTGGTTGTCAGCCAGGTGCGCCACCAGGTCGCCCAGCGAGATCAGCGCCATGCCGGCGAACAGGCAACCCAGCCCCACGGCGATGACCGGCCAGGCCTGGTCGAGGCCCTGCCCACCGGCCAGGGCCAGCCGGGCGACTTCGGCGATGGCTGCCAGCGGCGCCAGGGTCAGCATGGCGCCCAGGGCGGCGAGCAGCCCGGCGACGATCAATCGGCCGCGTATCGGCGCAAGCACCGCGGCGACCGGTCCACGGGCGGACGGGTCCGCCACCCCTTGTTCAACACTCATGAATGCTCCTTTTCAGCACGAGGCGCGGGCCGGGCCGTCCCAGGGGCGCCCTGCCCGCATGTCCTTCTCAACCTGTATTCCGCACGAGGCGGGCAAACCCGCAAGAAAATCTGCGCACCCTCAGACGCCGCCCAGCCGGTAGCGCCTGCAAGTGCGCAGGCCGGCGGCGATGTACTTTTCCACCGAGGACACCGAGACCCGCAGCTCGTCGGCGATGGCGCGGTGGGCCATGCCGTCGAGTCGGCACAGCAACAGGGCCTGGCGCGCCTTGGGCGAGTGCCGCTGCAGGGCGCTGTCGATCGCAGCCAACGCTTCGACCACCAGCGCCCGCGTCTCCTCCGACGG
Organism: Pseudomonas peradeniyensis; assembly: GCF_014268935.2. Taxonomy (GTDB): domain Bacteria; phylum Pseudomonadota; class Gammaproteobacteria; order Pseudomonadales; family Pseudomonadaceae; genus Aquipseudomonas; species Aquipseudomonas peradeniyensis. The sequence continues at coordinate 1,577,454 of NZ_JABWRJ020000001.1, read as the reverse complement.
CACCCGTGGCTCGGGCAGCAGGCCATGGTCCTCGAGGTAGCGGGTTTCGCGCTGGCGGCGGCGGTACAGGTCGATGACCTTGCCGTTGGCGATCTGTGTGAGGTGGCAGCGCGATTGCTCGGCCGTGGGCACCTGGCCCTTGTTCATCAAGTGCAGGTAGATGTCGTGGGCCAGGTCCGCCGCATCCACCGAGTTGCCGAGCTTGCGCCGCAGCAGGTCGCACAACCAGCCGTGATGATCCTGATACAGCTGGTGCAGCTGCTGACGAAGCGCGAACGTTCCGTTGTCCACGGTACCTCTCCCTGAGCGTGGTGCATTCCAGACGGCTTGCTTTGACGTGCGCCAATCTAGATGATAATTATTTGCATCTTTCACACCATAACGAATCCCCGGGATTCACGCAATGCACCCCGGTGGTGCAACCCCTCTGCGCGGCCACTCACCGCGATCCATGGATGGCAGTGAGGCCGACGCGGGCCTTGAACGATCGAACAGCAGGAAGCTAGCTATGTTGGAACGCAACACCACCCCACCCTCACCCCAGGCCCTGGACGAACACGAGGAGCTCGCCTGGTTCGCCCAGCAGCAGCAACCCGAGCAACTGCACCGGCAACTGGGCGCCTGGCGCCTTGGCCCCCAGGCCGACCTGTCGTTGCTGGCCCTGGCCGTGCAGGCGGTGGTCGAGACCACGCCGGGCCTGAACAGCCGCTACCACTTCAGCGATGACGGCGACCTGTACAAGACCCAGGAGCCCGGCTGGTACCCGTGCCTGCGCATCGAGCGCAGCGCCGCCCAGGGCATGGACGCCCTGCTGCGGGCGCGCCAGACGGCGCCCTGGGATTCCACCACGCAGCCGCCGTTCGAGGCCCTGCTGCTGGCCGGCGACCAGCAGGCCGCGCTCGGCCTGCTCTGCCATGCGGTGCTGCGCCAGTCGCCGCAAGCCCTGCTCGAACGTATCCGCGCCGAATACGACGCCCAGGCCGGCGACCAGCCACTGCAGCTCGAGCCGCTGTCCCAGGCACCCTCGACGGACATCGCGCAACGCATTCTCGACGCGTTCCGCCAGGCACTGGCGGAGCCTGGCATGACCCTGGACGACGATTTCTTCGACATGGGCGGCCACTCGCTGCTGGCCACCCGGATCATCGGGCGCCTGCAGGGCGAGCACGGTATCGAACTGCGCTTCAGCGACTTCTTCGCCTCGCCCAGCGCGTCGGCGCTGGCCACCCGCGCCAAGCTGAGCCAAGGGCAAGCCAGTCAGGCCAGCGACCAGGCCGGGGATATCCAGCAGGCACCGATGGCCCTGGCCCAGGCGTCGTTGTGGCGCGCCTGCGCGGCCTTCGACTACGGCACCATTTTCAACCTGCCCTTTGCCCTGGACTTCCACGACCCAGTGGACGAAGCGCTGCTACAGCAAGCTTTCAGCGACCTGCTGGAGCGCCATGCCAGCCTGCGCACCACCTACCATGGCGAAGGCGACAACGCCTGCCAGCGCATCGTGCCGCTGGCCGAACTGGGCCGCTACAAGTGGTTCTGGAACAGCGCCGAGAGCAGCGGTGCGAGCCTTGCCAGCGAGGCGAAGCACCGCTTCGACCTGGCCCGCGAACTGCCACTGAGGCTACGCCTGCTGCGTGACCCGCACAGTGGCCACCAGGTGCTGTCGTTCCTGGTCCACCACATGGCCATCGACGAGTGGTCGCTAAACGTGATCATGGCCGAACTGGCCGAGGCCTACCTGGCCCGTGCCCAGGACCGGGCGCCGCAATGGCCGGCGGCGGCGCGCACCTTCCACGAGTTCGCCCTCGCCCAGAGTGCCCAGGGCCCGAACCCGCGCCACCTGGCGTACTGGACCGAACTGCTGGGCGACGCCACCCGCGGCCTTGCCCTGCCCGCCTGGGATGATGCCACGCTGCTGCCCGCCGACCAGGCGACCACCCGTGCGCGCTGGCTGGAGCTGCGTCCCGCACCCGGCGTGCTGGAGCAACTCGGCACCAGTGCCCGGCAGCACCAGTCATCGCTGTTCAGCGTGATCTACACCGCCATCGCCCTGTCGCTGCACAAGCTCGGCAACCTGTCGGACCTGGTGATCGGCACCTCGGCCTCGGGGCGTACGGATCCGGCGTTCTTCGACACCGTCGGCTACTTCACCACCATGGTCGCCCACCGCGTGCAGTTCGCCCCGGAACAGTCGCTGGGTGACCTGCTGGGCGATGTGACGCGGATGATCAACGACTCGATGGCCTATGCCGACGTGCCCATGGAGACCATCCAGCAGGCGCTGGGCATGACGCCCGCCGAGGGGCTGATGTTCGATGTGTACGTGCAGATCCACGCCAACAACGCCCTCAATGGCGCCCTGCGCACGCCCGCAGGCCAGGCGATCCGCTACAAGCAGATCGACCCGGACAAGAGCGAGTCGATGTTCGGCCTGCAGTTCGAGATCATGGAGGATGTGTTCGACGGCCAGCGCTCGCTGCGCCTGGTGGTCACCTACCGCAGCGATCGCTATAGCGCCGCCCAGGTCGAGCGCCTGTGCGCGATGATTTCCGCGGCGTTCGGGGTGTTGGCCGAGGTGGACGGCGGCCGGAGGGCTTTGGCAGAAGTGGTTTTGTAGTTCAAGGTGGGCGGCGCTTGTGAGAGCGAGCGCCGCCTGCTGTTGTCCGGCGCAAGAGTTGTATCGCCTACAAGATCGAGCGCCGCGCGGGCGGCGCTCGATCTCACAGGCGCAACATCCCCCACGGCGAAAACTTTGCAGCCCTAACGCCCATCACCCCTGCGGCAACCCATAGCGCTGGAACGACGACCGCTGCGGCACCCGATACTGCGCCCGGCCCAGCAACTGGTTGAGGATCACCGCATTGCGCACCGGCCCCAGCCCCAGGTCCGGTGAACCGACGCCATGCTGGAATATCTCCGCGTTCTGCACGAACACCCGGCCACTGCCGCCATCACAGCGCTGCGCGGTGAAATCCTCGCCGACGATGCAGTCGCCATGCGCGTCGGTGGCCAGCACCGTGCCCTTGAGCTGCTCGAACCACTGCGGCCAGGCATGCGCATAGCCGGTCGCCGCGATGATCGCATCGGTCTCCAGGGTCGCCCGCTGGTCCAGTTGGCGGTGGCGAAAGGTCATGCGCAGGCCTGCTGAGCTCAGGTCCTCGACCGACTCCACGTCGCAGCTGGACAGCAACGTCAGCCCCGGCTCGCGCCCGCCGATGGAGCGCTCGTAGATCAGGTCGTAGATCGCGCCGATGGTGGAAAAACTGATGCCCTTGTACAACAGGCCCTGCTCGGCGACGATCTCGCGGCGCTTGTCGCGGTCCAGGGTGTGGAAGTAGTTCATGTAGGCCGGGGTGAAGCACTCCTGACCAAGCTTGGAGTATTCCATGGGATGGAAGCCCCCTGAACGGGTGATCCAGTGGATCGAAGCCCCCGCCTCCACCTGCTCCGGCGTCAACGCATTGAACAGGGCCAGCACGCACTCTGCCGCGCTCTGCCCGGAGCCGACCACCACCACACGCCGGCACTGCTCCAGTTCGCCCTGGCGCTTGCCGAACTCCGCCGAGTGCAGCATCGGCGCCTGGCTGCGGGTGCGCGCCCAGGCCGGCAGCCACGGCCGGGTACCGACGCCGATGGCCAGGTCACGGCTGCTGTAGCGCCGCTCCAGGCCCGACACCGACACGCTGTCGATGACGAAGCGCTCGCTGTCGCCATCGTAACGCACCCCGGTGACCTCCTCGCCGAAGTGGCAGGCCGGCAACTGGCGCGCGGCCCAGCGGCAATAGTGATCGTATTCGCGCCGGGGCACCTGGAAGTGGTCGTAGTAGTAGAACTGGAACAAACGGTCGTGCTGGTGCAGGTAGTTGAGGTAGCTCAACGGGTGGCACGGGTCGGCCAGGGTCACAAGGTCAGCGAGGAACGGCACCTGCAAGGTGGTGCCCGGCAGCAGCAGGCCCTCGTGCCAGCGAAATTCCGCCTTGCGCTCGAGGAACGCGCAGCGCAGGTCCGGGTGGCGCGACAGCAGCGCGGCCAGGCCCAGGTTGAACGGTCCGACGCCGATGCCGGCGATGTCTAGGGTTGCGATGTCCATATGCTCGATGATTTCCCAAAAACTACGGATGGCGCCCTGGGTGCGGCCCAGGGCGGTTGATTCAGGCAGGCGTGGCGGCGAGCAGGCGCTCGACCTCTTCGACCGTGCGGCACGGCAGCAGCTGCGCGGGCGACAAACGCACCGCGAAGGCCTCGCCCAGGCGTGCCGCCAGGGGTTTGAGGTGCTGCGGGCGCAGGCCCATGGCGAGAAAGTCCAGGGCCGGCTGCGTGGCGCCGAGCACCTGCTGATAGATCGCCAGCACCTGGGCGCACCGCTGCGGATCACTGGGCGTCGCTGCCGGCGCCTGCTCGGTGTCGCCTTCCAGCAACGTGCGGGCGCGGCGGCGGTCCGGCTTGCCGTTGGCCGTCAACGGCAACTCGGCTACCTCGATGAAGCGCGTGGGCACGTGGGACTGCGCCAGCAACGCCCGGGCATGCTCGCGTAGCGCCACGTCGCCGGGTGGCGCGCCGTTGCGCCGCACATAGAGCGCGCCGATGCAGGCCTCGCCCTGTTGCGTGTCGCCATAGTCCACCACCAGCACCTGCTGCACCGCCGGATGGCGAATCAGCTCGATCTCGATGTCCGGCAGCGACACGCGCACGCCGCGCACCTTCACATAGCCATTGACCCGGCTGTCGAACAGCAGCACGCCGTCCTCGCGGTAGCGGCCACGGTCGCCGGTACGGAAAGCCCGCACTGGCGCACCGTGCTCGTCGAGCACGCTGACGAAGTCGTTCTGCACCAGCTCACCCTCTTGCAGGTAGCCCAGGGCCAGGCCCACGCCACTGGTGTGGATACGCCCGGCGACGCCCTGCGGGCAATGCTCGCCGTGCTCGTCCAGCAGCCAGTAGCGGTTGCCCGGCAATGGGCGTCCATAGGGCACCCTGGCGCGGTCCTGGTCGCCGATCTCGTGCCAGATGCTCCAGATGGTGGTCTCGGTCGGCCCGCCCAGGGACACCAGCCGCGCCACCGGCAACTGCTCGCGCAATTCGGCGATCACCGCCGGCTTGATGTAGTCGCCACCCTGGGCCAGCAGGCGCAGGCTCTGCAGGCCATCGCCCTGGCGGCAGGCCAGGAGCATTTCGAAGATGGCCGGCACCGAACACCAGAGACTCACGCCGTGCTGCCTGACCAGCTGGTTCCAGCGCAACGCGTCCTTTTCCTCGCCGGGCTCGGGCAGCACCAGCGCCGCCCCGGCGCAGAGGCTGCCGAACACGTCGAACACCGACATGTCGTGGTGCAGCGGGGTCACCGAGATGAACACATCGTCGCGGCTGACCTGCCACTGCGCCAGGGTGCTGCCGATGACGTTGGCCGTGGCGCGGTTGTTCAGCACCACGCACTTGGGCTTGCCGGTGGTGCCGGAGGTGTAGAGGTAGTAGGCCGGCGTGGTGCTGGCCGACAACGCCGCCAGGCCCGTCAGGTCCAGGGCGGCCGGCGGGCTGGCCAGTAGTGGCGCGGCGGTGTCGACCACCAGCGCCGGCTGGCAGTTGTCCAGCAGGTAGCGCAGGCGCTCCTCGGGCGCCGCCGCGTCGATCGGCACCCAGACCAGCCCGCTCAGGGCGCAGGCCAGGGTCGTCATGCTGTGCTCGGGGCCGCGCGGCAGGCAGATCGCGACCACTTGGCCAGGCTGCAGGCCCCGGGCCTTGAAAGCCTGGGCGATGCGGGCGACGCCCTCGCCCAGTTCGGCGTAGCTGATCCGCCGCTCGCCGTGCAGCAAGGCGATGCGTCCATTGTCCGGGCCGAACAGGTTGTGGGCGATGCGCCCGAGGAAATCGACAGGTTCGGCCTGCGCCTCGCTGCTGTTCAGGCGGTAGTGGCCAAGGTCGATGAACTGCCGTGCCTGGACTTCGAACGCGCCCTGCCCGGCCAGTTGCGCCACCGCCTGGCCAAAGGCTGCGAGCAACTGCCCGACCCAGCGGCCATCGACCGCTTCGCGGGCATAGTCGATCTCGAACGCCAGGCCTCCCTCGGCGGTGTTGCAGAAGCGGATGTCCATGGCCACCTGGGGCGTCTGGGTCAGGCCCGCGCTCAAGGTCATCGGAGCATCGACCGCGCTCACCGGCCAGGACAGGCCATTGGTCAACACCACCGGCAGTGCCGGGCCCGGGCCGTTGCTGTCGTACAGCAGGCGTGCCAGGTCCACGCCGGAGAACGCCAGGTGCTGCAGGCCCTCCAGTACATCGGCCTGCAGGCGCTTGGCGCGCTCGGCGAGCGTGGGCAGTCGGTGCTGCCAGTCGAGGGCAATGAAGCTGGAACGGTTGGCGAACGCGCCGTCCTGGGGCGGCGCCACCGGCACCGCCACGCACAGGCTGCCCTCGTCGAGCCAGTGGCCGAGCACTTCCAGCACCACGGCCATGATCGTCGAGTTCTTGAACAGCCCCTCGCGCGCACCGGCGCGGCTCAACGCCTTGAACACCGGGGCCGGGATCACCTGGCGCTGGCGTGCGTATCGGGCCACGCCGACCTTGTCCAGGGCGTAGCGCCACGGCAGCCGTGGCGCGCCATCGACCTCGGCCAGCTTTGACTTCCAATACTCGGTATCAGCCTTGCGCACCTCGCTCCGGTCGACGACAGCCGCCGTCGGCTCGCCGGCGGTCAGCGGCTGGCAATGCCCGTCGAACAGCTCGACCATCAGGGTGGCGATGGAGCGTCCATCGAGGATCAGCGCATCGAAGCGTACGAACACCACCAGCTCACCCTGCGGCAGCTGGAAGGCGGTGACATTCCAGGGCGGCCCGGCCAGGTCGAACAGCGCGTGGGCATAGGTCTCGCGACGGACCTCGAGCTGCGCCTGGGCCTGCTCGACCGTCAAGGCGTGCAGGTCGATCACCTCCAGGTTGACCTGCACCTGGTCGCTCAACGACTGGGTCAGTGCCTGGGCATCGATGCGGGTGCGCAGGCTGTCGTGGCGGCGCACCATGTCCGAGAGGCGGCTGCGCAGCAGTGCCAGGTCCATGCGCCCGCGGTACTCACGGAACTCCTGCATGGCCACGCCGCCCAGCGGCAGGTGTTCGCCACGCCCCAGCAGGTAGGCCTGCTGCAGGGCGTTCAAGGGGCAATCCCGGCTGGCCGCGATCGTCAAAGGCTGGTGCAGCGCGCCCGTGTCGGCAGCCACCGCGACGGCCAAGGCAATGAAGCGCTCGAACAGTGCCCGGACCCAATCCGCCGGCAGTGCGTCCAGGCGCACATCCCAGTTGACCAGCAGACCGCCATCGACCTGGGCCACCTGCGCGTCCAGCGCCACCTGCGGCCCCTGGGAGATCACCCAGTCCATCGGCCCGAACACCCGGCCCACGCGCTCGGAGAACAGCTCGCCACCGGGCAGGTCCAGCCCTGCGGTGAACACCACCGGCGCCAGTTGCGGCGTGCCGTGATGGCGCGACAGGTCGCGCATCAGGTCCACGCCTGGATAGGCGCTGTGCGCCAGGCGCTCGACCAATTGCCGGTGCAGGTCCTGGCACAGTGCGGCAAGGCTGGCGACGCCGGTGAAGTCGACATCGACCAGCACCAGGTTGGCGAACTCGCCGACGATCCGTTGCACCGGCTCCAGCACCGGCTCGCGCCAGAACACCGGGACGTTCAGGCGCAGGCGCCGATCGCCGGTGTGTTCGCCCAGGGCAGTGGCGAACAGCCCGAGCAGCAACGCCGACGAGGTGATCCGCTGCACCCGCGCCGCCTGCTGCAAGGCGCGGTACTGGTCGGGTTCGAGCCGGGCGGCAAAGCGCTCGCTGCGTGCAGGGCCCGGGGCAAGCAAGGGCAACGTCGGCGCCGGGGCGATCTGCGCAAGGCGTGCCCGCCACCAGGCGCGGTCGCGGCTGCGAGCGTCGCGCAGGTCGGCATCGGCACGTACCTGGTCCAACCAGTCGAAGTAGCTCAGCGTGGGTGGCAGCGCGGCGCCTGGGGCGTCGTACAGCCGGGCCAGGTCTTCCATCAGCACCCGGAAGCTCGACGGGTCCACCGCGATCATGTCGGTGTCCACATGCAGCCGAGCGGCATTGCCCGGCAACAGGCTCAGGCCGAAGCGCGCACCCTGGCCGGCGCCCAGGTCCAGGCGCTGGTGGCTCCACTGGCGACGTTTCTCCAGCAGGCGCCGCTCCACGGCGGGACCGTCCAGATCGCTGAAATCCTCCAGCTCCAGATGGGCGCGCAGCGTCTCGTCGATGCTCTGCCGCCCCTGCCCGTCGATGCGCAGCCTGAGCATCGGATGTGCCCGGTACAGCCCCTCAAGTGCGCCCTCAAGGCGCGCCACATCGATGGCCTGGCCATCGAACTCGGCATACAGGTGCGCGCTGACGCCACCCAGTGCCGCATGTGCATCCCGCCCGATCCAACAGGCGGCCTGCATCGAAGTTAACTCTCTCATCGCTTACCCGCGTGGTTGACAAATCCATGTGTTTCGCGTCCTCATATTTACTAACGAGAATGATTATATTTCAAGGTTTTCTTTCTCACCCATCGGCCAAGGAGGCTACCCATGAAGACAGGCACCCTGCGTTTGCAAGACAGGGACACCGTGCCGCTCAGCCAAGAGGACTCGAGCTTTTCATTCACATCCGGCGACCGCGAGCTGAGCGTCAGCGGCCTGCGCGAGCGGATCGATACCCCGGCCCACGGCAGCCACCTGGCCGGCGGCGCGCTGCGGCGCAGCATCGACCAGGCCTTCGAGCGCGCCCGCCAGGCCGGCCAGGACAACCCGATCGTGGTCGGCGCCATCCCCTTCGACACCACTCAGGCATCCAGTCTGTACATTCCCCAGGCCTATGCCTGGCAGCAACGCACCGCGGCGCCCGCCCAGGCCGGAGCGCTGCCGGCGTTGCTCAGCCAGGCCAACATCCCCGACGAACACGGTTTCAAGCGCGCCGTGCGCCATGCCATCGTCAACTTCCAGCACAGCGATGTGCGCAAGGCCGTGCTCTCGGTGCAGCGTGAACTGCACTTCGCAGCGCCCGTGGACCCGGCACAGGTGCAGGCCAACCTCAAGGCGCTGAACCGCGAGGGCTACCACTTCCGCGTGCCCCTGGCCGACGGCGCCACCCTGCTGGGGGTGAGCCCGGAGCTGCTGGTGCACAAGCAAGGCACGGCGTTCATCAGCAACCCGCTGGCCGGCTCGGTGCGGCGCATGGCCGACCCCGAGGCAGACCGCGCCAATGCGCAATGGCTGGCAGCGTCGGAGAAGGACCACTACGAGCACCGCCTGGTCACCGAGGACATCGCCCAGCGCGTCGGCGAACTGTGCAGCCGCCTGCAGGTCCCCGAGCGGCCGTCGCTGATCAGCACCGCCGCGCTGTGGCACCTGTCCACCCGCATCGAGGGTGAACTGGCCACGGCCGATATCGACGCCCTGCAGCTGGCCTGCCGCCTGCACCCGACTCCCGCCGTGTGCGGCTACCCCACCGAGCGGGCTCGCCAGCTGATCCGCTTCGTCGAACCCTTCGAGCGCGGCCTGTTCACCGGCATGGTCGGTTGGTGCGACGCCCAGGGTAACGGCGAGTGGGTGGTGACCATCCGCTGCGGCACCTTCAACGGCCAGCGCGTGCGCCTGTTCGCCGGCGCCGGCATCGTCGAGGCCTCCAGCCCCGACACCGAATGGAACGAAGTGCAGACCAAGCTCGGCACCATGCTGCGTGCCTGCGGCCTGGACCATTGACCTCAAACCCGCTTTCCGAGATTCCCATGACCATCGAATTCACCCCCTGGCCCGCGGACCGGGCGCAGCGCTATCGCGCCGCCGGCTACTGGAACGACCAGCCGCTCAGCCAACTGCTGATCGAGCGCGCCGCCGCGCAGCCACAGGCCCCGGCGATCCTCTGCGGCGAACGCTGCATCAGCTACGGCGAACTGGACCGGCGCGCTTCCAACCTGGCCTCGCGCCTGGCCGCCCACGGCCTGGGCCAGGGCGACACGGCGCTGGTGCAGTTGCCCAACGTCGCCGAGTTCTACATCGTGCTGTTTGCCCTGTTCAAGGCCGGCATCGCCCCGGTCAACGCGCTCTACAGCCACCGCCAGCACGAGCTGGGCGCCTTCGCCCGGCAGATCCGCCCCGCCCTGCTGATCGCCTCTGCCGAGCATGAAGTGTTCCGCAACGACGCGTTCCTCGATGACCTGGCCAAGGAAGGCCTGCGTCCGAAGCTGACACTGATGCTCGATGCCCTCGACGAATGGAGCGCCAGCGCCGATGTGCGCGGCACCCACTACGCGCCCAGCCCCGCTGGCGAGGTGGCGCTGTTCCAGCTGTCCGGCGGCAGCACCGGCACCCCCAAGCTGATCCCGCGCACCCACAACGACTACGCCTACAGCGTGCGGGCCAGCGCGCAGATCTGCGCCCTGGACAGCGCCACGCGCTTTCTCTGCGCCCTGCCCGCCGCGCACAACTACACCCTCAGTTCCCCCGGCGGCCTGGGCGTGCTGCATGCCGGCGGCTGCATCGTCATGGCGGCCAATCCGGAGCCGCTCAACTGCTTCGCCCTGATCGAGCGCCATGCCGTGACCATGGTCGCCCTGGTGCCCAGCGCCGTGGCCCTGTGGCTGCAGGCCGCGCCCGGGCACGCGACCAAACTGCGCAGCCTGCGCCTGCTGCAGGTCGGTGGCGCCAGTTTCGCCGAGGCCCTGGCCCGCCAGGTCCCCGAGGTACTGGGCTGCCGCCTGCAACAGGTGTTCGGCATGGCCGAGGGCCTGGTCAACTACACCCGCCTGGACGACAGCGACGAACAGGTGTTCACCACCCAGGGCCGGCCGATCAGCGAGCTGGACGAGGTGCGCATCCTCGACGAGCAAGGCCAGCCGGTCGCCGATGGTGAGCCGGGCATGCTCGCCACCCGTGGTCCCTACACCTTCTGCGGCTACTACAAAAGCCCCGAGCACAACGCCCAGGTGTTCGACCAGGACGGCTTCTACCACTCCGGCGACATCGTCCAGCGCAGCGCCGACGGCAACCTGCGGGTGGTCGGGCGGGTCAAGGACCAGATCAACCGCGGCGGCGAGAAAGTCGCCTCGGAAGAGATCGAGAACCTGATCGTCATGCACCCGGACGTGACCCACGCCGCCCTGGTGGCGCTGCCCGACGACCTGCTCGGCGAAAAGAGCTGCGCCTTCATCGTCTCGCGCAACCCGCAGCTCAAGCCGATCGCCCTGCGTCGCCACCTGATGGGCCTGGGCATCGCCGAGTACAAGCTCCCGGACCGGATCCGGCTGATCGACGCCATGCCGCTGACCGCGGTGGGCAAGATCGACAAGAAGCAACTGCGCGCGCTGCTCGCCGTCGCCCCGACCGCCTGACCGTCCAAGGACCCGACATGACCATTCCAACCATCCACGACTATGCCATGCCACAGCGGGCCAGCTACCCGGCCAACAAGACCCAGTGGCAGCCCGACCCGGCCCGGGCCGTGCTGTTGATCCACGACATGCAGCGCTACTTCCTGCGCTTCTACCAGCCCGATGGCGCCCTACTCACCGCCCTGGTGGACAACCTGTCGCGGCTGATCCAGTGGGCCCGCGAGCAGGGCATCCCGGTGGTCTACACCGCCCAGCCCCATGAACAGCCGCCCGAGGACCGTGCCCTGCTCAACGCCATGTGGGGCCCGGGCCTGCCGGCGGCCAGCCCCGAGCAGCAACCGATCATCGACGCCCTGGCGCCGCAGCCGGGCGACACGGTGCTGACCAAGTGGCGCTACAGCGCCTTCCAGCGCTCCGACCTGCTCGAGCGCATGCGCGGCTGGCGCCGCGACCAGCTGCTGATCGGCGGCGTGTACGCCCATATCGGCTGCATGATCACCGCCGCCGACGCCTTCATGAACGATATCCAGGCGTTCCTGGTGGGCGACGCGGTGGCCGACTTCTCCGAGGAGGAGCACCGCCTGGCCCTGAAGTACGTGGCCACCCGCTGCGGCCATGTCACCGACACCGCCGCCCTGCTGACCCAACCCGCGGGCGAGACCACCCGCGACTGGCTGCATGGCCGGGTGCGCCAGATGATCGAGGACGACAGCGACCTCGACCCGCAGGAAAGCCTGATCTTCTACGGCCTGGACTCGCTGCAGGTGATGAAGCTGGCCGCCGAGCTCAAGCAGCGCGGCATCGCCGTCAGCTTCGAGGAGCTGGCCAACGCGCCGACCCTGGACGGCTGGTGGTCGCTGGTGCAAGCGCGGGGTGCCGCCTGATGGCCATGGCCCGTTTCACCGGCCGGCGCGTGCTGGTCACCGGTGCCGCCAGCGGTATCGGCCGCTGCGTGGCGCAGCAGTTTCTCGACGAAGGCGCCGAGGTCATCGGCCTGGACTGCGAGGAGGCCGACGTGCCGTTCCCGCTGCTGCATGTCGACCTGACCGACCCGGCCGACGTGCAGCGGGTCTGCGACCGCCTCAAGGAGCAGGCGCAGTACCTCGACGTGCTGGTCAATGTCGCCGGCGTGCTGCGCCTGGGGCGCAGCGACGAGGTGTCCTGCGAGGACTGGCAGCGCTGCCTGGATGTCAACTTGAGCGCGCCGTTCTACCTGATGCGCCAGTGGACCCCGGTGTTCCGTCGCCAACGCCGCGGCGCCATCGTCAACGTCGCCTCCAACGCCGCCCACGTGCCGCGCCTGAACATGGCCGCCTACTGCGCCTCCAAGGCCGCATTGGTCAGCCTCAGCCACTGCGTGGGCCTGGAGCTGGCGCCCTACGGCGTGCGCTGCAACGTGGTTTCGCCGGGCTCGACGCGCACGCCGATGCTGGCCGGCATGCTCGGCGACCCGGCGGGCGAGCGCCAGCTGGTCGACGGCCTGCCCGGGCAGTTCAAGCTCGGCGTGCCGCTGGGCAAGATCGCCACGCCCGACGACATCGCCCAGGTGGTGCTGTTCCTGGCCTCCGAACAGGCCGGGCACGTGACCCTGCAGGATATCGTGGTCGACGGCGGCGCCACCCTGGCCGCCTGAGCCTGATGCGGCACTGACAAGGACTTTCACCCGCACCGCGCTCGGCCCTGGCCGGTCGAGCGCGCACCATGGAGCTGGACATGACATTCTCACCCGCCAACCACAAGCGCCTCGAGGCCTTCTGGCAGTACTGCCTCACCCACCAGTACTTCAACGTCGGCTACCCCGAGTCGGCCGACTTCGACTACAGCCTGCTGCACCGTTTCATGCGCTTTTCCATCAACAACTGCGGCGACTGGAACGAACCCAGCAACTACCTGCTCAACTCCTTCGACTTCGAGCGCGAGGTGATGCGCTTCTTCGCCGAGCTGTTCCACATCCCGTTCGAGGACAGCTGGGGCTACGTTACCAACGGCGGCACCGAAGGCAACATGTTCGGCTGCTACCTGGCCCGCGAGCTGTTTCCCGACGCCACCCTCTACTACTCCAAGGACACCCACTACTCGGTGGCCAAGATCGTCCGCCTGCTGCGCATCAAGGCCCAGGTGGTGGAATCCCAGGCCAACGGCGAGATGGACTACGACGACCTGGTCGCGCGGATCGCGGCCGACGGTGAACGCCACCCGATCATCTTCGCCAATATCGGCACCACCCTGCGCGGCGCCACCGACAACATCGCCGTCATCCAGCAGCGCCTGGCCCAGGCCGGCATCCGCCGCGAGGACTACTACCTGCATGCCGACGCGGCCCTGAGCGGCATGATCCTGCCCTTCGTCGACGCCCCCGAGCCCTACTCGTTTGCCGACGGCATCGACTCGATCTGCGTCTCCGGGCACAAGATGATCGGCTCGCCGATGCCCTGCGGCATCGTCGTGGCCCGGCGCGGCAACGTCGAGCGCATCTCGGTGGAAATCGACTACATCAGCGCCCGCGACCAGACCATCAGCGGCTCGCGCAACGGCCACACGCCACTGATGATGTGGGCCGCCCTGTGCAGCCGGTCGCTGGAGGACTGGCGCGCACGCATCCAGCGCTGCCTGGACCTGGCCCAGCATGCGGTGGACCGGTTGCGGGCGGCCGGCATCGAGGCCTGGCGCAACCCCAACTCGATCACCGTGGTGTTCCCCTGCCCCTCGGCCAGCGTGTGGAAACGCCATTGCCTGGCCACCTCGGGCGACACCGCGCACCTGATTACCACCGCCCACCACCAGGACAGCACGCAGATCGACGCGCTGCTTGACGAGGTGATCGCCGACCTCAAGTTCCGTGGCAAACCCGTCACCCGAAACCCGCTGCAGGCGCCCCTGGTGGAGGGCCTGGGCAGTCGTACACGGGTCTACAGCACGGCAGGACAACCCCGGACGGAGCCGCTGCCGGGCCATGCCAGACCTGCACGCGACAGCGGCCTTGCCCGCCTCAAGGACAGCGATATCTGAACGCCTGGTCGTCTTTACAACCATTTACATGTAAGCCATTTCCTACGGCGTACTGCTCCGGGACCTGGCGTGCCGAAAAACAGGGGGCGGGCCTGCCCGCCGCCTCGGCGCCTTGCCTACGCAACGCGTTGCCGCTTCCTGCCGATGCCCGTTTGACGGCCCCTGGCGTGGCTCTATAGTCCCTTTCCTGCCAGCGCCAAGGATTTGCGCTGGCCTTGGACAAGAACCCGCCATGTACAGGAGTCGCATGATGGCCATGCTCACGGATGACGCCCCCTCGCCTCACCCTCTATACGAATCGCCCCGCCGCGCCGACCTGCGACGACATCCCCGTCACTGACCCCAGCCCCGCCACGTGCCCGTGACCTGCCCTGGGCGGTCACTGCCTTCGTTCGCCTTCAATAAAGACAAAAGGTGCGTCATGACTGCGACCCGTTCGCCGCAAACGGCCGTTGCGCCGTTGCCGGAAACCGAAACACTGCGCTATCGTCCGGCCAGCCCCGCCGATATCGAAGCCCTCGCCGCGCTGTTCCAGCAGGTCTATGGGCAGACCACCCACCCTTGCCAAAGCCCGGACTATATCCGCCACTCGCTGGGCAGCGGGCAACAGCAATGGTTCGTCGCCGAGGCCCAAGGCCAGCTGCTCGGATGCTGCTGCATCGCCCGCCGCCCCTGGAACCGCTCGTGGGAAGTCTGCCACGGGGTGATCCACCCCGATGCGCGCAGGACCGGCGCCATTTCCAGCCTGGTGCGCCTGGGCTTCGAGACCCACCGGCCCGAGCCCCTGGAGCTGGGTTTCTACATCACCCGCAACATCGCCAGCCACGGCGTCATGAAGAAGATCCGCCCCGCGGTGCTGGTGGGGCACGACGGTGGTCCGGACAAGGTCGACGGCCTGCGCGAGTATCACCTGACCGCCATCCACCCGGTGCCCCAGGCCGGCTTTGTGCATGTCGCGCCCTGGTACGTGACCACCCGCGCCGCCGACTTCGTCCGCCGCCTGCTCTACCCCGCCCTGCAGCTTGCCGTCACCCCCGGCAACTACCCGGACACCTTCCTCAGCGGCCCCACCGGCGCCGAACGCCATGGCCAGCTCAGCTACAGCCACGATCCCCAGGCCGGCGCGCTGATGCTGTCGGGCCAGTGCGGCCGTTACCCGTCGACCCAGGCCGTGCTGGCGGAGCTGGGCGCGCTGCTGCGCCAGCATGCGCAGGCCGAGTACGTCAGCCTGCTGATCCTGGCCGACAAGCTGGAGCTGCTGGCCAGCCTGCGTCGCCTGGGCTTTGCCATCACTGCCTACCTGCCGGCCTGGCACCTGGAGAACGGCAGCCGCTACGACTGCCTCCAACTGGTGTTCCAGGACTTCGCCGTGGCCCCGCGCAGCCATGGTTTCGACGACGACATCGCCCGTTTCGACCTGGCCTACGCGCACCTGGCCAACAACCTCTGCAGCATTCCCGCAGCCCCGGCTTCCCGGGCCGCCAGCTAACCGATCGGAGTTTTTGCAAGTGACCAAGGACCAATGGCTTAGTGTAAGAAAACAGATCCCCGACGGCGCCCGGGAACCCTGGACCGTGATGCTCTGGGTCGCCGACCTGCTGTTGTTGGCGGTGGCCTGGAACCTGTGGCTCGCCGACTCCACCGCCTTGCAGTTGCTGGGCCTGGCGCTGGCCGGCCTGGCCACCGTGCAGCTCTACCTGATCATGCACGAGGCGACCCACGGCGCCGCCTCGGCCAACCGCCGGCTCAACGACTTCATCGGCCACTGCGACGGCTGGCTGATCGCCTTGCCGTTCCTGGTCCGCCGGCGCTTCCATATGGCCCACCACACCTGGACCGCGCACCCGGTGAACGACCCGGAGAACCGCGGCATGATCGAGCGCTTCTCGGTGATGACGAAAAAACAGGAGCGCACCCTGGAGTTCGTCTGGAAGCACTGGATCCCGATGATCGCCGCCAACCATTTCCTGCTCAACTGGCGCGCGCCGTTCATTGCCCGGGCCAAGGGCGACAGTTCGCCGAGGATTCTCAAGGAGATCCGCTTCGCCCGCCTGTACCTGACCGGTTACCTGGCGGCGGCCGTGCTGGCCTGGAGCCTGGGGCACCTGCTGGACCTGGTGCTGTTCTACGGGATCACCTGGGTGTTCCTGTTCTTCATGGTCGAGCTGCTCAACCTGCCTCACCATGCCGAGGCACCGTTGCTTGCGCGGGACGCCGACCGCCTGCAGTTCTGGGAGCAGGACGGGGTGTCCCACGACTGCAAGGACCTGCCGCTGTGGTCGCGCTATGTGATCCTCAACTTCAACCTGCACATCGTCCACCACGCCTTCCCCTCGGTGCCGTGGTACCGGTTGGCCCAGGTGCAGAAGCTGCTGAGCGAGCATGAGGTCGGCCATGCGCCGTCGCAGACCCATGAGTGGGAGTTCGCGGTGAAGAACCGGCGGCGGCCGTTGTTGCAGCTGATGGGGCATTTCTTCGATCAGCGGGGTTGAGCTGCCCCTCCGGGTCAGTACAGGTATTCGTGGGAGCGGGCTTGCCCCGCGATAGCGTCAGTTCGCTAATGACGCCATCGCGGGGCAAGCCCGCTCCCACAGCTGCCATGCTCAGTTCGAAAAATGGCGATTGGGCACATACCGCAACCCCAGGTTCTCTCGCAACGTACGCCCCTCATACTCGCGCCGGAACAACCCCTGCCGCTGCAACTCGGGCACCACCTGCCCGACAAAATCATCCAGCCCACCCGGCAGATGGGTGAACAGCAGGTTGAAGCCATCCGCCGCCCCTTCCTCGAACCAGCAGGCCATCTCCTCGACGATCTGCCTTGGCGTGCCCACCAGCATCCGGTGCCCGCCCGCGCCGAGCCCGGCCAGCAACTGCCTGGCGGTGGGCCGTTCGCGGCGGATCAGGTCCACCACCAGCTGCTGGCGGCTCTGGTGCCGCTCGGTCAACGGCAACGGCTCCGGCAGCACCACCGGGGCATCCGCCGGCAGCCGCTCCAGGTCGATGCCAATGTCCAGCAGGAACGACAACGCCTTGAGCACCGCCTCCGGATCCACCAGCGCCTGCAGCTGCTCGTGCTTCTCCTGGGCTTCGCTGGCCGTGCGCCCCACCACCGGCGCCAGGCCCGGAAACACCAGCAAAGACTCCGGCGCCCGTCCGGCCAGGGCCAGGCGCTGGTGCATGTCGGCGTAGAACGCCCGGCCCTCGCTCAAGGTCTGCTGGGCGGTGAACACCAGCTCGGCGCTGCGTGCCGCCAGCGCCCGGCCGGCCTGTGAGGAACCGGCCTGGGCGATCACCGGCCAGCCTTGCACGGGTCGTGGAGCATTCAACGGGCCCCGTACGCGGAAATGCTCGCCCTGGTGGTCGAGCACCCGCATGCGCGCGGGCTCCAGCCAGGTACCGGAGGCCTTGTCCAGCGGAAAGGCGTCGTTCGCCCAGCTGTCCCAGAGCCCGGTGACCACGTCGAAGAACTCCTCGGCGCGGGCGTAACGATCGGCATGGGGCAGGTGCGCCGCCTGGTTGAAATTCTCGCCACCGATCAGCGCGGTAACCAGGTTCCAGCCGGCGCGACCAGCGGACAGGTGATCGAGGGAGGCGAAGCTGCGGGCGATGTTGTAGGGCTCGTTGAAACTGGTGTTGGCGGTGGCGATCAGGCCGATGTGACGGGTCACCACCGCCAGCGCCGGCAGCAGGGTCAGCGGGTCCCAGCGCAGGCTGTAGGCACTGCTGCGCAGCACCCGTGGGTCCAGTTCGCCGACAGCGACGTTGTCGTTGAGAAACAGCGCGTCGAAACACCCACGTTCCAGGGTCTGGGCGTACTGCCGGTAGCGCTGGAAGTTGATCGAGGCGTCGGCGTCGGCCTGCGGGTGTCGCCAGCTGCCGGCGTGAGCACCGGAGCCGGAGAGAAAGGCGCCCAGCCGCAGGCGGCCGTCACGCCTTGCCATGGCTGGGCTCCTGGGCGCGCCCCGCATCGATCGCTATCGCCGCCCCTATGAGGGCACCGACAATCCGCGGGAGGCGATGCAGGGGTATCTGGATTGGGAGTTCGGGTTGGTGGACCAGTTGGGGTGGGATGGGACCCATGGGTTCTTCGTGATTTAGCCTCGACGCGTGGCCTTTAGGTGAAGATGAAATCCGGCCAGGCGTATAGCAGAACTCTTTGCCTTCCACTGACCGGTTTTCATTACCTACCTGAACGCCACGTCCCGACTCGTTCTCAGAGCCTGAAAATATCGCGAGCTTAAGCGCTCAGGAAAACTTATGCAGATCCGTCACGAATGGATAACACCAGGGTCCCTCTGGGGTAGTGTAAGCACCGTTGAGGTAATGAGTACCAACCAGATTCATCTCAACAATGCAGTCCCTGAGCCGAACAGACTTGAACTCTGCGCCTTCTTCTTCGCCTCGGGTAACATCAACTCTGAGGCGAAGAACCTCTTTCGTGCTAAGCGGTATATCGATTTCACGCGCAGAGTGTTTCTCGGGGGCGTCCGGGAGTTGGGATTTTAGCTCTGAGAGAGACAGCGAGTTACTATCCCAGGCTGTGTGATCCAACCAAAGCGGCACAGCTTTCCAGCTATCAGTCACCTGCTGCTTAGCTTGCGGGGAAAACTCAATAACAGGCCAAAAAACACGAACACGCTCAATCCCCCCAAAACTAGCATCTCTACTTTCTGTCATTCTATACCTATTAATTTTAAAATCCTTTTCGCTTACGCACGCCACAAGCGGCTCTGAGGACAGAATTTCATCGACACGAGCCATCACCGGTTCTATACCAACCTTTCTTTCCGAACGAAGCTGCGAATGACAACTATACTCATCGTGCTTGTTAGCCGCAGGGGTACGGTTAACGCTAACGTTCTCCCCCATTAAAAAAGTCAGTAGCTGTTCAAGCAGTGCTTTATTTGCATTGCCCAGTATTTCGGCTCGAACCGCAAGGTTTTGCTCAGCTACCACCTCTGCCAAATCCAAGGCCACATCCTGACCCGGTTTCTTGAGAGCAAGGGCTTCAGCGAGGCATTTCTGGAACGCCGCCGGAGTGAATGGCTTCATCCCATACAGAGCATTCGCTATGCACGCCGTACTTGTAATGAGCACTCGTGCACGTACTGCGGCTTGCCCAATTGCCGGCCTGTTGTTGGCCACTTCTGCAGTATCCAGGCCTTTGAACACCGCTCTCATGCCCATTGAGCTCGGTAGCCAGATAGCTTCGTGACCTGTCTCGCCCCCGTCAGCTTTCTCACATGACTGGGCAGAACCAATCGCAAACCAGCGAACACCATCAGCCTCCATCGCAGCAAGCAAGGCGCTTTTCAGATTAGACGCCTGAACTTCCTTTGCTTCTTTTTTCGCCTTGTCTAACTCTTCTAACGACCACTCTTCTTGCGTAGAAGCATCAATCTTCAGGGGCGGCACTACAACAATCCAACGATAGCAGGCATGTGCAGTATTTTTATCCTGTAGTTCAATTTCGTACCGACCATATAGCTCCCTTGACTCCGCATCCATGATCGATCCATAATCTTTCTTACCGAAACTTTCCGTATCACCGACAGATAAGTTCCAGTCGTCACAATTAAAGTTATCGAGCCTATGGAAATCAGTTTCCCTTGAACTCACGATGACTTTTTTCGATTCGAAGCATTCACTCAGGTTGCAGGCAACAGCCGGATTCTCGGTGTTAGCCACCATAGGCACCCAAGCGTCGCCATCCTGAAGCGGTTGACTCATCCAGATACGCAACGCTATCCCCGCACGCTTCCAGTGCGCCACTGAGGGACAATCCGTGGCTGTAGCGTCCATATCCAGACGGAGATGATCGCCAAGCGGTGATTTCCCAAGCGCTTGGGCCAAAGCCACCGGCCACCTGTCCTGCCTAAGGTCTGCGGCGCATGCCGTGAACAGCAATGGCGACCCAGCCAGCGGGGCGCCTGTCACGTCATCATGCACATGAATGTGAAGCAGCTCTTCGGCAGCCAAGGCACGCGTGATTTTCAGGTCGCCGTAGGATACCCACTGGACCGTCTCCACGGTGACCGATAGCTCGGACTGGTACGGAACCCATAGCGCATTGTGCTGGCTATTCGGAGCAATAGTCACGCCGTCTTCAGCCATAGCGCCCGCCCATAGCATCTTGCTGTGCCGACCAACCGCCATGCACAGGGCCTCGGCACGAGCCTGGGCACTGCTTGAGGGGGAGAAGGAGACAATGAGCGACTCATGCAAGTGCTTGCTGTTTTTATCCCGAACCTCGACGCATACCCGTTCGGTGTTGGCAAGATCAATGCTGGACAGGTCGTTTGCGATGACAGCGTTGCCAATGAACGGTGCATTGGTAAACAGGCGTGCCCGGCTGGAAAATACCCAAAGCCTGGTCAAGCGGTAGGGGTTTTGTCCATCATTGAACGCTTGTGTGGAAAAAGACTCGCCTTTATCAAAATACCCTGGAAAGTTATCTACGTACCCCGCCTGTAGTAGTGTGGACCCGTCAATCAGCGAGCGGTCATCGCGTACCGCTTTGACCAGTGCTTTCGGCCACTCAAACTGACTGCGTGACTGCAAGTATGCTGCAAGTGTGACGGTTTTCAGCACTCGGCCATTCACTTTGTCGACGGCCCATACACGAACACTTTCACTGCCAGTCAGGTCACGGTCCGAAAGCAAAAAACATGGACTGGTCCATTCGCACTCACCGACACCTAGCTTCTGCGTAACAAAACCGACAGGTTGCTTCGCTGATTCGACCGGAGTCACTGGGGCAGTGGCGCTCTCTGAAAAAACATACTGAGCAGCGAGGTTGATGCGATAGACCGATTCAATCAAGTGCCCTGGAATCCGTTTCTTATCTTTGGCAGCAGCATGCTTCACATAAGCCAGTTCACTGGCTTTGGCCGTGGTCCTGGTTTTCTCGTCGCATACCAAAATCAGTTCTGGGGCCGCGTTGATCTGCGCTACGACCTGAACATAGCCGAGAAACAAATACCCGTCAGGCTCGGTGTAAGTGTTGAGCTGAATCAGCACAGGGCCGTCGGTGACCGATAGACCAAGCCATTCGGCTGCGGTCAACGTCTTGTTACCTTCCGAGTTTAGCTCGGCCTCCGCCCGCCCGATTTCTTTCGCCACTTCATCGAGCGGCGAAATTTGCTCGATATCTGCATAGTTGAACTTGTGTGAGCTGTTAAGTTTAATGAAACTGTCTGTAATCTCGGCGAGATGATCGCCGACACTAAAGCTATTAAAAGGTCTTACTACGACCCGACGAGCATCAGGCGAAAAAGCAAGGCACTTCTCGATCAGGCTGCGTGAGTATTCCATGACAAAGGCTCCCTGAGATGCATTTCTGGCAATGCCAAACCAACGACGGCTGCACTACCTGGCACCTTCGAGCATCACCTGCTGGATCGCAGCCCGCCACTGACAAAATTGCCAGTTTACGTCCGAATGAAACGATGGGAAGGGGCTTGCCCGCTATGCCGGCGCCCCCTTTGCGTTTAGCTTCCGCAGGTAAGTTACTGCGCAACACGGTCCCGCCTGCCACTCAGCCCAGCCCACCAAACCGCCGATAGTAACTCTCGTTGGCATCTGGCAACGGCCCATCCGCCGTCTCCAGCGCGCTGGCCAGGTACTCCTCCGCCCTACCCTGCACCAACCGGTACAGGTTGCGGCACAGCTGGCGCGCCGCGCGCCCTTCCCAATCCCCCGGCAACAACTCGTCCGGCAGTTGCGGATCACGCAACAACAGGCGGCGGTATTCGTGGATCAGCAGCGTGCGCGCCAGGAAGCAGTCCTGCGGGCTCGGCGCCTCAATGTCCTTCATGGCCTGCCACAGCGGGCGGAACAGGCGGATGAATTCGCTGTAGTGTTGGCCCAGCTCCTCGATGTTCCAGCTTTCCCGCACCTGGGCGCGCAGGGCCTTGGAGGCCAGCACTTCCTGGGCGAGGGTTTCGAAGACGATGCAGTCGTCCTCGGCGTCCTGCTCGCGCAGGGTCGCGGCGAGGTCGGCGCGGTCGGTGCGCGGGCAGCCCAGCAGGTTCGCGCCCATGGCGCCGAAGCCCTGCCATTCCAGCTCTTCGCGCACGGCCTTGCGCTTGCCGGCGTCGAGCTGCGACAGCAGCACCAGGGTCCAGGCGCCGTTCCAGGCCGGCAGGCTGGCGCTGTAGACGCGCTTGAAGGCTTTCTCGAAACGCCGCCGACCGGTGCCGGTAAGGCTGTAGTAGCTGCGCCGGCCGACCTTCTCGGCGGTCAGCCAGCCTTCCTTGGTCAGGCGGAAGATCGAGGTACGGATCAGC
This sequence comes from Pseudomonas peradeniyensis, assembly GCF_014268935.2. GTDB lineage: Bacteria > Pseudomonadota > Gammaproteobacteria > Pseudomonadales > Pseudomonadaceae > Aquipseudomonas > Aquipseudomonas peradeniyensis. The sequence continues at coordinate 1,554,789 of NZ_JABWRJ020000001.1, read as the reverse complement.
CGCTCGTTGATGCCCATCGGCTCCAGCAGGTTGATCAGGCTGCCCAGCCAGACCGTGCCGCCATGGGGTTCGATGGCATCGCCATAGAGGGTGATGATCAGGGAGCTGGCGCGGATCGGCGTCTGCTCCTGGAAACGGGTGATCAGGTGATTCAGGGGGGCAAGGCTGCTCATGGGGGAACGAGGCGCGGCTAAAGCCTCGACTATACCTGCCTGCCGCGACCGCGCAAGGCTCATGCGCCGCCCTCGGCCTTGGGCCTGAAGCCGGAGTCGCCCATGCGTGGGCGGTCCGCTTCGGGCGTGGTCAGCGGCGGGCACTCCACCAGCGCGGTCATGCAGCGCCGGGCCAGGCTGTGGTATTCGGCGGTGCCGCGCTGTTTCCAGGCCAGCTCCTGGTCGCTGAGCGGGCGCTTGACCTCGGCCGGCGCGCCAACCACCAGGCGCTGCTCTAGGCAGGTGAACCCCGCCTTGACGAAGGCCGTGGCGGCGACGATGCAGCGCGGGGCGATATGCGCGCCGTCCATGACCACCGCGTTCATGCCGACCAGGGCGTCCTCGCCTATCCGACAGCCGTGCAGCACCGCGCCATGGCCGATATGGCCGTTGCGCTCGACCAGCGTGTCGCCGCCGGGGAAACCGTGCATCACGCAGGTGTCCTGCAGGTTCGCGCCCTCTTCCAGGATGATTCGCCCGAAATCGCCGCGCAGCGAGGCCAGGGGGCCGATGTAGCAGTTGGGGCCGACCAGCACGTCGCCGATCAGCACGGCGCTGGGGTGTACGTAGGCGGTGGGGTGGATTACCGGGGTCAGGCCGTCGAGGCGATAGCAGGGCATGGGCTGTGTGCTCGATATGATTCAGATGGCATGTAAATCCTGTATCAGATCAAATCACTTAGTCAATGCCTTGCTGTGTATCGTTTTCTTCACAAAGCTTCAGACCAGTGATGACCTAATCGCTGGGCAAACCAGCGCCCACAAATGGCTACAACAGCGAGGCAGCGTGGGAGCGGGCTTGCCCCGCGATAGCGTCACTCGCCTCAAATACAGATACGCAATTACAATTTCTATGTTGATTTTGCGTATCGCTTTGTACATATACTTGTCCCAGCACCACGAACAATTCCAAAAAAGCCGGCCCCAGCCGGCGCCAAACGTGCAGCCTGAGGTACCCCCATGCCAAGCAACCTCATCGTGCAGGCCCCGGCGGACGGCGTCCGCCTGATCACCCTGCATCGACCGCAAGCCCTCAACGCCCTGAACACGGCGCTGCTGGAAGAGCTGGCCGCAGAACTGGATGCCGCCGACCAGGATCCAGAGATCCGCGCCGTGGTCATCACCGGCAACCGCAAGGCCTTCGCCGCCGGCGCCGACATCAACGAAATGGCCCAGCGCGACCTGGTCGGCATCCTCAACGACCCGCGCGTGGCCCATTGGCAGCGCATCACCGCCTTTGGCAAGCCACTGATCGCCGCCGTCAACGGCTTCGCCCTCGGCGGCGGCTGCGAACTGGTGATGTGCGCCGACATCGTCATCGCCGGCAGCGACGCCCGTTTCGGCCAACCGGAAATCAACCTCGGCATCATCCCCGGCGCTGGCGGCACCCAGCGCCTGCTGCGCGCAGTGGGCAAGCCGCTGGCCATGCAGATGGTCCTCGGCGGCGAAGCCATCGATGCCCGTCATGCCCTGCAGGCAGGCCTGGTCGGCGAAGTCACCCAGCCCGAACACACCGTCGAGCGCGCCCTGCAGGTGGCCGCCGCCATCGCCGCCAAGGCGCCGCTGGCGGTGCGCCTGGCCAAGGAGGCGCTGCTCAAGGCCCAGGACATGGACCTGGCCTGCGGCCTGCGCTTCGAACGCCACGCCTTCACCCTGCTGGCCGGCACCGCCGACCGCGACGAGGGTATTCGCGCCTTCCAGGCCAAACGCCCGGCCCGATTCCAAGGGCTGTAAGCCTTCCACCGACTGACGGAGCGAGCCAGTCATGTCCTTCCAGCACATCCTGTTTTCCATCGGCGACGACGGCGTCGCCCTGCTTTCGCTGAACCGGCCCGAGCAGCTCAACAGCTTCAACAGCGCCATGCACCTGGAAGTGCGCGAGGCGCTGAAGCAGGTGCGCCAGAGCGAAACCGCCCGGGTGCTGCTGCTGACCGGCGAAGGCCGTGGCTTCTGCGCAGGCCAGGACCTGGCCGACCGCAACGTCGCGCCCGGCGCCGAGTTGCCTGACCTTGGTCAGTCCATCGAACAGTTCTACAACCCGCTGGTGCGCAGCCTGCGCGACCTGCCGCTGCCGGTGATCTGCGCGGTCAACGGCGTGGCCGCCGGCGCCGGGGCCAACCTGCCGCTGGCCTGTGACCTGGTGCTGGCGGCGCGCTCGGCAAGCTTCATCCAGGCGTTCTGCAAGATCGGCCTGGTGCCGGACTCCGGCGGCACCTGGCTGCTGCCGCGCCTGGTCGGCATGGCCCGGGCCAAGGCGCTGGCCCTGCTGGGCGAGCGCCTGAGCGCCGAGCAGGCCGAGCAATGGGGGCTGATCCACCGGGTGGTGGACGATGCCGCGCTGCGCGACGAAGCGCTCAAGCTCGCCCGCCACCTGGCGAACCAGCCCACCTATGGCCTGGCCCTGATCAAGCGCGCCCTCAACCAGAGCTTCGACAATCGCTTCGACGAACAACTGGAACTGGAGCGCGACCTGCAACGCCTGGCCGGGCGCAGCGAGGACTACCGCGAGGGCGTCGGTGCCTTCATGAACAAACGCACACCCGTGTTCAAGGGGCGCTGACCATGGCCGCACTCGACAACGACGCCCTGGTGGCGGTGATCGGCGCCGGTGCCATGGGGGCCGGCATCGCCCAGGTGGCGGCCCAGGCCGGGCACCCGGTATGCCTGTATGACAACCGCCCCGGCGCCGCCGCGCAGGCCATCGAGGGTATCGACCGGCAACTCGGCCGACTGGTCGAGAAAGGCAGGCTCACCCCTGACAACCACAGCGCCATCCGCGCTCGCCTGCAACCGTTCGACAGCCTCGACGGCCTTGCCGATGCCCGCCTGGTAATCGAGGCCATCGTCGAAAGCCTGCCGATCAAGCAGGATCTGCTACGCCAGCTTGAAGCCCGCTGCGCCGACGACTGCATCCTGGCCAGCAACACCTCGTCACTGTCGATCACCAGCCTTGCCGCCGGGCTCCGGCACCCGCAACGAGTGATCGGCATGCACTTCTTCAACCCGGCACCGCTGATGGCGCTGGTGGAGGTCGTGTCCGGACTGGCCACGGCGCCGACACTGGCGACCACCCTGTACGACACCGCCCGTAACTGGGGCAAGCAACCGGTGCACACCCGTTCGACGCCGGGCTTTATCGTCAACCGCGTGGCTCGGCCCTTCTACGCCGAAAGCCTGCGCCTGCTGCAGGAGGGCGCCGCCGACTGCGCCACCCTCGATGCCCTGCTGCGCGACGCCGGGGGTTTTCGCATGGGAGCCTTCGAGTTGACCGACCTGATCGGTCACGACGTCAACTACGCGGTGACTTGCTCGGTGTTCGAGGCGTTCTATGGCGATTTCCGCTTCCAGCCATCGCTGGTGCAAAAAGAGCTGGTCGACGCCGGGCGCCTCGGGCGCAAGACCGGCCAGGGCTTCTACAGCTACGCCGACGGTGCCGAGCGACCAGAGCCTGCGGCACTCACCAGCCAGGCGCCTGTCGAGCGCTGCACGGTGGAAGGTGACCTCGGTGTCCTGCAGCCCCTGGTCGAGCGCCTGCGCGCCAAGGGTATCGGCATCACCGAACGCGCTGGCGGCGGCCTGCTGCGGGTGGGGGACGCCACCCTGGCGCTGTCCGATGGCCGCCTGGCCAGCCAGCGCGCCCGCGAGGACGGCTTGCGCAACCTGGTGCTGCTGGACCTGGCCCTGGACTACGCCAACGCCACGCGCCTGGCCATCAGCCACGGCGCCGAGTGCAGTGCCGAGGCCCGGGACCAGGCCGTCGCCTTGCTCGCCCGGGCCGGGCTGAGCGTCTGTCCGGTGGCCGACCTTCCCGGCCTGGTGGTGCTGCGCACCGTGGCGATGCTCGCCAACGAGGCCGCCGACGCGGTGCTGCAAAGCGTCGGCACGCCCGGCGACATCGACCTGGCGATGCGCGCCGGGGTCAATTACCCACGCGGCCCGCTGGCCTGGGCCGACGACCTGGGGGTCGGCTTCACCCTGAACGTACTCGACAACCTGCAACGCAGCTACGGCGAGGAGCGTTACCGCCCGTCCCTGCTGCTACGCCGCACCCACGTCGAAGGAGGCCGCCTGCATGGCTGAACAATCCGCACACACCCTGGCCCGCGCCTGCGCCCAGGCCATGTTCGCCCGCGACGCCGCCAGCCAGGGCCTGGGCATCGAACTGCTCGACGCCGGCCCCGGCAGCGCACGGCTGAGCATGCGCGTGCGCGCCGACATGCTCCAGGGCCACGGCACCTGCCACGGCGGCTACCTGTTCGCCCTGGCCGACTCGGCCTTCGCCTTTGCCTGCAACAGCTACGATGAAGCCGCCGTGGCCCTGGGTTGCAGCATCGACTATGTGGCGCCGGCACGCCTGGGCGACCAGTTGCTGGCCACCGCCGGCGAACAGAGCCGCAAGGGCCGCACCGGCAACTACGACGTGCGCATCGAGAACCAACAGGGCGAGCTGATCGCCCTGTTCCACGGCAAATCCTACAAAGTGCGCGGCACCGTGCTGTCGCCGGAGACCTCCCATGACTGATGCCACCCTGCCCCACGCGCTGATCATCGATGCCGTGCGCACGCCCATCGGCCGCTATGGCGGCGCCCTGGCGAGCGTGCGCCCCGACGACCTCGCCGCGGTGCCGATCAAGGCACTGATGGCGCGCCACCCGGAGCTGGACTGGGCGGCCGTGGACGATGTGATTCTCGGCTGCGCCAACCAGGCCGGCGAAGACAACCGCAACGTCGCGCGCATGGCCGGCCTGCTGGCCGGGCTGCCGATCGAGGTACCCGGCACCACCCTCAACCGCCTGTGCGGCTCGGGTCTGGACGCCATCGGCAACGCCGCCCGCGCCCTGCGCTGCGGCGAGGCCGGGCTGATGCTGGCTGGCGGCGTCGAATCGATGTCGCGAGCACCCTTCGTCATGGGCAAGTCGGAACAGGCGTTCGGTCGCAGCGCGCAGCTGTTCGACACCACCATCGGCTGGCGCTTCGTCAATCCGCTGATGCAGGCGCAATATGGCATCGACTCGATGCCCGAGACCGCCGAGAACGTCGCCGAGCGCTTCGCCATCTCCCGCGAGGACCAGGACGCCTTCGCCCTGCGCAGCCAGCTCAAGGCCGCCGCCGCCCAGGCCAATGGCCGCCTGGCCCGGGAGATCGTCGCGGTGGATATCCCCCAGCGCAAAGGCCCGGCCAAGCGCGTCGAGCACGACGAACATCCACGGGGCGACACCACCCTTGAGCAACTGGCGCGCCTGGGCACACCGTTCCGCGAGGGCGGCAGCGTCACCGCCGGCAATGCCTCTGGCGTCAACGACGGCGCCTGCGCCCTGCTCCTGGCCAGCCCCGCGGCAGCCCGGCGACATGGCCTCAAGGCTCGCGGCCGGGTCCTTGGCCTCGCCGTGGCGGGCGTCGAGCCGCGACTGATGGGCATCGGCCCGGTGCCGGCCACCCGCAAGGTGCTGGAACTGACCGGCCTGTCCCTGGCCGACATGGACGTGATCGAACTCAACGAAGCCTTCGCCGCCCAGGGCCTGGCCGTGCTGCGCGAGCTGGGCCTGGCCGACGACGATCCCCGGGTCAACCCCAACGGCGGCGCCATCGCCCTGGGCCACCCGCTGGGCATGAGCGGCGCGCGGCTGGTCACCACCGCCCTGCACCAGCTGGAGCAGACCGGCCGCCGCTATGCCCTGTGCACCATGTGCATCGGCGTCGGCCAGGGCATCGCCCTTGTGCTCGAACGCCTCTGATCAGCCGCCAGAGACGCCACGCGACGCGGGCAGTATGCTGCCTGCCATGACACTCAGGGCTTCGGCCCACGACAAGAACAACTCGAGTGAAACCATGAATCTCTACCACGATGCCGACCGCGCCCTGCTTGACCCGATGGAAACCGCCAGCCTCGATGCGCTGCGCCAGCACCAGCTGGAACGCCTGCGCTGGAGCCTGAACCACGCCTACGCCAACGTGCCGTTGTATCGCCAGCGTTTCGACGCCTGCGGCGCCCACCCCGATGACCTGAAGTCGCTGGACGACCTGGCGAAGTTCCCCTTCACCGGCAAGAATGACCTGCGCGACAACTACCCCTACGGCATGTTCGCCGTGCCCCAGGACCAGGTGGTGCGCCTGCATGCCTCCAGCGGCACCACCGGCAAGCCGACGGTGGTCGGCTACACCCAGAACGACATCGACACCTGGGCCAACGTGGTGGCGCGCTCGATCCGCGCCGCCGGCGGGCGCCGCGGCGACAAGGTGCACGTGTCCTACGGCTACGGCCTGTTCACCGGCGGCCTGGGCGCGCACTACGGCGCCGAGCGCCTGGGCTGCACGGTGATTCCCATGTCCGGCGGCCAGACCGAGAAGCAGGTGCAGCTGATCCGCGACTTCCAGCCTGACATCATCATGGTCACGCCTTCGTACATGCTCAACCTGGCCGACGAGATCGAGCGCCAGGGCATCGACCCGCACGACCTCAAGCTGCGCCTGGGCATCTTCGGCGCCGAACCCTGGACCGACGAACTGCGCCGCTCCATCGAGCAGCGCCTGGGCATCGATGCGCTGGACATCTACGGGCTGTCGGAAATCATGGGCCCGGGCGTGGCCATGGAATGCCTCGAGACCAAGGACGGCCCGACCATCTGGGAGGACCACTTCTACCCCGAGATCATCGACCCGGTCAGCGGCGTTGTGCTGCCGGACGGCCAGCTCGGCGAGCTGGTGTTCACCTCGCTGAGCAAGGAGGCGTTGCCGATGGTGCGCTACCGCACCCGTGACCTGACCCGACTGCTGCCCGGCACGGCGCGGCCGATGCGGCGCATTGGCAAGATCACCGGGCGCAGCGACGACATGCTGATCATCCGCGGGGTCAATGTGTTCCCGACGCAGATCGAGGAACAGGTGCTCAAGATAAAACAACTTTCAGAGCTTTATGAGATTCATCTGTATCGTAATGGCAACCTCGACAGTGTCGAGGTGCATGTGGAACTGCGCAACGACAGCCAGTACCTCGACGAGGGCCAGCGCAAGCAGGTGGTGGGCGAGTTGGCGCGGCAGATCAAGACCTATATCGGTATCAGCACGCAGATCCAGTTGCAGCCTTGCGGCACGCTGAAGCGTTCGGAGGGCAAGGCTTGTCATGTGTATGACAAGCGCTTGGCTGGCTGACAGCAAGCACTTAGAAGGAAGCCCCGGCATGGTCCGGGGCTTTTTTTGGCCTCGAGAAAACCGGGGGCGCTTTGCGCCCCTTTCGCGACGCAAGGCCGCTCCCACAGAGTTTGCGCGGTACCTGTGGGAGCGGCCTTGCGTCGCGAAAGGGCTGCGCAGCAGCCCCGGCAATCTAAAAGCGATACACAAATCTTATTCGATACATCAAATACTGTTTGATGTTGTGTTTTGTATCGCTTATAAATGAGCCACGCCCCAAGCAGCCCACAACCGGGAGCCCGAACATGTACGCACAGCTCGTAGAAACCGGCGTCAAGCGCCTCAAGTCCCTGGAGGAGATGTCGCCCGAAGAGCGCGCCTTCCAGGAGAAGATCGACGCCGAGATCAAGATCGAAGCCAAGAACTGGATGCCCGAGGCCTACCGCCAGACCCTGATCCGCCAGATCTCCCAACACGCCCACTCGGAAATCGTCGGCATGCTCCCGGAAGGCAACTGGGTCACCCGCGCCCCGTCGCTCAAGCGCAAGCTGCAGCTGATGGCCAAGATCCAGGACGAAGCCGGCCACGGCCTGTACCTGTACAGCGCCATGGAAACCCTCGGCGCCGATCGCGACGACGAGATCGCCAAGCTGCACAGCGGCAAGGCCAAGTACTCGAGCATCTTCAACTACCCGACCCTGAGCTGGGCCGACATGGGCGCGGTGGGCTGGCTGGTGGACGGCGCGGCGATCGTCAACCAGGTGGTGCTGCAGCGCACCTCCTACGGCCCCTATTCGCGCGCCATGATTCGCATCTGCAAGGAAGAGAGCTTCCACCAGCGCCAGGGCTACGAACTGCTGCTGACCATGATGCGCCACGGCACCCAGGCGCAGAAGGACATGGTCCAGGACGCCATCGACCGCCTGTGGTGGCCGGCGCTGATGATGTTCGGCCCCAGCGACGAGCATTCCCCCAACAGCGCCCAGTCCATGGCCTGGAAGATCAAGCGCCAGACCAACGACGAACTGCGCCAGCGTTTCATCGACCAGACCGTGCCCCAGCTCGAACTGCTCGGCTGCACCGCGCCGGATCCGGCCCTGAAGTGGAACGAGGCCCGCGGCCACTACGACTTCGGCGAGATCCAGTGGGACGAGTTCTACGAAGTGATCAAAGGCAACGGCCCGTGCAACCAGGAACGCCTGGCCACCCGGCGCAACGCCATCGAAAGCGGTGCCTGGGTGCGCGAGGCCGCCGTGGCCTATGCCCGCAAGCAACAGAACAAGAACGCCGCCTGAAGCGGCGAATGATGCGGAGATACCCCCAATGTCTGTCTGGACCCTGTTCGAAGTCTTCGTGCGCAGCAAGCACGGCCTGAACCACAAGCACGTCGGCAGCGTGCACGCCGCCGACGCCGCCATGGCCATCGAGAATGCCCGCGAGCTGTACACCCGCCGCAGCGAGGGGGTGAGCCTGTGGGTGGTGCCCTCGGCGCTGATCACCGCCTCCTCCCCCGACGAGAAGGACCCGCTGTTCGCCCCGGCCGATGACAAGGTCTATCGCCACGCCAGCTTCTACGAGCTGCCGGCCGAAGTCGGACACATGTGAGGCGCGCCATGCACAAGCAAGCACTGATTCAATACCTGCTGCTGCTCGGCGACAGCGCCCTGGTCCAGGGCCAGCGCCTGTGCGAGTGGTGCGGCAAGGCCCCGGCGCTGGAGGAAGAACTGGCGCTGATGAACGTCGGCCTCGACCTGGTCGGCCAGGCCCGCAACTGGCTGGACTATGCCGCTGAACTGCAGGGGGACGGCCATGACGCCGACGCCCTGGCCTTCCGTCGCGACGAACGCGCCTACCGCAATCTGCTGCTGGTCGAGCAACCCAACGGCGACTACGCCGTGACGATGCTCAAGCAGTTCTTTTACGACGCCTGGCACCATGCCATGCTCGATGGCTTGAGTGCCTCGGGCGATGAGCGTATCGCCGGCATCGCCGCCAAGGCCCTGAAGGAGGTGACCTACCACCTGCGCCGCTCCGGCGAATGGGTGCAGCGCCTGGGCGGCGGCACCGAGGAAAGCCGCCGGCGCATGCTCGAGGCCATTCCGGTGCTGTGGCGCTTCACCGTCGAGCTGACGGTGGCCAGCGACAGCGAAGTACAGCTGGCTCAAGCCGGCATTGCCGCCGACCCGACGCAGGTCGCCCAGCGCTGGCACGCCGCGGTGGAGGCGATCTTCGCCTCGGTCGAGCTGCCGCTGCCCAAAGCCGCCAGCCACTTCTACCTGGACGGGCGCAAGGGCCTGCACACCGAACACCTGGGCCTGCTGCTGGCCGAGATGCAGTTCTTGCCGCGAGCCTACCCCGATGCGACCTGGTGAGCTGATCGCGGGTGACCGCGGCGCCCGCGCCCTGCGCGACGGCGACCTGGCACAGGCCTGGGCAGTGCTGGCCGAGGTGATGGACCCGGAGGTGCCGGTGGTCAGCGTGATCGACCTAGGGATAGTCCGCGACCTCGACTGGCGCGCCGGCCACCTGCACCTGGTGGTCACCCCGACCTACTCCGGCTGTCCGGCCACCGAGGTAATCGAGGGCGATATCCGCCAGGCCCTGGAGCAGGCCGGGTTCGCCGAACCCGCGCTGGAGCGCAGGCTTACCCCGGCCTGGAGTACCGACTGGATCAGCGACCAGGGCCGCGAGCGCCTGCGCGCCTACGGCATCGCTCCACCCGCCGGCAGTGCCAGCCTGCGCGGGGCCTCGCCCACGGTGTGCTGCCCGCAATGCGCAAGCAGCGATACCGAACTGCTCAGCCAGTTCGGTTCCACCGCCTGCAAGGCCCTGTACCGCTGCCGTGCGTGCCTGGAACCGTTCGACTATTTCAAATGCCTTTGAGCCGTGGAGAACGCCATGAGCCAGTTTCACAGCCTGACCGTCCGGCAAGTGCGCCAGGAGACCCGCGACGCGGTGTCCATCGCCTTCGACGTGCCCGCGCACTTGCGCGAAGAGTTCCGTTTCACCCAGGGCCAGTACCTGGTCATGCGCACCCGACTGGATGACGAAGAGGTGCGCCGCTCCTACTCGATCTGCAGCGCGGTGCAGGACGGCGAATTACGCGTGGCGGTCAAACGCGTGCCGGGCGGTCGTTTCTCGGCCTTCGCCAACGAAGTGCTCAAGGCCGGCCAGCAGTTGGAGGTGATGCCGCCGTCGGGCAGCTTCTTCGTGCCGTTGGACCCAACGCGCCGGGGCCACTACCTGGGCGTGGCCGCCGGCAGCGGCATCACCCCCATCCTGTCGCTGGTCGCCACGACATTGGCCTGCGAGCCTCACAGCCGCTTCACCTTGCTGTACGGCAACCGCGCCAGCAACAGCGCGCTGTTCCGCGATCGCCTGGAAGACCTGAAGAACCAGTACCTCGACCGCCTCAACCTGATCTTCGTGTTCAGCCGCGAGCAGCAGGACGTCGACCTGTACAACGGCCGCATCGACGCCGACAAGTGCGGCCAGCTGTTCGCCCGCTGGCTCGACGTGAAGTCACTCGATGCGGCGTTCATCTGCGGCCCGCAGGCGATGACCGAGACCGTGCGCGACAGCCTGCAGGCCAACGGTCTGGCCAGGGAGCGCATCCACTTCGAGCTGTTCGCCGCCGCCGGTGGCGAGGCCCGTCGCGAAGCCCGCGAGGCGGCGCGGCAGGTGGATTCGGCGGTCAGCCACGTCACCGTGATCAGCGACGGCCGCGCCCTGGCCTTCGACCTGCCGCGCAACACCCGCAGCGTGCTCGAGGCCGGCAACGCCATCGGCGCCGAGCTGCCCTGGTCGTGCAAGGCCGGGGTGTGCTCGACCTGCAAGTGCAAGGTGATCGAGGGCGAGGTGGAGATGGACAGCAACCATGCCCTGGAGGACTACGAAGTGGCGGCCGGGTATGTGCTGTCGTGCCAGACCTACCCGCTGAGCGACAAGGTGGTGCTCGATTTCGATCAGCTTTGAGATCGAGGCGCCCGGCGCGTTGTGGGAGCGGCCTTGCCGAGGCGTCGGACCGGTCGGAAAGGGCTGCGCAGCAGCCCCAGCAATCGCTGCCGAGCTGCTGGGTTCCTGGGACCGCGTTGCGGTCCTTTCGCGACACAAGGCCGCTCCCACAGAGAAATTGCAAACCTTCGGCAACACCCGCGTGACCTGAAAAAACAATTACAACAGCCAGAGAGAACGCTCCCATGACACCCGAACACCTCGAATCCATCAGCAAGCACCCCGCCTTCGTGCAACTGATCCAGCGCAAGCGCCGCCTAAACGGCTCGCTGACCCTGACCATGCTCGTCGCCTACTACGGCTTCGTCCTGCTGGTGGCCTTCGCCCCCGGCGTGCTCGGCCAGTCCCTCAGCGGCGGCGTGACCAGCGTCGGCATGCTGGTGGGCGTGTTGATGGTGCTGCTGTCCTTCGCCCTCACCGGCGTCTACATGCACCGCGCCAACCGCGTCATCGACCCGCTCAACGAGGTGGTCAAGCAGGAGTGCGCGCGATGAACTGGACCGCCATCTCGATGTTCCTGGTGTTCGTCGGTTTCACCCTGCTGGTGACCCGCTGGGCCGCCCTGCGCACCCGTTCGGCCAGTGACTTCTACACCGCCGGCGGCGGCCTGACCGGCATGCAGAACGGCCTGGCGATCGCCGGCGACATGATCAGCGCCGCCTCCTTCCTGGGCATCTCGGCGATGATGTTCATGAACGGCTACGACGGCCTGCTCTACGCCCTGGGCGTGCTGGCCGGCTGGCCGATCATCCTGTTCCTGATCGCCGAGCGCCTGCGCAACCTGGGCAAGTACACCTTTGCCGACGTGGTTTCCTACCGCCTGGCCCAGGCCCCGGTGCGCCTGACCTCGGCCTTCGGCACCCTGGCCGTGGCGCTGATGTACCTGGTGGCGCAGATGGTCGGCGCCGGCAAGCTGATCGAGCTGCTGTTCGGCATCAGCTACCTGTACGCGGTGATGCTGGTGGGCGTGCTGATGGTGCTGTACGTCACCTTCGGCGGCATGCTCGCCACCACCTGGGTGCAGATCATCAAGGCGGTGATGCTGCTGTCGGGCACCACCTTCATGGCCTTCATGGTGCTCAGGCACTTCAGCTTCAGCACCGAGGCGATGTTCGCCAGCGCCGTGGCCGTGCACGCCAAGGGCCAGGCGATCATGGCGCCGGGGGCGCTGCTGTCCAACCCGGTGGACGCCATCTCCCTGGGCCTGGGTATGATGTTCGGCACGGCCGGCCTGCCGCATATCCTCATGCGCTTCTTCACCGTCAGCGACGCCAAGGAAGCGCGCAAGAGCGTGTTCTACGCCACCGGTTTCATCGGCTACTTCTACCTGCTGCTGATCGTCATCGGCTTCGGCGCCATCGTCATGGTCGGCACCGAGCCGTCCTACCGCGACGCCAGCGGGGCGATCATCGGCGGCGGCAACATGGTCGCGGTACACCTGGCCCAGGCCGTGGGCGGCAACCTGTTCCTTGGCTTCATCTCGGCGGTGGCCTTCGCCACCATCCTCGCCGTTGTGGCGGGCCTGGCGCTGTCCGGCGCATCGGCGGTGTCCCACGACCTGTACGCCTGTGTGGTGCGCAAGGGCCAGGCCAGCGAACAGGAAGAGATGCGCGTCTCGCGCCTGGCCACCCTGGGGATCGGCCTGTTCGCGGTGCTGCTGGGGTTGCTGTTCGAGTCGCAGAACATCGCCTTCCTCTCCGGCCTGGTGCTGGCGGTGGCCGCCTCGGTCAACTTCCCGGTGCTGCTGCTCTCGATGTTCTGGAAAGGCCTGACCACCCGCGGCGCGGTGGGCGGCAGCCTGGCCGGGCTGGTCTCGGCCATCGTCCTGGTGGTGCTGGGCCCGGCGGTATGGGTCAACGTGCTGCATAACGAGCGGGCGCTGTTCCCCTACAGCAACCCGGCGCTGTTCTCCATGTCGCTGGCCTTCCTCGCCGCCTGGGCCTTCTCGGTCACCGACGGCTCGGAGCGGGCACGCGAAGAACGTGGGCGTTACCTGGCCCAGTTCATCCGCTCGATGACCGGTATCGGCGCCGCCGGCGCCAGCAAGCACTGACCTCAAGAACAATAACAATGTCGGGTACAACAACAATGAACCGCACGCACCTCAAGTCAGCCGCCTGGCTGGCCACCCTCGCCCTGCCCTTGCCGGCCATGGCGGACTTTATCGCTGACAGCCACGCACGCCTGGAACTGCGCAACCACTACATCAACCGCGACTTCCGCCAGAGCAACGCCCCGCAGAGCAAGGCCGAGGAATGGGGCCAGGGTTTCACCGCCCGCTTCGAATCGGGTTTCACCGAGGGCCCGGTCGGTGTCGGGGTGGACGCCATGGGCCAATTGGGCATCAAGCTCGACTCCAGCCGCGACCGGCGCAACACCGGCCTGCTGCCCTACGGACCGCGCAGCCTGGAGCCGGTGGACGACTACAGCGAACTGGGCCTGACCGGCAAGCTGAGGGTGTCCAAGAGCACCCTGCGCCTGGGCACCTTGCAGCCGATCCTGCCGGTGGTGGTGTACAACGACACCCGCCTGCTCGCCTCGACCTTCCAGGGCGGCCTGCTGACCAGCCAGGAACTGGACGGCCTGACCTTCAACGGCGGCCGCCTGACCAAGGCCAACCTGCGCGACTCTTCCGGGCGCGACGACATCGGCTACGGCGCCGCCAGCAGCGACCACTTCGACTTCGGCGGCGGCAGCTACGCCATCACCCCGCAGACCAGCGTCAGCTACTACTACGCCAAGCTCGAGGACATCTACCGCCAGCAGTATGTGGGCTTGCTGCACACCCAGCCCCTGGCCGAAGGCGTCAGCCTGCGCAGCGACCTGCGCTACTTCGACAGCCGCGGCGACGGCGCCGAGCGTGCCGGGCGCATCGACAACCGCAACTTCAACGCCATGTTCACCCTGGGCGTGAAGGCCCACAAGTTCACCGCCACCTGGCAGCAGATGTCCGGCGACAGCGCCTTCCCGTTCCTCAACGGCGGCGATCCGTACACCGTCAACCTGGTCACCTACAACACCTTCACCCGCGCCGGGCTCGACTCCTGGCAACTGCGCTACGACTACGACTTCGTCGCGATGGGCATCCCCGGGCTGAGTTTCATGACCCGCTACACCGACGGCCGCCACGCCGAAACCGCCACGCTCAGTAATGGCCGCGAGCGCGAGCGCGACACCGACATCACCTACGTCATCCAGAGCGGCCCGTTCAAGGACGTCAGCCTGCGCTGGCGCAACGTCACCTTCCGTTCCGGCAACGGCCTGACCAACGCCGTGGACGAGAACCGCCTGATCATCGGCTACACCGTGGCGCTCTGGTAACCGCGCCCCTTCAAAGGAGAACAGCATGTCCGCCGCCCCTACCCTGCAAAGCTTCATCGCCGGCCGCTGGATTGGCCAGCACGGCGCCCAGGCCCTGCGCAGCGCCCTCGACGGCCACGTCCTGGCCTACAGCCACGAAGAGCGCCCGGACTTCGCCGAGGCCGTGGATTTCGCCCGGGCCCAGGGCCTCAAGCAGCTGCTGGCCATGGATTTCCAGCAGCGCGCCGCCCGCCTCAAGGCCCTGGCGCTGTACCTGGCCGAGCGCAAGGAGCAGCTCTACGCCCTGTCCCACCACTCAGGCGCCACCCGCGCCGACAGCTGGATCGACATCGAGGGCGGCAACGCCACGCTGTTCGCCTACTCCAGCATGGGCCGGCGCGAGTTGCCGTCGGGCAACCTGGTGCATGAAGGGCCGGCGATCTCGTTGGGCAAGCAAGGCCATTTCGCCGGCAGCCATATCCTGGTGCCGCGCACCGGGGTGGCCGTGCATATCAACGCCTTCAACTTCCCGATCTGGGGCATGCTGGAGAAGTTCGCCCCGACCTTCCTCGCCGGCATGCCGTGCATCGTCAAGCCCGCCACCGCCACCAGCTACCTCACCGAAGCGGTGGTACGCCTGATGAACGAATCGGGCCTGTTGCCGGCTGGCAGCCTGCAACTGGTGATCGGCAGCACGGGTGATCTGCTCGACCGTCTGCAGGGTCAGGACGTGGTGACCTTCACCGGCTCCGCCGACACGGCGGCCAAGCTGCGCGTGACCCCGAACCTGATCCGCCACTCGGTGCCCTTCACCGCCGAGGCCGACTCGCTGAACTGCGCCATCCTCGGCCCGGACGTCAGCCCCGACAGCGAGGAGTTCGAGCTGTACATCAAGGAAGTGGCGCGGGAGATGACCACCAAGGCCGGGCAGAAATGCACGGCGATCCGCCGCGCCATCGTCCCGGCCAAACACCTCGACGCGGTGGCCACCCGCCTGCGCGAGCGGCTGCGCAAGGTGGTGGTGGGCGATCCTGCGGTCGAGGGCGTGCGCATGGGTGCGCTGGCCTCCCACGACCAGCAGCGCGATGTCGGCGAGCGCGTGCGCCAGTTGCTGGACAGCTGCGAGCAGTTGCTGGGGGCCAGTGACGGTTTCACCCCGCTCGGCGACGGCGTGGCCGAGGGCGCGTTCTTCGCCCCGACCCTGCTGTTGGCCCGCGACCCGCATGCCGAGGGCGGTGCCCATGACATCGAGGCGTTTGGTCCGGTGAGCACACTGATGGCCTACGACGACCTCGACGAGGCCCTGGCCCTGGCCGCCCGCGGCAAGGGCAGCCTGGTGGCATCGCTGGTGACCGCCGACCGCGCCGTGGCGGCCAAGGCCATCCCGGTGGCGGCGGCCTGGCATGGGCGGCTGCTGGTGCTCGACAGCGAGGCGGCCAAGGAATCCACCGGCCATGGCTCGCCATTGCCGCAGCTCAAGCATGGCGGCCCCGGCCGTGCCGGCGGCGGCGAGGAGCTGGGCGGCCTGCGCGCGGTCAAGCACTACCTGCAACGTGCCGCCGTGCAAGGCTCGCCAAGCATGCTGATGGCGGTGACCGGTGAATACGTGCGCGGCGCCGAGGTGATCGAGACCGAGGTGCACCCGTTCCGCCGCCATTTCGACGACCTGCGCATCGGCGAGTCGCTGCTCACCCACCGGCGTACAGTGACCGAAGCCGACCTGGTCAATTTCGGCTGTCTGTCGGGCGATCACTTCTACATGCACTTCGACGAGATCGCGGCGAAGCAGTCTCAGTTCGGCAAACGCATCGCCCATGGCTACTTCGTGCTGTCGGCAGCGGCCGGGTTATTTGTTTCTCCGGGCCAGGGGCCAGTGCTAGCCAACTATGGCCTGGACACGCTGCGCTTCATCACCCCGGTAGGGATCGGCGACACCATCCAGGCACGGTTGACCTGCAAGCGCAAGATCGACCAGGGCAAGACCAGCCCGCAAGGGCAGGCACAAGGGGTGGTGGCGTGGGATGTGGAGGTGACCAACCAGCTGGGTGAGCTGGTGGCCAGTTATGACATCCTGACGTTGGTGGTTAAGCGGTGAGCGTGGTTGGGTGGCGAGGGGCCTGGCGATAAGCGGCCATCCCTTTCAAGGTCTTGCGATTGCTGGGGTCGCTTTGCGACCCTTTCGCGGCACAAGGCCGCTCCTACAGGAGATTCGCGCCTCTGTAGGAGCGGCCTTGTGCCGCGAAAGGGCTGCAAAGCAGCCCCGGCAAGTCCAAGCCGGACGCCAATGCTCAGCATCTTGAAATTGCCATCACTATGCCACCTCGCACATCCGCCCTACATCGCGCAACGCCACCTCGGCGCTATAGTCGGCCCACCGCCCCACCGCCAGCCCCCCTTCCTGGCGGTGGGTGCGCCGTACCGAGAACAATGCCAAGGAAGCAACGCGATGATCCCCATGTCCTTCCCCTTCAAGTCCCTGTTCCTGCTCGCCGGCCTCGCCGCCCTGGCCGGTTGCCAGACCGCCAGCCCCAGCGCCGACACCCTCAAGCAGCGTACCGAGGTCACCCTCGGCGTGCCGGTAAGCAAGGTCAGCAACCTGCGCAGCGACTCCAACACCACCTACTTCACCGCCAGCACCTCCAAGGGCCAGTTTGATTGCCAGGTGCCCAGCGGCGGCCTGGTCGCCGTGGCCGGCATGGGCATCTACACCCCGTCCCCCACCTGCTGGAAGGAAGGCCAGGCCCCCGTCTTCCAGTGACACCCTCAAGCGCCGGCCTGAACCGCCGGCGCCGCTGCCGTCTCGCGCAGGGCACGCAACGCCGCGCGCAACTCGGCAGGCCGCACCGGCTTGGCCAGCACCGCGATGCCCCGCGCCTGCAAGGCGCCCTGCAACCTGTCGATGTCGTGACCGGTCATGATCAGCGCCGGCACAGCGGCGCCGCGCTGCGCGCGCAACTGGTCGATGCAGTCGATGCCGGTGGCCTGCGGCCCCAGGTCGTAGTCGGCGACGATCACATCGCAGTCGCTGACCAGGCCATGGGGCGAGCTCTCGGCCTGGACCTCGCATCCCCAGCGTTGCAGCAGGGCGCTGGTGGCCTGCAGCACGTTGTGGTCGTCCTCCACCAGGCACACCCGCAACCCCGTGAGCAGGCCCGCCTGCACGGCCTGGTCGAGCGTGGCCCGCGGCACTTGCGCAGGGGCCTTGGCCAGCCCCTGCAGGGTCACGCAGGTGCCATGCCCCAGGCGCGAGCGCAGGCTGACCTCCAGGCCCATCAACCGCCCCAGGCGCTTGACGATGGCCAGGCCCAGGCCGACCCCCTCGACATCCTTGTCGCGCACTTCGCGCACCCGGTAGAACTCCTCGAACACCCGGCCCTGGTGCTCCTCGGCAATCCCCCGACCCTGGTCGCAGACGACGATGGCCAGGCCCTGCCCGCGAGGCCGCACGCCGATCAGCAGCGGGCGGCCGGCGGCGTACTTGAAGCTGTTGGACAGCACGTTCTGCACCATGGTCGCCAGCATGCCCGGGTCGGCGCGGATCCAGTGACGGCTCGGCATCAGGCGCATCTCGACCCCGGCCCAGCGCGCCGCTTCGCTGTTCTGGCGCAGCAGCTCGCGCAAAAAGCCGTCCACGGCAATGGTCTCCCATTTCGGCTGCACCCGGCCGTTGTCCAGGGTGTACAGGTCGAGGATCGAGCGGAACAGCTGCGAGACGTTGAGCAGCGAGCGGTCGATGCTGTCCACCAGGCGCCGCTCCTCCTCGCCCAGGCGCGCCTCGCGCAGGCAGGCGGTGAACAGGCCGATGGAGTGGATCGGCTGGCGCAGGTCGTGGCTGGCCTGGGCCAGGAAGCGGGATTTCTCGCGGGTCGCGGCCTCGGCCAGGGCCGTGGCCTTGCGCGTGCGCTCCAGCAGCAGGTGAGCGTAGAACGGGATCAGGGTGCTGGTGGTCAGCAGCATCGGCAGCAGGAACGGCTGCTCCTGCCAGTAGGGCGTCAGCCGCCACACCACCAGCAACGCGGCCAGGGCCAGCACCGTGGCGATGGCCAGGTAGCGCGAACCGAAGCGCATGCCGTTGCCCAGGTTGATCCATACCATCACCGCATACAGCGGCAATGCGGTCTCGCCGCCGACCACCAGGCCGAAGCAGGTACCGGTGTAGTCGCCGAGCATGCCGAAGATCCGCCGCGCCGGGTAATGCCCGGGCCAGCGCTTGATGGCCTGGCGCATGCCAATCGAGACCACCACGAAACCTGCGTAGTAGAGCAGTACCGGCAGGTAGGTGGCCGGCGAGCGTCCCGGCAGGAAGCCCAGCAGCGCCACGTAGCTGATCGCGCAGGAGGCGACGATGATGCGCAGGTTGGCTTGGTCCAGTTCGTTGTTCTTCTCGAACCTCATGGGGTAACGTCCTTGTGCGCCAGTCGGCATTTGCGGCATGCATCATGGGAAAAAGCCGCAGTTGACTGCTAAATTAGCATGTGTCGGACGACAGGGAGTTCCTCGACGTGAGTTGCCGCATCATCGTGGCGGACGACCATCCGCTGTTCAGGGAAGCCATGGTCAACACCGCGCGGCGCATCCTGCCCGACGCCCGGCTGGAGGAAGCCGGCAGCCTGGCCGATGTGTTGCGCCTGGCCACCTTGGGCGCCACGCCCGACACCCTGATCCTCGACCTGCGCTTTCCCGGCCTTACCTGCATCGGCCGCCTCGCCGAGCTACGCCGACAGTTGCCGCGCACCACGCTGATCGTCGTGTCGATGGTCGATGACCCGGAGGTGATCTGCGAAGTCATGGCCGCCGGTGTCGATGGCTTTATCGGCAAGAGCGTCAGCCCTGCGGAAATCGGCGCGGCCATCCTCGCCATCCGCGCCGGCGAGGTGGTGGTCAACTACCTGCCCAGCGGCCTGCTGCCGCAACTGGGAACCCCCAGCGAGTTGGAACAGCTCACCCATCGCCAGCAGGACGTGCTGCGCCTGATCGCCCAGGGCAAGACCAACAAGGAGATCGCACGGGCGCTGGATATCTCGCCGTTCACGGTGCGTATTCATGTGTCTTCGCTGCTCAAGACCCTCAATGTACCAACCCGCACGGCAGCGGCGGTGAAGTATTCGGGGAACTGAGAAACCATCAGACGATTGTGTGTGACTGCGTGGGAGCGGGCTTGCCCCGCGATGCAATGCCTGGCACCGGCTTTGCCGGTGTTCGCGGGGCTAGCCCGCTCCCACGTTGATTCAGGTACCTGCCCGATTTCCCGCAGTTCGCCTCGACGCCTCACACCCGCCAGTGCACATCAGTGATGCCATGCCGCTCGGCCATCGGCCGGCTGACCTTCTTGATCTTTTCCCGCCCGAACTTCGGGATGATCCCCAACCCCGCATCGCAACTTGCCCAGTGCCAGGCTTCGGCATTGTCCATGTGCTCCTGGCGGATGATGAAACGCCGCGGCTCTCCGTGCAGCCGGTATTCAATGGTAAATAGCTGGGGACTTGGCATTGCCGCAGGCCCTCCTCTTCTCCATGGATGACTCTCTGACTGATCACCCCGTGCGTTGAAAATTCAAAAAATTATCAGGCAAGGCCAAGGGAGGAGCCGAGACTCAAGATCCGTCGGTCCTGTACAAGCGAATGCCCTGTTGCCGGGGCGCAAGCGGACACTGGCCTTGTTGACCCCTGCGTGTTCTCTGGCATAATTCGTACAACCTACCGGTCGGTAGGTTATTTTTTGCCAACGGATTTCCCAGTCATGCCTGCCTCCAACCTGCGCTTCG
The DNA here is from genome assembly GCF_014268935.2 of Pseudomonas peradeniyensis. Lineage (GTDB taxonomy): Bacteria > Pseudomonadota > Gammaproteobacteria > Pseudomonadales > Pseudomonadaceae > Aquipseudomonas > Aquipseudomonas peradeniyensis. The sequence continues at coordinate 1,534,372 of NZ_JABWRJ020000001.1, read as the reverse complement.
CCGCCTCCCTCGCCCTGATCGGCGCCCTCGGCCCTTCGGCCATCGACATGTACCTGGCCAGCCTGCCGGAAATGGCCCGCGACTTCGCCACCGGCTATACCCAGGTGCAGCTGACCCTGACCGTGTTCTTGCTGGCGATGGGCGCCGGCCAGTTGCTGTTCGGCCCCGTGGTCGACGCCGTGGGCCGTCGTCGTCCACTGCTCGCGGGGCTGATGGTGTTCAGCCTGGCCTCCCTCGGCGCAGCCGCCGCGCCTTCGCTGGACCTGTTGCTGATCGCACGCCTGGTCCAGGGCCTGGCCAGCGCGCTGACGCTGGTGGTGATCATGAGCATGGTGCGCGACAGCGCCGACGGCGCGCGGGCGGCGCAGATCTTCGCCCTGCTGATGACCATCGAAGGCCTGGCGCCGATCCTCGCCCCGGCGCTGGGCGGGGTGATCGACGCCGCCTATGGCTGGCGGGCAATCATGCTGGTGCTGGCCGCTCTGGGCCTGCTGACCCTGCTCAATTCGATGCTGACGCTCGGCGAAACCTTGCCTGCAGGGCAGCGGGTACGCCTGGCACCAACCACTGCATGGCGCACCTATGCGCGCATCGCCGCCGACGGCGCCTTCATGCGACCGGCCCTGGCGTTGTCGGCGGTGTTCTTCTTCCTGTTCGCCTACATCGCCGGCTCCGCCTACGTGTATCAGCAGTATTTCGGTCTTTCCAGCGCCCACTTCGGCCTGCTGTTCGGGGCCTGCGGCGTGGCCATCCTGCTCGGCGCGGCGCTGTCCGGCTACTGGGTGACGCGCCATGGCGTGGCCCGCGTGGCCTGGTGGGGTGCGCTGTGCATGGGTGGCGGCGCGCTGCTGACGGTGGTCGCCGGGCTGACCGCCGCGGGCCTGCCGCTGCTGCTGGCGGGCGTGGTACTGGCGCTGTTTGGCCTGGGGATCTGCGAGGCCACCTTGATGGCCCTGGCGATGTCGTCGCAACAACGTGACGTCGGCTCTACCGCAGCGTTGCTCGGTGCCCTGCAACTGGTGATCTCGTCCAGTGCCACACCGTTGGCCGGGCACCTGGCCACACTGGGACCGCTGGCCTGGGCCTGGCTGCTGGCGGCCGCTGCCCTGGTCATCGTCGGTTTGACCAGCGCCGCCATGGCAAAGACAATCAGCGCCCCTAGCGTCAACCCGGAGTGACCGCCTTGAAAGCCCTGACCCCTTCCGCCGCGCGCATCTGCGACCATGCCGTCGAGCACTTTGCCGAACACGGCTACGACGGCTCGTCGCTGAACGAGATCGCCGTCCTGGCGGGCATGCGCAAGGCGTCGCTGTATGCCCACTTCGCCAACAAGGACGCGTTGTTCGTGCGCGCCTTCGAACGGGCGCTGGCGGACGAGACCGCCTACGTCGAGGCCGGATTCGGCCTCGAGGCGGCGGGCCGCGAGGCACCGGGGCACTGGCACCCGCTGCACCTGGCCGAGCGCTACGCCGCCTCGGCCAACCTGCGCTTCGTGCTGCGCACGGCGTTCCTGCCGCCAGCGCCAATCCGTGCGATCGTCACCGGCGGCTTCGAGGCCTACCTGGAGCAGATCCGCCTGGGCTTCTGCCAAGCGCTGCGCGAGCGCCACGCCTGGGCTCGCAGCGATGGCAACAAGCTTGAGCTGTATGGCGATGCGTACCTGGGGATCATCGACAGCCTGCATGTGGAGCTGCTGTATGCGAACCCGGCGGTGTATGCGCGGCGAGCAGCTTCGTTGCTGAAGATTCTCGATGATTCGCTGTATCTTGCCGGTCTGTAGGGGGACCCTGTACACGATTCAAGGGCCCTATCGCGGGGCAAGCCCGCTCCCACGTTTACCCGTGGGAGCGGGCTTGCCCCGCGATAGGGGTGACCAGCGTTCACGGCATCAGGGCCTGACTTTCTTCAGCTCATTCAGTAGTCCCATCAACTGCTCCAGCTTGTCCTCGCCGAACTGACGCTGGATTTCCTGATAATTGCGCTCCATCTCCTCGCTCATGGCCAGGAACGCCTGCTGGCCACGCACGGTCAGGCTGATGAAGATCCGCCGCTGGTCCTCCGGCGACTTGCGCCGGCCCACCAGGCCATCACGCTCCAGGCGCTTGAGCACGCCGCTCATGCTCGGCTTGAGGATGCAGGCCAGGTCCGCCAACTGGTGGCTTTCCAGCTCGCCTTGCTGGCGCAGGATGCGGATCACCCGCCACTGCTGCTCGGTCAGGTCATGGGCATTGAGGGCCGGACGGAAGAACGCCATGGTCGCTTCGCGGGCCTGCAACAGGGTCAACGTCAGGGAAGGTCTAGGATTGGTCATCAGGATAAACGACTGGTTTTATTAAGATATTAATAAAGTGAAAACCATTTTCACCCGTGCTGTCCAGCCCCTGTGAAAAGTACCAGCGCTCCTGGCAAACGCCCATTTTCCAGACACCACCCTCATTGCACGATCGGTTGAAGCCTGCAGCCCGGAGCCGATCACCCCCAAGTCAACGCAATCCCGCCTGGCGCTGGCGGTACTCCCCCGGCGTCATCTGCGCATGGCGCTGGAAGAAGCGGCTGAAATACGCCGGATCCTTGAACCCCAGCCGGTAGCAGATCTCGTTGGCCGAACCGCCGGTGTACAGCAGCAATCGCCGCGCCTCCTGCATCAGCCGTTCGAACACCAGGCGCTTGGACGGCAGGTCGGCCATGCGCCGGCACACATCGTTCAGCCGCGCCTCGGTCACCCCTAGCGCCGCCGCATAGGCCGGCAGCGTCCAGTGGTCGAGGTAGTGGCGCTCGATCAGCTCGTTGAAGCGATGGAACAGCTGCAGGTCCTCGTGCCGCGCGGGCGTGGCCTCCAGCGAATTGGCGCCCAGGCGCAGCAGGCTGATCATCACCAGGCGCGCCAGGTCCTGCACGGCGGTGCCCTGCCCGGCCTGGCCATGGCCGATTTCATCGCCGAGCAGGTCGAACAGCTGCTCCAGGCGCCGTACCTCGCCGGCCGCCGCGCCCTGCAGGTGACCCAGGGCAACGCAGGCCGGTTGCAGCCGCGGGCCCAACGCCAGCCCAGGCTCGGCCTGCAGCAGTTGCCAGACCAGCTGCTGGCGTACGGTCAGCACATGGCCGTCGGCGTCGGCCTCGGTGACGAAGGCATGGGGAATGGTCGGCGGGGTGAGGAAGAACATCGGCCCGGACTCGTGGTAGCGCTGCTCGTCCAGGTACACCCGCACACTGCCGGTCTTCACGTAGTGCACCTGGAAGAAGCGGTCGTGGCGGTGCACAGGCATGTTGCGGCCGAAGAAACCGGCCAGGTTGCCCAGGCGGTCGTAGTGCACCTCGCTGTCGCTGTAGCGCTGGTCGTAGACCTGACCGATGTTGATGTTGGGGATCGGCTGTCGTTCTTTCATTGTTGTTCTCGCAGCGGTGAAACGCGCCGGGGAAACCATCGTAGCACCACCAGCCAGCGGTGGACGCCTTGACGATCGTTAACATATTAAATATAACGTTAACACATTAACAAAAACACCACGAGGCGCCCCCGGTCGCCTCAATCACCGCAGGAGAAAAGCATGAGCCGTGCCTTGCACGAGGTCGCCAACGGCAGCTTGTTCGGCGTCGCCCTGAACTACCAGGGCCTGCTGCAGCAGCATCTGGCATCCTTCCATGAAGCGCCGTACCGGCAGCCGCCGGTCAAGCCGGTGCTGTTCATCAAGACCCCGAACACCCGCAACGGGCATGCCCAACCGGTGACCTACCCCTCGGCAGTCGAGCACCTGCAACCCGGCCCCGCGCTGGGCGTGGTGATCGGCAAGGACGCCAGCCGCGTCAGCGTCGACGACGCCCTCGCGCATGTGGCCGGCTACACCATCGTCAACGAGTTCAGCCTGCCCGAGGACAGCTACTACCGTCCGGCGGTCAAGGCCAAGTGCCGCGACGGCTTCTGCGCCATCGGCCCGCAGCTGGTGCCGGCCGCGCAGGTCGGCAACCCCGACGCGCTGGGCATCCGCCTGTGGGTCAACGGCGAGCTGCGCCAGCAGAACAACACCGCCAACTGCGTGCGCGGCGTGGCCCGGCTGATCGCCGAGATCAGCGAGTTCATGACCCTGCATGCCGGCGACGTGCTGATCACCGGCACGCCCGAAGGCCGCGTCGATGTGCTGCCCGGCGACCGCGTGACGGTCGAGATCGACGGCCTTGGCCAACTGACCAACCCCATCGTCGCCGAACAAGGACTCGCCCCATGAAGCACGCCCGTATCCAGTTCGACGGCCAGGTCCATCAGGTCACCGTCGAGGACGACCAGCAACTGCGCCTGGCCGATGGTCGCCTGGTCCATGCCGACCAGGTCACCTGGCTGCCGCCGGCCACCGGCAACATGTTCGCCCTGGGCCTGAACTACGCCGACCACGCCGCCGAGCTGGCCTTCACCCCGCCCACCGAACCGCTGGCGTTCATCAAGTCGCCGGGCACCTACACCGGGCACGAGCAGGTCACCTGGCGCCCGGACAACGTCAAGTACATGCACTACGAGTGCGAGCTGGTGGCGGTGATCGGCAAGCCGGCGCGCAACGTCCGGCGCGAGGACGCCCTCGACTACCTGGCCGGCTACACGGTGTGCAACGACTACGCCATCCGCGACTACCTGGAGAACTACTACCGCCCCAACCTGAGGGTGAAGAACCGCGACGCCACCACCCCGGTGGGCCCGTGGATCGTCGACGTCGCCGACGTGCCGGATCCGTCGAAGCTGACGCTGCGCACCTGGATCAACGGCGAGCTGAAACAGCAAGGCAGCACCGCCGACATGATCTTCGACATCCCCTACCTGATCGAATACTTCTCCAGCTTCATGACCCTGCAGCCCGGCGACATGATCGCCACCGGCACACCGGAAGGCCTGGCCGACGTGGTGCCGGGCGACGAGGTGGTGGTGGAAGTGCAAGGCGTCGGCCGCCTGGTCAACCGAATCGTCAGCGAAGCCGAGTTCTTCGCCCGCAAAGCACACGAGGCAACAGCATGATCAAGCACTGGATCAACGGCCGCGAAGTCGAGAGCCGCGACACCTTCATCAACTACAACCCGGCCACCGGCGAAGCCATCGGCGAAGTCGCCAGCGGCGGCGCCGAGGAAGTCGCCCAGGCCGTGGCCGCGGCCAAGCAAGCCTTCCCGAAATGGGCCAACACCCCGGCCAAGGAGCGCGCCCGGCTGATGCGCCGCCTGGGCGAGCTGATCGAACAGAACGTACCGCAGCTGGCCGAACTGGAAACCCTGGACACCGGCCTGCCGATCCATCAGACGCGCAACGTGCTGATCCCCCGGGCCTCGCACAACTTCGACTTCTTCGCCGAGGTGTGCACGCGCATGGACGGCCACACCTACCCGGTGGACGACCAGATGCTCAACTACACCCTGTACCAGCCGGTGGGCGTGTGCGGGCTGGTGTCGCCGTGGAACGTGCCGTTCATGACCGCCACCTGGAAGACCGCGCCGTGCCTGGCCCTGGGCAACACTGCGGTGCTGAAGATGAGCGAACTGTCGCCGCTGACCGCCAATGAGCTGGGACGCCTGGCGGTCGAGGCTGGCATCCCCAATGGCGTGCTCAACGTCATCCAGGGCTACGGCGCCACCGCCGGCGATGCCCTGGTGCGCCACCCGGACGTGCGCGCCATCTCGTTCACCGGCGGCACAGCCACCGGCCGCAAGATCATGCAGACGGCGGGCCTGAAGAAGTACTCCATGGAACTGGGCGGCAAGTCGCCGGTGCTGGTCTTCGAAGACGCCGACCTGGACCGTGCCCTGGATGCCGCGCTGTTCACCATCTTCTCGCTCAACGGCGAGCGCTGCACCGCCGGCAGCCGAATCTTCATCCAGGAGAGCGTGTACCCGCAGTTCGTCGCCGAGTTCGCCGCCCGCGCCAAGCGCCTGGTCGTCGGTGACCCGACCGATCCGAAGACCCAGGTCGGCTCGATGATCACCCAGCAGCACTACGACAAGGTCACCGGCTACATCCGCATCGGCCTCGAGGAAGGCGCACGCCTGGTGGCCGGCGGCCTGGAGCGTCCGGCCGGGCTGCCGGCGCACCTGGCCAAGGGGCAGTTCATCCAGCCGACGGTGTTCGCCGACGTGAACAACTCGATGCGCATCGCCCAGGAAGAGATCTTCGGCCCGGTGGTCTGCCTGATCCCGTTCAAGGACGAGGCCGAGGCGCTGCGGCTGGCCAACGACACCGAATACGGCCTGGCCTCGTACATCTGGACCCAGGACATCGGCAAGGCCCACCGCCTGGCCCGTGGCATCGAGGCGGGCATGGTGTTCATCAACAGCCAGAACGTGCGCGACCTGCGCCAACCGTTCGGTGGTGTGAAAGGCTCGGGTACCGGGCGCGAAGGTGGGCAATACAGCTTCGAGGTCTTCGCCGAGATCAAGAACGTGTGTATATCCATGGGTAGCCATCACATTCCGCGCTGGGGCATCTGACGTCATCGCGGGACAAGTCCGCTCCCACAAAGGCATCGGTTCGTGGGAGCGGGCTTGCCCCGCGATGCGGCCACAACAACAATCACAGGAGATTCCCATGGGCAAACTCGCTCTCGCCGCCAAGATCACCCATGTGCCCTCGATGTACCTGTCCGAACTGCCCGGCCCGCGCCAGGGCTTTCGCCAGGCGGCCATCGACGGCCACCACGAGATCGGCCGGCGCTGCCGCGAACTGGGCGTGGACACCATCGTCGTGTTCGACACCCACTGGCTGGTCAACGCCAACTACCACATCAACTGCGCCGCGCATTTCGAAGGCCTGTACACCAGCAACGAACTGCCGCACTTCATCGCCAACATGGACTACGGCTTCCCCGGCAACCCCGAACTGGGGCGGATCCTCGCCGAGGAGTGCAACCGCCTGGGCGTGGAGACCATGGCCCACGACGCCACCACCCTGGCCCCGGAATACGGCACCCTGGTGCCGATGCGCTACATGAACGCCGACCGTCACTTCAAGGTGATCTCGGTCTCGGCCCTGTGCACCTCGCACTACCTCAACGACAGCGCGCGCCTGGGCTGGGCCATGCGCAAGGCGGTCGAGGACCACTACGACGGCACCGTGGCCTTCCTCGCCAGTGGCTCGCTGTCGCACCGTTTCGCCCAGAACGGCCAGGCCCCGGACTTTGCCACCAAGGTATGGAGCCCGTTCCTGGAGACCCTCGACCACCGCGTGGTGCGCATGTGGCAGGACGGCGACTGGGCCGACTTCTGCGCAATGCTGCCCGAGTACGCGGTCAAGGGCCACGGCGAAGGCTTCATGCACGACACCGCCATGCTGCTCGGCGCCCTGGGCTGGTCGCAGTACGACGGCAAGGCCGAGGTGGTGACGCCGTACTTCGGCTCCTCCGGCACCGGCCAGATCAACGCGATCTTCCCGGTCACCCCGCAGGACGGCCGCGCGATCCCCGCCGCCCAGGCCTCGAACCCGGCCGGCGTCACCTCCACCAGCCGCCTGTAAGGAGCACCGTCATGCCCCATCTGGTCCTGCTCTACAGCCCGGACATCGAAGTCGACGCCGATATGCCCGGCCTGTGCCGCGCCCTGGCCGACTGCATGCTCGCCCAGCGCGATGAAGATGATCGACAGGTGTTCCCCACCGGCGGCACCCGCGTGCTGGCCTACCCGGCCGCCCACGCGGCGATCGCCGATGGCCGCGGCGACTACGGCTTCGTCTACGCCAACCTGCGCATGGGCAGCGGTCGTAGCACCGCGGTGCACCGGCAGGTCGGCGATGCGCTGCTGGCGGTGCTGCGTCGGCAGCTGGACGCGCTGCTGGAACGTCGCCCGGTCGGCGTGACCCTGCAGATCGATGAAAGCCAGGCGCAGGTGTACGACGCCAAGCACAGCAGCCTGCATCCCCTGTTCACCCGTCAGCCCTGAGGTCTCCATGCTCGACGCCCGCATTATCCAGCAAGCCGCCGCCCGCCTCGACCAGGCCGAGCGCACCCGCGAACAGGTCGGCCAGTTCTCCCTGGAACACCCCTCGATCAGCATCGAGGACGCCTACGCCATCCAGCGTGCCTGGGTGGCACAGAAGATCAAGGACGGCCGCAAGCTGGTCGGCCACAAGATCGGCCTCACCTCCCGGGCCATGCAGGTCTCCTCGAACATCACCGAGCCGGACTACGGCGCGCTGCTCGACGACATGCTGTTCGACGAAGGCAGCGACATTCCCTTCGAGCGCTTCATCGTGCCCCGGGTCGAGGTGGAGCTGGCGTTCATTCTCGGCAAGCCGCTCAAGGGGCCGAACGTGAGCCTGTTCGACGTGCTCGAGGCCACCGAGTGGGTGATTCCGGCCCTGGAGATCATCGACGCGCGCATCCAGCAGGTCGACCCGCTCAGCGGCGCCACCCGCAAGGTGTTCGACACCATCTCCGACAACGCCGCCAACGCCGGCGTGGTCATGGGCGGTCGCGCGGTACGCCCGGGCGACGTCGACCTGCGCAAGGTACCGGCGGTGCTGTACCGCAATGGCGTGATCGAGGAGTCCGGCGTGTCGGCGGCGGTGCTCAACCATCCGGCCAAGGGCGTGGCCTGGCTGGCCAACAAGCTGGCGCCATACGACGTGGGCCTCGAAGCCGGCCAGATCATTCTCGGCGGCTCGTTCACCCGCCCAGTGGCCGCCCGCCCCGGCGATACCTTCCACGTCGACTACGATCAACTCGGTTCGATCGCCTGCCGATTCATCTGAGGACCCGCCATGGACATGCCCATCAACACCTTCAAGCAACGCCTGCGCGCTGGCCAGGCGCAGATCGGCCTGTGGCTCGGCCTGGCCGACCCGTACTGCGCGGAGCTGGCGGCCAATGCCGGTTTCGACTGGCTGCTGCTCGACGGCGAGCACGCGCCCAACGACCTGCGCAGCCTGCTCGGCCAGTTGCAGGCGCTGGCGCCCTACCCGGCCCAACCCATCGTGCGCCCGGTGATCGGCGATACCGCGCTGATCAAGCAGTTGCTGGATATCGGCGCGCAGACCCTGCTGGTGCCCATGGTCGAAAGCGCCGAGCAGGCACGCCAGCTGGTGCGGGCGATGCGCTACCCGCCCCACGGCATGCGCGGTGTCGGCAGCGCGTTGGCACGAGCGTCGCGCTGGAACAGCCTGCCCGACTACCTGGACCAGGCCGACGAACAGATGTGCCTGCTGGTGCAGGTGGAGAACCGCGAAGGCCTGGCCAACCTCGATGCGATCTGCGCTGTCGAAGGCGTCGATGGCGTGTTCATCGGCCCCGCCGACCTCAGCGCCGCCATGGGCCACCGGGGCAACCCGGGGCATCCAGAAGTGCAGGCGGCCATCGACGACGCCATCGTGCGCATCGGCCGTGCCGGCAAGGCGGCGGGGATCCTCAGCGCCGACGAAGCGCTGGCGCGCCGGTATATCGAGCTGGGCGCGGCGTTCGTCGCCGTGGGAGTGGACACCACGGTGCTGATGCGCGGCTTGCAGGGGTTGGCGGGCAAGTTCAAGGAAGGGGCCGCTACCAGCGCCCAGGGCGGTGTCTACTAGTCCGGCCTGGTAGCGCGTAAGCTCGATGTTGGGAGCGGTCCGGTGACAGCAGGAAGCAGCACTGGCCCCTCCGGCAGCACCATGCTAGCCTCCGCGCGCCCCGCACTGCGGGGCCGCAACAACGTCGAATCAAGGAGTCAGGCAATGGACCTGCAGTTTCTGGGCACCTCTTCCGGTGTGCCCACCAAGGCCCGCAACGTCAGTGCGACCGCGGTCATCGAATCCTCCGGCACCGGCTGGTACCTGGTCGATTGCGGCGAAGGCACCCAGCACCAGTTGCTGCACAGCCCGCTGTCGGTGCGCGACCTGCGCGCCATCCTCATCACCCATGTGCACGGCGACCACTGCTTCGGCTTGCCGGGGCTGCTGGCCAGCGCCGGCATGTCGGGGCGCAAGGAACCCTTGCAGCTGGTGCTGCCGGCCGAGCTGCAGGCCTGGGTGCGCCAGAGCCTGGCGGTCAGCGATACCTACCTGCCCTTCGAGCTGCAGATGCAGCCGGTCGAGACCTTCACCGGGCTGGAACATGGCAATGTGCAGATCGGTGTGGTCGAGCTGTCGCATCGGGTGCCATCCTACGGTTTCGTGTTCGAGGAGCGTGACCCAGAGCCACGGCTGGACACCCAGCGCCTGCAGGCCGACGGCATCCCCGCCGGGCCGTTGTGGGGGCAACTGGCCCGTGGCAGAACTGTCGAGCACGAGGGACGCCAGCTCGACCCGCAGGCCTACCTGCAACCGACGCGCCCGGCGCAGCGGATCATCGTCTGCGGCGACAACGACCGCCCGGAGCTGTTGAGCACGCTGGCGGCTAACGTGGATGTGCTGGTCCACGAGGCGACCTTCACCCAGCCGGTGGTCGAGCGTGCCCAGGCCACCTTCGGCCACAGCACCGCTGCAGCGGTGGCGCGCTTTGCCGAAACGGCTGGCGTGAGGAACCTGGTGCTGACGCATTTCAGTGCTCGCTACCAGTCGGGCGGTGGGCGTGGCGGCTCCATCGAGGAGGTGCGTGAAGAAGCGCAGGCTCATTACAACGGGCACCTGACCCTGGCCCGGGACCTGCAGCGTTATCGGCTTGGCCGTGATGGGGTGTTGGTCGAGGTGGAGTAACGCCCCGGACAGAGACCTTTCGTGGGAGCGGGCTTGCCCCGCGATGAGGCCTGACCGGGCACCCTCATTGCCTGATCGGACGCTATCGCGGGGCAAGCCCGCTCCCACGAAAGACCGCACAATGCTACCGATTCCTGGGCGATCTCCTGCCGCGTCAATGCGCCGGATGCTGCTCCACGCTGGCCGCCAGGCAGTAGCGATCCCGCCCCTGGCGCTTGGCTTCATAAAGCGCCGCATCCGCCGCCGCCATCAGGTTCTCCGGGGTCACCGTCTCCAGCGTCGGTGCGCCCACCGCGATACCGGCACTGGCCGTGACATGCCCCAACGGGCTGCCGGCATGCTCGATGCTCAGCCGACGCAACAGCTGCAGGATCTCCTGGACGATCTGGCTGGCACCCTGGACATCGGTATCGGGCAACAACAGGGTGAACTCCTCGCCACCATAACGCACCGCCAGATCCCCTGGGCGCTTCAGCGCCTGTCGCAACAGCTCGGCGAAACGCCGCAGGCACTGGTCGCCCGCCGGGTGGCCATAGCGGTCGTTGTAGGCCTTGAAGTAGTCCAGGTCGAGCATCACCAGTGCCAGCGGCCGGCCCTGGCGCCGCGCCCGACGGATCTCCGGTTCGAACACCGCATCCAGCCGCCGGCGGTTGCCCAGCCCGGTCAGGCTGTCACTCAGGGCCAGCGCCTTGAGGGTCTGGTGGGCCTGGTGCAGCGCGCGCTCGATGGCGATGCGCTCGCGCAATTGGCGCAGGACGATCCAACCGAAGCCGGCCAGGCCGACCAGCAGCAGGACCAGCACGGCCAGTGACTTGATCATGTCATGCCGCCAGGGCGCGACGATCGACTCGCGGGACAAGCCCGCCTGCACCACCAGCGGATAGCTGGACAGCGCGCGGAACGCATACAGCCGAGTGGTGCCATCAACCACCGCCACCGCCTCGGCCACCCCTTCGCTGGCGTAGGGCAGGTAAAGTCGGAAGATCTCGCTGCCGGCCAGGCTGCGACCAATGACCTGCTCGACGAACGGCCGGCGCACGAGGATGGTGCCGTCGCGCTTGGCCAGCACCAGGGCGCCACGTTCATCGATCTTGAAATCACCGTAGTAACGCACGAACCAGTCGACCTTGATGGTGCCCAGCAGCACCCCGGCGAAGCGCCCATCGGGGAGGTCCAGGCGCCGCGAGATGGGGATGATCAGGTCGCCCGTGGAACGGCTGCGCACCACCGAGCCGATACGCACCTGGCGATCGGCGTGGGTCTGGTGGTAGATGAAATAGTCGCGGTCGGCGTTATTGGCGCCCGGCGGCACGGCATCCTTGTCGGTGACGATCCAACTGCCATCGGCGCCATAGACGAACAGGCCGTGCAACTGCGGCATGATCTGCACCTGTTGCTTTAACAGGGCGTGCATCCGCGGTCGATCGACATGGACAAAGCCATCGCCTTCCAGGCGCTCGGCCAAGACCGCGGTGATCGCGTCCACCTGGCGGATGGCGTCCTCGGCGTGCTGGGCCGTGGCCCGGGCCAGGTTGGTGACCGCATTCTCGGCATCGCCGAACGCCTGCCGGTACTCGCGCCAGATCCGCCAGCCCTCGATCAGCACGAATGCCAGCATCACCACCGCCATGAAACCCAGCACCAGGCGGAACAACGACACGGCGCGGCCCTCGCCGGTCACCGCGAAGACGCCGTCATCAGTCTGTTTCCTGGCTGCTGCCATCAAAGTCCCTTGTCGTCACGCACTGGCCGCTCATCACTATAGTCCAGCGCTACTTCTGGGTGTTCACAGCAGATGCATGGGCACAAGGCCGCTCCCACAGGGCCCCGTTCAACTCTATGCCCCTAGCTCCGCCACGATCATCTCCATCAACGCCCGCACTCGCCTCGGCTGCACCCGGGTCGGCGGATAGACGATCTGCAGCGCCACCGGTCCGGCGCTGAAGTCGCCCAGCACCTCCACCAGCCGGCCACTGTCCAGGTCATCGCGCACATCGCGCAGCGACTTCAGGCACAGGCCATGCCCGTCCACAGCCCAGCGCCGCACCTGCTCGCCGTTGTTGGCAACCCGCCGGCCGCGCACGCTGACCGAATGCGCCACCGAGTCCAGGCGGAACGGCCAGACCCGCTCGGTATGGATGCCGAAGCGCATGACGATACAGTCGTGCCGCGCCAGGTCGTCCGGGTGCAACGGTGTACCGTGCCGACGCAGGTAAGCGGGCGCGGCGCACACCACCCGGCGGTTGTCGCCCAGGGGCCGGGCGCGCAGGGTGCTGTCGGCCAGGGTGCCGTAGCGGATGGCGAAGTCGATGCCCTGCCCTACGAGGTCGACGTAACCATCGGTCAGGTCCAGGTCGATCGATACATCGGGATGCGCCTCAAGGAAGCGGCCGAGCAGTGGCGCGATGCAGTGCTGGCCGAGGTCCACCGGGGCGCTCAGGCGCACCAGGCCGGAGATCTTCTGCTGGCCGTGGCGCAGCTGGCTCTCCAGCTCGTCGGCCTCGGCCAGCAGGCGCCGGGCGCCGTCGGCCAGCAGGCGACCGGCATCGGTCAGGCTGAGCGAGCGGGTGCTGCGGGTCAGCAGCGCCACCCCGTAATGCGCCTCCAGCGCCGACAGGCGCTCGGACACCGTGGCTGGTGACAGTCCGCGCTCACGGCCCGCCGCCGACAGGCTGCCCTTTTCGATGATGGTGAGGAACAACGCCAGTTGATCCAGCATAGCTTTCGACTTTTCCGAAATATGATTTTTGCTTTCGGCTGATTATTAGCGATTTTTTCGCTAATTACACTGCCCGGCATCGAAACCCATGCACTCAGGAGCAAACCGATGACCAGCAGAAGAGACTTCATGAAAGGCACCCTCGCCGGCGGCATCGCCGTGGCGGCGGGCGCGGCACTGGCAAGCGAACCCGGCAGCAGCAACGGGGCGACGCCAGGCAGCGGCGGTGGCAAGGCGTTCTGGCCCAACGGCGCGCAACTGGTGATCTCGGTGTCGTTGCAGTTCGAATCGGGCGGGCAGCCGGAGCATGCCGAAAGCCCCTTCCCGCCCCTGGACCCACGCTACCCCGACACCATCGCCCCCAGCTGGTACCGCTATGGCCCGCTGGAAGGCGTGCCGCGCCTGCTCGCGCTGTTCGACCGGCACGGCATCAAGGTTACTTCGCACATGGTCGGCAAGGCCGTGCAAGCCTACCCGGAGCTGGCGGCCGAGGTGGTCCGGCGCGGTCACGAGGCCGCCGGGCACGGCCTGCACTGGGCGCCCCAGTACAGCCTGACGCCCGCCGAGGAGCGCCGCCAGTACCAGCAGGCCAGCGCCATCATCGAGCGCATCACCGGGCAACGTCCGCTGGGTTTCAACGCGTTCTGGATGCGCCACTCCCGCGAGACCCTGAATATCCTCCAGGACCTGGGCTTCCTCTACCACATCGACGACCTGGCCCGTGACGAGCCCTCGATCACCCCGGTGCGCGGCAAGCCGTTCGCCGTGGTGCCCTACACCCTGCGCAACAACGACATCGGCCGCATCGCCGGGTCCACGGCGATGACTGGCGCGGCCTTGCTGCAGGAGCTCAAGGACGAGTTCGACGTACTGTACGCCGAAGGCCGCCAGCGCCGTCGACTGATGTCGCTGTCGGCCCATGACCGCATCGGCGGCACACCCACCGTGGTGCGGGCGCTGGACCAGTTCTTCAGCTATGCCCGCAGCCATGCCGGGGTGGCGTTCATGCGCAAGGACGACATCGCCCGCTGGACCCTGGCCCAGGGCGATGCGCCGGTCAATCCGCCGCGGGTGTTCGGCTGATTGCAGGCCGGCCAAGCCGCTCCTACAGCCCCGCCAGGCCCGCCTGGCGCATGAACGCCAGGTTGTCCTCCAGATGCCAGTCCTCGGCGATCCGGCCATCGGCGATGCGATAGATGTCCATGGCGATGAAGTCGATGGCCTGGCCCTGACCCTGGTGCTCGCCCAGCATGCCGGTGAAATGGCCGGTGAAGCGCAGCGCCGCGGTGACCCGATCGCCGGCGACGATCATCTGCAGCACCTCGCAGCGCAGGTCCGGCACCGCCGCGCGGAATGCCCGGGAAGCCTTCAGCGGCCCTTCGACGCCCTGCGCCCGCCCCGGCGGCAGGGTGTTGTCGCGAAAGTCGGCGGCCAGCGCGGCGCGGGCCATGGCCTCGTCGCCGGTGTTCCAGAAGGTGTCGTAACGGCGGGCGGCGAGGATCTGCTGCTGCGCCTGGGCCGCGGGCAGGCTCTGGTCGACCACCAGCGTGACCGGCGTCACCAGTTCGCTGGCGTTGCCCAGATTGGCCGCCGCAGTCAGCAGCAGCGTGGAGATCCAGCGGGCGGCACGCAGCGCCGAAGCCTTGGTTTCGGTGTTCATCCTGATTTCCTTCAGTGCGTTTACAAGGGGGCATGGCGCGGCCGCAAACCATGGACAACAGCCTAACCAGCCCCGACCAAGCGCTCAAGAAGGCACTTTTCACTCACCTGATTACCTTGGAGTAACCCATGGCCCACTACCGCGAATGCCCGGCCTACGACGTCTTCGCCCCGAACTGCCCGGCACGCCTGGTGCTCGATCGCCTGGCCGACAAATGGGTGCTGCTGCTCATCGACCGCCTCAGCGCCGGCGAACGGGTACGCTTCAACCAGCTGCGCCGGGATATCGCTGGCGTCTCGCAGAAGGTGCTGTCGCAGACCCTGAAGAAGCTCGAGCGCGACGGCCTGGTGGAACGCCAGGTACACCCGACCGTGCCGCCCACCGTCGAGTACGCCCTGACCGAGCTGGGCGCGACACTGGGTGGTACGGTGGAACAACTGGCGCATTGGGCGGAGTCGAACATGCCGGCGATTGTTCAGGCTCGTCGCCACTATGACGATCGACTGGACTGAAGGCCGCCCCGGTACAAGCCCACCTCATTCTGACCCGCTACCTGCCGCAGTCATCGTTTCTAGAGAAACTTCCTACACAGCATTAGGACGCGTATGGCAAGACGTCCCCTTGCCTCTTTTCTATCGTGCTTACCACTGGGGGTGTCCCTCCAAGCTGTCACTCCCGACAAGCACCAAAGCGGCCACGCCCCTCGGCCGCTTCCCGTACGCGTACTCAAGGAAGCAGTTCCGCATGCCTGAAACAGCCCTTTCATCCCAGGACAAGATCTACCAGGACGTCCTCGACGGCAACCTGCCCAAGCCCGTCGAGCTGTGCATCCCCTGCACCCTCCCCGGCGCGATGTTCTCCCTCGAGGGCGACGAGGGCTGCGACTTCCTGCTGGGCATTCCACGCCAGGGCGTCGGCCCCGCCTGGTTCCGCGACAACCCATGGATCCGCGACACGGCCCGCAACCATCGCGACACCTTTTTGCAGCAGGTCCTGGAGCAGGCCGGCAGCACCTACGGCGATGCCTGGCTCGCCGAGTTCCATGCCTTCGCCGCGCGCGAAAAACTGCAGCTGGTCTGCATCGACGAGCAGATGCGCCTGGACGACCTGGCGCCGCCCGTGCTCGACCACATGGGCGTGCGCACCCACCAGGGCATGGGCTTCGAACTGCACAGCAATTTCTTCTTCGCCGATCACAGCATCTACTTCGCCACCTTCACCCACGCCCGCTGGTCCGAAGCCCCTCGCGAGGAGTACCTGGACGACCAGGGCGAACGGCACATCAGCCCGCCCTACACCTGGCATTCGCCCAGCGGCCTCTACCCCGTCGACCAGGCCTGCACGCAACTGGCCGCCCACTTCGCCGAGGCCAAGGCCAGGTCGCGCACCTGGGAGGGCGTCAAGGGCGCCGCCGAGCTCGCCCTCGGCCTGCTGGCCACGGTACCGGTGGTGCGCGGCATTCGCGGCGGCGTCAGCGCCGGGCGCTACGCCTTCCTCGCCCTGGAGGGCGCCCTGGCCGCCGACGCCATGGTCGACGGCAGCAGCCGCATGATCACCGGCGAAGGCCTGAGCATCGGCGAGGCGTTCTTCACCGAGCTGGCCAGCCTGGCCAACCCCACCACCGCCGAGGCCCGGGGCAAGCAGGTGTTCATGGCCATCAACCTGGCCCTGCTGCTGCCCAACGCCCTGGGCGGCGCGCGCTGGTTGATGCACAAGCTGCGGCCCGGCAGCGTCACCACGGTACGCCTGGACAACGCCGCGCTGACCGAGGAGCAGGTACGCCGCCTGGGCCGGCGTGAGGCCGGCGAGGTCAGCGTGCTCGAGACCCGCATCGACCGCCCGGCCCGCGACGGCGGGCTGGCGGTGCGCGCCAGCGAGCTGCACGCCATCGACCGCAACGCCAGCCGGATAGCGCTGGAGGTGGTCGGCGGGCGTGCCGACTACGCCTACATGGCCACGACGATGCGCGACCGCCTGGTGGCGCTGATCAGCCACGCCGTCGGGCCGGTGCGCATGGGCGGCGGCCTGACCCGGGTGGTGGCCGATGCAGGCGAAGAGGCACTGGCCGCGGCGCTGGTCAGCCACTGGAAGGTCAAGCCGGAGAACATCCTCGGCATGAGCCCCCATCCCTCGCGAGCCAGCCAGTTCGGTTTGAAGAACAAGAGCGACCAGGGCATCGACATGCTGGTCTACGTGCCGCCACCGCCATCGATGAGCGTGCGCAACCCGACGAACCAGCAGATGCGGCATCACATCGACGGGATCAAGGGGGTGGCGCCGATGGAAGAGTTGCAGTTTGCCGAGGGGACGTTGTTGGTGATCGAGGTGAAGACGACGTTGGGGAAAACCAAGACGCCGGGGTTTCTAAAGACGCAGGCAGTCGGAGGATCGGAAAATTTACGGCGTATCCAAGGGCTAATCACAAGGCAACATCAGGGTTGGACAATTGACAACCTAAGGAAAGCAGACCCTGAAGTCGCTTCCAAACTGCAGGCTGTTGAGAATGGCCTACTTGACGAGAAACTTTCCTTCCTGCACGCACAGGTATTTTTCAACCCCAATGGTCAACCAAACACCTTGGTTGGCAACCCCACTGGCATTCAGATAAACAACTGGTAACTTCATGAACCGTCTAAGAAAAAGCTTAGCCACATTACCCTCCTGGGCTTTGAGCGAACTCCCACTAAACCATGAGAATATTGAATCATATCTAAATGGAACAGGCTCCATTGGAAGGGCTGCAAACGAGATTTTCAAACATGGAATGACCGAAATAGGTAGAATTTTCAGAACACCATCCAACCCTCCACAGTCAGCAGCATCCAGAAGACTTGCACTGGGATTCACAAATCTATTAATAGCTGACTCCATACTGATCAAACGACTTAAGCATACCCAGAATGTCTCCTTTGAGACCCTGGATGGTATTGTACAAGTCATGTTTGGCGTGCTAGCTACTGGCGAGATCAGTTTGATTGCCCCATTCCACAGCACCGTACTTTCCGGATTGGAAAATGGTTATGGTGTTCGAGACGGTCATACTCCTCCTATTGGTACTACTCTACGTTATGCAGCCTTTGGCCTGACCATCATTGGCGACTGGCTGGGTAAACCACTGGATCTCGACAAGCATGCCCTACCCCGTGATCCAGCCTGGGGCCAACTGGTTGCCCATTGGCGCGAGCCCGATCCAGAGAAACTGCTGCCTATTCTGATGGCAGCCTGCGATACCCATATCGAGCGCATTGCACTCAACTCC
The DNA here is from genome assembly GCF_014268935.2 of Pseudomonas peradeniyensis. Taxonomy (GTDB): domain Bacteria; phylum Pseudomonadota; class Gammaproteobacteria; order Pseudomonadales; family Pseudomonadaceae; genus Aquipseudomonas; species Aquipseudomonas peradeniyensis. The sequence goes on along the minus strand of NZ_JABWRJ020000001.1, from coordinate 1,516,110 downwards.
CGCGAGCTTGATTCAGGTAACTTCGAATTCGGCTCTCCCTTCGAAGCCGTCTACCCTGCCGAGATTCTCGCCATCCTGAATCTGCGGAGATCACTGAAGCTGCCTAATCCCTTCATCGATCACCCATTGATGACAACCCCCTATGCGGCGCTTACCTGCCCGCCGGGCACCCGACTTGAAAGGGATGAGTTGCTGGAGCGCTTTCTGATCGCTGTCTGCAAGTACAACCCGGAGGCCATGCCAGAGGGGCTCTACGAAGCAGTACTGCAGAAGCCGCCATTAGGTTGAGCCCAGCAATCGTCCCATGCGTCCACAGAGCGCTGGTCAGCCACTGGAAGGTCAAGCCGGAGAACATCCTCGGCATGAGCCCCCATCCCTCGGGCAATGGGTTCTATCTTCTCCAACAAACTAGAAGCCGTGATGGATAATCATGAAACAGAAAAATAAGTTACATCCACACACAGGTTTTCGACATAAGCGGCAATCTAAGCATGCCAACCAAAAAACAATGGCATTCAACTAAAAACCTGGAACCAAAAATGAAAACCAAGCAGAAAAATCGCTTAAATGCCAGCAAAGCAAATATCACCGAATGGGCTTCCGACGACCTGATAGTCAGAGAACACATTCTAAAATCCTATTACGAGACGGGAGATAATTTCCCAACAGTCTGCAACGAACTTTTTAGAATAGGCATGAATGAGGTAGGCAAGAGCATGCACTTGGCTTTGACAGCAGCACCTCGCAATGCGGCTTTAAGTCTAGGATCAGCAACCATGAAAATGCTAGTAGCAACCTCCATAAGAATTTCTAGCCTTAAAGGAACCTCGAAAAAATCCACACAGGATCTGGATGGAGTCACTCATGTGATGCTCTGTGCCTTATCCACAGGGCAGTTCAACACTATCGAACCAATGTATCGAGCGATACTCTCCGCTATTGATAATGGCTACGGAGTTGACGACGGACATAACTTACCTCTAGGAACCACTCTGCGCTACGCTGCCTTCGGGCTCACGATCATTGGCAACTGGCTCGGCAAGCCGTTGGACCTCGACAAGCATGCCCTGCCCCGTGACCCAGCCTGGGGTCAACTGGTCGCCCACTGGCGCGAGCCCGATCCAGAGAGACTGCTGCCCATCCTGATGGCAGCCTGCGACACCCATGTCGAGCGCATCGCCCTCAACTCCCGCGAACTTGATTCAGGTAACTTCGAATTCGGCTCTCCCTTCGAGGCCGTCTACCCTGCAGAGATTCTCGCCATCCTGAACCTGCGACGATCACTGAAGCTGGCTAATCCCTTCATCGATCACCCATTGATGACAACCCCCTATGCGGCGCTCACCTGCCCGCCGGGCACCCGGCTTGATAAAGAAGAGCTGCTGGAACGCTTTCTGATCGCTGTCTGCAAGTACAACCCGGAGGCCATGCCAGAGGGGCTCTACGAAGCCATCCTGCCGAACCCTCCGGTGCGTGGAGCATGAAACATCGGTGAAGTGCCTGATGCGGATAATCGCCGATACCGCCCCCACATAGCGGCCCTCTCACGGCTGCTGATACTGACTCAGGTACTTGTCCAGCACCGCCTTGTCCCCCGCCCCATCCCCCGCCACCTGCCACAACCGCCGCTCGATCCCCTGGGCCAGCAAGTGGCCCACCGCGGCTTCGATAGCCGACAGCACGCACAGCTGCGCCGGCTCGTTGGTGGTGTAGCCCACCTCGGCCTCGAGCAGCTTCTTGAACTCGATGAACTTGAATACCCCGGCGTTCTGCCCGACCGAGTAGATGGTCTTGCTGGTCATCACGTTGGCCAGCACCTGGCCGGTGCGCACGTCCACCGCCCGCAGGTTGACCGTGACCTGGTCGACCCGGTACTCGCGGGACAGGCCGATGCCCAGGTAGCGGGCACCTTCGCCGCCGCTGCGCACGTTGGTGTCATAGGCGATGATGCCGCCCTCGAGCATCAGGTTGGCCGCCTGCAGCGGCGGCAATTCGCCCTGGATGTTTTCCGCGACATCGGGCTTCTTCTGCGAGGCGCGGATGATCTTGCGCTCGGTCAGCAGGTTCTGCAGGCCCTCGCGCTCCAGCACCACGAACCAGCCGCTGGCGTTGAGCGCGTCCATCAGCATGCTCGCCGCCCCCTGGGTGACGCTGGTGGAAAACGAACTGGCCGGGGTCGGCTTGTACTGCCCGGTCTGGTCGCGGAAGCCGTACACCACCGCCATCAACCGGCCGCGAGGCCGGGGCATGTTGACCAGGTCGTAGTAGGTCGAGGCCCGCGGCGTCAGCGTCGGGGTCTCGGGGTCCTGTTCGGCGGGCATCGGCTCGCGCAGGCCGCAGCCTGGCAGGCTACCCAGGGCGGCGAGGACCAGCAGTGTGCTCAGCAGGCGTTTCATGGCGTTCTCTCCCCAGTAAAGACCCGTCCCTCTCAGGGGTTCAGGCCGCTGACCTCGATGATCGAGACTTCCCCGGTGGCCCGGTCGGTGACCTTGATGCTCAGCGCCCCCGAGTCGTCGATGACGTCGATCAGGAAGGCGTCGGTGGACATGCTGCCGGTGTTGCCGTTGCTGATGTTGTCCAGCAGCTGCCCGAGCAGGCGCGACTCGAGCTGATTGCTGAAGCGCTCCAGGGCCGAGGTGCCGGCGAATGCCGAGCTGCGGTCCTTGAGGTCGGGATCGTCGTAGTCGTTCTGCGCCTGGGCGTTGTTCAGCAGCCAGGTGCCATTGATCGGGTTGCCGCCGAAGGACGGGTTGACCGGGGTGTACACCAGCTCCGTGGCCAGGGCCTGGCCACCGAGGCCGGCGGCCAGCAGGCAGGCGGCGATGCGTCGTGCAAGGTGGGTGCTCATAGCTCGTCCCTCTCAAGATCAGTTGTGTCCTGCAGCAGTCGTTGCAGCTTGCGCTGGACGATCTGCTGCCTGACCAGGTCGGCGGCCGCGATGGCCTCGTCGTTGAGTTGCGTGGTGTTGGGCGGCAGGAAACGCCGGTACAGCACCTCGCGCTCGTATTCCACCGTCACCAGGCTGCCCCAGCGGGCATCCGGGCGCTCGCGCACCACCAGGTTGAAGTCGAGCCGGCTGGTGGCGCGCAGCCGGTCGCTGAAGGCGTGATAGAAGTCGTGGCCGATGTGCGAGATGGTGTTGTCGACGATGAAACCCATCATCTCGTCCTCGGCAGCCGCCCGGGCCTGGCCCTGCAGCAGCGCCAGGCACAGGCACAGCAGCGCGGCCAGGCGTTTCATGGCGCTTCTCCCGGGCCTGCGTGCTGGCGGGCGCCACCGGCGCTTTCGGCAAAGGCCTGCTCGGCGACGAACTGCCAGTCGCTGTAGTGCTCCAGCCCTTCGAATGCACTCCACTGGGCGTCGAAGCCACTGCGCTTGAGCGGCGTGGCCTCGGAGCGGCTGTACACCCCGGTGATGCGGCCATCGACCGCGCGCAGCAGGCCCCACGCTTCGCCACCGCCGACCGGGTCCGGGTAAAGCCTGCGCAGGTGGCGCTGCGGCGCCGGGAAACGGTTGTCCTCCACCAGTTCACCCAGGTCCTGCGGGTACTGGGCCAGACCCGGCGAGGCGCGGTAGTAGCTGCGCAGGGCCTGGGCGTACTGGCCGCCCACCCACAGCAGCTGGCGCTCACGCTCGCGCTGCACGCTGGTGGCCCACAGGGTGCCGGTGGCCGCCAGGGCCACGCTGCTGACGGCGATCAGCAGCAGCACGCCCAGGTAGGTGAAGCCGGTTTCACCATTCGGCATAGAGGCTGCCATCACGCGCCCTCCCGCTGGCTCCACTCTTGATGTCGGCCACACCGCCGGCCACGCCCTCGGGCGGTGGCACCAGCTGCCAGGCATCGCGGCGCTCGGTGATCGGGTCGACCGGGGTGTTGCGCAGGTAGCGCTGCTCGACCAGCTGGTCGAGGGAATCGGGGTAGTGCCCGGTGTCGCCGTAGTAGTGGTCCAGGGCCTCGCGCAGCACCGCCAGGCTCTGGCGCAGGGTGGCCTCGCGGGAGGCCTCCAGGCTGTTGAAGTAGCGCGGCATGGCGATGGTCATCAGGGTGGCGATGATTGCCATCACTACCAGCAGTTCGATGAGGGTGAAGCCTCTGCTCGGTTTCATCGCCGTCACCATTGCCCGTAGGGGACGTTGTTGAGGCCCTTGCCGGCGGCCTTGGAGTAGACGTCGAACACGTCCTCGCCCTCGCGCGGGCTGTCGGCCGCGCTGTCGTAGGCGCGCAGGCCCCAGCCGCCCTGGTCGTCGGCCTTGGCGGCGCGCAGCGGATCGTGGGGGATGCGCCGCAGGAAGTAGAACTTCGCGCCCTTGGCGCTGCGTACATCGCGCACGCCGTCCACCAGCACCTGCAGGTTCGGCGGATAGCCGCTACCGTTCAGGCGCTTCTCGATGTAGCCGGCGTCGAAGGCGCGCTTGTAGGCATCGATGGCGTCGCGGATCTGGTACAGGGCCTCGCGCAGCTGCTGCTCCTTGCCCCGGCGCACCACGGTCTCGGTCAGTGGCGCGGCCATGCTGGCGAGCAGCCCGAGCAGCGCCAGGGTCAGCACCACCTCGATCAGGCTGAAGCCCTGCTGGCGGCGTGTCATGGCCGCGGCCTCGGGCTGGCCGGCACCACCGCCATCTGCCCTTCCACCAGCGGCGCCTCCTGCGACTCGCTGCCCGGCACCTCGGTGGGCACGGCGCTGGCCGGCACCGGCTGGGCCAGCTGGCGCACCTGCAGGGCCGACTCGGTGCCGGTGGCGAACTCCATGTCCGACGGGCTCTGGTACGGCAGGTTGCGCACGATGCGTGGGGTGATCGCCAGCACCAGCTCGGACTTGCTCATGTCGTCCTTGTTGCTGCCGAACAGCCGGCCCAGGCCGGGGATGTCGCCCAGCCCCGGGATCTTGTTGCCGCTGGCGTTGTGGTCGTTGCGCACCAGCCCGGCCAGCACCTGGGTCTCGCCGTCGTGCAGGCGCAGGCTGGTCTGGGCGTTGCGGGTGTCGACCTGGACCGGAATGGTGCCCTGGCGGGTCGCCTCCAGGGGCGTGGCGTTGCTCACTTCCAGGGCCACCTTGATCGCCACCTCGTTGTTCAGGTGCACGGTGGGCTGCACCTCGAGCTTGAGGCCGACATCCAGGTAGGTGACGCTCTCGGTGATCACCGGGCCCTGGGTCGAGGGCACCGAGGTCGCGCTGATGATCGGCACCCGCTGGCCGATGTGGATGCGCGCCTGCTCGCGGTTGCTGACCCGGATCACGGGGCTTGCCAGGGTGTTGATGTCCTTGTCCTGGGCGTTGATCTTGGCCTGTGGCGCCGGCGAGATGCTGATGCGGCTGGAGTCGATGCCGCGCAACTGGTCGAGCACGCTCACCGACTTGCCGTCGCTGGTCAGCACGCCGAAGGTGTTGGGCCATTGCAGGCCGAGGTCGAGGATGCGCGAGGTGGCCACCTCCATCACCTCCACCTCCAGCACCACCTCGGGGTTGGACTGGTCCTGGGACTGCAGCAGCTTCTCGGCCATGCGCACGGCGTCGGGGGTGTCGCGCATGGTCAGGGTGTTGAGGCGCTCGTCGACGAACACGTCACGGGTCTTGAGCATGGTCTTGACCATGTTCAGCGCGGTGTTGGCGTCGATGCTGGTCAGGTAGAAGGTGCGCATGACCAGTTCCTGGTAGTCCTTGGTCTTCTGCGGCGAGTCCGGGTAGATCAGCAGGGTGTTGTCGTTGACGATCTTCTGGCGCAGCTGGTTCTGCTCCAGCAGCAGGGCCACGGCGTCCTCGATACGCACCTCGCGCACGAAGATGGTGGCCTTCATGTCCGGGCGCAGGTCCTTGTCGAAGATGAAGTTGATCCCGGCGACCTGGGCCAGCACCTCGAAGATGGTCTTGAGGTCAGCATCGCGAAACTCCAGGGTCACCGGCCGCTCCAGCTTGCTGCGTAACTGCGGGTACGGCGTGGCGGTGCGCGCCTGGACGTTCTCGATGTCACTGCGCAGGGTCTGGCCTTTCTGGTTCTGCGGATCCAGGCGCAACACCTCGCGCATGTAGCGCTCGGCGCCGAACAGGTCGCCCTGGCGCAACGCCGCCTGGCCGAGGGCGACGCGATCATCGAGGGTGCGGATCAGTTCCAGCTGGCGGATGCCTTCCTGGGCGCGGCGGTTGTTCGCCTCGAGGGTCAGCACCCGGCCGTAGCCCATGCGCGCGCCGGCGAAGTCGTGGCGCACGCGGTCGCTGTCGGCCTGGGTCAGCAGCGCCTCGACCGCGGCCTGGCGGCCGTGGGCCAGGGCGATGTTCAGTTCGGTGTCGCGCGGGTCCTCGCGCAGGGCCTCTTCCAGGCGGGCGATCCCGGCCTCGTACTGGCCTTCCTTGATCAGTTCCTGGCTATCCTTGCGCGCGGCGCTCGAGCCGCATCCGCCGATGGCCACGCACAGGGCCAGGAGCATGAACGGCGCAGGCTTGCACAACTTCGACGATTTCATGGTGCGCTCCCGACAGACAGGGTCTGTGGCTGGTGCAGTGGCAGGTAGACCAGGCTCAGCTCGGTGGCCGAGACATGGTCCAGACGGTAGGTGTCATCGATCACGTCGCCCTGGCGCACGACGTAGAGCTTGTCGCCGCTCTGCAGGAAGATCTGCAGGTCGTCGCGCTCGCCCATGCGACCGATGAAGCGAAACGGCAGCGTCGGGGCGGTGGGCGCGGCGGCCACCGGGGTGTTGATCACGGGTTGTTCGGTGACGGTGGCCAGGGCTTGGGGTGGGGTCCATTGCTGGCTGGGGAACAGGTCGCGTGAAGGGCTGGCGGCCTCATCGCGGGGCAAGCCCGCTCCCACTGGGACCGTGGATGCTGCGTGGGAGCGGGCTTGCCCCGCGATCGGGTCGGCCACCTCCTCTTTCAGGCCGAACCAGTGCCCCGGCGCCCACGCCAGCGCGGCGCTCAACCCCAGGAACCCGGCCCACGTCACCGCACGCTGAGTGTTCATCACGACCTCGACAGGTAAAGGGTCATGCGCACACGACCGGTCAGTTCCCGGTCACCGATCCGCTTGCGCTGCAGCTCCAGGTCTTCCAGCACCAGGGTCGGCAACTGGCCGAGCAGGGCCTTGAGGAAGCCGCGGATCTGCGGGTAGCTGCCACGCACCGGCAGGACGATCTGGTAGCGCGCCAGCTGGGTCTTGGGGTCCACCCCCAGGGCGTATTCACCGCGTGACAGGCTGATGCGCTCGGCGCTGGCCAGGTGGTACAGGCGCTCGATCAACTCACTGGCCTGAGGCTGGCCGGGCAGCTGCTGGCGCAGCTCGTCCAGGGCCTGCTGCTCGGGCCGGGCCTGGACCTTCAGCTCGCCACGCGCCAGGCGCTGCACCTGGGCACTGGCGTCGGCCTCGCTGGCACGCAGTTCGCGCACCGCCTGCCATTGCGGCAGCACTCCGGCCAGGGCGACGGCCAGCGCCAGGGCGCCGACCAGCACTGCGGCCAGCCCTGCCCGGCCCAGGCGCCGCAGCGCTTCGTGGACGATCAGGCTAGGGACGCGCATGGCCGGTCTCCCAGGTGGCGGTGAGGTTGAAACGCACCGGATGCTCGGCCTGTCCGGCCAGCACCTCATGGTTGAGCAGCGATACGTCGGACAGCTCGCTGCTGCGTTCCAGGCGCTGGTGGTACTGCAGCATCGCCTCGAGGTTGCGCGCCTCGGCGCTGATGCGGACCTGGCCCTTGCGCGCGTCCGGGGTGAGGCTGAGCAGCGCCACGTCTTCCTGGGGCATCGCCTCGAGCATGGCGAACAGTTGCTGCCAGGGTCGCTGCAGCTGCTGCGAGACGCTGCGCATCTGCGCCAGGCGCTCGGCCTGCTCGCGGATCACCGCGCTGCTCTGCACGGCGGCGGTGGCCGGGCGCCGGCCGAGCTTGAGTTCGAGCTGATGCACGCGGCCTTCGAGGTCCACCTGCTCGCTCACCAGTTGCTGCTGGGCCAGTACCAGCACCGCCAGCACGGCACCGCCCAGGGCCAACAGCGACCAGGCCAGGGGGCTGCTGTGACGGGGCTGGAATTCCAGGTCGAGGCGGCGCATGTCAGGCCACCGCCCGCCACATGGCGCACAGCGGATCGGCCTCGGCGCTCGCCGCGCACAGCTGCACCGCCGCCAGCTGCGAGGCCGCCGTGCGGCCCGGCGCGTGCAGGTACACCCGCGGCAGCTGCTCGCCGTACAACTCGCAGGTGCGCTCGATCAGGGCCTGCAGGGCCTGGTCGCTGTCGGCGCAGCCCTGGGCCAGCACCTGTTGCCAGGCGCCACCGGCGGCCAGCAGCAGCACGCTGCGGCGCGGCTCGGCGAGCACGAAGAGGAAGTCGCCCTGGGCCAGTTGCGCCGAGCAGCGGTTGTAGGCGGCCATCAGGTACGGCTGCACCGAACGCAGGCTCAGGCGGCTTTCGCGGCCCAGGGCCTGCAGGCCCTGGAGCAGCGCCTCGGGCAGCGCGGTGGCGATGCGCGCGGCCCCCGCCGGCTCCGGCGACAGCACGATGCGCCAGTCATCCAGGGTCTGCCCGTAGAGATGCTCGAAGCAGGCCCGGGCGTAGCTGTCCAGCTCGCCCGGGGTGCCGATGGCGTCGCTCCAGGGCACCAGGCAGAAGCGGCTGTAGCGGGCCGAGAGCAGCACCCGCAGCTGCGCGCCGCGTGCCGGGTGCTCGCCGAGCAGGCCGGCCAGGGCCTCCAGGGCCGGGGCCCAGGCGGGTTGGGCGGCGTCGCAGCTGAAGGCACGGCTGCCCAGCCACTGGTGTTGATGACCGTGCCAGCGACCCAGGCCGACACCCTCGGCGCCGAGCACGGCGCAATACCGATCAGGCGATAAATGTGACACGGTTGATCTCCTCGAGTGTGGTGCGGCCGTCGCGAACCAGGTCCAGGGCCGAGGCGCGCAGCAGGCGCAGGCCGCGTTGGCAGGCCAGCTGCTTGATCTGCGCGAGCGGGCGGCGTTCGACGATCATCTGCCGCAGGTCGTCGTCCAGGTGCAGCAGCTCGGCAATGGCGTTGCGCCCGCGGTAGCCACTGCCACGGCACTGGCCGCAACCCTGGGCGCGCACGAAGCGCCAGCCGGCCACCGCGTCACGGGCCAGGCCCGAGGCGGCCAGCAGTTCGTCGTCGGGCTCGCAGGGCGCCGCGCAATGCGGGCAGGCCAGGCGCACCAGGCGCTGGGCCAGCACGGCGTTGAGCGCCGAGACGAAGCTGTAGGGGTCGACCTGCATCTGGCTGAAGCGGCCGATCACGTCGAACACGTTGTTGGCGTGGATGGTGGTGAACACCAGGTGCCCGGTGAGCGCCGACTGCACGGCGATCTGCGCGGTGTCCGGGTCGCGGATCTCGCCGACCAGGATCTTGTCCGGGTCGTGGCGCAGGATCGAACGCAGGCCGCGGGCGAAGGTCAGGCCCTTCTTCTCGTTGACCGGGATCTGCAGCACGCCGGGCAGCTGGTACTCGACCGGGTCCTCGATGGTGATGATCTTGTCGACGCCGTGGTTGATCTCGCTGAGCATGGCGTACAGCGTGGTGGTCTTGCCGCTGCCGGTGGGCCCGGTGACCAGGATCATGCCGTAGGGCTCGCTGGCCAGGCGGCGCAGGGCGCGCAGGGTGTGCTCCTCGAAACCCAGGGCCTGCAGCTGCACGCCGCTGACCTGGTCGGACAGGTCCTGCTTGTCCAGCACCCGCAGCACCGCGTCCTCACCGAAGATGCTCGGCATGATCGAGACGCGAAAGTCGATCTGCCGCTCGCCGATGGCCACCTTGAAGCGCCCGTCCTGGGGCACGCGCTTCTCGCCGATGTCCAGTTCGGCCATGACCTTGATGCGCGAGATCACCTGCTCGGCGAAGGCGCTGCCGCTGGCCTTGCCGGCGCCGTTGAGCACGCCGTCGATGCGGTACTTGATGGTCAGGCCCTGGCCGGTCATGCCCAGGTGAATGTCGCTGGCGTGCAGCTTAAGGGCGTCGTACAGGGTCGAGTTGACCAGTTTGACCACCCGGCTCTGGTCTTCGCTGATACTGGTCAGCGACAGGCGCTGCAGCGGGTCGGCCTCGCCGCCGGTCTCACTGTCGTGGCCGAGGGCGTCGACGGCGTGGAAGCTCTCTTCGTGGCGGGCCAGGAACGCGGCCAGGTCGGCGGCATGGACCAGGTACAGCGGCGCGCCCTGTAGGCAGTCGTCGATCCAGGCCAGGCGGGCACTGTCGAAGGGGTCGGCGAACACGCCGACCCGCTCGCCATCGTGCTCGACCAAGGCGAATTCACGCTTCAGGCATTGCGCCAGGCTGACCTGGTCGAAGGCCGGCGTGCAGGCGAACAGTGCCTGGGTGGCGAGCATAGGGTAGTGAAGGGTGACGGCCAGGCGCTGGGTGAAGGTGGCGGGGGTGTCGCTGGAGAGGCGTTCCAGGCAGGCCAGCAGGCGCTCTTCGCCAGCTTGCTGGCGGGCCTGGGCCAGGAGGTCGCGGGGGTAGCCGGCAATCGCGGGGCAAGCCCGCTCCCACGCAGCCGATTCCGTGGGAGCTGGCTTGCCCCGCGATGGGTCCAGTGGATCTGTATCGAATGCCTGGGACATGGCCTGCGACTCCGCTCAGGGGCGGCGCCGCAGGCTGGGGGACCTTGGGCGCCGCTATTCCCCGGTGAGCAGTTGTTCGTCGTCAGGTTCGCCTGGCTTGGCGCCGTTGCGTCGGCGGTCGGCCAGGACCCAGCTGCCATCGTACAACTGCAAGGGGAACGACTCGTTCCTGTTCTGGCGTCGTTCGACGAACCCCGCGGCCGGCTGGTCGGTGCTCCTGCGCTGGCGCTCGATGCCCATCAGGTCGAAGACGGCGCGGGCCAGTTCCATCAGCGGGAACGGCTTGAACAGGACATGGGTCACACCCAACTCGGCGGCGCGCTCACGGACCTCGGCGGTCGGGTGGGCGGTGATCAGCACGAAATGACACGACCTGTTCCTGCGCACGGTCTCCAGGACCTGAAACCCCTCCATGTCGGGCAAGCGGTAATCCAGCACGATCACGTCCGGTGCCAGGCTCTCGGCCTGATCGATGCCGCTGGCACCGTCATGGGCGAGATGGACCTCCAGGCCTTGCGCCTGCAGATACGCTTGCAGGTTCTGCGCAAGGGTCTGTTCGTCATCGACTACCAATACTCTGTTCACCAAGGTCCACTCCCATGAACTGCCCGGTTTCCCGGTCTGCGAAGTGCGGCCTTGTAGAGGCTTGAGCAGGCTTCGTGCCAGGCATGAAAAGTCATTGCGCACCGCTTTCAAGTCATTGATATCGTTGTCGCTTTCAATCCACTTCAGGCCGTGCCGGCAGGCCGTCCCCCACAACCGGGGAAGCTGATGGCACTTTGCCTTTGGGGCATTCCCCAACAGTGGGGGAACGCCCTGGCGCCGCTTCAATCGGCGCGCTCCACTGTAGCGGAATCACGCAAACGTTGGCGCACCGCTTGCCGCGCCTGGGCCTGCAATTGCGCGACGAGCGCAGCCCTGGCCAGGCGCAGGCCGTGTTCAGGTAAGACAGAAGTATTATCACTTTGGTTCTGCATCCCTTGCAGTCTTTGCCGATTGGCCTGATGGAAGGCCGCGACCTCGGCTTCGCCGGGCTCGACCACCGCCGTCAGCCGGGCGTAGACCTGCTGGGCGGCCATCTCCTGACGAGTGTAGTCAGCGAAGCTGCGCCGATCGAAGCCCGCCTCCTCAAGGCGGCGCTCGAACACCGCGGGGCTGCCGAAGGCCGCCTCCACCTCGCTCACCCGCGCCGTCAGCTGCGCCTCGCTGATCTCGACGCCCTGGCGCTTGGCCTCCTGCCATAGCAGCTCCTTGTCGATCAGCTCGTCCAGGGCCTGCTCGCGCAGGCGCTGGTACAGGTTGGGGTTGCGGATGCTCGCCACCGCCCGCCCCTGGGCCTGGAGGTATTCGCTGAAGTATCGCTCCAGGCGCAGCGCGCCGATGTCCACGCCATTGACCCGCGCCACCGGTGTGTCGGCGTGGCTTGCCAGCGTAAGCAGCGACAGCAGGCAGGCAATCAGTACACGCATGGTCATCCACTCCTGAAGGGGTCATGGTGAGTCCGGTACCGGACGATACGGCGCCACCTCGACATAGCCCGGCCCCGGCAGGCTCACCGCCACCACATGCGCGCCGGCCATGCCCTGGCGACGTCCGGGGCCGAAGCCCAGCAGCGGCGTCAGGCCAGTGTCGACGTCATGCAGCTGTTCCAGGGCGCCGAGCAACTGTTCACGGCTGGCGTCGCGCCCCACCTGTTTCAAGGCTTCGACCAGCAACTGCCAGGCGCACAGCGTGCTCACCTGCAACGACGCCTGGCGCGGTTCCAGCCCCTGGCGCTGCTGCACGCCAACCAGGGCCGCCCGGCCCCGTGCGGTCCAGTCGCCGGGCACGAACGGATAGGCCAGCAGCACCCGCCGCGACCAGGCCGGTGCCAGCCCCGGTACGGCACCGGCCACCTGGTTCGACGCGGCCAGCAGGTAGGGGTTGCGGCCGGCGGCCTGCAGGCTGGCGGCCAGCTCGGCAAACGCCTGGGCGCGCCCCAGGAAGACGATGCCCTCGCCTGCCAGCGCCTGGCCGGTGAACGCTTGCGCGGAGACGCCGGTAAAGCCCAACTGGCGCAAGCGCTGCTGTACAACCTGCGCCGCCGCGGCCTGGTCGTCGCCGGCATAGATCACCTGCACGGCATCGGGTGCCAGGCCAAGGCTGTCGCGGGCATGCAAGGCCACGCTGAGCAATTGCTCGGGCACGTTCGGCAAAGGGTCGAACACCTGGGCGCTGCCGCCACTGCGTGGCGTGGCGCCGATCAGCGGCAGGCCCGCCTGTTCCAGCTGGCGACTGTCGAGCAGCGGTGCCACGGGCGCAATCAGGGCGAAAACCCGCTCGCGCTGGATCAGCTGGTCCAGCGCCTGTGCGGTACTGGCCGGATCCGGCCCCGGGTCCATCACCATCAACTGCAAGCGACGGCCATGGATGCCCCCCGCCTGGTTCAGCTGGGCGACACCATCCTCCAGCACCGCCCTCACCGTCCGTCCGGCCTCGGCCAGCGGGCCCTGTTCAGGTAGCAAGGTACCGAGGCGCAGGGTGCCCTCCTCCACGCCCGGGTCGCGGTCCTCGCCCAGGCGCTTGAGGTAGGCCGCCAGGTTGCGCTGGTCGGCCAGGCTCAGCTCGAAGCGCGGCATGGCCGGGTCCAGCCGGTTGCCAGCGGGGTCGACGCCGCTGCGCACGACCCGCGCCAGGCTGGCTTCGGTATAGGCCGGATAGCGTCGGTTGTTGACCTCGCGATCGCCCGGGCCGAGGGCCAGGCGCTGCCAGTCCAGCCTCGGCGGGCGTACCCCGCCTTCGCTGCGGCCGCGCCCGTCGTTGCCGTGGCAACTGGCGCAGGGCAGCACGCTGGCCGGCACGCTCATGTCAGCGGGGCCGACCCGGGCCAGCAACTGGGCGTCGCTGCTGGAGAGGCCTTCGCGGTAGAGGCGTTTGCCGGCTTGTTCGTGGTCGGTGAGGTCCAGAGCCAGGGCTGGGGTGCATAGCAGCCACAGTACCAGCCACAGTGCCCCTGTAGCAGCGGCCTTGTGCCGCGATCGGGCGCGCAGCGGCCGCCATGACAGGCGATGGGGTATATCAGGCATATCGGCGTCGCCTGATTTACGGCCGCTTCGCGCCCGATCGCGGCACAAGGCCGCTCCTACAGGGGTCGGCAAGTACATGGTAGTCACCGCCCCGCCAGCGGTTGGGTCAGCAACTGCATGCGCTGGGCGATGGCGGCAGGCGGTGCGTCGGGACGGATCTTGCTCCAGCGCTTGCCTGCCACGTCGCCGGCGATCAACTGCGTCGAATGCTGCTCGGGGCTGGGCAGGAACTGCCCCAGGCGCCCGAGCACCAGGTCGACGCTGGCCTTGTCGCCGGTCAGGAACAGCCAGTTCGGCCCGTCCACCCCTTGCTTGCGGGCAAACGCCTTGAGCACCTCGGGCGTATCGTTCAGCGGATCGCTGCTCACCGAGACGAAGGTCACCTGCGCCGCAAGCTCGGCACCCATGGCCTCGCGCACCTCGCGCAACTTGCGGGTGATCAGCGGGCAGGCATCGTTGCAGTGGGTGAAGATCACGTTGAGCATCACCACCTTGTCCTTGAGCACATCGCTGTAGAAGCGCAACTCGCGGCCATCCTGGTCCTTGAGCACGGTGTCGGTGAACCAGGTCTGCGCATCGCGGGTACCGCCGCCGCTGACCATGGGCTGCGGCGCGGGTTGCGGCGCCGGTGCGTGGCCCTCGTGGGCGAACGCGACCGAGGCGAGGATCCACAGGCAGCCGCCGAGCACCAGCCAGTCGAGACTGCGCATGCCGGCATGGCGGGAAGTCTGCGTGTTCATGGCCGCACCTCCTGGCCGGCGATGGCCGTGCTCTTGGCGTGCACCCGGCGCGCACTCAGGCGGTTGATCTCGCCGATCAGCACGTTGGGGTCGGTGAAGCCGTAGTAGCGCGTCCAGTGCCCGCTGCGCCCGTCACCGACCAGGATCAGCGGCGGGTGCTCGCTGAGGTTGGCGCTGAAGCTGCCCAGCCCCTTGAGCGTCTCGCTTATGGCATAGGGCGAGCCGGTCAGCCAGCTCCACCCCGGCCCGTGCTGGAACGCCCGGGCATAGCCGGCCAGGCGTTTCGAGTCGTCGCGCTGCGGGTCGACACTGATCGACACCAGGCGAATCTCCTCGCCCACCCGCCCGCCCAGCTGCTGCTGGACCTTGCTCATGATCGACGAGACCACCGGGCACACCGTGGTGCAGCTGGTGTAGATGAAGCCCATGACCACCAGGTGATCCCCCACCAGGTCCTGCTCCAGGCGCACCGGCATGCCGTCCTGGTCCAGCAGCGCCACATCGGCGAAGCGCACGCTGGCCTTCTCCTGGCGTGCGGCCGGTGGTGGCTCGGGCTGGCCGCCGTGATCGTGGCCGGCGTGGGCCAGGGCCAGGTTGCTGGCCAGCAGCAGGCTCAGGCCCAGCAGTTTTCCGCCATGTAGACGCGTCATCGCACACTCCTGGCTTCCCCTTGGGAAGCGCTGGGCTTTGCTGCGCTCGGCAGGACGCGCAGGCTGGTGTAGTTGTCTTCGGTGAAGGCGCGCCCGAGGCTGGGCGACTGCACGTGCAGGTACCAGGCGCCGGCCTCGGCCAGCTCCAGCGGTGCCTGGTAGAGCCCGTCGCCCACCTCGACCAGCGCCACGTTGCGCGGTAGCGACGAAGGGGCCAGGAAATAGCGCAGGCTCAGGTCTTCAAGCCCGTGGCGCGGCTTGCCGTCCTCGCCGAGGATGCGTACCTGGGCCATGTAGGGCGCGTGCTGCTGCAACGGCCGGGCGGTGCCGATGAATTCGGCATGGGCCCGCTTGCGCAGGCTCGACTGCGGCAGCGCCGCGACCTCGGTGCTGAAGCAGTGGATGATCTGCGGCTGGTTGAGCAGGAACGCCACGTCGAAGGTGCCGGCCGCTGGCAGCTTGACCGTCGAGCCATACACCCCCGGCGCCACCTCGCGCAGGCTACGGTCGATGACCAGCGCGGCGCGCGCCTGGTGGCCGCGGTTGTTGTAGCCCGACATCGGCGCGTTCATGCCCTCGGCGTAGAAGTAGGTGGTGTTGTCCACCGGGTTGACCACGAACACCGAGTTGTCGTCGCGGGAAATGCTCACCCCCTGGGCCAGCGGCAGGTCACCGGCCTGGCGCGGCGCCGCCGGACCGGCCTCGAAGCCCTGGACGATCGGCGTGCGCCCCTGCCCGAGGCTCGCCAGGTTGATCATGCTGACCTTCGGCGAAGCCAGGCCGCGCACATAGGCGTAGGCCTTGGTAAAGGTCAGCTGGTAGGGCTCGGCGGCCACCGGGATGCGGTGGATCAGCTGGTCGGTACTGGCATCGATCACCAGCGCCTGGTTCTCCAGGGTGTTGAGCACCACGCCGTAGCGGCCATCGTGGCTGAAGCGCATCGGCCCCAGGCCCTGCTCGGCCTTGACCATGTGGCGCAGGCTATGGCTGCGGGCGTCGATCACCCGCACCGTGCCCTCCTGGCCATCGACCACGTACACCGCCTGCGACAAGGGCGAGTAGGCCACCGACAGCGGATGCGAGCCGACTTCAAGGGTCTTCACCAGGCGCATCTGGGCGGTGTCGATGACGCTCAGGGTGCCGCCGTCGCGGTTGCTGACGAAGGCGAAGCGCGAGTCGGCGCTGAAGGCGATCTCGTGGTGACCAGAGCCGGTGACGAACGACTTGAGCATGGTCCGGCTGGGCACGTCGATCACCGTCACCCCGCCCTTGGCCGGGTCCTGGCTGTTGTTGCCCACCCACAGCAGGCGCTGGTCGGGTTGCAGCGCCACTCGCAGCGGCTGCTCGCCGGCCTCCAGGGTGGCCACGCGGGTGAAGGTCTCGGTGTCGATCAGCGCCACCTGGTTGCGTTCGGGGATGGACACGAACACCTGCTTATCGTCACCGGTGGCCACCCAGTCCATGGGCCGACCCGGCAGGTCGATGCGCGCCAGGGTGCTGGTGACCCCGCCCACCGACACGGTCGGGTCGATCACGGTGAGGCTCGCGTCCTTGTTCAGCACCAGCAGGAAGTAGCTGTTCAGATCGAGCAAAGGTCGAGCGCCGATGCTGCTCTTGAGGAACAACGCCACCCGTGCCTTGCAGCTGCTGTCGCGGTCGCCGACCGGCGCCGACTGCGCGGGGTCGAGCCAGGCGCCGGGGGCCATGCCCGACAGCGGCTGGCCGCTTGACTGGTCGCTGACCTTGAAGCGGATACTGGCAAAATCGCCTTCACGCAGTTCACCGCCGCTGAGGGGGCGCGCCTCGAACTCCACGGTGACGCCGTCGCGGCTGAGCGTGTGCAAGGCCTGGGGATCGGCGGCCTCCTGCAGCAGTTCGCGGGGGTCGCACCAGAGCTTTTCGTAGGCCACGCCGAGGCCGATCAGCGCGGTGCCCAGCAGCAGGCCCAGGTAGGCTGGGCGCAGCTTGCGGTTCATGCCCGCGCTCCGCTGACGGGGATGGGCGCGCACGGGGCAGCGCCTTCGAGCGGGATGACCATGCTGCACCTCCACGGGGTTCAAGGCTTCTGTGGAGGGTGGAAGCAAGCGTTATGCCAGCAATAAAAGTGTTTTAAATCAATGCATTGGAGAAACAAGCAGAGAAAACTGGGGAGGCTGCCCCAAAGACGGGGGCGCTTAGCGCCCCTTTTCAAGGTTTTTGCGTTTTTTGGACTATTGCCGCTCCAATTCAAGATTGCCGGGGCTGCTTTGCAGCCCTTTCGCGACACAAGGCCGCTCCTACAGGAGACCGCGTGCCCCTGTAGGAGCGGCCTTGTGTCGCGAAAGGGTCGCAAAGCGACCCCGGCGATTACAAGCCAAGTGAGGCTTAATGCACCTTGCCCAATTCGGTATCGTCCATCAATGCCTTGGCCAGGGCACTGAGATAGTGAGCGGGCCAGACCATGCGTGGTTCGCTCTCCCTTACCCCAACCAAGGTCAGAAGGAAGCGGTTAAGTCTGATGTTCGGGGCAAGGTTTCAGGTCAGACCTCCCGGGCATGTGCCACTGCCGCCGCCACCTGCTCAGCCGTTGGCCGCACCCCGGTATACAGCACGAACTGCTCCAGCGCCTGCAATGCGATGACATCGAGCCCGGTGATCACCGGCTTGCCCAGCGCCTCGGCGGCGCGGATCAAGGGCGTGCGCGCGGGCATGGCCACCACGTCGAATACCTGCTGCGCCGCCGCAATGGCGGTTTCGCTGAACGCCAACTGCTCGGCTTCAGGCCCTCCGGCCATGCCGATCGGCGTGACATTGACCAGCATCGGCGGACACCGGTCGCCCAGGTCCGGCAGCCAGCGATATCCGCAGATGTCCGCCAACTGCCGCCCGGCCTGCTCGTTGCGGGCGACGATGGTGCCCTCACGGAATCCTGCGTCACGCAGCGCACTGGCCACCGCCTTGGCCATGCCGCCGCTGCCGCGCAGGGCGAACGCGGTGCTCGGATCGACCTCATGCCGGGCCAACAGTTGGCGCACGGCCAGGTAATCGGTGTTGTAGGCCTTGAGATGGCCATCGGTGTTGACCAGGGTGTTCACCGAGGCGATGGCCGCGGCGGACGGATCGACCTCGTCCACCAGCGCCAGGCACGCCTCCTTGTACGGCATCGACACGCCGCAGCCGCGGATGCCCAAAGCGCGGATGCCGGCCACGGCGGCGGGCAGGTCCTGGGTGGTCATGGCCTTGTAGTAGTAATCCAGCCCGAGCTGGCGGTATAGATGGTTGTGAAAGCGCACGCCAAACGTCCCGGGGCGCCCTGCCAGGGAGATGCACAGCACCGTGTCCCGGCTCGGTGAATGGCTCATCGCGGTTCCTCTGTCATGGCTGAATCGATTGCGCCAGCGTACCAGACCCTGCCGCCGGTCGCCCCTTACACAACCTTTACCCTTTGCCAGCGCGCACTTTACCGTGGCTGCGGTCATAGTTATCAGGCCCCGTGCGTGGGGTTGTCTTGCGAGGTGTTCGCCATGAAGCGTTTCATCCCCGGAATCGCCCTGCTGGTCGGTGCGCTGGCCATCAGCGGGCAGGCATCGGCCCATGGTGGCGGCTGGTATGGCCCGGGGCCAGTGATCGGCGCGGCGGTAGTGGGCGCGGTGGTCGGGGCGGCGGTATCGGGCGGCCACGATCGTACCGTCTATGTCGAGCGCCAGCCGGCCTACTACCCGCCGCCACCGGTCTACGTGCAGGCGCCACCGCCGCCGGTCTACTACCAGCCCTACGTGGTCGAGCGCTATGTCCCCGCCCCGCCGCCACCGGTGTACCGTCGCTACTACGGCCCGCCACCGGTGTACTACGGTCCGCCGCGCTGGTGAGGGGCATAGTTGATAAAAGCAATGACCACTATCGAGGACATTGATTTCAAACCCTGAGGGCATCTGCGTAAGGTGGAGCCATGTTCGAGAGGAGATACACCATGGCCCCGATCCAGATCATGTCCGTTGTCGGCAGCGCGGTACCCAGCAGCCTGCGCCAACAAGGCCTGCTGGCCTGCTGGTACCTGTTGCGCAACGGTGAAACCATCAGCGGCCCGTTGACCAGCCGCCGCTCGGCCGAGACCCTGGCCGACCGCCTGCTCGGCGACACGTTCGCCGCCTGACCCCGAATTTGTTGTGCGTTGCTCCCTACGCCTCTTGTTGCCCGCCGCCATGGCGGGCTTTTTTTTGCCTCACAAGTGCCCGGAGCCCGGCGTCGCCCACGCCGCCAAGGGCAGCGGCGGTTGCTGGTCGAGGATGCGGCG
This sequence comes from Pseudomonas peradeniyensis, assembly GCF_014268935.2. Taxonomy (GTDB): domain Bacteria; phylum Pseudomonadota; class Gammaproteobacteria; order Pseudomonadales; family Pseudomonadaceae; genus Aquipseudomonas; species Aquipseudomonas peradeniyensis. The sequence continues at coordinate 1,496,832 of NZ_JABWRJ020000001.1, read as the reverse complement.
CCAGATCAAGGCCAGCCTGCCGCCATCGAACAGGGACGCGGCTCCGCCGCCGATCCAGCCGCGGGGCTGGGAGACCGCCCATTGTCCGACAGCGTCACGCCGGGCCATCTCGAAGCGGAAACTGTAGCTACCCGGCATGCCCATGCGCAGGTCGGTGACCACCAGCGAGTCGCCGATGATGTCGTAGCGCAACCAGTCATCGGTGAACCAGCGCAGCCGCTCGTGTAACGCGGCTCCCGCCAGTACCCCGGCCATCTCCAGGTTGCGCGACTGACGCAGCATCTCGGGCGGCTCGCGGTCGAACCAGCTGCTCACGCCCTCGTAGTAGTCGCCCTCAGGGGTTTTCGCCAGCACTCGCCAGATCAGGCTGTTGAAGGCGATGGGCACCGCGCGGACCTCGCTGTTGGTGACGCCTTGCGCCTGCAGGGCCATGGCGAAACGTTGCTCGGCAGCCATCCGCCCAGCCAGGCCGAAGCCCAGGTATGCAGTGCTGAACGCCAGCGCCAGGGACAGCAGCACGGTCGCCCTGCCCTTCAGGCCCTTGACCGCCGCATAGCCGACCGCCAGCAACAACGGCACGGTGTATACCGGGTCGATGATGAACACCGCGGCCCAGCTTTCCGGCGTCAGGTGCAAGGGCCAGAACAGCTGGGTACCGTAGACGGTGAACGCGTCGAGAATCGGGTGGGTGACCAGCGCCAGCCAGAAGGCCAGGAACAGCCGGGGCCGGGTGTAGCCCTTGTCCGGCCAGCGCCAGGCGACCAGCCAGGCCAGCAGCAAGGCCAGGCCGGTCAGGACGAAGATCGAATGGGAAAAGCCACGGTGGAAGGTCATCTGCGACACCGGATCGGCGTAGCGGATCACCACATCCAGATCGGGCACGGTGCCCAGGGCGGCGCCGTAGAGCAGCGCACGGCGCCCCTGGAGACGGCCCAGCACAGTGCCCTGCAGGGCGGCGCCGAGTACGGCTTGGGTGAGGGAGTCCAAAGGGAACGGTTCCTGAGCGAGACCTGCGCAAGCTACCTGCTTCGCCAGTGAATATGCAAATAGCCATCGTGGCAGTCAGAACAGCTGCCAGGTGTACACCAGGATCAAGCGGTTCTCGTCGATGTCGCTGCGATAGTTCGAACGTGCCATCGCGTTGCGCACCCGGATCCCCAGCCCCTTGAACACCCCGCTCTGCACCGCGTAGCCGAGGTCGATATCGCGCTCGCGATCCCGGCCTTCGAAGCCCTGCCCGGTGTCGACGTTGTCGCCAGTGATGTAGCGCACCGTCGCGGTCAACCCGGGGATGCCCATGGCGGCGAAGTTATAGTCGTAGCGCAGCTGCCAGGAGCGCTCGTCGGTGTAGGCGAACTCGTAGGTCGGTACTTCGTTGCCCAGCGGCGAGATGTTGGCGAACACCCGGGGAAACGGGCTGTCGCCGTAGATACCCTGGTAGCCGACATGAAAGCCGTGCCCGCCGCGCCGGGCAGTCAGCAGCGAGAAGAACGCCTGGTTGGCGATCCGCCCCAGCAGCGCGTCGCCTGCCTCGCGGGCGCTGAAATAGCCGAGGTTGGCGCTGAGCACCCAGTCGCCCACCGGCTTGCTGTGCTTGAGGCCCACAAAGCCCTGCCGGTAGATATCCTGCAGTTGCCCATACCACAGGCTGACACTGCTCTGGCCGGCATTGAACCCATAGTCGCCGCCCGCATAGTCGAAGGCGTCGCTCTGTGCCTGGCGCATCGGCACATGACCAAGCATGGCGCTCATCCTGTCGTCGCCGCCCTCGTTGCGCAGGTGCGTGCTGCCCAGGTGGCCGGCCTGCACGGTCAGGCCCTCCAGCTCGGCGGAACTGAGGCTGATGCCCTGGTAGGTCGGCGGCAGCAGGCGGATATCGCTGAAGGTGAGGACCGGCAGGTTGGGTTGCAGCTCGCCCAGGCGCAGCTCGCTCTTTGACCAGCGTGCCTTGAAGGTCGGCGCCAGGCGGCTGTACTCGGCTGCGGCACGGCCATCGCCGTGCACCGGCAGCAGCCCGGTGTTGACCCGATCGGGGCTGCTGTCCAGGCGGATGCCCAGCAGGCCCAGGGCGTCCACGCCGAAACCGACGGTGCCGGGGGTATAGCCGGACTTGAAGTCGAGGATGAAGCCCTGGGCCCACTCCTCGGCCCGGGACTGGCGGTTGGCGCCGACGATGTCGCCGTAGTCGCGGCTGAAATAGTAGTTGCGGGCGCCGAGGCTGGCTTTGGCGTCTTCGAGGAAGCCGCCTTCGGCGGCCAGCAGGGAGGGACTGAGCAGGGTCAGGCCCAGGACGACGCAAGGGGTGTGGTTCATTCCGAAGCTCTCTGATCTTGTTGTTATGTGATGAAGCGCTGGAACGGGGGTGAAACGCTGGTATGCCCTCCTCCTGGGCATGGCGAAGGCTGCGCCTTCGATCGCGGGGCAAGCCCGCTCCCACGCGGTCCTTGGCAAATCAAAGAGCCACGGTTTGATCTGTGGGAGCGGATAAGGCCCTCAGGCCTGCTGCAAGGCCCGCGGCCGTCCGCTGCGCTGCTCAGCCTCGCTGTCCTGCGCCTGCTGCAACTGGAAGTCGAAGGTCAGTTCGGCAACCCGCCCCTGCCCGCCGTCGCGCAACACCACCTCGCCCACCAGCCCTTCACGGGTGGCATAGGCGAAGTCGTCCCACAGGTAGCGGTCGCCGGCGAGGTTGATCTGGGTGGTCAGGTGGCGATGCCCCGGTGCCGAGATGAAGAAGTGAATGTGCGCCGGGCGCTGGCCGTGGCGACCGAGCTGGTCCAGGCATTCCTGGGTCGGCCCCTGCGGGTCGCAGCCGTAGCCCGACGGCACGATCGAGCGGGCGCGGTAGCGGCCATCGGCGTCGGTGATGATGCGCCGACGCAGGTTGTAGGCGGACTGGCTCTGGTCGAAGAACGAGTAGGTGCCCCGGGTGTTGGCGTGCCACAGGTCGACCGTGGCGCCGGCCAGCGGCTGGCCCTGGGGACCGAATACCTGCCCCTCGAGGAACATCACCGTGGCCACGCCCTCCTCGCTGCCATCGTCCATGCGCGCCTCGCCCTGAGAGATCGGCGCGCCCGCCACATACAACGGGCCTTCGATGGTACGCGGGGTGCCGCCGCCCAGGCCGGCCCGGGCATCCTTGGCATCCTGCAGCAGGTCGAGGAAGTGCTCCAGACCCAACCCGGCCACCAGCAAACCGGCCTCGCCGCGCCCGCCGAGGCGGTTGAGGTAATCGACGGCGTGCCAGAACTCGTCCTCGCTGATCTCCAGGTCTTCGATCAGGCGCGCGGCGTCCTGCAGCACCCGCTGGACGATTCGCTTGAGGCGCGGACTACCGTTGTCGTTGTGCAAGCCCGCAGCCTCTTCGAAGAACTGCTGCACTTCAGGGGTATGGGAAATCTTCACGGTCATGATCAGGTACCTCTGGTTGTTCTTGTCTTGTCGGATTCAGCGGTCGTCGGCATGGATCGACGAGGGGTGACGGCACAGGCCGGCGACCTCGATGTCCATGTAGGGGAACAGCGGCAGTTGCAGCAGGGTGTCGTGCAGCGCCTCGACGCTGGGCACGTCGAACACGCTGTAGTTGGCGTAGTGGCCGGCGATGCGCCACAGGTGGCGCCAGGTGCCCTCGCGCTGCAGGCGTTGGGCCAGTTCCTTTTCATCGGCCTTCAGTTGCACGGCCTTGGCCGGGTCCATGTCGGCTGGCAGCTTCACGATCATCTTCACGTGGAACAGCATGGTGTCTCTCCTTGTCTCAGCGGCGGGCGAAGCGCGACAGCTGCGCCTCATCCAGGGTCAGGCCCAGGCCGGGAGTGGCCGGTACGTGCAGGTGGAAATCGCGGTAGACCGGCGCTTCGCGGACGATGTCCTCGGTCAGCAGCAACGGGCCGAACAGCTCGGTGCCCCAGGTCAGCTGGCGCAGGGTGAGAAAGGCATGGGCCGAGGCCAGGGTGCCCACCGCCCCTTCGAGCATGGTCCCGCCGTACAGCGCGATGCCTGCGGCCTCGGCGATCTGCGCGGTGCGCAGCACGGCGCGGGGGCCGCCGTTCTTGGCGATCTTCAGGGCGAAGACACTCGCCGCGCCCGCGGCGGCCAGGCTGAAGGCGTCCTCCACGCTCTCGATGGACTCGTCGGCCATGATCGGCGCCGGGCTGCGCTGGTTCAGGCGAACCTGGCCGCCCCGGTTGATGCGCGCGATCGGCTGCTCGACCAGGTCGATGCCGTTGTCGCCCAGCACCTGGCAGGCGCGGATCGCCTGGGACTCGTCCCAGTACTGGTTGACGTCGACCCGTACACTGGCGCGCTCGCCCAGTTCGCGCTTGATCGCCAGCACGTGCCTGAGATCCTGCTCCAGCGGATTGGCGCCGATCTTCAGCTTGAACAGCCGGTGACGGCGGATCTCCAGCAGGTGCTCGGCCTCGGCGATATCCCGGGCGGTGTCGCCGCTGGCCAAGGTCCAGGCCACCTCCAGGCTGTCGCGTACCCGCCCGCCGAGCAGTTCGCTGACCGGCAGCCCCAGGCGCTTGCCCTGGGCATCGAGCAAGGCAGTCTCGATCGCCGACTTGGCGAAGGTGTTGCCCTTGGCGAGCGTGTCCAGCCTGAGCATGGCGGCGTTGATGTTGCCTGCGGGCAGGCCGATCAGTGCCGGCGCCAGGTGCGCGTCGATATTGGCCTTGATGCCCTCGGGGCTTTCGTAACCGTAGGCCAGGCCGCCGATGGTGGTGGCCTCGCCGATGCCTTCCACGCCGTCGCTGCAACGCAGGCGCAGGATCACCAGGGTCTGGCGTTGCATCGTGTGCATGGCCAGCTTGTGCGGGCGAATGGTCGGCAGGTCGACGATGAGCGTCTCCAGCCGGTCGATGGTTGGGCGTGTCATGCAGGCTCCAGTTCAGTCAGGGTGGGGTTCAGGCCGCCGCGGCCAGGGCGTGGCGCCGGCCGCTGGCCAGGTGCACGGCCATGGCCAGCGCGGCAACGGCGCCGGGGATGGCGAAGGCGATGAAATTCAGTTGCAGCGGCAGGTTGATGCCCATCAGCGCGCCGCCCAGCAGCGGCCCGACGATGGCGCCGTTGCGGCCGATGCCGGAGGCCCAGCCCAGGCCCGTGGCGCGCACCGAGAGGCCATACAGCTGGGCGGCCCCGGCATACAGCAGGATCTGCGTGCCGATGGTGGTGGCACCGGCGATGAAGATCAGCAGGTACAGCACCGGCATCGGGCTGTTTACCCCCAGCAGGCTGATCGACAGCGCGGCGGCGAGGAAGAACGCCACCTTGACCTTGACCAGGTTGTAGCGGTCGCCCAGCCAGCCGCCGAGAATCGCCCCGGCCATGCCGCCGAAGTTCAGCGCCAGCAGGAACGACAGGCTCGAGCCGAGGCTGTAGCCAGCGCTGGCCATCAGCTTGGGCAGCCAGGAACTGAGGGCGTAGACCATCAGCAGGCAGCAGAAGAACGCCAGCCACAGGGCCAGGGTGCGGATGGCCAGGCCGTTGCGGAACAGTTCAAGCACAGATGAGGCTTTGCCGGCATCGCGGGGCAAGCCCGCTCCCACAACCAGTGTGTCGCGCTCGGTGACATCGCAGGTCGGGTCGAGGCGCTTGAGCAGACTGCGAGCCTCTTCGGTACGGCCCTTGCGCACCAGGAAGCCGATGGACTCCGGCAGGTAGAACAGGATCACCGGCAGGAACAACAGCGGCACGGCAGCGGCGAAGAACATCGATTCCCAGCCGAAACGCGGCAGCAGGAAAATGCCGATACCCGCCGAGAGCATGCCGCCCAGCGAGTAGCCGCTGAACATGATCGCCACCAGGGTGCTGCGCAGGCGCTTGGGTGCGTACTCGTTCATCAGCGCCACGGCGTTGGGCATCAGTCCGCCACAACCCAGACCGGCAAAGAAACGATAGAGGCCGAATTCGCTGGGGCTGCTGGCGAAGCCGTTGAGGATGGTCGCTCCCGAGAACAGCGCGAAGCACAGGGCGATGCCCTTCTTGCGCCCGATGCGGTCGGCCAGGCTGCCGAACGCCAGGGCGCCGAACATCATGCCGAACAGCGCGTAGCTGCCCAGGGCGCCGGCCTGCAGCGGGGTCAGCGCCCATTCGTGCATGATCACCGGCAGCACCACGCCGTAGATGAACAGGTCGTAGCCATCGAAGATCAGCAGCAGGCCGCACCAGGCCATGACCATCCAGTGGAAGGGAGTGAAGCGGGCATTGTCGATGATCGCGTGGACGTCGAGTGTTCGCATGGCATCTGTCTCCGTTGTTCTTGTTGTGTGCAGAGAAACCTTGCCGGGGCGGCCTTCAGCCGAGGTCGCCACCGCCCACCGGCAGGGTCACGCCGGTGATGTACGAGGCCTCGTCAGAAGCCAGGAAGAGGATCGCGCCGACCTGCTCGTCGAGGCTGCCATAGCGTTTCATCAGGCTGCTGGACAGGGTCTGGTCGACGATCTGCTGGTACCAGGCCCGCTCCTGGGCGCTCTGCTCGGCCTCGTTGCGCGGGATGCGTCGCGCTGGCGCCTCGGTGCCGCCGGGGGCTGTGGCGTTGACCCGGATGCCGCGCCCGGCGGTCTCGAAGGCCAGGCACGCGGTAAGCGCGTTGACGCCGCCCTTGGCCGCACCGTAGGGCACGCGGTTGACGCCGCGGGTGGCGATGGACGAGACGTTGACGATGGCGCCGCTGCCGCGTTCGAGCATGTACGGCAGCGCCGCGTGGCAGCACCACAGGGTGGGGAACAGCGAGCGGCGAACCTCGGCCTCGATCTGCTCGACCTGGTAGTGCTCGAAGGGCTTGGCCCAGATGGTGCCGCCGACGTTGTTGACCAGGATGTCGAGGCGGCCGAAGGTCTCGACGGCGCGGGCCATGACCTGGGCGCAGTCGGCATGCCGTTCGAGGTCGGCGGTGAGGGTCAGCACGCCCTCGCCCGCCAGTTCGTGGACCAGTTCGGAGCGGTCCACCGCCACCACCTGCGCGCCCTCGGCCTTGAGCCGCCAGCACACGGCGCGGCCGATGCCCTGGGCGGCGCCGGTGACCAGGGCGACTTTGTTGTGGAATCTTGCATTCATGCTGACTTCTCCAATTCACCGGCGTGGGAGCGGGCTTGCCCCGCGATTGCGATCGCGGGGCAAGCCCGCTCCCACGAAGGCGAAATCACGCACCGGATAAAAAGAGGCCACCCTCACCCGCACGATGCGGGCAGCCCCATGAAAGCTTCAGGCCGCCGCGGCGAACTTCTCGTAGTAGAAGTTGGCCGGGGTGATGCCCTGCTCGCGGATGTACTGGCTGACCGCCTCGACCATCGGCGGCGGGCCGCACAGGTACACATCGACATCGCCGTCATTGAGGTGGCGCGGCTCGATGTGCTGGGTGACGTAGCCCTTCTGCGGGTACTGGCTATCGGGGTTGGCCACGCAGGCGCTGAAGGTAAAGTTGGGAATACGCGTGGCCAGGGCTTGCAGGCGGTCCAGTTCGACCAGGTCGAAGTCGTTGGTCACCCCGTACACAAGGTGCAACGGATGCGCGCTGCCCTGCTCGGCGATCTTCTCCAGCATTGCGGTGAATGGCGCGAGGCCCGTGCCGCCGGCCAGCAGCAGCAAGGGGCGCTGGATCGGCCGCAGGTAGAAACTGCCCAACGGGCCTGCCAGGCTCATGCTGTCGCCAGCCTTGGCCAGTTGGGTGAGGAAGCTGCTCATCAGCCCGCCCGGCACATTGCGGATCAGGAAGCTGACTTCACCGTCCTTGGGCAGCGAACTGAACGAGTAGGCGCGGCTCTGCTCGCTGCCCGGCACCTTGAGGTTGACGTACTGCCCCGGCAAGAACGCCAGGCGGCTGAGCGCCTCGCCCTTGATCGACAGGGCGATGGTGCTGGCCGACAGCTGGCGCACATCGCTGATGGCCGCTTCAAAGCTGGCCTGCTCGGTCTTGCACAGCTGCGACGAAGCCGGGATGCGCACCATGCAGTCGCTGGCGGCGCGCATCTGGCAGGTCAGCACATAACCTTGGGCGATTTCCTCCTCGCTCAGGGCGTCCTCGATGAAGTTGTCGCCCAACTCGTACTGCCCGGACTCGGCCTTGCACTTGCAGGTGCCGCAGGCGCCGTCGCGGCAGTCCAGCGGGATGTTGATGCCCTGGCGGTAGGCGGCATCGGCCACGGTCTCGTGGCCGGTGGCCTCGATGAAACGGGTGACCCCGTCCTCGAAATTCAGTGCGATCTGGTAGCTCATGGTGCACCTCGCGGGCGAGCCTGGGCGCGGCGCGCCCTCAGGCACACCGACAGGCTCGGCGGTGAATCAGATGTGGTAGATGTCGATGACCTGGCGCACGTAGTCGTTCTTCAGGACCACCTTCTTGGCCTTGATCAGCGGCTGTTCGCCGCGCAGGTCGAGGGTGTAGAAGCTGGTGCCGAAGTAACTGTCGGTGGTCTTGTAGCGAAAGCTCAGGGTGTGCCAGTTGAAACGCACCTGGCAGCTGCCCTCGTCCGCCGCGACGATCTCGATGTTGCTGAGGTTGTGCGAGGTGCGGGTATCCGGGACCGTGGCGCTGGAGCGCTCGGTCTTGATGCGGAACACCCGGTCCTCGAGGCCGCCACGGTTGCCGTACCAGATCAGCGAGATCTCGCTTTGCGGGTCCTCGGTCAGGGTGTCGTCGTCATCCCAGGACGGCATCCAGAAGGTCGCGTCACAGGCGTACAGTTCCAGCCATTGGTCCCACTGGGCATCGTCCAGGTAGCGCGCCTCGCGGTAGAGGAAATCGCGCACGGTGTCATGCAGGCTCATTGCACGGCCTCCACGGGGATCAGCTGTTGTTCGTCCTTCAGGGCCTGGACCATGGTGTCCTGCCAGTACTTGTGCTGCAGCACGAACAGGCCTTCATCCTCGGTGCGCACGCCCGACAGCAGCGGCTTGAGCGCGATCTCGCTGGCCGCCGCGTCGGCGCCTTCGATCCAGTGCTTGGCCCCCCGGGACATGTCGTTCCAGCCGGCACCTGCGCCGTAGCCGGTCTGGCAGGAGCGGAACTCTTCCAGGTCGTCCGGAGTGGCCATGCCGCTGACGTTGAAGAAGTCCTCGTACTGGCGGATGCGCCGGGCGCGGGCCTCGGCGCTTTCACCCTTGGGCGCGATGCAGTAGATGGTGATCTCGGTCTTGTTCACCGAGATCGGCCGGGCCACGCGGATCTGCGAACTGAACTGGTCCATCAGGTAGACGTTGGGGTACAGGCACAGGTTGCGCGAATTCTCGATCATCCAGTCGGCGCGGGCCTGGCCGAAGTCAGCGGCCAGTTGCTCGCGTCGCTCATAGGCCGGGCGATCCTCGGGGTTGGCCCAACGGGTCCAGAGCAGCAGGTGGCCGTGCTCGAAGGAGTAGAAGCCGCCGCCTTGCTTGGCCCAGGCGCCGGCGCTCATGGTCTTGATCTCGTCGCCCGCTTCACGCTGCTTGCGCTGGTTCTGGGTGGCGGCGTAGTTCCAGTGCACCGAGCTGACGTGGTAGCCGTCGGCGCCGTTCTCGGCGGTGAGCTTCCAGTTGCCTTCGTAGATGTAGGAGCTGGCACCGCGCAGCACTTCCAGGCCCTCGGGGGACTGGTCGACAATCATGTCGATGATCTTCGCCGACTCGCCCAGGTGCTCGACCAGCGGCTTGACCTCGGCATTCAGGCTGCCGAACAGAAAGCCCCGGTACGACTCGAAACGGGCGACCTTGGTCAGGTCGTGGGAGCCTTCGCAGTTGAAGCTGTCGGGGTAGCCGGCGTTGCCCGGGTCCTTGACCTTGAGCAGCTTGCCGCTGTTGTTGAAGGTCCAGCCGTGGAACGGGCAGGTGTAGCTGGACCGGTTGCCGCGCTTGTGTCGGCAGAGCATGGCGCCGCGGTGACTGCAGGCGTTGAGGAAGGCATTGAGTTCCCCGTCCTTGTTGCGCGCGATGAAGATCGGCTGGCGCCCCATGGTCAGGGTGAGGAAGTCGTTGTTGGCGAGGATCTGGCTTTCATGGGCCAGGTAGATCCAGTTGCCCTCGAAGATGTGCTTCATCTCCAGGTCGAACAGGCGCGGGTCTGTGAACATCTCCCGCTTGCAGCGGTAGACGCCCTTCTCCCGGTCATCCTCGAGCAAGGCATTGAGATAGTCGAATCCCAGGGACATGGCCAGGGCCTCCGTTGTTATTGTTCAGGCCGGGTCAGGTTAGGTCGCTGGGTGGGACGGGGATATCCGGATTGTGCAGAGTGCTATCCGTTTTATGCAGTGTCGCTACGGACCCCGTCGCGACTGGCGGCGGGCGGCTGTACATCAGCTTTAGAGGCAGAAGCATGGCCAAAGGCGACAGTAGGATGAGCAGAATCAGCCACCACTGGATCGGGTACCGTCGGCGCTGGGCGCAGCTTGGTATATACCCAATTGGCGGGAGCAAGAAGTCCGTATTTGATTGCCATCTTGCCGGTCTGCTTGATGACCGCCCACCGGTTCGATAAGGTCGGGTTCCTGAGCAACTCCACGAAAAATTTGGCAAAGGTGGTCGCATCTTTCACGATGGCCACTTTTCTTCTGACGGATTTCGCCAGTCTTTTCCACCTGCCAACGGCAGCTGGTTTTGAAACACCCGTCCTGGCGAGCATATGCCCCGAAGGATCGACGCTGTTGACCGGGTCACCGGCACAATAGGCATAGGCATTCAGGCCACCCTCACCAAAAGGACTCTGGTTATCAGGCGAGTTGAAACGCATCAGTGCTGGGTTGTAGGCGCGGTAGCCGTTTCCCAGCAGGTAGCTTGCAAGCATTGCTTCTCGTAACTGCCCATTGAACCGCATATGTGGCAGAGGGCACGGGGTGACATCGAAACCGTAGGGTGTGTATGCCGCTCTGATGCTTAACTGGTGTATTGCGCAGCCAAGTATCGAGTCGTTGGTGTCAACCGAGAGTACCGTGGTTGTGGTAGCCATGCTACTAACTTCAAAAAATACGGCTTTGGTCCCATTTCATTGCCCATCCAACCTCAGGTTTCGCCATGTCCCAGGGACTAGGTAGTTTCAAGGCAGCTCGGCGAAGGGAAAATTAACCAAACGGTTAGTACGAGCAGCTCTAGTGTTCATTCAGGAGAGTCCGTCTCGGTGCGGCGCACTGTTTCTCCATCAGGGTAAAGATAGGACCTCCTTCCTGGCAACGACACCTGAGGTCCAGGTTGAGTTGCAGCCTGTTGACCTATAGATTTCATGTATATATCAACCCCTCTAGACTGCATAAGACGCGCGTAGTTTAATATTTCACGCGTACGAAGCCCCGCCTCCCCTCCAAAACGATTAGAAACTTCAGCAACAAAAATATTATCAACCCACCTCGTAAGTTTATCTTCCATACTTACCTTATTTAGACGCACCGCCCCGTCTTTTGTCAGAGCCCCTGACCCGACGTACAAGCCCGAAGCAAGCCCAGCCACACCATTTTCAAAAAAAGAAGTTTCCATATTAGAACGTGCCCTTGCTGGGGCTTGATTACTGCGCGAGCCAAATATTTTGACTAAACCACGCCAAATATGCCCTGATGGATCGCTTCGAAAAACAGGATTCCCACCACAATATGCGTAGGCATTCACGTCGCCATCACCAAACGGACTATAGCTATCAGGGGAACTGAACCTCATCAGTACCGGATTGAAGCCACGATAGCCGTTGCCTAGTAGATAAGCACCATTGACCGACTCACGAAACTGGCCATTGAATCGTAAGAAAGGTGTGGGCCCGAGGGTTGCTGTTTCATGACCATATGCAGTGTATGCCAGGTCCGTATTGTCAAGCTCATTACGCGAGCCCATGACTGTGCCCATGATATCCACTTGCAATAGACGAGTTGTATTAGTCACGGTTCATCTCCCTGCTTTTGGATGGCAGGTTTACTCATCACGAGGTCGCTCGCAACTAGCAAAAGTAACAGGTCACGCTTACGCCCAAGGTTTCCTGTCACTTGGTTGAGGGCTTCAGCGTCAGTTGCACCACCGATGGCACCCGCCTTGCGAGTGATCGCGGGGCAAGCCCGCTTTCACAACGGTTACTGCAAGCGGCCAACGCCTACCGAGCTAGGTACTTTCCCGCACCATCAACTCGAACCCCAGGTCCTGCTGTCCGGTGGCCACTCGCTTGCCGTCGAGCAGCGCCAGCAGCGCCTGGGCCGCGCCGCGGCCAACCGCCGCGCGCGGAGTGCGGATCGAGGTCAGGCGCGGGACCATGTGCGCCGAGGCCGGCAGGTCGTTGAAGCCGACCATCGCCACCCGTCGCGGCACCTCGACGCCCTCGCGCAGCGCCTGCAGCACCGCGCCCTGGGCCAGGTCGTCGTTGCAGAAGAAGATGCCGTCGACATCCGGCGCCTTGGCCAGCAAGCGGCTGAACAGCGTGCCGCCCAGGCCGATGGACGACGGCTGCGGATCGAGCATTTCCAACTCGGGCGCCTGCAGGCCGGCCTCGGCCAGGGCCTGGCGGAAGCCCTCGGCGCGCTGCATCACCCGCGGGTCGAGCTGCGCGGCAATGAACCCCAGGCGCCGACGGCCACGTTCGATCAGGTGGCGGGCCGCGGCGCGCCCGGCCTCGTGCTGGGAGAAGCCCACCGACAGGGCATCGGCCTCGCCGCCCAGCTCCATCATGTGCACGCACGGCACCCGGCTGGCGGCGAGCATCTGCCGCGAGGCGTCGCTGCGTTCGAAGCCGGTGAGCAGCATGCCGCACGGCTGGTAGGCCAGGTAGTTGCGGATCAGGTTCTCTTCCTCGGCGATATCGTAGTGATAGTTGCCGATCAGCACTTCCAGGCCACGGGGACGCATCACCTCGTGAATGGCCTCGAGGGTGTCGATGAACAATTGGTTGGACAGTGACGGGATCAACACCACCACCGACTGGCTGCGCGCCGAGGCCAGGGCGCGCGCCGCCGGGTTGGCGACGTAGCCGAGGCTGCTAGCCGCGGCCATGACCTTCTGCGCCAGTTCCGGCGCGACCGTGCTGACGCCGCGCAGGGCGCGGGAGGCGGTGATGGGGGAAACCCCGGAAAGCCTGGCGACTTCCGCCAGAGTGGGACGACCGGTAGTGCGCGAGCCAGTGCGGGACATGAGTGTTGTAATTTTACCGCTTGCAGGAATGGGGAACGGTCACTAAGGTAGCGCTGTCTCTGAATGCAGGCAATGCAATCTTGGTAGCAGGCATGCGTTCAGCGTCCATACTGCCAAAGACAAGATCAATAACACCCGGGAGGGTGGCGCATGACCTTCGGCTCGTCCCGGCCAAGACAGCGCTATCTCACCCAGCAGGAGGTACAGATGAACCCTTCCCTGTCCGCGATCGTGGTCATGGGCGTAGCCGGCTGTGGTAAAAGCAGCGTCGGCGCCGCCATCGCCACCCGCAGCGGCGGCCGCCTGATCGAAGGCGATGCCTTCCACCCCGCCGCGAACATCGCCAAGATGAGTGCCGGCATTCCCCTGGACGACGACGACCGCGCCGGCTGGCTGGTGCGCCTGGGCCAGGAACTGCAAGACACCCTGGCCGCCGGCGAGCGCCCGATCCTGACCTGTTCGGCCCTCAAGCGCCGCTACCGCGACACCCTGCGCCAGGCCGTGCCCGAACTGTGCTTCGTGTTCCTCGAACTGACCCCGCAGGAAGCGGAAAAGCGCGTGCTGGCCCGCCCCGGCCACTTCATGCCGGCCAGCCTGATCGACAGCCAGTTCGCCGCACTGGAGCCGCCGCACGCCGAGCCCCTGACCCTGGCCCTGGATGCTACCCGCCCGCTGATCACGCTGGCCGAGGACGTGCACCAATGGCTAAAGCCTTGCGGTGAGCAGGCGCTGGCGCGGACTGCCTGATCCGGCGGTTTTTCCGGCTCACCAAAGACAGCGCTGTCTCCATGCTTCTCAAGACGCAATGACGCAAGACACGCGACACCAAAACAACAACGAAAAGACCGAGGTTCACGAACCATGTTCGGACTGGCTACCGATACCTTCCTGTTGCTCGACGCGATGGTCACCATCGTCGGGCTCATCCTGCTGATCACCCATTTCAAAGTTCACCCCTTCGTCGCCCTGACCCTGGCCGCAGGCTTTCTCGGCCTGACCTCCGGCATGCCGGTGGCCAAGGTGATGAAATCGTTCCAGGACGGCTTCGGCGGCGTGCTCGGCTTCGTCGGCATCGTCCTGGCGCTGGGCACCATGCTCGGCAAGCTGATGGCCGACTCCGGCGGCGCCGACCAGATCGCCCAGACCCTGATCCGCGCCTTCGGCAAGCAGAAGGTGCACTGGGCGATGATGTTCGCCGCCTTCCTGGTGGGCATCCCGCTGTTCTTCGAGATCGGCTTCGTGCTGCTGATCCCGCTGGTGTTCATCGTCGCCCGCCGCTCCGGCGTGTCGCTGGTGAAGATCGGCATCCCGCTGCTGGCCGGCCTTTCGGTGGTGCACGGCCTGGTGCCGCCGCACCCGGGGCCGCTGCTGGCGATCGGCATCTTCCACGCCGACATTGGCAAGACCATCTTCTACGGCCTGCTGGTGGCCCTGCCGACCGCAGTGATCGCCGGCCCGCTGTTCGGTAACTTCATCTCGCGCTACATCCCGGGCAACCCGTCCCAGGAGCTGATGGACCAGATCGCTCGCGAGTCGAACCAGCAGAACCTGCCGAGCTTCAGCGTGACCCTGATCACCGTGCTGCTGCCGGTGGTGCTGATGCTGCTGAAAACCTTCGCCGACGTGGTATTGCCGGCCGAGCACATCGTGCGCCAGTGGATGGACCTGATCGGCCACCCGATCACCGCCCTGCTCGCCGCCCTGTTGCTGGCCTTCTACACCTTCGGTTCGGCCCGCGGCTTCAACCGCCAGCAGATCATGAAGATGCTCGACCAGAGCCTGGCGCCCACCGCCGCCATCGTGCTGATCGTCGGTGCTGGCGGCGGCTTCAAGCAGATGCTGGTGGACACCGGCGTCGGCAATGTGATCGGGCAGATGGCGGTGCAGGCCGAGATCTCGCCGATCCTTCTGGCCTGGCTGGTGGCGGCGGTGATCCGCATCGCCACCGGCTCCGCCACCGTGGCGACCATCACCGGCGCCGGCATCGTCGCCCCGGTGATCGACCTGGTGCCGGGGGTCAACCGTGAGCTGCTGGTGCTGGCCACTGGCGCCGGTTCCCTGATCCTGTCCCACGTCAACGACGCCGGGTTCTGGCTGGTCAAGCAGTACTTCAACATGACCGTGGCCGAGACCTTCAAGACCTGGAGCATGATGGAAACCATCCTCTCGGTGGTCGGCATCATCTTCATCATGCTGCTGTCGATGGTGGTGTGACCGTTGGTCGCCGTCATGGCACCTTGCTGACGGGCCACAGGCCCAAGTGAGACAGAGGCCCTGCGCAGGCAGGGCCGCTTTCTCCGTCGCAAAGGAGCCTGCCCCATGAAACACGCCTTCCTTCTCGCCGCCCTGCTCGCCTCGCCCCTGGCCTTGGCCGCCGGTACCGGCGCCACCTACCCTGACGATCCGCACAATCCGGCGCCACAGCCGGGGGTCGACAGTACCCTCAACCCGATCGAGAAGCCCATGCCACGGGATACAGACCCGAGGATCAAGGGCAACGACCCGGAAAGCCCGCCAGCCGAGCAGAACGATGATCGTGATCTGCCGGGGATGGGTGGTAGTGGGTCGGAGGGGATGGGGCGTGACGGTGGTGGGTCAGGGACTAGCGGGAAACCTTGAGCCCATGACGCTACTAGGTCCCTGTAGGAGCGGCCTTGTGTCGCGAAAGGGCCGCACAGCGGCCCCTGCGATTTATGTTGCGAAGCTGACATCCTGGGGCTGCCTTGCAGCCCTTTCGCGGCACAAGGCCGCTCCTACAGGGATTGCGCAGGGCTGGTCACCACTGGCGCTTGTCCGGGCGGGTCAGGCCGAGTTTCTCGATCTTGTAGCGCAGCATATCCCGCGACAGCCCCAGCAGACGTGCCGACTTGGTGACGTTCCAGTCGGTGCGATCAAGCGTGCGGCAGACCATGTCGCGCTCCATGTCCGGCAGGCTGGCGGCGCCCTGTGGCTCATGACGCGGCGCTTCGAACGCCAGCACCTGCGCCGGTTGCGCCTGTGGCTCGTCGACCAGGGTCAGGCACAGGTTCAGCTGATGGGCACCGATCACCTCGCTGGGCGCCAGCAGCACTGTCTGTTCGAGCATGTTGCGCAGTTCGCGCACGTTGCCCGGCCAGCCGTAGCCCAGCATCAGCGCCTCGGCCTCGGCCGAGAAACGCAGGTTGGGCTTGCCGTAGCGCCGCCCGTGGTGGGCCAGGAAATGCCGGGCCAGGCGCAGGATATCCTGCCCGCGCGCGTACAGGCGCGGCACCTTGAGGGCGATGATGCGCAGGCGGAAGAACAGGTCGCGGCGGAACTTGCCCTGCTGGACCATCTGCTCGAGGTTGCAGTTGGTGGCGCTGATCACCCGCAGGTCGACCTTGCGCTCCTTGACCGCGCCGATGCGGCGGATGGTGCGATCCTCCAGCAGCTTGAGCAGCTTGGCCTGCAGCACCAGGTCCATCTCGCCGATCTCGTCGAGGAACAAGGTGCCGCCGTCGGCCGCCTCGACCAGGCCCACACGGCGCTCCTTGGCGTCGGTGAAGGCGCCCTTTTCATGGCCGAACAGCTCGGCCTCCAGCAGGTTGGCAGGAATCGAGGCGCAGTTGAACTCGATGAACGGCCCCTTGGCCCGGCTGCCGTCGAAATGCAGGGCGCGGGCCACCAGTTCCTTGCCGGTGCCGGTCTCGCCCTCGACCAGCACCGGCGGCAGGTCGCCGCTGGCCATGCGCTGCTCGGCGTCGAGCAGCTGGCGCAGGGTGTGCTTGAGTTCGAGCATGGCCGGCGACTCGCCGATCAGCGCCTGCAGCCCGGACTTCTGCGCCTCGCGCTCCTGGTAGAACGACAGCGTGCGTTCCATGCGCTCGGCGGCCAGGGCCTTGTCCAGCATCAGCTTGAGCTCGGCCAGCACCACCGGCTTGGTCAGGTAGTGGAACGCCCCCTCCTTCATGGCCAGCACGGCGTCCTCGACGTTACCGTAACCGGTCATCATGATCACCTTGAGCTCCGGCGCCTGCGCCACCAGCGTGCGCAGCAGGTCGTGGCCGCTCATGCCGGGCAGCGAGTTGTCGGTCAGCACGGCGTCCGGCTGGGCGCGCTTGATCTGCTCCAACGCCAGCTCCGCGCTGTGGCACACCGTGACCTCGAAGCCTTTCAGGCTCAGGTAGGTGCGAATGTTATCGGCAAGGATTTCATCATCCTCGACCACCAGGATGCTGTGCTCCATGGTCCCCTCCCGCTGCAATGTTGAAAGTCAGGCTGACGCGGGTTCCTTCCTCTTCGCGGCTGGTCAGTTCGACCGCGCCGCCAAAGCGTTCCATGATCCGTTTGACCAGGGCCAGGCCGACACCCAGCCCGCCCTGCTTGGTGGTGAAGAACGGCTTGAACACCATGCGCCGCTGCTGCTCGCTCATGCCCTTGCCGGTGTCGCTGAGCTGCAGCTGGGCTTGCTGGCCCTCCAGCTGGCGCACCTCGGCGCGCAGCTCGCCGCCTTGGGGCATGGCCTCCAGGGCGTTGGCGAACAGGCTGTTGAGGATCTGCGTCAGCTGTAGCGGCTGGCTGGCCACCCATTGCACCGGTGGCCCGTCGAAGGCGAAACGCACGCCGTTGCGCTCGATCTGCGGGGCGAAGGTCTGGCGCGCATCTTCGATGGCCGCCACCAGGTCCACCGACTCGGGCTCGTCGCTGGCCGGGCGCAGCGATACCAGCAGGTCGCGGACCCAGCGCGACATGCGGTCGACCTGGGTGATGATATCGCCGATGTTCTTCTGCGCCGTCGGGCTGGCGATGTCCTGCGCCAGCTCCGCGCTGGAGCGGATGTTGGCCAACGGGTTGCGCAGGCTGTGGGCCACCGCCGAGGACATCTCGCCCAGGGCCACATAGGTCTCGCTGGCCACCAGGCGGTCCTGCTGGTGGCGCAGCAGGCTGGCGGCGCGGCGCACGATCCAGAACAGGCCGAAGTAGATCAGCGCCCCGCCGACCAGGGTCGAGGCCCAGATCAGCACATAGCCGCGCTGGATGCGCCGGACCAGGTCCTGGGGTTCCTTATAGATCTCGACCATCGCCAGTACCTGCTCGCCCTGGCTGTCGAACAGCGGGATGTAGTTCTCGATGAACAGGTGCCGGGGCTCGCGCTGGAACTTCTGCTCCTCGCGATCCTCATCGGCCTTGTGGTAGCTGGCCGATACCGACTGGCGCGAATGGAAGGCATGCTCCAGGTCGTCGTCCTCGTCGATGCGCTTGCCGATCAAGTTGGGGTTGGTCGACCAGACCACCAGGCGGTCGCGGGCATAGACATTGGCCAGCAGGGTGTCGGGCAGGTGTTCGACATGGTCGAGGAACTCGACCCGGGTCGACTCGGCCAGCTGCGGGGTGAACTGCAGGTGTTGCTGGTCCAGGCGCGGGTCAAGCAGCTCGCCCATGGTGATGCCCGGCGGCAGTTGCGAATGGCGCACTTCGGCCTGGGCCATGGCCTGGATGAACTGGGCGGTGAGCATGGCGTCGCGCTCGACGCTGTCACGCACCACGAAACGCGTCGAGACGTATCCCAGCCCGCCGGCGACCGAGGCGATGATCAGCAGGCTGACCAGCGAGAACCAGCGCAGCAGGTTGAACTCGCGCAGCGGCGCGGCCAGCCCGGTGGCGGAAGCGCCGGGCTTGTCGGGGGCATCGTTTTCGAGCGTCTGCATCGCGTCGCTCCCGCCTGGGGCCGATGAGGGCTATCGGCATGCCCTTGCTACCGGTGATAGCAAAGTGACTCCATTGAGGCCGGGCAGACGGTGCCACCTCAGGCCTGTGTCAGGTCTAGCAAAAAGTCAGCCAGCGCATTCAATATTTTGTTTTATGTTATAAATCATAGACTTAAATTTATTTCTTAATGCTGAGTATTGAAAAATTCCCCACTTCTGGGGAGTCGCACCCCATATTTCATAAAATGCTTTTAAAACAATACGTTAAGAAATTTATTTACAGTTAAACATCACGTTGCTGCGACGCGAAAATTCAACAGCACCCGTGTTCCCATCCCCTCGCGACTGCTCAACCGCACCGAGCCGCCAAAGCACTCCATGATCCGTTTGACCAGCATCAGTCCTACCCCCACGCCACCCTGCTTGGTGGTGAAAAATGGCCGGAAAGCCATGCGCTGCTGCTGCTCGCTCATACCCTTGCCGGTGTCCGAGAGGCGCAGGCTGAGGGTGCGCCGGTCGTGACGCATCACCTCCACGCGTAGCTCGCCACCCGCCTCCATCGACTCCAGGGCGTTGGCGATCAGGCTGCTGAAGATCTGCCCGAGCAAGGCCGGTTGGCCCAGCACCCGGACCGTCGGCAGGTCGGCCAGTACCAACCGCACGCCACCCTGTTGCAGCGCCTGGCCATGGGCCTGGAGGCTGTCGCGCAGGGCCTGGGCCACATCCACCGGCACAGCCTCGTCGCCGAGCGGGCGCAGCGACTGCAGCAGCTCGCGCACCCACTGCGACATACGGTCGACCTGGCTGATGATGTCGCTGATGTTCTTCTGCGCCGGGCCTTCATCGAACGCCTGGGCCAGCTCGGCGCTGGAGCGGATGCTCGCCAGCGGGTTGCGCAGGCTGTGCGCCACCGCCGACGACACCTCGCCCAGGGCGACGAAGGTTTCGTTGCCGATCAGCCGCTTCTGCTGCACCGCCATCAACCGGGCGGCGCGGCGCATGATGCCGTACAGGCCGACATAGACCAGGCCGACGCCCACGGCGATGGCCAGCCAGATCAGCAGCAGGCCGTGCTCGATGCGCACGATCAGGTCGTGGGGCTCCTTGTAGATCTCGACCATGGCCGTGACGTTCTCGCCGTCGGCATCGAACAGAGGGATGTAGTTCTCGATGAACAGCTGTTCGGGCGGGGTGACGAACTTCTGTTCGCTGCGCGCCTGCTCGAAGTCGTGGTAGCTGGCCGACACCCGCATCTTGTACTCGAAGGCTCGGTCGAGGTCGTCGTCCGACTCGATCAGCTTGCCGATCAGCGCCGGGTTGCTCGACCAGATCACCGTACGGTCGGGGGCGTAGATGTTGGCCAGGAGCATGTCCGGCAGGTGGGCGATATGGTCGAGGAACTCGCCCCGGGCCCGGCGCCGGGCCTCGGGGTCGACGTCCGACAGGGCGTGGTCGGTACGCGGGTCGAGCAATTCGCCCATGGTCCGCACGTTGGGGATCGATACATGGCGCACTTCGGCGTCGGCGATGGAGGTGATGAACTGCGCGGTGAGCAAGGCGTCGCGCTCGACGCTCTCGTCGATGATGAAGCGGCTGGAGATCAGGCCCAGCCCGACCCCCACCGAGAGGATGATGGCCAGGCTCACCCAGGCGTACCAGCGCAGCAGGTTGAACGGCTTGCGCGCCGGGCCGGCGTCGGCGGGCAGCAGTGTGTCGGGACGGGGGGCGAGGTCCATGGCGGGCTCCGCGGCTGGGCACCTCTAGAGGTTATAGCCCAGAGTTGGGGGAAGCATGGGGCTTGTGAAGGTCATGAGGTGATTGGCGCTGCAGAACCTACGGCGAACACCTCGAAAATCCCCCCCCTCAAAGCGGCGCATCCTCGGCCAACCCCCGCAGCAACCGATACTCACGCAACACCGCCGGCACATATCGCCGCGTCTCGGCAAACGGCGGCACCACCCGCCCCCGGCTGAGCACCGCGTCGGGCCCGGCATTGTAGGCCGCCACCGCCAGGGTGATGTCGTTGTCGAACAGCTTGAGCATGCGCTTGAGATAGCGCGCCCCGCCCTGCACGTTGGACGCCGGGTCCAGCACATCCGCGACGCCCATCTCCTTCGCCGTGTCCGGCATCAGCTGCATCAATCCCGCCGCGCCCTTGGCCGAACGGGCCTTGGGGTTGTAGCCGGACTCGGCCTTGATCAGCGCATGCAGCAGCGCCGGCGACACATCGTTGGCCAGGGCCGCGGCCGCCACCAGGTCGGCATAGGGCCGCCCGGTGACCAACTGGGCGTTGACCGGCCCACCCGTCACCCCGCGCTCCTTGATCACCCGTTCATAGTGCCGTCCTGGCCGATGCACATTGGACAGCACGAAGCCGCCCTTGCCATCGCTGGCGATGTAGATATCGGCCTGGGCGCCGAACGCCATCAGCCCTGCCGCCAGTCCCAGGATCAGTCCACGCATGTCGGTCGCCTCCCGCCGCAGAAGATCAAGAGTGGCCCCCGATGTGGGGGAAATGCCCCGTCGATCCGGGCTTTTCGGTTATGACGCAAGCGCCGTGCCGGTCGCCAGCGTGCATGGCGCAAGGGCCCGGCGCAGACGTGCACGGCTGTTGCATGACAGAGGCAAACGCACTGGAGGGTTTCACCATGCAGCGCAACATCCACGGCCAACGCGGCTTCACCCTGCTCGAACTGTTGGTGGTGCTGGTGGTGCTGGGCCTGCTGGCCGGCATCGTCGCGCCCAAGTACTTCAGCCAGCTGGGCCGTTCCGAGGCCAAGGTGGCACGGGCGCAGATCGAAGGCCTGGGCAAGGCCCTGGACCTCTATCGCCTGGAAGTGGGCCACTACCCCAGCAGCGAACAGGGCCTTCAGGCCCTGGTGGTCGCCCCCGGCGGCGAGGCGCGCTGGTCGGGGCCGTACCTGCAGAAAGCGGTGCCCCAGGACCCTTGGGGACGCCCCTATATCTACAAGCAGCCCGGCGAGAACGGCGGCGAGTACGACCTGCTGTCGATGGGCAAGGACGGCCAGCCCGGCGGTGACGGGGAAAACGCCGAAATCACCAGCTGGCAGTGAGGAGCCCGGCCATGCGCTATCAGCTCAAGGCCCTGGGCAGCCAGGGCGTGGTGCAATTGCAGGTCGAGGCCGAGGACAGCGAACAGGCCCGGCGCCAGGCCGAAGACCAGGGCTTGCGCGTGCTCAGCGTGCGCAGCCAGGGCCTCGCCCTGCGCCGCCGCCCGACGGCGTTCGACCTGATGCTGTTCAGCCAGGAGCTGGCCACCCTGCTCGGCGCCGGCCTGCCGCTGATCGACGCCCTCGAGAGCCTGGCCGAGAAAGCCCCGGGCGGCGCCACGCGCAAGACCCTGGAGCAGCTGGTGCGCCAGCTGTATGAGGGGCGCTCGCTGTCCCAGGCCCTGGCCCAGCAGCCACGGGTGTTCCCCGCCCTGTACGTGGCCCTGGTGCAGTCGAGCGAGCGCACCGGCGCCCTGGGCGACGCCCTGAACCGCTACATCGGCTATCGCCAGCGACTGGACCTGGTGCGCCAGAAGCTGGTCGGCGCTTCGGTCTATCCACTGCTGCTGTTGCTGGTGGGCGGCGGCGTGGTGCTGTTCCTGCTGGGCTATGTGGTGCCGCGCTTCAGCCTGGTGTTCGAGGGCATGGGCACCGAGCTGCCCTGGCTGTCGCGGGTGCTGATGCAGATCGGACTGTTCCTGCATGCCCAGCAACTGCCCCTGGGGCTGGGCACGCTCGCCGGCATCGGCGCGCTGGTCGCCCTGCGTCGCCACCCGGCGCTGCGCCGCGGCGCCGGCCGTCTGCTGCGGCGGGTACCGGCCCTGCACCAGCGCCTGGTGATGTACCAGCTGGCGCGCTTCTACCGCTCGCTGGGGATCCTCCTGCAAGGCGGCATTCCCATCCTCACCGCCCTGGGCATGGCCCGCGGGCTGCTGGGCAGCAGCGCGGCCGAAGGCCTGGAGCAGGCCAGCCGGCGGGTCGCCGAGGGCCTCCCGTTGTCCGATGCGCTGCAGGCCGGGCAACTGGTCACGCCGGTTTCGCTACGGCTGCTGCGCGCCGGTGAGCAGTCGGGCAACCTGGGCGAAATGCTCGAGCGCTGCGCGGACTTCCACGACCAGGAGATCGGCCGCTGGGTCGAATGGTTCGTCAAACTGTTCGAGCCCTTGCTGATGACCTTCATCGGCCTGCTGATCGGACTGATCGTGATCCTGATGTACATGCCGATCTTCGAGCTGGCGTCGAGCATTCACTGAGCGAGGTAGCAAATGGCCATGCGCATGGCTTAGCATCGCCAGTTTGCCCTTTGAGCCCTTGTATCGTGCCGCTTAGCCTGCCGACCCTGATCCTGGTCGCCGTTTTCATCCTGGCCCTGATGGGCATCCTGACCCTGCACGCCTGGCGGCGCTGCGCCAGCGACCCGAGCCTGGGCTACCTGGGCGCGATGCTGTTGATCTCGGGCCTGGGGGTCTGCCTGAACGCCCTGCGTGGGATTGGCGTGGACTACCTGGCCCTGGTGCTGGGCAACATCGTCCTGCTGGTCGGCACCGGCCTGGGCTGGACGGCCATGCGCGTGCTCGGCGGACGCAAACCGCACTGGCCGCTGCTGCTGGCCGGCGCCGTGTTCTGGGGGCTGTTCAGCCTGTGGCCGGGCTTTTACGGCGATCTCGGCCTGCGGGTGAAGGTGTATTCGCTGCTGACCCTGGGCTATACCGGCCTGAGCATCGGCGAGTTGCTGCGCCCACGGGTGCGCCTGCAGGTGTCCTACACCCCGACGTTGATCCTGACCACCCTGCATGCAACGCTCTACCTGATGCGCACGCTGCTCGAGGACGGTGTCGCCCTCGACCAGGCGATCAATAGCGGCGGCGCCAGCCCGGGTTTCTTCGCCTTCATTCTGTTCGAGTCGATGCTGTTCGCCATCGGCATCTCCTATGTGACCCTGGCGATGGTCCGCGAGCGCGCCGAGATCCTATTGCGCGCCGCGGCCTACAGCGACCCGCTGACCGGCATCGACAACCGCCGGGCGTTCATGGAGCGCGGCGCAGGCTTGCTGCATGACTGCGCGGCAGGCCAGGCACCGGTGGCGTTGCTGCTGTGCGACCTGGACCACTTCAAGCGCATCAACGACCGCTTCGGCCACCCCGTCGGGGACGAGGTGCTGCTGGCGTTCGCCCGGGAAACCGCTCGTCACCTGCGCCGGGACGACCTGTTTGCGCGCATCGGTGGCGAGGAGTTCGCCTGCCTGCTGCGTGGCGCAAGCGAAGCCGAGGCCGAACAGGTGGCACAGCGGATCTGCGCCGGGTTTTCCGGGCTGGCGCTGCTGGAGCCGGGGCTGCTGGGCGTGAGCATCGGCATCGTCAGCCAGCCGGCCGCGCAAGGTGAGCTGTCGCGGCTGCTGTCGATGGGCGACCGGGCGCTGTATGCGGCCAAGCAACAGGGACGTGGCCGGGTGTTGCGCTATGCCGAGGTGTCCTGACGGCCTCGATCCCTCTCAGTAGTCGAAGTGCTCCACCGCCCGCCGCCGCTCGTTGTCATCGCGCCGGTCATAGCTCGCCGTGGTCTGGATGTTGGCATGGTGCGCGAGCTTCTGCGCGATCGACAGGTCGTGCTCCTCGATCACCCGGGTGATGAACGCCCGGCGAAAATCATGGGGCATGATCTTGGCCCCCACCTGCGCTCCGCGCTGGCGGGCGATGTAGTAGATCGCGTGCTTGGTGATGCGCGCACGGGTGATATGGCTGCCGCGGCGGATGCGGTTGAACAGGAAGCTGTCGTCGCGCTCGCCGGCGGGCAGGTGCTCGCGACGCAGGTCGAGCCAGGCCTGTAGCTTGTCGAAGGCCCAGGCCGGGGCGTACTTGAGCAACTGGCGGTTGCCCTTGGCCAGCACCTGCACGCTGCGCTCCTGGAAGTCCACCTGGTCCAGGTCGACGTCCACCGATTCCGACTTGCGCATGCCGGTGCCGTAGAGCAGCGCCAGGATCGCCGCGTCGCGCACGCCCTGGGGGCGCGGGTCGGCGGCGCATACATCCATCAGTTCACGGATCAGGTTGCGCCGCAGGTTGCGCCCCGGAGGCAGGCGGCTGCCGCCGGCCGGCTTGACCTCGCGGATCATCAGCAACTGCTCGTGGTCGATCAGCCCCTGGCGCCAGGCCTCGTTCATCACCCCGCGCACGGCATTGACGTACAGCGAGGAGGTATTGGGCGCGTAACCATCGGCGCGCAGCGCCGCGACCAGGGCGATCACATGGCCGGGTTCGAGTCGGTGCCAGGGCACCTCGGCGATATCGCCATCGGCGAAACCCAGGCGGTCGGCGGCATCCTGCAGGATGTAGCGCATGGTCAGCTGGCTGGACGGGGCCAGGCGGGCAAGGTACTGCAGCAGCGGATTGCGCAGGAGGTCGGTCACAGCGGGGATCCTGTAGCAAAGCCGAATGCGCGGCGGGCGCAAGACGGCGCAAAACGAGTCATTTAAACCCTGATCAAGGTCAAAAGGACTATAAACAAAAAGAGTCATAATGACTTCATGCAGTGCCATCACCTTGATATTCAAGGCCTTTGAACGCTGGCATGGTTCGTGATGGTACCCCATTCAACCGCTCCGATCGAACCAAGGTCCCCGCCATGCTCGTCCAGCCGATCACCGCTCGCCCACGCCAGGCCCTCTGGGCCCTGGGTTTCCGTCCGTTCTTCCTCGGCGGTAGCCTGTTCGCCCTGCTCGCCCTGCTGCTGTGGGCCGGCGTGCTGGCCGGCGCGTTCCAGCTCGACCCGGCGGGCGGCATGCTCGCCTGGCACCGCCATGAAATGCTGTTCGGCTTCGCGGTGGCCATCGTCGCCGGTTTTCTGCTCACCGCCGTACAGAACTGGAGCGGCATCCCGGGCCTGAGCGGCCGACCACTGCAGGGGCTGTTCCTGCTCTGGCTGCTGGGCAGGGTCAGTTGGTTCCTGCCCTTGCCGACCTGGCTGCTGGTCCTGATCGAGGGTACCTTCCTGCCCCTGGTGGCGCTGGCCCTGGCCCGGCCGATCATCCAGCGGCGGCTGCGCAACAACTACCCCATCGTGGTCCTGGTGCTGCTGATCGCCGCTTGCCAGTGGCTGACCCTGGCCGGCGGGCTACAGGGCAACGAGGTGTGGCAACGGCGCGGCGTACTGGCCGGGCTGTGGCTGGTGGCGGCGATGATGAGCGTGATCGGCGGGCGGGTGATCCCGTTCTTCACCCGTCGCGGCCTGGGCAACATGAGCCCGGCGCCGGCCCGGCCCTGGCTGGATCGTGCCT
Organism: Pseudomonas peradeniyensis; assembly: GCF_014268935.2. GTDB lineage: Bacteria > Pseudomonadota > Gammaproteobacteria > Pseudomonadales > Pseudomonadaceae > Aquipseudomonas > Aquipseudomonas peradeniyensis. The sequence goes on along the minus strand of NZ_JABWRJ020000001.1, from coordinate 1,470,820 downwards.
GCCTGCTGGGCAGCGTGACGCTGCCGCTCACCTATGTACTGGGCTTCAACGATGCGCCGCAGCCACTGATGGCCGCGCTGTTCGCCGCCCTGGCGGTGCTGCACGGCGCGCGCCTGGCGCTGTGGCATGACCGTGGCCTGTGGCGGGTGCCGCTGCTGTGGTCACTGCATCTGGCCTACGCCTGGCTGATCCCGGCCTGCCTGGGCCTGGCGCTGTGGCATGCCGGGTTGGCGATCAATCCGAGCCTGGCCGCCCACGCCCTGACGGTCGGCGCCATGACCGGGCTGATCGTGGCGATGATGGCCCGGGTCAGCCTGGGGCATACCGGGCGGCCCCTGACGGTGCCGCGCAGCATTGGCTGGGCGTTCGCGCTGATCCAGCTCGCGGCGCTGGCCCGGGTCGTGGTGGTGCCGTTCACGCCGCTGGGGCTGGGGTTGTCGGTGCTGTTCGGCAGCGCCGCGCTGCTGCTGTTCCTTTGGCACTACCTGCCGATCCTGCTGCGGGCACGGGTGGATGGCATGCCGGGCTGAACGCCCCGCCTCGGCTGTCGCGCATTGCGTGGGAGCGGGCCTGCCCCGCGATAGTCTACAGTTCAACCCACGCCCATCCGCCAAGGGACCGCATGGCCTTCCACCACCTCACCCGCACCCATCCCCGCCTCAGCATCGCCACCCTGGCCGGCCTGCTCGGCGGCTGGCTGATCCCCGCTGGCGACACTGTGCAGCATATCCTCGCCGGCTGGAACCTCGGCGTCTGGCTGTACTTGGCCATGGTCCTGTGGCTGAGCCTGCGGGCCAATGCCGAGCGGGTGCGCAAGGTCGCCCGTATCGAGGATGAAAACGCCGGCCTGGTGCTGATCACCGTCTGCGTCTCGGCCATCGCCAGCCTGGCCGCCGTCACCCTGCAACTGGTGTCCAGCCGTGGCCTGGAGGGCGGCGCCCTGGCCCTGCACTACCTGTACACCGGGCTGACCGTGGCCGGTTCATGGCTGCTGATCGGCTGCATTTTCAGCCTGCATTATGCCCGGCTGTTCTACACCGGCGACCGCCATGAGCCGCCCCTGCGCTTTGCCGACGGCGAACGCAACCCGGACTACTGGGACTTTCACTACTTCTCGTTCACCATCAATGTCGCCGTGCAGACCTCGGACATCGGCGTCGCCGGCCGGGCCATGCGCCGGGTGGTGCTGGCTCACTCACTGGTAGGTTTCGTGTTCAACACGGCGATCCTCGGCTTTACCATCAACATCGCCGCCGGACTGCTCGGCTAGCACCCGCTGCGCGCAGGCGGCGATCCGCCGGCACACCTGCTCCAGCACATCGGCCTCCAGCACCAGCCCCAGGCGCAGGTGCCCCGCCGCACTCGGTCCGAAACCATCCCCCGGCAGCAGGGCCACGCCCTCCTCGTCCAGCAGGCGCTGGGCGAACACCTGGGCGCCGAGCCCGGTGCCACGGATATCGAGCATCACGAACATGCCCCCGGCCGGCCGATGGGCATGAATGCCCGGGCAACCCTCCAGCACCGCGCAAACCCGGTCACGCCGCTGCCGGTAGACCTCGCGCATCCGCCGCACGTCATCCCACGCCTGGTCCAGGGCCACGCAAGCCGCGTGCATGACGAACTCCGGCAGGCCGAACAGCATGCTCATGACCAGGGTACCGAGGTGCCTGGCAAACAGCGGCGGGCCGATCACCCAGCCGACCCGCCAGCCGCTCATGGCATGGGACTTGGACAGACTGCCGATGGACACGCAGCGCTCGGCCATGCCCGGCAGGCTCAACGGACTGGGCGCCTCACCTTCGTACAGCAGCGACTGGTAGACATCGTCGCAGACCAGCCACAGGTCATGCTCCCGACATAACTGCGCCAGGCGCTCCAGGTCGGCCTGGGCGATCACCGCGCCCGTCGGATTGTGCGGACTGTTGAGCAGCAGGCCCCGGGTGCGCGGGGTGATCGCCCTGGCCACCGCACCCGGATCCATGCGGAATCCCTGCTCCGGCCGCACCGCGACCTGCACGGCCCGCACACCGCAGGCACCGAACACGCCGTGATAGGTCACGTACATGGGCTCGGCGACGATCACCTCATCGCCGGCCTCGAACAGGCACTGAAAGGTCGCGAACAGACCACACTGCGCCCCTGCGGTCACCACCACCTGCGCGGGATCGATGGGCTGCCCGCTGTGGCGCACCACAGCCTCACGCAAGGCGAGACTGCCGCGCACGTCGCTGTAATGGGTGTCGCCGCGCCGCAGGCTGGCCACGGCGGCCTCGACCACCGGGCCCGGGGTATCGAAGTCGGGGTCGCCCACCGACAGCAGGAAGATTTCGCGCCCCTGGCGGCGTTGCTCCAGGGCCTGGTAGTGAATGTCCCAGGCGGCGACTGCATGGCCGGCAATACGTTGGGTGAGCGTGGAATAACGCATGACTGTCTCCCTGTCTGCCGGCCGGCACCGTTGGTCCGAAAAGCGCTGCCGATAAACATAGCAGAGCAACCATCGCTGCCAGCCGCCCGCCCACGGGGAAAACGTTTGCCCCGGCCGATATACACCCACCGTTCATCGTGACAGGACTGTGACCGCCGTCATGCATTAGTACATCTGCCATATTTTCCGGCGATTGCTGCCATGGCAGGTGCTATGGTTACAGTCCCGACAGGCCAGGACGGCCACAGTGCTACTGCTACGGAATCACCGCGTTCAGGACACGAACAAGGAGGCTGGCATGAACAAGATGACGTTCCCCAACGCCTGCCAGGTGATGCGCTGGCATTTCCATCCGCTGGGCTTCGAGGCCAGCATGGATGCCCCGCGCAGCATGGTCGCCCGGCTGTTCGACCGGGCCACTGGCGAAACCCTGCTGGCGATCGCCGGCATTCCCTGCGCCACCATCATGCCCGCCGCCGATGTCGAGCGGATCATCGAGGCGGTGGAGGCCGAGATGGAAACCTTCGACCTGCTCGCCGGGCCCATGCGCAGCGCCGTCTAGATTGCCTGTTCCTGGCGTGCCTTCAATGCCTGCAAGCCCTTCATGAACTGCTCGGGCGGCACCGGCTGGCCAAGCAGGTAGCCCTGCAGCGAGTCGCAACCCAGGCGGGTCAGGAAATCCTGCTGGCGGTCGGTTTCCACCCCTTCGGCGACAATCCGCAAGCCCAGCGCCTGGCCCAGGGCGACGATGGCCGAGACGATCGCCGCATCGTCGCTGTCCTGTTCCAGATCGCGCACAAAGCCGCGGTCGATCTTCAGCTCGTTGGCCGGCAGGCGCTTGAGGTACATCAGGCTGGAATAGCCGGTGCCGAAATCGTCGATGGACAAATCCACGCCCATGTCCGACAGGCGCTGCAGCACATGCAGGCTGGCGTCGGCATCGCGCATGGCGGTGGTCTCGGTGATTTCCAGGGTCAGGCGGTTGGCCGGCAGGCCGTTCTCGTTCAGCGCCTGGGCCACACTGTCGACCAGCCCGGCATGGCAGAACTGGATGGCCGACAGGTTGACCGCGATCCGCCAGTCGTCGTTGCCCTGATCGAGCCACTGGCGCATCTGCCGGCAGGCTTCGCCCAGTACCCACTCGCCGATCGGAATGATCAGGCCGGTCTTCTCGGCCAGGCCGATGAAGCGGTCCGGCAGCATCAGGCCATGTAGCGGGTGCTCCCAGCGCAGCAGGGCCTCGGCGCCGATGGGCTGGCGCTGCACGGCGTCGAACTTGGGCTGGTAGTACAGGCGGAACTGGTTGTGCTCCAGGGCCGTGCGCAAATCCTGCAGCAACTGCAATTGCTGGCGCGCGTTGCTGTTCATCGAGGCGTCGAAGAAGCTGTAGCCGTTCTTGCCGGCGCTCTTGGCGTGATACATGGCCGCGTCGGCGTTGCGCAGCAGCTCGTGCTGGTCGAGGCCGTTGCCCGGGTACAGCACGATACCCAGGCTTGCCGACAGTTGCAGGTCGTGCTCGGCCACGCGGAACGGCCTGGCCATCAGGTTGACCTGCTTGACCGCGACGTTCATGGCGTCGTCCGGCTCGTCCAGCTCCACCAGCAGCACGAACTCGTCGCCGCCGATCCGCGCCAGGGTGTCCTGGCTGTGCAGATGGCCGCGCAGGCGGGCCGCCACGGCCTTGAGCAACAGGTCGCCGACATGGTGGCCGAAGGCGTCGTTGACCGGCTTGAAGCCGTCCAGGTCGATGAACATCAGGGCGAAGCAGCCGCCCTGCTCCGCCACCCGGCCCATGGCCTGGTCGATCCGGTCGGCCAGCAGCGTGCGGTTGGGCAGCCCGGTCAGGGTGTCGTGCAAGGCCAGCTGGGTCAGTTCCTGGTTGGCCAGGGTCAGCGAACGCGCCAGCTCCGCCGTGCGCGCTTCCAGACGCGCGTCCAGCACCGAGGTGAGCAGGGCCACCGCTAGCACCGCCAGGGTGGTGATCAGCACCAGGTAGTCCAGGCCGTCGCCGGCAAGGCCCGTGGCCAGCGCGCCACAGAAGCTGCCCGCCGGGAAGTTGGCCGCGGCCATGCCGGTGTAGTGCATGCCGACGATGGCGATGCCCATCACCACTGCCGCGAGGCCACGGAACTGACGCACATAGGGCGTGTGCTGGCGCAGGCGGAAGGCAATCCACAGCGCCGCCGCCGACGCGCCTACGGCGATGGCCAGCGACGCGCCGAACAGCGTCGGGTCGTAGTCGATGCCCGGCTGCATGCGCAGCGCGGCCATGCCCATGTAGTGCATGCAGGCGATGCCGGTGCCCATGATCACGGCACCGAACGCCAGCTGCAGCCACGGCAGCTTCGGCTGGCTCACCAGCCACAGGGCGAAGCCCGAGGAGGCCACCGCGATCAGCAGCGAAAAGGCCGTCAGGGCGGTGTCATAGCCCAGCTCGATCGGCAGGCTGAATGCCAGCATGCCGATGAAGTGCATCGACCAGATGCCGATGCCCATGGCGAACGCCCCGCCGCCCATCCACAGGTACACCGCCCGCCCCTTGGCCGTGGCGATGCGCCCGGTAAGGTCCAGGGCCGTATAGGAGGCAAGGATGGCCACGCACAGCGAGATCAACACCAGCGAGGAGGAGTAACTACCGATCAGCATTCGCACTTCCAGGAACAGGCCGAGGGACGGCCCGGGAAAAGCCGATAATTGTACTCAAGCTTTGGCGAAACGCACGGGGTTTTCGCGAGGCTGAATGGATCCAATGAACAGCGAGAGACGCCGCAGGGACTGGGCTAGAGCGCATCGCCCAGCAATTGAAGGCATATTGCCACTTGTCGTCTCGGGCCTCATCGCGGGGCAAGCCCGCTCCCACGCCATCACCCAGCTCAGTCAGCCTTGTATCAACGTGGGAGCGGGCTTGCCCCGCGATAGCGTCACGACAAAACCCAAGCCAAGCGACTCCAGCTATTCTCAACAGGCTGACACCCTGCAATCACGCTGCCCCAGGAGCTCGCAATGGCCACAGCACCCCATCGGGCAGCGTTACTCTCCCTGCTCGTCCTCGCACTGTCGCTGACTACTGGCTGTTCGAACAAACACGCCACCACCCGCTACGCGGCCCAAGGCTCCAACTGCTACGCCAAGGCCCTGCCCAGCAGTGGCGAGGGCGGCCTGGCCTTCGGCCCCACCCTCGCCATGGCCAGCAAGAAGTCACTGGCCAGCTGCGTGCGCTACGCCGGCAGGTCGGGCGGCACGCCGCATACCTGCCAGGTCGTCGTGGCCAAGTGCAAAGGCTGAGCTAGCCCAGCGCCTCCTCGATCAACGCGGCGACCTCCTTGGCCCGCGAGGCCAGCGACGCGTGGCTGGCATCCAGGGTGATGACCTTGCGCGCCTTCAACCGCGCCGACATCATCTGCTGGTTGGCCGGCGCGATCATGTGATCCTGGCTGGAGACCTGATACCACGACGGTTTGTGCTTCCACGCAGGATCAACGATGGTATCGCCAAAGGTGCTCGCCAGCGGCGCCTTCTGCGTCACCGCCATGACCAGCGCCTCATCCGCCGACAGGTCCTGGCAGAAGCTCTCGTGGAACTTGTCGGCCTTGATCCACAGGTAGCCGTCGCTGTCCGGCGCCAGGTTCGGCGCTGCCACGGGCGGATGCTGCTGGGTCAGTGCGCCTGGGCTCTCGCCCGCATCGGGTGCGAAGGCCGCGATGTAGACCAACCCCGTTACATTGGCCTGATTGCCCGCCTGGGTGATCACCGCCCCGCCATAGGAATGCCCGACCAGCAGCACCGGCCCGCCAACCTGCGCCACCATCTTGCGCGTGCGCTCGGCGTCGTCCGCCAGGGAGGTCAGCGGCAGCTCCACGGCGCGGACATCCTTTATGCCCTTGCGCGCCAGCTCGACGATCACCTTGCCCCAATGGGCGGCACCGCCCCAGAAACCATGTACCAATACGACTGTAGGCTTGCTCATGGATGAACACCTTCGCTAGGGAAACAGGGATGTGATTCGCCGCAACAGCATAGGCCACCGATTACCGCGCCTTAGATCAAAGGCATTGGACGGCACCTGCGCAAATGACGCAAAAGCCTATTGGCCCGCCTGCTGGCGTTGCCAGCGTTGCAGGTTCTCGACCACCAGTTGCTCGGGCAGCGGGCCTGCAACCAGCGCCTTCATCTTGCGCGCCAGCTGCTCGCGCAGCGCCGGCTTGTTGCAGCCGGACTTGTGTGACAACGCCAGGTACAACCCTTCGCTGGAGATTGGTGGTTCAAGCACCTCCAGCGCCTGCTCCTTACCCAGCGTGCGAGCAAGGGCCAGCCCGGGATAGTGTTCGAAGATCACATAATCGCTGCGCTTGAGCAGCAGCTTCTGAAAAGCCTGGGTGACGCTGGGCACGGCCTCGAGGTTGAGCTGCGCCCGGGCGTAGTCGTCGAAGGCCTGGCCGTGGCTGTTGTTGACCAGCGTTCCGCCACGTCGCCCCTTGAGGTCGGACCAGTCGCTGTAGGCGAACCCCTCCCCCTTGCGCACCCAGACCACACTGGAGTTGAACAGGAACGGCGGGCTGACGAAGTCCACCAGCAGCTCTCGCGCCTGGGTACGGAAATACCCGGCGAGCATGTCGACGCGCCCGCTGCTCACCTCTTCCTGGGCCCTGGACCAAGGTCCGACATACACCACGTCCACCACCAGGCCGAGTTCCTTGGCCACCTGCTTGAGCAGGTCGGCATTGGCGCCGATCAGGCGCTCGGGGTCCTGCGGGTCGCGCCAGAGGTAAGGGGGATACTCCGGATTGCCGGTGGCGGTGAGGTGCTGACAGGCGTCAGCGGCGACGGTGATCTTGGGCACCATCGCCAGGGCGAACGACAACATCACAGACAGGCCCAGACAACGTCCGCTCATTGCGTTCCTCGCGCTATGGATTACGCCACTGACAACGTGGCCTTACACAGTGTGCACGAGAAATGACCGATCGCCACGTGCACTGTCGTGATCCGTGCTGCGGTACGTCGTCACGCCTGTTCCTGAACGTGCCGGGCTGCCTCAGCCGGCAGCTCGCGGCATCAGGTCGTAGGGGTGTCTCCAGCCCGCAACCGCCTGTATCCGTGCCTTCCAGGCTTCGATATGGCGGAACTCGTCCAGCGCCAACCCCGTGTCTTCGGGCATGTACACATATCCCGCCAGGGACAGGTCGGCGATGGTCAGGCGCCCGCCCACCATGAATGGCGTGTCTGCCAGGTGCGCATCGACGATCTGGTAGGCCGCCCTGGCCCGCTCGCGCAAGAAGCGGGTGACATCCGACTCGCCCATGTTCTTCAGGCAGTAGATGAAACGCAAGGCCGCGTAATAGCTGGTGAACTTGTGGTTGTCGAACAGCATCCAGCGCCAGATCTCGCGCTTCTCATGGTCGTTGCGCGGGCCAAAGCGGCCGGTGCGCTCGGCCAGGTAGTCGAGGATCAACGCCGACTGGGTTAGCTTCTCGCCGGCATGCTCCAGCACGGGCACCTCGCCCTGTTCATTGACCGCATCACGCCAGTCCTGGCCACGGGTCTGGCCGTGGAAGAAATCGACGAACACCGGCGCCCAGTCCTGACCGGTGAGTTCCAGCATCAGTGCGACCTTGTAGGCGTTGCCGGATTCGGCAAAGCAGTGGAGCGTGTATTCGGCCATGGGTATCAGGTTCCCTTGATCAATGCAGGTCAGCAGAATGACCAGATCCTAATCCTGCAACGGCTGTGAACGCTACAGCCGTTTGCCTTGCCTTCACAGTGGAACTCCCGGCGACCCTTTGCGCTCTTAACATCATGCAGTAACTCCCTTGGGCATTACCTTTCCGGAGGACTCGCCATGCGCCATTTACTGCTCGTTCCCTCACTGCTGCTCCTGCTCCCCGCAGGTTTCGCCCTGGCCCGCGTCGATGCCGGGGATGTCGCCACCTCGGCGGGGATCTCCGCATCGCTGTACTCGACCTTCAAGGACGACAAACGGATCATTCCGGCCCGTGACGAACTGTCGGCCTTCGTCGCCAGTGGTGGTGCCATTCGCGGGGCTTACCTGGAGTCGGCGCTGGCCCATGTACGCCAGGCCAATCCCGGGCTGCAGGCCAGTGACGAGGAACTGGCCCGGGCGCTACTGTCGCAGGATGACGGGTTGGCGGATCACTGAGCGCAAGAAACCCGGGGCCGCCATGCGGCCCCTGCCTGTTCAGCGCGCCCGGTTGGTCACCCCGAAAGGGATGTGCACCGACGGCGCCACGGTGCTGGTGCTCTTCAGATGCCCCGACTGGTCGTCGAAGAAGATGTGCGGCTTGAGCACCTGCAGCACCCGCCGTTTCTCGATGCCCCCGAGGAAGAATGCATCGTTGGCCATCACCCCCCAGCTTTTCAGGGTGTTGAGCGCTCGTTCATGGGAGGGCGCGTTGCGCGCCGTGACGATCGATACCCGCAGACGGTTCTCGTAGCCGGGATGGGCCAGCTTGTGCTGCTCCTCGGCCGCCTGGATACGGGCGATGCGCACGAAAAACTCTTTGAGCGGGCCGGGGTTGTGCGGCTGGGTGACGTTGATCACCTCGTGGGCGTGAAAGCTGTCCAGCCCACCTGACTGCATCACCGCCTCCGACTCGTCCCCGGCCAGCACGCCGTCGAAGTCGAAGGCGATGCGCAGGTTGTCGTCGCTCTCGTCGTCATCGAACTTCGAATCCAGCACCTGCCCTGCCGGATAGCCGGCCTTGATTGCCGCATCGACGTGCTGCTTGTCAGCGGAGAGGAACAGGGCGATGTTCAACGCCGGGATATACTCGTACGGCGAGCGGCCCTGGGTGAAGATCGCCCGGGTCATGTTCAGGTCGTAATGGCCGATGGTCTTCATCACCCGCATGCCGGTGTCCGGGTCGTTCTGCGACAACAGCACCACCTCCACCAGCGGGTCCTCGGGATCGCCACGCAGATCGTTGAGGGCCAGCAGGCGCTTGATGAAGGGATAGGCAATGCCTTTTCCCAACGGCACGTCCAGGTGCTGCTCCTGGTATTTGCGGTACTGCGCCTCGCCCTCTCGACGGAACACCGCGTCCGACTCGCTGAGGTCGAACACCGCGCTGGAGGCGACACCGATGACCAGCCGATCATCCAGTTCGAAGGCCATGGGGCTTTCCTTGTATTGATAACGTTGTACGCGACGCCGCTCAGCCTTCGCTGCGGCCCTGCAGGCGCGAGGTCCAGTCCTCGACCTGGTGTTGCTCCAGGCGCTTCTCCAGGGTCCGGCGCCAGTTCGGTACCAGCGGCAGCGCCAGGCACTCACGCAACAGGTCGGGCTCCAGCCGCTTGTCGAACAGCACCGCCGAAAGCCGCGCCACCGACCATTCACCGTGCGGGCGCTCGACCAGTTGCAGGGCATCACCCGCCTCGACCACGCCCTCCTCCAGCACCCGGTAGTACCAGCCAGTACGCCCGCTCTGCTGCACCCGCAACGCCATCTGCGCCACGTCGAAGCGGTCGTTGAGCTTCCAGCACGGCATGCGCCCCTGGGAGATTTCCAGCAACGCCGTGCCGACGCGGATCCGGTCGCCCAGGCAGACATCGGCCTCGCGCCAACCGGTGCTGCTGAAATTTTCGCCGAAGGCGCCGGGCTGAGTCAGCAGAGGGTGCTCGCCCAGCTCGGCGGTCCATTCCGGATAATGCTCGCGGGGATAATGGTGAATGGCCTTCTCGACGCCACCGTGTACGCGCAGATCGCCCTGTTCATCGCCGGCGATGCCAAGGAAGGTCACTGCCAGCGGGCCTTGGCGAGGTTGCTTGTCGATGGCGCTGTGCGAACCCGGGCGGGTGAATGGCCGGGCACAGCCGGTGAGCAGGCTGTCGAGGCGCGGGCTGGGCGAGGTCATGCGGCGGTCTCGTGGAAAGATCCGCCAGAGCTTACACCAGAGCGCTGGGTAATACCTCAGGGAGCGGGCAAGCCCGCTCCTGCAAAGCTGTACCGAGCGTTACTTGCCCCGCGCCTTGTTGTAGATGGTCTTGGCGCGGTCGGCCGAGGTTTGGCATTTGGCCATGTCGCCTTTGTCCCTGGCGTCCTTGGCCTGCTTGAGCAGCTCGTGATAGTCATGGGCCATGCCGCCGTGCAACGCCTGGCCATCGGTCTTGCTGATGCTCTCCAGATCATTGATCTTGGCATCGCAATTGGTCGCCGCACTATCCTCGGCGTGGGCGGCGAAACTCAGTACACAGGTGATCGCTAGCAGTGTCATGGATTTCATGGCGTGTTCTCCTGGGAAATCGACGCAGAACAGAGCTTAGTCCGCCCGTGCATGCCCGACGGGCCTTCAGCCCAACGGTCGTGCAACCTCGCCGACCAGGAAGTCGATGAATACCCGCACCTTCAACGGCATGTGCCGGGCCTGCGGATACACCAGCATGAACGGCCGCGACGTCCCGCCATGCCCGGCCAGCACCTCGACCAGTTCGCCACTGTCCAGCGCAGCCTGCACGGTGAAGCGGTACGCCTGCATCAGGCCGCCGCCATGGCGCACCAGCGTGGTGGTGGCAAGGAAATCGCCCAGGCAAGTGAACGCACCCTGGGTCTCGAGCTCGACCAACAGCCCGTCACGGCGAAAGCTCCAGGGCGGTCGCCTGCCGCTGCTGGGCAGCTCGAACTGGATGCACTCATGCCCGGCCAGGTCCTCCAGGGTCTGTGGCGTACCAGCCCGGGCCAGATAGCCGGGGGTGGCGACCACCACCAGCTCGGCGTCCTCCAGGCGCCGGGCCACCAACCGCGAATCGGCGGGCGCGCGGCCACGGATCGCCAGGTCGAAGTGCTCCTCGGCGAAATCGACGTTGCGGTTGCTGACATGCACATCCACCTGCACCCCTGGATAGCGCTGGCGAAAACGCGGCAGCAGCGGCAACAGGCGGTGATGGGCGTAGGGCGTTGGCGCGCTGATACGCAGGCGACCCGCGGGCTCGAGCTGGCCACCGGTGACCTGGCGCTCGGCCTCGACCAGTTGGCCCAGCGCCTGGCGACAGTGCTGGTAATAGGCCTGGCCGGCCTCGCTCAGGCGCATCTGCCGGGTGGTGCGCACGAACAGGCGCACGCCCAGGCGCTCCTCCAGGCGCGCCACCGAGCGGCTCACCGCTGCGGGCGTGACCCCGGCCAGGGTGGCCGCCTCGGTAAAGCTGCCGGCATCGGCGGCAAGGCAGAACAACTCCAGGCTGCCCAGTTGCAGGTCATCGAAATGGCGGGTCATGGTGGGCTCTATTAATTACATGATGTATCGATTGAAATGCCATACGCCTCATTTTTCAAGCTGACGTTGCAACTTAGAGTGGCTCCACACCCGAGCAACGGCTCGCACCACCGGAGATCCTCCCATGAGCAAGGCAAGAACCGTCATCATCACCGGCGCCTCCAGCGGCCTGGGCTTCGCCCTGGCCCAGGCCTACCTCGAGCGTGGCGACAATGTGGTCGGCAACGCCCGTACCCAGGCGCGCCTCGACGAGGCCGCCGCCCGCCTGGGCAACCCGGCCGGATTCATCGGCGTGGCCGGCGACATCGCCGAGAAAACCACCGCCGAACGGCTGTTCGCCGCCGCCCTGGAAGCCTTCGGCCGGGTCGATATCCTGGTCAACAACGCCGGGATCTTCATTCCCAAACCGATGACCGACTACACCGAGGCCGACGTCGACGCGTTGGTCGGCACCAACCTCAAGGGTTTCTTCTACCCCGCCCAGGCCGCGGCGAAAATCATGAAGGCCCAGGGCCACGGGCATATCGTCGCCATCACCGCCTCGGTGGCCCTGCAACCGGACACCCGCGTCCCGGCGCTGCTGCCGGTGCTGGTCAAGGGCGGGCTGAACCAAGCGGTCAAGGGCCTGGCCCTGGAGCTGGCAGCGAGCGGCGTGCAGGTCAACGCCGTGGCCCCGGGCATCATCGACACGCCGCTGCACAGCGGCCACACCGAAGGGCTCGGCGCGCTGTCTCCGAGCGGGCGCACCGGCAGGCCCGAGGATGTGGTGGACGCCGTGCTGTACCTGACCGATGCCCGCTTCGTCAGCGGCGTCATCCTCCCCGTCGACGGTGGCAGCACCGCCGGCACCTGGCACTGAAACTGGAGCGACGCACATGCCTTATGTCCATATCCGCGTGACCGATGAAGGCGTCACGGCCGAACACAAGCGCCAGCTGATCGAGGGCACGACCCACCTGCTTGAGCAGGTACTCAACAAGCCGCCGGCGAGCACCTTCGTGGTGATCGAGGAAGTCCCCACCGACAACTGGGGCGTCGGTGGCGAATCGGTGACCTCATTGAGAGCACGCGAACGGCGATAAAGCCACCACCGTCCTGGACAACCGGCCGGTTCGCATGCGCCTAACGCAACAGCGCCTGGATCTGCTCGTGGAGCGTGTCGAGGTCGAACGGCTTGGCCAGGATCGGCGCCTTGCGCGCGATCGGGCTGCCCGACTCGACAATCTCCGCCGGGTAGCCACTGATGAAGATCACCTTCAGGTCCGGGCGCAGCTTCACCGCAGGCTCGGCGATCTCCACTCCGGAAATCCCCCCTGGCAGGCGGAAATCAGTGACCATCAGGTCCAGGTGCGGCTTGCTCGCCAGGATCGCGAACGCCTGCTCGCCATCTTCGGCCACCAGCACGTGGTAGCCCTCGCCGGCCAGGTAGTCGCGCAGGATCATGCGGATCGCCGGCTCGTCCTCGACCACCAGTACCACGTCTTGTGCATCTTCACTCATGACAACGCCTTCGCATTCAACAGGTTGGCCATCAGACCCCAGCACTACGCAGAGGTTGCGCGGGCCGGGTCACAATGTTGCGACTGCGCCGACAGCGGCAGGCGCACGGTGAAGGTCGAGCCGACGCCGGCCTGGCTGTCGACCTGGATCCGCCCGCCGTGGGCCAGGACGATCTGCTCGGAGATGTACAGACCCAGGCCCAGGCCGCCCGTGGCCTGCTGCGCGGCGACGCGCTCGAACTGCTGGAAGATCCGCTGCAGATGCTGGGCATCGATGCCGATGCCATGGTCCTGCACCTGCACGCAGGCCATGTCGTCCTCCTCGAACACCCGTACCTGCACCGGTTTGCGGTCACCGTAGCGCAAGGCATTGGACAACAGGTTGGCCACCACTTGTTCAATCCGGAACTCGTCCCACTCGCCCTGCAAGGGGTCGCAGCGCTGCAGTTCGAGCGGCGTGTCCACGGCGCCGGCCTGGGCGGCGAAGTTCTCCACCAGGCCCCGTACAAGCTGACCGAGGTCGAAGGTCCGGGGGCGGATCGACAGCTTGCCGGTACGGATCCGCGACACATCGAGCATGTCCTCGACCAGGCGGATCAGGCTGTTGATCTGGCGCTCGTCGCGCTCGACCATGGCCTTGAGCTTGTCCTCGCTGAACGCCGCCAGGTTGCCGCGGGACAGGTGCAGGCGGCGCAGCTGGGTCTCCAGGATCAGCCCGTTGAGCGGCGTGCGCACCTCGTGGGAGACGATCGACATGAAGTCGTCGCGCATGCGTACCGCGTGCTCCAGCTCGCCCCGCGCCACCTGCAGCTGGGCCAGCAGCAGCTCCTGCTCCTGGCGGCTCTGCTCCAGGGCCTGCAACTGACGATCCAGGGCCTTGCGCTGGCGGAACAGGTCGACGAACACCGACACCTTGCTCTTCACCGCCAGGGTTTCCAGCGGCTTGTGCAGGAAATCCACGGCGCCGCTCTCGTAGCCCTTGAAGGCGTAGTTCATCTCGCGCCCGGCGGCGCTGACGAAGACGATGGGAATGTTGCGGGTCTTTTCCGTGCCGCGCATCAGCTCGGCCAGCTCGAAGCCGTTCATGCCCGGCATCTGCACATCGAGAATGGCCAGGGCGAACTCGTGCTCGAGCAGCAGCGACAAGGCCTGCTCGGCGGACTGCGCCTGGTGCACCTCGCGGTCCTCGCCCTGGATCAGGGCGTCGAGGGCCAGCAGGTTCTCCGGCAGGTCGTCGACGATCAGCAGTTTCGCGGTGATGTGGCTTAGCATGCGCTGGGTTCCAGGGTAGCGAGCAACTGCCCGATACCGCCAAGGGAAAGAATATGGTCAGGGTCGTGCAGGGCCAGGGCGGCCTCCGGCATCAACGCCACCTGTGCGTCGCGGGGGTCCTGGACAACCGTCCGGCCACCGCTTTGTCTGATGCGCAAAAGCCCGCGGGCGCCGTCTTCGTTGGCCCCGGTGAGCAGCACGCCGAGCAGGCCCGGGCCATAGGCATCGGCGGCCGACTCGAAGAGAAAATCGATCGCCGGGCGCGAGAAATGCACCGGCGCTTCCTGGCTGAGCGAGAAGCTGAAGTCGCGCTCGACCGACAAGTGATAACCCGGCCCCGCCACGTAGATCAGCCCCGGCTCGATCCGCGCCTTGTCCAGGGCCTCGCGCACCGGCCGGCGCAGGCGCCGCTGCAACACTTCGGCGAGCTGGCTGTGGCGGTCGTCCGGCAGGTGCAGCAGGCACAGTACCGGGATGGCGAAATCGGCCGGCAATGCGCCAAGCACGCTGAACAGCGCCGTGACGCCGCCCGCCGAGGCACCGATGACGATCGCGCTCACGCCGTTCATGTCTTGCGGTAGATCCGCTCGGGCCGCACCAGCGGCTCGAAGCCTTCACTGTAGGCCGAGAAATCCACCGACTCCTTGCTGCCCAGCACCAGGAAACCACGGTGGC
Source organism: Pseudomonas peradeniyensis (assembly GCF_014268935.2). Classification (GTDB taxonomy): domain Bacteria; phylum Pseudomonadota; class Gammaproteobacteria; order Pseudomonadales; family Pseudomonadaceae; genus Aquipseudomonas; species Aquipseudomonas peradeniyensis. The sequence goes on along the minus strand of NZ_JABWRJ020000001.1, from coordinate 1,455,722 downwards.
ACAGCGACTCGTGGAACAGGCCCAGGGCGCGGTCCTGCAGATCCTTGTTGAAGTAGATCAGCACGTTGCGGCATGACACCAGCTGGGTCTCGGAAAACACGCTGTCGGTGGCCAGGCTGTGGTCGGCGAAGGTCACGTTGTCGCGCAGGCTTGAGTCCATGATGGCGTTGCCGTAGGCGGCGGTATAGTACTCGGAGAAATCCCGCCGGCCACCGGCCTTGCGGTAGTTCTCCTCGTACTCGCGCATGCTCTGCATCGAGTAGATGCCCTGCTTGGCGCGCTCCAGCGAGTGCGGATTGATGTCGGTGGCATAGAGGATGGTGCGCTCCAGCAGGCCTTCCTCGCGCAGCAGGATGGCCATGGAGTACACCTCCTCGCCGGTGCTGCAGCCGGCGATCCACAGCTTCAGCGACGGCCAGGTGCGCAGCAGCGGCACCACTTCGTTGCGCAGCGCGAGGAAATGCCCGGGGTCGCGGAACATCTCGCTGACCGGGATCGTCAGGTACTGCAGCAGCTCAAGGAACATGCCCGGGTCGTGCAGCACCCGCTCCTGCAGCGCCGACACCGTGCGGCAGTCGAACTGACGCACGGCGTGGAGGATCCGGCGCTTGATCGAGGCGCCGGAGTAATCGCGAAAATCGTAGCTGTACTTGAGGTAGATCGCCTCGATCAGCAGCCGGATCTCGATATCGGTGTTGCGTTCACTGGTCAAGATTTCAGATTCGCTCCAATTGCGGCAGCCAGACCCGGATCAGCGAGAACAGGCGGTCCAGGTCGATCGGTTTGGCCAGGTAGTCGTTGGCGCCAGCCTGCAGGCAGCGCTGCTGGTCGTCCTTCATCGCCTTGGCGGTCACGGCGATGATCGGCAGCTTGCGCCAGCGCGGCTGCTGGCGAATCAGCCGGGTGGCCTCGTAGCCGTCCATCTCCGGCATCATCACGTCCATCAGCACCAGGTCGATGTCGTCGTTGGCCTCCAGGCACTCGATGGCCTCGCGCCCGTTGCGGCCGATCTCGACGATGGCGCCCTTGTGCTCCAGGGCGCTGGTCAGGGCGAAGATATTGCGCACGTCGTCGTCCACCAGCAGGACCTTGCGCCCCTCGAACACCTTGTCGCGGCTGCGCGCGGTCTTGAGCATGCGCTGGCGTTCGTTGGACAGCTGCGACTCGACCTTGTGCAGGAACAGCGTGACTTCGTCGAGCAGACGCTCGGGCGAACGCGCGCCCTTGATGATGATCGAGCGCGAATACTTGAGCAGGTCGGCCTCCTCCTCGCGGGTGAGGTTGCGCCCGGTGTAGACGATCACCGGCGGGAAGCTGCGGATGTCCTCGGCGGTCATGCGCTTGAGCAGCTCGTTGCCGAGCATGTCGGGCAGCTTGAGGTCGATGATCATGCAGTCGTAGATGTTCTCGCGCAGCAGTGCCAGGGCGTCCTGGGCCATGGCCACGGCGGTGATCTGGATATCGTCGTCGCCGATCAGGCGGGCGATGCTTTCGCGCTGCAGGTCATCGTCCTCCACCAGCAGGATGTGCTTGAGCTTCTGCGTGAGCTTGGCCTCCAGGCGGCCGAACACCGCCTTGAGCTCCTCGCGGCTGGTGGGTTTGACCGCGTAGCCCACCGCGCCCATGTGCATGGCCGCCTCGACGCGGTCCTCCACCGAGATGATGTGCACCGGGATATGCCGGGTGCCGGCCTGCTCTTTCAGGCGCTGCAGCACGGTGAGCCCGGAATGGTCGGGCAGGCGCATGTCCAGCAGGATGGCGTCGGGCAGGTACTGCGCGGCCAGCTCGAAGCCTTCGTCGGCGGCATGGGCGACCAGGCAGCTGTAGCCCAGTTCGTGGGCCAGGTCGAAGAGGATGCGGGCGAAGTTCGGCTCGTCCTCGATCACCAGGATGCAGCGGTTGGCGAACGGCGCCTGGGCGCGGTCGTCGGCGAAGGCCGGGGCCGGGCGCTCGGTGCGCACCGGCGCCGGTACCGGCGGCGCTGGTGGCAGTTCGTCGACTGCCGGGCGCAGACTGTGCACCTCGACCTGTTGCGCCGACGGCTCGAAGTGTTCCGGCAGGATCAGACTGAACACGCTGCCCTGCCCCGGGCTGCTGTCGACGTTGATCTGCCCGCCCAGCAGGTGCGCCAGGTCGCGGGAGATCGACAGGCCCAGCCCGGTGCCGCCATAGCGGCGGTTGCTGGTGCCGTCGACCTGGTGGAAGGCGCCGAAGATCGCCTGCTGCTGGTCGGCGGCGATACCGATGCCGGTGTCGCGCACGGCGAAGACGATACCCAGGCCGGCCTGGTGGCTGATGCCCAGGCTGACCTGGCCGCGCTCGGTGAACTTGATGGCGTTGGACAGCAGGTTCTTGAGGATCTGCTCCAGGCGCTGGCGGTCGGTGAACAGGCTCGCCGGCAACGGCTGCTCGAGCTTGACCTCGAAAGCCAGGCCCTTGTCCTGGGCGAGCGGCTGGAACATACCCCGCAGGCCATCGACCAGGCGCTCCAGCGGCGTGCTCTCGGCGCGCACCTCGAGCTTGCCGGCCTCGACCTTGGCGATGTCGAGGATATCGTTGATCAGGTTCAGCAGATCGTTGCCGGCCGAGTAGATCGACTCGGCGAACTTGACCTGCTCCTCGCTGAGGTTGCCCTCGGCGTTCTCGGACAAGAGCTTGGCCAGGATCAGCGAGCTGTTGAGCGGCGTGCGCAGCTCGTGGGACATGTTGGCAAGGAACTCGGACTTGTACTTGCTCGAGCGCTGCAGATCGTCGGCGCGGGCCTGCAGTTCGACCTGGGCCTGGTTGAGCTCGCCGTTCTTGCGGTCCAGGGCTTCGGTGCGCTCGGCCAGTTGCTCGTTGGTCTGCTCAAGTTCCGCCTGCTGGGTCTCAAGGTGAGCCTGGGACTCCTTGAGTACCCGCGACTGCTCCTCGAGCTCCTCGTTGGCGGTCTTGAGCTCCTCCTGCTGCACCTGCAGCTCCTCGTTGAGCTGCTGGGTCTCGGCCAGCACCTCCTGCAGGCGCTGGCGGTAGCGCGCGCTCTCGATGGAGATGCCCAGGTTCTCGGTGATCCGCTCCAGCAGCTCCACGTCGCGCTCCTGCAGCGCGCGCAGGAAACCCAGCTCCAGCACGCCGTTGACCCGCCCGTCGTCCTGGGACGGCACCAGCACGCCGCTGCGCGGCAGGCCGCTGCCAAGGCCCGAACTCAAGCGATAGTAGTCCTCCGGCAGCGCGTCCAGACGCAGCAGGCGCCCTTGGACCACCGCCTCGCCCAGCAGGCCGGCATGATCACCCAGACGCGGCTCGCTCCCCTGCTGTTCGGCATCCAGGCCATAGGTGGCGACCCGCACCAGCTGGCCATGCTCATCGCGCACGTACAGCGCGCCGACCACGCTGCCCAGGTAGCCGGCGAAGAAGCGCAGGATATTGTCGCCGAGCATGGGCAGGGTCAGTTGGCCCAGCACCTGCTCGGCCAGCTGGGTCTGCCCGGCGCGCAGCCAGGCCTGGTGCTCCAGGCGCTCGGCGGCGCGTTGCTGGGCCTCCAGGTTCGACACGTAGCTGGACGACAATGCCAGCAAGTCACGACGCCCCAGGTAGGCGAGCAAGGCGCTCAGGGCGACGATGAACAGCACGAAAGCCGAGATCGCGGTGACCGTGACCCTGCTGACCGTCTCGTTGCGCGTCGTGCGCAGCTGCTGTTCGGTGTTGATGAAGGTATCGAACTCCTTGCGGATCTCGTCGGTCAGGCGCTTGCCGCGGCCACGACCGATCGACGCTTGCACATCGCCCTGGCTGCGGCGCTGGCTGATCATCTCGTTGCCAAAGGTGTTCCATTCACGCTGCAAGGCCGCGATGCGGTCGATGCGGTCGACCTGCTGGGGGTTGTCGGCGACCATTTCCTTCAGGCTGTCCAGGCTGCCGAAGATGCGCGGCTTGGCCACCTCGTACGGATCGAGGAAACGCTCCTCGCCGGTCAGCAGGTAGCCGCGCATGCCGGTTTCCATATCGATCGACAGCTTGATCGTCTCGTTGGCATTGCCGATCACCCGGTCGGTGTGCTCGACCCACTGCATGGCCGAGAGCAGGTAGTTGATCACCGCGACAAACGCCACGGCGCCCAGGAGCCCTACGCCCAGGGGCAGGCCGACGTTGCGGCTCAGCAGTTTGCGAAAGCTGCGTTGGTCCATCGAGGCTGCTTGAATCATCTGAAAGTGCCCGAGTGAAAAAAGTCCATTGAACAGTCCGACGGCTACGTCTTGTAAGTGCTACCTGTGCCAGACCGACCGGGGGAATACAGCGAGTCTAACCAGCTTTGGCGGATCTGGCAGGGCATTTAGCCAGTATTTGAAGCCTGTCTATGGCAATCGTTCCATCTATTTGCCCGTGCCGTTAAGCTTGGGAACTTCTGCCATGGCCCTGCGCACAGAGTAGAGACAATCCATCGAAACAGGATCCGCACCATGCACCTTCTGGTAGTCGAAGACGACGACATCGTACGCATGCTGATAGTCGAAGTGCTCGGCGAACTGGGCTATACCGCCATCGAGGCCGACAGTGCCGGCGCGGCCCTGAAGATCATCGAGGATCCCGACCAGCCGCTGGCGCTGTTGATGACCGACGTCGGCCTGCCCGACCTGCGCGGCGAGGAACTGGCCGCCAAGGCCCGCGAAGTCCGGCCATTGCTGCCGGTGCTGTTCGCCAGCGGCTATGCCGAGAGCTTCACTGTGCCCGAGGGCATGCACCTGATCGGCAAGCCGTTCAGCATCGATCAACTGCGCGATAAGGTGCTGGAGATTCTCGGTGCGCCATAGCGGATCGTCCACGCCTGGCTCGAACCCCGTGTCTGATGATCGGATGGGGCCTCCAGGCGTCCACCACATACCTTGCAGCGCCTATGAGATCGAGCGCCGCCCGCGCGGCGCATCGCGGATGAATCCGCTCCTACATTTGTTGCAACGTACCGAACCTGTCAGGCCATGGTTGCCAGCCTTGGTGCCGGTCTTGAGACAGGTGGGGCGCCAGCAATGCCCACCGAAAACCGCGTCGAGCGCACAAGGCTTACCACCATGGCCTATCAGGCATGGCCACGTTGCAACAAATGTAGGAGCGGATTCATCCGCGATGCGCCGCGCGGGCGGCGCTCGGCCTGATAGGCGCTACAGCTCTAACGTCGCACACCTTCTGAAATAATTTGAACGTCTTGCACTTTTAAGCTTCCAACGTTCGAGGTATGCCTCTTTCGCCGGAACGCCACCATGAAGATGCCCTGCCGCGCCCCCTGCGTCCTGCTGGAACTGGACTTTGTCCGCGACACCCTGTTCGGCCGGGTGGCCCAGCGCGCCGAGTGTCAGGTACAACTGGCGGCCCTCAGCCTGCAAGGCCGCCCGGCACTGCGCCTGCATATCGAGCCGCCGCTGCCGGGCAAGGTCGAGAAAGCCCACAGCGTCGCCTTCGCCTGGGAAGGACGCAACTACCGCGGGGTGGTCCGCGAGCATGTCAAATGCGGTGACGGTGGCATCAACCTGCTGCTCGAGCTCTTATGACCTCAGGCGCTGACCTTGCGCACGGTGGTCGGGGCAATGCGCTGCGCTTTGACCCGTGCCACCAGTCCCAGTAGGTCATGGCAGCTGTTGAGCTCGGCGATCGGCACGCCGGTCACGGTCAGGCAGTCGTCCAGGCTCTGTCCCTGTCCCAGGCGAATGGTCAGGTGTTCGCCGTCCGGGCAACTCACCTCGCAGCGGTCAGGCAGGCAGGCCTGTTCGATCATTTGCCGCATCTCAAGCATCGAAACGCCAATCAACGACATGGTACGACCCTCTCTGTACTGGATGGCCTGTTGGGTGTGGTACGCCCTCGACTGGCAGGCTGCCAATTGATATTGCCCATGCCCGGGTGCAGGTCCATTCGCCCAGGCAATGACAACGTCGAAGTGCCTCTAGCACCTTAGTGGAAGAAACCACCGGCATGGGATTGTTCGATCGATGCGACCATCTTGGCGACGGGTGGTCGGTGTTTAAAACCGTGCAAGCTCCTCGCGACAGAACTCCACGAACAATTGCGCCGGTTTGGTCAGTTGCACACGCTTGAGGTGCGCCGCCGCCAGGCCCGACAGCGCCACCGGCTCGGTGATGTCGAGGGTCACCAGGCGCTGTCCGTCGTAGGTGAACTCGGAGTGCGGCCGGGTCACCAGCAGCGAGAAACCGAAGCCCTGCCCCACCATGCCCCGGACCATCTCGATCGACGGCGAACTGAAGACGATGTTCGGCGTCAGCCCCAGCTCGTTGAACAGGCTGACGAAGTAGGTGCGGCTCGGCGCCACATCGAGCAGGATCATCGGTTCCGGGCACAGGTCGCGCAGCGACACCTGGGTCTGGCCGGCGAAACGGTGCTTTTCCGGCAGCAGCACATAGGGCTTCTGCGCCGGCATCAACGGCTCGGTCTCGATGGTGCCGTCCAGGTCATGATCGTAAAGGAACGCCAGGTCGAAGGTGCCCGCCGTCAGGCCCTGGATCAGGTCCTGCTGTTCGCCGTCGCGCAGGCGGATGTCCACCCCCGGGTAACGCTGGCGAAAACCGGCGATCAGCCGCGGCAGGTACAAAGGCGCCACGGTCTCGAAACAGCCGATGTCGATCTGCCCGGCCACCGTGTCGTTGTCGGCCAGGGCGTTCTGCTCGAACTCATGGGCCATCTGCAGCAAGGCCCGGGTCTTGGCGTAGAAGCGCTTGCCGCTGGGCGTCAGCGACACGCCCTGGGCGTGATGGCGGATGAACAGCTGCACGCCGAAGCTCTCTTCCAGGCTCTTGATCGCGGTGGAAATCGACGGCTGGGCGATATACAGCTGACGCGAGGCCTCAGCGACGCTGCCGGCCTCCACGGTGGTGACGAAGTACTTGAGTTGGCGCAAGGTGTAGGAAGCCACGCTGACCTCTCTGGCGCCGGGGGCAGCGCACGGAATTTTTCTGTCAGCTTACCTCGGCTTGGCACGTGTGGGCTGGCCGCGCAGACAAGGATTTACCTTGGGGTTGAGCACAATTTTCCGTTGCGCCGCCCAACCGCCCCTGGTCGTCAGACGGCCTGCAGCGGAATATCCCCTCCCGCGCCCTTGCCGTCGCGGCGCTCGCTCATCCAGTCATTGACCTTCTGCCCGAACTCGGCCGGCGCCTTGCGCCCGAAGCGCCGCGCCAGGTCGAGGATGGTCTGCTGGGCCAGCGCCTCCTCCATGCGCTTCTGTGCCCCCAGCATCACCGCATGGATTGCGCAGGTGCCTTCGGTGGCCCAGGCCGGCGCGGCGCCCTCGAACACCGCGCAACGCTCGCGGATCTCGCGGCAATCGAAGAGCTTCTTCGGCCCGTCGATGGCCGTGACGATATCCAGCACGGTGATCTCATCGGAAGGCCGCGCCAGGCGGAACCCGCCGCGCACGCCTTCGGTCGCCGCCACCAGCCCGGCGCGGGCCAGCTTGGTGAAGACCTTGGCCAGGTATTCCTGGGGCACGCCCTGCAACTCGGCCAGGTCGCGCACGCTGGACTCGCGGCTGTCGCCGCGCTCGTCCACCAGGAACAGCAGGCAGTGGATGCCGTATTCGACACCGGCGCTGTAAAGGGACATATCAATCTCCGACTAGATCTGTCGCAAATAGTACGCCCTTCATCGGTGACAGGCAAAGCCGGTCGTCGCCGTCCGTCGCTGCACAGGCACATCAACACCTCCACAGAAGCCAATAAACACGCTGGCTACAGCCGATTCACCAGCGTTTGCGAACGCACGCCCCGAAAAAAAATACTTGCCGAACTTAACTACGACCAATACAGTCGTAGTTGCTCGAAAGGCAGTGAACGCCTCATCGAAGACTTTTTTCCTATCCTTGCGGAGCACCCACATGACCTCTCGTATCCTGATCATCGGTGCCGGCTTTGCCGGTGTCTGGAGCGCCCTGAGCGCCGCTCGCCTGCTCGACCAGGCCCAGCGCGGCGACGTGCGCATCAGCGTGCTGGCCCCGCAGCCGCAACTGCGCATCCGCCCACGCTTCTACGAAGCCGACGTCCACACGCTGCAGGCACCGCTGGAGGCCCTATTCGACGTGGTGGGCGTGGAATTCATCCCTGGCACCGCCGACAGCATCGACAGCGCCGCCCGCCAGGTCGGCTACCGCGATGCCGATGGCCTGCCGCAACAGCTCGCCTATGACCGCCTGATCCTCGCCGCCGGCAGCCAAGTGGCCCGCCCTGCCGTGCCGGGCCTGGCCGAACACAGCTTCGATGTCGACCAGATGGAATCGGCCGTGCGCCTGGAACAGCACCTGCACGGCCTGGCCAGCCTGCCCGCCTCGCCGGCACGCAACACCGTGGTGGTCTGCGGCGGCGGCTTCACTGGCATCGAGACCGCCACCGAGATGCCGCTGCGCCTGCGCGCCATCCTCGGTGAAGGCCATGCCCGCGTGGTGCTGATCGATCGTGGCGCCAGCGTCGGTGCCGCCCTCGGCGCCGGGATCACCCCGGCCATCGTCGCCGCCAGCGAGCAGGCTGGCGTCGAATGGCTGACCGGCACCTCGGTGGTGTCGGCAGATGCCGGTGGCGTGACCCTGGACAACGGCGAGTACATCGCCAGCAAGACCGTGATCTGGACCGCCGGCGTCAAGGCCAGTCCGTTGACCGCGCAGGTCGCTGGCGAGCGTGACGGCTTCGGTCGCCTGCGCGTCGACGACCACCTCAAGGTGATCGGCCAGGCGCACATCTACGCCACCGGCGACGTGGCCTGGGCCGCGGTCGACGAGCTGGGCAACCACGCCCTGATGACCTGCCAGCACGCCATCCCCATGGGTCGCCACAGCGGCAACAACGCCATGGCCGACCTGCTGGGCCAGGCGCCAATAGCGTACCGCCAGCCCAAGTACGTCACCTGCCTGGACCTGGGCGACTGGGGCGCCGCGTACAGCGAAGGCTGGACCCGCGAACTGAAGCTGCAGGGCCAGGAAGGCAAGAACCTCAAACGCCAGATCAACTCGGTCTGGATCTACCCGCCGGCCGCCGACCGCGCCCAGGCCCTGGCAGCGGCCGACCCGCTGATTCCGATCGTCGAGTGAACGAAAACAACAGGCCCGTCCCGGAAGTGACGGGCCTGTTTGTATGTGTCATTACATTGAACGACTGGTCAATAATAGTGGCGTTATGTCATCATTCAGAAAAAACAACATGAACCGTGAGGATATAACCCCCTTCGCAGTGCATCGAGAGCCTTTCCAGCCGAGCCCGGTCAGTCCGCGCTCTTGACGCCTGCCAGCCACCGTCAAGGAGCGTCGCATGCAGTTACGGAACATGAAGATCGGTATTCGGGCAGCAGGAATGTTCACCCTGCTCGGGGCCCTGGTCCTGGCCCTGGGCTTGGTCGCCCTCTACGAAACCCGGCGGATGGACAGCGCCACCGACGAAATCCGTCTCACCTGGATGCCCGCCGTGCTCGCCCTGGGCGAGGTCAGCAGCAACCTGGGCCGGGCCCGCGCCCTGACCCTGCGCAGTGTCCTGGAGGACAGCAGCAGCGCCCGCCATTCCACGCTGGACAAGATCGTCCAGGTCAACCAGCAGCTCGAAGACGACCTCAAGGCCTACGAGCGCACCATCTTCGCCGCGGATGACCGCGCCCTGTTCGACACCTTCATGGGCCTGAGCGAACGCTATCACGCATTGCAGCAAGCCATCCGCGCCGCCGCCGGCAATGACCAGCTGGACGAAGCCCGACGCCTGGTAAACGGCCCGCTGGCGGAGTATGCCGACAGCATGATGAAAGCCCTGGCCACGCTGATCGACTACAACACCAAGGGCGCCGAACAGGCCTCGCTGCGCAGCAGCGCGGCCTCAGACGAAGCCTTCAGCCTGATCATCGCCGCCATCGCCGTGATAACCCTGGCGCTGATCGGCATCGCCACCCTCCTCACTCGCAGTATCGTCGTGCCCCTGGCCGACGCCGTTGCCGTGGCCGAGCGGGTCGCCACCGGCGACCTGACCCGCGAGATCGTCGTGCTCGGCCGCGACGAACCGGCCTTGCTGTTGGCCGCCCTGAGCCGCATGCAGCATAGCCTGCGCGACACCCTGCGCAGGATTGCCGCGTCTTCCGACCAACTGGCCTCGGCCTCCGAGGAGCTGCACACCGTCACCGAGGACACCAGCCGCGGCCTGCACCAGCAGAGCGCCGAGATCGACCAGGCCGCCACGGCGGTCAACCAGATGACCGCCGCAGTCGAAGAAGTGGCCACAAATGCCGTGAGCACCGCCGATGCCTCCCAGGGCGCCGACCGCACTACCCGCGACGGTCGCGACCAGGTCAACCAGGCACTGGCCTCGATCCAGCACCTGGTCGATGACGTGACCGGCACCTCCGGGGAGATCGAGCAACTGGCCAGTCACGCCAACGAGATCAGCCAGGTATTGGACGTGATCGGCTCGATCGCCGGGCAGACCAACCTGCTGGCGCTCAACGCCGCCATCGAGGCCGCCCGTGCCGGTGAGGCTGGCCGCGGCTTCGCCGTGGTCGCCGACGAGGTGCGCGCCCTGGCCCACCGCACCCAACAGTCCACCGCTGAAATCGAGCAGATGATCGGCGGCATCCAGTCCGGCACCGAGCGTGCGGTCAGCGCCATGCACAGCAGCCAGGGCCGCGCCAACGGCACCCTGGCCGTGGCGCAGTCGGCCGGCCAGGCCCTGGAGCTGATCGCCGAGGCGATCGCCACCATCAACCAGCGCAACCTGGTGATCGCCACAGCCTCCGAACAGCAGGCCCAAGTGGCCCGGGAGGTGGACCGCAACCTGGTGAACATCCGCGACCTAGCGATGCAGACCTCGGCCGGCGCCAACCAGACCAGCGCGGCGGCCCAGGACCTGTCGCGCCTGGCGGTGGAGCTGAACGGGATGGTGGCGCAGTTCAAGGTCTGAGCCCGCCGTACCGACATCGCGGAGCACGTACGCACCTACAGATCAACTGCAAGATCGCTGTAGGAACAGGCTTGCTCCGCGATCGCATAGCGGCCCTGATGAATAGGAAAAACCGCTGCACTGCGTGAGACCTGGCGACTATCCCCGGCCTGCTGCACGGCCCATGCTCCTGGCGTTTGCATTCATACGTCAAGGAACACCCATGCTGTTGAGAAACATGAAGATCGGCAAGCGGGCGAGCAGCCTGTTCACGCTGCTGGCGGCCCTGGTCCTGGCCCTGGGATGCGTCTCCTGGTCCGTTACCAGGCAGATGGATGAGGCCACGGATGAAATCCGCGTCAACTGGCTGCCCGCCGTGATCGCCCTCAACGAGATCAGCGGCACGCTCGCCCGCCAGCGCGCCGCCACACTGCGTGTCGCCCTGGAGGGCGACACCAGCCAGAGCGCCAGCCTGGCCTTGCTCGACAGCATCGACAAGGCGCTGCAGGAAGACCTCGGCGACTACGAGCGAACCATCCACGACAGTGAAGACCGTCGCCTGTTCAATGCCTTGCTGACAGCGCGCCAGCAGTACACCGAGCAACAACAGCAGGTGCTTGCCGCCATCGGCGCCGGCTACATGGCCGAGGCCAGACGCCTGATCAGCGGCCCGCTGGTCCAGCGCGCCGACCACATGATGGAGGCCATGGCAAACCTGGTCGGCTTCAACTACCAGGCTGCCCAGGCGGCCTCGCAGCGCAGCAGCGCCGTCGGCGACCAGGCCCTGGCCATGATCATGGCCGCAGTGGCACTGATCGTCCTGGCGCTGATCGTGATCGCCCTGCTGTTCACCCGCAGCATCGTCACCCCGCTGGCCGACGCCGTCGCCGTCGCCGAGCGCATCGCCAGCGGCGACCTGAGCTGCCCGGTCACGGCCACCGGCCGTGACGAACCGGCGTTGCTGCTGCATGCCCTGGATCACATGCAGCGCAGTCTGCGCGACACCTTGTGCCGGATCACCGCCTCCGCCGAAAAGCTGGCCTCGGCCTCCGAGGAGCTGCACCGCGTCACCGATGACACCAGTCGCGGCCTGCACCAGCAAAGCGCCGAGATCGACCAGGCCGCCACGGCGGTCAATCAGATGACCGCCGCCGTCGAGGAGGTGGCCAGCAATGCCGTCAGCACCGCCGACGCCTCCCAGGGCGCCGACCGCACCACCCGCGACGGGCGCGACCAGGTCAACCAGGCACTCGCCTCGATCCAGCTGCTGGTGGACGACGTGACCGGCACCGCCGAGGAAATCGAGCAACTGGCCAGCAGCGCCAACGAAATCACCCGCGTGCTCGAAGTGATCGGTTCGATCGCCGGCCAGACCAACCTGCTCGCCCTGAACGCCGCCATCGAGGCTGCGCGTGCCGGCGAGGCCGGCCGTGGCTTCGCGGTGGTCGCCGACGAGGTCCGCGCCCTGGCCCATCGCACCCAACAGTCCACCGAGGAAATCGAGCAGATGATCGGCGGCATCCAGAACGGCACCGAGCGCGCGGTCGGCGCCATGCACAGCAGCCAGGGCCGGGCCAACGGCACCCTGGAAGTGGCGCAGTCGGCCGGCCAGGCCCTGGAACGGATTGCCGAGGCGATCACCGCGATCAACCAGCGCAACCTGGTGATCGCCACCGCCTCCGAGCAGCAGGCCCAGGTGGCCCGGGAAGTGGATCGCAACCTGGTGAACATTCGCGACCTGTCGCTGCAGACTTCGGCGGGCGCCAACCAGACCAGCGCGGCGGCCCAGGACCTGTCGCACCTTGCGTTGGAGCTCAACGGCCTGGTGGCGCAGTTCAAGATCTGAGTCTGGAACTGGAACAAGCGGGGTCGCGATGCGGCCCTGTACCCCGAAGATCAGTCACTCGCGCCTACTGCCTGCCCCGCCTTCGCCGGCTGGCTGCGCGTCGCCAGGCAATAATAGAGGGGCACCGTCACCAACAGGCCGAACAGCCACGACAGGTCCGCTCCTTCGACGATGTTCGAGTAAGGCCCGACATACAGCGACGTGTTGGCAAACGGCAACTGCACCAGGATGCCGCAGGTGTAGGCAATGATCGCGTGGGGGTTGAAGCGACCATAGATCCCGCCGTCGGCACGGAAGATCGAGGCAATGTCGTACTGCCCCCTCTTGATCACATAGAAGTCGACCAGGTTGATCGACGCCCACGGCACCAGCACCAGCAGCAGCGCCAGGATCAGCCCGATGAACTGGCCGATGAAGTCCGCCGAGGCATTCAGCGCCACCAGCCCGCAACCCGCCAGGATCACCGCAGCCAACACCACCCGCACCTTGATGCTCGGCGTCCACTGCGCCGCGAAGGTCTGGATCGCGGTGACGATCGACAGCACCGCGCCGTACAGGTTGAGGGCGTTGTGGCTGATGATGTTGAGCAGGAACAGCACCATCAGGATCGGCCCCAGCCAACCGGTGGCCTGCCTGACCGCATCCATCGCATCGGTGCCTTCGGGCACGCACAGCACCGCCACCGCCCCGAAACTGAAGCACAGGATGGTGCCCAGGGTAGCGCCGAAGTAGGTGGCCCAGAACGGCCTGGCGATGCCCACTTCACGCGGCAGGTAGCGCGAATAATCGGAGGTGTACGGCGAGAAGCTGATCTGCCAGATGGTGCCCAGCGACACGGTGGCGATGAAGCCCGACAGGTTGAAGGCGCCACGGCCGAAGAAATCAGCCGGCAGGTCCTGGACGAACATCATGATGAAACCGGCCAGCAGTGCCGAACCCATCACCCAGGTGCCGATGCGGTTGAGGATATGGATGAAGCGGTAACCGATCACACCGATCGCCGTCGCGCCCAACGCACCGATCACGATCGCGCCCGGCATCGGCACGCTCGGGGTGATGCCGTGGATGGTCTTGCCCGCCAGGACGATGTTGGAAATGAAGAAGCCGACATAAATCAGGGCGGTAAAGAACACGATCAGCAGCGCACCGTAGCGGCCGAACTGGCCCCGGCTCTGCACCATCTGCGGAATGCCCAGCTGCGGCCCCTGCGCCGAGGCCAGGGCGATCACCACGCCGCCGGCCAGGTGCCCCAGCACGATGGCGACCAGACCCCACAGCAGGTTCAGGTGGAACACCTGGATCACCATGGCGCCGGTGACGATGGGCAGGGGCGCGATGTTGGTGCTGAACCAGAGGGTGAACAGGTCGCGCGCCTTCCCGTGGCGCTCGGCAGGTGGAACGTAATCGACCGTGTGATTTTCGACAAACTGGTGTTGCGACGACGGTTGGGACATAGGATTTCAGCTCGAAAGGTCGTTTTTTATCGTTGTAAGGAAACCGCTCGGGGCGGCCTCTCAGCTGCGCACCATATTATGGTATTCCAAGCTTTTGACAACACTGCACCGAGGTTTTTCGGCACAGCTGATCCGCTCTCTATCCCCTCTTCGCACACTGGTTTCAGCGGCCACGCCAATGAATCCGGGGACTGTGCCGTTCATCGCGTTCTGCGCGGCCTGGAAAATTCCGCTTGCAAAGAAGGTATTACGGTATACCATCAGACACATCAACGATAAAAACCGCGGACCACCGCAGCCCCTCGAGGATCACACCATGATCGACGCAACCGTCTACAAGCACGTCCTGGGCTCCTTCCCGTCCGGCGTCACCGTCATCACCACACTGGACGACGACGGTTCGATCGTCGGCCTCACCGCCAGCGCCTTTTCGTCCTTGTCGATGGACCCGCCGCTGGTGCTGTTCTGCCCCAACTACAGCTCCGACTCCTACCCTGTACTGATGAAGAACAAGCGTTTCGCCATTCACCTGCTCTCCGGCGAGCAGCAGGCCGAGGCCTACGCCTTCGCGAAAAAAGGCAAGGACAAGGCCACTGGCATCGACTGGACCTTGAGCGCCCTGGGCAACCCGATCCTGGCCGGGGCCACCGCCGTGATCGAGTGCGAACTGTGGCGCGAATACGAAGGCGGCGACCACGCGATCATGGTCGGCAAGGTACACAACCTGATCGTGCCCGAGGAGGCGCCCCGCCCGATGGTCTACTGCCGCGGCAAGATGGCCAGCCTGCCCGCTTTCGCCTAATAGAACGCCTGTCGATCGATTGGCCACTTCCACACTGAAACCTGCCCCGGCAGGCGATAACAAGACAACAACAAGCTCCGAGGAAAGCCCCATGAAATTTTCGCTGTTCGTGCACATGGAACGTTGGGATGAGCAGGTCAGCCACCGCCAGCTGTTCGAAGACCTCACCGAACTGACCCTGATGGCCGAAGACGGCGGTTTCAGCACCGTGTGGATCGGCGAACACCACGCCATGGAATACACCATCTCGCCCAGCCCGATGCCGCTGCTGGCCTACCTGGCCGCCCGCACCGAGAAGATCCGCCTGGGCGCCGGCACCCTTATCGCGCCGTTCTGGAACCCGATCCGCGTGGCCGGCGAATGCGCCCTGCTCGACGTGATCAGCAACGGTCGCATGGAGGTGGGCCTGGCCCGCGGCGCCTACCAGTTCGAGTTCGATCGCATGGCCAATGGCATGCCGGCCACCGACGGCGGCAAGGCCCTGCGCGAGATGGTCCCGGTGGTGCGCAAGTTATGGGAGGGCGACTACGCCCACGACGGCGAGGTCTACAAGTTCCCCACCTCCACCAGCGTGCCGAAGCCGTTCAACGCCGCACCGCCGATGTGGATCGCCGCCCGCGACCCGGACTCGCACAACTTCGCCGTGGCCAACGGCTGCAACGTCATGGTCACCCCGCTGATGAAGGGCGACGAAGAAGTGCTGGACTTGAGGAACAAGTTCCAGGCCGCCCTGGACAACAACCCCGGCGTGCCCCGCCCGCAACTGATGGTGCTGCGCCACACCCATGTGCACAGCCCGGCCGAGCCGGACGGCTGGAAGGTCGGCGCCCAGGCCATCTCGCGCTTCTACCGCACCTTCGATGCCTGGTTCGGCAACAAGACCGTCCCGGTCAATGGCTTCCTTGAACCGAGCCCGGCGTCGAAGTTCGCCGAGGTGCCGGCATTCGAGCTGGAGAACATCCGCAGGAACACCATGATCGGTACCCCTGAGGAGATCATCGCGCGCATTCGCTACTACCAAGAGCTGGGCGTCGACGAGTTCAGCTTCTGGTGCGACAACAGTCTGCCCCACAGCGAGAAGAAGAAATCGCTGGAGCTGTTCATCAAGGACGTGCTGCCGGCGTTTGCCTGAGTTCCCTTTGCATAGGGGCTCGCCGGGTCCCTTATGGCACCTGTGAGATCGAGCGCCGCCCGCGCGGCGCATCGCGGATAAATCCGCTCCTACATTTATTGCAACGTGGCCATGCCTGACAGGCCATGGTTGTTTTCGCCCTGTTTGCACGACGCGAGAGCTCAGCTGCCCCCACCTGCCTTTGTAGGAGCGGATTCATCCGCGATGCGCCGCACAGCGGCGCTCGATTTCCCAAACACCATAAAACCCGGGCCATCCGCCACCTTTCATCCCCTCCCCAGAGATTTTTCCAGCCCCCTCTTGCACATCAAATATTATGGTATACCATCAGACAACAAGAACTGATCACCCTACCCAGGAGCCCGTCATGAGTTTCGAAATCCGCAAGATCGTCACCTACTCCGAAGAGACCCGCATCGAAGGCGGCAAGGCCACCGACAAACCGGTGACCATGGTCGGCCTGGCCGTGGTGATCAAGAATCCGTGGGCCGGTCGCGGTTTCGTCGAGGACCTCAAGCCTGAAATCCGCGCCAACTGCTCCGACCTCGGCGCACTGATGGTCGAGCGCCTGACCGCCGCCATCGGCGGCGCTGAAAAGATCGAAGCCTACGGCAAGGCCGCCGTGGTCGGCGCCGACGGTGAGATCGAGCACGCCTCGGCGGTGATCCACACCCTGCGCTTCGGCAACCATTACCGTGAAGCCGTGCAGGCCAAGAGCTACCTGAGCTTCACCAACAAGCGCGGCGGCCCGGGCACCTCGATCCAGATCCCGATGATGCAGAAGGACGACGAGGGCCTGCGCTCGCACTACATCACCCTGGAGATGCAGATCGAGGACGCCCCGCGCACCGACGAAATTGTCGTGGTGCTTGGCGCCGCCGACGGCGGCCGCCTGCATCCGCGCATCGGCAACCGCTACATCGACCTGGAAGAACTGGCCGCCGAAAAGGCCAACGCTCGATAACAACAATGACCAAGACGGGCCTGGGCGTGGCGACTCCCCGCCGCGCCCGTCCTTCAAGGAGCGCCCTCCATGATTCAGCCTGTCGCTGAACGTACACCGGCCGGGACCAGCTACATGGTCCAGGGCCAGGGCCAACCCGTGGTACTGATCCACGGCGTGGGCCTGAACAAGGAAATGTGGGGCGGGCAATTCGTCGGCCTGGCCAACGACTACCGCGTCATCGCCTACGACATGCTCGGCCACGGCCACAGCCGCGTGCCCGCCGCCGACACCGCGCTGGAAGGTTACGCCGACCAGCTCGCCGAACTGCTCGACCACCTGCAGGTCCAGCAAGCCTGCGTGATCGGTTTCAGCATGGGCGGCCTGGTGGCGCGTGCGTTCGCCCTCAACCACCCGCAACGCCTGGCGGCGCTGGTGGTGCTCAACAGTGTGTTCAATCGCAGCCCCGAGCAGAGCGCCGGGGTCATCGCCCGCGCCGCCCAGGCCTTGGCCCAGGGCCCGGATGCCAATGTCGACGCGGCGCTGGAGCGCTGGTTCAGCCGCGAGTACAAGGCCGCCAACCCGGCCCAGGTCGCAGCCATTCGCCAGGTGCTGGCGAGCAACGATCCGCAGGGCTACCACACCACCTACGCGCTTTTCGCCACCCAGGACATGTACCGCGCCGAAGACCTGGGCAGCCTCCAGGTGCCGACGCTGATCGCCACCGGCGAGCTCGATGCTGGCTCCACCCCGAGCATGGCCCGCCAGCTCGCGGCGCGCATACCCGGCGCCCACTGCGTGGTGCTGGCCGAGCAACGGCATATGATGCCGGTGGAAGCACCGCGCGAAGTCAACAGGATGCTGCTGGACTTCCTCAGGCAGGCCCGCACCCTCACCGAATCCGCCAAGGGGATAGTTGCATGACCCTCGTTCGTTTCCAGATGTGCATCGATGGCCAATGGCGCGATGCCCAGAGCGGCAAGACCTTCGACAGCCTCGACCCGGCCACCGCCAAGGCCTGGGCGCAGTTGCCCGACGCCGATGAAGCCGACGTCGAGCTGGCCGTGCAGGCCGCCCAGCGCGCCTTCGACAGCAAGGCCTGGCGCGGTCTGACCGCCACCGCCCGGGGCAAGCTGCTGCGCCGCCTCGGTGACCTGATCGCCGACAACAAGGAGCAGCTGGCGCAGCTGGAAAGCCGTGACAACGGCAAGCTGATCCGCGAGACCCGCGGCCAGGTCGGCTACCTGCCGGAGTTCTTCCATTACACCGCGGGCCTGGCCGACAAGCTCGAAGGCGGCACCCTGCCGCTGGACAAGCCCGACCTGTTTGCCTACACCGTGCACGAGCCGATCGGCGTGGTGGCCGGGATCATCCCCTGGAACAGCCCGCTGTACCTCACCGCGATCAAGCTCGCCCCGGCCTTGGCCGCCGGCAACACCCTCGTGCTCAAGCCGTCCGAACATGCCTCGGCGACCATTCTCGAGCTGGCCCGCCTGGCACTCGAAGCTGGCTTCCCGGCCGGCGTGGTCAATGTCGTCACCGGCTTCGGCCCGAGCACTGGCGCGGCGCTGACCCGCCATCCGCTGGTGCGCAAGATCGCCTTCACCGGCGGTGCCGCCACTGCTCGCCATGTGGTGCGCAGCAGCGCCGAGAACTTCGCCAAGCTGTCGCTGGAGCTGGGTGGCAAGTCGCCTAACATCATCTTCGCCGACGCCGACCTGGACAGCGCCGTCAACGGCGCGGTAGCCGGCATCTATGCCGCCTCCGGGCAGAGCTGCGTGGCCGGCTCGCGCCTGCTGGTGCAGGACGAGATCTTCGATGAGTTCGTCGAGCGCCTGATCACGCGTGCCAGAAGCATCCGCATCGGCAACCCGCAGGATGAAGACAGCGAGATGGGCCCGATCGCCACCGCCCAGCAACTGGCCGTGATCAAAGGCCTGGTGGCCGCCGCCAAGGCCGAAGGCGCCACCCTGCGCATGGGCGGCAAGCGCGCAGAAGTCGCGGGCGACGGTTGGTTCTACGAGCCGACCCTGTTCGAATGCGACAGCCACTCGATGACCATCATGCAGGAAGAGGTGTTCGGCCCGGTCGCCGCGGTGATCCGTTTCAAGACCGAGGAACAGGCCCTGGCCATGGCCAACGACTCGCAGTTCGGCCTGGCCGCCGGCATCTGGACCCGCGACCTGGGCCGCGCCCATCGCCTGGCCCGCGACGTGCGCTCGGGAATCATCTGGGTCAATACCTACCGCGCGGTGTCGGCCATGGCCCCGATCGGCGGGTTCAAGAACAGCGGCTACGGCCGTGAGAGCGGCATCGACTCGGTGCTGGCCTATACCGAGCTGAAGACGGTGTGGATCAACCTGTCCACCGCGCCCATGCCCGACCCCTTTGTGATGCGCTAGGAGACCCGCGCCATGATCGAACCCGGCATCTACAAAGACGTGATGGGCTCGTTCCCATCCGGCGTCACCGTGGTCACCACCCTGGACGCCGACGGCGGCATCGTCGGCATCACCGCCAGCGCGTTCAGCGCGCTGTCGATCGAGCCGGCGCTGGTGCTGTTCTGCCCCAACTACGCCTCCGACACCTACCCGGTGCTGCGCGACAGCAGGCAGTTCGCCATTCACCTGCTGTCCGCCGAGCAGACCGCCGAGGCCTACGCCTTTGCCGGCAAGGGCAAGGACAAGGCCAAAGGCATCGACTGGCACCTGAGCGAACTGGGCAACCCGTTGCTCACCAAGGCCACGGCGATCATCGAGTGCGAACTGTGGCGCGAATACGACGGCGGCGATCACGCGATCATCGTCGGCCAGGTGAAGAACCTGGTGCTACCCGAACAGGCGGTGACACCGATGGTGTACCACAAGGGCAAGCTCGGCGCTCTGCCGTCGCTGGGCTGAGATTCGCTGGGGCCGCCTTGCGACCCTTTCGCCGGCAAGCCGGCTCCCACAGGGATCGCGCCGCTCGCGAGCCTGCGCTGTACCTGTGGGAGCCGGCTTGCCGGCGAAAGGGCTGCGCCGCAGCCCCGCCCCGTTTTCCATTCAGTCACACAGGACCCTGGCCCATGAATAACGAAAAGTACGAAAAAGGCCTGCAGATCCGCACCCAGGTGCTCGGCGAGGACTACGTCAAGCGCTCGATCGAGCAGGCCGACGATTTCACCCAGCCCCTCCAGGCGCTGGTCACCGAGTACTGCTGGGGCCATGTCTGGGGCCGCGAGGGCTTGTCGCTCAAAGAGCGCAGCATGATAAACTTGGCGATGATTTCCGCGCTCAACCGGCCCCACGAACTCAAGCTGCACATCCGCGGCGCCTTGCGTAATGGCCTGAGCCGCGAACAGATTCGCGAGATCCTGCTGCAAGTCGGCATTTACTGCGGCGTGCCCGCGGCGGTGGACAGCTTCCGCCTGGCCCGCGAGGCGTTCGCCGAAGCCGATGGGCAGCCCCCCCGTTAACAGCGGGCTGTGTGAACCACTGCAAGGAATGCCCGGGTTCGTGGCATTCCGCGATATTGGCGCAACAGCCGCATAGAAGAGCGCCCCTGATGAAACGCCAGCCCCTCGACGACAGCTTCAAGGTCAACCGCAACCCCGTCACCCTTCGTGAAATCGTGCTCGACAAGCTGCGCGGCGCAATCATGAACTTCCACCTGCTGCCCGGCGACCGCCTGGTCGAGCGCGACCTCTGCGAACGCCTGGGCGTCAGCCGCACCTCGGTGCGCGAGGCGCTGCGCCACCTGGAGTCCGAAGGGCTGGTCGAGTTCGCCGATGCCAAGGGTCCGCGGGTGGCCATCATCACCCTGGAGGACGCCCGCGACATCTACGAGCTGCGCTGCGTGCTCGAAGGGCTGATCGTGCAGCTGTTCACCCTCAACGCCAAGGCCAAGGACATCCGCGCCCTGGAACGCGCGCTGGACGTCAACCGCGATGCGCTGGAAGACGGCGAGCTGCAACAGGTGCTCGATTCGGTGCAGGGCTTCTACGACGTGCTGCTCGAAGGCTCTGGCAACCAGGTCGCCGCCCAGCAGCTGCGCCAGTTGCAGGCACGCATCAGCTACCTGCGCGCCACCTCGGTGTCCCAGGAGAATCGCCGGGGCGCCAGCAACCGCGAAATGGAAAAGATCGTCGAGGCGATCAAGAGCGGCGACCCACAGGCCGCCCACCAGGCCTCGGTCGACCACGTGCGCGCCGCCGCCAAGGTGGCCCTGGACTACCTGCGCCAGAAGCAGGACGACAACGCCAAGGTCCGCGATATCGTCGCCCCCCTGCCCCTCAAGGATCCTCGCATAGGCCGCTGACCATGCCCACCGCCCCGCGCTACTGCCCGCACTGCACCACGGAACTGGCCCGGGGCGTCCCCAACGGCGACAGCCACGAACGCCTGTACTGCGGCGCCTGCGGCTACGTGCACTACGTCAACCCGAAGATCATCGCCGGCTGCATCATCGAGCGCGACGGCAAATACTTGCTGTGCCAGCGCGCCATCCCGCCGCGCCCCGGTACCTGGACCCTGCCGGCAGGGTTCATGGAGGCCGGCGAGACCACCGAGCAGGCGGCCCTGCGCGAGGTCTGGGAAGAGAGCGGCGTGCGCGCCGAGATCGTCTCGCCCTACTCGATCTTCAGCGTGCCCAGGATCAGCGAGGTGTACATCGTCTTTCGCGCCATCGCCACCGAGGAGACGGGGCAGTTCGGGCCGGAAACCCTGGCCTATCGCTTCTTCGCGCCGGACGAGATTCCCTGGGACGAAATCTACTATCCGGCGATCCGGCAGATCCTCGAACGCTACATCCTCGAACGCCAGGCCGGCGTATACGGGATCTACATGGGCAACGACGATACCGGCAAGGTGCATTTCATCCGCTGACCGCAGCGCGCCCATCACGGGTCCCCCACAGACGACACAAAACCCCTCGCCAAGCGCCGCGTCTCGGTGCACCCTGATGCTCTCACGCACAAGGATCCGCACAGCTCATGGCGAAATGGCTCGACGGCGGCGGCCACATGGCCGAACGCATCCGCAACCACGACTGGTCGTCGACCACCCTGGGCCCCCTTGCCAACTGGCCCGATGTGCTCAAGACCACGGTTGCCCTGTGCCTGGCCTCGCGCTTTCCCCAGGCCGTGCTCTGGGGCGACGAACTGATCACCCTGCACAACGACGCCTTCAGCGAAATCCTCGGCAACAAACCCTCGGCCCTGGGCCGCCCTTTCAGCGCGGTCTGGCAGGAAGCCTGGAGCGATATCCGCCACCTGGCCCAGCGCGCGCTCGACGGCGAAGCCGTGTACATCGAGGATTTTCCGCTGATGATCGAGCGTCACGGCAGCCCGGAACGCGCCTACTTCACCTTCTGCTACAGCCCCATCCGCGACCACGACGGCCAGGTGGTGGGGATGATCGATACGGTTACCGAGACCACCGCCAGCGTGGTGGCCAACCAGCGCCTGAACTTTCTCGACACCCTCAGCCGGGCGGCGGCCAACGCCACCGACCCGGAGCGGATCATGGCCACCACCACGCGCCTGCTGGGCGAACACCTGCACCTGTCGAGCTGCGCCTATGCCGTGATGGACCCCGACGAGGACGGTTTCACCATCTGCGGCGACTGGGTTGCGCCAGGCTCGCCGCGCCTGCTCGGCCAGTACCGCCTGGCCGACTTCGGCGAGCTGGCCGTCAGCCGCCTGCGCGCCGGGCTGGCGTTGGTGATCGACGACAACCTTGCACAGTTACCGGCCCGCGAAGCCGCGACCTTCCAGGCCATCGGCATTACCGCGACCGTCTGCATGCCGCTGATCAAGGAAGGCCGCCTGACCGCGCTGATGGCCATCCACGACAAGCTGCCCAGGACCTGGACCCGCTATGAACAGACCCTGCTCAACGAGGTGACCGGGCGCTGCTGGGCGCATATCCAGCGGGTCCAGGCCAACGCCGAGGTGCGCGAGGCGCTGACCGCCCTCGAAGCGCTCAACGCCACCCTCGAGCAGCGCGTGGAGGAGCGCACCGGCCAGCTCCTGCATACCGAGGCCGTGCTGCGCCAGACCCAGAAGCTCGAGGCCATCGGCCAGCTGACCGGCGGCGTGGCCCACGACTTCAACAACCTGCTGACCATCATCCGCTCCTCCATTCACTTTCTGCAGCGCCCTGACCTCGACGATAGCCGCCGCAGTCGCTACTTCAAGACCGTGTCCGATACCGTCGACCGCGGCGCCAAGCTCACCGGGCAACTGCTCGCCTTCGCCCGTCGCCAGGCCCTGAGCCCGCAGGTGTTCGAGGCCGGCCCCAGGCTCGAAGCCATGGCCGACATGCTCGACACCGCCACCGGCGCACGCATCCAGGTCAGCCTGGAGCTGCCCGACAGGCCCTGCCATGTGCACGCCGACCTCGGCCAGCTGGAAACCGCGGTGATCAACCTGATGATCAATGGCCGCGACGCCATGGCCGGCGCGGGCACCCTGCGCCTGCGCCTGGAGGCCGACCAGCATTTGCCGGCGTTGCGTGGCCAGGCAGCGCAGGACGGGCCGTTCGCGGCGATCTCGGTCATCGACAGCGGCGTGGGTATCGCCGCGCATTTGCTGGAACGCATCTTCGACCCGTTCTTCACCACCAAGGCCTCCGGCCAGGGCACCGGGCTTGGCCTGTCGCAGGTGTTCGGCTTCGTCAAGCAGTCCGGTGGCGATGTGCAGGTGGTCAGCGTCGAAGGCCAGGGCACCACCTTTACCCTGTACCTGCCCCAGGTGGCCCAGGCCGACGGTGAAACGCCCGAGGTCCCCGTACCGCTGGTTCCCCATGGCCAGCGCAAGCACATCCTGGTGGTGGAGGACAATCCGGATGTCGGCAGCTTCACCGCGCAGATCCTGCGCGACCATGGTTACCAGATCAGTTGGGCGACCTCGGCCGAGGACGCCCTGGTCCAGATAGCGTCGGCACGGGGCGGGTTCGACGCCGTGTTTTCCGACGTGGTGATGCCAGGCATGGGCGGCCTGGCCCTGGCCAGGGAGCTGCGTCGCAGCCAGCCGCAGCTGCCGGTGATCCTCACCTCCGGCTACAGCGAAGCGATCGCCGAAGGGGGCCACCAGGGTTTCGCCTTCCTGGCCAAGCCCTATTCCGCCGAGCAGGTGTGCCAGATGCTCGCTGTGGTATTGGCTAGGACTTGAGCAGCCGCGCCAGGCTCTGCCCCAGCTCGTCCTGGCGAAACGGCTTGCGCAGCACTTCGAAGCCATGCAGCTCACGGGGCGTGAGGTTGGCGTAGCCGGTGATGATCAGTACCGGCAGTTGCGCCAGCCGCTCGCGCACCTGCTGGGCGAAGCGCACCCCGGTGGTCTCGGCCATGACATGGTCGGTCATCAGCACATCGGGCAGCAGGCCCTTGTCCAGCAACGCCAGTGCCTGGGCCGGCCCTTCGGCCTCGGTCACCTCGTACCCCAGGGCGCGCAGTTGCAGGAGCGTGGCCTGGCGCACCAGTGGCTCATCGTCCACCAGGAGCACGCGGGTCTGGCGCTGCGCCCGAGGAACCTCGAGCGGTTCGACCGTTTCTGCAACCACCTCATGTTCGCTGGCCGGCAGCCATAAGGTCGCTTCGGTGCCTTCGCCCACCCGCGAGCGAATACCGAAACCGCCACCGGACTGCAACGCCAGGCCCTGCACCATCGGCAGGCCCAACCCGGTACCGCGGCCCACGCCCTTGGTCGAGTAGAACGGCTCGATACAATGCGCCAGCACGTCTTCGTTCATGCCACAGCCGTTGTCGGCAACCCGCAGCCACACTTGCGGCACTGCCTGCAAACCAGGCGGTCGGGGCGCGCCATCGCCGTCGAGACCTGCGCGAATGGTCAGTTTCCCGCCCTCGCCCATGGCATCGCGGGCATTGACCACCAGGTTGAGCAACGCCAGTTCCAACTGATGCGGATCCACCAGCACCCCAGGCAACGCCGCCTCGACACTGACCTCGATGGCAATGGTTGGCCCCAGCGAGCGGACGATCAGTTCGCGCATCTCCCCCACCAGTACCGCCAGCGACACCGTGGTGGGCTTGAGGGTCTGGCGCCGGGCGAAGCTGAGCAGGCGGCCGACCAGGTTGCGCGCCCGCTCGGCCGCCTGCAGGCCGCCGTCGATCAGGCGCTCGGCGCGTTCCGGCTGGGGATGGCGGCGCAGCAGCTCCAGGGAAGCGATGATCGGCGTCAGCATGTTGTTGAGGTCATGGGCGATGCCGCCGGTAAGCTGGCCGATCATCTCCATCTTGCGCGCTTCGTGCAGTTGCACCAGTGAAGCCTCGCGCTGGGCGAGCATGTTGGCTACCCGCTCTTCCAGGTTTTCGTTGAGCACATGCAGGGCGCGCTCGGCACGGGCGTGGGTAACCGCCGCCCAGACCTGCCGGGCAGCCTCCTCCACCAGCAGGCACTCGCTGTCGGCCCAGGAATGGGGGGTATGGAAATGCACCGCGAGCATCGCCTCCAGGCGTTCGGCGCGCAGCACCGGAACGTGCAGCGTGGCGCACAGGCCCTTGAACCGGGCCGGCGCGCCCTTGCTCGCCTCATAGTTGCGCTGTACCGCCTGGCCGGCCAGCAGCGCCTCGCGCAGCGCCGGGTCCAGGGCCGAGTACTGGTTGAAGCCGACCATTGACGGTACTTCGGCGGCCCACTCCTGAGCGACCCGATAACGCCGGCCATCGCCCAGATCCTCGCCGAAGCAGACCCGCGCCGCGCCCAGTTCCTCCCCCAGGCGGCGCACCGCATGGGCCTCGATGCGCTCGGCCTCGCCCAGGCCCGGCAAGGCCTGGCGCAACTCCTGGAGAAACGCCTGGCGTTGCTGGAAACGCACCCGCTCGGTGGTGTCAGTGACGATGCACAGCACGCCGCCCACGCCACCGTCGGCCTCGCGCACGGCGGAATAGGAGACATCGAAATAGGCGGTTTCGCCCGGGCCATGCCGCTCGATGTAGAACGGCCGGTCGCGGGCCGAGAAGGTCACCCCGGTCTCACGCACCCCACGCAGCAGCGGCTCGAGGTCGTCCCACAGTTCGCTCCAGTGCTCCTGGCCAGGCCGGCCCAGCGCCCCGGGGTGCTTGCTACCGATGGTCGGCCAGTAGGCATCGTTGTACAACGCGATGTACTGCGGCCCCCAGAACAACACGATCTGCGCCTGTGCCGGCAGCAGCATGGCCACCACCGACTGCAGCACCGGCGACCAGCCGTCCGGTGAGCCGAGCGGGGATTGTCGCCAGTCCATCGCCT
Source organism: Pseudomonas peradeniyensis (assembly GCF_014268935.2). Classification (GTDB taxonomy): domain Bacteria; phylum Pseudomonadota; class Gammaproteobacteria; order Pseudomonadales; family Pseudomonadaceae; genus Aquipseudomonas; species Aquipseudomonas peradeniyensis. The sequence goes on along the minus strand of NZ_JABWRJ020000001.1, from coordinate 1,429,436 downwards.
GCAGCAGGCAGCTGACTTCGCCACCGCCGCCCAGGAAACTCGGCAGTGTTTTCAGGTTGACCGTCTTGCTCTCCTGGCGCGCTTTCATGTCTCGGTATTCCCGGGCACGTTTTCTTTCCTCTGAGGGTAAGAAATCGCCCAGTGGCAAAACGTTCCATCGGTTTTGCGCCGACGATCAGCGGCGCCCTTCGGCCAGCATGCGCAGCGCCAGCGCCGCCAACACCGTGCCCATCAGCCAGCGCTGGACCTGCTGCCACACCGGCCTGCCGGCCAGGAACACGGCGATGGAACCGGCCATCACCGCGATGAGCGCGTTGACCGTGACGCTGATCGCGATCTGCGTGCTGCCCAGCACCAGCGACTGCGCCAGCACGCTGCCGTGGCCGGGCTCGATGAACTGCGGCATCAGCGACAGGTACATGACCGCGATCTTCGGGTTCAGCAGATTGGTCAGAAACCCCATCATGAACAGCCGCCGCGGGCTGTCGGCCGGCAGGTCGCGGACCTGGAACGGCGAACGCCCACCCGGGCGCAGCGCCTGCCAGGCCAGGTACAGCAGGTACAACGCGCCACCGATGCGCAGGGCGTCATAGGCGAACGGCACGGCCATGACCAGCGCGGTGATGCCCAGCGCGGCGCAGAGCATGTAGAAGACGAAGCCCAGCGCCACGCCACCCAACGAGATCAAGCCGGCGCCGCGCCCCTGGCAGATGGAGCGGGAGATCAGGTAGATCATGTTGGGCCCGGGGGTCAGCACCATGCCCAGGCTGATCAGGGCGAAGGCGAGCAGGTTGGAGGGTTCGGGCATCATGCACATCCTTGTGTGGGTTGAAGTGCGCGAAGTGTATCCGTACATGAACGCGCCTTGAAACGGTTATCCGAGCCCGGTAACCTTGGCGCGTTGCTGTAAGTCCAGCAGCCGGGTTTGGTCACCCGCGAACATCAAGGCGCACAAGCGCCCGCTCTGCGATTCAGTTGGCGCTTTTTTTGTGCCCGGCTGTCTCGTTCTATGGCGGCTGTGCGTGGGGCGCCTCCGTGCGCGCCGGTTTCCTTGATTCCCGGTTGACCAACCCGCGTACAGTCGCCACCCATTCGTTTGGTCACGTCGAGTGGCGGCTCCATTGAATCAAGGAGCGACACAATGACAAAAGGCTTACCTGATCCTCCGTCCCGCGCCACCACGGCGCACTCCAGCTTTGGCAACTGCGAATGCAGCCACCCTTCCCTGTTCGCCGTGCGCGAAGGCGTGGACTTCGAGGATGCGCTGGTGCACCTGTCCACTTTGCTCAAAGGCGCATTCGCCACCAACCTCAAGGCCATGGAACTGGCAACCGGCACCTGCCACGACCTGCTGCTGGGCAACGATCACGGACTGGACGCGGCCAAGGCGGTGGTCGAGGCGTTGCTCGATGGCGTGGAAATGCAGCAGGTGGAAAAGGCGCGCCTGCGTACCGTCTGAAGGGCCTCATCGCGGGGCAAGCCCGCTCCCACGCAGCCCCCCTGTAGGAGCGGGCTTGCCCCGCGAACACCGGCCCAGCCGGTGCCATGCGCCGGGCGATGTCCCACGCAAACCGGCAAATCACCCTGTCGCAGATGAAACCCAACCTCAGATACGACGAAAAACTGCACAATTGATAGTCATTCGCCATTAACTCGTTCTCGGAAGCACCCGCCCGGGGGTAGAATGCCGCAAAACCGGGAGCCGCAATGAACCAGGACCGCCACATTCCAAGCGAAGAAGATGCCATTACCGATGCCGCCGCGCATTGGTGCATGCGCCTGCACGCCGACGATTGCACGGCGGGTGAGCGCGAGGCGTTCGGCCAATGGTTGGCGAGCGACCCACGGCACGCCGAGGAGTACCAGGCGATGCTGGAAATCTGGGACACCGCCGACCTGTTGCCGCGCAGCGCCCAGGTAATCCCGCTGCCCACCCGGCAAGCGCCGTCGACCCGTCACTGGCGCCCGTTCGCTTCGGCTGCGGCCATCGCCCTGCTCGCCCTGCCCCTGGCCGGCTGGGTCGGCTGGGAGCAAGGTTGGCTGCCCAACGGCTACCAGCACTTCGAAGCCACCGACCACCTGCGTCAGGTGCGCCTGAGCGACGGCAGCAGTGTCGAGCTGAACCTGCATAGCGAACTGCGCTTCCTCAACTACAAGGACGAGCGCAAGGTCACCCTGGTCAAGGGCGAGGCGTTCTTCAAGGTCACCCACGACAGCAACCACCCGTTCATCGTCCACGCCGCCAACGGCCAGACCCGGGTTACCGGCACCCAGTTCAACGTGTGGAAGTACCAGGACCAGGTAAAGGTGACGCTGGTGGAAGGCTCGGTGCTGGTCAGCGCCGGCGGCAACGCTGGCGGCTACCGCCTTGGCCCGGGCATGCAGGCCAGTTACCACAAGGGTGATTTCGAACCGGAGTTGAACCAGAGCGACGATTACGCCAACAGCCTGGCCTGGCGCAGCGGCAAGCTGGTGCTGGACAACCTCAGCCTCGGCCAGGCCCTGCCGGTGATCAACCGCTATCTGGACAAACCGCTCATGGTGGCCGACGACAGCACCGCCAGCATCCGCATCAGCGGCGTCTACAGCACAAGCGAGGTCGCACGCCTGGTCGACACCCTGCCCAAGGTGCTGCCGGTGTACCTGACCCGCAGCAAGGACGGCAGCACCGTCCTCAACCGCATCGTCCCCGCGCCGACCCGCGGCTGACTGCACGCACCACTACTCACCCTGTGGGAGCGGCCTTGCGACCCTTTCGCGACGCAAGGCCGCTCCTACAAAGACAGCGTGCGGCGTGACAACGGGTCAGAGCGTCATCGCCGCCAACCAGCCAAACGCCAGCAGCGGCAGGTTGTAGTGGATGAACGTCGGCACCACGGTATCCCAGATGTGATGGTGCTGCCCGTCCACGTTCAGCCCCGAGGTCGGCCCCAGGGTCGAGTCCGACGCCGGCGAACCGGCATCGCCCAAGGCGCCCGCGGTACCGACGATGCACACGGTGGCCAGCGGGTCGAAGCCCAGCTGCACGCACAACGGCACGAAGATCGCCGCCAGAATCGGCACGGTGGAGAACGACGAGCCGATGCCCATGGTCACCAGCAGCCCCACCAGCAGCATCAGCAGCGCGCCAATGCCCTTGCTGTGGTCGATCCACTGGGCCGAGGCTTCCACCAGGCTCTTCACCTCGCCGGTGGCCTTCATCACTTCGGCAAAGCCGGAGGCGGCGATCATGATGAAGCCGATCATCGCCATCATCTTCATGCCTTCGGTGAACAGGCTGTCGGTGTCCTTCCAGCGCACGATGCCCGACAGCGAGAAGATCAGGAAGCCGACCATCGCACCGATGATCATCGAATCCAGCCACAGCTGGATGATGAACGCGGCGCCGATCGCCACCCCGGCCACCAGCAGGGTCACCGGGTTGTACTGCACGCTGACCTGCTCGACCTGCTCGATGCGTTCCAGGTCGTAGTCACGCTTCTTGCGGTAGCTGAAGAACACCGCCAGCAGCAGGCCGGCGAGCATACCCGCCGCCGGGATGGCCATGGCGTGGGTCACGTTGACACCACTGACGTCCACCCCGGCGCGACTGACGTTGGCCAGCAGGATCTCGTTGAGGAAGATGTTGCCGAAACCTACCGGCAGGAACATGTACGGGGTGATCAGGCCGAAGGTGATCACGCAGGCGATCAGCCGGCGGTCGATGCGCAGGCGGGTCAGCACGTACAGCAGCGGCGGCACCAGCAAGGGAATGAAGGCGATGTGGATCGGCAGGATGTTCTGCGACGACACCGCCACCACCAGCATCAGGCCGACCAGCAGCCACTTGACCTTGCCACCGTCGGCATGGCCCTGGCGATCGATCATCGCCAGCGCCCGGTCGGCCAGGGCATGGGCCAGCCCGGACTTGGCGATGGCCACCGCGAAGGCGCCGAGCAAGGCATAGGACAGGGCCACCGTGGCCCCGCCACCCAGGCCGCCATTGAAGGCCTTGAGCGTACCCTCGATACCCAAGCCACCGACCAGGCCTCCGGCCAGGGCGCCGATGATCAGGGCGATGACCACATGCACGCGGGACAGGCTCAGGATCAGCATGAGCCCGACCGCGGCAATCACTGCATTCATGGTGTGCGAACCTCGTTACGACAGACAAAAAGCGGGCATTCCGGCGACAGACTGCGCGCAGGCAGTGGCCGGACCAGGGGATGTTGTTATGAAGGGCGCACACTCTGAAGCACAGGCCGGCAGAAGTCAAAAGCGTCTGCGCCGCAACATCGCGTAGGGAATAGACGAAAGTCGCAGGGTTTAATTGAACGTTTGAATAAAGAAAAATCCGAGCAGGCCGACACAGTCGGCAGCATCAAACCTATTACAAGGGATTTTCCCCATGCCTTTGCTGCGACAACTCTCCATCCAATGGAAGATCACCCTGCTGGCGGGCCTGTGCCTGGCGGCCATCGTCACCCTGCTCGTCGGCCTTTCGCTGTACCGCATGGACCACAGTTCGGACCTGGTGAAAGCCAGCAGCATGCGCATGCTCTCCGACTCGGCCCAGTCGCGCATCGAGTCCCAGGGCGAGGTCCAGGCCCTGAATATCCGCCGCCAGTTCATGGACGCCTACCAGTACGGCGCCGGTTTCGCCCGCCAGGTGCTGTTCCTGCGCGAACAGGCCGAGAAACGCTTCCTCGATGCCTACGACCTGCGCCAGGACATGACCGCCCAGGTGCGCGCCGCGCTGCAGGCCAATCCCGACCTGCTCGGCCTGTCGCTGGTGTTCGAGCCGGGCGCGCTGGACGGCAAGGACAAGCTGTTCGCCGGCCAGAGCGAGCTGGGCAGCAACGAGACTGGGCGTTTTGCCCTGTACTGGTCGCAGCCACGGGTCGGCCAGCTGACCTCGATGGCCCTGCCCGAGCACGACATGGCCAACACCGAGATCGGCCCCAGCGGCCAGCCGGCCAACACCTGGTGGGTGTGCCCGCGCAGCACCGGCACGGTGTGCGTGGTCGAGCCGTACTTCTATGACATCGACGGCCAGCGCGTGCTGATGACCAGCATCGTGTTCCCGCTCAAGGCCGGTGACAAGGTCATCGCCACCCTGTCCATCGACATCAACCTCAACAGCCTCCAGGCCCTGAGCCAGACCGCCAGCCGCAGCCTCTACGAAGGCCAGACCACCGTGGGCATCCTCAGCCCCGTGGGCCTGCTGGCCGGCTACAGCGCCGACGCCGGCAAGCTGGCCCAGCGCTTCGACCAGGTCGACCGGACCCAGGGCGCGGAGCTGGTGCGCAAGCTCGCCGACGGCAAGCTGCAGATCCTCCACGACCAGCAGCGCCTGAAGGTGCTGGCCGCCTTCGAGCCGATCCCCGGCGGCAAGCCCTGGGGCGTGCTGCTGGATGTGCCGGAAAGCGCCCTGACCGGCCCGGCCGAGGCCCTCAAGGTTGAACTCGACGCCCTCAACACCAGCGGCACCCTGCTCGAGCTGGGCCTGGGCCTGGCCGCCGCCATCGCCGGCCTGCTGCTGGTGTGGCTGATGGCCCGCGGCGTGACCAAACCGATCCTCGGCGTGGCCGCCATGCTCAAGGACATCGCCAGCGGCGAAGGTGACCTGACCCGCCGCCTGCAGTACGACAAACAGGACGAGCTGGGCGAGCTGGCCGGCTGGTTCAACCGCTTCCTCGACAAGCTGCAGCCGACCATCGCCGAGGTGAAACGCTCGGTGCAGGCCGCCCGCGGCACCGCCGACCAGTCCGCGGCGATTGCCGCCGAGACCAGCGCCGGCATGGAGCAGCAGTACCGCCAGGTCGACCAGGTGGCCACCGCCTCCCACGAGATGAGCGCCACCGCCCAGGACGTCGCCCGCAGTGCGGCCCAGGCTGCCCAGGCCGCGCGCGAAGCCGACCAGGCGACCCGCGAAGGCCTGGCGGTGATCGACCGCACCACCACCAGCATCGACACCCTGGCCGCCGACATGAGCGGCGCCATGGCCCAGGTCGAGGGGCTGGCGCGCAACAGCGAGAAGATCGGCTCGGTGCTCGAGGTGATCCGCTCGATCGCCGAGCAGACCAACCTGCTGGCGCTCAACGCCGCCATTGAAGCCGCCCGCGCCGGTGAAGCCGGCCGTGGCTTCGCCGTGGTCGCCGACGAGGTGCGCAACCTGGCCCGTCGTACCCAGGAGTCGGTGGAGGAAACCCGCCAGGTGATCGAGGCCCTGCAGGCCGGCACCCAGGAAGTGGTCGGCGCCATGGACAGCAGCCACCGCCAGGCCCAGGGCGGCGTCGAGCAGGTCGGCCAGGCCGTCACCGCGCTGCAGCGCATCGGCCAGGCGGTGACCGTGATCACCGACATGAACCTGCAGATCGCCAGCGCCGCCGAGGAGCAAAGCGCGGTGGCCGAGGAAATCAACAGCAACGTCGCCACCATCCGTGACGTGACCGAGTCGCTGAGCGGCCAGGCCAACGAATCGGCGCGGGTCAGCCAGTCGCTCAACAGCCTGGCCAACCAGCAGCAGGGGCTGATGGATCAGTTCCGCGTTTGAGTCCTCCTCGTCGGGGCCGCTTTGCGGCCCCGGCAACCTCGTCGTCTACACTTCTGCCCGAACCCAAGGACCGGCAACCGACGAGGCCCCGATGAAGAAACTCCCCACCCTTCTGGCCAGCCTGCTCCTCGCCTTCGGCCTGGCCAGCACCGATTCTGCCGCTGCTGCGGACCAACCCGCCCCCATCCACTTCGGCGCCATCGGCTGGGAAAGCGGTGCCCTGACCACCGAAATCCTGCGCCTGATCGTCGAACACGGGTACGGCTACCCCACCGACACCCTCCCCGGCAGCACCGTCAGCATGGAAGTGGCCCTGGCGCGCAACGACCTGCAAGTAATCGCCGAGGAATGGGCCGGACGCAGCCCCGCCTGGGTCAAGGCCGAACAGGCCGGCCAGGTGTTCGCCCTGGGCGACACGGTGAAGAACGCCGAGGAAGGCTGGTGGGTGCCGGCCTACGTGATCAAGGGTGATCCCACGCGTAACCTGAAACCCCTGGCCCCGGACCTGCGCAGTGTCGACGACCTCAAGCGCTACCCCCAGGTGTTCAAGGACCCCGAGGTACCCGGCAAGGGCCGCTTCCTCAACAGCCCCAGCGGCTGGACCTCCGAGACCGTCAACAGCCAGAAGCTCAAGGCCTACGGCCTGGATGGGCTATACAACAACTTCCGCAGCGGCTCCGGCGCAGCCCTCGACGCCGAGATCGGCTCGGCGATCCGCCGTGGCCAGCCGGTGCTGTTCTACTACTGGAGCCCGACGCCGTTGATGGGCCGCTACGACCTGGTGCGCCTGGAGGAACCCCCGTTTGATGCCAGCGCCTGGGCCACCCTGACCGATGCCGCCAACCCCACCCCGAAAGGCAGCCGCTCATTGCCGGCCAAGCTCTCGATCGGCGTGTCGAAGGCATTCCGTGACGCCCACCCCGAGCTGGTCGCGGTGTTCGAAAAGGTCGACCTGCCCATCGCCACCCTGAACAAGGCCCTGGCACGCATGAGCGAGACCCGCCAGCCACCACGCGAGGCCGCCCTTGCCTTCCTGCGCGACAACCCCACTGTGTGGAAGGCCTGGCTACCCGCCGAAAACGCCGCCAAGGTCGAGGCCGGCCTGTGAGTGGTGGTTTCCCCGAAGCCCTGCAATTCTCCTTCGCCGCTTGGGTCAACCGCCTGGTCGACTGGCTGGTGCTGCATTATGGCGATCACCTGCGCAGCATCTCCGACCAGCTGCTGCAACTGCTGGTAGGCCTGGAAAACCTGCTCCGGCTGCTGCCCTGGTGGCTGCTGTTGCTGCTGGTCGGGCTTTTGGCCTGGCACGCCAGCCGCAGCCTGGCGCGGGCATTGGTGTTACCGCTGCTGCTGGCGCTGATCGGCATGCTCGGGCTGTGGGACAAGCTGCTGCAGACCCTCGCCCTGGTGCTGGTGAGCACCGGCCTGTGCGTACTGGTCGGCGTGCCGCTGGGCATCCTGCTGGCCACCCGGCCACTGGCCCGGCGCCTGGTGTTGCCGGTGCTCGACGTGATGCAGACGCTGCCGGCCTTCGTCTACCTGATCCCGGTACTGATGCTGTTCGGCCTGGGCAAGGTGCCAGCGGTGTTCGCCACCCTGATCTATGCCTTGCCGCCGCTGGTGCGCCTGACCGACCTGGGCCTGGCGCAGATCGACCCGTCGCTGCTGCAGGCCGCCCACGGACTGGGCGCCAGTCGCTGGCAGCGCCTGCGGCGCATCGCCCTGCCGCTGGCCCTGCCAAGCATCATGGCCGGGCTCAACCAGTCGGTGATGATGGCCCTGTCGATGGTGGTGGTGGCCTCGATGATCGGTGCCCGCGGGCTGGGCGAGGACGTGCTGGCCGGGATCCAGACCCTGAACGTCGGCCAGGGCGTCGAGGCGGGGCTGGCGATCGTCGCCCTGGCGATGGTCATCGACCGCATCAGCCAGGCCTATGGTCGCACCGGGCGCTGAGGCCCACATTCGCGTATCGTACCCGCGCCCTGCCAGCATTCGGAGCCTGCCACGCGTGTCCCTCAAAGCCCTGCGCACCCTGGTCACCATCGCCCGCCACGGCACCTTCGCCCGCGCCGCCGACCTGCTGAGCCTGACCCCGTCGGCGGTGAGCCTGCACATCAGGACCCTGGAGGACGAGCTGCAGGTCGCCCTGTTCGACCGCAGCCGCCGTCAGGTCGTGCTGACCGAGGCCGGCCAGCTGGCTGTGGCCCGTGCCGAAAGCATCCTGGCCGCCTACGACGAACTGGCCGACACCCTGGCCAGTGGCCCGAGCCTGCGCGGGCGCTTGCGCATCGGCGCGATCCACACCGTGCTCGCCCGGCGCCTGCCCAGGGCGCTGGTGTGGATCAAGGCCCACCATCCCGAGCTGCATGTCAGCGTGGTCTCGGGCATGTCGGCAGAGCTCGCACGGCGGGTCGAGGATGGCGAGCTGGACGCGGCGATCACCACCGAGCCGGTCAGCCCCTACCCGCAGAGCCTGCAGTACACGCCGCTGTTCGAAGACCGCTTCTGGGCCATCGCCAGCCCGGACCTGGCCGGCCAGAGCCTGCCGGCGCTGCTCGCCAGCCAGCCGTTCCTGCGCTTCGACAAGCGCGCCTGGGCCGGCCGGCAGATCGAGCAGGAACTGCGCCGCCAGCGCTTGCAGGTCAACGAGCAGATGGAACTGGACAGCCAGGAGGCCCTGGCGCGGATGGCGGCCATGGGCTTGGGTGTGGCGGTCATTCCCATGAGCGACGATGACCTTGAACGGCTGCCTGCCGCTACCGTGCTGCCCTTCGGTGAACCACAGCTGACCCGGCGCATGGTGCTGCTGGAGCACGAGAAGAGTCAGCGCCGGCATTTAAGCGCGGTGTTGAGGACCGCGCTGGAGGCCTGAGATCACTCAGCCCTGCGGGAGCGGACTCTTTAATCATGCAGTTTTTCTCAACGGTCACTAAAGAAAACACCGTTTTTTCTGCTCACTGCACTCCGCTAGTCTGTGGCCGTACCCGACCACGGACCCACGCCCATGCTCCATCTGCTGCTCACCACCCTCGTTCCGATCATCCTGCTTATCGCCCTGGGCACCTGGCTGCGGTTGCGTGGCTTTCTCGCCGAAACCTTCTGGCCTGGCGCCGAGCGCCTGAGCTACTACGTGCTGCTGCCGTCGCTGTTCCTCCACGGCCTGGCCACCGCCAACCTCGACGGCGTGCCGGTGCTGGGCATGGTTGGCGTGCTGATGCTCTCGACGCTGCTCGGCGCCCTGCTGCTGGTGCTCTACCAGGGCGCGGCCAGTCATGATGGCGCCGACTTCACCTCGGTGTTCCAGGGTGGCGTACGCTTCAACAACTATATTGGCGCGACTCTGGCCGCCGGTATCTACGGCACGGCCGGCATCGCCCTGGCGGCGGTGGCCAACGCCGCCATCGTACCTCTGGTCAACCTGCTCTGCGTGCTGGTCTTCGCCCGTTTCAGCGCTCGCCACAGTTCACCGGCCACCGTGCTCAGGGCGATCTTCGCCAATCCGCTGATCATCGGCTGCGCCGCAGGACTGCTGCTGCGGGTATCCGGCCTGGGCCTGCCGGCCGGCCTGGAGCCCACGGTCAAGGCCCTGGGCCAGGCAGCGTTGCCCTTGGGCCTGCTGTGCGTTGGCGCGGCGCTTGGTGGCGCGCGCCTGGGCCAGCAGGTCAAACCGCTGGTGGCCGCGTCGCTGTTCAAGTTCCTGGTCATGCCACTGACCACCTGGGGGCTGTGCCGCCTGCTCGGGCTGGGCGGCCAGGCAGCGGTGGTGGCAGTGCTGTTCCAGGCCCTGCCCACCGCCTCGTCATCCTATGTGATGGCCCGGCAGATGGGCGGCAACGCGCCGCTGATGGCCACCATCATCGCCCTGCAGACCGTCGTTGCCGCGGCGACCCTGCCACTGGTGCTGACCTTGACGCTGAGTTGAAGCGATACGGCTAGACTGTGGACAGCCAACCTCGCGGAAACTCGATCATGCGCCTACCGTGGATGCTGCTCGGCCTGTCCCTGAGCCTGCTTGCAGGCCCCCTCCCCGCCGCCGACAGCCAGAAGGCCGCGGTTGCCGAAGACAAGGCACAGGTGCTGGAAGAAAAAGTGCTCGAGGATGCGCCACCGCCGAAAAAGCAGGAAACCCTTACCCCCGGTGAAGTCCAGGCCGTCGACCCAGCGGGCCAGGCGCCGATGGACGACAGCATCACCTGCCTGGCGCGCACCATCTACTGGGAAGCCAAGGGTGCCGACGCCAAGGACATGAGCGCGGTGGCCAGCGTGGTGCTCAACCGCCTCGGCCACGAGGGCTTCCCCGACAGCATCTGCGGGGTGGTCAAGCAAGGGGTGGAGAGCAAGAGCTGCCAGTTTTCCTGGTGGTGCGACGGACGCCCCGACCAGGTGGAAGAAGAGGAACGCTACACGGTGGCCAAGGAAATCGCCCGCAAGGCCCTCAACCAGCAGTTGCAGGACCCTACCGGCGGCGCGCTGTACTTCCACGACCGCAATGTGAACCCGGACTGGGCCAAGGCCTATCGCAAGACCGCCGAGACCACGCACTTTCTGTTCTACAAGCCGAACCAGGCGCTGGCTCGCTAGTGTCCTGTCTCGGGAATACGTTCTCTTTTGGCGAGTGGCTTGGGTGTCCGGCCAAGGCGCCGCGACGAGTCATAGCAGGGCTATGGCGAGGAGTGGCAACGCCGGCCGGGCGCCCAAGACGCCGCCAAAAGTGAACAGCTTATTTCCGAGACAGGACACTAGGTTCGGCAACTGCGGTCAATCAAAATCGAAGGGAGGCTGACAGGTTCCGGCCGGCGTGCGCTCTGTCCCGGACGGGCATGATCCAGACCCGATATCGCCAATGAACCCTGCGGCAAGCTGCAGCCGCTGTTCGCCAGCGTCGTCGCGACTGAACGGCGAATGCCCTTTGGCAACGACTGCGCCCGCCATTTCATCGCCATGGGCAGCCTGGATCAAACCAGCAGATGCCAAAAACGCTGCCAATACGACCTTTTTCATACGGTGTCCTTTCAGTGAGTCTTGGTTTCATTTACCGCCGGCGAATTCTTTCCCCTGCAGCCCGACAGACTTTATCTGTCAGCCGAGCCACTGGGCTTTAGGAAAAGCCCACTCCGCCGCCTGAAACACACTTCAGAACCGTAGGAAATCAGCCGAGTAGATGACTCATACTTCGTTACCCCTACAACCTCTTTCCCCCAGCATCCCTCGTTCGACGATGAAGTCGATCACCGCCTGCAACCCCTCGCCCTTCTTCAGGTTGCTGAACGTCCATGGCCGCTCCGGGCGCATGCGTCGGGTATCTCGCTCCATCACCTCCAGCGAAGCGCCGACATAGGGCGCCAGGTCGGTCTTGTTGATCACCAGGAAGTCCGACTTGGTGATCCCCGGCCCGCCCTTGCGCGGGATCTTCTCGCCCTCGGCGACGTCGATAACGTAGATGGTCAGGTCGGCCAGCTCCGGGCTGAAGGTGGCGCTGAGGTTGTCGCCGCCACTCTCGACGAAGATCACTTCGAGGTTGCCGAACCGGCGCGCCAGTGCTTCGACGGCGGCCAGGTTCATCGAGGCGTCCTCGCGGATGGCGGTGTGCGGGCAGCCGCCGGTCTCGACGCCAACGATGCGCTCGGGCGCCAGGGCCCCGGCCTCGGTGAGGATGCGCTGGTCTTCCTTGGTGTAGATGTCGTTGGTCACCACGGCGATCTGATAGTGGTCGCGCATGGCCTTGCACAGACACTCGAGCAGCGCGGTCTTGCCGGACCCGACCGGGCCGCCGACTCCGACGCGCAGGGGTTGCTGGTAGTTTTCCATCTAGGCAGTCCTCAGGAACGGAACAAACGGGTGTATTGGGTTTCGTGACGCGATGAGGCAATGGCCAGCAGCGGCAGGCCGCCGCCGAGCTGGTCGTCGTCGAGCGCCAGGGCATGATCGAGCACGGCGGGCAGCGCCTCGCCCAGGTCGCGCAGCAAGGTCTGTGCGGCTTGCTGGCCGAACGGCACCAGCTTCACCCCCGCCATCACCGCGCCTTCCAGCCAGGCAAAGCCATGGCCCAGGGCGAGCTGGCGCAGCGGGATCGACCAGTGCGCGCCGAGCCAGGCCATGCCGCCCAGCTGGCTGAGTTCGAGGCTGGCGCGCCAGGCCGGAGCCTGCGCCAGCTGCCAGCCATCGAGCAGACGCGCCAGGGCGCTGCCGCGCTGGCGCTCCTCGAGGCGCAACTCGGCGGTCTCGCGGTTGGCCAGCAGGAACATGCTCCAGTGGGCGAAGGCCTCGGCATCGTCCTCCTGGCAAGCCCGGTAGAGGCGCGCCAGCAGCGGCCAGTCGAGATGGCCGAGGGTGTCGTGCATCTGCTCGCGCTGCCAGGCGGCGAAGCCCTTGGCGTCCGTCACCCAGCCGGCTTCCACGGCCCACTCCAGGCCTTGCGAGTAGGTGAAGCCGCCCACGGGCAGGCCGGGGCTGGCCAGCTGCAGCAGGCGCAGCAGCGCCAGGTCGCTGTTCATCAGCCGGCCAGCACCAGCGCGGCTCCGGCCAGCAGGCCGCCGCCAAAGGCTTTCTGCAGGCCGGCATGGCGGCGCAGCAGGCAACCGACACCGAAGCCTACCGCCAGCAGCAGGCCGCTGACCGTGACGAAGCCGGCGCTGAACTGCCAGAACGCGCTGGGCGTGGCTTCCACGCCATGGGCCCAGCCGTGGAACAAGGCGAACACCGGCATGATCAGCGACAGCAGCCACTGGCGGCTCGGTAGCAGCATGGCGGCGGCGGCCACCAGCAGCGAGCCGAGGATCATCTGCTCCATGCCGACCACGTCGCCGAACAGGTGTCCGCACACCGCGCCGCCGAACATCGCCGCCAGGGTCGCCAGCGGCAGGGTCAGGTTGCGTCGGGTCAGGGCGGCGAGCACGCCGGTGCCGAGCAGCATCAGCAGGTGATCGAGGCCGGTCAGCGGATGCAGCAGGCCGTCTTGCAGCGGGTTGGCATCGTGGCCGGGGTGGGCGAAGGCCGGCAGGGCCACCATCAGCAGTACCAGGGCGAAAGTCTTTTTCATTGTGGGCTCCAGGGTGAGGTCAGGAATGGGCTGGCAGGCGTACGAACGGATGGTCGTGGCCATGGGAATGGCCGTGGGGTGCGCTCTGGTAGGCACCGGCCTCGGGCTCGAACGGCGCCTGTTCGGCGACCACCTCCAGCTCCAGGCCGCGCAGCATGTCGTCGAGCACATGGTCGTGCTGGTAGCGCAGCAGGCCCGGCTCGATCTGCAGCGGCACATGGCGGTTGCCCAGGTGGTAGGCGGCGCGGGCCAGCAGGTGCGGGTCGGCGCAACGCACCGTGGACACCGCCTCCGGCGCGGCCAGTACCTGGATCACCTGGGTGCCTTCGGCGTCGCCCAGCAATTCGCCGCCACGCAGCAGATGGCCGCGCTCGAGCAGCAACCCGGCCTCGCGGCCATCGTCGAGGGTGACCCGCAGGCGGCTCTTGATGCGGCTGTCGACATCGAGTGTGACCGTGCCGGTGATGGCCTCGGCCTGGGTGATGCGACGGGTGAGGACAATCATGTTCGCTCCTTCAGAACAGGAAATAGCGCTGCGCCAGCGGCAGCTCGTGGGCCGGCTCGCACACCAGCAGCTCGCCATCGGCGCGCACCTGGTAGGTCTGGGCATCGACCTCGATCAGCGGTTGCAGGGTGTTGTGGACCATGTCGGCCTTGCGCACCCGCCGGCAGCCATGGGCCACGCCGATCAGGCTCTGCAGCTTCAGCTCGTGGGGCAGGCCACGGTCCACGGCGGCCTGGGGCAGGAAGGTCATGCGCGTGGCATGCCGCGCCGCGCCCAGGGCGCCGAACATTGGCCGGTAGTGCACCGGTTGCGGGGTCGGGATCGAGCCGTTGATATCGCCCATCGGCGCCGTGGCGATCATCCCGCCCTTGAGCACCAGGGCCGGCTTGACCGCAAAGAACGCCGGCGCCCACAGCACCAGGTCGGCCAGCTTGCCCACCTCCACCGAACCGACTTCGTGGGCGATGCCATGGGTCAGCGCCGGGTTGATGGTGTACTTGGCGATGTAGCGCTTGACCCGGAAGTTGTCGCTGTAGGCGCCGTCCGGCGCCAGCGGGCCACGGCGCAGCTTCATCTGGTGCGCCACCTGCCAGGTGCGCAGCACCACCTCGCCGACCCGGCCCATGGCCTGGGAATCGGACGAGGTCATGGCGAAGGCACCCATGTCGTGGAGGATATCCTCGGCGGCGATGGTCTCGCAGCGGATGCGCGACTCGGCGAAGGCCACGTCCTCGGCAATGCTCGGGTCCAGGTGGTGGCAGACCATGAGCATGTCCAGGTGCTCGTCCACCGTGTTCACGGTGTAGGGCAGCGTCGGGTTGGTCGAGGACGGCAGCACGTTGGCCTGCCCCGCCGCGCGGATGATGTCCGGCGCGTGGCCGCCGCCCGCCCCTTCGGTGTGGAAGGTATGGATGGTGCGCTCGCCGATGGCGGCCAGGGTGTCTTCGATGCAGCCCGACTCGTTGAGGGTGTCGGTGTGGATCGCCACCTGGATGTCCATCTCCTCGGCCACCCCCAGGCAGCAGTCGATGGCGGCGGGCGTCGAGCCCCAGTCTTCGTGCAGCTTTAGGCCCACGGCGCCGGCGGCGATCTGCTCGCGCAGGGCCTCGGGCCGCGAGGCGTTGCCCTTGCCCAGCAGGCCGATGTTGATCGGCAGGCAGTCGGCGGCCTGAAGCATGCGCGCCAGGTACCAGGGGCCGGGGGTGCAAGTAGTGGCGTTGGTGCCGGTGGCGGGGCCGGTGCCACCGCCGATGAAGGTGGTCACGCCGCTGGTCAGCGCCTCCTCCACCTGCTGCGGGCAGATGAAGTGGATATGCGAGTCGATGCCGCCGGCGGTGACGATCTTGCCTTCGGCGGCGATCACCTCGGTGCCCGGCCCCACCGGCACCGTGACGCCGGGCTGCACATCGGGGTTGCCGGCTTTGCCGATGGCGGCAATACGCCCGTGCTTGACGCCGATATCGGCCTTGACGATGCCCCAGTGGTCGATGATCAGCGCGTTGGTCAGCACCAGGTCCATGGCCTCGGCCGCGAGCATCTGCCCCTGGCCCATGCCATCACGGATCACCTTGCCACCACCGAACTTGACCTCCTCGCCGTAGATCGTGAAGTCCTTCTCCACCTCCACCCACAGCGCGGTGTCGGCCAGGCGCACACGGTCGCCGACGGTGGGCCCGAACATGTCGGCGTAGGCCTGGCGGGAAATGCGGCTCATGCCCTGCCCTCCAGCGCGCTCATCACCTTGCCCTGGAAGCCGTACACCTCGCGCTTGCCGGCATAGGCCACCAGTTGCACGGTGCGCGCCTGCCCCGGCTCGAAGCGCACCGCGGTGCCGGCCGGAATGTCCAGGCGAAAGCCACGGGTCGGCTCGCGCTCGAACACCAGGGCGTCGTTGACTTCGTGGAAGTGGTAGTGCGAGCCCACCTGCACCGGGCGGTCGCCATGGTTGGCCACGCTGACGCTGAGGGTCTGGCGGCCGACGTTGAGCTCGATGTCGCCAGCGGCGACCTGGACTTCTCCGGGGATCATGCCGGCCTCCTCAAACGATGGGTTCATGCACGGTCACCAGCTTGGTGCCGTCGGGGAAGGTCGCCTCGACCTGGACGTCGTGCAGCATCTCCGGCACGCCGGCCATGACCTGCTCGCGCACCAGCACCTCGCGGCCCAGGCTCATCAGCTCGGCCACCGTGCGGCCATCGCGGGCGCCTTCGAGCACCGCGGCGCTGATCAGCGCCACCGCTTCCGGGTAGTTGAGCTTCAGGCCACGGGCCAGGCGCCGTTCGGCCAGCAAGGCGGCGGTGAACAGCAGCAGTTTGTCTTTCTCTCGCGGGGTCAGCTCCATGGCGGCTCTCTTCAGGTGGCCCAGATGCGCGGCGGGCACGGCGCCAGGCCGAGCACGGCCGGGCGCAGCAGGTGCCAGAGGCGCTGCAGGTTGCGTTGCAGGTGTTGGTTGTCATGGTCGAGCAGGCGGATCACCAGCAGCGGGCCGAGCAAGGTCGCGCCGGCGGGCGTGGCCAGTTCGTCGAGGGCCTGGCGCACCTGGTCGAGCAGCGCCTGGTCGGCCGGCGCGGCGCAGAACGTGGCGATCAGTGGATGCCCGGCCAGTTTGTCCAGGTGCCCGCCTTCGATGCGCAGGCGCTCGTGCAGGCCGGGCTCACCGGGCAGTTCGATGCGCAATCGGCTATCCAGGGCGCCCTGCTCGAAGCGTTCGCTCATCACCGGCCGGCCCAGGCACAGCGTCTCCCAGGCCAGCAGGCGGGCACCGGGCTCGAGGGTGAAACGGCTGTCCAGGCAGGCCCGGGCACCGTTGAAAAAAATGCTGTCCTGGGGCAACCACTCCAGGGTGCTGCCGGCGGCGAGGTGAAAGCGCTGGGCCAGGCGCGCGGTGGGGCCGATGCTGCGGTAGAACTTGCTGGCGCCGGGCATGGTCAGCAAGGCGTGGCTGCCGCTCTCCAGGTGGATGTCCAGCTCCAGGCGGTCACCGGCAACGATCCCGCCGGGCGGGTGCAGCACATAGACATGGCACGGCGCGCCCTCCGGGTAGAACGGCCGCTGCACCAAAAGAGGTCCGACATGACGACGCGCACCAAGGCGGGTCACGCCCTCGCGCTGGACGAAGCGCAACTGCAGATGGGCGCTCCAGCCCGGGTCTGCCTGCGGTGGGTCGATCTGTTGCGCCAACGACATCCTGGAACCCCTGAAATCCGTGGCCTGGTGGCCGGATTGAGGGTCAAGCGCGGGGTGCTTGCGGGCATTCCGGGCTGACCACTCGATCAATATTCGCTGAGGGGATATAGCAGGGAGCGGGCCAACTGCGCAGATGAACGATGATGAAACTTTCGGACCGCCAGTCATGCCGCAAGGCTACGGCCCAGAGCGGCTGCGCCCGGGCGCGCAATTCGGGTGCCAGCCTCGATGGCGAAGTGCGCTAAAGTGACCACCCTGCCCTTTTTCGAGCCAAGGACGCCCCCATGCAATTCGCCCCCGCCATTCCGATCCTGCGGATCTTCTCGGTCGACAAGGCCCGGGAGTTCTACCTCGACTTCCTCGGTTTCCAGCTCGACTGGGAACACCGCTTCGCCCCGGACCTGCCGCTGTACATGCAGGTCCACCGCGACGGCCTGATCCTGCACCTGTCCGAGCACCACGGCGACGCCACGCCGGGCGCGGCGGTGTTCGCCCGGGTCGAGGACCTCAAGGCCCTGGAGCGCGAACTGCTAGCCAAGCGCTACGGCTATGCGCGCCCACAGGCCGAGGCAGTCGACTGGGGCCTGGAGATGCAGGTGGCCGACCCGTTCGGCAACCGCCTGCGCTTCTGCCAGCAGATCGACAACGTCTGATGGCCGGCGGCAAGCGTGCCCTGGCGCGCCTGGAGCGGGAGATGGTCGCCTGCCTGACCGAGGCCTGCGCCACCGCCCAGGGCGAGATCGTCGGTTTCGCCTGGCTCACCCACCAGGTGGACCTCGACGACTTCCCCGCCAGCCTGCGCATCACCTGGGTGTTCACCGACGACACCGACAAGGCCCGGGCCCTGGCCGGCGCGGACAAGGCGCGGATGATCGCGTTGACCGCCCAAGCGCTGAGCGACGCGGGGATCGAGCTGGACCATGTGGCCTGGCATGTGCGCTTCGACAGCGAAGAAGCCTGCTGGCGCGATCATGGCGGCGACTGGAACCGGCGCTTGCGCTGAGCCCTTCAAGCCCTGCGCTCCTACAAGGGATTGCGCATGTGCTGACGACGCGCATAGGCGAAAACGTTGCCTTCCAACGCGTTGCTGGACTAGTCTTGCACCCATTCCACACCACGAGGTATTCGTCCAATGCGCCATTGATGCCGCCGTCAGTCTGACGGCCAGTCTTCAGCCTCCGGTTCACACCGGGGATGTCGCGGCATGAGTGGAGTTGTGCATGACGAACTCGTCGATCCTGACGCTGGACAGCGTCACCCTGGTCCTGCCCGATGGCAGGCCACTTTTCACCGACCTCAACGAATCCTTCGACCTGCGCCACACCGGCCTGGTCGGACGCAACGGCGTTGGCAAAAGCCTGCTCGGGCAGCTGCTGGCCGGCCTGCGCGAGCCCAGCCAGGGCCACTGCCTGCGCCATGGCCGGGTGCATCATCTCGACCAGCAGGTGCTCGCCAACAGCGCCACTCTCGCTGACCTGGCCCGGATCGGTGGCACCCTGCGCGCCCTCGAACGGATCGAACGCGGCAGCATCGACCCGGCGGACTTCGACGCAGTCGGCGATCGCTGGGACATCCGCTCGCGATTGCAGGCCCAGTTGCAACGCCATGGCCTGGGTCATCTCGACCCGCACTG
Source organism: Pseudomonas peradeniyensis (assembly GCF_014268935.2). Classification (GTDB taxonomy): domain Bacteria; phylum Pseudomonadota; class Gammaproteobacteria; order Pseudomonadales; family Pseudomonadaceae; genus Aquipseudomonas; species Aquipseudomonas peradeniyensis. The sequence continues at coordinate 1,410,538 of NZ_JABWRJ020000001.1, read as the reverse complement.
CCCGGCCAATCGCCTGAGCGGCGGCCAGGCCATGCGCGTCGCCCTGCTCGGCGCCTGGCTGAGCGAGGCCGACTACCTGATCCTCGACGAGCCAAGCAACCACCTGGACAGCAGTGCCAGGGCCATGCTGCTGGACATGCTCCAGGGCTGGGAAAAAGGCCTGCTGGTGATCAGCCACGACCGGACACTGCTCGGGCACATGACACGCATCGTCGAACTGTCGCCCCTTGGCTTGCGCGCCTATGGCGGCGATTTCGCCTTCTACCGGCAGCAGAGCACCGCGCAGGCCGAACTGGCCGCGCAGGAACTGCTGCGCCTCAAGCAGCAGCGTCAACGCCAGGCCCAGGCATTGCAACGTCAGCGCGAGAACCTCGAGCGTCACCAGGCCTGCGCCGGGCGCCAGGCCAGGCAGGCGAACCAGGCGCAGATTCTGCTCGACCGCCAGCAACAGCGCAGCCAGGCCACCGCCGGGCGCCAGCGCCGCGAGCAGCAAGACGCCAAGGTGGCGCTGGACGAACAGGTGCGCCAGGCAGCGCGCCAGGTCGAGCGCGAGGTGCCGATCATGCTGCACGCCCCCACGCCGCAACGGCATGCGGGGCGCGAGGTGCTGGCCCTGGAGGGTTTGTGCCTGCCACGGGGCACGACGGATGCGCTGGACCTGCGCCTGTGCCTGGGCCAGCGACTGGGGGTGGTGGGCGACAACGGCAGCGGCAAGTCCACCCTGCTGCGGGTGCTGGCCGGTGAGCTGGCGCCGCGCGCGGGCAGCCTGCGGCTGACTGGCGAAGTGGCCCTGCTCGACCAGCACGGCAGCCGCTTGGAACCGCAACAGAGCGCCCTGGAACACCTGCGCGCCGCCAATCCTCGCCTGCAGCGCGATGAACTGCATCGTCGGCTGGCGCAGCTGGGCATTGATGCAGCACGCATCGCACTGCCCGGTGCTCTGCTCAGTGGCGGCGAGCGGCTCAAGGTCGCGTTGGCTGCCGTGCTGTACCGGGAACAGCCATTGGACCTGCTGCTGCTCGACGAGCCGAACAACCACCTCGATCTGCCGTCGCTCGAGGCGCTGGAGCAGTTGTTGCGACAGTTCAAGGGGACGCTGCTGGTGGTCTCGCATGACCACGTTTTTCTGGAAAACCTGATTCTGAAGGACTATCTGCGTTTAGGCTGAATTCAGCAAAGACATGTCTGACTAAGCATCTGACAACCTTCAGAATCTTCCTACACATCATTCGGAAGCCGGGATCTTTGGCAACATCCCCCCGCACGGCAATGTTCCTGGCCAAGGTAAATTCTAAGCCAATCGCTGATTATCCAGGCACAGCCATGAACGCCTTCATCGCCGCGATACTGCTCACACTTGTAGTAGCCGTGCTCCACCACAGCCTTCGCGCTGCAAAGCTCCGCAAATGGGCCGGGCTGTCTCTGCTTGGCGCAGGTGTGTTGGCTTGGTGGTTCCTGCCTCAGGGTCTGTACCTGAATGTAGAGTGGTCCATGTGGGTGACATTTCTGCTCTGCACAGGCTCAGGCCTGTTCGTTCATCGTAATCGCCATCGCGACAGCGACTGACCCGAACGTACACGCCCGGCGGATTGTGTGACTGGCCGTTCCCGATCCGCGCCGGATGTATTATGGTGGCGGGGTGCGCATATAAAAGCAGCCCGCCGTGTTCGGGCCAGAGCAATGAGGGTGTCATGAGTAACGAAAGCATTAACTGGGACAAGCTGGGTTTCGACTACATCAAGACCGACAAACGTTACCTGTCCGTATGGCGTAACGGCGAGTGGGACAAGGGCACCCTGACCGAAGACAACGTGCTGCACATCAGTGAAGGCTCCACCGCCCTGCACTATGGCCAGCAGTGCTTCGAAGGCCTGAAGGCCTACCGCTGCAAGGACGGTTCGATCAACCTGTTCCGCCCCGACCAGAACGCCGCGCGCATGCAGCGCAGCTGCGACCGCCTGCTGATGCCACGGGTCTCGACCGAACAGTTCATCGAAGCCTGCAAGCAGGTGGTCAAGGCCAACGAGAAATTCGTTCCGCCGCACGGCAAGGGCGCGCTGTACCTGCGTCCGTTCGTGATCGGCACCGGTGACAACATCGGCGTGCGCACCGCCCCCGAGTTCATCTTCTCGGTCTTCGCCATCCCGGTCGGTTCGTACTTCAAGGGCGGCATGACCCCGCACAAGTTCCTGATCTCCGACTACGACCGCGCAGCCCCGCAAGGCACCGGCGCAGCCAAGGTCGGCGGCAACTACGCGGCCAGCCTGCAACCGGGCTACGAGGCCAAGAAAGCCGGCTTCGCCGACTGCATCTACCTCGATCCGCTGACCCACAAGAAGATCGAGGAAGTCGGCTCGGCCAACTTCTTCGGCATCACCGCCAACAACGAATTCGTCACGCCGAAGTCGATCTCGGTATTGCCGGGCATCACCCGCCTGTCGCTGATGGAACTGGCCGAATCGCGCCTGGGCCTGAAAGTGATCGAAGGCGACGTGGAAATCGACAAGCTCGACCGTTTCGTCGAAGCCGGCGCCTGCGGCACCGCTGCGGTGATCACGCCGATCGGCGGTATCCAGTACAACGGCAAGCTGCACGTGTTCCACAGCGAAACCGAAGTCGGCCCGGTCACCCAGAAGCTCTACGCCGAGCTGACCGGTATCCAGAGCGGTGACGTCGAAGCCCCGGCGGGCTGGATCGTCAAGGTCGCCTGAGGCGCCAGCCTGCGGTAGAGACGGGGCATGCCAGCGATGGCATGCCCCGTTTTTCTTGGACTCCACGACCCCTGTAGGAGCGGGCTTGCCCCGCGAAGCAGGCACCACGCTGCATGGCACCGGCTTCGCCGGTGTTCGCGGGACAAGCCCGCTCCTACAGGGGAATGCGTCTCCCGGGCTGCCAGATGAATTTTTCTTAAATCGCCGGTTGTCTATTCTTTGGCACAATCAGGTCTCCACTCGCCGCCCAGGAACCAGCATGCCTCGCGTACTGACCATCGAAGACGACGCCGTCACCGCCCAGGAAATCGTCGCCGAACTGTCCAGCCACGGTCTGGAAGTCGACTGGGCCGACAATGGCCGTGAAGGCCTGGCCAAGGCCATCGCCGGCGGCTATGACCTGATCACCCTCGACCGCATGCTGCCCGAGGTCGATGGCCTGACCATCGTCACCACCCTGCGCAACCTGAAGATCACCACGCCGATCCTGATGATCAGCGCCCTGTCGGACGTCGACGAGCGCGTGCGCGGCCTGCGCGCCGGCGGCGACGACTACCTGACCAAGCCGTTCGCCTCCGACGAGATGGCCGCCCGGGTCGAGGTGCTGCTGCGCCGCAACAGCGTGCCGATGACCCAGACCCGCCTGCAGGTCGCCGACCTCGAGCTGGACCTGATCAGCCACGAGGCGCGCCGCGGCGAACAGGCGCTGAACCTGCTGCCCACCGAGTACAAGCTGCTCGAGTACCTGATGCGCCACTCCGGCCAGGTGATCACCCGGATGATGATCTTCGAGGAAGTCTGGGGCTACCACTTCGACCCGGGCACCAACCTGATCGACGTGCACATCGGCCGTCTGCGCAAGAAGATCGACTCGCCCGGGCAGAACCCGCTGATCCGTACCGTGCGGGGCTCCGGCTATGCCATTGCCGAACCCGTCTAAGGGCTGGAGTTCCTCCACCAGCCGCCTGCTGGCGCTGTACAGCTTCCTGTTCGTGGCCTGGAGCAGCATCCTCATGGGGGTGCTGTACTTCGAGGTCACCAGCTACCTGAACAAACTCACCCGTCATTCCATGCTGCAACGCCAGCACCTGTTCGCCCATATGAGCGGCAAGCAGCTGGACGACGCGCTGATCGCAAGCCAGGCCTTCGAGGAGCGCAGCTTCGACGCCTACGGCCTGTTCGCCCCCCAGCTCAACCCGATTGGCGGGCGCATCCGCAGCATCCCGCCGGAGCTGGGCCTGGACGGCAAGGTCCATGAACTCAAGCGCTGCCTGGACGCCGACGATCCGCACCTGCCCCGCGACAGCTGCGACGCGGTGGCGATCAAGGTCCAGGACGGTCGCTGGCTGGTGCTGGTGCGCGACAACGGCTCGCTGTTCGTGGTCACCCGGATCATTCTCGACGCGCTGCTTTGGGGCATTTCCCTGACCCTGATTCCAGGCTTCGCCGGCTGGTACCTGCTGCGCCGCCGACCGCTCAAACGCATCCGGGCGATCCAGGCCCAGGCCGAACTTATCGTCGCCGGTGACCTGACCCACCGCCTGCCGGTGTCGGTGCGCCGTGATGAACTGGACATGCTGGCCGCCATCGTCAACGCGATGCTCGACCGCATCGAAAGGCTGATGCATGAGGTCAAGGGGGTCTGTGACAACATCGCCCACGACCTGCGCACGCCCCTCACCCGCCTGCGCGCACAGCTCTATCGCATTCGCCAGCAAAGCGGCGCCGACTCTGCCGAAGGCGAAGCACTGGACCAGGCGATCGGCGAGACCGACACGCTGATGGCGCGCTTCCGTGGCCTGCTGCGCATCAGCGAACTGGAAGACCGCCAACGCCGCGCCGGCTTCGTCCAGCTCGACCCGCAGGCCTTGCTGGTGGAGCTGCACGACTTCTACCTGCCACTGGCCGAGGATGGCGGCATCCGTCTGCAGCTGGAGCAGCCCGCGCAACTGGCGGCCCTGCATGGCGATCGGGAATTGCTGTTCGAAGCCCTGGCCAACCTGGTAGGCAATGCGATCAAGTTCACCCCGCAAGGCGGCCAGGTGCGCATGGTCGCCAGCGAAGACGATCAAGGCGTGCATATCGCCGTCGAGGACAGCGGGCCGGGTATTCCGGCGGATGAGCGTGAGGCGGTGTTGAAGCGCTTCTACCGCAGCGAGGAAGGCCATCGCCACCCGGGGTTCGGGCTGGGGTTGTCGATCGTCGCGGCGATCGTCGACCTGCATGGCTTTGGGCTTGAGGTGGGGTCCAGCGAACTGGGTGGCGCCAAATTAGTGCTGCACTGTTCCGTCGTTTAAAAGCATCGCGGGGCAAGTCGCATCGGCGCACCGCCGCTCCCACGCTATCGTGGGAGCGGCGGTGCGCCGATGCGACTTGCCCCGCGATAGGGCTTGAGCGGATCAGTCAGCCAGGCGCCAGGTGGTGGTGCCCTTGCTGTCTTCCAGCACCACGCCCATGGCGGTCAGCTGGTCGCGGATGCGGTCGGACTCGGCCCAGTTCTTGTCGGTGCGCGCCTGCAGACGCGCCTGGATCAGCGCCTCCACTTCGGCGGCATCGACCTTGCCCTCGGCGCCGGCGCGCAGGAAGTCATCGGCCTCCAGCTGCAGCACACCCAGCACATCCCCCAGCTCGCGCAGGCGACCCGCCAGGCCGGCGGCGGCCTCGGGGTCGCTGTCGCGCAGGCGGTTGATCTCGCGCACCAGGTCGAACAGCACGGCGCAGGCTTCCGGCGTGCCGAAGTCGTCGTTCATCGCCACGGTGAAACGCTCGACGAATGCCTCGCCCCCCTTGGCCGCGACCCGCGGCAAGCCGCGCAGCGCGTGGTAGAAGCGCTCGAGCGCGCCCTTGGCATCGCGCAGGCTGTCCTCGGAGTAGTTGATCGCGCTGCGGTAGTGGCTGGCCACCAGCAGGTAACGCACCACTTCCGGGTGGTACTTGTCGAGCACGTCGCGGATGGTGAAGAAGTTGTTCAACGACTTGGACATCTTCTCGCCATTGATGCGGATCATGCCGCAGTGCATCCAGGCGTTGGCGTACTGCTTGCCGGTGGCCGCCTCGCTCTGGGCGATCTCGTTCTCGTGGTGCGGGAACTCCAGGTCGCTGCCGCCACCGTGGATGTCGAAACTCTCGCCCAGGCAGCAGGTGGACATCACCGAGCACTCGATGTGCCAGCCCGGACGACCCGGGCCCCACGGCGAATCCCAGTAAGGCTCGCCCGGCTTGACGCCCTTCCACAGGACGAAGTCCAGCGGGTCCTGCTTGGCCTCGTCGACCTCGATGCGGGCGCCGATGCGCAGGTCTTCGATCTTCTTGCGCGACAGCTTGCCGTAGCCGACGAACTTGCCGACCCGGTAGTACACGTCGCCGTTGCCCGGCGCGTAGGCATAGCCCTTGTCGATCAGGGTCTGGATCATCGCGTGCATGCCGGGGATATGGTCGGTGGCACGCGGTTCCAGGTCCGGCGGCAGGATGCTCAGGCGGCGCTCGTCCTCGTGCATCGCGTCGATCATGCGGGCGGTCAGCGCGTCGAACGACTCGCCGTTCTCGTTGGCCCGGTTGATGATCTTGTCGTCGATGTCGGTGATGTTGCGCACATAGGTCAGCTCATAGCCGCTCTTGCGCAGCCAGCGGGTGACCAGGTCGAAGGCCACCATGCTGCGGCCGTGGCCCAGGTGGCAGTAGTCGTACACGGTCATGCCGCACACGTACATGCGCACCTTGTTGCCGTCCAGCGGCTTGAAAACTTCCTTGGTCTTGCTCAGCGTGTTGTAGATGGTAAGCACGAAGGTTCCTCAGCTGCCCCACGAATCGCGCAGGGTCACGGTCCGGTTGAATACCGGGCGACCCGGCTGGGAGTCTTTCAGGTCGGCGCAGAAGTAGCCTTCGCGCTCGAACTGGAAGCGGTCTTCTGGCTGGGCCTGGCCCAGGGAAGGTTCCGCGCGACAACCGCTGAGTACCTGCAGCGAATCGGGGTTGATGTTGTCGAGGAAGCTGCCGCCGTCTTCGGTCTTCTCCGGGTTGGCGGAGCGGAACAAGCGGTCGTACAGACGCACTTCGCACTCGACGCTGCCTTGCGCCGGCACCCAGTGGATCACGCCCTTGACCTTGCGGCCTTCGGGGTTCTTGCCCAGGGTGTCCGGGTCGTACGAGCAGCGCAGTTCGACGATGTTGCCGTCAGCGTCCTTGATCGCCTCGTCGGCGCGGATCACGTAGCTGCCGCGCAGACGCACTTCACCGGCCGGCTCCAGGCGCTTGTAGCCCTTGGGCGGCTCTTCCATGAAGTCGTCGCGGTCGATGTACAGCTCGCGGGCGAACGGCAGCACGCGCACGCCCATGTCTTCCTTCGGATGGCGCGGCAGTTCGAGCTGCTCGACCTGGCCCTCGGGGTAGTTGGTGATCACCACCTTCAGCGGGCGCAGCACGCACATGGCGCGTGGCGCGGTGCGATCGAGGTCGTCGCGGATGCTGAACTCGAGCATCGCCATGTCGACCACGCCGTCGGAACGGTTGGTGCCGATCATCTCGCAGAAATTGCGGATCGAGGCCGGGGTGTAGCCGCGGCGACGGTAGCCCGACAGGGTCGACATGCGCGGATCGTCCCAGGCCTCGACGTGACCTTCGTCCACCAGCTGCTTGAGCTTGCGCTTGGAGGTGATGGTGTAGTTCAGGTTCAGGCGGCTGAACTCGTACTGGCGCGGGTGCGCCGGCACCGGCAGCTTGTCGAGGAACCAGTCGTACAGCGGACGGTGGCTTTCGAACTCCAGGGTGCAGATCGAGTGGGTGATGCCTTCGATGGCGTCCGACTGACCGTGGGTGAAGTCGTAGTTGGGGTAGATGCACCACTTGTCACCGGTCTGGTGGTGGTGGGCATGGCGGATGCGGTACAGGATCGGGTCGCGCAGGTTCATGTTCGGCGAGGCCATGTCGATCTTGGCGCGCAACACGCGCTCGCCATCCTTGAACTCGCCGGCCTTCATGCGCGCGAACAGGTCGAGGTTCTCCTCGACGCTGCGCTCGCGGAACGGGCTGTTCTTGCCGGCCTCGGTCAGGCTGCCGCGGTATTCCTTGGCCTGCTCGGGGGTCAGGTCGCAGACATAGGCGTTGCCCGACTTGATCAGCTCCACCGCCCAGGCGTGCAGCTGCTCGAAGTAGTCCGAGGCATAGCGCACCGGGCCTGCCCACTCGAAGCCCAGCCACTTGACGTCACGCTGGATGGAGTCGATGTACTCCTGGTCTTCCTTGGCCGGGTTGGTGTCGTCGAAACGCAGGTGGCAGGCACCGCCGAATTCCTTGGCCAGGCCGAAGTTGACGCAGATCGACTTGGCGTGACCGATGTGCAGGTAACCGTTGGGCTCCGGCGGGAAACGGGTGACGATGCTCTGGTGCTTGCCCGAGTCCAGGTCGGCCTGGACGATCGGCCGCAGGAAGTTCACAGGGACGGCGGGTGCGCCTTTGGCAGCGGCGTTTGGCGCGTTGTCGGCAGTGGGCTTGCTCATAGTGTCCTTGAATGCAGGTAGCCGGCCGGGTAGGCCGATTGAATCAAAGCGCCTATCATAGCCGAAGCAGTCAAGCTGCTGACAGCCGGAGCACCGACAAAGTGGCGCGTTTTGTCGCCGCAGCGGTCTACAATCCGGCACAATGGCGCCCCAGTGGAGTGTGCCGCGGCGGCCTGATCCTGCGTCAGGTCATCCGAGCGCACCGCGCACCCTATTTCCCGAATGCCTTGAAAGAGCGAATTTCAGCATGTCCAAAGTCAAACTGAGCACCAACCACGGCGATATCGTCATTGAACTGAATGACGAAAAAGCCCCGATCACCGTGGCCAACTTCCTCGAATATGTGAAGGCCGGGCACTACAGCAACGTCGTGTTCCACCGTGTGATCAAGGGCTTCATGATCCAGGGCGGCGGTTTCGAGCCAGGCATGAACGAAAAACGTGACAAGCGTGCCAGCATCCAGAACGAAGCCGACAACGGCCTGAAGAACGACAAGTACACCATCGCCATGGCCCGTACCATGGAGCCGCACTCGGCGTCGGCGCAGTTCTTCATCAACGCCTCGAACAACGACTTCCTCAACCACAGCGGCAAGAACGTCCAGGGCTGGGGCTACGCCGTGTTCGGTAAAGTGACCGAAGGCACCGAGGTTGTCGACGCCATCGAAAAGGTCGCCACCGGTTCCAAGTCTGGCCACCAGGACGTGCCGAAAGAAGACGTGATCATCGAGAAAGCCGAGATCATTGAGTGATACTGCTGATCTCCGATCTGCACCTGCAAGAAGAACGCCCGGATATTACCCGGGCGTTTCTTGATCTGCTCGACGGCCGCGCCCGCCACGCCAAGGCGCTGTACATCCTCGGCGACTTCTTCGAGGCCTGGATTGGCGACGATGCGATGACGCCGTTCCAGCAGTCGATCTGCCAGGCCCTGCGCCGGCTGAGCGACAGCGGCACGGCGATCTACCTGATGCACGGCAACCGCGATTTCCTCATCGGCCAGGCGTTCTGCGACGCCGCCGGCTGCACCCTGCTGGCCGACCCCAGCGTGGTCGAGCTCGGTGGCGAGGCGGTGCTGCTGATGCACGGCGACACCCTGTGCACCCGCGATGTGGCCTACATGAAGCTGCGCCGTTACCTGCGCAACCCGCTGACCTTGTGGATCCTGCGGCACCTGCCGCTGGCCACGCGGCACAAGCTGGCGCGCAAGCTGCGCAGCGAAAGCAGTACGCAGGTGCGCATGAAGAGCACCGAGATCGTCGACGTCACCCCCGAGGAAGTGCCCAAGGTGATGGCCGCCCACGGCGTGCGCACCCTGGTCCATGGCCACACCCACCGGCCGGCGTTGCACAAGCTGGTGGTCGACGGCCAGCCGGCGCGGCGTATCGTGCTGGGGGACTGGGACCGGCGGGGCTGGGCGTTGCAGGTGGACGAACAGGGCTTCCAGCTGGCGCCGTTCGAGTTTTCCTGAACGACCGCCCATGCGCAGCCCTTAAAAAACTCCCAGCCCTTCGAGCTGCGCTATCGCGCAGGAAGCGTAGTTGCAAGGATCACCAGCGTGGGAACGGGCTAGCCCCGCGATGCAGTGTATGGCACCGGCTTCGCCGGTGATCGCGGGGCAAGCCCGCTCCCACGCAGTCCAGATCTAATCAAAGCAGTTACGTTTTGAACCATCAGGACGCCTGATCACTGGGCGCTGACCACGCGCCCCTTGTCCCGCTCGCTGATCACATACTGCCGATACTGCGGGTCAGCCTTGATCTGCGCCTCGGTAAACGGGATCGGCGCCAGTTGCTTGGCCGCGAAGGCCCGCGTCTGGTCGGCGGCATGTGCCGACGCCTTTTCGCTCGACAGCGAGAACGCCAGCAATCCCTGAGCCTGTGGCCCTTGCTCGGTGAAGCTGACCACCTGCAGATAGCTCGAGCCACTGACCACCAGGCGCTTGCCCGGCCCCACCGGCACGCTGACCATCGCGTTGTAGACCCCCAGGGCCTGCGGACCACCGGGCACCGGCGTGCCGTCGGCGGCCTGCTGGATCTGCCCCCAACGTTGGTCGGCGGCGATGCCCGCCTTGCCCACCTGCTCCAGCGACGCCAGCGCCGCCTCGCGCAGCAGCTTGCCTACCGCGGCCTGCTCCACCGCCAGGCCACGCGGGGTGTGCTGCGGGTCGGCCGGATCGAACGGCACGCGCCAGCTTTGCGGGTGTTCGGCCAACGCGCCGGCGATATTGATGAAATGAACCAGGCCGACACTGCTGTCCAGGTCGGCCTTGCCGTTCCAGTCCCGCAAGCTGGCACACACTGGCTCGATATCCGCCTCCACGCCCTTGCACCATTGCAGCAGGTCCGGCAACAGCAGGCTGGCCTGGTACACCTCGTCATCGAACACCATGCGCTGCAGCTCGGCGACACCCAGCTTGTCCTTGCCCTGCAGGCGCTGCAGGGCAAAGCGGCTGCGCATGCCCAGGGGCTGGTCGGCACGGCTGACCAGCGGCGAGAAGCCGGTCAGCGGCTGGGCCGGGTTGGCCATCCACGCCGAATCGTTGGCATGCTGCACATAGTCGCGTCGTTCCAGGCTCGGCAGCAGGTTCGCCGGGAAGATCCCCGGCTGGGCCGCCTGCGCATCGACCTTCCACTGGCAGGCGCTGCGCGAGCCATCGAGCACCACCAGCGGGCCGGAGGCCGCCGGATTGCTGCACTGCGCCAGCAGCGCCTGGTCGACATAGGGCACCACCGACTGATTCAGGTACAGGGCCTGGCCGGCGGCATCCACCGCCAGGGTGTTGACCCAGGGAATGCCCTGCAACTGCCCCACCGAGGCCTTCAGCGCCTCCAGGCTGTCGGCACGGTTGATCCGGTACCACTGCTGCAGGACCCGGGTATTGTCCAGGTTGGCGTCGCGCAGGCTGTAGGCCGCCTGGTTGTCCCAGTCCAGCCGCCCTGGCCACTGCACCACCGGGCCGAACTTCGACAGATGGATCGTGCGCTCCACCTCGCTCAGCGAGCCGTCCTCGCCCTTCACCATGACCTTGAGCTGTTTGCGCTCGAGCGGCAGCGACTGGCCGTCATACAGGTAACGGGTCGCGTCCTTGGGGTCCAGCTGCAGGCGGTAGAGGGTGAAATGCTTCGAGGTGTCGACGGTATGGGTCCAGGCCAGATGGCGGTTGAAACCGATATTGATCACCGGCAGGCCCGGCAGGGCCGCGCCCATCACATCCAGCTGCCCGGGGATGGTCAGTTGCATCTGGTAGAAGCGCATCCCGCCGATCCAGGGGAAATGCGGGTTGGCCAGCAGCAGCCCGCGACCATTGGCCGAACGCTCGCTGCCCACCGCCACGGCGTTGCTGCCACGCTCGGCGGCGAACTGCGCCTGGCGCGCCAGGGCCACGCCGTAATCGACCGCCGGGCGTTGCGCCGCCAGCTTCGGCGGAGTCGCGGCCACCACCGCCTCGACAAACTGGCCGACACCACCTTCGGCCAGCAGGCGCCGGGTCAGCTTGACCAGGTCGCGGCTGCTGATCGGCCGCACCCAGTCCCCTGCCCCGCACTCGGCCGGCAGGCCTTGGGCACGCCGCTCGCCCAGGGCCCGGTTGTAGCCGCTGGCATAGCCGTCGAGCAGGTCGCGTACCGCCACCGGCTGCGCCTGCAGGAAGGCGTCCACCGCCGCCGGCTCGTTGAGCCAGGTGAAGAACAGGTCGCTGGACAGGTTGTCGCGCTGCTCGACCGTCTTGGCGTCGCCACCGAAATAGCGCGAGCGCTCGCCATTGACCGTCAGCACCTCGTTGGCCAGCAGGCACAGGTTGTCCTGGGCGTAGGCATAGCCGATGCCGTAGCCCAGGCCGCGTTCATCCTTGGCCAGGATATGCGGCACGCCGAAGCTGGTGCGGCGGATCTGCGCAGAAGCCTCGTCGGCGACCTCCCGGGCCTGGACGGCCAGGCTGGAGGCAACCAGGGCGGCGGCAAGGCCCAGGCGGAACAGGGGAAGAGGGATCACAGGCACTCCTCGTGCTATCGGGGTCATCCCGAACAGACGAATGGCCGGATGAAAATTTTACGGTCGACGCGAGGCTGCAACGTCCTCAACAGAACGTGTCAGATTTTTTTCACCGAGGGTTGCAGTTTTGTCGATCTCATTCGTCTTTAGATGTGAGGCACCCATGATTTCGGGACAGTCCACGAAAAGGAGCATTCACATGTACAACCCGCAACAATCGCTATCGGCGCCGCCCGCCCCAGGCCAGGCCGCCGCCCCCCAGGAGGAACGCGTGGGCAACGAACAGATCCGCGAGCTGCTGCGTGCCTATGGCCTGCGCACCAGCCTGATCCGCCTGAAGGTCATCGACGCGCTGCACACCGCCGGGCGCAGTGGCCGCAGCATTGGCGTGCGCGGCGTGCATGCGCAACTCGAGCAACTGGATATACCACTGTCGTTCCTGAGTGTGCGCGAGGTGCTCAAGCGCCTGTGCAGCGAAGGCGTCATCAGCCTGGGCAGCGACAAGTGCTACAGCCTCAACCCCCAGGCCCGGGCCGTGCTCGAGCAACCTGTCTCGCGTTGAGCGCCTGGCCGGCAAGGATATGCCGGCCCGCCCGTCTCAGGGCTTGACCTTGCGCCGCAGGATCCCGTTGATCACCACCACGACCACCGCGATGGCGATGGCGATGTACTGGAACGTCTGCTCGCTGATAGTGCCCTGCTTCTGCAGGTAGCTTAGGCCGAGCATGATCCCCAGGACCACCAGGATGATCAGGATCGAGTATTTGAGGCGCTGCACGTGGGTCATCGGAAATTCCTTGCGACATCGGGGACATGAGGCTCCAGCGGAGCCGACGCCATGATACCTCGCCCGCTTTTCCCCCGCTGAAGTTCCTGCCCGCCCCCTTTCCCTGCACATACCTCCTCACCCCAAAGACACCCGGGCGCGTCTGCGCGCGAACGTCTGGGTCACACACCCAAACCGCCATCATGGAACCCCTTCACTAGACGATTTGGGGCCTGTAGCTAAAGGGTGAAGGCGTTTCCTACTTCACGTTATCAGGCTGCCCGCAAACAACAGGCAGTTGCGGCTACAAGCTCCGGTCCGCTTCGCGCCTAGCGACCCTTTCCGCTGCTGTTCGAAAATCGGACCACGCCACTCGGACCGCCACCCGTGGCCGACCACGCCGCAGCCAACCGGGCCTCGGCGTCTGCCAAACCTACATGACGGAAGGAACCATTTCGTGGAAAAGCCAGACCTGAGCAATATCGACATCACCCAACTGCCTCAATCGCTGCAGGCGCTGATTGAGTGCATCGGCCTGGACAGCGCCTACCGCCTGACCTGCGCTTTCGGCGGACGCCCCAAGTACATTCCCAAGCACCGCGACCGCAGCAAGCTGGCCGATGTGCTGCCATCGCAGGCGCTCGACGCGTTGATCGAGCGCTACGCCGGTCTGGCCCTGGAAATCCCCAAGCCCGATCACTTCCAGCGCCAGCTGCGCAACCAGCAGATCCAGAAGGAAAGCGCCAGCGGGCTGTCGCGCAGCCTGCTGGCCAACAAGTACGGCCTGAGCCTGCGGCAGATCGGTAATATTCGCCGCCAGGCATAGTTTCTTCATTTTCGTTCATCCGCGCTGCTGGAGTGGCCAGCCATGGCGCTCGCCGTGCTGGCCCGCCATGAACCTGCGCGGTTGGAAAAAACGCCCGGCCGCGCCCTGCAGGCAGCGCTTGCGGTGCAACCGACATATGGAGAAGAAATCGTTCAATCCCGCCTTGCAAAAGCCTCGCGAGCGTCTAAGTTTTCGGAAACCGTCGAAGTAGCCATTAAAACAATATCACTCAGCCTGGAGCTTTTTATTCCGTCCAAGCATTAACACCCTGCTTTGAAAAACTGAAACGGAAATCAGTCATAACAATATCAAGAGGGATGCTTGATGAAGCGCGGCCAATGGCTTCGTGCGCTCTGCAACAAGGCGCCTGCCGAATATTTCTGGGTATCACTTGTTTGTTTCAGCGCACTGGTGGTCGCCAGCTTTCTGTTGTTCGAGCAACAAATCCAGGACTTCCTGGCCCACCTGGCGCTGTACCTGCCCGATACCCCCGCCCGCAAAGCCAACCTGGCCCTGCTGTTGATCGCCTTGCTGGCACTGGACGTCGTGCTGCCGGTGCCGTCGAGCGTGGTCGCGCTGCTCGCCGTGGCCGCCCTGGGCAGCATCGGTGGCTACCTGGTGATCTTCGTGGGCCTGTGCCTCGGCGCCTGGCTGGGTTATGCCCTGGGCGCCGGCTATTTGCGCGTGCTGTCCGGCCGCCTCGGCCTGCATCAGCGCAAACCCGGGCAGCTGGTGCAAAAGCTCGGCACCCTGTCGTTGGTCTGCCTGCGCGGTGTGCCGGTACTGGCGGAGACCTCGGTAGTCGCCGCCGGCATGCAGCGCTATCCGCTGCGCGCCTTCGTCCTGGTCACGACCCTGGCCAATATGGGCCTGGCCCTGGCCTATAGCGCCATCGGCAGCTTCCTCGTCGAGGAGAACGCGCTGCTGGTCACGCTCCTCGCCAGCATGGTCCTGCCGGGGCTTTTCATCGCCGCCTACAGCCTGTTCAGGAGGCTGCGCAAACCCGCCACGCCAGAGGTCCTGCACGGCCGCTTCGAGGTCAGCTACGACTATCCGGTGCGCTTTACCGATCATCTGTTCGACCTGGACAACCCCTGCCTGCACCAGCAGCTCACCGCCGGACAGCACGGCCGGGTGACAGTGCTGATCTTCGCCGACCAGCAATTGTTGCAGTGCAATCCGCATCTGCCCGGGCAGATCGAGGCCTGGTTCGCCAGCCATGCCCGCGACCTGCACCTGCAGGCCGCGCCGATCGCCGTGGCGGCTGGTGAGCTGAGCAAGACCGCGCAGGTACTCCAGCAGTTGTACGCCGATATGCTCAAGCACGGCCTCGACCGGCACTGCTACGTGCTGGCCATGGGCGGCGGCGCACTGCTGGATTCGGTGGGTTACGCCTGCGCCACCTTCCACCGCGGCATCCGCCTGATCCGCCTGCCGAGCACGGTGCTGGCGCAGAACGACGCCGGCATTGGCGTTAAGAACGGCATCAATGCCTTCGGCCAGAAAAACTTGCTGGGCGCCTTCTACCCCGCCACCGCCGTGATCAACGACTTCCAATTGCTGACCAGCCTCAGCCGCCGCGACCAGATCGCCGGCCTGGCCGAGGCAGTGAAGGTGGCGCTGATCAAGGACGCGGCGTTCTTCCAATGGATGGAAGAGCAGGCCACAGCCCTCGCCCGTTTCGATCATCCGGCCAGCCGCCATGCCATTTTCCGCTGCGCCCAACTGCACCTGGGGCATATCACCGGCGCCGGCGATCCGTTCGAGCGCGGCAACGGCCGGCCGCTGGACTACGGTCATTGGGCCGCGCACAAGCTGGAAAACCTTGGCCAGCACCGCTTGCGCCATGGCGAGGCGGTCGCCGTGGGCATGGCCCTCGACGCGTTCTATGCCAATGCCCTGGGGCTGTTGAGCGATACCGACAGTGAGCGGGTGGTGAGCCTCCTGCAAAAGCTCGGGTTCGATCTGTGCCCGACGGAACTGACCTTGAAAGACGGGTCGGGACGCTTCCAGGTGATGCTCGGGCTGGAGGAGTTCCGTCAACATCTGGGCGGCCAGCTGTCGATCCCCATGCTCAGCCGCATCGGCGCCTCAATCGACCTGCATGAAATCGATGACCATCTGATGCAGCAGGCCCTGCTGCGCCTCGCCAGCCTCGACGCGGCGCCCTTCGGCCTGAGCGAGGGTTGCGCGCAATGAGCCAGCCCCAGGCGAACCTCAAGACCTGGATGACCCTGGGCCGGGTCTCCAACCTGCCGACCGTGTGGACCAACGCCCTCGCCGCCGCCCTCCTGGCCAGCAGCACCGGCGCCCTGGCGCCACCGTCGGGGCTGGTGTGGGCACTGCTGCTGGTGACGCTGTCGCTGCTTTACCTGGCCGGCATGCTATTGAACGATCTGCTGGACGCCGACTGGGACCAGCGGCACAACAACCCCCGCCCGATTACCCTGGGCCTGGTCAGCTGCCGGCAAGTGCGGCTCGCGACCCTGCTCCTGCTGGCCCTGGCCGGTGCCTCGGCACTGGGCCTGAGCCAGTTGACCGAGCAGCCCCAGTGGTTGCTGGGCAGCATCACCCTGCTGGTCGGCTGCATCCTCGGCTACAACCTGCTGCATAAAAAGTACGTGCACAGCGTCTGGCTGATGGGTGCCTGCCGCTCGGCGCTGTACCTCACCGCAGCGGCCAGCCTGACGGTGCCGCCGGAACCCATCTGGCTCTGCGCCATCCTGCTTGGCGTGTACATCAGCGGGCTGACCTACCTGGCCAGCCAGGAGCACCGCAACCAGTTGCTCAGCCGCCTGCCCCTGCTGCTGATGCTGAGCCCCCTGGCTCTGGCGATCTACGCCGAGACCCTGTGGTTCTGGCCGCTGCTGATGCTCTGGCTGGGCTGGCTCGGTCGCCATTACTGGCTGCACCTGGCCAACCCGCAGCACTTGAAGGTCCGCGCCTTCATCGGTGCGGGCCTCGCCGCCCTGCCCCTGTTCGATGCCCTGGTGATGGCCGTGGCCAACCAGCCCCTGGGCAGCCTGTTCTGCGTGCTGATGTTTTTCCTGCTTCCCCACTTTCAACGCTGGATCAAACCGACATGAACATGGACGTCAGCGTGCCCCAGCCACGGCTGGCCGAACGCAGCCAGGCCCTGGGCCAACTGCTCGATGAAACTGAAAAACGCTGGTGGCAACAGGCCCAGGAACGCCTGCGGCAATCGCCGGACGCCAATACCGCCGCCATCCTCAGCAGCCAATGCAAGCGCCATCTGCGTGAACAGGCGGTGCCCGGTGCCGATGGCTGGAGCACCATCGAGCTGGCCCGCGCCTTGCTGCTGGCCCATGTCGTCGGCCTGCAACCCGGCGCGGCCCGCCCGGCGCTGCTGGAGCAATTGTTCCAATGGGGCGACGACCAGGAAAAGGCCGCCCTGCTCAAGGCCCTCGATGACCTCGACAGCGAGGGGCGCTGCCTCGAGCTGGCCCTGCTCGCCGGCCGCACCAGCAACCCGCGGGTGTTCGCCGCCCTGGCACTGGACACACCCTATGCCTCCCGCCACTACCCGGAGCGGGCCTTCCATCAACTGGTGCTCAAGGCGCTGGGTATGGGCCTGGATGCCGCACGGGTGATCGGCCTGGCGCAGCGCCAGGGTGCAACCCTCAACCAGCTGGCCCTCGACCTGATGGACGAACAGCTCGCCGCCGGGCGCCCGGTATCGCCCGGCCTGCCCCGGTTGATCGCCTTCGGCCTGCTCAGCCCGCCGCAGCGCAAGCGCCTGGCAGACCTGTACCAGCAGCAACGCTTGCCGACGCAGTGGCACGAGCACCTCTTCGGCAGCTGACCGATCCACCGCTGGCCCCGCACAACCGACATCTCCTTGCCCTTGATGAGGATTCACCATGCCCACGTATTTCGACCCGCACATTCATATGGTCAGCCGCACCACCGACGACTACCAGAATATGGCGGCCGCCGGCATCACCGGGGTGATCGAGCCGGCGTTCTGGCAGGGCCAGGCGCGGACCAGCGTCGGCAGCTTCGTCGACTACTTCGACACCCTGCTGGGCTGGGAGCGCTTTCGCGCCAGCATGTTCGGCATCCACCACTTCTGCACCCTCGGCATCAACCCCAAGGAAGCCAATAACCTGCGGCTGGCCGAGGAAGTGCTGGAGATCCTGCCGCGCTACCTGGTCAAGGATGGCGTGGTGGCGGTCGGCGAAATCGGCTACGACGACATCACCCCGGAAGAAGACCGCTTCCTGGCCCTGCAGATGGAGCTGGCCAAGCAGTTCAAACTACCGGTCCTGGTGCACACCCCGCACCGCGACAAGATCGGCGGCACCAAGCGCACCCTGGCGGTGATCCGCGAAGTCGGCATCCCCGAGCACCTGGTGGTGATCGATCACCTCAACGAGCTGACCCTGCCCCTGGTGCTGGAGACCGACTGCTGGCGCGGCCATTCGGTCTATCCCAATACCAAGATGTCGGAGCAGCGCATGGTCGCCCTGCTGCAGCAGTACGGCACGGAGAAAATGATCGTCAACAGCGCCGCCGACTGGGGCGTCAGCGACCCGCTGAAAGTGCCGAAGACCGGCCAGGCCATGCGCGAAGCCGGCTTCAGCGAGGCCCAGGTCGAGCAGGTGCTGTTCCATAACCCGGTCGATTTCTTCGCCCAGAGCGGCCAGCTGGACAAGGCCCTGGTCAGCACGCCATTGCCGATCGACCAGCGCAAGACCTGGCAGGAAAACTCTGCCCTGCGCGGCCAGGACCCGGTGATCAAATGAGCGCCGCCCTGTGCTGGACGCCTACCCAGCTCGGTTACTGCAGCAATGTGCATCCGACCCGCGACCTGGCCGGGCTGCGCGCCTCGATCGAGCGCCACTTCCAGGGTGTGCGCCACCTGCGCGGCCTGCGCGAACAGGACAGCGGCCTGTGGATCTGCGCCCGTGCCGCCAGTGAGTTGCAGGATGCGTCGGCACGCGGCCGGTTCCTAGACCTGCTGCAGGACACCGGGCTGCGCCTTACCTCGTTGAACGGTTTTCCCTATGGCGAATTCCATGAGGGCGCGGTGAAGGCCGAGGTCTACCTGCCCGACTGGTCCATGCCCGAGCGCCTGACCTACAGCCTGAACCTCGCGCGGATCCTGGCGCAGGCCTTGCCGGCGGACTGCCGGCAAGGGGTGATTTCCAGCGTGCCCCTGGGCTACGCCGCCAGCTGGAGTCCGGCCAAACAGCAGCGTGCCGAACAGCAGCTCGGCCAGCTCACCGCCGGGCTGGCCGAGCTGCATCGCGAGAGCGGCCGGAAGGTGGTGTTCTGCCTGGAGATGGAGCCGGACTGCGTACTGGAAAACACCGACCAGGCCATCGCCTTCTTTGCCCATTGGCAAGCCAGCGATCCGTACCATGAGTACCTGGCCCTGTGCTTCGACGTCTGCCATCAGGCCGTGATGTTCGAGGACTGCTATCGCTCGCTGGAGCGCCTGCGCCTGGCCGGGGTACCGATCGGCAAGATCCAGCTGTCCAACGCCATGATCTGTCGCCTGCCGGTCGATGACCCGCAGCGTTTCGCGCAGGTCCTCGACGTGCTCAGGCAGTTCTGCGAAGCCACCTACCTGCATCAGGTCAAGGCGCGGGACCATCAGGGCCGCCTGATGGCCTGGGCCGACCTGCCTGGCGCACTGGCCGACTGCGCCCGTGATCCCGGACGCCATGGTGAGTTGCGGATTCACTTCCACGTCCCGCTGTTCAGCGAGCAGCTTCTGCTGCCCGAACTCAGCGGCAGCCAGGTCGCACTGGGGCAGACCTTCGACTATCTGGCCGCCCACGGCGACCTGCGCCCGGTGCTGGAGGTGGAAACCTACAGCTGGGGCGTCCTCCCCGCACAACTGCGGCCGGGCAATGAGCAGGAGCAACTGCGCGGCATCGCCGCCGAATTGCACTGGGTCGAGGCCCAGCTGCGCCAGCGTCGCCTGCTGCACGCGCCAATACACGAGGGGCATGCCGATGCCTGCCCGTAGACCCCTGCTGCTGATCAACGTGGTCGGCCTGACTCCCTCGCTGCTGGGCGCGAACACGCCGCATATCAACGAACTGCTGAAAACCGCGCAGATGGCCAGCCTGCAACCATCGTTCCCGGCGGTGACCTCCACGGTGCAAGCCTCGATCCTGACCGGGGCACCGCCGTCGCAGCACGGTATCGTCGGTAACGGCTGGTATTTCCGCGACCAGGCCGAGGTGCGCTTCTGGCTGCAACCCAACGCGCTGATCCAGGGCGAGAAGGTCTGGGACACGCTCAAGCGCGAGCTGCCCGGGTTTCGCTGCAGCCAGTTGTTCTGGTGGTACAACATGTACGCCAACGTCGATGCCTCGATCACCCCGCGCCCGCATTACCCGGCCGACGGGCGCAAGCTCTTCGGGCTGTATTCGTCGCCGCCAGGCCTGCACGAACGGATCGAAGCGCAGATCGGCGAGTTCCCCTT
Source organism: Pseudomonas peradeniyensis (assembly GCF_014268935.2). Taxonomy (GTDB): domain Bacteria; phylum Pseudomonadota; class Gammaproteobacteria; order Pseudomonadales; family Pseudomonadaceae; genus Aquipseudomonas; species Aquipseudomonas peradeniyensis. The sequence goes on along the minus strand of NZ_JABWRJ020000001.1, from coordinate 1,390,288 downwards.
CCCCGGCTTCTGGGGGCCGGCGGCGGGCATCGCCTCGAGCCGCTGGATCGTCGATTGCGCCCTGCTCGAATTCCAGCTCAATCGCCCCGACCTGCAACTGGTCTACCTACCCCACCTCGACTACAGCCTGCAGAGGGTCGGCCCCGAGCACCCGTCGATCGCCGCTGAGGTGCGGGCCATCGACCATGAAGTCGGACGCCTGCTGAGCTTCGCCCGGGACCAGGGCGCGGCGGTGATGCTGCTGTCGGAGTACGGCATCGAGGCGGTCGGGCAATCGGTGTCCATCAACCGCGTACTGCGCGAGCAAGGCTTGTTGCAGGTGCGCCAGTCGCTGACCTGGGAACTGCTCGACCCCGGTGCCAGCGCGGCCTTCGCGGTGGCCGATCACCAGATCGCCCATGTCTACGTCAGGCGCGAGGAGGATGTTCCGCGCATCAAGGCCCTGCTGCTGCGCCAGCCCGGCATCGAGCAGGTGCTGGACCGGGCCGGGCAGCGCACCTGGCAACTGGACCATCCGCGCAGCGGCGAGCTGGTGGCGCTGGCCGCCCCGGGATTCTGGTTCGATTACTACTACTGGTTCGACGAGCGCAAGGCGCCGGACTTCGCCCGCACCGTGGACATCCACCGCAAGCCCGGCTACGACCCGGTGGAGCTGTTCGTCGACCCGGCCATCCGCTTCCCCAGGTTGAAGGTGGCGCGCCGTCTGCTGCAGAAGAAGCTCGGCATGCGCTACTACATGGACCTGATCCCGCTGGACAGCGGCCTGGTCCGTGGCAGTCACGGCCGCCCGCCCGCCAGCGAGCAGACAGGCCCGTTGCTGATCACCGATTGCGACGTACCGCTGCCGCGGAGCATTGCGGCAACGGCGGTCAAGCACCTGCTGCTTCTGCATTTCCTGGAGCAGAACCAACATGACCTGGCCAATGCCAAGGAGCACACATGCGGCGAGCCATCACGATAACCGTTCTCAGTACACTGGCCGGACTGGCCCAGGCTGACAACACCAACACCTTCAGTTGCAGCAACTTCCTGACCTTCAACGGCAATCAGGCGCAGGCCCAGGCCCTGCTCGAGACGAGCAAGGAAACCCTGAGCTGGAACTGGTTCAACTGCCTGAACCAGCTGGCGCCGAACGGTCTCGACCGGGTCTGGGAAACCATGAAGCCGTCGGACCAGGTGTACCTGGCCGATGGTTCCAAACCCACGCCCTACGGCACGCCCTTCACCCCTCCGGAGGACGTGACGAAACAGGCCGCCACGATTCCCGGGATGAACCTCAAGCGCGCCTTCCACAACCTCAACGCCACCCAGCAGGTCGATGGCCTGTCCCTGGAAATGGGCGGAGCGGTACCGGAGTCGCAACGCGGCAAGCCCGTGCGCTTCCAGTTGCTGATGGGCGAGTCCACCTTCAACTACATCGTCGACCAGGGCGTCTACAACATGAATGGCCAGGACGCCCTCACCACCGGCCTGGACTTCCCGGCCACCGCCTGGGAAGTGAAAGCCGGCTGGTTGTGGATCGGCAGCGACGCCACCTACCAGGCGCAACTGGAGAAGGACGGCTACTACATCGCCCAGGCCTACTACCAAAACAAGGACGGCACCTACGAGGTCGGCTACGCCGCGCTCACGGCCCTGCACGTGATCAACAAGCTGGTCACCGGCTGGGTCTGGACCACCTTCGAGAACGTCAACAATCACCTGTACACCGTGACCAATGCCGTGCCGTCCCAGCCGATGACCAACAGCACCGGGCCGACGCCGGCGGCGGTCCCGGTCAACGCGCAGTTCCAGGGCTGGTACGGGGATCTGTCGCGCTACGAATTGATCGGTACGCAACTGCAGACAAGTCCCACGCTGCTGGCCAATTCCCAGCTGGAGTCGGCCTTCCAGACCCAGTCCTCGTGCTTTGCCTGCCACGGCACGGCGGCCTATTCGAAGAGCGACGGCTACTTCAACTTCGCCCAGGGCGGCGAGGCCGGCCAGGGTGGCATCGTCTACCCGACCGAGCCGGTGCCCGCGTCCGAGTTCAAGGGCTACAACAAACTCGATTTTGTCTGGTCGCTGAAGCGCGCCCAGTGGCAGCGTCCTTGAGGAGCATGACATGAGCGTACTGAACTTCCCCCGCATCTACATGAAAGGCCACATGTTCTGGAACCCGCCAACGGGTAACAACAACGATATGTTCCCGCTGTACGACGCGGTGAACATGGAGATGAACTGGCGCTTCCTCCAGCACTACAACATCAACAGGGACAATGCCGGCGACCTTCTGCTGAACTGGATGATCACGCCCCGGGCGCTGCACGAGGCGCCGGACTACGTCACCCAGGCGCCGCCCAACGCGCCGTCCCCGCGCAATCGCTATCCCGTCATGATGCCCGCCGAGTGGGATCTGTTCGGCGACAACGGCTGCGGCACCGTCACCTACAAAGAGACCACCTCCACCATCATCGGCGGCGAACTGCCCACCGGTGGCTATGTCAAGAGCGACCCGCTGATCACCCTGCCCTACAACCTGTACGGCAACCCGTTCGGCAGCACCAACCCGAGCCCGGCGCGCTTCGTCGACGTCAGCCCCTGGCAGAACACCTTCACCGCGCTGTACTTCGACAGGCTGGTCCTGGGCGACGACACCTGCGGCCTGACCGCCAAGCGGCAGTTCCGCATGCTCGATCGCTTCCTCAACTTCAACTGGGGCGCGTTCGGCGGGCTGAACTATGTCACCACCACCTGGCAGACCTGCTTCCCGAAAGAAAACTTGAGCTGGGTGGTCGGCGATTCGGCGCTGCTGAAGAACCTCCAGGCGCAACTGGACGCGCCGGGTGTGCAGGGCCTGATGTTCCGTTTCTGCACCTACCTGACCTTCTACGACAAGAACGGCGTGTTCAACGACCAGCCCCCCATCAGTGCCAAATCCCAGAGCCCGATGGACATGGCCAGGGTCCAGACGCTGTACCAGAAAGGCCTGAGCAATCCCGCGGACATCTTCTTCAACCCGGCCTACAGCTGCACCTCCGGTGTCCTCGGCCTGTGGCTCGATGACGAATACCCGACCGCTCCGGCCGGCGTGCGCCTGGTGCCTGACGTTGCCGTGGCCGTGCCCCCGCAGTACAACTTCGAGTCTCCGCCCGTCGTACAGCTGGGTGTCGTCTCGGCGCAGGTTCACGACAGCATCCTGTCGCTGGACCTGATGAATACCTTCCCGTTCAAACCCGCCACACCGCAAGTGGGTCAAAATCCCGATATACCGACGGCGGAAAAACTCGATCTCGGCAGCTTCGACGTGGGCATCGACCAAAGCGGTACGTTCGTCCCGGTGACCAGCTTCACCTACGCGGACTACCAGCAGAGCATGTTCGAGCAGCGCTCGGGCATCCTTGACCTGCTGCTCACCGAGAGCCAGCAGGCGCAGTTGACCAGCGGCGCACCGCTGGCGCTGCAACAGCAGGCGACCGGGATCCCGACCTCCACGCAGGCGACCTGGACCGCCGAAGTGATCCAGAGCGGCAGTTTCATCGACGTGGGCGAAACCAGGACCCTGCAGATCATGGTGCAGAAGAACGGCGTGCCGGCGAAGAACACCAACCTGCTGGTGGCGGAATACAACAACCCCTATCTGCTGGGCACCTCCAGCTACTACCTGGGTTTCAGCAACAATCCGGACTTTACCCTGTTCAAGGACTTCCCGGCTGATCGCACGCAGAACACCGAAGTCTGGCCGCAGTTCGTCGGTGCTCCCGAGGTCGCTGCCATGGCCACCGAGGGCGCGGGACGCAAGCTGGTGGGCTTGCGCAGCGAGGTGGCGACCGAGGGCGGGACGCAGGTGACGTACCAGCAGTACAAGACCACCCCCGCTGGCATATCGCTGGGCGCCTGCCTGGTCCTCGAGGGCGCCAAGATGGCCAGCCGAGACCTGCAGGAGCCGGCGAACGAACAGGTGACCTACAACTACCTGCAGATCACCACCGACGACAACGGCATCGCCAGCGTGACGGTCACCGGCAAGCTTCCCGGCTTCCCGACCTTGCGTTTCTTCCCCAACGAGGATGGCAAGGCCGATATCGTCTTCAGCTTCAACTACCTGGGCGCCTATGTGGACTTCCTCGCGCCGCTGCGGGTGCTGCCGGAGGAACCCACGCTGAAGCAGGAGTTCGTCGACCAATGGAACAAGGTCTATTCGAAACCCGACTCGGGACAACTGATCTGGGACAGCTTCATCTACCCGAGGATCTTCGAGCCCTACTACTACCTGTACCCGATCATGGGCAAGTACATGCCGCTCAATGACCTGTCGCGCATCGAAGGCGCGGTGGACCAGCTCACCCGCCTGATCAGCAAGGCGTACCAGGAAGAAAGCACCGTGGCCATGCCGATCACCCGGGACATGCCGCAAAGCCGTCGATCGGTGCTCGAGCTCTGGGCGCAGAAGCTGGTGCAACTGAAGTACCCACCGAAGCAGCTGAGCATGGATGACTATAACCATCTGAAGATCAACTGAGGCACGGGCGCCGGGTGGCAGTGATGTCGCCCGGCGCTTTTCATGGTTCAGGGAACAAGGCCCGAGCCCCCCGCGACAGGAAGGATCCATGCCAACAACACTGCATATTCCGCAACACCCCCGCGAAACCCTGCGCCCCTCCTCGATCATCGCCGAAGGCCTGCTCAACCCCCGCGGCGTCCACGCCGAGGACAACGGCAGCCTGCTGCTGGTCGAAGCCGGCAGCGGCCTGCCCGGCGACCCGTTCACAGGACGGATCAGCCGCCTGCCTGTCGACCCGGGCAAGCCAGGCGCGTACCTGCCCCGCGAAACCCTCGCCCAGGGTTTCCGTGCCATGAACATGCAGGCGCGCATGCTGCGCGACGAGATCATGGGCCTGTCGGACATCGCCTTTGGCGACGGTCGCTACCTCGTCAGCCAGACCGATTACGTCGCAGGCTCGAAACTCCTCGACCTGCAATACAGCCCGCCGGAGCCTGTGTGTCACAGCCAGGGCAATCTCAATGCCCTGTGCTATCACCCCGGCCGGCGCAGCTGGCTGGCGGTCAAGCCGGATACCAACGAGTTGGTGGAGTTGCGCCCCGGCGCACCAGAACAGGTGCTGGTGCACCTGCCGAACCTGGCGCAGAACCAGGAGGCCGTGCCTGTCACCCTGGTATACGAGCCGGCTACCGGAGCGGTACTGGTCAGCCTGTTCTCCGGCGAGCTGCATGGCGATCCGGCGCGCAAGGGCGTGGACTTCGCCGACAAGGCCGGCCAGGTGGTCCGGGTCTGGCCGGACAGCGGGCGCCTCGAGGTGCTGATCGACGGCCTGCAACTGCCCACCGGCCTGGCCCTGGACGCACAGGGCAACGTGCTGGTCCTGGAACTCTGCGCCAGCCTGCAGCAACCCCTGCGCGCCGAATGGAACGGCGAGGCGCTGCACGGCGGCTTCACCCGCTTCAGCGGACGTTTGCTGCATTGCGACCTGCACAGCGGCCTGGTGAGCATTTTGGCCCGCGAGCTGGATACACCGTCGAACCTGTGCCTGGTGGAAGATGCGGTGGTGATCAGCGAAGGCATGGGCCTGTCGGGCCGTCCGCTGCCGACGCCCGATGGCCGAGTGGTGCCACTGGGCGGGCGTTTGCGCCGGGTAGTGCTCTGACGCCCGACAACGCGGCCCCTGTGGGAGCCGGCGTTGCCGCTACCGAGTGCCAGCTCAGAAATCGCGCTTGTAGAAGATATCCAGCGAACTGGCCAGGCCGCTGGCGGCCTCGAGGTAGACCTTCTTGCTGAGCTTGTAGCGCAAGGCGATGGTGTTGGCCGGCTCGAACACGCCGACGCCATAGCGCAGGCTAAGCCGCTCGGTAAGATTGCCGCTGGCCACCACGCTGGTCTTGTTGCCCGTGCCCTGGGTGTCGAGCTGGAAGTCGTCGATGCCCAGGTTCGAGGCCAGGCCGCCGGTCAGGCCGGCGCTGCCCATCAGGCCCAGGCCCAGCGCCGCCTCGGCAAGCATGTTGTTGTCCTCGCCAGAGCTGTTCAGCGGCCGACCCAGCACCAGGTAGGACAATGCCTGCTCCTGGCTCATCGCAGGCTCCGAGAACACCTTGGTGGTCGGCTGCTCAGCGCTGCCGCTCAGGCGGATGCCGGCAATCACGTCATCGACCTGGCGGATGGCCTCGATGTCCAGGTACGGCTGGTCGATGGGCCCGGCGAACAACAGGCGCGCGCGGCGGATGGTCAGGTTCTGCCCATACTGCCGATAGCGCCCGTCGGCCAGGCTCAGTTCGCCGCGGGTGTCGAGGTTGTCGCCGATATGTACATGGCCCAGCAGATTGGCGGTAAGGCCGAAGCCCTTGAACGACAGTTTTTCGCTGCCGACCTCGACATCGATGTCCATGGCCACCGCCATCGGCGGCTTGCCCTGCTCGGTCTGGTGGCCGACGATCACCGTGTCATCCGAGACCTTGACCGTCGACGGCGGCAACTCGCGCACGGTGATCTTGCCCTTGGGCACCAGCACCTTGCCGGTGACCGCCAGGCGGTCGTCCAGCAGGCGGATGGTCAGGTCGGGCGCCACCTCCAATGCCGCGTACGGCTCGACACTGACCGGCAGTTGCTGGCCCTGCAGGCGCAGGTCCATGCCCAGCGCCTGCCCCCAGGTCAGGTGACCGGCCAGTTGCCCACGACCGGCAGCGCCGCTGCGCCAGTTGCCGTTCAACTGCACCTGCTCGCCGGCAATCAGTGCCTGCAGCGACAGGTCCTCGAGGCTGACCGGCAGCTCCGCGCCGCTGACTTCGCCGCCGCTCAAGGCCAGGTTGCCATTGACCTGGGGCACCAGCAGGCTGCCCGACAGGCGCCCGCTGCCGTTGAGCTGGCCGGCCAGGCGCTCGACCATCGGCAGGAACGGGCGGATGATCGACAGATCGAGCCCGGCCAAGCGGAAGTCGCCGGACAACGGCTTGTTGCGGCCCAGCGGGTCGATGCGGGCATTCAGGCTCAGCTCGCCCAGGCGCTCGCCACGGAAATCCACGCGGGTGTCGACCCGGCGCGGCGCCAGGGTGCTGTCCAGGCGCAACACCTGGTAGGGGAAGTCGATCCAGCGATCCTTGTCACGCACCCGCAGGGTACCGCCGCCGGCATCGATGCGAATGCTGCCCTTGGGCCCGCTGGCGGGGATGTCGAGGTTGATGTCGGCATTGAGCAGGCCCTGCCAGGCGAAGTCCTTGGGCAGCCACTGGGCCAGGCTGTCCAGGGGGAACTGCTTGAGGTGGTAGCGCAGGCGCGGCTCCGGCGCCAGGCGCTGGTCCTCGCCGCACAGGCTGGCCTGGCCGGAGCGCCAGCAGTGGGCACCGAAGTCGAGCTGGCCGCTGGCCAGGCGTTGCAGGCGCGCCGGTGCCTGCAGCTGCCAATCCTGGCCGCCGGCCTGGATGCGCCCGCTGGCCAGGCGGCCACGCCAGTCGCCCTTGTTCAGCGCACCGTCCAGCGCCAGGTCGAGCTTGAGTTGCGGGCCATCAAGGGCTAGCGTCGCGACCTGCTGGCGGATATCACCCTTGCCTTGCACGTCGAGGTTGCCCAGGGCGGTGTCCCCCAGGCGGATCCCGCCGGCCTTGAGCGTCAGCTGGCCGCGCTGGGCGTTGTCCAGTCGCGCATCGAGGTCCAGGCGCTGTACACGGTTGTCAGCCTGGCCCAGTTGCTGGCCCTGCAGGGCCAGGGTGCCCTGGGGCGCAGCCAGGGTACCAGCCAGGTCCAGACGGCCCTTGGCCTGCCCTTGCAGTTGCGGCCAGAGCTGGCCCAGGCGCGGCAGGTCGAGGTCGATGCGCCCGGCCAGGCGCTGCTGCAGGCTGGCGCTGCCGCTGATGCGGTTGTCACCCAGTTGCACCGCCAGGCTGCCCAGGGTCCAGCGCTCGCCGGCGCCCTCGGCGTCGACCTTGACCAGCGCCGGCTGGCCGCGCAGACGCCCCTTGAGGTCCAGTTGCGCCTTGAGCGCCAGTTGCTCGTGCTTGAACTCGCCCTGGCTGCGCAGCGGCCCGGCCAGGGTACCCGGCAGCTCCGCCAGCCAATAGGCCGGATCCAGCGCCGACAATTGCAGGTCGACATCCCAGGCCAAGGTGTCGGCGAAGCGCAAGGCGACACTGCCCGCGGCCTTGCCCTGCCCCGCGCTGAGCAGCAACTGCGGCAGGCGTACCTGGCCCAGGTCGCCCTCGAACGGGCTGGCCAGGCTGAAAGCGCCCGCCGGGCCGTCCAGGTCGCCGTTGAATGTGCCCTTGTAGTTGCCGTCGCGGTACTGCACCTGGGCGTTGAAGCGCTTGAGGGTGACCTGGGGCGGCTGTTCCAACGGATACAGGCGCAACCAGGGGAAGTCCAGCCAGTCGAGGCTGGCCTCGGCGCTCAAGCCCTGCTGCCAGTCGGCGCTGGCCTGCAGCTTGAGCCGCTGCGTGTCGCTGGCGTTGAGGTCCAGCGCATCGACCCGGGCGCCCTTGGCGTCCACCTTGCCGGCCAGCACCAGGCCCACCGGCCCTTGCTCGGCGGGCAAGGTGGCCGAGCCTGAGAGTTGGTAGCCCTTGAGCAGGTCGCCCTGGGCATCGAGCTTGAGCTGGTTCAGTTGCAGGGTGTCGGGCAACTCGCCGGCGGGCTTGAAGGCCTCCGAGCGGATGCTCAGTCGGGCCGGCAGGTGTTCGGCCAGGGCCTGCAATTCGCCGTTCAGCCGGGCGTCCAGGTAACCGCTGCTGGTGGCCTCGATGACGAGGGTCTTCTGCAGCTCGCCCTTGGCGTTCAGCGCCAGCTGCCACGGCTTGCCATCCACCGTCGGCAGTTGCAGCGTGCCTTGCAGTTGCAGCGGCCAGTCCCCCTGGGGCGTCAGGTCGCCTTGAACGTCCAGGTGCAGATCGTCGCGGCGCAGTTGCAGGCTGTCCACCCGAAGGCCGCTCGCGGTCCAGTGCGCGGCCAGGCTCAGGTCACCCAGCAGGTCGCTGCCATCCAGGCGCAACTGGCCCACCTTGACCTCGCCCAGTTCGATGGCCAGTGGCAGGTTCAGCGCCGGCAATTGCAGTGGGCCGCTGTCGGGGCTGTCCTCACCCGGCGCGAAGGCCATGTCGATGCGTTCGGCCTGCAGGCGCTCGATGCACAATGTGGCACGCAGCAGGCAGGCCGGCGACCAGGCCAATTGTGGCGCCAGCAGCTCGACCCGATCGTCGCCGGCGGACCAGCGCAGTAGGCCAGCCTGCCAGCTGCCGCCAAGGCGCCCGGTAAAATCGCTGACCTCGAGCCCCGGCACCCGCGCCAGCGCCCAGCGGCTGCCCGCCTGGGTGCCGAGCACCAGCGCCAACGCCAGGACGACCAGCAGCAGCAGGCCCGCCAGCACCAGCAGGATCGGTTTGAACACACGCATCACAGCTCGGGCCCCATGGAGAAGTGCAAGCGAAAACCACCGTCATCATCCAACGCGCGGGCCAGGTCCAGCCGCAGCGGCCCGACCGGCGACACCCAGCGCACACCGATGCCGACACCGGTCTTGAGGCTGGGGAACTCCAGCGAATTGAACGAGTTGCCCTGGTCGACGAAGGTCGCCAGGCGCCATTTTTCCGCGATCGAGTACTGGTACTCGGCGCTGCCGGCCACCAGGTAGCGGCCGCCGATGCGGTCGCCCTGGTTGTTCTTTGGCGACAGCGACTGGTAGTCGTAGCCGCGCACGCTCTGGTCGCCACCGGCGAAGAAGCGCAGCGACGGCGGGATGTTCTGCTGGTAGCCGTTGGTGGCGCTGCCGCCGAACTGCACGCGACCAAGGAAGCGATGGTTCTGGCCCAGGGTGGTCAAGCCCTTGAGCAACACGTTGCCGTGGATCAGGTTGGTGTCCGAGCCCAGGCCTTCCTTGGCCGCCTGCAAGTCGAACTGCAGGCGGTAGCCGTTATGCGGGTCGATGCGGTTGTCGCTGCGCAGGTACGAGAAGCTGACGCCCGGCATCAGCAGGTTGCTCAGGCCCGAGTCGTCGCCCAGGCGGTATTCCTCGCGCTGGTACTTGAGCGAGATCACCCGTTGCCAGCCGCTGGGCAGCTTGCTGTGCCACTCGGGGCCGACGGTGAGCAGCTTGCTCAGGGTGTCGGTGCCGGAAATCTCCTCGTTCTGGTAGCCGCCAGCGAAGCGCAGCTTGTCGGTGAGCGGCGGGTCGAGCGGGATGTCGTACCACAGCCCGACGTTCTGCCGGGGCGCCGACAGCTCGGTTTCCCAACCATAGCTGTGCCCTTGCGGGTTGACCCAGTGGCGGGTCCAGTTGGCCTTGCCGCGCGGCCCGACGTCGGTGGAAAAGCCCAGGCCCAGGCCCAAGGTACGCGGCTTGCGGGTATCGAGGCGCACGTCCACCGGGATGTCCTCGCCCACCGCGGCGGTGGGTGCGGCGTCGACCCGCACGCTGTCGAAATAGCCGCTTGATTGCAGGTCGTTGTTGAGTTCGGCGATCAGTTCCGAGTCGTAGGGGGTGCCGGGCTTGAACGACACCATGCGCTGCAGCAGGTCGTTGTCCAGCGGCGCGTCGCCGCCGAAGGTCACCGCGCCCAGGCGGTAGCGCGGGCCGCTCTGGTAGACCAGCTCGATATCGGCCACGCCGGCCTGCGGGTCCACTGCCAGGCGCTGGCGCTCGAAACGGCCGGCGAAGAAGCCGTAGCGCGACGCCTGGTTCTGGATCAGCCGCTTGGCATCCTCGTAGATGCCGTGGTTGAGCTGCTCGCCCGGGCGCAGCGCCTTGCTGTCGGGGATGCGAAAGGCCTTGAGTTCGCTGGCCGGCCCGTCGATGCGCACGGTCACGTTACGCAGGCGCACAGGCTCCCCGGGCTCGACCCGGATGATCAGTTGCGCGGGTTTGTCCTTGTCGCTGGCGGGCTTGACCTCGGTCTCGACCCGCGCCTGGTAGTAGCCCAGAGCCTGGGCGGCCTTGCGCGTCTGCTCCTCGGCGCCCCGGCTGAAGCGCAACAGGGCTTCTTCGTCGCGCTCGCCCAGACTGCCGATATACCCTTCGATATTGGACTTGAGCGCCTTGTTGGCGGGTTTGACCCGCACCAGCAATTCGCTCTGCGCCCATGCCATGGAGCTGGCGGCCAGCAACAGCAGGCCCCAGCCAAGTCTTCCTGAATACGTCATGCGCGGCATGCTACCAGAGCAAAGGGGTCAAGAGGGTTGTCGGCAACCACCTGTCACAGGTTCGCCACCCTGGACGAGCGGGGATTGGGGTGGAAGAACACCCGCTCCCTGATCGGTCCCACCGCGATCTCGCCGATCTCTTCATAGCCCTGGCGCTGGTAGAACGCCAGGTAGTGCGCATTGCCGGTGTCCAGCACCACGCCCTCGGTGCTGGCGTCCTCCGCGCACCAGTCGTGCACGGCCTGCAGCAGTTGCTCGCCGTAGTGCTGGCCCTGGAACTGCGGGTGCACGCCCAGCAGCGGCAGGACATGGACATTGTCGCCCGGCAGGCAGCCGGCCAGCGCGGCCTGGTAGTCCAGGTAACGCCGGGTGCAGCGCAGGCCGGTGCCGAGGATCATGCGCAGGCGCCAGGCCCAGCTGTCGGCCACGCCCAGGCGCCGCTGCGGCGGCACGATCAGCGCCAGGCCGATCAGGCGGTCCTCCAGCAGCAGGCCGATTGCCGGCAGCTGCAGATAGAAGTGCTGGCGCACCCACTCGCGCACCATCACCCGCAGGCGACGCTCGTAGCCGGGGCGCTGGCCCTCGAACAGCCAGGCGAAGGTCGGCTCGTGGCGATAGGCATGGTAGAGCAGCGAACGCGCCTCACGGGCGTAGCCGGCGTCGAGCAGGCAGGTCCGGGCCGGGGCGGCGATGACGTCGGGCATTGCGGGCAGTCCTCCTGGAATGGGCGTACAGTGCCTTGGAGCCAGATTCCGGCGCTGGGTTCACCTCCTCCAGCACGTTAGCAGTGCCCGCCGCGCGGCGCCATGCTGGCCGTGGCCGGCGATGTCGGCTAGCATCCGTGGCTTTTACCAGGATCATCTTTCCATGAAGATCGTCTCGTTCAACATCAATGGCCTGCGCGCCCGTCCGCACCAGCTGGCGGCGCTGATCGACAAACACCAGCCGGACGTGATCGGCCTGCAGGAAACCAAGGTCAGCGACGATCAGTTCCCGTTGGCCGACGTCGAGGCGCTCGGCTACCACGTGCACTACCACGGCCAGAAGGGCCACTACGGCGTCGCCCTGCTCTCGCGCCAGGCGCCGCTGTCGTTGTTCAAAGGCTTTGCCAGCGATGAAGAGGACGCCCAGCGCCGTTTCATCTGGGGCACCTTCGCCGATGCCGACGGCACGCCGATCACCGTGATGAACGGTTACTTTCCCCAGGGCGAGAGCCGCGACCACCCCACCAAGTTCCCGGCCAAGCAGCGCTTCTACAGCGACCTGCAGGCGCTGCTGGAAAGCCAGTTCCAGAACAGCCAGCCGCTGGTGGTGATGGGTGACCTGAACATCTCGCCCCAGGACTGCGACATCGGTATCGGCGCGGACAATGCCAAGCGCTGGCTGAAGACCGGCAAGTGCAGCTTCCTGCCCGAGGAGCGCGAATGGATGGAGCGGCTCAAGGGCTGGGGCCTGGTCGACAGCTTCCGCCACCTGCACCCGGAAGTGGCCGACCGCTTCAGCTGGTTCGACTACCGCAGCCGCGGCTTCGAGGACGAGCCCAAGCGCGGCCTGCGCATCGACCTGATCATGGCCTCCCAGGGCTTGCTGCCACGGGTCAAGGCTGCCGGGGTCGACTATGAACTGCGCGGGATGGAAAAGCCTTCGGACCATGCGCCGATCTGGCTTGAGCTGAGCTGAGCCGGCCTGCCCTGTGCAACCACACATGACATGCTGACCTGGCCAACCCCTGCGGGGGTTGGCCGCAAATCTTCGGGCGGGTGAATCCCCGGCTGCTGTACCATCCCGCGAGACGCATCATGCGTCGTTTGCCGTTCCTGCTGCAGGCCCTCAGCCTGACCTCCTGCACCCCTCGCCTCCCGTCACTGCCGCCACGCCGCTCACCCTGCTTGACCACGGACGGTGCAGCTGACCGAGGATGACCAGGGTCAGCCCCGGATCATCGCCTGGTGGATACCGCACCAGGCCTCTCGACCCCTACCTGCGCAGCGGCCATGAGATCGAGGTATTTCTGGGCCCGAACGAGCTACCGATCAATGTGCCCGAGCACCTCAAGGACCTGCGCCCTCAACACTCCTGGGCAGTGCAGGCCGGTTGTGACCGCGAGTAAGGCACACCCGGTTCAGGCGAGGCCGCGCAAGACACGACACCCTCGACGATGACCACCTGCGCCGTCGCCGCCCTATGGCGATGACGGCAGGCCTGCTGGCACAGGTCAGACGGGTAGCAGGAGTCGAACTCGAGCACCACACTGCGCTCGCCCCGGACCTGGAAGTACTCGCCGCACTTGCTATGCCTCTACCTGAGATCGCCAGCCAAGGATTTGGCATCCCCTCCCCTCCCAGGTGGCAATCTCCAGTCACATCGCGTTCGCCACTCACCAGCCGACAGGCGGAAGTCATCGTGGGAAATATCTGACATCTTTGCATTGCGGCCATCTGTCAGGCTACCTTGGCCATTGTGAGGCCATTGAGTTTTACGCTAAACTAACCCGCAACAACCAGCATAACCTAACGACAAAATACGCACTCGAAATTTCAACCCATAGCATTTCGAACTAACCCAGATAGAGAGCACTTATATAACCCACATCACGCCACAGGCAATGAAAACTATAAGATCCATTGAAAACACCCTGATCCCGTGATTTCTCTACACCAAGTGATAGCTGGAGCCCCATGTATAAAAACTTGCTTGTCGCCGTTGTAATCCCCTGCTACAACGAAGAACAAAAAATAGCCAACGTAATAAGTACCATGCCTTCCTTGGTCGACCGCATCTATTTAGTTGATGACGCGTCCCAAGACGACAGCATAGCAGTAGCAGAGTTTACGGCACGCGAAACCAGCAAGGACATCGTCATCATACGCCAGCCCATGAATTCAGGTGTAGGAGCGGCGATCTGCCAAGGCTACAAGCATGCCTACGCAGATAACTTCGATCTTGTCGCCGTCATGGCCGGCGATGGGCAAATGGACCCGGAAGATCTCGAGTGCCTGCTCGATCCTTTGGCATCAGGCCAGGCAGACTATGCCAAAGGCAATCGCTTCAAGGCGGCCACAGGCGATAAGATCCCTACTGTGAGACTATTTGGTAACTTGGTACTCTCAGCATTGACCAAGATCGTTTCAGGCTATTGGCATGTCAGTGATACTCAGTGCGGTTACACCGTTATTAATCGCGCCGCACTCGGAGCCGTGCAATGGGATGAAGTCTATCCGCGCTACGGCTGCCCCAATGATATTCTGACACGCCTGAACATTGTCGAGATGCGCGTCATCGAAGTCAGTGTCAAGCCCCGCTACGGCGTCAACTGGACCAGCAAGATGAAGGTGAGCCGTGTCATATTCCCGATTCTTGCCCTGATGTGGAACCTGTTCGTTCATCGCATGTACCGCAAGTACATCTACATGAGTGGACACCCCATCGTACTTTATTATCTGGCAGGCGCACTATTTATGGGCCTGTCCGCATTATTGTTCTCCTACTTGCTCATCAAATGGGCTATCACAGGAGCGATTCCCATGGGGGCACTGATCATGTTCAGTACTACCCTTAGCGTAACCATCCAACTCATCCTCAACGCTTTCTCACTTGATTTCCAGGTAAACAAGGATCTTTGCGTCGAGGTTCGACGAGTGAGGCCCAGACATGTCAATTGAGTCGGGGGCATCAAAGGACTCCCGCTGCCCAGTCTGTGTCGGAGATCATGTCAAGGCTTTGTTCAACTTGAAATCTCCGTATATTGACCAGCTGCTCTACCAAATCCGGCACTGTGATGATTGCGGGCACCGCTTTGCGGCTGGCCCGGTGACCGAGCAGATCCTGAGCAAGGTCTATGACAACGCATTTCATGCCTCAAGCCAACAACAGGCAAATGGCCCATCATCAGCCGTGATGCTCAATGCGGTCAGGCGCGCACAGTGGCTAAGCGAATGCGGACTGCAAGGAAGGCTGCTGGATGTAGGTGCTGGACGTGGCTATTTCGTCAAGGCCGCACAGGATCACTTCGACACACGTGGAATCGACTATTCGGCGAATGCATCCTTGTACGGCCAGGCCCTCGGCGTGACCTTGGACAGTGGCGACTTCACCCATGCACACTATGCGGCAGAGAGTTTCGATGTCCTTACATTCTGGGACGTGCTGGCCAGCATGATTGACGTGCATGCCACGCTTTCGCATGCCGCCAGGCTCTTACGCCCCGGAGGACACATTGCGCTCACCGTGCCTATGGGTGACTCGCTGACCTGTCGACTTGCCAACAAGCGCTGGCCCCTTTGGATTCCACCCGTGAATCTGCACTACTTCTCCAAGAAAAGCCTTGAACGTCTGATGCACGACAACGGATTCGAAATTGTCCGCATGGAATGCCAAGGCAAGCGTGTTTCGCTCAATTTTCTGCTCGTCAAGCTGGCTCGCAGCCTGGGCCTGCGCAGCCTGGAGCAAACAATGGCTAAACTGCCGCTGCGTTGGGCTGTACCGATCAATCTCGGAGATATACAAACCGTTCTTGTAAGGAGACGTCAGTGCGCTTCGTAATCACCGGTGTCACCTTGACCGGAAACATGGGCGGCAGCGCAATGTTACATGCCACCTTGCAGCAGTTGAGGAGCCGTTTTCCAGGGGCCAGGTTCGAATTGCTCAGCATCTACCCAGAAGCCGATCAACGCTGCAACCGGGAAGATGACCTGAAAGTTGTCCCAGCCGCGCCATTGAAACTTCTCGCCTGGTACATGCCGCTCACTCTCCTCGGCGCCTTGGGCTCCGGTGTCCGCCGGTTCCTTAGCCGACGTAGCGCTTTTTTCAGTTCCCTCGACGCAGCAGACGCCGTCATTGACTTGTCAGGCATTGCACTGGTCGATGGTCGTGGGCTACCACTGCTGTGGTACAACCTGTCCTGCGCCTTGCCTGGCATCATATGGGGCAAGCCAGTATTCAAGCTTTCCCAGGCACTGGGGCCGTTCAGGACTACACTCAATCGCTTGCTGGCCAAACCACTTCTGCAGCATTGCTCGACAGTTGTGGCACGTGGGGAGCAAAGCCGAATGTTCCTGATCGAGCTGGGTATGCATGCCCCACAGGCCCTGCCCGATGTTTCGTTTGCCCTGACCATTCCCGATGGCATTCAGCATCAGGCGAAAAATGTACTACGTGGGCTCGATGACAGTGATCGCCACTGGGTAATCGTGTCGCCCAGCCAGGTAGTGGCCACGCTATGCAGCCAGCGCGGAATCAACTTCCTTGAACAGATGCAACAGTTCGTCGAAAACCTGCTCAACGACGATTCACGCAACGTCCTCATCTTACCGCATAGTCTGGGCACAGGAAAAAGCAAGAATAACGATATCGATCTGTGTCGCGAACTCCACCACCGCCTCGTGAAGCACCAGCGCGCTTTTCTACACATACCGTCAGAAGATCCAGTGCTACTGCGCGCCATCATCGGCCAGTCCGCATTTTTCGTCGGCTGTCGCTTCCACGCTGTCGTTGCCGCGCTGATCACTGGTGCGCCTTGCCTGATTCTCGGTTGGAGCCACAAGTATCGCGAAATGGCGGAAGCATTTGACGCAGATATTCCAAGCTTCGACTTTTCCGCGTTTTCAGCAGCTGCACTTACCGAGGCATTCCACAGTGCCTGGCAGGCTCGTGACCAGACACGTGCGATCCTCCAAACCAATGGCTCGACAGTGAGAGACTTGTCCATAAAAAATTTTGACCTGGTGGAAACCTATATGAGGCAATCTCATGCGGGTAACTGAACTGCCCGCAAACGTCGTGGCAAAAGGGCTCTGCATTGGATGTGGCATGTGCACGGCTGCCAATGCCGGCAGAGAAAAACCACTGCTGCACATGGCGTACAGCGCCGAGCATGATCACGCCATTCCGCTGATCAGCGCCGGGGCTGCGGAGGACTTACCGGAGGTGGTATGTCCGGGTGCGAGCATGCACATGCCACAGCTATCCGAGGCCACTTACGGATCCATCCCACAGGACAGTTGGGTCGGTCATCACCAACGTATTCGCGCAGCCCACTCAACCGACGAAGAAGTACGTAAACGTTCAGCCTCTGGCGGCGTTACCACGGCCCTATTGACCTATCTGTTCGAGAAGCAGGCTATCGATGCGGCCTATTGCGTTGTCTCGGAAGGACCGCCGGGCAACCGCTCGGGCAAGATCCTTCGCCATGCCGCAGACCTGGCCACCATCCATGGCTCAGTCTATCAACCTGCCGTGTTGGGCGCCGACCTGTGCGCACTCATTGAAGGTTCGGAGCGCTTCGCCTTCGTTGGCCTGCCCTGTGAAATCGCAGCCTTTGAGATTCTCAAACAGAAAGACCCCCGCCTCGCCCAACGGCATGTGCTCTCCATCGGCCTGTTCTGTGGAGGCATCAACCGCTTCGCTGGCATCGATTACTACTTGCGCAGGTTTGGCACCGGTCTCGAAGGGGCAACCAGCATCGATTATCGCTATGGCGCTTGGCCCGGCAAGATCCGACTGGTTGATGCACAAGGCAAGGCTCACGAAATTGCACGTATCCGAGGCAATTCCCGCTGGAACATCCTGCGTTATGTTGTCGGGTTCCAGGGTTACTGGATGCTCCCTCGTTGCCGCATGTGCCCCGACCAGATCAGTGATTTTGCTGATATAGCCGTGGGTGACCCTCACCTGCCACGCTTCCGCTCCAAACTGGGGCTAGGCCACTCCGCCGTGGTGCTACGCAGTGATCGAGGCGTCGAATGGTATGACAAGGCACTGGCCGATGGTTTCATCACCGACGAGCCTTTGCAAAGAGAGGAGCTAATCGAATCACAGGGCTATACGCTGGATAATCGTCGCCATGCACTCGCCTACTCACGCGTTGCTCGGAAACTGGGAATGGCGGCACCCGACATGTCCACCTACCCCGAATTTGAGCGCCCTGGCTTCCGTCATTACAAGTATGCAATGGTGGATCTACTGAAAATCAGGCTCCGCGGGGTTCGGCAACTTCGTCTCCTGTACATCCCCATTCAAGTGTTTGAGTACCTGTTCATCACGCTGGCGCCACGCGTATTTGTAAATCGACTCGTCAACCTGTTCCGGAACAAATAATGGCCTTCTGGCAAAAAGAGTATGAGTCCCTCGTCGAGGCACTATTGGAACTGGACAAGCCGATTGGAGGGGTGGCCGACTTCCTGGCAGCCCCAAATGCCGAGCGAATCATTCTTCGCCACGACGTGGATCGTCTTCCGCAACGGGCGTGTGCGCTAGCTCGCCTTGAACAGCGGTTGGGAGTACGTAGCACCTACTACTTCCGCGCAAGTGCCTCAGGCGATTTTCCATCCGCTGCGATTCGGATGATCGCTCAACTGGGGCATGAGATCGGATATCACTATGAGGATTTGAGCTTCTGCAAGGGCGATCGAGATGTCGCGATCGCTCGGTTCCTGCGCAACCTCAAAACACTTCGCACAGTTGCCTCCTGCTCTACTGTCAGCATGCATGGTGCCCCGCTGAGCAAGTACCACAATCAGGATCTACTGCATGCTGAAGATCTGCAGCGTGCAACATTGCTGGGTGACGCCGTCACGTCGATAGAACCCTATACCCCTTACTACCTGACAGATACCGGTGGCCACTGGCTGGCCACCGTCACGAACCTGCGTGATCGCGTTGGCCAAGCCTGGCCCCGCCATGCACTGCCTGTTGACCTGCCAGCATTTAAGCAGTTCGCCGCTGAAGCGCAGCATCCGGTATATATCAGCACACACCCTGAACGCTGGAGTCACAACCTGCCAAGTTACCTGCGCGCCCAGGCTATGGACACGCTTACGAATTCGATCAAGCGCATCCTCAAGCGTGCCCGTCAGGTTGCCAGGCCATGACACGATCCAGAAGTCGTCAAGCAACGCTGGCTTTGATCAAAAGATGCTGGATTTTACTGGTCTTGGCAGGGCTCTCGTATTATCTGTGGAATAACGGCCAGCAGATGATCCGTACGTTGTTCGAGATACCAACGTTCAATCTCCTGAGTGCCCTTGGCTGTATTCTTTTCGGCAAGCTCACGGCGCTGTACCTGATGCGAGCCAGCCTTCAACTCCAGAACAGCCAGTTGAAAGGGTGGCGGGAAAATCTGTGGGTCTATGCGTCTTCGGACGCTGCCAAGTACATGCCTGGCGGGGTCTGGGCAATCGTGGGGCGCATCGTCCACTATCGAAACCATGGCATGACGCCCGCCACCATCTCAAAGACGCTATTACTCGAAAACTTCGGTTTTGCAATCACTGCTGTCCTTCTGAGCCTGCCCATAGGCCTGATGCTTCTGGCCAGGCAAGGGTGGCCCGTCGCACTGCTCGCTGTCCTGATCTGCGCCACGGCAGGCCTTGCTCTTGCGGCTTCAGTATTGCTCGCACAACATTTCGGTCTTCTGAGCGTCGATGGCAAGTCCATGCGAATCACCTTCGGCGCTCTGACGGTCATGTTGCTAGGCTGGATAGCGATGGGGACATCGTTCTTCCTGCTGGTCCCGGGGCACAACAACATCCATCACTGGTTATGGTCCATAGGCGCGTACACCACGGCATTTATCACTGGGATGGCCGCGATCTTCGCGCCTGCCGGTGCCGGAGTGCGAGAAGGCGTCCTGGCCTTGGCAGGCCAGTTCAGTAATATGCCAACAACCCTATTGCTGGGCGCGGCGATTCTCAACCGCGTGATCTGGGTAGTTGCAGATCTTTGCGTTTTCAGCTTTGCGTTACTTGTCAGGCTATACAAAAAATGACAGCGTACTACCTCCTCCAGCATCTGCTGCTCGCCCTTGGTCTGGCTCTTTTCGCAATGACCCTGCCAAGGTTCTTTCATCTGGGTGCCTTACCTCGGGCTTTGCTTGGCGCCTCATTGACACCTCAAGTGATAGGCGTGCTGGTCATGCTCCTGGCCCTGGCAGGTGTCGGCTCTCCAGCGCTCTATGCACACGCCCCTGGAGTACTGGCAGTCTCGCTGCTAGCGATCGCTGCCCGGAACTTGAAAGGACACGGTCAACGCTGCATGTACAGGATACGCATCACACCCGCCAACGTTGCGGTGACACTACTGGGTGCAGTGCTTGCCGCTCAATTGGGACTGCTACTGCGTGACAATGCCCTGACATTGAATATCCTTCCCCACGATTTCAATGTCTATATGAGCGCTGCAAAAGTGTTTGCCGCAGCCCCCGGTACCACATCGATGCCGGGTTTCTCCGGTGGGCTGGGCGATGTCATCGTCGTCCATCCGCACTCATTCATCTTCGAAGCCTACCTAGCCCATGCCCTGATGCTCGGCGGGGCCGATACATCCTTTCCGCCGCTGGATTTCCTCCCGCGTCTGGCACAACAGGTAACAGTGGTCTATCTGCTCCTGGCAATTGCCGGTGTAACTGCAACTTTAGGTAAGCGCTGGGCAATGGTTGCCTCGATCGCTCTCGCGCTTTGCGTTCCTTGGGTTTACTACATTACTGAATCCCTCAGCCGTGATGCATTTCGCATAGCCCCACTGCTAGGCTTCGTCGTGACTCTCGGCTCCCTAAACCTGAATTTCAGCTCCGCACTGTTACGACGAGGCTTGCTGGTGGGCGCCTACGGGGCCCTGGTAGTCATGTCGCATACCCTGGGACTGATGCTCTGCTTCGTCGTCGGCACCTGCGTTCTGGCGTTCGTGGTCGTGCGTCGTCGACCGACCTGTAAAGCCTTGACGACCTATCTAGTTCCATTAGGGCTTGTGGCTGGACTGAGTGTGGTGCGCTATGTTCAGAACTATCTGAATACAGGCGAACTGATGGGCTATGGCCTTCAATACACGATCTACAAGGGAACTTGGCTCGAAGCGATTATTGGCAAGTCCTGGACAGAACAAGGTCAGGATTGGTTAAGCATTCTTGAAATTCTGCTTCGTCGCTACAGCTGGCATCTCCAGTTGACCACATTGGGTGTAGGCATTCTCACTGTACTGTTTGTACGTGAACGTGGTCGTATTACCTACCTTACCTTACTACTAGGGCTATGGGCCCCATTGTTGATCGCCATATCGGGCGCCCTCGACTATGCAGGCATCAACCTGCGCAATGCTCTCGTGACCAATGGCCGCTATGCGCTTTCATTCTTCCTCCTATCGGCCCCCTTGCTGATTGTCGGCGCAGCTCATCTGGGCACCAAGCTGGCCGACTTCCTCAAAATGAGCCAGGGATACCGTCAACTGGCAGTTGTAGCGATAACTGGATTTGCAGTATTGCTTGCCTCCCAGTCATTACGTTTGGCCCCTTGGCGCACAACACCTTCCACACTAGAGGATATCAATCATGTCAATATTCTCCATCAAGCTACTACCTGCTTGAAGCCAGGCCAGCACTGGTTTGTCGACACGGATCGGTGGAATGTCTACTTCATTAAGCGTCCCCCCGTATTTGTGTTCACCGCACCCGCCCGCCCGCTGCTGATGACCTCCGATCAGGCAACGACGGCCTCGGTGTTACAATCCATGGCCCTCAAGTTCGCGGTATTCATCGAAAGCTCTGCACACTGGCAACAGAGCCCGCTATACGACTATCTGAAAACAAACTGGACGTTGATCCCAATGCGGGGGGGGTATCGCGATCATGAGCTGTGGGTGTCTCCGGAAGTTCGTGAATGTATTGAGGCGCAAATGGCGTCATCAGCAGTGCCCCCCCACCCTCCTGGCAATTGATCTCCAAACGGCCCCTTGTCAGTGCTGCCCTGGCAAGGGGGAACGAAGTCTGCGCCACGGAGGCCGAGGTGCTGCTCCTCGGCGAGAGCCAGACTTGCCATGTGGTCATGCCAAGGAGGTACCGCGCTGTCGGTCAAAGTGCTGTCCGCAGCAGGAATGGTCATGCAGCCGAGAAACAAGGTCGACTACGCTGAGCGGTAGCCGACGCCTGCTTCCATAACGAGCAAGCCGATAGCGACATGAACAAGGGCGCTGGTGCTGACGTTGGGTACCTGGCAGAAACCGGCCAGGGTCTGAGCCCTCTTGCCAGGAAGTTGCGCACCAGGCTGCGTCCCACCCTTCAAAAATGTTGAAAGCTCAGCCTATGCTGGCAGGCCACGCAGACTCTCAAACACCTGAACAATGAGAGTCCTGGTGTCGTGAAGCTATTGATCGCGTTTGGGCCGCCAGGTGCCCGTCGCACCCCTTGCAGCGCTCTCAAGATCGAGCGCCACACCTCTCCCGCCAAACACCTGTTACAAAACCACCCTTAAACATCGCCTCGTTCATTTCGTCCATCAGCACGAACTCCCGCTGTCTGCCCAGCAACCCTGAACAAGGCTTCCCCATGACCGCACCCCTGAACCGCCTCACCCTGGCCGCCCTGCTGGTCGCCTGCAGCCTGCCGGCCCTGGCCGCGGCGCCTGCGCACAACCCCGGCACGGTGTTCCGCGACTGCGCCAAGACTTGCCCGGAAATGGTGGTGCTGCCCGCCGGCAGCTTCATGATGGGTACCCCGGACGACGAAAAAGGCCGCCAGGACGACGAAGGCCCGCTGCACCAGGTGACCTTCAAGAAAGCCTTTGCCGTCAGCCAGTACCAGATTACCAACGGGGAATGGAAAGCCTACCTCAAGGCCAGCGGCTACAAGGTCCCCAACGGCGACACCCGCCCGGGCCGCGAATGCATCGCGGGCGTGCCGCGCTACCAGCAGGGTGACCGCCAACCCGCGGTGTGCCTGAACTTCCACGAGGCCGAGGCCTACGCCGCCTGGCTGTCGAAGAAGACCGGCAAGGTCTACAAGGTGCTCAGCGAATCTCAGCGCGAATACGCCGTGCGCGGCGGCAGCACCGGGCCGTTCCCCTTCCCGCTCGATGACAACGACGAACAGAAGTACCAGATCTCCAAGCACGCCAACACCTACGGCCCCACGGACGGTTTCTCCTTCACTTCGCCCGTCGGCAGCTTCCCGCCCAACGCCTTCGGCGTCTACGACGGCCACGGCAACGTCTACGAGTGGACCCGCGACTGCTACGTCGACAGCTACGCCAGCGCCCCCACCGACGGCAGCCCGCAGACCAACAGCAGCGAATGCGAGGACCGCCGGGTGATCCGCGGCAACGACTACACCGAGGCGCCGATCTTCTCCCGTTCGGGCAACCGCAACGAACGCAGCTCCACCCTGCGCGGCGACTGGATCGGTTTCCGCGTCGCCCGCGAACTCTAAGCCCTCCTCACTTCCGGCGCCCCTGGCGCCGGATCCGCCTCGCCACTAAATCCGCGCAAAACCCTCTCGTCTACCAAGATCAGGGCCTGGTCCGCCGCCCTGCGCCAACGAATACTCACGAGATGACTCCATGACGTCCAAGACCCCCAGCCTCGCCCAGGAAACCCTGCGGATACTCAAGCCGTTCTGGATGCTGGTCGCGCTTTCGGCGGCCCTCGGCGTGGTCAGCGGCCTGAGCGTCACCGCCCTGCTGGCCACCATCAACAGCGCGATGAACGCCGTGGGCGGGCCGGACACCCGCACCGCCCTGCTGTTCGGTGGCCTGTGCCTGCTGACCCTGGCCTGCTCCACAGGCTCGAACCTGCTGACCAACTACGTCGGGCAGAAGGTGGTGGCGCGCCTGCGCCGCGAACTGGCCGCCAAGGTGCTGGTGGCGCCGATCGCGCAACTGGAGCGCTACCGCGCCCACCGCCTGATCCCGGTACTGCTCAACGACGTCAGCACCATCAGCGCCTTCGCCCTGTCGGTGGCGCCGATGGTCATCGCCTTCACCGTCACCCTCGGCTGCCTGTCCTACCTGGCGCTGCTGTCCTGGCAGATCCTGCTGGTCACCGTGCTGACCGTGGTGATCGGCACCGGCGCGCAGTTCCTCGCCCATCGCCACGGCATGAAGAACATCCTCACCGCGCGCAACAACGAGGACGAGCTGCAAAAGCACTACCAGGCCCTTTCCGGTGGTGCCAAGGAGCTGCGCATCCAGCGCCAGCGCCGCCAACACATGCACGACCAGCTGATCCACGGCGCCACCGAGCGCATCTGCAAGGCCAACATCCGCGCCGCGAACATCTTCGTCAGTGCCGAGACCTTCGGCTCGATGCTGTTCTTCGCGGTGATCGGCATCGCCATCGCCTTCCAGGCCCTGTGGCCGAGCACCGACAAGACCGTGCTGGGTGGTTTTGTGCTGGTGATGCTGTACATGAAGGGGCCACTGGAACAGCTGATCACCAACCTGCCGAGCATCAGCCGGGCACAGATCGCCCTGCGCCGTATCGCCGAGCTGTCCCAGCGTTTCTCATCGCCCGAGCCACACCTGCTGGTCAGCGACCGCGCACCACAGGTGACCGAGGTCAGCTCCATCGAACTGCGCCAGCTGCGCTATGACTATCCCCAGGTCGAAGGCAGCCAGCCGTTCCACCTGGGCCCGGTGGACCTGACCATCCGCCAGGGCGATATCGTCTTCATCGTCGGCGAGAACGGCTGCGGCAAGACTACCCTGATCAAGCTGCTGCTGGGCCTGTACACCCCGCAACAGGGCGAGGTGCGCCTCAACGGCGAAGCGGTCACACCGCAGCGCCTGGACGACTACCGCCAGCTGTTCACCACCATCTTCGCCGACTACTACCTGTTCGACGAACCGCTGCCGGGCCTCGCCGAGCTGCCGCCGGAGGCCGCCAAGTACCTCGAACGCCTGGACATCGCCCACAAGGTCGGGATCCGCGACGGCAGCTTCACCACCACCGACCTGTCCACCGGCCAGCGCAAGCGCCTGGCGCTGATCAACGCCTGGCTCGACCAGCGTCCGGTGCTGGTGTTCGACGAGTGGGCCGCCGACCAGGACCCGGCCTTCCGCCGGGTGTTCTACACCGAGCTGCTGCCGGAGCTGAAGCAGCAGGGCAAGACCATCATCGTCATCTCCCACGACGACCGCTACTTCCCGGTGGCCGACCAGCTGGTGCGCATGCACAGCGGCAAGATCCTGGTCGAACGCAACCAGGAACCGGCCCTGCCCGCCTGACCCCTCCTCCACGGGCGGTGGCCCTGTCACCGCCCGCGCCGCTTAAATTCCCCGCCGCACCGCTCGTTCCCCTATTGCCGCACGCTGAATCAACCCTGCCTACAGGGAAGTCGCAGGTCACGCCTCTACCAACCGCAATAATTATTTTTCCGGTTTTGGCATTCGCATGCGTCCTACTCGCAACGGAATAATTTTCATTTACTTTGCGTACCTTGAGCCAGAGCATAAAAATGCCAATACCAGCCAACACCCTGACCCCCTTGAGCAAAGCGCTGATGCTGCGCCGGATGCTGCGCTCCTCGCCGGCCATGGCCACCCTCGGCCTCGCCCTGTCCCTGCCGCTGGCCGCCCAGGTGCAGGCCCAGGAGCAGGACTTCGACATCCCGGCCCAGTCGCTGGCCAGCGCCCTGCAAGAGCTGGGTCGCCAGGGCAACCTGCAGGTGCTGTTCAGCCCGGAAACCGTCCAGGGCCTGCGCAGCAGCCCGGTCAAGGGCCGCTTCTCGCCAACCCAGGCAGCTGGGGAGCTGCTCAGGAACAGCGGGATTCGCTACAGCGTGCAGGACAACACCCTGATCATCAGCGGCGCGGCGGAGTCCGGTTCGGCCATGACCCTGGACGCCACCACCATCAACGGCCAGGTGCTCGGCGCCACCACCGAGGGCAGCAACTCCTACACCACCGGTGCGGTGACCATCGGCAAGACCGCGCAATCGCTGCGTGAAACCCCGCAGTCGGTGACCGTGGTCACCCGCAAGCTGATGGACGACAAGAACCTGGTCTCGCTGGACCAGGTGATGGCCCAGACCACCGGTATCACCCGCGCCAACCGCGGCTACGGCAACCACCACTTCAGCTCCCGTGGCTTCGACCTCACCGACGAAAGCTACATGGTCGACGGCGTGCCCGGGCAGGCCTACGCCTACACCGGCTGGATGACCCCGGACATGGCGATCTTCGACCGCGTCGAAGTGCTGCGCGGCGCCTCCGGCCTGCTGGTCGGCGCCGGCAACCCGGGCGGCGCGGTAAACCTGGTGCGCAAGCGCCCGACCGCCGACCCGCGTTTCACCGTGATCACCCGCGCCGGTTCCTGGGACAACTACCGCCTGGACCTGGATGCCAGTGGCCGCCTCAACCCCCAGGGCACCCTGCGCGGGCGCATGGTCGCCTCCTATGAGGACCGCGGCTACTTCACCGACGTCACCAAGTCCAAGCGCCCACTGCTGTACGGGATCGTCGAGGCCGACCTGAACGATGCCACCACCGTCGCCCTGGGCCTGCGCCGCCAGACTTCGCGCATCGACGGCTACAGCGTGCTGGGCATCCCCAACAACCCCGATGGCAGCAACCCGCACCTGAAGCGCTCGACCTACCTGGGGCAGGACTGGACCAAGCTGCAGACCGACATGGACGAGGTGTTTGCCGACCTCACCCACCGTTTCAACGACAACTGGACCGCCAAGCTGGCGCTGTCCCATTCCGAGGGTGGCTACAACCGTAGCGCCATCGAGTGGGGCGCGCGGGAAACCCTGGAGTACAATGCTCCCGGTGGTCCGACGGTCAACACCGTCAGCTATCACAAGTTCGATGTCACCTCCAATGCCGTCGACGGCCACCTGGACGGCACCTTCGAGGCCTTCGGCCTGACCCACCAGTTGACCCTCGGCGCCAACTGGTCCAAGCGCAAGATGAACGACAAGGACAACACCATCGCGCTACCCAGCCCTATCCCGCTCAATGTGTTTGATCCCAATCACAGCAATATCCCCGAGCTGCAGCGTAACGGCTGGAAGTCGATGGACGACACCATCGACACCCGCTACGGCACCTACCTGAGCGCCCGCCTGCACGCGACCGAAGACCTGAGCTTCGTCCTCGGTGGTCGCCTGAGCTGGTACAAGAACGAAGCCTGGAACGGCCCGAAGGTGATCACCAGCCGGCAGGAACACGAGTTCACGCCCTTCGTCGGCGCGATCTACGACCTGAACGACCAGTGGTCCTGGTATGCCAGCTACGCCGACATCTTCCTGCCGCAGTCCAACTACCGCACCGTCAGCGGCAGCGTGCTCGACCCATCCGTTGGCTCGAACTACGAGACCGGTATCAAGGGTGAGCTGTTCGACAAGCGCCTGAACGTGTCCTTCGCCGTCTTCTACATCGAGCAGGAAGACGTAGCCCTGCAGGATACGGCCAACCGCGGCAAGTGCCCGACCGACCCGGCCGGCCGCTGCTGGACCAACGGCGACGGCATCAACCGCAGCAAGGGCTTCGAAGCCGAGGCTACCGGTGAACTGCTGCCGGGCCTGCAGGTCGCGGCCGGCTACACCTACAACACCACGAGCTCGTCCGAGGGCGGCCCGATCTCGGCGCAGACCCCGAAACACATGGTACGCGTGAACACCAACTACACCTTCCCTGGCGAATGGAACCGCCTGAGCGTCGGTGGTGGCGTCTCGGCGCAGAACTCCTACGTCGATGCCTACAACGAGGCGTACAACAGCGGCCGTGCAATCTTCGACGCCCGCGCCGCCTACAAGCTCGACGAGCACTGGACCGTCGGCGTGGACGTCGAGAACCTGTTCGACCGCAAGTACTTCGACTCCATGGGCTACTGGACCCGCGGCACCACCTACGGTACCCCGCGTAGCTACATGTTCACCCTGCGCGGCGACTTCTAAACCCCGCGTTGCATGACCGGCGCCCCCTCTCGAGGGGGCGCCGTGCTTTCAGCGCCAGCAAGCGCCCCTGTTGTCTTTCCCCGCGTCCCGCCGCACACTCGTGCGCGCCAGCCAGGAAGCGGAGTCCGCAGTGCCCACGCCACGTCAGTTCAGCAAGAAGACCAGCACCAGCAACATGCTGCGGCTCAAGTCCGGCGAGGCCGGCAACCAGCGTCCCTACCGCGTCGACTTCGTCCTGCTCGAGCACTTCTCCATGGCCAGCTTCACCGTGGCGATGGACGTGCTGGTCACCGCCAACCTGCTGCGTGCCGACAGCTTCACCTCCACCCCGCTGTCCCTGGCGGGCGACCGCGTGCTCAGCGACCTGGGCCTGGAACTGGTGGCCAGTCCGCTGGCGCCGCGCAGCCTGCAGGACCTCGACCTGCTGGTGATCTGCGGCGGCCTGCGCACACCCTTGAAATACCCCGACCTCGACCGCTTGCTGGGCGATTGCGCCAGCCACGGCATGACCCTCGGCGGGCTGTGGAACGGCGCCTGGTTCCTCGGCCGCGCCGGGGTGCTCGACGATTATGGTTGCAGCGTGCACCCAGAGCAGCGCGCCAGCCTGGCCGAGATCAGCCCGCAGACGCGCATCACCCCGGCCAGTTTCACCCTCGACCGCGACCGCCTGAGCGCCGCCAGCCCCAACGGCGCCATGGAGCTGATGCTCGGGCTGGTCCGGCGGCTGTACGGCGATGCCTTGGCCGAAGGCGTCGAGGAGATCCTGTCGTTCTCCGGGGCGCGCTATCGCCAGGTCGGGCCGGGGGCGAAGAAGTCCATGAGCCTGCACCTGCGCACCATCGTCGAGCTGATGGAGAACAACCTCGAGGAGACCCTGAGCCTCGACCAACTGGCCACCTACTCCGGGCGTTCGCGGCGGCAGATCGACCGCCTGTTCCAGGCCCAGCTGGGCACCTCGCCCCGGCGTTACTACATGGAGCTGCGCATCACCAAGAGCCGACGATTGCTGCAGTATTCGGACCTGTCGGTGATGGAGGTGGCGGTGGCCTGCGGGTTCGTCTCGGTTTCGCACTTCAGCAAGTGCTATGCGGCGTACTTCGGCTATCCGCCGTCGCGGGAGCAGCGGCTCGGGGAATGATGTTGCCCCGCGATAGGGCCAGAGCGGACAACGAATCAACCCGGCTCATTCAACAACGCCTGAATCACCCGCTCCTGCCCCGCATAATCCCCCTCACCAAAGTGCACATGACGCACCTGCCCCTTGCGATCGACAAAGTAATGCGCCGGCCAGAACTGGTTGCCCCAGGCGTTCCAGATCCGGTAGCCATTGTCCACCGCCACCGGGTAGGCGATGCCCAGTTGCTGCACCTGGGCCCGGACATTGCCCAGGTCGTGCTCGTAGTCATACTCCGGCGTATGCACCCCGACCACCACCAGCCCCTGCTCGCCGTATCGCCGCGCCCAGTCGTTGACATGGGGCAGGCTACGCCGGCAGTTGATGCAGTCGTAGGTCCAGAAGTCCACCAGCACCACCTTGCCCTTGAGCGCGGTGCCATCCAGCGGCGGCGAGTTGAGCCACTGCTCGGCCCCCGCCAGCGACGGCATGGGGCCGTAACTGTCCCTGGCCAGCAGGTGGCCGGCCAGGCCCAGCCCGAGCAGGGCCAGGGCCACGCCGCCGGCCTTGAGCAGGCGGCGCTTGCCGCGCGCCTCAGTTGTCATGGCAGCCACTGGTGGCGTAGGAGCGGTACTCGACGCTCTGCGGCTTGCCCTGGGAGTCGAGATAGTCCATGCGGGTCTTCACCGGCCCGCAGGTGGTGCCTGGCGCATCCTTCACCGACAGCACTTTCTTCACATCCAGCCGGTCGCCGTAGCGGTATTGCATCACGCTGGCGTCGTTCAGCGAGCTGCTGCTGGCCTGGGCCGTCAGCGCGCCAAGGCCGAGGACGGCAAACAGGGCGGCGCTGGCGAGGGTCTTGATAGTCATGGCGTGTCTCCTGATGCGAGGTCTTGTGTGGGAAGGCTTCCCTCCCCGGCCGAGAGCCATTTCACGCCTGCCAGGTATCGCACATGTGTCCGGCCAGGGGCCGCCGTGCTTCTTCCTGTATCTATGTCGCCAGCAGATACACTGCAATACAAACCCGGGCAGGCAAGCCCGGATCCACTCGGTACACTGCGCCCATTCCCCACGTACAAGGACACCCCGATGGAACACGCCGATCACATCCTGATCGTCGACGACGACCGCGAGATCCGCGAACTGGTCGGCAATTACCTGAAGAAGAACGGCCTGCGCACCAGCATCGTCGCCGATGGCCGGCAGATGCGCGCCTTCCTGGAAAACAACGCCGTCGACCTGATCGTCCTCGACATCATGATGCCCGGCGACGACGGCCTGCTGCTGTGCCGCGAACTGCGCGCCGGCAAGCACCGCAACACGCCGGTGCTGATGCTCACCGCGCGCAACGACGAGACCGACCGCATCATCGGCCTGGAGATGGGCGCCGACGACTACCTGACCAAGCCGTTCTCCGCCCGCGAGCTGCTGGCGCGGATCAACGCCGTGCTGCGCCGTACGCGCATGCTGCCACCGAACCTGACCATCAGCGAAAGCAGCCGGCTGATCGCCTTCGGCCCATGGCGGCTGGACACCACCGCCCGCCACCTGCTCGACAACGAAGGCACCCTGGTGGCGCTGTCGGGTGCCGAGTACCGCCTGCTGCGGGTGTTCCTCGACCATCCGCAGCGGGTGCTCAGTCGCGAACAGCTGCTCAACCTCACCCAGGGCCGCGAGGCGGATATCTTCGACCGCTCCATCGACCTGCTGGTCAGCCGCCTGCGCCAGCGCCTGGGCGACGACGCCCGTGAGCCGACCTGCATCAAGACCGTGCGCAGCGAAGGCTACGTGTTCTCGCTACCGGTGCAATTGCTGGAGTCGCCGGCATGAAATGGCCGCGCACCCTGGCTTCGCGCCTGGCCCTGATCTTCTTCACCGGGCTGGTGCTGGCCTACGGCCTGTCGTTCAGCCTGCAGGCCTACGAACGTTACGTCAGCAGCCGCTCGATGATGCTCAGCAACCTGGAGCTGGATGTCTCGACCTCGGTGGCCATCCTCGACCGCCTGCCCGCCGCCGAGCGCCCGGCCTGGCTGTCACGCCTGGAGCGGCGCACCTACCGCTACCGGCTGGACGGCGGCCTGCCCGGCGAAGCCATGCCCAGCGCCGACCCGCCCATGGCCGCCGAATCCATCGTCAAGGCCATCGGTGACCGCTACGCCCTGACCTTCCAGGAAATCCCCGGCCCTAACGCGCACTTCCAGGCTCACCTGCGCCTGGCCGACGGCGCACCGCTGACCATCGACGTCACCCCTGCCCCGGTGCCGGTGGCCACCTGGCTGCCGGTGGTGCTGCTGATCCAGCTGGCGGTGCTGCTGGCCTGCACCTGGCTGGCCGTGCGCCTGGCCATCGGCCCGCTGACCCGTCTGGTCCAGGCGGTGGACAACCTCGACCCGAACAGCCCCGGTCCGCAGCTCGACGAGAGCGGCCCACGCGAAGTGCGCTACGCCGCCGTGGCCTTCAACGCACTGCAGGCGCGCATCGGCGCCTACCTCAAGGAGCGCATGCAACTGCTCGCCGCCATCTCCCACGACCTGCAGACGCCGATCACGCGCATGAAGCTGCGGGTCGAGCAGATGGACGACGGCCAGGAGAAGGACAAGCTGGCGCACGACCTGGACGCCATGGAGCACTTGGTGCGCGAAGGCGTGGCCTATGCCCGCAGCATGGACAGCGGCACCGAGGCGCCGTGCCGGGTCAACCTCGACGCCTTCCTCGACAGCCTGGTATTCGACTACCAGGACAGCGGCGCCCGGGTGGACCGCCGCGGCAGCGCCCAGGCGACCCTGCAAACCCGCCCCCATGCCTTGCGCCGGGTGCTGGTGAACCTGGTGGACAATGCCCTCAAGTTCTCAGGCGCCGCGCAGCTGGAGGTGGGCTGCGAGAACGGGGTGACCCTGATCCGCGTGCTCGACGATGGCCCGGGCATCCCCGAGGCGGAACTCGACGACGTGCTCAAGCCGTTCTACCGGGTCGAGGGTTCGCGCAACCGCAGCACCGGCGGTACCGGACTGGGGCTGGCGATCGCCCAGCAACTGACCCAGGCCATGGGCGGCAGCCTGACCCTGCGCAACCGTGCCGAAGGGGGGCTGTGCGCGCAGGTCGAGCTACGCTGAGGTCCAGCATTGCCTGTTAGTGAAAATCTCGACTGCGCACATCCAGCCCCTGCAACAAGGGGCTGATGTCCTCCAGTCGTCGGGCGATCAGGTGCCGCACCCCGCTCTCCTGCTCCAGGCGCCCGCTCACCTTGAGCAATTTCGAGCCTACCAGCGCCCGCCGCTGGCGCTCGGCCAGCTCGCGCCAGACCACCACGTTGACCATCCCGTGCTCATCCTCGAGGGTGACGAAGGTCACGCCACTGGCGGTCTGCGGGCGCTGCCGGCCGACCACGATGCCGGCCACGGCGATCGTGTCGCCATGCTCGACCCCCGCCAGTTCCGTCGAGCTGCGGCAACCCAGTGCCCGCAAGCGTGAGCGCAGCAGGGTCAAGGGATGCGGCCCCAGGGTGGTGCCCAGGGTGTCGTAGTCGGCGGCCAGGTCCTCGGCGACACTCGGCAGCGGCAACATCACCGCCTGCTCGGGCACGGAGTCGACCTCGGCAAACAGCGGCAACTGCGCCTGCACCGCCGCCACCTGCCAGCGCGCCTGGTGACGGTCACCGGCCAGCCCGCGCAAGGCCCCGGCATCCGCCAGGCGCGCACGGGCCCGAGCGTCGAGCCCGGCACGCAGGCACAGGTCCTCGACATCGCGCCACGGACGTTGTGCCCGCGCCTGTGCCAGGCGGCGGGCATCATCTTCGCAAAAGCCACGAATCTGGCGCAGCCCCAGGCGGATGGCCAGCGCGCCCTCGTCCACGGCTTCCAGGGTGCAGTCCCAGTCGCTATGGAACACATCCACCGGACGCACGTCGATCCCTTGGCGGCGGGCCTCCTGCAGTAGCTGGTCGGGGCTGTAGAAGCCCATCGGCCAGCTGTTGACCAGCGCGCAGGTGAAGATCGCCGGCTCATGGCACTTGAGCCAGCTGCTGGCGTAGCACAGCAGGGCGAAACTGGCGGCGTGGGACTCAGGGAAGCCGTAGCTGCCGAAACCCTTGATCTGCTCGAAGATGCGCTCGGCAAACGCTAGTTCGTAGCCATTGCGCAGCATGCCCGCGACCAGCCGTTCGCGGTGCGGCTCCAGGCCGCCATGGCGCTTCCAGGCGGCCATGCTGCGGCGCAGCTGGTCGGCCTCGCCCGGGCTGTAGTCGGCGGCGACCATGGCCAGCTCCATCACCTGCTCCTGGAACAAAGGCACGCCCAGGGTGCGTTCGAAGACGGCCTGGAGTTTTTCCGATGGATAGGTGACCGGCTCCTGCTTGAGCCGGCGGCGCAGGTACGGGTGGACCATGTCGCCCTGGATCGGCCCGGGACGGACGATGGCCACCTCGATCACCAGGTCGTAGAACTTCACCGGCTTGAGCCGGGGCAGCATGGCCATCTGTGCCCGCGACTCGATCTGGAACACGCCCATGGTCTCGGCGCGGCCGATCATGGCGTAGGTGGCCGGGTCCTCCTTGGGCAGGGTCGCCAGCGTGTACTCGCGTCCCCGGTGCCGGGCGATCAGGTCGAAGCAGCGGCGCAACGCGCTGAGCATGCCCAGCGCCAGCACATCGACCTTGAGCAGGCCGACCATGTCCAGGTCGTCCTTGTCCCACTGGATCACCGTGCGCTCGGCCATCGCCGCATTCTCCACCGGCACCAGCCGGTCCAGCGGCTGCTCGCAGATGACGAAACCGCCGGGATGCTGCGACAGGTGCCGGGGAAAGCCGATCAGTTCCCCCGCCAGCACCAGGATGCGCCGCAGCGAGGGGCTGTGCGCATCAAAGCCGGCCTCGGCCAGGCGCCCGGCATCGGGGATGCGATCGCTCCAGCGCCCGCAGCACTTGGCCAGGGCGTCCACCTGGTCGGACGGCAGGCCGAGCACCCGGGCCACGTCGCGCACCGCGCCGGCGGCGTGGTAGCTGCTGACCACGGCGGTGAGTGCCGCACGGTGCCGGCCATAGCGGCGGAACACGTACTGGATCACTTCTTCGCGGCGGTCATGCTCGAAGTCCACGTCGATGTCCGGCGGCTCGTTGCGCTCGCGGGAGAGGAAGCGCTCGAACAGCAGGCGATGCTCCATGGGGTCGAGCTCGGTGATGCCGAGGACGAAACACACCACCGAGTTGGCCGCCGAACCGCGCCCCTGGCAGAGGATGCGCTGGCGGCGGGCGAAGGCGACGATGTCGTGGACGGTCAGGAAGTAACTCTCGTAGCCCAGTTCCTCGATCAGTGCCAGCTCCCGCTCCAGCACCGTGCGCACCTTGTCGCTCGGCCCCTGGGGCCAGCGCTCGGGCAGGCCGCGCCGGCACAGTTCGCGCAACCAGCTGGCCGGGGTCTGCCCTTCGGGCACCAGCTCCCGCGGGTACTGGTACTTCAGCTGCGACAGGTCGAAGGTGCAGCGCCCGGCAACCTGGGTGGTCTGCGCGAGCAGATCGTCGGGGTACAGCTCGCGCAACTGGTCGAGCGAGCGCAGATGGCGCTCACCATTGGCGAACAGGAAGCGCCCCGCCTCGGCGACCGCGCAATGTTCGCGGATGGCCGTCATGCAGTCCTGCAGCGCCCGCCGCCCGCGCACATGCATGTGCACATCGCCGCAGGCCACCAGCGGGATATCCAGTCGTGCCCCTAGAGCGCGCAGCTGCGCCATGCGCTGGCAGTCATCGGCACCGCGGTGCAGGAGCACCGCCAGCCACAGGCGCTCGCCGAACAGCGGCCGCAACCAGGTCCCGGCGCCATCGTCGGGCTCGGCCACCCACAGCGCCAGCAGGCCCTGGTGATGGGCCTCGAGGTCCTCGGCGAGCAACTGGTAGCTGCCCTTCTCCGAACGCCGCCGGGCGCGGGTGATCAGCGCGCAGAGGTTCTGGTAGCCGGTAAGGTCCTCCACCAGCAGGACCAGCTTCGGCCCCTGGTGCACCCGCACCTCGCTGCCGACGATCAGCTTCAGCTGATGCTGCTTCGCTGCCTGCCAGGCCCGGACAATCCCCGCCAGCGTGCATTCGTCGGTGATCGCCAGGGCTTGGTAGCCCTGCTCGCGGGCGCGGCGGAACAGTTCGTCGGCACTGGAGGCGCCGCGCTGGAAGCTGAAATTCGACAGGCAGTGCAGCTCTGCATAATCCGGGCTGTTCATGCGAACCAGCCCTGCAACCACAGCGGTCCGGGGCTCGCCAGGTCACGGAAGGCCCAACCGCGCAGGCCGTCGCGGGTCTCGATACGGTAGTAGTCACGGCGCACGTCGCCACCGTCCCACCAGCCGGACTCGATGCGCTCGGCCTGCCCCAGCAGTTGCAGGCCGGTCTCGCTCAAGAGCTGGGGTGTGGGCAGCAGCCAACCGGGACGACGACCAGGGGCCATCACCCGTTGGCCCTGGGTGCCCTGCTCCACGCCTTGCCAGGCGCACTCGGGGCGATGGTCGGCTTCGGCGCGCAGGCCCTTGACCGACTCGTCGCCAAGCCGCGCACGCAGCCGTTCGCGCAGCTGCTCCCAGGGCTGGGCCTGCTGTGCACGCGGGTCGAACAGCGCCTGGCGTTGGGGCACGAATGGCGGCAGGTCGGCGGCCAGCAGGCGCAGGTTGCGTACCGGCGCCGGAATACGCAGCGGCTCCAGGCGACCACGGGCCAGCTCGAACAGCAGCGAGGCATCACGCTCGGCGGCCAGCAGGCCGACCTTGAGCACGGTGTCAGCGCCTTCGGCGTGCTCCAGGTACAGCTCGAAACGCTGCACGCCGCAGTCGCGCCCGGCGAGGAAGGCCGCCAGGTCGCTGATGAGGCGACGCAAGGGGAACAGCAGCGCCTGATGCGACTCGACATCGAAATTCAGCTCCAGCCGCGCCTCGAAACGATCGGGCGGCTGGTAGAAGTCCAGCCCGAGGTTGCGCAGGCCGAGCAGCTGGTCCAGGTGCAACTGCACCTGGACACTGAAACGCCTGGCCAAGGCATCACGCGGCAATGCCAGCACCTGCCCGAGCCGGTGCAGGCCCATGCGGGCGAAGGCTTCGGCCGCCTCGGCGGGCAGGCCGACACGCTCGACGGGCATCTCGAGCAAGGCGGCGCGGGTGGCCTGCGGGCAGGTCAGCGCCAGGCCATCATGGCCATTGGCGAGCATCCTCGCCGCCACCGGATTGCTGGCCACGACGATCCGCTGGCGCAACCCCAATGCCGCCAGTTCCTCGCGCAGGCGGGCCTCGAACAATGGCCAGGGGCCGAACAATTGCAGGCTCGAGCCCACCTCCAACAGCAATGCACGGGGATAGTGCAGGCTGACCTGGGCGCTGAAGCGGTAGGCCCAGGCTGCCAGCAACTGCTGCAACTGCTCGATGCGTGCCGGCTCGACCTCGACACAGGTGAAACCGTCGGCCAGGGCGCGGGCGGCGGTCAGCGTCTGCCCGGCGCGCAGCCCAAGCTCACTGGCCGCCGGGTTGACCGCCCGCAGCACCCGGCGCTGGGGCGGTCCGCCCAGCAGCACCAACGGCGCCTCGGGGTCGTCGCGTTCGCGCAGGGCGGTGTCCAGCGCCAGCTGTGGCAACAAAATGCAGGCCCAGAGCATGGCGCATCACTCCCGCCCCGGGCAGGCGATGGGCGTGGCCGGCGCCAGGCCGCCCCGGCACTTGAGCACGCGCCACTGTGCCGGACGCAGGTCGAGAGCGATGCGCAGGGCGGCGGGTGATGGGTTCAGCGCGGCCTGGTGCGGACGACAGGCAAACGCCAGCGCGTCGCCTGTCTCCGCGGCCACCTGCAGGCGGCGCAAGGCACGATCGTCGGCGTACCCTGGCCAACACAGCACGGCGGCGCAACTGCCCGAGCGCAGGCATTGCTCGGCCGCCCACAAGGCATCGGCCGCCTCGGCATCGACCTGCACCAGCCAGCGCAGGTCCACCCCGGCGGCCTGCCAGGCCGGCGCGTAGGGAATGAATGGCGGCGCCACCAGCACCACCCGCTGCCCCTCCCCGGTCAACCGGGCGAGTGTCGGCCAGAGCAGTTGCAGCTCACCGCAGCCGGGGCTGGCCAGCAGCAGCTCGCTCAACGCCGCCGCCGGCCAACCGCCTTCCGGCAGTCGATGGTCGAGGCTGGCATGCCCGGTGGGTTGCAGGCCCTGCGGACGCGCCTGGGCCTGCCGCCCACGCCATACCTGGCGCTGGTCGAGCAGTCGGTCGAGTTCGACCACGGCGCCCATCAGTCACGCCTCAGCAGGCCGCAGAACACGCCTTCGATGAAGAACTCGTGCCCGGGAGTCACGTCGATGGGGGCATAGGCCGGGTTGCGCGGCAGCAGGCGATAGCCGTCGCGGGTGCGCTGCAGGCGCTTGATGGTCACCTCGCCGTCGAGCCGGGCGACCACGATCTGCCCGTCACGGGCCTCGCCCTGCTGGCGGATGCCGACCAGGTCGCCGTCGAAGATGCCGTCATCGATCATCGAATCGCCGCGCACCTTGAGCAGGTAGTCGGGGGTACGCCGGAACAGGCTGGGGTCGAGCAGCAACTGCTCGTGGATGTCGAGGTCGGGGCCGATCGGCGCACCGGCGGCGACCTGGCCAAGTACCGGCACCTCGAGGATCTCGGGTCGGCGCAGGGGCTCGGCCAGGCGGATGCCACGCGCCTGGTTGGGCGTGACGTCGATGAACCCGGCCTGGCTCAGGGCGGTGATGTGCTTGCGCGCCACGCTGCGCGAGGCGAAACCGAAGCGCTCGGCGATGTCGGCCAGCGACGGTGGCTGGCCTTGATCGGTGATGCGCTCGCGGATGAACGCGAGGATGGCGCGGCGTTTGGGGGATAAAGTGTCCATGGAGTACATTTGTACTCTTTTTTCAAAACACTGAACAGTCCCCTTCGTCGCCGGCCATCCCTGCCCTGCCTCAGTAGCGAATGGACAAGGCGATCGCCTCGTTCGGGGTCTGGTGTTTGTCCAGCAGGCCGAGCACCTCTTTCTTCAACTGCTCCTGCCGGTCGATCAGCGCCAGGTCGCGGAACTTGTAGTCCAGGTCGGCATAGCTTTCCGACACGCCGGCATTGAGGTGGTTCTTGCCGAAGGTGTGCACGATGTGCTTGGACTTCCAGATGTCGTACTGGCTGAACACCTGGTCCTGCGGCAGGTGCCTGGCGACCGAGAACGGCACCCGGGTCAGCAGGCAGTAGTTCATCTTGTACTTGTGGAACTGGTAGTGCTCCAGGGAGTGGACGAACGACACGTACCAGATATAGGTGGCGATCACCTCGATATTGAAGGCCTTGTCGCCGGGCTGGCACGGCAGGTTGACGTAGCGGCACAGCTCGGCGACCCAGTTGTTGATGTAGGGCTCGGAGCCGTCGCGCAGCAGGTCGTCATAGCTGGCCGAGACGAACTTCAGCACCGCCGCGTAGTAGTCGCGGTACTGGGCGTTGAGCGCGTGCTGGCCATTGAGGTACTGGTCGAACGGGATGGCGAACCTGATCTCGAACTTCTGGGTCAGCGCCTGGTCCTCGGTCTCGCGCTTGTTGTACATGTTCAGGGCGTTTTCATAGCCGACCTTGTAGAAGGTCTGCGCCGAGTAGTAGCCGATGCAGCTGTAGAGGAACTTGTCGGCGATGCCGGTGGTTTCGCGCAGCGACAGCGGCGACTCCTTGAACTGGTGGTTGAGCATCAGGATGTAGGCGGTGTGCGGGTCCATCAGCTTGTGGAAGTTCGACTCCCTGGGCACCAGGTTGAACAGGAACGCCGCGCCCATTTCGGCGAAGAACAGGTGGTGGTGCAGGTGCGCGCCGAGGATGAAGAACACCATGGTGTTGGACATGAAGTACACCTTGGCCAGGTCCCAGTGCGGCTCGCCCGGGCCGACGCTGAAGCCGTCGCGCAGGGTGATGCGCATGCTGTCGACAGCGAAGTCCTCGGCGATGGCGATGCTGGCCACGTCGAACACCGAGCTGGACAGGCGGATTTCCCGGGTGAAGTCACGCATGTCGAAGGTCGACACGCCATCGACCGTCTGCAGGTAGTGGGTGATCTGCGAGGACATCAGGAATACCCGCAGGTCCTCGTCCGAGATGGCCGTCGGCTGCGGGAACTGGCCCAGCGGCACCTTGTAGTAGTCGCGGTTGGCCTTGATGATCGACTGGATGTAGTTGTGGTAGACCTTGTCCTTTCTCCAGCGGTAGACCAGTTCGGCAGGCAGCTTTTTCGGGATGTAGCCCATGTGGTAGTCAGTGCCCGGGATCGGCGTGCTTTCCATCGAGATGGAATCGCGGTTGTAGTGGCGGTAGCCGAAGTAGCGAGGCAGCAGCCACTTCAACTGGACCCACTTCCAGGCCAGGAAGCTGGTGCCGAGATTGACCGCGTACAGCGCCAGCAGCAGCGGCACGAACTTCACGTAGTACAGGCCCACGTACACATGCTTCAACGGCTCGGCGCGGGTCTTGCTCATCAGGATGATCACGGGGCTGACGGTGATGAAAAACGCCAGCAGGATGACTTCCAGCATGCTTCAAACTCCTTGTTCGATCGCTTTGTTCTTGTTGCGGCTTGCGCCGTAGCTGTACAGGCAGGCGCCTGTGAAAATCACGTTGACGACGCTCCAGGCGAGCGCCGCGTCGGGGCTGTACCAGTTCGTCAGGTCGAAGGCCGGCAGGTTCATCAACGGCGTATCGCCGGCGAGCGTGCGCACGAACAGGTAGAAGCCGAAGGTGTAGGCACGGGCCTGGAAGTACAGGTCCGTGCGGCGCAGGAGCAAGGCGTACGCCACCGGCGCCAGCAACAGCGGCAGGGCGTAGCCGAAGGTGGTAATCCGCGCCGAGTACAGGAAGCACAGGTTCCAGGTGGTGTAGAGGTAGGGCCAGTAGGCCGGGACGCGCACCACGAAATCACTGTGGCGCCCGGAAATTTCCCAATGCTTGCGCGAGTACGGCAGGCAGACGATCAGCCCCACGGCGGCGACGATGTTGAGGATGTTGCCGGTCTGCCAGTCGATCACCGAGGCCTCGATGATGTTCAGCACGATCACCACGTAGATGAGCTTGTAGATGAAGCCTTCGATCCTTGGCTTGTAGCGGGCATAGGCCAGGAAGCACATGGGCAGCAGCACGCTGATGGTCTTGATGCGCATGAACAGGTTGGCGTTGGGCACCAGCAGCGCCGGCAGCGACAGGACGAAGAAGGTCAGGCCCACCAGGCGGTAGCGCCTGAACAGCTCGGCGACCAGCAGGAAGGCGGCGAAAAAGGCCAGCATCAACAGCAAGGTGTTCGACATGAGGTGTTTCCCTACTCATTCATGGATCGAGGTGCGGCGCGAACGCCGGGCACGGCAAAGCCTGCCGCGCACGCCCGGGCCAGAGGCCGGGGACGGTGGAGCAATGGACAGGCGTTGCAGGTATCAGGTGGTTGGCAAGAGGGCCGCGGCGCGGCCTCGATCAGGCCTTGCCGAGAACGTGCGCTTCAGCCTCCAGCCATTTCTTCACGGCTTCGGGCATGGGTGCGGTGGTGGGCTGGACCTTGAGCTTCTCGGCAATCACCGCGTTGGCGACCAGGCCCTTGCGGCCGACCCAGGCACCTTTGGAGTAGCCGGTCACGACCACTTCGCCAGCCATGTTGAAGAAGCTGTACTGGAAGTAGGTCCAGTTTTCGTCGAGGCAGCAGATGCTGAATTCGGCGGTATACTTTTCGAACATGGAAAGTTGCTTCTTGTAGACAACCAAGTTTCCACCGAGCATCGGTTTCCAGCCCAACTTGAAGGCCGGAATGAGGATTTTCGCGCGCAGGCAAAGTTCCAGCATGAACAAGTCGGCGATGGTCATGTAACGACCATTGTTCATGTGCTTGTTGATATCGATATCGTTCGGCCAGACCCGCAGCGTGCGGTGCAGCGTATCGGTCAGGGCCATGGGCGGCTTGAAAAAACCGCGCAGGACAGCCAGCAACAGGCGGATGTACAGATTCATCCGGTTATCCCTCCCTAGGATTTTTTATTATCGTTCCCTGTCAAACCAGCCGTTGATGCGTCGACTGGCGGCAAGCGGCGCATTGCAGGCCTGCTTGTTTGCTTCACAGCGGGGCGAAACTAACAGCTTTCTCCAAGAGCAACCAGTGGCCAACACCTTAATTAGTCGAAAAACGCCAACTGAATAACCGGTCACGTTCGGACTTTATATCCGATTGATGCTGA
Organism: Pseudomonas peradeniyensis; assembly: GCF_014268935.2. Taxonomy (GTDB): domain Bacteria; phylum Pseudomonadota; class Gammaproteobacteria; order Pseudomonadales; family Pseudomonadaceae; genus Aquipseudomonas; species Aquipseudomonas peradeniyensis. The sequence goes on along the minus strand of NZ_JABWRJ020000001.1, from coordinate 1,349,201 downwards.
AACGTTTGTTCATTTATTGGAAAACTATTCGTCACGATGTCCCCCTAGTCCATGTGCTCGCTCAATGCCTGGCGCAATGCCTCGGGCACTGCAACCGGCTGCTTGCTCTCAGGGCAGACGCACACCTGGGTCATGCTGGCGCGAAAGCAAACCTCGCCGCTGGCACCGCGTGCCTCGACGGCAAAGCTGAACGATGTGGTACCGGGCACGCCACTGCTGACCTGCACGCTGATCAGGTCATCCCAGGTCATGGGCGCCAGGAATTCAATGGACAGGGCCCGCGCCGGCGGCATCACGCCCATGGCGAACAACCTGCGCAGGCCTTCGCCGCCGAGGCAGTGGGAGAGAAACTCGTGGATCGCCTCGATGACGAAATAGGAGATGCGCGGCGTATAGACGATCCCCGCGGGATCGCAGTCGCCAAAGAGGATTTTCCGGGTGGTGATGAAAGGCATGACGTGGGGTGCTCCGTGCTGGGAATGTCTGGCCGCTCATACTAACGTGCCAGCACCTTTGCTGCCCCACCGCTCTCAAGCCATGCACCAAGGCGGACAAGGTAATGGCACAGGATTGACTGGCCCGAAACACATGTAGCAGCGGCCTTGCGTCGCGATGCGCCGCGCGGGCGGCTTTCGATCTGATAGGCGCTGAAACTCCCCCGCCGAGCACCTTGAAATCCCCCCTGCCCCCCAGCCAAGTGCATTTCCCACCCCTGATCCCTTATGATGCTGAATGGTTTCTCCACCCTCAGGATGCCCGATGCTGACCGCCCTGCTGTTCGACCTCGATGGGACCCTCACCGACACCGACACCTTGCACCTGCAAGCCTTCCGCAAGCTGCTGTTCGACCATGACGGCCGCGAGCTGACGCAGGAGCAGTTCAACACCCAGGTCAGCGGTCGCTCCAACGGCCTGTTGTTCGCCGAATTATTCCCCCAGGCCGATGCCGCCAGCCGCCAGGCCCTGGCCGAACGCAAGGAAGCGCTGTTCCGCGAACTGTCACCGACCCTGGCGCCGATGCCCGGCCTGCTGCGCCTGCTGGACCACGCCACGCGGCATGGCATCGGCATGTGCGTGGTGACCAACGCGCCCCGCCTGAACGCCGAGCACATGCTCGGTGCCATGGACCTGGCCACGCGTTTCAAGCACGTGCTGGTGGCGGATGAACTGGCGCGCCCCAAACCCGACCCACTGCCCTACCTCACCGGCCTGCAGCGCCTGGACGCCGAAGCCGGACAGGCACTGGCATTCGAGGACTCGCTGCCAGGCGTCAAGGCCGCCGTCGATGCCGGCATCTTCACCGTCGGGCTGGCGACCACCCAGCCCGCCGAGCGCTTGCTGGAAGCCGGGGCAAGGCTGGTGATCGAGGACTATGACGACCCGCGGTTGTGGGACCTGGTCGAGCGAATGCAGTCTGCTGGCTGATTGTCCGGGGAGCGCAACGTGCACCTTGCCCGAGTGCTCGGAACAGAGGCTGGCATTCGCCGCCACGGCATCAGAACCGCTCCGCCACCATCTTGAACGGATACGGCTGCGCCTTGTGCTTGCCGATCTTGCCCCGCTTGGGCAACGACACTTTGTGCGTGTGGCTGAGGTCCTTGTAGGGGATCTGCTGCAGCAGGTGGCTGATGATGTTCAGCCGCGCCTTGCGCTTGTCCTCCGAACGCGCCATGTACCAGGGCGCCCAGGACGAGTCGGAGGCGGCGAACATGTCGTCGCGGGCACGGGTGTAGTCGTCCCAGCGGTTGTAGGACTTGACGTCCATCGGCGACAGCTTCCACAGCTTGCGCCCGTCGCTGATGCGGTCCTGCAGGCGACGGGTCTGCTCCTCGGCGCTGACCTCGAGCCAGTACTTGATGAGGATGATCCCCGACTCGACCATCATGCGCTCGAACATCGGCACCACGGTGAGGAACTTGTGGGCCTGCTCGTCAGTGCAGAAGCCCATCACCCGCTCGACGCCGGCGCGGTTGTACCAGCTGCGATCGAAGATCACCACCTCGCCCGCCGCCGGTAGGTGGACCAGGTAGCGCTGGGCGTACATCTGGGTCTTCTCGCGCTCGGTGGGGGCCGGCAGCGCCACCACGCGAAACACCCGCGGGCTCACCCGCTCGGTGATGGCCTTGATGGTGCCGCCCTTGCCAGCGCCGTCGCGGCCCTCGAAGACGATGCACACCTTCAGGCCCTTCTCCACCACCCACTGCTGCAGTTTGACCAACTCGACGTGCAACCGCCGCAATTCTGCCTCGTAGGTCTTGCGCCCGAGTCTGTCCGTGGCATCGCCCTTGCGTTTCTTGCCCTCGCCCTTGGCCATCGGCGGCTCCTCTGTTTGCGTTGCAGGTCTGTCCGTTGCCGGTTGCCCCGACGGCGCCAGGGCGGATCAAAGGAGTATGGATGAGCAGCGGCATTTTGCCGGACATGGCGCTGCCCGGGCGTTGCCAAATCGAGGATATGTCTTCTTGCCACGATTGCGGGGGCTCTGGCCCGCGGGTTCTAATCCTGCACCAGCCGGCCCGGCCGGCGCGCATCCCTGCAATTGGCAACTCAAGGAAGCCCTACGATGGACAGGAAGATCATACCGCTGGCCCTGCTGGCGACCCTGGTCGGCTGCTCGGACGGCCAACAGCCCCGCGAAGCCGACCTGCGCCAGGCTGCCCAGGCCTACCTCGACACCCAGTACCCGCACTGTTTCGTGATCAGCGCCTTCCCCACGCGCACCCGTGACTTCGATGTGGAAGGCACCAACAAGGCCCTGCACGCCCTGGCCCGGGTCGGCGTGGTCAGCGAACGGGAAGTCGCCCGCACCGAGGTGCCGGAGCGCCTGTGGCAGCCGGCGCGGACCGATATCTACTACGCCTACGACCTCACCGACGAGGGCCGGCGCCACTACAAGGCCGATGCCCGGCGCGAGGCGAACGGCGCCAGTACCGGCGGCCTGTGCTTCGGCAAGGCACAGGTCACCACCATCAAGGGCTTCAGCCCTCCTGTCGAACACAATGGGCGCCAGCAGTCCCAGGTGACCTACAGCTACCAGATCACCGAACTGCCGGGGTGGGCCGGCGACGCGGCGGTCCAGGCCGATATCGCCGGGCTTGGCCAGGCGCTCGCCAGCGCCGCCAAGCCGCTGGAGGAAACCCGATCCATGGTCCTTACGGCCCAGGGCTGGGTGCACGAGCAACTGTTGGCCAACTGAACGGTTTGTTAATCCCGGGAAAATCCGCGCACGCCATCCTTGCCTCAACCCGGCCGCCAGGCGGCCGACCCTCAGGTCAATCGATGGAGACTCCAGTGATGAAATCCTTAGCGTGCGCACTCGCCCTGCTGGCAACGATCTCGGCCACCTCGGCCTTTGCCGAAGGCGGCGCCGACCGCCTCAGGGAGCGCAGCGACCAATTTGCCCAACAACGCCAGCAGGCGGCCGAGCAGATTGCCAAGGGTGACGCCCCGTCACCCGCCCGGCAGCATCTCGGCCAGCAAGGGCAGGACGCTAGCGACAAGCCCTCCAGCTGATGCCCCCTGAGCAGCGTCTTTCAGCGCAGACGCCTTGCGTGTGGATGGCTTGGCCCCTTACCTGACAACACCGCGCAAAAAACTCAGGCCCGCCGGGCAACGCCCGGACAGGCCTGAGGAAGGGAAAACGGTCGGATGCTACGCGCTACAGACTCTCGTCGAGGAACTTCACCACTGTCCCCATGCACGCCACCCGCTCCTCGACATGGGGCATATGGCTGGAGTTCTCGAACAGCGCCCAGCGGATCCCGGGGATCAGGTCGAGATAGGGCTTGACCACCAGCGGCGTGGCCTCGTCATAACGCCCGGAAATCAGCAGGCTCGGCACATTGATCTGCGGCAGGCGGTCGACAATGGTCCAGTCCTTGGTGCTGCCAATGATATGGAACTCGTTCGGCCCGGTCATGGCGTGGTACACGGTCGGGTCGGCATCCACCTGGGCGAAGGTGCGCGCCACTTCTTCCGGCCAAGGCTTGAGCCGGCACACGTGGCGGTCGTAGAACACCCGGGTGGCGGCGATGTAGTCGGCTGCGGTGTAGTCGCCCACGGCCTCGTGGCGCAGCAGGGTGTCCTGGACCTCCTTGGGCAGCTCTTCACGCAGGCGGTTGGCCTCGCGTACCCAGGTGCGCATGTCGGCCGGCGAGTTGGCGATCACCAGGCAGCGCAGGCCCCGAGGCTGGCGCACCGCGTGCTCGCTGGCGAGCATGCCGCCCCAGGATTGGCCCAGCAGCGCGTAGCGCTCGCTGATGCCCAGGTGTTCCAGCAGGTTGTCGAGCTCCTCGAGGAACAGCTTGACCGTCCAGAACGATGCCGGCATCTGCGGCAGGTGGGTCGACCGGCCGTTGCCCAGTTGGTCGTAGTGGATGACCGGGTAGCCACCGGCGGCGACATCCTTGTAGGCGTCGACATAATCGTAGGTGCAACCCGGGCCGCCATGCAGGATGACCAGCGGGGTGCGGCCACAGTCCAGGTCACCGGTAACGCGGTACCAGGTCTTGTAGTTGCCGAAGGGGGCAAAACCTTCACGCGATTGGGTGAGTTCCATGTCATCCGGCTCCTTGCGAATCATGGAGCACACAATAACCTTACGCGCGGCGCGGCATAACTAGAGAGTTCTCTAGGTTTTCGACCTTTTTTGTTGCTTCATGGGTCCAGCAGGCGGTAGTGCACCGCCCGGGCGACCGCCTGGACGCGGTTTTTCGCCCCCAGTTTGTGCATGGCCGAGGTCAGGTGCAGGGAAATCGTCGCCAGCGAGCGGTTGAGCTTCTCGGCAATCTCCCCTGCCGTCAGGCCTTCGGCGGCCCAGCGCAGGCATTCGACCTCGCGCCGGGTCAGGCGGATGACGCGGGTGGCGGACTCCTTGGCCAGCAAGGGATAGGCCGCCTCCTGCAAGGCATGGGCGATCAGGCTGAAATCGCCCAGGTGTTCCCGGGCGTCGTCCAGGTCGCGCTGGCTGACCTGGGGGCGCAGGCCGGTCAGGGTCGCCAGCCCGCCACGTGGCAGGTGGATGGGCACGGTCACGCCGCAGGTCAGCTGCGCGTCGTGCAGGTAGCCGACCACCGGGGCGTGGCGCTGGTCGATGTGGCGCTGCAGGACGGTCTCGCCCTTGGGCAGGTACGACCAGACGAAAGGCGCGATGGAGGACACGGCCACCTGCTGCACCGGGTCGATCTGGTAGAAGCCTTCGGAGCACCACAGGTCCTGCCAGTCCTTCGGGGTCTGGCGCAGCCGGACCACGCTCGGGGTGATCAGCTCGCCGACATGATCCAGCGGCACCGGGCTGTAGTCGTACACCAGGGCATCGAAGCCCAGTTGCGCCGCCAGTTCGGCGACGCTGTCCATCTGCTCGTCGAGGCTGTCGTCGGACGCCAGCCGCGCATTGAGTTCAGCCACCTTGGCCTGCATACCTGACACTCCCTGTGATTCCTTTTGGATTTCCATCTCGAAGTCCGGCACGTAGAATGCCACGGCTTGGCGCGGGACTGCCATACGAAACCTATAGGAAACACTAGCTTGTAGGCGACGAAAACTCCTGCGCTAGTTATAGCTGCAAGCCATGGCCAACAGGAGAGTAGCGATGTGGCGTGAGATGCAACCTGACCAGCAGTTCAACGTATCGGTCGATGGCCACAATCTCGTGGTGTACAGCTTTGGCGAAGGGGACGAGGTGCTGCTGTGCCTCAATGGCGGGCCGGGGCTGCCCTGCGACTACCTGCGCGACGCCCATGCCTGGCTCAAGGACAAGGGCATCCGCGTGGTCGCCTTCGACCAGCTGGGCACCGGCGCCTCCGATCGTCCCGATGACGACAGCCTGTGGAACATCACCCGCTACGTGGCCGAGGTCGAGCAGGTGCGCCAGGCCCTGGACCTGGGCCGTGTGCACATGCTGGGGCATTCCTGGGGCGGCTGGCTGGCGATCGAGTACGCCATTCATCACCCGCAGTCGCTGAAAAGCCTGATTCTCGAGAACACCGTCGGCGACATCCCGCACCTGATCACCGAGCTGGAACGCCTGCGCGGCGCCCTGGGCAGCGAGACGGTGGCGATGATGCAGCGCCACGAGGCCATGGGCACCCTCGACCACCCGCAGTACCAGGCCGCCATCACCCTGCTCAACTACCGCCACGTCTGCCGGCTCGATGAATGGCCGGCGCCGATCCAGCGTTCGCTGGGCGACTGGAACATGGGCCCCTACACCACCATGCAGGGCCCCAACGAGTTCCTTTATATAGGCAATCTCAAGGACTGGAACCGCCTCGAGCAGATGGGCGCGTTCCGCATGCCGGTGCTGATCACCACCGGCCAGCACGACGAACTGACCCCGGCCTGCGCCATGCGCATGAAACTGGCGCTGCACGGGCGCGCCGAGCTGCATGTGTTCCCCAACAGCAGCCATATGCCGTTCTACGAAGAACCCCAGGCCTATTTCCCGGTGTTGCTGGATTTCCTGCAAAGAAACCGGGGCTGATCGATGAGCCTGGCCCGCTACCGGTTCGTCCTCATCCGTCCGTTGCAATTGCTGCCGGTGCTGCTGGGCATCAGCATCATCACCTTCGTGCTGGTGCGCTCGATCCCGGGCGACCCGGCGCGGGTGCTGCTGGGCGCACGAAGCACCCCGGACGCGATCCAGAAGATCCGCGCCCAGTTCGGCCTCGACGAGCCGATCTGGGTGCAGTACCTGTACTTCCTGAAGAACCTGCTCAACGGCGACCTGGGCAAGTCGCTGCTGTACAAGGTCGACGCCCTGCCGCTGATCGCCAGCCGCATCGAGCCGACCCTGATGCTGGTGCTGGGCAGCGTGGCCCTGGCGCTGCTGATCGCCGTGCCGCTGGCCATACTTGCCGCCCGCAGCAAGGGCGGCTGGGCCGACAACCTGATCCGCCTGTTCACCACTGCCGGCCTCGGCTTGCCGGCCTTCTGGCTGGGGCTGATGCTGATCCTGCTGTTCAGCGTGCACTGGGGGCTGTTCCCGGTGTCCGGCTATGGCCGCACCTGGGCCGACAAGCTGCACCACCTGGTGCTGCCCTGCCTGACCATCGCCCTGGCGCTGTCGGCGGTGCTGGTGCGCAACCTGCGCGCCAGCATCCTGCTGGAGATGCAGGCCGACCATGTCACCGCCGCCCGTGCCCGGGGCCTGGGCGAAGGGGCGATCCTGCGCCGGCATGTCCTGCCCAACTCCATGGTGCCGACCATCAACCTGCTGGCGGTCAACATCGGCTGGCTGATCAGCGGCACGGTGGTGATCGAGAGCCTGTTTTCCCTGCCGGGCGTCGGCCAGTTGCTGGTGCGCGGCATCTTCACCCGTGACTACATGGTGGTCCAGGGTGTGGCCATGGTGCTGGCCTGCGCCACGGTGGCGGTGAACTTCCTCGCCGATGTGGCGACCACCGTCCTCGATCCGCGGGTGAAGATCCAATGAGCGCCACCTTCGCCCTGCGCGTGCGCCTGGCCTGGAACCTCGGCAATGGCCGCCTGACCCTGTACTGCGGCCTGGCCATCGTCCTCGGCTGGTGCCTGCTGGCGCTGTGCGCACCGTGGGTCGCGCCGTTCGACCCGCTGCTGCAGAACGGCGACCTGCGCCTGGCCGAGCCCAGCCTGGCGCACCCCTTCGGCACCGACAACTTCGGCCGCGATGTGCTCTCGCGGGTGATCTGGGGCGCCCGGGTCGACCTGCAGATGGCCTTGATCGGGGTGATCTTCCCGTTCCTGCTCGGCACCTGCATCGGCGCGGTATCCGGTTACGTCGGCGTCTGGCTGGACAACGCCTGCATGCGCCTGATCGACATCGTCCTGGCCTTCCCGTTCCTGGTGCTGATGCTGGCGATCATGGCCATTCTCGGCCCGGGCCTGGGCAGCTTCTACATCGCCATGGCGCTGGTCGGCTGGGTGTCCTATGCACGGCTGATCCGCTCGCAGATCCTCGTGCTCAAGCAGAGCGACTTCGCCCTGGCCGCCAGGAGCCTGGGCTTCAGCCACCGGCGCACGCTGTTCGGCCACCTGCTGCCCAACGCGCTGTTCGGCTCGGTGGTGTTCTGCATGTCGGACGCCGTGCTGGTGCTGCTCAACGGCGCCGCCGTCAGCTACCTGGGCCTGGGCGTGCAACCGCCGACCCCGGAATGGGGCACCATGGTCGCCGAGGGGCAGAGTTTCATCACCAGCGCCTGGTGGATCTGCACCTTCCCGGGCCTGGCGGTGGTGACCCTGGCCATGGGCTTCAGCCTGCTGGCCGACGGCGTCGCCGAACGCCTGGGAGACCGTTCATGACCACGCCCCTGCTCCAGGTCCGCGGGCTGAGCGTCATCGCCCGTACCGGCCAACGGGATATCACCCTGGTTGATCGGCTGTCCTTCGACCTTGGCGAAGGCGAGATCCTCGGCCTGGTGGGCGAAAGCGGCTCGGGCAAGACCCTGGCCTGCCGGGGCCTGATGCGCCTGCTGCCGGCGCCGAACCTGCGGGTCGAGGGCCAGTCCGTGCGCCTGGCGGGCCACGACCTGCTGCAGCTGGACGAAGCCGGCATGCGCCGCCTGCGCGGCCGTGAGCTGGGGATGATCTTCCAGAACCCCAGCAGCCACCTGGACCCGCTGATGCGCATCGGCGAGCAGATCGCCGAGGGCATCCGCCTGCACCAGGGCGCTTCGCGTCGAGAGGCCCGGGCCGAAGCCATCGAGGTGCTGCGCCAGGTCGGTATTCCCGACCCGCAATCCCGGGTCGACAACTACCCCCACGAGTTCTCCGGTGGCATGCGCCAACGGGCAATGATCGCCGTGGCCCTGGGCTGCAATCCCCGGGTGCTGATCGCCGACGAGCCGACCACGGCCCTGGATGTCACCGTGCAAGCGCAGATCCTGCGCCTGCTGCTGGAGCTGCGCGACCGCCGGGGCCTGTCGATGATCCTGATCAGCCACGACCTGGGCGTGGTGGCGCAGACCTGCGACAGTATCGCCGTGATGTACGCCGGGCGCCTCTGTGAACACGGCGCCAAGCACGAAATGCTGGCCCGGCCCCGACATCCGTACAGCGCCGGGCTGCTGGCCTGCCATCCGGCGGCGCAGCCCGAGGCAGTGCGCATGACCACCATCGCCGGGCAGCCACCGCTGCTCGATGACCTGCCGGCGGGCTGCCGCTTCGAATCACGCTGCCCCCAGGCCATGCCGCTCTGCCGGCAACAATTGCCTGAACTGCTGGAAGCAAGCCCCGGCCACCGTCTGGCCTGCCATACCCCGCTGCTGGCCGGAGGCCTGTCATGACCACGTTGTTGCAGGTCAAGGACCTGCAGGTACAGTTTCCCGCCGCTGGCAGCGGCCTGTTCAACCTGCGCCCGCGCAAGGTCAGCGCGGTCAATGGTGCCTCGCTGAATCTCGCCGCCGGCGAGACCCTCGGCCTGGTGGGCGAGTCGGGTTGCGGCAAGAGCACCCTGGCCCGGGCCATCCTCCAGCTCACCCCGAGCTGCGGCGGCCAGGTGCTGTTCGACGGCACCGACATGAACCAGGGCAACCCGGTGGATATCGCCCGCCTGCGCCGCGAGACCGCGATGATCTTCCAGGACCCGTACAGCGCGCTCAACCCGCGCCAGCGCATCGGCCAGATCCTCGCCGAGGTGCTGCAGGTGCAGCGCAAGGTGCCCGCCGCGCAGATTCCGGCCCGGGTCGGCGAGCTGCTCGAGCTGGTCGGCCTGCGCGCCGAGCTGGCCGAGCGGCGGCCCGGTTCGCTCAGCGGTGGCCAGTGCCAGCGGGTCGGCATCGCCCGGGCCCTGGCCGTCGAGCCCCGTCTGATCGTCGCCGACGAATGTGTCGCCGCGCTGGACGTGTCGATCCAGGGGCAGATCATCAACCTGCTGCTGGAACTGCGTGAGCGCATGGGCCTGGCGCTGCTGTTCATCACCCATGACCTGGGTGTGGTGCGCCGCCTGTGCGACCGGGTGGCGGTGATGTACCTGGGGCAGATCGTCGAGGAGGGCCCGGTGCATGAGGTCTTTACCGCCCCACGCCACCCCTACACCGCCGCGCTGATCCAGTCCATCGCCGACATCGACCCGGCCCGGCGCCTGCCGCAGGACCCGCTGGCCGGCGAGCCGCCGAGCCCGCTGAACCTGCCCTCCGGCTGCGCCTTCCATCCGCGTTGCCGGCATGCCCTGCCCGGCTGCGGCGACACCGCGCCACCCGAGCATATCCAGGGCGCCCGGCGCCACGCCTGCGTGCATCCGCAACTGCCCTGCTGACTTCACCACCATGACCATCAAACGGAGCTTGAGCATGAAACCCGCCGCATTGAAACTTCTCACCGCCGCCATACTGGCCGCCAGCACCCTGGCCAGCGGCATGGCCCAGGCAGCCGGCGTGCTGACCATCGGCTGCCGTGAGGAAAGCACCACCTTCGACCCGATCAAGAGCGCGCAGAACCGCGACAGCTGGGTGTTCGCCAACGTCTATGACGTGCTGATCCGCGTCGACAACAGCGGCACCCAACTGGTGCCGGGCCTGGCCGAAAGCTGGAAGGTCTCCGACGACGGCCTGACCTACACCTTCAAGATGCGCAACGCCAAGTTCTCCGACGGCTCGCCGATCACCGCCGAGGACGCCGCCTTCTCCCTGCTGCGCATCCGCGACAACCCGGGTTCGCTCTGGGCCGACTCGTACAAGATCATCGACACCGCCAAGGCCGCCGGCCCGCATACCCTGGTGGTGACCCTGCACAGCAAGTCGGTGCCGTTCCTGGCCCAGCTCGCCACCGCCAACATCTCGATCCTGTCGAAAAAGGCCATGGACAAGCTCGGCGAGGAAGAATACGCACAGAACCCGGTGGTGTCCGGGGCCTTCAAACTCAAGGAATGGCTACGGGGCGACCGGGTGATCCTGGAGAAGAACCCGGAGTTCTGGCAGGCCGACAAGGTCAGCCTGGATGGCGTGGAGTGGATCTCCATCCCGGATGACCGCACGCGCATGATGAAGGTCCAGGCCGGCGAACTGGACTCGGCGATCTTTGTGCCGTTCACCCAGGTGGACGAGTTGCAGAAGGACAAGAAGATCACCATCCATATCGACCCCTCGACCCGTGAAGACCACCTGCTGATCAACCACTCCAAGGGCCTGCTGGGCAAGCAGGAAGTGCGCGAGGCGATCGACCTGGCAATCGACAAGAAGACGCTGGTGGACACGGTGACCTTCGGCCATGGCGAAATGGCCTATTCGTACATTCCCAAGGGTGCGCTCTACCACAACGCCGACAACCCGCAGCGCCCGTTCGACCCGGCCAAGGCCCGCGAGCTGCTGAAAAAAGCCGGCGCCGAAGGACTCAAGGTCAACTACGTGGTCAACGCCGGCAACGAGGCCGACGAGCAGATCGCCGTACTGGTGCAGAAGCAGCTGGCCGATGTCGGCATCACCGCCAACCTGCAGAAGGTCGACCCGACCCAGAGCTGGCAGATGCTGGTCGACGGCGACTACGACCTGTCGGTGATGTACTGGACCAACGACGTGCTCGACCCGGACCAGAAGACCACCTTCGTGCTGGGCCACGACACCAACATGAACTACATGACCCGCTACCACAACGACAAGGTCAAGGACCTGGTGGCCGCGGCCCGTGTGGAAACCGACCCGGTCAAGCGCAAGCAGATGTACCAGGAACTGCAGAAGCTGGCCAAGCAGGACGTGCACTGGATCGACCTGTACTACAGCCCGTACATCAACATCTCGCGCAGCAATATCCAGAACTTCCTGCAGAACCCGCTGGGGCGTTTCACCCTGGAGGAGACAGTGAAGCTGGAGCCTGGGCAGAAGACCGCGCAGAACTGACGGCGGTTTATCGAGCGCCGCCCTCGCGGCGCTCGATCTCATTTCAAGCCTTTGCCTTGCGCCGCCGCATCCACGCCCAGGCAACCCCCGCCAGCAGCACCAACCCCACCGGCAGCACCTGCGCCTTGTACGGCCGCAACGCCGTGCGCACGCTGTCCAGCTTCTCGGTCAGGTAGCGCTTGTTGGCCTGGTCGAACCGGGGCTCTTCGCATTGCTTGCCGAAATCCTCCGCCCACTGCACGAACGGCCCCTGCTGGACGTAGCGCCTGTACAGCGCGCTTTCCTGTTCGCTGCCGGGCACCCAGCCGGCCGCGATGCACAGCACCGCGGCGAAGGCCTGGCTGCTGTGTGGCAGCTGGTCAGCGGCCTGGTTGGCCAGGTCGGCGGCGACATAGCGGTAGTGGTATCGCTGATCGGGCTTGGCCTCGGTCGCCAGTTGCCGCTGCACCTCGCCGGCAGCCAGGAACGGCCCTGGCTGCACTTCGGCGCTGCCCAGGCTGTAGCTGCCGCCCAACCAGGCGTAGTCGGGCGCCATTTCATAACCGAGGATCTCCATGCCCGCGCTGCGCGCCAGGGTTGCCGCGGCGTACAGTGCCTCGGCGCGGCCGGTGGGTGTCCAGCGCGAGATAGCATCCTGGCGGTGCTGGCCGTAGGCCTTGGCGTCGGCCTGCAATTGCGGCGTGGCAAAGTAGCCGGGCGCTTCGTCGTAGCGTCCTTCGCGCAGCAAGCGTCGCCCCAGCAGCTCGCGCAACTGTGTCGCTACCGGGCGCGGCACATAGCCGCCCTCTTCCACCTTGGGCGCTGGCGGCGCCGGCACATGGGCATCGACATAGCCCTTGAGCTCATCCAGGGTCAGCACGCGGTCGGCCACGTTGGCCGTATCCTGCCAGTAGATCTCCTGGCTGCGGTACAGCAGGTCGAAGGCCTGCAGGTAGTCGCCACGCTCCAGCGCCAGGATCGCACCCTCGCCTTCGACCCGGCAGCCGGGTTTAACGCTCTCATAGTCCCAATCGGGTGTCTGCCGCGAGCCCCATGACTCTTCGCGGGGGAACGCGGCTGCGGCCTTGGCATAGGCCGCCGCTGCCTGGTTCTTGTCGCCGTCACGCAAGGCCAGCTTGGCGCGCAGCCACCAGGCAAGGCCGGTGTCGCCTGCCTGCTGCAGATAGCTTCTGGCCGCGGCATAGTTGCCTTGCTGGTAGGTCAACGCAGCCAGGCGGTCGGCGTCTTCCAGCTTGTCGCCGACACTGGCCTGCAGCAACGCGGGCAGGCGCCGGGCCTGGGTCGGTGGCTGGCCGTCGTAGTCCCAGCCGACATGGCTGAGCAGGTAGGCTGTGAGCAGCTTGCGCGGCATCGGCTGTGCCAGCAGCGCCTTCAACTGCTCATCCGGCAGGCTCACCAGTTCGTCGGCAAGCTGCCTGAGCGAGCTGTAGCCGCTGCCCGAGCCCAGGCGGCTCTGACTGGCATACAACTGAATCGCGCTGTTCCAGTCGCCGGCGAGCTTGGCCAGGCGGGCCTCCTCACCAAGGCTGGCCACCCCGAGCTCCAGCGGGTCGCTGAAGCCTTCGACGCTGAGCGCGCGGGCCTGGTGGAAGGCCTCGCGCGCCTGGGCTTGCAGGGCCTGCGGCGTCTGTTGCGGATCATCGCTGGCCTCGAAGCTGCGGGCCATCAGCGCCCGCCCCAGCGAGTAGGCCGCCCAGGTGCTGCGCAACTTGCGTTGTTCGGCAGGCAGGGCCAGCACCTTGGCGAAGTAATCCGCCGCCAGGGCGTGGTCGTCGGTGTCGAAGGCCACTGCGCCGGCAATGTACAGGCGCAGTTCATCCGGCAGTTCGGCGCCCTGCTCCAGCACCTGTTGCGGATCCTGCAGGGCACGCAGTTGCGCGACCTTTTCGCGCAGCGATTCCGGCAACTCGCTGGCTTCGATCCGGCGGCGCTGCTCACGGTAAGGCCGGTCGTTGTCGTCACCGTCCCAGTAAGGGGTCAGGGTCATCTCGGTGGTGGGCTTGAGACCTGCCAGCTGCTCGCCGAGGCGATTCACCTCGAAGCCGAAATTGCCTTCCGGCAGCTCGGCCAGGGTCTGCGCCCGGTCATCCAGCAGGCGCATCGGGAAGTCCGGGCCACAGGCCAGCGCCGTGCCGACTGGCACGCTCAGGGACAGGCACAGCAGGCGCCGAGGCCAGTCAGGGGTAGACATTCCATGCTCCTTGTTCGATTCCATGGCAGCGCGCCCAACCGAGGACGCGCCGGCCGCCAGCGGCCACACGCACGCTGGACTGACGGTTGAAGACGAGGTGTTGCGGGGATTGCTGCAGGCGGTAGCCATTGAGCCCATCCGCGGCGTCGCAGGACTCGACGTTCAGTTCCACGCGCGCGGGTACCGGCAGGTCGAGATTGCCGGCGTTGACCAGGCTGATGTCATAAAGCCCGGGCTGCCCGGACAGCTCGACACGCCACTGACTGGCGAGCGCGTCGCCGCGCGCCACCGCCTTCAGGGTGGCCAGGCTCCAGGCCCGGCGGTCGCCGGGCAATGGCAGGCGGAACCAGATCAGCCCGGCCAGGCGCGCGGGCGGCTTATCCCGCAGTTGCCTGCCCAGGTCCGCCAGTTGCTGCGGATCGGCCAGCAGCTCGCGGCGCTCGCCGGGTCGGTTCAATGGGGTTTCGCTTTCCACCACCGGCGCACCGCCGGTATCCGGCAGCAGCGCGACGCCATAGGCGGGCAAGGCCAGGTAGAACGGTCTGTCACTGACGCGACTCCAGCGCTCGGCCCAGGCCTTCGCCTGGAGCGGATCGAACAGGCCCCGCCGCGGATCGCTCACCGCGTGCACCTGCAGCACGCTGCTGTCCACCACCTGCAACAGCGCCGGCAGGTGCGGACTGTCGAGCCAGGCGGGCAGCGCGGTGATGCTCAGCTTCAGGCCCGGCGGCAGTTGCTCGCGCAGTTTCAGGAGGAATTCGGTATAGCCCGGCAGGCGCGCGCTGCCGCTGTCGTGGTCGATCTCGAGCCCGCTTGGGGTCAAGCCAGCGCTCTGCCAGTCGGCCAGCAATTGGGCGATCTGAGTGCCGGCCAGCTGCAGGTCGAGCGCGGGCAGCTGACCGTCAAGACGCACCACGGCGATCACCGGGCGGCCATCGGCCTTGAGCTGAGGCAGGTTGACCAGCGCCCTGCTCCAGCCTGCCTTGGGCTGGGCCTGCAAGGCCAGCACACGCAGGGTCGAGAAGTCGGCGCGGCTTTCGGCCAGGGCCTGCTCGTGGGCCGGCCGCCACTGGCGTTGCCAAATGTAGAGTTGCTGGTCGAGGGGCAGCACAGGCTCGGGCTGGCAGCCGGTGAGCACTGCGAGGGCGAAACCTGCGAAAAGACGGCGCAGTAGCGGGATGGCGGGCATACAGTCCTTTGTCTGACGAATCTGGGCGCCGGGGTGAAGTACAGATTTTACTCCAGTGCGCCAACGGATGGACACGGTACTGTTTTTTAAATCAGCGCGTTCGGCCGGTTGTCTGGCGGCAACAGTGACATCAACACGCTCCCGGGAGGTAATGAGCCCACATGTACTCTGCAAATCTACCAGGTACCTGCGGACCTTCGCTGTGTTGGCTCATCGCGCAAACAGTCGGCAAGGCTTGAACCTCAAGGCAACCCAGCGTACAAATCCTCCAGCCCTCCCAATCCCGCAAGGAGCACCGGATGCTGGAGCTGCACACCGATCGCTTGTACCTGCGTACCCTGGCCGAAGCCGACTGGCCGCTGTTCCTCAGGCTCCACCGCGAGCCCGAGACCATGCGCCATGTATTCGACGAGCTGCCGGAAAGCGAAGTGCGCCGGGGTTTCGAGCATCGCCTGCCGGACTGGTCGCCCGGTGCCGAACACTGGCTGTGCCTGGTGATGACCGACAAGGCCAGCGGCCGGAACGTCGGGGTCACCGGCCTGCGCGTGCTGCGCCCAGGGCATGCCGAATGCGGCTACTTGCTGCTGCCCGAGTGGCACGGCCAGGGCCTGGGCAGTGAATCGCTGCGGGTGATCGTGGATTTCGCCAGCGCCACCGACCTCACCTCGCTGGAGGCCACCGTCACCGACGGCAACACGGCCTCCAGCCGGGTCCTGGAAAAGTGCGGCTTCACCCTCGCCCGCCGTGTGCCGGAAGCCTACCGGCTTGGTGGCCGCTGGCACGACGACCTCATCTACAGCATCGCGCTGCACGGGTAGCCCATGAACCCCTACCAATGCCTGCCGCCCCGCGCCTTTTGGCGCACGGCGATCGCCGACCGACCCGACGAGCAGATCGCTGAGCTGTGGTCGCCCGCCTTCGAGATCGACGCCAAGGACGCCATCGTCACCGCAGGCTCCTGCTTCGCCCAGCACATCGGCCAGGCCCTGGTGGCGCGCGGGATGAACTGGCTCGACGCGGAGCCAGCGCCGACCGCGATGCCCGAGCAGGAACGCAAGGCGCAACAGTACGGCGTTTTTTCGTTCCGCACCGGCAACCTCTATACCCCGGCGATACTGCGCCAGTGGCTGGAGTGGGCGCTGGGCAGGCAGCCACAGGCGGGCGAAACCTGGCAGCACGACGGGCGCTTCTTCGATCCGTTCCGCCCGGCGCTGGATGCGGCCGGCTTTGCCAGCGAGCAGGCACTGTTCGACGCACGGGAGCAGACCCTAGCGGCGATTCGCCTGGCGCTGCGCCGCGCCAAGGTGTTCGTCTTCACCCTGGGCCTGACCGAGGCCTGGGCCAACCGCGACACGGATGTGCTGTACCCGGTGTGCCCAGGCACCGTGCGCGGTGAGTTCGACCCGCAGGTACACGTATTCCGCAACTTCGGCTTCAACGACAGCTACCAGGCCATGACCGACGCCATCGCGCTGATGCACTCGGTGAACCCGGACCTGAAGTTGTTGCTCACCGTCTCACCGGTGCCGCTGACCGCCAGCGCCACTGGCGAACATGTACTCAGTGCCACCACCTATTCCAAGTCGGTGCTGCGCGCCGTGGCCGGCCAGCTGTGCCAGGACCTTCCCGGCGTGGACTACTTCCCCTCCTACGAGATCATCACCGGCACGCCGTTCAAGGGCGCCTTCTACCAGCCCAACCAGCGCGAGGTGACGCCCGAGGGCGTGGCCTTCGTGATGCGCCAGTTCTTTGCCGGCCTGGATGGCGAAACCGTGCCGGCAGCCCCCACCGCCACTGCATCCCTGGCCAGCGAGGACCTTGTCTGTGAAGACGCCAGACTCGACTACTACGCCTAGCTTCCTGCTGCTGGGCGACTCCCATGTCGGTGTCGTCGGCCTGGCCGCCAGGGCCCGGGGACTGGCGTTCGGTGGTGGGCCGCTGGGTGCCGGGCGCGATTTCGGCGTCGACTTCTTCCGCCTGACGGCGGACGACGTGGCAATGCGCGACGCCGAGCTCGAGCATCTGTACCGCCAGGCCCTCGCCCAGCTCGACGCCCCCAGCCTCGGGCGGATTCCCGGGCCGCTGGTGTCCAGCATCGGCCTGAGCGTGCATTACCTGGCCACCACCCAGAACTGGCTGTGCTACCAGGGCGCGGACGGTGAGTTCGACCCCGGTTTTCTCGAGGGCCCGTTGTTCGCCACGATCATCGACACCCTGTCGCGCCCTGCCCTGGCGTTCTACGAGCAGGCGCTGGCCCTGGACTTGAAGGTATACGCCGTGCTGCCACCGCAACGGGTGCCGCCGATGTCCGACGCGCGAGTGTTCATGGCCGCCCAGGCCCGGCTGGTCGAGCGCCTGCGCGCCCTGGGCGTCGAGCTGGTCGATGTGCGGGAGGCCGCCAATGACGACCGGGGGCTGCAACGGGTCGAGTTCTGCGAAGTCGATGATCCGCTGCATGGCAACCTGGCCTTTGGCGAGCTGGTGCTCGACCAGTTGTTGCGGCAGATGGCCTAGGCCTGTGGCCGCCCGCCAAGAATCGTCACCCGCTCGCCATACCGCGAATGCGGGAAGTAGTCCCACACTGCATGGTGCTGGGTACAGCGGTTGTCCCAGAACACCAGGGTCCCCGGCGCCCAGCGTACCCGGCAACTGAGCACCGGCTCGCGGGCCACCAGGTCGAACAACATCCCCAGCAGCACCTGGCTCTCGCCGGCGGACAACTGCACGATATGCGAGGTGAAGCCCGAGTTGACGAACAGCGAGGCTCGTCCGGTCTCGGGATGGCGCACCACCACTGGGTGTTCGGTCTTGGGCAGGCCGGGCGGCGGCGTGTAGCCCTTCCACGGGATCTCGCCGTCATGAATGGCCGTCAAGGTGCCGAGAAACCCCTGCATCGCCGGCGACAGCATCTCCAGCGCCAGGTGCATGTTGGCGAACAGGGTGTCGCCGCCCGTGCCGATGGCCGGCGTTTCCTTCACATACAGCATCGAGCCCATGGAAGGCTCCGGGTCGGCGGTGCCGTCGGTGTGCCAGGTTTCACCGGCAACGAAACGCGACTGGGCGTTGGCGCGGATCACCACCAGTTCCGGGTCGTCGCCGTCGATGTCCTCCAGCGGCAAGGCGCGCAGCTCGCCGAACAGCCGACCGAAGGCCTTGTGCTGCTCGACGCTCAGCTGCTGGTCGCGAAACACCAGCACGTGGTTTTCCAGGAACGCCCGGCGGATCTCCACCAACTGTTCCGGCGGCAAGCTGCGCGACAGATCGACTCCGCCGATCTCGGCGCCGATGACTGGCGTCAGCCGTTCCACGCTGATGCTGCGGTACGGCGCACGCTGGGCGCCGGCAATCCGCTCGATGGCGTTCAATCCCTGTTGATCCATGCTTCCCTCCCTGATGTGTGTTGATTGAGTTGGCTCGCCAGGCGCTGGAGCCCCGTCGCCAGTTGCGTCACTAGCGCCATGCGTTGCTCGATCGAGGTCGCGCAGGCCCAACCGCAGACCCGCGCCAAGGCGCCGACGACACTGGCACACGCCTGTTCGTCAGCGTGGGCATAGGCGCGGGCGGCGACCTCGCTGCTGGCTGCAGCGTTGGCCGTGGCGAATGCCTGGGCGTTGGCCTCGGTACTCAGCTGCGCATAGTGCCGGGCGAATGCCTCGGCGTCGCCGAACTGCCCGGCGATCATTGTCTGGTTGGACGGCGCCCGGCCGTAGGCCAGGGCGCTGTCATAGGCCTGGGCATAAGCGCCCTCGAAGTCGTAGGCCCGGCGAAACGTCGGCAACAGCACCGGCCTGAACGCAGCGCGCCACTCGCCGATGCGCCCACGCAGGCCCAGGCTCGCACGTTGGTGCAGGCGTTGCAGCGTGACTACGGCCGGAGCGTGTTCGGGGAGCGCCTCGGCGAGCCGTGGCAGCACTACCTTGGACTGCCATAAGTGCAGCAGTCGCCAATACGCCTCACGGTCCAGCGGCTGCGCCAAGGGCCCGCCCCCCAAGACCCGCAGCAGCGGGCTCAGCCACGTCGGTGGCGTGGCGTGTTCAGGCACCATGGACACCCTCCTCCTGCCGGAGCAGGTCGGCATTGATCGCCTCGGCAATCTGCCGGGCCAAGGGACCGGTGACGATGCCATAGTGGTCGGTATCCAGCGCCGTCCAGCTGTCCAGGTCCGGCAGCAAGGCCTGCCAGGCCTGGCGCAGGTCCTGGGTCTGCCAGCCACTGCCGATGCCATAGGGGTTGGGGCGCGTGGCGATGAACAGGCGCCCGGTCGGGCCGGCCAGCGTTGCCGGCACATGCCCCAGCATGCTCGCCAGGTTGTTGCGACAGCAGGTCACCAGGCGCTCCAGATATCGCGCCCCGTCCGACTCGCCGTTGCGCAGGGCGAACTCCCGTTCGAACACCTGCTGGATCTGCCCCTCGTCAATCTGCCGCAACTCTGTTCCGGCATCCGGCGCAGGTGGATCGACCAGGTACAGCGTCGGTGGCTTGTGCCCGGCTTCACGGGCCAAGGCACACACGGCCTGGGCCACCCAGGCGCCGAAGGACCAGCCGAGCAGCCCCCAGCTTGCGCCATCGGGCAGGTCGGCCTGTATCGCCTCCAGGTACAGCTGCGCCCGCGCCGCCAGTGAAAGGTTGGCCAGTTCAGGCTGGCGCAGCACCGGGTCGGCGATCACCCGCACGCCGAGGCTCGGGTGCAGCGCCGCGGCCAGCTCGCGGTAGGCCTGGACATCGCCACCGACCGGGTGGATCAGGTACAGGCATTGGCGACCATCGCCCTGTTGCCACGGATCGATGCGCAGCGCCTCGCGCCACGGGTCGCTGCCGCACTCGGCCTGGCCTGGGTCGGCGTCAACCAGGGCCAGCACCTCGCGCAGGCTCACATGGGGGCTGAACTGCGACAGCTGCACGACCACGCCGGTGGCGCGCTGCAGTTCGTCGATCAGGTCCAGCAGGGTCAGGGAATCGGCGCCGAGGTCATACAAGGAGGCATCGTCCTCCAACGAGTCCACCCCCAGCCACTGGCACAGGCAGTCGCGCAGGCGTGTCGGCAGATCGTCCTGGCTCGGCTGCACGTCGACCGGTGCGGCCACGGCACCATGACGGCGTGGATAGAAACGCCGGGCGCTGTGCAGTGCCGTGGTCGAGACCAGCACCTGGGGCAATTGCGCCGCCATGGCGCGCTCGAACACCTCGCAACCCTCCTGCGCCGACAGGCCGACCTTCAGGTGCTGCTGGTGCGCCGCATCGTTGCTGTTGCCCCGCGTGGCCATGCCGGTATCACACCAGATGTCCCAGTTGATACCCAGGCGCAGGCAGCCTTCGTCGCCCGCTGCACGGTAGTGGCTGAAGCCGTCGAGCACGGCGTTGGCGGCCGCGTAGTCAAGGTGACCGGCACCGCCGAACAGCGCCGACATGGACGAGCAGTACAGCACGAAATCCGGTGCCATCCGTGCAATCAAAGCCTCCACGGCGAGCATGCCGCGGGTCTTGGCGGCCATGGCGATCGCCATCTGCCGGGCATCGCGCTGGCGAATCAGGCTGCCGGCGCCGATGCCGGCGGCATGGATCACCCCGTCGAAACGCCCGTAGCGTCGGGCCAGCGCCTCGAGGACCTGGGGCCAGCGCTGCAGGTCGGCAAGATCGGCCTGCACCCAATCGACCCGCTCGTGGTCCAGGTCCGCTACCGGCGAACGCGACAGCAGCACCACGCGCCGGTCCGCTGCGCGCAGCAGGTGCTGGCACAGGGTGCGGCCGATGCCGCCAGCCCCCAGGATCAGGTACGTGCCGCGCTCGGCCAGGCCTGGCGCCGTGGGCGACGGCAGCGGGCTTGGCACCAGGCGCGGCTGCCACAGGTAGCCTTCGCGCAGCACCATGCGCCGGGGCAATGCCTCGGGCTCGGCCAGCAACGTGGCCAGGGCGTTGGCATGCTCGCCCAGTGATGGGCTCGGGCAGTCCAGCCAGTGGCAGCGCAGCGGGTATTCCTGGGGCGCCACCTCGGTCACCCCGGCCAGGGCCGCCAGCTCCGGACGCGCCACCGCGCCCTGCACCGGGCACGCTTGCCAGGACAGCAGCCACAGGCGCAGGTCGGCGTCTCGCGGTGCCTGGCCCCAGGCCTGCAACAGGCTGCTGGGCGTGTCGAGGCAGGCCCACTGGGCCGCTGCCAGACTTTGTTCGTCGACTGCGCCGGTCACCGACAAGGGCAAGGCGTGCAGCCAGTCCAGTTCACCCGGCAGTGCCTCGAGCAACCGTCCCAGCGCCTGGGTGTCGAGCACATCGAGCTCGAAGCGATCCGTGGCGAGCTGGCGGTAGCCCTGGCCTGCCTGGACCTGCACGACTCGCTGGTAGGCACGGCCCAGGGTTGCGAGCAATACGTCGTCGACGGCCTCGCGGACGCACACCACCAGCGTCTGCCGGACACCCTGCGCCATGGATTTACCCAGGCGTCGCACCCGCTGCCATTGTCGTTGATGGAACCAGTCGGCCAGTGGCTGGCGCTGCGCTGCCGCTTGACCTTGGAAACGGAAGGCCTGCAGATCGAATGACGCAGGCGGCAGGTTCCAGGGCGGCGGCGCCGAACGGCCCGGCCATTCGATATGCGCGCCTTCGTACCACGCCGTCAGCAGGTCATCAGGTGCATGTTCGCTGGCCTTGATCCGCGCCTGCGTTGGCGTGACCTCGCGGATGGCCGACAACGGCAAGGCGTCGCCCGCCTGGTACGGCGCCGCAAAGCGCCAACGCCCCTGCCGGCGACCGGCCTGCAAGTGGCGCAACACCGCGTGTGCCTGCCCGGGATTGTCACGCAGCCAGGCATCGGTGGCGGCGATGTCGCGCTCCAGTGCCTCACGGCTATGGGCGGACAGCAGCAACAGCGGTGGTGCATCTTCGGGGGGCTGTGGCTCCTCCTGCACGGCACCGACGATCACATGGGCGTTGGTGCCGCCAATGCCGAAGCTGCTGACTCCGGCCATGCGCCTGCGCCCCGACGGCCAGGGACGTGCCGTGGTCGGGATATGGAACGGCGAACACGCCAGGTCGATCTGCGGATTGATCCGGGAAAAGCCCAGGTTAGGCGGGATCACCCCGTGGTACACCGCCAACGTGGCGCGGATCAGCCCGACCACGCCGGCCGCCGCGCCCAGGTGGCCGATCTGGCTCTTCACCGAGGCCAGGGCGCAACTGCCCGCCGGCGCCTCGCCGAATGCGTGGGTCAACGCGGCGACCTCGACCGGATCGCCGAGCAAGGTGCCGGTGCCATGGGCCTCGACATAGCCGATGTCGGCACCTGCGGCCCCGGCCCGTTCCAGGGCCTGCGCGATCACCGCGCCCTGCCCGGCCACCGACGGCGCGGTATAGCTCATCTTGCCGCGGCCATCGTTGTTCAGCGCCGAACCCTCCACCAGCGCGTAGATGCGGTCGCCGTCGGCACGGGCGCGGGCCAGGGGCTTGAGTACCACCACCCCGTAGCCACTGGCGCCGAGGGTGCCGCTGGCATCCTCGCTGAATGGCCGGCACAGCCCGTCGCGGGAGAAGATGTGCTGCGAACGGTGGCGGTAACCGTCGCTGAGGGTCGGGTCGATCAGCACGCCGGCCGCCAGCATCACGTCGCTGTCGCCCTGACGCAGCAGGTTGCAGGCCAGGTGCACGCCGATCAGCGAACTGCCGCAGGCAGCCTGCACGCTCAGCGCCGGCCCGGTGAGGTCCAGGTGGTAGGCGGCCTTGGTGGCGAGGAAGTCCTTGTCGTGATGCAGGGCCAGCTGGAAGCCATCCGGCAGCTCGCCCTCGCCGTTTTCGCGCAGCAGCTGCTGGAAGTAGGTGGTCTCGCCACAACTGGCCACCAGGCCGATGCGCGGGCCGTCCGCCGCCGGCACGATGGCGGCATGCTGCAGGGCTTGTACGCAGGCCATCAGCAGGTGGCGTTGCTGCGGGTCCATCAGCCGCGCTTCCTGGCGGCTGATGCCGAAGTACTCGGGGTCGAAGTCGAGCATGCCCTGCAGTTGGCTGCGTGCGCCGACCAGGCCTTCGCCGGCCTGGAAGTGCTCGATGCCCAGCGCGTTGCCCTGGACCATCGTCCAGAACTCGCCCAGGTCGCGGGCACCTGCCACGTTGACCGCCATGCCAATGATCGCCATCGGCTGTTCGCCTGGGTTGGATGCGCGCTCACGGCGTTGCGGTGCGGCCTCGGCACGGGCCAGGTGCGCGGCCAGGCGACGGATGGTCACGTGCTCGAACAGCTCGGCCATGCTCGGCGCGCCGGGCAAGGCTTGAACATAGCGCGCCTGCAGGCGCATCAGGCCCAGGCTGGTGGCGCCGGCCTCGAAGAAGGTCTGCATCGGCTCGATGTCGTGGCCGATCACCTCGCGGAACAGCGCGGCCAGCTGGCTTTCCAGCGGGGTCAAGGTGGCCGCCTGCACGCGCCGCCGCTCCAGGGCCTCGCCCTGCCCGGCCAGCGCCTTGCGGTCGACCTTGCCGCTGGGCGTGCGCGGCCAGCTGTCGAGGCGCCGGTACTGGTCGATGCGCACATGGGCCGGCAAGTGCCGCGCCACCTGGTGATCGAGATCCTGCGCCGAGGGCGGCATGCCGGTCAGTTGCAGATAGGCGGTGAGGCACGATGGCTCGCCCTGCACCGTCACCACCGCGTTGGCCACCCCGGCCACCGCCATCAGTGCCGATTCGACCTGCCCCAGTTCCAGGCGATGGCCACTGAGCTTGACCTGCTGGTCGTCACGGCCCATGTAGTGCAGGCAACCCTGGGCATCGACCCAGGCCAGGTCGCCGGTGCGGTAGTACAGGCAGCGATTGCCGTCGGCCTGGGGCAGTTCGACGAAGCGCTCGGCGTTGAGCACCGCATCTGCCAGGTAGCAGCGGGCGACCATCGCCCCTGCCACCAGCAGGTAGCCCTGGTTGCCAGGGGGTACGGGACGGTCATGGGCGTCGACCAGCAACAGCCGGGCATTGTCGACCGCCTGGCCGATGGGCGCGCGCAGCGGCCAGTCGCTCACCTGCGCCGGGAGGGCGTAGGCGCTGACCACATGGGTTTCGGTGGGGCCATAGTGATTGAACAGGCGGGCCTTGGGCATGCCGCCGAACCAGCTGCGCAGTGCCTCGCTGCACAGCAACTGCTCGCCGGCCGTTACCACCTCGCGCAGAGCCGCTGGGTAGATGCCCTGGGCGACGGCGGCTTGCGCCAGATGCTGCAAGGCCACGCAGGGCAGGAACAGCCGCTCGATGCGAGCCTGCTGCAGGTATGTCAGCAGCGCCTGGGCATCCTGGCGCCAGTGGGGCTCGATCAGGTGGTAGCAACCACCACCGCACAGGGTGCCGTACAGCTCCTGGAACGCCACGTCGAACGACAGCATGGAGAACTGCAAGGTCACCGAGCGGGCCGGTAACTGCCCGGCGTGGCGCTGCCAGTGCAACAGGTTGCACAGGGTACGGTCGGCCACCTGCACCCCCTTCGGTGTGCCGGTAGAGCCCGAGGTGAACAAGGTGTACAGCGGTCGCTCGCCGTTGTGGCGCAGGCGTTCCAGGGACCGTGCCGGCGCCTCTAGGTCCACCCGGTGACGGCTGAGGCGCTCGGCGTCCAGCACGGCCAGGGCCGTTTCGGTGGCGCTGCTGAACAGCACGCAGTCCGGACGCGCCTGGGCCAGCACCTGACGCTGCACCGCCACGGGGTAGTTCGGGTCCAGCGGCACGGCGGTGATATTGAGCTTGGCCAGGGCCAGCAAGGCCACCACATGCTCCACCGACGGCGCCAGGAACAGCACCATGGTCGCTGACTCGTCGCGTGCGTGCTGGCTGGACAAGGTCGCCGCCAGGGTGTCGGCCAGCGCATTCAGTTGCGCGTAGCTCAACCGCCGCTGCCCGGCCACCAGCGCGGTGGCCTCGGGGGTCTGCTGCGCCTGGTGCTCGAACCAGTCGGCAAGCGTGGCGAACGGCAGCGTGGCGGCCAGGCCTTCGCTGGCCGGCGGCAGGCTTTGCCGATAAGGCGCCACCAGGCTGTCGAGGGTCGCCCGAGGATCTTCCAGCAGCAAATCCAGCCCCCGCTGCAGCAGTTGGTCCAGCGCGGCCACCTCATGGGCGTCGAAATGGCTGCACTGGTATTCCCACCAGCACTCCAACGGCCCTTCGCCGCCCACTACCAGCAAGGTCAGCGGACACTTGGCCTGGGGTGTCGGGTACGGTTCCAGGCTGGCGCGCAGGGGGGCGGCGGCGAGCTTGGCGTATTCGGTGTTCTCCAGTACGAACAGGTAGTCGAACAGGGCCTGGTCGGAGGACAACCGCAGGTCCTCGACCAGATCGGCCAGGGCCACATCCTGCAAGGCCAGCACCTCACGCACGGTGGCGGTCTGTCGGCGCAGCTGCTCGTCCAGCGCTTGCGAGCCCTGCAGATCGGTCGGGATCAGCACCGTGTTGGCGAACATGCCCACGCTGGCCTCGAACTCGGCCAGCGGGCGGTTGGCCACCGGGCTGGCGATCCGTGGACGCTCGCAGCCGACCAGGGCGTGCAGGCTCCAGGCAAAGACGCTGAACAGCACGTCGAAGCGGGTCAGGCGCTGCTCGGTGCAAAAGCGTTCAAGCGCGGCGCTGCGCCGTTCACCCAGGGGCTGGCGATACAGCCGCCCTCCTGTTTCCCCGGGGTACCTGGCTGGCCGCGGCGGGGTCGCCTCGCCGTGACGGGCGTGCAGCGTGGCCAAGGCACGGCGCTGCTCCCGGTAGTGCGGGCTGACGCTCCACTGCCGCTGCCACAAGGCGAAGTCCAGGGTATCCAGTGCCAGCGTGGCTGCTGTGCTGTCCTGCCCCTGCAGGGCATCCTGGTACAGGCTGGCCAGGTCGTCGAACAGCAGGTTCATCGACCAGCCGTCGGTGACGATATGGTGCAGGTTCAGCAGCAGGCGGCAGCTGCCGTCGGCGTGTGGCGCCACCCAGGCGCGCAGCAGCGTGGGGCTTGCCAGCTCGAACGGGGTGTCGAACACCAGGCTGGCGAAGGCTGGCCAGGTGCTGTCGTCCAGCGCGCCCGCTGCCAGCACCCGGCACACCGCCGCCTGCTCGCCGACGACCTGTTCCGGACCGTCGGCGCCCGCCACGAAAGCCGTGCGCAGCGCAGGGTGCTTTGCCACCAGTCGCCTCACCGCCTCGGCCAGGGCCTGCGGATCAGCGCCTGCGGCCAGGTGCAGCACCATGGGCACGTTATACGCGGTCGAGTCGGGCACGCGCTGCTGCTCCAGCCACAGCCGGCGCTGCTCGGCGCTGGCCGGACCGCGACGGGCGCCTTGCGCGGCCGGCGCGGGGGGATAGGCCGGCGCCATGCCCTGCCCGCTCTGTAGTCGCTCGGCCAAGGCCTCGAACGGTTCGCCGAGCAACGTCGCCATGCTGATTTCCTGCTGCCAGCGGTCACGGATCGCCGACCTCAGGCGCATGGCCCTGAGCGAATCACCGCCACTGCCGAGCCAGTCGTCCTGGCCACCCAGGGCGGATTGCCCGAGTAGCGTGCGCACCTGCTGCAACAGCCAGTCCAGGGCCGGCGAGTGCTCGCCGGCCTCGACAGGCGGTCGCCAGGGCGTGTCGGCCTGGGCAAGCAGGCGCTCCTGGTCGATCTTGCCATTGGCCGTCAGTGGCAGGCCTGGCACCCGGAACAACTGGTGCGGGCGCATCCAGGGCGCCAGGTGGGCACGCAGGTAGGCGTCGAACACGCGATAGTCCAGCTCCCCGCACGGCACCAGGAAGGCCAGCAGTTGATGGTCCTCGGCGGCCTGCCGGCGGCTGCAGACGTAGGCCTGGGCCACCTGGGGGTGTTCGAGCAGGCGCTGCTCCACCTCGCCCGGCTCGATGCGAAAACCGCGAACCTTGATCTGCCGGTCGACCCGCCCCAGGCATTCGACCCGCCCCTGGTCGTTGACCCGCACCAGGTCGCCGGTGCGGTAGTGCACCTGCCGCCCGCCATCCAGCGCCGGCAGGCGCACGAAAGCGCGCGCGGTCTCCTCGGGGCGGTTGCGGTAGCCACGGGCCACGCCGCTGCC
The DNA here is from genome assembly GCF_014268935.2 of Pseudomonas peradeniyensis. GTDB lineage: Bacteria > Pseudomonadota > Gammaproteobacteria > Pseudomonadales > Pseudomonadaceae > Aquipseudomonas > Aquipseudomonas peradeniyensis. The sequence goes on along the minus strand of NZ_JABWRJ020000001.1, from coordinate 1,322,006 downwards.
GCTCAGGTACAGCTCGCCGACTTCTCCCGGCGCCACCGGCTGTTGGCGTGGATCGAGCACCTGCATGCCGGTGTCCGGCAGCGGCAGGCCGATGGGCACGCTGTCGCCGCTGAAGTCGCGCGGGATGGGGTGGCACAGGGCGAAGGTGGTGCACTCGGTGGGGCCGTAGACGTTGAACAGGCGGCAGGCGCTGTCCGGGTTGGCCTGGTACCAGGCACGCACCGCCACCGGGCTGACCTGCTCGCCACCGGTCAGCACCTGGCGCAAGCTGGCAAAGCACGCCGGGTACTGCGCGTTCAGGGTGTTGAACAGCGACACCGTGATGAACAGGGTATCGACTTGCTGTACCTGCAGCAGCCGGGCCAGCCGGCGGGCGTCGAGCACGTCCTCATCGGCGACCATCACCACGCAGCCACCATTGAGCAACGGCGCCCACAACTCGAAGCTGCAGGCATCGAAAGCCGGGTTGGACAGGCAGGCGAAACGCTGGCCGGGGCGGATGTCGATATAGCTGCCGGCCTGCGCCAGGCGCAGCAGCCCGCGCTCGCCGACCTCCACGCCCTTGGGCACCCCGGTGGTGCCGGAGGTGTAGAACAGGCACATGACTTCGGCAAAGTTTTCCGGCAACGGCTGGGCCGGTTGATCCGGGTGGTCCAGCAACGCCTCGACACTGGCCTCCCACGGCCCCGGCAAACCCTGGGGCGCATCGGCGAGGCTGAGCACGCCCACGCAGTCGGCATCGGCCAGCATCAACCCGCGGCGCTCGGCGGGGCTGGCCCGATCCAGCGGCATCACCACGGCACCGGCCTTGAGCGCGCCAAGCAGTGCCGCCAGCCATTGCCAGCCGCGCGGCAGGTACAGCGCCAGGGCCTGGCCCGGCAATACGCCCCGAGCCTGCAGCCCCCGGGCGATACGCTCACTGGCGCTGGCCAGCTCGGCGTAAGTCATGTGCAGCTGTCGGTCGATCACCGCCAGGGCCTGCGGATCTCGTTGCACCTGGGCGGCAAAACGCGCGAGCACGGTTTCCTGGAGCACGCTCATCATTTCCCCTCCTGGGCATCGAAACGTTGCAGTTCGCGCTGGATCGTCCGTGAGACCCGATGAATCTCGGCGCTTTCGAGCATGTCCCAATGACCGCCCTGCACCAGGGTGGCCAGGTAGCCGTCGGCGGCGCGACGCCGCCAGAATTCGCGCAAGACGCGCAGCTGGCCACGCGGCAGGTCTTCGCGGGCCTGCACCAGCACCACGCGCCCAGCCTGCGGCGGACAGGTATAGGCGGCCATGGCCAGGCGATTGTGGTTGTACAGGTGGAAATAGCGCTCGACCTGGGCGTCCTCGATACCGGGGTACATGCCGTTGAAGCGCACCAGCTTGTCGCGGAACTCGGCCATGTCGACGGTGCCGATCTGTCCGCGAAAAGCCGGATCATCCGAGCCCTGGGTGTCGAGCAGCACCACGCTGACCGACGTCCGCCCGGCCGCGCGCAGGCGCCGGGCCATCTCGTAGGCCACCAGGCCGCCGAACGACAGCCCGGTGAGCACCAGCGGCCGCTCCAGCAATGGTTCGATCTGGCGCAGGTAGGCCTCGGCCATCGCCTCGACCGTGGGTTCGGTGGCCTCCCCGGGGTTCAGCCCCGGCGACTGCACGCCGTACACGCCGACCGCCTCGGGCAGCACCTTGGCCAGCGACAGGTAGCAGAACGCGGTGCCGCCGGCCGGGTGGATGCACACCACGTTGCGCTCCCCGTCTCCACTGCGGAAGGTGATCAGGTTGCCATTGTCCACCTGGATACTGGACCCGGCCCGCAGCCAACCGCCCAAGGCTTCGATGGTCGGATGGCCGAGTACCACCCGGGCCGGGACCTCGACATTGAACGCCTGGCCGATCTGGTAGGCCATCTTGATCGCCGCGATGGAGGTGCCACCGACGGCGAAGAAGTTATCGCGGATGCCGATCTGCGGCGCCAGCAGCAGGCTTTTCCAGATCTGGTAGAGGGCCAGCTCGATAGGGTCGCGGGGACTGCTCAGGTTGACCTGGCGCGCCGCCAGGTCATTGTCCGCGCGCTCGGCCAGGGCCTGGCGGTCGACCTTGCCGTTGGCGGTGAGCGGCATGCCGTCGAGCCACAGGTAGGCACTGGGTAGCACGGCGCTGGGCAAGGTTTCGGCCAGGTACGCACGTACCGCCTGCTCGTCCAGCGCGGCGCTCGTCACGCAGCAGGCCACCAGGCGCTGGTGCTGGGCCTGCTCGCCGAGCATCAGCACCACACTGGAGGCGATGCCGGGGAAGGCCTGCAGCCGCGCCTCGATCTCGCCCAGTTCCAGGCGCACGCCACGCAGCTTGACCTGGAAGTCGTCGCGCCCGAGGAACTCCAGTTGGCCGTCGGCGCGGTAGCGCGCCAGGTCGCCGCTGCGGTACAGGCGCTCGCCCGCCACGAACGGGCTGTCGATGAATCGTTCGGCGGTCAGCGCCGGCAGCCCCAGGTAGCCGCGGGCCACGCCTACCCCACCGATATGCAGGTGGCCGGTGACACCGGGCGGCACCGGGGCATCAAAGGCGTCGAGCACATGGAAGCGGTTGTTGGCGATGGGCCGGCCGATCGGCAGGCGCAACGCCGGGATTTCATCGCCCGGCGCCAGGGTCCAGATGCTGTTGATCACCGTGGTCTCGGTGGGGCCATAGACATTGTGCAGCCGCGCCTGCGGCAGGCGAGCGCGCAGCAGCCGCGCCAGGGCCGGCGTCAGCTCGCCGCCGCCGCAGAACACGTCGGTGAGGCCGTGGCACTGGCTGGCCTCCTCCACCTCCAGGAACAGTTGCAGCATCGCCGGCACGAAGACCATGGCCGTGACCTGTTGCTCGCGTACCCGCCGCGCCAGGTAGCCTGGCTCGAAATGCCCGCCGGGCCGGGCGATCACCAGCCGCCCGCCAGTGGCCAGCGGCCAGAAGGTCTCCCAGGCCGAGGCGTCAAAGCCGAACGGGATCTTGTGCAGCATCGCCCCGGGCTCACCGCAGACGCCCAGGCACCAGACCAGCAGGTTGGCCAACCCACGGTGCGCGACCATCACGCCCTTGGGCAGGCCGGTAGTACCTGAGGTGTAGATCACATAGGCCAGGTGCTCGGGCGTCACGCCCACCTCGTGGGGCGCCAGGTTGTCGCCGTCCCGTTCAGCCCAGCCGGGCGCGTCGGCCTGCAGGTCGATCAACGGCGCCTCCCAGCCACACACCTGCATGGCCTGGTGCAGGGTCGCCCGGGCCGAACCCAGGGTCAGCAGCGCCACGGGGGTGCTGTCGCCAAGCATGTGGCCCAGGCGCCCGACCGGATAGTCCGGATCCAGCGGCACATAGGCACCACCGGCCTTGAGCACCGCCAGCAGCGCCACCGGCAGTTCCAGCGAGCGCTCCATGCACACGGCCACGCGGACATCCGGCCCAACGCCCAGGGTGCGCAGGTGGCGGGCCAGGCGGTTGGCCTGGGCATTGAGCTCGGCATAGCTGAGGGTCTGGCCCTCGAACACCACCGCGCAGGCTTGCGGTTGCCGCGCCGCCTGCGTCTCGACCAGGCGATGCACGCAGTCGATCGGTGCCTGCAGGGCGGGCGACTGGTTCCAGGCATGCAGCACCCTTTCGCGCTCGCCGGCATCCATCAGCGACAGCGCGTGCAGCGGCTGCTTGGGTTCGGCGGCCACCTGGGCGAGCAACTGGCGGTAGTGGCGGCTGAGGCGCTCGATGGTGGTTTGGTCGAACAGGTCGGTGTTGTACTCGACCAGCAGGTGCAACGCGCCGTCGCGCACCACCCACTCGAAGGCCAGGTCGAACTTGGCCGTGGCACTGCCGGTGCCATGGGCCGACAGCGCCAGGCCGGGCATGGCCAGCGTGGCGCCGGGGGTGTTCTGCAACACCATCATCACCTGGAACAGCGGCGAGTGGCTGGGGTCGCGGGGCGGATTGAGCGCCTCGACCACCCGGTCGAACGGCGCATCGTGGTGCCCATGGACCTCCAGCATGTTCGCCCGCACCTCGCGCAGCAGCTCGGCGAAGGTCTGTTGCGGATCGAGCCGCTGGCGGATCACCAGGGTGTTGACGAAGTGTCCGATCAGCGGCTCAAGCTCCGCCCTGCCCCGGTTGGCGAACGGCGTGCCCACGCACAGGTCGTGCTGGCCGCTGTAGCGCCACAGCAGCACGTCCAGGGCGGCGAGCAACACATTGAACAGCGTGCCCTGGGTATGCCGGGCCAGCGCCTCGAGCTCGGCCAGGGTGTCGCCGTCCACCATCGAGCTGAAGGTGGCGCCGACAAAACGCTGCACCCGCGGACGCGGGCGATCGCTGGGCAGGTCCAGCAGCACTGGCGCGTCGCCCAGGGCGCGGCGCCAGTAGTCGATCTGGCCCTGCAGCGCCTCGCCATCCAGGCGTTGCCGCTGCCAGCAGGCGTAGTCGGCGTACTGCACCGGCAGCGGAGCCAGGCTCGGCGGCTGGCCGCGCAGGAAGTCGCTGTAAAGGCTGGCGATCTCGTGCTGGATCACCCCCATCGACCAGCCATCGGCGACGATATGGTGCACGCTGTACAACCACACATGGTCCTCGTCAGCCAGTCGCACCAGCCGTGCCCGCAGCAGCGGGCCGCTTGCCAGGTCGAACGGGGCACGGGCCTCGGCGTCGACCGCCTCAGTCAGGCGGGCCTGACGCTCGGGCTCGGGCAGCCCGCGCAGGTCGAGCACGGCCAGGCTCAGCGGCTTGCTGGCGTGCACCACCTGCTGTGGTTCGCCATCGAGGTTGGCGAAGGTGGTACGCAAAATCGCGTGGCGTTCGATCAGCGCGTTAAGGGCCCGTTCCAGCGCGGCCACGTCCAGTCGCCCCTTGAGTCGCACCGCCGAGGGCACGTTGTAGAACGGGTTGCCCGGTTCCAGCTGGTCGAGGAACCACAGCTGTCGTTGCGAGAACGACAACGGGCAACGGGTCTGGTCATCGGGGCGACGCGGGATCGGCGCGTTGTCGTCGGATCCGGCGAGCAAGGCGATCAGCGTTTGCTTATGAATCTTCAGCGCCTGCATCAGGGCCTCGTCGAGAAACCCCTTGGGCGCCTTGCAGCGCAGCTTGTCGCCGTCCACCTCGAGGGTCACGCCATGGCGATCGAACAACGCCAGCAGTTGATGGGCGTTCATACTTCGAATTCCTCCATGTCGTTGTCGTCCTGTGCCGTGATGGCGAGCGCTTCGGTTTGCGTGCAATGGGGCACATTCCCCCCGCGCAGGCCGCCGACCATCGAGTAGACCAGCGCATGGCTGCTCCCCAGGTCGAACAGCGAGGCGAGCTGGCGCTCCTCCACCGCGCCCACGCCGCACAGGCCCAGCCCGAGGTCGGCGGCGGCCATGGTCAGCAATTGCGCCATGGCGCCGGTCTCGATCAGGCAGAAGTCATGGCTGCCCTCGCCGTACAGCGGACGGATCGCCGCCAGGTCGGCGACGAAGAACAGCGCGAACGCCGCGCCCTCGTAGACCGGGCGGTTGACGAAGAAGTCGTAGATGTCCGGGTCGAGCTCGCCCGCGCCCGTGGCCACCAGGCGGTGCCCGAGCGGATCGTGGTAGTAGGCACCGCCCGGTACGCCCAGCACCCGGCCGGGCTTGATGTAGAGGTAGGTCTGGATCGGGTACGCGCCCCCCGCCGACGGGAACAGGTACTTCGCCTCGCCGTCCAGTTGCCCCTGGGCCAGCACCGCCAGCAGTTCGGCGAACGCCTGCTCGGCAATGGGCCGTTCCAGGTACTGACGCACCGAGCGATAGTCGCGGTAGCGCCGGGCGAAAGCAGGATCGGCCGGCAGCGCCAGGGCCACCTGCGGCGTGTCGCTGGCAAAGCGCCTCCGTGCGCGCTGCTCGGCCTTGAACGCCGCCCGCTGCTGCGGATCGTCCAGCACGGCGTCGACACTGATACTCGGTAACCCACTCTGCTCCTGGCGCTGGCGGTACAGCGCAAGCAGGTTGAGCAGGGTCGGCTGCGCCAGCAGGTTCGCCACATGGGGGCGGAAGCGCAGCTCGCTCGACAGCGCATTGCTGATGCGCACGATGTCGATGGAGGTGGCGCCCAGGCTCAGCAGGTTGGCGTCGGCGGCAATACCCACCCTGCCCAGCACCTGCTCGACGATGGCCACCAGGCGCTGCTCCTGCGGCCCTTCGAGTTCCAGCGCCAGGCCGCCTGCCCGGACCTGCTCGGGTTCGGGCAGGCGGCTCTTGTCGACCTTGCCATTGGCCGACAGTGGCCAGGCCTCCACGAAGGTGAAGGACGCCGGCACCATGTACGCCGGCAGCTTGTCGGCCAGGTAGCTGGTGAAATCGCCGGCCTGCAGCGCCGGGTCGGCCTTGAGCACGTAGCCGGCCAGGCGCTTGTGCGCCTGGGCCTCGCCGAGGATGCGCACCACCGCGCTGTGCACGCCGGGGTGGCGGTTGAGCACCGCCTCGATCTCGCCCAGCTCGATCCGATAACCCTGGACCTTGACCTGGTTGTCGTCACGACCGAGGAACTCGATGTTGCCATCCGGCAGCAGGCGCCCCAGGTCTCCGGTGCGGTACAGGCGCTCGCCGGTCAGCGGATGGTCGAAGAAGCTACTGGCGCTCAGCGCCTCGTCGCGCCAGTAGCCCTTGGCCAGGCCGATGCCACCGATGTACAGGTGGCCGGTGACCCAGGTCGGGCGCACTTGCAGCGCCTCGTCCAGCACATGGAAACGCTGGTGATCCAGCGCCTGGCCATAGGGAATGCTGCGCCAGGCCGGATCGACCTGGTCGATCGGGTAGCCGATCGACCAGACCGACGCTTCGGTAGCCCCACCCAGGCTCATCATTTGCAAGCTCGGACGCAACACCCGGGCGCGTTCGGGCAGTGCCAGCGGGATCCAGTCGCCGGAGAGCATGGCCAGGCGCAGGCTAGCCGGCAGCACCCTGCCCTCGCCCTCCAGGTATTCCACCAGCATGCCCAGCAGCGCCGGCACCGAGTTCCACAGGCTGACCCGGTGCTGTTCGACCAACGCGGTCCAGTGCGCGGGATCCAGGCTCAGTTGCGGTTCGAGCATGACCACCGCCGCGCCCGCCGCCAGGGTGCCGAAGAAGTCGTACACCGACAGGTCGAAGCTCAGCGACGAGATGGCCAGCACCCGGTCCTGCGGGCCCACGGCGAAGCGGCGGTTGATGTCCAGCAAGGTGTTCACCGCGCCCTGGTGGTCGATCACCACGCCCTTGGGCGTGCCGGTGGAACCGGAGGTGTAGATCACGTAGGCCAGGTCGTCGGGCCGCACCTGCACGTCGCGCAGCGGCTCGCCCGGGCTGTCCGGCTGGTCGCTGACCGGCAGCGCGGTGACCTGCGCCGGCCACGCCACCCGCTCCAGCAGGCACGGCTGGGTCAGCGCCAGGCTGGCCTCGGCGCGTTCGAGGATATGGCGCAGGCGCGCGCCGGGAAGGTTTGGGTCGATGGGCAGATAAGCGCCGCCGGCATAGAGGATCGCCAGCGTCGCCACCAGCTGTTCCCAGCCGCGCTCCATCACCACGGCGACCAGTCGGTTGGGCTTTACGCCACGGGATTGCAACTGCGCAGCCAGCTGGCGGGCCTCCTGGCGCAATTGACCGTAGCTCAGCTCACGGGCACCCAGCACCGCGATGGCCTGTGGCCTGGCCAGGGCCTGGCGCTCGAACAGCGCGTGCAGCAACGGCAGATCCCGTGGCGCTGGCGGCGCCTGCGCCAGGCGCGCCTGGGGCAGCAACTGCGGCGTGCTGGCGGCCCAGGCTTCAGGGGCGAGCAGGCGGTCGAGCAACGCGTTGTAGGCGGCGAACATCTGCCCGATCATGCCCTCGGGGAACAGCGCGTCGATACTGTCCCAGTTGAACAGCAGGCGGCCTTCGAGTTCAAGCAGGGTGTGGTCGAGCCACACGTGCGGGGTCTGGGTGATGCTGTGTTCCAGCGTCGCGCCCAGGGCGTCGCCCAGGTTGAACTCGGCCAGCTCCGGCGCCGCTTCGGACAGGGTGCTGTTGAACACGATCGGCATCGCCGTCTGCTGCACGCCGCGGGCCTGGGACAGCTCGCGCAGCACACGCACGCCACTGACCACCGAGTGGTCGATGTCCTGCCACAGGCGCGCCTGCACGGCGCGGGCCTTGTCGGTGAAACTGGCGTTGCCGTCGATGGCCACTTCCAGCAGCACCAGGGAGGTGAAGTCGCCGATGATCGCATCCACCTGCGGGTGTAGCGGCAGGCGGTTGAACAGCGGCAGGCTGAGGGTGAAGCACGGCTGGCGGCTCCACAACGCCAGCACTTCGCTGAACGCGGTCAGCAGCATTACCGACGGGGTGACGCCGAACTGCCGGGCCATGGCCTTGAGCCGGCTCCACTGCGCCGCCGGCATGTCGCGGTCGCGGCGGGTGAAGTGCGGGTTGGCGATGCTTTCCGGCTGGCACACCCGTGGCAGGTCCGGGGCGGGAGCCAGGGTCTCGATCCGCCCGCGCCAGTAGTCCAGGGCGCGTTCATAGGACGAGTCGGCACGCAAGCGGCGCTCGGCCAGCACATAGTCGCGGAAGGTCACGCCCGGCTCGGGCAGTTCCAGCTCGGGCTCGTGGTAGTACCCCATCAGCTCACGGGACAGGATCTGCGTGCTGGCGGCATCGACCACCAGGGCGTCGAGGCTGATGTGCAGGTGGCTGATGCCGTCATCTAGCAGCGACACGCTGAAGTCGAACAGCGGCCAGCGGCTGGCATCGAGCACCTGGTGCGACTGGCGCTCGCGGACAGCCATCAGGGCACTCCGGGCTTCCTCGCCGCTCATGCCGCGCAGGTCGCGGCGGGCCAGCTGGTAAACCGGCACTTGTTCCAGCACCTGCTGGGTGCCATCGTCGAGGAACACCACGCGCAGCATGTCGTGACGCTGGATCATGCGGTTCAGCGCCGTCTCAAAGCGCGGCACATCGAAATCGGGGATGCGCCACTCCTCGTAACCATGGGCGCTGACCCCGCCGAGGCTGACGCTGGCCTCACGGCCGAACCAGTAAGCCTGCTGGATGTCGGTGAGCGGGAACGGCGCATGGCGCCCGGCCGGGTCGGCTTGCAGAGCCTGCCCCTGGCGTTCGCCATGGGCCTCTTGCGTCACCCCGACCTGCGCGGCCAGGTCCATCAGCACCGGTGCCTGGAACAGGCTGCTCAGCGACAGCTGCGCGCCCAGGCGCTGGTTGATCGCGTAGACCAGGCGCGTGGCCAGCAGCGAATGGCCGCCCAGGTCGAAGAAGTTGTCATGGATGCCGACCCGCTCGCACTTGAGCACCTCGGCCCAGACCTGGGCCATGCGCCGTTCGGTCTCGTTGCGTGGTGGCTCGAAATGCGCCGCGCCGCCACGCTCGGGCGCCGGCAGCGCCTGGCGGTCGAGCTTGCCGTTGCGGGTCAGCGGCAGCTGCGCGAGGCTGACCCAGGCGCTGGGCAGCATGTGCTCGGGCAATTGGCGCTGCAAGGCGGCGCGCAGGGTTTGCGGATCGCCGCTGCCCACCACGTAGGCCACCAGGCGCGGATCGCCGGGAATGTCTTCACGCAGCAGCACGGCGACATCCTGCACGCCCGGCTGCTGGCGCAACAGGCTGTCGATCTCGCCCAGCTCGATACGGAAACCGCGCAGCTTGACCTGCTGGTCCACGCGTCTCAGGTACTGCACGTTGCCATCGGCCTGCAACAGGGCCAGGTCGCCGCTGCGATACATGCGCGCGCCGGGCCGCGGGTTGAACGGGTCGGGCAGGAAGCGCTCGGCGCTCAGGAGTGGGCGGTTGAGGTAGCCACGCGCCAGGCAGTCGCCTGCAATATACAGCTCGCCCGGGACACCCACCGGCAATGGATTCAGGTCGACGTCCAGCACGTAGAGACGCGCATTGGCAATCGGTTTGCCGATGGCGGGCAACTCCGGCCAGTGCTCGGCATCGGCGCAATCAAGGCTGAACTGACTGACCACATGGGTCTCGGTCGGCCCGAACTGGTTGCGCAGTCGCGTGCCGCCCAGGCCACGGACGAAGGCGCGCAGCGCGTCATTGACCTGTAGCGCCTCGCCAGCGGTGACAATCTCGCAGCCGCCGGGCGGCATCGGCGCGTCGGCCTCGGTCACGGCGGCCAGTTGTTGCAGCACGGCGAACGGCAGGAACGCACGCCCCACGCCCTCGGCCACCAGGGTTGGACGCAGGGTGGCCAGGTCCTTGCGTTCAGCCTCGCTCATCAACTGCAAGGTGCCGCCCTGGCACAGGGTGCTGCAGATCTCCTGGAACGACACATCGAAATTCAGCGAGGCGAACTGCAGCACGCGGCATGGCGTTGGCGCGTCCTCCAGTTGCCAGGCGATCAGGTTGTCCAGGGCCCGACGGCTGTGGGCGACGCCTTTTGGTCGGCCGGTCGAGCCGGAGGTGTAGAGCACATAGCCGAGGTGCTCGGGATGGACCGTCACCTGCGGTTCGCTGTCCGGGCAGTCGGCCCAGCGCTCGGCGTCGACGTCCAGGCACAGCAGCTCGACCGCCTGCGGCAGGCCCGGGCGCAGCGAGGCCTGGGTCAGCACCAGGCGCGGCGCGGCGTCGGCGAGCATGAAGGCCAAGCGCTCGTCCGGATACGCCGGGTCGAACGGCACATAGCCGGCGCCGGCCTTGAGGATCGCCAGCAGGCCGACGACCATCTGCGCCGAGCGCTCCAGGCATAGTCCCACCCGCTGCTCGGGGCCGATGCCCAGGCCGACCAGGTGCTGGGCCAGGCGGTTGGCTGCACGGTCCAGTTCGGCATAGCTCAGCGACTGCCCGTCGGCCACCAGCGCCACGGCATCCGGTGTCTGGCGGGCGATGGCCGTCAGGCGCGCCATGCAATCCGGCTGGCCGGCTGTGTCGCGGACGGTGCGGTTGAAGCGGTCCAACACTTGCTCGCGCTGCGCGGCATCGAGCAGCTCGAGGGTGGCAATGGACTGTCCGGGGTTGTCGACCATGCCTTCCAACAGGCGGCGCAGGTACTCGCCGATACGCGCCACGGTGGCGCGTTCGAACAACCCGCTGGCGTACTCCAGCCCACCGACGATCTGGCCATCACGTTCGCTCAGGGCCAGTTGCAGGTCGAATTTCGCCACCGACTGGCTGCTCGGCACGGGGCTGATGTCCAGCCCGGGCAAGGCCAGGGTCTGGCCCTGGTCCTGCTCCCAGGCGAACAGCACCTGGAACACCGGGCTGTAGGCCAGGCTGCGCGGCGGGTTGAGCAACTCCACCAGTTGCTCGAACGGCAGGTCCTGGTGAGCCTGGGCCTGCACGGTTACCTGGCGGGCCTGGCGCAGCCACTGCTCCAGCGTCGGCGCAGCGCTGCGGGTCATGCGCAGCGCCAGGGTGTTGACGAAGAAACCGATCAGCCCGTCCAGCGCCGGGTCCGGACGGTTGGCCGTGGGCACGCCAACCACCACGTCGTCCTGCCCGGACAGGCGCATCAGCAGCAGCGACCAGGCGCTCAGCAAACCCATGAACAACGTGCAGCCATGGGCGCCGCACAGCGCCTTCAGGCGCGTGGTCAGCTCGCGATCCAGCATCAGCGGCACGAATCCACCACGGTAATCCTGCACCGTCGGGCGCGGGTGGTCGGTCGCCAGCGTCAGCAGCGGCGGCGCGCCGTCCAGCGCCTGTTGCCAGTATCGGCGCTGGCCCTCCAGCCGCTCACCCGCCAGCCAGCGCGGGTGCCAGGCGGCGTAGTCCACGTACTGCACCGGCAACGCCGGCAGTGTCGCGTCGATGCCTTGCACGGCGGCGCCATACAGGGCCTCCAGGTCTCGGGTGAGCACGCCCACCGACCAACCGTCGGAGATGATGTGGTGCTGGGTCAGCAGCAGCACGTGCTCGTCTGGTGCCAGGCGCGCCAGGCAGGCACGCATCAGCGGTCCCTTGGCCAGGTCGAACGGTCTTGCGCCCTCCTCTTCGATCAGCGCGTCCAGGCGTGCGGTGGCATCGGGTAGGCCTTGCAGATCGAGCTGGACCAGGGCCATGCCCTGGTCTGCGGCGCCGACACATTGTCGGCCCTCACCCTCGACGCTGAGGAAAGTAGTGCGCAGTGCCTCATGGCGCGCCACCAGTTTGTCCAGGCTGTCCGCCAGCGCCTGCACCTGCAAGGCACCTTTGAGACGCAGGTTCAGCGGCATGTGGTAGGCGGCGTTGCCACCCTCCATCTGCGCCAGGAACCACAACCGACGCTGGGCGGACGACAACGTTTGCGCGCCCGTGCGTTCGACTGCCTCGATCGGCAGCCGCGCTTCGTCCTGGCTGGCCTGCAGCCGTTTAGCAAAGTCTACGAGCCGCGGGTTTTCGAACAGCGCCACCGGCGCCGCTTCGCGCCCCAGCTCCTGGCGCACGCGGGCCAGCACGCGCATGACCAGCAGCGAATGGCCGCCCAGGGCGAAGAAGTGATCGTCGCGACCGATACGCGCACCCCCCAGCACCTCGCCCCAGATCGCCGCCAGGCTGGTTTCCAGCGCCCCCTGCGGCGCCTGGTAGTCACGTCGCTCGAAGGCAGCGGCGTCCGGCGCGGGCAGGCCGACGCGGTCGAACTTGCCGTTGGCGGTCAGCGGCAAGGCAGCCAGCTGCACGTAGGCGCTCGGCAGCATGTAGTCAGGCAGGTGTTCGCTCAACTGCTCGCGCAGGGCCGCCGGGCTCAGCCCGGCGCCCGGCTGCTGGGCGAAGTAGGCCACCAGGCGGGGCTCGCCGGGCGTATCCTGACGCAGCAGCACCAGGCTTTGCCGCACGCCGGGCACCTGCGCAAGGCGCGCCTCGATCTCGCCCAGTTCCAGGCGCAGGCCGCGCAGCTTGGCCTGCTGGTCGCCGCGACCAAGGAATTCGAGCTGGCCATCGCCGCGCAGGCGCGCCAGGTCGCCGGTGCGGTACAGCCGCTCGCCGGCCACGAAGGGGTTGTCGATGAAACGCTCGGCGGTCAGCTGCGGCAGGTTCAGGTAACCGCGCGCGACCCCGACACCGCCGAGGTACAACTCACCCTCCTCGCTCGCCTGCCCTTGCGTATCGAGCAGATAGACGCGGCAGTTCGCCAGTGGTCGACCGATAGGCAGCACAGCATCAGCCACCTCATGCGCCGGCAGTTCGTGGCAGGTGCTGTCGATACTCGCCTCGGTGACGCCGTACGCCTGCACCAGCTGCACCCGTTCGCCGCACAGACGGCGCAGCCGGCGGGCGCTATGGGCACTCCAGACATCCGAGCCGCACACCACCGTGCGCAGGAAGGCCAGGTCGCGGCCGTTCGCCTCGACCCAGTCCAGCAACGGGTCGAGCACCGCCGGCACGAAGTCGCCAAAGCCCACCTGTGCTTCGCACAACAGCCGGAACAGTGCGGGCGGGTCCATCAGCGTCTCGCGTGGACACAGCACCAGGGTGCCACCGAAACCCAGGGCGCGGATCAGGTCGGCGCTGAACACATCGAAGGAGAAACCGGCCATCTGCAGGTGATTGAGCGGTGCCTGCAGCGGATACAGCTGCGCCCAGGCCGCGCCCAGGGCGACCAGGCCACGGTGCTCGACCATCACCCCCTTGGGCGTGCCGGTGGAACCGGAGGTGTAGATCACATAGGCCAGGTGGCTGGGGGTCAGCCCGATCGCTCGCGGGTCCGGGTCATGGGACGCAAGCTCGGCCCAGGCCGCGCTGTCGTCGAGATCGAGCCGTGTCGAGGCCGCTGCCAGGCCATCGAGTGCAGCCCGGGCCGGGCCATGGCTGAGCAACACCGCCGGGGCACTGTCGGCCAGCATGTGCGCCAGGCGCGCCCGCGGATAGCCAGGGTCCAGCGGCACGTAGGCGCCACCGGCCTTGAGCACGGCGAGCACGGCCACCAGCATGTCTGGCGAACGCGCCAGGCACAGGCCGACCCGCACATCCGGCCCGACCCCCAGGGTACGCAGGTGGTGGGCCAGGCGGTTGGCCTGGGCGTTGAGTTCGGCGTAGGTCAGTGCCTGCTCGCCAAAGCGCACGGCAATGGCCTGCGGCGCGCGCCGCACCTGGGCTTCGAACAGGCCGTGGAGGCACTGATCGGCGTCGAACGGGGCATCGTGGTGCCAGTTCTCGGGTAAAACGTCGGGCTGCGCGCCGGCCGTGCCGCGCGAGGAGGTGGTGTCGAACATCGAGGCTGCCATCCATGAGTATTGTTCTTATGGGACGTACAGGACGACGGGCGTCCTGCCTGTCGGGCCCGGCCATCGGGCCGGGGCGGTCATGCGTCGGCGATCAGGGGCCGAGCGCTACACCGTTGCGTGCGGGAGTGGCGGGCGGGACGCCGTGCGGCCGGGCGGCAGCGCACGTGATGGGAAGAGCAGCGACTACGGGCGCACGGCCCGTCATATCTACGATTCCAGACTGCGTGACCAATTGAAACCTCACCATCCTTATGGGGGGGCGTGGAAGGGCCACGAGCGTTGAGCCTGGGTGGTCCCTTCGGCTGCGGTACCGGTGACCTGTGGGTCAGCGGTGATCCATTGGCGCCGGGCTCCTGGCCCCGCGCGCTGGCGGATGATAACCATGCGGGTCGGCGCCAAGGCAACAAAAAGAAATGTTTTCTTGATTGGGTGCTGATCTTTCGAGGTGCTCGACGAAACGGGATAGTACGTACTACGTAGTACACCACGAATCATGTTTCCCCTTGGCCCGGTAACTGCCCGGACTCTGCCCGGTCCATTTCTTGAACGCCCGGTGAAACGCGCTGGGCTCCTGGAACCCGGTGTGCTCGGCAATCTCGGCAATGCTCAGGCGCCCTTCACGCAACAGCTCGAAAGCCATTGCTCGACGCACCTCGTCCTTGATCTGCTGGTACGAGCGCCCTTCCCGCTCAAGCCGGCGGCGGAAGCTGCTGGCGCTAAGCCCCTGCCGCTCGGCCATGGCGTCGAGGGTCGGCCACTGCCCGTAGTGGCGGGCGCGCAGGTGGCGGTAGACCTCGGCCACCAGGCCGTTCTGGTTGCGAAAGCGGATCACCAGCCCCTGCGGCGCGCTGCGCAGGAAGCCCTTCAGCGCCGCCAGGTCCTGCACCACCGGCAGACGCAGCCAGGCGCTGTCGAACTCGACCTCGGTACGCCCGCTGCCCAGGCGCAGGTCCGGCCCCCACAGCAACGCATCATCCTCCTGCGCGGGCCGCGCCAGGGCCAGCTCGGTGCGGTCGATGGCGATGCGCCTTCCCGCCAGCCAGCACAACAAGCCGATCACCAGCACCAGGTAGGTTTCCTCGGCATAGACCCGGGTCAGCGGATCGGCGATGTTCGACTGCACACTGATCACCGCGCGCGCGCCGCGCACCGTGACACTGCCGTTCAGGTCGCGCAGGAACAGGGCGAAACTGCCCAGGCACTGGCGCAGTGCCTTGCCCAGGGTGGGTTCCTGGATCAGCCCGCGGCAGATCAGGGCGAAGCTGCCCAGGGGCATGCCGTGGCTGTCAAGGTGGAAGAACTCGTCATGCAGCTCGTCGATCAGCGCCAGCCACAGTTGGGCGAATGCCTTGGCCGGCACCCGCGCCAGGGGCTCGGCCAGCACCTGCGGATCAATGCCCACCGCCCGCAGATGGGCGTCGCGTGCCTGTGGCCGCTCACGCAGGGCGTGGAGCATGGCATTGAGGAAGTACACCGCGACCGTATCGCTATCGCGCATGGCAGAAGTCCGCTGTCTATGCTGAGTGGCAAAAAATGCCAGGTTGATTGAACAGATCCGGCATAGGCCACCTGAAGGCCTTTGCCTAGACTCGATCCACCCCGGGAGGGTGCGGCCGCCATTCTCGCAGAGCCACCCCCACCCCGCCACGCCTTCGCAAACGGAGTCCCCCATGAGCAGCAAAGAAATCTTTGTCGTCAGCGCGGTACGTTCGGCCATCGGCAGCTTCGGCGGTTCGCTCAAGGACCTGCCCCTGGCCGACCTCGCCACCCAGGTGAGCCGCGCCGCCATCGAGCGTTCGGGCGTCGCCGCCGAGCAGATCGGCCATGTGGTGATGGGCAACGTGATCCCCACCGAGCCGCGCGACGCCTACCTGGGCCGGGTCGCCGCAATGAACGCCGGCATTCCCAAGGAAACCCCGGCCTTCAGCGTCAACCGCCTGTGCGGCTCGGGTCTGCAGGCCATCGTTTCGGCCACCCAGGGCCTGCTGCTGGGCGACAGCGACATCGCCCTGGCCGCCGGCGCCGAATCCATGAGCCGTGGCCCCTACCTGCTGCCACAGGCCCGCTGGGGTGCGCGCATGGGCGACCTGCAGGGCATCGACTACATGGTCGGCATCCTCCAGGACCCGTTCGAGCACTTCCACATGGGCATCACCGCCGAGAACGTCGCGGCGGCCCACGGCATCAGCCGCGAGATGCAGGACGAGGTCGCCCTGACCAGCCAGCTCCGCGCCGCCCGCGCCATCGCCGAGGGCCGCTTCGACGGCCAGATCGTGCCGATCGAAATCAAGACCCGCAAAGGCCCCGTGCAATTCGCCGTGGACGAGAACGTGCGCGGCGACGCCAGCGTCGAACAGCTGGCGGCCATGAAGGCGGTGTTCAAGAAGGACGGCACCGTCACCGCCGGCAACGCCAGCAGCATCAACGACGGCGCCGCCGGCCTGGTCCTGGCCACCGGTGACGCCGTGCGTCGCCAGGGCCTCAAGCCGCTGGCGCGCATCGTCGCCTACGCCCACGCCGGCGTGGAACCGGCGCTGATGGGCCTGGGCCCGATCCCGGCCACGCAGAAGGTGCTGGAGAAGGCCGGCCTGAAGGTCGCCGACCTCGACGTGATCGAGTCCAACGAAGCCTTCGCCTCCCAGGCCTGCGCCGTGGCCCGGGCCCTGGGCTTCGACCCGGAGAAGGTCAACCCCAACGGCTCGGGCATTTCCCTCGGCCACCCGGTCGGCGCTACCGGCGCGATCATCGCCACCAAGGCCATCCATGAACTGCACCGCGTCCAGGGCCGCTACGCCCTGGCCACCATGTGCATCGGCGGCGGCCAAGGCATCGCCGTCATCTTCGAACGCGTCTGAAAGGAGTCAGCAACATGAACATCGAACGCATCGCCGTGATCGGCGCCGGCACCATGGGCAACGGCATCGCCCAGGTGTGCGCACTGGCCGGCTACCAGGTCCTGCTGGTGGACGTCTCCGACGCCGCGCTGGAGCGCGGCGTGGCGACCCTGGGCAAGAACCTCGAGCGCCAGGTCGGCAAGGGCACCATCGACGCCGACAAGGCCAGCGCGGCCAAGGCACGGATCCGCACCAGCACCGACTACGCACAGCTGGCGGACGCGCAACTGGTGATCGAGGCGGCCACCGAGAACCTCGCCCTCAAGCAGCGCATCCTGCAGCAGGTGGCCGCCAATGTCGGCGCCGAGTGCCTGATCGCGACCAACACTTCGTCGCTGTCAGTCACCCAGCTGGCGGCCAGCATCGAGCAGCCGCAGCGTTTTATCGGCGTGCACTTCTTCAACCCGGTGCCGATGATGGCGCTGGTCGAGATCATCCGGGGCCTGCAGACCAGCGATGCGACCTACGCCCAGGCGCTGCTGGTCACCGAAAAGCTCGGCAAGACCCCGATCACCGCTGGCAACCGTCCGGGCTTCGTGGTCAACCGGATCCTGGTGCCGATGATCAACGAGGCGATCTTCGTGTTCCAGGAGGGCCTGGCCAGCGCCGAGGACATCGATACCGGCATGCGCCTGGGCTGCAACCAGCCGATCGGCCCGCTGGCCCTGGCCGACCTGGTGGGCCTGGACACCTTGCTGGCGATCATGGAGGCCTTCCACGAGGGCTTCAACGACAGCAAGTACCGCCCCGCCCCGCTGCTCAAGGAGATGGTTGCGGCCGGTTACCTGGGGCGCAAGAGCGGCCGCGGCTTCTTCACCTACTAGAGGAGCCGCGCGATGCCCCCGGTCAACGCGGCGCTGCGCTGCGCCAACTTCGAGGAGCGGCGTGACCGGGCCATGGCCCTGTTCGCCGAGAAAGGCTTCGGCCAGGTCAGCATGCGTGAGCTGGCGGCGCACGTGGGCTTGACCGCGGGCTCGCTGTACCACCATTTCCCCAGCAAGCAGGACCTCTTGTATGACTTGATCGAGGAGTTGTACGAGGAGTTGCAGGCCACCCTGGACCTGGGCCGTCGGGCGCAGGCCCAGGGCCGGCCAGTGCTGGCTTGCCTGATTGCCGCGCACTGGCAGTTGCATGCGGAGCGACCTTTGCAGTTTCGCCTGGCCGAGCGGGATGTCTGCTGCCTGACCGGGGAGCAGCAGGCGCGGCTGGCGGGCTTGCGGGAGCGCTATGAAACCGGGCTTTTGCGGTTGATTGCGCCACAGGCGCGGTTGGGGGTGGAGGTTCTCGCGGCTACCGGGCATGTGCTGGCGACGCTGTTGAACCAGTTGCCTGGGATGTTGCGGGGGAAGGGGCTGGGAGAGGCTGAAGGGGTTGGGTTGATGGAGAGTTTGGTGGTGGGGGCTGTGGAGAGGGCTTTGGGGTAGGGATCTGGATCTGGTTCTGGCTCTCTGGTGATTGTTTTGGTTTTTTTAAGCGCATTCGTAGGTGATGTCGACATTTAGTCACCTTTTCGCCTTTACGGCGACCTACTTTTGCTCTTGGGCAAAAGTAGGCAAAAACCGCTGGCTCCATTCATACGGCCCCTGCGCTTCGCTCCGGGGTTCCCTCGCTCCGTTCTTGCTCCCGGGAGGACCGCGCTGAACGCCCCATCCTGGGGCGCAGCGCTTGACGGCCATCCATGGCCGTCACCTCCCTCCGCAAGAACTCCGCTCGGCCTCCTGAAGTCGCAATTGGCGGCGCCTGGACTATTGCGCGCTTAGAAGCAAGAGCAAGAGCAAGAGCAAGAGCAAGAGCAAGAGCAGGAAATGCGAAGTTATTTATTTGACAGTTAATTATGTACTGGCTGTTCCGGCCCTTTCGCGGGGCAAGCCCGCTCCTACAGGGTTATATATAACGGCGGCTATTGCGTGGGAGCGGGCTTGCCCCGCGAAACGATCGAGAGATTAATTAATCTCCAACTAGCGACAGCTGCGCCAATCCAGGCGCCGCTCGTAACTTCGCGACTTCAGGAGGCCGAACGCAGGCCTTGCGGAGGGAGGTGACGGGCATGGATGCCCGTCAAGCGCTGGGGCCCAGGATGGGCCCTGCAGCGCGGTCCTCCCGGGAGCAAGGCCGGAGTGAGGGGACCCGGAGCGAAGCGGAGGGCCGGATGAATGGAGCGCAGCGTTTTTTGGTTACTTTTTGTCGCGTTTGACAAAAAGTGACTCGCCGTTGAACTGACCCCCGAAAGTTGGACAGGGTACGCTATGGGTTCAGCGCTTGGGTCCGAAATTGTACCGGACTCAAGCCATTTAGTCTGAGACTGATGCGTTCTTGGTTGTAGTAAGCGATGTAATCCTCTAGCCCTGATGCCAGTTGTTCAACACTCTCAAACGATTCCAGATAAAAGAACTCGCTCTTGAGCGTGCCAAAAAAGCTTTCCATCGCGGCGTTGTCCAGGCAGTTTCCCTTTCGCGACATGCTCTGCTCGATATTCTTCCCGGCCAACATGTGCCGGTAAGCTGGCTGCTGATACTGCCAGCCTTGATCGGAGTGCAATATTGGTTTGTCATCTTGATTCAGCCGCTCGAAAGCTTGCTCCAGCATTGTCGAAACCATCCTGAACTCAGGGCGTCGGTTGATCTGATAAGCGAGGATCTCGCCGTTGTACAGGTCCATCACCGGCGAAAGAAATAGCTTCTGGCCCTTTACCTTGAACTCTGTCACGTCGGTTACCCATTTTTGATTAGGGGCCTGCGCCTTGAATTCACGCTTGAGCAAATCAGATGCAACAAGCCCCTCGGAGCCTCGATACGAGCGATATTTCTTCACTTTGACTAGCGATTTGAGGCCCATCAACTGCATCAGCCGCTGCACCTTCTTGTGATTGATCACCTCGGCATTGTGCCCAAGAACCGCAGTGATACGGCGGTAGCCATACCGCCCCTTATGCTGGTGATAGACCCTGTCGATGCGTTCCTTGAGGGCAGCATGCCTGTCGGTCTGCAACACTTTGCTTTGGTAGTAAAAGGTACTGCGTGCCAGGCCTGCAGCGCGCAACAGCAGAGCGAGTCGATGCTCACGCCTTAATCCTTGGACAGCTTGCGTTTTCTTGCCTGCGCAGTGCGTGGGTCCGCTTGGATCAAGGCATCGAGCTTTTTTAGATAGGCATTCTCCGCGCGCAGATATTCCAGCTCTTCGAGCATTTGCTCAGGCGTGAGCTCACGATCCGAAGGTGCAGAAGGTCCTGCGCTGGATTGCTTTGATGGCTTGCGGGGCATGTTTAACTCTCGGGCACGGTTCGGATGAAGGGCTTCTATTCCGCCTTCATCGTACAGCCTTTTCCATTGCCTGATGCTGCTCGGCCCACGGATATCAAACCTTACGCATGCTTGCTGAGCAGACAGCCCGTCTTGCTCGATGCATTGCAAAACCTTTAATTTGAACTGAGCATCGTAGTGACTGTACTTGGGAATCAAACCGGCTGCGCCGTGTTTCTCATAGCCCTTTACCCAGCGGCGCAGCAGCGAAGGGCTCAGCTCATGCTTCAGTGCCACTTCATGAACACTGCGGGCAGAAAGGCACTCTTCGATGAGTGCCTGCTTGAGCGCCAGGTTGTATTTCGTCATGGAACACCCTCCAAGGGATAAGGTGTCCAACTTTCGGGGGTCAGTTCACGTAAGGGCGGAAAGGTGAATAAGCGTCGACATCGAAAATGAATGCGCCTACAACTTACAAAACAATCAAAAAACCAAAAAACCAAAAAACCCAACCCTACTCCACTACCAGATCCCGCCCAACATCCCACCCTCCCCCAAGCGCCGCAATCAACTGCACACTCGCCACCAACCGCCCCTGCAACAACGTCAACACACTCCGCTCGTTGCTGAGCGCCGTCGTCTGCACATTGACCACATCCAGATACCCGATCAACCCCGCCTTGTACTGGTTCTCGGTCAACCGCAACGACTCCCGCGCCGCGTCCAGCGCCTCCTGCCGCACCACCGCCTCGTCCCCGTACACCTTGAGCTGCACCAGATAGTTCTCGACCTCCTTGAACCCGTCGAGCACCGTCTGCCGATACTGCGCCACAGTCTGGTCGTACACCGCCACCGTCCGGTCGACCTCGGCACTGCGCTTGCCGGCGTCAAACAGCGTCAGCGCCAGTTGCGGCCCGACCGACCAGTAACGGTTGGGCAACTCGATCCAGTTGTTGAAGCTGCTGCTGGAGTACCCGCCGTTCATGCTCAGCGACAGATCCGGGAAATACGCCGCCCGTGACACGCCGATATTCGAGTTGGCCGCCATGACCTTGCGCTCGGCCGAGGCGATATCAGGACGCCGCTCGAGCAACTGCGACGGCAGCGACAGCGGCACCTGCGGCAACGCCGGAATCTCGTTGCTCGCCGCCAGGGCAAAGTCGGCCGGCGCCTTGCCCATCAGCACGGCGATGGCGTTCTCGTACTGCGCGCGCTGCCAGGCCAGGTCGATCAGGTCGGCCTGGGTGCTCTTGAGCTGGGTACGCGCCTGGGCCACGGCATCCGGCCCGGCAACCCCGGCGCGGTACTGGTTCTCGTTCATCTTCAGCGACCGCTCATAGGCCGCGACCGTGGCTTCGAGCAGACGCTTCTGCGCGTCGATCACCCGCAGTTGCAGGTAGTTCTGCACCAGCTCCGACTGCTGGCTCAGGCGGATGGCCGCCATGTCGGCCAGGCTGGCCTCGGCGCTGGACTCGTTGGCGTTCATGGTTTCACGCAACTTGCCCCACAGGTCGATCTCCCAGCTCACCCCCAGCTGCGCGTTGTAGGTGTCGCGGATGCCACTGCTGTTGTTCGACAGGCTGGAGCTGGAACTGCCGGTGCCCTGGGCCGAACGGTTCTTGCTGGTGGTCAGGTTCAGCGAAGGGAACAGCGAGGCACGGCTGCTGCGCACCAGCGCCTGGGCCTGACGGTACTGCGCCTCGTACTGTGCCACGGTCTGGTTGCTGCGGTTGAGCTCCTCCACCAGGGCGTCGAGCTGCTTGTCGCCATAGATCTCCCACCACGCCCCACGGGCAATGGCGTCGGACGGGTTGGCCTGGGTCCAGCCTTCGGCCTGCTTGAACTGCGCCGGGGTGCTGACCTCGGGACGGTGGTAGTCCGGGCTCAGGGTACAGGCGCTGAGCATGGCCACGCACAGCCCGGCACTGACCAAGCGCGAACCGCGTCCCTGGGTCAGCAGCTTGAGGGCACGGTGGATTCGGGTGTGGGCAAAGTTCATAGCGGGGTATCCAGGGCAGCGTCGGTGCGCACGCCGCGCCAGCGGTTGAACCGGTGGCGCAGGCGATCGAGGTACAGGTAGACCACGGGCGTGGTGTAGAGGGTGAGAATCTGGCTGAACACCAGGCCGCCGATGATGGTCAGGCCCAGCGGCTGGCGCATCTCGGCGCCCTCGGCGCGGCTGAGCAGCAGCGGCAGCGCGCCGAGGATCGCCGCCAGGGTGGTCATCAGGATCGGCCGCAGCCGCAGCAGGCAGGCGCGGCGGATCGACTCCTCCGGCGACAGGCCGTCGTGGCGCTCCAGCTGCAGCGCCAGGTCGATCATCAAGATGGCGTTCTTCTTCACCACACCGATCAGCAGGAACAGCCCCAGCAGCGAGATCAGGCTGAACTCGCCACCGGTCAGGTACAGCGCCAGCAAGGCGCCGACCCCGGCCGAGGGCAGCGTGGAGAGGATCGTCAGCGGGTGGATGTAGCTCTCGTAGAGGATCCCCAGCACCAGGTACACCAGCACCAGGGCGCCGAGGATCATCAGCGGCTGGCCTTCGGTGGTCTTGGTGAAGGCATCGGCGTCGCCGCCGAGCTTGGCGATCACCGACTCGGGCAAGCCGAGCTTGGCCACCGCGCGTTCCAATGCGGCCATGGCCTGGTCGGGGCTGTAGCCTTCGGCGACGTCGAACGAGATGTCCTCGGAGGCGAACTGCCCTTCATGGCTGACGCGGTCGTTGGCCAGGCTGTTCTCGTAGCGGGCGAAGGTGGACAGTGGCACCCGGGCGCCGTCGGCGGTGATCACCTGCACCTGCTCCAGGGTGCTCGGGTCCCAGGCGTATTTCGGGTTGATCTCCAGCACCACCTGGTACTGGTTGAGGCTGTCGTAGATGGTCGAGATCTGCCGCTGGCTGTAGGCGTTGTTCAGCACCGCGGTGACCATGTCCATGTCGATGCCCAGGCGCTTGGCCTGGTCACGGTCGACCACCAGGGTCACCTGCTGGGTGCCGGCGCCGTCGCGGGCGTCGATGGCGGTCAGCTCGGGCAGCTTGCGCAGCTCGGCGGCCACCTTCGGGAACCACTCGCGCAGGGCGGCCAGGTCACCGCTCTGCAGGGTGTAGAGGTACTGCGAGGTGCTCTGGTCGCGGCCGCCGCCGCCCAACTGCAGGTCCTGGTCGGCCATCAGGTACAGGCGCCCGCCGGGGATCTTCGGCAGGTCCTTGCGCAGGCGGTCGATCACCTTCTGCGCGTTCTCCTTGCGCTCGGCGATCGGCTTCAGGCGCACCAGCACGAAGGCGTTGTTGGTGCCGCTGTTGCCGCCGATGAAACCGGCGACGCTCTCCACCGCCGGGTCCTTGAGCAGGGCGCGGCGGTAGATTTCCATCTTCGGCTGCATCACGGTGAACGACAGGCCGTCATCGCCGCGGATGAAACCTTGCAACTGGCCGGTGTCCTGCTGCGGCATCAGGGTCTTGGGCACCACCACGTACAGGGCGATGTTCAGCCCGATGGTGGCCAGCAGGCTGAACAGGGTCAGGCGCTTGTGCCGCAGCGCCCAACCCAGGCTCTTGTCGTAGCCGGCGACCATGCGCTGATGGATGCGGTCGCTCCAGCGTTGGAGGCGGGTCTGCTGCTGCGGGCCGTGGACCTTGAGCCAGCGCGAGCAGAGCATCGGCGTCAGTGTCAGCGACACCACCAGCGAGACGATGATCGCCGCGGCCAGGGTGATCGAGAACTCCTTGAACAGCCCGCGCACGATACCGCCCATGAACAGGATCGAGACGAACACCGCCACCAGCGAGACGTTCATCGACAGCAGGGTGAAGCCCACCTCCTGCGCGCCCTTGTAGGCGGCGCGCATGGGGTTTTCGCCGTTCTCGATATGCCGTGAGATGTTCTCCAGCACCACGATGGCGTCATCCACCACCAGGCCGGTGGCGAGGATCAGCGCCATCAGCGACAGGTTGTTCAGCGAGAACCCGCACAGGTACATGACCGCGAAGGTGCCCACCAGCGACACCGGCACCGCCAGGCTTGGGATAAGCGAGGCGCGCAGGTTGCCGAGGAACAGGTAGACCACCAGGATCACCAGCACCACGGCGATCAGCAGGGTGTGCTCGGCCTCCTTCAGGGTGGCCTTGATCACCGGCGAGCGGTCCATGGCCACGTTGAGCTTGACGCTGGCCGGCAGCAGCGACTGCAAGGCTAGCAGCTCGGCCTTGATCTGCTCGACGGTCTGGATGATGTTGGCGTTGGTCTGGCGGTTGACCACCAGCAGCACCGCGCTCTCGTCGTTGAAGAAGCCGCTGTTGTAGCGGTTCTCCACGCCATCGCTGACCTTGGCCACGTCGGACAGGCGCAGGATCGCGCCGTTCTGCTGGCGGATCACCAGCGGCTTGTAGTCCTCGGCGGTTTCCAACTGGTCGTTGGCACGCACCTGCCAGTTGCGCTCATGGTCCTCGACGAAGCCCATGGGCCGGCGCTGGTTGGCGTTGGCCACCGCATTGCGCACATCGTCCAGGGATAGGCCGTACTGGTTGAGCAGCTGTGGTTCCAGCTCGATGCGCACCGCCGGCAGCGAGCTGCCGCCGATCTGTACCTCCCCTACTCCGCTGACCTGCGCCAGGCTCTGGGACAGGATGGTGTCGGCCAGGTCGTAGAGCTTGCCCTTGGACAGCACGTCCGAGGTCAGCGACAGCACCATGATCGGCGCCTGGGACGGGTTGATCTTCTTGTAGGTGGGCATGCTGCGCATGCCGCTGGGCAGCAGGTTGCGGGTGGCGTTGATCGCCGCCTGTACCTCGCGCGCCGCGCCGTCGATGTCGCGCCCCAGCTCGAAGCCGATGATCACCCGGGTCGAGCCCTGGTTGGAACTGCTGGTCAGCGTGGTGACACCGGCGATGGCGCCGAGCTTGCGCTCCAGCGGCGTGGCCACGGTGGAGGCCATGACCTCCGGGCTGGCGCCGGGCAGGCTGGCCTGCACCACGATCACCGGGAAATCCATCTGCGGCAGCGGCGACACCGGCAGCAGGCCGAAGCTCACCCCGCCCAGCAGCATGATCGCCAGGCTCAGCAGCATGGTGGCTACCGGCCGGCGGATGAAAGGTCCGGACAGGTTCATGCTTCGGCCTGCCGCGCATCGTCAGCCGGGCGCCAGCGGCGCGCCAGGCGGTCGAAGTACAGGTAGATGACCGGCGTGGTGAACAGCGTCAGCACCTGGCTGACCAGCAGGCCGCCGACCATCACCAGGCCCAGCGGCTGGCGCAGCTCGGCGCCGGAACCGGTGGCGAGCATCAGCGGCATGGCGCCGAACAGCGCGGCCAGGGTGGTCATCAGGATTGGCCGGAAGCGCAGCAGCGCCGCCTGGTAGATCGCGTCGCGCGGGCTCATGCCCTGGTGACGCTCGGCCTCCAGGGCGAAGTCGATCATCATGATCGCGTTCTTCTTGACGATGCCGATCAGCAGGATGATGCCGATGATGGCGATCATGCCCAGGTCGTTTCCGCTCAGCAGCAGCGCCAGCAAGGCTCCCACCGCCGCCGAGGGCAGCGTGGAGAGGATGGTCACCGGGTGTATGTAGCTCTCATAGAGCACGCCCAGCACGATGTACATGGTCACCACCGCGGCCAGGATCAGCAGCAGGGTGCTCGACAGCGAGGCCTGGAACGCCTCGGCGGCACCCTGGAAGCGGGTCTGCACGCCGATCGGCATGCCGATGTCCTGCTGCACCTGCTCGATCACCTTGACCGCCTCGCCCAGGGACGCGCCGTGGGCCAGGTTGAACGACATCATCACCGCCGGGAACTGGCCGATGTGCGAGATCGCCAGCTGGGCCTGGCGCTGCTCGATGCGCGCCAGGGCCGACAGGCGCACCTGGCCGCCGTCGGTAGCCTTGACGTGGATCGACTCCAGGGCCTGCGGGCCGAGGCTGGCCGCGGTCTGCGACTGCAGCACCACGCGGTACTGGCTGGCCTGGGTGTAGATGGTCGAGATCTGCCGCTGGCCGAAGGCGTCATACAGCGCGTTGGTGATCTGCGCCACGGTGATGCCCAGACGGCTGGCCATGTCGCGGTCGATCACCAGGAATACCTGCAGGCCCTGGTCCTGCAGGTCGCTGGCCACATCCTGCAGCTCGGGACGGTCCTTGAGCGCCTGCACCAGCTTGCCGCTCCACTCGGCGAGCATGTCGGCATCCGGCGAGCTCAGGCTGAACTGGTACTGGGTGCGGCTGACCCGGTCCTCGATGCTCAGGTCCTGCACCGGCTGCATGAACAGACGGATGCCGACCAGCCTGTCGAGTTGCGGCTGCAGGCGATTGATCACCTCGGCGGCGGTGACGTCGCGCTCGCCATGGGGCTTGAGGTTGATCAGCAAGCGGCCGCTGTTGAGGGTGGCGTTGTCACCGTCGACGCCGATGTAGGAAGACAGGCTCTGCACCGCCGGGTCCTGCAGGATCACCTTGGCCAGGGATTGCTGGCGCTCGCTCATGGCGGCGAACGAGGTCGACTGCGGCGCCTCGGAGATACCCTGGATGACCCCGGTGTCCTGGGCCGGGAAGAAGCCCTTGGGCACCATCAGGTACAGCACCACGGTCAATGCCAGGGTGGCCACGGCCACCAGCAGGGTCAGCGGCTGGCGCTCGAGCACCCAGGTCAGCGTGGTGCCGTAGTGCTTGATCAGCCAGTCGATCCAGGCGCCGCTGGCGCGGTAGAAGCGGCCCTGTTCCTCGTCCTTGGGTTCGCGCTTGAGCAGGCGCGCGCACATCATCGGCGTGAGGGTCAGCGACACCACCAGGGAAATCAGGATGGCCACCGCCAGGGTGATGGCGAACTCGCGGAACAGCCGCCCGACCACATCGGCCATGAACAGCAGCGGAATCAGCACGGCGATCAGCGAGAAGGTCAGCGAGATCAGGGTGAAACCGATCTGCTTGGCGCCCTTGAGCGCGGCCTGCATAGGTGTTTCGCCCTCCTCGATGTGCCGGGAGATGTTCTCCAGCATGACGATGGCATCGTCCACCACGAAACCGGTGGCGATGGTCAGGGCCATCAAGGTGAGGTTGTTGACCGAGAAACCGGCCAGGTACATCACCCCGAAAGTGCCGATCAGCGACAGCGGCACGGCGATGGAGGGGATGATGGTGGCGCTGAAACGGCGCAGGAAGACGAAGGTGACCATCACCACCAGGGCGATGGCGAACAGCAGCTCGTGCTGCACGTCGCGCACGGCGGCGCGGATGGTCTGGGTGCGGTCGGTGAGCACGCTGACATCCAGGCCCGCCGGCAGGTTGTCGGTGATCGACGGCAGCAGCTCCTTGATCCGGTCGACCACCTCGATGACGTTGGCGCCGGGCTGGCGCTGGATATTCAGCAGCACCGCCTCGTTCTGGTTGGCCCAGGCGGCCAGGCGTTCGTTTTCGGCGCCGTCGACGATCTCGGCGACATCCTTCAGGCGCAGCGGCGCGCCGTTGCTGTACTTGAGGATGAGGTTGGCGTATTCCTCGGGCGAGCGCAGCTGGTCATT
Organism: Pseudomonas peradeniyensis; assembly: GCF_014268935.2. Taxonomy (GTDB): domain Bacteria; phylum Pseudomonadota; class Gammaproteobacteria; order Pseudomonadales; family Pseudomonadaceae; genus Aquipseudomonas; species Aquipseudomonas peradeniyensis. Next base: position 1,294,225 of record NZ_JABWRJ020000001.1, on the reverse strand, counting down.
GGCATCGAGCATCGACACCCGGGTCGGGCCGTCGAAGTTGCCCTTGGGCTGGTTGACGTTGGAGGCGCCGATCAGGGTGCGCACGTCGTCCAGGTTCAGGCCGTTGGCGGCCAGGGCGTCGACGTTGACCTTGATCCGCACGGCCTGGCGCTGGCCGCCGGCGATGCTGACCATGCCGACGCCGCTGATCTGGGCGATCTTCTGCGCCACGCGGGTATCGACCAGGTCGTTGAGCTTGGGCAGCGGCATGGTCTTCGAGGAAATGGCCAGGGTCAGCACCGGGGTGTCGGCCGGGTTGACCTTGTTGTACACCGGCGGCGCCGGCAGGTCGCTGGGCAGCAGGTTGCTGGCGGCGTTGATCGCGGCCTGCACCTGCTGCTCGGCGACATCCATGTTCATGTCGAGGTTGAAGCGCAGGGTCAGTACCGAGGCGCCGCCGGAGCTGGTCGAGGCCATCTGCTCCAGGCCCGGCATCTGCCCGAACTGGCGTTCCAGCGGTGCGGTGACGGCGCTGGTCATCACCTGCGGGCTGGCGCCGGGGTACAGGGTCATGACGCGGATGGTCGGGTAGTCGACCTGGGGCAAGGCCGCCACCGGCAGCAGCTTGTAGGCGATCAGGCCGGCCAGGACGATGGCCAGCATGCTCAGCGTGGTGGCGACCGGCCGCAGGATGAACAGGCGCGAGAGGTTCATGCGCCCGCCTTGGTGCCTGGCTCAGCGGTCTGGGCCGAGCCCTTGGCGCCCTGCCCCTGCAGGTGCTGGCCGGGGGTGGTGGGGACCTGGGAGCTGTCCTCGACCACATCGACCTTGGTGCCTTCGCGCAGGCGGTCGGTGCCTTCCAGCACCAGGCGCTCGCCGGCGGCCAGGCCCTCGACGATCACCGTATTCTCGCCATCGCTGGCGCCGACCTTGAGCTTGCGCACGTTGATGGTGTCCTCGGCGTTGACCACATAGGCGAAGGTGCCGTCGTTGCCGAACTGGATCGCCGCGGCCGGCGCCAGCACCACCTGCTTCAGGGTGTCGGCCAGCAGGCGCACGTTGACGAACTGGTTGGGGAACAGCGCGTGGTCGCTGTTCTGGAAGGTGCCCTTGAACTTCAGGGTGCCGGTGGCGACGTCGATCTGGTTGTCGAGGCTGCCCAGCACGCCGGTGGACTGCAGCTTCTGATCGCCCCGGTCCCAGGCCTCGACCGGCAGGCTGGCGCCGCTGCGGTAGCGGGCCAGCACGGTGTCGAGCTGGGTTTCGGGCAGGGTGAAGGCAACGCTGATCGGCTGGGTCTGGGTGATGACCACCAGCGCCGTGGTGTCGTTGGCCGCCACCAGGTTGCCCAGGTCCAGCTGGCGCAGGCCCACGCGGCCGCTGATCGGTGCGCGGATCTGGGTGAATTCGAGGTTCAGGCGGGCGTCGTTGACCTGGGCCTGGTTGGTCTTGACCAGCCCCTGGAACTGACCGACCTGGGCTTCGGCGGTGTCGAGGGTCTGCTTGGCGATGCTGTCCTCGGCGTACAGGCCTTTATAGCGAGCCAGGTCGACCTGGGCGTTCTTCAGCTGCGCCTGGTTCTGCGCCAGGGTGCCCTCGGCCTGCTGCAGGGCGATGCGATAGGAACGTGGGTCGATCTCGGCGAGCAGGTCGCCGGCCTTGACCTGCTGGCCTTCCTTGAAGTGGACCTTGACCAGCTCGCCGGCCACCCGGCTGCGCACGTTGACCGTGTTGGTCGCGGTCACGGTGCCGAGGGCCTTGTAGTACAGCGGGAAATCCCCGACCCGCACCGGTTCGACGCGTACCGGGACCGCCTCGGTGGAGGCGCCGAAGCCCGGCCGCCCGCCCATGCCCAGGCCCTTGCCCGGACGGTGCCCGCCGCCTTCCTTGTGGACGGTCGCCGCGGGCCACAGCCACCAGGCCAGCAGGGCCACCAGCAGCAGGATCAGCAGGCCGAACAGCCAGCGACGAGGGGAACGGGAATTGGAAGCTTGCATGGATCGAACGAACCTTGTTCAGAGAAAGACGGCGTGGAGAGCGTGAACGATAAGCACTGGCATCGGATTAGCAAAGAGGCTTTACCTGTGCTTTACCTTGGGTTGACGTTACAAAAGCAATGAACCTTAAATGAAAATGGCCCGGAAGGGGTTCCGGGCCATTGCTAAATGTTGCTTGGAGAAAGGCGTCCCATGGGCGCTGGAAGCTATTACAGCGGTGCTGACCCCACAGGCTTCTGCTCCGGATTAACCTTTCCGCCTACCTTATGCTCCTTGCTATTTCGCCTGAAGGACAGGTTGTACGTACCGACCATGGGTTGCTCCTTCTCGTATTTATCGAGTATCAGCTCGCCGTTAGCGTATACCTTTGACTGGTCCTCTCCGCCAAAAATGATGTAGGAGGCGAAATCTTTGCCTACCTCAAACGGGTTGTGACCTTTCTGGAATTCTTTGTCGCCGCCGAGTTGAATCTCGAGGATACACAGTTCCCTGAGGCCGTTGAAACCTGTAGCCATCAAGTGGGCATCGGATACGTGAAGATTCGACAAGGTCACCTGGTCTCTTTCTGTTCCATCGACCAACTCACATACGGTGATGAAGCCTTCGGTAAGCTTGGCGCCGAGAGCAATGTATTCCTCGTTCAACGCTTTCAAGTACTGATCCTGATCCTTCGCCATGACTCGACTCCTTAAGCTGTTGTCGGAGAGCCGATTTATGAGCCGGAACAAACCTTGGCACAACTGGCAAAAATGACAGGTAGCACTTGGCCGATAGTCGCGGCGGCTCTTTTTGCCGCCGCGCATCCCAGATGCCTATGCCAGCGATTACTTCAGCACTGCCAGCGCTGCCTCGTAGTTCGGCTCGTCGGCGATTTCGCCCACCAGCTCGCTGTGCAGCACCTTGTCGTTTTCGTCCAGCACCACCACGGCGCGGGCGGCCAGGCCGGCCAGCGGGCCGTCGGCGATGGCCACGCCGTAGTTTTCCAGGAACTCGCGGCCACGCAGGGTCGACAGGTTCTTCACGTTCTCCAGGCCTTCGGCGCCGCAGAAGCGTGCCTGGGCGAACGGCAGGTCGGCGGAGATGCACAGCACCACGGTGTTGGCCACGTCATTGGCCTGGGCGTTGAACTTGCGCACCGAGGTGGCGCAGGTCGGGGTGTCGACGCTCGGGAAGATGTTCAGCACCTTGCGCTTGCCGGCGAAGTCGGCCAGCGACTTGTTCGACAGATCGCCAGCGACCAGGGAGAAGGCAGGTGCTGCGGCGCCTTGCTTCGGCAGTTCACCGCTGACCTGAACCGGGTTGCCTTTGAGAGTCACTTGAGCCATGGCGGAAATCCTTATACGGGGTTGGAAAAGGATTCAGAGTTAACCATGAAGGGACGCAAGTGCCTATGGGTAAAAATGAAATTGTCCTACGTTCGGGCAATTCCTGTAGACAAACGCCCAGGTGACTGGCGTCGACCCGGGCGTTTTTCCTACGTGGCGGGGGTTCAGGCCAGCAGGCCGTACACCACCGAGGTCAGGGCCACCAGGCCGACGACCACCACGAACAGGTTGGACAGCGCGCCGCTGTACTTGCGCATCGATGGCACGCGACGGATGGCGTACATCGGCATCAGGAACAGCAGCACGGCGATGATCGGCCCGCCGAGGGATTCGATCATGCCGAGGATGCTCGGGTTGAGGGTGGCGACGATCCAGCACACCACCAGCATCAGCGCGGCGACGATGCGGTCCAGGGCCTTGGCACCCGGGCGCATGCCGGACTTGACGATCATGCCCTTGAGGCCCTCGCTGGCGCCGATGTAGTGGCCCAGGAACGACTTGGCAATGGCGATGAAGGCGATCAGGGGCGCGGCGAAGGCGATGGCCGGCTGCTCGAAGTGGTTGGCCAGGTACGACAGGATCGACAGGTTCTGTGCCTTGGCCTCGGCCAGCTGGGCGCTGCTCAGGGTCAGCACGCAGCTGAACACGAAGAACAGCACCATCAGCACCATCAGCAGGTGCGCGCGACGCAGGATCTGGCCGCTGCGCTCATCGGCGTGCTCGCCGTAGCGGCGCTTCTGGTCGACAGCGAAGGCCGAGATGATCGGCGAATGGTTGAACGAGAACACCATCACCGGGATCGCCAGCCACACGGTGTGCAGGAAGGCCGAGCCCGACGGCACCTGGGTGGCGGTGTCGAGGATGCCGCCGGTCCAGTGCGGCACCAGGTACAGGGCCAGCAGCGCCAGGGCGACGATGAACGGGTAGACCAGCAGGCTCATGACCTTGACCGTGGCCTGCTCGCCGCAGCGCACGATGGCCAAGAGGCCAAGGATCAGCACGAAGGACAGGATCGCCCGCGGTGGCGGCGCGATGTGCAGCTGGTGCTCCATGAAGCTGCTGACGGTGTTGGTCAGCGCCACGCTGTAGATCAGCAGGATCGGGAAGATGGCGAAGAAGTACAGGACGGTGATCAGCGCGCCGGCGGTGATGCCGAAATGCTCCTCGACCACTTCGGTGATATCGCCGCCCTTGCTGCCGGAGAGCACGAAGCGGGTCAGCCCGCGGTGGGCGAAGTAGGTCATGGGGAAGGCCAGCAAGGCCAGGACCAGCAGCGGCCAGAAACCGCCAAGGCCGGCGTTGATGGGCAGGAACAGGGTTCCGGCGCCGATGGCCGTGCCGAACAGGCCCAGCATCCAGGTGGTGTCTTGACGCGACCAGCTGCCGAGGGTGGCGGGGGTCGATTCTACAAAGCGTTGTTCAACGCTTGGGGCCTGCTCATTCATTCCGGGTGACGCTCCACTCGCAAGACTGCAACAGGCTGAGAATGGCGAAATAGACGATTCGCCCAACTCAACCGGGGAAGAGGGGCGCGATTGTGCATGCAAAGGTTGCACTTGGGGAAGCCCCGCCCGAGGGACGGTTGCACTTGTCTTTACAAGCGGGTTGTGCTTCAGCTAGCCCCTGTGGGAGCGGCCTTGCGTCGCGAAAGGGCTGCGCAGCAGCCCCAGCAATTTCGATGGTGGCTCGGAACCTGGGGCCGCTGCGCGCCCCTTTCGCGACGCAAGGCCGCTCCCACAGGGGGCCAATTCCCTGCGCGACAGCGCAGCCCGGAAGGGCTGGGTGCCGCGAAAGGGCCGCAGAGCGGCCCCTGGCAGGTTACCGCTGAACGGCGGCAAACGCCTCGGCCACCTGGCGCAGGTTGGCCGGACGCAGCCCGGACATGCACACCCGGCCGCTGTCGATCAGGTACACGCCGAACTCGTCACGCAGCCGACGCACCTGCTCCACGCTGAAGCCGGTGTAGCTGAACATGCCGCGCTGGCGCAGGAAGAACTGGAAGTCCTGGCCCGGCAGCAGCTCGCCGAGCAGGTCGACCAGGCCCTGGCGCATGTCGAGGATACGCTTGCGCATCACCTCCACTTCCGCCGCCCACTGGGCATTGAGCGCGGCGTCGCCGAGTACGCCGGCCACCAGCTGGGCGCCGAACGCGGGCGGGCTGGAGTAGTTGCGGCGCACGGTGGCCTTGAGCTGGCCGAGCACGCTGGAGGCGGTGGCGGCATCGTCGCAGACCACCGACAGGCCCCCTACCCGCTCGCCGTACAGCGAGAAGATCTTCGAGAACGAGTTGCTGACCAGGCACGGCACGCCGGCACGGGCCATCTCGCGGATGGCGTAGGCGTCTTCCACCAGGCCTTCACCGAAGCCCTGGTAGGCGATGTCGAGGAACGGAATCAGCTGGCGCGCCTTGACCACTTCGACCACCTGCTGCCACTGGTTCTGCTCCAGGTCGACGCCGGTGGGGTTGTGGCAGCACGGGTGCAGCAGGACGATGCTGTTGGCCGGCAGGGTCTGCAGGGTCGCCAGCATGCCAGCAAAGTCGACGCCACGGCTGGCGGTGTCGAAGTACGGATAGCTGTGCACCTTGAAGCCCGCGCCTTCGAAGATCGCCCGGTGGTTGTCCCAGGTCGGGTTGCTCACCCACACCTCGGAGCCCGGGAAGTAGCGCTTGAGGAAGTCGGCGCCGACTTTCAGCGCGCCGGAGCCGCCGACGGTCTGCACGGTGGCCACGCGGCCATCGGCCACAGCCGGGTGATCTGCGCCGAACAGCAGCGCCTGGATCGCCTGGCGGTAGGCGGCCAGGCCCTCCATCGGCAGGTACAGCGAGGCTTCATGGGGCTGGCCGGCCAGGCGCTTCTCCACCTCGCCCACCGCCGCCAGCTGCGGCACCACGCCGGCTTCGTCGTAGTACAGGCCGATACTCAGGTTGACCTTGTCGGCGCGCGGGTCGGCCTTGAAGGTTTCCATCAACGAGAGGATCGGGTCGCCGGCATAGGCATCGACATGTTTGAACACAGCGTGCAGCTCCTTGGAAATCAGGACAGTTCAGGGAAGGCTCCAGCGAGGATACCCGCAGTGGGGCGTCAGGAACATCACCGATGTGCAAGGAGTCGATGCAGGGGTGCAAGAGCGAGCGTTACGACGCAAAGACATTTCCCACATCAATTACGGAAACAGATGAATAGGCACCCTCTGCATCGGCCTGCCATTGTCCCGCTCACACGAATTACATGTATAAAAAAGAGAGGGATTGATGCAGCCGGACAGGACGTACCAGGTCATTGCCCATCATGGAATTGCCTTCGATATCAGCGAGTTCACCGTCCAGCCAGGTGAGCACTGCCAATTGCGCAAGTTGGCCTTACCCTTCGTGCACAAAGGGCATTACCAAATCGTGGAGGCCGTGGCCCAACTCTATGACCGCATGCTCGCAGGCAATCTGCCATGCCAGATGAAAGTTGCAGTATCACGCCCACTCACACGCCAGCAGGGGGACGTGCTGAATGATCAACGGAGCGATGTGCTCACCCTGGTCGGAGCAGCAGTGGGTAAAGCGGCAGGAACTACCGTTGTCGGAATCGCGGGTACGATGGCCGCTGGCTTAGTGGCCTCCGCTGCAGGATTTGCAGCCTCGAGGCTGGCAAAGGGAGCAATACCAACATTCCATGCCGGCGATGTTTTGGTATCGCTTCAAGCCCAGGTCAACGGGGGAATTGGCCCTCAGCGTAGCGCGCTGCTGCTGATTCTCTGAGGACGGGTATACACAATGTCCTATATCTACCTGACTCTGTGTACTGCACTGACAGGCTGGTTCCTCGACTGGATCTGCAAGCCGATTCTGGTGCGCAGATGGGTCTATCTGGTTTTCCAGATCACCGGCATCACCGCTTGCACCCAACTCGGTGCCCAGGAGGTTCTTTACTGGGATGGAGGGGCATGGGGCCTGTACTTTTCACTCGCCGGATTTCCTCTGCTGTTCGAACGCTCGAGTTGGTATGAGCGAAACCGATAGAGGAGGCATTCATGACCATGCTTTACCTGCTGATCTATCTGCCGGTCGCAATCCTTCTGTTCGACTGGCTTTGCAGCTCAGTACTGCTTCGCAGAATCCTGTACATCGTCTTCATGGTGGCGGGCATCAGTACCTGTTCACAGCTGGGACAACGCGAGTTCATGAATCTCGACGGTGGGCAATGGGCACTATTCTTCGTCGTGCTCGGCACGACCCTGCTGTTTGATCGCTCGCACTTTTTTGATCGTGACCGGGATTGAGGACCTGCGCCCCATCCCGATCCAGATGGGGCCAATTCAGCCCGCCAACCCCCGCAACTCTCCCCACTCCCGCTCACTCAACGCCACCCCTTCCCGCCCCGCCACTTCACGCTCGCGATAACGCCGCTCGCCCGGCATCCGCGTCAACCCGGCGGCCTGCATCTGCCCCACCAGTTCGCGGCTGCGCAGCGCAAAGCGCTCGCCCTCGGCCTTGCTCGGGTCGATCACGATGATCAACTGCCCGGTCCAAGGGGTCTTGGCTCCCGGATGCCCGGACCAGTCGAACTCCCAGGAGAAATTGCCGCCCGTCAGCGCCGCCGCCAGCAGCTCGACCATCATCGACAGCGCCGAGCCCTTGTGCTCGCCGAACGGCAGCAAGGCGCCGCCCTCGAGAATCGCCTTGGGGTCGCTGGTCGGCCGGCCCTCGGCATCCACGCCCATGCCCGGCGGCAGTTGCTCGCCCGCCCGCGCGGCGATCTGCACGTCGCCATGGGCCATGGCGCTGGTGGCCATGTCGAAGACAATCGGATCATGCCCCGCGCAAGGCGCGGCAAAAGCGATGGGGTTGGTGCCGAACAGCGGCTTGCGCGCACCGTGTGGCACCACGCAGGTCATGCTGTTGACCACGCTCAGGGCCACCAGGCCTTCGTCGGCGAACGGCTCGACATCCGGCCACAGCGCGGCGAAATGGTGCGAGTTGTGGATCGCCAGCACCGCGATGCCAGCCGTGCGTGCCTTCTCCACCAGCAGCGGGCGGGCTGCCGCAAGTGCCGGCTGGGCAAAGCCGCCCTTGGCATCGACTCGCACATAGGCCGGCGCAAGATCACTCACCTGCGGCTCGGCGCGGCCATCGACCCAGCCGCTGTCCAGGGTCGAGACATAACCGGGAATACGGAACACCCCATGGCTGTGGGCACCGTCGCGCTGGGCACTGGCGCAGTTGTGGGCGAGCACGGCGGCCACCGCCGCGCTGCAGCCATGACGCTCGAAGATCGCCTGCAGCAACGCCTGCAGTTCGTTAAAAGGCACGCGCACGACAGGGCCGGTGGAAGGTGAAGACATCTGGAGCTCCTTTCTTGGAATTGGATTCGCTACAGCGCAACTGCACAGACTTTCCCGCCAATGACAGCTATCTGTCAAATATTGACTTGATGACAGAAAACAGCCATTTTGGCTTCCACGCCAGAAATCAACCGGAACCGACCATGAGCCAATCGATCAAGCAACGCCTGGAAAGCAGCCTGCACACCGCTGCCGCCTCTGGCCGCCAGATCGCCAGCTACATGCTCGCCAACCTCCACGAACTGCCGTTCCAGACCTCGGCCAGCATCGCCGCCAAGCTGGGCGTCAGTGAATCCAGCGTCGGCCGCTTCTGCCGCTCGCTGGGCTACGCGCACCTCAAGGCGCTCAAGCAGGACCTGCAGAACGACCTGGGCGACGGCCCCTGGCTGGTGGGCGACCGCCTGCAGGAATTCCGCCAGCAACCCGAGGATGACCAGCGCTCGGGCAGCCTGGAGCTGGAAATGGCCGCGCTGGTGCGCGTACACGAGTACAGCCGCGGAGAAGCCTGGCAGCAGGTGGCCCGGCGCCTGGCGGAAAAGCCGCGGGTGTTCGTCGCCGGTTTTCAGACCGAACGCGGCGTGGCCATGTGCATGAGCCACCTGCTGCAATACCTGCGCGACGGCGTGCAGCTGGTCGACGGCAGCGCCGGGCACTTCGCCGAGGTGCTGCTGGGGCGCCCCCAGGACTGCGCGTTGGTGGTGTTCGAGGCGCGCCGCTATTCCCGCCATGCCCTGCAGCTGTGCCACAAGGCCCGCGAGCTGGGCATCCCGGTGACCCTGGTCACCGACACCTTCTGTGAATGGGCCGATGCCAACGCCGACGAGGTGTTCCGCATCCCCACCGAATTCAACCTGTTCTGGGAATCCACCGCGACCATGCTGTCGTGGGTGCACCTGATGGTCAACGAGGTCTGCAAGAAGCTCGGACCGGATGTTGAAAGACGCTTGGAAGCAACTGCCGCTCTACATAACGAGTTCGTCGGCTACACCTCGTGGCCGGCGGGCAAACAACAATAGCAAGAGTGCAACTACCGAGGTGCGAGATGAAAGGAACCATGGCTGTGGTGGGTGCGTGCGCCCTGCTGCTGGCGGCCGGCGCCAGTGCCGAGACCCTGCGTTTTGCCACTGAAGGCGCTTACCCGCCGTTCAACTACGTCGATGCCGACAACCAGCTGCACGGCTTTGACATCGACATCACCCATGCCCTGTGCGAGCAGATGAAAGTCGAGTGCACCCTGGTGGCCCAGGACTGGGAAGGCATCATCCCGGCGCTGATGGCGCGCAAGTACGACGCCGTGGTGGCTTCGATGATCGACACCGAGGAGCGCCGCCGCAAGATCGCCTTCACCGACCGCTACTACCGCACCCCGCTGACCGTGGCAGTCGCCAAGGACAGCACGATCAGCGACGCGCAGACCGACTTCAAGGGCTACACGGTCGGCGCCCAGTCCGCCTCGACCCAGGCGATCTACGCCGAGGACGTGTACGGCAAGGCCGGCGCGGACGTGAAGCTGTACCCGACCCTGGACGAGGCCAACGCCGACCTTGCCGCCGGGCGCCTGGACGGGGTGATCGCCGACAAGTTCCCGCTGCACGAATGGCTGAACAAGAATGGCAAGGATTGCTGCAAGATCCTCGGCGACGTCGACGGTACCAAGGCCGACGCGGCGATTGCCGTGCGCAAGGATGACCAGGCCCTGCGCGTGCGGCTGAACGAGGCCCTGGCGGCGATCGTGGCCAATGGCACGTACCAGAAGATCGCGAGCAGGTATTTCGCCTTCGATATCTATAACTGATACGAATCCTGGGGCTGCTGCGCAGCCCTTTTCGCGACACAAGGCCGCTCCCACAGGGCGCGCGCGATCCCTGTGGGAGCGGCCTTGTGTCGCGATCGGGGCGCGATGCGCCCCGCCGATCTCGAGGATGCACCCATGCTCGATCAACTCTCCCTGCTCTCCTTCGCCAGCGGTGGCTGGGGCCAGGCGCTGCTGGCCGGCGCACTGGTGACGGTGTCGCTGGCCCTGGCCTGCCTGCCCATCGGCCTGCCGCTGGGCCTGCTGGTGGCGCTGGCCGCGCGCTCGCGCAAACGCCTGCCGCGGGCCTGGGCCACCACGTTCTCCACGGTGTTCCGCGGTCTGCCCGAACTGCTCACCCTGCTGATCATCTACTACGGCTGCCAGATCGCCGCGCAGAAGGTCCTCGCCGCGCTGGGCTACGAGGGCGAGGTGCTGATCAACACCTTCCTCGCCGCCATGGTTGCCTTCAGCCTGGTGTTCGCCGCGTTCTCCAGCGAGATCTGGCTGATGGCCTTCAAGACCCTGCCCAAGGGCCAACTGGAAGCCTGCGCGGCCCTGGGCCTGGGCAAACGCACCGGGTTTTTCAGGGTAGTGCTGCCGCAACTGACGCGCATCGCCCTGCCGGGTCTGTCGAACAACTGGCTGAGCCTGCTCAAGGACACCTCGCTGGTCTCGACCATCTCGCTGATCGACCTGATGCGCCAGACCAACCTGGCGGTCAGCGTGACCAAGGAACCGATGCTGTTCTACGGCGTCGCCTGCCTGGTCTACCTGCTGTTCTCGGCGCTGTCGGGCAGGGTCTTCGCCCTGCTGGAGCGGCGTAGCAACCGCCATCTGCAAGGAGCCCGCCCATGAGCCCGGAGCAACTGCTGGCCTACGTGCTCGACCCCGACCTGCTGGAGCGCTACGGCGCGCGCTTCGTCGATGGCCTGCTGGTCACCGCCAAGCTGGTGGCAATCTCCTTCACCCTCGGCGCGCTGCTGGGCATGTTCCTGGCCCTGGCGCGGATGTCGCAGAGCCTAGCGCTGCAGCGCCTGGCCGCGGGCTACGTGTACTTCTTCCGCGGCTCGCCGCTGCTGGCGCAATTGTTTTTGCTGTACTACGGGCTCGGTTCGCTCAAGGGCTTCTGGCAGGACCTGGGGCTGTGGTGGTTCTTCCGCGAGGCCTGGTACTGCGCCCTGCTCGCCTTCACCCTCAACACTGCCGCGTACCAGGCCGAGATCTTCCGCGCCAGCCTGATGGCCGTCGCGCCGGGCCAGTACGAGGCCGCCAAGGCCCTGAACCTCAAGCGCTCGACCACCTTCTTCAAGGTGGTGCTGCCGCAGTCGCTGCTGGTGGCCATCGGCCCGCTGGGCAACGAGCTGATCATGATGATCAAGGCCAGCGCCATCGCCTCGCTGGTGACCATCTACGACCTGATGGGGGTGACCAAGCTGGCCTTCTCGCGCAGCTTCGACTTCCAGATCTACCTGTGGGCGGCGGTGCTCTACCTGCTGATCGTCGAGGTGGTCCGGCGCACCCTGAAACACCTGGAGGCCCGCCTGGGCCGCCACCTGAACTGATTGAAGGAATCCTTTCATGCATTGCCAGACCATCGTCCTGGGCGCCGGCATCGTCGGCGTCAGCACCGCCCTGCACCTGCAGGCCCGCGGACGCCAGGTGATCCTCGTCGACCGCGACGAACCGGGCAGCGGCACCAGCCATGGCAACGCCGGGCTGATCGAGCGCTCCAGCGTGATCCCCTACGCCTTCCCGCGCCAGTGGAGTGCCTTGCTGCGCTACGGCCTGAACCGCCAGCCCGATGTGCGCTACAGCCTGACCCACCTGCCCAAGGCCGCGCCCTGGCTGCTCAGCTACTGGCGCCAGTCCGCCCCCGGCCGCCTGGCCAAGGCTGCCGCCGACATGCTGCCACTGGTGCAGCGCAGCGTCGAGGAACACGATGCGCTGATCGAAGCCGCCGGCCTGCAGGGGCTGGTGCAGGCCAAAGGCTGGATCGAGGTGTACCGTGATGCCGCGCTCTTCGAGCAGGCCAAGCGCGATCTGAAGGGGCTGGCCCGCTACGGCCTGCAGTACGAAATCCTCGAACGCGAACAACTGCAGGCCCGCGAACAGCAACTGGACGGTGGCGTGATCGGCGGTATCCACTGGCTCGACCCGAAGACGGTGAGCAACCCCGGCGGCCTGACCCGTGGCTATGCGGCGCTGTTCGTCCAACGCGGCGGGCAGTTCCTCCACGGCGACGCCCGTAGCCTGCGCCAGGTCGAGGATGGCTGGCAGTTGGACACGCGTCGCGGCAGCGTGACCGCCGACGAAGTGGTGGCCTGCCTCGGCCCGCAGTCGGCCGACCTCTACGAGCGGCTGGGCTACCGCTTTCCGCTGGGCATCAAACGCGGCTACCACATGCACTACGCCACCCGCGATGGCGCCGAGCTGGGTCATTCGATCTGCGACACCCAGGGCGGCTACGTCCTGGCGCCGATGGCCCGTGGCGTGCGCCTGACCACCGGCATCGAGTTCGCGGCGAGCGACGCCGCCGCCAACGAGATCCAGCTGCGCCGCTGCGAGGCCCTGGCACGCCGGCTGTTCCCGGCCCTGGGCGAGCGCCTGGACGACAAGCCCTGGCTGGGCCGCCGTCCCTGCCTGCCAGACATGCGCCCGGTGATCGGCCCGGCCCCCCTGCACAAGCACCTGTGGTTCAACTTCGGCCATGCCCACCACGGCCTGACCCTGGGCCCGGTCAGCGGCCGCCTGCTGGCCGAGCTGATGACCGGTGAACGCCCCTTCACCGACCCTGCGCCCTACAGCGCCGCACGTTTCGACTGAACCTTGAGCGGGAGAACAACAAGATGACCGCCCCCCTGAGCCTTGCCAGCCTGCACCCTGCCCCCGATCCGCGCCCGGAGCTGATCCGCATCGAGGGCCTGAACAAGCACTATGGCGCCTTCCATGTGCTGCACGACATCGACCTGTCGGTACGCGAGGGCGAGCGCATCGTGCTCTGCGGCCCGTCGGGCTCGGGCAAGTCGACGCTGATCCGCTGCATCAACCGCCTGGAGATCGCCCAGCAGGGCAGCATCCGCGTGGCCGGCACCGACCTCGCCAGCAAGGGCCGCCAGGCCGACCAGGTACGCAGCGAGATCGGCATGGTGTTCCAGCACTTCAACCTGTTCCCGCACATGAGCGTGCTCGACAACTGCCTGCTGGCGCCGATGAGCGTGCGCGGCCTGTCGCGCCGGGAGGCCGAGGAGCGGGCGCGGTTGTACTTGAGCAAGGTCGGCATCGAGAGCCAGGCGCACAAGTACCCCAGCCAGCTGTCCGGTGGCCAGCAGCAGCGGGTGGCGATCGCCCGGGCGCTGTGCATGAAACCGAGGATCATGCTGTTCGACGAGCCAACCTCGGCGCTCGACCCGGAGATGGTGGCCGAGGTGCTGGATGTGCTGGTGCAGTTGGCCGGCACTGGCATGACCATGCTTTGCGTCACCCACGAGATGGGCTTCGCCCGGCAGGTGGCCGAGCGGGTGCTGTTCCTCGAGGGCGGGAAGATTATCGAGGACAGCCCACCCGAGGTGTTCTTCGGCCAGCCGCGCACGGCGCGGGCGCAGGCGTTTCTCAAGCAGATCCTGCATTAGTTTCAATCAGGGCCGCGGTGCGGCCCTTTTTTCGACCAGCGTTCTCCAGCGCATGGCAGGTGGCAGCCTGAACTGCCATTTTTATTGGCGCAGCCGCCCCAACGCCTCCAGTACATGTTCCGTCGCCCGTTCCACCTGCCCCTCGCGACAGGCAATCCCCAGCTGGCGCCACATCCCCGGTCGCAACGGCCGCCGGGCGATGCGTGGCGACGACTGTTGCACCTCTCCTTCCTGCGGCAGCAAGGTGGCGCCGTAGCCCGCGGCCACCAGGCTCTTGATCGCATCGTTGTAGTTCAGCTCGATCCGCGGCTCGGGGTACAGCCCCGCCGCGGCAAACCACTCCGATGTCACCCGCGACAACTGCGTGGAGCTGTCGTTGAGGATCAGCGCCCGAGCGGCGAGCCAGGCCGGCGTGACCCGGGCCGGCGGCTGCCAGTCGGCGGGGACATAGGCCATGATCGGGTCGCGCCGCCACGGTGTGATCCTCAGCCCTTTGCCCGCCACCTGCGGCAACGCCACCAGGCCGATGTCCAGGGTGCCCTCGCGCAGTCGCGCCAGGGAGGCCTGGGAAGTGAGCACCTGAACCTGCACATCGATCCCCGGGTGGTCCACCTGCAGTGTTTCCAGGGCCTGGGGCAACAGGTGGGCGATGGCGCCGGTCGAAGCGCCCAGGCGCACCCGTCCGGTCAGGCCCTGCACCTGGCGGCGCACCTCGTCCAGAGCCTGGTCGGCGTCGGCCAGCAGGCGCCGGGCGCGGGCCAGCAAGGTTGCGCCGATGGCCGTCGGGCGCACCTGGCCGCGGGTGCGGGTGAGCAAGGGTGCACCAATGCGCGCCTCCAGCTCGGCCACGTGCAGGCTGATGGTGGGGGGCGCCAGATTGAGCTGACGGGCAGCGTCGGCGAAGGAAGCACGGTCGGCGATCACCACCAGGGTGCGCAGGCGGTCGAGGCTGATTTCTCGCATGGGGTCTCGGCACGGATGAAGAACTGACGGCTGACATGCTCCTACAGGGCAATGCGATTAAGTTCAGAAATACTGAACATGGTAATCATGATATTCAAATTTTCTTTCATCCAGTGAACAGCGAGGATACGGCTATTCCTTCTCTTCACTGGACAACCGACATGCACCAGCCCCTCGTTTTCATCGACGGCGACCAAGGCACCACCGGCCTGCAGATCCATGCCCGCCTGCACGGCCGCCAGGACCTGCGCCTGCTCACCCTGCCCGAAGCCGAGCGCAAGGACCCGGCGCGGCGCAGCGAGGCGATCAACAGCGCTGATATCGCCGTGCTCTGCCTGCCCGACGACGCCGCCCGCGAGGCCGTGGCCACCCTGCACAACCCAGCGGTGCGGGTGATCGACGCAAGCTCCGCGCACCGCACCACGCCCGGCTGGATCTATGGCCTGCCAGAACTGAACGAACAACAGGCCGAACGCATTGCCCGGGCTTCCCGGGTAAGCAACCCCGGCTGCTACCCCACCGGCGCCATCGCCCTGCTGCATCCGCTGGTCAAGGCAGGCTTGCTGCCGGCGGATTATCCGCTGAGCATCCATGCCATCTCCGGCTACTCCGGTGGCGGCCGGACCGCCGTCGAGCGGCATGAGCAGCGCAGCGACGCCTACCTGCCGACCCTCCAGCTGTACGGCCTGGAGCTCGCCCACAAGCATGTGCCAGAGATCCAGCAGCATGCGGGGCTGAGCGCGCGGCCGGTGTTCGTGCCGGGTTATGGCGACTACCGCCAGGGCATCGTGCTGAGCATCCCGCTGCAACTGCGCCTGCTGCCCGGGGTCAGCGCCGAGCAGCTGCAGGCCTGCCTGGAGCGACATTACCAGGGCGCCCGCCATGTACAGGTGATGCCTCTGCACCAGCACGGCCCAGCTCAGGCGTTGGACCCGCAGGCGTTGAACGACAGCAATGACTTGCGCCTGGCCGTGTATGCCAACCCCGAGCATGGCCAGGTATTGCTGACCGCGGTGTTCGACAACCTGGGCAAGGGCGCCTCGGGTGCCGCGGTGCAGAACCTCGACCTCATGCTGGCCGGGCTGCGCTAGAATGATCGCCCGCCTCGTTCCGGGGCGGGTGTTTCAGTCCTGCCGGAGCCCGACCCGCAATGTTCATCCTCCGACGCCTCGAAGGCGTGCCGCCCGAATCCTTCCAGAACCAGATCCGCCAGCTGGTGATCGACCATGTCGGCCAGCTCAGCAGCGTTGCCATCATCCCGGACAACCCGCTCTACCCGCTGTACCAATACGGTGTTGGCCTGGAGGTGCACCAGTACCTGATGGCCCTGGACGGCACCCGCGGCCTGGCCGTCGAGCTGACCCTGGCCCTGGATGCCGAGGCTCCGGACCAACTGCTCGGCTTCGCCCTGGTACTGCCGGCCCAGGACAATCCCCAGGCCTGCGCCCTGGCCTACCTCGCCGTCGCCCCCAGCCACCGCCGCCAGGGCATCGCCCGTGGCCTGCTGCACGCGGTGCGTGAACGCTATGCCTGCGTCGAGCTGAGCACCTTTGCCCAGCAGGTGCCGTGGTTCGAGAACATGGGCCTGCAGGTGGTCGCCTGTACCGGGCCGCAGGTGTTGATGAGCAGCACCGGGCAGGCCAGCGGCGCGCTGATCGGGCGGCTGGACATCGCGCCGATCTACCAGACCGTCGAAGTCCGGCAGATCCACGCCTACCTGCTCAAGCAACAGGGCGAGGCGGCGATGATGGATGCCGAGCGCCTTCGCGACGAGCGGCTGGACGTCCTGACGGAACAGGCACGGGCGTGCGTCAGGGAACGCAAGACCGTGCATTGAGGCGCCTCGCCGTCAGCCCTTGATGGCCTTCTCGATCGTGGCAATGTCGATCTTGCCCATCTGCAGCATCGCCTCGAACGCCCGCTTCGCCAGGGCGCGATCGGGGCTGGCCACCGCCTGGGTCAATACCCGCGGGCTGATCTGCCAGGACACCCCCCACCTGTCCTTGCACCAGCCGCACACGCTCTCGCTGCCACCGTTGCCGACGATGGCGTCCCAGTAGCGATCAGTTTCCTCCTGGCTGTCGGTCGCCACCTGGAACGAAAAGGCCTCGCTGTGGGTAAACGCCTTGCCCCCATTGAGACCGATGCACGGGATGCCCAGCACGGTGAACTCCACCGTGATCACATCGCCCGTCCTGCCCGAGGGGTAGTCGGCGGGCGCCTTGTGCACGGCGGTCACCCGGCTGTCGGGGAAGGTGCTGGCGTAGAAGTTCGCCGCGTCCTCGGCGTCGTTGTCGTACCACAGGCAAACAGTGTTCTTGGCGGTCATGTCAGGACTCCTGGGGTGGGCTAGTGTGGTGTTTCACAAATAACGACCATAGCTCGCTGCGCTTTTTGCGCTCATGCGGCGTTGTCGCTCCTCGCCGTAGCTGGGCTACGACTTGTCGCGACGCCTTGCCTGAGCGCAAAAATCGCTTGCGAGTTATTGGTCGTATTTGCAAAACACCACACTGGACTCGTTGCCCACGAGTCTATTCCTCTGTCCTGGCCTGCTCGGACAAGCGCGATCAGCGGCTGGCGAGCGGGATCCACAGGTCCACATGCCCGGTACCGCGCACAGGGTCGAAATCGGCGCTGTACTGCTCGAACTCCGGCGCGTCGGCCGCCTGGTGGCCTGAAGCCGGCAGCCACTGGTTGAACACGGTGAAGACGGTCTGATGAATCATCGACACATGACCCAGGTGGCGGAATACCACATAGTCTCGCGCCACGAGCCTGAAGTGGTGAAAGTGCGCGGGCAGGTCATCGACACGGTGCACCTCGACCCCGGCGATATACTCGAAACTGCCATCATCCCCCGGATTGCAGTACAGCCCGTAGGTGTCATCACCTACCTGCCCCGGCACCCGCCCAACGAAGGGATCGAAGGCCTGCCACAGGCCTGGGATCCCTTCGTTGCGCTCGAAGGTGAAGCGCTCGCCGAGGCCGGCGATGCAGAAATCCGGGCGACGCTCGAAGCGCGGCTCGGCCAGGGGAACGAAGTTGAGTGCTTTCATGCGCAAGGGCTCCACTAGGGCGATCGGTTGATGGGCGCCACTGCGTACCCGGCTCGGCGCCACGCCGAACAGGTCGCAGAAGGCCCGGGTGAAGGCTTCGTGGGAGCCATAGCCTGCCGCCAGCGCCACCTCGAGGATCTCCCGTTTGCCGCTGCACAGCGTCTGCGCGGCCCGGCTCAGGCGCCGCGCCCGGACATAGCGCATCACCGACCAGCCGGTGGCAGCGGCGAACTGCCGCGCCAGGGCAAAGGGCGACAGGCCGAAATGCCCGGCGACATGGGTCAGATCCAGATCGCGGTCCAGGACGGTTTCGAGATACCACAGGATGTGTTCGATGCTGCGCATTGCCAGGCTCCTCACTCGACCCAGTCACCCTAGCAAAGCGACGCACCGGCCATTTGATCGTTCTTGCGCACTCAGCCCCGGCAGGCGAACGCCTGTGCCAGGTCACCGTCGCTCAGCGCGCTCACCGGATGCAGCTGGCGGTACTCGCTCAAGGCCTGCTCCAGCCGTGCGCCGCGTAGGCGCCCGTCGCTGGCGATGAACAGCAACGCATCGTCGCGGGCGGCTTGGTAAGTGCGCGCAGGGTGGCTGGTGGAGCCACTGACGGCAGCGGTGGCGAGGCTCGAACCGACGGTGAAGTGGTCGGTCGAGTTGCCCTTGCCGTCCATGGCCAAGGCCGGGCCGACAAGCAGCAACATCGCAAGGAGCGCAGGGCCGCGCAGGATCACGAGGCGACCCGCGCGGCTTGCACTGCGTCGCCGTGCTGCTGGCTGAAGGCCAGGTAATAGCCATTGCAGTCACGCACGCCGAACTCCCGCGAACCATACTCCGTGTCGTGCAACGGCCAGGTGATATCCGCCAGCTCGCGAACTTGCGCGTAATAGCCGTCGACGTCCTCGACCACCAGGTAGAAGGTCCCGGCACACCCCGGCGGCAGCCGCCACAGGTCGTCCTCGGTGAACAGCAGGCTGCAGTCGTGCAACTGCACGGTAAGGGTCGATTGCGCGGTGTCGGCGACGGTAAATTGCAGCACATCGCGGTAATGACGGCGGGTGGCGTCAAGGTCGGTGCAGCGCAAAAGCGGGGCAACAGGCATGCGGAACCTCCTCGTCGGTAAACGGGTTGCGGCGGATCATCGCCGCAAACCTCAGCCCCTTCAAGCTCTTTGGGTGCGAGGGTCATTGACCGCGTCGGGGCCACCAAGTGTTCGCCGAAAGCCTTGCAGCGCCTGTGAGATCGAGCGCCGCCCGCGCGGCGCATCGCTGGCAAGCCAGCTCCCACATTTGTTTCGGGCCAGTCTGTCCTGTGAAGTTATCGCTGTCCGCCCCAGTGCATGACTTGAGACAGGTGGAGCGCCAGTGATGCCCACGCTGAAACCGCGTCGTACCAACAAGGCGTACAGCCGCGGCGGCGCAGGCATAACTGGCCCGAAACAGATGTGGGAGCTGGCTTGCCAGCGATGCGCCGCGCGGGCGGCGCTCGATCTCACAGGCGCTGCAAGATTTGTGGCGAACAGTGCCCGGCCTCGAAACTGATGCGCCTGCCAAGCAAGCCCCCTTGGCTGAACGCTCAAGTCGGCCAGGCAAGAGCCGATACCCCTAGTGCATCCGATCGGATGCACGATTGTGCAGTTACTCAAGGATGATTCATGTTGCGCCACAACCTGCCAGCCCTGCTGGTACTGTCGCTGTTGCTGTCACTCACCGGCTGCAATGGCCTGCCAAGCTCGAACGCCACCGACTCTGCGCCGCTCGGCCCGGTTCGTCCGGATAGCGAAGCCCGCACGACCTGGATCACGCAGATCCTGGCCCAGGACCCACTGGCCAGCCAGGACCGACAGCCACCACCGCGCCAGAGCAACGCGCAGATCGTCGACGCATTGCGCCAGAAGCGCGACCTGAAGTTGCCGGATGCCTACTGGGCGCAGTGGCAACGCAATCTCGATACCTTCGATGCCGAAGCCTCTCGTCACAAGGAAGCACAGCGCGCCCGTTACATCGCGACGTTCAGCGACCAGCTCAAGCGCGTCGACGACACCACCCTGCAACGCCTGGCCAGTGCGCCCGACACCCTGGACGCGGCCACCCGCGATGCCTGGAAGCAACGCCTGATCGAACGCTACAGCCGCTATATCATCGACAGTAAAGTGGGCCGCGACATCCTCGACGCCCATCTGCGACGCATGGCGCTGATGGACCGGCAATTCGGCGTCTGCGACCTGGACAGCCATTGCTGGGACCGCACGCCCAAGCCGTGAAATTTGACTCGCGACGGCGCAGGGCTCAAGGTCAGTGATCCTACCGACCAGGAGCCCGACATGCATTTCGACCTGATCCAGAGCTTGTGCCTGGCTGGCAAGCCCGATGTGCCCAATGACGACCGTGTCGGCAACGCCGACCGCCACGCCTGGGTCATCGACGGCGCCACCGACCTCGGCGCCCCCGGCCTGCTGGGTGAGCGCGGCGGCGCGGCGTGGCTCTCGGCCACGGCCCAGCGCGCCTTCGCCACGGCCTCGGGGCCACTGCGGCAGGTCTGCGAGACGGTCTTCGATTCGGTTGCCCAGGCCTATCGGCAGGACCGCCGACGCGAGCCCCTGGCCACCTGGGAACTGCCGCGCGCTGCCTTTGCCGCGGTGGCCATCGAAGGTGAAGAGCTGGTCTGCGCGCACCTGGCCGACTGCGTGGTGCTGCATCGTAGCGCGCAAGGCATCCGCTTCCTCACCCCCGAGCCCGATCGCGAGGCCGAGCAAGCCGAAGCCGCCGCGCTCGGCCCTGGCACCGGTGCCCACGGCGTGCGCACCCCGGCGGTGCTGGCCGACCGCCGCAGCGCCCGCGAGCGGCCCCGGGCCGTGCTCGGCGTCGATGCCGAGCTGTCCCGGGAGGGCACCTTCTACAGCCGAGCCCCAGTCGCCGTGGGTGACGATGTGCTGCTGATGAGCGATGGCTTTGCGGCGCTGTTCGATACCTACCGGGCCTATGACCCGGCAGGTTTCATCGAGCGCCTGCAAAGCCACGGCCTGGATGACCTGGCCCGGACGCTGCGCGGCATCGAGCACGACGATGCCGCGTGCCTGCGCTATCCGCGGTTCAAGATGAGCGACGACGCCTCGGCGATCTGGTTGCGGGTGGGTTGAGCGGAGCCGTCAGCTCGCCACGCCAGAGACTAAGCCAACCGTTTATGCAGGAAATAACGGCTATGCCCGGGCGGAAAATCGGCAAGCTCGCCAAACACCTCGAACCCCAGCTTGCGGTAGAAGTCCGGCGCCTGGAAGCTGAAGGTATCCAGCCAGATCCCGCAGCAACCCTTCTCCCTTGCCAACGCTTCGGCCTGGACCATCAGCTCGCGCCCGGTGCCCTGCCCGCGCATGCGCTCGGGCACCACCAGCAGCTCGACGAACAACCAGCCCCCTCCGAGCCTGGCGTAGAGCCCGCCGATGATCTCATCGCTGGCGGGATCGCGCAGCGTCCAGGCGACGGTGGCCGCGCCGGGGGAGCCGATCACAGTGTCGTTGAAAGCGCGCAAAGGCTTGAGAATCGCATCGTGATGCAGGCTGGTGGCCTGGTCGGTGAAATCGATCGTGAGCGTCATGGCAGGTCGTCCGGTTGACCACGTAGGAAGGCGGCGCAAAGCGCGCCGGATTAAATTTACTTCACGTTGCGCCCTTTAGATATAAGGCATTCGACAGCGGTTCGACCATACTCCAGAATGCAACGGTTTTTTGGGGGAAACCCTTGCACAGCCAACGACATACCAACATTTAGTGAGCCTCAACGTGAAAACTTCCCTGTCCATCCTCAGCCTGCTGCTGTTGCTCACAGGTACCGCGACCCTACCGTCGACCGCTGCTGCACAACCCCCGGCCCAGGTCCAGCGCGACCCAAGCAAGCTGCACCTGGCCTCCGGCAGCGCCCTGTTGATCGACCTCAACACCAACAAGGAGCTGTATGCCAGCCACGCCGATCGCGTGCGCCCCATCGCTTCGGTCACCAAGCTGATGACCGCGATGGTCGTGCTCGACGCCAAGCTGCCCATGGACGAAATGCTCGGCATGACCATCGCCAACAACCCGGAGATGAAGGGCGTGTACTCGCGGGTACGCCTGGGCAGTGAGCTGAACCGTCGCGAGACGTTGCTGATCACCCTGATGTCGTCGGAAAACCGCGCGGCCAACACCCTGGCCAACCACTACCCCGGTGGCTATGGCGCCTTCATCAAGGCGATGAACGCCAAGGCCCGCAGCCTGGGCATGAGCAACACCCGCTACGTCGAGCCGACCGGCCTGTCGACCCTGAACGTGTCCACCGCCCACGACCTCGCCAAGCTGCTGATGGCCTCGCGCAAGTACCCGTTGCTCAGCGAGCTGTCGACCACCCGCGAGAAGACCGTGGCGTTCCGCAAGCCCAACTACACCCTGGGCTTTCGCAACACCGACCACCTGGTGAACAAGAGCAACTGGGACATCGCCCTGACCAAGACCGGCTTCACCAACGAAGCGGGGCATTGCCTGGTGCTGCTGACGAAGATGGACAACCGTCCGGTGGCCATGGTGATTCTCGACGCCTATGGCAAGTACACCCACTTCGCCGATGCCAGCCGCATGCGCCAGTGGCTGGAGACCGGCAGCGCCAAGCCGGCGCCGGCGGTGGCCATGCAGTACAAGAGCGAGCGCCAGAGCCGCGCGCGCCTGGCGCAGGACTGATACTCCGCTGAAACGACGACGCCCCGCATGATGCGGGGCGTCTTGCTTTACCGATCTGGGTCTCAGGCCTGGGTGGCGATCATGCCACCGGCGCTGCTGCCACCGGTCTTGGTCAACGCTTCGAGCAACTGCTGCGTGGCCGCCTGGATCTGCCCGCTCAGGGTGGCGATGCTCGCCTGTTTGGCGGTGATCAGGGCCAGCTTCGAGGTTTCGTCCATCTCTTGCGCGGCAATCCTCGCCAGTTGCTTCTGCTCCTCGGCAAGCTGCTTCTGCAATTGCTTGATCATGTCACGCAGCTGGTTGATGTGTCCCGGCTCACCACTACCCTCGCCGCCCTCGGCCTGCTTGGCCTCCTCGGCCTTGCCCGGGGTGGTCTCACCCGACAGGTCCACCGCGACACTCGTCAACGGTTTTTCTTTCTTTTCTGCGGGCTGGGCGTTAGCCACACTGGTGATCACGCCCATCGTCGCACTATTGATACCTACCATTCCCTAATCCTCCGTGGTGGGTCCTTTCAATACCAGCGCTATCGGCTGCGCCACGGCAGACTTGATGGCCATGTGCCGATAAATTTGCCGCCTCGTCATTCGTCCACCACATACCCGAGCCATGCCCTGGCGCCCCTGGCGACCCGACAGGCCGACCCGACCAGCCCCGCAACGAGATGGCAATGACCAAGACCCGTTCCCGCAAAGCCTTGTACATCGGCCTGCCCCTGGCCCTGGTGGCCGCCCTGGGTGGCGCCGCCGGCTATTACTTCTGGAAGCAGGACAGCGGCTATCCCCGCGCCATCGTGCAGCAGGCCAATGAACTGCACGAACACATGCTCTCCTTCGACAGCCATGTCACCGTGCCGCTGGGCTACGGCAGCGACGGCTATGAAGCCGACAAGGACGGCCGTGGGCAGTTCGACCTGGCCAAGGCGGCCAAGGGCCGGTTGTCGGGCGCGGCGCTCACCGTCTTCGGCTGGCCCGAGCTGTGGAACGGCCCGAACGCCCCGCACCGCCCGACCCCGGGCTTCGTCGACGAAGCCCGCAACCAGCAGGAAGTGCGCTACAAGATCATCAGCGGGATCGTGCGCGACTTCCCCAACCAGGTCGGCATCGCCTACACCCCCGAGGACTTCCGCCGCCTGAACGGCGAAGGCAAGTTCGCCATCTTCATCAGCATGCTCAACGCCTACCCGCTGGGCAACGACCTGTCGCAGCTCGACCTGTGGAGCAAGCGCGGCATGCGCATGTTCGGCTTCAGCTACACCGGCAACAACGCCTGGGCCGACTCCTCGCGTCCGCTGCCGTTCTTCAACGACACCCCCGACGCCTTCGGCGGCCTGTCTCCCCTGGGCGAGCAGGCGGTCAAGCGGCTCAACGACCTGGGCGTGATCATCGACGTCTCGCAGATGTCCACCCTGGCCCTGGAAGACGTGGCCCGCCTGAGCCGTGCCCCGTTCGTCGCCTCGCACTCGGCGCCGCGGGCGCTGGTGGACATCCCGCGCAACCTCTCCGACAAGGAGATGCAGCTGATCAAGGACAGCGGCGGCGTGCTGCAAGTCGTGGCCTTCACCACCTACCTCAAGCCGCTGAGCAAACCGACCCTGGAAAAACTCGAGGCCCTGCGCGCACGCTTCGACCTGCAACCGCTGCAAGGCCTGACCAACGCGCTGATGCCGGGTGACCCGATCATCGCCATCTGGCCCGAGGCGCGCTTCGGCGAGTACGCCAGCAGCCTCTATGCCATCGTCGACGAAGAACCCCGCGCCGGCCTCAAGGAATACGTCGATGCCATCGACTACGCCGTGAAGAAGATGGGCATCGACCATGTCGGCATCAGCTCCGATTTCAACGATGGCGGCGGCGTCACCGGCTTCATGAACGTCGGCGAGATCCGCAACGTCACCGCCGAGCTGCTGACCCGCGGTTACTCCGAGACCGATATCGCCAAGCTCTGGGCGGGCAACTTCCTGCGCGTCTGGGGGCAGGTGCAGAAAGCCGCCAATCCGGTCGCCCAGCACGACAGCAGCACCCGGGAAGTTCGCCATGACTGACCGCCGTGCCTTCCTCAAGCAGGCCGCCGCCCTGGCGGCCAGCCTGCCCTTGCTGCCCAGTGCCCTCGCCGCCAATCCGGTATCGCCGCCTCTACAAGGGTCGGACAAATGGCGCCAATTGCGCGAGTTGTTCCCCCTGGCCCCCGATGTCGCGCACTTCGCCAACTTCCTGATCACCGCCCATCCCCGTCCGGTGCAAGAGGCGATCGACCGCCACCGCGCCACCCTCGACCGCAACCCGGCCCTGTGCATGGACTGGGAAAGCCAGTACGAATGGCAACGCGAGGACGAGGTCCGCGAATGGGCGGGCCGCTACCTCGATGTGCGCCCGCGCCAGGTCGCCCTGACCGGCAGCACCACCGAGGGCCTCGGCATGATCTACGGCGGCCTGCACGTGGCGCCGCACCAGGAAATCCTCACCACCGAGCACGAGCACTACTCGACCCACAATTGCCTGGCATTCCGCCAGCGCCAGCACGGCACCCAAGTGCGCAAGCTGCGCCTGTTCGACAAGCCCGGCGAGGTCTCCACCGATCGGGTCCTGAGCCTGATCGACCGCAGCATCCGCCCCGAGACCCGGGTGCTGGGCATGACCTGGGTGCACTCGGGCAGCGGCGTCAAGCTGCCGGTGGGCGCCATCGGCGAGCTGGTGCGCCAGCACAACCGCAACCGCGACGAGGCCGAGCGCATCCTCTACGTGGTCGATGGCGTGCACGGCTTCGGCGTGGAAAACGTGCGCTTCGCCGACTTCAACTGCGACTGGTTCATCGCCGGTACCCACAAATGGATGTTCGGCCCCCGGGGCACGGGAATCATCTGCGCGGCGTCGGAGCAGATGCAGCACCTGACGCCGACCTTCGCCACCTTCTCGCGCAACGAGGACTTCGGCACCATCATGACCCCGGGCGGTTACCACGCCTTCGAGCACCGCTGGGCGCTGGGCGAGGCCTTCAAGCTGCACCTGGCCCTGGGCAAGGCCGACGTCCAGGCGCGCATCCACCAGCTCAACGACTACCTCAAGGCGCGCCTGGCCGAGCACCGCGCCATCGAACTGGTGACCCCGGCCAGTCGCGAGTTCTCCGCCGGCTTCACCTTCTTGCGTATCAAGGACCGCGACCCCGACGCCGTGGCGGCCTACCTGAACGCCAACAAGGTCATGGTCGATGCCGTGGACCGCGACGTCGGGCCGGTGATCCGCTTTGCGCCCAGCCTGCTCAACGACGAGCAGCAGATCGATCGGGCCATGGCGCTACTGCGCAAGCAGATCGGTTGAGACGCCTCCTGCTGTAAATGGGGCCGCTCTGCGGCCCTTTCGCCGACAAATCCAACTCCCCTTGCATCATGCCTGCAGACAGACGCGGCCCGGACTAGGCTTTGTACGAAAAGTGCCTGCGCGACGATCATGCTGCATTGAAAACAGGCTCGGAATGCTCATTTACAACCCGTAAAGTCGAGCGCGACTCCGACCGTTCCTCGCCTGTTTTCGCCTTGCCTGATCGCCGCTCGGCTACTTTTCGTACAAACCCTAAGCCGTGAGCCTGCTTGTCAGCGAAAGACCAACGTGCACGAGCGATCATTGCACCGATGCAATGAGCCAACTGCATCGTTAAATATTATTGACCTCAGCCCCCGCCAAACCCTTGCCAGCCAAGGCCTCGAACATCGCAAGCCCCCGGAAACCGGCGCCTGGACGCCCCGCCACTCGTTTGACATATCGAACGGCTCTGGCAAGCTATGAGTCAGGCCCCGACCGACATCGCCTGCAAGGCGAGCCGGCAGTGCTCGGGGCTCCAGGCAGCACTCAAGGCCCCGGCCGTGCGCCTGCACAACAACGACAGGCATGACCTGTCTCAAGGTGACATATGTCCAACAGCAACATTGGCAACAAGCAACCCTCCCTGCGCAAACCCGTCGTCCTGATGACCATGGGCAGCCAAGAGCGCAAAGGCCATGACTATCAGGTCATGACCCACAAATACATCACCCCGCTGGTCGATTTCGCCGGTTGCGTCCCGGTCCTGGTGCCCACCTGCTGTGGCGTCGAAGACCTCGAGACCTACCTGGACATGGCCGACGGCGTCTACCTGACCGGTGCCGGCAGCAACATCGACCCGACCCTCTACGGCCAGGAAAACCAGACCCCCGGCAAGGGCCAGGACAAAGACCGCGACCTGTTCGACATGCCGCTGGTCAAGGCGGCGATCAAGCGCGGCCTGCCGATCTTCGGCATCTGCCGCGGCATGCAGGAAATCAACGTGGCCCTGGGCGGTGACATCTACCAGAAGGTCTACGCCGAGCCCGGTTTCAACGACCACCGGGAAAACCCGGAAGATCCGGTCGAAGTCCAGTACGCCCCGGTGCACAGCGTGAAGATCAAGCCAGGCAGCTGGCTGCGCGATACCCTGGGCACCGACGAGATCCGCGTCAACTCGCTGCACGGCCAGGGCCTGCGCAACCTGGGTGCCGGCATCGAGCCGATCGCCCATGCCGAAGACGGCCTGGTCGAGGCGATCCACGCCCCGAGCCTCTCGCCCTTCCTGTTCGCGGTGCAGTGGCACCCGGAGTGGCAGGCGGCGAAGAACCCCGACTCGATCAAGATGTTCCAGGCCTTCGGCGACGCCTGCCGCGCCCAGGTCCGCAAGTCCCAGGTCAAGCACCACCAGGCTGCCTGATCCACTGAAGCTTCGTTAGCTTTGATCGCGGGGCGGTGCAATACCGCCCCCGTTTCCCCGGTCACCCTCTGCTGGTCCCAGAACACTTCCCGTGGAAGCGGGCGGCGGGCTTGTGCCTGTCTCCGCGATCTTTTTTTCTCCCCCCGAAAGTCATACGACAACACTCCTCTACCGAATTGTCGGGTTTACGCTTCCCCCTGTAGGAGCGGCCTTGTGCCGCGAAAGGGTCGCGCAGCAGCCCCAGGCTTCCAGCGTTGAATCACGAACGCCGGGGCCGCTTTGCGGCCCTTTCGCGGCACAAGGCCGCTCCTACAGGGGTTGGCGCTGTCATGGTGGGAAGGATTCAAAATTTCTACCGCAAGGGACTAGTCACGATCTTAGTTGTACGATAACTTACCTCTCACCTTGGTTTCCCCTCCTCCAAGCGCCACAGGATGCCTACAACAATGACCCCACAAGAACTGCAATCCATCCTCTCCCACGGCCTGCTGTCGTTCCCCGTCACCGACTTCGACGCCCACGGCGACTTCAACCCGGCCGGCTACGTCAAGCGCCTGGAATGGCTCGCCCCCTACGGCGCCAGCGCCCTGTTCGCCGCCGGCGGCACCGGCGAGTTCTTCTCCCTGGCCGCCAGCGAGTACAGCCAGGTGATCAAGACCGCCGTCGACACCTGCGCCACGTCGGTGCCGATCCTCGCCGGCGTCGGCGGCTCGACCCGCCAGGCCATCGAATACGCCAAGGAGGCTGAACGCCTCGGCGCCAAGGGCCTGCTGCTGCTGCCCCACTACCTCACCGAAGCCAGCCAGGACGGCGTCGCCGCCCATGTCGAGGCGGTGTGCAAGGCGGTGAACATCGGCGTGGTGGTATACAACCGCAACGTCTGCCGGCTGAACGCCGACCTGCTGGAACGCCTGGCCGAGCGCTGCCCGAACCTGATCGGCTACAAGGACGGCCTGGGCGACATCGAGCTGATGGTGTCGATTCGTCGCCGCCTGGGTGATCGCTTCAGCTACCTGGGTGGCCTGCCCACCGCCGAGGTGTATGCTGCGGCGTACAAGGCCCTGGGCGTGCCGGTGTACTCCTCGGCGGTGTTCAACTTCGTGCCGAAGACGGCGATGGACTTCTACCACGCCATCGCCCGCGATGATCACGCCACCGTGGCCAAGCTGATCGACGACTTCTTCCTGCCGTATCTGGACATCCGCAACCGCAAGGCCGGTTACGCCGTGAGCATCGTCAAGGCCGGGGCGAAGCTCGCCGGCTACGACGCCGGCCCCGTGCGCACGCCGCTGACCGACCTGACCGCGCCGGAGTACGAGATGCTCGCCGCGCTGATGGACAAGATGGGCCCGCAATAAGCGAGCGCCTCGCGGCCTGCCGATGCCGCCGCCGGAGCAGGGCCACCCTGCTCCGGCCCACAACCGATCCCCGTATAAAAATAATGAGTGGGAGTAACCAGCATGCAAGCGACGAAAAAGACGCATGTGCGCTACCTGATCCTGTTGATGCTGTTCCTGGTGACCACCATCAACTACGCCGACCGCGCCACCATCGCCATTGCCGGCTCCAGCCTGCAGAAGGACCTGGGCATCGACGCGGTCACCCTCGGCTACATCTTCTCCGCCTTCGGCTGGGCCTACGTGGCCGGGCAGATCCCCGGCGGCTGGCTGCTCGACCGCTTCGGTTCGAAGAACGTCTACGCCTTCAGCATCTTCACCTGGTCGCTGTTCACCCTGCTGCAGGGCTTCGTCGGCGGCCTGCCGGTGGCCTGGGCGGTGGTCACCCTGTTCACCCTGCGCTTTCTGGTCGGCTTCGCCGAAGCGCCGTCGTTTCCCGGCAACGCCCGGATCGTCGCGGCCTGGTTCCCGACGCAAGAACGCGGCACCGCCTCGGCGATCTTCAACTCGGCGCAGTACTTCGCCACCGCGCTGTTCGCGCCGATCATGGGCTGGATCGTCTTCACCTTCGGCTGGGAACATGTGTTCGTGGTGATGGGCGCGCTGGGCATCGTGTTCTCGGCGGTGTGGCTGAAGACCATCTACAACCCGCGCCAGCACCCGCGCATCGGCCAGGCCGAACTCGAGCACATCGAACAGAACGGCGGCCTGGTGGACATGGACCAGAAACGCGGCAACGACGGCCCGAAGTGGGGCTACATCAAGCAGCTGCTGACCAGCCGCATGTTGCTGGGCGTCTACCTGGGCCAGTACTGCATCAACGCCATCACCTACTTCTTCCTCACCTGGTTCCCGGTGTACCTGGTGCAGGAGCGCGGCATGACCATCCTCAAGGCCGGCTTCATCGCCTCGCTGCCGGCGGTGTGCGGCTTCATCGGCGGCGTGCTCGGCGGCGTGCTGTCGGACTGGTTGCTGCGCCGCGGCAACTCGCTGACCTTCTCGCGCAAGCTGCCGATCGTCTGCGGCCTGCTGCTGTCGACCACCATGGTCTTCTGCAACTACGTCGAGGCCGAATGGATGGTGGTCGGCTTCATGACCCTGGCGTTCTTCGGCAAGGGCATCGGCGCGCTGGGCTGGGCGGTGGTGGCAGACACCTCGCCCAAGCAGATCGCCGGGCTGTCGGGCGGGCTGTTCAACACCTTCGGCAACATCGCCTCGATCACCACGCCAATCGTCATCGGCTACATCATCAGCGCCACCGGCTCGTTCAAGTGGGCCCTGGTGTATGTGGGCGCCAACGCCCTGGTGGCAGTGTTCAGCTACCTGGTGATCGTCGGTCCGATCAAGCGTATCGAGCTCAAGGACGACCCGAAGCAAGAGGCGGCACCCACCGCTGAACTCGCCACTTCGCGCCATTGAGTGAAACACGCCGGCGCCCAGCCCGGGCGCCGGCAGCCGTACAAGAAGCCTGAAAGAAACGACAAGAAGGGCCTGACCATGCAGTTGATCGAACATTCCGAGTCGCCCCGCTACGTGCGTCTGCACCCCGACGACAATGTCGTGGTGGTGGTCAACGACGGCGGCCTGGGCGAAGGCGCGCGCTTCGCCGACGGCCTGACCCTGGTCGAGGGCGTGCCGCAGAGCCACAAGGTCGCCACCGTGGATATCCGCCGGGGCGAGGCGGTGCGCCGCTACGGCCAGGTCATCGGCCATGCCCTGGAAGACCTGCGCCAGGGCAGTTGGATCAAGGAAGATCAACTGGCGATGCCGGCCGCCCCCGAGCTCGACAGCCTGCCACGCTGCGACGCCGTGCCCGCCGCCCAGGCGCCCCTCGAAGGCTTCACCTTCGAGGGCTATCGCAACGCCGACGGCACTGTCGGCACCCGCAACATCCTCGGCATCACCACCACCGTGCAGTGCGTGACCGGCGTGCTCGACCACGCGGTCAAGCGCATCCGCAGCGAACTGCTGCCCAAGTACCCCAACGTCGACGACGTGATCGCCCTCACCCACAGCTACGGCTGCGGCGTGGCGATCAACGCCCGCGATGCCTACATCCCGATCCGCACCGTGCGCAACCTGGCGCGCAACCCCAACCTGGGCGGCGAGGCGCTGGTCATCAGCCTGGGCTGCGAAAAACTCCAGGCCGGCCAGGTGATGCACGAGGACGACCCGTCCGTGGACCTTAGCGAGCCCTGGCTATACCGCTTGCAGGACGCCTCGCTGGGCTTTGTCGAGATGATCGAGCAGATCATGACCCTGGCCGAAACCCGCCTGAAGAAGCTCGACCAGCGCCGCCGCGAAACCGTGCCGGCCAGCGAGCTGATCCTGGGCATGCAGTGCGGTGGCAGCGACGCCTTTTCCGGCATCACCGCCAACCCCGCCCTGGGCCATGCCGCCGACCTGCTGGTGCGCGCCGGGGCCACGGTGCTGTTCTCGGAGGTCACCGAGGTGCGCGACGCCATCTACATGCTCACCTCCCGCGCCGAAACGCCGGAAGTCGCCGAGGCGCTGGTGCGCGAGATGGACTGGTACGACCGCTACCTGCAACAGGGCGCGGCGGATCGCAGCGCCAACACCACGCCGGGCAACAAGAAAGGCGGCTTGTCCAACATCGTCGAGAAATCCCTGGGCTCGATCGTCAAGTCTGGCAGCGGCGCCATCCAGGGCGTGCTTGGCCCGGGCGAGCGGGTCACGCGCAAGGGCCTGATCTTCTGCGCCACCCCGGCCAGCGACTTCGTCTGCGGCACCCTGCAGCTGGCTGCCGGGATGAACCTGCATGTATTCACCACAGGCCGCGGCACCCCCTACGGCCTGGCCATGGCGCCGGTGGTCAAGGTGTGCACCCGCAGCGAACTGGCCCAGCGCTGGCCGGACCTGATCGACATCGACGCCGGGCGCATCGCCAGTGGCCGGGCGAGCATCGAGGAGCTGGGCTGGGAGCTGTTCCACTACTACCTCGACGTGGCCAGCGGTCGCAAGCGCACCTGGGCCGAGCAGCATGGCCTGCACAACGACATCACCCTGTTCAATCCCGCACCGATCACCTGAACGACACAGGTGGCGTGGGAGCGGGCTTGCCCCGCGATGATGCAATCGCGGGACAAGCCCGCTCCCACGCCCTGGCTCATCACTCATCCAGGAGTTTCCATGCCCAATATCCTCGGTCTCAACTTCATCGCCGGCCAACGCAGCGCCGTCGGCCCGCAACGCCTGCAGAGCCTGGACGCCACCACCGGCGAGGCATTGCCCTATAACTTCGCCCAGGCCACCGAAGGTGAGGTAGACCGCGCCGCCCGCGCCGCGGCCGGTGCCTTCGGTGAGTTCCGCCAGCTGTCCCCGGCACGCCGCGCCGAATTCCTCGACGCCATCGCCGCCGAACTGGATGAGCTGGACGACAGCTTCGTGGCCATCGTCTGTCGCGAAACCGCCCTGCCCGCCGCGCGTATCCAGGGCGAACGCGGCCGCACCAGCGGGCAGATGCGCCTGTTCGCCCAGGTACTGCGCCGCGGCGACTTCCTCGGGGCGCGCATCGACCTGGCGCAGCCCGAACGCCAGCCACTGCCACGGGTGGACATCCGCCAGATGCGTATCGGCGTCGGCCCGGTAGCGGTATTTGGCGCCAGCAATTTCCCACTGGCCTTCTCCACCGCCGGCGGCGACACCGCCGCAGCCCTGGCCGCCGGCTGCCCGGTGGTGTTCAAGGCCCACAGTGGCCACATGGCCACCGCCGACCTGGTGGCCTGCGCCATCCTGCGCGCCGCCGAACGCACCGGCATGCCCAAGGGTGTGTTCAACATGGTATTCGGTGGCGGTGTCGGTGAATGGCTGGTCAAGCACCCGGCCATCCAGGCGGTCGGTTTCACCGGCTCGCTCAAGGGCGGCGACGCCCTGTGCCGCATGGCTGCCGCGCGGGCGCAACCGATCCCGGTGTTCGCCGAGATGTCCAGCATCAACCCGGTGATCATCCTGCCGGCCGCGCTGGCCAGGCGCGGCGAAACCATCGCCCGTGAGCTGGCCGGCTCCGTGTGCCTGGGCGCCGGGCAGTTCTGCACCAACCCGGGGATGCTGATCGGCCTGCAGTCACCTGGTTTCAGCCAGTTGCTGAATGACCTGGGCCAGCATCTGGACCAACAGGCCGGCCAGACCCTGCTCAACGCCGGCGGCCTGCGCAGCTATGTCGCCGGCCTGGAACACTTGCACGCCCATGCCGGCATCCAGCACCTGGCCGGTCAGGCGCAACAGGGCGACCAGGCCCGTGCCCAGCTGTTCAAGGCCGACGTCCGCCTGCTGCTGGAGTCCGACCCGCTGCTGCAGGAAGAAGTGTTCGGCCCGGCCACGGTGGCCGTCGAAGTCAGCGACCTTGAGCAACTGCGCGCCGCCCTGCTCGGTCTGCGCGGCCAGTTGACCGCCACGCTGATCGGCGAGCCGGAGGACCTCGAAGCCTTTGCCTGGCTGGTGCCGCTGCTGGAGGAAAAGGTCGGGCGGATCCTGGTCAATGGCTATCCGACCGGGGTCGAGGTGTGCGACGCCATGGTCCATGGCGGGCCTTACCCGGCGACCTCGGATGCCCGTGGCACTTCGGTCGGCACCTTGGCCATCGATCGCTTCCTGCGCCCGGTGTGCTACCAGAACTACCCGCAGGCGCTGCTGCCGGAGGCGTTGCGTGATGGCAATCCGCTGGGGCTGCGGCGGTTGGTGAATGGGCAGTGGAGTGAAGGGGTGATCTGAATAGCCCTGGGATGCAAGAGCCCTGCGCATGCAGGGCTTTTTTATAGTGCCCGCGAAGGGACCGGCACGGATCAGATGCCTTGCGCCTCGGCCTCTTCATGGGCCTGGCGCAGGCGCTCGCGGCTGTTGCTCAGGTGCATGCGCATGGCCATCTTCGCGCCTTCGCTGTCGCGCCGGGCGATGGCCTCGTAGATCGCCTCGTGCTCATGCATCAGCCGGCTCATGTAGTGCGCCTGGTCGTCATGGGCCAGGCGCGCCGAATTCAGCCGGGTGCGCGGGATGATGCTGGTGCCCAGGTGATTGATGATGTCGGCGAAATAGTGATTGCCGCTGGCCTGGGCAATGCGCAGGTGGAACTGGAAGTCCGCCGACACCGCATCCGAGGCGTGGGCTGCGCCCTCGTTGAGCTCGTCCAGCGCCGCGCGCATGCCGGCCAGCTCCTCGTCGCCGCGTCGCTGAGCGGCAAGGCCTGCGGCTTCGATCTCCAGGGCGATGCGCAGCTCCAGCACTGCCAGCACTTCGCGCAGGGTGACGATGGTCGCCGGGTCGATCCGAAAGCCGCCGGTGCTCGGCGCGTCCAGCACGAAGGTGCCGATGCCATGACGGGTCTCGACCTGGCCGGCGGCCTGCAGCCGCGAGATGGCCTCGCGCACCACGGTGCGGCTGACCCCCTCCTCGACCATGATCTGCGACTCGGTGGGCAGCTTGTCGCCGCGCTTGAGCTGGCCGCTGCGGATGCGTTCGGTCAGCACCGTGACCAGTTCCTGGGCCAGACTGCGCGGCTTGCGCCGGGTCCGTGCCTGTACCTGCTGCTCTGTCATGCCCTGTATGTCTGGTTGTGAAAGACAGGCGTGATGATAGCGCAAGCAGTTGTACGATCACATACGTCCAACGGGGTTTTCATCTGCCATGGCGTGCCGCCGACGGCGGCTGGCCCATGACTCGCCGGTACAGGCTGGAAAACGCGCTGGGGCTTTCATAGCCCAGGTCCAGGGCAACGGTGGTCACCGGCTCGCCGGTCGCCAGTCGTGTCACCGCGGCCATCAGGCAAGCCTGCTGGCGCCACTGGCCGAACGACAGCCCGGTCTGCTCGCGAAAGCGCCGGCTGAAGGTACGTGGGCTCCAGTTGAGCTGGCCTGCCCATGTTTCGCCACGGGTGTGGATTGATGGCTGCGCCAGGAACGCCTGGCACAGGGCCGCCAGACGCGGCTCGGCCGGCAGCGGCGCGAACAGCGGCAGACGCTCGGCCTGGCCCAGCTCATGCAGCACCAGCCGCAGCAGCAGGCCGTCGCGCCCCGCCTCGTCATGCAAGGCCGGCACCTCGGCGCTGGCCAGCAACAGCTGGTGCAGCAGCGGCCCGACCCGTAGTGCCTCGCACACGCCACCCGGCCTGGGCAGCGCGGTCGGTTCGATGTACAGGCTGCGGGTACTCACGCCACGCATGCGCACCTGATGCGGCTTGCCGGGCGGAATCCATACCCCGCTGCCGGGCGGGATGACCCAGGCACCGTCATCGGTCAGCACCTCCATCAGCCCGCTCATGCCATACAGGAACTGCGCCCGGCGATGGAAATGCCTGGGCAGCAAGGTACCGGGCGGATAGTCGGTGGCGATGGCCAGCACCGCGCGCGGTATGGCATCGACCTGGGACAGGGGAACATTGCGCATGAAAGGAAGCTCTGGCCGAAACACGACGATTATTGGCCAGGTTGCGCAAGCCAGCCAAGTGGCAGCCCCTTACCCTGGCCACCCCAACCCTGGCCCGAGGCCCACCCCATGGTCTATCCCCTGCTTGGCCTGTTCGGCCTGTGCGCCGGTGTCACCACCCTGCTGTTCGGCTTCGGCGGCGGCTTCTTCGCCGTGCCGCTGTTCTATGCCCTGCTGCTGGCCGGCCATGGCGCGGGGACGGCCGTGGCCCAGCACGCCATGCAGATCGCCGTGGCCACCTCGGCCACGGTGATGATCTTCAGCAGCGCCCTGGCCACCTGGCGTCACCATCGCGCGGGCAGCCTGCGCTGGGACCTGGTGCGCCCACTGGCGCCGGCCATCGCCCTGGGCGCGCTGCTCGGGGCCTGGGCGGCGCTGTACCTGACCAGCGCCTGGCTGCGCTGGCTGTTCATCGCCTACCTGGCGCTGAGCCTGCTGGACGCCTGGCTGCGCCCGGGCTTCGTACGCGCTGGCGAACATCGCCTGGCGCCCCTGGGCAGGACCGGCGCCAGCCTGGTCGGCGTGCCCATCGGCGCCCTGGCGGCGCTGCTCGGGGTGGGCGGCAGCGTGATGACCGTGCCGCTGATGCGCCGACGCGGCGCCAGCATGCGCACCGCCACGGCCATGGCCAACCCGCTGTCACTGCCCATGGCCCTGGCGGCCACGCTGGTCTATGCGCTGCTGCCGGCCGGCCAGTTCGACCTTGGCCCGGGCCTGCTGGGTTTCATCGACCTGCGCGCGGCCCTGGTGATGACCGTCGGCGCCTGGCTCGGCATGCACCTGGCCGCGCCCCTGCTCGGGCGCATCCCCGACAGCGTGCATGCCCGGGCCTACCTGGCGTTGCTGGCCTGCGTGCTGCTGGTGATGCTGGTCAACGGCCGCTGAGGCTGGCGAATGGCCACGGCGACGCGGTAGGCTGCGTCCTGCACTCACCAAGGAAGGCACTGCATGAAGACGTTCGATCGCCTGCTACTCGCCAGCGGCCTGCTCATTCCCCTCTGGCTGTTGCTGGGCGTCACCCTGACGGCACTGGCCTACCCCGGCTACGACCACCTGCAACAAGCCATGAGCCAGCTCGGCGCGGTCGGTGCCCCCACCCATGGACTGTCGCCCTGGATCAACAATTTCCCGCTGGCCCTGCTGTTCGCGCTGTTCGCCTGGGGCCTGGCGCGGCGCTGGCGGCGCTCGAAGCTGGCGCAGCTGAGCGCCCTGCTGGTGCTGTTGCATGGCCTGGGCAGCCTGGTGACCGGTGGGTTCGCCTGCGATCAGGGCTGCACGCCGCTGCAGCCATCGCTCTCGCAGCAGATGCATAACCTCGGCGGCCTGCTGATGTTCCTCTCGCTGACCCTCGCCAGCGTGCTGTGGATCGGCCTGGGCACACGCCTGGCCCGATCCCCGTGGCTGGCCTGGGGGTCGCTGCTGAGCGCGCTGCTGGCGGTGGTCACCGTGGTGTTGATGGCCAAGGCCGTGCACAGCGGTGAACTGTTCGGTCTCTACCAGCGCCTGAACTACGGCGTCGGCGTGCTGTGGATCGCGGCCCTGGCCCTGCAGTCGCTGCGCACGCGCCAGCACGGTGGCCTGCAAATGGCCATCGCCTGACGGCAAACTGCTGGCCCCCAGGCGCCGGAAGCAAAGGCAAACTTTGTTTTCCTTCAGATGCTTAGGACAGCAACATGCGAGTGATTCTAGCAACCGTGGCCGGCTGCCTGCTGGCCACCGCCGCCTTCGGCGCCCAGGCCCGGGCACTGAGCCAGAACGATCGCCAGGTGTGCGGCTGGGGCGCGCAGATCGCCGCCGAGGCGCAGCAGGCCAAGCTTTCCGGCGTCACCCTGTACGCCACGCGCAAGAAGCTGCAGGCGCGCAAGTTCGCCAAGCCGTGGATGCGCATGACGGCCTTCGGCATCACCGAGCAGACCTACAACAGCCGGTCTCGGCTGAAGCCGGTGGCGATCAAGCAGACGTATTACGAGCAGTGCGTACAGCATGCGGTAGCAAAAAGATAAATCGTTATAAATCAACAATTTATTTAGATTATTGAATGTTAAATATCACTACGGTTTATCGTGATTGCCAGCCCTCCCGGGCTGTGCGATAGCGTTATCACCGGGAGCGAATGGCTCGGTAATCGGGCGGCAGGGTCTACGCTGAAGGGTTCACGACAACGAGATCCCTGCCCATGCCCTTGCGATTCTGCTCATTGGCCCTTGCCCTGGCCTGTGCCACCGCCCAGGCCGCCGACCCGACGCCCCAGGAACTGTTCAGCCAGGCCCAGGCCGAACAGCCTCATTACCTGGAGACCCTCAAGACCCTGGTGGCTGTGGACACCGGCACCGGTACCGAACCCGGCCTGAAACAGGTCGCCAGCGAACTGGTGAAACGCCTCGAGGCCCTCGGCGCCAAGGTCAGCACCCAGCCGGCCACGCCCTCGGTGGGCGACAATATCGTCGGCACCCTCAAGGGCAGCGGCGACAAGGACTTCCTGCTGATGGTCCACTACGACACGGTGTTCGGCCCCGGCACCGTGGCCAAGCGGCCGTTCCGGATAGACGGCGACCGCGCCTACGGCCCCGGCGTGGCCGACGCCAAGGGCGGCGTGGCGATGATCCTGCATGCGCTGAAACTGCTGCAGGACCAGCAGTACAAGGGCTACCGCACCCTCACTGTGCTGTTCAACCCGGACGAGGAAATGGGCTCGGCCGGCTCTCGACAGCTGATCGCCGAACTGGCGCGCAAGCATGATTTTGTCTTCTCCTACGAGCCGCCGGACAAGGACGCGGTCACCGTCGCCACCAACGGCATCAACCGCCTCAAGCTCGAGGTCAAGGGCCGCGCCTCCCACGCCGGCTCCGCTCCGGAAGCCGGACGCAACGCGCTGATGGAACTCGCGTACCAACTGCTGCAGTTGAACGACCTCGGCGACAAGAGCAAGGGCACCACCGTCAACTGGACCCTGGCCAAGGCCGGGGAAAAGGCCAACATCATTCCCGCCCAGGCCAGCGCCGAGGCCGACATGCGCTACTCCGACCTGAGCGAGACCGAGCGGGTGCAGGAAGATGCCCTGCGGATCATCAAGAAACAGCTTGTAGCCGATACCCAGGTCGAGCTGGTCGTGGAAAAAGGCCGCCCGCCGCTGGCCAAGAACGACGCCTCCACGGAGCTTGCGCAAACCGCGCGGCAGCTCTACAGCAAGATCGACCGACAGTTGCAGCCGATCGCCATGCGCTTCGGCACTGATGCCGGCTATGCCTACGTGCCCGACAGCGACAAGCCGGCGGTGCTGGAAACGCTGGGTGTGGTCGGCGCCGGCCTGCATGGCGACGACGAGTACATGGAGATCGCCAGCGTGGCGCCACGCTTGTACCTGACGGTGGCGATGATCCGGCACCTGGCGCAGTAAGCCTGCATGAATATCCTCTACGACGAACGTGTCGATGGACCGTTGCCGGCCGTGGACAAGCCGGCACTGCTGGCCGCCCTGCGCGAGGCCTTGCCCGATCTGCAGATCCTGCACCGCAGCGAAGACCTCAAGCCCTACGAGTGCGACGGCCTCTCGGCCTACCGCACGCTGCCGCTGCTGGTGGTGTTGCCCGAGCGCATGGAACAGGTACAAACACTGCTGCGGCTCTGCCACCAGCGCGGCGTACCAGTGGTGGCGCGCGGCGCCGGCACCGGCCTGTCCGGCGGCGCCCTGCCGTTGAGCCAGGGCATCCTGCTGGTGATGGCGCGCTTCACGCGTATTCTCGAGGTCAACCCGCAGGGCCGCTTCGCCCGGGTCCAGCCCGGTGTGCGCAACCTGGCGATCTCCCAGGCGGCGGCGCCCCATGGGCTGTACTACGCGCCCGATCCGTCCTCGCAGATCGCCTGTACGATCGGCGGCAATGTCGCCGAGAATGCCGGTGGCGTGCATTGCCTGAAGTACGGCCTGACCGTGCACAACCTGCTCAAGGTGGAGATCCTCACCATCAAAGGCGAACGCCTGGTACTGGGCAGCGACTCCCTGGACAGCCCCGGTTTCGACCTGCTGGCGTTGTTCACCGGCTCCGAAGGCATGCTCGGCATCGTCACCGAAGTCACCGTCAAGCTGCTGCCCAGGCCGCAGGTGGCGCGGGTACTGCTGGCCAGTTTCGACAGCGTCGAGGACGCAGGGGGCGCGGTGGCCGAGATCATCGGCGCCGGGATCATCCCCGCAGGGCTGGAAATGATGGACAACCTGGCGATTCGTGCCGCCGAGGATTTCATCCATGCCGGCTACCCGCTGGACGCGGCGGCAATCCTGCTGTGCGAGCTCGACGGCGTCGAGGCCGATGTGCAGGACGACTGCGCCCGGGTCGATGCCGTGCTGCGCAAGGCCGGCGCCCGCGAGGTGCGCCTGGCCTGCGACGAAGCCGAGCGCGTGCGCTTCTGGGCCGGGCGCAAGAACGCCTTCCCGGCGGTGGGGCGCATTTCCCCGGACTACTACTGCATGGACGGCACCATCCCGCGCCGCGAGTTGCCGCGGGTGCTCAAGGGCATCAACGAGCTTTCCGGGCAGTACGGCCTGCGGGTGGCCAACGTGTTCCATGCCGGCGATGGCAACCTGCACCCGCTGATCCTGTTCGATGCCAACCTGCCTGGTGAACTGGAGCGCGCCGAGGCCATCGGCGGCCAGATCCTCGAACTGTGCGTGGCCGTCGGCGGCAGCATCACCGGCGAACACGGCGTGGGCCGGGAGAAGATCAACCAGATGTGCGCGCAGTTCAACAGCGACGAGATCACCATGTTCCACGCGGTCAAGGCCGCCTTCGACCCACGGGGCCTGCTCAACCCGGGCAAGAACATCCCCACCCTGCAGCGCTGCGCCGAGTTCGGCGCGCTGCATGTGCAGCACGGGCAACTGCCCTTCCCCGACCTGGAGCGCTTCTGATGGACAGGGACCTCGGCCAGGACCTGCTGGAGCAGGTCAACCAGGCGCTGAACCGGCGCATTCCGTTGCGCATCCAGGGCGGCAACAGCAAGGCCATGCTCGGTCGCCCGGTGACCGGGCAGGTCATCGACACCCGCGGCCACCGGGGCATCGTCGGCTACGACCCCACCGAGCTGGTGCTCACCGCCCGCGCCGGCACGCCCCTGCGGGAGGTCGAGGCGACGCTGCACGAGGCCGGGCAGATGCTGGCCTGCGAGCCACCGCACCTGGGGCCCGAGGCAACGCTGGGCGGCATGGTCGCAGCCGGGCTGTCGGGGCCACGCCGGCCCTGGGCCGGGTCGGTGCGTGACTATGTCCTCGGCACCCGCCTGATCACCGGCCACGGCAAGCTCCTGCGCTTTGGCGGCGAGGTGATGAAGAATGTCGCCGGCTACGACGTGTCGCGGCTGATGGCGGGCAGCTTCGGCTGCCTGGGGCTGCTCACCGAAGTGTCGCTGAAGGTGCTGCCGCAACCGCGCCAGTGCCTGGGCCTACGCCTGGAGATGAACGCACAACAGGCACTGGCCGAACTCGTCGAATGGGGCCGGCAAGCGCTGCCGATCAGTGCCGCCTGCCATGACGGCGAGACGCTGCATCTACGCCTGGAGGGCGGCGAAGGTTCGGTGCGATCGGCCCGTGAGCGCCTGGGTGGCGAAGCAATCGACACGGGATTCTGGCAAGACCTGCGCGAGCAGCGCCTGGCGTTCTTCGCCGCGCCCGCAACGCTGTGGCGGCTGTCCCTGCCCATTGCCTGCGGTGCACTCGAACTGCCGGGACAGCAGTTGATCGACTGGGGTGGCGCCCAGCGCTGGCTCAAGTCCGACGCCCCGGCGTCGGCCATCCGAGCGTTGGCGGCTGAGGCCGGCGGTCATGCCACCGCCTACGCGCCCGGCGACGACAGCAGCGCCCCACTCGATCCGCTGACGCTGCGCTATCACCAGGCGCTGAAACACCAACTCGATCCCCAGGGGGTGTTCAACCCTGGCCGCCTGTACGCGCACTTGTGAGGCCACGGCATTGCAAACCCACCTGAGCGAATCCGCCCGCCAGCTGCCGCGCGCCGACGAGGCCGAGCGCATCCTGCGTTCCTGCGTGCACTGCGGGTTCTGTACCGCCACCTGCCCCACCTACCAGCTGCTCGGCGATGAACTGGACGGGCCTCGCGGGCGCATCTACCTGATCAAGCAGGTGCTCGAAGGCGAACCGGCGGGCACCAGCACCCAGGCGCATCTGGACCGCTGCCTGAGCTGCCGCAACTGCGAGAGCACCTGCCCGTCGGGGGTGGAGTACCACAACCTGCTCGACATCGGCCGCGCCGTGGTCGACCGGCAAGTCCCCCGACCACCGGGGCAACGCCTGCTGCGCGCGGGCCTGCGTGCCGTGGTGCCACGGCCGGGCGCATTCAAGGCCCTGGTGCGCGCCGGGCTGGCCCTGCGCCCGCTGCTCCCGGCCAGCCTCAAGGACAAGCTGCCGGCGCAGGTCGTCGCCCCGGGTCAACGTCCGGCGCCGCGCCACGCCCGCCGCGTGCTGCTGCTCGAAGGCTGCGTGCAGCAAGCCCTTTCACCCAACACCAACGCCGCCGCCACTCGCCTGCTCGACCGGCTCGGCATCAGCGTCGAGCCGGCCCGCGAAGCCGCTTGCTGCGGTGCGGTGGACTATCACCTGGATGCCCAGGCACGAGGCCTCGACCGCGCCCGACGCAACATCGACGCCTGGTGGCCAGCCATCGAGGCCGGCGCCGAGGCCATCGTGCAAACCGCCAGCGGCTGCGGCGCCTTTGTCCGCGACTATGGCCACCTGCTGCAACACGACCCACGCTACGCCGCCAAGGCCGCTCGGGTCAGCGCCCTGTCTCGCGACCTGGTGCAGGTGCTGCAGGCCGAGCCACTGCAGCGTCTGGGCCTATGCGCCGAGCAGCGCCTGGCATTGCACTGCCCCTGCACCCTGCAGCACGCCCTCAAGCTTGGTGGCGCGGTGGAAGGTCTGCTGACCCGGCTGGGCTTCCATCTCACCCAGGTGCCGGATAGCCACTTGTGCTGCGGCTCAGCCGGCACCTATTCACTGACCCAGCCGACGCTGGCGCGCCAACTGCGCGACAACCGCCTCAACGCCCTGGAAAGCGACAACCCACAGGTCATCGCCACCGCCAACATCGGCTGCCAGCTGCACCTCGGCGGCGCCGGTCGCACGCCGGTGCGGCACTGGATCGAAATCGTCGAGGCGGCGCTTGAGCCCGGCGCTGTCGCGGCGACGGAAATTGTGCCCCGCACCTGACGCGGATCAAGGCGATGTTTAACCTGGTGCCTGTAATTTCGGAACCCTCCTACCGAAAGTACGGAAGCTTCTAGATTGTTGCCCCACCCTCGGCAAAACATCATCAGGACTGGAGACGTGACCGCCGCCCCGGCGCGGCCAACCCCATCCAGACGAGGCCATGCCATGCCCACAAATGCTCATCGCCCTACCCGCGAACTGCGCCACACCCTGCGTCAACTGCTGGCCCACGAGGTCAGCAACCCCGACGACAACCCGCACCTGTCCGGGGTGCGATTCTTCTGCGCCACCGACGAGCACACCCGCCAGCTGATCGAGCGTGTCGAGCTGCTCGCCAGCGAAGCCTTCTTCGATGCCAAGGGCCGCGCCATCCCCGCGCGCATGCGCGAAGCGGCGGTGGATGGCGTGTGCATCCAACAGAAACGCAAGGCCTGCGAGGACGAGACGGTGATTCGCATCGCATTGCCGGAAAAAGGCTACATCACCATCAGTACCGCTCGCCTGTGAGCACGCCGTCCTGCAGGAAATTAATTGCCCAGACCTTTCGGTCTGCGTGGGAGCGGGCTTGCCCCGCGATGGCGTAGGTTCAGACAGCATCGTTGCCTGTGCTTATGCCATCGCGGGGCAAGCCCGCTCTCACGCTGATGATGCTGGAAACGCAAATCCCTGTTCGACAGCGCAGTCACCTACACGCCCCTTGCAGCTTTGTCGATAAAACCCGAAGCTTTTACACCCCCTGCGCTTCGGACCCCCTGCCCCGATGGAACTGCACATCCGCCTCGAAGGCCGCAAAGGCCTGGCCGACCAGCTCTACCAGCAACTGCGCGCCGGCATCGACAGCGGCCACCTGGCCGCCGGCACCCAGCTGCCGCCCACGCGCCTTTTGGCCGAGCAATTGGGTGTTTCGCGCAAGACCGTGGCCGAAGCCTACTCGCGCCTGACCTATGACAACCTGCTCAGCGGCGTGGTCGGCCGCGGTACCTTCATCACCCCGCGCCACACGCCGCGCCAGGGCGACAGCGACAACATCCCCCTGGCCGCCGCCGACACCCTCGAACGCTGGCGCCAGCGCGCCACG
Organism: Pseudomonas peradeniyensis; assembly: GCF_014268935.2. GTDB lineage: Bacteria > Pseudomonadota > Gammaproteobacteria > Pseudomonadales > Pseudomonadaceae > Aquipseudomonas > Aquipseudomonas peradeniyensis. Next base: position 1,250,600 of record NZ_JABWRJ020000001.1, on the reverse strand, counting down.
GTGCTGGGTCGGCGGGCGCTGGACGCACCGTCGCGCTACGACTTCATCGGCGGCGCTTCGAGCAAGGCGCAGTTCCCCTACGACCACTGGCGCAGCTGCATGAACTACGCCCTGCGCCGCAGCCAGCGCCACCCCGACCGACAGTTTTCCGCCCAGGGCCTGCCCGAGCTGCGCGAGGCCATCGCCCACCAGATCGCCTTCACCCGCGGCATCCAGTGCACTGCAAGTGATGTGCTGGTGTGCAACGGCGCCCAGCAGGCCCTCGACCTGATCGCCCGGGTACTGGTCGAACCCGGCTGCAAGGTGGCCATGGAGGACCCGGGCTACCCACCGGCGCGCCAGCTGTTCCTGGCCCTGGGCGCGCGCCTGCAGTCGGTGCCGGTGGACGACCAGGGGCTGTGCGTCGAGCAGATCGAGGACGGCACCCGGCTGATCTACGTGACACCCTCGCACCAGTTTCCGCTCGGCATGCCCATGGCCGAGCCGCGGCGCCAGGCCCTGCTGGCGCGGGCTGCCGAGCTCGGCGCGCTGATCATCGAAGACGACTACGACTGCGAGTTCCGCTACCAGGGGCCGGCCGCCGAAGCCCTGCTGCGCCTGGACAGACATGGCCTGGTGGCCTATGTCGGGACCTTCTCCAAGACCCTGCTGCCGGAGCTGCGCCTGGGCTACGCGGTGCTGCCGCCGGCGGTGCTGCAGGCCGCCTGCGTGGCCAAGCACCTGAGCGACTGGCATAGCCCGAGCCTGCAGCAATGGGCCCTGGCGCGGTTCATCAGCGAAGGTCACCTGAACAAGCACATTCGCCGTTGCCATGAGGTGTACAGCGCCCGCCGCGAACGGATCCTGGCGCGCCTGGGTGGCGACCTGGCGCCCTGGTTCGACGCGGTGCCGGCCAGCGCCGGCTTTCACCTGAGCGCGCTGGCCAAGCCGGGGGTGGATATCGAGCTGTTGATCAACCTGGCGCGCAAGGTGGAAGTCGGCCTCTACTCCCTGGCCCCGTTCTTCAGCGAGGCGCCGGTCAGGCCGGGGCTGCTGTTCGGTTTCGGGGCCATCGAGCTGCTGGACATCGACCCGGCGCTGGACCGGGTCGGTGATACCTTGCAGCGCCTCAGTTGAGCGCTGCCTCAGCGACTCGTCCCTCACGGGCGATGGCCCGGGCATAGCCTTTCGGGGCGAAACGCACGGTCACCAGCAGCATCGCCAGCACGGTGCAGCTGAGCAGGGTCCAGGAGGCCTGGAAGTCGCCGCTGGCATCACGCAACCAGCCGGTGATGTATGGCACGATACCGGTGACGATGAAGCCCACACCCTGGACGAAAGCCGCCAGGCTGCCGGCTTCGCCGGGCGTGCGCAGGTGCTCCAGGGTCAGCGTCAGGCTCAGGCTGAAGCACGCGCCCAGGCCCAGGCCGATCAGCGCCACCCACAGGCCCATGGCGCTGGCCGGCGCCAGCAGCAGGCCAAGGAAGCCAGCGAGCTGGATCAGCAAGGCCAGCCACAGGCCCGGCCGCCGATCGACCAGGCGCCGCAGCAGCAACGGCAGGCCCAGGGCACCGCAGACCTGGAAGATGGTCATCAGGCCGACCAGCTCGCCGCCGCCCTGGGCCGTGCCGCCGTGCTCGAGGTGATAGGCCGGCAACCAGGCGACCATGCTCGTGTAGCCACCATTGATCAGCCCGAAGTAGAGCGCCAGCAGCCAGGCCCGGCGGTTGCCGAACCAGTGCCCGCCGCCACCACCGGCCAGGGCCGGTGTGTCCTGGCGCGGGCGCAGGACGGTCCACGCCACGATCGCCAGCAGCGCCGGCAGCACCCACAGGCCAAGGCCGAACTGCCAATGGCCGAAGTGCGCGGAGATCGACGGGCCCAGCACCGCCGCCAGGCCACCGCCGCTCATCAACGCCGCCGAATACAGCCCCATGGTCGCCGCCAGGCGGCCGGGGAACCAGCGGTTGACCAACCCCGGCATCATGCCCTGCACCACGGCGACGCCGAGGCCTGCGACCACCGCGCTTACGATCAGCGCCCAGGCGCTGTCCAGTTGCAGGCGCCACAGGCACGCCAGGGCGATGGCCGCCAGCCCCGCCAGCATGCCGCCATGCTCGCTCAGCCAGCGCCGCAGCCAGGGTTGCAGCAGCGGCACCAAGCCCATGCACAGCACCGGTAACGCGGTCAGCAGCGCCGCCTGCTGGTAGCCCAGGCCGGTGCTCTGGCGCATCGGTTCGAGCAATGGGCCAATGCTGGTGAGAATCGGCCGCAGGTTCAACGCCAGCAGCACCACCAGCAACAGGTTCAACGCGCCCCTCATGCTTCGCCGGCCTGCTGCCATTCACGGTACAGGCCGCTTTCACCCACCGGTTTCAGCGGGCGCAGGGGCAGGCTTTGCTGCTGAGGTGGGCGGGCCATCTGCGCATACACCGCCGCGGTGGACAAACCATAGGGCTCGCCCTCGTCGTTGTCGTAGGCAAACCAGGCGCGCTCGATGCCGCACAGGTGCATGGCGGCCAGGCACATCGGGCACGGATGGCCACTGGCGTAGATCTCGGCGCCGTCCAGGCGCGCCCGGCCAAGCACCTGGGATGCCTGGCGGATGGCCTGCATCTCGGCGTGGCTGGTGGGGTCCTGGGTACTGTGGATCTGGTTGACGGCACGGGCGATCACCTGCCCCTGGTGGACCAGCACGGCGCCGAAGGGGCGGCCACCGGCCTGGATATTGGCGCGGGCAAGCTCCAGGGCCTCGCGCATGAATCGATCTGCGGACATGAAACGGTTCTCAGGTGAAGACCTGCCCATTATCCCGCCTCGGCCGCCCTGGCAGAAATGAAGAGATTGGATGCCAGTCAGTGTGCATCCGAATGGTGGATTGGCCTCCTGGCAAAGCGCGGGATTGGCTATTCGGCGCGGCGCACCCTGGCGCTAAGGTAGTGCCACTTTCCTCTTGTCGAACTGGAGCCTCACCATGCATGACCGTATCGAATGGGCCAAACACTCGCCGGAAGCCTACAAGGCCATGATCGGCCTCGAGCAGGCGCTGGTCGCCTCGGGCCTGGAGCATTCGCTGCTCGAACTGATCCGCCTGCGCGCCTCGCAGATCAATGGCTGCGCCTACTGCGTCAACATGCACGCCAACGATGCGCGCAAGGCCGGTGAAACCGAGGCGCGCCTGCAGACCTTGAGCGTCTGGCGCGAGACCCGCTACTTCAGCGAGCGCGAGCGAGCCGCCCTGGCCTGGGTCGAAAGCCTGACCCGCCTGGCCGAGCGCGGCGCGCCGCAGGACGAATACCAGGCGCTGCTGGAGCATTTCAGTGCCAAGGAGATCGCCAACCTGACCCTGGCCATCGCCACCATCAATGCCTGGAACCGCTTCGGCGTGGGCTTTGCCATGGTGCCGGCATAGCCGCTCAGGGCGCCTGCAACAGCACCGCCCGGGGCAACTGCTCACGCAACCACTGATGCGCCGGATCGCGATGCACCCGCTCCGGCCACAGCATCAGCATCTCGAAGCCCGGCACCGCCAAGGGCGCCTCCACCACCCTGAGGGCCGGATTCCCGGCCACCAGGCGCTGCGGCAGCATGGCCACCAGGTCGCTGTCGACCAGCATCGCCGCAAGCCCCGAGAAACGCGGTACCGACAGCACCACATTGCGCGTGAGGCCCTGCTTGGCCAGGGCGTCGTCGGTGGGCCCCGTGAAACCTCCACCGTCGGGCGAGACGATGACATGCTCCAGCGCACAGAACTGCTTGAGCGTTGGTCGACGCCTGAGACACGGGTGATCGGCACGCCCGACCAGCACGTAGCGGTCGGCGAACAACGGGCGCTGGCGCAAACCAGGCGGTGCATCGATGGCGATATGGAAGGCCAGGTCCAACTCGCCCTGCTCGGCCTTGCGCACCAGCGTCGGCGGGTTCATATCGACGATCGCCAGGCGCGTGCCGGGGGCGGCCGCGCGCAGTGCGCCCAGCGCAGGACGCAGGATGGTCGCTTCGGTGTAGTCGGTCGCGGCCACCCGCCAGGTCAGCCGCGCCAGGGCCGGGTCGAATGGCCGCTCGGCAGCGATGGCCAGGCGCAACGCTTCCAGGGCCTGACTCAAGGGCTCGCGTAGCGCCAGGGCGCGGGCAGTCGGGCGCATGCCGCGAGACCCTGGCAACAGCAACGGATCGCCCAATGCATCGCGCAGACGTGCCAACTGCACGCTGACTGTCGGCTGGGCGAGGTGCAGGCGCTCGGCGGCGCGGGTGACGTTGAGTTCGGCAAGCAGCGCGTCGAGGGTGACCAGCAGGTTCAGGTCCAGACTTCGCAAGGAATCATGCATCGCAATACCTGCAATTTCATCTATTCATTTTAACAATATGCCGGGTATCCGCATGCTTTGGCCATCCCCTACCGGAGCCCGACCATGAATATCCTGATCGTCTACGCCCATCCCGAACCCCGCTCGCTCAATGCCGCCCTCAAGGACTTCGCCGTCCGTCATCTCGAAGACCAGGGCCACCATGTCCAGGTTTCGGACCTCTATGCGATGAAGTTCAAGGCCGTGCTGGACGCCGACGACAGCGTCGAGCACCCCGCCGATGAGCGCTTCAGTCCCTCCGACGCGTCGCGCCGGGCATTCGCCGATGGCACCCAGGCGCCCGACATCGTCGCCGAGCAGGCCAAGCTGCAGTGGGCCGACGCGGTGATCCTGCAGTTTCCGCTGTGGTGGTTCGGCCTGCCGGCGATCCTCAAGGGCTGGGTCGAGCGGGTGTACGCCTATGGCTTCGCCTACGGTGTCGGCGAGCACTCCGACCGGCACTGGGGGGATCGCTACGGCGAGGGCCGGCTGGCGGGCAAGCGCGCCATGCTGATGGTCAGCATGGGTGGCTGGGCCTCGCACTACAGCGAGCGCGGCATCAATGGCCCGCTCAACGACATCCTGTTCCCCATCCAGCACGGCATCCTGTTCTACCCGGGGTTCGAGGTGCTGCCGCCGTTTGCGGTGTACCGCACCAGCCGGGTCGATGAGGCGGGCTTTGCGGCGGCGTGCGCGTCATTGGGCCAGCGCCTCGATGGTCTGTGGAGTGATGCGCCCATCCCGTTCCGGCGGCAGAACGGCGGGGATTATGCGATCCCGGCGCTGACCCTGCGGCCTGAGCTTGCGCCTGGCCGGGATGGATTGGGTATGCATGTTGCCGACGACATGCCGGCAACAGTGGTCTAGCGAGAGGCACCAGGTGTCCACCGCATTCCTTGCAGCGCCTATGAGATCGAGCGCCGCCCACGCGGCGCATCGCGGATGAATCCGCTCCTACATTTGTTGCAACGTGGCCATGCCTGATAGGCCATGGTTGTAAGCCTTGTGCGCTCGACGCGGTTTTTCGGTGGGCATTGTCGCCGCCCCACCTGTCTCAAGCCTTGCGCCAAGGCTGGCAACCATGGCCTGACAGGTTCGGCACGTTGCAACAAATGTAGGAGCGGATTCATCCGCGATGCGCCGCGCGGGCGGCGCTCGATCTCATAGGCGCCACAACCCTGTCGGTGAACACCATAGATCACCGTGCTGACACAATTATTTTCACCATATTGATTAATGAAATATTTCATGTCATGTTCTTCTCCGTGCCCAGGTCCCTCCCAAACAGGGCCCTGGACGGTACGCCCCACCCACCGGAGTCAAGAACATGAACAAGACAGGACTTCTCGGCGCGCTGGCACTCTGTGCCTGCAGCGCCTTCGCCCAGGCCGACGACGCCAGCCTGCGCCTCGGCATCGAGGCCGCCTACCCACCCTTCTCCTACCGCACCCCAGAAGGCGAACTCGCCGGCTTCGACTACGACATCGGCAATGCCCTGTGCGCGCAGATGCAGGTCAAGTGCCAGTGGGTGATCCAGGAGTTCGACGGCATGATCCCGTCGCTGAAGGTGCGCAAGATCGACGCGGTGCTGTCATCGATGTCGATCACCGAGGATCGCTTGAAGTCGGTCGACTTCACCGACAAGTACTACCAGACCCCCGGCAAGTTCGCGATGAAGGCCGGCAGCCGGCTCGACACCCCGGCGGTGGACCTCAAGGGCCGCAAGGTCGGGGTTCAAAGGTCGTCCACCTATGACCGCTTCGCCACCGAGCAACTGGAACCGGCGGGGGTCGAGATCGTCCGCTACGCCTCGCAGAACGAAGCCTTCCTCGACCTGGTGTCCGGGCGCCTGGATGCCACCCTCGCCGATATCGTCAACACCGAAGAGAGCTTCATCAAGACCCCGTCAGGCCAGGGCTTCGCCCTGGTCGGCCCGGACATCGCCGACCCGCACTACTTCGGCCGCGGCGCCGGCATCGCCGTGCGCAAGGGCGACAGCGCCAACCTGGCGCGGCTCAATGCCGCCATCGCCGCGATCCGCGCCAATGGCACCTACCAACAGGTGCAACGCAAGTACTTTCCGTTCGACATCTACGGCCAATAGCGCAGGCTGACGAGGGTTTTCATCATGCTTCACGGCTACGGATCGAGCATTCTCGATGGCGCCTGGCTGAGCATCCACCTGGCCCTGCTGGCGATGGCACTGGCCATCGGCCTGGGCCTGTTCGGTGCGGCCTGTCGCCTGTCCCCCCTGAAATGGCTGGCGGTACCGGGCGAGGTCTACACCACGGTGGTGCGCGGTATTCCCGACCTGGTCCTGATCCTGCTGGTGTTCTATGGCGGCCAGGACCTGGTCAACCGCCTGGCGCTGGCACTGGGTTACGAGCAGTACATCGACATCAATCCCTTCGTCGCCGGGGTCTGCACCCTGGGTTTCATCTTCGGTGCCTACCTCTCGGAGACCTTTCGCGGCGCCTTCCTGGCCATCCCCAAAGGCCAGGCCGAGGCCGGCATGGCCTACGGCATGAGCGCCCTGCAGGTGTTTGTGCGGATCAGCCTGCCACAGATGGTGCGCCTGGCGCTGCCGGGCTTCACCAACAACTGGCTGGTGCTGACCAAGTCCACCGCGCTGATCTCGGTGATCGGCCTGCAGGACATGATGTTCAAGGCCAAGAACGCCGCCGACGCCACCCACCAGCCGTTCACCTTCTTCCTCGCCGTGGCGGCGCTGTACCTGCTGCTGACCAGTGCCTCGCTGCTGCTGTTGCGCGGCGTGGAGAAACGTTACTCGGTCGGCTTCAAAGCCGCCGAGCTCTAGGAGAGCTGCCCGATGACACTCGACTATCAGTTGATCTGGCAGAACCTGCCGCTGTACCTCAACGGCATCGCCCTGACCCTCAAGGTGCTGCTGATCTCGCTGGCCTGCGGCCTGGCCCTGGCGATCCCGCTGGGGTTGATGCGGGTCTCTCGCGCGTGCCTGCTGCGCTATCCCGCCTGGCTCTACACCTATGTGATCCGCGGCACGCCGATGCTGGTGCAGCTGTTCCTGATCTACTACGGGTTGGCCCAGTTCGAGGCGGTGCGCCAGAGCCCGTTGTGGCCCTACCTGTCCAGCGCCACGTTCTGTACCTGCCTGGCGTTCGCCATCAACACCAGCGCCTACAGCGCCGAGTTGCTGGCAGGAAGCCTGCGCGCGACGCCGCGCGGCGAGGTGGAAGCGGCACGCGCCATGGGCATGTCGAGGCTGACGCTGTACCGGCGCATCCTGCTGCCCTCGGCCCTGCGCCGCACCTTGCCGCAGTACGGCAACGAAGTGCTGATGATGCTGCAGACCACCAGCCTGGCCTCGATCGTCACCCTGGTCGACATCACCGGCGCGGCGAAGACCTTCAATGCGCGCTACTACCTGCCGTTCGAGGCGTTCATCACCGCGGGGCTGATCTACCTGGTCCTGACCTTCCTGCTGGTACGCCTGTTCAAACTGGCCGAGCGCCACTGGCTGGCCTACCTCGCCCCCCGCAAGCACTAAGGAGCTTTCATGCAGCACATCGACCATATCCTGCCCTGGAGCGCCTGCGGGACCCAGCGCTCCCTGCGCGTGCTGCGCTTTGGCAGCGGCCCGCGCAAGGCCTACATCCAGGCCTCGCTGCACGCCGACGAGCTGCCGGGGATGCGCGTGGCCATCGAGCTCAAGCGCCGCCTGCTCGAACTCGAGGCGCAAGGTCGGCTGGCAGCAGTGATCGAACTGGTGCCGCTGGCCAACCCGATCGGCATCGGCCAGATGTTCCAGGCCACCCACCAGGGCCGCTTCGAGTTCAACAGCGGCAAGAACTTCAATCGCGACTTCCCGGCGCTGACCGAAGCGCTGGCCGCCCACCTGGAAGGCCGCCTGGGCAGCGATGGCCAGGCCAACGTGACGACGATCCGCCGGGCCATGCTCGAACTGCTCGATGAACTGCCCGCGCCCGACTCGGAGCTCGACGGCCTGCGCCGCCTGCTGCTGCGCCACGCCTGCGACGCCGACCTGGTGCTGGACCTGCACTGCGATTTCGAATCGGTGATGCTGCTGTACGCCATGCCGCAGCACTGGACCCAGCTGCGCCCGCTCGCCGCCCGCCTCGGCGCGCAAGCTGCCCTGCTGGCCGAGGGCGCCGGCGGCGATGCCTTCGATGAAGCCTGCGCGGCGCCGTGGCTGCACCTGCGCGAGTACTTCCCCGAAGCCGAGATTCCCCTGGCCTGTGTGGCGACCACCATCGAGTTGCGCGGCATGGCCGACACCGAGCGCGAGCAGTGCCAGGCCAGCGCCGAGCAGATCCTCGGCTACCTCGCCGACCAGGGCCTGATCAGCGGCCCGTGGCCGGCCGCGCCGGAACACTGCTGCCAACCCACGCCCTTCGCCGGCACGCAGTACGCCTACGCCGAACACCCGGGCGTGGTCAGCTACCTGCAGCCGCTGGGCGCGCAGGTGCGGGTCGGCGATCCGCTGTTCGAAGTGCTCGATCCGCTCAGCGACCGCCACAGCGTGGTCAGGGCCACCACCGACGGCATCCTCTACGCCCGTGAACGCCTGCGCTTCGCCCAGCCCGGCCTGTGGCTGGCCAAGGTCGCCGGCAGCACCTCCATCCGCCAAGGTCGCTTGCTCAGCGACTGACCCCTGCGAGTACCGACTGATGAACAAACTGCAAATCCATGACCTGCACAAAAGCTACGGCAACCACCAGGTGCTCAAGGGCGTTTCGCTGCAGGCCGACGCCGGTGATGTGATCAGCATCATCGGCTCCAGCGGCTCGGGCAAGAGCACCTTCCTGCGCTGCATCAACCTGCTCGAGCAACCCAATGCCGGGCAGATCCTGGTCAACGGCGAACAGCTCAAGCTGCGCGAATGCGCCCGCGGCGGGCTGCGCGCGGCAGACCCGCGCCAGCTGCAGCGCCTGCGCGCAAGGTTGAGCATGGTCTTCCAGCACTTCAACCTGTGGTCGCACATGAGCGCCCTGGATAACGTCATGGAAGCCCCGGTGCACGTGCTCGGCATGAACCGCAAGGAGGCCCGGGACAAGGCCGAGCACTACCTGGCCAAGGTCGGGGTCGGCCATCGCCGCGACGCCTACCCGGCGCACATGTCCGGTGGCGAACAGCAACGGGTGGCGATTGCCCGGGCCCTGGCCATGGAGCCCGAGGTGATGCTGTTCGACGAGCCGACCTCGGCGCTCGACCCGGAGCTGGTCGGCGAGGTGCTCAAGGTCATGCAGGACCTGGCCCAGGAGGGCCGCACCATGGTCGTGGTCACCCACGAGATGGGCTTCGCCCGCGAGGTCTCCAACCAGCTGCTGTTCCTCCACCAGGGCCAGGCCGAGGAGCGCGGCGACCCACGCGAAGTGCTGGCCCGGCCGCAGTCCGAACGCCTGCGCCAGTTCCTCGCCGGCAGCCTGAAGTAAGCGCCAGGGCGCTCAGCGGCACCGCCGCCGGGCGCCTTGGGATACACTACCGGCAACTTTCAGGGAGCGTCGCGCCGGATGTCGAGCCATACCAAGAACACCACCGTCTACGCCTCCGCGGTCATGCGCAAGCTGTCGCAGAGCCTGGGCGAACTGCCGCCGTCCCTGCGCAAGGTCGCCGACTACATCCTGCGCCATCCGCTGAAGGCCGCGACCCTGACCATCGAGGAGATGGCCCAGGCCACCGCCACCTCGCCGGCCGCGGTCAACCGCCTGGCCAAGGCCCTGGACCTGGGCGGCTACAGCGGCATGAAGGCCGAGCTGGTGGCGACCCTGCAACAGATGGTCTCGCCGGTGGACAAGCTGCGCAACGAACTGGCCCAGCGCCCGGGTGGCGAGTTCGGCCTGCATGAGCAGATCCAGAGCGCCAGCAGCAACCTGGCGACCACCGCCAGCAACAACCAGGCCGACGCTTTCGAGGCGTTCGTCGGCTGCCTGCTCGAGGCGCGCAAGGTCTATGTGCTGGGGTTCGGCAACAGCGTCTACCTGGCAGGCCTGGCCGCCTCGACCCTGGTACCGTTCTGCAAGGACACCTGCGCCATCAGCATGGAAGGTGGCAACGAGAACGCCGCCTACCGCCTGGCCGCGATCACCGAGCAGGATGTGCTGCTGGCCATCGCCCTGCCACGCTACTCCCAGGACACCCTGCAGCTGTCGCGCTTCGCCCATGAGCGCAAGGCGACCGTGCTGGCCATCACCGACTCCCCGGCCTCGCCGCTGGCGCCGCTGGCCCGTCACGTGTTGTATGCCCCTGCTGATCATCCGGTGCTGACCAGCTCCAATATCGCTGTGCTGGCATTGATCGAAGGCCTGGTGGCCGGGGTCATGGCGCGCAACAAGGAGGCGGTGAAACTGGCCACCGAACTCACCGAGAGCGTGATGTCGTATCTGCATGTGCCAGGTGACAAGTTCAGCAGAAAGTAGGTGCGCCAGACAGCTGGATAGATCCCCGTGAATTTACGCCGCTCCCTCTGAGCAGCCTTCGGCACTCAATCGGGGCAACAGGTAGTCGAGCAACGCCCGCACCTTGGGCAATCCCTCCCGCCTTTTCAGCCAGACCAGATTCATCGGCAATCCCTGCGAGGTGAGCTGCGGCAACACCTCGACCAGCGTGCCACCCTCGATATGCGTTCGGGTCAGCCAGGTCGGCAACTGGCCGATGCCCAGGCCCGCCAGGACCGCATCGAGCATGCCTTCGCCATCGCCGATGGCCAGGTGTGGCTGGACGATCCGCTGCCTGATCTCGCCCGGCAACCCACCGCCCAGGTACCACGGCGTGACCAGTCCTGCGGCCTCGCCATAGCCGATGCACAAGTGGCGCTCCAGGGCTTGCTCGTCCTGTGGCGTGCCGTGTCGCGCCAGGTAGTCGGGCGAAGCGCAGAACGCCAGGCGCTGGGCACCGAAATATTGGTGCCCTAGAGCTGCGGGCCAGGCTTGCGCACCGCCGATGCGTACGAGAATGTCCACGCCCTCCTGCACAGGGTCGATGTAGCGGTCGGAAAACGACACATGCGGCTGCAACCGCGGATGCGCCCGGGTGAACGCCACGATCAGCGGCAGCACATGCAGTCGGCCAAAGGCGGCCGGCAGATCGATGCGTACCTTGCCGTGGGGGGTGTCGCTGTCGGCGAAGATGGCCTGCTCGGCCTCTTCCAGATCAGCCAGCACGCTGGTGCAGGTCTTGTAGAACAGCGCGCCCGCCTCGGTCAGCGACAGCCTGCGGGTAGTGCGGTTGAACAATCGTGTCCCCAGGCGCGCCTCCAGCCGCGCCACCCCCTTGCTTACCGCCGAGCCACTGAGACTCAGGCGCTCGGCGGCAGCGCTGAAGCTGCCGATCTCGGCCACCGCGACGAAGACGTCGATTCCCTTCAACCGTTCGGATGCGTACATCAGCCACTCCATTGATGACGAAAATTCCGCTACCTGCGGAATTTATCGCCCAGATCAATCCTGGGTTCTCCAATAGGCTACGGCAAAAGCAAGGTGGCCCCAAGCGTCTACCTGCCCTCTTCACCTGCCCAGGGACCTGGACCATGACCATTGAAACGCAACCTGCACAGCACACGGAAACCGGCCGCTTGCTACCGGTGGCCACCGCGGTGTTCCTCGGCCTGATGACCATGGGCATGCCGCTGGCCAGCGTGCCGTTGTGGGTCCATGGGCAGTTGGGCTACGGCATGCTCATGGTGGGGTGCGTCATGGGCGTCGAGTCGCTGGCCACCCTGCTCACCCGTCATTTCGCCGGGACCGTCGCGGATCGTCGCGGCCCGAAACGGGCGGTGGTACTGGGTCTGCTGGGCAGTGCGGTCTCCGGCCTCTGCTACCTGCTGGCCGCGCAACTGCAGGATGCCCCTGCGGCCAGCCTGGCGGCCATCATCGTCGGGCGGATCGCCATGGGCTTTGCCCAGAGCCTGCTGTTTACCGGTGGCAGTACCTGGCCGATCGCCCTGTTCGGCGCAGAGCAGGCCGGCAAGGCGCTGTCCTGGATCGGCATCGCCATGTTCGCCGGCATCGCCTGCGGCGCGGCAGTGGCGGCGCAGCTGGGTGAAGTCGCAAGCTTTGCCTGGGTGTCGGCGGTGACGGCGATCATTCCGCTGTTCGGCCTGCTCGTTGCACTGCGCACGCCGGCGGCCCGCCTCGTCCATGCGTCGGGCGCGTCGATGCCCCTGGCGGCGCTGCTGGCCCGGATCTGGCGCCCCGGCCTGGTGTTCGCGCTGGCAACCGTGGGCTATGTGTCGGTGTCGTCGTTCATCACCCTTACCTACGCGCATCATCAGTGGAGCGGCGCCGGCTATGCCCTCGCGGCGTTCGGCGCCGGTTACGTCTGCGCCCGTCTGCTATTCGGCGCTCGGGTGGACAGCACCGCGGGGCCGGGCATGGCCTTGTCGATGCTGGCCATCGAAGCCATCGGCCAGTTGCTGCTGTGGCTGGCGGCGAGCCCCGCCCAGGCGATGCTGGGGGCGGCACTGAGCGGCTTCGGCGTGTCGATGATCTATCCCTTGCTGGCGCTGGTGGCGCTGCGTGCGGTGCCATTGCACAGCCTGGGGTTGGCCATCGGCTTCTATGACGCCTGCTTCGATATTTCCATCGGCCTGACGGCACCGCTTGCCGGCCTGCTCGCCCGCCAGCAGGGGGTACCCGCGGTATTCCTGATCGGCGTGCTGGCCTCGCTGGTGGCGATGCTGGCCGCGCTTTGCGCCTATCGTCACGTAGTCGATGGTCCCCGGGCCAGTTGCTCACGCAACCACCCGGCTTGACCCCTCTACTGCCGCTCGCTGGACAGATCGGGAGGCATTGCAACCTCAGGCGCCGATAGCGGAGGAGAAACGGATTTACCCATGACGCGCCCGGCTTCGCGGGTGCTCGCGGATAAACCCGCTTGTGCAGATCTACGCCGCTCAGTCCTTGAGCTTCGCCGCCAACTGCCGGACCCGCTCGAGATCGGCCTTGGCCACCTTGGCCAGGCCGGTGCCGTAGTCCGCATCCGCCTTGTAGAAGAACGACAACATGATGTAGCGGCTCTGCTCGTCCGCCGTCGCCAGGGCCTGGCCGAGGCTGTTGATCAGGTCGGTCTGGTCCTTCTTGCCGTAGGAACGGAACAGCTCGCCCGCCTGCTTGAAGTTCTGCTCGCGCTGGATCTTCGCCTGCTGGGTGCTACCGCTCAGCGGGGTCTGCACATAACGCGCGTCGGCCTGCTCGTCACGCGGCTGGCGGCGGCTCGGCTGGTAGTTCACACCGCTGTCGGTGTGCCCGGCGTTCATCGCGCCATCCTGGTTGACGGTGTTGACCTCGGCCCGCGGACGGTTCACCGGCAGGCTCAGGCCATTGGCGCCGACCCGGTACATCTGGGTATCGGCGTAGGCGAACAGGCGCCCCTGGAGCAGGCGATCCTCGGACGGCTCGATGCCCGGCACCAGGTTCGACGGCGCCATGGCCACCTGCTCGGTCTCCTGGAAGAAGTTGTCGACGTTGCGCTCGAGCACCATCTGGCCGATCTTGCGCTCCGGCACGTCGGGCCAGATCTTGGTCGCGTCCAGCGGGTCGAAGTCGAACTTGGCCAGTTCCTCGGGCTTGAGCACCTGGATGTACAGGTCCCATTTCGGCAGCTTGCCCTGGTTGATCGCGCTGACCAGGTCGTGGGTCATGTGGCTGTAGTCGCGGCCCTGGACCTGGGCGACCTGTTTCGGGTCGAGGTTCTTCTGCCCTTGCAGGCTCTTCCAGTGGAACTTCACGTAGTGCACCTGGCCCTTGGCGTTGACCAGCTTGTAGGCGTGCACGCTGTTGCCGTCCATCTCACGGTAGCTGGCCGGCGTGCCTTCGTTGGAGTACAGCAGGGTCAGGGTGCGGGTGGCTTCCGGTACATGGGAGAAGAAATCGAAGCGGCGCGAATCGTCATCGAGGTTGCTGCGCGGGTCCGGCTTGAAGGCGTGGACCATGTCCGGGAACTTGATCGCGTCGCGGATGAAGAAGGTCGGGAAGTTGTTGCCGACCAGGTCCCAGTTGCCATCGGCGGTGTAGAACTTGGTGGCGAAGCCGCGCGGATCACGCAGGGTTTCCGGCGAGTGGTTGCCGTGCACCACCGAGGAAAAGCGCACGAACACCGGGGTCTTCTCGCCGGGGCGGAACACCTTGGCCATGCTCAGGTCGCTGATGTCGGCACTGGCGGTGAACTGGCCATGGGCGCCGGTGCCGCGGGCGTGCACCACACGCTCGGGGATGCGTTCACGGTCGAAACGCTGCAGCTTCTGCAGCAGCTGCACGTCCTGCAGCAGCACCGAACCGTTGGGGCCGGCGGTCTGCGAGTTCTGGTTATCGCCGACCGGCGCGCCGTTGTCTCGGGTCAGGGTGGCGGCCTGTACGGATAGCGACAGCAGACTGGCGGCGAGGCTGCCCGCCACCAGCAGGCGACCGGGTTGGAACAGCTTGAGCAAAGGGATCATGGGGTACTCCTAAGGGTTCTTTTCAGGCGTCTTGATGCGCCTCGAAAAGGGTAAGGAGCCCGTGACCGATCACTAAATTGATCCTGCTGATCAGTGCAATTGGTAATTTCAATCCTGTTTTTTATTCATGAATGCTATAGACAACCGTAGCTGTCCTGGCATTGAACCTTAGAAGTCCACCTTTGCGCGCCCCGCCTTGATCGTTCCGCGCCTGGACTTCGAATCGAGGCGGCGGGTTTTCGAACCGAGGGTCGGCTTGGTCGGCCGGCGCTTCTTCTCGACCTTGCCGGCGCCGATGATCAGCTCGGCCAGACGCTCCAGCGCGTCCATGCGGTTCTGTTCCTGGGTACGGTACTGCTGGGCCTTGATGATCAGCACGCCGTCAGCGGTAATGCGGCTGTCGCGCAGCGCCAGCAACCGCTCCTTGTAGAACGCGGGCAGCGACGAGGCCGGGATGTCGAAGCGCAGGTGCACGGCGCTGGAGACCTTGTTGACGTTCTGCCCGCCGGCGCCCTGGGCACGGATGTAGGTCAGTTCGATCTCGGCATCCGGCAGATGCACGTTGTTGGAGATGGTCAGCATGGTGCGCCTCTTGTGATAGCGCGGCCATTATCGCATCTCCTTGGCGCCCTGGGGTGTCAGGCCTGCGCCATGCGCCGCCGGTACTGCCTGGCGCGCATGGCGTCGGTCCATTGCTGGCGAAGCAGCGCCCATAATGGAGAGACCCTGGGCTCGGGCGCCTTGGCCTCGCTCAGCCTGCGCAGCTGGAACTTGACCATGGCCATGTTGCCCAGCGAAGCCAGCGCCTTGTTCTTCCAGGTGATCGGGCGCAGTTCCGGCACCACCGTCTCCCCCGCCTGCCACGCACGGGGCAAGGCCGGCGCGATGGCCAGGGCGGTGCCGATGCCGACCATCTCGACCCCGCTCTGCACCACCTGCTCGGCGACCGGTCGACGGCGGATGCCGCCGGTGACCATCACCGGCATCTTCGCCACCGTGCGAATGTCCCGGGCGAACTCCAGGAAGTACGCTTCACGCGCAAGCGTGCGGCCATCCCGGGCCTGGCCCTGCATCGCCGGCGCCTCGTAGCTGCCACCGGACAGCTCCACCAGGTCGACCGCCAGCTCATTGAGCAGGCGCACCACCTGCCGGGCATCGTCGGCGCTGAAGCCGCCACGCTGGAAGTCCGCCGAGTTGAGCTTGACCGCCACGGCGAAGCCGGGCGACACCACCGCGCGCACCGCCTTGACGATCTCCAGCAGCAGCCGCGCGCGGTTGTCCAGGGAGCCGCCCCACTGGTCGGTACGCTGGTTGCTCAGCGGCGAAAGGAACTGGCTGAGCAGGTAGCCATGGGCCGCGTGGATCTGCACGCCGCTGAAGCCGGCCTGCTCGGCAAGCCGCGCGGAGTTGGCGAAGCGCCGGATCACCTCGTCGATCACCTCGGCAGGCATCGCCCGCGGGGTGGAGAAATGCCTGGACATGTTGCCCAGGTCCAGCGCCACGGCCGAGGGCGCCCAGGTCTGCTGCCCGAGGCTCGCCGGCATCTGCCGGCCAGGATGGTTGATCTGCAACCAGAACTGCGCCCCCTTCGAGCGGCCGATGGCGGCCCACTGGCGAAAACGCTCCAGGTGCCGGTCATCCTCCAGCACCACGCCGCCGGGGCCGGTCATGGCGCGCTGGTCGACCATGACGTTGCCGCTGATGAGCAGGCCGGCGCCACCCTGCGCCCAGGCCTGGTACAGGCGCATCAGCCGGTCCGAAGGTGCATGGTCGGCATCGGCCATGTTTTCCTCCATGGCGGCCTTGGCGATGCGGTTGGGGACGACCGCGCCATTGGGCAGGGTCAGGGAGGAGAACACGTCCATCGGCAATACCTCGAGAAAGTGGCGTTGCGCAGACGTTAGCCTTGAAGTCAACTTTAAGGTCAAGCCCTGAATTGTCGAAAATTTGATCATTGACTCTCAAGTTGGGTTGAACGTTAGGGTGATTGCGCAGTGACTGCCCTTACCCACCCCTGGAGATACCGCACCGTGAAACTCGCAAGCGCAACCGCCTTGGCCGGCGCCCTGCTGATGCCCGTCACCCACGCCGCCAATGGCCTCCCTGAACACGCCGAAACCACGCAGATCGACATCGCAGGGCTCTCGGTACCGGTGCTCAAGGGCGGGCTGTACGACCGTTACCGTTCCAACCCGCCGCTGGCCGTGATCCAGGCCGAGGCGCCGGGCATCGACCTGAGCTGGTTCAAGGGCCTGGAGAAGACCCGGGTCGACATGGGCTTTACCTCCTATTCGCCGAACTTCTACTACAGGAACAGCCGCGTCACCGCCGTCTATACCGCCGACCTGGAGCACCTGCGCGCCCTGATGCCCGCCGAAGTGCTGGAACAAGTGCAACCGTTGCAGGTGTGGCCGGGGCGCGGGCTGGTGGCGTTTACCGCCTACACCTACGACTACTGCGACAACGACAGCTACAACGAGATCGCCCTGTCGATCATCACCAGCAAGCCCGGCAAGGCGAACTTGGGGCCCTTCTCCCTGATTGGCCAGTCGATGTCCAAGGATTTCTGGGGTTATGTGCTCAAGCTGCCGGTCAATACCGAGCTGGCGCGGGTGCGCGGCGTGGTGGGCTACAACCTGCCCAAGTGGCTGACCGCGATCGACCGCCGCGAGGATGCGCGGGCGGTGACCTACGACATCGGCGATGCACAGAGCGGCAAGGTGGATGTGATCTTCAGGGCGAAGAAGCTCGACGGGCTGTCCGCTGAACCGGGCCTGGTGACCAACAGTTTCACCAACCTCGATCACAAGGGGCAGCTGGCCTACGGCTACGCCACTTCGCGCCAGACCCTGCATGCCTCGAGCATGAGCGGGGATTCGGCGCAGCTGGTGCTCGGGGATGGCGAGCTGTCGCGCTATATCCGCGATCTGCAGCTGGGGCGGATGGTCAAGTACGAGTATGTGCCCGAGTTCCAGAGCGCGTTGTATGCGCCCAGGCCGCTGGCGGCGCTGACGGCGGGCGACTGAAGCAAAACGCGATTCAATGATCTGATGGGGGCTGCGTGGGAGCGGGCTTGCCCCGCGATGCGGTGCATCGTGCCGAATGATCGCGGGGCAAGCCCGCTCCCACGCTGGTGGTATCTACAACTTTGAACGCTGGGCAAGCTCCTCGCGCAACCGCCCCAGCACCCGCTGCGAGTTGTCCGCGCAAGGCATGCCCTCGGGCTTGCTCTCGATCCCCTCGATCACCAGCAGCAACTGCGCCTTGTTGCGCGCCAGGCGCTCCTGCAGCCGCTCGATTTCCTCGACCTTGCGCTTGAGCCCGTCAAGCAGTTCGTCATGCTGCCAGCCCTTGGCCTTGGCCGGCAGCAACTGGCGGATCTCCTCCAGCGAGAACCCGGCAGCCTGGGCGTTGGTGATCATTTCCAGCACCCACACCGCGTCGGCATCGTAGTCACGATAACCATTGGCCTTGCGTTCGACCGAGCTGATCAGCCCGCTGGCCTCGTAGAAGCGAATGCGCGACGCGGCCAGCCCGGTAAGTTTGGCCAACTCTCCTATTCTCATCCGGCACCTTTGAAATTGCATTGACCTTCAAGCGCACTTTAATCCTAGAGTTGTCCGGTGGCCAGGTGAACCTTCACCGGCCTGACCGCTCCACACCCTGGAAACAAGGAGAAGCGAAATGGGATACGTCACAAGCAAAGACGGTGTCGAAATCTTCTACAAGGACTGGGGACCCCGTAACGCCCAGGTGATCTTCTTCCACCACGGCTGGCCGCTGAGCGCCGACGACTGGGATGCCCAGCTGCTGTTCTTCGTCGCCGAAGGTTATCGCGTGGTCGCCCATGACCGCCGTGGCCACGGCCGTTCGAGCCAGGTCTGGGATGGCCACGACATGGACCACTACGCCGACGATGTGGCCGCCGTGGTCAAGCACCTGGGCGTCGAGGGGGCGTTTCATGTCGGCCACTCCACCGGCGGCGGCGAAGTGATCCACTACATGGCCCGCCATCCCGAAGACAAGGTGCCCAAGGCCGCGATCATCGCTGCGGTTCCGCCGCTGATGGTCAAGACCGACAGTAACCCCGGCGGATTGCCCAAGTCGGTGTTCGACGACCTCCAGGCCCAGCTGAAAGCCAACCGGGCGCAGTTCTATCACGATATCCCGGCGGGGCCGTTCTACGGCTACAACCGCCCCGGGGCCAAGGCGGACCAGGGGGTGATCCTCAACTGGTGGCGCCAGGGCATGATGGGCGGCGCCCAGGCGCACTACGACGGCATCGTCGCGTTTTCCCAGACCGACTTCACCGAGTCGCTGAAGAAAGTGACCGTCCCGGTGCTGGTGATGCATGGCGACGACGACCAGATCGTGCCCTACGAGAACTCGGGGCCGCTATCGGCCAAGCTGCTGCCCAAGGGCATCCTGAAGACCTACAAGGGCTACCCCCACGGCATGCCGACCACCCATGCCGAGGTGATCAACAAGGACCTGCTGGCATTCTTGCGCAGTTGAGATACCCGTCGGGGGCCACCGCGCCCCCGACGGGTACTTGATCGAGCAACAACTTTAAAACTTTTTACATATTGGCTACGCGCACTTACAGCTGTTCAACACCCATTAAAATACTTTCACCAAAAACCTCCATATCGGCCACAACTGTTAATTGAATTAACAGGCCACGGGCCAGACAATTAAATGCCCCTGCCCCTGGTAGCGTCCCGCGTTACCTGGGTATGGTGGTTTCAAACCAACCAGGTACGGCTGCCTTCTCTTGACTCAAGAGTGCGTATGGCTGTGCGCCTGAAACTGCTGTTCGGCCCAACTTCCACAACACTTTTACACCCCGTCACGGGATGTAGTCCGGGCCCGTCATTGACCGAGGAAACCTATGAACACCCCTGCCACCGTCGCGCTCGACGCTGTCCCTTCAACCCAGGAACGTATCCTGCTGACCGGCGCCACAGGTTTTCTCGGGGGCGCCGTCGCCGCCCGGATGATCGCCGAAGGCCATGCCGGCACCCTGTGCTTCCTGGTCCGCGCCGACAACCCGGCCCAGGGCCTGCAGCGCCTGCGCGACAACCTGCGCCAGCATGGCGTCGATGACCGCCAGGGCCTGACGCTGAGCGAGGCGCAGATCATCTGCGGCGACTTCCTCGACACCGCCTGGCTGGCACGCGAGACCCCGCGGCTGATGCAGATCGACCGGGTGATCAACTGCGCCGCCGTGGCGTCGTTCTCGAAGAATCCCAACATCTGGCCGGTAAACGTCGAGGGCACCTTCGCCTTCGCCCAGGTGCTGAGCCGCTCCGCGCGCCTGAAGCGCTTCCTGCACGTGGGCACCGCCATGTGCTGCGGCCCGCAGCGGGAGTCGCCGATCAGCGAGTCCTGGGAATTCCCCGAGGCCGCCCAGCAACTGGTGGACTACACCGCCTCGAAGGCCCAGATCGAGCGACGCCTGCGTGAAGAGCTGCCCGCCCTGCCCCTGGTGGTGGCCCGGCCCTCCATCGTGGTCGGCCACCGCAGCCTGGGTTGCCAGGCGTCGGGCAGCATCTTCTGGGTGTTCCGCATGGGCTTCGCCCTGGAAAGCTTCACCTGTGGCCTGGACGAACAGATCGACGTGATCCCGGTGGACTATTGCGCAGAAGCGCTGATCGGCCTGGCCCTCAAGCCGAGCCTGGGTCATGACCTGTACCACATCTCCGCCGGCCATCACTCGGCCTGCACCTTCGCCGAGATCGACGAAGCCTTCGCCCTGGCCAATGGCGCGCAACCGGTGGGCGAGCGCTACCGCAAGGTCGATGTCGACGACCTGAAGTCACTGGCCAGCCGCTTCGAAGCCCGCATCGGCCCGGCCAACCCGCGGCTGGTATTGCGCGCGCTGCGCCTGTACAGCGGCTTCGCCGACCTCAACTACCTGTTCGACAACAGCCGGCTGCTGGAAGAAGGCATCGCCGTGCCGCCACGCTTCACCGACTACCTGGATGTGTGCGTCAGGTCGTCCAGCGGCGTGAGCATCGCCACGCAGATGCAGTGGGATTTCAAGTAAAAGCCCCTGACGTTGCCCTCAAAGCAATGCGCCATCCCTGTGGCCCGAGTGCACCTTATCCTGCCTCAGACAGACATCTGCTGGCGGCGATTTACTTAACATATTCATGAGGCGCATGATCACCACACCTCCCGTGGAGGTCATGCTGCCGCCGTATGCCTTTCGAGATGGAATCCCTGGCAGCCTGAAGCAAAACCCTGGCAGCCCCAGGCAAGACACCTACCTGTCGTTAGGTGCTCAATGCCTGCAACCGCCAGCGCTTGTGCAAGCCCTGCTGTCCAACAATTCCAACTGTCCAGGCTGCGCCATGATCAACATCGAAACGCCCACGTACTACACCGCCACCAAGAAATACAACCTGAGCTTCCCCACCCTGGAAAGCGACATCGACGCCGATGTGGTGGTGATCGGCGGCGGCTTCTCGGGCATCAACACCGCCCTGGAACTGGCCGAGAAAGGCATCACCAACGTCGTCGTGCTCGAAGCACGCTACCTGGGCTTCGGCGGCACCGGCCGCAATGGCGGGCAGATCATGGCCGGCATCGGCCACGACCTGGAAAAGATCAAGGGCAGCGTCGGCGAGAAAGGCCTGCGCGAGATCTTCGAGATCAGCGAACTGGGCGCCGGCATCATCAAGGCGCGCATCGCCCGCTACCAGATCGACGCCGACTTCTGCCACGGCTACGGCTACATGGGCTTCAACGCCCGCCAGGAAAAGACCCTGCGCGCCTGGGAAAAGGACTTCAAGGCGATCAACGGCAAGGACGAGATTCGCTTTCTCGGCGGCTCGGAGGTCAAGCAGATCATCGGTTCCAACGCCTACAGCAGTGCGCTGCTGCATATGGGCGGCGGTCACGTGCATTCGCTGAACCTGCTGCTCGGCGAAGCCCAGGCCCTGGTCGGCCACGGCGCACGGATCTTCGAGCACAGCCCGGCCCTGGAGGTGCACTACGGCGAGCGGATCACCGTGCGCACCGGGCGCGGCTCGGTCAAGGCCAACAAACTGCTGTGGGCCTGTGACAGCTTCCTCAACAAGCTCGAACCCGAACTGCATGCGCGCACCGTCAACACCTACGCCTTCCAGCTGATGACCGAACCGCTGTCGGACGAACTCATTCAGCGCATCAGCCCGATCCGCGGTGCCTACAGCGATATCCGCCCGGTGATCGACTACTACCGCGTCACCCGCGAGAACCGCCTGCTGTTCGGCGCCGCCACCCCGTTCGTGGAGCACATCCCGAAGGACCTGAAGGCCTGGAACCGCAACCTGATGCTGAAGATCTTCCCGTACCTCAAGGACGTGCGCATCGACCTGGCCTGGGGTGGGCCGATGGCCACCAGCGCCAACCTGTTCCCGCAGATCGGCACCTTGAGCAACCGTCCCAACGCCTTCTACGTGCAGGGCTATTCGGGCTTCGGCGTCACCCCCAGCCATATCATCTGCAAGATCCTCGCCGAAGGCATGAGCGAAGGCTCCAGCCGCTACGACCTGATCAGCTCGGTCAAGCATGCGCGCATCCTCGGCAAGGACCATATCCGCCCGCTGCTGCTGACCGCAGGCAAGACCGTGCATCAGCTGTCGGGCTTCTTCAACGGCCGCCGTTGATTTCTTTTGAACAAGACCAGGAGAACCACCATGACCCTTACCGCCGTCCGCCAGGGTGTGCAACTGTCCGAACTCGACGCCTGGGGCACCGTTGCCGACCTGGGCTCGACCATCCTCGAAGGCGAGGTCAAGTGCTACGGCAAGATGACCCACGGCGCCCCCACCGACCCGGTCAGCAGCGCCTACTTCGGCACCACCCAGGGCAAGTTCCGCATGGTCTACCCGTTCAGCGAGCAGGCAGTGATCGTGACCGGCGAGATCCAGCTGACCGATGAATCCACCGGTCAGGTGACGCGCTACAAGGCAGGCGATGCCTGGTTCGTGACCAAGGGCACGCCGGTGCTGTGGGAGGTGCTGAGCGAGACCTTCGTGAAGCACTACCTGGCGATTGCCTGATCCATCCAGGGGCCGCGTTGCGGCCCTTTCGCGGCACAAGGCCGCTCGGAGGGAGGCCCACAAGTACCTTGAGGCCCGTTCACATGGAACGCCGTTACGGCCCACATCGATTAGTAGCGCCTGTGGAAAGCCAAGAACAATTCAAAAAGATTATTTGCGGACCTCGTCAGCCTCAAGCCACTGGACGTCTTTCCTTTGGCTATAATCCCCTTGCATTTTCCATGCCACCACATCAAATACTAGCGCCGCCAACCAGAGACTTACATCAACGTTGTGATTCCACACCTGTTCATCATACGTTGGAGCAACGCCCCCCGAATACAAATCCTCCCAATAGCCTTGTCTCTGCGCAGCCCGTACAACATTGGCAACATTCAGCCCCCCGGCAACAACATTAAAAAATACCTCTGAGAATTTTCCACGCCCACTCTTCCACATCTTATAAGCCTCATGCAGATCAACACCGGCAAAGATAGCATCGCCCAGTGCACTCAACGCATTCATCCCCGTTAACTTATCGATTTCACTTTCACTCAAGCCGCCCGGCGCTGGAGTATTATCCATTGCAGGACGAGTATTCGGTTTGAAACTCCCATCAGCCGGTAGGACTTTAAGGAGCTGCCCGACCGCGTTTTCTCCCGTCGAGATCATATTTTTCAATGGAGCCCTGCCATTGCGATCAACATGATTGATAGGGTCCCCACTGCAGTACGCATATGCATTGATCCCTCCCGCCTCAAACGGACTTAGGCGATCAGGAGAGTGGAAGCATCTCAATCCAGGATTATAAGTCCGATGCCCGTTACCCGGAAAATAATTACCCGTCAACATTTCACAAGGCATGCCAACGTAGGCCAGTCTAGGTCCCGTAAGCGCTGGTAACGCGCCATAGGGCGTATAGCACCTGACCACATTGCCATCGGAGAGAACCGACTGCTGTGAGTCACAAATAACAAAGTGAACCGAAGACATTTTAGGCTCATTCCAAGGTGAGATTCGGAAAGCCTAACATCCACTTTCAGCACAAACACCTGACAAAAATACCAGGCAATGCCGCTCACACGTGCAAAGAAATGGCCCTGTCGAACGATTGTGAAACAGACTCTCCCATAGTTTATGGAAGGGCTAGGCGACCGCCTAACAGTTCGCGTGGACCCTGCAGGTACCATTGTGATTACCGCCCCGCCATCAGGGCCATCGCCCGGAAATCCTTCGGCGACTGCTCGAAGTGTTTCTTGAATGCCCGGCTGAAATGCGCCGAGTCGGTGAACCCCCACTTGTAGGCGATCGAGGTGATCGACTCGCGCTTGAGGAACGGGTTGGACAGGTCATCCGCGCTGCGCTTGAGCCGTGAGCGCTGGATGTAGCGGCAGACGCTGTCGCCCTCCTCCTCGAATAGGCGGTACAGGTGGCGCACCGAGATGCTCAGGCGTTCGGCCAGGTTGGCCGGGGTCAGGCCCGGCTGGCTCAGCGATTCGTCGATGACCTTCTGCACGTAGCCGCGCAGGCTGGCACCACTGAGCCCGGCGAGCGACCCGGGATTGTCGTCGCCGCGCTCGAAGCCCGGCTCCAGCAAGGCGATGAACGCCGCCTGCAGCGCCTCGCCCTGGGTTTCCCCGGCTTCGTCGCCCTCGCGGCACAGCTGGTCCATCAGCAGGTGCAGCATGCGCCCGCAGGCATTGGTCGAGGAGATCTTGCCGAAGGTCGCGCCCTGCCCGGTCACGTGCTTGCGCACCTGCTCGCGGGACAGCGACAGCGAGACATGCTCGATCAGGCCGAACGGGGTGATCTCGCACGGGCCCACTGAATCCATCAGCAGCAGCTCGCCCGGTGACAGCTGGATGCTCACGCCGTCCTGGGTGATCTGCGAGTAGCCCATGCGTTGGCTGACCAAAAAACAATGCTGGTCGTCGTCGCGGTCGGGGTTGTCGCCCAGGCGGCGGATAGTGCCGGCGTTGGTGCGCAGGTTGGCCAGGGCCAGACCGGCGCGGTTGTAGGTCGAGATCTCGCCGATGAACAGCGAGCGGTTGAAGGCCAGTTCGGTCTGGAACCGGCCGCAGACCTTCTGCATGGCCGTGGTCCAGCGCTCCAGGCCGTCCAGGGCGGGTCTGGCGTTGCAGTGGGTGACGGGCTGGGGCATGGCAACCTCCACACGCGGGCGTTGTTGTTATGCGCTAATTGTTAACATGTTATCAATGAGCGTACAACTGTCATTATTTGCCGGTGTTGGCAGCAGGTTTCGTGCCAGGTGACTTGAGCAAGACACAAGGCCGCTCCCACAGGAGGATGCGATCGTCTGTGGGAGCGGCCTTGTGGCGCGATAGGGCCGCATAGAAAGCGGCCCCTCGATCTATAGGTCGCGCAGCATCAGTTGCAGCGCATCGAAAGCTCGCCAGAGATGCTTGCGCTGTTCAATGTCGAGGGGGATGTAGCGGCGAAACGCAGGCACCCGATTGACCACCTCGCTGGCGCCCATATGCTCCAGGGTTACCCGCCACTGACCGTCGCGGCACTCGATGGCCAGGCGCTTGAAATCCAGCGGCATCAACACAGCCTGAGCACGCCCGAGGCGCTCGCGCAGCGCTTCGAACAGCACCCGATCGCCTTCCCGCAGGCGGCATGCCAGCCCCGTTCGGCGCAACGCCCCGGTATGATGCAGTTCCACCCGCACCGTGCCCTGCCCCAAGGCAGGCAACTGCAGGATGAACTCGCACAGCACCAGATGCATCAGCAGATGACTCTCGGTGCGCTCGCGCACTTCGATCCGAGGGCCATCCTCGCGGTAGGTAAACGATGCTGCGGATTGCAAATCCGTCAATCCGAGATTGTGCCGCAGCCGCGCCAGGGTCGCCCCCGGCCGATAACCGGCCGGGGTACGCGGGCCGGTCAGGCGTTCAAGCCAGCTTGCCGACATGCTGCACCTGCTCGTTGTGAGAATGACCGGGCTCGGCGGCGAACTCTTTCTCCAGCACGTCCTCGACCCGCGCCGGGCGGAACGGGTTGACCTTCTGCACGCACAGCGCCCAGAACAGCGCGTAGGCCGCGGTGGCGCCGAGCATCACGGCGAACGGCACATAAACATCGGTCGGATTCATGCCCGGCGGGGTGATGAACCACATGCCCAGCAGGATGCCGATGCTGGAAACGATCTGCGGCAGCGGGAACAACGGCGAACGGTAGGCGCGCGGCAGGTCCGGGCGGCGGATGCGCAGGATCACCACCGACAGGGTCACCAGCAGGTACGCGGTGCTCCAGGCACACACTGCCGCCAGCACCAGGTGCAGGATGTTGTCAGTGTTGCCGCCCAGGTACCAGGCGTGCAGGCACGGGATCAGCGCCACCACCAGGATGCACAGCAACGGCGTCTTGAAGCGTGGGTGCAGGTAGGTGAACACCTTGGGCAACGCCCCGTCCACCGCCATGCCGTAGAGGATCCGCGGCACCCCGGCCATCAGCGTGTTGATGGTGGCGGCGCCGGCGAACAGGAAGCCGATGCCCAGCCACACCGGGCCGATATCGCCCATGACCTGCTCGGCGAAGCGCGGGATGGCCATCGGCGTGTCCAGCAGGTGCACGCCGCTGGTGGCGTCGAGCACGACGTTCTCCACCTGGCGCTTCATCGCCGCGCCGTAGATGAACATGCAGCTGGCCACGCCGAACAGGCCCAGGGCCATGGCCTTGGGCATGATCCAGGCCGAGCGGCGCAGCTCCGGGGCCAGCGGGGTGACGAACTCGCAACCGACGAACATGAACATGGCCATGCCCACCAGCGACAGGATGGTCATCAGGTCGGTGCCGACCAGCGACACGCCAAAAGGCCCGTCCAGCTCCACGGCCGGCGCGGCGATCAGGCCAAGCACGCCGAACACCATCAACGTGGTCCACATGCCGAAGGTCAGCACCACTTCGGCGCGGCCAAAGGCGCTCACGCCGAAAGCATTGAGCACGCCGAACACCAGCACGAAACCCACCCCCAGCAACCAGGATCCGCCAGCCGACTCGGCCAGGGTGTTGAGGTGCTCGAAGTTCACCAGGGCCATGACCCCGGAGAGGATGGTCTCGGCAGTGCCGGCGAACACATGCACGATCAGGTAGGCCGAGAGGGTGCCGGTGATGGCGAAGAAACGGCCCAGGCCGCAGTTGATGTAGTCGTAGACGGAGCCGGTGGTCGGCAGGATCGCCGCCGCCTCGGCGAAGGTGGTCGACTGCGCCAGCATCATCACCGCGGCGATCACCATGGCCACGGCGAAGGCGCTGCCACCGATGCCGAAACCCATGGTCGCGGTGAGGATCACCGGGCTGGCCATGATCAGGCCGACGGTGCTGGCCAGCGCGGTGGGAAAGCCGACGCTGCCACGGTTGAGGTGCTCGGTGAGCTTATTGTTTATTGTCATGGGAAGGCCCTGGGTGGACGAGGGAAAGATGATCGCTTGCCCGGCGCGCTGCAAGTGCAGGCGAACGCCGGGCCTGCCCCGCGATGAGCTTGACACCCATTGCCGGCATTACCCCTTCACTTTGCGGCCTCCTACCAGGCGGGTCTTGCCACAGCCTGCCGCCGATCTTGCCGCTCCCTGCCAGCCCTGCTACAGGCCCTGTGGCCGGCGTGCCGAGGACTGAACCTCGATGCGGTCCTCGCCGGCCCTATTCCACCGCCTCGAATGGCAGCCCCACATAGTTCTCGGCAATATTGGCAAGGCCGACCGGCGAGCCCAGGTAATACTCACGATCCGCCTCCTGCATCTTGCGGTCCCAATCATCCTGGTGCTCGCCGAAATCATGCAGCAGCCGGGTCATGAACCAACTGAATCGCTCGCCCTTCCATACCCGTCGCAAGGCCATCGGCGAATACTCGGCCAGCAGGTCGGTGCGCCCCTCGCGGTACACCTTGACCAGGATCCGGTACAGATAGTTGACGTCCGACGCCGCCAGGTTAAGGCCCTTGGCGCCGGTGGGCGGGACAATATGGGCGGCGTCGCCGACCAGGAACAGGCGGCCATGCTGCATGGGCTCGAGCACATGGCTGCGCAGCGGCGCGATGCTCTTCTCCAGCGCCGGTCCCGTGACCAGCTGCGCGGCCACCTCTACCGGCAGGCGTGCCTTGAGCTCTTCCCAGAAGCGCGCGTCGGACCAGTCCTCCACCCGCTCCAGCAAGGGCACCTGCAGGTAATAGCGGCTGCGGGTCTGCGAACGCTGGCTGCACAGCACGAAGCCACGTTCATGGTGGGCGTAGATCAGCTCGTGGTTGACCGGCGGTGTGTCGGCCAGCAGTCCCAGCCAACCGAACGGATAGACCCGCTCGTAGACCTTCAGCACATCGGCCGGAATGCTCTGGCGCGCTACACCGTGGAAGCCGTCGCAGCCGGCAATGTAGTCGCAGTCGACCCGGTGCTGGCGACCGTCCTTGTCGAAGGTGAGGTAGGGCCGCTCGCCGTCGACGGCATGGGGCCGGACATTGTCCGCCGAATAGATGATCGGCGCCCCGCTGGCCTGGCGCGCCTGCATCAGGTCGCGGGTGACCTCGGTCTGGCCGTACACCATCACCGTCTTGCCGCCGGTCAGTGCCTTCAGGTCGAGGCGCTGGCGACGGCCATTGACCAGCAGCTCGACGCCTTCATGCACCAGCCCTTCACGGTCCATGCGCTCGGCCACCCCGGCCTCGCGCAGCAGATCCACCGTGCCTTGCTCGAGCACGCCGGCGCGGATGCGCCCCAACACATAGTCCGGGGTCTGGCGTTCGACGATCAGCGTGTCGATGCCCGCACGGTGCAGCAGCTGGCCCAGCAGCAGGCCGGAGGGGCCGGCGCCGATGATTGCAACCTGAGTCTTCATTGTTGTTGTCTCGCGATGACGATGCCGGCCGGTACTGGCAATGGCCGCACATCTGCTGTTAGGGTTTGCACCTGTATTTTTACTGGCGACCCCAGCTTGAAACGTGTGATATCCGTGGCAAAAACTGCACTTTTGCAAAACTCGTTCGATTAACGGACAGCCCCTCATGCACAACCCTCTCCCCGGCATCCCGCTGTTCCAGCTGTACGGCGAACATCACGCCTGGCCGGACACCGACCTGCTGCACTGCGAGTCGATCCCGGCGCGCAGCCGCCTGCACCATTGGGAAATCAAGCCGCACCGGCATGCCGAACTGTTCCAGCTTCTTTATGTGCAACGGGGCGAGGCCCAGGTGGAGATCGAGGGCGAGCGCCGGGTGATTCGCGAGGCGGCGATCCAGGTGGTGCCGCCGCTCACCGTGCATGGCTTTCGCTTCAGCGCCGACATCCAGGGGCATGTGCTGACCTTCGGCACGGCCCTGGTGGTCGACCTGGAACAGCGCCTCGGCGCGCCCTTGAGCGTACTGACGGCCCCCCGCTGTTACCCGCTGGGCCAGGACCGTGTGCGCCTGCACGGGCTGATCGACACGCTGCAGCAGGAGTATCAGGGCAGCGCGCAAGCGCGAGGCCCCATGCTGCAGGCGCTGGTCACCGCGCTGATGGTCTGGATCCACCGCCAACAGCAGGCCTTGCCTGCGCGCAACCAGGACGAACGGGACCAGCAGCTGCTGGGACGTTACTTGCGCCTGGTCGAAGCGCATTACCGCGAGCACTTGGCCGTGGACGTGTTCGCCAGCCGGTTGGGCATCACCAGCCTGCAGTTGAACCAGCTGTGCCGTGCGCTGGCCGGGCAATCGGCGTTGCAGGTGATCCACCAGCGCCTGCTGCTCGAGGCGCGGCGCAACCTGGCGTATACCCGCATGAGCATCGGCCAGTTGTCCGACAGCCTGGGGTTCAGCGATCCGACCTACTTTGCACGGTTCTTCAAGCGGCTCGATGGCCAGACGCCCAAGGAGTACCGCAGGTTGGTCAATACCTGAACGGGCCTCATCGCGGGGCAAGCCCGCTCCCACGTATCATCTCCCGTGGGAGCGGGCTTGCCCCGCGATGAGGCTCCGGCAAACCCCACAGCTTGCTTGACGTATACGTCAACCTGGCATTAGGTTACTCGCATTCCCTCCCCCGAGCCCAAGCATGAGCAGCCAGACCTACAGCATCTCCGACCTCTCCCGCGAGCTGGACATCACCACCCGCGCCATCCGCTTCTACGAGGAACAGGGCCTGCTCAGCCCCGAGCGCCGTGGCCTGGAGCGCATCTACTCGGCACGCGACAAGGTCACCCTCAAGCTGATCCTGCGGGGCAAGCGCATCGGCTTTTCGCTGGCCGAGTGCCGGGAGCTGATCGAACTCTACGACCCCACCAGCGGCAACCAGAAGCAGCTCACCAGCATGCTGGCCAAGATCGCCGAACGCCGCGCCCAGCTCGAACAGCAGATGCTCGACATCCAGCAGATGCACCTGGAGCTGGACACCGCCCAGGAGCGCTGCGAGCAGGCCCTGGCCGCCACCCTGAACCCGTCGCACCCCCACCGTTGATCCGCCACAGGAAGCCCGCCATGTCATTGCCCAAGAATGTCCGCCTGGTCGAAGTCGGCCCGCGCGACGGCCTGCAGAACGAAGCCCAGCCCATCAGCGTCGCCGACAAGGTGCGACTGGTGGACGACCTCACCGATGCCGGTCTCGGCTACATCGAGGTGGGCAGTTTCGTCTCGCCCAAGTGGGTGCCGCAGATGGCCGGGTCAGCCGAGGTGTTCGCCGGTATCCGCCAGCGCGAAGGGGTCACCTATGCGGCCCTGGCACCCAATCTGCGCGGTTTCGAGGATGCCCTGGCTGCCGGGGTGAAGGAAGTGGCGGTGTTCGCGGCAGCCTCGCAAGCTTTCTCGCAGCGCAACATCAACTGCTCGATCAGTGACAGCCTCAAGCGCTTCGAGCCGATCATGGACGCCGCCCGCAGCCAGGGTGTGCGGGTGCGCGGCTATGTGTCCTGCGTGCTCGGCTGTCCCTACGAGGGGCGTATCAGCGCCGAGCAGGTCGCGCCGGTGGCCCGCGCCCTGCACGACATGGGCTGCTACGAAGTATCGCTGGGCGACACCATCGGCACCGGCACTGCCGGTGACACCCGCCGCCTGTTCGAGGTGGTCGCGGCCCAGGTACCCCGCGAGCAACTGGCCGGGCACTTCCACGACACCTATGGCCAGGCGCTGGCCAACGTCTATGCCGGCCTGCTGGAGGGCATCAGCGTGTTCGACAGCTCGGTGGCGGGCCTGGGCGGTTGCCCGTACGCCAAGGGTGCCACCGGTAACGTCGCCAGCGAGGACGTGGTGTACCTGATGCAGGGGCTGGGCATCGAGACCGGGATCGACCTGGACAAGCTTATCGCCGCCGGCCTGCGCATCAGCGAAGTGCTGGGGCGCGCCACCGGTTCGCGGGTGGCACGGGCACGTGGCGTGCGCTGAGTCACACGCGTGTCACACAGGTGTGGGCGGAGTGTTACCGCCTACACGCTTTGCAGAAAAAAATCGGGTAACAGGGAAACAATTCGACAGAATTTCACGTGCCAGCCTTCCTTCAAAAATCATCAAACCATTGATTTTAAAGGATTTTGAAAAGTTGGCACGCCACCTGCTATATCTTTTGGCATAACAAGAACAAAAAACGCGATACCCAATAAAAACAACAGTAAACGGCTCTGACATAACAAGAACAACACGGCAGAGGCGTAGCAAGCAGATTTTTTTGGAGTCGACGTGCTTTCCAGGGGTTTCGACCCCGCAGCCTGACACAGAACAATAAAACTACCTCCAAGGTAGCGGCAGTCAAGGTTGGATCACGTTGGATGAACGCAGGTCAGCGCTCAAAAAAATACGTTTGCTCTTGGCCCCGGTTGGGAGCCCCGCAATGCAGAGACAACCGCCAACAAAAACAACAACAGGCCCGTCTCCAATAATAAGAAAAGAGCAGGCAACAACGCTTATGAGGGGAGCTTCGGCTCCCCTCAGTGCTTCCTGACGTCCTCGTCCTCCCCGCCCTTCTTCTCCCGCACCTCGCCCTCGACCTTGTCCACCAGCAGCGGCATGCTGGCCAGCACCAACAGCGCCAACACGGTGCTCACCAGCGCCGTGGCCTCGCGCCCCATGCCTGCTGCGCTGCCGATGGCCGCGGTCATCCACAGCCCGGCGGCCGTGGTCAGGCCCTTGACGTGGCTGGTGTCCTGGCCGTTGCCCTTGAGAATCGTGCCCGCCCCGAGAAAGCCGATGCCGGCGACGATACCCTGGATCACCCGGCTCAACGCCTGCTCGTCGGCGCCGGCCATGCTCGGCGCCAGCACGAACAACGCTGCCCCCATCGACACCAGCATGTGCGTGCGCACCCCGGCCGCCTTGCCCTTGCTTTCGCGCTCGAAGCCCAGCACCGCACCCAGCAGGGCCGCCATCAGCAGGCGGATCAAGATACGCGCGACCTCGCGCTCGTCGGTGACATCGGCGAACTCGGTCTGCAAGGCCTCGAGCATGGCATGCCAGAATGCGTCCATCGGTTACCTCCCGGTGTCTTCTACAGAGGACCGCAGCACACGCAGCGCGTGCGTTGCGCTGCGCCAAACGGAACTGCGCACACGATAATTGAGGTGCGGTGGATAGCCGCAGGCATCTGCAACCAAGCGCTCAAGGCTGCGAAATTCGAGGCCTGAGCAAATCAACCAAGCATCTGATATGGTTTTTATCTCAATACCTGGGCCTGTGCTGAAAACAGATCGAGGGCCATAGTGCCCTGGCCTGATCGAGGCCTGATGAGCGATGAACCATGAGCGATAGAATCCCCTTCCGAGTCATCGAGATTGCCCCCGCCGCCAACAAGAGCAAAAGCCAGGTGGCCGATGGCATCCACACCCGCAGCTTCACCGGCTTCTACCGCAACCTGCGGATTGCCTTCGCCGGGTTGCTGTTCGTACTGTTCTTCGGCACCGCCTGGTTGCAGTGGGGCGACCGCCAGGCCGTGCTCTGGGACCTGGCCGAAAGCAAGTTCCACATCTTTGGCGCGACCTTCTGGCCGCAGGACTTCATCCTGCTGTCGGCACTGCTGATCATCTGCGCGTTCGGCCTGTTCGCCATCACCGTATTCGCCGGACGTGTCTGGTGCGGCTACAGCTGCCCGCAGAGCACCTGGACCTGGCTGTTCATGTGGTGCGAGAAGATCACCGAAGGCGACCGCAACCAGCGCATCAAGCTGGCCGCCGCGCCCTGGGGCGTCGAGAAGATCGCCCGGCGCGGTCTCAAGCATGGCCTGTGGCTGGCCATCGGCCTGCTCACCGGCCTGACCTTCGTCGGCTACTTCACCCCGATCCGTCCACTGGCCGCCGAACTGTTCAGCTTCGAACTGGGCGGCGTTGCGCTGTTCTGGATCCTGTTCTTCACCGGCGCCACCTACCTCAACGCCGGCTGGCTGCGCGAGGCGGTGTGCATGCACATGTGCCCGTATGCGCGGTTCCAGAGCGTGATGTTCGACAAGGACACCCTGGCGGTGGCCTACGACCCCAGCCGCGGCGAAGCCCGTGGCCCGCGCAAGAAAGGCAGCGACCCGCGCAGCCAGGGCCTGGGCGACTGCATCGACTGCACCCTGTGCGTGCAGGTCTGCCCCACCGGCATCGATATCCGCGAGGGTCTGCAGATGGCCTGCATCGGCTGCGCCGCCTGCATCGACGCCTGCGACGGGGTGATGGACAAGATGGGCTATGCCCGCGGCCTGATCGGCTACAAGTCCGAGCACAACCTGCAAGGCGGCAAGACCCACTGGCTGCGCCCTCGCCTGCTGGGCTACGCCGCCGCGCTGACGGTGATGATCGGCGCCCTGGTGGTCGCCCTGCAGATGCGTCCGATGGTGTCGATGGATGTGATCAAGGACCGTGGTCTGTTCCGCGAGAACGCCCTGGGCCAGATCGAGAACATCTACCTGCTCAAGATCATCAACAAGACCCAGGAAGCGCAGCACTATCGCCTGCGCCTGGTGGACGCCGACGGCTTCGAGCTGCACGGGCGCACCGAGTTCACCATCGCCGCCGGCGAAATGAGCGAGCTGCCGGTGTCGGTGGCGATGCTCGCCGACCGCCCGAGCAGCAGTTCCCAGGAGCTGACGTTCGAGATCCAGGACAGCGACCAGCCGGGCATCCGCAGCACCGCGCACAGCCGTTTCGTCGCGCCGATGAATCGCTGATCCCCTACACTGACCACCACCTTGCCTGCCCAGACGATAATGAAACGCTACGAACGATTTGCCGACGACATTGCCGAACTGATCCGCTCCGGGGTGCTCGGCCCCGGCCAGCGGGTGCCTTCGGTACGCTACGCCAGCCAGACCCACGGGGTCAGCCCGTCCACGGTGTTCCAGGCCTACTACCTGCTGGAACGGCGCGGGCTGATCCGCGCCCGGCCGCGCTCGGGCTACTTCGTCAACGCCCATGCGCCGCGCCCGTTCAGCGAGCCGCAGCCCCAGGCGCCGGCCAGCGAGTCCACCGATGTCGATGTCAGCGGCCTGGTGTTCTCGATCCTCGACTCGATCAAGGATCCGCACACCGTGCCGTTCGGTTCGGCCTTCCCCAGCCCGACCCTGTTCCCCCTGCAGCGCCTGTCACGCTCGCTGGCCAGCGCCAGCCGGGCCATGGACCCGCGCATGGTGGTCACCGACCTGTCGCCGGGCAACCCGCAACTGCGCCGGCAGATCGCCCTGCGCTACATGGTCGCCGGGCTGATGCTGCCGATGGAAGAACTGCTGATCACCAACGGCGCCCTGGAGGCACTGAACCTGTGCCTGCAAGCCGTCACCCAGCCCGGCGACCTGGTAGCCATCGAGGCACCGGCCTTCTACGCCTGCCTGCAGGTGCTCGAACGGCTCAAGCTCAAGGCGGTGGAGATCCCGGTGCACCCGCGCGAAGGCATGGACCTCGGCGTGCTGGCCCAGACCCTGGAAAAACACCCGGTCAAGGCCGTGTGGTGCATGACCAACTTTCAGAACCCGGTGGGCGCCAGCATGCCGGAGGCCAAGAAGCAGGAACTGGTCGAGCTGCTGCGCCGCCACCAGGTGCCGCTGATCGAGGACGACGTCTACGCCGAGCTGTACTATTCGCAGCAGGCACCGAAACCGGCCAAGGCCTTCGACACCGAAGGCCTGGTGATGCACTGCGGTTCGTTCGCCAAGAGCCTGGCTCCCGGCTACCGGATCGGCTGGGTAGCGGCCGGGCGCTTCGCACAGAAGATCGAGCGACTCAAGCTGATGACCTCGCTGTGCGCCTCGATGCCGGCCCAGGCGGCGATCGCCGACTACCTGCAGCACGGCGGCTATGATCGCCACCTGCGCAAGCTACGCTACGCCCTCGAGGGCCAGCAGGCCAACATGCTGGCCGCCATCGCCCGCCACTTCCCGGCGCAGACCCGGGTCAGCCAGCCCTCCGGGGGCTACTTCCTGTGGCTGGAGCTGCCCGAGCAGATGGACGCCCTGAAGCTGTTCCACATGGCGTTGGCCCAGGGCATCAGCATCGCGCCGGGGCCGATCTTCTCGCCGACCCGGCGCTTCGGCAACTGCATCCGCCTGAACTACGGCAGCCCCTGGGGCGATGCCGCCGAGCAGGCCATGGAGACCCTGGGGCGGATCGTGCGGTCGTTCTAGCCGCCGACGGGCAGGCAAGCTACAGTTGGGCCACGCCCAACGCCGGACACCTGCATGCCCGAACGCGAAATCCAGGCATTGCGTCAACGCAATGCCGAACTCGAAAGCCGCCTTGCTGCGCAGCAAGGTATCGACAACAGCTTGTACCGTTTCATGTTCGACACCATGGACGAGGGTTTCTGCGTCATCGAGTTCTTCGATGGCCCCCACGGACCGCTCAGTGACTACATCCATGTCGTTGCCAACGCTGCCTACGCTCGCCACGCAGGCATACCCAACGTAGTCGGGCAGAAACTGCGGGAAATGGTGCCCGACGAGGCCGACGACTGGGTGGCCCGCTACGGCCAGGTATTGCGCACCGGCCAGCCACTGCAGTTCGAACAAGAGCTGGTTGCCACCGGCCGGGTGCTGTCAGTCACCACTTTCCGCATCGAGCCCGCAGAGCGCAATCAGGTCGCCGTGCTATTCCAGGACGTCACCGAACGACGCCGGGCCGAGACCGCGCTGCAACAACTCAACGACCACCTCGAGCAACGGGTCACCGCCGCCCTGGCCGAACGTAGCTTGTTCGCCGAACTGGTCGAACGCAGCGTCGCACGCGTGCAGGTGGTGGATACCTCGTTACGCTTTCTTGCGGTGAATGCCCGGGCGGTCAAGGACTTCGAGTTTCTGTTCGGGCGCACGGTCAAGGCCGGTGACAGCCTGGTCGACTGCCTGGCCGGCTTCCCCGAAGAGTGCGAGCGCTCGGTGATGTTCTGGCAGCGGGCACTGGCCGGCGAGAGCTTCATCGAAAGCATCGAGTACGGCCGTGGCAATCGCCTGCGCCATTTCGAACTGCGCTTCAACCCGCTACGCGACGCCAACGACAGGATTGTCGGCGCCTACCTGTTCGTCTACGACATCAGTCGGCAGGTCAGTGAGCAGCAGCGCCTGCTCGAAGCCGAGGAAGCTTTGCGCCAGGCGCAGAAGATGGAGGCCGTGGGCCAGCTCACCGGCGGCATCGCCCATGACTTCAATAACCTGCTGGGCAGCATCCTGGGCGCCCAGGAACTGGTGCGCCAACGCCTGCAGCAGGCGCGCCCAGAGGATGTCCCGGCGTTGCTCGACACGGCCAGCGATTCGGCGCGCCGCGCCGCGGCACTGGTGCACCGACTGTTGGCGTTCTCCCGACGCCAGACCCTGCTGCCACAGGCCACCGCAGTGGGCGCACTGATCCTCGACATGGAGGAACTGATCCGCCGCAGCGTCGGCCCCGCCATCGCTGTCGGCGTCACCTGTGCCCAGGAACTCTGGCCAACCTTCATCGACCCGCCGCAACTGGAAAGCGCCCTGCTCAACCTGTGCATCAATGCCCGCGACGCCTTGCCCAGCGGTGGACGAATCGAGATCCGCTGCGAAAACCAGTCGCTTGACGACACCAGCGCCGCCGCGCTCGACCTTACGGCAGGTGATTACCTGCATCTTAGTGTCGAGGACGATGGCCGTGGCATGACGCAAGAAGTGATCGAACGGGCAATCGACCCGTTCTTCACCACCAAGCCACTGGGCCAGGGCACAGGACTGGGACTGTCGATGGCCTTCGGTTTCGTGCGCCAATCCGGCGGGCAGCTGCAAATCCGCTCGACATTGGGCGAAGGCACGCGAATCGAACTCTACCTGCCCCGGCACCTTGGAGCACCGGCACCAGTGCGGGCCGAGCCCGCGCTCGCGCCATTGACACACCCTGAACGTGCCCGGGTCCTGCTGGTGGAGGACCAGGCCGCACTGCGCCTGGTGATCGGCGAGGTACTCGACGAGCTTGGGCATGAGGTACGAAGTGCCGAGAACGGCCCCGCCGCGCTGGTGATGCTCGAAGGTGGATACGTACCAGACCTGCTGATCAGCGATATCGGTTTGCCCGGCGGCCTCAATGGCCGTCAGGTCGCGCAAGCAAGCCGCGCCCTGCATCCCGGCCTGCCGGTGCTGTTCATCACCGGTTACGACGAAAGCGCGGCCCTGAGCGATGGGCAACTGCCACCACGCACCACCGTCCTGCGCAAGCCCTTCGAGCTCAACGCGATCGCCGACCTGGTGGCGCAGTTGCTCAGCGCCAGGTGATGAGCGTCAGCGCCCGCCGCTCAGGTCGATAAAGGTGCCGGTCGCGTAGGACGCCTTGTCCGACAGCAACCACAGGATCGCCTCGGCCACTTCCTCGGGCTGGCCACCGCGCCCCATCGGCAAGCCCGGCTCGAGCTTGCTGACGCGGTCCGGATCGCCACTCAGGGCATGAAAACCGGTATGGATGTAGCCCGGCCGCACGCCATTGACCCGCACGCCCTCGCCTGCCACCTCCCTGGCCAGACCCACGGTGAAGGTGTCCAGGGCGCCCTTGGAGGCGGCATAGTCGACGTATTCGTTGGGCGAACCCAGCCGCGCGGCCATCGACGACACGTTGACGATCGCCCCGCCCTGGCCGCCATGGCGGCGGGCCATGCGCAGCAAGGCGTGCTTGGCGCACAGGATCGGGCCGACCACATTGGTCTTCATCACCTTGAGCAGGCGGAACTCGGACATGTCCTCGACGCGACTCTGCTGACCGATGGTGCCGGCGTTGTTGACCAGCGCGGTGACCGGCCCGAGTTCCTGGTCGACGCAGCGGAACAGCCGCATCACCTCGTCCTCGACGCTGGCGTCGGCGCGCACGGCGATGGCCTCGGCACCCAGTGCACGAACCTGCGCCAGCATCGCCTCGGCGGCCTGGTCGTCAGCGTGGTAGTTGATGCAGATGCGGTAACCCTGTTGCGCCGCCAGCAATGCCGTGGCGGCGCCGATGCCCCGGCTGGCGCCGGTGATGACGATGACCTTGTCCATGAGTCTGCCAAGTAGCCAGGTAAAGGCCTACAAGATTAGGGGAAATGCCATCATTTGAAAACGGGGCAGGCACTGCATGAACAGGATCATTGCTTCAATGCCCCGCCGAAGCCGGCCCGGCCTTGGCGGTAAAGGGCGGCTTGGCCAGCCACACCAGCAGGATCAGCCCGGCGAACACCCAGGTGAGCAAGGTGAAGTAGTCCACCGTCGACATCATGTACGCCTGGCTGTTGAGGATCTGCTCCAGCTTCGCGTAACCCTGCGGGCTGGCCCCGCCCAACTGCTCCAGGGTCTGCCGGGTGGCCGGATCGAAGTTGCTGATGTGCTCGCTCAGGTAGGCGTGGTGCTGGTCGGCACGACGAATCCAGATCCAGGTGGTCAGCGACGCGGCGAAACTGCCGCCCAGGGTCCGCAGGAAGGTGGCAAGCCCGGAACCGTCGGCGATCTGGTGCGGCGGCAGGTCCGACAGCAGGATGCCCAGGGTCGGCATGAAGAACAGCGCCACGCCGATGCCCATGAACAACTGCACCAGGGCGATGTGCAGGAAGTCCACCTCGTTGGTGAAGCCGGCACGCATGTAGCAACTGGTACCGATCGCCAGGAAGGCGATGCCGGCCAGCAAACGCAGGTCGAAGCGATGGGCGTACTGGCCGATGAAGGGCGACATGAGCACCGGCAGCAGGCCGATCGGCGCCACCGCAAGGCCTGCCCAGGTGGCGGTGTAGCCCATCTGGGTCTGCAGCCATTGCGGCAGGATCAGGTTGATGCCGAAAAACCCCGCGTAGCCACCCACCAGCACCAGGGTGCCGATGCGGAAGTTGCGGTGCACGAACAATCGCAGGTTGACCACCGGATGGCGATCGGTCAGTTCCCAAATGACGAACACCGCCAGGAACACCACCGAGATCAAGGTGCCGATGACGATGAACGACGACTCGAACCAGTCCAGGTCGTTGCCCTTGTCCAGCACCACCTGCAACGCGCCGACCCCGACGATCAGGGTCAGCAGGCCGATGTAGTCCATCGGCTGGCGGCTGGTGACTACCGGTCGCGTGCGCATCTGCTGGCGCACCACGGCGGCGGCGAACAGACCGATCGGCACGTTGATGAAGAAGATCCATGGCCAGCTGTAGCTGTCGGTGATCCAGCCACCGAGGATCGGCCCGGCAATCGGCGCCACCACCGTGACCATCGCCAGCAGCGCCAGGGCCATCCCCCGTTTCGCCGGCGGGTACACGGCGATCAGCAGGGTCTGGGTCATCGGGTACAGCGGGCCGGCCACCACGCCCTGGATCACGCGGAACAACACCAGCTCGGGCATCGACTGGGCGACGCCGCACAGGAACGAGGCCAGCACGAACAGCAGCGTGGCCCAGATGAACAGCTTCACCTCGCCGAAGCGCCGGCTGAGCCAGCCGGTCAACGGCAGGGCGATGGCGTTGCTCACCGCGAACGAGGTGATCACCCAGGTGCCCTGCTCCGAACTCACGCCGAGATTGCCGGAAATGGTCGGCAACGCCACGTTGGCGATGGTGGTGTCGAGCACCTGCATGAAGGTCGCCAGCGACAGGCCGATGGTGGTCAGCAGCAGGCTTGGCGGGGTGAACTGCGCGGGGGCCTGCTGGCTCATCGCTGAGCCGTCTTGCCGGTGGCGCTGTTCTCGTGGATCAGCCGGGCGATCAGGTCGTCGGCCTCGACCAGCTGACGGTCATACACCTGGGTGGTGTAGCTGGCCTGCTGCGGTGGCTGCTGGGCCAGGTCCGGGCCGCTCTGGTCGTGCAGGTCGACCTCGGTGACCGTGGACAGGCCGATGCGCAGCGGGTGCTTCTTCAGTTGCTCGGGATCAAGGTGGATGCGTACCGGTACGCGCTGGACGATCTTGATCCAGTTGCCGGTGGCGTTCTGCGCCGGCAACAGGGCGAAGGCACTGCCGGTGCCCGCGCCGAGGCTGTCGACGGTACCGGTGTACCTGACTTCGCTGCCGTACAGGTCGGCAGTGATCTCGACCGGCTGGCCGATGCGCATGTCACGCAGCTGGGTTTCCTTGAAGTTGGCGTCGATCCACACCTCGTCCAGCGGGATCACCGCCATGGTTGTCGTGCCCGGTTGCAGGCGCTGGCCCAGTTGCACGGTGCGTTTGGCGACATAGCCGGTCACCGGTGCCACCAGCGTGGTCCGGGCATGGTCGAGGTAGGCCTGGCGCAGGTCTGCTGCGGCGGCCATCACTTCCGGATGCGAGGACACCACGGTGTCGTCGACCAGCGCGGTGCTGGTGTTGAGTTGCTGGCGGGCGCTGTTGACGGCAGCCTGGGCCACGGTCAGGTCATCGCGGGAATGGGCGACTTCCTCGGCGGCGATGGCGCCGCTGTCGGCCAGCACCTTGCGTCGGTTGTAGTCCTGCTGGGCCTTCTGCAGCTCGGCCTGGCGGGTCTGCAGTTGCGCCTTGAGCGAGTCGACATTGCTGTACAGCCCGCGCACCTGGCGCACGGTGCGCGCCAGCTTGGCTTCGGCGGACTGCAAGGCGACTTCGCTGTCGGCGGGGTCGAATTGCAGCAGCACCTGGCCGGCATGGACCAGGTCGCCGTCATCGGCGCCAATGCTGGTGACGGTGCCGGTCACCAGCGGGGTGATCTCCACGACGTTGCCGTTGACGTAGGCATCGTCGGTGCTTTCGTGCCAGCGCCCGACCAGGCTGTACCAGGCCCAGGTGCCTGCACCGGCGAGGATCAGGATAAGCAACAGGGCGAGCAGCCAGACCTTGCGCTTGCGCGTGTTGTCGGGCGCGGCGGCCGGGGTGGAGGTGTCAGCGGGAGTGGCCATGACAATACCTTGGAAGATGCGTGACAGGGTTCAACGATCGCCGAAGCGGCGGATCGTCAGGGGGTCGCCGGCGTTGATCAGGACCTTGGCGAGCAGTTGCTCGAGGGTCTTGAGTTCCTCGGGCTGCAGCACGCCGACCAGTTCGTTCATCGCCGCCGCGCCGACCTGCGGCAGGCGGTCGGCCAGGCGCTGGCCATCGGCGGTCAGGGCCAGGCGCACCTGGCGGCGGTCGTCGGGGCAGCGATTGCGCAGGATCAGGCCCTTCTGCTCGAGGCGGTCGAGCATGCGGGTCATCGAGCCGCTGTCCAGGCCCAGGTAGCGGCACAGTTCGGCCGGGGTGTCGACCTGGTACTGGGTGACGATGATCAGCACCTTGAACTGGGCGGCGGTGACGCCGTCGGCTTCCAGGTGCCAGTCGAGGATGCGGTCCTTGAGGAGTGCGGCGCGGCCGAGCAGCATGCCTATGGCGCAGGTCTGGAAGGTTTCCGGGGTGTAGTGGGGCATTGGGGCTGCTCGTTGAATTGTGTGAAAATATTACTGCTTAGGCAGTGAATGTCAAAGCTTTGATTAGGGGGCTAAAGAAAATTTTTTGTTTGGGATTGGGGTCGGATGTGATTGTTTTGAATTTTGCACTAATATTCTTTAAATATGTCGACATCTAGTCACCTTTTCGCCTTTACGGCGACCTACTTTTCTCTAGGGAAAAGTAGGCAAAACCGTTCCGCTCCGTTCATCCGGCCCCTACGCTTCGCTCCGGGGTTCCCTCGCTCCGTTCTTGCTCCCGGGAGGACCGCGCTGAACGCCCCATCCTGGGGCGCAGCGCTTGACGGCCATCCATGGCCGTCACCTCCCTCCGCAAGAACTCCGCTCGGCCTCCTGAAGTCGCAATTGGCGGCGCCTGGACTATCGCGCGCTTAGAAGCAAGAGCAAGAGCAAGAAATGCGAATTTAGTTGTTTGACAGCTAATTATGTATTGGGTGTTCCGGCCCTTTCGCGGGACAAGCTGAACTGGTCAAGTAATTTTGGACACCGGTTAAGGTTCATGCCGCTGCCTTGAGTTTTTCCTCCATGGCTACTGGCGTTTCATAGCCGTTGTAGCTGTGGAGGCGCTTGAGGTTGTAGCGCATCAGATAAGCCTGGATATCCACTCGTGCCTGCGCTTCGGTCTCGTAACCCTCTGCCGGCACCCATTCTGATTTCAATGCTCCGAAGAATCGCTCCATGGCAGCGTTATCCCAGCATTGGCCTCGATGGCTCATGCTCTGGTTCAAGTTGTACTCATCGAGCGCGGCTCTGAATTTATGGCTGGTATACTGACAGCCCTGGTCTGAATGAAACATTACGCCCGCCGGCCTACCCCGCGATTCAGCTGCCATGCGCAGGGCGTTACAAGCTAAGTTGGCATCTGCAATCATCGAGAATGCCCAACCCACTACGCGACGGGCATAGAGGTCAATCACGGCGGCTAGGTACAGCCAGCGCCTGCCAACCTGGATATAGGTCACATCACCACACCAAACCTCATTGATCGCCGAAACCTTGAAATTGCGCTTCAGCTGATTCTCGGCGATCAACGCTTCTGCCCCTGATGACCGATAGCGGTGCGGCCTGCGCTGCTTGCACTTCAGGCCAGCTTCGCGCATTAGCGCACGCACCTTGTATCGTCCTATTTCATGGCCTTCATGCCGCAATTCCTGCGCCAGGGTTCGCGAGCCAGAAGCACTTCGCGATGCGTTGAAGTGCTTGATTACCAGCAGGCGTAGCGCATCTCTGGCCGGTTTTTCACGTCCTTGCCGTTTGCGCCACGCATAGAAACTGCTGCGCTTAACCCCAAGCACGCGGCAGCAGTCGACAACAGGGTATTGCTCACTCAGCTCGTTGATCAGCGAGAACGATCTTTGGAGTCCCGAAGCAGGAGAGCACTGGCCTTTTTTAGGATTTCGATATCCCGATCCTTTTGCCGAACCAGCGCTTCGAGTTCTTCAATTCGTTGCTGCTCGGGTGTGATCGCTTTGGCTCCAGCCGGAACCTTGCCGGCTCTCTCTTCACGTACCTGGTCAACCCAGCGGCGAAGCGCGGTAGGGCCCAGCCCAAGGGCGGCACAGACCTCAGGAACTGACTGCCCACCGTCCAGCACCATTTCGGCAGCTTGGACTTTGTATTCTCTTGAATAAGATTTACGCACTGATTTTGCCTCCAATTGGGCGCCATCATAGCGCCCGATGAAGGTGTCCAAAATCATTAGGCCAGTTCAAGCCCGCTCCTACAGGGATCTATATAACGGCGACTATTGCGTGGGAGCGGGCTTGCCCCGCGATGGGATCGAGAGATTAATTAATCTCCAACTAGCGACAGCTGCGCCAGTCCAGGCGCCGCTCGTAACTTCGCGACTTCAGGAGGCCGAACGCAGGCCTTGCGGAGGGAGGTGACGGGCATGGATGCCCGTCAAGCGCTGGGGCCCAGGATGGGCCCTGCAGCGCGGTCCTCCCGGGAGCAAGGCCGGAGTGAGGGAACCCGGAGCGAAGCGGAGGGCCGGATGAATGGAGCGAGGATTTTTTGGTGACTTTTTGATCCTTCAAAAAGTTACCCGCCGTTGAACTGACCCCCGAAAGTTGGACACCTTATCCCTTGGAGGGTGTTCCATGACGAAATACAACCTGGCGCTCAAGCAGGCACTCATCGAAGAGTGCCTTTCTGCCCGCAGTGTTCATGAAGTGGCACTGAAGCATGAGCTGAGCCCTTCGCTGCTGCGCCGCTGGGTAAAGGGCTATGAGAAACACGGCGCAGCCGGTTTGATTCCCAAGTACAGTCACTACGATGCTCAGTTCAAATTAAAGGTTTTGCAATGCATCGAGCAAGACGGGCTGTCTGCTCAGCAAGCATGCGTAAGGTTTGATATCCGTGGGCCGAGCAGCATCAGGCAATGGAAAAGGCTGTACGATGAAGGCGGAATAGAAGCCCTTCATCCGAACCGTGCCCGAGAGTTAAACATGCCCCGCAAGCCATCAAAGCAATCCAGCGCAGGACCTTCTGCACCTTCGGATCGTGAGCTCACGCCTGAGCAAATGCTCGAAGAGCTGGAATATCTGCGCGCGGAGAATGCCTATCTAAAAAAGCTCGATGCCTTGATCCAAGCGGACCCACGCACTGCGCAGGCAAGAAAACGCAAGCTGTCCAAGGATTAAGGCGTGAGCATCGACTCGCTCTGCTGTTGCGCGCTGCAGGCCTGGCACGCAGTACCTTTTACTACCAAAGCAAAGTGTTGCAGACCGACAGGCATGCTGCCCTCAAGGAACGCATCGACAGGGTCTATCACCAGCATAAGGGGCGGTATGGCTACCGCCGTATCACTGCGGTTCTTGGGCACAATGCCGAGGTGATCAATCACAAGAAGGTGCAGCGGCTGATGCAGTTGATGGGCCTCAAATCGCTAGTCAAAGTGAAGAAATATCGCTCGTATCGAGGCTCCGAGGGGCTTGTTGCATCTGATTTGCTCAAGCGTGAATTCAAGGCGCAGGCCCCTAATCAAAAATGGGTAACCGACGTGACAGAGTTCAAGGTAAAGGGCCAGAAGCTATTTCTTTCGCCGGTGATGGACCTGTACAACGGCGAGATCCTCGCTTATCAGATCAACCGACGCCCTGAGT
Source organism: Pseudomonas peradeniyensis (assembly GCF_014268935.2). GTDB lineage: Bacteria > Pseudomonadota > Gammaproteobacteria > Pseudomonadales > Pseudomonadaceae > Aquipseudomonas > Aquipseudomonas peradeniyensis. Next base: position 1,205,927 of record NZ_JABWRJ020000001.1, on the reverse strand, counting down.
TCAGGATGGTTTCGACAATGCTGGAGCAAGCTTTCGAGCGGCTGAATCAAGATGACAAACCAATATTGCACTCCGATCAAGGCTGGCAGTATCAGCAGCCAGCTTACCGGCACATGTTGGCCGGGAAGAATATCGAGCAGAGCATGTCGCGAAAGGGAAACTGCCTGGACAACGCCGCGATGGAAAGCTTTTTTGGCACGCTCAAGAGCGAGTTCTTTTATCTGGAATCGTTTGAGAGTGTTGAACAACTGGCATCAGGGCTAGAGGATTACATCGCTTACTACAACCAAGAACGCATCAGTCTCAGACTAAATGGCTTGAGTCCGGTACAATTTCGGACCCAAGCGCTGAACCCATAGCGTACCCTGTCCAACTTTCGGGGGTCAGTTCACGTAAGGGCGGAAAGGTGAATAAGCGTCGACATCGCAAATGAATGCACACACAACTATCAAAACCAACTCAAACCAAAAAACCAGTATATCCTAATCCCGAGCCAACGCCTCAATAGGATCCAACCGCGCCGCATTCCGAGCCGGCACAAACCCAAACACAATCCCAATCAACGTAGAACAAACAAACGCCGTAACAACCGACCCCAACGAAAACACCATCTCCCACTGCTTGACGAACAAGGCAAACAGATACCCGATCCCATAGGACAACCCGATCCCGATCACCCCACCGATCAGACAGACCATCACCGCCTCCACCAGAAACTGCTGGCGGATGTCGGACTGCCGCGCCCCCACCGCCATGCGAATGCCAATCTCCCGGGTCCGCTCGGTGACCGACACCAGCATGATGTTCATCACCCCGATCCCCCCACCACAAGCGAAATCACCGCGATCAGCGACAACAGCAGGGTCAGCGAGCGGCTGGTTTCCGGCACGGTCCTCGACGTCTCGTTCAGCTCGACGTGACGGTGATGACTGCTGGCGCCGACGCGAAGCAAGGCACACCGGTTCTTCCTCTGTCACAACTGTTGAGGCATCAACGATTGAATAGTTTGCCCATCCAAGTCGATCGTGATCACCCGTTTCACCGTCGCAGCCTGTTGCGGTGAAAGCTCCATTGCGCAATTGAGCGTCCAGGTTGACAGACCAGCAGGCGCCGGCGTTTCCGGCGCAGTGTAGGTGTAGAATGCCTGCTCCTCACCGAAGGCAATCAGCTGGTCTTGGTGATCAAACACTCCAACCAGGCGGCTACTTCCTGTTGGGAACAGGGTCTTGATCTCTTCGATCGGAGGCAAACCTGACGGTTGCGCGCGGAGTGTCACGGACATTGTGCGCCAGCGCGCGGGTTCTTCGGTAAGTTTCAAGATGATGACGCTGGCTTGCAATGGCAACCATTCATTGTCGCCAACAGGTAGCCAGCGATCATCGGCAGTCTGTCGCATCAGGCCGGGCACTGCACCCGCGATGCGCAACTCGGTATAAGAATCAGGAGCGGTGTACTGCAAGCTCCCCTCCGGCAGCGGTTTGAGATTGGCTTCCGTCAAGTCCACTTTTTCCAATCGCCAGGACAGCCAACCGCGATCCAACGACAACAAAGCGCCATTCTGCCGTTTCGGCCAAGCAAGCGGTGCGGTCGCTATTGCTCCCTTTGCCATGCCCCCATAGGGCACGATCTTGTGCCGCACCCCCACCCGCATACCAGCGCTGCGCAACGTCAGACCTTCGGGTGCCTGCTTGTCGAGTCCGGGGTTGCCGTTATCGCGCACAAGACTCACGCCGGCCTTGCTGGGAGGAAGATCCTGCTCGAACTCAACTTGCAACGCATAACTTTGCTGATTGCCTCGGCTGGTTTGCGGCACCTGACGGGTGGCGGGCAACACATCGGCCGGGTAACGCGCCTGGGGCGCAAGGGCCCCTGCGAACCAGGCCAAGGACGCGCCGCGATTCAGCAATGGCGAGTCGACTACTACCCATTCGACTTTATCGTCAACGCTGGACGGCAGCTCGAGGACCGCCTCACGGGTCCAGCCCATGCGCCAAAGCCGCTGCAAGGCCTTCTGTTTCGCCGTTGTCGCGCCGTCGGCACCTTCGCTGACCGGCCATTGCGCGATCATGCGCGCGCCTGGATCGAACAACCACAGCCGTGCCAGGGTGTTTGGCACTACAGCGCCTCCTGCGGCTGGCTCGGCGGGTACTGGGTTACTTGCCTGCGGTATTTGAACTGGCGACGGCACCCATAGCGGAAGGCCCGTATCTCCATCCGGGGTTCCGATCAGCGTGGCGGCATAAGACGGTCCCCATTCATCATCGAATGCGTACAACATGAGGTTCAGTTTCGTGCTGTTCGTCATTTTCTTTGCGGGCTCGGTGCGCAGAAGGCCGGCGCTGGTCCAGGCATCTCTTTCGGGCAAAGGGATGACGCTGTCCGTGGCGAACCATGGCACCAGGTCGCGCTCACTAAAGTCCCAGGCGGGAACGATCCGTAACGACTCCTTGGTGTCGATAAACTCACCGGGGACGGCGTCGGTCTCGGCCATTCGGATACGCAGGAAACCTGCGAAAGCGTAATTGGCCGGCCGGCTATGAATTCGCAGTTGGTAGAGCTTACGTCGATCCGGCGCCCAGGGATCTGACAGGCTCGTGCTGTCGTCCTTTTTGGGCTTGCTCAGGATGACGATATCGGCTGACAGATCCAGCGTATCGTCCGGTTGCAAACGTGCATCCTGCAATGCACAAATCGACCTCAAGTAATCTTTTTGCTGCAACTTATAGTGACAGATGACCCGCAGGGTCGTGGACCCTGGCTTTTGCACTGTATCCCAGAAATACATGTCCACTGACTGCTTGGTCTTCTCCAACTGGCGTGACAGCACACCGTTGAACTCCACCGAGCGCTGCAGCACCCCACCCACCCGTTCGAAGCGCTCCGTGACATGGAACGTCGCATCAGCTTTTGTCTTCCAGCCGAATACCTCACTCGCACTCCAGCCGAGCATGCCCCGGACAACCACCAGGCGCCCTCCGCGACGTTCGAGTTCCAGGTAGATTCGATTCAGGCTGACCGTACTGAGAGAGGGTGCCATGCTGATCGTCACTGCCCGGCTTTTCGCATCGGCCACCACGACCCGGTTCACGCCACGTAGTTTCGTCACCTCGATCGAATGGTCGCCGACGCGCAGTTCCAGCTTGCCGCCCCCTTCACTGATGCTTTCGAGCATGCTCAACTGCCCAAGGCCCCATTGCTTTTGCGACACGTCGTCGAACAAACGCTGCGGTTCAAGCACGATATCCTTTGCCGCCAACGCCTTGAACGCGCTTTCCTCGGAGACTTCCGGCGACTTCGTCAACTGTATCAACGAGTCGTCACTCAGCCTGATCCACTGCGTTGGCGTGTATTGGCCGTCCTTGTGCTGCATTTGCCCCCACGCCAGAGCGCCAGGGACAGTGTCGGTCACCAAGGAAGCCACTTTGGACGGTGAAAGAAACTGCATATCCATCCAGCCGAAGCGACCTCCAGGCCACTGCGAGGAATGCTCGTAGCGCTGCTCGGGACGCTTTCCGCCCGGACGATAAGCCCAGCCCCTGTCTAGCGTCATGTCCTCGGGAGTTACCTCAGAAGACGCAAGGTCGGCTTCGGGCGAAGGAATGCCTCTGCGCACACGGGTAGCGTAAAACGACGCAAAGCCCTCCTCGACCGCCATGCCCGCCGACAGCGTTCGGTAGGCCGCACGCAGCACAGCGGGCTCGGCGACCAAGTCCTCGGCCCCTCCAGGCCACATTTCCTTGACCTGGGCATCGCCAGTACCGATGTTCGCTGAAAAGCTGGCCAGCGGCCCCAGATCGGTTGCTTGCGCGGACATCTTGTTGAAATCGGGTGCCTCGATGAATACCGCAGAGGTGCCATTGCCGGCTCGAAGCCTGAACTGCAGGGTCGGCTCGTCGGTCAGCATCGGGACCAATATGCGCAATGGGGAAACACCTGGCACATCGTTCACTGCAGCAGCGGGAGGAAGCACCCAGTTTCCGTGACGGGTGAAATGCGTCAGGTTCGAACTGCCGTTCTTGCCAGGCGCCTTCCAGCGCAAGATCATCTGCGCGCCTACCGCGAGTGACCAAGCGCCGGCATCGTCGTCGCACAAATGCCCCGGCACCAGCTGCAACGGGACTGCCCGCGCGATGGCGGCGGCCCCTGGTGGCAGCGTGGGCACTGGCAAGTCGGCACCGTCGACCGCTAAACCAGGCAGCACGAACACCAGCGCCGGGCGCTTGACCGTCAAGGTAAGGGTGGCGCCTTGACCAGGCGTACTTTCGCGTATCGTAAGTGTCTTTGCTCCGCTCTGGTCCAGCATCAGCCGCACGGACGCGCTGTCGCCCAGCGCGGGGAACCAACGCCGCACGTCGATGTTTCGGCTCTCGCTGAAAAACCGATAAGGTGAACGCCCCTGCCCACCCTGTTCTATGCGCAGCCACCCCGTTGTGCTGGGCAACCACAGGGGCGACGGCCGCTCCCAGGCACCGTCCACTTTCTCGTCAAGCAACAGCGAGACAGCGTAATCCAGCGAAATCGCCGGCTTGGGTATCCTGTCCAAGGGAGAATCGAGTTTCAGCTCAAGGGTCAGCGTGTCGGAGCCTGTGGCATCTGCACCGCGCTCCAGAAGCTCAAGGGTGCCGTCTTGCAAGCTGACAACATCAGGACGCAGCTGAATCTGCTCGAGGAGCCCAGGTACCGCCAACTCGCCGGTAACGGCTACGGACCAGTTGTCTGCGTCCTTGGTAGTCCTCTCTGCTGGGGCTCCCAGCCCAAGGACGGCGCGATCGTCGACCCTCAGTGACCGCGCTTGCTCCGGGTCGGGTAAAAACCTGGTCAACGCGCGCGACAGCAGGGTTTCAGCCACCATCGGCTTGCTGGACAACCAGCGGCCGGACACGAATCTGAAAGGTACCTGCTGAACCGTGCGTGTGACAATGCCGTCTTTCCAGACACCATAAGCGCTGGCAACGCCATCCTTGCCCGCCACCAGTTCACCCAGCGCGACAGTTCGGCCATTGGCGACGTAGAGGACATCAACCTCGCGTTTGCCGTCGAACCAGTCGATCGAGGTGGATTCGCTCGTCAGCCCCTCTTTGACACCCGCTGGGGCAGGCAGGGGTTTTGCGCTTTCATCAGTCATGTTCACGTCTCCCAGAAAATGGGCGCAACGGCCAGTCCTTCGCAGCGCCACTGCGCTATGACCTGTTGTGGTGGGGCGACCTTGACGTCCATGACGAAATGCAGATCACCGGTAGCCGAGAAACTGATATCCATCTTGAGATTGAGTGAAATGCGTATTTCGCCCCAAGGCAGGGAGATAGCCCCAGGGTCGGTAAACTCGCTTGGCAGGATCCAGTCCACCGGTTTGCCGCCTGCCCCGCTCTTGAAGCCATTGCCGCGAAAGTGCGCCACCAGGGTTAGCGGCATGTCGGTGAACCTGAAGTACAGCAACAGCTCGGCGTCGGGGTCGGGCAAGCGCAGCAGCGGGTGATCGCCGAATGGACTCAGGGCAGGGTCGATGATGTTGCTGAACTGCTTGATGCTCGGCTGGCTGCGACCACCGTAGAACCACCCCAACCGTGCCAGCGGAATACCGATATGCATGTATGGAAGCTCTTTCTTCACCACGATTTCCCTTGGCACGTCCGGTATGTGTGAACGCCGGCGGGTAAGTGGGCCAATGGCAACGAGTTCCGGATTGTGTCTGTCGTCAGCGCTGGCGCCGACACTGACGTTGATTGCCACGCACGGTGGTTCATCGTAGACAAGCTCACCATAAGCGCCTGGCCGTGTATTTTTTGTCGTGCTGGTCACAGCCGGGGGGCGCACTGCGGCAGCGACGTTGCCGCTTCCCAACCATTGACTCACCAGTTCTTCCGGAACGGACTGGTACTGGTCCGCATGGCGAAATGTCATGGCGGCGCGACCAGGATGCATGCGCAATACTCCTTGGCGCGTGCGCGCGACGCTGTTGTACAGCGACTGGCGAAATTCCTGCGGTGCGTCCAAGGCGACGACAAAGGCATCGTCATCGGTATCCAACACTTGCGCGAGCCCGAATCGCGCGGTGAACGGGGCACGTCGAGGGACCACAAGCCGGTGCCATGGGCCAATGCCGTCCCGGCGCACGGCGGTTATCTCGTTTTCGTTCTCGGGCCCCAAGACCTTGCGCTGCCGCTGGATCGGGGCATATCGGGGCACCGCCTCGATCACCCATTCAAGTTCGTGGCGCCAGAGGTCGCGGATCCCCGTCCATGTCCAGGCCAGACGCCCGAAGTCGTCCAGCGCCACGCTGTCCTGGGCGCCAGGCACTTCCCGGATCCGGTAACGCGAGAAAGGCAACTGGTCGGCAGCCATCCCATGCTTTTCGGGCAACCAGAATTCAATGGCACGCCCCATCAAGTTGTCCTGCTGGTCGTAGAAGAACACCCAATGACCTGGCGGCTGCACGAAATCCTGCATCAGTTCACGTCGCTTCCCGACCGACAGCAAGTATTCGCGCGCGCAACCCGCACGGCGAAGTTGTTGAATGACCGCGAGCAGCAGTGATGCATCATTGTCCTTCCCGACGAGATCCTTCAGCGCCTTGATCGCACCTTGAAGGCTTGCTGCCTGGGCCTTTTCGCGAGACTCCCCTTTATCACCGATCACCTCTGCACTGGGTTGCGCAGGCTCGCCGATGAGGATGAATCCGGCCGGCGCCAGATCACCCGATGGCTTGGTAGCCTCGCCCAGGATGCGCGGCACCTCCTCGCGCATCACCGACCACGTGCGGCCAAACTCGAGGGGCGCGTATGCCTTCACCAGCGCAGGCACTGCCTGCACCAGCGCTACGGCATGAAAAGGAGTTTCCTCATCAGGGGCGACTACATCGCGCACCCACAGGCGATAGCCACCAGTCAACTGGCCATCCAGGGCAGCGTGCGCGGTCGCATGCTGAATCACGATGCGCACCTTCGCTATATCCGCGGGCCCGTCTTCCACTGCCATGACCCTGGCCGCCCCCTCACCCAGCCATGTCGGCCCTGGCAGTGGCGCCCAGAAACGTTCGAAGTGCGGTACGTTGCGGATCTCAGCCGGACCGAGTCCAGTCAAATGCTGCAGGGCAACGACCGGCGACTCCGGTGAGGCATCACCACCCTCCACTTCACGGCGCAAAGCCAGAAACAGGCGGGTGGCAAGCCCCGCCTCCACCGGCATGGCGAACTCGAAACGTCGTAGCGACTGGCCTTGCGCATCCTTCGTTTCCTCGGTCACGCGGGTGATCTTGAGCAAGGACAAGTCATGGCCGGACAGATTGGGCAACACCTCGCCTTCATTGTCCACATCACCGGCCAACGGCCCTCCGATCACCTCGCCGCCGAGATCCCCCAAAGACAGTGCCACGGTCAGTGCCTGGTCATCGTCATCGCCATAGAAGCCCGTTGGCACCACAGGGTAGTCCTGACGATAGACCACGACGTTGAGCCCCAGTGGATCGGGTTGGTCGGCGGAGAAAGCGAACGTGATGGTGCAGCTTGCCAGGTCCGAGCCGTCCGCTGGCGGCAGCAATTGCGCGTTGCCCCGCAATGGCGGCAAGGGAGGCGTGAGCCGTTGTCGCTTGAGCATCACACGCCCGGCGTGCGTGCAGCGCCCATGCGAATTGAACAGTTTGACCTCGTAACTCAGCAACTCACCCACCAACTGTTGTTCACCGAGTCGATCAGCGATACGAAATGGCCTGGCCGCCCAATCGGCGCTATCAAGTGCCCTGCCAGCCGCCGCAGAGACCTCGGTGGGAATCAATACCGTGCCCGACTCACCGGACGGCCGCTCCCCCATGCCTAGCACGCGACGCCAGCGATAGAACGGCGCAAAGCGGGAGGCCTCACCACCTCGTTGCTGGATCAGCGGCACCACATTGCCGTTGGTGATCCGCTTATCGTCGCACTCAAGCTGCAGTGTCACGCCCGATGCCGACTGCAGCGGTATCACCCGCAACCCGGCCGGAGCCTCGGAGCCTGCGTCGACAGTGTCGGACAGTGCCACAGGCCCACTCTTCGAGTCGGCGATAAAAAGCAGTTCGCTGTAAGCCTGTATCGGTTGCTGGGTATCGCTCCCGCCCACCGCAAGGACCAAGGCACGGCAGACCTCTTCGTCATTGACATAGCCGTCCATTTCTATTTGTGCAGGAAAATCGCGATACGCCTCGTACAAATGCAATGGCAGCAGCGGGTTCTCGATCATTGCGCCCATTGCATTGAGCAGGTCCGACACTTTTTTCTCAGGTGGCAGTGCCTGAAGTGTCGTGCTGCTGTGCTGAAAAGGTGTCCAGCTCACATCAGCGAAGCCAGCAGGCGCCGCCACGGGTCTGATGACTGTTTCAGAGGGTGCCAGTACCAGTACGCGGGCGGAGTCGACCCATTCTGGCAACGGCGATGGCACGTAGGTAAACCGCTCCATGGGCCGAATGTGGCCGTCCTCGTCGGTGTCCAAACTCAAATTGTCCGGAAGGCACAGGCCCAGCCACTGGGTTTTACGAATTCGCTTGAAGAAGTACAGGCTCATGTGGTTGCTCCCAGCAGCTTGTCGACCTCGACGACGACATTCTTGTAGACCTCTCGCCCCTTCGCGACGAGGCCGCTGTCCGCGGCGATATGCAGCGACAGGGACGCAGAAATCCCCAGCACATTGACCGATATCCTGGCACGCCCATCGATGCCGACCCCGTCATCGCTGGTCAATGCCGCTTCCAGGTCCAGGTCGACATGCATTTTCAAGCCGAAGTCCCAATCCTCATGCCAGGAAATCTCGACGCTGGCAAAGCCGACACTGACACTGATCCGAAAACCGATCCGTACATGCAAGGCCAGCTCCACACTGCAGCTGGCATGCGCCAGGCCATACACCGTAAGACGGCCATCCGAAAATGCACCCATCAATGCCAGCGTGGCGGAAAATCCGGCGCTGACACTGCCGCTGAGCGTTGCAAGGCCTATGTTGAGGTTGCCAGTAGAGGCTTTGAAAACGGCGGACAACGAGGAACGGGAAATCGCATAGACGTTACCGCCGGCGGAGCGCAATACGAACGAAGTGGACCCGGCCACGTTAAGCGGACCCAATGCAGTACCGATATCCAGTGGTCCCAGCGCCACGGTCAAGTTGGACGGTGAAGCCTCGAAGGCAAGTTGTGATCGGGGGATCTGCATGCCCAGCAGTTGCCCGGCGGGTATCTGCCTGGTCAAACTCGAACGCCCGTCCGGGCGGGTCATGGCCACAATACGTAATGAGGGCTGCAGCACATCGAACATGGCGAGTCCAACCACGGATGGCGACTTTTGGAAGTCCGCCGACTTCGCATCCGCCCGCCGGGTATACAGCCACAGCTTGCCAAACGCGGCGAACTGCAGGTCGGACGTCATCAGCAGTGTCATGTCCGCCACGTAAAGCGACAATGCCTGGTCACCCTTCGTCTGGGAGGGCTCGGCAAAGACGCGCGCTACCACGCACAAGTCGGTTCGCGAATCTTCCCAACTCTCCTGTCGGAACACATCCGGCAGACCGTCCTGCAAGCGACGCTGCCCTTCTGCCAACGACAGTCCGGTCACACCGACCACCCTGCGGTTTATGCCGGCGCCCAACTCGATGCGCGTCGCCACGACGCCTGGGAACAGCGTCACGTTCACATCCTCTTGCGCCGCCATCAAGGACACCGCCGGGTACCAAGGCGCATCGTCTCGCTCACGAAAACGGCCGATATGAAAAGTAGCCTCGACCGCCCCGAGCGCGGGCGATGATATCCGGCCCTCCCCCCTGACCGCCTGCACATTCGCTTCGTTGAACTGCCTGAGGCTCGCCTGCCCCTTGAAGCCGCCAGGCGCAGCCAGTTCAATTGCGATCGACGGCTCACCCATGCTCAGGTCGATGTGGGGTTCACCCTCAAGGCGAATATTGATGGCACCCACGCTGCCGCTGACCACCGCGCCGCCAGCCTCGAAGCGCAGCACCGCGTCAATCAGACTGACACCCGACTTGCTGAAAGCGAGTTTCGGAACCCGCATGTCGAAAATTTCGAATGCCCGCAAATGCAACGACTCCGGTGGCGAGAAGCTCCCCACTGGCAGACCGATGGCTGCGTCCAATTCGATGTTCTCGAAGCTGACCGTCATTCCACTGAACAGACGGCCGAACCAGGCATCTGCATCAGCCCCCAGGTTGCGGGGCAGAAAAGTCAAGCGTCCGTTGATGCGGACTGCGGAAGTGAAGGTACCCTTGTCGGACTTGAAATCGACAGTAACAACCATCTGATCGAAACTCAGCATGCCGCTCGGGTCACTCCACGGTACATTGTTGGCGACCCGGGTCAGGCCCGAGATCACCCAGGATTCCTTGGCCATGGCCAAGGAACCCGTGACAACAAGCTGCAATTCAACACTGGCTCCGCGGAAATACTCGAGCTCGAAACGGGTTTGCAGCCGTGCTTCTACCTGGCCACCGCGTAATACCAGCGTTCCCTCGCTGACTTGCAATGCAAGGTTGCCTATCTTGACTCGGCCTGGCTCGACCATTGCCTGACAGTCGGTCACGCCGGATGCATCGATCTCCAGCCGAGTGACCTTGAAGGCAATGCCGTCCAAGCCGGGGAGTGCAATGCTGGCAACCGGCAAAGCAGGCGTACCTGCAAGCTTCAACCGCCAGGGGTCCAGGCCAAGCCTCAGGGTCGCCATCCCTTTGCTGATGACGATGCCGTTGAGATTTTTCAGGTCCGGAATGAGTCCTTCCAATGCGTCCAGCCCGTGCACCAGGTACGTAGTCCCGGACTTGCGCTCCAACGGCAACTCGACCTCCAGGGCGAGCGGTGACTCACCGAGCACAGCCACTGGCGGCAGTATCAACTGAGCCTTCATCCGCATCTGGTTGGCGAGAAGGTCAACAGGCTGAGCAGTGACCTCGAACTGAAAATCGGGCCCGACCAGACGCGTGGCGATGAGGTTGGCGTCTTCGACCGCCAGCTCCTGCCCGGGGAACAAGTCGATCAGGCCGATCGGAGAAGGAAGCTCCGCTTGGATTCTTAGAGTCATAGGGGGACTCCACGCAAGAGAAAAACAGGTGAATGGCAGAAGGTTTACAGTGGGTTGATGATCGTCATCATCTTGGCCGGTCGGCCTCCTGGTGCGATTGCCCAGGCTCTACTGGCACCGATACGGATTTCGGGGGCTTCGGTTCCTCTTCTGGTGGCTTGCCGGCCGCTCGGATCGAGATCACGCGGTTGAGCATGTCAAACCAGAATGGCGCACCCAGAGTGGCTGCCAGGGCGGTGAGCAGCCATCCACGCCAGTGCTCGCGGAGCTTATCGAAGAGAGAGCCGACAGAGAGATCATGAAGGACCTCGCCACCCTGCTCTTTTGCATCAGCTCTCGGTCCGCTCCAACCAATCGGAACGGCCAGGTCTGCGAGTCTTTGCTGCACTGCATCGAATTGCCCCGCCAAGCCGGATACGTCCATGTCGGCGACCGGAACAGCGGAAGCAGGAGAGGAATTCTTTTGCGCAAACAGCATGGCCTGGCCGGCAATCGCCTGACTGGCGGCCGGGTAAGTTTGCAGATGCCTGAAAACAAGAATGGCGTCGACATTCAGGATGATGGTTACAGCGAGTGCCAAAATGGCGATGACTATCTGCGAACGCCGCTTGTACCAGCCGTTAACCCGATCCATGGCGTTATTGAACCAGACTTCAATGTTCTCCTTTAATTTCTCTACATCGTTGTTGGCGTCATCAAACAAGGTGAGCAGCGTTTGCTGCAGGGCTCCGGCGGGCAACGCCTCAAGCATCTGGCGCACATAGCGTGACGACATCCCTTCGATAAACCACTGCATGTCGGCATAGGCGTCGGCCACTGTATAGGGGCCCTGCAGCCGTTTGCCTAACGCTGTCAGTTCATTTTTCAACGCCAGGGTCGCGGGGCCTGTGATCATTGTGGTGATGGCATCCTCTAGACGCCGACCGAGTTCCCCGACCCCGATGCTTGTATTGTTGCCTTGCTCAACCAGTTGCTCCAAGGTCTGCAGCAAGGGGGCAAGTTCCTGCCTGCCCTCGTTGCGCAGCGCCTTGACTATGCTTTCCAGCTCACCCAGCCACCTACGCGTATGGGTGGCATTCGTATCAAGATGCAAGGCAAGATCACGGGTGACCGCCGCGCTCAAGTCACCGTTCTTTTCCAGTATCTGGCGTGCGGCAGCAGCCAGTTGCACCTTCAGGTTTTCCAGTGTCGCGCCGGTGGTGGCGGCTGAATCGAGTGTTGCCCTCAAAGCCTTTTGGCACTCAGCGATTGCGCTTGAGTTTTCCTGAACCGCGTTCATCAGCACATTGGCGAAGGTCCGGGAGGGAATATACGACGGCCCCCGCTCAATCATCCGAGTCTTTTCCTTGCGTGCCGTTCCTTCAATCAACGGGTGGGCGTACACCTTGCTCATCCATTCGGAGCCGAGTAGACGGCCAATTCCCTTGCGCAACCATTTGGCCCTGGACATCAAAACGCCAGCGATCATCTCGTTGATGATCGTAACCAGCATGCTGACCAGCAAAAATATGAATACGAGACCGATGACCGTGTCGAGAGTGCCTGAGCCGAACATGCTCCCTCCGAACCCCATGATTGCGCCATCCATCGCATCGGCGACGCTCATTAACTGGAATTGAACCGCAAACAGCAAGCAGACACTTACTTGGCAGCCCAGTGAAACCCTGCTCAATTCAATGCCCGTGTTAATTAGTAGCAGCCCCGATAAAATCGCTTATATCAAATTGCTATCAATCCATAATATTGATTTGAAATTATCATATCAGCTTGCATTTGACTCTTCTGCTTCTGACTCTAACGTTTAGTCTGATACCAGCGTATTCCGGCTTGAGACAGTCATAACTTTACAGGCTTGAAATATGGAGTGCCACGTGAAGAAGAACACCTTCAACACACGGCACCCTTTATTTTCACACCCCCACACCACCACACCCGACAACAAGGTGATGCCATGCCTAAAGATATTCGCTTGGATAATTTCGGCGGCGGACCGTCAGCGGTTGATCCAAAAAAATATATTGTCATCAGCCTTCAAGGCAGTTTATTGACGGGGCCTTGGAACAGAGCAGCTGCGACACTGTCAGGTTTCCCTTCCAATGGGCGATGGACCTACGTTCCAGACGCTGACGGCGTGATGCTGCACGACGATGACGGTAAATTGATAGGTACCCTACAAGGCCTGGTCCCTGGGAATTCAGATTCGAGCGGAGACGTTACGCTGACAGAACTGCTGCCCTTTGCGTTTGCTTCATGGAGCCTGCAGGACTAGACAAACATTCATTCTCTTACGTCTGTTCTTGATTTCCAGGCATTGCATGAAGTGGTGCTGTGCCAGTCTTAAATTGTGAGCAGGGCGAGAACCAATGGCACGCACTCGAGGCACGCTGTGCTTTCCTATGTGCCGTTTTATTCGAATCCCTTGATCATGGAGAAAACATGAAAAAAATAATATTGACATTCATCATCCTGATGCTCGTCAGCATCGGAGTGATAGCTATTTTGATTTACACAGGCGCCGCGAACAAAACAAGTTCAGCCAACGACACTGTCAAGGCAATCCTGCAAGTTGTGATTGTATCGGGATTCGGCGCTTGGGTTTCGGTACTCATGTCAGACTACCAATTGCGCCAGCAGGCAAAAGAGAAGGAAAGAGAGGTTAGACGGATGAAGCTGGAGTATCGCGAAGTGCTTTTGAAGTCAGTCCTTTCCAGGGCGATGGACGCCTATGGCAAAGCCAAGACGGCTCGGCGCTTGTTCCGGGGACGTGGTGTCGCCTCCAACAGCCGACACCTTGTATTAGAGCAGTATGATCATTTTTTCGATCAGATCAACGCCGCCCAACTGGAGCTGGAAGTCTTAGCACGAGATGTGCGCGCAAGTGACAGGACTTTCTCGGAGCCGGGGGGACTCGATCAGAATATTTCAAAAATGGAGAAATACCTTGGCGAACTGATAAGTGAATATGAACAGCTTCGCCCCCAGTTCTCGGACCCTATGACATCCTTCACCATCAGCGACCTTCCACGCCTTGAAGACTACATCCGGCCATCTGCGCAAAGCGAATTCAAACCCTCAATGATCACCCCGTTCCAAGGGATACAGGCATCCATTCGCAAGGATTTGCTCAACCCCAGTCTCTAAATCATGATTGTGTCCCAAGAGGTGGTGTAACTCATCCTGGCTGCCTGGAGCACTGCTCTGAACTTGTCAGCGCTGCACCAGCGCCCATTGCGTTTACCTGTTCCTGCCATCTGTGCTCCCTGGGTCTTGGCCTCATTGCGCCAAGTCCGAAGTGAGGCCGCAGTAATGCCTATTTGCTTAGCCAGCTCTACGACCGTACGGCTGATAGGTGCCGACATTTGCTGCAACGCCCAGGCTTACTCCTCAGCGGTCTAACGTCGTTGTTTCATCAAACAGCCCAACGCCCTCCATCTATTGAGACGAGCGACAACTATCCTGACACCGGACGAGCAAGAGATGCGAAGTTAGTTATTATACAGTTAGCTATATATAGACTGTTCCAACCCTTTCGCGGGACAAGCCAGCCCCTACAGGGTTATATATAACGGCGACTATTGCGTGGGAGCGGGCTTACCCCGCGAAACAATCGAGAAATCAACTAAAAACCAACTAGCGACAGCTGCGTCAATCCAGACGCCGCCCGTACCTTCGCGACTTCAGGAGGGCGAACGCAGGCCTTGCGGAGGGAGGTGACGGGCATGGATGCCCGTCAAGCGCTGGGGCCCAGGATGGGCCCTGCAGCGCGGTCCTCCCGGGAGCAAGGCCGGAGTGAGGGAACCCGGAGCGAAGCGGAGGGCCGGATGAATGGAGCGAGGATTTTTTGGTGACTTTTTGATCCTTCAAAAAGTTACCCGCCGTAAGGGCGGAAAGGTGAATAAGCGTCGACATCGTAAATGATTGCACATACAACTTCCAACACCAACTCAACTCAATCCAACCCATACCAAAAACCAACCCAACCCATCATATCTTAATCCCGAGCCAACGCCTCAATAGGATCCAACCGCGCCGCATTCCGAGCCGGCACAAACCCAAACACAATCCCAATCAACGTAGAACAAACAAACGCCGTAACAACCGACCCCAACGAAAACACCATCTCCCACTGCTTGACGAACAAGGCAAACAGATACCCGATCCCATAGGACAACCCGATCCCGATCACCCCACCGATCAGACAGACCATCACCGCCTCCACCAGAAACTGCTGGCGGATGTCGGACTGCCGCGCCCCCACCGCCATGCGAATGCCAATCTCCCGGGTCCGCTCGGTGACCGACACCAGCATGATGTTCATCACCCCGATCCCCCCCACCACCAGCGAAATCACCGCGATCAGCGACAACAGCAGGGTCAGCGATCGGCTGGTCTTCTGCACGGTCTGCATGATGCTGTCGAGGTTGTTGGTGAAAAAGTCCTTGGTCCCATGCCGCTGCAGCATCAGCTTGTTGACCTCCTCCTCGACCCGCTTGCTCGGCATGCCATCCTTGATCCGCACGCTGATGCTGTCCAGGTGGCGCTGGCCAAGCACGCGCCCGGCGGCAGTCTCGTAGGGCATCCACACGTTCAGCGTGTTGCCGGCGACGAACAGGTTCTTGTTCTCGGCGGTCACGCCGATCACCGTGCACGGCAGCTTGCCGACCAGGATCACCTGCCCCAGCGGGTTGACCCCATCGCCGAACAGGCGCTTGCGCGTGTTGTGGTCGATCACCACCACCTGCGCCTGGCGCCGGGCGTCGTCGGCGCTGAACACGATCCCCGAGGCCAGCGGAATGTTGCGCACCTGGAAGTACTGCTCGCTGACGCCGTTGAGCTGCACGTCGGCGTCGATGTTGCGGTAGCGCACCAGCGAGCTCTGGCCGATCACCGGGGTGGCGCTGTCGACGTAGTAGAGCGCGTTGAGCGCTGTCACATCCGCCGGCATCAAGGTCTCGATGGCCTTGGCCCGGCTGTCGCCGAAACTGGTGCCCGAATAGATGTCGATGGTGTTGCTGCCGATAGCCTGGATGTCCTTGAGCACGTAACCCTTGGCGCCCTCGCCGATGGCCGAGATCGACACCACCGAGGTGATGCCGATGATGATCCCGAGCATGGTCAGCAAGGTGCGCATGCGGTGCGAGACCAGGGCGATCCAGGCCATCTTGAAGGCCTCGCGGAACAGGCCCAGGCTGGCCACCAGCCGCCGCGGCGCCTGCTCGACAGCCGGCGCGGCCTCGGCGGCCGGCGCCGGTGTCTCAAGTCGGGTGCGGCGGTCGCTGACGATCTGCCCGTCGCTGACCTCGATGATCCGCTCGGCATGGGCGGCGACCTTGGGGTCGTGAGTCACCAGGATTACCGTGTGCCCGGCAGCATGCAGCTCCAGCAGGATGTTCATCACCTCCTTGCCGCTGGCGGTGTCGAGGGCGCCGGTGGGTTCGTCGGCGAGGATCACCTCACCGCCGTTCATCAGCGCCCGGCAGATGCTCACTCGCTGCTGCTGGCCACCGGACAGCTGGCTCGGCCGGTGGGCCAGATGGGTGCCCAGGCCCAAACGGCCCAGCAGTTCACGGGCGCGGGCATGGCGTCCGGCCTGGGGCACGCCGGCATACACCGCTGGGATCTCGACGTTGCGCAGGGCATCCAGGTGCGGCAACAAGTGATAGCGCTGGAAGATGAAGCCGAAATGGTCGCGGCGCAGCGCGGCCAGGGCGTCGTCGTCCAGGTCGCGGGTTTCCTGGCCGCTGACCTGGTAGCTGCCGGCGCTGGCATGGTCCAGGCAGCCGAGGATGTTCATCAGGGTCGACTTGCCCGAGCCCGAGGCACCGATGATCGCCACCAGCTCGCCGGCATGAATCTGCAGGTCGATGCCCTTGAGCGCCAGGAACTCGCGGTCGCCGGCCATGAAGCTGCGGCTGACCCCTTGCAGGCGCAGCAGCGGTTGCTGCTGGTCCGCGGGCCGCGCCAGGCGCGTTGAAAGCTCGACGGTCATGTTCATGTTCACGCCCCCGCCTCACCCGACACCGGCTCGCCGATCACCACCCGATCGCCTTCGGCCAGGCCATCCTTGACCTGCACCTTGACGTTGTTGTTGATCCCCGCCTGGACCTTGCGCACCTGGGCGAAGCCCTTGCCGTCAATCACCCGTACCGCAAAGCTGCCGTCGGCGTCGCGCGGCCCCAGCGCCGCCACCGGCACGGTGAGCACGCCCTGGGCGGTGTCGAGGACGATGCGTACCTGGGCGGTCATCGAGATGCGCAGGCGGTGCTCGGGGTTGGGTACCTCGAACAGTGCGTTGTAGAACACCGCGCTGGCCTGCTTGGCCGCGCCGCTGTTCTTGTCGCTGCTTTCCAGGTAGTTCTGCGGCGCAGGCTCCGTGCCGCGCAGCTTGGCGTAGTAGCGCTGGTCGTCGCCGAGGATGGTGAAGTACACCTGCTGACCGGGGCTGATGTGGATCACGTCGGCCTCGGACACCTGGGCCTTGATGGTCATGGTGTCGAGATCGGCCAGCTTGAGGATCACCGGCGCCAACTGGTTGGAGATCACCGTCTGGCCTTCCTGGGTGACGATGCCCACCACATGGCCATTGATCGGCGCGACGATGCGGGTGTAGCCGAGGTTGACCCGGGCGGTGTCGATCTGTACCCGGGCACTCTTGATCTGCGCGTCCAGCGAGCGCAGGTTGGCCTGCTGCACCTCGAACTCGGACTCGGCACTCTCGAAATCCTGGCGCGAGATCGACTCGTCGTCCTGCAGCACCTCGTACCGCTCGTAGACCCGCTTGGCCTGCTTGAGCTTGGCCTGCACCGAGCGCCGCTCGGCCTGCAGCTTCTCCTCGTCGACCTCGGCCTGGCGCAGGGTGTTCTGCGGCACCAGCGGGTCGATCTCGGCCAGCCACTGGCCCTCGCTAACCTTGTCGCCGAGCTTGACCTTCAGCGACTTGAGCTGCCCGGAAACCTGGGCACCGACGTCCACCTGGCGTATGCCCTCCAGGGTGCCGGTGGCCAGCACTGCGTTCTCGATGTCACCACGTTCGACCGTGGCGGTGATGTACTGCGGCGGCTTGGCCGGGGCCTGCACCGCATACAGCACGATGCCGGCGACCAGGGCCGCGGCGACCCCAAGGGTGATCTTGCGAAACTTCGTCTTTTCCATAAAACCGTTCTTCCAGAATCCGATGAGGTCCCGTGGGCGCGGGCATGCCCCCCCCCCACGACGGTGTTACTGCTTCACCTTGCCGTGATACAGGGCCTGGCCGTCATGCCACCAGGCGGCCAGGCTGAACACATCCGGCACCTTGAGGATGCTGAAGTGGTTGCCCGGCCCCTGCCATACCTCCAGTTGCGGCAGCCAATCGCGCCAGCCCTCCTCCATGACCTGCTGCTCGCGCTGGTTGCCGGCGAGGTCCAGGCTCGGATCAGCCACCAGCACCAGCCGCGCCAGGCCGTTGAACCCGCCCTCGGGACGGTACACCGTGCGCAGGGCCGTGGCGAAGGTCCGCACCACGCCCTCGAGCGCCTGCGCCGAAGAACGCGACGGCATCAGGCCGACCCGCACCATGGCCGCGTGCAACTGGCGCAGTTGCTCCTGATCGTCAGCTTCGGCAAAGGCCGCAGGCTCGATGCCCAACGACTTGCCGGTGGACAGCTGCAACGACTCGATCAGCCGCTGCAGGGCCTGGGTAAAGGTGTACGGCTTGCCGCAACTGCCCCCCGCGCCCGGCGCCTCGCTGTCGATCAGGGTCAGGGAGCGCACTTCGCGCCCCTTGGCCTGCAGGCGTAGCGCCATGGCATGGGCCACCCAGCCACCGAACGAATGTCCGACCAGGTTCAACGGGCCTTCGGGGTACAGCGCCTCGATGGCCCGGACATGGCAGTCGGCGGCGGCCTCCACGGCGCTGTGCGGCACCTCGCCCACGGCCAGGCCCCGGGCCTGCAGGCCATGCACCGGCCAGTCCGGCCCCAGCGCCTCGGCCAGGCCGATAAAGCTGGTCACGCTGTCGCCGGCCCCCGGCACGCAGAACACCGGGACATGGGACGGCGTGCCGCTCTGGATCGCCAGCAGCGGCTGGTGCGTCGGCGCAACGCCGCCGGCAGAAGCCTGCAACGCCTGCGCGATCGCCTGGCCCAGCACCGCCGCCTGCGGATCCTGCACCATGCTCTGGTGATCGCCCGGCACGCTCAGGCAATGCAACGCCTGCCCCGGCAAGGCCTCTGCCCAACCCAGGGTCGCGCTGTCGGTGGCAATGCCGGCGCTGCGCTGCTCGGCCACGAACAGGTGCAGCGGCACCGGCAACGGTGCCAGGCGGTAGTGGGCCAGGGCATGCCCATGGGCCAGGTGACGCTCGAAGAAGTGGCGCAATTGCCCATCGCTGGCCTGGACCAGGCCGGGCACCAGCAGTTGCCGCTCACGGCAGTGGGCGAGCAGCGCGTCGAACGCCAGCGCTCCGGGCTGCAATGCCTCGATCTCGGCCAACTGCGCGGCCCCCGCCTCGCCCTGGGCCTGCCAGTGCACCCGGCAATGCAGCAACAGCTGCCCTTGCAGCAGGTGCGGCCCTTGCCAACGTGCCTTGCCCTGGTCGCTCAGACGCGGCACGTAGGTGTCGATCAGGCCGACGAAGGCCACCGGCTCGTCCGCGCCCAGCAACTGCGCGGCCACCTCGTAGGCCAGCACGCCACCGAACGACCAGCCGGCCAGCCGATACGGCCCGTGCGGCTGCACGGCGCGGATCCGCCGTACCAGGCGTGCCGCCAGGCACTCCATGGTGTTCAGCTGCGCTTCCCCGGGGGCGACGCCAGCCAGGCCGTAGACGGGGAAATCACCTTCGATATGCCGCCCCAGGACCGGGAAGTACAGGTCCAGGCCACTGAACTCGTGGATCAGGAACAATGCAGGCTGGCTGCCTGCGGCGCGCACCGTGACCAGGCCTTCGTCCTCGTCCGCACCCTCGCCCAGGCGCACTGCCAGGGTGGCGATGGTCGGGTGCTGGAACAGCTCCGCCAGGGTCGTGTGCAGGCCGGCCTGGCGCATCTCGCCCACCAGGCGGATCGCCGACAGCGAATGCCCGCCCAGTTCGAAGAAGCTGTCATGCCGCCCCACCCGCTCGACCTCCAGTACCTGCGCCCACAGCGCGGCCAATGCCTGTTCCACCGGTGTTGCAGCGGCCTCGAACACCGCCACGGCCAGGTCCTGCGCGCCCGGCAGCGGCAGCGCCCGGCGGTCGACCTTGCCATTGTTGGTCAACGGCAACGCCTCGAGCGCGACGAACGCCGCCGGCAGCATGTACTCCGGCAGCCGCTCGCGCAGGAAGCCGCGCAACGCCACGCCGTCGAGGGCCGTGTCGGTGCGGGTGTACCAGGCCACCAGGCGCAGCGGTCCCTGCTCCAGGCGCAGGGCCATGACCACGACTTCGTCCACGCCCGGGCACTGGGCCAGGTGCTGCTCGATCTCGCCCAGCTCGATACGGAAGCCACGGATCTTCACCTGATCGTCGGTGCGTCCCAGGCATTCCAGCTGGCCGTCATCACGCCAGCGGGCCAGGTCGCCGGTGCGGTACAACCTCGCGCCGGGCCCAGCACCGAACGGGTCGTCGAGGAAACGCTCGGCCGTCAGTTGCGGGCGATTCAGGTAGCCCAGAGCGACGCCGTCGCCGCCAATGTACAGCTCGCCGGTCACGCCTTCGGGCAACAGGCGCCCGTGCGCATCGAGGACATAGGCCGTGGTGTTGCCGATCGGGCCGCCGATCGGCACATGCTCGGCGCCGTCGGCCACGGCCCGCACGGTGCAGGCGGTGGCAAAGGTCGTGGTCTCGGTGGGCCCGTAGCAGTGCACCAGGCGCAGGCTCGGCGCCCGCGCCAGCAACGCCCGGAAGCTGGCGGGCTCGCCGCGCTCGCCGCCGCACAGCAGGACCCGCAGCCCGGCCAGGGCCTCGGGGATCAGCTGCACGTACTGGTTGAACAGCGCCGTGGTGACGAACATCACGCTGGCGCCGCCCTGGCGCAACGCGGTGGCGAACTGCGCCGGCTCGACCAGGGTCTGGTGATCGATCACCAGCACCTGACCGCCGTTGAGCAGGCCGCCCCAGACATCCAGGGTGGCGGCATCGAACGCCGGGTTGGAAACAAAGGCGAAACAGTCGTTGGCGTCGAAGTCGGCATAGCCGTTGTTCAGCACCAGCCGGGTAATGCCGCGATGGGTTACCCGCACGCCCTTCGGCGTACCGGTGGAGCCGGAGGTGTACATCACATAGGCCACCGCGTCGGCGTCCTGCGCGAGGTTCGGGTTGTGCGCCGGCTGGTCGTCGAGGACCAGGCAGTCCAGGTCGATGCGCCGCGCCTCGCAGTCCGCCGCCAGGCTGCCGAGGGTCAGTAGCGCCACGGCCTGGCAGTCCTGGACCATGAACGCCTGGCGTTCGGCCGGGGCGTTGATGTCCAGCGGCACGTAGATGGCCGCGCACTTGAGCACGGCCAACTGCGCCACCAGCAAGGGCAACGAACGCGGCAGCAGGATCGCCACTGGGTCACCTGCCGCCACGCCCTCGCCGATCAGCCAGTGGGCCAGGCGGTTGGCTTGCTCGTTGAGCTCGCCATAGGTGAGCTGGCGTTCATCATGGCGCGCCGCCAGCGCCAGCGGGTGCCGCGCCACCTGCTGCTCGAACAGGCGCTGCACCGGCAACGCTCGCGGGTAATCACGTTGCGTGGCGTTAAAGCCCACCAGCAGCCGCTGGCGCTCCCCGGCTGGCACGATATCCAGCCGTTCCAGGCCTCGTTCGGGATCCTCGGTCAGGGCCTCGACCAGGTTTTCCAGGGCCTGCTGCAGATAACCGCACAGCCGTCGCGCATCCAGGCCCGGCGCACACTGCGCGGTCAGGCCGAAGCCTTCGCCCAGGTCGTCGATGCTCAAGGCCAGCGGGTAGTTGCTGCGTTCCTCGGCATGCAGCAGCTCGATGCCTTCCCAGGCACGCCCGGCCGCACTGTCACGGACCAGGGCCGTGGCGCTATGCCGGTAGTTGAGCAAGGCGCTGAACAGCGGCGCGCCGGGCGGCAGCGCGCTGCAACGCTGGGCCAGGGCCAGTTGCGCATGCTCGTGCACCAGCAGCCCGGTAAGCCGGCGGTGAGTGTCGAGCAGCGCCTCGCGCACCGGCAGGCGACCCACCTCCAGGCGTAGCGGCAAGGTGTTGATGAACACGCCCAAGGCGCGCTCCACGCCTTCGCCACCCTGCAGGCGACCGAGCAGCACGGTGCCGAACACCACGCTGTCGCGCCCCGACAACTGCCCCAGCACCATCCCCCAGGCCAGGTGCATCAGGCTGGCGGCACCGACACCCAGCAATCGCGCCTGCTCGCGCAGGCGTCGCGCCAGCCCGTCGTCCAGCAGGATCCGGGCTTCGGCCTCGGCGCCCTGATGGGCCAGCGGATGCGGGCCATAGGGCAAGGTCGGCTCGTCGATGTCGCCCAGCTGTTCGCGGAAGAACGCCTCGTGCTCGGCCTCGCCCGCACCCTGCAGCACCTGGGCGATGTAGTTGCGGTACGGCACCGGCGCGGGCAACTGGCGCTGCTCGCCGAGCAGGCAGGCCTGCAGTTCGGCGCGCAGCACATCCTGGGCCACGTGGTCCATGACCAGGTGGTGGAACAGCAGGGTCGCGGTGATGCGCCCGCTGGCCGGGTCCTGGCTGTGCAGCAAGCGCAGCATGGGTGCGCGGGTCAGGTCCAGGCGCAAGACCTTAGGCGCCTCCGCCGTCACCTCCTGAACCGGCAGCGATGCCTGGCGCCATACCACCTGTACGGGCTCGGCGAGGCCGTCCCAGTACAGCGAGGAACGCAGGATATCGTGACGGGCGATCACCTGGTCCAAGGCCCGCTGCAGCGCCTCCAGCCGCGCGCGGTCGGCCACGGCGAAACGCGCCTGCAACAGGTACGGATCATCCCCCTCGCTGGCCAGGTGGTGGTAGAGAATCCCCGCCTGCAGCGGCCCCAGCGGGTAGATGTCCTGCACGTTGGCGGCGCCGCCCGGGACCTGGGCGACGATGCGGTCGATGGCCGCCTGCTCCAGCGCCACCAGCGCCAGCAGGTCCGGTGTGATGCGTCGGCAGTCGGCGCCAATACGGTTGGCCGGCACCCGGCTCCCGCCATGCTGGCCCAGGGTCGCGGCCAGGGCGGCCAGGGTCGGCTCGGCGAACAACACGCGGATATCCGCCTCCAGGCCTTCGGCACGCAGGCGGGCGATCAGGGTCACCGCCAGCAGCGAGTGGCCACCCAGTTCGAAGAAGTGGTCCTGGCGCCCTACCCTCGGCACGTTCAGCAACTCGGCCCACAGCGCCGCCAGATGGGTTTCGGCTTCCCCTTGCGGCGCCTCGTAGGCACGGCTGAGCACGGCCTCGGCGCCGGGCTCGGGCAGTGCCTGGCGGTCGAGCTTGCCGTTGGCGGTCAACGGCATGGCCGGCATCGCCACATAGGCCGACGGCACCATGTAGTCCGGCAGCCGCGCCAGGGCATGCCGGCGCAGCGCCTCGATCCCGGGCGCGTCGTCGTGGGCGGTGAACCAGGCGACCAGCCGCTCGCCACGCAGCAGCACCGCCACTTCACGAATGGCGGGATGACTGGCCAGGCAGGCCTCGATCTCGCCCAACTCGATGCGCAAGCCATGCAGCTTGACCTGGAAGTCGTCGCGGCCGAGGAACTCCAGCTCGCCGTCGGCGCGACGGCGCACCAGGTCGCCGCTGCGGTACAGGCGCTCGCCGACCACGAACGGGCTGTCGCCGAAGCGCTCGGCGTCCAGTTCCGCCAGGCCCAGGTAGCCACGGGCCACGCCGACGCCGCCGATGTGCAGTTCGCCCACCACGCCACGGGGCACCGGCAGGCCGTTGCGATCGAGCACGTACAGCCGGGTATTGGCGATCGGCCGGCCAATCGGTGGCGCGCTTTCAGGCAGCGGCTGCCCGGGCTCCAGGGTCCAGGCGCTGCAATCGACGGTGGCCTCGGTCGGGCCATAGACGTTGTGCAGGCGTACCTGCGGCAGGCGCTCGCGCACCTGGTGCAGCAACGTCGTGGTCAGCTCGCCGCCGCCGCAGACGATATCGGTGAGGCTGTCGCAGGCCGCGCTGGCCTCAAGGGCGAGGAACTGCTGCAGCAGCGCCGGCACGAACTGCACCACGCTGACCTGCTGGCGCTGGATCAGCGCCGCCAGGTAGGCCGGATCGCGCTGGCCGTCCGGTCGCGCCAGCACCAGGCGCAGGCCGGCGCACAGTGGCCAGAACAATTCCCACACCGAGGCGTCGAAGCTCACCGGGGTCTTGTGCAGCAGCGCGCCCTCGACGGTCGGGGCGATCAGCCGCGAGCTCCAGTGCACCAGGTTGCACAGGCTGCGGTGCTCGACCATCACCCCTTTCGGCGTGCCGGTGGAGCCGGAGGTGTAGATCACGTAGGCCAGGTGGCGGGCACCCAGGCCGCTCACCTGCGGATTGTCCGGCGACTGGCCGGTCCAGGTCGGCTGGTCGAGGTCCAGGCGCGGTACCGCGCTGTCGACGAAGCGCCCGCGGCTGCCGGCATCCACCAGCAATGCCAGCGGCGCGCTGTCGGCAAGCATGTAGGCCAGGCGCTCGTCGGGGTAGCCCGGGTCCAACGGCACGTAGGCGCCGCCGGCCTTGAGCACCGCCAGCAGCCCGACCAGCAGCTGCGGCCCACGGGCCAGGCACACCGCGACGCGGCTGTCGGCGACCACGCCCTGGGCGATCAGCTGATGGGCCAGGCGGTTGGCCGCCTCGTTCAGCTGCCGGTAGCTCATCTGGCCGTCCTCGGCCTGCACCGCCAACGCCTGCGGCATACGCGCCACCTGCGCCTCGAACAACGCCTGCACCGGTTGCTGCAGGCCGCCGACCAATTCGCTGGCATTGCAGGTCACCAGCTCCTGGCGACGCTCGGCGGCGCCCAGCAGTTCGACCTTCGCCGGCACCGCCTGGTCGCTGCCGACCATCGCCCACAGCAATTGCTCCAGGTAGCCGACATGGCGTTCGATGGTCGCCCGGTCGAACAGCGCCGTGGCGAACTCCAGGGCGCCGCCGTAGCCGTCGGCGGTCTCGCCCAGGCTCAGGGTCAGGTCGAACTTGGCGAAGATCTGCGCGCCGCCCAGCGCCTCCAGTTGCAGGTCGCCCAGCTGCAAGGCCTCGCCCGGCACGCCGTTCCAGGCCAGCGACACCTGGTACAGCGGGGTATGGGCCAGGCTGCGCGGCGGGTGCAGCAGTTCCACCACCTGTTCGAACGGCAGGTCCTGATGGTCCTGGGCCTGGCTGACGCAGGCCTTGACCCGGGCCAGCAGCGCGCCGACATCGGGCAGTCCGGCGGTATCGATGCGCAGGGCCAGGGAGTTGACGAACAACCCGATCAGCCCTTCGACCTCGGCCTGCCGACGGTTGGCCACCGGTGTGCCGATCACCACCTCGGCCTGGCCGGACAGGCGCGCCAGCAGCACCGCCCAGGCGGCGCCGAACAGCATGAACGGGGTGACGCCATGGCGCAGGCACAGCGCCCTGAGGTCTTCGCTCAGACGCCGGTCCAAACGTATCTCGACCCGGTCACCCTGATAGTCCTGGCGGGCCGGCCGTGGCCGGTCGGTGGGCAGGGTCAGCAGCACCGGCGCGCCGGCCAGTGCCTGTTGCCAATATTCGCCCTGGCGCTGCAGCGCCTCGCCGGCCAGCCAGCGGCGCTGCCACAGGGCGTAGTCGCCATACTGGATCGCCAGCGCCGGCAGCGGGTCGTCACGCCCTTCGCTGAAGGCTTGGTACAGCGCCGCCAGCTCCTGGGTGAACACGCCCATCGACCAGCCGTCGGCGACGATATGGTGCAAGGTCAGCAGCAGCACATGATGCTCCGCCGCCAGGCACAGCAGGCGGCCACGCACCGGTAACTGGTGCGCCAGGTCGAAGGGCAGCAGCGCCTCGGCCTGCATCAGTTCGGGCAACTGCTGCGCGGCGCCGCGCAGGTCATGCCAGGCCAGGGCGAAGCCGCCACGCCCTGGGGCCACCCGCACCCGCGCCTCGGCGCCTTCCTGGGTGAAGTGGCTGCGCAGGCTTTCATGACGCTCGATGATGCGCGCCAGTGCCCGCTCCAGCGCCGCACGGTCCAGCGGGCCGCGCATGGCCAGGCCCAGGGGAATATGGTAGGCGGCGCTGGCATCGTCCACCTGCGCCAGGAACCACAGGCGCTGCTGGGCGAACGACAGCGGCAGGGACTGGCCACGGGGCGTCGGCTCGATGGCCGGCAGCACCTCGCCGCCGCGCTCGGCCAGGGTCGCCGCCACCGCCAGCAGGCGGTCGTCACCGAACAGCTCGCCCAGCGACAGCTCACGGCCGAGGCGTGCACGCACCTGGCCGACCATGCGCATGGCCAGCAGCGAATGGCCGCCCAGTTCGAAGAAGCGGTCCTGGCGCCCTACCCGCTGCAGCTGCAGCAGCTCGCACCACAGCTCGGCCAGGGCCGTTTCCAGGGCGCCCTCGGCGGCCTCGTGGGCCTGGCTGGCCGATGCCTCGCGCTCGGGCAACGGCAGCGCCCGACGGTCGACCTTGCCGTTGGCGGTCAATGGCCAGGCATCCAGGCGCACCAGCGCGGCAGGTACCATGTAAGCCGGCAGACGCTGTTGCAGGGCGGCGCGCAGGGCGCCGACCGGCTGCGCCTCAGGGCCGGCAATGTAGTAGGCAACCAGGCGCGGCTGGCCGGGCTGGTCCTCGCGGGCCAGCACCAGCGCTTCGGCGACGCCGGGCAAGGCCAGCAGTTGTGCCTCGATCTCGCCCAGTTCGATGCGCAGGCCGCGCACCTTCACCTGGTCGTCGTTGCGGCCCAGGTAGTCCAGGGTGCCGTCGGCGTTCCAGCGGGCCAGGTCACCGGTGCGGTACATGCGTGCGCCGGGCTGCTCGCTGAACGGGTCGTCGAGGAAGCGCTCGGCCGTCAGTTGCGCGCGGTTCAGATAGCCCCGCGCCACCCCGGCACCGCCCACGTAGAGCTCGCCAGTCACGCCGCACGGTACCAGTTGCCGCGCCTCGTCCAGCAGGTAGACCCGGGCATTGGCGATCGGCCGGCCGATGTCCAGCGCCCCGCCCGGCAGCACCAGCCCGGAGGTGGCGACCACCGTCGCTTCGGTGGGACCGTAGTTGTTGACCACCACGCAGCCCGGGTCGCTGGTGAACTGGCGCAGACGGTCGCCACCGATCAGCAGGGTGCGCAGGGTCGGATGGCGCAACCCCTGGGTGAAGGCATATTCGGCGATCGGTGTCGGCAGGAAGGCCACCTTCAGCGGTTGCTCCAGCCACCAGGCCAGCAGCCCGTCGAGCTGCTCGTTGCCCAGCTCGGCCGGCGGCAGGTGCAGCACCGCGCCCGCGCACAGGGCCGGCCAGACCTCCCAGGCCATGGCATCGAAGCCGAAGCCGGCGACGCTGGCGGTGTGCTCGCCGACGCCCAGCTCGAAGGCCTTGCAGTGCCAGTGCACCAGGTTGGCCAGGGTACGGTGCTCGACCATCACGCCCTTGGGCTGCCCGGTGGAACCGGAGGTGTAGATCACGTAGGCCAGGTGGCTGGCCAGCAGGCCGGGCAGCTCGGGATTGTCCGTACGCGCCGGCCAGTCCGGCCGGTCCAGGGCCAGCACAGGCACGGTCAGCCCGTCCAGGCGCGCCAGCAGCGCCTGCTGGGCCAGGACCACAACGGGGGCGCTGTCCTCGAGCAGGTAACGCAGGCGCTCATCCGGATGCGCCGGGTCCACGGGTACATAGGCGCCACCGGCCTTGAGCACCGCCAGCAGCGCCACCAGGGTGTCCAGCCCGCGCCGGGCGACCACCGCGACCCGGTCGTCCGGCCCCACGCCGCGTTCGATCAGGTGATGGGCCAGGGCGTTGGCGCGCTGGTTCAGCTCGCCGTAGCTCAGGCGTGCATCGCCGGCCACGGCGGCCAGCGCCTGCGGGGCACGGGCCGCCTGGGCCTCGATCAGGGTCGGCAGGGTCTGGTCGACCGGGAATGCCCGGGCGCTGCCGTTGAAGGTATGCAGCAGGCGCCGGCGTTCGACGTCACCGACCAGTTCGACCTCGGCCAGGGGCGCCTGGTCGTTGGCGACCATGGCCCGCAGCAGGCGCTCGAAGTAACCGGCGAAACGGTGCACGCTGCTTTCATCGAACAGCGCCGTGGCGTACTCGAGGCTGCCGACCAGCGCCTCGCCCTGCTCGCCCATGCTCAGCGACAGGTCGAACTTGGCCACCTGGCTGGCCTGGGCCACGCCCTCCAGACGCAAACCCGCCAGGCTCGGCGCGGCGCCCTCGGTGGCCAGCCAGTTGAGAGTGGTCTGGAACAACGGCGTATGGCCGAGGCTGCGCGCCGGGCGGACGATCTCCACCACCTGCTCGAACGGCAGGTCCTGATGCGCCTGGGCGTCGAGCAGGCGGGCCTTGACCTGGGCCAGCAGGCGCTCGCTGCTCGGCGCACCCGACGTGTCGATGCGCAGCGCCAGGGTGTTGACGAACAACCCCACCAGCGGCTCCAGCTCGGCATGGCCGCGTCCGGCCACCGGGCAGCCCACCACGACCTCATTCTGGCCGGACAGACGTGCCAAGGTCGCGGCCCAGGCACTGAGCAGCACCATGTACAGGGTCGCCTGATGCCGCTGGGCCAGGGTCCGCAGGCCGGCACCGAGACGCGCATCCAGCTGCAGCGCCAGGCTGGCGCCGCTGAAGTCCTGGCGTGGCGGTCGTGGCCGATCACTCGGCAGGCTCAGCAGGGTCGGCGCGCCGTCCAGGGCCTGGCGCCAGTAGTCGGCCTGGCGTTGCAGCTGCTCACCGGCCAGCCAGCGCCGCTGCCACACGGCATAGTCGCCGTACTGGATCCCTAGGGTCGGCAACGGATCGTCCAGGCCCTGGCACATGGCCGGGTACAGCGCACCCAGCTCACGGGTCAGCACGCCGAGGGACCAGCCGTCGGCGACAATATGGTGCAAGGTCAGCAGCAGCACATGGTGCTGATCCTCCAGACGCAGCAGGCTGGCGCGCAGCAATGGCCCCTCGACCAGGTCGAACGGCGCGCTGGCCTCGGCCTGCAGGTGCGCGGCCAGGTCATCGGGCGCCAGGCTCAGGCGCCGCAGCCAGCCTGGTTGCGGTCTGTCGGCGATATGCACCTCGGCGCTGTCGCCTGCGGGCACGAAGCGGCTGCGCAGGCCCTCATGGCGCGCGACGATGCACAGCAAGGCACGCTCCAGCGCGTCGGCATCCAGCGCGCCGCGCAGGCCCAGGGCCAACGGCACGTTGTAGGCCTGACTGCCGCCCTCCAGCTGGGCCAGGAACCACAGGCGCTGCTGGGCGAACGACAACGGCAGGGGCTGCTCGCGGGACACCGCGACGATGGCCGGCAGCGCGCTGTGCCCGGCGCTCGTCAGCACCTGGGCCACACCGGTCAGTTCGGGGTTGGCGAACAACTCGGCCAGGGTCAGCTCGACGCCGAGCCGCAGGCGCACCTGGGACACCATGCGCATGGCCAGCAGCGAATGGCCACCCAGGGCGAAGAAATGGTCATGCCGGCCAACCCGCTCCACCTGCAGCAGTTCGGCCCACAGCTGGGCCAGGGCGCTTTCCAGTTCACCCTCAGGGGCCACATAGCCACGCTCGAACAGCGCCGAACGCTCCGGCGCCGGCAAGGCGCGGCGGTCGAGCTTGCCGTTGGCGGTCAGCGGCAGCGCCTCCAGGGCGACGAAGGCCACCGGCACCATGTACTCCGGCAGATGGGCAAGCAGTTGCGTGCGCAGGTGCTCGGGCAAGGGTGCCTCGAGGCCGGCTTGCGCGGTGAAGTAGGCCACCAGGCGCGGCTGGCCCGGCTGGTCCTCGCGGGCCACCACCACGGCCTCGCCGATGCCCGGCAGGCTGTTCAGGCGGCTCTCGATCTCGCCCAACTCGATACGCACCCCGCGAATCTTCACCTGGTCGTCGTTGCGCCCCAGGTAGTCGAGGGTGCCGTCGGCCAGCCAGCGCACCAGGTCGCCGGTACGGTACATGCGCGCGCCCGGCGTTGCCGCGAACGGATCGTCGAGGAAACGCTCGGCGGTCAGCTGCGGGCGGCCAAGGTAGCCACGGGCGACCCCGGCGCCGCCAATGTACAGCTCGCCCGCCACGCCCAATGGCACGGGCTGCAACCCGGCGTCGAGCACGTACAGGCGGGCATTGTCCACGGGGCCGCCGATGTGCAGCGCGCCCCCCGCCTCCACCACCCCGGAACTGGCCACCACGGTGGTCTCGGTCGGGCCGTAGTTGTTGACCACGGCAAAGGTCTGGGTGCGGTTGAACTGGCGCAGGCGATCGCCGCCGATCAGCAGGGTACGCAGGGTCGGGTGCCCGAGCTGATGGCTGAAGGCGTATTCGGCCACCGGCGTCGGCAGGAAGCTGACATCCAGTGGCTGGGCACGCCACCAGGCCAGCAACGCATCGAGGTCCTCATGGCCCTCGCCGGCGGGTGCCAGGTGCAGGGTGGCCCCGGCGCACAACGCCGGCCAGACCTCCCAGGCCATGGCGTCGAAGCCGAAGCCGGCCAGGCTCGAAGTGTGCCGGCCCAGGCACAGGTCGAAGGCCCGGCAGTGCCAGTCCACCAGGTTGTTCAAGGTGCGGTGCTCGACCATCACCCCCTTGGGCTGCCCGGTGGAGCCCGAGGTGTAGATCACGTAGGCCAGGTGTTCCGGTCCCAGGTCGGCGACGGCTGGATCATCCAGCCGCTGCGGCCAGTCAGCCTGATCAAGCGCCAGCACGGGCACCGTGATCCCATCCAGGCGGCCGCGCAACGCTTGTTGGGTCAGCACGGCCACTGGCGCGCTGTCGTCGAGCAGGTAGCGCACCCGCTCGTCCGGGTGGGCCGGGTCCACCGGCACGTAGCCGGCGCCGGCCTTGAGCACCGCGACCAGGCCAATCAGCGTGTCCAGGCCGCGGCGGGCGAACACTGCCACGCGGTCGTCGGGGCGCACGCCCAGGCCGATCAGGTGGTGGGCCAGGGCATTGGCGCACTGGTTCAGTTGCTGATAAGTCAGCGACTGGTCATTGGCAGTGGCGGCCAGGGTGTGGGGATGGGCCTGGGCCACGGCCTCGATACGCCGATGCAACGGGCCGTGCGACTGTTCGATGCCCGGGGTCTGGTTGAAGGTTTCCAGCAGCTCCTCACGCTCGTCGCCAGGCACCATCGGCAGCGCCCTGACTTCAGCGGTGGGCGTCGCCGCAAGCAGGCTGCGCAGGGTCTGCTCCAGGTAGGCGCAGACGCGCCGTGCCGGCACCTCGGGGCTGGCCAGCAGGGTCAGGCGCAAGGCTTCGCCGAAGTCGTCGACACTCAGGGTCAAGGGGTAGTTGGTGGCTTCGGCGGCGTGCACGATCTCGATCCCGGCCCAGCCGGCGCGCAGCACCGCTTCGGAGCCCGAGGCCGCGCTGTGGCGGTAGTTGAGCAAGGCGTTGAACAGCGGCGTCGGCGCCGCCACGCCGCTGCAGCGCTGGGCCAGGGCCAGGGGCGCGTGCTCATGGCGCATCAGCGTGCTCAGGCGCTGGTGGGTGGCCTTGATCGCGCAGGCCAGGTCGGCATCGTCCAGGTCCACCCGCAACGGCAGCGTGTTGATGAAGATGCCCAGCGCCCGGTCGGTGGCCTCGGCGCCTTGCAGGCGGCCCATCAGCACGGTGCCGAACACCACCTGGTCGCGCCCGGTCAGGCCGCCCAGCACCCGCGCCCAGGCCAGGTGGAACAGGCTGGCGACGCTCACCCCCTGGCTGCGGGCCTGGGCACGCAGCCCGCGGCACAGCGCCAGGTCGAGGTCCAGCGCGTGCTCGTTCAGCGCCGCGCCATCCCCCTGCACATCGGCCAGGCCATAGGCCAGGGTCGGCGCGTCCACGCCGCCGAGCATGTCGCGGAAGAACGCCTCGTGCTCGGCCTCGCCGACGCCCAGCAGGGCCTGGGCCACATGGTTGCGGAACGGCAGCGGACGGCCCAGCCGGGCACTTTCGCCAAGCAGGAAGGCCAGCATCTCGTGACGCACCACCTCAAGCGCGCTGTGGTCCATGGCCACGTGGTGGAACTGCAGGGTCGCATGGACCTGCCCGTCCGCCTGCGCCGCCTGGCATTGCAGGCGGATCAACGGTGCCTGGGTCAGGTCGAAGCCGCTGTCCGGCAGCTGGCCCTCGGCCAGTTGGGTGACCCGCAGGCGGGCCTGGCGCCAGACCACCTGCACCGCCGTTTCGAGTGTCTTCCAGTGCACCGAGGTGCGCAGGATGTCGTGACGGTCGATCACCCCTTGCAGGGCCTGGGCGAAGGCCTCGACCCGGGCGCTGCTGGCGAACACGAAGCGCGCCTGCATCACGTAGGGATCGTGGTCGCCGGCGCTGGCATGGTGGAACAGCATGCCTTGCTGCAACGGCACCAGCGGGTAGATATCCTGCACATTGGCCGCGCCGCCGGGCACGCCCTCAACCAACTGGTCGATGCTGGCCTGGTCGAGTTCGACCAGGCTGAGCATGGCCGGGGTGATCCGCGTGCAGCCTGCCGGGATGCGGTTTTCCGGTACCTCGACGCTGCCCTGGCGCGCCGCCACGTACTCGCCACGTTCGAGCATCCCCAGCAGCGCCGGCTTGTGTTCGCGCAGCCGCGCCACCAGCGCGGCGTCGCTCAGGGCCTGGCGATTGCCCTGGACCACCAGTTGGCCATCCTTGAGGGCCAGCTGGACATTGTTGGCGGCCAGGGTCGCCAGTAGTTCGTTGATGCTCACAGGACGATCTCCATTCTGTCTGTGATGGCGGCATAGCCTGCCAGCGTCGGGTGTTCGAACAGGCTGCGCACGTCGGCCTCCAGGCCCGCCTCGCGCAGGCGCGAGGTGAGGGTCACGGCCAGCAGTGAGTGGCCGCCCAGTTCGAAGAAGTTGTCGTGGCGCCCTACCCGCTCCACGCCCAGCAGCTCGCCCCAGATGCGCGCCAGCAGCTGTTCGGTGTCGCCCAGCGGCGCCTCGTAGGCACGCGCCGGCAGGTCCGGCTGCGGCAACGCCTTGCGGTCGAGCTTGCCATTGGGGGTCAGCGGCAAGGCGTCGAGGGCCATGAACAGCGCCGGTACCATGTACTCGGGCAGTTGCCCCAGCAGCACCTCGCGCAGGGCCTCGGCGGGCGGCACGTCGCCGGTGACGTAGGCCACCAGGCGCGGGCCGGCTGGCTGGGCGTCGTGCACCAGCACCACGGCTTCACGGACCCCGGGTATCCGGGTGAGACAGGCCTCGATCTCGCCCGGCTCGATGCGCAGGCCGCGCAGCTTGATCTGGTGGTCGGTGCGGCCGAGGAACTCGAGGCTGCCGTCAGGGCGCTGGCGTACCCGATCGCCACTGCGGTACAGGCGCTCGCCGTCGGCGAACGGGCTGGCGATGAAGCGTTCGGCCTGTTGCTCCGGCAACCCCAGGTAGCCACGCGCCACCCCGGCGCCGCCGATATGCAGTTGGCCGGCGACACCCAATGGCACGGGCTGGTCGTGGCCATCGAGCACGTACAGCCGGGTGTTGTCGATCGGCCGACCGATGGGCAGCGCGCCCGGTGTCAGCGGATCCTGCGGGTGCAAGGTGCAGATGCTGCAATCGACCGTGGTCTCGGTCGGCCCATAGACGTTGTGCAGCCTTGCCCGTGGCAGGCGCTCGCGCACCTGGCGCACCAGGGCCTCGGTCAGCTCGCCACCGCCGCAGACGATATCGCTGAGGCTGTCGCAGTCCGCGCTGGCGTCATGTTCGAGGAACTGCTGCAGCAGCGCTGGCACGAACTGCACCACGCCGACCTGCTGCTGGCGGATCAGCTCGGCCAGGTACTGCGGGTCACGCTGGCCGTCCGGGCGCGCCAGCACCAGGCGCACGCCGCTGCACAGCGGCCAGAACAGCTCCCACACCGAGGCGTCGAAGCTCACCGGGGTCTTGTGCAGTAGCGCGCCCCCGCCCGGGAACAGCCCGGCGCTCCAGTGCACCAGGTTGACCACGTTGCGGTGCTCGACCATCACCCCCTTGGGCAGCCCGGTGGAGCCGGAGGTGTAGATCACATAGGCCAGGTTGGCGGCGGTCAGGCCCGGCACCTGCGGGTTGTGGCTTGGCTGACGGGTCCAGTCCGCCTGGTCGAGATCGACCTGCGTCAGTGGCAGATCCCCCATCAGCACCCGGGTGGCCGCCTGCACCAGGACCGCCCGTGGCTGGCTGTCGACCAGCATGTGGCGGATCCGTTCGGCCGGATAGTCAGGGTCGAGCGGCACATAGGCGCCACCGGCCTTGAGGATGGCCAGCAGGCCGACCACCAGCGACAAACCGCGCTCGACACAGATCGCCACCCGGTCGTCGGGCCGCACGCCCAGCGCGATCAGGTGATGGGCCAGGCGGTTGGCCTGGGCGTTGAGCTGCTCATAGTTGAGTTCACCCTGCTCGGCGCTGAGCGCAACGGCCTCAGGCCTACGCAAGGCCTGGGCCTCGAACAGTTCCTGGAGGGTCCGGGTCAGGTCGTGGGGCTGCGCCGTGCGGTTGAAGTCGTGCACCAGCTGGTCGCGCTCCTCGGCCGACAGCACTGGCAGTTGCAACAGCGCTTGCCGTGGCTGATGGGCCAAGGCCTCGGCCATGGCCTCCAGCACCCGGCGCATCTGCTCGCAGACACGCGCGGCGCCAACCTCCGCCGGGGCCAGGGCGACCAGTCGGAAGCGCTCGCCGATATCGTCCACGCTCAGGCTCAGCGGATAGTTGCTGCGCTCGTTGCTGTCCAGGGTCTCGATGCCCTGCAGGGCCTGGCGCTGATCCTCGTCCGCCTGGCTGCCGTGGCGGTAGTTGAGCATGGCGCTGAACAGCGGCGCCGGGGCCGGCACGCCACTGCAACGCTGGGCCAGGGCCAACGAGGCGTGCTCGTGGGCGAGCAAGGCGCTCAGGCGCTGCTGGGTCAGGCGCACGGCGTCCTGCAGGTCGAGGCCTGCAAGGTCCAGGCGCAGCGGCAAGGTGTTGATGAACATGCCCAGCGCCTGGTCCGCTCCCGCTCCGCCTTCCAGGCGACCGAGCAGCACGGTGCCGAATACCACGCTGTCACGGCCACTGGCGGCGGCCAGCAGGCGGGCATAGGCCAGGTGGAACAGGCTGGCGACGCTGATGCCCAGCTGCCGGGCCTGCTGACGCAGACCGGTGGCCAGGGTTTCGTCCAGCCACAGCTGGGCCTCTTCGATGCCGAGGCCATCGACCTGCACATCACCCAGGCCGAACGGCAGGGTCGGCTCGTCGATATCACCCAACTGCTCGCGGAAGAACGCCTCGTGCTCGGCCTGGCTGACGCCCAGCCGCGCCTGGGCCACGTAGTTACGGTACGGCGCGCCCTGTTCGGCGGGCACCGGCGCACCTTGCAGATAGCCGACCAGTTCCCGGCCGAGCACATCCAGCGCGGTATGGTCGAGGACGATATGGTGGAACTGCAACACGGCCTGCCGCCCGGCGCCCTGCGCGTCCGGCCAGTGGTACAGGCGCACCAGTGGTGCCTGGTCGAGGGCCAGGGCATGGGGCACCGCAGTCTCGTCGGCCACCTCGAACAGCGCCAGCCCAGCCTGGCGCCAGACTACCTGCAATGCCTGCGGCAGGCCGTCCCACAGCACTGAAGTACGCAGCACGTCATGACGGGCGATGACCTTGCCCAGGGCATCGACGAAGGCGTGCAGCCGGTCACGGCTGGCGAAGGCCATGCGCGATTGCAGCACATAGGGATCGTGCTCCGGCGAGCTGAGGTGGTGGTAAAGGATGCCTTCCTGCAACGGCGCCAGCGGGTAGATGTCCTGCACGTTGGCCGCACCGCCCGGCACCGTGGCGACGATGCGCTCGATGGCGGCCGGTTCCAGTTCCACCAGCGGCAGCATGTCCGGGGTGATCTGGGTGCAACCGGCCGGGATCCGGTTGGCCGGGACCTCGACCTGGCGGCCATGGCCCAGGGTCGCCGCCAGCGCCGCCACGGTCGGCTGGCCGAACAGGGTGCGCACATCGGCCTGCAGGCCGGCCTGGCGCAGGCGCGCGGTGAGGCTTACCGCCAGCAGCGAGTGACCGCCGAGTTCGAAGAAGTTATCGTGGCGACCGACCTGTTCGATACCCAGGACTTCAGCCCAGATTGCAGACATGGCCTCCTCGGTCGCGCCGATCGGGGCGACATAGGCCTGGCCTGCCAGGGCTGCAGGATCAGG
Organism: Pseudomonas peradeniyensis; assembly: GCF_014268935.2. GTDB lineage: Bacteria > Pseudomonadota > Gammaproteobacteria > Pseudomonadales > Pseudomonadaceae > Aquipseudomonas > Aquipseudomonas peradeniyensis. Next base: position 1,169,695 of record NZ_JABWRJ020000001.1, on the reverse strand, counting down.
GTCCGGCAGCGCCTTGCGGTCCAGTTTGCCGTGGCTGGTCAGTGGCAACTCGCTCAGGCGGATGAAGGCTTGCGGTATCAAGTGGCCCGGAAGGCTGGCTTGCAGGCCTTGGCGCAGGGTGTCGAGATCAACCGCAGCAGTTTCGGTGAACCACGCCAGCAGACGCTCGTCACGCACCAGCACCACGGCATCCGCAATGCCCGGCTGGGCCTTCAGCGCGGCCTCGATCTCGCCCAGCTCGACCCGTACGCCACGGATCTTCACCTGGTCGTCATTGCGGCCCTGGTAGTCCAGCGTGCCGTCGGCGTTCCAACGCACCAGGTCACCGGTACGGTACATCCGGCCACCGTTGAACGGATCGTCGACAAAGCGCTCGGCAGTCAGCTCAGGACGGTTGAAGTAGCCTCGGGCGACCTGGGCGCCACCGATGTACAGCTCACCGGTTACCCCCACCGGCACGGGCTGGCGTTGCTCGTCCAGTACATAGACGCGGGTGTTGGCGGTCGGCTTGCCGATATGCAGCGCACCGCCCGGTTGCAGTTGCCCCGACGTCGCCACCACGGTGGTCTCGGTCGGGCCATAGTTGTTGACCAGGGCAAAGCCCGGATCGCGGTCAAACTGGCGCAGGCGATCACCGCCGACCAGCAGCGTGCGCAGGGTCGGGTGCTGGCGTGCGCGGCGCAGCGCCTGCTCGGCGACCGGTGTCGGCAGGAAGCTCACTTGCAGTGGCTGCTCCAGCCACCAGTCGAGCAGTTCATCGACATGCTCGCCACCGATGGACGCCGGCGGCAGGTGCAGCACCGCTCCGGTGCACAGCGCCGGCCAGGCTTCCCAGGCCATGGCATCGAAGCCGAAGCCCGCGACGCTGGAGGTGTGGCTGCCCTCGCCCAACTCGAAGGTCTGGCAATGCCAGTGGATCAGGTTGGCCAGGGTGCGGTGCTCGACCATCACCCCCTTGGGCTGCCCGGTGGAGCCGGAGGTGTAGATCACATAGGCCAGCTGATTCTCGTCCAGCCCCACAACCACAGGGTTGCTGGCCGTCTGGTCGAGCCAGTCATCGCCATCCAGCCTGACTTTGGCTGCATCGCCGACCAACGCTTCGGTGGCCGCTTCGACCAGCACCAGCGCCGGCGCACTGTCGCTGAGCAAATAGGCAATCCGCGGCGCCGGATAGCCCGGATCGACCGGTACATACGCCGCGCCGGCCTTGAGCACGGCCAGCATCGCCACCATCCGTTGCGGGCCACGTTCCAGGCACAGTGCCACACGATCCCCCAGGACCACGCCACGCTCGATCAGGTGATGAGCCAGCCGGTTGGCACGCTCGTTGAGTTCGCCGTAGCTCAGACTCAGCTCACCCTGAACAACGGCCAATGCTTCAGGCGCTTGGGCCTCGACCAACGCGTGCACGGTCTGCCCTTGTGGGTAGTCCATGTCCGTGGCATTGAAACCTTCGAGCACCTGGCGCCGCTGCGTGCCGTCGAGGATGGGCAGCCTGTCGACCTGCGCCGCGCCACCCTGCTCCAACGCCTGGATCAACTGGCTCACGGCAGCGGTCATCCAACCTGCGACCCGTTCGGCACCGATCCCCAACTGGGCCAGCACGCTCAGGCTGAAGCCTTCCCCGTGGTCGTCCACACTCAGGGTCAGCGGGTAGTTGCTGCGCTCTTCACCGCCCAGCTGATGCATGCCCTGGAAGCTTGCGGCATCCACACTGGCCGTATCCGTCGGACTGTGGCGGTAGTTGAGCAAGGCACTGAACAGCGGCGCCGAGGCCGGCACGCCGCTGCAACGCTGGGCCAACGCCAACGACGCATGCTCATGCCCGAGCAGCGCCGACAGCCGCTGGTGGGTGGCCTGCACCGCGGCGCGGGCGCCCTTGGCAGTGTCGATGCGCAGCGGCAAGGTATTGATGAACACCCCCAGCGCCCGGTCGGCGCCGTCGCCGCCTTGCAGGCGGCCCATCAGCACGGTGCCGAATACCACGTCACCGCGCCCCGCCAGCACGCCCACCACGCGGGCCCAGGCCAGGTGCATCAGGCTCGCGGCACTGACCCCGAGGGCCCTTGCCTGCTCGCGCACCCGGCGCGACAAGGCCGGATCCAGCGGCAGGCGCGACTCCTCGATATCGCGCCCGTCGCCCTGCACATCGGCCAGGCCCATCGGCAAGGTCGGCTCGTCGACATCGCCGAGCATGTCGCGGAAGAACGCCTCGTGCCCCGCCTCGGCGGCGCCCAGGCGAACCTGGGCCACGTAGGTGCGGTACGGCACGGGCGCGCTCAACAGGTGCTGGCGACCGGAAAGGATCGCCTGCAGTTCGTGGACGATCACCTCCATCGCCGTGTGGTCCAGGGCCAGGTGGTGGAAGTGCAGGACGGCCACCACCCGTTGCAGGGCCGGGTCCAGAGCGTAGGTCAGGCGCAACAGCGGCGCCTGGGTCAGGTCCAGCCGCTGCAGGCGGGCATCGAAGTGCGCGTGCAACCGCTCGATCACCGCGTCTTCGCCCAGCCCGGTGACTTCGCTGACTGCCAGCTGGGCCTGGCGCCAGACCACCTGCACCGGCTCGCCCAGCCCTTCCCAGACCACCGAGGTGCGCAGGATGTCGTGGCGGTCGATGACCTGTTGCAGGGCATCGGCGCAGGCCTGCAACCGATCCAGGCTGTCGAAGGCCAGGCGGGTCTGCAGCAGGTATGGGTCACCCTGCTCGGCACTGAGGTGATGGTAGAGGATGCCTTCCTGAAGCGGCGCCAGCGGGTAGATTTCCTGCACGTTGGCCGTACCACCCGGCACACCGGCGACGATACGGTCGATGCTGGCCTGGTCCAGCTCGATCAGGCTGAGCATGTCCGGCGTGATGTGTATCGCATCGCTAGGGACCCGGTTGGCCGGCACCTCGATCTCACGTCCCGAGCCCACCGCCGCCGCCAACGCGGCCAGGGTCGGCTGGGCGAACAGCACGCGCACGTCGGCATCCAGGCCGGCCTTGCGCATGCGCTCGATCAGGCTCACCGCCAACAGCGAGTGGCCGCCTAGTTCGAAGAAGTGGTCATGTCGACCAACCTGCTCGACCTTGAGCACCTCGGCCCAGATCATGGCCAGCGCGGTTTCGATCTCACCTTGCGGCGCCTCGAAGGCACGGCTGACCAACGCGTCGCTGCCCGGCTGAGGCAAGGCGCGGCGGTCGAGCTTGCCGTTGGCGGTCAGCGGCAGCGCGTCCAGGCGCACGTAGGCCGACGGCAGCATGTAGTCCGGCAGTTGGCCTTGCAGTTGCTGGTGCAGTTCGGCAATCGCCTGTTGGCCCGTGAAATAGGCCACCAGGCGCTTATCGCCCGGCGCGTCCTCACGCACGATCACGGCGGCCTCACGCACACCCGGGCATTCGCCCAGGCGCGCCTCGATCTCGCCCAGTTCGATACGGAAGCCACGCAGCTTGATCTGCTGGTCGGCACGGCCCAGGTAACGCAGGGTGCCGTCGGCCTGCCAGCTCACCAGGTCGCCACTGCGGTACATCGTGCCGCCGTTGAACGGATCCGGCAGGAAGCGCTCAGCCGTCAGCTCCGGCTGCCCCAGATACCCCAGGGCCACGCCGTCACCGGCAATGTACAACTCGCCCACCGCCCCTACCGGCAGCAGTTGCTGGCGGGCATCGAGCACGTAGCAGCGGCTGTTGCCGATCGGTTTGCCAATCGGGATGCTGCCCTCGCCCACCTCGGTGATTTCGTGGGTAGTGCTGAAGGTGGTGGCCTCGGTCGGGCCGTAGCCATTGAGCAGGTGTTGCGGCGCGCCTTCGCGCAGTACCCGGGCGATCACCGCCGGGTCCAGCACATCGCCACCGACCATCAGGTAGCGCAGGCCACGGAACGCCGCCAGCAGGTCATCGGCGAACTGATGGAACAGGCCAGCGGTCAGCCACAGCACGGTGACGCCCTGCTCCAGCAGGACCTCACACAGGTCCTGGCGCGACAGCACCTGGTCCTGGTCGATCACCACCACCGCGCCGCCATTGAGCAACGGCGCCCAGACTTCCAGGGTGCTGGCGTCGAACGCCGGGTTGGAAGCAAAGGCCACGCGGTCCTGGCTGTTGAAATCGGCAAAGCCGTTGTTGATCACCAGGCGCACGATGGCCCGGTGCGGCACCTGCACGCCCTTCGGCGTGCCGGTGGAGCCGGAGGTGTACATGATGTACGCCGCGCTGCCGGCGTCCACCGCCAGGCCCAGCGGCGCATCGGCGTAACCGCTCAGGTCGAGGCGGTCGAGCTCGACCCGACGCGCGCCCTCCACTTGCGGCTGGTCGCTGTGGGTCAGCACCAGCCGCGCCTGGCTGTCGTTCACCATGAACGCCTGGCGCTCGGCCGGCGCGTTGCCGTCCAGCGGCACGAACACCGCCGCGCATTTGCTTACGGCCAGCTGGGCCGCCAGCAGATCGAACGAACGTGGCAGCAGCAAGGCTACCCGGTCACCCGCTTGTACGCCCTGCTCCAGCAGGTACCCGGCCAGCCGGCTGGCCTGCCGGTCGAGCGCCTGGTAGCTCCAGCGCCGCGTGCCATGGGCCACTGCCAGTGCATCCGGGCTGGCCTTGGCTTGCGCCTCGAACAGGGCATGCACCGGCAGGTCGCGGGGATAATCGCGACGGGTCGCGTTGAACTGCCGCGCCACGCGCTCGCGCTCGGCGTCCGGCAAGGCGTTGATACGGTTCAACGGCGCCGCCGGCGTGTCCGCCAGGGTATCGGCCAACCGCGCCAGGGCCGTCTGCAGCAACTGGCAGACCAATGCCCCCTCCACTTGCGGCACGGCCTGCACGGTCAGGATGAAACCGTCGCCCAGGTCGTCGACGCTGACCACCAGCGGGTAGTTGCTGCGCTCATGGGCGGCCAGCAGTTCGATGCCCTGCCAGGCCTGTGCGCGCTGCGCCCCAGTGGCCGCGCTGTGGCGGTAGTTGAGCAGGCTGGTGAACAGCGCCTGGGAGGCCGGCACGCCGCTGCAGCGCTGGGCCAGGGCCAGGGACGCCTGCTCATGGGCCAGCAGGCGCGCCAGGCGTTGGTGGGTCAGGCGCACGCCGTCGACCACATCCAGCCCCCCCACGCTGACCCGCAGCGGCAAGGTATTGATGAACATGCCCAACGCCCGCTCGGCGCCCTCGCCGCCCTGCAGGCGACCGAGCAGAACGGTGCCAAACACGACTTCCTCGCGGCCGGACAGCTGCGCCAGCACCTGCCCCCAGGCCTGGTGCACCAGGCTGGCGACGCTGATCCCCAGCAATCGTGCCTGCTGGCGCAAGCGCAGGGCCAGCGGCTCGTCCAACCGCTCGCGGTGGTCGAGCACGTGGCTGCCGTCGCCCCGCGCCCCGCGCAGGCCGAACACTTCGGTCGGCTCGTCGATATCGCCCAGCAGTTCGCGGAACAGCGCCTCCTGCGCCTGGCTGTCGTCACGCAGGCGCGCCTGGGCCACATAGTTGCGGTACGGCACGCTGTCGCCCTCGGGCATGCGCCCCAGCAGCGCGTCGCCGACCTCGGCCACCAGCAGTTCCATGGCAGCGTGGTCGAGGAGGATATGGTGCAGCAGCAGGGTCGCCTGCAAGCGGCCCTTTTCCACATGGCTGCTCAGGTGCATCAACGGTGCGCGCCCCAGGTCCAGGCGCGGGCTGTCCAGTGCCGGCTCAAGGTCCAGGCGCGCCTCGCGCCAGACCACCTGCACCGCTTCGTCGAGCCCCTGCCAGTGCACGCTGGTGCGCAGGATGTCGTGACGGGCGATGACCTGGTTCAGCGCCGCGACGAAGGCCTCCAGCTCGGCTTGGCCGGCAAAGGCGAAGTTCAGTTGCAGTACATAGGGGTCGATCTCGGCGCTGGCCAGGTGGTGGTAGAGAATGCCCTGTTGCAACGGCGCCAGGGCGTACAGATCCTGGATATTGGCCGCGCCGCCGGGAATTCTCTGCACCAGGCTGTCGAGCGCGGCCTGCTCCAACGTCGCCAACGGCAGCATGTCGGGGCTGATGCGTGTGCAACCCGCCGGGATACGGTTGGCCGGCACCTCCAGCGTCACCTCGCCGCCCACCGCCGCCGCCAGCGCGGCCAGGCTCGGCTGGCCGAACAGTACCCGCACATCCGCCGCCAGGCCGGCCTGGCGCATGCGCGCGGTCAGGGTCACGGCCAGCAGCGAGTGGCCGCCGAGCTCGAAGAAGTTGTCATGACGACCGACCCGGTCCACGCCCAGCAGTTCGCTCCACAGCTGCGCCAGCAGGGTCTCGACTTCGCCTTGCGGCGCCTCATAGGCCTGCTGCGTGGTTTCCGGCTGCGGCAGCGCCTTGCGGTCGAGCTTGCCGTTGGGGCTCAGCGGCAGCGCCTCGAGGTGGGTGAACGAAGCCGGCACCATGAACTCCGGCAATTGGCCCAGCAGCGCTGCGCGCAGCGTGTCCGGCGCCTGCCGGGCGCCGGTGTAGTACGCCACCAGGCGCTGCTCGCGGGCCAGCACCACCGCCTCCTTGACCCCTTCGATACGGGTCAGGCAAGCCTGGATCTCACCCAGTTCGATCCGCAGGCCGCGGATCTTCACCTGGTCGTCGTTGCGCCCGAGGTATTCCAGGTTGCCATCGGCCAGGTAGCGGGCCAGGTCGCCGGTGCGGTACATCCGGCCACCGGTCCTGAGCGAGAACGGATCATCGAGGAAGCGCTCAGCGGTCAGTTGCTCGCGGTTGAGATAACCCCGTGCCACCTGCACGCCACCGATGTACAGCTCGCCGGCCACGCCCACCGGCACCGGCTGGCCCTGGGCATCCAGGACATACAGCGCGGTATTGGCGATCGGCTTGCCGATCGGCGTGTTGTCCGGCGCCGTCACGCAGTGCCAGGCGCTGACATCCACCGCCGCCTCGGTCGGGCCATACAGGTTGTGCAGCTCGACCGTCGGCAGCTGTGCGTGGAAACGCCTTGCCAGGCTGCCGGGCAAGGCCTCGCCGCTGCACAGCACACGCTTGAGCTGATGTGGCAGGACTTCGCCATGGGCGAGGAACACATCGAGCATCGACGGTACGAAGTGCAAGGTGCTGACCTGCGCTTCACGGATAACCTCGCGCAGGTACTCGGGGTCACGATGTCCGCCAGGGCGCGCCATCACCAGCCGGGCGCCGGTCTGCAGCGGCCAGAGGAACTCCCACACCGACACGTCGAAGCTGAACGGGGTTTTCTGCAGCACCACGTCACCGGCGCCCAGCCGGTAGGCGTCCTGCATCCACAGCAGGCGGTTGACCACCCCGGCGTGCTCGTTCATCACACCCTTGGGCAGGCCGGTGGAACCGGAGGTGTAGATCACATAGGCCAGGTGTCGCGGGGTCAGCCCGATCACCTGCGGGGCATGTGCCGGCTGCGCCTGCCAGGTCGGCCGATCCAGGTCGACCAGCGGCGCCCGGCTCGCCTGCGGCACGTCGCGGGTGGCACCGTGCACCAGCACCGCCAGCGGCGCGCTGTCATCGAGCATGTGGCGGATGCGCTCGGCCGGGTAGTCCGGGTCGACCGGCACGTAGGCACCACCGGCCTTGAGGATGGCCAGCAGGCCGACCACCATCGACAGGCCGCGCTCGAGGCAGATCGCCACGCGCGCGTCGGGTTTTACCCCCAGCGCAATCAGGTGATGGGCCAGGCGGTTGGCCTGCTCGTCGAGCTGGCGATAGGTCAGCTCGCCCTCCTCCGCCCTCACCGCCACAGCGGTCGGGGTGCGTCGAACCTGGGCCTCGATCATGCCATGCAGGGTCTGCTCCAGGTCGTACGCCACCGCCGTATCGTTGAACTCGACCAGCACCTGGCGCCGCTCCTCGGCGCTCAGCACCGGCAAGCGGTTCAGTGGCTGCTGCGGGTGCTGTTCAAGCGCCAGCAGCAGGCCATCGAGCACTTGCAGCATCTGCGCGCAGATCCGTTGCGCGCCCACCTGGGCCGACACCTGCACGCCCAGGCGCAGGCCGTCGCCGAAGTCATCGACGTTCAGACTCAGCGGGTAGTTGGTGCGCCCTTCGCTGCCCAGGGTCTCGATCCCCTCCCAGGCCTGTGGCTGCGGCGCGGCGCGGGTGCTCTGCCGGTAGTTGAGCATGGCGCTGAACAGCGGCAGCGGCGCGGCCACCTGGCTGCAGCGCTGGGCCAGGGCCAGCGAGGCGTGCTCGTGGACCAGCAGCGCCGACAGCTCGCGGTGGGTGGCCAGCACGCCGTCGCGCACGCCCAACCCGTCCAGCTCGACCCGCAACGGCAGGGTGTTGATGAACATGCCCAGGGCCCGTTCGCTGCCCTCGCCGCCCTGCAGGCGGCCCAGCAGCACGGTGCCGAAGACCACGCGCTCCTTGCCGCAAGCCACCGCCAGCAGGCGTGCCCAGGCCAGGTGCACCAGGCTCGCGGTGCTCACCCCCAGCTGGCGGGCCTGGTCGCGCAGGCGACCATAGCGTACGCCGTCGAATTCCACCTCGGCCTCATCGAGGGCCTGGCCTTCGCCCTGTACCTCGCGCAGGCCGAACGGCAGGCTCGGCTCGTCGATGTCGCCCAGGCGGGCGCGGAAGAATGCCTCGTGTTCGGCCTCGCTGACGCCAAGGCGCGCCTGTGCCACATAGTTGCGGTACGGCACCGAGGCCGGCAATGGCTCGCTCTGCCCCAGCAGGTAGCCGCGCAGTTCGGCCTGGACCGCCTGCATGGCGATATGGTCGAGGACGATATGGTGGAACTGCAGCACCGCCTCGATCCGCTGACTGCCCGGCTCGGTGCGGTGCAGCAGGCGGATCAGCGGCGCCTGGCCGAGGTCCAGGCGCGCCAGGTGGGCGTCGTCGAGCGGCGCCAGTTGCAGCGGCGCCTGGCGCCAGACCACCTGCACCGGTTGCGGCAGGCCGTCCCAGAGCACCGCGGTGCGCAGGATGTCATGGCGGGCGATGACCTGCTCCAGGGCCTGGGCGAACACCCGCAGACGCGCCGGGCTGTCGAAGCGCAGCCGTGCCCGCAGGGCGTAGGGATCAGCGCCCACGGCGCTCAAGTGCAGGTAGAGGATGCCTTCCTGCAACGGCGCCAGGGGGTAGATATCCTGGACATTGGCCGCACCTCCCGGCACTGCGGCGACGATACGCTCGATGGCGGCCGGTTCCAGGTCCACCAGCGCCAGCATGTCCGGGGTGATAAGGGTACAGCCCGCCGGGATCCGGTTGGCCGGTACCGTCACCGCGACGCCCTGGCCCAGGGTGGCCGCCAGCGCGGCGACGCTCGGCTGGCCGAACAGGGTGCGGACATCCACCTGCAGGCCGGCCTGGCGCAGGCGCGCGGTCAGGGTCACGGCCAGCAGCGAATGTCCGCCCAGTTCGAAGAAGTTGTCGTGCCGCCCCACCCGCTCCACGCCCAGCAGCTGCGACCAGATCTCGGCCAGCAGCACCTCGGTTGCCCCTTGGGGCGCCTCATACTGGCGCGCCTGCAGGTCCGGCAACGGCAGCGCCTGGCGGTCGAGCTTGCCGTTGGGGGTCAGCGGCCAGCTGTCGAGGTGGATGAACAGCGCTGGCACCATGTACTCCGGCAACCGCGCCAGCAACGCCTGGCGCAGCGCGTCGGCCGGCTGCGGCTCGCCACGGTGGTAGGCGACCAGGCGATCACCGCCGTGTGGATGCCGGTGAACCAGCACCAGGGCCTCGCGCACGCCGGCCACGCGGTTCAGGCAGGACTCGATCTCGCCCGGCTCGATGCGCAGGCCGCGCAGCTTGATCTGGTGGTCGGTACGACCGAGGAACGTCAGGCTGCCGTCGGCGGCCTGGCGCACCAGGTCGCCGCTGCGGTACAGGCGCTCGCCCTCGGCGAACGGGCTGGCGATGAAGCGTTCGGCCTGTTGCTCCGGCAACCCCAGGTAGCCACGCGTCACCCCGGCACCGCCGATATGCAGCTGGCCGGCGACGCCCCAGGGTACCGGTTGGTCGTGGGCATCGAGGACGTACAGGCGGGTGTTGTCGATGGGTTGGCCGATCGGCAACGCGCCGGATGGAATCGGCTGTCCGGGTTCCAGGGTCCAGGCGCTGCAGTCGACCGTGGTCTCGGTGGGCCCGTAGACGTTGTGCAGGCGCACCTGCGGCAAGCGCTGGCGAACCTGCCGGGCCAGGGCCTCGGTCAGCTCGCCACCGCCACAGACGATATCGCTGAGGCCGACGCAGGCGACACTGTCGTCCTGGTCAAGGAACTGCTGCAACAACGCTGGCACGAACTGCACCACGCCGACCTGCTGCTGGCGGATCAGATCGGCCAGGTACTGCGGGTCGCGCTGACCGTCCGGGCGCGCCAGCACCAGGCGCACGCCGCTGCACAGCGGCCAGAACAGCTCCCACACCGAGGCGTCGAAGCTCACCGGGGTCTTGTGCAGCACCGCGCCGCCGACCGGGAACAGCCCGGCGCTCCAGTGCACCAGGTTGACCACGTTGCGGTGCTCGACCATCACCCCCTTGGGCAGCCCGGTGGAGCCGGAGGTGTAGATCACATAGGCCAGGTTGGCGGCGGTCAGGCCCGGCACCTGCGGGTTGTGGCTTGGCTGACGGGTCCAGTCCGCCTGGTCGAGATCGACCTGCGTCAGTGGCAGATCCCCCATCAGCACCCGGGTGGCCGCCTGCACCAGGACCGCCCGTGGCTGGCTGTCGACCAGCATGTGGCGGATCCGTTCGGCCGGATAGTCAGGGTCGAGCGGCACATAGGCGCCACCGGCCTTGAGGATGGCCAGCAGGCCGACCACCAGCGGCAGGCCGCGCTCGACACAGATCGCCACCCGGTCGTCGGGCCGCACGCCCAGCGCGATCAGGTGGTGGGCCAGGCGGTTGGCCTCGGCGTTGAGCTGGCGATAGCTCAGTTGTCCTTCCTCCGACTGCACCGCAACCGCCTCGGGATCGCGCGCCACCTGCTGCTCGAACAGCGCCTGGACGGGCTGTTCGAGATCGACGGCCTGGACCGTGGCGTTGCAGGTCTGCAACAGATGCTCACGCTCATCGTCCGGCAATACCGGCAGCGCCAGCAGCGCTTGCCGTGGCTGAGCCTCCAGACCTTCGACCATGCCCAGCAGCACATACCGCAATTGCCCGCAGATCCGCTGGGCACCGACGCTCGCCGGGGTCATCGCCACCAGGCGGAAGCCTTCCCCCATGTCGTCCACGCTCAAGCTCAGGGGGTAGTTGCTGCGCTCCTGGCCATCGATGAACTCGATGCCCTGCCACTCCAGGCGCCGGTCTTCGCTCGCCGCCTGGCCATGGCGGTAGTTGAGCATGGCGCTGAACAGCGGCGCCGGGGCCGGCACGCCACTGCAACGCTGGGCCAGGGCCAGCGACGCATGCTCGTGCACCAGCAAGGCGCTCAGGCGCTGCTGGGTCAGGCGTACGGCGTCCTGCAGGTCGAGGCCTGCAAGGTCGAGGCGCAGCGGCAAGGTGTTGATGAACATGCCCAGGGCCCGCTCGGCGCCCTCGCCGGCCTCCAGGCGGCCCAGCAGCACGGTGCCGAACACCACACGGTCGGTGCCGCTGACGGCAGCCAGCAGGCGGGCGAAGGCCAGGTGGAACAGGCTGGCGGGGCTGATGCCCAGCTGCCGGGCCTGTTGCCGCAGCCGCGCGGCCAGGGTCTGGTCCAGCCACAGCTGGGCTTCCTCGATGGCCTGGCCGTCGCCCTGCACATCGCTCAGGCCATAGGGCAGCGTCGGCTCGTCGATATCGCCCAGCTGCGCACGGAAGAACGCCTCGTGCTCGGTCTGGCTTACGCCCAGCCGCGCCTGAGCCACGTAGTTGCGGTAAGGCACCGGGGCCTGTACCGGCACGGCACTGCCCTGCAAGTAGCCCAGCAGCTCAGCGCCGATGATCTCCAGGGCGGTGTGATCGAGAACAATATGGTGGAACTGCAGCAGTGCCTCGATGCGCTGGCTGCCGGCCTCGTTGCGATGCAGCAGGCGGATCAGCGGCGCCCGGGCCAGGTCAAGGCGTTGCAGGTCTTGCCCATCCAGCGGCGCGACCAGCAGCGGCGCCTCGCGCCAGACCACCTGCAACGGTTGCGTCAGGCCTTCCCAGAGCACGGCGGTACGCAGCACATCATGACGGCTGATGGCCTGGCGCAAGGCCCTGGCGAACGCCTCCAGACGTGCCGGGCTGTCGAACGCCATGCGCGATTGCAGCACATAGGGATCGTGCTCTGGCGAGCTGAGGTGGTGGTAAAGGATGCCCTCCTGCAACGGCGCCAGCGGGTAGATGTCCTGCACGTTGGCCGCGCCGCCCGGCACCGTGGCGACGATGCGCTCGATGGCGGCAGGTTCCAGTTCCACCAGCGGCAGCATGTCCGGGGTGATCTGGGTGCAGCCGGCGGGAATCCGGTTGGCCGGGACCTCGACCTGGCGGCCATGGCCCAGGGTCGCCGCCAGCGCCGCCACGGTCGGCTGGCCGAACAGGGTGCGCACATCGGCCTGCAGGCCGGCCTGGCGCAGGCGCGCGGTGAGGCTTACCGCCAGCAACGAGTGACCGCCGAGTTCGAAGAAGTTGTCATGGCGGCCGACCTGCGCAATGCCCAGCACCTCGGCCCAGAGTGCCGCGATAGCGGTTTCCACGGGGCCTTCCGGCATGGCGTAGGCATGGCCGGTGAGCATGGCCGGTTCCGGCAAGGCCTTGCGGTCCAGTTTGCCGTGGCTGGTCAGTGGCAACTCGCTCAGGCGGATGAAGGCTTGCGGTATCAAGTGGCCCGGAAGGCTGGCTTGCAGGCCTTGGCGCAGGGTGTCGAGATCAACCGCAGCAGTTTCGGTGAACCACGCCAGCAGACGCTCGTCACGCACCAGCACCACGGCATCCGCAATGCCCGGCTGGGCCTTCAGCGCGGCCTCGATCTCGCCCAGCTCGACCCGTACGCCACGGATCTTCACCTGGTCGTCATTGCGGCCCTGGTAGTCCAGCGTGCCGTCGGCGTTCCAGCGCACCAGGTCACCGGTACGGTACATCCGGCCACCGTTGAACGGATCGTCGACAAAGCGCTCGGCAGTCAGCTCAGGACGGTTGAAGTAGCCTCGGGCGACCTGGGCGCCACCGATGTACAGCTCACCGGTTACCCCCACCGGCACGGGCTGGCGTTGCTCGTCCAGTACATAGACGCGGGTGTTGGCGGTCGGCTTGCCGATATGCAGCGCACCGCCCGGTTGCAGTTGCCCCGACGTCGCCACCACGGTGGTCTCGGTCGGGCCATAGTTGTTGACCAGGGCAAAGCCCGGATCGCGGTCAAACTGGCGCAGGCGATCACCGCCGACCAGCAGCGTGCGCAGGGTCGGGTGCTGGCGTGCGCGGCGCAGCGCCTGCTCGGCGACCGGTGTCGGCAGGAAGCTGACCTGTAGCGGCTGCTCCAGCCACCAGTCGAGCAGTTCATCGACATGCTCGCCACCGATGGACGCCGGCGGCAGGTGCAGCACCGCTCCGGTGCACAGCGCCGGCCAGGCTTCCCAGGCCATGGCGTCGAAGCCAAAGCCCGCGACGCTGGAGGTGTGGCTGCCTGCGCCCAACTCGAAGGCCTGGCAATGCCAGTGAATCAGGTTGGCCAGGGTGCGGTGTTCGACCATCACCCCCTTGGGCTGGCCGGTGGAGCCGGAGGTGTAGATCACATAGGCCAGCTGATTTTCGTCCAGCCCCACAACCACTGGGTTGCTAACAGGTTGGTCGGCCCAGGCATGAGCATCCAGAACAGCCTTGGCCACATCCCCTACCAACGCTTCGGTGGCCGACTCGACCAGTACCAGCGCTGGCGCGCTGTCGCTGAGCAGATAGGCAATCCGCTCCGCCGGATAACCCGGATCGACCGGCACATACGCCGCGCCGGCCTTGAGCACGGCCAGCATCGCCACCAACCGTTGCGGGCCACGCGCCAGGCACAGTGCCACGCGATCCCCCAGGGCTACGCCACGCTCGATCAGATGATGAGCCAGGCGGTTGGCACGCTGGTTGAGTTCGCCGTAGCTCAGGCTCAGTTCACCCTGTACAACGGCCAATGCTTCGGGCGCTTGGGCCTCGACCAACGCGGGCACGGTCTGCCCTTGTGGGTAGTCCACAGCCGTGGCGTTGAAGTCCCCCAGCACCTGACACGAGGCCTCGTCATCCAGCATCGGCAAGCCATCGACCACTTGCCCCGGGCACTGCTGCAGGGCTTGCATCAATTGGTCCAGGGTATTGACCATCCAGCCGCCGATCTGCGCTGCCGGTAGACCTTCGGCAGCCAGCACGCTCAGGCTGAAGCCCTCGCCCAGGTCGTCGACGCTCAGGGTCAGCGGGTAGTTGCTGCGTTCCTCGCCTCCGAGCAGGCGCACGCCCTGCCAGATGCCTTCGCCGTCGTGAGCGACACCCTCGGCGCTGTGGCGGTAGTTGAGCAAGGCGCTGAACAACGGCGTCGATGCGGCGACGCCGCTGCAACGCTGGGCCAGCGCCAGGGGCGCGTGCTCGTGACCGAGTAGGGCCGACAGCTGCTGGTGGGTGACACGCAGCGCCTGGTCAACCGGCAACGCGGTGTCCACCCGCAATGGCAGGGTGTTGATGAACATGCCCAGGGCCCGGTCGGCACCCTCGCCCGCTTGCAGGCGGCCCATCAGCACGGTACCGAAGACCACGTCGCGACGCCCCGCCAGCACGCCCACCACGCGAGCCCAGGCCAGGTGCACCAGGCTGGCGGCGCTGACGCCGCGCTGCCGCGCCTGCTCGCGCAGGCCATGGGCCAGGGTGGCCGGCAGCATCAGCGCGGCATGTTCGACCCGCCCCCCGTCGCCCTGCACATCGGCCATGCCATACGGCAGGGTAGGTTCGTCGATATCACCCAGTTGCGCGCGGAAGAACGCCTCGTGGCCGGCCTGATCGTCGCCCAGGCAAACCTGGGCAACATAATTGCGATACGGCACTGCGGCGGGCAGCGTGGCACCCCGCCCGTCCAGCAGCGCCTGCATCTCCTCGCCGACCACGGCCATGGCGGCGTGGTCGAGGGTCAGGTGGTGGAACTGCAACAGGGCTACCCACTCGCCCTGGCGCGGATCCTCGGCATAGACCAGGCGCAACAAGGGCGCCTGGGTCAGGTCAAGACGCTGCTGACGGGCATCGAAACGGGCCTGCAGTTGCTCGATCACCGCCTCTTCGCCCAGGCCAGTGACCTCACTGACTGCCAGCTGGGCCTGGCGCCAGACCACCTGCACCGGCTCGCCCAGCCCTTCCCAGACCACCGAGGTGCGCAGGATGTCGTGGCGGTCGATGACCTGTTGCAAGGCCGCAGCCCAGGCACGCAAACGCTCGATGCTGTCGAAGGCCAGGCGCGACTGCAGCAGGTACGGGTCGCCCTGCTCGGCACTGAGGTGATGGTAGAGGATGCCTTCCTGAAGCGGCGCCAGCGGGTAGATTTCCTGCACGTTGGCCGCACCACCCGGCACGCTGGCGACGATACGGTCGATGCTGGCCTGGTCCAGCTCGATCAGGCTGAGCATGTCTGGCGTGATGTGCTTCGCATTGCTTGGGACTCGATTGGCCGGCACCTCGATTTCACGTCCAGACCCCACAGCCGTCGCCAGCGCGGCCAGGGTCGGCTGGGCAAACAGCACGCGCACATCGGCATCCAGGCCGGACTTGCGCATGCGCTCGATCAGGCTCACCGCCAGCAGCGAGTGGCCGCCCAGTTCGAAGAAGTGGTCATGGCGACCAACCTGCTCGACCTTGAGCACCTCGGCCCAGATCACAGCCAGCGCGGTTTCGATCTCACCTTGCGGCGCCTCGAAGGCATGGCTGACCAACGCGTCGCTGCCCGGCTGCGGCAAGGCGCGGCGGTCGAGCTTGCCGTTGGCGGTCAGCGGCAGCGCGTCCAGGCGCACGTAGGCCGACGGCAGCATGTAGTCCGGCAGCACGCCTTGTAGACGCTCATGCAGCTCGCCGATGGTCGGCGCCTGACCGGTGAAGTAGGCGACCAGGCGCTTGTCGCCCGCCGCATCCTCCCGCACGATCACGGCGGCATCACGCACACCCGGGCACTCACCCAGGCGCGCCTCGATCTCGCCCAGCTCGATACGGAAGCCACGCAGCTTGATCTGCTGGTCGGCACGGCCCAGGTAACGCAGGGTGCCGTCGGCCTGCCAGCTCACCAGGTCGCCGCTGCGGTACATCGTGCCACCGTTGAACGGATCGGGCAGGAAGCGCTCAGCCGTCAGTTCCGGCTGCCCCAGATACCCCAGAGCCACACCGTCACCGGCAATGTACAACTCGCCCACCGCCCCTACCGGCAGCAGTTGCTGGCGGGCATCGAGCACATAACAGCGGCTGTTGCCGATCGGCTTGCCAATCGGGATGCTGCCCTCGCCCACCTCGGTGATTTCGTGGGTGGTACTGAAGGTGGTGGCCTCGGTCGGACCGTAGCCATTGAGCAGGTGTTGCGGTGCGCCCTCGCGCAGTACCCGGGCGATCACCGCCGGGTCCAGCACATCGCCACCGACCATCAGGTAGCGCAGGCCACGGAACGCCGGCAGCAGGTCATCGGCGAACTGGTGGAACAGGCCTGCAGTCAGCCACAGCACGGTGACGCCCTGCTCCAGCAGCACTTCGCGCAGGTCCTGGCGCGACAGCACCTGGTCCTGGTCGATCACCACCACCGCGCCGCCGTTGAGCAGTGGCGCCCAGACTTCCAGGGTGCTGGCGTCGAACGCCGGGTTGGAAGCAAAGGCCACGCGGTCCTGGCTGTTGAAATCGGCAAAGCCGTTGTTGATCACCAGGCGCACGATGGCCCGGTGCGGCACCTGCACGCCCTTCGGCGTGCCGGTGGAGCCGGAGGTGTACATGATGTACGCCGCGCTGCCGGCGTCCACCGCCAGGCCCAACGGCGCATCGGCATAGCCGCTCAGGTCGAGGCAGTCGAGTTCGACCCGACGCGCACCTTCCACCTGCGGCTGGTCGCCGTGGGTCAGCACCAACCGCGCCTGGCTGTCGGCCACCATAAATGCCTGACGCTCGGCCGGGGCGTTGCCGTCCAATGGCACGAACACTGCCGCGCATTTGCTCACCGCCAGCTGGGCCGCCAGCAGATCGAACGAACGTGGCAGCAGCAAGGCCACGCGATCGCCAGCCCGCACGCCCTGTTCGAGCAGGAAATAGGCCAGGCGATTGGCCTGGGCCTCGAGCTCGGCGAAGGTCCATCGACGCTGACCCTGGACCACCGCCAGCGCATCCGGCGAATTCACGGCCTGGGCCTCGAACAACCGATGCACGGCCAGGTCACGCGGATACTCCCGCACCGTGGCATTGAACTGCCGCAGCACGCGCTCGCGCTCCGCTTCCGGCAGATGATGCAGGCTGCGCAAGGCACTCATCGGCGCCTGTTCCAGCGCCGTGACCAGTTGCAACAACGCCATGCGCAGCAACTGGCAGACCCGGCCACCGTCCACGGGTGCCACGGCCTGCACCGTCAGCCTGAACTCATTACCATAGTCATCGACGCTGACCACCAGCGGATAATTGCTGCGCTCTTGCGCGGTCAGCAGCTCGATCCCGGCCCAGGCTGGCCCATGTTCGGGTTGATCGGCACTGTGGCGATAGTTCAACAAGCTGGTAAACAGCGCCTGGGACGCCGGCACGCCACTGCAACGCTGGGCCAGGGCCAGGGATGCCTGCTCGTGGGCCAGCAGGCGCGCCAGGCGCTGGTGGGTCAGGCGTACGCCATCGGCCACGCCTGCGCCACCCACGCTGACCCGCAGCGGCAAGGTGTTGATGAACATGCCCAGCGCCCGGTCGGCGCCCTCGCCACCCTGCAGGCGACCGAGCAGCACGGTGCCGAACACCACGTCCTCGCGGCCGGACAACTGCGCCAGCACCTGCCCCCAGGCCTGGTGCACCAGGCTGGCGACGCTGACGCCCAGCGTCCTGGCCTGGCCACGCAGGCGCGCGCCCAGTTCAGGCTCCAACGGCTGGCGGCTTTCACTGACCAATCCCGTATCGACCTGGGCCTCGCGCAAACCGAACACCTCGGTCGGTTCGTCGATATCGCCCAGCAGCTCGCGGAACAGCGCCTCGTCGGCCTGCGGGTCGGCGCCCAGCCGCGCCTGGGCCACGTAGTTGCGGTACGGCACGCTGTCCGGCAGCGCCGTCTGCCCTTGCAGCAAGGCACCGATCTCGGCCACCAGCTGCTCCACGGCAGTGTGGTCGAGGAGGATATGGTGCAGCAGCAGGGTCGCCTCCAGGCGCCCGGCCTGGACCTGGCTGCTCAGGCGCAACAGTGGCGCCTGCCCCAGATCGAGCCGCAGCGTCTCCAGCGCCGGGCTCGGCACCAGCGGCGCCTCGCGCCACACCACCTGCACCGCCTCGTCCAGGCCCTGCCAGTGCAGGCTGGTACGCAGGATGTCGTGGCGGGCGATGACCTGGTTCAGCGCCGCAACGAATGCGTCCAGCTCGGCCTGGCCGGCAAAGGCGAAACGCGCCTGCACCACGTAGGGGTCGGCGCCTTCGCTGGCCAGGTGATGGTAGAGAATGCCCTGCTGCAACGGCGCCAGGCCGTAGATGTCCTGGACATTGGCCAGGCCACCGGGGATCTGTCGCACCAGCGCGTCGACGGCGTCCTGGTCGAGGCTGGCCAGGGGCAGCATGTCCGGGGTAATCCGCGTGCAGCCGGCGGGGATGCGGTTGGCCGGCACGGCGACGGCCGCATGCCCGCCCACCGATGCGGCCAGCGCTGCCAGGGTAGGCTGGCTGAACAGCACCCGCACATCGGCTCGCAGCGCCTGCTGGCGCATGCGCTCGACCAGACGCACCGCCAGTAGCGAATGACCGCCCAACTCGAAGAAGTTGTCGTCACGGCCTATCGCCTCGACCCCGAGCAGGTCGCTCCAGATCGCCGCCAGGGTGGTCTCGACCGGCCCCTCGGGTGCCTGGTACTGCCGCGTCGGCGCTTCGGGCGCCGGTAGGGCCTTGCGGTCGACCTTGCCGTTGGGCGTCAACGGCATGGCATCAAGGTGGATGAACAGTGCCGGCACCATATACTCGGGCAGTTGCCCCAGCAGATGCTCGCGCAGGTCTTGCGCGACCTGGGCCTGGCCGGTGTGGTAGGCCACCAGGCGTGGGCCACTGTGCGGGTGCTGGTGAACCAGCACCAGCGCCTCGCGCACGCCGGGCAGGCGGTTCAGGCAGGCCTCGATCTCGCCCGGCTCGATACGCAGGCCGCGCAGCTTGACCTGGTGGTCGTTGCGGCCAAGGAACGCCAGGTTCCCGTCCGCGTGCTGACGCACCAGGTCACCGCTGCGGTACAGGCGCTCACCCTTGACGAACGGACTGTCGATAAAGCGCTCGGCCTGCTGCCCGGCCAGCCCCAGATAGCCCCGCGCCACCCCTGCGCCACCGATGTGCAGGTGCCCGGCCACGCCCCACGGCTGTGGCTGGTCGGCGTCGTCCAGGACGTACAGGCGGGTATTGTCGATGGGCCGGCCGATCGGCAGCGCACCGTGGGGCACAGGTTGTCCTGGCGCCAGGGTGAAGACAGTGCAGTCAACCGTGGTTTCGGTGGGTCCGTAGACGTTGTGCAGGCGCACCTGCGGCAAGCGCTCGCGCACCTGGCGCGCCAGGGATTCGGTCAGTTCGCCGCCGCCACAGACGATATCGGTCAGGCTGGTGCACTGCGCACTGCGCGGCTGCTCGACGAACTGCTGCAATAGCGCCGGCACGAACTGCACCACGCTGACCTGCCGCTCGATGATCTTGCGCGCGACATAATCCGCGTCGCGCTGGCCGTCCGGTCGCGCCAGCACCAGGCGCAAGCCGCTGCCCAGCGGCCAGAACAGCTCCCACACCGAGGCGTCGAAACTGATCGGCGTCTTGTGCAGCAGCGCGCCGTCGGCGCTGGTCGGGCACAGCCCGGCGGCCCAGCGCACCAGGTTGACCACGCTGCGGTGCTCGACCATCACCCCCTTGGGTGTGCCGGTGGAGCCAGAGGTGTAGATCACATAGGCCAGGTGCCGTGGGGTGAGCCCGGTCACCCGTGGGTAGGTGGCCGGCAAGGCTTCCCAGGTCGGCTGGTCGAGGTCGACCTGCGGTACCGCCACCTTGCCCAGTACCTCGCGGGTAGCGCTGTGGATCAGCACCGCCAGTGGCGCGCTGTCGTCGAGCATATGACGAATGCGCCCGGCAGGGTAACCCGGATCAAGCGGCACGTAGGCGCCACCCGCCTTGAGGATGGCCAGCAGGCCGACCACCATCGACACCCCGCGTTCGATGCAGATCGCCACCCGGTCGTCGGGTCTTACCCCAAGTTCGATCAGGTGATGGGCCAGGCGGTTGGCCTGCTCGTCGAGTTGGCGATAGCTCAGTCGCTCGCTCTCGGCCTCCAGCGCAACGGCTTCGGGGCGCAGCTGGGCCTGGTGTTCGAACAGGGCGTGCAGCGGCAGCTCCAGGTCATGGTCGACCGCCGTGTCATTGCAGTCCACCAGCAGGTGATGGCGTTCCTCCAGCGTCAGCACCGGCAGGTCCAGCAATGGCCGCTCGGGCTGCTGCTCAAGCGCCTCCACCACCCCTTCATAAACCTGCCGCAACTGCCCACACAAGCGCTCTGCGCCCCACTCGGCGAGCGCCTGGACCGTCAGGCGCAGGTCCTCGCCCAGATCGTCGACGGCCAGGCTCAACGGGTAGTTGGTGCGTTCCTCGGCCCCCACCACATCGATACCCGGCGCCACCGCGATCACCTCGGCCGCATCGCCCGCCGCACTGTGGCGGTAGTTGAGCATGCTGTTGAACAGCGGCGTCGGCGCCAGCACGCCGCTGCAGCGCTGGGCCAGGGCCAGGGGCGCCTGCTCATGGCCGAGCAACGCCGTCAGTTGTCGATGGGTGACCAACAGCGCCTCACGCACACCCTGCCCGCACAGGTCGACACGCAGCGGCAAGGTATTGATGAACATCCCCAGGGCCTGTTCACCGCCCTCACCCGTCGCCATGCGCCCGAGCAGCACACTGCCGAACACCACCGACTCACGTCCGGACAGCGCCCCCAGCAGGCGCGCCAGCCCCAGGTGCATGATGCTGGCCGGGCTCACGCCGAGCAGCCGTGCCTGGGCTCGCAGGCGCTGGCTGAGACTGGAAGCCAGGGTCAGCCTGGCTTCCTCCATGGCCTGGCCGGCCACCTCCTGAACGCCAAAGGCCAGGGTCGGCTCGTCGATATCGGCGAGCATGGCGCCGAAGAAGGCCTCATGGGCCTGTTCATCCTGGGCCTGCCGACTTCTGGCCAGCAGGTCGCGGAACGGCACCGGGGCCGGCAGGCGCTCGCCCTCACCTGCCAGGTAGGCCTGGATCTCGCGGCGTACGATATCCAGCCCGGTGTGATCCATGACAGTGTGATGGAACAGCAGCAAGGCCAGAACCTCGCCATCGCGGGACTGCGCATGCACCAGGCGCAGTAGCGGCGCCTGGCCCAGGTCCATGCGGTAGTGATGCGTGTCGAAGCATTCGCGCAACCGGCCCAGCACATCCCCGTCGCCGTTCAGCTCGACGGCCTCGCAGACCAGCGGCGCCTTGCGCCACACCACCTGCAGCGGCTGGTCGAGGTATTCCCAGGCCAGCGCGGTGCGCAGGATGTCGTGGCGCTGGATCACCCAGTCGAGCGCCTCGGCGAACGCCTGCAGGCGCGCGGGGCTGGCAAAGCGCAACTGCGCCTGTAGCACGTAGGGGTCGCCCTCGGCCGCCGTGAGGTGGTGGTAGAGCATGCCCTCCTGCAGCGGTGCCAGCGGGTAGATGTCCTGCAGGTTGGCCGCGCCGCCGGGCACCGTGGCGACAATGCGGTCGATGGCCGCCTGGTCGAGGCCGGCCAGGGGCAACATCTGCGGTGTAATGCGCAACGCCGGGCTCAACCAGCCGTGATCCAGGCCGGCGAGCATCTCCAGCAGTGCCGGCTTGTGGGCTGCCAATGCATCCCACAGGGCGTCATCGAGGGTGTCTTCATCGCCTTCGACGATCAGGTCGGCCTCCTCGCGCTGGAGTCGGATCGCACGGGTGGAGAGCGCTGCCATGAGTTCGCTGAAGAGCATTGGTAAGCATCCTGCTTTAGCCAGTCGGAAATGCTCGGAACGCTAATGGATCGAGGTGGGGTGGGCTGACATGGGAAGGGGGGACAACAGGTGTTCGACAGGGGCGTTGCGCTGCCCGGGAGCCACCCGGTCAGCCCCCATCATTGCAATTGCCCCCCGCCTGCCCCAAGCTCTGCGGTACCGCCACCCCGGACCGCCAGATGCAACGACGCCACCTGATCCTGATCGCCCTGCTGCTTGTACTGGTACTGCCCATCGCGATCGGCTACCTGTGGCGTGACCAGCAGCCCGCAGCGCCCAGCCTGCCGCCGCACAGCTACGCCAAGGCCCTGCGCCAGGCCCACGACGGCCTGCCGGGCGCCGCCCGGGTGCTCTACCAGCAGCTGCAACGCGACGACCTGCCACCAATCCGCCGTGCCGCGCTCTACGTCGAACTACCCAACTACCCATCGCCACAGGCACTGAAGCTGGCCCAGCAAGACCTGGAGCACGCCGACCCGCTGGTCCGCCGCGCCGCCATCTCCAGCATCCGCCGCCTGCTGCCGGCCGCCCAGCGCAGCCTGGTGCTGGGCCCGCTGCTGGAGGATGACGAGCAAAGCGTGCGTTTCGCTGCGGTTGACGCGCTGCTGGGACTCGACCCCGACGCCATCGGCCTGTACTTTGGCCCCTTGCAGGATGCCCTGGAGCAATACGAGCAGACCCTGGAGCAACAGCCCGATGACGCCGCGGCCCAGGTGCACCTGGCCCGGCTGTACATGCATGAGCAGGCCTACAGCGATGCCGACAGGGCCTTGCAACGCAGCCTGGCGGTGGCGCCCGAGGGGCTGGACGCCCTGGCCACCCAGGTGCGCCTGCTGGAGCAGCAAGGCCGTCATGACGCCTCCCGTGAAGTACTGGCCAAGGCCTTGGCCCTGCGCCCCGACTCGGCGTTCCTGCAATACGAGCTGGGGCTGTGGCTGACCCGCCACGAGCAGCAGGAATACGCCCTGCTGGCCCTGGCCCGCGCGGTCGAGCTGGAGCCGGAAAACAACGAATACCGCTATACCCTGGCCGTCACCCTGCACCAGCTTGAGCAAATAGATGCCGCGCAGAAGCAGCTGGAAACCGTGCTCAACCGCCAGCCCGCCAACCGCCGGGCGCGGGTGTTGCTGATCGAGTACTGGAAGGAAACCGGCCAGCTGCAGAATGTCCAGGTCCTGCTGGCCGAGCTGGAACGACAGAACCCAGACGACCCCTACCTGCAGCAGGGGCTCTGAGCCCTTCTTTCAGGCCTGCAACATACGCTGAATCTGCACGACCAGCGTCTGCAGCGAAAACGGCTTGAACATCAACGCCGTGCCCGGTTCGTCGAGCAATACCTGCTCGACCGGGTCGCTGGTGAAGCCTGTGATGAACAGGATCTTCTGCTCCGGCTTCATCATCCGCAGCGCCTTGGCCACCTGGCGCCCACTGAAGCCTCCCGGCAAGCCGATATCGGTGATCACCAGGTCGAACGGGCCGCGATGCCGGAACTCGCCCAGTGCGCCATTGGCATCGGCCACATCGCACACCTCGAAGCCGCATTCGACCAGCGCCTCTTTCATCAGGCCGCGCAGGTTGACTTCGTCATCGACCAACAGCAGCCGCTCGCCCCGGGCCTGAACCGGCAGCGCTTCCAGGGCGATGCTCTCGGGCATCACACCCGAATGGCGCGGAAACATCAGCACCACCCGAGTCCCTTGCTCCAAGGTCGATTCGATCCACGCCTGCCCCCCCGACTGGCGCACGAAACCATGCACCATGGGCAGCCCCAGGCCCGCCCCCTGCCCCAACGGCTTGGTGGTGAAGAACGGCTCGAAGGCCCTCGCCACATCCTCCCGGGACATGCCGTGGCCATCGTCCTCGATCTGCAACGTGACGTAGTCGCCCGCCGGTAGACTGGTCGGCCCCTCGCTGGCCAACGCCAAGCGCTCGTTGGAGGTTCTGATCGTCAGGGTGCCCTTGCCAAGACAGGCATCCCGGGCATTGCTGCAAAGATGCAGGAGGGCGTTGCGCAACTGATCGGCGTCGACCTGCAACAGCCAGGGCGCGACATCCAGTTGCCAATCCAGGTGCATTTCGGCGCCGAGGGTCTGGCGCAACATCGGCTCCATCTCCTGCAGCAGGCGATTGATGTTCAGTGGGTGGGGCGACAGCGGCTGGCTACGGGCGAACGCCAGCAGGTTCTGGGTCAGGCCAATGGCGCGCTGGGCACATTCCCGGGCCATCTGCACATACTCCTCGACACGCTCCATCCGCCCCTGGGCCAGGCGTCGCTCGAGCAGTTCGAGGCTACTGCCGACACCAGACAGCACGTTGTTCATTTCATGCGCCAGGCCACCCGCGACCTTCACCACGGATTCCATGCGCTGGCCGTCGCGCACCGCCGCCTCGGCCAGGCGCTGGACCGCCTGGCGGTCAGCGGTGATGTCCCGTCCCACCAGCGCGGGCAATGCCGGATCGGCAACCCCGGTCCAGCGGAACCAGCAATAGTGCCCTTCGTTGTGCCTGACCCGAGCATCGAATGCCGTCATGCCCTGTCCCTGCAGCAGCGACTTCAATGCAAGCTGGGCTTCGGTGCGATCGGCAGGGTGAAACAGTTCAGGCAACGTCACCTGCAGATGCGACGCCTCGCCCCAGCCCAGCGAGCGATGCCAGGCCGGATTCGACGAGCGCACGTGCAGGTTGGCATCGAGCATCAGCATCACATCGGGCGACAGCTGCCAGGTATGTTGCGGATCGCTCAGGTACTGCTCCAGGCGCGCCTCGAAGGACAGCGCCAGCTCACGCCACTCACGCCCGGTCTCGATACTGGCGGTGGTCTCGATCAGGGCATGCAGGAAGCCGGCAACTTCACCCTGGTCATTACGGATAGGTGAATAGCAGCCCGTCACCCAGGCCGTCGCCGCGAAGCCCTCTCGCTTGACAGGCAGCGGCGCGTCCTCGATCAAGCTGCCCTGCCCCTCCAGCACCTTGAACACCGCCGCGCCCATGCCCTCCCAGTTCTGCGCCCAGAGTGCATCGAAGGACAGCCCCTGATGGCCACCCTCACCGCCCAGCAGGGCCTGGTAGGGCTCGTTGTGAATCACGGTCAGCGCCGAGCCCCAGACCAGTGCACAGGGAAACGGAGACATCAGCACCATGTCGGCGGCGATACGCAGGGCGGGCGGCCAGGACGTCAGCGGCCCCAGCGGGGTCGTGAACCAGTCGAAGTCGGCGATGGGCTTGCCCATGGCGGCCAGCGGGGAGGAAGGCGGCGCCAGGTGAATGACCTGGATCTCACCCCCGCCGGCAGGCAGGTCAACGGCCAATATCTTCGTCCCACAGCTCGGGCTTTTCTTCGATGAACCGGCGCATCAGCGCCTTGCAGGCTTCATCGTCGTGTACGTCCAGGCGTACACCCCGGCTGCCGAGCAGTTTTTCCTCTCCCATGAACGTGGTGTTCTCACCGATGACCACGTGCTTGATGCCATACAGCAGGATAGCCCCGCTGCACATGGCGCAAGGCGACAAGGTGGTATAGAGGGTAGACTCCTGGTACACCCGGGCAGGCTGCCTACCGGCATTTTCCAGGGCGTCCATCTCGCCATGCAGGATGGCGCTGCCGTTCTGCACCCGGCGATTATGGCCGCGGCCGATGATCTTGCCGTCGTGCACCAGCACCGAGCCGATCGGGATGCCGCCCTCCTCGAGCCCCTTGCGAGCCTCATCGATGGCGGCCTGCAGGAAAGTGGAAGTGCCCTTGTCCATGGTTTACCCCCCGGTAATGCATCGAATTTGCAGCAGCCTAGCACAGCGTCCGCCGCCCGTGGCGCATTGCGTGGCGAGGGCTATGCTGATAAGGCTTTCGCTCCTGCTGGCCAACCGTTTTCCCATGGATTCGACGGGCATGCACACATGAACAAGAAGCTCCTGGTCGTGCTGACCAATACCGCCAAGTACCCCACCATCCCGCGCGCCACAGGACTGTGGCTGGGTGAGGCCGTGCACTTCATCGACAAGGTGCAGCAGGCAGGCTTTGCCGTCGACTACGTCAGTCCGGCGGGCGGCTGCGTGCCCATCGACCCGCACAGCCTGCGCATGGCGCCGGAGCTGGACTGGCAGTGGTACGACGACAAGACGTTCATGAACCGCCTGGGCGCCACCTTGAGCCCCGGGCAGGTCAAGGCCGAGCAGTACAGCGCGATCTACTACACCGGCGGACATGGCGTGATGTGGGACTTCCCCGACAACCAGCCGCTGCAAGAACTCGCGCGGCGCATCCATGAGCGCGGTGGCGCGGTCGCCGCGGTGTGTCATGGCGTGGTGGGCCTGCTCAACATCAAGCTCAGCGACAACAGCCTGCTGCTCAAGGGACGCAGGGTGACCGGATTCTCCAACACCGAGGAGAAACTGGCGGAACTGGACGAGGTGGTGCCGTTCCTGACCGAAAACGAGCTGGGCGCCCGTGGCGGCGAGTACAGCAAGGCGGACGATCCCTGGGCGCCTTACGTGGTGGAGGATGGCAGCCTGATCACCGGGCAGAATCCGGCCTCCACCACCGGGCTGGCCCCGCGATGGGTCTTGCAGGTAAAGCGTATTACTCGACGCTCAGCACGCCACGACGCACCTGGTCGCGCTCGATCGACTCGAACAGCGCCTTGAAGTTGCCTTCGCCAAAGCCGTCGTCACCCTTGCGCTGGATGAACTCGAAGAACACCGGGCCCAGCAGGGTTTCCGAGAAGATCTGCAGCAGCAGGCGCTTGTCGCCCGGCGCCGAGGCGCCATCGAGCAGGATGCCGCGGGCCTGCAGCTGGTCGACCGGCTCGCCGTGCCCTGGCAGGCGCTCCTCGAGCATCTCGTAGTAGGTCTGCGGCGGCGGGGTCATGAAGCGCATGCCCAGCCCCTTGAGGGCGTCCCAGGTCTTGAGCAGGTCGTCGGTGAGGAAGGCCACGTGCTGGATGCCTTCTCCGTTGAACTGCATCAGGAACTCTTCGATCTGTCCCGCCCCTTTCGACGACTCCTCGTTGAGCGGAATGCGGATCATACCGTCCGGCGCGGTCATCGCCTTGGAGGTCAGGCCGGTGTATTCGCCCTTGATGTCGAAGTAGCGGATTTCGCGGAAGTTGAACAGCTTTTCATAGAAGTTGGCCCAGTAGGCCATGCGTCCGCGATAGACGTTGTGGGTCAGGTGGTCGATGATCTTCAGGCCCGCGCCGACCGGGTTGCGGTCCACGCCTTCGATGAACTTGAAGTCGATATCGTAGATCGAGCTGCCTTCCTCGTAGCGGTCGATCAGGTACAGCGGCGCGCCACCGATCCCCTTGATCGCCGGCAGGCGCAGTTCCATCGGGCCGGTTTCGATCTCCACCGGCTGGGCGCCCAGTTCCAGGGCGCGGGCGTAGGCTTCATGGGCGTTGCGCACGCGGAAGGCCATGCCGCACACCGACGGGCCGTGCTCGGCGGCGAAGTACGAGGCGATGCTCTTGGGCTCGTTGTTGAGGATCAGGTTGATGCCGCCCTGGCGATACAGGTGCACATCCTTGGAGCGGTGGCTGGCCACCTTGGTGAAGCCGAGAATCTGGAATACCGGCTCCAGCACGCCAGGGGTCGGCGAAGCGAGCTCGATGAATTCGAAGCCTTCCAGGCCCATCGGGTTGTCGAAGATATCTGCCATGTGGGTGTCCTCATCTATAAGCGAAAAACGGTTTATTACAGGCTTTGGATGTGGAGATGGCGTGGTGGTGAGCAGGGGATCCCGCGCACGCTGCGGGCCAGGAAGTCACCAATGATCAGCTTGAACCCATGGTATGTCATATGGACCCATTCTCGGCGGGCTTGATTCCCCGGGAGGCGGAGAACCTTATTGTTGTATTCGTAACCCGATTCTACAGTGCGTAAATTTGTTTGTCGCGCTTTAGTTCGCAGGTTGTTCCGACAAACGGCTATTCTCAGCAGCATCCCGTCGCCTCGCAGAAGGTCCACCCGCACATGCCCCTGACCGCCAAACGCCCCGCCCGCTGGAGCTGGCGCGCCCTGCTGCCCTGGGGTGTCGGCGTGCTACCGCTGCTGTGCGGGCTGGCGGTGATGCGCTGGCAGACCGAACAGGAACTGCAGGCCAGCAGCCAGGCCACGGCCCGCGAAGTGGGCAGGCATGTCGAGGCGATCCTCGACAGCCTGTCCACCGCCGCCCATCAACTGCTGCCCAAGGCGGGTCTACCCTGCGATCAGGTGCAACTGGCCCTGCGCATCGAGGTGACGCGCAACGCCTTCGTGCGTTCGACCAACCTGTTCGACCACGACCGCCTGTACTGCACCTCGCTGTTCGGCGACTTCGACGAGCCAGTGGATGCCAGGGACTACACCAATGGCCAACTGTGGCTGATGAACGGCAACTCGGTCACCCCGGGACAGGCCCTGCTGGTCTATCGGGTCAGTCAGGAGGGCCGTGGCGACCGGGGGGCGATCACCACCGTGGATGGCCGCCATCTGCTCACCGCGCTGCACCTGATCGGCGCCGACCACCTGGTAAAGGTGCATGTCGGCCATCACTGGATGGGCAGCGATGGCCAGGTTCACGACGGCGAGCCGCCGGTCGCGGCCATCGCCGCCAGCCGGTACGCTTCCACCCGTTATCCGTTCCACGTGCACGCCGGCTACGCCGAGGGCAAGCGGGCAGCGCTGATGCGTTCGCGTTACCCCGCCCTGCTGAGCCTGCTGCTGATGCTGGGCGTGGCGGCCGGTGTCGCCTGCCGCTGGCAGATCCGCCGCGCCAGCTCATCCCGTGGCGAGCTGGACCGGGCCCTGGACGCCGACGAGTTCGTGCCGTACTTCCAGCCGGTGGTGCGCAAGGGCGACTACCGCTGGGCCGGAGTCGAAGTGCTGATGCGCTGGCAGCACCCCCGCGAAGGGCTGGTGCGCCCGGACCTGTTCATTCCCTACGCCGAGCACAGCGGCCAGATCGTCGCCATGACCCGCGCCTTGATGCTGCACACCGCCCAGGCCCTGGCTCCGCATGCGGCGCTGCTGGAGGACGGCTTCCATGTCGGCATCAATATCACCGCCGACCATTGCCGCGACCTGGGCCTGCTCGACGACTGCCAGACCTTCCTCCAGCACTTCCCGCCCGGGCGCGTGGTACTGACCCTGGAGCTGACCGAGCGCAAGCTGATCGAGCCGACCCCGGTGACCTTGGAACTGTTCGAGAAGCTGCACGCCATGGGCGTGATGATCGCCCTGGACGACTTCGGTACCGGCCAGTCCAGCCTCAACTACCTGCGCCAGTTCCAGGTCGACTACCTGAAGATCGACCAGAGCTTCGTCGCCATGATCGGCGGCGACGCCCTGTCTCAGCATATCCTCGACACCATCATCGAGCTCTCGGCCAAGCTGGGCCTGGGCATCGTCGCCGAAGGCGTGGAGACCGAGGTGCAGCGCGACTACCTGGCACGCCACGAAGTGGACTTCCAGCAGGGCTACCTGTTCGCCCGGCCGATGCCCGCCGACGAACTGCTGCTGGCCCTGGCCGCCCAGCCGGGTAGCCCGCAGTTGCCGCCGGGCAATGGCCCTGAGATCATGCGCGGCTGATCCGCCCGCTCACTTCCCGTTTTCCGAGGCATTCGTGTCAAAAGGCATTCTTTCGTCGGTCATGGCGTCCTGTCTGTTCGCCGTGATGTATTTCTATACCTCCTTCCTCAAGCCCCTGGACGGCGAGGAAATCTTCGGCTGGCGCACCCTGTTGACCCTGCCCTGCCTGACGCTGTTCATGCTGGTGTCGAAGGACTGGAAACGGGTCGGTGAGCTGCTCGGGCGAGTGCGCCGCACACCGCTGCTGCTGCTCGGCATGGTCGGCACCTCGTGGCTGATGGGCGTGCAGTTGTGGCTGTTCCTCTGGGCGCCCCTGCACGGGCGCAGCCTGGAGGTGTCGATGGGCTACTTCCTGCTGCCGCTGGCCATGGTGCTGACCGGGCGGCTGGTGTATGGCGAACGCCTGTCGCGCCTGCAGAAGGTCGCGGTGAGCTTCGCCGTGCTCGGGGTAGGGCACGAGCTGTACCAGCACGGCAGCTTTGCCTGGGAAACCCTGCTGGTGATGATCGGCTACCCGATCTACTTCGTCCTCAGAAGGCGCTGCCGCACCGACCACCTGGGCGGCCTGTGGTGCGACATGTGCCTGCTGCTGCCGTGGGCCCTGTACTTCGTGATCCAGGGCCCGCTGTCGGCGGCGGACCTGGTCGAGCACCCGGGCCTGTACGGGCTGATCCCGCTGCTCGGGGCGATCAGTGCCTGCGCCCTGATCGCCTACGTGCTGGCCAGCCGCCTGTTGCCGTTCAGCCTGTTCGGCCTGCTCAGCTACGTCGAACCGGTGCTGCTGGTGGGCGTGGCCCTGGCGCTGGGCGAGACCATCGGCCCCGACCAGTGGCTGACCTACCTGCCGATCTGGGCCGCCGTGCTGGTGCTGGTGCTCGAAGGCATCAAGCACCTGCTGCGTCAGCGTCGGCGTTCGGTGTAAGGCGCACCTGGCGCACCCGACGCTCCTCCACCGCCACCACGGTCATGGTCCAGCCGTTCCAGGCCAGGTGATCGCCCACCACCGGCAGGCGGTCCAGCAGGCTCATCACCAGGCCCGCCAGGGTCTGGTAGTCCTCGGTGGCACGGGCGGCAAAGCCGGTACGCGCCTGGACCTGGGCCAGGTTCAGGGCGCCACTGACCACGAAGCCACCCGCCTCCTCGACCACGCCCGGCCCTTCCACCTCGCTCGCGTCCGGCAGCTCGCCGGCAATCGACTCGAGGATGTCGGTCATGGTCAGCACCCCGGTGAAGTCACCGAATTCGTTGACCACGAAGGCGATGTGGGTGGACTGGGCGCGCATCTGCTCCAGCGCGTTGAGGATGCTGAAGCTCTCCAGCAGGTTCAACGGCGCCCGCGCCAGGTGCTCCAGCGCCGGCTGGTTGCCGCCCAGCAGTTCCTTGAGCAGCTCCTTCTTGTGCACGTAGCCCAGCGGCTCCTCGATGCGCCCGTCGCGGATCAGCGGCAGGCGCGAGTACGACGAGTTGACCAGCATCTGGGTGATCGCCTCGGCCGGCTGCGACAGGTCGATGGCATCGACCTTGGCCCGCACCGTCATCACCGTGCGGATCGGCCGCTCGGCCAGGTTGAGCACGCCACTGATCATCACCCGCTCGCGGCGGTCGAACACCACCTGCTCGTCGCCACCGGCCACCAGGTCGGCGATCTCCTCGCCCACCTCGTCGGCCTCGACCCGGCGCCCGCCCATCAGGCGCAGCACCGCGTGGGCCGTGCGCTCACGCAATGGCCGGTGCTGATGCAGGCTGCGCTTGCGACGGGCGCGGGCCAGCTGGTTGAACAGCTCGATCAGCAGCGAGAAGCCGATGGCCGCGTACAGGTAGCCCTTGGGAATATGGAAACCCAGGCCTTCGGCGGTGAGGCTGAAGCCGATCATCATCAGGAAGCCCAGGCACAGCATGATCACCGTCGGATGGGCGTTGACGAAGCGGGTCAACGGCTTGCTGGCGACGATCATGATGCCGATGGAGAAGATCACCGCGATCATCATCACCGACAGCTGCTCGACCATGCCCACGGCGGTGATCACCGCGTCCAGCGAGAACACCGCGTCGAGCACCACGATCTGCGCGACGATCGGCCAGAACGCTGCGTGACGGGTCACGCCGCCGCTCTGGGCGACATGGCCCTCGAGGCGTTCGTGCAGTTCCATGGTGGCCTTGAACAGCAGGAACACACCACCGAACAGCATGATCAGGTCACGGCCGGAGAAGGTCTTGCCGAACACCTCGACCAGCGGCGCGGTGAGGGTCACCATCCACGAGATGCTGGCCAACAGGCCCAGGCGCATGATCAGCGCCAGCGACAGGCCGATCACCCGGGCGCGGTCACGCTGGTGCGGCGGTAGCTTGTCGGCGAGGATGGCGATGAACACCAGGTTGTCGATACCCAGCACCAGCTCGAGGACGATAAGCGTCAACAGGCCCAGCCAGGCCGTGGGGTCGGCTAGCCATTCCATTAGCGGGTACTCACGAGGGCGGCGTCACGAGGACGGGGGAAGGAAGGCCGGGACGGCCAGGGACTGGGGGGCTCCGCGAAGGTGCTCATATAGACCTTGATTGAAAATAGGGATGTCGATCCTACAATCGAAGCAGATTTCTCTG
This sequence comes from Pseudomonas peradeniyensis, assembly GCF_014268935.2. Lineage (GTDB taxonomy): Bacteria > Pseudomonadota > Gammaproteobacteria > Pseudomonadales > Pseudomonadaceae > Aquipseudomonas > Aquipseudomonas peradeniyensis. The sequence goes on along the minus strand of NZ_JABWRJ020000001.1, from coordinate 1,137,505 downwards.
ATAGCGCAAAACTATTACAAAAGCTGTAACAGGTGCGGCAGGGCATTTTTGTTCAATACGCCCGTCACAGGCTCGGCCAGGATGGCCATACCTTCCCCCTTCAAGGAAACGTTCGATGAGCCTGACACTGTCCATGGCGGCCTTTGCCCTGGCCGCCTCCATCTCCCCCGGACCGGTCAACATCGTCGCCCTCGGCAGTGGCGCGCGCCATGGCTTGCGGGCCAGCATCGGGCATGTGGCCGGTGCCACCCTGGGGTTCTGCCTGCTGCTGGTGCTGGTGGGGCTGGGCGTGCATGAACTGTTGCTGCGCTGGCCCTTGCTCGGGCGGTTACTGCACGGGGGTGGCGTGCTGTTTCTGCTGTACATGGCCTGGAAACTGGCCAGTGACGATGGCGGACTGGGCACCGACGACAACCGGCGAGCGCCCAGCGCCTGGCACGGCGCGGCCATGCAGTGGCTGAGCCCCAAGGCCTGGCTGGCGGCGGTGGCCGGGATCGGTGCTTACACCGGCGGCGAGCAGCAGTTGCTGTGGCAGTTCACCTGGATCTACGGGCCGATCTGCTTTGTCTCCGTCGCCAGCTGGGCCTGGGCTGGCAGCGTGATCCGTCAGTACCTGGCCGAGCCGTGGCGGATGCGCCTGTTGAATCGGGTGCTGGCGGGGTTGTTGGTGGCGAGTGCGTTGTACCTGATGGTGTGATCCTGCCTTTCAGCCATTGCGGTAATGCCCCGGCGTGGTCGCCAGGTGTCGCTTGAAGGCCCGCTGCAGGTGCGCCTGGTCGGCGAATCCCGCCTCCAGCGCCACCTCGGCGATCGGCCTGCCGCTGCGCAGTTGTGCCCGGGCGTGCTGCACCCGCTGGTCGAGCAGATAGCCATGGGGCGTCAGGCCGAAGCGCTTGCCGAACGCGCGGATCAGGTAGGCCCGCGACAGCCCCGCTGCGGCGCAGATGTCGTCCAGCGTCAGCGGGTCGAGGCGATGGGCACGGATGAACGCGGCGGCCAGCTCAAGGCGTGGATGGCGTGCGGGCTGGCCGCTCGCGTCGGCCTCCAGCAGCTGCGGCAAGCCCTTGAAGAACGCCTCCAACTGCGCCTCCCGACCCTCGTTGCCGGGCTCGAACAGCCCAGCGAACAGCGCCAGCAACTGCCCGTACAGCGCCGCCGAGGTGCTCAAGGTTGCCGAGGGCAGCGCGAAGCCACGCGCCAGCAGCCAGGGCATGTCGACGAACAGCATCAGGTACGACCAAGGCTCGCCCTGGACCGGGTTGCAGGTGTGCACCACGCCCGGGCTCATCAGCACCGTGGTTCCCGCCGCCACCTCGTGCCGGGCGTTGCCGGTCAGATAGGTGCTGCGCCCGCCGGTGATCACGCCGATGGAGAAACTCTCGTGGGAATGGGCGGCGTAGCACACCTGGCGGCCATCTCCCACGCGCCGGGCCTCGACGAAGGGCAATGCCGGATCACGCCAGAACCGCGAGACCTCGATCATTGCCCCGCCCTCACCCCTCGCCGCCCTGCACCACCACCAGCAACTGCGCCTGGCGCTCGCCGACCGAACGCAGGCGGTGCGGGGTCTGGGCATTGAAATGCAGGGCGTCGCCCGCCTCCAGCAGCACCCGCTCGCTCATGAAGTCGACCTCCACCTGCCCCTCGTGGACGAACAGGAACTCCTCGCCTTCATGCTCCTTGAAGGTCGGGTCGCTGAACGTGGTCGGCGGCTGGATCAGAAACGGCAGCAGGCTGCGCTGGCCGACTTGGGAGGTCAGCACCGCATACCCCGGCCCCTCGCCGCCGCCCACCAGCGCCTGGCGCTCGCCCCGGCGCACCAGGCTGTAGCGCGCTTGGCTGTCGTGCTCGCCGTCGAACAGCTCCTCGACATTGACGTTCAGCGCCCGCGCCAGCTTCAGCGCGGCGGCGATCGACGGCGTGTTGAGGCCGCGCTCGACCTTGGACAGGTAGCTCTTGGTCATGCCGGACTTCTCAGCCAGTTGCTCAAGGGTGATGCCCAGTTTCTTTCTCAGCAGTTTCAGTCGGATAGACATGTGACGCGGGTTTCCCGAACAAACGCACTTGCTTATGACACTTTGTGTCATATAGGATTATTTGTGTCATCTGATGGCTCGCCCCCTCACCGTCCAAAGCTCGGGGGCGAGCCAGCCCTGACATCCGTCATCACGCCACAGAGGAAAGCTCCCCATGGCCAACACCCTTACCCTCAGCAAAGACCAGCTGGTGCAAAAGGCACTGACACAGATGCAAGGCTCGCTTGCCGATAATACGTGGACTGTGCGCGAAAAGCTGGCCCTGACCTGCCGAATTCTCTTCGATAATGGCCACGACTCGGGCCTGGCCGGGCAGATCAGCGCCCGCGGCCCGCAGCCGGGCACCTTCTACACCCAGCAACTGGGCCTGGGCTTCGACGAAATCACCGCCGGCAACCTGCTGCTGGTCAACGAAGACCTCGAAGTGCTTGAAGGCCAGGGCATGCCCAACCCGGCCAACCGCTTCCACAGCTGGGTGTACCGCGCCCGCCCCGACGTCAACTGCATCATCCACACCCACCCAACCCACGTCGCCGCGCTGTCGATGCTCGAAGTGCCGCTGCAGGTCTCGCACATGGACCTGTGCCCACTGTACGAGGACTGCGCGTTCCTCGAGGCCTGGCCAGGCGTGCCGGTGGGCAACGAGGAAGGTGAGATCATCAGCGCCGCCCTGGGCGACAAACGCGCCATCCTGCTCTCGCACCACGGCCAGCTGTCCACCGGCACCAGCATCGAGCAGGCCTGCGTCTACGCCCAGCTGATCGAGCGCGCCGCGCGCCTGCAACTGCTGGCGATGGCCGCCGGCACCATCAAGCCGATCGCCCCCGAGCTTGGCCGCGACGCCCACGACTGGATCGACCGGCCCAAGCGCCACGGCGCCACCTTCAACTATTACGCCCGGCAGGCCCTGCGCCAGCACGCCGATTGCCTCGCCTGACCCCACCTTGCCTTGCTTGCGGAGCCACACACCATGACCACTCGATTCCACGGCATCATCGGCTACACCATCACCCCGTTCACCCAGGACGGTGAACAGCTTGACCTGCCGGCCCTGGGCCGCTCCATCGACCGCCTGATCGACGGCGACGTCCACGCCATCGCGCCGCTGGGCAGCACCGGCGAAGGTGCCTACCTGAGCGACGGCGAATGGCAGCAGGTCGCCCAGTACAGCCTGGAGCGCATCGGCAAGCGCGTGCCAAGCATCGTCAGCGTCTCCGACCTGACCACCGCCGGCGCCGTGCGCCGCGCCCGCTTCGCCCAGCAACACGGCGCCGACGCGGTGATGGTGCTGCCGGCGGCTTACTGGAAGCTCAGTGAGGCCGAGATCGTCCAGCACTATCGCGCCATCGGCGCGGCCATCGATCTGCCGATCATGCTCTACAACAACCCGGCCACCAGCGGCACCGACATGCCGGTGGAGCTGATCCTGCGTATCGTGCGCGAAGTCGACAACGTGACCATGGTCAAGGAGAGCACCGGTGACATCCAGCGCATGCACAAGCTGCAACTGCTCGGCGAGGACCAGGTGCCGTTCTACAACGGCTGCAACCCGCTGGCGCTGGAGGCCTTCGTGGCGGGCGCCACGGGCTGGTGCACGGCGGCGGCCAACCTGATTCCCGAACTGAACCTGCGGCTGTACCAGGCGCTGCAGAACGGTGAGCTGGAACAGGCCAAGGCCCTGTTCTACCGCCAGCTGCCGTTGCTCGACTTCATCCTCAAGGGAGGCCTGCCGGCGACCATCAAGGCTGGTCTGCAGATGACCGGGCTGCCGGTGGGCGAGCCGCGTCGGCCGGTGTTCGGGCTGGATGCCCAGGGCCGCGACCAACTGAAGGCGCTGCTCGACGCCTTGCGTCAGAGCTGACATCGTCACCACGCCTGTGGGGGGCCACTCCCACAGGTCATCTACACACTTGAGAACACCGCCCCAACCCGGACGGTGTCCTGATCAGCGCTGGCGCGCCACCTGCCACAACCGCGCCACATCCCCGGCCCGCGCCTGCAGCAACGTCTCGGCTTGGACACAGGCCTGCTCCAAGGTCATCGGTCCGCTGGCCAAGGCAAAGGCGGCATCGATGCCCTGTGCGTACAACTGCTCGTAACCGGCACCCAGGGTCCCCGCCAACACCACCACCGGCACGCCGTGACGCTTGGCCACCCGCGCCACGCCAAGCGGCGTCTTGCCACGCAAGGTCTGGGCATCGAAGCGTCCTTCGCCGGTGATCACCAGGTCCGCGCCCTGCACCAGGCCATCGAGCCCGGCCAGCTCGGCAACCACCTCGACGCCCGGGCGAAACTGCGCGCCCATGAACGCCTTGGCGGCAAACCCCATGCCCCCGGCCGCGCCGCTACCCGGCTCGTCACGCACATCCCTGCCGAGCAAACCCGCGCAATGATCGGCGAAATGCGCCAGGGCCCGGTCCAGGGCCTGCACCTGCTCAGGGCTGGCGCCCTTCTGCGGGCCGAAAATTGCCGAGGCACCGTTGTCACCGCACAACGGGTTGTCGACATCGGCGGCAACCTCCACCTGGACCTGCGCCAGGCGTGGGTCCAGGTCGCTGGCGTCGATGCGCGCCAATTGCGCCAGGGCCAGTCCGCCCTCGGCCAACGGCTCGCCCCGGGCATCCAGCAAGCGCAGGCCCAACGCCCGCAGCATGCCGCTGCCACCGTCGTTGGTGGCGCTGCCGCCGATGGCCAGGACGATGCGCGAGGCACCGACCGCCAACGCCGCCGCCACCAGTTCGCCGGTGCCCCAGGTGCTGCTGCGACAAGCGTCGCGCTGGCCGTTGGGCACCAGCTGGATACCACTGGCCTGGGCCATCTCGATCACCGCCGTGCGGCTCTCGGCCAGCCAGCCCCAGCCCGCCTCGACCGGCTCGCCCAACGGACCGCGCACCACCTGGCGGCGCAACTCGCCATGACTGGCGGCGACGATCGCCTCCATGGTGCCTTCGCCGCCATCGGCCATCGGGCATTCGATGCACTCAGCCGCCGGCCAGACCTCGGCCAGGCCGGCGGCGATGGCGCGGGCGACACCGGCAGCATCGAGGCTGTCCTTGAACGAATCGGGGGCGATGACGATCTTCATGGGGATTCTCCTGTCCTGTTGCCGCGCATGCTGACAGCTGTACGCCACGCCAGCCTCGGTCGGATGCACAAAACGCAGAGGCGTTGTTTGGGCGAATGCCTGCTCGCGATGCTACAGCCCCTTTGCCGGCAACAACTGCAACCCCAAATACAGGCTCAGCATCCCCTCCATCCGCAACGGATCGACCTCCCCCAACTCGGCGATCCGCTCCAGCCGATAGCGCAGGCTGTTGCGATGGATTCCCAGCGCCTCGGCGCAGGCCTGGCTCTGCCCGTCATGGGCGCACCAGGCGCGCAGGGTGAGCAGCAGCTGGCCGCTGGCATCCCTGGCGCGGATGCGCTGCAACGGTTCGAGCAGCTCATCCAGGGCATCGTCGTTGCGATGCCGCCAGAGCAGCGCCGGCAGGCGGTAGCGCGCCAGGCTCAGCAGACGCTCGTCGGGCAGCACTTCCCGGCCATAGGCCAGCAGGTCGCGAACCCGCCGGTAACCACGGCGCAATTGCTCCAGGCTCTGCGCCGGGCTGCCCAGGGCCAGGCGTTCGACCTCCCAGCCATGGCGCTGCAGGCGCTCGAACAGGCGCGGCTCATCCAGCACCACGCCCGCCGGGCGGCACCACAGCAGCGACTGGCGGGCGGGGCTGACGCACCAGCTGTCCGGGTAGCGGCTCATCAGCCAGGCCGACAGGGCTTCGGCCGGCGGCCCGGCGCGCAGTTCGAACAGACAAGGAATCCGTGGCAGGTTGGGCTTGAGCCCCAGTTGCTGGGCCTCGTCGACCAGGCGCGGTGACTCGCCGCTGCCGCCCAGCAGCAGCGCCAGCAGGTCGTCGCAGCGCTGGCGGCGCCATTGCTGCTCCACCTGCAGGTGACGCTGGGCCAGCAGCATCTCGGCGGTCATGCGCACCAGTTCCCCGTAGGTGCGCAGTTGCTGCGGATCACCGGTCAGCCCCAGCACGCCGATCAGCCGGCCATCGAGCATCAGCGGCAGGTTGACGCCAGGCTGCACGCCCTTCAGGCACTTGGCCGCCTCCCCGTCCAGCTCGACGATGCGGCCGTTGGCCAGCACCAGTTGCGCGCCTTCGTGGCGGGTATTGATACGCTCTGGCTCGCCACTGCCGAGGATCAGACCCTGGCTGTCCATCACGTTGACGTTGCACGGCAGGATGGCCATCGCCCGGTTGACGATATCCTGGGCCAGGTCGTGGTCCAGCTCGAACATGTAAGGGTCCTTGGGTCTAAGCCTAGGCTTTGGGACTTTGGTCGGCGGCACAGCAGCCTTTACCTGAAGCTGTGCAAAAGCACAAAGACAGCCGCGCTACACTCCCCGAGACTGCTCAAGGCGAGCGCCGGCACAGGCGACGCGGTGACAACCATAACAACAGAGAACCCGATCATGGCACACAGCCCCGCCCCTGACCAAGGCATCGAGATCACCCGCAACGCGCTGTACCGGCGCATTACCCTGCGGCTGATCCCGTTCATTTTCATCTGCTACCTGTTCAACTACCTGGACCGCGTCAACGTCGGCTTCGCCAAGCTGCAGATGCTCGACGCGCTGAAATTCAGCGAAACCGTGTACGGCCTCGGCGCCGGCATCTTCTTCATCGGCTACGTGCTCTGCGGCCTGCCCAGCAACCTGGCGCTCAACCGCTTCGGCCCGCGGCGCTGGATCGCGCTGATGATGATCGCCTGGGGCAGCCTGTCCACCTGCCTGCTGTTCGTCACCACCCCCACCGAGTTCTATGCCCTGCGCCTGCTCACCGGCGCCGCCGAGGCAGGCTTCTTCCCCGGCGTGGTGCTGTACCTCTCGCGCTGGTTCCCGGCGGACCGCCGCGGCCGCATCATGGCCCTGTTCATGTCGGCGATCCCGGTGTCCGGCCTGCTCGGCGGACCGTTCTCCGGCTGGATCCTCGAGCACTTTGCCGCCGGCCAGCATGGCCTGGCCGGCTGGCAGTGGATGTTCCTGATCCAGGGGCTGCCCACCGTGGTGCTCGGCGCGCTGGCCATCGTGCTGCTCAGCGACGGCTACCAGACCGCCAAATGGCTGAGCCCGGCCGAGCGCCAACTGATCGAAGCGGACCTCAAGGCCGACGCCGCCAGCAAGCCGGCCACCCGCGGTGACAGCGTGCTGTCGGTGCTGACCAACCCGCTGATCTGGACCTTCGGTTTCGTCTACTTCTGCATCCAGAGCGGCGTCTACGCCATCAACTTCTGGCTGCCGTCGATCATCAAGAACATGGGCTTCGACAACCCGCTGCTGATCGGCTGGCTGAGCGCCATCCCGTACCTGCTGGCGGGTGTGTTCATGATCCTGGTCGGCCGTTCGGCGGACCTGCGCAACGAGCGCCGCTGGCACCTTGTGGTGCCGATGCTGATGGGCGCCCTGGGCCTGCTGATCGCGGTGAACTTCGCCGGCAACCCACCCATCGCCATCCTCGGCCTGTCTATCGCCACCATGGGCGCGCTGACCGGCCTGCCGATGTTCTGGCCGATGCCGACCGCGCTGCTGACCGCCGGCACCGCCGTGGCGGGCCTGGCGATCATCAACTCGGTGGGGCAGATGGCCGGTTTCCTCAGCCCTTACCTGGTGGGGTTCATCAAGGACCAGACCGGTTCGACCGACGCGGCGCTGTATGCGCTGGCGGGGTTGATCGTGGTCGGCAGCCTGGTGGCGTTGCGGGTATCGCGAGGTGGTAGCGCCGTGTTGGCTGGAGCCCGCTAGACAGCAGACAACCTCATCGCGGGGCAAGCCCGCTCCCACGCCTGTAGCCAGCCGGCACAGGATCTGTGGGAGCGGGCTTGCCCCGCGATGGTCATAACGCTAGTTGCGAGGCTTCCACCCCGCCTCGTGCAACGCCGTCAACAGCAAATCCCCCTCCAGCGCCGGCACCACCCGCCCACCCTTGCCCTGCATCGTCCGCCCCGCCAGCAAGGCATTGACGATCGCCTCCTCCACCGCTTCCGCCGCCGCCATGAACAACCCCGAAATATGGTCGTTGTTGAGCATTTGCACGCCTGTGCACTGGGCCAGCCCCTTGCGCCCGTAGTCAGCGGGCGGCAATCCCTGATTGCCGGTGGAAAACGCCAGGAAGATATCGCCACTGGAGTCCTCGGTTCCGCCACCGGTACGGGCGATGCCGATCGACGCCCGCTGCGCCAGGCGCTGGCACTGGTGCGGCAGCAAGGGCGCGTCGGTGGCGATCACCACCACGATCGAGCCCATCCCCGGAGTGCCCGCCTCGGCCTCGGCGAAGGGCGACGGCAGATGCCCCAGCTGGCGCCCGACCGGGTACCCGTCGACCCGCAGCTCGCGCCGCTGGCCATGGTTGGCCTGGACCAGGACACCGACGGTCCAGCCCCCCTGCCCGTCCTCCAGGCGCCGCGAGGCGGTGCCGATGCCACCCTTGAACTCGTGGCAGATCATCCCCGTGCCGCCACCCACCGGGCCTTCCTGCACCGGGCCTGACTCCGCGGCCTGCTGCGCCTGGCGCACCTGCGCCGGCGTCACGTGCTGGCCCCAGATGTCATTGAGCAGGCCATCATAGGTTTCCATCACCACCGGCATGCACCAGTACACCGCGTCGTCCGGCAGACGCTCGCGCTCGGCGGCGATCAGCGCGTCGCGCACCACGCCGACGCTGTGGGTGTTGGTGATGGCGATCGGCGTGGTCAGCAGCCCGGCCTCGCGGATCCACTCCAGCCCCGTGGCGTCGCCGTTGCCGTTGAGCACATGGCAACCGGCGAAGCACGGCTGCTGCCGGGCCGCGCCCGCACGCGGCTCGATCAGGGTCACCCCGGTGCGGATCGGCGCCGGGCGCTGTTCATCGATCAGGGTGCTGTGGCCGACCCGCACCCCCGGTACGTCGGTGATGGCATTGAACGGGCCCGGGGTGCCGTGGCCGAGGGTGATGCCCAGTTGACGCGCACGCATATGTACTCCTTGGTTGCTCACAATTTCTGGAAGGTCGGGCTGAGCCGGCCGTGGGTGCTGTACAGCGTCACCGACACAGCCAGCAGCCCGAGAATGATCGACAGGTCGCGCAGCGATGCTTCGCGTAGCAAGGTCACCAGCAGCCAGCCGGCGCCGCTGACCGCCAGCAGGGCCGGCAATGGCCACAGCGGCATGCGGTACGGGTGCTCGCGGTCGCGTCGCAGTACCCGGCTGCACAGCGCGCAGGCCGCCACCACCAGGTAGATCAGCAGCAACAGCAGCACGGTGAACGAGGTCAGTTGTTCCAGGCTGCCGGACAGGCTCAGCAACGCCGAGGGCACGGCCAGGAACAGGGTCGCCAGCCACGGCGACTCCCAGCGCGGGTGGATCAGCGTGAAGGCACGGTTGAGGGTGGGCGTCCAGATCGCATCGCGGCCGCTGCTGTACACCACCCGGCCGACCTGGATGACGATGGCGACGATGGCGTTGAACACCGAAAGGAAGATCCCGGCGCTGACCAGCCGCGCCAGGGTCTCGTTACCGTGGGCGGTGAGCAGGTAGCCAATCGGGTCGCCGCTGGCCAGCATCGCCTGCAGCGACGGTGCGCCGATCAGCAGCGCCGCCAGCGGAATCACCTCGATCGCCACCACGACGACCAACGACCACAGCACCGCCCGGTGCACGGTACGGCCACGGTCCTTCATGTCCTCAGCCAGCAGCACCGCGCCACCGTAACCGTTGAAGGCGAACAGGGCCATGCCCACCGCCCCCAGCACCAGCGCCCAGGGCGCGACGACCAGGCTGCCCTGCTCGAGCATCTGCGGTTGCAGCAGGCTCGCCACCGGCTGGCTGGCGTTGCCGAAACCCAGGGTCACGATCACCAGCAGCGCGGCGACTTCGCAGAACAGGAACAACCCGGTGATCCAGGCGTTCAGGCGAATATTGAGTATGCCCAGCGCATAGCTCGACACCACGATCACCAGGGCCACCGCCTGGGTGTCGAACCTGGTGCCCAGGGCGTTGTTCAGGTAGGTAGCGGCACCGGCGGCGAGCACCGGCGGGATGAACAGCATCGAGGCCAGCACGGTGAGGAAGGTGGCGTAGCCGGCCAGCCCGCCGAACACCCGCTTGGCGTACACGTATTCGCCACCGGCGGAGCTGTGGGCACGCCCCAGCTCGGCATAGCACCAGGCGAACATCAGCGCCAGGAACGCGGCCATGATGAACGAGAGAAAGGCGCCGCTGCCGGCCTGCTGGATGGCGAACGGGGCGATGACGAACACGGAACTGGCCGGGGTCACCGCCGACACGGTGATGGCGACCACGTCGAACACCCCCAGCCGTTGCTGGAGTGCGCCCGTGGGCGCTGCGCTGGAGCTCATGGCGTTTTTCCTCTGGTTGTTATTGGTTGTGAGGGGAAAACCGGTCACGCGGCCGCAGGACCTGGGCTGGACTGTAGGGCGAATGGGTAGCTGGGCCAATTACCCTTAGGGGGTACGCCCCTTGACGCAGAGGTGCAAAGATCTGAACACTGCAGGTGCCTTGTCGCGGGCAAGCCCGCTTCCACAATCCTCATGGCACCACCGCATGCACAACCTGTTCACCGAGGCCAGCACTCACGCAGGCCTCGCCCACACCGTCGAGCAGATCGGCCAGCCGCGCTTCTGGCGCCAGTTGATCCTGCTGTTGCAGCAGTGGCTGGCGTTCGACAACGCGCTGGCGATGTTCTACCCCCGCGCCGGCCTGCCCCGGGCGCTGGAGATCTTCGATGCCCAGGGCGAAGGTAACCCCGAGGCCATGGCCCTGTACCTGAGCGGCCTGTACCAGCTCGACCCGTTCTACCAGGCCTGCCAGGAGCGCATCGGCGACGGCCTGCACCGGCTCGAGGAAGTGGCACCGGACCAGTTCCGCCAGAGCGAGTACTACCTCAAGTACTTCCACGACCATGTGCTGGAAGACGAGGTGCAGTTCATCGTGCAGTTGGCTGACAGTGGCGCCCTGTCGCTGTCGCTGGGACGCCGCGAGCGGTTCGACAGCGCCAGCCATGGCTTGCTGGCGGTGGTGTGCCCGTGGGTGGTCGCGCTGATGGCCCAGCACTGGCTGCAACAGAGCCTGCGCCCAGCGCCCGTGGCAGGCATGGCCCATCAGGTGCGCGACGCCATGAGCCTGTTCGGGGCCAAGGTATTGTCGGAGCGCGAGCTGGAGATTGCCCGGCTGATCCTGCGGGGCTATTCATCCAAGGCCATGGCCGAGCGCCTGGCCATTTCCCCGGAAACCATCAAGGTCCATCGCCGGCATCTCTACGCCAAGCTGGATATTTCGTCGCAACCGGAGTTGTTCTCGTTGTTCCTGCAATCATTGGGGCATGATCCACAGGATCCCTGAGCCCGCCACACAGCGCTCGCCAAGACACTCACGGACGCGCTGCGCCTGCCAGCCCCTGCCAGGCACGCAGCACCGCATAGCCACGCCAGGGCCGCCAATCCTGCGCGGCCTGTATCGCGGCCCTGGCGCTGTTCACACCCAGGGCCTTCTGCAGTGCCACGTCACCCGCCGGAAACGCATCGGGCCAGCGCAACGCGCGCAAGGCGATGTACTGGGCTGTCCAGTCGCCGATGCCGGGCAAGGTACGCAACTGGGCGCAGGTGGCCGCGACATCGACGCCGGGGCTCAGCACCAGGCGCCCTTCCCCCACGGCCTCGGCCAGGGCCTTGAGCGCGCCCTGGCGCTGGCGCGTGATGCCCAGTCGGCCAAGGGCGTCACCACTGGCCGCCGCCAGGCTGGCTGGCGTGGGGAACAGACGGTCCAACGCTGCAACGGGGGTCTGGATGGGTTCGCCAAAAGCGCCGACCAGGCGCGCGCCCAGCGTGCGAGCTGCGGCCACGGTGACCTGCTGGCCAAGCACGGCACGCACCGCCAGCTCGAAACCGTCCAGCGTACCGGGCACACGCATGCCTTCGCTCGCCGGGAACCTGGCCTGCAATACACTGTGGATCGCCAGCGGGTCGGCATCCAGGTCGAATGCGGCCCGCACGCGGTTGATCAGCGTGGGCAGCACGCCTGCCAGGCTGTCACTGATGGTCACCTGCGCCTGGGCACGCTGGTCGTCAAGGCTCACACTGAGCCAGCCGCTGCACGCCTGCTGGCCTTGCACGAGGCGCAGGGTGCGCATGTACTGCCGGCCCTCCACCCATTCCAGGCCCGGGATGGCGCGCAGGCGCAGGAAACCCAGCATCGCCTCCACGTCATAGGGCGGGCGCCAGCCCAGGCGAATGCTCACCCCTTGCCCATTGGCGCTCGAGCGGGCGCGGCGCAACGTACTGGGGTTCAGGCCATAATGCTGGGAGAACGCATCGTTGAAGCGCCGCACACTGCCAAAGCCGCTGGCCAACGCCACCTGGGTCATCGGCAGCTGCGTGTCGGCGATCAGTTGCTTGGCCGCCAGCAGCCGGCGTGTCTGCAGGTACTGCAGCGGCGAGACCCCGAAATGCGCCTCGAAGATGCGTCGCAGGTGACGGTCGCTCACCCCCAGGTGGCGGGCGATATCGACCATCGTACGCACGTTCTGCGGCTCGTCCAGCATGCGCGCCGCCTGCACGGCCAGGATGCGCGAGGCATCCTCGGTACTCCACGCCACCGCACGCGGCGCCAGCTCAGGGCGGCAGCGCAGGCACGGCCTGAAGCCCGCCGCCTCGGCCTGGGCGGCATGCCGGTAGAAGCGCAGGTTCTCGCGCCGTGGCGTCTTCACCCGGCACACCGGCCGGCAATAGATGCCGGTGCTGGTGACCGCGGCGAAGAAGGCGCCATCGAAGCGCGCGTCGTGCGCTTTCAGGGCCAGGTAGCAGGCATCGCTTTCGGGGGAATCGATGAGGTTGGTCATGAGCGACATCCTATGCCCTGGATGCGCTTGAGGCTCGCCATTTTCGGACATATGGCTCGCAGGGTATCCCCTGTCCCGCAGACAACAAAAAATCCGATGCCTTGCGGCATCGGATTCTCATCGATCATGTCGGCAGGCCTCGACTGCCGGGCATCAGGCACGTCTGCCCGATGCGGGTTCGATCAGGCGCCGGTCGGTGCCTTGCGGGTGCGTGCAGGCGCCTTGGTGCCGTTGATCAGCGGCCCGTAGCGTCGGCTGAACTCCTGGTTGTAGGGCACGTGGTCCTTGTTGACCCCGTTGTCCCAGTTGACCGACCAGGTCATCAGGCCCTTGATCGACACGCCCTTGGCGTACAGTCGCTTGAACGCGTTGGTCACCGCCGTCGGGTTGACCACGTAGCCGGTGGCGGCGGCATCGACGTTGGCCGGCAGGCCGATGACGAACTTGTCGGCCGGGATCCGGGTGAAGCCGCGGGTGCCGCTGACCAGGCTTTCGGTCAGGTAGAAGAGGAAGTCCTCTTTGAGCGCATCGTTGTTCTGGGCGATCCAGGCGCCCCTGCCGTTGTTGGCCTCCTGCACCCACAGCCCGTCGCCACCCTGGTTGTAGAACTGCGGGGCGATGAAGTCGTAGTACCCCTCCAGTGCCTTGAGGTAGTCGACGTAGCGCCCGGCGCTGGTCAGGTAGGGGAACTCCGGTGCCATGCTGATGATGAAATGCTTGCCCTCGGCGGCATAGTGATCCTTCACCAGCTTCAGCGCGGCGGGCAGGACAGTCTTGTTGGCGGCGAAGTCGATCGCGCTCTGTTCAAGATCGATGTCCAGCCCGTCGAAACCGTAGGTTTCCACCAGGCGGATGATTTCATTGGCCAGCGGCTGTTCATGGCCCGGGTTCAGTGCGATATGCGCATCGGCACCGCCCAGCGACATCAGCACCGCCCTGCCCTGGCTGTTGAGCACGCCGACCTGGCGGCGGAACTCGGCATCGGAGAGGTTGTACGGCTTGAAGGTCGGGATGCCGCTGCCCTTCATGAACGCCACGGCCACCACGTTGTAGTCGCGCGGCACCTCCTCCAGGCTCATGTTGGCGAACTGCCCGCGCTGGTAGCCGTCCGCCGGGCCCGCCGGCCAGTTGTGCCAGTAGCCCATGAGGATCTTCTTGCCCTCGAGGCTGGGCATGCGCGAGGCGGCGTCGTCGCGCGCGGCCTTCAGTTGGGTAAAGTCAATCTTTGACATGTTCCAATCCTTTAGAACGTGTGGAAGATCCGCGGACTTACTTGAAGTCGACGTCGAAGGCCTGGTAGAAGGCGTTGCCGGTGTTGGCGACGATCCACATCAGGACGATCACATGACGGCCCTTCTTGTTGGCCGGCAGCTTCACTTCGTGGTCGACCTTGGCCTTCAGCTCGCCGGCGTGGCTGTAGTACGGTACCTGCGGGTAGAAGTCCTCGGCGAATGGCTTGTCCTCCAGCTGCGCACGGGTGATGCGCTGTTTCGGATCCCAGCCGTCCTTGGTGATCAGCCAGCGGTAGCCGCGGGTGGTGTGCGGCGCGGTGTAGCGCCAGGTCACCTTGAACAGCTGCCCGGGGTCGACGTTGACCAGCGGCCAGGTGAAGGCGCGGTTGAGCTTCTTGCTCATCTCCTCGTCGGTGAAGTTGACGCAGTCACGGGCGTCGGTCTTGCCACCGCTGAGGATGTAGCCGTCGGCGGGCGGGGCTACGCTCGGGTTGTCCGACTGGAACGGTGCGGGGAACGGGCCGGCCGCCAGGGCCGGGAAGTTCTTGCCGCCTTCCATTTCGTCGACCTGCCAGCCGCTCAGTACGCCGAGATCGATGGCGACGGCGCCGCGGGAGGCCGGGGAAGTGACGCGGCCATGGCGAAGTGGGTTCTGGTTTTGTGGTTGGTTCATGTTCATAGCTCCATAAGGTTTAAGAACTCTCCCTTTCCTAGGAAGAGGTCTTCAAATTAACGGAGCTGGATTTATTGTCCACGGGGCGATTTTGCGCACCGAAGCCGGCCGTGGGGAGAAACCCCAACGAATACTGGATATTTATACAGTATAGCTATGCTTCTCCTACCCATCATGGAGCAAATCACCTACATGCCCAAGCGGCGCATAGCCCTGTCGGAGCGTATGGCCTGAGGGGACTGTCAGCCGACCAGATAGCGGCGCCGCTTCGACCGGTAGTTCGCCGGATCCAGGTGCGCAGGCAGCCATTGCCCGGCCTGCGGCTTGAGGTAGTTGCCGGTGTTCCCGGGCCGGGCCTGGTACTTCGCCGCCAGGTAGCGCGCGTAGTGGTGATCGAACAGGCGCATGAACTCGCCGAAGTAGATGTCCGCCACCCGGGTGTCGCCGTGGATCACCAGCATGTTCTCGTCGTTCTTCTCCTGGGAGGCGGCGCTGAAGTTCGCCGACCCGGTCACCACCGTGGGCTGCTCGCCCAACGGGTCGACCAGCAGGTACTTGGTATGCACGAAGTCGTTGCTGTTGAGCGGGTTGTCACGCTCCTTGAGCGCATTGGTCAGCGGGTTGTCCTCGCCCAGGTAGCTGCCGGCGGCGAAGATCACGTCACCGTCGGTACCGATGTCCTCGGTCTTCCTGAGCGGGTCGTCCTTGATCACGTAGCGCAGCACATCGTTCTGCGCCTGGAGCACCTCCTGGAACTCCCGAGCGATCTCGAACGCGGCGGTAAAACACACCAGCTGACGGGCTGCGCCGGCCAGGTCCGCATACCACTGCAAGGTCTTCTGCGCCTGGGGCGTTTCCTTGCGCTCGCGAGGGCTGAACAGCGGGTAGGTGCCTGGCTGCAACGGCAAGGCAGGCAGAGGGCTGGCCTGGGCGTTGGGCACTCGCAAGCTTGCCGGGGTCATGTTCTGTTGCAGTCGTGTCCAGTAGTCCAGGTATTGCTGGGCGATGATGGGGTCGTGGACAACATGGCCGACATTGGAGTGGCCGAAGATCCCGCCAGCCGAGATATTGGTCGAGCCGGTCCAGACGCTGACCGGCTGGCCGTCCTTGAGCAGCACGATGAACTTGTTGTGGCGGATGCCTTCGCTGACCGTGCGCGGATGCACCCAGGCCTGCAGGCCGGCCTGCTCGATGGTGGCCAGGTTGTTCGCCTTGTACTTGCTCTGGGCATCGAAGACGACCTGCACATCGCCTTCACGGGCGGCCTCGCGCAGGGCCTGGGCAACCGGCAGGTACTGGAACTCGTAGAACGCCGCGCGCAGGCCCATGCCTTTCGCGCCGCCGCGCCCGATGAAGTCGAGCAGGGCCTCGTACAGGCCCCGCGAAAGCCATTTCATCGGTTTGGAGGCCGGCGCATCGGGATTGGGAGCGACGTTGTCGAATTCCCTGGCATAAGCCTGGGAGCCGATCACGCCGCGGTTGAAATGGATATCGTGCCCCAGGCCCTCGCCGGCCGGCGCAAGCGTCGGCTCACAGCGCACGCGCACCGAGACGCCACGGGCTTCGTCGATGCGCAGGTTCCTGGGTTCGCCGAACACCGGCTGCACCGTGTAGGCGTACTCTCCTTCGGACGCGACGGTGTAGTCGGCCCACAGGAAACTCTGGATCGGGTGCTCGCTGGTCGGCACCAACGTGCCCGGGGGCAGCCCCTTGTCCTTGTCGGCGAAGCGCTTGAGGCCGCGCAGGTAGTATTGGGTCCGCAGCTTGCCGGTCGCGTCGAAGTACCGGCGGTGTAAGGCAAAACCCAGCAGGCTCTGCTCGCCGACCAGTGCCTCGAGGCTCGGCGGCGTGACGAAGTCCCAGGCCAGGAACACGACATGGGTGCCGGCGATGGCGCGGATGCGCAGGTAGTCGCCAGTGGTGGATGCTCGCATGGGTGCACTCCTTGCAGGCCGGTTACTGGAACGGCGTCCTGACCTTGATCTGCTGGTTGTCGGGGGTCCCGCCGCTCGGGCACGGGATCGGAGCGAGCTGCTTGTCCAGGCACACCCAGAGCTCCTTCAGGCGGTTGCCCGAACCCACCGAGACCCGCAGGCTCTGTGCCGGCAACGTGGGATTGCGGGCCAGGAAGGCCTGCTTGATGTCGCTGACCTTGGCGTTCACCAGTTGATTGGGGCCAGGGTCGCTGCCGAGCATGGCTTGCGTGTCGGGACGGCGCAGCGTGTCGTACACCCGCTGGGTATCGGCGAAGTAGCGGTCGGCGGACGACCAGCCACAGGTGCCGTGGGCCTGCCATTCGTTCTGCATCAGGTCCGGCCCCGGCATCATGCACAGGTGCTGCCTGACCAGTGGCGCCGGCAGCGAGCCGACGCTCTGGCAGTTGCGAGGATGGTCCTGGTTGGACTTGGCATAGCGGTTCTGCGGCCACAGGCCATGCACCACCCATTCGAAGCGATTGCCCGA
Organism: Pseudomonas peradeniyensis; assembly: GCF_014268935.2. Taxonomy (GTDB): domain Bacteria; phylum Pseudomonadota; class Gammaproteobacteria; order Pseudomonadales; family Pseudomonadaceae; genus Aquipseudomonas; species Aquipseudomonas peradeniyensis. The sequence goes on along the minus strand of NZ_JABWRJ020000001.1, from coordinate 1,120,209 downwards.
GAAGCACTGGAAGGCATGCTTGTCCCGTTGCGCCTTGGGCTTGTTGCGCTGGGTCTCGCAGTGCTCCGGCGACCAGGACAGCACCAGCGCCAGGTAATCGGTGGGCAGGTCCTTGTTGACGTAATCCACCGGGCGCACCGGCGCGGGCTCGACGACGTCGGGCAACGCGCAGATTTCCTCGGCGAAAATGGGTGAGGCAGCGGCCAGCCAGCCCCAGAGCAGCGTTCTGACCCAGGCGCAATGCCGTGGTGATCCTTGCATGATGACCTCCTTGTCGGGTTCGACAGGCTCCGTGCCTGCCCTTCGTGCAAACCCGTCAGGTGATGGTGTAGCGCGAATATGACGATTCGTCAGTGGCACTTTGTTGTATCGTTCGTCCCTGCCGTACCACCAGGCGCCAATGAAGCGAAAAACATGAACCGTCGTAAAAAGATCAACCAGCTGTTGAAAGCCCACGCCAAGAAGGCCAGCGCCAAACTGGCGCCGAAAAACCGCAATACCTACATTTCCAAGGCCGACCGGCTGAAACTGGCGGCCGAAGCCAGCCTGGGCGCCGAGCAGGCCACCGCAGACAGCGCCTCCCCTACGCAACCCTGAGCCTGATGATGACAACACCTGCCGAGATAGCGAGCGATGCGATGGACCTTAAGTTCAGCCACGTGGATGTGCTGGTCGCCGATCTGCAGGCCGCTTGTACCTACTACGCCCAGGTGCTGGGCGCCGATATCTCGCGCACACTCGTCTGGGAGCGCGGCGGCCTGCATGTGCACTACGCCATCGCCCGGATCGGTCAGGAGCGTTTCATGCTGGTGCAGCCGCTGGCGGGCAACCTCAAGGACCTGCTCGAGACTCACGGCGAAGGGATGATCTACCGCCATTGCTACTCCACCCCGGACATCGAACAGGCCTATGACCAACTGACGGCCAACGGCATCCAGCCCGAGGACGAGAACGGCAAGCCGCTGGCACGCGAGCACCTGCAGTCGCCTGCCGGTGCCCGCATCATCTGGCTGCCGAAGCGTTTCGGGCATTTCTCGATCGAGATCATCGAGGCGCAGGCGCTCGAAGCCTTCATCGAGGAGGCATTCCTCCCGCAGGCCTGAGTCAGAACGCGTACTGAACGCCGACGGTCGAGGTGACCGGCGTATCCTGGCGGATGATCGGGCTGTGGCGGACCTGGTCGGTGTAGTGCATCACATTCACGCTGGCGACGGTCGACCAGTGCGGGTCGAACCGGTGCATCCACGACAGCTCGCCCGAGTAGGCATAGATGCCCTGGTCGGCCTTGAATCGATTGAAATCGGTGTTGTCGCTTTGCTGGCCGGTGACGCCGAAGTAGGTCTGGTTGTACCTGGCCTGCCCCGCATGGACGTTGACGCCCAGGGTCACCGTGTCGGCGTCGTTGTGGTGGAGCGTGCTCAGCAGGCCGAACTGATAGCGGTTGCCGCGCTTGTAGCCACCGGTGCGCAGCTCGGCATCGGCGGTGATCGCAAGCCAAGGCAGGACCTGCTGGGCCAGGTTGATGTCGACCACCGTCGCACCGCCTACCTCGCCCATGCCTTTCAAATGGTCCGAGCCATTGCGGTACTTGCTGTCACCGTCGGCACGGCCGAAGTCGTAGCCAACCGAGAGGCTGGCGCTGAAGCCGCTGTCGAACTGATGCTGGACGCCCAGGCCCTTGAGGCTGTCGGCGAAGAAGATGCCGCGCTGGAGGGTCACCGATGGCAACAGGTGGCCTTGGCTGCCCTTCGCGCCCATGTAGCGCGGCGCGGCATGCAGGGCGAAGCCGGCGGTGACCTGGGTCTCGTCGCCCCAGATGATGTCCGGCGCAGTCTTTTCCTGGGCACTGGCCTGGCTGCAGGCAAGCGCCGCGTTGAGGGCAAGCGAAGTGCCCAGTATCTTCCTGATGGACGTTGATTCGAACATGATCATGACTCGCTGGATAAGGTTCTCGACACCACGGGAAACGCACCGGCATTGCGCGATGCATTTCAACGGAGGCGAACTTTAGCGAGGGTCTGTCAACGTTCCTTCCAGCGATTGTCAAGGTCGTGTGAAGATGGCCAAATTTTCTGGGCGGACCTCAGCTGTCCTTGCCCATCACATAGCGGTCGAACTGCTGGATATGCTCATCGAGGTTGTCCTCAAGCATCATCCGGTACTGCTCGCAGAAGTACTTCAGCAGCTCCTCCCGCGCCGCGGCCATCTCTTGCGCGGACTTGAAACTGCGTGCCGTCATCCAGGCATTGAAGCGACTGGCGGCGAAGGTCATCGAAGCGCTGACCTTGCCGAGGTCCTCGAGCTTTTCGATCTGCTGGTTGGCCAGTTCGATATGCGCGTCGGCGCGGTCGTAGAAGGCCTGGTCGGTGGCTTGTGCCATGGCGGTATACCTATTGGAGACGTTTGCTTCAGGCTGTCTTGGCCTGAACAGTGAACAGGCTGGCCCCCAGCGTCATGAACGACACGCCGAACAGGCGGTTCATCAGGCGCGCGCGGTTCGGTGCGGCCAGCTGGCGTTTCAAGGCCTGGGCCAGGGTGACATAGAAAGCATGGGAGAGCATCGAGCACAGGGCGAAGGTGACCACCAACAGACCGAGCTGGCCGTCGGCGCCGTGGCCGGTGCGCATGAACTGCGGCAGGAAGGCGGCGAAGAACAGGATCGCCTTCGGATTGGTCAGCGCCACCGTCACGCCGTTGAGCAGCAGCCGGCGATTGCTGGCGATGGCCTTGGTCGGCTGCTCGAGCTGGTCAAAGGCGCTGGTGCGACTCTTCCACTGCTTGATGCCCAGGTAGATCAGGTAGCTCGCGCCGAGCACCTTGAGCAGCAGGAAGGCCGTGGCCGAGGTTTGCAGCAGCACCCCGAGGCCGGCACTGGTGGCGGTGGACACAACCAGCAGGCCGAAGGCGTTGCCGAGCGATCCGAGCATTGCCCGCCTCGGCCCGTGGGACAACGAGTTGGACAGGGCCATGATGACCCCTGGGCCTGGCGACAGGGTCACCAGCATCGAGACGACGACAAAACCGAACCAATCGTGAAACGACATCCTTGTACATCCCCGGACCGATAAAGTGAGGCGGCGACTGTAACAGAATGCTGCCCCACTCCGGAAATGGCGCTCGAATGGAGGCTGGATCTGGCGCGCTGTCTTGCAGGAGTGACTCTGGCGAGGATCCGCCATCCTCCCCTCCAACGATTTTCACAGCCCTGCAGAGACGATGGGCTTTCTAGCCGAAGGACGCCGGACGGCGCTCACAGAAGGCCTCCACCCCCTCGGCAAAGTCATCGCTGGCGCAGAGACTCACGAACACGCCCCGCTCCCGGTCCAGCGCGCTGGCCAGATCGCCCTCCAGACCTGCGCGCAGAAGCCGCTTGGCCCCCGTCTGCGCAGCGGCAGCTGCGCCGGCCAGGCGCTTGGCCAGCGCCAGGCCGGTGGCCGGCAAGGCGTCGACAGGCACCACCTCGACCACCAGCCCGAGTGACTGGGCCTCCTGGGCCGACAAGGACTTGTTCAGCAACGCCAAGGCGAGGGCGCGATGCAGCCCGAGATGGCGCGGCAGGTGCCAGCTGCCGCCGCCGTCCGGGGTGATGCCGATGGCACCGTAGGCGTAGACCAGCCGAGCGTCCTCGGCGGCCACCAGCAGGTCACAGCCCAGCGCCAGGGACAGGCCGAAGCCGGCTACGGCGCCACTGAGCAGCCCCAGCACCGGGCATGGCAGGCCAGTGAGCCCGAGCACCGCCTCGTTCACCGCGCCGACCAGCTGCGCGGCACCTGCGCTGCGGGCGTCGGGCGAACCTTGCAGCAGCTGCTGGAAGTGGTGGACGTCACCGCCGACCGAGAAGTGCTCGCCACGGCTGCGCAGCACCACCACCTTCGGCGGTTCCTGCGTCAGGCCACGCACGGCATCGCGCAGGGCGATGGCCATGGGCAGGTCGAAGCTGTTGCGTCTCTGCGGCTGATCCAGGGTGAGAAACGCGATGCCTTCGCAACGCTCGACATCAACAGGCATGAGTAGCGCTCCCCGTCACAGGACTCTTGGGTGCAAGGTGGCGTCGAAGTCATCCAGCGACGGAAACACCAACGGCGCTCGCTCATCGAGCGTCAGCAGATGCTCGCGGTACTGCGCCAGATACTGCTCGCGCGCCTGCTCGCTGATGTAGGGCACATGGAACGCCACGAACGGCGGCAGCACCGACAACCCGACATAGCCCAGCACCCCACGCTGGATCGGACGCAACATCGCGTCGAGCTCGCCATGCACGGCATCCGGCCCGAACATGTGGGTCTGCCCGCCCAGGGAGAAACTGAGCATCGCCCGCTTGCCCTTGAGCCCGCCACGGTCATAGATGCGCGTGCCGCCATAGCAGTAGCCCGAAACGAACACCCGGTCGATCCAGCCCTTGAGGATGGCCGGCATGCTGAACCAATAGATGGGGAAGTTGAGGATGATCAGGTCGGCCCAGCGGATCTTGTCCAGCTCCGCGGCGATGTCCGCGGCCAGGGTGCCGTTGTTGACCGCATGGCGCTGCTCCAGGGCATAGACCAGGTAGTCGGCATTGGCGCGCTGGTGGAAGTCGTCGGCGCTGGCGACCGGGTTGAAGCCCATGGCATACAGGTCCGACAGCTGCACGCTGTGGCCCTGGCCCTCGAGGACCTCCACGGCCAGGCAGGCCATGGCGCTGTTGAAGGACTGGGGTTCGTTGTGGGCATGGACGATCAGGACGTTCATGGCAGCTCCGCAGTGGCAGGTGGCAAAGGGTGTTCGGCCAGCAGCCGCACACCGTTGTATTTGAGGAAGAAGGTATCGGCCTGGCGCACCACATCGCGGTAGCGGCCATTGAGCGCCATGCGCATCATGTCCAGCTGCAGTTGCTCCTGCTCGATCATGTAGTCGAGGAAGCACTGCGCATCAGCGGGACCGATCTTGCGCAGGCCCTGCAGCCAGGCCATGTACTTCACCGTCTCGTGGTGGACGATGCGCAGCAGCAGGCCTTGCAGGGGCCGCGGGAGCGAGGACAGCAGCCAGGCCTTGAGCCGTGTCAGCACGCCGGGCGTGGTATCCAGCCCCCAGCGGTCGGCGGCAGCCTGGTAGCGCGGCTGATTGAAGCGCTCGAGGTCGGCGTAGGTCTTCCAGAATGGATGGGGCTGCCGACCTTGCAAACGCGAAGCCATGCGCCGGACCGCCGCCAGGGCGAAGGCGCGGTTGGCCAGTTCGTGGCGAAAGCCCTTGAGAAACTTGGGTGATGGCATGGTGGGAGGTATTTCCGTTGGTTCGAGATACTAGGAGTGGAGCATTGGGCCTACGCGGTCCCTGTAGGAGCGGCCTCGTGCCGCGAAAGGGGCTGCGCAGCAGCCCAGATTCATGGACTGACGATGTAATCGATCAACACCTGACGCTGCCCCTCGTCATGCAGCTGCAAGGCAATGCCGCGCATCCAGATCGCCAGCTCGCTGCCATGCTGCTCGCCCCCTCGTGTCCCATCGCTGAACGCCGTCAACTGGCGCTCCAGATAGACCCGGTCAAGCACGCGCAGATTGGGCGTTTTCAAGTGCGCGAAGCCCTCTCCTCGCGGGCCGTGACAAGCGGCGCAGGTGCCCTGGTACAGCGCCTGCCCCTGACTGGCGGACACCGCTGACGCAGCGCTGGAAGTACCGCCCAGCCCTGCGAAGTAGCGCGCCAGCGGTTCCTGGTCGCCATCGCCTATCGTCGTGGCGATGGCGCGCATCTGTGCGCCATGGGTGTCTGCGGCGGCATAGCCACGGCGTCCGGCCTTGAAGTCGCGCAGCTGGGTGAGCAGGTATTCGGCCTGCTGCCCGGCCAGCCGCGGCGCGCCGAGCGCGGGGTTGCCCTGGCCCTGGGCACCGTGGCAGGCCACACAGGTGGTGGCCTGGGTCGGTATCGCTTCGGCGTGGGCGGCGAAGGCCGCGGTCATGGCCAGCAGGCCAGCGTAAAGGCTTTGCTTCATCGGTCGGGGTTCCCTGATCGTTGTTCTTGTTCAGCGATGCGTTGCAGCAGGCGATCGCGCGTGGTCTCGACGTCAGCGGGTACCGCCCCGCGCCACTGCCGCACCTCGGCACCGCTATAGGGTTTGAAATCAGCGGGCAGATGGCGGTCGTCGAAGCGCGCCAGCATCCAGTTGAGGACACCCGCCAGGGCTTCGTCCGACAGACCCGACAATGCTGAGCCCGGCACCTGTACCAGGTACTCGCGTCCTCCCGGCACGCCGAGAAACTTGCCCAGTTGCCCGGGAAACGCCGGCACGCTGCGCCCCGGGTTGCCGCTGCCGTCGGGCAGGTGGCAGCCCTGGCAGTTGAGCATGTAGTCGAACTGGCGGGGCTCGGTGGCCCGGGCGTTGCCGACAAGCAGCAGCACGGCCAGCGTCAGCAGGCCTATCCGGCGCACGGCCATGCCCTACTCCTTGACCCCGATCACCACCGACAGCGAGCAGTGGTACGGCATGTCCGCCTGGCTGCCGGAGCACCAGTTGAGGTCGTTGGAGCTCTGCGGGCGGTACAGCGGCGTGTCGCCCTGGTCGCGCTGGCACACGCAGCGGCCGCAGTTGCTCTTGCCGCAGCAGTCGTTGTACGAGATCACATAGTCCTTGCCGTCGGTGGGATTGCGGCAGGTGCCGATCCAGGTGATATCCGAGCGCACGGTGCCCGGTGGGCAACTGCTGGAGGTACCACCGCAGCAACCACAGAGGAAGCCGTCAATGGCGCAGTGACGCCAGTACTCGCAACTGTTCGGGTCGCCCGACTCCTGCAGACCGGCGCTGGACTGGGCAAAGGCGCCGCCGCGAAACACCGGCAGCAAGGTGGTCGCCCCGGCGCCGGCCAGCAAGGTGCCCAGGCCGCCGAGAAAGCCCCGGCGCGAAGTGCCGCGGGCGACACGGCGGGTCAGCAGTTGAGTGGCCTCGTCGAACCAACGGATCGTCATGGCTGCAACCCCTGTTGTGCGGCGTTGTACGCCTGGACCGTGGCATGCCCCAGGCGCCGTGCTTCCAGCAAGCTTTCCAGGTGCTCGCGGGTGTTGACCAGGCCATGGCTGGCAACGCTGCCGTGCTCGTCGATCAGCACGCCGTAGGGCAACTTGCTGATCTGGTAGGCCAGGCCCACTTCCCGCGACAGCAGGTAGGGGAATACCTGCAGACCATGGGCGGCGATGAAAGCCAGGTGCTCGTCGGCTGCGCCATCGCTGGCCAGCACGACCCTCAGGCGTTCCTGGCGGCGCAGCGCATCGAGCACCGGCAGCAGCGTCTTGCACACCGGGCATGTTTCGGAGAGGAAGAACAGCAAGGTGCCCTGCCCTTGCCCGCTGGCGCCGCCGAGTCTGACCGAGCCCCCGGTCAGACTCGGCAGGGTGAACACGGGCGCCGTGTCACCGGCCTTGATCGCCTTGCCCAGGGACAGCGCCCCCACCGGCTGGATGCGTTCATGCAGCAGCCCGACCTGGCGAGCCAGGGCCCACACGGCAAGGATCAGCATCAGGATGATCGCCCAGGACAACAGGCTGGAAATGATCAGTGCATAGGTCATGGCCGTTGCCTCGGGAGTGCACGGTTGGAGATCAGCTGGTTGGCCAGCAGGTACAGGGCGGCGACACAGACGAAGGCGAACACCAGGGTGCAGCCGTCGAGCCAGGTCAGCGCGCGTTCGTTCATCGGTGCCAGCAGGTTGCCGGCGGCCAGCGCCAGCAGCAGGTTGCGCCAGACCAGCGCCCGGGACGGCGGCTGGCGACGGCCGCCGAAGTGGCAGCCACAGTCTTCCAGGGATGTACCCTCGCCTACGGCCGCCGCCAGCACGCCGGCATACAGCACCAGCAACACCACGGCGGGCAGCGTCGCTAACGGCCACCACAGGCTCAGCAACAAGCCGGCGGCAGCCAACACGTCCAGCACCGGCAACAGGTGCGCCCACACCGGCGCCGCGCACCAGCGGCCCAATACGAGGGCATAGCGTTGCAGCACCTCGGCGAACACCCGGGGATCGTGCAGCTTGTGCAACGCGGCAGCGCCGAGCAGCAAGGCCAGCCCGCCGACGCTGGCAACATGCACCAAGGGGTCATGCAGCAGTTCGACGGTCACCATGGCATCACCACATTGAGGAAGCCCAGGGGGATGTCCCCGACGCTGCGCAGGTGCTCGCCGCTGTCGGCGTCGTACAGGTTCACGCCCTGGCGTAGCAGCGGGGTCAACCCGGCCTCGCCTTCGGTCAGGTAGACCCACAGGGTGAACAGGCTCGGCATCGGCACCATCCAGTCCAGGCTGTACAGCCGTGGTTGCGCGCCCTGGCTGACGCCGATGGCGGTGCTCTGCTCCTTGAGCGGCAGGCGCGACACCCGCTGCTGCGTAGCCACATCGAACACCCAAACCTCGGTGCCGGGCTTCTGGTAGTTCTCCGGCTTGTCCTTGTGCATCAGTACGTACAAGCGCCCGCTCTGCCGGTGCAGGGCCACGCCATGGTTGCCAGCGATACCCCAGCCATCGGCGCGCTCCTGGTCACTGAGCAGCGACCACTGCTTGCGCGGGCGCACACCGTCGGCGCTCATGTCCAGGGCATAGGCGCGGTTGTGCTGGGAGACGAAGTACCAGGTGTCGCCATCGCGCACGCCGGTGGTCAGCAGCAGGTCCTGCAACGGGTCGAACGCCGGGGGCGTGCGTTGCTGCAGCGCCACCTGTCCCTGTTCGTCCAGACGCAGGTGGAAGAACCCGCCATTACCGCAGATGGCATAGAAATCGCGAGGGCCGGCCGGGTAGATCGACGCGCAGCCGGGGATCGGCACCTCGGTGACGAAGCGGCTGTTTTCCAGGTCGACCACCGAGATCGACTGCGCCGGGGTGAAATTGAGCACCAGCAGGAAGCGCTCGTCATCGGACAGCACGCTGAGGCCCGTGGAGATCAGCGCGGTCATGCGCTTGGCCGGGATCGCGATCTCGCGCTTGGGGCTGAGGGTCCTGGCGTCGTACACCGTGACCACATCGCTGCGCTGGCCGCGCACGCCACGGCTGAAGTAGATCTCGGTGGCATACAGCTCATCGCGGCTGTGCGCCAGCTGCAGGCCGTTGGACCAGATGCCGGTACTCAGTTGACCGAGATTGCGACCCTGGTCGTCGAACAGGTAGGCACGGCCATCAACCATGTTGGGGGCATTGCTGCCCCAGATCCAGAACCAGCGCTGCTCGCGATGATCGCCCAGCACTTCGACACGGGCCTGCTCCGGCACGAAGTCGGCCAGTGCCGAGGCGGCGCCGGCGAACAACCACAGACCACACAGCAGATGACGCAAGGAACGCTTGAACATAGGGGCTCCGCAACAGGCGATCGGCCTGGGCTTGAGTCTATCGAGGGGCATTTTCAGAGGCTTGGCGCGCGGTGACAGCTGCCTTGGCATCCGGTGCCACGCCATCGATCACGCCCGCTGCGCCGAACAGCAGCAGGTGGCCGGAGTGCGCGGCCAGGGCCGCCAGGTTCAGACGGTCCTCCCGTTGTGCGCTGGTGAAGTGCGTCACCTGAGAATCGGAGATCGCCATCAGGCCTGAGTTACTCACCAGCGCCACCCGGCCGTCATTCAGTTGCGTCACGGCGCTGATCGCCTCGCGGCTGCCACTGTCGAGCACGCGCCAGTGGCGACCCTGGCTGTCACCCAGCAGCACCCGCCCGCTCATGCCGGCCAGCAGGACGCGGCCATCACGCAGGCCAGTGCCTGTCCACAGCGAGCCACTGACGCCGGTGTCCAGCACCTGCCAAGAAGCCCCCTGGTCACTCGAGCGGTAGGCATGACCGGCCTCGCCAACGATGAACAGGCTGGCATCGGCGGCCTGGAACACCTGATTGAGGTGGAACTCGTCGCCCTCCTCGCCGATCGGCATCGGCTGCCAGCTGACGCCGCCATCAGCCGTGCGCGCCGCATAGCCGTATGCACCAACAACCAAGCCGTGGTGGGCGTCGGTGAACAGCACCGACAACAGCACCGGCTTGCCCTCCAGGCGCTGTTGCAAGGTCCAGTTCTGACCGCCGTCGACACTGTGCAACAGCACGCCACCATGCCCCACCGCCCAACCCTGGCGCTGATCGACGAAGCTCACGGCGGTCAGCAAACCATCCACCGGCACGCTGCGCGCCTGGCGCCATTGTTGGCCATCGGCGGACAACGCCACCACGCCGTGGTCGCCCACCGCGACCAACCCGTCCCCGGTCCGCGCCACCGCCACCAGGGACGCGTGGCGTACATCGCTCAGGGCAATGGCCGGCGCCGCAGCGGCCTGCCCTGCCCATATCAATCCCAGCAACCAGGGCAACACCTGAACAGTCTTCATCCCTCAGCCCCTTTCAATGAGCGGCCAGGGGCGCACGAACCGGCCCCCGTCGCGGAACCAGCCTTTCCAGGACCACGGCCAGCGCCGGCAGCAGGGTCACCGCCATCAGCATGTTGGCCATGAACATGAAGGTCAGCAGCAGGCCCATGTCGGCCTGGAACTTCAACGCCGAAAACGACCAGGTAGCCACCCCCACCGACAGCGTCAGTGCGGTGAACACCGTGGCCACGCCTACCTCGCGCAAAGCCTGCTGGAATGCGCTGACGATGTCGCACCCAGCGGCCAGGTACAGTTGCAGGCGGTTGTAGATGTAGAAGGCGTAATCCACGCCCACGCCCACGGCCAGCACCATCACCGGGAGGGTGGCCACGGTCAGGCCGATGTCCAGGGCCTTCATGAACCAGTAGCCGAGGAAGGTCGCCAGGGTCAGCGGCAGACAGCAGGCGAGCATGGCCCGCCAGTCGCGGTACACCAGCCCCACCAGCAGCACGATGGTCAGGTACACGTAGAGCATCATCGGCAGCTCCGAGCCCTCCACCACCGCGTTGGTGGCGGCCTGCACCCCGGCGTTGCCGCTGGCCAGGCGCACGCTCACCCCAGGCAGCGCATGGTGCTCGCGGTACTGCTCGACAACTGCGGTTATCTGCTTGAGGGTGCTGGCCTTGTGATCGGCCAGGTACAGGTTGACCGGCAGCACGGTGCAGTCGGCATCGAACAGGCGCAGTGCTTCAGGCACCTGGCGCACGGTTTCGCCCAGGGACAGCTCGTCGACCGGCAGCGCCGCCCATTTCGGATTGCCCTCATTGACCCCAGAAGCCGCAAGCTTGTCCATGGCCGGCAGCGACTGCGCCGACAGCACCCCGGGCAAGGTGCCCAGGTACCAGGTCAGGCGGTCGACATAGGCCATCACGTCATGCCGGTAGCAACCGCCCGCCGGGGTCTGCACGGCCACGGTGAACAGGTCCAGGCCCAGGGCGAAATGGCTGACCACCTGCTCCACATCCTGGTTGTAACGCGAGTCGGCATGCAGCTCCGGTGCACCCGGCAGCACATGGCCGACATGCCGGCCCTGGCTCTGCCACACCGCCAGCACCATCAGACCGGCCCCCAGCAGCGTCACCAACGCCGCGTTGCGGGGTTCGGCGATACGCCCGAGACTGGTCATCAACCCTTCGCGGCGCGCATGCAGGCGCTCGACCTTGGCCACGTAGCGCCCGTCGAAACGGCAGTAGCTGGCCAGCAGCGGCAGCATCACCAGGTTGGTGACGATCTTGTAGACCACGCCCACCGACGCGGTGATGGCCAGTTCGCGAATCATCGGGATCGGCACCAGTACCAACGTCGCAAAGCCGACGAAGGCCGTGATCAAGGCCAGGGTGCCGGGGATCATCAGGCCGACGAAACTGCGTCGGGCGGCGGTCATCCCATCGGCGCCGGCGCAGACTTCCTTGGCGATGAAATTGACCTGCTGCACGCCGTGGGACACGCCGATGGCGAACACCAGGAACGGCACCAGGATCGCCAGTGGATCAAGGCCGAAGCCCAGCAACGTAAGGGTACCGAACTGCCACACCACCGACACCAGCGAGCACACCAGCGCCAGCGCCGTCAGGCGCCAGGAGCGGATGTACCAGTAGACCGCCAGCGCCGTGAGCACAAAAGCCAAGGCAAAGAACTCGACCACGCTGCGGGCGCCGGCGCCGATATCGCCCATCTGCTTGGCGAAGCCGATGATCTGCACATCGAAGTCGGCGTCGGCATACTTCGCCCGCACCTGCTCCTCCAACTGACGGCTGAAGGCCAGGTAATCGAGGCGTTTGCCCGTCACCGGGTCCGGGTCGGCCAGCTCGGCCACCACCATCGCCCCACGTTGGTCGTTGGCCACCAGGCTGCCGACGAAGCCGCCGGCCAGGGTGCGTTCGCGAATACCGGCGATGGCCCGGGCATCGAGGTTGCCGACAGTGACATCGCCGCCGACCACGTCCTCGGCCTTCATGCCCTCCTCGGTGATCTGCACCGCGCGGGTGTTCGGCGTCCACAGCGAAGTGACGCTGCGCCGGTCGAGGCCAGGCAGGAAGAACAGCGTCTGGGTCAGGTCGTGCAGGCGGGTCAGCGCCGTCGTGTTCCAGATATCGCCATGCCGCGCCCGCAGCACCACGATGACGCGGTTGGCGCCGAACAGCACGTCGCGGTACTGGTTGAACGTCTTGATGTAGGGATGCTGCTGGGGCAGTTGCTTGTCGAAGCCCGCCGTCATCTCAAGACGCGCGGCGAACAGGCCCATCACCAGGGTGACCACGGCCAGCAGGCCGAGGGTCGCCAGGCGATGGCGAAAGACCAGGCGCTCGAGCGCCGAGAGCAGATAAGCCAACATGAATAGCCTCCCCGCCACGCGCCCTGCGAGCGCGTGGCGGCCGGATCAGAAGGAGTAGGAAATATTGCCGCTGACGAAGTCGCGGTCGGCCATCAGGTTGTTGTCGCCCCCGCCCCAGTAGCGCACCCACTGCAGGCCGCCTTTCCAGCGGTCGCGGTGGTTGAACAGCAAGGAGGCGGTCAGCGACCTGCGCCCCTCGACGAAGGGCATCGCGTTGGGCGTGGTGCCCTTGACGTCATGGCTGAAGTCCAACTGTGGGGTGACGGTGACGCCACTGCCGAACAGGTTCGGGTAGTTGACCCCGAACTCGGTTACATAGCCCCACGAGGTGCGATCGGGCAGCGAGTAGTCCGGCAGCACGTAGGGCACCTCGCCCGACAGGTCCAGGCCCGGATAGCGCACCACCGCCACCTCGGCCAGCAGGAACGCGTCGGAGGCCCCCAGGGCATCGGGAATGAAGCCCAGCGGATCGTTGCCCGAGAAGCTGTAGGTGGCATTCACATCGGCCTGCCACTTGCGCGTCTCGACGAAACCCTTGTGCTCGCCGGTGTCGAACACGCTGTAGCGGTTGTAACTGCCGGTCAGGCCCTGCCCGAAGGCTACCGTCGGGTCGATGGCCACGCTGTCGCGGGGCCGGAACGACAGCTCGCCGGCCACGGCCACCGGCCCCACCAGGGTGCTCATCGACACGCCGAACAGGTCCTTGTCCTCGCCGTAGTTGATGAAGTAATCGTCCACCACCAGGGCATCCGGGTTGCTGCGCGCCGTGTAGCCGATGAAAGGCAGTTTGTCGTGGTAGCGCTGGTAGAACAGGCCGAATTCGGTGCCGATCGACTCGGCCATCCAGCGCAAGGCCACGCCATACTGGCCGCCGTTGCTGGCCTTGCGCTCTCCTCCATAAGGCACCGCCAGGCCGCTGGCAATGATCTGCTCATGGCTCAGCCCACTGCTCAGCGGATCGCCGCAGCGGCCCGTCGGCGTACCCGCGCAGACACCCGGCTGCAAGCCCTCGATATAGTTCGTCGGGTAGTAGATCGCCCGGCGTCCTTCCCCGGCGATATCGACGGTGGAAAAGTAGCTGCCCACCGGGTCCAGGCCGTAGGCATTCCACTTGAACTGGTAATAGCCCTCCAGGCTCAGGGTATCGCTCAGGCCCAGGTTGAACGAGGCCATGGGCGCCGGGATGAACACCTCTTTGAGCTGGGTGCCCGGGGTGTGGTACTTGGGCAGGCTCAGGGCATTGATCTGGTTGATGCCGCCGCTGATGAACAGCTCCGCGCCCCAGCTGATCACCTGGTTGCCGACCTTGACCTTGGCCGGCATCTCACCGATATCGAAGCTTTTCGCCAGCCACAGGTCGAGCAGGTCGAAACGCTGGGTGGCATCACGCCGGGCCGGGCCGTCAAGGTCGCTGCGACGGGTGTCGTCCATCTTGAAGTCCCGCGCCCAGGCCACCCGGCCCAGGGCACTCCAGCCGTCGCCGAAACTCAGGCTCAGCTCATGGGTGCCCTTGAGCACCTGGGAAAACACATCGTGCTTGTGGTAGTTCAGGTTGCCGTCGTCGGCATTGGCATAGTTGATGTCGGCGTTGGCGTAGCCGTTACCACGCTCGAGGTTGTAGTAGCGGCCCAGCTCATTGCCAGTACCGGTATTGCAACCGCCATTGTTGCTCCCCAACAAGTGGCAGTCGGATGATTCCAGGCGACTGGCGAAACCGTAGGACAAGGTCGAGTCGAAACTGCCCGAGAGCCCGTCCTCGCTACCGAAGGTGAACGCCTGGCAAGGCTGTGCGCCGAGCAGTCCGACGGCCGCCAGGGCCAGCGCCGGGCACGGGGCAGCCTTCGCCCATGCCCGCGAAGGGAGGTTGTTCATGTTGTGTTCTCCCGAAGATCAGCGCTCGCCGCGACGGCGCAGTTCGCCCGCGTTGAACAACTTGTCACTGACCCGGCCCTGCAGGCCGGCGGTGAGGTCCAGGGCCGCGCCCTGCTGGGTGAAGCCGTCGGCGATATAACGCCGGGCGATCAGGTCGTAGCTGACGTACTCGAAGCTGGTGCAGGCCTGGATCTCGGGGTCGGCCCACAAGCTGCCCTCCTGCACCCGCCACAGGTTGCCCCTGGCATCGTACATGTCCACGTGCAGCAGGCTCCAGCTGTCCTCGTCGAAATAGAACACGCGCTTGGCGAACGAATGGCGCTTGTCGGCCTTGACCGTGGCCTCCACCACCCACACCCGATGCTTTTCGTAGCGCTGCGCGTCACGGTCCAGGTACTGCTCGCCGATCAGCTTGTCGTAGGTGTTGGCCTTGTCCACCAGGCGGTAGGAGTTGTACGGCACTACCATTTCGCGCTTGCCCAGCAGCTTGAAGTCGTAACGGTCCAGGGCACCGGTGAACATGTTGATCTGGTCGACGAAGTACAGGTTGTCGGAGCCGGCGATCGGGTTGTCGTAGGCGAAGGTCGGCGCCTGGCGCACGCGGCGCTGGCCGGGGAAATAGATCCAGGCGTTCTGTGGCTGGTCCAGGCGGGCATGCACCAGGTACATCTCACCCGCGCGCGAGGACGGCGACTGAATGTCGTAGAGCAGCTTGGCTTCGATGTCGCCGGTGTCCTCGGGCGCTTTCACCGCCGGGTCGTTGTAGGGGTAGTACTCGCTGGCCCATTGGCGGATCTCGGTAAGCCCGCCACCGGCTTCGCGACGCAGGAACGAGATCTGCGCCTTGCGGCCCTTGGCCATGTAGCGCAGTTTGTAGTTCCACAGCACCTCGATGCCGCTTTTCGGTTGCGGGAACGGCACCGCGGCCCCGGCGGCCTGCTCCAGGCGCCAGCCATCGGCGCCGATGCGTGCCTGGCCGGCAAAGTCCTGGGTACGCTTGGCCACCTCGGCCGGAATCGCGCAACTGCGATGAGTGGGGTACACGTCCAGTCGATAGCCCGGGTAGGCCTTGATCAGCGCCACCTGTCCTTCCGGCAACTGCCCCTGGTACTGGGCCACGTTGTTGGCATCGATCGAATACAGGCGCTTGTCGCCGGCATAGGGGTCGCCATGGCCCGGCGACCAGCCAGCCGGCGCCTGGGTCAGGCCGCCGGTCCATGCGGGAATACTGCCGTCGGCGTTGCCGGCCCTTTCGGCCCCCGTGGGGGTAAGGTCGGCAAGGGCCGTGAGGGAGGTGGTGGTACCGAGCAGCGCCAACAGCGCGCCGCCCAACAGGGACAGGGGGCGTGGTTTCATGAACTTTTCCTTGCGGGATTGTTGTGGTTATCGAAAGGCAGTTCGTAACGGGCAAGGGCGCGGAAAAAGAGGCCGCCGAGGGACGGCCCAAAATGCGTTTCCGGCTCTGCGTGACAGACAGTATTCAATGGCGCTGGCCAGCGGCTTGGCCGCATGCGCCAGGGTGTTTGTCATCCGGTGCCAGCAGGCTGCGTGTCAGGCCTTGAGCCCGCGCTCCTCCCACCAGTCCCAGGCCCTCAGCGCCTGGCGCGCCGTGCGCCCGGCCCAGCACGACAGGGTGTTGCCCGGCATCGGGATGGCCTTGCGGTTGACGATCCAGAAGTCGGTCAACTCGCTGCGTCGGCCCTGCAACAGGTCGGCGATGGTCCGCCCGTTCAGATGGCTCAGCGCCACGCCGTGGCCGAAGCAGCCCCCGGCGTAGATCATGCGCTCATCGCCGACAAAACTGATCTCCGGGACCATGTCGGCGTTCACCGATACCGGCCCGCCCCAGCGGTAGGCAATGCGTACGTCGCGCAACTGCGGGTAGACCCACTTCAGGTGCGCCTCGCAATGGGCCCAGCTGGCCGGCGACGGCTGTTCATCCGTTGCACTGCCGCTGTAGGCCAGCACATCGCCGCCGCCCATGACGATGCGCCCGTCCACGGTCGGGCGGAAATAGTGCAGCATCTGCCGGTTGTCGCCGAACGCCTCTCGGCCCTGCCAGCCAAGGCGCTGCCAGAGCGCATCGCCCAGGGGCTCGGTGACCACCTGGTAGGTCCACAGCGGGAACTGGCGACGCTCCAGCGTACGAGAACCCGGCACCTGCCGCGAGTAGGCGTTGGTGGCGAGCACCAGCTTGTCGGCGGTCACACTGGCCACGGGCGTGCGCAGCACGATGCCCCTACCACTGGTGTCGATGTCCAGTACTGGCGTGGACTCGTGGATGCGCACGCCCGCCGAAGCCGCCAGGCCCTTGAGGCCACGCACCTGCTTGCAGGGGTCGAGGTAGCCGGTCCCGGTTTCACGGATACCACCCAGCAGACGCGGTGAATCGTACTGCTGGCGCAGCGCGTCGCTGTCCTGCCAGCGCATGTCCGCCGCCAGCCCCAGCGAATCGTACAGTTCCAGGGTCTTGCCCAGGCGCGCCACCTGCTGCGGCGAATAGCTGACCCGCAGCAGTCCGGCATGGCGGTAATCCGAATCGATGCCGTGGCTGTCGATCACTTCGCGGGTATAGGCCACGGCCTTTTCAAGGTAATGGTGGGCGTCGATCATCTTCTGCCGGCCCCAGCGCAGCACCACCAGCTCCGGTTCCAGGCCGAACAGCCTGGTGCTGAAGCCGGCGTTGCGCCCACTGGCGCCGAAACCGATCTGCGCCGCCTCCAGCACCACCACCCGGGCGCCGGGGTTATCGCGCTTGAACTGCCAGGCGGCATTGAGCCCGGTGAAACCTCCACCGATCACCGCCACATCGACCTTGAGGTCTTCGGTCAGGCGCGTGTTCGGCGCGTAGGCGCCGTAGTCGTGTTGCCAGAAGGAGCGATGTTCATGCACAGCGTCGTTGTTGTTGTCGTTCATGCTGGACTCTCGGGTTTCGCACACGGACATGCGGTCCCTTCGAGCCTATCGAGCGGCGCGGCAACGGGATTGACCACGGATGCCAGATTTTCAGCACACCGCGCCAGGCCCGCGCCCGGCCTGACGAAACTGTTGCGGCGACTGCCCGGTCCAGCGCCGGAAGGCCCGGGTGAACGAGCCGGATTCGGCGTAGCCGAGCAGCAGCGAGATCTGCGTCATCGAGTAGTCGGAGTGGTTCAGGTAACCCAGCGCCAGGTCGCGGCGCACCTCCTCCACCAGCACCGAGAACTCGATGGCCTGTTCCTTCAGGCGGCGTTGCAGGGTACGCCGGCTCAGGCCCATGCGCGCGCTGACCTCGTCCAGCGACGGCACGCCGCTGGCCATGCCCAGGGCGATCATGCGGGTGACCTGGGGCAGCAGCTCATCGCTGATGCTGCGCTGCTCGAGCTCCCGTTGCAGGTAAGGCTCCAGGGCCTGGAACAGACGCTCGTTGCCCTGGGCCACCGGCAGCTTGAGGACATCAACGGAAAACGTGATGCGGTTGGTCGACTGGCCGAAGAACACCGGGCACATGAACAACTGCTTGTGCACCGAGACATCCGCCGGCCGCGGGTGCTCGAAGTCCACCCGCAGCGGCCGCAACGGGTTGGCGGTGATCAGCTGCAACTGACGCAGGATCGCGGCGATGGCGAACTCGGCGTCCTGGCGGCGGTTGACCACCGTGGTATCGGTGACCTGGTAGGTGATGCGCAGCTGGCGGCTTTCGCAGCAGTAGTCGATGGACGACTCCTGGGCGAACACCACGATGTAGGTGTGCAGGGTAATCAGCGCCTTTTCGACGCTGGGCGCGCAATGCAGGGCATGGCCCAGGGCGCCGATGTCGTCGGCTTCGGTCTGGCTGCCCAGGGTCAGGCCGATGGCGGGGTTGCGGGTGCCGGCGGCTTCCCACAGGGCCAGGTACTGGTCACCGGGGATTTCGATGTCGGCGCGGTCCAGCAATGGCAGGTCGATGCCGAGGGCATCCAGATGCGGGGCGAAGATGGGTTTGAAACGACGGAAGAAGTTTTCCGAGATGACAGTGCGCGCTGATTTCATGTTGTTCTTCGCAGGCCATGGGTTCCATGCCGCTCTCAGCAAGCGGCAGCGCTGCGTGGGGCGTCCTGTCCCAGCGCATGTAACCGATTGTTGCCGAGATCGAGCGAACCCTCAACCGCTGAATGCCAGCCTGTGGGAGCGGGTTTACCCGCTCCCACAGAGGTCTCCTGCCTTCAGGCCGAACGCAGGTTCAATGGGTTCGGTTCAACCGGCTGGCGCGCAGCGTGGCCACAGGCGACGAAATCTTCCTTGCGCAGCACCACCAGCGCCACCAGCGACGCCACACCGGTGCCCACGTAAAAGTACCACGGTGCGGTGATATCCCCGGTCACCTTGATCAGCCAGGTGGAGATCAGCGGCGCGCTGCCGCCGAACACCGCCACCGGGATGTTGTAGGCCATGGCGATGCCGGTTGAGCGGATCCGCGTCGGCAGCAGTTCACTCATCAACGCGTAGGTCGACGAAGCATACAGCCCGAACAGGATCGCCACCGCCATCAGCGGCCAGAACAGGGTGGCCGGGGTGGCGCCGGGCGCGGTCTTGAAGAACCAGTACATGGCCAGGGTCGCCAGGGTGCCGATCACCATCAGGAACGGCTTGCGCCCGTAGCGGTCGGTGAAGGCGCCGCCCAATGGCATCACCAGCGCCGCCGACAGGCTGGCGACGAACACGTAGAGCAAGGTGGTGCCGCTGTCGAACTTCAGCGTGTTGGACATGTAGGTCGAGGCGAAGGTCAGCACCAGGTAGAAGATCGAGCTGTGCAGGGTGATGATGAAGAACACCAGGGCGATCGAGCGCTTCCACTGCCATACCTCGCGCAGCGGCGCCTTGGAGGTCTGCCCGGCTTCCACCAGGGCGAGGAACTCGGGGCTGTCCTCAAGCTTGAGGCGAATGTACAGCGAGATGAAGCCCAGGGGACCGGCGATCAGGAACGGGATGCGCCAGCCCCAGTCCTGCATCAGCTCGGCGCCCAGCGCCCAGGTCATGCCATTGGCCACGGCGCCGCCCAGCAGCAGGCCGAGCACCGCGGTGACCATCAGCCAGCAGGTGGCAAAGCCACGGCGACCGGGCCCGGCGTATTCGGAGATGAAGCTGGTGATGGTGCCGATCTCACCGCCGGCAGAGAAGCCCTGCACGCAGCGGATCAGCACCAGGATCACCGGGGCGGCGATGCCGATGCTGGCGTAGGTCGGCAGCAGACCGAGCAGGAAGGTGGAGCCGGCCATCATCACCAGCACCGTGATCAGCGTGCGGCGGCGACCGATCTTGTCCGCCAGCGGGCCGAAGAACAGCCCGCCCAACGGGCGGATGAAGAAGCTCAGGGCAAAGGCCGCGAAGCTTGCCAGCAGGCTGCTGGTGGGGTCGTCGGAAACGAAGAAGGCCTTGCCGATGTACAAGGCCAGGAAGCCGTAGACGCCGTAGTCGTACCACTCGATCAAGTGGCCGGTGGTGGCGCCGATAAAGGCGCGGCGCCGCTGGCGCTGGGTGTTGCCGGGTGACATGCCCATGTCGGGAACTCCTGTCGTGGTGCTTTCCATGAAAGATGCCGGTCAGTGGCTGGCGAACGCCCCGTCGGGGTTCTGCAGCCACTGGCGCAGCTGGGTCTTGAGAATCTTGCCATAGCTGTTCTTCGGCAGCTCGGCACAGAACAGGTACTTCTTCGGTTTCTTGAACGAGGCCATGCGCGCCAGGAACCATTGGTTGAGCGCCTGGGCATCGAGGCTGCCGGGCGTACGCGGCACGACGAAGGCCACCACCGACTCGCCCCACTCGGCGTCGGCCTCCCCGACCACGCAGGCCTCGAACACTTCGGGGTGCTGGATCAGCACTTCCTCGACTTCGCGCGGGTAGATGTTGCTGCCGCCGGAGATGATCACGTCCTTGCTGCGGTCGGTCAGGGTCAGGTAGCCGTGCTCGTCGAGCAAACCGATATCGCCGGTGCGCAGCCAGCCGTCCACCAGGGTCGCCTGGGTGGCCTGCGGATTGTCCCAGTAACCCTGCATCACCACCGGCCCGCGCACGCTGATCTCGCCGGGTTCGCCGGCCGCCAGCGGCTGGCCCGCGCCGTCCACCACGCGGACCTCGACACAGGCCTGGGCCCGCCCCACCGAGGCGGCGATGGCGGGCCAGTCGGGGTGCTCACGGTCGGCGATGGCCTCACGCGACAGCGCGCTGATGGTCATCGGGCACTCGCCCTGGCCGTAGATCTGCACCAGGCGCGGGCCGAAGGTGTCCAGGGCCTCGCTGAGGTCCGCCAGGTACATCGGGCCGCCGCCGTAGACGATGGTCTTGATGCCCGCGCCGTCATAGCCCTGCTGGCGGGCCTGCTCGACCATGCGCTTGACCATGGTCGGCGCGGCGAACAGGCTGACCTGTCCCAGGGTCTGCGCCAGGCCGAACAGCTCGGCGGCCTGGAAGCCCCGGGACAGCGGCACCACGTGCCGGGCGCCGCAGCGCACGTGGACGAAGTTGTACAGCCCGGCGCCATGGGACATCGGCGCGGCGTAGAGCACCGCGTCGTTGGCGGTCACCGGGTCGACGTCCAGCGGGTAGCACAGCGACATGGCGACCAGGTTGCCATGGGACAGCATCACGCCCTTCGAACGCCCCGTGGTGCCGGAGGTATAGAACAGCCAGGCCAGGTCGCTGTCCTGGCGCGGGTGCGGCTGCACCAGTTGATCGCTGTCGAGCGAGCCGGGCGCAGCCTGGGCAGGCGCGATCAGCTCACGGCAGCCGCCTGGCAGGGGCGCACCGGCAAAGACCTCGCCCTCGTCGGTATAGATCAGGCGCGCCCCGGCATTGCCGGCAATCCAGGCCGCTTCCAGGGCGTGCAGCTTGCTGTTGATCGGCACCGCCACCGCCCCGCTCCACCAGATGGCATAGAGCAGTTCCAGGTAGACGCAGCTGTTCTTCATCAGCAGCGCCACCCGGTCGCCCGGTTCGATGCCATGCGTGTGCCGCAGCTCCAGCGCCCGTGCCCGCGCCAGGGCGGCGAACGCCCGGTAGTCGGCAACCTGGCGCGCCCCCTCGAACAGCGCCGGGCGCTCGGGCCAGCGCTGGGCCGCATCCTGCAGCCAATGCGCGATGTTCATCCTCAGACCCTGACCGCTTGCAGCACGCTGGCATAGTTGGCCACCGCCATGCCGCCCATGTTGAACAGCAGGCCGAACTCGGCGTTGGGCACGCCCAGGCCGATGGGCTTGCCGGTCAGCTGGGCGAAGCCCAGGGCATGCATCGACACCCCGGTGGCGCCCACCGGATGGCCCTTGGCCTTGAGCCCGCCGGACAGGTTCACCGGCAAGCGCCCGCCCTGGCGCACGATGCCGTCGTCCAGTGCCCGATGCCCCTCGCCCCGCGGCGCCAGGCCCATGGCTTCGTAGATCAGCAGTTCGGCGATGGTGAAGCAGTCGTGCACCTCGGCGAAGCTCAGGTCGTTCAGGGTCACTCCCGCCTCGCGCAGCGCCCCGTGGATGGCCCGTTGCGGCCCCTCGAAGGCGAGGATGTCGCGGCGCGACAGCGGCAGGAAGTCGTTGACCTGGACCATCGAGCGAATCGCCACCTGGCGGCGCATCGAACGGGCGCGCTCGGGCGAGGCCAGGACGATCGCCGCCGCGCCATCGCTGATCAGCGAGCAGTCGGTCAGGCGCAGGGGCGCGGCGATCAGCGGGTTGCCCGGCGACACCTGGTTGCAGTGTTCGAAGTCCATCACCCGGTGCATCTGCGCCAACGGGTTGGCCATGGCGTTGGCATGGTTCTTCACGGCGATGGCCGCCATCGACGCCAACGGGCTGTGGTAGCGCTCGGTGTACTGCTGCGCCACCTGGCCGAACAACTGGGCGAAGCTCAGCCCGGCCTCCGCCAGGGCATTCTGGTAGCCGGCGCCGGCCAGCGCCCGGGTGACCTCGACCGTGCTGTTGCCGGTCATCTTCTCCGCGCCGACCACCAGCACCAGCTCGGCGGCGCCGCTGCGGATCGCATTGATCCCGGCCTGGATCGCCGCCGAGCCCGAGGCACAGGCGTTTTCGCAGCGGGTGGCGGGCTTGAAGCGCAGTTGCGGGTCGGCCTGCAGCATCAGCGAAGCCGGGAAACCGTCGGCCACCAGGCCCGAGTTGAAGTGGCCGAGGAACAACGCATCGATCTCGGCGGCGTCGATGGCCGCGTCCTGCAGGGCATCGCGGGTGACCTGGACGATCAGGTCCTCGAGGTTCAGGCCATCCAGGCGGCCGAAGGGACTGTGCGCGGCGGCAACGATGGAGATGGAATCGTGGAGCATGGTGATTTTCTTCTGTCCTTGAAGCGGGTATTGCATACAATGTGGCAGTACCCGAATCCCACGCTAGTTGGGGCAACTACGTACGCAAGTAAGTAGTGAGCCGTACGGGACATGACCCCAAGGCAGGAAGCCTGATGACCGTACCCACCCTCGCCTCCCCTGACCTCGAACGCCTGGCGTTCCGGGTTTCACCGGCGCCACAGCTGATCACCGGCCACCGGCGCATGCTCGACTGCAACGAGGCCTTCGCCCGGCTGTTCGGCTATACCCGCGAAGAACTGCGCGGGCACCTGACCTTGCTGCTCTACCCGTCCCATGCCGATTACCAGAGCATCGGCGAACGCAGCGAGCACTGGCTGCGCAACGGACTGGGCGCCTTCTACTCCGACGAACGCTTCATGCAGCACCGCAATGGCGAGGTGTTCTGGGCCCGGGCCCAGGGCTTCACGCTGACGGCGGAGGATCCGTTCAAGCTGATGATCTGGCATTTCGAACGGCTCGACCGGCAGCCGGCGCCCACGGTGCAACTGACGCCGCGTGAGCGTGAGATTTCGTTGCATATCGTCAATGGGCTGACCTGCAAGGAGGTGGCGCGGCGCTTGGGAATCTCGCATCGGACGGTGGAAGTGCACCGGGCACGGCTGATGAAGAAATTGCAGGCGAAGAACAGCGCCGAGTTGGTGTCGAAGATCATTTTCATCAGCTGAATGCGGGGCATCAGCAGCCCGCAATCAGGTCTGCTTGCCTGAACGGACCTACCTTTGCAGCAGGGCCACCATCTCCTGGTATCCGCGCTGGCGGGCATGCTCCAGCGCGGTCACGCCGTCCTTGTCGGCGATCCGTGGGTCCGCCCCGGCCGCCAGCAGCCGGCGTACGATCTCCACATGCCGCGGGCCGCCATCGCCGAGGATCACCGCCTCGAGCAGCGCGGTCCAGTGCAGGCGGTTGAGGTGGTTCACGTCGACGCCGGCATCGATCAGCAGTTGCACGGTCTCGACGTGGCCGCGCTCGGCCGCCGGGATCAGCGCGGTGCCGCCGTAGCGATTGGTACTCCTCAGGTCGGCGCCATGGGCCAGGGTCAGGCGCAGGATGTCGTTCAGCCCGCGGGCGCCGGCATACAGGTAGGGGCTGTCGTGGATGTTGTCCTTGGCGTTGACGTCGGCCCCGGCCTCGATCAGCGCCTTGGCCACATCCACCTGGTTGGCATGGGTCGCCACCAAGAGCGCGGTCTGGCCCTGCTCGTCGCGGATGTCCGGCGGTGCGCCCTGCTCCAGCAACTGGCGCACGACTGGCGCATCCCCCCGTTGGGCGGCATCGAGCAAGGCGGTGTTCATGGTCGTGGTCTCGGCATGGGTGGCAAGGCTCAGGCTCAACAGCAAGGCGGCGAACGGCAGGCGCATGGGTATCGGTTCCTTCTGCGACGAAGCTCCAATGTAGGGCCCTAAGGGTTGTAGCAGAAGTGAATTATCTGGATGCAACCCAGTGTATTTGCGCATGTTGCCGGGTACCGGCACCCATGGTAGAAGTCAGGCTTGTCATTCAGAAGCCGAATAACGAGATGTCTTCCAGCGTAAAACCGAATAGGGCCCTGTTCGACCTCGACCTGCTGCGCGCCATCGTCGTGGTGGCCGATTGCGGCAGTTTCACCACCGCCGCCGCACGGCTGCACTCCACCCAGTCGACCATCAGCCAGAAGGTCCGCCGCCTCGAAGACATGGTCGGCCATCGCCTGCTGGTACGCGGCAACCGCGACGTGCTGCCCACCGATGCCGGGCAGACCTTGCTCGGCTATGCCCGGCACATGCTGGCCTTGAACGACCAGATGCTCGAAGCCCTGGCCGGGGCCATGGTCGGCGTCACCGTGCGCCTGGGGGTGCCGGAGGATTTCGTCGGCGGACGCACCACCAACGCGCTGTCCGCGTTCAGCCGGCGCCACCCGCAGGTCAAGCTGGAGGTTACCAGCGGCCTGTGCCGCGACCTCAGCCAGGCCTACGACAACGGCGAGCTCGACCTGGTGCTGCTCAAGCAGCGGCGCAACAGCCGCGAGGGCGTGGCCTGCTGGCCGGAGCGGTTGCAATGGATCGACAGCGTACGCACGCCGTCCTTCGAACTCGACCCGGTTCCGCTGGTGACCTTCCCGCCACGCGGGCTGTACCGCGACGACATGATCAGTGCGATCGAAGGCATGGGCCGGCGCTGGCGCATCAGCTTCACCAGTTCCAGCCTCAGCGGGATCCAGGCGGCGGTGGCCGATGGCATGGGCATCAGCCTGCTTCCTCCACGCGCGGCGCTGGGCGAGCACCGGGTGCTGGGTGCCGAGCAGGGACTGCCTGACGTGGACAGCTACGAGATCGTGATCGTGCATCGGCCGACGGCGGACGTGATGGTCAAGGCGCTGGCCGAGGTGCTGACGGAGTTGCTGGCGCTGCGGGCGATCTGATGCCGCCCTCGCGGGACCTTGATGCGACGTACCCCGCGAGGGCGTCTTTTCATTCCCCGCAGCAGTGGGATTTTTCCTGGGCACCGTCATAGCGATCATGATGCCGTACCCAGTCCATCGTCCCTTCCTCGTTGCGCCCCAGTGGCGCCAGGTCGAGGAAGTTGTAGGCGTTGACCAGGATGTCCAGCCCCCGGGCATAGGTGGAATAGGTGTGGTACAGGCTGCCGTCGGCATCCCGGTAGAACGCGCTCAGCCCGGGCAGCTCCGCCTCGTTGCCGGCATAGGGTTCGTAGTTGTACTGGGCGCTGCCGTCGGTGGCGACACTGACCCCGAAGTCCTGGTTGAAGGGGCTGCCATGCGAGGAGAACCACGGGAAGCGCCAGCCCATGCGCTGGCGGAACGCCTGGAACTCGGCATAGGGCGCCCGCGACACCGCCACCAGGGACACGTCATGGTGGGCCAGGTGCAGGTTGGCGCCGTCGAAGTGGTCGGCGAGGAACGAACAGCCCGGACAGCCTTCGTTCCAGCCTTCGGCGAACATGAAGTGATAGACCAGCAACTGGCTGCGTCCGGCGAACAGCTCGGTCAGGCCCAGCTCGCCGTGCGGGCCGTGGAATCGATAGTCCTGTTCCACCCGCACCCAGGGCAGGGCGCGGCGGGCGGCGGCGAGTTCATCGCGTTGATGGGTAAAGGCTTTCTCGTGCAGCCAGAGCTGCCGGCGGGCGGCAAGCCACTGGCTGCGCGTGACCACGGCATGCTTGGGGATGGGATGGCTCATGGGCGTGACTCCACGCTGGGGGTTCACCAGGTGGTCGAACAGCTAGCGAATGTTTCGACAGGCCTTGTGCCGTTACCGACGGATGGTCACGCACACCGGGGAAAAAGGAACCGCGGCGCCAGGGAGAGCAAACACCGCGGTCCAAGGGGGGAGCTCGTTACTGCTGGGTCACAGTCGCCGAGTTGGCATTGCCGTACTGGGTGATGGTGGCGGTCTGGCTTGCGCCGCTCTGGTCGACGAACGCCTGGTTGCCGTTGCCACCCTGGGTCACGTAGGCAAGGTTGGCCACGTCGGTCTGCTTGATGGTGGCCTCGTTGCCATTGCCGTACAGCTGGTAGGTGTAGCTCTGGTTGCCACTGCCCGACTGGTCGAGGGTGATGCTGCCGCCATTGCCGGCGGCCAGGCCTTCGGCGTAGTTGGCGGTGCCGCGCTGGTCGGCGATGAGCAGGTTGTCGCTGCCGTTCTGCTCGAAGTACAGCTCGTTGTTGCTGTCGGCCTGGCGGGTTTCCATCTGGTTGCGGTTGCCGTTCTGGTCCAGCCGCGCGACCTGGGCGTTGCCTTCCTGGGTGAGGTTGACGCCGTTGCCATTCCCGGTCTGGTTGATCTGCGCCTGCTGGCCGACGCCGAACTGCCCACCGGATTTTTCGCCCTTCCAGTTGCTGGCCATGATCTTGTTGGCATTGCCCGCCGTGCTGATGGTCAGGCTGTGGTTGTCGCCGGTCTGGTAGGTGAAATGCAGGTTGTTGTTACCTACCTGCGAAATACTGGTCACCGCCTGGTTGGTTTCGTACTGGTCCGACCAGCTGGCGTTGCCGCGACCGACCTGGCTGAGGCCGGCGCTGTTGCCCTGGCCGAAGCTCTGGTCGATGTAGCCTTCGTTGGCCTGGCCATTCTGGTACACGCTGGCCTGGCTGGCGGCCTGGTTGTCCTGCCACACCTCCACCGAGTTGCCGGTGCCGTACTGGTCGATGCCGATGGTCCCACCCAGGCCGTCGCGCTGGTCGCCATAGGCCCAGTTCTGCTTGCCCTCCTGGTAGATGGCGATATCGCCGTCCTGGTGAGTCATGTGCTCGGCGGCCGCCTGGTTGCCGCTGCCGCCCTGCATGATCACGCTCTTGTTGTTGCTGCCGCCGAACAGCTGCTCGACCGTGGCGTCGTTGCCATGACCCGATTGCAGGGTGGTGGCCTGGCTGCCCAGCTGGGTGTCCTGCCAGATGACCGAGCGGTTGCCGCTGCCCAGCTGGATCTGCAGGGACTCGTTGTTCTCGCCCACCGACTGGCTGGCGAAGGCGTCGTTGAGGCTGCCGCCGGACTGCTGGGTGATCTGGCTGCCGTTCTCGTACAGCTGCTCGGCGTAGCCGGCGTTGAACGAGCCGGTGGCGCTCTGCTGGATATGGCTGGTGCTGTTGTCCTGCAGCGCCATGTGGTTGTGGTCGTGGCCGGCCTGGTCCTGCGTGGCCGAGGCGAACGGCGCCTGGCTCTGCTTGACCTCGGCAATGTTCTGGTTGCCCTGCTGGGACTGGGTCGAGATGCTGTCGTCGGCCATGGCCTGGCCGGCAAGGGCCAGGACGATGGCAGCGCTCAGGGGGGCGAGCTTGTGCATGGTGTTGCCTCCAGATCTGTCGTGTTGGGCCTAGCGGTATTGGCTGACATGGACCTGCTGGCCGTTGCCGGCCTGGGTCACGGTGCTGTTCAGCCCCGTGCCGCGCTGGTCGATGGTGGCGCTGTTGTGGTTGCCGATCTGCTCGATGGCGGCGCTGTTGTCGCTGCCGTTCTGGCGGATCGTGGCGTTGTTGCCCTGGCCCTGCTGGCTGATCGCGGCCGTCAGGTCGCTGCCTTCCTGCAGGATGTACGCTTCCTGCGCGCTCCCGGCCTGGACGATCCGGCCCAGCAGGGCCTGGCC
The DNA here is from genome assembly GCF_014268935.2 of Pseudomonas peradeniyensis. Classification (GTDB taxonomy): domain Bacteria; phylum Pseudomonadota; class Gammaproteobacteria; order Pseudomonadales; family Pseudomonadaceae; genus Aquipseudomonas; species Aquipseudomonas peradeniyensis. The sequence goes on along the minus strand of NZ_JABWRJ020000001.1, from coordinate 1,092,243 downwards.
GTTCTGGTCGAGGGCGGCGCGGTTGCCCGTGCCCAGCTGCTCGATTACCGCGACCTGGCCGGCAGCGGTCGGCAGCAGGCGCAGCACCAGCGGCTCGCCGAGGTCGCTGCCGGCGGCGAGGTCGGCGTTGTCCATCAGGTCGTCGGCCAGGGCCTGGCCGGTGAGGGCCAGGCTCAGCAGCAGTGGGTACAGGGCGTTCATGGCATCCCTCCGGGGTTTACTGCACCACCACGTTGACCGTGCGCGTGGTGCCCTGGCTGCTGGTCACCGTGGCGGTCGGCGCGGCGGTGGGCACCAGGGTCGTGCTGTTGCTCACCGTCAGGCGCCAGCGGCCGGTGACCGGCACGGTGGTGGTACCCAGGGTCTGCGTGCCGGTGGTGGTGGTCACGCGCACGGTGATGGTGTTGCCGGTGGTCACCGAGGATGTGCCGCTGATATCCCAGTTGAAGCGGTTGTTCGAGCGCGCCGTGACCGTCGCCGCGGTGACCGCGAAGGTTTCCTGGGCCGGCCGTGGCGACACCTGCACGGTGACCGTGCCGGGCGTCGAGGTGGCGCCGACCGAGTCACGGGCGACGTAGCTGAAGCTGGTGGTGAAGGCCGCGCTCACCGTGGCCGGTGGCGTGTAGGTGATCACGTTGCCGTCGGTGCTGACCGTGCCACGCCCGGCCGGGGTCGGCTGGGTGACGCTGGCAATGGTCAGCGGCAGGTTGCCTTCCGGGTCGGTGTCGTTGGCCAGGGCGTTGATGGTCACGGGCACGCCGAGGGTGGCGACGCTGTCGGCCACCGCGCTCGGTGGACGGTTCGGCGCGACGTTGACGGTCACCGTGGCCGGGGTCGACTTCAGCCCCTTGGCGTCCTGGGCGCGGTAGCTGAAGGTCGCCACCACGGGCGCGGTGGCGCCGGCGGGTGGGGTGTAGGTCACCGCGGTGGTGCCGTTGAGCACCACGCCGCCCAGGCCGGTGCCCGGCTGGGTGAGGTCGGTGATGCTCAGTGGCACGTTACCGTCCGGGTCGCTGTCGTTGGCCAGCAGGTTGAGGGTGATCGGCACCCCGACACTGGTGCTGCCGCTGTCGGCCTGGGCCACGGGGGCCTGGTTCTCGGTTGGCACCGGGGCATTGCCGACCACCACCACCGGCTCCACGTCGATACCGCCGTGGGCCGACTTGACGGTGATGCTGGCGGGCGGCTGGGCCAGGTCGTTGACCGTCAGGCTCTGCTGCACGCCGGACTTGGACATGCGCCCGAAGCCCTGCACCAGCAGGTCGGGCACCACCACTTCATCGCTGGAGCGGGCCTCGACCAGCAAGCGCTTGGCGCTCCAGTCGTAGCGTGCGGTGGCGACCTTGACCACGTCGCTGAGCTTGCTCGACAGCGCCGTCGGCCGCGTGGTGCCGGCCGGGCTGCTGGCGGTGACCACCACCACCGACGGTGGCACGGCCTGGCTCAGCTGCTGGCTGAAGAACAGCCCGTTGTTGTCGGCGAGCATGCTGAACTGGCATGGCGACGGCGGCGAGCCGATCAGCGCCAGGCCGTTGCGCAGGCACAGGCTGGCGCTGTTCGGCGCCTTGGCGAAGACCTCGACACGGGTGCCGGCGGCGTTGCGCTGGTAGGTGGCGCGCTCCAGCGTCACCGGGGTCTGCTGGCGCTGGTCGAGGACCTTGCCGGAGACGGTGAAGACGTTGGTCTGGATGGTGCCCGCCGGGCCCTGGATGCGCACGAAGTTGGTGTTGTTCGGGCTGCCGGTCACCGCCTCGGTGATGTTCGGGTCGCCGACGAAGGTCTCGGTGGCGCCGGTGTCCGGATTGACCTCGGTGTACGGGCCGCCGACGCCGCGCAGGAACGGGCCGAGGTTGCCGTTCAGGGCGCCGCTGAAGTTGCCCGGCGCGCCGATGCCGATGTCGCGGGTGATGTTGATCGCCCGCCGGCCGGCGGTGGTCACGTTGACCGTCTCGACGCCGAACGGGTGGGTGATGGTGTAGGTGCCGGTGCGCGGCACCGAGGCGCGGATGCGGATGCGGGCAAAGCTCTGCTGGTCGCCGTTGACCGGGTTCTCGGCGGCGAAGGCCGCCTCGAGGCCGGCGACATAGACTTCCAGCTCGTAGCCGCTGTTGCCCACCTGCGGGATCTCGGTCTCGGCCAGGAACCAGAACATCTCCGGCGGCCAGTTGTCCGGGAACACCAGCGGCAGGGCGTCGTCGTAGACCCCGGGCTCGGGCAGCAGCGTGCACATGTAGGCCGGAGCACCCGGCGCACCCGGTGCCCGCGAGCTGGTGGCGCGTGACTGGCACAGCTCCAGGGCGAGGTTGTTGGCGTCCTTGTACCACATCGGGTAGCCCCCGGTGGCGAAGGTGTAGGGGCCCGGATCGACCTCGCTCAGGGCGGCCCAGGCCGCGCTGCTGACGGTGAGGGTGAAACCGGCGGCGCACAGCGCCCGACGCGACCAAGTATTCATGCGGCCTCCTTGAAGGCGGTGTCTGTTCATGGCACCAGCACCACGTCTTCGTTGTCGCTGCCGCCGTGGCTGCTGGTGACTTGCACCTGCGCCGGCGGGATGGGTGACAGCCCGGTGGTCAGGGACTTGACCGCGCCGTTGCCGCTCAGGTTGCCGATCAGCGCGCCGTTGCCGGTGCGGGCGGTGAGTGCGGGCGGGCTGGTCTCGTCGCTGCTGCTGGCGACCAGGGTCAGCTGGCCGCTGGCCAGGCTGTATTCGGCGCGGCTTATGGTCACCAGGTCGGTCAGCGGCATGGCGGCGCTGGTCGGCGTGCTGGTGGCGATGGCCAGACTGTTGTCGGCGGTCACCTGCAGGGTCAGCGGCAGGGTCGGGTTGAGCGCCGACTGGGCGTACCAGGCGCCGGTGCCGTTGGCCTCGCCCAGGGGCAGGGTCGGCGTCTGACTGGTCAGGGTGACCGTGGCCGGCGCCGGCGGCGCCATGACGAACACATCCTGCTGGGCCCGCAGGTCGCCGTTGACGGTGTGCCGCGAGTAGGTGCTGCGCTGCGGGATCAACGGCGTCGGGCGGTTGACCGTGGACAGCTTGCCGGAGATGGCGAACAGCTCGGTGCGCAGGTCGAGGCCGTTGGGGCCCTCGATGCGCACGAAGTTGGTATTGAACGGGCTGCCGGTGACCGGCTCTTCCAGGTTCGGGTCGCCGATGTAGCGTTCGCTGGCGCCGGTGCCCGGGTTGGTTTCGGTGTAGGGGCCGTTGACACTGCGCAGGAACGGCCCGACGTCGCCTTTGAGCGCGCCGCTGTAGTCGCCGGGAGAGCCGATGCCGATGTCGCGGGTCATGTTGATCGCCCGGCGCCCGCCCGCCGGCACGTCGAACACGTCGACGCCGTAGGGATGGGTGATGGTGTAGGTGCCGGCCACCGGCACATCGACGCGGATGCGCACCCGGGCGAAGCTGACCTGGTCGCCATCCACCGGCTCCTCGGCGGCGAAAGCAGCCTCGATAGCCGAGCCGAAGCTCAGGTCGATGCCGCGGGCGGCATCGACGATGGCGGCGTCGGCGGTGAACCAGAAGGCCTCGTCGGGGAAGTTGCTGGGGAAGACGATCGGTTGGGTATCATCGAATACGCCGGGTGTGGGCAGCAGCGTGCACATGTACGACGGCGCGCCGGGGGCACCGGCGACCCGTGAGCTCACCGCCTTGGACAGGCACAGGTCGAGCACTCGGCCATGGCTGTCCTGGTACCAGGCGGGGAACTTGCCGGTGGGCAGGGTATACGGGCCGCTGTCGACCGCATACAGCGCAGCCTGGGCCGGTAGCTGGAGCAGGCCGGCGAAGATCGCCACGGCCAGCGGGTGGGGAGTCGGTCGGTGCATGAGTTGCTTCCTCCTGCAAACGGGCCCATGGGTTGGGGCGTCTGCAGAGGCATCGGCAACTGTTGTGCCAGGTTTCCCATGGCGTTGAGAAATGGCTCTGGAGCAAGGGTTCCAGCGCTCCTGCCCGGTATCCGGGGAAGTGTTGCAGATGGGCGGGTGGCCCCAGCATTGGGGAATGGGGCCAGGGTGGCGAGGTATCCACCGCAAGGGATTGTGCGCCGGTCAGATCGAGCGCTGTGCGCGTGGTGCTCAATCTGGCCGGCGTTGCAGAACGCCTTGAATACACTATCCCTCGGCACGACGCTCCATCAGCGTGTGCGGCAGGACCCTGGAATACGCACCCTGGTGATAGAGCAGTGGCGAGCCACCCAGGTCGTCGAAGGCCAGCACCCGGCCGAGGAGGATCCAGTGATCGCCACCATCGATCTGCTGGAACTTCTCGCAGCGAAAACGCGCCGCGCAGCCTGGCAGCAAGGGCGCCCCTCCCTCTCCGGTCTCGTGTTCGATTCCGGCGAAGCGATCTTCGCTGGGGCGGGCAAAGGTGTTGGACAGCTCGATCTGGTCGGCGGCCAGCACGTTCACCGCGAAGTGCCCGGCGGCCTCGAACACCGCATGGCTGCCTGAGCGCTTGTCGATGCTCCAGAGCACCAGTGGCGGGTCGAGGGATACCGAGTTGAAGCTGTTGGCGGTGACGCCGACCTTGCGCCCCGAGGCGTCGGCGGCGGTAATCACGGTGACGCCGGTGGCGAAGTTGCCCAGGGCGCGGCGGAAGGCGCGGCTATCGAAAGGAGTGGACATGCAAGGCTCCGTCATTGTTATCGGGCTGGGTCGGTTTGCGGGCGCGGGCTTGTCTGGTTGAGCGCTATCGCGGGGCAAGCCCGCTCCCACGTTGTTCCGTCCATGTTTATCGGTTGCAGATCAGGTCATCGCCGGGTCCGGCTCCAGCCCCATCAGCTCGCGCCCGAGGATCTGCGCGCAGACGTCGTAGTCGGTGTAGGCATGCGCGCCGGTCATGTGCGCATCGCGGAACAGCCGCTGCAGCTCGTTGCCGTCGAACCAGGCGCCACCGCCGGCCGCCTCCATCAGCCGATCCACGGCCTGGATGCACAGCTTGACCGCGTAGCCCTGGTTGGTGCGCCAGTACGTCAGCTCCGTGCGGGTCGGGTATTGGTGCCGGGCGCTGTACTCGGCGATCTGCTCCCAGCTTTTTTCCAGCAGCGCCCGCGCCGCGGCGACCTGGTGGGTGGACTCGGCCAGGCGCATCAGCGCCGGGGTGGCCGCGCCGACGGCGGCGCCGGTGTAGGCGCGCACGCGGTTGCGGGTCTTGTCCCTGAACACCTCGAGCATGCGCTCGGCGATGCCCAGGCTGACCGTGGAGAACCCGCTGGCGAAGTATGGCCGGTACGGGTTGAAGTAGATCGCGCTGTCCGGGTACAGCCCAAAGCCCGCCGACTGGCCCTCCATCATGTCCCTGGCCTTCTGGATGCGGTGCTCGGGCACGAAGGCGCGCTCGACGATCAGCGTGCGGCTGCCACTGGCGCGCATGCCGGCGGCGAACCAGTCGTCGCGGACCTGGTAGTCGCAGCGCGGCAGCACGGCGAAGCAGTAGTCCTGGCCGCCCTCGGGGTTGGCCCGGCGAAAGCCCATGATCGCCCACTCGGCGTGGTCGCAGCCGCTGCTCCAGCCCATCTCGCCGCTGAACAGCACGCCGCCCTCGACCTCCTCGGTACGGCCGAATGGCGCGATGCTGCTGCTGGCGGTGGCGTCCGGGTCTCGGCCCCAGATCTCGTCCTGCAAGCGTGCCGGGAACATCGCCAGCTGATGGCTGTGGGTGCACAGCAGGCTCATCGCCCAGGCGGAGCTGGCGCAGGCGCCGGCCAGTGCGGCAATACACTCGGCGAACTGCGGCAGGCTGATTTCCAGGCCGCCGTAATGCCTGGGCAGGAAGGCCTTGTGCAGGCCGATGGCCTTGAGCGCGGCGATGTTCTCGGCGGGCACGCTGCGCTCGCGCTCGGCCTGGTCGGCGCGGGCGGCGATGGCCGGCAACAGGGGCTTGAGGTCTTCGAGCAGGGAGTTTGGCTTTTTCATGGTCTGGCTCATTGTTATTGGACCCTGGCGAACGCTGCCTGGAAGGGACCGCTCGCTGATGAATGCCGGGTCAGTATGGGAGCCGTGGCCAAGACGGAAAATGCAACTTCCGCACCTCGGATTGCACTTTTCGTGGCGCCTGGCAGGCAGGGTCATGGGGGCGGCATGGGCAGACAAGATCGCCATCGTGTCCCGCTTTAAGCTGGGGGAAATCGGGCCGCGACGCGGCCCATCGCGGGGCAAGCCCGCTCCCACGAAGCCCTCGGCAAACCACCCGGAGCCCTGCCATGAGCGACATCGCCCTCCTCCCCAGCGTCAGTGCCTTCCTGGCCCGCGACCACGGTCTGTACATCCATGGCGCAGCGGTCGCCAGCCAATCCAGCGCCCGCATCACCGTGCACAACCCGGCCAACGGCGAAACCATCGCCGAGGTCGCCGAGGCCAACCTGGCCGACGTCGAGCGCGCCGTCGAATCGTCCCGCCAGGGCTTTGCCAGCTGGTCGCGCACCAGCCCCGCCGCCCGTGCCGCGGTGTTGTTCCGCCTGGCCGACCTGCTCGAGGCCAACCGCGAGGAGCTGGCCCAGCTGGAAACCCTGCAGTCGGGCAAGCTGATCGGCATCGCCCGCGCCTTCGAGGTGGAGCAAGCCGCGCACTTCCTGCGCTATTACGCCGGCTGGGCCACCAAGATCACCGGCCAGACCATCACCCCGTCCCTGCCCTCCTTCGCCGGCGAGCGCTACAGCGCCTTCACCCTGCGCGAGCCGGTGGGCGTGGTGGTGGGCATCGTGCCGTGGAACTTCGCCACCATGATCGCCCTGTGGAAACTGGCCTCGGCCCTGACCACCGGCTGCAGCATCGTGCTCAAGCCCAGCGAGTTCACCCCGCTGACCCTGCTGCGCATCGCCGAGCTGGCCAGCGAGGCCGGCCTGCCGCCGGGCGCGCTCAATGTGCTGACCGGCGGCGGCCTGGTGGGCAAGACGCTGGTCGAACACCCCGGCACCGACAAGGTGTCGTTCACCGGCTCCGTGCCCACCGGCATCGCCGTCGGCCAGGCGGCCATGGGCGCCAAGCTGACCCGGGCGACCCTGGAGCTGGGCGGCAAGAACGCGGTGGCGTTCCTGCCCGATGTCGCCGTCGACAAGGCGGTGGACGGCATCATCGAGGCCGGCTTCCTGCACTCCGGGCAGATCTGCGCCGCCGGCGAGCGCTTCTACGTCCATCGCTCGCGCCTCGACCCGCTGCTCGAGGCCCTGTCCCAGCGCCTGGGCCAGCTGAAGATCGGCTCGCCCCTGGACGAAACCACCCAGTTCGGCCCGGTGGCCAACAAGCCGCACCAGCAGAAGCTCGGCGAGCTGTTCGCCACCGCCCGCGCCGAGGGCAACCACATCGTCCATGGCGGTCGCCTCGGCGAAGGCCCGGGCTGCTTCGTCGAACCCACGGTCATCCTTGCCAACAACGCGGGCGACACCTTGCTCAACCAGGAAACCTTCGGCCCGGTGGCGACCTTCCTGCCCTACGACCACGAGGACGAACTGATCCACCTGATGAACGCCTCGCCCTACGGCCTGAGCGCGAGCCTGTGGACCAACGACCTGGGCAAGGCCATGCGCCTGATCCCGGAAATCCAGGCCGGGACCCTGTGGGTCAACATGCACACCCTGCTCGACCCGGCGGTGCCGTTCGGCGGCATCAAGGCCTCGGGTGTCGGCCGCGAGTTCGGCTCGGCGTTCATCGACGACTTCACCGAGCTGAAGTCGGTGATGATCCGCTACTGACCATGCCCAGCGCCAACCACGACCTGGGCCGCTACTGCCTGCAGGCCTTCAGCCAGCAGGTACCGGCCTCGCTGGCGGCGTTCTACCGCATCGATGCCGGGCAGCAGGCCTGCGACTTCCTGTTGCAGGACCTGCAGGCACCGATGCATGCCCGCTACCTCGAGCACTACCGGGCTTTCGACCCGCTGCAGCCCGGGCGCTGCCTGGCCATCGGCCGCCCGGTGGTGTCGCTGCGCCAGGGCCTGGCCTGCCTGCCCGAAGCCCAGGGCCAGACCTACCGGCGTTTCCTCGCGCAGCACCAGGTGGTGGACGTGGTCGAGATCATCGCCCAGGCCGATGGCCACCCCGTGGCCGGTGTCTCGTTGCTGCGCTGTGCCAGCCTCGGTGAGTTTCGCGACGACGAACTCGAACGCCTGCTGCCCCTGCACGGGCTGATGCAGCTCGCCGTAGCCAGCCTGCCGCAGGCGAGCGCGCCCGCGCCCGTCGAACTGACGCCACGGGAACGGCAGATCGCCGAGCTGCTGCGCCAGGGCAGCAGCAACAAGCTGATCGCCCGCGCCCTGGGCGTCGGCCTGCCGACGGTGAAGACCCACCTGATCAACCTGTTCCGCAAGCTCGGCGTGCGCAACCGCACCGAACTGGTGGCCAGCCTCTACCTGTGACTCAACCTTCCGGTTGATACCGCCGCCCGGCGCGCCATTGCACCCTGTGGCCACCCCAACCACAGGAGTCACCGCCATGCCCAACACCACCGACTGGATCACCGTGGGTGCCCTCGCCGACGGCTTCGCGCCCGAGGCCTTCATCCTGCCGCAACTGGCCGACCTGTCCGGGCGCACGCTCACCCTGCACTTCGCCAATGGCTGGGTCATCGAACACCGCTTCGACAGCGAACGCCTGCACTGGCGCGCCGCGGACGGCCACAGCAGCGGCAGCGCCGGCTACCGGGCCACCTCGGTGCGCCCCGGCATCTACCTGGTCGACTTCATCAAGCACGAGGGCGGCCAGGCCTGGTCGGTGTCGCTGGTGCTCGACACCCTCGAGCACGCCTTCACCGCCGTGCTTGGCCGCCTGCCCGACCAGGCCCGCACCCAGCGCGGCCTGTACGCCCTGGCCCTGGCCGGTGAAGCGCTGACCGGCGTCAAGGCCAGCTTCCTGCATGGCAGCCTCGACCGCCCCTGGCAGGCCGGCGCCTGCCCCCACGCGCCGACCACCGAGCTGGTCGGCCTGCGCAATCACTACCGCTACAGCCCCACCGAGGAGTACGAGCACATCTACCTCAACGCCAACTACTACAGCTGGCAGTGCCTCAAGGGCGTCGAACAGGGGCTGTGCGACACCGACCGGGCGTACTACTACAAGATCGCCGAGCAGCTGTACCTGTTCGTCTGGTGCGAGAAGATCGTGCCCACCCTGGGCCTGGTGATGATCGACCTGGCGCGCCACCGCAGCGACGGCAAGATCTTCGGCTACCAGGGCGGCGGCTTCGATGCGCTGGCCAACTTCCCGGTGTCGTCCCACTGCCGGGTGCTCAACCGCACGGAGCCTGCGCAGTGAGCCGCGGCGTACTGATCACCGGGGCCGGCAGCGGCATCGGTGAAGCCTGCGCCCTGCGCCTGGCCCGCCAGGGCTGGCAGGTGGCGCTGGTGGGCCGCCGCCGCGAGGCGCTGGAGCGCGTCGCGCAGCGGTGCGATGGCCTGGTGCTGGCCGGCGACGCCGCCGACAGCGCCACCTGGGCGGGCTTCATCGAGCAGGTGCGCGCCCGTTTCGGCGGCCTCGACGCGGTGATCGCCTGCGCCGGTGGTCATGGCCTGGGACCGGCCGAGCAGACCAGCGACGAAGCCTGGCGCGAGGCCCTGCGCAGCAACCTCGACAGTGCCTTCCACACTGCGCGGGCCTGCCTGCCGTTGCTGCGCGAGCGGCGCGGCAGCCTGGTGCTGCTGGGTTCCATTGCCTCGCTGGCGGCCGGCCCCGAGGTCTGCGGCTACACCACCGCCAAGCATGCCCTGGTCGGCCTGACCCGCTCGCTGGCCCGCGACTACGGGCCGTTCGGCGTGCGGGTCAACTGCGTCTGCCCGGGCTGGGTGCGCACGCCCATGGCCGACCAGGAGATGCAGCCACTAATGGATCACTACCAGGAAGACCTCGACGCCGCCTACCGCCGGGTCACCGCCGACGTGCCGCTGCGCCGCCCGGCCAGCAGTGACGAGATCGCCGCCGTGTGCCAGTTCCTGGTCGGCGCCGAGGCCAGCATCGTCACCGGCGCGGTGATCACCGCCGATGGCGGTTCGACCGTGGTCGACGTGCCGACCCTGGCCTACACCCGCCTGGAGCCGTCGGCATGAACGCGCGCTATGACTTCCAAGGTCGCACGGTGCTGGTCACCGGCGCGGCGGGCGGCATCGGCCAGGCCATCGTCGAGGGTTTCGCCCGTGGCGGCGCCCGGGTGCTGGCCGTGGACCTCGATCCGCAGGCGTTGCAGCGCTTGGTAGAGGACCAACTGGCGTTGGGCCACGAGGTGCGTGGGGAGATGCTCGACCTGGCCGACCCCGGCGCGATCCGCGCCTTGCTGGTCGGGCTGCAACGCCTCGATGTGCTGGTGCACAACGCCGCCTACTTCCCGCTCACCCCATTCACCGAGATCGACCCGGCCCTGTTGCAGCGCACCCTGGCGGTGAATCTGGGGGCATTGTTCTGGCTCACCCAGGGCGCCCTGCCACTGTTCCACCGCCAGGGTGGCGGATGCGTGCTGGCCACCTCGTCGGTGACAGGACCCCGGGTGGCCTACCCGGGCCTGAGCCACTACGCGGCGTCCAAGGCCGGGGTCAATGGCTTCATTCGCAATGCTGCGCTGGAACTGGCGGCGTTCAACGTGCGGGTCAACGGTGTGGAACCGGGGATGGTGCGCACACCGGCCATGGACAACCTAGGTGATACCGCCTTGAACACCCGGATCGCCGCCGGCGTGCCCCTGGGGCGGCTGGGCGAGCCGGCCGATATCGCCGCGGCGATGCTGTTCCTGGCCTCTGACGCCGCCCGCTACATCACCGGCCAGACCCTGGTGGTCGACGGCGGCGCGACCTTGCCTGAGATCGTCGCGAGCCTGTGATGGCGGCGACAGGCAAGGCCGCTGGCAGCCACGGGCAAGACCACCGCCAGCGTTCCACGCGCTAATAGCCCGTCGCCTTTCGACACTGCCTCCACAACGACGCGGCACTCAAGACCGCACACAACAAACGAGGATCGATCCATGCGTCTCACCCCACGTCGCACCGCAATGGCCACGGCCCTGGCCCTGTTGGTCCATGGCCAGGCCAGCCCGGCCTATGAGCTGTACGCCGACGACGACAGCCACTTGAATGCCGACCTGCTCGCGGTCTGGGGCATGTTCAACAGCCGCCACAACTACGATGGCACCCCCGGCGGCTCGACCTGGCGCGAGGGCTTCATCAAGTACGGCCTCAGCGGCGACCAGGGCCTGGGTGGCAACGGCACCCTGTATGGTGCCCTCAACTGGGTCAGCTCCGGCGCGTGGGGCGACGGTGATGCCGGCGGCAATCAGGACGGCTCCGAACGCACCACCAAGATCGAGGACGCCTACCTGGGTTGGCGCTCGGGCGACCTGTTCCCGCTGCTGGGCAAGGATGGCGTGGACCTGTCCGGCGGCCGCCAGGTGATCCGCCTGGGCAGTGGTTTCCTGATCAACGACGACGGTCCCAACCTGGGCAAGGGCCCGGCCGACGGCCAGCTCAACCGCGGCGGCGGCTTCTACCTGGGCGCGCGCCACGCCTTCGACCGCACCGCGGTGCTGCGCCTGGGCGGCAAGGAAGGGCTGCATGGCAGTGTGCTGTGGCTCAAGTCCGACAACCGCGCCCAGACCGAAACCGAGCTGGCGGCCGGCACCCTGGACTACACCCATGACCTGGGTACGCTGGGCCTGACCTATATCCACGGTATCGACGTGACCGACCAGTGGGCCAGCGAGTTCCAGAAGGCCCGTGAAGGCATGGATGTGTACAGCCTGCGCGGCGAAGGTGGCGTCGGGCTGGAAAACACCCGCTTCGCCTTCGAGTATGCCTGGCAGGACAAGCGCGGTGGCCGCGAGACCGCCTGGTACGCCGAGGCCGCCTACACCTTCGCCGAAGCCCCCTGGGCGCCACAGCTGACCTACCGCTACACCCGCTATTCGGCAGGCTGGGACCTGCTGTTCACCGGCCTGTCCAGCGGCTACGGCACCTGGATCCAGGGCGAGGTCGCCGGCAACTATGCCGGGCCGTTCAACACCAACAGCGGCATCCAACATGTGGGCCTGAAGGCCACGCCACGGGACGATCTCACCGTCGGCGCGCTGTTCTTCGACTTCGACACCGTGCGCACCCGCGACACCCTTAACCTGGATGCCCAGGAGCTGGACCTGTACGTGGAGTGGGCGGTCAACGAGCACCTGATCGTCACCCCGCTGCTGGGACTGTTCAAGCCGCGCAAGGATCAAAGCAATGGTGGCAACCAGGTGGGCAGCGGGACCAACGTTTACAGCCAGCTGACGGTGGCGGTGCCGTTCTGAGCCATCGCGGGGCAAGCCCGCTCCCACGCCTTGGGCCTGATGCCCAGCTCGGCGTGGGAGCGGGCTTGCCCCGCGATGAGGGTCTGTCAGCCCAACAGAAGGCGCAGGTCGGCACCGACTTCAGCCAACGGCGGGCACCAGTAATACCCCCCCGTCAACGGTCGGCTGAAGCGGTACAGGCCATCGATCACGCCATCCTCGAGCCCGCTCATGCGCCGCAGCTGCACCTCGAAGGCATCCAGCGAAAAGCCCAGGGCAACGAACGCCAGGCCCGCGCCACGCTCGTCGGTCCAGGCCACCGAGCGACGCACCACGAACGCCTCCGGCGCGAAGCTTTCCTGGGCGGTGCGCTTGACGTGGGCCGACTCGGGCGCGTCGTCGAGCTCTTCGTTGTCACTCAGGCGGCGACCGATGATGTTGTCCTGTTCGGCCTGGGGCAGCGACTTGAAGTACTCCAGGTCGTGCTTCCACAGCTGGAACGCGGCGAAGCTGGAGCCCGCCAGGCCAGGCTGATCGCCCGGTACGATGGCGGCGGCGACGGCGTCTTCGTCCACCGGGTTCTCGGTGCCGTCTTCGTAGCCGGTCAGGTCATGGCCACCGCGGTGCAGGAAACCGTCGACGCTGTCGACCAGGCGCAGGGCCGGCGCCAGCGCCTGCTGCAGGGCCTGGCCGCGCAGGAACAGCTCGCCGCGTTCGGCGCCGCGCAGCCACAGCCACAGGGCGTGCTGGGTCGCCGGGTTCTCCACCACCGCATCCAGTTGCGGGAAGCTGCGCAGGCCCGGCACTTCGCGGCCCAGGGCCTTGGCCAGCGGCGCGCCGACGCCCAGGATCAGGCTCTGCCCATCGACCTGCGGCAACAGCTGGTCGAGGACGGCGGGCAAGGCCTCGAGCGAATCGAGGGCGAAGAACAGGTGGCGGGCATGGGCCGGCACCGGAGTGGCAAGCAGACCTGGCTGGAACGGCATGACAGGCGAATCCTCGGCAAAAGGGCGAATGCTACTGCGCCGGGCAATGCATCGCAACGTGACACAGGGCCGCTCGCCCCGGTAACAATCGGTTACCAAGGCAGGCCAGTTGCGATTAGCTATCGTTGCGCCACCACCTACACTCCTCGGAATCCTTCGCCCGAGAGACCGCCCATGACCGCCTCCCCGCTGCTCACCGCCCTCCTGCCGCTGGCCCTGGGCATCATCATGCTCGGCCTGGGCCTGTCGCTGACCCTGGCCGACTTCGCCCGGGTGGTGAAGTACCCCAAGCCGGTGGTGATCGGCCTGGTCTGCCAGATCCTGCTGCTGCCGCTGGTGTGCTTCCTGATCGCCAACGGCTTCGGCCTCGAGTCGGCGCTGGCGGTGGGCCTGATGCTGCTGGCCGCCTCTCCGGGCGGCACCACCGCCAACCTGTTCAGCCACCTGGCCCATGGCGACGTGGCGCTTAACATCACCCTGACCGCGGTCAACTCGCTGATCGCCATCCTCACCATGCCGCTGCTGGTGAACCTGTCGCTGATCTGGTTCATGGAGTCGGACCAGGCCATCCCGCTGCAGTTCGCCAAGGTCATGCAGGTGTTCGCCATCGTCCTGCTGCCGGTGGCGCTGGGCATGCTGATTCGCCACTGGACGCCGCGCTTCGCCGCGCGCATGGAAAAGCCGATGAAGATCGTCGCGGCGCTGTTCCTGGCCTTCACCATCGTCCTGGCCCTGGCCAAGGACTGGCAGACCGTGGTCGAGTACGCGCCGATCGTCGGTGGCGCCGCGCTGCTGTTCAACCTGCTCAGCCTCGCGGTGGGTTACTGGGTGCCGCGCCTGCTGAGCATCCCGAAGCGCCAGGCGATCGCCATCGGCATGGAGATCGGCATCCACAACGGCACCCTGGCCATCGCCCTGGCCCTGAGCCCGACGCTGCTCAACAACGCGACCATGGCGGTGCCGGCGGCGATCTACAGCCTGATCATGTTCTTCACGGCGGCGGGGTTTGGCTGGTGGGTGAGCCGGGGGCACAAGGCCGCCGGCACCGTCCTGGAGCAACGTCCCTCCAGGTGATCGCCCTACCTTCAGGGACGCGCTGCAAGCCCCGTCAGAACGCGTAGCGGGTAGTCAGCATGAAGTTGCGCGGATCGCCATAGTACCCCCCACTGTAGAAGCCCAGGTTGTTGAAGTACTTCTTGTCGGTGAGGTTGTTGCCGTTGAGGGTCACCGACAACTGCTCGGTCACCTGGTACCTGGCCATGGCGTCCAGGGTCAGGTAGTCCGACTGGGTGTAGCGAATGGTCTCGCCTGCCGTCACCGGGCTGTCCAGGTCCTTCCACACCTTGCTCTGCCAGTTGGCCGAACCGCCCACGGTGAGCTTGTTCCAGACCCCCGGCAAGCGGTAGGTGGTGGACAGGCGCAGCAGGTTCTCCGGCTCGATGGTGGAGATCTTGTCGCCCTCGCCATCGCGGGTGATGCGGTGGGTGAAGCCACCCTGCACATGCCAGTCCGTGGTCAGCTCGCCCGCCACTTCCAACTCGAAGCCACGGGTCTTGGCGCCCTGGATCGCCCGGTAGACGCCACGGTTGGTGTCCGGATCGGTACGGTCGAACTCGGCCAGGTTGTCCTGGCGCACCTCGAACAGCGCCAGGCTGGCGTTGAGGCGACCATCGAAGAACTCGCCCTTCAGGCCCAACTCGTAGGCGTCGCCCTCCTCCGGCTCGATCATCTTGCCGCTGGCATCCTGCTCGCTCTCGTGGGGCTTGAAGATGCTGGTGTAGCTGCCGTACACCGACCAGTTGTCGTCCAGGTCGTAGACCACCCCGGCGTAGGGCACGACCACGCCGTTCTCTTCCAGGTCCTGGGTCTTGCTGCGCTGGGCGGTGGTGGTGTCCAGGCGGGTGCTGTCGAGCTGCCAGTTGGACAGGCGGCCGCCGAGGATGATCGCCAGCTTGTCGGTGGGCTTGAAGCGACCGGTCAGGTAGGCGGCATCTTCCTGCACGCGAGTGTCGACCTTCGACAGCGGCCGCCCCCAGTCGGGCTCGGGATACTCGCCGCGCCACTGGTAGATGTTGGCGCTGCCGAACAGGAACGGCCAGTTGCTTTCATGGGCGCGCACGTCGCGGTGGGAAATGCCTGCCACCAGTTCGTGCTCGCGCCCAAGCAACTGGAACGGGCCGCTGGCGTACAGGTCGTAGGCGTTCTGCTCGGTCTGGTAACGGTAGCGACCCAGCCACACGCCCATGCCGGCCCCACTGGCCGCGTCGGGGTAGCCGTTGGCCGCCGAACCCAGGCGCATCGGCGCGTCGGTCTCGCTGCGGCTGGCCGAGGCCTTGAGGGTCCAGTCGTTGGCCAGGCGCTGTTCGAGGGTGACGAACAGGTTGTCGGCGGTGTTGTCCCAGGCGCTCCACTTGGCGCCGGGGTTGAACGAGCGTGGCATGCCGAAACGGTTGCCCTGGTTGTCCAGCAACGGCGTCGACGGCCCCCAGGATGAACCTTCGGGGCGGTTGCTCTGGCGGCTGAGGCCGACGCTGAGCAGGGTGTCGTCGGTCAGGTCGGCCTCGACGATGCCGTACATCACCTGCTTCTTCTCGGACAGGTTGTCCATGAACGACTGGCCGTCCTCGTAGGCCGTGACCAGGCGCCCGCGCACGTTGCCTTCAGGCGTCAGTGCGCCGCCGATGTCGAACTCGCCCCGGTGGGTGTCCCAGCTGCCGGCGCCCAGCGACACGTAGCCGGACAGCTCGCGGGTCGGCCGCTTGCGCACCAGGTTGACGGTCGCCGATGGGCTGCCGAAGCCGCTGAGCAGGCCGGTGGCGCCACGCAGCACCTCGACCCGGTCGTAGATCACCAGGTCGGTCTGGTCGATGCCGTTGCCGAAGCGGAAGGCCGCCGGGATGCCATCGATCTGGAAGTTGTCGATGTCGAAGCCCCGGGCCTTGAAGGCGGCGCGGCTGCTGTCGAGCTTGGTGACGGTGACGCCCGGTGTCTTGGCCAGCGCGTCGCTGATGCTGGTGAGGTTCTGGTCGTCCATCTGCTGGCGGGTGATGACCGTGACCGACTGCGGCGTTTCCCGGGGCGACAGGGCCATACGCGTGGCGGTGCGGCTGGCGCCGGTGGTGTAGGAACCACTGCCTTCGGTGGTCTCGCCCAGCGCGGTGTCGGTGATGGCGGTGGCGCCCAGCTCCAGGGTGCCCTTGCCGCTGGCCGTGTCGGCCCAGGCCTGGCCGGCCGATGCGGCAAGGCTCGCCGCGAGGATGGCCAGTGCCAGCGGATGACGCTGGCGGACGGTGGTGGCGTTCCCTGCCCCTTGAACCGTGTTCAGAGAGTGCTGTCGTTGCACGCTTGTCGACCCCTACTTGTTGTGTCTGCTCGATACGAGTGGGGGCTAATCACTGGCAGTTGTTGTGGTTATGTGCCCGTTCTGCGACGGCTGTGGCGCATCCTAGGGTTTTTACGAATTTTTTACAATTGCGAATAATTCGCAATAATTGGATCCAGGCAAAGAAATGTAACAGCCTGCCATTCGGCAAGCCCGGCGATCGCGACTAGGCTCAAGATCATGTGATGCCGGGCCCCTCTGACGGTTTGCGCCGCCATGTCGGAATCACTGTTGCCTTGCAACGTCGACAATCAAGGAGGGGCTCATGACGGCTCTGCAGCATTTCCTTTTCACGCCTTTTCTCGGCACCAGCGCCTGGTTGTGGCTGGTCTTCATCACCATCGTCATCGCCTTGCTGGTCCTCGACCTGGGTGTGCTGCACCGCCAGGACCGCGAGATCGAGATGCGCGAAAGCCTGTTGCTGTACTCGGGCTACTTCAGCGTCGGCGTGCTATTCGGCCTGTGGGTCTGGCATGAGCTGGGCGCGCAGCCGGCGCTGGAGTTCTACACGGGTTTTCTGGTCGAGCAATCGCTGTCGATGGACAACGTGTTCGTCATGGCGATGATCTTCAGCTTCTTCGCCATCCCCCGCCGCTACCAGCACCGCGTGCTGTTCTGGGGCATCCTCGGGGTGGTGGTGCTGCGGGCGATCATGATCGGCGTCGGCGCCGCGCTGGTGCAGCACTTCGCCTGGGTGCTGTACCTGTTCGGCGCCTTCCTGCTGTTCACCGGGGTGAAGATGGCCCTGTCGAAGGACGACGCCCACCCGGACCTGGCCAACAACCCGGTATTGCGCTTCGTGCGCCGGCACATGCGCGTCACCGACCAACTGCATGGCCGGCATTTCTTCGTCCAGCTCACGCCGCCCGGGGCGACGCGGGCGATCCGCTATGCCACGCCGCTGTTCCTGGCCCTGGTATTGATCGAGCTGGCCGACCTGGTGTTCGCCGTCGACAGCGTGCCGGCGATCTTCGCCATCACCCAGGACCCGTTCATCGTCTACACCTCGAACATCTTCGCCATCCTCGGCCTGCGCTCGCTGTACTTTGCCCTGGCGGCGCTGATGCACCGCTTCGTCTACCTCAAGTACGCGCTGGCGCTGGTGCTGATCTTCATCGGCTGCAAGATCTTCTGGCACGGGCTGGTGGGCAAGGTGCCGGCCGGGATATCGCTGGGGGTGACGTTCGGATTGCTGCTGGGCGGGGTGCTGTTGTCACTGCTGCGCACCCGTGACCAGCCGGCACCCGCCGATACCGACGCCGTGCAGGACACGCCGCTGCCCGCCACGGACAAGCCGGCGACACCACGCCCTGCCGGCGAAAACCCGGAGAAGAAAGACCCGCACCTGCGGGTCTGATCAAGGCGCGAGCCCCTCGACGATGATCACCTGTGCCAGCGCCACGCCCTGGCGATGGCGGCAGGCATCCTGGTACAGGTCCGACCGGTAGCAGGCCACCGCCTGCTCGTAGGAGTCGAACTCGATCACCACGCTGCGCTGCGGCGTCGCGCGCCCTTCCAGCGCCTCGCTGCGCCCGCCCCGGGCCAGGAAGCGCCCGCCAAAGGCGACAAAGGCCGCCGGTGCGCGCTGGGTGTACTGCTGGTACTGCTCGGGGTCGGTAACATCCACATGGGCGATCCAGTAGGCCTTCATTCGTCGCGCTCCTGTTGCACGGTCATTTGTGTATTATGGTATACCACAAAACCAACCTGACCAGCATGAGCGTGCAGCATGGCTTTCAACAGTATCGAAGAACTCCTCGAGGACTACCGCCAGGGCAGGATGGTCCTGCTGGTGGATGACGAAGACCGGGAGAACGAAGGCGACCTGCTGATCGCCGCCGAGCGCTGCGACGCCCAGGCGATCAACTTCATGGCCCGCGAGGCGCGCGGCCTGATCTGCCTGACCCTCACCGACGAACACTGCCAGCGACTGGGCCTGGAACAGATGGTGCCAGGCAATGCCAGCGTGTTCGGCACCGCCTTCACCGTCTCCATCGAGGCCGCCAGCGGCGTCACCACCGGCATTTCCGCCGCCGACCGGGCGCGCACCGTGGCCGCCGCCATGGCCGCGGATGCCCGCCCCGAGGACCTGGTGCAACCCGGCCACATCTTCCCCCTTCGCGCCCGTGAAGGCGGCGTGCTGAGCCGCGCCGGCCACACCGAGGCCGGCTGCGACCTGGCGCGCCTGGCCGGGTTCACCCCGGCATCGGTGATCGTCGAGGTGCTCAACGACGACGGCAGCATGGCCCGCCGCCCGGACCTGGAGGTATTCGCCGCCCGCCACGGCATCAAGATCGGCACCATCGCCGACCTGATCCACTACCGGCTGAGCACCGAGCAGACCATCAAGCGCATCGGCGAGCGCGAACTGCCCACCGTGCACGGCACCTTCCGCCTGGTCACCTACGAGGACCACATCGAAGGCGGCGTGCACATGGCCATGGTCATGGGCGATATACGCCGCGACCAGCCGACCCTGGTGCGCGTGCACGTGATCGACCCGTTGCGCGACCTGGTCGGTGCCGAGTACGCGGGCCCCGCCAACTGGACGCTGTGGGCGGCGCTGCAGAAGGTCGCCGCCGAAGGCGCCGGGGTGGTGGTGATCCTGGCCAACCACGAATCCTCCCAGGCCCTGCTGGAGCGGGTGCCGCAACTGACGCAGCCGACACGCCCCTACCAGCGTGGGCAGTCGAAGGTGTACTCGCAAGTCGGGACCGGCGCGCAGATTCTCCAGGACCTGGGCGTGGGCAAGCTGCGGCACCTGGGGCCACCACTGAAGTACGCGGGGCTTGCCGGGTATGAACTGGAGGTGGTGCAGAGCATTCCATTCGAGCCGGGGTTGGTGAACTGACCCCACACCCGCAGTAGCCCTGGGGTGATGGCCGGTCGACGCCGAGCTCTTGCCAAAAACTTGGAATACCATAATATGACATTCCATAGACCTTGATTCTGCCGGCCCTACCTACAATCACAATACGGCCACGCTCCACCCGTTTGACGCTGCTCCCCGAACACGATTGGCGGGCGACAGAAGCCCGCCTCGAATAACAAAAAGCAACGAGGGCGTAACCATGCTGTTGAGCAAACGAGTAACCGCAGTGCTGTCCGCCAGCCTGCTGACCCTGGCCTGCCAGGCCACCCAGGCGGCCGACAGCCTGAACTTCGTCAGCTGGGGCGGCAGCACCCAGGACGCGCAGAAACAGGCATGGGCCGAGCCCTTCGCCAAGGCCGCCAATATCAAGGTCGTGCAGGACGGCCCCACCGACTACGGCAAGCTCAAGGCCATGGTCGAAAGCGGCAACGTGCAGTGGGACGTGGTCGACGTCGAAGCCGACTTCGCCTTGCGCGCCGCCAGCGAGGGCCTGCTCGAACCTCTCGATTTCAGCGCTATCCAGCGCGAGCGGATCGACCCGCGTTTCGTCTCCGACCACGGCGTCGGCTCGTTCTTCTTCTCCTTCGTGCTTGGCTACAACGAAGGCAAGCTCGGCGCGAACAAGCCGGTGGACTGGACCGCGCTGTTCGATACCAAGGCCTACCCCGGCAAGCGCGCCCTGTACAAATGGCCGAGCCCCGGCGTGCTCGAACTGGCCCTGCTGGCCGACGGCGTGCCTGCCGACCAGCTCTACCCGCTGGACCTGGAGCGCGCCTTCAAGAAACTCGACACCATCAAGAAGGACATCGTCTGGTGGGGCGGTGGCGCCCAGTCGCAGCAACTGCTGGCCTCGGGCGAAGCGGCGCTGGGGCAGTTCTGGAACGGCCGCGTGCATGCCCTGCAGCAGGACGGCGCGCCGGTCGGGGTAAGCTGGAAGCAGAACCTGGTGATGGCCGACTTCCTGGTCATTCCCAAGGGCGCGAAGAACAAGGACGCGGCCATGAAGTTCCTGGCCAACGCCAGCAGCGCCAGGGGCCAGGCCGACTTCGCCAACCTCACCGCCTATGCCCCGGTCAACCTCGACAGCGTCGGCCTGCTCAAGCCTGAACTGGCCCCCAACCTGCCCACCGCCCATGCCCAGGACCAGGTGACCCTGGACTTCGCCTACTGGGCGAAGAATGGCCAGGCCATCGCGGCCCGCTGGAACGAGTGGCTGGTCAAATGAAAGTCGCCATCAACGCCCTGCACACTGCGCAAGGTGCCGCCGCCGGCAGCGGCGTGCCGGGCGCGACCACCCGCCGCCCGCCCCTGCGCCAACGCTGGCGCGGCAGCCGCAACCTGCTGCCGGCCTTGCTGTTCCTTGGCCTGTTCTTCTTCGCCCCGCTGATCGGCCTGCTCCTGCGCGGCGTGCTCGAACCGGTGCCGGGCATGGGCAACTACGCGCAACTGTTCGCCAACTCGGCCTACGCCCGGGTGCTGTTCAACACCTTCTCGGTGGCCGGCCTGGTCACCTTGATCAGCGTGCTGCTGGGCTTCCCGCTGGCCTGGGCGATCACCCTGGTGCCCAAGGGCTGGGGCCGCTGGCTGCTGAACATCGTGCTGCTTTCGATGTGGACCAGCCTGCTGGCGCGCACCTATTCATGGCTGGTGCTGCTGCAGGCCTCGGGGGTGATCAACAAGGCGCTGATGGCGATCGGGGTGATCGACGCGCCACTGGAAATGGTGCACAACCTCACTGGCGTGGTGATCGGCATGAGCTACATCATGATCCCGTTCATCGTCCTGCCGCTGCAGGCGACCATGCAGGCCATCGACCCGATGGTGCTGCAGGCCGGTTCCATCTGCGGCGCCAGCCCATGGACCAACTTCGTCAGGGTGTTCCTCCCGCTGTGCCGTTCGGGCCTGTTCTCCGGCGCGCTGATGGTGTTCGTCATGTCGCTCGGCTACTACGTGACCCCGGCCCTGCTCGGCGGCGCGCAGAACATGATGCTGCCCGAGTTCATCGTCCAGCAGGTGCAGTCGTTCCTCAACTGGGGCCTGGCCAGCGCCGCCGCCGCGTTGCTGGTGGCGATCACCCTGGTGCTCTTCTACTTCTACCTGAAGCTGCAACCGGAATCCCCGGTCGGCAATGCGAGGTAAGCCGCCATGCTTCTGACCCCCAACGCCATGGGCCGCCCGCTGCGCCTGGGCCTGTACCTCACCACCGGGGCGATCGCGGCGTTCCTGCTGCTGCCGATCCTGTTCATCGTGCTGCTGTCGTTCGGCTCTTCGCAGTGGCTGGTATTCCCGCCACCGGGCTGGACGCTCAAATGGTACGGCCAGTTCTTTTCCAACCCCGAGTGGATGGACGCGGCCCTGGCCAGCCTCAAGGTCGCCGTGCTGACCACCTTCACCGCCGTGGCCCTGGGCCTGCCCAGCGCCTTCGCCCTGGTGCGCGGACGCTTCCCGGGACGGGATCTGCTCTACGGGCTGTTCACCCTGCCGATGATCGTGCCGCTGGTGATCATCGCCGTGGCGGTGTACGCGCTGTTCCTCAAGCTCGGCTACACCGGCACCTTGCTGGCCTTCGTGGTCAGCCACGTGATCGTCGCCCTGCCCTTCACCATCATCTCGATCATCAACTCGCTGAAGCTGTTCGACCAGTCGATCGAGGACGCCGCGGTGATCTGCGGCGCCTCGCGCCTGCAGGCGATCGTCAAGGTGACCTTTCCGGCAATCCGCCCGGGAATGATCGCCGGCGGCCTGTTCGCCTTCCTGGTGTCGTGGGACGAGGTGGTGCTCAGCGTGATGATGGCCAGCCCCGAACTGCAGACCCTGCCGGTGAAGATGTGGACCACCCTGCGCCAGGACCTGACCCCGGTCATCGCCGTCGCCTCGACGCTGCTGATCGGCCTGTCGCTGTTGATCATGATCATTGCCGCCGCCCTGCGTCGGCGCAACGCAACCAACGCCTGAGCGCCCGGAGACGACAACGATGAGTGCAGTGATGAAAGACGACACGCGCGCCAGGCCCCTGGTCAGCCTGCGCAACCTGAACAAGCACTACGGCGACTTCGCCGCGGTGGACAACATCGACCTCGAGATCCAGGACGGCGAGTTCCTCACCTTCCTCGGCTCCAGCGGCTCGGGCAAGTCCACCACCCTGTCGATGCTGGCCGGGTTCGAGACGCCGAGCAGCGGCGAGATCCTGGTCGACGGCCAGTCGCTGGTGAACGTGCCACCGCACAAGCGCGACATCGGCATGGTGTTCCAGCGCTACTCGCTGTTCCCGCACCTGAGCGTGCGCGACAACATCGCCTTCCCCCTGGCGATCCGCAAGCAGGGCGCGGCCGAAACCGCACGGCGGGTGGATGCCATGCTCAAGCTGGTGCGGCTCGAGGCCTTCGCCCACCGGCGCCCGGCCCAACTTTCCGGCGGCCAGCAGCAACGCGTGGCGATCGCCCGGGCGCTGGTCTACGAACCGCGCATCCTGTTGATGGACGAGCCGCTCGGCGCGCTGGACAAGAAACTGCGTGAAGACCTGCAGGACGAGCTGCGCCAGTTGCATCGACGCCTGGGCATCACCATCGTCTACGTGACCCACGACCAGGAGGAGGCGATGCGCCTGTCGCAGCGTATCGCCATCTTCAGCCATGGTCGCATTGTCGGCCTGGGCAGCGGCTACGACCTCTACCAGAACCCGCCGAACGCATTCGTCGCCTCGTTCCTGGGCAACTCCAACTTCCTGCGTTTCACGGCCGACGGCAACGATGCGGGACGTTTCGAGGGGCAGGCAGTAGCGGTGCGCCCGACACCGGGGCTGGCCGCCGGGCAGGAGGCGCTGATCATGGTGCGCCCGGAAAAGGCCCTGGCATTGACCGTGGAGCAGGCGACGCGCGAACCCCTGCCGGCAGGCTGGAACGAAGTCGGCGCCACGGTGACCGAGCTGCTGTTCCTCGGCGAGAGCCAGACCTGCCATGTCGCCACCCAGGGCGGCACGCCACTGACAGTCAAGGCGCTGTCAGCCGCGGGCATGCCCATGCAGCCGGGCCAGCCGGTCAGGGTGCGCTGGGCGGTGGCGGATGCCTGCATCTATACCGAGTGGGCCAAGAGCGACCTGAGCAAGGGCGCCGGGGCCCATTGAACGCGACGGCGCCCACAGGACCTGTGGGCGCCGCGATGGGGATTCAGCGCGGATTCACTTCTTCGACGGGACACGCGGCGTGAAACGCCCCTTCTTGGCCCGCTGCAAGTGTGCCGGTTGCAGTTGCTCCGACTCGTCCAGGGTCATGTTGGCAAAGCCCAGGCGCACGGCCGCCTGGCCGCAGCGCACCTGGCTGTTGATCGGAAACGCATCGTTCAGGTCTTCGAAATAGGATTCGCTCATGCCCTGTCTCCCTCCAATGGCGACCGTGCCGGCAGGCAATGAGCCTGCCTAGTGAAGCGCGGTCCGTTGAACTGAGACTAGCCGGTCATTTGCAGACCAGTCGGACAAAATTTCCTCGCCCGACCAGTGGCAACTGGCCTTACTTCAGACGCACCGCCGTGCCGGTGGCGAACACCACGACCATGCCACCCTGTACCGACGGCATGCTGATCTCGAAGTCCACGCCTACCAGCGCATCGGCTTGCAACTGCCGTGCCCGCGCCATGAGTTCCTCGGTGGCCTGCTCGCGGGCCAGCTTCAGCGCGCCCTCCAGGGTTTGTGAGCGGCCGCCGAAGAAGTCGCGAAAGCGTGCGAAGAAATCGCGCACGAAGTTGATCCCCTGCACCGATTCGGCGCTGACCACGCCGAGGTACTCGGCAATCGGGCGGCCGTCGAGCTGGCTGGTGGTGCTGATGATCATGGGTGACGCTCCTGGAACAAGACAAAAGAGCATGATCCTAACAAATCCACTGCGGCCAAATTACGCAAGCAACTCCTTGAATAATACTTTTCCGGCTCCTAGACTCCCAGCGCAGGACCACGCAAGGAGCGTACATGACCGCCATTCCCGAACAGCCGCCGGCGCGCTGGAGCGAACTGCTCAGCGGCGGCAACGCGCTGCGCTCGATCGCCCTGGCCGGCGGCGTCGCCCTGCACGCCATCAATGTCTATATCGTCACCACCCTGCTGCCGACCGTGATCGACGAGATCGGCGGATTGGCCTTCTACGCCTGGAACACCACCCTGTTCGTGGTCGCCTCGATCATCGGCTCCACCCTCTCCACCCGCCTGCTGGCCCGTGGCGGACCGCGGATCGCCTACCTGCTGGCGCTGCTGGTGTTCGCCCTTGGCTCGATGCTCTGTGCCCAGGCCGGGAGCATGCCGATGCTGCTGCTCGGGCGCAGCGTGCAGGGCCTGGGTGGCGGCATCCTGTTCGCCCTGAGCTATGCACTGATCCACCTGGTGTTCGACAGCCGCCTGTGGCCCCGCGCCATGGCCCTGGTCTCGGCGATGTGGGGCGTGGCCACGCTGTGCGGCCCGGCCGTGGGCGGGGTGTTCGCCGAAGGCGGGCACTGGCGCTGGGCGTTCTGGTCACTGCTGCCGGTGGCTGGCGCCCTGGCGCTGATCGTCTGCCTGCGCCTGCCGACGCGCCAGGCCCTGGACGACAATGGCGCGCGCCCGGCCTATGGGCTGATCGCCTGCCTGGTGGCCTCGGTACTGGCGATCTGCGCAGCCAGCCTGGCCGAGACCCTGTGGGTCAACCTGGCCGGCATCGTCGCGGGCCTGGCCATCGCCGCGCTGATCGCCCGCCTCGATCCGCGGGCGCGCCACCACCTGCTGCCCACGGGCGCCTACAGCCTCAAGCAACCGATGGGTGCGCTGTTCGCCATGATGTGCCTGCTGGTGGCGGCCATCACCACTGAAATCTATGTGCCCTACTTCCTGCAACGCATCCATGGCTTCGGCCCGCTGGCCGCCGGCTACCTGACGGCGGTGATGGCCGCGGGCTGGACGGTCGGCGCCCTGGCCAGCGCCGGGCGTGACCGCGATGGCGGCGCCTGGCAGATCCGCGGCGGACCGCTGGTGGTGGCCGTGGCGCTGCTGGCCCTGGCCCTGCTGACCCCGGCCCCGGCCTGGATCGCCAGCGCGCCGGGCCTGACCCTGTTCGCCCTGGCCCTGGCCGGCGTGGGCCTGGGCATCGGCCTGGGCTGGCCGCACCTGCTCACCCGAGTGCTGCAGGCCGCGCGCCCCGGCGAGGAGAACCTCGCCTCGGCCTCGATCACCACCGTGCAACTCTACGCCACCGCCCTGGCCGCTGCCCTGGCCGGCCTGGTCGCCAACGGCGCCGGGCTGGTCGAGCCCGGCGGCGAGCAAGGCGCGCGCCAGGCGGCGCTTTGGCTGTTCGCCGTGTTCGCCTGCGCGCCACTGCTGGCGCTGCCGTTGGCGCTGCGCCTCACCTCTGAAAACAAGGAGCGCCCATGAAGGAATCCAAGGAAGTCTACGAGCGGATCAGCGAGCAGTTCGAAGACTTCACCAGCCACGCCAGCCAGCGCGGAGTCGAGGTCGACACGTTTCGCTACATGGCCGGCGAGGTGACCGGCGAAGAGATCCTCGACCTGGCCTGCGGCCACGGTTTCTTCAGCCGCCGCCTGAAGGACTGGGGCGCGGCGCGGGTGCACGGCGTGGACATCTCGCCGAGCATGATCTACCAGGCGCGCCAGGCCAACGACGGCATCGCCTACGAAGTGCGCGACGTGGCGCAGATGGGCCGCATCGGCCAGTTCGACAAGGTCACCGCCGCCTGGCTGTTCAACTACGCCGGCAGCGTCGAGGAGCTGCGCCGCATGTTTGAAAGCGTCGCCCTTAACCTCAAGCCGAACGGACAGCTGATCGCCTACACGGCGAACCCCGCCTTCGACCTGGCACGGGGCAATTTCACCGAGTACGGCATTCGTGTGCTGGACGAACAGCCGGTGGAAGGCGGCCTGCGCTGCCGGGGGCAGTTCATGAGCACGCCGCCTGCGGACTTCACCTATTACCGCTGGCAAAAGTCGGTCTACGAACAGGCCGCCCACGATGTCGGCCTGCACAACGTGCGCTGGATCGCCCCGCTGATCAGCGGGATCCGCAAGAAGGCGCATCCGCCGGGATATTGGGATCTGTTCGAGCAGAACAGCCTGCAGGTCGGACTGATCTGCAGCCGCTGATACAGGAAGCGCCCGTCGCGCACCTTGCAGCGCCTATGAGATCGAGCGCCGCCCGCGCGGCGCATCGCGGATGAATCCGCTCCTACATTTGTTGCAACGTGACCATGCCTGATAGGCCATGGTTGTTAGCCTTGTGCGCTCGACGCGATTTCTCGGTGGGCATTGTCGCCACCCCACCTGTCTCAAGCCTTGCGCCAAGGCTGGCAACCATGGCCTGACAGGTTCGGTACGTTGCAACAAATGTAGGAGCGGATTCATCCGCGATGCGCCGCGCTGGCGGCGCTCGATCTCAAGAGCGCTGCAACACTAAAGCCGAACACCTTGAAAGACCACCGATAGCCTCAAACCTGCACCAACCACTCATCCACCAGCCCCTGGCGCGCCAGGGTCTCGCACCACGCCGGATCTGCCTCGACCTGGACTTCGTTGCAGTCGAGCTCATGCAGCGCCTGTAACACCTGCAGGACACCGGGATCCTCCAGCACCTGGCAACGCGCACGGGCATACCGACCGTCCCGCCTCGCCTGCGCGCCATGCAACACCAGCGTTGGCGCCCGCCCATCGAGCACCTTGGCCGAAGCCGGACAGTCCAGCCCCTGGTCGAGCAGTACTCGCAAGGGCACCACCGGATCGGCTCGCTGCCCGGCGACCTGCGCCACCAGCGAGATGTCGCAGGCCTTCACCCAGTCACAAGTGGTCAGCAACGCCGAGGCCCTGCCCCGCCAGTGCGCCAGGGGCGTCTGCTCGTCGCAATGGCTGAGCATCACACCCTCGCCCAGCGCGCCGATCTCCAGCGCCGCCGGACGCAACACCCGCACCCACGGGCGCTGGCGCTCGATGCGCGAGAAGAACCCGCGATTGAGTGCCCGCGCCCGTGGGCAAGGCAAGGCCTCGACCGCGATACCGGCCTGGCGCAGGCGATCCGCGCCGATGCTCTGCGAGACGTCGCCGCTGGCCGTGACCACCCGACGCACCCCCGCCGCCACCAGGGCATCGGCGCACGGCGGCGTGCGCCCATGGTGGCCGCAGGGCTCCAGGGTCACGTAGGCGGTCGCCCCCCGCGCCGCCGTGCCCGCCTCGCGCAGGGCGTGCACTTCGGCGTGGGCCTGGCCGGCGCGCTGGTGCCAGCCGCGCCCTACCACCTGCCCGGCGTTGACGATCACGCAGCCGACCCGCGGATTGGGCATGGTGCTGTACAGGCCCTGGCTGGCGAGCGCCAGGGCCATGTCCAGGTAATGGCGATCGATCGCACTCACGTGCGGACCAGCGCCAGCAGATAGCGAGCCTCGCCATGCTGGCGCTCGATCACCTCCAGTCCCTGCCAGGTGAAGCCATGGGCCTCGAGGGTCTGGCGGATGCCGTCGTCGGTGAAGAAGTAGCCCTGGCGCTGGTTGTCCATCTCGCGCCAACCCGGCTGCGGATGGGCCGCGTCGACCCCGAACACGTTCAGCCCCACCAGCGCGCCAGGGCGCAGCAGGCGGCGCACATGGCCCAGGTACGCGCCCCACTCATCAGGGTGCTGGTGGTGGAAGCAGCCATTGTCCAGGGCTGCGTCGAACAGCGTGCCCGGCGCCGGCTGCCAGTCCTGCATGGCCTTGTTCACCAGGTCCAGGCGATCGCCCCAGCGCTTGCGCAGCAACGGCCAGCTGGAGTTCTCGACGATATCCAGCCCGGTGACCCGGTGCCCGGCGAGGATGAAGGTGGAGGCGTCACGGCCACGGCCCACGCCGATGTCCAGCACATGCTGGTCGGCACGCGGGTCGAGCCTTTCAAGGAAAGCCTGGGCCGCCTGGATCATGCCGATATCCCATGACCACTCGTCCTCGCCATGGCTGTAGCGGTGCACGAACGAAGTGTCGAGGGCCTTGCGGTAATCGCCCTGGGCCATGAAGTCACTTGCTTGCTTGCTCATCGTGCTGCTCCTTCAGGACGCCAGGCGGGCGTCGATACCGTAGATGCGCCCGTCATAGGAACTGGCCAGGAAGGCGTCGCTGACGGCGTCGTGGGTCAGGCAGGAAATGCCGCTGGCGGTCGGCCGCTGCATGGGCAGCCAGCGCCGCGAGGCCAGGTCGAACAGTGCCACGGTACCGTTGTAGGCCGCGGTGGCGATCACCCGGCCATCGCCGGAGGCGGCGATGCACTTGATCGAGTGCTGGTGCGGCGAATCGAACACCTCGTCGCCGGTCTCCAGCCACAGGCGCAGCTTGAGGTCGCGACCGATGCTGGCGAAGCCGCCGGTGATCGGGCAGCAGCCATTGGAAATGCGCGTATGCGCCCCCTCGATATGCCGCACGCTGCTGAAATCCTCGATGCTGTGCAACGCGGCATCGGCCGAGGCACAGACGCTGAACAGGTGGCGCTCGTCGGCGGCCACGCCCTTGATCGCGTTGTCGTGCATGGGGATCGAAGCCACCAGGCGCAGCCCGCCCTGGCCGTCATGGCCGAACACCAGGCCTTCGCCGGTATAGGTGCCGATCAGCGCCAGGTCCTCGCCGTTCCTGACGAAGGTGGCGCCGCAGTTGAGCGGCGAACGGTGCTGGTACAGCATGCGCCCGGACAGGCCGTCGAACACCTGGCCCATCTGGCCGCCGGTCAGCAGCAGCGGGCCGAACGGCAGGAGGAAGTTGCACAGGCTGCCGACACTGGTCACCGGCTGGTCGTCACGGTGCAGGATGCCGGCGTCGCCGATGCTGTACTGGCGCTCGTCGCTGCGCACCACGGCGTTGATGCTCACCGCCGGCTCGATGCCCGACACCTGCCACTGGTCCTGCTCGTAGTTCCAGGTGGCATAGCGCGAACCGAAGGTCGCGAACACCAGTTGTTCGTCGCCGACGAAGGCGCAGCTGCGCGGCCAGACGATGCTCGGCAGCGCGGTGCTGCGGCGCTTGACCAGGTTACGCCCGGCGTCGAAGGTCCAGAGGATCGCCGAACGGTCGTAGCTCAGGCTCACCAGCAGGCGCTTGTCGTCGTTCCAGACGATGCGCTTGATCCCGGCCGCATGGGCCGGCACGGTCTGCACCTGGCCCTGGGCGATGATCGAGATGCGCCCCTCGTCGTCCCCGGCGAACACCACGCCTTCGCGGGTGATGGCGATGGTGTCGGTTTCCACGCCGCCGATGTCCACCTCGTCGCATTGCTGGCCGCTGCGGGTGTCCCACTGGCGCACGGTACCGTCGTCGCTGCTGGAGATCAGGCGCTGGCCGTCCGGCGACCAGACCACCGAGATGACGTCGGCCTGGTGGCCATGGAACGCCTGCAGCTGCACGCCGTCGAGGTCGAAGATACGCAGCACGTGGTCACGCGAGCAGGTGGCCACGCGCTGGCTGTCGGGCGAGAACACCGCCATTTCGACGTCGTCGTTGTGCCCTTGCAGCACGGCTTTCAGGCGCATGCTCGGCACTTCCCAGATGCGCGCGGTGTAGTCGCTGCTGGCGCTGACCAGGTACTTGCCGTCACTGCTGAACGCGCACTGGTTGGCCAGGTGGTCGTGGTGCACGCGGTGGATCGGCTCGCCGGTGGCGGCGTTCCACAGGATTACCTGGTTGTCGTAGCCGGCGGTGGCGACGAAGCGCGCGGCATGGGCGGCGATACCGCTGATAGGGCCAATGTGTTTCATCGAAAGATCCTTTTTCGCTGGAGTCAGAGCTTGATCGAATGGCTGGACTTGACGGCCTTCGCCTGCAGGTAGTTGCGGTTGTGATTGGTCAGGAACACCCCGGTGGGTACCTGTTCGATCACATCGATGCCACCGGCGCGCAGCTGGGCGACCTTCTCCGGGTTGTTGGTCAGCAACCGGCACTGGTCCACGCCCAGGGCCCGCAGGATCTGCACGGCCGGATCGAACGAGCGCGAGTCGGCCAGGTGGTTCAGGCGCAGGTTGGCTTCATAGGTGTCCAGGCCCTTGTCCTGCAGCAGGTAGGCCTCGAACTTGGAGTACAGGCCGATGCCGCGCCCTTCCTGGCGCAGGTAGATCAGGTAGCCGCCCACCTCCTTGAGGGTGCGCAGCGCCTCCTGCAGCTGCGGGCCGCAATCGCAGCGCTGCGAGCCGAACACATCGCCGGTGATGCATTCGGAGTGCACCCGCACCAGCGGCACGTCGCACTGCTCGCGGCCGATGCCGACGGCGAAGTGCTCCTGGTCACGCTCGAAGCCGTGGAAGCCGAAGAAATGGGCATCGACGTCGCCGCCGAGGATGGAAATCGGCACGATGGTGTGAAGCGAAACATCCTTGTTCATGGAATCAGACCTCTTGCACGGAAGACGGAACAGCTCAGTTGTGGTTTTCAACCAGGCGAAAGCCCATGACGTAGATAGGTCGCGGGTAACGCCCGTGGCGGCGCGCGGTGCGCGCCAGGTCGCGGAAACGGGTGAAGCTGCCACCGCGGGCCACGCGGTGGGTGCCGACATCGAGCACCAGGTCGTCCTCGATCTGCGGGCCGCCGGGGTATGGCCGGTAGTCCTCGGCCACGTACTCCTCGACGTTGCCGGCCATGTCCAGCACCCCGAAGGGCGAGGCAGCGTCGATGAACACGCCGACCGGCGTGCTGTCCAGGTAGCCCAGCTCGGCGGTGTTGGCCTGCTCGACCTGGTAGGCGTCGCCCCAGGGGAACTGGCGCCCCTCGGGGCCGGCGGCGGCGTACTCCCACTGCGCCTCGCTGGGCAGGGCAAAGCGTCGGCCGGTGCGTTCGCTGAGCCACCGGGCGTAGGCGTCGGCGTCACTGGCCGAAACGCTGTACACCGGATGGTTGGCATGGTGCCGCGGGTAGCGGCCGAACGCCCAGCCGTCGGGGATGCCGGCATGCCCGCTGTCGAGCAGGAACTGGCGGTACTCCTGGTGCGTCACCGGGAAGCGGGCGATACGGAACGCCGCCAGCTCCACTGCGTGGCGCGGGGTCTCCTTGTCGATCCAGCTGCGGTCCAGGCCGAGCCCGTCGAACTGGTCCATCACCTGCTCGACCGCGCGCGGGTCGAGGCCGATGTGCACCCGCGCCGCAGGGATGTCGATCATCTGCGGGGCGAAGGTGTCGATGCGCGGGTCGCCGCGCAATGCCAGCACCTCACCGGCGGCAATGCGCCGGGCCAGGGGTTGGCGTGGCTGCTCGAGCAGCGTCAGCAAGACATCCAGCGGTGCCTGGAGCAGATCGTCGAGCGCCGTGGCGACTTGCGCCTGCAACGGATGCTCCTGGTAGTGCGCTGGGTAACCCATCAATGCCCGGTCGCTGACATCCTTGGGCAGCGGGCTGGGCAGCCGTGGCCAATGCCACTGTTTGTAGCTGTTCATGCAAATACCTGCCTGGGCACAGGCCTGCCAAACGGCAGGCCTGCGACGACGTGGGATCAGAGGCGGTCGAGGAGCAACCGAGGGTTGCTTTCGATCATCTCCACTTCGGCGCTGTAGACTTCGATCACCAGGCCATCCGGGTCCTCGAAGTAGACGGCGCTGCGCACGTTGTCCGGCCCATGGTGGTAGCCCGGCGCCGGGCCGTTGCCCTTGACCAGCTTGATGGTGCCACTGGCGGTGACCTGCTCGGCGATGCGCCGCACATCCTCGGGCAACGCCCGCACACCGATGTGGTAGCCGGTCGGGTAGCTGAACGACTCGCTCTGCTCGATGAAGAAGTCGAAGCCGTTGAGCTCCATCACGGCCTTGCGCGGACCGAGGTTGTAGCAGTAGTTGGCGCCGAGGATGTCGCTGTAGAACGCCTTGGAGGCTTCCAGGTCGCGGGTGAGGATATTGACGTGGTTCATCTCGGGGCGCTGCGCGGCCCGCGCCGCTTCGTCCAGCCCCAGGCCGTCGAGCGAGCGCCACAGCTTGGTCGCGGCCGCGAACTTGGCGAAGCCCGCCAGCCAGTCCTTGATCGCCAGCTCCGGCGCCTGCCCGGCACCAATATCCAGCGAGTAGGGATAGAGGAAGCCCTGGCTCGCCTGCTGCCACTGGGCGATCACGCTGCTGGCAGACGGTAACTGCGCCAATGCGCCCTGCACACGGACCAGCACCAGCGCGGTGTTGCGGCACAACCCGCTGGCCTCGTTGAGCAGCGTGTTCAGCGCCGCCGCTGGCGTGGCGCTGTCGAGCAGCAGGCAGACCGCGTCCACCGGCCCTTGTCCGGCCGGCTTCTGGCTGACCTGCAGGCTGAAACCCGCCGCCGCCGCGGCGCTGCCCAGGCTGTCCAGGGCCTGGGCCGCCGCGTCGCCGAGCGGCGCGGCATGCAATGCCAACAAGCGCAGCATCAGGCAGCCCTCCGTCCGATCAGCAAGGTGTAGCGGCCGATCGGCTCCTGCTCCACGGTGAGCCCCGCCGACGCCATGCTGTCGATCAGGTAGCGGGTCGGGTGCAGCTCGCCATTGACCGTGTTGAGCATCATGTGCAGGGAGAAGTCGGCCGACAGCGCCGGATGGATCTCGTCATCCTCCAGGGCCATGCTGAGCACCAGCAGCGCGCCGTCACCCTCGACCATGCCGGCGGCGCCGGCGATCAGGGTGCGCACCTGCTCGCGGGTGAAGTAGTGCAGGCAGTCGTTGAGCATCACCACGTCGGCCCGCTCGCCCTGGTACTGCGCCAGGTCCAGCAGGTTGCGGGCATGGAAGCCCAGGCGGCTGTCGAGGCGGTACTTGGCGAAGGTCGCCGCGGCCGCCTCGCGGGTGGGTTCCAGGTCCCAGACCTCACCCTTGACCTGCGGATTGCGGCTGGCGATCTCGGCCAGGTAGGTGCCGTGGCCACCGGCCAGGTCGATCACCCGCTGGGCCTTGTCGAACAGCGGCAGGTCACGCAGCACATCGACCATGGGCTGGCTGAAGCGGACCATGGCATCGTTGAAGGCGTCACGGGCCGCCAGGTCGTGCTTGAAGCGGTTTTCCTGCTGGAAATCCAGCGAGGTGCGGCTGCGCAGCACTTCGTCCAGGCGCGGCCAGTTGTGCCACTGCAGGCGCTGGTGATCGATGATCGGGCCGATGAACTCGGCGCTGTCGCTGACCAGGAAACGCTGGCTCAGCGGCAGGTTCTCGAAACCTTGGGCGGTGCGCTTCAACAGGCCCATGGCCACCAGCGCGTTGAGGAAGATGCGGCCCTTGTTCGGCACCCAACCCAGCGCATCGCTCAGGGCCTGGGCGCTGACCGGCTGGCGGGTGTGGTCGAACACACGCTGGGCCAGCGCCGAATGCAGGATGGCAGACTGGCGGTACTGGTCAGAGAGCTTCACCAGGTCGACCACGCCTTGCAGACTGTTCAGCTCGTCGGCGTGTTCATAGATGGTCACGGGTTTCTGGGCATTCATGCACTCACATCCCTGTCGAGTTATTGTGGGTGAGCCCATGCCCGGCATTTGCCAGCAAGGTGTCGATTGACTTGCACGCACCCCTCCCTGGGACCGGCAAGCACAGGCTCCGCAATTCAGCCTAGACGCGGACCCAATAAATACAACTAATACCTTTTATATTTTTATCGCATATAAATTTTATTATCGATAATCGTTACTCTTGCACAATTCACCGCGAATCCGGGCTATCCTTCGCCCACTTGCCTGCGCAAAGGATGGCCCAGGAGAGTGCCCGATCCGTTCATTCACGCCCGGTTTCCAGCGCTCCATGACCTCGACCACCGTTGATACCAACTGCACCGCCGACCGCATCCTGTTCCTGCTCAAGACCCGCGGGCCGCTCAAGACCGCCGACCTGGCCCAGCTGCTCGCCATCACCTTCGAAGCCACCCGCCAGCAGGTGCAGAAGCTGCAGGCCGCCGACCTGGTCAGCGGCATCAGCGTGCCGGCCAAGGGCGCCGGGCGCCCTTCGCAGAAATGGGCACTGACCGCCACCGCCCAGCGCCGCTTCCCCGATTCCCACAGCGTGCTGACCCTGCAACTGATCGAGAGCGTCGAGCAGGTGTTCGGCAGCGACGGGGTCGACCGCCTGATCAGCCGCATGGAAGACAGCAACAGCCGTGAGTACCAGCAGGCCTGCGCCGATGGCCAAAGCCTGGAGGACAAGGTGCGCATCCTCGTGCAGTTGCGCGAGCGCGCCGGCTACATGGCCGAGATGCAGGCCGACGGCAACGACTGGCTGATCGTCGAGAACCACTGCCCGATCTGCATTGCCGCCACCCGCTGCCAGGGGTTCTGCCGCAGCGAACTGCAGGTGTTCCAGGCGGCGATCGGCGAGCACGGGCTGGTGGAGCGTTGCGAGCACCTGATCTCGGGGGATCGGCGCTGCGTCTATCGCATTTCGCCGAAATAATCCGCCTATCTACCAGCGTGGGAGCGGGCTAGCCCCGCGATCACCGGCGAAGCCGGTGCCATGGTAAGCCCGCTCCCACGCCCCCTCGCCAGCTCAACGTCACTCATCAGATCCGCCGCCTGCCCTTCAGCGCCGGAATGGTGGTCTGCGCAATCGCCACCTGTTCCTGCTCACGCCGGGTGTTGGCTGCCAGGCCCGCCAGGGTCGGCTGGCTGAACAGCAGGCGCGCATCGGCATGCAGCCCGGCCTGGCGCATGCGCGCCACCAGGCTGACCGCCAGCAGTGAATGCCCGCCCAACTCGAAGAAGTTGTCGTCGCGGCCGACCTGCTCGATCTTCAGTACCTCCGTCCAGATCTGCGCCAGCGCCTGCTCCAGCTCATCCTGGGGCGCCTCAAAGGCCCGGCTGATCACCGCCTCCACGCCCGGCGCCGGCAAGGCGCGGCGATCGACCTTGCCGTTGGGGCTAAGCGGCAGCTCGGCCAGGAGCACGTAGGCCGAGGGCACCATATAGGCCGGCAGGCGCGCCGACAGGTACGCACGCAGCGCTTCCAGCGTCGGCACGGCATGGCCGTCGCGACAGCTGGCATAGGCCACCAGGCGCTCCTCGCGCACCAGCACCACGGCCTGGCCCAGGGCCGGGTGGGCGGCCAGCAGCGCCTCGATCTCGCCCGGCTCGATGCGCAGGCCGTTGAGCTTGACCTGGAAGTCGTTGCGCCCGAGGAATTCCAACTCGCCATCGGCACGATAGCGCACCAGGTCGCCGGTGCGGTACAGGCGGTCGCCGGCCACGAACGGGCTGGCGATGAAGCGCTCGGCCTGCAACGCCGGCAAGCCCAGGTAGCCGCGGGCCACGCCAATGCCGCCGATATGCAGTTCGCCGGCACACCCCACGGGCACCGGACGGTCATGGGCATCGAGCACGTACAGGCGGGTATTGCCGATCGCCCGCCCGATCGGCGGGGCGACGGCGGGCAACGGCTGCTGCGGCTCCAGGGTCCAGGCGGTGCTGTCCACGGTGGCCTCGGTGGGGCCATAGACATTGTGCAGGCGCACCTGGGGCAAGGCCTGGCGCACCCGTTGCGCCAGCGCCAGGGTCAGTTCGCCGCCGCCACAGAAGACATCGCGCAGGCTGCTGCAACGCTCGACGCCCGGGGTGTCGAGAAACGCCTGCAGCAGGGCCGGGACGAACTTGACGGTGGTCACCCGACGCGCCTGGATCAGCTGCACCAGATAGGCCGGATCGCGGTGCCCGTCGGGGCGTGCCAGCACCAGGCGCAAACCGGCGCACAGCGGCCAGAACAACTCCCACACCGAGCCGTCGAAGCTGAACGGTGCGCGTTGCAGCAGCGCGTCATCGGCCTGCGGCGGACACAGGTCGCTGCCCCAGCGCATCAGGTTGCACAACCCACGGTGCTCGACCATCACCCCTTTCGGCGTACCGGTCGAGCCCGAGGTGTACATGACATAGGCCAGGTGCCCGCCACCCAGTTCCGGCAGCTGCGGCGCATGGTCGTCGTGCGCCTGCCAGTCACCGTGATCCAGATCCACCAGCGGTGTCGACAGGCCCTCGAACAGGCCGCGGGTGGCTCCGTGCACCAGCAGTGCCAGGGGAGCGCTGTCGGCAAGCATGTAGTGCAGGCGTTCGTCGGGGTAGCCGGGGTCCAGCGGCACATAGGCGCCACCGGCCTTGAGCACGCCGAGCAGGCCGACAATCAGCGAGGCGCCGCGCTCCAGGCACACGGCGACCCGGCTGTCGGGCCGCACGCCAAGGCCGATCAGGTGATGGGCCAGGCGATTGGCCCGGGCGTCGAGCTCGCGATAGGTGAGCTGCGTCTCTTCGCTCTGCAGCGCCACGGCATCCGGCGTGCGTCGCACCTGGGCGGCGAACAGCGCCGGCAGGTGCGCATAGGCGGGATCCAGCACCACCTCGGTGGCATTGAGGGTCTCCAGCAGATAGACGCGCTCCGTCTCCGGCAAGGTCGACAGCGACTGGAGCGCCACCGCAGGCTCGCTGACCAGGGCTTTGGCCAGCGCCTGCAGGGCGCAGCAAACATGCCCGAGCACCCGTTCGGCGCCCAGTTCGCGAGGTGCCCGCACACTCAGCCGCAGGCTGTCGCCCTGCTCGTCCACGGTCAGCACCAGGGCGTGACTGTGCACCTCGCTGGCATCGAGCAACGTCACGCCAGGCAGCGCCACAGCGTCGTGCGCGGCGCCATGCCGGTAGTTGAGCAGGCTGTCGAACAGTGCCACCCCGGCGGGCAAGCCGCTGCAGCGCTGGGCCAGCACCAGCGGCGCATCCTCGTGCCCGAGCAGTGCCGCCAGCTGGCCGTGGATTGCGCTCAGTGCCTGGCCCACATCACGACCGGCCAGCGACACCCGCAACGGCAGGCTGTTGATGAACATGCCCAGCGCCCGCTCGGCGCCCTCGCCCGCCATTACCCGGCCCAGCAGCACGGTGCCGAACAGCACCTCGTCGCGACCGCCCAAGGCTCCCAGCACCTGCGCCCAGGCCAGGTGCATCAGGCTGCCCAGGCCGACGTCGTGCTGACGCACGCGCTGGCGCAAGGTCGTGGCCAAGCCCTCAGGGACGGTCAGGGCGCAGGTTTCGACCTTGGCCTGGCTCTCCTCGCCCATGCCGGCCAGCCTGGGTGGTGCTTCCACCCCGGCCAAGGCTTCGCGCAGGAAGGCTTCATGCCCCGCCTGCCTGGCCTCGTCGCGGCTCAGGGCGACGTAGTTGCGATACGGTACGGGCGCTGGCAGCGTGTGTCCCTCGCCCGCCATCAGCGTCGCCAGCTCGGCCAGCAGCACCTGCACCGAGACCGCGTCGTTGACCAGATGGTGGAAGTGCAGCAGCCCCAGCCAGCGCTGCCGCGCGCTGTCCTCGACGCAGGCCAGGGCCATCATCGGCGCCTGGCGCAGGTCCAGCCGCAGTCCCTCTTCGCGCAGCCGGGTGGCCGCGTCGCCCGGAGCGGGCGCAAGCACCCTCAGCGGCAACCAGGCCTGGCGCCACACCACTTGCTGCGGCTGCGCCAGGCCTTCCCAGGCCAGGCTGGTACGCAGGATGTCGTGACGCTCGATGACCCCGGCCAAGGCGCGGTTGAACGCCTCCAGCGCAGCCTGGCTGGCAAAGGCGAACAGCGCCTGTTGCTGGTACGGGTCACGGTCTTCGGTGAGGTGGTGATACAGCATCCCCTCCTGCAACGGTGCCAGCGGGTAGATTTCCTGCACATTGGCCGCCCCGCCCGGAACCCTGTCGACGATGCGCTCGATGCTGGCCTGGTCGAGGTGGGTCAGGGCCAGCATCTCGGGCGTGATCCGCTGGCTACCCGGGATCACGCGGCTGGCCGGCACCATCTGCGCCGGGGCGTCGCCAAGCGATGCGGCCAGGCTCGCCAAGGTCGGCTGACCGAACAGGACCTGGGCATCGACCTGCAGCCCCGCCTGACGCATGCGCTCGATCAGGCGTACCGCCAGCAGCGAATGGCCGCCCAGCTCGAAGAAATGATCATGCCGCCCGACCTGCTCCACCTCCAGCAACTCGGCCCACAGCGCGGCCAGGCGCTGCTCGAGCTCGCCCTGGGGCGGCTCGTGGGCGCGCCGTACCGTGGCCTCGCTGCCCGGCGCGGGCAAGGCGCGGCGGTCGAGCTTGCCATTGGTGGTCAACGGCCAGGCCGCCATCGCCACATAGGCGCTCGGCAGCAACACGGCCGGCAGGCGGCTGCGCAGGTACTCGTGCAACTGCAACGGGGTCGATGCCTGTTCGCCGAGGTACCAGGCCACCAACTGGCCGTCGCGCAGCAGCACCAGCGCCTCGCGCACGGCCGGGTGGCTGGCCAGCGCGCTCTCGATCTCGCCCAGCTCGACCCGCACGCCGCGGATCTTCACCTGGTCGTCGCTACGTCCCAGGTACTCCAGGGTGCCGTCGGGCAACCAGCGCACCAGGTCCCCCGTGCGGTACATCCGGGCGCCGTGCTGCGGGGTGAACGGGTCGTCGAGGAAGCGCTCGGCTGTCAGGTCGGGGCGATTCAGGTAGCCGCGGGCGACACCCGCACCGCCGATGTACAGCTCACCGACGGCGCCTATCGGCAGTTGCCGGCCCTGGGCATCGAGCACATGCAGGCGGGTATTGGCCACCGGCGCGCCGATATGCAGCACCTGGCCCGGACGCACCTCGCCCGCGCTGGCCACCACCGTGGCCTCGGTCGGCCCGTAGTTGTTGATGATCCGCCAGCCCCGCTCGCGGGCCAACCGACGCAGGCGATCACCGCCGACCAGCAAGGTGCGCAGGGTGGGATGCGGCTCGCCCTGGGCAAAGGCGTGCTCGGCCACCGGCGTGGGCAGGAAGCTGACCTGCAGGGGCTGGGCGCGCCACCAGCGCAGCAGCGCGTCGATGTCCTCGCCGCCCTCGCCCACCGGCGCCAGGTGCAGGGTGGCGCCGGCGCACAGGGTCGGCCAGATCTCCCAGGCCATGGCATCGAAGCCGAAGCCTGCCAGGCTGGAGGTGGCGCTGCCAGGGTGCAGCTCGAAGGCTTCGCAATGCCAGTCGACCAGGTTGGCGAGCATACGATGCTCGATCATCACGCCCTTGGGCTGGCCGGTGGAGCCTGAGGTGTAGATCACATAGACCAGGCTTGAACCCGACAGCCCCGGCACCTCCAGGTCAGCGAACGCCGACGCGGGCAGTGGCAGGCGGTCCAGCTCGATCACCGGCACATCGATGGCCGGCAGGCGCTCGCGCAGGCTGGACTGGGTCAGCACCACCTTCGGCGCGCAATCATCCAGCAGGTAGCGCACGCGCTCGCCCGGGTGCGCCGGATCGATCGGCACATAGGCCGCACCTGCTTTGAGCACCGCCAGCAGGCCGACCAGGGTATCCAGGCCACGCCGGGCGACCACGGCCACCCGCTGCTCCGGCACCACGCCCAGGGCCAGCAGTTGCGTGGCCAGCTGGTTGGCGCGGTTGTTCAGCTCGGCATAACTCAGGTGGCGCCCCTCGTGCACGGCGGCCGTCGCCTCGGCGCGCAGCGCGGCCTGGGCCTCGATGCGCCGATGGATCAGGGCCGGGCCTTGGGCGGCGCAGGCTGTGGCATTCCACAGCCGCAGGCGCTGGTGCTCGTCGGGCAACAGCAGGTCGTAGTCGTCGATGGCCACCTGCGGCCGCTCCAGCCCCTGGGCCAGCACATGCAGCAGGCGCGCAGTGAACACCTCGACCTCTTCGGGGGCCAGCCAGGCCTGGTTGTACACCAGGTGCAGCCAGGCCTTGCCATTGTGCGGGTTGCTGCGCAGGTAGATCGACAGCGGCGTCGGCTCGTGATCGTTGCATACCTTGACGCTGTGGGCGCCGAGGCTGCCATAGCGCAGGTCGTGGCCTTCTTCCTCGTAGGACACGGTTATCTCGAACAATTGCCCCCGCGCCTCCCGAGACACCCCCAGCGCCCGGTTGAGATCGCTGAGCGGCAGGCGCTGGTGGCGCAGGTCGCGCCGCAGGGCATCGCCGATGCCGCGCACCAGCTCGGCGAAGCTCAAATGCCGGCCGAAGTCCATGCGCAAGGCATTGACCTGGACGAACATGCCCAGGGTCGCCTTGGCCCGCGCATTGCCACGGTTACGCACCGGCAGGCCGACCACCCAGTCGTCCCGCTGCCAGGCCCGGGCACAGCACACGTGCAAGGCCGCCAGCAGCACATGGGCGACCGATCCCTGCAGCTCGTCGGCCAGTTGCCGCATGCGCGCCAGCAGGTCGCCGTCGAAACTGCGCTCCAGCGCATGGCTGGGCGTGGCACCTGGCGGCAGGCCCTGTTCCCTGGGGCGCAGCAGCGCATCGGGCAGTTGCGGGTAACGGCCTTGCCAATAGGCAAGATCGCGCTGCTGGCGGGCCGATCCCTGGTAGGCCAGGTCATCCTCGATGAACGTCCGGTAGGACGGGGCCGTGTCCGGCAGTGCCAGGCCCTGCTCGAGCAGACCGTAGTACTGGCCCAGCTGGTGGAGCAACTGCTCCAGGCCCCAACCGTCGAGGATCAGGTGATGGGCCTGCAACATCAGCAGGCTGCGCCCGGCACCCACATGCAGCAATGCCATGCGCAGCAACGGTCCGGTTTCAAGGGCGAAGGGCTGTTGCAGCAAGGCCTTGGCCAGGCGCTGCGCAGCGGCGAAGGGTTCAGCCTGCCCGCGCAGATCGTGCTCGTCCAGCGGCACCTGCAAACCGGCCACAAAGCGCTGGCGGGCCACGCCATCGTCCCCCGCCTCGCGCACCAGCACCGTGCGCAACCCGTCGTGAAGCGCGACCAGATGCGCCAGCGCGCGCCGCAACAGGCCACTGTCCACGGCACCGTCGAATTCGAGATAGCCGCCGACGTTGTAGAGTGGCGAGTCGCCGTGGCTGATCTGGTCCAGCCAGATGTCGCGCTGGGCGCAGGTCAGGGGGAAGCTATCGGCGACGGACATGGGCGGGTCTTCCTTGAAACGGGATCGTCCGCGGATTCAAGCACCCACCCCACGCCCTGTATGGCCCCCCAAACCCGGACATTGGCCAGTACCTTTTCGCTCCGCCTGAGCCTGCTGAATCTTTTGTAGGAAATTGACGATAGTCGGCAGCCGGTACCTGCCTACCCCTGTCAGCCGGCGTGGCAATCGCCGGCGATCTGGCCGGTTTCTGGCGCCAATTGTCCGACAATCCATCGGTTCAGAGTGCATGAGCCCGGAGAAATACCGACTTTTCTTGTCGGATTAATTGGCATTTCCTGTCCCCGCTTTCCGCTACAGACGCAGGCTCGGAGCCTGCTATTCAATAGCGCCAAGCCCCAGCACAGAGAGGACTCGACCGCGAGACCCACCGCGTTACCGGATCAAGGAAGACAACGACATGAAGCTGATCGACAGCCTCGAACACCGCCACGACCCGCACCTGTACCTGCAGTTGGGCGCACTGGTTGCCAGCACCGGCGATGCCACCTTCGCCGAACAGATGTTCCAGCTGATCGACGACCAGGTGCCGATCCATCGACTCGACCTCAGCGAATGGACCCTCGACAGCGAGCAGGCCAGCATCCGCCAGGTCAAGGTGCTTGGCAGCGCCGGCCTGCCCGAGGCGACGCCCGCGCAGGCGCAGCTGCGCCATCCCCTGCTGCAAAGCATCATGCGCATGGAAGACCCCTTGCTGATCCAGATAAACGCCCCCGTCCACCAGTGCAACCTGGTGTCGCGCAGCGGCGACCGGCGCTGGGTCATCTGCTGCCATCGCCAGCGCAGCGAGCGGATGTTCTCCCTGGCCGAACTGTCGCTGCTCAAGCGCCTTTCCGACACCCTGTTGCCACTGGTCGAGCACCATGCCCAGCTATTCCTGCAGGCGGCCCAGCGCCGACCGGGAAGCCTGCAGGCGGATGAGGCCGGTTCGCTGCGCCAGGTCTTCACCGAGCGTCTGGAGCAGGAGGCGATCCGCCTGTCCAGCCGCGAACAGGAAGTGTGCATCGGCCTGCTTACCGGAGGCACCGTGCCACAGATGGCCCAGCGCCTGAATGTGAAGAACAGCTCGATCGAGACCTACCTGAAACGCGCCACCGCCAAGCTCGGCGTCAGCGGACGCCATGGCCTGGCCCGCTGGATGGCCGGCACTTGATCCCAGAGACCCTGTCATGCCGCGAATCACCCTGCCCTTGCTTGCTCTCGTTCTGACCGGTTGCAGCCTCGCCCCCGACTACCAGCGTCCACTCTCGCCCAGCGCCGAGCAGTACCCCACGGGCGTCGCCTACCGGGGCGGGCCACCCGCCACGGACGTGACCGGCGACTGGCGCGGGGTGTTCCACGACCCGGTGCTGCGCCAGTTGCTCGATAGCGCGCTGGTCAACAACCGCGACCTGCGCGTGGCCGTGCTCAACGCCGAGGCCTACCGCGCCCAGTACCGCATCCAGCGCGCCGAACTGCTGCCGAAGATAGCCGCCAACGCCCAGGGCACGCGCCAGTACCTGCCACGGCGGCGCACCGGTGGCGAAGGCATGATCAGCAGCCAGCAATCGGCCACCGTCGGCATCAGCGCCTACGAACTGGACCTGTTCGGTCGATTGCGCAGCCTCAGCGACCAGGCCCTGCTCAACTACCTGGCCACCGACGAGGCCCGACGTGGCGCCGAACTCAGCCTGCTCAGCAGTGTCGCCGGCGCCTACCTGACCTGGCG
Organism: Pseudomonas peradeniyensis; assembly: GCF_014268935.2. GTDB lineage: Bacteria > Pseudomonadota > Gammaproteobacteria > Pseudomonadales > Pseudomonadaceae > Aquipseudomonas > Aquipseudomonas peradeniyensis. The sequence continues at coordinate 1,049,259 of NZ_JABWRJ020000001.1, read as the reverse complement.
CGCCGACCAGGAACTGCTGGCCCTGTCGCGCCAGACCCTGCTGGCCGACGAGAAGAGCCTGCGCCTGACCCAGCGCCAGCGCCGCACCGGCACCCTGTCGGCGCTCGACCAGATCCAGGCCACCACCCGCGTCGACAGCACCCGCGCTGCCGTGGCGCGCTACACCCGCCTGGCCGCCCAGGACCTCAACCAGTTGCAGCGCCTGGTCGGCGCGCAGGTCGACGAACACCTGCCGGCGCTGCCGCTGGCCGACGAGCAGATCGCCCGGGTGCCCGCCGGTCTGCCCGCCGACCTGCTGCAACGCCGCCCGGACATCCGCCAGGCCGAGTACCAGCTGCAGGCCGCCAACGCCAATATCGGCGCGGCGCGGGCGGCGTTCTTCCCGAGCATCAGCCTGACCGCCAACGCCGGCAGCAGCAGCCGCGAACTGGCCGACCTGTTCGACGCCGGCAGCGGCACCTGGCTGTTCCAGCCGCAGATCAACCTGCCGCTGTTCAACGCCGGCAGCCTGCGAGCCAGCCTCGACTACGCGAAACTGCAGAAGGACATGCAAGTGGCGCGCTACGAGAAGTCGATCCAGACCGCCTTCCAGGAAGTGGCCGATGGCCTGGCCGCGCGCAGCACCTATCAGCAGCAGTTGCAGGCCCAACGCGACCTGGTGGAGGCCAGCCAGCGCTACCACGACCTGGCCGAGAACCGCTACCGCACCGGCATCGACAGCAGCCTGACCTTCCTCGACGCCCAGCGCTCGCTGTTCAGCGCCCAACAGGGCCTGATCAGCGACCGCCTGGCGCAGTTGCTGGCCGAGGTGAACCTGTTCACCGCGCTGGGCGGCGGCTGGGAGGCGTCGCCGGGGCTGGCCTACCAGCGCTCGGCGGCCCTGCCGAAATAGACCGACGGCGACACCCCGAGGGTGCGACGGAACATGGCACTGAAGGCACTGGGGCTGTCGTAACCCAGGTCCAGCGCCACCTCCAGCACCGATTGTCCGGCGGCCAGGGCATCGAGGCTTGCCAGCAGGCGCATGCGCCGCAACCACTGCACCAGGCTCAGGCCGGTCTCGCGCTGGAAGGCGCGGGTCAGGGTGCGCGGGTTGAGGCCGCTGTGGGCGGCGGCGCGGGCCAGGCTCCAGTCCTCGGACGGTGCCTGGCGCAGGGCGTCGCACAGGCCTTGCAGATGCGTCGAGTGCGGGCTGGGCACATGCAAGGCGAACACCGGCAGCACGCGCAGCTCGTCGAGGATCAGCTGCATGATCCGCGCCTCGCGTCCCTGGGCCGGGTGGTCGGGGGCGATGTCCATGGCGCGGATGATCAGCTCGCGCAACAGCGGCGAGATCTCGATCACCTGGCACTGGCGCGGCAGGTCCGGGCGCGCGCCGGGTTCGACGAACAAGGTGCGCATACGCACCACGCCGGCCATGCGCAGCTCGTGCTCGACCGCCGCCGGCACCCACACCCCGCGCCCCGGGGGGACCACCCAGCTGCCTTCGCGGGCACTGACCGTGACCACGCCGCTGATGGCGTGGATCAGTTGGGCACGGTCATGGCAGTGCGGGGCGATGTGCTCGCCATGGCGGTAGTTCTCGGCGAGCGGCAGGATGATCGGGCGCGGCATCGGTGCGGGTCTGGCTAGGGTGAACAGGGATTATTGGCGATGCGCAGGGCTGAGGGGAATCCCGGTGGCTTGTGGGAGAAAGCCCCGGTGTCAGCACCCCTTGGCCACTTCCTGCGCCGACACCGGTACATCGAAGACCTTGTCGAACCCCCACTGGAACACGAACGCATAGACGAAGAAGAACACGAACAGCGCCAGGTTGGTCACCAGCGCCGCCCACAGCCCGATGTCCAGCCAGTAGGCCACCAGCGGCAGCAGGATCAGCACCAGCCCGCCCTCGAAGCCCAGGGCATGCAGCAGGCGTCGCAGGAAGGTGCGGCTGCGCTGGTGCTGACGCGCCTCCCAGCGCTCGAACGCCCAGTTGTAGGCCATGTTCCAGCTCATGGCGATGCCCGACATGAGGATCGACAGCACCGTCGACTGGGCCATGCCGGCGCCGAACGCCAGCTCCAGCGCCGGCGCCACGCAGGCCACGGCGATGGCCTCGTAAAGGATGGCCTGGACAACCTTGCGCGCCTTGCCTTGCATGTTCAGCTCCCTGAAGAAAAGACCTACAAAGCTACAAGAAGAAGACTGTAAGAAAAAGCCGGAAATACTTTATTGACTGACCGTTCAATCAAGAAAAGCTAGCATAAACGTTTCCGCACCACCCCTCCCTGGCGTTCGGCCTCGACAGTGCCGACACGACCCCCGCCTCCGTGGCTCTTCCGCCAGCGCCTGCACCGCACCGTCCGGCGCAGGCCGCGCATTGGACAACCCCGTGATCGACTGCTTGTATCTATGACTGGCAAGCGGCGACACGTCGTACAACTTCGTCCAGGGAATCGAACGAGGAACTACACGATGGCTTACACCGTGATGATGGTATTCGGTACCCGCCCTGAAGCGATCAAGATGGCCCCGCTGGCCCGCGTCCTGCGCGACTGGCCCGAGGTCGACTTGCATATCTGCTCCACCGGCCAGCACCGCGAAATGCTCGAACAGGTCCTCACCGCCTTCGGCCTCACCGTCGACCAGGACCTGCAGGTGATGACCCAGAACCAGACCCTCAATGGCCTGTCCCGCGACCTGCTGGACAAGCTCGACCGCGCCTACGAGCAGGTCAAGCCCGATATCGTCCTGGTCCACGGCGACACCACCACCAGCTTCATCGCCTCGCTGGCGGCCTTCCACCGGCATATCCCCATCGGCCATGTCGAGGCTGGCCTGCGCACCGGCAACCTGCAGCAGCCCTGGCCCGAGGAAGCCAACCGGCGCTTGACCGGCGTGCTCGCCAACCTGCACTTCACCCCCACCCGCGACTCCGACGCCAACCTGATCCGCGAAGGCGTGCCGCCCGAGCATATCGAGGTCACCGGCAACACGGTGATCGACGCCCTGCTGTGGATGCGCGACAAGCTGCACCGTGACAACTGGCGCCCCGCGCCCGAGTCCCCGCTCAAGGTGCTGCGCGACGACCAGCGCATGGTGCTGATCACCGGCCACCGCCGGGAGAACTTCGGCAGCGGCTTCGAACGCATCTGCCTGGCCCTGGCCGAGCTGGCCCTGCGCTACCCGGACGTGCAGTTCCTCTACCCCGTGCACCTCAACCCGCAGGTGCAGCACGCGGTGTACAGCGTGCTGTCCGGCCGCGACAACATCCACCTGGTCGCGCCCCAGGACTACCCGCATTTCGTCTGGCTGATGAACCGCGCCCATATCATCCTCACCGACTCCGGCGGCGTGCAGGAAGAGGCGCCCGCCCTGGGCAAGCCGGTGCTGGTGCTGCGCAAGGTCACCGAGCGTCCCGCCGTGCTCAAGGGCGGCACGGTCAAGCTGGTCGGCACCCTGACCGAGCGCATCGTCCACGAGACCAGCCAGCTGCTCGACGACCCGGTCGCCTACGCGCGCATGGCGCAGGTGTTCACCCCCTTCGGTGACGGCCACGCCAGCGAGCGCATCGCCGAACGCCTGAGCCGCTGGTTCGCCGAACAATCCGCCGCGCGGGACAACGCATGAGCCTGGCCTTCATCGATTTCCTCACCTATGTCCTGTTCGGCCTGAAGATCCTTGCCATCATCCTGGCGACACTGATGTTCGTGCTCGGCCTGGACGACCTGTTCATCGACCTGTGCTACTGGGGCCGCAAGCTGATCCGGCGCTTCCGGATCTACGACAAGTTCGAGAAGGCCGACGAGAAGCGCCTGTTCGAGGTGCCGGAAAAGCCCCTGGCGATCATGGTGCCGGCCTGGAACGAGGTCGGCGTGGTCGGCGAAATGGCGCGCCTGGCGGCCTCGACCATCGACTACGAGAACTACCAGATCTTCGTCGGCACCTACCCCAACGACCCACAGACCCAGGCCGACGTCGATGCCGTGTGCCTGCACTACCCCAACGTGCACAAGGTGGTCTGCGCCCGCCCCGGCCCGACCAGCAAGGCCGACTGCCTGAACAACATCATCGACGCCATCCTGCGCTTCCAGCAGGACGCGCGCATCGAGTTCGCCGGTTTCATCCTGCATGACGCCGAGGACGTCATCTCGCCCATGGAACTGCGCCTGTTCAACTACCTGCTGCCGAACAAGGACATGATCCAGATTCCGGTGTACCCCTACGCACCGGAATGGAAAGGCTTCACCGCCGGCCACTATGTCGACGAGTTCGCCGAGAACCATGGCAAGGACGTCATCGTGCGCGAAGCGCTCACCGGCCAGGTGCCCAGCGCCGGGGTCGGCACCTGCTTCAGCCGCCGGGCGATCAGCGCACTACTCGAGGACGGCGACGGCATCGCCTTCGATGTGCAGAGCCTGACCGAGGACTACGACATCGGTTTTCGCCTCAAGCAGAAGGGCATGAAGTGCATCTTCGCCCGCTACTCCATCACCGACCCGGCGCTGGCCCTCAAGCAGGACTGGCGCCCCGGCATGAGCCGCGAGTTCGCCCAGGTGATCTGCGTGCGCGAACACTTCCCACGGGACTGGCAGCACGCCATCCGGCAAAAATCGCGGTGGATCGTCGGCATCGTGTTCCAGGGCACCAGCAACCTCGGCTGGAGCCGCAAGGGCGCGCTCAACTACTTCCTCTGGCGTGACCGCCGCGGGCTGTTCGCCTACCTGCTGAGCTTCCTGGTCAACCTGCTGTTGCTGGTGCTGCTGGCGATGTGGCTGGTGACGGTGATCGCGCCGGAGTCCTGGCGCTTCATGTCGATCCTCAGCGACAGCACGCTGCTGAGCACGCTGCTGTGGCTCAACGGCCTGCTGCTGTTCAACCGCCTGTTCCAGCGTTTCTGGTTCGTCACCCGCTACTACGGCATCTTCGAGGGCCTGCTGTCGGCGCCGCGGATGATGTGGAGCAACTTCGTCAACTTCTTCGCCAACCTGCGCGCCCTGCGCCAGGTGATGGAAATGGGCGATTCGCGGCGGGTGGCCTGGGACAAGACCACCCACGAGTTCCCCGCCCTCGCCGCGCCTGCGCGCACACCGCTGGGCCAGCGCCTGGTTGAGAAAGGCTTGATAACCGAGACTCAGCTTGAGCAGGCCATCACCAGCCCGGTCCGCCGGCGCCTGGGCCGCGAGCTGCTGCTGCGCGGCTGGCTGAGCAGCGAGCAACTGGTCGAGACCCTGGCCGAGCAGCTGGACCTGCCCTGGGCGCCGCTGAACCCGTTCAAGATTGAACCTGCGTTGATCGCCAAGCTGCCGCGCAAGCTCGCCACCCACTACGGCGTACTGCCGGTGGAAGAAGACGGCGACACCCTGGTGCTGGCCAGCGAGAGCCCGGTCAGCCAGGTCTCGCTCGGCGTGATCAGCCGCCAGCTCAAGCGCCCGGTGCGCGCCCGCCTGGCGCCGCAGGGGCGGGTCACCCTGGGCCTGCGCTACCACTACCCGAGCCCCTGGCAGAAGCCCGAGACCCGCGAAATGCTCGCGGTGCTCGAACGCCATCAGGATGACGCCACCCTGCTGGAGCAGGTCGGCATCCACCAGGTGATGCTCGGCACCCTGCTGCAGGTGCGCGGCATGGTGCCGGCGACCCTGTTCAACCAGGCGCTGATCGACTTCAACCCCGAGCAGCAGAGCCTGGGCGAACACCTGATCGCCCGCGGCATCATCACCGAAGAGGTGCTCCAGCAAGCCCTCGCCGAGCAGGCCAGCGAACAGCAGGCCGCCTATGAACTGACCCGGGAGGTGGCATGACGCCCCGTCTTTCCCTGACCCTCGCCAGCCTGCTGCTGTGCTCTACCACCCTGGCGGCGCCGACCAAGCCGATGACCGACTTCCAGCGTTTCACCAGCTACCCCTTCATGGAACGTGGCTACCGGGAGGCGCAGAAGGACAACTGGGCGGAGGTCGAGCGCCTGACCCGTCATGTACTGGGGCGCGTGCCCAACAACAACGAGGCCCGCGCCCTGCTGGCCGAGGCCCTGGCCCATCAGCGTCGCTACAAGGAGGCCGAGGCGATCGCCGAGGACCTCGACGACAACCCCGAGCACGCCGACGCCCTGCTCGAACTGCGCCTGACCTGGATCGAGCAGGACCCGCCTGCGGCGAGCCAGGTGGAGGCCTGGCTGGCCGACAGCCAGGGCCAGCAGCGCGTGCGCCTGTGGCAGGCGTACAGCGTCAGCCTGGCCAAGTTCGGTGGCGCGGGCAAGGCGCTGGAGTGGCTCAACCAGTTGCCGGTGCGCGACGATGGCATGGTGCTGCGCATGACCCGGGCCAACTTCGCCGAGCAACTGCGCAACTGGGGCGAGACCATCGACCAGTTGCAACCGCTGGCCGACAAGGGCGAACTGCCGGCGCAGGACTGGCAGCGGCTGGCCAACGCCTACATCCAGCAGGTCGATGAAAAAGGCCTGAACAAGCTGCTGGCCAGCGCGCCGTCCCAGGAGGCGGCGACCCACGCCCGCCTGGCCATGGCCAACCGCGCCATCGCCATGGGCCACAACCAGCAGGCCGAGCGTTGGCTGCAGAGCCTGCCGGCCGATCAACTGCAACATCCCGAACAACGCCAGCAACTCTGGGAGCTGGCCCGCGAAGGCGACGACGCGGCGCTGGTGCGCCAGCTAAGCAACGAACTGCAGCGTCCGTGCCTGGAGACCGTCGACTGGCTGTCGCACAAGGACCTGAAGCTGGCCCGCGAACAGCTCGGCCAGTGCCAGGCAAACGACAATCCACGCAGCTACGCCATCCTCAAGCAACGTCTGTACGGCGAGCCCGCGCAACCACCGCAACCGCGCACGGCGGCGCAGTGGGAACAACGCTACCGCCAGACCGGCGATCTCGCGGCGCTGGAGCAGGCCACGTTCATGCTGCTCGAGCGTGGCCAGACCGAGCACGCCCGGCAGTTGCTGGAGAACGCCTACGACCGCCGCCAGGGCCGGCTGACGCCCTCGCTGCTGCAACGCCTGGGCAACCTCTATGCGCGCAACGATGGCCCGCTGAACACCCCGCGCATGCTCGCCTTGGTACCACGCGTGGATGCCGCTACCCGCGGCCAGCTGCTCGCCCGCCTGGCCGAGGCCGGCCAGTGTGACGCCGTACGCAAGGCCATCCCGGCCAACCCGAGCGAAGCCGGGCAGTATCGCGCCCTGGGCCGCTGCGCCATGCCCGACCAGCCCGGCGAAGCCGTGGTCTACTACCAGGCCGCCGAACGCCTGGGCGACACCGCCAGCCGCCTGCCCCTGGCCTACGCACTGGAGGCCTCGGGCGACTCCGAATCGGCGCTGCCGATCTGGAACAGCCTGCCGGCCGACGCCTGGACCGACAATGCTCGCCTGACCGCGGCGCGTGGCGCCTTGAACGCCGGCGACGCCAACGCCGCCCGCCGCCACTGGGACGCGGCCGCGCACCACAACGCCGACGACTGGGCGCTGGGCGCCGCCATTGCCCAGCGCCAGGGCGACACCCAGCAGGCCCTGGCGTTCCAGCGCGAAGCCCTGCGCCATACCCCGCGCGCCGATCACTACTACGCCGCCGCCGGCACCGCCCAACAGGCCGGCGACAACGCCCAGAGCACTGCCTGGCTGGCCGAGGCCGTGCGCCTGGCGCCGGACCAGCCGCGCTACCGCGCCGACTACGGCATGCGCCTGGCCGGCTCGACGGACAAGCAGCAACGACGCCAGTCCATCCCCTACCTGGAACGCGCCACCCGCGACTTCCCCGAGGACTACCGCCTGGGCGAGACCCTGGCCCTGCGCTACGACGAAGCCGAGGACAGCGCCTCGGCCCGCCGCGAACTGCGCCGGGTGCTGGACGTGGAGCGCAACCTGGTCGACGGCGACGACGAGTACGGCAGCCTGGAGGCGCGCAAGTACCGCCAGCGCCGCGCCCATGAAACCTTGTCGCGCCGCGACAGCATCACCCTGGCCAGCACCTGGTCGCCGGCCGGCACCTCGACCAACGACAAGTTCCTCGACGACGGCGCGCGCGCCGGCAGCTCACGCCGGGCGCAATCGCAGAACGTGCAACTGGCGATGTGGGACCACGCCCTGGGCGAGGAGCCCAGCCGCAACGGCAGCACCCTGTCGGTGTATGGACGCGTGCTGTTCGGTGGCCAGAGCCGCACCGACTATGCCCAGAGCATGGGCACCGGCGTCGGCCTGCGCTACAAGCCGCTCGGCCAGGCCAACCTCAACCTGTACGCCGAGCTGTACCACCAGCGCCAGATCGACAGCACGCACTACAGCGGCCTGAGCCTGGGCGAGCTGCTCAGCCCGGCCAAGGTCGGCGGCAACTGGGGCGACCTGCGCCACAACGCCGAATCGAGCAACGACCTGCTGCTGCGTGCCACCGCCTCGTTCCTCGACCAGGGCCGGTACCGCAATGACTGGCGCATCGACGAGGACGACTGGGACGAGCGTTTCCTTTATCTGGACGCCGCCTGGTGGACCCGCGCCGGCGATCATGCCTGGCTGTCGCGCTTCCAGCAGGGCCATGCCTGGAAACTGCCCAGCCAGTCGCCGCAGACGATCATGCCCTACGGCTTCCTCGAGTTCTCCAGCCAGGACCCGAGCAACGACTGGCGCCAGGACGCCCGCGCCGGGGTCGGCGTGCGCTGGCAGTGGTGGTTCGACGACGACCGCTACAACGCCTACCGTGGCTCGCTGAAAGTACGCGCCGAGTACCAGCAGGCACTGGGCGGCAACCTCTACGAGCGCGCCAACGGCGTGTTGCTGGGTGTGGAGATGAACTTCTGATGCGTACCTTCCTGGCGCTCTGCCTGCTCGCCCTGTGCCTGCCCGCCCAGGCCGACCAGCGCCTGTTCTACCAGCCGCTCAACCGTGATGCCAACGTCACCCCCGCCCAGTGGCAACAACTGTGGCGCGCCACCAAGGCCCAGGGTGGCAAGACCCTGATCGTGCAGTGGAGCGCCTACGGCGACAGCGACTTCGGCGGCGCCAACGGCTGGCTTGCCGGCAGCCTGCGCGAGGCGCGGGCCCAGGGGCTGGAGCTGGTGCTGGGGCTGTACATGGACCCGGCCTACTACCAGCGGCTCGAACAGCTCGACGGCGAAGGCCTGAACAGTTACTTCAAGGCGCAGCTGGGCCGTTCCCTCACCCAGTACCAGCAGCTCAAGACCGACTGGGCGCTGCCGGTGTCCGGCTGGTACCTGCCGCTGGAGCTGGACGACCTGCACTTTCGCGACGCGGCCAGGCGCGATGCGCTGCACACGCAATTGCAGGCGTTCAATCGGCAACTGGACAAGCCCCTGCATATCAGCGCCTTCAGCGCCGGCCAGCTGTCGCCTCGGGTCAATGGCGCGTGGCTGGACCAGCTGGCAGGCCTTGGCCTGAACGTTTGGTGGCAGGACGGCGCCGGCACCGGCCGCCTGGCGCCGCTGGTGCGAAAGGGCTACGAACAGGCCCTGCCCTGCCGGGTGGGTATCGTGCGCGAGGCGTTTCGCCAGGTCAGCCAGCCGGGGCAACCCTTCCGCGCCGAACCGGCGCAGCCGGAGCTGAGCGGAGGCTGCCACGCCGAGGCTGTGTTCGCCTTGCGCTACCGGCCCTGGGCCAAGGATGTGCTGAAACCAGGCTCGTTGTAGGAGCAACTGTCTTGCTCAACTGCTAAAGCTATCGCGATCCCTGTGGGAGCGGCCTTGCGTCGCGAAAGGGCTGCGCAGCAGCCCCGGCAATTTTGAGGGTGACTTTAAACCTGGGGCCGCTGCGCAGCCCTTTCGCGACGCAAGGCCGCTCCCACAGGGGACGGTTCCCTGCGCGACAGCGTAGCCCGAAGGCTGGGTGATCTCCTACAGAGACCTCACAGCCCTGGAAGGCATAACAGACAACAATTTCAAGGCCACCATCGCCTCCATGTACAAAACCCTCGAAACCCACATCCGCCAACAGGTCGCCCCCGCCGCCCTGCGCGCCGAGTTCCGCCAGCACGAATTCGAGGCGATGCGCCGCTTCTGCCTGCTGATCTTCTGCATCGGCATCGCCATCTGGCTGATCTTCGACCTGATCGTCAGCTACCTCGGCGGCCAGGGCTTCACCTGGCTGTCCGGGCTGTTCATCGCCCTGCTGTGCAGCCTCTGCGTGGTCCTGGGCTTCACCCGCAAGAGCCAGCATTTCGACGTGCTCAACCTGCTGTTCGTGGCGGTGATCACCCTGGCCATGCGCCTGGTGATCGAAGGCATTCCGATCGTTCTGCGCCCGGTGTGGCTGGTGCTCGGCGTCTCGACGGTGCTGTACACCGTGTCGGTGCTGCCGGTGCGGCGCTGGTCGTTCTTCTGCGCCCTGGGCATCACCTGGCTCATGCTCAACCCCTTCTACCACACCCGCATCGAGGCCCTGAAGCTCGAGGGCGCGATGCTGATCAGCTACGCGGTGTTCCTCAGCGGCCTGGTGGTCTACAGCTACCTGCGCATCCGCCAGGCCAAGCTGCACAACTTCTACCTGACCAAGGTGCTGCTGGAGCAGGCCTACATCGACGCCCTAACCGAAATCCCCAACCGTCGCTCGTTCATGGCCAAGGCCGAGAAGCAGCTGCGCCAGATGGATGCCGGGCAGTTCCTGGCGATGATCGACATCGACAACTTCAAGCAGGTCAACGACCGCTTCGGCCATGACATCGGCGACGAGGTGCTCAAGCGCGTGGCGGCGCATATCAAGGCGGCAATGACCGGCTACGAGATCGCCCGGTTGGGCGGCGAGGAATTCGCGGTCTTCTTCCAGGGGCTGGACGAGGCCGGTGCCGAGCAGCAGGTCGCCGCGCTGTGCCGGCGGGTACGCGAGGACCTTGGCGCGCACCCGGTGACCATCAGCATCGGCCTGGCCCGGATCGACAGCGGCGATACCCTGAGCCTGGCGCTGATCAGGGCGGACCAGGCGTTGTACGAGGCCAAGCACACCGGCAAGGACCGCTTCGTGACCTGGTCGGCAAGGCTGTCAGGACAATGACCATCGCGGGGCAAGCCCGCTCCCACGCCAGCCTCCAGCACCTACCATCATCACCAGCGTGGGAGCGGGCTTGCCCCGCGATGAGGCCAGCCCAGGCGCTGCATCAACCGGCTGGCAAGCGAATCCTGAACTGCGCGCCGCCCAGCGCCGATTGCGCCACGGTCAACGTGCCGCCCTGCCCTTCGATGGCCCGCCGACTGATCGCCAGCCCCAACCCGAACCCGCCGGTATTGCGATCACGGCTGCGGTCCAGGCGATAGAACGGCTGGAAGATCCGCTCACGCTCCTCGGTCGGAATGCCGATGCCATCGTCCTCCACGGTCACCAGGCAGGCGCCGTCTTCTTCCCGGCGCAGGCGCAGCAGCAGGCTTTCATCGCAGTAGCGCATGGCGTTGCGCACCAGGTTCTGCACGGCGCGGGCGGTCAGCCGCGGGTCGAGGACGAAACGCGGCAGGTCGGTTTCGCAGCGCACCTCCCAGCGGATGCCACGGTTGTCGAGCTCCTCGGCGAAACTGCCGAGCACGCTGTCCACCAGTTCCAGCAACGACACCTCGACCCGCTCGCGGGCCTGGTCGACGCTGTCCAGGCGGCTGTAGGACAGCAGTTCGAGCACCAACTCGTCCAGCTCGCGTACATGGCCCACCAACCCCAGCAGGCGCTTGCGGCTGGCCGGCGGCACCTCGTCGAACAGCAGCACCAGGCCGAAGTCCAGGCGCGTCAACGGTGTGCGCAACTCGTGGGAGACCGCGTTGAGCAGTTCGCGCTGCTGGTTGACCTGGCGCTCCAGGTCGCTGGCCATGGTGTCGAACACCCCGGCCAGCTCACCGATGTTCGAGCGTGGTGAAATATAGGTGCGCTCGGACATCTCGCCGCGCCCCAGGCGCCGGGCGGTTTCCTTGAGCCGTTCGAGGTCGCGCCAGTGCGGCCATACCCACAGCAGCAGGCAGCCGAGCATGGCCGCGCCGATCAGCACGGTCACGCCCCAGGACAGCACGTTGATGTCCAACGGGTCGTCCGGCGAGTGCAGGCGCACCAGCCATTGCGAATCCAGCGGCGCCAGCACCGTTTCGTAGTAGCCCCAGTCGGCCATGCGCACCGCGTACAGACCATGCTCGAGCCGGGCTTTCTCCTCGCCGCTCAGGTCGGCCTCGTCCATGCGCAGCAGGCGCACTTGCAGCGGCTTGAACACTCCGGCCAGGTCTTTTTCCACTGCCGGCCACTGCTCCCGTGGCGCCTGCTGGAACTGGCGCACGATCAGGGTCTGCACCCCCTTGGCTTGCTCGAGGTTGTAGGCCATGAAGCGCTCATGGAACAACCCGACGATGGTGTCGGGGATCAGCGCGATCGCCCCGGCATAGGCGACGATGATCACCAGGTACAGCCGCACCAGGATCTTGAGCATGGCCTGTCAGTACTCCCACTCGACCCGGCTGAACAGATACCCCTTGCCCCACACGGTCTTGATCTTGCGCGCCTCGCCGGCGCTATCGTCGAAGCGCCGGCGCAGCTTGGAGATGGCCACATCCACCGAACGGTCGGTGCCGTTGAACTCGATGCCGCGCAACTGCTGGAGGATACGGTCGCGGCTCATCACCTCGCCGGCGTTGCGCGCCAGCACCACCAGCAGGTTGTACTCGCCGCTGGACAGTTCCACCTCCTCGCCGCGCCAGCTGACCGTGCGCTCGGCCAGGTCGATGCGCAGGCCGCCGACCTGGATCAGGTCGCTGTCCAGGCGCGGCTCGTTGACGCTGCTGCGGCGCAGCAGGGTGCGCACCCTGGCCAGCAGCACCCGGGGTTCGCACGGTTTGGTGACGTAGTCGTCGGCGCCCATTTCCAGCCCCAGCACCTGGTCGTGGCTGTCGTCACGGGCAGTCAGCATGAGGATCGGCAGGCCTTGGGTTTCCTGGCGCAGCAGGCGGCACACCTGCAGGCCGTCGAGGCCCGGCAGCATCAGGTCAAGAATTACCAGGTCCGGCTTCTGTCGACGGAACTCGTCCAGCACATGGTCGCCGCGGGCAATCACCCGGACATGGAAATCGTTGCGTTGCAGGTAGCTGGCGATCAGTTCGGACAACGCGCTGTCGTCTTCGACCAGGAGAATGTTCGGCATAAGGGGATTTGACGAAAGATTGAAGTAAGGCAGGATATAGAATCCCGCGCGGGCCACCGCCGATTGTTCACACTTTTTCACATACGCCCAACATAGCTTAACAGCCGCCACCCGAACGGCTGCTTTAGCATACGCTGGATCAAACCTGGAAGATCCGTATGTCCATTCCCTGCCCTTCGCGCCTGCGCCCCTTGGCGCTGCTGGCGCTGATGACCCTTTCCCTGGCCGGTTGCAACGACGCCGCCGAACAGGAAGAACAGGCCCCGCCTTCCCAGGTCCGGGTCGAGACCCTGGCCGTGCAGCCATTGGCGATCAGCACTGAACTGAGCGGCCGCATCCTCGCGCCGCGTACCGCCGAGGTGCGCGCCCGGGTGGCCGGCGTGGTGCTCAAGCGGGTGTACCGCGAAGGCAGCGACGTGAAACAGGGCGACGTCTTGTTCCTGATCGACCCGGCGCCGTTCAAGGCCGACTTCGACAGCGCCCGCGCCACCCTGGCCAAGGCCGAGGCGACCCTGTACCAGGCCCGCCTGCAGGAACAGCGCTACCGCGAGCTGGTCGACGACAAGGCGGTCAGCCGCCAGGAGTATGACAACGCCCGCGCCGCCTTCCTCCAGGCCGATGCCGCGGTCGGCGAAGCCAAGGCGGCGCTGGAACGGGCACGCCTGAACCTGGGCTACGCCACCGTCACCGCGCCGATTTCCGGGCGCATCGGCCGCGCCCTGGTGACCGAGGGCGCGCTGGTCGGGCAGAGCGAGACCACGCCGCTGGCCACCATCCAGCAGCTGAACCCGATCCATGCCGACGTCACCCAGTCGACCCGCGAGCTCAATGCCCTGCGCCGTGCCTTGCGCGCCGGCGAACTGCGCCAGGTCGGCCAGGACCAGGTCAAGGCCACGCTGATCCAGGACGACGGCAGCGCCTACCCGCTGGCCGGCAAGCTGCTGTTCTCGGACATCAGCGTCGACCCGAGCACCAACCAGATCACCCTGCGCAGCGAGTTCCCCAACCCCGACCTCGACCTGCTACCGGGCAGCTATGTGCGGGTACGCCTGGACCAGGCCGTGCAGCCCCAGGGCATCAGCGTGCCGCAGCGCGCCATCCTGCGTGACAGCGCCGGCGTGCCCAAGGTGCTGCTGGTCGACCAGCAGGCGCGCATCAGCGAGCGCCAGGTGGTCCTGGGCAGCGCCCAGGGTGATCGCTGGATCGTCAGCGAGGGCCTGGCCCCCGGCGATCGCGTGGTGGTCGAGGGCCTGCAACACGTCAAGGCCGGCGACCAGGTCCAGGTCGACGAGCAACCGGGCGCCTCCGCAGTCGCCCAACACACCGGCCAATGAGGGCCTGATCCATGCCGCAGTTCTTCATCGACCGCCCGGTATTCGCCTGGGTGGTCGCCCTGTTCATCCTCCTGGTCGGCGCCCTGGCCATCCCGCAGCTGCCGGTGGCCCAGTACCCCGACGTGGCACCGCCGCAGGTGGAAATCTACGCCGTCTACCCGGGCGCCTCGGCGGCGACCATGGACGAGAGCGTGGTCAGCATCATCGAGCAGGAGCTCAATGGTGCCGACAACCTGCTCTACTTCGAGTCGCAGAGCAGCCTGGGCAGCGCCACCATTACCGCCAGCTTCCAGCCCGGCACCAACCCGGACATGGCCCAGGTCGACGTGCAGAACCGCCTCAAGGTGATCGAGTCGCGCCTGCCGCGCCCGGTGACCCAGCAAGGCCTGCAGGTGGAAAAGGTGTCCACCGGCTTCCTGCTGCTGGCCACCCTCACCTCCGAGGACGGCAGCCTCGACGAGATCGCCCTGTCGGATATCCTCGCGCGCAACGTGATGAACGAGATCCGCCGCATCAAGGGCGTCGGCAAGGCGCAGCTGTATGGCTCGGAGCGGGCCATGCGCATCTGGATCGACCCGGCCAAGCTGGTCGGCTTCAACCTCACGCCCAACGACGTGGCCGAGGCCATCGCCGCGCAGAACGCCCAGGTCGCCCCCGGCAGCATCGGCGACCTGCCCAGCCGGCCGACCCAGGAGATCACCGCCAACGTGGTGGTCAAGGGCCAGTTGAGCACCCCCGAGGAATTCGCCGCCATCGTCCTGCGCGCCAACACCGACGGCTCGACCGTCACCGTCGGTGATGTCGCCCGGGTCGAGATCGGCGCCCAGGAGTACCAGTACGGCACGCGTCTGAACGGCAAGGCCACCAGCGCCTTCAGCGTCAAGCTGTCGCCCGGCGCCAACGCCATGGAAACCGCCGGCCTGGTCAAGCAGAAGCTCGACGAGCTGGCGCGCTACTTCCCGGCCGGGGTGAAGTACGACATCCCCTACGACACTTCGCCGTTCGTCAAGGTCTCGATCAAGCAGGTGATCAACACCCTGGTCGAGGCCATGGTGCTGGTGTTCGCGGTGATGTTCCTGTTCCTGCAGAACTTCCGTTACACCCTGATCCCGACCCTGGTGGTACCGGTGGCTTTGATGGGCACCTTCGCGGTGATGAACGCGCTGGGCTTCTCGATCAACGTGCTGACCCTGTTCGGCATGGTGTTGGCGATCGGTATCCTGGTCGACGACGCCATCGTCGTGGTCGAGAACGTCGAGCGGATCATGGCCGAGGAAGGCCTGCCGCCGAAGGAAGCCACGCGCAAGGCCATGGGCCAGATCAGCGGCGCCATCGTCGGCATCACCCTGGTGCTGGTGGCGGTGTTCCTGCCGATGGCCTTCATGAAAGGCTCGGTGGGCGTGATCTACCAGCAGTTCTCGGTGTCGATGGCGGTGTCGATCCTGTTCTCGGCGTTCCTCGCCCTGAGCCTGACCCCGGCCCTGTGCGCCACCCTGCTCAAGCCGCTGGAAAAGGGCGAGCACCAAGAGCGCAAGGGTTTCTTCGGCTGGTTCAACCGCCGCTTCGAGGGCATGAGCAACGGCTACCAGCGCTGGGTGACCCACGCCCTGGCCCGCAGCGGCCGCTACCTGCTGGTGTATGCCGCGTTGCTGGCGGTGCTCGGCTACGGCTTCAGCCAGTTGCCCACCGCCTTCCTGCCCACCGAGGACCAGGGCTACACCATCACCGACATCCAGCTGCCGCCGGGTGCCAGCCAGGCCCGTACCATCGAGGTGGCGCAGCAGATCGAGGCGCACAACGCCGAAGAACCGGGCGTGGCCAACACCACGCTGATCCTCGGCTTCAGCTTCTCCGGCAGCGGGCAGAACGCGGCACTGGCCTTCACCACCCTGAAGGACTGGTCCGAACGCGGTGGCGACGACAGCGCGCAGTCCATCGCCGACCGCGCGACCCTGGCCTTCACCCAGCTCAAGGACGCCATCGCCTACGCGGTGCTGCCGCCGCCGGTGGATGGCCTGGGCGAGTCGACCGGCTTCGAGTTCCGCCTGCAGGACCGTGGCGGCATGGGCCACACCGTGCTCATGGAAGCCCGCGACCAGTTGCTGGAGGCGGCGCGCAAGAGCAAGGTGCTGGTCAACGTGCGCGAAGCCTCGCTGGCCGAAAGCCCCCAGGTGGAACTGGAAATCGATCGACGCCAGGCCAATGCCTTGGGCGTGTCGTTCGCCGACATCGGCGCGGTGCTCGACACCGCGGTGGGTTCCAACTACGTCAACGACTTCCCCAACCAGGGCCGCATGCAGCGGGTGGTGGTGCAGGCCGAGGGCGACCGGCGCAGCCAGGTCGAGGACCTGCTGAAGATCCACGTGCGCAACAACAGCGGCAAGATGGTGCCCCTGGGCGCCTTCGTCACGGCCCACTGGCAGTCCGGCCCGGTGCAGCTGACCCGCTACAACGGCTACCCGGCGGTGTCGATCTCCGGAGAGCCGGCGGCCGGCTTCAGCTCGGGCGAGGCCATGGCCGAGGTCGAGCGCCTGGTCGCCCAGCTGCCGGCCGGCTCCGGCCTGGAGTGGACCGGCCTGTCGCTGCAGGAGCGGCTGTCCGGCAGCCAGGCGCCGCTGCTGATGGCACTGTCGCTGCTGGTGGTGTTCCTGTGCCTGGCGGCGTTGTACGAAAGCTGGTCGATCCCCACCGCGGTGCTGCTGGTGGTGCCCCTGGGCGTGCTCGGCGCGGTACTGGCCGTGACCCTGCGCGGGATGCCCAACGACGTGTTCTTCAAGGTCGGCCTGATCACCTTGATCGGCCTGTCGGCAAAGAACGCCATCCTGATCATCGAGTTCGCCAAGGACCTGGTGGACCAGGGGCACGACGCGGTGGACGCGGCGATCCAGGCCGCACGCCTGCGCCTGCGCCCGATCGTGATGACCTCGCTGGCGTTCATCCTCGGCGTGGTGCCCCTGGCCATCGCCAGCGGCGCCAGCTCGGCCAGCCAGCAGGCGATCGGCACCGGGGTGATCGGCGGCATGCTCAGCGCCACTTTCGCCGTGGTGTTCGTGCCGGTGTTCTTCGTCGTGGTGATGCGCCTGGCAGGGCGCACGCGCAGCAAGAACAGCAGTGCGGTGCTCGGTGACACTTGAGAGTACGCTGCATGAAAAGGGCCGGACCTCCAATGTCCGGCCCTTTTCATTTCTGCCTTTGATAGATGTCCCTTGCCGTATGCCGGCCCCACCGACCTGACAATTTTGCCAGGTGACGATCAAGCGCTGACGATCTAGATTCACGCCAGAGCCAAATCAGCCTGAATGCGATTCGATGCACGTTGACCATCAGGGCGGCTGATTCGCACCGTCAAACATTAAGACTTTCCTGGAGATCGAGATGACCAGACAAGTGGGTATCACCGCTGACAGCTACGTACTCTTCGCCGAGGAAAAAGATGGCAGTGGATACTCTATAAAGATGGAAATAGTTGATGGGATGACAAAGACCGAGCACATCAGTGACGGCAGGCAGATTAACTATGTACTGTTCAACCAAGTGCCTGCGGGCGTCATGGTCGGTCTCAGCGAGGAAGCCAACTCTATTTTTACCAAGGACAGCATGAAGCGTTCTCGCCCAGCAGATCTCGAAGGCAACCGTTTCGAGCTCCAGATAGTGAAAGGCGTTCAGGAGCAGTACTGTGTGGCACTTGACGATATTCTTTCAAGACCTGATGAACAGGGCGTCATTGGCGATCACGCCGAACGGCAGGTCAGGGCCTCATTGAGAGTCAATCGGTGGCACTCCAGCAAAGCGGATTTCAAACCGAGAACCGTTTTCCTGACCTACGATTGAGGATGTTCCAGGTTACCAGGCAAGCGTGCGTTATCTATCTGTGCGAAGCCCAATGGCAACTGGACAACCACGGTTTTGAATGAGAGGGTTCCCGGCATCGACTGCCCGGAACCCTTTTTCATGCCTGACGCCCTCCCCCCCTGCTCCATCCTCATCCTCGCCGGCGGCCGTGGCCAGCGCATGGGCGGCCGCGACAAGGGCCTGGTGGCCTGGCGCGGCGAGCCGCTGGTGGCCCATGTGCAACGTGCCGTGCGGGCGCTCAGCGATGATCTGGTGATTTCCTGCAACCGCAACCAGGCGGCCTATGCGGCGTATGCCGACCAGCTCGTCGGCGATGCCGAAGCGGACTTTCCCGGCCCACTGGCCGGGGTCATCAGCGGACTCAAGGTGGCGCGGCATGAATGGGTGGTGCTGCTGGCCTGCGATGCGCCGCGGATCGACCGGGCCTTGATCGAGGACCTGCTGGCCCTGGCGGTGGCCCACGACAGCGCGGCCATGATGCGCCAAGGTGGGTACTGGCAGCCGATGTTCAGTGTGTTGCCGCGGCGATTGCTGCCGCTGCTGGAGCAGGCCTGGCAGTCGGGTGAGCGGAGTTTGCAGAAGGCCTTGCTGCAGGCGAGCGTCCAGGGGCTGGAGTGTGTCGAGGACGATCCGCGATTGAGTAACTTCAACAGCCCGGATCTGCTGCAGGATTAACACCTCGATCGCGGGGCAAGCCCGCTCCCACGAAAGCCCACTCCCGCAGAAATACGCGTGCTCCGTGGGAGCGGGCTTGCCCCGCGATTACGTCGGCCCTGCCTCCCAAATTCTTAGAGGCAAAAAAAGCCCCGGGCAAAATCCCCCGGGGCCGAGCGGTTGGATTCCCCAACCAAAGGAGTCTTTCAGCCCTTGTCCGGCCAGCCACCGCCCAGGGCACGGAACAGATCGACCAACGCCAGCTGGCGCTGGGTGCTGGCCTCGATAAAGGCCGCTTCGTTGACATAGCCGCTGCGCTGCGCATCCAGGTAACGCAGGTGGCTGTCCACCCCGCCCTCGTAGCGCGCCTTGGCCAGCGCCACGGTCGCCCGGCTGGTATCGGCCAGGGCCCGGCGCGCCGCTTCCTCGCGGCGCAGGGTGTCGGTGGCGGCCAGGGCGTCGGCGACTTCGCGGAAGGCGGTCTGGATCGTGCCTTCGTAGGCCGCCACCGCCGAATCCTTGCGCGCCTCGGCCAGGCTCAGGCCGGCCCTGTTGCGCCCGGCGTCGAACAACGGCAGCGACAGCTGCGGCATGAAGCTCCAGCTGCGCGAACCACCGTCGAACAGCCCGGACATCTGCGCGCTGGAAGTACCGAAGCTGCCGGTCAGGCTGATCCGCGGGAAGAACGCCGCCCGCGCCGCGCCGATATCGGCATTGCGCGCCCGCAGCCGGTGCTCGGCGGCGAGGATGTCCGGGCGACGTTCGATCAGCGCCGACGGCGCGCCCGGGGCGATGTCCTGCAGGACCAGCGGTGCCTCGCCGCGCTCGGCCGGAATCGCCTTCGCCGCATCCGCGCTGCCCAGCAGCAGCACCAGGGCGTTGTAGGCCTGGCGCTGCTCGCGCACGATGCCTTCGAGCTCGGCCCGCGACTGCTCGACCAGCCCCAACGCCTCCTGGTGATCCAGCGCCGTGGCCGTGCCGGCGCCACGCCGCTGGCCGACCAGGGCCAGCGAATCCTCGCGGCTGCCCAGGGTCTGGCGGGTCAGCGCCAGGCGCCGCTCGGCGCCGTCCAGGGTCAGGTAGGCCTGGCTCACTTCGGCGATCAGGGCAATGCGCGCGGCACGGCCAACTTCCTCGGTGGCCAGGTACTGTTCCAGGGCCGCGTCACTCAGGCTCTTCACCCGACCGAACAGATCGACCTCATACTCCGGCAGCGACAGGCCCACCTGGTAAGTACTGCTGACACCCTCGCGACCGTTGCTCGACAGGTCCGCCGGCAAATGCTGGCGGTTGCCCGAAGCCCCGGCATTCAAGCCCGGGACCCGGTCGGCACGCTGGATACGGTACTGCGCGCGGGCCTGTTCGATATCCAGCAGGGTCTGGCGCAGCGAACGGTTGTTGTCCAGCGCGGTACCCACCAGCTGGCGCAGGGACGGGTCGACGATGAACGCCTGCCAGTCCAGCTGCTCCACCGCCTTGCCGTGATGGCCGGCGGCATCGCCCCACGCGGTCGCCACCGGCGCCTCGGGGCGCTGGTAAGTTGGTGCCAGGGAACAGCCGGCCAGCGTGACGGCCAGCGCGAACGGGATTGCAAGATTGCGCATGGGCATCACTTCGTCACCTCGACAGCGTGTTGCACGGGGGCCGGCTTGCGCTTGAGCAGCTTGAGTACGAATACAAAACAGATCGGCACGAACACCACGCCCAGCAAGGTGGCGCTGAGCATGCCGCCGATCACCCCGGTACCGATGGCGCGCTGACTGGCCGCGCCGGCGCCGGTGGCGATGGCCAGCGGCACCACGCCGAGGATGAAGGCCATGGAGGTCATCACGATCGGGCGGAAACGCAGGCGCGCGGCCTCGATGGCGGCGTCGCTCAGGCTGTAGCCCTTCTCCCACAGTTCCTTGGCGAACTCGACGATCAGGATCGCGTTCTTCGCCGCCAGGCCAATGATGGTGATCAGGCCGACCTTGAAGTACACGTCATTAGGCAGCCCGGTAAGCATCACCGCCCACACCGCGCCCAGGGCGCCGATCGGTACGATCAGCATCACCGTCAGCGGGATCGCCCAGCTTTCGTACAGCGCCACCAGCAGCAGGAACACCACCAGGATGGCCAGGGCGAACAAGGCCGTGGCCTGGCCGCTGGAGACCTTCTCCTGGTACGACAGGCCCGTCCAGGCATAGCCGATGCCGGGCGGCAGCTCGCTGACCAGACGCTCCATCTCGGCCATCGCCTGGCCGGTGCTGTAGCCGGGCATGGCGTCACCGGCGATGCGGATCGACGGATAGCCGTTGTAGCGCACCAGCTGCACCGGGCCCTCTTCCCATTTGGTGGTGACGAAGGCACTGAACGGCACCTGCTCGCCACTGGCGTTGGGTGCATACAGGCGCAGCACGCTTTCCGGGGTCATGCGCTCGCCCTGCTCGGCCTGCACCACCACGCGCTGCTGGCGCCCGGCGTTGGTGAAGTCGTTGATCACCGCCGAACCGAAGGCGGTGGCCAGGGTGCTGTTGATGGTCTCGAAGCTCACGCCCAGGGCGCGGGCCTTCTCGCGGTCGATCTGCACGCGCAGCTGCGGCGCCTCGGCCAGGCCTTCCATCATCGCGTAGAGGATCACCGGGTTGCCGTTGGCGCGGGCCAGCAGCTGGTCGCGGGCCGCCAGCAGCGCTTCGCGGCCCAGGCCGCCACGGTCCATCAGGCGCAGGGCGAAACCACCGGAGTTACCCAGGCCGTCGATCGGCGGCGGCATGACCGCGGTGATGGTGCCGTCGCCATTGGCCGCGAACTGGGCGTTGATGGCGGCGGTTTCCGCCTCCGCCGATTGCTCGGGGCCACGCACGGACCAGTCCTTGTAGGTAGGGAACGCCAGCGCTGCGTTGTCACCCTGGCCCGAGAAGCTGAAGCCGCTGACGATGAACGAGCTGGCCGTCGCCTCGCGGGACATCAGGAATTGCTCCAGCGCCTCGGCGGTGTGGTCGGTACGCACCCGGCTGGCGCCCGGCGGCAGTTGCACGTCGACGATGCTGTAGCCCAGGTCTTCCGCCGGCACGAAGGCCTCAGGCAGACGCAGGTAGGAATAGCCGAGCACCACCAGGATGCCGACGTAGGCCAACATCCAGCGCCCGGCACGGGCCACCAGGGCGCTGTTCATCACCGAGTAGCGCTCGGTCACCCGGGCGAAGGCGCGGTTGAAGGCACCGAAGAAACCGCCCTTCTCATGGTGGCCATGGGGCACCGGCTTGAGCAGCGTGGCGCACAGCGCCGGGGTGAAGGTCAGGGCGAGGAAGCCGGAGAACAGGATCGATACCGCCAGCGACACCGAGAACTGCTGGTAGATCACCCCCACGGAACCGGACATGAACGCCAGCGGCAGGAACACCGCCGCCAGCACCAGGGTGATGCCGATGATCGCCCCGGACACCTGCCCCATCGCCTTGATGGTGGCGTCCACTGGCGACAGGCCCTCCTCGGCCATCAGCCGCTCGACGTTCTCCACCACCACGATGGCATCGTCCACCAGGATGCCGATGGCCAGGACCATGCCGAACATGGTCATCATGTTCACCGAGAAGCCGAGCAGCTTCATGATCATCAGCGTGCCCAGCAGACACACCGGCACCACGATCGACGGGATCAGGGTGTAGCGCACGTTCTGCAGGAACAGGAACATCACCAGGAACACCAGCACCATGGCTTCGATCAGGGTGTGGATCACCTTCTCGATGGCCACGTCGACGAAACGCGAAGTATCGTAGGGCACCGAGTACTCGACGCCCTCGGGGAAGAACTGCGCAAGCTCCGCCAGGCGTTCCTTGACCAGCGTCGCGGTCTGGATGGCGTTGGCGCCGGGCGCCAGTTGCACCGCGCCGGCCACGGCCGGGTGGCCGTCCAGGCGCGCGGACAGGTTGTAGTTCTCGCTGCCGATGGCCAGCCGCGCGACATCGCCCAGGCGCACGCTGGAGCCGTCCGGGTTGGCGCGCAGGACGATACCGGCGAAGGCCTCGGGCGTATCGAGGGTGCCCTGTACCGCCAGGGTTGCGGTCAGCTCCTGCTCGCTGGCCCCCGGCGTGCTGCCGAAGCTGCCGGCCGGCACCTGGACGTTCTGGCCACGGATGGCGTTGTTGATGTCGTCGATGGACAGGCCATAGCCCACCAGTTTCTGCGGATCGACCCAGACCCGCATGGCCGCTTCGGAGGCGAAGAACTGCAGCTTGCCCACGCCCGGCACGCGCAGCAGTTCGTTGTTGATGTTGCGCGCGGCGTAGTCGGCCAGGGCCGTGGTGTCGCCACGGTCGCCGGCCTTGCTGGTCAGGGCGTAGATCAGCAGGAAGCCGGAGCTGGCCTGCTCCACCTTCAGGCCCTGGGTCAGCACCGCCTGGGGCATGCGCGCCTCGGCCTTCTTCAGGCGGTTCTGCACGTCGACCTGGGCCATGTCCGGCTCGGTGCCGGGCTCGAAGGTCACCAGCACCTCGGCGACGCCGTTGGAGTTGTTGGTGGACTCGTAGTACAGCAGGCCCTTGGCGCCGTTGAGCGACTCCTCGATGATGCTGGTCACCGACTCCACCAGTACCTTGGCCGAAGCGCCCGGGTAGGTGGCGGTGATGGAAATCTGTGGCGGTGCCACGCTGGGGTACTGGGCCACCGGCAACGCCGGGATCACCAGCAGGCCGGCCAGGGAAATGAACAGCGCCACGACCCAGGCGAAGTTCGGCCGATTGATGAAGAACTTGGACATCTCGCTACCCTCGCCTTATTTCGCCGCGACCGGCTGCGCCTGCGCCGGTACCACGGGCATGCCCGGGGCCAGGCCGGCCGGGCTGCCGACGATGACCTGGTCACCGCCGCGCAGACCTTCGACGATCTGCCAGCGCGAACCGTGCATCACGCCGGTGCGCACGCTGCGCGCCTCGGCCAGGCTGCCGGTGCCCACCACCATCACCCGCGCCTCGCCGTCGCTGCCGCGCTGCACCGCCCGTTGCGGCACCAGGATGGCCTGCTGGTCGGTGCCCTGGGGGGTGCGCACGCGCACGTACATACCTGGCAGGAGAATGCCGTCGGTATTGTCGAAGCGCCCGCGCAGGGTGACCTGGCCGGTGCCGCGATCGACCGCCACGTCGGTGAACATCAGCGCGCCCTGGCGCTGGTAGTCGGTGCCTTCCACCTGGGCGGTCAGCGCCTTGTCGTCGCCGCCACCGAGGGCGCCGTCCTTGAGGGCCTGGCGCAGGCGCAGGGCGTCGGCGGCGGACTGGGTGAAGTCGACGTAGATCGGATCGAGCTGCTGGATGCGCGCCATCAGCGTGGCATCGCCCTGCCCGACCAGCGCGCCTTCGGTAGCCAGGGCGCGACCGATGCGTCCGGAGATCGGCGCGGTGACCGTGGCGTAGCCCAGGTTCAGGCGCGCGGTCTGCACGTCGGCCTGGGCCGAACGCACGGCGGCCTGGGCGCTGCGCAGTTCGGCCGTGGCGCTGTCGAAGTCCTGCTGGCTCACCGCCTCGATCTTCACCAGCGGCTCATAGCGTTTCACCCGCGCCTGGGCTTCCTGCTGCACGGCCTGGGCCCGGGCCAGGTCGGCCTCGGCGCGTGCCAGTGCGGCCTTGAACGGCGCCGGGTCGATCTGGAACAGCACATCGCCGGCCTTGACGTCGGCACCTTCCTCGAAACGCTTGTGCAGGACGATGCCGGCCACCCGGGCACGCACCTCGGCCACCCGCATCGGCTCGACCCGACCTGGCAAGGTCGAGGCCAGGGCCAGCGGCTCGGCGGCCACGGTCACGATTTCCACCGGAAACGCCGTTTCAGCGGCGGCCTGCTGTTCGTCGGCCGCTCCGCAGCCGGCCAGGGCCACGGCTACCGCCAGCCAGCTGACCATCCCAATTGCACGCAAATTGCTCATGAACTCACCCGAGCCGTTAACTAAAATTGGCGCGAATGGTACTTACACATTCGTTTTGAGTCAATTTAGTCTCATTTGAACTTTTTGTGAAAAGTTGTAATGGCCACCTCCGATCGTCGGCTCGTCGCAGTCCTGGCCCATGGCAGGCGTCAAATGAAACACAACGCCTGAGGAGATCCGCCATGACCCTGCACGCCGTGGCCAGCCTCGACCAGCTCGAGGAACACCGCCCCCTGCGCGTCCAGGCCGGCACCGAGGACATCGTCCTGGTGCGCCAGGGCGAGTTGGTGAAGGCCTACCAGGCCAACTGCCCGCATGAGGGCGCGCCCCTGGAGGAAGGCGCGGTCTGTGGCGGGCTGCTGGTCTGCCCCTGGCACAAGGCCGCCTTCGCCGTGGACGAGGGCGCGGTCTGCGAGCCGCCGGCCCTGACCGGCCTGCGCCGCCATGCCGTAGAGCTCAAGGACGGCCAGGTCTGGGTCGATGACCAGCCGCTGCCCGAGACAGCGCCGCCACGCCACAGCGACGCCCGCACCTTCGTCGTGGTGGGCGCCGGCGCCGCCGGCTCGGCCGCCATCGCCACCCTGCTCGAGCATGGTTTTGCCGGGCGCCTGCTGTGGATCGACCAGGAACAGCCGAACGCCTACGATCGCACCGCCCTGAGCAAGTTCGTCATCGCCGGGCAGATGCCGGTGGACGAAGTGCCGACCCTGCTGGCCCCGGACGCCCTGCGCCGCGGCCAGCTGCAGCGCCTGCACGGCAAGGTGCGCGCCGTGGATGCCGGCAAGCGCGTGATCACCCTGGCCGACGGCCAGAAGCTGAAATACGACGCCGCCCTGCTGGCCACCGGCGGCAAACCCAGGCGCCCCGAGCTCCCCGGCGTGCAGTTGCCCGGCATCTGCGTGCTGCGCTCGCGCACGGATGCCGCGCAACTGCTCGACCTGGCCGAACCGGGCCAGCCGGTGGTGATCGTCGGCGATGGTTTCATCGGCCTGGAGGCCGCCAGCGCCCTGCGCAAGTACGGCCTGCAGGTGCACGTGGTCACGCGCCACGCCATCCCGCTGGCCCGGCAGCTGGGCGAGCGCATTGGCCAGACACTGCGCGAGTTGCACGAGCGCAAGGGCGTGGTATTCCACGGGCCGACCGAGGTGAGCGGCTTCGAAGGCCGGGAGCGGGTCGAGGCCGTGTTGCTGGCCAATGGCGAGCGCCTGCAAACCCCGCTGGTGCTGCTCGGCACCGGCGTCAGCCCGGCCACCGGCTACCTGCACGACCTGCCCCTGGCCGAGGACCGTTCGCTGACGGTGGATGCCCATTTGCAGGCCGCCGACGGCCTGTGGGCGGCCGGTGATATCGCCACCTTTCCCCTGGCCGGCCGCCCGGTGCGCATCGAGCACTGGCGCCTGGCCCAGCAGCATGGGGTAATCGCCGCCGCCAACATGCTCGGCGAGCGCCGCCGCTACGACGACGTGCCGTTCTTCTGGACCTACCAGCACGGGCGCACCTACGAAGTGCTCGGGCATGCCAGCGGCTGGAACCGCATCGAGTATGTCGGCGCGCCGGAACAGGGCGACTTCATCGCCCTGCAGTGCCTGGACGACCAGGTCGAGGCGGTGATCGCCAAGGGCCACGCACGGGCCATGGCGGTGCTGTCGCAGCGGCTGAAACGGCCACTGTCGAGCCGCGAGGCGCGTGACCTGATCGATGCCTGGCCGGATTGAGACCTGGCGTTGCCCGGGCAGTGGCAACCGCGCGCTCCTCGCCGTACAGTACGCCGCAGACTCGCCCCAGCGCATGGAGATTGACCCAGTGCACTTCGACTGGCACGAACACCAGGCCCACCTCTTTGCCAGTACCCAGGCGCTTGCAGAGACGCCACAAGCACACCCCTTGGCAGGCTACTTCAGCCATGACGACGGGTCACTGCCGGAAATCGAGCTCCACTTTGCCCGGAGCGCGGACATGCCGAGCGCATTCGCACGCCTGTTCACCCTCGGTGCGAGGGTGGACTGCGGTAGCTTGTGGGACAAGGCAAGCGGGCGCGAAACGCCCTTTACCGGCCCACAGGATGCCTCACGCGTCAGCGACGGTGTTGTCGATCCGTTTCATGTACTGGCCAAGGGCATCGACATCGATGGCCAGCCCCTCCCTGACCTGGGCGTGATGGTCTGCGAGCACGGCCTGACACTGGACTATCGCATGGGGCCTGACTGGGATGCGCCTCGAATCGACGCCCTGCTGTCGCTGCTGCGCCAACTTCGGCAACAAGGCGGCCAGGTTCGCATCCCTTGGTGGCAGGCAGACGGCGAACAGGACTTTCTGCAGGCCCTGGGCCGCGGCGGAGACGACGGATGAACTCGCGCTCCCTGGATATCCAGCGGCTGCTCAGGAAGCGACAACTCAATGTGCAGGAACAGAACCTGCTCACTGCCCATCGCATCAGAGAGTCGGCACGCCCCTGGCTCACCCGTGAGGTACCGCCTGCCCTGCTGCGCGTCGCCGAAAGCCACGGGATCGACTGGACACGCTCCCTGCTGCTGGACCTTGAGTTCGACTTCCCCGGCATGGCCAGCCTGACGGGCAGCCTGTTGACCGATACCGAACGCTTCATAGACTTCGAGCTCGAGACCGACAGCAGCTACTGCCAACTGCTGTCGGTCGAATGCTGGGAGGACGTGACGGCCCAGCATGACCACGGGTTGCGCAACCGGGGTACCGGCAAGGGTTATGCAACCATTGCCCTGGAAATAAGGCGCGAACTGCTTGGCCTGCCGACGCGCTGAGCGCACACCCTGCCTTTGCCACCGCGAGCTTTCAATACCGGGGTGAACTGTGTAAAACAAGTTCACCCACACTGTAAGGAAAGGATGACTCGCAATGATCTACCGCCCCCTCGGCCGCTCCGGCCTGCACGTCTCGGCCCTCACCCTGGGCAGCATGATGTTCGGTGAGCAGACCGGCACCGAAGACTCGCTGCGCATCATCGACAAGGCCTGGGACCAGGGCATCAACTTCGTCGACACCGCCGACGTCTACAACGGCGGCCGTTCCGAGGAGATCGTCGGCGAGGCGGTGGCGCGCAACCGCCACGACTGGATCATCGCCTCCAAGGCCGGCTACGGCCCGGTCGATGGCGTGCCGAACCGCAGCGGCCTGTCGCGCAAGCACCTGTTCAACGCCATCGAGGCCAGCCTCACGCGCCTGGGCACCGACTACCTGGACATCTACTACCTGCACCGCGAGGACCACACTGTCCCCCTGGAAGAGACCGTGCGCGCCATCGGCGACCTGCTGGCCCAGGGCAAGATCCGCTACTGGGGCGTGTCCAACTTCCGTGGCTGGCGCATCGCCGAGATCTGCAACCTGGCGGAGAAACTCGGCGTGGCCAAGCCTGTGGTCAGCCAGCCGCTGTACAACATCGTCAACCGCCAGGCCGAACCCGAGCAACTGACCGCCGCCGCCTACCATGGCCTGGGCGTGGTGCCGTTCAGCCCGCTGGCCCGCGGCGTGCTCAGCGGCAAGTACGCGCCCGGCTCGACCCCGGACCAGGGCAGCCGCGCCGGCCGCCAGGACAAGCGCATCATGGAGGTGGAATGGCGCCAGGAGTCGCTGGCCATCGCCCAGAAGATCCATGCCTACACCGAGGCCAAGGGCGTGGGCATCGTCGAGTTCGCCATCGCCTGGGTGCTGAACAACCGCCTGGTCA
Source organism: Pseudomonas peradeniyensis (assembly GCF_014268935.2). Taxonomy (GTDB): domain Bacteria; phylum Pseudomonadota; class Gammaproteobacteria; order Pseudomonadales; family Pseudomonadaceae; genus Aquipseudomonas; species Aquipseudomonas peradeniyensis. The sequence continues at coordinate 1,020,729 of NZ_JABWRJ020000001.1, read as the reverse complement.
GCTCGACCATCGTCGGACCGCGCACCGAGGCGCAGTGGGACACCTATGCCGGCGCGCTGGAGGTGAAGATCACGGCGGAGGATGAAGCGTTCATCGATTCGCTGGTGACACCGGGCCATGCCTCGACGCCCGGGTTCAACGATGTGGCGCACTTCGTCAGCGGGCGCCTGCCACGCTGACGCCTGGGTCTGAGTCTGGGGCGTAGAACGTGGGAGCGGGCTTGCCCCGCGATGAAGATTGCGCAATGCCCGGCACCCGCTTCGCGGGTGTTCGCGGGGTGCGTCGCATCGGCGCACCGCTGCTCCCACGCTATCCCCAGCAGATCGACAGCTCATGTGTCCGCAAGCCCCCATGGCGGTCCGCCCCGATTGCTGGCATTGTTCGACTTTCCCCGCGCAAAGGACGCGCTCCCATGGCCCTGCACCTCTGGTTGACCTTCTCCTTCGCCTACCTGCTCACCTCGCTGATCCCCGGCCCCAACGTCCTGCTGACCGTGCGCAACGCCCTGCGCTACGGCCCCTCCGGCATGGGCATGACCCTGTTCGGCAACCTCACCGCGCAACTGCTGACGATCACCGCCGTGGCCATGGGCGTGGGCGCCCTGCTGATCTCGCTGCCCACGGCGTTCCTGGTGCTGAAGCTGGCCGGCGCCGGCTACCTGATCTACCTCGGCCTGCGCCAGTTGCTGGGTAAAGGAGGCCCCGCCGCCCCGGCGGCCCAGGTGGTCGCGACGCCACCCCAAACGCAATGGCGGATCGCCGTGGAGGCCTTCCTGGTCTCGGTGAGCAATCCCAAGACCCTGGTGTTCTTCTGCGCCTTCCTGCCGCAGTTCCTCGAGCCTGGCCGACCGATCTTCGGCCAGTTCGCGGCGATGTACCTGAGCGGCGCACTGATCGTCTGCCTGGTGCATTCCTTCTACTGTTTCACCGCCTGGCGCTTCGGCCTGCGCCTGAAGGCTTCGCCCCTGGCCGCCTGGTTCAAGCGCGCCACCGGCGCGCTGTTCATCGGCCTGGGCGTGCGCCTGCTCAACACCCGGGCGGTGTGACGCTCACCTGCTCCCTCGCAAGGCCTGGGTGGTGATTCAGGACTGCCCCGGGTTGAGCACCAGCGCGATGAATGCCTGCTCGTCGAGCCACTCGTCCTCATGCAGGTCGATGGCCCGGCGGGTGTCGCCCTGGAGACTGGCATTGAGCAGCCCGGCCTGGTGGATCAGCGCCCTGAGCCGGGCCAGGCGTGGACCACGCCAGTCGGCACGGCTGGCGATGCGGGCATCCTCAGGCAGGTTCTCCCAAGAACTGTAAGCGAATGCTGCCAAATAGCCCTGAAAGGGAAAATCAGAGAAACGTCCTACGCGGATTTGGGAAGCACTGTCGACCACCCAGAATCCGTTCCTCGCTAGTGTTTCAGGTCTGCGTAACGTCGCCCGTGGCTGGCTGCAACAGCCACGGGCTCGGTACTAACCCACCTGCATGAACAGCTTCGCTGAGGACATCGGATGTTCGACTTCAACAAATTGCTCGAAATCAATCGGCAAGCCTGCGAGGCCCTGGAGGCCCCCTTCGCCAGCGGGCCCGCCGTCCATTGCACGCGCACCTTCACTATCCTGCCCCTGCGCTATGCGGCCGTTGGCGGCACTACCGGCCAACGCCTGCGCTTGCCCACCCTGCCCGAACACCTGCGCCATCCCTACAGTGTTGCCACGCTCCAGCATGCCGACTATGCCATTCGGCCACTGCGCCAAGGCTTCCTGTACGTCATGGAGAAACGCAAGCGCAGCGGGCAGCACAGCCTGCACCCGCCCTATCGCATTGCGGCGAACGGTTCATTGTCGCTGGTTGCCCCCGGGCAGTCCGAGCCGGACGCCACAGACGCCCACACCCTGCGCGACATGATTCGCAACACGGCCTTGGCGTTCAACGTCCATGACCTCGAAGACCTGGCTGAGCTGCGCCTGTTCTACAGCCCCGACCCGTTGACCGAAGCGGCCCAGCAGCAACTGCTGCGTCGACGCGACAGGCTGCCGGCCGTGGATGTCGCCGCCTTCACCGGCCTTGGCTGCCCGACACCCAGGCCTTATGTGCTGCGCCATGACCAACTGGACCTGGTCGCCGATTTCGCTGCGGAAACCGACAGCTCATTGCGCAAGCTGCTGGACAACCAGCTGTTCAGTGAAACCAGCGTCCACTCGCTAACGGCGGCCCGGTACATGCTGGGCCCGGGTGCCGACAAACCCGAGGCCCGTGGTATCGCGGTGGTGGTGGAGGATGCCATCGGCATCACCCAGCAACTCAATGCCTGGCGCAACGCGGGCATGGAGCACCTGAAGGATTGGCTGCAAGCCTCGGAGGCGGTCGCGGGAAAACCCGGCCCCAGCAACGAGCGCAAGGTGCTGGTCGCCCAGGCCTTCACCGAACTGCATCAGCAATTCAGTGAGCGCAAGGTCGCCGCGCTGGTCGACCGTCACAAAGAGGCCATGCGCGCCCACCTCGCCGGTGCCGATCAGGGCGCCAACCCGCAGATGGCCGCCTGGTGGGCGCAGGCCAAGGAGGGCATTCTCGATACCGCAGGCGCACTCAGGCGCCAGGACCTTGAGGCCCGGGCGAACAACGGCGAGTTCGCCCGGCAGTTCGAAGCACGTTACCTGCCACACGTCGACCTCAAGGCCATGCATGACCAGCTGGCCTGGTTCGAATCCCACGGCCTCGAGGCGCAGCGCCTGGCCGACGTGCGGGCCGACGACCATCTCGTCTGGCTGCAATCTGAGCAACTGCTCGCGGCCCTGGCCTACTACGACGAGAACGACCTGCGCAGCGGCCTGTGCTTCGCTCACCAGACCGGGCTCAGCGTGGTCGGCATGGAGGGCGTGTTGGCCGGGGCACGGCTGCTCGCCCAGTGGTGGCATGCCGACACACTGACGCCCGACAACCTGGCCCTGCGCTCCTTCGTCTTCAACCAGCGCGCCATTGCCGAGGTGCTGGAGCAGACACGCCAGGCGTTGCAAGCGCTGCCACCGGAATACGATCACTGGCAGCAGGTGGACACCTCGCTCAAGTACGCCAAGGAACTCGCCTCGCAGTTCAGCCGGGTGGACGGCCATCTCGACCAGCTGGCCCAGCACAGCGCCCTCAACACCGCCGGCGCCTTGGCCTGGCTGGGTCAACTGGGGCGCCAGAGCCTGCAGGCCGGCGCCCCCGGCAACATGGATCGCCTGCTGTACCGGCGCCTGGGCACTTACCTCATTGCCTCGCTGGGCGAGCAAGCCATTAACCTGCGCCTGAGTGAACACGCACTCGAGGGTGACACCCCCTCGAGAGGACGGGTGGCGGCCCCCATGGTCCGACGCCTTGATCGCGCCTATGTGGAGACGTTGCAGGGCGCTCATGCTCATTCGTTCTATCGGCTTCGGCTGGCCAGTGGCCTGCTCCTGCTGGAAGCGGGGCTGCTCCTGTTGCAGGGGCAGCGGGATGACAAGGACCGGCGTTTCTGGAGCGAGGTGGTGGCCGCAGGATTGGCCAGTGCGGCGGCGGGGTTCGAGCTACTGGCGGTGGGGACCGAACAGACCCTGCTGGGCGTCGGGCGGAACAGCGCGATTGCGCGGGGAGCGGACATCAGCCTGGGGCGCTATCGGCTATGGGGGGCGGGATTGGCGACGGTGGGGGGGCTTGTCAGCATTGCCTGGGACTTCTCCGACGCCAAGGAAGCAGAAGCCAGATCCAAATCAACGCTTGCAGCAGCCTACGGCCTTAGAGGGCTATCCACTATCACCCTACTCTTGGGACAGGGAGGAATAGCGTTTTCACAGGCGAGTGCGCTTTTTCAGTGGCTGTCGATCAGCATAACCAATGCAAAGATAAGTAACTTATTCTCTACTCTCTCCATACTTTCCGCAAAACTGGCAGCCAACCGTGCGGCCATGATGTTCCTGAGTCGCTTGAGTTGGATAGGCGGCGCTATTGTACTCGGCACCACTATAACCTTGCTCATTATCGATGACGATACACTGGAGAAGTGGTGTAGTAAATGCTGCTTCCGCCTTAAACTATCCAGCAAAGGATACGTGAAGGACACTGAAGAGCTAGAAGCCTTATTCAGCGCCATGAGCGAGGTTATATAGTGTATTTTTTTGAATGGCTTTCATGGCTTGCTGCCATTGATCCAAAAGAAGAGCGCGAAGCCTTTGAGAAACAAAACAAGACTATCAAGAAGAGAGAAATTTATGAAAGCGAAGAAGAAGAATTAATTGCAGCCGCAAAAAAATCAGCATGCGATACTCCAAAAAGTCGGGGCCCTATCTACGTATACAACGAGCACGTGCTCGAAATGCGCAGCGGCATGTGGGAGGACAAGCGCGGTCTGATATCCATACTTTCCCTAGCCATTATACTTTCAGCAGCGTTTAACTTATGGATAGCTGTTGGTGGCATAGAAAAACTCAATCACTTAATACCTAATGGCAAGCCATACGGCGAGCAACTATTTATGACAATTTTCTTTCTTGCCATATCGTTAGCTCTCTCAGTGCCTTATCTGATGTATGGCCTGCGTTTCACACGTTTTGAAATGTTCACCTCCCGCCACTTGTTGATACGCTTCAACCGTACAACACAACAGGTCTACCTCCACCGCCCTACCTACTGCGGCGGAATCGTCACGCTCCCGTGGAACGGCGTATCGTCCAGCGGCGCTGATAAAAAGTCTGCCATTGCAAGTGGTGTGGGTCTCCCGTTGGCGCTCACATGGTCGTCCGCCTTCACCGGTACACTGCGTACCGAACTGATCTGGGTAGGCAAGTCCGCGAACAATTTCGCGGAGCTTCAAGCCGAATGGGAGTTTATCCGTCGCTTCATGGATGACGGACCGGAGGGGCTACCGCGCCCCCACATCACCTCGCACTTCCCTTGGCCCTGGCAAGCCTTCACGCCTCAGTTCGAAGGCCTGACCCACTACTTCCGCAGTTCCTCACGGGTCATCAAATGCGGCCTGCTATTGCTCTCTCCTGCCTTCCTGATCATTGGAACAGGCCACTGGCTGAGTCTCCTGCTGTGCTGGAAACCTCGCTGGCCTAAGATCATCCGTGAAGCCGGCCTGCCGGGAAAACCCGTACCGGCAGTGACCACCGTTGATGATTACCCCCCCCATATCCAGGAGAAACTGCGGGAAAACGCCTACCTCTGGGCCATACGCCCAGGCAAACGACCGGAGAGGAAACCCCGAGCCTCTAAACGTGGACCCAAGAGCCAAAGTCAAACTCCCGATATCGAGAAGGATGCGCCCCATGAGGTCGACAGCATCGATAAGCCGTAAAAGCGGGTTGTTCTTGACCGAGATGGAACTCAACGCACCATGCCTCTGCCTGCTGGACCAATGGTGGCACGACGCTTCCCATGACTGCGACAACCCGGCAGTGCGCGGCTTCACCTTCATCCAATCCGATACCCGCGAAGTGCTAATCACCCTATGCGGAGCCAAACAAGGCGCTGCTTAAATCCCTACACCTAACGAAAACAAGGAGCATACGTGATGAAACCCATCGTTCTAGTCGGGCACAAACATGACTGCCCCCTGCATGGCGCAGGCGAGGTTGTTTCAGGCCATACGGCCACATTGATCAATGGCAGGGCTGTCGCCTGCGTAGGCGACAGGATCAGTTGTGGGGCCGTCATCGAAACAGGGTCGGCGAACCATGCCATCGAAGGCCGGGCCGTTGCACGCCAAGGTGATACCACCAGCCATGGCGGAACCCTGGTGGAGGGCGAGATCGGCTGGATGGTTGATTAGGCCTCATTCGCTTCTCTGCAGCACCAACGTGGCCACCAACGCCACCACCGCAAACCCACAGGCCACATACCCCAGCGCAGCCAGACCAAGCCCCTGGATCGCCGCGCCCCCCAGCGCGGCACCGGCGGCGATGCCCGCGTTGGCCGCCGACACGTTGAGGGTCCCGGCCAGGGCCTGGGCCTTGGCGCCGGCCCGCATCACCCGCACCTGGCACACCGGGAACAGCGCCGTGTAGGCGATGCCCCACAGTGCCAGGGCGCCCACCAGCAGCAGTGGGTTGCCGATCACCGGGGTGACCAGGCCCATGCCCAAGGCCAGCATCGCCAACAGCAGCAGCGTGGCCCGCAGCGGGCTGCGATCGACGATCCGTCCGGCCAGGGCGTTGCCGAGCATGCCCACCAGGCCGAAGCCCATCAGCCACCAACCGACCGCGTTGGCCGGCACGGCGGCAAGCTGCTCGAGGATCTCGGCCAGGTAGGTGTAAGCGGTGAACATGGCGGTGAATACCAGCGCCGAAAGCAGCACATGGGCGATAAAACGACGGTCCTTGAGAATCACCGTCTGCCGCTCCTCTGCGGCGCGGGCCGGAACCTTCGGCAGAGGCGGCAGCCAGGCCCACATCAGCAGTGCCACCAGCAGGCACAGCCCGGCGAGCAACCAGAAGCTGCCGCGCCAGCCGACCAGCCCGGCGGCCAGGGTGCCCAGCGGGATACCGAAGACAAATGCCGCGGTGATCCCCAGGTAGACCCGCGCCACCGCCCAGCCCTCGCGCCCCTGGCCGGCCAGTTGCCCGGCGCTTTCGCTGGCGGTGCCCCAGTACACCGGCAAGGCCAGCGCGGCGAGGAACCGCGCCAGGGCCAGTACCCAGACGTTCGGCGCCAGCGCCGACAGCGCATTGGAGGCGGCGAACAGCAGCAGGATGGCGATGAACAGCCCCTTGCGTGGCAGGGCCGACAGCCAGGCGGTGAGCGGTGGCCCGAACAGCATCACGGTCACCGCGAACAGGGTGACCAACTGGCCCGCGCCCGCGACCGACAGTCCAAGGTCGCGTGCCAGCGCGGGCAGCAGGCCAAGAATCAGGAACTCGGTGGTCAGCACCGCGAAGCCGCCGACGGCGAACAGGCCGATCGACAGCCCCACGCGCGGTGCCGGCCGCGTCAAGGTGGCATGGGTCAAGCTGGAGGTGGACATCTACTGCGATCCTCGATGAATGGCAGGCCAGCTTAATCTGGAATCTTGTTCCGATTACTGGTAGATATTCCCTTATCAAGTGAACCATATTCAGTAATCGCGAGCCCCCGCCATGTCCGCCTCGGAACGCCTGAAAGACATCGACTTCTTCGTCAGCGTGGCCAACGCCGGCAGCTTCATCGCCGCCGCCGAGCGCATGAGCCTCACCAGCTCCGCCGTGAGCAAGGGCGTGGCCCGCCTGGAGAAACGCCTGCAGGTGCGCCTGTTCGAGCGCACCACCCGACGCCTGGCCCTGACCGACAGCGGCGCCGACTACTACCGCACCTGCACCCGCGTGCTAGCGGAAATCGAAGAGGCCGAACTGGCCCTCAACGATGAGCACAAGACCCCCTGCGGCAAGCTGCGCATCGACCTGCCGGCCACTTTCGGTCGCCTGCACGGGCTGCCCGCCGTGCTCGACTTCGCCGCCCTGCATCCGCGATTGCAACCGCACATCACCCTCTCCGACCGCTTCGTCGACCTGGCCGAGGACGGCATCGACATCGTCGTGCGCATCGGTGGGCCACAGACTTGGCAGCCGGGCATCGAGCACCGCTACCTGGGCAGCCAGCGCCTGGTGTTCTGCGCAGCACCCGCCTACCTCGCCCGCCACGGCATGCCCCGCGACCTGCAGCAGTTGCAGGCCCAGGGCTGTGTGCTCTACGCCTGCGCCGACGGCAGCACGCCGGCCCTGCATTTCGCCGGCGCCCGTCCGGGCCTGGCGCAGCTGCGGCCGATGCCGGGCCGCCTGGCCATCGGCGATGCCGAGGGGCAGGCCCTGGCCATCAGCGCCGGGCACGGCATCGCCCAGCTGCCGACCTGGCTGGTGCAGCGCCAGCTCGACGCCGGGACCTTGCAGCAGGTGTTGCCGGAGTACGCGATGGAGGGGTTGCCGATCAACCTGGCCTGGCGCCGCAACCGCGGGCATCTGCCCAAGGTAAGCGCGACGGTCCAGGCCCTGGCCGAGCGGCTGGGGCCGCTGATTCAGGGCTGATTCAAGTGGAGTGCCAGCGCATGCCTGTATCCAGGCACAAACAAATGAAATAAAATAACATTTCATTTGAATGTTATTCCTGCCTGCGACCCGCCTCGATGACCAGCCTCCCGACCGCCCTCCCCAGCCAACGCCTGCACAGCATCGACGCCCTGCGCGGCCTGGTGATCCTGTTCATGCTGCTGGACCACGTGCGCGAAACCTTCTTCCTGCACCGCCAGGTCAGCGACCCGATGACCATCGACGCAATCGACGCCACCGACCCCAGCCTGTTCGTCAGCCGCACCCTGGCGCACCTGTGCGCGCCGGTGTTCGTGCTGCTCACCGGGCTGTCGGCCTGGCTCTATGGCGAAAAGCACCAGGGCCGGGGCGATGTAGCAGCGTTCCTGTTCAAGCGCGGCCTGTTCCTGGTGCTGCTGGAGCTCACCCTGGTCAACTTCGCCTGGACCTTCCAGTTGCCGCCGGGCGTGATCTACCTGCAGGTGATCTGGGCCATCGGCCTGAGCATGATCGCCCTGTCGCTGCTGGTGTGGCTGCCACGCCCGCTGCTGCTCGCCCTGGGCGCGCTGATCGTCGTCGGCCACAACCTGCTCGATGGCCTGCACTTCGCGCCGCACTCGGCGCTGCATGTGCCCTGGGCGATCCTGCACGAGCGCAGCTGGCTGGAGCTGTCCGACAGCCTGCGCCTGCGCACCTCCTACCCGGTGCTGCCGTGGGTCGGCGTGATCGCCCTGGGCTATGGGCTCGGCCCCTGGTTCAGCCGCGGCAGCGATGCCGGCGAGCGCCAGCAGCGCCTGCTGCTGGGCGGCGTGATGCTGCTGCTCGGCTTTGTCGTGTTGCGCCTGCTCAACGGCTACGGCGAGGCGCCGTGGGCCTTCTACCCCAGCGTCGGGCAAACGCTGATGAGCTTCTTCAACATCACCAAGTACCCGCCGTCGCTGCTGTTCCTGGCCATTACCCTGGGCGTCGGCCTGTTGCTGCTGCGCGCTTTCGAGCGTGCCGGCGAGGCCCGCTGGGTCGGCCCGCTGGCGGTGTTCGGCGCAGCGCCGATGTTCTTCTACCTGCTGCACCTGTATGTGCTCAAGCTGCTGTATGTGGCCTGCGTGGCGCTGTTCGGCCTGAACCAGGGCAGCCATTTCGGCTTCGACGGCATCGGCGCGGTGTGGCTGGTCGCGGTGCTGCTGGCGATCGCCCTGTACCTGCCGGTGCGCGGCTTCGCCCGGCTCAAGGCGCGGCGGCGCGACATCGCCTGGCTCAAGTACCTGTAAAAGCGTTTTCAGCCGATGGCCCGATGGTCTACCATGCCGCCCGCCGGTTTCCACACGGAATCAAAAGGGAATCCCGGGCGCGCCGAGGGCGGGCCAAAGGGAACTGCCCCCGCAACTGTAGGTGCCGAGCCTGCGCCATCGATGCCACTGGGTCTGCCGACCCGGGAAGGCCGGCGCCGGCCAGGACGCACCAGTCAGGAGACCTGCCGGCACGCATTCACCAACCGGCGGGGTGTCCGGGATGGTCATCCGCCCCTGGCCGCGTGCTTGCCGCACGACGCCTGGCGATGCCTGTCCGTGGGCCATTCCGTGCACCACCCGACAGGAGATCGCCCCACCATGCCGTACCGCCTCGCCACCCTGCTCGCCGGCCTGTCACTGGCGGGCCTGGCCCACGCCGACGCCACCCGCTACCCGCTGACCGTCGACAACTGCGGCCTGCCGCAGACCTTCGCCCAGGCCCCGCAGCGCGCGGTGACCATCGGCCAGGCCGGCACCGAGTTGCTCTATGCCCTGGGCCTGGGCGAGCGGCTGGCGGGCACCTCGCTGTGGTTCAACAACGTGCTGCCCGAGTTCAAGGCGCAGAACGACAAGGTCGAGCGCCTGGCCGACAACGAACCGGGCTTCGAGGCGGTGGTCGGCAAGCGCCCGCAGCTGGTGACGGCGCAGTTCGAATGGATGGTCGGCGCCCAGGGCGCGGTCGGCACCCGCGAACAGTTCGCGGAACTGGATATTCCCACCTACCTGCTGCCCTCGGACTGCGAAGGCAAGGACAACCTGGTGGGCGCCGACGGTACCCGCCTGCAACCGTTCAGGATCGACACCATCTACAAGAGCGTCAGCCAACTGGCCGAGATCTTCGACGTGCAGGATCGCGGCGAACGCCTCAATGCCGAGCTCAAGGGCCAGCTGGACCAGGCCCGGCAACGCCTGGCCGGCCAGGACCTGAGCCACACCAGCGCGCTGTTCTGGTTCTCCAGCGCCGACCTCAAGGTCGATCCCTATGTTGCCGGTCGCCAGGGCGTGGCCGACTTCATGCTGCAGACCCTCGGCGTGCGCAACGTGGTCGAGTCCAGTGAAGAATGGCCGGCGGTGGGCTGGGAGACCCTGGCCAGGGCCAACCCCACCTGGCTGATCGTCGCGCGCATGGACCGCCGCCGCTACCCCGCCGACGACTACCGGAAAAAGCTCGAGTTCCTGCGCAGTGACCCGGTGACCCGCAACATGGACGCGGTCAAGCAAGGCCGGATCATCGTCCTCGACGCCGACGCCATGCAGGCCGGCATCCGCCTGTTCCGTGGCCTGGAGGTGCTGTCCAGCGCCTTTGCCAGCGGAAAAGCGCCACAACCATGAGCCGTTTGCTGCCCATCAGTGCCTTCGCGCTGTTCGCCCTGTGCCTGGCCATGCTCGCCGGGATCGCCATCGGCGAGACGCGGATCAGCGCCGAGGTGGTCTGGCAGGTGCTGGCCAACCAGTTGTGGCAGGCCGGTCATGCGCTCGACCCGATCGACGCCGGCATCGTCTGGAACTACCGCCTGCCGCGCACCCTGGTGGCCGCCGCCTGCGGCGCGGGGCTGGCGACCTGCGGGGTGATCCTCCAGGCGCTGCTGCGCAACCCGCTGGCCGAGCCGTACCTGCTGGGCCTGTCGGCGGGCGCCTCGACCGGTGCCGTGGCGGTGGGTCTGTTCGGCCTCGGTGGCGCGGTGCTGTCGCTGTCGGCCGGCGCCTTCATCGGCGCGCTGGCCGCGTTCGCCCTGGTGCTGGTACTGTCGCGGGCCAGCGGCAGTCGCCACGACAATTCGCAGGTGATCCTCGCCGGCATCGCCGGCTCGCAGCTGTTCAACGCGCTGACGGCCTTTCTCATCACCAAGTCGGCCACCGCCGAGCAGGCCCGGGGCATCCTGTTCTGGCTGCTGGGCAACCTCAGCGGCGTGCGCTGGCCGGCGGTGTGGCTGGCGCTGCCGGTGGCCCTGCTCGGGCTGGCGGTGTGCCTGTGGCACCGCCGGGCGCTGGACGCCTTCACCTTCGGCGCCGACTCGGCGGCCTCGCTGGGGGTGCCGGTGCGGCGCACGCAATGGTTGCTGATCAGTTGCACGGCGCTGGTGACCGCGGTGATGGTCTCGATCGTCGGCGCCATCGGTTTCGTCGGCCTGGTCATCCCTCATGCCCTGCGCCTGCTGCTCGGCCCCGGGCACAGCCGTCTGCTGCCGGCCAGCGCCCTGGGCGGCGCGTTGTTCCTGATCGTCGCCGACATCCTCTCGCGCACCCTGATCGCCGGCCAGGTGATCCCGGTGGGCGTGGTCACCGCCTTGATCGGCGCGCCGGTGTTCGCGTTGATCCTGGTCAGCCGCCGGGGGCGCCCATGACCGTGATGACCGCCCTCGCCCACGCCCCGCTCGCCTGCGAGGGCCTAAGCCTGCGCCTGGGCGACCGCGAAGTGCTGCAAGACATCGACCTGAGCGTAATGCCCGGCGAAACCCTGGGCGTGGTCGGCCCCAACGGCTCGGGCAAGTCCACCCTGCTCAAGCTGCTCGCCGGCCTGCGCACGCCCAGCAGTGGCAGCGTGCGTTTGCTGGGCGAGGCGCTGGAGCGCATGCCGCGTCGACGCGTTGCGCAAAGCCTGGCGCTGGTCGAACAGCAGGCCGACACCCTGGACGCCATCAGCGTCTACGACGCCGTGGCCCTCGGCCGCACGCCGTGGCTGTCGGCCCTGGCGCCGTTCGGCGCGGACGACCGTGCCATCGTCGAACAGGCGCTGGCCGACGCCGATGCCGGCCACCTGCGTCGGCGCTTGTGGGGCGAGCTGTCCGGCGGCGAACGCCAGCGCGTGCACATCGCCCGTGCCCTGGCCCAGCGGCCGCAGGTGCTGCTGCTGGACGAGCCGACCAATCACCTTGATATCCAGCATCAGCTGAGCCTGTTGCGACAGGTTCAAGCGCTGCCGGTGACTACCCTGGTGGCCTTGCATGATCTGAACCAGGCGTTGACCTGTGACCGGTTGGCTGTCCTGGACCAAGGGCGGTTGGTTGCCCTGGGGAAGCCTGAAGTGGTGCTGACGCCGGAGCGGTTATTGGGGACGTTTGGGGTTCAGGCTCATTATCTGGTCGACCCGTATGACGGGGCGCGGGTGCTGCGACTTTGTGTAAGGTCGTGACATACTCATACTAGCTGGTCACGCTGCTTCCAACGTAGCTTGGCTGATGTACATCGTCGTACTAGAAATCGGAGTAGGTGCAGCATAAAGTAGGGGCGATCTAGCCAGCGCACTGCAACCCATTTAAAGCTACTATGCATCGAGTAAAATATTACGCTATTGTTATGGAAATAAAGGTCGACTCAGAATGATTCATGTGAGCACTCACTGCTTTAGTCATCAAAGTCCACCTACGGTGGTAGCCCATAAAAGCTTAACCACGTGTAGAAAAATCTGTAGGAACGGATACTAAAAAACCAAAAATACAAAATTCAGATTTTATTCAGCCAGTAGTGCGACAGAGCGTCAAAGTCAAAGCTACCAAAGCCAGAAGAGAACGAGCAAGACATGGAATTCAAATCAGTTCACTACACAATTGATTCGCTACTACAAAAAGTTCGCACAAGCAAGATGGCGCTACCTGACTTTCAACGAGATTTCGTTTGGAACCCCGCAAGAGTTGTTGAACTTTTAGACAGTGTTGCTAGACAGTGGCCAATAGGCTCATTACTTCTCTTAAAAGGCCCTCAAACCTTTGCCATAAGGGAAATCAATAGCGGTCCCGTGGTCAGCGGAGACGACCTTGACATATATATACTTGACGGACAACAGCGCCTAACATCACTGTACCACGCCATTAGTGACGTCTCCGATATATGCTATTATATAAAATTCGACCCATTACTTAACAACGAAGATGACTACATCGCCTGGGAAAAAAGAGAGCGATTCCTCAGAAACTACCCAACAATCGAGTCAAGAGCCAATTCCCGAGTCGCGTTAGTAAAAGACATTTGGGACCAAGAAAACTTCTACACTTGGCTCGAGAACATTCAAGAAAGCTCACTACGAATAAAAATTGTTAGCGCCAAAGAAAAGAGACTTGCTGGCCTCCAGTCAAAAGTTTACAAAATGTTCGCAACCGAGCTAGATAAAGAAATCGAACTAGAAGCTCTTGCGCGAATTTTTGAAACTCTCAACCGAACAGGCGTAAGACTTAACGCCGTAGACTTAATGGTTGCATCCCTATACCCAAGTGGCTTTAAGCTTCGAGACGAGTGGGATCGGGCCAAAGACTCCTACGACATCTTGAACCAGATAAATCCTGACCCCATAGAGATCCTTAAACTCATCGCGTTACTTGTGCGCGTCCGGTATGGAAAAAACTCTTCTGCTGGGGTTCGGCAAGGCGACTTGCTGAACATACGGCGTGAACTAATTAGCAACACATGGAACGAGGCCTTAGAGCTTTACTGCTCTGCTTTAGAGTTCACCTCCAAAAATCTTGGTGTAATCAATGAGGACTTAGTTCCCTCTTGGTCAATGATACTGGGAGTTGCAGGATGGCTAAACACCCCAAACTACAACCCTATACAAATAAAAAAATGGTGGGTGTCACGCGCATTTGAAAACCACTTTGCGCAAGCTGCCAACACAAGAATCGTCACAGACTTTGAAGCCATTACAACTCTTGGCAACACGTTCGAGCTTCCATACCCGGAAAATAGGGACATACTTTTAGAGCCAGCGAAGCGCAATGGTCTCTTAACAAAGGCAATAGGTGGATTACTCGTACAACGCGGAGTACTGGATCCAAACACCGGCAAAGAACTTACTGGCGGCCAGAAAATCTCCTTCAGGTCAATACGAGATCTTAAGACCACCCGAATCTCGAATGACGACCCAATATACTCAATCATGATCGTCTCGGAAAGAACAGATAAAGCCTTTGGAAAAGAGTATAACTTAAACGATTTGACTCACCCATACGCACTAGCCACACAAGGTTTTGAAGAATACATGCGCGACACTGGGTTTTGGGACAGCCTTATTACCGACACCATATTTGGAGGCACTCGCGCATGAGCAAGCAACGTGGAAGCCTGGCAACTATTGCGCTAGTTTTTTTGGCCGCGATTTTGATTTGGTCCTCAACTCTTGTCGCAGTCCCCTTTCTAAGCACAAAACTCACAGAAAGCTTAGAGGAATGCAAATCCGAAGAGCAGACTCAATGCACTGAAAAAATTTCACTTTACGGTGCAACAGGCGACATGTTTGGGGCTGCAACCTCCCTATTTTCTGGGCTCGCACTATTTGCTGTTGCCTTCACCCTCGCCCAAGATTTGCGCGCAAGAAGCGAGTCTCGTAAACCTTTCCTAATTGCATCACTTGAGCAAGAAGATTTCATTTTACACGACCCCAAAATCGGCCAAAGCAAAAGCATCTCATATTTCATAACCGTAAAAATAAGCAATCAAACCACTGACGCCGCCTTAAACGTATCCGCAAAAGCGAATTTAGTGACTTCATCCACTTCGAAACCTTTGGCAGGCTTACACTTGCAACAACCACTAAACGGAACCTCTTCCGAGTCAATCACATTCAGAGGGAACCTTGACGCAAGCGAAACAATGCAGCTACTAGACATCCTCACTGACGCAAACAAACATGCAACCCTAGCAATTGAAGTCAATTACGCAAGCCTCGAATCAATATCTTGGAAAACCTCAGTAACTTACGAACTACGCTGTGAAAACTCTGGTCAACGCGACAAGCTGAACTCCGTTCGAAGCGACAGTGAGCACTATCTTGACCTATGGCGCAATGATGCCGCAGTGGCCCTAGACACCTCAGTAAAAGATAATAGTTGGTCGCACTCAAAAATTTAATGATAAATCGCCTCTTGACTCATCTCTTTAGCACTGTAAGATTTGATGGTCACTGTCAATCCAGTGACCGGGTTTAGCAGCCCGTTCAAAGATCAAGGTGCACACAGCACCTCTTCACGTTCACACCTCGATGCTCATCGCGGTGTGAACGTGTTATGGCGGCTGTGCGCGGGGCGCCTTCGTGCGCGCCGGGTTCCTTGATCCCTGGTCTGCTAACCCGCGTACAGCTGCCACCCTTTCGTTTAGCAGCGATGCGTGGCGGCTCCACTGATCAAGGAGCTTGTTATGACCAAGGGAATACCCGACCCACCCTGCTGCGCCCACTACACCTTCGGCACCTGCAACAACCATCACGCCCCGCTCTTCACCGTCCGCCCCGGCGTCTTCGCCGAGGATGCGCTGGTCCACGCCATTCAACTCGTGCAACAAGCCTACCAGGCCACCACCCTCGCCCGTGAAGACGTGCAGGGCGATGCCCGGCGCTTGCTGGGGGGATCGCAATTGTCGCTGGAGATGGTCGAAGCCTTGCTGAACAAAGTGCTGGATGGGCTGGTGCTGCTGCCAAGCAATCCACCTGCGCCTGATCGGCCAGGGCGACTGGAAAAGCCGATCAGACGAGAGGATTTCAGCTAGAAGTGGGATACGTGTCTGGCTGGCAGGTCTGTCGCCAGACGCTTTGAAGTGATTGCTTCGAGGTTTGGTGATTGGATTTTTCTCACAGCGCCCTGGGATCTGCATGGGGCTGAGACGGTAGAGCACCGCTGGCGCGGCGCATCGCCTGCAAGCCGGCTCCCACAGGTATTCGCTAGTGTTTTGCAACTGCATGGCACCGGCGACGCCGGTGATCGCGGGGCAAGCCCGCTCCCACGTTGGTAATGCTGGTAAGGCTGCTTCCAGCGCGACAGCGCAAATGAGCAGGACGCGGACCCTACCGCTGATTCGACTGTGCCGGACGCTCGCCCATCCGTTGCGCCAGCCTCAGCAGATAACCATCCGGGTCCTGGACCAGCAACTGACGCAACCCCACCTCGATGGCGTCGGCGCGATACCAGACGTCCTCGCACGCCTGGAACAGCGGCCAGCGATGGCGCTCGAGCCGTTCGACCAGCGGTGCGACCGCCGCGACGTCGATCTGCAGATTGATCCCCCGCCCCAAGGGTTTTTCCAAGGGTCCGGTGAGCCAGTGGTCCTCGGCGTCGAACTCTTCAAGCATGACCTGCGCGCCCTGCAGGTCGAGGTAGGCAAAGCGCTGCTCCGGGCGCTGATAGGCGATCTCGAACCCCAGCAGCGAAACCCAGAAATCCAGGCTGCGATCAAGGTCGTTGACAATCAGTTCTGGCACCATCCTGTTGCGCTGCAGCATGCAGGTCGTCCTTGAGCGGCATGGAAAAGTGGGGTGCATGATACCCCTTATCCAACCTTCCACCATCCCGCCTCACCGGTCTCAAGCCATGCACCAAGGCAGACAACCATGGCCTGACAGGTTCGGTACGTTGCAACAAATGTAGGAGCGGATTCATCCGCGATGCGCCGCGCGGGCGGCGCTCGATCTCACAGGCGCAGCAAGGCCCTCGCCGAACACCTGTCAGCCTCCCCCCAATCCCCAACCATCACCCAACCTTCCACCAACGCGGCCGACAAGCCCGAAACGAATGCGAGCTCGGCCGCAGGGCCTGGTCACCCTTGGCATCGAAGCAACCCAGCAGCAAGGCCACCGTCGGCGCATCGTCAATGGCCCCGAGGGAACTGCCGCAGGTGGCACAGAACGCACGGCTGGAGCCCTCGGACGAGCGATACAGCGCCGGCAATCCAGCCTCCCCGGTCCAGGCGACCGCCGCCTTGTCGAACTCCACCCAGCACAGGGTCAGGCTGCCGGAGTGACGCTGGCACTGCCCGCACGAGCAGGTATGCGGAAAACGCGGCTCGCCGCTGGCGGCGAAACGGATACGGCCGCACAGGCAGCCACCTTTGTAGAGGGTCATGGGGTTACCTTCCTTGGCTGCCGGGATTGCCGCACAATAGCCAACCTGGCGCCCGACGGCGGCGCAAAAGTGTTACGCCGTGTGGCATGCCGACCTGCGCTGCCTGCGCCACCTGCTACAGTGCGCCCCGCGGCCCTTCCGGCCCCTGCAATGATGGAAACCTGCTGATGGAAAGAATGATCCAGTTCGTGGCCGTGGTGGTGGTCTGCACCCTCATCGGCGTCGCCTGCGAACACTACGAAGTGAACCGCTACCTGAAATGGCTGCTGATGGCCCTGCCGGCGATCCTCTGGGTGCGCCTGCGCAATCCGCTGCAACGCTGATTCCTCCGCCACGGGTTTGCAGTACACTCCCAAGCCTTACCGTGCCCAAGGCCCCACCATGCCCCGCCTGCCTCGTCTACTGCTCCCCGTGTTGCTGCTCGGCGCCCTCGCCGCCTGCGACCAGAAACCCAGCCGCGAGGAAAAGATCCTCGCCAACCTGCCCCTGCAGGAAGCCTACGACCACAACATCGAACGCATGGCAGGCCTTTTGGCCATGACCCATGCGCAGGTGCCCGAGGACAAGATCAAGGACGTGCTGCGCAAGCACCTGACCGTCGACGACCAGCGCCAGGACCTGTTCAGGCTGTACAGCGAGGAACACTTCAGCGACGCCGAGTTCGACCTCATCACCCAGGCCACCCGCGACCCGGCCAAGGCCAGGGAACTGGGCCAGAGCGAGGAAGGCAAGCGCCTGAGCGAGAAGCTCACCACGCTGATGCGTGAAAGCGCCAGCGACGCCAAGGTCCAGGCACTGGTGCAGGAGCGCATGCAACAGGTCGAGGATGACCTGCGGGCGCTGGAGCAGACTGCACCCTGAGCCTGGATAACAAGGGCGGATAATTCCGCGAGCTCCGTGGGAAAACGAAGCCCTCCTTGTGCTCCAACCCTGCAATTGCGCTCAAGCATGGTCCACCTTGCGCCAAGCGCGTAAGGTGCGTTTTCCGTTGTATCCGACGAGGCCAAGGATTGCGATATTTCACCCCGCACGGACCGCGCCCCGACCTGCGCACCCTCATACTCGCCCTTTGCGCCACCACCGCCCTGGTCATGCTGCTGGCCAGTTACTTCGCCAGCTACCGGGTACAACGGCAACTGCTGATCGACAGCGCCCTGGAGTCCAACCGGGTGTATGCCGCCAAGCTTGCGGCCGTGACCGAAACCACCTTGGTCAGTGCCTTGCAGCAACTGGCCTACAGCGCCCGGCAAAGTGGCCTGCACCCGAACGACGACAGCCTGGTACAGGATGAAATCGACCGCCTGCAACAGCAGGGCAACCTGTTCAACTCCACCTTGCGGGTCGATGCCCAAGGGACCGTGCGCTCGCTCTCGCCCGCCCCGCTGCAGCACCTGGCCGGCAGCCAAGCGACTTCACCCGGCGCCCGGCAGGCACTGCGCGAACACCGCACGCTGGTCTCCACGCCTTTCCTGTCGGCGGCCGACAACCTGCTCGTGGTGCTCTCGCAACCGATCTTCGACACCAGCGGCCACTACCATGGCTACATCGGCGGCAGCCTCTACCTGCGCGAGCGCAACCTGCTCAACAGCCTGCTGGGCACGCACTTCTACCAGAACGGCTCGTACCTCTATGTCGTCGATCGCAACCGCCGGCTGCTGTTTCACCCTGACAGCAAACGGGTCGGCACCCTGGTCGGCGACAACCCGCTGCTGGACGACCTGCCGAACCTCGACCATGGCACCCGGCGCCTGGTCAACAGCCAGGGCGTCGAGATGCTGGCCGGCTTCGCCACGGTGCCCAGCGCCGGCTGGACCATCGTCGCCCAGCAGCCACTGCGCAACACCGTAGCCCCGCTGCGCCAACTGGTCCTCAATGTGATGGCCATCTCCGCGCCGCTGGCCCTGCTCGGCTGCCTGCTGCTGTACTGGCTGACTCAGGTCATCGCCCACCCGCTGCGACAATTGACCCACGTTGCCCGGGGCATGGGCCAGCAACAGACCACCGAACGCATCCACCAGGTCCGCGCCTGGTATGCCGAGGCCGCCGAGCTCAAGCGCGCACTGCTGTTCGGCGTCAACCTGCTGCAGGAACGTATCGGCCGACTCAACCGTGATGCCCAGACCGACCCGCTCACCGGGTTGTTCAATCGTCGTGGCCTGCAACAGGCGCTGCGCCTGTTACAGGCCGAAAAACGCGGCTTCGCCGTGGTGGTGCTGGACATCGATCACTTCAAGCGGATCAACGACGGCCATGGCCACGATATCGGCGACCAGGTCCTGCAGCAGCTGGCAGGCTTGATGCGTGGAAGCTGTCGCGAGGGCGACCTGCTGTGCCGCACCGGCGGCGAAGAGTTCCTGATACTGCTGCCGGGGGCGAGCCTGGAGGTGGCGACCGCGATCGCCGGTCACCTGCGCCTGACCGTCGAGCACGCCCCTTTCGCGCCGATTGGCGGCATCACCCTGTCACTGGGCGTGGCCAGCTGGCGGCCTGGGGACGGCAGCGATCCCGCAGATGCGCTGGCCAACGCCGACAAGGCGCTGTACCGGGCCAAACAGAAGGGGCGCAACCGCGTCTGTATCGACAGCCCGGCCTGACGCCTGCTCGTCGGCGGCCCGCCCAGCCGCATCCGTCACGCTCAGGCCTGGCGCCTGCGCGGCACCTGTTCCGGCAGCGGCAAGGCGCCGGTGGCCAGGGCGCGAGCGCGGTCCACGCCCCACACCAGCGCCCGGGTCATGGTCTCGCCCGGCCGCGAGGGGTAGTACTCCTCCAGCAGGGCCTTGCCACCTCGGGCATACAGCCCGAGAAACAGCTGCGTGGCACCGACCCTGGACAGGCGCACCTGCACATCGATGCTGGTGCCATCGCTCAGTTCCTCGTCATGGCAGCGACTGTGCAACTGCGCATCGGCCCACTGCCAGTAGGTCTCTTCCCTGATTCGCATTGCGCTCGATACTCCGTGTCTGAAATGCCGCGCAAGAAAAGCACAGCCACGAAGCCGCGACGAGGGCCACTCGCCGAAACCATGAGCGGGATCAAGAAACCACAGGAAAAGCCTGCCGTTGGGCGGTTTTGCTCTCATAGCAACAGGTTACCCCGCTCCTCCTCGGTCAACTGCGCCTTCGCCCGTTCGTCCAGCGCCCCCGCGCCCAGCACCTGCACCGGGCTCTGGCGGTTGTACTGGGGATTGAGGCTCGCCCCGTCCTGGCCCGGCACCAGCCGCTCGCCGCCGAAACCCAGCACCTGCACGGTGATCACCGAAGGCTGGCGCTGCCTGGACGCAGCCTGCTGCTGGCGGCCCGCCTCTTCGGCAGCCTGGCTGGCCGACGATGCCGCGGCACTGGCCGAGGCGATCGCACCGGTGTTCACCGAGGCCACCACCGGCATGCCCTTGGCATCGCCCTGGACCTGGATGTTGGCGGCGTTGACCACCTGCAGCGCGGCGATGTTGACGTTGCCGGACACGCGGATCCCGGCCTCGCCGGCATCGATGGTGCCCAGCGGCGCGATCAGGTCGATATCCCCCGGTGGCACCTCGGCGATCGGATTGAGCGTGGCGATGCCGGCGCCGGTGCTCGGCACGCTCGGCGCCAGGCCGACGTTGCCCCAGCGGTCGTAGGTGCGCTTGGGCGGGGTGTAGACCACGGTGGTCTTCGAACCGCGACCGGCGTTGATGTCGCCCTGGGCCGACCAGCCGAGAATCGAGCCGCCGAAGGTGGTCATGATCCGGCTCTGGCCGAGCAGGATGCTGCCTTGCGAATACAGCTGGATGTTGCCGCTGCCCTGGGTGATCACCCCGGCGGTGGTCGGCGGGGCCTCGCCTTCGATGCCAAACACTTGCTGGCCACCCGGCGTCAGTACCTGGATATCGCCGCCGAAGTCGGTGTGGATGCCAGCACCGCCGTAGAAGGTGGCGCTACCGCCATAGCTGATCGGGTTGCCGGCCACGTCCCGCTCCGGGAACAGCGCGGCGATCGCCTGGCGACCGCGCAGGTAGCTGCCGGTGCGCGGGCCGTTGACGTCGTTGTATTCGCGGCCACCCTCGCGCAGTTCGGCGAAGTACACCTGGCGGGCGAAGATCCGCTGCTGCTCGGCAGGCAAGGCGGTGAAATAGGCGCGGCTTGCGGCGTTGTCGCCAGTAAAACCGAAGCGTTCGCGCAGCCAGGCCTGAAGCTCCTGGTCGTAGACCTTGAACGGCTGGTCTGGCTGGCCCTGCTCCGTGCCCAGGTAACGCTCGAGCAGGCGGGTATAGTCCGGACCGGCTTTGCCGGCGCCGACGACGATGGCGATAGCCGCGCCGTCGTTACCACCAACGCTGCCATCGACCCGGCCAATGCTGTTGATCGCCGCCTCCTGGTAAGCCGAGCCCACGCCCTGGCCGGACTGGAACAGGTTGCCCCCGGCGACCACCTCCAGTTGACCGGGACCGGCGACATTGAAGGTGCTCAGGCGAATGTCGCGGCCGGCGCTGATCAACGAGACATCCAGGGCGTCACCATGGATGATCAGGTTGCCCGAGGAATGGATGTTGCCCTGATCCCCCGCCACCATGCCCGTCGCCCCGAAGCGCTCGGTCCCCAACGCCTTGCCAGCATTGACGATATCGCGCCCGGCCATCACCCGCACCGGCCCTGCGCCCTGGTACAGCTTCAGCCCGGTCTGCTGGTATTCGATGATCTCGCCGGTGTTCAAGCCGAGGATGTCCCCCGTCAAGGCATAGAAACGCGCAGGCGCCTGCGGCCGCTGCCCGGCCCTGTAGGTGTTGAGTCCATAGGTGAACAACGGCGCCGTATCCAAGCTACCGGCAACGTCCCCGCTCAGGTTGCCGGCCCGGTATACGAACGAGAAGTCCTGGCCCAGCATGGCTGGTCGCTGCGGCGTGGCGATGGCTGACGTATCGGTGCCAGCCTGGCTGATCACATAGCCACCGGCATAGATCGACTCGCCCGCGATCAGTTGCAGGGCGCTGCGCGCAGACGGCGCGGTCATCAGCGAGTACGCCGACGTCGCGACGCCCCGCTCGCTGGCCGAACTGCCGTAGTACAGGCTGCCGTTGGCCGCCGACACGCGCAGGGCCGTCGGGTAGAACAGCCGCCCGCCGTAGAGCGGCAGGTTGCGCCCGGGGCGGGCGTCGTCGATGTTGACCGGCGTGACATTGCCGCCCAGGGCCAGCAGGTCCACGGCGGTGGTCTCGCGCCACAACGAGAACCAGCTGCTGCCCTGCCCGGCATAGCGCACGCCGTTGTCGCCAAGGAAGCCGGTCATGTTGAACTGCGGCACCCGGCCCGGGTCGCCCACACCTTGCACGACCAGGTCGCCGCGGCTGTCCAGGCGCACGGCGGCATCGCCCGGCATCAGCGTCAGGCCACCCAGCGCCGCCGCCTTGGTCGAGGTGAAGGGATCGTAGGCACGCGACTCGCTGCTGTCGTTGAAGGCGAAACTGCTGCCATAGACCTGCCTGACCACGCCGACGCTGCCCGCCTGTACATTCAGGGCGCCGCGCAGGTTGACCAGCGTGCCGCCCAGGTCGGGGGTGACGCGGGCCATTTCCAGGGCACTGGAGCCCGGGTTGATGGCGCCGGCCACGCGCAGGTCGAGGTCGCCGCCACCGGTCTGTAGCAGACGGCCATCCTCGGTCATCCGGCCACTGCCGCCGACCACCAGGTTCAAGCCCTGGCTGCGCTCGGCCTCGACGCCGGCGGTGTTGCTCGACTGCAACAGGCCCGCCGAGCCGCCCACGCCGACATCCAGGTTGCCGCCACCCAGGGTGCCGATGCCGGTGAAGCCCACCAGCCAGGGCTCGGCCAGCGTGGCCTGGGGCTGTTGGGCGAAGGTGCCGAAGTTGACCCACCAGGCCGCCGGGGTATCGGCGCTGGGCTGCCCCTGGCGCCACAACCAGTTGCCCACCGCGGCCGACGCCGCTTGCGGCCTGGCGAGGGCGCTGCCGGTCCTGGTCGCCACCAGGTTGCCCGTCAGGTCGCCGCCGGCGGCGATCCGCAGGTTGCCACCCTGCTCCGGATACCAGGCGCGGTACAGGCTGTTGGTCAACGCTTCATAGGCCGTGCCGGCGCCGCCGAGCAGGCTGCCGTCGGCCAGCCGGCCACGGGCGGCCTGGTGCGGGTCGCTGCCGTCACGCAGCAACGACAGCGCCTGGGTGCCGGCGGTGTAGACGCCGAACAGCGAGTCCATGCGCCAGTCGCCGGCGCTGAGCAGGTCCAGATCGCCGGTGCCGGTACGCAGCACGCTGAACATCAAGGTCTGCGGCGTGACCTCTATTCGCTCGGGTTCGGTGGGCGCATCGATCTCCAGGCACCAGCCGGGGATGCTGCAGAACTCCATGTCGGCCTCGGCCACGGGGGTGCCGGGCTCCATGCCGAAGGTGTTGTCCGGCCCCCAGACCCAGATCTTCTTGCCGCCCAGCACCTTGTCCATGCACCAGCCGTCGATCTCGCACATCACCAGGTCTTCCGGCGCCACCGGCGTTCCCGGCTCCATGCCGAAGGTGTTGGCGGGGCCCCAGACTTTGATGACCTTGACCGCAGGCTCGCACCAGCCTTCGTTCTCGCACATCACCAGGTCCTCCGGTGCCACGGGGCTGCCCGGTTCCATGCCGAAGGTGTTGCGTTCCCCCCAGACCAGGCCGGTCCCCGAACCGTCGCCCCCCGTGCGTTTCTGCTGAGCGATGTAGTGCAGGTCGGCCAGGCGCAGCACGCCGGCATCGGTGTCGGGACGCGTGATGCGACTGTCGGCGGCGTCCAGGTCGGCGCCGGCCACCAGGCGCATCGACCAGGACTGCGAACCTTGCGCCAGCATCTGCGCCAGCGCCCAATTGCGCCCCTGCTGGCCATTGACCGCAGGCCGCAGCTCGATCAGGTCGACGCCCTCGGCCAGCTTGACGTCGGTGCCGGCCGGCAACCGCGAACCCACGGCCAGGCCCAGCACGCCGCGCTGGGTCAGGCCGCCGCTGGGCAGGGCAACGCCCTTGCTCCAGGTGCCGCCCTGCACCGCCACGCTGACCGGCAGACGGCTGCCGGCGTCCAGGCGCGTGCCAAGGGCCAGGGTGACCGGTTCGCGCAGCAGCGTGCCGGCGGCATACAACAGGTTGCCGGCGGCATCGCGCACCGCGGCCTCGAGCACCGTGCCCGCAGGCAGGGTCAAGGGCGCCGACAGGCTCATGGCACTGGGCAGGCGCTGGTTGGCTGGCAAGGTGGTGGCGGCGAACGGCAGGTCGAAGTTGAGCAGGCTGCCTTCGGGGAACAGCGTGCCCTCGGCCAGTTCGACACCGCTGCGCGGGATCACCAGGTCGCTGTCGAAGGGCTGCTTGCCGGGCACCAGCAACCAGCCCTTGCCGTCCATGCGTGTGTCGTCGGTGGCCAGGTCCACCGGCATGAAGCCGTCGCTGATGCTGCCGTAAACCTCCAGGTTGCCCCCGGCGCGCAGCACCAGGTTGCCCACCTCGCCCGAACCGTAGACCGAGGTCTGCGGGGTCAACGGATTGAGGCTGGCGTAGCGATGGCCGGACAGGTCCAGGTCGCCCTGCACCACCAGGTCGGTACGAGCATCGACCGTGGCGATCTCCACGCCCGGCCGCAGGTGCAGGGCCTGGGCGTAGCGGGAGTTGTTGAGCCCGGCCAGGCGCACATCGAGCAGGTCGCGGTTGCCCAGCAGGTGGTTGATGAACTGCACGCTCAGGTCGTGCTTGCGGTTCAGGTAGTCCTGGTCGATGACCTGGACCGGCCGGCCACTGGCCGAGGTGCCGCCTGGCGCCGCGTCGGTGTAGCGCTGGTTGCCGACCACCGCGATGGAGCGGGCGCCGAGGATGTCCACTGGGCCGCGCACATCGATGGCAATATCGCCCGCGGTATCGCTGCCCAGGCGTGGGGCGATCAGTTCCAGGGTGCCCCGTGGGCGACCATCGCCCTGCCCGGAGGCGGTGCCGTGGCGCAGGTCGATGCGCGCGCCGCTGGCCAGGGTCAGCTGGCCCTGGCCACTGTTGAGTTCGACCACGGCGCGGTTCGGCGCGTCGATGATCGCACCGTAGCTGTCGACCCGCAGCACACTGCCGTGGGCATCGAGCAACGCCCCGGCGCCGAGGGTAAGGCCACGTCCGGCGGCCAGGCGGATGCTGCCGACCTGTTCGCCGCTGGCATCGACATGGCCATCGACCCTGAGCTGGCCGTTGTCCAGCGACACGTTGATCTGCCGTGCCTTGAGCTCATCGCCGATCACCAGGTCGCCCTGCTTGATCTGGAAGCTGCGCGCGCCGAACACCTGGTCACGGTTCAGGCGCTGGTTCAAGCCGGTAAAGTCGTCCAGGCGCCGGGCACGGATATCGACCGCCCCGCCCGCGTAGGGAACCAGAGTACCGGCGGCATCATACTGGCCGCTGGCCGCACCAAGAATCCGGCCGAGCAGCTCGATGCCCCCGCCCTGCTCGCCCAGGGCGATGGCGCTCAGGCGGCCGGCGCGGTTGTTGCGGGCACTGAGGTCGATCAGTGCGCCGGCGGCCTGGTGAATGTTGCCGAACTGGCTGCCGAGCACCAGCTCGCCACCCCAGCTGTACTGGGTCACATCATTGAAGGTCAGGGTGCGCCCGGCCAGGTCCACCCGCGCGGCGTCGCCCAGGCGCAGGTCGTCCACGGCCTGCAGGGTCAGGCGGCCGCTGGGCAGGCTGAAGGTGCCGTCGACCTGCAGTTGCCGCGCCTTGAGACTCAACTCGGCGCCCAGAGCCTCACGGCCGCTGGCCAGCGTGCCCGCACCGCCCTGCACACGCAGGGTGCCGCCGGCCTCGATGCGATTGAGCGAACCGGCGGTGCCGGTCCACAACGGCGTGTCCACCAGCAGGTCGCCACCGCTGTAGGCAAAGCCGCCGTCGGCCTGGTAGTCGCCACGGCGGTGATGAACCAGCAGGCTGCCCTTGTGGTTGGCCGTCACCTGGTGACTGGCGTGCAGTTCAACACGGCTGAAACCCAGGGTCTGGCGCGCCATCTCGGTACTGCCGTCGGGCTGGCTGTTGGCGCCATAGCCGAATTCCAGGTCCTTGACGCGGATGGCCAGCACGCCATCGCCACTGCCGGCCCCACCCGCGATCGGCGCGCCCGCGACGTTACGGGCACCACTCCAGATCAGACGCTCGGTGCGGATGGTCGCCTGGTCGCCGGCCAGGCCACTGCCATGGATGGCCGGCACGCCGAGGACCAGGGCCTGCAGACGGTTCTTGCCGGTGAGCGGGTCGTAGGTGTCGAGCGCCGTGGTGCCAAAGAAGTTCAGCGAGTCGGACGCCGCCAGCGTCAGGGTCTCCAGCGCGGGCACGCCATCGGCCAGGCTGCCCTGCAGCAGGCGGTCGAGCACCTGCTGGTTAAGGGTCAGGCCCTGACCCAGGACACCATTGGCCAGGGCCTGGGCCAGCGCCTCGGCGCTGCCGACGTTGATCCGCCCGACCGACAGGCCCAGGTGACGGGTGCCGAAGGCCACGCCATCATCGAGACTGAAGGTCTTGTCGGTGGCGGCGAACAACGAACCTTCCGAGTACAGCCGGGTATTGCCCTCGCAACCGCCGGCGCTGCAGCCGCCAATGACAATGGAGCCCGGCGCCCCGCTGGTGGTGAGCGGCGAGGACACCACTTCCAGCCGGCCATTGGACACCGCCAGCAAGGCGCGGCCATTGCTGTTGATGAAGTAGCCGTCATCGGCGCCGAAGGGCACCGCGCCACGGCCAAGGGTGACGATACCGGCCCCCTGCTCGACGACGATGCCACCGCGCGGATCGTTGCTGGTCAGGAACACCTCGCCAGCCCGCAGCTCGGCCCCCGAACGCACCCAGATATCGCTGGTGCCTTCGAGGAAGGTCATCTGGTTGCCGCCCTGGCCGTAGAGCACATTGGCCCGCCCGCCCAGGGTCAGCCTGGGTGCCTGCAGGGCATTGAGCTCGCGTGCCGACAGCACCGCGATGTTTTCGCCGCTGGCCTGGCCGCTGCCGCCCTCGGCGACGATCTCCAGGCCCCTGGCGCCGAACACCGCCGCGCTGCCGGCATGACCGCCCTGGGCGGCGGCGAAGTTCACCCGGCCGGCGACACGCAAGGTGCTGCTGGCATCGTTGTTGGTATTCACCCGCAGGTTCAGCCACTTGCCATCGGCCTCGATCGCCGCGCGCGGCACGCCCTTGGCCACGGCATCGGCGCGGGCGAAGTCGGCATAGGACATTTCGTTGTACTGCGAATAGCGCCGCAGCACGTCGGCCGAGGTCAGGATCACCTGGTTCGGCAGCGCCTGGCGGATACCGGTGTTGGCCACCGACAGGCTGCCCGTGGTGGTCCAGGAACCGTTGCGCATCGCCTGGCTGCCAGTGCTTGCTCCGGCCATGGCCAGGCCATTGAGCTCGACCCTGAACGCGCCCGGCAGCAGGGCGTAGCTGGCCGGCAGCAAGGTGTAGGTGCCTGCCGCCAGGCCTGGGATGCTGCCGTCCAGGGTGATCTGCTGGCCGATCCCCGGCGCCGCCACGCCGGCCTCGCCGGTTACCGGTGCGTAGGGGCCGGTGAAGCTCGGCACGATGGCATAGACCGGGTTGCTGTCCAGCGTGGGCAGGACCAGGCGACCCTCGCCATCGAGCTGCATCAGCGGGTGGTAGCGGGCATCGGTGGAGCCGCCACGTCCAGAGACGAATCCGGCCCCGGTCAATGTGCCGCCCCCGGACAGGTCGATCAAGGCGTCCTGGCGGACATCGATCGATTTGCCGTTGAGCGACACCCCGTAAAGGCTGTCGCCTGCCGCCCCCACCAGCTTCACCGCCTCGCCACCGAACAGGTAGCTCAAGCCGTCCACCGTTGCGCCATAGGGCATGACCAGCCCGGCCGCGCTGACCGAGGTGATGCTGCCCGGCAGCAGGGTCACGGACTGGGTGCCCCCCGTTTCCTGCCCCAGCGACAACCCGCCCAGCGGTGCCCGCAGCACGCCGCCCTGCTCCACCTTGCCGGCGATAAGCGCCAGCCGGCCGAATACCGAAAACGGTTGCTCGGGCGTGTTCAGGCCACTCCTGCCAATGCGCAGGGTAGCGTTGGCGCCCGTCTCGATCTGGCCAAAGGCACCGGTGGTCGGGTAGATCTGCGCGGCGAGCAGCTCCAGGTCGGCATTGCCGCGCAGCAAGGTGCGGTCGGTGCCCTCGCCGACCTTGCCCAGCACGCGCAGGTCGCCCTGGCTGCGCAGGCTGCCCAGGGCAAAGCCACGCCGATCGAAATCCAGCGTGCCGCCCGTAGCCAAGGCAAGGCTGCCATGGGCGCCCAGGGTCAGCGCATCGCGCAGGTCCAGCAGCTGCGCGTCGACCTGCAACAGCGCCGCGCTGTCCTGGGTCGACAGGCCGCCCTTGAGGGTCGGTCGGGTCGCCTGCTCACCACTGCGGTGGTTGCTGCCCGCGAGGCGCACATAGGGCGCCTGCAGGTGAACACGGGCGTCGCCAGCGCTCCCCTGGGCCAGCACCAGCGAGCCGGTGTACAGCTGCAGGCTGCGGGCCATCCGCAGATCGAGGTCGCCGTCGAACGCCACCACACCGTCGCTGAGCAGCGACAGGCTGTCGAAGCCCCCTTGGGCGATCCGGGCGACGTCGAGCCGCCCCTGGCCATAGCGCAGCGGACCGTTCTCGACACCGGCCGCGCCCTGGGCAAGGACCAGCTCGCGGGGGGCCTTGACCCCGTCGACCAGACTGCCGTTGACGTAAAGACCGGTATCCAGCGCCACCTCCAGGCTGCCACCCGCAGCGCCACGACCACCGGAAGCGGCGCTGAAGCTGCCGTTCAGGCGCAGCCCGTGGCTCGACGCCAGGCTGATGCGCCCGCCATTGCTGGCCACGACCAACGGCCCCTGGCCACGGATATCCAGCGTGGCCTGGGCACCATCGGCGCGCAGGCGGGCGCCCTCGGCCATGTCCAGGAACAGGTAGGCGCCATTGCTGGTGCCCAGGTTGTGATCGATCTGCCCGCCGATGACGATGCTGCCGCCGTCATCGACCCGGCCATAGCGGCGCCCCTGCAGGTCAACGGCCGTGACCGCCCGACCGGACACATCGATCAGAGCCTGGTCGCCCAGGCGGATGGAACGCTGGTGCGCGCCTTCGGAAACGCCGGAGTCCATCACCGGCAGCCACTGCTGTTGCAGGCTGACGCTGCCGCCCCAGGCATTGAGGGTGCCGTCCAGGGTCAATTGCGCGGTGCTGCTCAGGCTGATGGACTGCAGCGGGTCGACACTGATCGTCGCGCCGCGCCCGACCTCGAGCAACGCTGCTTCGCGGACGGTCTGGGTGAAACGGGTATCGCCCGCCGCCAGGGCCAGGCTGGCGCCGGCACGCGGTTCCAGGGTGCCGGCCACGGCGTTCTGCACGAGCGGCGGCGCCAGCCAGATCTGTGCCTGGCCGCTGACCGGCTGGCTGGCGTCGAGCCGCTCCACGGGGCGGGTGACGTCGATACGGCTGCCAGCGGCCACGCTCAAACTGTGATTGCCGGTGATGGCGTAATGGGCGAAGCCGCGGCTGAAGAAGTCCTCGGCCAGATGCACGCTGGCCTTGCCATCCGCGGCGCCGCCAATGCTCACCCGGTCGGCGGCCACGGTCAGGGTGCCCGCAGCGCTGCTGCCGTAGCCGCGCAGCTCACCGTCGAGGCGCATCCGGCCGGTCCCGGTACTGTTCAGCGCGCTGCTCTGCAAGGTCAGGTTGCCGCCACTGCCGCCGAGCAGACGGCTGGCTTCACGGCGCACCACACCGCCGGACACGTCCAGCACGCTGCCGCTGTCCAGCAGCACATCGCCGCTGCTGCGCAGGCTCAGGCTGCCGCCGTTGCGCCAGGCTCGGTCACCGGGATTCGCATCCTCGCTGCGCAAGCCGCTGACATCCAGGCGCACGCCGGCGGCCACGCCGACCTGCGCGCGCAACCCTGTCGGAGTAACAAGCGGCAGGTCCTGCAGGCTGGCGAGGACCCGCTGCCTGAGCACATCACCCAGAACCATCTCCCCGCCCCTGGCGGTCAGGTCGGCATTGACCTGCACCTGCGGGGCATAAAGCGTCAGGCTGCCACCGTCGGCCAGACGCAGGGCATCATCGACCTGGATACGCTGCTGGGCGGCGACCGTCAGGCCGCCCAGGGCCAAGCCGTTGAGCCAGTCACTGTCGAACAGCAGTTGCCCGCGACGTTTGTCGTCGAGCGGTGCCTGCAGGCCGACATCGGCGCTCTGCCCACCGGCCCCTTGACGCACCAGCACCTGCTGCATGACCGGTGTCAGGCTGAAGCCCAGCGCCTTGGCATCGTTGAGATAGCCGGGCACCTGTTGGCCGATTACCAGCTGCGCGCCCTGGGCTCGGGCACTGTGGACCTGGCTATAGCCGTCGCGTCCGCGCACCGGCGCCTGGACCTGGCGCTCGTCCTGCCAGGTCTGGCCGATCAGTTGGCCATCGAGCACCGCGCTGTGGGTCGCCACCACCAGGCTGCCGGCATCGCGCCCCACGGTGTAGCCCTGCTCGAAGCGCTGGCCGGGGGCGATCAGCGGGTTGTAGAAGGTGCGGGTCTGGTCCCAGCGCGCGCTGTGCGCCTCGTAGCCTTTGTACAGGCCGGTGTAGAGCAGGTCACCCGGGGCCCGCGACAGTTCGTACAGGCGTCCGTCCTCGCCGCGCAACCAGCTCTGGCGGACGTAGCCGTCCTGCACCGCCAGGGTGCCACCGGACAGGTTGATCTCGGCGCCGGCACGGGTCACCAGGTCCTGTCCGGTGAAGGTCACCGTGCCGCCCTGGGCCATCCACTCGCCGACACTGTGGTTGCGGGTGCCGAGGTAGCCGCCGACCTCGAGCAGGCCACCGGCGGTGTACCAACGATCGCTGGCGTAGCCGTTGACGCCCTTCCCGACATGCACCAGCTCCCGCACATCGACCCACACATCGCTGTTGATCAGGCCGCCCTTGTCACGGTTACCGGCAGCGTCGCGCTGCTCGTTGCCCTGCACGTTGATCTTGATCACATTGCTTTCCATGGCCACCTTGACCCCGAGGGCCCCGGCCACGTCGATGCGCGCGCCATCGTCCACCAGGCTGCGCAGCCCGGCGCTGACCGCCACCTGGCCACCGGTGGCCAGGGTCAGGGCGCCTTCCTGGAAGTGCACGGTGCCGCCACTGACCACCTCCACCCGCGACTGTTCGGGGCGATCGATGACCTTGCTCAGGTTGTCGAAGCGGCCCGTGGCATTGTTGCCGCTGGCGCCATCCATCGCCTGCCGCGAAGCCTCCCGCTGACTGTCGAGGGCCTGGCTGTCATCGAGCAGCACGGCGGTGACGCTGCCCTTGCCGAAACTGACCGTGCCGCTGGCGTCACTGGCCGAATTGAGCAGGTGGATGCTGCCGCGCCGGTCCACCGCGGTGCTGGCCAGGGCCACGCCGTCCTGGCGCACGGCATGGCCGGTCAGGGTGATGTCGCCGCCCGCCGCCTGGATCAAGCCGCCGTTGACCACGCTGCCGGCGCTGCTGCCGGCCTTCAGGCTGCTGGCGACCTCGTTGCCGCGGGTGGTGGAGAAGGCGTTGGCCTGGGTGCCCTTGCCCCGACGGATGTAGAAGGCGTCACCGGCGGCAAGCGTGGCCTGGCCCTGAGGCGTGATGATCTGGCCTTCGTTGCTCACCTCGCTGCCCAGCAACAGCACGTAGCCGCCCCCCTCGGTGGAGGTGGCCGGCGCGCGGGTCTGCAACTGCGCGCCGCGCTCGACCTGGAGCTTGCCGGCGGCCTCGGTGAAGGTGGCCTGGCTACCGTTGTTGTCGACATAAAGCCCACGCTCGCGGAACTGCTCGTCGCTGACCTGCGCCGCCGCCGCCACCAGGTTGCGCACGTTGACCTGGCTGCTGCCGTTGAATACCACACCGTTGCGGTTGACCAGCATCACCGTGCCCTGGGCCTCGATCTGGCCCTGGATCTGGCTCGGCCGGGCATTGGGATCGTTGACCCGGTTGAGCACCGCCCACTGCGCCTGCTGGTCGAACTTGACCGTGGTGTCGCGGCCGACGTTGAAGGTCTCCCAGTTGAGGATCGCCTTGTCGGCGGTCTGCTCGATCAGCACCTGCGTCCTGCCGCCCACCTGGCTCTGCTGCGGTGCCTTGGCGTTCTGCCAACCCTTGGTCAGCGGGTTCTCGTCGACCTTCAGGCCGCCCTCGCCCAGGCCGTTGGGCACCGTCTGCGGCTGCACCTGGGCCAGGGTGCGCCCGGCGGCCTGGGCGGCCTGCTGCGCGGCAATTGCGGCCACGGTATTGTTGAGGTTGCCCACCGAACGCTGGAACTGCTGGTTCAGGCGCTGCTGCTGTGCCAGCGGCGGTGGCGCGCCGGGCAGTTGCACGCTGCCGCCGCCCGCGCCGCCCCCCGCCGCAGGCGCGGCGCCCTTGGCCGCGAACCAGGCCGAGCTGAACGGCTGCGCGGCCTGGGCCGTGCCCGCCAGCATCAGCAGCGCGATGGCCTGGGCCAGGGGCTTGAGCAGCATTGGCTCATGGCCCGCAGGCTGGCGGCGGCGCCGGACGACAGTGGCTGGAAGGTCTGGCTGGTGCTGGCCGCGCGACATCGCAGGGTTCCTTGTACTGGGTGATGGAAGGCAGGTCGGTGCGGTCGTGATGCCGCTTTGCCATAAGGCAGTCGGCCCGGGCCCGGACCGAAGCTTTGTCATGCAAAGTTCATCTGCCTGGGTTACGCGCACACGCGAAAACCGACAGTGCCGTGCCGGCCACCGTCGGTTGTCCGCCCGTTGCGGGCTTGGGCTTTCGCGTGTCGCTTACAGACGGCCGATACCGTTGCAGACCGAAGCGTTGGCGATGTCGGTGCCTTCGTTGTAGCCGTTGTCCAGGAACACCTTCTTGACCTCGGCGGCGTAGGCGGCCGGCAGGCTGACAAAGGAGTGCTGGGCGATGGTGGCGGCCTTGGTGCCGGAGTACAGGTCGTTCAGGAAGCTGCGCACGGCAGTGGCGTCAGCCGCGGTCTGGTAGCACTGGCCGACCAGCAGGTTGGTGTAGCCGACGATCGGGTAGCCCGAGGTCGGAACGATGCCACCGGCGTTGAAGATCGGCACCCACTTGCTTGGGTCGGCGCGATCGGCCGCGGTGCTCGGGGCGACGGCGGTGCCCAGGGCGGTACGGGCGTTGGCGGCGGTCGGCAGCGGCGCGGTG
Organism: Pseudomonas peradeniyensis; assembly: GCF_014268935.2. Classification (GTDB taxonomy): domain Bacteria; phylum Pseudomonadota; class Gammaproteobacteria; order Pseudomonadales; family Pseudomonadaceae; genus Aquipseudomonas; species Aquipseudomonas peradeniyensis. The sequence goes on along the minus strand of NZ_JABWRJ020000001.1, from coordinate 987,453 downwards.
CCGGCGGCCATGGCGTTCTTGCTGACGCGAGCGACCACGGCGTTGTTGTTGGTGGCGACATAGTCAGGGCTGACGTAGCCGATGGTGCCATCGGTGGCGTTGACCGCGTTGACCACATCGGCGCTGCCGGCAACGGCTTGCCAGGTGGCCGGTTCGCTGCCGACGTTGGCGGTGGTGAAGGTGCTGCTGACCACGAAGGACGATGGGCAGGAGTCAGCCAGGAAACGCGACAGCAACTCGGTGGTGCCGCTGCTGCCGGAGCGGTAGATCACCTTGATCGGGGTGGTGTCGGCGCTGCCCAGCAGCTGGCCCCAGGTGGTGGTGGTGCCGGAGAACACGGCGCACAACTGGGCGCCGGTCAGTTGCAGGTTGGTCACGCCCGACTTCTTGTAGGGGATGGCGACAGAAGTGCCCACGGACGGGATCTGTACCAGTTTGCCCCAGGTGGCGGCCTTGTTGCTGTTGTAGGTCGACAGCTCGGAAGCGCTCAGCACAGAGTCGCTGCCGGCGAAGTCGACGTTGGTGCCGGCCGGCTGGTTGATCGAGGCCGGTGCGTTGGTCAGGAACGCCGTCTTGCCACCGCCGCTGCCCACGCCGGTGTAGCTGAAATCGGCCGGCAGCAGGCGTGGCAGGGTCGAAGTGCCGTTGTAGAGGTTTTCCGGCAGGGTGGCGCCGCCACCGACAACAGCAGCCATGGATTGGGCCGAAGCCAGGGTAGCAGCCACCAGGGAGGCGGCGATCACAGTACGCTTAAACATGAAGCAATCTCCTATCGTCGTGTTCATACGTTGAGTGGGTCGCGCATTGCTGTGGGCACAGGCCGCATACCCTGATCCAGAGGGGCTGGCGGCCTGTCCACGGAGGCAACATTCGCAGCTTGTGGTGACAGGCAGAGGAAAAAACATCGGGAGTTCGGCGGGGAAAAGCTCGGGTGTCGGAGGGCGGTTTGCGCGCCTCACGCTGGGATGTCGCGGGCTCAATCAGACGATACGGGCGGGAGCGGTCCGGAGGATGGCCGCTTGCTCACTCGGGTGTTTGCGCAGAGGGCAAAAAAAGATGCAGCCGGTGTCGACAATAAGGGCGCCGCTGACGCGGCGCATCGCCGGCAAGCCGGCTCCCACAGGGACCTCGCCAACCTGTGGGAGCTGGCGCTTGCTCAGGGCGCGGCAACCTCGCTGGGCGTCGCCAGTTGCAGGACCTCGCTGGTGTAGGCCCACTCTTCCTGGACCTTGTCCGGGTGCTCGTTCAGGCGGATGCCGTAGGACGGGATGATCTGCTTGATCTTCGCCTGCCACTCGGGCGTGGCCACCTTGTCCTTGAACACCTTGTTCAGCAGGTCGAGCATGATCGGCGGCGCGGTCGAGGCGCCCGGCGAGGCGCCGAGCAGCCCGGCGATGCTGCCATCCTTGGACGTCACCACCTCGGTGCCCAGCTTCAGCACCCCGCCCTGGTTTTCGTCCTTCTTGATGATCTGCACCCGCTGGCCGGCCTGCCACAGGCGCCAGTCTGCCTTCTTGGCCTCGGGGAAGTAGGTCTGCAGCGCGGCGAAACGGTCATCGTCGGACTGCATCAGCTGGCCGATCAGGTACTGCACCAGGTCGAACTCGCGCACCCCGACCCGCACCATCGGCCAGGTGTTGTGCAGCGACATGCTGGCGAACAGGTCGAGCAGCGAACCTTCCTTGAGGAACTTGGTGGAGAAGGTGGCAAACGGCCCGAACAGGATCATGCGCTTGCCGTCGAGCACCCGGGTGTCCAGGTGCGGCACCGACATCGGCGGCGCGCCGGTGGCGGCGATGCCATAGGCCTTGGCCATGTGGCGCTGGGCGATGGCCGGGTTGTCGGTGACCAGGAACGAGCCGCCCACCGGGAAGCCGGCATAGTCCTTGGCCTCGTCGATGCCGGACTTCTGCAGCAACGGCAGCGCCGCGCCGCCGGCGCCGATGAACAGGAACTTGGCGTCGGTGGTCGAGGTGCTGCCGTCCTTGAGGTTCTTGTACTCGACGTGCCAGCTGCCATCGTCATTGCGGGTGATGTTTTCCACCTCGCTGGACAGCTTGAGGTCGAAGTTGGGCCGGGTCTGCAGGTAGCCCACGTACTGGCGGGTGATTTCGCCGAAGTTGACGTCGGTGCCGATCGGCGTCCAGGTGACGGCGAGCTTCTGGTTGGGGTCGCGCCCCTCCATCATCAGCGGCACCCACTTGGCGATCTGCGCGTGATCCTCGGAGTACTGCATGGGTTTGAACAGCGGACTGGCCTGCAGCGCCTCGTAGCGTTTCCTGAGGAAGCGGATGTTGTCGTCGCCCCAGACAAAGCTCATGTGCGGCGTGGTGTTGATGAACGAGCGCGGGTTCTTCAGCACCCCCTGCTTGACCTGCCAGGCGAGGAACTGGCGGGTGATCTGGAACGACTCGTTGATCTCCACCGCCTTGCTGATGTCGATCTTGCCGTCCTTCTCCGGGGTGTAGTTGAGCTCGGCCAGCGCCGAGTGGCCGGTACCGGCGTTGTTCCAGCCGTTGGAGCTTTCCTCGGCGACCTTGTCCAGGCGCTCGACCATCTCCATCGACCAGCCCGGCTCCAGTTCGTTGAGCCAGACCGCCAGCGTGGAACTCATGATGCCGCCGCCCACCAGCAGCACATCGACCCGCTTGCTGTCGGCGGCATGGGCGTGAAGCCCCAGGGCCAGGACCAGTGCCGCGACTGCCCACCTGGGCGTTTTGCTGATGTTCATGTGCTCTCCCGTATTGGTCGTTCCGTGCGTCTGCGGAAACAAGCTTAGCCGACTGATTTAATCGGGTATGGTCAGGATGCTGGTTATCGCCTGTACCGGCCCTGTCGCGGGGCAAGCCCGCTCCCACGCTGGAACCCTGTTCCCTGCGCGACAGCGCTGCCCGGAAGGGCTGTGTGATCTCCTACAGGGAGCAGAGTTGCAGGCATCACCAGCGTGGGAGCGGGCTTGCCCCGCGATAGGGCCGGTACAGGCAGCCGATAATCGCCCGCTTTATACAGTCCACCATTTGACCAAACTAACCAGATAGTACAATTATCGAAGCATCCAAAAACAACAAAGCGACGCCCCGTCATGACACCCCGAATCCTCGTGCTCAACGGCCCCAACCTCAACCTGCTGGGCACCCGCGAACCCACCCAGTACGGCCACGAAACCCTCGCCGACCTGGCCCGGCTGTGCGCCACCAGCGCCGCCGAGCTCGGCCTGGAACTGGAGTTCCGCCAGACCAACCACGAAGGCGAGCTGCTCGACTGGATCCATGCCGCCCGTGGCCGCTGCCACGGCATCCTGATCAACCCCGCCGCCTGGACCCACACCTCGGTGGCCATCCGCGACGCCCTGGTGGCCAGCGAGCTGCCGGTGATCGAGGTACACCTGTCCAACGTGCACAGGCGCGAGCCGTTCCGCCACCTGTCGTTTGTCTCCAGCATCGCCGTGGGGGTGATCTGCGGCCTCGGCAGCCAGGGCTACCGCATGGCCCTGAGCTACTTCAGCGAACACCTGCGCGAGCACGCGGCATGAACGGCGCGGGCATCCTCGCCGGCCTCATCGGCCGTGGCATCCAGGCCTCGCGCACCCCGGCGCTGCACGAGCATGAAGGCGACGCCCAGGCGCTGCGCTACCTGTACCGGCTGATCGACGCCGACCAGCTGGGCCTGGACGACAGCGCCCTGCCCGCCCTGCTCGATGCCGCCGAACGCACCGGTTTCACCGGGCTCAACATCACCTTCCCGTTCAAGCAGGCGATCCTGCCACTGCTCGACGAACTGTCGGACGAAGCCCGCGGCATTGGCGCAGTGAACACCGTGGTGCTGCGCGAGGGTCGACGGGTGGGCCACAACACCGACTGCCTGGGCTTCGCCGAAGGCTTGCGACGCGGCCTGCCCGGCGTCGCGCGGCGTCAGGTGGTGCAGCTGGGCGCGGGCGGCGCGGGTGCGGCGGTGGCCCATGCGCTGCTGGCCGAAGGCGTCGAGCGCTTGCAGTTGTTCGAGGTGGACCAGGCCCGTGCCCGGGCGCTGGTAGACAATCTCACCCAGCGTTTCGGCGCCGGTCGCGCCGTGCTCGGCGAAGACCTGGCCGGCGCGGTGGCCGAGGCCGATGGCCTGGTCAACACCACGCCCGTGGGCATGGCCAAACTGCCCGGCACCCCCTTGCCGCCCGCGCTGCTGCACCCACGGCTGTGGGTGGCGGAGATCATCTACTTCCCCCTGGAGACCGAGCTGCTGCGCCATGCCCGGGCCCTGGGCTGCCGCACCCTGGATGGCGGCACCATGGCGGTGTTCCAGGCGGTCAAGGCCTTCGAGCTGTTTAGCGGGCGCCCGGCCGATGCCAAGCGCATGCAGGCGCACTTCGCCAGTTTCTAGCAAGGCCGCGCTTGCGCAATCTGGGCTGCTCCGCAATGAAGCGATGCAGCCCTCAGGTCCCCGCCACCGCACCGATGAAGTTGGCCAGTTCCGCCGTACGCGGCGCAGCGAACACTTCGCGTGGGTGACCGGTCTCGTGCACCTTGCCCTGGTGCATGAACACCAGCTTGTCGCCCACCTCGCGGGCAAAGCGCATCTCGTGGGTGACCATGACCAGGGTCATGCCCTCCTTCGCCAGCTGGCGCACCACGCCCAGCACTTCGTTGACCAGCTCCGGGTCCAGCGCCGAGGTGATCTCGTCGCACAGCAGCACCTTGGGCGACATGGCCAGCGCCCGGGCGATGGCCACCCGCTGCTGCTGCCCGCCGGAAAGGCGGTCGGGGTAGGCGTCGATCTTGTCGCCCAGCCCTACCCGCTCCAGCATCCGCTCGGCCAGCTGGCGTGCCTCGGCCCTGCCGGCCTTCTTCACCACCTGGGGCGCCAGCATCACGTTCTCGCCCACGGTCAGGTGCGGGAACAGGTTGAACTGCTGGAACACCATGCCGACCTTCTGGCGCAGCGCGCGCAGATCGGCACGGCCGGCGTCGAGGTACTCGCCATCCACCTCGATCACCCCGTCGCTGATCGACTCCAGGCCGTTGAGGGTGCGCAGGAAGGTGCTCTTGCCCGAGCCGCTGCGACCGATGATGGCCACCACCTCGCCCTCCTCGATGCTCAGGTCGACCCCCTTGAGCACGTGGTTGTCGCCGTAGTACTTGTGCAGCGCGGACACTCTAAGCAGGGGCATGCAGCCTCCTTTCCAGGTAACGGGCGCTCAGCGAGAGCGGGTAACAGAGGATGAAGTAGCCCACGGCCACCAGGCCGTAGATCAGGAATGGCTCGAAGGTGGCGTTGGCCAGCATGCCGCCGGTCTTGGTCAGCTCGGTGAAACCGATGATCGAGGTGACCGCGGTGCCCTTGACCACCTGCACCGAGAAGCCCACGGTCGGGGCGATGGCAATGCGCAGGGCCTGGGGCAGGATCACATGGCGCAACTGCTCCAGGCGGCTCATGGCCAGGCTGCCAGCGGCCTCCCACTGGCCCCGCGGGATCGCCTCCACGCAGCCGCGCCAGATCTCGGCGAGAAAGGCGCTGGTGAACAAGGTCAGGGCGATGGCCGCGGCCATCCACGCCGACACGTCGATGCCGAACAGGGCGATGCCGAAGAACACCATGAACAGCTGCATCAGCAGCGGCGTGCCCTGGAACAGCTCGATGAACGCGCGCGCGGCTCCGCGCAGCAGTGGCCGGTCACTGATCCGCGCCACCAGCAGCAACAGCCCGGCGACGCTGCCGCAGGCGAACGCCACCAGCGACAACAGCAAGGTCCACTGCAACCCGGTCATGAGGTTGCGCACGATATCCCACAGGGTGAAGTCCATTCAGCGTCTCCCCATCAGCAGGCGCTGGCCGATCCAGGCCAGCAGCTGGCGCACGACGATGGCCATCAGCAGGTACAGCAACGTGGTCAACAGGTAGGTCTCGAAGGCGCGGAAATTGCGCGACTGGATGAAGTTGGCGGCGAACGATAGCTCCTCGGTGGCGATCTGCGAACACACTGCCGAACCGAGCATGACGATCACGATCTGGCTCGACAGCGCCGGCCACACCTTGGCCAGGGCCGGTTGCAACACCACGTGGCGAAACGCCTCGAAGCGGCTCAACGCCAGCGCGGCCGCGGCTTCGAGCTGGCCCTTGGGAATCGCCTGGATACCGGCGCGGATGATCTCGGTCGAATAGGCGCCCAGGTTGATCACCATTGCCAGCACCGCCGCCTGCCACTCACTCAGGCGCACGCCCAGTGCCGGCAGGCCGAAGAAGATGAAGAACAGCTGGACGATGAACGGCGTGTTGCGGATCAGCTCCACGTACAGCCCGAACAGCGCGTCGAACGGCCGCAGGCGCCAGGCCCGGGTCACCGCGCCGAGCACGCCGATGGCGACCCCGAGCACGGTGCCGACCAGGGTCAGCTCCAGGGTGAACAGCATGCCCCGCAGCAACAGGTCGCCCTGCGCCAGCACCGGGGCGAAGTCGAATTGATAGGCCATCGCTCAAGTGCTCAGAGGTCGGCCGGCAGTGGCTGCTTGAGCCACTTCTCGGCGTTGCGGTTCAGGCTGCCGTCGGTCCTGGCGGCCTCGAGGGTGGCGTTGACCTTCTGCAGAAGCGCCGGCTCGTTCTTGGCCAGGCCCACGTACACCGGCGAGTCCTTGAGCTTGACCTTGAGCACCGGCACCTTGGCCGGATTCTTCGCGGCGATGGCGGCCATCACCACGCTGCCGCTGGCGATCAACTCGACCTGGCCGGACAGATAGGCGGCGATGGTCGAGTTGTTGTCCTCGAAGCGCTTGATGATCGCGCCCTTGGGCGCCACGGCGCTGAGCTCCATGTCCTCGATGGCGCCGCGGGTGACGCTGATGGTCTTGCCGGCAAGGGCGTCGATAGCGTCGACCGGTGCCTCGGCCGGGCCGAACACCGCCAGGTAGAACGGCGCATAGGGGCGCGAGAAGTCGATCACCGCGGCGCGCTCGGGGTTCTTGCCCAGGCTCGAGATCACCAGGTCGACCTTGCCGGTGGTAAGGAACGGGATGCGGTTGGTGCTGTTGACCGGGGTCAGGGCCAGCTTGACGCCAAGCTTGTCGGCCAGCAGTTGCGCGGTGTCGATGTCCAGGCCGCGGGGCTTGAGGTCCGGGCCGACCGAGCCGAACGGCGGGAAGTCCTGGGGCACGGCAACCTTGAGCACGCCGCGGGCGGTGATGTCGGCCAGCGCGTCGGCCTGGGCCAGGGGCATTGCCAGAGGGGTGGCGCAGAACAGGGTGGCCAGGAACAGGGAGCGGAACGTCTTCATCGAAAGGCCTCGCAGGAGTCCGGAAAGGGGCGGCGATGCCAGTGCACGGGCCATGCCAGCCTTGGGCAAAACACCCGCGAGCGGCGTGCCGCAAGGCGCCGATCAGGTCTTACTGGTCTGAACAGTTGTGACCTCGAAGCGCTCCGTGCCCCGCTTTCGCGCAACGGCCGCAGGGCCTGCGCCAGGACGAGGCAAGGCTTGCCACGCCGTACCGATTGCCCGTAAAAGGGAGGCCATCGCCCTCAGACCGGTCTGAACAGCATGCTCGCCACCGCCACACGCCCCGTCCCGGAAATCGCCCTGCAGGCCATCCGCCAACTGATCGAGCAGGACGGCTACCAGCCCGGCGACGCCCTGCCCTCACAGCGCGACCTGGCCGAACGCCTGGGCGTGAGTCGGGCGTCGCTGCGCGAGGCGTTGTCGTCGCTTAGCGCCCTGGGACTGGTCAGCGTGCAACCGGGCAAGGGCGTGTTCGTCCAGGCTCCGGTCACCGGCCAACCATCGCCGGGCGGTTTCGCCTGGCCCTATGCCGAACAGGTCTCGGCCGCCGACACCTTCCAGCTGCGCTACGCCCTGGAAGGCTTCGCCGCCGGCCAGGCGGCCCTGGCGTTGACCGCCGATGACCTGGACGCGTTGCAGGCCAACGTCGAGGCAATGGCCGTGGAGTTGCGCGCCGGGCGCTTCGAGGCCGCCGCACGCCTGGACTTCGCCTTTCACCAGCAACTGCTGCAGGCCAGCGGCAACCGCGCGATGCTGCAGGTGATCACCGCCAGCCAGGATATTTTCCTGGAAAGCCAGAAGCTGCCGTTCATCCGCCCCGAGCGGGCAATGGAAACCTGGCAGGAGCACCGCAAGATCCTCCGCGCCCTCGCCCGCCGTTCCCAGGCCGGCGCGCAACGGGCGATGCAGGAGCATATCCGCAATGCCGCGGCGCGCACCGGGGTGGTGTTCGCCGGTTGAGCGGGATCAGGCCTTGATGTAGCGCATCACCGCCTCGCAGATCACCTGCTTTTGACGCTGCTTGACCTGCTCGTCGGCCAGATCGATCTGGAAGAGGTCGCCGAAGGTGTGGCGGTTCGACACCCGGTAGAAGCAGAACGAGCTCATCAGCATGTGCAGGTCGATCACCTCGATCCCCGGGCGGAACACGCCCTGCTCCACGCCACGGGCGAGAATCTTGCCCAGCGCGTCGAGCACCATGCTGCTCATCTCGCGGATCACCGGCGACTGCTTGACGTATTCGCCGTAGTGGATGTTCTCGGTACAGACGATGCGCACGAAGTCGACGTTGTCGGCGTGGTGGTCGAAGGTGAACTCCACCAGGCGCTGGATCGCCTGTTCAGGTGAAAGCGAGTCGAGGTCCAGGCTGTGCTCGGTCTTGCGGATGTCGCCGTAGAGCTTGACCAGGCATTCGACGTAGAGCTGCTCCTTGCTGCCGAAGTAGTAGTAGATCATGCGCTTGGAGGTGGCGGTACGCTCGGCGATGGCGTCGACCCGGGCGCCGGCCAGGCCCTGCTGGACAAACTCGGTGATGGCGGCCTGGAGAATATTCTCGCGGGTCTTTTCCGGGTTGTTCTTGCGCGATCTGCGCAGCCCTTCGACTTCAGGCTTGGCTACCGAATCACTCATACCGACTCACAGGCTCGTTATAGGAATCCGGGCGATTATCCGTGAGCCGGGCGGTGCAGGGAAGCGTGGTGTTGTGAGCGGCTGCCGCCCCCATCGCGGGGCAAGCCCGCTCCCACGCTTCGTGCGTGATTGTCCAGCCCTAGAGGCTGCGCAGTAGTGCAAAGAACAGAACAGCGAGCATCACCAGCGTGGGAGCGGGCTTGCCCCGCGATGGGACCCTGATTCACAACACCGCCGTGCGCCCCACCCCGCTGCGCGCCTTGGCCATCGCCGCCAGGCGCACCGCCACGTTGGCCGCGCCATACCCGGCGTCCCCCCCCTTGCGCTGCAGGATCTCGAAGAAGAAGCGCCCCTCGAACGGTTCGGTGTACACATGGAACAGCTCGCCGCCCTGGGCATCGCGGTCGTACAGCACGTTGTAGTACGCCAGCTCGCTGAGGAACTCGTCATCGAAGTCGAAGCGCGCCGCCAGGTCGTCGTAGTAGTTCAGCGGTATCTCCAGCAGCGGTACTCCCGCCTCCTTGGCCCTGGCCACCTCGCGGAAGATATCGTCGCAGTCGAAGGCGACATGGTGCACCCCCGAGCCACGATAGCTGTCCAGCGCATGGGCGATGGCGGTATTGCGGTTCTCCGAGATGTTCAACGGCAGGCGCAGGCTGCCGCACTGGCTGCGCAGGGCACGGCTCTTGACCAGGCCATAGGGGTCGGGCAGCACCACCTCGTCGTCGGCAGTGAAGTCGAACAGGCTCTTGTAGAACAGCACCCAGCTGTCCAGCGCCTCGGCCGGCAGCGCCAGGGCCATGTGGTCGATGCGCTTGAGCCCGCCTCTGGCCCGGGCGTTCTGGTCCAGGTGGAAATCGGTGTCGTAGAGGCTCGGGCCGCCAACGTCCGGCTCCACCAGGTACAGCAGGCTGCCGTCGGGCGCGCGCACCGCCGGAATCTCGCGTTCGTTGGGGCCGACCAGGCCACGGAACGGCTGGCCACGGTAGGCGGTGGCGCGCCGCAGCGCGGCTTGGCCGTCACTCACCCGCAGCGCCGTGGCGCACAACGACGGGCCATGGGCCTCGAAGAAGTTGTGGCCGAACGAGTAAGGCTCGGCGTTGAGCACGATGTTGATATCGCCCTGGCGCAGCAGGCGCACCGCCTTGCTGCGGTGTTCGCCGGCCTCGGCGAAGCCCAGGCGCTTGAGCCATACGCCCAGGCGCGCACCGACCGCCTCGTCGACGGCGAACTCAAGGAACTCCACGCCGTCGTAGCGGCTTGCGGCAGGCGGTGCGAACAGCACGCCAGGCTCGGCGGCCCGCGCCTCACGCTCCAACTGAAGGCGAGTCTTCTCCTCCAGGTACAGCAGTGAACGCAAGCCGTCGGCAGCGTTTTGCCGGGGCGGCGCTGCACGGAAACCGTCGTTGAAGATCTCCAGCGACAGCGGACCGCGATAACCGGTGGCGAGGATCGGCGCAAGGAAACCCGCCAGGTCCATCTCGCCCTGCCCCGGGAAGCAGCGGAAATGCCGGCTCCACTCCAGCACGTCCATGGCCAGGATCGGTGCGTCGGCCATCTGCACGAAGAAGATCTTCTCGCCGGGAATATCGCGGATACCGCTGGGATCGCCCTTGATAGACAAGGTGTGGAAGCTGTCGAGGATCACCCCCAGCGCCGGATGATCGGCCTGGCGCACCAGGTTCCACACCTGCTGCCAGGTGTTGACGTGGCGGCCCCAGGCCAAGGCCTCGTAGCCAATGCGCAGGCCCCGGTCGCCGGCATGTTCGGCGAGCAGGCGCAGGTCTTCCACCAGCAATTGCTCATCGCCCAGGGCGTCGGGCTGGACGTTGCTGCACAGCAGCACCAGGTCGGTGCCCAGCTCCTGCATCAGGTCGAACTTGCGTTCGGCACGGTCGAGGTTCTTGTGCAGGCGGTCGCGGCGGCAGCCCTCGAAATCGCGAAACGGCTGGAACAGGGTGATCGCCAGCCCCAGGTCCGCGCACAGCTGGCGGATCTCGCGAGGGCTGCCGGCGTAGTACAGCAGGTCGTTCTCGAAGATCTCGACGCCGTCGAAACCCGCGGCGGCGATGGCTTCTAGTTTTTCCGGCAGGGTGCCGCTCAAGGAAACGGTGGCGATCGAACGGTGCATGGCGGGTGTTCCTTGTTATTGAGGGAGGCCTGGGCAGGTCCGGCCCTATCGCGGGGCCGGTACGGACAACACCTGGCACGATCGATTATTCGCAGGTAAAGTCGCCCCGGCAACGCACTTTGTACGAAACAGTTAGTTTTTGTTCGATTACCGAACAAAACCCGTTCTGGCGAATTGATTCACCCACTCCCGTGAACAACCATGAACACCAGTCGCAGGCCCCGCCGGCCCTTCTCGCTGCCACGCCGGTCGTTCGGCGGGCCCTGCGCTGCAACGCCCAACGTCACCACATAATAAGTTCAAGAAAACGGGTACCGACCTATGCACACCTTGCTCGCCCTGCGATCCGCACCGCCGCGTTCGTCTTCTCCCTACAGCCCCGTTGCCGTGCCCTGCGCGCGCTGACCATCCGGCCCCTGACAAGAACAACGGAGACAACATGGCCCGCTCAAGCTCCCAAGCCAAGAAAGCCACCGCCAGCGGATGGATCGGCTCTGCCCTCGAGTACTACGACTTCTTCATCTACGCCCAGGCCGCGGCGCTGATCTTCCCGCAGATCTTCTTCCCTTCCAGCGACCCGAAGATGGCCATCATCGCCTCGCTGGCCACCTACGGCGTGGGCTACCTGGCGCGCCCGATCGGCGCCTGCGTGCTCGGCCACTGGGGTGACACCCGCGGGCGCAAGAACGTGCTGCTGCTGTGCATGTTCCTGATGGGCCTGTCGACCATGGCCGTGGGCCTGCTGCCCACCTACCACGACATCGGCCTGCTGGCCCCGGCGCTGCTGGTGGTGCTGCGCCTGGTCCAGGGCTTCGCCGTGGCCGGCGAGATTTCCGGGGCCAGTTCGATGATCATGGAGCACGCGCCGTTCGGCCGCCGCGGCTACTACGCCAGCTACACCCTGCAGGGCGTGCAGGCCGGCCAGGTGATGGCGGCGGCGGTGTTCCTGCCGCTGGCCTACTTCATGCCCAGCGAGGCCTTCAACGAGTGGGGCTGGCGCATCCCGTTCCTGATGAGCGCGGTGGTGCTGATCGCCGGTTTCATCATCCGCAAGGAGGTGCACGAGACCCCGGCCTTCGTCCAGGAGGAGAAACAGGACAAGGTCGCCAAGTCGCCGATCGGCGAAGCCTTCCGCCACAGCTGGAAGCACATGGTGCTGGTGATGTTCATGGCGCTGATGAACGTGATCCCGGTGGTCGCCACCATCTTCGGCGCGGCCTACGCGGTGCAGCCGGCCTACGGCATCGGCTTCGACAAGAGCGTGTACCTGTGGATCCCGGTGGTGGGCAACATCGTCGCGGTGCTGGTGATCCCCTTCGTCGGCAACCTGTCCGACCGGATCGGCCGTCGCCCGACCATGATCGCCGGCTGCCTGGGCTCGGGTCTGCTGGCCTTCGCCTACCTGTACGCGATCAGCATCCAGAACGTGCCGCTGGCCTTCGCCGCCTCGATCCTCATGTGGGGCATGGTCTACCAGGGCTACAACGCGGTGTTCCCAAGCTTCTACCCCGAGCTGTTCCACACCCGCTACCGCGTCTCGGCCATGGCCATCGCGCAGAACATCGGCACCATGATCACCGCCATGCTGCCGGCGCTGTTCGCCGCCGTGGCGCCACCGGGCTCGGAGCATATCTGGCTGGTGGTCGGCGGGCTGGCATTCCTGGTCACCTGCGTGTGCGCGTTTGCCGCGTACCTGGCGCCGGAGACCCATCGACTGGCCATGGAAGACCTGGGCAACCCGCAGGCACGGCCGATGGCGCGTGAAGCGTATGAGGCCAGTCGCAAGGGCAACCTGAAAGCGTTTGGCCACTGAGACCTTCGGGGCCGCCTTGCGGCCCCTTCGCAGCAAGCGCGTTCAAACCAGGCTGAAAAGCTGAGCGATACGCTTGAGCGCACGCGTGCCGTCACAGTCGTACAGGTCGCCCAGCAGCAACTGGTCATCCATGGCATGCAGACGAAAGTGATTGTAGAACGCTTGCCCAAGACGTTGCCCAGTGAACGCCCCCTGCTCCCACGCCGCCAGGAAGCGTTCGTAGGCAAGACGTTCCAGCACCAATGGCGGGAGCGCTTCGGATTGGCCGGGCGGGTTCGTCTGCATGGGTCAGGCCCGGCTGAACAGCATCAACTCGCCGGAGCCGGCGATCACAAGGCTTCTGCCCGACCAGGAAAAACCGAATGCGCGCAGCTCGGGCTCTTCGGCAAGCTTGTGAAAGTTCGCCGGTTTGCCGTAGGCGGCGCCGAACAGCCATGAGCCAGGCTCGACAAGCAACAGTTGACTCACCGGCCAACGCACCGGAATCGCCTCGACGCACCAGCCGTCGGCCGTGGCATTGGGCAGCCCACCACCACTGATACCTGCCATGCGCAGGGTGCAGCCCGACAGCGGGCCGATCCCGGTGCATTCATGGTACTGATCGGTCGCCCGGGTCGCGTCGTATTCACGCGCCAGTTTCTCGCCCGTCCTGCAGTCGAACACACCCAGGCCGCTGCTCGAACAGACCAGCAGCAAGTCCCTGTCGCGATCAAAACCGACATCCTCCAGCCCGGCCACACAGTAATGCCCGGTGAGCACCCATGGCGCCGGGGGCAGGCAGACAGGTGCCTGTTCGATGGACTTGCGCAAGGGGTCGAGGTAAGAGGTGTCCAGGGAAGGCATCCAAGCATCCGGTTGAGCGAGAGCGGATGTCATTGTGCTGCATTGCTCGGCACGCTGCACCAGGTCGTTCATCAGTCCGGCAACCGATAGCGCTCGGCGAAGTACTGCCGGAAGAACTCCACCGCCACCCGCACCTTGGCCGAGCCGGCCAAGGGCGCCGTGTACACCGCCCAGATGTCCGCCGCCTGCTGGTAATCCGGCAGCACCTGCACCAGCCGCCCCTCGGCGATGCTGTCGTGCACGTCCCACCACGAGCGCAGCAGGATGCCGCGCCCGTCCAGGCACCACTGGTGCGCCACCTCGCCATGGTTGCTCGACAGCCCGCCGGTCACCCGCACGCTCTCCTCGCCCTGCGGCCCTTCCAGGTGCCATAGCCCGAACGGGTGGTCGCGCTCCTTGATCACCAGGCAGTCATGGCTGGCCAGGTCCGCCAGCACCCGTGGCGAGCCATGCTCGGCCAGGTACGCAGGCGCCGCGCACAGCACCCGGCGGTTGCGCGCCAGGGGCTTGGCGATCAGGTGCGGGGCGATCACGTTACCCACGCGGATGTCCAGGTCGACGCCTTCGGCGATCAGGTCCACCAGGCGATCGTGCACATCCAGGCGAATGTCCAGGCGCGGGTAGCGCGCCGCCAGTTCCGACAGCGCCGGCGCCACGAAGCGCCGGCCCAGGCCCAGGCTGCTGGCGATGCGCAACTGTCCGACCGGCTCGCGCTGGCCGACGTTGAGATCGTCGTCCATGCGTTGCAGGGTCTCGAAGATCTGCTGCGCCCACTGGTACACCCGCTCGCCCTCCTCGCTCACCGTCACCCGCCGGGTGGTACGGTGCAGCAGACGCACGCCCAGGCTGTCCTCCAACAGGCGGATGCGCTTGCTGACGAACGCCGCCGACATGCCGCGCTCGTCGGCCACCGCGGCGAAGCTGGCGCGGCGGGCCACCTGCAGGAAGATGTCGAGGTCGTCCAGGTTCGGCAGATTATTCACGATTCGTGCACCAAGAATTGATGGATTGCCGGATTATCTCCGAAGCACAGCCTTATAGCATGGCCGCATCTTCCCTGAACACGAGAGGCGCCCCATGACCAAGACCTTCAAGATCGCCGCCATCCCCGGTGACGGCATCGGTAACGAAGTCCTCCCCGAAGGCCTGCGCGTGGTCGAGGCCGCCGCCCGCAAGCACGGCCTGAACCTTGAGTTCGAGTTCTTCGAGTGGGCCAGCTGCGACTACTACCTGGCCCACGGCAAGATGATGCCCGACGACTGGTTCGACCAGCTCAAGGGCTTCGACGCCCTGTACTTTGGCGCCGTCGGCTGGCCGGACAAGGTCCCGGACCATATCTCGCTGTGGGGATCCTTGCTCAAGTTCCGCCGCGATTTCGACCAGTACGTGAACATCCGCCCGGTGCGCCTGTTCCCCGGCGTGCCCTGCCCGCTGGCGAACAAGCAGCCCGGCGACATCGACTTCGTGGTGATCCGCGAGAACACCGAGGGTGAATACTCCTCCCTGGGCGGGCGCATGTTCGAAGGCACCGACAACGAGTTCGTGCTGCAGGAGTCGGTGTTCACCCGCCGTGGCGTGGACCGCATCCTCAAGTATGCCTTCGACGTGGCCCAGACCCGCGAGCGCAAGCACGTCACCTCGGCAACCAAGTCCAACGGCATGGCCGTGAGCATGCCCTACTGGGACGAGCGCACCGCCGCCATGGCCGCCCACTACCCCGAGATCAGCTGGGACAAGCAGCACATCGACATCCTCTGCGCCCGTTTCGTGCTGCAGCCTGAACGCTTCGACGTGGTGGTGGCCTCCAACCTGTTCGGCGACATCCTCTCCGACCTCGGCCCGGCCTGCGCCGGCACCATCGGCATCGCGCCGTCGGCCAACCTCAACCCCGAGCGCAAGTTCCCGTCGCTGTTCGAGCCGGTGCACGGTTCGGCGCCGGACATCCATGGCCAGAACATCGCCAACCCGATCGCGATGATCTGGTCCGGCGCGCTGATGCTCGAGTTCCTCGGCCAGGCCGGCAACGACGCCCGCTACCAGGCGGCCCACGACGACATCCTCAAGGCCATCGAGACAGTGATCGCCAACGGCGACACCACCCGCGACATGGGCGGCAGCCGCTCGACCCAGGAAGTGGGCAAGGCCATCGCCGAGCTGCTCGGGGCCTGAGTCGGCGTCAGGTCATCGCGTGGCAAGCCCGCTCCCACAAAGAAGCAATGCGTCTTTCTGTACGTGGGAGCGGGCTTGCCCCGCGATAGCGCCAGCCCAGACAACACCCAACCATCCGGATTGTCCGACGATCCTATTGCCACCCACTTCGATTCAATGCAGAATCTGTAAACCATAAGATACTTGTTATCTGATAGTTAACAGAAAGGAAAACCCAGCCTCGATACGGACTTCCCCAACGCCTGACGCCTACTACAAAAAAAATGCTCCAGGAGACAATTGATGTCCCCCAATAACAAAAAGATCGACGTGTTCCTGATCGCCGTGAGCCTGTTGGCCGTGCTGCTCACCGTGATCGGCCTTGCTGCCTTCCCCGCCCAGGCCGAAAGCCTGGCCAACCAGCTGTTCGAGGTGGCCACCCGCACCTTCGGCACCAGCGTCCAGGTGCTGGTGTTCGGCAGCTCCCTGGCCGTGCTGTACCTGGCCTTCAGCAAGTACGGCAACATCCGCCTGGGCGCCGGCAAGCCGGAGTACTCCACCACCACCTGGGTGTTCATGTTCATCTGCGCCGGCATGGGTTCCTCGACCCTGTACTGGGGCGTGATGGAATGGGCCTACTACTACCAGACCCCGGGCCTGAACATCGCGCCGATGTCGGCCAAGGCCCTGGAGTACAGCGTCAGCTACTCGTTCTTCCACTGGGGCATCAGCGCCTGGTCGATCTACGCCCTGGCCTCGCTGGCCATGGCCTACCACTTCCATGTGCGCAAGAAGAGCGGCCTGAACCTGGCCTCGATCATCGAGGCGGTCACCGGCTTCAAGGCCACCGGCCCCGTCGGGCGCGCCGTCGACCTGATCTTCCTGCTGACCATGATGGGCGCGCTGACCGTGTCGCTGGCGCTCACCGCCTCGACCCTGACCCGTGGCCTTGCCGACCTGGCCGGCACCCCCAACACCTTCACCGTGCAACTGCTGGTGATCGGCGCGGTGGCGCTGCTGTTCTCGCTGAGTTCGTACATCGGCATCGACGGTGGCCTGCAGCGCCTGTCGAAGATGGTCTGCATCGGCGCCCTGGTGTTCGCCGCCATCGTCCTGCTGGTCGGCCCGACCCAGTTCACCCTGAACAACACCGCCAACTCCATCGGCCTGATGCTGCAGCACTACGTGCAGATGAGCCTGTTCACCGACCCGGCCGGCGACGGCGCCTTCACCCGTAACTGGACGGTGTTCTACTGGCTGTGGTGGGTGTCCTACGCGCCGGGCGTGGCCATGTTCGTCGCCCGCGTCTCGCGTGGCCGGCTGATCAAGGAAGTGGTGTTCGCCCTGCTGCTGGGTGGCAGCTTCGGTTGCTGGTTCTTCTTCGGCGCGCTGGAAAGCTACAGCATGCACCAGTTCATCAACGGCCAGATCGACGTGCCCAAGCTACTCGGCACCCTCGGTGGCGAAGCGGCGGTGACCGACCTCTTGCTGGCCCTGCCGTGGGGCACGCTGTTCCTCGCCGCGTACCTGTTCATCATGGCGGTGTTCTGCGCCTCGCACATGGACGCCGCCGCCTACGCCGTGGCCGCCACCAGCACCCGCAACCTGCGCGAGGGCGAGGATCCGAGCCCGACCCTGCGCCTGTTCTGGTGCGTGGTGCTGACCCTGGTGCCGCTGGCCATGCTGTTCGCCAAGGCTTCGCTGTCGACCATGAAGACCGCCGTGGTGCTCACCGCGATCCCGTTCATGGTGATCCTGCTGGTGAAGATCTACGGCTTCTTCAAGTGGCTGGCCGCCGACTACGGCCAGGTGCCGGCGTACCGTATCGAGGAAGAGGCTACCCGCCTGGCCGGAGAAGAGCCGCCGTTGCAGGCACCGCGCAGCGCGGCGGCAGTGCACTGAGTCTGGATTTGTCGTGGGAGCGGCGATGCGCCGCGCCCACGTTGCCAAACCTGCGACAAATTTTTTTGCCCAGCTTGTTAACCATTAGATACGCGTTAACCAATAAGAACCGAGATAGAGCCATGAACGATTTCAAACGCCTGCCCGCCGACTTCTGCGCCAATCCCGAAGAGGCCTTCACCCTTCCGGCCACGTTCTACACCCAGGCCGTGGTGTTCGAACACGAAAAGGAAGCGATCTTCGCCCGCAGCTGGATCTGCGTCGGCCACCGCAGCGAAGTCGCCGAAAAAAACGCCTACATCACCCGCCAGGTGATCGGTGAAAGCATCATCGTCGTGCGTGGCCGCGACGACGTGCTGCGCGCGTTCTACAACGTCTGCCCGCACCGCGGCCACCAACTGCTCGAAGGCAGCGGCAAGGCCAAGAACGTCATCACCTGCCCGTACCACGCCTGGACCTTCAAGCTCGACGGCGAGCTGGCCCACGCGCGCAACTGCGAGAACGTCGCCAACTTCGACAAGGACAACTCCAACCTGGTGCAGTTGCGCGTCGAAGAGTACGCCGGCTTCATCTTCATCAACATGGACAACGACGCAGGTTCCGTCGAAGACCAGCTGCCCGGCATGCAAAAACGCATGCGCGAGGCCTGCGCGGTGATCGACGACCTGCACCTGGCCGCGCGCTTCGTCAGCGACACCCCGGCCAACTGGAAGTCGATCGTCGACAACTACCTCGAGTGCTACCACTGCGCCCCGGCCCACCCCGGCTTCTCCGACTCGGTGGACGTCGGCCAGTACAGCCACAGCCTGCACGGCAACTGGACCTTGCAGTACGGCCTGGCCAAGCCGTCGGAGCAGTCGTTCAAGTTCGATGAAACGGTCAAGGATCCGTCCTTCGCCGGCTTCTGGGCCTGGCCGTGCACCATGTTCAACGTACCGCCAGGGGCCAACTTCATGACCGTGATCTACGAGTTCCCGGTCGATGCCGAAACCACCCTGCAGCACTACGACATCTACTTCCTCAACAAGGATCTCAGCGAGGAGCAGCACAAGCTGATCGACTGGTACCGCGAGGTGTTCCGTCCCGAGGACCTGCGCCTGGTCGAGAGCGTGCAGAAGGGCCTGAAGTCCCGCGGCTACCGTGGCCAAGGGCGGATCATGGTCGATTCGCAGCGCAGCGGCGTGAGCGAGCACGGCATCGCCCACTTCCATAACCTGATCGCCGTCGCCCACCTGGACGACTGAACACGCTCCCCGCCCCGCGCCAGGGCCTGGCGCGGGGCTTCGTTGTCGAGGTACGCCATGGCCAAGCAATACGAAATGTTCAAGGTGCGCGTGACCGGCGTGGAACAGGCCACGCCGCAGATCAAGCGCTTCACCCTGGCCCGCGCCGACGGCGCCGCCCTGCCCGCCTTCAGCGGCGGCAGCCACGTTATCGTGCAGATGCAGTCGGCCTGCGGCAGCCAGTTCAGCAATGCCTACTCGCTGATGAGCGACCCGCGCCAGTTGCACAGCTACCAGATCGGCGTGCGCCTGGAGGAGCAGTCCAAGGGCGGTTCGGCGTTCATGCACCAGCAGGTCGAGGTGGGCAGCGAGCTGACCATTTCCACCCCCAACAACCTGTTCGCCCTCGACCCAAGCGCCGGGCGCCATGTGCTGATCGCCGGCGGCATCGGCATCACCCCGTTCCTGGCGCAGCTGCACGAGCTCGAAGGCAGCACTACCCCCTACGAGCTGCACTACGCCTTCCGCGCCCCCGAGCACGGCGCCTTCCAGGGCGACCTGGCGCAAGGCCCGCATGCCGGCAACACCCGCTTCTACATCGACAGCCTGGAGCGCAAGCTCGACCTCGCCGCGCTGTGCGCGGGGCTCACCGATGACGCCCATCTCTATGTGTGCGGGCCCAAGCCGCTGATCGACGCGGTGATCGCCAGCGCCGCCGCCGCCGGCATCGCCGAGTCCCGCGTGCACTGGGAACAGTTCGCCGCCGCCGCGCCGGCCGCAGGCTCGGCGTTCACCGTGGTGCTGGCGCGCTCCGGCACCGAACTGGAAGTCGAGGAAGGCATGACCATTCTCCAGGCCATCGAGAAATCCAAGGCCGCCAAGGTCGAGTGCCTGTGCCGCGAAGGCGTGTGCGGCACCTGCGAGACGGCGATCCTCGAAGGCGAGGCCGAGCATTTCGACCAGTACCTGAGCGACGAGGAGAAAGCCTCGCAACAGACCATGATGCTGTGCGTCTCGCGGGCGCGCTCGGCGCGGTTGGTGCTGGATCTCTGAGCCTCGGCGGCGGATCGCCTGCCCACGCGGATTCGCCGGTGAGGTGTAACTGAATACTGCCAATAAGCGCTGAAAAGGAAAATCAGAGAAACGTCCTACGTGGATTTGGGAAGCACTGTCGACCACCCACAATCCGTTCCTCGCTAGTGTTTCAGGTCTGCGTAACGTCGCCCGTGGCTGGCTGCAACAGCCACGGGCTCGGTACTAACACACCTGCATGAACAGCTTCGCTGAGGACATCGGATGTTCGACTTCAACAAATTGCTCGAAATCACTCGACAGAACTGCGAGGCCCTGGAGGCCCCCTTCGCCAGCGGGCCCGCCGTCCATTGCACGCGCACCTTCACCATCCTGCCCCTGCGCTATGCGGCAGTTGGCGGCACTACCGGCCAACGCCTGCGCTTGCCAACCCTGCCCGATCACCTGCGCCATCCCTACAGCGTTGCCACGCTCCAGCATGCCGACTATGCCATTCGGCCACTGCGCCAAGGCTTCCTGTACGTCATGGAGAAACGCAAGCGCAGCGGGCAGCACAGCCTGCACCCGCCCTATCGCATTGCGGCAAACGGTTCATTGTCGCTGGTTGACCCCGGGCAGTCCGAGCCGGACGCCACAGACGCCCACACCCTGCGCGACATGATTCGCAACACGGCCTTGGCGTTCAACGTCCATGACCTCGAAGACCTGGCTGAGCTGCGCCTGTTCTACAGCCCCGACCCGCTGACCGAAGCGGCCCAGCAGCAACTGCTGCGTCGACGCGACAGGCTGCCGGCCGTGGATGTCGCCGCCTTCACCGGCCTTGGCTGCCCGACGCCCAGGCCTTATGTGCTGCGCCATGACCAACTGGACCTGGTCGCCGATTTCGCTGCGGAAACCGACAGCTCATTGCGCAAGCTGCTGGACAACCAGCTGTTCAGTGAAACCAGCGTCCATTCGCTGACAGCGGCCCGGTACATGCTGGGCCCGGTTGCCGGCAAACCCGAGGCCCGTGGTATCGCGGTGGTGGTGGAGGATGCCATCGGCATCACCCAGCAACTCAATGCCTGGCGCAACGCGGGCATGGAGCACCTGAAGGATTGGCTGCAAGCCTCGGAGTCGGTCGCGGGAAAACCCGGCCCCAGCAACGAGCGCAAGGTGCTGGTCGCCCAGGCCTTCACCGAACTGCATCAGCAATTCAGTGAGCGCAAGGTCGCCGCGCTGGTCGACCGTCACAAAGAGGCCATGCGCGCCCACCTCGCCGGTGCCGATCAGGGCGCCAACCCGCAGATGGCCGCCTGGTGGGCGCAGGCCAAGGAAGGCATTCTCGATACCGCAGGCGCACTCAGGCGCCAGGACCTTGAGGCCCGGGCGAACAACGGCGAGTTCGCCCGGCAGTTCGAAGCGCGTTACCTGCCACACGTCGACCTCAAGGCCATGCACGACCAGCTTGCCTGGTTCGAATCCCACGGCCTCGAGGCGCAGCGCCTGGCCGACGTGCGGGCCGACGACCATCTCGTCTGGCTGCAATCTGAGCAACTGCTCGCGGCCCTGGCCTACTACGACGAGAACGACCTGCGCAGCGGCCTGTGCTTCGCTCACCAGACCGGGCTCAGCGTGGTCGGCATGGAGGGCGTGTCGGCCGGGGCGCGGCTGCTCGCCCAGTGGTGGCATGCCGACACGCTGACGCCCGACAACCTGGCCCTGCGCTCCTTCGTCTTCAACCAGCGCGCCATTGCCGAGGTGCTGGAGCAGACACGCCAGGCGTTGCAAGCGCTGCCACCGGAATACGATCACTGGCAGCAGGTGGACACCTCGCTCAAGTACGCCAAGGAACTCGCCTCGCAGTTCAGCCGGGTGGACGGCCACCTCGACCAGCTGGCCCAGCACAGCGCCCTCAACACCGCCGGGGCCTTGGCCTGGCTGGGTCAACTGGGGCGCCAGAGCCTGCAGGCCGGCGCCCCCGGCAACATGGATCGCCTGCTGTACCGGCGCCTGGGCACCTACCTCATCGCCTCGCTGGGCGAGCAAGCCATCAACCTGCGCCTGAGCGAACACGCACTCGAGGGTGACACCCCCTCGCGAGGACGGGTGGCGGCCCCCATGGTCCGACGTCTTGATCGCGCCTATGTGGAGACGTTGCAGGGCGCTCACGCTCATTCGTTCTATCGGCTTCGGCTGGCCAGTGGCCTGCTCCTGCTGGAAGCGGGGCTGCTCCTGTTGCAGGGGCAGCGGGATGACAAGGACCGGCGCTTCTGGAGCGAGGTGGTGGCCGCTGGATTGGCCAGTGCGGCGGCGGGGTTCGAGCTATTGGCGGTGGGGACCGAACAGACCCTGCTGGGCGTCGGGCGGAACAGCACGATTGCGCGGGGAGCGGACATCAGCCTGGGGCGTTATCGGCTATGGGGGGCGGGGTTGGCTGCGGTGGGTGGCGTTATCAGTATTACGTGGGACGTTTCAGATGCGAGAGAAGCCGACGTTCGATCTAAATCATTGCTGGCGACGACTTATTGGCTGCGAGCTGGATCTACGATCACCCTACTTTTGGGGCAGGGAGGAATAGCATTTT
This sequence comes from Pseudomonas peradeniyensis, assembly GCF_014268935.2. GTDB lineage: Bacteria > Pseudomonadota > Gammaproteobacteria > Pseudomonadales > Pseudomonadaceae > Aquipseudomonas > Aquipseudomonas peradeniyensis. Next base: position 964,908 of record NZ_JABWRJ020000001.1, on the reverse strand, counting down.
CGCAGGCAAGTGCGCTTTTCCAGTGGCTATCAATCAGCGCAACCAGTGAAAAGACCAGCAGATTACTTACTACTCTTTCCACACTTTCTGCAAAGCTGGCAGCCAACCGTACTGCCATGATGTTTCTGAGCCGCTTAAGCTGGATAGGCGGCGCTATTGCACTCGGCACCACTATAACCTTACTCATTATCGATGATGATGCATTGGAGAAGTGGTGTAGCAAATGCTGCTTCCGCCTTAAACCATCAGACAAAGGATATATGAAGGACACTGAAGAGCTAGAAGCCTTATTCAGCGCCATGAGCGAGGTTATATAGTGTATTTTTTTGAATGGCTTTCATGGCTTGCTGCCATTGACCCAAAAGAAGAGCGCGAAGCCTTTGAGAAACAGAACAAGACTATAAAAAAGAGAATAATTTATGAAAGCGAGGAAGAAGAAGAAATTGCAGCCGCAAAAAAATCAGCATGCGACGCCCCAAAAAGTCGGGGCCCAGTCTACGTGTTCAACGAGAATGTACTCGAAATGCGCAGCGGCATGTGGGAAGATAAGCGCGGACTAATCAGCATATTATCTCTCACAGTAATAATTATGATAATCAGCGGACTAGAAATTGCTTTCAACTCGATAAAAACTTTAATCGACCTTGCTTCTGATTATCAGGGAGAACCGTATGGTGAAAGGCTATATTTAGCACTTTTCTTTCTTAGCACAACCCTTTGTATCTTGTGGTTTTATCTGAAATATGGTTTGCGTTTCACACGTTTTGAAATGTTCACGTCACGCCACTTGTTGATACGTTTCAACCGCATCACCCAGCAGGTCTACCTCCACCGCCCTGCCTACTGTGGTGGAATCGTCACGCTCCCGTGGAACGGTGTATCGTCCAGCGGCGCGGATAAAAAATCTACCATAGCAAGTGGTGTGGGTCTCCCGTTGGCGCTCACATGGTCGTCCGCCTTCAGCGGCACACTACGTACCGAACTGATCTGGGTAGGCAAGTCCTCGAACAATTTCACGGAGCTTCAAGCCGAATGGGAGTTTATCCGTCGCTTCATGGATGAAGGTCCAGAAGGACTACCGCGCCCCCATATCACCTCGCACTTCCCTTGGCCCTGGCAAGCCTTCACGCCTCAGTTCGAAGGCCTGACCCACTACTTCCGCAGTTCCCCACGCGTCCTAAAATGCGGCCTGCTCTTGCTGTCTCCTGCCTTCCTGATCATCGGAACAGGCCACTGGGTGAGTCTCCTGCTGTGCTGGAAACCTCGCTGGCCCAAGATCATCCGTGAAGCCGGCCTGCCGGGAAAACCCGTCCCGGCACTAACCACAGTTGACGATTACCCTCCCCATATCCAGGAAAGGCTGCGGGAAAACGCCTACCTCTGGGCCATACGCCCTGGCAAACGGCCGGAGAGGAAACCCCGTGCCTCTAAACGTCGGCCCAAGAGCCCTATTTAAACTCCCGATATCGAGAAGGATACGCCCCATGGGGTCGACAGTATCGGTCAGCCGTAGAGCCAGGCTGATCTCGTTCGGCATGGAGGGCGTGGCAGCCAGGACACGGCTGCTCACCTGATAGTTGCAAGGTACAGCCCTACCTACCGTCAATCACAGAAAAGTAAACACCTCCGCCGCCGCCAACCGCGACTTGCTCAGGCCGGCATTGAAATCCTCCTCGCTGCGATAGCCCAGGCTCAGCAGCACCACGCTGGTGAAGCCCTGCTCGCGCAGGCCCAGTTCGGCGTCCAGGGCCTTGGCGTCGAAGCCTTCGATCGGCGTGGCGTCCAGGCCGTGGGCGGCGGCGCCCAGCAGTGCGGTGCCCAGGGCCAGGTAGACCTGCTTCTCCATCCAGTGCTGCAGGTCCTTGAAGTCATGGCGGTGCAGGTCGACGTAGCCGCGGCGGGTCTGGTCCTGGCCATCACGGGCCTGTTCGGTACGGAAGCGCCCGTCGGCGGCCTCCTGCGCCAGCACCGCCTGCAGGTGGGCTTCGGTCATGTTGGTGCGGGCGGCGAACACGATCACATGGGAGGCGTCGCGCAGCTTCGGGCTGTTGTAGGCGAAACGCTCGTCGGTGGCCTTGGCCAGGCGCGCCTTGCCTTCGGCGCTGTCGGCCACGACGAAGTGCCAGGGCTGCGAGTTGACCGAGGACGGGCTGTGGCGCAGCTGCTCGAGCAAGGCATCGATGGTGGCCTGGGGAATCCTGCGGCTGGCGTCGTAGGCTTTGGTGGTGTAACGGCGTTTGGCGAGGGCAACGGTATCCATCTACGGCAATTCCTCAAAGGGATCGTGAATGAGCCGCATCTTATCTTCCCGGCGGCAAAGAAAAACCAGCACAATGCAGCAACACTTTCATCCCCGGAGTGAAAATGCTGCGCATCAACGACCTCGAACTGTTCGCCCGTGCCAGCGCCCTGGGCAGCTTCACCGCCGCGGCCCACGAGGCCGACCTGCTGCCCGGCCAGGTGGCGGCGGCGATCAAGCGCCTGGAACGCGAACTGGATGTGCGCCTGTTCGCCCGCACCACCCGCAGCCTGCGCCTGACCGCCGAGGGCGAGCTGTACCTGCCCACCGCCCAGCGCGTACTCGATGCCCTGCGCCAGGGCCGCGAGGACCTGCACGGCAGCCACAGCTGCCTGCGCGGCGTGCTGCAGGTGGCGGCGCCGTCAGACATGGGGCGCAACCTGCTGCGGCCCTGGCTCAGCGCGTTTCGCCGCGAGCACCCGGGGCTCAACCTGCGCTTCTTTCTCTCCGACCAGTTGGCCGACCTCTACCGCGACCCGGTGGATGTCGCCATCCGCTACGGCCAGAACGAGGACGCCAACTACATCGCCCTGCCCCTGGCGCCGTGGAACCGTCGGGTGCTGGTGGCCTCGCCCGACTACCTGGCCCGCCATGGCCGGCCGGGCAGCCCCGACGACCTGCAGCAACACGATTGCCTGCTGTACCTGCAGCAGAGCCGGGTCTACGACAAATGGCGGCTGGGCAACCGCACCGTGCAGGTGCGCGGGCCGCTGTTCAGCGACGACGCCGACGTGGTGCGGCGCTGGGCGCTGGAAGGCGAAGGCATCGTCTACAAGTCATGGCTGGATGTCAGCGCCAATGTCGCCGCCGGCGAGCTGGAGGTCCTGCTGCCCGAACACCCCGGCGAGCTGACCCCGGTGACCCTGGTGTGCCCGCACCGCAAGCAGCTCACCCCGGCGGTGGCCCAGCTGCACCTGTGGCTGCGCGAGCGCTTCGCCACGCTGCGCCCGGAGGGCATGTTGCAGCCGCTGTCGCCGGGCGTATAGTGCATCCACCCCCGACTGCAAGGAGCTGTCATTCATGCCGAGCCTGGAGTTTCTCGTTACCGCGCTGATCATCGTGCTGATTCCCGGCAGCGGGGTCATCCTCACCGTCTCCAGCGCCCTGGTGGCCGGGCGCCGCGCCTGCCTGTGGACCGCCACCGGCTGCACCCTGGGTATCGTCCCGCACCTGCTGGCCTCGGTGCTGGGCCTCTCGGCCTTGCTGCACACCAGCGCCCTGGCCTTCCAGGGCCTGAAATTCGCCGGCGTCGCCTATCTGCTGTACCTGGCCTATGCCACCTGGCGCGACCGCGCGGCCTTCGCCGTGGACACCCAGGCCACCCCAGCCAGCGCCGGCCAGCTGGTGCTCAAGGCCTGCCTGCTGAACATCCTCAACCCCAAGCTGACGCTGTTCTTCCTCGCCTTCCTGCCGCAGTTCATCAGCCCCCAGGCCGGTTCCGCGACCGCGCAGATGCTCGGCCTGAGCGCGGTGTTCATGGCCATGACCTTCGTCGTCTTCGTGACCTACGGCCTGCTCGCCCACCTGTTCCGCCGCGCCGTGATCGACTCGCCCCAGGTGCAGGCCTGGCTGCGCCGCAGCTTCGCCGCCTCGTTCGCCGGGCTTGGCATCAACCTGGCGTTCGCCCAGCGCTGACCAGGCGGCTCAATCGTTCTGAACGCCCGGATCGTTTGGGCATTTCGGCCCTGGGCGCGGTGGGTGGCACCGGCTGCGCCGGTGTGCGCGGATCAGTGACCAACGCAGAACGCAGCCCGCCTGACGAGCCTCGGTTACCCGCCTTGGCAGCCTTGAAATCACCCATGAAAACCCTGCGCAAGCTTCACTTGACCAGACTTGTATATACATGCTCATATCGGGTTTCGGCCATCCGCCCTGCGTCCCGCCGATAGCCGCCGCCTTTCACAAAAACAACGAAGCGGAGCCCTCCCCGATGTCCAGCAAACCCGTGATCGAGCGCCGCTCGATCGACTACATCCCCGAGTCTGAACGCCATGGACGCGTCTACAGCCAATTCACCCTGTGGCTGGGAGCCAACCTGCAGATCACCGCGATCGTCACCGGCGCCCTCGCCGTGGTGCTGGGCGGCGATGTGTTCTGGTCGTTGATCGGCCTGCTGCTCGGGCAACTGGTCGGCGGCGCGGTGATGGCCCTGCACGCCGCCCAGGGGCCGCGCCTGGGGCTGCCGCAGATGATTTCCAGCCGGGTGCAGTTCGGCGTGTATGGCGCGGCCATCCCCATGGCCCTGGTGTGCCTGATGTACCTGGGCTTCACCGCCACCGGCACGGTGCTGTCCGGCCAGGCCATCGGCCAGTTGCTGAGCATCAGCGACAGCGCCGGCATTCTGATCTTCGCAGGGGTGATCGTGCTGGCGACCCTGGCCGGCTACCGGGTGATCCACTGGATCGGTCGCGTGGCCAGCGTGCTGGGGATCATCGCCTTCGTCTACCTGTTCAGCCGTATCCTGATGCTCGCCGACATCGGCCAGCTGCTCGACAACCGCCATTTCAGCTGGGCCAGCTTCCTGCTGGCGGTGTCGCTGGCGGCGTCCTGGCAGATCGCCTTCGGCCCGTACGTGGCCGACTACTCGCGCTATCTGCCCAGCCATACTTCGCCGCTCAAGACCTTCCTCGCCGCCGGCCTGGGCTCGGTGATCGGCGCCCAGGCCTCGATGATCCTCGGCGTGTTCGCCGCGGCCATCGCCGGCGGCCAGTTCTCCGGGCGCGAAGTGGCCTACATCGTCGGCCTCGGCGGTGCCGGCACCACGGCTGCACTGCTGTATTTCAGCATCGCCTTCGGCAAGGTGACCATCTCCACCCTCAACAGCTACGGCAGCTTCATGTGCATCGCCACGATCATCAGTGGTTTTCGTGGCCACCTGCAGATCAGCCGGATCCAGCGCCTGGTGTTCGTGCTCGGCATCGTCGGCGCCGCGACCCTGGTCGCCCTGCTCGGCCAGCATTCGTTCCTCAGCGCGTTCAAGTCGTTCATCCTGTTCCTGCTGACCTTCTTCGTGCCGTGGAGCGCGGTGAACCTGGTGGACTACTACTTCATCACCAAGGAGCGCTATGACATCCCGGCGCTGGCCGACCCTGACGGCCGCTACGGGCGCTGGAACTGGCCGGGCATCGGCGTGTACACCTTCGGCGTGCTGGTGCAGATGCCGTTCATCGACACCAAGCTGTACACCGGGCCCATGGTCGCGCACCTGGGCGGCGTGGACGTGTCGTGGCTGATCGGCCTGGTGGTGCCGAGCGTGCTGTATTACTGCGTGGCCCGCCGCCGGGCGGCCGAGGCGCCGGCCGGGATCGTGCCGGAGGGACGCTGAGCCGGGTTGATAGAAGCTGGCAGCACCTGCCGGGGTGCTGTCATCTTTCGGTCAAGCAACTGTCGTAATCTGCGGCGCAACTCTGTGCCACAGGTCTCCGGCATGCCTCGCCTGCTTCTCCTTCTGCTGTGCCTGCTCCCGGGCCTGGCCTGCGCCGGGCCCGCGCAGCTGCGTATCCAGGGCTCCAACACCATCGGCGCGGCCCTTGGCCCGGCCCTGGTGCAGGGGCTGCTGCAGGCCCAGGGCGCAAGCGCCATCGAGCGCCGGCCCGGCGCCACGGCCAACGAGACCGAAGTCCACGCCGTCGGTCCAGACGGCCAGCCCGTGCGCATCGCCATCGCCGCCCACGGCACCAGCACCGGCTTTGTCGCGCTGGCCCGGGGCGAGGCCGACCTGGCCGCGGCCTCGCGGCCGATCAGCGACAGCGAGGCGCAACAGTTGCAGGCCCTGGGCAACCTGCGCGGCGCAGGCTCGGAACAGGTGATCGGCCTGGATGGCGTGGCGGTGATCGTCCACCCGGACAACCCGCTCACGCAACTGACCACCGAGCAACTGGCCCAGGTATTCTCCGGTCAACTGCAACGCTGGGAACAGCTGGGCGTGCCCGGCGGGGCGATCCACCTGTATGCCCGCGATGATCGCTCCGGTACCTTCGAAACCTTCAAGGCCCTGGTGCTTGTCCCTCAGCAAGCGACACTGGCCACCCAGGCGCGGCGCTTCGAATCCGCCGACGAACTGGCCGCCCAGGTCATGGCCGACCGCCAGGCCATCGGCTTCAGCGGCCTGGCCACGGTCCACCGAGCCAAGGCACTGGCCGTGGCCGAGGGCGATGCACCGGCGCTTGCGCCCAGCCGCGCCCTGGTGGCCAGCGAGGACTACCCGCTGTCGCGGCGCCTGTTCTTCTACCTCCCCGCCCACCCCACGGCACAAGCCAGGGCCCTCGCCGAGTTCGCCCAGGGCCCCACCGGCCAGGCCATCGTCGCCGAACAGGGCTTCGTTTCCCAGCAGATAAAGCCACAGCCGGTCGCGGCCCAGACCGAAATGCCGCCGCGTTACCGGGCACTGGCCGGCGAGGCGCAGCGCCTGAGCGTGAACTTCCGCTTCCAGGAAGGCAGCGCCGGCCTCGACAACAAGGCCCTGCGCGATGTGCAGCGGGTCGGCGACTACCTGCGCCAGGCCGGCAAGCTACAAGGCAAGGTGGTGCTGGTGGGCTTCGGCGATCCCAAGGAAACCCCGGGCCGCGCCGCGCTGCTGTCGCGCCTGCGGGCCATGGCGGTACGCCGCGAGCTGGCCCGGGCCGGGGTGCAGGTCAGGGATGTGGCAGGCATGGGCGACGAACTGCCGGTGGCCGGCAACGACCTGGAGCAAGGGCGCCTGCGCAACCGCCGGGTCGAAGTCTGGGTGTACTGACCCGCTCATCCCCCATCGGGCAGTTCGACCCGCGCCACCAACCCGCCGCCCACGCGATTGCGCAAGGTCAGCTCGCCGCCCTGCTCGCGCACGCTGGCCCGGGCGGCCGAGAGGCCGAGGCCGACGCCGCCGGTATCGCGGTTGCGCGAGCCCTCCAGCCGGTAGAACGGCTCGAACACCTGCTGCAAGGCCTCCTCGGGAATACCTGGCCCACTGTCGCGCACCTCGATGACGATCAGGTGAGCGGCGCGGCGCAGCGTTATCTGCGGATCGCGGGCATACTTCATGGCGTTTTCCACCAGGTTGACGATCACCCGCTTGGTCGCCAGCGGGCGGCCGTCGTGCACCAGGTGCGCCGGGCCCTTGAAGGCGATGTCCAGATGCTGGTCGCGGTAGTCGTCGACCAGGGTCTGCAACAGCTCCGACAGATCATAGGCCGTGCGCTGCTCCAGTTGCGTGCCCTCGCGGAAGAACGCCAGGGCCTCGTTGATCATCGTCTGCATCTCGTCGACATCGCGGATCAGCTTGCGCTGGTGGTCCAGGTCCTCCATGAACTCGCTGCGCAGGCGCATGCGCGTCAGCGGCGCGCGCAGATCGTGGGAGATGGCCGCAAGCATGTGGGTGCGCTCGCGAAGAAAGTGCTGGATCTGCGCCTGCATGGTGTTGAAGGCGATGATCGCCTGGCGGATCTCCTCGGGGCCCTCGATGGCAATGGGTGGCGCCTGCAAATCACCGCCGAAGCGCCGCGCCGCGCTGGCAAAGCGTTGCAGCGGCGCGGCCAGCTGACGGGTGGCGAGCCAGGCCACCAGCAACGTCGCCACCAGCCCCAGGCCAATGACCACCGCCAGGCGCGCCGTCGCACTCATGCCCCAGCTGCGCTCCGGCGGCACGAACAGCAGCCAGCTGTCATCGTCCAGCCCGACCAGCGCCACGTAGTGCGCATCGGCACTGCCGTCAGGCCAGTCGCCCGGGTTGTACACCGCGATCGGGCGTGAAGGGCCCAGCAGTTGTGCCATCGCCGGCACCTGTCCGGAGTTCAGCGGCACGCCCGGACCGGGCAAGCCGAAGTCTTCGCGCCGGGTGCTCCACCTCACCCGCAACGTCGGCGTGCTCGCTGCCTCGGCCAGTGGCCCACGCAGCGCGGGCGGCGCGGTCTCGATCATATGGGTGGTCACGGCGATCTGGTCGAGCAGGCCGGTGCGCTCAATGGGCGGGCGCGCCCAGCTGCCGGCAAGCTGGACGAACAAGGCGTTGAACGCCAACGACGCGAGCAGCGCGGTGAAGATGGTCAGGGCGATGCGCTTGCGCAGGGTATCGCGGCCCAGCAGACGGCGGATCACGAACGACTCACCTTGGCGCTGAACAGGTAGCCGCCATTGCGCACCGTGCGGATCAGGTCCGGGCGCTTGCTGTCGGGCTCGATCTTGCGCCGCAGGCGGCTGACCTGCACATCGATGCTGCGATCGAAGGCGTCATGGCCGTGGCCACGGGTCAGGTCGATCAATTGCTCGCGGGTGAGAATGCGCTGCGGGTGCTCGAGAAACACCACCAGCAGATCGAACTCGGCGCCGGACAGCGGCACCATCACCCGCTCGGGCGAGCGCAGTTCGCGGCAGGTGATGTCCAGCTGCCAACCGGCGAAACCGATCACCGGCCGCGCCGCCTCGCCACGCGGCAGTTGCTCGCCGACACGGCGTTGCACGGCGCGCAGGCGGGCCAGCAGTTCACGTGGATCGAACGGTTTGGTCAGGTAGTCGTCGGCGCCCAGTTCCAGACCGATGATACGGTCGCTCAGCTCGGCCATGGCAGTCAGCATGATGACCGGCACGCCAAGCTGCGCGCGCAGTTTCTGGCACAGGTCCAGGCCACTTTCGCCGGGCAGCATCAGGTCGAGGATGATCGCATCCGGGTGCTGCCGGGCGATGGCGGCCCACATCGCCTGCCCCTCGGCGGCCAGGTCCACCTCGTAACCGTGCTGGACGAAGAACTGCTTCAGCAAGGCGAGGATTTCCACGTCGTCATCGACGATCAACAGTCTGCTCACGGTGATACCGGTCCGGGAAAAAGGCGTATCTAAAACCATTGCGCCACGCGGGTCATTTATTTCAATCACGCAACATTTCGTCACGCACGACACAAAGTGGACATCACCCGGCAACGATGGCCCTTCACCCTGGCGGCCTTCCATTACCGAGGGCTCCCCATGAAGATAGTCGACAGCCGCAACAGCACCGATGGGCATGAGGGCTCCGCGTCCCTGATCCTCAGCCAGCGCAACACCCAGCGCGGACAATCGGGTTCGCTGATCGTGCAACAGGAGAGCCTGGAGCTGGCAGACGAACAGGGTTATGTCACCCTGCGCCGGTATTTCGAACACTACGACCCGACCTTTGGCGAATGGGTCGAGTACAGCCACACCGTTCCCGTCCGTGACCTCGTGCACTGGCTGATGGCACGCGGGAAGCTGCGCATCCAGACATCGCAGGATGTGCCCCACCTGCAAGCGGCCCTCCCGACCCGGCGCGAGGTTCGCCACCCATGAGTCGGCGTCACCTCCTGGCACTGGTGCTGACGTCCACCCTGGGCCTGTCCGCATGTAGCAGCAACAAGCCGACACCGACCGGTTATCTCAAGGACTACGGATTACTCACCCCGCACCAGGCGCCTTCGGGCGCAACGGTGCTCAGCTGGGCCGACCCGAAATGGCCAAAGGGCCGTTACATCGAGGTCTACCTGGCACCCAGCCGGTTCTATCCGGCTCCCGAGCCGAGCACGCGCATCCCCCAGGCCACCCTCGCCAGCATCACCCACTACTACGACGCGGTACTGCGCAACGAACTGGGCAAGGTGATGACGGTGGTCGACAGGCCCGGCCCGAACACCCTGGTGGTCAGGCCGGCCATCACCCGCATCAGCGCCGACACCCAGGGCCTGCGCTTCTACGAGTGGCTGCCGATCACCCTGGTCGCGGCCGGGGTGAGCAGCGCCGCCGGCATTCGCGACCGGGACAGCGCGATCGCCAGCGAGCTGTCGTTCGAGGCGGGCGCAAGCGGCAAGGTGGTCGGCGAGGCGATGCTCGCGGGTACCGGCGTGCCGTTGGATAACGACCGCCAGGTGATGACCGCCGACAACGTCAAGGCCGTGCTCGACGCCTGGGCCGTGGACCTGCGCCAGGGCTACGCGGCGCCGCTCAGGTAGCGTGACGCTTCAAAGGACAAGCCCAGCTCGCTTGGTCAGGCCTTGAGCGTGGCCATGTCGATGACGAAGCGGTACTTCACATCGCCGGCGATCATCCGCTCGTAGGCCTGGTTGATGTTGCGGATGTCGAGCTTCTCGATATCACAGCTGATCCCGTGCTCGGCGCAGAAATCGAGCACCTCCTGGGTTTCGGCGATACCGCCGATCAAGGAACCTGCCAGCACCCGGCGCTGCATCACCAGGTTGGCCGCATGCACCGGCGGGTCGACCGGCTCGATCAACCCGACGAGGATATGCACGCCACCGAACTTCAGGGTTTGCAGGTAGGGGTTGAGGTCGTGCTGCACCGGAATGGTGTCGAGCAGGAAATCAAAGCGGCCCGCGGCACTGCGCATCTGTTCGGCATCGGTGGAGACGATCACATGGTCGGCGCCCTGGCGACGGGCTTCCTCGGCCTTGGCCGCGGAGCGGGTGAACAGGGTCACTTCCGCGCCCAGGGCCTTGGCCAGCTTGATGCCCATATGGCCCAGGCCACCCATGCCCAGCACGCCCACCTTGTGCCCGGGGCCCACGCCGTGGTGCTTGAGGGGCGAATAGGTGGTGATGCCGGCGCACAGGATCGGCGCCGCGCTGGCCAGGTCCATGCCCTCGGGAATGCGCAGGACGAAATGCTCGCTGACCACGATGCTGCTGGAGTAGCCACCCATCGTGTTGCTGCCGTCGACCCGGTCGGGGGTGGCGTAGGTCATGGTCGGGCCTTCCAGGCAGTACTGCTCGACGTCCTGGCGACAGGCCTCGCAGTGACGGCAGGAATCGACCATGCAGCCGACGCCGACCAGATCGCCGACCTGGTAACGGCTGACCTGCGCGCCCACCGCGCTGACCCGACCGACGATCTCGTGGCCCGGCATCAGCGGGTACACGGCGATGCCCCATTCGTTGCGGGCCTGGTGGATATCGGAATGGCACACGCCACAGTAGAGGATCTCGATGACCACATCGTCCGGCCGCGGGCTGCGGCGCTGGAAGGTCATGGGGGCCAGGGGGCTGGTGGGCGATTGGGCGGCGTAACCGATGGCGGTGTACATGGGGAACCTCGTGCAAGTGAAACGATTCAGGCGACGCATTCTGCGCGCCGCTACCCGCCTCGCCCACCGCCGATTCTCCGGCATGCATGCCTGATTCTCCGGACCTTGCCGCCGGCCTCTGGCATGAACCCGCGAATCTGCGAAGATGCCAGTGTCCGATTCTCTGCCCGGGTTCATCATGCACCTGACTCGCCATGTGGATGCCAATGCCACGCTCTGCTCACTGATCCGCACCCTCGCCACAGGCCCCGGGTTCGTGCCCACCGTCCTGCCCCAGGTTCAGGTGCTGACCTGGGACCACTACGTGGCCAGCAGCCCGCAGATCTACGAACCCAGCCTGATCATCCTCGCCCAGGGCAGCAAGCTGGCGCGCCTGGGCCCGCGTACCCTGGAGTACGGCGCCGGGCACTACCTGGTGCAGGCGCTGTCGGTGCCGTTCATGTGCGAGACCTTCGCCACGCCCCAGGCGCCGCTGCTTGGCGTGGCGGTGGATATCGACCGCACCCTGATCGGCGAGTTGGTGCAAAGCATGGACCTGGGGCCGGATGCCGCGGTGCAGGCACAGACGCCACAGTCGATGACTTCGGCAGTGTTGGACACGGCCATGCGCGACAGCGTCGAACGCCTGCTGCTGTGCCTGCAGGACCCGCTGGACGCCAAGGTGCTGGGGCCGGCGCGGGTGCGCGAGGTGCTCTACACCGCCTTGCGCGGGCCACAGGCCGGGGTGCTGCGGGCGTTGGTCGAGCAACAGGGGCATTTCGCCCGGATCGGCTCGGCCCTGACTTACTTGCGCGAGCACTACGCCGAGCCGTTGGGGGTGGATGAGCTGGCCAGCCGGGCGAACATGAGCGTGTCGACCTTCCACGAGCACTTCAAGCGCTGCACCGACCTGGCGCCGATGCAGTACCTCAAGCGCCTGCGCCTGCTCAAGGCGCAGCAGATGCTGATCGGCGAGGGGCTGGGCGTTGCGCAGGTGGCGCACCGGGTGGGTTATCAGAGCACCTCGCAGTTCAGCCGCGAGTACAAGCGCCAGTTCGCCCGCAGCCCGGGGGAAGAGCAGCCGTACCAGAGCCTGCCGGCCTGACTGGGGCCGCCGTAACAGACTGCAAGAGCAGGATGCGTGGGAGCGGGCTTGCCCCGCGATCACCGGCGCAGCCGGTGCCATGCCCCCCATCGCGGGGCAAGCCCGCTCCCACACAGGTCACGCGATCCGCTACAAAAATCACTTGCAGGATGATCACCTACTGGCGCAAAACCATCGCCACAATGGTCGCCTGCAGCTCGCGCTTGGCCGCTTCAGCCGTCAGCTCTTCAGCGGCGGCCGCCAGGGACAGCGCATCCGCCGCCCCCACCAGCACCCACAGCCCGGCCACGCCGATATCGCCACCCGGCGCGAACGGCAACAGCGCTTCGCGGCACTTGTCCATGAACGGCCCGTCATAGCCGCGCTTGAGCGCCTCCAGCTCCGGCGAGCCGGCCAGCGCGGCGCTGACCCCAGGGATCTCCCGGCCCTGGGTCGCCACACAGTCCACATAGGCCTCGGCAATCACCCAGGCGCGCTCCGCCAGGCCGACCGGGCAGCCGGCCAGGGCCTTGTCGAGCATGGCCGTCTGGCGGGCGTCGTATTCCTGGTAAAGCGCCAGCAACAAGCCGTTGCGGGTCTCGAAATGGTCGTACACCACCGGCTTGGTCACCCCGGCCTGCTCGGCCAGGCGCCCCAGGCTCAGGGCATCGGTGCCCTCCTCGCGTACCAGCCGCCAGGCCACATCGAGCAACTGGCGCCGGCGCTCCTCGCGGGACAGGCGTTTGCGCGGCGCGGTCTTTTCCTCGCTTGACATCGCTTACCTACCAAAAGTAACTTACTAAGCGTAACTTACCTCGAGTATATAACGCTCCCGGTGTCCCTGCATCCTGATTCTGGAGATTCCACCATGCATGCCCTGATCGTCATCGGTCACCACGACCCCGACTCCCTTACCCACGCCCTCGCCCAGCAGATCGCCGAGGGCCTGCGCGCCGCCGGCCATACCAGCGAGTTCGCCGACCTGGCCAGCGAAGGCTTCGACCCACGCTTCGGCCTGGCCGACCACGCCGTGCACCGTCGCCTTGGCAAGCCACCGGCCGATGTACTGGCCGAACAGGCGCGCATCGAGCGGGCCGACACCGTGGTCATGGTCTACCCCATCTACTGGTGGTCGCTGCCGGCCCTGCTCAAGGGCTGGGTCGAGCGGGTGTTCAGCAACGGCTGGGCCTTCGACCAGGCCGCCGACGGCAGCACCACCAAGCTGCTGCACGGGATGACCGCGCACCTGGTCGGCGTGGCCGGCGCCGATGCCGGCACCTTCGAGCGCCATGGCTATGGCGAAGCCATGCGCGTGCAGATCGAGCACGGTATCTTCGACTACTGCGGTGCCCGGGTCCTGAGCTCGACGCTGCTGGAGGACAGTGAGGGACAGGATCCCACGCGGCATCTGCGCAGCGCGCGCGCACTGGGGGAACGCCTGTTCGTCAGCGAAAGGCAAGCAGTGCCGGTTGTCTAGCCTTCGCTACAGGAGCGGCCTGGCCTCGCTCCTATTGATCCAGCGCCCACTGCGCCAGCGGCCAATAGCGCTCCTTTCGCGATTCGTAGAGCACAAAATGACGGGGAGCGAGGAAGAACTCCGGTGCCTGGCGCGCTTCGGGCACCTGCGCCCGATAATCGCGGGACAGCGTCAGGTGCGGGCGATGCTCCCTTGGTTTCCCCTCCAGCCCCAGCGGCAGGACAGCCTGCTGCAACGCGTACACCAACTGCCGCAGCCCGGCGGGTGGTTGCTCGGGCTCAAGCACCAGCACCGCCGCGCGCGACCATGCCAGCAAACGGTTCAGCACCAGGCGCAACGGTGCATCGGGCAGTCTGAGCCGATCGACCGCCGCGCAGATCGCCGGCACCTGCTCGGCGTCCACGTCACCGAGAAACAGCAAGGTGACGTGGAAATTCTCCGCCGGCACCGGCTTGCCGCTGCGCAGGTTCAGCCCTCGACGCCACTGCGCCAGGGCACGGCATTGTTGGTCGCTGACCGGCAAGGCGAAGAACAGCCGTTTGAACGGCGCGCCACTGGGGCGCGGATCCTGGACCATGCGAGTCTCCCTGGTAACGGTTCGCGCCATCGAGTGTAGCGCCCTGCCCATGCGAAACAGCGACATAAGCTGTTGAATCGTTTGCGCAACCTGTCAGCCATTGCACCTAAGTCGGTCAGACAAGACGTAACAATAAGTACAAACCCGCGCCACGATTGTTTATGCTGGCGGGCTTACGCCATGGCGCATGGCCATTTTTCGACAAGTAAACGTCCATGAAAATTGCACTCGTACTGATCTTTGTCCTCTCGATCGCCTATGTTCACCTGCGCGGTCGGGTTCGTCACAAGCTGACCCGCCAGCTGGGCGATCACTCCAGCTTCCTGGCCCCGGTCAACGCCTTCCTGTACCTGTTCTCCAAGCATCCGGCCAAGCCGTACCTGCCGGTCAGCGCCTTCCCCGAGCTGCAGGTGCTGCAGGACCACTGGCAGGAAATCCGCGAGGAAGGCCAGCAGCTGTTGCAGGCCGGCGAAATCAAGAAATCCGACAACTACGACGACGTCGGTTTCAATTCGTTCTTCAAGACCGGCTGGAAGCGCTTCTACCTGAAGTGGTACGGCGAGAGCCACCCTTCGGCGATGACCCTGTGCCCGCGCACCACCGAACTGCTCGCCGGCATCGGCACGGTCAAGGCGGCGATGTTCGCCACCCTGCCGCCAGGCGCCAAGCTGGTGCGCCACCGCGACCCGTACGCCGGCTCCTACCGCTACCACCTGGGCCTGGACACGCCCAACGACGATGGCTGCTATATCGATGTGGACGGCGAGAAGTACTCCTGGCGCGACGGCGAGGGCGTAGTGTTCGACGAGACCTACATCCACTACGCCGCCAACACTACCGAGCACAACCGCATCATCCTGTTCTGCGACGTCGAGCGCCCGCTCAAGTACCGCTGGGCCTCGGCGTTCAACCGCTGGTTCAGCCGCAACGTCATGGCCGCTGCCGCCGCGCCCAACGATGCCAACGACAAGACCGGCGGCATCAACCGCCTGTTCACCCGCATCTACAAGATCCGCGAGCGCGGCAAGGCGATGAAGAAACGCAACCGCACCCGCTACTACCTGGAGAAGTGGGCAGTGGTCGCGGCGCTGGTGCTGGTGTTCATCTACATCTGACGCCGGAGCAAACCCGCTCCCGCAACGTGCGAGCGGGTTTGCCCTGTGATCACCAATAACGCTGCTATGGTGCCCCCAGATACTCTGGTTCCCCAGAGCAACTGTATGCGGCTTGCTGTGCTGCCATCCTCGGCCATCCAACCGGGCAGCACCAGTGACAAAAAGCCGGCCATGGGACATCCCCTTCGATATCCGCGCGGCCCGGCTATCGAGCATGCCATACATGAAAAACAATCATTGCCACACACACCGCCATGACCATGTAGAACTGCGGCTCAAAGCGTTCATCATAATCGTACGAAAATACGACCGGCCCTTCGCCATTGACGACACCAATATAAATCCCCCCCAAGAGCATACCGTACAGATTAGAGAGCCCACTCAAAATCCGACTACCCTGTGCGCGTCGCCACATGATGCGTGAAATCCCTGCGTCGGCCAGGAGAAATATCAAGAATGTAGCCCAGGTCATTCTCGATATTCCTTATAGAGTTGGTAGCCAGTGTTGCTATCGGCTGCTCCCTCCATAATGATCGCGCCAGCACCCATCTGCCTGACGGCAGCCTCCTTGTCCGCTCGTAGATAATTGAACAGCCTCCAGGCATCAGCCCGCAAAACAGGCCTGAACAGAACGCCAATTGACAGCATCAGGTCGCTGGCCAAATAAGCCATGTTGCCCTCCCGCTGGTCAAACCCAACTACTTTGGAGGCACGGTGATAAACCTTCCTGACGGGGCCTTGAACATCTCCACGGCCTTCATAGAGACCTCTAGCATTCTCATAGACATTGTTCGCGCCATGAGCAAGTAACGGTGCCCCAGCAAAAGCACATAGCAACCCTGCAGATCCGTAGCAGATCCCGGCCCCCGCCAGCACTTGACCAGCGCCACCAAAAGTGCCCAAGGTCTGTACCAATATGCGAGAGTTTTCAGTTTCGAGATTTGCACGTTCACGCGCTAGCTTATGCAGACCTTCTTGTGGCGTCAGCTGTTTCTCGTAGACATCCTCCACCACCCGCTTTGCGTAATACGCCAACTCCCGATTGAACTGCATCCGCGTCCAGCTATCCTTCAAATGCCGAGCACTGACTGCACATGCATACTCGGTTAATCGCGCCGCCGCATGGCTTACTTCCCAGAACTCACTACTCGATAACTTGTCGGAGCGGCTTCGTTTCTCCATCATTCCACCTGCCCCCAGATCGCATAAGCGCTGGTGTTGGCTGACAGGTGCTGCCAAGCGATATCCCGGTAACGGATTGCCAGGTACTCCAGAGGCTGTTGATCGTTCATCAACAACGAGTCCGGCATGTCGAGACGTTGCTCGATGACCATTGCGCCATGGAGAAGGATACGGAAATAGGGCTCGTGCTTACCGGCGGCGCTTGTGCGGAAGAACAGGATCTTGCACTCGAGTGTCTCGCGGTAATCCAGCGCCCCGGCCAGCAAAGGGGTGGCTTTGTCGATGTGCTTGGTGATGATCACCGGCCGATGCACCGGTGGGCGGGTGTTGTCCGGATTGGAGACATCGTGCTGGAACGAGAGCATCATGATCTCATCCAGGTGGTCGATCTGGCTCCTCCCACCTATCGAATCCTGGGCGCAACACCCCGCCGATATCAACCCTTGCCGCGTCCCCTTGATCGTCATGTAACCGTGATGTGCCATCTTGCGAACTCCTTGTCAGCAAAGTCCGCAACCTACGCTGCACATAATGGGCTTGTATGTCGGACGCGTCCGAAACTTCCGGCCTTATAAGTAACCGAATGCGACTTGCTTTCCTGTCCTCCGCAGCCATGCGCCTGACGACAAAAAGCCGCTCTCGATTGCTCGAAAGCGGCCCTTACCTTGGTGCCGACAGTTCAGCTGTCGCCTTGCTCCCGCTTCACCGGCAACTGCCCATCGATCATCGCCTTGGCCATGCCGCTGAGGTAGTACGTCGCCCGCATCAGCGTCTGTGCATCTTTCGGCTGGCTCAACGCCTGGTAGGTCAGCCCGGTGATGCAGCCCAGGATGATCGTTGTCTCCTGCAGCACGTCCTCGGTCGGCAACCCCGGGATCGCCTGTACCCAATCACGCACCGAGTAGCGCTTGATACGGCCTGCCAGGCTGACGATCTTCAGACCTGCGGTGCCCTTTGCGTGTTCGTCCTTGTCCATGACCTTGCCCCCCTGGAAAAAGAAAGAGCCCGTCGCGGTTCATTCCTCGGAGCCGCCAGACCAAACCGCGCGATCCCTGCGCGGTAAGCTGCCCAGTGGCCCGGTCAACCCCGGAGGGTGAAGCGCGACGAGCAGGCCGAGACTAAAGCGAGCGCCAATCCACTACAACGGGCTACCGAGGGAAAAGGCGCCTTTAGGAAAAGGACTACATAAACAACGGAAGAAAAGCTGTAGGACCTGCAATATTCTCTGCAGATGCTGTCGGCTAAAGCCCATCGCGGGGCAAGTCGCATCGACGCATCGCCGCCCCCACAAGGGCCACGTTGGCCGGCATCGAGTGGAACCTGCTTCAAGCATCTGCCCTGCTCCAGCACTTCAGGCTACGATGACACCTCGCCCTCCAGGCCCAGCCACCGCCATGCCCAGACCGAGCAAAGTCACCGATCCGTCCTACGAGCTGATGGACGACCACGAAGGCGCCTCGCTGATCTACCGCCAGCACGGTTTCCCCAGCCCGCTGGTGCGCTGGCATTTCCACAAGGAATACGAGCTGCACCTGATCGTCGCCAGCGCCGGCAAGGTGTTCATCGGCGACTACATCGGCAACTTCGCCCCCGACACGCTGTTCCTCACCGGCCCCAACCTGCCGCACAACTGGATCAGCCAGGTCGGACCCGACGAGGTGGTGGGCAAGCGCGACATGCTGGTCAACTTCACCGACGAGGTGCTCGAGGACGGCGGCCAGGTGTTCTCCGAGCTCACCCAGCTTGCCCCGCTGCTGGCCCGGGCGCGCTATGGCATCGAGTTCCGCGACCCGGCGCTGATCCGTGAGAGCCGCCATCTATTGCAACGCATCGCCGACAGCCGCGGCATGACCCGCCTGGGATACTTTTTTATCCTCATGGAGCAGCTGGCCGCCTGTGACGACTACCAGCTGCTGTCCACCGTCACCTCCTCGCAGCTGGCCGACGAGCACAACGTCGAGCGCATCAACCGGGCGGTGGACTACATCTTCCAACACTACGCCCAGGACCTGAGCCAGAACGAGGTGGCCGAGCACCTGGGGATGACGCCGACCTACTTCTCGCGGTTCTTCAAGCAGGCCGCCGGGCGCGGCTTTGTCGAGTTCGTCAACCGGCTGCGGGTGAGCAAGTCGTGCGAGCTGCTGGCCAAGGGCGAGCTGCCGGTGACCGAGGTGTGCTTCGAGTCGGGCTTCAGCAACCTGTCGAACTTCAACCGGCGCTTCTTGCAGCTCAAGGGCATGACGCCCTCCGACTACCGCAGCCTGGTGACCCAGCGGCTGACCGAGCAGAACCGGGGCTGAATCGGGGCGATGTGCCGAGCAATCCCTGTGGGAGCGGCCTTTCGCGACACAAGGCCGCTCCCACAGGGAAATACCTAATCCCGGCACAGCAAAAAAGTATCAGTCCAGGTGCAGGCCAGGCTTTGTCGCCATCGCCGAGCACGGGTGTAATCGGCAGCGAGCGACACAAAAACAATAACGTCATCCCCGAGGGAGTTCACCGATGAACGACTCGATCAAGGCCTGCCTGGCCGCCGCCTGCCTCAGCCTGCCGCTGCACGTCCAGGCCGCCGAGACCCTGACCATCGCCACGGTCAACAACAACGACATGATCCGCATGCAGCGCCTGGCCAAGGTGTTCGAGCAGCAGCACCCGGACATCCAGCTCAAGTGGGTGGTGCTCGAAGAGAACGTGCTGCGCCAGCGCCTGACCACCGACATCGCCACCCAGGGCGGGCAGTTCGACGTGCTGACCATCGGCATGTACGAAGCCGCGCTGTGGGGCGCCAAGGGCTGGCTGGCACCGATGACCGACCTGCCCGCCGACTACAACCTCGACGACGTGTTCCCCTCGGTGCGCAACGGCCTGTCGGCCAACGGCACGCTGTACGCCCTGCCCTTCTACGCCGAAGCCTCGATCACCTACTACCGCAAGGACCTGTTCGAAAAAGCCGGGCTGAGCATGCCCGAGCAACCGACCTGGACCCAGCTCGGCGAGTTCGCCGCCAAACTCAACCACCCCGACCAGGGCCAGTACGGCATCTGCCTGCGCGGCAAGGCCGGCTGGGGCGAGAACATGGCGCTGATCGGCACCGTGGCCAACGCCTTCGGCGCGCGCTGGTTCGATGAGCAATGGAAACCCGAATTCAGTGGCAGCGAGTGGAAGAACGCGCTGAATTTCTATGTGACCACCCTCAAGCAATACGGCCCGCCCGGCGCCTCCAGCAACGGCTTCAACGAAAATCTCGCGCTGTTCAACAGCGGCAAGTGCGCGATGTGGGTCGATGCCAGCGTCGCCGGCTCGTTCGTCACCGACAAGAGCCAGAGCAAGGTCGCCGACCAGGTTGGCTTCACCTTCGCGCCCAAGGAAGTCACCGACAGGGGCGCCACCTGGCTGTACTCATGGGCACTGGCGATCCCCACCAGTTCCAAGGCCAAGGACGCCGCCAGGACCTTCAGCACCTGGGCCACCTCCGAGGCCTACGGCAAGCTGGTGGCCGAGCAGGAAGGCGTGGCCAACGTGCCACCGGGTACCCGTGCCTCGACCTACAGCGACGCGTACCTGGCCGCCGCACCGTTCGCCAAGGTCACGCTGGAATCGCTCAAGCGCGTCGACCCCAACCACCCCACCCTCAAGCCCGTGCCTTACGTGGGCATCCAGCTGGTGACCATCCCCGAGTTCCAGGCCATCGGCACCCAGGTCGGCAAGCTGTTTTCCGCCGCGCTGACCGGGCAGATGAACGTGGACCAGGTGCTGGCCTCGGCCCAGCAGTCCACCGAACGCGAGATGAAGCGCGCCGGCTACCCCAAGTAGCTCGCACCGCCGTAGACCGCGCCGTCCTGCGGCGCGGTGACCGCCCCTTTCCGATGCACACGGAGTCGCCATGAACACATCGGCCCTCGACACCCCGAGCCTCGCCACCGCGCGCCCCGGCAAACGCCGCGTCGGCCCCGGCTGGTTCCTGGTCAGCCCTTCGGTGGCGCTGCTGCTGTTGTGGATGATCGTGCCCCTGGGCATGACCCTGTATTTCTCGCTGATCCGCTACAACCTGCTGTACCCCGGTGAAAACCAGTTCGTGGGCCTTGAGAACTTCGCCTTCTTCGTCACCGACGCCGGCTTCATGCCCGGCGCCCTCAATACCCTGACCCTGGTCGGCAGCGTGCTGGCGATCAGCGTGGTGCTCGGCGTGCTGATCGCCGCGCTGCTGGAGGCCGGCGAGTTCTGGGGCCGCGGCGTGGTGCGGGTGCTGCTGATCTCGCCGTTCTTCATCATGCCCACGGTCAGCGCGCTGCTGTGGAAGAACCTGATCTTCCACCCGGTGTCGGGCATCCTCGCCGCCGTGTGGCGCCTGTTCGGCGCACAACCCGTGGACTGGCTGGCGCACTACCCGCTGCTGTCGATCATCCTGATCGTGTCGTGGCAGTGGCTGCCGTTCGCCATCCTGATCTTGATGACCGCCATGCAGTCGCTGGACCAGGAACAGAAGGAAGCCGCCCGCCTGGATGGCGCAGGCCCCTTGGCGATCTTCTGGCACCTGACCCTGCCGCACCTGGCCCGGCCAATCGCCGTGGTGGTGATGATCGAGACGATCTTTTTGCTGTCGGTGTTCGCCGAGATCTTCACCACCACCAGCGGCGGTCCGGGTTACGAGTCCACCAACCTCGCCTACCTGATCTACAACCAGGCGCTGCTGCAGTTCGACGTCGGCATGGCCTCGGCCGGTGGCCTGATCGCCGTGCTGATCGCCAATATCGCCGCCGTCGTGCTGGTCCGCATGATCGGCAAGAACCTCACCGCGCGCAGCTGAGGAGCCCGCCATGCTGACACTCAAGCAAACCCGCACCCTGAAGAACGCGCTGCTCGGCCTGCTGTGCTGGGCCATCGCCCTGGTGATCTTCTTCCCGATTTTCTGGATGCTGCTGACCAGCTTCAAGACCGAGCTGGACGCCTTCGCCACGCCGCCGCAGTTCATCTTCGCGCCGACGCTGGAGAACTACCTGCACATCAACGAGCGCAGCGACTACTTCGCCTACGCCTGGAACTCGGTGCTGATTTCGTTCTCGGCGACCCTGCTGTGCATGCTGATCGCGGTACCAGCGGCGTATTCGATGGCCTTCTTCGAGACCCGTCACACCAAGCGCACGCTGCTGTGGATGCTGTCGACCAAGATGTTGCCGCCGGTGGGCGTCTTGATGCCGATCTACCTGCTGGCCAAGCAGTTCGGCCTGCTGGATTCGCGCCTGGCGCTGATCATCGTCTACACCCTGATCAACCTGCCGATCGTGGTGTGGATGGTGTACACCTACTTCAAGGACATCCCCGTGGACATCCTCGAAGCCGCGCGACTGGACGGCGCCGGCACCTGGCAGGAGATCGTCCGCGTGCTGCTGCCGATCGCCCGTGGCGGGCTGGCCTCGACCTTGCTGCTGTCGCTGATCCTGTGCTGGAACGAGGCGTTCTGGTCGCTGAACCTGACCTCGTCCGCCGCCGCGCCGCTGACCGCGTTGGTGGCTTCCTATTCGAGCCCTGAAGGGCTGTTCTGGGCCAAGCTCTCGGCCGTCTCGACCTTGGCCTGCGCGCCGATCCTGATCTTTGGCTGGATCAGCCAGAAGCAGCTGGTGCGTGGGCTTTCGTTTGGGGCAGTCAAATGATCCCGCTATCTGGGGCTGCTTTGCAGCCCTTTCGCGGCACAAGGCCGCTCCTACAACAGGGGCGCGCGATCTCCTGTAGGAGCGGCCTTGCGCCGCGAAAGGACCGCGAAGCGGTCCCGGCATCAGCAGCCTTCACACATGCCCAAAGGCCTTACCCCATTCCCCTGAAGGACACCCCCATGGCTGACCTGAAAATCCGCAACCTGCACAAAGGCTTCGATGGCCACGCCATCATCAAGGGCATCGACCTGGACGTGCGCGACCGCGAGTTCGTGGTGTTCGTCGGCCCCTCCGGCTGCGGCAAGTCCACCCTGCTGCGCCTGATCGCCGGCCTTGAGGAGGTCAGCAGCGGCAGCATCACCCTCGACGGCGCGGACATCACCGACACCGCCCCGGCCAAGCGCGACCTGGCCATGGTGTTCCAGACCTACGCCCTGTACCCGCACATGACCGTGCGCAAGAACCTGTCCTTCGCCCTGGACCTGGCCGGCGTCGGCAAGCAGGAAGTCAGCGCCAAGGTCGACAACGCCGCGCGCATCCTCGAGCTGCAACCACTGCTCGAACGCAAGCCGCGCCAGCTCTCCGGCGGCCAGCGCCAGCGGGTGGCGATCGGCCGGGCGATCGTGCGCAATCCGAAGATCTTCCTGTTCGACGAGCCACTGTCCAACCTCGACGCCGCCCTGCGCGTGCAGATGCGCCTGGAACTGGCGCGGCTGCACCAGGAACTGGCCGCGACCATGATCTACGTGACCCACGACCAGGTCGAGGCAATGACCCTGGCCGACAAGGTGGTGGTGCTCAACGGCGGGCGCATCGAGCAGGTCGGTTCGCCGCTGGAGCTGTATCACCATCCGGCCAACCTGTTTGTCGCGGGGTTTCTGGGGACGCCGAAGATGGGCTTCCTGCGTGGTCACCTGAGCCGCAACCAGGGCAACCAGTGCGAAGTGGCGCTGGAGTGCGGCGCCCGTATCGCCCTGCCGTTGTGCGCGGGGGAACTGCATACCGGTAGCCAGGTGACGCTGGGGATTCGTCCTGAGCACCTGAACATCGACCGCGCCGGGCAAGGTACCCAGGGCTCGCTGCAGGTGACTGCCGATGTCAGCGAGCGACTGGGCAGCGACAGTTACTGCCATATGCGCGCCGCCTCCGGGGAAATGCTCACCGTGCGAGTGCGCGGGGACTTCGCACCAGCCTTTGGCGAGGCGCTGGAACTGACCTTCGATCCCGCCCATTGCCACCTGTTCGACAGCAACGGCCAGGCCCTCGACAAACGCCTGCAACAAGCGGCCTAAGGACTCCAGGATGAAACTGAACCAGCACAACCTCGGCCAACTGCCGCCCACCGTCGCCCGCCCCAGCTACGACCGCGCCCAGCTACGCCAGGGCATCGTCCACATCGGCGTCGGCGGCTTCCACCGCGCCCACCAGGCCGCCTACACCGACGCCTTGATGAACTGCGGCGAAGGCCTCGACTGGGCCATCTGCGGCGTCGGCTTGCGCAGCGAAGACCGCGCCATGCGCGACGCCCTGGCCGGCCAGGACCACCTCTACACCCTGTTCGAACTGGGCGACCAGCCCGACACCAAGGTACGCGTGATCGCCGCCATCAACGGCATGCTGCTGGCCGAGGACGGCGCCGAACCGCTGCTGACCAAACTGGCCGAACCCAATATCCGCATCGTCTCGCTGACCATCACCGAAGGCGGCTACTGCATTGACGACAGCACCGGCGAGTTCCGCGCCGATCTGCCACAAATCCAGCACGACTTGGCCAACCCGCAATCCCCGCAAAGCGTGTTCGGCTACCTCTGCGAAGCCCTGCGCCGCCGCCGCGCTGCCGGCACCGGTCCGTTCACCGTGATGTCCTGCGACAACCTCCCGCACAACGGCGACGTCGCCCGCAAAGCCCTGCTGGCCTTCGCCCAGCGCCTCGACCCCGACCTGGCCGACTGGATCGCCAGCCACGTCAGCTTCCCCAACGCCATGGTCGACCGCATCACCCCAATGACCAGCCCCGCCCACCGCCAGCAACTGCGCGAGCGCCACGGCGTCGACGATGCCTGGCCGGTGGTGTGCGAGCCGTTTTTGCAATGGGTGGTGGAAGACACCTTCGTCGCCGGGCGCCCGGCCTGGGAAAAGGTCGGGGTGCAGTTCACCCGCGACGTCACCCCCTATGAAGAAATGAAGATCAAACTGCTCAACGGCAGCCACCTGGCCCTTACCTACCTGGGCTTTCTGCAAGGCTACCGCTTCGTCCACGAAACCCTCGCCGACCCGCTGCTGCGCCGCTACATGCACACCTTCATGGACCAGGACGTGACCCCGCAACTGGCCCCAGTACCCGGCATTGATCTTGAGCGCTACAAGCAAAGCCTCAGCGAACGCTTCGCCAACCGCGCCATCGCCGACCAGCTGGAGCGCGTGTGCTCCGACGGCTCGTCGAAGTTTCCCAAGTTCATCGTGCCCACCGCCAACCGCCTGATCGCCGACGGCAAGCCGCTGGAGCGCGTGGCCCTGGTGGTCGCCGCCTGGGCCCTGTACCTGCGCGGCGAAGACGAGCACGGCAACCGCTACAGCATCCCCGACCCCCGCGCCGCCGATTGCCAAGCCCGGGTGGTGCAGCGCGACGGCCTGGCCGCCCGGGTGCTGGGCGACGAGGCGATCTTCGGCAGCGCCATCCCCGCGTCCAAGGCGTTCGTCAGCGCCTTCGAGCGCCTGTACGACAGCTTGCGCGAAGTCGGCGTGAGTGAAACCCTGCGCCAGGTCCTCGGCGACTGACACGGAGTGTTTCGAAATGGACGGATTGTTCCTCGGCATCGACTGCGGCACCCAGGGCACCAAGGCCCTGGTGCTGGACGCCGGCAGCGGCCAGGTGCTCGGCCTGGGCAGCGCCGCCCACGCGCCGCCCCAAGGCCGTGACGGCCGGCGCGAGCAGGCCCCCGCCGACTGGTTGGACGCCCTGCGTGCGGCGGTGGCCGCTGCCTTGCGTGAAGCCGGTGTGGATGGCCACGCGATCCGCGCACTGGCAGTGTCCGGCCAGCAACACGGCCTGGTGATGCTCGACGCCCAGGGCCAGGTGCTGCGCCCGGCCAAGCTCTGGTGCGACACCGAGAGCGCGCCCGAGAACCAGGCACTGCTCGATGCCCTCGGCGGCGCCCGAGGCTCGCTCGAACGCCTCGGGCTGGTGATCGCGCCGGGCTATACCCTGTCCAAGCTGCTATGGACCAAGCGCCATCATCCCGAGCTGTTCACCCGCCTCGCCCATATCCTGCTGCCCCACGATTACCTGAATTACTGGCTGACCGGTCGCGTCTGCACGGAGCCCGGCGACGCCTCCGGCACCGGCTACTACGACGTGCGCCGACGAACCTGGGCGCCCGATGTCCTTCAGCACATCGAGCCGGGCGAGCGTCTTTTGGCTGCACTACCTGAGCTGGTCGAATCCGGCGATTGCACCGGCACCCTGCGCGAACAGACCGCCACTGCCCTCGGCCTGAGCCCGCAGACCTGGGTGGCCACGGGCGGCGGCGACAACATGCTCGGCGCCATCGGCACCGGCAATATCGCCCCCGGCATGATCACCCTGAGCCTCGGCACCTCCGGCACCCTGGCCGCCCACGCCGACCAGCCCCACGTCAGCGCCCAGGGCGAAGTGGCGACCTTCTGCGCCTCCAGCGGCGGCTGGCTGCCCTTGATCTGCACCATGAACCTCACCAGCGCCTGCGCCCTGGTGCGCGACCTGCTGGAGCTCGACCTCGACCGTTTCACTGCCCTCGCCGCCCAAGCCCCGATCGGCGCCGATGGCCTGTTGATGCTGCCATTCTTCGACGGCGAACGCGTGCCCGCGCTGCCCGAAGCCACGGCCAGCCTGCGCGGCATGACCAGCGCCAACCTGACCCGCGCCAACCTCTGCCGCGCCGTGCTCGAAGGCACCTGCTTCAGCCTGCGCTACGGCCTCGACCTGCTACGTACCAGCGGCCTGCAAGGCAGCGAAATCCGCCTGGTCGGCGGCGCGGCGAAAAGCCCGCTGTGGCGCCAGACACTGGCCGACCTGCTCGGCCTGCCGGTAGTGTGCCCCCAACAAACCGAAGCCGCCGCCCTGGGCGCTGCGATCCAGGCCGCCTGGAGCCTCGGTCGCCAACTGGGCCAGGACGACAGCCTCGAAACCCTGTGCCAACGCTGCGTCGCCCTCGACGAAAGCACCCGAACCCTGCCCCGCCCGGCGCAACAGGCCGAGTACCAGGTCGCCTATCAACGCTATCGGGAGCAACTGCCTGCGCGCTGAGTGCGGGTATCCTTCCCTTGTCTTTTGTTCTGGAGAACTGCATGTACCTGGTGTGTGGCGAGGCCCTGTTCGATGTCTTCAGCCTGGAAAACAGCAACCGCAACAGCGAGCTGGGGTTTACCGCGATTGCCGGCGGGTCGCCGTTCAACGTGGCCGTCGGCCTGCGCCGACTGGGCGTGGAATCGGCGTTGTTCGGCGGGTTGTCCAGCGACTACCTCGGTGCCCGGCTACGCCGGGTGCTGGATGAGGAACGGGTGGACTGCCGCTATGTGGTGACCAGCGAGGCGCCGACCACCTTGGCGATGGTCGGGCTGGATGCCAATGGCTCGGCGCAGTATCAGTTTCGCGGTGAAGGGTGTGCGGATCGGCAGGTGACGCTGGCGCATCTGCCGGAGCTGGATGAGCATGTGCGGGGCATCCATGTGGGTTCATACACCCTGGTGGTGCAGCCCGTGGCCGATACACTGATGGCGCTGGTGGAGCGCGAGCGGGACCGGCGGCTGATCAGCCTTGATCCGAATGTGCGGCTCAATCCGCAGCCGGGTGTGGCGTTGTGGCGGCGGCAGGTGGAAGCGTTTGCCGGGCACGCGCATGTGATCAAGGCCAGTGAGGAAGATATCGCCCTGCTCTATCCCGGCCGGGAGACGCGTGACGTGGCCCGTGGCTGGCTGAACGAACGCTGCCGACTGGTTTTCATTACTCATGGGGCAGACGGAGCCAGCGTGCATTGCGCGCACGGCTCATGGCAGCGCCCAGCAGATACCTCGTTGCCAGTAAGCGACACAGTGGGTGCTGGTGATACTTTCCAGGCGGCGGTGCTTGCCTGCCTGTCGCGGCTGGGCAAAGACAACCCAACAGCGTTGGCAACGCTCGATCGCGAAATGATCGATGCGGTACTGAGCTACGCAATCCGTGCCGCAGCGATTACCTGTTCACGATCGGGGCCGGTATTACCGTTCGAACGCGAGCTTGCACCCTTTAGCTGAGAGGCCGATTGGTTTCATCGAAGAGGGGCAGCACCCTGCCCCTTGAGCTCGTCGAGGAATTCAGCAACCCGGTTGGCATTTTTTCCATGCTTGGCTATGGCCGCAAGCATCGGCTGCAAATGATAGAGCAGCAATCCCAGATCTGGATGATTCAGCGGCAGCTGCTCACGAATGCAGCACAGCAATGACATAACAGGTGCGGAGGCGAAGGATCGGGTGGTGGTAACCATACCGTCCGTAAAGGCAGCCGTGGCGGCGGCGGTGAAGCGACTGCGTTAGTTCGCCGTGCAGGAGCAACGCTTAGATCGGGCTAGAACCCGCGATGATGGAAACAGCACGCAGGATCGCACGGGCAGCGCCAATGATCGCAACCGCGTATGGGTTATCTACCGGCTATCGCATTACTGAACCCTGACACAGATTTGCTCAGCCATGCTCAGGCACTGGGCGGGATGCCTCGAGAAGGTTGGTGAAGGTGCCCGGCATCACACCATGTTTGAGCATACCCCTGAAAACCGCATAGACATCGGTTCGAGAGCCATCTTTGCGAAGGGTCGCCTCGTCGTTCAGCCATGCATAGATAATGCTTTTAGGTGCGTCGCAACGGTACTGGAAGAAAAGGCGATAGCGATTGGGAAGCCCGGCTTTCACCCTGCGCCAGTGCCGACAATTCTTGCCAAGCGTATTGCCTTGAAGGTAGATCCTGGCACCAGGGTCTTCCGGAACGCGCTTCATGATGGAGGTATCGACCTTTTCCAGAAGCTTGAAATGGGGATGGTGATGAAATCCGTCCGGGTCTTTTGCAGCCAGGACCTCAGCTTCGGCAATCAACGCTTCGAAGCGCCCGAGAAACAGCGGATGGCCAAACAGCGCCCAGTCGTTGACTATCGTCATCGTCCCTGACGGCATGTCTCAACCCTCTAGCAGCTCGTCACGCTCGCGATTCACTTGCGCCCGGGCCCGAAGATGAGCCATGCGATTCAGCAACGATGCCGGGATGGGCTCGATACGTTCCGGGTGCTCGGTAATGTCAGCGTGCACAAGCTCGAGAAAGGCTTTTTTAGCCTCCTGCGCTTCGCGCTCGGCGGCTAGAAAGGCCACTTTCACCCTTGATTTGGACATGTTTTGCTCCTTCATCCGGACCATGCGACAGCTGCCGCATGTGCGGTCTGACCAAGGGAATGGTACAGCAGATTTGCATGAGGGAAGTCAGGGAAAAGCCCACCGTTACATGTTTCAGAACGGGACTACATACCCATTGCCGTTCGATCGGCACAGGCGCTTGCTCTACCTATTCACGGACGCTCTGTTTACCGTACCTGAAAGCCGCAGGCCTTTAGCCATTAGCACAACCGCCCTAATCGACCCTGCTCACCCAGCACTCGTATAGTCCTTTCTGAATCACAAAAACCAGGAAAGGACTCCATGGGCCACAAACTCCCACCCCTCTGCCAATGGCTGGCCATCCTAGCCCTCACCTGCAGCACCCCGGCCCTGGCCGCACCCGCCTCCGGCGACTACTGGATCATCTACGGCAAAGGCGAACGCCTGCACAACGAGGTCTACGTCGCCGATGCCGCCGGCATCCTGCAAAAGCCCGGTGGCGTGCAATCGGCCCAGGTCATGCAGCTGTTCGAAGACCCGGCCTTCCCGACCCTCGCCGCCTACGAGGTGCAGGTCAAATGCAAACAGCGCCAGATCCGCCTGGACAGCGCCCGGGCGATACGTCGCTTCGACGGCGCCGTGCGCGATGTGAAAACCAACGCAAAAGACTGGGCCGCACCAAAGGACTACTGGCTGCAGCGCACCTTCGCCTTCGTCTGCGCCCCCGACAACCGCGCGCGCAACCAGATGCTGTCGATCGGCAAGATGCCGGCGGCGCAGATGGTCGCCACCATCCAGGCCATGTTCATCCAGTTGATCGGCGTCCAGGCCAACAGCCAAGCGGTGCAGGAGTTGGACGACATGCTGGCGAACACCCCACGATGAGCACACGCCCTCTGCTGGTCCTTGGCCTGTTGCTGCCTGCGCTGGCCGGCTGCATCCCGACCCTGCCGGAGCTGATGGCGGGCAACCAATGGCAAGGGCGCGACGCCAAGCAGGCCATCGACTTCTTCGGCC
Source organism: Pseudomonas peradeniyensis (assembly GCF_014268935.2). Lineage (GTDB taxonomy): Bacteria > Pseudomonadota > Gammaproteobacteria > Pseudomonadales > Pseudomonadaceae > Aquipseudomonas > Aquipseudomonas peradeniyensis. The sequence continues at coordinate 935,131 of NZ_JABWRJ020000001.1, read as the reverse complement.
CGCCCATGCGCATGGAGCCGTTGCCCGGTGGCGCTGGGGTGCAGTTGGGCTGGTACCGCGATACCACCTACGTGCAAAAGGAGGTGGTCGGCAGCACCGCCGAGATGCAAGGCAACGTGATGGTCCATACCAACTACTGGGACGACGTGGCCCATCCTGGCGGCTGCACGATTCTGATGTCGGTGAACAAGGCGCGGCAGATCAATGATTTCTCCACCAAGGGCCGCTGTAACGGCGTGAACCTGGCGCCATAGCGGCTAGCCGAAACGCGGCAGTGAACTTGTTGGAGCGGGATCGTGGGAGCGGGCTTGCCCCGCGATAGCGTCCACCCAGGCAACCAGCCCCCAGCCAGATACCCTCCCCCTACTCACCCCCCCGCCCAGCCATCAACCCATGATTCACATCCTGGGCCAACGCCTTGGCCATGCCACTGAGGTAATGCACCGCCGTCAGCAACGTAGGCAGATGATCCGTCTCCACCATCGCCAGATCACTGATCTTGTGCACCGCACACATCAGCACGGTCGCCTGCTCCACCGCATGGTCCAGCGGATGCCCCGCCACCACGCGGAACAGCGGATCTTGCACACCCACCTCCGCGCCTTCGCCGAAATGCCCAACGCCGGTGGTGGCGAGCTTCTTGATCCGCGGGATTTGCAATTCCTTATCCATACCATTCCTCCTGCGGCCCCGCGAACGGCGCGGGGCCTGATCGGTGAACATCAAGTGCGAGCCCAGGCTCGCCAGATCAATGCCGGGATTGCACGCGGCTCAGCGCCACTTCCACCAAGGTGCGGGCGCTGTCGATTTCGTGCATGGCGGCGAGGGTCAGAACCTGGCCTGGGGGTTTGGCGTGGAGCAGGACGGTCTGCTGGCTGACGGTCAGGGCGCAGACGAGGTATTCGGAGATCTGGACCAGGAGGTCTTCGAGGGTGTGGGTGGTGTATTTGTCGTGTAAGGGTGGATCGGGGACTATTTTCAGCATGGTAGAGCTCCTATTTTCAAATGGAGCTACCGTTCTCTGCTGTCAAACAGAAAGGTGGCAGCTGTACGCGGGTTGACAGACCGGGAAAATAGGAAACCGGCGCACCGAAGTGCCCCACGTACAGCCACCATAGACGGCCATGCACGCGCGTTACTATCTTCCCGGTCTGTCAAAACCGGTCGCTGAATTGGCAGCGACTTGGCGAGACTAGATGGGTGATGCAGCGGCTGCAACGGGCTGTAAGGGGGTAGAAGTATGTTTCGGAAACGGACTACAGAGAAGAGGGAAAATCCGATTCCGTAGACCCTGGGCACGCCTGCTGCCACAACGAATATGGACCTGAAACGCATACGAACTCTCGCGCTGACGCTACGATCGCAGTGGCGCTTTGCCAGTTTTTCTTGAACCGTTTGATCACTTTGGCGACGATGGTGAAATTTCCTACAAACATCGGCGACAAAGGGCAGCGCACGTGGCGATCAAAGCTGTATCGAAGGAACGTATTGACGAGGCTTTGCTGGAATTTGACCGCGACTTTAGAGGAAGACGAGAGTGGCATGGTTGGGAGACGAACCCTGCCCACCGCTACGCGATTGCTGTAGGGGGTACATCGTACCCAGCAAAGAAAATAGTCTCCTTGGCTACCGGTATCGCAGTGGGCCAATTCCCTGGCGGACACCTCACAAACCGCTATTTAGAAAAGCGTGGGTTTAGCATTATCGAGCTGCAAAGCACTGGTCTAGAACCAGTCCTGCAGTTCGAGCCTGGGGCCATTTACGATCGCGTGACTGAAATCAACGGACCATTCGGGGGTAGCCGGCAGAGCGGCATAGCGGCATCCGCTACCCACCCGGCGATTTTCTTGTTTACAGGCGATAGTGGCGAGCAATACGGCTATGCCGACCGCTGGGACAATGGTGCGTTTCTCTACACCGGTGAAGGACAGCGTGGGCCTATGACGTTGAACCGTGGCAACAGAGCTGTCGCTGAGCATGCTGAGACAGGTCGTGCGCTTCATCTGTTCAAGTCGCTCGGCAAAGGAAAAGGTAATCGCTACATAGGTGAGTTCTGCTGCGCCGACGTCTTTGAACGAACCCAGCCGGATGTTGATGGCGAGGACCGCACTGCTCTTGTATTCAGATTGGTACCTGTGGGCAGTCCAGAGCTGAATATCGAAACTGAATTGGAGACAGGAGTTGAACTCGCAGATTCATTGGCTGCCGCTCGGATAGCTGCCCTGGCTGCCTGTAAGCCGGTGACGAATGCAGTAGACCAATCAGCACATCGCAAAATTTACCAGCGCAGCCGGAAGGTCTCTCACTACGTCCTCATGCGTGCCAAAGGCTTATGTGAAAGCTGTGACAAGCCAGCTCCATTTTTTAAGAAAGATGGAACCCCATACCTGGAGCCGCATCATGTAAATCGGCTCTCCGACGGAGGACTCGACCACCCTCGGTACGTAGGTGCTGTCTGCCCATCTTGCCATCGCGAAATTCACTCAGGTGTACATGGTGTGTCACTTAATGAGCAGTTGAAGCAGCGACTTAATGCAATTGAAGGCTAAGTTGATTGACAACGCTGCCAGTACCTAGAGGCACGCGTCACTCGGCTAGATCAGCCGATAATCACGGTGCAAAACGCCAAGCTCATCCAGCCCTCGCGCGAGCATCTGACTGTACCCCTGACGATTATGGATAAAGGGAGAAAAGAGGCTGTGGCCAAGCCATTCTTCGAAGCCATTTTGAGCCACGTTTGCCAACGCCATGCCCACCGAGCGCACGTCTTCGAATCTCCCGTGCTGCAGGTCATCTTGATTGAGGTTGTCGTAGACGTACCAAGTATCGTCATCGAGCTCTGACCAGCGCTTGAACGATGCTCGCCTCACTTGGCACGGAACGCAACGACCACAATGTTTATAGCCGAACCGCTGGAAGCGCCCACAACTGGTGGATGCCACAGCATGCTGCTTGAGCAAATCCTGATTTTTGCAGCCCACCATCATTTCGCCTTTCGTGACCAAGGCATAGGGATTGCGAATCTGAACATTGATGCCAGCAGCATCAAAAATCTGTTGGAGCCGCCCCAAGTATTCGGGATGCGCAGTGCGAGTGCTCAGGCTACCGACCCGGGACATAGTCAGCGGTGGATTGATGGCGATGAACCCGTTCTCGCAGATATACAGCGGAACGGTCTCGCCACGATGGTAGCGATCGAGCGAAGTCGCTACGGCTAGGCCAAATGCCAAAAATACGATCGAGCGCGCGCGCTGGGACGGCTCTTGCTGCCCGGGCGACCTGGCCACGTGGTTGAGACCGATCCGGTTCAAACCAAGACTCTGTGCGAACAGATCCTGCTTCTCACCATCGCCTCGAACAATCTGGCTCACTGCGTAGGGTTTCACCCCCTGTTCGACCAGGTCAATTGCACCAATCAAGCTGTCTAGACCACCAGAGAGCAGCACCACCGAATCTTCAACAGGATGCAGTACCTGCATCTGTGCCGGCGGCCCAAAACCACCAGGATGAAAAGCCAGTGTCCACTGATCCGTTGTGAGGAACCGCAACGCCGCCTCCAAGGCACGAGCCTGCGCATTCCAAAACACCGGATCCAGCACAGCAATTTCAAGACTGATCTGGCGAGTCCAGGCATCAGCACTTTTTGCTCTCAGATCAGTGAAGTCAGCAGCCACCACTGAAAGCGCGATACTCAGAAAGTCCCAGGCTTGAGGGCTGATTTCCAAATGGGCCCTATCCAGCAGTTCCCGAGCATAGCCACCAACGCTGACCTGCCCATCCTCCGCTTTACCGTAGATCACCACTTGCATGGCGCCGTCCATACCCGGCACCGTGAATCCAGCTGGACCGCACACAAACCTCATTCTACGTACCCCTCAAAGACTTCAAAGGTGTCCTGCAGCGCCTGGGTAACAACCTGAGAAATCCTCCCAGTAGTCAAGGGCGTTCTGGCGTTTGCGATCTTGCGGAACGACGCGCTCACGCATTCTTTGATGTAGTCCTTGATCTCCTTCAAGCGACGCATTGCGACGGATGCTGAAGGCGCTTTTTCCTGGATCGTCTTGCACATATCGAGCTCGTACCGATGGAAGACGTCCATCGCTGTGAAACGCTCAATCGCAAACGTCCGCTGCTCGGCTGACAGGTTGAGTAGGTCAGCGTCTGGGTAACGCACAAGAACATCGGATAGCGAGCCACGGATCGAGGCACGCTCAGCCTCCGCATCCTGAGTACCGTCTACTGGGCGCACGGCTTCAACCAGTGCATCCATCACTTCGGAGGCAGAGCGACCTTGCAGAAGGACTCGGTCAAGTACACCGGGGCCGGCTTGCTGGCTGCCATCAGCGACCGACTCAAGCGCACTGCCGAAGACCCCGGCGATCGACGCGGTGCCTCCAAAGCGAGCCGTGGTGGTTTTTGATCCACCATATCCATGGCGCACATATTCCCGCAGGCTCTTGCGCAAGCTATTGCGATTACCGCTGCTTGCGAAGTCACCGAGCCCCCGCCGCGCCCCCTTGAATCGTGCAGGAGGTGCTAAGGGTGAAGGTGCCTGGGGTACCTGTCTTGGGTCATCGGCTTGGTCACTACCATCCTCGGTCTCGTCCTTGTCTGGCTCGTATGGCCCGTCATCTTGTGGATCTGCATCCGGTGGCTCGGGCGGCTTTGGCGGCACAGGGGGCAGCGGAGGAGTCCAAGGTGGTACGTACGGTAGACCCTTGCCAGGCGGATCGTTATTTTGTGAGGTTCCCATCAAACTTCCTTATTGCAGCCTTCACCGGCGGACTGACTTCAGCCGTCTTCCAAAATTCGTACACTGACTTCGCCCAAACCTCGTCTGTAAGCTTCGGCACAATGCCCGCCTGGATTTGTGCCGGCGGACGAGCTTTCAGAAACGCAGCCAATCGAAGCCCCTGCTGAGCATCAAGTCGTCCGACTACGAGCAAGGCCTCCAGGATGTCAGGTACTCCCCACTCTTGCTCAGCACCTGCTTTGTCTAGCAAACGATCCATCACCACGTTGATATCGACAGGCGCTATGAGTGCCAACCTATCCTTGAGCTGCTCAGCCATGTCAGGGGTAGCGAGCAGTGCGGTAAGCAGCTCGGCAGCTTCCGAAGACAGTCGGTCTTCGTCTGTGATGATCGGAGCATGCTCACGACTGACGTAGATTGCTCCCCGCAGATCTTTGTCTGCCAACGCTGGAGGCAGGGCGAGCCACTCTTTGACGAAAGGAAGATCCCAGGGCTGCTGGAGCGCTAGGGCTTTGCCCAACTTCATATCAGCTTCCCACTCGCCAAGCAGCACGGGCTTGCCGTCCTTGTGGGATGCCACCGCCTTCATCAGTTCTTCGTACGCCTTTGGGTTACCGCTACGCTCGAAAAGCATCAGCTTGACCAGCACCGCTTCGTCGACACCTACCCCTTGAGCACGAGATATGCTCATTCGGATAGACAGGGCGTTCAGGAAGCGCTTGATTAGTCGAGGGTTTCCCTGGATACCCGAGGCAGACGTCATGACCGCAGCCAGGCGTTCAGCGGTGTCGAACTTGCCGATCAGGTCTGTGGGGTAGTCGCTATACAAGCTCTGCATGAACGCGCGATCCACCCGGTTGCCCTGCCAGGTTGTCCGAAGCTGTCCGCGCACCTGAACTCGAATTTCTTCGACGACCTCTTTGGGCAGCTTACTGTTCTCTAGGAACAGCATCATCATATACGCCCTGACTTCCTGGGTACCCAGGGGAGGAACACGAATCGGCACCTGAATCAGTTTGTCGAAATAGCTGGTCACCAAGACATCATCGGGCACGCCGCTAAAGTGCTTGCGCACCGCGTGCTTTATCATCTCGTTGTCCGCAGCGATAACGAACGCTGTATTGCGCAGGAACAGGAAGAGTCGAATGGCTTCCAGCGTAGAGATAGTGGTCTCGGGCAGGCAGCGATCCAGGTCGTCGATCAACACGACGAGGGTGACCCCCAGCTCTTCCAGGATGGTCTCGAAGTTATCCCTGAGTGCCTGGATTTCCTTAGGCGGAGACTTTTTGGCAGGTGCGCTACTCCATAGCTTACCGGCCTCATCCTTGGCTTTTTCGGCGGTGTCGTGCAATGCCTCGATGGCATCCTGATCGACCTGCCCAGATCGAACTCGGTCAACAAGGCTAATGATCTCGCCTAGCAGGCCCGGCGCGGGTACTCCCGTAGCAAAGGACAAGGCGGTGCTGCCGGCGAGCTTCGCAGTCCGGAGCCAATTCACCCGTGAAAGCAGCTCAGTAGCTTTATCTAGACCTTTCGCGCGCTTCTTGGCCTCGGCTTCCAGACGCGTGGCGATCACGTCCATCAGGGCGGCGCGGGCGTCATCGTAGCCTTGGTACAGCCAAGCGTTGAATTCGACGAATATAAAGTCCTTCGCAGGCTTCTCCTCGGCCTGGGGCGGAGCTTTGAGGGATGCCTGGATCAACTTGATCATGGACGACTTGCCCGCGCCCCACGCACCAGACACACCGATGGAAATCGGGCGGCCATCAGCTTGGTAGACGATCTCGGCGACCGTGTCAGCGACCCCAGAAAAGTTTAGGAAGTCTGTTTCCGTCTCGTTATCTACCCACATGGAAACCCTCCCTGGACGTCTTCAACGTGAAAGCTTTCCGAGTGAAAGTTGTCAGCGTGAAGCAATGGCAACAACGCACCATAGTAGCCTTTGCACTTGGCCAATGGCCACCACCCAAGGGAGCAATGAGACAAGGAAATATTTCGTTACGTAGAAGTTACGTCAGGAACAGGTCGCGCGCGCCTGTTACCTGCATGCCAGCATCTATGCGTGCTGGCTCATCTACTACCTGGTGTGCTTGCCGCTGCAGCGGTGTGGGGGGCCCGTGTAGCCCCCGTAGTTCACGACCGTCCGCTTACGACCCCAAGCGGACGCACAGCCTGGTTGCAATCCTCCGTGCTAACTGCGCTACTCGGCTAAGCTGAAAAGCTTAGACATACATACCCACCGGAACTTTTCGCTGTACAACCTGCCTTGATGGCCAAAAGGTGAAGCGTTTCATGAGGTTCCGTCGCTGGGACAGTTCTCTATTCGAGGTGCAAGGGATATGCGCAAAAAAGGTCAATCTTGGCTATTACTGCTTGTATTCTTTGTAGTGATCTGGGCAGTCGGCAAAAAGGACTCGCCTAGAATAGAGGCGCCTCTTAGCCAGGCGCCAGTGAGGTCCTTGACAACGGTCTCATCACTGGCGCCACAGACAACACAAAAATCCACAACAGAGCACTTCGTCAACGCGGACAAGCTGAACCTGCGCGCTCAGCCAGGCGGAAAAGTGATTTCCCAACTCAAACGCGGCGAGAAGGTGCAGGTCTATGAGCAGCAGAATGAATGGGCCCGCATCAGCCTTGATGGACAGCCGCAGCGGTGGATCTCCTATAAAAATCTCTGTAGTGGCGCAAATTGCTTTATTAGCTTACAGCCCAAAAGAGAGCGACTCACTCCACAACCAGCTCGCAGCACAACGTCAGAATATGGTTCATCATGCCCCTGCTCTTCGGGTCGTATCTGCATCGGCCCAAGAGGCGGTCGCTATTGCATCACATCTGGGGGAAACAAACGGTACGGCGTTTAGCTTTTCTCGCTAATGGCTGAGTTTGGTAGACCTGCCAATGCCGTCGGTGGAAAGTCGGCCCTCGTATCGCACTGCGTTGGTGCAAGCCTTTGGCCGTAGGCTCATACTCAGGCCTCTAGTGTTGAATGCGGGATACAATCATTAGGCTGCCAAGCTTTTATGCGCCGGCCTGCTTTGACAGCTGCAAGAGATTGGACTAACAACATAACAGTACTCAACAACCCAAGCAGAAAAGGAAATTTTGCATGAGCATCAAGCCCGGTCCTAAACGCACCAACGAAGATGGCACTCCGGACAAAAGGCAGCGAGTCACTCCTGAAAAGCAGAAGGAGCACCCGGACCTGAAACCCCATAAGCACAAAAAGGGCGAATAGGGAAGAAAAAGCAGCTCTTGAGAGCTGCTTTTTTCTAGGATGTCAAGAGCTCCCTGTGATCGCCCAGCTTCTTGTAGATGTAGGTACGAAGATCAAGCTCTGGTCGTAGATTCGTGATATTTGGGCCCAGCGTGTACAGGTGTGCTCTTCATCCCGATGCCCCAAGGCCCCTTTCTTGGGATGTGTTGAGTAAATCAACACTGCTCGCATATTACTTCCACGCCAAGGCCCCCTTTTATGCACATGAGCTTCAGAGCTGGCGACCTTAACGAATACCTTGCAGACCTCACAGGCTACAAAGTTGGATTGGCCTTAACCTTGGAGGAGCTCTACGACCATCTTAGTGGTGAAGAAGGATACGCAGATCGCGCGCGAGAATCTGAGCAGAACGGAACTCGGCTGCACTCCACTGATTTGGAGGCCATTGCTTATCGCCTGCTGTTTCGAGTCGGGTACACCGAGGAGGAGTACGACGGGGATCACACCGGAGCAAAGCTCTTTCATAAGTATCGGCGCAGCGGGCAAGAGGATTTGCACTTCGCCGTCGTGAGAACCTGGAATCAAATGATGCCCTCGATGATCGAGGCGGCTTCGAAGTCAGGCAGAGGGCTTAATCCCTCTCCATATCTCGCGCGTTGCAAGAGGGAATTCGGTCATGCCGGTTGGGACATGGCGTTGGAGCAAATCCACGTATTCGACTTGGCCATGCGGATGAGTCTCCTCTCGAACCAGCAACCTGCAATCTGGAATGACCGAGTCTCGCTAGATCAGCTTTTCGGCAAAGCCGAGCATAGCAGCAAGGGCGGGGCCTTCATTGATCAGCGGTTTATCGACTACTTGTCTGTCAACAAGGACCGGATTGGCGATATGCACTGGCGTCGGTTTGAAGAACTGACTGCTGAGTTTTTTCAGCGACAAGGCTTCAGAGTCGACCTCGGGCCTGGCTCGGGTGATGACGGTGTGGATGTACGTGTATGGAAACCAGACTCGGAGCCCGGCGCGAACCCGCTCTGCCTAGTACAGTGCAAGCGCCAGAAGGCGAAGGTCGAGAAGGTCGTGATCAAGGGCCTGCTTTCCGATGTTCAATGGGAAAAAGCCGAATACGGAGTGATCGTCACCTCCTCGACGCTCAGCCCCGGGGCAAAAACTACGATCGAAGCCCGGGGCTATCCGATCCGGGCGGTCGAACGCAATGCGGTCTCCAAATGGCTCATGGCCTTGCGCACGCCAGGAACTGGAATCGTGAGGATGTAGAGCTACTATGCCGCTTAAAAACGGCGCAGGCCGCTCAGGCATAGGAGCTTTTCGTCCGCAATTATCAGCGCCACTGGCAGCTTTGGGTCGAAAGCGGCCATCCGAGATTTACCATTTGCAACTCAGTTGGGTACGAGCATCTGCCCATCAATCCACAGACGTAAACGGCTCTGAACAACCCTTAGTCATGGATTTCGATGTGCTAAGCCGCCCGCGAAATCTAATCAAATCTCGGTAGCGCAAAAAGTGGTGTAAATTTCTATCAGCGGCAAAATTCGAAGACATAAAAAAATCCAGTCACCGCTAAGTGACTGGATTCTTTGGAGTATTTTGGTCGGGACGGAGTGATTCGAACACTCGACCCCTTGCACCCCATGCAAGTGCGCTACCGGGCTGCGCTACGCCCCGACATCATTCTCGATACCGCTGAGAACGTTGAAGAATTTAACCTAACCTTTTGAATAATGGAAGCTTTTTTTCAAAAATTTCCACTCGTCGCCAACCAGATCACTTCTTCAACACCACCAACACATCCTCCAACTCCGCAATCATCTGCCGAATCAGCTGCTTGTACTGGCTGGACTCATCCTTGACCTCATCACTGGAGAGCCGTAACCGCGCCCCGCCAATGGTAAAGCCCTGGTCATACAGCAAAGCGCGGATCTGGCGGATCATCAGCACATCCTGGCGCTGATAATACCGCCGGTTGCCACGGCGCTTCACCGGGTTGAGCTGCGGAAATTCCTGCTCCCAGTAGCGCAGCACGTGCGGTTTTACCGCACAGAGCTCGCTGACTTCACCGATGGTGAAGTAGCGTTTGCCCGGGATGGGGGGCAGCTCGTCGTTATGGCTTGGTTCCAGCATAGGCCTCTACCCGGGCTTTCAGCTTCTGCCCTGGACGAAAGGTGACGACGCGGCGCGCGGTGATCGGGATCTCTTCCCCTGTTTTAGGGTTGCGGCCCGGCCGCTGGCGTTTGTCGCGAAGGTCGAAGTTGCCGAAACCGGACAACTTGACCTGCTCGTTGTCTTCAAGCGCGTGCCGAATTTCTTCGAAAAACAGCTCGACCAGCTCCTTGGCCTCACGCTTGTTAAGCCCCAGCTCCTCGTACAGCCTTTCGGCCATCTCAGCTTTCGTCAGAGCACCCATGCCGTTATTTCCTTAACGTGGTGTTCAACCTTTGTTCAAGCGAGGTGAGGATGGTTTGCAGGGTTTCATTCACCTCATCGTCGTTAAGAGTGCGCGATGGATGTTGCCAGGTCAAGCCGACGGCCAGGCTTTTTCTATCAGGATCAATGCCTTTACCCTGGTAGACGTCAAACAGCCTGAGGTCTGTGAGCCATTCGCCTGCATTGTCACGAATTACTTCAAGCACCGAGCTAGAAGCGACATCACGACCTGCGATCAAGGCCAGGTCACGACGGGTTTCCGGGAACTTGGACAGCTCGCTGAACTTCGGCAGGCGACCTTCGACTACATCGCCGAGCACCAGCTCGAAGACGAACACCGGACGGTCGAGGCCGAGGGTCTTGGCCAGCTCCGGGTGGATGGCGCCGAGGTAGCCGACTTCCTTGCCGTCGCGCTCGATGCGGGCGGTCTGGCCTGGGTGCAGGGCTGGGTGCTTGCCGGCGACGAAGCTGAAGTCGCTCAGGGCGCCCGAGTATCCCAGCAGGGCTTCCACATCGGCCTTGACGTCGAAGAAGTCGATGCCGTCGCGACCGTTCGCCCAGCCTTCTGGCTGGCGGCTGCCGGTGACGACGCCGGCGATCATTGGCTGCTGCTTGAGGTCACCGAGCTGGCCGACGAAGCGCAGGCCGCTTTCGAACAGGCGCACGCGGTCTTGCTGGCGGTTGAGGTTGTGCTGCATCGCCTTGACCAGGCCCGGCCACAGCGAGGCGCGCATGGCGGCCATGTCGCTGGAGATGGGGTTGGCCAGCAGCAGCGGCTCGACGCCTGGGGTGAACAGCTCGAACAGTTTCGGGTCGATGAAGCTGTAGGTGATGGCTTCCTGGTAGCCACGGGCAACCAGCAGGCGGCGCAGGTTCGGCAGCTCGCCGCGGGTTTCCGGGCGGGCTTGCGGGGCCAGGCGGGCCTGCGGGTAGCGCACCGGCAGGTTGTTGTAGCCGTACAGGCGGGCCAGCTCTTCGATCAGGTCGACTTCCAGGCTGACGTCGAAGCGGTGGCTTGGAACGGTGACCGTCCACTCCCCTGCCCCGTTTGCGCTGGTTTTCAGCTCCAGGGCGTTGAGCAGCTGCTCGACCTGGGCGGCGTCCATCTGCATGCCGAGCATCTGAGTGATGCGTTCGGCGCGCAGGGTGATCGGCGCGATGTTCGGCAGGTGCTGCTCGCTCACGGTCTCGACTACGGGGCCTGCTTCGCCGCCGACGATCTCGAGGATCAGGGCGGTGGCGCGCTCCATGGCTTCACGGGCCAGTTGCGAATCCACGCCGCGCTCGTAGCGGTGCGAGGCGTCGGTGTGCAGGCCGTAGGAACGGGCCTTGCCGGCGACGGAGATCGGCTCGAAGAAGGCGCTCTCGAGGAACAGGTCGCGGGTCTTCTCGGTGTTGACGCCGCTGTGCTCGCCACCCATCACGCCGGCAATGGCCAGGGCGCGGGTGTGGTCGGCGATCACCAGGGTGTCGGCGCGCAGGGCGACTTCCTGGCCATCCAGCAGGACGAGCTTCTCGCCCTCCTCGGCCATGCGTACGCGGATGCCGCCGTTGATTTCGGCGAGGTCGAAGGCGTGCATCGGCTGGCCGAGTTCGAGCATCACGTAGTTGGTGATGTCGACGGCGGCGTCGATGCTGCGCACGTCGCTGCGGCGCAGGCGCTCGACCATCCACAGCGGGGTCGGCTTGCTCAGGTCGACGTTGCGGATGACGCGGCCCAGGTAGCGTGGGCAAGCGGCCGGGGCGCTGACTTCGACCGGGCGCACTTCGTCGTGGGCGGCCGGTACGGCCGGCACCACCGGGCGGGAGACCGGCACGTCGTACAGGGCGCTGACGTCACGGGCCAGGCCGGCCAGGGACAGGCAGTCGCCGCGGTTCGGGGTCAGGCCGATCTCGATGCTGGCGTCGTCGAGGTTCAGGTACTTGCGAATGTCTTCGCCAACCGGGGCGTCAGCCGCCAGTTCCAGCAGGCCGTCGTTCTCTTCGCTGATCTGCAGCTCGGAAGCCGAGCAAAGCATGCCGAACGACTCGACGCCGCGCAGCTTGGCCTTCTTGATCTTGAAGTCGCCCGGCAGTTCGGCGCCGATCATGGCGAACGGGATCTTGATGCCTGGGCGGGCATTCGGGGCGCCGCAGACCACCTGGAAGGTCTCTGCGCCGTTGCTCACCTGGCACACGCGCAGTTTGTCGGCGTCCGGGTGTTGTTCGGTGGTGAGGATCTCGCCCACCACGATGCCGCTGAACTGGCCGGCAGCGGGGGTCACGCTGTCGACTTCGAGGCCGGCCATGGACAGGCGGGCGACCAGTTCGTCACGGGAGACTTGCGGGTTTACCCAACCGCGCAGCCACTGTTCACTGAATTTCATGCTGTTCTCCTGAAAGTTGCGTCGATTGGGCCTAGCGGAATTGAGCCAAGAACCGCAGGTCGTTGTCGAAGAACAGACGCAAATCGTTGACGCCATAGCGCAGCATGGCCAGGCGCTCGGCGCCCATGCCGAAGGCGAAGCCCTGGAACTCTTCCGGGTCGATGCCGGACATGCGCAGCACGTTCGGGTGGACCATGCCGCAGCCCATCACTTCCAGCCAGCCGGTCTGCTTGCACACGCGGCAGCCGTTGCCGGAACACATCACGCACTGGATGTCGACTTCGGCGGACGGCTCGGTGAAGGGGAAGAACGACGGGCGGAAGCGCACGGCCAGTTCTTTCTCGAAGAACACCCGCAGGAACTCTTCGATGGTGCCCTTGAGGTCGGCGAAGTTGATGCCACGGTCGATCAGCAGGCCTTCGACCTGGTGGAACATCGGCGAGTGGGTGATATCCGAGTCGCAACGGTACACACGGCCTGGGCAGACGATGCGGATCGGCGGCTGGGTGCTTTCCATGGTGCGGACCTGTACCGGCGAGGTGTGGGTGCGCAGCAGCATGTTGGCGTTGAAATAGAAGGTGTCGTGCATCGCCCGCGCCGGGTGGTGGCCGGGGATGTTGAGCGCTTCGAAGTTGTGGTAGTCGTCTTCGACCTCGGGGCCTTCGGCGATGCCGTAGCCGATGTGGGTGAAGAACTGCTCGATGCGCTCGAGGGTACGGGTGATCGGGTGCAGCCCGCCGGTGGTCTGGCCACGGCCTGGCAGGGTCACGTCGATGCATTCGGCGGCCAGGCGAGCGTTGAGCTCAGCCTCTTCAAAACCGGCCTTGCGTGCGTTGAGCACGTCAGTGACGCGTTCCTTGGCGTCGTTGATCAGCGCGCCAACCTTGGGGCGCTCTTCGGCTGGCAGGTTGCCCAGGGTCTTCATCACCTGGGTCAGCTCGCCTTTCTTGCCGAGGAATTGAACCCGGATCTGTTCCAGGGTAGTGATGTCTTCAGCGCGTTCCACGGCCTCGAGGGCTTGGGCGACCAGCGCGTCCAGGTTTTCCATGTACAGACTCCAGATACGAAAATAGGGGAAGAGCTTTTGAAGGCTCTTCCCCTATCCGATGACGTTTTACACCCGACGGCGCAGGCGCCGCCGGATGATTGTCGTGGGTACTTAAGCCAGTACGGCTTTAGCCTTCTCGACAATCGCAGCAAACGCCGCTTTTTCGTTCACTGCCAGATCGGCCAGAACCTTACGGTCGATTTCGATCGACGCCTTTTTCAGGCCAGCAATCAGACGGCTGTACGACAGACCGTTGGTGCGGGCACCGGCGTTGATACGAGCGATCCACAGTGCGCGGAACTGACGCTTCTTCTGGCGACGGTCGCGGTAGGCGTATTGGCCTGCCTTGATGACCGCTTGCTTGGCTACACGGAATACGCGCGAACGTGCACCGTAGTAACCTTTAGCCAGTTTCAGAATTTTTTTGTGACGCTTACGAGCGATAACGCCGCGCTTAACACGAGCCATGAGTAACTTCCTCTATCTTAACCAGAATTAACGAACGCGCAGCATGCGCTCGACTTTTGCCACGTCAGACGGGTGCAGCAGGCTGGCACCGCGCAGTTGACGCTTACGCTTGGTCGACATTTTGGTCAGGATGTGGCTCTTGAAAGCGTGCTTGTGCTTGAAGCCGGAAGCCGTCTTCAGGAAGCGCTTCGCAGCACCGCTCTTGGTTTTCATCTTTGGCATGTTGGAACTCCGCATTCGAATAAAAATTACACAATAATCATCAGGCCTGCCGTGCCCGGGAGATTACTTCTTCTTTTTGGGGGCGATGACCATCATAAGCTGGCGTCCTTCCATCTTCGGATGCTGCTCAACGGTGCCGTATTCGGCGAGGTCGGTTTCGACCCGCTTCAACAGCTCCATGCCCAGCTCCTGGTGGGCCATCTCACGGCCGCGGAATCTCAGAGAGATCTTGGCCTTGTCCCCATCGCTAAGGAAACGTACCAGGTTGCGTAGTTTTACCTGGTAATCCCCTTCTTCCGTCCCTGGACGAAACTTGATTTCTTTGATCTGGATCTGCTTCTGGTTCTTCTTGGCTTCGTTGGCCTGCTTCTTCTTCTCGAAGAGGTGCTTGCCGTAGTCCATCACCTTGCAGACGGGCGGTACCGCGTCTGCAGAGATTTCCACCAGATCCAGCTTCGCTTCATCAGCGATACGCAGCGCTTCATCAATCGAGACGATGCCAATCTGCTCGCCGTCAGCACCAATTAACCGAACCTCGCGTGCCGAGATATTCTCGTTGATCGGGGCTTTCGGTGCAGTTCGTTTATCGTTTCTCATTTCACGCTTAATAGTCATTACTCCGATTCTTGGCGACCACGCCGGGAAACCGCTTGCGACAGCAGCTCAGCGAACTGCGCGACGGGCATCGAGCCCAGGTCAGCGCCTTCGCGGGTGCGCACAGCGACGGTTTGCGTTTCGACTTCGCGATCCCCTATAACCAAAAGATAAGGGACCCGCAGCAACGTATGCTCGCGGATTTTAAAGCCGATCTTCTCATTTCTCAAGTCCGACTTGGCACGGAATCCGCTACCGTTCAGGGCTTTTTCCACCTCGAGGGCAAAGTCGGCCTGCTTGTCGGTGATGTTCATGATCACGGCTTGGGTCGGCGCGAGCCAGGCCGGGAACACGCCGGCGTAGTGCTCGATGAGCATGCCGATGAAGCGCTCGAACGAGCCGAGGATGGCGCGGTGCAGCATCACCGGGCGCACGCGGCTGTTGTCTTCGGCGATGTAGCTGGCGTCCAGGCGCTCGGGCAGGTTCGGGTCGTACTGCAGGGTGCCGCACTGCCAGTTACGGCCGAGGCAGTCGCGCAGGGTGAACTCGATCTTCGGACCGTAGAACGCGCCCTCGCCCGGCTGGTATTCCCACTCCAGGCCCGACTCGTTGAGGGCGTCGGCCAGCGCGCCTTCGGCGCGGTCCCACAGCTCTTCGGAGCCCACGCGCTTGGCGGGACGGGTCGAGAGCTTCATGGCGACGTCGGTGAAACCGAAGTCCTTGTACACGTCCAGGGTGAGCTTGATGAAGTCGGCGGCTTCTTTCTTCACCTGATCTTCGGTGCAGAAGATGTGCGCGTCGTCTTGTACAAAGCCACGCACGCGCATGATGCCGTGCAGGGCGCCGGACGGCTCGTTACGGTGGCAGGCACCGAACTCGGCCAGGCGCAGTGGCAGGTCGCGGTAGGATTTGAGGCCCTGGTTGAACACCTGCACGTGGCACGGGCAGTTCATCGGTTTTACCGCGTAGTCGCGGTTTTCCGACGAAGTGGTGAACATGTTCTCGGCGTAGTTGGACCAGTGGCCGGAACGCTCCCAGAGGATGCGATCGACGACCTGCGGGGTCTTGATCTCCTGGTAGCCGTTTTCACGCTGGACCTGACGCATGTATTGCTCGAGCACCTGGTACACGGTCCAGCCGTTGGCGTGCCAGAACACCATGCCCGGCGCTTCTTCCTGCAGGTGGAACAGGTCGAGCTGCTTGCCGATCTTGCGGTGGTCGCGCTTCTCGGCTTCTTCGATGCGCTGGATGTAGGCGGCCAGCTGCTTCTTGTCGGCCCAGGCGGTGCCGTACACGCGTTGCAGCTGCTCGTTCTTGGCATCGCCGCGCCAGTAGGCGCCGCTCAGCTTGGTCAGCTTGAACGCTTTGAGGAAGCGGGTGTTCGGCACGTGCGGACCGCGGCACATGTCGACGTATTCTTCGTGGTAGTACAGGCCCATGGCCTGTTCATCCGGCATGTCCTCGACCAGGCGCAGCTTGTAGTCTTCGCCACGCTGGGTGAACACGTCGATGACTTCGGCGCGCGGGGTCATCTTCTTGACGACGTCGTAGTCCGTGTCGATCAGCTGCTGCATGCGCTTTTCGATGGCGGCGAGGTCGTCCGGGGTGAAGGGACGCTCGTAGGCGATGTCGTAATAGAAGCCTTCGTCGATCACCGGGCCGATCACCATGCGAGCGGTCGGGTACAGCTGCTTCACCGCGTGGCCGATCAGGTGGGCGCACGAGTGACGGATGATCTCCAGTCCCTCTTCATCTTTAGGGGTGATGATCTGCAGGGTGGCGTCGTGGTCGATCTTGTCGCAGGCATCGACGAGCTTGCCGTCGACCTTGCCGGCCAGGGTGGCCTTGGCCAGGCCCGCACCAATGGATGCGGCGACTTCGGCTACGGATACCGGCTGGTCGAACGTGCGTTGACTGCCATCGGGAAGAGTAATAACGGGCATGGCGCCTCCTCTCCTAGTGGTGACCCCTACCAAAGGTCACGTGGGTTGGGATGAGCCAGTACAAGATCCGCCCTGCCTTTCCCGTGGGAAAGCCTGCCTCACAGTGGCAGAGACCTTTCGGCCTGCCAGGGTCGAACCAGAGTGACTGGAAGGTAAAAGTTGCAGGCCGCCAGTGGCGAGCCGCAAGCCGAGCATGCTAGCACGCGGGTTGCACCGGGTCGCAGAAATATTTGGAAATTACGCCGCCGGGGTGAACTTGTGCGGAAAATTTCCTATCAGACCTTCTGAAGCAACCTACTCTTGATGAGACCTTTACCCAAGGAGTGTTCGGTTATGCGACTTCAGTCCCTTCTGGCTGCCTGCGCTGCAAGCGCCCTGCTGCTGCCGCTGGCTGCCAACGCAGGCAATTTCCCCGCCGGCAAGGAGGCGCCCTACATGGCTCAGTGCCAACAGGTGGCAAGCGGCCAGGGCGTGGACGCGGCGACGGCGAAGAAGCACTGCGAATGTGGCGCCAAAGTGATCAAGGAGAAATTCACCGACAAGGAAATCAATGACCTCACCACCGCGGAGGATGGCGTTGACGCCAATCTGATGCAGAAGGCCCAGCAGGCAGTACGGGCCACCTGCACCGCAAAATAGGCAGGGTTGACTGGCCATTGCACGCATCTTTTGCGCTGGATCAACATCCTGCGAAGGTAAAAGGCGCTAGATACGCAGAAATGGACTATAGTGTCGTCGGTGCTACTGAAGCCACGGCGACATTGCACCCCGATAAAAAATCATGTTTCTGGAGATTCACCCCATGTCCAATCGCCAAACCGGCACCGTCAAGTGGTTCAACGATGAGAAAGGCTTCGGCTTCATCACTCCTCAAGGCGGCGGCGACGACCTGTTCGTACACTTCAAGGCTATCGAAACCGACGGTTTCAAAAGCCTGAAAGAAGGCCAAACTGTTTCCTTCGTAGCCGAAAAAGGCCAGAAGGGCATGCAGGCTGCGCAGGTTCGTCCGGAGTAATTTTCGGATAGCTGCAAAAAAACCCGCCACTTGTGGCGGGTTTTTTATTGGCTGCGCTGCAGTGCGCCTTGGGCTATCAGGATGACGCAGGAAGTCACCCTGCGAGCACGTATGCCAGGAGCTGCTTCGTAACATCACCAGCGTGGGAGCGGGCTTGCCCCGCGATCCGGTGTATGGCACCGGCTCGCCGGTGATCGCGGGGCAAGCCCGCTCCCACGCTGCCCCGTTAAGCCGAAACGTTCTGGTGAGCCAATTAGAGCGGACAGCGCCGGGAGGTCAGCCGCAGTTGACGCGGGTAACCACACCCTTGTCGTCGACATTCAGGTTCAGCCGCTCGGAACGGTATTCCAGGGTGATCATGTCGTGAGGCTTGAGGATGCGCGCCATCTGCGAGCCACTGGCCTTGCGCGCCTGCTCCAGCAGCTCTGGCGAGGCCAGCTTGCCGATGGTGAAGTCGGCGCCACTGGCTTCGCAGCGGCCGTCATTGCCGGCCGGGGTGGCCTGGGCACTGCTGCCGCCCGAGGAGCCACCGGTGCTGCAACCTGCCAGAACGGAAGCCACCAGCAAGGTCGCCAGGGAAGCGCGGGTACGGAACATGAATCCTCCTAAATAAATCCGGGAACTGCCTGATGCGACAATTCCTCCAGGCATTTGTTGCACAACCGCACGATTCTGCCTGACTCGGCCACTTGACGCGAAAGGCAATCGTGACCGGATTTTGCACCGAACCGTCGGTTCGGCCAACCGCGCCCCTTATGCTTAAGTCGCAGGTCCCGTCACGCAAAGGCATGATTTACTGCAAGAAGCGGAGTGCAAAATGCCTCCCCTTCGAACGCCAGGACGCGGTATTCGACCTTTCACCCAGGCCCCAGCGAGAACCGCCCCATGAGCAGCCACAGCATCGACGCCGATATCAAGGTCAAGTGGGACGAGGGCCAGAGCGCCTACAGTCCGAGCACGCCCGAAGAACTGATGCTGATCGCCGTCGACCTGCTGGTGCGCGACCGCGGTGGTGACGCGGCGCGCAGCTTCATCGAGCAGGTGCTCGAGCGCCACGCGCCGCACGAGGCTATTTCAATCGCGCCAGGCGGGCGCTGAGCAGGTCGAAGAAGCCCTGGGCATCGCCCTCCTCGATCCACATCACGTTGGCCGGCTGCTTGAGCACGCCGTACCAGTCGGCGATGGTCTGGCCGAAGGTCGGGCCTTCACGGCTGTCGACCACCATGTGTACCTGGCGGCCCTTGAACAGCTCGGGCTTGAGCAGGTAGGCGATGAC
Organism: Pseudomonas peradeniyensis; assembly: GCF_014268935.2. GTDB lineage: Bacteria > Pseudomonadota > Gammaproteobacteria > Pseudomonadales > Pseudomonadaceae > Aquipseudomonas > Aquipseudomonas peradeniyensis. The sequence continues at coordinate 915,787 of NZ_JABWRJ020000001.1, read as the reverse complement.
GCTGGCGTCGTGCACCGGGCCGCCGGGCATGCCGTAGTTGTCCATGTCGAACTTGATGTAGGCGTTGAGGATGTCCACCACCAGCTTGCTGGCATTGTTGTTCACCGCCGCCAGTTGCTTGAGGCGGGCGTCGCTGGTGAGCACCTTGTGGGTGACGTCCAGCGGCAGGTAGGTCAGCTTGACGCCGCTGGCCAGCACCACTTCGGCGGCGTGCGGGTCGGCGAACAGGTTGAACTCAGCGGCCGGGGTGATGTTGCCGCCGTTGAAGTGGGCGCCGCCCATCACCACCACTTCCTTGATGCCGTTGACGATCTCGGGCTTCTGGATCAGCGCCAGGGCCAGGTTGGTCTGTGGGCCGAGCATGGCCACGGTGATGCTGTGGGGCTCGGCGGCGCCCAGGGTGTCGATCAGGTACTGCACGGCATTGCCGTTGGCCAGGGGCTTTTTCGGCTCGTGGACCTTGACGCCGGTCAGGCCTTCCTCGCCGTGGACGTTGGCGGCGTAGATCGGCGTGCGCACCATCGGCCGCCCTGCCCCGGCATATACCGGGATTTCTTCGCGGCCTGCCCATTCACGGGCCAGGCGGGCGTTGCGCGAGGTCTTTTCCAGGCGCACGTTGCCGGCCACGGTGGTGATGGCGCGGATTTTAAGTTCCTCGGGCGAGGCCATGGCCAGCAGCAGGGCTACCACGTCGTCGGCGCCGGGGTCGGTGTCGATGATCAGGTCGCGGGGCGCGGCCATGACGGCGGTGGCGGCTAGCGCGGACATGAGGACGGCTCCTTGGAGCAGGGATTTGAGGGACATTCAGCACTCCTTGTTGCTAGGGGATGGATTCAAGGGTGACCGCTCTGCGGCCTATCGCGGGGCAAGCCTGCTCCCACGCCAGCACCGCATAAGTGTTCTGGCGTGGGAGCGGGCTTGACCCGCGATCGAGGGCAAAGCCCTCGCATTCGGTCTAAAAGGTAACGCCAGCCACCAGGGCAATATTGCTGTAGGGCTTGCACTCCCCCGTACGCACCACGGCCCGGGCCTGGCGACACAGGGTCTTGAAATCGACATGGCTCAGCACCTGGCGCTGGCCCAGTTCGCCGCCGGCATGCAGCCGCTCGACCTCGGCCAACCCTGGCGGCAAAGCCTGGAACACCTCCTCGGCCAGCACATGGCGCTCGACCTGCATCTCGCTCAGCACCACGCGCAGCACGCTGGCGAAATCCGGGATGCCCGGCGTCAGCGCCAGGTCGATCAGCTCCACGCCCGGCGGCACCGGCAGGCCGGCATCACCGATCACCAGGATGTCGCCATGACCCAGCCCGGCGATGGTCCGCGACAGGGCGATGTTCAACAGCGGCGTCTTCTTCATGGCGCCAGCTCCTTCAGGTAAGGGATCGACGGCTGCGCGCCGACTCGGGTCACCGACAACGCGGCGGCGCGCTGGCCGAAGCCGATCGCCTCGTCCTCGGGCAGGCCGCGTGCCAGGCCGGCGGCGAAGCCACCGACGAAGGTGTCGCCGGCCGCCGTGGTGTCCACCGCTTGCACTTGGGGCGCCGGGAAATGCCGGCTACCGGCGGCATCGACCAGCAACGCGCCATCACCGCCCAGGGTGACGATCACCTTGCCCGCGCCGAGCTGACGCAGGCGTTCGGCCGCCCGACGGGCGCTGTCCTGGTCGTCGACCTGCACCCCGGCCAGGGCCTCGGCCTCGCTCTCGTTGGGGATCAGGTAGTCGATATAGGCGTACCACTCCGCCGGCAACGGTCCGCTGGCCGGCGCCGGGTTGAGGATCACGGTCTTGCCCAGCTCGCGGCCACGGGCCAGGGTCCAGGCCACCGTGGCCGTGGGCACCTCAAGCTGGCAGATGATCACCTCGGCCTCCTGCAGCAGGTGGTCGAAGCGGCTCACCGACTCGGGCCCGAGCAGGCCGTTGCCACCGGGAATGACGACGATGGCGTTCTGGCTGGCGGCATCCACCACGATCAGCGCCACGCCGCTGGACACGCCCTCGCACAGGCTCACACCCTGGCAATCGACGCCCTCGCGCTTCAGCGCCTGACGCAGCTGCTGGCCATAGGCATCGTCACCGACGTTGCCGACCATCGCCACGCTGGCGCCCAGCCGGGCCACGGCCACGGCCTGGTTGGCGCCCTTGCCGCCGGGCGCGGTGAAGAAACTGTCGCCGGTCAGCGTCTCGCCGCCCCGGGGCAGGCGCTGGGCGCGGGCCACCAGGTCCATGTTGAGGCTGCCGACCACCACCACCTTGGCATCCATGGGTATTCCTTAACGGTAATCGTTGAACAGGTCCGGGCGCGGCCCGGTGGATTCACGCAAGACGATGCGCGGGGCGACGATGCGCTGCTCGGCGGCGCCGTCGCGCCGCGGCGTGACGATGCGCGACAGCAACAGGCCGGCGGCACTCTCGCCCAGTTCGCGGATCGACTGGCCGACCGTGGTCAGCGCCGGGTACACGTAGCGGCTCAGCTCGATATCGTCGAAACCGATCACCGACAGCTCGCCGGGCACGTCGATGTTGCGCTCGGCGGCGGCGCGCAACACGCCAAAACCAATCATGTCGTTGCCGGCGAAGATCGCCGTGGGCCGCTCGCCGTCGAGCAGGCGCGCCGCGGCGGCATGCCCGCCGGGGCTGGTGAAGTCGCTGTGCAGTACATGGCCGGGGGCGATGCGCACGCCGGCCTCGGCCATCGCCCGGCGGAAACCGGCCAGGCGCAGCTGGCTGACACCGGTGTCCACCGGACCGCCGATGGTGGCGATCTCGCGGTGGCCCAGCTCCAGCAGGTGACGGGTGGCCAGGTAGGCGCCCTGCTCGTGGTCGATGCGCACCAGGTCGGCCTCGACGCCGTCCAGGGCGCGGTCGACGATGACCATCGGCGTGCGCACGCCGCTGAGGCTGTCGAGCAGGTCCTGGTCCTCGCCCACCGAGGCGACGATCAGCCCATCGATGCGTTTTTCCAGGAGCACGCGCAGGTAGCTGCGCTGCTTCTGCGGGTTGTCGTCGGAATTGCACAGGATCACGCAGTAGCCGTTGCGCTCGCAGGCGTCCTCGATGCCCCGGGCCAGCTCGGCGAAGTACGGGTTGACGCTGTTGGGCACCAGCAGGCCGATGGTGGCGGTGCTGCGCGCCTTGAGCGAGCGCGCCACGGCGCTGGGCACGTAGTCGAGCTCGGCAATCGCCGCCTCGACCTTCAGGCGCACGTGCTCGCTGACCGGGCGGGTCTTGTTCAGTACATGGGACACGGTGGTGTAGGAAATCCCCGCCAGTGCCGCGACATCTTTGATGGTTGCCATGGTTTCAGTTCCGCCGGTTCGCGCGCCGGCTGCGGTAAGTGTCGAGTACCACGGCGATGACGATGACCGCCCCGGTGATGATGCGTTTGGTCGGCTCGGAGGCGCCGATCTGGGCCAGGCCGGCGGCCAATACCGAAATGATCAGCACGCCGAAGAAGGTGCTTATGACCGAGCCGCGCCCGCCCATCAGGCTGGTGCCGCCGATCACCACGGCGGCGATCACCTGCAGCTCGAGGCCGGAGCCGGCGTTGGGGTCGGCGGCCTCCAGGCGCGAAATCTGGAACAGCGCGGCGAGGCCGGCGAGCACGCCCATCAGGGCGAACACCAGGATCTTGTAGGGGCGCGGGTCGATGCCGGCCAGGCGCACGGCCTCTTCGTTGGTGCCGATGCCGATCAGGTAGCGGCCGAACACGGTGCGGGTCAGCACCAGCTGGGCAGCGACGATCACCAGCAAGGCGATGATGAACGCCGGCGAGATGCCGAAGGCCACGGGGTTGGAGAACCAGGCGAAGGCGTCGCCGATGTAGGCGGTGCGCGAGTCGGTGAACTGGTAGGCCAGGCCCCTGGCCATTTCCAGCACGCCCAGCGAGACGATGAACGAAGGGATGCGCCAGGCCACGGTGATGCTGCCGGTGACGGTGCCGGCCAGTGCCGCCACGGCCATGCCCAGCAGCGCGGCGGGCAGGACGCTCCAGCCCCAGCCGAGAATCGCCACGCTAACCGTCGAAGCGGCCAGGGCCAGCACCGAGCCCACCGACAGGTCGATGCCGCCGATGATCAGGATGAAGGTCATGCCCACCGCCAGCACCATCAGGTCGGGGATCTGGTTGGCCAGGGTGCTGAAGGTGGCATAGGACAGGAAGTGGCTGCTCAGCATCGAGAACAGCACGATCATCGCCAGCAAGGCGCCGGCCAGGCCCAGGTAGGTGCCCAGGCCGAAATAGGTGCCGCTGCGGCGCACGGGCGCGGCGCCCGAGGTGTTTGTTGTGGTTTTCATGCGTCCATCCTGGGGGCTGCGTCGTGCAGCAGGGCATCACGTTTCTGGTAGCCGGCGAAGGCGGCGGCAAGCAGTTGGTCCTGGGTCCAATGATCGCGGTCGAAGGTGTCGATCAGGCGCCCGGCGCTGAGCACGGCGATGCGGTCGCAGATCAGCATCAGCTCGCGCAGGTCGCTGGACACCACGACGATGGCCTTGCCCTGGCGGGCGAGTTCGGCGAGCAGGCCATAGATGTCGAACTTGGCGCCGACGTCGATGCCACGGGTGGGCTCGTCGAACAGCAGCACCTGGCAGTCGCGCTCCAGCCAGCGGCCGATCACCACCTTCTGCTGGTTGCCGCCGGACAGCTCGCCCACGGCCTGGGCGGGGCTGGCGCTGCGGATGCGCATGGCGCCGATCTGGCGCTCGGCCAGTTCACGTTCGGCGTCGCGGTCGAGCACGCCGGCGCGGGACACTGCACCGAGATTGCCCAGGGCGATGTTGGCACTGATCGACTGGCTCAGCAGCAGGCCTTCGCCCTTGCGGTCCTCGGTGATCAGGGCGATGCCGGCCTTGACCGCGGCCTTGGGCGAATCGATGGTCACCGGCAGCGGCGGCTGGCCAAGGGCGACCTGGCCGCTGTCGGCGCGGTCGGCACCGTAGATCAGGCGCAGCAGTTCGGTACGCCCGGCGCCGATCAGGCCGGAGATGCCGAAGATCTCCCCTGCCCTGACCTCGAATGACACTTCGCGCACCTTGTCGCCACGGCTGAGCTTGTCGACCCTGAGCAGCGGCGCGCCGATGCTGCGCTGGCCGAGGTCGATGTGCTCGCCCAGCTCGCGACCAACCATCAGGTTGACCAGTTGCTCGCTGTTGTAGCGCTGGATCGGCTCGGCGCACACCAGCTTGCCGTCGCGCAGCACGGCAATGCGCTGGGCCACGCGCTGCAGCTCTTCGAGGCGGTGGGAAATGTAGACGATGGCCACGCCGCGCTGGCGCAGGCGCTCGATCTGGGTGAACAGCAGCTCCACCTCGCGGGCGGTGAGCATGGCCGTGGGTTCGTCGAAGATCAGCACATGGCAGTCGCCGATCAGGTTGCGGGCGATCTCGACCATCTGCTGGTGGCCGATGCCCAGCTCACCCACGGGAGTGTCCGGGTCGATGGCGTCCAGGCCGACCTGGGCCATGGCCGCGCTGGCCAGCTGGCGCAGGCGCTTCTGGTTGACCCAGCCGAGGCGGCTGGGCAGGTTGTCGAGGAACAGGTTCTCGGCCACGGTCAGGGTGGGCAGCAGGTTGAGCTCCTGCATCACCATGCGCACGCCGAGGCGCTCGGCCTCGGCGCGGTTGCCGGGGCTGTAGGGTTGGCCGCGATAGCGCATCTGCCCGGTGGTGGGGATCTCCAGGCCGCTGATCAGCTTGGACAGGGTCGACTTGCCCGCGCCGTTCTCGCCGGTCAGGGCCAGCACCTCGCCGCCGCGCAGCTCGAGGGTGACGTCGCCGAGCACGGGCTGGGCGTAGGTCTTGCCCAGGCCGCTGACGGCTAGCACGGTTTCATTGGCCGGTACTGACATGGCCATTCTCTCCTAGGACGAAGCATGACGCGTTTATAAGGCGGGCTTTCGTGGGAGCGGGCTTGCCCCGCGATAGCGTCAGGGCAGATACCCTTGTTGCATCTTCCGACACCATCGCGGGGCAAGCCCGCTCCCACGCCCCCGCGATATCACTTCACTGGGTAATCAGCTCGACCGGCGTCTGGATGACATTGTCGGCATCCACGCCTGGCTTCTCGCCCTTGAGCATCTTCAGAGCCGCCTGGATACCGAACACCGCCTGCTGGCTGGCTGCCTGGTCGAGGGTGGCGAGCACGCGGCCATCCTTGAGCATCGGCTTGATGGCATTGATGTTGTCGTAGCCGACCACCTGCACCTGGCCGGTCTTGCCGGCGGCGCGCACGGCCGAGACGGCGCCCAGGGCCATGCTGTCGTTGCCGGCCAGCAGCGCCTTCAGGTCGGGGTATTCGTTGAGCATCGAGGCGGCCACGGCGTTGCCCTTGTCGATCTCCCAGTTACCCGACTGCACCGAAACGATCTTCATCTGCGCGGCTTCCATGGCGTCCTTGAAGCCAGCGGTGCGCTGCTGGGCGTTGGTGGTGGTCGGCACGCCTTCGATGATGCCGACCTGATCACCAGCCTTGAGCTTCTGCTGGGCCAGGTAGTCGCCGACCAGGCGCGCGCCCTTGCGGTTGTCCGGGCCCACGAACGGCACGCTGATGCCCTTGCTCTTGAGCACGGCGGGGTCGAGGCGGTTATCGATGTTGATCACGGTGATGCCGGCGTCCATGGCCTTCTTGATCACCGGCACCAGCGCCTTGGAGTCAGCCGGGGCGATGACCAGGGCCTTGGCGCCGGTGGCGATCATCTGCTCGACGATGCGGATCTGGTTGCCGGTGTCGGTCTCGTCCTTGATGCCGTTGGCCACCAGGGTGAAATCGTCGGGGTGGTCTTTCTGGTAGGCCTTGGCGCCGTCTTCCATCGTGCGGAAGAACTCGTTGGCGAGGGACTTCATCACCAGGGCGACCTTGGGCGCTTCCTCGGCGTGGGCGGTGGACAGGGAGAACAGCAGCGACGAGAAAACGGCGAGGGCCAGCGGACGGCCGGGGAACGGCAGTTTCATGGAAATGACTCCGAATCTTGTGGTTTTTATCGGATCGCAAACGTTTGCGGTAACCAACTATGGAAACAGCCGCCGGTTTTGTCAAATCCATTGCGTAGGGAGCTAGGACTACGCGCGTCGGATTATCCGCAATTCGTCCGAAAAACCGAACACCTTTCCAGCAAAAATTCGGTCAGCCGAACACGCGCACCCACCTCTGACCTTCTGGTCGCTTCGAGTACCCCCAGTCAAAACAGGGGTTTCAAGATGAAATACGACGAACGGTAGTTGCTGGTACGAAATCTGCCTTTACCCCAGTGCGACATAACGCACATCTCCTCCAGGAAGAGAGAAGCAGAAATGATGAAAACCGCTATCAAGACCTTCGCACCGAGCGCCCTGGCGCTGCTGCTGGTACTGCCAACCACCGTTTCCGCCAAGGAAGCCGCGCAACAACAGAAACTCGCCAACGTGGTGATCCTCGCCACCGGCGGCACCATCGCCGGCGCCGGCGCCAGTGCCGCCAACAGCGCCACCTACCAGGCGGCCAAGGTAGGCATCGACAAGCTGATCGCCGGCGTGCCGGAGCTGAAGGACCTGGCCAACGTGCGCGGCGAGCAGGTGATGCAGGTCGCCTCGGAAAGCATCGGCAACGACGACCTGCTCAAGCTGGGCAAGCGCGTCGCCGAACTGGCCGACAGCAAGGACGTCGATGGCATCGTCATCACCCACGGCACCGACACCCTGGAAGAAACCGCCTACTTCCTCAACCTGGTGGAGAAGACCGACAAGCCGATCATCGTGGTCGGTTCGATGCGTCCGGGCACCGCGATGTCCGCCGACGGCATGCTCAACCTGTACAACGCCGTGGCCGTGGCCAGCAGCAAGGACGCCCGCGGCAAGGGCGTGCTGGTGACCATGAACGACGAGATCCAGTCCGGTCGCGACGTGAGCAAGGCGGTCAACATCAAGACCGAAGCCTTCAAGAGCCAGTGGGGCCCGCTGGGTATGGTCGTGGAAGGCAAGTCGTACTTCTTCCGCCTGCCGGCCAAGCGTCACACCGTCAACTCCGAGTTCGACATCAAGACCATCAGCAAGCTGCCGGCCGTGGACATCGCCTACGGCTACGGCAACGTGACCGACACCGCCTACAAGGCGCTGGCCCAGGGTGGCGCCAAGGCGATCATCCACGCCGGCACCGGCAACGGCTCGGTATCGTCGCGGGTGGTGCCGGCGCTGCAGGAGCTGCGCAAGGACGGCGTGCAGATCATCCGTTCGTCCCACGTCAACCAGGGCGGCTTCGTGCTGCGCAACGCCGAACAGCCTGACGACAAGAACGACTGGGTCGTGGCCCACGACCTGAATCCGCAGAAGGCGCGGATCCTGGCCATGGTCGCGATGACCAAGACCCAGGACAGCAAGGAGCTGCAGCGGATCTTCTGGGAATATTGATCGGCATGCACCTCGGGTTGGGGTGTTGAACATACCGGCCCTATCGCGGGGCAAGCCCGCTCCCACGAGGCACACATGACCTTTGTGGGAGCGGGCTTGCCCCGCGATGCTTTCGATGGAACCAATCCCTCTACCACGGTCTTATACGGCTTTCATCCTACCTGCTGTTGCGAAACGGCTTACAGTGAAATACTGTATGCGCATACAGCAAAACAAGGAAAAGCCCCGTGGCCAAACCCGCCTCCGCGTCGCCAAGCCCTTATGAACTACTGGGTCAGCGCATCCAGAAGATCATCAACAGCCCCACCGCCCAGCGCAGCCGCGCCGCCTTGATCTTCCGCCTGGAGCACGAGTCGCCCGACGACTGGGCAACCCTGCTCGAGGAAATCGCCGAGAACGACAACGTCACCCTCGCCCACCGCGACGATGGCGGCGTGCAGATTTTCTGGACCGTGCCGAAGGAAGACTGACCGCGCATGAGAGTTTCGCTTTTCGCCGCCTGCCTGCTGCTGCTTGCCCCCCTCGCCCACGCCGACGCACCGCGCACCTTCCAGGAGGCCAAGAAGGTCGCCTGGAAGCTGTACGCGCCGCAGTCCACGGAGTTTTATTGCGGCTGCAAGTACAAGGGCAACAAGGTCGACCTGGCCTCCTGCGGCTACGCGCCGCGCAAGAACCTCAACCGCGCCTCGCGCATCGAATGGGAGCACATCGTCCCGGCCTGGCAGATCGGCCACCAGCGCCAGTGCTGGCAAGACGGCGGGCGCAAGAACTGCACGCGCCACGACAAGGTCTACCAGCGCGCCGAGGCCGACCTGCACAACCTGGTGCCGAGCATCGGCGAGGTCAACGGCGACCGCAGCAACTTCAGCTTCGGCTGGCTGCCCGAGCAGCACGGCCAGTACGGCAGCTGCCTGACCCAGGTCGACTTCAAGGCCAAGAAGGTCATGCCGCGCCCGTCGATCCGCGGGATGATCGCGCGCACCTACTTCTATATGAGCAAGCAGTATGACCTGAGGCTGTCCAGGCAGGACCGCCAGCTGTTCGAGGCCTGGAACAAGACCTACCCGCCGCAGGCCTGGGAGCTGCAGCGCAACCAGCAGGTGGCGTGCGTGATGGGGCGCGGCAACGAGTTCGTCGGGCCGGTCAACCTCAAGGCCTGCGGCTGAGCAGGGTCAGACCAGCGCCTGCAGGTAGGCGCTGGCCTGCTGGTAACGGCACAGCCGGGCCAGGTCGGCAGGGCCCGGGCAAGGGATGCGTGAGAGATCGCTGTTGTCGGCCAGGTCAGCGAGCTTGACCTGGCGCGCCAGGGGGTCGACGCCCAGGCGGATGACGAAGGCCTCGTAGCTCTCGCCTTCACGACGGCTCAGCGCCAGCAGCGCGGCGAGGATCTTCAGCGGGAAACCTTCGCGGGCGAGGTCGGACAGGGTGAGCGGGGTGTCTTCCAGCACGTCGTGCAGTACCGCGACGATGCGCTGCTCCGGGGTAATCACCCGCTCCATCACCCGCAACGGGTGGAGGATGTACGCCGCACCGCCTTTGTCGAACTGCCCTTCATGCGCCTTGATGGCCATCGCAATGGCCCGCTCCAGCGTCGCCATGAGCCGCCTCCCCCACTCAACCCCCGCAGTAGACAGCATAGCTGCTGCTGCACGGGCTGACCGGGAAGCACCGCAGCCTGTTCTGACGCCATCGCGGGACAAGCCCGCTCCTACAGGGATTTATGTGGCCGTCGCGATCAGCGCTTGACGCCGTGCTGGATGACGATCGAGTCGGTGCCCAGCTTGGCCATCACTTCGGCCTTGCGCGCATCGGCCTCGGCCTTGGCCGGGAACGGGCCCATCAGCACCACCGGTTTGCCGTCGCGGTACTCGACCCAGGACGGAATGCCCTTCTCGATCAGGCGGGCGGTCATGTCGGTCAGGGCGCCCATGTTCGGCCCCTGGATCACCTCGACGTCCCAACCCTCCGGCGCCGGCTGCTCGGCCAGCGCCTCGGCGCGGCGCTGCAGGTCGGCACCACCGCAGACTTCGCGGATGCGCAGGTTGTTGCCGGTTTCGTCGATGAGGATTTCGTACTGGCCGTCATGCTTGATCGCCACGTAGCTGCGATAGGCCTCGTACTGCCCGGCGTCGTCCTTGCCGCGCACCTGGCCGCAGATGGAGCCCTGGGTGTCGAAGCGCACGTTGGCGAACTTGGCCGTCTTGGGGTTGTTCAGGTGTTCGGCCACCTGCTTGTGCACGCCTTCGACCTCGTTGTTACAGCCCGCCAGGGCCAACACCGCCATTACCACCGCCAGTTTGCGCACGCCTGTACCTCCAGATTCGAAGGGGCGGATTCTAGCATGAGCGGATAGCACAGCCGCAGGGATGAGGCGAAGGTGGAAGGTTGCAGCGTGTGTCGGCGGACACCGAACAGCGGAAAGCAAAAAGGGCGATCCTTGCGGATCGCCCTCTTCTGATTTGGTAGGCACAATTGGACTCGAACCAACGACCCCCACCATGTCAAGGTGGTGCTCTAACCAACTGAGCTATGTGCCTGTCGTGTGGGGCGCATTCTACGCGATCCAGATACCCTGTCAACACTTTTTTTCACGCTAAGCTACTGAAACTTAAACTATTTATAGAAAGGCCAGGTTTCAGGGGGGCGTAAAGGATTTTCACCGGACGACTAGCGGGTGTTTATTATTATTGATAGCATCGGTACATTCGTTAAAAATATAAAACACGAGGTTCCTCGAGCATGGCTAACACCCCCTACCCCCAGTCCTACTACGCCGCCTCGGCCAACCCGGTGCCGCCACGTCCGGCGCTGCAGGGTGAGGTGGAAACCGATGTGTGCATCATCGGCGCCGGCTACACCGGCCTGTCCAGCGCCCTGTTCCTGCTGGAGAACGGCTTCAAGGTGAGCATCGTCGAGGCCGCCAAGGTCGGCTTCGGTGCTTCGGGCCGCAACGGCGGCCAGATCGTCAACAGCTACAGCCGCGACATCGACGTCATCGAACGCACCGTCGGCCCCAAGCAGGCTCAACTGCTGGGCCAGATGGCCTTCGAAGGCGGGCGCATCATCCGTGAGCGCGTGGCCAAGTACGACATCCAGTGCGACCTGAAGGACGGCGGCGTGTTCGCCGCGCTGACCAGCAAGCAGATGGGCCACCTGGAATCGCAAAAGCGCCTGTGGGAACGCTTCGGCCACACCCAGCTGGAGCTGATGGACCAGAAGCGCATCCGTGAAGTGGTGGCCTGCGACAATTACCTGGGCGGCATGCTCGACATGAGCGGCGGCCACATCCACCCGCTGAACCTGGCCCTGGGCGAAGCCGCCGCGGTCGAGTCGCTGGGCGGCATCATCTATGAGCAGACCCCGGCCGTGCGCATCGAGCGCGGCGCCAACCCTGTCGTGCACACGCCACAGGGCAAGGTCCGCGCCAAGTTCATCATCGTCGCCGGCAACGCCTACCTGGGCAACCTGGTGCCGGAACTGGCGGCCAAGTCGATGCCATGCGGCACCCAGGTGATCACCACCGAGCCGCTGGGCGAGGAACTGGCGCGCACCCTGCTGCCGCAGGACTACTGCGTCGAGGACTGCAACTACCTGCTCGACTACTACCGCCTGACCAGCGACAAGCGCCTGATCTTCGGCGGTGGCGTGGTGTACGGCGCGCGCGACCCGGCGAACATCGAGGCGATCATCCGTCCGAAGATGCTCAAGGCCTTCCCGCAGCTGAAGAACGTCAAGATCGACTACGCCTGGACCGGCAACTTCCTGCTGACCCTGTCGCGTCTGCCGCAGGTCGGTCGTATCGGTGACAACATCTATTACTCCCAGGGCTGCTCGGGTCACGGCGTGACCTACACCCACCTGGCGGGCAAGGTGCTGGCCGAGGCCCTGCGCGGCCAGGCCGAGCGTTTCGATGCGTTCGCCGGCCTGCCGCACTACCCGTTCCCGGGTGGGCAGATGCTGCGCGTGCCGTTCAGCGCCATTGGTGCCTGGTATTACAGCCTGCGCGATCGTCTGGGCTTCTGATGTGACGCCATCGCGGGGCAAGCTCGCTCCCACGCTGATTGTGGGAGCGGGCTTGCCCCGCGATCATTTCGGCCTCAATGCCCGAGGCTGGTGACCGCCTGCTTCGCCGCGATCTCCTGCCCCGCACGGGCCAGCTCGTCCGCCGCCTGCAACCAGCGCTGGCGATCCACCTGGGCCGGCAGTTGCCGTGGCGACTGCAGCAGCACCGCCCAATTGCCCTCCTTGGCCCACGCCGACTCGAAATCATCGAAGGCCATCAACTGGCGTCGATGCATCCCTGAGCGCAGCAGCACCCGCTGCTTGTAGCGGTCGTAGCCGATCAGCACCGCGTAACGCGGCTCGCTCCACCAGGCCGAACCTTCCTGATAACGCAGCAGCACCGGATAGCCGGCGGCCACTTGCGCGAGCAGCGCGTCCAGGTGCTTGTCCAGCGGGTAGACCACCCGCCCGTACTCGCGGGCTACCCGGGGAATGCCGGTGTCCAGCGATTCGGCGGCCTTGGGCAGGCCCAGCGCCTTGTCGAGCAGGCCCGGGGTGATCGGCGCGCCCTGTTGCGACAGCACCGCGGCCAGGGCCATCGAGCCGCTGTGGTTGGCGTTGCCGCGATAGAACGGCACGCTGCTGATCTCGACCCGCTGCGGCAGGCCCTTGAGCGCGGCCGGTGGCGTGCCGGCGCAGCCGGACAGGGTCGCCGCCACCAGGCAGGCGGCCAGCAGGCGACGTGGGCCCAGGGCCCGAAACTTGGAGAGCTTTTGCAACGTGGACACTCGCTTGTTCCGCGGCCAGGCAGGCAGCGCCCGGCCAAGAAGCCGATCATAGGATGCCGACGCCCGCGGGTATAGCCCGGCGCTGACTTGGAACGAAACGGCCCAAGGACTAGACCTTCGGTCAATGGAACGTCACAGGCAACAGGCTAGACTGAAGCTGTGTCTGGATGGCGAGCACGGCTCGCCAGAGAGAAGGAGGCACACATGAGCCTGACAATGGCAATTCTCGTGTTGGTCGGCATGTGGCTCAGCGTCGCGGCGGCCATGCTCTGGGGGGTGCTGCGCATCGTGCGCCGGCATTCCCACCCTCACCATCTGCCCCCACAGGCCGTGGCCAAGGCCCCGCCGGTGCGCCGTGCCCGGCGCCATGCCGGGGCGCATTGACAGCATCTACAAACTTCGAGCCATGAACGACAAGAGGGAGCCTAGGCTCCCTCTTGCTTATCACTTGCAGCTCGCGGCTCAGTTGCCCTCGGCCGCCTCACGCTTCAAACGCGCCCGGCGCGCCAGGATGTTGAGGATCTCGATCGCCGTCGAGAACGCCATGGCCGCATACACATAACCCTTCGGTACATGGGCGCCAAAGCCTTCGGCGATCAGGGTCATGCCGATCATGATCAGGAAGCCCAGGGCCAGCATCACCACGGTCGGGTTGTCGTTGATGAACTTGGCCAGCGGGTCGGCGGCCACCAGCATCACGATCACGGCGCTGATCACGGCGATGATCATGATCGGCAGGTGCTCGGTCATGCCCACGGCGGTGATGATGCTGTCGATCGAGAAGACGATGTCCAGCAGCAGGATCTGGAAGATTGCCGCGGTGAAGCCGATGGTCACGGCGTTGCCGGCCTTGGACTCTTCCTTGGCGCCATGCGGGTCGACGCTTTCATGGATCTCCTTGGTCGCCTTCCACAGCAGGAACAGGCCACCGGCGATGAGGATCATGTCCTTCCACGAGAACGTGTGGCCGAACACCTCGATGACCGGTTCGGTCAGCTGGACGATCCAGGCCACGGTGCTGAGCAGCGCCAGGCGCATGACCAGGGCCATGCTGATACCGATACGGCGGGCCTTGGAGCGGTACTGCTCAGGCAGCTTGTTGGTGAGGATGGAGATGAAGATCAGGTTGTCGATGCCGAGCACGACCTCCATGGCCACCAGGGTGGCGAGGGCAACCCAGGCGGTGGGGCTTGCGGCGAGTTCCAGCAAATATTCCATTGGTCAGTCCTGCTCTCAGATGTCCTGGGTGTCTTTCTTGTCGTCTTCGGCCTTGGCCTTCTCGGCATCGCTGCCGATGGCGTCGCTCAGGGCCTGCTGGGCGGCGTCGTTGGTCTTGTCGATGGCCTGCTTGGCGGTTTCGGCGGCCTGGTCGAGCATCTGCTGGGCGGATTTCTCGGCCTGGTCGCAACCGGACATGGCGAACAGGGCCAGGGCCAGCACCAGCGGTGTACCAATGGATTTGAGTTGTAGCATGAGGTCCTCGCTTGTCGAATTCCGGGCGGCGCGTCATGCGCCTGATGGGGAGGCATTCTAAAGAGGCTGAAACATCCGGAAAATTCGTTTTTTCGGCGTGTATACTTCGGTTTTTTCGAACTGAGGCAGGCCATGCTCAACTACCGCCAGCTCCACTATTTCTGGGCCGTGGCCAAGACCGGCAGCATCGCCCGCGCCAGCGAGCAACTGAACCTCACCCCGCAGACCATCAGCGGCCAGATCAGCCTGTTCGAGCAGACCTGGAACCTGGAGCTGTTCCAGCGCGTCGGCCGCCAGCTGGAGCTGACCGAGACCGGGCGTCAGGCGCTGGTCTACGCCGAGCAGATGTTCCAGATCGGCGGTGAGCTGGAGGCCATGCTGCGGGCCGGGCCGCAGGAGCAGATCCTGTTTCGCGTGGGGGTGGCCGACGTGGTGCCCAAGTCCATCGTCTACCGCCTGCTGGCGCCGACCATGGAGCTGGACGAGGTGCTGCGCATCAGCTGCCGCGAGGACAAGCTCGAGCGGCTGCTGGCGGACCTGGCGATCCAGCGCCTGGACCTGGTGATCTCCGACAGCCCCATGCCCAGCCACCTGGACATCAAGGGCTACAGCCAGAAACTCGGCGAATGCGGCCTGAGCTTCTTCGCCACGCCCACGCTGGCCGAACGCCTCGACCGGCCCTTCCCCGCCTGCCTGGACGACGCGCCGTTGCTGATCCCCGGCCAGGAGACCGTGGTGCGCAGCCGGCTGCTGCGCTGGCTGGCCGAACAGCAGGTGCAGCCGCGCATCGTCGGCGAATTCGACGACAGCGCGCTGATGCAGGCCTTCGGCCAGTCGGGCAGCGGCATCTTCGTCGCCCCCAGCGTGATCGCCGAGGAGGTCTGCCGCCAGTACGGGGTGCGCCTGATCGGCCAGACCGAGGCGGTGAACGAGTCGTTCTACGCCATTTCGGTGGAGCGCAAGGTCAAGCACCCGGGGATCCTGGCGATCACCGAGGGCGCGCGGCGGGAGTTGTTTCACTGGTAGAGCGGCCGATGATCGCAGGGCAAGCCCCACCCACGCTATGCCCTGCGGGTCTGTGATAAAGTCGCGCGCTTTCACGTAACTGGATTGCGCTGCACATGACCCCCATCCTCCGCCTCATCAACCGCACCGGCCTGGTGACGCAGATCTGCATCGGCCTGGTGGCCGGCATTCTCCTCGCCCTGCTCGCCCCCGCCGTGGCCCGCGACCTGGCGTTCCTCGGCAAGGTCTTCGTCAGCGCCCTGAAGGCCGTGGCGCCGGTGCTGGTGTTCATCCTGGTGATGGCCTCGATCGCCAACCACCGCCATGGCCAGGAAACCCACATCCGCCCGATCCTCTGGCTGTACCTGCTGGGCACCTTCGCCGCGGCGGTGGTGGCCGTGGCGGCGAGCATGCTGTTCCCGTCCAACCTGGCGCTGTCTACCAGCGATGCCGCGCTGAGCGCCCCCGGCGGTATCTCCGAGGTGCTGCAGAACCTGCTGCTCAGCGCCGTGGACAACCCGGTCAACGCGCTGCTCAACGCCAACTTCATCGGCGTGCTGACCTGGGCCATCGGCCTGGGCGTGGCCCTGCGTCATGCCAACGACACCACCCGCACCGTGGTCGAGGATCTGTCCAACGGCGTGACCCTGATCGTGCGCGTGGTGATCCGCTTCGCCCCGCTGGGCATCTTCGGCCTGGTCAGCGCCACCCTGGCACAATCGGGCCTGGACGCGCTGCTCGGCTACCTGCACCTGCTCGGCGTGCTGATCGGCTGCATGCTGTTCGTGGCGCTGGTGATGAACCCGCTGATCGTGTTCTGGAAGATCCGCCGCAACCCCTACCCGCTGACCCTGCTGTGCCTGCGCGAGAGCGGCATCACCGCGTTCTTCACCCGCAGCTCGGCGGCCAACATCCCGGTCAACCTGGCGTTGTCGGAAAAGCTCGGCCTGCATGAGGACACCTATTCGGTGTCGATCCCGTTGGGCGCGACCATCAACATGGCCGGCGCGGCGATCACCATCACCGTGCTGACCCTGGCCGCCGTGCACACCCTGGGCATCCCGGTGGACCTGCCGACCGCGGTGCTGCTCAGCGTGGTGGCGGCGGTCTGCGCCTGTGGCGCCTCGGGCGTGGCCGGCGGCTCGCTGCTGCTGATCCCGCTGGCCTGCAGCCTGTTCGGCATCCCCAGCGAGATCGCCATGCAGGTGGTGGCGGTCGGCTTCATCATCGGCGTGCTGCAGGATTCGGCGGAAACCGCGCTGAACTCCTCCACCGACGTGCTGTTCACCGCGGCGGCGTGCCAGGCCATGGAGCAACGCAGCGCCTGACGCCCCTGTCGCGGGTCAAGCCGTTCCCGGTGGGAGCGAGCTTGACCCGCGATGCCCCGGTGATTGCTTAAGCCCGGCGCTTTACCTAGGCTAGTGGCCTTTTCCTCGCAATGAGACAGGGCCATGTCAGAATACGAAACCACCGGCGAAGGCCGTTTCAGCAGCATCGAGATCCGCGTGCTCGGTTCGCTGATCGAGAAGCAGGCCACCAGCCCGGAAACCTACCCCCTGACCCTCAATGCCCTGGTCCTGGCCTGCAACCAGAAGACCAGCCGCGAACCCGTCATGAACCTCTCCCCCGGCCAAGTCGGCCAGGCCCTGCGCGCCCTGGAGAACCAGGAGATGGCTCGCCTGCAGATGGGCAGCCGCGCCGACCGCTGGGAACAGCGGGTGGACAAGGCCCTGGAACTGGTGCCGGCGCAGCTGGTGCTGATGGGGCTGATGTTCCTGCGCGGCCCGCAGACCCTCAGCGAGCTGCTGACCCGCAGCAACCGCCTGTACGCCTTCGAGGACGTCGATCAGGTCCAGCACCAGCTCGAGCGCCTGGTCTCGCGCGAACTGGCCCTGCATCTGCCGCGCCAGGCCGGCCAGCGCGAAGACCGCTACACCCACGCCCTGGGCGACCCGGCCGAGATCGAGGCGATTCTCGCCGCCCGCCAGCAGGATGGCGGCGGCCGCGTCGCCAGCGCGGCGGACGAGCGCATCGAGGCGCTGGAAGCCCGGGTGGCGGCGCTGGAGGCGCGCCTGGCCCAGCTCGAAGGTTGACTCAGGGCTTTTCGGCGTCGGGGAAGTGGCGGCAGCTCTTGCGTTCGGCCAGCTCCCGCTCACTGGGGCGCTGGTCGACGAACACGGTGCGGCCGTCGGCGTAGATTTCCAGGTAGCCCCAGTGCAGGTCCTGCTCGGTCTGCCCGGGCTTGGGCGGGACGAGCCACCAGGGTTCGCGGCTGATCAGGTTCATGAGTGGGCTCCAGTGGGGCTGGCTGGTGCGGTAACTATAGACAGCCAGGCCTGGTCCCCCCGCGCGGATTGTTCCTCCGAGGACAATTATGAAGTGCCTGGCGCACCGATTCTCCCTGCCCTGCGACGGGTCTAATCTCGGTCCTGCAAACCCACTTCCCGCAAGGATCGACTACGATGTCCCGCCCACCACTGCCCCCCTTTACCCGTGAAACCGCCATCGAGAAGGTGCGCCTGGCCGAAGACGGCTGGAACAGCCGCGACGCCGCCAAGGTGGCCCTGGCCTATACCCTCGACACCCACTGGCGCAACCGCGCCGAGTTCTGCAGCAGCCGCGAAGAGGCCCAGGCCTTCCTCACCCGCAAGTGGAACCGCGAACTGGAGTACCGCCTGATCAAGGAACTCTGGGCCTTCACCGACAACCGCATCGCCGTGCGCTACGCCTACGAATACCGCGACGACAGCGGCCAGTGGTACCGCGCCTACGGCAACGAGAACTGGGAGTTCGCCGAGGACGGGCTGATGCGCAACCGCCACGCCAGCATCAACGAACAGCCCATCAGTGAAGCCGAGCGCAAGTTCCGCTGGCCGCTGGGACGCCGCCCGGACGATCATCCTGGGCTGAGCGACTTCGGCTTCTGAGGACCGACGCCGGATCTGCGGGGCCGCTCGACGGCCCCGTTTCAGGTTTGGGAAACGGACTACGTGAGCCTGGGAAACGGTGAGCGCAGCGTTGTGCCAGACTGCAGGGCGACTCCACTCCAGAACAGCCCGATGAGACCTCTTGATGCCCTTGAGCAACAGATTCCTCTGTTCGCCACCCTGGCCACGCACTCGGCCTACCTACGCGCCGTGCAAGACAGCCCATGCGGCATTCTGTGTGTCGACGGGGGTGAACTGGTACGTATCGAGGCTGATGGTGCCCGGACAGTACTGGGCAAGGCCAGTCCCCGACGCAAGGTCAGGGTCGGTGAAATGCTCAGCGTAAGCAGGGTCGATGGCACGACAGCCAGCAGGCGTGTAGCAGCCCCAAGCCATTCAAGATGCCTGTAGGAGCGGCCTTGCCGAGGCGTCGGACCGGCCGGAAAGGGGTGCGAAGCGCCCCCAGAATTTGTGCCTCACGCTGATATCGCCGGGGCCGCTACGCGGCCCTTTCGCGACACAAGGCCGCTCCTACAGGGGAACGCGCATGGCCGTCTTTCGCCATCACTCGCTTAACGTCCCCCCAACTCCCCGATCTTCTCCAACCGCGCCCGCACGATATTGCGGCTGATGTTCAGCAACCGCCCGGTCTGCAACTGATTGCCATGGCAATACCGGTACGCGGCGCGGAACACAGTCTCCTCGATGTGCTCGTACAGGTCCGGAATATTCTGCTCGAACAATGCCAGCAAGGCGCTTTCCAGGCTCACCGGCGCCACCGCGCCCAGTGCCGGCAATCCGGTCACCTCCGGTTGCCCCAGCGCCTGCGGGCGCATGTCCACCAGGTGCAGGTCCCCCGGCGCCACCTGCTGCTGGCGGCACACCAGCAGCGCATGGTGAATGGCGTTCTCCAGTTCGCGGATGTTGCCCGGCCAGCTGTGCGCCAGCAGCTTGCGCTCGGCCTCGATGCTCAGGCTGGCGCGCTCGTAGCCCAGGCGCCGGCAATGCTCCTCGATGAAGAACTCGGCCAGCGGCAGGATATCCCCCGGCCGCTCGCGCAGCGCCGGCAGGCGGATGGTCGCCACGTGCAGGCGGTAGAACAGGTCTTCGCGAAAGTGCCCGGCCACCACGGCGTCGGCCAGGTTGACGTTGGTCGCCGCCACCAGGCGCACGTTGATCGGCACCGGGGTGCGCGAGCCGAGGCGCACCACTTCACGCTCCTGCAGTACCCGCAGCAGCTTCACCTGCATGTTCAGCGGCAGGTCGCCGATCTCGTCGAGGAACAACGTCCCGCCATTGGCGGCCTCGAACCAGCCGGCCTTGTTCGAGGTGGCGCCGGTGAAGGCGCCCTTCTCGTGGCCGAACAGCTCGCTCTCCACCAAGGTCTCGGCGAAGGCGCCGCAGTTCACCGCAACGAAAGGCTCGCGATGGCGGCGGCTGAGGTTGTGGATATGGCGGGCCACCAGTTCCTTGCCGGTGCCGGTCTCGCCGATGATGAGGGTGTTGGCTTCGCTGGGGGCCAGGCGCTCGATGCGGCTGAGCAGCTCCTGGGAGCGCGGGTCCTTGAACACCAGCACGGTGGCGCGCACGGATTTGGTCAGCTCGCGGGCATTGGGATGGGTAATCAGCGACATGGGGGCATTCCTGGCAGTGTGTGCGCGCCCTCATAGTGCATGAAACAATTTAGACCGAAAAATTATTAATAAATATTTATATATTCGATAAACGAATATACAAGAAACCAACCGTTGCATTGCTGCTGGAGCAGCAACCGGTCAGCAACGGCCTGCCTGCCGATCAGCACCTCGAACCGCGTGACAATGCCTTGGCTGTAGCGCGTAACCCTTGCCGCACAAGGCCTGCAGCCCTGCCAACAGCGCCCTGGCATGCATTTCGCTCAGCCCTGACAAACGCCTGGGCCGCTCAAGCACGCGGCCCGCACACTGTCGGGAGCGCAACATCATGAAAATCCTCTGGCGCCATGGCCTCGCCCTGCTCGGCCTGCTGTTGAGCCTCACCACCTGGGCCGGCGAGCCACCCAAATCCGTACGCATCGCCATCGTCGCCTTCACCCAGGGAGGCGTGCCGGTGTTCGGCGGCATCCCCGGGCGGGTGATCGAGGATGGCTGGCTCGCCCAGCAGCTGGCCCAGCGCGGCATCAGCCTGGACTGGGTCGCCCTGCCCCACGCCGGCGCCGGTCCGCAGATCAACGAAGGCTTCAGCAACGACAGCCTGGACTTCGCCGTGCGCGGCGACCTGCCGTCGGTGATCGCCGGCGCCGGCAACGTGCCGGGCAAGCTGGTGGTGCCCGGTGGCAGCGGCAACAACGTGTACCTGGTGGTGCCGGCCAACTCCAGCGCCCGCAGCATCCAGGATCTCAAGGGCAAGCGCCTGGCCTTGCACCGTGGCCGGCCATGGGAGTTCGCCTTCAGCAACTTCCTCGTCAGCCAGGGGCTGCAACTGAGCGACTTCAAGATCGCCAACCTCAACCCGCAGGTCGGCGCGGCGGCGGTGTCGGCGGGCAAGGTGGATGCGGCGGTGCTGCTCAACGAAGCCTATGCCCTGGAAGACAAGGGCGTGGCGCGCATCCTCTGGTCGACCAAGCAAGGCGCCGACGACTGGCGGCTGGTCTCGGACCTGTGGGCCACCGACCGTTTCGTCGAGCAGCACGCCGACCTCACCCAGCTGGTGGCCACCGCCTGGGTCAAGGCTGCCTGGTGGATCTCCCAGGAGCAGAACCGCGACGCCTATTACAAGCTCTCGTCCCGCGCGGGCGTGGCCGAGAGCGTGCTGCGCCGCGACGACCAGGACGACCCGGTGGCCTGGCAGGCGCGCTGGGCGCCGAAGAGCGATGCCCAGCTCAAGGCCCATTACCAGGCGCTGGCCCGCTACGCCCTGGACAACCGCCTGATCCGCACGCCCTACGACATTGGCCCGGACCTGGCCACCGGCTTCACCCGCCAGGCCCTGAGCGACCTGCAGCTCACCCATTACTGGCCGTCCCTCGACGCCCAGCTCAGCCAACACTGATCAAGAGATCCGCCCATGAAACTGCCCGTCTCATTCGCCCTGGGCCTGTCGGCCCTGGCCTTGTCCATCGCCGCCGTGGCCGCCGACACCTTCGCCCCCAGGCCCGACCCGCAACAGGGCGACGGCCGGGTCTCGACCTTCTACACCTGGAGCAAGGCCATCCCGGCCACCCCCGGCAAGCTGCTGCGCAGCGAGCCGCTGGACAGCGCCCTGAGCCTGCCCAGCGCCGCCAGCGCGCAACGCATCCTCTACACCTCGCTGGACGGCATCGACGGCAAGACGCCGATCGTGGTCTCCGGCGCGCTGTTCATCCCCAAGGGCAAGGCGCCCGCCGGCGGCTGGCCGGTGGCCAGCTGGGGCCACGGCACCGTGGGCGTCGCCGATATCTGCGCGCCGTCCTGGGCCGGCCGCTCGTACCGTGACGTGCAGTACCTCAACCGCTGGCTCGACGAGGGTTATGCCATCGTCGCCACCGACTACCAGGGCCTGGGCGTGCCCGGCGGCCACCCACTGCTGAACAACCGCATGGCCGCCTACGGCATCCTCGACGCGGCCAAGGCCGTGGTCGCCGGTGTACCGGGCCTGGCCAACAAGGTGCTGATCGTCGGCCAGTCACAAGGCGGCGCCGGGGCCTTCGCCGCCGGCGCCTATGCCGCCACCTACGCGCCGGACCTGGGGGTGAAGGGCAGCGTCGGCACCGGGGTGATCTACACCATCGGCGCGCAGAACGTCGGCGAACAGGATGTGAACAAGGTCGATCCGGCGCTGGCCTACGGTTTCTACACCTTGCTGGCGGCGCAGCAGTACGACCCGAGCATCGACCCGCGCGACTTCTACACCGACAAGGCCCTGCCGCTGTTCGAGCAGGCGCGCAGCAGTTGCCTGTCCGCCCTGGTCAGCGATGTGGTCGGCAGCGGGCTGACCCCGGCCAATGCCAAAAAAGACTATCAGGGCGACCAGCTCAAGGCCTGGCTGGCCCAGGTGTCGTACCCGACCCTCAAGCTGGCGCAACCGATCTTCATCGGCACCGGCGCCGAGGACAAGACCCCCGCCGCCAGCACCCAGGTGGCGCTGATGCAGGATGCCTGCAAGGCCGGTTCCGTGGTCCAGGGCCACCTGTACAAGGGCCTGGGCCACAGCGAGACGGTCAATGCCTCGCTCAGGGACTCGATTCCGTTCGCCCGCCAGGTCATCAGCGGCCAGCCTGTCACCCCGATCTGCAACCCCAGTGTCCAGTAAGCCAGGAGCGCAACCATGAGCCTCGAATTCTTCACCCGCCTGCCGCTGCACGGCGAGACCCAGTTCCTCCCGGGCGACCCGCGCAACCGCGGCGACTGGCATGCCGGCGGCCCCAGCACCGGGGCCGTCTCGGGCTTCGCCGTGGGCGACCACTTCAGCTACATCGACTACCTCGGCCAGGTGGCCCGCGCCGCCGAGATCAACGGCTTCGGCGGCGCGCTGATGGTCAACGCGCCGACCGGCGAGGAGCCGTGGACGGTGTGCTCGCTGCTGGCCCGCGAGACCCGCACGCTGAAGTTCGTCACCGCCTTCCAGCCCTACCACTACACGCCCTGGGTGGCGGTGCAGCAGGCCGCCACCTACCAGCGCGCCACCGGCAACCGGCTGGTGTGGAACATCATCAACGGCGGCTCGGACGCGATCCAGCGCCAGGTCGGCGACTTCGAAGGACACGATGAGCGCTACGCCCGCGCCACCGAGTTCATGGACGTGGTGCGCGGTTACTGGCACAACCCCGACTTCCACTACCAGGGCCGCTACTACAGCGCCGAAGGCGGTGGCCTGCGCGGGCCATTGAAGAAGGCCGAGCTGCCGCTGATCTGCACTGCGGGTTCGTCCGAGGCGGCGCGGGAGTTCGCCGCCCGGCACGCCGACTTCTACCTGATGCGCGCCGAGCACCCCGACGAAATCGCCGCGCTGATCGCCGACATCCGCGCTCGCGCCTTGAAGCACGGACGCAGCGATATCCGTTTCGGTCTGTCGATCGATGTCATCACCCGCGACACCGAGCAAGCCGCGCTGGCCGAGGCCAAGCGCTTCTTCGACGAGGGCGTGGCCAAGGGCACGGTGAAGGCCCGCGCTGCCCATGCCGGGCTGCGCACCGCGCGCAAGCTGAGCTACGAGCACGAATACGCCGACCAGGATGAAGCGCGGGCCTTCGACGACTTCTTCATCCACCCCAACGTGTGGACCGGTTTCGGCTACATCGGCATCCCGCCGGGCTGCGCCCTGGTCGGCAGCCACGCCAACGTGGTGGCGCGGATCCGCGAATACCATGCCATCGGCATCGACCTGTTCTTCCTCGCCGGCTACCCGCACCTGGAAGAGGCCTACCGCCTCGGCGAACACATCCTGCCGCATTTCCGTGACCAACGCGCCCCGCTCACCCGTCCGGGCCAGGCCTGACCTCGGCGGCGCGCAGCCAGAGCGCCGCCGTTCAGTGTATGGCGCTTCGAGAATCTCTGGCTAAAAGGCTGAGCACTGCCCCCTGTAGGAGCGGCCTTGCCCAACCGCAGGCGCAGGTGGCCAAGCTGGCAGTTGCAAACGTACGGAGGTGGCGGCTGGTCTGCGCAGCCTTCACCTGATGCATTGCCGCAGCGTGTCCACGGCAGGACGGGACGCACGCCCCCAGAGGATCTTGACCTCCATGGGCGTGCTCCTTGCGCGAAAGGTGGGGATCAGTTGCGGCGGTCGATGCCGGGCACCAGGCCAAGCTCACTGGCACGCTCGTACAGGCCGCTCATCTTCCACTGCTGGGTGAGCACGCCCGGGCCATAGGGGCGCGAGCCGCCGAGGGCGTCGGCGAGCAGCTGGATCTGCGCACCCTCCTCCAGCAGCAGGATGAATTCGGCGGTGGCGCGCAGGCCCTGCTTGCCCCACACGGTGGCGCCGCCGTTGGCCTCGAGAATGGCCAGGTTGAACGGGTTGGCGGCGATCTGCTCGAGGATGAAGTCCACCTCAGCCTGGCGGCGATCGATGTACACCGGCAGCTCGCGGGCCAGCTGGTAGCGCTGCACCGGCACGTAGTGGAACGGCAGGCTGCGGTGGGTCTGGGCCCAGGCGCCGAGGTAGGGGCTGTGCACGTGGGACACGGTGGTGATGTCGGCGTGGGTCTGGAACAGCTTGGTGTAGCGGCCCAGTCCCCCCTTGCCCTTGCCGAGGATGGTATTGCCGGCGAAGTCGCTGACCGTCGCCTCCAGCGGCTTGCGGTGGTTCCACGGGCCGCCGTAGTTCACCGACACCAGCAGCTCCTCGCCGGGCACCCGCTCGATGAAGCCGACGGTGCCATTGGCGGTGATGGTGCGGGTTTCGCGAAACACGCTGAAGGCCGCTTCGGCCTCGGCCAGCACCTGGTCGGTGAAGGCTTGCAGCTCGGCGGTGAGGGGGCGTTCGTTGATCAGTGCGGTCATGTTCGGTCTCCGGTATCAGGCGCGGCGCTGGGCCAGCAGGTCGTGGGCGGCTTGCAGGGGGCGGTGGTCGACCCAGTCGGCGAGGTCGAAGTCGCGTTCCAGGAAGCCGTGCAGGTTGAGGAAGGTTTTCTGGATGTCGAGGAAGGCCAGGCGCTGGGGCGACAGGTCCGGTGCCAGGGTGGTGTGGAAGTCGCCGCGATAGGCGTCGGCCACGCCCTGGCTGCCGGCGCGGGTCTCGTCCTCGAGGATGGCGTTGAGCGCGTCGCGGTTGCCGGCGGCCCAGTCGGCGGCGCGCAGGGTCTGGGCGAGGAAGCGCGTCACCAGGTCGAAGTGCTCGTCGAGCAGGCGCTGGTGCACGGTGATCGGCCGTGGCGTGCCGTTGTTGATGCGGTAGCGCGGGTCAGGCAGGGCATCGAGGTCGATGCCCACCACCAGGTCCAGGCGGCGGGCGGCATCGGCGGCAGCGGCGCCTTTGACGTACACCGCGTCCACCTCGCCGCGCACCAGCGGATCCAGCCCCGACCACAGCCGTTGCAGGCCCAGTTGCGGGGTGCCGGCATCGAACTGGTCGAGCAGCGCCACCTCCACCAGGTGCACGTCATCGAAGCCCAGGCCGGCCGAGGCCAGCGCGCCTTTGTAGCCGTGCAGGCTCATGGCCCGGGCAATGCTGCCGGGGCGGTTGTCACCCCAGGCCGGCAGGGCCAGGCGCTTGCCGCGCAGGTCCTCAGGGCGGCGGATGTTGCTGTCGGGGCGGACCAGGATGGTCTGCCATTCCTCGATCCAGGTCAGACCGATCAGCCGCGTTGGCGCACCGGCGGCGCGGGCGGCCAGGGCCGGCAGGTTGCCGCCCTCGCGGAACAGGCCGGGGAGTTGGTGATCGTAGTGGTGATGGCCGAGCTGGCGGGCCTCCTGCAAGGTATCGATGGGCAGGCCGTCGGCGGCGAATTCGTCTTGCAGCCAGCCGAGCTTGTAGGCGATGCCCGAGGCGGTGGGCACCGGGCAACGGGTGAACCATAGGCGCTCCAGGGTTTCAGTTTTGACAGTGGCTTGAGGGAGGGTCATGGGTGGCTCCTTGGACGTCGTGCAAGGACCATTGCAGCGGCCGTGCCAAGGGCTGTAATGCCCGGAACAAGGGGCTTCTCGATGATGGCCAAGGTGGTGATTGCTGACCAGGATGCAGGATTGCGGCGCGGGTGTTGCCAGATCAGCAGAAACCGCGACCAGGGGTGTTGCTGGAGCAGCAAGGGTGCGCTGAAAGCCCTGTACTCCATGGACTTCAGGGCTGTGGCAAAGAAGTTGCTCTGGTGTTCGTAGGCATCGCGGGGCAAGCCCGCTCCCACACCGACCCGCGATGGGCCATACACCGCCACCGAGGTAACCCATGACCACCATCGAACACCCGCCAGCCCGGCGCATCACCCATGAAGCTGAAGCCATCGACATCGCCCGCCAGGTCGCCGGCGAAATCGCCGCCCTCGCCGCCGACCCAGGCAACAACCGGCAACTGCCCCGCCGCCAGGCCGAGCTGCTGTCGAGCAGCGGCCTGACCGCCATCGGCGTGCCGACGCAATTCGGCGGCCTCGGCGCCTCGGTCGCGACCATCGTCGAGACCGTGCGCCTGGTCTCCAGCGCCGACGGCGGCGTCGGCCAACTGCTGCAGATCCACAACGTGATGCTGCGCGGTGTGCTCGGCGGCTACCCCGACGAGGTCCGCGACCGTGTGCTGGCTGATGTGCTGGCCGGCAAGCGCCTGGGCAATGCCCTGGCCGAGGTCGGCGGCAAGAACAAGTTCGCCCTCAAGACCCGCGTCGAACGCCGCGCCGACGGCAAGCTGGTGCTCAACGGCAGCAAGTTCTATTCGACCGGCGCCTACCTGGCCGACTGGATCTCGCTGACCGCCGCCAGCGAGGACGGTGGCGCCGGCGTACTGCTGCACCGCGACACCCCCGGCCTGACCCTGGTCGATGACTGGGACGCCTTCGGCCAGCAGCACTCGGTGAGCGGCACGGTGAAGTTCGACGAGATCGTCCTCGACGAGCGCTTCGTCACCTTGCGCAGCGGGCCGATGAAGCGCACCGGCCTGACCTTCCCGCAGATCCTTCACGCCGCCATCGACAGCGGCATCGCCGCCGGCGCCCTGCAGGCGGCGGTGGACTACCTGCGCGAGCACGCCCGGGCCTGGGTCGAGAGCGGCGTCGAACGGGCCAGCGACGAGCCGCACATCATCCGCCAGGTCGGCGAGTACGCCGTGGCCCTGCGCGGCGCCGAGTCGGTGCTGCGCGAGGCGGCGCGGGTGTTCGACGCCCATGAACGCGACCCGGCGGACAAGGCGCTGGAGGACGAGCTGATCCTCTCGGTGGCCACCGCCCGGGCGCATGCCGACGGCGCGGCGCTGAAGATCGCCAGCGACCTGTTCTCGCTGCTGGGGGCCAGCGCCTCGCTGAGCAAGTGGAACCTGGACCGCTTCTGGCGCGATGCCCGGGTGCACACCACCCACGACCCGATCCGCTGGCGCCTGCACAACGTCGGCAACTACTACCTCAACGGGGTGGATCCGGGGGAGTACACGGCGGTGCTCAATGCCAAGGAAGCGCAAGGCGCTACACGTCGCTGACGCCATCGCGGGGCAAGCCCGCTCCCACGCCAGACCTGCAACGACACAATCGGCGTGGGAGCGGGTTTGCCCCGCGATGAGGCCCGCCCCACCACCAGACCCGAGCCCTGCATGACCTCCAGCCACCCCCTCCTGCGCGCCCTGGCCATCTACCGCGAGATGCCCTGGCGCTTCACCCTGGTCACCACCCTGTACATCGCCGGCAACCTCGGCCTGGCCTGGCAGCAATGGCTGATCGGCCACGCGGTCGACGATGTCGGCGCCGGCCGCGCCGTCACCCGCCTGGCCGACGGCAGCCTCGACGCCAGCCTGGGCTGGCACTGGCTGTGGAGCCTGCTGGCCATCGCCCTGGCCCGCGGCCTGCTGCAGTACGCCGCCGCGGTGCTGTCGCTGGTGCTCAGCCAGGCCCTGCTGACGCGCCTGCGCGAACGCATTCTCGAACAGGTCCAGGCCCTGCACCTGGGCTACCACTGGCACCATGGCATGGGCGAGCTGGTGACCTGCACCACCCGCGACGCCGACAAGGTGCGCGATGCGCTGATCACCTTCTGGCGGCAGATCGTCGAGACCCCGCTGGTGCTGCTGGCGGCGGTCGGCCTGCTGGCCTGGTACGACCCGCTGCTGGGCCTGGTGCCGCTGCTGCTGACCGGCATCGGACTGTGGCTGTTCGTGCGTCAGACCGAACGCCTGGTCGGCCTCGACCGGGCCGTGGCCACGGCCTACGACCAGGTCAGCCAGGACCTGGCCGAAGGCATCGGCGGCGTGCGGGTGATCAAGGCGTTCGGCCTCGAGGACCGGCGCATCGCCCGCTTCGCCGAGCAGGTGACGCTGTTCAGCGGCCATGCCCGCACGGCGCTGGCCTATGCCAGCTCGCGCATTCCCCTGCCACAGGCGGTGGTCGCCCTCGGCCATGTGTGGATCCTGGTGTACGGCGCCCACCAGGTGGCCGCCGGGCGCCTGGGCATCGGCGAGCTGGTGACCTCGCTGCTGGTGGGCACCACCCTGGTGTTCCGCATCGAAGGCATCGGCCGGGTCATGCAGACCTTCGCCGACGCCCGCGCCAGCGCCGAACGCATCTGGCAACTGCTCGACGAGCGCCCCGCCATCCGCAGCGGTCAGGGCACGCTGCCAGAAGGGCCGCTGGGCCTGAAGCTGGAGCAGGTGCGCGTGGCCGCGCCGCAGGCCGGCCGCGACCTGCTGCATGACTGCTCGCTGCAACTGCGCCCCGGCGAGGTGGTGGCGCTGGTCGGCGCCACCGGCAGCGGCAAGAGCCTGCTGGCCAGCCTGCTGCCGCGCCTGGCCGAAGTGGATGGCGGCAGCGTGCGGGTCGGTAGCGACACCCATGGCTGGCACGATGTACGCGATCTCGACCTGGCGGCCTTGCGCCACCGGGTGCAGGTGCTGCCACAGGAAAGCTTCCTGTTTTCCGACTCGCTCGCCGCCAACCTGCGCCTGGCCGCGCCCGACGCCACCGACAGCGAGCTGCGCGAGGCCCTGCGCCAGGCCGCCGCCGAGGATGTGCTGGAGCGCCTGCCCCACGGCCTGGACACACCGCTGGGCGACCGTGGCGTGACCCTGTCCGGCGGCCAGCGCCAGCGCCTGTGCCTGGCCCGCGCCCTGCTCGGCGCGCCCGACATCCTGTGCCTGGACGACGCCACCAGCGCCCTGGACGCCCAAAGCGAGCGCCGCGTGCTCGACAACCTGCGCCGTCAACGCAGCCAGACCGGCCGCGCGCCGACCCTGCTGCTGATCACCAGCCGCCTGTCCACCCTGCTGCTGGCCGACCGCGTGCTGCTGCTCGACGGCGGGCGCATCAGCGCCAGCGGCAGCCATGCCGAGCTGACGGCAAACAACGCCCACTACCGCGACCTGCTGGGGATCGAGCATGGCTGAAAGCGATATCGACATCGAACAGCGCCTGGCCCGCCAGGCCCTCGACCGCGGCATGCTGGGCCGCCTGCTGCCGCTGCTGCGGCCGATCCGTGGGGCGATCCTGAGCGTGATCGGCCTGGAACTGCTGCTGGTGTTCACCGTGTTCCTGCGGCCGTGGTTCGTCCGCGAGCTGCTCGACCGCGGGCTGATCCAGGACGCCGGCCACTGGTTGCTGGACGAACGCCTGGTGCTGTGGCTCGGCCTGGGCCTGGCGGCCAGCTGGCTGGGCCGTTTCCTGCTGGCGGGCGTCTCGCAGTTCATTGCCGGCGGCGCCGCCATCGGCGTGCTCAACGCCCTGCGCGTGCAGGTGTTCGCCCATGTCCAGGCGCTGTCGGTGAGCTACTTCGACCAGACCCGCGCCGGGCGCATCATCGCCCGTGCCGACCGCGACGTCGACGCGCTGGAGCCGTTGCTGGTGCAAGGCCCGCCGGAGCTGCTGGGCGCCCTGCTGCGCTGCGGCCTGGCCGGGGTGATGCTGTGGCGCATCGAGCCGAGCTTCTTCTACAGCCTGGCGGCCACCGTGCCGCTGTTGGCACTGGCCACCTGGCGCTTCAAGCGGGTGTCGCAGCGCAACTGGG
The DNA here is from genome assembly GCF_014268935.2 of Pseudomonas peradeniyensis. Lineage (GTDB taxonomy): Bacteria > Pseudomonadota > Gammaproteobacteria > Pseudomonadales > Pseudomonadaceae > Aquipseudomonas > Aquipseudomonas peradeniyensis. The sequence goes on along the minus strand of NZ_JABWRJ020000001.1, from coordinate 885,630 downwards.
CCAAGGTCGCCGAGCAGCGCAGCCGCTTCACCGCGCACCTGGTCGAAAGCGTCAGCGGCGTGCGCCTGATCCAGCAGTGCGGGCGCGAGGCCAGCAACCAGAGGCGCTACCGGCACCTGCTGGAGGCCTTCAACCAGGCGCTGATCCACGGCAGCCTGCGCACTGGCTGGTTCGCGCCGTTCACCGCGCTGCTGGGCACGGCGGGCATGGCCGTGCTGTTGCTGGTGGGCGCCTTCGGCCTGGCCGAAGGCCGGGTGAGCGTCGGCCAGGTGGCCGAGAGCCTGTTCTACGTGTTCCTGTTCCTCGGCCCGCTGCAGGAGCTGTCGGACCTGTTCGAGCGCTACGCCACCGGCAGCGCCTCGGCGCAGCGCATCTTCCTGCTGCTCGACACCCGCGCCCAGGTGCTCGACCCCGAACAGCCTCGGACGCTGGGCCGGGCCCGTGGCCAGGTGGACTTCGAGCAGGTCGGCTTCGCCTACAACGCCAGCGCCCGCCCGGTGATCGACGGGCTCGACCTGCAGATCCCGGCGGGCGAAGTGCTGGCCATCGTTGGTCCCTCAGGGCATGGCAAGAGCACCCTGGTGCAGTTGCTCACGCGTTTCTACGACGTGCGCCACGGCGCGGTGAAGCTCGACGGCATCGACCTGCGCGAACTGGCCCAGCACGACCTGCGGCGCAACGTCGGCGTGGTGCTGCAGGACAATGTGCTGTTCAGCGGCACCCTTCTCGACAACCTGCGCCTGGCCCGGCCCGGCGCCGATGATGCCCAGCTGATCGCCGCCGCCCGCGAGCTGGGTGCCGACGAGGTGCTGGAGCGCCTGCCGCTGGGCTACCACACCGAAGTCGGCCCGCTGGGCAGCCACCTGAGCCATGGCCAGCGCCAGCTGGTGTGCCTGGTGCGCGCCTACCTGGCTGACCCTGCGGTACTGGTGCTCGACGAAGCGACCTCGGCGGTCGACGTGCACACTGAACGGCGTATCCAGCAGGCGCTGCGTCGGCTGTGCCAGGGGCGCACGGCGATCATCATTGCCCACCGCCTGGCGACCATCCGCGACGCCGACCGGATCGCCGTGGTGCGCCACGGGCAGGTGGTCGAACTGGGGCGGCATGCCGCGCTGGTCGAGGCCGGCGGGGTGTATGCCGGGTTGTACGCGACGTATCTGCGCAGTGCCGGGGAGGTCGCCATCAGGAACTAGGTTGCCCCGCGATAGGGCCCTGCTGCTGCTCATGCAATCACTGCTGCCCGGCTGCTGCCACAGCAACACCTCATCCTCGCCATCCCTCGCAGTTCCGGCCCTGCAGTGCCATGGCACAGCCGTTGCACCACCCTCCCCATCGACAACCTCCCCTTCAGGAGCTCCCATGACCACCGAATTCTTCTGGCGCCTGCCCCTGGGCACCGACGGGCCGCAGCTGTCCACCGACCGCCACACCCGTGGCAACCCGCAGCACCGCCCGGGCCACATCGCCCCCGGCCGCCTGCCCAACGGCGAGGCCGACGGCTTCACCTACATCGACTACATCGCCCAGGTGGCCAAGGCCGCCGAACTGGCCGGTTTCGAAGGCGCCCTGCTGCCCACCGGCCCCGAGCCGTGGATCGCCGCCGCGGCGCTGGCCCGCGAGACCCGGCGCATCCGCTTCCTGATCGCCTTCCAGGCCACCTGGACCCTGCCCGCCTACGCCGCGCAGCAGGCGGCGATCCTGCAGAACCTCAGCGGCGGGCGGCTGGACTGGAACATCATCACCGGCGGCAACCCGGCCAGCCAGCGCGCCAACGGCGACTTCCTCGAACACGACCTGCGCTACAAGCGCACCGGCGAATTCCTCGACGTGATCCAGGGCCTGTGGGCCAACGACACTTTCTCCTACGAAGGCGACATCTACCGCCTGGAGCACGGCAGCCTGCCACCGGGCCTGGCCCACGAGCGCAAGCCCGGGGTGTACTTCTCCGGCTTCTCCGACGCCGCGCTGGAGGTCGCCGCCCGCCACGCCGACGTCTACCTGAACTGGGCCGAGCCGATCGACAAGCTCAAGCCGCATCTCGAGCGGGTGCGCGAACTGGCCGACAAGCAGGGCCGCACGGTGCGCTTCGGCCTGCGCGTCGACCTGTTCGCCCGCGAAACCGAAGAGCAGGCCTGGCGCGAGCTGCGCCAGCAGTTCGAACGCCTCGAAGGCAAGAGCAGCGCCATCGCCAAGGGCTTCGTCACGGGCTCCGACTCGGTCGGCGGCGCCCGCCAGGCGGCCTATCACCAGCACCTGCAGGACTTCGACGAACTGAAGCTGGCGCGCAATCTCTGGGCCGGCTTCGCCAAGGCCAAGCCCGGCCCGACCGTGGGGCTGGTGGGCAGCCACCAGAACATCGCCGAGCGCCTGGCCGAATACCGCGACGCCGGCTTCTCGACCTTCATCCTGGCGGCCAACCCGCACCTGGAAGAGGCCCTGCGCATCGGCCAGGAAGTCCTGCCGCTGGTGCAGCAGGCCGCCGCCGCGCCGCTCAAGGCCAGCGCCTGAGGAGAACGACCATGAGCCAACCCCTCGACACCCTCTGGTACACCCGCTGTCCGGTGCCCACCGGCCTGGGCATCGCCGTGCAGCAAGGCTGGCTGCAGCAGGACCTGGCGGCCCTGGGCACCCGCGTGCAGTCGCTGCGCGAAGCCGACGAGCAGGCCGTGCGCGAATCGCACTTCGACCACACGTTGCGCAACTCGGTGCGTCACGGCGGCAGCATCCCGGCGATCTGGGCCCGCGCCCAGGGCCGCGAGACCCGCGTGATCGGCCTGTCCTGGGCCGACGAGGCGCAGCTGATCCTGACCCGCCCGGACAGCGCCATCCACAGCGTGCAGGACCTCAAGGGTCGGCGCTTCGGCCTGCCCGACTGGAGCGCGGCGCAGATCGACTTCACCCGTGCCCAGGCCCTGCGCGGCCTGGAAAACGCACTGAAGCTGCACGGCCTGCAGGTGGGTGACCTGCACCTGGTCAACTACCGCTACCACGGCACCTTCAGCGACCGCCCGGTACGCAATGTCGCCGGCACGCCGGTGTCCACCGGCCAGGGCGAGGGCCGCAACCTGGAGCTGGCCGGCCTGCTGCGCGGCGAGGTGGACGCGATCTTCCTCAAGGGCGCCAGCGCCGTGCAGCTGGCCCACGCCTTCGGCCTGCGTACCGTGATCGACACCGGCAGCCACCCCGACCCGCTGATCCGCAGCAACAACGGCACGCCGCGCACGCTGGCCGTGGACAGCCATCTGCTCGAGCGGCACCCGCAGGTGGCCCGCACGCTGCTGGGCAGCGTGCTGCGCGCCGAGCACTGGGCGCAGCAGCACCCGGACGAGACCCGCCGCTACCTGGCCCGCGAAACCAACAGCAGCGAATACTGGGTCGGCGTGGCCTATGGCAACGACGCTCACCTGCGCCTGCGCACCGCCCTGGACGAACAGGCCATCGACGCGCTGCAGGACTTCGTGCAGTTCCTCGTGCGCTGGCGCTTCATCCCGGCCAGCTTCGCGGTGCGCGACTGGATCGACCGGCAGCCGCTGGACGCGCTGCTCGCCGCCCCTTCTCCCATGGACAGGAAACCCATCGCCTTATGAGCAAGCCCCTGGAAACCCTCTGGTACACCCACAGCCCGGTACCCACCGGCCTTGGCATCGCCGTGCAGTCCGGGCGCCTGGCCCAGGCCTTCGCGCCGTTCGGCACGCGCATCCAGTCGCTGCGCGAGTCCAGCGAGCGCGAGGTGCGCGAGGCCCACTACGACCACCACCTGCAGAACTCGGTGCGTCATGGCGGCAGCATCCCGGCGATCTGGGCCTACGCCAGCGGCGTCGAGACCCGGGTGCTGGGGCTGAGCTGGATCGACGAGGTACAGCTGATCCTCACCACCGAAGAGAGCGGCGTGCGTGGCATTCGCGACCTGAAGAACCGCCGCTTCGGCCTGCCCAAGTGGGCCAACGTGCAGATCGATTTCACCCGCGCCCAGGCCCTGCGCGGCCTGGAGAACGCGCTCAAGCTCGAAGGCCTGAACGTGGCTGACGTCGAGCTGGTCGACTACCCCTACGGCGGCACCTACAGCGATGAGCCCAAGCAGCATCTGTACGGTTCTGAGGTGGCACTGGACACCCGCCGCGTGAGTCGGCGCAACAACGAGTTGATCGGCCTGCTGCGTGGCGACATCGACGCGATTTTCCTCAAGGGCGCCCACGCGGTGCAGCTGGCCCACGAGTTCGGCCTGCGGGTGGTGGTCGACACCGGCAGCCACCCCGACCCGCTGATCCGCAGCAACAACGGCACGCCGCGCACGCTGACGGTGGACACCCACCTGCTGCACGAGCATTTCGAGGCCAGTCGCACCCTGGTCGACACTGTGCTGCGCACCGAGCAATGGGCCTGGGCCAACCCCGAGGACACCCGGCGCTTTCTCGCCCGCGAGCTGAACACCAGCGAGTACTGGGTGGCGGCGGCCTATGGCGAGGATGCCCACCGACGCCTGCGCACGGCGCTGGATGGCCGCTCCATCGCGGCGTTGCAGGACTTCAGCGAATTCCTTCATCGCTGGGGCTTCATCCCGCGGCGCATCGATGTGCGCGAGTGGATCGATTCGAGCGTGCTGGAGCAAGTGATCGGCTCCACATCGCGATTGGCTGTCTGAACCTGAAAGGGCATTGGGGCAGCCCTGCTGCCCCAGCAACACCCGCCAAACACCCGCTGCTGCGCCATCCACATCGATCGCCTCAACAACTAATAAATATCAATAAAAACAGTGTGTTATGAGCCTGGCACAGTCCCTGCTCTGTCTTCCCCAACAACGCTTTCACTCGGGGAGATTCCACATGCACCAGCGCCATCCACTAGCCCGCCAGATCAGCCTCGCGCTGCTGCTGGGCAGCACCGCCAGCCACACCTTCGCCGCCAGCGACACCAAGACCGAGCCAGCCCTGGAGACCGTCACCGTCACCGCCCAGCACCGCGAACAGACCCTGCAGGAAGTGCCGGTGGCCGTGTCGGCGATCAAGGGCACGCAACTGGTCGCCGACGGCGTGCGCTCGATGGGTGACATCACCACCTTCGTGCCCAACGCCTCGGCCAAGAACCCCGATGGCGACGGCCGCCCGCGCTGGTACATCCGTGGCCTGGGCACCGGCGACACCGGCGCGGCGACGGTCTACCCGGTGGGCATCTACGCCGACGACGTCTACCTCAACGCGCCCATCGCCGGCGGCGGGCCGCTGTTCGACCTGGAGCGCATCGAGATCCTGCGCGGCCCGCAAGGCACCCTGTACGGCAAGAACACCACCGCCGGCGCGGTCAACGTGATCTCGAAGAAACCGACCTTCGACACCGACGGCTATGGCACGGTCGGCTTCGGCAGCAAGAACGAACGCATCCTCAACGGCGCCCTCGGCGGTACCCTGGTGGACGAGAAACTGGCTGGCCGGGTGTCGCTGTATTCCGAGGAACGCGACGGCTTCCAGCACAATGACTTCGACGGCAACAGCTACGGCGACGTCAACAAGAAGGCCGTGCGCCTGCAGTTCCTCGCCCAGCTCAACCCGGACCTGGACGCCCTGCTGAAAATCCACAGCCGCCAGTTCAAGGGCGACGGCAGCAACGGCTCGCTGCCGGTGGGCCGCTACTACAACGTCGGCTACCAGCGCCCCAATGGCCGCGACATCTCGCTCAACGTCAACGAGGACTACCGCCTCGACCACGACGGCGCCTCGCTGACCTTCAACTGGTACCTGGGCGACTACACCCTGACCTCGATCAGCGCCTACGACTACATCCGCAACCGCTCCACCACCGACGCCGACTACACCCCCTACGAGGTCAATGGCGCCTCGATCACCGACAACAGCTACCGCCAGTGGTCCCAGGAACTGCGCCTGGCCTCGCCGGAGGACCGACCGCTGCACTGGCTGCTCGGCGCCCACTACTTCCACGAAGACCTCGACAGCGCCTCGCAGCGCATCGTCACCCCGGGCCCGACACCCAACGGCAGTGGTTCCAACCAGGTCGGCACCACGGCGTTTCGCGATCTGGGCTTCGACCACCGCACCGACAGCTACGCGCTGTTCGGCAACGTCACCTATGACTTCACCGACGACTTCAGCGTGACCGGTGGCCTGCGCTGGACCCAGGAAAAGAAGGACATCGACCTGGACCTGGTGCAGCTGACCCGCGCCAGCGCCAACGGCCCGCTGATCCCCATCGCCGGCGCCGGCAGCAACGGCAACCGCCAGCAGGACAAGACCTGGGAAGCCTGGACCTACGACCTGACCCCGGAGTACCGCATCAACGACAACCTGCGGGTGTTCTTCCGCTATGCCCATGGCTTCCGTTCCGGCGGTTTCAACACGGGGCTTTCCACCAGCCTGGCGCAGCTGACCACGGTCGATCCGGAAGAGCTGGACGCCTACGAGCTGGGGCTGAAGTCCGAGTGGTTCGACCGGCGCCTGACGGTCAACGCCAACGTCTTCTACTACGACTACTCGGACATCCAGGTAAACCTGCTGACGGTCAACAACGGCGTGCTCACCACCGCCCTGACCAACGGCGCCAAGGGCAAGGTCAAGGGCGCCGAGCTTGAGATCGAGGGCCAGCCCACCGAGCGCCTGCACCTGCGCGCGGCCCTGTCGTTCCTCGACACCGAGTACACCGATTTCAAGAACACCAACCCCACCACCGGCGCGGTGACCGGCGACTACAGCGGCAACAGCTTCGTGCGCTCGCCGCGCAACGTGGTGTCGCTGGGCGCCGACTACACCCTGCCACTGGACGTGCCCGGGCGCGTGGTGGCCGGGGGCGACGTGAGCTTCCGTGACAAGGAGTACTTCCTCGCCGACCGCCAGAGCAGCGCCGACCAAACCCTCAGCCAGCCCCACTACACCCTGGCCAATGCGCGCCTGAGCTGGTTCAGCGCCGACGACAAGCTCAGCGTCAGCGGCTTCGTCAACAACCTCACCGACCGCCGCTACCAGGTGCATGGCCGGCCCAACGGCGGTGCCGGGCAGTACGTGATCACCTATGGCGACCCGCGCACCGTGGGGATGAGCGTTACCAGCCGGTTCTAGGTCGCCCTTTGCGGCCCTGTCGCGGGGCAAGCCCGCTCCCACGCCAACGCTGCCGTTGCAGGTCTGGCGTGGGAGCGGGCTTGCCTCGCGACAGGGCCGACACAGCCCACACTTCTTTTCAGCAGGAATCCCCATGCCCCACCACACCCCCTTGGCCCTGAGCCTGGCCATCGGCAGCCTCGCCGTGCCCGCGCTGGCCGCCGAATCCACCGACCGCCTCGACACCGTGGTCGTGGTCGGCACTCACCGCAGTGACCTCACCGCCCTGCAAAGCGCCGCCCCGGTGGACGTGCTCAGCGGCGACAAGCTCCAGGAAACCGGCGCCCGCGACCTGTCCGGCGCCCTCACCGCGCTGTCGCCCTCGTTCAACTACCCGCAGTCGCCCCAGGGCGCCTTCGCCGGCTCCATCGCCCAGGGCGCCTCGCTGCGCGGCCTGGCCTCCGACCAGGTGCTGGTGCTGGTCAACGGCAAGCGCCGCCACACCAGCGCCAACGTCACCCGCCAGGGCCTGGCCAACGGCCGTGGCGCGGCGGCGGTGGACCTGAGCCTGATCCCGCTGGCGGCGGTCGAGCGGGTGGAGATCCTGCGCGACGGCGCCGCCGCCCAGTACGGCTCGGACGCCATCGCCGGGGTGATCAACATCGTCCTCAAGGAGCGCGACGAAGGCGGCAACCTCGGCTACCGCTTCGGCGGCTACGACAAAGGCGACGGCCTGCAGCGCAAGCTCAGCGGCTGGAAAGGCTTCGCCCTGCCCAATGACGGTTTCCTCACCCTGGCCTTCGACGCTGGCAGCCAGGACCCGGCCAGCGACACCCGCGACGACAACCGGATCTTCTACCCCGGCTCCACCAGCACCGCGACCCCGCGCGAGCAGAGCAACCGCTACCGCAACTGGCGCTGGGGCTCGGGCAATGTCTCGGACCAGTACAACTTCACCGCCAACGCCGAAATGGGGCTGGGCGATGGCCTGAGCGCCTACGGCCTGGCCACCTACGCGCACAAGAACACCGACGCCGAGAACTTCTTCGACCCGCCCACTACCCTGCGCAGCAACTACGGTAGCGTGGCCCTGGCGCGCTACCCGGACGGGCGCCTGCCGATCACCCGCTACGGCCTGGAGGACTACGCCGTCACCGGCGGCCTGCGCTACGAGGACGAGACCCTCGGGCACTTCGACCTGGCCCTGAACCATGGCAACAACCGCGTCGACTCCACCGACCGCGACGCCATCAACCCCAGCTGGGGCACGGCCAGCGCCTCGACCCTCTACACCGGTCGACGCGAGGCCGACCAGACCAACCTGACCCTGGACTGGACCCGCGACTTCGCCACCGACCTGCTGTTCAAGCCACTGACGGTGTCCGCCGGCCTGGCCTGGCGCGAGGAAAACTACCAACTCAGCGCCGGCGACGCCCAGGGCTGGCAGAACGGGCCGCTGTTCAACACCGTCGACCCGCTGACCGGTCGGCGCATCCCCGGCTACTATTCGGGCATCACCCAGGTCGACGCCGCCGCCCTCGACCGCCGGGTGATCGGCGCCTACTTCGACCTCGAAGGGCAGATCACCGAGCAACTCCAGGCCGGCTTCGCCCTGCGCAGCGAGCATTACTCCGACTTCGGCGACACCACCAACGGCAAGCTGTCGCTGCGCTACGACTTCACCCCCGAGATCGCCGCCCGCGCCAGCGCCAGCACCGGCTACCGCGCGCCGTCGCTGGTGCAGTCGGGGCTGTCGTCGTTCAGCGTGCAGGTGGTCGAGCAGCCGCCGGGCAGCGGCAACTGGGTCGAGGTGCAACAGCGCACCCTGCGTGCCGACAGCCCCGAGGCGCGGCTGCTGGGCGGCAAGGCGCTCAAGCCCGAGGAGTCGACCAACTTCTCGGTCGGTCTGGTATGGCGTCCGCTGGCCAACGCGTCGCTGACCGTCGATGCCTATCGCATCGACATCGACAACCGCATCACCCTGTCCGACCAGCTGCCGGCCTCGGTGGTCGGGCCGATCTTCGCCGGCACGCCGTACGCCAACATCCAGAGCGCGGCGTTCTACAGCAATATCGCCGACACCCGCACCGACGGCATCGAACTGGCCGGGCACTACCAGCTCGACCTCGGCGCCTGGGGCCGGCTGGACCTCAACGGCGGCTATGCGCGCACCAACACGCGCATCACCGGGCTGGACGATGTCGGCGGCATTGCCGGCAACCAGATCATCGGCCGCAACACCCAGGGGCTGATCGAGGACGGCACGCCCAAGGACAAGCTGACCCTGAGCGCCAACTGGCAGTACCAGGGCTGGAACGTGACCGTGGCCCAGCGCCGCTACGGCCAGTGGCAGAACCGCAACGCCGCCAACCCGGCGCTGGACCAGACCTTCGGCGCGCAGTGGGTGACCGACCTGGACGTGGCCTACCGTTTCGGGCTGGGGCTGACCTTGTCGGTGGGGGCGATCAACCTGTTCGACAGCCACCCCGACAAGCTCGAGGGCGCGCAATTGTACGGCGTGCCGAAGTATTCGATCACCAGCCCCGAAGGAGCGCAGGGGGCGTTCTACTACACCAGCCTGAGCTACGATTTCTGATGGCCCATCGCGGGCAAGTCCACTCCTGCAGGAGCGGGCTTGCCCGCGACAACGGCACACGCTCCCTCAAGACGCGAGGATAAAGTCCGCCACCGTCACGCTGGTCGCATCCCCCACCCCGACCAGGCGAATGGAGTCAGGCCCACCGAAACTGACCAGCGTATCGGCGCCTACATCGGCAATGCTGACACTGACGGCAAAGCTCGCCGCAGTAATGCTCAGCGCCGTGATATCCAACCGGTCCTGGCCGCCTGCCGGGGCGGCATCGAAGCCGAACACCTGGTCGGTGCCGAAGCCTGCGGCGAACTGGAAGATATCGTTGCCGTCGCTGGCCACCAGCGAGTCATTGCCGGCACCACCGCTGACGATGTCGTCGCCGGCCCCGCCATCGACGAAGTCGTTGCCGTTGCCGCCCTGCACGATATCGTTGCCGCCACCGCCCAGCACCGTGTCGTTGCCGTCGCCACCGGCCACCACATCGATGCCGACGCCACCGTCGAGGTTGTCGTTGCCCGCCCCGGCCTGCAGCGTGTCGTTGCCGACACCGCCATTGAGCGCGTCATCGCCCTCCCCTCCGTCAAGGCTGTCGTCGCCACCGCCCCCGTTCAGGCTGTCGGCGCCGAGGCCACCGATCAGCTGGTCGTTGCCGGCATCGCCGTTGAGCGTGTCGTTGCCGGCGTTGCCGACCAGGGTATCGTTGCCGCCGTCGCCACTGAGGGTGTCGTTGCCGGCACCGCCGGTGATGACGTTGTTCAGCCCGTTGCCGGTGCCGACGAAATTACCGACGCCGGTGTAGGTCAGGTTCTCGACGTTGGCGCTCAGGCTGTAGCTGGCCAGCGCGGTCAGCACGGTGTCGATGCCACCGCCACCCGCCTCGACCACCACATCCGACGTGGAGTCGACGATATAGGTGTCGTTGCCGGCACCGCCCACCATCCGGTCACCACCGGCGCCGCCATTGAGCTGGTCGTTGCCGGCCCCGCCGGTGAGGGTGTTGGCCAGCGCGTTACCGGTGCCGGTGAAGTTGCCGCTGCCGGTGAAGGTGAGGTTCTCGACGTTGGCGCCGAGCTGATAGCTGAGCAGGCTGGTCTGCACCAGGTCGGTACCGCCACCGACCGCCTCGACGACACTGTCGCCGGCATTGTCGACCACGAAGGTGTCGTTGCCCAGGCCGCCGTCCATGGCATCCGCGCCAACGCCACCGTTGAGAGTGTCGTTGCCGTCCTCGCCGAACAGGAAGTCACCGTCGTCACCGCCGTTGAGGATGTCGTTGCCCGCTCCACCAAACAGCTGGTCCACCGCGCCCAGGCCATTGAGCGTGTCGTTGCCGCCCAGGCCGCGCAGCACATCGTTGCCGGCGCCGCCGGTGAGGGTGTTCGCCGCGTTGGTGCCCACCAGGGTGACGCCGGTCAGCAGGCGCACCGCCGTGGTCGCGGCGGAAGTCACAGTTTCCTGGGCGCCGAAGCCGTCGGTGTAGCGCACGATCACCCGCAGTTGCTGGTTGCCCTGGGCGAAGCCCGGGGTGTAGCTCGCCGTGGTGGCGCCGGCGATGTCGACGAAGTTGCCGCCCACGCCCTGCTGCCACTGGAAGCTGAAGGCGCCCAGCCCGTCGAGATCGGCGATGCCGGCGGTCGAGGCGGTCAGCAGCTGCCCCTGGTCCGGCGTGGTGTCGCTGATCAGCACCGTGCCGGTCGGCGCGTCGTTGACGTTGGCCACTGGTCCGAGGATGTCGGAGGCGGCGCGCTCGGCCACGCCGAAGGTATCCACGTAGCCCACCTGCACCCGGACATGCTGGCCGACCTGGGGCTGGCCAAGGGTGAAGGTACTGGCGGTGGCACCGGCGATATCGACCCAGCCGGCGCCGTTGTTCATCTGCCATTGGAAGGTGAACGGCGCGCTGCCGATGCCGTCGGCGTCGACGATGGTCGCCGGGTTGGCGCTCAGCACCTGGTTCTGCACCAGCAGCCCGGCCACGGCGGGTCCGCTGCTGGGCGCGCTGTTGGCCGAGGAGTCGACGATCTCCAGGGTGCCCTTGGCATCCTGGTACACCGCCCGCACGCGGATGTTCAGGCCGGCGACATCGTCCGCCACCCGGTAGGTGCTGCCGATCGCCCGCGAGACCTCGCCGGCGGCGACGAAGGTGATGTCCTCGTAGACGCCCGTGCCGGGGATGTTCTCCACCTGCCAGTAGTAGGCCACCGGCCCGTTCAGCGCGCCGCTGGGGTTGCTCGCGCCCTGGTTGTCGGCATCGTGCACCGCCAGGTCGCTGACCCGCAGCAACTGCCCGGCCACGGGCGTGTCGTCGCGCAGGCCGGTGGCATCGTCGACGATCGCCAGGTGGCCGCTGGGGCCGTTGTTCAGCGCGCTGCCCACGCCGGAAGCCTGGGCGCCGTCGGCGAACTGCAGTCGCTCGATGCCGGTCAGGCGATCGACACCGTCGCGTCCGACCACCGTGTCGGTGACGATCACCGTGTTGCCTTCGACGACGATGCGGTAGTCCGTGGCGATACCGGAGAACAGCGCGGTGTCGTACTGGTCGGTACCGCTGAGGATCTCCCGCACGATCACCAGCTGGCCGGGGTTGTAGGTGCCCTTGAGCATCAGCGGCACCATCGGCTCCATGCTGTCGAACGAGGCGATCTCCGGCCCGCTGCCGTCGCTGTTGGCCCGCACGCTGATGCGCACGTTCAGCCACTTGTCGCCGTCGAGGATATCGTCGCCGCCACGCCCTTCGATCAGGTCGCTGCCACTGCCGCCGAGGATGATGTTGCCGCCGTCGTAGAAGGTCGCACCGACGGGCAGCAGCCCGGCCAGGCCGTTGATCAGGCTGATGTTGGTGAGCACGCTGCCGGTGGCCCCGGCGGTCGGCAGCGAGGTGGCGTCCTCGTTGTCGCCGCGCAGGAAGTCACCGTGCGCCGAGCCCGACAGCCCTTCCATGATGTCGAAGCGCACCAGCGCCGAAGCCCCCGAGCCCGGTACCGGCGGCACATCGAAGAAGCGGTCGCTGTAGTCGACGGTCACGCCCTGGGCCAAGCCCTTGAAGGTCGCCCAGTCATAGCCGGAACCGCCGATGTAGCGATCGCCGAAGCCGAGGCTGCCGACCATGATGTCGTCGCCGCCTTCACCGTTGAACTTGTCGTTCTCGTTGCCGCCGACGAACACGTCGTTGCCGATCACCGGGTCGTTGCCGAGGGGGTCGAAGTTGTCGCCGGGGGCGCCGTCCGAGGTGCCCTTCTCGATCCAGTCGTCGCCTTCGTTGCCCATGTCCTGCTCGTTGGCCTTGCTGCCGAGGATGAAGTCGTTGCCCTGGCCGCCGATGGCCTCGGAAGCATCCTCGCCGGTGACGATGAAGTCGTTGCCGAAGCCGCCGATGATCAGGTTGACGCCATTGCCGCCATGCAGCACATCGTTGCCGTCGCCGCCCTGGATGTTGTCGTCACCGCCCATGTCGCTGATGATGTCGTCGCCGGCACCGCCGCGCAGCTGGTCGTTGCCGTAGCCGCCTTCGATGCGGTCGTTGCCGCCGTCGCCCCAGACCGTGTCGTCGCCTTCGCTGGAGACGAGGATGTCGTCGCCCTGGGTGCCGCCCAGCACGATGTGCTGGTCACCGGCATAACGGATGTAGTTGCTGTCGGGCCCTTCGGTCAGCGGGCTGTCGCGGAACACCACCTGCTGGCCGTTGTCGCCGAGCGGGTCGGCGTTGCCCAGGCCGTCGTTGTACTGCTTGCTGCGGTCCAGCTCCAGGTAGAACCCCGGGTCGGAGAACACCAGGCCCGGCAGGTGCGTGGCCGAGGTGTTGGCCATGATCAGCTTGGCGAACGAGTTGCTTTCCAGCTCGGCGTTCATCGACAGGCCGGCGGTGCGCTCCAGGTAATAGAAGCGGTCGCCGTCCTGCAGTTTCTCCAGCTGGTTCTCGAACACGAAGTTGAAGGTGCTGCCGAGCATGCCGCCGAACGGGGTCTTGGCCTCGGCCAGGCCGCCAATCCACAGGTCGATGGCATCGACGCCGGTCACGGTCACGCCCTTGAGGTCATCGACAGTGCCCAGCACCCCGTCCTTGCCCGCCAGCGTCACGTTGGCCCAGCTACCGCTGCCGTTGAGGAAGTCCAGGCGGTCGGACGGCGCGTCCGCGCCACCGAACACCAGGGCCAGGGCCGCGGCGCGCTTGCCGTCGAGGGTAGTGGCCGAGGTGATGGAGCCGTGGGTGCCGTAGGCGGCGATGAAGTTGATCAGCGATTCCGGGTGCTTGAGGTGCTGCACCAGGTCGACCCAGCTGGTGTAGGGCTTGAGCTGGGTATCGCCGGTCTGCCCGAAGATGTCGCGGCGCACGGCGTTGAGCGAGGGGATGCCGACATCGCGACCACGGGCGATATTGATCGCCGGCAGGTCCAGCGGCAGGCCGAGCAGGTTGTTGCGCAGCGCCTCGGTGACGAACTCGTCGATCTCGTTGCCGGCCTGGCGGGTCACCCCGCGCACGATGGCGCTGGTCGCCTCCTCGGGGGTCACGCCGCTGGCGGCGTAGGCCAGCGGGTTGAGGAACGCCGCGATCAGGCCCATCTGCTGCTCGGGGTTGGCGCTGGCCGGGTCGCCGATCACCTTGAAGTCGATGTCAAAGCGGTCGACGGTTTCGGTCAGCATCGAGTGGCCGAAACGGTACACGGTGTGCGCGAACTCGGCGACGATCGAGGCATCGAGGTCGACGTCGTAGACCTGGGTCGGGGCGAAGAACAGGTCGACGCGCGGCTGGATGGTCCGGGCGAACTCCTCGAACACCAGGTGCTGGTACTGCATCTCGGTGCCGAACTTGGCCGCCTGGAACAACCGCTCGCCGTTCCACACCAGGGCGTCGATCTCGGCCTGGCTGGCGGGCAAGGCGCTGACCGGGGTCAGCAGCCACTCGTTGAGGAAGGCCAGGTCGCCCGAGTCGAGCACGGTGTCCTGGGTCTGCGCCACCAGCCGGTTGTGCTCGGAATGGAAGATCGCATGCACCGCGGTCAGGCCGATGTTCTCGTTGACCCGGCCATCGCCGGCGATGTAGTGGGCGTCCAGCAGTTCATTGTCGTAGGCCAGGTTGGCTCCAGTGTGCGGGTTGACCGGCACGGCGTTGCCGGTGGCGCTGTCGGCATCTGGCGCCAGCACGCCGCCGATGGACACCGGCACGGCATTGTGGGCGATGTCGGCGAGGAACTGGTGGCCGGTGCGCACGGCGTTGGCCAGGTCGATCGGCGCCAGCGGGTTGCCTTCGACCAGCACATCGTCGGCGGTGCCGCCCAGGCCGTCGGCGCCCTTCATCACCACCATCGGATAGCCATGCGGCCCCTTGATGAAGTTACCGTAGGCATCGGTGGCCAGCAGCGGCACGTTGTCGACGTCGGCGTCGGTCAGGTGGATGCCGAGGATGTCGTTGGCCTGGGCCTTGACCACCTTCCAGGTGGCCATGCCACCGATCTCGCTGTCGTCACCGGTGCCGAACTTGCCGTCGGCGCCCAGGTCGCGGTTGGTGATCAGCCGGCCGGTGGCGATGGGGCCACTGGCGCTGAGCTGGTAACCGCGCAGGAAGACCTGGTGCGAGGGGTGCGAGCTGTAGGTCTGGTTCTGGTCGACGAACGGCGTGGTGGTGTTGGTGTGCTCGTGGATGTCGTCGGCGTTGCCGAGGATGCCGTCCGGCCCCGGCAGGTTGGTGGCCCGGGTCAGCACCATGAAGTTGGCGGCGCCGCCCGGCACGTACAGCGGGTCGTCCGGCTGCAGAGGTATGAAGATGGTTCCCGAACCGCCCTTGGTGACCAGGTCCAGGCCGTGGTCGAAGAACTGGCCGAAGAAGGTCATCCAGGCGTTGAACGGCGCCGACAGCCCGGCATCCGCCGAGGTGTTCTCGAACAGGAAGACATCATGGTCGTCGCCGGTGCCGAACTGGCCATCCATGCCTGGGCTGGCGACCACCCGCACACCGTCCTTGAGCTGGTCGTCGTTGCCCGGCGTGCCGAAGTCCAGCACACCGTTGGCCCCGGGGTCGTAGGCGCTGGCGTAGGCCGCCGGGTTGTTCGAGGTCTGATCGACGATCAGGTTGCTGATGGTGCGCGGCTCTGAGTCGAACACGTAGCCGCTGGTCTGCTGGTACGACGAGCCGGGGATGGCCGGCGAGCCGGGGCCGAAGAACCCGGCAGGCGCGCCCTCGGCGGCATTGAACACCGGGTCGGTCAGGCGCGGGAAGACATTGTCGGCGGCGCCATACTCGGTGTGGTCATGGCCATTGAGGTTCATCAGGTTGTTGTTCGAACCGTCGACCGCGCGCAGGCCCAAGGGTGCGCGGATGTTGGGGATCAGCGAGAGGATGTCCTGCCCGGCGGCATCCGCTTCGGCGATCTTGATCTGGGCAAGGATGAAGTTGAGGTCGGAACGGACCATGTGCAGGCCCTCGCCCCCCGCGCTGGCATCGACCACCGGCGTGGGCGCGGTCGGCACCACCGGCGCGCCGGCCTCGACCACGCTGGTGGGCGCGGAGAACAGCACCTCGGTGGTGCCGTGGGCGTCCTGGTAGATCGCCTTGACCCGCAGCGACAGGCCGACCAGGTCCGGCGACACCTTGAACGCGGTGCCATCGGCGCTCTGGAACGCCAGGTCGCCGGCCGGCAGCAGGATGATGTCCTCGAACACGCCGCTACCGGGGTCGGCCTCGAACTGCCAGTAGTAGGACACCGAGGCATTGGCCAGGGTGCCCAGCGGGTTGCCCGCCGTGACGTTGTCGCCGTCGCGCACCCCGGCCATGCTCACGCTGAGGATATCGCCCACGGTGATCGCGCCACCGTTGCCGTCACTGAGGCTCGGGCTGCCGGTCGGCTGCGCGTTCAGGCCCGGCACCAGCACGCGCTGGGCATCGGCGAACTGCAGGCGCTCGATGTGCAGCAGGGTATCGGTGCCGTCACGCCCGGCCACGGTATCGGCCACGGTCCACACATCGTCCGCCAGGTCGGCGGTGCCGCGGGTGTCCTGGGTCACCACGTACTCGGCCTGCACCCCGGAGAACACCGCAGTGTCGAAGGCCGCGCCACCAGTCGAGGTGCCGGGCAGGATTTCCCGGATGGCCTTGAGCTGGCCGGGGTTGTAGGTGCGGTCGAGCATGAACGGAATCATCTCGACCATGCTGTCGAAACTGGCGATTTCTGGCCCCGTGTGGTCGACGTCATCGGCGGCGTAGACCGCGATACGCACGTTGAGCCACTTGTCGCCGTCGATCAGGTCGTCGCCGCCACGGCCCTCGATCAGGTCGCTGCCATTACCACCCAGCAGGATGTTGCCGGTGGCAAAGCCCGTGGTCGGCAGCCCCGCGTCGGCGAGGAACTGCGCCAAGCCGCGGATGAGCGCGACATTGCTCAGGGCGCTGCCGGTGGTGCCGCCATGGTTGAGGATGGTAACCGCATCGACGTCGTCGCCCTTGAGCACGTCGGCGAAGCGCGAACCGGACAGTCCCTCGACCTCGGCGAAGCGATCGAGGATCGACGCCGGCGAGGCGCCGACCGGGTTGAACACCCCGGCGTTCTGGTTCGGCGCGTTGCCATGGGGCTGTGCCAGCGCGGCCAGGCTCAGGTCGGCGGTGACACCGACCT
The DNA here is from genome assembly GCF_014268935.2 of Pseudomonas peradeniyensis. Taxonomy (GTDB): domain Bacteria; phylum Pseudomonadota; class Gammaproteobacteria; order Pseudomonadales; family Pseudomonadaceae; genus Aquipseudomonas; species Aquipseudomonas peradeniyensis. The sequence continues at coordinate 868,384 of NZ_JABWRJ020000001.1, read as the reverse complement.
GATCGTTCTTGTAGGTGATCCAGTCGAAGCCGGACATGCCGTCCATCTTGTCCTGGGCATCGCTGCCGACAAAGATGTCGTCGCCGCCCTCGCCGATCATTTCGTCGAAGCCGCCACCGCCGACGAAGATGTCGTTGCCCACCACTTCATCGGTGAGCAGCGGCGCGAAGTTGTCGCCCGGCGCGCCGTCCTGGGTGCCCTTCTCGATCCAGTCGTCACCTTCGTTGCCGGTGGGCGGCAGGTTGGTCTTGGCGCCGAGGATGAAGTCGTCGCCCTGGCCGCCGAAGGTGGTGCTGATGTCCTCGGTGGTGATGATGAAGTCCTGGCCGTCGCCGCCGAGGATCAGATTGCCGGCGGCGAGCATGCTGCCGGCGACGATCACGTCGTTGCCGGCGTTGCCTTCCAGGCGGTTGTCGCCGAACGAATCGGTGATGATGTCGTCGCCTGCGCCACCGAGCACGGCATCGTTGCCGGCGCCGCCCTCGAGGTAGTCGTTGCCGCCATCGCCATAGAGCGTGTCGTCGCCTTCGCCGGAAAGGATGATGTCATCGCCCGAGGTACCGCCGAGCACCACATGGTCCTCGCCGGTGTAGTGCAGGTAGTTGCCGTCCGGCCCCACGGTGTCGGGGTTGTCGCGAATGACCAGCGGCACGATCTCCACGCCGTTGATCTCGATCCCTCCGGTGGGGTCGGCGCGACCGTCGCCGCCAAGGCCGGTGAACTGGTTGGCCTGGTTGACCTCGAGGGTGAAGGTCGGGGTGAGGAACACGGTGTTGGACAGGTGGGTGACATCGGAGTTGGCCATGATCAGCTTGGCGAACGAGTTGTTCTCCAGCTCCGCGCCGAAGTTAAGGCCCGCGGTACGCGACAGGTAATAGAAGCGGTCGCCGTTCTGCAGGGCCTCCAGCTGGGTCTCGAAGACGAAGTTGAAGGATGAGCCGAGCATGCCGCCGAAGGGCATCTTCTGCTCGGCCAGGCCGCCGACCCAGAAGTCGATGGCGTCGACCCCGGTCACCGTCACCCCGCTCAGGTCGTCCGCGGTGCCCAGCACGCCGTCCTTGCCGGCCTTGGTCACGTTGGCCCAGGCGCCGCTGCCGTTGAGGAAGTCCAGGCGGTCGGACGGCGCGCCGCTGCCGCCCAGCACCAGGGCCAGGGCGGCGGCGCGCTTGTCGGCCAGGGTGGCCGCCGAGGTGATCGAGGCGTGAGTGCCGTAGGCGGCGATGAAGTTGACCAGCGACGCGGGGTGCTTGAGGTGGTCGGCAAAGTCGACCCAGCTGATGTAGGGCTTGAGCTGGCTGTCGCCGGTCATGGCGTAGAACTCGCGCCGCGCCTCGTTGAGCGAGGGAATGCCGGTGTCGCGGCCACGGGCCAGGTTCAACGCCGGCAGGTCCAGGGGCAGGCCGAGCAGGTTGTTGCGCAGCGCCTCGGTGACGAATTCGTCGATCTCGTTGCCGAGCTGGCGGGTCACGCCACGGATGATCGCCCCGGCCGCTTCATCGGCGGTGGCGCCGCTGCCGGCGAAGGCCAGCGGGTTGAGGAAGGCGGCGATCAGGCCCAGTTGCTGGTCCGGGTTGTCCGGATCGCTGAGGATCGGGTTGAACGCTGGGTCGAAGCGGTCGACGGTCTCGGTCAGCATCGAGTGGCCGAAGCGGTACACCACATGGGCGAATTCGGCGAGGATCGCCGGGTTGATCGAGGTGTCGTAGCCACTGGGGGCGAGGAACTCGTCGATCTGAGGCTGGATGGTGCGGGCGAACTCCTCGAACACCAGGTGCTGGTACTGCATCTCGGTGCCGAACCTGGCCGCCTGGAACAGGCGTTCGCCATTCCACACCAGCGCCGCTACCTCGGCGGGCGTGGCGGGCAAGGCGGCCACATCGTCGATCAACCACTCGTTGAGGAACGCCAGGTCGCCCGAGGCGAGGATGGTGTCCTTGGTCTGCTGGACCAGGCGGTTGTGCTCGGAGTGGAACACGTGATGCACGGCGGTCAGGCCGATGTTCTCGTTGACCCGGCCGTCACCGGCGATGTAGTGGGCGTCGAGCAGTTCGTTGTCGTAGGTCAGGTTGTTGCCGCCCGGGCCCATGGGCTGGGCATTGCCCACGGCACTGTCGGCATCGGCCTGCAGCACCCCGCCGACCAGCACCGGCTCGGCGTTGTGGGCGATGTCGTCGAGAAAACCATGGCCGGTGCTCACGGCATTGGCCAGGCTGATGGGCGCGGCGCGATTGCCTTCGACCAGCTGGGTGACGTCGTCGGCGGTACCGGCAATGCCGTCGGCGCCATTGCCCACGCGGATCACCACCTGCGGCATGCCGTTGGGTCCGCGCAGGAAGTTGCCATAGGCGTCGGTGGCCAGCAGTGGCACCCGGTGCACGTCGGCGTCGGTCAGGTTGATGCCGAGGATGTCGCGGGCCTGGGCCTTGACCACGGCCCAGGTGGCCATGCCGCCGTTCTCGCCGTTGCCATCGTCGCTGGTGCCGAACTTGCCATCGGCGCCCAGGTCACGGTTGGTGATCAACCGCCCGGTGGCCACCGGGTGACCGGCCGCGTCGAGGGCGTACTCGCGCAGGAATACCTGGTGCGAGGGGTGCGAGCTGTAGGTCTGGCTCTGGTCGACGAAGGGCGAGGTGGTGTTGGTCTGGCCATCGTCGGCGGTACCGACCACGCCATCGGCACCGGCACTGCGTACCGCGCGTGGCAGCACCATGAAGTTGGTCGGGCTGTTGGCCACGTACAGCGGGTCGTCCGGTTGCAGCGGGATGAACACCATCTGGCTGCTGCTCTTGGTGACCAGGTCCAGGCCATGGTCGAAGAACTGGCCGAAGAAGGTCATCCAGGCGTTGAAGCCGGCGGTCAGGCCGGCGTCCGGCGACTGGTTGGGGATGAAGAACACCTCTTTGTCATCGGCGGTGCCGAACACCCCGTCGATGCCGGGGCTGAGCACCGGAGCGGCGCCGCCGTTGGCATCGACCGCGGCCGGGTTGTTGGCGGTCTGGTCGACGATCAGGTTGCTGATGGTGCGCGGCTGGCTGTCGCTCACCGTGCCGGTGCCGGCATACGCCGCCCGGTACTGGGCATCCATCAGGCGCAGGAAGGCGTTGTCCGAGGCGCCGAACTCGCTCTGCCCGGTCACCAGGTTGTTGTAGCTGCCGTCGACGGTGCGCAGGCCGAACGGCACCTGGCTGTTGGGCAGCAGGTCGATGAGGCTGGCGCCCTGGGCGTGGGCCTCGGCGATGAAGATCTGCTGGAGGATGAATTGCAGGTCGGACTTGCTGAAATTGGCCATGATGGCTGACCTCTGTCTGTCGGGAGCGAGGCGCAGGCGCCCGTCGCGCCCGGTCGGTGGCGTGCACGGTCATGCGGTTGGTTTTTTTATGGCGAATACAGGCGCGCGACAGCGTTACCCGTCATGCGGGCTACGTGCCTCGGATTCGCGAAGGTTCAGGGCTCGCCGTCGCTCAGGCGCGGCGCTCCCGGGCCCGGGGCGGGCCATGGTTTCTCGAATGGCAGGGGAACGTCCTGTAGAGCCCATTCACTCGGTACAAGAACAGGAGACGAGTCATGTTCTGCTCCCACAGGAATGTCGACAAGGATTCGCGAGGGGTCGGGGCGACAGCAGGCCTGCGGCGAAAGTTCCCACGAACTGATTAAGACTAAAGTTGCGCGGCAAAATCTTGTCAATATTTCGTCAGCAAAAAATACCTCGCATCGATAATGCTTCTCAAGCCACTGTTTTTAATAGGAACTTGAAGGAACATATAGAGCAAAAAGATATTACAAGATATTTCTACACAACCTACTCTGCTGCTAGTGGGCTCCCTGCAACGTATTCGGAATAACCCGCCAAAAGAGCGACAAAACCTTCTGCAGGCCAGCAACCACAAGGCTTTTAGCCCGACCACCGCAACGGCGGTCGGCATTTTGCGCAGAGGGAGGCTCCCCCGATGACCAGGCAGACAGGCACCCGCTCCGAGCTGGCCGAGGCACTGTTTCAACTGCGACGCAGTTTCTATGCCCTGGCGGTGTTCAGCGGGGTGATAAACGTCATGATGTTGACGCCCGCCGTGTACATGCTGCAGGTGTACGACCGCGCGCTGGTCAGCCGCAACCTCACCACCCTGGGCATGCTGACGGTGCTGGTGGTGGGGCTGTTCCTGCTGATGACCACCCTGGAGATGCTGCGCAGCCGGGTGCTGGTGCGGGTCGGCAACCGCCTGGACATGGCGCTGAACCGGCGCCTGTTCAGCGCCGCCTTCGAGCGCAACCTCAGCCGTGCCGGCGGCAGCCCCGGCCAGGCCCTGCAGGACCTGGCGCAGGTGCGTCAGTTCCTCACCGGCAACGGCCTGTTCGCCTTCTTCGACGCGCCCTGGACACCGATCTACCTGCTCGTCGCCTACCTGATCCACCCGCTGCTCGGCCTGGTCACGCTGGGCGGCTCGCTGATCCTCGCGGCCCTGGCCTGGCTCACCGAAAAGGCCACCAAGCAGCCCCTGGGCGAGGCCAACCACGCCGCCCTCGCCTGCGCCCATTACGCCAACAACAACCTGCGCAACGCCGAGGTGATCGAGGCCATGGGCATGCTGCCGTCGATCAGCCAGCGCTGGTTCCAGAGCCACCTGCGCATCCTGCAGATGCAGACCCTGGCCTCCGACCGCGCCGCCGTCATCGGCAGCATCGGGCGCTTCGTGCGTATCACCCTGCAGTCGCTGATCCTCGGCACCGGGGCCCTGCTGGCGATCGAGGGCAAGATCACCCCGGGCATGATGATCGCCTGCTCGATTCTGACTGGCCGGGCCCTGGGCCCGGTGGAGCAAGTGATCGCCGCGTGGAAGCCACTGCTCGGTTGCCGCCTGGCCTGGGGGCGGCTCAACGGCTTGCTGCAGGACTATCCGCAGCGCCCGCCGAGCATGTCGCTGCAACGGCCGCTGGGCATGCTGGCGGTGGAGAACGTCTATGCCGGCGCGCCCGGCACCAGCAGTACCATCCTGCGAGGCGTCAGCCTGGGCCTGACCCCGGGTGAAAGCCTCGGGGTGATCGGCCCGTCCGCCTCGGGCAAGTCGACCCTGGCGCGGTTGCTGGTCGGGGTGTGGCCGGCACAGGCTGGCAAGGTACGCCTGGACGGCGCCGACATCTTCACCTGGAACAAGCGCGAACTGGGCCCCTGGCTCGGCTACCTGCCCCAGGATGTCGAGCTGTTCGAAGGCAGCATCGCCGACAACATCGCCCGCTTCGCCGAAGTGGACAGCGAGGCAGTGATTCGCGCCGCCAGGAGCGCCGGCGTGCACGACATGATCCTGCGCTTTGCCCAGGGCTACGACACCCGCCTGGACAGCGACGGCGGCCCGCTGTCCGGCGGCCAGAAGCAGCGTATCGCCCTGGCCCGCGCGCTGTACGGCGAGCCCAACCTGATCGTGCTGGACGAGCCGAACGCCAACCTCGACGACCTCGGCGAGAAGGCCCTGGTCGACGCCCTCGCCGAGCTCAAGGGCCGCGGCGCCACGGTGGTGCTGATCTCGCACCGCCCCAACGTGCTCTGCGCCGTCGACAAGGTGCTGATGCTGCGCGACGGCGCCGTGCAGATGCTCGGCAGCCGTGAAGAAGTGTTCGCCGCCCTGCGCACGGCCAGCGTGATCCCCGCTGGCGCCGCGACCCCGCTGGCCGCCGTCAAGGTACGGGAGTGACCGATCATGATCCATTCCACGCACACCGAACTGCTGCCCAGCGACGGCACCTCGATCGACCTCGACGTCGGCAAACCCGTGCGCTGGGGCCTTTGGCTGGTGCTCGCCGGCTTCGGCGGTTTCCTCCTGTGGTCATGGCTGGCGCCCCTGGACGCCGGCGTGGTCGCCACCGGCACGGTCAAGGTCACCAGCAACCGCAAGGCCGTGCAGCACCTGACCGGCGGCACCGTCGAAGCGATCCTGGTGCACGAGGGCGAGCGGGTGAACAAAGGCCAGGCGCTGGTACGCCTCGACGCCCTGCATGCGGTGGCCGAGCAAGGCGCGGTCAGCGCCCAGTACATTGTCAGCAAGACCGTGGAGAACCGCCTGGAGGCCGAGCGCGACGGCCACGACACGGTGACCTTCGCCCCTGCCCTGCTACGCCAGTTCGCAGACGATCCGCGGCTGCTGGCGGCCATGGACCTGCAACAGCACCTGCTGGCGACCCGCCGCGCGGGCCTGGCCGGCGAGATCGGCATCCTCGAGGAGAACCTCGCCGCCTCGGCGGTGCAGCTCAAGGGCCTGCAGCAGGTGTATGGCGCCCGCGCCTCGCAGATCGGCTTCCTCGGCCAGGAGCTGCAAGGCACGCGCATGCTCGCGGCCGAAGGCTACGTGCCGCGCAACCGCCTGCTGGAGCTTGAGCGCAGCAACGCCGACCTCTCCGCCGGCCAGGCCGAGAACCTCAACAACATCGCCCGGGTGCGCAGCCAGATCAACGAGCTCAGGCTGCGCGTCCTGCAGCGCCGCCACGACTACCTCAAGGAGGTGCAGTCGCAGCTGACCGACACCGCCAAGGAAAGCACCACCCTGGCCGATCGCCTGCGCGCCCTGGACTACGAAGTGACCCATACGATCATCCGCGCGCCCATCGACGGCATGGTCCAGGCCTTGAGCATCGCCACCGTCGGCGGGGTGGTCCAGCCCGGCAGCCGGATCATGGAGGTCGTCCCGCTCGACGAACCGCTGCAGGTCGACGCGATGATCCCGGTGCAGGCCATCGACCGCATGGCCCCGGGCCTGGCCGTGGACATCGCCTTCCCCGCCTTCAACCACGCCAGCACGCCGAACATTCCCGGGCGCGTGCTGACCGTCTCCGCCGATCGCCTGCTCGACGAGGAAAGCAAGCAGCCGTTCTACCTGGCCCAGGTGGAGGTCACGGCCGATGGCATGGCCCTGCTCGGCAGCAACCATATCCGCCCCGGCATGCCCGCCACCGTCACCATCAAGACCGGCGAGCGCAACCTGCTGAGCTACCTGCTCAAGCCCCTGCTCGAACGCGTCGACGCCGCGTTCAAGGAGCAATGAGATGAACCGCCACTGCCTTGGCCTGTGCCTGCTGGCGCTGGCGTCGCCAGCAGGCGCCATGGACCTCAAGCAAGCCTGGGACCTGCTGCAGTACCAGGGGCCGATCTACCGCGCCGCGGTGCATGAACAGCAGGCCGGTCTGGAAAACCGCGCCATCGGCCAGGCCGGCCTGCTGCCGCAGGTCAACGCCTCGGCCTACGCCAACCGCATCGACGGCAGCCAGCGCCAGCACGGCATCGACAACGACCTCGACTATGACGCCACCGGCGCCAACCTGCGCCTGCGCCAGCCGCTGTTCAACAAGCAGAAGATGGCCGAATACCGCCAGGGCCAGCAACGCGCCGACTACAGCGTGGCGGTGTTCGACGCCAAGAGCCAGGACGCCGCCGTGCGCCTGGCCGACAGCTACTTCGACGTGCTCCTGGCCAGCGAGACCATCAGCCTGGCCCGGGCCAAGCTCGGTGCCTTCGAAGAGCAGCTCAACTCAGCCAGGCGACGCATGCAACTGGGGGCCGGCACCATCACCGACATCGACGAGTCCCTGGCCCGCCGTGACCTCGCCGAGGCCGAACTGATCGAGGCCCAGGACAACCTGGCCAACGCCAGCCGCAAGCTGGCCGAGTACATCGGCGAGACACCCGTGTCGCTGACCACCCTGCAGGCGGACTTCGCCACCCCGCCGCTGCTGCCGGACAACCTGCGCGACTGGCTGGCCAGGGCCCAGGCCGACAGCCCGGTGATCCAGGCGCGCCGGCACAGCTACGCGCTGGCCGAGGAAGAGGTCAAGCGCGCCAAGGCCGGCCACTGGCCAACCCTGGACTTCGTCGCCGGCTACACCGCCGGCAAGAGCCAGTCGATCTCCGAGCTGAACCAGCGCAACCACTACAGCTCGATCGGCCTGGAGCTGAACATTCCGCTTTACAGCGGCGGCGGCGTCAGTGCGCTGAGCCGCCAGGCCAGCGCCAACAGCGCCAAGGCCCTGGACGAACTGGATGCCACGCGACAGGAAGTCATCACCGGCACCACCCGCGAGTTTCGTGGCGTGCAAAGCGGCGCCCTGCGCGTGCACGCGCTGGAAAAGGCGGTGGCCTCCAACGAACGCTCGCTGCTGTCGGCACGCAAGGGCTTCAGTGCCGGCGGCACCAGCACCAACGCCGATGTGCTCGACGCCGAGGAGCTGCTGTTCGTGGCACGGCATGACCTGTTCGAGGCCAAGCTGCGCTACCTGATGTCACGCCTGCGCCTGGCCTCGGCGGTGGGCAGCCTGGGGGATGATGACATCGACCAGATCAACCGGTATCTGGGGCCGGAGTTGTTGGTGAATAACTAGTGTGGTGTTTTGCAAATACGACCAATAACTCGCGAGCGATTTTTGCGCTCAGGCAAGGCGTCGCGACGAGTCGTAGCCCAGCTACGGCGAGGAGCGACAACGCCGCATGAGCGCAAAAAGCGCCGCGAGTTATGGTCGTTATTTGTGAAACACCACACTAGGTTCAGCCCCACGACATCCGCCAACGGATTGGCGATACTACGCAGCCCTCATCCATGAAAAGGACTTCGCTGATGAAGCGACTGCTTGCCCTCACCCTCCTCACCCTGGCCATCGCCGGCTGCGACAAGGCCGAACAGCCCTCCGCGGTGTCCGGCCAATGCGCCAAGGACACCGACTGCAAGGGTGAGCGCATCTGTGAAAGCGGCCAGTGCGTCAACCCGCAGCCTCAGGCCGCGCTACTGGCCAAGCCCGCCGTCACCGCGCCGCTGGCGCCAAGCATCGCCTATGCACCGCTGCCGATCAGCGACGAAGGCGCCGGTCCGTTCAGCGTCCAGAGCATGGAACTGGGCACCGCGTTGAACTACCAGTCCCGGGCAGGCGTGATGAATGTCATGGAGTCCATCGTCACAGACGCCGAAAGCACCGGCTACGTCGCCATCGAGAAAGCCTACGCCTTCGGCCCCAACCGTTATGTGCTGGTGGTGTCCACGGGCGAAGGCGGCAATGCCTGCCCAGCGTCCACCTATGTCTTCAGCTTCGACACCAGCGGCGAGTACGTGGATGGCAAGGCCGAGGTGGACGGCTGTTCGGAAATGGTCGAAAGCATGGCCGAGGGCAACAAGCTGACCATCAAGAAGGATGGCGCCGCGACCGTGGTGTACAACGGCCAGGTGAAGTGAGTGACTGACGCGTGCGGCGCGTTGCAAGTCCCGGCCGCACACTGTCCCGCAAGTGGAAACCGGCAGGCTCAGGCCGGCACCACGTTGACCCAGAACCCCAGCACCCGCTGGACCCGGACCGGCAGCACTTCGCTCAGCAGAGCCAGGCTGTCGTCCGGCTGGTCAAGGGACAAGGATCTGCTGACCTGCAATCCCGCGACCCGCGGGTCGCACCTGAGCACGCCGGGGCGATAGTTGTCGAGTTCCTCCAGCACCTCGGCCAGGGGCATGCGCTCGGCCACCAGGTGTCCGTGAGTCCAGGCGCCGGCCCCATCTGGCAATGCAACCCTCGGGGCGCTGCCCGTGTCGCCGAACAATTGCTGCCAACCGGCGCCCAGTATCAACGGAGCGGCCGAACCCCATGCGATGGATGCCATGCCATCGAGCATCTGCACCAGGGTGGCGGACGCCTGTTGCTGGACGATCAAGCGTGCCGTCTGCCCCGGCATGATCCGTACCTGGGTGGTTCGCAGGCTGACACCTGCGCCCTGTGTCACCTCCAGCAGCACCCGCCCATGTTGCAAGGTCACGGCGCGGCCAACGCTGTCCAGCGCACTGCGGCTGTCCAGTAGCACCGAAAGGCCCGGTGCCAGTCGCCAGCCACGTCGTTGTCCCGTGCCAGTGGCGCAGTCACTGAACAGGGCTGGCTTCAGACTAAGCGGATCAACGCCATAGCCAGTGGCGGCAAGCACGCCCCCCATGGCCAGGCCACCAAGTAGTGTTCTTCGCGATAACTGGAGGCGTGCCCCGGGCCACCGCTCATCCGCCACGCCCGGCTTCATCAGCAACAGACCACGCAGCAACGATACCTGCAGACCTCAAGCGTGGCCTCGCGCCCCACATTGGCTGTCAGTCCCTGGTTGGTTGAAGGCATGCGGCGGCTCTCCGGAGGCAGGCGAAATACATGTATGATAATACTTATCATTTATTTTCAGCCAGTTCAGTCCTTCGCAGGCATAGCCATGGCCATCAGCTGGATGGGTTCATCGAAACCCACAATTCTGCAATGATGCCCCCTGCCCGAACATAAACAGGCGTTGGCGCAGAAATGCGCCAACGCCTGTACGTGATGAGTACCACATGGATCGACAGTATTTCACCCGCCACCTGGCAATGGCTTGCCTGTACCTGCTGGCGGTCAGTATCGCCTGGTCCGCCAGCGGTGACGCCTTCTACCAATCGCCTGGGTGGGTATTGTTCATGGTGCTCAGCACCCTGCTCTACCCCTTCGCCAGATACCTGGTGCAGGCTTGTGCGTACCGGCTGGCCGGCCGTCGAATCTGGACCAGGGGCTTTTTCAGCGAGGATGTGAACAGCCCGGGCCTCAATGCCCTTTTGTCCTTCCTGTGCATGCTGTTCGCCATCCCCCTGGGTACTGCCTACCTGCTCTACCGGCTGTTCGCCAAGGGCTGAGCGCACTCAGCCCAACCCACCTTACAGCGCCATGATGAACGCGTTGAGCTTGGCCACCCGCTCATCCGTCACCAGCGCGCTGGTGATCGCCATCACCAGGGCAAAACCGACGATCCCCAGTGACGCTCCGGTCAACATGCCGAACATCACCGCAACCGCCGCCGTGGCCGCCTTGCCCGCCAGGATGGTTTCGGCCTTGACGAAGAACGGGGTCCAGTTGCCGGTCTGGGTCGCCTTGCGGGCTTCAGTGGCCAGGTCGACGAAGTCCATCACATTGCCCACCGAGCCAAAGGCCTTGCTGAAGCGGGCCAGGTCCTTGGCCATGCGCTCCTTGTCCAAGGCCTCGAGGGCATTGGCAATGGCTTGACGGTCCTTGGCGCTGAATTTCTTGTCGAGGATGTCCTTGTACTGGTCGAACGCCTTGAGCGCCTCCTGGGCGTTGCGAATCCGCTTGCCCTGGGCCTTGTCGGCCAGCTCCTTGGCCAGCGCAGATGCCTTGTCACCGAACTTGGCGGTCAGGTCCTTGTAGAAGTCGGCGGTGAACTTGACCGCATCCTTGATCTGGTCGGCATCACCGGCGCGCTCTGCCAGGCCGCCCATGGCTGCCGCCGTTTCATTCAGCTGGCGCGCCGACTCCTTCTTGAGCAGGGCGTCATGGTAGCTCAGCCATTTGCGGCCGATCTCGGTGTTGTTCTGCAGGAAGACCAGTTCATTCAACGCCTCCAGCTCAGGCTTGCTCAACGGTGCGTTGATCTTCGGGTTGTTCGGCGAGAAGCGGATGGTGATGCCGCCCCGGCTGTAAGGCGGTGGTGCCACGATGGGCCCGACGGCGGCCAGTTTGGCTGCGGCCATGCCCTCCATGAGCGCCTTGTAGTGGTTCAACGCCTGGGCCGTGGACATGCTCGCCACGCTGCCAGCGGCCTTGATCACTTCGTTCTGCAGGAACTCCGGCAGTTGCTGGAAATGAATATCCCGTTCCTGGGCGATCAGCGCCAGGCGTTGTTCCTGCTGCGCCTCGCTGGGTACCGCCTGTGCCTCGAGTCGGTCACGCTGCTGCGCCAGCCCTGCCAGCTTACCCGCCACCACGCCCACGGCCATCGACAGTGCCTTGACCTCCAGTGCCGACTTGTAGACATCGTCATACAAGGCCCAAAGCTTCATCAGGCTGTCGGGGGTCATTTTTCGGGAGTTGAGAAGCTCACGCATCATCTGCTGCGGCAGTACTTCCATGAGGAAGTACGGACTCTGGCCGTACATGCCATACATCTTGGGGGCAATAGTGATGTACTGGGCCTTCTTCGCCTCGATCAACTTCACCGCCGCCTGCTGTTCGGCCGCAGCCGCCTGGGCCGGGGTCAGTGCCTGGCCTGCCTTGGCCGCCAGTTTGTTCTGCTCCAGCTCACGTTCGGTGTCGGCGGTCAGGGTCTTGAAACGAGCGGTGTACTCGGTATCGATCACGGCCTGGTTGGCGATCTGCTCGTTCATGAACTCGGACATCACGTTCGGCGTGGCGATGTCGCGAATCGTGCCGCCCGAGCCCTCGCCTCGGCGCGGTCCCTCTTGCAATCCCCACCCTCCGGCGTTGCCGACATAACCGCCGCCACCGCCAGGCCCGTAGGTCTGTACGCGATCCGGAACGATCACCAGGGGTTGCAGTTCTGTATATCCTTTTTGTGCCATCGGTACTGCTCCTTGCTAAAACTGATACCTGCCGGCGTGCCATGTGGCTTGCCGTCAGGTAGATATTCTATGCATTTGCATGCATTTATGCAATAACAATAAATGCATTAGCGCATATTTCTGACCAATACATTCCCGCCCTGTCAGCGTAACGCGTCGAATTCGTCGACTACGCCGGTACCGGCCCGGCAGAACTTTTTTTGTTTTACCGGTCTATTGGGTGAGTGCGTTCCACGGTGGTTTCACAGCCACCAAACGCACGCTCAACTGCCAATCAGAGGTTGTCTTCACTCATGAAATTCCCTGCCCCATGCATGCTGCTCGTTGGCCTGTTCGCACTCGCGGCCGCAGGCTCGGCATCCGCCACACCGATGAAGACTTCGACACCTCCCGCCCACACCCTCGACCTGGCGGACCGCCAGGCCAGCGAAAACCCTTGGCCAAGCCTGGCCAGCACGCCCTCGGCGCCCCTGCTAGCCCATGACGATCGCTACCGACATGACGAGCGCTGGCACGATCACCGCGACGACTGGCGTCGGGAACAGTGGCGCCGCGAACAATGGCGCCGGGAGCAGCACCGCCGGGAAATGGAACGGCAGCGCTACTGGGAGCGCCATCACGAACGCGCCCTGCGACATCGCTATGACGACGACCACCGCTACTATCGCCGCTGAACAGTCCATGCGCTGCCTGCTTCCCTCTGGAACAAAACATAACTTGCTGATTTAGCTTGCACAGCGTGGGAGCGGGCTTGCCCCGCGATAGGGTTGCGCGATACATATGAAAATTCGTATATTCGATTTTCCATATGTATAGGCCATCACTATGCTCACGCCCCCCGAGGTATTCAAATGCCTCGCCGACGAGACCCGCGCCCGTGCCACCTTGCTGATCGCCCAGTCGGGCGAGCTGTGCGTCTGCGAGTTGATGTGCGCCCTCGGTGACAGCCAGCCGAAGATCAGCCGCCACCTGGCTCAACTGCGCAACTGCGGCCTGTTGCAGGACCGCCGCCAGGGCCAGTGGGTGTACTACCGCCTCGCCCCGCAGCTCCCCGCCTGGGTACATGACCTGCTGCAGCTGACCCTGCGGGCCAACGAAGCCTGGCTGCACGACAACACCACCCGCCTGCAGCACATGGACGGCCGCCCGCAACGCGCCGCCTGCTGCTGAACCTGCCCCCCGGAAAACACCCATGCTGATCGCGATCGCGGTATTCGTCTTCACCCTGGTGCTGGTGATCTGGCAACCCCGTGGCCTGGGCGTGGGCTGGAGCGCGGCACTCGGCGCGCTGATCGCCCTGGCCGTTGGTGCGGTCTCGCTGCAGGACATCCCGGCGGTCTGGGCCATCGTCTGGAACGCCACGGCCACCTTCATCGCCATCATTATCATCAGTCTGCTGCTCGATGAAGCCGGCTTCTTCGAATGGGCCGCCCTGCATGTGGCGCGCTGGGCCAATGGCAGCGGCTACCGGCTGTTCGCCTTCTGCGTGCTGCTGGGCGCGGCGGTGTCGGCACTGTTCGCCAACGACGGCGCCGCGCTGATCCTCACCCCCATCGTCATGTCGATGCTGCTGGCCTTGCGCTTCTCGGCCGCCACGACCCTGGCGTTCGTCATGGCCGCCGGCTTCATCGCCGACACCGCGAGCCTGCCGCTGGTGGTGTCGAACCTGGTCAATATCGTCTCGGCAGACTATTTCGGCCTGGGCTTCGGCGAGTACGCCGCAGTGATGGTCCCGGTGAACCTGGTCAGCGTCGCCGCCACCCTCGGCGTGCTGTGGCTGTTCTTCCGCCGCGACCTGCCCCGTCACTACACCCTCGATGCGCTCAAGGCCCCCGAGGCGGCGATCCATGACCGCGCCACCTTCGTGGTCGGCGGCTGGATGCTGGTGGTGCTGCTGGTCGGGCTGTTCGCCCTTGAACCGTTGGGCGTGCCGGTCAGCGCGGTGGCGGCGGTGTGCGCGGCGATGCTGTTCGCCGTCGCCGCCCGCGGCCATCGCATCTCCACCCGCCGCGTGCTGCGCGAGGCGCCCTGGCAGGTGGTGATCTTCTCGCTGGGCATGTACCTGGTGGTGTACGGCCTGAAGAACGCCGGCCTCACCGACCTGCTCACGCAACTGCTCGACCGCCTGGCCGCGCACGGCCTGTGGAGCGCCACCCTCGGCACCGGCCTGCTCGCCGCCTTGCTGTCGTCGGTGATGAACAACATGCCCAGCGTGCTCATCGGCGCCCTGTCGATCCAGGCCAGCGATGCCCAGGGCCTGGTGCGCGAAGCGATGATCTACGCCAACGTCATCGGCTGCGACCTGGGCCCCAAGATCACCCCCATCGGCAGCCTCGCCACCCTGCTCTGGCTGCACGTGCTGGAACGCAAGGGCATGCGCATCACCTGGGGCTACTACTTCAAGGTCGGCATCCTGCTGACCCTGCCGGTCCTGTTGATCACCCTCTCGGCCCTGGCCTTGCGCCTGAGCCTTTGATACCCGGAGCGCCCCATGCGAGTCCTGTTCATGTGCACGGCCAACAGTTGCCGCAGCATCCTCAGCGAAGCCCTGTTCAACCACCTGGCGCCGCCGGGCTTGCAGGCTGTGAGCGCCGGCAGCTTTCCAAGGGGCCAGGTGCTGCCGCGCAGCCTGAGCGCCCTGCAGCAGGCCGGCATCGCCATCGAGGGGCTGAGCAGCAAAGGCAACGACGCCTTCGCGCACAACCCGCCGGACATCGTCATCACCGTGTGCGACAAGGCCGCCGGAGAAACCTGCCCGGTGTACTTCGGCCCGGCGCTGAAGTGCCACTGGGGGCTGGCGGACCCGTCCGAGGTGGTGGGCGACGAGCAGGCCATCGACGCCGCCTTCCGCGCCACCCTGGCGCATATCGAACGGCGCTGCCGGGCGTTCCTCGCCCTGCCCCTGGACCGCCTCGGGCGCGATCAGCTTGGGGTTGAGCTGGAGAAGATCGGCAGGCTTTGAGGGCTGGTCCTTTCGAGGCGCTGCAACACGCTCGTCGAACCCCAGGGAAAATGGCAATCTAGGGTCTGTACGAAATGTGTCTGCGCGAAGGCCAGACAAGGCGAAACGGGGGGAGGAAGCGGAGTGTACTGGAGTACATGAGCATTCCGAGCCCCGTTTCAACGCAGTATGGGCGAGTGCAGATACATTTCGTACAGAGCCTAGGCCACGCAGTGAACCATCAACAGGATGTTCAAGGGAGTCATGTCGTCATGGCAGCACTGGATCGCGCATTTCATGGTCTTCACCAGCAAGGGTTGTTACTCCTGGCCAACGTGGCGGACGCCGGCGGCGCGCGCCTGGTCGAGCGCCAGGGCAGCCAGGCGGTCGCCACCAGCAGCGCCGCCGTGGCCTGGTCGCACGGTTACCAGGACGGCGACAAGCTGCCCCTGGCACTGCTGGCCGGCACCGTCGAGTCGATGGCAAGGGTGCTCAGCGTGCCGCTGACGGTGGATATCGAAGGCGGCTATTCGGACGCCCCCGAGCAGGTCGCCAAGGTCGTCGACACGGTCATCGCCGCCGGCGCGGTGGGGATCAACATCGAGGACGGCACACAGCCTCCCGAACAGCTCCTGCCCAAGCTCGACGCCGCCAGAAACGCCGCGAGCCGGCGCGGGGTCGACCTGTTCATCAACGTGCGCAGCGATGTCTACCTGAAGAACCTGCTGCCCGCCGAACAGCGCCTCGAGGAGCTCCTGCGGCGCGCTGCGCACTATGCCGCTGGCGGCGCGAACGGGCTGTTCGCCGCTGGCGTGGTCGAGCCCGGCGAGATCGCCACGCTGTGCCGGGAGGTGACGCTGCCGGTCAATCTGCTCTGGCGCGCAGGCTTGCCCGGCCCGGCCGAATTGCAACAGCTTGGCGTTCGCCGCCTGAGTGCCGGATCGAGCATCGCCGAGTTTCTCTATGGCGCCATGAGCGGCCTGGCCCAGCGCTTCCTGGAAAGCGGCCAACTCGACACCAGCGGGTTGAAGGCACACAGCTATGGTGAACTCAACGCACTGATGGCCAGCCAGGCCGATGGCTCCTGAAAAGTAGGGAAACGCTGCACGTGTTCAAGCCGACCGCGAAATACCTGGCCCTCGTCGGTGTCTGTACGCTGGCGAACGCTCTCCTCTACCTGAACAACCAGTGGGTGTTCTACAAGGAAGGAGAAGAGTTCTACTACCTTGGGTTGATCATCCTCGGCCTGGTCCTCGTTGCCTTGCCGGCGGGCCTGCTCTGGGGCATCGGTGTCCTGCGCCGTGAGCCGGTGCATACGCTCCACAGCCGCAACCGGCGCCTGATCACCCTGCTGGCCTGCTCGGCCCTGGCTCTTCAGGCGTCGCAGGCGGTAATGGACAATGTCTACCTGGATCGATACGGCCTCAGCGAGACGACCCTGTGGTCCAGTGGCAGCGAGAACTTCAACCTCATTTCAATGCGTGGCAAGGCGCTTTGCACGATAAGCACCAAGACCGGCGTGCATTTCGAGGATGTAAACGGGGATGGCTTTGTGGACATGTTCCTCGAGCGAAGCCCGCCCATGCACTATTTGCCGGAGCGCGACACATTCGACAACTGCCCATCCCTGGGTGGCTAGGCACCCCTCAGCAGACCTGCTGCCGGCCCACTGGACGAATTGCCGGAATCGCCCTAGCATCGGCGCCCCCACGGCCTCACTCACGGATGATCATGCCCCCCGCCGCCCGCCTGCTTGCCCTGTTCGCCCTGTTCTCCCTGGTCAGTGCCTGCAGTATCAATGGCACCTACATCGACAGCACCCGCCCCGATGCCGCCAAGCTGCGCTACATCTCGGGCAATGGCAGCGCCACCCTCGACCTGTTCGACAGCGAGCGCTGTGAAGGTCGGACCACCGGTATGCTCAACAACCTGTTCGTGCCCGACTCGCGTCGGCGCGCCGACATGAGCGTGCCGCCGCCGGCAAACAGCAACAGCTACTACGAAATCCGCCTCGAACCTGGCAAGCCAGTACATGTTCGCGCCAACACCCAGGGCGCCACCACGGTCTGCTCGGCCTCGTTCACCCTGACACCGCAGGCAGGCTCCGAATATGAACTGCGCTTCGACCAGTCGCCTGGTTACTGCCAGGCGACGCTGGTGCGCCTGCAACGGGTCGAGGGCAAGGACCAGCGCCAGCCCTATCCGATGATCGACACCATCCCGAGCGCCTGCTGGGGTACCTCGGCGATATTCCCGAAACAACCCACGCCGCTGCCCGACACCGCCCGGCGCACCGAGTTGATCGACAGCATCATCCGCGACAGTGTCACCCCGGAGATGGAGCAACTGACCACGTTGCGTAAAGCCGTCGCCCTCACTCGGCAAGCCTCCCCCGAAGTCCAGGTAGCGGCGCGCAAGCGGGAACTGGGCCTCGATCTGCCAGAGTCCTACTGGCAGCAGTACCAGCAGAACTTGCAAACGCTCGCCGAGGCGCTCGCCAACCTCAAGGCACGTACGCTGGAACGCTTCGATGCCGACAACCGCGCCTACCTGCGCAGCGTGCGCGACGAGCAGTTGCAGGTCTGGGCCGGTGGCAACAACGACGCGGGCCTGCCGAGCAAGGCCCAGCGCATGCGCGACATGGCCTACTACTACAACTATGTCCTGCAGGAGACGATTGCGCAGATCAACCTCGAACACCTGCGCAGCATGGCTGAACTGGATCAACGCGAAGGGGTTTGCAAGCGCTTCGCCGGATGCTGGAAACTCTAGGCCGTCAACCGAGCGAAGGTCTGCCCCATGCAAGTCATCGCCGCCCCCTCGAACCTTGGCCTCAGCCCCCTCAGGCCAGGCCACCAACCCGGCACCTGGCGCGCCCCGTCAGCCCTGCTGGCAGCGGGTCTGCTGCAGGCGATCAATGCCAGCAGCGTGAGGCATCTGCCACGTCCGCTCTACTCAGCCGAGGCACAACCCGGCACCCGCCTGCGCAACGGCCACGCCCTGCGCGCGTTCAACCTCGCCCTGGCGGACCTGGTGCGTGCCGCCACGCTGCAAGACGACTTCGCACTGGTCATCGGCGGAGACTGCTCCATCCTGCTCGGCGCACTGGCCGGTGCGCGCCACGCAGGCCCGCTGTCGCTCCTGCACATCGACGGGCACAGCGACTTCCGCCACCCCGGCAACTACGACCCGGCGCAAAGCCTGGGTGCCGTCGCCGGCATGGACCTGGCCCTGGCCACTGGCCGTGGCGAGGCGCTGGCGACCGACTGGCCCGGCATAGCGGGTCCGCTGGTGGCCGATGCCCAGGTTGTCCAGCTGGGCGAGCGCGAGAACCGTGATCACGACTTCGCCTGGCCCGACGTCAACCATACGGCCATCAACCGAATCGACGTCTTCGAGGCGCTGGCCATCGGCCCGGACGCGGTCATCGCACGGATCAGGGACACGCTCCAGCAGGTACCTGGCCAGGGGTTCTGGATACACCTGGACGTCGATGTGCTGGACCAGGCGATCATGCCCGCGGTCGACAGCCCCGGGTCACCGGGCATCGCCCCCGACGACCTGGCGAGGATCCTCACCCCGTTCGTGGCGGACCGACGCTGCCGGGGCATGACGGTCACGGTCTTCGATCCGGACCTGGACCCCGATGGGCGCTGCGCGACGACAATCGTCGAGTTGCTGGGGCGGTTGCCGTTTCCGCCAGACAAGGGCACTTGAAGTAGCCGACGGTCTGCTTGCCCACAGGTAGTGTGCCGCGCCCCCGACCCTGTGTATGCTGCACGGGCGCGGCGAGCGGCCCCCGGCGGCTTGCAGGACCTCGCGCGGCCGCCCTGCGTGATCGGACCATGACCGGGCTACCCGTATCGGACACCCCTGCCCTATGCCCGTCGACCTGCAAGCGCTCTACCCCAGGCTGATCCACCTGATGCTGGACACCGTGTTCGTGGTCGACCGGGACGACACCATCGTGTTCGTGAGCAACGCCTGCGAAGCCTTGCTCGGCTACCGCGCCGACGAACTGACCGGCACCCCGATCACCCGCTACATGCACCCGGACGACCTGGAGGCCACCCGCGCCTCGATCGTCCGGGTCATGGACGGCACCCCGCACTTCGACTTTCGCAACCGCTATGTGCGCAAGGATGGCGAGATCGTGCATATCCTCTGGGCGGCCTTCTGGTCCGACGAAGTGGGCGCGCGGATCGGCGTCGCGCGCAACATCACCGCCCTCACCCAGGCCGAGCAGGAACTGCGCTTTCTCGCCCATCACGACCCGCTGACCAAGCTGACCAACCGCTCGCTGTTCAACGACCGCCTGGCCACCGCCCTGCGCGCCGCCCGCCATCAGCAGCGCCAACTGGCCTTGCTGTTCCTCGACGTCAACGACTTCAAGGGTATCAACGATGTACACGGCCATGCGGCCGGCGACCGCGTGCTGTGCACCATCGCCCAACGCCTGCAGGACAGCGTGCAGGAAGCGGACACCGTGGCGCGGATCGGTGGCGACGAGTTCATCGTGCTGCTGACCGACGTGCCGTCGGAGGACGCCGTGTACGAGGTGGTCGAGCAGATCGCCATGGTCATGGAGGAGCCGCTCGGGGCCGAGTTCGGCGATGTCAGGATGCCGTCCTGCAGCATCGGCGTGGCCTGCTATCCCACCGATGGCGAGGATGCCGACACCTTGCTCAGCCATGCCGATGGCGAGATGTACCGCAAGAAGCGGCGGCGGGTGCGGGTGGGGTGATGGCCTGTTGTGGCCTCATCGCGGGAAAAGCCCGCTCCCTCGCTGATGAGCACGCGCCCCACCGTTCGTGGGAGCGGGCTTGCCCCGCGATGAGGCCCGTGCGATTGCTCAGCCCTTCCAGGCCTGCACCACGATCCGCGTGGCCGCCGCGATCGTCTCGCTGTTCCACGGCGCATCCTGTTTCGTGCTGCGGCTGAACACCACCAGGATCCACGGCGCCCGGCCCTTGGGCCAGATGACCGCGACATCGTTGGCCACGCCATAGTCGCCCGAACCGGTCTTGTCGCCTACCACCCAGTCCTTCGGCAGCCCGGCACGAATACGGGCATCGCCCGTGGTGTTGCCCTTGAGCCAGGCCTGCAGCTGTTGTTGCGCGGCGGCGGGCAGGCCATCGGTGAGCAGCAGGCGCTGCAGGGTCATGCCCATGGCCAGGGGCGTCGTGGTGTCACGCGGATCCCCCGGCAAGGCGGTGTTCAGCGTCGGCTCGTTGCGATCGAGGCGGAAGGTCGGATCGCCCAGGCCACGGACGAACGCCGTCAGCCCGGGCGGACCGCCGACCAGCTCAAGCAGCAGGTTGCCAGCGGTGTTGTCGCTGTACTGGACGGCGGCGGCGCACAGTTCGGCGACGGTCATGCCAGGCCCGACATGCTTTTCGGTGACCGGCGAATAGACCACCAGCTGCTCGGTGCCATAGGCGATGCGCCGCGCCAGCAAGCCCGGCTCGGACACGCTGCGGTGCAGGACGGCACCGGCAAGGACGGCCTTGAAGGTGCTGCAGAAGGCGAAGCGCTGTTCGCCACGCCAGGCCAGTTGCCGACCGCTGCCGGTGTCCAGGGCCCACAGGCCGATGCTGCTGCCGCTGGCCGCCTCGAGCTGTTGCATCGCCTGGCGCAGCGAATCGTCCGCCCAGGTGGGCAGGGTCAGCAGGGCCGAGCAGCCGAGCGCGCCCTGGAGCACGCGGCGGCGACTGAGGGTGGTGATCATGCAGGCATTCCTTGAGAAAATGAGCAAAACGCGAAGGCTAGAACGTTTTAGCACCTGAGCCAAGCACCGCCTTGTCCCTCCAGCAGGACCACCCATGCCGTGGGAAAGCGGATTCTTTTCGCGCCACTGCCCTGGCCACCCTTGCGTTGACCGGCAAAAGGCAGGACAGTAACCGGGTGTTCCCGCAATGAAACGGAGATTCGCCTTGACTACCGATCGCCTGAGCCTGCTCCAGTTCGAGCAACTCAGCCTGAAGCCCGCCGCCGCCAGCCAGTTCGCCCTCTCGCTCAAGGACCTCGAACAGCTGACACTCCCCGAGCGCTACGCCTATCGTGCAGCCCACTACCTGGGCGACATGGCCGAGGCAGAGAACAGCCAGCAGCTGGCTGTCGCCAAGGACCAGGGCATCGGTTTCACCCAGGGCCTGCTCACCGCCGCGGCCATCGAAGACGCCCTGGCGAAAAGGCTGATCGAGGTCTTCAATAACGCCAGCGAGCGTGCCCTCAAGCTGCTGCCACAGTAACGGTAGTTGCCTTCCCGAGCCCGGCGCCTGTCCGGGCTCATGCCTGATCCTGCCCTACCAGCTTCTGCGTCTCGCCTGGCCATCGTCCAAGGAGTCCACATGCCACTGGTACGCATCGATATCAAGCGCCACCCCGACCCGGCTCATCTGCGCACACTCGGCCAGATCGTCTACGCCTGCATGCGGCGAACGATCAATGTGCCCGAGCACGACAATTTCCAGATCCTGACCGAACACGACGGCGACCGCCTGGTGAACGACCCGCAATACCTGGGCATCCAACGCTCCGACGGCCAGGTGTTCATCCAGATCACCCTCAACGAAGGCCGCACCCTGGAGCAGAAGAAGGCGCTGTACCAGGCCATCGCCGAAGGTTTCGAGCGCGAGGCCGGCGTGCGACCGCAGGATGTGTTCATCAACCTGGTCGAGGTGCGCAAGGAGAACTGGTCGTTCGGCAACGGTATCGCCCAGTACGCCAGTTGACGGCAGTGGGCAGCCTGGCACCGTCCTTACCATGGCCGCAGGAGCCTCCGATGATCAGCGAACTCTCCGTTCATGTCCTGTTCCGCAGCCTGTGCTATCCGCTCGGCTGGCCACTGGTGAAGCTGGCCACGCTGGGCAGGTACCCGTCCAGGGGCGCCTGGTACACCGAGCGCGCCGAGGCCGAGTGGACGGCGGCCATCGGCCTTGTCGTACTCTTGCTGCTACTGATGCTGTTGCTGGGACAATTCGACGTTGCGCCTTTCCCCTGATCCGCTGGAGCCCTTCATTGACCAACACGCCCTTCTTCCCCTTGCAGACCCTCGCGGCCGAGTTGCTGCCCCACCTGCCCGCCGACAGTAACGACGGCTCCCATGACCTCGCCCATCTGCAACGGGTCTGGAGCAATGTCCGGCGTATCCAGGCCAGGGAAGGCGGCGACCTCGAAGTGCTGCTCGCCGCCACCGTGCTGCACGATTGCGTGGCAGTGGAAAAGAACTCGCCCCTGCGCTCGCAGGCCTCGACGCTGTCGGCCGAACGCGCCGCCGCGATCCTCGCCGACATGGGCTGGCCGCAACCGCGCATCGAGCAGGTGACCCATGCGGTGATGACCCACAGCTACTCGGCGGGCCTTTCGCCGCAGAGCCTGGAAGCGAAGATCCTCCAGGACAGCGATCGCCTGGACTCCATGGGCGCCGTCGGCATCGCCCGCTGCTTCTATGTGTCCGGGCGCACGGGGTCGGCGCTCTACGACGTCGAGAACCCCACCGCCGCAGGCCGGGACTATCGCGACAACCGCTTCACCATCGAGCATTTCCACACCAAGCTGCTCAAGCTCGCCTCGGGCTTGCAGACCGGCGAAGGCGCACGCCTGGCCGCGCTCAGGCATCAGCGGCTGGCGTCATTCCTGGCCGAGTTCATGGAGGAAATCGGGGTGGACTGACACCCGTCCCAGTCTATCGCTCGTGGAACTGGGCAACGGCCAGGAGCACGACCGCAAGGAGTGGCCTGCGGAGCGCTTCGTGTACCTTTTGCAAAGCGGCTGAATCGATCACGTCGGCATCGACTCAGGCCGCAGGCACCTGCATGCCTGTCTTCACATTGCTCATCGACACCAGTGTCTTGAACCGCTTGACATTGTTGCTCTCGAAGAACAGCGCTCGCGTCAGCTGGGTGTACTGTTCCATGTCCCGAACCAGCATGATCAGCACGAAGTCGCATTCCCCCGCCACGTAATAGCACTGTTGCACCTGTGGGCAGGCCATGAAGGTGCGCTTCATGGCGTCGAGCAGGTCGAGTCGCTCGTTCTCCACCTCCACTTCGGTGATCACGGTCAGGCTGTAGCCCAATGCGCCAGCGTCCACCTGGGCCACGGTTCGCTGGATCACGCCGTCGTGGGTGAGTTTCTTCAGCCGGCGATTGACCGCGGCTGACGACAGGTTCACCTGCGCACCCAGCTCGATCTGCGAAGTGCTGGCGTCACGCTGCACGGCGTCGAGCAGTGCGCGATCGAAGGAATCGAGGCTCATGACATGGGTCCTGAGAGGCGTATGAAAACGCAATGAAATTACGGTTCATGCCGAAAAATCAATATTTCAGTTCACACCCACTGAATACCATTTCGGCAACACCGCATGAAACGCTTTCCGGAGAACCCCATGAGCGAGCTGTACCTCAATGGCCCGAAACTGCTGGAGCAAATCCACGCCTTGGGCAAGATCGGTGCCGATACACTCGGCGGCGGCCGGACCCGCATCGCCTTCACCGACGCCGACAAGGCCGGCCGCGACCAGTTGGTGGCCTGGATGCGCGAGCTTGAACTGGAGATCGACGTCGATCGCATCGGCAACATCTTCGGCACCCTGCGCGCCTGCGACGCCGCCGCGCCGCTGATGATTGGCTCGCATATCGACAGTGTCACCCATGCCGGGGCGCTGGACGGTTGCTATGGTGTACTGGCCGGGCTGGCGGTGCAGCGCGCCTACCGCGAAGCCGGTGCGCTACCGGCGCGATCGATCACCGTGGCAGCCTTCAGCAACGAGGAAGGCGTGCGCTACCAGCCGGACATGATGGGCTCGCTGGTCCATGCCGGTGGACTGGCGCTGCAGGCGGCGCTGGACACGCTCGGCAGCGATGGCACGCGCCTGGGTGATGAGCTGCGACGCATTGGCTATGCCGGCGATCTGGAACCCGGTGCAATCATGCCCCACGAATACCTCGAGCTGCACATCGAACAGGGGCCGATTCTCGAAGCCGAGGATACGTTGATCGGAGTGGTGGAGAACCTGCAAGGGATTTCCTGGCAGCAAGTGACGGTAACAGGCAATGCCAACCATGCCGGCACCACCCCGACCCGGCTACGGCATGACGCAGGTTACGCAGCCTGCGCCGTGGTCACCGAAATGCGGCGCCTGGCGCGCGACAGCGGCACAACGTTGGCCACCACCGGTTGCATGCGCTTCGAGCCCGATGTGATCAATGTGATCCCGCGTCGCGCCACCTTTACCGTCGACCTGCGCGATCCGGACGAACAGCGCCTGCAACAGGCCGAGACACACCTGGCAGATCTTCTGCGGCAACTTGCCGAAGCCGAAGGCGTGGTCATCGAAACCGAACAAAAAGTACGTCTGGAGCCGGTGATGTTCGATGCCACGCTGGCAAATGCCATCGAGGCCAGCGCCGGGCGCCTGGGCCTGAGCCACCGGCGCATGACTTCCGGCGCCGGCCACGATGCGCAGATGATCGCGCGTATCGCTCCAGCGGCGATGATCTTCGTGCCCAGCCGTGGCGGTATCAGCCACAACCCGCGTGAGCACACCGACGACGACCAGTTGCTCGATGGCGCGCGGGTGTTGCTGGACGTGGTCACCCAACGCCTGGGGGCCAGGCACTGAAGCCTGCCTCATCGCTGTCTGTCGAAAGGAAACTTCCCATGCTGTTCGCCAACCCCAACGCCACACGCACGCCCTACCCCGCCTCCCTGCAAGCCCTGATGAGCATTCGCCGGGCCAACGAAAGCCGTCAGTGGCTGTCGCACTGGCCGCAGTTGCGCGCGACCGGCACCCCGCTCCATAACCTGCCAGACCTTGCCGCCGAGCTGGGTGTCGGGCAGGTTCTGCTCAAGGACGAGTCGGTGCGCTCGGCGCTGGGCAGCTTCAAGGCACTGGGGGCACCCATCGCCCTGGTACACCTGATCCTGCGCACCTTCCCCGCGCTTGGTTTCAGCGCCGCCGGCCTGTTCGCTGGTCGGCACGCCACTCAGTTGGGCGATTTCAGCGTGATCAGCGCTACCGACGGCAACCATGGGCGCGCCCTGGCAGCCGCCGCTCAGAGCATCGGCTGCCGTTGCATCATCGTTCTGCACGCCCAGGTCAGCGTCGAACGGGAACAGGCCATCGCCGCCCATGGCGCGCAGATCGTGCGGATCGAGGGCAACTACGACGCCTCGGTGGCGCATGCCGCGGCACTGGCCCAGGCCAATGGCTGGCAGGTAGTCTCGGACACTTCCTACGATGGTTACGAACAGATCCCGGGGGACGTGATGCAAGGCTACGGTACCCTGGTCGCCGAACTGGCCGAGCCCGGCGAGCGGGCTCCGACCTTCACCCATGTGTTCCTGCAAGGGGGCGTGGGAGGGTTGGCAGCGGGCGTCGTCAGCTACCTCTGGGAGCTTCATGGCGAGGGACGCCCGACCTTCATCGTGATTGAGCCCGAGCAAGCCGACTGCCTCCTGCAAAGCGCCATGGCCGGGCAAGCGCGTGCCGCCAGCGGCTCGGTGGACTCGCTGATGGCCGGACTGGCCTGCGGGCAGGCATCGCCGCTGGCGTGGCGATTCCTGCAACCGAGCGTCGATTTCTTCATGACCCTGGAAGACGTCGATGCGGTTGCCGCAATGCGCCGCCTGGCACGGGGCAGCGCCCGAGACATCCCGTTGCTCGCCGGTGAGTCGGCGGTGGCCGGACTGGCGGGGTTGACCCGTTTGCTGGCACAGCCTGGCCTGGCAACCCAGGTGGGACTCGGTCGCGACTCGCGGGTGCTGTTGATCAGCACCGAAGGGGCCACGGCACCAAGCCTTTACGCAGAGCTGGTGGGCGAGACGGCAGCGTCGGTGCTGGCACGACAGCAGGCCTGGGGTTGAGTGCCGCCGGCCAGGCCTCATCACGGGGCAAGCCCGCTCCCACGCAGGTGATGCCGACAACGCCGTTGCCTGCGTAATGGCGCGATCCCAAAGATTGGGAAAACACCTGAAAAAAACACCCGTATCTGCGAGAACCCGCTTTACCTGTCTATAACTTCATGGTTCATCATCGCCCCACTGCATGAGGGGAAGACCGGTGTATCGCATTTCCGAACTGGCGGCGAAGGTGGGCCTGAGCCGCTCCACGCTGCTCTATTACGAAAAACTCGGGCTGGTGACTTCGCGGCGCCAGGCCAACGGTTATCGCACCTACGGCGAGCAGGACCTGCAGCAGCTGCGCCTGTTGCAACAACTGCAGGCCGGCGGTCTGAGCCTGAAGCAATGCCAGGCCTGCCTGGAAGCGCGCCTGGACCGCGCGGCCCTGCTCGAACGCCTGCACACCCTGGACGAGGAGATCGCCGCCCGGCAACGGTCGCGTGACCTGCTGGCGGCGATGCTCGGGTTGTCGTCCATGCGCCCCTGGCACCAGGCCCTCGAGCAGCAGGCACCCGGCGCCCACCTGGCGTGGCTACGCCGGCAGGGATTCAATGAGAAACAGGCCCTGCGCCTGAAATGGCTGTCCCGCGACATGAACGAACACGATCGCTACATGGCCGACTTCGAACGCATCTTCGATGGCCTCGAGCACCTCGGCCCGGGCTCGCCAGAGGATTCGCTCAACGCACTGCGCGCCCTGCCCCACGCCCCCGCGACACTGCTGGACATCGGCTGCGGTCGTGGCGCCTCCAGCGTGCTGCTGGCCGAACACAGCCAGGCGCACATCACTGCGCTGGACAACGACGAGCACAGCCTGGGCTGCCTGCGCGCGACCCTGGTCGCCAAGGGCCTGCAGGCGCGGGTCACGCCGATTTGCGCGAGCATGACCCAGCTGCCGTTCGCGCCCCGGCACTTCGACGCGATCTGGGCCGAGGGTTGCGCCTACATCATGGGCTTCGACAACGCCCTGGCGTACTGGCGCACCTTTCTCAAACCCCAGGGTTACCTGGTGGTCAGCGACCTGGTGCGGGTGGCCGACAAGCTCGCCCCGTCGGCCGAGGCGTTCTGGCAGGCCGCCTACCCCGACCTGCACGGCGTCGACACGCGCCTGGCCGCCATCGCCCGCCTGGGCTATCGCACCCTGTCGCACTTCCCCTTGAGCGCGCAGGCCTGGACCCACTATCTGGAGCCGCTGCGCGAACGCGTGGCCAGCCTGGCGGACGAGGACTTCGCCTCCCAGGCCCTGGCCGACATCCGCCGCGAACTCGAGATCCACGAAAACCACCTGGGCGAGTACGGGTATCATCTGTTCGTCATGCAGACGCGCTGAACCCGCCCCAGGACATGGAGTCACCATGAACATCGAAAAACTGCAGAACCGCCTCGCCTTCCTGCGCCAGGCCGAACAACTCAAGAGCGTCATCCGCAGCGCCCACACCTCCAGCGGCCGCGCCGAAAGCACCGCCGAGCACACCTGGCGGCTGTGCCTGATGGCCATCACCTTCGCCGACGAACTGGGCGACCTCGACCTGCTCAAGGTGCTGAAGATGTGCCTGGTCCACGACCTGGGCGAGGCCATCAGCGGCGATGTCCCGGCCGTCAGCAAACAGGGCTTCCCCGACAAGAGCCGGCAAGAGCGCGAAGACCTGCTGCAGCTGATGTCGAGTCTGGACACCGTCCTGCGCGACGAGATCATGGCGTTGTGGGAGGAATACGAGGCAGCGACCTCAGTCGAAGCGCAGGCAGTCAAGGCCCTCGACAAGCTGGAAACCCTGCTGCAGCACAACCAGGGGCGCAACCCGCCAGGCTTCGACTATGCCTTCAACCTCGACTACGGCAAGCGCTACACCGCCGCCACGCCGCTGTTCGAGGCCCTGCGCGGCCTGATCGACGCCGACACGCGCCGGCATCTCGACAATGGCATCACCCTGCGTGACGAGCGCCCCGAGGACGCCGCCACCATCGGCCACCTGACCGAGGCCGCCTTTGCCAACGCCGAACACAGCAGCCACACCGAGCAGTTCATCGTCACCGCCCTGCGCCGCGCCGGAGCGCTCACGGTATCGCTGGTGGCCGTGGAGGCCGGTGTCATCGTCGGCCATGTGGCGATCTCCCCGGTGACCCTGTCGTCCGGTGCCGAGGGTTGGTACGGGCTGGGACCGGTCTCGGTGCTGCCGCAGCGTCAGGGCCAGGGCATCGGCTCGGCGCTGATCAACGCCGCGCTGGCCCGCCTGCACGGGCTGGGTGGCCAGGGCTGCGTGGTGCTGGGCGATCCAAAGTACTATGGCCGCTTCGGTTTCAAGGCCCAACCGGGCCTGAGCTTGCCGGGCGTGCCCGCCGAGTACTTCCAGGCCCTTGCCTTCAGCGGTGATATGCCGCAGGGCAGCGTGCAATACCACGTGGCCTTCGAGGCGACGGCGTAAGCCATCCCGCCGCTCCATGGCAGACACTGTGGAGCGGCCCTTCTCTCGTATCCCGTTGCCAGCCCACTGGGAAATACACAATAATGCGATAAATTCCCATTTAAGAATTTGTCCATGTCGGCCGAGTCCTCTGCCCTACCCTCCGCGGTCAGTACCCTCTATGCCCAGCACAGTGTCTGGCTGCGTGGCTGGCTACGCAAGCGTCTGGGCAATCATTGCGATGCCGCCGACCTGGCTCAGGACACCTTCGTCAAGCTGATCAAAGCCCGTACCGCACTGGAAATCCGCGAGCCACGCCAATACCTGAGCACCGTGGCCAAAGGTCTGATGATCGACCTGCTGCGGCGACGCTCACTGGAGCAGGCCTACCTCGACACCCTGGCCAACCTGCCCGAGGCTCAGGTCCCCAGCGCTGAAACCCAAGCCATCCTGCTCGAAACCCTGGTAGAACTGGACCGCCTGCTGGCGGGATTGGGCACACGCATTCGCCAGGTCTTCATCCTGTCCCAGCTCGACGGTCTCACCTACGCCCAGATCGCCACGCAGCTGGGTATCTCCCTGCGCACGGTGAACAGCCACATGGCCAAGGCCATGGAGCACATCTGCCTGCTGCAATGGGATACCCACGCGTGACGCCGACACCCGCCCAGCGCGAGGCAATCCGCGTAGCGGCGCACTGGTACGCACGGCTGGCTTCAGGGACGGCCGACGCCCACGAGCAGGCGCGCTGGCAACGATGGCATGACAGTGATCCCTTGCACCAACAGGCCTGGCAACGCATGCAGGTGATCAGCGACAACCTCGGACGCATGCCGGGCCAACTGGCGGCCTCGACCTTGCTGGCGGCCGGGCAATCACGACGCCAGGTGCTCTACGGCCTGGCCTGCCTGCTCGGTGGCGGAACCCTGGCAACCCTGGGCTGGCGCAGCGACCTGGGCCTGGCCCTGCGGGCCAGCCACCATACCGCCGTGGGTGAGCGTCGCACCTTCACCCTGGCCGACGGCAGTCAGTTGACCCTGGACACCGACAGCGCGGTCGACGTGCGTTTCGATGATCGCCAGCGCCTGCTGGTGCTTCATCGCGGCCAGCTGGCCATCAGTACCGGCACGGACCCGGCCGCTCGCCCCTTCCTGGTCGAGACCCGGTTCGGGCAGGTGCAGGCATTGGGTACCCATTTCATTGTCAGCACCAGCGAGCAGGGCTGCGAAGTGGCGGTCATGGAGAAGGCTGTGCGAGTCTCGGCCGAGGGCAGTCCGCCGCTACGCCTGGAAGCCGGACAGCGGGTCGACTTCGGTCCGTCGGGCATCGGTCGCATACGCGTCAATGACGCCTCGGTCGGCGCCTGGCAGGATGGCAGCCTGATCGCCATCGAACAGCCCCTGGCCGAGCTGCTCGCGCAACTGTCGCGCTACCGTCCCGGTGTGCTGCGCTGCGACCCGGCCGTGGCCGCCATGCAGATTTCCGGCGCCTTCCCCATCACCGACACCGACCTGGCCCTGGAGGCGCTGCAAAGCGCCTTCGCCCTGGACGTGCAGCGACGCACCCGTTACTGGGTGACGGTGACCGCGCGCGGCTGATTTTCTTTGCCCGGGATTGCACTTTCATGCGCGCTCGTTCGGCCCTTCCTTCCATCTGACACCACTCAACCATTTGGGAAGGGAAGCATGAGCACGCGGCACTCGGTACATTCGGCATTGGCGTTGGCCATCCACCTTTCACTGGGCACGACGTTCGCGTTGCCCGGCATCGCCCTGGCCGCATCGGCCAGCAGCACCCAGGCCCGGGTCTACGACATTGCGCCCGGCAACCTGACCGAGACCCTGAGCCGCTTCGCCAGCCAGGCCGGGGTGGCGCTGTCGTTTGACGGCGCGGCCACCCGGGCCCTGCGCTCCTGGGGCCTGCAAGGCCGCTACAGTATCGACCAGGGGTTTGCCGTGCTGCTGGCGGGCAGCGGCCTGCAGGCGGTCCGTCAGGCCAATGGCGTCTACCTGCTGGTCGCCCTGGCGCACGACGACGCCGTTCAGTTGGGTGCCACGCAGATCGACAGCCAGAGCCTGCAGGACGATGCCGACAGCTATACCGCCGCCAGTGCGACAGTGGGCAGCAAGGTGGCGACTTCGCTGCGCGAAGTACCCCACTCGGTTTCGCTGATCACCCGCAAGCGCATCGAGGAGCAGAACCTCAACAGCCTGACCGACGTGATGGGCAAGATGACCGGCGTCTCGGTGCAGAAGGGCGGGATCTCCCAGGCGGCCATGGGCAACGAGAGCAACTTCTTCTCCCGCGGCTTCGCGGTGTCCAACACCACCCTCGACGGTGGCGCGCCGCTGACCACCTCCATCGCCGGCTACGGTTCGCTCAGCCAGCTGGACATGGCCCAGTACGAGCGCGTCGAGTTCCTGCGCGGCGTCGATGGCCTGTACTCCAGCACCGGCGACCCCGGCGGCACCGTCAACCTTGTGCGCAAGCGTGCCCTGCGCGAGCAACACCTGAGTTTCGCCGCCTCGGCCGGCAGCTGGGACAACTACCGCAGCGAGCTGGACGTCACCGGACCGTTGGTGGACAGCGCAGCCCTGCGTGGCCGTCTCGGTCTGACGTACCAGGACAGCAAGTCGTTTCTGGACTACGTCGATACCCGCAACTCGCTGACCTATGGCTCGCTTGAACTCGACCTGACGCCAGACACCGTGCTCACCGTCGGCGGCAGCTTCCAGGACAACGATGGCGTCCCCTACTTCGCCGGGCTGCCGCGCTACAGCGACGGTGCCGACCTGAAGCTGCCACGTCACACCGCGTTTACCTCCAACTGGAACACGGTGCGGGAAAAGACCACGCAGTTGTACACCCGGCTGGAACACAATTTCACCAGTGACTGGTCGCTGACCACCGACCTGACCTACGTCGACATCGACCGCGACTCCACCGGTCTGTACTACTTCGGCGGCGTGGACCCACAGACCGGCACCGGGCCGAGCTGGCACCAGTACCCGAACAAGGGCGGCAGCGTGCGCAAGACGGTCAACAGCTACCTCAAGGGCGGGTTCGATGCCTTCGACCGCCATCATGACGTGCTGCTGGGCGTGGACTACACCAACACCGTCG
Organism: Pseudomonas peradeniyensis; assembly: GCF_014268935.2. GTDB lineage: Bacteria > Pseudomonadota > Gammaproteobacteria > Pseudomonadales > Pseudomonadaceae > Aquipseudomonas > Aquipseudomonas peradeniyensis. Next base: position 836,681 of record NZ_JABWRJ020000001.1, on the reverse strand, counting down.
GCTCGGTGATCCAGCGCACCGGCCTGATCTCCGGAATCTCCGTGGACCTCGGCGGACGCACCCCGCCGCAGGACCTGGGCAGCACGCCGAACAAGAAACAACTGCTACCTGAGATCCGTCGCTCCGCCTACGGCATGACGCGCCTGGCGCTCAGCGATGATCTCAAGTTCATTCTCGGCGGGCGCCTGACCGACTACAGCTATCAGAACAAACAGGACTTCTACGACGGAACAACCCCGCCATCACGTCCGCAAACGCAACACAAAAACGGCGTGTTCACTCCCTACGCCGGCCTCACCTACGACCTGAATGATCGCTGGACCGCCTACACCAGCTACGCCGAAACCTTCACCCCCCAGGCCGGCAACACCGACACCAGTGGCGCCCAGATCGCGCCCGCCACCTCGAAGAACTACGAGGTCGGCCTCAAGGGCCAATGGTTCGACGGTCGCCTCAACAGCTCGTTCGCGGTGTACCGGATCGAGCAACAGGACACCGCCGTCTACGATGAAAACGGCAGCGGCCCGGTTGGCAGCGAGGCCACCTGCTGCTACTTCAACGCCGGCCAGGTCACCAGCAAGGGCTTCGACGCCGAGATCAGCGGCGAAGTCGCCCGCGGCCTGCAACTGACCGCCGGCTACACCTACAACCGCCTCGAGGCCAAGGACGCCAGCGACGGTCGTGGCAGCTTCGAAGGCATCACGCCCAAGCACCTGCTCAAGGTCTGGGGCACCTGGCAGTTGCCCGGCGGGCTGCAGGACTGGAAGGTCGGCCTGGGCGCGACCAGCCAGAGCGGCACCTCCAAGCAAGGCACGGTCAGCCCATTCAATCCGTCCACTGGCCGCTTCGATGGCGACCCGGTCGACTACAAGTTCCTGCAATCGGGCTACACGATCTGGAGCGCCAGCCTGGATTACCGGATCGACGAGCACTGGTCGGCAACCCTCAACGCCAATAACCTGTTCGACAAGAAGTACTACGCGACAGTGGGCAATTCGGCCTACAACAACTTCTACGGTGACCCACGCAACCTAATGCTGACCGTGCGCAGCAGGTTCTGACTCGATGCCTTGATGGCAAGCCTGGACTACCCGGTGTGAGAGGAAGGCTGGCAGCGTCTGTGTAATCGATGTGCTCCGCAGCCAGCAGCCATCGTCTACCTGAACGTTTCGAACGCGCCTTTCCTTCGCACCAGGTTTCCCGATGCAAGCACTCCTGCAAGAGATCCTCGACCACGTCCGCCCCCTGCTCGTCCAGGGCCAGGTGGCGCAATACATCCCCGCCCTCGCCCAGGTCGACCCGAACCAGCTGGGCATCGCCGTGCAGAGCCTGGACGGCCAGCTGCACTGTGCGGGTGACGCGCACACGCCGTTCTCGATCCAGAGCATCTCCAAGGTGTTCAGCCTGGTGCAGGCGATCAACCACAGCGGCGAGGACATCTGGTCGCGGCTGGGCTACGAGCCTTCGGGCCAGGCGTTCAACTCGCTGGTGCAGCTGGAGGTGGAGAAAGGCCGGCCGCGCAACCCGTTCATCAATGCCGGGGCACTGGTGATCTGCGACATCAACCAGTCGCGCTATGCCACCCCCACCCTGTCGATGCGCGACTTCGTCCGTCGCCTGGCGGCCAACCCGCGCATCGTCAGCGACACCGTGGTAGCCGAGTCGGAATACCAGCACCGCGCGCGCAACGCAGCCATGGCCTACCTGATGCAGGCCTTCGGCAACTTCCACAACGATGTCGATGCGGTGCTGCGCAGCTACTTCCACCATTGCGCGCTGTCGATGAGCTGCGCCGACGTGGCCCGCGGCTTTGCCTTCCTGGCCAACAGCGGCTACTGCCCGCACAGCGGCGAGCAGGTGCTCAGCCCGCGCCAGGCGCAGCAGGTGAACGCGATCATGGCCACCAGCGGGCTGTATGACGAGGCCGGCAACTTCGCCTACCGGGTCGGCCTGCCAGGCAAGAGCGGCGTAGGCGGCGGCATCGTCGCGGTGGTGCCGGGGCGCTACAGCATCTGCGTGTGGTCGCCGGCGCTGAACGCCTCGGGCAACTCGCTGGCGGGGCTGCGGGCGCTGGAGCTGCTGAGCGAGCGGATGACCGGGTCGGTGTTCTCGGCAGTCTGAGCGAACACCCTACAGGGCCGGGCTGTCGCGCCAACCCGAGGGGCTCTGTCCGGTCCAGCGCTTGAACGCCCGGCGAAAGCCGCGTACATCGCTGTAGCCCAGTGCCTCGGCGATGCGTTCGATGGGCATGTTCGGGTTACCCAGCAGGCTCATCGCCCGCGACTGGCGCACCTGCTCCTGCAAACCTTCGAAGGTCACGCCGTGCTCGGTCAGGTGCCGGCGCAGGGTACGGCTGCTCATGTTGAGGTCGGCGGCGACACTGTCGATCCGGCAGCCCTCGGGCAGGTCGCGGGCGATGGCGCGCTCCACGCTCTGCAGCAGGCTGGCCTTGTGCTGCAGCGGCGCGCACTCCAGCTCCAGCAGCTTGAGCGCCTGGCGCAGGGCGACCGGCTGGTGCCCGGGCAACGGCTGGTCGAGCCAGCGGCTGGCGATCACCATGCGGTTGTGCAGGCAGCCGAACGTCACCGCCGGCCCTAACAGATGCACGTAAGTGTCCCGGTAGACCGGCGCGGCATGGGTGAACTCGAAACGCAGCGGCTGGAACTCGGCACCGATCAGTGTCCGGCCGTAGACCAGCATGCTGGCGAAGAACTCCTCCACCGCGAACACCTGAATCTCGGCGTAGGGCAACCGGCACTCAACCTCGATGAGTGTTTCCCGCGCGCCTTCGTGCAGGCTGTAGACCGCGATGCCGCCGCTGGCGTGCTGGTAGCGCACGCCCACCTCGAAGGCGTCGCGCAGGGTCCTGCACAACGACAGCACGTGCCCCAGCAGGCCCAGGGTGCCCAGCACGTTGCGATGCCCGACCCACAGCCCCAGGCCCTGCCCGGGCAAGGCCTGCAGGGCGCGCTGGATCAACGCCACCGCCTGGCGGCAGGCGATGCGCTGGGCTGGATCCTGCAGCTCGGCCGGGGTGAAGCCCAGGCCGCGGCACAACCGCTCGCCATCCAGGCCACGGTCGCTGGCAAGCTGGACCAGGGTCTGCAACATGAACGGCGACGCCAGCGCCAGGTCGAGTTGCGGGTCGAGGGGGGTACTGGGCATGAAAGGCTACTCCCGGGCCGAGGCGCCTGAGGTTCTAATTGTCGGGGGCACTGCGCTCGGCGCCGTCATCATATCGCGCAGGGGCGCGCCCCGAAGGCGAGAGTAACAAAATATTGCAGAGTGTCCGGCAAAGCCCCCCTGCCTGTCCGGCACGGCCCTGCGCCCCCTGGCGGCCAGCGCTTATTTGTATAGGGCGGCACGACGCCGCTCGCCCACAACAATAAGAACGAGCCCGACCATGAACCCGACCCGCCTCGCCTGGCTGCCCCCGGCAGCCGCCTGGATGCTCAGCGCCAGCCTCACCCTCCCCGCCCATGCCACCGAGAACGGCGTGGACAACATCGGCCCCGGCACCGACGGTTTCTTCGTCCTGCCGCTGAACGTCGACCAGTTGCCGGCGCACATGTTCGCCTTCAACCTCTACTACAACCACTATCAGGCGCGAAAGCTGGATATCAGCTCGCTCGGCGGCAAGGTCGAGCAGGTGAAGATCACCTCCGATGCGATCATCCCGCGGCTGGACTACCTCAGCCCGCTGCGCCTGTTCGGCGGGCGGGTCGGCGGCTACGTGGCGCAGCCCTACATGCGCCAGCAGGTGGCGATGTTCGGCCAGCGCAGCCGCCGCGAAAGCCAGGGCGATGTCACCATCGCACCGATCATCCTCTGGGACATGGGCGCCGACCTCACCCTCGGCGCGGCGCTGGAGATCACCCTGCCCACCGGCGACTACGAGGCCACGCGCATGGCCAACACCAGCAACAACTTCTACACCTACAAGCCGCTGCTGTCGGCGACCTGGCTGCCCAGTGAACGCAGTGAGCTGTCGGTCAAGGCCACCTACAGCTTCAACGAAGAGAACCATGACACCGACTACCGCTCGGGGCAGCTGTTCCATTTCGACTATTCGGCCAGCTACCGGGTGACCGACAACCTGCGCCTGGGGGTCAATGGCTACTACGTGAAGCAGACTACCGACGACAAGCAGTTCGGCAGGACCGTGAGCTTCATGGGTGAGGATGTCGATGATGGGGTGCGCGGGCAGGTGTTCGCCATCGGCCCGGCGCTGCATTACACCTTCCTTGAGTACGCCAGCATCGAGGCGCGCTGGGCCAAGGAGTTCGCGGTGCGCAACAGGCCGGAGGGGGAGATGCTATGGGTCAAGCTGAGTTTGCCGTTTAGTTTGTGATGCTCCATTGAAGTGCAAGGCGATAGTCTTGTAGTGCTCTCGAGATCGAGCGCCGCGCGGGCGGCGCTCGATCTCAAAGGCGCAACAACTCTCACGTAGAACACCCTGAAAGGGCTCACGCATACACCGGCCAGCGCTCGACAATCCACCCGCCGCGTACCGCCAGCAAGTCGCCGAACTGCAGCAGGATCGCCTCGGACTGGGTCGGCCGTAGGAACACCTGGTCGTCGACTTGCAGGCCCACCGCCGCCGAGCCGTTGAGCATTTCCTGGTTGGAACTGCGCCCGTACAGGCCGTTGAACCGCAGTCCTTTGGGCGACTCGGGCTCGGCCAGCCAGTTGCCGCCATAGATGAAGAAGGTCTCTCGCTGATTCGGGTCCCACCAGGCGAACAACGCCGACTTGCCGTCCAGCGCCGGAATCTGCACCGCCCCCGTGCGCTTGATCACCGGCGTGGCGATATAGGCCGCCGGCTGGTGGTCCTGCAGCGACGGTAGGTCGTAGTGAGTGGGTTTGAGCAATGCCGAGCCCACCGATACCTCGCTGCTGGTGCGTTCGTGCTCGTGCATGCGGTAGCTCGGGCTGCCGGCGGTGTTGAGGGTCAGGTCCGAGTGCCACAACCCGGGATAGCGACTGCGGGCGTGGTCGACGAAGCCGTCGTACAAGCCCATGACCTTGGCGAACAGCGCCTGTGGCGATCCGAGGATGCCCGGCACGCCCATGCCGACGAAGGGGTCGTAGCCCATGAAGCCGGCGAAGGCCAGGTGCCGGGGATTGGCGGCGATGATCGCCAGCATCCGCTCCAGCTGCGCCGAGTCCTTGACCCCGCCCCGGTGCAGGCCGACATCCAGCTCGATATTGATCCGCAGCCGGGTGCCCAGTCCCTGGGCCAGCGCCAGGTACTGTTGCAGGCGCTCGGGGGTGTCGAGCAACCATTGCAGTTGCCTGGCCGGGTCGAAGGCGCCGCGGTGCTCTTCGTAAAACAGTTGTGCCGAACGCACCGGCAGCGGCTTGCCAAGCAGGATGTCGGCATCCGGGAAGCGCAGCGCATCGTGGTTGAGGAACGGCTGGTGGAACGACATCAGCCGGCGGGTATCAGCGCGCCGGGCGATGTAGTCGAGCAACTGCGGCGAAGGCAGCGACTTTTCCACCAGGCGCAGCTGCTTGCCGGCACGGCGCACCGACTGGGTCACCACGTCGATGTTGTGGTCCAGGCGGTCGAGGTCGATCAGCATCACCGGGCGCATCGGCCCGTGCTCGCGCAGCTCGCGCTGCAACCTGGCGAAATAGTCGTCGTGCGGCGCCCCTTGGGCGCCAGGGCGCAGCCAGGCGCCGGCAGCAGCCAGCAGCACACCGGCTCCCGCTGCGCCGACCAGGAATTTGCGTCTGTTCATCACATCTCCTTGTACTCAGCCCACGCCGAGGATCGAGGCCAGGTGGCCATTGAGGAACTTGCCTGTCGGGTCCAGCACCTGGCGCACCTCGGTGAAGTCCTTCCAGCGCGGATACAGCGGCTGCAGGGTGCGCGCATTGAGGGTGTGCAGCTTGCCCCAGTGCGGGCGCCCGGCGTATTTCCAGAAGATCGGCTCGATAGCGGCGAAGAAATTGTGGTGGTCCATGCTGTAGTGCTGGTGCACCGAGATCGAGCAACTGTCGCGCCCTTCGAACATGCTCAGCGGGATATCGTCGGCCTTGACGTAGCGGTACTCGATGGGAAACCAGGTGCGCAGGTCGCGCTCGCGGATCAGCGCGAGGATCTCCCGCAGGCAGGCCGGGCCATCCTCGGCGGGCACCGAGTACTCCATCTCGTTGAAACGCACGTTGCGCACATTGGCGAAGATCTCGTACGAGTCGCCGACCCGCTCGTCGAAGCTGGCGACATGCCGCAGGCTATTGAGCAACGCTCGCCGGGCCGCGGGAAAGTCGCTGCCGTATTTGTCGAGTTTCTCGATCAGGCTGACGAATTCGTTGCCGCCTTCGCTGGCCGGATCCTGGGCGGCGGTGACGGCGTCATTGGTTTCGTTGAGGGCGATGGACAGCGCGTAGTCGGAATGGGTGATCACCAGCATTTCCCAATGCTGGTTTTCCCGGGTGTTCTTCTCCACGTCCTCCAGCAACTCGTCGGTGCGGGCAATCCATTGTCGCTCGCGCAGGCGGAAGGCCTCGCGGTTCTGCAGGCGGATCCGGGTGGCCACGCCCAGCGCGCCGAGGGACACCCGTGCCGCGGCGAACACCTCGGGGTGCCGATGGCTGTCGCAGTCGAGCACCTCGCCACTGGCCGTGACCAGCTGCAGACCGGTGACCCGCGAGGAATACGAGCCGAAGCCGACACCGGTGCCATGGGTCGAGGTGGCGATCGCGCCGGCCAGGGTCTGGTAGTCGATGTCGGCCATGTTCGGCAGCGCCTGGCCGACCGCCTTGAGCGCCGCGCCCATCGCCGACATCGGCGTGCCAGCGGCGAACTCGGCCTGCAAGGTGGCGGGGTCGTGGTCGAGCAGGCCATTGAAGTAGCCCAGCGACAGCAGGGTGCCGTCGGTGGGCACCAGGGCGCTGAAGGAATGCCCCGAACCGACCGGACGCACCCTGCCGGGGGCCTGGCGGATGCCCTGGGCCAGTTCGTCGAGGCTCTGCGGCGCCAGCCGCGCCTCGGGCAGGCAGCTCTGCGCGCCGGACCAGTTGCGCCAGGGGATCAGCCGTGGCGCGCGCAACAGTTGCGCCAGTGCCGGGTTGGCGGAAAGCGCGAGCAACGCGCAGGCCGCGCCGGTGTGTTGCAGCCAGCGACGACGGGACAGGTGAATCGCCATGGGAGTACCTTGCGCTCAGTGGAGGGGCTGGCCGGACATGTAGCCGATCAGGGCGAGGAACTGCGCCTCGCTGCACTGCATGCACAGGCCCATGGGCGGCATGCCCTGGTAGCCGTTGATGCTGTGCTCCAGCAGGCGGTCGACACCCTGGGCCAGGCGTGGTGCCCAGGCTGCCGCGTCGCCTGCCAGGGGCGCGCCGGACGCGGGGTTGGCGTGGCAGGTCTGGCAGGTGTTGGCGTACAGCGCAGCCAACGCAGGGTCGGCGGGGGCGGCCTGGGGGGCGGCGGGGTCACTGTCATCGCGGCAACCGCCGAGCAACAGGGCCAGGGTGGTCAGGGCGGCTGCAGGCAGCAGCGGTGGGAAAAACGGCATGGTGCTCCCCTCTTCTACCGTGCTTGAGCACGGTGTTTTCTTGTGGTGGGTAGAGGGCAACAGTAAGGCGGGGAAAGGCTGGGGGTTCAGGGCAATGGCGGACAGCGAGGGGGGTGGGATCGGACAAGCCTGCAAAGCGGGACTAGCCCGCTTGCAGGGGGCAGAAGATGACGAGCGCTGCGTGGGAGCGGGCTTGCCCCGCAACTCAGGCGATGCGGTGCATGGCACCGGCTTCGCCGGTGATCGCGGGGCTAGCCCGCTCCCACGTAGTCTCTCTTCAGGCTGGGGGCACGAAACGTGCCCTGTCAGCCCTTGTTGGTCAGGCCGTCAACCTGGCCTTCGACCGTCACCGGCCCGACCTTCAGCTTGCCACCCTCCAGTGACACGCTGGGCAGGCCAGCCTCCGGCAGCTTGGGCAGGTCGAGGGTGGCCTTGACCTGGTAGCCGAGTGGTTTCACCTCGGCCCCGAGCGTGGTACCGCCCTGCTCCACGCCCTTGACCTGCAGCCCCAGCCCACGCTGCGCCGCGATGCCCGAAGCCTCCGTGACCCCGGCCTTGCGCACGAACTCGCCCTGGGCATTGAACGATGGCGTGTAGTCGAAGCCTGGCTTCTCCTGGCCCTCCTTCGCCTCGCCCGGCTTGCCGACCAGGCCCGCGCCCAGGTCGACCCGCACCGAGGTGGTGGTGTCCTGGCGTTCCGCGACCGTCAACCCGCCCGCCAGCTTGCCGCCGACCTGCTGGCCGTCGACCCGGGCGCCGCTGAGTTGCGCCGCACCGGCACTGTTCAGGGTCACATCGCCAGCGGTGATATGGCTGTTCTGCTGGGTGGTGGCCTGCAGATGGTCCACCTGCACCTTGCCGCCCAGGTCAAAGTCATGGGACGAGCTGACCTTTTGCCCGGCGTCCGCCGGTGTATTTCGGCTCAGGTTGCTCCCGGCCTTCACCTCGACGCCCCAGTTGGTACGGCCCTGGGTGGACTGCGCCGACTCCAGCGCCAGGCCACCCTCGCCTGCGCCGACGTTGACGCCCGTGGCACCGACCTGGGTGCCCTGCAGATGCACCGACTGGCCGGCCAGGTCCACGTTGCCACGGCTGTTCAGCTGACCGCCGGCCAGGGTCTGCGAGCGTTCGTTGGTCTGGCCCACATTGAAGTTGCCGCCCACCTTGCCGCTCAGGTCACGGCCCTGCTCACCGGTGGCAGCCTTGCCGCCGAGGTTGAGGCCACCGCCCAGATGGTTGCCGCTGACGGTCCGGGTGTCGCTGGCGGCCTGCAGGTCGAGGGCGCCACCGGCCTTGAGTTCGACCGGGCCGTTCGCGTCGATGCGCGTGCCCTGCAAAGTCTGGTCGCCAGCACTGCCCAGCCGCACCGGGCCGTTACCGCTGATGCTCGCCACCTGGGCCTTGCTGTCGACACTGTGCTCGCCGGCATGGTCGAGCTGGAACCCAGCGCCCAGGTCGACCTTGTCGCCCACCGGCAAGGTGCCCACGGTCAGCGAACCGCTGCCACCGAGGCTGCCGGTGTCGCGACGCGCCTGGTTGCTGGCCTGGTCCAGGGCCAGCTTGCCGCCGGTGTTGACGGCCACCGCGCCCTGGCCGCCGTCGAGGCGGCTGCCTTCGAAGCGGGCATCGCCACCGACCTGGATGTTCAGGCCCTGGCTGCCACTGAAAGTACCGACCACGGCAGTGGATGTATCTTCGCTCAGGTGCTTGCTGCCACCGGAACCGTTGGCGGTCACGTTGAGGTCCTCGCCGGTCTTGGTGTAGATCCGGGCGGACACATCGGCGTTCACCTGCTGCTCGCTGCGGCTGTGGGTGTTGCTGGCCGCGTCGGCCTGCAACGAACCGGCCTTGACGTCCAGCGCGCCGCCGTTGGCGTTGTAGCGGGTGCCCTGGTCCTTCAGCGCGCCGGCCACGTCCAGCTGCACGCCCTGCCCATTGAACTGGCTGACCACCGCAGTGCCGGTCTGCTCGCCCTGTTGCTGGCTGGCATGGCCCACGGCCAGGTCAACGCCCAGGTTCGGCGTGCCGAGCTTGCCCAGCGCGGCGGTCAACGAAGTCTTGCCGTCCAGCACGTCCTTGACGTCATTAAGCGGCAGCTTGCCGTCGAGCGCGTCCTTGACCGACACCTTGCCGTCCACCACGTCCTTGACCGCCCCGGCGATCGGCCGGGCGATGTCCTTGTACTCGACGTTGACACCGACATCCGCCGTCCAGCTGCTCTGCTGGTGGCTGCTGCTGGTGGTGTCGCGGGCCGCGCGGTTGTCCACCTGGCCTGCGCTGATGCTCAGGGTGCCGCCACTGTTCACCTGCGCGCCTTCGCTGGCCAGTGTGTCGGCCTTGATTTTCACGCTGCCGGCGCTGTCGAGGCCGGTGGTCTTCGCCGTGGTGCTGCTGGAAGTGTCTTGCTCTGTGCGATGGGCAAAGTCGACCCCGGCGCCGGCACGGTCCAGGCCAGCGGTGAGGTAGACGCCACCGCCGGTATGGCTGCTGTCGCGGGACTCGCTGCGGCTGTCCTGTTCGGCCAGCAGCGAGACCTGCTTGCCGGCCAGGGTGGTATCACCCGCCGTGGACTTCACCGCTGCACCCTTGACGGTCAGGTCACCGCCGGCGGCCAGCTGAACCTCGCTGCCGCTGAGGCTGGAACCCTGCTGGCTGACCTGGCTGCCAGCGGCGCTCTGCCGATCGCTCGCATAGCCGACGCCAGCACGATACTGCCCAGAGCCCGGCGCGGTCTCCTTGGCTGACGCAACGAAGCCACGGCTGCTGCTGGCGCTGTTGTGTTCGCGGGTGTCCTGGGCCGAGGCGATCTTCAGATCCCCCGCCGCCTCGGCGTTCAACGCACCGGTGGCCTTGACCGTCGAGCCGACCACGTCGATGCCCTCGGCGCTGCTCAGGCCGACGCTGCCACCGGCCACCAGCTCGCTGCGCACCGCGGTGCTTTCCCGGCTGTTCTGCTTGGCTTCGTTGTGGCTGACGCCGAAGAACTTGCTCTGCTGGTTCTGGCTGTCGCGCTGGTCGGTGCGCGAGGCGTTGCTGATCTGCACCTGCTTGCCGGCGATGCGGATGTCCTGGCCACTGGTCAGCTGGGCACCTTCGGCCAGCACCGAGGCCTTGGCGTGCAGTGCGATGTCGCCACCCTTGAGCTGGCTGGTGACGCTGCGCTGGGTTTCATTGCGGTTGTCCCAGTCGGCCTTCCAGAAGCCCTTGGCGTGCTTGCCCTGGTCGGTCTGCACCTGGCGCTCGGTGGCGGCGGTCAGACGCAGGTCGGCGCCGCTGTCCAGGCTCAGCTTGCCGGGCGCCTCGAGGCTGGCGGCACTGAGGGTGAGATCCTGACCGGCGTGCAAGCCGGCATCACGCTGGGCCACTACCCGAGCGCCGTGCTCGCGGGTGTCGCTGTCGGTCTGGGTGCGCTGATAGGTCTCCCAGTCGATGCCCAGCGCGCCGCTGCGCCAGTTCTCGCGTTTTTCCTGGAGCTTGCGGCTTTGCACGGTGCTCAGGGTGAGGTTGCGTCCGGCGTCGAGCTTGACGTCGCGCCCGGCCACGTCGGCGGCGGCCAGGGTCAGGTCCTGGGCGCCACGCAGTTCGACATCACCCTGGCTGCTGCGCACGCCGGCACGGGTCGCTTCCAGCGAGTCGGCCACGGCAGCGCCGCTGACGTTCAGGTCACCCGCCGAGTCGATGCGCACGCCGTCGCGGCCGTCGATCTGCCCCGACCCGACCCGCACCCCGGCACCCTGCGCGGTGCTGACGATGTTGATGCGTCCGGCCTGCATCGCGCCGAACAGGCTGGCATCGATACGCTGCTCGCCACTGGCCGCGCCATGGTCGACGACCTTGACCTGGCCGCTGGCGTAGTCCACCTGGTTGCGGCCCACGGTGAGGTTGAGCTGGTCACGGGCATCCAGACGGCCCTGGCTGTCGATGCGCGGGGCGATCAGGTTGACCGAACCGCCGTCGTTGCGCAGGCCGGCGCCCTGCACCTGCAACTGGCCGTTGGCGTCCTGGGTGCCCAGGGCCTTGAGTCGGCCCGCGTCCAGTTCAGGGCGGCCCACCACCAGGCTGGCATTGGGTGCGTTGATGAAGCTGGCGCCGTTGACCGAGATCCCGTTGGGGTTGGCCAGCACGTAGTCGGCGGCGCGGCCGAAGATTTCCTGGGCACCATTGATGGCGGAGGCGTTGCGGCTCACCACTTCGTTGAGGATCACGCTCGCCGCCTGGCCCTGGAACTGCGGGTTGGCCGCCAGCTCACCGGCCAGCTGCGAGTGGCCGGCCTGCAGGGCGTTGTTCAGCACCAGGCCCTGGCGGTCGACGTTGTAGTCAAGGAACTGGTTGTGCGACAGCCCCGCGCCGTTGGGGGCGACGATATTGACGATGGGCACGCCGCCCTGGGTCTGCAACTGTGCCGTGCCCCCGGGGCCGGGGGCGACCACGACGCCGCCGGCCAGCGCCTGGGGCAGGCTCGCGGCCAGGAACAGGCTGGCTATCGCCCAGCGCAGCTTGCCTTGCGGGGACAGGTTGAAGGTAAAGGGGGTCTTGGGCATAGGTCACTCTCCATGTCGGTACTGCTAATTCGGTGCGCTCAAATCTGCACGGCGGCCCTGAACAGCCAGACCTCGGGCTCGCGGTGGTAACCGCTGGGAGTGGTCAGGCTGCGCTGGTAGTCAACGTCCAGCTGCAGCGCCTTCCAGCTCAGGTTCAGGCCCAGGCTCGCGCCGCTCAGGCGCTGGCTGGCAGCGCCGTGGTCGGCCTTGATCCAGCCGTGGTCCAGCCCCAGCCGCGGGGTGATGGTCAGCGGCCCCTGGGGCTGCAGCGGCAGGCGCAGGGTGTTGCGCCACACCGCCCCGCTGGCCCCGGACAGGCTGCTGAGGCGGTAGCCGCGCACGGCGGAATCGTCGGTGCCGAGCAACTGCTCGATGGCCGGCAGCGGGTCGGGGCTGTACTGCAGGTTGAGCTGGCTCTGCCACTGCCAGGCCTGGCCCAGCAGCTGGCCATTGCGCCACTGGCCGAGGCCGGCGCGGTACTTGCGAAACTGCGCCATGGGCAGATCGGGCACCGGCCGGTCGGCATCGTCGTCGGCGCCAAACCAGTGCAGCCCCTGGGCGTAGTTGAGGTCCAGGTTCCACACCGCGCTGTCGAGCCAGAACAGGTTGAGCCCGGCTTCGGCCACCGTCAGCGTCGGGCTCTGCACGTCCAGGCGGACCTTGGCGAATTCGCTGTCGACGTCCTTGTGCGCCAGTTGCAGGCTGGCGCTCAGTTGATGGCGCTGGTCGCGCCACAGCACGCGCTCGCCGCGCAGGCTGAGCTGGTCGGTGATACCGGTGCTGTGCAGGGTCAGGGTGCTGAGCTTGATCGGCGAGCGGTACTCGGCATGGCTGGCGAACAGGCTGAAGGTCCAGTAGCCGTAGGGAATCGCGTAGTACAGGCTGGCATTGCGGCTGTAGCGATCGCCCTGGTTGAGGGTGTCGCTGGCCGACAGGCTGAGCAGGTCGTTGAGCGCCAGCGGATTGTCCAGGCTCAGGCTGTACACGCTGCGGTCACGGCCAGTGCTGGCGCTACCGAGATTGTCCAGGCCCAGGCCCACGGAAACCCTTGGCTGACCAGCGCTGCGCGGGCGCAGGATGATCCGCGAGGCGCCCGGCTGGCTGCCGGGGGCGATGTCGGCGGTGAGGTCGACCGAGCGCAGGCGGTTGAGCTGGTCCAGGCCCTGCTCCAGGTCGCGCAGGTTCAGCGGCTCGCCGAGCATGCCGGGGAAGGCCCCGGCCAGGGACACCGGCAGGCGCTGGTCGGCCAGTTCGATGGCTTCCAGGTAGCCTTCGTCCACCAGGATGTCCAGCGACTGCCCGGCTGCCGGGGCGCTGCTCAGGTAGGGGCGGCTGGCGATATAGCCCTTTTCCAGGTACAGCGCGGTGATGCCCGACAGCAGCTGATTGATCTGCCCCACGCCCATGCACGCGGCTACCAGGGGGTCGATGCGGGCATCGAGGGTGGCGCGGTCGATCAGCGTGACACCGCCGATGCGCACCCCGGCCAGCGGCCAGCAGCGCGCATCCGGGGCCGCGGCCTGGGGAGCCTGTGGGGTGGTGTCGGGCGCGGTGAACGCGCCGCGTTGCAGTTGCCGGCGACGTTGTTCCAGTTGCAGTTGCTGCAGGTCGTGTTGCTGCTGTTGCTGTTGGCGCAACACTTCCTGGCCGGGGGTAAATGTCTCGGCATGCAGGTTGCCGGCGCACAGGCAAGCCAGTACGACAGACAGCGTTAATGGACGACGATCAACAGCAGACAGGTACGACATACAACACCCATTCGCAGGCAAAGGCACAGCGAGAATCGCAGCACTTGGAACTTCCCGGCACGGTTACCGAGGGTATCGGCACACATGCAATAACTTTAGAAAGTTGAGCGTTATTCGTTGGAACGCTCGCGGAAAAGTTAACGACTGCTAATTACCACATGACTCTTGGCATGACCGCAGGGTCACTGGATAGCCCGTGGCAAAGCGGGTATAGGGGTTGACGAAACCAAATTGTCCAACAATCGAACTTGATGACTGTCTGGCCCCACAGTACTTGTAGACACGAGTGGGAGACACCTGACTTTAGTCGTACACGATCTGCTGGTTCAAATTTCTAATTTTCGGGCAGATTGAGCAAAACATGAACTGATTAAAAATCACGCAACAACCGAGCTATATAGCGGAGTGCGTTGTGTTCTAAACATTGGATTTTCCGTGGTCGTCGGAGGGCGCATTGCAACGCAAACAAGATCGAGTTCCGCACAGGCGGCACTCGATCTCGAGAACAGCGTGATTCAGCACTTGACCGTCACCGCTCCAGCGCCGAACCGCGCAATAGTCCCTCCTCTTCATTCCCCTCGCCCAGCCCATCGATCTGCACCATGCTCAGCCGCGCCGTCTCCTGCAAACCCAACGAACACAGCGCCACCAGCGCCAGCGCCGCCGCCCCGTACAACGCGACGCCCAGCGGATCATGCCCGTTGAGAATCAGGATCGCCGTGGCAATGCTCGACGCCGTCCCGCCCCCCAGCGCCGCGCCGACCTGGTAGCTGGCGGAAATGCCCGAGTAGCGCATTTCCCGGGGAAACTGTTCGCCCAGGAACGCCGGGATCGGCCCCTGTGTGGCGCCCATCAGTGCACCGACCAGGCTGTAGGCGACCAGGGCGATACCGAAGTGGTGCATGTCCACCAGGGCAAAAAAGGCGAACAGGCCCAGCGCCATGACCAGCGCCCCGAACACCATCACCACACGCCGCCCCAGGCGGTCCGACAGGTGCCCGAACAGCGGTGCCGACAGCACGATGGCCACCGACAGGGTCAGGTCGAACATCAGGGCCTCGGTGCTGCCGTACCCCGCCTGGGTGGCGTAGGTCAGGAAGAACGTGCTGCCGATATAGGCGATGGTGCAGTAACCGAAGGCGATACCGGTGCACAACAGCAATTGCCGTGGCCGTTGCCGCAGGGCTTGCGCCAGGGGCGCCCGCATGGGTTTGACGGTGGATGCGGCCAGCGGCGTCTTCAGCCGTGCATACAGGCCGATCAGCACCAGGGTGCCTCCCAGCCAGAACGGGATCCGCCAGGCGAAGTCCACCAGGTTGTCATCGAACGCGGCGCTGACCAGGGCGAATACCGCCGCACCGAGAATGCCGCCCACGCCGATGCCCATGCTGGTGAAACTGCCCCACAGGCCGCGCCGGCCAGGCGGCGCCGACTCGATGCCGAACAGCGCGGCGCCGCCCCACTCGCCCCCGGCGGCAAAGCCCTGGACAAGGCGCAACAGCACCAGCAGGACCGGCGCAGCCACGCCAAGACTGGCGTGCCCCGGCAGGCAACCGATGAGGAAGGTGCTCAGCCCCATCAGCAGCAAGGTGGTGACCAGCACCTTCTGCCGACCGACGCGGTCGCCGAAATGGCCGAACACCAGGCCGCCCAAGGGCCGGGCGAGGAACCCCGCGCCGAAGGCACTGAACGCCACAAGGGTGGCGGTCAGGTGGTCCAGCCCAGGGAAGAACACCTGGGGAAACACCAGCGCGGCGGCGGTGCCATAGATGATGAAATCATAGAACTCGAGGGCCGTGCCCAGGCCGGAGACGCAGAAGGTGCGCAAGGCGGAGCGGGAAGGTTGTGCATGCATTGTTGTTGTTCTCGTGATGCGGATGGGCTCAGAAGCGTTGGCAGCCAGCCTTGGCCAGTTGCAGCGGGGTGCCGGCCACGTAGTCGAGATGACCGTGCTCGGTGTCGATGGCCACACTGAGCAGGGTCTCCCAGCGCTCGGTGTCGGGCAGCGCCAGGTCCGGATGGAAGCAGATCGGCGCGGCATCGCCCGCGGCACCGCACATGGCCTCAGCGCGGGCTCGCGGGTCGGCGCTGGTCATCTGACCGACCACCTGTTGCAGATGGGCCAGCCGACCCTCGGTCTCGGCCCGGTCGGCGACCTGCTCACCGGCGCTGAGCTGCGGGTCGAGGAAGTGGTTGGTGTGCAACAGCCAGCCATCCTCGCGGGGCAGCACCAGCGCCGTGCGCTCGGGACTCAGCTCGATGCTCACCGCACGTGGGCTGCGGTCCTCGCGGGAGAACACAGTAAGCACGGTGGAGGCGCTGACCCGCGCCGAACGGGCCAGTTCGATGGCCTCGTCGACACTGCGTGCCTCCTCCAGCAGCCGTCGGGCGATGGCATGCACCGGCACGCCGCCAGTGGTGTTGTCGCTGCGGTGGTGGAGGATGTTGAAGTGCAGGCCCAGGCCCGCGCTGTTGACCCCCAGCTTGGCCAGCATGCCGAACTCGCAGAACAGCTTGACCGCCAGGCCCTGGCGGCTACGCAGGGCCAGCATCAGGCCATGGGGGCACAGGCTGTCGTGCCAGTCCCAGGTCTGCAGGGTCTGCGGCGCACGCAGGCCACGGGAGGCGTGCACGGTGGTGGAGCATTCGCTGTGGCGGGTGCGTGCCGCCAGCACCTCGGTGCGGGCATTCAGGCTCGCCAACTGCCACAACGGCAGGCCGCTGCCACCGGCCAGGCCAGCGATTTCCGCCGCCAGGTCCGGGCTCCAGGCCTCGAGGGCGGCCAGGCTGTTCTCGCCGATGCGCTGCGCTTCGCCCAGCGTCACGCCGACACGGGGAAAGAAGTCCAGGTACAGCTGGGTGGTCTCGCCGATCTGCCCGGCAAAGCGCTCGCCGACCTGACGGCCGCGGGCATGGGGATCGAGGGTATCGGTGACGCAGGTATGGATCTTCACGACGGCTTTCCTGATAGGACGCAAGCGGCAAGCCTAGCGGCGAGACCGCGCCCCGATCATCGCCAGGCCCCGCACAACTTTTGTGCCCACCAGGAAAAACTCAGGCGCGCAGGCCCTGCCCGCGCAAATGCTCATGCAACAGGGCGATGAATGCCTGCACCTTGCGCGTATTGCGCCGATGCGGCAGGTACAGCACATGCACCCAGGGGCCGAACGCGCTCAGCGCCCGCCAGTAATCAGGCATCACCTCCAGCAGTTGCCCGCTGGCCAGGTAAGGTGCTGCGCACCAGGTGGGGATGAACTGCAGTCCCTGGCCATCGAGCAGGCAGGCCAGCAGGAAATCGAAACTGTCGCTGACCAGCCTGGCCGTCGGCTGGCGCACGCGCTGGGTCTGGCCCTCGTGCTCGATCCACCAGAAGCTGCGGTTGAGCAGCGGGTGGCGCAGCAGCAGCCAGTCGTGCTGGGCGTAATTGTCCAGGGTAATGACCTCGCCGCGTCGGGCCAGGTAGTCGGGACTGGCGCACAGGATCACGCGGTTCTCGATCAGCGGCTGGGCGATCAGCTCGGGCTGGTCGGTGGGACCGTCGCGCAGCGACAGGTCGTAGCCGCCGTCGATCAGGTCCTCGTTGGCATCGTTGAGGTTCACCTCCAGGCGCACCTGCGGGTGCTCGCGCATGAAGCGGCAGCACACCTGGTTGAGAAAGGCCGGGCCGAACGACGGTGGTGCGGTGATGCGCAAGGTGCCACGCAGTTCATGCTGCAACTGCTCCACTTCCTCGGTGACCCGCTGCAGGTGCATCAAGGCCTGGCGCGCGCCCTCCAGGTAGAGGGTGCCGGCTTCGGTCAGCGCCATGCGCCGGGTGGTGCGCTCGAACAGGCGCACCCCCAGCTCGGCTTCCAGGTGGGCGACGGCCTTGGTGATGGCCGACGGCGTCTTGCCCAGCTGCTCGGCGGCACGGCTGAAGCTGCCGTGCTCGGCGGCGGCAACGAAGATGGTCAGGGCCGTCATTTTGTCCATGGTTGCTTCCTGGTTGGCACACGTGGGGCGCCGTGGAGTATCCATGGATTCTTGCGCAGGCGGCAATCGACGGGGAACAGCAAGCACTCTTTCCAGAACGCGAATAAAGTTGTGCCTGCCGTGCCGTTTAAACGCCCTCCCCACTTGGCTAGCCTGCCGCCTCCCCATCAAGCACGAGGCATCGCATGAAGCAGTTCCTGAAGATCGCGCTTGGCGCCGGCCTGGCCTGCGCCGCCCTGCCCGGCTTCGCCGCCGTCGACCTGATCCTGCACAACGCCAAGGTCTACACCGCCGAGCCGGGCCAGCCACTGCAGCAAGCCGTGGCGGTGGAGGGCGAGAAGATCGTCGCGGTGGGCTCCGACCAAGCCTTGCTGCGCCTGAAGGTCGATGGCACGCGGACCATCGACCTGGGCGGCAAGGTGCTGATGCCCGGCCTGCTCGACTCTCATTCCCATGCCATCAAGGGTGGCCTGCAGCTGGAACTGGCCGACCTGGCCGGTGTACAGATCCCCCTCGACGCGCTGGAACAGCGCCTGCGCCAGTGGCGTGACGACGGCAAGGCACGGCGCGGCGAGTTCCTCAGCGTCGGCGGCTTGCCACCGACCTACTGGGACGACCTGGCCGCACTCGAGCAGCGCTTCAACCAGGGCGAGTGGGCCGACCAACCGATCCTGTTCGCCGCCAACGACATGCACACCGGCTGGGCCAACCGCGCCATGCTCGCCCGTGCCGGCATCGATGCGGCAAAGATCGCCGCCCTGCCAGCCGTGGCCCGCAACACCATCGGCCAGCACCCGGACGGCACGCCGAACGGCTTTCTCGTCGATGCCGGGCTGTACCCAGTCACCGACCTGCTGCCGGCACTGACCCATGACACCCTGATGAGCGCCGGGCGCCAGGCCCTGGCGCACTATCGGCGCCTGGGCGTCACCGGCTGGATGGACCCACTGGCCAACGAGCTGCCCGGTGCCGAGGTACACAACGATTCGCTCGGCGTGCTGCCGGTGTACAGGGACCTCGCCCTGCGCGGCGAACTGACCGCCCATGTGGCCGCGCTGCTGATGGCCGATTCCAAAGCCCGTCCGGCCGACCTGGATGAGCTGGACAAGGTGCGCCGGCAGTTCCTCGGCGTACCCAACCTCACCCTGCCCGGCATCAAGGTATTCGCCGATGGCGTTGCCGAGATGCCGGCGCAGAGCGCGGCGATGCTCGAGCCTTACCGCAACTCGGGGCAGCACGGCGAACTGCTGCTGGACCCGGCGCACTTCGGCGAGCTGGTGAGCGCCGCCGACGCCCGTGGCTGGCTGGTGCATGTGCACGCCATCGGCGACCGCGCCGTGCGCGCGGCGCTCGACGGCGTGGCCCAGGCCCGCCGTGATCGCGCCAGCGGCATCGCGCACTCGATCACCCACCTGCAGATGGTCAACCCGAAGGAGTACGCACGCTTCAAGCAGCTGGACGTGATCGCCTCGATGCAGTTGTACTGGGCCAGCGCCGACGAGGCCAATCTGGAGCTGGTCAAACCCTACGTCGATGCCATGGCCTTCCTGCACACCTTCCCGGCGCACTCGCTGCTTGCCCATGGCGCCACCATCGCCGGCGCCAGCGACTGGCCGATCAGCACCCCCGATCCCTGGCAGGCCATCTACCAGGCCATCAGCCGCGCCGGCCCCAAGGGCGTGCTCAACGCCGCCGAGGCCCTTGACCGCGAGACGATGTTCCAGGCCTATACCCTCAACGCCGCCCGGGCCATGCGCCTGGAACGGCAGATCGGTTCGCTCAAGGCCGGCAAGCAGGCCGACATGATCGTGCTCGACCGCGATGTCTTCAGCGTCGCACCCCAGGCGCTGCGCGACACCCAGGTGCTGCAGACCTGGTTTGCCGGAAAACGCATCTACACGCGCTGAGCCAGCTTGCGCGGGGTGGGTCGATCAACCGCCCATGCTCTTGGTCAACGCTTCGCTGCCCTTGGGCGGGTAGACCACCTCCCGGGTATCGAGGTCGCGAATCTCGGATGTAATGGTGATGGTCATCGTCTCTCGACCGGGCGGGCCGTTGATGGCATCGACGGTGTCGAAGTCGACGATGTAGCGCTTGCCTGCACGGAACTCGACGTCGCGCGCGGTGAAGCCGCATTTGCCGCCACCGGTGCCCAGCGCGTTCATCGAGGCCCAGCACCAGCTCAACGAGTGCTTGCCCGGCGTCAGCCGCAGCGCCTGCTTGCCCGCGATATCGAGAATCGAGCGGCGCCCGGCGCCTTCGAGCAACTGGTCATCGACATGGGTGGCCAGCAGCAGGCGATGGAACGGCACGCCCAGGGCGCGATAACGGACGGTAGCGAAGTACACGACCGGTGCGTCGGCCTGGTTGCCGGACAGATCATAGGGCGTCATCGTCTCAGGCGCCCAGTCACCCTGGTACTCCTTGTAGTGGTAGTTGGAGCAGGCTCCGAGCAGGCTGGCAAGTGACAGGGCTACAAGCGATTTGAGGCGGGACGACAGACGCATGGTTCTTCCTTGATGAATGCAGGCGCAAGGATAGCGGCTGCGTGCCCTTAAAATCAAAACGCCATCACCCTCATCGTTTACCCACCGCGGTGTATGCTTCGCGCAAAGGTCCGCCCCTCCTGCCCCTGAAAAGGACATCATCATGCTCCGCCTGGACTGGCTGAAACACCACATGGCCCACAGCGACACCCTCGCCCAGTGGCTGCACCAACAGTTCCACTATGAGTACGCGGATGTGCCGCTGTCCGACTGGCAACACGCGTTCGCCGAAGGCCAGCACAACGGTGAATGGCAATGCCTGGTCGCCCTGGACGGCGACCACCTGCTGGGCAGCGCCGCCCTGGCCAGCGACGACCTGCCCGGGCGCAGCGACCTCGGTCCCTGGCTGGCCTGCGTGTTCGTCGCCCCAGAGGCGCGTGGCCAAGGCCTGGCGGAGCAGCTCATCGAAGGTGTCTGCGAGCATGCCCGCAGCAACGGAGTTGCCACGCTCTACCTGCATACCCACGACCAGGATGCGTACTACGCCAAGCGCGGCTGGACGCGCATGGAGCCGTTCGAGGCCTGGGGGCATAGCCATTGGTTGATGTCTCGCACGCTCTGACCAGCGCCGCTCTCATGGAACAAAACATAATTCTTTGATCTGACTGGGGCAGCGTGGGAGCGGGCTTGCCCCGCGATCACCGGCGTAGCCGGTGCCAAACACCGCATCGCGGGGCAAGCCCGCTCCCACGTTGGAACTCTGTTACCTGCGTGACAGCGTAGCCTGAAAGGCTGGGCAATCTCCTACACGAATCGCGCATGGCTGGCCCCACGCAAATGACCCAGCAGGGAATTATTTAGCGCGCCGTCGTATCTGACCCTAGGTACAAGGCTGGCCAAACCATGGCCACGCCCCAAGCTTTCAAGGACAACGGCCCATGAAATCACGCAGGAAACCCGTCAAGCCCATCGGCTTGAAGGACATCACCATCGTCGACGACGCCAAGATGCGCAAGGCCATCACCGCCGCCGCCCTGGGCAATGCCATGGAGTGGTTCGACTTCGGTGTCTACGGCTTCGTCGCCTATGCCCTGGGCAAGGTGTTCTTCCCCAACGCCAGCCCCGGCGTGCAGATGATCGCGGCCCTGGCCACCTTCTCCGTGCCGTTCCTGATCCGCCCGCTGGGCGGGCTGTTCTTCGGCGCCCTGGGCGACCGCTACGGGCGGCAGAAGGTGCTGGCCGCGACCATCGTGATCATGTCGCTGAGCACCTTCGCCATCGGCCTGATCCCCTCCTACGCCAGCATCGGTATCTGGGCGCCGATCCTGCTGTTGCTGGCGAAGATGGCCCAGGGCTTCTCGGTGGGCGGCGAATACACCGGGGCGTCGATCTTCGTCGCCGAGTACGCCCCGGACCGCAAGCGCGGCTTTCTCGGCAGCTGGCTGGACTTCGGCTCGATCGCCGGCTTCGTCCTCGGCGCCGGGGTGGTGGTGCTGATCTCGACGGTGCTCGGCGAGGAACAGTTCCTCGAATGGGGCTGGCGCCTGCCGTTCTTCCTGGCCCTGCCGCTGGGCCTGATCGGCCTGTACCTGCGCCACGCCCTGGAAGAAACCCCGGCGTTCCAGCAACACGTCGACAAGCTCGAGCAAGGCGACCGCGAAGGCCTGGCCAGCGGCCCGAAAGTGTCGTTCAAGGAAGTCGCCACCCAGCACTGGCGCAGCCTCTTGACCTGCATCGGCGTGGTGATCGCCACCAACGTCACCTACTACATGCTGCTCACCTACATGCCCAGCTACCTCTCGCACAACCTGCACTACAGCGAAGACCACGGCGTGCTGATCATCATCGCGATCATGGTCGGCATGCTCTTCGTGCAGCCGATCATCGGCCTGCTCAGCGACAAGTGGGGGCGCAAGCCATTTATCATCATTGGCAGCGTCGGCCTGTTCCTGCTGGCGATCCCGGCGTTCATGCTGATCACCAGCGGCAAGCTGGCGGTGATCTTCGCAGGCCTGTTGATCCTCGCCGTGCTGCTGAACTTCTTTATCGGCGTGATGGCCTCGACCCTGCCGGCGATGTTCCCCACCCATATCCGCTACAGCGCCCTGGCCAGCGCCTTCAACATCTCGGTGCTGATCGCCGGCCTCACCCCGACCCTGGCCGCCTGGCTGGTGGAGACCACCGACAACCTGTACATGCCGGCCTACTACCTGATGGTCATCGCCGTGGTCGGCCTGCTCACCGGCCTGACCATGAAGGAGACCGCCAACCGCCCGCTGCGCGGCGCCGCTCCGGCCGCCTCGGATATCGAGGAAGCCCGCGAGCTGCTGCAGGAGCACCACGACAACATCGAGCAGAAGATCGAGGACATCGACGCGCAGATCGCCGAGCTCGAGGCCCGGCGCAAGACCCTCGCGCAACAGCATCCGCGCATCGATTGAGGGCTACTTGTGCATTCCGCCGGATTGCTTGCCTGATCCTCTGAATCTACGGGGTGTATCGGTTGCGCAATGGGCCCCTGTGCTAGCGTTTCTGGATTGGGGAACAGCGTATTCCCCGCTTCCACAACCGATGATCAGCAGGTGAGCCCATGGAACTACGAATCAACCAGCAGACCTACCAGGTCGAGGCTGACGCCGACACGCCCTTGCTCTGGGTGATCCGCGACGACCTGGGCCTGACCGGCACCAAGTATGGCTGCGGCCTGGCCCAGTGCGGCGCCTGCTCGGTGCTGGTGGACGGCAACGTGGTGCGCGCCTGCGTCACCCCGGTGGCTGGCGTGGTCGGCCGCGAGGTCACCACCATCGAGGCCATCGAGAACGATGCCGTGGGCAAGCGCGTGGTCGCCGCCTGGGTCGAGCACCAGGTGGCCCAGTGCGGCTACTGCCAGTCCGGCCAGGTGATGGCGGCCACCGCGCTGCTCAAGCACACGCCCAAGCCCAGCACTGCGCAGATCGACGCGGCCATGGTCAACCTGTGCCGCTGCGGCACCTACAACGCCATCCATGCCGCCGTGCACGAACTGGCCCAAGGGGAGAACGCCTGATGAACGCGCGTACCGACGCCCCCGACGACCTGCTGCGGCTGCGCAACGGCGAAACCGTCAACCTGTCACGTCGGCGCTTCCTCGCCGGCACCGCCATCGGCGCCCTGGTGCTGGGCTTCGGCCTGCCCTTGGGTTCGGCGCGGGTGCAGGCCGCCGCCGCGACCACCGAGCGCGGCACCCAGGTGCCGGCGTTCCTGGAAATCCGCCCGGACGGCAGCGTGCACCTGCTCAGCCCGTTCGTCGAGGGCGGGCAAGGCGTCAACACCGCCATGGCCCAGATCATCGGCGAGGAACTGGATGCCGACCCGGCCACCTTCGTGGTCGACAGCGCGCCACCAGGTGAGGCCTACGTGGTGATGGAAAACGGCTGGCGCATCACCGGCGGCAGCATGTCGGTGCGCATGAGCTACCCGACCATGCGTCGCCTCGGCGCCCTGGCCCGGACCATGCTGCTGCAGGCCGGCGCCGAACAACTGGGCGTGCCGGTCGCCGAACTGGGCACCGAGCCGGGCAAGGTGGTGCATGCCGCCTCGGGGCGCTCGCTCGGCTACGGCGAACTGGCCGCCAAGGCCATGGACCTGCCGGTGCCGGACCCGGCCAGCGTCAAGCTGCGCGACCCCAGCCAGTTCCGCTGGATCGGCAAGCCGGTGCAACGCCTCGATGCCCATGACAAGTCCACCGGCAAGGCCATCTACAGCATCGACATCAAGGTCGACGGCATGCTCCACGCCGCCGTGCAGCATGCGCCGCGCCTGGGCATGACTGTCGGCGGACTGCGCAACGAGGAACAGGTCAAGGCCATGAAGGGCGTGCACTCGGTGCACCAACTGCCCGGCGCGGTGGCCGTGGTCGCCGAACGCTGGTGGCACGCCAAGCGCGCGGTCGAAGCGCTGCAGGTGGACTGGAAGGAGGCGGCAGCCGACAGCCAGGTGCGGCCAATGCCCGCCGATTTTTCCACTGACGGCTGGCGCGACCACCTGGCCGCCCAGGGCGGGCCGAGCCGTGACGAGGAAAACCAAGGCGACGTGGCGGGCGCCCTGGCCAGCGCCAAGACCACGGTCGAGGCCACCTACCACAACCAGTACCTCAACCATGCTCAGCTGGAGCCGCCCTCCGCCACCGCCCGTTTCAACCCCGACGGCAGCCTGGAGGTGTGGCTGCCGAACCAGGCCCAGGACATGTTCCGCGACGACATCGCCAAGCGCACCGGCCTGGACCCGGCGCGGATCACCCTGCACTCGCCGCTGCTCGGCGGCTTCTTCGGCCGCCACTTCCTGTACGACTCGGCCAACCCCTACCCGCAGGCCATCGCCCTGGCCAAGGCCGTGGGCCGGCCGGTGAAACTGATCTGGAGCCGCGAAGAGGAGTTCCTGCGCGATGCCATGCGGCCGATGGCCGTGGTCAAGTTCCGCGCCGGCCTGGACGAAAAAGGCCTGCCGGTGGCCATCGAGGCAATCAGTGCCACCGAAGGTCCGACCGAGGCGCTCGCCGGCAAGCAGGGCGACAAGGTCGACCCCACCGCCCTCGAAGGTCTGTCGGGCAAGGCCTATGCCATCGCCAACAAGCGCACCGCGCAGATCTACGTCAAAGGCCCGGCCATGCTCGGCTACTGGCGCTCGGTGGGCAACTCGCTGAACGACTTCTTCTACGAGTCGTTCCTCGATGAACTGGCCGACAAGGGCGGCCATGACCCCTTCGAGCTGCGCCTGCAGCTGCTGCAGGGCAACCCGCGCCTGACCACCCTGCTGCAGGCGGTGGGTGAGTTGTCCGGTGGCTGGAAACGCGGCCCGTTCACCGCCGAGGACGGCAGCAAGCGAGCCCGTGGCGTGGCCATGGCCTCGCCATTCGGCTCGGAGGCGGCGGTGATCGCCGAGGTATCGCTGGAGGGCGGCCAGGTCCGGGTGCACGACATCTGGCAGGCCATCGACCCGGGCAGCATCGTCAACCCGGCGATCATCGAGGCCCAGGTCAACAGCGCCGTGTCCCTGGGCCTGTCCCAGGTGCTGCTGGAGGAATCGGTGTGGCTCAACGGCATGCCAAGGGCGCGCAACTACGACCTGTACCCGGTGCTGCCGCCGTCGCGCATGGCCCGGGTGCATGTGCGCATCGTCGAGAGCGGGGCGAAGATGGGCGGCATCGGTGAGCCACCGCTGCCGGCGGTGGCGCCCGCGGTGGCCAACGCCGTGGCGCAGCTCACCGGCCAGCGCGTGCGCAGCATGCCCCTGAGCCGCCATACCTTCAGCTGACACGACAAGGACAGCCCATGAACAACAGCCGATTCGCAAGAACCGCAGGCTGGCTGGCCTTGCCGTGCCTGGTCGCGGCAGGCCTGCTGGCCTGGTACGTCACCCGCGAGCCCGCCTCGCCCTTCAGCGCCACGGACAGCGCCGACGCCGCCCTGGTCAGCCGTGGCGAATACGTCGCGCGGCTCAGCGACTGCGTGGCCTGCCACAGCCTGCCGGGCAAGGCGCCGTTTGCCGGCGGCCTGGAAATGGCCACGCCGCTGGGCGCCATCCATGCCACCAACATCACCCCCGACCGCGAGCACGGCATCGGCACCTACAGCCTGGCCGACTTCGACCGCGCCGTGCGCCAGGGCGTCGCGCCGGGTGGGCGACGGCTGTACCCGGCCATGCCCTACCCGTCCTACGTCAAGCTCAGCGACGACGATGTGCGGGCGCTCTATGCGTTCTTCATGAAGGGCGTGCAGCCGGTCGCCGAGGCCAATGTCCCCAGCAACATTCCCTGGCCACTGAACCTGCGCTGGCCCATTGCCCTGTGGAACGGCCTGTTCGCGCCGACCAGCACCTATGCGCAGAAGGCCGACCAGGACCCGCTGTGGAATCGCGGCGCCTATATCGTCCAGGGCCCCGGCCACTGTGGCAGTTGCCACACGCCTCGGGGCCTGGCCTTCAACGAGAAGGCCCTGGACGAAAGCGGCGCGCCGTTCCTCGCCGGCGCCCTGCTCGATGGCTGGTACGCGCCGAGCCTGCGCCAGGACCACAACACCGGGCTCGGGCGCTGGAGCGAGCCGCAGATGGTGCAGTTCCTCAAGACCGGGCGAAACAAGCACGCGGTGGTGTACGGCTCGATGACCGAGGCGTTCAACAACTCCACGCAGTTCATGAGCGACGACGACCTGAACGCGATCGCCCGCTACCTCAAGTCGCTGCCCGGCGATCCGGGGCGTGACGGCGCACCCTGGCAGTACCAGGCGCTTGCCGCAGGGCCCGACACGCCGGGGGCGCATACCTACGCGACCCGCTGCGCCAGCTGCCATGGCCTGGACGGCAAGGGCCAGGCCGAGTGGATGCCGCCACTGGCGGGCGCCACCTCGATGCTGGCCGCGGAGAATGCCTCGGCGATCAACATCACCCTCAACGGCTCGCAGCGCATCGTCGCCGCCGGGGTGCCGGATGCCTACCGCATGCCGGCGTTCCGCGAGCAGTTGTCGGACCAGGAGATCGCCCAGGTGCTGAGTTTCGCCCGCAGTGCGTGGGGCAATCACGGCGGCGCGGTAGAGGCCAAGGCGGTGGGCACGTTGCGCGGGCATACCGACCCGGCCAGCAGCAGCCCGATCATCCTGCATATGCGCTGATACCGCTCCCACGGGTAAAGCGCGAGCTACAGACTCACGAGGACACCATGGAAAGCATCGACCTGCTGGTCCTGCGCACCACCCATGACTGGCTCCAGGCCGGCCATCGCGTGCTGCTCGCCACCGTCGCCCGCACCTGGGGCTCGTCGCCGCGCCCGGTGGGTTCGATGATGGCCCTGCGCAACGACGGCCGGGTGGTCGGCAGCGTATCCGGCGGTTGCATCGAGGACGACCTGATCCACCGCTACACCACCGCCTATGGCGGCCCCGGCCTGCCCGAGGGGGCGCCCGAGGTGATCCGCTACGGCATCAGCGCCGACGACGCCCACCGCTTTGGCCTGCCATGCGGCGGCACGCTGGAGCTGATCCTCGAATTCATGCCCGCCATCGCCCCGCTGCGACAACTGCTGGGGCAACTCGACAACGGCCAGCTGATGCGTCGCCAGCTGACCCTGGCCAACGGCGCGGTCGACCTCGAACCCACCGCCACCCCGGAACAGTTCTGCTTCGATGGCCGGCAGATGACCAACACCCTCGGCCCCGGCTACCGCATGCTGCTGATCGGCGCCGGCGCCCTGGCCGAGTACCTGGCGACCATGGCCCTGTTCAACGGCTTTAGGGTGGCGGTGTGCGACCCACGGCCCGAGCACATGGCCACCTGGTCGGTCGCCGGCGTCGAATACCTGAAGGGCATGCCGGACGATGTGGTACGCGACTTCAAGGCCGACCTGCGCACCTGCATCATCGCCGTCAGCCACGACCCCAAGCTCGACGACCTGGCGCTGCTAGAGGCCCTGCATGGCCCGGCGTTCTACATCGGCGCCATCGGCTCGCGGCGCAACAGCCAGCTGCGCCGCGAGCGGCTGATCGAGCACTTCGGCGAAACCGAACAGTCCCTTGAGCGCCTGCATGGGCCCATTGGCATCTATATCGGCAGCAAGACCCCGGCGGAGATCGCGGTGAGCGTGATGGCCGAAGTGCTGGCGGCGAAGAATGCCGTGAGCTTGCCGGGGGCGGTGAGTGTGTCCGGGGCCAAAGGTGAGTACCTTGGCCAGCCTTTGTAATGCCTGCAAGGGCCTCATCGCGGGCAAGCCCGCTCCCACAGGTAGTTGCACCGGCCTGTAGGAGCGGGCTTGCCCCGCGATAAGGCCAGCATTGGCCACACATCTGCCAACCAGTGTCTATGCTTCTTCTCGCATACACCCACCGGTATCGACCACAAGGAAGACAGGCCAATGAACCCAACCCGCGCCATCGCTCTCGCCTCGCTCATCTTTGCCGCCAGCCTCACCGCCCACGCCGCCGAACTGCCCATCGCCAGCGAAGCGCTGGAAAGCCATGTCACCACCGAAGTGACCAAGATCGACCTGCCCAACCGCCAGGTCACGGTCAAGGGGCCTCACGACAAGGACGTGACCTTCCAGCTCACCGAGCAGGCCAAGGCCCTGCCCAACCTCAAGGTCGGTGACCAGGTCAACATCAAAGTCACCCGTGCCATCGCCTATGTACTGAACACCAATGTCGGCGGCGCGCCCAAGGCCTCCGAGGAGTCGGGCACCATCCGCGCCACCGCGGCCAACCCCAACCCAGGTGGCGAGGCATTCCGCCAGGTCAAGGTCACCTCGCAGATCAAGAAAATCGACCTCAACACCCACGAAGTCACCCTGCTGCCACCGGAAGGCAAG
The DNA here is from genome assembly GCF_014268935.2 of Pseudomonas peradeniyensis. Classification (GTDB taxonomy): domain Bacteria; phylum Pseudomonadota; class Gammaproteobacteria; order Pseudomonadales; family Pseudomonadaceae; genus Aquipseudomonas; species Aquipseudomonas peradeniyensis. The sequence continues at coordinate 808,079 of NZ_JABWRJ020000001.1, read as the reverse complement.
CTGCAGGTGGTCAAGGTCGAAGACCCCGAACTGCAGGCACGCATGAAGAACCTCAAGCTCGACCAGACCGTCGAAGCCATCTATACCGAAGTGCTGAGCGTGGAGACCTCACGCCCAGCCCAGTAAAACCTTTGGCCGGCCCGCGCATCGAACATCATGTGAGCCCTTCCCCCCCTTCAGGAGGTTTCCCATGGCGATGCGCCTGGCCGTGCCGTTTTGTTGCGTCTTCACCCGCGCCCGCGCCCGCTGTAAGGTGAGCCACCCGGCTCACCCAAAGGATTGCGTGCAATGATCACCTGCCACCTCAAGTACATCATCGACCCCTACCAGATCCCGGCCTTCGAGGCCTACGGTAAGCTGTGGATCGGCCTGGTCAACCGCATGGGCGGTACCCACCACGGCTACTTCCTGCCCAGCGAAGGCGCCAACAATGTCGCCTACGCCCTGTTCAGCTTCCCCAGCCTGGCCGCCTACGAGCAGTACCGCAAAGCCTCGGAAACCGACCCGCAATGCATCGCCGCCTTCGCCCTGGCCAACGAGCAACGTTTCATCCTCAGCTACGAACGCAACTTCCTGCGGCCAGTGCTCGATTGACCTTCACAGGCCCGCGAAAAACGTGGCAAGCACCACCGGCGTGCCGGCCCGACGCAGGGTTTCAGTAGCGCGCCTTCGGCTGCCAACCCTGCAGGGTCTCGATGAAACTGTCCAAAGGCAGGCGCACCGCAGGCCAGTCCTCCCTGTAATGGTGTTCGATCACTACGACGTCCTCTTCGAAGGCAACGTGGTAGGCGTTGCCGCTGTAGGCCTCCACCATCCGGTTGCGACGTGCGGCCAGGGCCTTCTCGAGCAAATGCTCGAGTGCCACGGCCGTCATCTCGTCGTCGAGGAACTGCTGCAGGCCTGGGGGGCGGGGGTTGGACATGAGCAGGCTCCTTTGCCAGGGATACGGAAGAGCCGGGCATGATGCCCGGCCCTGGTGAGGGTGACGCAGGATCAGTAGTCAGGATAGGCGGTGGTCACCACCGTGCCAGCCCCATTCAGATAACCGACGATGTTGAACGATGCGCCAGGGTTGCCGGCCACGCAATGAGCCCCCGACGGCCCGCGGAACTCGTTGCCGTTCAGCGAGGTGCGGTTGTTGTAGGCATTCTGGATGGCCGCCACCACATTGGCTTGCGAGCAGCTGTCCGGGAACATGGTGGAGATGGACTTGCTCGCGGTCACGCCGTTCTGGGTGATGTTGAAGCTGCGCAGGACATAGATCCCGGCCGGCCCGACCGGTGTATTGGTGGTCGCCGCCGTGAAGGCCACGGTGGCGGGCAACTGTCCGCCAGGCCTGCTGTGGAAGCCCTTGGCCCGGTTGTTGGCCACCTCGCCGCAGAACACATGCTGTTGATTGACCGCCGGCACGCCGCCCGAGTTGGGCTGTGGGCATGCCACGGCGGCCTGGGCGGACGCCACCGGCACCAGGCTGAACGCCAGGCTGCCGATGACCGCCAACCCAGCCAGCGCGGCGCGTGCATGTGGGAATACGAAAGTCTTTTTCATCATGAAGCTCCTTTTTTACGGTGACAGGACGTTGTTGTCCTCGGGTTCCGCCGCTGCCGGCGAAAAGGGGGAATGGGGTTCAGCCGATCAGCAGCCACCTGGCCCGGGCGAGGTACGCGGCGCGGTCGTCGAGACCGTTGAAACCGCCATTGACGCGGCGGGTGACCTCACGCAGGTCATCCTTGTCGGCCCAGTCGTTGAGCTTGCGGTTGGCCCAGAACCAGCCGGCGACGTCCACCGCCAGGGCCGGGTCGCTGCTGACCAGCGTGGGATCGTCCTTGCTCTCGAAATCGCGCTTGCAGTACTGGCCGTACTGGCGGTAGTTGGCGCGACCGGTCAGCTGGATCAGCCCGCGCCCCTTGAAGCGCGGCCCGTCGCCCGGTTGCAGGTTGCCCAGGTCCTTGCGGCCCTCGTAGGCACTCCCGGAGGCCAGCTCCTCGGTGTATCGCAGGCAGCCGCTCTCATGGGCGATCTGGGCAAGGAAGTGGGCGATGCGCAGCGGCGTGTCGATGCGGTAGCGGGTCAGCACGTCGAGCACCGGTTGGTGGAAGGCATCGATACGTGCGCCGCTGGCATTGATCAGCGCCAGCCACAACTTGGGCGCGACCAGCCCACCAGGCAAGCCCACGCGCAAGGCGGCCAGGGTCGCATCGCCCGGCGCCACCGGCTTGCCCTGCGGACTGCCGATGATCTGCTGGAAGGTGTCCAGCGCACTGCGCGTGCCGCCCCCCCACAGGCCATCGATGCCAAGCGCGCAGCTGAAGCCGCGTTGACCGCTGTTGAGGTTGAGCAGCAGCTGCAGGCTGCGCACATCGGCGGTGGCGTTGTTGCCGCCCGCCCCTACGGTGTTGGTGATGCACATGGTCAGCTCCTTTTTTCAGGCAAGCCGCTCCCCGTGGGGCAGCGGCCAGGCCGTGCCTTGAAGGCGAAGCGAATGGATGACGGTTGGTTGTGGCGGCTACCTGGCGGGCGGTACCAGGGTGGCGCTGTAGGCGAGCTTGTTGGCCTGGGTGAACAACTGGATCTGCAGGCCGTCACTGCCCTGGCGACTCTGCAGGTAGCCCAGGGTCAGCGGCCCGCAGCGACCCGCCCCACCGCCTTTGAGGCTGTAGCTGCGCTCCGGCCCGTCTGCACCGTTGAACTCCAGGGCGAAATCGCAGGCCCATCCCGCACCGAAGCGCACCTTGCCGGCGTTCTTGCCCAAGCCTGCGCCTGGATCGATGTTCAGCAGCACCGGCACGTTGGTGCCGTTGTCCTTGAATGTGCCCTGGTACTCGTCGGCCCACGCCGATCCCAGGCCGGCCAGTGCAAGGGCACCGGCCAGTGCGGTTGCCAGATGTCTCATGGTGACTCTCCTTGTTGGGTGATTCATGGGTTCAGAACGCCAGCACCAGCCCCGCCCACTTGGCGATGGCCAGGGCCAGGTCGGGCTGGATCGCCCCCAACGCCACCAGCGCCGACAATGCGGCTGCGCCAATGGCGCACAGCACACGCTTGCCGGTGGACATCCGAGCCGGTTGGCCTGGTTTGTTCTTGAGAATCGTGCGCATGGTTCGGGTCTCCTGGGTTGAAAGCAGCAAACGCATCGAGCGCTCAGTCGGCCTGGCCATCACCGGGCCTCCCGTAGTGGCCGAACAGCTCGCCATCGAGGCGAACGACAATCGCCTCACCGGCATCGCCGGGCACATTGATACTCAGCTCATGCAAGGTTTCATTGCGCCGTGGCGCGCGACCGACACGCAGTGCCAGCCTCCCCGGCGCATCGCCGGGCTCAAGGGTGGCGGCCAGCACCACCTGCATCTCTGCGATCCGGATCCCCGGCCAGCGTTGCCCGGTGGCCTGCCGCGCGCACTGCACGGCGCCGCCCAGCGCGTGGACGAACTCTGCGAAGTGGTTCATCACGAGGCCTCCTGTTCGTCGGCCAGCCAGAACGGCCGACGGGCGAAGCCCACGTGGTAGATGAGTGACTGCAGCACCACCTGGTGCTCGCCGATGTTGAGCAGGTTGAAGGTTTTCTCGATGCCGACGATGCGCCCCTTGGGCGGCTCGCTGAGGCAGCGGTTGAGCAACGCGGTCTGCGCCTGGATCAGCTCGTGCGACGTCAGCTTCTCCGGATCGGTGCTGCCGACGACGATGCGTTTCACATATCCCACGTCCGTTAGATCGAACATCACGGAACTCCTTTCCGGAAAAGTCTGACGGCCAACCCCTGGCTAGCGCTCACACGCCCACAGGGCTGGCGTTGGGCCGATCACCGCTTACTGCTGGGTGATGGCTTTGGGCGCGACCGACTGCGAGATCATGTCCAGCACCCGGGCCAGCCCTTCCGGCATACCGTCGTCGGCCGCGTGGACCTCGACGTGATACTTGGCCGACTGGTCGGTCGAGCGGGTGTTCTCCTTGTGCGAGGACACCGAGCCGGAGATGTTGACCTTGGCGCTGAACGGCCCCCAGCCCACGCTGGCCTCCGCCGACATCGCCGCCTGGGCGTCGGTGGCTTCGCGCGATTGCTCGGAGTTCTTCACCTCCATGTCGAAGGTGATGTCGACCTTGTTGATCGACAGGTTCGGCACCTTGACCACCGCCAGCAACGGGACTTCGAGCTCCACCCGTTCCATCGGGATGGTGCCGTCGTCGGGCTTGCTGGTGGACGGACGGTCGAAGCGGAAGCTGACCGTGCGCACATCCCCCACCGCGTTGGGGTCAGTCGGGTTGTTGGGGTCAGGCAGGAAGCCGATCACCTTGATGAAGTCGGCGGTGGCATTGGCCAGGCGGACCTGGGCGTCGCAAGCGGCTGTGAGAGGACCGCCGATCAGGTCGCCCATAGGCAGGCCGCGGAACTGGTCACCCATCGAGAAGTTAGCCATTTCAGTTTCTCCTAGATCAATTTATCGAGGTTTTGCAGCAGCCGAGCCATCCCCTCCGAAGGGGGCTGGGTTTCGACTTTGAGGGTGACGCGCGCCAGCGGCCCGCCTTCACCATTGCGGCGAACGCCCAGGTCGACGTTCAGAGCCTTGTGGGTCTCGCTCGGCCAGCCCGAGTCGTCATCACCGGCAGTCGCCGGGCCGACGTTCGCGGCCGAACCGTCATCGGCGTTCAGCCCTACCTCGAACGAGATTTCCATGTCCTTCACGGCCATCAGCCGCGCCCCCACCAGCGACAGCAGCGGGACCCGTACCACGCGCTCCTCGCCGTCCCTCGCCTCGGGCGAATGGGACGGCAGGCGCACATCGATGCTGACCGGCCGGTTGTCCTCGTCGAAGTACTGGCGCACGGTCGATACCTGGAAGCGCTGGATCTTGTCCTGCGCCTCGGCGACCGCGCCGGCGATGCTCTGGATGAGGTGATGGAGGGATTGATTCGCCACGACCGACGCTCCTTGTCTCATGCGGTGCCGATGCCGTCCGGGTGGCTTCGGTATGCCCCACGCGTTGCAGGGTTCAGGCCCTGACGACGGCACCGGGTTGGATGGATGGTTGGGTTACCAGGTGAGCCCAGATTACGGATGGGCCCGGGGGGTGTCCGGGGGCGTGCGTCCCGAAAACAGGGTCAGCCGTCCCGAATCAATGACTGGCCAACTCGCGTAGCCAACGCGCCATCGAGGGCGGCTCGCCAACCCGCGCATCCGCGCAGGCCAGCTCGCCCCGCTGCAAGGCGGTACGCGCCGCGCGGGGAGACAGGCCGAAGGCCTTGCGGAACACCTTGCGCAAGTGCGCCTCGTCAGTGAAGCCATGGTCATAGGCCAGGTCGCCGATGCGCCGCCCGGCATTGCCGGGCTCGCCCAACGCCTGCAGGTAGCGGCGCAGGCGCCGTTGCAGCAGGTAGTGGCGCACCCCGCCGAATCGCTCGAATGCCCGATACAACTGACTGCGCGAGGTTCCCATGGCCTTGGCCAGCAGCGTCGGGGTAAGGTCGTTGCGCTGCAAATTGCGCTCGATGTAACTGCGTGCCCGGCGACCGAGGTCGCCCTGTGTGGGCATGGCCTTGACCTGGCTGCAGGCTGCCGCGCTGATCAGGCAGGCACCGATCACCCCCACCAGCGGCTGGCCAAGATGTACCAATTGCTCCTGGGTCAGTTGTGGCGCGGCCGTGGCGAGCGACAAAAGCAGGCTGGCGAGCAGGCGCCCCATCGTGCTCTCCCGCCCCAGGCGCAGGCCATGCAACTGCCATGTGGGGTGCGCCAGCGCGGTACGGGGTATCACCAGGCTCAGGCCTTCGCCGCCGGCCATGGCAAAAGCCGCCGGCTGTGTCAGGTCCAGCACCACCACATCCCGCGCCCGTACGCGTATGCCATTGCCAGCGGCCAGGCCACGCTGCAGCGGCAGGTGCAGCACATAGTGATCGAGGTCGCAGCCGCCCAGACGGTGCGCGTCACGGTCATAGCGGGCGCCCTCCAGGTAACCACGGCACAACAAGAATCGCTGGAAATGAAAGACCTCGAGCGAGACAGCGAAGGCATCGCCTGTGCTGGCCGCCGTGCTGAACAGCACATCGGCCGCCAGGCGCCAGGCACGGAAGTGGTCCGTAGTGATGTGCAGGATGGGCAGTTGCGTGTCACGGGGGGCGGTGCTGGTGCGCTCGGCTTGCGTTACGTGAATATCCATGTGTTTCGGCTCTTCTATCCATAGTCGAGCCGGAAAAGTGGTTCACTTCCGATCAGCTTGTAGCCATTTGCCATTATTCGTGTCAGGTATCTGCCATCAACCTGTCGTCGAGAAACACGGCAATTTTCACAAAACAACACCTGCTCCCCGCGAAACAGATATTTTTTCTGTAACGAAAATGTAAAATTCGTTTTCGCATACCTATAACAAGTTGGGAGCTTCACATGTTTGCCTTCTTCCGCCCTGCCGCGCACCAGGCGCCGCTGCCCGACGAGCGCGTCGACAGCACCTATCGCCGCCTGCGCTGGCAAATCTTCGCCGGGATCTTCTTCGGCTATGCCGGCTACTACCTGCTGCGCAAGAACTTCTCCCTGGCCATGCCCTACCTGATCGAGGAAGAGGGCTACACCCGTGGCCAGCTGGGCGTGGCGATTTCCGCCATCGCCATCGCCTACGGCCTGTCCAAGTTCCTCATGGGCCTGGTCTCGGACCGCTCCAACCCGCGCTACTTCCTACCTTTCGGCCTGCTGATCTCGGCCGGGGTGATGTTCATTTTCGGTTTCGCGCATTGGGCCACGTCCAGCGTGACGATCATGTTCGTGCTGCTGTTCATCAACGGCTGGGCCCAGGGCATGGGCTGGCCGCCGAGCGGGCGGACCATGGTGCACTGGTGGTCGCAGAAGGAACGCGGTGGCGTGGTTTCGGTATGGAACGTCGCCCACAACGTCGGTGGCGGCCTGATCGGCCCGCTGTTCCTGCTGGGCCTGGGCTGGACCAACGACTGGCACGCCGCCTTCTACGTGCCCGCCGCCGTGGCGGTGCTGGTGGCCGTGTTCGCCTTCGCCACCATGCGCGACACCCCGCAATCGGTCGGCCTGCCGCCGGTCGAGCAGTACAAGAACGACTACCCGGAAGGCTACGACGAAAGCCACGAGCAGGAGTTCAGCGCCAAGCAGATCTTCGTCGAGTACGTGCTGCGCAACAAACTGCTGTGGTACATCGCCCTGGCCAACGTGTTCGTCTACCTGCTGCGCTACGGCGTGCTCGACTGGGCGCCGACCTACCTGAAGGAAGCCAAGCACTTCAGCGTCGACACCACCTCGTGGGCCTACTTCTTCTATGAGTGGGCCGGCATCCCCGGCACCCTGCTGTGCGGCTGGATGTCCGACAAGATCTTCCGCGGCAACCGCGGCCTGACCGGTATCGTGTTCATGGCCCTGGTGACCGTCGCCACCCTGGTGTACTGGCTCAACCCACCGGGCAATCCGACCGTCGACATGATCGCGCTGTTCTCCATCGGCTTCCTGATCTACGGACCGGTGATGCTGATCGGCCTGCAGGCGCTGGAGCTGGCGCCGAAGAAAGCCGCCGGCACCGCGGCCGGCTTCACTGGCCTGTTCGGCTACCTGGGCGGCTCGGTCGCGGCCAGCGCGGCGATGGGCTACACCGTCGACCACTTCGGCTGGGACGGCGGCTTCGTGCTGCTGGTGAGCGCGTGCGTGCTGGCGATCGCGTTCATGGTGCCGACCCTTTGGCACACCAAGGCGGCAAGTGCCAATCGCGAGGCGGTGGCCTGATAGCCAAACCCTGAATCGGCGGCGCCTTTTGTAACTGCGCCGCTGGTCTCACTCCCCAGGCGCATCCGGCGCCCGTGCCGGCGCGCTGTACCAGCGCTCGGGCGGCACCCACTTCTCCTGTGCCGGGTCGCCCAGGTAATGCGGCGACATGATCTGCACGCCGTATTCGTTGAACACATCCTGGATATTGGCGTGCAGCAGGCTCAGCAGCTCCGCCCGCGGCCTCGGCTCGCTCGGCACCGCCTGGGCGACCAGGCGGTATTCCGGGTAGAAGTCCGACAGCCCGGTCTGGAACACCTGCGGCCTGGGGCTGGCGAGGATGCCGTCGGTGCGCCGCGCCGCCTCGGTCAGCATCGCCTCCACCTGGCGCCAGGGCGTGTCGTAGCCGATGGTGACCACGGTATCGACGATATAGCCCGGCCCCTGCACCACCCGTGAATAGTTGCGGGTCACGGAGCCGGTGATCATCGAGTTGGGCAAGGTCAGCACTTCCCCCAGCCCGGTGCGGATGGTGGTGTTGAACATCCCCACCTCGGTCACCGTCCCCTCATGCTCGCCCACCCGCACGTATTCGCCGGCCTTGAGTGTGCGCGAATAGGTGAGGATCAGCCCCGCCGCCGCCTGACCGACCACGCTGGAGGCGCCCAGGGAAATCATCAGCCCCAGCAGCACCGACAAGCCCTTGAACGCATCGGTACCCGAGCCCGGCAGGTACGGGTAGGCCATCACCAGGGCGAACAGCCAGATGGCCAGGGAGGTCAGGCGCGTGGTCGGTTGCAGGGTCTCGCCGGTCAGCCAGGGCACGCTGCCGGGGCGCGCCAGGCGCTCCAGCAGGCGGCGACTGAAGCTGCTGATGCCACGGGCGATGAAGAAGATGGTGATCGCCACGGCGATGCCCGGGATGGCATGGACGATCCCGTCGAGCAGGTAGCGCAGCAGTTCGAGCAGGTGCAGGTTGAGGCTCTCGCCCCAAGGACGGGTGTAGGGGAAGCGCGACAGCACGAAGCTCAGCCACTGGTAGCTGAACAGCGCCACCAGCAGCCAGTAGAACAGGCGCAGCAAGCGGTCGACCAGGGCATAGACGTACTGCATGTCGAACAGCGGCAGTTGCCCCACCTTGAGCTGGTAGGCGCGGTTGCGCATCAGCCTGGGCAAGAGGCCAGTGAGCTTGCGCCGGGCAACATGAGAGCCCTTGAGCAGCGCGAGGTAGATCAGCGTGGCCAGCAGCGAGTAGCCCAGGGCCACGAACAGGAAATGCAGGCTGCGCGCCTCGCCGGTTTCGTCCACCACCTGGCGCAGCACCACGGCGGCCTGTTCGGCGGCCGCCCGGGTATCGCCCGAGCCGCCCGGCAAGTCCTGCGGGGCAACGATGAAGGCGCGCCGGTCACCGATCAGGACCAATTGGCTGTCCATCATCGGATCGACCCGCACCTGCAGCCCCTCGGCACCGCGCAGGGCCTCGTCGACCACCGCCCGGGCGCGCTGCGCACGCACTGTCGGGGGTTCGCCGAGCACGCTGGCGTGGAAGGTGAAGACCGTGCGGTTGGCCACCGTCAGCTGCGCCGCGACAGGTGCTGTGCCATCGGCGTCGTCGGCCATGGCGGCGGGTATCAGCAACAGCAGCGACAACAGCAGGTAGTACAGGCGTTTCATCAGGCAGCTCCCCGGCCTTGCGTGACCTATAGCACGCAAGCGTAGCTGCTCCTTGCAGGGGCTTCAGGCTGCCTGGTGAAGCCGCTTGATCACCGGTTGCTGGCGCTGGCGGGCCTGCCAGATGTCGTAGTCCACCTGGATCGTCAACCACAGCCGCGCCGTGCTGATGCCGGCCATTTCCAGGCGTACCGCCAGGTCCGGAGAAACCGCCGCACGGCCATGAAGGACCCGGGACAGCGCCTCCCGGGAAAAGCCCAGGTGCTCGGCGAATGCCTTTACCGTCAGGCCCAGCGTGGGCAGGACATCTTCACGCAGGGTTTCGCCGGGGTGAGGCGGGTTGTGCATAGCCATGATTTGGCCCCTTGATCAGTGGTAGTCGAGATAGTCGAGCAGTTCGACATCACAGCCTGTGAAACGGAACACCAGGCGCCAATTGCCGGACACGCTTATCGACCAGAAACCGAGCCGCTCTCCTTTGAGCGGGTGCAACTGCCAGCCAGGCACACTCATGTCCTCGGCGACCACCGCACTGTCGAGGAACTGCAACTGCCGCCGCAATCGCTGGACATGGGCAACCTGAATGCCGCGAGCATTGCCCGTTTCGTGGAAGAGCCGCAGGCCTTTGTGGCGAAAGCTGATAATCATGGGGCACGCATCCGTTCCATGCGACAAAACCCGAGTGTGACCCCATACGTCACACATGACAAAGTATCATATGTGACGCTATGCGTCACACCCTGCCAATAAAAATGTCGCACTCGGCTTCGTAGAGCTGCCAAAGGCTGTAAAGCATCGAAGGACATCGCCATACTCGTACGATCAGCCGTTCAGAAAGACAGGACAACTCCAGTGATAGCCAACCTGGCCTCTGTACATGGATGCAAGACTTCAGGAGCGACAAGATGACCGCCCCAGCCTTCACCCCAGAGCACCTGGCCAGGTGCGTTGGCAATGGGCCGATCGACAAACAGGTCAGAAACTGGCTCGCCACACTCTCCAGCGCGGAGCGCATCACCTTTCTGAAGGGCCTGTGGTCTACCAATACCCGCTACGCCCTGTTGCTGACACAAGGCGCCAGACTTTCCCGACAGGAAAACGCAGCATTGCTCCGTCACTGGCTGGAGTCAGGCAACCATAATGCGGCGCAGGCGCTGATCAGCTATTTGGAACCCGTTCTCGGCAAACGGGTGTTCTGGCGTATCGCCGCACAATCGGCAATCACCGAGGCGATGGGCGACTTTCTCAACTATCACAGCCAGGGTCGGCTGGACGCCGAGCGCTCACCGCCAACGGTTTGCACATGAATACCCGGGAGAAACCATCCACCTCTGCGCGATGGGTTTCGCGGTAGCCGAGCTTCTGATAGATCCCGATGTTCTCCGTCATCCGCTCATGGGTGTAGAGCCTGATCGCCGCACACCCTGCTGCACGTGCGTGGGCCTCGGCAAAATCGAGCAAGTGTCGACCGATACCTCGCCCCTTGCATGCAGCTCGTACGGCAACGTTCACCAGCAGCAGGTCGCCCTTTTCACGGCGTACAACAACAACGCCAGCAATACGCCTGGCCTGCATGGCCACGAACACATCGTCGTCACGCACGACCTGCGCATAGTCATCCAGCATGGGGGCCGGCTTACGACCGATTCGTGCGATGTAGGGGCTGTACGCTTCAGCGACCAACCCTGCTATTTCGCCAGCATCTTCGACACGGGCCGGACGCAGGGTGACGACAGTGCGCATCGTGTCATCCTTGAAAGGCGGCGCCATGGACTGGCCACAATACCGCCTGCGCAGCCACTACATATCCCTTGCTGCTATCGAAGGTCACGCTGGGCGAACCATAAAGCTGATAGCCCAAGGCCAGGATCTCGGAAATACGCTGGCAGAAACTGGCGTCGTCCCTGCCGGTGATCAGGCGATAGACCGGCAGGCCGTTGGGTGGGGTCGAGGGCATCTGAGTAATCCTTTCATGGCAGGCGTCTATCGCGTGCGGGGCCGGGCATCATGCCATAGCTAGCGTGTCGATTCGCCTCGGTGGGATTTGAGCGGGCATGCTCCATAAGGATGGCACCGGCTGCGCCGGTATCGCGGGACAAGCCCGCGATACCGGCGCAGCCACCCACGCAGCCAACGTCAATCATCGCCAGACATGCCCACTTCAAGCACTGCATTCCACGCGAGATGCGCAAACTCAATGGTGTGTCTGCGCCTGAACTGGCACCTGTACCTGCGTTAACGCGGAGTCCAGCAGCGCGCGCACGGTTTCCATCTCGTGCACCGCCGTCAGCGCCAGCGTTGCACCGAGCGAATGCGGATGTAAGGCCAGCACCGACTGATGGGCCACGATCAGGGCGCAACGCACATATTCCGCGGCCTGGATCAGGGTGTCTTCAAGGTGATGAGGGGAAGGATTGGATGGCGGTGGATCGGGACGATCTTCAACATGGCACTGCTCCCTTTGCTTGGAAGATGCCGCCATTCACTACCTTGCAAGTAATGGTGGCGGTCGTGTGCAGGGCTGCAAGACCGGGGCAATAGGAGAAAACCCGGCTGGCCCGAGGGCCACCCACACACAACCGCCATAAATCAGCCACAGACATACGCCGGCGGCATAGCGGTTAGCGCTAGGCTTCCTATCACACACAGGCTTGCAGACCTGGTCGTTGAATTGGCAACGACCGAAGGAGCCTAGATTGCTGAGAAAACCGTAGCAATGGCTGAGGAGGGGCAAAAGGATGATTCGGAAATGGACTACAAGCAATGAGGAAAATCTGATCGTTCTGCGGATTTAGGATTAACTTTCAGGCAGCTAAATTGTGCTTTCACCTGCCTGTTCGGGTATCCAGCATGGATGAAACGACAGTAGCGGCAAGCTGATCCACCATAGTAGCGTCTTGCCTCTACCGCCCGGATGGGCGAGCACGCACTGGAGCGCAAATGGAATTTGTAGAACGTCTCAACGCGATGGCCGCCAAGGTCAACCAACTGGCTTCGAGCATTCAAACTGAAGAAGCTACTAAAACGGCATTCATCATGCCCTTTATCCACTCCGTCCTGGGCTACGACGTTTTCGATCCGTCCGAAGTTGTTCCAGAATACGTCTGTGACGTGGGCACAAAGAAGGGTGAGAAAATTGATTACGCCATCTTGAAAGATGGTGAAATACAGATCCTCATCGAAACGAAGAAAATAGGCGAGCCCCTCAACATCAACCATGCGAGCCAATTGTTCCGTTACTTCCACGTCACAACGGCCAGAATTTCAATACTGACGAATGGGCGGCATTACCGCTTCTTCACAGACCTTGACGCACCGAACAAAATGGATGAAAAGCCATTTTTGGAAATCGACCTTCTTGATATTGATGAGCACGTTATCCCGGAGCTGCAGAAACTTACAAAATCAGCCTTCGACGTTGACTCAATAATTAATGCGGCAGGAGAGCTCAAGTACGTCGGACAGATCAAACGGGTCATCGCGTCACAATTCAGCCAACCTGACGATGACTTCATAAAATTCTTCGCCTCACGCGTCTACGATGGTGTCATCACTCAAAAAGTAAGAGAGCAGTTCAGTTTGCTGACTCGCAAGGCAGCCTCTCAATTTTTGAATGACCAGATCAACGATCGCCTGAAGTCAGCCATGAGTGGTGTTTCTTACCCAACCCCTGCTGAAAAGGTTGTTACCGAAACGCAGAGCGAGTCCTCGGATAGCGCAGAAGATCGCATTCAAACCACAATGGATGAGCTGGAAGGTTTCCACATAGTCAAAGCTATTGTCCGTACCACTGTGGACTCCAAACGTGTCATCCACCGAGATACGCAGAGTTATTTCGGGATTCTACTAGACGACAACAACCGGAAACCGATCACCCGGCTTCACTTCAACCGTTCACAAAAATACATCGGTATTTTCGACAAAGATAAAAATGAGACACGCCACCCCATTAACTCATTAGACGATATCTACGAATTCGCTGATCAGTTAAGGGACACTGTGGGCTACTACGATTAAAGACAAGCCGCCCTCGCCTTTGGAGTGCAGCCAGGGCGAAGGCAACCTCACCTTCTCTGCGTCAACTGCACCTCGCCCGATCCCGCAAAGGCATAAGCTTCGATCAGATGTATTGGAAGCGATGAACGTCCCTCAGCGCATTACGCAGAGGCTCCTGGCGTTCATCGCGGGGCAAGCCCGCTCCCACTCAACTCTCGCCACTTGGGCGTGGCCACGGGTTGCCCCTTACTTAGCCTCGATGACAACTTGACGACTCTGCCGCCGGCACTTTGGTTGTGATTGAGCGCATGCCGCTGGCGAGGCGCAGGAACATTGATCCACGACATGGGTTCGCAAATGCCCTGTGCTAGAAATAGGTCGGTCAGTTGGCGTCACCGGGGCTGCTACGCAGCCCATCGCCGGCAAGCCGGCTCCCACGGATACAGCGCAGGCTCAGGGAATGCACGCGCCCTGTGGGAGCCGGCTTGCCGGCGAAAGGCCGCAGAGCGGCCCCCTTTCGCTTGACTGGCAAGCATCAGGCCAATGGCTGCTTACAAGGATGAGCACGCCTCCACTCATGCGCACATACCGCGCAGGATCAACCCCCTCAACAAGGACGTTATATGAAGATCGTCGGGCTTTCCGCAATACTGCCGTCACGCCAAGTCACCAACCAGGACGTCATCAACCTGGTCGAACAACACTCCAGGGACACCTTCCAGGAGGACTTGCCGAAAACCTTGAAGACCATCGGCAAGTTGCTGGAAAAAAGCGGCAGCGACACCCGCCATTGGCTGGCGGCTGACGAGACGCCGATGGCACTGATGGAAGCGGCGTTCGACGCGGCGCTGGCCCAGGCCAATATCAGCAAGGCCGACCTGGACCTGTTGATCTATCCCAACGTCACCCGCGGCTTCATCGAGCCGGCCAACAGCACCTTCATCGCCAAGGCGCTGGGCCTGAACTGCCGCAACTTCGATGTGGTCGATGCCTGCAACGGCTGGGTGACGGCCATGGACGTCATCAACAGCAAGATGCAAGCCGGTGAGATCCGCTACGCCGCCATCGTCAACATGGAGTTCGGCATGTCGGAAGGCGGGCCGGTGATGCCCAAGAACTTCTCGTTGCAGTCGCCGGCCGAACTGGCCTACAAGTTCCCGAGCTTCACCATTGGCGAGGCCGCCGTCGTCACCATCCTGAGTAACGAGGCACCGGGGAACTTCAAGTTCTCCTATATCAATAGGCCCGACCTGAGTGACTTGTCGACGATCTCCTTGCCGGACTGGAAGCTGTTCTGCAACGAGGCCGATATCGCCAAGATCGAGCCTACCGGTGGCCAGTACCAGTTCAACTCCTATGCCGCCGCCCTCCATGAAGACGGGCGCAACGAAGCGATCAAAGTCTTCAACCTGCAGAAGCTCACTGCGGACGACGTGCACAAGGTGTTCATCCATACCGGCTCGCCAAAGATGTGGGAACACATTGGCCAGATGATCGGCGTCGATCACAAGTTGCATCACGTCGGGCACAAGACCGGCAACATCATTACCGCGTCGATTCCCTTCGGTATCTTTGATGCCATGAGCCGCGGCGAAGCCGAGCCAGGCCAGTTCTGCATGGGCTGGGCGGGCAGTGGCGGGATGGTGTTCTCGGCGCTGTCGTTTACCTTGTAGGGCTGCTCTGAAGACCTGCCGCCGTGCTGCAACGGCGGCAGGTCGCTATCCCCGCTGGCGTCACCCCAGCGTGTGCCACTCGCGCTTGTCCCGCGCCAGCAGCTCGTCGCCGGCCTCGGGGCCATCCTCCCCCGCCGCATACCCGTGCACTTCGCCGCCCTCGGCCGCCCAGGCATCGAGGAACGGTTGCACCGCGCGCCAGCCGTTCTCGATGTTGTCGGCACGCTGGAACAGGGTCTGGTCACCGGTGAGACAGTCGTAGATCAGCGTCTCGTAACCGGTCGCCGGGGTCATCTTGAAGAAGTCCTTGTAGGCGAAGCCCATCTCGACATTCTCCATCACCAGCTCCGGCCCCGGGCGCTTGGCCTGCAGGTCGAACCACATGCCTTCGTTGGGCTGGATCTGGATCTTCAGGTAGTTGGGCTTGGGCCGCTCCAGCTCGCTTTCGCGGAACTGCGCGTAGGGCGCCGGCTTGAAGCAGATGGCGATCTCGGTGTCGCGCACGCTCATGCGCTTGCCGGTGCGCAGGTAGAACGGCACCCCGGCCCAGCGCCAGTTGTCGATCATCACCTTGAGGGCGACGTAGGTCTCGGTCTGGCTGTGCGGGGCGACGTTGGCCTCCTCGCGGTAGCCGGGGAGCTGCTTGCGGCCCTGCTTGCCGGCGCTGTACTGGCCACGTACGGAATTGCGCAGGGCCATCTTCTGCGACCAGGGGCGGATGGCGCCGATCACCTTGGCCTTTTCACCGCGCACGGCGTCGGCGCCGAAGGCCGCCGGCGGCTCCATGGCGACCATGGCCAGCAACTGGAACAGGTGGTTGGGCACCATGTCGCGCAGGGCGCCGGTGTTGTCGTAGAACGCCCCGCGCGTCTCGACGCCGACGGTCTCGGCGGCGGTGATCTGCACGTGGTCGATGTAATGATTGTTCCAGAACGATTCGAACAGGCCGTTGGAGAAACGGCTGACCAGGATGTTCTGGACGGTCTCCTTGCCCAGGTAATGGTCGATGCGATAGATCTGCCGCTCGTTCATCACCTTGAGCAGGCGGGCGTTGAGTGCCTCGGCGCTGGCCAGGTCAGTGCCGAAGGGCTTTTCCACCACTACCCGGCGAAAGCCCCCGCCCGACTCGTCGAGCAGGCCGGCATCGCCCAGGCGCTGGGCCACCTCGGGGAAGAAACGTGGCGAGGTGGCCAGGTAAAAGATGGCATTGCCGTGGCGCGTCTTGTCGATGCGCCGGGCCAGGGCCTGGTAGGTCTGCGGATCGAGGAAATCGCCGGTCTGGTAGTCCAGGCGCTTGGCCAGGCGTGCCCACAGTTTTTCGTCCAGGCACTTGCCGGCGTCGCGCTCGGCCATGAAGGCATGCAGGCGCTCGGCGAACGCCTCGGCCGTGGCGGCGTTGTGGTCGACCCCGACGATGCGCATGTTGCGATCGAGCAGGCCGTCACGGCTGAGGTTGTACAGCGCCGGCATCAGCAGGCGCTTGACCAGGTCGCCGCTGGCGCCGAACAGGAACAGGGTGCACGGCGGCGCAGCGGGGATGGTCGATTTGCTCATTCAGTCCTTCTTCTTCTCGACGTGGCCGCCAAAGCCCAGGCGCATGGCGGAGAGGATCTTGTCACCGTAGGTGCCCTGCTGCTGGCGCGAGCGGAAACGGGCGAACAGCGCGCTGGACAGCACCGGCACCGGCACCGCTTGCTCGACGGCGGCGTCGATGGTCCAGCGGCCTTCGCCGCTGTCGGACACCGAGCCACTGAATTCGGTCAGTTGCGGGTCGGCGACCAGCGCGTCGGCGGTCAGGTCCAGCAGCCAGGAGGTGACCACGCTGCCGCGGCGCCACACTTCGGCGATCTCGGCCACATTCAGGTCGAAGCGCTGGTCCTCCGGCAGTTCCGGGCCGCCCTTGCTGCGCAGCAGGTCGAAGCCTTCGGCGTAGGCCTGCATCAGGCCGTACTCGATGCCGTTGTGCACCATCTTCACGTAGTGGCCGGCACCGGGCGGGCCGGCGTGGATGTAGCCGTGCTCGGCGCGCTCGTGCTCGCCGCTGCGGCCCTGGGTGCGCGGAATGTCGCCGACGCCCGGGGCGAGGGCCTTGAACAGCGGCTCCAGGCGCTCGAACACCGCCTTCTCGCCGCCGATCATCATGCAGTAGCCACGGTCCAGGCCCCACACGCCGCCGGAGGTGCCGACGTCGAGGTAGTGCAGGCCACGCTTGCCCAGTTCGGCGGCGCGACGCACGTCGTCCTTGTAGAAGGTGTTGCCGCCATCGATGATGGCGTCGCCCGGCTCGAGCAGGTCGGCCAGCTGGGCGATGGTCTGCTCGGTGATTTCGCCCGCCGGCAGCATGACCCACACTGCCCGCGGCGCCTTGAGTTTCTGCACCAGCGCACCCAGGTCGTGGGCGCCCACGGCACCTTCGCCTTCCAGGGTGGTGATGGCTTCGCGGTTGCGATCGTGGACCACAGTGCTGTGACCTGCGCGCATCAGGCGCCTTGCGATATTGCCGCCCATGCGGCCAAGCCCGATGATTCCCAGTTGCATGTGACGACGCTCCCGTTGGTTTTGCTTTACAACAATTGACGATTTCAGATTAGTCCAGCGTTCTGGCGTAGGGTTCACCGACGAACGGGGCGACAACGATAAACAAAAAAGTTCCCAAGGGCCTGCGAAGAATTCAGAATGCGCGCCGCGCGAAGCGACTACGCTTCAAATTGTCACCAGCCATGCGAGGTGTGCCATGGGTACCCTGATGCCAGCCACTCCCACCCAGACCCTCTACGTCACCGTGCGCCGCGACGAGCTGCGCCAGTTGAAGGACGAACGTGACCAGCTGCGCCAGCAGGTCGCCCAGCTGAACCTGCTGCTGGAGCAGGCCCGCGTGCAAGGCAAGGCCGCCGGTCTCTGATTCACCCATCCCGTGTGGGAGCGCCCTGGCTCCCACCCTCTCGCTGACGCCCTTTCTTGTTGCCGTATCGCGCCCGCCGCGGGTCGAACCCGTTGCGTTGCGCTGCGACCCTCATATTTTGCAACAACTCGCCAACGTTTGCGCGGGCAAACGTCCCCGAGAAAAATGACCAACGGGTCACTTTTCTCGCATTTCGTCTCCTACACTCCAGTTTCGGCCCGCGTTTTGCTCATAAAAAAGTGACGTAAAAAAGTCGAACTTTGCAAAACACGGGCAGGTCAGGACTTAAGTGGGCCGACGCAAAAGGACTTCCTCACGTCAGGCCCGCCCACCCCAACCAGTCCATACGTCTTTCGGCCGGAATGCCGAACGTGCCGTGCCTGCGCGCACGAATCTGAGGCAAGGACCGCACTACGAAGATGCAACAACGATCAGAGAGCACACCCACGAGCCAACGTTAAGCACACACCAGAACAAGGGACGGAGAGAAGTATGATCAGTGCCGCTGTCGAACCTCACGTAGAGTCATTCAATCCGGATAGCCGCGAGCCGCTGCCATCGGCGCTCGCCCCGACAGCCAAGGCACCCGGCGCCCAGCGCCAGCACAATCCGAACAAGCGCAAGATCCTGTTCGTCACCTCGGAGATCGCCGACCTGGTCAAGACCGGCGGCCTGGGCGACGTGTCCTCCGCCCTGCCCCGCGCCCTGGCGCACCTGCACGACGTGCGGGTATTGATCCCTGGTTACCGCCAGGTGATGGAAAGCGACAACCCCATCCATATCGTCGGCGAACTGGGCGGCCACGCGGCCCTGCCACCGTGCAAGATCGGCCGCATGGACCTGGCCGACGGCCTGGTGATCTACGTGCTGATCTGCCCCGAGCTGTACCAGCGCGACGGCACGCCCTACGGCGCCAACAACGGCCGCGACTGGCCCGACAACCATATCCGCTTCGCCCGCCTGGGCCTGGCGGCGGCGGAAATCGCCGCCGGCGAAGGCATGGCCCACTGGCGCCCCGACCTGGTGCATGCCCACGACTGGCCGGCCGGGCTGGCCCCGGCCTACATGCACTGGCGCGGCCTGAGCACGCCGACCCTGTTCACCATCCACAACCTGGCCTACCAGGGCGTGTACAGCCGCGGCTGCAGCCCGGAGCTGGCGATCCCCGACCACGCCATGCAGCAGGAAGGCATGGAGTTCTACGGCAAGCTGTCGTTCCTCAAGGCCGGGCTGGCCTACTCCAGCCACATCACCACGGTCAGCGCCACCTACGCCCGGGAGATCACCACCCCCGAGTTCGGCTGCGGCCTGGACGGTTTCCTCGCCAGCAAGGCCCAGCAAGGGCTGCTCGGCGGCATCCCCAACGGCATCGACGAAAGCTGGGACTCGGCCACCGACCAGCACCTGCACCACAACTTCAGCCTCAACGACTGGGCCGGCAAGGCGCGCAACGCCCAGCAGGTGCGCGAGCTGTTCGAACTGGAGCCGTCGGACGGGCCGCTGTTCGCCGTGGTGTCGCGGCTGGTCTACCAGAAAGGCCTGGACCTGACCCTGGGGGTGGCCGACTACATCGTCCAGCAGGGCGGTCAGATCGCCATCATCGGCCGTGGCGAACCCGAGGAGGAACAGGCCATGCGCGAGCTGGCCCTGCGGCATCCGGGCCGTATCGGCGTGCGCATCGGCTTCAACGAGACCGACGCCCGGCGCATGTTCGCAGGCTCCGATTTCCTGCTGATGCCGTCGCGCTACGAGCCCTGCGGCCTGAGCCAGATGTACGCCCAGCGCTTCGGCTCGCTGCCGGTGGCGCGCAACACCGGCGGGCTGGCCGACACCATCGACAACGGTGTCACCGGATTCCTGTTCGACGATTCGACCGTCGACAGCTACCGCGAGGCCCTGGCCCGCGCCTTCTATGTTTACGGCAAGAAGAACCTGCTGAACGCCATGCGTTGCCTGTCGATGACCCAGCCGTTCAACTGGTGCCAGGCAGTGGAGCCCTACGCCCGGCTGTACGAAGACCTGGTCAGGCAGGCGCAGCACGCCCACTACTGAGCGGAGAGGCGGCGATGCACAAGCATGGCGCACAGTTGCTGGACGCCACGTCGGCGCGCTTCGCCCTCTGGGCGCCGGATGCGCGCAGCGTGAGCGTGACCATCGGGCAGCGGCCGCCCCTGGCGCTGCGGCCCGACGGCGATGGCTGGTACACCGGTGTCGGTCCCTGCCAGGCGGGCGAGCAATACCACTATTGCATCGACGATGAGCTGCAGGTGCCCGACCCGGCGTCGCGCTATCAGCCCGAGGGCGTGCACGGCCCCAGCGCGCTGGTGGATCTCGGCGCTTATCCGTGGCGGCACCCGTGGCAGGGCCGGCCCTGGCACGAGGCGGTGATCCAGGAGCTGCACGTGGGCCTGCTCGGCGGCTACGACGGCGTGGCCAAGGTGCTGCCGCGCCTGGCCGAGCTGGGCATCAGCGCCATCGAACTGATGCCCCTGGGGCAGTTCCCCGGCGCGCGCAACTGGGGCTACGACGGCGTGCTGCCGTTCGCCCCGCAGCACAGCTACGGCACGCCGCTGGCGCTGTGCGGCCTGGTCGACCAGGCCCATGGCCACGGTCTGATGGTGCTGGTGGACGTGGTCTACAACCACTTCGGCCCCGACGGCAACTACCTGCCCCGCTACGCCAGCCCGTTTTTCCGCGACGACCGGCAGACGCCCTGGGGCGCGGCCATCGATTTTCGCCGCGCCGAGGTGCGCGAGTACTTCATCCAGAACGCGTTGATGTGGCTGTGCGACTACCGCTGCGACGGCCTGCGCCTGGACGCGGTGCACGCCATCGACCAACCGGACTTTCTCGTCGAGCTGGCGCAGCGGGTGCGCGCCACCGTCGAGCCCGGGCGGCAGGTGTGGCTGGTGCTGGAAAACGAGCACAACCAGGCCGCGCTGCTGCAACAGGGCTTCGACGCGCAGTGGAACGACGACGGCCACAACGCCCTGCATGTGCTGCTGACCGGCGAGACCGAAGGCTACTACGCCGACTACAAGGACCGGCCGATCGACCAGCTGGCCCGCTGCCTGGCCGAAGGCTTCGTGTTCCAGGGCCAGCCCGACCGCCACGGCACGCCCCGGGGCGAGCCCAGCGGCCACTTGCCACCGAGCGCCTTCGTGCTGTTTCTGCAGAATCACGACCAGGTCGGCAACCGCGCCCTGGGCGAACGCCTCACCCGCCTCTGCCCGCCGCCGGCCCTGCGCGCTGCCACCGCGCTGTTGCTGCTGGCACCGATGATCCCCCTGCTGTTCATGGGCGACGACGACGGCAGCCGCGAGCCGTTTCTGTTCTTCACCGATTTTCACGATGAGCTGGCCGACGCGGTACGTGAGGGACGGCGCGGCGAGTTTGCCCATTTCGACGCATTTGCCGACCCGCACAAGCGCGAACAGATCCCCGACCCAAATGCCGAGGCGACCTTCGCCTCGTCCCGGCCCCGGCACCAGGATGTGTTGGCCGGCTGGCACGGCCTGTACCAGCAACTGCTCGACCTGCGCCGGCGCCATGTCATCGCGCACCTGCCCGGCACCCGCGCCCTCGGCGCCGAGGTACTCGGCGACCAGGCGCTGACTGCCCGCTGGCGCCTGGGCAACGGCTGCGAGCTGCGCATCGACCTCAACCTCGCCGCCCAGCCCCAGCCGGTCGCGCTGCCCGCCCTGCAACGGCGCCTGTACGACAGCAGCGACAACGCCCACCCCGACTCGACCCTTGCCGCGCACAGCTGCGTGGTCAGCCTGCTGCCCCCCGACCAGGAGACGCCATGAGCGAACAGCCCCTCCACCGCCTGGCCGCGCGGGTCGGCCTGGCCCGCGACTGGATCGACGCCAACAACCGCCCGCAGCAGGTCAGCGACGAGGTATTGCGCCGGGTGCTCGCAGGCCTCGGCCACCCGGCCGGCGATGCCGCCGCCATCGCCGCCAGCCTGCGCGCCGTCGAGCAGGCCGAGGACAGCGAACACCTGCCGCCGCTGCTGACCGTCGATGTCGGCCAGCCCCTGGACCTGCAGCGCTATTTCAGCGCCGACTGCCAGGCACATTGCACACTGGAGGACGGCAGCCAGCGCAACCTGGCCCTGGACGCCCAGGCGCGCCTGCCGGGCGAGCTGCCGCTGGGCTACCACCGCGTGGACATCGATGGCCGCAGCTTCAGCGTGGCCGTGGCGCCGCCGCGCTGCCATGCCCTGGAGGACCGCCTCGAGCAGCAACCGCCGCGCTGCTGGGGCATCGCGGCGCAGCTGTACAGCCTGCGCCGCCCAGGTGATGGCGGCTACGGCGACTGCCTGGCCCTGGAACAACTGGCGCGCAATGCCGCCGAGCGCGGCGCCGATGCCCTGGCGATCAGCCCGATCCACACCCTGTCGGCGTTCGACCAGCACCACTTCAGCCCCTACTCGCCCTCCAGCCGGCTGCTGCGCAACGTGCTCTACGCCAGCCCCGGTGTCGTCTTTGGCGAGCGCGAGGTGCGCATGGCCATCGAGGCCTGCGACCTGCAGGGGAGCCTCGACACGCTGGAACAACAGGCGCTGGTGGACTGGCCCCGGGCCGCCGATGCCCGCCTGCGCCTGCTCGAGGCGCTCTACCGGCAGTTCAGCCAGGGCGAGCATCCGCTTCGCCAGGACTTCGACAGTTTCCGCGCCAGCGCCGGCGAGCAGCTGGAGCACCATTGCCGCTTCGAAGTGCTGCAGGCCGAGGCGGTCAGTACGGGCCTGGGCGCCGACTGGCGCCGCTGGCCCAAGGCCTGGCACGACCCCTATCACCCCGAGGTCGAGGCCTTCGCCAACGCCTACCCGGCACGGGTCGAGTTCCACGCCTTCTGCCAGTGGCTGACCGAACGCAGCCTGCAACGTGCCCAGGACGCGGCGCGCGGCAACGGCATGGCGGTGGGCCTGATCGCCGACCTGGCGGTGGGGGCCGACGGCGCCGGCAGCCAGGCCTGGAGCCGCCAGGACGAACTGCTGGCAGAGCTCAAGGTCGGCGCGCCGCCGGACATTCTCAACCGCTCCGGCCAGGACTGGGGCATCTGCGCCTTCTCCCCCGAGGGCCTCCGGCGCAACGGCTACCGCGCCTTCATCGAGATGCTGCGGGCCAACCTGGCCCATGCTGGCGGCCTGCGTATCGACCATGTGATGGGACTGCGCCGGCTGTGGCTGATCCCCCGCGGTGCCAAACCCAGTGAAGGCGCCTACCTGGACTATCCGCTGGACGACCTGCTGCGCCTGCTGGCACTGGAATCGGCGCGGCACCAGGCGATCATCCTCGGCGAGGACCTGGGCACCGTGCCCGAGGGCCTGCGCGAACGCCTGGCCGACAAGGCCGTGCTGGGCATGCGCGTGCTGCCGTTCGAGCAGGCCGCGCCCGGGCAGTTCAAGCCGATCCTCGACTGGCCGGACAACGCCCTGGCCACCACCGGCACCCACGACCTGGCGCCCCTGGCCGGCTGGCTGGTGGGTCGCGACATCGACTGGAGCCATCGCCTGCAACTGATCGACGCCGCCACCGAACTGCACTGGCGCCACACCCGGGCCCTGGAGCGCGACGGCCTGCGCCGCACCCTGGAGCAGAACTACGGGCCACTGCGCGGCGACGACGCGCTGATCGACGCGGCGATCCGCTATGTTGGCCATACCCGCGCGCCGCTGGTGCTGGTGCCGCTGGAGGACCTGCTGGGCAGCGACGAGCAGGCCAACCTGCCCGGTACCACCGAAGGCCACCCCAACTGGCGCCGGCGCTTCCAGGCGCCGGTACGCGACCTGCTCGACGACGAGGATGCCGCCCGCCGCCTGGAGCTGCTGGCCCAGGCCCGCGAACAGGCCTGGGAGCGTGATCGATGAAACCCTTGACCGCGACCCTGCGCCTGCAGCTGCACAGCGAATTCACCCTGGATGACGCGGTGCCGCTGGTGCCCTACTTCGCCCGCCTTGGCATCAGCCACCTGTACGCCTCGCCGATCCTCACCGCCCGCGCCGGCTCCCGGCATGGCTACGACGTGGTCGACCCGACCCGGGTCAACCCCGAGCTCGGCGGCGAGGCGGCGCTCGAACGCCTGGTGGCCGCCCTGCGCCAGCACGGCATGGGGCTGATCCTCGACACCGTGTCCAACCACATGGCCGTGGGCGGCGCCGACAATCCCTGGTGGCAGAGCCTGCTGGCCTGGGGCCGGCGCAGCCCCTATGCGGAATTCTTCGATATCCAGTGGCACTCCAGCGACCCGTTGCTGGCCGGGCAGCTGTTGCTGCCGTTTCTCGGCAGCGACTACGGCGCGGCCCTGCAGAACGGCGAGATCCCGCTGACCTTCGACGCGCCACAGGGGCGTTTCGAGGTGGCCCACCATGAACATCGCTTCCCGATCTGCCCGCTGGACTATGGGCGCATCCTCGGCCAGGCCGAGGACCCACGCTTGCAAGCACTGGCCGCGCACTTCAGTGCCCTTGGCGAGGCCGACGATCCACTGGCCGCGGCCCTGCCCCTGCACCACGAGCTGGCGCGCCTGGGCGCCGCCGGCGCGGACCTGCAATCGGCCCTCGGCGCCTTCGACAGCCGCACCGAGGCCGGCTTCAAGCGCCTGCACCTGCTGCTCGAACGGCAGACCTACCGCCTGGCCAGCTGGCGCACCGCCGCCGACGACATCAACTGGCGGCGCTTCTTCGACATCAACGAACTCGGCGGCCTGCGCGTGGAGCGCGCGGTGGTGTTCGAGGCCACCCATGCCAAGCTGTTCGAGCTGATCGAACGTGGCCTGGTGGACGGCCTGCGCATCGACCATATCGACGGCCTGGCCGACCCGCGCCGCTACTGCCGCAACCTGCGCCGCCGGGTCGACCGCTTGCTGGCGCGACGGCCGCTGGAGGCCGCGCTGGCGCACTTCCCAATCTATGTGGAGAAGATCCTCGGCGCCGACGAGCACCTGCACCGCGACTGGCGCACCGACGGCACCACCGGCTACGAGTTCATGAACCAGGTGTCGCTGCTGCAGCACGACCCCGCCGGCGAGGGGCCGCTGGGCGAGCTGTGGAGCGCCATCAGTGAGCGCCCTGAATTCGCCGAGGAGGTGCGCACTGCCCGCCATCTGGTGCTCAACGCCAGCCTGGCCGGCGACTGCGAGTCGGTGGCCCAGTCGCTGCTGCAAGTGGCCCGCGACGACCTGATGACCCGCGACCTCACCCTCGGTGCCATTCGCCGGGCGCTGCAGGCGCTGGTCGAGCATTACCCGGTGTATCGCACCTACATCAACGCCTGTGGCCGCCCCGCCGAGGACGAGGCGTTTTTCCAGCAGGCGCTGGCCGGGGCGCGACAGTCGCTGGGCGAAGCCGACTGGCCGCTGCTCGAGCAGCTCGAGCGCTGGCTCGGTGGCCAGCCGTGGCGCCGCCTGCCGCCGGGCCGACCGCGCAAGCACCTGCGCCATGCCTGCGTGCGTTTCCAGCAACTGACCGCGCCCAGCGCCGCCAAGGCCGTCGAGGACACCGCGTTCTATCGTTCGGCCCGCCTGCTGTCGCGCAACGATGTGGGCTTCGACGCCGAGCGCTTCAGCGCCGCGCCGGCCTGGTTCCACAACGAGGCCCAGCGCCGCCTGCGCGACTTCCCCGACAACCTGCTGGCCACCGCCACCCACGACCACAAGCGCGGCGAGGACTGCCGGGCGCGCTTGGCCGTACTCAGCGAGCACGGCCCCTGGCTGGCCAGCCGCGTCGAGCACTGGCGCGAGCTGGCCGCGCCGCTGCGCGAAGCGCTGGACGACGGCGAGGCCCCCAGCCCCGCTGACGAACTGCTGCTATTGCAGACCCTGCTCGGCAGCTGGCCGCTGTCCCTCGACCTGCATGACACACCGGCCCTGCGCGCCTATGCCGAACGCATCCGCCAATGGCAGCGCAAGGCCCTGCGTGAAGCCAAGCTGCGCAGCAGCTGGGCCGCGCCGAACGAACGCTACGAGCAGGCCTGCGCGGCCTATGTCGACGGCCTGCTGCTGGACGACGAGAACCAGCAATTGCGTCAGTCCCTGCACGAAGCAGCGCGCCGCCTGGCCTGCCCCGGCGCCTTGAACGGCCTGGTGCAGTGCCTGTTGCGCATGACCACGCCCGGCGTGCCGGACCTGTACCAGGGCAACGAATACTGGGACCTGTCGCTGGTCGACCCGGACAACCGCCGCCCGGTGGACTACCCTGCAAGACGGGCCAGCCTGGACGATGCCACGCCCCTGGCCGAGCTGCTCGCCCACTGGCGCGACGGCCGCCTCAAGCAGGCCCTGGTGGCCCGGGTGCTGGACGCCCGCCAGGCCCACCCCGAACTGTTCCAGCGTGGCGCCTACCTGCCGCTTGCCGTGCGCGGGCGCCATGCCGACAAGGTGCTGGCCTTCGCCCGCCTGGGCGAGGACACCCGCGCCATCATCGTCGTACCGCGGCTGGCCAGCACCCTGCTGGGTCCGGCCGCCACCCCGTTGATCCCGGCACAGAACTGGGACGATACCCGGCTTGTCCTGCCGTTTGCCTTGTCGCCTGCCAACTGCTCGGGACTTTTCGGCGGCGGTGCTGTCACCCCTTCAAGGGAGCTGATGTTGAGCACCGTGCTGATGGAGTTTCCGGTCAATGTGTTGATTGAACATGCCTAACTGCATTCAGGAGCGTCGAGATGAGTGTCGAAGAAAAACGTATTCGCGAGTTCGCCTATCAGATCTGGGAGTCGGAGGGTAAGCCGGCGGGCCAGGAGGACCGTCATTGGCAGATGGCACGCAAGCTGGCCGAGGCCGAGGCATTGGCGCCAAAGGCCGCGCCGCGCAAGAAGGCGGCGGCCAAGCCCAAGGCCGCTACTTCCGTGGAAAAGCCGCTTGCCGTGAAGAAGCCCAGGGCAGTGAAGAAGCCGGCAAGTTGAATGCCTTGTAGCGCGTGTACCGGCCTCATCGCTGGCAAGCCAGCTCCCACAGGGTCCGTGCAGGCTTCTCAAGTACCGCTGTACCTGTGGGAGCTGGCTTGTCGTAGCGACGAACCGCAGCGATGGGCCGCACAGCGGCCCCGCTTTCGCCCCCGGACCATGAGGACCGCCATGAGCCCCCGCACCCCGAAGAAGACCCGCTCCGTCGCCCCGTCGCGCATCCGCGAAGGCCTGCCCTTTCCGCTCGGCGCCACCTGGGACGGCCTGGGGGTCAACTTCGCGCTGTTCTCGGCCAACGCCACCAAGGTCGAGCTGTGCTTGTTCGACCCCAGCGGCGAGGAGGAAATCGAGCGCATCGAGCTGCCCGAGTACACCGACGAGATCTACCACGGCTACCTGCCCGACGCCCACCCGGGCCTGGTCTACGGCTACCGCGTGCACGGCCCTTACGAACCCGAGAACGGTCACCGCTTCAACCCCAACAAACTGCTGATCGACCCCTACGCCAAGCAACTGGTCGGCACGCTGAAGTGGTCCGAGGCGCTGTTCGGCTACACCATCGGCCACCCCGACGCCGACCTCTCGTTCGATGAGCGCGACAGTGCGCCGTTCGTGCCCAAGTGCAAGGTCATCGACCCGGCCTTCACCTGGGGCCGCGACCAGCGCGTGCTGATCCCCTGGGAGCGCACGATCATCTACGAGGCCCACACCCGTGGCATCAGCATGCGCCACCCGGCGGTGCCCGAGCACCTGCGTGGGACCTTCGCGGGGCTGGCCAACGACGAGCTGCTGGCGCATATCAAGGAGCTTGGCGTATCGAGCATCGAACTGCTGCCGATCCACGCCTTCGTCAACGACCAGCACCTGCTGGACAAGGGCCTGAACAACTACTGGGGCTACAACAGCATCGCCTTCTTCGCGCCCCATCCGCGCTACCTGGCCAGCGGCAAGATCGCCGAGTTCAAGGAGATGGTCGCGCACCTGCACGACGCCGGGCTCGAGGTGATCCTCGACGTGGTCTACAACCACACCGCCGAGGGCAACGAGCGCGGCCCGACCCTGTCGATGCGCGGCATCGACAACGCCTCGTACTACCGCCTGATGCCCGAGGACCGGCGTTTCTACATCAACGATTCGGGCACCGGTAACACCCTCGACCTGAGCCACCCCCGGGTGCTGCAACTGGTCACCGACTCGCTGCGCTACTGGGCCGGCGAGATGCACGTGGATGGTTTTCGCTTCGACCTGGCGACCATCCTCGGCCGCTATCACGATGGCTACAGCGAGCGCCACGGCTTTCTCGTCGCCTGCCGCCAGGACCCGATGCTCAGCCAGACCAAGCTGATCGCCGAACCCTGGGACTGCGGCCCGGGCGGCTACCAGGTGGGCAACTTCGCCCCCGGCTGGGCCGAATGGAACGATCGCTTCCGCGACACCGTGCGCAGCTTCTGGAAGGGCGACGAAGGCATGCTCGCCGACTTCGCCTCGCGCATGACCGCCTCGGGCGACCTGTTCAACAACCGCGGTCGACGCCCCTACGCCTCGGTCAACTTCGTCACCGCCCATGACGGTTTCACCCTGCGCGACCTGGTGTCGTACAACGACAAGCACAACGAGGACAACGACGAGAACAACCAGGACGGCACCAACAACAACCTGTCGTGGAACTGCGGCGTCGAAGGCCCCACCGACGACCCGGCGATCAACGCCCTGCGCATGCGCCAGATGCGCAACTACTTCGCCACCTTGCTGCTGGCACAGGGCACGCCGATGATCGTCGCCGGCGACGAATTCAGCCGCACCCAGCACGGCAACAACAACGCCTACTGCCAGGACAGCGAAATCGGCTGGGTGAACTGGGACCTGGACCAGGATGGCAAGGCGTTGATGGCCTTCGTCAAGCGCCTGACCCGCCTGCGCCTGGCCTACCCGATCCTGCGCCGCTCGCGCTTC
The DNA here is from genome assembly GCF_014268935.2 of Pseudomonas peradeniyensis. Classification (GTDB taxonomy): domain Bacteria; phylum Pseudomonadota; class Gammaproteobacteria; order Pseudomonadales; family Pseudomonadaceae; genus Aquipseudomonas; species Aquipseudomonas peradeniyensis. The sequence goes on along the minus strand of NZ_JABWRJ020000001.1, from coordinate 779,270 downwards.
CTGGTCGGTGACTACAACGAGGCGATCGGGGTCAAGGACGTCACCTGGCTGGCCCCGGACGCCAGCGAGATGACCGTCGAGCAGTGGGAAGACCCGCACGGGCGCTGCCTGGGCATGCTGATGGACGGCCGCGCCCAGGTCAGCGGCATCGCCCGGCCCGGTGCCGAGGCGACCATGCTGCTGATCGTCAACGCCTACCACGACGTGGTGCCGTTCACCCTGGCGGCGGTACCGGAGGGCGACTACTGGAGCTGCCTGGTGGACACCGACCGACCCGAACTGCGCAAGCCGCAGCACCTGGCGTTCGACACGGTGTTCGAGGTCAAGGGGCGGTCGCTGCTGTTGCTGGTGCTGCAGCGGGAGGAGGACTGAACCCCAAAGGGGAAGGTCTGTCCTAGACTGTGTCGAGACAGTTGAAACATGGGGCTGCTACGCAGCCCCCTCACCCAGGAGCACTCGTGAACCTCGAAGCCGGCAGCCCAGGTTTCGCCAACGTCAACCAGGCCCCGGCCGTGCACCGGGTCAAGGTGCTGACGGTCAACACCCACAAGGGCTTCACCGCCTTCAACCGGCGCTTCATCCTGCCGGAGCTGCGCGAGGCGGTGCGCAGCACCGAGGCCGACATCGTGTTCCTCCAGGAAGTGCTCGGCAGCCATGACCGCCACGCCGCGCGCTACCCCGGCTGGCCACGGACCTCGCAGTACGAATTCCTCGCCGACAGCATGTGGAGCGACTTCGCCTACGGCCGCAACGCGGTCTACCCCGACGGCCACCACGGCAACGCGCTGCTGTCCAAGTACCCGATCATCGAGCACCGCAACCTCGACGTGTCGATCACCGGCCCCGAGCGCCGCGGCCTGCTGCATTGCGTGCTGGACGTGCCCGGGCAGCGCCAGGTGCATGCCATCTGCGTGCACCTGTCGTTGCTTGAGCGCCACCGCCAGCAACAGCTGCACCTGCTGCGCCGGCTGCTCGACGCCCTGCCCGCCGACGCTCCGGTGATCATCGCCGGCGACTTCAACGACTGGCAGCTGCGCGGCAACCATACCCTGGGGCTGCAGCACGGTCTGCACGAGGCCTTCGAGCGCCACCACGGCCTGCTGGCGCGCACCTACCCCGCGCGCCTGCCGCTGCTGCGCCTGGACCGCATCTACCTGCGCAACGCCGACAGCCACGCACCGAGAATCCTCGGCAACAAGCCCTGGACCCACCTCTCCGACCATCTGCCGCTGGCGGTGGAAGTGCGGTTGTAGCAACGATTCGGCATAGCGGCGTGGCGGCAAATCACCATTATTGATATGTGCTCTTCAAATTTGCTTAGATTCAACAAGTTGCGCAGTCAAACAGGCATTTTGCAATCCCTTCACGCTTTCTTGACGCAAGCGCCGTCCTCTCCTTAGCTGAACAGTAATCACCAGACGTAAAAACTCGTGCCGGGCCTCTAGCGCGCGCCCTCGTGCGCTCTGCAGAAGGCTGGTGCGCTGGTACCTGTCGCCCCCTGTTCTTGTCGTACAGCTCGTGACATCAGGCCAGGTCGTGGGCTGTTCACTTCACACATCAACAGGAGATCCGCCATGAAAAGCACCTCGAATCCCTCGCGCTTCGACGCTTTTTTCTGTGCGGTTTCCACGTCGCTGCTCTTGGCAACCCCGGTGGAAACCTTCGCCTTCGAAACGCAGGAGGGCGAACCCTTCGCCCCTGTCCTCGCACAGCCCGAGGTGCCGCGATTGTCACTCGATCCGGTCAGCGTCAGCGGCCTCAACCAGGGCCTGCTCAGCGCCTTCTCCGAGCGCATGGGTGAACGTCATGGCCAGCCCGACAGCGACCATATCGCCAGCCAGTGGGCGCAGTTCTTCCCCGGCGCGCGCCAGGGCGCCCAGCCGCCGGCGCAGGTGGAGGCGCCCAGCCAGCAGATGATGATCGGCCCGGACCTGTTCGTGCGTGAAACCAGCAGCGGCAACGTGCACCGCGCGGGGATCTTCGTCGGCCACAACAACCTGCAGAGCACCTTCAACGGCATGCGCCCGCTGCTGGGCGACAAGCAGCGTGACGCGGTCAACCTCAGCGGCGAGAGCCTGGGCGTGTACTGGAGCATGACCCACGAGCAGGGCTGGCACGTGGACGCCGTGGCCATGGGCACGCGCATCGACGTCAACGGTCGTTCCCAGGCCGGCCAGCGGCTCGACGACAGCGGCCACGCGATGACCTTCTCGGTGGAAGGCGGCTACCCCATCGGCCTGGGCGCCGGCTGGGTGATCGAGCCCCAGGCGCAGTTGATCAACCAGCAGTTCTTCCCGGGTAGCCAGGTGCAGGAGGAAACCCTGCAGGCCTTCGACAGCCAGCCCAGCTGGAGCGGCCGGGTCGGCGCCAAGCTGTCGGCGCGTTACGAAGTGCGCGGCATGCCCATCGAACCCTATGTGCGCACCAACGTCTGGTACGACTTCAGCAACGCCGACCCGGTGAAGCTGGACCAGGTCGACAAGATCTCCAGCTCGCGCAGCGCCGCCACGGTTGAACTGGGCTTGGGCCTGGTGGCCAGGGTGACGCCGAACGTGGCGCTGTTCGTCAGCGCCGACTACAGCTCCGATGTGGATGACAATGACCTGAATGGGTTGATTGGTAGCCTTGGGGTCAGGATGCGTTGGTAGGCATACGGCAAAAATCCTCCCCAACCTTGCTTGTCGGCTGGTACGTCCCCGAAGGATGTATCAGCCCAAGTGGATTCAGCTTAGCGGCATACACATCAATACAGCCGGTGGAACGCTCGACTGCCGGACGCTGAGTAAGACAAGCAATGCCATAACAGCATTCGTCCAGCATGGACCACCTAGCAATTTTGCCAGTATACCGCTACTGGCCGCCGTGCAATATTTTCGCTCGCAGGCATAGCCACTCCAGTGATGCCAAGGACACCAAAGCGAGCCAGCCGACATGAACGAGATTTCTCACGTTTCTTTTGACCAGGCCACCTATATCGCCAACCTGTACGACTCCCTCCCCGACATCCCCCCTCCTCTGCTCGAATGGCGCAAGGTCGTCGTGGATGCCGAAATTGCCAGGCGCGTCGCACACTCATTGCTGGAACACACCACCAAAGAACAACTCATACAGAACACGTGCATGTTCCTGGATTCCGCTGACATCCCACTCAAGGCCGCCGAGAAAACAGAGCGACTTTTACGCAATTTCAAGATTCAGCTACCCGTCCTGACGAAGCCTCAACGCTTCGATGAAGTGCTACGAGCCCTCCTGTATTACGTTGCTGTCAATCCGCCTCCATGCTCGAGCGCCCAGCAAGAGCCGCACACGAAAGCAGATTACATAGCACAGGCTATTGGCACATTCAGTGAAGCGTACAGTGACCAGCACAAAGAACTATCAGCAGACCTCGATCACCTTGTCACTGAAAAAGCCCAGAGCGTTATTGACGCTTATCACCAATCCCAGTCGCTAAACCCTGTCTACCTGCAGTACAAAAAGCTGAGGCAGTCGGAAGTGTTCGACAACACCTCCCCACTGTCCATACTGATAAAACTGTTCAACGAAACGCTGACAGAAATCTTCCACCTGCGTCGCGTCGACAAGAACATCGGCACCAAACTTAAAAACAACACTTCATTCAACCACCTCGAAAACACATACTCAGTCACCCTGTATCTCAAAGAGATCAAGCCGACAACTGAGCAAAAAATCACGACCCTCGAACAGATCTTCTCCACTCTGCAATGGGAAGCCAAAGCGTCCGCTCAGGGCACTGTTTATAACGGCGAAATCGCAATTGAAGTCAATGCTGCAATTTTCAAAATCTGACGAACATTCCCCCTCGTGCCCCACCGTGGCACCGGAGGCCGGAGCAGCGTTCCAGACTCGTGGGGAGCCGCTCCCACAACACCTGTGGGAGCGGCCCGGCGATGGAGCGATCAGGCCGGTTTCATCACCAACACCCCCAACGGCGGCAGGTTCAGCGCCAGCGACAACGGCTGGCCATGGCTGGCGATCGCCTCGCTGGCCACCGCCCCCAGGTTCCCCACGTTCGACCCGGCATACAGCCCGGCATCGCTGTTGAGCAACTCCTGCCACCGTTCACCGAACGGCACGCCGATCCGGTAACCCTCTCGTGGCACCGGGGTGAAGTTGGCCACCACCAGCAGGGGTTCGCCCTGGCTGCTCCAGCGCAGCCAGGCGTACACGCTGTTGTGCGCGTCGTCGCCGATCAGCCACTGGAAGCCCTGGGCCCGGCAGTCCTGCTCGTGCAGCGCCGGCAGTTCACGGTACAGCCGGTTGAGGTCGGCCACCAGCTTCTGCACGCCCTGGTGCTCGGAGTACTGCAGCAGGTACCAGTCCAGTTGCTGGTCGTGGTTCCACTCGCGCCACTGGCCGAACTCGCAGCCCATGAACAGCAGCTTCTTGCCCGGATGGGTCCACATGAACGCCAGGTACGCCCGCAGGTTGGCGAACTTCTGCCAGCGGTCGCCGGGCATCTTGTCGATCAGCGAATGCTTGCCGTGGACCACCTCGTCGTGGGAAATCGGCAGGATGAAATGCTCGGAATAGGCGTAGATCAGCCCGAAGCTCATCTCGTTGTGGTGGTAGGTGCGGTGCACCGGGTCGTTCTGGATGTAATGCAAGGTGTCGTGCATCCAGCCCATGTTCCACTTGTAGGCAAAACCCAGGCCACCCTGTTGCACCGGCTGGCTGACGCCGGGCCAGGCGGTGGACTCCTCGGCGATGATCAGCGCGCCCGGCGCCTCATGGGCGGCGACGCCGTTGAGGTGGCGGATGAAGTCGATGGCCTCGAGGTTCTCGCGCCCGCCGTGGCGGTTGGGCACCCATTCGCCCGCCTTGCGCGAATAGTCGCGGTAGAGCATCGAGGCCACCGCATCCACGCGCAGGCCGTCGATATGGAAGTGCTTGAGCCAGTGCAACGCCGAGGCCAGCATGAAGCCGCGCACCTCGTTGCGACCGAGGTTGTAGATCAGCGTGTTCCAGTCCTGGTGGAAGCCTTCCAGCGGGTTGTCGTACTCGTACAGGGCGGTGCCGTCGAAGCGCGCCAGGCCATGCTCGTCGGTGGGAAAATGCGCCGGCACCCAGTCGAGGATCACGCCGATGCCGCCCTGGTGGCAGGCATCGACGAAGAAGGCGAAGTCCTCGGCGCTGCCATAGCGCGAGGTCGGCGCGAACAGCGACAGCGGCTGGTAGCCCCAGGAGCCGCCGAAGGGATGCTCCATGATCGGCATCAGCTCGATATGGGTGAAGCCCAGCTCCTGCACGTAGGGCACCAGGCGCTCGGCCAGCTCGCGCCAGTTGTAGAAGCGCGCGACTTCGCCGGCATCGTCCAGCTCGCAGCGCCAGGAGCCGGCGTGCAGTTCGTAGATCGACAGCGGCGCGCTGTAGGCGTGGCGCTGGGACCGCTGCTCCATCCACTGGCCGTCGCGCCAGTCGTGGGCCAGGGCCCCGGCCACCTTCGAGGCGGTGCTCGGCGGAAGCTCCGTGGCGCGGGCCAAGGGGTCGGCCTTGAGCGGCAGCACGCCGTCCGCGCCCAGCACTTCGAACTTGTAGGCCTCGCCCACGCCGAGCCTGGGCACGAACAGCTCCCACACCCCGGCGCTGTGGCGCAGGCGCATGGGATGGCGGCGGCCGTCCCAGTTGTTGAAGTCGCCGACCACCGAAACCCGCCGGGCATTGGGCGCCCACACCGAGAAGCACACACCCGCGACACCGTCGGCAACGGTCGGCTGGGCGCCGAAACGCCCGGACAGGTCGCGGTGGTTGCCCTCGGCGAACAGGTAGAGGTCCATGTCGCCCAGTTGCGGGCCGAAGCTGTAAGGGTCCTCGGTGACCTGCTCGCCGCCGGCCCAGCCGATCTGCAGCAGGTAAGCCCGTGCCTCATCGAGGTGCGCGGTGAACAGCCCCGACACGCTGCCCTGCACCATTTCGGCTAGCACCTGCCCATCGTCGCGCGCCAGCAGTCGTGCGTTCAGGGCATTGGGCAGGAAGGCGCGGACGAACAGGCCGCCCGCGCCGTCGCCATGGGGGCCGAGCACGGCAAATGGATCGGCGTGCTCGGCGCGGGCCAGGGCGTCGAGGTCCCGTTGCCGAAGGCCGCCGTTGTCACGCATGGTTGCATTCATCTATGACTCTCCCCAGGTACTGATCAGTCCATGCAGGCCATGCAAAGGCACGGCCAGCCAGCTTGGCCGGCTTTCGGCTTCATAGGTGATTTCGTAGGCGGCCTTCTCCAGGCAGAACAGCTCCAGCGCCGCGCGCTCGCCCTCGGCCTGTTGCCAGGCATGGGGCATGGCGGCGGTGGCCAGCCCGTAGGCTTCGACGAAGGCGTGACGCGACTGGTGCAGGTACTGCCGGGCGACCCGCTGCCGGGCCTGGCGCGCCGCGTCGGACAGGTCGACCGTCGAGGCGCTGCGCAGGATCATCGCAGCAGCATAGTCGAAGGAGCGCAGTACGCCGCTGACATCCTTGTACGGGCTGTGTTTCGCCCGCCGCTCGTCGAGCGGGCGCGCCGGCTCGCCCTCGAAATCGATCAGGTAGGCGTCGCCCTGCACCACCAGCACCTGGCCCAGGTGCAGGTCGCCGTGCACGCGCATCAGCAAGCCGCCCCGAGCCTGCCGGGCGAGGTTGTCGACGTGCTGCCGCAGGCCTTCACGCTGTTGCTGCAGGTCGTCGACCAGCGCCTGGCTGTCGCGGTCCAGGGTGTCGCGGTGCTGGGCCAGCAGGTCGAGGGCGCGGGTCAGCTCAGTGCTGATCTGCCGGCTCCAGCGCTCGCTGTCCTGGGCATCGCTCGGACGAGACTGGAACGCCGCGTCGTCGCTCGGCGCGGCCAGCAACAGGTGCATCTCGCCCAGGCGTTGGCCGAGCAAGGCGGCAAAACCGGTCAGCTCGGCCAGGGCATCGGTATGCGCCTCCGACTCGACATTGCCGGGTTCCATCTGATCGCGGATCGCCCGCTCCAGGGTGTTCTGCGTCCAGTCCCAGGCATCGCCCTGGTTGCTCAGGTAGCCCTGGGCGATCATCAGCAGATGGGGCTGGCCACTGTCATCGACACGGCTGACCCAGGCCAGCAGGGGCGAGATATTGGCAAAGCCCGCGGCGGTCAGGTACGCGCTCATCTCAAGCTCCGGGTGCACCCCCGGGTTCACCCGGCGAATCAGCTTGAGCACCAGGCTGCCGCCGACCACCACCGAGCTGTTGGACTGCTCGGCGCCCAAGTAGCGCACCTCGCTCTGCTCATCGAGCTGCAGCGCGGCCAAGGCCCCGGTGCAATGGAAATACAGCTCGCCCAGGCCATCGCCACAGGGCAGGCGCAGGCCCTCCTGGCAGCCCTTGAGCACGGCGCGAATGAACGGTTCGAGCACGAAGGCGTCGGTGATCAACCCCACCTGGCGACCACGGCGCACCCGCGACAGCGCCAGTTGCTGGGGCAGCGCGGCGTTGATCTGCTCCTCCGGCAGCAGGCCGAAGGGCAACTGGTAGTGAGTGACGACGCCCTCGCTGTGCACCTCCAGCTCGGCGAGCAGCACCGGCAGCGCCGTGGTGGCGAAGCGCACGCCATAGCTCAGGCGTACCTGGTCAATGGGCCCTTCCTTGCCGGCGAACCAGCGGCGCTTGGGCAGGTATTGCGGCAGGATGGATGCCTGCAAGGTCTCGCGCGATGGCGACTCGAGCAGCTCCTCCATGCGCTTGCGCAGCACCAGGGTGGTCAGCTCGGGCAGGCCCTCGGCGGGCTGGACATGCCAGCTGGGCATGCGGTCGTGACTGGCCAGCAGGAACCAGTAGAAGCCATAAGGCGGCAGGGTCAGCAGGAACGGCAGTTGGCCGATGGGCGGGAAGGCGCTGCCGCCGAGCATCTCCACCGGCACCTTGTCGGCGTACTGCGCCAGTTCCAGCTCCGCCGCCTGGGCCGCCCGCGAGACGTTGGCCACGCACAGCACGATTTCGCCGTTGCCGTCGGCATCGGTGTATTCACGTATGTACGCCAACACCCGGCGATTGCTCGGCGTGAGCATTTTCAGGCTGCCACGGCCAAAGGCCTTCTGCTGCTTGCGCACCGCCAGCAGCCGGCGGTTCCAGTTGAGCAGCGAATGCGGGTCGTGGGCCTGGGCCTCGACGTTGATGGTCTGGTAGCCGTACAGCGGGTCCATGATCGGCGGCAGCACCAGGCGCTGCGGATCGGCCCGGGAGAAACCGCCGTTGCGGTCCGGCGACCACTGCATGGGCGTGCGCACGCCGTCGCGGTCGCCCAGGTAGATGTTGTCGCCCATGCCCAGCTCGTCGCCGTAGTACAGGGTCGGGGTGCCGGGCATCGACAGCAGCAGGCTGGTCAGCAGTTCGATGCGCCGCCGGTCGCGCTGCAGCAGCGGCGCCAGGCGCCGACGAATGCCGAGGTTGATGCGCGCGCGGCGGTCCTCGGCGTAGTAGTTCCACAGGTAGTCGCGCTCGCGGTCGGTGACCATCTCCAGGGTCAGCTCATCGTGGTTGCGCAGGAAGATCGCCCATTGGCAGTTGGCCGGGATCTCCGGGGTCTGGCGCAGGATATCGGTGATCGGGAAGCGGTCCTCCATGGCCAGGGCCATGTACATGCGCGGCATCAGCGGGAAGTGGAAGGCCATGTGGCACTCGTCGCCATCGCCCTCGCCGAAGTACGGGCGGGTGTCTTCCGGCCATTGGTTGGCCTCGGCCAGCAGCATGCGGTCGGGGTAGTTGGCGTCGATCTCGGCGCGGATGGCCTTGAGCACGGTGTGGGTTTCGGGAAGGTTCTCGTTGTTGGTGCCGTCGCGCTCGATCAGGTACGGGATGGCATCCAGGCGCAGGCCGTCGACGCCGATGTCGAGCCAGTAGCGCATCACGCCGATCACGGCCTTTAGCACTTGCGGGTTGTCGAAGTTCAGGTCCGGCTGGTGTGAGTAGAAGCGGTGCCAGAAGTACTGGCCGGCGACCGGGTCCCAGGTCCAGTTGGACTTCTCGGTGTCGAGGAAGATGATCCGCGTGCCATCGTATTTCTGGTCGTCGTCGGACCACACGTAGAAGTCCCGGGCCTTGCTGCCGCGCCTGGCGTGGCGGGCGCGCTGGAACCAGGGATGCTGGTCGGAGGTGTGGTTGATGACAAGCTCGGTGATCACCCGCAGGCCGCGCTTGTGGGCCTCGGCGATGAAGCGCTTGGCATCGGCCATGCTGCCGTAGTCCGGGTGCACGGCCTTGTACTCGGCGATATCGTAGCCGTCGTCGCGCCGGGGCGAAGGGTAGAACGGCAGCAGCCAGAGGGTGTTGACGCCAAGTTCGGCGATGTAGTCGAGCTTGCCGATGAGCCCTGCGAAATCGCCGATGCCGTCGTTGTTCGAATCGAAGAACGATTTCACGTGCAACTGGTAGATCACCGCGTCCTTGTACCACAGCGGATCGTCGATGAAGGCTGCCGGGCGGGAACGCTTGGCCATGTGCGACTCCTTTCATTTTCCGGTTCGGCACGCACCCTGTAGGAGCGGCCTTGTGTCGCGAAAGGGGCGCGAAGCGGCCCCAGGATTTCAGCGACGCTGCAGATATTGCCGGGGCTGCTTTGCAGCCCTTTCCGACCGGTCCGACGTCTCGGCAAGGCCGCTCCTACAGAGGATTAGCGCAGCTTCTCGATGCGCCAGATACCAAACGGCTGGTGCCACGGCTCAATGCGCATCCACTGGGTCTTGCCATGCCAGGTCCAGCGGTGGCCATTCATCAGGTCCTCGCCCTGGGTATCGGCGTTATCGTCCAGCCCCAACTCCCACAGTGGCAGCTCGAAACTGGCCTCCTGGGCGTTGTACGGGTCGAGGCTGATGGCCACCAGGATCACGTTGTCGCGCTCGGGCGTGCGCTTGGCGAAATACAGGATCTGATCGTTCCAGCAGTTGAGGAACACCACCCCCAGGTGGGTCTGCAGGGCGCGGTTCTGCCGGCGGATGCGGTTGAGCTGGGCGATCTCGGCGACGATGTTGCCGGGCTGGGTGAAATCGCGCGGGCGGATCTCGTACTTCTCCGAATCCAGGTACTCCTCCTTGCCCGGCAGCGGCGTGCCCTCGCACAGCTCGAAGCCCGAGTACATGCCCCACAAGCCCGAGCCCATGGTCGCCAGCGCAGCGCGGATGAGAAAGCCGGGGCGGCCCGAGGTCTGCAGGAAGAACGGGTTGATGTCCGGCGTGTTGACGAAGAAGTTGGGCCGGTAGCACTGGCTCCACGGCGGCTGGTTGAGCTGCTCGAAGTACTCGCGCAGCTCCTGCTTGCTGTTGCGCCAGGTGAAATAGGTGTAGCTCTGGGCATAACCGACCTTGCCCAGGCGCGCCATCATCGCCGGGCGGGTGAAGGCCTCGGCGAGGAAGATCACCTCGGGGTGCTGGCTGCGCACATTGGCGATCAGCCATTGCCAGAACGGCAGCGGCTTGGTGTGCGGGTTGTCGACGCGGAAGGTCTTCACGCCCTCCTCCACCCAGCCGACCACCACGTCGCGCAAGGCCAGCCACAGGCTCGGCACCGATTCGGGGGCGTAGAAGTCGACGTTGACGATGTCCTGGTACTTCTTCGGCGGGTTCTCGGCGTAACGGATGCTGCCGTCGGGGCGCCAGCTGAACCAGCCGGGGTGCTCCGTGAGCCAGGGGTGGTCCTGGGAGCACTGGATGGCGAAATCCAGGGCGATCTCCAGCCCATGCTCGGCGGCGGCGGCGACCAGCCGGCGGAAGTCCTCGCGGCTGCCCAGCTGTGGGTGGATGGCATCGTGCCCGCCCTCTGGGCTGCCGATGGCGTAGGGGCTGCCGGGGTCGCCGGGCTCGGCCTGCAAGGCGTTGTTGCGGCCCTTGCGGTGCTTCATGCCGATGGGGTGGATCGGCGGAAAGTAGAGCACGTCGAAGCCCATGTCGCGAATCATCGGCAGGCGCTGGTGCACGTCGTCGAAGGTGCCATGGCGCTCGGCATCGTCGGTGATCGAGCGCGGGAACAGTTCGTACCAGCTGGCGAACAGCGCCGCCTCGCGGTCCACATCCAGGGGAAACTCGCGGCTGCGGGTGAGGTAGCTGCGGTGCTCGGCCTCGGCCATCAGCTGGGCCGCGTCGGGGTGCAGCAGCAACATCACCTGCTCATCCACCGGCAAATCCGGCAGGCGCTGTTGCAAGCGTTCAAGCTGCTCGCGCAAAAGCCCGTCGCTGCGCTCGATGCCCTGGCCCAGCAGCAGCCGGCCCTCCTCCAGTTCGAGCTTCACATCCACACCGGCGGCGTACTTTTTCTCCAGGTCGTGGCAGTAGGTGGCGAAAGGGTCGATCCAGGCCTCGATGCTGAACAGGTGCAAGCCCAGTTCGGTGGGGGTGAAGTCCGCCAACCACAGGTCGTTACCCGGCGAGTGCATCGTCACGCAGTGCCAGCGCCGGCTGTGGGCCTGGCGCCAGTTCAGGCTCACCGCCAGGCGGTCGTGACCATCGCTGTAGACCTTGGCCGTCACCTCGACCTTGTGCCCGCGCACCGCCTTGGCGGCGAAGGTGCCGCCGTCGAGCACCGGGCTTGCGTCCTCGATCACGATGCGCGGCGCCAGCAGCGCCTGGGACAGGCTGATGGCCTGGTCCGGGTGATCGTTGGCCATGGGCACGCTTTCGAACGGCTCTTTACCAGACATCGACCTGCTCCCCTGAGCTGGTGGCGGTAAGGGTTCAGAGCCGTGTTGGCGCGCGGGGGTTCAAAAAAAATGAGCGTCGGGCGCAGGCCTGGGTCAAAGCCTGCGACACCGCTTCATTCATCCCGCGAGGCCAGGCCCATGAACATTCCCATTCCACCGGAGACACCCGACCCGAACATCGACGACCCGACCTTGCCGCCGCCGGTGCCCGAAGAGGATCCGGATGAGCTGCCGATCAAGCCGACCGTGCCACCGACCGTGGGCGACCCGCCGAGCGAGGAGCCGCCGGTGAAAGGTAGAGGATAGACAAGGTTGTGGTGGGGCAGGCGGGGCCACCTGATATTTCTGCCAGTAGCGCAGCACGATCCATCAGCCTACAACGCTCATGTCACTTACATGAGGGTACTGTTATGGACAACGTGGAAGAACGACTGAATAAGGTTATCGCTGAGCAGCTTGGTATTGAAGAGGCAGATGTCATCACCACTGCGAACTTTGAGACGGATCTTAGTGCAGACGATCTGGATATTACCGAGATTGTCATATCTGCCGAGAGAGTATTCGGTATCACCCTCGATGGAGATCAAGTGGAAAACGTCAAAACGGTAAATGATCTCCTCGTGCTAGTACGAGAAAAGTCCCCCAAGTAATACGCCAAAGCCGGTAACTGTCCCGTGCCCCAGCGGGACAGTTTGGCGCACAAATCAGACAATCACACACCTGGTATTTCTGCCAGTAGCAGACTCTTCCAGAGTCGCGTACAGAGAGACTCTCCTCCCTGACGGCAGCCCCAGGCATGCGCTCGCGCCTCTACATCGCCTTCCACCTGCAATGGATCCTCGCCGGCTTCCTCGAACAGAGCCTGCACCGGATCCGGCCGAACATCGCCATGGACGAACTGGGCGCCGACAGTTTCGACGTGGTGGAGCTGCAAGCAATCGTGGAGGAGACATTCGGCATCTTCATTCCCGATCAAGTCCAGACCTATACCACCTTTGCCGAGCTGGTCGACCTGGTCTTCAAGGCGATGCCTAGCCCCCCAGCTCCTCCACGCTGATCTCGCGCATCCGGAACTTCTGCACCTTCCCCGTCACCGTCATCGGAAACTCATCGACAAAGCGGAAATGCCGTGGCGTCTTGAAATGCGCCAACCGTGCCTTGCACCACAGCTGCAGTTCCTCGGCACTGGCGCTGTGCCCGGGGTGCAGGCGAATCCACGCCACCACCTCCTCGCCATACTTGCTGCACGGAATCCCCACCACCTGCGCCTCGGCCACCGCCGGGTGGGTGTGGAAGAACTCCTCGAGCTCACGCGGATAGATGTTCTCGCCACCACGAATGATCATGTCCTTGTTGCGCCCGACGATGCGCACGTAGCCTTCGTCGTCCATCACCGCCAGGTCGCCGGTGTGCATCCAGCCGGCCGGATCGAGGGCGTCATGGGTGGCCTGCAGGTTGTCCCAGTAGCCGAGCATCACGCTGTAGCCCCGGGTGCACAGCTCGCCGATCTCGCCCCGGGCAACGATGCGACCGTCGGCGTCCACCAGCTTGGTCTCCAACTGCGGCTGGGTGCGGCCCACGGTGGTCACGCGTAATTCCAGGCCGTCGTCGGGGCCGGTCTGCAGCGACACCGGGCTGGTCTCGGTCATGCCGTAGGCGATCTGCACCTCGGCCATGTGCATCTGCTCGATGACCTTGCGCATCACTTCGATCGGGCAGGTGGCGCCGGCCATGATGCCGCTGCGCAGTGTGGACAGGTCCAGCGCGGCGCGGCTGGGGTGATCGAGCATGGCGATGAACATGGTCGGCACGCCATAGAGGATGCTCGCGCGCTCCTCGGCCACGGCGCGCAGGGTGAGTTCGGCGTCGAAGGCGTCGTTGGGGTAGATCAGGGCGCTGCCGTGGGTGATGCAGCCGAGATTGCCCATGACCATGCCGAAACAGTGGTACAGCGGCACCGGGATCACCATGCGGTCCTGCTCGGTCAGGCCCAGGCTCTCGCCGACCATGTAGCCGTTGTTGAGCAGGTTGTAGTGGCTCAGGGTCGCGCCCTTGGGCGCGCCGGTGGTGCCGGATGTGTACTGGATGTTCACCGGCTGGTCGAACTGCAGGCCCTGCTGACGGGCCTCGTAGGCGGCAAGCTCCACCTGCCCTGCCCGCCCAGCCAGCGCGGTCCAGGGCAAGAAGCCCGTGGGCGGCTTGACGGCCAGGCTGATCACCCCGCGCAGGTCGGGCAGGCGTTCGCTGGCCAGCTCGCCCACGGCATGGAGCGCCAGCTCAGGTACCAATTCCTGCACCATCGCGTGGTAGTCGGAGGTCTTGAAGGCATCGGCGCACACCAGCCAGCGGCAGCCGGACTGGCGCAGCACATATTCCAGCTCACCCACGCGATAGGCCGGGTTGATATTGACCAGGATCCCGCCGACCTTGGCCGTGGCCAACTGCAGGATGCACCACTGGGCGCAGTTGGGCGCCCAGATGCCGACCCGCTCGCCGACCTCCACGCCCAGCGCCATCAAGGCCCTGGCATGCACGTCGACCTCGGCGGCCAGCTCGCGCCAGCTGTAGCGCAATCCCTGGTGGCGCACCACCAGCGCCTCGCGCTCGCCGTGGCGGGCGACGGTGGCATCGAAGGCCTGGCCGATGGTCAGGGTGAGCAATGGTTTGTCTTGACGGCCGCGCGTGTAGCTTGGTTGAGGCATGGTTGTCCCTTCTTGTGGTTGTTCTGGGCATGACTGAAGCAGGCGGCAATTACTCTGGCGCAGATTTACGTTTACGTAAAGGTGATGTTCCGATTGACAGCCCTGGAAGGCAGGTTTACGTTAACGTCAACCACGCATCACGGCGGCCTTGTGGTAACGAGGTTGTGAAAACAAAGTTGTGGGAGCGGAGTTGTGGGAGCGGGCTTGCCCCGCGATGAGGCCGGACCAGGCAACACAGCTGGCCGTTCTGACGGGCATCGCGGGGCAAGCCCGCTCCCACAACCCCGCTCCCACAACCCCGCTTCCACAAGCCGGTTTCCACAAGGTCGCCGTGGTACCTCGAATTTCAAGAACAAGAAGGTGCCTCCCATGCATTACCCCAGCCTGAACTTCGCCCTGGGCGAGACCATCGACATGCTCCGCGACCAGGTGCGCACCTTCGTCGCCGCCGAACTGGCGCCGCGCGCCGCGCAGATCGACCACGACAACCTGTTCCCCGCCGACATGTGGCGCAAGTTCGGCGACATGGGCCTGCTGGGCATCACCGTCTCTGAAGAATACGGCGGCGCCGGCCTGGGCTACCTGGCCCACGTGGTGTCGATGGAAGAGATCAGCCGCGCCTCGGCCTCGGTGGCCCTGTCGTACGGCGCCCACTCCAACCTGTGCGTCAACCAGATCAACCGCAACGGCACCCACGAGCAGAAGCTCAAATACCTGCCCAAGCTGATCAGCGGCGAGCACATTGGCGCCCTGGCCATGAGCGAGCCCAACGCCGGCTCCGACGTGGTGTCGATGAAGCTGCGTGCCGAAAAGCGCGGCGACCGCTACGTGCTCAACGGCAGCAAGACCTGGATCACCAACGGCCCCGACGCCAACACCTACGTGATCTACGCCAAGACCGACCTGGACAAGGGCCCCCACGGCATCACCGCGTTCATCGTCGAGCGCGACTGGAAAGGCTTCACCCGCAGCAACAAGTTCGACAAGCTCGGCATGCGCGGTTCCAACACCTGCGAGCTGTTCTTCGATGACGTCGAAGTACCGGAAGAAAACATCCTCGGCCAGCTCAACGGCGGCGTGCGCGTGCTGATGAGCGGCCTGGACTACGAGCGCGTGGTGCTCGCCGGTGGCCCCACCGGCATCATGCAAAGCTGCATGGACCTGGTGGTCCCGTACATCCACGACCGCAAGCAGTTCGGCCAGAGCATCGGCGAGTTCCAGCTGATCCAGGGCAAGATCGCCGACATGTACACCCAGCTCAACGCCAGCCGCGCCTACCTGTACGCCGTGGCCCAGGCCTGCGACCGCAGCGAAACCACCCGCAAGGACGCCGCCGGGGTGATCCTGTACACCGCCGAGCGCGCCACGCAGATGGCCCTGGAAGCGATCCAGATCCTTGGCGGCAACGGCTACATCAACGAGTTCCCGGCCGGCCGCCTGCTGCGCGACGCCAAGCTGTACGAGATCGGCGCCGGCACCAGCGAGATCCGCCGGATGCTGATCGGCCGCGAACTGTTCAACGAAACCCGCTGAGCACAAGGAACCGGCGTCCATGGCTACCTTGCATACCCAGATCAACCCGCGCTCGGCGGAATTCGCCAGCAACAGCGCGGCCATGCTCGAACAGGTCCAGGCCCTGCGCGGCCTGCTCGCCCAGGTCAGTCAGGGCGGCGGGCCGAAGGCCCAGGAGCGGCACACCTCCCGCGGCAAGCTGCTGCCCCGCGAGCGTATCGACCGCCTGCTCGACCCAGGCTCGGCGTTTCTCGAGATCGGCCAGCTGGCCGCCCATGAAGTCTACGGCGAAGACGTGCCGGCCGCCGGCGTGATCGCCGGCATCGGCCGCGTCGAAGGCGTGGAGTGCATGATCGTGGCCAACGATGCCACGGTCAAAGGCGGCTCCTACTACCCGCTGACGGTGAAAAAGCACCTGCGCGCCCAGACCATCGCCCTGCAGAACCGCCTGCCGTGCATCTACCTGGTGGACTCCGGCGGCGCCAACCTGCCGCGCCAGGACGAGGTGTTCCCCGACCGCGAGCACTTCGGGCGGATCTTCTTCAACCAGGCCAACATGAGCGCCCTGGGGATCCCGCAGATCGCCGTGGTGATGGGCTCGTGCACCGCCGGTGGCGCCTATGTGCCGGCCATGGCCGACGAGGCGATCATGGTGCGCCAGCAGGCGACCATCTTCCTCGCAGGCCCACCCTTGGTGAAAGCCGCGACCGGTGAAGTGGTCAGCGCCGAGGACCTCGGTGGCGCCGACGTGCACTGCCGTACCAGCGGCGTGGCCGACCATTACGCCGACAACGACGAGCACGCCCTGGCCATCGCCCGGCGCAGCGTCGCCAACCTCAACTGGCACAAGCAGGGCAAGCTGCAGTGCCAGGCGCCGATCGCGCCGTTGTACAACGCCGAGGAGCTGTACGGCGTGGTCCCGGCCGACGCCAAGCAGCCGTTCGATGTGCGCGAGGTGATCGCCCGCCTGGTCGACGGTTCGGTGTTCGATGAATTCAAGGCGCTGTTCGGCACCACCCTGGTGTGCGGCTTCGCCCACCTGCACGGCTACCCGGTGGCGATCCTGGCCAACAACGGCATCCTCTTCGCCGAAGCTGCGCAAAAAGGCGCGCACTTCATCGAACTGGCCTGCCAGCGCGGCATCCCGCTGCTGTTCCTGCAGAACATCACCGGCTTCATGGTCGGCAAGAAGTACGAGGAAGGCGGCATCGCCAAGCACGGCGCCAAGCTGGTGACCGCGGTGGCCTGCGCCCAGGTGCCGAAGTTCACGGTGATCATCGGCGGCAGCTTCGGCGCCGGCAACTACGGCATGTGCGGCCGCGCCTACGACCCGCGTTTCCTGTGGATGTGGCCTAACGCCCGTATTGGCGTGATGGGCGCCGAACAGGCGGCCGGCGTGCTGGCCCAGGTCAAGCGCGAGCAGAGCGAGCGCAGTGGCGAAGTGTTCAGCAGCGAAGACGAGAAGAAGCTCAAGCAGCCGATCCTCGACCAGTACGAGCGCCAGGGCCACCCCTACTACTCCAGCGCCCGGCTGTGGGACGACGGCGTCATCGACCCGGCGCAGACCCGCGATGTGCTCGGCCTGGCGTTGTCCGCCGCGCTGAACGCCCCGATCGAACAGAGCCGCTTCGGCATTTTCCGGATGTGACCCATGAGCGAATTCGCCACCGTTGAACTGGTCAAGGACCCTCGCGGCTTCGCCACCCTGTGGCTGAGCCGGGAAGACAAGAACAACGCCTTCAACGCGCAGATGATCCGCGAACTGATCGTCGCCCTCGACCAGCTGGCCGAAGACGCCAGCCTGCGCTTCGTGCTGCTGCGCGGCCGCGGCCGGCACTTCAGCGCCGGCGCCGACCTTGCCTGGATGCAGCAGTCGGCGCAGCTGGACTTCAACACCAACCTCGACGACGCCCACGAGCTGGGCGAGCTGATGTACGCCCTGCACCGGCTCAAGGCGCCGACCCTGGCCGTGGTGCAAGGCGCAGCCTTCGGCGGCGCACTGGGATTGATCAGCTGCTGCGACATGGCCATCGGCGCCGAGGACGCGCAGCTGTGCCTGTCGGAAGTGCGCATCGGCCTGGCCCCGGCGGTGATCAGCCCGTTCGTGGTCAAGGCCATCGGCGAGCGCGCCGCCCGCCGCTACGCCCTCACCGCCGAACGCTTCAGCGGCGTGCGCGCCCGTGAGCTGGGCCTGCTGGCCGAGGTGTACCCGGCCAGCGAGCTGGACGCCCAGGTCGAGGCCTGGGTCGACAACCTGCTGCACAACAGCCCGCAGGCGCTGCGCGCCACCAAGGACCTGCTGCGCGAGGTGGACGCCGGAGAACTGAGCCCGGCCCTGCGCCGCTACTGCGAGAACACCATCGCCCGCATCCGCGTCAGCGCCGAAGGCCAGGAGGGCCTGCGCGCCTTCCTGGAAAAACGCCGCCCCGCCTGGCAAGACAACAAGGAGCCGCGCCCATGAGCCGACCCACGCTGACCACCCTACTGGTCGCCAACCGCGGCGAAATCGCCTGCCGGGTGATGCGCACCGCCAAGGCCATGGGCCTGACCACCGTGGCCGTGCACAGCGCCACCGACCGCGAGGCGCGGCACAGCCGCGAGGCCGATATCCGTGTCGACCTCGGTGGCACCAAGGCCGCCGAAAGCTACCTGGTGATCGACAAGCTGCTCGCCGCCGCCAAGGCCAGCGGCGCCCAGGCGATCCACCCGGGTTATGGCTTCCTGTCGGAGAACGCCGGTTTTGCCCGTGCCATCGAACAGGCCGGGCTGATCTTCCTCGGCCCACCGGCCAGCGCCATCGATGCCATGGGCAGCAAGTCGGCGGCCAAGGCGCTGATGGAGTCCGCCGGCGTGCCGCTGGTGCCCGGCTACCACGGCGAGGCCCAGGACCTTGAGACCTTCCGCGCCGCCGCCGAGCGCATCGGCTACCCGGTGCTGCTCAAGGCCAGCGCCGGGGGCGGTGGCAAGGGCATGAAGGTAGTCGAGGACGAGAGCCAGCTGGCCGACGCCCTGGCCTCGGCGCAGCGCGAGGCGCAGTCGTCGTTCGGCGATGCGCGGATGCTGGTCGAGAAGTACGTGCTCAAGCCGCGTCATGTGGAGATCCAGGTGTTCGCCGACCAGCACGGCAACTGCCTGTACCTCAACGAGCGTGACTGCTCGATCCAGCGTCGCCACCAGAAGGTGGTCGAGGAAGCCCCGGCACCGGGCCTCTCTCCCGAGCTGCGCCAGGCCATGGGCGAAGCCGCGGTGCGCGCCGCCCAGGCCATCGGCTACGTGGGCGCCGGCACCGTCGAGTTCCTGCTCGATGCCCGTGGCGAGTTCTTCTTCATGGAAATGAACACCCGCCTGCAGGTGGAGCACCCGGTCACCGAGGCCATCACCGGGCTCGACCTGGTGGCCTGGCAGATCCGCGTGGCCTGCGGCGAGCCGCTGCCGATCACCCAGGAGCAGGTACCGCTGATCGGCCATGCCATCGAGGTGCGGCTGTACGCCGAGGATCCGGCCAACGAGTTCCTGCCGGCCACCGGCACCCTGGCACTGTACCGCGAGTCGGCGCCGGGCGAAGGCCGCCGGGTGGACAGCGGCGTCAGCGAGGGCGACGTGGTGTCGCCGTTCTACGACCCGATGCTGGGCAAGCTGATTGCCTGGGGGCAGGACCGCGAGCAGGCACGCCTGCGCTTGCTGGCGATGCTCGATGAGTTCGCCATTGGCGGGGTGAAGACCAATATCGCCTTCCTGCGCCGCATCCTTGCATACCCGGCGTTTGCCGAGGCGGAGCTGGACACCGGGTTCATTCCGCGTCACCAGGACGTATTGCTGCCTGCGCCCCAGGCGCTGCCGGCGCAGTTCTGGGAGGCCGCCGCCGAGGCCTGGCTGCAAGGCGAGCCTGCACTGCAGCGCCAGGACGACCGCGCTTCACCGTGGGCGGCCCGCGATGGCCTGCGCCTGGGCTTGCCGGCGCGCAGCAGCCTGCATTTGCAGTGCGAAGGGCATGAGCAGGCGGTGGCACTGGAGCGCAGTGCGCCTTCGACTTATCGCCTGGAGGGGGAGCAGCTGTGTCATGACCAGGGCGGCCTGCGCCGTCGGCATCTGGCGGTGCGTCGGGGTGGCACGCTGTACCTGCAGTGGCAGGGTGAGTTGCACGCGGTCAGTGTTCATGACCCGATTGCGGCGGCCGAGGCCAGCCATAGTCACCAAGGCGGGCTGGGTGCGCCCATGAATGGCAGTATCGTGCGAGTGCTGGTGGAGCCAGGGCAGGTGGTCGAGGCCGGTACCGCGCTGGTGGTGCTGGAGGCGATGAAGATGGAGCACAGCATTCGGGCGCCCCACTCCGGGACGGTGAAGGCACTGTTCTGCCAGGAGGGGGATATGGTCAGCGAAGGGACAGTGCTGGTGGAGTTGGAGGGGGCGTAACGGCGGCAATGTGTTCGCCGAAAGGGTTGTTTCGCCTATGAGATCGAGCGCCGCCCGCGCGGCGCATCGCGGATGAATCCGCTCCTACATTTGTTGCAACGTGGCCACGCCTGATAGGCCATGGTTGTTAGCCTTGTTTGCACGACGCGGTTTTTCGGTGGGCATTGCCGCCGCCCCACCTGTCTCAAGGCCTACGCCAAGGCTGGCAACCATGGCCTGACAGGTTCGGTACGTTGCAACAAATGTAGGAGCGGATTCATCCGCGATGCGCCGCGCGGGCGGCGCTCGATCTCAAGAGCGCTGCAAGACTCCCGCCTGGCACCTCGCAGCCCCAACACGACCTGCGCGCGAACCTAGAGCACCCCGTGCATCCGCACCACAACACCAAGGAACTCGCAGCCCTCCTCGCACACCAGGGTCGGATAGGCATTGTTGAGCGCCTTCAGATACCGCTGCCCACCCTCCTCGGTCAACTGCCGAAAGATCGCGGACTTGCCTGGCAGCCGGGCAATCACCAGACGCCCCGGCTCGGCGGGCACACCATCATCGACCAGGATTCGAACCCCCTCGGGCACGCTCCTGCCACTGGCGGCACTCATGGTGTCGTTCTCGACCGTCAGCCAGAACGCCTTGCCCTGGGCCAAGTAGTCAGTCTGCTCGAAGACCTCCGGCGCTTCCTGCTCCTGCTGACCCAACGTGCTCCAGTCACGTACCGGATAGCGGAAACACACGAAGTATTTTGCCAGCCCGTCGTCGTCATCCTCGTCCTTGAGGCCATAACGCGCCCGCTCCTCGCCCACCTGCCCCAACACACGCAGCTGCATGCTGACCTGGTAATGCGGCATGCCCAACTCGATGAACGTGCGGTTCATCGAGTCGACCCGGGGCTGACGGCGTTTCTTCAGCCAATGACCGATGCTGCCCTGGGAGACCCCAACGCGTTCGGCAAGCTGCTCCTGGGAGATATCGAGCTCCTCGATCCGTTCCCGGACCAGGGCTATCCATTTGTCCATATTCATCGCAGGCACGATACGGACTGCCTCCCTGCGTTCAATACACATCAAGTAGTATTTGCCAAAACACATTTCAATACTTTAGGTATTAGAATCAGACTTCACCTTTCCCCTATTGGTATTCGCAGGTAATCAGGATGAGCATCTCGAAAGAAACGGAAACAGATCTCGACGAAGAAGCAGCCCGCCGTGCCCTCGATTTCTACCTCAACCCCACCCCCACGCCTCGCGACCTGGAGCGCTCGCTATGGACCCTGCGCGAAGGTGTCAGCAACGCCCAGGCCTGTGACCATGCCATGGCCCTGCTGCGCTGCGCGTCGGCCACGGCACAGGAAACCGGCAACCATCTGCAGGGCACGACGCGGGAAGTGGTGTTTGCGCTGATGCACATGGTCAACATGGCCCGGGCCCTGCTGGAGCAGTGCCACGCCACGGAAAAGGCATCGATCTGAAGGGAGAACGTGATGGCCGACGAACGGCAAAAGCCCCGATTGCCGGGGACGAGGCGTGCGTCAGTTAGATATTTTTTAGCCAATCGCGGAAAAATCATTTGACTGGCAAATGATAACGATTATTATTGCACTCAGCAGGTCGCGAGACCCGCTGGATAACCTGCAACGTCCTCAGGTCGGACGCTCAGATTATCTCCTCATCAGGCTAATCACGGTTTTTGACCCGGCTTTTTGCCGGGTCATTTTTTTTGGCTCTTCAGGCTAATGAAGATCGTTGATGGCGGAGATGATAGCAAAACTGTGTCAGGACGTGAACGCTCATTACAAATCTTTGCGGAATCAGCACTTGAGAATCAATCTCGTTTAGCCTAAGCTGGCTTCGCGTCAAGGAAGATGCCCCCACCCCTTTCCTTAATGAGCAAGGAGCTGTCCATGACCCGCCTGCTGCTGCCCCTCGAGCACGACCCGCGCACCGCCGAACAGCATGGCGAAGACGCGCTGCTGCACGCGCTCAAGCGCCTGCCCCGCCGGGTCCAGCAAGTCTTCCTGCTCAACCGCCTCGACCAGCAGGGCTTCGCCGCCATCGCCGAACGCCTGGACCTGCCGCTGATCAGCATCGAGCGCCACATGAACCAGGCCCTGCAGACCGCCCGCGCCCCCGGCGACGCGCTGGCCAGCATCGCCGGCCAATGGTACGTGCGCCTGCAGAGCCCGCAGGTGACCGCCAGCGAACGCATCGACTTCCGCCGCTGGCTGGATGCCGACCCCGAGCACCTGCGCGCCTTCCACGAAACCGAACTGCGCTGGCGCAGCCTGCTCGCCCCGGCGCGACAGCTCGGCCATGACGGCTGGTACCGGCAAGGGCGTGCGGCGCTGTCGCTGGGTGGCTGCTCGATTGCCGTCGGGCTTGGTGTTGCCGCCCTCGTGGCGTTGGGACTGCTGACCTGAACCCGGGGCTCAGCCCCCCCGAAAGTTCCTGCCCCGACCGCTCTAGCCGGTGGTTTGAAGTCATAACAGCCCCTCAAAGAGAACTTTCCTACAGCAATGTAGGAAGCCGTTGGCAAGACTTCCTCCCGCACGCCCCCTATGGTCCTAGCCTTGTGCCACGCATCGAGCGCGCTTCTCCACGTTGAGGCGCCCGACAACAATGGACAGGGACCGCCATGCTTAACCATTCCGACCTGCGCTACAGGTCAAACCCTTTCATCGCTAAAACCGAATGCGAGATTGCGCCTTCCAGCTATCCGCGCCAGCGACTCATGCTGCCCCAACGATTTGCAAAGGGGGCGCGCCCATGACCCTCAGCCTCAGTCAATCCATCCTGGACGCACAACGCCAAGCCATCCCCGTCCCCAAACCCCGCTGCTCCGCCTGCCAGCGTATCGGCCTGCCCATCCTCCTGCTGCGGACCGCCTACGCCCCCAGCCCCAAGACCCTGAGCACGCGCAACCTGCCCAACTACAACGGTATCGCCGGCATCCCCATGCACAACGAACAGTTGCGCATCCTGCGCCAGGGCTATGTTTACGTGCTGCTCGATCAACGGGTCTGGCACGCCTACCAGGTCACCCCCGAAGGGGCGCTGCGCCAGTTCCCGGCCTTCCAGCCACCCCCGCAAGCCGGCAAACCCTTGTCCACGGCCTGCCGGCAAGAACATCACGATGTCATCGCGTCGTTCATAAACATCAACACCCTGCTGTACTCGACCGCCTGGATCGCCTTCGCCAACGATCCCTGGCCCAAGCCCGTGCTGGACCAGTACAAGCACGCCATCGCGAACAACGACCCCGAGCTCACCAGCCGCTTCCAGGCTCTCGACCTGAAAGCGGCCCGCGAAGCGCCCGGCAGCGTGGGACGGGCCATGCACGCAGACCGCTTGCAACTCGACGAGGTCCTGGAATACGCCGTGCCAAGCACCGGCCCCTTCACCAGCGTCCATGGCTTCTACCCTCGCCTCGAGCGCCTCGCGGCCACGCGCACGTACATCGCTGCCCTGATACAACGCGAAGAGCTCGCCGACGGCGTGCTCGCGCTGACGGTGCCAGACCCTGTCGGCATGGTCCAGGAGTGCAACGCGCAACGCCTCGCCTGGGTCCAGGCCCTGCAGGCCTGGCGCGCCGAGCCGCAACGGCACTTCGAGCATTTCACCTCCCTGGCCCTGCTCAGCATTCGCGAGCTGAACGCCACGCTGGCCGCCGGCGAGGCCGCCGCCGAAGTCGAGCGAGAAGCACGGGAGGTCGAGCGCTGGAACAGCAGCCCCCTGCTCGCCGCCAAGGCTCCCCTCCCCGCCGTGGATGTCGAGGCCCAATTGCCGCGTAGGATCGAACGCAAGCAGCAGGAGGCACGGGAACGCTTCGAGGAACGCTACGACGAGGGCGAACGCAGCGCCTTCGCCAGCGCCTACGAGACCGAACTGCACAACCGCCAACAGCTGATCGACCAGCTCGCCACCTTGTACGCCGAGCTCTACGCCGCCCCGGCGTTTCAACGCATCGCCTACAACGACTACAGCGCCATCGACTGGCGCTCGGTGGAGTACTTCGTGCGCATGATGGGCACCTGCCTGTATGGCGGCCCCAGCGAAACCCAACCGCAGGACGGTGCCACGCTCGGCGCGAGCCAACGGCTGTGGCAACAGGAACTGGAAAACCCCGACAGCCTGCTTTACCAGGCCCTGGTCGCCAAGCACCAAGGGCTGCTCCGGCAACTGCTGGAGGCCTTGACCAGCCAGGACCTGAGCAAGGTCTACGACACGGTCAAGGGCCTCACCACCAGCTACGAGGGCCAGCAGTTGATGGTCAAGCCGGTGCGCGACGCCATCGGCCAACTGCTCGCCGCCACCGCCAATGCCGGCAACACCCTCCACCAACACCTGTCCGCCGGCGCCCGGCAGATGATCGGCTACGTGCACAGCGCGGCGCTGCTGCGTTTTGCCGGTCAGCACATGACGCAGCTCGTCGTGCCGCTCAGGGCAGGCGAATACCTGAAGCTGCTCAACGAAGGCCTGCAGGCGCGCACCGATGCGCTGCTGGGCCAGCTGGACCAGGCCTTTCGCAAACCCGCCGCGCACAAGGTCAACGCCATGCTGCTCAGCGGCGCCATCACCGCGGCAGTGTCCGGCAAGCACGGCAAGGTCGTGGAACTGGTGCTCTGGACTATGGAGAGCGCCGAGGACCTGCAGGCCCGGTTGCAGCACCTGCAGGCCAGCGCGGGTACCAGCGCTGGCGAGGCGTTGCGCAGCGTGCGCATAGGGGCAGACAGCCTGCAATACCAGGCCGCCCACAGCCTGCGCCTGCTCAGCCTGAGCGCGGAGCAGACCCGCGCCCTGGCCCGTGAAGCCATGGGCAATCTGCGCAGTGGCTTGTCTGGCCTGGGGCCGGGCCGCGCGGACCTGATGTTGAGCCTGGGTGGGTTGTGGTTCCAGCAGGACAGCCTGCGCAGGAATCATGACGCGCTGACCGCGACCCCGGGCAATGCGGAGGCCGAAGCGCTGGCAGCGGTGTGGTCGTCGTCCATTGGGGTTTTGGGGTTGAGTATTGAGGCGACAGGGAAAGCGATCGAGATATTGCGGCCTGCCCGGGTCGGCGTGACAGCGGGCTCGACACTGATGCAAGGGACGCAACTTGTGAAGTACGGTGGCGCCATTGCTGCCGTGGCCGGACTTGCTGATGGGACTAATTATGCATTAGCAGCTCAACGAACAGACTTACAAGGTGACTCAACATCTAGCAACGCTTACTACGCGGCAGGTTTTTTAGCAATAACCTCGGGAGTTGCGGGAATAAGCACACTTTACTTTGGCACCACTTTTCTAGGACCTGTCGGGTTAGCTGTAATGTCTGCACTCATGGCCTATACATTTTCAGCCATTGCTAAAAAAAATGAGTCCTCCCCACTGGAACTCTGGGCACGCCAGTCCAGGTGGGGGCTGCCGACGTCACATCGTGAATGGCAGGTCGCAGAAGACAACGACAACGCTATAGGTGCTCTGAATGCTGCCCTATTGGGCATCACTGCGCATGCCTCAATAGATATAACATTCAAAGAAACACACCCTCCGAAAACGATAGAGCCGCTCGTCACGCTGAGGGACAGCTTCTCGGTTCCACTCGAAACACGTCTGAACTACACAATCACCATTCCTAACTTTGCTCACGAACAGGCAAGATACGAATGGACACTGGCGGTTTATTCACCGGGTAGAAACACTGTGCCGACCGTGTACTCAGGAGACAGCGACAAGGTAAAAACCGAGTTACATGAGAGCATCGGCAGTCCAGAGGACAATTCTCGCCAAGGAAAGACTCTAAGAATAGAAGGAAGCACACCAACCGCAGATTTCAAAACTATCGACGCCTTTGATTTAACAGTCAGCTATTGGCCCGACAAGGACGACACCACAAACCTCGCGAGGCTCGTAAAAAAACAAGACAAACTGGATGTGAGAAGATAAAAATGAAAAGACCCACCCTAATTCCCCCGTGTTCTGGCTGGAAAGAAGACTTCAATCCTCCGGAATCATCTCGCAGAGTCGAACCTTCTCCCAACCTAATAACTTCCAACCACCAAGATGATATCTATCTAGAGATACCTCGCAATTCCGTCGGCACGGGAGGAATGCTATTTTTATGCTTACCACCCAGCATATTTTCAATATTCATAGCCATAAAAATAATATCAAATAGCATCCAGCACAACGATTACAACTTTCTACTCATTGGGTTTGCAGCGCTACTAATCGCAACCTGGCAAACAACCTCATTTGCTCGCCTAATTCGCTCCACCCCTCGTGACGAGCCCATACGATTTAACCGGACCCGTCAAAAAATCTACGCTTACAACTTTACTTTCTGTTGGTGGAACCC
The DNA here is from genome assembly GCF_014268935.2 of Pseudomonas peradeniyensis. GTDB lineage: Bacteria > Pseudomonadota > Gammaproteobacteria > Pseudomonadales > Pseudomonadaceae > Aquipseudomonas > Aquipseudomonas peradeniyensis. Next base: position 752,672 of record NZ_JABWRJ020000001.1, on the reverse strand, counting down.
TTTCATTCCATGGCCAATAAAAATCGTCAGCTACGACTGGAAGGATGTACGCGCCGAACGCTGGAGAAAACAGGCTGTCACCCACCAAGGCTCGCACCTCGTGAAGACAGGGATCATGTTGTCCGTCGTCGAACCGGGCACCAACAAGGTCATCGACCGGTTCTCTTTGAGTAATACGTATGGGGAAGAGTCCATCTGGGCCTACATCTGCACTTACATGCAACATGGTCTCGATGCTGTTTCACCTGCCCCACACAATGAAGATCACAACCTTCTCCTCTGGTATCAGTTCGCCAAGCGTCTGGGAGCAGAGGTCAAGTGGCCAGAGGCGATAGACCGCGAATCCCGCACCGCCCCTGTGCCCTCCACCGACTCACAGGCCACGAACAAAGTGACACCCTGAACACCTTTCGCGGTGTAGAGTACCTCCCACAACAACGCCAACAGGAGGCTGGCAATGACCGTGACGCTCTCCCCGCTGCACATCGACTGCGATTTCGACTCCGGCAACATCCTGGTCCTGGACGCCAGCAACCCTGCGCACGTCCACCTGAACATCCGCAAGGACAGCCACAGCGACCACTTCCAGTGGTTCCACTTCAAGGCCAGCGGCCTGACCCCGGGCCAGGTCCATCGCTTCAGCCTGGACAACGCTGCCGAGTCCTCCTACAAGAACGCCTGGACCGGCTACCACGCCGTGGCCTCCTACGACCAGCAGACCTGGTTCCGCGTGCCCAGCCAGTTCGACGGCAAGGCCCTGAGCTTCGACTTCAAGGCTGAACAGGCGCAGGCTTGGTTCGCCTACTTCGAGCCCTACCCGCGCGCCCGGCACAACCAGCTGATCGAGCGCGCCCGGCAAATCGCCGGCGTCGAACTGCTGGCCAGCGGGCGCAGCGTGCAGGGGCGCGACATTCCGCTGCTGCGCGCGGGCGACGGCGCAACCGGCAAGCGCAAGCTGTGGATCATCGCCCAGCAGCACCCGGGCGAGCACATGGCTGAATGGTTCATGGAAGGCGTGATCGACGCCCTCGAAGCCAACGGCCCGGTCATCCAGCAACTGCTGGCCAAGGCCGACCTGTACCTGATCCCCAACATGAACCCGGACGGTGCCTTCCTCGGCCACCTGCGTACCAACTTCAAGGGCAAGGACCTCAACCGCGCCTGGCAGGACGCCAGCGTCGAACTGAGCCCCGAGGTGTTCTTCGCCCAGAGCCAGATGAAGCTGCATGGCGTGGATGCCTTCATCGATGCCCATGGCGACGAGGAGATCCCCCATGTGTTCACCGCGGCCTGCGAGGGCAACCCCGGCTACACGCCGCGCATCGCCAAACTGGAAGAGCAGTTCCGCAGCACCCTGTGCAGCCTGACCCCGGACTTTCAGACCAAATACGGCTACACCCGCGACGAGCCGGGCCAAGCCAACATGACCTTGGCGTGCAATGCCGTGGGGCAGGCCCATGACTGCCTGTCGCTGACCCTGGAGATGCCGTTCAAGGACCATGACGACGCGCCGAACCCGCGCACCGGCTGGTCGGGCGAGCGCTCGAAGGCGCTGGCCGGAGCGGTGCTGGAGACGTTGCTGAAGATGGCCAACGACCTGCGTTGATCTGATCGATTTGTTCGCCGGCTTGCCGGCGAACAAGGCCAATCCGCTCCCACTTGAAAACAGTGTCTACGACTGTGAGTTCACAACATACCTTCAAACACGAACATCAAACTCTCCGCTTGCATGGAATAATTCGCTACCCAAATGGTAACTCAAATTGTATTCACCCTTGATTGCCTCCTTGGAGACCGTGGTGAACTCGATGTAGCCCTCGTGCGCCTCTACAAACTCAATATCGTGGTCTGACAGCCACAAGTCTGAGAAGTATTTTTGTTCGGCGCCGATCCACCACTTGCCCGTTTCAATCGGCATTTCCCCTAACCTGCCAATAACGATGAAACTATCGAAACTGTTAGTTCCGGCGATCATGCTGGTTTCCAAGGCAGTTTCCTTGAACTCGATATGAATTGGCTTGCCGTCCTTCACGAAATTCAACTCGAACGTTCCTTTATCCTTCCTTGCCCCGGCCAGAAATGCGCCATGCTTTTTCATAGTGCTGCCTCCAGTAGACATAAGTGATTTACCTACTTAGTCTAAGCAGCTTGGGCAACAGCCGAATACTGACAAAATTACCAGGTACGATACGGCATCCCAAAGCACGCATTCCCCACGCCTTGGAAACTGGGGTTTTGCATAGTCCCAGCCCCACACAGGCCTGCCCACTCAAAACTGCACATCCAGAATCACACTGTCGGTATAGGTCGCCGCCGGCGGCGTGGCCTGGTCGGTGTAGACCTTGGCGTTGTAGTTGAACACCTGGCTCCCGGTCCCGGTCCCCGCCCCGGGGTTCACCTCGGCATCGCTGCTTGAGCGCCGCGCCGCACCCACCGAGCCCCAGCGCACCACGCCGGCGCTCTTGAAGATGTCGTAGGCCAGGTAGTTGTTGGCGCTGGACTTCATCCGCCGCCGCCCGCCCGAGACATTCTGCCCGTCATCCAGCCCCACCGTGTAGTTGCTGCCCTTGGTGCACGACACGCTCACGCTCTGGTTCACCGTGCCGAATCCGGCCACCACCGGCGCGCTGGCGAAGCTGATGTTGGGCGTGGTGATCTGGCAATCGTTGGTCACCGTAAGGCTGACCAGCAGGGTCTGGTTGCCGCTGCCGATGTCGCGCCCCAGGCAGATGGCACCGATACCGATACCCGAGCAGTAGTTCCAGCTCCAGGCGATGTTCAGGGTTTCCTGGTACAGGCCGGCGGTGACATTGGCGCCGACCACGGTCTTCAGGTACAGCGGCACGGTCTTGGGCGTGCTGCCGTTGAGCAGGCCGAGGGCATCGATGATGCCGTTGCGGGCAAAGTCGAACTGCACGCCACGGCTGATCGGGTAGCTGGTGGTGTTGTCGGCGTAGATCGTATAGGGAATCACATCGCCGGTCGGCCCCACCAACCCACTGCTGGACGACGTGAAGGTGGCATAGAAATGGTCATTGCTGGTCAACAGTGACAACAGCGAGCCGGTGCACTGCAGGCCGGCATTGGTGGTCGAGGCACTCTGTACCGTGGTGCGCACCAGCGTCGAATTGACCGAGCCGAAGGCCGCCGGCGCGGTGGCCACCGAAGAGCACAACGCCCAGGCCATCCCCGGCAGCGCCAGCAGCCCTGCCAGGCACCCAAGGATCAGCCGGTTCATCGGCACACCAGCGGGCCGATCAGCGGGATCGGCCCCTGCCCTTCAGGCAGGTCGAACGCCACCTGGCACTGGCCGCCATCGGCCTTGTCCACCTGCAGGCGATTGTGCGGCGCCAGGTTCTCCAGGTAGACCAGCCCATCCCACCCCACCACCGCCTCGCCACCACTTTCCTGATGGCGTACCCGGCTGCCCAGCTTGAGCTCCTGCTGGTCGGCATCGACCAGCACCAGGCTCGCCGCCAGCACACGCTTGAGCGGGAACTCCAGCAGGTAGCCACTGCCACGGCGCACCGCCACGCGCTGCTCCACCTGCGGCGCCAGCACATCGGCGGGCAGGTCCATCGGGTCGATCTCGTACTTGCCGCGGTAGTAGCCGCTGCTATACGGCACCAACAGGTGGCCGTTGCGGTCGGTGCGGCCGATCTGCTGGTTCTCGTAGCGCACCGGCACGTCGGCGTAGCCGCTGGTGCTGACCACCACGAAGGCGTCGTCGATGCGGTTGGCAGCAAACAAGCCTGCGTCCATCAATACCAGCGAGCCACTGGCGTCGGCCCAACGGGTCATCTCGCCGCTGCTGCCGTATGCGCCCACCTGCAGCTGCACCGACTGCAGGCGCCAGGTCAAGTCGGCCTGGCGGTAGTCGTCGCGGTTGCCGCCGGTGGCGTAGCCCAGGTTGTAGCCCACCCCGCCGCCCACCGGCACCGCCTGGCTGTAGTTGACCCGTTGCAGGTCCTGGCCATCCTTGCTGCGCTCGGCGCTGAAGGCCAGGGTGCCGCGCAGGTCGAAGGGAATGACCAGCTGCGCCTGCACCGCCCACTGGCTGTCACCGACCTCGCGGCTGGCCGACAGGTACAGGCTGCTGTTGCGCCACAGCGGCTTGCTCCAGCTCAGGTTGATCAGCCGCGTGCGCGTGCCGTCACCGGCGCGCACATCGAAGTAGCCGGCGCCGAGGCTGCCATAGCGGTCCAGGTTGAGGCTCAGGGTGGCCTGCTCGCTGCGCTGGCTCAGGCGGGTAAAGGGGCTGTCGACCAGCGACAGGTCGGCGTAGTCGCCGTGGCGCTGCACGCGCTGGTAGTTAAAGCCGATGCGCCGGCTGTTGTACTGGTAGCCCAGCGCCACCTGCTGGCCCGTATCGCCTTCAAAACGGCTCTGGGTCAGCGCCGCGTTGAGCACGCCGAAGGTACCCAGGCGCAGATTGCCGCCCAGGCCGCCGAGCATCATCGACTCGGCGCTCTCGGCATGGGTTTCCAGGGTGAAGTAGTCGGACACCCCGTGGCGCAAGGTCGCCGAGGCCACGCCCGGGCCATAGGCGAAATCACGTACGGCGTAGTCGCGGCGCAGGCTGCCGGCAGCCACCGAGAAGTCCGACAGCCCCTTGGCCAGCAGGCTGCTGGTGACATAGAACGGCAAGGTGGTCGACACCTGTCGACCGAGGGCGTCGGTGGTCACCACCACCGCCTCGCCAGCGCCGTTGATGAACGGCACGTTGGTCAGGGTGTAGGGGCCCGGCTGCAGTTCGGTGCTGCTGCTCTTGTAGCCGTTGATGAACAGGTCCAGCGAGGTCGGCACGGCGGCTTCGCCGGCAAAGGCCGGCAGCGGATAGGTGACCAGGTCGGGTCGGGCGCCGAAGTCGCGGGACAGTTGCAGGCCGCCCACCCGCACCGAGGTGGTCCAGGGCAGCGCGCCGGTCACCAGGTCGCCCGCCTCATAAGTGAGCAGGCGCTGCTCGTCGGTGTAGCGGAAGGTGGTGTCGTAACGCAGGAAACCCTGGCGGCCCTGGGCCTGGGCACCATTGAACGACTGACGCCACTGCCCGGTGGTGGAAAAAGTGCCCCAGTCGTCGAACAGGCGCAGCTCGTTCCAGGCGGCCAGGTAGCTGCCGCCCTCATCGGTGTCATTGAGGTAGGCGTCGTAGTTGAGCAAGGCGCCGAAGCTGCTGCGGGCGTCGCTGGCCGGGTACAGGTTGCGCTCGCCGACCTGCTGGTCGGGCAGCCAGGCCGGCGGCACCTGCAGCAGCAGGCGCTGGTTCTGGCTGTCGTAGTCGCTGTGCAGGCCGGGGATCTCGTCCAGGGCCACTTCGCCCTGGGGTTCGCCCGGCAGCCTGATGCCCGCCTCGCGCAACACCTCGCTGGCCAGGTACAGGCGCCCGGCGCGCTGCTGCACCGGCACCAGCTCAGCCTTGGCCACCTGGTTCACCTGCAGGTCGAGGTACAGCGTGGCGTCGGCGATGGCGGCCTGTTCCGAGGGCGGCGGCGGCAGCTCGTCGGCCACGCCCAGGCCGGGCCCCAGCACCGCCAGGCCCAGGCACAACCGGTGCGTTGCCACCCGCACCCAGCTCACACACGACTTCCAACCATTACCGGGTCCTCCCTGGCCCCTGTGATCCGTTCAAGCGCAGGTCACAGCCCCTGTTTGATGGCCTGTGCCACCTCCTGGCCGTTGACCCGCCCCTTGAGCACGCTGGCGGCGCCCGGCGCGGCCGGTGCCGGCCAGCGCATGCTGGCGCCGGGCAGCACGTAGCCAAGCAGCCCCTCGACCAGCGGCCGGTCCTGGCCGGCCTGCTGCAGCACCACGTCGGTCAGCCGCGCATGCACCGGCCCCGTGTTGCGTAGCTCGACATAGGGCTTGCCCTGCACCGTCACCGCGCGCCAGCTCAACTGCGGCTTGCCCACGCCCTCTGCACTGCGCCTGCCCTCAGGGTCGGGCTTGCCCCACAACCCTTCGCCGTAGACGAACAGCGGCACCGAGTAGCGCATCTGCAGACGGATCGCCGCCTTCGGCCCTTCGCTGGCGGCATCGGTCGGCAGCGGCGAAGGGATCTCGTCAATGATGATGCGGTAGGCCTGCTCCTGGCCTGCCGGCGAGCTGCCGGTACGGGTCAGGCGAATCAGCTGCTTCTGCCCCGGCGCGATAGTGGCCACCGGCGGGCTGCCGATGATCTCGCGCTGGGCCTGGAACTGCTCCTGGTACTCGCCCTGGCGCCAGGCGAACACCCGCACCTGCAGGCTGGTCGGCGCCGAGCCGCGGTTTTCCAGCCACAGCGCGCCGGCCTTCTGGTCGGCCTCCAGCACCGGGTCGATCGGCCAGATCAGCACCGAAGTGGCCGCGAAGGCCGATGCGCAGCTGGCCAACAGCAGCAGCCCGATGATCCCACGCGCCCGTTTCGCGCCTGCCCCCATGCCCCTCTCCTTCTCGGTTATCCGCAGTGGCCTGTCACCAGGTCACCGTCACTTGCACGACATCGGTATAGGTCCCGGCCGGCAGGGTGCCGGTCAGGGTGGTACGGCCATAGACCGGCAGCTTGATCGCCGTCGGGTCGCTGTAGCTCACCGCCACGCTGCTGCCGATGCCCAGGCTCTGGCTGAACGCGGCGTCGCGGTACAGCTGGTAGGCCAGCAGTTGCGTGCCCCCCGAACGCTTGAGGTTGCGCGTGCCGCTGGCGCTGTTCTGGCCGCCGTCCAGGCTCATGCTCAGGGCCACGCCGGGGGTGCACTGGAAGGTCACCGTGCTGCCGCCGAGCGAAGTGCTCAGGGTAGCGGTGGACAGTGCCGAACTGGTGCCGTAGTCGAGCACGCCATAGGCCGTCACGCCGCCGACCACCAGGCAGCCGGCGACGATCTGCGCCGTCACCTGGAAGGTGCTGGTGGTGACCGCGTGGGCACCCTGGGTCAGCGCCAGGCACAGCCCGACGGCCAGCAGCCGCGCCGTGCCCGGCATGGCTCAGAAACTCAGCTCGACCGCCACCGTGTCGGTGTACACCCCGGCCGGCAGACCGGCCTTGCCGCGGGCCTGACCGTACAGGTTGACGGTCTGCGCCACGCCGGTGCTGGTCGGCAGGGTGATGGTGCCGTCGATCGCCAGCAGCTGAGTGTGCCCGGCGTCGGTGTAGAAGTCGTAGGGCACGAAATTGCCCGCGCCATCGGCCAGGGCCCGGGTCCCGCCGGCGGACTGCGAGTCATGGGTACCGGCTCGCACCTTGATCGTCGGCACCGTGCCTGCCGAGCAGAGAATGCTCATGGCCCCGCCACCGCCGCCGAGCACCTGGCCATTGGCAGTGGTGAACAGCGAATCCTGGGTGCCGAAGTTGAGGCTGCCGAAGTTCAGCCCCGAGGTGCCGCCGCTGCCGTTGACCTGGCAGGCGGCGGTCAGCGTCAGGGTCGAGCTGATGGTGCCGGTCACGGTGGCGGCCTGGGCCTGGGCGGCCAGGGTCAGGCCAAGGCCGGCGAAGATGCAGCGGGTGAGGTGCTTGGGCATCGGAATCTCCTTGCGTGTTACCAGTCCAGGGTCACCCTGAGGGTGTCGCGATACAGCCCGGCGGGCAGCGCGCGCGGTTGCGCGACCACCACGCCATAGATGGGCACGGGCACCTGCTGGGTGCCGCTGATGGTGAAGGTACGGGCCTGGCCGATGCCGTAGCGGCTGTTGCCGCCCGGGTCGATGGCCAGTTGATAGGGAATGAGTTCGCGGCCGTTGCTCAGGCGGCGCACGCCGTCGTTGCCGTTCTGCCCGCCGTTGATGCGCACGCTGAAGGCGCGCACCTGCGGCGAGCAGCTGATCTGCAGGCTGCCTTCGCCGCCGGCTTCGTCGACCCGGCTGGTCAGCGGCTGGTCCCAGGTCGGCCCGCGAGCACCGAAGTCCATCAGGCCCGGGTTGCCCAGGGTGGCCGGTTGCGGGTCACTGCTGATCTGGCAGGCGGCACTGATCACCAGCCGCGCCTGGATGAAGCCGGTGGTGGTGCCGTGGGCCGCGCCGCTGGGCAGCAGCAGCGGGCCGAGGGTCAGCAGCAGGATCGAACCACGGTGCAACGCGTCCATGAGCATGCAGCCTCCCTACCAGGTGACCGTGACTTTGAGCAGGTCGGCATACAACCCGGCGCGGGGCGCCCAGGCCAGCGTGTCGATCCGTGCGTAGAGGGGCAGCTCCACCGAGCCGCTGTCCGGCACCCGCGCCGATTGCGCCACGTCCACCGCCAGCGGCTGGCGCCAGGCGGCGTCACGGAACAGGCGGTAGGGAATCGGTCGGGCCTGGGCATCGGGGCTGGCGAGGTAGCGCACTTCGCCGACGCCACCGTGCTGGCCGCCATCGACACGCACCTGGTACGGGGTGTCCGGGTTGCACTCCAGGCGCGGCGGGCGCTGGGCGAGCAGCACGCCACTGGCCGGCGCGCCCGGGCCGTCCAGGCGCGCCACGCTGCCCAGGTCGATGCGTCCCAGCGCCTGCGGGCCGGCCTCGCGCTGCTGGGTGACCAGCATGCAGCCGCGCTGCACGCGCACCTGCACTTCAACGAGAAAATCCGCTGCCATGGCGTTGCCACTCAACCACAGGCCCAACAGCATGGCCACTAAGCGCTCCGTCACCAGTCGATCCTTGTGCGTATGGGTTGAGCTTGAGCGTAGCAGCGCGATTGGATCAGAGCCGGGGAAGGCCTACCCCTCTTTGGCATTAATGAAAAGGACGGAGTCGGGAGCCAGGCCAGTGCACAGGCGCCCCCGAAAATTTCCCGCCCCGACCACGAAACCCTGGCGCCCATCACCTTTCAAATAACCAGACCCCGGCAAAGCGGCCGCCATTCTGATACCGTTCAGCAGCAACATCCTGTGCAAACGCATGACCCATGCGTGGACGGACCCTACAGGAGAGTCCCGTGACGACCGACCCGACCTCGCTCGACCAGGCAATCGAGCGCTGTGCCCAGGAGCCGATCCAGGTTCCGGGCAGCATTCAGCCCCAGGGTTTCCTGCTGGTGCTGGACGAGACCGACCTGCGCGTGCTGCAGGCCAGCGAGAACGCCGAGCGCTGGCTGGGCGTGCCGGCCCGCGCCCTGATCGGCCAGGCCTTCGCCGAACTGGTCGGCGAAGGTTTCGACCTGCGCCAACAGTTGGCGAATCTGCCTGGCGATGAAATCTTCCCGTTTCATATCGGCGATGCTCGCCTGCACCAAGGCGCCCCCTGGCCGGCCGCGTTGCGGGTGCTGGCCCACCGTCACGACCAGGTGCTGATCCTCGAGTTCGAGCCCCACCGCGATTCGCCGGGCAACGCCGGCAAGGACGACTACTATCCCCTGGTCCGTGCCTTCGTCAGCACCCTGCACCAGGTCACCCGGATCGACGAGCTGTTGCAGCAGTCGGTGCGGCAGATCAAGCGCATCACCGGCTTCGGCCGGGTCAAGGCCTACCGCTTCGACAGCGAGGGCACCGGCACGGTCCTGGCCGAGGACGCCGACCCCGGCTACCCCAGCTACCTGGGCCTGTGCTTCCCGGCCTCGGACATCCCGCGCCAGGCCCGCGAGCTGTACCGGATCAACCGTATCCGGGTGATCGAGGACGCCAACTACCAGCCCTCGCCGCTGGTGCCGGCCGCCAACCCGCGCACCGGCAAGGCCCTGGACATGAGCTTCGCCGCGCTGCGCAGCGTCTCGCCGGTGCACCTGCAGTACATGCGCAACATGGGCACCCTGGCCTCGATGTCGCTGTCCATCGTGGTCAACGACCGGCTCTGGGGGCTGGTCTCCTGCCACCACGAGCAGCCGCGCCCGGTGGACTTCAAGACCCGCACCGCCTGCGAGCTGCTGGCCAACGTGCTGTCGCTGCAGATCGAGGCCATCGAGTCGCACGACAGCACCCGCCAGCTGCTCGACCTGCGCCAGCGCATCGTGCGCATGCTCGCCGCGATGGCCGACCACGACAGCGTCAGCGACGGCCTGCTGGCCCTGCCCGAGGTGATGCTGCAGTTCGCCGGGGCCACGGGCGCGGCGATCATCAGCGCCGAGCGCTGCGACCTGATCGGCGCCACGCCGCCGGCGGCGCAGGTCAACGCCCTGGCGCACTGGCTGGCGCAGCGTGGCGGCGACGCGGTGTTCCATACCGACAACGTGCGGCGCGACGTCGACGAGCTACCGGAGCTGGCCCGGCATGCCGCCGGCGTGCTGGCGGTGGCGATCTCGCAGATCCATTCGCATTACCTGCTGTGGTTCCGCCCCGAGCAGGCCCACATGGTGAATTGGGCCGGCCGCCCGGAAAAGACCGTGGCACCCCAGGGCAACCTCAACCCACGGCACAGCTTCGAGCGCTGGCAGGAGGAAGTGCGCGGCTTCAGCGCGCCCTGGGACCCGCTGATCATCGAAGGCGTGCAGGAGCTGCGCGGCGCGGTGCTCGGCATCGTCCTGCGCAAGGCCGAGGAAATGGCGCAGCTGGCCGGCGAGCTGAGGCGCTCGAACAAGGAACTCGAAGCGTTCTCCTACAGCGTGTCCCACGACCTGCGCGCGCCGTTGCGGCACATCGCCGGTTACAGCGAACTGCTCGGCGAGATCGAGGGCGCGCAGCTGTCCGAACGCGGCAAGCGCTTCCTCGGTCATATCGAGGACGCCGCGCAGTTTGCCGGCACCCTGGTGGACAACCTGCTGAACTTCTCGCAGATGGGCCGCTCGGCGCTACGCCTGACCGACGTCGACCTCAACACCCTGATCGATGCCATCCGCACGGAGTTGGCCCCGGACTACGCAGGCCGCGCCGTCACCTGGGAAGTCGCCGAGCTGCCCAAGGTCATCGCCGACCCGGCCTTCATCAACATGGTCCTGCACAACCTGATCGCCAACGCCATCAAGTACACCCGTGGCCGCGACCCGGCGCGCATCGAAATCGCCGCCGTGCGTCACCGGCACGAGATCGAGTTCCTGGTGCGCGACAACGGCGTGGGTTTCGACATGGCCTACGTCGACAAGCTGTTCGGCGTGTTCCAGCGCCTGCACCGCATGGACGAGTTCGAGGGCACCGGCATCGGCCTGGCCAGCGTGCGGCGGATCATCGAGCGCCACGATGGCCGGGTCTGGGCCGAGGGCCGCATCGACCAGGGCGCCAGCTTCCACTTCACCCTTCCCCTCCACCCCACGTCTGCCTGAGGCCGGACACCATGCTCAAGCCCATCCTGCTGGTCGAAGACAATCCAAGGGACCTCGAACTGACGCTGCTCGCCCTGGAGCGCAGCCAGCTGGCCAACGAGGTCATCGTCGTGCGCGACGGCGCCGACGCGCTGGACTACCTGCTGCGACGCAACGCCTATGCCGGACGCGATGACGGCAACCCGGCGGTGATGCTGCTGGACCTCAAGCTGCCCAAGGTCGATGGCCTGGAAGTGCTCAAGGTGGTGCGCGACACCGCCGAGCTGCGCAGCATCCCCATCGTCATGCTGACCTCCTCGCGGGAAGGCCCCGACCTGCGCCGGGCCTATGAGCTGGGGGTCAACGCCTACGTGGTCAAGCCGGTGGAGTTCAAGGAGTTCGTCACCGCCATCTCCGACCTCGGCATGTTCTGGGCGGTGCTCAACGAACCGCCACCCGGTTCGTTGCGCCTGAACCGACGCGGCAGCAATTGAGGCGAGCACGATGCAGCACACCCCCTTGAAGCTGTTGATGGTCGAAGACAGCGCCATGGATGCCGAGCTGATCCTGGTGCGCCTGGAGCGCAGCGGGCTGCAGGTGCAGTCGCGGCTGGTGTTCGACCATGTCGGCGCCGAGCATGCCCTGCGCGAAGCCTCCTACGACCTGATCCTGTGCGACTGTGTGCTGCCGGGCTCCTCCGGCGCCGACGTGCTGGCCACCGCGCAGCGCCTGGCCCCGCACGTTCCGTTCATCTTCCTCTCGGGCATCTACGGTGAAGAGCACGCGGTGGAGATGATCCGTCTCGGCGCCACCGACTACGTGCTGAAGAAGAACCTGCCGCTGCTGCCCAAGGCGGTGCGCCGGGCACTGACCGAGGTGCAGGAGCGCCAGCGCCGGCGCCGCGCCGAGGAGGCCCTGGCCGAGGCCGAGGCGCGTGCGCGCATCGCCATCGACGCCGCCGGCATGGGCACCTGGGATTACCGTCCGCAGGATGGGCAGATGGTCTGGGATGATCGCTGCAAGATGCTGTTCGGGCTGCCCAGCGACACGCGGATGAGCCTCGAGGTGTTTTACGCCGGCATCCATCCCGAAGACCTGCCGCGCGTGCGCGACAACGTGGAGCAGGCCATGCGCCCGGACAGCGACGGCCATTACCGCGCCGAGTTCCGCATCGCCCCGGCCGGCGCGCTGGAGCCGCGCTGGCTGCTGTCCACCGGCCAGACCCAATTCGTCGACGGCCTGTGCGTGCGTTTTTCCGGCGTGCTGCAGGACATCCACCCGCAACGCCAGGCCACCCAGGCGCTGGAGCAGCTCAACGAGATGCTCGGCGAACGGGTCGAGCGCCGCACCCGCGAACGCGACCGTGCCTGGGAACTGTCCCAGGACCTGCTGGCAGTACTCAACAAGGACCTGACCCCCGTGGCGCTGAATCCGGCCTGGGAGACGGCGCTGGGCTTCCCTCGCGAACGCCTGGCGCAGATCTCGCTGCTGCAGCTGCTGCCAGAGAACGACCAGGAAAGCTTCCTCACCGAGCTGGCCACGCTGTCCCAGGGACGCACCAGCGCTCGCTTCGTCGGCCGCATCCTGCATGCCGAAGGCCAACAGCGCTGGCTGTCGTGGGTGGTGGTGGCGGACGATAACCTGCTGCACGTGGTCGCCCGCGACATCTCCAGCGAACGCGAGGCGGTGCTGGACCTGGCCGAGGCCAACGAGCGCCTGCGCGAGCAGATCAGCGAGCGTGAACGCATCGAGGCCGCGCTGCAGCAGATGCAGCGCCTGGAAGCAGTCGGCCAGCTCACCGCCGGGGTGGCGCACGACTTCAACAACCTGCTGACGGTGATCCTCACCGGCGCCAGTTTCCTGCAGAGCGACCTGGACAAGGGCCAGCTGGACAAGGCCAGCAAGCGTCTGCAGCACATCCGCGAGGCCGGCGAGCGCGGAGCCAAGCTGACCGCCCAGCTACTGGCGTTCTCCCGCAAGCAGCGCCTGGAACCGGTGCCGCTGAACCTCAATCAGACCCTCGCAGGATTGGAGGAGCTGCTGCGCCGCACCCTGGGCGGCAGCATCACCGTGCGCCTGGAGCTGGACGCCGGCCTGTGGCAGGCCCTGACCGACCCGACCCAGACCGAGATGATCATCCTCAACCTGGCGATCAACGCCCGCGACGCCATGCCCGAAGGTGGCCAACTGACCCTGGCCACACGCAACACCCGGGTCAGTACCCGTGCGCAACGTCCGGAAGAACCGGAGCCCGGCGACTACGTGGTGCTGAACATCCGCGACAATGGTTGCGGCATGAGCGAGGACGTGCTGGCCAAGGCGTTCGAGCCATTCTTCACCACCAAGGACATCGGCAAGGGCTCGGGGCTGGGGCTGGCGCAGGTGTTCGGCTTCGCCAAGCAGTCCGGCGGCGGCGTACGCATCGACACGACACCGGGCCGCGGTACCCTGGTCAGTGTCTACCTGCCGGCGGTCAAGGCCCGCGCCGACACCTTGACGGCGGGACAGGACGAACTGCGTCCGCTGTCCAGGCAAGGCAGCGAACGGCGCATTCTGCTGGTGGATGACGACCACTTGGTGCGCGAAATGATCTGCGACCTGCTGCAACGCCAAGGCTACGAGGTGCAACAGGCACACGACGGCAAGCAGGCCATGGCGCTGCTCGACGAGCGCATCGACCTGCTGCTTACCGACTTCGCCATGCCCGAGTTCAACGGTGCGCAGTTGGCCCTGGCGGCTCGCGAGCGCTACCCACGGCTGCCCGTGGTGTTCCTCACCGGCTACGCACAGTTGCAAGGGCTGGAGTTGCCGGGGTGCCAGGTGCTGCAGAAACCGGTGCACGAACACGCCCTCGCCCAGACGCTGGCCGAGTTACTGGAAAACCGGTAGGCAGAAACGAAAAAATCGCCGAAAGGCGATTTAGGGAGATGGTATAGCTTGAAAATGGCAGGGGCGGCTGGATTCGAACCAACGCATGGCAGGATCAAAACCTGCTGCCTTACCGCTTGGCGACGCCCCTGTATCGGATCTGGCGAGTGACTGATTCACCGCCTCACTGACAACCCCCTTGCAGCTCCGTGTGTTGTTGCTCGGGAATGGCCGGCACTTTAACAACCTTTTTTCGAGGTGGGAAGCTTTTTTTAAAAAAAATTACAGAAAAACAGCAAGTTAGTTATGCCCGCCCGATTTTGTGGGGTTTCTGCCGGCCCTATCGCGGGGCAAGCCCGCTCCCACGCAGACGATGCTCGCGCAATGATTTCCCACAGCCAAAGTGTTCTGGCGTGGGAGCGGGCTTGCCCCGCGATAGTCCCCTCGACAACCATTCGTCGCAATTCCCCCGCCTCGCCTCAACACAATCGCATTCCTCCCTTCCAATCAGATAGACCCCGCCGGCGCATCACAAGGAGGACGCCATGCCTGTTTCCCACGACCTCTATCAGGACCTGCACTACCCCCGCGAGATCGTCCAGCAGCGACGCCAACACGACCCGCAGCTCGACCGCCTGCTCGACGAGTACATGGACATCGACAACCAGGTGCTGGCCGCCGAGTCGATCTCGGCGGGCAATTTCCAGGACGACGACCTGCGCCACCTCAAGGAACGCCGCCTGGCGATCAAGTACATGATCGAGCGACAGCTGGAGCACAAGGCCTGACCTATCGCATTTCACGATCATTGCCCGGCACATTCTCGATTGGTCAAAATGCCCGCCGTCGCGCAAGCTGCGCCCTGCCCCAGATCCGCCCCGAGGAGCCCGCCACTTGTCCACCTGGATTCCCGCACCCTTGCGCCTGCTCGGCCAGCGCCTGCGCCACGAACCACCTGCGGACAGCGCCCTTGCGGGCTACTTCCAGGACCGCGCGGCCGAACGCGGCTACACCCTGAGTGACGGGCAACGCCGGGTGATCGCGGCGATGGCCGCGCAACTGACCACGCTCGCGACAGGCCAGGCACGCAGCCTGTACCTGCACGGCGCGGTCGGACGTGGCAAGAGCTGGCTGCTCGATGGCTTCTTCCAGGCCGTGCCGACCGTGGCCAAGCGTCGCCTGCACTTCCATGAGTTCTTCGCCCGCCTGCACCAGGGGATGCATCGCCATCGGGCGCTGGACGATGCCCTGGAGGCGACCCTCGACGAGCTGCTGGGGGATTGCCGGGTATTGTGTTTCGACGAGTTCCACGTCCACGACATCGGCGACGCCATGCTGCTCACCCGGCTGTTCGATGCCCTGTTCGCCCGTGGCGTGTTCCTGCTGGTCACCTCCAACTACGCCCCCGAGGGGCTGCTGCCCAATCCGCTGTACCACCAGCGCTTCCTGCCGGTGATCCGCCTGATCCACAGCCGCATGCAGGTGCTGGAAGTGAACGGGGACACGGATTTTCGCAGCCTGCCGGCCAACCGCGCGCATCAGCGGTTTACCCAGGGGCATTATGTCTGGCCGGGCACCCCGGAGCAGCGTCAGGCGATGGCGCTGCCGACAACTTCGCCATGCGTGCTGGAGATCAACAAGCGGCCGCTGCGCGCCCTGGCCTGCGAGGAACGGCTGGTAATGTTTGCCTTCGACGACCTCTGCGAGCAACCCACCGCGGTGATCGACTACCTGGCCCTGGCCGAACGCTATGACCACTGGATCATCGAGGGCCTGGACGACCTGGCCGAATGCTCGCTGGCGGCGCAGCAGCGCTTCGTCAACCTGGTGGACGTGCTGTATGACCAGGATCGCCAGGTGACGGTGATCGCAAAGCGGCCACTGGAGCAGAGCCTGGGTGGGGCGCTGGCCGACCTCATGCGTACGCGCAGCCGGTTGGGGCAGTTGCATCAAGTGGGGGTCTAAGCACCAGCCTTTTCAAGGGTGCCCGGCTTGGAGTTGCCGGGGCTGCTTTGCAGCCCTTTCGCGGCACAAGGCCGCTCCTACAGAGGATTGCACTCCCCCTGTAGGAGCGGGCTTGCCCCGCGATGGCTTCAACTCGCCCTGGGCAGGTCCGCCAGCACGCCTTCAATTTCAGCCAGCACCGCCGGATCATCCAATGTCGAGGGCGGCACGTAGTCCTGCCCATCGGCGATCTTGCGCAGCACCGCCCGCAGGATCTTGCCCGAGCGGGTCTTGGGCAGGCGCTTGACCAGGCGCACGCGGTTGAAGCAGGCCAGCGCGCCGATCTGTTCGCGCACGCTGGCCACCAGTTCGCCCTGCAACTGCGCCTCGCCAATGCCCTGGCCGTCCTTGAGCACCACCAGCGCCAACGGCACCTGGCCTTTGATCTCGTCGTGCACGCCGATCACCGCGCACTCGGCCACTGCCGGATGACGCGCCACCAGGTCCTCCATTTCACCGGTGGACAACCGATGCCCGGAGACGTTGATCACATCATCGGTGCGCCCCATGATGTAGACGAAGCCGTCCTCGTCCAGGTAGCCACCGTCACCGGTGTGGTAATAGCCCGGGTAGCTGTGCAGGTACGCCTGCAAGTAGCGCTCGTGGTCGCCCCACAGCGTCTGGCTGCACCCCGGCGGCAACGGCAGGGCGATGACGATCGCGCCCTGCTGGTTGGGCCCCAGCGGCTTGCCGTCGTCGTCCAGTACCTGCACGTGATAGCCCGGCACCGCACGGTTGCTCGACCCCGGCCGCGCCGCGCTGCCTTCAAGGCCGACGCAGGGCGCGGTCACCGGCCAGCCGGTCTCGGTCTGCCACCAGTGATCGTGCACCGGTTTGCCACTGACCCGTTCGAGCCATTCATGGGTGCTCGAATCGAGCTTCTCCCCAGCCAGGAACAGCTGGCGCAGCGAGCCGAGGTCATGGCGGCGGATCAGCTCGCCTTCCGGGTCTTCCTTGCGGATCGCGCGCATGGCGGTGGGCGCGCAGAACAAGCCGTTGACCTTGTACTGCTCCACCACCCGCCAATACGCCGAGGCATCCGGGGTGCGGATCGGCTTGCCCTCGTAGAACACCGTGGTACAGCCACTCATCAGCGGCCCATAGACGATCAGCGAATGGCCGACCACCCAGCCCACATCGGAAATCCCCCACCACACATCACCCGCCTGCATGCCGTAGACATGGCGCATGGCATAGCACAGGGCGACCGCGTTGCCGCCATTCTCGCGCACGATGCCCTTGGGTTTGCCGGTGGTGCCGGATGTGTACATGATGTACAGCGGGTCACCCGCGTCCAGCTCCACCGGTGCCACCGGCTCGGCGCCGACCAGCGCCTGCTGCCAGTCCAGGTCGCGCCCGGCCTGCAGTTCAGCACGCGCTTGCGGGCGTTGCAGCACCAGCACATGCCGCGGCTGATGGCGGGCCAGCTGCAGGGCGCGATCGACCAGGGGCTTGTATTCAATCACACGGTCGAACTCCAGCCCGCACGAGGCCGTGAGCAGCAGTGCCGGCCGGGCATCATCGATGCGCAGGGCCAGCTCGTTGGCGGCAAAGCCGCCGAACACCACCGAATGCACCGCGCCGATGCGGGCGCAGGCGAGCATGGCCATGGCCGCCTGGGGCACCATCGGCATATAGATGATCACCCCGTCGCCCTTGCCCACGCCCAGCGAACGCAGCAGCCCGGCCAGGCGCGCCACCTCATCACGCAGTTGGTGGTAGGTGAAGGTCTGCTGCACGCCGGTCACGGGCGAATCGTAGACCAGCGCCAGCTGTTCGCCACGGCCCAGCTCGATCTGGTGGTCGAGGGCCAGGTGGCAGCTGTTGAGGCGGCCGTCGGCGAACCAACGGTGGGTGCCGTCGGCGTTCTGTTGCAGGGCCTGGGTCGGCTTGCGCTGCCAGGCCAGTTGCTCGGCCTGGGCCTGCCAGAAGGCGGCGGGATCGGAAATGGAATGGGCGTAGCTGTGCTGATAGGTCATTGGTTCGCAACCCGGTACTTGTTGTTATTGAAGGGCGAACCTTGAGTATGGACCGGGGTGACGGCGCCGCCATCGGACTTAAGTCGCAACCCATATGCAGATTTGCCGCACCCCAGCGCTTACAATGCTCGGCCCCGAACACAGAACAGTCCCATGCATACCCTCGACGACCTGCGCGCCGGCCGCCTGCGCGGCATCACCCGCCTGAACCTCTGCCAGGAGCTGACTGATTTCCCCCGGGAGATCTTCGACCTGGCCGACAGCCTCGAGGTGCTCGACCTCACCGGCAACAGGCTGAGCGACCTGCCCGCAGACCTGCACCGCCTGACCCGGCTCAAGGTGCTGTTCTGCTCCAATAACCGGTTTACCCACCTGCCCCACGCCATCGGCCGTTGCCAGGCGCTCGAGACCGCAGGTTTCAGGGGCAACCGCATCACCCGTGTCGACGCCCAGGCGCTGCCGCCCTCGCTGCGTTCGCTGGTGCTCACCGACAACGCGCTGGAGCAACTGCCCGAAGCCTTGGGCGACTGTGCTCAGTTGCAGAAACTGATGCTCGCCGGCAATCGCCTGTGCGGCCTGCCGCAAAGCCTGGCGCGCTGCGAACGGCTGGAGCTGCTGCGCATCGCCAGCAACCGCCTGCAGGCCCTGCCCGACTGGCTGCTGCGCATGCCACGCCTGGCCTGGCTGGCGTATGCCGACAACCCACTGCCGCCGGGCCTGGTGGCGCCCGCCGCGGACGGGCACTGCCCTGTGCTGCACTGGCAGGACATCGACCTTGGGCAGGAACTCGGCCGCGGCGCCTCCGGGGTAATTCACCGTGCCCACCTGCGCGACCAGGATGCCCCGGTGGCGGTCAAGCTGTACAAGGGCGCGATCACCAGCGATGGCTCGCCGCTGGCGGAAATGAGCGCTTGCATCGCCGCCGGTGACCACCCGCAACTGGTGCGCCTGGCCGGACGCATCGACGACCACCCGCAACAGCTGCCGGCCCTGGTGATGCAACTGATCGACGCGCACTGGTCGAACCTGGCCGGTCCTCCCAGCCTCGACAGCTGCACCCGCGACCGCTACCCGGACAACCGCCCCCTGAGCTTGCCCGCCCTGCGTCGCCTGGTCGGCGGTATCGCCTCGGTCTGCGCCCACCTGCATGAGCGTGGCTTGAGCCATGGCGACCTCTATGCCCACAACATCCTGTTCGACGACGATGGCCAGTGCCTGCTGGGGGACTTCGGCGCCGCCTCGTTCCATCCGCAGGACGGCGGCGTCCAGGCCCAGGCGCTCGAACGCCTGGAGGTGCGCGCCTTCGGCATCCTCCTGGAAGAACTGCTGCAGCAGTGCGCCGAGCAGGAGCACGCGTTGCAGGCATTGGCGCTAAGCTGCCAACAGGCCGATGTGATGGCTCGCCCGTCCTTCGCCAGCCTGGCGGCGCAATTACGCGGTTAAGCGCCCCACAACGGTGCAAAGCCTCTAGAATAGGCCACCCCTCCCGCCACAGAACCGCGCCATGGATATCGAGCAGGCCCGCACCTTCCTGGAAATCGTCCGCTGCGGCAGCCTGGTCGCCGCCGCCGAGCGCCTGTTCGTGTCGCAGACCGCGATCAGCGCCCGGGTCCAGCGCCTGGAGCAGCAACTGGGCTGCCAGCTGTTCGTGCGCAGCCGCAATGGCGCCAGCCTCACCAGCGACGGCGAGGCGTTCGTCAGCTATGCCAACCAGCTGGTGCAGACCTGGGAAGCGGCGCGCCGCGACCTGCCGCTGCCCCAGGGCTGCCAGCAGGTGCTGCACGTGGGCGCCGAGGTGAGCCTGGGCAATCCGATGCTGCTCGACTGGGTCAGCGCCCTGCATTGCGAGCTACCCAGCCACGCCATCCGCAGCGAGGTCAGCGACGGCGAATCGCTGCTGCGCAAGGTGCAGATGGGTCTGCTCGACGCTGCGCTGGTCTACCAGCCGACCTATGGCCCGGGCCTGCAGGTCGAGCAGTTGATGGAAGAGAAGCTGATCCGCGTGCGCCGGGTCAATGCGCCCGATCCGTATGTCTATATCGACTGGGGCGAGGCATTCCGCCGCCAGCACGATGCCGCCCTGCCCGACCTGTCACGCCCGGCCCTGAGCTTCAACCTTGGGCCACTGGCGCTACAGTTCATCCTCGACCGCGGCGGCAGCGGCTATTTCCGCACGCGGGTGGTGCAGGCCTACCTGCAAAGCGGCGTGTTCGAGCGCGTGCCCCAGGCGCCGGAGTTCACCTACCCGACCTTCCTGGTGCATGCCCGCGAACGCGACAGCGAGGCCCTGCAACAGGCTTTCGCGGTGCTGCGCCGACTGGTGGCGGCCGGTGAAAGCGACTGGTCACAACGCTGGGACCCGCTGATCTGAGCCCGACGCGGCGGCGCTGAGCAGGTGTCGCTTGAGGCCGGCGATCAGGTCGGTCTGGGTGATCACCCCCACCAGACGCTCGCCGTCGAGTACCGGCAGGCAGTGCAAGCCTTGTTCACTGAGCAACGGCAGCAAGCGTTCCAGGGGTTGCTCGCCGTCGACACTGACCACCCGGCGGCTCATCACCTGTTCCAGGCGCACGGGCTGGCGCCGGAACAGACCACGCCAGCTGAACCGCCCACGGGCCATGGCCGCGCCGACCAGGTCGCTGAGGCTGACGATGCCGACCAGGCGGCCATCTTCCAGCACCGGCAGGGTCTTCAGGTGGTGGTCGGCGAGCATTCGCCAGGCCCGCTCCAGGGTGGTGGCCGGGGTGGCGAACTGTACGTCACGGGACATCACCAAGCGCGCGGTGATGCCGCCCAGGCTGCGCTGCAGGGCATGCTGCTCGGTGGCCAGGATGATGCGTTCCAGTTCGTCGCGAGTGACGTCGACGAATTCGCCGATCTCTGCCAGGGCCTGGTCCAGGTCTTCGCCCCGGATACCGACCCGCTCGCCCGCAAGGGGATCGTGAGTATGGTGCGGATCCTTGCGCGGCGCCGCACCCTTGGGGTAGCGCACGCCGGTCAGGCGGTTGTACAGCACCGCCACGCCCACCAGCACCAGCGCATTGAGCAGCACCGGTTCGAGCAGGTGATCACCCATGGCCACCAGGCCCGGATCGGCCAGTACCGCGCTCACCGCCACGCCGCCACCGGGCGGGTGCAGGCAGCGCAGCAGGCACATCGCCAGGATCGCGATACCCAGCGCCGCCGCCGCGACCCACAGGCCATCACCGAAACCGTGGCGCATGGCCAGGCCCACCACGCCAGCCAGGGCATAGCTGCCCAGCACCGGCCAGGGCTGGGCCAGGGGCCCGGAGTGCACGGCGAATACCAGCACCGCCGAGGCCGCCAGCGGACCGAGCAGGTGCAGGGCGATGGATGGGCCGTAGGCCAGGCTGCACAAGTAGCCGGCGAGAAACAGGCCCAGCAGCGCGCCGAGGCCAGCGCGCAGCCACTCTTTTGGGGGAATGTTCAGGGGCGCCGGAAGCAGGCGCTGCAAGCGGGATGGGGGACGCGAGGCAGGCATCGGGGTATTCGGATCGTGTTCTTGTGCGGAAAAAGAAAGCCCAGCGCGACCGGCCTGGGCCCTGTGTTGCGCAATGCAATGGCGCAAGGGGCTCCGTCCATGGAGAGATGGAAACTGCAGGGTTTCGTGGGGAGGGATTGTGCCGGGTGTGGGCAGTGACGGGCCAATTCAAAAAACTGCGGCTGTACTGCAATTTTTTTGCAGGGTTGATCCGTTCCTCTTGAGGCCATGCGCAATCCTGTAGGAGCGGCCTTGCCGAGGCGTCGGACCGGTCGGAAAGGGCCGCAAAGCGGCCCCAGCGATCTTTGCGTCAACGCTGAAACCCTGGGGCTGCTACGCAGCCCTTTCGCGGCACAAGGCCGCTCCTACAGGGGATTGCGTAGCCCGGATCAACGTCCTTTGCGCGGCAGGTCAATGCTGACCCGCAGCCCGCCCTGTGGGCTTTCCAGCAGCGCAATCCGCCCGCCCCAGGCCTCGACGATATCGCGCACGATGCCCAGCCCCAGGCCATGGCCGTCGACCTGCTCGTCCAGCCGCGAGCCGCGCTCGAGCACCTGCAGGCGCTGCGTCTCGGGGATGCCCGGACCATCGTCGTCCACCCACAGCCGGTAACCCTCGGCGGTCGGCGCGATACCCAGGCGCACCTCGCTGTCGGCCCATTTGCAGGCGTTGTCCAGCAGGTTGCCGAGCAACTCCAGCAGGTCCTCGCGGTCCCAGGGCAACAACAGCCCGGGCGGTACATCCCGCTCCAGCAGCAGGCCTTCGCCATGGATCATGCCCAGGGTCGCCAGCAGCCCCGGCAACTCGGCGTCGCAGTCGAACTGCGCGCCCGGCAGCGCGTCGCCGGCCAGGCGCGCGCGGTTGAGCTCGCGGGCCAGGCGCTGCTGGATCTGCTCCAGCTGCTCGCGCATCTGCGCACGCACCTCGGGCAATGCCTGCAGGCGCTCGCTGGCGGCCAGGCTGAGCAGTACCGCCAGTGGCGTCTTCAAGGCATGGCCGAGGTTGCCCAGGGCATTGCGCGAGCGGCGCAGGCTGTCCTCGGTGTGGGCCAGCAGGTGGTTGATCTGGTCCACCAGCGGTTGCAGCTCGCTGGGCACCTCGGCGTCCAGTTGCGAACGCTGGCCCTGCTGCAACTGGGCGATCTGCTGGCGCGCCCGTTCCAGCGGGCGCAGCGAGCGGGTCACGGTGATGCGCTGCAGCACCAGCACCAGCAGCAAGGCCACCAGGCCCAGGCCCAGGCCGATCTGCTGCATGTGCCGGAAGCCGTCGCGCACCGGCGAATAATCCTGGGCCACGCTGATCGAGATGTCCTGCCCCAGGCGCCGGTAATCACCACGATAGGCCAGCAGTTGCTGACCCTCGGGGCCCAGCTCGTGGCCATCGTCCAGCCCCGGCTTGCCGGGCTTGGGCATGTCCATGTCCCACAACGAACGCGAGCGCCAGGTGCCCTGGTCGAAATCGATACGGAAGTAATAGCCCGAGAACGGCTGCTGATACGCCGCCGACAGTCGTCGCTCGTCCAGTTGCAGGCCGGACGGGCCACGCACCAGCGCCACCAGCAGGTTCTCGCTTTCCTTGCGCAGGCCGGCTTCCAGGTAGCGTTGCAGGCCGGCCTCGAACAGCCACAGGGTCAACTGCGCCAGGGCCAGCCCCACCACCACCAGCACCGCCACCAGGCCCAGGCTCAGGCGCGCCTGGATCGACTTCACGCGGCGCTCCCGGCGTACACGTAACCCTGGCCGCGGCGGGTCTCGATCACGCTGCGGCCGAGCTTGCGCCGCAGATGGTTGACGTGAACCTCCAGCACATTGGAGTCGCGCTCGGTTTCGCCGTCATACAGGTGCTCGGCCAGGTGGCTCTTGGACAGCACCTGCCCCGGATGCAGCATGAAGTAGCGCAGCAGGCGGAACTCGGCGGCGGTGAGCTGGACATCGACACCCTCGCGGCTCACGCACTGGCGCGATTCGTCCAGGTGCAGGCCGGCCGCTTCCAGCTTCGGCTGGTTGGCCAGTCCCTTGGCCCGGCGCAGCAGGGCCTGGATGCGCAGTTGCAGCTCCTCGGGGTGGAACGGCTTGCTCAGGTAATCGTCGGCGCCGGCCTTGAGCCCCTCGATCCGCTCGGCCCAGGAGCCGCGGGCGGTGAGGATCAGCACCGGGGTGGCCAGGCCGGCCGCGCGCCACTGCGCCAGTACCTCGAGCCCCGGCAAGCCGGGCAGGCCGAGGTCGAGGATGATCAGGTCGTAGGGTTCGCTCTGGCCCTGGTACACCGCGTCGCGGCCATCGGCCAGCCAGTCCACGGCGTAGCCCTGGCGTTGTAGGGCGGCGGTCAGTTCGTCGGCCAGGGGGACATTGTCCTCGACAAGCAGCAGGCGCATTCAGTCGTCTTCCTCGTCTTTGAGCAACTCGCCGGTGCGGGCATCGAGCTTGATCTCGCGCACCACGCCGGCCGGGGTCAGCAGTTCGACCTCGTACTCGTAGCGCTCGTGCTTCTCTTCCAGCTCCGCTTCCAACAGCCGCGCCCCGGGGTAACGCCCCAGGGCGGACTCGAGCAGTTGCTCCAGCGGCAGGATGATGCCCTTTTGCCGAAGGGCCAGGGCTTCATCCTGATCCAGGTCGCGCGCGGCGGCCAGCGAGCAGACGGTCATCAGTGCGAAGGCAAGATAGCGCGTTGTTCGCGGTAGATCGCTCATCAGTTGTCCCGGGCGTCCCGCAGCACTTCACCGGTCTTGGCATCGACGTCCACGTCCCACTCGGCGTTCTGCGCATCACGCAGCTCGACCTTCAGCACGTAGCGGCCATAGGTGTTTTCCAGTTCGGAATCGGTGATGGTGGCGCCTGGGTGCTTGGCCTTGGCGATGTCTGCGATTTTCTGCAGCGACTGAACGGTACCTGCCTTTTCCAGGCCACTGATCTCGTGAGCCGGTACATCGGCCAGGGCAACGCTGGCGCCAAGCGTCAGGGCGGCGGCAGTAACAAGGGCAGTCAAAGTTTTCATGAGGTTCTCTCCAGCGAGATATGTAATTTGTCTACGGGGTTAAGATTAACCACCGGTCCTTAACTCAACCTGAAAACAGCTGGCCGCATGATAGCGCAGCTCTTGGTGCCCATGCGCAGTCCCCTGTAGGAGCGGCCTTGCCGAGGCGTCGGACCGGTCGGAAAGGGCTGCAAAGCAGCCCCGGCGATCTTTGCATCAACGCTGAAATCCTGGGGCCGCTTTGCGGCCCTTTCGCGACACAAGGCCGCTCCTACAGGGGATGTGTACGTCCAGCCCCGCGATACAGCCGGCAAAACCTCTATACTGCCCGCCTGCCCCACCCGAGACCCCGCCATGAGCGCCATCCACATCAAGTACCCCGCCCTGACCTTCAAGGCCGGCCAGCGTGCCCTGCGCCAGATCCGCGAGCGCGGCCTGCGGGCCGCCGATGTCGGTGTGCTGCCGGGTGCCGCCGGTGGCCCCAAGCCGCTGGGGATCCAAGGCCTGGACCTGGCGTTGTTCGGTGAATGGCTGCCCAGCGCGCCGCGCCAGCGCGCGCTGATCGGCGCCTCGATCGGTGCCTGGCGCTTCGCCAGCGCCTGCCTCGACGATCCGGTCGCCGGCCTCCGCCGCCTGGGCGAGCTGTACACCGAGCAGGACTTCGCCAAGGGCGTGACGCCGAAAGAGATCAGCCAGAGCTGCCAGCGCATGCTCGACGACCTGCTGCAAGGCCGCGACGGGCAGGTCCTGGCCAACCCGCACTATCGCCTGAACATCCTGGTGGTGAAGAGCCATGGCCAGCTCGCCCACGACCACCGCGGCCGCCTGGGCATGGGCCTGTCCTCGGTGATCGCCAGCAACCTGCTGGGGCGCTCGCGCCTGGGCCGGCATTTCGAGCGGGTCATCCTCCACGACCAACGCGCCGCCCCGCCGCTGGAGCCACTGACCGACTTCCCGTCGCGCAGCCTGCCGCTGGACCTGGCCAACCTGCGCCACGCCCTGCTCGCCTCGGGCTCGATCCCCATGGTCATGGAAGGCGTGCGCGACATTCCCGGCGCCGGCGCCGGCACCTACCGCGACGGCGGCCTGCTCGACTATCACCTGGACCTGCCCTACCAGGGCGACGACCTGGTGCTCTACCCGCACTTCACCGACAAGGTGGTGCCCGGCTGGTTCGACAAGGCCCTGCCCTGGCGCAAGGGCGACGCCACGCGCCTGCAGAACGTGCTGCTGATGACCCCGTCGCCGCAATACCTGGCCGCCCTGCCCTACGGCAAGCTGCCGGACCGCAACGACTTCAAGCGCTTCATGGGCGATGCGCCGGGCCGCAGGCACTACTGGTACCAGGCCATGGCCGAAAGCCGGCGCCTGGGCGACGAACTGCTGGAGCTGATCGCCACCGGGCGGTTGCAGGATCGGTTGCAAGCCTTGTAGCGGGCATGCTGGTAGACTGCGCGCATCGTTGATTCACACAGAGTTATGCCAGCGTGGAAATCTTTAAGGAATTTACCTTCGAATCGGCTCACCGCCTGCCCAACGTCCCTGCCGGCCACAAGTGCGGTCGCCTGCATGGCCACTCGTTCAAGGTCGCCCTGCACCTGACCGGCCCGCTCGATCCGCACACCGGCTGGATCCGCGACTTCTCCGAGATCAAGGCGATCTTCAAGCCGATCTACGAGCAATTGGACCACAACTACCTGAACGACATTCCGGGCCTGGAAAACCCCACCAGCGAAGTGATCGCCAAGTGGATCTGGGACCAGGTCAAGCCGCTGCTGCCGGAGCTGTCGAAGGTGCGGATCCATGAGACTTGCACCAGCGGGTGCGAGTACACCGGCGACTGATCAGGGATCTTCACTGGCCTCTTCGCGGGCTTGCCCGCGAAGAGGCCAGCACTACCACCCCAGAACTCAGCCCTGCCCGCGATCCAGGGCATCACGCAGAAAGCTCGGCGCGATATAGCGCTGGTAATGCGCCTCCGACAGCAGGAAGAATTCCCGGTCGATGGCATCGCGCAACTGCGGCAGTTCCCAGTCGCGGAACTCCGGCAGCAGCGCCATCCCGTACGCCTCCAGGTCACGGATCATCCGCGCCCCGCGGGCGATCAGCTGATACGCCCAGCAATACTCGGACTGGTGCGCCACGAAGCGGATCGAACGCTGCTCCAGCTGCTGGCGCAGCAGCTCTTTGTCGAACACTTCCAGCTTGGCCATCATCACCTGCACCAGCAGTTGCTCCAGGCGCAGCCACACGGCGCGCTTCTGCTCGTCGTCGTAGCCGTTCCAGTGGATCACTTCGTGGTGAAAGCGCTTGCAGCCGCGGCACACCAGGTCGCCGTAGACCGTGGAGCACAGGCCGACGCAAGGGGTCTTGATGGATTGGTTGGACATGTAGAAACAACGGCTTGGCGGTGGAACACCGGTTCATGTTAGCCCTTTGTCTAACCAGGGTCACCCGTTAAAGTCATCTACGCCGCCTTACTTTCGGCTTATTTTTGCCGTAGAATCACTCCGCCTTTTCAAGGCAACAATGTCCGTTGGAAGCTGTTTTCAAAGCGTCACGAGCACAGTTCATCCGGTAGAACGGCGTTGGCCCTGTCCATGCAAGCGCGCATGGCCATGGCCAACCCCTCATCAGCCTTCCGTTCTACAGGCGTAAAACTTTGAAAGCAGCTTCTGTAAGGATTCTCTGCGACCCTGGCTTGCCGGCCCAAAAAGCCGTCTTGAGCGCATGGGTGCATGGGAATGCTGGATGAGCGTCCCGGACTCCCTTTAGGGACCACTGATGAGGGTAATAACTGTGCTTGAAGCCTACCGCAAACACATCGAAGAGCGTGCCGCTCTGGGTATCGTGCCCCAGCCGCTGAACGCCGAACAAACTGCAGGCCTGGTCGAGCTGCTGAAAAACCCGCCGGCCGGCGAAGAAGCCTTCCTCGTAGACCTGATCACCAACCGCGTTCCGCCAGGGGTCGACGAAGCCGCCTACGTCAAGGCCGCGTTCCTCTCCGCCGTCGCCAAGGGTGAAGCCAAGTCCCCGCTGATCGACCGCAAGCACGCCACCGAGCTGCTGGGCACCATGCAGGGCGGCTACAACATCGAGACGCTGGTCGCGCTGCTGGACGACGCCGAACTGGGCGCCGTCGCGGCCGAACAGCTCAAGCACACCCTGCTGATGTTCGATGCCTTCCACGATGTGGCTGAAAAAGCCAAGGCTGGCAACGCCCATGCCAAGGCCGTGCTGGAATCCTGGGCTGCCGGCGAGTGGTTCACCAGCCGTCCGGCGATCGCCGACAAGTACACCCTGACCGTGTTCAAGGTGCCTGGCGAAACCAACACCGACGACCTGTCCCCTGCCCCGGACGCCTGGTCGCGCCCTGACATCCCACTGCACGCCCTGGCCATGCTGAAGATGGCCCGCGACGGCATCGAGCCTTCGCAGCCAGGTTCGGTCGGCCCGCTGGCCCAGATCGAAGCCGTGAAAGCCAAAGGCTTCCCGGTTGCCTACGTCGGTGACGTGGTCGGTACCGGTTCCTCGCGTAAATCCGCCACCAACTCGGTGCTGTGGTTCTTCGGCGACGACATCCCGTACGTGCCGAACAAGCGCGCCGGTGGTTTCTGCTTCGGCACCAAGATCGCCCCGATCTTCTACAACACCATGGAAGACGCCGGCGCCCTGCCGATCGAATTCGACTGCACCAACCTGGCCATGGGCGACGTCATCGACGTCTACCCGTTCAAAGGTGAAGTGCGCCGTCATGGCAGCGACGAGCTGGTCACCAGCTTCGAACTGAAGACCGAAGTACTGCTCGACGAAGTCCGCGCCGGTGGCCGTATCCCGCTGATCGTCGGCCGTGGCCTGACCGAGAAAGCCCGCGCCGAACTGGGCCAGGCTCCATCGGACCTGTTCAAGAAACCCGAGCAGCCAGCCGCTTCGACCAAGGGCTTCACCCTGGCGCAGAAGATGGTCGGTCGCGCCTGCGGCCTGCCGGAAGGCCAGGGCGTGCGTCCAGGCACCTACTGCGAGCCGAAGATGACCACCGTCGGTTCCCAGGACACCACGGGCCCGATGACCCGCGACGAGCTGAAAGACCTGGCGTGCCTGGGCTTCTCCGCCGACCTGGTGATGCAGTCGTTCTGCCACACCGCGGCCTATCCGAAGCCGATCGACGTCACCACCCACCACACCCTGCCAGACTTCATCCGCACCCGTGGCGGCGTGTCGCTGCGCCCAGGCGACGGCATCATCCACAGCTGGCTGAACCGCATGCTGATGCCTGACACCGTCGGCACCGGTGGCGACTCGCACACCCGCTTCCCGATCGGCATCTCGTTCCCGGCCGGTTCCGGCCTGGTGGCCTTCGCCGCCGCCACCGGCGTCATGCCGCTGGACATGCCGGAGTCGATCCTGGTCCGCTTCAAGGGCAAGCTGCAGCCTGGCATCACCCTGCGTGACCTGGTGCATGCCATCCCTTACTACGCCATCCAGAAAGGCCTGCTGACCGTCGAGAAGAAAGGCAAGAAGAACGCCTTCTCCGGCCGCATCCTGGAGATCGAAGGCCTGAACGACCTGACCGTCGAGCAAGCCTTCGAGCTGTCCGACGCCTCGGCCGAACGTTCCGCCGCCGGTTGCACCATCAAGCTGCCAGAGAAGGCCATCGCCGAGTACCTGCAGTCCAACATCACCCTGCTGCGCTGGATGATCAGCGAAGGCTACGGCGATGCCCGTACCCTGGAGCGTCGTGCCCAGGCGATGGAAGCCTGGCTGGCCAACCCGGTGCTGCTGGAAGCCGACAAGGACGCCGAATACGCCGAGATCATCGAAATCGACCTGGCCGACGTCAAGGAGCCTGTGCTCTGCGCGCCGAACGACCCGGACGACGCACGCCTGCTGTCGACCGTACAGGGCCAGAAGATCGACGAAGTGTTCATCGGTTCGTGCATGACCAACATCGGTCACTTCCGCGCCGCCGGCAAGCTGCTGGACAAGGTCAAGGGCGGTATCCCGACCCGCCTGTGGCTGGCCCCGCCAACCAAGATGGACGCCCACCAGCTGACCGAGGAAGGCTACTACGGCATCTACGGCAAGGCTGGCGCGCGCATGGAAATGCCAGGCTGCTCGCTGTGCATGGGTAACCAGGCACGTGTGCAGACCGGTTCCACCGTAGTCTCCACTTCGACCCGTAACTTCCCGAACCGTCTGGGCGACGCCACCAACGTGTACCTGGCCTCGGCCGAGCTGGCTGCTGTGGCTTCGATCATCGGCAAGCTGCCGACCGTCGAAGAGTACATGCAGTACGCGAAAGACATCGACAGCATGGCTGCCGACGTCTACCGCTACCTGAGCTTCGACCAGATCGCCGAGTTCCGCGAAGCCGCGGCCAACGCCAAGATCCCGGTGGTTCAGGCGTAAGCAGCTGCAAGTGGTAAGTTACAAGCGGTAAGAAGAAGCCCCGGTAGAGATACCGGGGCTTTTTTGTTAGCGCCGCCGGCCTCATCGCTGGCAAGCCAGCTCCCACAGGATCGCGCAGTGCTCAAGGTCTGCGCCAAACCTGTGGGAGCTGGCTTGCCAGCGATGAGGCCGCAACAGGCAACATCAAATCACGAACAGATCGACAAACCTGTGCACCGGCATGCCCTCCAGCCTCGCCTGGTCCTTGCACAACGCCACGATCTCCTCACAGCGCTGCCGCGCAAACCGCGTCGCCAGGTTCTCGCGGAACTTGGCCTCGAGCAACGGCATCCCCTCCTCCCGCCGACGCCGATGCCCGATCGGGTACTCCACCACTACCTGCGGCGTGTGCGAGCCGTCCTTGAAGAACACCTGTACGCCATTAGCGATGGAGCGTTTGTCGGCCTCCAGGTACTCGCGGCTGAAGCGCGGCTCCTCGACGATCACCATCTTCTCGCGCAGGCGGTCGATGCTCGGGTGCGCGGCATGGAAGGCATCCTCGTAGTGCTCGGCCACCAGGTCACCGAATATCAACGGCACCGCCGTCATGTATTGCAGGCAGTGGTCGCGGTCCGCGGCGTTGGCCAGCGGGCCCTCCTTGGAAATGATGCGAATCGCCGACTCATGGGTGGTGATGACGATCCGGTCGATCTCGTGCAGGCGGTTGCGCACCTGCGGGTGCAGGGTCACCGCGGCCTCGCAGGCGGTCTGGGCGTGGAACTCGGCGGGGAAGCTGATCTTGAACAGCACGTTTTCCATCACGTAGCTGCCCAACGGCTGCGGCAGGCGCAGTTCACGCAGCGGCTCGGGCTTGAGCGCCAGGTCCTTGTTGGTGTGGCTGAACGACACATCGTAGAAGCCCCACTGCCTGGCGGTCAGCGCACCGGGCACGCCCATCTCGCCACGCAGGGCGATATCGGCCAGGCGCACGCCGCGGCTGGAGGCATCCCCCGCTGCCCATGACTTGCGCGACCCGGCATTGGGCGCGTGGCGGTAGGTGCGCAGGGCCTGGCCATCGACGAAGGCGTGGGACAGCGCCGACAGCAGTTGCTCGCGATTGGCGCCCATCAGCTTGGCGCAGACCGCCGTGGAGGCGACCTTGACCAGCAGCACATGGTCCAGGCCGACCCGGTTGAACGAGTTCTCCAGCGCCAGCACGCCCTGGATCTCGTGGGCCATGACCATGGCATCGAGCACCTCGCGCATGACCAGGGGCGCCTCGCCATTGGCCAAACGCGTTTGCGAGAGGTGGTCGGTAACCGCCAGGATACCGCCGAGGTTGTCCGAGGGATGGCCCCACTCCGCCGCCAGCCAGGTGTCGTTGTAGTCCAGCCAGCGGACGATGCAGCCGATGTCCCAGGCGGCCTTGACCGGGTCAAGGCGGTAGCTGGTGCCCGGCACGCGAGCGCCATGGGGGACGATTGTGCCTTCGACCAACGGGCCAAGATGCTTGGTGCATTCGGGGAAGCGCAGGGCCAGCAGGCCGCAGCCCAGGGTGTCCATCAGGCAATGGCGGGCGGTGTTCAGGGCTTCGGGGGAATCGACGCGGTAGCCGAGCACGTAGTCGGCGAGGGTCTGCAGGACCTGGTCGTAGTCGGGGCGGGTGTTGGATTCAGTATTGGCGCTCATTGGCGGCTCCTTTGCAACTGGGGCTGCGGCGCAGCCCATCGCCGGCAAGCCGGCTCCCACCCCGACCGCGCCGCCCTCAAGCCAAGCGCTATCCCTGTGGGAGCCGGCTTGCCGGCGATGGGCCGCGAGAGCGGCCCCGCTCAACGAATGCCGAGCACTACTGATGCCTTAGAAACTATCACCGGGCACGCGCACCCAGCCCTCCATCAGCACCCGAGCGCTTCGGCTCATGATTGCCTTGGTCACGGTCCATTGCCCGTCCACCCGACGCGCCTCGGCCCCGACCCGCAACGTTCCGGACGGATGGCCGAAACGCACGGCACTTCGTTCGCCGCCACCGGCGGCAAGGTTGACCAGCGTCCCCGGGATCGCCGCAGCGGTGCCGATGGCCACCGCCGCGGTACCCATCATCGCGTGGTGCAGCTTGCCCATCGACAGCGCACGCACCAGCAAGTCAACGTCCTCGGCGGCGACAACCTTGCCACTGGAGGAGGTATAGCCGGTCGGTGCCGCGACGAACGCCACCTTCGGCGTGTGCTGGCGCCCAGCGGCCTGGTCGATGTGCTCGATCAGCCCCATGCGCACCGCGCCATGGGCACGGATGGTCTCGAAACGCTGCAATGCCGCTGCATCGCCGTTGATCGCGTCCTGCAGCTCGGTACCGGTATAGCCGATATCGGCGGCATTGACGAAGATGGTCGGGATGCCGGCGTTGATCAGGGTCGCCTTGAAGGTGCCGACACCCGGCACCTCGAGGTCGTC
Source organism: Pseudomonas peradeniyensis (assembly GCF_014268935.2). Taxonomy (GTDB): domain Bacteria; phylum Pseudomonadota; class Gammaproteobacteria; order Pseudomonadales; family Pseudomonadaceae; genus Aquipseudomonas; species Aquipseudomonas peradeniyensis. Next base: position 720,394 of record NZ_JABWRJ020000001.1, on the reverse strand, counting down.
GACCAGGTTGCCGGTGGGGAACATCGCCCCGCCGTCACCATCCTCGTCGGCGGCCGGGTCGAGGAATTCCAGCTGCACCTCGGCGGCCGGGAAGGTCACGCCGTCAAGCTCGAAATCGCCGGTTTCCTGCACCTCGCCGTCGGTGATCGGCACATGGGCGATGATGGTCTTGCCGATGTTGGCCTGCCAGATCCGCACGGTGGCGATGCCATTGCGCGGGATGCGGCTGGCATCGACCAACCCGCCGCTGATGGCGAACGAGCCGACCGCGGCGGACAGGTTGCCGCAGTTGCCACTCCAGTCGACGAAGGCCTTGTCGATCGAGACCTGGCCGAACAGGTAGTCGACGTCGTGGTCGGCCTTGATGCTCTTCGACAGGATCACCGTCTTGCTGGTGCTGGAGGTGGCGCCGCCCATGCCGTCGATCTGCTTGCCGTACGGGTCGGGGCTGCCGATCACCCGCAGCAGCAGGGCGTCACGGGCCGGGCCCGGGATCTGGGCCCGCTCGGGCAGGTCCTGGAGGCGGAAGAACACGCCTTTGCTGGTGCCGCCACGAATATAGGTGGCGGGGATTTTGATCTGGGGTACATGAGCCATTGTCTTGGGCATCCTGATAGTCCGGTGAAGTACCCTGGGGCTGCCCTGCAGCCCTTTCGCGACACAAGGCCGCTCCCACAGGTACTGCGCCGCTCTTTGTGGGAGCGGCCTTGTGTCGCGAAAGGGCCGCAAAGCGGCCCCCGTTTCATGCTCAGGCCGCGCCTTCCAGGAAGTCCTGGGCAAAGCGCTGCAGCACGCCACCCGCCTCGTAGATCGACACCTCTTCGGCGGTATCCAGGCGGCAGGTCACCGGCACCTCGACACGTTCGCCATTGCGCCGCGTCACCACCAGGGTCAGCGTCGCCCGTGGCGTGCGCTCGCCGAGCACATCGTAGGTCTCGCTGCCATCCAGGCCCAGGGTCTTGCGGTCGGTGCCCGGCTTGAACTCCAGCGGCAGCACGCCCATGCCCACCAGGTTGGTGCGGTGGATACGCTCGAAGCCTTCGGCGACGATGGCCTCGACACCAGCCAGGCGCACGCCCTTGGCCGCCCAGTCACGGGACGAGCCCTGGCCGTAGTCGGCACCGGCAACGATGATCAGCGGCTGCTTGCGCTCCATGTAGGTCTCGATGGCCTCCCACATGCGAGTCACCTTGCCTTCCGGCTCAAGGCGCGCCAGCGAACCCTGCTTCACGCTGCCGTCGTCCTTGCGCACCATCTCGTTGAACAGCTTGGGGTTGGCGAAGGTGGCGCGCTGGGCGGTCAGGTGGTCACCGCGGTGGGTGGCGTAGGAGTTGAAGTCCTCCTCCGGCAGGCCCATCTTCGCCAGGTACTCGCCGGCGGCGCTGTCGAGCATGATGGCGTTGGACGGCGACAGGTGATCGGTGGTGATGTTGTCCGGCAGCACCGCCAGCGGGCGCATGCCACGCAGGGTACGCTCACCGGCCAGGGCGCCTTCCCAGTACGGCGGACGGCGGATGTAGGTGCTCATCGGGCGCCACTCATACAGCGGCGCGACCTTCGGCCCCTTGTCTTCCTCGATGGTGAACATCGGGATGTACACCTGGCGGAACTGCTCCGGCTTGACCGAGGCACGCACCACGGCGTCGATCTCCTCATCGCTCGGCCAGATGTCCTTGAGACGGATCTCCTTACCGTCGACCACGCCCAGCACATCCTTCTCGATATCGAAGCGGATGGTGCCGGCGATGGCGTAGGCCACCACCAGCGGCGGCGAAGCCAGGAACGCCTGCTTGGCGTACGGGTGGATGCGCCCGTCGAAATTGCGGTTGCCCGACAGCACGGCGGTGGCGTACAGGTCGCGGTCGATGATTTCCTGCTGGATCACCGGGTCCAGCGCACCGGACATGCCGTTGCAGGTGGTGCAGGCGAAGGCGACGATGCCGAAGCCCAGTTGCTCCAGCTCCTGCTCCAGGCCTGCTTCCTTGAGGTACAACTGCACGGCCTTGGAGCCCGGCGCCAGCGACGACTTGACCCATGGCTTGCGGACCAGGCCGAGCTTGTTGGCGTTGCGCGCCAGCAGGCCGGCGGCGATCACGTTGCGCGGGTTGCTGGTGTTGGTGCAGCTGGTGATGGCGGCGATGATCACCGCACCATCCGGCATCTGCCCAGGCACTTCTTGCCATTGGCCGGCAATGCCCTTGGCCGCCAGGTCGCTGGTGGCCACCCGGGCGTGCGGGTTGGACGGGCCGGCCATGTTGCGCACCACGCTCGACAGGTCGAAGCTCAGGGTGCGCTCGTACTCGGCCTTGGCCAGGCTGTCGGCCCACAGGCCGGCGGCCTTGGCGTAGGTCTCCACCAGCTGCACTTGCTGGTCATCGCGGCCAGTGAGCTTGAGGTAGTCGATGGTCTGCGGGTCGATGGCGAACATCGCCGCGGTGGCGCCGTATTCCGGGGCCATGTTGGAAATGGTGGCACGGTCGCCCAGGGTCAGCGCGCTGGCGCCGGCACCGTGGAACTCCAGGTAGGCGCCGACCACCTTCTGCTTGCGCAGGAACTCGGTGAGCGCCAGCACCAGGTCGGTGGCGGTGATGTTCGGCGCCAGGCGACCGGTCAGCTCGACGCCGACGATCTCCGGCAGGCGCATCCACGAGGCGCGGCCGAGCATCACGTTCTCGGCCTCCAGGCCGCCGACGCCGATGGCGATCACGCCCAGGGCATCCACGTGCGGGGTGTGGCTGTCGGTGCCGACGCAGGTGTCCGGGTAGGCCACGCCGCGATCGTTGTGGATCACCGGCGACATCTTCTCCAGGTTGATCTGGTGCATGATGCCGTTGCCCGGCTGGATCACGTCGACGTTCTTGAACGCCTGCTTGGTCCAGTTGATGAAGTGGAAACGGTCTTCGTTGCGGCGGTCCTCGATGGCGCGGTTCTTCTCGAACGCCTGCGGGTCGAAGCCGCCGCATTCGACGGCCAGCGAGTGGTCGACGATCAGCTGTACCGGCACCACCGGGTTGACCTGGGCCGGGTCGCCGCCCTTGTCGGCGATGGCGTCGCGCAGGCCGGCCAGGTCGACCAGGGCGGTCTGGCCGAGGATGTCGTGGCACACGACGCGGGCCGGGAACCAGGGGAAGTCGAGGTCGCGCTTGCGCTCGATCAGCTGTTCCAGCGAGGCGTTGAGGGTGGCCGGGTCACAGCGGCGCACCAGGTTTTCGGCGAGTACGCGGGAGGTGTACGGCAGGCCGTCGTAGGCGCCGGGTTTGATCGCCTCGACCGCGGCACGGGCGTCGAAGTAGTCCAGGGCGGTGCCTGGCAGGTTCTTGCGGAATGCGGTGTTCATATCGTTATCGGGCTCGGTCACGGTTTACCTGGGCAGGCATTGGCAGATTCGTGGGAGCGGGCTTGCCCCGCGATTGCATCGCATGCGCCAGCGAGGTTGAACCTGCTGGCGCAATCGCGGGGCAAGCCCGTTCCCACAACAGACCTACAGCCTGTCTCTTCTGATCAGCGCTGCTCGATCGGCACGAACTGGCGCTGCTCGACGCCGACGTACTCGGCGCTCGGGCGGATGATGCGGTTGTTGGCGCGCTGTTCGAACACGTGCGCGGCCCAGCCGGTCAGGCGCGAGCAGACGAAGATCGGGGTGAACAGCTTGGTCGGGATGCCCATGAAGTGGTACGCCGAGGCATGGTAGAAGTCGGCGTTGGGGAACAGGCGCTTCTGCTCCCACATGGTCTTGTCGATGGCCTCGGAAACCGGGTACAGGACCTTGTCGCCGACTTCATCGGCGAGTTGCTTGGCCCAGCCCTTGATCACCTCGTTGCGCGGATCGGACTCTTTATAGATGGCGTGGCCGAAGCCCATGATCTTGTCCTTGCGCTCGAGCATGCGCAGCAGCTCGGCGGTGGCTTCCTGCGGGGTCTGGAAGCGTTCGATCAGTTCCATTGCCGCTTCGTTGGCGCCGCCGTGCAGCGGGCCGCGCAGCGAGCCGATGGCGGCGGTCACGCAGGAGTACAGGTCGGACAGGGTCGAGGCGCAGACCCGGGCGGTGAAGGTCGAGGCGTTGAACTCGTGCTCGGCGTAGAGGATCAGCGAAACGTTCATCACCTTGACGTGCAGCGCGCTCGGTTTCTTGCCGTGCAGCAGATGCAGGAAGTGGCCGCCGAGGGTGTCCTCGTCGCTGGTGCAGTCGATGCGCACGCCGTGGTGGGTGAAGCGGTACCAGTAGCACATCACGGCTGGGAACAGCGCCAGCAGGCGGTCGGTCTTCTCGCGCTGGGCGTCGAAGGTCAGTTCCGGTTCCAGGGTGCCAAGCACCGAGCAGCCGGTGCGCATCACGTCCATCGGGTGGGCGTCGCGCGGGATGCGCTCGAGCACTTCCTTCAGCGCTTGCGGCAGGTCGCGCAGGCCCTTGAGCTTGCGCTTGTAGTCGGCAAGCTCAGCCTTGCTCGGCAGCTCGCCGTACAGCAGCAGGTAGGCGACTTCCTCGAACTCGGCGCCGGCGGCCAGGTCGCGCACGTCATAGCCGCGGTAGGTCAGGCCGGCGCCGGCCTGGCCGACGGTCGACAGCGCGGTCTGGCCGGCCACCTGGCCACGCAGGCCCGCGCCACTGAGTACTTTTGCTTCGGCCATGGTGTTTCTCCTTTCTTGAATTTGTTATCGAAGTCTTTTCTGGCTAATCAGGGGTGGCTGTACCGGCGCATTCGCGGGGCAAGCCCGCTCCTACAGGTACAGCGTCAGGCCTTTCTACCCTTTTTTCTGCGCAAACAACGCATCGAGGCTCTGCTCGAAGGCGTGGTAGCCGATGGCATCGTAGAGCTCCATGCGGGTCTGCATGGTGTCGATCACGTTCTTCTGGGTGCCGTCGCGGCGCAGCGCGGTGTAGACGTTCTCGGCCGCCTTGTTCATGGCGCGGAAGGCCGACAGCGGGTACAGCACCAGCGACACGTCGACCGAGGCCAGTTCCTCGGTGGTGTACAGCGGCGTGGCGCCGAACTCGGTGATGTTGGCCAGGATCGGCGCCTTCACCCGGTCGGCGAAGGTCTTGTACATCGAAAGCTCGGTAATGGCTTCCGGGAAGATCATGTCGGCGCCGGCCTCAATGCAGGCGGCGGCGCGGTCCAGGGCGGCGTTCAGGCCTTCCACGGCCAGCGCGTCGGTGCGCGCCATGATCACGAAACTGTCGTCGCTGCGGGCGTCGACGGCGGCCTTGATGCGGTCGACCATCTCCTGCTGCGAGACGATCTCCTTGTTCGGGCGATGGCCGCAGCGCTTGGCGCCGACCTGGTCCTCGATATGAATGGCTGCAGCACCGAACTTGCTCATCGACTTGACGGTGCGGGCGACGTTGAAGGCCGAGGCGCCAAAGCCGGTGTCGACATCCACCAGCAGCGGCAGGTCGCACACGTCGGTGATGCGCCGCACGTCGGTGAGCACGTCGTCCAGGCCGCTGATGCCCAGGTCCGGCAGGCCCAGGGAGCCGGCGGCGACACCGCCGCCGGACAGGTAGATGGCCTTGAAGCCGGCGCGCTTGGCCAGCAGGGCGTGGTTGGCGTTGATGGTCCCGACCACCTGCAGCGGATGTTCGGCGGCGACCGCGTCACGGAAACGCTGGCCGGGCGTGCTCTTCACTGTCATGACTCACCTCGTGGGCTATTGTTGTCGGCACCTTGGTAGTGGCGCTCGATATTGCGTTTGGATGCGCCGATGTGGCGACGCATCAGGAGTTCTGCCAGTTCGCCGTCGCGAGCTTCGATGGCATCGAGGATGCGGTGGTGCTCGGAGAAGGCCTGGCGCGGGCGGTTGGGCGTGCTGGAGAACTGGATGCGGTACATGCGCACCAGCTGGTACAGCTCGCCGCAGAGCATCTTGTACAGGGTCTGGTTGCCGCTGCCCTGGATGATCCGGTAGTGGAAGTCGTAGTCGCCTTCCTGCTGGTAGTAGCCCTGGCCGGCCTGGAACGCGGCGTCGCGCTCATGGGTGTCGAGCACGTGGCGCAGCTCGTCGATGGCCGCCTGGCTCATGCGCTCGGCGGCCAGGCGGCAGGCCATGCCTTCGAGGGATTCGCGGATTTCGTACAGCTCGATCAGCTCGGCATGGCTGAGCGACACCACCCGGGCGCCGACATGGGGCACGCGCACCAGCAGGCGCTGGCCCTCCAGGCGATGAATCGCCTCGCGCAACGGGCCACGACTGATGCCGTAGGTGCGCGCCAGCTCCGGCTCGGAGATCTTGCTGCCGGGCGCGATGTCACCCTTGACGATGGCGGCCTGGATGCAGCGAAAGACGTGCTCCGAGAGGGTCTCGGTCTCGTCCTGGGGCAATGTGGTGGCCGGGGCTGTGTCCAGCATGATTGTCGACACCTTCAAAATCAGTGACGCCAAAACTAGCCAAATAGAGGCATGGAGTCAAAGACAAAAAGAATATTGTCGACAATCGTCTAATAACGAACTTACCCCGCTTTCATGGGGTCTGATCGCGGGCGCGCTGGCGTCAAGACATCGGCGTGATAGAATGCCGCGCTCCTTCGGGAGCATGGATAGTGTGTCTGTCATCATTTCATGTTGTTGACAGATCAATGAGGACGCTTGGCCAGTCGCCTTGCCCTGAAACCTGCACAGCACCGCGCCAGGATTATGAGACTCAAACCCGCTTTATTGCTGCTCTGCCTGACCCTGCTGCCGGCGCTCGCGCCCGCGGCCGAGAAGACCGTGTACGGCCTGAACGAATACGCCCGCCTGGGCGACCTTGACCTGGAAGTGGCGGCCAAGCTCGACACCGGCGCCAAGACCGCCTCGCTCAGCGCCCGCGACATCAAGCGTTTCAAGCGCAACGGCGAGAGCTGGGTGCGCTTCTACCTGGCCATCGACGCCGCGCACAAGCACCCCATCGAACGCCCCCTGGCCCGCGTCAGCAAGATCAAGCGCCGCGCCGGGGACTATGATGGCGAATCCGGCAAGGCCTACACCGCCCGTCCGGTCATCGAACTCGAGATCTGCATGGGCCAGACGCAACGCACCATCGAGGTCAACCTCACCGACCGCAGCGCTTTCCAGTTCCCGCTGCTGATCGGTTCCGAGGCCCTCAAGCACTTCGGTGCGCTGGTCGACCCAAGCCTTAAATACGCGGCCGGCAAACCTGCCTGCGCCACCGAAGCTCCCAAAGCAGAGTAATTCCGATGCGCTCTCTTACCCTCCATCTGAAAGTCCTGATCACCGTCCTGGTGCTGCTGGGCATCGCGATCACGGCCTACCAGATCTTCGCCCTCGGCATCCCGGTGACCGAGGACGAGACCGACGACCTGTGGAACATCGACGCCAAGGTCGAGTTCGTCGCCAGCGCCAAGGACCCGGTCAAGGTGCAGATGTTCGTGCCCCCGCTGAACCGTGACTACGTGAGCCTCAACGAGAGCTTCATCTCCAACAACTACGGGGTCAGCGTCAACCGCGCCGACGGCAACCGCAAGGTGACCTGGTCGGCCCGTCGCGCCAGCGGCAACCAGACCCTCTACTACCGCCTGGTGCTGACCAAGCGCTACAGCAACGAAAAGACCAAGATCAAGGGCCCGACCTTCCGCGACAGCCTGGCCGTCGAGGGCCCGGAGAAGATCGCCGCCGAAGCGCTGATGGCACCGATCCGCCAGCACTCGGCCGACGTCGAGACCTTCGTCAGCGAGACCATCAAGCGGGTCAACAATGTCAACGACGACAACGCCAAGCTGCTGCTGGCCGGCGACAACTCGCCGCTGAAGAAGGCCCAGGTCATCGACCTGCTGCTGTCCATCGCCCACGTGCCGCTGGAGAAGGTCCACACCATCCGCCTGGTGGCCGACACCCCGCAGAGCCCCGAACTGTGGCTGCGCAGCTTCAACGGCAACGACTGGCTGTACTTCAACCCGGAGACCGGCGAGCAGGGCCTGCCCAGCGACCGCCTGCTGTGGTGGACCGGTGACGACAACCTGATCACCGTCGATGGCGGCAAGAGGGCCACCGTCACCTTCAGCATGAACAACAGCGAGATGAACGCCATCCGCTTGGCCAAGCTGACCGACGAGAACACCGACGCCGACTTCCTCGAATACTCGCTGTACGGCTTGCCGCTGCAGACCCAGCAGACCTTCATGATCATGGTGATGATCCCGATCGGCGTGCTGGTGATCCTGGTGCTGCGCAACCTGATCGGCATCCAGACCCTGGGTACGTTCACCCCGGTGCTTATCGCCCTGGCCTTCCGCGAGACCCAGCTGGGCTTCGGCATCATCCTGTTCACGGTGATCACCGCCCTGGGCCTGTCGCTGCGCTCGTACCTTGAGCACCTCAAGCTACAGATGCTGCCGCGCCTGTCGGTGGTACTGACCTTCGTCGTGGTGCTGATCGCCGCCATCAGCCTGTTCAGCCACAAGCTGGGCCTGGAGCGAGGGCTGTCGGTGGCACTGTTCCCGATGGTGATCCTGACCATGACCATCGAGCGCCTGTCGATCACCTGGGAAGAGCGTGGCGGCGGCCATGCCATGAAAGTGGCCGTCGGCACCCTGTTCGCCGCCTCCATCGCGCACCTGCTGATGACCGTGCCGGAAGCGGTGTACTTCGTCTTCACCTTCCCGGCGGTGCTGCTGATCCTGGTGGGCTTCATGCTGGCGATGGGTCGCTACCGCGGCTACCGCCTGACCGAGCTCGTGCGCTTCAAGGCATTCCTGAAGAAGGCTGACGCCTGATGTTTGGCCTGATCAAGACGTGGAAAGCCCTGGAGGCCCGGGGCATCATGGGTATCAACCGGCGCAACGCGGACTACGTGTTGAAGTACAACAAGCGCCACCTGTACCCGATCGTCGACGACAAGATCATCACCAAGGAGCGCGCCCTGGCGGCCGGCATCCATGTGCCGGAGATGTACGGCATCATCGAGACCGAGAAGCAGATCGAGAAACTCGACGAGATCATCGGCGGACGCAGCGACTTCGTCATCAAGCCGGCCCAGGGCGCCGGCGGTGACGGCATCCTGGTGATCGCCGACCGGTTCGAAGATCGCTACCGCACCGTGTCGGGCAAGATCATCAGCCATGAGGAGATCGAGCACCAGATCTCCAGCATCCTCACCGGCCTGTACTCGCTGGGCGGGCACCGCGACCGCGCGCTGATCGAGTACCGGGTCACCCCGGACCAGATCTTCAAGAGCATCAGCTACGAAGGCGTGCCGGACATCCGTATCATCGTGCTGATGGGCTACCCGGTGATGGCCATGCTGCGCCTGCCGACCCGCCAGTCCGGCGGCAAGGCCAACCTGCACCAGGGCGCCATCGGCGTGGGCGTGGACCTGGCCACCGGCCTGACCTTGCGCGGCACCTGGCTGAACAAGATCATCAGCAAGCACCCGGACACCACCAACGCGGTGGACGGCGTGCAACTGCCGAACTGGGACGGTTTCATGAAGCTCGCCGCCAGCTGCTACGAGCTGTGCGGGCTGGGCTACATCGGCGTGGACATGGTCCTGGACCAGGACAAGGGCCCGCTGATCCTCGAGCTCAACGCCCGTCCGGGCCTGAACATCCAGATCGCCAACGACTGCGGCCTGACCCAGCGCACCCATGCCATCGAGGCGCACCTGGAGATGCTGGCCAAGGAAGGTCGCAGCGAGGATGCCGAGCAGCGCGTGAAGGTCTCGCAGGGCTTGTTCGGGCACGTCAATCCGCTGTAACCGCGCCCCTCTGTAGGAGCGGCCTTGCGCCGCGAAAGGGCTGCATAGCAGCCCCGACGATCTTTGCATCAACGCTGAAATCCTGGGGCCGCTTTGCGGCCCTTTCCGGCCGGTCCGACGCCTCGGCAAGGCCGCTCCTACAGGGGGAATGCGCAAATCCGGATGGCGAATGTCGCTGCCAGCGCTAGGCGCATTCCCCCCCGGGGTCTACAATCGCCCACCTCGCTTGTTCATCGCCGTCCATCCTGATGCCGACCTGTACGCTCCACCCCCTGTCCTACCAGCCCGACCCCGCCTTCTACTTCGAACGCCTGCGCCGCGCGCCCGGTGCGATCCTGCTCGACAGCGCCCGCCCGGGTGCCGAACGCGGCCGCTACGACCTGCTCAGCGCCTGGCCGCTGCAGCAGTTGCAGGCACACCCCGAGGAAGACGGTCGCGACTACCTGCAGCGTCTGCGCCAGGCCCTGGCCGACCTGGGCACGGCACAACTGCCCGAGGGCATCGAGCTACCGTTCGCCGGCGGCCTGATCGGCTACCTGAGCTACGACTTCGGCCGGCGCCTGGAGCAGTTGCCGACGCACGCGGTCGACGACCTCGGCCTGCCCGACGCCCGGTTGGGGCTGTATGCCTGGGCACTGGTGTCCGACCATCGGCTGTGCAACAGCCAGCTGGTGTTCCACCCGAGCCTGCCCGAGGCCGAGCGGCAACGGCTCATCGCGCTGTTCGAGGCCAGCCCCCCGGGCGATAGCGGTGACTTCCACCTGCTCGCGCCCATGACCGGCGATCTTCGCCCCGAGCAGTACCGGTCGGCGTTCGACCAGGTGCAGCGCTATATCCAGGCCGGCGACTGCTACCAGATCAACCTCACCCAGCGCTTTCGCGCCCCCTGCCAGGGCGACCCGTGGCGCGCCTACCAGGCCCTGCGCGCCGCCTGCCCGACGCCGTTCTCCGGCTACCAGCAGCTGGATGAAGGCACGGCGCTGCTGAGTTTCTCCCCCGAGCGCTTCATCCGTGTCAGCCAGGGTGCGGTCGAGACCCGCCCGATCAAGGGCACCCGCCCGCGCGCCGCCGACCCGGCCGAGGACGCGCGCAACGCCGCCGAGCTGCTGGCCAGCCCCAAGGACCGCTCGGAAAACCTGATGATCGTCGACCTGCTGCGCAACGACATCGGCCGCACCTGCCAGACCGGCTCGGTGAAGGTGCCGGAGCTGTTCAGCCTGGAGAGCTACCCCAACGTTCATCACCTGGTCAGCAGCGTGGTCGGCCGCCTGGCCACCGACAAGGACGCCCTGGACCTGATCGCCGGCAGCTTCCCCGGCGGCTCGATCACCGGCGCCCCGAAGATCCGCGCCATGCAGATCATCGACGAGCTGGAGCCGGCGCGCCGGGCGCTGTACTGCGGCTCACTGCTGTATGTCGATGTGCGCGGCGAGATGGACAGCTCCATCGCCATCCGCAGCCTGCTGGTCAAGGATGGCCAGGTCAGTTGCTGGGGCGGCGGCGCGGTGGTGGCCGACTCGGACTGGCAGGCCGAGTACGAGGAGTCGATCGCCAAGGTGCGGGTGCTGATGGAAACACTGCAGGCGCTGTAAGACTCCGTGGGAGCGGGCTTGCCCCGCGATCGCCAGGCGTCTGCCCCGCCATTTTTTGTTACCATCTGACCACTACGAGCGCACAGCGCCACTCACCCGATGGAAACCGCCTGATGAGCCAACCCTTCGACGTCGCCGCCCTGGCCGCGACCTACGCCAGCAAGTCCCCGCAGGAGATCCTCAAGCTCGCCTTCGAGCATTTTGGCGATGACCTGTGGATCTCCTTCAGCGGCGCCGAGGATGTGGTGCTGGTGGACATGGCCTGGAAGCTGAACAAGCAGGTCAAGGTGTTCAGCCTCGACACCGGCCGCCTGCACCCGGAGACCTACCGGTTCATCGACCAGGTGCGCGAGCAGTACAACCTGCCCATCGAGATCCTCAGCCCGGACCGCGACAAGCTCGACCCGTTGGTCAAGGAAAAAGGCCTGTTCAGCTTCTACAAGGACGGTCATGGCGAGTGCTGCGGCATCCGCAAGATCGAGCCGCTGCGCCGCAAGCTGGCCACCGTCAGCGCCTGGGCCACCGGCCAGCGCCGCGACCAGAGCCCCGGCACCCGCAGCCAGGTGGCGGCGCTGGAGATCGACAGCGCCTTCTCCACCCCGGAGCGCACCCTGTACAAGTTCAACCCGCTGGCGCAGATGACCAGCGAGGAAGTCTGGGGCTATATCCGCATGCTCGAGCTGCCCTACAACAGCCTGCACGAGCGCGGCTTCATCAGCATCGGCTGCGAGCCGTGCACCCGCCCGGTGCTGCCGAACCAGCACGAGCGTGAAGGGCGTTGGTGGTGGGAAGAGTCGACGCAGAAGGAATGCGGGTTGCACGCTGGCAACCTGATCAGCAAGGCTTGAAATAGCTGGGGCCGCAAAGCGGCCCCAGCTATTTCAGATCAGTGCACCGGCAGCTCAACGCCCTCGAACAGCTCTTCGAGCTCCTGCTTGTTATGGCACTGAATCGCCTTGGCCATCACCTCACGGGTCAGGTGCGGCGCGAACTTCTCGATGAAGTCGCACATGAAGCCACGCAGGAAGGTGCCACGACGGAAGCCGATCTTGGTGATGCTGGCCTCGAACAGCTCGCTGGCATCCAGGCACACCAGGTCACTGTCGAGCTTCGGATCGACCGCCATCTTGGCCACGATGCCCACGCCCAGGCCCAGGCGCACATAGGTCTTGATCACGTCGGCGTCGGCGGCGGTGAACACCACCTTCGGCGTCAGGCCACGGTGGTTGAACGCCTCGTCGAGCTTGGAACGACCGGTGAAGCCGAACACGTAGGTGACGATCGGATACTCGGCCACCGCTTCCAGGGTCAGCTTCGGCAGCTTGGTCAGCGGGTGCCCCTGAGGCACCACCACGCAGCGGTTCCACTTGTAGCACGGCATCATGATCAGGTCGCCGAACAGCTCCAGCGCCTCGGTGGCGATGGCGAAGTCGACGGTGCCGTCGGCCGCCATCTCGGCGATCTGCATCGGCGAGCCCTGGTGCATGTGCAAGGCGACTTCCGGGTACTGCTTGATAAAGTTGCTGATCACCGGCGGCAGCGCGTAGCGCGCCTGGGTGTGGGTGGTGGCGATCGACAGGGTGCCCTTTTTCTCGTTGGAGAATTCCTGGGCGATCTGCTTGATGCTCTCGACCTTGCGCAGGATCTCGCCGGCGGTATTGATGATGCGCTCGCCCGCCGGGGTGACGCGGGTCAGGTGCTTGCCGCTGCGGGCGAAGACCTCGACGCCCAGCTCGTCCTCGAGCAGGCGGATCTGCTTGCTGATGCCCGGTTGGGAGGTATACAGGCTCTGCGCCGTCGCGGAAACGTTGAGGTCATGGTGCGCCACTTCCCAGATGTAGCGCAGTTGCTGAAGCTTCATAGATATCCCTCAAAGGCGGTAGGTCACCGGCGCGCCGGCAGCGACGAGTTATAACTATATTAGTGGCTTGAGAAATAAATCTAGAACTATTTTGTTACGTTCGCTGGAAAAAGTCCTACCGCTAGGTTCACGATTTCCTACGTCCAAGATGGTGAGCCAACGGCACCATGTACACCGGCACCGGTGACAGTTGCAGCAGCCGCACCGCCGTGCGACCGATCGGCACATCCACTCCCGCGCCGGCGCTGTGGCTGCCGAAGATCAGCAGGTCGACCGACAACCGCTGGGCCTGCTCGAGAATCACCTGGGCCGGGTCGCCCTGGCGTACCCGCACCGCGCGGATCAATGCCAGGTCGGCCGGCTCGGTCATCTCGTCGCGAAAGTTCTCCAGCACCCGCTGCTCGATATTGGCCATGACCGTGTTGACGCCCTCGCTGTGCAGCGCATCGAGGGTCTGTTCATCGAGGTAGCTCTGCAGCAACGATTCGGCGAACTGGCCCATGGGTTCCACGGCATGGATCACATACAGCTCTGCGTTGAAGGTCCGCGCCAGGGCCAGGGCGTGCTGCATGACAAAGGGCGCATAGACACCGAGGTCAGTGGCAAACAGCATGGAACGGATCATTCGACCTCCTCGACTGCCGCGACGGCAGAGCAAGCTTGAGCTTAGCAGCGCCATCGGCGGTCGCCTGGCCGTCCGGCGCACAGCCGCCGCGGGCTTCAGGCCTGCCGACTGCGCCGGTCGATGAACGCCAGGGCCTGGTACAACGCCTCCATGCGCGGCAACGCGCAACCGGCCGCGCGGGCCCGGGCCAGGGGCTCGGCATAGATCGCCTGCAGCTCCAGCGGCCGCTGCTGGAGATGGTCGTGGTACATGCTCGGCCAGTAGTCGGGCATCTTCTCGGTGATGCGGAACAGGTGCTCGGCGTAGCCCGCCGGCAGCTCGCGGCCACAGGCCTTGGCGCCCGCCACCACTTCGGCCATCAGCGCCTGGATCAGCGCGCGGCTGTCGGCATCACCCATCAAGGGCGTGGTGCTGGCTTGCAGCAACACCGAAAGGCCGTTGTAGGGCACGTTCCACACCAGCTTCTGCCAGCGCGCCTGGTCGAGGTCGGCCATGGCCTGGGAGTCAATGCCCGCAGCCCGGAACAGCCCGACGCCCTCCTCCACCACGGCGGCCCCACCGTCCTGCGCCGGGCCACTGTGATAGCCCAGGTTTACCGCGCCCAGCGACTGGTGGCGGATCTCGCCGGGGCCCTCGCGATTGACGCAGATGAAGCACAGGCCGCCGAGCAAGTGCAGGTCCGGGCGCAAGGCCGGGCGCAACTGTTCCTCGACGCCAAGGCCGTTCTGCAGCAACACCACCCGGGCATCGGGCGCCGCGGCCTGCACGATCAAGGGCGCCAGCTCCGCGTTGCTGGTGGCCTTGGCGCCTACCAGCAGCCAGTCGCAGGGCGGCATGTCGGCGGCACGGGCGTACGCCTGCACCGGCATGTGCACCTGGCCATGCACCGCGCTGTCCAGGCGCAGCCCCTGCTCGCGCACGGCCTGGTATTCGCTGCGCAGCAGAAAGTGCACATCGAAGCCGGCGCGGGCCAGCATCAGGCCATAGAAGCCACCGATTGCGCCGCTGCCGATGATGCCGATGCGGGGATTGCCAATGCGAGGGTCGAGGGACGCCATGCCGTGCTCCTGGTCGAGAGTCATTGTTGTGGGTCAGCCACTATACCCGCGCGCCGGCCATCGCGGCCAAATCCTCCCCGCAGGCGCAGTGCTTGCCCGCAATTGCCGCCTGACGGGCAAAAACCCCGTATCGACGGGCCCCAGCCCATTGTCGCGCCCCCGCTAACGCGCTAAGGTTCGGCCTCCCCGCTGCGAATAATCTGCTGCTGGGCCGCACGGGGAACGCTGGCGGCCGGCACCCGTGACCTGACGAGTAACACGATGGCTGATTTACCGATCGATGACCTTAACGTTGCCTCCAACGAGACCTTGATCACCCCCGATCAGCTCAAGAAGGAAATCCCCCTCAGCGCCAAGGCCCTGCAGACCGTGACTGCCGGCCGTGAAGTGGTGCGCAACATCCTCGACGGCAAGGACCATCGCCTGTTCGTGGTGGTCGGCCCCTGCTCGATCCACGACATCAAGGCCGCCCACGAGTATGCCGAGCGCCTGAAGGTGCTGGCCGAGGAAGTCTCCGACACCCTGTACCTGGTCATGCGCGTGTACTTCGAGAAGCCGCGGACCACCGTCGGCTGGAAAGGCCTGATCAACGACCCGTACCTGGACGACTCGTTCAAGATCCAGGACGGCCTGCACATCGGTCGCCAACTGCTGCTGGACCTGGCCGAGAAGGGCCTGCCCACCGCCACCGAAGCGCTCGACCCGATCTCCCCGCAGTACCTGCAAGACCTGATCAGCTGGTCGGCCATCGGCGCCCGCACCACCGAATCCCAGACCCACCGCGAGATGGCCTCGGGCCTGTCCTCGGCGGTCGGTTTCAAGAACGGCACCGATGGCGGCCTGACCGTGGCCATCAACGCCCTGCAGTCGGTATCCAAGCCGCACCGCTTCCTGGGCATCAACCAGGAAGGCGGCGTGTCCATCGTCACCACCAAGGGCAACGCCTATGGCCACGTGGTGCTGCGTGGCGGCAATGGCAAGCCCAACTACGACTCGGTCAGCGTCGCCCTGTGCGAGCAGGACCTGGTCAAGGCCAAGATCAAGCCCAACATCATGGTCGACTGCAGCCACGCCAACTCCAACAAGGACCCGGCCCTGCAGCCGCTGGTCATGGAGAACGTCGCCAACCAGATCCTCGAAGGCAACCAGTCGATCATCGGCCTGATGGTCGAGAGCCACCTGAACTGGGGCTGCCAGGCCATTCCGAAGAACCTCGACGAGCTGCAGTACGGCGTGTCCGTCACCGATGCCTGCATCGACTGGGCAGCCACCGAGAAGACCCTGCGCAGCATGCACGCCAAGCTCAAGGACGTGCTGCCCAAGCGTCAGCGCGGCTGACTTCTTGCGCAAACGAAAACGCCGGGCAATGCCCGGCGTTTTCATGTGTACGGTCGTTCAGACCTTGCTTGAATGGCGCTGCTGGCGCTCCATATAGCGCTCGACGTAGGAGCACGACGGAATCACGGTGTAGCCCATCTGCTCGGCATAGGCCAGGGCCTGCTCGGTGAGCGCCGCGGCGATCCCGCGACCGCGCAGGGCGCTGGGCACGAAGGTGCGATAGATGTCCAGCGTCTGCTTGCCCAGGTCCATGTACGTCAGATAGGCCCGGTGACCGTCCACGGTGGTCTCGAACTGATGACCGGCCTGGTCATGGTGGATGGTCAGCGTTTCGCTCATCACTACTCCTCGCAGGTCTTGTCGGCAGACCCTTACCTTACCGATATGGTTTATCCGGCGGAGGAACCTCCAGGCTTTGCGCGAAAAGTGCCTGCGCGACGATCATGCTGCGTTGAAAACAGGCTCGGAGCTCATTTGCAACCAGCAAACTCCGCTTCCTCGCCTGTTTTCGCCTTGCCTGATCGCCGCTCGGCGACTTTTCGCACAAAGCCTACGCCACCTGTTGCCCCTTGGACAGCAACACGACCTGGATCGTTCTGCGTCGATGGCCCCCTCAAATAGTAGGCGGCACCAGCGAGAATGCTCAAGCCGCGCAGCATGAAAATGCTGACAGCCACCCGCCCGAGGTCCGGCAACAGCAACCGGATGTTCTTGGGCTATGACGCCCGCCGACAGTTAAAGTCACCCTTAGTTCAACAAAAAAGTTCCTGTACTACAATCGCTTGCGAACGCTGGCCAGGATTTTCACACTTTGTTTACAAACCCCGTCGTCGGAGCCCTGCGCAGCATTTTTTTTGCAGTTCTTGCGCTCAGTCAGTTTACTTACTACAAGTAATGGGTACTATGTACGCCGGCCAGTTTCTCTTTTCCGAGAGATGGCTATTTAATAGAAAGTCCTTGAAGGGGAACACGATGAACAACGTTCTGAAATTCTCTGCTCTGGCTCTGGCCGCAGTTCTGGCTACCGGTTGCAGCAGCGTATCCAAAGAAACCGAAGCTCGCCTGACTGCTACCGAAGACGCAGCAGCTCGCGCCCAGGCTCGTGCAGACGAAGCCTACCGCAAAGCTGACGACGCCCTGGCAGCTGCTCAGAAGGCTCAGCAGACCGCTGACGAAGCCAACGAGCGCGCTCTGCGTATGCTGGACAAAGCCAGCCGCAAATAATAATCCTCACGGATTGTTATGGAGCCGACCCACTTGTGGGTCGGCTTTTTTATTGCCTGGACAAAAGCCGGACGATGCCGCCCAAACAACTGGGGCCGCCTGGTGACCCATCGCGGGACAAGCTGCGCCTAAAGCATGGCGTTCACCGTACCTGTAGGAGCGGGCTTGTCCCGCGATGGGCCGCAAGGCGGCCCCAAAGTGCCCCGCTAGTTGCCAGCGGGCAATCGCTTACTGCAGTTCTGGCGGAATGCTCGATACCATCGGCGCGCTTGCGCCATTGGTTGGCACCGCGATCTCGACCGGCATGCCGTCTTCGGCCGCCACCACATCGCGAACCATGTCCCAGTTCATGCGCAAGTTGTTGGCCAGGTCTTCACGCTTGAGCAACGCATTGATGACCGCGGTGTGCTTGTCGACCACCGATGGGTTGCCGTGGTCGTCCAGCGGCGTGTGCGCCTCGAGGTAGACCTTGCCGGCGCTGATGCCGAACTTGTACGGCTCGTTGATGATGCGCACCGGAGTACCCACCGGAACCATCTTCGACAAGGTCAGCACATTGTTGTTGAGCATGCGGAAGCAGCCGTGGCTGGTGCGCATGCCGATACCGAACTTCTTGTTAGAGCCGTGGATCAGGTAACCCGGCACACCCAGGGTGAACTTGAACGGCCCCAGCGGGTTGTCCGGCCCGGCCGGCACCACGGCCGGCAGGATGTCGCCATCGGCGGCATGCTCGGCGCGGATCGAGGCCGGCGGCGTCCAGGTCGGGTTCGGTGTCTTGGCGGTGATCTTGGTGTTGGCGATCGGCGAACCCCAACCCTCGCGACCGATACCCAGCGGGAAGGTGTGCACCACGTTCTGCCCTTTCGGGTAGTAGTACAGGCGGTACTCGGCCAGGTTGATGACGATGCCTTCACGCGGGCCCGGTGGCAGGATGTAGCGGGTCGGCAGGACGATCTCGGTGCCGGCGCCCGGTAGCCAGGGGTCGACGCCCGGGTTGGCGGCGATCATCTCGAGGTAGCCGAGGTCGTTGGCGGTGCCGATGTCGGCGAAGGTGTCTTCGTACTTGGCCTTGATGGTGTGGACCTGGCCGACGACATCTTCACCGGGAGGTGGCAACGGCAGTTCCAGCGCAACAGCGGGGCCTGTCGCCAGCATGGCGGCCAGGGTCAGGCTACGGGTGACGGCGGGAAAGCGCGGCAACATCCGGGAAATCCTTCGAAAGATCAGTCAAGACAACGATTGTACACCCGCGCCGAAACGAGCGGGAGGCGCATGCGTTTCAGATGATGAAAGGCGCTCAGAGTTCCGGCCACACCGGGCGCATGCCGCGCCGCTGGGCATCGAGGATCGCCCGGCACAGCGGGCACAGGCGCTCGTCGCGGTAGATCGCCCGCTCCACCCCCGACCAGCGCGGCTGCGCCGGCAGCAGACCGCCGCACAAGGTACGGTCGACCGGCACGCCCAGCTCGAGCTGGCGGGCGGCCAGGTGGATGCGCACTTCCTGGCAGGCAAACAGGTCGAGCTGCTCATCGGGCTCGATCAGTTGGTAGGCGTACAGGGACCAGGCAGGGCGCGGCATCGGGGGCACTCGAAACGGGGGGCGCAACATTAGCCGAAAGCGGCCCCCGATAAAAGCGTCACAGCAAGGGTTTTATCGTCGGCCAGGCATTTTCCAGCAGGCGCTGCTGGGCAGCCGCCGCCGGGTGGATGCCATCGGCCTGCATCAACTCCGGCACCCCGCCCACGCCTTCGAGGAAGAACGGCACCAGGGGCACCTTTTTATCGGCGGCCAGCTGTTCATAAACCTGGGCGAACGCCGTGGTGTAGCGCACGCCATAGTTCGGCGGCAGGCGCATGCCCAGCAACACCACCTTGGCACCAGCCTGGCGGGACTGATCGATCATCGCGGCAAGATTCTGTTGCAATTGTTGCGGCGGCTGTCCGCGCAGGCCGTCGTTGCCTCCCAGCTCCAGCACCACCAGGTCCGGCTTGTGCGCCGCAAGCAGCGCCGGCAGCCGCGCCTGGCCACCTGCGCTGGTGTCGCCGCTGATCGAGGCATTGACCACCTGATCGTCGAAACCCTCCTTCTTCAACTGCTGTTGCAGCAGGCTGACCCACCCCTGGCGGGTATCCAGGCCAAAACCGGCGCTGATACTATCGCCGACGACCAGCAGCGTTCCCGCCGCCGCGCCCTGGGCCAGGCAACACAGGGCCAGGCCGGCACTCAACCACCACATTCGCATCGGATTCTCCATGGGCCCCAGCATTCTCGTTGCGCAGAACCTTAGCAAAGTGGTCCCGAGCGCGGAAGGCGACCTGACCATCCTCCACGCCCTCTCCCTCGACCTCGCCCAGGGCGACAGCCTGGCCATCGTCGGTGCCTCCGGCTCCGGCAAGTCCACGCTGCTGGGGCTGCTTGCCGGGCTCGACCGACCCAGCGCCGGCAAGGTGATCCTCGCCGGCCACGACCTCGGACCGCTCGACGAGGACCAACGCGCCCGGGTGCGCGCCGAGCACGTGGGCTTCGTGTTCCAGTCGTTCCAGTTGCTCGACAGCCTCAACGCCCTGGAGAACGTCATGCTGCCGCTGGAGCTGGACGGCCGGCGCGATGCCCGCGAACACGCCCGCGACCTGCTCGAACGGGTCGGCCTGGGCAAACGCCTGAGCCACACCCCGCGCCAGCTCTCCGGCGGCGAGCAGCAGCGGGTGGCGATCGCCCGCGCCTTCGCCGCGCAGCCAGCGGTGCTGTTCGCCGACGAGCCCACCGGCAACCTCGACAGCCACACCGGGGAACGCATCAGCGACCTTTTGTTCGAACTGAACCAGGAGCGCGGCACCACCCTGGTGCTGGTGACCCACGACGAGCGCCTGGCCAAGCGCTGTCGCCGCCTGATCCGCCTGGATGCCGGTCGCCTGGTGGCGCCCCTGGAGCCCTGATGACCCGCCTATCGTTTCCGCGACTGTGTGTCCTGGCCCTGCGCCAGTTACTGCGCGATGCTCGCGCCAGCGAAGTGCGCGTGCTGTTCTTCGCGCTGCTGGTGGCGGTGGCGGCCAGTACCGCCATCGGCTACTTCGGCGCCCGTCTCAACGGTGCCATGCAGTTGCGCGCCAGCGAGTTCCTCGGCGCCGACCTGGTCCTGCAGGGCAGCGCCCCGCCCAGCGCGCAGCAGATCGTCGATGGCACGGCGCTGGGCCTGAGCCATGCGCGGGTGGTGGAGTTCACCAGCGTGGTCGGCGGCGACAGCGGCATCCAGCTGTCCAGCATCAAGGCCGCCGACCCCGCCTATCCCCTGCGCGGCCAGCTGCGCAGCGCGGCGGCGCCCTACGCCGAGGAAACGCCCGGCGGCGGCCCCGCGCCGGGCGAGGCCTGGGTCGAGCCGCGCCTGCTCGCGGCGCTGGGCCTGGCCATCGGCGACAGCATCGACGTGGGCATGAAGACGCTGCGCATGAGCCGCGTGCTGACCTACGAGCCCGACCGCGCCAACAATTTCTACAGTTTGACCCCACGGGTGCTGATGAACCTCGCCGACCTCGACGCCACCGGGGTGATCCAGCCCGGCAGCCGGGTCAGCTACCGCGACCTGTGGCGCGGCGATATCGATGCCCTGCAGCAGTACCGGCAGACGGCGGAAAAAAGCCTGGCCGCCAACCAGCGCCTGCTCGACACCCGCGACGGCAACCGGCAGATCGGCGGCGCCCTGGGCAAGGCCGAACGCTACCTGAACATGGCCAGCCTGGTGGCAGTGCTGCTGGCCGGCGTCGCCGTGGCCCTGTCGGCCAGCCGCTATGCCGCGCGGCGCCTGGACGCCAGCGCCCTGTTGCGCTGCCTGGGATTGTCCCGCCACCAGGCCCTCGGCCTCTACAGCCTGCAACTGGCCATGCTCGGCGTCGCCGCCGCGCTGGCCGGCGCCCTGCTCGGCTGGTTGGCGCAGCTGGGGCTGTTCCGCCTGCTCGAAGGCCTGCTGCCCAGCCAGGTACCGCCCGGCGGCCTCACCCCGGCACTGGCCGGCATCGGCACCGGGCTGGTGGCCCTGGCCGGCTTCGCCCTGCCACCGCTGGCGGCCCTGGGTCGCGTGCCGCCGCTGCGCGTGCTGCGCCGCGACCTGCTGCCGCTGCCACCAAGCAGCTGGCTGGTGTACGGCGCCGCCCTGCTTGCCCTGGGTCTGATCATGTGGCGCCTGAGCCTGGACCTGCTGCTGACCTTCGCCCTGCTCGGCGGCGGGCTGATCGCCGCCTTGCTGCTGGGTGGATTGCTGTTGCTCGGCCTGCGCAGCCTGCGCCGGTTGCTGGCCGGCGCGCCGCTGGCCTGGCGCCTGGGCCTCGGGCAATTGCTGCGCCACCCGCTGGCCGCCGCCGGCCAGGCCCTGGCCTTCGGCCTGATCCTGCTGGCGATGGGCCTGGTCGCCCTGCTGCGCGCGGAACTGCTCGACACCTGGCAGGCGCAGTTGCCCAAGGACGCGCCCAACCATTTCGCCTTGAACATCCTGCCCGACGAGCGCCAGCCGTTCGCCGAGCGCCTGGCCCAGATCAACGCCAGCGCCGCGCCGCTGTACCCGGTGATTCCCGGCCGTCTGACCCATATCAATGAGCAGCCGGTACGCCAGCTGGTCAGCAAGGAATCCACCGGCGAGCGCGCCATCCAGCGTGACCTCAGTCTGACCTGGGCCGCCGAGCTGCCCCAGGGCAACGCCCTGAGCGCCGGCCAATGGTGGCAACAGGTACCCGCCAACGATGAAGTCCCCGGAGTGTCCGTGGAAGCGGAGCTGGCGCAGAGCCTGCACCTGCAACTGGGCGACCTGCTGACCTTCGACATCGGCGGCCAGCAGCGCCAGGCGCGGGTCAGCAGCCTGCGTAGCGTGCACTGGGACAGCTTCCAGCCCAACTTCTACATGATCTTCCAGCCGGGCACCCTGCAAGGCCTGCCCACCACCTACCTCACCAGCTTCTACCTGGCGCCGGGCCACGACCAGGAGATCGTCGCGCTGTCCCGGGCCTTCCCGGCGGTGACCGTGCTGCAGGTCGACGCGCTGCTGGCGCAGCTGCGCAGCATCCTCGCCCAGGTCACCCTGGCGGTGGAGTACGTGCTGCTGTTCGTGCTGGCGGCAGGACTGGCGGTGCTGTTTGCCGGTCTGCAGGCGACCCTCGACGAACGCATTCGCCAGGGTGCCCTGCTGCGGGCGCTGGGGGCGGCGCGCCCGTTGCTGGTCAAGGCACGACGCATCGAGTTCGGCCTGCTCGGCGCGGCCAGCGGCGTGCTGGCGGCGCTGGGTTGCGAGCTGATCACCTGGGCGCTGTACCGCTATGCTTTCGACCTGCACTGGGCACCCCATCCGTGGCTGCTGGCGTTGCCGCTGGCCGGGGCGGTGCTGGTAGGCGGAGCCGGGGTGGTCGGCACGCGTCGCGCGCTCAATGCAAGTCCGTTGGCGGTGTTGCGCGAGGGATAATCCGCCATCATGAGTGAGCACCGAATTTTCGCGGCGCAGTGGCTTCTGGCAATAGCAGCGGATGAGCTGTTTCAGACACCTCGCACGGACGAAGGAAATCTGGTCAGCATCATCCGGCGGCTCTTGCCGGACACCGCACACCTGAACACTCTGGATGCCGAAGACTACCCCGAGACATTCCAGTTTGAATTTGAAGGCCCCCTTCAGTTCGATGTCTATGTCGGTCCGATCAAGGTGTGGCTCGACATTTCAGACAACCGGCCCGGCCGTGGGGGATCAGCCGTCTACTCAGGGGTGGCAAGCTTTGCAAGAAACACTCGACGCGTCTTCATCGGTGATCCGGATGGCTTGTCGGATCTCGCACTGCGTCGACGCACGGATGCCATGCTATCATCGGCCATCAAGTACGGTACCACCGACCATCTGGCGCCCCACCAATATCAGCGCGAGGGGAACTCGACTCTGGGTGTTCCTCCGCTACCCTGGACGCACGGGCATACGCTGGACAACATCCAATCCATGATCGAAACTGGTGTCGCATCCTTAGCCTCCTGTGTTCCGGAGATATGCAATGCAATCTATGAATTCGAGTCAAAGACCTTCGTCGACGCTGAGGGCCGACCACTACTGGAAACAGTTCTGGGAGGCTGGAGTGATAAGCTTGCAAGAAGCGGAGAGGCGCGCGCTGGGCTCGCAACGCTTAAAAGAAACATACTCCTCCGATCCCTGGTATGCCAAACAGCAGAATCGGGATCCGCACTTCTGGAGCAAGCTCTACGCGAGCCGCATCAACTCCTAGAGGGTAGCGACCTGTTCGGTATCTTCTATTAGACCAAGGCTCCTGTTAAGGGGCCTTGGCATTTCAGGACACCTAAGACCCAGTCTCATAGCGGATACTGTTCACATACCAGGTCGCCTCGCCCGTGGGCGTGTGCACCAGCACTTCGTCGCCCTCCCCTTTCTTGAGCAGGGCCCGGGCCATGGGCGAGTCGATGGAGATGTAGTCGTTGCGCCCGTGGATCTCGTCATAGCCGACGATGCGAAAGCGCAGCTGCTCGCCGTCATCGTTCTCGATCTCCACCCAGGCACCGAAGAACACCTTGCCTTCCTGCTGGGGCGAGTACTCGACCACCTTGACGTCTTCCAGGCGCTTGCGCAGGTAGCGCACGCGGCGGTCGATCTCGCGCAGCAGCTTCTTGTTGTACTGGTAGTCGGCGTTCTCGCTGCGATCGCCCAGCGAGGCCGCCCAGGTGACCTTCTGGGTGATTTCCGGGCGATAGACCCGCCACAGGTGATCAAGCTCCTGCTTCAGCGCGGCATGGCCTTCTATGGTGATGATGTTGGTGCTCAACGACTGTCTCCTCAGTGCATCCACGGCGGGCGCCATGCGCCCACCGGGAGACCGAGCTTAGCGAAAAAATGCTGGACGCGACACGCCGCTCAACGGCGGGTGATCAGGCCCTGGCGGGCGATACGGGTGAGCTGGCCGATGACCTCGGCGGCCTCTTCTGCGGCGGGCGCCTGGATCACTGCCAGATCGAAGCGATCATTGCCGTACTGGTCGAGCTGTTCACAGCTTTCGGAGAACTGTATGAGGAAGGCACAGGCCTGGCCCTTGCGTCGGGAAAAGCCATCAAGATTGCGCAAAAGCGTGGGTTGATGCTGGCCGCCGAGCAGGATGCGCGGGGTACGGGAAACCTGGTTCTTGGCCAGGGGGGTCAAGCAGACACTGGTACGTGGGCAACTCATGGAGTCTCTCTCCGCCTCGCTGTTCCCGCTGGGCAGCGGTGGGAGGCGTCACCGAACCAGCGCTTTAGCGGTATTTCGGATGACCCGTCGGGGCCTCTCCTGCGCCCCGCAAGTAGCTGTTTAAATCGGCGCAATCGGTATGCTAGAGGCTGACGCAGGAAGTTACAAGCGCTTGTGCAAACGCAATCGCGGGTCCAGCCCGCTCCCACACGTTTCGTGGGAGCGGGCTGGACCCGCAATCGATGATCAGCGTGCGATCAGGCGGTCCAGCGACAGGCGGCCCGCGCCTTCGATCAGCACCGCCACGGTACCGGCCATCAGCGCCAGGGCGAACTCGTAACCGTTGTTGGACATGAACAGCCCGTTGCCGATATGCACCGAGAAGATCGCCACCACCAGGGTCACGCTCAACGCCAGCGCCGCCGGGCGAGCCAGCAGGCCGACCACCAGGGCCAGACCGCCGAAGAACTCGGCGCTGCCAGACAGCAGGGCCATCAGGTAGCCCGGGGCCAGGCCGATGCTTTCCATCCACTGGCCGGTGCCTTCCAGGCCGTAGCCACCGAACAGGCCGAACAGTTTCTGCGCGCCGTGGGCCATGAAGATGACGCCGACCAGGATACGCACGACGCTCAGGCCATAACCGGCGCGGGTGGTGAACAGGGCTTTGAGGGAGTTGTTCATGTTTGCTTCCTTGTTTGAGCAGGTGTGTGTTGGATGAGCGCCATCTTAATCAAATCATCGAATAAGAAAATCGCAATAATCGCGTAGATTCTATCGAATAATTAGATTTATCTAGCGCTTCGCCACACGTTCCAGGGAAGCCCGCTCACGGTTGAACGCGAGGAAGTACTTGTTGACGCTGTTGACGAAGTTCACCGGCCCCATGCCCACCTGCTCCATGGCGATGCGCTCGGTCTGGAAGAACCACTGGTTGCCATTGAGACCCCGTCGCCGGGCCTCGGCACGCATGGCCTGGACCCGCTCCGGGCCGAGGTTGTAGGCAGCCAGGATGAAAGCCATGCGCTCGCGCTCGTTGAGCTGGGGGCTGGCGAAGAATTTGCGGCGGATCAGCGCCAGGTAGCGGGCGCTGGCCTGGACATTGCCGTCCACCGTGGCGGTGTTGCTCACCCCCACCCGCTGGGCCGCCGACGGGGTGATCTGCATCAGCCCGTGGGCGCCACCGGTACCACGCGCCTTGGGATCGAGGGTCGACTCCTTGAACGCCAGGGCGGCCAGGTTGAGCCAGTCGAACTGTTGGTCGCCACCGTGCTTCTGCAGCACCGGGCGCACCGACTCCAGGCGCTGGCGATCCTGTCGAGCCAGCGGGTTGTGCACCCGGTACTGGCGCCGATAGATGCGCTCGAAGGCCGCGTCCTGGTTGTCCGGCGCGCGGTAGGTGGCGAGAAAGCGATCCACCGCCGCCTGCAGCATCGGCGCGTCCTGGCGCACATACCAGCGCATGGCCTGGGGCGGGGCCAGCTGCAGCTTGCTGTCCACCCGCAGGCGCGGCATCACCCGCGCCCAGCGCTGGGCGATCGGTCGCTCCACCACGGTCAGCGGGTAGATGCCGGCCTGGACCATCTCCAGCACATCCTCCACCGCCAGCGTCGGGTCGACCCATTCCACCTTGATCGGTGCCCGCTTGCGCAAGGCCAACTGCTGGTTGATCGCCTGGATCGCCGCACCCGCGGCACTGGCGGTGGTCAGCGCGACGGTGCGCCCGGACAGCTGCTCGGGGCGGTTGTAGCCGCGCTCGCCCTTGCGCCCGACCAGTTGCAGCGGCACCTGGTCGACCACCGGGGTGCTGGCGCCGACTCCGCGCACCACGCTCGGGTCGAGCAGCTCGCCGGGGGCGGCGAGATCGCCCTCGCCGCGCTGCAAGGCCGCGAGCAGCTGCTCCTTGGCGCGGGGGATGATCTTCAGGGTGATTTCCTGGCCGTCGGCGACCCGGGCATTGAGTGCGTGCTCCAGGGCGCGCAAGCGGTAGTACTCGACGCCCACCGGCTCGCCCTTGACCTCGCCGGAGCTATTGCGGCTCTGGTTGACCAGCACCCGCAGCACCTTGCTCGAGCGGATCTGCGCCAGGTCGCGCGCCTGGCTGGCCGGCACATGCTGCTGCGGCCCGGCATCAGCGGCAGGCCCGCCGGCCAGCAGCCCGGACAGCAACAGGCCAGTCAAAAAGGTTCGCAACATGGGGATAAGGGTCCGAGAGCGGTTGGCGGGCACCATGTGCTGTGATCGATCCTTGATAAATGACCGCAACAGACCACGGCAAACGTTTGAAGTTCTTGGTTTTTTCTCGATATCCCGGTTTTTGCTATGCTGGCCGCCCCGCGGCACGAGGTAGCACCATGCAACTGATCGATATCGGCGTCAACCTGACCAACAGCAGTTTCCACGACCAGCAGGCCGCCATCGTCGAGCGCGCCGTGGAAGCCGGCGTGGCGCAGATGGTCCTCACCGGCACCAGCCTGGACGTCAGCGCCGAGGCCCTGGAGCTGTGCCAGCGCCTGGACGAGCCCGGCCAGCGCCTGTTCAGCACCGCCGGCGTGCACCCCCACGACGCCAGCCACTGGAACAGCGGCAGCGAGCGCCAGCTGCGTGAACTGCTCGCCCACGGACGGGTGGTGGCCGTGGGCGAATGCGGCCTGGACTTCAATCGCGACTTTTCCCCGCGCCCGGCCCAGGAAAAGGCCCTGGAAGCGCAGCTGGCGCTGGCGGTCGAGCTGCGCCTACCGGTGTTCCTCCACGAGCGCGAGGCCAGCGAGCGCCTGCTGGCAATCCTCAAGGACTACCGCGACCAGTTGCCAGCCGCCGTGGTGCACTGCTTCACCGGCGAGCGCCAGGCGCTGTTCGCCTACCTCGACCTGGACCTGCACATCGGCATCACTGGCTGGATCTGCGACGAGCGCCGCGGTACCCACCTGCATCCCCTGGTCGGCAACATCCCCGAGGGCCGCCTGATGCTCGAAAGCGATGCGCCCTACCTGCTGCCCCGCAGCCTACGGCCCAAGCCGAAGAACGGCCGCAACGAGCCGGCCTTCCTGCCCGAGGTGCTGCGCGAAGTGGCGTTACACCGCAATGAATCCGCAGCGCACACCGCCGCCCACACCAGCGCCTGCGCCCGCGCGTTCTTTAGCCTGCCTGAGGTTTCTTGACGCATATCAACAAGGCCTCTGGCCTTGGCGGGCACAATGATGGCACCTTGCCAATAATGTTTCCGCCAACTCAGAGAAGACCTACCATGGGTGCCTGGCTTAGCAACGTTTCCCTCAAATACAAGTTCTGGGCCGTCAATGCCGTGGCCTTCGTCACCACCCTGATGCTGGTACTGTACGCGGTGTACCTGGAGCAACAGGCCCGCGCCAGCGGCGCCCAGGCACAAGCCCAGGCCCAGGCCGAACTGCTGGCGGCCTGGCCCGCCGGGCAGGCCCTGCCCGCCCAGGCCAACCTGATCACCTGGCGCAATGGCCAGACACCACAGTTCGCCGGTGAACCCCTCGAGCCCCTACGAGACGGCCAGGGCTGGGTCGAGCTGCCCGGCGCCTGGATCCTCGGCGACAACCCGCTGCGCGGCGCCCAGGTACTGCGCCGGGGCGACCAGCAGCTCGCGCTGATCGCCCAGTCGCCGAGCCTGCGCCAGGTCTATTTCGACCGCTTCAGCAACTACGCCGTGTGCGTGCTGATCCTGATGCTGGCGATGCTCTGCGCCTCGCAGCTGTTGATCCGTTTCCTGCTCAGCCAGCTCAACACCCTCAAGGACGTGATGCTGCACGTGGAGAAGACCGGCGACCTCTCCGCCCGGGTGCCACTGGCCTGCGGCGACGAAGTCGGGCAGATGGCCGGCGCGTTCAACGCCATGCAGACCACCTACCACCGCGTGGTCAGCACCGTGGCGCGCACCGCCGCGCAACTGGACTCGGGCGCGGCGCGCCTTGCCGGCAGCATGGACGAGGTGCGCCACGGCATGATCGGCCAGCAGAGCGAGACCGACCAGGCAGCCACCGCGATCAACGAGATGACCGCCACCGTCCACCATATCGCCCAGCATGCCGGCGCCACCCGCGACCTGTCGCAGACCGCCGACACCCTGGCCGGTAGCGGCCAAGCCGTGGTCAGCCGCGTGCAGGACTCGATTGCCGGGCTCTCCAGCGGCGTGCAGCAGACCGCCGAGATGATCCGCCAGCTGGCCGACGACAGCCAGAAGATCAACGGCGTGGTCGGGGTCATCCACAGCATCGCCGAACAGACCAACCTGCTCGCCCTCAACGCCGCCATCGAGGCGGCCCGCGCCGGTGACCTGGGCCGCGGCTTCGCCGTGGTCGCCGACGAGGTACGCAACCTGGCCAAGCGCGTGCAGACCTCCACCGACGAGATCACCACCATGGTCGCCGACCTGCAGGCCGGCACTCGCGATGCGGTGGATTTCATGCAGGAAAGCTCGTACAAGGCCGACGATTGCGTCAAGCAGGCCCGCGAGGCCGGCGAGGCCCTGGCCGAGATCACCAGCGCCGTGGCACAGATGCGCGAAAGCAACACCCAGATCGCCGTGGCCGCCGAGCAGCAGAGCCAGGTGGCCGAAGAAATGAACCGCGCCGTGGTCAGTATCCGCGACGTCACCGAGGAGACCGTGCAGCAGACCGTCGGCTCGGCCACCACCAGCAGCGAACTGGCGACCCTCGCCGGCGAGCTGAACAAGGCGATCGGCCAGCTCAAGCTGTGACCTTCGCCGGCTATGATCACCATAGCCAGCCTCGATTGGCCCCCGCCCGGGGGCCGCACTAAGCTTTGGACAGGCCCCAGAGGATCTGTCCATGAGCAAACGACTGCCCAACCTGCCCGCCTGGCAATGGCGCGGCTACCACCACAACCATCGCCACCCCGCCAACCTGGTGCTGCACCTGATCGCCGTGCCGCTGTTCATCCTCGGCGCGCTGCTGCTGCTGTCGGGGCTGTTCGCGCTGGACCTGTCGCAGATCGCCGTGGGCATCATCGCCCTGGCGGCCGGGCTGGGCCTGCAACGCCAGGGGCACCGCCTGGAAGCCGAGCAACCCGAGCCGTTCACCGACCGCAAGGACGCCGTGCAGCGCCTGCTCACCGAGCAGTTCATCACCTTCCCGCGCTTCGTGCTGAGCGGTGCCTGGTGGCGGGCCTGGCGCGAGCGCCACAAGCACCGCCACTGACTGAAAACATCACCCGGCGTGGGAGCGGGCTTGCCCCGCGATTGGCTTGATGAAGATGGCTCAGGCGAACACGGTCACCGTCTGCCGGCTCAACGCCAGCAGCTCACCCTCTGCCGTCCACAACGCCGCGGCCGCATGCCCATAGCCATCACGGGCATACTCGGTCTCGACGACATAGCGGCACCAGTCGAGGGTCGACAGCTGCGGCGTGGGCTGCACGAACTCGATGGTCCAGGTCAGCGTGCTGCCCGCGGCGGGCTGCTTGAGATACGGTAGCAGGCTGGGCGGCCAGGCATCGACCAATGCCAGCAGGTGCGCCACCCCGACCGGCTCCCCGGCGACATCGCGCAGGCGTACCCAACCACCCATATGGCGGGAGTCGTTACCACTGAACGGCAGGCCGCCCACCGCCCAGCGAAACGCCACGTGCTGCATGAACTGCGGTGTAATGCCCTTGATGAAGGGCAACTCCGGCGCCGCCTCCTGCAGCGGCTTCATCGGCATCGCGGCGGGCGCATCGACCGCCACCACCGAAGGGCGGCCGGCACCGAAACTGCCCTGCACCAGGGTCACCACCTGGCCATCCTGCACGGCGCGCCCCAGCAAGGTGCTGACCGCCTTGCCCTCGCGCAGCACCTCGACCTCCAGGCTGATCGGCACATCCGGCGCCGCCGGACCGACGAAGGTAATGGCCAGCGAACGCACCGGGCGGTCGTCGCCCAGCTTCTGGCGCATCGCTTCGTGCACCATCGCTGCCATCAGGCCGCCGAATACCGCGCGCCCCTGGGCCCAGTCGGCGGGCACGCTGATGGCCTCAGGGTGCGCGCGGGCGGCTGTCAGCAATTCTGTGAAGTTCATGTGCCAGGGCTCCTGCGGGAAAAGAACCGATAGTAACCAGCGATCACGCCAGCCACAGCCCGCATATCGGTCATTTGCCGGGACTAACGGCGCGCCAGAGCCTTTTGCAGCGCTTCGAGGGTGAGGTCGGAACGCGCCTCGGCGGCATGCAGCTCATGCTCCCAGGCCACCTTGCAGCCGAGCAGGTCGCTGTGCTCGCGCACCTGCAGCAACCACTGCACGCGGTCGTGCCAGTCGCCCAGGTCGCCCTGGGCCGCCTTGAGCAGGCGCTGCAGCTTGTTGCCGGCGTGGTCAAGCTGTGGGTAGGCCTGGTCGCCATAGCGCACCCGCTTGATCAGCAGGCGCAGGCGGTGGCGGTCGTGGGCAGGGTCCGCCAGGGCCGCCTGCAGCCCGCGCCATTGCTTGTGCAGGCGCTTGTCGATGCGCTGCCCCAGCTTCGCCGCCAACCCTTCACGGCCGGCGGCACGCAGGAACATCGGGAACGCATCGAGAATCGCCAGCACGCGATTGATCTGGGCACTGGCCGCGACACCGGCATAGGTGCGCGCCCTGCCCTCCTGGCGACGCTCGCCTGCCTGCACGTGCCCACGGCCGATCAGTTGCGCTGCCAGCACCTCGCGGTCACGCAACGGCGTGGTCAGCGTGCCCAGCGCCCCGGCCGCCTGCTCGAGCTGTTCGACGCCCGGCAGGCCACGCAACGGCCGCAGCAGGCTGCGCAGACGCCGCAAGGTGATGCGCAGGTCGTGCAACGCCTCGCGGTCGGTGTCGGCGGCCAGGCGTTCGCGGCATGCCAGCAGACGCACCTGCAGCGCCAGGATCTGGCCGACCACATGATCGAGCATCGCGGACATGGGCAGCTCCTCGGTCAACGCCCGGCGCGGGATTCACGAATGTAGAAACGGGCCTTCTCGGCCTTGCGGGTACAACCCTCGAAGCCCTCGAACTGCTGCTGGGTCTTGGCGCCGGTCAACAGCGACAGCGCCTTGGAGTAACTCACGGTGCCGGCAAAGCCTTCGGCCTTGGCCAGGTCCAGTTCCTTCCAGGCGGCATCGAGCTGGGTCGCGCAACTGTCGCGATAGGCCGTCTTGCCCGCGCAGCCGGCCAGGGCCAGGGCAATCAGAGGAAGGGTGATCCAGGCTTTCATCGGTAATACCTCGAGGGTGAAAAACTAAGGTGGCCGTTCGACGGCAAAGCAAACGAAAAGTGCCCTGCTCAGCGTAGTCCAGCGCGGACTACATTGAAGCACAGGTGGTAATGGGTGCATTGTTGGACCATGGTGGCACAGCGGTGGGGGAAAGGTCATGGGCAAACGCGTGGCATTGGTGCTGGGCTCCGGTGGTGCCCGGGGGTACGCGCACATCGGCGTGATCGAGGAAATCGAACGGCGCGGCTATGAGATCGGCTGCATCGCCGGCTGCTCGATGGGCGCGGTGATCGGCGGCATCTACGCCGCCGGCAAACTCGACGAATACCGCAGCTGGATCGAGAGCCTGGACTACCTCGACGTGCTGCGCCTGGTGGACGTCAGCTTCCGCCTTGGGGCGATCCGTGGCGACAAGGTGTTCGGGCAGATCCGCAAGATCGTTGGCGAGATCAACATCGAGCAGTTGCGCATCCCCTACACGGCGGTCGCCACCGACCTCACCAACCAGCAGGAGATCTGGTTCCAGGAGGGCTGCCTGCACCAGGCCATGCGCGCCTCGGCAGCCATTCCCAGCCTGTTCACCCCGGTGGTGCAAGGCAACCGCACATTGGTCGATGGCGGCATCCTCAACCCGCTGCCGATCGTGCCGGTGGTGTCCAGCCATTGCGACCTGATCATCGCCGTCAACCTCAACGCCACCAACCAGAAGCAGTACCAACTGCCGGTGATCGAGCGCCCGGCGGCGTTCAAGATGCGCTTCGATGCCTTGATCAATTCGCTCGGCTCGCGCCTGCCGTTTCGCCGCAAGCCGGCCGAGCAATTGATCCGCCTGGAGCAGGAAATCACTGCCGAGGGGCTGGCCAGCCCCAATCCGTGGCTCGCTGAAAGCGCCGCCCCCGAAGGCCAGCAGCCGGCGGCCGCGCCGCAGAGCGAGGGGGCGCCGAAATCGGCTACCGGATCGTTCATCGTCGACAACGTCGGCCCCGCCTCCCTGCTCGACCTGATCAACCAGAGCTTCGAGGTGATGCAGACGTCACTGGCGCAGTACAAGATCGCCGGCTACCCGCCGGACGTACTGATCAACGTGCCCAAGCGCGTGTGCCGGTTCTTCGAGTTCTACAAGGCGCCGGAGCTGATCGCCCTGGGACGGGAGGTTGCGCGGGATACGCTGGACAATCATGAAGGGGTTCGGCGGTAGGTGCCTCTTCAGGCCGCGTGCAATCCCTGTGGGAGCGGCCTTGTGTCGCGAAAGGGCTGCGCAGCAGCCCCCAGCAATTTCGATGGCGGCTCGGAATCTGGGGCCGCTACGCGCCCCTTTCGCGACACAAGGCCGCTCCCACAGGGGACAGTTCCCCGCTCGGCAGCGCAGCCCAAAGGGCTAGACGATCTCCTACAGAGAAACGTGCGTGAGTTCCGATCATCGGAAACGAAACAGGCCGCATATGCGGCCTGTTTCGTGATCAGCGCGCCACTCAGTAGCGCGTGATGTCGGCACTGCCTTCAAGCAGCTTGCGATAGGCCGCGAAGTCCTGCGAACCGGCACGCGAAGCGAGGTAGCGACGGATCTGCGCCTTCTCTTCGTCGGTGGCGGCGGCGCCTTCGTTGACGCCCTTGAGCTGCAGGACCACCAGGCTGCCGTCGCCCAGGACCACGCTGCCGTAGACCGGCTTGTCCTTGGCCGCAGGCTTGCCGAGGCGGAACACCGCCTGCAGCTCGGCCGGGTCGATACCGTCCTGGCCGCGGGTGACCGCTTCGTGGACCTTCCAGCCCTGACCCTGGGCCTTGGCCGAACCCTCGCGCAGGCCGGCGATCAGCTTGTCAGCCTTGGCCTTGAGTTCGGCAATCGCCTTCTCCTTGGCCAGGTGCTCGCTGATGTTCTTGGCCACGGCCTCCAGCGGCAGTTGCTCAGGCTTGCGGTGCTCCTTGACGCGCAGCACCACAACGGTCTCCGGATCCAGCTCGATGGCGTTGCTGTTGGCGCCCTCTTCCAGCACCTGCTCGCCGAACGCGGCCTGGATCACCGCACGGTTGGCGGTGATGCCTTCGCCACCTTCACGACCGAAGGCCGCCGAGGTGTGCACCTTCAGCCCCAGGTCCTGGGCCGGCTGGGCCAGGTCGGAGGCTTCGAAGGCGGTGTCCTCGAGCTGCTTGGTGGCCTCGACGAAGCGCTGCTCCACCTGCTGGGTCTTCAGCTCGTGGGTCAGCTTGTCCTTCAGGCTGGCGAAGCTCGGCACGTCCGGCGCCTGCACGCCCAGCAGCTTGATCAAGTGGTAGCCGAACTCGGTGCGCACCGGTGCGGACACCTGGTCCTTGTTCAGTTTGTACAGCGCGTCCTCGAAGGCCGGGTCATACACGCCAGGGCCGGCGAAGCCGAGGTCGCCGCCAGTATTGGCCGAACCCGGGTCCTGGGAGAATTCCTTGGCCAGCTTGGCGAAGTCCTCCCCCTTGTCCAGACGCTGCTGGATCTCTTCGATACGGGCCTTGGCCTTGGCATCGTCGGTCTTGTCGTTGACCTCGATCAGGATGTGCGCGGCATGGCGCTGCTCGCCCAGGTTGGCGATCTCCTTCTCGTACAGGGCCTTGAGCTCGTCGTCGTCGACCTTGACCTGGTCGAAGAAGGCCGACTTCTTCAGCTCGAGGTAATCGATGACCACCTGGTCCGGAGTCATGAATTCCTTGGCGTGCTGGTCGTAGTGCGCCTTGACCTCGTCATCGCTCACCTTGACCGCGGCCGGGTCGGCCTTGAAGGTCTGCGAAGCGAAATCACGGGTCTGCTTCTCGAGGCGGGCGAAGGCCTCGACCTGCTTGTCGGTGACGAAGCTGCTGCCGGCAAGGCCGGTGCGCAGCTGGCCGATCAGCATTTCCTGGGCGAGCATCTCGCGGAACTGCATGCGGCCGTAGCCCATCTGGCGGATGACCGAGTCGAAGCGCTCGGCGCTGAACTTGCCATCGACCTGGAATTCAGGCGTCTGCAGGATCAGCTGATCCAGCGCGGCCTCGGAAAAAGCGAACTTGGCGTCTTCGGCACCCTGCAACAGCAGCTTGCGATCGATCAGCCCCTTGAGCGCGGCTTCGCGCAGCATCTTCTCGTCCAGCAGCGCAGGGTCGAAATCCTTGCCCAGCTGTTGCATCAGCTGGCGGCGCTGCATGTCCACGGCCTGGCTCAGCTCGTTCTGGCTGATGGTCTGGCCGTTCACCTTGGCGGCGTCCTGGCTATGGCTGGCGGCCTGGAAAATGGCCTCGAAACCGGTCAACGCCATCAACACGACGATAAGGCCGATGATGGTCTTGGCAATCCAACCTTGTGAATTGTCCCTGATATTCTGCAGCATGCGTCCCCCAGAAACGGCTGTACCACTGCGTCGACAACCGCGGAGCGTGGGTAGAATCCTGATAGAAGAAAGGCGCATCCAGTGGATGCGCCTTTTCGAAGCGAGCGTGCCAGCGGGAACGTTTGCGACCCGCCGTCACGCGATCGGCCCTGACGATGCCTGGGCCGGCTGAAAGACGACTTAGTTGACGGCGTCTTTCAGGCCCTTGCCAGCCTTGAAACCTGGAACCTTGGCGGCAGCGATCTTGATCGCCTTGCCGGTTTGCGGGTTGCGGCCGGTGCGCTCGGCGCGCTCCTTGACCGAGAAGGTACCGAAACCAACCAGTACCACATCGTCACCTTGCTTCAGGGCGCCGGTGACGGATTCGATGACTGCGTCCAGCGCACGGCCGGCTACAGCTTTCGGGATGTCAGCAGATGCGGCGATAGCGTCAATCAGTTCCGACTTGTTCACTCTAAGTCCCCTTATTTCTCTATTGAGTTTGTTTCTAAGTATGTAATGAAAAGCTTAATGAAACGAGCGCTGGGTGGCCTGTTGACACTGGCGTGCCGTTTTATAGCAAGGGGCCGAAAATGCTGTCAACCAAAGCCCCCCAGCGAAATACGTACTAGTGCGTGCTGATTCTTTCCTTAGCATCGCCGTCGCGCTTCTCATCTTTCGCGACAATCTCCGGAGCCACATCTGGCAAGGGCTCCGGGGCGTATTGCAGCGCAATTTGGAGGACTTCGTCAATCCATTTGACCGGTTTGATCTGAAGATCCTGTTTGATATTTTCCGGAATCTCCTTCAGGTCGCGAACATTCTCCTCGGGAATGATCACCGTCTTGATCCCGCCCCGGTGTGCCGCCAGCAGTTTTTCCTTGAGGCCACCGATGGCCAGGACCTGGCCGCGCAGGGTGATTTCACCGGTCATCGCCACGTCGGCGCGTACCGGGATCTGGGTCAGGGCCGACACCAGCGCGGTGCACATGCCGATACCGGCGCTCGGGCCGTCCTTGGGCGTGGCGCCTTCAGGCATATGGATGTGAACGTCGCGCTTTTCATGGAAGTCTGCGGCGATCCCCAGGCTCTGGGCACGGCTGCGCACCACTGTCTGCGCGGCGGTGATCGACTCGACCATGACGTCGCCGAGCGAGCCGGTCTTGATCAGCTGGCCCTTGCCCGGGATGACCACGGCCTCGATGGTCAGCAGTTCGCCGCCCACCTGGGTCCAAGCGAGGCCCGTGACCTGGCCGATCTGGTCCTGCTGCTCGGCCAGGCCGTAGCGGAACTTGCGCACGCCCAGCAGCTGCTCGAGCTGCTCGCCGCTGACCTTGACCTTCACCTGCTTGGCCCCGGTGTGCTCCTTGACCACCTTGCGGCAGACCTTGGCGATCTGGCGCTCCAGGCCACGCACGCCGGCTTCGCGGGTGTAGTAGCGGATGATGTCGCGGATGGCCGACACCTCGACCTCCAGCTCGTCTTTCTTCAGGCCGTTGGCCTTGACCTGCTTGGGCACCAGGTACTTGACCGCGATGTTGATCTTCTCGTCCTCGGTGTAACCCGGCAGGCGGATGACTTCCATGCGGTCGAGCAGCGCCGGCGGAATGTTCATCGAGTTCGAGGTGCACAGGAACATCACGTCCGAGAGGTCGTAGTCGACTTCCAGGTAGTGGTCGTTGAAGTTGTGGTTCTGCTCGGGGTCGAGCACCTCCAGCAACGCCGAGGCCGGATCGCCGCGCATGTCGCTGCCCATCTTGTCGATCTCGTCGAGCAGGAACAGCGGATTGCGTACACCGACCTTGGTCATTTTCTGAATCAGACGACCGGGCATCGAACCGATGTAGGTACGGCGGTGGCCACGGATCTCGGCCTCGTCACGCACGCCACCCAGGGCCATGCGCACGAACTTGCGGTTGGTGGCGGCGGCGATCGACTCGGCCAGCGAGGTCTTGCCCACGCCGGGCGGACCGACCAGGCACAACACCGGGCCACGGATCTTCTTCACGCGCTTCTGTACGGCGAGGTACTCGAGGATACGTTCCTTGACCTCTTCCAGGCCGTAGTGGTCGGCATCGAGGATTTCCTCGGCCTTGGCCAGGTCCAGGCGCACCTTGCTCTGGGCCTTCCACGGCACCTGCACCAGCCAGTCGAGGTACGAGCGCACCACGGTGGCCTCGGCCGACATCGGCGACATCTGCTTGAGCTTGTTCAGCTCGGCCTGGGCCTTGGCCAGGGCGTCTTTCGGCAGGCCGGCGGCATCGATGCGCTTTTTCAGCTCCTCGACTTCGTTGTGGCCTTCGTCGCCATCGCCGAGCTCCTTCTGAATGGCCT
Source organism: Pseudomonas peradeniyensis (assembly GCF_014268935.2). Taxonomy (GTDB): domain Bacteria; phylum Pseudomonadota; class Gammaproteobacteria; order Pseudomonadales; family Pseudomonadaceae; genus Aquipseudomonas; species Aquipseudomonas peradeniyensis. Next base: position 682,983 of record NZ_JABWRJ020000001.1, on the reverse strand, counting down.
TCATCTGCTCATTCAGGTAGTACTCGCGCTGGCTGCGCTCCATCTGCTTCTTGACCCGGCCACGGATGCGTTTCTCGACCTGCAGCAGGTCGATCTCGGCGTCCAGCAGCGCCAGCACGTGCTCGACGCGGGCCTGCAGGTCGACGATCTCGAGGATCTCCTGCTTCTGCTCGATCTTCAGCGCCATGTGCGCGGCCATGGTGTCGACCAGGCGGCCCGGTTCCTCGATGCTGTTGAGCGAGGACAGCACTTCGGCCGGGACCTTCTTGCCCAGCTGCACGTACTGCTCGAACTGCGACAGCAAGGTCCGCACGAACACTTCGGACTCGCGCTCGGCGGTCTCGGCTTCGTCGATCAGGCTGACTTCGGCGCGGATATGGCCGTCGACTTCATTGAAACGCTCCACGGCGCCGCGCTGCTCACCCTCGACCAGCACCTTGACGGTGCCATCGGGCAGCTTGAGCAGTTGCAGCACGGTGGCGACGGTACCGACGCGATACAGGGCGTCTTCGCCCGGATCATCGTCGGCCGGATTCTTCTGGGCCAGCAGGAGGATCTGCTTCTCGCCCGTCATCGCCGCCTCGAGGGCTTCGATGGACTTCTCACGCCCCACGAACAGTGGGATGACCATGTGCGGATAGACGACGACGTCGCGCAATGGCAAAAGAGGCAAGTCGAGGGTGGTCTTCATGATTTCGCCTCTACAGCGGCCGTGGTGGCCGGAAACCGTTGGAAATGGTGCTTGGGGCTAATGTGGGGGCAGGCCTGGCAAATTACAAGCGCCCAGGCCATGAAATGCAAAAAGGGGCCAAAAAGGCCCCTTCGTGCGTGCTGCCCCTTGCCCGATCAGGCGTCGGGGGCGGCCTTGGCTTGCGGCTCGCTGTTCTCGTAGATGAGCAGCGGCTGCGACGAGCCTTCGATGACGCTTTCGTCGATCACCACCTTGCTGACATCCTTCTGCGAAGGAATCTCGTACATGGTGTCGAGCAGCACGCCCTCGAGGATCGAACGCAGACCACGGGCACCGGTCTTGCGCTCCAGGGCCTTGCGTGCCACGGCCTTGAGCGCATCGCTGCGGAACTCGAGGTCGACGTCTTCCATCTCGAACAACCTGGCGTACTGCTTGGTCAGCGCGTTCTTCGGCTCGGTGAGGATCTGCATCAGCGCAGCCTCGTCCAGCTCGTCCAGGGTCGCCAGCACCGGCAAGCGGCCGACGAACTCTGGGATCAGGCCGAACTTGACCAGATCGTCCGGCTCGACCTCACGCAGCGACTCGCCGACCTTCTTGCCCTCTTCCTTGCTGCGCACTTCGGCACTGAAGCCGATGCCGCCTTTGGTCGAGCGGTTCTGGATGACCTTTTCCAGGCCCGAGAAGGCGCCACCGCAGATGAACAGGATATTGCGGGTGTCGACCTGCAGGAACTCCTGTTGCGGGTGCTTGCGCCCCCCTTGCGGTGGCACGGAGGCCACGGTGCCTTCGATCAGTTTCAGCAGCGCCTGCTGCACGCCCTCGCCCGAGACGTCACGGGTGATGGACGGGTTGTCCGACTTGCGCGAGATCTTGTCGATCTCGTCGATGTAGACAATGCCCATCTGGGCCTTTTCCACGTCGTAGTCGCACTTCTGCAGCAGCTTCTGAATGATGTTCTCGACGTCCTCACCGACATAACCGGCTTCGGTCAGGGTGGTGGCGTCGGCAATGGTGAACGGTACGTTCAACAGGCGCGCGAGCGTCTCGGCGAGCAGCGTCTTGCCCGAGCCGGTCGGCCCGATCAGCAGGATGTTGCTCTTGCCCAGTTCGACTTCGTCGCCCTTCTTGTCACGCTGGTTCAGGCGCTTGTAGTGGTTGTACACCGCTACTGCCAGGACCTTTTTCGCGCGCTCCTGACCAATGACGTACTGGTCCAGGATGCCGCTGATTTCTTTCGGCGAGGGTAACTTGTGCGCGTTGCTCTCGGCCTGGGCTTCCTGCACCTCCTCACGGATGATGTCATTGCACAGGTCGACGCACTCGTCGCAGATAAATACCGAGGGGCCGGCAATCAATTTACGCACTTCATGCTGGCTTTTGCCGCAGAAAGAGCAGTAGAGCAATTTGCCGTTGTCCTCGCCGTTACGGGTGTCAGTCATTCGATCGATCCAATCCGGTAGGCTTGAAACACAAGATGAAGGCAATCGCTGGCTTTTTCAAGTCCGCGCACGGGCGCAATCCGCGCCCGCGCGCTCTGGCGCATTGCTTCAGGATGCCAGTTGCCGCTTGTCGTAGACCGAGTCGATCAGGCCGTACTCGGCCGCGCGCGCGGCGCTCATGAAGTTGTCGCGCTCGGTGTCGCGCTTGATGGTCTCGAGGTCCTGGCCGGTGTGATGGGCCAGCAGCTCGTTCAGGCGCGCCTTGATGTTGAGGATTTCCTGGGCGTGGATCTCGATGTCGGTCGCCTGGCCCTGGAAGCCACCCAGCGGCTGGTGAATCATCACCCGCGAGTTGGGCAGGCAGTGGCGCTTGCCGGCGGCACCGGCCGCGAGCAGGAAGGCGCCCATGCTGCAGGCCTGGCCGATGCAGATGGTCGAGACGTCCGGCTTGATGAACTGCATGGTGTCGTAGATCGACATGCCGGCAGTTACCGAGCCGCCCGGGGAGTTGATATAAAGATGGATATCCTTGTCCGGGTTTTCCGCCTCAAGGAACAGCAGCTGCGCCACCACCAGGTTGGCCATGTAGTCTTCTACGGGGCCGACCAGGAAGATCACGCGCTCCTTGAGGAGGCGCGAGTAGATGTCGTAGGCACGTTCGCCACGGGCGGACTGCTCGATAACCATCGGGACCAGGCCGCCTGCGGCCTGGATGTCAGAGCTTTGCTGAATATAAGAATTGCGGGACATGTCCTGCACTCGCTCCCAAATAGTCATGGCTTGAATACGCACAAGCCAGCGCGAAGGCTGGCTTGTGGGGGTTTCCTACGAGAGTAGCCTGTTACTCAGCGGCGGCAGGAGCCTGTGCTGGTTTGACGGCTTCTTCGTACGAGACCGATTTGTCGGTCACAGTCGCTTTCTGCAGGACAGTATCTACAACTTGCTCTTCCAGCACAACCGAACGGACTTCGTTCAGCTGCTGGTCGTTCTTGTAGTACCAGGCGATGACCTGCTCAGGCTCCTGGTAGGCCGAGGCCATCTCTTCGATGACTTCGCGAACCTTGGCTTCGTCCGGCTTCAGGTCGAACTGCTTGACCACTTCGGCGACGATCAGGCCCAGCACGACGCGGCGCTTGGCTTGCTCTTCGAACAGCTCGGCCGGCAGTTGGTCAGGCTTGATGTTGCCACCGAACTGCTGGACGGCCTGCACGCGCAGACGGTTGACTTCGTTTTCCAGCAGGGCTTTCGGCACGTCGACCGGGTTGGCGGCCAGCAGACCGTCCATGACCTGGTTCTTGACCTTGGCCTTGATGGCCTGGCGCAGCTCACGCTCCATGTTCTTGCGAACTTCGGCGCGGAAGCCTTCCAGGGTCGATTCCTTGATGCCGAACTGGGCGAAGAAGGCTTCGTTCAGCTCTGGCAGCACAGGGGCCGATACGCTGTTGACAGTGATGGTGAACTCGGCGGCTTTGCCAGCCAGGTCGAGGTTCTGGTAGTCCTCAGGGAAGGTCACGTTGACCACGCGCTCTTCACCGGCCTTGGCGCCGATCAGGCCTTCTTCGAAGCCCGGGATCATGCGGCCGGAGCCCAGCACCAGCTGGGTACCCTTGGCCGAACCACCGGCGAAGGCTTCACCGTCGATCTTGCCGACGAAGTCGATGTTGACCTGGTCGTCATTGGCAGCAGCGCGCTCGACGGCCTCGAAACGGGTGTTCTGCTTGCGCAGGACTTCCAGCATGTTGTCCAGGTCGGCGTCGGCCACTTCGGCGCTCAGGCGCTCGACGGCGATCGACTCGAAACCGGCAACGGTGAATTCAGGGAAGACTTCGAAGATGGCGACGAACTCGAGGTCCTTGCCCTTCTCGAACGACTTCGGCTCGACGGCAGGCGCGCCAGCCGGGTTCAGCTTCTGCTCGACGATGGCTTCGTAGAAGGAAGCCTGGACCAGGTCACCGAAGGCCTCTTGGCGAGCATCGGCCTCGAAACGCTGGCGGATCACGCTCATCGGCACCTTGCCCGGACGGAAGCCGGCAACCTTGGCGCGCTTGGCAGTCTGCTGCAGACGCTTGTTGACTTCGTTCTCGACGCGCTCGGCCGGAACGGCGATGGTCATGCGGCGCTCGAGAGCGGAAGTGTTTTCAACAGAAACTTGCATGGATATTCCTCGTTGCACAGACGTTAGCCGGCGATAGCCCGACTCCAGAATCAAGGGCAAACATTCTAGTGACTCATCAAGCAGAAGTCACCCCACCCGGATTGTCGGCGGACCGCGCCGGTCGATTTCCTTGAAAGGCCCGCCCGCCTTGGCGTCGAGCCTGTTTCATTCACGGCCGCGCAGACCCTTTTGGCCCGCGCGGTTGTAAAACCTTGTCAAACAAACAACAGCCAGGACGATCGTCCGCCTTACTGCGGATCGAGGTCGTTGAACTGGCAGTATTCTTCCCAGGCCATGCCCAGCGCCTCGGCCACCTCGCGATGAGTCTCCAGGCGCATGGCCTGCAGTTGCTCCGGCGACTCGGCGACCAGCTGCAAGGCGTACTCCCAGGGCTCGACGCCCTGCTCCTGCGCCGCATCCTCGAACGCCCACTCGATCTGCTGGGCCTGCTCGCGGGCATCCAGCTCGCGGATCTCCTCGAGCAGCTGCGGATTGGCCTCGGCGAAACGTTGCAGCGCCAGGGCCTGGCGCGCTTCTTTTGCAATCATCTGCGCTATTCCTCTGCCGGCCCTCGGCCAGCCCTTCAACCGGCTGAAATCTATCAGCTTTTATCGCTCCGCCACCAGTAGCCACAAGACCCGTACGGCGAAAACGAAAAAGGCGCCCGATCATCCGATCCGGGCGCCTTCTTCAAATATGGGGTGGACGATGGGAATCGAACCCACGACAACCGGAATCACAATCCGGCGCTCTACCAACTGAGCTACGCCCACCATAATGCAGTGTTGCGGTACAGCCTTACAGAAACATGGTGCGGACGAAGAGACTCGAACTCTTACAGCTTGCGCCGCTGGAACCTAAATCCAGTGTGTCTACCAATTTCACCACGTCCGCATGAAACTCAAAAACAAAGGCGCCGGATCATTCAATCAAGGCGCCCCTGCAGAATCTGGGGTGGACGATGGGAATCGAACCCACGACAACCGGAATCACAATCCGGCGCTCTACCAACTGAGCTACGCCCACCATATTGCGGTACTGCTTACTTGCCCAGGCCTTAATGGCGCACCCGGCAGGACTCGAACCTGCGACCATCCGCTTAGAAGGCGGATGCTCTATCCAGCTGAGCTACGGGCGCTTAAGCTTACAGTCCAGCCGAACAAACGAACCGCTTATTCTGCCCGACTTTGCCAACCCGTGCCAGGCAGTGCCCGACAAGTGCGGCGAATCTTATAGGCGACCCTGCAGGTCGTCAACACCTTTCGCAAAAAAATTTAAATTATTGAAGGGGTTAGGGGATTTGCCCGACCACCCGCCTTTGCCCTTGGGCCGTGTCGTGCGAGAATGCGCGCTTCTTATATATGTTCCCTTCTCGATGGTTAATCACGCGTCTATGACTGCACACCTAATCGATGGCAAGGCGATCGCCGCCAACCTGCGCCAGCAGATCGCCCAACGTGTCGCCGAGCGCCGCCAGCAGGGCCTGCGCACGCCAGGCCTGGCGGTGATCCTGGTCGGCACCGACCCGGCCTCCCAAGTCTATGTCTCGCACAAGCGCAAGGACTGCGAAGAGGTCGGCTTCATCTCCCAGGCGTTCGACCTGCCCAGCGAGACCACGCAGCAAGCCCTGACCGACCTGATCGATCGCCTCAACGATGACCCGGCCGTCGACGGTATCCTGCTGCAGTTGCCGCTGCCCGAGCACCTGGACGCCTCCCTGCTGCTCGAGCGCATCCGCCCGGACAAGGACGTGGACGGTTTCCACCCCTACAACATCGGCCGCCTGGCCCAGCGCATCCCGCTGCTGCGCCCGTGCACGCCCAAGGGCATCATGACCCTGCTGCACAGCACCGGCCAGGACCTGTACGGCATGAACGCGGTAATCGTCGGCGCGTCCAACATCGTCGGCCGGCCGATGGCCATGGAACTGCTGCTAGCCGGCTGCACCGTCACCGTCTGCCACCGCTTCACCAAGGACCTGGCCGGCCACGTCGGCCGCGCCGACCTGGTAGTGGTTGCCGCCGGCAAGCCGGGCCTGGTCAAGGGTGAGTGGGTCAAGGAAGGCGCCATCGTCATCGACGTCGGCATCAACCGCCAGGACGACGGCAAGCTGGTCGGCGACGTGGTCTACGAGACCGCCCTGCCCCGCGCCGGCTGGATCACCCCGGTGCCGGGCGGCGTGGGCCCGATGACCCGCGCCTGCCTGCTGGAAAACACCCTGTATGCGGCTGAAGAGCTGCACAAGTAGGTTGTTCCGGCAATGACGCAACGGCGCCTTTCGAGGCGCCGTTTTCATTTGCGCACTTCATCCTCGTGGGAGCGGGCTTGCCCCGCGATGGCGATGGGGCTGCCGACGCCATCGCGGGGCAAGCCCGCTCCCACGAGGATGGCGACCTTTTCTGCGGCGTCAGCCGATTCCGCTGTCAAGCAAGCCATTTCAGCTGGACCCGCTGCCCGCCCCGCCCGCTTCAGCCGGGATCTCACCGCAAACCACCACACAATGGTCACACAGCCCACCCGTGGATGCGTGCCCAATGCAAACAACAAATACCGTCCTCATGATTCGCCCGGCGCGGTTCGCCTTCAACCCCGACACCGCCGCCAACAACCGCTTCCAGCAGGCGCCGCCGGACCCGCAGGCCGCCAGCGAAAAGGCCCTGGAAGAATTCGACGGCTACGTCGACACCCTGCGCCAGCACGGCGTCGATGTGCTGGTGGTACAGGACACCCCCGAACCCCATACCCCTGACTCGATCTTCCCCAACAACTGGTGGAGCAGCCACGCCGACGGCAGCCTGGTGCTGTACCCGATGGAGGGCGAGAACCGCCGCCTGGAACGCAACAAGGGTGTGCTGGGCGTGCTGCAGGAGCGCTTCGCCATCCAGCGCACCATCGACCTGAGCCCGCTGGAACAGCAGAATCTGTTCCTCGAAGGCACCGGCAGCATGGTCCTGGACCGCGAACACCGCATCAGCTACGCCTGCCACTCCGGGCGCACCCATGAACACGCCCTGCGCCAGTTCGCCGAGCGCCTGGACTACCGCCTGTGCCTGTTCCACGCCGTCGACCGCCGCCAGGCGCCGATCTACCACAGCAACGTGATGATGAACGTCGGCCGCCAGCTCGCCGTGGCCTGCCTCGACGCCCTGCCCCGCCACGATGAACGCCGCACCCTGGAGCATTCACTGCGCGATACCGGCAAGCAGGTGCTGGCGCTGAACTTCGACCAGCTGGAGAACTTCGCCGGCAACATGCTCGAAGTCCACGACCGCGACGGCCGCTCCCTGCTGGTCATGTCACGCAGCGCATGGAATGCACTCGACGCCGACCAGCGCCGCCAGGTCGAGCGACACAGCCACCCACTGGTGGTGAACATCGACCATATCGAACGCATCGGTGGCGGCAGCGCGCGCTGCATGCTCGCCGAAGTCCACCTGCCCTCGCGCCACTGACTCGACAAGGAGAATCATCATGACCCGCTACATCGACGTGCACGACCTCGCCCACCTGGTCAACCGCAAGGGATTGCCCACCTGCCTGACCGAAATGGCCGAGTACATCCGCCAGGACTACCTGCGCTGGCACGACTTCGAGAAATGCCCACGCCTGGCCAACCACTCGGCGGACGGGGTGATCGAACTGATGCCGGTGTCCGACGCCAACCTGTACGCCTTCAAGTACGTCAACGGCCACCCGAAGAACACCCGCAACGGGATGCTCACAGTGATGGCCTTCGGCGCCCTGGGCGATGTCGACACCGGCGCGCCGGTACTGCTCAGCGAGATGACCTTGACCACCGCCATCCGCACCGCCGCCACCTCGGCCCTGGCCGCCCGCTACCTGGCGCGCCCGGACAGCAAACGCATGGCGCTGATCGGCAACGGCTCGCAGAGCGAGTTCCAGGCCATCGCCTTCCATGCCTTGCTCGGCATCGAGGAGATTCGCCTGTTCGACATCGACCGCAAGGCCTCGGAGAAACTAGTGGCCAACCTGGCCGGTTTCCCGCAGCTTAAGCTGATGATTGCCGGCAGCGTGGCCGAGGCGGTGCGCGGCGCCGACATCGTCACCACGGTCACCGCCGACAAGGCCTACGCCACCATCCTCACCCCAGAGATGATCGAGCCGGGCATGCACCTCAACGCCGTGGGCGGCGACTGCCCAGGCAAGACCGAGCTGCACCGCGACATCGTCGAGCGGGCGCGGGTGATCGTCGAGTACGAACCGCAGAGCCGGGTCGAGGGCGAGATCCAGCAGATGCCAGCGGACTCGCCGACCACCGAGTTCTGGCAGGTGGTCGAGGGGATCGCCGCCGGGCGCGAGAGTGCCGCGCAGGTGACGCTGTTCGACTCGGTCGGTTTCGCCCTGGAAGACTACTCGGCGCTGCGCTATGTGCTGGATGTGGCCAGGGCGCTGGACATCGGCCGGGATATCGCGCTGGTGCCGCAGTTGGAGAATCCGAAGGACCTGTTTGCCCTGCTGCAGCCGAAAGCGGCGCAACGCAAGGCCAGCGCCGCCTGACAGGCCCTGCACAGCCCCCTGTAGGAGCGGCCTTGTGTCGCGAAAGGGCCGCAGAGCGGCCCCGGCAATCTGTGCATCAACTCTGAGATCCTGGGGCCGCTACGCGCCCCTTTCGCGACACAAGGCCGCTCCTACAGGGTACGCATAAGCCCATAGGACGCCCACGTGAGCAGCGGCAGTGACCGAAACCGCTGTCGCACTTCCATAAATCTTTGTCGGTACAGCCGATTCGGCTGCAAAAAGAAACTTTACAGCCGAATCCGGCAGCCCACGCGCAGGCAAACGACACAAAAAACCTGTCTATCTCGCGCATTCTGAGCCCGACCCATGAGTCACCGACGGACCTACACGCGCTAATCGCCCTACTACCAATAACAACACCCAGGGACCCAAGACCATGCCCTCCATGCGAAAACGCCTCGGCGTGCTGCTGTTCTCGTTGTGCGCCACCACCCTCACTCAGGCCAAGGAGTGGACCGAGATCCGCTTCGGCGTGTTCCCCGAATACCCACCGTTCGAATCCGTCGCCGCCGATGGCAGCCTGCAAGGCTTCGACATCGACCTGGGCAATGCCATCTGCGCCAAGCTGCAGGTCAAGTGCACCTGGGTGCACAACGAATTCGACGGCATGATCCCCGCCCTGCGCGCCCGCAAGTTCGACGCCATCATGTCGTCGATGGCCGTCACCCCGGCCCGCCTGAAGCAGATCGACTTCAGCAACCGCCTGTTCCTCAGCCCCACCTCGGTGATCGTGCGCAAGTCGGCCGACTTCGGCGACAGCGCCGAATCGCTCAAGGGCAAGCAGGTCGGCGTGCTCCAGGGCTCGCTGCAGGAGGCCTACGCCCGCGCCGTGCTGGCGCCGCTGGGCGCGCAGGTCAAGGCCTACCAGGGCCAGGACCAGAACTACGCCGACCTGCTCAACGGCCGCCTCGACGCCACCGTCACCGACAAGCTCGAAGCCCAGCTGAACTTCCTCTCCAAGCCCGAGGGTGCCGATTTCAGGAGCGGCCCGGCGATCAAGGACCCGACCCTGCCGCTGGACATCGCCATGGGCCTGCGCAAGACCGACCCCGAGCTCAAGGCCCTGCTCGACAAGGGCATCGCCATGATCCACGCCGACGGCACCTATGCCGAGATCCAGAAGAAGTACGTCGGCGACCTGGACATCTACAACGAGTGACCCGGCGGGCCGCCCGCCTCCCTGTGGGAGCGGGCTGGCCCCGCGATAGCCTCCCCGCGAGATCCCCCCATGCACGACTTCCTCACAAGCGGCCTGCAAGGCTTCGGCCCGCTGCTGGCCCAAGGCACCTGGATGACCGTCAAGCTGGCCCTGCTGTCGCTGGCGCTGAGCCTCGCGCTCGGCCTGATCGGCGCCAGCGCCAAGCTGTCGCGATCCCGACTGCTGCGCCTGCCGGCCACCCTCTACACCACGCTGATCCGCAGCGTCCCGGACCTGGTGCTGATCCTGCTGATCTTCTACAGCATGCAGATCTGGCTCAACGACCTGACCGAGGCGCTGGGCTGGGACTATGTCGAGATCGATCCGTTCGGCGCCGGGGTCATCACCCTGGGCTTCATCTATGGCGCGTATTTCACCGAAAACTTTCGCGGCGCCATCCTCAGCGTGCCCGTCGGCCAACTGGAGGCCGCCACCGCCTACGGCCTGAGTCGGGCACAGCGGTTTCGGCTGGTGCTGTTCCCGCAACTGATGCGCTTCGCCCTGCCGGGGCTGGGCAACAACTGGCTGGTGCTGCTCAAGTCCACCGCGCTGGTGTCGATCATCGGCCTGGCCGACCTGGTCAAGGCCGCGCAGAACGCCGGCAAGAGCACCAACGACGTGTTGTTCTTCCTGTGCCTGGCGGGCCTGGTGTACCTGGCCATCACCACCCTGTCCAACCGCCTGCTCAAGCACCTCGAGCGGCGCTACAACATCGGCATCAAGGAGCTGGCGCGATGATCGAACTCCTTCAGGAATACGGCCTGGCCTACCTCTACCACGACGGCAGCGGCCTGTCGGGCCTGGCCATGACCCTCTGGCTGTTCCTGGCCAGCATGGTGCTGGGCTTCGCCCTGTCGCTGCCGCTGGCCCTGGCACGCACCTCGCGCCACGCCTGGCTGCGCCTGCCGGTGCAGCTGTACACCTTCGTGTTCCGCGGCACGCCGCTCTATATCCAGCTGCTGATCTGCTACACCGGGCTCTACGGCCTGCAGGTGGTGCGCGAGCATGCCTTGCTCGACCAGTTTTTCCGCAACGCGCTCAACTGCACCCTGCTGGCGTTCGTGCTCAACACCTGCGCCTACACCGTGGAAATCTTCGCCGGGGCCATCCGCAACCTGCCCGCCGGCGAACTGGAAGCGGCCCAGGCCTACGGCCTGCGCGGCTGGAGGCTCAACCTGTTCCTGGTATTGCCAGCGGCCTTGCGCCGCTCGCTGCCGGCCTACAGCAACGAGCTGATCCTGATGCTGCACGCCACCTCGCTGGCCTTCACCGCCACCGTCGCCGACATCCTCAAGGTGGCCCGCGACGCCAACGCCGCGACCTTCCTGACCTTCCAGGCCTTCGGCGTGGCCGCCCTGCTGTACATGCTGCTGTCCTTCGCCCTGGTCGGCCTGTTCCGCCTGGCCGAACGTCGCTGGATGCGCTTCCTTGACCCTGCCCGAGGCTGAACCCATGACCGCTACCGCACTGCCACTCACCACCTTCGAACAGGCCCCCAAGGCGCACGCCCATACCGGCGCCACCAAGCTCAGCGTCGAGGGGCTGCACAAGCATTACGGCGAGCACCAGGTGCTCAAGGGTGTCTCGCTGCAGGCGCGCAAGGGCGACGTGATCAGCCTGATCGGCGCCAGCGGCTCGGGCAAGAGCACCTTCCTGCGCTGCATCAATTTCCTCGAAAAGCCCAACGCCGGCAGCATCACCCTCGACGGCCAGACCCTCGACCTGAGCAAGGGCACCCCGCCAGCGGCCCAGCTGCAGAACCTGCGCACGCGCCTGGCCATGGTGTTCCAGCACTTCAACCTGTGGAGCCACCTGACGGTACTGGAGAACATCTGCCTGGCGCCGCGCAAGGTGCTGGGCATCAGCGCCGGCGAAGCCGAGGCGCGGGCACGCAAGTACCTGGACAAGGTCGGCCTGCCGGCCCGCGCCGCCGACCAGTACCCGGCGTTTCTCTCCGGTGGCCAGCAACAGCGCGTGGCCATCGCCCGGGCGCTGGCGATGGAGCCGGAAATCATCCTGTTCGACGAGCCCACCTCGGCGCTGGACCCCGAGTTGGTCGGCGAAGTGCTCAAGGTGATACAGACGCTCGCCGAGGAAGGACGTACCATGCTCATGGTCACCCATGAAATGGGGTTCGCCCGCCAGGTGTCGAGCCAGGTGCTGTTCCTGCACCAGGGCCTGGTCGAGGAAAGCGGCAGCGCCGAGATCCTCGACCGGCCACAAAGCGAGCGCCTGCGGCAGTTCCTCTCCAATCGTCTGAAGTGAAGTCACGCCGCATATGGATACCAAGGCCATCACCCCCGCCGCCGCACCGCTGGATCGCATCGACGAAGCGATCATCGACGTGCTGCGACACCAAGGAAGGATCACCTACGAAAAGCTCTCCACCCTCGTGCACCTGACCCCCAGGCCCTGCCTGGAACGGGTGCGCAAGCTGGAGCGGCGCGGGGTGATCCGCGGTTACGGGGCCATCATCGACCTGCAGCAGGTCTCCCCCGGGTTGTCGTTGCTGGTGCTGGTGGCGTTGTCCAACCAGAGCGGGCGCTCGGCGCAACGAGCCTTCGAAGCCACCGTGCGCGCCTGCCCGCAGGTCTACGAGTGCCAGCTGATCAGCGGGCACTTCGACTACAGCCTGCGCATGCGCTGCCGCGACATGGAGCATTACCGGGTGCTGACCGAGACCTGGATGAATAACGACGAGCTGCATATCGACAAGCTGGTGGCGCATCCGGAGCTGGCGGCGGTGAAGAGCACGGCGCCGCAGGCGTGAACAGGCTCTACCCCTGCAGGAATGGGTTTGTCCGCTCCTGCAGGGGCAAGCTCAGCACCACTGCTGCGGCTGCCGGTAGTCCGCCACCCACTGCGCCACCGCCTCCACCGGCATCGGCCGGGCGATGCCGTAACCCTGGGCCAGCTCGCAGCCCAGCCCCATCAGCACCCGCCCGTGCTCGACAGTCTCCACCCCTTCGGCGATCACTTCGCGCCCGAACGCCCGCGCCAGGCCGATTACCGCGCCGGTCAGGGCCAGGTCGTCATGATCATGAAGGATGTCGCGCACGAAGGACTTGTCGATCTTGATGGTCTGCGCCGGCAGGCGCTTGAGGTAGCTCAACGAGGAATAGCCGGTACCGAAGTCGTCCAGGGAAAAACGTACGCCCAGGGCTCGGCAGGCATCCAGGCAACGGCCAACCCGCGGCAGGTTGTCGATCGCCACCGACTCGACGATTTCAAGGTCCAGACGCCCCGGTGACACCCCGGGATGACGCGCCAGCAGGCGCTCAAGGCGCTGGGCAAAGTCGCCGCGTTGCAGCTGGCGAGCGGCGATGTTGACGCTCAGTGACCAGTCACGCCCTGACAGCTGCCACTGCTGCAACTGGGTCAAGGCCTGGTCGATGACCCACTCGCCCAGCTCGACGATCAGGTCGGTCTGCTCCACGAAAGGCAGGAACTCCCCCGGCGGTACCGGCCCCTTGGACGGATGCATCCAGCGCAACAAGGCTTCGAAACCAATCACCTGGCCGCTGCGCATGTTCACCTTGGGCTGGTAGTGCAGGCACAGCTCGCCCTGGCGCATGGCCTGGCGCACCCGCGCCACGGTCTGGTGGGTGGCCTTGAGCTCGAGCTCCTGGGACACGTCGAACAGGTGGTAGCGGTTGCGTCCGCGCTGCTTGGCCACGTACATGGCCTGGTCGGCGTGGCGCACCAGGGTGTCGGCATCCTCGTCATCCTGCGGGAACAGGGTCACGCCGATGCTCGCGCTCAGGCTCAGCGGGTGATCGCGCACCACATAGGGTGCGGCCAGCGCCTGGAGGATGCGCTGCAACGCGGCATGCAACTGCTGCGGACCTTCGATATGGCGCAGGATCAGCACGAACTCGTCGCCCGACAGCCGCGCCACTGCATCGCCGCCGCGCAGGATGTTCTGCAGGCGCTGGGCGACTTCCACCAACAGCAGGTCGCCGGTGGCATGGCCGTAGCCGTCGTTGACCGCCTTGAAGCCATCGAGGTCGAGCATGCACACCGCCAACGGAATACTCTCCCGGCGGGAGAACGCCAAGGCCTGGTTGAGCAGGTCGGACAGGTAGGCGCGGTTCGGCAGGCCGGTCAGCACGTCGTGCCCCACGCGCCACTGCAGGGTGTGCAGCAACTGGCGCTTCTCGGTGACGTCGAAACGGATCGACACGTACTTGCGCACCTGGCCGGTGTGCGGGTCGATCAGCGGTACCATGGTGCTGTCCACCCAGTACAGCGAGCCGTCCTTGGCGCGGTTGCAGATCTCGCCCTTCCACACCCGGCCGGCGGCCAGCGCGCGCCACATCTCGAGGAAAAAGGTCGGCTCGTGCAACCCGGAATTGAGGATGCGGTGGTTGGCCCCCAGCAGTTCCTCGCGGCTGTAGCCGGAGATGCTGCAGAACTGCTGGTTGACGTAGGTGATGTGACCGCGCAGGTCGGTCTCGGAAAAAATCGCGGCCGCATCGACGGCCGCGCGGTAGTTATCGTCCATAAGCCTCGCAACCTAGCGGTTGAAGCGCTCCACCAGGGCACGCAACCCGGCGCACACTTGCTCCAGTTCCGCGCCGCGAATGGCGGCGGCATTGGCATGGCGGGCGCTTTGCTGCACCGTGCCGGCCACGCCGTTGATCTGCCGCGAGACATCCTCGGCCACGCTGGACTGCTCCTGCGAGGCCGCAGCCATCTGCTGGCTCATGTCGCTGATGCGCTGCACCGCATGCTGGATGCCCTGCAGGGCCTCCTGGGTCAGGGCGACCTGGGTCACGCCCTGCTGTGCGCCTTCTATACCCTGGCTGGCGATGCTCACCGCCTGCTCGGCACCGCCGCGCAGGCTGTCGATAATCGACTGGATATGCAGGGTCGACTGGCGGGTCTTGTCGGCCAGGGCGCGCACCTCGTCGGCGACCACCGCGAAGCCGCGCCCCTGCTCGCCGGCGCGGGCCGCTTCGATGGCGGCGTTGAGCGCCAGCAGGTTGGTCTGCTCGGCGATGGCGCGGATCATTCCGGCTGCCTCGGCAATGGCACCGGTCTGACCGGCCAGGTCGTTGACCGCCTGGTTGATCTGCCCGACCGTGCCGGCCAGGCTCTGGATCGCAGCGCCGGTGGCGTCAGCCACCTGACTGCCCTGACCGGCCAGCAGGTGCGCGGTGTGCGCCTGCTCGGCTGTCAGTTGCACGTGGCCGGCGACCTCGCCGATGGAAGCGGCCATCTCGGTCATGGCGGTGGCGGTGAGGTCAGTCTCGGCACGCTGTTCGAGCAGCGCCGACTCGGTACTGCGCGACAACCGCCCGGCATCCTGGGCGGCGCCGGCCATCTGCACGGCGAGGTCGCTCAGACGGGTGAGCGCGGTCTTCAGACGCGCCTCCTCACTGACCAGGATCAGTTCCAGCTGCCCGGCGGCACCGGGCAGGTCGCTATAGGTCAAGGCCGCGACCGGGTCGCTGAAGGTGTTGTCCGCGACCTGAACGATGCGCCGCAAGTGGCGCCCCATGCGGCTCTGCGCCCACAGGCCGACGCCGGCGAACAGCGCCAGGGTCAGGCCTTGGGCGGGCAGGTCCGGCAATACCTGACCGGCGCCAATGGCCACGGCTCCCGCCAGCAGCGGCAGCGCCATGGCCCGCCCCAGCAGGGCCAAGCGCCGGGCCGGCGACAGCGCCGCCTTGCCTTCACGCAACCGGGCGTACAGGGCCTCGGCGCGGGCCACCTGCTCGCGGGTCGGGCGCACGCGCACCGACTCGTAGCCGACCACCTGGCCGTTGTCGAGCATCGGCGTGACGTAGGCGTTGACCCAATAGAAGTTGCCGTTGCGACAGCGGTTCTTGACGATGCCCATCCAGCTGCGGCCAGCCTTGAGGTACTGCCACATCAGCTCGAACACCGCCTCGGGCATGTCCGGGTGACGCACCAGGTTGTGCGGGCTGCCGATCAGCTCGTCCTGGCTGTAGCCGCTGATGGCGGCAAACTCGGCGTTGCAGTAGGTGATCAGGCTGGCCGTGTCGGTCGCCGAAATCAGCCGCTGGTGCTCGGGAAAGCTTTGCTCGACCGGATTGACCGGCAGGTTCTGACGCACGATGAGACTCCGTTCATACACGGTCCGACGCACGGCCTGACAGGAGGCCAGGGGCGCCGGAACCGTTCATCCTGGATCAGTTCCAATGTCCGACAACGCTTGCACACGGGCCGGCAAATGGCCGGATCGCCCTGGACGACGACTTGAATGACTGATCAATCAAAGCGGCGAATTCTACGAATTCCATCACATTTTGCAAATAAAGGTGACGAATCATGGCGTTGCGCCATATCGACATATATCGTTAAGTGCTTGATTCTAAATGGGAATTGAGCGATGACGAGAACAGGTCTAGGTCCAGCCCTGCGCCGCTACCGCAAACTGGCGGGCCTCACTCAGGCGCAACTGGGCGAGCGAACCGGCTTCGACCCCAAGACCATCAGCCGTTTCGAAACCGGTACCTACACCCCCAGCATCGAGTCATTGGTGAGCTTCGCCGAGGCCCTGGGAGTCAAGCCGAAAGTCTTTTTCAGTGACCCCGACGACGAAGACGAGCAGCGCGCCTACCTCTTCGGCGTGATCCACAACGCCCCTCCCAAGGACCTCGGCAAGCTGATCGCCGCCGTCGATCAGGTGCTGGCCAAGTCGTGAAATTCTCCGCGCAGTACTAACCCAGAGGCCTCCTGATCGCACTGGTAGCAAGGCCGAAATCGCCCTTTTGATCTGGATTGTGCCCGGGTCGGTGGTCACCATGCCCCCAGAACACTCAGGCATATGCCTGCGCCCACAAACCCTCCCGTGACCAAAACCAATAGCAAGAGCCCAACGTCCAGTCTTTCAAGCGTGCTTGCAGCACCCCTTTCAGTTCGCACGGACTCCCAGCGCTCTTGCGCTTGAGGTCCTCTCGGATGTCCACGACGGTCTCTGAACAAAATAAAACCAGAATTCAAATCGTCTTTCATGATACCTCCAAGATAGAAAACTCATGCCCCTGCCAACAACAACGCCCACTCGTTAAAAACGAAAAAGCGAGGCAATCTCAGATTTTTCAAGCCAGCTCTTCGCGTTCTTCCTGACCTGTCAACTCAGTGTGGGCACTATTCCCCTCAGAGACGAACACCGCGACCAGAACAAGTCCAAACAGCGCAAAACCACTCAACAAGTACAAACCACTGTCGAAACTGCCCGACCAATCTTTGGCCATACCTACCATGCCTGGCCCGAGGAACCCGCCTAAATTTCCGACTGAATTGATCAATGCAATACTTGCCGCCGCGCCAACCCCACTCACTGTTGAGCCTGAAAGTGCCCAGAAGGGCCCCTTGCAACCCATGATGCCAATCGTACCGATGCTCATAGCCAAAACACTCAAACTGATATTCTCGAACAGCGCAGCCCCACTCAACCCCCCCGCAATCATCAAGAAAGCCGTGCTTAAAAAGACCTTGCGCTTGAGCGCCTTGTCAGAAACCACACCCATGACAATCATACCTGCACATCCCGCCAGGTATGGAATCGCTGAAATATACCCCACCGCCATACCTTCAAATCCATGCTGCTTTATTATCTGAGGCAGAAACATGGACAACCCAAGATTCGATGCCGTCGCACAAAAATAAACAAGACACAAGATAAGAACCCGTGGATCACAAAACACCTGCCAGACAGAGGCCTTACACGTTGACTGCCTAGATTGCACCACCTCATCCAACGCCAGCTCCCGCTTGATCCAAGCCTTCTCGGAGGCGGTCAACCATTTCGCGGAACCCGGCGAGTCAGGTAAATACCGGAGCACCACAGGTACCAGCAACACACCGGGCAACCCCTCGATAATGAATAACCACTGCCACCCCTGCAAACCCAACAAACCGTCCAGTTCAAGTAGCAATGTGGAAAGCGGCGCACCGAGCGCCAAGGCAACCGGGATGGAAAGCATGAACAGTGAAATGATTCTGGCGCGGTAACGAGATGGAAACCAAAGCGTAAGGTACAGAATCACTGCTGGAAAGAACCCTGCCTCGGCGACGCCCAGGAGAAAGCGCAACAGCAGAAAGCTGCCAGTCCCCTGAACAAAGGCCATGCACATCGAAATGGCGCCCCAGGTAAACAGGATTCTCGCAATCCAGCGACGCGCACCGAACTTCACCATCAGCAGATTGCTCGGAACCTCGAACAAGCAATATCCAACGAAAAACAATCCCGCGCCCCAGCCATAAACAGACGCACTCAAACCAATGTCCGCATTCATGCTAAGCGCAGCGAATCCAATATTGACGCGATCCAGATAGGACACGATGTACAGGCAAATCAACAGCGGCAAAATCCCCAGCGCCGCTTTATGCACGATCTGCTGCTCCACATTTTTAACCATGGCGGCATTTCCTCGTTCTTATTTTTATACACACGCATGAACATCATGACTCGAAACAAACTTGAGCGTCCCTCACGCATAAGACTGCCACGCGCTTAACCAAGAGAAAAACCATAAAAAGTCAGTCTATTCATGCAAAAAAAACATGAATGATGCTCGACTTTACCTTTGCGGACCGTCATAAAAACGGCTACCCTGCGGGACGATATATCATTGCATTTACAATCTGAGCGCGCGCGAGGTAGTTGTTATGCATCCCAGGAAGCATATCCCATCGATGACCGCGCTCCTGGCGTTCGAGACCTCCGCGCGCCTGGGCAGCTTTACCCGGGCAGGCGATGAACTTTGTCTCTCACAAAGTGCCGTGAGTCGCCAAGTACAGTCGTTGGAGGAGATCCTCGGGGTAGAGCTGTTTGAGCGAATTGGCAGACATATCGTGCTGACAGCGATCGGGCAGCGTTATCTCATGGAGGTCAGTACTGCCATCACGCTTGTTCGTAATGCAAGCATGCAAGCGATGTCGTACGGGAGCAGTGAATGCTCCCTGCACCTGGCCGTTCTGCCCACCTTCGGTAGCAAATGGCTGTTGCCACGGCTATGTGATTTCTATAAGCAGCACCCTGATATATTTGTACATCTGCATACACGCGTCGGCGCCATAGACTTCGCCAACATCAGCTTCGATGCTGTCATTTGTGTGGGTGAAGGGACATGGGAGGGTTTTTCCGCTTACAAATTGATGGATGAAGAACTGGTACCCGTCGTCAGCGCACACACGGCCACCCTCTATCAAAGTGCAGAAGACCTTCGGCATGCTCTGCTGCTTCGACTTGTCAGCAGGCCCGGCTTATGGCTTGAATGGTTGAAATACCAGGGCGTAATGCCCGACAGCTTTCGCCTGGGTCCACACTTCGAACTGACCGCGCATCTGGTCCAGGCGGTATCTGCTGGAATAGGCATCGGCCTGCTGCCGAAGTTTCTGATCCGAGATGAACTTGAGAATGGTACGTTACAAATCCCGTTCGAGTCCCGCTACCTGACCCACTGCGGCTACTACCTGTTGATCCCGCCACATAAATCGGAAAACAGGGCAGTGACCGTTTTTTGCCAGTGGCTTATGCAACAAGCCGACTCAACATGCTGAAGCGAACCAGCACCCAGCCTGAAACGCAAAGCGAAAATCCCCCGGCAAGCTGATCGCAGCCGTCGATCAGGTGCTTTGCAAGCCGTGAAATCCCCCTGCGCACCACGCTAGAGCAGACGCATTGTCACTGCGCCTCAACTGGTCAGACCGGTAAGGCCGAAATCGCTTGCAAAGTGAAAAAAATCGGCGTTTTATGGCTCGGCAGTGAACAAACCGGTAAGACCACAATAATTAAGTCCTGCGCTCTTTCGCTCCGTGTGGCTTGGGGGGCAAGGACACCGACCAGAGACTCCTCCCATGCTCAAATGGTGTTCGCGTTCGATCTTCCTCCAGGTTGTGCTCGGCCTTGCCCTCGGCATTGTCTGCGGCCTGAGCTTCCCCGACCTGTCCCTGCAACTCAAACCCCTGGGCGACGGCTTCATCAAGCTGATCAAGATGCTCATCGGCCTGATCGTGTTCTGCGTGGTGGTCAGCGGCATTTCCGGTGCCGGTGACCTGAAGAAAGTCGGGCGCATCGGCCTCAAGTCGGTGATCTACTTCGAAGTGCTGACCACCCTGGCCCTGGTGATCGGCCTGGTGTTCGCCTTCTCCACCGGCATCGGCAGCGGCGCCAACATCCACCTCGACCAGCTGTCCAGCGCCGACGCCGGCGCCCTGGCCGAGCGCGGCGCGCACATCCACAACACCACCACCTTCCTGATGGACCTGATCCCCACCTCGGTGGTCGGCGCCTTCGCCGACAACAACATCCTCCAGGTGCTGCTGTTCTCGGTGTTGTTCGGCAGCGCGCTGAACCTGGTGGGTGAGTCGGCCTCGGGCATCTCACGGCTGATCAACGAACTCAGCCACGTGATCTTCCGCATCATGGGCATGATCGTGCGCCTGGCCCCAATCGGCGTGTTCGGCGCCATCGCCTTCACCACCAGCAAGTACGGCCTGAGCTCGCTGCAGCACCTGGGCGGCCTGGTGGCGCTGTTCTACCTGACCTGCGCCGGCTTCGTGCTGATCATCCTCGGCACGGTGATGCGCCTGTCGGGCCTGAGGCTGCTGCCGCTCATCAAGTACCTGCGCGAGGAGCTGTCCATCGTCCTCGGCACCGCCTCCTCCGACGCCGTGCTGCCCCAGGTGATGCGCAAGCTCGAACACCTCGGCATCGGCAGCTCCACCGTCGGCCTGGTGATCCCCACCGGCTATTCGTTCAACCTCGATGGTTTCTCCATCTACCTGACCCTGGCCATCGTGTTCATCGCCAACGCCACCGGCACGCCGCTGGCGATGACCGACCTGCTGACCATTCTTCTGGTGTCGCTGGTGACTTCCAAGGGTGCCCACGGCATCCCAGGCTCGGCCCTGGTCATCCTCGCCGCCACCCTCACCGCCGTACCGGCGATTCCGGTGGTGGGCTTGGTGCTGGTGCTGGCCGTGGACTGGTTCATGGGCATCGGCCGGGCGCTGACCAACCTGATCGGCAACTGCGTCGCCACCGTGGCCATCGCCCGCTGGGAGAAGGACATCGACCTGGAGCGCGCCCATAACGTGCTGGCCAACAAGCCTGGCTTCGCCCCGATCACCCGTAAGCAGGGCCAACCTCATCAACAGGAATTCTAAGCCCAAGGCCGCCGGCGCCCAGCGCCGGCCGGCCAAGCGCAAAGATGCCGCGTCAACCAAGGAGCGAACCGTGATCAGCTCTTCGACCGTAGTCAATTCAGTGGTGGAGAAACTCCGCCAGGCCCTGGCCCGCGGCCAGTGGCGCAGCGGCGACATGCTGCCCGGCCAGCGCGAGCTGGCCGAACAACTGGGGATCAGCCGGCCAAGCCTGCGCGAGGCGGTGATCGTCCTGGAAACCCTGGGCCTGGTGCGCTCGATGCCCGGCAAGGGCGTACTGGTGCTGGATGCCGACGCCGCCCAGGCGCAGGAAGCGGATACCATCGCCGAGGCCAGCCTGGCCGACGTGCTCGAGCTGCGCTACACCCTCGAGCCCTTCATCGCCGGGCTGGTGGCGCAATCGGCCGGCAGCCAGGACATCGGCCAGCTGCGCCTGACCCTGATGGACATGCGCGAAGCCCTCGAGGCCGGTGACAGCGAGGCTGGCATCAACGCCTATATCGCCTTCCACGAGGCGCTGTTCGCCCTGACCACCAATCCGATCTTCCAGAGCGTGGTGCAGCAGACCGGCAATGCCCTCAAGCAGAGCGCCGCCATGCTGCGCAACTCGCCCGAGCACCTGGCCGCGCGCCTGAGCGAGAACGAGGCGGTGGTGCGCGCCATCCGCGAGCGCAACAGCGCCAAGGCCAGCCAGCAGATGCGCCAGCATATCCTTGCCGAGGGCCAGCGCATGGGCATCGCCCTGAACATCCCGGACGACCAACCTGGCACCTGAACAAAGAAGGAGAGCGACCATGACCGCCTGCGCCCCAGCCGCCCCCCGCCTGCCTGCCCTGCTCGGTGCCGGCGAGACCCGCCTGTCGGCGGAGCAGATCTACCCCCGGCTGTTCGACGCCATCCTCGAACAGCGCCTGCCGCCCGGCAGCGCCCTGCCCGAGCAGGCGCTGGGCAATGCCTTCGGCGTCAGCCGCACGGTGATCCGCCGGGTGCTCGGGCGCCTGTCCGACCAGCAGGTGGTGGTGCAGCGCCCCAGCCATACCGCGCACCTGGCCGCGCCCGACCCCGAGCAGGCGCGCCAGGTGCTCAGCGCCCGGCGCCTGGCCGAGACCACCCTGATCGGCCTGGCCACCCAGCGCGCCCGACCGGCGCAGATCCGCCAACTGCGCCAGCTGGTCGAGCGCGAGCGCCAGCACCATGAGCGCGGCGAACGCTGCACGGCGATCCGCCTGGGCGGTGAATTCCATATGAAACTGGCGCAGATGGCCGCCAACGCACCGCTGGCGCGCTTTCTCAACGGCCTGGTGCCGATGACCTCGTTGATCATCGCCCGCTACGAGTCACCGTGCTGCGAGCACTGCGCCTGGCAGGAACACGCGGCGATCATTGATGCGGTAGAAAGCGGCGACGGCCAGGCCGCGCTGAGTCTGATGCACGAGCACCTGGATCGCCTGGAAGGCAAGCTGGAACTGGACGGACCCAAGGGAAACCGTGCCGGATGATCAGGCGGCGGGATCCGGGCGAGACTCCAGGGCATCCCGACATCTCGTCGGGCTTGTCCAGCCGAAGGTGCCATGAACACAACTGCAACCCTTGCCCGATCAGTCAGCCATTCACCCGATCGCATTCCCACGGCCCCGCCGGAGGCAGCGCCCGCGCCAAGACCAAGCCCGGCGGGTGGCGAACTCAGCGCGGCAATGCCGCTGGACACGCTGGCCAGTGACGAGTCGTATGTACTGTTCGACGAACACGGGCGAGTCCTGTGTGCCGAGCAGCAAGGATCCTGGGGCTGGGCCTACCTGGGCGACTTCGACACCTATAACTCGGATGTGCTCTACATCGCCGTATCGGCCGCAGGCCATGGGCGCCTAGCCACGCTGGATATCTCGGCGAACGATCGACCCTGGAGCCTTTACGCCAATGGCCCCATCGGCAGGGAGCCTTGGCTGTTCGCCTCCGGCCAAAACTGGCCAGGCTATCCGCGCATCAACCTGTGCCCCGTCAGCAACGGCAACAACGCCCACCAATTCACCCTGCAGGTCGAAATCGACGGTGAGCGCAAAGCCTTCAAGGCCGGCAGCAGCACCTGGGACTGGCTGTACCTGGCAAGCCTCGGAAAGGAACCCACGCGCTTCTCCCTGCATCGTTACCATATCACCGGCCAACGCCTGTTCGACCTCATCAGGACGACCTGGCCGACCGTTGCCGCCGACGCGCTCTGTGAAGCCGACAGCGCCTACCAGGCCATCTCGTCACACCACGCCAGGCAGATCTGGCAGGACGCGGGCCTTGGCCGCTGCCGCTGGCGCAGCGAAAGCTTCGACTGCGACGACTTCGCCTTCGTCTACAAGGGCCAGGCCTCGCTCGACGCCTACCACGGCAATGCAACCTACCCCTACGCCGTGGGCTGGATCGCGGGTGCGTGCGGCGACCAAGCGCACGCGGTGAACCTGTTCCTGGACCTGGATGGCCATCTCAAGACCCTGGAGCCGCAAACCGGCGAGATCAGGCTGGCGCAAGATTGGTCCTATGCGCCGTACCAGATACTGATCTGAGACCTGTCACGTTCCACCTGCTGCATCGACTGAGCTGAACGCCACCGAGTCGACGCCAGGCAGGATCAACACTTCGTCCCCCAACGACCATTCCGCCACCCGCGCCGCCAGGGCGGCGGGCACACCCGGCGAACCGCCTGGGCCAGGTGGCACGTCGTAGGTGGCATGGGCGTCGTGCGCCAGCAACACCTCGAAACCCCGTTGCAGCGCGGTGCGCGCGGTGGCGGCCAGGCACATTTCAGAGAGCAGGCCACACAGGGCCAGGCACTGGACACCCAGCTCATCCAGCAAGGCCTGCAGCCCGGTCTCGACAAAGCCGTCGTCCTCAGTCTTGAACAGCACGTGCTCGCCCCGGCCCGCCGGGAAGTACAACTGCCAGCCGGCCGTGTGCGGGGCGTCCGGACTATCGGGCGCGCCGTCGTTCTGCAGGAAGATCACCGGCACGCCGGCCTGCCGTGCCCGCGCCAGCAGGCGGGCGATGCTTGCCTGCAGGACGAGGTGACCGGGGACGGCTTCGGCTCCTTCCATGAATGCGCATTGCACGTCCACCAGCAACAGGGCCTCGGCCCGGGGGATCGGTTCAGCGGGCATGCGGCGCTCCATGGCGAGAGATGAGAGGCCGAGCATAGCGCAGCCCCAAGGCGCGCCGTACCATGACCGCCGATTCATCACAGTGCCTTGGAGGCCAACATGAAACACGCTATCGCGCCGGTGGGCGCGGAACATTTCGATCGGCTGGCCGATCTGTGGGAAGCCTCGGTACGGGCGACCCATGACTTTCTTCCCGATGGCTATATCGAGCGTCTGCGGCCGCTGGTGCGCGAGCAGTACCTGGGGTTTGTCGAACTGCGCGCCTGGCACGACAGCGACGGCCATATCCAGGGGTTTGCCGGAGTCCATGGCGGCAAGCTGGAAATGCTCTTCATCGACCCCGCCTGTCGCGGCCAGGGCATCGGCAAGACACTGCTGGCCGCTGTGGTCGAGGAATTGGGCGTGCGTGAAGTGGACGTCAATGAACAGAACCCGCAAGCGGTGGGGTTCTACCTGAAACAGGGGTTCGTCCAGGTCGGCCGTTCCGAGGTGGATGGCCAGGGCGATCCGTATCCATTGCTGCACTTGAAGCTGGAGGGGTGAGCATGTCATTCACGCCTGCAAAGGGGGCCGCTTTGCGGCCCATCGCGGGACGAGCCCGCTCCTACAGGTATTGTGCAGTACCTGTAGGAGCGGGCTTGCCCCGCGATGAGGCCGTCAAGACAAACCTATACTTCGGATAACCACCCAGCCTCTCACCAAGGGGGCAATCCGCGTGAAATCAATCCTCGTGATGTTTGCGCTGTGCCTCCTGCTGGCCCTCGCCGGCTGCGCCGGCAAACGCCCCCCGGCGCCGCCGCCACCGCAAAACCTGCCCCCCGCCGTCTGGCAACGCATCGACCAGGACATCATCGAGGCCTCGGTCGGTGCCGCAGGCTCGGCCAACGACTATGCCCGGCGCTCCATGCGCGTGTGGAAGGAACAGGTGCAGCAACGCACCGAGAACGACTTCATCCCCTGGTTCACCGGCTACTGGACTCAACAATGGCTCACGCTCAAGGTGGCCTGGTACACGATGAACAGCGGCAACGGCAACGAGCCGCCGGAAAAGCGCCTGGGCCTGTACCTGCAGGAGCAATACCGCGAACGGGTGATCGACCCGGTGGCCGAGCAGATCAACCCCGAGGGCATCCGCGACCGCGCCAGCGAGCTGTACCTGCAACTGCTTGGCCAGCAACTGCCGGCGATCATCCAGCGTTACAACGCGCCGCCCGAGCAGTTCAGCCAGCGCCTGAACCGCATCCCGATCATCGCCCTGGGGCCGCCGGAGGCGCGAAACGCCTCGCTCTACCAACTGCTGCGGGCCAAGTCGCTGGACCAGCAACCGGCCTGGCAGTCGCTGCGCCAGCACCTGCACCAGCAGGCCGCCAAGGGGCCCGGGCAGACAGAGGCGGGGCTGTCGTCGGTAGCCACCCAGGCCAGCGAAAAACTCGGCGCCACCCTGGCCCCACGCGGCGCCGCCAGCGCGATCGCGGCGGCGGTGGGCAAGGCGGCGGGGGCGTTGATCTCGGTGGCGGCAACCGGCTACGGCATCATCACCCATGACCGCGAGCAGCCGCAGATGGTCGAGCAACTGCGGGTGATCCTCAATGTGGCGCTGAACCAGGAATGGCAAGAGCTGATGGAGAACCGCCAGAGCGGGGCCATGGCCGGGGTGTACTACCTGTCGGGGCAGGTGGAGGACAGTTTGCTGGGCTATCGAGCGCCGTGACCTGAGGCCAACACGGTCCCTGTAGGAGCGGCCTTGCGTCGCGATAGGGCTGCGGAGCAGCCCCGGCGATCTATGTACAAATGCTGAAATCCAGGGGCTGCTTCGCAGCCCTATCGCGACGCAAGGCCGCTCCTACAAAAGAACTCAGGCCGGTGCCATTGCCGAGGTCGGCAAGCCAAAGATCCGGTCGAACGCCCAGTTGTAAAGGAACGTGTAGCACGGCACCAGGATGATGAACGCCAGGTCCACCAACAATGCCTCCAGCAGGGTCATGTCCAGCCACCAGGCGATCAGCGGGATCAGGTACACCACCAGGGTCAGCTGGAAGCCGATGGCATGCGCCACCCGCCGGCCCAGGCTGCGGCCGCGCTTGGCCTGGCGGCTCTCCCAGCGCTCGAACAAGGTGTTGTAGATGAGGTTCCAGAGCATGGCGATGGTGGTGATCATCACCGCCAGGGGACCGGTGTGCGAGGCCTGGGTGTCGGACAGGTAGGCCAGCCCCAGGGTCGACATGCACAGGCCGATCAGTTCATAGAAGGTCACGTAGACCAGTTTGCGTTTGAGTCCTTGCACAAAGTTACCTTGCTGCGGGTATGACGAAGGCGCGCAGGATGCATCAACGCACTTGACAGAAAAAGTCAGCAGCTTTCAGATTTACTGAAAGGAGACTGCCATGAACTTTTCCAGCGACACCATCCTGCTGTTTCTCGCCGTGCTCGACCGCGGCTCGTTTTCCGCCGCCGCGCGGGCGCTAGGGCGTGTGCCCTCGGCGGTGAGCATGGCCATCGGCAACCTCGAGGCGGAGCTCGGCTACCCGTTGTTCGAACGCGGCTCGCGCGAGGCGCGCCCGACCGCCCAGGCCCAGGCCCTGGAACCCCATGCCCGGCTGATCGCCGAACAGCTCGGGCTGCTGGAGGTGCACGCGCTGGAGCTGTCGCGCGGGCTGGAAAGCAGCCTGGCCATCGCCGTGGTCCCGGACATCGACCAGCGCCCGTTGCTCGACGCCATCACCCGCCTTGGCGAGCGCTACCCGCTGCTGGACATCGAACTGCTCGCCGCGCCCCAGGAGGAGGCCCTGCAGTTGCTCGACAGCGGTCGCGCCGGCCTGTGCCTGGCCTTCGCCGGGTTGCAGGTGGACCCGCGGCGCAGCTTCCAGCACATTGCCATCGAATCGCTGGTGGCCACGCTGTCGCCGCAGCACCCCGCCCTGCGTGAAGGGCGCATCCGTCACCTTGAAGATTTGGTCAACCTGCGCCAGATCCTGGTGCGCAGCCGCGACCTGCCGCTGTCCGACCCGCGCTCGCTGATCGGCACCTCGCACTGGCGCACCGACAGCCTGGACCTCGCCGTGCAGATGGTCGAAGCGGGCCTGGGCTGGGGCGATTTGCCCCTGTCGCGGGTCGCGCCGCTGATTGACGCCGGGCGCCTGGTGCGCCTGGAATTCCATAACACCCGCAACGAACTGCAACTGCCGGTGAATGCCTTCTGGCTCAAGCAGCAACCCCTCGGCCAGGCGGCGAGGGCCTTGGTGAGCCTGTTGGCTTCGAAATGATTTGTCACCCTGTTAGGGCAATTGCGCCAAGCACTGCGACATTTAGTCTTTCAACATTTTTCAGATTCGGCCGATAGCGTTGCAACAGGCTCCGCCATTCGTGCCACAAGCACGCGGCGCCCTCCTTTCACTGGCTCAAGGTCTCGAAACATGAACCTGAAATTCCGCCACAAGATCCTGCTCAGTGCCTGCGCCGTCGTCGTACTGGCCTTTGCGCTGTTCACCCTCTACAACGACTACCTGCAACGCAACACCATCCGCCAGAACATCGAGTCCTCGGTGCGCCAGGCCGGCGCACAGACCGCCAGCAGCGTGCAGAACTGGATGAGCGGACGCATCTTGGTGCTGGAGAACCTGGCCCAGGACATCGCCCAGCAAGGTGCCGGCAACAACGTGCCGGGCCTGGTCGACCAGCCGTCGTACACCAGCAACTTCCAGTTCACCTATTTCGGCCAGAACACCGGCCTGTTCACCCAGCGCCCCGACGCCAAGATGCCTGATGGCTACGACCCGCGTCAGCGCCCCTGGTACACCCAGGCCGTGGCCGCCAACCAGACCATGCTGACCCCGCCCTACATGGCGGCGGTAGGTGGCCTGGTGGTGACCATCGCCATGCCGGTCAAGGCCAAGGGCAGCGGCGAGCTGATCGGTGTGGTCGGCGGTGACCTGAGCCTGAACACCCTGGTCGACATCATCAACGCCGTCGACTTCGGCGGCATCGGCCATGCCTTCCTGGTCGACCGCAATGGCCAGGTAATCGTCAGCCCGGACAAGGACCGGGTGATGAAGAACCTCAAGGACATCTACCCGGGCTCGCCGCTGCGCGTGGAAACCGGCATCCAGGAAGTGAGCCTGGATGGCAAGGAGCGCATCATCTCCTTCGCCCCGGTCGACGGCCTGCCTTCGGCACAGTGGTACATCGGTCTGTCGATCGACAAAGAAAAGGCCTACGCCCCGCTGAGCCAGTTCCGCACCTCGGCCATCATCGCCATGCTCATTGCCGTGGCCGTCATCGCTGGCCTGCTGGGCCTGCTGATCCCGGTGCTGATGAGCCCGCTGACCACCATGGGCCGCGCCATGCAGGACATCGCCGAAGGCGAAGGCGACCTGACCCGCCGCCTGGTCGTGCAGCAGAAGGACGAATTCGGCGAGCTGGCCACCTCGTTCAACCGCTTCGTCGAGCGTATCCACGCCTCGATCAGCGAAGTGTCGTCGGCCACCCGCCTGGTGCATGACCTGTCGGAAAAAGTCGTGGGCGCCTCCAACGCGTCGCTTTCCGGCTCCGAAGAGCAGAGCATGCGCACCAACAGCGTCGCCGCCGCCATCAACGAATTGGGCGCCGCCACCCAGGAGATCGCCCGCAACGCCGCCGATGCCTCGCAACACGCCAGTGGCGCCAGCGAGCAGGCCAACGGTGGCCGCCAGGTGGTCGAAGAGGCCATCAGCGCCATGACCGCCCTGTCTGAGCGCATCAGCGAATCCTGCGAGCAGATCGAGACCCTCAACGCCAGCACCGACGAGATCGGCAAGATCCTCGACGTGATCAAGGGCATCTCCCAGCAGACCAACCTGCTGGCGCTCAACGCCGCCATCGAGGCCGCCCGTGCCGGTGAGGCCGGTCGTGGCTTCGCCGTGGTCGCCGACGAAGTGCGCAACCTGGCCCACCGCACCCAGGAGTCGGCCGAAGAGATCCACCGCATGATCACCAGCCTGCAGGTCGGCTCGCGCGAGGCGGTGCACACCATGAACACCAGCCAGGTCTCCAGCGAAGAGACCGTGCAGGTGGCCAACGAGGCCGGCGAGCGCCTGGCCAGCGTCACCCAGCGCATCGGCGAGATCGACGGCATGAACCAGTCGGTGGCCACCGCCACCGAAGAGCAGACCGCCGTGGTCGAGAGCCTGAACCTGGACATCACCCAGATCAACGCGCTGAACCAGCAAGGGGTGGAGAACCTCAACGAAACCCTGCGCCACTGCGACGCCCTGAGCCAGCAGGCCGGGCGCCTGAAGCAACTGGTGGGCAGCTTCCGCATCTGACCTGCCGCCCGCTCCCGCACGCGCTGCGGGGGCGGGCTTGCCTCAGGCCACCGCCACCTTAGCCCCCCTGCCCCGCCGCAACCACCCCACCAGCACCGCCGCCATCAGCACGAATCCCAGGTAGCCGAACAGCGGATACACCTGCCCGACCAGGCTGATGAACCCCACCAGGCTGCAGACGAACCCTACCCCTCCGGCCGCCACCGCTCCCCAGCGGAACTTCGCCGTGCCCGCCGGCAACAGCCGCGACAGGAACGAGAACAGCGTCCCCACCGCCGTGTTGACGATCATCCCGAAGATGATCAGGCACATCACCAGCCCCAGTAGCGGCGACACTTCGCCGGCGATCGACAGCATCGGCATCGGCAGCGCGGCCACGCTGTCCAGGCGCGACAGCAGGCCCGCGCTCATCACCAGCATCAACCCGCCGAGCGCCGCGCCACCCAGTAGGCCGCCGACCACGGCGACCCGCCCGTTGCGCGCCGCCCCGCCGAGGATCGCCAGGATCGGCGCCCCGGCAACGATGTTGTAGGAGACATACAGGAACGCCCCGAGCAACCAGTGATGGGTGCCCGCCTCCTGCTGGCTGGCCACCTGGTCGAGCGCCGCGAAACTCAGGCTGCGGGTGCACACCGCGTACAACGCGATGGCCGAGGCCACCAGGATCAGCAACGGGGTGATCGCGCCGATGGCCACCATCACCTTCTGCACATCCAGGCAGACGATGGCCACCCCCAGTACGGTGACCAGCACACTGCCGGCCAGCGCCGGGATGCCGAACTGCTGTTCGAGCAGCGCGCCGCCACCGGCGAGCATGACCACGGTCACGCCGAACATGAAGAAGGTGATGAGCCAGTCGACCAGCACGCCCAGATGGCGACCGCAGATGGCCTGGATCACCGCCTTGTGCGAGGTGGCCTTCAGGCGGTTGCCCAGCCCCGCCAGGGCCATGCCGAGGAACGTGAACAACGCGGCGCTGACCAGCGCGCCGACCAGGCCCCAGACGCCGAAATCGACGAAGAACAACAGCAGTTCCCGCCCGGACGCGAAGCCCGCCCCCACGATCACGCCGACGAATGCGCCGGCGATCTTCAGCTGCTCTTGCATGTGCACCTCTGGTTTTTATTGTTGTATCTCTTTGAGGGCCCTATCGCCGGCAAGCCGGCTCCCACAGGGGGCAGACCAACCTTGTGGGAGCCGGTTTGCCGGCGATGGGCCGCAGCGCGGCCCCGACTTCGATCAATCCTGACCGACGTAGGCCTGCACCTCGATCTCCACATCCACCCCCAGCGCCAGTGCCGAGGCCACCGTCGAACGCACCGGCAGCGCCGCACCGAAGAATTCCTTGTAGACCTCGTTGAAACCGGCGAAATGGCTCATGTCCGACAGCCACACGGTGCACTTCACCACCTGGTCGAAGCGCGCGCCGCACGCCGCCAGGCTCTCGGCGATACGCTCACAGGCCGCCCGGGTCTGCGTCTGGATATCGCCACGCACCACCTCGCCGCCCGGGCTCATCGGCACCTGCCCGGACAGGAACAGGAAACCCCCGGCCTTCACTGCGCGGGAGAAGGGAAACGGCAGGCTGCTGGGGAAACGCTGGATTTCATTGCTCATGGGACTCTCCATTCAGGGTTGGATGAAACGGGCCGGGGACAGCCGTGCTGGCTCAACCCCCTGGCTGACAAGGCTCGCGCACAGCGGCAGGCCCAGCAACAGGTCGGCCGCCAGGCGCGAGGCCCCGGCGGCGGACTGGATACCATAGCCGCCCTGGGCCGCCAGCCAGAAGAACGCGGGGGAAACCGGGTCAAAGCCGATCACCAGGTCGCCATCGGCGACGAACGAGCGCAGCCCCGCCCAGCTGTGGCTGGGACGGCGGATCTCGAGGGTGGTCATCGCCTCGATGTTGTAGATGCCCAGCGCCAGGTCCAGCTCTTCGGGCGCGGCGTCCTGGGGCTCGACCGGGTCGGCGTTGGCGGGTGAGCCCAGCAGCTGGCCGGCGTCGGGCTTGAAGTAGAAGCTCTCGTCGACACCGATCACCGCCGGCCAGCGGGCGAAGTCGTGCTGCGCAGGGCCGGGGAAGGTGAACGCGCTGCGCCGGCACGGCTGCAGGCCGACCTTGCCGACCCCGCACTGCCCGGCCACCCGATCGGCCCAGGCGCCGGCGGCATTGACCAGCAGCCGCGCCCGCAGGCGGCTGCCGTCGGCCAGCTCGACATGCCACAGGTCATCCCGATAGTACGCCTGCACCAGCTCGGCATTGCAGCGCACCTCGCCACCGGCCTGGCGCAGGCCGCGCAGGAAGCCCTGGTGCAGGGCGTGCACATCGAGGTCCATCGCCCCGGTCTCGTGCACGGCGCCGGCCAGCAGCTCGCCACGCAGGCTCGGCACCAATTCGAGCGCCGCAGCGCTGTCGAGCAGGCTGACGGCGGTGCCGTTGGCCAGGTTCTGGGCGTAGGTGCTTTCCAGCAGATCGTGCTGCTCATGGCTGGCGACATACAGGCAGCCACGGGGTTCGAGCAGCGGATGTTCGCAGAAGCCTGCGGGCGGCTGCTCGTAGAACGCCCGGCTGGCGCGGGTCAGGGCCTGGATCTGCGGGGTGCCGTAGGCCTCCATGAACATCGCCGCCGAACGCCCGGTGGCGTGATAGCCCGGCTGCGCCTCGCGCTCGAGCAGCAGCACCTGGCGCTGGCCGGCCAGGCGGTAACCCAGGGAGGCGCCGGCGATGCCGGCACCGATGATCAGAATGTCGTGGACCTGTCCCATGCACGCTCCTGCGGCGCTAATTATCATTTGTGAGAATTCTAATATATGAGAATTTAGGAATGCGCAAGGCGCCAAGGTAAGATGCCCGACCAAAGTACAGCCCGAGAGCCCCGATGCCCGACGTCCCCTCCACCCGCCCCCCGCTCGACCGCAGTGAAGTCGGCGCGCGCCTGCGCCAGGTGCGCAAGGCCAGGCAGATGACGCTCAAGCAGCTGTCGGCGCTCAGCGGCGTGCCGCTGTCCACGCTGTCGAAAATGGAGCTGGCGCAGGTCTCGGTGAGTTACGAAAAACTGGCCGCCGCCGCCCGCGCCCTGAACCTGGACATCGCCCAGCTGTTCCGCGCCAGCGGGCCGGTGGGCGCGCCGCAGCCGGCCACCGTGGTGGTCGATTCGCTGGCAACGGTGGCGGGCTATTCCACCGGCACCTACGACTACTACCCGATTGCCGGCGCCTTCCCCGAACGGCGCATGACCCCGGCCTATGCCCGCATCATCGCCCGTGAACGCGGCCAGTTCGACGATTTCATCCGCCACCCCGGCCAGGAATTCGCCATGGTCATCAGCGGGCGCGTGCGCATCGAGTTCGAGACCGGCGAGGCGGTCAGCATCGGCCCGCGGGAGACGGCGTATTTCGACAGCCAGGTGGGGCATATCTACCTGTCGGAGAGCGAGGATGGCGGCGATGCGCAGGTGGTGGTGGTGATGACTGATCGGTGAAGCTCTTGGCCCCAGGGGTTACTCATCTCCCTGTAGGAGCGGCCTTGTGTCGCGAAAGGGCCGCAAAGCGGCCCCGGCGATTTTTGCTTAAACGCTGAAATCCGGGGCCGCTGCGCAGCCCTTTCGCGACGCAAGGCCGCTCCTACACAAGGCCAGTGGACTCCCGCACCAGTTATAACCTAATAACGAACAAGTCTATTTGGCTATAAAAAAATCTATATGCTGGCATCCATCCGATCACGGGCAAGCTGGGCGTCGAGTAGCGTATGGATGTAGGTTCTTTCGGTTTCACCATTGCGGGCCTGGTTGTGGGCTTCATCGTCGGCATGACCGGCGTCGGCGGCGGTTCGCTGATGACCCCGATCCTGCTGTGGTTCGGCATCAACCCGGCCACCGCCGTGGGCACCGACCTGCTCTACGCCGCCATCACCAAGGCCAGTGGCGTCTGGGTGCATGGCCGCAACAAGAACATCGACTGGAAGATCACCGGCTGGCTGAGCCTGGGCAGCGTCCCCGCTGCCGCGCTGACCCTGTGGTTCCTCAGCACCCTGCATGCCGACACCTCCGCGCTCAACGCCATCATCAAACAAGGCCTGGCGGTGGTGCTGATCCTCACCGCCCTGGCAATCCTGTTCAAATCGCGCCTGCAGGCCTTCGCCAGCAAGCATGCCGGCGATCACTACCACCTCAGCGACCGCACCCTGAACATCCTCACCGTGATCACCGGCGTGGTGCTGGGCGTGATGGTTACCCTCACCTCCATCGGCGCCGGCGCGCTGGGCACGGTGGCGCTGTTCCTGCTGTATCCGTTCCTGGTCACCCGCCGCCTGGTCGGCACCGAGATCGCCCACGCCGTGCCACTGACCCTGGTGGCTGGCCTGGGTCATGCCGGCATGGGCAACATGGACTGGTCGCTCTTGGGCTACCTGCTGCTGGGTTCGCTGCCGGGGATCTACCTGGGCAGCCACCTGACCGGGCGCATCTCCGACCGCGTGCTGCGGCCTTGCCTGGCGACCATGCTGTTGCTGATTGGCTACAAGTTGGCGTTCTGAGCCATCCCTCAGGCCGCTACTACAGGGAACGTGTCAACCAAGGCGCCATAGCACCGGCCAGAATTCCGGCTTTACGTACCCACAGCGATCCAGCCGGGCCACCCGCTCCAGGCGCATGCGCTCACCATCGTAGCGCCACTGCTGGATCAGCCCGCAACCTCGCTCGAGCTGGCTCTTGTCCGCAACATACAGTTGGCCGCTTCGCGCATCGAACGCCGCGTAGCCACTCAGGCGCGGAGCCAGCAACGGCGTTGGCGCCTCGAAGGCCATTTCACTGATCTGGTAGGGCGCGGCACGAGACACCCGATACAGGTAATTGGCGCAGAACTCGCCACTGCACCCCACGTTGAGGATGACCAGGACATTGGCATCGTCCAGCGGGTGAACCTCGTAATAACTGTTGCTCATGCCCGGTACATCGCCTTCGACCTTCGCCTGGCGCTTCACCGCCCTGCCGATCTCATGGGCCTGCTCGTCGTTCATACCCGGCGCAGCGACGAACCGTGGTAACGCCACCGCGACAGGAGCGTCAGGCACCTCGGCAGCCGGGGCGTCACCCACCCGCACCAGCGCATCGACATGCCCTACCCGCCCCTGAACCGCATCGATGGCCAGCAACGCACCACTGATCCCCTGCAACGACGCGACCAGCTCGCCATCCTCGGTCAACGAACTCAGGCGATTGCCGTTGCGTATCTGACGAATCAGCGCCAGCGCCGCATCGCCTTCGAGCTGCAGGTCGAAATCGTACTCACCTTGGATCCGCCGCCATTGGGCCGGCAGTTCCTGCCCATCGAGCAACACCTGGTCGGCAAACGCCGGCCCGACACGCAGCGTCAGCTCGAGCTTGCCCTGCGGTCCCGCCTCGCGCCGGACGATGGTCTTCAGGCCGCTCATCAGCTCGTCGTCGATCGCCAGCAACGCGGTACAGGCGCGGGTGTTGTCACAGCCTACCGCCCAGTCCTTGACCTGCCGGTACAGCGGCACCGCTTCGAGCGCTGTCTGGGCGCTTTCGGCCTGCGCGGCCAGTGGCGCCATGAGCGCCAGCAGCAGTGCCGCACGGTGGTGTTTCATCCATTGCATGGTGTTGCCCCTGACGTCCCTTTCACGTTTTCAGCCTTCGCTGCGCCATAGTACCGGCCAACTGTCCGGGCCCAGCTCGGCACAGCGGTCCATCCGCGCCAACCTGACCAGGCGCATGCGCTGGCCGTCGTAGCGCCAGCTTTCCTCGACCCCGCAACTGCCGGGATAGTCGTCCTTGGCATAGCTGTAGAGCTCGCCCTTTTTGGGGTAGAACTCGATGGCGTCGCGCATCCGGCTGATCAGCACCGGGCTGGACGGCGCCTCGAACTCCAGCGGTCCAAGGGCATAAGGCGCCTCACGCGACACCTTGTACAACGCGTAGAGGCAATGGAAGTCGTTGCAGTTGTAGCTGAGCAGCGCCAGGGCGTGCTGGTCGTCCAGGGCATGCAGCTCAAGCTTGGGGGCCTCATCGAATTCGTTCTTCAACTGGTCTTCGGCGGCCGCCTTGGCCATCACTACCGGGTTGATGCCCGCCAGTTCCTGCTCGCTAAGGGGCGTGGCTGCAACAAAGGCCGGCCCCCGGGGCTTGGCCGGGATGGGCAACTGGGCGTCGGCGACGCTGTCACCGGGTCGCACCAGCGCGCTGTAGTGGCCGACCCGGCCCTGCACCGCATCCATCAGCAGCAAGGCGGCGCTCAGGCCTTGCAGCGAACTCACGCGCTCCCCTGGCCGGGTGTCGTCCACCAGGCGCTGGCCATTGCGCAATTGCCGCAACACGGCGTAGGCATCGGCGCCTTCCAGTTCCAGGGTGGTCTCGACGCCACGGGTCATGCGCCAGGGGGCGACCAGCAGCTGGCCGTCGAGCAGGGGCTCGCCCGACCAGTCGGTGCTGCCCACCAGGGTCAGGTGCAGGTTGCCCCAGGCGCCCGCCTCGCGCTGCACCAGCATGCCCACCCGCATCTTCTCCGGATGATCGGCCAACACCGCGGTGCAGAAGCGCGTGTTGTCGCAGCCCACCACCCAGTCCTTGATCTCCCGGTACACCGGTACCGGCTCTGGCTCCGCCGCGCCGACCAGGCCCGGTAGCAACGCCAGCCCCAGGGCCAGCCAGTTCCTTGTTGTTGCGCGCATCGTGCTGCATTCCTGTCTTAGCCGTGAAAGCCCCACTCCAGAGGCGGCGCAATGATTCCACAGATCAAATGCCAGGTGCGGAAAATCGACAGTGGTGGTTGCGCCATGGGATCTGGCAGTATCGGATGCGTCACTGCCAGAGCCTGCGCCATGTCCGTTACCGTCAGCCCGCTGTTGCTTGCCTTGCGCGAAGGTACCCGCGCCTGCCACGAGGGGCTGGAGGCGCGCCTGCCGTTCTTCAGCGAAGGTTTCGACCGGGCGGCCTATGCGCGTCTACTTGCGGCTTACCATGGCTTCCATGCGCCGCTGGACATCTTGCTGGCCGAGTACCAGGGCACCGAACGCAGCAAGACACCCGCCTTGTCCCGCGACCTGGGCGCCCTGGCCATCGATGTCGAAGCACTGCCCTTGTGCCACACCCTACCCCGTATCGATGATGAAGCGAGTGCGCTCGGCGTGATGTATGTACTGGAAGGCTCCACCCTGGGCGGCCAGGTGCTCAAGCGGGCCATGGCTGAACGCCTGGGTATCGACGCCGACAACGGCGGTGCGTTTCTCGACATCTACGGCCCGCAGACCGGCGTACGCTGGCGCAGCTTCCTCGATCGACTGGCTGGCGCCGATCCGGAGCCTGCCGCCCAGGCCCGGACGGTAAAGGCAGCGGTCGAGACCTTCACCTGCTTCGAACGATGGCTCGAAGAGCGACGCGTGCTGGTCTGCTGATCCCTCACGCTGGAGCCCTCACCTGCGGCACCTGTTCAACAACGATGTCACTGCGGGCGTCATGCTGATCGCCGCCCCGCACAAACCACCGCATAACAGTGCGAAACCCAGCGCCCGCAACGGGTGCAAGGTATTGAAGAACGCCAGCACCAACAACATCAGCAACAGCGCCAAGCCGTAGCGCAGTGACGCCCTTGGAATGGCCACCATCAGCAGGTTGAAGAGCACGAAGGCGTAGAACACCATCATCGTCGCCAAGCCGACGCTGACGCCTCGCGCCATGGGCGGGCCGACATGTTGCTGGTACAGATCGAAGCCCAGACTCAAGAGAAAAGGAAACGCCACACAGGCCAGTGTGTGCAGTAGGAAACGGGAAAGCAACGGCAACATTCGTCCTTGATCCTGGAGCCGGCCGTGGTTTGCGCAGGGCCGTGAGTGAGGAAAACGGATGCTAATGGCCTGAATGGACGCCAGCAAGTCGTAGAGGCCCGGAGCAAGACCGGCTTGTCCCAGCTGAAGTTCGCTGAGCTGCTCGGCGTCTCCGTACGTACGTTGCAAGAGTGGGAACAAGGCCGGCGCACGCCTTCGGGAGCTGCACGTACGCTACTGCATATCGCATCTGTACGGCCGGATGTGTTTCATGAAATCCTGCAGGATCGCCCCACATAGCAAGGGCGCTGGACAGCCTGATAGCGAGCCCCGACATGAACGTCATTGCCTGTGATCTGCACCACCTGGACGCCGCCGCGGACCTCTTCAACCAGTACCGGATGTTCTACCAGGAGGCGGATGACCTGCCCGCTTCCCGCACGTTCCTCAAGGCCAACCTCGAAACCGGCAACTCGCGCATCTACCTACTGCTGGACGCCGACGGCCAGGCTATCGCCTTTGCCCAGCTGTACCCGGCGACCTGCTCGCTGGCGATGAAGCGCTTCTATTGGCTGTATGACCTGTTCGTTGCCCCGCACGCCCGCAGGGGCGGTCATGCCCGTTACCTGATGCAGCAATTGATCGAAATTTTCCAGGCCGAGGGCGCGCAGCGGTTGAGCCTGGACACAGCCCGGACCAACCTTGCCGCCCAGGCGTTGTATGAATCGCTGGGGTATGTGGCCGAGCAGGATTTCGTGACCTATCACAAGATGCTCGATCACTAAGGCTTGCATGCCGCCGTGCACCATCGGATAAGCGGGCTTGGCGCATACGTACAACGTTCTGTACATTCCCAGGCAACTCCCAGGTCGAGCATCCCTGGTCAGGTATCGGTCAAAAATGCCCTACGCAAGCCTCGGCCAGATCCTGCATCAAGCCTTGCACGCCCGTGGTACATGATGTGTTCAGAAAGGAACAACCAATGAACGTACTCACTTTCAGCCAGGCTCGCGCCAGCCTGAAACAAGCGATGGATGATGTCTGTCGCGACCATGAGCCGACGGTCATTACCCGGCAACGTGGTGAGCCGGTAGTCCTGCTGTCTTTGGACGACTACAACGCCATGGCCGAAACCATGTACCTGCTGGGCACTGAAAACAACGCGTCGCGGCTGCGCCAGTCCATCGCTCAGCACAAGGCTGGAAATACCTTCAGCAAGGACATTCCGTTGCATGACGCAGAAGCAGAAACGGCAGAACAAGGCTGAGGCCCGCAACGCCATCAAGGTGTCCTTCACGCCGATCGGCTGGGAGGACTTCGTGTACTGGCAGTCTGCCGACGCCAAGGTCCTCGGCAGGGTGCTGACCCTGATCGACGAATGCTGCCGCTCGCCCTTCAAGGGCACGGGCAAACCCGAGCCCTTGAAGGGCGACCTGACCGGTTACTGGTCGCGGCGGATCAACAAGGAGCATCGCTTCGTCTACTACTACGAAACTGGTGCACTGACTGTGCTGGCCTGCAGGTTTCACTACTAGCAGCCCTGCAACGTCTGTTCAGCCTCGCTCTATCCCATCCAGCACAGCCGACGCCAAGGCCAGCCCTTTCTCCAGGGAGTTCTCCGTCGCCACCAGCAGGCTGCGCAGTGGTTCGCTGGCTTTTTCCAAGGCCATGGCATTGGTTTCGTAGGCCGCCTGCAAGGCCGCTACCGCGCACACCAGCGCATCCTCGCCATCAATACCGGCATGCACCGAGAACATCGGTGGATGGGCGTCGTGGCACGTGCCGAAATGGGCGTGGGCCGTGGTGGGGCGGGAGGTTCGAGGGGTCGTATCGAGGGTCATGGGCGAACCTCCCGGGGCAAGATGCGGGGTGGGTCGGGCACGATTTTCAGCATGGTTCAGCACTCCTGTACCGTCATGTGAAAACTGCCTGAATCCGCTTGCACTCGAATAGGTGGCAGCTATACGCAGGTGTGCAAGACCGAGGGTACAGGAACTCGGCAGGCCCAAGGGCCTCCCACGCATAGCCGCCATTGGAGGGCCAGAACCGCAGACTGCCGGCAAGGCCCAAAAGCGCTTTCGCGTTGTACCTGTACGGGCTTGCACACCCGGTCGTTGAATTGGCAACGACAGGACAAGACTAAGGAGAGCGACTGGCCAGAACAACAGCTGAAAGGCCGTAAAAGCATGCTTGGGAAACGTCCTACGTGAAATAGGGAAAGTCTTAGTAATCCGCTTGAAACAACTGTCCTGGCCTCATCGTGGGGCAAGCCCGCTCCCACGCTTCTCCCGCTATCTGCCCAGCTACTCGCCCTGAAAGTCAGGACAATTTCTTATTTTCCTGTACACCAAACATCTACTAAAGGTTTATATTCCGCCCGCCGAAACAGAAAAGGTAGCAAGTGGCCACCACTCCATCGAAGCGGCCATGTACACCCTTCACTCTCACGGATGGGCGTCACCATGAAAATAAAAAACAAACTGATCCTGGCCTTCGTACTGGTGGCCTTCATCCCGGTGGCCCTGGTCGGCGGGATCTCGGTGCTGAACATCCGCAGCGAGGCGGTCGACCAGTTCCTCGACGGCAGCACCCGGGAAATCCGCCAGATCGACGGCAACATGCGCCAGTTCTTCGATGGCACGTTGCAGAACGTCGATCAAATGGCCAAGGATCCTGTATACACCTCGGTCACCTCGCTCAAGGACTACACCGGCGCCGATGCCGCCCGCCAGCCAATGCCCGCAGCCGCGCAGCAAGTGATCGATGCCTTCGCCCGCTACGGCACCACCCACCCGGCGGCGGCGATCCTCTCCATCGGCCTCGAGGACGGCAGCTACGCCAAATGGCCGGACGACCCGCAGCTGGCCAAGTACGACCCGCGCACCCGCCCGTGGTACAAGGCCGCCATGGCCAGCCCGGACAAGACCGTGCGCACCGCCGCCTACTACTACGACAAGGATGACGTGGCCCTGGTCGGTACCGCCCGGGCGCTGCTCGACGACGCCGGCAAGGCCAAGGGCGTGTTCGTCATCAGCGTGTCGCTGAAGAACCTCACCGAGCTGGTCAAGAGCATCAAGCTGGGCGACAGCGGCTACGTGATGCTGATCGAGGACGGCACCGTGCTGGTCGACCCGCGCAACGCCAGCCACGGTTTCAAGCAGCTCAAGGACCTCGGCGCGCCCTACGCGCAACTGGCCGCCACTTCCCAGGGCTCCACCGACGTGGTGATCGACGGCGTGCGCTACATGGCCAATGTGTGGACCTCACCGGGCCTGGGCTGGCGCTTTGTCGGCCTGATCGAGTACGACGAGGTGATGGCCGCGGCGACGCGCATGACCTATGTCACCGCGTTGATCGTGGTGGTGCTGGCCCTGGTCTTCGCCCTGGTGGCCGCAGCGTTCTCGCGGGTGATCGTCAAGCCGATCGGCCAGGTCAGTATCGGCCTGCAGTCGATCGCCGAGGGTGAAGGCGACCTGCGCCGCGACCTGCAGGTCCAGGGCAAGGACGAAACCGCCGAGTTGGCCGGCTGGTTCAACAAGTTCCTCGCCGCCATCCGCCAGCTGATCCAGCGCATCGGCGCGGCCTCGACCAACCTGCACGAAGCCTCGCGCAGCAACAGCGAGATGGCCGGCAACATGAACGAGGCCGCCGGGCGCCAGCGCGAGGCAGTGGAACTGGTGTCCACCGCATTCAACGAGATGGTCGCCACCGCCAACGAAGTGGCGCGCTCGTGCAGCAGCGCCGCCGACGCCGCCGAGCACGGCCACCGCCGGGTGGCCGAGGGCAAGCAGCAGATCGAGGCGACCACCGACAACGTCAATCGCCTGGGCCGGCGCCTGAGCGAGTCGTCCCAGGCCATGGTCGAGCTGGAGGAAGGCAGCCGCAGCATCAACCAGATCCTCGGCACCATCCGCGCCATCGCCGAGCAGACCAACCTGCTGGCACTGAACGCCGCCATCGAGGCGGCCCGGGCCGGCGACCAGGGCCGTGGTTTTGCCGTGGTGGCCGATGAAGTGCGGGCGCTGGCCAAGCGCACCGCCGACTCCACCGGCGAGATCGACCAGTTGCTCAACACCCTCGGCGGCAAGACCCAGGAGGTCTCGCAGAAGATGGAAAGCTGCCTGGACCTGTCGCGGGCCAGCGTGTCGTCGATCGAAAACGCGCGGGACAGCTTCGAGGGCATCCAGCTCTCGGTGAACGAGATCCGCGACCAGAACCTGCAGATCTCCGCCGCCGCCGAGGAGCAGCATAGCGTGGCCGAGGAGATCAACCGGCATATCCAGCAGATCTATGACGAGGCACGGCTGGTCGAGGGGCTGGCCAGCTCCGCCCAGGCCGACTCCGGCAGGCTGGCGCAGTTGTCGGATGAGTTGAATGGGCTGGTGGGGCGCTTCAAGTCGTGACCTTTGGCTTGAGCCTTTACACGGGCCCTGTAGGAGCGGCCTTGTGTCGCGAAAGGGCCGCAAAGCGGCCCCGGCAATCTCTGCTCCAACGCTGAAATCCTGGGGCTGCGTTGCAGCCCTTTCGCGGCACAAGGCCGCTCCTACAGAACTTGCGCATGGCTCGGCTACAGTGAACTCGACGCCACCCTCGAGAGCACCATGCCCAACCACAGCCCCATCCCTCGCAGCGTCTGGGCCCTGGGCTTCGTCTCGCTGCTGATGGACATCTCCTCGGAGATGATCCACGCCCTGCTCCCCCTGTACATGGTCACCGTGCTCGGCACCTCGGTGCTGGCCGTGGGCCTGATCGAAGGCATCGCCGAGGCGACAGCGGCGATCACCAAGGTGTTCTCCGGCGCCCTCAGCGACCGCCTGGGCAAGCGCAAGCTGTTGACGGTGATCGGCTACGGCCTGGCCGCCGTGACCAAGCCGGTGTTCCCGCTGGCCCCCGGGCTGGAATGGCTGACTGCGGCACGCTTCGTCGACCGTGTCGGCAAGGGCATCCGCGGCGCGCCACGGGATGCGCTGATCGCCGATGTCACCCCCGCCGAACTGCGCGGAGCGGCATTCGGCCTGCGCCAGGCGCTGGATACGGTCGGGGCGTTTCTCGGACCATTGCTGGCGATCCTGTTGATGTGGCTGACCGCCAGCCACTTCCAGACGGTGTTCTGGGTGGCGGTGATTCCGGCGTTCATGGCGCTCTATGTGCTGGTAGCCTTCGTCCGCGAACCCGATAAACCTTCAGCCGTCAGATCGGTGGCTGCGCCTCTGGCACTTCGCGAGCTGGCCCGACTGGGCAACAGTTACTGGCGCCTGCTCATCCTGGCCACGCTGTTCACCCTGGCGCGCTTCAGCGAAGCGTTTCTGCTGCTGCGCGGCCAGGCGCTTGGCCTTGCCCCATTGTGGGCGCCAGCGGTGCTGGTGCTGATGTCGCTGGCGTATTCACTGTCGGCCTATCCTGCCGGGGCACTCTCCGACAAGGTTGGGCGACGGGGTGTGTTGATGCTCGGGCTGGCCCTGCTGGTACTGGCCGACCTGCTGCTGGCCTGGTTACCGGGCCTTTCCGGCCTGGCACTGGGTGTGATCCTGTGGGGGCTGCACATGGGTTTCACCCAAGGCGTGTTCAGCGCCTTGATCGCCGATGGCGCACCCGAGGATCTGCGCGGAACCGCGTTCGGCGTGTTCAACCTGGTGACGGGGGTGGCGTTGCTGGTGGCCAGTGTGCTGGCCGGAGGGCTGTGGGACTGGGTGGGGTATCAGGCGACGTTCATGCTGGGGGGCGCTTTCGCGCTGGTTACGCTGATTGGGCTATGGCTTACCCGGCGATGAGGCATGTAAGAGCAACCTCGCTGCCTGCACTAAAGCTGTCACGGAACAGGCCCGCTCCAAAGGTTTAAGCCAGCTCGCTGAAATCGGACTTCACTTAATTGCCGACAACCCCAGGGATTGGTGAAAAATGCGCTCCAGCGCCGAGTAATCACAAACAACTGCGGCAATGTTCGCTTCGACCCATGCATCGGGCTCAACCTGCCACCAGTCGATCTGAAAACCCGCATTGAGCAGTAGATGCTCGAACAGGATGCGCTGTGCCCGCCCATTGCCCTCTCGGAAGGGATGAATCATGTTCAGATCCCCAAAGCTTTCAGCAACAGCGGCCACCAAGGCGCCACGATCATGCCCCTCGAACCACTGCCTGTCTGCCATCCCGGCGAAGACCTTGTCGGCTTCGGGCTCGATCCGACTTAGATTGCAAAAACGGGTCTGGCCTTTCGAAATATCGAGAACACGCAGCTCGCCCGCCCAATCGTAGACATCCCGAAAGAGCGAACGATGAATCTGCTTCAAGTAGGCAAGATCGTAGGGTGGCAGACTGAATTCGATCTCGCTCGCGGCCAGCTCGGAGAAGTCCCGCTCGGCCCTGCACAGCTCATCGTCATCATGAATACCGAGCCGATTGCGCAAAACCGAGGTGCCGGCATAGCAATAAGCATCCTGCCCGACCCCGTATTTATCCAACGTCAGCTCTGCTTGCGGTATTTACGCAGCAGTTCCTCCCGGGTGGGAAGCTCACGCTCAGCCGCGTCCGGTGACACGGTGAACCCCTCTAGCCGCAGGCTGGCTACATAGTTAGAGCGACGTGTCTTGGCACAGTAAGCCTTCTTGGTTTCCAGGCTGATCCCTTTCACCTTTACACACCTTGAT
This sequence comes from Pseudomonas peradeniyensis, assembly GCF_014268935.2. Classification (GTDB taxonomy): domain Bacteria; phylum Pseudomonadota; class Gammaproteobacteria; order Pseudomonadales; family Pseudomonadaceae; genus Aquipseudomonas; species Aquipseudomonas peradeniyensis. Next base: position 638,952 of record NZ_JABWRJ020000001.1, on the reverse strand, counting down.
GGGTGAACACATCGCGATTATAGCGGATCGCAAGAAGCACCGTGCTACGTATAGACGCTAGGCAGGCACCTCCGTCGCAGGCTGCTGCTCCAGCAACGACCATCCCCCCTGTCCGTCCACCTCCAGCCGATGAGAATGGAACCCCGCCAGAGTGCTGCGGTGCCCGACACTGACCAGCAGCGTCGCCGGCAGCTCTGCGCGCAGCAGCGAATACAGCGCATGCTCCAGCCCTTCGTCCATCGCCGAGGTGGACTCGTCGAGGAACACCACCTGCGGCCGGTTGAACAGCACCCGGGAAAACGCCAGACGCTGCTGTTCGCCCAGCGACAGGATCCGCGACCAGTCGCGCTGCTCGTCCAGCCGTTCGGCCAGATGGGCGAGGTTGACCTGGCGCAGGGCCTGCTGCATGCGCGCATCGTCCCCGGGCACGCCCTGTGCCGGGTAGGCGATGGCGGTGCGCAGGTCGCCCAGCGGCAAGTACGGACGCTGCGAGAGGAACAGTGCCTGCGTCCCCAGCGGCCGCCTGACCTCACCCTCGGCATAGGGCCACAGGCCCGCCAGGGCACGCAGCAAGGTGGTCTTGCCACTGCCCGATGGCCCTTTGATCAGCAGCGCCTGGCCGCTGTGCAAATTCAGGTCGAGATCGGCGATCAGCGCGTGGCCGTCGGGGCGGCGCACCTGCAAGCCCTGGATCCCCAACGCGTGGTCCTGATCCACGCTAATTACGCGCGGCAACTCACTGGCCTGCTGGTTGGCGTCGAGGAAACCGGTCAGACGGTCGAGGGTGGCGCGGTACTGGGCGAAGGTGTCGTAGGACTCACGGAAGAACGACAGCGAATCCTGCACCTGGCCAAACGCCTGGGCGGTCTGCATCACGTCGCCGAGCTTGATCGCGCCGCTGAAGAAACGCGGCGCCTGGAGGATGAACGGAAACACCACCGCCACCTGGCTGACGCCCAGGTTGAAGCCACTGAACTTGAGGTTCCGGAACACCAGTGCCCAGGCGTTGCCGATCAACGCGAAGAAGCGCCCGAGCAAGGTGCCCCGCTCCACCTGCGCGCCCTGGTAGAAGGCGATGTTCTCGGCGTTCTCACGCAGGCGCATCAAGGCGTAACGGAAGTTGGCGGTGAGTTTCTCGTTGAGGAAGTTGAGGCGGATCAACGGCTGACCGAGGCGGAAGGCAATCCAGGTGGCGATCAGCACATAGACATACACGGCGAACACCATCGCCCGGGGGACTTCGATGCCGGCCACCGCCAGCGGCGCGGAGAGACCCCAGAGAATACCGGTGAAGGCCACCAGCGACACCAGTGCGCTCACCGCCCCCAGCGCCAGCGACACGGAGCCGCTGACGAAGGCGTTCACATCCAGCTCGATACGCTGGTCGGGGTTGTCCACCGGCTCGGCGAGGAACTGTCCACGGTAGTAGGCATCACCGTGCATCCAGTCGGCGGTCAGGCGCTCGGTGAGCCACACCCGCCAGCGGATGTTGAACGCCTGGGTGACGTAAAAGGCGAACAGCGAGCGCAACACATGAATGGTCGCCAGCACCGCGAACACCCCGAGCAGGTACCAGAACGCGGTCTGGTCCAGTGCCTGCAAGGCGCTGTAGAAGCCGTTGTACCAGAACGAGAACAGCACGTTCAGGCGCACCGCGAACAGCGTCAGGACCAGCAGCAGGGCGAAGGCCAGCAAGGGTCGCCAACTGCGGCGCAAACTGAAATAGGGCCCGGCCAGTTGCCAGAACTGCGCGCCCCAGCGGGTATAGCGCACCGCCAGCAAGGCGGTAATGGTGAAGCAGACAAGGGTGACCAACGAGGCGATTGCCAGCCAGCTCAGGCTCTCTTGCAGGGCCTGGTGCCAGTTCATGTCCATGGTGCGCGTCCGTAGAGGCTATTTTTGCGAGCGTAGCACCGGACCTGCATTAACCCTGCAAACATGACGGACATTTCATCTTGAATCTGTTCCGGCCCATCGCGGGGCAAGTCGCATCGGCGCACCGCCGCTCCCACAAAAACGCCAAGCGGGCTTCGTGGGAGCGGCGGTGCGCCGATGCGACTTGCCCCGCGATGGGTCGGAACAGGCTAAATCACCGCCTGGCCCAATGCCTCCCTGACCTTCTGATCCAATCCCTCTCCTGCGTGAGCCTCGGTCCACTCCTGCAACTGCCTACGCATGCCCGGCGTCCAGAAGCTCTGTAGATGCTGCCTGACCCCCTGCACCGCCTTGGCGTGATCCGGCTCGCTGTCGAAGTAATGGGCGATCTGGTTGGCCATCTTCACCAGGTTGTCACTGCTCATCGGCGCACCTCCGCCGCTTCGGCCTGCCGCCGCTCCTTGAGCAACCTGCGCTGCTCGTCACTGAAGCGCTGGTAGCGCTTCTGCCACTCCGACGGCTGAAACACCTTCGCCACTTCAACCGCAGTGACCTTGTATTCCGGGCAGTTGGTAGCCCAGTCGGAGTTGTCGGTGGTGATCACGTTGGCGCCGGACTCTGGGAAGTGGAAAGTGGTGTACACCACCCCCGGCGCCACCCGGCCGCTGACCCTGGCGCGCAGCACGCTCTGCCCGGAGCGGCTGCCGATGCCCACCCAGTCACCGTCGCTGATACCCCGACTCTCGGCATCGCTGGGATGGATCTCCAGGCGGTCCTCGTCGTGCCAGGCGACATTGTCGGTGCGCCGGGTCTGCGCGCCGACGTTGTACTGGCTGAGGATGCGCCCGGTGGTCAGCAGCAGTGGGTAGCGGCTGTTGACCTTCTCGTCGGTGGGCACGTATCCGGTGAGCATGAAGCGCCCCTTGCCGCGCACGAACTGGTCGATGTGCATGGTCGGCGTGCCGTCGGGCGCGGCGTCGTTGCACGGCCATTGCAGGCTGCCGTGACGGTCGAGCTCGGCATAGCTGACCCGGCGGAAGGTCGGGGTCAGGCGGGAGATCTCGTCCATGATCTCGGAGGGATGGCGGTATTGCATGGGGTAACCCAAGGCACCGGCCAGGGCCACGGTGGCCTCCCAGTCGGCCTTGCCGGCCAGCGGCTCCATCACCTTGCGCACCCGCGAGATGCGCCGCTCGGCGTTGGTGAAAGTGCCGTCCTTCTCCAGGAACGAACTGCCCGGCAGGAACACATGGGCGAACTTGGCGGTCTCGTTGAGGAAGATGTCCTGCACCACCACGCACTCCATCGCCAGCAGCGCGGCGGTGACGTGCTGGGTGTTGGGGTCGCTCTGGGCGATATCCTCGCCCTGGCAGTACAGCGCCTTGAAGCTGCCGTCCAGCGCGGCCTCGAACATGTTGGGGATACGCAGGCCCGGATCGGGCTGCAAGGTCACGCCCCAGGCCTGCTCGAACTCGGCGCGCACGCTTTCGTTGGAGATATGCCGGTAGCCGGGCAACTCGTGGGGGAACGAACCCATGTCGCATGAACCCTGCACGTTGTTCTGCCCGCGCAGCGGGTTGACCCCCACCCCTTCGCGGCCAATGTTGCCGGTGGCCATGGCCAGGTTGGCGATGCCCATCACCGCGGTGCTGCCCTGACTGTGTTCGGTCACACCCAGGCCGTAGTAGATCGCCGCGTTGCCGCCGGTGGCATACAGTCGTGCGGCGGCGCGGATCTGCTCGGCGGGCACGCCGCAGACCAGGCCCAGGACTTCCGGGGCGTTATCCGCCAGGCTGACGAAATCACGCCAGCGGGCAAAGTCTTCCGGCTCGCAGCGGGCATCGACGAAGCGCTGGGCCAGCAGGCCCTCGGTGACGATGACATGGGCCAGGGCGTTGAGCATGGCCACGTTGGTGCCCGGGCGCAGTTGCAGGTGCAGCTCGGCGCGGGCGTGGGGCGAATCGACCAGGTCGATGCGCCGCGGGTCGATGACGATCAGCCGGGCACCCTGGCGCAGCCGGCGCTTGAGCTGCGAACCGAACACCGGATGGGCGTCGGTGGGGTTGGCGCCGATCACCAGCACCACGTCGGCCTGCATCACCGAGTCGAAGCTCTGGGTACCGGCGGACTCGCCCAGGGTCTGCTTCAGGCCATAGCCGGTCGGCGAATGGCAGACTCGCGCACAGGTGTCGACGTTGTTGTTGCCGAAGGCCGTGCGCACCAGCTTCTGCACCAGATACGCCTCTTCGTTGGTGCAGCGGCTAGAGGTGATGCCACCAATGGAATCGCGCCCGTACTTGAGCTGGATCCGCCGGAACTCGCTGGCGGCATAGGTGACCGCCTCGTCCCAGCTGACTTCCTGCCACGGGTCTTCCAGGCGCTTGCGGATCATCGGTTTGGTGATGCGGTCCGGATGCGTCGCGTAGCCCCAGGCGAAACGCCCCTTGACGCAGGCATGGCCATGGTTGGCGCCGCCGTTCTTGTCCGGGACCATGCGCACCAGCTGCTCGCCCTTCATCTCGGCGCGGAACGAGCAACCCACGCCGCAGTAGGCGCAGGTGGTGATCACCGCCCGTTCGGGCTGGCCCAGCTGAACCAGGCTTTTCTCGCTCAGGGTAGCGGTCGGGCAGGCCTGCACGCAGGCGCCGCAGGACACGCATTCGGAGCTGAGGAAATCGTCGCCGCCGGCCGCCGCTACCCGCGAATCAAAGCCACGCCCGGTGATGGTCAGGGCGAAGGTGCCCTGGATCTCCTCGCAGGCACGCACGCAGCGGCTGCAGACAATGCACTTGCTCGGCTCGTAGTCAAAGTATGGGTTGGACACGTCCTTCTGTTCGGCCAGGTGATTGGCGCCGTCATAGCCGTAGCGCACCTCGCGCAGGCCGACCTGGCCGGCGACGGTCTGCAGCTCGCAGTTGCCGTTGGCCGAGCAGGTCAGGCAGTCCAGCGGATGGTCGGAGATGTACAGCTCCATCACATTGCGCCGCAGGTCGGCCAGACGCGGCGTCTGGGTGCGCACCACCATGCCCTCGCTGACCGGCGTGGTGCACGAGGCCGGGTAGCCGCGCATGCCGTCGATCTCGACCATGCACAGGCGGCACGAGCCGAAGGCTTCGAGGCTGTCGGTGGCGCACAGTTTGGGAATGCTGGTGCCGAGCATGGCGGCGGCGCGCATCACCGAGGTGCCGCCGGGCACGCTGATCGAACGGCCATCGATGACCAGGCTGACCTGCACCTCGCTGACCCGTTCCGGGGTGCCCAGGTCGATGTCGTTGCGGGGATCGAAGTAGTTGATCATTGCGCGGCCTCCAGGCCGAAATCGGCGGGGAAGTGCTTGAGGGCGCTGACCACGGGGTACGGGGTCATCCCGCCCATGGCGCACAGCGAGCCGTACTGCATCGTGTCGCACAGGTCGCGCAGCAGGCCGGCCTGGCTGGCGCGGTAGGCCGGGTCGGTGCTGGCGATCAAGCGGTCGACCACCTCCACGCCACGGGTCGAGCCGATCCGGCAGGGCGTGCACTTGCCGCAGGATTCCTCGGCGCAGAACTGCAAGGCGAAGCGGGCCATGCCCGCCATGTTCAGGGTGTCGTCGGCCAGCACCACGCCACCGTGGCCGAGCATCGCGCCCAGCGCGGCGAAGGCCTCGTAGTCCAGCGGAGTGTCGAACTGCGCGGGCGGCACCCAGGCGCCCAGCGGGCCGCCGACCTGCGCCGCCTTGATCGGCCGGCCACTGGCGGTGCCGCCACCGTAGCCTTCCACCAGCTCGCGCAGGGTCAGGCCGAAGGCCCGTTCCACCAAGCCGCCATGGCGGACATTGCCGGCCAGCTGGAACGGCAAGGTACCCGTGGAGCGGCCCATGCCGAAATCGCGGTAGAACGCCGCGCCCCTGGCCAGGATGATCGGCACCGAGGCCAGGGTGAGCACGTTGTGCACCAGCGTCGGCTGGCCGAACAGGCCTTCGAGCGCCGGCAGCGGCGGCTTGGCCCGGACGATGCCGCGCTTGCCCTCGAGGGATTCGAGCAACGCGGTTTCCTCGCCGCAGATGTACGCGCCCGCCCCCACCCGCACCTGCAGGTCGAAGGCCACGCCGTTGCCGGCGACATCCAGGTACCCGGCCTCGCGGGCCAGCAGGATGGCCTCGTTCAGCGCACGCACGGCATCCGGGTATTCCGAGCGCACATAGATGTAGCCCTTGCTCGCCCCCACGGCGAGGCCGGCGATGATCATGCCCTCGATCAGCAGGAACGGGTCGCCCTCCATCAGCATGCGGTCGGCGAAGGTGCCGGAGTCGCCTTCGTCGGCGTTGCACACCACGTACTTCTGCCCGGCCGGCGCCTGGCGCACGGTGCGCCACTTGATGCCGGCCGGAAACGCCGCGCCGCCCCTGCCCCGCAGCCCGGAGTCGAGCACCGCGGCGACCACTTCGTCGCCGTCCAGCAGCGTGGCCTGGCGCAGGCCTTCGAAGCCGCCGTTGGCATGATAATCGTCCAGCGACAGCGGCCGGGTGATGCCGGCACGGGCGAACAACAGGCGTTGCTGCGTCTTCAGGTAGGGAATCGCTTCGACCGGCCCCAGCGCCAGGGCATGGCTACCGGGGTCGCCCGCCAGGGCGTCGAGCAGCCCGGGCACATCCTCAGGGGTGACCGGCCCGAAGCCTACGCGGCCTTGTGCAGTGTCCAGCTCCACCAGCGGCTCCAACCAGTACAGGCCACGGGAGCTGGTGCGCTTGATATGCAGCGGCAGGCGCCGCTGCGCGGCTTCGCGGGTCAACGCTTCGGCCACCTGGTCGGCACCGACGGCGCAGGCCAGCGAATCGCAGGGGATGCACAGGGTCAGCATGCCTTCACCTCCTCGCGGCAAGCGTCCACCAGCGCTCGCAGGTATTCGGGGGTGACGCGGGCGTATAGCCGGCCATCGAGTTCCAGGGCCGGCGAGCAGGCGCAGGCGCCCAGGCAATACACCGGGCGCAGGTCGAGCGCGCCATCCTCGGTGCGGCCGTGATCCTCCAGCCCGAGCTGCTCGCGCAACTGCGCGGCCAGCGCCTCGGCGCCACGGCTCTGGCAGGACTCGGCGCGGCACAGGCGCAGGGTATGGCGGGCCGCTGGCGTGGTACGAAAATCGTGGTAGAAGCTGATCACCCCGCGCACCTCGGCCTGGCTGAGGTTGAGGGCATGGGCGATCTCGGCGACGGCGCTGTCGGGAATGTAACCGGCGCCGGCCTGGATGGCGTGGAGGATCGGCAACAGGGCGCCGGGGGTGTCCCGCTCACGGGCCAGGACGCGTTGGATCAGGGGCAGGTGGTTCAAGTCATCAGGCATACAGCAGACCTCGGCATCCCGGGGCGGCCCGTTGGCGGGCGGCGGTCCGGCGGTGTTCAGCTGCGGTGCGCGGGCCAGGTCACGGTGGCGGCAGGCCGGGCACCCTCCTTGTCCGTGGCCGGGCGTCTTGCTGCGCTCGGTCCACGGGCATCCTCAGAGCATGGCAGTTATTGCGCGAGGGGGTTGTGCGCGGGCGACCCGGCGCGTCCTGAAACCGACCATTGGAGGTGCCACACTGGGCCACGGGCTTGCTTGTGTGGGAGCGGCCTTGCCGAGGCGTCGGACCGGTCGGAAAGGGCTGCGCAGCAGCCCCGGGATTTCAGCGTTGACGCAAAGATTGCCGGGGCCGCTTTGCGGCCCTTTCGCGACACAAGGCCGCTCCTACAAGGAGAGCGCAGGCGGTCAGTCCAGCACTACATGGGGCAGGAAGCGCGAGCTGTCCTTGGTGATCAGCGTGTCGTCTTCCCGAATGCCGATCCCCGAGGCCAGGTCGCCAATCACCCAGGAGCCGATCAGGGTGTAGCTGTCGCCAAACTTCGGCAACGGCGCGAAGCCCTGCAGGATGTAAGGCGCATCGTCGTAGGGCCCGTCCTCAAACACCCGCTGGTCATCGGCGGTGCGGATATCCACGTTGGCCCCCTCGCGGGAGAAGTACGGCTTGCGTACCCAGCCCTTGGGTACCGGGCGTCGCGGGTCTTCGTCGAGGAACGCCGGCAGCAGGTTCGGGTGCCCTTCGTGCCATTCCCACAGCAGCGGCAGGATGCCCTTGTTGGAGATCAGCGCCTTCCACGCCGGTTCCACGAACTGGGTATCGCAGCCGGCGATGGCCTGGCCGAAGTCTTCGTGGAAGATATGCTCCCAGGCGTGCAGCTTGAACAGACGCGGAATCGGCCGGCCCTCGAGGTCGACGAAGCGTCCGTCGCCATTCAGGCCGATGTCCTCCACATCGATATGCCGGGTGCTGATACCCACGTGCCCGGCCATCTTGCGCAAAAAATCCGTGGTGCCGCGGTCTTCGACCGAGCCGGCGATGGCCGAGAAGTAAAACGGGTTTTCACGCTCGAAGGCGCCAAAGGCCCGCACCAGGTCCTCGGCCAGGGTGTTGAACTGGCTGGCATGGGCCGGCAGCACGCCGCGCTCGATCTGCTGCTCCAGCCAGATCAGCTGGAACGCCGCCGCCTCGTACAGCGAGGTCGGCGTGTCGTAGTTGGCCTCGATCAGCTTGGCCGGGCCGTGGCCGTCGTAGCTGAAATCGAAACGCCCGTAGAGGTGCGGATGCCCCTCTTTCCACGAACGGCGCACCAGGTCGAAGAACGCCGGCGGGATCGCCAGGCGGGTCATCAACGCCTCGCTGTCGACGATGCGCTCGACCGCATCCAGACACATGGCGTGCAGTTCCTGCGTGGGCGCCTCCAGGTCACGGCTGACCTGGGCCTCGCTGAACTGGTAGTAGCCACGCTCGTCCCAGTAGCGCTCGCCGTCGATGGTGTGGAAGGAAAAACCTTCGCGTTCGGCGGTGGCGCGCCAGTCCGGGCGTTCGTCGATGCTGATCTTGCGCATGCTCAACCGCCGAAGCTGAAGCCGCCGCTGCTCTTGCCGCCCCAGCCGCTGCGCGCAGTGGCCTGGCTGCCGAAGCCGCCGCGGGAGATCGACGAGGACACACTGGAGCGGGTCGAGGTTCTGGACTTGTAGCTGCTACCGCCACTGGAGCTGCCGGAGTAGTAGCTGCTGTAGCTGCCGCCACTCTGCTGGGCCTGGTCGGAGCGCTCGAAGCGCTTGCCCTGGTCGATCTGCTGGCCGAGGGTGGTGGTGCGGTAGTCGCCGCGGCTGTCGCGGTACTGGTACACCGGCTGCGAGTAATACTGGCGGCTCCCGCCACTCATCATCTGGCCGAGCAACAGGCCGGTGAGCAGGCCGTTGAAGTTGCTGCCACCGCTGACGGCCTGGCCGCTGCTCTCGACCTGGGCGCGGGCCGCGTCGACCTGCGACTGGCTCACTTCGCCCGACACCGCCAGTTCGAAGCCACCCAGGCGCGGCATGTAGCGGCCGTCGCTGGTGACCTGGCAGTAGTCGGGCACGAAATCGGCCTCGCAGGCCGCCTTGTCGCCATAGGTCGGGGCGACCCGGCGGTGATCAGCCAGCGCCTCCATGTAGGCGTCGGAACACACGTCCACCGGCATCTTGTCATCGACACAGGCCTGAACGGTGGTGTAGTTGCTGCGCTTGCTGACCGTGTAGGTCTCCTCGGGCGCGCTGCACGCGGTAAGCGCCAGCGGCAGGGAGCTGGCCAGCACCAGCTTGACGGAACTTCGTCTCATAAAGGGCTCCTTGCGCGCAAACGGCTCAGACCGACGGGGTCATGCAGGCCGAGTTGAGGAAGCCCACGCTGATCGCCACGGCGGCGGCGTAGATCGCGGCGGCCATCTCGCCCTTGGCGATCCGGCTGGCCAGGCCCTTGAGCACCAGGCTGGTGATGCCGAAGGCCAACAGCTGCACCACTGCGGCGATCACCACCCAGACCACGAAATCGAGCAGGCTGACGCTGTAGGCGATGATGTTGCTGGCCGGCAGCGAGAAGCCGATCAGCGCGCCGCCCAGGGCGATGGCCGCGGCGCTGTTGTTGTCGCGGATCAAGGCGAACTCGCGGTGCGGGGTGAGGTGCGTGTAGATGAACTGGAATACCCAGAACAGCACCAGCGCCACGCTGATGTAGAGGATGAAGCCGATCACTGCCTGGGCGTTGAGCGACATGCGAAGAGCGTCGAGCATGGTGAATCCTTGTCAGATGACGTTGAAGTCCGTTGATTGCAGGGTGACACCCACCGAAGTGGTCAGACTGACATTGCCTTCTTCGTCCTCCTCCACCGACAGCAGGAGGAACTCGCGACGATCGGTCAGGCCGGTCTCGCGGGCATACAGCATGGACAGGTGCTGGATGCGGTAGCTGGTCTCAGGGCTGGTGACCCGCTCGCTGATCGGCGTCAGCTCGGTCTGCCCCTCTTCGCTGCCCCACTGGCGGACGAACTCGTAGCCTTCGTGCTCGTAGTACGGCAGGCCGATGGTCGACTCAGGGCCCACCAGACGCTTGAGTTCGGCATCGCTGTTGATCGGTAGCACGCTGTAGTAGCCGAACAGGATGATATCGCGCACGTCCTCGGCGGAAGTGCCGCTCATCACTACCTGCAGCCAGTAGTCTTCATCTTCCATGTAGAAGCGCGCCAGGCGCACCGACTGGCCGAGATCGACCTCACCGACGGCCCAGACCACTTCCTGCTCGGGGACCTCCAGCTCGGAGTGGCCGTCGAGCAGCAGCTTGAGCGAGGGGTCGAGCTTGAGCATGCGCCCGCTGCCCAGGCCGAACGGCAGGTTGCCTTGGGCCTGGCTGCCGGCGGCAGGTTTGGGGGCTTCGAAGCCCATGAAGCGTTTCAACCAACCCACGGGGCATCTCCTGGATGAGAGGGTGACGGAACCGGAGCCAATGCAGGTGCTGAAGCGAACAGGCAGGGCCTGTGGGGAGAAGGCGACATTGAAGATCCCTTGGGTCGCGGCAGTCCTTTGGCGGGGGCGACACGATACTGCTTTTCGTGCGCTCCGCCAACGGGTCTGGGGCAAGGTTTTGCGCCAGCCGGACCGGCCTCATCGCGGGGCAAGCCCGCTCCCACAAAGCCGCTGCAAACCTTACCCGTGGGAGCGGGCTTGCCCCGCGATAGGGTCGGCCCACTCAACGGATCACTCCGCCGGCTTCGCCGCCTTGGCCTTCAAGCGCGCCAGCACATCATCGGCGCCGCTGTTGCTGGCGCCGATGCCGGCCGCCTTAAGGCGTGCCTCCAGGTCGCTGCCATCGGCCTTGCCGGCCAGCTCCGCCGCCGCTTCCAGCTCGGCCGCGCGCTCGCTTTGGCGCTTCTTGATACGGTCCAGCGAGCCGACCGCCGTCTCCAGGCTGCCATTGGCGCCGCCGGTGGCCGACGCCGCGCTCACCTGGGCGCGCTGCACGCTCTCGCGGGCCTTGACCAGGTCCACCTGCTGCTTGAGGCCCTTGATCTGTGCCTCGGTCTTGCTCACGGTGGCGGTCAGGGTCGCCACCGACGCGCCGAACTGGTCGGCCAGCGCCTGCTCGGAATCGCGCTGGTTGGTCAGGTCGGCGATGCGCGCCGCGCACTCGTGGGCCAGCCCTTCCTCGCCCTTGTCCAGGGCGGCGATGGCTTTCTGCTCCCAGTCGCCGATGGTCTTGTCGAACTCGCTGATGCGCTGCTGCGCGGTCTTGTGCTTGGCCATGATCTTGACCAGCTGGTTGCGCGCATCGATCAGGTTGTTGTCCGCGTCGCGAATCTCCTGGTCGAGGATGCGCAGGGCCTGGGAGTCGACGATCGCCTCACCGACTTCCGAAGCGCCGCCACGCAGGGCGGTGACGATCTTTTTCAACAGGCTCATGGGGCAATCTCCGGAATCAGTGGGTGAAGTAGTCTTCGAAGTCTTCGGCGGCGGTGATGACGTTGTCGGCCAGGGTGTGGATCTCCTGGACGATGTTGTCCAGCGACGAGGCCGCGCTCAGGGCGCCGAACATGGTGTACACCGACTCGCTCGAGGGCAGCGTGTGCAGGCCGATGGACGACAGCGGGAACACATCGCGGGTGCGCAGCACCGCATCGTTGAAGGCCGCCGCGTCCTTCACCTGGCTGGCTTCAACCAGCAGCGTGTCGACCAGGATCTGCTCGCCGGCCACGGCAATGTACAGCGGCAGGCCGTCCAGCTCGTGCATCACCAGTTTCAGGCTGGGTTCGGCGCCCTGTTGCAGGGACAGGCCGATCGCCCCGCCACGTACATCCTCCAGGCCCTGGAGGGCGCCGTGCAGCGATTCGATCGTCCAATGGTTGTGCTCGGTCATGAAATCCTCCGTTCTGACCTGTTTGCCCGCGAGGGGCTGACGTAAAGCCTTCTCGATACCGCGCAAGGCGGCGGCATGCTCTGGCAGGATCCACAACTCACGCTTGACCAGGCCCGCGGCCTTGAGCCGGGCGCGCATGTCGCGCATGTAGTCGGTGGAGCTTTTCTTGCCTGCCATCGAGGGGTGTCCTTGTCTCACATGTGAGGTACGTTACGCCTGGATTGTGACGTTCGCAAGTCTCACATGTGAGTCAGATCCCGCACTGTTGCTCAATACCTCGAGGCGCCCCCGGACCTGGCAAAGTAACGCCCAGGCGACGCCCCCAGGTTGCGGCGAAAGATCGAGATGAACGCACTCGAGCTGCTGAATCCCAGATCACTGGCCACCTGTGTGATGGATGAACCAGCGCTGAGCCGGGACGTCGCTTCGAGCAGGCAAGCCTGCTGGCGCCAGGCGACAAAACTCATGCCAATGTCAGCGCGCAGGTTCCGGGTAAAGGCCCGTCGACTCATGCTCGACCAGGCGGCCATGTCATCAACGGAAATATTCTGGCTTGGGGCATCGATGAACCGCTCGCAGGCGCGGGCCAGCCGACGCTCGCGGGGCAACGGCACGCTCAGCGCAAGGTTCGGCAGGGTGCGAAGCTCATCTATCAGCAGCGTCAACACGGCTTCGCCGCGCACCGACGACGCGGCATCCGGACTCAGCACCAACGCAGCTTCGAATAAGTGGCGCAGCAACGGCGTGATGCCAAACACCTGGCAATGGGCCGGCAAGCCTGCGAGCTCGACGGCCTTATCGCCCAGGTAGGTATTGATCATGGTCACGTCACCACACATGTGCATCTCATGGGACACGTGAGCTGGCACCCAAAGTGCGCGTTGCGCCGGGACCACCCAGTTGCCGAGATCAGTGAACATCCTGACCGATCCGCTGGCCGCATATGCGAACTGACCGCGGCTGTGGGCGTGGGGCGCAAAGACAGCGCCGGACGGATACTCGCGCAGCGTCACCACAGCCTGGGGACTGCTGGATTCGTAAGGGGCAGGTAACAAATCGAAGTTCATGGCCCGATCTTGTCAAAAACCGACCCGACTTCACAAGCGGGCCATAAACCTCATCCGTAGTATCTGCGTGACAACCAAACGAGGAAGGAATCCGCCCTGCCGTTCATGTGGCAGGTCGGCTCATTGAGGACCGACATGCAGAAGAAACACCTGTTACTGGCGATAATCGTCACTCTGATCTGGGGCGTGAACTTCCCTATCACGAAACTCGGCCTGCATGGGATCGACCCCTTCCTGCTGACCGGCATTCGTTTCGCCCTGGCGGCATTCCCGCTGGTCATGTTCATCAGGCGCCCGGCAGTCAAGTTCAGGTATGTAGCGGCCTACGGCCTGATCTTCGGCCTTGGCATGTGGGGCGTGATCAACTATGGCATCCAGGTCGGTGTGAGCCCAGGCATCGCCTCGCTGGTCATCCAGTTGAGCGTGTTCTTCACCATGGGCTGGGGCGCATTGTTGTTCAATGAGAAGTTGCGCCGCGCGCAATGGCTCGGCGCATCGATCGCCCTGCTCGGCCTGGCAGGCATCATCTCGACCCGGCAGGGAGGGCACGCCATGCTGGGGATGTTGCTCATCGTCTTCAGCGCCGTCGCCTGGAGCGTGGGTAACGTCATCATCAAGCAGTCCGGCACCCGGGAAATCTTTTCGTTCCTGGTCTGGGCCAGTCTTTTCCCCGCCATCCCGTTGTTCCTGGTGGCCTGGCTGATGCATGGCAACGCGCCGTTCGAAAACCTGCAGCATAGCCTCGACCTGACCTCGACATTGTCGATCCTGTTCCAGGTCTGCCTCGCCACCCACTTTGCCTACTGGGGGTGGAATTCGCTGCTCCGGTTGTACCCCGTTTCAACGGTCGCACCGCTGTCGTTGTTGATCCCCGTGTTCGGTATCAGCAGTTCGATGCTGATCCTTGGCGAACAGGTTTCCACCCTCGACAGGGCCGCCATCGTGACCATCATCTTCGGCCTTGCGGTCGGTCTTTATCGCAAGGTGCCTGCATCATTCACGGCAGCAGCATCCATGAAAGACGCCTAGCGCCGCCCCTACCCCGCCACCCGCACCAACCGCTGCAACACCTCGATCACCTGCGGATCGCGTACCTCGAGCACATCCATCTGGATCCGCGCGATCACCGCCTTGAGCAGTTCGGTCTGGCTCATCCGGGTCTGCTGCAGCAGTGCCAGAAAGTCCTCGGCCATGTGTGCGTTGACCTTCATCGACAAGCGTCGCGTAGCCCCCGATGCCTGCAACCCACGCTGACGCCGCTGCGCCTCCAGGGCCGTCACGAAGGCCTCGTGGCCAGGCTGCAAACCCATGCCCTGGCGGGCCTGCACCAGCCACTGGAAGTAATGGGCGAGAAACAGCTTGCGCAGGTGCGCCCCCGCCTCACTGCATACGGCCTGCATCGCCGCATCCAGCACGTCGAGATAGACCGCCGGCAGCCGCGCCTCGATGGACTTGAGCTGCTGCTTGCGCGTCTCGCGAATTGCCGGGGTGGATTGCGGCGGGATGGCCACCACCGTGTCGCAGCCATCGCAAACGCCCACCAGGATGTCCCGCGCAATGCCCTGGCCATCGCTGAAGGGCACGTCACGCCGGGTGTAATGCATGCCGACGAGCGCCTGGCAGTGCTCGCACAGGGCCTGGCCGGTATCGCCTTCGAACAGGATCTTCATGGTCGGAATACTCACTGGTGAACGCTGATGAACCACGTCTGGGGTTCGATGAAATAGAACTTGATGTACCAGCCGCGGCGCTTGAGCACATGGACCTCGATGGCCGGCACGGCATGATGCGGACTGCTGCTGTAGTGGCTACCGTCGCAGGAATGGATGATGTCGATGACTTCACCTGCGCCGACCTCGCCAATGGCCAGCAGGTTCTTGACCTCGATATCGCCCCTTGAAACATGCAGGTAATCGCCGGATTCAAGCGCGGCGACTACTGCACTCCTGACTGCCCTGAAACCCTTTGGCATGATCCTTCCTCGCCATTACGAAAATCATCGTACAGAACCTTGAATAAGTCCACCCTCACCTCGATTCACACGACCAGCGGCGTCTGAGCCAGGTCGAGATGCGAATGACATGTGTGGGATGAACTATGGCTTGGCGAGCGGAGCTGAGTTGGACGGCTGTGTAACAGCTACTGTCGAGAATTAACTGGATATTTCGAGAATGCTGGACGGGGCGGCACTTGATATGGAGGGCGTTGCGATATCGGCAGATATCGCAGGTAAACCCTCACCAACCTGGCAGATATCTGGTACTACGACTGCGCTCGGCGAACGCCGGGCTCATCGACCATGAGGCGGCTGCAAGTGACCGCCAAGACGCAGGCCATCGCGCACGTCCAGCTGATTGACCACTCTCAAGCTGTGCAGATGTTCGGCACAGCGACCTTGGTAAACAGGTGCGGCATGGCCATGGTGCTTGAGGGATACCGGCTCAGCGCATTGGTAAAGTCCGGATGATTGAAGGCATCCCGAAAGCGCTCGACCGATTCCCACACGGCGTAGTTCAGGAACATGTTGCTCCCTCCGATGGCCTGATGAAGCTGTGTCGAAATGTACCCGGCACGCAGTTTCATCCAGTTGGCGTCCAGCTCCCAGGCTCGAAGCAGGTCCGCTATGTCCTCCTCGGCGACGGTAAAAAGGTTCACCAGCACGACGGGAGAATCGCTGCACTGGAGCTGCTTCTGGATCGGCATGACGGGATCGAGCGGGCGAATGGAAAGCATAGGCACCCCTAAATTGTAAACATGATGACAATATGACCGACAAATCAAAACTACGAAATTGACACCATGATGTCAATATGAAAAGGTTCGCACCATGAAAACGCCAAACCACACACCCGCCGGACGCGCCGTGACCGATCTGGTCCTTGAGCTCTTTCGAACAAGCACGCGAATGCTCACCGCAGGTGATCGCCTCGTTGCAGAGATAGGCCTTACGAGCGCCCGATGGCAGCTCCTTGGAACGGTCGCCAATACCGATCGAGCGCAACCCGTCTCATGGCTTGCCCGTGACATGGGCGCAAATCGCCAGAACGTTCAGCGAATCGTCAATGATCTTGTCAAGGATGGGATGCTGGAGCTCCAGCCGAACCCTCACCACCGCAGAGCACACCTGGTTGTGCTGACTGACACTGGCAAAGAGGCGTTCAATCGTGCGATGAAGCTTCAAGCGCCCTGGATCAACGAGCTTGCCCAGGGGCTGGAGGTCGAAGACATCCAGATCACTCACCGGGTTCTGAACAAGCTGCGCAGCAAGCTTGAGGAAGAGCAAAAGGACTAAGACGAGGGCATTTCTAGGCCTTGCTCGCGCAGTCTAAACGTTTGATCAAGCAATCTGAACGCCAGTGTCCTTTCGAACTTTCGATGCCAATTCCGCCCTGGAAATTTCGCCCATCTAGATAGGCCATTTTCATAGATTTTAATTGCACTAAACACTGCGTGCGCATCCTGCATGTACATGCCGTTGTAAAGGCGAACGTTGCCTTTTGGCCCGATCAACGTTAGCTCGCTGGTGTCAACTGTGAACTCGCCCGTCATCCATGCTTGCATGGTATTTCGCGCCGTATTGGCCGACATCATGTCTGCGGCTACGCGCCAAGGTCCCAGATCCTCAGCCGCAAGCGCATCAAAATCCCCAGGTTTAAAGTCCGAGATAGATCGCCCGAGCTGTTCCTGTGCCTCTTGATAATTGGAAATATCAAACTCCGTACCCGAGGTTAAATGTAATTTCCTGGCCTCAACCAGATTCTTAACTCCTTGGTACATCACACCACCGTTATTCCCTCTTTTCTCCCAGTTGTTACTGGTAAGCCCATTGGACCCAGTAACGATCGGAGCATAGCTAGTTCTTCCCCTCCCAACAGGGTCCACATGATTGATGGGATCACCTTCACAATAAGCGTAGGCATTTCTCCCTCCGACACCGAATGGACTGAGCGCATCCGGGCTCGCGAACCTCATCAATCTCGTATCGTAAAGTCGATGGCCATTTCCCAACAGATAGCAGCCAGGTTCCCAGTCCCGTAGATAACCGGCATAGCCCAGTAGCGCAGTGTGATCCCCAGGAGACTCAAAGCCGTAGGGACCATAGACATGACCAAAATGCCCAGAGCCTCGGGCGCTGAAGGTGATCGACCCATCGCTGCGTGTGCCGGTTAGCAGCCCGTCACCCTGCCCCACCTGCGCCAAGGCACCTCCTGCTCCACGCACGATACGCCTGCCCGCCCCCACTTCTCCGACGACAACAGGCCTGTCTTCCATATAGAAAAAGTACTTCATCGCACACCTGCCAAGCGGAATCTCAAACCAGTATTGGAGGTTGTGGAGCACTCTGAAACTGGCACTTTTACCAGTCTCGACAGCGATGGCCAGGTGTTAGGGTTAAAGGTTCAGCCTGCCCGGCTCGAGAAACGCCAGCGCGAGGAAAGCCCGCTCGTACAAGGTCGACTGCGGCCTTGGTCAGGGTCTGTACGAAATGTGTCTGCGCGAAGTCCAGCCCCGTTTCAACGCAGTATGGGCGAGTGCAGATACATTTCGTACAGCGCCTAGTCGCCTGCTTAAGTCGATGGCCCCTTACGGGGCCATCGCACGCATTTCATCAACCTCAGAACGCATAGACCAATGTCGCCGTGGCGCTACGCGGGGTGCCATACCAGCCACGCGCGCCGATCGCCGAGTAGTACTTCTCGTCCAGCACGTTGTTGAGGTTCAACGAGACGCTGGTCTGCGGCGTGAACGCGTACTGCGCCATCAGGTCGACCACGCTGTAGGCGTCCTGGGTGAACGTCTCGCCATGGGGCCCCGCTTTCTTCTTGTATTCCATGCCCTGCCAGCGCACGCCGCCGCCGACTTTCAGCTGCGGCAGGGACTGCAGTTGATAGCTGGTGAAGAGCTTGAAGGTGTCGCGGGGTACTTCGGTGAGCAGGCGCTTGCCTTCAGAGTCCTCGGCCTGGGCATAGGTGTAGCTGGCGGAAACTTGCCAATCGGGCAGGATCTGCCCGGCCGCCTCCATCTCGAAGCCACGGGTCTTGGTGCCGGACTCGGCGCGGTAGGCCTGGTTGCCGTCCGGTGCCAGCTTGTCGCCGTCGGCCACGGCCAGGTTGTCCTGCTGCACTTCAAAGACACTGAAGGCGGTGGTCAGCCGCTTGTCCCAGAACTCGCTCTTGATACCCAGCTCGTAGTTCACGCCCTCCAGCGGTTCGATATAGCCACCACTGGCATCCTGCCTGCTCTGCGGCTTGAAGATTGCGGTATAGCTGGCGTAGGCCGACCAGTTCTCGGCAAAGTCGTAGACCAGCCCCACGTAGGGCGTGACCACCCCGGTCTCGCTGCGCGAGGTACGCTTGGTGGCGCCGGTGGCCAGGGTGGTATGGCTTTCGTCGCGTTTCCAGTCGATCAGCCGCGCACCGGTAATCAGCGCCAGTTCATCGGTCAGGCTCCAGCGTACCGAGGCCACCAGGCCGTCCTGGGTTTCATCCAGCGCATCCTCCGTGGACTTGGTGTGGATGGCCGCCGGGATTGCCAGCGAACCGTCCCAGGTGTGGATGTTGTCGATGGTCTGGAACGACCACAGCGGGTAACCGTTGTTACGGTAGTAGGCGCGATAGTGGCTGGCTCCCAGGTACCCCTGGTGCTCACGGGAAAACAGCTCGAACGGACCGGACGCCGACAGGTCGAACGACGTCTGCCGCGGGTCCCCTGCCCAACGCCCCGTCCAGGTGCTGATGCCACTGCCGTCGGGCTTGACGGTACCGCTGGCGGCGGTGGCAAAGGCATCGTCATAGCTGCGGCGACTGTGCTCGGCGTTCAGCTTCAGTTGCCAACCGTTGTCCAGCTGGTGCTCCAGGGTGGTGAACAGGGTTTTCGCGCTGCGCTTGTGGTAGCTCCAGTCGGACGCCGAGTTGAACGAACGCGACGGGTTGAAGTGGCTGCCATCGGCGTTGTACATCGGAAAACCGTGGTTGCCCGCGCCGTCGTTGTCCATCTCCTGGTATTCCGCGCCCACGGTCAGCAGGGTGCTGTCGGTGACGTCCCATTCCACCACGCCGTAGGCGACCTGCCGGTCCAGCGACTGGCGGTCGACATTGCTCTTGCTGTCGGTGGTCGAGGCCACGAAACGCCCACGCACATGGCCGCTTTCCGACAGCTTGCCGGACACATCCAGCTCGGTGCGGTAGTTATCCCAGGAGCCGGCCTTGAGGGTCAGCTTGCGTTGGGTCTCGACGGTCGGCTTCTTGCGAATCAGGTTGACCGTGGCACCGGGATCGCCGGTGCCCGACATCAGGCCGGTGGCCCCGCGCACCACTTCCACCCGGTCGTACGACACCATGTCAGCGAGATCATCGCGGAATCCGTAGCTATCCGGGCGGTTGACGCCATCGACCTGGATGCTGCCGACCTGGAAACCCCGCACGTAGATATGGTTGGCGTCGCTACCAGCCGGCCCCATGCTGTCGACGACCACACCCGGCGTCTGCTCGAGCACCTGGGTCACGTCCGTGAGGTTCTGGTCTTCGATCTGCTGGCGGGTCACCACACTTACGGACTGCGGCGTCTCCCGCGCCGACAGACGCAGGCCGATCGCGGTGCTGGCGGAGCCCGTGGTGTAGCTGCCGGTACCTTCGGTGGTGCTGCCCAGGCCCAGGGCATCGACACTGGTCGCGCCCAGCTCGACGGCGCCGTCGTTCTGCACCTTGCTCAGCACATAGCGTTTTTCGCCCACCTGCTGCACCCGCAACCCGGAGCCCTGCAGCAATGTGGCAAAACCTTGCTCCAGCTCGAAGCTGCCCTGCAGCCCCGATGAATGCAGCCCGGTGGTTTCGTCGTTGCTGAAACTGATGGTCACGCCGCTGGCGGCGGCGAACTGGCTGATCGCTGTGGCCAGGCTGCCGGCCGGGATATCGTAGCGCTGCGGGGCGGCCCAGGCGGTCGAGGTCGCCAGTGCGCCAGCGCACAGGCTCAATGCGAGGGTCGCCTGGCGGATACTGCAGGCTAGCGAGGTACGGCGTGCGGACATGAAAAGGGGTTCCTGTGCTGGTTGGCTTGGGCACGCTTGAAGCGCGCGCCCTGAAGAGCCGAAGCAGCGCGAAAAATCTGCTACCCCAAATGCGAAAAATTCTCGAATGTTGAGAAAGGATGAGCAATCACCCACGAAAAAATTTCAGAAGGGTGTGCTCTACCTACCCCATCCCAAGTGGTTCCAGGCGTACCCAATAGCGCGTCATGCGCCTTGCCCGAACCGGCAACGCGTCTTCCAGGCTGGCCAACGCAACATCGGTATCATCAAGATTGAACGCCCCCGACAGGCGCAATCCGGCAACCTCCTGCGCGCACCCCAGATACCCAGGCCGATAGCGCCCCAGCTCACGAACCACATCGCCCAGGCGCCAATCGACGCTGACCAGCATGCCCTGTGCCCAGGCCTGGGCGCCGGGCGCCAGGGGACGCAACGGCCCGATGCTATCGGCAGCGAAGCTCAGCCCATACCCGGCATCGATACGCACCACTTGCGACGTTTGCCCTGGCCTTACTTCCACGGCATGGGCAGCCACCGCCACGTGGCTCGTACCCGCGTCCTGACGCACGCTGAAGCGGGTGCCCAGGGCAAGGATCACACCTTCAGCGGTGCGCACGCTGAGCGGACGCGGGTCCTTGGCGGTCTCCACCAGGATTTCGCCCTGGCGCAGGTGGATCAGCCGTCGACCAGCGTCAAAGCGGATATCGATGCGGCTATTGGTATTGAGGTCCAGGCGCGTGCCATCGGCCAGGGTCACTCGGCGCCGCTCGCCGGTCCGGGTCGAGTAATCGGTGCTCCACGGCGAAATCCGATAGCCCTGCCAACCCACCACACCAGCACCGAGCAACAGCACCAGGGCCTTCACGGCCTGGCGCCGATCCCGTCGGGCGATTTCCAGGGTCTGCGCGGCGCCGCTGGGGGCGTTGCCCAGGCGGCCTTGCAGCTCCTCCAGCCGCGCCCAGGCGGCAGCATGGCGAGGGTCGGCGGCGCGCCAGGCTTGCCAAGAGGCGCGGGTGGCGGCGTCGACGTTGCTGTCGTGCAAGCGCACGTACCAGTCCACGGCCTCGGCAAGAATGGCCTTCATGCACCCTCGACCAGCAGGCAATGCATCAGCCCGCGCGCCAGGTGCTTGCGCACGGTGCTCACCGAAACGCCGAGGCGTTCGGCGGCCTTTTCGTAGCTCAAACCGTCCAGTTGCACGGCGAGGAAGATCGCCCGGGTGCGCGGGCCGAGGCCGTCGAGCATCCGGTCGATGGCCATCAGGGTATCGAGGATGGCGGCGTGGGTTTCGGCGGAAGGTGCGTAGTTCTCCGGCTGCAGCGCCAGGGCTTCGAGATAGGCGGTTTCCAGGCTGCGGCGGCGATAGAGGTCGATGACCAGGCCCCGGGCGATGGTGGCCAGGTAGTGACGGGGCTGGTTGAGGGTGCCGGCAGTGCGCGCCAGTAGCACACGGATGAAGGTGTCCTGGGCCAGGTCGGCGGCATCGGCGGAGCTGTTCAGGCGTTGGCGCAGCCAGCCGTGGAGCCAGGTGCTGTGCTCGCGGTAGAGCGTTTCCAGGCCGCAGTGGACAGTGCCGGCGGGAACAACGGTGGACATCACGCCCTCCCCCAAAAGATTACCAGGTGCGAATAAGAATTTGTCGCAAGTGTACTGAGTGAGGGCGGGATTGGGAATGGTGGCAGGTACGCTCACATTGCTGGATAGCTTTTCATGAACGGATCGATTGCCTGCATCAGCTGCGCAACAATTGATCCGCCCATGATGGATCGTCGTCAGTTATGAAATGACTGCGCCAGAAACTCGGTGATCTGCGAAGCAATCTGCTGCTGGATCAGCGCCCGTGGCCGAGCGTTATCGCCATCCCGGCAAATGACGCCATCACCGGGCGCGTCCTCTTCGAGCAACGCCAATGCGCCGGGTTTGCACATGGACAAGAAGCTGAAATGGCTCGCGTCCTCGATCTCGACATAACGACTCGTCGCCTGAGGCAAACGCTTGGCCAGGTCGGCGGACTCCAGCTGTGCCGGAAGGTCTTCGGAGGGCGCGCCCGCCGCGATTACCAACGTCGGTACCGGCAATGCCGCCAGACTGGCATTGGTCATGCCCCGTGACAGGCCCAGATCCAGGGTCACGATGGCCGTGACACGCTTGTCACGCAGATCGTCGTCCAATCGGGCTTTCGATGCCGGGCTGCGGTCGGGGTTGATCTGTTTGTATACGTTGCAACTGGCCAGCTGCGGATGGGCGATGCAGTCCTGGACAAAGCGCTCGGCATCGAACCGGGCACCGGCGATTTCCAGGGCCGTCCAGCCGCCCAGCGAATGGCCTGCCACCGCGATCTTACCCACCGCCACCGTTCCGAACTTTGCCGGCTGAGCCATCACCGCATCGATGGCCCGTTGCAGGTCGACGGGACGCTGCCACAACTGTGCCGCAGCTTCAGGGTCGCGATTGCGGGTGGTGGTGCCGGGATGGTTGACCGCCGCCACGATGTAACCCTGCCGAACCAGCGCGCTGGCCAGCCATGACTGGTTTCCCCAGTTACCGCGGTAGCCGTGGGACAACACCACCAAGGGGTGCGCGCCTTTGGCCGGAAGCGCATCGCGAACGACAGGATCGCCGACGAACACCGGTGTATCACCGATCAATTGCGGCGTGGCGGTGGTTGTAGCCGGGTACCAGACCGCCAGTTCCAGCGGACGGTCATTCTGCTTGTCTACCAGGGGTGAGGTCCGGAAACCGATGGGTGTTTCGCCGGCAAACGCCGGTAGGCTGAAACAGATGGAGAGCAAGAAGCCGAGCACTGTTTTCATTGTTTTTATCTTCCTTGATGGGATCAGCGCCAGCAGGGCGCGATCGGGTGCGTGGGGAACGTATCGCCCCCTCACGTTGCCCTCAATCAGAACAGCCCGCCCATGGTCAACGTCAAGCCGCCACCAGCCTGCACCCCGATGTTGAATCCGGCGGAGAAGATCACACCCTTTGCCGAGCGCAGAAGACGCGGCAGGGTGTCCTGTGGCAGAAGCGCACCACCCGCCCCCACTGCGGCGGTGCTCATGATCAACAATTTGGGGTCCAGACCGAACAGCACGCCCGACCCGCTGCCACCACCGACCAGGCCCAGCCCGCCTTCGAGGAACACGCATCCACCTTTGAAATCGTCGCGGACCAGGCCACGGCCAGCGATCGAGTCAGCCACCAGCACCGTGCCGATCGCCGGGAAATCTTCATTCGCGCCCACCGCGCCGACGCTCTTGCCACGTACCAGCAAGTTGATCTTGCCGACCCGCGGCAGGCGCGCGCCGACGCCCACCCCGATCCCGAGCGAGCCGTAGCGAAACTGTTGTTCGGCCTTGTCGGGATCGGTCAGGGTGAGCAGACCGCCGCTGGCGGCGGCGAACATCACCGTCAGACCACCACCGCTGGCCGTCTTGTATTTCCAGTCGCTGACACTCAGGGGTAATGTGACTTGCATGTGAACCTCCTTGTATTGGCAATACCATCCGGCGCTGGCGAATGCGTATGCCCGGACCGCCAGCAGCATAGCAACTCGTTTATTTTGTGAGGCACCGGCTCAATCAGAAATCTGGACGCCTCAGTCGAGAGCCGAAGCTGCCAGCTTGGCCATCTCAAGCCTACTGTCCGGCTCGATACCGTCCTCGATCATCCAGGTCGCTGACAACCCTGCCCATGCCAGCACCCATTGCAAAAGCCTGCGGCGATCAATAGCGGCAACAGCCGAGATGATCGCTATCCGACGTGCAAAGGCCCCCGGTGCCAGCGGACCTGCATCGTCCGGGTTGCAGAGGATATTGGCGTAATCGAAGCCGCGCTCGCCGTACAACCCTTTGGGATCGATGGCGAGCCATCCAGCCGACCCGAAATCCAGCACGTTGCCGTGATGGATATCGCCGTGCAGCACCACCACCTCCTGCGGCTCGGCCAAAAGCGCCCTCGCCGCCCTGGCACTGTGTTCCAACACCCCGCCGTGAGTCGCCGCCGCATCCCACAACGCTTCGAACCATTGCGCCAGCGGAACCAGCGTTGGCACTGGCTCAGCGCGTGGGGCGTGTAGGCGGGCCACCACCGCGCAGAGGATGCGCGTGGCTTCATCATCCCGGCCATCGGCAACCATCTGCGCCAGGGAGGCCGAGCCTTGCGCCCGCGTCATCAACAACGCCTCGCCATCGTGAGCCAGCACCGGGGCCGCACCATCACCGCACCACCAGGCCATGAGCTGGTTGCCGGCCTGCTCTTCGGGTGATTGCGCGATTTTCAGCATGGCGGGTGTATCGCCCTGGCGAACCGGGAGAAGATGGCCGTTCAACGAAACGAACGCGTCCCCGTCGAGGGTCAGCCCCCATCGTTTCAGGTAGTGGTCAAACATGCTTTCATTACTCGCGATTCACTTGTGAACAGGGCTCTATGAGCCGGTGAACATCCATCGATGCCGTTCATTCGGAAATGACTATCCTGACGCGACGATTACCCGAGGACCAGCAGATGCTATCCGCACACCAAGCCAGCGCCATCGTCCTCGACCTTCATAAAGACATCATCCGAGATGGCCGCCCGGAACGGTTCGTCATTCAGTCCTGTGAACTCACCACGAAGGGTGACTACTGGGTAGTTCGTTGCAACAGCGAGGACTGCGTGGTGCATGGCAAGACCGAGTACTGCTACGTCGGCGTCAACGCCCACCTGGTCGATGTGAGAAGCGGCGCGCTCGAAACGGTCGCCAGCTGCTTCACTATCGAGGAATACCTGCAGGACAAGGATGACCTCCATGCCGCAGCGGGCAAAACCTATGTGCTGGCGCCTTCGTTTACTCGTGAAAGCAGAACGGCGGTGATCAACCTGCGACAGAAGCTTGCCTACTCCTATCCCGACACCCTGTTCCTTCTGAAGGGGGCAGGCCGACTGTGGTTCAAGGGTATCCGCCGGCAACTTGAAGATGCCCGGCAACTGCTCGCCATCGAAGGTATCACGACACAGATCGAGCTACATGCCGAGCCACTGGACGCCATCGAGATAGGGCCGGAAACCTGGTACATCGAGGCGGTATTCAATGCGCTGCGCAGGAAGCCACTTCACCATGGCGAAGCTGCTGAATGATGTTTTGTTCGATATAACCTGCCCTGCAACTGCCTCAACGGGAGAAGTCTGCCAGTAACGTCTTGACCGCCCCAGCCCCCATGGCACTCAAAACCTGCGTGGCGGCCTCGCGCATCGGTTGCCAATAGCCACGCTGAAAGATCGACCGATCATGGCAAGGCAGGTCGCCGTCGCCCATCGACGCATAGAGCGCCCATACGCGGTTCAATGGCGCCGCAATCGAATCAGGCAAGGCATTACCGACGACCTGAAGCGCGTCCTGTACATGACGCATCCTGGCGTTCCACACCTCGCAGGCCAGGCAACCCGGCAGCGCTTGCTCCTGCTGTGTTGCGGTCATGGCAACGAACTCCAACGCCGTAATCAAACGCGCTATCGCGTCGACAGACTCAAGTTCATCTGCGCCATACCACTGGCAAATCAGGTCGACAAAATCAGGCATCTCGCTGGCCTTTGAGGTTGAGGTGTATCCACAGGAACACTGACCAGCGATCACCGAGCTCTGCGCTACAGTCCCGCACGCACGGTCGGCTTGTCGGCGACAGGCATCAGGACGACGGGCGCGACAATATCGGGCGTTGGTTGGCCAAAAGGCATCAGATAGGGATCATCCATCGGCAACTTGTCCAGCGCCTTCACCACGACGGCATCCGCCTGCGGGTTGCCACTGCTTTGCGTCAGATAAGCATCTGGGCGCGTCCGTCCTGCCGGGAAGCGGTACAGCACCTTGACGGTCAGTTGCACGGAACGATCAACGCTATTGAAATTCGTCATGCGGTTCAACCACTTGTTCTGAAGCGCCCACAACCCCTTGGTCCAGAGCCGGTTGTATTTCTCCACCTGCTCCGCATCCAGCGGCTGACCGCTGGCCAGCAGCGGCCGCATGGCCATCCATGCGGGGTCAAGGTGTTTCTGGGTCGTCGCCATGTAAAGGTTCAGGGCGCCTTGCACATCCTGAGGCCCGCCCTTGCCCTGCTCCATCAATCCGCCCAGGCCTACAACGCCGGCTGGACCTGCCAGCCGGTAGTACTCGCGTGCCTTGACGAAGTCCGCCGGCGCGTCGACACCGTCACGGGCCATACGTCCCAACTCGACATAAGCGTACGGGTCACTCGGTGCGGCCTTCAGGTAAAGCGCACGGGCCCGGACCAGGTCCTTGGGCACACCGTGGCCGATTTCGTAAAACGTGCCTAGCACATGCTGGCAGACGGCATTTCCCTGTTCGCTGGCGGCGGTCACCATTTGCAGCTCAGCCGGCAGCACGGTGCGGTTATAGACGGTGGAATGGCAGGCCCCGCCCTGCTTGTCCTCCGGGCTGCGGTAGAAGGTTCCCAACGGCACATACGGGTGGCGCAGATCGTAAAGGTACTGCTCCATGGGTGTGGAAGGCGGGGGCTCGCGGCGCGACTTGATGTATTCGGCAGTACTCTGACCGATATTTTCCAGGCTTTGACAGCCAACGAGGGTGGCCATCAGGGCCATGAGTGCAAGAGATCGGGTCATGTACTGCCAGTGTCCATACGTGTGATGCGGGCGGTCCGTCCGCGCGGAAAAAGGGGCGCATGCTAGCAGGATCGGAGAGGGTGGGCCATGGAAAGGCGGCCAATTGACATCATGCTAGGGACCAGGCTTTCGTGATGAACTGCTGCGCATTTTCCGACGATTTGCTGCACGGTCATTCCCTGTTGCTGATTTTCAGCAACGACCGCCTGAACACATCCAGCTGGCCTGGAGGCCGAAATGTTTGCTCCAAGACCACTCCCCTACGGAGCGAATCGGCCTGAAAATAGGCGATAGAAACCGCCAACAATCAGATTTCACCCCTTCCTTGTAGTCCATTTCCCAAACATACTTCTGCCGCGTTTTTTCCGTTGCGACCTCTTGGGCAGAGCTCTAGTCTCGGGCTGTCGTTGAATATCAACGACACAGCTTTGACAGGCTGTGACGAATAATCGTGTATGGCTTGCCGTTTATGGCGGCTGTATGTGCGGGCACGCTTGCGTGCGCCGGAATTTTACGATTTTCGCCGGTCTGTCAACCCACGTACAGCTGCCACCCTTCTGTTTGACAGCAGGCAGGTGACCGCATCATTGAGAAAAATCGTGATGTTGAAGATCGTCCCCGACCCACCCCACAATCACCACTCCCTCGAAGACACCCTCATCCAGGCCACCGAGTACGCCCTGTGTGCACAGAGCGTGGCGCATCAGGCCGTGTTGCTGCAGCCCAAGTCACCCGCCGCGATTCTGATGCTGGCCTCCATGCATGAGATGGAGGCGCTGCGCGTGCTGCTGGAGTCGGCGCTGATCCAGGTGCAGATGCCGAACGCGCAGCCGCGTCCGTTGCACTAGACCACAAGGCCTGTGGCGCCTGGGCTGACGCCATCGCGTCCCACCGTGGGAGCGGGCTTGCCCCGCGATAGCGTCAGACCAGGCAGCGAAAACTTCAGGGAGATTCAATCATGACCACAGACACCACCACGCCCCACACCACCGTGGGCAAGACCAAGTTCTACCAGGGCGAAGGCCAGACCGACCCGCTGTTCTGTATCGAACCCGGTATCCCTTGCCAGCATGCACGCGACCAGGCCTCGGAACTGATGGGCTGCGTACGCGACCTGACCATCACCGGGATCATGGAGGAGAAACCGCAGATGCTCTGGGCGGCGTACTACCTCAGCGCACTGGCCAAGGCGCTGATGGATGATGCGGAACTGGGCATGAGCCACTGAAGCGGGAGAAGACTTGGGCTTACCTTGCAACAGGTAAGCCCTGTGGAGCAAAGCAGCGAATTGGCAACAGCGAACGGATGCAATCAAGCGTTGATGATACGCCAGGGAAGTTACCGCCCCAAAATAAAAGAGCCGCGCGGCGCGCGACTCTTTTATTTTACCTGACCGCCCTTTTAAAGTGATTGCAGAGAAATACTGGCGCTCGTAGAGTCTTGCTGACTATCAGCGTCCATCCAGACCCACTGCGTGCCGTCGCCTTGCAAGTTATTGCTGATACTTTGAATCTGAGTCGCAACGATGGTGACGGCTCCTTGCTCCGAAGCCGTAGGCCCAATATTGGTGACTTGGCCAGCCAGCAGGCCATTGGAGGTTTCATTAACAACAAACACAGTCGCAGCCGCTTCCCGGAACTGGCACGAGATAAACTGAGTAATTTTGCTAACGATGGTCAGATTCATCCACTTTGACGGAGGCACTGCATAATAGCGGTTATATTTATTGAACGGATACTGCTCACCATTCGCCTGCAGCTGGCTATTGTTCAGCCCGCTTGTATTGGTCGGCATGCTGGTACTGCCCAGCCACAGCTCGACCTGTGCGATGCCACTGTTGCTGGGCAGCGAAACCGAAATGGTCTGGGTGTCGGTACCCGAAACAAAGCCCATCGAGGCCAAGCCGGCATTGGCAGTGGTACCTGGAACAGTAATGCGTGCAGGGGCTTGACTATTGCTCCATACCACATTGACAGTGGCATTATTATCACTACCTGCAGAGTTATAGATGAAAATCCCGTAAATCTGGCCAGGGCGCAACGTTGTGCAGGTAGCCGTATCACCCGGAGTCAAAGTGATCCGTTGGCCACCGTTCCAGTTTATTTGTGAGGCTGCGATAGCGAAGCTTTCCATGGGATAGTCCTTTAGTAGATGCAGCATGATAGACGCGCGTACGTCCCTAACATCCGTTGCGCGACTACGAGCTTAGCCATCACAAAAAAATATGCTACGGAGTGCTTAGAATCATTGGGAATTAGTGAGTAGTGGCTAAAAGCTACTCATCTTTCAATTAAAACTTAAGTAACACTCATACTAAAGTAAGCACTGGAATAGTACTTTCTACAACAGGCTGATATTCCTTACTTTTCAGCGCCCGCTGAAAATGTTAGTCCTGTTGGCTTTCACGATAGAAATGTATGCGATAGCGGTTGATCGTTTTATTCAAACTATCGTTCCGCCAAAGGTGTCGTTTGGCGCTGTACGAAATCCCGAGAACGCCAATCGCGCGCTTGGGGCAATCCGATCGGCACGATGGGCCAATGCTTCCGCCATGGGGTGTCTGGTCTGGCGCATTCGCGGGGCCAGCCCGCTCCCAGGAGGGCGATGCTTGCAACGCTGTTCACCTTCGAACCGGCCAGCACCTGCTCGCCGATCAAACCGGACGAATCCCGCCATGCTTGAGAAACTGGCAGCCATTCACTCTTTCCATCGCCAGTCAGCGCCCCCGTCGCCTGGCTTCGCTGAGCTCGTATCCCTGACTTATGCATTCTCAAGCCGCCACACCCGCAACCCTGTGCCCCGAGCCATCCCACCGCGTCTCGGTAGCGCCGATGATGGATTGGGATTAGTCTTCTTGAATACTCCGAATTCCGTGCCTTGCAGTCAATTCGATCTAATTCCATACCAATTTCGTCCCACCAGCGTTGCTAGCCTCGATCTCCGTCGTAAGGTCTTCTCGGTCTAGGCTCTGTACGAAATATATCTGCACTCGCCCATACTGCATTGAAACGGGGCTCGGAATGCTCATGTACTCCAATACACTGCGCTTCCCCCCCGTTTCGCCTTGTCTGGCCTTCACGCAGACACATTTCGTACAGCCCCTAAAAAGCGAGAACTCTACGGAAAAGCAGGCTTCCATAGGTTTCTGCTAGGTTTCAAAGGTTTTCATACAGAACCTAGGGAATGTGCGTAATCAGAGTGAGGATCAGATCTGCCCTATACTGGACAGATGAATTGGGATCCCCACCATACTGACTTCGTACTGGGACAAGATCACTGGACTCAAGCCCCGCTCACAAAAACAATAAAAATCAAATACCTAACAATTCAAAGCAAATTTCCAAATGCCGTCTCCATTTTTTGGGGAGTAGGAAGAGGCGTCTTGAACAAGTACTTGTAAAACAGCTCACGCTCGGACTGCACCATGAAATCTATCTTGCCCTCGAGCAACTTAGATTTGCAGCTTTCGACGACATGCTGCACCCGCGAATACAAATGACTGAGATTAATTTTTGTTACATATTCCGTAAGATCATCACTATAAGACCCATCCCACTCCTTAAGCGGAGGAACGAGCAACTCGTCCCCTTCGGTGGTCATACGAAAGAAAACATTGGTATCGCCATGCCTACTCTTATTAACTAAACTACCATTATGAAATAAGCCATGCCTGAGAGTCACAAGCTGCTTGAGCCTCTCGGCATCTTTAATCTCACCAAAATCATATAAGGCACGCTTTATACCGTTTTCGAATCGACAGTCTGATTCACGCAAGGCATATGCGCACCCGATCTGATCCAGTATCGAGAAACAACCTAAAAGAGGAACGTACTGTTTAGTCCTAACATTATTAAAGCTAGCCGATACCGCCTGACAAAGATCATACAGACTGCTACTCAATACTCCATTTTTCACATGAATACGCACGCCTGAACATTCTAAGTGCACATAGGCCAATTCTGAAATATCAAGCTGACTCAACAACCTACCACGATAGTACTCACGAATACCGCCTGGAGATGCAGACTTAAAATCTTCAAACTTATTAACCATATCGCTATCCTTAACAAAAAACAATGAACTCTGAGGTCCAGAAAATTCAATTGCGCGCCAAATCCATCACTTTAATGACTGATAATTCTAGCAAAATATTGACATGCCCTCAGCGCGAGCTTTACTCGATCGCCTTCGTCTGTGATGGCGATAATTCCTTGAGCATGCACTGGGTCAAGTTGGCCGTGTAGAGCTCCAGCCACCATGCCTTCGGGGCTGGAGGACGGTCGCACCCCACCGTTACAACTCTGGGCGGCAACGGATCCGGTGGCAACCTGACAGCCGCAGATCTGCAGTAGCAAGCCGGTCGTTCAGGCGAGCCTGAACTTGTTGAGCATCGTTCATCTCCTTTCTGTGAACTTGCTTCCACACCTGCTGACAATCTTCCTTCCAAAATACGCCTTGTTGCCTGCAGCTGCCCGAGCTGGCCAAGAACCCAAGCTCGTCGAAGGTGCACCGCGCAAGGCGAGCCAGAACCGGGACTCAACAAGAGCGGCAAAGTCTTATTTTTCTGCTGTGTATTTCCAAACCAACGCGGATAGCCATTTCCGCCCCAACTGACCTGGCTACACAGCTGCTTGCACCATGATCAAGCCCACCTGCAGAGCAAGCCGGCCTGAAAATAGCAGATTGAAACCGCCAACAATCAGATTTTACCCCTTCCTTGTAGTCCATTTCCCAAACATACTGCTGCCGCCTGTTTTCCGTTGCGGCTGCTCTGTGGGCGCTCTAGTCTCGGCCTGTCGTTGCACATCAGCGACACAGCTTTGACAGGCTGTAACGGTAGAATCACGCAGGCAGTCTCCGCTCAATGGTGGCTGTACGTGTGGGCACGCTTGCGTGCGCCGGAACTTTTGCGTGATTTTCCGCCGGTCTGTCAACCCACGTACAGCTGCCACCCTTCTGTTTGACAGCAGGCTGGTGGTGGCACCGCCAACGGTAAATCACCATGTTAAAGATCGTCCCCGATCCACCCCACAACCACCACTCCCTCGAAGACACCCTCATCCAGGCCACCGAGTACGCCCTGTGCGCGCAAAGCGTGGCGCATCAGGCTGTCCTGCTGCAGCCCAAGTCACCCGCCGCGATTCTGATGCTGGCCTCCATGCATGAGATGGAGGCACTGCGCGTGCTACTGGAGTCGGCATTGATCCAGGTGCAGATGCCGAACGCGCAGCCGCGTCCGTTGCACTAGATCACAAGGCATGTGGCGCCTGAACTGACGTCATCGCGGGGCAAGCCCGCTCCCACGCCATTGCGTGCCGACGTAGGAGCCCGCTCTCACGCCGATGATGCTTGCAACGCTGTTCACCTTCGAACCGGACAGCGCCTGATCGCCGATCAAACCGGACGAATCCCGCCATGCTTGGTAAACTGGCAGCCATTCACTCTTTCAATCGCCAGCCAGCGCACCCCGCCGCCTGGCTTCGCTGAGTTCGTGTCCCAGACTTATGCATTCTCAAGCCGCCACACCCGCAACCCTGCGCCCCGAGCCATCCCGCCGCTTTTCCGTGGCGCCGATGATGGACTGGACCGACCGCCACTGCCGCTTCTTCCTGCGCCTGCTCTCCCAGCACGCCCTGCTCTACACCGAAATGGTCACCACCGGCGCCCTGCTGCACAACGACGCCCAGCGCTTCCTGCGCCATGACCAATCCGAGCACCCGCTGGCCCTGCAGCTGGGCGGCAGCGTGCCGGCGGACCTGGCCGCCTGCGCGCGCCTGGCCGAGGACGCTGGCTACGACGAGGTCAACCTCAACGTCGGCTGCCCCAGCGACCGGGTGCAGAACAACATGATCGGCGCCTGCCTGATGGGCCATCCGGCGCTGGTGGCCGATTGCGTCAAGGCCATGCAGGATGCGGTCGGCATTCCGGTCACGGTCAAGCACCGCATCGGCATCAACGGCCGCGACAGCTACGCCGAGCTGTGCGACTTCGTCGGCCAGGTGCGCGACGCCGGGTGCCGCAGCTTCACCGTGCATGCGCGCATCGCCATCCTCGAAGGCCTGTCGCCCAAGGAGAACCGTGAGATCCCGCCGCTGCGCTACGACGTGGCGGCGCAGCTGAAGGCCGACTTCCCGGACCTGGAGCTGGTGCTCAACGGTGGTATCAAGACCCTCGACGAGTGCCGCACCCACCTGCAGACCTTCGACGGCGTGATGCTGGGACGCGAGGCGTACCACAACCCGTACCTGCTGGCCGAGGTCGACCAGCAGCTGTTCGGCAGCACAGCGCCGGTGGTCAGCCGGGCCGAGGCGATGGAAAAGCTGCGTCCGTATATCGTCGCGCACATGCAAAGCGGCGGCGCGATGCATCACATCACCCGGCATATCCTCGGGCTGGGCCAGGGCTTCCCGGGGGCGCGGCGCTTCCGGCAGTTGCTGTCGGCGGACATTCACAAGACCAGCGAGCCGCTGAAGGTGCTGGACCAGGCTGCCGAGCTGTTGCAGGGGCGTTGAGGGAACCTGGGGCGGGGTTGGCACTCGAAGGGTTAGCCTTTTACCGCGGCCCTGGCGTTGGCCGGGGCTGCTTTGCAGCCCTTCGCGGGGCAAGCCCGCTCCTACACAGGGGAGCGGGCTGCTTCGAAGGGTTTCCCGATACGCCTGCGACGGGCCTTGAGTGGCTGTCGGGGCTCGGGTAATGTCGAGTCATTGCACAGGACAGAGCACGCCCATGACCTCCAAGCTGGAACAACTCAAGCAGTTCACCACCGTCGTCGCCGACACCGGCGACCTCGACGCCATCACCCGCCTCAAGCCGGTCGACGCCACCACCAACCCTTCGCTGCTGCTCAAGGCCGCGGCCATCCCGGGTTACGCCGACCTGCTCAACCAGGTCAAGGCCGATGCCAAGGGCAATGTCGACCTGGCCTGCGACAAGTTCGCCGTGTCGGTGGGCTCGGGCATTCTCAAGGTCATTCCGGGGCGCATCTCCACCGAGGTGGACGCGCGACTGTCGTTCGACGAGCCGGCGCTGCTGAAAAAGGCCCGCCAGCTGATCGAGCTGTACGAAGCGGCCGGTGTGTCGAAAGACCGCGTGCTGATCAAGCTGGCCTCCACCTGGGAAGGCATCCGCGCCGCCGAGAAGCTGGAGAAGGAAGGCATCCAGACCAACCTCACCCTGCTGTTCTCCTTCGCCCAGGCCCAGGCCTGCGCCGATGCCGGGGTGTTCCTAATCTCGCCGTTCGTGGGGCGCATCTACGACTGGTACAAGAAAAGCACCGGCAAGGAATACGTCGGCGCCGAGGATCCGGGCGTGCGGTCGGTCACCCGCATCTACGAC
This sequence comes from Pseudomonas peradeniyensis, assembly GCF_014268935.2. Lineage (GTDB taxonomy): Bacteria > Pseudomonadota > Gammaproteobacteria > Pseudomonadales > Pseudomonadaceae > Aquipseudomonas > Aquipseudomonas peradeniyensis. Next base: position 604,827 of record NZ_JABWRJ020000001.1, on the reverse strand, counting down.
TACTACAAGACCAACGGCTACAACACCGTGGTCATGGGCGCGAGCTTCCGCAACATCGGCCAGATCGAGCAACTGGCCGGCTGCGACCGCCTGACCATCAGCCCCGAACTGCTGCAGCAGCTGTCGGACGACCAGGGCGAACTGCCACGCCTGCTCAAGCCGGGCAATGCCGGCGAAGCCAAGCAACAGTTGAACGAAAGCCAGTTCCGCTGGGCGATGAACGAAGACGCCATGGCCACCGAGAAGCTGGCCGAAGGCATCCGCCAGTTCGCCCGCGACCAGGAAAAGCTGGAAGCGCTGATGGCTGGCTGACAAAGCCTGATACATCTTCGGCTTGATCGACGGGCGGTTAATGCAGAGCATTTCCCGCCCGTTTTCGTTGGGGTGGCCGATGACGCCATCGCGGGGCAAGCCCGCTCCCACAATGAAAACACCGCATTCCCCATTCCCTGTGGGAGCGGGCTTGCCCCGCGATAGGGCCATCAGCATCACACGAACCTGAGCCATCCATGCCCGCCACCGCTTCGCTCCCCCTCGTCCTCGCCGGCCCCATCCTCCGCCGTCTGGAACCGCAACGCCTGGCCATCTGGCTGGTCGGCTCGCAACCGCTGCACCCCGAGTTCTTCTTCGACCAGGCCGGCATCAGCGCCACCACACACTGCGAGATGATCGCGGTCGGTGAGCACGCCTTCATCCATCTGCTGGACATCCACTTCGACCACCCGCTGCCCAGCAACATGGCGCTCGAGTACGACCTGCGCCTGGCCAACGGCCAGGGCATCGCCGACTGGGCCCCGCACCTGCTCTACCCCGGCGCCAACCGCCCCAGCTTCGTGCTGCGCGAGCGCCTCGACCAGCTGCTCCACGGCTCCTGCCGCAAGCCCCATCACCCGGCCGCCGACGGTCTGCTCTGCGCCGACCGCCTGCTTGCCGCCGATCCGCGCCCTGAAGAACGCCCCGCTGTGCTGCTGATGAGCGGCGACCAGGTCTATGCCGACGATGTCGCCGGCCCCATGCTGCGTGCCATCCACGCGCTGATCGAGCGCCTGGGCCTGTTCGACGAAGCCCTCGACGGCGCCCTGGTCGACAGCGGCGCCGCGCTCTATCGCCACCCGGCCTGCTACTACCACCGCGCCGACCTGCTGCCGGCCCAGGAAGGCAACGAGACCCTGCGCGAACGCTTCTTCGGCGGCAAGCGCAAGCCGATCTTCTCGTCCAGCAACGCCGACAATCACCTGGTGACCTTCGCCGAGGTCATGGCCATGTACCTGCTGGTCTGGTCGCCGCTGCCGTGGGCCCTGGTGCGGATGGACATGCCAGAGGGCCTGACCGACCAGCGCCAGGCCCGTTATCGACGCGAACTGCCGCTGATCGAGGCCTTCCGCGACGGCCTCGGCCAGGTGGCGCGGGTGATGGCCCACCTGCCCTGCCTGATGATCTTCGACGACCACGACATCACCGACGACTGGAACCTGTCGGCGCAATGGGAACAGACCGCCTACGGCCACCCGTTCTCGCGGCGCATCATCGGCAACGCCCTGCTCGGCTACCTGCTGTGCCAGGGCTGGGGCAACGACCCGGACGGTTGCGCGGCGCTGGTCGGGCAATGCCGGCAACTGAACGAGGCACGGGACGAGCTGATCGGCGAGCTGCTGCGCTTCCAGGGCTGGCAGTACGCGCTGCCCAGCAACCCACCACTGCTGGTGCTGGACACCCGCACCCGCCGCTGGCGCAGCGAAAGCAGCCTGGGCAAGCCCTCCGGCCTGCTCGACTGGGAGGCGCTGAGCGAACTGCAGCAGGCGCTGCTCGACCATCCTTCGGCGATCATCGTGTCGCCGGCGCCGATCTTCGGGGTCAAGCTGATCGAGACCGTGCAGCGGGTGTTCAGCGCTCTGGGCTACCCGCTGCTGGTGGATGCGGAGAACTGGATGGCCCATCGCGGCGCGGCGCAGGTGATCCTCAACATCTTCCGCCATTCACGCACGCCGGGGCACTACGTGGTGCTGTCGGGCGACGTGCACTACTCGTTCGTCTATGAGGTGCTGATTCGCCACCGCCAACGCAGCCCGCACCTGTGGCAGGTGACCAGCAGCGGGATCAAGAACGAGTTTCCCCGGCGCCTGCTGGATGTGCTCGACCGGCTCAACCGCTGGCTGTATTCGCCACGCTCGCCGCTCAACTGGTTTACCAAACGCCGGGAAATGCAGGTGGTGCCGCGCACGCCCAGCCGCAGCAAGGCCGGGGAGCGGCTGTGGAATAGTGCGGGGTTGGGGCAGGTGTTCTTCGATGGCCAGGGGCGGCCGGAGCGGGTGTATCAGTTGAATGCGGATGGTTCGCCGGCTACGGCGTTCATCCAGGACTGACCTCATCGCGGGGCAAGCCCGCTCCCACAATGAACACCATTGTTTCCTGTGGGAGCGGCGGTGCGCCGATGCGACTTGCCCCGCGATGGCGTCGGCAGGTTCAGCGCAGGATCAGGACCGCTCGAGCGCGCTCACCAGGTCGTGGAACGCTTCACGGTTGGAGTCATTCAAGCCCATGAGGATCTTGTGCGCCTCCAGCACCTTGGAACGCACCACGCTCTCGTCCTGGTCCTGGGACGGCAGGTCGGTCAGGCATTCCGGGCACGGCACCGGGCGGTCGACGATGTTGAACACCTGGTCGAAGCCCATGGACTGCAGCAGGCGGGAAATGTCCGGGTTGGTGGTGACCACGGTCGGCAGCAGGCCGACTTTCTGCCGGGACAGGATCGACAGCTTGGCCAGCAGGCCGAGGGTGGTGCTGTCGATGCTCTCGGTTTCGGTCAGGTCGATGACGATGGCCGAGAAGTTCAGCGCGGTGAAGATCTTCTCGATCGTCGCATCCAGCGCCGAACACAGGGTCAGGCGCACTTCACCGACAAATTTCAGAACGAAGGTCCCGCTCTGCTCGGCGAACTGGATTCTACCAGTACTCATTCAAGGTTCCTGCTCAACACCAATAGGGCGATATCATCCGGCATCTCCCCAAGCGTAGCCAATTCGAATCGTTGGCGCAGCCCCTCCAGGCTACCACCCGCCGCCTTGACGATTTCCGGCAAGGCCGCTTCCTTATCTTTGAGTGTGTCCCCGGGCAAAAGGTCCAGAATGCCATCGGACATCAGGGTGAGGCTGAACTGCGGTGGCAGCTCCAGCACCTGGTCCTGGTAGCTGGCCTCGTCGAACAACCCCACCGGCAGGCCACGGCCTTCCAGGTAGCGGGCCTGGCCCGGGGTGTACAGCACCGGCAGCGGCAAGTGGCCGCCGACGCTGTAGGTGAGCAGGCCGGTGTCCTCGTCGATGACGCCACCGACCATGGTCACATGCTTGCCCAGCTTGCAGTTGATCAGCCCGCGGTTGATGTGGCTGAGCACCTGCGAAGGCTTGAACTCGCGCATCTTGCCGCCACGCTTGAATTCGAACAGCAGGCGCGTGGTCATGAACTTGAGCAGCACCGTGACGAACGCCGACGAGGCACCGTGGCCGGAGACGTCCGCCAGGTAGAAGGCGATGCGCCGGTCATCCACGCGGAAGTAGTCGGCGAAATCGCCCGACAGGTACAGCGACGGGATGATCTGGTGCTCGAAGGCGAACTCGCCGGCCACCCAGGGGTTTTCCGGGAGCATGTTCATCTGCACCTGGCGACCGGCGGTCTGGTCCTCCTGCAGCAGGTGCAGGCTGGCCTCCAGCTCGCGGTTGGCGGCTTCGAGCTTCTCCCGGTAGCGCTGGTTTTCCAGCACCAGCCGCGAGCGGTCGAGCGCGCGGCGCACCGAGTGCTCGAGCACGGCCAGGTCTTCCAGGGGCTTGATCAGGTAGTCCGCCGCGCCCAGGCGCAGGGCTTCGACCGCGTCGCTCATGACGCCGGCACCGGACACCACGATCACCGGCAACTGCGGCGCGCGCTCGCTGATCCGGCGGATCAGTTCGAGGCCGCCCATCTGCGGCATGCGCAGATCGCAGATCACGAGGTCGGGCTGGTGTGCTTCGAAGACCTGGAGGCCCTGCTGGCCGTTGCCGGCCTGGAGGACGCTGAAGCCGCTGTCTTCCAGATAGGCGGCGAGACTGGCACGGACCACCTCGTCGTCATCGATGATCAGCAGCGTTGCACTGGGTTTCTGCATGTGGGCGAACGGCGCCAGATTTGGGTTGGCGTAGCGGCTGTGAAGGACCGACAGACGGCTACTGGAATGCTCTCTAGCCACTCTCTATTTGAGTTGTAGGACAAGAAGACTGGTCCGGCAAATAGCGAGGTGCCCTGTAAGGCGCTGACGGTACTCCCATCCGCCTGGCGTTTCAAGCATGGCAAGGAAGACTTCCGCGCACTTTACAGGGCAAATCACCCGGCGTTATAAGAAAGCACATCGGCGCAACCTGACGAAAGGATGCAAGCATGTCCCAGCCTCCCGTGGATTACAGCGAAAAACGCGATTTCATACGCATGCGCATTGAAACCGAGGTCAGCCTGCTGCACGCCGGCCAGGTGATCAGCGCCGTGTGCATCGACCTCTCCAGCAGCGGCATGCAGGTTCAGGCACCGCAGCGGTTCAAGGTAGGCGACCAGCTCGAGGTGCGCATCGACTCCGACCATGCCGCCCTTGCCGGCCTGCATGCCAGCACCGAGGTGGTGTGGATCGCCGACCAGCCCGGCGGCGCGCAGAAATTCGGCCTGCGCATCCTGGCCATGCATTAAGCCGTTACACATTTATCCAAAACAAATGGGGCCGCCCTGCGGCCCATCGCCGGCAAGCCGGCTCCCACAGGTTGTGCGATCCTCCGTGGGAGCCGGCTTGCCGGCGATGGGCTGCAAAGCAGCCCCATTAGCTGACCGATGTGATCAGAAGTCGTCTTCGACCTGACCGTCCTTGACCTTGAACTCGCGGTTCTGCAGGTAGGCGTTGCGCAGGAAGATGTACTTGTCGCCCTGGATCAGCTTCTCCGCCGACAGCAGGCTGGCGCGGGTGTCGATCACGTCCACTGCCATGAGCGAGTTGCGGGTCGGCACATGGTCGATGTAGCGGTAGGGTTCGGTGTAGGTGTCCGGGTACTTGGCCAGGCCGTCACGCACGGTGCTCGGGCCAAGGAACGGAATGACCACGTACGGCCCGCTGGGCACGCCCCAGTAGCCGAGGGTCTGGCCGAAGTCCTCGTCGTTGCGCTGCAGGCCCATCTTGGTGCCGACATCGAAGAAGCCGCCCAGGCCGAAGGTGGTGTTGACGATCAGCCGCGCCGTGTCGACGCCCGCCGCTCGAGGCTTGAGCTGCAGCACGTTGTTGGCCAGGTTGGTGACGTCGCCCAGGTTGCGGAAGACATTGTGGATGCCATCTTCGAGGAACTGCGGGGTGACGTACTGGTAACCCTGGGCCAGCGGCTTGAGGGCATAGGTGTCGAGGACATCGTTGAACCTGAAGATCGGTCGGTTGACCGACTCCCACGGATCCTCCTCGGTGGCCGCCTGGGTGGCTGCCACGGGCGCCAGCAGCAAGCTGGCGCAGACACAGGCCTGGGTGACTCGCTCGATCACTCCGGCACCGATCCTACGCATAGATGTTTCTCCATCGGATTTCACGGCGGCAACGGCCTTTGGCGCGCTGCTCGATAGGGCGCAAGTATACTGGCTTGCTGGCTGAACGGTAGTTTTACATATCTCTGTCAAGATTTCGTGAACAACTGTAGTCGTCATCCCTTGGTCACAATCGCCGGGTAGCTTGCGGGGTATTTAGGGACGTTGCCATGCAAGACGCACCCGCCTTCACCGCCGTGCTGTTCGGACTGCGCGGCTGCCTGGTCCAGGCAACCGACAGCGGCACCCTGCCCGCCCCCGGCGCCCTCGATTCCCTTCACCGCCTGCACTCGCAGGCTGTGCCGTGCATCTGGCTCGACGAACTCAGCGCCGCCCAGGGCAAGCGCCTGAGCAGCGTGCTGCCCGACTGGCTGCCGGGCCATCTGGTCAATGGCTGCAAATGGCCGGCGCCCAACGCCTGCTGGCAGGCGCTGATGAGCCTCGACAGCCAACGCCTGGAAGGCTGCGTGCTGGTCAGCGGCGAGCCGCGGCTGCTGCAGGCCGGGCTCAACGCCGGCCTGTGGACGGTGGGCCTGGCGGCCTGCGACCTGGGCTCCAGCCAATGGCAGGCCATGACCCGGCAGGAACAGGAGCGCACCCGTGGCAAGGCGACCCTGGCGCTGTTCGGCCTGGGCGTGCACTCGGTGATCGATCACCTGGAATCCCTCGACACGTGCCTGGCGGACATCGCCCAGCGCCGGCACAAGGGCGAGAAACCCTGATACATCCCCGTTGATACGGGTCATGCAAAGCTGCGGCAGGTGGATTACGCTAGAAGGCAGGCCAGAACCTTTACCGTGTCACCGAGGTCCATGGCTCGCCAAGTCATTGATGGAGAACGAACAATGCCTGCCCGCGAACTGCAAGAGCAACTCGATAGCCTGCGCGAGCAACTGGACCGCAATCCACCGCTCTCGCTGGAAGAGCGCGACCACCTGCATGAACTGATGCAGCAGATCGAAGCCCAGATCAAACTCGAAGAAGCGACCAAGGACAACAACCTGGTCGACGGGGTCAATACCGCCGTCGAACGCTTCGAAGCCGATCACCCGGACCTCACCGCCATCCTGCGCAATATCGCCAATCACCTGCACAGCATGGGGATCTGAACCGAATGGGGCCGCAAACGCGGCCCCATTACATTACTGACGCACCAATCGCAGATTCTGCGGACTGATCGCCCCAGTGCTGCGGTACGGGTTGATATCCAGCCCGCCACGACGCACATACCGCGCATACACCGTCAGGTGCTCAGGCTTGAGCAGGTTCTTCAGGTCCAGGTAGATCCGCTCCACGCATTGTTCGTGGAAGTCGGCATGCTGGCGGAAGCTGATCAGGTAGGTCAGCAGGCTGGCATGATCCAGCGCCTGGCCCTTGTACTCCACCACCACGCTACCCCAGTCCGGCTGGCCGGTGACCGGGCAGTTGGATTTGAGCAGGTGGCTGTGCACCGTCTCTTCCACCACGCGCTCCGACGAGCAACGCAGCAGCTCCGGTTGCGGCTGCTCGTAGTTGCTGATGTTCACATCCAGCGCGTCGATGCACTGGCCCGGCAGCGCGGTCACGCCCTGCCCCTCGACCTCGGCCAGGGTGCTGACCTTGACCCCGACAGGCTTGCCGGCTGCGGCGGACAGGTCCTGCACCAGGCACGCCTGCAACGCCTCCACCGACTCGAACACCGTCTGGTTCAGCGAGTTGAGGTACAGCTTGAAGGACTTGGACTCGATGATGTTCGGCGAATCGCACGGGATGGCGAACTCCCCGATGGCCACCACCGGCTTGCCCGAGGGCAGCAGCCAGGACAGCTCGAAGCAGTTCCAGAAGTCCACGCCCTGCCACGGCAGCGCGTCGCCGCTCACGCCCAGCTCGGCCCATTTGGCCAGGCGGGGAATCGGGAACAGCAGCGCGGGGGTGTAGGTGGCGATGTATTCGCTGGACTTGCCCAGCGGGGAGTGTTCGGCGGCGGGATGCATGGAAACTGACCTGAAGGTTCGAAATTGCCCCTAGTCTACCGGTTTTGCACCCCGCCTTGGAGCCGTTGTCACTCGATGGTCAGCGGGCCGACCATGCCTGCCTGATAGTGGCCTGGCACGTTGCAGGCGAACTCGATGGGCGCCGACTTGCGGAAGGTCCAGGTCAGCTCGGCGCGCTGGCCGGGCTGCACCAGCACGGTGTTGCCGCCACCATGGCCGTGGCCAGCGCCCATCTGGCCGTGATCCATCTGGCCATGGTCCATGCCTTCGTGGTTCATGCCGGCGGTGAACATCTTGCCCTGCATGGCGATCATTTCCTTCTGGTGCTCGGCGTGCATGGCCTTGTCGCCCAGGTTGAACTCGTGGGGCAGCTTGCCTTGGTTGACCAGCACGAAGCGCACGGTCTCGCCGGCCTTGACCTTGATGTCCTTGGGTTCGAAGGCGATGTCCTTGAGCACCACCTCGACGGTGCGGGTGGCCTTGGCCGCCTCGGCCGGCTCGCCGAAGGCGAAGGGTTTGCCGCTGTCGGCGAAGCTCGGCAGGCTGACCAGTGCGAGGGCGGCGGCGATGAACAGGTGTTTCATGGGTGACTCCGGGTCGTTCTGGGAGAATGAGGCCATTCTCGAAAAGGCTGGCTGGCAGCTGGCTGACGGGAAGATTACAACTTTGTCAGCTTGGGCAGGCCGTCGGATCGTCACGTATCATTTCGGCATCACGTTGGCCCTAACCGTTGGTAAATACATGAAACTGCTGATCGTCGAAGACCAGGCCAAGACCGGCCAGTACCTGAGCCAGGGGCTGAGCGAAGCCGGTTTCGCCACTGAGCTGGCCAACGATGGCGACACCGGCCAGCACCTGGCCCTGACCGGTGACCACGACCTGCTGATCCTCGATGTGATGCTGCCGGGGCGCAACGGCTGGCAGATCCTCCAGGCCGTGCGCCAGGCCGGGCTGGACACGCCGGTGCTGTTCCTCACCGCCCGCGATGCCGTCGAGGACCGCGTCCACGGCCTGGAGCTGGGCGCCGACGACTATCTGGTCAAGCCGTTCGCCTTCTCCGAGCTGCTGGCCCGGGTACGCAGCCTGCTGCGCCGCGGCGCCAGCGCCAGCCAGGACACCTGCCTGAGCCTGGCCGACCTGCGCCTTGACCTGATTCGCCGCCGCGCCGAGCGGGCCGGCCAGCGCGTCGACCTGACCGCCAAGGAATTCGCCCTGCTCGAACTGCTGCTGCGCCGCCAGGGCGAGGTGCTGCCCAAGTCACTAATCGCCTCGCAGGTGTGGGACATGAACTTCGACAGCGACACCAACGTCATCGAGGTGGCCATCCGCCGCCTGCGCCTGAAGATCGACGACACCCACGCCACCAAGCTGATCCATACCGTGCGCGGCATGGGCTACGTGCTCGAGGAGCGCCAGGACTGATGCGCCGCCTGTCCCTCGGCAGCCGCCTGGCGCTGCTGTTCGCCGCCTGCACCGCCAGTGTCTCGCTGGGCGCCGGCCTGCTGTTCAGCCGCGCCAGCGAGCAGCACTTCGTCGAACTCGACCAGCAACTGCTCAGCGGCCGCCTGTCGCTGATGCGCAGCCTGCTCGACGGCGTCACCAGCCCCGAGCAACTGGCCACGCGCCTACCAGGGCTGCTCAACGAGCTGAGCCACCAGTCCGACCTGGCCTTGCGCGTGCGCGCGATCGACGGCACCACCTGGTTCGCCAGCCGCAGCGACCTGCCGAACGCCCCGGACCAACCCGGCCTGGCCACCCTGCATACCCAGGGCATCGACTACCGCGGGCTGAGCCTGCCGTTGGACGAAACCCGACCCGCCTCGCCTCAACTGACTCTGTTCCTCGACATCACCCATCACCAGCACTTCCTGCAAGGCATGCAGCGCCTGATCTGGCTCACGGTCGGCCTCAGCGCCCTGGTCACCGCGCTGCTGGGTGCCTGGGCCGTGCGCCGTGGCCTGAAGCCGCTGCGGCGGATGGGCAAGGTCGCCGCCAGCGTCAACGCCCGCTCGCTGACCACCCGCCTGCCGGCCGCCGAGATGCCCGAGGAGCTGGCCGAGCTGGCCGGCACGGTCAATGCCATGCTGCAGCGCCTGGACGACGCCTTCCAGCGCCTGTCGGCATTCTCCGCCGACATTGCCCACGAGTTGCGCACGCCGCTGTCCAACCTGCTGACCCACACCCAGGTCACCCTCACCCGCCCGCGCAGCCTCGAGGAGTACCGCGAGGCCCTGCATGGCAATCTCGAGGAACTGCAGTGGATGGCCCAGCTGGTCAACGACATGCTCTACCTGGCCAAGGCCGACCACGGCCTGCTGATGCCCAATAGTCAGGCGCTGGACCTGGCGACCGAGGTCGATGCGCTGCTGGAGTATTACGCGCCGCTGGCCGAGGAGGCTGAAGTCAGGCTGTCTCGTGAGGGCCAGGCGCATGTCGAAGGCGACCGGCACATGCTGCGCCGGGCCTTGTCGAACCTGCTGGACAACGCCCTGCGCTTCACCCCGGCGGGCGGCGAGATCCGTGTGAGCCTTGCGCCGGGGTTGCGCATCGAGGTGGCCAACAGTGGCCCGGCGATCGCCCCGCAACTGCTGGAGCGGCTGTTCGACCGTTTCTATCGGGCAGACCCGGCGCGCCAGGAAGGCAGCAGTGAGCATGCAGGGCTCGGGCTGGCCATCACCCGCTCGATCGTGCAGGCCCACGGCGGGAAGATTCGAGCGGAGTGTGAAGATGGGTGGACGCGGTTCGTGATCGAGTTGCCTGCATAAGGGGCTGCTGCGCAGCCCATCGCCGGCAAGCCGGCTCCCACAGGGATAGCGCAAGGCTTGAGATCTAAACGGTCGAGGTGGGAGCCGGCTTGCCGTGGCGACGAACCGCGGCGAAAGGGGCGCAAAGCGCCCCCGGTGTTGCCATGCCTTACTCGTAACGCAACGCCATCGCCGGTTCGATCTGCGAGGCGCGGTACGCAGGGTAAATGGTCGCCAGGAAGCTCATCACCAGCCCGGCCACGCAGATGATCGCCACGTCGCCCCACTGCAGCTCCGACGGCAGGCTGCTGATGAAGTAGATGTCGGAGGTGAAGATGTGCTGCCCGCTGACCCGCTCGACCCAGCCGACCACGGCGCTGACGTTCAGCGCCAGGAGCACCCCGAGCACGCCGCCGATCAAGGTGCCGACGATGCCGATCAGGCTGCCCTGGACCATGAACGTGCCCATGATCTGCGCCGGCGTCGCGCCGATGGTGCGCAGGATGGCGATGTCCGCGCCCTTGTCGTTCACCACCATCACCAGGGTGGCGATGATGTTGAAGGCGGCCACGGCGATGATCATCATCAGCAGCAGGCCGATCATGGTCTTTTCCATCTTCATGGCGCTGAACAGGCTGCCCTGGGTGTGCGACCAGTCGTCGGCGCGGTAGCCGTCGCCCAGCCCGGCGGCGATGGCCTTGGACACCTGCGGCGCGGCGTACAGGTCGTGAAGCTTCAGGCGCACGCCCTGTACCTGGCCCGGCGCCCAGCGCTGCATCTCGCCGGCGTCGGCGATATGGATATAGGCCTGGGAGCCATCCAGCTCGGCGCCAACCTTGAAGATCCCGACCACGGTCAGGCGCTGCATGCGCGGGGTGATGCCGCCCGGCTCCTTGCTGATCTCCGGGACGATCAGGGTCAGCTTGTCGCCGGTGTTCAGGCGAAAACGCCGGGCGGTCAATTCACCGATGACCACGCCATACTCGCCCGGCACCAGATCCTGCAGGCTGCCCTGGACGATATGCTGGGTGACGATGGAGACCTTGCCCTCCTCGGCCGGGTCGATGCCCGCGACCTGGATCGGCTGCATCGCCCCCTTGTACGAGAGCATGCCCTCCATCTCGGTGATCGGCGCCGCGGCCATCACCGCCGGATTGCCTTCGGCGGTGATGGCGACCTTGCGCCAGTCGTCCAGCGGCTGCGCGCCGAGGATCGCGGCATGGGGCACCAGGCCCAGCACGCGCGAACTCATCTCGCGCTGGAAGCCGTTCATCACCGACAGCACCGTGATCATCGCCAGCACGCCAAGCGACAGCCCGATCATCGAGGTCATGGAGATGAACGAGATGAAGTGGTTGCGACGCTTGGCACGGGTGTAGCGAGCACCGATGAACAAGGACAAGGGTCTGAACATGAACAGGGATACCCAATCTAAGTGTGAACCGGAGCGCCTCAAGGCGCCCCGCGCAAGCGATTCAGATCGCCACCAGGCGCCCGTCTTCCAGGCTCAGCACGCGGTCCATCTGGCGCGCCAGGTTGAGGTCGTGGGTCACCACCAGGAAGGCGGTCTGCGAATGCGTGGACAGCTCTCGCATCAATTCCTGGATCCCCATGGCCGTATGGTGGTCGAGGTTGCCGGTGGGCTCGTCGAGCATCACCAGGCCCGGGCGGTTGACCAGGGCGCGGGCGATCGCCACGCGCTGGCGCTCGCCACCGGACAGCTCGGCCGGCTTGTGATTCAACCGGTGGCCCAGGCCGACGCGCTTGAGCAGCGCCTCGGCGCGCTCGCGGGCCTCGGCGATCGGCGTCTTGCCGATCAGCAGCGGCATGCAGGCGTTTTCCAGGGCGGTGAACTCCGCCAGCAGGTGGTGGAACTGGTAGACGAAGCCCAGGGCGCGGTTGCGCAGCAGGCCACGGGCCCGCTCGCCCAGCGCCGACAGCTCCTCGCCGGCCAGCCAGACGCTGCCCCGGGTCGGCGTGTCGAGGCCGCCGAGCAGGTTGAGCAAGGTACTCTTGCCCGAGCCCGAGCTGCCGACGATGGCCACCCGCTCGCCCGGGTGCAGCTCGAGGTTCAACCCCGACAGGACCTGGACCGACTCCGGGCCTTCCTCGTAGCTCTTGCCCAGGTTGCGGCAGCTCAACACGGCTTTATCACTCATGCGCGACTCACTCATAACGTAGCGCCTCCGCCGGCTGGGTGCGCGAGGCGCGCCAGGCCGGATACAGGGTGGCGAAGAAACTCAGGACCAGCGCCGCACCACAGACCATGTACACGTCCTGGGCCTGGATCTGCGACGGCAGGTAATCGATGAAGTACACGTCGGCATTGAGGAACTTGTGCCCGATCAGGGTCTCGATGCCGGCGATGGCCGCGCTCACGTTGAGCGCGCCGAGGATGCCCAGCACCGCGCCGATCAGCGTGCCGACCACGCCGATCACCGTGCCCTGGACCATGAAGATGGCCATGATCTGCCCGGGCGTGGCGCCCAGGGTGCGCAGGATGGCGATGTCGCCGCGCTTGTCGTTGACCACCATCACCAGGGTGGAAATGATGTTGAATGCCGCCACCGCGACGATCAGCAGCAACAGCAGGCCGATCATGGATTTCTCCATGCGGATCGCCTGGTACAGGTTGCCGTGGGTGCGGGTCCAGTCACGCGGGTAGAACTCCTGCTCGCCCAACTGCTGGGCGATGGCCCAGGCAGCACGCGGGGCCTGGAACAGGTCGTCGAACTTCAGGCGCACGCCCTGGACCTGGTCGGCCTTCCAGCGGTGCAGGCGCGACAGGTCGGCGATGTTGGTCAGGCCCAGGTAGCCGTCGATCTCGCCGGCGCCGACGTGGAAGGTGCCGACCACGGTGAAGCGCTTCATACGCGGGAACATCCCCGCCGGGGTGACGCTGACCTCGGGGGCGACAAAGGTCAGCTTGTCGCCGATACCCACGCCCAGCTTCTGCGCGGCCTTGTCGCCAATCATGATGCCCCACTCGCCCGGGGCCAGCTTGTCGAGGCTGCCGTCGAGGACGAACTTGTCGATGATCGACACCTCGCGCTCGCGGGCCGGGTCGATGCCGTTGAGCAGCACCTTCTGCACCTTGCCTTCATGGGTCAGCAGGCCCTGCATCTGGGTGAACGGCGCGACCGCCAGCACCTGCGGATTCTGCTTTACTTTAGAGGCGAGGGCCTGCCAGTCGTCGATCGGCTGGCCGGTCTCCAGCGTGGCGTGGGGGATCATCCCCAGCACGCGGGTACGCATCTCGTGGTCGAACCCGTTCATCACCGAGAGCACCACGATCATCACCACCACGCCCAGGGCGAGGCCGATCATCGAGGTGAGCGAAATGAACGAGACGAAGTGATTGCGGCGCTTGGCACGGGTGTAGCGCGTACCAATGAATACGAATAGAGGTCTGAACATGTCGGGGCTTGTTCGGATGAAAGGGAACGTCCTTGTGGCGAGGCGCCTACGGCGGCTTTACACTCGGACCACCGCCGTAACCTTGGGTTCGCCATGACGACATTAGACGAAGAAGATCGCCGCGAATACTACCGCATCGAAGATCGGATCGCACTTCAAATCAGCCCCCTCAGCGCGGCCGAAGCCCTTGAAACAGAACTGTTGCAGGATGATTCCGAGCTGTTCAACCTGCTCAGCGAGCTGCACCTTTCGGACTTCGAGTCGCAGCACCTGCTACGCCAGCTGAGCGAGAAGGACCGCACCCTGGCCGCCTTCCTGCGCGCCCAGAACAAACGCCTCGACCTGCTCAGCGCCGTGGTCGCCCAGAGCCTGATCGGCGAGATTGGCCAGCCGCAAGCGGTGGTCATCTCCGAAGGCGGCATCGAGTTCGCCCAGGCGCAGAAAATCGCCCCCGGCACCCGGGTCAAGGTGAAGATGGTGCTGATGCCCCGCGCCCACGGCCTGCTGCTGCGCGGCCGGGTCACCCACTGCGACCCGCGCCCCGACGGCGACTTCGAGGTCGGTACCGAGTTCATCGACATGACCGACGCCCAGCGCCAGCTGCTGGCCCGCTACATCCTGCAGCGCCAGCAACAGCAACGACGCCAGGCGCTGGAACAGAACGACCCCGCGTCCTGAAGCCCTTTTCTCTCTGATTTGAAGGAACGAACGTGACCTTGATCTATGGCCACCGCGGCGCCAAGGGCGAAGCGCCCGAGAATACCCTGCAGAGTTTCCGCCAGTGCCTGTCCCATGGCGTGACCCGCTGCGAACTCGACCTGCACCTGTCGGCCGACAACGAGCTGATGGTGATCCATGACCCGACCCTCAAGCGCACCACCGGCCGGCGCGGCAAGGTGGTCGAGCACACGGCGGCCGACCTGGTCACCTACGACGCGCGCAAGGGCGGCCCGGGCCATGTGCAGCCCTGCCCCATCCCACGGCTCGAGGAATTGTTCGAGAAGTGCCCGTTCGAGCACTGGCAGCTGGAAGTCAAGAGCGCCTCGCGCACCCGCGCCGCCAGCACCGTGCTGGCGATCCGCGAACTGGCCCAGCAGCATGGCCTGCTGGACAAGGTGACCATCACCTCGAGCTCACGGGAAGTGCTGGGCGCCGCCCAGGAGCTGGTGCCCGACATCAAGCGCGGGCTGGTTGCCGAGTACGCCTGGCTCGACCCGCTGAAGGTCGCGCAGAACTACGAGTGCGAGATGCTGGCGTTAAACTGGACGCTGTGCACCCCCGAGCGCCTGATCAAGGCGCAGCGCCAGGGCTTGCACGTGTCGGTATGGACGGTCAACGAACCGGCGCTGATGCGCCGGCTCGCCGACTTTGGCGTGGACAGCCTGATTACAGACTTTCCCGGTTTGGCCAGGACCACCCTCGGGTAGGGCTGAAATCGGTCTCCCCGACCGGCTCAGGCCACCGGTCGGAGCCGCTCAAAAAAGCCGGTTCAGACCATCATAGGCAGCTACCCGATAGGCTTCGGCCATGGTCGGGTAGTTGAAGGTGGTGTTGACGAAGTACTTCAGGTTGTTCTGCTCACCCGGCTGGTTCATCACCGCCTGGCCGATGTGGACGATCTCCGAGGCCTGGTAGCCGAAGCAGTGCACGCCGAGGACCTCGAGGGTCTCGCGGTGGAACAGGATCTTCAGCATGCCTTGCGGCTCGCCGGCGATCTGCGCGCGGGCCATGCTCTTGAAGAAGGCCTTGCCCACTTCGTAGGGTACCTTGGCCTGGGTCAGCTCCTGCTCGTTCTTGCCGATCGAGCTGATCTCCGGAATGGTGTAGATGCCGGTCGGCACGTCGTTGACGAAGCGCCAGCTGCCGTTGTCGACGATGCTGCCGGCGGCCGAGCGGCCCTGGTCGTGGGCGGCGCTGGCCAGGCTCGGCCAGCCGATCACGTCACCGGCGCCATAGATGTTCGGCACGCTGGTGCGGTAGGTCTCGTCGACCTCGATCTGGCCACGGCTGTTGACCTTGATGCCGATGTTCTCCAGGCCCAGCTTGTCGGTGTTGCCGGTACGGCCGTTGCACCACAGCAAGGCGTCGGCCTTGATCTTCTTGCCCGACTTCAGGTGCAGGATCACCCCGTTGTCCAGGCCTTCGACGCGGTCGTATTCCTCGTTGTGGCGCACGGTGATGTTGTTGTTGCTGAAGTGGTAGCTCAGCGCCTGGGAGATTTCCGAGTCGAGGAAGCTCAGCAGCTGGCCGCGGTTGTCGACCAGCTCGACCAGCACACCCAGGCCGCTGAAGATCGAGGCGTATTCGCAACCGATCACCCCGGCGCCGTAGACGATCAGCTTGCGCGGGGTGTGGCTCAGGCTGAGGATGGTGTCGCTGTCGTAGACGCGCGGGTGATGGAAGTCGATGTCGGCCGGGCGGTACGGGCGCGAGCCGGTGGCGATGATGATGTGCTTGGCGTTGAGCTTCTCGACCACGCCGTTGGGGCAGACCACTTCGACGGTCTGCTCGTCGGCGAAGCTGCCGGTGCCGACGAACACGTCGACGCGGTTGCGCGCGTAGTAGCCGGTGCGCGAGGCAACCTGCTTGCTGATGACCTTCTCGGCGCTCTTGAGCACGTCGGGGAAGGAGAACCAGCGCGGCTCGCCGATGGCGCGGAACATCGGGTTGGTGTTGAACTGCATGATCTGCCGCACGGAGTGACGCAGCGCCTTGGACGGGATGGTGCCCAGGTGGGTGCAGTTGCCGCCGACCTGGCGACGGCTGTCGACCATGGCCACCTTGCGCCCTGCTTTGGCGGCGTTCATTGCCGCGCCTTCTCCGGCCGGACCGGAACCCAGCACCACTACGTCGTAGTTGTAGACAGCCATGCGTACTCCTTCAGAACTGGCCCGCCGGCCGGATGGCCGCGGGGCGCGATCATGTCGCCGGGGCGCCATGAGAAAATTCGGGTGCAGTCTAATCAAGCGTGAACGCCGCGCACATTAACCCTTGGTCGCGTCGTAGGCCATTATTGCCTGCACTACATGTCGTTTCACCGTATCCGTGGCATTGATCATCCGTGGCTTGCCTTTCACTCGCCTTTCACCAGCCGCTCGAAGGCCGGCGTGGAACGGGAGACGAAACCACCCTCGACCCGGGTCACCAGCACCGCGGCGATACCGTGGGCGATGGCGAAGTCCCAGCCCTGCTGCGGCCCGAGGATCAACAGCACGGTCGAGTAGCCGTCGGCCTGCAGCGCCGAGGCGTCGAGCACCGTCACCGCCGCCAGGTCGTGCTCGACCGGGCGCCCGAGACGGGCGTCGAAGGTGTGCGAATAGCGCCGGCCATTGTCCTCGAAATAATGCCGATAGTCACCCGAGGTCGACACGGCCATGTCCTCCACGTCGATGACCTGGCGGGCGATCTGGCGGTCCTCGCGCGGCAACTCCAGGGCCACCCGCCAGGCACTGCCGTCGGGCTTGCGGCCCACGGCCTTGAGCTCGCCGGTGGCTTCGGCGAGAAACGCCTCGATACCCATGCCACGCAGGCGCTTGGCGATCAGGTCGACGACGTGGCCGGCGGCGATGCTGTTGAAATCCAGTTCGATGGCAGCGTCCTTGCACAGGGCCCCGCCTTCGATGCGCAGGTGGCGGTAGCCCACACGCTGGCGAGCACGGGCCAACGCCTGCGGGTCGGGCACGTGCATCTCGCGGGCCTGGGGACCGAAGCCCCAGAGGTCGAGCAGCGGCTCGACGGTGAGATCGAAGGCGCCCTGGCTCTGCTCGGCCAGGTGCTGGCCGAAGCTGGCCAGCTCGAACAGGTCGGCGTCGATGGACAGGCACTGATTGGCCGCAAGCTGGTTGAAACGGCTGACGGTGGAGTCGCCGCGGTAAGTGGAATAGCGGGCATCGATGGCCTGGAGGATGGCCTCGACCTCGGCCTGGACCTGCTCGGGCGCAGGACCACCGGGCTGGCGCACGTACTGGATGCTGTAGCTGCTGCCCATGGTCGGGCCGCCGAAGCGTTCTAGGGTGGGAGTTGGCTCGCAGGCGGACATCAGGATGAGGATGAAGATTAAAAGCGCACGCAATCTCTAGATCTCGACTGTCAGGACTGACCCTATCGCGGGGCAAGCCCGCTCCCACGCTGGTGATGCTTGTCGCTCTATTTCCTGCGCGGCTGCACTGCCGGCTCACTACTTACTAAGATCGCACATCGGCCGGCGTGGGAGCGGGCTTGCCCCGCGATAGGGCCATCGAATCCTGAAAAAAAAACGGGAACCCGAAGGTTCCCGTTTTTTCAACGCATTACAAGCGGATCAGCGTGGAAACGCTGGCGGGTTCACACCGGCCATGTCTTCCATCACGCGCACCACCTGGCAGCTGTAACCGAATTCGTTGTCGTACCAGACGTACAGGACAACGCGGTTGTCGTTGCAGATGGTGGCCTCGGCGTCGACCACACCGGCGTGGCGCGAGCCGACGAAGTCGGTGGACACCACTTCCTGGGAGCTGACGTAGTCGATCTGCTTGTGCAGTTCCGAGTGCATGGCGGTCTGGCGCAGGTACTCGTTCAGCTCTTCGCGGGTGGTGGCCTTCTCGAGGTTCAGGTTGAGAATGGCCATCGACACGTTCGGCGTCGGCACACGAATGGCGTTGCCGGTCAGCTTGCCCTTGAGCACCGGCAGGGCCTTGGCGGCGGCGGTGGCGGCACCGGTCTCGGTGATGACCATGTTCAGCGGCGCGGCGCGGCCACGACGGCTGCCCTTGTGGAAGTTGTCGATCAGGTTCTGGTCGTTGGTGAACGAGTGAACGGTTTCGACATGACCGTTGACGATGCCGTACTGGTCGTTGATGGCCTTGAGCACCGGCACGATGGCGTTGGTGGTGCAGGACGCCGCCGAGATGATCTTGTCATCGGCGCTGATGTCGCCGTGGTTGATGCCGTGCACGATGTTCTTCAGCGCGCCCTTGCCAGGTGCGGTGAGGATCACGCGGGCGGCGCCCGGGCAGGCCAGGTGCTGGCCGAGGCCGTCGGCGTCACGCCATACGCCGGTGTTGTCGACGATCAGCGCATCGTGGATGCCGTACTGGGTGTAGTCGACTTCGCTCGGGCTCTTGGCGTAGATCACCTGGATCAGGTTGCCGTTGGCGGTGATGGTGTTGTTGGCTTCATCGATGACGATGGTGCCATCGAACGGACCGTGCACCGAGTCGCGGCGCAGCAGGCTGGCGCGCTTGACCAGGTCGTTCTCGGCGCCCTTGCGCACGACGATGGCGCGCAGGCGCAGGCCGTCGCCGCCACCGGTCTTCTCGATGAGGATGCGCGCCAGCAGGCGGCCGATGCGGCCGAAGCCGTACAGGACGACGTCGGTACCCTTGCGTGCGGAAGCGTTCTGCTGACCCACGACGTCAGCCAGCTCGTCACGGACGAACTGCTCGGCGCTGCGGCCATTGCCTTCGACCTTGAACTTGTTGGCCAGCTTGCCCAGGTCCACCGAGGCGGCGCCCAGCTTCAGCTCGCTCATGGCCTTGAGCAGGGGGAATGTCTCGTGGACGGACAGCTCGGTCTCGTCGGTCTGACGGTGACGGGCAAAGCGGTGGGCTTTGAGGATCGAGATAACCGAACGGTTGATCAGGCTGCGGCCATAGATCGAGCTCACCACGTTGTTGTTGCGGTAGAGCTGACCGATAAGCGGGATCATCGCTTCAGCCAGGGCTTCACGATCGATCCACTCACCAAGACACTGGTCGGGCTTCTGAGTCACGGTAACCTTCCACATGTAGGGGAACAAAAAAGGGGCTACATTATGACGCCCCTCGGCGTATCGGGCAATGAGCGCCTGTCGCCGACGCCAGACCCCGTCGTCATGCCCTCGCGAGCCTGACAGCGAGCCCCGTCACCGGTACAATCGACCTCTTTGCCGCAACGCTTGGAGTCCGATCTCCCGTGTCAGTTCTGCGCCTACCGCAAATGTCGGCCACGGCCGGCAAACAAACCTGGGGCAACCTGCCCGGCGCCGCCTTGAGCCTGGCCATCGCCGAGGCGGCCAGTACCGCCGGTCGCTTCACCCTGTTGCTGACCGCCGACAGCCAGGCGGCCGACCGCCTCGAGCAGGAGCTGCGCTTCTTCGCGCCGGCGCTGCCGGTGCTGCCGTTCCCCGATTGGGAAACCCTGCCCTACGACCTGTTCTCGCCGCACCAGGACATCATCTCCCAGCGCATCGCCAGCCTCTACCGGCTGCCGGAGCTGGACCACGGCATCCTCGTCGTGCCGATCACCACCGCCCTGCACCGCCTGGCCCCCACGCGCTTCCTGCTGGGCAGCAGCCTGGTGCTGGACGTCGGCCAGAAGATCGACGTCGAGCAGATGCGCACGCGCCTCGAGGCCAGCGGCTACCGCTGCGTCGACACGGTCTACGAGCATGGCGAGTTCGCCGTGCGCGGCGCGCTGATCGACCTGTTCCCCATGGGCAGCAAGCAGCCGTACCGCATCGACCTGTTCGACGACGAGATCGAGACCCTGCGCACCTTCGACCCGGAGTCGCAGCGCTCGATCGACAAGGTCGATTCGATCCGCCTGCTGCCGGCGCGCGAGTTCCCCATGCAGAAGGACGAGGTGACGCGCTTCAAGGCGCGCTTCCGCGAACGCTTCGACGTGGACTTCCGCCGCAGCGCGATCTTCCAGGACCTGACCAGCGGCATCATCCCCGCCGGCATCGAGTACTACCTACCGCTGTTCTTCGAAGAGACCGCCACCCTGTTCGACTACCTGCCGACGGACACCCAGGTGTTCTCCCTGCCGGGCGTGGAGCAGGCCGCCGAGCACTTCTGGAACGATGTGCGCGGGCGCTATGAAGAGCGTCGCGGCGACCTCAGCCGGCCGCTGCTGCCGCCGGCGGAGCTGTTCATGCCGGTGGAGGACTGCTTCGCCCGCCTCAAGCAATGGCCACGAGTGGTGATCGGTGCCGACGACGTCGAGCCCGGCGTCGGCCGCGAGCGCTTCCCGGCCCGCGCCCTGCCCAACCTGGCGATCGAGGCCAAGGCCAACCAGCCGCTGGCGGAGCTGGCGAGCTTCCTCGACCAGTTCCCCGGTCGCGTGCTGTTCACGGCGGAATCGGCGGGCCGGCGCGAAGTGCTGCTGGAACTGCTCGAACGCCTGAAGCTGCGCCCGCACACCGTCGACGGCTGGGCCGACTTCGTCAGTGGCGGCGAACGCCTGGCGATCACCATCGCGCCGCTGGACGACGGCCTGCTGCTGGACGACCCCAGCCTGGCCCTGGTCGCCGAAAGCCCGCTGTTCGGCCAGCGCGTGATGCAGCGCCGGCGCCGCGAGAAACGCGGCGAGGCGGCCAACGACGCGGTGATCAAGAACCTCACCGAGCTGCGCGAAGGCGCCCCGGTGGTGCACATCGACCACGGCGTGGGCCGCTACCTGGGCCTGGCGACCCTGGAAATCGACGGCCAGGCCGCCGAGTTCCTCACCCTCGAATACGCCGAGGGCGCCAAGCTCTACGTGCCGGTGGCCAACCTGCACCTGATCGCCCGCTACACCGGCAGCGACGACGCCCTGGCGCCACTGCACCGGCTGGGCTCCGAAGCCTGGCAGAAAGCCAAGCGCAAGGCCGCCGAACAGGTGCGCGACGTCGCCGCCGAACTGCTCGACATCTACGCCCGCCGCGCCGCGCGCAAAGGCTATGCCTTCGCCGACCCGGCCGCCGACTACGCCACCTTCAGCGCCGGCTTCCCGTTCGAGGAAACCCCCGACCAACAGGCGGCCATCGAGGCGGTACGCGCCGACATGCTCGCTGGCCAGCCGATGGACCGCCTGGTCTGCGGCGACGTCGGCTTCGGCAAGACCGAGGTGGCCATGCGCGCCGCCTTCATCGCCGTGCACGGCGGGCGCCAGGTCGCGTTGCTGGTACCCACCACCCTGCTCGCCCAGCAGCACTACAACAGCTTCCGCGACCGCTTCGCCGACTGGCCGGTGAAGGTCGAGGTGATGAGCCGCTTCAAGTCGGCCAAGGAAGTCGCCAGCGCCGCCGCGGACCTGGCCGAAGGCAAGATCGACATTCTCATCGGCACCCACAAGCTGCTGCAGGACGATGTGCGCTTCAAGGACCTGGGCCTGGCCATCATCGACGAGGAGCACCGCTTCGGCGTGCGCCAGAAAGAGCAGCTCAAGGCCCTGCGCAGCGAGGTAGACATCCTCACCCTGACCGCAACGCCCATTCCGCGCACGCTGAACATGGCGGTGTCGGGCATGCGCGATCTGTCGATCATCGCCACCCCGCCGGCCAGACGCCTGTCGGTGCGCACCTTCGTCATGGAGCAGAACAAGAGCACGGTCAAGGAGGCCCTGCTGCGTGAACTGCTGCGCGGCGGCCAGGTGTACTACCTGCACAACGACGTCAAGACCATCGAGAAATGCGCCGCGGAACTGGCCGAACTGGTGCCCGAGGCGCGTATCGGTATCGGCCACGGGCAGATGCGCGAGCGCGAACTTGAACAGGTGATGAGCGACTTCTACCACAAGCGCTTCAACGTGCTGATCGCCTCGACCATCATCGAGACCGGCATCGATGTGCCCAGCGCCAACACCATCGTCATCGAGCGCGCCGACAAGTTCGGCCTGGCCCAGCTGCACCAGCTGCGCGGCCGGGTCGGGCGCAGTCACCACCAGGCCTACGCCTACCTGCTGACGCCGCCGCGCCAGCAGATCAGTGCCGATGCCGAAAAGCGCCTGGAGGCCATCGCCAACACCCAGGACCTGGGCGCAGGTTTTGTCCTGGCCACCAACGACCTGGAGATCCGCGGCGCCGGCGAACTGCTCGGCGAAGGCCAGAGCGGGCAGATCCAGGCGGTCGGCTTCACCCTGTACATGGAAATGCTCGAGCGCGCGGTCAAGGCCATCCGCAAGGGCGCCCAGCCGAACCTCGAGCAGCCGCTCGGCGGTGGCCCGGAGATCAACCTGCGCCTGCCGGCGCTGATCCCCGAGGACTACCTGCCCGATGTGCATGCGCGCCTGATCCTCTACAAGCGCATCGCCTCGGCGGCCGACGAAGAGGGCCTCAAGGACCTGCAGGTGGAAATGATCGACCGCTTCGGCCTGCTGCCGGAGCCGACCAAGAACCTGATGCGCCTGACCCTGCTCAAGCTGCAGGCGGAAAAGCTCGGCATCAAGAAAGTCGACGCCGGCCCCAACGGCGGCAAGCTGGAGTTCGAGGCCGAGACCCCGGTCGACCCGCTGACCCTGATCAAGCTGATCCAGGGCCAGCCCAAACGCTACAAGTTCGAAGGCGCGACCCAGTTCCGCTTCCTGGTACCGATGGAACGCCCCGAAGAACGTTTCAACACCCTGGAAGCGCTGTTCGAGCGCCTCACCCCACAAAATCCATAAGGAAGCTTCATGCGTGCCATCCGTTGCCTGACCCTGCTGCTGGCCCTGCTCGCGCCAGCTGCCTTCGCCGCAGGCCCCTACCAGGTGGAAATGATCCTGGTGCGGCAGAACGCCGTGCCGGCGATCACCAGCCCGTTCGCCCCGGAAGACTGGAGCGCCGGCGCGCCGCGCCTGGAAAAAGGCGCCGAGCGCCCAACCGGCCTGGGCGACGAAGTCACCCGCCTGCAAGCCACCGCCGACTACACCGTGCTGCTGCACAAGGCCTGGCAGCAGGACGGCGATACCGTCGCCGTGAGCGCCGGTGACGAGCAGTTCGGCCATTTCCCCATCGAAGGCAACCTGAGCATCAGGGAAGATCGCTTCATCGCCGTCGACGCCAACTTCTGGGTCAACCAGCTCGACGGCAACGGCAGCGTGATGCAGAGCGAACAGCTCAAGCAGAGCAACAGCAACATGAAGGCCGGCCAGCTGACCTTCCTCGATGGCGGGCACCTGGCGCTGCTGCTCAAGGTTTCGCCGGCCGGCATGCGCAAGATCCCGCTGCCGGATCCGGAAATGATGGAGCAGTGAAACCGTGAACGCCGATGTGCAGAAGCTGGCGGCCGAGAACCCGAGCTGGAAGCGTGACTTTTCCGCGGCCACCCTGCAACGTGGCGAACGCTACGCCGAACAGGGCCTGGTGCAGATCCAGTCCCACGGCGACTCGCGCATCGCGTCCACCTGCCACGGCAGCGGCGGCAATGTCTACCGCCAGCGGATCATCATCACTGCCGGCCCTTCCGGGCAGTGCCATGTGCGCGGCGACTGCTCCTGCCCGGTCGGCACCAACTGCAAGCACTGCGCCGCCGCGCTCTATACCCTGGCCAACAGCTACGGACACGTCGCGGCCAACGGCGACCAGCTGCCCCATCACCTGCAGCACTGGCTGCAGGGGCTGGAGCCGCCCACACCCCGACAGGGCGATGCCGAGGACAAACGGGGCCGCATGGTCTGCTACCAGCTGGCGCTCAACGACGACCACAGCAGTTGCGCATTGCGCGTGCGCAAGGGCACCCGGGAAGAGCACGGCATTCGCTACAGCCGCATCCAGTCGCTGTACGAACTGCTCTACGAACCCCCGAAGTTTGTCAAGGAAGATGACCTGCGCATCCTTCGTCAGCTCTCGGCGCAGACCGCGCCCTACGGCCACGAGCGCGGCTATGCGCTCAAGGGGCTCGAGGGCGGCGAGTTGCTGCAGCGGGCGCTGGACACCGGACGCCTGATGTTCATCGAAGACCTGCCCCTGCTGACCCAGGGCGCGCCTCGTAAGGCGGACTTCCGCTGGGTGCGCCTGGACAGCGGCGACTATAGGGGCATGTGGTACAACAGCGAGCAACCGCTCAATTGCGTGCTACCGCTGGTACCGCTGTACTACTTCGACATCGACACCAATGAGGTCGGCAGCGTTTCCCACGACCTGGATCCGCACACCGCCCTGCAGCTGTCCCTTGCTCCCGATGTACCGGAACACCTCATCGTGCCCCTCAGCCACAAGCTCAACGCCCTCAACCATCACCTGCCGACGCCCACCACCGTGCAGCAGGAGCAGCTCGACGACATCCAGCCGACCCCGCAGCTGACCCTCGGCAGCCTCGAATTCAGCGCCTACACGCCCAAGACCGGACGCATGCAACGGCAGATGCAGCACCGCGCCGCGCTGGCGTTCGACTACGACGGCCTGCGCGCCAGTGGCGGCGACGACAAGCCGCTGAGCCGCCTGGTGGGCAGCACCAGCCAGCGCATCCGCCGCCAGCCCCAGGCAGAGCAGGCCCTGCGCAAGGTGTTGCGCGAGCATGGCTTCAAGCCCGCCACCCGCCAGAGCAAGGCCCTGCCCGACAGCGCCGGCGAGATGCTCCAGTTGCCTGACGACGAAGCCTGGCTGCGCTTCGCCCGCGAAGGCCTGCCGCGCCTGCGCGAGGCCGGCTGGGCCATCGATGTGCACCGCGACTTCGCCTTCAACCTGCACGAGGTCGACGACTGGTACGCCACCATCGATGAAGCACCGGGCCACGAGTGGTTCGACCTGGAACTGGGCATCGTCGTCGAGGGCCAGCGCCACAGCCTGCTGCCCATCGTCCTGCAGCTGCTGCGCGCCAGCCCCGAGCTGCTGCGCCCCAGCGAACTGGCGCGGCGCAGTGACGACGAACACCTGCTGATCGACCTCAACCGCGCCCGCCACGACAGCCCTGCGCTGCGCGTCGCCCTGCCCTACGGGCGGATCAAGGCGGTGATGGGCACCCTCGGCGAGCTGTACCTGCACGAAGATGCCAGCGGCCCGAGCCTGCGCCTGGAACGCGCCGACGCCGCGCGGCTGAACGACATCGACCACCTGCCTTTGCAATGGGAGGGGGGCAGCCATGTCCGCGACCTGGGCCGACGCCTGCGTGACGCCCGCGACCTGCAGGTGGCGCCGCCCAAGGGCCTGAACGCCACCCTGCGCCCCTACCAGCAGCAAGGCCTGAACTGGCTTCAGGCCCTGCGCGAGATGGGCACCGGAGGCATCCTCGGCGACGACATGGGCCTGGGCAAGACCCTGCAGACCCTGGCCCACCTGCTGCTGGAGAAGGAAGCCGGACGCCTGGCCCACCCGGCGCTGGCGGTGATGCCCACCAGCCTGGTGCCCAACTGGCTCGACGAGGCCCAGCGCTTCGCCCCCGACCTGCGCGTCCTGGCCCTGCACGGCCCCGGTCGCAACAAGCACTTCGCCAACCTGGCCGACTACGACCTGGTGCTGACCACCTACGCCCTCGTTCCCCGCGACCTCGAGCACCTCAAGGCCCAGCCCTGGCACCTGCTGGTGCTGGACGAGGCGCAGAACATCAAGAGCAGCACCAGCAAGTCCGCCCAGGCCGTGCGCGAGCTGCAGGCCAGCCAGCGGCTGTGCCTGACCGGCACGCCGATGGAGAACAACCTCGGCGAGCTGTGGTCGATCTTCCACTTCCTGATGCCCGGCTGGCTGGGTGACAGCAAGCGCTTCACCCAGGACTACCGCACCCCGATCGAGCGCCATGGCGATGCCGAGCGCATGGCCCACCTGGCCAGCCGCATCCGCCCGTTCCTGCTGCGCCGCACCAAGGAGCAGGTGGCCACCGAACTGCCGGCCAAGACCGAGATGATCCACTGGGTCGAGCTCAGCGACGCCCAGCGCGACACCTACGAGGCGGTGCGGGTGGCGATGGACAAGAAGGTCCGCGACGAGATTGCCCGCAACGGCGCCGCCCGCAGCCAGATCGTCATCCTCGACGCGCTGCTCAAGCTGCGCCAGGTGTGCTGCGACCTGCGCCTGGTCAAGGGCACCGAGACCAAGGGCACGTTCGCCGACAAGGGCAAGCTGGGCAGCCTGCTGGAGATGCTCGAGGAGCTGCTCAGCGAGGGGCGCAAGGTGCTGCTGTTCTCGCAGTTCACCTCGATGCTGGCGCTGATCGAGTTCGAGCTGGAGAAGCGCGGCATCCGCTACAGCCTGCTGACCGGCGACACCCGCGACCGTCGCGCGCCAGTGCAACAGTTCCAGAACGGCGACAGCGAGGTGTTCCTGATCAGCCTCAAGGCTGGCGGCACCGGGCTGAACCTGACCGCCGCCGACACCGTGATCCACTACGACCCGTGGTGGAACCCGGCCAGCGAAAACCAGGCCACCGACCGTGCCTACCGTATCGGCCAGGACAAGCCGGTGTTCGTGTTCAAGCTGATCACCCGGGGGACGGTGGAGGAGAAGATCCAGCAGTTGCAGCAGGAGAAGGCGGCGCTGGCGGCCGGGCTGCTCGATGGCGGGCAGGCCGGGCAATGGCGGCTGGGGGATGACGAGATCGAGGCGCTGTTCGCGCCGTTGCCGGGCAAGCGAAGCAAATAAAAGCCCGCGCCCACGAGCCCTCAGGACTTCGTGGGAGCGGGCTTGCCCCGCGATGAGGCCGGCGAGGTCAATCGACCAGCTGGGCTTCCTTCAACGCTCCCAACGCCTCCAGCCAACGCGGCTGCTGGCGGTAGTCGGTACGCGCGAAGCCCTGCCCGCGCATCCGCGCGATCCGCGGCGACGGCTTGACCTTCATCCGCTGCGCCGCGCTCAACGCCAGCTCCGCCGCCGCCCGGTCGTTGCACACCAGGCCCATGTCGCAGCCGGCGCTCAGGGCCGCCTCGATGCGGCTGGCGGCATCGCCCACCACGTGGGCGCCGGCCATGGACAGGTCGTCGCTGAAGATCACCCCGTCGAAGCCCAGCTCGCCCCGCAGGATGTCCTGCAGCCAGCGCCGGGAGAAACCGGCCGGCTGGTTGTCGACCTGCGGATAGATCACATGGGCCGGCATCACCGCCGCCAGCTGGCCACCCAGGCGGGTGAACGGCACCAGGTCGGCGGCGCGCAGCTGCTCCAGGCTGCGCTCGTCGACCGGGATCGCCACATGGGAGTCGGCTTCAGCCCAGCCGTGGCCGGGGAAATGCTTGCCGCAGGCGGCCATGCCCGCGGCGTTCATGCCGCGGATGAACGCACCGGCCAGCTCGGTGGCACGCTGTGGATTGCCTTCGAAGGCGCGGCTGCCAACCACGGCGCTGCGCTGGTGATCGAGGTCCAGCACCGGAGCGAAGCTCAGGTCCAGGCCCACCGCCAACACCTCGGTGGCCATCAGCCAGCCGCACTGCTCGGCCAGGTACTCGGCATTGGCGTTGTCGGCGATCGCGCGCATGGCCGGCAGGCGCACGAAGCCCTGGCGCAGGCGCTGGACCCGCCCGCCCTCCTGGTCCACGGCAAGGATCAGCTCGGGGCGAATCGCGCGGATCGACGCGCACAGCTCGCGCACCTGGCGCGGGCTGTCGATGTTGCGGGCAAAGATGATCAGGCCGGCCACTTCGGGCTGGCGCAGCAGATGGCGGTCTTCGGCGGTCAGCCATTTACCGGCGATATCCACCATCAGGGAGCCTTGCAGGCTGGCAGTCATAGGGAATCCTTCATGGGAGGTCCAGGGGCGCTTCGCCGTGGCGCGGGCGCACGCAACCATCGGACAACGAAGTGCCCGATGGTTCAGTGGCGAAGTAGCCGTGCTGGCGGGAAATGCGGCGGGGGGCAAGGTCAGACATGCGCGCTAGCTTAGCGCAAGCGCCCTGCCCCGCCCAGTGCTCAGGCCTTGGCGGGGGCGGCGGACTTGCTGCGCGGACGCAGCTGCGCCGTGGCCATGGCCTCGTCGGTGACGCCGCTGTCGGCGCGCATGCCGGCGGCCAGGAACGGCACCATCAGGCGCATGACCTGCTCGATCGAGGTGTTGATGCCGAAATCGGTCTCGGCGATGGCCCGCAGGGCCTTGATCCCCGACATGCTGAACGCCGCGGCGCCGAGCATGAAGTGCACGCGCCAGAACAGCTCCAGCGGCGGGATGCGCGGCGCGGCCTCGTTGACCAGCAGCATGTAGCGGCGGAACACCTTGCCGTACATGTCTTCCAGGTAACGCCGCAGGTGCCCCTGGCTCTGGCTGAAGGCCAGGCCCAGCAGGCGCATGAAGATCGACAGGTCGTTGTTGCTGCGCGGCTGCACGGCCAGGGCCTGTTCCACCAGCATCTCCAGCAGCTCCTCGAGCGAGGCTTTCTGCTCGGGACGCGCCTGGCGACGCTCCAGCTCGCGCTCCAGGCTCGCGCAGAACGGCCCCAGGAAGCGCGAGAACACCGCCTGGATCAGGGCCTTCTTCGAACCGAAATGGTAGTTCACCGCCGCCAGGTTGACCCCGGCCTTGCTGGTGATCAGCCGCAATGAGGTTTCCGCGAACCCGCGCTCCGCGAACAGCTGCTCCGCCGCATCGAGGATGCGTTCAACGGTTTCCGATTGGGCCATGACTACTCCGCCTGACAAACAGTTGTTTGAAACATACGTTTCAGGCCTGCCGATGTCAAGGCTGGGTGACCGGTCGGTCGCCATTTAAAAGCGCCAAGAGTCAGGCTGCAAGCGACAAGATGCGTCGGCGTTTCGATCTTTCTTGGTCCGGGTGGGTTGCAGGCCGCGAGCCACTGTATATAATTCCAGTCACTGTATAAAAAGACAGAGCCCTCGCCCATGCTGAAACTGACGCCACGCCAAGCCGAGATTCTGGCCTTCATCAAGCGCTGCCTCGAAGACAACGGCTTCCCGCCGACCCGCGCCGAGATCGCCCAGGAGCTGGGCTTCAAGTCGCCCAACGCCGCCGAGGAACACCTGAAGGCCCTGGCCCGCAAGGGTGCCATCGAGATGACCCCCGGCGCTTCCCGCGGCATCCGCATTCCCGGCCTGGAACCAAAGTCCGAGGACAACGGCCTGCCCATTATCGGCCGGGTCGCCGCCGGCGCGCCGATCCTCGCCGAGCAGCACATCGAGGAATCCTGCAACATCAACCCGGCCTTCTTCCACCCCCCAGCCGACTACCTGTTGCGCGTGCACGGCATGAGCATGAAGGACATCGGCATCTTCGACGGCGACCTGCTGGCCGTGCACACCACCCGCGAAGCCCGCAACGGCCAGGTGGTGGTGGCCCGCATCGGCGACGAAGTGACCGTCAAGCGCTTCAAGCGCGAAGGCAGCAAGGTCTGGCTGATCGCCGAAAACCCCGAATTCGCCCCCATCGAAGTCGACCTGAAGGAACAGGAGCTGGTGATCGAGGGCTTGAGCGTCGGCGTCCTGCGCCGCTGAACCAGGAGGCGTCATGCAGCCGTTCACCCATGCACCCCAGCAAGCCCAGCTGCCGCTGTTCGAGGCCTTTCTCGCCCAGCCGGTGCTACCCGGCCTCAAACCCGCTCCAGCAGCGCGCAAGAGCAGCCAGCCCGAGCTGTTCAGCGAACTGGCCCTGCGCGGCGCGCCCGGGCATTGCCAGAGCCTGCTGGCGCCGGTCCTGCGCGAACTCAGCGAAGAAGACGACAGCCGCTGGCTGACGCTCATCGCCCCACCCGGCAGCCTCACCCAAGCCTGGCTGCGCGATGCAGGCCTCAACCGTGAACGTATCCTGCTGCTGCAACCTGGCGGCAACCAGACCGCCCTGCAACTGGCCTGCGAAGCGCTGCGCCTGGGCCACAGCCACACCGTGGTCAGCTGGCTGGGCACCCTCAACGGCAGCGCTCGCCAACAGCTGCAGCGCGCCGCCGCCAGCGGAAACGCACAAAGCCTGAACATCCGCCTCGGCTGATATTCAGGCTTTGCCTGTCAAACGCTTGAAACCCTGGGCAGGTAACCTGCCTCAGTGAAGGACGCGCGGCCCCTCTTCACGCTCGAAGTCACCCTCGACGAGGCGGCCGGCCATCTGCACACCGACGCTGAGCATGGCCTTGGCCACTTCCACATGCTGTCCTTGCAGGAATGCCTTGGCATCCTCGGAGAAATCCAAGGTCACCAGGGAGCCTTCATCCTCGGCACGGCGCAGCTCGATCCGGCCATCAGGCAACTCGACAATTTCTAGAAAGGACGTTGACATAAAGGGCCTGCTTTTCACGAAAGGCCATCAGTGTACCAGCCATGGCGGCGGTCAGCACTCACTCAGCGCTTCGCGGAATCGTCTCACCAGGCTTTTCAGGTTCTGCCGCCAGGCTTCAAGCTCCTCGCGGGAAAGCTCGGCCGGCTCGGGCTCGTCCAGATTGACGGCCTGGATCAGCGGCTGGGTGACGTCGCCCTTCACGGCTTTCTTCGCGACCGGCGGTCGGAACAAATCGGCATAAGCGGCCAGCAGGCGCGCCAGCCAGGTTTCCGGCTGACGGGCCAGTTCCAGCAACTCGGCCATTTCCGGTATCGCCACGCTCTGCAGCACCTCGTCGCTGAACAGCAGTTCGGCCCGTGACGCCGAGGCCTGGGGCAAGCGGTAGAAGCCGGCGATCTCGTGGCACAACCCCAGCAACGCGCCATACAGGTGGAACAGCGCCGATTCGCGCTCGGCCTGGAGCAGGCCCTGGGCGTTCATGGCCTGGCTGTCGGCGGCCTTGGCCATGGATTCCAGGGCAAGGCCGGCGAAGAACAGTTTCTGGTTGGTACGGGTGTAGAGTTCCTGGGCCATTTCGGCTGACTCCTGAAGGCTGCAAGGCGATTGCCTGCAGTTTCAGGGATTGCGCTTTGCTTGTCATCAAATGACTGGGGCCGCTTCGCACCCCATCGCCGGCAAGCCGGCTCCCACAGAATCACCTCGAACTCTGTGGGAGCCGGCTTGCCGGCGATGGGGCGCGAAGCGGCCCCAACTACGACCTCAGATCAGCGCTTGTCTTCGACCTTCCACGCCTTGCCGTCGTAGAACGCCTTCCAGCCGGTCGGCTTGCCGTCGACCTCGGACTGCACGTACTGCTCCTTGGTCTTGCGGCTGTAGCGAATCACCGTCGGGCGACCGTCCGGGTCCTTCTGCGGCGCTTCGCAGAGGAAGTGGTACTTCGGATCGATCTCGTGCTTGTGCGGGACGATCTCCAGCACCAGCGGCGCGCGGGTTTCGCGGTTCTTCGGGAACTGGCTGGCGGCCAGGAACAGGCCCGAGGCGCCGTCGCGCAGCACGTAGGTGTCGTCGACCTTCTCGCACTTGAGCTCCGGCATGTCCACCTTGTCCATCTTCGGCGGCGCCGCCTCGCCGCTCTTGAGCAGCTTGCGGGTGTTCTTGCAGGTGGCGTTGGTGCAACCGAAGAACTTGCCGAAACGACCGGTCTTGAGCTGCATCTCGCTGCCGCACTTGTCGCATTCCAGGCTCGGGCCTTCGTAGCCCTTGATGCGGTAGCTGCCTTCCTCGATCTCGTAGCCGGCGCAGTCCGGGTTGTTGCCACAGATGTGCAGCTTGCGCTTCTCATCGAGCAGGTAGGCGTCCATCGCCGTCGAGCAGATCGGGCAGCGGTGCTTGCCGCGCAGCACCAGCGACTCGGATTCACCCTCGTCGTCGGCGGCGATCTCGTCGCCCGGCACCAGGTTGACCGTGGCCTTGCAGCGCTCTTTCGGCGGCAGGCTGTAACCCGAGCAGCCGAGGAACACGCCGGTGGAGGCGGTACGGATCATCATCGGCCGGCCGCATTCCTTGCAGGCAATGTTGGTCAGGGTCGGCTGGTTGGCGCGCATGCCGTGCTCGCTGGACTCGGCGGTCTGCAGCTTCTTGCTGAAGTCGCCATAGAACTCGTCGAGGACGTTCTTCCAGTCACGCTCGCCCTGGGCCACATCGTCGAGGTTCTCTTCCATGCCGGCGGTGAAGCC
Source organism: Pseudomonas peradeniyensis (assembly GCF_014268935.2). GTDB lineage: Bacteria > Pseudomonadota > Gammaproteobacteria > Pseudomonadales > Pseudomonadaceae > Aquipseudomonas > Aquipseudomonas peradeniyensis. Next base: position 572,545 of record NZ_JABWRJ020000001.1, on the reverse strand, counting down.
GTAGTCCATCAGGTTGGCGAAGCTCTCGGACAGGCGCTCAGTGACGATGTCGCCCATCTTCTCGGAGTAGAACCGGCGGTTGTGCAGCGTCACATAACCGCGATCCTGGATGGTCGAGATGATCGCCGCATAGGTCGACGGACGACCGATGCCGCGCTTTTCCATTTCCTTGACCAGGCTGGCTTCGGTGAAGCGCGCCGGCGGCTTGGTGAAGTGCTGGCTGGGGTCGAGCTGGATCAGCTTGAGCGCCTCGCCCTGGGCCATTTCCGGCAGCACGTCGTCCTCGCCCGGTTTGCTCTGCTGCGGCAGGACGCGGGTGTAACCGTCGAACTTGAGGATGCGGCCCTTGGCACGCAGCTCGAACTCGCCGGCCACCACGGTGACGCTGGTGGACAGGTATTGCGCCGGCGGCATCTGGCAAGCCAGGAACTGGCGCCAGATCAGCTCGTACAGGCGCTCGGCGTCACGCTCCATGCCGCTGAGCTTGGTCGGATGGGTGTTCACGTCCGACGGACGAATCGCCTCGTGCGCCTCCTGGGCGCCTTCCTTGCTGCCGTAGACGATCGGCGCGGCGGGCAGGTATTGCTTGCCGAATTCTTTCTCGATGTAGCTGCGCGCCATCTCGACGGCGTCGGTCGACAGGTTGGTCGAGTCGGTACGCATGTAGGTGATGTAGCCGGCTTCATACAGACGCTGGGCCATCATCATGGTCTTCTTCACCCCGAAGCCCAGGCGGTTGCTCGCGGCCTGCTGCAGGGTGGAGGTGATGAACGGCGCCGAAGGCTTGCTGCTGGTCGGTCGGTCCTCGCGCTTGCTCACGCTGTAGCTGGAGGACTTGAGCTTTTCCAGCGCGGCCATGGCCTGGGCTTCGTTGAGCGGCTTGAAGGCCTCGCCCTTCTCGCGGGCCACTTCGAAACGCACCTTGGCGTTCTTGGCGGTGCCCAGGTCGGCGTGGACTTCCCAGTATTCTTCCGGGTTGAACGCGCGGATCTCGCGCTCACGCTCGACCACCAGCTTCACCGCCACCGACTGCACACGGCCGGCGGACAGGCCGCGGGCGATCTTCGCCCACAACAGCGGAGAGACCATGTAGCCGACCACGCGGTCGAGGAAGCGCCGCGCCTGCTGGGCGTTGACCCGGTCGATATCGAGCTCGCCCGGCTGGGAGAAGGCTTCCTGGATCGCCTTTTTGGTGATCTCGTTGAACACCACGCGCTTGTAGCGGCTGTCGTCACCACCGATGGCTTCGCGCAGGTGCCAGGCAATGGCTTCCCCCTCGCGATCCAAGTCGGTTGCGAGATAGATGGTGTCGGCATCCTTGGCCAGGCGGCGCAGCTCCTCGATCACCTTCTCCTTGCCGGGAAGGATCTCGTACTTGGCCTTCCAGCCCGCTTCCGGGTCGACGCCCATGCGCGCGACCAGGGTGCGGCGCGCCTTCTCCTTCGGCGACAAGGCCGGAGCCTCGGCCGCGGCCTTGCCGCGCTTGGCCGCCGGTTCCTTGCTCGCACTGGCGGAACCGCTGGTGGGAAGGTCACGGATGTGGCCGATACTCGACTTCACCACGTACTGGCTGCCCAGGTACTTGTTGATGGTCTTGGCCTTGGCCGGGGATTCCACAATGACCAGCGATTTGCCCATGGATCGGAGTATTCCTGAATCTGAAGATGAAAAACGCGTCAGGTGCCGGACGCGGCACCGCTATATATAGTGGCAAAAGAGTGAGGTCAAGCGTGGTCGATCACTCGTGCGCCTTGCCAAGCCGCTCGCCCAGCCCCTCTTCGGCCTTGACCAAAGCAAAGCGTGGCACCTGCTCGCCGTCAACCTCGACGGACTCCTGGAACATCGAAAGTGGCCTGACCCAGAAGCTGTAGTCACCATACAGGCACTGGTAGAAGACCATCCACTCTTCGCTCTCGGAATGCCGCGCCGCGCTGAACACGCGGTATTCAGGGCCTTTGTAATGCCGGTACACACCAGGTTGTATCTGCATGTCACTCGCCCTCTTGAACAAATCCTGTAAAAAACAAAAGCCGGGGCACATGGCCCCGGCTGCTGTCCCGCGACGCGATCAGACGCGTTCGAAGACAGTGGTGATGCCTTGGCCCAGGCCGACACACATGGTGGCGACGCCCAGGGTACCGCCATTCTGCTTCATGACGTTGAGCAGGGTGCCGGAGATCCGCGCACCGGAGCAACCGAACGGGTGGCCCAGGGCGATGGCGCCGCCGTGCAGGTTAACCTTCTCATCCATCTTGTCGAGCACTTTCAGGTCCTTCAGCACCGGCAGGGCCTGTGCGGCGAAGGCTTCGTTGAGCTCGAAGAAGTCGATGTCGGCGATGGTCAGGCCAGCGCGCTTGAGGGCTTTCTGCGTCGCCGGAACCGGGCCGTAGCCCATGATCGCAGGGTCCACGCCGGCCACCGCCATCGAGCGGATCACCGCCAGTGGCTGGATCCCCAGGTCCATGGCGCGCTGGCCGGACATGACGATCATGCACGAGGCGCCGTCGGTGATCTGCGAGGAGGTACCCGCGGTGACGGTGCCACCCTTGGGGTTGAACGCAGGCTTGAGCGACGCCAGGCCTTCGAGGGTGGTTTCCGGGCGAATGGTCTCGTCGTAGTCGAAGACCTTCAGGAAGCCGTTCTCGTCGTAACCCTGCATCGGGATGATCTCGTCCTTGAACTTGCCCTCGACCGTCGCCTTGTGGGCGAGCTGGTGCGAACGCAGGCCGAACAGATCCTGTTGCTCACGGGTGATGCCGTGCATCTTGCCGAGCATCTCGGCGGTCAGGCCCATCATCCCGGAAGCCTTGGCAGCGTGCAAGGACATGTGCGGGTTGGGGTCGACGCCGTGCATCATGCTGACGTGGCCCATGTGCTCGACACCACCGACCACGAACACGTCACCGTTGCCGGTCATGATCGCCTGGGCGGCGGTGTGCAGCGCGCTCATCGACGATCCGCACAGGCGGCTGACGGTCTGGGCGGCGGAGGTGTGCGGGATCTGGGTCATCAGCGAGGCCATGCGGGCGATGTTCCAGCCCTGCTCCAGGGTCTGGTTGACGCAGCCCCAGATCACGTCCTCGACTTCCTTCGGATCGACCTTGTCGTTGCGCTCCAGCAGCTTGCTGATCAGGTGCGCGGACATGTCCTCGGCACGGGTGTTGCGGTGCATGCCACCCTTGGAACGGCCCATCGGCGTGCGACCGAAGTCGACAATCACCACGTCTCTTGGATTCAGGCTCATATCAATATTCTCGCTCTAGCTCGTTGGGCGCTCAGTTGAAGAAGCGCTGGCCGTTCTTGGCCATTTCGCGCAGCTTCGCAGTGGGGTGGTACAGCGGCCCCAGGTCGGCGTACTTGTCGGCCAGTGCGACGAACTCGGCGACCCCGATCGAATCGATGTAGCGCAACGCGCCACCACGGAAGGGAGGGAAACCGATGCCGTAGACCAGGCCCATGTCGGCTTCGGCGGCGGTCTCGACGATGCCGTCTTCCAGGCAGCGCACGGTCTCCAGGCACAGTGGCACCATCATCCAGTTGATGATGTCCTCGTCGCTGACTTCACGCTGTTCGAAGATGACCGGCTTGAGCACGTCGAGCACGCTGGCGTCGGCGACTTTCTTCGGTTTGCCGCGCTTGTCGGTCTCGTAGGCGTAGAAGCCCTTGCCGTTCTTCTGGCCCAGGCGGTTGGCCTCGTAGAGGGCGTCGACGGCGGAGCGACGGTCGTCCTTCATGCGGTCCGGGAAGCCCTCGGCCATCACGTCGCGGCCGTGGTGGCCGGTGTCGATGCCGACCACGTCCATCAGGTAGGCCGGGCCCATCGGCCAGCCGAACTTCTCCATGACCTTGTCGATGCGCACGAAGTCGACGCCGGCGCTGACCAGCTTGGCGAAGCCGCCGAAGTACGGGAACAGCACGCGGTTGACCAGGAAGCCCGGGCAGTCGTTGACCACGATCGGGTTCTTGCCCATCTTCTTGGCGTAGGCAACGGTAGTCGCGACCGCGACTTCGCTGGACTTCTCGCCGCGGATGACTTCGACCAGCGGCATCATGTGCACCGGGTTGAAGAAGTGCATGCCGACGAAGTTTTCCGGACGCTTGAGCGCCTTGGCCAGCAGGTTGATGGAGATGGTCGAGGTGTTGGAGGCCAGGATGGCATCTTCCTTCACCTGGCCTTCCACTTCAGCCAGTACCGCTTGCTTGACCTTCGGGTTCTCGACCACGGCCTCGACGACGATGTCGACATTGGCGAAATCGCCGTAGGACAGGGTCGGACGAATGGCATTGAGCGCCTCGGCCATCTTCGCCGGGGTCAGGCGACCCTTCTCGACGCGCTTGCCGAGCAGCTTGGAGGCCTCGTTCAGGCCTAGCTGGATGGCTTCCTCGCGGATGTCCTTCATCAGGATCGGCGTGCCCTTGACCGCCGACTGGTAGGCGATGCCGCCACCCATGATGCCGGCGCCGAGCACGGCGGCCTGCTTCACGTCGTGGGCGATCTCGTCGTGGGCCTTGGCCTTGCGCTTGAGCTCCTGGTCGTTCAGGAACAGGCCGATCAGGCTCTCGGCGACCGAAGTCTTGGCCAGCTTGGCGAAGCCTGCGGCCTCGACTTCCAGGGCCTTGTCACGGCCGAAGTTGGCGGCCTTCTGGATGGTCTTGATGGCCTCGACCGGCGCCGGGTAGTTCGGGCCGGCCTGGCCGGCAACGAAGCCCTTGGCGGTCTCGAACGCCATCATCTGCTCGATGGCGTTGAGCTTGAGTTTTTCCAGCTTGGGCTGGCGCTTGGCCTTGTGGTCCAGCTCGCCGCTGATGGCGCGCTTGATCAGGTCCAGGGCACCGGCCTGCAGCAGCTCGGGAGCCACCACGGCGTCGACGGCGCCGACCTTCAGGGCGTCCTCGGCACGATTTTCCTTGCCCGAGGCGATCCACTCGATGGCGTTGTCCGAGCCGATCAGGCGCGGCAGGCGCACGGTGCCGCCGAAGCCTGGGTAGATGCCCAGCTTGACTTCCGGCAGGCCGATCTTGGCGCTGCTGGACATGACCCGGTAATCGGCGGCCAGGCACATCTCCAGGCCGCCACCCAGGGCGATGCCGTTGATGGCGACGACGGTCGGCACCTGCAGGTCTTCGAAGTCATTGAAAATGCGGTTGGCTTCCAGGTTGCCGGCGACCAGTTCGGCCTCGGGCAGCTTGAAGTTGTCGACGAATTCGGTGATGTCGGCGCCGACGATGAACACGTCCTTGCCGCTGCTGACGATCACGCCCTTGATCGAGGCATCGCCCTTGATCACGTCCACGGCCTGACGCAGCTCGTTCAGAGTGAGACGGTTGAACTTGTTGACGGACTCACCCTTGAGGTCGAACTTCAGTTCGACGATGCCGCTTTCAAGAGCCTTAACCGTGATGGCTTTACCTTCGTAAATCATCAACTGATCTCCACGATATGGAAGCTGAACAGTACACGTCGAACGCTGGCGCAAGAGCCGGTCTACCGGTCCCTCGCCCCAGGCACACCCGTCGACGCGCTAATCGGGATTCTGTAAGAGCCGTCTGACATACAAACGCTCAATTCATACGCCCGTTTGACTTGGGTGTGCACACATTCTCCGAAATGGACGGCGTTGTCAAATGCTCGCGAACACCGTGAAAACGCGACTTTCCAGTCATCTTCTAGCCGCCGGGTACGAAACATGATGACAGTGATCGCCGACCATTCATGTCAGCGATAGACCATCACCGACAGCGGACAGCGCTTTTTTCTAAACGCATCCGCCAACGATGGCTACACTGGGTCTGCATGAAAGTGTTTCCGGCCTGCCTGGCCTTTTTCTGCGCTGCAGAACGCAAAACGGCGCGCAAGAGCATGGTTGCTCCTGCGCGCCGTTTTGCGTTGGTCAGGTTCAGGCGAGGCTATCGAGGGCCTGGGCAATATCCTGCAAAACAGATTTATCGCCCCGCTCGCTCCAGTACAGGGCGATCATGCGCCGGTCGGCCTCGACCTTGTAGACGGTTTCCGGCAGGCGGGCGAAGACCTCAGCCAGGCGCGGCTCCTCGCAGGGTTCGCGCCACTGGTTCCACCACACGCCCGGGGTGATCTGCCAGTAGCACCAGCAGTCCTCGCGGCCCTTGCGCCGCGCCCGATGGTATTGCGGACAGGGGCTGGGCGGCTCTTTTTCCAGCCAGTGCGGCCACTGCTGCGGCGCCAGCTGCATGGCCAGGCCCATGCGCCGACCCTCCAAGCGCAGGCTCATCTGCTCACCCTGCTTGCGCGACTGGCGCAGCCAGGCCAGCGGGCTGAGCATCAGCGCAAGGATTGACACCACCAGCCATACCGTCATATCTGTAGACCTTATAAAGCGTTGCAAATGAGCGGGTTATCCAGGTTTCACGAACGCCCGGCCCGAAAGCGACCATACTTCTACTATCGCGATTGTCAGGAGTACTGCACATGTCCTACGAACATCTTCTGGTCGCCGTCGACCTGACCGAAGAATGCGACCCGGTGATCAAGCGGGCCAAGACCATCGCCCTGGCCAGTGGCGCCAAGGTATCCCTGGTGCATATCGTCGAACCCATGGCCATGGCCTTCGGCGGTGACGTGCCGATGGACCTGTCGCAGTTGCAGCAGCAACAGTTCGACCAGGCCAAGGAGCGCATGGAACGCCTGTTCAACAAGTACCCGGACATCCAGCGAGGCGATTCGCACCTGGTTTATGGCCAGCCGCGCCAGGAGATCCATGAACTTGCCAAGAAACAAGCCTGCGACCTGATCGTGGTCGGCAGCCATGGCCGCCATGGCCTGGCACTGCTGCTGGGCTCCACCGCCAATGACGTGCTGCACGGCGCGCCGTGCGATGTACTGGCGGTGCGCTTGCAGAAGAAGGCCGAGTAAGCCTGTAATCGCGGGGCAAGCCCGCTCCCACATGGCCCGTCAGACAGGGCTGCGTGGGAGCGGGTTTGCCCCGCGATGCGTTCAGCCTTCCAGCTCGGCCCAGCGCTCCACCAGCACGTCCAGCTCGCCCTGCAGCTTCTCCAGCTTGGCCAGCACTGCGGTGGTTTCATCGATCGGACGCTGGTAGAAGTTCGAGGCATTGACCTCTTCCTGTACCTCGGCCATCTGCTGTTCCAACGCATCGATCTGCCCTGGCAGCGCTTCCAGCTCGCGCTGCAGCTTGTAGCTGAGCTTCTTCTTGCTGGCATCGGCAGCGGGCGCGGCGACGGCCGCAGGCGCTTGCTCTTCAACCGCCTTGGCCACCACCGCGCTGTTGAGCTCGGACTTGCCGCCCTTGCTCTCGGTCACGCCCAGCAGCTTCGGCGAACCACCCTGGCGAATCCAGTCCTCGTAGCCACCGACGTATTCGCGCACACGGCCCTCACCCTCGAACACCAGGGTGCTGGTCACCACGTTATCGAGGAAGGCCCGGTCGTGGCTGACCATCAGCACCGTGCCCTTGTAGTTGGACAGCACTTCCTCGAGCAGCTCCAGGGTCTCGACATCGAGATCGTTGGTCGGTTCGTCCAGCACCAGCAGGTTGGCCGGCTTGCTGAACAGCTTGGCCAGCAGCAGGCGCGCACGCTCGCCACCGGACAACGCCTTGACCGGCGTGCGCGCACGCTGCGGGCTGAACAGGAAGTCGCCGAGGTAGCTCAGCACGTGGCGATTCTGGCCATCGATCTCGATGAAGTCGCGACCTTCGGCCAGGTTGTCGATGACGGTCTTTTCCAGGTCCAGCTGATGGCGCATCTGGTCGAAGTAAGCCACTTCCAGCTTGGTGCCGCGCTCGACCTTGCCAGACGTCGGCTCCAGGTCACCGAGCATCAGCTTGAGCAGGGTGGTCTTGCCGGTACCGTTGGCGCCTAGCAGGCCGATGCGATCTTCGCGCTGCAGGACCATGGAGAAGTCCTTGACCAGTTTCGGGCCATCCTTGTGGGCGAAGCTGACGTCCTCCAGCACCATCACCTGCTTGCCGGACTTGTCCGCCACCTCGATAAGGATGTTGGCCTTGCCCTGGCGTTCGCGGCGCTCGCCGCGCTCCACGCGCAACGCCTTCAACGCACGTACACGGCCTTCGTTGCGGGTACGCCGGGCCTTGATGCCCTGGCGGATCCACACCTCTTCCTGGGCCAGGCGCTTGTCGAACAGCGCGTTGGCGGTGGCCTCGGCGGCAAGCTCGGCCTCCTTGTGCACCAGGAAGCTGGCGTAGTCGCCGTTCCAGTCGATCAGACCGCCACGGTCCAGCTCGAGGATGCGCGTAGCCAGGTTCTGCAGGAAGGAACGGTCGTGGGTGATGAACAGCACCGCGCCGTTGAAGCCGTTAAGGGCTTCTTCCAGCCAGGCGATGGCACCGATATCCAGGTGGTTGGTCGGCTCGTCGAGCAGCAGCAGGTCGGGCTCGGACACCAGTGCCTGGGCCAGCAACACGCGACGGCGCCAGCCGCCGGAGAGCTCGGCCAGGGTCTTGTCGGCCGGTAGCTGCAGGCGGCTCAGGGTGCTTTCCACCACTTGCTGCAGGCGCCAGCCGTCACGGGCCTCCAGCTCGTGCTGGACATGCATGAGCTTTTCCAGGTCCTCGTCGCCGTGGATGTTCTGGCTCAGGTGGTGGTACTCGGCCAGCAGCTCGCCCACGCCATCCAGGCCCGCGGCCACCACGTCAAAGACGCTGCGCTCGTCGGCCACCGGCAGTTCCTGTGGCAGTTCGCCGATCTTCAGCCCAGGCGCGCGCCAGATATCGCCGTCGTCGGGCTTCTGCTCGCCCTTGACCAGGCGCAGCATGCTCGACTTGCCCGTGCCGTTGCGGCCGATGATGCACACCCGCTCGCCACGGGCGATCTGCCAGGACACTTTGTCCAACAGCGGCATGGCGCCGAACGCGAGGGACACATCGCTGAATTTGAGCAGGGTCATGATCATCTCCAAAAACCGGGCGCGCATTCTACCTGACTTGGCCCTTCACGGCATCAAAAGCCCATCGCCGGCAGCAGGGCGTCGGATAACAACTCGATACAAGCACAGTGCTTTCACCGGCCACCGGCAAACGGCTAAGCTAGGCAGTAATACCCAACAGTGCTGGCTCCGCCGTCACTTTCCATGGTTCTACTGCCCGGACGTATCATGCGCAGCCGCCTGTTACAAATTGCTTCCTGCCTGCTGCTCACCGCCACCGCCGCGAGCGCCGCACAGGCCATCGACATTTCCCAGCAGCGTCAGTACTACGACGAGGCCAAGCGCGCCCTGGCCAAGGGCGACAAGGGCCCTTACCTGCGTTACGCGCAGTCGCTGCGCGACTACCCGCTCACGCCCTACCTCACCTACGACGAGCTGACCGCCCGCCTGAAGAGCGCCAGCAACGAGGAGATCGAGGGCTTCCTCAAGGCCCACGGCGACCTGCCCCAGGCCAACTGGATGAAACTGCGCTGGTTGCGCTGGCTGGCCGAGCGCGGCGAATGGAACACCTTCACCCGCTACTACGACCCCAAGCTCAACTTCACCGAACTGGACTGCCTCAACGGTCAGTACCAGCTCTCCCACGGCCTGCGCGCCGAAGGCTTTGCCACCGCCGACAAGCTGTGGAACGTCGGCAAGTCGCAGCCCACCGCCTGCGATACCCTGTTCTCCATGTGGGCGGCCGAAGGCCAGCTGACCGAGGCCAAGCGCTGGCAGCGCGCCAAACTGGCGGCCCAGGCACGCAACTACGGCCTGGCCAGCAGCCTGGTCAAGACCCTCACCACCCTCGGCCCCCAGGGCAAGCTGCTGATCGACGTGGCGCAGAAGCCCGAGCTGCTCAACCAGCCGTCGCGTTTCACCCCGGTCAACGAAGCCATGCCCGACGTGGTCAGCCTCGGCCTGCGCCGCCTGGCCCGCCAGGACCCCGAGCAGGCCATGGCGCTGCTCGACGACTACGCCCAGCGCATGCACTTCTCCCGTGACGAGAAAGTCGCCATCGCCCGCGAGATCGGCCTGACCCTGGCCCGGCGCTACGACCCGCGCGCCCTCGACCTGATGACCCGCTACGACCCCGAGCTGCGCGACAACACCGTCAGCGAATGGCGCCTGCGCCTGCTGCTGCGCCTGGGCCGCTGGGAGGACGCCTACGAGCTGACCAAACGCCTGCCCCAGGACCTGGCCAGCAGCAACCGCTGGAAGTACTGGCAGGCGCGCAGCCTGGAGCTGGCCCAGCCGAACAACCCGCAGGTCCCGCTGCTGTACAAGACCGTCGCCCGCGAGCGCGACTTCTATGGTTTCCTCGCCGCCGACCGGGCGCAGACGCCCTACCAGTTGAACAACAAGCCGCTGGCGCTCAGCCAGGCGGTGATCAACAAGGTCCGCAATACCCCGGGCGTGCGTCGCGCCCTGGAGTTCCATGCCCGCGGCCAGATCGTCGAGGGCCGCCGCGAGTGGTACCACGTCAGCCGCCACTTCAACCGTGACGAGATGGTCGCCCAGGCCCGTCTGGCCTACGACATGCGCTGGTACTTCCCGGCCATCCGCACCATCAGCCAGGCCCAGTACTGGGACGACCTGGACATCCGCTTCCCCATGGCCCACCGCGACACCCTGGTGCGCGAAGCCAAGGTCCGCGGCCTGCATTCGAGCTGGGTGTTCGCCATCACCCGCCAGGAAAGCGCCTTCATGGAGGACGCCCGCTCCAGCGTCGGCGCCAGCGGCCTGATGCAGCTGATGCCGGGCACGGCCAAGGAGACCGCACGCAAGTTCAGTATCCCGCTGGCCTCGCCGGCCCAGGTGTTCAACCCGGACAAGAACATCCAGCTCGGCGCCGCCTACCTGAGCCAGGTGCACGGCCAGTTCAACGGCAACCGCGTGCTGGCCTCGGCCGCCTACAACGCCGGCCCCGGGCGCGTGCGCCAGTGGCTCAAGGGCGCCAAGCACCTGAGCTTCGATGTGTGGGTCGAGTCGATTCCGTTCGACGAGACGCGCCAGTACGTGCAGAACGTGCTGTCGTATTCGGTCATCTACGGGCAGAAGCTCAATTCACCGCAGCCGCTGGTGGATTGGCATGAGCGGTATTTCGACGATATGTGATCGGGACGCCATCACCCCGCGCCCACGCAACGTGGGAGCGGCGGTGCGCCGATGCGACCTGCCCCGCGACGGTGCTATTCGAGGACCTCGACGTCCATACCCACCTCAAGCGCCCCCTCGCCATCCACCGCCAGGTTCTGACCAAACAGCACATCCCCTTCCTTCTCGCGGAACGTCTTGAGCGTGGTCAACGGCTCACGGTCCGGGCTGCGCTCGCCCGTGGCGGGATCGAGGGTGGTGAGGATGCAGCGCACGCTCGGTTTGAGCACGCGAAAGGTCATGTCGCCGATACGGATACGCTTCCAGCGGTCCTCGGCGAAGGCCTCGGCCCCCTCGACCACCAGGTTCGGGCGAAAACGCAGCATCTCCATGGGGCGCCCCACCCGACGGCTCAGCTCATCCAGTGAAGCCTGGCCGATCAGCAACAGCGGAAAACCATCGGGAAAGGCTGCCCGGTCACTGTTAAGGCCGTAGCCGCTGGGCAGGTAGCGGGCCCGCTGTTCGGGGCAGTGCACCAGCCTTACCGCCTTGCCCAGCAGCTCGCTGAGCCAGGCCGCGGCGGCATCGCCGGCATCGGGTACGCGCAAGGTGTCGCGCCAGATGGTGACGCCGCGCAGGGCGTCGTCGGCCGGCGGCACGGGAACCTCCAAGGGTGCCCGCCCCGGCGCCTGGAGCAGCAACTGGCCCTGATCGCCATAATCGGCAGCAACCTGCCCCAGCCGCGGCCAGGCCCGCTGGGTCAGGAAGCGGCCATTCTCCTCCTCCACCACCAACCAGCGGCGGTCACCGTCCAGGCCCAGATTGCCGACCGCGGACGCTTGCAGGCCCTGGGCCCGCCCCGATTTCACCGGGTATCGATACAACGCACTCAGAAACATCCTTGCTCACCTGGCATCCGTGGAAATGCCAAGCTTACACCTAGGCGTGATCCATGTTCAGACGCTGACGCACCACATCCACCAGACGGTCGGGCTGGAACTTGGACAGGAAGTTGTCGCAGCCGACCTTCTTGACCATGGATTCGTTGAAACTGCCGGAAAGCGAGGTGTGCAGTACCACGTAGAGGCCGCGCAGGCGCGGGTCGTTGCGGATCTCGGTGGTCAGTCGGTAACCATCCATCTCGGGCATTTCGGCGTCGGTGAAGATCATCAGCAGCTTCTCACAGACATTCTCCCCGGCGTCGGCCCAGCCCTTGAGCAGGCGCAGGGCCTTGAGGCCGTCGCTGGCCACGTGCAGCTTCACCCCCAGTTGCGACAGGGTGTCGCGCAACTGCGCCAGGGCCACGCTGGAGTCGTCCACCAGCAGCACTTCGCGGCCACGGGCACGGGCCAGCACCGGGTCTTCCAGCTTGTCGCGGGATACCTTGGCGCTGTACGGCACGATCTCGGCCAGCACCTTCTCCACGTCGATGACCTCCACCAGCTTCTCGTCGACCTTGGTGATCGCCGTGAGGTAGTGTTGGCGACCGGCGCTGGCCGGTGGCGGCATGATGGCTTCCCAGTTCATGTTGACGATACGATCGACGCCGCCCACCAGGAACGCCTGCACCGAACGGTTGTACTCGGTGACGATGATGGTGCTGTCCGGCCCGGGCTGCAGCGGGCGCATGCCGATCGCCTGGGACAGGTCGATCACCGGCAGCGTCTGGCCACGCAGGTTGACCACGCCGCAGACGAAGGAATGACGCTGTGGCATGAGGGTCAGCTTGGGCAGCTGCAGCACCTCCTGGACCTTGAACACGTTGATGGCGAACAACTGTCGGCCGGCCAGGCGGAACATGAGGATTTCCAGGCGGTTCTCACCCACCAGTTGCGTGCGTTGGTCTACCGTGTCGAGAATGCCAGCCATTGGAAAGCCCCCAGGCGTGAGTCGGTAAAAAATGAATGCATCCCCCTGTATCGGCGGATGCGCGCGCAGCTTGACCCCTGATGGAAAAAGCCGCGCCGGGTGATTGATATCACTTTACCATCATGCTTTACTGCTGCCACATCCCGCCGCGTCCGTCGCTCGCAACGAACGACCCACCTGAATCCTCATCAGGGAATCCCCTAGTAGCAATCGGGTGCAACCTGATGTTCGCAATATCCATTAGCCATTAATGTGACGCCATTCTCACTGCATGAACGGAGTCAGGCTTTTGCGAGCGATCATCTTGGTACGGCCAATCCCTGACCACGGGGCGCCATGATGGATAGCACACCACTGCACAACGCCGCCGTGGCGGCCTTCCTGCAAGATGCGCAGGTCCTGCTGGCCAGGTCCCAGGAATGCCTGCAGCACCTGGAACTGATCGCCAACGACCCGGACGCCTGCCACAGCCTCACCACGGCACTCGATACCCTCGCCCGCCGCGCCGACGCGCTCGGCCTGCTCGAGGTCGCCCACTATGCGTTTGCCTTGCAAAAGCTGCTCGCGCCCACCTGCGCCCAGCAGCACCTGCACGGTAGCAGCCTGCCTGCACTGGACGCCTGCCTGACCCTGCTCGACTGGCAACTGGAGCTGCTCGACCCGCAGACCGGCCAGCTGGGCATGGACACCGACGAACAACGGCTGCTGCTGGGCGAACTGGCCACCTCCCTGGGCCAGCCGTCCACGCAGCTGTGCACGGACTGCCAGCAGACAGGGGTGTACTGCGCCCACCCTCATACGGCAGACAACGGCATCGACGCGTCCGACCGGCAACACTAATGCGGCCAACTGAGTCACAACTAAGGTCGGCTCAGGGTGAAACTTGCAAAGTTGGACAAGTTTTTCCAAATGTTTTTGCGCAGCGGGTTTATTAGTTGCCCCAGGCGCATTGGAAACATCATTTAATAATGGCACTCTGCTAGCCAAGCCCTCGACCACCAGGCCCGCCACAACCCGGAAAATACGAGGTTTCAAGCAGTTATCCCCCCGCGACCAAATTCAATCAAAGTGATAACATGCGCGCACTCGAACATGCGCGCCCAGGTTATCGGGCGATTGGATCCGCATTGCGCACTTGATTGAACGCGGGGCGGTAAAACCTCTGGTCAGACGTGTGCAATGCCCCTAACCGCTATAACTCAGTGGCTTCCCTATCTATGCTCCCACGCTTGAAGTTTCTCCAGCGTTGTCGCTCCAGCGTTGCCCTGCTGCGCTGGACGACCGCGCTGCTGTGCGTTGCATCGCTGGCGGCGAACCTGGTGGTATACCTGAGCACCCAGCCCCTGTCGGCCAGCCTGCTGCTGCTGCAACTGCTGGCGATGATCGGCGTCGGCTGGCACCTGCGCCACTGGGCGCGCTCGATCAGCCTGCGCCCGGCGGAACTGGCCACGCGCATGCTCAAGGTGCAGGAAAGCGAGCGCCAGCGCCTGAGCCGCGAGCTGCACGACGATATCGGCCAGCTGCTGACCGCCGCCAAGCTTCAGGTCGACTGGCTGCAACGCCGGGTGCCGGCCGAGCTGCAGGAGCACTGCAGCACCTTGCGCAGTACCCTGGACCTGACCCTGAGCAACGTGCGCGACGTCTCCACCATTCTCAACCCGCGCCAGCTGGCCAGCCTGGGCCTGGAGGCGAGCCTGCGCGCGCATCTGCTACGTACCCTGGAAAACACCGAGGTGCACTGGAGCCTGGAATGCAAGCAGCGCCTGGGTGGCATCAGCGAAGAGGTGGCCATGGCCGCCTTCCGCATCACCCAGGAGGCGGTTACCAACATGTTGCGCCACGCCGACGCCCGCAACCTGGTGGTTCGCCTGCAACGCACCTCGGCCGGCCTCGCCCTGTCGATCCACGATGACGGCGGCGGCTTCGTACCGGCCCAGTCTCCCGCAGAATACGGCCAGCGCGGCATGGCCGGCATGCAGGAGCGGGTGACCGCGCTGCAAGGCAGCCTGACCATCACCAGCCAGCCCGGCCAGGGCACCCAGATCGAAGCCCTCTTTCCGTGGCCGCCCCGCAGCCAAGAACGCGCCAGGACCCCTGCCCCCGATGACCTGTAGATTACTGCTGGTGGACGACCACTCCCTGATTCGCGCAGGCGTCAGGGCACTGGTATCGGACATCCCCGGTTACACCGTGATCGGCGAGGCCGACGACGGCGACCAGCTTCTGGACCACGTCCAGCGTCTGGCGCCGGACATCGTCCTGCTGGACATCTCCATGCGCTCGACCAGCGGCCTGGACGCGCTGACGCAATTGCGCGCAAACGGTTGCACCTGCAAGGTCCTGATCCTGTCGATGCACACCGACCCGGAACTGATCATGCGTGCCCTGGAAAGCGGCGCCCACGGCTACCTGCTCAAGGACACCACGGCCACCGAACTGGAACAGGCGCTCACCGCGCTACGCAACGAAGAACGCTACCTCAGCCCGGCCATCGCCCACACCGTCATCAACCAGGCCCTGCTGCGCGCCCAGAGCGGCCGCCAGCCGAGCAACGAAGGTCACAACCTGACCGGTCGCCAGCTGGAGATCCTGCGCCTGATCGTGCGCGGCAAGTCGACCCGGGAGATCGCCGCCGGCCTGGGCCTGTCGATCAAGACCGTGGAGACCCACCGCTCACAGATCATGAAGCGCCTGCAGATCTACGACGTGGCGGGGCTGGTGCTGTTCGCCGTGCGCGAGAAGATCATCAGCCTGGACGACTGAGCAGCGGCGAATCCGTCGGCAGGTGCACGCGCAACGCCCGTGGCATGGCCTCGAAGCGCAGGCTGGCGGCCTGCAGCGGCTCGCCGTCGAGGTTCATGTCCAGCCCCTGGGCGCCCTTGATTTCCACCCAAGGCAAGCGCGCGCGGACGAACAGGCCGTCACCGGCCAACAGGTCGCGCAAGGCCCCCGCCACTTCCTGCGGCGCCGGCAGGATGCCGATATCCAGCAGGCCGTCATCCACCGTCGCCTCCGGGCACAGCACGTGCCCGCCGCCGGCCTGACGGCCGTTGCCGATGCCCAGCGCCAGCAACTCGCCCTGCCATTGGAAGCCAGGCCCCTGCAGCTCGACCGAGGCAGCCTGCAGTTCGCTGAAGCGTGACAGGCCGGTGAACAGGTAGGCCGCCGCGCCCAGCACTTTCTTCAAGTCTTCCGAGGTGTTGGCCGTGACCTGGCTGCCGAAGCCCCCGGTGGCCATGTTCAGGAACAACTGGTCGCCCACCCGCCCCAGGTCGATCGGCCGCGCCGGAACCTCCAGCAGGTCGAGAGCCGCCTGCGGTTCGAGGGGCACGCCGGCCGCCCTGGCGAAGTCGTTGGCGGTGCCCAGTGGCAGCAGCGCCAGGCTGGCCTGGGTGGCGGCCAAGCCCATGGCTTCGGCCACGTCGCGCAAGGTGCCGTCACCGCCACCGGCCACCACCTGGCCATAGCCCGCCGCCAAGGCTTCGCCGACCAGGCGCTGGGCGTCACCGCCCTCCCAGGTCAGACGCACATCCAGGGTCCAGCCCCGCTCGCGCAGTTGACCCACCGCGGCTCGCACCTCTTCGTTGCCAGCCTGCTTGCCATGCAGGATCAACATTGCCTTGCGCTCGCTCATGCCGCTCTCCCCGAATAAAAATGCCCTATCGCAATCTCGACCACCGCGTTACGCAGATTGCTCCCGGCAACGACCAAAAACCGCCACTTCTCACAAATACCATTGAAAGCCGCTCGCCACAGGTGCATCATCTGACAAATATTTGGCCATCACGGACGAAGCCGACTCGAAAAGTCATTTTATTGACTTTGTGCCGCCAGACGCCTGACAGGTCGTGATTTCCTTGCATTGCGCTGCCCCCGGCGCCCTGATTCGAGGCTGTGACTATGAGCGTTCTGATCCCCTGCATCATCGCTGGCGGCGCCGGCACCCGATTGTGGCCGGTTTCCCGCGAGGCCATGCCAAAGCCCTTCATGCGCCTGCCCGATGGCATGAGTCTGCTGCAGAAGACCTTCAGCCGCGCCAGCAGCCTGCCCGGCGTTGAACGAGTGCTCACGGTGACCAACCGCGAAGTGGTGTTCCGTACCCAGGACGAGTATCGCCAGGTCGGCACCCAGCGCATTGCGCTGGACTTCATCCTCGAACCCTTCGGTCGCAACACCGCCCCCGCCATCGCCGCCGCGGCGCTGCACTGCGCCCGCCTGCATGGCGAGGACAGCCTGCTGCTGGTACTGCCTGCCGACCACCTGATCCAGGACCAGGACGCCTTCGAGGCGGCCGTCCAGCGGGCCATGACCCTGGCCGCACAAGGCTGGCTGACCACCTTCGGCCTGCTGCCGACCCGCGCCGAAACCGGCTTCGGCTACGTCGAACTGGGCCAGCCGCTCGACGGCGACAGCTACCGGGTCGCCCGCTTCGTCGAAAAGCCCGACGCCGACACTGCCCAGGCCTACCTGGACGGTGGCCGGCACCTGTGGAACGCCGGCATGTTCTGCCTGCGCGCGGGCACCGTGCTGCAGGAGCTGCAGGCCCATGCCCCCGAGGTACTGCACAACGTGACCCACTGCCTGGCGCAGAGCCCGTTCAAGGAGGGGACGTGCGGCCAGCAGGTGGAACTCGACGCCGACAGTTTCGCGCTGGCCCCCGACATCTCCATCGACTACGCCCTCATGCAGCCCTCCACCCAGGTGGCCGTGGTGCCCTGCGCCATCGGCTGGAGCGACATCGGCAGCTGGGAAGCGGTGCGCGAGCTGCGCCCGGCCGACAGCCAGGGCAACCACTGCAACGGCGAAACCGTGCTGCACGACGTGAGCAACTGCTACATCGACTCGCCGCGCCGGCTGGTAGGCGCGGTGGGCCTGGACAACCTGATCGTCATCGACACCCCCGACGCCCTGCTGATCGCCGATGCCGCGCGCAGCCAGGAGGTCAAGGTGATCGCCCAGCAACTCAAGCGCCAGGGCCACGATGCCTACCG
This sequence comes from Pseudomonas peradeniyensis, assembly GCF_014268935.2. Taxonomy (GTDB): domain Bacteria; phylum Pseudomonadota; class Gammaproteobacteria; order Pseudomonadales; family Pseudomonadaceae; genus Aquipseudomonas; species Aquipseudomonas peradeniyensis. The sequence continues at coordinate 554,668 of NZ_JABWRJ020000001.1, read as the reverse complement.
CCTGCACCGCACCGTGACCCGCCCCTGGGGCCTGTACACCGTGCTCGAGGAAGGGCCGCGGTTCAAGATCAAGCGCATCATGGTCCGCCCCGGCGAATCGCTGTCGCTGCAGATGCACCATCACCGCAGCGAGCACTGGATCGTGGTCAGCGGCATGGCCTGCGTGACCAACGGTGAAGAGGAGTTTCTGCTCGACACCAACGAGTCGACCTTCATCAAGCCCGGCCGCAGCCATCGCCTGACCAACCCCGGCGTCATCGACCTGGTGATGATCGAGGTGCAGAGCGGCGAGTATCTGGGCGAAGACGACATCGTGCGCTTTACTGATATCTATGGACGCGCCCCGGCAGCAGCAGCACCTGCTTGACTGCCAGAGGGCGCGTTTTGCCATCCAGGGCCGACACCCGGCCAACCGCGAGGATTCGGGCTCATGCGCATACTCTGGACCCTGCCCTACCTGCCCTGGCCCACCACCAGCGGCAGCAAGACCCGGCAATACCACCTGCTGCGCGCCCTGGCGCAGCATGGCCACCGGATCACCTTGCTGGTGCAGTCGAAGGTACCCTTGAGCGACGCGGCGCGCGAGGCCCTGGAACCCTTGGTGGAGCGCCTGGTGGTGCTGCCCCGGCGCGCATTGCACAGCCCGCTGAACCTGTTGGCCTCGCCCATCATCGACTACCCCATGCGGGCCATCATCAATGGCCTGGCGCCCTGCCTGAGGCACCGCTTCGAGCAACTGCTGGACGAACCCTGGGACGTGATCCAGATCGAGCACAGCTATAGCTTCCAGCCGTTCGAGAAGGCCTTGCAGGCCCGTGGCCTGCCCTACATGCTCAGCGAGCACTACCTGGAGTCGGTGATGGGCGCCGCCTGTCACGACCGCCTGCCCCTGTGGCTACGGCCGCTGAACGCCTTCGACCGCTGGCGCTACCGGCGCTGGGAGCAGCGGGTGCTGCGCCAGCCCACCGAGGTGGTGGCGGTCAGCGCCCACGACGCCGAGCTGATCGGCCAGATCAGCGGGCGCCCGGTGAACGTGGTGGTCAATGGCGTGGACTGCGACCACTACCAGGACGTGCGCCCCACGCCGCACAGCCAGCGCCTGCTGTTCGTCGGCAACTTCGAGTACGGCGCCAACCTGGAGGCGATCGAATGGGCGCTGGAGGAAATCCTGCCCCAGGTGTGGATGAGCAATCCGGCGGTGCGCCTGGCCATTGCCGGCCACGCCCTGCCGGCCAGCTGGAAGCTGCACTGGAACGACCCGCGCATCGAGTGGGTGGGCTATCGCCCCGACCTGCGCGAACTGCAACGGCGCTCGGCGCTGTTCTTCGCGCCGCTGCGCCATGCCGGCGGCTCCAAGGTGAAGATCCTCGAGGCGATGGCCGCCGGGTTGCCGGTGATCACCACCAGCAAGGGCGCCTCGGGCCTGGCCATGAACAACGGCGAGCATTACCTGGGCAGCGATGACAGCGGCCAGCTGGCGCTGCTGGTCACCCAGTTGCTCAACCAGCCATGGCGCATGTGCCAGCTCAGCGAGGCCGGGCGCCAGTTCGCCCGTCAGCGTCATGACTGGAGCGTCGCCGCCCAGCAGCTGGAGAACGTGCACATGCGCCTGACCCAGCTGGCGCCGGCCGGCGCGGCGGCCGCCGCTAGCGTGCTAGCCAAGTAGTTCGCTGAACGGAATGAACGTCACCGCATCGCCCTGTTGCGGCGTCGTGCCTTCGAGCACTTCCACCACGCCATCGGCCCATGCCGCGCTGCGCAGCACGCCGGAGCTCTGGTTCTTGTAGATGCGCACGCGACCCTCCTCGATACGCGCCCGCAGGTACTCGCGGCGCGTCCCGGCCTTGGGCCAGTCGAAGCCCGCCGGCACGCTGAAGCGCAGCGGCGCGACATGGGCTACGCCCATTCGACGCAGCAGGTAGGGTCGGGTCAGCAGGCCGAAGGTGACCAGGGTCGAGGCCGGATTGCCCGGCAGGCCGATCACCGGCACACCCTGGTAATGGCCGAAGGTCAGCGGCTTGCCCGGCTTGATCGCCAGCTTCCACAGTGCCAGCTCGCCCGCCTCGCGCAGGGCCAGGCCGAGGAAATCGGCTTCGCCCACCGACACGCCGCCGGTGGACAGGATCAGGTCGACATCGCCCAGCCCGCCCAGGCACTGGCGGGTGCGCTCGAGATCGTCCGGGAGAATACCGGCGTCGACCACCGTGCAGCCCAGGCGTTGCAGCCAGCTGACCAGCAGGCGTCGGTTGCTGTTGTAGATCTGCCCGGGTCCCAGTGCCAGGCCCGGCTCGACCAGTTCGTCGCCAGTCGACAGCACCGCCACCCGGGGTCGGCGTCGCACTTCGAGCGTGCCAAAGCCCAGGGTCGCGGCCAGGCCGAGCTGGATCGGGCCCAGCCGCGTGCCGGCGCTCATCACCTGTTCGCCGACACGAGTTTCCTGGCCTTTGGGGCGAACGTTCTGCGCCAGTGCCAGGGACTCGAGAAAGCGCACCCGGCCGTCTTCGAGCACCTCGGTGTTTTCCTGCATCTCGACGCAATCGGCACCTTCCGGCAGCGGCGCACCGGTGAAGATCCTTGCGCAGGTACCAGGCTCCAGGGGCTGTGGCGCATGCCCGGCAAAGATGCGCTGGGTCACCCGCAGCGGTTCGCCCTGCCAGTCGGCCAGGCGCAGGGCGTAGCCGTCCATGGCGCTATTGGGCCACGGCGGCAGGTCGAGGCCAGCCACCAGCTCATGGGCCAGGACCCGCCCTTCGGCCTCGGCCAGCGGTACGTGTTCGGTCTCGGCGATGGGCGCCGTGTCGGCCAGCGCCAGCAGGCGCTCCAGGGCCTCTTCCACCGGCATCAAGGGCCGGGCCACCTCAGCCACGGCTGTCACAGGCCGCCGCCTGCTTCAGGTGCGGCACGAAATTGCACGGCCGGTGACGGGCGTCCAGCTGCTCGGCGAGGATGCCGTCCCAACCGGTGCGCACGGCGTTGGTCGACCCCGGCAGGCAGCAGACCAGGGTGCCGTTGGCAAGCCCCGCCAGGGCGCGGGACTGCACGGTGGAGGTGCCGATATCGGCCACCGAGATCTGCCGGAAGAGCTCGCCAAAGCCCTCGACCTGCTTGTCCAGCAGGCACGCCACGGCTTCCGGGGTGCTGTCGCGGCCGGTGAAGCCGGTGCCGCCGGTGATCAACACCACCTGCACCTGGTCGTCGGCGATCCAGGTCGCGACCTGGGCGCGGATCTTGTAGAGGTCGTCCTTGAGCAGCACGCGCTCGGCCAGGCGATGGCCGGCGGCGCCCAGGCGATCGACGAACAGCTGGCCGGAGGTGTCGGTGTCGAAGGTGCGGGTGTCGCTGACCGTCAGCACGGCGATGTTCAGCGCAACGAAAGGGGTATCTGCCTTGGCTTTCATGGGAGTCCGTCGCAGGGTAACTGGGAATGTGCGCTGTTATATCACAGGCCGCCTGCGGCGTTGTTCTTGGTCAATGCCGCCGCGATGGCGCTATGCTGCACTGTGCAAGGAACTTGCGTGGACGCCCTGCGTCTTAATGACATCTAGCACCATCGCACTGGAGAAACACGATGATCCAACGGACCCTTCCCGCCTTCCTGCTTGCCCTGGGCCTGGGCGCCCTCGCCGGCTGCGCCTCGCCAACCGTCATCACCCTCAACGACGGCCGCGAAATCCAGGCGGTGGACACCCCTTCCTATGACGAAGACTCCGGCTTCTACGAATTCGAGCAGCTCGACGGCAAGCGCACGCGCATCAACAAGGACCAGATCCGCACCGTCAAGGAGCTGTGATCCAGTCCCGCTTTTTAGCGCAACTCCTTTTTGCAACAAGGGGTTGCGTTGAAAAAAGCGATGCAGTAGCATTTTGGACATCGGAGTGTAGCGCAGCCAGGTAGCGCGTCTCGTTCGGGACGAGAAGGCCGCAGGTTCGAATCCTGTCTCTCCGACCATATCCCACAAAAAACCCGCCTTGAGCGGGTTTTTTGTTGCCTGCGAAAAGGCCTGATAGCGCCCTGCATCGGGCAACACTGGGCCCTGTAGGAGATCGGCTAGTCCTTTGGCCACGCTGTCACGCTGGGAACTGTCCCCCTGTGGGAGCGGCCTTGCGTCGCGAAAGGCTGCGCAGCAGCCTTTCGCGACGCAAGGCCGTTCCCACAGAGGGCTCTACTGCTCGCATGAAAGCGCAGTCCAATGGGCTGCGCCTTTTTATGCCTTACTCCGGCAACACCGGCACGTACAGCAGTTGCAGGCGCGCACTGCTCCACTCACGGGTCTTGTTGGTCAGCGCGAGGTCGTTGTTCAGCTTCTGGCCGTAGGTCGGCACGATCTCCTTGAGCCTGGCTTGCCACTCGGCACTCTTGATCCGGTCCTTGAAGGTCTTCTCCAGCACGCTCAGCATGATCGGCGCGGCGGTCGAGGCGCCGGGCGAAGCGCCCAGCAGCGCGGCAATGCTGCCGTCCTCGGCGGCCACCACTTCAGTGCCGAACTGCAGCACGCCACCGTGCTCGGGATCCTTCTTGATCACCTGCACGCGCTGGCCGGCCTGGAGCAGCTTCCAGTCTTCGTTCTTGGCGTTGGGGAAGTACTCGCGCAGGGCCGCCATGCGATCATCGAAGCTGAGCATCAGCTGGCCCATCAGGTAGGTGCTGAGGTCAATGTTGTCGATCCCGGCATGCACCATCGGGCTGAGGTTGTGGGTGGTCAGCGAGCTGAACATGTCCAGCAGCGAGCCGTGCTTGAGGTACTTGGTGGAGAAGGTCGCGAACGGGCCGAACAGCAGCACTTCCTTGCCATCGATCACCCGGGTGTCCAGGTGCGGTACCGACATCGGCGGCGCGCCGACCGAGGCCTTGCCGTACAGCTTGGCCTTGTGACGGGCGACCAGGTCGGCATTGTCGGTCATCAGGAACTGGCCACCGACCGGGAAGCCTGCATAGCCTTCGGCCTCCGGAATACCGGACTTCTGCAGCAACTTGAGCGCACCGCCACCGGCCCCGATGAAGACGAATTTGGCCTTGACCGCCGATTCCTTGCCGCCGTTGGCCAGGTCGGCCACCACCACGTTCCAGCTGCCATCGTCATTGCGCACGATGTCGCGTACTTCGTGGCTCAGGTGCAGCTGTACATTGGGGTTGCGGGTCATCGAGGCGAACAGCTGGCGGGTGATCTCGCCGAAGTTCACGTCGGTGCCGATGGCCATGCGGGTCGCGGCCACTTTCTGCCCGGGATCACGGCCTTCCATCACCAGCGGCACCCACTTGCGAATCTGCTCGTGGTCCTCGGTGATCTCCATGCCGCGGAACAGCGAGCTGTGTTGCAGGGCTTCGACGCGCTTGTGCAGGAAGTCGACGTTGTCGTCACCCCAGACGAAGCTCATGTGCGGCACATTGTTGATGAACGAACGCGGGTTGCTCAGCACGCCCTGTTCGACCTGGTAGGCCCAGAACTGCTTGGACACCTCGAACTGCTCGTTGACGTTGACCGCCTTGCTGATGTCGATGCTGCCGTCCTTGCCGACGCTGGTGTAGTTCAGCTCGCAGAACGCCGAGTGGCCGGTGCCGGCGTTGTTCCAGGCGTTGGAGCTTTCCTCGGCGACCTGGTCCATGCGCTCGTAGACGTCGACCTTCCAGTTCGGTTCCAGCTCGGTGAGGTAGGTCCCCAGGCTCGCACTCATGATGCCGCCGCCGATCAGCAGGACATCGACGGACTTCTGTGGCTCTGCGGGCTTGGAGCAGCCGATGACGCCCAGGCACAGGAGCGTCAGCAGGATTTTTTTCATTAGCTCAATCCAATTGAAGTGAAGGATTGGCAGTCGTTGCCCCCGGCGTGCACGCCCGGATGTTGTTGTTCTGGTCAGCAGGAGTCTTGCGAAATCGGGGCACGATCGCCTCGGGCCGTGGCCCGGGGCGCCGTAAAGCAGGGAGTGTGCCAGCATGGCCTGGGTCACGGCTGGTGCCGCTTGCGCCGCCCCTGGCCATCACCTGGATGGCGACAATCCGCCACAGGCACCTGATTCAGCATGCGTATATGGCGGATTTCCCCACCCTCAAAAGCATCGCGGGGCCAGCCCGCTCCCACGATTGCGTGGGAGCGGGCTGGCCCCGCGATGGCGATTTCAAGCGGTCAGGCGGGAGGTGACCTCGCCCAGCTGCCCCGACAACCCGTGCAGGCGCTGTCCGGCCTGTTCGGTATGCTGCACGGCCTCCTGGTTGGCGGTGGCGATGCGGGTGATCTCGACCAGGTTGCGCGAGATGTCCTCGGCGACGCTGGTCTGCTCCTCGGCAGCAGTGGCGATCTGCCGGTTCATGTCGCGGATCGCCTCCACCGCCGTGGTGATGCGCTGCAACATCTGCCCGGCCTGCTGCACCTGCTCGGCGCCCTCCTCGCTGCGCTGCTGGCCGCTCTCGATGGCCTTGACCGCCTCCACCGCGCCCGACTGCACCGCCTCGATGATCTGGTGGATTTCGGCGATCGACGCCGCGGTGCGCTGGGCCAGGCTGCGCACCTCGTCGGCCACCACGGCGAAGCCGCGCCCGGCCTCGCCGGCACGGGCGGCCTCGATGGCGGCGTTGAGCGCAAGCAGGTTGGTCTGCTCGGCAATGCCGCGAATCACTTCGAGCACCTTGCCGATACGCGTGCTGTCGTGTTCCAGATGACGGATCACCGCCGCGGTACCGGCGATTTCGCGGTTGACCACGGCGATGGTGTCGATGGTCCGCTGCATGACCTGCTCGCCGGCCTGGGCGCTGTGGTCGGCCTCGTCCGCGGCGCGGGCGGCGTCGGCGGCGTGGCGCGCCACTTCCTGGGCGGTGGCCGACATCTCGTGCATGGCCGTGGCGACCTGGTCGGTGCGCTGGAACTGGTCGTGGGTGCCATGGGCCATGTCGCCGGCGATGCTGCGTAGGCGGTCGCTGGCGCTTTCCAGCTCCTCGGCGTTGTCCTTGAGACGGCCGACGGTGTCGGCGAGGAAGTCGCGCAGGGTGTTGGCGGCCAGCGCCAGGCGCCCCAGCTCATCCTCGCGGCGGCTGTCGACACGGGCGGCGAAACGCCCCTGGCTGAGCTGGGCGACATAGTCGATCAGCTGGCGAATCGGCTCGACCAGGCTGCGGTTGACCAGCCACAGGCTGAACAACCCGACCAGCACGGCCGAGCCCAGCATCACCAGCACGCCCAGCCACACAGTGCGCTCGGCACTAGCGCTGATGGCACCGGCACGCCCGTGGGCGTCGGCGCGCAACTGCTCCACCAACGCACTCATCTGGTCGCTGGTGGCACGGTCCACGCCCTTGACTGCCAGGTCGCCCGCCACCGGGTCGCCGCCGGCGGCCAGGAACGCCTGGCGACCTTGCTCGTAGGCCGAGCCCAGCTGCCGGTGGCTGGCCTTGAGCTGCTCCAGGCGCGCCTTGAGCGCCGGCTCGCTGCTGTCGATCAATTGCCCCAGCAACTGCTGCACCTGCTGCTCGCGGGCCTGGAACTGCTGCCAGTACTTGTCCAGCTCCGCCGGCTGGCGACCACGCAGCAGCACGTTCTTCCACTCCTGCACCTGGATCTTGAACTGCAGGTTGGCTTCGTCGATCAGCTGCGAGGCACGCAACGGCCCATCCACCAGCTCGGCATAGCCGCGCACGCTGGACGACAGGAACTGGAAACACACCAGGGCGATCAGCAGGATCGCCACCAGGCTGCCACCGAGCAGGGAGAGAATTTGCACTCTGAGGGATTTACGCAAGATTGCGGATCTCGGAACAAGGAAGAGGGAAAACGGCGCACGACGGCACCGCCGACGGAGGCATCCTTGTCCTCGTTCGCTGGCCCGAAAACGCCGCCATCGGGCGATGACAACCAGGGCGAGCACCTGCGCAACGGCCGAGGCAGATAGTCTCAGGCAATTGCTACAAAATTGTTACAAAACAGTGACAGCGATGGCCGCTCAGGCCGGGTTGAACTGCAGAGCGGCCAAGCGTGCGTAGAGTGGGCTTTGCTCGATCAATTGTCGATGGCTGCCGACTGCCGCCAGTCGGCCTTTGTCGATCACCGCGATGCGATCGGCATGCTGCACCGTCGCCAGGCGGTGAGCGATGACCAGCGTGGTGCGCCCGGCCATCAGCTGCGGCAACGCCTGCTGGATCAGGTGCTCGCTCTGCGCGTCCAGGGCGCTGGTGGCTTCGTCCAACAGCAGGATCGGCGCATCCACCAGCAGCGCCCGGGCGATCGCCAGGCGCTGGCGCTGGCCGCCGGACAGCCCTAGGCCGCCCTCGCCCAGCAGCGTCTGGTAGCCCTGGGGCAACTGGGCGATGAACTCATGGGCATGGGCGCCGCGCGCCGCCGCCTCGACCTCGGCCAGGCTGGCGTCGGGCCGACCGTAGCGGATGTTGGCCTCGACCGTGCCACGGAACAGCGCCGGCTGCTGGGCCACCAGGGCGAACTGGCGACGCAGCTCGGCCGGCTCCAGACCGGTGATCGGTTGGCCATCGAGCAGAATCGCACCACCCTGCGGGTCGTAGAAGCGCAGCAGCAGGTCGAACAGGGTCGACTTGCCGGCCCCCGACGGCCCGACCAGGGCCACGGTCTCGCCCGGGCGGATGTGCAGGCTAAGACCATCGATGGCCGCCGCCGTGGGGCGCGACGGGTACGCAAAGCGCACGTCGCTCAGCTGGATATCGCCCGTGGCGCGGCCCTGCGCCAGCCCCTGTGGTTGCGCCGGCGCCAGGATCGCCGTCTGTGCCGCCAGCAGCTCGGCAATGCGCTCGGCGGCACCGGCGGCCCGTTGCAGCTCGCCGATCACCTCGCTCAGGGTGCCGAAGGCGCTGCCGACGATCAGGCTGTAGAACACGAAGGCGGCCAGCTCGCCGCCGGAGATGCGCCCGGCGATCACGTCCATGCCACCGACCCAGAGCATCACCCCTACCGCCCCGAGCACCAGCACGATCACCAGGGTAATCAGCCAGGCGCGCTGGGCGATGCGCCTGCGTGCCACGCCGAACGCCGCCTCCACGGTCTCGGCGAAGCGCGCCTGGTCATGCCCCTGATGGTTGTAGGCCTGCACCGTCTTGATCTGGCCGAGGGCCTCGGCGACATAGCTGCCCACGTCGGCCACCCGGTCCTGGCTCTGCCGCGACAGGCTGCGCACGCGCCGCCCGAACAACAGGATCGGCGCCAGCACCAAGGGCAAGGCCAGCACCACGATGCTGGTCAACTTGGGGTTGGTGACGAACAGCAGGATCACCCCGCCCAGCACCATCAGCGCGTTGCGCAGGAACATCGACAGCGACGAGCCGATCACCGACTGCAGCAAGGTGGTGTCGGCGGTCAGCCGCGACTGGATTTCCGAGCTGCGGTTGTCCTCGAAGAAGCCCGGGTGCAGGCCGATCAGGTGATCGAACACTGCCCGGCGAATATCGGCCACGCAGCGCTCGCCGATCCACGACACCAGGTAGAAACGGGCGAAGGTCCCCACCGCCAGGGCCAGCACCAGCAGCAGGAACAGGCCGATGGTCTGGTTGAGCTGGTGCGCCGAACCGGTCATGAAGCCCTGGTCGACCAACAGGCGGATGCCCTGGCCCATGGACAGGGTGATGGCGGCGGTGACCACCAGCGCCAGCAAGGCCAGCAGTGCCTGGCGGCGATAGGGGCGCACGAAATGCCAGCCCAGGTGCAGGGCGCGGCGCTGGCGGGGGGAGATTGGCTCGGGCATGGCGAAAGTCGTTCTTTGCACGGATTAGACCAAGACTACCACTCGTCGGCCCCGTGCAACGCCTGGGAATGCGACGCCGTCCCATGATCGAACGAGGCGGCAGTGACTATGCCCATTCGTTCTAACCTGCGACTGGAGGTTTACCGCCGTTTCTGTTGGACTGATCCGGCATGACGCCGAAGAAACTGTCACAGACCAGTCACGGCGAAGCGCTACCTTGAGCTTGAACCTGAAAGAGGAGACAGGACATGAGCTTGCAGCACAGCACCGACACGCCCAAGACCCAGAACCGTCCGCAACCTCAGGTTTGCGGCTCGATCATCGATGCCCAGGGCCGCGAGGTCCCGATCACCGAGCAGATGATCCAGAAGGCCTGCAAGGACCTGGAAGAGAGCCGGGTCAAGAAAGTCGGCAAGGCCTGAGCCCCGAATTGCGTGCAACCCGGCGCTTGCGCCGGGTTTTTATTGCCCTGCCTTTCTGCGTCCTCAGGCCAGCACCGCGCCCAATGCACTGACCAGCTGCGCCAATTGCGGTACTTCCCCGCGTACACGTACCGGCAATCCCTCGATCTCACGCCTTACCGGGTAGTGCTTGCGCAGCAGGTCGAACGCCGCACGCTGTTCGGCCGGATCTTCGCTGAGGCTGCGACGGAAATCCGCATCGTCACGACGTGGGTCGTAGACCGCCCGGCACAGGGTGGCCAATGCCCATGCCGGATCCGCGCTCGAGTCAAACTCGATCTGTGCAAGGCCCGGCGCCGGCAGCAGCTCGGCCAGGCGCACCTGCTCGGGCTCGCCGCGCCAGCGGCAGAAGGCCTGGTAGATCTGCGCCGTGCCCCGCTGCTTGCCGTCCAGGCTGTAGCCGGCGATATGTGGTGTGGCCAGGGTGCACAGGTCGGCCAGTTGCAGGTCCACCTGCGGTTCGCCCTCCCACACATCCAGCACCGCATGCAGATCCTCGCGATCCAGCAGCAATTCGCGCAGGGCTGCGTTGTCCACCACCGGGCCGCGGCTGGCATTGATCAGCCAGGCGCCGGCACGCAGGCGCGCCAGGCGCGGCTGGTCGAGCAGGTGCCAGGTCGGGTGATCGCCGCCGCGTTGTAGCGGCGTGTGCAGGCTGATCACATCGCACTGAGCAAGGATCGTCTCCAGGTCAACGAAGTCGCCGCCCTCGCTGGCCTGGCGCACCGGGTCGCATACCAGCACCTTCCAGCCCAGGCCATGCAGCACCCGCACCAGGCGCCCACCGACCTCGCCGGCGCCGACCACGCCATAGACCCGCTTGCCCAGGTCAACGCCTTCGAGTTCGGCCAGGGTCAGCAGGCTGCCCAGCACGTAGTCCACCACGCCACGGGCGTTGCAGCCCGGCGCACTGCTCCAGTGGATACCGGCCTGGGCGAAATATTCGAGGTCAAGGTGGTCGGTGCCAATGGTGCAGGTGCCGACAAAGCGCACCCGGCTGCCTTCGAGCAGTTGCCGGTCGACGCGGGTCACCGAGCGCACCAGCAGGACGTCGGCGTCCTTGACGCAGGCGGCGTCGATGGCCCGGCCGGGGTAACGGCGGATCTCGCCGAAACCGGCGAAGAAGGCATCGAGCAGCGGGATATTCTCGTCGGCAACTATCAGCATGGCGCTCTCCTGTCAGGGGAGCGCAGTGTAGCGCGATCGCAGGCGGCTCAGTCGGCCTTCTTGCGGATCCAGTACAGGTAGGTGCCGGCCTCTTCCTGCTGGCCGAGCAGCTCGTGGCCGAGGAAGATGCAGAACTTGGGAATGTCGCGACGGGTCGACGGGTCGGTGGCGATCACCTTGAGCACGCCGCCGCCGGCCAGCTCGCGCACGTGCTTGTGCAGCATCATCACCGGCTCCGGGCAGTTCAGGCCGGTGGCGTCGAGGATCGCGTCGTGGGTGAAATCGGTCATGTAGGGCTCCGCAAAATGATCGTCATTGTGGCGCATGAAGCGGGGCTGTCACAGCCCCGCGCTGGCCTCAGCGCGGTTTCAGGTCCAGCCGGCGCAGGTGGCAGGTCACTTCCTCGCGGTCGTGATACAGCTGCTTGCAGGCGATCGACACCTTCACCTTGCGCGCCTTGAACCCGGCCTCGATGCGCTCGAGCAGCTTGCGCACCTCGGCATGGCGCTGCTTCATCGGCAGCTTCAGGTTGACCACCGCCTCGCGGCACAGCCCTTCCCCCAGCCAGGTCTCGATCAGCGAGGCGGTGCGCGCCGGCTTCTCGACGATGTCGCAGACCATCCAGTCCACGGTCTGGCGGGGCTTCCAGGTGAAGCCGTCGGCCATCAGGTGGGTGACCAGGCCGGTGTCCATCAGGCTTTCGGCCATCGGCCCGTTGTCGATGGCGGTCACCAGCATGCCGCGCTTGACCAGCTGGTAGGTCCAGCCGCCGGGCGCGGCGCCCAGGTCGACACCGGTCATGTCGTCGTTCAGGCGCTGGTCCCACTGCTCGCGGGGGATGAACTGGTGCCAGGCCTCCTCGAGCTTGAGGGTCGAGCGGCTGGGGGCCTCGCGGGGGAACTTCAGGCGCGGGATGCCCATCGGCCAGAGCGCCGAGTTGTCGGCCTCGGCCAGCCCCAGGAACACCCGCCGGCCACTGATGAAGGTCAGCAGCAGGCGCGGCCGCCGGGCGTCGTCCACCAGCCGCCCGGCCTTTTCCAGGGCCTTGCGCAGCGGCACCTCGAACTTGCGGCAGAAGGTCGACAGCTCCTTGCCATCGTTGCTGTCGAGCACTTCCAGCCACAGGCTGCCGCACACCGGCAGCCCGGCCAGGTGCTCGAGCAGCACGCTGATGCGGTCGGTCTCCGGCAGCTCGACATAGGCGCCGCGGGCCCACTGGCGCGGGAAGATCAGCTGCGAAAAACGCAGCGTCTGCATCATGCGTTCGGCGCCGTCCGCCTCGCTGCAGACGAACTCGGCGCAAGCGCTCTGCGGCTTGCCCTTGGCATAGCCGGCCACGCCCAGGTGGGCGGCATGTTCGCTGATTTCGGCGCAGACCTCGCCCTCGAAGCCGGGCCGGCAATGCATGAACAGGGTATTCATTTCTCACTCCACATCACTGGCGCAGACGGCGCCAGGGCGGCGAATGATAAAGGAAGATCGGAACCGACGACACGCCCCATCGGTCCAGAAAAGGGTCAGGCCAGGCAAACCGGTCTAACCTGACTGTTCAGCCAGGTCCGTGCCGTGCGGACCGGTCCAGAGCGGTGACACCGGCGAGCGACCCGCAATCGCCGGGCACCGGAGCACAAGGAGTTGTAAATGCCCTCGCTCGATAGCCTGAAAACCCTCAAGACCCTCCAGGTGGCCGACCGCGCCTACCACTATTTCAGCCTGCCCGACGCCGCGCGCCAGCTCGGCGACCTGCAGCGCCTGCCCATGTCGCTGAAAGTGCTGCTGGAAAACCTGTTGCGCTGGGAAGACGGCAAGACCGTCACCGGCGACGACCTGCGCGCCCTGGCCCAGTGGCTGCAGGAACGTCGTTCCGACCGCGAGATCCAGTACCGCCCGGCGCGCGTGCTGATGCAGGACTTCACCGGCGTGCCGGCGGTGGTCGACCTGGCCGCCATGCGCGCGGCGATGGCCAAGGCCGGCGGCGACCCGCAGCGGATCAACCCGTTGTCGCCGGTGGACCTGGTGATCGACCACTCGGTGATGGTCGACCGCTACGCCAGCCCCAGTGCCTTCGCCCAGAACGTCGACATCGAGATGCAACGCAACGGCGAGCGCTACGCTTTCCTGCGCTGGGGCCAGAGCGCCTTCGACAACTTCCGCGTGGTACCGCCGGGCACCGGCATCTGCCACCAGGTCAACCTCGAGTACCTGGGGCGCACCGTGTGGACCCGTGAAGCGGACGGCCGCACCTATGCCTTCCCCGACACCCTGGTCGGCACCGACTCGCACACCACCATGATCAACGGCCTGGGCGTGCTCGGCTGGGGCGTCGGCGGCATCGAGGCCGAGGCGGCGATGCTCGGCCAGCCGGTGTCGATGCTGATCCCCGAGGTGATCGGCTTCAAGCTCACCGGCAAGCTGCGCGAGGGCATCACCGCCACCGACCTGGTGCTGACGGTGACGCAGATGCTGCGCAAGAAGGGCGTGGTGGGCAAGTTCGTCGAGTTCTACGGCGACGGCCTGGCCGACCTGCCGCTGGCCGACCGCGCCACCATCGCCAACATGGCCCCCGAGTACGGCGCCACCTGCGGTTTCTTCCCGGTGGACCAGGTGACCCTGGACTACCTGCGCCTGTCCGGCCGCCCCGAGGAGGCCGTGCAACTGGTCGAGGCCTACAGCAAGGCCCAGGGCCTGTGGCGCCTGCCGGGCCAGGAGCCGCTGTTCAGCGATACCCTGGCGCTGGACATGAACGAGGTGGAGGCCAGCCTCGCCGGGCCCAAGCGCCCGCAGGACCGGGTCGCCCTGGGCCAGGTCGCCCAGGCCTTCGACCACTTCATCGAACTGCAGCCCAAGCCCCTGGCCAAGGAAGTCGGCCGCCTGGAAAGCGAAGGCGGCGGCGGTGTGGCGGTGGGCAATGCCGACCAGGCCGGCGAAATCGACTACAGCCATGCCGGCCAGACCCACACCTTGCGCGACGGCGCCGTGGTGATCGCCGCCATCACCTCCTGCACCAACACCTCCAACCCCAGCGTGATGATGGCCGCCGGGCTGGTGGCGAAAAAAGCCGTGGAGAAGGGCCTGACCCGCAAGCCCTGGGTCAAGAGCTCGCTGGCCCCAGGCTCCAAGGTGGTGACGGACTACTTCAAGGCTGCCGGCCTCACCCCCTACCTGGATAAGCTCGGTTTCGACCTGGTCGGCTATGGCTGCACCACCTGCATCGGCAACTCCGGCCCCCTGGACGAGGCGATCGAGAAGGCCATCGGCAGCGCCGACCTCACCGTGGCTTCGGTACTGTCGGGCAACCGCAACTTCGAAGGCCGGGTGCACCCGCTGGTCAAGACCAACTGGCTGGCCTCGCCGCCGCTGGTGGTGGCCTATGCCCTGGCCGGCAGCGTGCGCCTGGACCTGACCCAGGACGCCCTGGGCACCGGCAAGGACGGCAAGCCCGTGTACCTGCGCGATATCTGGCCAAGCCAGCAGGAGATCGCCGAGGCCGTGCGCAATGTCGACACGCGCATGTTCCACAAGGAGTACGCCGAAGTGTTTGCCGGCGACGCCCAGTGGCAGGCCATCGAGGTGCCCCAGGCGGCCACCTATGTCTGGCAGGACGACTCCACCTATATCCAGCACCCGCCGTTCTTCGACGACATCGGTGGTCCATTGCCGGAAATCGGCGATATCCACGGCGCGCGCATCCTCGCCCTGCTCGGCGACTCGGTGACCACCGACCATATTTCCCCGGCCGGCAACATCAAGGCCGACAGCCCGGCCGGCCGCTACCTGCGCGGCAAGGGCGTGGAACCGAGGGACTTCAACTCCTACGGCTCACGGCGCGGCAACCATGAGGTGATGATGCGCGGCACCTTCGCCAATATCCGCATCCGCAACGAGATGCTTGGTGGCGAGGAAGGCGGCAACACGCTGTATGTCCCCACGGGCGAGAAACTGTCGATCTACGATGCCGCCATGCGCTACCAGCAGGATGGCACGCCGCTGGTGGTGATTGCCGGGCAGGAATACGGCACCGGCTCCAGCCGCGACTGGGCGGCCAAGGGCACCAACCTGCTGGGGGTCAAGGCGGTGCTGGCGGAGAGCTTCGAGCGCATCCACCGCTCCAACCTGGTGGGCATGGGCGTGCTGCCGTTGCAGTTCAAGGCCGGCGACGACCGCAAGCGCCTGGGGCTGACCGGCAGGGAACGCATCGATGTGCTGGGCCTTGGCGGCGCGCAGATCCGCCCGGGCATGAGCCTGCCGGTGCGTATCACCCGCGAGGACGGGCGCCAGGAGCAGATCGAGGTGCTGTGCCGGATCGATACCCTCAATGAGGTGGAGTACTTCAAGTCGGGAGGGATCCTGCATTATGTGCTGCGGCAATTGATCGCAGGGTAAGGCCCCATCGCGGGGCAAGCCCGCTCCCACGCAATGTGAGGGCTTGCCCCGCGTGGCTGATTTCAGGTGTCCTGACGGCCAAACGAGGAGTCCTACCCTCCTCGGATTCACCGGCACTAAGGAAATGTCATGCCTCTTCCCCACTGGATCGCCCTGATCCTGCTCGCCCTCGGCTATGCGATCGCCCTGACCTACGGCAGCCTCGGTCTCGCTGCCCTGCCCGCCTTGCTCGCGCTGCTGTGCAGTGCCCTGCTCGCCCGCCGTCCGGTGCGCTGGCAACAGAGCCTCGGCCACCTGTTGTTCATCGTCCTGGCCATCGCCCTGGCCCTGCACTGGCTACCCGGCTTCCACAGCGCCAAGGTGATCGACAAGGCCGTGCTCAGTGACGGCGCCGCGCCCTTCTCCCTGTACCTCAACCTGGACAAGCCCCTGATCGGCCTGTGGTTGCTGCTGGCCTGCCCGTGGCTGGTGATACTGCGCCCACGCGGCCTGCTGCCGGGCCTGGCACTGACCCTGCCCCTGACCCTGCTCGCCTGCCTGGGTGGCGCCTGGGCCCTGGGCATGCTGGCCTGGGCACCGAAATGGCCGGACCAGGCCTGGCTGTGGCTGCTGAACAACCTGCTGCTGGTGAGCCTGACCGAGGAACTGCTGTTCCGCGGCTATATCCAGGGCGGCCTGCAACGTCTGTTCAGGCATGAAGGGCTGGCGTTGCTGGTGGCCGCGCTGTTGTTCGGCCTCGCGCACCTGGCCGGTGGCTGGCAATGGTTCTACCTGGCCACCCTGGCCGGGGTGGGGTATGGTCTGGCCTATCGCCATGGCGGGCTGGCGGCGGCGGTGCTGTGCCACACCTGCGTCAACCTGGCGCACTTCGCCGCTTTCAGCTACCCGATGCTGGCCCCTAATTGAACAATCGGTCATGATCAGACCTGATCGTCATCATTTATAAAGAAAACTGCAATATTGGCGGCAACGGCTGCGATCAGGTGGGCTGCATTAGCTCAGCCGCACTGATGGCACCTTGCCCCAGATCAAGCCAGTTAAATATTCATTCAATAAAACCAGAGGCTTGCCGATACCCGTCGAAAGCCTTGCGGATTGAACAGCCAATGCGTAACAACCAGCCGATTACCCAGAGAGAACGGACTTTCCCTGCCCAGCAGCGGTTGATCTCCACCACCAACGCCAAGGGCGTGATCACCTACTGCAACGATGCCTTCATCGAGATCAGCGGTTTTTCCCGCGAGGAGCTGATGGGCGCGCCGCACAACCTGGTGCGCCACCCCGATGTGCCGCCGGCCGTGTTCGCCCACATGTGGCAGACCCTCAAGCAAGGCCTGCCGTGGATGGGCATCGTCAAGAACCGCTGCAAGTCGGGCGACCACTACTGGGTCAATGCCTACGTCACGCCGATCTTCGACAGCAACCAGGTGGTTGGCTACGAGTCGGTGCGGGTCAAGCCCACCGCCGAGCAGATCCGCCGCGCCGAAGCGCTGTACCAGCGCATCAACCAGGGCCGCTCGGCCATCCCGAAACGTGACAAGTGGCTGCCGGTGCTGCAGGACTGGCTGCCGTTCATCCTGGTCAGCCAGGTCGGCTTCCTGATCGGCAACTGGCTCGGCCACTCCTGGGGCTTCGCCCTGGCCGCCGGCCTGTCGGTGCCGCTCGGCCTGCTCGGCCTGAGCTGGCAGCAGCGCGGCCTCAAGCGCCTGCTGCGCCTGGCCGAACAGACCACCTCCGACCCGCTGATCGCGCAGATGTACACCGACAGCCGCGGTGTCCAGGCACGCCTGGAAATGGCCATGCTCAGCCAGGACGCACGGATGAAGACCTGCCTGACCCGCCTGCAGGACAGCGCCGAGCAGCTCAGCGACCAGGCCCGCCAGTCCGACGCCCTCGCCCACCAGAGCTCGTCGGGCCTGGAGCGCCAGCGGGTGGAGACCGAGCAGGTCGCCGCCGCCGTCAACCAGATGGCCGCCACCACCCAGGAGGTGGCCAACCATGTCCAGCGTACCGCCGACGCCACCCAGGAAGCCAACCGCCTGACCAGCCAGGGCCGCAACATCGCCGGCGAAACCCGTGACGCCATCGAGCGGCTGTCCGCCGCCGTGGGCGAGACCGGGCTGACCGTCACCCAGTTGGCCAAGGACAGCGACGAGATCGGCGGCGTGGTCGATGTGATCAAGGGCATCGCCGACCAGACCAACCTGCTGGCGCTCAACGCCGCCATCGAAGCGGCGCGCGCCGGGGAGATGGGCCGTGGCTTTGCCGTGGTCGCCGACGAGGTACGCCAGCTGGCCCAGCGCACCGCCGAATCCACCGGGCAGATCCACACCCTGATCGCCAAGCTGCAACAGACCGCCAACAATGCGGTGCAGACCATGGAGACTGGCCACCGCCAAGCCCAGGAAGGCGTCGAGCGGGTCATGCAGGCCGACCAGGCGCTGGTGGGCATCAGCGAGGCCGTGGCCAACATCACCGACATGGCCACCCAGATCGCCGCCGCCACCGAAGAGCAGAGCGCGGTGGCCGAGGAGATCAGCCGCAACATCAGCACCATCGCCGACTTGGCCGACCAGACCTCCGGCCAGGCCCAGCGCTCGGCGCTGCTCAGCGAAGAGCTGACCAGCACGGCGGGTACCCAGTACTCGCTGGTGGAACGCTTCAACCGCTGAGTCCATAGGGCGCCGCTTACGCGGCGCATCGCCGGCAAGCCGGCTCCCACACCGGCCGCATCGATTTCGAGACCTGCGCCGTACCTGTGGGAGCCGGCTTGCCGGCGATGCTTTTACCAGTCGAGCGTCAGCCGGCTCTCGAAGTAACGCGCCTCACCCGTCAGCGGATCCTCGAAGCGCAGGCTATGGGCCAGCAGCTTGAGTGGCCGTGCGTAATCATCCTGTTCGTTGACCAGATGCGGATAAAAAGGATCGTTGCAGATCCCCGCGCCCAACGCCGCCATATGCACCCGCAACTGGTGAGTCTTGCCGGTGACCGGTGACAGGCCATAGCGCCACAGCTCGCCATTCTTCTCCAGCACACAGGCATGGGTTTCACTGTTGTCGACCCCTTCCACCTCATGCATGCGGAAGAACGGTTCGCCATGCACCAAACGGCTGCGGTGCACCAGCGGGTAGTGATGCTGCGGCATGGCTGAGGCGATGGCCTGGTAGTGCTTGTCGATGCGCCGCTCAGGGAACAGGCGCTGATAGGCGCCACGGCTCTGCGGGTTGGCGGAAAACAGCACCAGCCCGGCAGTGTGCCGGTCGATGCGGTGCAATGGCACCAGGTGCGGGTTGTCCAGGCGCCGGATCAGCCGGCGCAGCAGCGTCTGTTCGACGTACTCGCCGGTGGGCGTGACAGGCAGGAAGTGCGGTTTGTCCGCCACCACCAGGTGCTCGTCGACATGCAGGATTTCTTCCTGCACCGGGATCACCTTCTCGTTGGGCACTTCACGGAAATAGTGCAAACGCATGCCCCGCCGATAAAGCGTATCCGCCGCAATAGGCTGGCCATCGGCATTCAGCACCCGGCCCCGGGCGAAGCGGTCGAGCCACTGCTCACGGTCGATGCCCTTGAAATGATCGCACAGGCAGTCGAGCACGGTCGTCCAGGGCCCTGGGGGCAGGCATACGGTGCTGGCTTGCTGGCGGGCGGGGTCGAAAGGCGTGGTCATCATCAGGCTCGGTTTTGCAGGGGGCGGCATTATCCCCTACCCCACGCCCCTCAACCAGCCTCGCTGGCCGGCTCGCAACGCGCCTTGAGCCAGCGCAGCACCTGCACCGCGTCCCAGCGCCCCGGATCGTAGAGGGCGTAGCTCAGGCCCTGGTAGCCCACCACGTCCAGCGGACGGTGGAAGCCGGCGCGCTGGAACAGCGCCTCGATCTCGGCGAAGCAGGTGTTGAAATGCACCTTGCCGAACGGCGTGCGTTCGTCGGTGACGATGCCGTCGAGGCGCAATTCCAGCACGGCCTCGCACACACGCTCGGGAGCCATGTGATTGATGCTGTACTTGAGTTGCTCGACATTGAGCATGGCTTCACCTCGGATACTGTATTTATATACAGCATACGGAGCGAGCCACCCGCTCGTCAATGCACGGTTCAGCCGAGGAAGGCCACCACCTGCTCGGCATCGAACGGCCAGCCCAGCTCGGCGCCGGTATCGCAACGGCGCAGCACCGGGATGCTCAGCCCATAGCGTTCGAACAGCGCCTCGCTGTCGGCGATATCGACCAGCTCGACCAGCAGGCCGTGCTCGACGAACGGCATCAGCACAGCCTCGGCCACTTCGCACAGGTGGCACCCCACGGTGCCGAACAACTGGGTTTCAGGGAGCATGCAGACATCCGTAATTCGCATGAATGGATGCTCATTCTAGGTCCGTCCCCGCCAACGCGCACCTGACCTGGCTCAATCCTGGCTGGTGGCGCCGATCCGGTGCACGGCCAGGTCCGCCCCCTGGAACTCCTCCTCGTGGCTCAGGCGCAGGCCATGCAGCGCCTTGATCAGGCCATACACGGCAAAACCGCCGGCCAGCGCCACCAGCACGCCCGCCAGGCTCCCCAGCAACTGGCTGACCAGGCTGACGCCGCCCAAGCCGCCCAGGGCCGCCTGGCCGAACACGCCGCAAGCGATGCCGCCCCATACGCCACACACGCCGTGCAATGGCCACACGCCCAGCACATCGTCGATCTTCCAGCGGTTCTGCGCGGCGGTGAAGCACCAGACGAACAGGCCACCGGCCACCAGCCCGGTGACCAGCGCGCCCACCGGGTGCATCAGGTCGGAGCCCGCGCATACCGCCACCAGGCCGGCCAGCGGGCCGTTGTGCAGGAAGCCCGGGTCGTTGCGCCCGGCCAGCAGGGCCGACAGCGTGCCGCCGACCATGGCCATCAACGAGTTGATCGCCACCAGCCCGCTAACCCCCTGCAGGGTCTGCGCGCTCATGACGTTGAAGCCGAACCAGCCGATGATCAGGATCCACGAGCCCAGCGCCAGGAACGGAATGCTCGACGGCGCGAACGCCACCAGGCGTCCGTCGCGGTAGCGGCCACGGCGCGCGCCGAGCAACAATACCGCCGCCAGCGCCAGCCAGCCGCCCATGGCGTGCACCACCACGGACCCGGCAAAATCATGGAACGGCGCGCCGAAACGCGCCTGCAACCAGGCCTGCAGGCCGAAGTTGCCATTCCACACCACGCCCTCGAAGAACGGGTAGATGAACGCCACGATCAAAGCCGTCGCGCACAGTTGCGGCGCAAAGCGCGCGCGCTCGGCGATACCGCCGGAGATGATCGCCGGAATGGCCGCGGCGAAGGTCAGCAGGAAGAAGCACTTGACCAGCGCATAGCCGTGATCGCTGGCCAGCGTCGCCGCCGGCTGCAGGAAGCTCACGCCATAGGCGACCCAATAGCCGATGAAGAAATACACCAGGGCCGAGATGGCGAAGTCGCTGAGGATCTTCGACAGGGCGTTGACCTGGTTCTTGTGCCGCACCGTGCCGACCTCGAGAAAGGCGAACCCCGCGTGCATGGCCAGGACCAGGATCGCGCCCATGAGGATGAACAAGGTGTTGGAGCCATGGACCAGGGAGTCCATCGCGCTGTGCATGTTTTCCATGAAGTGGCAGACCTGCAAAAAGGCACCAGGACAGTTCAAGAACCGGCATCCATGCACCGGATCGGTGCCAGGCCCCTGCCCCGTTTCGGTGAGCCGGGCGGCGCCTGCGTGGTTTTTTCTTGGGTTTGTCGTGGATTGGGTTAAGGTTTAGCGGTATCCGCAGCGCTGGCGCATGGTTTCGGCGCAAGCCTTGGCGGACACGCACCGCTTTTTAGCAAGCGCTGTACCAACACATCCCGCTGAACCTTCCGCGCCACCGATCACTCGAAATAACCAGTACACATCCACAGGGAGAGGCCCATCCATGGCCAGCAAATCGGCAAAGACTGCACAGGAAATATTGATGGCTGACTTCCAGGCCCTGGTCCGCGACACCGAGAAGCTGCTCGCCGACACCGCCAACCTGGCCGGCGACCAGGCCGACGAACTGCGCGAGCAGATCCACGAACGCCTGGTACAGGCCCGCGAAACCCTGCAGTTGACCCAGGACTCGGTGCGCGCCCGTGGCCAGGCGGCCCTTGGCAGCGCCGAGGAGTACGTGCAGGAGAACCCGTGGCAGGCCATCGGCATCGCCGCCGGCGTCGGCCTGCTGATCGGCCTGCTGGCCAAGCGCTGAGGAGCCGGCATGGACAACGACGCCATCGGCACGGGCGCCTCCGGTCGGCGCCTGGGCGCGGCCATATTGGGGCTGCTGCACAGCCATATCGAGTTGTTCGGCATCGAGTTGCAGGAGCAGAAGGCCCGCACCCTCAGCCTGCTGTTGTTCGCGGGCCTCGCCCTGGTGTTCGCCCTGCTGCTGCTGACCGCGCTGTCGGGCCTGCTGCTGGTGCTGCTGTGGGACAGCTACCGGCTGGCCGGGATCATCGGCCTGTGCGTGTTCTACGGGCTCGCCGCGCTGTACTGCGGCCTGCGCCTGAAAGCCGCGGTGTTCGATGAGTCCTCACCGTTCAACGCCACCCTCGAGGAGTTGGCCAAGGATCGGGAGCGCCTGCTGCCATGAGCCTGCCCGAACTGCCCAACACCCGTAACCCACGTGAGCTGCGCAAGGCGCTGCTGCGCCTGCGCATGGAAATGCACCGCCAGGAAATCCGCCACGAGTCCGGCCAGTTGCTCGAACCAGTCCGCCGCCTGCGCGGCATGGGCAGCTCGTTCGGCGAGGGCCTGGGGGTCAAGCACGGCTCGCTGTGGGGCATCGGCGCCGTCGTCGCCCTGGGTTTTCTCACCGGCAAGGGCGTGCGCAGCGGCAACCTGACGCGCCTGGTACGCCTGGGCACCAGCCTGGTACCGCTGATCCGCCTGTTTCTCGGCAACAGCCGCCGCCCCTGAGGCCAAGGCGCGTCCGACGCTTGCGCGGGCGCGCCGGACGCAGGAAGCTATCCCGACTCTACGATGGGAGATCACGCCTTGGACTGGCACACCCTGCTGACCCGCGAACGACTGGGCAAGGCCCTCTACAGCCCCGAGGAACTCGGCCGCAGCCCGTTCCACAAGGACCACGACCGCATCATTTTCTCCGGCGCCTTCCGCCGCCTGGGGCGCAAGACCCAGGTGCACCCGGTATCGAGCAACGACCATATCCACACCCGCCTCACCCACTCCCTGGAGGTCAGCTGCGTCGGCCGCTCGCTGGGCATGCGCGTCGGCGAGACCCTGCGCGAGCAACTGCCGGCCTGGTGCGAACCGAGCGACCTGGGGATGATCGTGCAGTCGGCCTGCCTGGCCCACGACATCGGCAACCCGCCGTTCGGCCATTCCGGCGAAGATGCCATCCGCCACTGGTTCCAACAGGCCGCCGGGCGCGGCTGGCTGGACGACATGAGTGACGACCAGCGCGCCGACTTCCTCAACTTCGAAGGCAATGCCCAGGGCTTTCGCGTGCTCACCCAACTGGAGTACCACCAGTTCGACGGCGGCATGCGCCTGACCTACGCCACCCTCGGCGCCTACCTCAAGTACCCGTGGGCGGCACGCCATGCCGATGCCCTGGGTTACAAGAAGCACAAGTTCGGCTGCTATCAGAGCGAACTGGGGCTGCTCGAACAGATCGCCGGCAAGCTCGGCCTGCCGCAGCTGGAGCACCAGCGCTGGGCGCGCCACCCGCTGGTGTACCTGATGGAGGCCGCGGACGACATCTGCTACGCCCTGATCGACCTCGAGGACGGGCTGGAGATGGACCTGCTGCAATACGCCGAGGTCGAGGCGCTGCTGCTGGACCTGGTGGGCGACGACCTGCCGGAAACCTATCGCCTGCTGGGGCCCGGCGAATCACGTCGACGCAAGCTGGCGATCCTGCGTGGCAAGGCCATCGAGCACCTGACCAACGCCGCCGCCCAGGCCTTCGTCGAGCAGCAGCAGACCCTGCTCGCAGGCAGCCTGGCGGGCGACCTGGTCGAGCACATGCACGGCCCGGCGCAACGCTGCGTGCTGCAGGCCAAGGACATGGCGCGCAAGAAGATCTTCCAGGACAAGCGCAAGACCCTGCACGAGATCGGCGCCTACACGACCCTGGAGATCCTGCTCAATACCTTCTGCGGTGCGGCCCTGGAACAGCATGGCGGGCGTACCCCGTCGTTCAAGAGCCGGCGGGTGCTGGACCTGATCGGCAACAACGCCCCCGACCCGCATGGTTCGCTGCACGACGCCTTCCTGCGCATGATCGACTTCATCGCCGGCATGACCGACAGCTACGCCAGCGAAATGGCCCTGGAAATGACCGGGCGCTCCAGTCCGAAATAAGGGAATGACGGGGTGGCAGGCGTCTGTTTGCCACTCGCGTTTAATATGCATGAAATTTCCCACGCAATATTGATATCCAATAAACACACTCACCACGCAAACCCACAAAAACGATCAAACCCTGATAAATCCCTCTCAATATCTACATCACTCGTAGCAATGTTTCGCCAACACTGTAAGTAAATTCCTATATCCCGGTTTTGGCAGCTACTTCCCTGCCCGTTGACATTCAACTGAGCTAATGTGCCGGCTGCCTTCACGCGCCGCATGGAATGTTGAATATGCACTCAGTCTTTATAGTTGATGACCATCCCGTCATACGTTTGGCGATACGGATGTTGCTGGAAAACCAGGGATACAAGGTGGTCGGGGAATCGGACAACGGCGTGGACGCCATGCAGTTGATCCGCGAGACTCCGCCGGACCTGGTCATCCTCGACATCAGCATTCCCAAGCTCGATGGCCTGGAGATGCTCTCGCGCCTGCAGGCCATGGCCATCCCGCTGAAGGTCCTGGTGCTCACAGCCCAATCGCCGGCCCTGTTCGCCGTGCGCTGCATGCACTCCGGCGCGGCCGGGTACGTGTGCAAGCAGGAAGACCTCAGCGAACTGCTCAGCGCGATCAAGGCCGTACTGTCCGGTTACAACTATTTCCCCAGCCAGGCACTCAATCCACCGCCGACGGGCAGCAACCAGGAGCTGGAGCTGTTCCGCCAGGTCAATGATCGGGAACTCATGGTCCTGCAACTTTTTGCCCAGGGGCGCAGCAACAAGGAGATCGCCAAGGGCATGTTTCTCAGCAACAAGACCGTCAGCACTTACAAGAAACGTCTCATGCACAAGTTGCGCGCCAGCACTTTGGTGGAATTGATCGACGTCGCCAAACGCAACGCGCTGGTTTGAGGTCATGATGTGGAGGTGCATCGTTACATCGCTGCTGTGCCTGGGCATGCCGCTGCAAGGTGCCGGCGTGACCGTCGACACCGGGCGAACCTATACCCTGCTCAGCCGTTCGGCGCCGGCATCGGTCCAGCCCGGCCTGACACCGGCCCAGCGCGACTGGCTCGCGCAACGCCGGGAACTGGTGCTGGGCACCTCGGCCCCTGACTACCCGCCGTTCGACATCGCCACGGGCGGGCGCGAATACCAGGGGCTGACGGCCGACTACGCCGGCCTGATCGGCAGCGCCCTGGGCCTGCCGGTGCGGGTGCAGCGCTTTCCCAGCCGGCCGGCGGCGGTCGCGGCGCTCAAGAGTGGGCATATCGACCTGCTGGGCAGCGCCAACGGCTACGAAGCGGTGACCCAGGGCCTGGCGCTGTCGCGGCCCTACGCCATCGACCAACCGGTGCTGGTGACCCGCGAGGATGAAACCCGGGCGTTGGACACGGGCCTGACGGGCATGCGCCTGAGCATGCTGTATCACTACCTGCCGCCCGGGGAGATTCACGCCAACTACCCCAAGGCCGAGCTGCTGACCTTCGAATCATCCACCCAGGCGCTGAATGCCGTGGCCTTCGAGCAGGCCGACGTGTTCATCGGCGATACCATTTCCACCCACTACCTGATCAGCCAGGGGCACCTGCCGCACCTGCGCATGGCAAACTTCGGCAAGCACGAAGCCGTGGGCTTCAGCTTCGCCATGCGCGAGGACGCGCTCACCCTCCAGTCCCTGGTGGACGCCGCCCTCGACGCCCAGCCCAACACCACCCGCAACGATATCTTCAAGCGCTGGAGTGCCAGCAGCAGTAGCCTGCTGACCGATCGCAAGCTGCAGTTGTCGGCGCGCGAGGAACAGTGGCTGAGCGAACATCCGATCATGCGCGTGGTGGTCAACGACACCGCCGCGCCCCTGACCTTCTTCGACAACAATGACCGCCTGCGCGGCATCGTCGCCGACCTGCTCGAACTCATCCGCCTGCGCACCGGCCTGCGCTTCGAGATCCGCCGCGCCAGCGGCGATGGCGACATGATCGACCAGCTCGAGTCCGGCCGCGCCGATATCATCGCCAGCCTCTCCACCGACGCCCGTCGCGGCAGCCCGCTGCAGGTCAGCCGCCCGTACCTTGAAAGCGCCTACGTGCTGGTCAGCCACACCGGCGACGACCAGCCCAGCAGCCTCAAGCAACTCAAGGGCAAACGCGTCGCCGTGCCCCGCGACAGCAGCGTGGCCGCCCTGCTCGCGGCACGTCACCCACGGATTCACCAGGTCGCCACCGAAAGCACCTACTACTCCATGGTGCTGCTCGGCAGCGGCGCGGTGGATGCGGCAATCGCCACCCTGATCGACGCCAACCACATGCTCGCCACCAGCAACAACCTGGTGATCCGCAGCACCGTGGGCACGGAACCGGCAGCCTTCGCCATGGCGACTGCCGCGGGTGCCAGCGAGCTGGCGGCGATCCTCGACAAGGCGCTGTTGAGCATTTCGCCGGAGGAACTGGGGGTGATCAACAGCCGTTGGCGCGACCATGGCCTGCGTGACGACGCCTACTGGCGCAGCTACCGTCGGCTGATCCTTCAGGTGGCGGGGGTCATCGCGGTGCTGCTGGTCCTCGCACTGGTGTGGAATGCCCGGCTGCGCCGCCAGATCAAGCAGCGCCAGCGGGCCGAACGGGCGCTCAACGACCAGCTGGAATTCATGGGCGCGCTGCTCAATGGCACGCCCCATCCGATGTATGTCCGCGACCGTGACGGGCGCCTGCAAAGCTGCAACGACAGCTACCTGCAGGCCGTTGGCGCCAGTCTCGAGGAAGTCCTGGGCAAGAGCCTGGACGAGGCCCCCTTCAGCGACTGCGACTATACCCGCCAGGTCCAGGATGACTACCAGCGGGTGATGGCCCAGGGCAAGCCCTTAATCCTCGATCGCCCCCTGCGCCTGCGTGACCGTGAGCTGACGATCTATCACTGGATCCTGCCCTACCGCGACTCGGTGGGCGAGATGCAGGGCATCATCGGTGGCTGGATCGATATCAGCGAACGCCGCAACCTGGTCCAGGACCTGCGCCTGGCCAAGCAACAGGCCGATGACGCCAATCGGGCCAAGAGCACCTTCCTGGCCACCATCAGCCATGAGATCCGCACGCCGATGAACGCCCTCATCGGCATGCTGGAACTGGCCCTCAAGCGCGCCGACCAGGGCAAGCTGGACCGCCCTGCGCTGGAGGTCGCCCATCATTCGGCCAGCGACCTGCTGGGGTTGATCGGCGACATCCTGGATATCGCCCGGATCGAATCCGGGCAAATGTCCCTGGCTCCCGAACCTGTCGACCTCGCGGTCCTGGTCGAGTCGGTCGGCCGCGTGTTCGATGGCCTGGCACGGCACAAGGGCCTGGTGCTGGATGTGGTGATCGCCCGCGAGGCCCGCTGCCATGCGATGCTCGATCCGCTGCGTTTCAAGCAGGTGCTGTCGAACCTGGTGAGCAATGCGATCAAGTTCACCGAACAAGGTCAGGTACGCATCAGCGTCCGCCTGCGCAACGACGGCGAGCCGGCGGTGCCGACCCTCGACCTGGAGGTGCGCGACAGCGGCATAGGGATCCACGAGCAGGACCTGCAACGCCTGTTCTCGCCCTTCGTGCAGGCCAACCCCTACAGCGATGGTGCCCGGGCCGGCACCGGGCTGGGCCTGGTCATCAGTCGCGACCTGTGCGCGATGATGGGCGGTGAACTCACCCTGCAAAGCCTGCAGGGCGTAGGCACCCGCGTGCGCCTGGTGATGCCGCTGCAATGCATCGAGCCGGCGGCAGCCTTGCCACGACCGGCCACTGAAATCCTCCAGCCCGACCGGCAGCTGCGCATACTGGTGATCGACGATCACCCGGCCAACCTGTTGCTGATGGCCCAGCAACTGAACTACCTGGGCCTGAGCCAGGAAAGCGCCGAGGATGGACGCGAAGGGCTGCGCAAATGGCGTGAGGGCTGTTTCGACGTGCTGATCGTTGATTGCAACATGCCGCAGATGAATGGCTACCAACTGGCCAGGGCCGTGCGCATGGAAGAACGCCTGCACGAGCGACCACCCTGCACCATCCTCGGCTACACCGCCAACGCCCAACCCGAGGTGCGCCAGCAGTGCCTCGACGCCGGCATGGACGACTGCCTGCTCAAACCCATCGGCCTGCAAGTGCTGGGGCAGCGACTGAATGCGATTGCGCTGCTTGCCCGCCAGGGTGACAAGCGCCATACGCCAGCAGCGCGTTTCGACCTCGACGGTCTTTCAGCGATCGTCGGCGACAACCTCGCCGACCGCGACCGTATCCTCGACACCCTGCTGCTGAGCCTGCGCCAGGACCTGCAGGTGCTGATGGCCATCGACCCGCGGCATGAAAGCGCCGAGCTGGCATTACAGGCACACAAGATCCTCAGCGCAGGAAGGATGCTGGATGCACAGGCATTGATCGAGGCGTGCGAGGCACTGGAGGAGACGGACCTGCCCCAGGCTGAGCTTAAACGGCGCCGTCAGGCGCTGGCGCGGCATATGCGCCGCGTGGAGAAAGCCCTGGCCAGGCAGCGGGAGCGCCTGGCCGAAGCCGGATGAGGGCGGTACAGGGCGTACCGCCGACATTCATCAGGAAGCCGGGTTGACCGGTTTTTCCGGGTACCAGGCGTCCAGCAGCGGGCTGACTTCGATATTGGTCAGTTCGCTGCGGCCCTTGAGCCAGGCTTCGACAGCGGCGCGCTGTTCTTCGTTGACCGAACCACGGGTGGCCTTGCAGACCAGGCCGAAGTCGTCGCCACCGACGTAGTCCAGGCCGTTGGCATCCATGGCTTCAGCCAGGAAGGCGTCGAGGAAGGCATCGATGGCTTCATCGGACAGGTCTTCCTTGAAGCCCAGGTTCAGTTCGAAACCCAGCTCCTGGAATTCGTCCACGCACAGTTTCTTGCGCAGGCGACGGGAACGGTTGGTAGCCATGAAACAATCCTCTCAATTAATTACGCGCGGCACTTTACCAGTTTCCGCTGCCTAACGGCGCTTTTCCGTCGAATGAAGCCCATGCTCGTGCTGCTTGGGGCATAATGCGCACTACATTTTGTCCTGGGGCCATCACTTCCTACAGCCCCGTTGTCTTTTTCCCTCGCCTGCAGGGTTTGTCCATTTATGATCAAGACGCTCCGCCCACTGCTGCTCGCCGGCCTGTTCCTGCCCCTGTCGCTGTCCGTGCAGGCCGCCACCGTCAACACCAGCCTGCCGCCTAAGGTGCAGCAGGCGCTCAAGACCAACAAGCTGCAGGATTCGGCCCTGTCGCTGGTCATGCTGCCGCTGGACGGCCCGGGCACGGCGACCGTGTTCAACGCCGACGTGTCGGTCAACCCGGCCTCGACCATGAAGCTGGTCACCACCTACGCCGCGCTGGAACTGCTGGGCCCCACTTTCCAGTGGAAAACCGAGTTCTACACCGACGGCACCCTGAGCAACGGCGTGCTGAACGGCAACCTGTACCTCAAGGGCGGCGGCGACCCCAAGCTGAACATGGAAAAGCTCTGGCTGCTGATGCGCGACCTGCGCGCCAATGGTGTGCGCACCGTGACCGGCGACCTGGTCCTGGACCGCAGTCACTTCGTACAACCCAACCTGCCGCAATTCGATGACGACGGCGGCGACGAGAACAAGCCGTTCCTGGTCAAGCCGGACTCGCTGCTGGTCAACCTCAAGGCCTTGCGCTTCGTTGCCCGCAACGACGGTGGCAAGGTCAACGTCTCGGTCGAGCCGCCGATCGCCAGCATCCGCATCGACAACCAGGTCAAGGCCGTGGCTGGCAAGCAGTGCACCGGCGAGGTGCGCTACAACCCGGTAGTCCAGCCGGACGGTGTCAGCGTGACGGTCAGTGGCCAGCTCGCCGACGGCTGCAACTCGCAGACCTACCTGTCGCTGCTGGATCACCCGACCTACGCGGCCGGTGCCGTGCGGGCGATCTGGAACGAGCTGGGCGGCAGCATCCAGGGCCGCGACCGCATCGAGAACGTGCCCAAGAGCGCCCGCCTGCTGGCCCGCGCCTTCTCGCCGGACCTGGTCGAAGTCATCCGCGACATCAACAAGTACAGCAACAACACCATGGCCCAGCAGCTGTTCCTGAGCCTTGGCGCGCAGTTCCGCACCGACGCCGACGGCGACGACGCCCGTGCCGCCCAGCGTGTGGTGCGCCAGTGGATGGCGAAGAAAGGCATCACCTCGCCGCACCTGGTGATGGAGAACGGCTCGGGCCTGTCCCGTGCCGAGCGGGTCAGCACCCGTGAGATGGCGGCGTTGCTGCAGGCGGCCTGGAAGAGCCCGTATGCGGCCGAGTTCATCAGCTCGATGCCGCTGGTGGGGATGGACGGCACCATGCGCAAGCGGCTCAAGCGCACGGCCATGACGGGCGAAGGGCACATCAAGACCGGGACCCTGAATACCGTGCGGGCGATTGCCGGGTTCAGCCGGGACAGTAACGGGCACACCTGGGCGGTGGCGGCCATTCTCAATGATCCCAAGCCTTGGGGGGCTTCGCAGGTTCTCGACCAGGTGTTGCTGGATCTTTATCGGCAGCCTAAGGCGGGGAATGGGACTGTTGGGGTGATGCCTTGATTTGAGTGGGCTTGGGCTTGGGCTTGGGCTTGGGCTTTCAGGGTGTTGGTTTTGAGAGTTGTAAGCGCATTCATTGGCGATGGTGACGCATAGTCACCTTTTCGCCCTTACGGCGAGTTCCTTTTTGAAGGATCAAAAAGGAACCAAAAAATCCTCGCTCCATTCATCCGGCCCCTACGCTTCGCTTCGGGGTTCCCTCGCTCCGTTCTTGCTCCCGGGAGGACCGCGCTGAACGCCCCATCCTGGGGCGCAGCGCTTGACGGGCATCCATGCCCGTCACCTCCCTCCGCAAGAACTCCGCTCGGCCTCCTGAAGTCGCAATTGGTGGCGCCTGGACTATCGCGCGCTTAGAAGCAAGAGCAAGAGCAAGAGCAAGAGCAAGAGCAAGAAATGCGAATTTAGTTGTTTGACAGTTAATTATGTACTGGCTGTTCCGGCCCTTTTCGCAGGGCAAGCCCTGCTCTTACAGGGTTATATATAACGGCGACTATTGCGTGGGAGCGGGCTTGCCCCGCGATACGGTCGAGAGATCAACTAAGCTTTCAACTAGCGACAGCTGCGCCAGTCCAGGCGCCGCTCGTAACTTCGCGACTTCAGGAGGCCGAACGGAGGTCTTGCGAAGGGAGGTGACGGGCATGGATGCCCGTCAAGCGCTGGGGCCCAGGATGGGCCCTGCAGCGCGGTCCTCCCGGGAGCAAGGCCGGAGTGAGGGAACCCGGAGCGAAGCGTAGGGCCGGATGAATGGAGCGAGGATTTTTTGGTGACTTTTTGATCCTTCAAAAAGTTACCCGCCGTAAGGGCGGAAAGGTGACTAAGCGTCGACATCAAAAATGAATGCGCATAAATCCTTCAACACAATCAAACAATCAAACAACCAAACAACCAAACAACCAAACAATCAAACAATCAAACAATCAAACAATCAAACAATCAAACAACCAAACAACCAAACAACCAAACAACAGATCAAGCTTAACTCAAGACAGCTCCCCCTCAACCCGATCCCTCCCCCCCTGCTTGGCCACATAAACCCCAGCATCCGCCCGCAACAACAACGCATCCGCCCCCTCCCCAACCCGCCACCCCGCCACACCAAAACTCGCCGTCACCCGCCCCACCCCCTCGACCGGCACACTCCGCACCCCCTGCCACAACTCCTGCGCCAGCATCCGCGCCTGCTCGGCATTGCTCCCCGGACACAACACCATGAACTCCTCCCCCCCCAACCGACAAAACACATCGGTCCGCCGCAACCGCTGCCCGATCCGCTGGCAAAGGCTGCGCAGCACATGATCCCCCACCGCATGCCCGAACTGATCGTTGATCCGCTTGAAGTGATCGATATCCAGCATGATCACCGCCAGGTCCAACCCATCCCGCTGTGCCCGATCCAGCTCGTTACGCAACCGCTCCTGGAAATACCGCCGGTTGTAGATCCCGGTCAGCGCATCGGTCACCGACAGCGCCCGCAGCTCCTCCTCTACCCGCTTGAGGTCCGAGATATCGGTCAGGTACCCATGCCAGAGCGTACTGCCGTGCTCGCCGATTTCCGGGGTGGCCTCCCCCCGCACCCAACGCAACCCCGCCCGTGGCAGGCACACCCGGTACTCCTCCCGCCACGGCGTCAGGTACTCGGCGGAGTAACGCACCGAGCGCCGCACCCGCTCCAGGTCGTCCGGATGAATACGCTCGAACACCGCCGCGGCGTCCTGGCGCAGCAACGCCAGGTCCACCTCATAGATGTCGTGCAGGCCCTGGCTGGCATAGGGGAAACAGGAATGACCATCGGCATCCAGACGATACTGGTAGATGCCGCCAGGCACCTCCGCGCTGAGCTTTTCCAGCAGCCGATCACGGGCCGCCAGCGCCTCGTGCACCCGGCGCCGCTCGGTGACATCGATGCAGATCGCCAGGTAACCCACCCACAACCCCTGCTCGTCCAGCACCGCCGTCACCAGCATGTTGGCCAGCAGGTGACTGCCATCCTTGCGCACCAGCGTCCAGTCCGCCGGCTCCGCGCCGCCCTCCTGCACGGTCTCGGCGAACATCGCCTGACCCGCGCCGACCTCACGACCGAAGCGCACGCTCAAGGCGTGGGCACGCTGGTGCAGCTCTTCGGGCAGGACCAGATCCTCGAGCCGCAACTGGCCCAGCGCTTCGCCGGCCGAATAGCCCAGCATGCGTTCGGCGCCCGCGTTGAACGTACCGATCACGCCGCGCAGGCTGGTGGCGATGATCGCCACCTGGGTCGCGGCATCGAGCACGCTGCGCAACTGGTTGTGGGTCTCGCGCAATGACTGCTCGCTGACGCGCAGCTCGGCAGTGCGCCGGGCCACCAGGCCCAGGGCACGCTGGCGCTGGCTGAACAGGCTGTACAGCAGCAACGCCAGCAACACGCTGAGCAGGCCGCCGAGCAACGCCACCACCGGCACCGCCGACGAACGATTGGCCGCGAGAAAGCCCTGGCTGGGGCGAATATCGAGCTGGTAATGGTGGTCGGCCAGGTGCAGCAGGTGACTGCTGGCAAATCCCATCCGCGCCGGCGGCATCCCCGAATCGAACAGCACCTCGTGCCCGCCCTCGGTGGACAGGTCGAGGATGCGCACCACCAGGTTGTCGTCAGCCACCGTCGGCAGGCTCTCGGCGATCAGCTGATGCAGGCTCAGCAAGGCCATGACGTAGCCTCGGGGGGGCTCGCCCGCAGACGCTTCTTCAGCGAACACCGGGGCGACGATCAGCAGGCCACGGGTATAGGTCGGCTCGACGTTGATCATGTCCAGCGGCGCCGACACCGCCATGCTGCCGGGGCTCACGGCCCGGGCCAGGGTCGCGGCGCGCAGCGGCTGTCCGCCCAGGTCGAAGCCGTAGGGCTGGGCCTGGCGGCTCGCCGCCTGGGTGTACAGGACCGGATAGTAGTGATCGCGCGCCGGCGCGGCCTGCCAATCGCCCCGGGCGTCCACGTCGCGGATCTGGTAAGGCTGGCCCAGCCAGGCACTGGCGCGCCGCTCGAAGTCCTCGCGCTGCGCCGCCGCTACCCGCGGTGCCCAGGAGTAGGCCTGGGTGCGGTGCAGCAAGGGACGTGCGTAGCCATCGAACTCGCGGGGGGTGATTTCAGTGGAATAGGCGAAGAACCGGCGCAGGCCGTCCAGGCGCTGCTCCTGTTCCTCGAAACGCTCGGCGATACGGCTGTAGCGCTCACTGGCCAGCAGCTCGAAGCGCTGGCGCAGTTGCTGCTGGTAGAAGGTCTGGGTGGCGATCGCCAGGGCCGCCGTGAGCAACGCCCCGGCGACCAGCGCCGCCAGGGCCACGCCCCAGGCCGACAACTCGTCGCCGAGCAGGCCAAGCCGCTTCACAGGTACGCCCGGGGTCGACATAGAGGACTCCAACCAAGGTCAGCGTCCTGCGTATTGTCCCGCCCTGTCCTGAGTTATAGCCACTGGCCAGCAGGCGTGCCACGTACCTCGTCGGTTCAGCGCAGGCGCAGCTGCCAGGCGCGGTGGATGCGGTTGTTGCGGGCGAAGTCCGGGTCCAGGGTCTGGGCACTGATCTCCTCCACCACGTACCGCGTCGCCAGGTGCTCGTCGAGCTGGAACTTGCGGAAGTTGTTGGAGAAGTACAGCACACCTCCCGGGGCCAGGCGCGCCATGGCCAGGTCGAGCAGCTGCACATGGTCGCGCTGCACGTCGAACACCCCCTCCATGCGCTTGGAATTGGAGAAGGTCGGCGGGTCGATGAAGATCAGGTCGTAGCTGTCCTGGGCGCTCTCCAGCCAGGCCATGACATCGCCCTGCTCCAGGCGGTTGCGCTCGGAGAAACCGTTGAGCGACAGGTTGCGCCGCGCCCAGTCCAGATAGGTCTTCGACAGGTCCACGCTGGTGGTGCTGCGTGCGCCACCCTTGGCCGCGTGCACGGTGGCCGTGGCGGTGTAGCAGAACAGATTGAGGAAACGCTTGCCCGCCGCCTCGCGCTGGATGCGCATGCGCATCGGGCGGTGGTCGAGGAACAACCCAGTGTCCAGGTAGTCGGTGAGGTTGACCAGCAACTTGACGCCGCCTTCGTTGACCTCCTGGAAGCGTCCTTCGGTGGCCTGGCGCTCGTACTGGCGAGTGCCGGTCTGGCGCTCCCGGCGCTTGAGCACCACACGCTGCGGATCGACGCCGAGAGCCTGGGGAATCGCGCTCAGCGCGTCGAGCAGGCGCGCCTGGGCCTTGTCCGGATCGATCGAGCGAGGCGCGGCGTACTCCTGCACATGCACCCAGTCGTGATACAGGTCGACCGCCAGGGCGTACTCAGGCATGTCGGCATCGTACACACGGTAGCAATCGACCTTCTCGCGGCGGGCCCATTTGCCCAGCTGCTTGAAGTTCTTCTGCAGGCGGTTGGCGAACATCTGCGCGCCTTCCGACAGGCGCGCCGGCTCGCTGGCCACCGGGGCCTGGCGACGAGGCTCGCCCTCAGCCGCCTCGACCTGGGCCGAACGACGATCACCGGTAACGAACTGGTCGGGCTGGACCTTGAACAGCAACAGCTTGCACGGCAACGCACCGTTCCAGAAAGCATATTGCTTGTGGCTGCGGATGCCCATGCGCTTGCCCAGCTCCGGCGCGCCGGTGAACACCGCCGCTTCCCAGCCCATGCAGGCCTGGCGCAGGCGCTCGCCGAGGTTCTGGTAGAGGTAAAGCAGGCTGGCTTCGTCGCCCAGGCGCTCGCCGTACGGCGGGTTGCTGATCACCAGGCCTTTCTGGTTCTGGTCCGGGCGCGGTTCGAAGCTGGCCACCTCGCCCTGGTAGATCTTCACCCAGTCGCCCAGGCCCGCGCGCTCGACGTTGTTGCGCCCCGGCTGGATCAACCGCGGGTCAGCCTCATAGCCGCGGATCCACAGCGGCGGCTTGGCCAGGCCGGTCTGAGCCCGGGCCTGGGCCTCGTCGTGGACCTTGCGCCACAGCGCCGGCACATGGCCGAGCCAGGCGCTGAAGCCCCAGCGCTCGCGCTTGAGGTTGGGAGCGATATCGGCGGCGATCATCGCCGCCTCGACCAGGAAGGTGCCCACGCCGCACATCGGGTCGGCCAGGGCCCCGCCCTCGGCCGCAATACGTGGCCAACCAGAGCGGATCAGCACCGCCGCCGCCAGGTTTTCCTTCAAGGGTGCCGCGCCCTGCTGCAGGCGATAGCCACGCTGGTGCAGGCTGTGGCCGGACAGGTCGAGGGACAGGATTGCTTCACCACGGTCCAGGCGCAGATGCACGCGCACATCCGGGTCGACCTTCTCCACCGACGGGCGCAGGCCTTCGCGGTTGCGCAGCTTGTCGACGATCGCATCCTTGACCTTGAGGGCGCCGAAGTGGGTGTTGTCGATGCCCGAGCCATGGCCGCTGAACTCCACCGCCAGGGTGCCATCGGCCGCCAGGTGGTCGGCCCAGTCGACGGCATGCACGCCGTCGTACAGGTCGTCGGCGTTCTTCATCGAGAAGCGCTTGAGCACCAGCAGCACGCGGTTGGCCAGGCGCGACCAGAGGCACAGGCGATAGGCGGTTTCCATGTCGGCGTCGCCGCGAATGGCCGAGGTGTGCTCACGCACCTCGTTCAGGCCCAGTTGACGGGCTTCCTCGGCGAGCAGGCCTTCAAGACCCTTGGGGCAGGTAAGGTAAAGTTCGAAACGGTCCGACATGTGCAATCCAGAGCCTTTGGCTAGGTAGATGGCGAGCCGACGCATCGGCTGCCGCTGTTTGCCCGCACGCCTTTCCACGAGGCGCCCGGGTGGCCCGGCGAAACGCTCGCCAGGCCTGGCCGCCCGTCGATCATGCCTTTGCCGGCTGGCGAAAAAGGCTTTGATCGTCGAGCAGTATGAAAATTGCGTGGACGCTGGGTTCAGATGTGACCCTTCGTCGCATTACCAAATATTACTGTCATCATCCAGCAACGCTGGCCAATTGACGTCAAGGTTGGGTAAACCCTGATCATAGCGGGCTCAACGGCAAACAAGGTTGAGTCGCATTTATTTACTTATCCCCTCACCCTCGGAAAGGTTACGTCCTTATGACAAATCGATCATTCACACTGTGACTCGCATTCGTTAGAACTGATCTCAGGCCGCACCGCAACGGGGCGGCACTTTCAACCCGCCACGCCAGCAGCGGGTGCACTTCGGCAGAACGACTCTGCCCGGCCTCGGAGAGGTCGACGGGACATTTCAGTCAACAAGTGAGGGCAATACCTTATGAGTGATAGAAGAATGAAGCGTAACTCGTCGGAGAAAGATTTTTCACGCGGCTTTCAATACGGCATGCAAGGTAAATCCCGAGAACTGTGCCCAAAACAGGAAGGTACAGCTGGCCATCAAAACTGGATGAACGGTTGGCGCAACGGCCGTGAAGCTTACTGGAACGCTGAAACCGGCATCGCTGGCATTTCTACCCGAAACGAAAACCACGCACTTGGCTGAACGAGGACACTGAATTCGAGTCACCATGCGCGCCCTATCCGGGCGGCGGGCTGCGGCCCAGGGGCCCCTTTGTAGGGGCCCTTTTTTATGCCCCTTTCTTCACTCCATCCAACGGGCAACGTGGGAGCGGCCTTGCCCCGCGATGGCATCTGCCCAAACAACTTGTTCTGGCGCCATCACAGGCCAAGCCCGCTCCCACAATTACAGATTCACTTCATTGTTTCGGCATCGCGGCAATGGCATCCACCGCCTCACGGATCAGCGCAGGCCCCTTATAGATGAAGCCCGAGTAGATCTGCACCAGGCTCGCCCCCGCAGCGATCTTCTCAGCCGCATGGCGTCCTTCGGTGATCCCGCCCGCAGCGATGATCGGCAACTTGCCACCCAGCTCACCGGCCAGCACCTTGACCGTATGGGTGCTCTTCGTCAGCACCGGCGCCCCCGACAGGCCGCCTGCCTCACCGCCATACGGCAGGCCTTCGACGCCCTCGCGCCCCAGGGTGGTGTTGGTGGCGATCACCGCATCCATCCCCGACTCGACCAGCGCCGCCGCCACCAGGGCGGTCTCCTCGTCACTCATGTCCGGCGCGATCTTGATCGCCAGCGGTACGCGCTTGCCGTTCGCCTGCGCCAGCTGCTCACGGCGCTCGGCCAGGGCATCCAGCAGTTGTTTGAGCGAGTCGCCGAACTGCAAGGAACGCAGGCCCGGGGTGTTCGGCGAGCTGACGTTGACGGTGATGTAGCTGGCGTCGTTGTAGACCTTCTCCAGGCAGATCAGGTAGTCGTCCTGGGCCCGCTCGACCGGGGTGTCGAAGTTCTTGCCGATGTTGATGCCAAGCACGCCGGTGTACTTCGCGGCACGTACCCGCGCCAGCAGGTGGTCGACGCCCAGGTTGTTGAAGCCCATGCGATTGATGATGGCCGTTGCTTCCGGCAGGCGGAACAGTCGCGGCTTGGGGTTGCCCGGCTGCGGACGCGGCGTCACGGTGCCGATCTCGACGAAGCCGAAGCCCAGCTGGGCAAAGCCGTCGATGGCCGCGCCGTTCTTGTCCAGGCCCGCGGCCAGGCCGACCGGGTTGGCGAAGTTCAAGCCCATTACCGTCACCGGCAACGCCGCCGGCTGCTTGCACAGCAGGCCGTTGAGCCCAAGGCGGCCACCGGCGCCGATCAGGTCCAGCGAGAGGTCGTGGGAGGTTTCCGGGGAGAGCTTGAACAGCAGCTGGCGGGCCAGGGTATACATGGGCGGGCGGACTCGCGGTGTGTGAGGGGGCGATTATAGCCAGCGCGCCGCCGGGACGACAGGGCCATGGCACATGGGTTGCTATGTCTGCTGCATGCAGCCATCCGTGAATGCCCGAGGATTCTCGTGAACACACTCCTCCCGACAACGCCCCTGGCCTGGGTCAACGGCAGCGACGCGCCGGAAAAGCCCAGCCTGGACATCGGTTTCATGGCCCTGACCGACTGCGCCTCGGTGGTGGTCGCCGCCACCCAGGGCTTCGCCCAGCAGTTCGGCCTGACCCTCAACCTGCGCCGCCAGGCCTCCTGGGCCGGGCTGCGCGACAAGCTGGTCAGCGGCGAGCTGGACGCCGCCCACTGCCTCTATGGCCTGGTGTACGCGGTGCACCTGGGCATTGGCGGCGTGCCCGCCAGCCCCCTGGCCGTGCTCATGGGCCTTAACCAGAACGCCCAGGCCATCAACCTCTCCCCTGCACTGCAGCGCAAGGGCGTGACCAGCCCCGAGGCACTGGCGCGGCTGGTGCACCAACAGGGCGCACGACTGACCTTCGCCCAGACCTTCCCCACCGGCACCCATGCCCTGTGGCTGTACTACTGGCTGGCCAGCCAGGGCATCCACCCGCTGCGCGACGTGACCAGCGTGGTGGTGCCCCCGGCGCAGATGGCCGCCCACCTGCAGGCCGGACGCATCGACGGTTTCTGTGTCGGCGAGCCCTGGTCGGCGGACGCCCTCGCCAGGGGCCAGGGCTTCACCCTGGCCACCAGCCAGTCGATCTGGCCCGACCATCCGGAAAAGGTCCTGGCCAGTGCCCGCGGCTTCGTCGAACAGTACCCCAACAGCGCCCGGGCGCTGATCAAGTCGGTACTTGCCGCCGCGCGCTTCATCGAGCAGAGCCAGGAGAACCGCCGAGGCACCGCGCAACTGCTCAGTGGCAGCGCCTACCTGGACACCCCGGTCGGCAGCATCGAGCCACGCCTGCTCGGCGACTACCAGGACGGCCTGGGCCATCGCTGGCACGACCCTCACGCCCTGCGCCTGTTCGACCAGGGGCGGGCCAACCTGCCGTACCTGTCCGACGGCATGTGGTTCATGACCCAGTTCCGCCGCTGGGGCCTGCTGCGTGACGACCCGGACTACCTGGCCGTCGCCGGCCAGGTGCAGCAGCTGGCGCTGTACCGCGAGGCCGCCACGGCGCTGGGCATCCCCTGCGCCGACCCGCCCATGCGCAGCAGCCTGCTGATCGACGGCAGTCGCTGGGACGGCTGCGACCCCCATGGCTATGCGCGCAGCTTCGCCCTGCACGCCCTGGTCGCGGCGCCTGGCGCCCGCGCCCATCGCTGAGGGCCCGGCCATGTTGCGCATCCTGCTGATCGACGACACGGAAAAGAAGGTCGGCCGCCTCAAGGCCGCCCTGATCGAGGCCGGCTTCGAGGTGATCGAGGCGGGTAGCCTGAGCATCGACCTGCCCGCCTGTGTCGAAACGGTGCACCCGGACGTGGTGCTGATCGATACAGAGTCACCGGGCCGGGACGTGATGGAACAGGTGGTGCTGGTCAGCCGCGACCGGCCGCACCCCATCGTGCTGTTCACCGACGAGCATGACCCCGGTGTGATGCGCCAGGCGATCCAGGCCGGGGTCAGCGCGTACATCGTCGAGGGTATCCAGGCCACGCGCCTGCAACCGATCCTCGATGTGGCCATGGCCCGCTTCGAAAGCGATCAGGCACTCAAGGCCCAACTGCTGGCCCGCGACCAGCAGTTGGCCGAGCGCAAGCGCATCGAGCAGGCCAAGGGCCTGCTGATGAAGATGAAGGACTGCAACGAGGAACAGGCCTACACCCTGATGCGCCGCCAGGCCATGAGCCGCCAGCAGAAGCTGATCCAGGTGGCGGAACAGATCATTGCCATGTCGGAGATGCTGGGCTGACGCCATCACACTTGGCCCGGCTCTTGCTGAACATAGCCCGGTAGCCAACGGCGGTTGCCCCCATACCCTGACAAAGACGTCGCTTGCCCTTCCACAACCGTGGACCGGGCAGTGGCGTCTTTTCGTTTCCGCGCCCAACGAGGTGTTCGATGAATACGAGCTTCTGGAAATCCGGGCATGTGCCCACGCTGTTCGCCGCCTTCCTGTATTTCGACCTGAGTTTCATGGTCTGGTACCTGCTCGGCCCACTGGCGGTGCAGATCGCCGCCGACCTGCAACTGAGCGCACAGCAACGGGGCCTGATGGTGGCCACGCCGATCCTCGCCGGCGCGGTACTGCGCTTCGCGATGGGCCTGCTGGTCGATCGCCTGTCACCCAAGACCGCCGGCCTGATTGGCCAGGTCATCGTGATCGCCGCCCTGGCCTGCGCCTGGCACCTGGGGGTGCGCAGCTACGAGCAGGCATTGCTGCTGGGCGTGTTCCTCGGCTTCGCCGGGGCCTCGTTCGCCGTGTCCCTGCCGCTGGCCTCGCAGTGGTATCCGCCCCAGCACCAGGGCAAGGCCATGGGCATCGCCGGCGCCGGCAACTCCGGCACGGTGTTCGCCGCGCTGCTGGCCCCGGCGCTGGCCGCAGGCTTCGGCTGGAACAATGTGTTCGGCTTCGCCGTGCTGCCCTTGCTGCTGACGCTTGTGCTGTTCGCCCTGATGGCGCGCAATGCGCCCCAACGCCCCAGGCCCAAGGCCATGGCCGACTACCTCAAGGCCCTGGGTGACAGGGATAGCTGGTGGTTCATGTTCTTCTACAGCGTGACCTTCGGCGGCTTCATCGGCCTGGCCAGCGCCCTGCCCGGCTACTTCAGCGACCAGTACGGCCTGAGCCCCGTGACCGCCGGCTACTACACCGCTGCTTGCGTGTTCGCCGGCAGCCTGATGCGCCCCCTCGGCGGTGCCCTGGCCGACCGTTTCGGCGGGATCCGCACCCTGCTGGCGATGTACGGCGTGGCCGCCGTGTGCATCGCCGCGGTGGGCTTCAACCTGCCCAGCGCGGCGGCGGCCCTGGCGCTGTTCGTCAGTGCCATGCTCGGATTGGGCGCCGGCAACGGCGCGGTATTCCAGCTGGTGCCGCAGCGCTTTCGCCAGGAGATCGGCGTGATGACCGGGCTGATCGGCATGGCGGGAGGCATCGGCGGTTTCCTGCTTGCCGCAGGCCTGGGCACCATCAAGCAGCATACCGGCGACTACCAGCTCGGCCTGTGGCTGTTCGCCAGCCTCGGCCTGCTGGCCTGGTTCGGCCTGCATGGGGTCAAGCAACGCTGGCGCACCACCTGGGGCTCGGCGGCGATCACCGCGGCGCGGGTCTGAGGCCTTGCCATGAGCCTGCGACTGAGCTTTGCCCAGGCCAGCGCCACCGGGCCGCGTCCGGAAAACCAGGATGCCCTGCGCCTGGTGACCCCAGCGCCGGAGCTGGCCGCGAGCAAGGGCTACCTGTGCGCACTGGCCGACGGTGTCAGCCAGTGCGCCGACGGCGGCCTGGCGGCGCGGGCCAGCCTGCAGGCCCTGGCCCTGGACTATTACGCCACGCCCGCCACCTGGGGCGTGGCCCAGGCCCTGGACCGCCTGCTCACGGCGCAGAACCGCTGGCTGCGTGCCCAGGGTAATGGCCAGCCGCTGCTGACCACCCTCAGCGCCCTGGTGCTGCGCGGAAGGCGATTCACCCTGGCCCATGTCGGCGATTGTCGGGTGTATCGCTGGCAGGCCGACCAGCTGCACTGCCTGAGCGAAGACCATGTCTGGGACCAGCCCGGCATGCAGCATGTGCTCAAGCGCGCGCTGGGGCTGGACCAGCACCTGCTGGTGGACTACCTGGAAGGCGACCTGCGCGAAGGCGAGTGCTTCGTGCTGCTCAGCGACGGCGTGTGGGCCAGCCTGGGCGATGCGCACATCCAGTCGATCCTGCGCGAACAGCCCGATTTGCAGGTGGCCGCCGACACCCTGGTGGCCAGCGCCCACCATCGCGGCAGCCAGGACAACGCCAGCGCCCTGCTGGTGCGGGTCGATCAACTGGGCACCAGCAGTCTGGGCGACACCCTGGCG
Source organism: Pseudomonas peradeniyensis (assembly GCF_014268935.2). Taxonomy (GTDB): domain Bacteria; phylum Pseudomonadota; class Gammaproteobacteria; order Pseudomonadales; family Pseudomonadaceae; genus Aquipseudomonas; species Aquipseudomonas peradeniyensis. Next base: position 512,351 of record NZ_JABWRJ020000001.1, on the reverse strand, counting down.
CAACTCCAGCAATGGCCGCTGCCTGGCGCGCTGCGTGATGGCCAGCTGATCGATGGCTGGCAAGTCGAGGGATTGCTCAACCAGAGCCGACAATCACTGCTGTACCGGGTCCGCGACCCGAACGGCCAGCCCTGGCTGCTCAAGACCTTGCCGCAGTCCCGCGACCAGGAGCCCGGCGCCGCCCAGGCCCTGCTGCTGGAAGAGTGGTTCCTGCGCCGTGTCGCCGGCCGCCACTTCCCTGAGGTCCACCCCGCCAGCCAACGCCAGCATCTGTACTACCTGATGCGCGAATACCCGGGCACGACCCTGGCCGGGCAGCCCCCGCTACCGCTGGCGCAATGGCTGGAGGTCGCCCGCCAGTTGCTGCAGGCCGTCGGCGTGCTGCATCGGCGCAACCTGCTGCACCGCGACATCAAGCCGGGCAACCTGCACCACGGCAGCGATGGCCAACTGCGCCTGCTGGACTTCGGGCTGGCGTACTGCCCGGGGCTTTCCGAGGACCCGCCTCATGCCCTGCCGGGCACGCCCTCGTTCCTCGCCCCGGAAGCCTTCGACGGCCTGCCCCCCGCGCCAAGACAGGACCTGTATGCCGTGGGCGTGACCCTTTACCACCTGCTCACCGGCCACTACCCCTACGGCGAGGTCGAGGCGTTCCAGCGGCCACGCTTCGGCACGCCAGTGAACCCGGCACGCTATCGGCCGGATCTGCCGGAGTGGTTGCAGCGCAACCTGTTGCAGGCGGTGGCGGCAGACCCGGCGCAGCGGTTCGAGACCGCCGAGCAGTGGCTGCTGTTGCTGGAGCGTGGAGATCGCCAGGAGCTGGCCGAACGGCCACGGCCACTGCTGGAACGCGAGCCGTTGAAGGTTTGGCGCACGATTGGGTTGGTGTCGTTGCTGTTGAACATTGTGTTGTTGCTGGTGCTGCTCAAGCACTGAGCGCGCAGGCGAGTGACGCTCCTACAAAGGCGGGACGAGGCCTGCCTCGACAAATGGCAGGCAAAGAAAAACCCGGCCGAGGCCGGGTTTTTCGTGAAGCGTCAGACCAATTACTTGGACTGGGCTTCTACCTGAGCTTCTACGCGACGGTTGACGGCGCGGCCAGCTTCGGTGGCGTTGTCGGCGACCGGACGGGTCTCACCGTAGCCAACCGAGTCAACACGGCTCGATTCAACACCGTAGTCCTGGGTCAGGACTTTCTTGACGGCATCGGCACGACGCTGGGACAGCTTCTGGTTGTAAGCGTCTGGACCCACGGAGTCAGTGTGACCTTCCACGGTGGTGGTGGTCTGTGGGTACTGCTTCATGAAGTCAGCCAGGTTCTTGATGTCGCCATAGCTGTTGGTCTTGACGACCGACTTGTCGAAGTCGAACTTGACGTCCAGCTCAACGCGAACGACTTCGGCAACAGCCGGGCAGCCATCAGCGTCAACGGTAACGTTGGCTGGGGTGTCAGGGCACTTGTCGACGTTGTCGCAGACGCCGTCGTTGTCGCTGTCGGAGCAGACTTCGGCAACTGGAGCCGGCGCAGGAGCGGCTTTCTGGCCACCGCTGCCACCGAAGTTCAGACCCAGACCAACGGTCGGACCCCACTCGGTGTTGCCGTTGTCGATGTTGTACATGGCTTCGACGCCGGCACGGGCGAAGAACATGTCGGTGATGTACCACTTGGCGCCAGCGCCAACGTTGGCGAAGGTGGAGTGGTCACGGCCGCTGCGAGTGGCCTGGCCCAGGCTCTCGTGAGCGAAACCAGCGGAAACGTACGGACGCAGGGCGTCACCGACGGTACCGAAGTGGTAGGTGGCGTCCAGCTTGGTCTTGGAGCCTTTGATGTCTTTGTTGAAGACTTCGCCACGAGCGTTGTGGGTCTCGTTGTAGCCCAGGTCCAGGGAGACGTCGTCGGTCAGGAAGTAACCGAGGCGAACACCAGGATTGGTGCCGTCGTTCTTGAAGTTACGTTCGCTGTCGTAGTACTGCTTGGTGACGTTGCCTTCGATTTCGACAGCGCCTTGGCCTTGAGCCAGAACGCCGAACGAAGTAGCGGCCACGAGCGAGCCAATGGCCAAGCCCAAGGTGTTTTTCAATTTCATCCGTTAAATCCCCATCTGGTGATAGTTAAGCAGTCCCACCAACATCCGGGGGACAACTCGACGGCAAGTCTAGCAGAACTTGCCGGTTGGTTAGAGGTATTTGCTGGCCACTAAGTTTCAGCCAGGCCTGCAAATTTCTCTCTAAGCTTGTCGAGCGCACGCTTGTAGCGCATTTTCGTGGCGCTCAGGCCCATGTGCATGATGTCGGCGATCTCCTGGAATTCCAGCTCTGCGACAAATCGCAGCACCAGGATTTCCCGGTCGATCGGGTTCACATGCACCAGCCATTTGTCCAGCCCGCCTTTCTCCTCCGGCTTCGGTGCCTTGTCCTCGGACGCCTCTTCGACAGGGTCCAGACTCAGGGCATCCATCAACCGGCGCTTGCGGCGCTCCTTGCGGTACTGGGTGATGCATTCGTTGTAGGTGATGCTGTAGAGCCAGGTCTTGAACTTGGACTTGCCCTCGAAGTTCTTCAACCCGTAGAGCACCTTGAGCATCACCTCCTGACAGACATCGTCGGCATCCCGATCGTTCCCCAGGTAGCGCGCGCAGACGTTGAACAGCGTGCGCTGGTAGCGGCGCATCAGCTCCTCGTAGGCGCGGGTGACATGAAACAGCTCCTCATGCGAACGCGCCACCAACTCCTCGTCGGTGAGCTCGCGGGGGTCATAGCGCATGGGCGGCGAATGAACTTTATTCAAAACGGATCTGGCCGACAGTCAGGTCAATGTCGCCGCTCGGCCCCCAGGGCCGATTTTTGCGGCGGCATACATTAACAGCTTTTGTGCGGTTAGCGGCTATTCACGCGCTGCTCGAGCAGCTCGCGATTAGACAACGACACCAGTTCGCCATCATCGGTCAGCAGGGTCGTCTTGACCGTGCCGATTTCCTCGATGTGCCCCTCGACCTCGCCAATACGCACTTGCTGGCCGACTTGATACAGCTCGCGCACATAGATGCCGGCCAGGATCTGCCCGGCGATTTCCCGGCTGCCCAGGCCCATGGCCAACGCAATTGCCAGACCAACGGTAATCAACCCAATGACGATCACGTGGTTCAGCAGGTCGGTCTTGACCTCGAGCTGGCTGATGGCCACCGAGATGCTGATGATGATCACCAGGCCCTGGGCGATGCGCCCGACGCCGGCGGCGTATTCCAGGCCGATGCCCTCGGCGGCGCCGCGCACCAGGCCGTTGACCAGTTGCGCCAGGAGCACACCCGCCAGCAGCACCAGGGCCGCGCCAAACACCTTGGGCAGGTACAGGGCGAGCATGTCGAGGGTCGCCGAGACCCGCTCGAGCCCCAGGGATTCGGCGGCCGAGACCAGGAAGATCAGGAGCACGAACCAGTAGACGATCTTGCCGATCAGGGTCGAGATCGGCACCTGGATGCCGACCCGGGCGAGCATCTTGGTCAGCCCGGTACCGCTCATCAGGCGATCCAGGCCGAACTTGGCGAGCACCTTGGACAGCAGGGTGTCGAGCAGCTTGGCCACGACGAAGCCGAGCAGCACCACAACCAGCGCGCCGAACAGGTTGGGGATGAAGTTCGCCACCTTGGTCCAAAGGGCAGTCATGGCGGTGACCAGGCTCTGGGTCCAGAGATCGAGTTCCATATTCAATCGGCCTTATCTGCGGTGCTGCCGGCGGCAGGTTTGCGGGTAGAGTTGCGACGGACCGGCGCGACATGCGCCGAACCATTGTTCACGGCGATCAGCAGCGCCTGGCTCCAGCGGCCAAGCAGGCTGAACAGATCGCCCGCGCCGACCTGGCGGTTGGCGGTCTTGAGCACGCGACCCAGGCAGGCGGCATCGTCGCGGTCCTGGCCGGACGGCGACGCCTTGAGCAGGTCGCGCAGGGATTCTTCAAACGGATCGTGCATGGGCACCTCGCGCAATGTCAGTCAAAGACGAGGGCGCCGAGCGATGGGTCACACAGGGATGTGGGACGAATGTTTCAAAATGAGTGTGCGAGCCCATCGCGGGGCAAGCCCGCTCCCACGAAACCACGCTGAGAACGTGGGAGCGGGCTTGCCCCGCGACAAGACACATCACACCCACCGCAACCGCCGGAACAGCAGCCATTGCCCTACCGCCAGCCCCAGCACGATCAGGCTGGCGAACAGGAATCCATAGGGGCTGTCGGAGCCCGGAATGCCGCCGACATTGATTCCCAGCAGCCCGGTAATAAAGCTCATGGGCAGGAAGATGCAGGTGATGATGCCGAACCGGTACATGGTCCGGTTCATCCGCTCGCTGCGCCGCCGGTCCTCGCTTTCCAGCACCAGCGCGGCGCGTTCGCGGGCCAGTTCGAGTTCTTCAAGGTAGCGGATCAGGCTGTTGTTCAGCTCGTTCCAGTAGTCCCCATCGGCATCGGCGAACCAGCTGTATTTATTGCGCGACAACTGGGCATAGATGTCGCGTTGGGGGGCGAGGAAACGCCGCAGGCCGGCAGCGCGGCGACGGATCTGCTGCAGACTGCCCTGGGCTGGCGAATACCGTTCGTCGGATTCTGCCTTTTCTTCCTCCAGATCGACCGCTTCGGCCAGGTCACTGACCAGCGCCTGGACCTTTTCGGTCAACAGCTCTCCCATCAGCAACAGCAGTTCGGAGGCAGTCTTCGGCCCCCTGCCCTCGTCCAGTTGCTGCAGGACCTCGTCACTCGCCCGCAGAGGCCGCAGACGCAGGGAAATGACCCGCCGCGCCTCGGCGAAGATGCGCACCGAGACCATGTCCTCGGGCTCGGCGCCCGGATTGAGGTTGACCCCGCGCAGGAACAGCAGCATCTGCTCGTCGGCCAATGGCAGCAGGCGCGGGCGGGTGTTCTCCTCCAGCAGCAGTTCGCAGGCGAACTCGCTGAGACCGCTGTCGTGAAGCAGCCAGGTGCGGGTCTGCGGGTGACTGCGGTCCCAGTGCAGCCACAGGCTCTCCTGGGGCTGCAGCTGCAGGTCGTCCAGCTCGGTGCGGGCGATCGAACGCGCGCCACCCTTGCCATCGAGCACCAGGGCATGCACCAGGCCCCACTGCGCGTTGTCTTCCTCGAACATCAAAGCTCCATCGGTGTACGGCGCGTCACTCGGGCATTTTCAGCGGGCTTGGCGAGACCAGCACACCGTTGTTGTCGGCATACACGTACTCGCCCGGGCGGAAGGTCACGCCGGCGAAGGTCACCGCGACATTGAGGTCGCCGATGCCGCGCTTGTCGGTCTTCATCGGGTGGCTGGCCAGGGCCTGGATACCGACATCGGTCTGCGCCAGCACGTCCACGTCACGCACGCAGCCGTAGATCAGCAGGCCTTCCCAGCCATTCTTCGCAGCCTTCTCGGCGAGCATGTCGCCCAGCAGCGCGCGGCGCAGCGAGCCCCCCCCATCGACCACCAGGACCTTGCCCTTGCCGTCGAGCTCGACCTGCTCCTTCACCAGCGAGTTGTCCTCGAAGCACTTGATGGTGACGATCTGGCCACCGAACGAGTCGTGGCCGCCGAAGTTGCTGAACATCGGTTCTAGCACCTGGACCAGGTCCGGGTAGGCGTCGCACAGGTCGGGCGTTACGTAATGCTGCATGGGAAACTCCTGTCAGTCACAACGAAAGCGGATGTGGAGCAAGGCTACACCGCAGGAGGCCGGCAGTCATCCGGGACCGAGCAGTCAGTTTGCCTTTACCTGCGAAGAAGCCGACACGCAATCAATTGGCGGGCAGCGGCTCCATCACCACCGTCGAAGCATGCACCGGCACCTGCGGATCCCTCAGCCAGCGCTCCACCAGCGGCCACACCTGGGTTTGCGCCGCCTTGCTGACCAGCATGTCGACATGTCCGAAGGCCTCGAAGCCTTCCTCGCGCCCCAGGCGCAGGAACTGCCTGGCGTCACCGCCAAACTGCTCGAACAACTTGCGGCAGGCCCACACCGGGTCCTGGAAGTCACCGGCACCGGCCACCGCCAGCAGCGGCACCTCGACCTCGGCCAGGCCCGCCCACCAGTCCTTGTCCTTGTCGCCAAAGCGGCCGAACAGGCCATTCCAGCGCAGGCTCTCCAAAGCCAGGCCGATGGGTTCGTCCTCCGGACCACGCTTGAGGCGCGAACCCGAGATCTGCGCGAAGCGCTTGAGCAGCACGCGCGCGCCCCACTCCACCGGCGGTACCTTCAGCGGCCAGTAGACCCGGCTGACCTGGGTGCCGAACAGCGCCGCGCTGGCCACCAGCGAAGTGTCCAGATAACCGCTGCCCAGCGCCGCCGCCAGGGTGGTGCCGCCCAGCGAGTGACCGACCCAGTGCGGCGCCTGCCCGGCCTGTTCGCGGACGAAGGCGCCGATCACCGGCAGGTCGTAGCGGGCATAGTCGGCCACCCGGTTCTGCCGCCAATCGCGGTTGCGCGGCGACAGGCCGTGGCCACGCATCTCCGGGATCCACACATCGAAACCGGCGCGGGCCAGGTAGGCGCCCAGGCCGATGCCCTTGGGCGAGTACCAGAAGCGCCGGTTGGAGAAACTGCCGTGCAGGAGAATGACCGGCACGCCCTGGGCGCGTTCCTGATCAGCCAGGCCCAGGCGGGTGACGGCCAGCTCGACGCTCGAATCGGGGCTGTTGCCGGCCTTGATCCGATAGACGTCTTCGCTGAGGTCGCCGCGGCGCTCGGCACTGAGCAACGCGACGGGGAATTGGGTGGAGCTGCTTTGCATGGGTTCACGAAAAAACAGGTGACTTGAACGTGGGAGCGGGCTTGTCCCGCGATGATGTCAGAGCAGACTACAGAGGTGTCTTCGCTGACGCTATCGCGGGGCAAGCCCGCTCCCACAGTGTGTTGCCTTCAGCGCATCACGCCGCGCCCTGGCCCTCGGCCAGGAAGAACCAGGTCTCGAGCACCGAGTCCGGGTTCAGCGACACGCTCTCGATGCCCTGCTCCATCAGCCACTTGGCCAGGTCCGGGTGGTCCGACGGGCCTTGGCCGCAGATGCCGATGTACTTGCCGGCCTTGTTGCACGCGGCGATGGCGTTGGCCAGCAGCTTCTTCACGGCCGGGTTACGTTCATCGAACAGGTGCGCGATGATGCCCGAATCGCGATCCAGGCCCAGGGTCAGCTGGGTCAGGTCGTTGGAGCCGATGGAGAAGCCGTCGAAGTACTCGAGGAACTCTTCGGCGAGGATGGCGTTGGACGGCAGCTCGCACATCATGATCACGCGCAGGCCATTGTCGCCGCGGGCCAGGCCGTTCTCGGCGAGCAGGTCGACAACCTGGCTGGCTTCGCCCAGGGTGCGCACGAACGGCACCATGATCTCGACGTTGGTCAGGCCCATCTCGTTGCGCACGCGCTTCAGCGCACGGCACTCGAGCTCGAAGCAGTCACGGAACGACTCGCTGATGTAACGCGAGGCGCCGCGGAAGCCCAGCATCGGGTTCTCTTCTTCCGGCTCGTAGAGCTTGCCGCCGATCAGGTTGGCGTACTCGTTGGACTTGAAGTCCGACAGGCGCACGATGACCTTTTTCGGGTAGAAGGCCGCGGCCAGGGTGCTGATGCCCTCGACCAGCTTCTCGACATAGAAGCCGACCGGGTCGTCGTAGCCGGCGATGCGCTTGTCGACGCTTTCCTTCAACTCCGGCGGCAGGCCGGCGTAGTTGAGCAGCGCCTTGGGGTGCACGCCGATCATGCGGTTGATGATGAATTCCAGGCGCGCCAGGCCGACACCGGCGTTGGGCAGCTGGGCGAAGTCGAAGGCGCGGTCCGGGTTGCCGACGTTCATCATGATCTTGAACGGCAGTTCCGGCATGGCATCGACCGAGTTCTGCTTGACGTCGAAGCCCAGCTCGCCTTCGAAGATGAAGCCGGTGTCGCCTTCGGCGCAGGACACGGTGACGCCCTGGCCGTCTTTCAGGACCTGGGTGGCGTTGCCGCAGCCGACGACGGCCGGAATGCCCAGTTCACGGGCGATGATCGCCGCGTGGCAGGTACGCCCGCCGCGGTTGGTGACGATGGCGCTGGCGCGCTTCATCACCGGCTCCCAGTCCGGGTCGGTCATGTCCGAAACCAGCACGTCGCCCGGCTGGACCTTGTCCATTTCCGAGACATCGTTGATCACGCGGACCTTGCCGGCGCCGATGCGCTGGCCAATGGCGCGGCCCTCGACCAGCACGGTGCCCTTCTCTTTCAGCAGGTAACGCTCCATGACATTGGCGCTGGAACGGCTCTTCACGGTCTCGGGACGGGCCTGGACGATGTACAGCTTGCCGTCGTCACCGTCCTTGGCCCACTCGATGTCCATCGGGCGCTGGTAGTGCTGCTCGATGATCATTGCCTGCTTGGCCAGCTCGTTGACCTCGGCGTCGCTCAGGCAGAAGCGCGCGCGCTCGGCACGCTCGACCTCGACGGTCTTGACCGAGCGACCGGCCTTGGCTTCGTCGCCGTAGACCATCTTGATCGCCTTGCTGCCCAGGTTGCGGCGCAGGATCGCCGGACGGCCGGCCTGCAGGGTCTGCTTGTGCACGTAGAATTCGTCAGGGTTGACCGCGCCCTGCACCACGGTTTCGCCCAGGCCGTAGGCGCCGGTGATGAATACCACGTCGCGGAAGCCCGACTCGGTGTCGAGGGTGAACATCACGCCGGCGGTGCCGGTCTCGGAGCGGACCATGCGCTGCACGCCGGCGGACAGGGCCACCAGCTTGTGGTCGAAGCCCTGGTGCACGCGGTAGGAAATGGCGCGGTCGTTGAACAGCGAGGCGAACACTTCCTTGGCCGCGCGGATCACGTTGTCGACGCCACGGATGTTGAGGAAGGTCTCCTGCTGGCCGGCAAAGGAGGCATCCGGCAGGTCTTCGGCGGTGGCCGAGGAACGCACGGCCACGGCCATGTTGTCATTGCCAGCGGCCATTTCGGCGAAGGCGGTTCGGATTTCGCTATCTAGACGCGTGGGGAAATCGGCTTCCATCACCCACTGGCGAATCTGCGCGCCGGTCTTGGCCAGGGCGTTGACGTCATCGACATCCAGCGCATCGAGCGCGGCGTGGATGCGGTCGTTGAGGCCACTTTGCTCGAGAAAATCGCGGTACGCCTGAGCCGTAGTGGCAAAGCCGCCCGGCACCGAGACACCGGCACCTGCGAGGTTACTGATCATCTCGCCCAGGGATGCGTTCTTGCCCCCCACATGCTCCACATCATGGACGCCGAGCTTATCGAGGGAAACTACGTACTCTACCAAGGTGATCTCTCCACTAACTGTATTGGAAAAGCTCAAGGGCGCCCGCCTGCCTGACTGACTGGGCCGGACGCTTGTGGCCTGGACCTGGAAAATAAGTGAGAATGCCGAGCAACCGCGTTCGGCAAACCGAACCTATCATATCCAGAAATCTTCGGCAGCTTAAGGCCCCCAGGTGCAAATGAAACGAACCGCGTTCTTCATCTCCGACGGTACCGGCATCACTGCAGAAACGCTGGGCCAGAGCCTGCTCGCACAATTCGAGAGCATTCCGTTCAATAAATTCACGCGCCCCTACATCGACACGCTGGACAAGGCCCGGGCCATGGTCCAGCAGATCAACGCCGCGGCCGAGCGCGACGGGGTGCGTCCGATCATTTTCGACACCATCGTCAACCAGGACATCCGTGAGGTCATGGCCACGTCCAATGGCTTCATGATCGACATCTTCTCGACGTTTTTATCCCCGCTCGAGCAGGAATTGACCGCCCATTCGTCGTATTCCGTGGGCAAATCCCACTCGATCGGCGGCAATTCCAACTACATGGAGCGTATCGAGGCGGTCAACTTCGCCCTCGACAACGACGACGGCGCACGTACCCACTACTACGACAAGGCCGACCTGATCCTGGTTGGCGTGTCGCGCTGCGGCAAGACCCCGACCTGCCTGTACATGGCCATGCAGTTCGGCATCCGCGCCGCCAACTACCCGTTGACCGAGGACGACATGGAGCGCCTGCAGCTGCCGGCGGTGCTGAAGAAGCACCACAGCAAGCTGTTCGGCCTGACCATCGACCCCGACCGCCTGACCGCCATCCGCCACGAGCGCAAGCCCAACAGCCGCTACTCGAGCTTTGCCCAGTGCGAGTTCGAGGTGCGCGAGGTGGAGAACCTGTTCCGCCGGGAGAACATTCCCAACATCAACTCCACGCACTTCTCGGTGGAGGAGATCTCGGCGAAGATCCTGGTGGAGAAAGGTGTGGAGCGCAGGTTCAAGTAACACCGCTCCTACACAAAATTGTGAAACTCCAACTCCAAATAGAAAGCCCCGGCATCACTGCCGGGGCTTTCTTTTACCTCAACACCAGGCTCAGGACGGAATCACCGCCGCCTGCCCGCTCATTGCCAGGTCGACCAGCTCGCGGTTGGCCACCGCATACATCGCATAGTCGGTGCCGGTGGCGTTGCGCAGGTCGTCAAGCATGGCGCGCCAGCGCTCGACCATCACCCGGTGCTGCTCGCACCACAGCGCCACCCGTGCATCCATATCTTGCGGCGCGTCGGCCATCTGCAGCACGGAGATGGTGATCGCCCGTTGCTGCAGGTCGATATCGTCGCGGAACGCCTCGCGGGCCAGGGCCTGCCAGTTGTTCTCCACCGGCAGGTTGCTGATCTCCTGCAGGTACCAGGTCAGGTCCAGCGAGCTGCCCACGGCGAAGAACGCCTTGGCCACCTGCGCCGGATCGTGACCGGTGACATCCGAGGCCTCGATGATCGGCAACAGGGTGTACAGGTGGGTGGTGCCGGCAACCATGCGTGCCAGCAACTCTGGCACACCGGCCTCGACGAAGCCCTGGTAGCGGACCATCCAGCGCTCGCGGGTCGGCCCTTCCAGCAGTTCGTCGAGCTTGAGCCCCAGTTGCGCGAGCACCGGCCCGAAGTGGGCAACGTCACGACCCGCGTCCTGCTCGTTGCGACGGCTGCGCAGGAACCAGCGGGTGGCACGGCGGCCCAGGCGCATCAGCTCGTCCATCAGGGTCAGCTGGATCTCGGCCGGGACTTGGTAATCCAGGGCCTCGATCTGGCGGAACCAGTGCGGCAAGTGGAAGATGTCACGCACGATCACATAGGCGCCGGCGACGTTGGCCGGGCTCATGCCGGTGGACTCCTTCAGGCGCTGGACGAAGGTGATGCCCATGTTGTTGACCAGGTCGTTGGCGATCTGGGTGCTGACGATCTCGCGCTTCAGGCGGTGACGGCGCATCGAGTCGGCAAACTTGCTCACCAGCGACGGCGGGAAGGCCGTCTCCATGTCGCGGGTCAGGTAGTCGTCGTCCGGCACCAGCGACTTGAGCAGTTGCTCCTTGAGGTCGATCTTGCTGTACGAGATCAGCACCGACAGCTCGGCGCGGGTCAGACCCTGCCCTGCCGCCAGGCGCTCGGCCAGCTGCTCCTCGGTGGGCAGGAACTCGATGGCACGGTCCAGCTTGCCACGGGCCTCGAGGTCGGCCATCAGGCGCTTGTACTCGGCGATCCGCTCGCGGGCGCGGCGGGCCGCCAACGACAGCGCCTGGGTCTGCTTGTAGTTGTTGCCCAGCACCAGGCCTGCAACTTCGTCGGTCATGCTGCCCAGCAGCTGGTTGCGCTGCTTCTCGGTCATGTCGCCACCCTGCACCACTTCGTTGAGCAGGATCTTGATGTTGACCTCATGGTCGGAGCAGTCCACGCCGCCGGCGTTGTCGATGAAGTCGGTGTTGGTGGCGCCGCCGTTGAGGCCGAACTCGACCCGGCCGAGCTGGGTCATGCCCAGGTTGCCGCCCTCGCCCACCACCTTGCAGCGCAGCTCGTTGCCATTGACACGCAGGGCGTCGTTGGCCTTGTCGCCGACATCGGCGTGGCTTTCAGTGCTGGCCTTGACGTAGGTGCCGATACCGCCGTTCCACAGCAGGTCCACCGGCGCCTGCAGCAGCGCATGCAGCAGCTCGGTCGGGGTCAGGCGGTCGGCTTCGATGGCGAAGCGCTCCTTCATCTGCGGGCTGATGGCGATGCTCTTGGCGCTGCGCGGGAAGATCCCGCCGCCTTCGGACATGATACCGGTGTCGTAGTCGCTCCAGGCCGAGCGCGGCAGGTCGAACAGGCGCTTGCGCTCGACGAAGCTGGTGGCCGGGTCCGGGTTCGGGTCGATGAAGATGTGCAGGTGGTTGAACGCGGCCACCAGCTGCAGCTTGTCGGACATCAGCAGGCCGTTGCCAAACACGTCGCCGGCCATGTCGCCGACACCGACCACGGTGATCGGGTCTTCCTGCACGTTGATGCCGCGCTCGCGGAAGTGACGCTGCACGCCGACCCAGGCGCCACGGGCGGTGATGCCCATCTTCTTGTGGTCGTAGCCGGCCGAACCGCCCGAGGCGAAGGCGTCGCCCAGCCAGAAGCCGTAGTCGATGGCGATGCCGTTGGCGATGTCGGAGAAGGTCGCGGTGCCTTTGTCCGCCGCCACCACCAGGTAGGGGTCGTCGTCATCGTGACGCACCACGTTGGCCGGCGGTACCACGCCACCGTCCTTGAGGTTGTCGGTGATGTCGAGCAGGCCGGAAATGAAGATGCGGTAGCACGCCACGCCTTCGGCGGCGATCTCGTCACGGCTGCCGCCCAGCGGCAGGCGGCGCGGCAGGAAGCCGCCCTTGGCGCCCACCGGCACGATCACCGAGTTCTTCACCTGCTGGGCCTTGACCAGGCCGAGCACTTCGGTGCGGAAGTCCTCTTCGCGGTCCGACCAGCGCAGGCCGCCGCGGGCGACGTTGCCAAAGCGCAGGTGCACGCCCTCGACCCGTGGCGAATAGACGAAGATCTCGAATTTCGGCACCGGTTTCGGCAGTTCCGGGATCAGCTTGGGGTTGAACTTGAAGCTGAAGTACGACTTGTTCTGGCCGTTGGCGTCCGGCTGGTAGAAGTTGGTGCGCAGGGTGGCCTTGATCAGGTCCAGGTAGCGGCGCAGGATGCGGTCCTCGTTGAGCACCTGGACCTCGTCCAGAGCGCTGAGGATCGCCTGCTCCAGGCGCTGCTGCTTGTCGTCCAGATCGTCCTGGGTCAGCTTGCGCGCCAGGTAGAAGCGGGTCTTGAACAACCGGGTCAGCTCGCGGGCGATGTCGGTGTGGTTGTTCAGGGTGCTGGCGATGTAGCCCAGGTCGAAGCCCAGGCGGATCTGCTTGAGGTAGCGGGCGTAGGCGCGCAGCAGCGCCACGTCGCGCCACGGCAGGCCGGCGGTCAGCACCAGGCGGTTGAAGGCGTCGTTCTCGGCGTCGCCCTTGACGATATGGACGAAGGCGTCCTGGAAGGTGTCATTGAGCTGCTGGATATCAAGATTGAGGCCTTCGCTGTAGGTGAAGGCGAAGTCGTGGATCCAGAACTCGCGACCGCTGGCGTGGCGCAGGCGGTACGGGAACTCGCCGAGCACGCGCAGGCCGAGGTTTTCCAGGATCGGCAGTACGTCCGACAGCGCCAGCGGCGTATCGGCGTGGTACAGCTTGCAGTGCAGCTGGCGCTCGCCCAGCTGGGTCAGCGGCTGGTAGAAGCTCATGGCCAGTGGCTTGGCTTCAGACAGGTTCAGCACATGCTGCATGTCGACCACCGCCGAGTGCGCGGCGAAGCGCTCGCGGTAGCCGGCCGGGAAGCCTTTCGGGAAGTCGGCCAGGATGTTGGTGCCGTGGGCCTCGCCGAAGTTCTCCACCACCAGCGCCGAGAAGTCGTCCTGCCACGAACGGCAGGCCTGGATCACTTCGTTTTCCAGCTGTTGCGGGTCGATGTCGATGCGGTTCTTCGGGTCCACCCGCAGGATCAGTTGCACACGGGCCAGCACCGATTCGGAGAAGAAGGTCCAGAACTCGCAGTCGGTGGCCTTCAGGCGCTCCATCAGTACCTGCTGGATCTTCTGTCGCACCTCGGTGGAGTAGATCTCACGTGGCACATAGGCTAGGCAGTAGCAGAAGCGGCCGTACGGGTCCTTGCGCAGGAACACGCGGATCTTGTTGCGCTCCTGGATCTGCACGATCGACATGACGGTGCTGAGCAGTTCGTCGACCGGCGTCTGGAACAGGTCGTCACGGGGCAGCACCTCGAGGACCTGGGCCAGCTCCTTGCCCAGGTGGGCCTTGGGGTCGAAATTGGAGCGGCGCTCGACTTCGGCGACCTTGCCACGGATGTACGGGATGGTGTGCACGCTCTCGCCGTACACCGACGAGGTGTACAGGCCCATGAAGCGGCATTCCTTGATGACCTTGCCGTCCTGGTCGATCTGGCGGATCGACACGTAGTCCGGGTATGCCGGGCGGTGTACGCGGCTCGGCTGCGAGGCCTTGGCGAACGACAGCAGGCGCGGCTCGCGCAGATAGGCGACGGCGTAGTCCTCGATGCGCAGGTCGTCGGCGCCCAGGCCTGCGCGCAGCAGGCGGGCCAGGCCGAGGAACGAGGCCTCGTCGTAGACCAGGTGGCCGCCGTCGGTGTCGGACTCGACGGTGAACTCCTCGTAGCCGAGGAAAGTGAAGTGGTTGTCCAGCAGCCACGACAGGAAGCTCTTGACCTCGGCCTTGTCGTTCTGCGCCGGGCCGAAGGCGTTCTGCTCCACCAGTTCCAGCAGCTCGCGGATCTTGGCTTTCATCGGCTCGAAGTCGGCGACCACGCCGCGCACTTCGGCCAGCACCTGCTCCAGCTCCATGCTCAGGGTGTTGAGCTCGGCGGCATTGGCGCAGCGGTCGATCTCCAGGTACATCAGCGACTCATGGCTGACGCCCTCGCCCTGGGTGCCCTTGGGCAGCAGTTCGACCAACTCGCCCTTGGCGCTGCGGCGCACGCTGAGCACGGTGGTCTGCAGGGTGTGGATGCTGTAGCCGCGGCGGTTGAGCTCGGTGCGCACCGAGTCGACCAGGAACGGCAGGTCATGGTGCAGCACCTCGACCACGGTGTGGGTCGATTGCCAGCCGTGGCGTTCGTAATCGGGGTTGTAGACCCGCACCTGCGGGTGTTCGGGGTCGAAGCGCTCGATGATGCGCCAGGCGGACAGCGTGCAGCCGGCCAAGTCCGACAGCCTGCGCTGAGTGAGTTCGTCCAGAGAGATGATGCCGAAGAACTGCTCGGCGAACAGCGCCACTTGTGGCAGGGACTGTTCGCTGATGTGCTGCGCCAGGGCCACCTGCAGTTGATGCTGGAAGTCGGCTTTGCTGGCTGCGGTGAAAAACGCCATCTGTGGTACTCCGCTTGGGCTTTGTTATAGGTGAAGCGTCGCGTACGTCCGCCGTGTACGGATCAACGATAGCCAACCCGCGGCAAGCCGGACGGTAAAACCAGGCGTTGGACATGAGCGTCATGTCCACCGACTGGGGAGCTTAACGACTGAACGGTCACTACGGCTTGCAGCGCTGCGACAATTTCGGTCAATGCGCGGTAACTTTACGTTTAACACGGCCGCCAAGGCTGTCAGAATTCCTTTCCCTTGCCATTGACCCGAGCCGCCCATGCAACTGAAAACCGCCCTGCTCTTCGCCACCCCCTGTGACGATGAGGAAGACAACATGGCGACCCTGTGCTGCCACAGCGACAAGGGCCAGATGTTCCTACTGACCCGTTATCCGGACGAGGACACCGTCGACCTGACCCTGGATGATGAGCCGTCGACCCTGGACGGGCTGAAGGTAACCCTGAGTGCGCAGCGGCTGCTGATCGAGGTGGCGGCCGGAGATCGTGATGCGCTGAAGGGGGATGAGGAACTGGAGATCATTCTGACCAGCGCCGGAACCGACCTGGAGGAAGTGGCGCTGACCTTGCGCAATATCCTCGACGGGACCGGGACGTTCGTGTCCGAAATCTGAGCAGTTACATCGCTCGTGTAGGAGCGGCCTTGTGCCGCGAAAGGGGTGCGAAGCGCCCCCTTATTGGTGCATCACGCTGATATAGCCGGGGCCGCTATGCGGCCCTTTCGCGACACAAGGCCGCTCCTACAGGGACCGCGCAAGCCTTCAGGACATTGACAGCCCACTATCGACACAGGCATTGTCTGACAACCTGACCAACAAGAAACCTCTGTCCATGCTCCAGCTCCAGCGCCCCGACACCCTCGTCGAACGGGTCGTCAGCGCCATCCGCGCCGAGATCGATTCCGGCCGCCTGGCCGCCGAATCGCGCCTGCCCACCGAACAGCAACTGGCTGAACAGCTCAATGTCAGCCGCTCGGTGGTGCGCGAGGCCGTGGCGCAGCTCAAGGCCGACGGGGTGCTGATCGCCCGCCGCGGGCTCGGTTCGTACATCTCGCAGACGCCCAGCGGCACGGTGTTCCGCTTCCCCGGCAGCCAGGGGCGCAAGCCGGACCTGGTGCAGATGTTCGAGATGCGCCTGTGGATCGAGACCCAGGCCGCCGCCATCGCCGCCCGCCGCCGCGACGCCGACGACCTCGCGCGCATGGCCAGCGCCCTGGGCACCATGGAAGACCCGCGCAGCGACTTCGCCACGGCCTCGGCCGCCGACGTGGCCTTCCACCGTGCCATCGCCGAAGCCAGCAAGAACGACTACTTCGTCGCCTTCCACGATTTCCTCGGCGGCCAGCTGGCCGCCGCCCGGCGCACCGCCTGGGAAAACTCCGCCACCCCGGCGGTGGGCGGTTCGGCCGATGCCCTGCGCGAGCACCGGGCGCTGTACCAGGCCATCGCCGACGGCGACCGCCAGGCGGCGGCGGGCTGCGCCGAGGCCCACCTGCGCGCCTCGGCCAAGCGCCTGAAACTCGACCTTCCCGACCTCGACTGACCCCGGAGAACCCCATCGCGGCCTGGCGAGGCTTTCACGCGCACTACTTAGTCTGACAACCTGATAAGCAGATTCACCGACAAGAATACCAAGGTACCCTGCATGACCTACGACTACTGCATCATCGGCGGCGGCATCGTCGGCCTCGCCACCGCGATGGCCCTGCTCGAACAACGCCCCGGCGCTTCGCTGCTGATCCTGGAAAAGGAGGCCAGCCTCGGCCGCCACCAGACCGGCCACAACAGCGGCGTGATCCATGCCGGCATCTACTATGCGCCCGGCAGCCTCAAGGCCGACCTGTGCAAGCGCGGCGCCCAGGCCACCAAGGACTTCTGCAGCGCGCACGGCATCGCCTTCGAGGTCTGCGGCAAGCTGCTGGTGGCCTCCAACGACCTGGAGGTGCAGCGCATGCAGGCGCTGTACGAGCGCTCGCAGCAGAACGGCCTGAAGGTCGAGCGCCTGGATGCCGGCGCCCTGCGCGAGCGGGAGCCGAACATCGTCGGCAAGGGTGCGTTGTTCCTCGATGCCACCGGCATCGTCGACTACCAGCAGGTGTGCGACGCCATGGCCAAGGTGATCCGCCAGGCCGGCGGCGAGCTGCGCCTGTCCACCACCGTGCGCGCCATCCAGGAGCATGCCGATCATGTCGCGATCAGCGCCGACGGCAATGCCTGGCGCGCCCGCCAGCTGGTGGCCTGTGCAGGCCTGCAGTCCGACCGCCTGGCCCGTCTGGCAGGCGTGAAGATCGACCACCAGATCATCCCCTTCCGTGGCGAGTACTACCGCCTGCCGGCGAGCAAGAACCAGATCGTCAACCACCTGATCTACCCGATCCCCGACCCGGAGCTGCCGTTCCTCGGCGTGCACCTGACGCGGATGATCGACGGCAGCGTCACCGTCGGCCCCAACGCGGTGCTCGGCTTCGGCCGGGAGAACTACCGCAAGTTCTCGGTGAACTGGCGCGATGTCGCCGAGTACGCACGCTTCCCGGGCTTCTGGAAAACCATCTGGAACAACCTCGGTTCCGGAACCACCGAGATGAAGAACTCGCTGTTCAAGCGCGGCTACCTGGAGCAGTGCCGCAAGTATTGCCCGTCCCTCGAAGTCGAGGACCTGCTGCCCTATGAGGCCGGCATCCGCGCCCAGGCGGTGATGCGCGACGGCACCCTGGTGCACGACTTCCTGTTCGCCGAGACGCCACGCATGGTGCATGTGTGCAATGCGCCATCGCCCGCCGCCACCTCGGCCATCCCCATCGGCCAGATGATCGCCGAGAAGATTCTCCAGGCCCGCTGATCCACCCGCTGCATCCACAATTACAAAGACAACAAGGAAAACCCCAATGTCGGTACACGAGACGGCCCTGGCCGCGAGCGAAACCCCCGAACAGCAACGCAAGCGCCTGCGCAAGGTGGCGGCGGCGACCATCTTCGGCTCGATGCTGGAGTGGTACGACTTCTACCTCTACGCCACCATGGCGGCGATCGTCTTCTCGAAGATCTTCTTCGACCCGAGCAACCCGGCGGTGGCCTCGCTGCTGGCGTTCTCCACCTTCGCCATCGGCTTCATCGCCCGCCCCTTCGGCGGCGTGCTGTTCGGCTACCTGGGCGACCGCTTCGGGCGCAAGCACGTGCTGGTGATCACCTTCTGCATGATGGGCCTGTGCACCATGCTGATCGGCCTGATCCCCGGCTACGCCACCATCGGCATCTGGGCACCGATCCTGCTGGTGGTCATCCGCATCATCCAGGGCCTGGGCGCCGGCGCCGAGCTGTCCGGCGCGGCGGTGACCTCCTACGAGCACGCCAGCGAAGGCAAGCGCGGCAGCCAGGGCGCCTGGCCGGCGCTGGGGCTGAACCTGGGCCTGCTGCTGTCGTCGCTGACCGTGTACCTGCTGACCATGAACGGCAACGAGTTCCTGCTGGCCGGTGGCTGGCGCATCCCGTTCATCGCCAGTATCGCCCTGGTGGCGGTAGGCCTGTGGGTACGCAAGAGCATCCCCGAGACCCCGGACTTCAAGGAACTGGACAAGGCCGACGACAAGCCGCAGGTGTCGCCGCTCAAGCTGCTGTTCAGGAATGACCTCAAGGGCCTGGCCGTGGTGTTCTTCGTGGCCGTGGGCTACAACGCCTTGAGCTACATCTTCAAGACCTTCTCGCTGGCCTACCTGACCCAGTTCAAGGGCGTCGAGGCCCATGTCACCTCGCTGTCGGTGACCCTGGCCAGCCTGGTGGCGATCTTTGCCGTGCCGTTCTTCGGCTGGCTGTGCGACAAATGGAGCAGCAAGACCGTGCTGATGCTCGGCGGGCTGTTGTCGGCGCTGTTCGCCTTCCCGTTCCTGCAACTGCTGTCGACCGGCGAGCCGATGATGATCTACCTGGCCATCGCCGTGGGCACCGGGATCCTGGCGCCGATGATGTTCGCCCCGCAGGGCTCGTTCCTCAGCCGGCAGTTCCCGACCCAGACGCGTTCGTCGGGGTTCGGCACCGGCCGCGAGGTCGGCACCGCCGTGGCCGGTGGCCTGGCACCGCTGGGCGGGCTGGCGCTGGTGGCCGGCTCGGCAACTCACTCCACCGATGGCGTAGCCTTGATCCTGGCGGTGGCCGGAGTGCTGGTGGTGGTGTTTGCGTTCCTTGACCAGGGCTGGCGGCATTCGAAGTCGAAGAACTGACCTGGCAACACATGGATCGAGGACAATCCCGGGCATTGGCCAGGATTTCCCAGGTAGACCACCGCCAACTGCTGTCTTGGGAGGATATAATGACCCCCTCCCCAGGCAGCAGCCTCCAGACATGATCCAGTCCAGCCTCGATCTCTTCGACCCCCATCCCCAGCGCCTGGCGCGCCATACCCTGCTGCTGCCCGGCTTCGCCCTGCCCGAACTCGAAGCCCTGCTCGACGCCTTGCGTCCCGTGCTGCGCGCGGCACCGTTTCGTCACATGCATACCCCTGGCGGCCTGCGCATGGCCGTGGCCCTGACCAACTGTGGCGCGCTGGGCTGGGTCAGCGACGAGAACGGCTACCGCTACACCCCCATCGACCCGGTCAGCGCAAAACCCTGGCCCGCCCTGCCCCCGCTGCTGGTCGACCTGGCCACCCGCGCCGCCGCGCAAGCGGGCTTCGATGACTTCGTGGCCGATGCCTGCCTGGTCAACCACTACCTGCCCGGCACCCGCCTGAGCCTGCACCAGGACCGCGATGAACAGGACTACGGGCAGCCGATCGTCTCGATTTCGCTGGGTTTGCCTGCGGTATTCCTGTTCGGCGGGCTGCAACGCTCGGACCGCCCTCGACACATCCCGCTGAGCCATGGCGATGTGCTCGTCTGGGGCGGCGAGGACCGCCTGCGCTTTCATGGCGTATTGCCGATCAAGCCAGGCGTGCACCCGCGCATGGGCGAGCGGCGGATCAACCTCACGCTGCGCAAGGCGGGATAAGCCGCCCGCCTACAGGCTGGCGAACCACTCGCGGCGCTCCTCGAACGCAGCCCGGATCGCCCCGACCATCACCTGCACCAGTGGATCGCCCTCGGTCTGCCCGTTGACCGCCAGCCACACCCGCCGCCGCATCGGTTCGCGGAACAGGCCCGGCAGGGCCAGCAACCCACGGTCCAGGTGCGTCGCATAATGCGGCAGCAAGCCGACACTGGCGCTGCACTTGATCAGCTGGCAGTACATTTCGTAATCCTCGATCTGCGTCACCCCGGCCGAACGGCTCCGCAGCAACGCTTGCCAGGGCATCAGCGCCTGCACACCTACCTCACCCTGCCATTGCACCAGCATGTAGTCCTGCAGGTCCGCCAGGCGGGTCGGTCGGTTGGCCTCCCGGGCGTAGCGCTTGGCGATATGCGGCAGGTACTCGAGGGTGGCCAGGGCCTCGGGGGCGGCACCGGCGAAGCTGCCGGAGCGGGCACCGTGGCTGGCGTCGCCCAACCACAGGGCGACATCGGCGACCTGTTCGGGTACCTGGCGACCATCGAGGGTGGCCACCTCCAGGCGCATGCCGGCATGCTGGCGCACGAAGTTGATCAGGTTGCGACCCAGCAGGTCCTGCAGCAGCGGTTCGGCCACGGCCAGGCGCACGCTGGCGCTTTGCTCTCGTGGCAGCGGCACGACCGGCTCGCGCGCCTGGAGTATCTGCAGCAGGCGCTCGCCCTGCTGGCTGAGCACCGGGTTGTTGTTGCGGTTGACGAACAGGCTGTAGCCCAGGCGCGCTTCCAGCGCCGCCAGGCGCTTGCGCAAGGCCACCGGCTTGAGGTTGAGCCGCCGCGCCGCCTGCATGAAACAGCCGCAGCGCGCGGTGACCAGGAAACAGTTCAGGGTCTGTTCGTCCAGGGCCAGCGGCACCTGGGGACGAACGACAGGCACGGCGGTATCCGGGGCTCGTCCCCGGGGCAGATCGATCGGCATTCCTCGCCTCCCGCGGGCCCGCCTGGGCAGGCCCGGTTCTTCCATGGTTGTTGGCGATTAGCGGCTGCTGCTCTCCAGCACCTGGTTCAGCGCCGCGCCATCGATACTCAGGGTGGCGGTGTCGAACATGCCCTCGACATAGGCCTTGGCCACCTGCTCCTGGCGCTGGGCACGCAGCAACTCGCGCAGGCGTGGCGCCACCTCCTCGAAGGTCGCCGCCCGGGTGGGCTGTTGCTCGACCAGCTTGATGATGTGATAGCCCGCCGCACTCTGCACCGGTTCGCTGACCGTGCCCACCTTGAGCTTGGGCACCACCCCGCGCACCTCTGGCAACAACTGCGCCAGCGCTTGCAGGCCGGTGTCGCCGCCGGCGGCGGCCGTGCCGGCATCCTGGGAGTGCTCGCGGGCCAGTGCGGCAAAGTCGGCATCGGCGGCCTGGGCCTGCTTGGCCAGCGCCTGGGCCTGCTTGCGCACGGCCTCGTCGTCCCTGGGGTTCTCCACCCGCAGGAAGATCTGGCTCAGGCGGTAGCGCACCGGCAATTGCAACCCGGCCTTGCCTGCCTCGTAGGCCTGCTTGAGCTCCGCCTCGCCAGGGTAATCGTCGGGCACCTTGCTCACCGAGTTCAGGTAGTCGCGCAGGACGATCTGCTCGGTGGCCGCGCGGGTCTGCACCTGGATTTCCGGGCGCTGCAACCAGCCCTGGGCCTCGGCCTGCTGGTACAGGGCCTTTTCCGCCAGGCGAGCGCGAATCCAGGCCTCCAGTGCCGGGCGGTCGCCGCGCAGGCTGGCGCGGGCCTCTTCGGGCAACTGGGCGAACAGCGCCTTGAGCTCGCCGCTGCCGACCTGCTGCTCGCCCAGGCGCGCCAGTACCGGGCCGTTGTCGGCGGCCACCAGGGCGGCGGGCGACGCCGGACGCGCCGCCGCCACCGGCTCGTCGCCCGGGCGCAAGGCCAGGGCGACCGCCACCGCGACAATGGCCAGCGCGCCGGCGCCGGCCCAGAAAGTGCGCGCCGTCACGAGGCGCGCTCTTCGTCGTGGGCGACCTGGGCTTTCTGCTGGTCGGCCACATTACGGCTGTAGTCACGCAGATAGACGATCAGTTCCTGCAGCAGCCGGTCCCACAGCACCAGGCTGCCCAGCAGGTGTTGCTGGCTGACGCCGTCGGCGACCACCACGTCCTGCTCCATCACCAGGAACTCGCCCTGCACCGACAGGCGGGCGAAGCGCCGGCTGGCATTCCAGTGCTCGGCCAGGCCCGCCGGCAGCTCGCCCTGGATACGCAGGGCACAGCTGAAGGTGAAGTCGAGGAATTCGCCCTCCTTGCCCGCGGCCCGGTTGCCGAAACGAACGGCATAACCCACGCCCTGGCTGGCGCTGAGCAACTGCACCACGGCGTTCTGCTCGGTGCGGTTGACCCGGCAGCCGGCATCCTGCAGCAGCTGGGTCAGGGAGTCGGCGCTAACGGTTTCGATCAGGGTGACTTCGGTCATGTGCTTACTTCCTTGCGTTGAGAAAACATCAATGGGTCACGCCCTTGGGGGCGTCGAACTGGCTTTCGTAGAGCTTGTCGCCATAAGCCTGGGCCAGCTCCTCGAACTTGACCCGGGCGCCACCGGCAAAAGGCTGGCGCATCTTCATGACATCGGCGATATCGACCTTCTCGTAGGCGGCCAGCATCTCCTTGGCCACCCCGTACATCTGCTGATTGCGGGCCTGGCATTGCTGCACCTGGCCGTCACGTTCGCCCAGCTGCGCCTGCAGGGTGGCGCGCTCGCTTTCCTTGGTGCGCGCCATCGCCAGCAGCTCGTCGTAGGCCTGCTTGTACTTGTGCAGTTGTTCGTTGCTGCTGGCCACCAGCGCCTGGGCCTGGCTGTGCACGGCCTGTTGCTGGCCGGCCAGTTGCTCGCTCTGGCCACGGGCCTTGGCCAGTTGCGCGGTCAGTTCGCGCACCTGGCCAAGGGCCGCGTCGCGCTGCTGCTCGGCCGCCTGGCGGGCGGCGCTGGCCTGGGCCTGCTCGCTCTGCAGGTTCTGCAGCTGTTGCGTGGTGCTGCGCAGCTGGGTGCGCAGACGCTCCTCGAGGGTCTCGGCCGACGCCGAGGCCGCCAGGCTTGCGCCCAGGGCCAGCATCAACCAGGCGCAGCGGTGGCGATAAGCTCCCTTGTTCATGCCCGTGCTCCTTCCCTAGAACCGCGTGTTGACTTCAAGTTGTAGCACATCGATGTCAAACGGCGCGCCGTAGACCGCCTCGCTGCTCAACCAACGGGCTGTAGCGTAGACGTTGTCGGCCAGGCCGTAGTTGCCACCGAGGAAATAACCCTTGGCGTTGGTGCCGCCGAGGTGGAAGCTCGAGTCGTTGAAGCCGTCCGGCAGCGCGTCGGGCTCGATGCGCTTGTAACCGGCGAACAGGTTCCAGTCGCCGGCCTTGCGCATGTCCAGGGCGTTGCCCAGGGTGAACTGGAACATCCAGGCATCGCCGCCGCTCTTGAGGTTGCCGTTCTCGTCGACGTTGTTGGCCAGTTGTCCCGCCGAACGCTTGCGCATGTCGCCCTCGTCGTAGGCCAGGTTGTGGATGTAGTTGGCCTGGCTGCGCAGCTTGAAGTCATGGGGCAGGTCGGCGTCCCACACCAGGTTCAAATCGAGCAGCTCGAACTCCGAGGCAATGCCGACGAATTGCGGCTGCGGCGTGGCCGCCGGGTTGGCCGGATTCGGCGTGATGTCACGGAGCAGGAACACGGTGTTGCCTTTCTGCATGAAGGTCGGCCGGGATTCGTCGCTGTCGCAGGCCGGCTGGCCGTCCCACGGGGCGCATGGGCTGGAGCGCTCGCCGGCGATATCGTCGAAGCGGTAGTAGGCCATCGCGCCCTTGAGCCGGTTGTTGTCGTTGAGCGCCCATTTCGCGCCCAGCTGCGCGCCGTACAGCCACTTGTTGTCGCTGTCTTCCTTGTCCAGGCCGTTGCTGGTGGCGTTGTCGTCGCTGTACTGCACGGGGAATGCGCCGACGGTGCCGAACAGGCTGAGGTCACGGCCCAGCGGCTGGTCGAAGAGCGCCGCCACGCCATCGAAGTTGAGGTCGTGGGAATACAGGATGTCGGTGGACATGAACGGGTTGGCGATACGCCCGCCGGTCAGTGTCAGGCGCTCGCTCGGCGTCCAGGTGACGTAGCCCTGGTCAAGCCAGATGTCCTTCTTGCCAAAGCCGCCACCGAGGTTCTGGGTGGTCGAGACCGGATTGTTGTTGGACCCGGTGGCGACGCGGATGCCGGCCACCCAGTTGTCCGCCAGCTGCGCCTTGAGGCCGAAGCGCGCCCGCAGGCGCAGGAGGCTGTCGCGGTCCTCGCGGGTGTTGAGCAATGGCGGCAGGCTCGAGCTGCTGTTGGGGTTGACGTCGTAGGGCCCCTTGTCGTTGAGCTTGGCGAAATCGACGATCTCGTTGCTGTTGCCGTCGGCGTAGGAACGCGACTCGTAGCGCAGGCGCAGGTCACCGTCAAAGCTGATGCGCGAGGCCCAGTCGGGGAAGGTGTTGGGCGCGGCCCAGTTTTCCTGCTTGGCGGTGTTCATCACCTCGGCCTTGATCTCGTCGCGGATCTGCTGGCGGACGATGGCCGGCACGTACTGCACGCGCACCTCGCCGTTGGCGGCCGGGGCCTGGGCGACAATCGGCGCGGCACTGCCGGCGACCCGCGCCTGTTGGGCTTCGCGTTCGGCCTGGGCAATCAGCGCGTCGGCCTTGTCCTGCTTGAGCACGCCCTGCTCCACCAGCAGGCGAATCAGGTTGACGGTCGCATTCTCCGACGGCGCGGCATGGGCGACGGTCGGACCGACCGCGGCGGCGGCCAGCAGGCCGAGCGCCAGGGTCAATCGGTTGACTGGGCACTTCATGGGTTTGCAACTCCTGTGGGTCAGTCGTGCTTCGTTGTTCATGGCCGGCGCCCCTGCAGGGCGATCTTCACCGGCAAGGTCAGGTTGGCGGGCGGACGCTGGTCGAGGGCGCGGGCGCCGCGCAAGGCGGCGAGCACCTGGGCGTCCACCTCCGGCTCGCCGCTGCCGCGCAGCAGCTCGACACGGGTGATCTCGCCGGCGGCGCTGAGCCAGATCTCGGCCTGCAGGTTGAACACCAGGTTGCGCAGCTCGGGGTTGTCGCGCAGCAGGCGCTGGAAGGCGTAGGCCAGGTACTGGCTGTAGGTGCCACTGCCCAGCCCCCCGCCGCCGCCAGCCATGCCGCCGCCCTTGCCGGCGCCGACGTTGAAACTGTCGCCGCCCGCTTGCGCGTCGCCGTCCATCTGCATCGGCTCGGCCAGGTCCTGGGCCGGGTCGGGCGCCTCCTCGGCGGGCTTGACCTCCTCGGCCTCGGGCACCGGCTGCGGCTCGACGATCTTCTCCTCGACCGGCGGCTCGGGCTCCTTGGGCGGCTCGGGCGGGGGTGGCGGCGGAGGCGGTGGCAGCGGGATGATCGCCGGCACCTTGGGCGCCTCGCGGCGCACCCCGGCCATGTCGTTGGCCCACTGCCACAGCAGCCAGGCCAGGCCTGCGCCGGCAACGGCGAGCACGGCCCAGGTCAGCAGGCGACGGGGGTTGGCTGTACGTTCCATGCCTGTGCTCATCCCTGGTTCGGCTTGCCGGTGACCAGCCCGACCTGGGCCAGTTCAAGACGGCGCAGCAGGTCGAGCACCTCGACCACCTTCTGGTACTGCACGCCCGCGTCGCCGCGCACGATCAGCGGGAAGTCCGGGTTGCGCGCCTTCTCGCTGCGCAGGCGGTCCTCCAGCTCCTGCAGCGTCACCGGGTAGGCGTCGAGGAATACCTGGCCGGCATCGTTGATCGAGATCGCCTTGGTCTTGGGCTGGGCCAGCGACACCGTGGCGCTGGCCTTGGGCAACTGCACCTGGATCCCGGAGACCTGCGCGGTGGCGGTGAGGATGAACATCACCAGCACCACCATCAGCACGTCCACCAGCGGGGTGATGTTGATGCTGTCGACCGCAGCGTCGGCGTCGTCGTCATGGGCGTTGTTCACGGATGCCATGGCTGCGCCCTCACGCCGGAACCGACGGGTTGACGCTGCGCCCGGCCGGACGCTGCGCCGCCTCACCGGCCTGGCCCTCGCCGTGCAACTCGGCCAGGCGGGTGATGAACTCGTCGACGAACACCCGCATGTCGGCGCTGACCTCGCGGTTGCGCGTGGTCAGGCGGTTGTAGCCGAACAGCGCGGGGATGGCGACGAACAGGCCCATGGCGGTGGCCAGCAGCGCCGCAGCCATGCCCGGGGCGATGGCGTTGATGTTGACGTCGCCGGCCATGGCAGTGCCGAGGAACACCACCATGATCCCCAGCACCGTGCCCAGCAGGCCGATGTAGGGGCCGCCGGCGATGGCGTTGGACAGGGTCGACAGCTTCGACGACAACGCCTGGTTCTCGCGGGTGCGCACGCCGTCCATGGAGCAGCGGATGGCCTCGATGGTGGCAGCGGACACTGAGCTGGTGTCGGCGCCCTGGGCGCGGCGGGTGCGCAGCTCCTGCACGGCCACCAGGTACAGGCGCCACAGCGAGGAGTCGGTCAGCCGCGCATGCAAGTCCTGATCGTCGGCGAACTGCTCCAGGCGCGTGCCGACCGTGGCGAAGTGCTCGCGAAAGCGAGTGTTGGCGGCGGTGACGCGGTTGAGGGTGCGCTGCTTGCGCAGCATGATCACCCACGACTGCACCATCATCAGCACCAGGATGGCGATGATCACCCAGGCGTCCACCGGCACCGCCTTGAGCAGGAAGCCCAGGCCGCCGAAGCCGAAGCCCGACTGTTCCTCGTCGACGCCATACGCCACCAGGCGCGACTCGGCGCCCTGGGCCAGCACGTCGGCCTGCAGGCTGGCCTGGCTACGGGCCACGCGCGACAGGCGCAGTTCGTCCAGGGCACCCACGAACGGCGCGAAGTGACTGGCCGCCTCGCCTTCGGCCGCAGGCAGGTCGCCGCCGACGCCGATGGCACCGCTGAAGGCCGCCAGGCTGGCGGCCAGGCGCGCCACCGGTTGGCCTTCGAGCAACAGGCTCAGGTTGCCGCCCTCGCCCACCAGGGCCAGGTGTTGCCACTGGCCGGCGCTCACAACCTGGTTGGCGCTGGCGCGCTGGCCGTCAACCTCGACGAACGGCACGCCCTGGGCCAGGCCCAGCAGCAGGCTGTGGCCGGCCTCGCGACGGGCCAGCAGCAACTGCTCGCCCACCGCCTGGTCCTGGCGCAGCCAGGTGCTTAAGGTGAACGCCGCGCCCGTCGGCAGTTGCAGCGAGGCGCTGGCCGGCAGTTGCAGAGGTTGGCCGCCAAGCTGAATGGCCCGGCCGATCACGCCATCGACGCTCACCGTCGGCCCTTGCAGCTGGTTGCCATAGGGACTGGCATCACGCGCGGTGGCGCCATCGAAGTGGTAGAGCGCGGTGTAGTCGGCGTCGAAGCTGGGCTGGCCAACAGGCGCCTGGGCTTTCGGGTTGCCGTAGTACATCCACAGGTCCTGGCGCTGGCCCGCCTCTATGCGAGGCACGTCCACCCAGATCAGCGCCATGCCCATCAGCGGATCGAACTGCTCGACATGGTGGTTGAGGACGGTCTTGTCATCGGCGCCGACGAAGCGGATGTCGGCGCCGGTCTCGCTGACGCCGTCGAAGCTGAAGTTGCCGGTATGCAGGCGTACCAGCAGCGCGGTGCGGCCCAGCGCCTGGGTCAGGCCGGCGCCCTGGGGCGTGGTGTCCACGGCGATCTGCTTGCGGTACATCCAGTCATCCTGCCACCAGGCGCTGGCGCTGCCCGGCAGGGCGAAGCCCAGGCACAGCAGCAAGGTCAAAATCAGGCGTTGCATGAGAGGTCTCCAGGTCGATGCCGGTCAGTGAGTTCAGAAAGTCGCCTGCACGCTGAAGTGCACACGGGAAGCGTTCTTGTCGGTGTTGGGGCCATCCTTGAGCGGCACGGCCCAGTCGACGCTGCCGGACAGCCAGTCATTGAGCGTGGCGCGGGTGCCGACGCCGACACTGGCCAGGCTGTAGCGGTCGTCCTGCTCGGGCAGCGCGTCCTGCAGGCGCAGCTGGGCGCCTTCGGCGAACAGGTAGAAGCGCCAGTCGCTGATGTAGCTGCCGACGTAGCGGCCGATGGACGGGGTGCGCAGCTCCTGGGAGAACAGCAGGCCGTCGTCCCCGGTGCGCTCGGCGGCCAGGTAACCGCGCACCGAGGTGGCACCGCCGGCGGCAAACTGCTCGTTCGACACCAGCGGCCCCGAGGCCAGCTGGAAGGCCAGCTTCGAGGCGCTCTGCCAGGAGCCTGCGAAGTCGAAGGTGTAGCTGCCGTCGCCCTTGAGCGCGGCGAAGCTGGAATCGGCGCGGTAGCGCTTGTAGTCGAACTCGGCGTCATCGCTGCCGTAGCCCAGCAGGCTACGGGTGCCGGCCACCAGGCTCAGGCCCAGGCTCAGCTGGTCCTGTTCGGTGAAGCGGTAGCCGGTGTAGCCCAGGGTGATCGGCGCGTACTTGAGCGGAACCTTGTCGCTGCTGCCGCCCAGGCCGACCTGCTCGTCGAAGTCCTTGAAGTCCACGCCGATCGACAGGGCGTTGGCCCAGGCGCCGACGCCCGGCAGGTTGTAGATTGCCGAAACGCCATAGGAATGGCCCTTGCCGAGGACGTTGGTGCCGCCCACCGTGGCGACGTTGCTGTCGGAGTGGTAGCCGGAGAACTGCACGGTCCAGCGCTCGTTGAGGGGCGCGGCGTAGGAACCGGACCAGACCTCGGCGTTATCGCGGTCCTGAGGCGCGGTGAACCAGGTCAGCGAGACGCTGTGGCCGGCCTGCCAGAGATTGTTGTAGCCCAGGCTGACGACGCTGCGCAGCTTCTCGGTGTCGGCGCTGTGGTCGTTGTTCAAGCCCAGGCTCAGGTTCCAGGGCTGCTTGTCCTCGACCTGCAGGTCGACGTCCATGGTGCCCGGCCGCTGGCCTTCACGCACCAGCGGCATGACCTGCCGGCCCGGGGTTCGATTGAGCATGGCCAGTTCGTCCTGCACCTGGGCAAAGTCGGGCACCTTGCCCTCCTCCAACGCCGGGACCTGCTCGCGGATCTCCAGCGGCGAGTAATGCTTGGCACCCACCACGCGCACGCGGCCGACCTTGGTCTCGCTCACCTGCAGATAGACCACGCCGCCCTCGACCTTCTGCTCGGGCAGCTCGACGAACACCGACTGGTAGCCTCGGGCCTGGTAGCTTTTCTGCAGGGCCTCGCGGGCGCCTTCGAGGTCGGCCAGGGTCTTGTCCGGCCCCAGGTAGGGATAGACCGCCTCTTCGATGGCCTGGGCGTCGAGCACCGTATTGCCGCGCACCACGTATTCATTGATCTCGACCCGGCGCTGTGCCTCGTCCGCGACCACCTCGAGCGCCAGCAGGCACGACAGCAGCCCTGCGCCGATGGCGCATCGCTTGAAGAAAAAATGCTCCACACCGCCCCCTTGAGCGCCAGGAATTCGTTGGGTTTCTAGTGGTTTGCGTCAGGCGCGGCCTGACCTTGGTGACGTGCCAGCCAGCTGTGCAGCAGGGCCAGGTTGAGGCTGAACTCGGGCATGGCCTGCAAGCTTGCGCCGAGCACCTCGTCGACCATGCGCTGCAGCAGCGACACGGCCATGGCGCTGCCCAGCAGCACACCGAGGTCATGGCTGAACAGGCTGAAGTTCCACACCCGCGACTTCAGTTCCAGGCCGGCGAACCAGCGGAACAGCAGGTTGTAGTTGAGTTGCTCGTAGAGCTGTTTCTCACTGGGTACCGAATACAGCAGCTGCAGCAGCAGCACGTGCATCAGCGTGTGCGGGGCGATGATCATGCCCTGCTGTTCGGCCAGCAGCGCCAGCGCAGGGCGGTGCTCGTCCAGCAAGGCCTCGATGCGTGGCTTGAGCAGCGCCAGCGAATGCCCGGGCGGCACGCAACTGGCCACCTCGCGCAGGGCGCCCTGCCAGTCTTCCTGGGAGACGATCCAGACCCAGGGCGCGCCGTAGCGGTAGACCGAGACCGGCTGCTTGCGCGCGGCCTCGACGATCTTCGCCAGGCGCTGGTCGAGCTCCTGCATTCCCACCTTCGTGTAGCGTTCCATAGTCCCCATCGCCCCGCTCCCAGGCCGTTCCCCAAGGCTCGACCGGCCTGATGGCCAGATGCCTTGTCGGTATCCATGGCTTTGACGGGGGTGGCGCTTTGCTACCGAAGTTTTGTCATGAAAGGTTCATCAGCGGTCCAGGCTTGCGGGCGAACAGGTCGCAACGTCTTCGGCCCCCGTTCGCTGCTTTACACTAATTTTGCAAACCGCCATTGGTCCCCGCCCCCCCGGATGGATTAAAGTATCCACCCCCGCCCGGCCACCGCTCACAGCGCGCCAGGGCCCATCCCCAGGAACCGCCAACGATGGAACACCGTGAAGCGCTGATCGCGCTGCGCACCTTTCTCTCCTCCCAGATCCTCGGCCAGGAAAAACTGGTGGAGCGCCTGCTGATCGTGCTCCTGGCCGACGGCCACATGCTGGTCGAGGGCGCCCCGGGGCTGGCCAAGACCAAGGCCATCAAGGAGCTCGCCGAAGGCATCGAGGCGCAATTCCATCGCATCCAGTTCACCCCCGACCTGCTCCCGGCCGACATCACCGGTACCGAGATCTACCGCCCGGAAACCGGCAGCTTCGTATTCCAGCAAGGGCCGATCTTCCACAACCTGGTGCTGGCCGACGAAATCAACCGCGCCCCGGCCAAGGTGCAGTCGGCGCTGCTCGAAGCCATGGCCGAGCGCCAGGTCAGCGTCGGGCGCAGCACCTACGAGCTGTCGCCGCTGTTCCTGGTGATGGCCACGCAGAACCCGATCGAGCAGGAAGGCACCTACCCGCTGCCCGAGGCCCAGCTCGACCGGTTCCTGATGCACGTGAAGATCGGTTTCCCGGATGCCACCGTCGAGCGGCGCATCCTCCTGCAAGCCCGCGGCGAAGCCCTGGGCGGCGAAGTAAAGCCCGAGCGCCGGGTCAGCCAGCAGGCGATCTTTGCCGCGCGCAAGGAAATCCTCGGCCTGTACATGGCCGATGCGGTGGAGGAGTACCTGGTGCAGCTGGTCATGGCCACCCGCACTCCGGCCAAGTTCGACAGCGAGCTGGCCGACTGGATCGCCTACGGCGCCAGCCCCCGCGGCTCGATCGCCCTGGACCGCTGCGCGCGCGCCCACGCCTGGCTGGCCGGACGCGACTTCGTCAGCCCCGAGGATATCCAGGCGGTGCTGTTCGACGTGCTGCGCCACCGCATCATCCTCTCGTTCGAGGCCGAGGCGGCCGGGGTCGACCAGGACCGCGTGGTCCAGCGCATCCTCGACGTCGTCGCCGTCGCCTGACCCATGCCCACCACGCAGCTGGCAGAACCCGGCATCCGCATCGGCCTGGCCGACCTGATCGACATGCGCCACCGCGTGCGCGAGATCCAGCTGTTCTCCCGGCCCGGCCAGCGCAGCCCGCTGGTGGGCCTGCACCACTCCAAGCTGCGTGGCCGCGGGGTGGACTTCGACCAGGTGCGGGTGTACCAGGCCGGCGACGATGTGCGCAACATCGACTGGCGCGTCACCGCGCGCACCCAGGAACCGCACACCAAACTCTTTCATGAAGAGCGCGAACGGCCGATCTTCATCATGGTCGAGCAGAGCCAGCGGCTGTTCTTCGGCTCCGGGCTGATGTTCAAGTCGGTGCTGGCAGCCCAGGCCGCGGCCCTGTTCGGCTGGGCTGCGCTGGGCCACAACGACCGCATCGGCGGGCTGGTGTTCGGCGACAGCGAGCCCCACGAGATCAAGCCACGGCGCAGCAAGCAGAGCCTGCTGCAACTGCTCAACCGCCTGGCCAAGGTCAACCAGGCCCTGCACACCGAGGCCGTGCCGCAGCCCGACAGCCTGGGCCTGGCCCTGCGCCGGGCGCGCGAAGTGCTGCGTCCGGGCAGCCTGGCCATCGTCATCTGCGACGAACGCGCCCTCAGTGCCGGCGTCGAGCAGCACCTGGCCATGCTCTCACGGCATTGCGACGTGCTGCTGATGCCGGTCAGCGACCCGCTCGACCATGCCCTGCCCGCCGCCGGCCTGCTGCGCTTCGCCCAGCGTGGCGCGCAACTGGAACTCGACACGCTGGATGCCAACCTGCGCCAGGCCTACCACCAGCAGGCCGAGGCGCGCATCGAACGCTGGGAACTGCTGGCGCAGAAGCTGCGGGTGGTGCTGATGCCGCTGAGCACCCAGAGTGAGATGATCGAGCAATTGCGCGAGTACCTGAACGCGCAGCGTCCCGGGAGCGCCAAATGAACCCGTTGGATCAGCTGCAACCGCTGATCGCACCGCCTGCCATCGGCCTGTGGCCACCGGCCCCAGGCTGGTGGCTGTTGCTGGCCTTGCTGCCATTGCTCGGCTGGGGCCTGTGGCGCCTGCGCCACTGGCGCCCGGGCAAGCGCAAGGTGGTGCGCGCCGAACTGCCGCTGGACCCGATCCGTGTCGAGGCGCTGGCGGAACTGGCGCGCCTGCCGCGCCCCTACGACGGCGCGCCGGCCGGCGCCTGGCTGCAGCAGATCAACGCCCTGCTCAAACGTCTGTGCCGCAACGACTATCCCGGTGCCAACAGCCATACCCTCAATGGCCGGCAGTGGCTGGCGTTTCTCGACAACCGCTGTCCGGCCGCCGGCCTGACCCGCTGGATGGTGCTGGTCGAAGGCACCTACAAGCCCGAGTGCAAGCTCGACGACAAGGCCATCGCCGGGCTCGCCCAGGCGGTCGAAACCTGGATCCGCAAGCATGTTTGAACTGGCCTGGCCGTGGATCTTCCTGCTGTTGCCGCTGCCCTGGCTGGCGCGCCTGGCGCTGCCCGCCGCCGACAGCGGCGAGCCGGTGCTCAAGGTGGGCTTTCTCGACGAACTCGAAGGCCTGGCCGGGCGCCGCGCGCGGCTCAATCTGCCAACCTGGCGCCAGCAGGCGCCGTTCATCCTGATCTGGCTGCTGCTGTTGCTGGCCGCCGCCCGCCCGCAGTGGCTGGGCGATCCGCTGCCGGTGTCGGCCAGTGGCCGCGACCTGCTGGTGGCGGTGGACGTGTCGGGGTCCATGGACTTCCCCGACATGCAGTGGAAGGACGACGAGATCAGCCGCCTGGACCTGGTCAAGGCGCTGATGGGCGACTTTCTCCAGGACCGCCAGGGCGACCGCGTCGGCCTGATCCTGTTCGGC
This sequence comes from Pseudomonas peradeniyensis, assembly GCF_014268935.2. Taxonomy (GTDB): domain Bacteria; phylum Pseudomonadota; class Gammaproteobacteria; order Pseudomonadales; family Pseudomonadaceae; genus Aquipseudomonas; species Aquipseudomonas peradeniyensis. Next base: position 478,942 of record NZ_JABWRJ020000001.1, on the reverse strand, counting down.
AGCCAGGCCTACCTGCAGGCCCCGCTGACCTTCGACCGGCGCACCGTGCGCACCTTCCTCGACGAGGCGCAGATCGGCATCGCCGGCAAGAACACCGCCATCGGCGACGCCATCGGCCTGGCGGTCAAGCGCCTGCGCCAGCGCCCGGCGCAGAGCCGGGTGCTGATCCTGATCACCGACGGCGCCAACAACGGCGGACAGATCCATCCGCTGACCGCCGCACGCCTGGCCGCCCAGGAAGGCGTGCGCATCTACACCATTGGCATCGGCGCCAACCCCGAAGCCAGCGGCACGCCGGGCCTGCTCGGGCTGAACCCGAGCCTGGACCTGGACGAAGCCTCGCTCAAGGAGATCGCCGAGATCACCCACGGCAGCTATTTCCGCGCCCACGACGGCGCCGAGCTGGGCGCCATCGGCGACACCCTCGACCAACTGGAACCGGTGGCCCAGCAGCCGACCCAGGCGCGCACCGCCCACGCGCTGTACGCCTGGCCACTGGCCCTGGCGCTGCTGCTCAGCGTGCTGCTGGTGGTGGCCGTGCAGTGGCCGGACAACCTGTTGCAACGCCTGCTGCGCAAGCCACGCTTTTTGCAGCCCCACCCGGAATGGCGCCAGCGCCTCAAGCGCCTGCGCCTGAGGAGGCGGCGATGATCGAACTCTGGCCCCAATGGCTGCGCCCGCTCTGGCTGCTGGTGATCCCTCTGCTTGGCTGGCTGCTGTTCAAGCTCTGGCACCGACGCAAGCGCGCCGGGCGCTGGCAGCTGATCCTGCCGCAGCCGTTCCACGCGGTCTTGCTCGGCGGCGGCAGCGGCAGCACCAGCAAGCTGCCGTGGATCGCCCTGGGCCTGGCCTGGCTGCTGGTCGTCCTGGCCTTGCTCGGGCCCAGCTGGCAGCGCCTGGAGGAAACCCGCCAACGCCCGGCCGACCCGCTGGTGATCCTGCTCGAACTGACGCCGCAGATGCTCGCCGAGGACAGCACGCCGAACCGCCTGGAACAGGCCCGGCGCAAGATCCTCGACCTGCTCGAGCACCGCCGCGACAGCCAGACCGCGCTGATCGTCTACGCAGGCTCCGCCCACACCCTGGTGCCGCTGTCCGATGACCTGGGCACCACGCGCAACCTGCTCGAGGCCGTCGATCCGTCGATCATGCCGCAGCCCGGCCAGCGTGCCGACCTCGCCGTGCACAAGGGCCTGGCCCTGCTCGCTCAGAGCGGCCTCGGCCAGGGCCGCCTGCTGCTGATCGGCTCTTCACTGAGTGAGCCGGAGCGCGAAGGCATCCGCCAGGCCCTCGGACGCCAGGGCCCGAGCCTGCTGATGCTGGGTGTCGGCAGCGCCGAGGGGGCGCCGGTACGTCAGGCCAATGGCGAGTACCTGAAGGACGACCAAGGCGGCATCCTCCTGCCACGCCTGGACAGCGCCTCGCTGAAGAGCTTCATCGGCTCGACCGGCGGGCGCTACCGCCACGCCCGCATCGATGATCTCGACCTGCGCGGCCTGGGCCTGTTCGACAACCCGCGGCTGCTGCACAACGATGGCCAGACCCTGCAACTGGACAGCTGGGCCGACCAGGGCTACTGGCTGCTGCTGCCCCTGCTGCTGCTCGCCGCCTGCGCCGGCCGGCGTGGCTGGCTGTTCTGCCTGCCGCTGCTGCTGGCCTTGCCGCAACCGAGCCAGGCCTTCGAGTTCAACGACCTGTGGTTGCGTCCCGACCAGCAGGGCCAGCGCCTGCTGGAGCGGCAACGCCCGGCCGAGGCGGCTCGCCACTTCGAGGACAGCCAGTGGCGCGGCATGGCCCTGTACCAGGCCGGCGACTTCGAAGGCGCCGCCGCCGCCTTCGCCCAGGCCGGCACCGCAGCCGCCCACTACAATCGGGGTAACGCCCTGGCCCGCGCCGGCGAACTGGAGGCGGCGCTGGACGCCTATGAACAGGCGCTGGAGCGTCAGCCCGACCTGAAGGCGGCGCTGGACAACCAGGCCCTGGTCCAGCAACTGCTGCAACAGCGCCAGGCCAGCGCCGAGACACAACCGAACAACGCCGATGCCCAAGGCACCCCCGGCAACGAGACCGAAGGCAACAGCAGCTCGACCAGCAGCCAGGCCCAAGGCACACCTGGCAGCGACGAACAGGCCCAAGGCCAGCAGAACGGCGAAAGCCAGGGCAACACCCAGGCCCCACCCGGCGCTGCCGGCGGCGATGATGACAGCCTCACCCAGCCGCCCCAGCGGCCGCTCTCCACCAGCCTCGACGCCGAGCAGCGCCAGGCCCTGGAGCAATGGCTGCGGGAGATCCCCGACAATCCGGCGGAACTGCTGCGGCGCAAATTCTGGTACGAACAGCAATTGCATCAGGAAACCCCACGATGAGTCGCCTCGGCGTCTTTCTCCTAGGCCTGCTATGGAGCCTCGCGGCACAGGCCGAACCGATCCTGCAGGCCAGCGTCGACCGCACGCGCCTGGAAGCCGGCGAAACCCTGGAACTCACCCTCGAGAGCCAGGACGTCACCCAGTTCGGCAAGCCCGACCTGCGCGCCCTCGAGCCCGACTTCGAGGTGCGCGGCACGCGCCAGCTCAACAGCCTGCATACCCTGGACGGCGAGACCCGCGCCAGCACCCGCTGGATCATCACCCTGCTGCCCCGGCGCAGCGGCAGCCTGCGCATCCCCGAGCTGCAACTGGGCCAGTCGCGCAGCCAGGCCATCGAACTGCAGGTACAGCAAGCCGACAGCCAGCGCCCGGACGCGGCGGCGCAGGTGTTCGTCGAGGCCACCCTGGACAGCAGCGAGGTCTACGTCCAGGCCCAGGCCGTGCTGACCCTGCGCATCTACCATTCGGTGGCGCTGTACGACGACAGCAGCCTCAGCCCGCTGCAGCTGGAAAACGCCAAGGTCGACCCGCTGGGCGAGTCGCGCACCTACGAGAAGGACATCAACGGCGTGCGCCACGGGGTGATCGAGACCCGTTATGCGATCTATCCGCAACAGAGCGGCAGCCTTGAAGTACCGCCGCTGCGCTTCACCGCCACCGCCGCCGCCGACAATGGCGAACAGCCGGCCGGCACGCCGCGGGTCGGCCGCCAGGTGCAGGTCAGCTCGCTGCCGCTGCGCCTGACGGTCAAGCCGATCCCGGCCAGCTACCCGGCCGACCGCCCCTGGCTGCCGGCCCGCAGCCTGACTCTGGAAGAGCACTGGAACCCCGACCCGGAGCGTCAGCCGACGCAGATCGGCGACTCGCTGACGCGCAACATCACCGTGCGTGCCGAGGGCCTGTCGAGCACCCAACTGCCGCCACTGCCGGCCACCGAGGTCACCGGCCTGCGCCGCTACCCCGACCAGCCACTGCTGCGCAACGAGATCGGCGAGCGCGGCATGGTCGCCAACCGCGAGGAGCGCGAGGCGCTGGTGCCGACCCACGCTGGCGACCTGGCCTTACCGGCGCTGGAGGTGACCTGGTGGAACACCCGCGAAGACCACCTGGAGCACAGCAGCCTGCCGGCCCGCACCCTGAACGTGCAGGACAACCCGGCGCTGAGCGCCGACACGCCCGTCGGCGATGGCAACCTGAGCCCCAGCCCGCTCTGGCCCTGGCAACTGGCCACGCTGGTCCTGGCCCTGACCACCCTGCTCGGCTTCACCCTGTGGTGGCGGGCCCGCTCGCAACCGGCCGTGCTGCGCGCGGCACAGACCGGCCCGAGCCCGCGCACGCTGCTCGACGACCTCAAGCGCGCCTGCCAGGCCAACGACCCGCAGGCCACCCGCCAGGCGCTGGACGCCTGGGCCCGGCAGCAGCCGGAAACCCTGGCCGAGATGGCGGCGCGCTTCGTGCCGCTGTCCGATGCCCTGGATGGCCTGAACGGCGCGCTGTACAGCGAGAGTGGCCAGTACTGGCACGGCGACGAGCTGTGGCGCGCGATCGGCGCGATTCCGCCGGCCGAGCAGGTGCTGGCGCCGTCGGGCGAAGCGGGTAGCCTGCCGCCGCTCTATCCCAAGTAGCCTCATCGCGGGGCCAGCCCGCTCCCACGGCCCTGCGATGAGTTACCATAGCGCCCTAATCCAAACGCCCCCTGCCGCCCACCCAACGGATCTTCCATGCGTCTGTTTCACACCTCCGACTGGCACCTGGGCCAGAGCCTGCATGGCCAGGAACGCGATTTCGAACACGCCTGCTTCATCGACTGGCTGCTCGGCCAGCTGCGCCTGCGCCAACCCGACGCGCTGCTGATCGCCGGCGACATCTTCGACACGGTCAACCCGCCGGTCAAAGCCCAGGAGCGTCTCTACGACTTCATTGTCCAGGCCCACGAGCAACAGCCCAAGCTGGATATCGTGATGATCGCCGGCAACCACGACTCAGGCTCGCGCATCGAGCTGCCGGCGCCACTGATGCGCCGCCTGCGCACCCACGCCCTGGGCCGGGTGCACTGGCTCGACGAGGGCCAGCTGGACACCGAGCGGCTGCTGATCCCGTTGACCAACGCCCGTGGCAAGGTTGGCGCCTGGTGCCTGGCCCTGCCCTTCCTGCGCCCCGCCGAAGTCACCGGCCCCGCGCTGGGCGACGACTACCTGCAGGGCATCAACCAGGTCCATGAGCAACTGATCGCCGCGGCGCGCAAGAAGCGCAAGAAAGACCAGGCGCTGGTCGCCATCAGCCACGCGCACATGGCCGGCGGCAGCATCTCGGAGGACTCCGAGCGCAGCCTGATCATCGGCAACGCCGAAGCCCTGCCGGCCAAGTTGTTCGACAAGGCCATCAGCTACGTCGCCCTCGGCCACCTGCACAAGCCGCAGAAGGTCAACCGCGAGAACCGCATCCGCTACAGCGGCGCGCCGATCCCGTTGTCGTTCGCCGAGATCAACTACCCGCACCAGGTCCTGGAAGTGGAGCTGGACGGCGCCGAGCTGGTCAGCGTCGAACCGCGTCCGGTGCCCCGCGCGGTGGCCCTGCAACGGGTCGGCCCGGCGCCACTGGGTGAATTGCTCGAACAGCTCGGGCAACTGCCGGTGATCGACCTGCTCGAAGACCCCAACCGCCAGCCCTGGCTGGAAGTGCGGGTACGCCTGGACGAGCCGCAGCCCGACCTGCGCCAGCAGATCGAAGGCGCCCTGCAGGGCAAGGCCGTGCGCCTGGTGCGCATCAGCGCCGAATACGCCGGCAGCGGCCGCGCCGAGGACGACGAGCAAGCCTTCGTCGAGCTGGCCCAGATGACCCCGCAGGACCTGTTCGGCCGTGCCTGGGAGCAGGCCTACGGCAACCCCGCCGACGACCAGTCCCTGGCCGATTTCGCCGAATTGCTGCAGGACGTCCTGCAAGAGGAGGAGCAGGCATGAAGATCCTCGCCATCCGCCTGAAGAACCTGGCCTCGCTGGCCGGCCCGATCGATATCGACTTCACCGCCGAGCCCCTGGCCAGCGCCGGCCTGTTCGCCATCACCGGGCCCACCGGCGCCGGCAAGAGCACCCTGCTCGACGCCCTGTGCCTGGCGCTGTTCGGCAGCGTGCCACGGCTGAACGACATCGCCCGGGAAGCCAAGGTGCCGGACGCCGACGGCGAGATCCCCACCTCGGATCCGCGCAACCTGCTGCGCCGCGGCACCGGCAGCGGCTTCGCCGAAGTCGATTTCGTCGGCATCGACGGCGGCCGCTACCGCGCCCGCTGGGAAGCCAACCGCGCCCGCGAAAAGGCCACCGGCAAACTGCAGAACAGCCGCCAGAGCCTTTACGACCTGGACAGCGAGCAACTGCTGGTCAGCGGCAAGAACGAGTACAAGCAACTGGTCGAGGCACGCCTGGGCCTGAACTTCGAGCAGTTCACCCGCGCGGTGATGTTGGCCCAGAGCGAGTTCGGTGCTTTCCTCAAGGCCGACGACCGTGAACGCAGCGAACTGCTGGAAAAACTCACCAACACCGCGATCTACACCCGCCTGGGCCAACGCGCCTTCAGCAAGGCGCGGGAAACCGGCGAGGTTCACAACGACCTGAAGAAGCAGGCCGAGCACCTGCTGCCGATGGAGGCCAAAGCCCGCGCCGCCCTCGACCAGGCACTGGAACAGGCCCAGCAACAGTTCAAGACCGAGCAGGCGCGCCAGCGCCAGCTGGAACAGCAGCGCACCTGGTTTGCCGAACAACAGCGCCTGCAGGCCCAGCACAGCGAAGCCGGCACGGCCCTGCAAAACGCGGAACACCAGTGGCAGCAACTGGCCGAGCAGCGCGTCGACCTGCAACGCCTGGAGCGCCTGGCGCCCCAGCGCCACCAGTTCCACCGCCAGCAGCACCTGGCCGGGCAACTGGCCCCGGTGCTGGCCGATATCGAACAGCAACTGCGCCAGCAAACCGAACTGCAGCATCACACCGACGCGCTACAGCAGGCTCTGGAAACGGCCCGCCAGCACCTGGTCCAGCACCAGGCCCTGCACGGCGAAAACGCCCCGCGCCTGCGCCAGGCCTTCGCCGCCCAGGGCGACCTGGCGCGCCTGGACAAGGAGCTTGCCGAGCAACGTGAAGCCTGCACCCAGGTCGAACAGGAAGTCGGTGCAGCCCAGCAGCAACTGCAGCAGCTGGAGGACAACCAGCAGCGCAGCCTGCAACAACTGGCCCGGATCGACAGCGCCCTGGCCGAGAGCGAACCGCTCGGCAGCCTGGCCGACGCCTGGCAGGCCTACCTGCCACAACTCAAGCAGGTGATGCTGATCGGCGGCCGCCTGGCCAAGGGCCGCGAAGAGCTGCCCGGCCTGCAGGCCCAGGCCAGCCAGGCCAACGCCCAGCTGCAAGCCCAGCGCGAGCATTTCGAGCTGCTGTTCCGCGAGGCGGGTGCCGAGCCCCAGGCGCTGGCCGAACAGATCGACCTGCTCGGCGCCATGCTCCAGGACAACCGCAAGCAACAACGCGCGGTCGAGGAGCTGTCGCGCCTGCATGGCCGAGAAATGGAACTGCGCAACGGCCTCGATGCGCTGCGCGAGCGCCAGCAGCAGGCCATGCAGCAGCGCCAGCAACTGATCGGCGAAGGCACGGCGGCCAAGGCCGAACTGGAAAGCGCCGAGCAGGCGCTGACCCTGACCCGCCAGTTGCTCGAGCGCCAACGCCTGGCGCGCAACACCAGCGTCGAGGAACTCCGCGCCCAGCTGCGCGATGGCGAACCCTGCCCGGTGTGCGGCAGCGCCGAGCACCCGTTCCATCAACCCGAGGCGTTGCTGCACAGCCTCGGGCGCCACGACCAGGCCGAGGAAGCGGCGGCGCAGCAGCAGGTCGAACAGCTCAATACCAGGTTGGTGGAGCTGCGCACCCAGCTGGGCGTGGTCAACGCCCAGCTAAAGGACTACCAGCAGCAACAGCAGCAGTTGGGCGAGCAGTTGCAGCCCGTGCTCGAGCAGGTTCAGGCCCATGCCCTGTGGCCAGCGCTGGCGCCGCAGGACGACAGCGCCCGTGGCAAGTGGCTCGACGGCCAGCTGCGCCGCCTCGGCGATGGGATCGACCGCGACGAGAAACGCCAGGGCGCCCTGCTCGCCCTGCAAAAGGATGCCGCCCGCCTCACCCAGCAATTGCAGGCCGCAGGCGAAGCCCAGCAACAGGCCCAGCGCCACCTCGACCAGCAGCACCAGGCCCTGGCCGCCGACGAGCAACAACTCGCACAGGCCCTCGAAAGCCTCGAAAGCGTGCTGCCCCCGGACATTCACCAGGCCCTGCGCGACGATCCGGCCAACGCGTTCCTCGGCCTCGACCAGCAGATTGCCCAACGCCGCCAGCAACTCGACCTGCGCAAGGACGAGCTGGAAGAACAACAGGCTCGCCAGGTCCAACTGGACAAACAGCGCGATCAGCAACAGGCACGCCTGCACAGCCAGCAGCAGCTGCAACAGAAGCTCGCCGTGCTGGACGAGCAACGCCGGCAGGCCCAGGCCACCCTGGGCGAGCTGCTCGGCGAACAGTCCAGCGCCGAGGCCTGGCAGCAGCACATGGACACCCAGCTGGAGCAGGCCCGCGCCGCCGAGGCAGACAGCGCCCGGCAATTGCAGGCGCTGCACACCCAGGGCGTGCAACTGGCCGGCGAGCTCAAGGCCAACCAGCAGCGCCAGCAGGCACTGGAGCAGGAGCACCAACAGTTGCTGGGCGAAATCGCCCAGTGGCGCAGCGAACACCCGGAGCTGGACGACGCCGGCCTCGACCGCCTGCTGGCCATCGACGACAGCCAAGTGAGCGAACTGCGCCAACGCCTGCAGGCCGCGGAAAAAGCCGTCGAGCAAGGCCGCGTGCTGGTCCAGGAGCGTGAGCAACGGCTGCAGCAACATACCGCACAGGCCCATGGCGAGCTGCCCGTCGAAGCGTTGGAAACCGCCCTCGCCGAGCTGGCCGCACAGCTGGCGGCCCAAGAGCAGCAATGCGCCGAGCTGCGCGCCCAACAGGCCGAGGATCAGCGCCGGCAACAGGCCAGCCAGGCCCTGGCCGAACAGATCGACCAGGCATACCAGCAATGGCAACGTTGGGCACGCCTGAATGCGTTGATCGGCTCGGCCTCGGGCGATGTGTTCCGCAAGATCGCCCAGGGCTACAACCTCGACCTGCTGCTGCACCACGCCAACAGCCAGTTGCGCCAGCTGGCCCGGCGTTATCGCCTCAAGCGCGGCGGCAGTGCCCTGGGCCTGCTGGTGCTGGACACCGAGATGGGCGACGAGCTGCGTTCGGTGCATTCGCTGTCGGGTGGCGAGACCTTCCTGGTGTCGCTGGCCCTGGCCCTGGGCCTGGCATCCATGGCGTCGAGCACCCTGCGTATCGAATCGCTGTTCATCGACGAAGGCTTCGGCAGCCTCGACCCCGAGTCGCTGCAACTGGCCATGGACGCCCTCGACGGCCTGCAGGCCCAGGGGCGCAAGGTGGCAGTGATCTCCCACGTGCAGGAGATGCACGAGCGCATTCCGGTGCAGATCCAGGTGCGCCGCCAGGGCAATGGTCTGAGCGACGTGGAGGTGTGCGGGTGATCCTTTACTCGTTCCGCCGCTGCCCCTGGGCCATGCGCGCGCGCCTGGCCCTGCGCTACGCTGGCTGCGACGTGCAGGTCCACGAGGTGAAGATGAAGGAAAAGCCGGCCGAGCTGCTGGCACTGTCGCCCAAGGGCACGGTGCCGGTGCTCGATACCGGGGATGCGGTGCTGGAGGAAAGCCTGGACATCATGCGCTGGGCGCTGGCCCGACATGACCCCGAGGACTGGCGCCTGCAGGCCGATCCCGCCGCGGCGCAGCAGGCCGAAATGCTGATCGCGCGCAACGACGGCACCTTCAAGGCGCAGGTGAACCTGTACAAGTACGCCGAGCGCTACCCCGAGCACACCCGGGCGCACTACCGCGCCCAGGCCGAGCCCTGGCTGGCCGAGCTGGAACGCCTGCTCGAAGGCAGGCCCTACCTGCTGGCCGCTCACCCAAGCCTGGCCGACGCCGCCTTGCTGCCCCTGATGCGCCAGTTTGCCGGGGTCGAACCCGAATGGTTCGCCGAGGCGGCTTATCCGCGGTTGCGGAGCTGGTTGCAGGGCTGGCTGGCATCGCCGCTGTTCAAGGCCGTGATGGCCAAGTGAAACAGCGTGTCGCTCAAAGCGCCAGGATCGGCGCGGACATCAACAACAGCACTACCGCCGTGATACGCCACATCATGCTCTGCCCCTTTGGCGAGTCAAAAAATTAGCGTCAAATTAAATCACATGGCGTTGTGCTATTACCAATGGCTTTACACACTCAATTGACGTGCTTGCTCAGGGCCGCATGGAAATGCGCGCTCTGCTGCAGGTACTTCTGGGTGTAGCTGTGGGTGTTGGACGCCTTGGCGCTTTGCTCCAGCTGGGCATGGGCCGGCAGGACGACGGAGGCGGAGATGGCGGATGCGGCGATGACCGGGAAGAGATTGAAGTTCATGTGGGCTGACCTCGACTTCGGTGGTTGACGTTGGCCCGTCGGGGCCTTGGGTCAAAACTTACGCCGATGCGTCTGCCTGGAAAAATTCATTGCAGCAGTAGCGAATATCACCCCCATCGATAATTGGACGCACGCCCCCTGTAGGAGCGGCCTTGTGCCGCGAAAGGGCTGCACAGCAGCCCCGGCGATTGATGCATTAACGCTGAAATCCTGGGGCCGCTCTGCGGCCCTTTCGCGGCACAAGGCCGCTCCTACAGGGCAAACGCAGGTTCATTCCAAAAACTTGAGATCCGAAGGCGCCTGCTGGGGCAGCTTCTGCACCGTCTCGCCCAGCTTGCCGCTGCGCGGATCGCGGCGCATGACCACGATCTGGTTGCTCTTCTGGTTCGCCACCAGCAGGTAGTTGCCATCCGGATCGAGGGCAAACTCCCGGGGATGATCGCCCTCCACCGAACGGCGCTGCAGCAGGGTGAGTCGGCCATCGTCCTTGCCCACGGCATACACCACGATCTCGTTGGCGGTGCCGCGGTTGCTGACATAGAGGAAACGCCCATCGGCCGACAGGTGCAGGCCGCCAGCGGCCTTCGCCGCAGCGTCCGTGCTTTCGGTCAGCGGCAGGCGCTGGCGCTCGGTCAGCGCACCGTCCTGCACATCGAACACCACCACCTCGGCGCTCATCTCCAGGGTCAGGTAGGCATGCCGGCCCTTGGCGTCGAACAGCAGGTGACGCGGGCCGCTGCCAGGCGGCAATTCGACCGCAGGCGGGATCGCCGGGCTCAGCGGATGCTCGGGGCTGGCGCCGTCGTAGCGGTAGATGAACACCTTGTCGGCGCCCAGGTCGCTGGCGTACAGGTGGCGGCCATCGGGCGACAACACCAGCGAATGCACATGGGCACCGGCCTGGCGCTCGAGATTGACCTTGCTCGGCGCATGCCGGGCCTGCTGCACCACCGGCTTGAGCTTGCCGTCCCGGGCCACCGGGATCACCACCAGGCTGCCACCGGGGTCGGGGGCAACGGCGTAGTTGGCAACGAACAGGTAGCGCTGGTCGTGGCTGAGGCTGGCGTGGGTCGGCTCATCGCCCTGGCTGGGCACCTGGTTCAACAGCTTGATCTCGCCCTGCTTGCCCAGCGAGAAACTGCTGACCTGGCCCTTGGGCGTTTCATTGACCGCGAACAACTGGCGCTGGTCGGCGGACAGCACCAGCCACGAAGGGCTGACGCTCTTGACCACCTGACGGGGCGTGGCGTCGATCTGCCCCGTGCGGGAGTCGAAGTCGTAGCGGTAGATCCCTTCGCTGCCGTTGTCGGTGTAGCTGCCCACCAGCAACGTGGCGGCTTGGGCGTTGACTGACAAAGCCATGAGGCTAGCGGTCAGCAGGCGTGTCCATTTCCTGTTCATCGTCTTCTTCATCCGGGGCACGAAAAGCACTCATACAGACTAGACGATGCTCGCCTTCGTCACTGGCCAGGCTCCAGTCGTCGCCCGCGCCGGTGGCGGCGGCGACCTGGTCGGGGGTGAAGGACCAGCGACGCAGCTGGCGGCCGTCCATGCACTCGATGGTGAGGCCGGATGCGTCGAAGGTGAAGTCGAAGGCGTGCAGGCCGTCGATCAGGAGCATGTCGCAGGATGCGAGGGCGCTGGCGAGGGTGGTCATGGAGGCACCGATTGAGAAAAATGGCCGCCATTATACGCATCGCGGGGCAAGCCCGCTCCCACGCCAGGTAGGTCGTGGGAGCGGGCTTGCCCCGCAATCAGACCTCGATCAGTGAGCGAAGATCGAACCACCCTCCTTGCCCGCCAGCTTCTCCGGTTTGATCAGGAACCGCGCCAGCGCCGGCAGCAGCCACAGGGCGCCGAACATGTTCCACAGCAGCATGAAGGTCAGCATCAGGCCCATGTCGGCCTGGAACTTGATGGCCGAGAAGATCCAGGTGCACACGCCGATGGCCAGGCACAGGCCGGTGAACAGCACCGCCTTGCCGGTGGAGCGCAGGGTCTCGTAGTAGGCCTCCTGCAACGGCAGGCCGGCACGCAGGAAGCTCTCCAGGCGGCTGTAGATGTAGATGCCGTAGTCCACGCCGATACCCACGCCCAGCGCCACCACCGGCAGCGTGGCGACCTTCACGCCGATGCCCATGAACGCCATCAGCGCGTTGCCCAGCACCGAGGTCAGCACCAGCGGCAGGACGATGCACAGCGTCGCGGCGAACGAGCGGAAGGTGATCATGCACATCACCGCCACGCAGATGTAGACCAGGATGAGGATGGTCAGCTCGGCCGACTTGATCACCTCGTTGGTGGCCGCCTCGATGCCGGCGTTACCCGCCGCCAGGAGGAACTGCAGGCCTTCCTTGTTGTGGCTGTCGGCAAAGGCCTTGGCCGCGGCGGTGACCCGCTCCAGGGTCTCGGCCTTGTGGTCGTTGAGGAACACCAGCACCGGCGCCAGCGAGCAGTCGGCGTTGTACAGGCCGTCAGCGCGGGCGATGGAGTTGTTGAGGATGTCCGGGTTGCGCGACAGGGTCTCCCATTTCAGGCTGCCCTCGTTCATGCCCTTGATGACCTGTTTCGACACGGTCACCAGGGAGATGGTCGACTGCACCCCCGGGGTGTTGTCCATGGTCCACATCAACTCGTCGATCGGCGCCATGGTCGAGTGGATCGAGCAGCTCTCGGCCGGGGTCTTGACCATGATCACCAGTACGTCGGAACTGGTCGAGTAGTTGCTGATGATGAAGCTGTTGTCCTGGTTGTAGCGCGAGTCCGGGCGCAGCTCCGGCGCGCCCTGGTCGAGGTCGCCGATCTTCAGGTTCTGGCTGTACCAGAGGCCACCGGCGAAGGCCAGCAGCGCCAGCACCACCGACACCGGCGCCACCTTGGCGCTGGCGAAGTTGGACAGCAGGCGCCAGAACGGGTGCTCACGGGTGGCGTCCTTCTTGCTGCGGGCGATGGCCTTCTGGCTGATGCCGACGTAGCTGATCGCCACCGGCAGCAGGATCAGGTTGGTGAAGACGATCACCGCCACGCCGATCGAGGCGCCGATGGCCAGCTCGCGGATCACCCCGATGTCGATGATCAGCAGGGTGATGAAGCCCACGGCGTCGGCGAGGATGGCGATCATCCCCGGCAGGAACAGCTGGCGGAAGGTACGCCGCGCCGCGGTCAGGGCGTTGTCGGCGTCGCTGGACTGCAGGGCGATGCCGTTGATCTTCTGCACCCCGTGGGAGATGCCGATGGCGAAGATCAGGAACGGCACCAGCATCGAGTACGGGTCCAGGCCGAAGCCCACCGCGTGCATCAGGCCCAGCTGCCAGACCACCGCCACCAGGGTGGTGATGAGCACGGCGATGGTGCTGCGGATGCACCAGGTGAACCAGTACAGCAGCGCCCAGGTGATCACCAGCGCCACGCCGAAGAACATTGCCACCATCACCAGGCCGTCGATCAGGTCGCCGACCTTCTTGGCGAAGCCGACGATGTGGATCTTCACGTTGGGGTTCTGCGCCTGGAACTTGTCGCGAATCTTCTCTTCCAGCTGGTGCGAGAACTGCTGGTAGTCGAGCTTGACCTGGCGCCCCGGGTCCTGCGGGTCGGGGTAGCTTTCCAGCAACGGGATGTCGATGATGCTGGACTTGAAATTGTTGGCCACCAGGCGCCCGACCTGGCCGGACTTGAGCACGTTGTCGCGCAGGGTGTCGAGGCTGTCCTGGGAGCCGTTGTAGGTGTTGGGGATCACCTCGCCGCCGGAGAAGCCCTCTTCGGTGACCTCGCTCCAGCGCACGCTGGGGCTCCACAGCGACTTCAGCCCCGCGCGGTCGACGCCGGGGATGTAGAACACCTCGTCATGGATCTGGCGCAGGGTCTCCATGTAGTCCTTGTCGAAGATATCACCCTTGGTCGACTCCACCGACACACGCACGGTGTTGCCGAGGTTGGCCAGGTCGTTGCGGTGCTCGAGCATCTGTTCGATGAACGGATGCTGCAGCGGAATCATCTTCTCAAAGCTGGTGGAGGGGCGGATCTGCGTGGCTTGCCAGAACAGGAAGATGCTCACCAGCACGCAGATGGCGATGACGATGGGGCGGTTGTTGAAGATCAGGCGTTCCAGCAGGGTGGCCTTGTCCTTGTGCTGCATGTCGAAGCTCTCCCGGCTGGTCATGGACGCGCCTCCTGGGTGCCGTCGGCCGAGGCCAGGTGCACGCCCCCTTGCCCGACCAGCAGCAGGCCGCCACCGCCCAGGCCGCTGACGCCCGACAGGGCAATGCGGTCGGCGCGGTTACGCACGCTGAAGGTCTGCCCATCGTCATGGCTGCGCAGCACGCTGCCGCCATTGCCGACCAGCACCAGGCTGCCGTCTTCGAGAAGCGTAGCGCTTGCCAGGCCGAATTCGAGCGGGCCGCGTTCGGCCTTGAGCTCGATCGGCTGCCAGCTGTCGCCGAAATCGGTGGAGCGGAACAGGTTGCCGCGCAGGCCGTAGGCCAGCAGGGTGTTGGGCTGGGCGGTGCCGATCACGCCGAACAGCGAGCCCTCGTAGGGGCCCTGGACCTTGGTCCAGCTCTGGCCGGCGTCGCTGGAGCGGAACATGCCGCCCTGCTCGCCGACGATGAACAGGCCGGCGTCCTTCACCAGGGTGATGGCGTTGAGGTGCAGCTGGTCGGGGTTGTCCAGGCGTTCGGCGACGTCCTGCCAGTGCTGGCCGCCATCGAGGGTTTCCAGCAGGGCGCCGTAGGCACCCACGGCGAAGCCGTGCTGCGGGTCGAGGAAGCGCACATCGAGCAAGGGGGCCTCGCGGGACAGGTCTTCGAACTGCTTGCTCCAGGTCGCGCCGCCGTCGCTGCTGGCGAGGATCTGCGCGTCGTGGCCGACGGCCCAGCCGCGCTTGTCGTCGAGGAAGAACACGGCGGTGAGCAGTTGCCGGGTGGGGACCCGGGCCTGGGTCCAGGTCTTGCCCTGGTCGTCGGAGAACAGAATGTGGCCGCGATCGCCGACCACCACCAGGCGTTGCCCGGCATGGGTGGCGCCGATCAACAGGCTCTGGCTGGCCTTGGCCGACTCCACCGAGTATTCCTCGGCGGCCACCGCCGCCAGGACATGCCCGGCCCCGATACCCAGCGTCAGCGCCAGCATCGCGCTGGCCGCCAGGCTGTAGCGTGCCCTTGCCCGCTCTCTCATGACTGCCCCCTGTTGTGTTCTTGTGCTGGGTCAATCTATTGCCAGGTACTGTGAAAACCCTGTTCCAGAGCCCTGGAATAGCTTCGGGCCATCGTATCGGGGTTGTTCGGCGGAACACAACGAGCGGGACGTTATGTTTTGTTAACCGCCAGAAGCATCGCGGGGCAAGCCCGCTCCCACGCCATCCTCAACTGGCGTGGGAGCGGGCTTGCCCCGCGATTGGTGTCGAACAGGCTTACGCCAAGCTCTTGCTCACCACCTCATACACATCGCTGGACAGCGCCCCGGACGCGAGAATCCGCTCCAGCTCGCCCTTCATCAGCGCCTGGCGCTTGTCGTCGTACTTGCGCCAGCGGGTCAGTGGTGCGAGCTGGCGCGAGGCGATCTGCGGGTTCAGCGCGTTCAGCTCGATCACCAGGTCCGCCAGGAAGCGGTACCCCGACCCATCGGCGGCGTGGAAGTTGACCAGGTTCTGCCCGGCGAAGGCGCCGACCAAGGCGCGTACCTTGTTCGGGTTCTTCAAGGTGAAGGCCGGGTGCTCCATCAACGCCTGGACCCGCGCCAGGCCACCCGGCAGGGTGCTGGCCGCCTGTACGCTGAACCACTGATCCATGACCAGCGGGTTGTCCTTGAAGTGCTCGGCGAAGGCTTCCAGCGCCTTGGCCCGCTCGGCCTCGAACGGCGAGTTGACCAGC
Organism: Pseudomonas peradeniyensis; assembly: GCF_014268935.2. Lineage (GTDB taxonomy): Bacteria > Pseudomonadota > Gammaproteobacteria > Pseudomonadales > Pseudomonadaceae > Aquipseudomonas > Aquipseudomonas peradeniyensis. The sequence continues at coordinate 463,184 of NZ_JABWRJ020000001.1, read as the reverse complement.
ACCGCCAGGGCGGTGAGGCGCTCGGTCATGTTGTCGCAGTGCTCGAACTGCTCCAGGGTCGCCTCGAGCACCGGCGCCTTGGCGCTCAGCATCAGGTACGACAGGGCGATGTTCTGCAGGCTGCGGCGGGCGAAATGCTCGGCCGAGGCCACATAGGCGGTCTTGCGCGAGACTTCGCGGTTGGCCTGGTAGCGCGCCCACAGGGCGTCGAACAGCTGCTCGGCGATCTGCTGGCGGGCGAACTCGCGGGCGGCGTGGATCGCATCGACATCGGCCACCTGGCTGATTTCGGTGAGGTACGCCTCGCCCGGCAGCGAAAGCATCTCGGCAACCATGGCGGGGTCCAGCGACGCATTGCCGAGCACGGTGCCCAGGGCAGTGATCAGGCGCTGGTCAAGCGTGAGCGCTTCACCACGCTGGTGCTGGCCGATCAGTTCCTGCAACACCTGCACCGACAACTGCTGCCCCGCTTCCCAGCGGTTGAAGCCATCGCTGTCATGCTGCATGAGGAACATCAGCTGGTCGCGGTCGTACGGGAAGCTCAGCTTGACCGGCGCGCTGAAGCCGCGCAGCAGCGACGGCAGCGGCTTGGCCTTGATCCCCTCGAAGGTGAAGGTCTGCTCGGCCTCGGTCACCGACAGCACGCGGCTGCTGCCGACGGCCTGCGCCTCGCCCACCAGGCGCAGCGGCAGGTCGTTGCCTTCGGCGTCCAGCAGGCCCAGGGCCACCGGGATCACGAACGGCAGCTTCTCGACCTTGTCCGGGGTCTGCGGGCAGCTCTGGCGGAAGGTCAGGCTGTAGGTCTGCGCAGCGGCGTCATAGGCCTCGCTGACCTCCAGGCGCGGCGTGCCGGCCTGGCTGTACCAGCGCTTGAACTGGGTCAGGTCAACGCCGTTGGCGTCTTCCATGGCCTTGATGAAGTCATCGGTGGTCACCGCCTGGCCGTCATGACGCTCGAAGTACAGGTCGCTGCCCTTGCGGAAGCCCTCGGCGCCCAGCAGGGTATGGACCATGCCCACGACCTCGGCGCCCTTCTCGTACACGGTCAGGGTGTAGAAGTTGGAGATCTCGATGAAGCTCGCCGGGCGCACCGGGTGGGCCATGGGACCGGCGTCCTCGGCGAACTGGTGGGTGCGCAGGTAGGCGACATCCTCGATGCGCTTGACCGTGCGCGAGTTCATGTCGGCGCTGAACTCGGCGTCGCGGTACACCGTGAAGCCTTCCTTGAGCGACAACTGGAACCAGTCGCGGCAGGTCACGCGGTTGCCCGACCAGTTGTGGAAGTACTCGTGGGCGACCACGCCCTCGACCCGCTGGTGGGCGGCGTCGGTGGCGGTCTCGGCGCGGGCCAGCACGCAGCTGGAGTTGAAGATGTTCAGGCCCTTGTTTTCCATGGCGCCCATGTTGAAGTCGTTGACCGCGACGATCATGAAGATGTCCAGGTCATACTCGCGACCGTAGACCTCCTCATCCCAGCGCATGGACTTCTTCAGGCTGACCATGGCGTGGTCGCACTTGTCGAGGTTTTCCGGCTCGACATAGATGCGCAGGGTCACATCACGGCCTGACTGGCGAACGAACGTGTCTTCCTTGCACCAGAGGTCACCGGCCACCAGGGCGAACAGGTAGGCCGGCTTCTTGAACGGGTCTTCCCAGGTCGCCCAGTGGCGGCCGTCATCACCCGGACCGCTGCCGACCGGGTTGCCGTTGGACAACAGCACCGGATAGCGATGCTGCTCGGCAATCACCGTGGTGGTGAAGGTGCTCATCACGTCCGGGCGGTCGAGGTAGTAGGTGATCTTGCGGAAACCCTCGGCCTCGCACTGGGTGCAGAACATCTTGCCGGACTTGTACAGGCCTTCCAGCGCGGTGTTGCTTTCCGGGTGGATCTTCACGCTGGTGTCGAGGGTGAAGCGCTCGCCCTTCGGCTGCACGGTGAGGCTGTCGTCGTCGAGCTGGTAGTCGTCGGCGCCCAGCGCCTGGTCGTCCAGCTGCACGCTCAGCAGCTCCAGGTGCTGGCCATCGAGCACCAGCGGCGGCAGGCCGGCGCCGCGCTCGGGGTTGCGGCGCATGACCAGCTGCGCATGGACCAGGCTGTGGTCCTCGAACAGTTCGAAGGTCAGGTGGGTCTCGTCGATCAGGTACTCGGGGGCCTGATAGTCCTTGAGGTAGATCACTTGCGGTTGTTCGGTACGCATGGTGACGATCCTTTTACTGGAGCACGGCCAGCTGGTAGGCCGTGTACTTGCGAATGTTGATCACGCCGGTGTCGAAGATCAGGTACTGGCCCTTGATGCCCAACAGCGTGCCTTCCACGACCGGGTCCTTGTCGAGGTTGAAGCTGACGATCTTTTTCGGGTAGGCCTCGACCGGGTAGCGCATCTGCACCACCTCGGCGTCGGGCAGCGGCTGGATGGCCTGCAACCCGAAGCGTTCCTGCAGGGCGCGGATGCCGTCGGCGCAGGCGTCGAAGATCTGTTCGCGGATGGCCGGCAGGTCGAGCACCTCGGCGTCGCCCTTGAGCAGCGCGCGCCAGTTGGTGCGGTCCGGCACCTGGCTGCGCAGCACGTCCTCGACCAGCCCGGATTGCTGGCGGGTGGCCACGCGCATGATCGGCAGAGCCTGGCTGGCGCCCTGGTCGAGCCAGCGGGTGGGCAGCTGGGTGGCACGGGTGATGCCGACCTTGATGCCCGACGAGTTGGCCAGGTAGACCACGTGGTCGGTCATGCAGAACTGCTCGCCCCACGAAGGCTCGCGGCAGGTGCCGGCGTCGTAGTGGCATTTCTCCGGGGCCATGATGCACACATCGCACTGGGCCAGCTTGGTCATGCACGGGTAGCAGTACCCCTGGCTGAAGCTGGTCTTGGTGCGCTTGCCGCAGTGGGTGCAGTGGATCGCGCCGAGGTATTCCAGGCGGATCGACTGGCCGATCAGCGGGTTGACCGGCACCTCGGTATCATCCAGGCGGAAACTGTATTGAACGACCGGTGCGTCCAGGCGCACCGCCATCTTGCTCAAAGAGCCACGAGCGAGTTCGATCAATGTACCGAGTCCGACTTGAACAGGATGTTGGCGATCGGCGCCGACTTCGAGGCGCATTCCTGCGGGCCCATGTAGCCGGTGCGCTGCTCTTCGGGGAGGTTCTTCATCTCCCAGGCGATCACCGCCTGCAGCGACAGCTCCTTCTGCTCGGCGGTCAGCTTGCGGCCGTCGGACCATTTGCCGATCTCCACGGCCGTCTTCAGGCTCTCGTAGATCTCGGGGGTGATGTTTTCGATCATTTGCGCGAACGTGGACATGCTGTCTCCTCAGTCAGGCGGTCAGTTTACGCCGGGCCAGCGCGCCACCCAAGAGCCCTGTAAGGCATCCGATGAGCAACCCGCCGACATGGGCGGCGTTGGCGATCTGGCCGAAGCCGAGCTGGCCGACCACGCCGCTCAGGCAGATCACCAGCCAGATCAGCATCATCACCAGCACGCCTTTGGGCAGGTTGAACTGCGGATCGGGCGCCAGCCACTGGTACAGCCAGACATGCCCGAGCAAGCCGTAGAGCACCCCGGACAGGCCGCCGAACAGGCTCGGGCCGCTGGTGAAATGCTGGGCCAGGTTGGATACCAGGCTGAACAGCAAGGTCAGCCCCAGCAGCATCCACGGCCCCTGGCGCAACTCGATGCGCTTGCCCAGTTCCCAATACCACAAGCCGTTCATCGCCAGGTGCAACACGCCGAAGTGCAGCAGCATCGGCGACACCAGGCGCCACCACTGGCCTTCGGCCAGGCCTTGGAGCAACGGGGTGAAGTACAGGTAGTCGCCCTGCACCTTGAACGACAGGAAAGTGAACCAGCCGATGGTCGACAGGTTGTCGCCCAGGCCGGTTACCCCGGCGACCACCAGGCTCAGGATCAGCACCGCGGCGGTGACCTTGCATGCCAGGGCCTGGTCCTTCAGCGAAGGTGGTGCCGGGGCAGCTTCCACAGGTTCGGGCATGGCTTGCAGATCGGCATTGCCGTCAGGGAAACGCCGGTACAGCTCGAGCACATCCCCGGCCATGGCCGGCGGTGCCCACAGCACCTGCTCCTCGCCCTCCTCCACCACCCGGTGCGGCACCTGCAGGCGCCGCAGCAAGGCAACGAAACCACTGAGATCGACCGCCAACGGCAGGCGCAGCACTTCGATCACGTTCATTGGCTGGCCTGCGGACGGTCGACGTCGACCCAGACGAACTTGTGCGGATCGATGCGGGTTTCGTCATCCAGCCGGTAGGCCGCCAGCTTGCCGTAGAGCACGGCGCTGTAGTCCAGGCACGCCAGGTTGGCGCGGATCGGTGCCGGGCGCCCGCTGCGCCAGTAGTGGCCGACGAACAGCAACGGCTCGTCCTCGTCGTAGCGCAGCAAGGCGTTCTTCTGGCTGTGGCTGAGGGGCGTGCGGGCCACCTCGTCGGGCAGCGCGTCGGGCTGGAAGACGATGTCGCCATAGGTCTGCGGGTCTTCCTCCCAGAACTTGGTGCGGAAGAAGGCGCGGGTCAGGCCGTCGCCGCCGGTCAGCGTCAGACCGTCCGGCAGGCGCATGTCGGTGCCGCGCAGCAAGCGGTTGCACACCGTGGCGGCGAAACTGCCAGACACCGCCGACGCCTGCACGAAGTGCTCGTCGATGCGGCCCGTGGGGTACTGCTGGCGCAGCGGCTCGATCAGCCGCGGGTCCCAGCAGGCGTGCACCAGGCGGAAGCGCCCGGCGTCGACGAACAGCGGCAGTTCATAGAACCACTGGATGAAATCGTGCCAGTCGCCGGGGTGCTGGGCGAACTGTGCGAGGGTCTCGTCGATCAGCCGGGCATGGCGCGGGGTGTGCTCGCGCACGAAGGCCTTGCCGCTGCCGGGCAGTGCCGGGGTTACCCAACCCAGGGCGTTGTACTCGTGGTTGCCCATGATGCAGAAGGCCTGGCCGGCCTCGACCATGTCGTGGACGATGTGCAGCGCCTCGCGGATGCGCGGGCCGCGGTCGACGATGTCGCCGAGGAACAGTGCCTGGCGCCGTGGGTGACGCCAGACCCCGCCGACCCGCTTGTAGCCGAGCGCGTCGAGCAAGCGTTCGAGGGTGAGCGCACAGCCGTGCACGTCACCGATGATGTCGAAACTGCGCGCCGGATCGAGCATCAGTCGTCCCTGCCGCCCAGGCGGCTGCCCCAGCCGAGCTTGGTGCGGCAGACCTCGTAGTAGTTATGGTCCAGCGGGTGGATCAAGCGCAGCTTCTGCGGCTTCTTGCTGACCGTGATGGTGTCGCCGGGGGCGCAGGTGAAGTGGTTCTGGCCGTCGCAGGAGACCTGCGGGTAGATCTGCAGGTCCTTGGACACGACGATCTTCAGCTCGCTGTTGCCGTCCACCACGATCGGTCGGCCCGACAGGGTGTGCGGGTACATCGGCACGATGACGATGGCGTCGAGCTTGGGGTGCATGATCGGGCCGCCGGCCGACAGCGCGTAGGCGGTGGAACCGGTCGGGGTGGCGACGATCAGGCCGTCGGCCTTCTGGCTGCAGACGAACTGGCCGTCGATGTAGATCTCGAACTCGATCATCCGCGTCGACTTGCCCGGGTGCAGCACCACATCGTTGAGCGCATCGCCCTGGCCGATGGCCTCGTGGTGACGGCGCACCTCGGCCTGCAGCAGGAAGCGGTTCTCCACCAGGTAGTGGCCGTCGAGTACCTCGGCGACCTTCTCTTCCAGCTCGTCGGGGCGGATGTCGGTGAGAAAGCCCAGGTTGCCGCGGTTGATGCCCAGCACCGGGATGTTGTGCCGGGCCAGGGCGCGGGCGGCGCCCAGCAGGCTGCCGTCGCCGCCGACCACGATGACCAGGTCGCAGACCTCGCCCAGCAGCTTGCGCGTGGAGGTCTGCAGGCCGTGGCCGGGCAGGACTTCGGCGATGGTGTCCTCGAGGATCACGTGCAGGTGGCGCTCGAGGAGGAATTTTTTCAGTCGGCGAATGGTGTCGAGCACCTGGGAGCTGCCAAGGCGTCCGATGATACCGATATTGCGAAATTGCTCCATGGTGCTCCTGCAAGGCTCTGCGGCGGGGTGACAATGCCAGGATTATGGGCGAAAGGACCGGCCAGCGGCAAACCGGCTATGCTCGCAGGATGATGCCCTTCGCCGACCTCGAGTCCCTGCCCCGCCAGCTGCGCCACCCTGCCGTGCGCGACCTGGCCTGGGCGCTGTTGTCGCCACCGCTGCTGGCGCAGGCCGGCTGCCCCCAGCGCCACCCGCTGCAGGGCAGCGCCTGGGCCGATGATCCGCAGCGCCTGGGCCACTGGCTCGCGGCGCTCGACCAGGCGCCTGCACCGCTGCTGAGCTGGCTGGCACGCCTGAACAGTCGGCGGCTGGGCCTGTACTACGAAAGCCTGTGGCAGTTCGCCCTGCAGCAGGCGCCGGGCATCTTGCTGCTGGCGGCCAACCTGGCGATCCGCGACGGCGGCCACACCCTGGGCGAACTCGACCTGTTGCTGCGCGACCGTGACGGCGATCATCACCTGGAGCTGGCCATCAAGCTCTACCTCGGCCCGCCTGCCGGCGATGGGCAGGACCCGACGCACTGGCTCGGCCCCGGTTGCCACGACCGCCTCGGGACCAAGCTGGCGCACCTGGCCGGGCATCAACTGACGATTTCCGGCCAGCCCCATAGCCGTGCCGCGCTGGACGGGCTGGGAATCGCCGAGGTCGAGGCCCACCTGTGGCTCGGCGGCTATCTGTTCTACCCCTGGCCCGGGCATGCCGAGGCGCCCGTCGGTGCTCATCCGGCACATTTGCGTGGGCGTTGGCTGCATCGGCGGGATTGGGCGGATTACCTCGCGACCTGCCCGCCCGGACGCTGGCAGCCGCTGCCCCGGCATGGCTGGCTCGCGCCAGCGCGGGTGGAGGCATCCTGGCCCGCGAACCAGTTCGACGGTTGGTTGACCGGGCTGGATGTATTCGCCCCCGCACAATTGCTGGTGCGGCTGGAACAGGATGACGACGGCGCCTGGCAAGAGGCCGAGCGGTTGTTCCTGGTGGCGGACAGCTGGCCGTACTTGCCCGGACTTTGAGGTAGGCCGGAGCAGACAACACAATTTTCACCGACCTGGCGCAAGGATCGACTCCCGACTGCCATTACAGTTGTACCTGAGCGCCAGCAAGAGCGCCCTTTCCGACCTGATGACGAGGACCCACCATGGTTTCATCCACTCCCGCGGCCCATTACGCGCGGCTGTCGATCGCCCTGCACTGGCTGATGCTGGTGCTGCTGGCCGCCGTCTACGCCTGCATCGAGCTGCGTGGCCTGTTCCCCAAGGGCAGCGCCGAACGCGACCTGATGAAAGACCTGCACTTCATGCTTGGGCTGACGGTGTTCGTGCTGGTCTGGCTGCGCCTGGCCCTGCGCCTGTCGCGCCCCACCCCACCGATCGTGCCCAGGCCACCGGCCTGGCAGACGGGCCTGTCGCACCTGGTGCACCTGCTGCTGTACCTGATGATGATCGGCCTGCCGCTGGCCGGTTGGGCGATCCTCAGCGCCGCCGACAAGCCGATCCCGTTCTATGGCCTTGAGCTGCCGGCGATCGTCGCCCCCGATCCGGACCTGAGCAAGTTCATCAAGGGTTGGCACGAGCGCATCGGCAGCTGGGGCTACTGGCTGATCGGCCTGCACGCGCTGGCCGGGCTCTATCACCACTATGTGCGGCGCGACAACACGCTGCTGCGCATGCTGCCCTACAAGTAACCGCGTCGTCCCTGCAGGCCTCCGCTGTGCAGGAACACCAGGCGGGTGCCGGGGGCGAAACGCCCGGCCTCGACCTGGTCGCGCAGGGCCAGCAGGGCCTTGCCGGTGTAGAGCGCCTCCAGCGGTATGCCGGTTTGCCGTTCGGTGTCGGCGATGAACGTCAGCAGCGCGTCGTCGATGCGGGCAAAGCCGCCGCGGCTGGCGTCGTGCAACTGGTAGCCGTGCGCACCGGCCAGCGCCGCGACGGTTTCCGGCACGCCGTGGTCAAGCGGCACGGCGAGAGCGCCATGGACGGCATGCCTGCCCGCCTCCTCCAGCACCAGCCCTGCCAGGGTGGTGCCGGTTCCCGCTGCCAGCCACCAGGCGTCGTAGTCGGTCCAGCCGAGCGTTGCCAGTTGCGCCCGGCACTGCTCGATGATCAACCCGCAGCCCTGGGCACCGGCCAGGCCGCCACCGCCTTCGGGGATGCAGTGCCAGCCTGGGTACCGGGCCCGCCAGGGCTGCCAGAAGCCGGGGTCATGGCGGGCGCGGTAGCCGCCGAAACCGAGCCAGTGAAGTTCCATGCCCAGGGCTCGCAGGTCCTGTACCGTGGGTGTTTCCTGGGGGTGGCCACGCAACAGGCCGGCGGTGGCGAAGCCGAAGCGCTTGCCGGCCGCCGCCAGGGCGTGGAGATGGTTGGAATGGTTGCCGCCCAGGCTGATCAGGCCCGGGGCATCGGCCTTGCGGGCCTGGTGCAGGTGATGACGCAGCTTGAACCATTTGTTGCCGCTGATCAGCGGGTCGATCAGGTCCAGGCGCAGGACCGCAGCTTCGATTCCCGCGTGGCGCAACCAAGGCAGGTCGAGACGTTGCAGGGGGGCTTGGGGGAGAGAAAAATCAGACATGAAGGCAGTTTATCTGATCGCGCAGATGCAGATGTGCTGCTCGTTGCCGTTGCCGTTGCCGTTGCCGTTGCCGTTGCCGTTGCCGTTGCCGTTGCCGTTGCCGTTGCCGTTGCCGTTGCCGTTGCCGATCAGGAGTCTATCCTCATACCTCGCTAGCGACAGCTGCGTCAGCCCAAGCGCCGCCCGTACTTTCGCGACTTCAGGAGGCCGAACGCAGGCCTTGCGGAGGGAGGTGACGGGCATGGATGCCCGTCAAGCGCTGGGGCCCAGGATGGGCCCTGCAGCGCGGTCCTCCCGGGAGCAAGGCCGGAGTGAGGGGACCCGGAGCGAAGCGCAGGGCCGGATGAATGGAGCGCAGCGTTTTTTGGTTACTTTTTGTCGCGTTTGACAAAAAGTGACTCGCCGTTGAACTGACCCCCGAAAGTTGGACACCTTATCCCTTGGAGGGTGTTCCATGACGAAATACAACCTGGCGCTCAAGCAGGCACTCATCGAAGAGTGCCTTTCTGCCCGCAGTGTTCATGAAGTGGCACTGAAGCATGAGCTGAGCCCTTCGCTGCTGCGCCGCTGGGTAAAGGGCTATGAGAAACACGGCGCAGCCGGTTTGATTCCCAAGTACAGTCACTACGATGCTCAGTTCAAATTAAAGGTTTTGCAATGCATCGAGCAAGACGGGCTGTCTGCTCAGCAAGCATGCGTAAGGTTTGATATCCGTGGGCCGAGCAGCATCAGGCAATGGAAAAGGCTGTACGATGAAGGCGGAATAGAAGCCCTTCATCCGAACCGTGCCCGAGAGTTAAACATGCCCCGCAAGCCATCAAAGCAATCCAGCGCAGGACCTTCTGCACCTTCGGATCGTGAGCTCACGCCTGAGCAAATGCTCGAAGAGCTGGAATATCTGCGCGCGGAGAATGCCTATCTAAAAAAGCTCGATGCCTTGATCCAAGCGGACCCACGCACTGCGCAGGCAAGAAAACGCAAGCTGTCCAAGGATTAAGGCGTGAGCATCGACTCGCTCTGCTGTTGCGCGCTGCAGGCCTGGCACGCAGTACCTTTTACTACCAAAGCAAAGTGTTGCAGACCGACAGGCATGCTGCCCTCAAGGAACGCATCGACAGGGTCTATCACCAGCATAAGGGGCGGTATGGCTACCGCCGTATCACTGCGGTTCTTGGGCACAATGCCGAGGTGATCAATCACAAGAAGGTGCAGCGGCTGATGCAGTTGATGGGCCTCAAATCGCTAGTCAAAGTGAAGAAATATCGCTCGTATCGAGGCTCCGAGGGGCTTGTTGCATCTGATTTGCTCAAGCGTGAATTCAAGGCGCAGGCCCCTAATCAAAAATGGGTAACCGACGTGACAGAGTTCAAGGTAAAGGGCCAGAAGCTATTTCTTTCGCCGGTGATGGACCTGTACAACGGCGAGATCCTCGCTTATCAGATCAACCGACGCCCTGAGTTCAGGATGGTTTCGACAATGCTGGAGCAAGCTTTCGAGCGGCTGAATCAAGATGACAAACCAATATTGCACTCCGATCAAGGCTGGCAGTATCAGCAGCCAGCTTACCGGCACATGTTGGCCGGGAAGAATATCGAGCAGAGCATGTCGCGAAAGGGAAACTGCCTGGACAACGCCGCGATGGAAAGCTTTTTTGGCACGCTCAAGAGCGAGTTCTTTTATCTGGAATCGTTTGAGAGTGTTGAACAACTGGCATCAGGGCTAGAGGATTACATCGCTTACTACAACCAAGAACGCATCAGTCTCAGACTAAATGGCTTGAGTCCGGTACAATTTCGGACCCAAGCGCTGAACCCATAGCGTACCCTGTCCAACTTTCGGGGGTCAGTTCACGTAAGGGCGAAAAGGTGACTATGCGTCAGTACAGTAAATGAATGCGCTTACACCTGTGAAAACCCACGCCGATCGCATTTGACTTTGACTTTTAGAGCCATGTGTTTTGAAAGTTATATGCGCATTCATTTGCGATGGTGACGCAAAGTCACCTTTCCGCCCTTACGGCGGGTCCCTTTTTGAAGGATCAAAAAGGAACCAAAAAATCCTCGCTCCATTCATCCGGCCCCTACGCTTCGCTCCGGGGTTCCCTCGCTCCGTTCTTGCTCCCGGGAGGACCGCGCTGAACGCCCCATCCTGGGGCGCAGCGCTTGACGGGCATCCATGCCCGTCACCTCCCTCCGCAAGAACTCCGCTCAGCCTCCTGAAGTCGCAATTGGCGTTGCCTGAACTATCGCGCGCTTAGAAGCAACAGCAAGATCAAGATCAAGATCAAGATCAAGATCAAGATCAAGATCAACGGACATGGAGTAAGTGTAGAGTGCTGGCAATATTTACTTAGTTACAGCCACTCGTTGACAAGCCAACTTCCACAGAAAAGGTGTATTACCATCTCAACTGTGGAAGTTGGCTCACCAACGATTCAAACAATCACAGTTCCGCCGCCAACCTCGACCCTTGGTTAATCGCCCGCTTGGCATCAAGTTCCGCCGCCACGTCAGCGCCCCCGATCAAGTGCACCGACTGCCCGGCCGCAACAAGGCCATCATGCAACTCGCGCAGCGGATCCTGCCCAGCGCAGATGACGATATTGTCCACCGCCAACAACTGCGGCTCGCCCTCGCCAACCCGCACATGCAGACCGGCATCGTCCACGCTCAGGTACTCGACGCTGTTGAGCATCTGCACCTGCTTGTTCTTCAGCCCCGTGCGATGAATCCAGCCGGTGGTCTTGCCCAGGCCGTCGCCGACCTTGGTCTTCTTGCGCTGCAGCAGGTACACCTGGCGCGCCGGCGCGTGAGGCTCGGCCTTGACCCCGGCCACACCACCACGAGCCTGCAAACGCGTATCGATGCCCCACTCCTTCCAGAACGCCTCACGGTCCTGGCTGGTGGCCACGCCCTTGTGCACCAGGTACTCGGACACATCGAAACCAATGCCACCGGCACCGATCACCGCCACCCGCTCACCCACCGGCTTGCGCTCCAGCAGCACGTCCAGGTAGCTCAGCACCTTGGCGTTGTCGATACCGGGAATGGCCGGCGTACGCGGGGCGATGCCGGTAGCCAGGATAATCTCGTCGAACTCGCCAGCCACCAACGCAGCCACATCGACACGGGTATTCAGGCGCAGGTCGACACCCGTGGACTTCACCTTGTTGCGGAAGTAACGCAGGGTCTCGTAGAACTCCTCCTTGCCCGGCACGCGCTTGGCCACGTTGAACTGCCCGCCGATCTCGCCGGCGGCATCGAACAACGTCACCTCATGACCGCGCTCGGCGGCCACGGTGGCGGCCGCCAGGCCCGCAGGACCGGCGCCGACCACCGCAATGCGCTTGACCGCCCGTACCGGCAGGTAGTTGAGCTCGGTCTCATGGCAAGCCCGCGGGTTGACCAGGCAGCTGGTCAGCTTGCCGCCGAAGGTGTGATCCAGGCAGGCCTGGTTGCAGCCGATGCAGGTGTTGATCTCGTCACCACGGCCAGCAGCGGCCTTGTTGACGAAGTCAGGATCGGCCAGGAACGGCCGGGCCATGGAGACCATGTCGGCATCGCCCTCGGCCAGCACCGCCTCGGCCACCTCCGGGGTGTTGATGCGGTTGGTGGTGATCAGCGGGATCTTCACCGCGCCACGCAGCTTGGCGGTGACCTTGCTGAACGCCGCGCGCGGCACCTTGGTGGCGATGGTCGGGATGCGCGCCTCATGCCAGCCGATACCCGTGTTGATCAGCGTGGCGCCAGCCTGCTCGATGGCCTTGGCCAGCAGCTCGATCTCGTCCCAGGTGCTGCCGCCCTCGACCAGGTCGAGCATCGACAGGCGGAAGATGATGATGAAGTTCGGCCCCACCGCCTCGCGCACCCGGCTCACGATTTCCACCGCCAGGCGCATGCGGTTCTCGTAGCTGCCGCCCCAACGGTCGGTACGGTGGTTGGTGTGGGCGGCGAGGAACTGGTTGATGAAGTAGCCTTCCGAACCCATGATCTCGACGCCATCGTAGCCGGCGCGCTGGGCCAGGCTTGCGCAGGTGACGAAGTCGCGGATCTGCTTCTCGATGCCCTCCTCGTCCAGCTCCTTGGGCTTGAACGGGTTGATCGGCGCCTGGATGGCGCTGGGCGCCACCTGTTTCGGGCTGTAGGCATAGCGTCCGGCATGCAGGATCTGCAGGCAGATCTTGCCACCGGCGGCATGCACCGCCTCGGTGACGATCCGATGCTTGTCAGCCTCTTCCTCGGTGCTGAGCTTGGCCGCACCAGAGTACACGCCGCCTTCATCGTTGGGCGCAATGCCACCGGTGACCATCAGCCCGACGCCACCACGGGCGCGTTCGGCAAAGTACGCGGCCATGCGCTCGAAGCCGCCCGGGCGCTCCTCGAGGCCGGTGTGCATCGAGCCCATCAGGGTGCGGTTGCGCAGGGTGGTGAAGCCCAGGTCGAGGGGGGCCAGCAGGTGCGGGTAACGGTCGGTAGCCATGGATGGACTCCACAGGTGGCGTGATCACGGAATGCGGGCGCCTCTACCAAGCCTCTACAGCAGCGTGGCGGGGCCCGTCGTTTGTCTGAGGTCGACATTAAACAGGCGTTTGAACACGCTCAATGATCGAAACTGACAACTTATTGATCCTGCTGCACAGCAGGACTACCCTAGGGCACTCCTTCTGCACAGCGCTGGACTGCTCCATGCGAAAACTGCTAGCCGGCGCCCTGGCGCTGGTCACCCTTGCCGCCCTCTGCGGCTACGGCTTCTGGACCCTGCAGCGCCCGGAGGGTCATTACCTGTCCGACCTGCGCATCGAACTGGCCCTCAACCAGGGCGTGCCGGGCGAGCACGGCAACCTGCTGGGGGTCGAACCCCTGCTGTACCCAGGGGACTACCAGAACCTCACGCGCCTGCACCGCAAGCTCTCGGCCTACCTGGAACAGGCCCGCGCCCAGGGCCTGGTCAACCCGCGCACCGTGGTGGTGTTGCCGGAACATATCGGCACCTGGCTGTGGGCCCGGGGCGAGAAGCGCGAGCTGTACCAGGTCACCCAGCGCAACGAGGCCTGGCAGTGGCTGGAGCTGAGCAACCCGCTGCGCTATGGCCTGGCGATGCTCGCCGCCAGCGGCGACGATCGCCGCTCGGACGCCCACCTGCGCATGAAGGCCGCGCAGATGGCCGCCGACTACCAGCAGGTGTTCGGAAACCTGGCCCGGGAATTCGGCGTCACCCTGGTCGCCGGCTCCATCGTCCTGCCCGCGCCCTATGTGGAGAACGGCGTGCTGCGCACCGGCAACGGCCCGCTGTACAACAGCAGCCTGGTGTTCGCCAGCGACGGTTCGGTGCTCGGGCAGCCCCAGCACCAGCAGTACCCCGACAGCGAAAGCCGACGCTACATCCACGACGGCCAGCAGCATCCGCTGCAGGTGCTGCAAACCCCCGCCGGACGCTTGGGCGTACTGATCGGCAGCGACAGCTGGTACCCCGCCAACTACCGGCAACTGGCCGCGCAATCGGTGCAACTGGTCGCCAACCCGGTATTCCTCAGCGGCAAGCAGAGCTGGCTGGCGCCCTGGCGTGGCAACCGCCACCAGGCCCAGGCCGCCGACCTGCCCCTGCGCCGCGGCGCAGTGAGCGAACAGCGCGCCTGGCAGCAACTGCCCCTGGCCGCCAACGCCGCCACCCCGAGCATGAGCGTATTCATGCGCGGCCAGTTCTGGGAGCTGGGCAGCGACGGACAGGGCTTCGCCAGCCAGGGTGGCACGCTGTGGGTCGGCAACGACAGCCACGGCGCGCGCCTGCTCAACCTGTGGCTGTGACGACATGCCCCGCCCCCGCGTACGCCTGGGTGAACTGTCGGTCGGTTTCGTCCAGCCCCTGGCCGAGGCGCTGACGGCACTCGACCACGATCCGCACCCCCTGCTGCTGCGCTATGGCCTCGACGCCAGGCGCCTGGCCGAACCGGGCGCGCGGCTGTCGATCCCGCGCTACATGCACCTGGGACACGCGGCGATCGCCTTGTCCGCCGAGCCGGCGCTGGGCCTGCACATGGGGCGCCTGAGCCGCCTGGCCCAAGCCGGCCTGGCCGGCGTCGCCGCCGCCCAGGCCCCGACCCTCGGCGACGCCGCCCGCACCCTGCTACGTTTCGAACCGCTTTATGCCGCCAACTACCGTGGGCAGTCGAGCTTTCACGAAGACGCCCAGGGCGCCTGGCTGCGGTTCTACTCCATCAGCCCCTACAACGACTACAACCGCTTCGTGGTCGACTCGCTGCTCGCTGGCTGGCTGGCGCAGCTCAGCGCCCTGGTGGGCAGGCCGGTGCAGGCCGAGCGCCTGGAAATCGAGTTCGACGCCCCCGCCTACGCCGCGCAGTACCAAAGCCTGTGCGCAGGCCCGGTGCATTTCGGTGCCACGGCCAATCAACTGCGCCTGAGCCAGGCCACCCTGGCCCTGCCCAACCCGCAGCACTGCCCCAGCACCTGGCAGCACCTGTTGCAGCTATGCGAAGCAGAACTGGCCCAGCGCACTCGCGTGCGCAGCCTGGGCGAACGCATCACCCACCTGCTGGGGCCGCTGTTGAACGGTGGGCGCGAGCCGGATCTGGAAGAAGTGGCGCGGCACCTGCAGCTGCCGACCTGGACCTTGCGCCGCAAACTGGCCGAGGAAGGCACGCGCTTTCGCAACCTGCTCAACGACACGCGGCGCGACCTGGCCGAGACCTATATCCGCGACACGGAGCTGGCCTTCGGCGAGATCGCCTATCTGTTGGGGTTCGCCTCGGCCGAGGCCTTCCAGCGCGCATTCAAGCGCTGGACGGGGCTGACACCGGGGGAATTTCGCCGCCATCAGCGGCAGGTGGGTTAGAGTTCGGTGGCGTCGTCCGCCGGTTCTGGCAGGTCCAGCTCATAGGCCTGAAACTCGAGCAGTTCTTCCTGGTAGTCGTCCATCTTCTCGCCCCCTTGATTCATCGTTCTTTGGTCATTGCGCCAACCTAAGGCAACGGAATGACCAAATGATTACAGCCCTATGAACGATAAACGTAGCAGGCGCCCGGGAAGTTATCGACGCGTCAGAGTGGCGCGGGGGCCTGCTCCACTGCCGGCGCTTCCTGCTGTACCTGGATCGGCGTTGGCTCGACGGGCGGCGCGATGGGCTGCGAACCCTTGCTGTCGTCCACAATCGGGGCCGCAGGGGCTTCGCTGGCCGGTACGGCAGCCGCTGGAGCGGCGACAGGCGCAGGCGCAGCGGCCGGGGCGACGGCAACCGGAGTCGGTACCGGAGCCTCTGCCACGCTCTCGGCGACCGGCGCGGCAGACTGCGGCGCGGGCGCCAGGGCAGCGGGCGCGGGTTCCGGCAAGCCCAGGTCGGCGGCCGGTTTTTCCACCTTCGGCTCCGCGGCAGGTTCGGTCTTCTCCGGCTTCTTCGGCTTCGGCAGGTAGCTTTCCACCAGGGCGAAGTAGCGGTCGTAGAACTGCGCGGCGGTAACCGTCTCGCTGGCGACCTTGACCATGGAATCGTCGGTGGAGCCGATCGGCATCGACACCGAACCCAGCACACCCACGCCAAGGCTGGCGGAAGTATTGGATTTCTTCAGGGTGTAGCGGTCCTGCAGGGCGTTGGCGAACATGGTCGAGCGCTGCTTGTCGCTCATGTCCGGCACGCAGGTGATGTTGAAGCTGATCTGCAGGTGGTTCTCGGCGTTCTGCTGGAAGCTCTTGTTGCCGGCGACCTGGTTGGCGTCGCTGCTGGTGATGATGTAGCCCTGGCTGAGCAGCGCGCGCCGCGCCGCCTCGCAGGAGCCCGCCTCGCTGGTGGCGAAACTGCGGGAGAAGGTGCCCGAGTCATCGAAGTTCTCGTGCTCGTAGACGGCGGCCTTTTTCGAGGAACAGCCGGACACACCCGCCAGCACGAGGGCCAGCCCGAGCGCGCCATAGACGGTTGATCTAGACATTGCCAATTCCGGGAAGAAACGAATGGGGCGTATTGTGCAACACATCGATCAGCAGCCGAAACCATTGATCGGTGAAGACTCTGTCAGCTTGGTGTAAATCCTTGCCCATGACTGCGCAAGATGCTGAAACGAAAAAAGCGACCCGAAGGTCGCTTTCTCGTTGCTTCGAAGTGTTCTAGGGACCTCGAGGCGAAGATGGCGCAGCGGACGGGACTCGAACCCGCGACCCCCGGCGTGACAGGCCGGTATTCTAACCGACTGAACTACCGCTGCGTATCGTTCAGGCTTGCGCCTGATTGAAACTGGGATCTGGCCTTTCGGCCTCAGACCGGTGCAAGCACCCATCTGGAGAAAAATGGCGCGGCGGACGGGACTCGAACCCGCGACCCCCGGCGTGACAGGCCGGTATTCTAACCGACTGAACTACCGCCGCGCATAGTTGGACTTGCGTCCTGTTCCTCTCTGCCAGCGTGTTTCTTTCGAAACCACTGAACCAGGAACGCCTCAGGAAGTGGTGGGTGATGACGGGATCGAACCGCCGACCCTCTGCTTGTAAGGCAGATGCTCTCCCGGCTGAGCTAATCACCCCCGCGATGTTGCTTGTTGCGTTTGCTTCGCTGAGGCCGCGAAATTTACGCAGGTACCGATGCTAAGTCAATACCCCCATTGAAGTTTTTTTCAAAAAGGGCAAAAAAGGTAGCCACTGGGGCAGCCTGATCGCGGGGCAAGCCCGCCCCCCCCACAGCAAGACACCACAGCGTGGGAGCGGGCTTGCCCCGCGATAGAGCCAGCACAACCGACAAAAAAAGGGGCTCTCGGCCCCTTTCTCTTTCATCTCAACAGGTTACAGCTCAGGTGTAGATCATCTTGCGGGTCATCCCACCATCGACCACGAACTCCTGGCCGGTGACGAACCCCGCCTGACGCGACAACAGCCACGCCACCAACGCCGCCACATCCTCGACCGTCCCTACCCTGCCCGTCGGATGCTGGGCATGGTCGGCCTCGGTCAAGGGCTCGGCGCGTCGCTGCGAAGGATCACGGGCATCGATCCAGCCCGGGCTCACCGCATTGACGCGAATCTCCGGCCCCAGGCTCATGGCCAGGGCGTGGGTCAGGGCGACCAGGCCGCCCTTGCTGGCGGCATAGGCTTCGGTGTCCGGTTCGGACTGCCGGGCGCGGGTGGAGGTCAGGTTGACGATCGCACCGCCATGGGCGCGCAAGTAAGGTGCGCAATGCTTGGCCAGCAACATCGGGCCATTGAGGTTGACCGCCAGCACCCGGTTCCATTGAGCCAGGGACAAGCTTTCCAGGGTCTGGTTATGCGGGTTGGCGATCGCCGCGTTGCACACCAGCGCATCCAGCCGGCCGAACTGCCCGAGCACCTCGGACACCCCGGCACTGACCTGGGCTTCGTCGGCCACATCCATGGTGATGAACCAGGCATTGTCGCCCAGGGCCTTGGCAACCTTGGTGCCGCGTGGGCGGTCCAGGTCGCTGAGCACCACCTGCCAACCCTCGCAGATCAACCAGGCGGCGATACCCAGGCCGATGCCGCGAGCGGCACCGGTCACCAGGGCCACCCGGCCGTTATGGCCGGGCTCGCCACCCTTCCAGTCGATCACAGCGCCGCCAGGCCGCGGGCCAGATCGGCTTGCAGGTCGGCCACGTCTTCCAGGCCGACCGCCACGCGCACCAGGCTGTCACGGATACCCGCCGCCTCGCGCTCCTGCGGCGTCAGACGCCCGTGGGAGGTGGTCGCCGGGTGGGCGATGGTGGTCTTGCTGTCACCGAGGTTGGTGGTAATGGAGATCACCCGGGTGGCGTCGATGAAGCGCCAGGCGCCTTCCTTGCCGCCCTTGACCTCGAAGCTGACCACCGCGCCGAAGCCACTCATCTGGCGCTTGGCCAGTTCATGCTGCGGATGGCTTGGCAGGCCGGCGTAGTGGACCTTCTCGATACCATCCTGCTGCTCGAGCCACTCGGCCAACGCCTGGGCGCTCTCGCAGTGGGCGCGCATGCGCAGCTTGAGGGTCTCCAGCCCCTTGGTGAAGACCCAGGCGTTGAACGGGCTGAGGGTCGGGCCGGCGGTACGCAGGAAGCCCACCACTTCCTTCATCTGCTCGCTGCGTCCGGCCACCACGCCGCCCATGCAGCGGCCCTGGCCGTCGATGAACTTGGTCGCCGAGTGGAACACGATGTCAGCGCCGAGCTTGAGCGGCTGCTGCAAGGCCGGGGTGCTGAAGCAGTTGTCCACCACCAGCATGGCGCCACGGGCATGGGCGATCTCGGCCAGGGCGGTGATGTCCACCAGCTCGGCCAGCGGGTTGGACGGCGACTCGACGACCAGCAGCTTGGTATTGGCCTTGATGGCCTTTTCCCAGCCGTTCAGGTCGACCAGCGGCACGTAGTCCACCTGCACGCCGAAACGCTTGAAGTACTTCTCGAACAGGCTGATGGTCGAGCCGAACACGCTCTGCGACACCAGCACATGGTCGCCGGCGCTGCACAGCGACATGACCACGGCGAGGATCGCCGCCATGCCGGTGGAGGTGGCCACGGCCTGCTCGGCGCCTTCCATGGCCGCCAGGCGCTCCTCGAAGGCACGCACGGTCGGGTTGGTGTAGCGCGAATAGACGTTGCCCGGCGTTTCGCCGGCAAAACGCGCGGCGGCGTCGGCGGCCGTGCGGAAGACATAGCTGGAGGTCAGGAACAGCGCTTCGCTGTGCTCGGCCTCCGGAGTACGGTTCTGACCGGCGCGCACCGCCAGGGTGTCGAAACCGACACCCTCGAGGTCACTGTCCAGTCGACCGGCATCCCATTGATCGGTCATGCCGTCGCTCCCAAATCAGTTGTTGTACAGGTCGATGATCGCGCTGACTGCCTGGTTCTTCACCTTGGCCAGGTCATTACGGGCCTGCTCGATGCGATCGAGGTAGGCTTCGTCGATATCGCCGGTGACATACTCACCGTTGAACACCGCGCAATCGAAATGCTCGATCTTGATCTTGCCGCCACCGACCGAGTCGATCAGGTCCGGGAGGTCCTGGTAGATCAGCCAGTCGGCGCCGATCAACTCGGCCACCTGTTCGGTGGTACGGTTGTGGGCGATCAGTTCGTGAGCGCTCGGCATGTCGATGCCGTAGACGTTGGGGTAGCGCACCGCAGGGGCCGCGGAGCAGAAGTAGACGTTCTTGGCGCCGGCTTCGCGGGCCATCTGGATGATCTGCTTGCAGGTGGTGCCGCGCACGATCGAATCGTCCACCAGCATCACGTTCTTGCCGCGGAATTCCAGCTCGATGGCGTTGAGCTTCTGGCGTACCGATTTCTTGCGCGCGGCCTGGCCGGGCATGATGAAGGTACGGCCGATATAGCGGTTCTTGACGAAGCCTTCGCGGAACTTGACGCCCAGGTGGTTGGCCAGTTCCAGCGCCGCGGTGCGGCTGGTGTCAGGGATCGGGATGACCACGTCGATGTCGTGGTCCGGGCGCTCGCGCTGGATCTTCTCGGCCAGCTTCTCGCCCATGCGCAGGCGCGCCTTGTACACCGAGACGCCGTCGATGATCGAGTCCGGACGGGCCAGGTAGACATGCTCGAAGATGCACGGCTGCAGTTTCGGGTTCTCGGCGCACTGCTTGGTGAACATCTGGCCGCCTTCGGTGATGTACACCGCCTCGCCCGGCGCCAGGTCGCGGATCAGGGTGAAGCCGAGCACGTCCAGGGCCACGCTTTCCGAGGCGATCATGTACTCGACGCCTTCGTCGGTGTGACGCTGGCCGAACACCACCGGACGGATGCCGTTGGGGTCGCGGAAGCCGACGATGCCGTAGCCGGTGATCATCGCCACCACCGCGTAGCCACCGACGCAGCGGCTGTGCACGTGGGAAACGGCAGCGAACACGTCCTCTTCGGTCGGCTGCAGCTTGCCGCGCACGGCCAGCTCGTGGGCGAACACGTTCAGCAGCACTTCAGAGTCGGAGTTGGTGTTGACGTGGCGCAGGTCGGACTCGTAGATTTCCTTGGCCAGCTGCTCGACGTTGGTCAGGTTGCCGTTGTGCGCCAGGGTGATGCCGTAGGGCGAGTTGACGTAGAACGGCTGGGCCTCGGCCGAGGTGGAGCTGCCGGCGGTCGGGTAACGCACGTGACCGATGCCGATGCTGCCGACCAGGCGTTGCATGTGACGCTGCTGGAAGACGTCGCGCACCAGGCCGTTATCCTTGCGCAGGAACAACCGGCCGTCGTGGCTGGTCACGATACCGGCAGCATCCTGGCCGCGGTGCTGGAGGACCGTAAGCGCGTCATACAGCGCCTGATTGACGTTCGACTTACCGACGATACCGACGATGCCACACATGCGACGCAACCCCTACTTTGATGAAACTTGAGTGAAGAGCACTCAGGGCTTGGTCGGCCCGAGCAGCTGCTCCTTGAACGGAAGGTCAACGGGTGCGCTGACCCCACTGGACATCCACTGGCCACTGAACCCGAGTATGAGGTTCTTCGACCAATCGGCTACCAATAGAAATTGTGGTATCAGGCGTGATTCCTGCCACCACGGATCCTGTTGCACCGGCCCCAGGCTCAGCAGCCCGACCGCCACCACCACCAGCAGCCCCCCGCGCGCGGCGCCGAAGGCCATGCCGAGGAAGCGATCGGTGCCGGACAACCCGGTCACGCGGATCAGCTCGCCGATGAGGAAATTGAGCATCGCCCCGACCAGCAGCGTGGCGACGAAAAGAATCGCACAGCCGGCAATGACCCGTGCTGAAGGCATCTGGATATAGCTTTCAAGATACTGCGCAAGCGAGCCGCCGAACATCCAGGCCACCGCACCGGCGACAATCCAGATGAGCAGGGACAAGGCTTCCTTGACGAAGCCGCGCTTGAGACTGATCAGTGATGAAATGACGACGATCGCGATGATCGCCCAATCAACCCAGGTAAATGCCACGGTGTTGCCTGCCGACGTTTGAGGCGGCGCATTTTACCAGAGGCAGGGGGCTTGGGGTAAGCGGAATGTCAGGCGTTTGAAGGGCTGCGGGCTGACTCCGGGGACAGCTTTGCGGGCTAGAAAAGCCCTTTCGAGGCAATCCCACGCCTGCAAAATCCTACGCGCACCTGTAGGAGCGGCCTTGTGTCGCGAAAGGGCTGCGCAGCAGCCCCAGGATCTCAGCGTCGAAGCAGAAATCGCTGGGGCTGCTGCACAGCCCTTTCCGACCGGTCCGACGCCTCGGCAAGGCCGCTCCCACAGGGACGGCGCATGGTGTCGACAATCGGGCGTCAGCCACGCTCCGGCTGGAAGCGCACCACGATGCCTTTTAGGTTTTGCTGGCGACTGATCACATCACGCAGGCGCTCGGCCTCGGCGCGCTCGATCAGCGGACCGACGAACACCCGGTTCATGCCATCCGCCGAACGGATATAGGCGTTGTAGCCCTGGCTGCGCAGGGTCTTCTGCAGGTTCTCGGCACCAGCCCGATTGGACAGGCTGGCCAACTGGATCGACCAGCTCACCGGCAGGCCGTTGGCATCGATCTTCGACGGCGCGGCCGGCTTGGCGGCGGGAGCGGCGGGCGCCACGCTCGGCGCAGGCGCCGGACGCGCCTCCACCTTCGCCACCGGCGGCGTCGGCACTGGCGTCTGCGGCTTGGGCTGTACGGGCGGCGCCGAGGTCGCTACCGGCGCGATCGGCTGACTCGGTGTCGTCACCGGCGCCGTGGACTCGTTGACCACCACCGGCGGCTGCTCGTTCTGCTCCGGCAACGGTTGCGGTTCCGGCACCTGGACCGGCTCCACCTGCACCTGGGGCAGGCTGGGCATGGCCGGCGCCTCCGGCGCCTCGACACGCACCTGGCGCATCTCGTCCTCGCGAGTGAACAACATCGGCAGGAAGATCACCGCCAGCGCCACCAGCACCAGCGCACCGACCATGCGCTGCTTCATCCCTTTATCCAGCACTGCCATCTACTCCATCCTCGAGGACCTGCCGCTCTAGCCAGGCCAAGGCCTCGCCGACGCAGAAAAACGAACCGAACAGCAGGATCTGGTCATCCGCCGTCGCCTGGGCGCACTGCCCTTCGAGGGCAGCCGCGACACTGGCGTAAGACTTCACCGTCGCACCGAGGTTCGTCAAGGCATCCGCCAGTTCCGCGGCCGGGCGGCTGCGCGGCGTGTCCAGCGGCGCCACCGCCCAATCGGCGACCTGGTCGCGCAGCGGCGCGAGCACACCGGGCAGGTCTTTGTCGGCCAACAGGCCGAACACCGCCAGGCGTCGCCCTTTCACCGGGCGCGCCGCCAGGCGGCGGGCCAGGTACTCGGCGGCGTGCGGGTTGTGGCCGACATCCAGCAGCAACTCCACGCGCTTGCCCCGCAGCAGCAACTCGCGCCGGTCGAGACGACCGGTGATACGCGTATCCAGCAAGGCCTGGCGAACCGTGCCGGCATCCCACGGCAGGCCCATCAGCAGGAAAGCCTGCAAGGCCAGGGCGGCATTCTCCATGGGCAGGTCGAGCAACGGCAGGTCGCGCAGTTCAACGGGCGAACCGTCGAGCTGGCGACCACGCCAATGCCAGTGGTCGACGCTGCTATCCAGGTCGAAATCACGCCCGCGCAGGAAGAACGGGCAACCCAGCTCGCGCACCTTGTCCAGCAAAGGCTGCGGCGGATCCAGGTCACCGCACAGCGCAGGCTTGCCTTGACGGAAGATCCCCGCTTTCTCGTAGGCCACCGACTCGCGGCTATCGCCCAGGTAGTCGACATGGTCGACGCCGATACTGGTGACCAGCGATACGTCGGCATCCACCAGGTTGACCGCGTCCAGCCGACCACCCAGGCCGACCTCGAGCACCACCGCGTCCAGCGCGGACTGCTTGAACAGCCAGAACGCCGCCAGGGTGCCCATCTCGAAATAGGTCAGCGAGATCTCGCCACGCGCCGCTTCCACCGCGGCGAACGCTTCGCACAGGCGCTCATCGCTAGCCTCGCGGCCTTCGATCAGCACCCGTTCGTTGTAACGCAGCAGGTGCGGCGAACTGTACACCCCGACCTTGAGCCCCTGGGCGCGCAGCAGCGCGGCCACGAAGGCGCAGGTCGAACCCTTGCCATTGGTGCCGGTCACCGTCACCACTCGCGGCGCCAGCTTGCCCAGCCCCAGGCGCGTCAGCACCTGTTGCGAGCGTTCCAGGCCCATGTCGATGGCCGAGGGGTGCAACTGTTCGAGGTAGGCGAGCCAGTCGCCCAGGCTGCGCTGGTTCATCACGCGACCGCAGCGACCTCTTTGGCCGCTTCCGGGGTCGGCTGGCCGGTCATCTGCGCCAGCAGGCGAGCCAGACGCGGACGCAGCTCGTCACGCGAGATGATCAGGTCGATGGCGCCGTGCTCCAGCAGGAACTCGCTGCGCTGGAAGCCTTCGGGCAGTTTCTCGCGCACGGTCTGCTCGATCACGCGCGGGCCGGCGAAGCCGATCAGCGCCTTCGGTTCGCCGACGATCACGTCGCCGAGCATCGCCAGGCTGGCCGAAACGCCGCCATAGACCGGGTCGGTCAGCACCGAGATGAACGGAATGCCTTCTTCGCGCAGGCGCGCCAGCACGGCGGAGGTCTTGGCCATCTGCATCAGCGAAATCAGCGCTTCCTGCATGCGCGCGCCGCCGGAAGCGGAGAAGCAGACCATCGGGCAGCGGTTTTCCAGGGCGTAGTTGGCGGCGCGCACGAAACGCTCACCGACGATGGCACCCATGGAGCCGCCCATGAAGGAGAACTCGAAGGCGCTGACCACGATCGGCATGCCCATCAGGGTGCCGCTCATGGAGATCAGCGCGTCCTTCTCGCCGGTCTGCTTCTGCGCGGCGGTCAGGCGGTCCTTGTACTTCTTGCCGTCGCGGAACTTCAGGCGGTCGACCGGCTCCAGGTCGGCGCCCAGCTCGGCACGGCCTTCTGGATCGAGGAAGATATCGATGCGCGCGCGGGCGCCGATACGCATGTGGTGGTTGCACTTAGGGCAGACGTCGAGGGTCTTTTCCAGCTCCGGGCGATACAGCACGGCTTCGCAGGACGGGCACTTGTGCCACAGCCCTTCCGGCACCGAGCTCTTCTTCACCTCGGAACGCATGATCGAAGGGATCAGTTTGTCTACCAACCAGTTGCTCATGCTTGCTTTCTCCAGTATTGGCCGGGGAGACCTGCATGGCCCCGCCCTGCCCTTGAGCTCAAATTCTTCTGTAAAGCGACGATGGACCGGCTACAACCGCCCCACCTCCAATTCTTCCCCGGCATGCCCCGCGCTCTGGCGCGGCCTGGCAGCACCGGGCTGCGAAAGCTATGGACGATGGCGCGCGGCCAGCCGTCACATCCGCGTTCACGCGTGTTTCACCGCCTGCATGAAGGCTTCGATCTTTGCCGCATCCTTGATGCCCTTGGCCTGCTCCACGCCGCCGCTGACATCCACCGCGTACGGGCGCACCTGGCGAATGGCCTCGGCGACGTTGTCGGCCGACAGGCCACCGGCAAGAATGATCGGCTTGCTCAGGCGCTGCGGAATCAGTGACCAGTCGAAGGCCTCGCCGGTTCCCCCCGGCACGCCCGGCACATAGGCGTCCAGCAGGATGCCGCGGGCGCCGGCGTAATGCCGGCAGGCGGCCTCCAGGTCATCCCCGGGGCGCACCCGCAGGGCCTTGATCCAGGGGCGGTGGTAGCCCTCGCAATCGGCCGGGGTCTCATCGCCGTGGAACTGTAGCAGGTCCAGGGAAACCACTTCGAGGATCTCGTTGAGCTCGCAGCGCGAGGCGTTGACGAACAACCCCACGGTGGTCACGAACGGCGGCAGCGCATCGATGATCGCCCGCGCCTGGCGCACGTCCACCGCCCGCGGGCTTTTCGCATAGAAGACGAAACCGAGGGCGTCGGCGCCGGCCTCGACCGCGGCCAGGGCGTCCTCGATACGGGTAATCCCGCAGATCTTGCTGCGAACGTTGCTCATGGACGGCGAACCTTGGGTGATCGGGAAAGCGTCGATGGTAGCAAATGCCCCGTGCCCCGTCAGTCCGCCAGCGCCTCGTAGCCGGTAAGAAAGTGTGGGCCGATGTAACGCTGCGGCAGCGCGTATTCTTCCGGATACTCCACCTGCACCAGGTACAGGCCGTAAGGGTGCGCGGTCACCCCGCCGTCACGGCGGTTGCGCCCCTCCAGCACTTCGCGGGCCCACTCCACCGGACGCTCGCCGGCGCCGATGGTCATCAGCACGCCGGCGATGTTGCGCACCATGTGGTGCAGGAACGCGGTGGCGCGCACGTCCAGCACGATCATCCGGCCATGGCGGGTCACGCGCAGGTGGTGGATATGCTTGATCGGCGACTTGGCCTGGCACTGGCTGGCGCGGAAGGCGCTGAAGTCATGGGTACCCAGCAGATACTGCGCGGCCTCGGCCATGCGCTCGACATCCAGCGGGCGGTGATTCCAGGTCACTTCCTCGGCAAGGTGCGCCGGGCGGATCGGGTCGTTGTAGATGACGTAGCGATAGCGCCGCGCGGTGGCCTTGAAGCGGGCATGGAAGTGCGCGGGCATGGGCGCCGACCAGACCACGCTGATGTCATGGGGCAGGTTGAAATTGGTGCCCAGGGTCCAGGCGCGCTCGTCGCGCACGGCGCGGGTGTCGAAATGCACGATCTGCCCGCAGCCATGGACGCCGGCATCGGTGCGCCCGGCGCAGATCACCGAGATCGGCTCGTTGGCCACCGTCGACAGCGCCTGCTCCAGGGCCTGCTGGACACTGGGCACGCCGCTGGCCTGGCGCTGCCAGCCGCGGTAGCGCGAGCCTTTGTATTCCACGCCCAGGGCGATGCGGGTGTAGCCTTCGGCGGCCGATTCGGCGGCGGCGGTGTCGATGATGTCCAAGAGCGGCAAACCTGATGCTGAAACGAAAGGCGGGAGTATACCGGCAAACCGTGCAGGGGCCGAAATGATCGCGGGGCAAGCCCGCTCCCACGTGTTCTGTGGAAATGGGCTTGCCCCGCACGGTGCAACGTCGCCTCAGACCAGGCGCGAGAGCATCTCGTTGGCTTCCTGGCGCTGGCTGTCGTCGCCGTCCTTGACCACTTCGTCGAGGATGTCACGGGCGCCCTGGTGGTCGCCCATGTCGATGTAGGCGCGGGCCAGGTCGAGCTTGGTGGCCACTTCGTCGGCGCCGGAGAAGAAGTCGAAGTCCAGGTCGTCCAGCGGCTCGGGCTCGAGCGCCGCGTCCTCGGCGGTGAACTGCGGTTCAGGCGCCGCTGCCGGGACATCGAGGTTCTGCGACAGCTTGTCGAGTTCGGCGTTGACGTCGTCCAGTTCCGAGGCGAAGTTCTTCGCCGCCGGCGAGTCGTCGTCCAGCGACAGCGACAGGTCGAAGTCCTCGGGCAGCTCCAACTCGGAGATCGGGTCGAACTCCGGGATGGCCTCGAAGGCCGCGAGCTCCGCCGCCACATCCACCGGGGTTTCCTCGCTGCTGGCCGGGGCCACCGGCTGTTCGGCGACATCCAGGTCGAATTCGGCCAGGTCGTCGACGTTCTGCGGCGTCGCCTGGGCTTGGGCAAGCAAAGCCTCGAAGTCGTCGTCGGCATCGGTTTCGGCAACCGCAGGCGCAGGCGCGACCTCGGCCTGGACCTCGGGCGCCTCGACAACCAGGTCCTCAAGACCGGCCATGTCCAGGTGATCATCTACCGGCAGGTCATCACCCAGGCTCAGGTCGAAGGCGCTGTCCAGGTCGGCCTCTTCGGCGACAGGCTCAGGTTCCGGCTCGGCCGCCACGACAGGCTCAGGCTCAGGTTCCGGCTCCACGACGAGTTCCGGCGCGCTTTCGCCCAGCTCCAGCTCCTTGTCCTGCAGCAGGTCCTGGACATACTGCTCATCCAGCTCGGCGGCCAGGGCTGCAGCCCCGGCAGCGCCTGCCGCCACCGCCGCGACACCCAGCATGGCCGGGAAGCGCTCCTTGAGCGCGGCGACCTCGGCCTGGTTCGCGTCATTGACCGCCAACTTGCGTTCCTGGCCGGCGAAGGCGTCCTGGTCGCCCTGGCGGGCATAGACTTCCATCAGCTTCAGGCGCAGGTCACTGCGCTGCGGCTCGGAGGCCACCGCAGCCTCCAGCAAGTCGGCGGCATGGTTGAGACGGCCACGGGCCAGGCTGTCGTCCACTTCGGCCAGCAGCGCGGCACGCGGATCGACCGCCGGCGCGGCGGCTTCGACGGCGGCCGCAGGCTTTTCCGCGGCAACGGCCGCTGCGGCCGAGGCCGCCACCACCGCTGGCGACAGGGTCACGCTCGGCGCCGACACGTCGAGGCCTTCGAAGCTGCTGGGTGGCAGCTCCAGGTCAGGGCCACGCTCGCCATCCTCGGCCAGGGCACGCGCCATGCGCAGGTGCTTTTCGGCTTCCTGCTGGGCCTTGCGCTTGCGCGCCAGGAGCAGCAGCAACAGCAGCAGGACCAGGAACGCGGAGCCGGCAATCAGGCCCAGCAGCAGCGGATTGCCCAGCAACTGGTCGAGCATGCCGGGCTCTTCGCTGGCCGGTGCTTCGGCGGCCACATCCTGCGGCGCGGTGTCGGCGGCGGCAGGCGCCGGAGCGACTACCGGTTCGGCCGGGGTCAGCTGGGCGTTTACCGCCGGCTGTGCCGGAGCCGGCTCGCCCGGCAGCGCGCCGGCCGGCGGCTGCGGTGCCGCGGCGCCCTGGGCCTCCAGGCGCGCCAGCTGGTCGTTTTTCAGCTCGATCAGACGCTGCAGCTTGTCCAGCTGGCTCTGCAGGTCGACCATGCGGCTCTTGAGTTCTTCATTGTCGCGACGGCTGGTGTCGAGGCTTTCCTGGGCCACGGCCAGCTTGTCGCCCAGCGCCTTGGCCTCACCGGCCGCACCCTTGCCGCCCGGCGCCACCAGGCGCAGGTTGTCGCCCTGGGCAATGCGTGCCGGCGCGGCGCCAGCCTCGCCACGGCGGGTGGCGTCCAGTTGCCGTGCGCGCGGGCCGAGGCGACGGCCTTCGCGCCAGGCGGCGTACTGCTCGGCCACTTCGCGGTTGGCCTGGGCCTGGGGAATGCTCTGTGCCTGCTGCTGATCGGGCAGGCGCAGCACCTGGCCGGTCTTGAGCTGGTTGATGTTGTTGCCGATGAAGGCATCCGGGTTCAGCGCCTGGATGGCCAGCATGGTCTGCTGGATCGAGCCGCCGTTGCTGTTACGCGCGGCGATCTGCCAGAGGGTGTCGCGGCGCTTGGTGGTGTAGCTGCCCGCGCTGACCGGCGGGTTTATATTGGCCTGGGTCGGCTGGCTGCCCTGGGCCTGGGCCTGGTCGAGCAGCACGCTGTAGTCGCGCAGCAGGCGGCCCTGGGGCCACATGACCTGGACCAGGAACTTGACCACCGGCTCCGGCAGCGCCTTGCTGGAGGTGACCCGCAGCACGCTCTTGCCGTTGGGGTTGACCACCGGGGTGAACGTGAGGTCTTCGAGGTACGGCGGGAAGGCCACCCCGGCCTTGGCGAACTCTTCCGGCGACGCCAGGCTGGGCGCCATCTGCGCTGCGGTGAGGTCGCGCACGTCGAGCAGTTCGATCTCGGCATCCAGCGGCTGGTTCTGCGCCGACTTGAGGGTCAGCTCGCCCAACCCCAGAGCGTTAGCCATGCCGGACGACAGCGCCGAGGCTGCCGCGATGGCCAGAACCAGTTTGCGAATTCGAAGCATGAACTCTTCCCTTGTATGAAGCGTCCCGAAAACCTTTGCGCGGTGCAGGACAAAATTGCTCGCAGTATCTTTTACGCCATGTGTTTTATCAACAATTGTGCCGCCTGCACGGCATTCAGCGCCGCGCCCTTGCGCACATTGTCGGTGGTCAGCCACAGGTTCAGCTGCTGGTCTTCATCGACGCCATGGCGTACACGACCAACATAGACCACGTCCTGGCCCACTGCGTCACCTACCGGTGTCGGATAATCCCCCGCTTCGACCAGTTCGATGCCGTCGGCGGCCTCCAGCGCGGCGTTGACAGCCACCAGATCGACCGGATTACGGCTTTGCACCGCCACACTGAAGCTATCGCCGAAAAACACCGGGACTTGAATGCAGGTCACGGAAATCTTCAGTTGCGGCAGGTCGAGCACTTGGCGCAGCTCGCCGACCAGGCGGCGCTCCACGGCTGTGTGGCCCTGTTCATCGGGGGTGCCGACCTGGGGCAGCAGGTTGAAGGCGACCTGGCGATCGAAGAAGCGCGGCTCCAGCGGGCGTGCGTTAAGCAGCTCGGCGGTCTGCCGGGCGAGCTCGCTGACGGCCTCCCTGCCCTGCTCCGAAACCGCGAGGCAAGCGTTGACCTGCACGCGCTCGATATCGAGCAGCCCCTTGAGCGGCGCCAGCGCCACGGCCAGGGCCACCGCGCCGGCGCTCGGGCTGGTGATCAGCGCGGGCCGAGCGAGTTCGGCGATGCGTTCGCCGTTGGCTTCCGGGACCAGGGCGGTGGCGCCGTCCAGGGCGCCGGACAGGTCGATCACCGCGCAACCGGCGGCGATGGCCTTGGGCGCGAAGCTGCGGCTCACGGCGGGGCTGGCGGCGAAGAACACCAGTTGCGCCTGGGAGAAGTCGAAGCTGTCCACTTCGCGGACTTTCAGTTTCTTGCCGGCGAACATGACGCTGCTGCCGGCGGATTCCATGCTGGCCAGCAGGTGCAGGGTGGAGACCGGGAAGGCCACTTCCTCGAGGATCTGGACGAGGGATTCACCGACAGTGCCGGTGGCGCCGACTACGGCGATGTCTAGGGCGGGGGTGGTCATGGGATCGGTTCCTTTCTGCGGGGGTACGGCGGGGGAGCGGCACTTTACTTGGATTGTTCTAAAGTGTGGGTTTTGATTTCTGTATGCGCATTCATTGGCGATGTCGACGCATTATCACCCTTCCGCCCTTACGGCGGCCTACTTTTCTCGTGGGAAAAGTAGGCAAAACCGTCCCGCTCCGTTCATACGGCCCCTGCGCTGCGCTCCGGGGTTCCCTCGCTCCGTTCTTGCTCCCGGGAGGACCGCGCTGAACGCCCCATCCTGGGGCGCAGCGCTTGACGGCCATCCATGGCCGTCACCTCCCTCCGCAAGAACTCCGCTCGGCCTCCTGAAGTCGCAATTGGTGGCGCCTGGACTATTGCGCGCTTAGAAGCAAGAGCAAGAGCAAGAGCAAGAGCAAGAAGCGCGAAGTTAGTTATTTGACCTTTAGGTATATATTGGCTGTTCCGACCTATCGCGGGGCAAGCCCGCTCCCACGCTATTCCCGCACCAAGCTGAATA
This sequence comes from Pseudomonas peradeniyensis, assembly GCF_014268935.2. Taxonomy (GTDB): domain Bacteria; phylum Pseudomonadota; class Gammaproteobacteria; order Pseudomonadales; family Pseudomonadaceae; genus Aquipseudomonas; species Aquipseudomonas peradeniyensis. The sequence continues at coordinate 432,347 of NZ_JABWRJ020000001.1, read as the reverse complement.
ATCTGCGTGGGAGCGGGCTTGCCCCGCGATGGGATAGAGAGGTTAATTACCAATTCAACTAGCGACAGCTGCGCCAGCCTAGGCGCCGCCCGTAACTTCGCGACTTCAGGAGGCCGAACGCAGGTCTTGCGGAGGGAGGTGACGGGCATGGATGCCCGTCAAGCGCTGGGGCCCAGGATGGGCCCTGCAGCGCGGTCCTCCCGGGAGCAAGGCCGGAGTGAGGGGACCCGGAGCGAAGCGGAGGGCCGGATGAATGGAGCGAGGATTTTTTGGTGACTTTTTGATCCTTCAAAAAGTTACCCGCCGTAAGGGCGGAAAGGTGACTATGCGTCGACATCGCAAATGAATGCGAATAAAAACATCAAAACAAAAAACGAATCTAAGACCAATAAAAAAACCCGCATCACTCACGCAACACGGGCTCTTCAAAATCCAAACTCAAACCACCCAGATCACCGCTCCAGCAGAATCCGCAACATCCGCCGCAGCGGCTCCGCAGCCCCCCACAGCAACTGGTCGCCAACAGTGAAGGCCCCAAGATACTGCGACCCCATGTTCAGCTTGCGCAAACGCCCGACCGGCACGTTCAGGGTCCCGGTCACCTGGGTAGGACTCAGCTCCTGCATGCTGATCTCCCGCTGGTTAGGCACCAGCTTCACCCAGGGATTGTGCTGGCTGATCATGCCTTCGATATCCGCCAGAGGCACATCCTTGTTCAGCTTGATGGTCAGCGCCTGGCTGTGGCAACGCATGGCGCCGATCCGCACGCAGATGCCGTCGACCGGAATCGGGCTCTTGAAGCGCCCAAGGATCTTGTTGGTCTCGGCCTGGGCCTTCCATTCTTCACGGCTCTGCCCGTTCGGCAGCTCCTTGTCGATCCACGGGATCAGGCTGCCAGCCAGCGGCACGCCGAAGTTGTCGGTCGGGAAGCCCTCGCCACGCATGGCCTCGGCCACCTTGCGGTCGATGTCGAGGATCGCGCTGGCCGGGTTGGCCAGGTCATCGGCGACCGCCGCGTGGATACCGCCCATCTGCTTGATCAGCTCACGCATGTTCTGCGCGCCGGCACCCGAGGCCGCCTGATAGGTCATGGCGCTCATCCACTCGACCAGGCCGGCTTCGAACAGGCCGCCCAGGCCCATCAGCATCAGGCTGACGGTGCAGTTGCCGCCGATGTAGTTCTTGGTGCCCGCATCCAGCTGCTGGTCGATGACCTTGCGGTTGACCGGATCGAGGATGATCACCGCGTCATCCTGCATGCGCAGGGACGAGGCCGCGTCGATCCAGTAGCCCTGCCAGCCGGCTTCGCGCAGCTTGGGGAAGACTTCGTTGGTGTAGTCGCCGCCCTGGCAGGTCAGGATCACGTCGAGGGTCTTGAGCTCGTCGATGCTGTAGGCGTCCTTGAGCGGGCCAGTGTCCTTGCCCACGTTCGGGCCTTGGCCACCGACGTTGGAGGTGGTGAAGAACACCGGCTCGATCAGGTCGAAGTCCTGCTCTTCGAGCATCCGCTGCATGAGCACGGAACCGACCATTCCACGCCAACCGATCAGACCTACACGTTTCATCGCAACTACACCTTTGCTAAAAGTGGGCCGCCACCGGGAGTTTTTGGTGGCGGGCCAGAGAGATTACAGATTCCGCAGCGCTGCGACTACTGCGTCGCCCATTTCCTGCGTACCCACCTTGCGGCAGCCCTCGGAGAAGATGTCGCCGGTGCGCAGGCCCTGGTCCAGCACCCGGCTCACCGCCTGCTCGATCGCCTCGGCGGCGGCCGTCTGGTTGAAGCTGTAGCGCAGCATCATCGACACCGAGAGAATGGTCGCCAGCGGGTTGGCGATGCCCTGCCCGGCGATGTCCGGCGCCGAACCGTGGCACGGCTCGTACATGCCCTTGTTGTCGGCATCCAGCGACGCCGACGGCAGCATGCCGATGGAACCGGTGAGCATGGAAGCCTCATCCGACAGGATGTCGCCGAACATGTTGTCGGTCACCACCACGTCGAACTGCTTGGGCGCGCGCACCAGCTGCATGGCGGCGTTGTCCACGTACATGTGGCTCAGCTCGACGTCCGGGTAGCCCTTGGCCACCTCTTCGACCACTTCGCGCCACAGCTGGCTGGACGCCAGGACGTTGGCCTTGTCCACCGAGCACAGCTTCTTGCCGCGCACGCGGGCCATGTCGAAGCCGACACGAGCGATGCGGCGCACTTCGCTCTCGCTGTACGGCAGGGTGTCGTAGGCCTGGCGCTCGCCGCCTTCCAGCTCGCGCTGGCCGCGTGGCGCGCCGAAGTAGATGCCGCCGGTCAGCTCGCGGACGATGAGGATGTCCAGGCCGGAAACGATCTCGGGCTTGAGCGACGAGGCATCGGCCAGTTGCGGATAGAGGATGGCCGGGCGCAGGTTGGCGAACAGGCCCAGTTGCGAACGGATCTTCAGCAGGCCGCGCTCCGGACGGATGTCACGCTCGATCTTGTCCCACTTCGGGCCGCCCACGGCGCCCAGCAGCACGGCGTCGGCCTGGCGCGCACGCGCCAGGGTCTCGTCGGCCAGCGGCACGCCGTGCTTGTCGATGGCCGCGCCACCGATCACATCGTGGGTGAGGCTGAAGCCGAGCTGGAACTTGTCGTTGGCCAGTTCCAGCACCTTGACCGCCTCGGCCATGATTTCCGGGCCGATGCCGTCACCTGGGAGAATCAGAATCTGCTTGCTCATGCTTTCCTCTATCCAATCAAGCGGCGCGCCTCGCAGCCGCGCCGAAGTACTTCAGTGTCCAATGCCCCTCTGCGCGGGGCAAGCAGTCAATCACGCGTCGCGGAACAACCAGGGCTGGCTGGCGCGGTGCTTGCCCTCGAACGCCTTGATCGCGTCGCTGTCCTGCAGGGTCAGGCCGATATCGTCCAGGCCGTTGAGCAGGCAATGCTTGCGGAACGCGTCGATCTCGAACTTCAGTACCTTGCCGTCCGGGCGGGTCACGGCCTGGGCCTCGAGGTCGATGGTCAGCTGGTAACCCGGATTGGCCTCGACCTGCTTGAACAGCTCGTCGACCTCGGCAGCGTCGAGAATGATCGGCAACAGGCCGTTCTTGAAGCTGTTGTTGAAGAAGATGTCGGCGAAGCTCGGCGCGATCACGCTGCGGAAACCGTACTCGTCGAGCGCCCATGGGGCGTGCTCGCGGCTAGAGCCGCAACCGAAGTTTTCCCGCGCCAGCAACACGCTGGCACCCTGGTAACGCGCATGGTTGAGCACGAAATCCTGGTTCAACGGACGCTTGCTGTTGTCCTGGTAAGGCTGGCCGACGTCCAGATAACGCCACTCGTCGAACAGGTTGGGGCCGAAGCCGGTGCGCTTGATCGACTTGAGGAACTGCTTGGGAATGATCTGGTCGGTGTCGACGTTGGCACGATCCAATGGCGCGACAAGACCGGTGTGCTGGGTAAAGGCTTTCATGCTGCGCTCCCTTGGATCAACTCGCGGACATCGATGAAGTGGCCGGTCACCGCGGCGGCGGCGGCCATGGCCGGGCTGACCAGGTGGGTACGACCACCGGCGCCCTGGCGACCTTCGAAGTTGCGGTTGGAGGTGGACGCGCAGTGCTCGCCGCTTTCCAGGCGGTCCGGGTTCATTGCCAGGCACATCGAGCAGCCCGGTTCACGCCATTCGAAGCCGGCCTCCAGGAAGATCTTGTCCAGCCCTTCGCGCTCGGCCTGGGCCTTGACCAGGCCCGAGCCCGGCACCACCAGCGCCTGCTTGACGTTGGCGGCGACCTTGCGGCCCTTGGCGATCTCGGCGGCGGCGCGCAGGTCTTCGATGCGCGAGTTGGTGCACGAGCCGATGAACACGCGATCGAGCTTGATCTCGGTGATCGCCTGGTTGGCGGCCAGGCCCATGTACTTGAGGGCGCGCTCGATCGAGCCGCGCTTGATCAGGTCGGGCTCGGCGGCCGGGTCCGGCACGCGCTGGTCGACGGCCAGGACCATCTCCGGCGAAGTGCCCCAGCTGACCTGCGGCTTGATCTGCGCGGCGTCGAGTTCGACCACGGTATCGAACACAGCGTCGGCGTCGGACACCAGGCCTTTCCAGGCCTCGACGGCCTGCGTCCACTGCTCGCCCTTCGGCGCGTACGGACGGCCTTCGACATAGGCGACGGTAGTGCCGTCGACAGCCACCAGGCCTACCCGGGCCCCGGCTTCGATGGACATGTTGCAGATGGTCATGCGGCCTTCCATCGACAGCTCGCGGATGGCGCTGCCGGCGAACTCCATGGCGTGGCCGTTGCCGCCGGCGGTGCCGATCTTGCCGATCACGGCGAGGACGATGTCCTTGGCGGTGACGCCGGCGGGCAATTCACCCTCGACGCGCACCAGCATGTTCTTCATTTTCTTGGCCACCAGGCACTGGGTGGCGAGCACATGCTCGACCTCGGAGGTGCCGATGCCATGGGCCAAGGCGCCGAACGCGCCGTGGGTGGAGGTGTGCGAGTCGCCGCAGACCACGGTCATGCCCGGCAAGGTCGCACCCTGCTCCGGGCTGATGACATGGACGATACCCTGACGCTCGTCATTCATCTTGAATTCGACGATGCCATATTCGTCACAGTTCTCATCGAGGGTCTGCACCTGAAGGCGCGACACCTGGTCGACGATGGCCTCGATACCGCCCTTGCGCTCCGGCGTGGTCGGCACGTTGTGGTCGGGGGTGGCGATGTTGGCGTCGATGCGCCAGGGTTTGCGGCTGGCCAGGCGCAGGCCTTCGAAAGCCTGGGGCGAAGTCACCTCGTGGATGATGTGGCGGTCGATGTAGATCAAGGACGAGCCGTCATCGCGGCGCTTGACCTCATGAGCTTCCCAGAGTTTGTCGTAGAGCGTTTTGCCAGCCATCAGACTGTTCCTCATCAGCGTCTTTCTATGCCAAAGACCCCTTGGCTTGTACGGACGATGCTATGGCGATAGATTGAATAACTCAAATTCATAATTTTCATGCTTTGCATAACCATCAGGAATTCAAATAGATGGACCTGGCCAACCTCAGCGCCTTCATCGCCATCGCCGAAACCGGCAGTTTTTCCGGGGCGGGCGAACGCCTGCACCTGACCCAGCCGGCCATCAGCAAACGCATCGCCGGCCTCGAGCAGCAACTGGACGTGCGCCTGTTCGACCGCCTGGGCCGCGAGATCACCCTCACCGAGGCCGGCCGCGCCCTGCTGCCCCGTGCTTATCAGATCCTCAACGTACTCGATGATACCCGCCGCGCCCTGACCAACCTCACCGGGGCGGTGAGCGGTCGCCTGACCCTGGCCACCAGCCATCACATCGGCCTGCACCGCCTGCCGCCGCTGCTGCGTGCCTTCACCCGCCAGTACCCGGCGGTGGCCCTGGATATCCAGTTCCTCGACTCGGAGGCGGCCTACGACGAGGTGCTGCACGGCCGCGCCGAAATTGCCGTGATCACCCTGGCGCCCGAGCCGCACCACCTGGTACGGGCAGTGCCGGTGTGGGACGACGCCCTGGACTTCGTCGCCTCGCCCGAGCACCCGCTGGCCAGCAATGGCGCGGTCAGCCTGGCCGACGTGGCGCGCCACCCGGCGGTGTTCCCCGGCGGCAACACCTTCACCCACCATATCGTCCAGCGCCTGTTCGAGAGCCAGGGCCTGGTGCCGAACATCGCCATGAGCACCAACTACCTGGAAACCATCAAGATGATGGTGTCGATCGGCCTGGCGTGGAGCGTGCTGCCACGTACTATGCTCGATGAACAGGTGGCGCCCATCGCCCTGCCCGGCATACAGCTGTCACGCCAGCTAGGCTACATACTGCATACCGAACGCACGCTGTCGAACGCGGCCAGGGCCTTCATGGCCTTGCTCGACAGCCATGCAGGGTCCGCCTGACCGCTCGTCAGTACGGCATGACATCCACAAGGACGCGTTTTCCGCCAAAGGTCTGGTACCGATGCCCAAATCAGCAAACCGCTTTCCGCGCCTGCCACGCATCCCTGCGGCCGATCCCCAGGAATCGGAGCTGGCCTGGCAGAACGCTCCCCAGCTGCTGGCCGCGCTCAACGGCGCGCGCCTGGGCGCCTGGCTGTGGGACATCGAGAGTGGCCGGGTGAGCTGGTCACGGGGCACCCAGGCACTGTTCGGCTTCGATCCGCAGCGCCCGCTGCCCAACGACGTCGACTACCTCGACCTGCTTCCCGAGGAAGACCGCGCCCGCACCCGCCAGGCGTTCCAGGCCGTGGTCAACGGCGAGCCGGTGGAGCAGGCCATGCGCCACCGCATCCGCTGGCCCGATGGCAGCGTGCACTGGCTGGAGATCAACGGCAGCCTGACCCACGACCCCCATGGCCGGCCACAGATGATCGGGGTCATTCGCGAGATCACCCGCCAGCGTGAGCGGGAAACCGCGCTGATCAACTCGGAAAAGCGCTTCGCCACCCTGTTCCACCTCAGCCCCAACGCCATCCTCCTGACCCGCCGCCACGACGGCCTGATCATCGAGGTCAACCAGCATTTCGAGCACATGTTCGGCTGGCCGGGCGCCCAGGTGGTCGGCAAGACCAGCCTGGAGCTGGGCCTGTGGGTCAATCCCGAGCAGCGCCACCTGGTGATGGACGCCACCCGCGCCGGCAGCGGGCCGTTCACCCTGGAGGTGCAGTTCCGCGCCACCAGCGGCAAGATCCACGACGGCATCCTCTGCACCCAGGGCATCGAGCTCGAAGGCGTCACCTACCTGATCAGCACCTTCGTCGACACCACCGAGCGCAAACGCGCCGAACAGGCGCTCAAGGACAGCCAGGAGCGCCTCGACCTGGCCCTGGACTCGGCCCAGCTCGGCACCTGGGACTGGCACATCCCCAGCGGCATGCTCTACGGCTCGGCCCGCGCCGCCCAGCTCCATGGGCTGGACCCGGTGCCGTTCCACGAGTCGTTCGAGGCGTTCTTCGAAGGCGTGCCCGAGCACGAGCGCAGTGCCATGCGCCAGGCCTACCGTAGCCTGCGCGAGGGGCCGGCGGGCAACTACCAGATCACCTACCGCGTGCAGCTGGACAACGGCGCCTCGCGCTATATCGAAAGCCGCGCCCGGCTGTACCGTGACGACCAGGGCAACCCGCTGCGCATGGCCGGCACCCTGCTCGACATCACCGACCAGGTCGAGCGCGAGCAGCGCCTGAGCGCCTCGGAAGAAAAATTCGCCAGCCTGTTCCAGGTCAGCCCCGACCCGATCTGCGTGACCCGCCAGGACACTGGCCAGTTCATCGAGATCAACCCGGCCTTCAGCCAGACCTTCGGCTGGAACCCGGAGCAGATCCTCGGCCAGACCGCCGAGGAGATCGGCCTGTGGGCCGAATCGGCCGAGCGCGCCCAGCGCATCGAGCGGGTGATCCGCGACCAGGCCCTGAGCAACGTGGCAGTGGTGGTCAACCACCGCAACGGCACGCCGCTGACCTGCGTGATCTCCAGCCGCCTGATCAGCGTCGACAGCCAACCCTGCAGCGTCACTACCCTGCGCGACATCACCCAGCAGCAACGCGCCGAGGCGGCGCTCAAGGCCAGCGAAGAGAAATTCGCCAAGGCCTTCCACTCCAGCCCCGACGCCATCACCATCACCGAACGCCAGAGCGGGCGCTACGTGGAGGTCAACGACGGCTTCAGCCGGCTGACCGGCTACAGCCCCGAGGAAGTGGTGGGGCGCACGGTCTACGAGATCGGCATCTGGGCCGATGAAAAACAGCGCGCCGCCCTGCTCAACGAGCTGCGCGAGCGCGGCCGGGTGCATCACCGCGAGATGCTCGGGCGCAACAAGCGTGGCGACATCCTTACCGTGGAAGTCTCGGTGGAGCCGATCAGCCTCAACGAGACCGATTGCCTGCTGATCAACGCCCGCGACGTCAGCCTGCTGAAGAACGCCCAGGCGCAGATCCGCCACCTGGCCTACCACGACCCGCTGACCAACCTGCCCAACCGCGCCCTGCTGATGGACCGCCTGAGCCAGCAGATCGCCCTGCTCAAGCGCCACAACCTGCGCGGCGCGCTGCTGTTCCTCGACCTCGACCACTTCAAGCACATCAACGACTCTCTCGGCCATCCGGTGGGCGACACGGTGCTGAAGATCATCACCGCCCGCCTCGAGGCCAGCGTGCGCCTGGAAGACACCGTGGCGCGCCTGGGCGGCGACGAGTTCGTGGTGCTGCTCAGCGGCCTGGAGGGCAGCCGCGAGGTGGTCGAGACCCGGGTCCGCGAGCTGGCCGACACCCTGCGCGAGCTGCTGGCCGAGCCGATGTCGCTGGACGGCCAGCGCCTGCAGGTGACGCCGAGCATCGGCGTGGCGCTGATCCCCGACCATGGCGCTACCCCCGCCGACCTGCTCAAGCGCGCCGACATCGCCCTGTACCGGGCCAAGGACTCCGGCCGCAACACCACCCAGCTGTTCCACACCACCATGCAGAAGGCCGCCAGCGAGCGCCTGCGCATGGAGAGCGACCTGCGCCTGGCCCTGGCCCGGGGCGAACTGGCCCTGCACTTCCAGCCCCAGGTCGATGCCCGCGACAACCGCATCGTCGGCGCCGAGGTGCTGCTGCGCTGGCACCACCCGCAACTGGGCCAGCAACCGCCGGCGCAGTTCATCCAGGTGCTGGAGGAAAGCGGCCTGATCCTCGAAGTCGGCAGCTGGATCCTCGACGAAGCCTGCGATGCCTGCGCGCGCATGCTCGCGGACGGCCTGATCGACGCCGACGACTTCAGCCTGTGCGTCAACATCAGCCCGCGGCAGTTCCGCCAGAACGACTTCGTCGAGCGGGTGCTGCGCAGCCTCGACGACTACCGCCTGCCGCGGCGCATGCTGACGCTGGAGATCACCGAAGGCATCGTCATCCAGAACCTGGAGGACACCATCAGCAAGATGCGCGAGCTCAAGGGCTACGGCGTGAGCTTCGCCATGGACGACTTCGGCACCGGGTATTCCTCGCTCACCTACCTCAAGCGCCTGCCGGTGGATGCGCTGAAGATCGACCAGACCTTCGTGCGCGACGCGCCGGTCGACCCCAACGACGCCGAGATCGTCCGCGCCATCGTCGCCATGGCCCGCAGCCTGGAACTGGCGGTGATTGCCGAGGGCGTGGAGCTGACCGAGCAGCTGGAATTCCTCGAGCGGCTGGGTTGCCACCTGTACCAGGGCTACCTGCACAGCCGGCCGCTGCCGTTGCCGGAGTTCCGCCAGATGCTGCTGGAGGCGCCGGCGGATTACTGAACTGGCCTGGTAACAGTTCACGCATGGCGTGGGAGCGGGCTTGCCCCGCGATTGCGGTATGAGACCCAGCATTGCAATCGCGGGACAAGCCCGCTCCCACGCCAGTCAAAGGGCATTCATCCCCAGCACAAAGCAGAAAGGGCACCCGAAGGTGCCCTTTCTTTCATCCCGCCGAACTCAGTTCAGCGCCGGCTTTTCGCCGTTGATCGGGATGCGCTTGGCCTTGGCTTCTTCCGGCACGATGCGCAGCAGTTCGATGCTGAGCAGGCCGTTGGCCAGGCCCGCGCCCTTGACCTCGATATGGTCGGCCAGGCGGAACGACAGCTTGAAGGCGCGCTGGGCAATGCCCTGGTGCAGGAAGGTGACACCTTCACCGGCGTTGTCGCGCTTGCCGCCGGTCACGGTCAGGACGCCTTTTTCGACCTGCAGGTCGAGGTCCTGTTCCTGGAAGCCGGCTGCGGCAACCACGATGCGATAGTGGTCATCGCCATGCTTTTCCACGTTGTAGGGCGGGTAGCTGCTACCGGCCTCGTTACGGGCGGCGGCTTCGAACAGGTCGTTGAAACGGTCGAAACCGACGGAGTTGCGGAAAAGCGGTGCGAGAGAGAAAGCGGTAGTCATGGTCATTAACTCCTGAGATTCAGCAAGTAAAGTCACTACGCGACCCGACTTCGGCATCGCGTACTCAAGAGATATGTCCGGGCAAACGGCTTTCAAGGGCTGGCCTGAAAAATTTTTCGACTGGGTATGGCTTCGTGGGAGCGGGCTGGCCCCGCGATCGCGCCAGCTCAGGCGACACAAGCCTCGACGGCCTGCAGCTCCATCCCCAGCAACCCACTGATCCGCTGGCAGTCATCCTCCCGACGCAACTCGGCGAACAGCGCCACCGCCTCGGGATAGCCACGGGTCAGCATCGCCAGCCACTGCTTCATCCGCCCCGGCGCGTAGCGCGGCGACAGCTTGTCCTGGGCCTGGCGCCAGAACTCGCGCAGCAGCGGCAGCAACTCGTCCCAGCTCATCGGCTGGTACTCGACGCCATCGCGGGCCGCGGCGATCTGCAGGGCCAGGTCCGGGCGCGACACCAGCCCACGGCCCAGCATGATGTCCCTGGCGCCACTGACCTCGCGGCAGCGCCGCCAATCATCGACCGTCCAGATCTCGCCATTGGCGAACACCGGCACCGCGACCACATCCTGCACCCGCGCCACCCACTCCCAATGGGCCGGCGGCTTGTAGCCCTCGACCTTGGTTCGCGCATGCACCACCAGGTGCGCCGAGCCGCCTTCGGCCAGCGCCCTGGCGCAGTCCAGCGCGCCGTCGGGGCTGTCGTAGCCCAGGCGCATCTTCGAGGTCACCGGGATATGCGCCGGCACCGCGCGCCGCACCTCGCGGACGATGGCATGCAGCAGCTCGGGCTCCTTGAGCAGCACCGCCCCACCCCGGGACTTGTTGACGGTCTTGGCCGGGCAGCCGAAGTTCAGGTCGATGACCGGCGCGCCCAGCTCGCAGGCCAGGGCCGCGTTTTCAGCCAGGCACACCGGATCCGAGCCGAGCAGTTGCACGCGCATCGGCACGCCGGCGGAGGTGCGCGCGCCCTGGCGCAGCTCCGGCGCCAGCTTGTCGAACGACGAAGCTGGCAGCAGGCGGTCACAGACGCGGATGAACTCGGTGACGCACCAATCGATACCGCCCACCCGGGTCAGGACGTCGCGCAGGATGTTGTCGACCAGCCCCTCCATCGGGGCCAGGGCAATTTGCATTTCAGGGTCTCGCCACGCAAAAGGCGGCAGTCTAGCAAAAAACCGCCGCGCTTCAGCGGCCGGTCAGCGCCGGACCGTAGCCATCGAGGAATTCCGCCGGCATGCGCTTGGGCTTGCCGCTGGACAGCTCGATGCAGGCGAAGGTGGTCTGCGCCCGCAGCAGGGTGACGCCGTCACTCGGGCGCTTGAGCTGGAAGCGTCGGGTCATGCGCAGGCGCTGGTCCCAGTCGACGATCCAGGTGCCCAGCTGCAGTTCGTCGTCCTCATAGGCGGCGGCGAGGTAGTCGATTTCATGGCGGACCACGGCCATCGCCCGGTCCAGCCGGCGATACTCGGCCAGGTCCAGCCCCAGGCGCTGGGAATGGCGCCAGGCACAGCGCTCCAGCCAGGTGACATAGACGGCGTTGTTGGCGTGGCCGAGGCCGTCGATGTCCTCGCTGCCGACGCGTAGGTCGATGATGAATGGTGTTGCCAGATCCCAACTCATGCCCGCTCCTGGTGTTCAGTGACCGGGCAGAGTGTAACGGATGCTCAGGCGCTTTGCCGCGCGCGCTGGCTGGAGCGCGCCAGCAGTTCCATCACCGCCTCGCCCAGGCGCGGGTCGGCCAGCACCCGCTGATGGCCGCCCTCCTCCAGCAGCAGCAAACGGCTGTCGAACCAGGCCTGGTGAATCACCGGTGCCTCGCCGGCCGGCACCACCGGATCGTCCTCGGCATGCACCACCAGGCCCGGCACATCCAGCTGATAGCCACTGACATCCAGCCGCGCCACCTGGACGCCAACATCCCGCTCCACCTGGCGGATGAACGCGGCCCGGGCCCGGGCCGGCAGGCCAAGACGCCGGGCAAAGCCGCGCAGCACGCCAAGCAGGCGTGCCGGCGCGGCGATGCTGACCGCCGCATCGGTGCGCAGCCCCCATTGCAGGGCCAGCAACAGGCTGGCGCCGCCCATGGAGTGGCCAATCACCGCCCGCAACGGCGGCAGCTCGGCAGCGGCCTCCAGCAATGCCCGGGCAAACGCCACCACATGCGCCTGCTCGCCGGGCGAGCGCCCATGGGCCGGCCCTTCAAGCGACACCACGGTGTGGCCGCTGTCGACCAGTCGCTCGATCAACGCCGCGAACTGGGTCGGGCGCCCTTCCCAGCCATGCATCAGCAACACCGTCGGCCCCTGCCCCCAGCGCAGCGCCGACAGCCCGAAGCGCAGGGTGATGCGCTCGGCACGGGCCAGCAACGGCAGCTCCCAGGCTTTGGGCGGCAAGCTGCGCGGCGTCATGAAGGCACGACGCATCTTGCCGGCGACATGCTCGGGGACCAGGTGGCCGAGGGTGCCATTGACGCCACGAATCCAGCTCAGGGTAGTCATCGCCATGCTCCAGGGTCAGGTTGCTCAGATCACCGCCGACTTGGCGGCGCGCAGGATACGGTCGGACAGCTCGCCATCGCCCAGGGCACGGGCCACGGCCAGGCCGCCCACCATCAGGGCGAAATCGGCGAGCGCCTTGTCGATGTCTTCGGGACGATCGACCATCTGTGCGGTCATCAGCTCGATGTGTTCGGCCAGCACGTTGCGAAACGCCTCCGGCAGGCGCTGCATCTCGCTCAGGGCATTGGGAATCGGGCACGCCTGCACCTCGGAATCACGGTGCTTGCGCGACAGATAGAAGGCCGCAACCAGGGCCCGACGCCCGGCGCCGTCAAGGGCAGGATCGACCTGAGCGAGCAAGGCGCGGCGCTCGCCGAGCAACTGGCTGAACGCCTCGAGCATGAGCTCGTCCTTGCTGTCGAAGTGGGCATAGAAGCCGCCGACTGTCAGCCCTGCGGCGCCCATGACCTGGCTGACGCTCGGCTCGGCCGGCCCTTGCTGGACCAGCGCGCTGCGGGCGGCATCAAGAATGCGTTCGCGGGTCTTGCTCTTCTTGTCGCTCATGGCTCACCTCAAAACATTATAGCCATCATATTATGCTCATAATATTTTCTGGCAAGCGGAATCTGCGGCCATTGATCGGCGCAGCGAAAGTTTTCGGGAGGCAGAAAAAACAAAAGGCCCATTCAATAATCGAATGAGCCTTATAAGTCCTGCAAAACGCAGGTAAAAAATTGGCGTCCCCTAGGGGACTCGAACCCCTGTTACCGCCGTGAAAGGGCGGTGTCCTAGGCCACTAGACGAAGGGGACTTTAACCTTCGTGCCGATCCGCTGCTGCGAATCGTGGCGAATTGGTGGAGCTAAGCGGGATCGAACCGCTGACCTCCTGCATGCCATGCAGGCGCTCTCCCAGCTGAGCTATAGCCCCGAGTAAAACAAATGACTCACCGATCTGGATGATGAGCCATTCAACTCCCGCAAACGCGGGTAAAAGTGGCGTCCCCTAGGGGACTCGAACCCCTGTTACCGCCGTGAAAGGGCGGTGTCCTAGGCCACTAGACGAAGGGGACGTAACCTTCGTGCCGACCCGCTTTCGCGAATCGCGGCAAAATTGGTGGAGCTAAGCGGGATCGAACCGCTGACCTCCTGCATGCCATGCAGGCGCTCTCCCAGCTGAGCTATAGCCCCGGATTTCTAGCCTCGCGGCCCAGCGACATCGTGAAACATCGCTTGTGTGAAACTGGCGTCCCCTAGGGGACTCGAACCCCTGTTACCGCCGTGAAAGGGCGGTGTCCTAGGCCACTAGACGAAGGGGACGAACCTTCTTACCTTCAAGACCCGTTTGCTGGAACCGGTCTTGCCTGACGGCCTTGGCCATCAGTCGGAATTTGGTGGAGCTAAGCGGGATCGAACCGCTGACCTCCTGCATGCCATGCAGGCGCTCTCCCAGCTGAGCTATAGCCCCACAATGTCGCTTTGAACCGAAGCGCTGGCTGGGTGCCTGGCGTTTCGTTTTCGTTCATCGCTGTGGACGGGGCGCATATTAAGATCGGATTGCAGGGCTGTCAAACGAATTTTTGAAAATATTCAAAATTTTTTTCACAGATAACAATCACTTACCGCCCTGCCCTGCTGCTACCGGTTACTTGGCCGCGAGCGAAATGCCTGTGGGAGCGGCCTTGCGTCGCGAAAGGGCCGCACAGCGGCCCCGGCGATTATTGCGTGGAAGCTAAATTCGCGGGACCGCGTTGCGGTCCTTTCGCGACGCAAGGCCGCTCCCACAAGGTTCAGCGACCGCCTTCAGTACGCCATCAGGCAATATTCGCCAGCAGCTTCTCCCACTCCTTGTTTTCCTTCTTCGACACGCCGCCGAGCAGGTCGATGGCCTGGCGCAGGCGGTAGCGGGTCAGGTCGGGGCCGAGGATTTCCATGGCGTCGAGCACCGACACCGAGCTGGCCTGGCCGGTGATGGCGGCGAACATCAGCGGCATGGCATCGCGCAGCTTGAACTCCAGCGACTCGACCACGGCCTGGATGCAGCCGGTGATGCGGTCCTTTTCCCACTGACGCAGGCTTTCCAGCTTCCACAGGATCAGCTGCATCACCTGGCGTACCTGGTCGGCCGACAGCTTCTTGCTTTCGAACAGCTTGGCATCGAGCTTGAGCGCGCCCTCGAAGAAGAAGCCACCCAGCGGGGCGACCTGGCTGAAGGTCTCGACCCGGCCCTGCACGTGCGGGGCGATCTTCATCATGTAGTCGCTGTTGAACGCCCACTTCTGCACGCGCGCGGCGAACTCTTCCACCGGCAGCTCACGCAGCCACTGGCCGTTCAGCCAGGAGAGCTTCTCGATGTCGAAGATCGGACCGCCCAGGGAGATGCGCGACAGGTCGAAGTGCTCGACCATCTCGGCCAGCGAGAACTTCTCGCGCTCGTCCGGCATCGACCAGCCCATGCGGCCCAGGTAGTTGAGCATGGCTTCGGGCATGAAGCCCATGCGCTCGTAGAAGGTCACCGAGGTCGGGTTCTTGCGCTTGGACAGCTTGCTCTTGTCGGGGTTGCGCAGTAGCGGCATGTAGCACAGCTTGGGCTGTTCCCAGCCGAAGTACTCGTACAGCTTGATCAGCTTGGGCGCCGACGGCAGCCACTCTTCGCCGCGCAGCACATGGGTGATGCCCATCAGGTGGTCGTCGACCACGTTGGCCAGGAAGTACGTCGGCAGGCCGTCGTTCTTCATCAGCACCTGCATGTCCATGCGGTCCCAAGGGATCTCGACGTCGCCACGGAGCATGTCCGGTACAACGCAGACGCCTTCGCTCGGCACCTTCATGCGGATCACGTGCGGCTCGCCAGCGGCCAGGCGGCGCTGCACTTCCTCGTCGCTCAGCAACAGGGCGCGGCCGTCGTAGCGCGGGGTTTCGCCGCGGGCCATCTGCTCGGCACGCATCTGCTCCAGCTCTTCGGCGGTGCAGAAGCAGTAGAAGGCGTGGCCGGCGTCGACCAGCTGCTTGGCGTACTGGGCATAGATCTCGCCACGCTCGCTCTGCCGGTACGGGCCGTGCGGGCCGCCGACGTCCGGGCCTTCGTTCCATTCGATGCCGAGCCAGCGCAGGGCGTCAAAGATCTGCTGCTCGGACTCGCGGGTGGAGCGCAACTGGTCGGTGTCTTCGATCCGCAGGATGAACTCACCGCCGTGCTGCTTGGCGAAGCAGTAGTTGAACAGGGCGATGTAGGCGGTGCCGACATGGGGGTCGCCGGTGGGCGATGGCGCGATGCGCGTACGAACGGTGGTCATGGAGAGTCTCGGACAAAGAGAAACAAAGGCGGAATGTTAGCAGGGAGCGGGCACCGGGCTCCAGCAATGGCGCGATCGTCACTTGTGAGCGTCCCGCCGAGCGCTGTTATATTTGCTTACATTTTCGCAATGACAGCCTCCCATGCCCACTCCACTCAAACGTCGCCTGCTGGTTTTCCTCTCCCTGGTGCTGCTGGTCGGCCTCGCCTTCCTGGCCCACTGGTACTTCAAGGGACGCTTCTACGAGAGCACCGACAACGCCTATGTGCAGGGCGAGATCACCCGCATCTCCAGCCAGCTGGGCGCGCGCATCGACGAGGTGCGGGTCGAGGACAACCAGCACGTGCGCAAGGGCGACCTCCTGGTGCGCCTGGAAGCCGCCGACTTCGAACTGGCCGTCGAGCGCGCCCGCGCGGCCCTGGCCACCCGCGAGGCGGAACTGGCCCAGGCGCGCAGCCGCCTGACCCAGCAAGGCAGCCTGATCGCGGCCGGCCAGGCCCAGGTCGCCGCCAGCCAGGCCACCCTCGACCGCTCGCAACTGGACCTCAACCGTGCCCAGGCCCTGCGCAAGCCCGGCTTCGTCTCCGAAGAGCGGGTCACCACCCTGTCGGCAGAAAGCCATGTCGCCCGTTCCCAAGTGGACAAGGCCCAGGCCGACCTCAAGGGCCAGCGCCAGCAGGTCGACGCCCTGAACGCCGAGCTCAAGCGCCTCGACGCGCAGATCGCCAATGCCCGCGCCGACCTGGCCCAGGCCGAGCTGAACCTGACCCGCTGCGCGATCCACGCGCCGATCAGCGGCACCATCGGCCAGCGCAGCGCCCGCAACGGCCAGGTGGTGCAGGCCGGTGCCTACCTGCTGTCGATCGTCCCCGACGAGGACATCTGGGTGCAGGCCAACTTCAAGGAAACCCAGATCGGCCGGATGCACCCCGGCCAGCGTGCCGAACTGCTGTTCGACAGCTACCCCGACACCCCGATCGAAGGCCGCGTGAACAGCCTGTTCGCCGCTTCCGGCGCGCAGTTCAGCCTGTTGCCGCCAGACAACGCCACCGGCAACTTCACCAAGGTGGTGCAACGCATTCCGGTCAAGCTGACCTTCGCCGCCGACAACCCGCTGCATGGGCGCATTCGCCCGGGCATGTCGGTCACCGCCACGGTCGACCTGCGCGATGGGGATGCGGATGGCCGGTGACGCGCTGCTGCGCCCCACCGCGGAGCCGACCCGGCGCGACTGGATCGCGGTGATGAGCGTGATGCTCGGCGCCTTCATGGCGGTGCTGGACATCCAGATCACCAACTCTTCGCTCAAGGACATCCAGGGCGCGCTGTCGGCGACCCTGGAGGAAGGCTCGTGGATCTCCACCTCCTACCTGGTGGCCGAGATCATCATGATCCCGCTGACCGCCTGGCTGGTGCAGCTGCTCTCGGCCCGGCGCCTGGCGGTGTGGGTGTCGCTGGGTTTCCTGGTGTCGTCACTGCTGTGCTCGATGGCCTGGAACCTCGAGAGCATGATCGTGTTCCGCGCCCTGCAAGGCTTCACCGGCGGCGCGCTGATCCCGTTGGCGTTCACCCTGACCCTGATCAAGCTGCCCGAACACCACCGCGCCAAGGGCATGGCCATGTTCGCCATGACCGCCACCTTCGCCCCCTCCATCGGCCCGACCCTGGGCGGCTGGCTGACCGAGAACTGGGGCTGGGAATACATCTTCTACATCAACATCCCGCCGGGGCTGGTGATGATCGCCGGCCTGCTCTACGGGCTGGAGAAGAAGGAGGCGCACTGGGAACTGCTCAAGAGCACCGACTACGCTGGCATCGTTACCCTTGGCCTTGGCCTGGGCTGCCTGCAGGTGTTTCTCGAGGAGGGGCATCGTAAGGACTGGCTGGAGTCGAACCTGATCGTCAGCCTGGGCAGCGTCGCCCTGCTCAGCCTGATCCTGTTCGTGATCCTGCAGTTCTCCCGCCCGCACCCGCTGATCAACCTGCGCATCCTCGGCAACCGCAACTTCGGCCTGTCGAGCATCGCCAGCCTGGGCATGGGCGTCGGCCTGTACGGGTCGATCTACCTGCTGCCGCTGTACCTGGCGCAGATCCAGGGCTACAACGCCCTGCAGATCGGCGAGGTGATCATGTGGATGGGGGTGCCGCAGCTGTTCCTGATCCCGCTGGTGCCGCAGCTGATGAAGGTAATCCCGCCCAAGGTGCTGTGCGCCCTGGGCTTTTGCCTGTTCGGCGCGGCCAGCTTCGGTTCCGGGGTGCTCAACCCGGACTTCGCCGGGCCGCAGTTCAACCAGATCCAGGTGATCCGCGCCCTTGGCCAACCGATGATCATGGTGACCATCTCGCTGATCGCCACGGCCTATATCCAGCCCCAGGACGCCGGATCGGCGTCGAGCCTGTTCAACATCCTGCGCAACCTGGGCGGTGCCATCGGCATCGCCTTGCTGGCGACGCTGCTGGATGCGCGGACCAAGGAATACTTCGACTACCTGCGCGAGGCGGTGGTGCCGAGTAACCCCCAGGTGGCGGAGCGACTGGCGCAGCTGGCCGAGCGGCTGGGCAGCGATAATGCGGCGCTGGGCAAGCTGTCCGAGATTACCCACCAGCAGGCCTTGATCATGGCCTACAACGATGCCTTCCATTTTGTCGGGATCGGGCTGGCGGTGAGCATGTTGGCGGTGTTGCTGACACGCACGTTGCCGCAGGGGTTGAAGGCGGGTGAGGCTCACTGAGGAGGCTCATATCACATGGGAGCAACTGTCTTGCTGGGCGTTTGGGATTACGCATGAACCTGTAGGAGCGGCCTTTCGCGACACAAGGCCGCTCCTACAGGGATTGCGTAGGGCTTTAGCTGGTCAGCAGGCGCTCGCGCAGCTTGCCGATCTCGTCGCGCAACTGCGCGGCGGCCTCGAACTCCAGGTCGCGGGCGAACTGGAACATCTTCTCTTCCAACTGCTTGATGCGCTTGGTGATCTGCGCCGGGGTCTGCAGCTCGGCCTCGTAGCGCTCGGCCTCCTCCGCCGCCTTGGCCATGCCCTTGCGCTTCTTGCTCCGCGCCCCCGGCACCGTGGCGCCTTCCATGATGTCGGTGATGTCCTTGACCACACCCTTGGGCACGATGCCATTGGCTTCGTTGAACGCCACCTGCTTGGCCCGGCGCCGCTCGGTCTCGTCGATGGCCCGCTGCATGGAGCCGGTGATGTTGTCGGCGTAGAGAATCGCCTTGCCGTTGAGGTTACGCGCTGCACGGCCGATGGTCTGGATCAGCGAGCGCTCGGAGCGCAGGAAGCCTTCCTTGTCGGCATCGAGGATCGCCACCAGCGACACCTCGGGCATGTCCAGGCCCTCGCGCAGCAGGTTGATCCCCACCAGCACGTCGAAGGTGCCCAGGCGCAGGTCGCGGATGATCTCGACCCGCTCGACGGTGTCGATGTCCGAGTGCAGGTAGCGCACCCGCACATCGTGGTCGGCCAGGTAGTCGGTGAGGTCCTCGGCCATGCGCTTGGTCAGCGTGGTCGCCAGCACACGCTCGCCCATGGCCACGCGCTTGCCGATCTCCGACAGCAGGTCGTCCACCTGGGTCAGCGCCGGGCGCACCTCGACCTGCGGGTCGACCAGGCCGGTCGGCCGCACCACCTGCTCCACCACCCGCCCGGCGTGCTCGGCCTCGTAGGGGCCGGGCGTGGCGGAAACGAAGATGGTCTGCGGGCTGACCGCCTCCCATTCATCGAAACGCATCGGCCGGTTGTCCAGTGCCGACGGCAGGCGGAAGCCGTACTCCACCAGGGTTTCCTTGCGCGAGCGGTCGCCCTTGTACATGGCGCCGACCTGGGGAACGCTGACGTGGGATTCGTCGATCACCAGCAGCGCGTCATCCGGCAGGTAGTCGTAGAGCGTGGGCGGCGGCGCGCCGGCCGGACGGCCAGAGAGGTAACGCGAGTAGTTCTCGATGCCGTTGCAGTAGCCCAGCTCGAGGATCATCTCCAGGTCGAAGCGGGTGCGCTGCTCCAGGCGCTGGGCCTCCACAAGCTTGTTGTGCGAATTCAGGTACTCGAGGCGCTCCTTGAGCTCCTCCTTGATCCCGTCCACGGCCTCGACCAGGGTTTCCCGCGGGGTCACGTAGTGGCTCTTGGGATAGAAGGTAAAGCGCGGCAGCTTGCGGATCACCTCGCCGGTGAGCGGGTCGAAGGCGGCGATGTTCTCCACCTCGTCGTCGAACAGCTCGATGCGGATCGCCTCCAGGTCCGATTCGGCCGGGAAGATGTCGATCACGTCGCCGCGCACACGGAAGGTGGCGCGAGCGAAGTCCATCTCGTTGCGGGTGTACTGAAGGTCGGCCAGGCGCCGCAGCAGGGCGCGCTGGTCGAGCTTGTCGCCGCGATCGACGTGCAGGACCATCTTCAGGTACGTCTCGGGGCTACCCAGGCCGTAGATGCACGACACGGTGGTGACGATGATCGCGTCGCGCCGCTCCAGCAGCGCCTTGGTCGCCGACAGGCGCATCTGCTCGATGTGGTCGTTGATCGACGCGTCCTTCTCGATGAAGGTGTCCGACGACGGCACGTAGGCTTCGGGCTGGTAGTAGTCGTAGTAGGAGACGAAGTACTCCACCGCGTTGTTCGGGAAGAACGCCTTGAACTCGCCGTACAACTGCGCCGCCAGGGTCTTGTTCGGCGCCAGCACCATGGTCGGGCGCTGCACCTGCTGGATGACGTTGGCGATGCTGAAGGTCTTGCCCGAGCCGGTCACCCCGAGCAGGGTCTGGTGCGACAGGCCCGCGTCGATGCCCTCGACCATCTGGCGGATGGCCTCGGGCTGGTCGCCGGCCGGCTGGAATCGGGTGACGAGCTGGAACTCGGACATGACGGACCTCGTGGATGTCGCGGCAACTGTAAATTTAGCCAGTAGTCTATACCCAAATGCGCGCCCCGGGCGCGGGATTCAAGCCCGACCTGTGAACGTTCATGTCAATGGACCGGGCAATTCGACCAATGGTCGAAAAATATTTGCGCAAACAGCCGGAAAAGCTGCGCCAGACTGTCGCAGTGACCGGTCGGTATCACTATACTGACTCCCCGTTTGCGCACCGCTTCAGTGCCTTCGGCTGGAGCGTGGCGACCCCTATCACTCTCCTATCAGAGCCAAGGTAACAATGAGCCTGTTTTCCGCTGTCGAGCTGGCACCCCGCGACCCTATCCTGGGCCTCAACGAAGCATTCAACGCCGACCCACGCACCGACAAGGTGAACCTGGGCGTGGGCGTCTACTGCAATGAGGAAGGCCGCATCCCGCTGCTGCGCGCGGTGATCGAGGCCGAGACCGCCCGTGCCGCCCAGCACGCTTCCCGCGGCTACCTGCCGATCGACGGCATCGCCCAGTACGACCAGGCCGTGCAGAAGCTGATCTTCGGCGCCGAGTCGCCGCTGTTGGCCGCCGGTCGCGTGGTCACCGTGCAGGCCGTGGGCGGCACCGGCGCGCTGAAGATCGGCGCCGACTTCCTCAAGCGCCTGCAGCCGGGCGCCGTGGTGGCCATCAGCGACCCGAGCTGGGAAAACCACCGCGCCCTGTTCGAGAGCGCCGGCTTCCCGGTACAGACCTACCGTTACTACGACGCTGCCAGCCACGACGTCAACCGCGCCGGCATGCTCGAGGACCTGAACAAACTGCCGGCCGGCTCGGTCATCGTCCTGCACGCCTGCTGCCACAACCCGACCGGTGTCGACCTGTCGCTGGACGATTGGAAAAACGTCCTGGAAGTGGTCAAGGCCAAGGGCCACATCCCGTTCCTGGACATGGCCTACCAGGGCTTCGGTGCCGGCATCGACGAAGACGCCTTCGCCGTGCGCCTGTTCGCCGAGTCGGGCCTTGAGTTCTTCGTTTCCAGCTCGTTCTCCAAGTCGTTCTCGCTGTATGGCGAGCGCGTCGGCGCGCTGTCGATCGTCACCGCCTCGAAGGACGAGAGCACCCGCGTGCTGTCGCAGGTCAAGCGGGTGATCCGCACCACCTACTCCAACCCGCCGACCCACGGCGCCAGCATCGTCGCCGCCGTGCTCAACAGCCCCGAACTGCGCCAGATGTGGGAAACCGAGCTGGCCGAGATGCGCGAGCGCATCCACGGCATGCGCAAGCAGATGGTCGAGCTGCTGGCCGAATATGGCGCCAAGCGCGACTTCAGCTTCGTCGGTCGCCAGTGCGGCATGTTCTCCTACTCGGGCCTGACCGTGGAGCAAGTGGCGCGCCTGAAGAACGAGTTCGGCATCTACGCCCTGGACACCGGCCGCATCGCGGTCGCCGCGCTGAACCAGAGCAACATTCACGTGGTCACCAAGGCCATCGTCGAAGTGCTGTAACTGCTTGATTGTCTTGGGGGAAGCTTGACTTCCCCCAGGCAGTCGGTAAGATACGCGCAGATTCCGCGATAGCTCAGTCGGTAGAGCAAATGACTGTTAATCATTGGGTCCCTGGTTCGAGTCCAGGTCGCGGAGCCAAATACTGAAAACCTCCAGATGCGCAAGCACTGGAGGTTTTTTTATTGCCTGCATTTCAGGGTTTGGCCAGGGGCTCGGTCACCGGCTTGCCCTCCTCCACCAGGCTCCAGACCAGCAGCTTGGCCGGCGCGCTCTTGCTGGCATTGCGCGACACGCTGTGCACGGTGCCCGGCGCCTCGTACCAGAACTCGCCGGCCTTGTAGGTTTTCTCCGGTTCGTCATTGAGCTTGGAGGTCACCGCCCCTTCCAGCACATAGGCCATGACCGCTCCTGGATGCTGGTGGGCGGGCGACGCCTGGCCGGGGCCATAGCTGACCGTGAGCATCACGGCTTTCTTGCCGGGGGCGTTGGTGGGGAGTTGCTCCTGGAGTATCTTGACCTGGTCGGGCTTCTCGCCGTGGGCCCAGGTGGGCGACAACGGGGCGAGCAGGCCTAATGTCAGTAGGGCAATAGGTAGGCGGATGGATCGCATGGGGTTTCTCCTGAGGGGTATCTGCCTGCAGGTTAAGCCCAGGGTTGTGAGGGGCAAATGACCAATTCGCGGAAAAAACGGGAGGCCGATTTCCGGTTTATCGTTTTTGGCCGTTGCCGTTGCCGTTGCCGTTGCCGATCAAGAGTCTAGCGCCATAGCTCGCTAGCGACAGCTGCGCCAGCCCAGGCGCCGCCCGTACTTTCGCGACTTCAGGAGGCCGAACGCAGGCCTTGCGGAGGGAGGTGACGGGCATGGATGCCCGTCAAGCGCTGGGGCCCAGGATGGGCCCTGCAGCGCGGTCCTCCCGGGAGCAAGGCCGGAGTGAGGGGACCCGGAGCGAAGCGCAGGGCCGGATGAATGGAGCGCAGCGTTTTTTGGTTACTTTTTGTCGCGTTTGACAAAAAGTGACTCGCCGTAAGGGCGAAAAGGTGACTATGCGTCAGTATAGCTAATGAATGCGCTTACACCTGTGAAAACCCACGCCGATCGCATTTGACTTTGACTTTGACTTTTAGAGTCATGTGTTTTGAAAGTTATATGCGCATTCATTCGCGATGGTGACGCGAAGTCACCTTTCCGCCCTTACGGCGGGTCCCTTTTTGAAGGATCAAAAAGGAACCAAAAAATCCTCGCTCCATTCATCCGGCCCCTACGCTTCGCTCCGGGGTTCCCTCACTCTGTTCTTGCTCCCGGGAGGACCGCGCTGAACGCCCCATCCTGGGGCGCAGCGCTTGACGGGCATCCATGCCCGTCACCTCCCTTCGCAAGAACTCCGCTCGGCCTCCTGAAGTCGCAATTGGCGTTGCCTGAGCTATCGCGCGCTTAGAAGCAAGATCAAGATCAAGATCAAGATCAAGATCAAGAAATATGAGTTGATTGCTGGGCTGTTGTATCTGCAATGAAACGAGGATTCAGAAACAGGTATTAGACACTACGCCCAATCGGATAAAACTCACCCCGACTCCAAACCCCAAGCCAATCTTCCCCATCAATCTCCCGCGCCACCGCCAGCTCCACCAACTGATAGAACACATTGCGATGAATCAACGCCTCCAGGTTCCCGCGCATAAGCACATAGGGAGAAGGCTCCTGGGTAACCGGATCAAGCTCGACCCGCAGGGGATTCTCAGGCCCAGCCTCGACCTGATCATCGACATTGCTGGTAAACCGCAACACCTGCTGCTCCCCACTGCCCTCGACATCCAGCAGCACGGCAACAAACGGCGCATCATCGACCCGGATCCCGACCTTCTCCACCGGCGTGACCAGGAAGTAATCGTCCCCGTCACGCCGAATGATGGTAGAGAACAACCGCACCATCGGCTTGCGCCCGATCGGCGTCCCCAGGTAGTACCAGGTCCCGTCCCGGGCGATCCGCATGTCGATGTTACCGCAGAAATCCGGGTTCCACAGGTGCACCGGGGGCAGCCCCTTGTGCGCGGGGATCTGCGCCAGCAGATCGTTGGCCTTGCCGGAATCGCTCATGACACGCTCGCTCAGTTGCTCATGCCCAGAAGACTACGAGCGTACTCGCGCATCGGCGCGGCAAGCAAATCCTGTGGCGTGTTGTCGTGGAACGTCAACAAACCGCCGCGGCTCTTGATGCGCGCGGTGTCGATCAGGTAACGCGTGCTGGTCTCGATCAGCATCATCTGCACCACGCCACGGTCCCAGCCCAGGCGATCGACAGCCTGCTCGTCATACCACTCGTCACCATTGCCGATACGGTCGTCGGTGCGGGCGAAACGGGTATACAGCACATAGTCGGCACCTACCGCGCGGGCCTCGGCGATCGCGTCTTCCAGACCCAGCGGGCCCTGGGCGCGGCGCACCAGCGGGAAGTACTCGACAAAGCTCTTGAAGGCCTCCTCGGCCACCGCGTTCTGCTGCGGCACCGCCCCCTTGCCCGGCGGCACGAACGCGCCCTGGCCAATGAAGATGAACGAGTCCGGCTGCAGACGGATCGACAGGGTACGGGTGGTGTCGCTGTGGTCCAGCAGGCCCGCATCACTCATGTGGTAACGGACGCCCTCGCCCATATCGCTGACATTCATGCAGCCGCCCAACGCCATCAGCGCCAGCAGCAAGACCAGGCTACGCATCTTTCCTCCAGAAACCGGTGACGAAAAACCGGCGAATAGCCGCAGGATGCAGCTTTTGCGCCAGAGTCAGCCGCCGATCACCTTCATCACCATCACATCGCCGGAAAACGCCACATCCTGCTTGTCCGCCAGGGCCTTCACCAGCAGCCGCTGCAGCGCCGGGAGCGCCTGATGGCGGGGCTTGTCGAGCAGGTCGCCGACAAAGTGACGGTTACTCGACGACAGGCAGCCATGCAGCCAGCCAGTGGACGACAGGCGCAGGCGCGAACAAGTGCGGCAGAACGGCACGCTCTCGTTGGCAATCACGCCGAAATGGCCCCTGCCGGGAATGCGGTAGCGCAGGGCCGTGGCATCCAACGGGCGCGGCGCCTGCTCATAGCTGTACGACTGGCCGATCAGCGCCAGCAGTTGCTCAAGGCCGACGAACTGCTGCAGGAAGGCATTGCCGTCGCGCGCCAGGTGGCCCATGCGCATCAGCTCGATGAAGCGCAGCTCGTAGCCACGCTCGAGGCAATAGTCGAGCAGCGGCAGCACCTGATCAAGGTTCTGCCCGCGCATGGGCACCATGTTGACCTTGATCGCCATGCCCGCGGCACTGGCCTGCGCCATGCCCGCCAAGACGCTGGCCAGGTCGCCGCCCCGGGCGATCCGGCGAAAGGCACTGGCGTCGAGGGTATCGAGGGAAACGTTGAGCCGACGGATGCCGGCAGCGCGCAGCAGCGGCAGCTTGCGGGTGAGCAACTGGCCGTTGGTGGTCAGGCTGATGTCTTCCAGCCCCAGGCCCGCCACCGCGCCGAGAAAGGCTTCCAGTCGCGGGCTGACCAGCGGCTCGCCGCCGGTGATGCGCAGCCGTTCGACCCCGGCCGCCTCCACCAGGTAGGCCACGCCCCGGGCCAGGGCATCCGCCGTGAGCTCGTCCTGCGCCGCCACCAGGCGCTTGCCGTCGGGCACGCAGTAGGTGCAGGCATAGTTGCAGGCAGCAGTCAGGCTGACGCGCAGGTTGCGAAAGCGCCTGCCTTGACGATCGACGATCATGGATGACTCCGGCGTGGAAGATTCTGGCGGGCAAAACCTGACTCAAAAATCAGGTTTTTGCAAGCCTTCCCGTCGAAGCCTGGATGCAACGCGCCCGCCGAAGACTCGGCGGGCGAGCATTGAACGGCTTTAGTTCGCGGCTTCCGGGTCGCGCTTGCGCTTGTTGCCCATGCGCACGCCGATGTCCATGAGGAACTGGAAGAAACCTTCCTGATCCTCGAGCACATTGCTCCAGAACGGCGAGTGGTACAGCGCCACCGCGCCATGGACCAGCGCCCAGGCCGCGCAGTAGTGGAAGTACGGCGGCACGTCCTCGAGCTTGCCCTCGCTGATGCGCCCCTTGATCAGCTGGGTGAGGCGATCGAAGTTGGAGGCGCGGATGCTGTGCAGCTGCTCGACCATTTCCGGCACCTGGTTGCCCTTGACCACCTTCTCTTCCAGGCGGTCGAACAGCCGGTAGCGTTGCGGGTCGCGCATGCGGAACTCGAAGTAGGCGCGCGACAGGGCTTCCTTGTCGCGGTCGACGTCAGCCGAATGCAACAGCTCATTCAGGTCGCGCTCGTAGTCGAGCATCAGGCGCAGGTAGATCTCCGCCTTGGACTTGAAGTGCTTGTAGATCGTGCCTTTGCCGATACCGACAGCGTCGGCGATCATCTCGACGGTGACGCTGTCTTCACCCTGTTCGAGAAACAGCTTGAGCGCCGTGTCGAGGATCTCTTGTTCGCGACGGCGAAACTCACGGACCTTGCGAGGTTCTTTCTGCATAAAGAAGGACTGGGATGACAATCGAAGCGGATTATTATGCCTAACTGGCGGCAAATTGCACGGATCTTCCAACCATGTCTGTGTTTCTTGATGAGTTCGAGCAGGCGCCGGGCCTGTGCTACCTGAATCACGCGGCGATCGCCCCCTGGCCGCGACGGACCGCCGAGGCCGTGGCGCGCTTCGCCCAGGATAATGTCCGCCTGGGCGCCCGCGAGTATCCCGCCTGGCTGGCCACCGAGCGCCGCCTGCGCGAACGCCTGGCACGCTTGCTGAATGCGCCCACCACCGGCGACATCGCCCTGGTGGGCAACACCTCCCAGGCGCTGTCGCTGGTGGCCTTCGGCCTGGACTGGCGGCCCGGCGACCGGGTCGTCATCAGCGACGAGGAGTTCCCCTCCAACCGCGTGGTCTGGCAGGCCCTGGCCAATCGCGGAGTCGAGGTGATCGAGGCAAGCCTGGCCGGCGCCGATCCGGAAGCGGCGCTGCTCGCCGTCTGCGGCCCGCGAACGCGGTTGATGTCGGTCAGCGCCGTGCAGTTCGCCAGCGGCCTGCGCCTGGACCTGGCTCGCCTGGGCACCGCCTGTCGCCAGCGCGGCGTACTGTTCTGCGTCGATGCGATCCAGCAGGTCGGCGCCCTGCCCTTCGATGTGCAGCACTACCAATGCGACTTCGCCATGGCCGACGGCCACAAGTGGATGCTCGGCCCCGAGGGGCTGGGGGTGTTCTATTGCCGTAGCGAGCTGCGTCGGCAGTTGAAGCTGCATGCCTATGGCTGGCACATGCTCGAACACCTTGGCGACTTCGAACGCCGCCAGTGGCAACCGGCGCGCAGTGCGCGGCGCTTCGAGTGCGGTAGCCCGAACATGCTCGGCGCCTGCGCGCTGGAGGCCAGCCTGTCGCTGCTGGAGGATGTCGGCATGACGGTGGTCGCCGAACAGCTGGAGCAGCGGGTCGAGCAGCTGCATCGAGGGCTGACGGCCATCCCTGGTGCGCAGTTGCACAGCCCGGGCGATCCTTCACGGCGGGCCGGCATCGTCAGTTTCAGCCTGGACGGCCATGCCAACGCCGACATTTATCGAACCCTGAGCAGTAACGGAGTGATGTGCGCCGTACGCGGCCCTGGGGTACGGTTTTCCCCACATTTCTATACCGACCGCCGCCTGATCGACGAAGTACTGCGACAGGTCCGGCAAATCGCCATGCATTGAGCGCGCAAGGGGCTGCGGACGTATTCCAAATCTGTTTAAAAAACGATCAATCACCGCTGGCGGGGCGCCAATCCTGGCCAATACTTGAAGTGTTGGCGCGGCGCATCCCCCCAAGTGGCGCGCCGATAAAGGTGCCCAGGGACCGTGTGCCTTTGTTTTACTCCTAATGGTCTTAACCCGGATTCCCCCCCCAGAACCCGGGTTTTTTTTGTCCGGTTCGGGGCTGGGGTGGCGTCTGATAGCGTTGGGGCAGGCTTGCAGGCGTTCGCCGACAGATTTTCAGCGCTCTCAAGATCGAGCGCCGCCCGCGCGGCGCTCGATTTCAATGCCCACATCCAACTTGAGCCTTACACCACGAAACGACCTCAGGCCACCCTTGCCAGCGGGAACAGTCGCTTGAAGTTGCCGGTCGTCTGCTCGGCCAATTGCTCGTAGCTCACCCCTCGCAACGACGCCACATACTCGGCCACTTCCCGCACATACTGCGGCAGGTTCGGCTTGCCGCGATGCGGGATCGGCGCCAGGTACGGCGAGTCGGTCTCCACCAGCAGGCGATCCACCGGCACCTGCCGGGCCACCTCGCGCAGGGCGTCGGCATTGCGGAAGGTGACGATGCCGGACAGCGAGATGTAGTAGCCCAGGTCCAGCGCGGCCCTGGCCATCGGCCAGTCCTCGGTGAAGCAGTGCAGCACGCCGGCCTGGGGCAGGCTGGCCTCGCGCAGCAGCGCCAGGGTGTCCTCGCGGGCCGCTCGGGTGTGCACGATGACTGGCTTGCCGGTCTGCCGCGAGGCCTCCAGGTGCAGGCGGAACGAGGCCTGCTGCAACTCGGCGGCCTCCGGCTCGTAGTGGTAGTCCAGCCCGGTCTCGCCGATGGCCACCACATGCGGGTGGGCCAGTTCGCGCAACAGCCACTCCAGCGCCGGCGTCTCGCCGGGCGCCAGGTCGAGCGGATGCACGCCCACCGAGCAGTCCACGTCGGCGTAACGCTCGCTCAGCGCCTTGACCGCGCCGGCATTCTCGGAGCTCACGCCGATGCACAGGAAGTGCCCTACCCCGCGCTCACGGGCTGCCTGCAGGGCAGCATCGAGGGAGCCCTGGTGGGCGCTCAGGTCGAGACGGTCGAGGTGGCAATGGGAATCTACGAGCATGGGAACACGACACACATGAATGAACGGTGGAAATCAGCGCATGCCCGGCAGCTGCACCCAGTGGGCGAGCAAGGCTTCGAGCAGCAGTACACGGTTGAGGTTGGCCTTGCCCAGCACTTTCTGGCGCTGCTCGAGGATCCACGCCTGGACCTCCAGCACCTTGCCCTGGCGGCTCTTCTGCGCCAGGTACTGCAGCACCTTGCGCATGTCGGCCAAGCCTAGTCCTTCCTCATCCTGGGTCAACTGGTAGCGCAGGATCAGGTGCGACCAGTCGCAGAACCAGTCGAACAGCAGCAGCAACGGCACGCTGTTCCAGGCCTCGGCCAGCTGGCTGGGCGACTGCTGTTGCTTGAGCAGCTTCTTCACCCCCTCGGTCACCAGCGCCCGCTGCTCGCGCACGCCTTGGGCCTGCAGGCTCACGGCCATCAGCGGCGAACCAGCGGCCAGGGTCAGCAGTTCTTCGCGCTCTTCCTCACCGCTGTCGACAAGGGCGGCGGCCAGCCAGGCGCGGCTCTGCTCCAGGCTCGGCTGCGGGCAGGCGACCTGCTGGCAGCGGCTCTTGATGGTCGGCAGCAGGCGGCTGGGCTGGTGACTGACCAGCAGCAGCACGGTATCACCGGAAGGCTCCTCCAGGCTCTTGAGCAGGGCGTTGGAGGCATTGATGTTCATCGCCTCCACCGGCTCGATCAGCACCACCTTGCGCCCGCCCTGCTGGGCGGTCTGCACCACGAACGACACCAGATCACGCACCTGGTCGATCTTGATCGGCTTGTCGGCCTCTTCCGGCTCCAGCACGAAGTTGTCCGGGTGGCTACCGGCCTTGAGCAACAGGCACGACTTGCACTGGCCGCAGGCATCCAGCCCCTGCGGCTGCTGGCACAGCAGTCGCGCCATCAGGCGCTCGGCCAGGGCGCGCTTGCCGATGCCCTGGGGGCCGTGCAGCAAGTAGGCATGGGCATGCTGGGCGCGCCCGGCCAGTTGCTGCCAGAGCGTCTGCTGCCAGGGGTAGGCATCAGCCACGGCAACGCTCCAGGATACCCGGCACCAGGGCGTCGATGGCCTGCTGCACCCCACTCAGCGGCTGTGCGGCGTCCAGCAGCCGGTAGCGCTGCGGCTGCTGGCCGGCACGCTGCAGATAGGCCTGGCGCACCGCCTCGAAGAAGGCCTGGCCTTCCTGCTCGAAGCGGTCCAGCCGGCCACGGGCCGCGGCGCGGGCCAGGCCGACCTCCACGGGCAGGTCGAAGACCAGGGTCAGGTCAGGGCGCAACTCGCCCTGGACGAAGGCCTCGAGGATGGCGATGCGCTCCACCGGCAGGCCACGGCCGCCGCCCTGGTAGGCGTAGGTGGCATCGGTGAAGCGATCGCACAGCACCACGGCGCCACGGGCCAGTGCCGGGCGGATGACTTCGGCCAGGTGCTGGGCACGGGCGGCGAACATCAACAGCAGCTCGGTGTCGACCGCCATGCGCTCCTCGCTCGGCGCCAGCAACAGTTCGCGGATGCGCTCGGCCAACGGCGTGCCACCGGGCTCGCGGGTCATGACCACATCGACGCCCTGCTCGCGCAGGCGTGCCGCCAGGTAGTCGCGGTTGGTGCTCTTGCCGGCGCCTTCAGGGCCTTCCAGGGTGATAAACAAACCGCTCACGAGTGTTCCTTAGTGTCTTCAGGCACCGACGTGTCGGCCGGCGCGGATTCATCGGTGGCCGGCGCGTCGCTCTCCGGTGCGGGCGCTGGGGCCGCGTCCGGTGCCGCTTGCGGCTCGGTCGTCGTGGGTTCGGCCTGCGGCGCGGGGCTGGAACGGTAATCCGCCCGACGCTTGAGCTGGAACTCGCGCACCGCGCTGTTGTGATCGTCCAGGTCGTCGGAGAACACATGGCTGCCGTCGCCACGGGCGACGAAGTACAAGCTCGAACCGTCGCTCGGATTGAGCGCGGCATGGATCGCCTCGCGCCCGACCATGGCGATCGGCGTCGGCGGCAGGCCGGTCATGGTGTAGGTGTTGTAGGGGGTCGGCTCGCGCAGGTCGGCGCGGGTGATCTTGCCGTTGTAGCGCTCGCCCATGCCGTAGATCACGGTCGGGTCGGTCTGCAGCATCATGCCCAGGCGCATGCGCCGCACGAACACGCCGGCGATCTGCCCGCGTTCCTGGGGAATGCCGGTTTCCTTCTCCACCAGCGAGGCCATGATCAGCGCCTGGTAAGGGTCGCGATACGGCAGGTCGGTGCTGCGCTCGGCCCACTCCTTGGCCAGCACTTCGTCCAGGCGCATGTAGGCCTGCTGCAGCAGCTCGACGTCGCTCATGCCGCGCACGAAGCGATAGGTGTCAGGGAAGAAGCGGCCCTCGGGGAACACGCCGGTGTGGCCGAGCTTGTCCATCACCTCGGTATCGGACAAGCCTTCGAGGGTGTGCTTGAGCTTTTCATGCTTGGCCACCGCGGCACGCACCTGGCGGAAGGTCCAGCCCTCGACCAGGGTGATGTTGTACTGCACCACGTCGCCGCGCTTCCAGGCGTCGAACAGCTGCCCCACGGTCATGCCCGGGGTCACCCGGTATTCGCCGGTATGCAGCGGCGTGCCTGCCATGTTGAAGCGCCAGTAAAGGCGCAGCCACAGCGGATCGTCGAGCAGGCCTTCGCTCTGCATGCGATAGAACATACGGTTGGGCGTCGTGCCGCTGGGCACGTCGAGCAGGC
Source organism: Pseudomonas peradeniyensis (assembly GCF_014268935.2). Taxonomy (GTDB): domain Bacteria; phylum Pseudomonadota; class Gammaproteobacteria; order Pseudomonadales; family Pseudomonadaceae; genus Aquipseudomonas; species Aquipseudomonas peradeniyensis. The sequence continues at coordinate 400,774 of NZ_JABWRJ020000001.1, read as the reverse complement.
GCTCCTGCGCCACTTGCAGGGGCTGCTCCAGGACCGAGTTGACCTTCCAGGCGGCCCAGCCCAGTGCCAGGCCGGCGAGGATCAAGCTCATTTCCAGCAGCAGCAGGAATTTGCGTCTCACGAATCAGGTATCCAGTAACGTACGGGCAACGGCCTGCAGTTTACGGGTGAGCGGCCCGGCCGGCCAGTTCAGCGCGGCGAATTCACGCACGGGCCAGATGCCGTAGACACTGTTGCAGACGAACACTTCGTCGGCCTGCTCCAGCGCCTCCAGCGGCAAGTCCCGCACCTGGGTGGGAATGCCCAGCAACACCGCCTGCTCCAGCAACGCCGCGCGCATCACCCCGGCCACGCCGCAACGGCTCAGCTCGGCGGTCAGCAGCACGCCGTCACGCACCAGGAACAGGTTGCTGTACACCCCTTCGATCACCCGCCCTTGGCCGTCACGCATCAAGCCTTCGGCAAACGCCGGATCCTGCCATTCGGCGCGGGCCAGCACCTGCTCGAGGCGGTTGAGGTGTTTGAGCCCGGCCAGCAGCGGTTGTTCCGCCAGCCGCGTCTGGCAGACGTACAGGCGCACGCCCTGTTCGGCATGTTCGGCGGGATAGGCCGGCAAGGGGCTGCCCTGGAGGATGCGCCGCGCCGGGGCGCCAGCCGCCGGGGCATAGCCACGCTGGCTGTCGCCACGGGTCAGGATCAGCTTGGCGACGCCCTCGCCCAGCAGCTGGGCGAATTGCAACAGTTCATTGCGAACCAGCGTCAGGTCGGCCTCGATCGCCAGGCGCTGGCAACCCAGCGCCAGGCGGTCGAGGTGCAGGGCCAGCAGGCTGGGCCTGCCGCCGCGCACGGCGATGGTCTCGAACAGGCCATCGCCGTAGGCCAGGCCACGATTCTGCAGATTGACCGCAGCCGCGTCCTGGCCATCGATCCAGCTGTGCATCAGTCGGCGAACCGACGGAATACCAGCGAGCCGTTAGTGCCACCAAAGCCGAACGAGTTGGACAGCACCACGTCGATCGGCATGCTGCGCGCCTGGTGCGGCACGAAGTCCAGGTCGCAGCCTTCGTCGGGCTCGTCCAGGTTGATGGTTGGCGGCGCCATCTGGCTGTTGATCGCCAGGACGCTGAAGATCGCCTCCACCGCGCCGGCGGCGCCGAGCAGGTGGCCGGTCATCGACTTGGTCGAGCTGACCGCCAGCTTGTAGGCGTGCTCGCCGAACACGCGCTTGATCGCGGCCACTTCTGCGATGTCGCCGGCCGGCGTCGAGGTGCCGTGGGCGTTGATGTAGCTGACGTCCTCAGGCTGGATGCCGGCATCGCGCAGGGCGTTGGCCATGCAGCGGGCGGCGCCTTCGCCGGAATCGGGCGGCGAAGTCATGTGATAGGCGTCACCGCTCATGCCGAAGCCGACCAGCTCGGCGTAGATGGTGGCGCCACGGGCCTTGGCATGCTCCAGCTCTTCGAGCACCAGGGCGCCGGCACCGTCGGACAGCACGAAGCCGTCACGGCCCTTGTCCCACGGACGGCTGGCACGGGCCGGCTCGTCGTTGCGGGTCGACAGCGCGCGGGACGCGCCGAAGCCGCCCATGCCCAGGCCGCAGGCGGCCATTTCGGCGCCGCCGGCGATCATCACGTCGGCTTCACCGTAGGCGATGTTGCGCGCGGCCATGCCAATGCAGTGGGTGCCAGTGGTGCAGGCGGTGGCGATCGCGTAGTTCGGCCCTTGCAGACCCAGGTGGATCGACAGGAAGCCGGAGATCATGTTGATGATCGAACCCGGCACGAAGAACGGCGAGATCCGGCGCGGCCCCTGCTCGTGCAGGGTCTTGCTGGTCTCTTCGATGTTGGTCAGGCCACCGATGCCCGAGCCCATGGCCACGCCGATGCGCTCGCGGTTGGCGTCGGTGATTTCCAGGCCGGCGTTGCGCACCGCCTGGAAGCCGGCCGCCAGGCCGTACTGGATGAACAGATCGAGCTTGCGGGCCTCCTTGGCCGACAGGTACTGCTCGACTTCGAAGCCCTTTACCGAGCCGCCAAAACGGGTGGAGTAGGCAGACAGATCCGTATGCTCGATCGGACCGATGCCACTGCGGCCAGCCAGAATGCCCTGCCAGGTGCTCGGTACATCGGTACCCAGTGGCGACAGCATACCCATACCAGTGACCACGACGCGTCTACGCGACACAGTACTCTCCTCATTTCCAAATTACAGAGTCTCTTGCCAGTGCACTGGCGCGGCCAATGGCCTGGCAACAGACTCCGCTGATTGCAGGGCTTGCAAAGAAAAAACCGCACGCCGGCGACGGCAGTGCGGTTTTTCCCGACAAGAAGCGTCGACTGAAACGTCTTAGGCCTGGTGGGCGTTGACGTAGTCGATGGCAGCTTGAACGGTAGTGATCTTCTCGGCTTCTTCGTCAGGGATTTCGGTCTCGAATTCCTCTTCCAGAGCCATCACCAGCTCAACGGTGTCAAGCGAATCGGCACCCAGGTCCTCAACGAAGGAAGAGGTGTTCTTCACTTCATCTTCCTTGACGCCCAGTTGCTCGGCGACGATTTTCTTGACGCGTTCTTCGATGGTGCTCATACCTAGTTTTCACTCCTAATGGACATATGTCAGGCAGCTGGCCGGTGACCAAGTTTATAGGAAGACGCCTGCTTTTCAAGCGTAACGCGCCTTCCACCAGGCCACCGGGCCCTCTGCCCGGAATCTGGTTGCAGCTTTATAACGGATTTTAGGCTCGCAGTATGACTCTTTTTTGAAGCAATCCGTCACATTGAGTTGCGGTTTTTACATGTACATCCCGCCGTTCACCGGCACGGTGGCGCCGGTGACATAGGCTGCGCCGTCGGAAGCCAGGAAGGAAACCACTTTCGCGATCTCCTCGGCCTGGCCCAGGCGGCCCAGCGGAATCTCTTTCTGCAGGGCCTCGCGCTGCGCTTCTGGCAGTTCGCGGGTCATGTCGGTGTCGATGAAGCCCGGGGTCACCGAGTTGACGGTGATGCCACGCGAGCCCACTTCACGGGCCAGGGCACGGCTGAAGCCTTCCAGGCCGGCCTTGGCGGCGGCGTAGTTGGCCTGGCCGGCGTTGCCCATGGCACCTACCACCGAGCCGATGCTGATGATACGACCCCAGCGGGCCTTGGTCATGCCGCGCAGCACGCCCTTGGACAGACGGTAGAGGCTGTTGAGGTTGGTGTCGATCACGTCGAACCACTCGTCGTCCTTCATCCGCAGCATCAGGTTGTCGCGGGTGATGCCGGCGTTGTTGACCAGGATGGCCGGTGCGCCGAACTGCTCGCCGATGGCGCCCAGCACCGCGTCCACGGACTCGGCGCTGGTGACGTTCAGCTCAAGGCCGGTGCCATTGATGCCGTGCTCTTTCAGGGTGGCGGCAATGCGCTCGGCGCCCGAAGCGGTGGTGGCGGTACCGATCACGGTCGCGCCCTGACGGCCCAGCTCGAGGGCGATGGCCTGGCCGATACCACGGCTGGCGCCGGTGACCAGTGCAACTTTACCTTGCAGGCTCATGCAAGCTTCTCCGAATTCAGGCCAGCGCCGCACGGGTGGCGGCGACGGCGTCTGGGGTGTTGAGGTTGTAGGTGGTCACGCCGTCGGCGCAACGCTTGTTCAGGCCGGCCAGGACCTTGCCCGGGCCGCATTCGACCAGGTTCACCGCGCCGCGCTCGGCCAGGGCCTGCACGCATTCTACCCAGCGTACCGGCTGGTACAGCTGCGCCAGCAGGTCTTGCTTGAGAGCGTCGAGATCGGCGGCGATGGCGGCGGTGACGTTCTGCACCACCGGGATCTGCGGGGCCTTCCATTCGATGGCGTTGACCGACTCGGCGAAACGCTCGGCGGCCGGCTTCATCAGCGCGCAGTGCGACGGCACGCTGACCGCCAGCGGCAGGGCGCGCTTGGCACCGGCCTCTTTGCACAGCTCCATGGCGCGATCCACAGCCGCCTTGTTGCCGGCGATGACCACCTGGCCAGGGGAGTTGAAGTTCACCGCACTGACCACTTGGTCTTCGGCAGCCTTGGCGCAGATCTCGACCACGACCGCGTCGTCCAGGCCGAGGATCGCGGCCATGGCGCCGTGACCGGCCGGCACGGCCTCCTGCATCAGCTGACCGCGACGCTCGACCAGGCGCACGGCGTCCTTCAGCGACAGGCTGCCGGCGGCGACCAGGGCGCTGTATTCACCCAGGCTGTGACCGGAGACGTACGCAGGCTGCGCACCACCCTCTTCCAGCCACAGGCGCCACAGGGCGATCGAGGCGGTCAGGATGGCCGGCTGGGTCTTGTCGGTCTGGTTGAGTTGTTCTTCCGGGCCTTCCTGGACGAGCTTCCACAGGTCGTAGCCCAGGGCCTCGGATGCTTCCTTGAAGGTCTCGACGATTACCGGTTTTTCGGCGCCCAGCTCCTTGAGCATGCCCAGCGACTGGGAACCTTGACCAGGAAAGACGAATGCGAGGGATGCAGACATTGAACAAGCCCTTATGATCTTGTCGTCGGATAGGGTGCGCCGGGCCGTGGGCCGGGCGCGCAATCTGAAAGCTTGGATGGAGCGGCGGACCAAGCGGTCACATTTAAGCACTTCATGGGCGACACGCCCAAAGGCTTTGTATTTCCAGTCATGGCCTCATCGCGGGGCAGCCCGCTCCCACGCCGCTCAGGGCAACAGGTCTTCGAGGCGCCCGTGCAGGCGTTGCGGCAGGTTCTCCTGGATCTCGATCAGCGCCCGCTGGATCGCGCTCTGCAAGCCCTGCACGCCCGCCGAGCCATGGCTCTTGATGACGATGCCCTGCAACCCCAGGAAGCTTGCGCCATTGTGTCGCGCCGGCGCCAGGTCGGCCTGCAGGCGCTTGAGCAACGGCATGGCCATGGCCCCCGCCGCCCGCGCCAGCAGCCCGCCACGGAACAACGCCTCGATGCGCGCACCGATCATGGTCGCCAGGCCTTCGCTGGACTTGAGCAGGATATTGCCGACGAAACCGTCGCACACCACCACATCCGCCTCGCCACGGTACAGCCCGTCACCCTCGACGAAGCCGATGTAGTTCAGGCCCCGGGCGTTCTGCAGCAGACTGGCGGCCAGTTTGACCTGTTGGTTGCCCTTGATGTCCTCGGTGCCGATATTGAGCAGTGCCACCCGCGGCCGGTGCACGCCCAGGGCCTGGGCGGCCACCGAGCCCATCACGGCGAACTGGTAGAGGTTCTCCGCGCTGCAATCGACATTGGCGCCGAGGTCGAGTAGCTGACAATAGCCGGCCTGGGTCGGAATCGCCGCCACCATCGCCGGGCGATCGATACCAGGCAGGGTCTTGAGCACCAGGCGCGACAGAGCCATGAGCGCACCGGTATTGCCGGCGCTCACGCAGGCCTGGGCCTTGCCATCACGCACCAGTTCGAGGGCGACGCGCATCGACGAGTCCGGCTTGCCCCGCAACGCCTGCGATGGCCGCTCGTCCATGCCGATCACTTCGCTGGCCGCGACAATCTGCAGGCGCGCGCGATCCGCAGCCGCAAGGCCGCTGACGAGATCTTCAAGGAGGGAGGGTTGACCGACGAGGGTCAGGTGCAGCGAGGGGGTAGCCGAAAGGCAGGCAATGCTAGCCTGGACAATGTTGCGGGGACCGAAGTCCCCGCCCATTGCGTCGATCGCGATGATCTGAGCGGACAAGGATTACTCGTCGGCGCCCTTGTCGATCACTTTGCGACCACGGTATACGCCTTCTGGCGATACGTGGTGACGCAGGTGTACTTCACCGGTGCTCTTCTCTACCGACAGAGCTTCTGCCGACAGGGCGTCGTGCGAACGGCGCATGTCACGGGCAGAGCGGGATTTTTTGTTCTGCTGAACAGCCATAATTGATTAACTCCTAAACGTTTGGGTCACGCTTTAACTGCGCCAATACACTGAACGGGTTGGACCGCGATACCTCGTCCTTGCTCGGCTCGGGCTCATCGAGTCCCGCCGGCTGCTGGCATTCTTCCGGATGATGAGCAGGCACGATCGGCAGGGCAAGCAGAAGCTCTTCCTCGACCAACGCCTGCAGATCCAAAGGATCTTCGCCCAGTTCCAGCACGTCATAGCCTTTCGGCAACGACTGGGTGTTCGCACCCTCCTTCACCACGGCGTATGTGCATTCGCTGTGGATCGGCAGGGTGACCAGCTCAAGACAACGCTGGCAAACCATCTTGACTTCGACGTCCAGCGCGCTGTGGATAACCACCACGTGCTGTTCATCTCGTTCAAAATCGAACTTCGCCTGCACCGTACCGACATTGTCGGAAAGCGGGTCGCAGAGTCTTTCCAAATCAGCGAGTTGCAGCGAACCTTCGAGGGTTACGCCACGATCAGCCAATTTGCGCGGGTCAACGTGAGGTGGAATCGGGTCATTCAACATAGGCGCAGCATTCTAGGGATGCACCCCCTCCCTGTCAAAGGAAATTAGGTGTCATCTCGCATGTTAGAATTCGGGGTAATTGCCCAGGAGTCTACCATGCTTCCCTTGTTACTGGCTTCCAGCTCTGCGTACCGCCGCGAACTGCTCACCCGCCTGCGCCTGCCCTTCACCTGGGCGAGCCCCGACCTTGACGAACGGCGCCTCGATGGCGAGCCCGCCGTCGAGCTGGTCCGTCGCCTGGCCCGACAGAAGGCCGAGGCCCTGGCCGCCAGCCACCCCGACCACCTGATCATCGGCTCCGACCAGGTGGCGGTACTGGGCGAGCAGATCCTCGGCAAGCCCCACACCTTCGAACGTGCCTGCGAGCAATTGCTGGAGGCCAGCGGGCAGCAGGTCACCTTCCTCACCGGGCTGGCGCTACTGAACAGCGCCACCGGCCACTGCCAGGTCGATTGCGTGCCGTTTACCGTGACGATGCGCGAGCTGGATCGAGAGTGCGTGGAGCGCTACGTGACGGCCGAGCAGCCACTGGACTGCGCCGGCAGCTTCAAGGCGGAGGGACTGGGGGTCAGCCTGTTCCAGAGCACCCATGGCTGCGACGCCACGAGCCTGATCGGGTTGCCGCTGATCAGACTGGTGGACATGCTGCACAAGGAAGGCGTGCAGGTGCCCTGAAAGACTGGGGCCGCTTCGCGCCCCTTTCGCCGGCAAGCCGGCTCCCACAAGAATTACACCCCCTGTGGGAGCCGACTTGCCGGCGAAAGGGCCGTGAAACGGCCCCAATCGATTTCAGATCAACGCAGCGAAGGCCCCTGGAAGCCCATGTACAGCGCCAGACGCTCCGCCACGCTGGCACCGATGCGCTTGGAGAAGCGATCGAACGGCGACTCCTGCACGGTGAAGTCCACCAACTCCTTCTCGCCCACGATGTCACGGGCGACATAGCTGGCACTGCCCAGCCCGTCCACCAGCCCCAGCGTCTTGGCCTGCTCGCCGGACCAGATCAGCCCGCTGAACAGCTCCGGATGTTCCTTGTCCTTCAACCGCTCACCCCGCCCCTGCTTGACCATGGCGATGAACTGGCGGTGCGTGGTATCCAGCACGCCCTGCCAGAACGCGGTCTCCTCGGGCTTCTGCGGCGAGAACGGATCAAGGAACGCCTTGTGCTCGCCGGCGGTGTAGGTGCGACGCTCCACCCCCAGCTTGTCCATGGTCCCGACGAAGCCGTAACCGGCCGCGGTAACACCAATGGAACCGACCAGACTGGCCTTGTCGGCATAGATTTCGTCGGCGGCACTGGCGATGTAATAGGCGCCGGACGCCCCCAGGTCACTGATGACCGCATACAGCTTGATGGCCGGGTACTCGGCGCGCAGACGACGGATCTCGTCATACACGTAGCCCGACTGCACCGGACTGCCGCCCGGGCTGTTGATGCGCATGACCACGGCCTTGGTCTTCGGATCCTTGAACGCCTCGCGCAGGCTCTTGACGATATTGTCGGCGCTGGCCGGCTCCTGGTCGGCGATCACCCCGCGCACCTCGACCAGCGCGGTATGGTTGCCGCTGCGCGAGGCCGCCTTGTCCACATCCATCAACGGCGTGAACAGGAACAGGATGCCGAACAGGTAAACGAAGGTCAGCAGCTTGAAGAAGATCCCCCAGCGCCGCGCCCGGCGCTGCTCCTGGACGCCGGCCAGCAAAGTCTTCTCCAGCAGCTTCCAGCTCTTGCGCTCCTCGCCAGTGTCGTCCGGCTCGGGCGCCTTCCATTCGTCAGTCATGCTCACCTACCTTGGAAATTGATCTGCGCAGGCTCGGCCAGCCATTCGCGCAACTGGGAAAAATGCTCGATGCACACCTGCGGGCCGTATTCGGCCAGGGCCTGCAGCGGCATGGCGCCGTAGCCCACCGCCGCCGAATGCATGCCGGCGTTGCTGGCCATCTGCAGGTCGAACGCCGAATCTCCGACCATCAGCGCCCGCCCGGGTTCGACCCGGCAATGGGCTAGAATCTCTTCGAGCATCAGCGGATGCGGCTTGCCACGGGTTTCGTCGGCCGCCCGGGTGATGTCGAAATAGCCTTCCCAGCCATTGGCCTTGAGCACGCGATCCAGGCCGCGCCGCGCCTTGCCGGTGGCCACCGCCAGACGATACCCCTCGGCACGGAACGCTTCCAGCGACTCGACCACGCCGTCGAACAATGGCGACGGCTGCTGGTCCAGCGCCATGTACACGTCGGCGTAGTGCTGACGGAATGCCTCGACCTGCGGCACATCGAGGTGCGGGTACAGGGTGGCGATCGCCTCCCCCAGCGCCAGGCCGATGATGCCCTTGACCGCCTCGTCGCTGCTGACGGCCTCGCCGGCACGCCCGGCGGCCACGTTCATCGCCTCGACGATGCGCCCGATGGAATCGGCCAGGGTGCCGTCCCAGTCGAAGATCAGCAGGTCATAACTTTTATTCATGGATCAGGACGCCAGCCGCTCGATGGTCTTGGCCCACATCTCGTCCACCGGCGCCTCGAGCTTGAGCTCGCCACCGTCGGGCAGTGGCACGGTCAGCTGGTAGGCATGCAGGAACAGACGCTTGCCGCCCAGCTCGCGAATCTCGCGAGTGAAGTCTTCATCGCCGTACTTGCTGTCGCCGGCGATCATGTGCCCGGCATGCAGGGTATGCACACGGATCTGGTGGGTACGCCCGGTGATCGGCCGTGCCTCGACGATGGTGGCGAACTCGCCGAAACGGCGCAGCACGCGGAACATCGTCAGCGCGTCCTTGCCCTCGTCGTTGACCTCGACCATGCGCTCGCCGGAACGCAGGTTGCTCTTCTGCAGGGGCGCGTTGACCTGCTTCTTGGAGGTCGGCCAATGGCCGCGCACCAGCGCCATGTAGCGTTTGTCCACGCCATCGCCGCGCAGGGCGGCGTGCAGGTGGCGCAGCATGCTGCGCTTCTTGGCGATCATCAGCAGGCCCGAGGTGTCGCGATCCAGGCGATGCACCAGCTCCAGCTCCTTGGCGTCCGGACGCAGCTGGCGCAGCGCCTCGATCACACCGAAACTCAGGCCGCTGCCGCCGTGCACGGCGATGCCGGCCGGCTTGTTCATCACGATCAGCGCCTTGTCCTCGTAGACAATCGCGGCCTCCAGGCGCTGCAGCAGCCCCTGGGCCACCGGCGCCGGCTCGTCGCGCTCGGGCAGGCGTACCGGCGGCACCCGCACGATATCGCCGGCCTGCAGCTTGTACTCAGGCTTGATCCGGCCCTTGTTGACCCGCACCTCACCCTTGCGCAGGATGCGGTAGACCAAGGTCTTGGGCACGCCCTTGAGGGCCGTGATGAGGAAATTGTCGATGCGCTGGCCGGCAAGCTCCGGCGGGACTTCGATCAGCTGAACGCCGGAAGTCGGGGGGGTATTGGTCGTCATGGCGGGATCATAACAATTTTTTATGGAATTGAAGCACTTAATCATTGCTGCTATAGTCGCGAACGCCGCCAAAAGCGGCAGGCCAGCGGCACCAGGCTCTACGCCGGCCCTGACCATCGCAATTCCCGAGGACGCGAGGCCGTCCTACGGAGCGTTCGCCAGTTTAACTAAATGCCTGGAATCGCCACCAGCGCTGTGTAGAGAAGACCGAAAAAAAACGACAAGTGCGGTGTTTCACCTGCTTACCCGATTCTTTTCGCCGTACCTCTGCCCGCCACCGTCGTTTCCGCGCATTCGGGCGAATGCTTCGGAAATACCTGCCTTGGATATGTTATGGCGCCAGCCCGGAACCGGGCTGGCGAAAAATGCAACCCGTTGCGGATTCAGCGCGCGGCAGCACCGAATTTTCAAGGGATACGTGCAGGGTGGAGACGTACAGCCCTCGGACCGTGTGGCACCGAACCCGCACCAGCGCCCCACTCAACGGGCGATGAGCGGACAAGGTCCTGAACAGACGCCCTCGTGGCGTCCACGGACGACCGGTTGATTCCTCCTCCTGACTGAGTGCACCAGGCCCGCTCGATTGATTCGGATAACCTTCGAAAAGCTCGACAGGTCTTTTGGCACCGCAAAACAGGACGCGTCGTCGCGACAACGGCAGGCTGGGCAACCGGCTGGTGCCGAACGTCGCCAGACACGGGGGTGGCCCGCCACCCTTTGCGCACCTTGGCACCGACCCTGAGAAGTCGTGTGTGCCGCACGCCGTTTCCGGCAGCCCGGAAACCGACGGTACAACATGAAAAGAATGCTGATTAACGCAACTCAGCCCGAAGAGTTGCGTGTAGCCCTGGTGGACGGCCAACGTCTCTACGACCTGGACATCGAGTCCGGCGCCCGTGAGCAGAAAAAGGCCAACATCTACAAAGGCAAGATCACCCGGATCGAGCCCAGCCTCGAAGCCGCCTTCGTCGACTTCGGCTCCGACCGTCACGGCTTCCTGCCGCTGAAGGAAATCTCCCGCGAATACTTCAAGAAAGCCCCTGAAGGCCGGGTCAACATCAAGGAAGTCCTGAGCGAAGGCCAGGAAGTCATCGTCCAGGTCGAGAAGGAAGAGCGCGGCAACAAAGGCGCCGCCCTGACCACCTTCATCAGCCTGGCCGGCCGCTACCTGGTGCTGATGCCCAACAACCCGCGCGCCGGCGGCATCTCCCGCCGCATCGAAGGCGAAGAGCGCAACGAACTGCGCGAAGCGCTGAACGGCCTGACCGTTCCGGGCGACATGGGCCTGATCGTGCGCACCGCGGGCCTGGGCCGCAGCAGCGAAGAAATGCAGTGGGACCTCGACTACCTGCTGCAGCTGTGGACCGCCATCAAGGAAGCCTCGCAAGACCGCGCCGCGCCGTTCCTGATCTACCAGGAAAGCAACGTCATCATCCGCGCCATCCGCGACTACCTGCGCCAGGACATCGGCGAAGTGCTGATCGACAGCATCGACGCCCAGGAAGAAGCCCTGACCTTCATTCGCCAGGTGATGCCGCAGTACGCCAGCAAGGTCAAGCTGTACGAAGACAGCGTGCCGCTGTTCAACCGCTTCCAGATCGAAAGCCAGATCGAAACCGCCTTCCAGCGCGTGGTCGACCTGCCGTCCGGCGGCTCGATCGTCATCGACCCGACCGAAGCCCTGGTGTCCATCGACATCAACTCGGCACGCGCCACCAAAGGCAGCGACATCGAAGAAACCGCCCTGCAGACCAACCTGGAAGCGGCCGAAGAGATCGCCCGCCAGCTGCGCCTGCGCGACATCGGCGGCCTGATCGTCATCGACTTCATCGACATGACCCCGGCCAAGAACCAGCGCGCCGTCGAAGAGCGCGTGCGTGAGTGCCTCGAAGCCGACCGTGCTCGCGTGCAGGTAGGCCGCATCTCGCGCTTCGGCCTGTTGGAAATGTCCCGTCAGCGCCTGCGTCCATCGCTGGGCGAAAGCAGCGGTATCGTCTGCCCGCGCTGCTCCGGCACCGGCATCATCCGTGACGTCGAGTCGCTGTCGCTGGCGATCCTGCGCCTGATCGAAGAAGAAGCACTGAAGGACCGCACCGCCGAAGTACGCGCCCAGGTGCCGATCCCGGTGGCCGCCTTCCTGCTCAACGAGAAACGCAACTCGATCACCAAGATCGAACTGCGCACTCGCGCACGCATCATCATCCTGCCGAACGATCACCTGGAAACCCCGCACTTCGAAGTCCAGCGCCTGCGCGACGACAACCCGGACGTGCTGAACAACCAGTCCAGCTACGAGATCGCCTCGGCCGAGACCGAAGAAGCGCCGCAGCCGACCGCCACCCGCACCCTGGTGCGCCAGGAAGCCGCGGTCAAGACCGCGCCGGCCCGCGCCAACGCCCCGGTGCCGGCCGCCGCTGAAGAGCAGCCGGCACCTGCCACGCCGGTCGCCGCCCCTGCCGCCGCCGAACCAAGCCTGTTCAAGGGCCTGGTCAAGTCGCTGGTCAGCCTGTTCGCCGGTAAGGAAGAACCTGCCGCCGCACCGGCCGCCGCCACCGAGAAGCCTGCCACCGAGCGCTCGCCACGCAATGAAGAGCGTCGCAACGGTCGCCAGCAGAGCCGCAACCGCAACGGCCGTCGCGAAGAAGACCGCAAGCCACGCGAAGAGCGCGGCGAGCGCACCCCGCGTGAAGAGCGTCAGCCTCGCGAAGAGCGTGCCCCGCGTGAAGAACGCGCGCCACGTGAAGAGCGTCAACCGCGCCAGCCGCGTGAAGACCGCCGTGGCAACCGCGAAGAGCGCGTGCGCGAACTGCGCGAGCCGCTGGACGCCGCACCGGTCGCCCGCGAAGAACGCGCCCCGCGTGAAGAGCGTGCGCCACGTGAAGAACGCGTAGCCCGTGAAGAGCGCGCCCCACGCGAAGAGCGTGCACCGCGTGAAGAACGCGCTCCTCGCGAAGAGCGCGCACCACGTGAAGAACGCGCCCCTCGCGAAGAGCGTGCACCGCGTGAAGAACGTGCACCTCGCGAAGAGCGTGCACCGCGTGAAGAACGTGCCCCTCGTGAAGAGCGTGCGCCACGTGAGGAACGCGCCCCACGCGAAGAGCGCCAGCTGCGCCCTGAGGTGCAGGCCGCCGAACAGGCCGTGGAGCTCGCCGAGGAGCAACTGCCGAACGAAGAGCTGCTGCAGGACGAGCAGGAAGGCGCCGATGGCGAACGTCCACGTCGCCGTTCCCGTGGCCAGCGTCGTCGCAGCAACCGTCGTGAGCGCCAGCGCAACGCCAATGGCGAGCTGATCGAAGGCGGCGACGAAGACGCCGGCGAAGAGCAGCCACAACAGCACCAGGCCACCGAGCTGGGTGCCGAACTGGCCGCCGGCACTGCCGTCATCGCTGCCGTTGCCACCAGCAACATCAGTGCCGACGCCGAGGCCGAAGCCAACCAGCAGGCCGAACGCGCCAGCGCCGCTGTCGCCGAGACCCAGGTGGAAATCACCGAAGTCGTGGCCGAGCAGGTCGCCATCGCCCCGGTGGTCGAGCAGCCTGTCAGCGAGCCAGTGGTCGCTGCCGAGCCAAGCATCGAGCCTGTCGTCGAAGTGGCGCCGCAGCCTGTGGTTGAAGAAGCCGCCATCGAGCAGCCGACCGCCGTTGTCGAGGCAGCCGTCGAGCCTGCAGTGGTCGTGGAAGCCCCAGCGGTGGAAGCGGGCGAGATCGAGAAGGCACCGGTTGCCGAAGTGGTCGAAGCCCAGGCACCAGTCGCCGAGCAGCCTGCTCCGGTGGTCGAAGCCGTCGAAGTCCAGCCTGAAGTGGTCGAAGCCCCGGTGGCTGAGCCTGCACCAGCCGTGGTTGCCGAAGAAGCGCCGGTCGAGCCGTCCACCATCATGCTGCCGAACGGCCGTGCGCCGAACGACCCGCGTGAAGTGCGTCGCCGCAAGCGTGAAGCCGAAGCAGCCGCCGCTGCCCTGGCCGCTGCTGCCCCGGCCGAAGCCCTGGAAACCGCTGACGAGCACAAGCCTCATCACGGTTGATAGCCTCGGCTGAATGAAAAAGCCCCGCCAGTGCGAACTGGCGGGGCTTTTTCTTTGCCGGGTGGATGGCACCGGCTTCGCCGGTGTTCGCGGGGCAAGCCCGCTCCCACGCAGTCCCTCTCAGCCGCGGAACGGTGGCGTGGGAGCGGGCTTGAACTGGTCAAGTAATTTTGGACACCGGTTAAGGTTCATGCCGCTGCCTTGAGTTTTTCCTCCATGGCTACTGGCGTTTCATAGCCGTTGTAGCTGTGGAGGCGCTTGAGGTTGTAGCGCATCAGATAAGCCTGGATATCCACTCGTGCCTGCGCTTCGGTCTCGTAACCCTCTGCCGGCACCCATTCTGATTTCAATGCTCCGAAGAATCGCTCCATGGCAGCGTTATCCCAGCATTGGCCTCGATGGCTCATGCTCTGGTTCAAGTTGTACTCATCGAGCGCGGCTCTGAATTTATGGCTGGTGTACTGACAGCCCTGGTCTGAATGAAACATTACGCCCGCCGGTCTACCCCGCGATTCAGCTGCCATGCGCAGGGCGTTACAAGCTAAGTTGGCATCTGCAATCATCGAGAATGCCCAACCCACTACGCGACGGGCATAGAGGTCAATCACGGCGGCTAGGTACAGCCAGCGCCTGCCAACCTGGATATAGGTCACATCGCCACACCAAACCTCATTGATCGCCGAAACCTTGAAATTGCGCTTCAGCTGATTCTCGGCAATCAACGCTTCTGCCCCTGATGACCGATAGCGGTGCGGCCTGCGCTGCTTGCACTTCAGGCCAGCTTCGCGCATCAACGCACGCACCTTGTATCGTCCTATTCCATGGCCCTCATGCCGCAATTCCTGCGCCAGGGTTCGCGAGCCAAAAGCACTTCGCGATGCGTTGAAGTGCTTGATTACCAGCAGGCGTAGAGCATCTCTGGCCGGGTTTTCACGTCCTTGCCGTTTGCGCCACGCATAGAAACTGCTGCGCTTAACCCCAAGCACGCGGCAGCAGTCGACAACAGGGTATTGCTCACTCAGCTCGTTGATCAGCGAGAACGATCTTTGGAGTCCCGAAGCAGGAGAGCACTGGCCTTTTTTAGGATTTCGATATCCCGATCCTTTTGCCGAACCAGCGCTTCGAGTTCTTCAATTCGTTGCTGCTCGGGTGTGATCGCTTTGGCTCCAGCCGGAACCTTACCGGCTCTCTCTTCACGTACCTGGTCAACCCAGCGGCGAAGCGCGGTAGGGCCCAGCCCAAGGGCGGCACAGACCTCAGGAACTGACTGCCCACCGTCCAGCACCATTTCGGCAGCTTGGACTTTGTATTCTCTTGAATAAGATTTACGCACTGATTTTGCCTCCAATTGGGCGCCATCATAGCGCCCGATGAAGGTGTCCAAAATCATTAGGCCAGTTCAGCTTGCCCCGCGATAGGGCCGGCCCAGGCCAACCCATCAGTACAGGTTCGGCTCCATCTCCAGCTCCACCCCGAAGCGCTCGAGGATATCCGCCTGGATCCGCCGCGCCAGGGCATGCAACTGCGCCCCGCTCGCCTGGCCGTAGTTCACCAGCACCAGCGACTGCAAACGGTGGACCCCGGCATCGCCATCGCGATAGCCTTTCCACCCCGCCTGCTCGATCAACCAGCCGGCCGCCAGCTTCACCTGGCCATCGGCCTGGGGATAGGCCACCACGCCGGGATGCCCGGCACGGATACACTCGGCCAATTCAGCGGACACCACCGGGTTCTTGAAGAAGCTCCCGGCGTTGCCCAGCTCAGCCGGATCCGGCAGCTTTTCCTGACGGATACTGCAGATCGCGTCGCTGATCGCCTGCGCGGTCGGCTGTTCGACGCCCTGCTCCGTCAGACGCTGACGCACCGGGCCGTAGTCAAGGTGTGCCTGCAACGTGCGATTCAAGGCAAAGCGCACGCGCACAATCAGCCAGCGCCCGGGGTTGCGCTTGAACAGACTGTCGCGATAGCCGAACGCGCACTCCTCCAGCGAGAAATCCCGCAGCTCGCCGGTCTCTCGGTCCAGCGCGGTCAGGCCGGCGAACACATCCTTGATCTCCACGCCATAGGCACCGACGTTCTGCATCGGCGCGGCGCCCACGGTGCCGGGGATCAAGCTGAGGTTTTCCAACCCGCACAAGCCCTGCCCAAGGCTCCACTGCACGAACGGGTGCCAGGGTTCCCCGGCCTCGGCCTCGACCACCACCCGCTCGCC
Source organism: Pseudomonas peradeniyensis (assembly GCF_014268935.2). GTDB lineage: Bacteria > Pseudomonadota > Gammaproteobacteria > Pseudomonadales > Pseudomonadaceae > Aquipseudomonas > Aquipseudomonas peradeniyensis. Next base: position 384,713 of record NZ_JABWRJ020000001.1, on the reverse strand, counting down.
ATCGTCGCTGAGCAGGCGTCGGCCACGGCTGGCCATATGCAGTACCAGGGCCTCGACATCGCGGGACAGCAGCAGGTTGCTGCCGCCGCCGATCACCAGCACCGGTACCTGCCGCTCGGCGGCCTGGGCCAGGGCCTGGCGGACTTCGTCGTCGTCATGGGCCTGGGTGAAGTAGCGGGCACTGACGTCGATGCCGAAGGTGTTGTAGGGCTTGAGCGACACGCGCTCCTGCCAGTGCGCCGTCATAACCGCCCCTTGATTTCCACGACCAGCTCGCGGCAGGCCGCCTCGATCAGGTCCAGGACCTGCTCGAAGCCTTCGGCACCGCCGTAGTAAGGGTCCGGCACTTCGTCCAGGGCCGCGCCATAGCGGCGCAGGAACAGGTCGAGCTCGCCCTTGGCGTTGTGCGGGCGCAGGGCCTGCAGGTTGCCCAGGTTGCTCTTGTCCATGGCCAGGACCAGGTCGTACTCGGCGAAATGCGCCGCCTTGACCTGCTGGGCACGCTGGCGCGACAGGTCGTAGCCACGGGCCAGGGCGGCCTTGCAGGTACGGCTGTCGGGCGCCTTGCCGACATGCCAATCGCCGGTGCCGGCGGAGGCCACCTGCACCAGATCACCCAGGCCTGCGGCCTCGAGCTGGTGGCGCAGCACGCCTTCGGCGGTCGGCGAACGGCAGATATTGCCGAGGCAGACGAACAAAACGCGCATCAGGCCTCCAGCAAGCGCCGTACGCGCTCCAGGTCTTCAGGGGTGTCCACGCCCACGGCCGGCGCCTCGATGGCGTCGGCGACATGGATGCGCACGCCGTGCCACAGGGCGCGCAGCTGCTCCAGCGATTCGGTCTGCTCCAGCCAGCACGGGCCCCAGGCGACGAAGTCCTGGAGGAAGCCCACGCGGTAGGCATACATGCCGATATGACGGCGATAAGGCACGCCCTCCGGCAGCTGGTCACGGTTGTTGGCGAAGGCGTCACGGGCCCAGGGCAGCGGCGCGCGGCTGAAGGTCAGGGCCAGGCCGTGCTTGTCGCTGACCACCTTGACCGCGTTGGGATTGAAAATGGTTTCCGGGGCGTGGATCGGCTCGGCCAGGGTGGCGATGCCGGCTTCCGGGTGCGCGGCGAGGTTGGCCGCCACCTGGTCGATGATCACTGGCGGAATCAGCGGCTCGTCGCCCTGCACGTTGACCACGATGGCATCAGCGGCCAGGCCCAGCTGGGCGGCCACCTCGGCCAGGCGATCGGTGCCCGACTCATGGTCGGCGCGGGTCAGCAGCACCTCGGCGCCGAACGCCCGGCAGGCCTCGACGATGCTGGCATCGTCGGTGGCGATGACCACGCGGCTGGCGCCGCTCTTGCGCGCCTGCTCCCACACATGCTGGACCATCGGCTTGCCGGCGATCGGCAGCAATGGCTTGCCCGGCAGGCGCGTGGAGCGCAGCCGGGCGGGAATCACCACGGTGAAGTCCAGGCTCATTTGTCCAGGCGCTCTTCGTCGGTCAGGGTGCGCGCTTCGCTTTCCAGCATCACCGGGATGCCGTCTCGGATCGGATAGGCCAGGCCCGCGCCCTTGCTGATCAGCTCGGTCTTGTCGGCGCTGAGCTTGAGCGGGCCCTTGGTGATCGGGCAGGCCAGGATATCGAGCAGTTTGGTGTCCATGGAGGAGTCCTTGCGACGGAAAATGAAAAAAGGCTCAGGGGCGGCCGGGCAGCAGGCGGTCGAGCTGGGCGTCGAACCAGGCGCTGAAAGCGGGCGTCGGCACGGCGTCGACCGCCAGGTACCACCAGTCGTCGGCGGCGAAGGGCCGGCATTTCACCGCATCCTTCTCGGTCATCACCAGCGGCAGCGGCGGGCTGAACGACAGCACTTCACGGCTGTAGGGCGCATGGTCGGCGAAAGGGTGCGGCACCGGCTGCCAGTGTAGCCCCAGCAGGGTGTTGAAGAAACGTTGCGGATTGCCGATGCCGGCCACGGCGTGCAGCGCCTGGCCAGGCGGGAACAGGTCGAGCTCGCGGCGCTCGCCGCTGCGCAGGTTGATCAGCGCCGAGGGTTGCAGGCGGAAGGCGAAGCCGTCGTCGCGGTCGGTCTCGGCGCCGTTGAACAGCACCGCGTCGGCCTCGCCCAAGCGCTCGGCCGGCTCGCGCAACGGGCCGGCCGGCAGGCAGCGGCGATTGCCCAGGCCCCGGGCGGCGTCGATCAGCACCAGCTCCAGGTCGCGGGCCAGGCGGTAATGCTGCATGCCGTCGTCGCACAGGATCAGGTCCGGCGCGTCGCTGGCCAGCAAGGCCTGCACGGCGCGGGAACGGTCGGGGTCGATCACCAGCGGCACCCTGGTGCGCTGGACGATCAGCAAGGGCTCATCGCCGGCCTGCTCCGCAGGCTGGTCAGCCTGGACGCGCCAGGGATAGTGCGGTGGTTTGGCGCCATAGCCCCGACTGACCACGCCGACCTTGAGCCCCTGCCGGCGGCAGTGCTCGATCAGCCAGAGGATCATCGGTGTCTTGCCGGTACCGCCGACGGTGATGTTGCCCACCACGATCACCGGTACCGGGGCGCGGTAGCTGGGGCTTTCGCCGCTGAGGAAGCGCGCGCGCTTGCGCGTCACCACGCGGCGGTACAGCGCCTCGAGCGGGCGCAACACGGCAAGCGCCGGGTGCCCGGCGTACCAGGCGGCGAGCAGACGATCGGCGAAGGCCATCAGGGCTTGCCCTGCGCGGCCTCGACGGTGGTCATGCGCAACTTGCTGAAGCCGAGCTTGCCGGCCGCGTCCATTGCGGTGATCACAGCCTGGTGCGGGGTCTTGCCGTCGGCGCTGATGGCCAGCGGCAGGGTGATGTCACCGCCGGATTCCTTCTCGATCGCCTCGGTCAGGGTGTCCAGGTCGCTCTTGGGCAGCAGGTGGTTGTTCACCGAGTACACGCCATCGGCGCTGATGGAGATCTCCACCAGCTTGCCCGGGTCGGCCGGCGGCTGCTCGGCGCTGCTGGCCTCGGGCAGTTCGACGCGCAGCTGGGTCTCACGGGTGAAGGTGGTGGTGACCACGAAGAACAGCAGCAGCACGAACACCACGTCGATCAACGACGCCAGGTTGATGTCGACGTTCTCGCGCTGGCGATTGCGCCGGAACTTCACGCCTTGCCTCCGGCCACTTCCACTTCGCGGTCGCCCTGCAACACTTCCACCAGCTTGATTGCCTCCTGCTCCATGCCCACCACCAGCTCATCGATGCGGCGCAGCAGGAAGCGGTGGAAGAACACCGCCGGGATACCGACCATCAGGCCGGCCGCGGTGGTGACCAGGGCCTTGGAGATCCCCCCGGCCAGGACGGCGGCGTTGGCGGTCATCTGCGAGCCCATGAAGGCGCTGAAGATGTCGATCATGCCCAGCACGGTGCCCAGCAGGCCCAGCAGCGGGGCCATGGCGGCGATGGTGCCGAGAGTGCTGATGTAGCGCTCCAGCTCGTGGATGACCCGCGAGGCGGCCTCCTCGATGCACTCCTTCATGATCTCGCGGCCGTGGCGCGAGTTGGCCAGGCCCGCGGCGAGGATCTCGCCCAGCGGCGAGTCGGCGCGCAGGGCCTTGAGCTTGTCACTGGTGAGTTGCTTGTCCTTGATCCACATCCATACCTGGCCCAGCAGGTGCGGCGGGGTGACACGGCTGGCGCGCAGGGTCCACAGGCGCTCGACGACGATCGCCATGGCGGCGATGGAGCTCAGGATGATCGGCAGCATCATCCAGCCACCGGACTTGACCAATTCCCACACAGTTAGCATCCCCTCGGAAAAAGGCCGCCACTCTACCATAGGAGCGCCTGGGGCTCATCTGCCGGAGGTCAGGGAAACGTTCGGTCCGCGTAATCGCGTTGGCGTGGGAGCGGCGGTGCGCCGATGCGACTTGCCCCGCGATGGCGCCGGCTCAGCCCTCGTCAACCTCACGCCAGAACCACCGATCCCTGCGCACACCCTCCACCCCAACCCGACTCCCCAGCACCAACCGCAACGCCCCCTCCACCGCCGTGTCATGCACCGCCACCCCATGCCGCCGATAGCGCTCGATCACCTGCCCATGGGGATGCCCGAAACCATTGTGCCGCCCTCGGGAAATCAGCACCCCGCGCGGCGCCGTGGCCTGGACGAACGGCTCGCTGGACGACGTGCGGCTGCCATGGTGCGGCGCCTGCAACCAGTCCACCCGAGGATCATCGGTCGCGGCCAGCCACGCACGCTCCGCGCCGGCCTCCATGTCCCCGGCCAGCAGCAAGCGCTCGCCCTTGGCCTGCACCCGCAACACACAGGAGCGCTCGTTGCTGGAAGCCCCCTGCGGCCAGTGCCAAAGCTCGACATCTACGCCATCCCACTGCCAGCGCTCGCCGCTGCGGCACAGCGACGCCGCTTCCAGCCCGGCAACCTCGCCGGCCAGCACCCGCTTCACCGGCACCCCACGCCGCACAGCCGCCGCCCCACCGGCATGGTCAGCATGGCCATGGCTGATCAGCATCACATCCAGCGCCTTCACCCCCAGCTTGCGCAAGGTCGGTAGCACTACCGTTTCGCCCAGGTCACTGCCACCCCGGGCCGGGCCTGCGTCATACAGCAGCGCGTGATTGCGGGTGCGCAGCAGCACCGCCAGGCCCTGCCCCACATCCAGCTGCCAGACCTCCACCTGGCCCAATGGCAGCTGTTCGCGTGGCACCCACAGCGCCAACAGCATGACCGCACCCGGCGCCCGCAACGGCACGCCACGGGGCAGCAGCACCAGAAAGGCGCCCAGGCACACCAGCAGCCAAGCCCACAACGGCAGTGGCTCGGGTATCCAGGCCGGCTGCAGGCCCGCCAATCGCGTCACCACGGCAAACAAGCCGTCCAACGACAGGCCCGCCAGCCACAGCATCCCCTCCCCCAGCCCAGGCACCGGCAACAGGGCCGTGCCCAGCAACGCCAGCGGCAGCACGCCCAGGCTGAGCCACGGCACGGCGAGCAGATTAGCCAGCGGCGCACTGAGACTGACGGGCAGCCCCAAGGCCAGCAATACCGGCAACAACCCTACGGCGATCACCCACTGGGCGCGGGTCCAGGCCTGCCAGGGCCGCCAGGCGCCCAGTCGGGCGGCGAAACACAACACCAGCACCGCCACGGCAGCGAACGACAGCCAGAACCCCGGCAACAGGCTGGCCAGCGGCTCGACCAGCAGCACGCCCGACAGCGCCATCAACAACGGCACCCAGGCGCCCAGATGGCGAAAGCGCAAGCGCCAGAGCAGCACCACCGCCAGCATCAGGCACGCCCGCTGCACCGGCACGCCGAACCCCGCCAGCCAGCCGTAACCCAGTGCCGCTGTCATCGCCAGGCCGCAGGCCCAGGGCAGCCACGGCAACCGCCGGGGCCAGGCCCCCAGGCGCGCCAAGCCGGCCACCAACCCATAGACCAACCCGGCCAGCAAGCCGATGTGCTGCCCGGAAATCACCAGCAGGTGCACCGTGCCGGTGGCCTGCAGCACCTGCCAGTCCTCCCGCGCCAGGCCTGCGCCATCCCCGAGCACCAGGGCGGCCAACGCCGCCTCCCGGCCATGGGCATCGGTGGTCAGCAAGCGCTGACGCAGGCCGTCGCGCCAACTGCTGGCCGCCTCGCCCTGGCGCGTACCGGCCTTGACCGTGCCGGTGGCACCGACCCGCCGCGCCAACAGCGTGGCCTCCTGATCGGGGCCATGGGGGTTGAGCAGGCCCTGCGGCCGACGCAGGTTGACCGCCAGCCGCCAGTGCTCCCCCGCCCGCAGTGGTGGCCCGTCAAACCAGCTCAACTGCACCCGCTGCGGCAACCGGGCCCTGCGCGACTGCGGCTGCTCAAGCTCGAAACGCACGCCGCGCTCGGTACGGGTCGGCAGGCCGACCACCCGCCCCTCCAGCCACAGCGTGCGACCGTCCAGCGCGGCCGGCAGGCGGTCGTCCAGGGCCTGCTGCGCCGACCAGCAGGCCCAGCACACACCCAGCACCCACCAACCCAGCGGCCAGGCCCGGGTACGCAGGCAGGCCAGGGCCAGCAAGAGCAATGGAATCAGCCATCCGACCGGTGGCAGGGCAGGTAAAAAGCGCAGGCTCAACAGCCCGAGGACCAGCGCCAGCATCCCTGTGCGCATGAGATAGAGCTCCAGAAGCGAAAACGGCCCCTGAGGCTTAGCCGATTGGCGGGAGAAACCTGCTAATCAATTGTCACAAACTCTGAACGAGGCTGCGCTTCAATCAAGGCATACTGACGCCCTTCAACCCCGCCGGGAGCCCACATGCCGCGCCGTCTGTTCAAACGCTACATGCCGGACCCGACCAGCATCCGCGAACACAAGTCCTTACGCTTTTTCGGCAAGCTGCTGCACGACCCCAACCTGTGGCACCTGAATCGCCATTCGGTGGCGCGGGCCATGGGCGTCGGCCTGTTCGCGGCGCTGATCCCCATCCCCATGCAGATGCTGCTGGCCGCCGCGCTGGCGATCCCGGTGCGCGGCAACCTGCCGATCGCGGTGAGCCTGGTGTGGCTGACCAACCCGCTGACCATGCCGCCGGTGTTCTTCGTCACCTACATGACCGGCGCCTGGCTGATGCAGGTGCCGCCGCGCACGCTGCCCGACGAGATCACCGTCGACTGGGTCACCGACCAGCTGGCGACGATCTGGCAACCGTTCCTGCTGGGCTCGGTGGTGTGCGGGGTGGTGCTCGGCGTGCTCGCCTACTTCACCACCATGGGCTACTGGCGCTGGTGGGTGGGCCGGCAGTGGCGCCGGCGCCAGTGCCGATGCCTACGCACGCATGCCGCGGCCGCTGACCAACAGGCGCACGCACAGCAGGTAGAGCAGCGCGGTGGCCACCAGCATGAAGCTGATCGCCGTGCCGATGCTGATGTCCGACACCCCTAGGATGCCGTAGCGGAACGAGTTGACCATGTGCAGCACGGGGTTTGCCAGCGACACGGTCTGCCAGAACGGCGGCAGCAGGTTGATCGAATAGAACACCCCGCCCAGGTAGGTCAGCGGCGTCAGCACGAAGGTCGGGATGATCGAGATGTCGTCGAAGTTGCGCGCGAACACCGCGTTGACGAAGCCCAGCAGCGAGAAGATGGTCGCGGTCAGCAGCACCACGACGATGGTCACGCCCAGGTGATGCACCTGCAAGTGGGTGAAGAACAGCGACAGCATGGTCACGATCACCCCCACCGCCAGCCCGCGCAGCACGCCGCCCAGCACATAGCCGACGAGGATGGTGTGCGGCGACACCGGCGACACCATCAGTTCCTCGATGGAGCGCTGGAACTTGCTGCCGAAGAAGCTCGACACCACGTTGCCGTAGGAGTTGGTGATCACCGACATCATGATCAGCCCCGGCACGATGTACTCCATGTAGGTAAAGCCGCCCATGTCGCCGATCTGCCGGCCGATCAGGTTGCCGAAGATCACGAAGTACAACACCATCGTGATCGCCGGCGGCAGCAGGGTCTGCGGCCAGATGCGCAGGAAGCGCCGCACTTCGCGGTAGACGATGGTGTTCAGGGCGACCCAGTTGGTGCGCAGCTCCACACTCATACGGCCACCTTCGACAGGTTCTTTTCCACCAGGGACACGAACAACTCCTCGAGTCGGTTGGTCTTGTTGCGCAGGCTCTGCACCTCGATGTTCTTCAGCGCCAGCTGGCCGAACAGCGCGGTGATGCCGATGTCCTTGTCCACCTGCACCTCCAGGGTGTGCGGGGTGATCAGCCGGCACGGGTAGCCCTGCAGCTCAGGCGCGGCGGGCAGGTCGTGCTTGAGGTCGAGGACGAAGGTCTCGACGTGCAGCTTGCCCAGCAACTGGCGCATGCTGGTGTTCTCGACGATGGTGCCGTGGTCGATGATGCCGATGTTGCGGCACAGCTGCTCGGCCTCTTCGAGGTAGTGGGTGGTAAGGATGATGGTGATGCCCTTCTGATTGAGCTCGGTGAGGAAGCTCCACATCGAACGGCGCAGCTCGATGTCCACCCCGGCGGTCGGCTCGTCGAGGATCAGGAGGCGCGGCTCGTGGATCAGCGCCCGGGCGATCATCAGCCGGCGCTTCATGCCGCCGGACAGCGAACGCGACGGCACGTCGCGCTTGTCCCACAGCCCGAGCTGCGTCAGGTACTGCTCGGCGCGCTCCTTGGCCACCTTGGGCGGGATGCCGTAGTAGCCAGCCTGGGTGACGACGATGTCGAAGGTCTTCTCGAACTGGTTGAAGTTGAACTCCTGGGGCACCACGCCCAGGCAGCGCTTGAGCGCCGCAGGCTCGCGGTCCAGGTCGTGGCCGAACACATTCACCGTGCCGCTGGTCTTGTTCACCAGGGTCGAGAGAATGCCGATGGTGGTGGACTTGCCGGCGCCGTTGGGGCCGAGCAAGGCGAAGAAGTCGCCTTCGGAAACGTCCAGGTCGATGCCCTTGAGGGCCTGGAAACCGTTGCCGTAGGTCTTGGTCAGCTGTCGGATGGACAGGGCGGAACTCATAGCGGGTCGGGTACCGAGAAAAGGGTGCGGGACACGCCAGGTGAAGTCACTGGCGCAGTGAGTGCGGCCATGGTGCAAGGGCCGGCCGCACAAGTACAGTCACATCTATTGATAATGACTATCGAAGTGGCGTCACGTCAGGGCGGTCATCACCGCCGCCTGGTAGGCCGGGCGCTGCTTGAGGCGCGCGTACCAGGCTTCGAGGTGGTGCATGGCCGGGCGTTCGATGGGCATTTCGAACCAGGCGTAGATGAAGCTGCCCAGGGGAATGTCGCCCATGCCGATCTGCTCGCCGGAGAGGTACGGCTGTTTGGCCAGGGTCTCGTCGGCGATGGCCAGCAGTTGCGCGCACTGCTTGTGCGCGGCGTTGATCGCCACCCAGTCGCGCTGGTCCTCGGGGGTACGCAGCAGGCCCCAGAACAGCGGGCGGAAGGGGCCTGCGAAGGACGAGGTGGTCCAGTCCATCCACTTGTCGGCGAGGGCGCGCTGGCGCGGGTCGTCGAGGTACCAGCCTTGTTCCGCGCCGTACTCGGCGCACAGGTAGCGCACGATGGTGTTGGACTCCCACAGCACCAGGTCGGCGTCTTCGAGCATGGGCACCAGGCCGTTGGGGTTGAGCGCCCGATAATGCGGTTCGTTGACCACGCCGAAGGCGCCGCCGGCATCGATGGACTCGAAGTCCAGGCCCAGCTCGTGGGCGATCCACAACGCCTTGCGCACATTGCTCGAATTCTTGCGGCCCCAGATCTTCAGCATGGCAACGTCCTTAATGAATGCGGGAGGGGGGTCAGTCTACTCCAAGCGGTGGGCGGTGCCAGCGGCCCCCGCGATCTGTCAGATATTTCCGAACCTGAAACCAAATGCTTCAGCCAGCAAAGCTTGGGAACTATCCTACGCGCTTGCCGGAAGCCGCCGCGTTGTCGGGGAAATACCCCGGGGATAACTTCATCGGGTCGCCCAATTGGGTGACCGGGCGTGAGAAACCCGATTTCCACAACGGTAACGCGCCTCCGTCATGGTGGCCGTGTACGGGCAGACCTCGGTCTGGCCGGGTTTACCTTGTGGCCCGGATTTCTCACCTCGTACATGGCTGCCACCTTGATCTCGTGAGAAAGGATGCGGGTGGTGGTTACTCGTAACCACAAGGAAGCTCGACCATGAAAAAAATCGTCCCAGACCCACCCCGTCTCTCCCACTTCATCACCATCCGCCCCACCCTCCCCCGCGACGACGCCATGGCCGCCGCCGTCGAAGTAGCCACCGCCATCTCCGACGTCCTCGACATCTACTTCAAGACCGAGCCCGGCGAAACCCAGGACCGCCTGTTCACCGCCAGCGACTACCTCGGCCAGCTGGCCTGCGCCCTGCTCGAGCACAAGCCGCAGGTGCAGCCATGAGCCGCGGGCATACCGCGGGCCGCACCACCTGCCTCGACCTGTTCAAGGTCGAGCCGGGTGTTACGTTCGAAGACGCCTTCAGCGAGTTGTCGGTGCTGCTCGGCTGCATCCGCCACCTGACCTGCGAGGCGGAGATGGAAGGCGACCTGCTGGCCGGCAGCTCGGCGCGGATCCTCAGCGCCATGGCCAAGGCGCTGATCGATGACATGGAGGTGGGGTTGAACCGGAAGACCGCATGAACCCCGGGGGCTGCTGCGCAGCCCTTTCGCGACACAAGGTGTTCTGGTCAAGTTTTTCCGGACACCGATTACGGTGATCAAGCCGCCTGCTGCTCCATGGCTATTGGCGACAGGTAGTTGTTGTAGCTGTGGAGCCTGACTCGGTTGTAACGCATGAAGAAGCTGGTCATATCCTGTCTGGCTTCTTCGATCTCTGTGTAGCCCTTAGTGGGCACCCACTCTGACTTGAGCGTGCCGAACAAGCGCTCTGTCGGTGCGTTGTCCCAGCATTGGCCTCTACGACTCATGCTTTGGGTTATGCCATGCTCAAGCAGTTCGGATTGGAAGCGCTGGCTCGTGTATTGGCAACCTTGATCCGAATGAAACATCAAGCCCGTATGCTTGCCTCGTACTTCCACAGCCATTCTCAGTGCTTTGGCGACCAGGTTGGCGTCATTGATCAGAGAAAATGCCCAGCCAACGACCCGGCGGGCGAACAGGTCAATGACCACAGCCAAGTGATACCAGCGCTTTCCGACCATCAGGCTGGTAACGTCGCCGCACCAAACCTGATTGACTGCTGCTGGCCGGAAATTACGTTCAAGGACATTCTTGGCCACAAATGCCTCAACACCTTTAGAGCGATATTGGTGGCGACGGCGCTGCCTGCTGGTCAGGTTTGCCTCCGCCATAAGTCTTCCAGCCAGATACCTTCCCACTTTGAGTTGCTGGGCCTTCAAGTACTGAGAGATCATTCTTGCACCGGCACTTTCTCTGCTTTCAGCATGCAGTTGCACAACCTTTTCCCTGAGCGCATCGCGCTCGGTATCCGGTACTGAGCGGCGATGGAGCCAGTCGTAAAACGCGCTACGGGAAACGCCCAGAACACTGCAAAGCTGGCTGGTCGGATACGAGCCTGACTCTCTCAGCTCCTCGATCAGGAAAAACGACCGGGATCCGACATCAAGAGAGCGGTAGCCTTTTTTAATATTTCGGCCTCGGTCTCCAAGCGTTTGATCTTGGCGCGTAACTGCTGGAGCTCCCGCTGTTCGTCACTAATCGCCTTGGTGCCTGGCACTGGCTGTCCTTTCTGGCGTTCTTTACGAACCTGATCCACCCACCGGCGCAGAGCCGTTGGACCGACGTCCATCGATGCGCAGACGTCGGGAACCGAACAGTTGTCGTCAAGAACCATGCTTGCAGCACGTTGCTTGAACTCGCGGGTATAGGTCTTTCGCTCTTGCATGGAACCTCCTGAATGGGCGAATCATATCGCCCTTAAGAGGTGTCCGGGATCATTAGGCCAGTTCAAGGCCGCTCCTACAGGAGTACGCGTATCCCTGTAGGAGCGGCCTTGTGTCGCGAAAGGGCCGCAAAGCGGCCCCAGGATCCATCGACAGTCACCGAACGAACTCCCAGCGCCCCACCCTGTCATCTCCTAGGCAGGCCATCCACCCCAACACGTCTAAGCTCTGTGGATCGCCCCCGCCCCCCGCTTCCAAGGAGGAAGAATCATGCTGCTGTTGTGGTTGCTGGTCCTGGTGCTAGGCGCCGCGTATCTCCTGCATCGGCGCCTGGCGCCACTGCAGATCCTCGCGGCAATCGCCGCCTACACCCTGCTCATGGGCCTGTTCAGCACGGCGCCGGGCTGGCTGCTGACGCTGATCTGGGTGGTGATCGCCCTCAAGGCCGCCTTCTTCGTCCTGCCCGAGATGCGCCGCAAGCTGTTCACCGCGCCGATGTTCAGCTGGTTCCAGCGCACCCTGCCGCCAATGTCGCAGACCGAGCGCGAAGCCATCGACGCTGGCACCGTGTGGTGGGACGGCCACCTGTTCAGCGGCCGCCCCGACTGGAACACCCTGCTTGACTACGACGCGCCCAGGCTCAGCGAGGAGGAACAGGCCTTTATCGACGGCCCCACCGAGCAGCTGTGCGCCATGGTCAGCGACTGGCAGATCGGCCAGGACCTCGACCTGCCGCCGCAAGCCTGGGACTTCATCAAGCAGCACGGCTTCTTCGCCCTGATCATCCCCAAGGAATACGGCGGCAAGGGCTTCTCGGCCTACGCCCACTCCCAGGTGGCGATGAAACTGGCCACCCGCAGCGGCGACCTGGCCTCCACGGTGATGGTGCCCAACTCCCTGGGCCCGGCCGAACTGCTGCTGCACTACGGCACCGACGAACAACGCAGCCACTACCTGCCGCGCCTGGCCCGTGGCGACGACATCCCCTGCTTCGCCCTCACCGGCCCCCTGGCCGGCTCCGACGCCGGGGCCATGCCCGATACCGGCGTCATCTGCAAAGGCCAGTGGCAGGGTGAAGAAGTCATCGGCCTGCGCCTGAACTGGGAAAAGCGCTACATCACCCTCGGCCCCGTCGCCACCCTGCTAGGCCTGGCCTTCAAGGCCTACGACCCCGACCACCTGCTGGGCGAGCAGACCGAGCTGGGCATCAGCCTGGCGCTGATCCCCACCGACCTCCCCGGCGTGGAAATAGGCCAGCGCCACCTGCCGCTGGGGGCCGCGTTCATGAACGGCCCCAACAGCGGCAAGGACGTATTCGTGCCGCTGGATTGCCTGATCGGCGGCCAGGCCATGCTCGGCAAGGGCTGGATGATGCTGATGAACTGCCTGTCGGTGGGCCGCTCGATCTCCCTGCCGGCGGTCGGCACGGGCGCGGCCAAGTACACAAGCCTGGTCACCGGCCAATACGCCCGCGTGCGCGAACAGTTCAACGTGCCGCTGGCCGCCTTCGAAGGCATCCAGGAGTCCCTGGCGCGTATCGGCGGCAACGCCTGGCTGATGGACAGCGCCCGCCTGCTCACCGCCAAGGCCGTGGACCTCGGGGAAAAACCCTCGGTGCTGTCGGCGATCCTCAAGTACCACCTCACCGAGCGCGGCCGCGAATGCATCCAGCACGCCATGGACGTGCACGGCGGCAAGGGCATCATCATGGGCCCAAACAACTACCTGGGCCGCAACTGGCAAGGCGCGCCGATCTTCATCACCGTCGAGGGGGCGAACATCCTGTCGCGCAACCTGATGATCTTCGGCCAGGGCGCGATCCGCTGCCATCCGTTCGTGCTCAGGGAAATGGCCCTGGCCGGGCGCGAGGACCACGACCAGGCGCTGAACGAGTTCGACGACCTGCTGCTGCAGCACATCCTGTTCGCCGCCGGCAACGCCGCCAGCACCCTGGTGCTGGGCCTGGGCCTGGGGCATTTCGAGAAGGTTCCGGGCGATGCCCTGAGCCAGGGCTACTTCCGCGCCCTCAACCGCCAGGCGGCGGCGTTCGCCCTGCTGGCCGACCTGTCGATGATGCTTCTGGGCGGCGCGCTCAAGCGCCGCGAACGCCTGAGCGCCCGGCTGGGCGATGTGCTCAGCTACCTGTACCTGTCCAGCGCCGCGCTCAAGCGCTACCACGACCTCGGCTCGCCCGAGCACCTGCGCCAGCTGCTGCGCTGGGCGCTGGAGGAAAGCCTGGGGCAGGCCGAGAAAGCGCTGGACGCATTGCTCGACAACTTCCCCAACCGCTTCCTGGGCTGCGCCCTGCGGGTGCTGGTGTTCCCGTTCGGCCGCCGGCATACCGGGCCCAGCGATGAACTGGATGCCGAGGTGGCGGCACTGATCGGCCGCCGCAAAGGCGACCCGGCGCTGGAAGAGCTGCTGGCGGGCTGCTTCAGGCCCCAGGCCGAGGGCGACCCGGTGGCCGCGCTGCAGACGGCCTGCGACCTGCTGGACGATGCCGCCCCGCTACACAAGGCGCTGCATCAGGCGGTCAAGGAAGGCAAGGTGCAGGCGGCACCGGGGCAGTCGGTGATCGACGCCGCCATCGAAGCGGGCGTGTTGCAGGCGGAGGAAGGCCAGCGCCTGCATCAGGCCGAGCAGGCGCGGCGGGTGGTGATCGATGTGGATGCGTTCGACAAGGACGTGCTGTTGTCCGAGGCAGGCAAAGTGCGCTGAGAATTGGTCGACCGCATCGCGGGGCAAGTCGCATCGGCGCACCGCCGCTCCCACGCCCACAGATGCGACTAGTGTGGGTGTGGGAGCTGCGGTGCGCCGATGCGACTTGCCCCGCGATAGCGCCAGCACAGGCAGCCACGCTGCCAGCCCATGCAAAACCGGCGTATACTCCGCCCCCCGTTTCAACCACCCCGAGGACCGCCGCCATGGCCAACCCCCACCTGGAATACCACCTGCAACTGCTTCACCACCTGCGCACCATCCTGGCCGCGCTGGGTGAAGCCGAACAGGTCCCGGAGGAAAGCCACGCCCTGTTCCTCGAGCGCTTCGACGAACTGCTCACCCTGCTGCCCCAGGACCCGCTGGAAAGCCAGTACCTGGGCCAGGACCTGATCTGCCAGGTGATCCAGCGTTATCCGCAGATCGCCCACCTGGTGCCGCGTGACCTGCTGTGGTTCTTTGGTGGGGATTGCCTGCACTTCATGCCGGATGAAGAGCTGGAGCTTTACCAGACGCTGGAAGAGCGACGCTACGAGGCAGAGCAGAACGGCGAAGCGTTTGATTGGCACCAAGAAAAGCAACTGCTAGCCAAGCCTGCTCAGGGTGATATTCACTGATGTAGATGCATCCCGGCCCCATCTGGGCCGGGAACCCCAATCACCTGAGCGGGACAAGTGAATTCACTCCGCCAAATCACGATCTAGCAAATCTGCGGGAATCCTAGCCTTACCCCCGAAAAAATGATGCGCCGAAGAACATAAGAACTCTGCTTCCAGTCGAAGTCGTTCTACCTGCGAAGGGGGCTGCTGCCCTTTACTTTCTTCATAACGCCTCCACGCATCGACCGCCCGTTTACATATCTCCAGCTGGACTTCCAAATCCGTCTTTTCGATCGTCACGGTCATTGCTCCTTCCTTGTTCAAGGCAGAATGGAGTGGGATCAGGCGCGCCCAACATTCTCCCCAGACAGAGTAATAACTGATGGTATGAGTACGAACATCGGGCACGTAACGAGTAGCGCCATGCCGTTGTACGCCCTCAGACGACATTAGCCAACTAGCAAAATTGATAGGTGTGCTGAGCCAGCTCGCCCCAAAAACCAACCACGCGAGCAAAAAAAAACGCCACTTCAAACGAAGTGGCGTTTTCAATTTGGAGCGGGAAACGAGACTCGAACTCGCGACCCCGACCTTGGCAAGGTCGTGCTCTACCAACTGAGCTATTCCCGCAGGGTGAAGCTTTACCGCATGTGGCGTGAAGCGCCTTGACGACCTTCACCACCTGCACCGTCGGAAACGATGCGTTGAAACTGGAGCGGGAAACGAGACTCGAACTCGCGACCCCGACCTTGGCAAGGTCGTGCTCTACCAACTGAGCTATTCCCGCAAATATGGCGTCCCCTAGGGGACTCGAACCCCTGTTACCGCCGTGAAAGGGCGGTGTCCTAGGCCACTAGACGAAGGGGACTAAGCCGACGCTTTTCAGCGTACCAGAACATGAACCTCACGATTCAGCCTGGATTTTCTTTTCCTGCCCTGCCGAAGCAGTGCCGGAGAAACTGGAGCGGGAAACGAGACTCGAACTCGCGACCCCGACCTTGGCAAGGTCGTGCTCTACCAACTGAGCTATTCCCGCAATATGGCGTCCCCTAGGGGACTCGAACCCCTGTTACCGCCGTGAAAGGGCGGTGTCCTAGGCCACTAGACGAAGGGGACACACTGCTTGCACTACCTATTCAAAGTACTGCTTGCTTTCACTCCCTGCCGCGTTTCGCTGTGTGCTTTACGCTGCAAGTGGCGCGCATTCTATGGATGCCTTGGAAGGTCGTCAACCCCTTTGTAGAAATTTATTTAAATCAATGACTTCCCGTCGTCATGGGCGGTGGTGCAGGATGCGTCCGGGGATTGGCGTTGCTTTTCTGACGTTGCCTCGGCAAGCTCGTGGCGATATGCCACTATCTGTAGGTTTTGGATTACGGGCCGATACATATAGGCAAGGCTTGAGGGCCCATGCGGGGCTAGCCCGCTCCCACGCATATCTACAGATATGAGGGAGCGCAGGCTGTTCCGCCAGGCTGCACTGTTCGCTTTCGGGCGGACTCACTACACTCTCGATAGATGCAAAACTTCTTCATGAGGCGTTAACGGTGACACCACTTCTGATCACCCTGCTTATCGTTGCGGGTATCGCGCTGCTGATCGTGATCGGCTACCTCAACAATGTGGTCGAGAACGGCAAGCTCGAGCGTGCACGGCTCAAGGTCGAGCTGGCCGACCGCCTGCGCCGCTGCGGCGAAATCACCGAGACCTTCCCCGGGCAGTTCATGACGCCCGCGCTCAAGCTGCTGCTGACCCGCCTGGAACTGAACCTCAACCAGCGCCAGCTGGCCCTGGACAAGCACAGTGGCGACCTCAAGGCGCGCATCGCCGAGCTGGAAGGGCTAATCGGCCAAGGCGAGAGGATCCCGGTGAGCAACCCGCCCTCGCCTATCCACACCGAGGTCAAGGCCAAGGATGTGCGCTTCTTGCTGGAACTGCTGCACAACCAGATCGTGCGCGCCACCCAGGAGGGGTTCCTCGCGACCAACGAAGGCAAGTACTGGGTCAAGGAGATCCGCCATATCCTGGTGCTGCTGCATATCGAGTTCTTCAACAACCTCGGCCAGCAGGCCCTGCAGCAGAACCAGCCGGGGCAGGCGCGCCTGGCGTTCGAGCGTGGCGTGCAGTACCTGCGCAAGCAGCCTGAGCCCAAGCAGTATGAAGAGCAGCTGACTTACCTTGAGAAACTGCTGAACCGGGCCAATGCCCAGGTGCTGGACCAGATGGAGCCGGCGGAGAATGAACAGAACGCGCTGACCCAGGGGCTCAAGACTGACGAGGATGAGACCTGGAAGAAGAAGGTTATTTACGACTGATCGAGATTCTGGGGGCGCTTTGCGCCCCAGCGATCTTGATAAAGAAAGGGGCCAATGCAGGCCCCTTCTTCATTTCAGCAATCGGTCAACTCGAGGAACACCTCGACCAACCGCTCCAGCCCCGCCTGGTCGGCTTCGCTGAAGCGCGCCAGCTTCGGGCTGTCCAGGTCGAGCACGCCGATCAGCCTGCCGGCCTTGACCAACGGGATCACCAGCTCGCTGTTGGACGCGCTGTCACAGGCGATATGCCCGGGAAACGCATGCACGTCCTCGACCCGCTGGGTAGTGCGGGTGGCCGCCGCGGCACCGCACACGCCCCGGCTGAACGGGATGCGCACGCACGCCACCTGGCCCTGGAACGGGCCGAGCACCAGCTCTTCGTTGCGGTTGATATAGAAGCCCGCCCAGTTCAGGTCCTCTACCTGGTTGTACAGGAAGGCCGAGAACTGCGCGGCGTTGGCGATGAAGTCGCGCTCGTCGGCGAACAGCGCCTGGACTTGCGCGGCCAGCAGGTCGTAGCCGTCGAGGCCTTGGCCACTGGCGTTGAGGTCGATCATTTATTTCTGCTCCAGCAATTGCAGCCCGACCCAGTAGCGGGCGAACTGATAGGCACAACGGCCATTACGGTTGCCGCGGCCGGTGGCCCAGCGCACGGCGAGGATGTCGAGCGCTTCGCTGCGCTGCCACTGCAGCCCGGCCGGGCGTGCCAGCTGGCCGATCCAGTGCTCGACCACGTTGAGGAAGTGCTCCTGGCTGAACGGGTAGAACGACAGCCACAGGCCGAAGCGATCGGACAGGGCGATCTTGTCCTCCACAGCCTCGTTGGGGTGCAGCTCGCCGTCGACCATCTTCCAGTTCTCGTTGTCGCTCTGTTTCTCAGGCACCAGGTGGCGGCGGTTGGAGGTGGCGTACAGCAGCACGTTGTCCGGGGCCTGCTCCAGCGAGCCGTCGAGCACGCTCTTGAGCACCCGGTAGTCGCCCTCCCCGGCTTCGAACGACAGGTCGTCGCAGAACAGGATGAAGCGTTGTTCGAGCTTTTGCAGTTGCTCGACCACCCGCGGCAGGTCGGCCAGGTGGTCGCGCTCGATTTCGATCAGGCGCAGACCCTGGCCCGCATGCTCGGCCAGCAGCGCGCGCACCAGCGACGACTTGCCGGTGCCGCGCGAGCCCCACAGCAGGGCGTGGTTGGCCGGCATGCCGTTGATGAACTGGTGGGTGTTGCGGCCCAGCTGTTCACGCTGCTGGTCGACGCCGATCAGGTCGGACAGGCGGATATCGAGGCTGACCTCCAGCGGCATCAGGTAGCCGCTGCGGCCGTCGCGTTGCCAGCGGGCGGCCAGGGTGCGGGTCCAGTCGATGTCCGGGCGCGGGGCCGGCAACAAGGGTTCGAGGCGGGCGAGGACCGATTCGGCGCGGTCGAGGAAAGCATTGAGACGGGCGTCCATTACGACTCCTATTGATTTCAGTTTTTGGGGGGCGCGCAGCGACCCACTATCGACGATCAACTGAAATGAACAGACAGACCCGCCAGCAGCCAGGGCTGATCGGCTATGCTTGCGCAGCGCACGGAGCAAGTAACCGGCTTGGGACCCATGGATATCAAGTTCACCAATCGCCTGTCATACAAGCAAGCCCGGTTGACAGTCCTGGTCGGCTTCATCCTGGGAACATTGCTCAGTCTCATCCAGATCGGCATCGATTATGCCAGCGAAGACGCGTCCATCAACCGTGAAATTCAGGCACTGCTGAAGATCAGCCACGACACGGCCTCGCGCATCGCCTACAACATCGACACGGAACTGGCCCAGGAGTTGACCGGCGGCCTGCTGAAATCGCCGGCGCTGATCCGCGCGCGGCTGATCGACAACAACGACACGGTACTGGCCGACGTGCAGCGGCCCAGCATGGAAAGCCGCTACCGAGCGCTGTCGGACTTCCTGTTCGGCGAGCAGCGCCAGTTCCAGGACCGGCTGTTCCTCGCCCACATGCCCGATGAATACCTCGGCACCCTTTACCTGGATGTCGACACCTACACCTTCGGCGGGCGCTTCCTCGATCGGGCCGGGGTTACCCTGGTCAACGGCTTCGCCCGCAGCCTGGTGCTTACCGGCATCCTCCTGGCGCTGTTCTACCTGATGCTGACCAAGCCGCTGGTGACGGTGATCGGCGCGCTCAGCGGCAACGATGCGCGCACACCCAGGCAGAACCGCGTGGACTGCCCCAGGGGCCACGAGAACGACGAGATCGGTGTGCTGGTGCGGGTCGCCAACCAGCAGTTCGTCAGCATGGCCACCGAGATCCAGCAGCGGCGCACCGCCGAGAACCGCCTGACCCAGTACCTCAACGAGCTGGAGGACATCGTCTCGGCGCGCACCACCGAGCTCAAGGCCAGCAACAGCCGCCTGAGCCTGTCCAACCAGGAGCTGGACGAAGCGCGCCAGCGCGCCCTGGACATGGCCCAGGCCCGCGCTGCCTTCCTGGCCAACATGAGCCACGAGATCCGCACCCCGCTCAACGGCATGCTGGGCATGATCGCCCTGGCCCTGGACAGTGGCCTGGCGCCCGAGCAGCGCCAGCAGCTGTCGATCGCCCACGACTCGGGCAAGGTACTGGTGGAGCTGCTCAACGATATCCTCGACCTGTCCAAGTTCGACGCCGGCCAGCTGGAGCTCGAGCGCATTCCGTTCGACCTCGGCGCCATGGTCGAGGACACCGCCAACCTGCTGTCGCAAAATGCCGCGCCCAGCGTCGAGCTGACCTGCCTGGTCGCCCCGGACTTCCCCAGCACGGTGCTGGGCGATCCGACCCGGGTGCGGCAGATCGTCAGCAACCTGTTGTCCAACGCCCTCAAGTTCACCCGTTTCGGCCGCGTCGATGTGCGCCTGAGCAGCATCGTCGGCGGTATCCGCCTGGAGGTGAGCGACACCGGCATCGGCATCCCCGAGGAGGCCCAGGCGCGGATCTTCCAGCCGTTCACCCAGGCTGGCGCCGGCATCACTCGCCAGTACGGCGGCACTGGCCTGGGCCTGGCCCTGACCCGCAACCTGTGCCAGGCCATGCAGGGGCACCTGCATATCCAGTCCGAAACCGGCTTCGGCAGCCGCTTCAGCGCCGACCTGCCGCTACCGGCGCACACCGAGGCGATCCCGCCGGCGCCATTGAACGGACGGGTGGTGGCCCTGGGCAACCCCGGCAGTGGCCTGGCCGAGCTGCTGGCGGGGCTGTTGCCGCGCTGGGGGCTGGAATACGCGCGTCATGAGGATGCCAAGGACCTGGCCGGCACGGCCGTCGACCTGCTGATTACCGACGACCTGGACCACGTGCTCGACCTGCGCCCGGCCATCGAGGCGCCGATCCTGCTGGTGACCGCCTACGGCAACTTCCTGCCCACCGAGCAGGCCGAGCAACTGGCGCCCTTGCAGCAACTGGCCCGCCCCCTGGCACGCAATGCCTTGTACCAGACACTGCGCCGCACCTTGCAGGGCGAGCCCAACGCGCCACTGCCCCACGAGGTGCCGGCCTCGCGCGAGCTCAGGGCGCGCATCCTGCTGGTGGAGGACAACCCGGTGAACCAGCTGGTGGCCAAGGGCATGCTGGGCAAGCTCGGCTGTCAGGTGCAGGTGGCCGCCCACGGCCAGGAAGCCCTGGACTGCCTGGAGCAAGGCAGCTTCGACCTGGTGCTGATGGACTGCAACATGCCGGTGATGGATGGCTACGAGGCCAGCCGGCGCATCCGCCAGAGCAGCCGCTGGCCGGAGCTGCCGATCGTCGCGCTGACCGCCAATGCCATGCCCGAGGAGCGCGAGCGCTGCCGCGCCGCGGGCATGAACGACTACCTGGCCAAGCCGTTCCGCCGCGAGGAACTGCTGGCGCTGATCGAGCACTGGGTGCCGGTCAGCGGTTGAGCAGCGGCTCGATCGCCGATTTCAGTGCCTCGGGCTTGGTGGTCGGGGCAAAGCGGCTGACCTTGCCGGTGCGTGGGTCGACCAGGAACTTGGTGAAGTTCCACTTGATCTTCTGCGTGCCCAGCACGCCCGGCGCGCGGCGCTTGAGCTCGGCGAACAGCGGGTGGGCACCGGGGCCGTTGACCTCGATCTTGCGAAACAGCGGGAAACTCACGCCGAAGTTGAGCTCGCAGAACTGCGCGATCTCGCGGGCGTCACCCGGCTCCTGCTTGCCGAACTGGTTGCAGGGGAAGCCCAGCACCACCAGGCCCTGGTCGCGGTAGTCCTGCCACAGGCGTTCGAGGCCCTTGTACTGCGGGGTGAAACCGCACTGGCTGGCGGTGTTGACCACCAGCAGCGCCTTGCCGGCGAAGTCGCCCAGCACTTTCTGTTCGCCACCGAGGGTGACGCAGGGGATGTCCAGCAGCGCATCGGCCATGTTCGCTCTCCGTCAATCGCGTGGCTTGAGGTCCAGGCACACCGAGTTGATGCAGTAGCGTAGCCCGGTCGGCGGCGGGCCGTCGGGAAATACATGGCCCAGGTGGGCATCGCACTGGGCGCAGGTGACTTCGGTGCGGATCATGCCGTGGGAGGTGTCGCGAATCTCGATCATCGCAGCCTCCTCGATCGGCGCGTAGAAGCTCGGCCAGCCGCAGCCGGAATCGAACTTGGTCTTGGCGTCGAACAGCGGCAGGTCACAGCAGATGCAGTGGTAGATGCCGTCGCGGCGCTCGCTGTTGTACTTGCCGCTGAACGGCCGCTCGGTGCCCTTGAGCCGGCACACCTGGTACTGGGCCGGATCGAGCATGGCGCGCCATTCGTCCAGGGTTTTGTCGATCTTTTGCATGATGGGACCTCGGCAGGCTGATTTTCACCTCGCACCGGCTTTTCCCTGGCGCGGGTGGCACGTATATTAGTTGGCTTCGTGTGCAAGGCCGCCAGTCTGGCACCCGCTTCCCGCCCTTTCAAACCTTTCGAGCAAGGGCGGCGCGCATTCTCACTCGGGATCTCATCATGCAGTTCAGCAAATCGAACAAGCTCGCCAATGTCTGCTACGACATTCGCGGCCCAGTGCTCAAGCACGCCAAACGCCTGGAAGAGGAAGGCCACCGCATCCTCAAGCTGAACATCGGCAACCCGGCGCCGTTTGGTTTCGAGGCGCCGGACGAGATCCTCCAGGACGTGATCCGCAACCTGCCCACCGCCCAGGGCTACAGCGACTCCAAGGGTCTGTTCAGCGCGCGCAAGGCGGTGATGCAGTACTGCCAGCAGAAGGAAATCGAAGGTGTCACCATCGAGGACATTTACCTCGGCAACGGCGTTTCCGAGCTGATCGTGATGTCGATGCAGGCGCTGCTCAACAACGGCGACGAGGTGCTGATCCCGGCGCCCGACTACCCGCTGTGGACCGCCGCGGTGAGCCTGGCCGGCGGCAAGCCGGTGCATTACCTGTGCGACGAGCAGGCCGACTGGTTCCCGGACCTGGACGACATCAAGGCCAAGATCACCCCGAATACCAAGGCCCTGGTGATCATCAACCCGAACAACCCGACGGGCGCGGTCTACTCGAAAGAGCTGCTGCTGGGCATGCTGGAGCTGGCCCGCCAGCACAACCTGGTGGTGTTCTCCGACGAGATCTACGACAAGATTCTCTACGACGAGGCCGTGCACATCAGCACCGCGTCGCTGGCCCCGGACCTGCTGTGCCTGACCTTCAACGGCCTGTCCAAGTCGTACCGGGTGGCGGGCTTCCGCTCCGGCTGGCTGATCATCTCCGGGCCCAAGCACCACGCCCAGAGCTACATCGAAGGCATCGACATGCTGGCCAACATGCGCCTGTGCGCCAACGTGCCGGCCCAGCACGCGATCCAGACCGCCCTGGGCGGCTACCAGAGCATCAACGACCTGGTACTGCCGCCAGGCCGCCTGCTGGAGCAGCGCAACCGCACCTACGAGCTGCTCAATGCCATCCCCGGGGTGAGCTGCGTCAAGCCGATGGGCGCGCTGTACGCGTTTCCGAAGATCGACCCGAAGGTCTGCCCGATCTTCAACGACGAGAAGTTCGTGCTCGACCTGCTGCTGTCGGAAAAGCTGCTGATCGTCCAGGGCACGGCGTTCAACTGGCCATGGCCGGACCACTTCCGCGTGGTGACGCTGCCGCGGGTGGATGACCTGGAACAGGCCATTGGCCGGATCGGCAATTTCCTGCGCACTTATTCGCAGTAAGCGATACCGTCATCGCGGGGCCAGCCCGCTCCCACGCCGCTCCCACGCTAGCTGGCGTGGGAGCGGCGGTGCGCCGATGCGACTGGCCCCGCGATGTTTTCGCCTTACATCCTGCAACGCTCTATCCCACGGTACGCCCGGCATCCTCTGCCATACTCCTCGCGTACACAGTTTGAAATAGTCGCCCGGTTGAATAGCCGCGCCCTCCCCCTTATATACCCCGCAGTACGCAACGAACTTATCCGTCAGGAGAACGTAACAACCATGATGCGCATTCTGTTGTTTGTAGCCACCAACCTCGCGGTGGTGCTGGTTGCAAGCATTACCCTGAGCCTGTTCGGCTTCAACGGGTTCATGGCGGCCAACGGGGTTGACCTCAACCTCGGCCAGCTGCTGGTCTTCTGCGCCGTGTTCGGTTTCGCTGGCTCGCTCGTCTCGCTGTTCATCTCCAAGTGGATGGCGAAGATGACCACCGGCACCCAGATCATCACCCAGCCGCGCACCCGCCACGAACAGTGGCTGCTGCAGACCGTCGAGGAACTGTCCCGCGAGGCCGGCATCAAGATGCCCGAGGTGGGTATCTTCCCGGCCTACGAGGCCAACGCCTTCGCCACCGGCTGGAACCGCAACGACGCGCTGGTCGCCGTCTCCCAGGGCCTGCTGGAGCGCTTCTCGCCCGATGAGGTGCGTGCGGTGCTGGCCCACGAGATCGGCCACGTGGCCAACGGCGACATGGTCACCATGGCGCTGGTGCAGGGCGTGGTGAACACCTTCGTGATGTTCTTCGCCCGTATCATCGGCAACTTCGTCGATCGGGTGATCTTCAAGAACGAAGAAGGCCACGGCATCGCCTACTTCATCGCGACCATCGTCGCCGAGCTGGTACTGGGCATCCTCGCCAGCATCATCGTCATGTGGTACTCGCGTCGCCGCGAGTTCCGCGCCGACGAAGCCGGCGCCCACCTGGCCGGTACCGGCGCGATGATCGGTGCACTGCAGCGCCTGCGCTCGGAACAGGGCCTGCCGGTGCACATGCCCGACACCATGAAGGCCTTCGGTATCAATGGCGGCCTCAAGCATGGCCTGGCCGGCCTGCTGATGAGCCACCCGCCGCTGGAAGACCGTATCGACGCCCTGCGCCGTCGCGGTTGATCCAGGCAGCAACAAGAAAGGGCGACTTCGGTCGCCCTTTTTCATTGCCAGTACCGGCCCCATCGCGGGGCAAGCCCGCTCCCACACCAGCCCGTTTGGTGCAGGCGTGGGAGCGGGCTTGCCCCGCGATGGCTTCAACGCCGAACGCTGTAGACTCGCTCAACCAAACTTTCGACACCAGCTTTGAGAAACTTCGGACTCTCGCCCAGAATCTCCCGCGCCTCGACCTCATCGACCCGCCACCCGGCAAACCCAGCCCGCACTTCGGCGTCCGGCACCGAGAACGGCGGCCCGTCGATCAATCCCTGGTCGTAATCCAGGGTCACCAGCAGCCCACGGCAGGCCGCTGGCAACCGCTCACCCAACAACGCCATGTAGCGCTCGCGCATCGCCAGCGGCAAGGCGATCAGCGCCGCCCGGTCATACACCCCCGCGCACTCCGCCAGATCCTCGGCGCGCAAGGCAAACACATCCCCGCACCACAGCTCCACCTCATCGCTGCGCCACACCTCGAAGGCACCGTGCCGGGCAATCTGCGCCACCAGGCCATGTTCGGTGAAGAAGTCCGCCACCGCCCTGCGCGACAGCTCCACCCCCAGCACCCTATAGCCTTGGGCGGCCAGCCAGAGCAGGTCCAGGCTCTTGCCGCACAGCGGCACCAGCACCCGCGCGCCGTGGGCCAGCCCCAACGTCGACCAGTGCGCCTGCAGGTACGGGTTCACCTGAGGTTGGTGAAAGCCGATCTGGTTGTCCGCCCACCGCTTGTGCCAGAACGCTGGCTCCATGATTCCTCCCGGTTTTTCGATAAAAGCCTGTGAAAACTTATATTGGATCTCGATCGAAAGCTGATCGAAGATGGCAGCATCTTACCTGCCAGGACCCCGCCATGCTGCCCAGCCTGTTCATCTCCCATGGATCGCCCATGCTCGCCCTGCAACCCGGCGCCAGCGGCCCGGCCCTGGCCGCGCTGGCCCGCGCACTGCCCCGGCCGAAGGCGATCGTGGTGGTGTCGGCGCACTGGGAGAGCCGCGAACTGCTGGTGATGAGCAACCCGCAGCCGCAGACCTGGCATGACTTCCATGGTTTTCCGCCAGCGCTGTATGCGGTGCAGTACCCGGCGCCCGGCGAACCGGCGCTGGCCAGGCGGCTGTCCGAACTTCTCGGAGCCCGGCTGGATGAGCAGCGGCCCTTCGACCATGGTGCCTGGGTGCCGTTGTCGCTGATGTATCCCGAGGCGGATATTCCGGTGGTTCAGGTGTCGCTGCCCAGCCAGGCCGGTCCCGATCTGCAACTGAAGGTTGGCCGGGCGCTGTCGGCACTGCGCGAAGAAGGCATCCTGCTGGTCGGCTCGGGTAGCATCACCCATAACCTGGGCGAGCTGGACTGGCACGCCGGGCCGGATGCGGTCGAGCCCTGGGCGCTGGCGTTTCGTGACTGGGTGGTGGATCGGTCAAGTGCCGGGGATGAGACGGCGCTCGTGGATTATCGGCGGCAGGCGCCGTTTGCGGTGCGTAACCATCCCAGTGACGAACACCTTTTGCCGTTGTTCTTCGCCATGGGGGCTGGCGGACGGTTTGGGATCGTGCACCAGGGGTTTACGCTGGGGGCGTTGGGGATGGATATCTATCGGTTCGACTGACGTACGCCGGGGGCGCGTTGCGCCCCTTTCGCGGCACGAGGCCGCTCCTACAGGGATCGGGGTCAGCTGAGCGTCAGGCAAAAAAAATCCCCGGCCAAGTGGCCGGGGATTTTTTATTGCAGCGCCAGGATCAGTCTTCGCGGTAGCGGCGCAGCTTCAGCTGCTTGCCGGCCACGCGGGTGTCCTTGAGCTTGGTCAGCAGGCGCTCGAGGCCGTCTTCCGGCAGCTCGACCAGGCTGAAGCTGTCACGCACCTGGATACGACCGATGGCGTCACGCGCCAGGCCACCCTCGTTGAGGATCGCGCCCAGCAGGTTCTTGGCGGCGATGCCGTCACGGGCACCCAGGGCGGTACGGCAACGCACGCGGCCTTCGGCCAGCGGCATTGGCGCACGGCGCTCGCGCTCGCCACGGTCCGGACGCTCGCCGCGCTCGGTACGCTCACCACGCTCACGCGGGGTGTAGGTCGGCACCAGCGGCTGCTCGCGCTCCACCGAAGCCAGGTCCAGCGCCTGGCCGTTGGTGGCCTTGCGCAGCAGGGCCGCGGCCAAGGCACGCGGGGTGCAGCCCAGGTCGGCGGTCAGGCGGTCGAACAGCTCGCCGTGGCTGGCCTCGGACTCGGCCACCAGCGGCGCCAGGCTCTTGGTCAGCTTCTTGATGCGCGCATCCAGCACGGCTTGCGGGTTAGGCAGGCGGGCTTCGGCGACTTTCTGACCGGTGACACGCTCGATCACCTGCAGCATGCGGCGCTCACGCGGGGTGACCAGCAGCAGCGCACGGCCATCGCGACCGGCACGGCCGGTACGGCCGATACGGTGCACGTAGGACTCCGGGTCGTACGGCATGTCGACGTTGAACACGTGGGTGATGCGCGGCACGTCCAGGCCACGGGCAGCGACGTCGGTGGCGACGACGATGTCCAGGCGGCCGTCCTTGAGCGAGTCGATCACGCGCTCACGCTGGTTCTGGGCGATGTCGCCGTTCAGCGCGGCAGCCTTGTAGCCTTTGGCTTCCAGGGCGGCGGCCAGGTCCAGGGTGGCCTGCTTGGTACGCACGAAGGCGATCAGCGCATCGAACTCTTCCACTTCCAGCAGGCGCAGCACGGCCGGGATCTTCTGGTCGGCGTGGACCATCAGGTGGGCCTGCTCGATCGCGGTCACGGTCTGGGTCTTGCTCTGGATCTTGACGTGCTTCGGCTCGCGCAGGTGGCGCTCGGCGATGGCACGGATCGAGGCCGGCAGGGTGGCGGAGAACAGCACGGTCTGGCGGGTGGCAGGGATGGCATCGAAGATCACTTCGAGGTCATCCATGAAGCCCAGCTTGAGCATCTCGTCGGCTTCGTCGAGTACCAGGTACTGGACGGTGGACAGGACTTTCTCGTCGCGGCGCAGGTGGTCGCACAGGCGGCCCGGGGTGGCGACGACGATCTGTGCGCCATTGCGAATGGCACGCAGCTGTGGGCCCATCGGGGCACCACCGTACACGGCCACCACGTTAACGCCCGGCATCTGCTTGGCGTAGGTTTCGAAAGCGGTGGCTACTTGCAGCGCCAACTCACGGGTTGGCGCCAGGATCAGGGCTTGCGGTTCGCGCTTGCTCACGTCGATCTTGTTGAGGATCGGCAGGGCGAAGGCAGCGGTCTTGCCGGTGCCAGTCTGCGCCTGGCCGATCATGTCGTGACCGGCGAGGATGATCGGGATCGACTGTTGCTGGATGGCCGACGGCTCTTCATAGCCGGTGGCCAGGACGGCAGCAACGATGTTCGGATTGAGTTCGAGAGCGGCGAATCCGCCGGTTTCCTGGGTCATGGGTCTGCCTCTAGGTGCATCCGCAAAGACCCATGCTCCAAAGCTGCACATGCCTTGAAAGACCAGTCGGTCACCCAGGCAGCTTTGGCGGCGGGGATTTGCGAAAACGATTGAAATAGGAACGTCTTGGGAAGGTCCGCCTAGCGGACGCGCAGCCGAAGCTGGATTCGGAGGATTTGCACCACCTGATTTTGAGGTCCGCTAAAAGACCGGCGCGTACTATACCCGAAATAGCCGTGAATTGTGAGAAATATTTCGACGGCCAAGACCCACATTGGATCCAGGCTGAATCGTTTCCCTGTAGAAGATCGCCCAGCCCTTCGGGCTACGCTGTCGCGCAGGGAAACTATCCCCTGTGGGAGCGGCCTTGTGTCGCGAAAGGGCCGCAAGGCGGCCCCGGCGATCTTGAGGTGGGCACATATCCCGGGGCCGCGCTGCGGCCCTTTCGCGACACGAGGCCGCTCCCACAGGGATCGCGTTGGGCGGCTCATCAGGTCGCCGGGCGGATTTCCTTGATCAGGTATTCCAGCGAATACCCCAGCTGCGGCGCCAGCGCGGCGGCCCGCGCCCGCACGGCATCGATATCCAGCGCCTGCTCCAGGTCCGCCGGCACTAGCAGGATCACGTTGCCCTCCTTCACCGGCAGCTCCCAGTAATGGCGGTGGTACAAACCACGCAACAAGGCCGCGCCCAGCGGCTTGCCGTCGTCCCCGGCCCACTGGTTGATTACCAGCCAGCCATCGGGGTTCAACTGCTTCTGGCAGTTTTCCAGGAAGCCCCAGGCCAGGTGGCCGACACCGGGACCATAGTCGGTATACAGGTCGACGAACAGCAGGTCAGCCTTCTCCGCGCTGGGCAGCAGCTCGAGGGCGTCGCCCACCCGCACATACAGCCGCGGGTCGTCGTCCAGGCCCATGTACTCCATGGCCAGGCGCGGCACGTCGGGGCGCAGCTCGATGGCCTCGACATCCTCCAGCGGCAGGAACTTCAGGCACGCCTGGGTCAGGGTGCCGGCGCCAAGACCGAGGAACAGCGCGCTCTCCGGCTGCCCGTGGCACAGCGCGCCGACCAGCATGGCGCGGGTGTAGTCGTACTCCAGCCAGCTCGGATCGGCGGTGAAGGTGCAGCTCTGCTCGATGGCGTCGCCGAACTCGAGGAAGCGATAGTCATCCACCTCGTACACGCTGATGACGCCAAAGGCGTCCTCGACCCGTGCCAGCAGCCGCTCTTCCCGCTCCGTCGCCATCCTTACCACCTGCCCGCGCAAAACGCCCATTGTCCGCCAATGCCGGTGGTGCAACAAGCACACCCGGGCGTACCATGGCTGGCAGGCCTTAACGACACTTATGGATAGAGCTTGCGATGACCCGACAATGGACCCCTGACAGCTGGCGCGCCCTGCCGATCCAGCAGCAACCGATCTACCCCGACGCCGCGCACCTGCTGAAGGTGGAGCAGACGTTGGCCAGCTACCCGCCGCTGGTGTTCGCCGGCGAGGCCCGCGAGCTGCGCCGGCAGTTCGCCGAAGTAACCCAGGGTCGGGCGTTCCTGCTGCAGGGCGGCGACTGCGCCGAGAGCTTCGCCGAGTTCTCCGCGGCGAAGATTCGCGACACCTTCAAGGTGCTGCTGCAGATGGCCATTGTCATGACCTTCGCCGCCGGCTGCCCGGTGGTCAAGGTCGGGCGCATGGCCGGCCAGTTCGCCAAGCCGCGCTCGGCCAATGACGAGACCATCGGCGACATCACCCTGCCCGCCTACCGCGGCGATATCGTCAACGGCATCGGCTTCGACGAAAAAAGCCGCGTCCCCGACCCGGAGCGCCTGCTGCAGGCCTACCACCAGGCCACCGCCAGCCTCAACCTGCTGCGCGCCTTCGCCCAGGGCGGCTTCGCCGACCTGCACCAGGTGCACAAGTGGAACCTGGACTTCATCGCCAACTCGGCGCTGGCCGACAAGTACCACCAGTTGGCCAACCGTATCGACGAGACCCTGGCCTTCATGCGCGCCTGCGGCCTGGACACCGCGCCGCAACTGCGTGAAACCAGCTTCTTCACCGCCCACGAAGCGTTGCTGCTCAACTACGAGGAAGCCTTCGTGCGCAGCGACAGCCTGACCGGTGACTACTACGACTGCTCGGCGCACATGCTGTGGATCGGCGACCGCACGCGCCAACTCGATGGCGCCCATGTCGAGTTTCTGCGCGGTGTGCACAACCCGATCGGGGTCAAGGTCGGCCCGAGCATGAACCCCGAGGAGCTGATCCACCTGATCGACGTGCTCAACCCGGACAACGACCCGGGCCGCCTGAACCTGATCGTGCGCATGGGCGCCGGCAAGGTCGGCGACCACCTGCCGGGGCTGATCCGCACCGTGCAACGGGAGGGGCGCCAGGTGCTGTGGAGCTCCGACCCGATGCACGGCAACACCATCAAGGCCAGCAGCGGCTACAAGACCCGCGATTTCGCGCAGATCCTCGACGAGGTCAAGCAGTTCTTCCAGGTGCACCAGGCCGAGGGCAGCCACGCTGGCGGCATCCATATCGAGATGACCGGGCAGAACGTCACCGAGTGCATCGGCGGCGCCCGGCCGATCACCGAGGACGCCCTGTCCGACCGCTACCACACTCACTGCGACCCGCGCATGAACGCCGACCAGTCGCTGGAGCTGGCGTTCCTGATCGCCGAAACCCTCAAGCAGGTACGCCGCTGAGCAACGCCTGACGCAGCCGGCTGCCCTCGGCGCGGGGGCAGTTGAGCTGCAACCTCTCCAGCCCCAGCCAGGCGGCTAGCCGCTGCAAGTTGGCCGCCAGCGCCAGATACCCTTCCCCGTCCAGCCCTGCCGGTTCCTCGTGCACTGCATGCACCGCCAACCGCCCATGGGCGCGTTCGGCGCGCAGGTCCACCCGCGCGGCAATACGCTCCCGATAAAGGAACGGCAGCACGTAGTAACCGTACACACGCTTGTGCGCCGGGGTATAGATCTCCAGGCGGTAGCGGAAATCGAACAGGCGCTCAGTACGCTCGCGCGCCCAGACCAGCGAATCGAACGGCGAAAGCAAGGCGCTGGCCTCGATACGCCGGGGAATCCGTGGCACCCCCGCGACATAAGCCGGTTGTTTCCAGCCCTGCACGGTACAGGCCTGCAGGCGCCTGTCCTCGACCAACACCGCCAGGGCGGCCTTGCTCTGCTGCGGCGAGAGGCGAAAGTAGTCGCGCAGGTCCTGTTCGGTGGCCACGCCCAGGGCAACGGCGGCGTGCAGCAGCAAGCCCTGGTGCGCTTCGGCCTCACTGGGCCGGGCCTGCTCGAGGATCGCCGCCGGCAGCACCCGCTCGGGCAGGTCGTACAGGCGCTCGAAACCGCGACGCCCGGCCACGGTGACCTCGCCGGCGGCGAACAGCCATTCCAGCGCGTGCTTTTCTTCGCTCCAGTCCCACCAGGGGCCGGCGCGCTCCTCGCGGGTGGACAGGCTGCCCGCGCCCAACGCGCCCTGGTCGCGCACCGCCGCCAGCACCCGCTCGATCACCTCGCGCCGCTCGCGGCCGAACGCGGCCAGTTGCCGGTAGATGCCCTTGCCGTCGGCAGCGTGGGCCATGCGCCAGCGCATCAGCGGGTACAACGCCAGCGGCAGCAGCGATGCTTCATGGCCCCAATATTCGAACAATCGGCGCTGGCGGCGCTGGCCCCAGGCGAGCTGGTCCAGCAGGTCGTGCGGGTAGTCGCCCAGGCGCGAGAACAGCGGCAGGTAGTGGGAGCGTACCAGGGCATTGACCGAATCGATCTGCACCACGCCCAGGCGCTGGAACATCCGCGTGAGGCTGGCGAGGGTCGGCGGGCCGCCGGGCGACTTGCCGAAGCCCTGGGCGGACAAGGCCAGGCGGCGGGCCTGGGAAATGGACAAGCTGAGGGGCATGAAGTGGGCTCCGTCTGATGTTCAGACAGTAAAGACGCAATCGCCGGACAGGCTTGTCCGGCGATTGTAGCCCTCTTCATTTACGCAACGGATCCTCCCAGAAATGCCGGTCGGCCTCCTGCTGGATATCGGCTCGCGACAACCCCAGGTCGTGCAGCGTGGCATCGCTCAGGCGCGCCAGTTCGTCGCGCTGGCGGTGCAGCTCGTACCAGCGCAGCAGCCGCCCGCCGGCATCGTGCAACAGGTGGCCGAGGGTAGACCCAGGCTGGTGAGCAACGTTGAAATGACCTTTCATCTTGACGCCCTCCTTGTGGATGGCTCCAGTCTCTGCCCAGGCCTAAGATCAATCCAACGAATGTTTCTGATGTCATGCATCTCGGAGATTGATGCCATGTCCCAGTACCAGAGTCTCGACGCGGACGTGCTGCGCACCTTCGTCGCCATCGCCGAGCAAGGCGGCTTCACCCGCGCCGGCGAGGTGGTCAACCGCACCCAGTCGGCGGTGAGCATGCAGATGAAGCGCCTGGAAGAGGACATCCTGCAGCGCCAGCTGTTCGAGCGCGACGGCCGCCAGGTGCGCCTCACCGCCGAGGGCCAGGTCCTGCTGGGCTATGCCCGGCGCATCCTCAAGCTGCACGGCGAGGTGTTCAACACCCTGCGCATGCCGCACATGGTCGGCGTGGTGCGTATCGGCACTCCGGACGACTACGCCATGCGCTACCTGCCGGGCATCCTCACCCGCTTCGCCCAGGCGTATCCACTGATTCATGTCGAGGTGCACTGCGACTCGTCCAAGCAACTGATGCTGCGCCAGGACCTGGACCTGACCATCGTCACCCGCGAGCCGGGCAACGAGGTCGGCCAGCTGCTGCGCCAGGAGCGCCTGGTGTGGGCTGCGGCCAAGGGTTTCTGCCCCCACGAGCAGCGGCCGATGCCGCTGGCGCTGTTCAACACCGACTGTTTCTGCCGCGCCTGGACCTGCAACGCCCTGGAGCGCCAGGGCATCGAGTACCGCATTGCCTACACCAGCCCGAGCCTGGCGGCGATCTTCGCCATCGTGCATGCCGGGCTGGCGGTGACCGCGCAGTTGCAGAGCCTGATCGGCGGCGACCTGCGCATACTCGGCGCGGACGACGGCCTGCCGCAGTTGCACATGGCCAATGTGATGCTGCTGCGCAACGACCAGCAGCATTCGCCGATTACCGACTGCATGGCCGAGTACATCGTCGAAGGGTTCAAGTAAGTCGAGGGTGCTTCGCACCCTTTTCGCCGGCAAGCCGGCTCCCACAAGAACAGCATCGCCCCCTGTGGGAGCCGGCTTGCCGGCGATGGACCCAACGCGGCCCCGGCTCGCTAGAGCTCGAACCCAAGCATCACCGCACACACCACCAAAAACCCGCAGAACAGCGTGCGCAACACCTTCTCCGGCAACGCATGGGCCAGCTTCACCCCCCAGCTGATGCTCAGCAACCCACCCACCGCCAGCGGAATCCCGATGCTCCAGTCGACACTCTGGTGCACCCCGTAGGTCAACAGCGTCACCATGGTGCTCGGCGCCGCCAATGCCAGCGACAGCCCCTGGGCCACCACCTGGGTAGTGCCGAATACCGAGGTCAGGATCGGCGTGGCCACCACCGCCCCGCCCACGCCGAACAGCCCGCCCATGGTCCCGGCGAAACTGCCCAGCACGCCCAGCCAGGGCCACGGATAACGCAGCTGGTTGCTCGGCGGTCGCACCGGCAGGAACATCCGCGCCACGTTCCAGATTGCCAGCGCCACCAGGAAACCGACGAAGTACAGGCGCATCGACTGGGCATCGATGCCCACCGCCCAGATCGACCCCAGCCAGGCGAACACGAAGCTGCACAGCGACAACGGCACGGCATGGCGCAGTTCGATGCGGTTGCGCTGGTGATAGCGCCACAGCGCCAGCAGCACGTTGGGCACCACCATCACCAGGGCGGTGCCCTGGGCCAGCTGCTGGTCAAGGCCGAACAGCACGCCCAGCGCCGGAATGGCGATCAATCCGCCGCCGATGCCGAACAGCCCACCCAAGGTGCCGAGCGCGGCCCCCAGCACGATATACATCACCCACTCGATCATCAGCGCCTCATCCGCCTGCTTTCAGAGAATGAGGGCATGCTAGCCAGTCGCGGCTGGCGGGGAAACGCACAGCAGCGCACAATGGCTTTGCGCATTTCGCACAAGCACCGAGCTGCCATGAGCCCTGACATCCTCACCGAACAACTCAGCCTGTTCCTCGACGTGCTGGAAACCGGCAGTTTCTCCGCCGCCGCCCGGCGCCACCCGTTGACGCCCTCTGCCGTGGCGCGGCGCATCGACAACCTGGAAAGCGCGGTGGGCAGCCGCCTGTTCTCGCGCAGCACCCACGCCGTGCGCCCGACGCCGGCTGGCAACGCCTTCGCCGAGCGGGCCCGGCGCATCATCGAGGAGCTGCGCCTGGCGCGCGCCGAGGCGGTGTCGTTGAGCAATGCCCCGGAAGGTTTGATCCGCATCGACGCACCAGCCGCCTTCGGCCGTCGCCACCTGGCCCCGGCCATCGCCGATTTCCTGGTGGCCTACCCCGGGCTCGACGTGCAGCTGCGCCTGATCGACAGCTTCGTCGACCTGCACGGCAGTCACCTGGGCGAAGTAGACCTGGTGCTGCGCGCCGGCCCCCTGGCCGACACCCGCCTGGTGGCCACGCCCCTGGCCTACATGGTGCGCATCGCCTGTGCCAGCCCCGCGTACCTGGCCAGCCGCGGAGTGCCGGCCTGCCCCAGCGAGCTGCCCGGGCACGACGGCCTCGACTGGGACGGGCTGGCCCCGCCGTTCGCCTGGCGCTTCGCGGTCGACGGCCAGACCCGCCTGTACCGCCCGGCGCGCATGCGCATGGCCGCCAACAACGCCGAGACCCTGCTGTTCGGCGCCCTGGCCGGCTTGGGCGTCGCCCACCTGCCGACCTGGCTGATCAGCGACTACCTGCTGCGTGGCGAACTGGTCCCGCTGTTCTGTGACAACGGCCTGCCGGAGCCCGAGACCAGCGGCATCTATGCCCTGCGCCTGGAACATGAAACGAACTCTCGCAGCCGCTTGCTGCTCGAATTCCTCAAGAGCCGTTTCAGCCCGGTGCCGCCCTGGGACCTGGCGCTGAGAAGCGAGCTGCGCTGGCAATGAGCGCACCAAGCTTTGGCGTGCTAGATTTTAACCCTTACCGAT
Source organism: Pseudomonas peradeniyensis (assembly GCF_014268935.2). GTDB lineage: Bacteria > Pseudomonadota > Gammaproteobacteria > Pseudomonadales > Pseudomonadaceae > Aquipseudomonas > Aquipseudomonas peradeniyensis. The sequence goes on along the minus strand of NZ_JABWRJ020000001.1, from coordinate 349,836 downwards.
TCCAAGGACCTGCATGAACGCCGACACCCAAGCCCCCTGCGACGCGCTGCTGCTGGACAACCAGGTCTGCTTCGCCCTGCACTCGACCTCGTTGCTGATGACCAAGGTCTACAAGCCCCTGCTGCAAGCACTGGGCCTGACCTACCCGCAGTACCTGGCCATGCTGGTGTTGTGGGAACAGGACGGCCTGACCGTGGGCGAGATCAGCCAGCGCCTGCTAACCGACCCCGGCTCGCTGACGCCGCTGCTCAAGCGCCTGGAAAGCGAAGGCCTGCTCAAGCGCAGCCGCAGCCGCGAGGACGAACGGGTGGTGCTGGTGCAGTTGACCGACAAGGGCCGCGCCCTGCAGGCCGAGGCCCAGCGCGTGCCGCAGTGCATTCTGCAGGCCAGCGGTCACAGCGCCGAGCAGCTGCGCAAGCTGCAGGCCGACCTGCTCGCCCTGCGTGCGCAGCTGCAAGAAAACCTCTGACGTCTAAGCTGTGAGATGGCTGTTCGGATGAATGGTCGAATATTTAACTTGCGCACTAAATAATTGCGCGCTAAGTTAAACCCATACCCACTCAGCGCCGACGGCGCACAGCACCCAAGCGAGGCTCAAGATGCAAAAGGTCACTCCGCTGTACATCGCAGAAGCCACTTCCACCGGTGGTCGTGATGGCAAATCCCGCTCCAGCGACGGCAAGCTGGAAGTCAAGCTGAGCACCCCCAAGGAACTGGGCGGCGCGGGTGGTGACGGCACCAACCCCGAGCAGATGTTCGCCGCCGGCTACTCGGCCTGCTTCATCGGCGCGCTGAAGTTCGTCGCCGGCCAGGAGAAAAAAGCCCTGCCGGCGGATGCGTCGATCACCGCCAAGGTCGGCATCGGCCAGATCCCGGGCGGTTTCGGCCTGGACATCGACCTGCACATCAACCTGCCGGGCCTGGCCCAGGCCGACGCCGAAGGGCTGGTGGAGAAGGCGCACAAGGTCTGCCCTTACTCCAACGCCACCCGCGGCAATGTGGATGTGCGGTTGCATGTGACGGTCTGAGGACGCCATCGCGGGGCAAGCTTGCTCCCACGTGGGAGCGGGCTTGCCCCGCGATGAAGGCGACACGGTTTCACAGGCACAAAAAAACCCGGCCAAGGCCGGGTTTTTCGTGCTCATCGCAAGAAGGATTACTTCTTGGAACGGCCCTTGAAGCTGTTGTCGCGAGTGTCGATGTCGATCCACTCGTCGATCTGGATGAAGTCGGCAACCGAGATCTCGGTACCGTTCTTCAGCTTGGCAGGCTTCATGACCTTGCCCGAGGTGTCGCCACGTGCGGCGTTCTCGGTGTAGACAACCTGGCGGCTGATGGTGGTCGGCAGTTCTACCGATACCAGGCGGCCTTCGAAGAACACGGCTTCGCAGACGTCTTCCATGCCTTCTTCGATGTACGGCAGAACGGCGTCGATGTCTTCGGCGTTCAGTTCGTACATGGTGTAGTCGGTGGTGTCCATGAAGGTGTACGAGTCACCGCTGATGAACGACAGGGTCGCTTCTTTGCGATCCAGGATCACGTCGTCCAGCTTGTCGTCCGCACCGTATACGGTTTCGGTCTTGTAGCCGGTCAGCAGGTTCTTCAGCTTGGTCTTCATGATCGCGCTGTTACGGCCCGACTTGGTGAACTCAGCTTTCTGAACCAGCCACGGGTCGTTGTCGATCCGCAGTACGGTACCGGGTTTCAGCTCTTTACCAGTTTTCATTACGAAGTATCCGAATCTGGATGGATTTATAAAAATCGAGGCCGCGTATCATAGCGAATTTAGGTAAAACTGTACCAGCCTCGTGGCAAGGTCCGGCCGAGCGGCCTGCGCGGCCTGCCACTGGCGGGCGTGTTCGCGCACCTCGTCCCAATGCGGCTGCAGCGCCTGCCAGGCCTGGCCCATCGGGCGATCCATGTTCCAGGCGCGCCACAGTTCGGTCAGCGCCTGCCCGGCGGCGGCCGACAGGCCTTGGCGATAAAGGGCGAGGAATGCCTCGAGCTTTTCCCAGTGGGCGTTCTCTTCCTGGATGTAGATGTGCCAGAGCATCGGCACGCCAGCCCATTGCGCGCGCACGAAGGAATCCTCGCCGCGCACGGCGTTGAAATCGCAGCTCCACAGCAGCCGGTCGTAGTCGTCCTGGCTGACGAAAGGCAGGACCTGCACGGTCAAGGCCCCGCGCCGATGCAGCGCGCCCACGGGCAGGTCCGCCTCGCCCAGCCAGTCGCCGAGGTCCCCCAGGATGCGCCCCTGCGGCACCAGCAGGTGGGTGGGATGCACATCGGCGGCCAGGGCATCGAGCCAGTCGCCCAGTTGCGGGTTCTCGTAGGCAAACAGCGAGATCAGCCGCGCCCCTTCCCGGGGCTGCACGCCCAGCCCAGCGAGGAAATCCGCGCGCTCGCCGGGCGTCTGCCGGAAGGCCTGGCAACGCGGCAGCAAGGTGGCTTCACGCAGCAACCCACCGGTGTTCTCGGTGAAACCCGGGAAGAAGAAGAACTTGCGCAGCCCATTGGCCTGGGGCGAAGGCAAGCCATGGCAGCCCTCCACCCAGTCTTCGGCACTCAGGTAGTCCAGGTTCAGCCACAAGGGCGGCGTGGGCTGACGGGCCATGGCCTCGACGTAGCCGTCCGGCAGTTGGCAGGCAAAGGCACCCACCACCACCTGGGCTGGCTGCGCACCTTGCCACGTGACAGGCCAGTGGCGTATCTCGACGCCCTGCTGCCACTGTTGCCCGGCCTGGCTGTCGGCCTGCGGACACAGGCGCACGAAGGCCTGCAGGTCGTCCACCCACAGGCGCACCGCCAGGTCGTGCTCGGCCACCAGCTGGCGCGCCAGGCGCCAGGTGACGCCGATGTCGCCATAGTTGTCGACGACCGTGCAGAAGATGTCCCAGGTGGTTTTCATCGCCACGTTCCGTTACCTGCGAAAAAAGACCGCGGATTTTGCGGATATTTGCCCACCAGCAAAAGCGCGGCGCTGAAAAAACCTGTCGCGCCATGCGAGAATGGCCCCCATCGACCCGCCTGCCAGGAGGCCGCCATGCCCCGCCCCCGCGAATTGAAGATCACCCTCAGACCCGTGCAACTGGTGCTGTGCGTCGCCCTGGGCCTGTGGCTCGGCGCCGTGGCCATCGCCTTGAGCCTGTGGCTGGCCCTGCGCCTGTGGCCGGCACAGGTGCAGCCACTGGTCGAGACCGCCGTCCCCGCCGTGGTCCAGCCTGCGCCTGCAACCGCGCCGGCACAACCGGCTGACGCCCAATCGCAGATGTTCGAGCACTACAAGGAGATCCTGCACAAGCAGGAACTGCAACAGGCCGCCGAGGCCGCCCAGGGCAACCCGCGCAACCTCAACAGCCCCAAGTGCCAGTTCTGGCTGCAGCAGAACCGCACCGCGCCGACCGACAAGAGCCAGGCCAACGTGCTGGAGTTCTGCTACTGACCATGGACAAGGCCAGCCTGCTGCAACGCATCGTCGCCACCCTCGAGCACGACATGGAGGTGCTGCGCCGCGCCGCCCAGACCGCCTACGAGGCCGCCACCGCCGAAGAGAACATCGCCGAGAACAAGTACGACACCCTGGGGCTGGAGGCGTCGTACCTGGCCACCGGGCAGGCGCGGCGCACCGCCGAGATCCGCCAGGCGTTGCTGACCTACCAGCAGTTGGTGCTGCGCGATTACGACCCGGCGCGGGGGATCCAGATCGGTTGCCTGGTGACCCTGGAAGATGAGGCGGGCCAGCGGCGCCGACTGTTCCTCGGGCCGGAAGGGGCCGGGCTGAAGGTTGGCGAGGGGGATGAGCTGGTGACGGTGATCACGCCCCGCGCGCCGCTGGGGCAGCAACTGCTCGGCAAGCGGCTGGATGACGAAGTGAGCCTGGTAGTGGCCGGGGCGGCGCAGGTGCAGTTCATCATCGATATCGCCTGAGTGAGCGCTATAGTGGGGCCATTAATGGCCCTGTAACGCATCGAAGCGCCCCGCCAGCCCCTGCTCGGCGAACTGCTCCACCACGAAATCGATGAAGGCCCGGGTCTTGCCCGGCAACAGCTTGCGCTCGGCGTAGTACAGGCTGATATGTCCATCGTCCACATACCAGTCCGGCAACACCCGGCTCAGGCGCCCGGCGGTCAGGTAGGGCAAGGCGAACGGCAGGCTGACCAGGGCGATCCCCAGCCCTTGCTCGGCCACCACGCAGGCGGCGTCCGAATCGCTCATGGTCAGGCGCTGGGGCAGTTGCAGCGGCTGTTGCTCCTGCCAACGGCTGGTCAGCGGCCAACTGCGCACCCGGCCGGTCTGCGGCGAGCGGATAAGGATGCCGGCGCACGTCTGCAACTGCTCAGGGCGGCTCAGGGGTCCGTGCTGTCGCAGGTAGTCCGGCGAAGCGACCAGCACCCGGTGCGCCGGGGTCAGCTTGCGTGCCACCACCCCTGGCGGCAGTTCGAAGCCACCACCGATGGCGGCGTCGAAGCCCTGGCCGATCAGGTCGACCTGGCGGTTGTCGAAATGCCAGTCCGCCGTCACCGCCGGATAGCGGGCCAGGAACTCGCCCAGCAACGGCAACACATACAGGCGCCCGAACACCGTGCCCATGCTGACCCGCAGCACGCCCGACGGATGCCCTTCGCAATTGGCGAGGTTGGACACGGCGTATTGGATGGTGCGAAAACTTTCGCTCACCTCGGCCAGAAATCGCTGCCCGGCCTCGGTCAAGGTCAGCTTGCGCGTGCTGCGCAGAAACAGGCGCACGCCGAGCCGCGCCTCGAGCTGGGCGACATTCTTGCCAACCGCCGCCGGGGTGAGCGACAGGCGCCGGGCCGCCTCGGCAAAGCTGCCGACTTCGGCGCTGCGGATGAAGCATTCCAGGCTGCTGAAGGATTCCACCACGGCCATTATCAACTCCTGGTTTATTCTGAGTAACTCGATTGCCATCTTATCAACAGGTAATCGAGCGCGGATACTGCGTCCATCCCAAGGCATCCGGCCTTGCTTCACTGCAGGAGATCAGCATGTCCCAAGCACTTCCTCTCACCGGCAAGGTGGCCCTGGTCCAGGGCGGTTCACGCGGAATCGGCGCGGCCATCGTCCGCCGCCTGGCCCGCGACGGCGCCAAGGTCGCCTTCACCTATGTCAGCTCCAGCGCCAGCGCCGAGGCCCTGGCCGGTGAAATCAACAACGCTGGTGGCCAGGCCCTGGCCCTGCGCGCCGACAGCGCCGACATCCAGGCCGTGCAACAGGCCGTGGCCGACACCGCCAAGGCCTTCGGCGGCCTCGATATCCTGGTCAACAACGCCGGCGTGCTGGCGGTGGCGCCGGTGGCCGAGTTCGACCTGGCCGACTTCGACCGCCTGCTGGCGATCAACGTGCGCAGCGTGTTCGTGGCCACCCAGGCGGCGGTCAAGCACATGGGCAAGGGTGGGCGGATCATCAACATCGGCAGCACCAACGCCGAGCGCATGCCATTCGCCGGCGGCGCGCCCTATGCCATGAGCAAGTCGGCGCTGGTCGGCCTGACCAAGGGCCTGGCCCGGGACCTGGGGCCGCAGGGGATCACCGTCAACAATGTGCAGCCGGGGCCGGTGGACACCGACATGAACCCGGCCAGCGGCGAGTTCGCCGAGAGCCTGATCCCGTTGATGGCCATCGGGCGCTATGGGCAGGCGGACGAGATCGCCAGTTTCGTGGCTTACCTGGCGGGACCTGAAGCGGGGTACATCACCGGGGCGAGCCTGCTGGCCGATGGTGGGTTTGCGGCCTGATCGACCGATTTACCTGCACCGGCCCTTTCGCGGGCAAGCCCGCCCCCACAGGTATTTCACTTTCCTTGTGGGAGCGGGCTTGCCCGCGAAAGGGCCGGTGCAGGTCACATTTGAATGGCCGCCAGACGCTCTTCCAGAACGTCGAGAAATGCCCGCGCCGCGGGCGTGGGGCTCGGCGACCAGACCGCATACAGATGCCGCACCGGCGCATCCACCAGTGGCACCGTGGCCACTCCCTGAAAACCCCGGGCAATGCGCTCGGGCACCAACCCCAGCGCCATCCCGCGCTGGACGAATTTTTCCACCAGGCGAATATGGCCGATCTCGAACTGCACCCGATGCCGCAACCCCGCCGCCTGGAAAGCCTCGTCGGTCTGCCGGCGCGCCCCGGTGCCCTCGGGAAAGTCCACCAGCACCTCGTCGGCCAGGTCGGCCAGGGCCAGCCGTGCCCTGCCCGCCAGCCGATGGCCGGGCGGCAGCACCGCCACCAGTTCCTCCCGCGCCAGCAGGCGATGCTGCACGCCATGCAGTGCCTCGCCCTGCCACAGGCCGATGAAGCCCACGTCCAGGCGCCGCTCGCAGACGTCCGCCATCAGCAACTCACTCTTGGCGGTCAACCAGCGCACGTCCACATCCGGATAACGCTCATGGAACACCGCCAGCAGATCGACCAGATCCAGCGCGGTGAGCGAGCTGATCTCGCCGATCGACAGGCGCCCACGCACCTGCCCGCAGGCGGCGGCGACATCCTCGGCCACCCGCCGCGCCGCCGCCACCGCCGGCCGGGCGCTGAGCACGAAGGCCTCGCCCGCCGGGGTCAGGCGCACCCGCCGCGAACTGCGCTCGAACAGGCTCACCCCCAGCTGAGCCTCCAGCCGCGCCACCTGGTGGCTGAGGGCCGACTGCACCACATGGCAGCGCTCGGCGGCGCGGGTGAAGCTGCCGGTGTCGGCCACGGCCAGGGCATATTCGAGCTGCTTGAGGTTCATCGATCTATCTGCTTTCAAGATGAATAAGTTGAAAACTATACATTGGCGTCATGCCAGACACTTCCTGATACTTGTAACCACACAACCTTGCCTGCAACGAGACTGCCCATGAACGCCCCGACTCTCGGCCGCGCCCTGATCTTCCTGATGGCCACCGCCACCGGCCTGGCCGTAGCCAGCAACTACTACGCCCAACCGCTGCTGCACAGCATCGCCCAACAGTTCGGCCTGAGCACCGCCAGCGCCGGCACCATCGTCATCGCCGCCCAGCTCAGCTACGGCGCCGGGCTGCTGTTGCTGGCGCCGCTGGGCGACCTGTTCGAGCAGCGCCGGCTGATCGTCAGCATGGTGCTGATCGCCACCGCCGGGCTGGTGATCAGCGCCTGCGCGCCGAGCCTGCCGTGGCTGTTGTTCGGCACCGCGCTGACCGGGCTGTTCTCGGTGGTGGCCCAGGTGCTGGTGCCCATGGCCGCCGCCCTCAGTGCCCCGGAGCAGCGTGGCCGCGCCGTGGGCACGCTGATGAGCGGGCTGTTGCTGGGCATCCTGCTGGCGCGCACCGCCGCCGGGTTCATGGCCGAACTGGGCGGCTGGCGCAGCATCTACGTGCTGGCGGCGGTGCTGATGGCGATCAGCGCCCTCGCTCTTTACCGCAGCCTGCCGCAACACCACAGCCACGCGGGGCTCAAGTACCCGGCGCTGATCGGTTCGGTGTTCCGCCTGTTCGTCGAGGAACCGGTGCTGCGCCTGCGTTCGCTGCTGGGGTTGCTGGCGTTCAGCCTGTTCGCGTTGTTCTGGACACCGCTGGCGTTCCTGCTGAGCAATGCGCCCTACCACTATTCCGATGCGGTGATCGGCCTGTTCGGCCTGGCCGGGGCGATCGGCGCGCTGGCGGCCAACTGGGCCGGGCGCCTGGCTGATCGCGGTAAAGGGCCGCTGGGCACCACCGTGGGGCTGGTGGCGCTGCTGCTGTCGTGGGTGCCGCTGGGCTTCGCGCAGCAATCGCTGGTGGCGTTGCTGGTGGGGGTGCTGCTGCTCGACCTGGCGGTGCAACTGGTGCACGTGAGCAACCAGAATGCGGTGATCGTGCTGCGGCCGGAGGCGCGTACGCGGCTCAATGCCGGGTACATCACCTGCTACTTCATTGGCGGGGCGCTGGGGTCGTTGCTGGGGACGCAGCTGTTCGAGGTGCATGGCTGGGATGGGATCGTGGTGGCCGGGCTGGTGATCGGAGCGCTGGCGCTGGTGGTGTGGGGGTTGGCGGAGCGCAAGCGCGGGAAGCTGGTCGTGGCAGCCTGAATGCCCGCCCCCCTCTGTGGGAGCGGCCTTGCCGAGGCGTCGGACCGGTCGGCGCGTAGCGCCCCGGCGATATCAGCTTGATGCACGAATCCTGGGGGCGCTTCGCACCCCTTTCCGACCGGTCCGACGCCTCGGCAAGGCCGCTCCTACAGGGACTTGTGCATGCCTGGTCAGCCTGACTTGCCCTCGATGAACGCTTCGTCCACCCGTGCCAGCTGCGTCTCGCTCAGCACCCCGGCCTGGTAGTGCAGCTTGATCCACGCCAGCAGGTAGTCATAACGCGCCTGGGCCAGGTCGCGGCGGGTGGTGGCCAGCTGCTGTTCGGCGTTGAGCACGTCCAGGTTGACCCGCTCGCCGCCCTGCACGCTCTTGCGCGTCGACACCACCAGCGCCTCGGCCGCCACCAGCGCCCGCTCGTAGGCGCGCAGGCGGCTGGCGCCGGACTCGCAGGCGTTGTACTGCTTGCGCAGTTCGATCAACGCGCTACGGGTGTTGCCGTCAAGCTCGTACTCGGCCTGCTCCAGGTGCCGGCTGGCCTGGCGGGTCGAGGCCAGCACGCCGCCCCCGGCGAAGATCGGCACGCTGACTTCGATGCCCACGGTGTTGGTGTCGTAGCGCTGGTTGTAGGTGTTGCCGCTGTCCGACTCCTGGCGCCGCGAGGTGGCGAACGCGGTGACCTTGGGCAGGTGCCCGGCACGGTTGCGCTCGACTTCGTACCGCGCCACTTCCAGCGCCTGGCGTGACGAAGCCAGTTGCGGGTTGTTGGCCAGGGCCCGCTCCTGCCAGGCCTCGTAGCCGCTAGGGTCGACCACCGGCAAGGCGAAGCCCAGGCGCAGCGGCGCCAGGTCTTCCACCCGCACCGCCGGCTCGCCGATCAGCGCCCCCAGTTCGCGCAGCGCGGCATCCTGCTCGTTGCGCGCCTTGATTTCCTCGGCATCGGCCAGCTCGTAGCGGGCCTGGGCCTCGAGGATGTCCGTGCGCGTGCCTTCGCCGGCGTCGAACAGGCGCTGGTTCTGCTGGAACTGCTGGCGGTAGGCCTGCTTGCTGGCCACGCTGATGGCAATCTGGTCTTGGGCGAACAACGCTTGGGTGTAGCTGGTCATCACCCGCACCAGCAACTGCTGACTCTGGTCGCGGAAGCTCTCGTCGGCGAACAGCGCCTGGGCCACGCCCTTGCGGTAGCTCGAATAGGCTTCGTAGTCGAACAGCGGCTGCTGGAGGATGAAGGTCGAACCCATGCTGTTGTAGTTGCGGTCCTCCTTTTGCCGGCGTGAATCGCCGAGGTAGCGCACCTCGGAGTCGTTGCGCCCCTTGTTGTAGCTGTACGAGATGTTCGGCAGCAAGCCGGCGCGGCCGATGGCCCGGTATTCCTGGCCAGCCTCGCGGGCCTTGAATGCCGCCAGGTAGGTCGGGTCGCGGCGCAGGGCCTGCTCGTACACCTGGAACGGCCCCATGGCCGCCTGGGCGGCGGTCGGCAGCCAGGCACAGGCCAGCAGCAGCCCGATCAGTGGGAACTTCTTCACTGGGCGGTCCTTATTGTTCGGTCAAGGCGGTGCCTGCACGGTCGAGCAGGGGTTTGAACAGGTAGTTGAGCAGCGAGCGCTCGCCGGTGCGCACGAACAGCTCGGCGGGCATGCCCGGGCGGATCGCCAGCCCCTCGAGACGCGCCAGCGCCTCTTCGCTGACGGTGCTGCGCAGCACGTAGTACGGCTGGCCGCTGCGCTCGTCGATCAGCTGGTCGGCCGACACCAGCGCCACCTCCCCGGTCACCCGTGGCGTGCGGTTCTGGTTGAAGGCGGTGAACAGGATGTCCACCGGCAACTGCGGCGCCACCTTGTCCACCAGGTTCACCGGCAGGCGCCCTTCCACTTCCAGCGCGGTGCCCTGGGGCACGATTTCCAGCAGGGTGTCACCGGCCCGCACCACGGCGCCCTCGGTGTGAACGCCGAGGTTGACCGCCACGCCGTCGGCCGGCGCCAGGATCTCGCTGTGCTGCAACTCGAAGTGCGCGGAATTGAGCTGCTGCTCCAGGGTCGCGGCCTTGACCTGGGCTTCGGCCAATTGGGTGCGCACTTCTTTCTGGTACTCCTCGCGGCGCTGTTGCAGGTTGAGCCGGGCTTCGACGATCACCTGCTCAAGGCGCGCGCTCTCGCCGGCGTTCTGCGCCAGGTCGCGCTGCACCTGCGACAGCTGGCGCTGGTACTCGAGCACGCGGTTGCGCGGGATGTAGCCGTCGCCGGCGAGCGGGCGCAGGCTGTCGAGCTGCTCGCGCAGCGAATCGGCCTGGGCCTGCAGGTCGCTGCGCGCGCGACGCATGCCGGTCAGCTGGGCCTGGGAGCCGTCAATGCTGGCGGCCAGGGCGCCCTGCTCGCGGGCCTGGGCCTGGCGGCGGCTGTCGAACAGCTGACGCTGACCTTCGACGATCAGCGCCAGGCGGGCGTCGGAATCTTCCAGCAGCTCTGCGGGAAACTGCACCTGCCCCAGGTTGTCGCGCTCGCTCTGCCAGCGCGCCAGGGCGGCGCGGGTCATGCGGTACTGGGCCTGCAGCGCATCGACATCGGCCTGCACCTGGGTGCGGTCGAGGCGGAACAGCGGTTCGCCCTGGCGCACCAGCTGGCCTTCGCTGACCAGAATGCGGCTGACCACGCCGGCGGCCATCGACTGCACCGCCTTGCGCTTGCCCGATACCACCACGGTGCCCTGCACCGGCACGCCCTGGTCGAGCGGAGCGAGGCTGGCCCAGGCCATGAAACCGCCGAAACCGACCAGGGTCAGCAACCACCCCAGGCGAACATGGAAACGTGCATCACGGGTGTGCTGGCTCATGCGCCACCTCCGGCTTGCAGCGGGCGTTGCGCCGGGGCCTGGCCCATGGCGTGGAGGATGTCGCGGGCCGGGCCGAAGCCCTGCATGCGCCCTTCGTTCATCACCAGCAGCTTGTCGGCCTGGGCCAGCGCCGCGCTGCGGTGGGTCACCAGGACCACGGTGCGACCCTGGGCCTTGAGCTGGACGATGGCGCTGGCCAGCGCGGCCTCGCCGTGGCTGTCGAGGTTGGAGTTGGGTTCATCGAGCACGATCAGCCGGGCATCGCCGTACAGGGCGCGGGCCAGGGCGATGCGCTGCTTCTGACCGCCGGAAAGGTCGACGCCCTCCTCGCCCAGGCGTGTGTCATAGCCCTGGGGTAGGCGCAGGATCAATTCGTGCACGCCGGCCAGGCGGGCCGCCTCGACCACCTTGACACCGTCCAGCTCGCCGAAGCGGGCAATGTTCTCGGCGATGCTGCCGCGCAGCAGTTCGATGTTCTGCGGCAGGTAGCCGATGTGCGGGCCCAGGGCATCGCGATCCCACTGACTGAGCTCGGCGCCGTCGAGGCGCACATGGCCGCTCATCGTCGGCCACACGCCGACCAGCACCTTGGCCAGGGTCGACTTGCCCGAGCCGGAAGCGCCCAGCACGCCGAGCAGTTCACCCGGCGCCAGGGCGAAGTTCACCTGCTGCAGGGTGGCCAGGTTGCGCCCGGGCGGGCCGGCGCTGACCTGCTCCACCGCCAGTTGCCCGGTGGGCACCGGCAGGGGCATCGGCGTCGGCGGCTCGGGGTGCTCGCGCAGCAGGACGTCCAGGCGCTGGTAGGCCAGCTGCGCGCCGCTCCACTGCTTCCACACTGCGATCAGCTGGTCGATCGGGGCGAGTACCCGGCCCATCAGGATGGAACCGGCGATCATCATGCCCGGGGTCATCTGCCCCTCGATCACCAGCAGCGCGCCCAGCCCCAGCACCAGCGATTGCAGGCAAAGGCGCAGGCCCTTGCTGGTGGCGGTGATCACCGCCGAGGTGTCGCTGGCCTTGTTCTGCAGGTCGAGGAAGCGTCCGTGCAGGGTGTACCAGCGCTGGCGCAGGGCGCCGAGCATGCCCATGGCCTGGATGCTCTCGGCACTCTGCAACTGGCTACCGGCCAGTTGCGTCGACTGCTGCTGGAAGCCACTGGCCTCGGCCAGGGTGGCGTGGGTGAGGCGTTCGTTGAGGATCGCCAGGGCGATCAGCAGCAGCGCGCCGACCGTGGCCATCACCCCCAGCCAGACGTTGAAGGCGAAGATCACCGCCAGGTAGATGGGGAACCAGGGCGCATCGAAGAAGGCGAACAGCGCGGGGCCGGTGATGAACTGGCGCAGCTGGGTCAGATCACCCAGGGCCTGCCCGGCGGCGCCGTCACGCTGGCGCAAGTTGCGCTCGAAGGCCGCGCGGTAGACCTTCAAGTTGAAACTTTTCTCCAACTGGTTGCCCACGCGGATGACAATGAAACTGCGGACTGCTTCAAGCCCACCTATATAAACGAAGAAGCCGACCACCATCAGGGTAAGCACCCACAAAGTTGTGGTGCTCTGCGAACTCAGTACACGGTCGTACACTTGAAGCATATAAATCGACGGCACCAGCATGAGCAAGTTGATCAATGCTGTGAAACAGCCAACGCTGATCAAGGTCGACTTATGTTCGCCGAGTGCCGCCCACAAAGGCGCCCCGGGCTTTTGGCTCGGTAGTTTCATGTTTCGCCCTGGCTCGCCTGGAACTTTTTAGTTCCAGGCTGGGATTATTTGTCGAGGCGCTCGAGCACCAGTTGCTTGCCGTCCGGGGTGGTCCAGGCGTAACGCTGGGCGCCTTCGCGGCTGAAGTGCACCACGCTGCTGCCGTCACCGCCCACCAGGGCCAGGGTGTCGGGGGTCACCAGCCAGCTGCCGGGGCGCAGGCCTATCAGCCCTTTGGCACACTCCAGATCACCTTCGATTTCGCCTTCCGTGGCGCCAAGACGCAGGTCACAGGCCTGCGCTTGCTGCTGTTCAGGGTAAAGCTGCCAACGGCCGGCCAGTTGCGCGGCGTTGGGGAGTAACAGGCTGCTCGCCATGACTACCTCGGTCATCGACACCATGGGGACCGCGGCCAGCGCGATCATTCTCAGGTTTGCTTTCATTGCTTCGCCTCACCGGCAAAAGGGGCGACGCGCAAGCGCCGCCCCCTGTTGCATCAGACCACGATGTCGGTGACAGCGGCCTGGCCAACGGTGGTCACCAGGAAGTCAGCCGAGCTGTTTCCGGTGAAGTCGATGGACAGGCTGCCCAGGTTGGTGGCCTGGTCGTAGGTCAGCAGTGCCTCGCCGGCATGACCGGTAAAGGCGTTGACGAACTGCAGCGGCAGCTTGTTCACGGCGAACGCGGAGATGGCCGACAGGTCGATCTTGTCCACACCCGAGGTGAAGTCCATGATGCGATCCGGCGCCGCCTTGGTGGAGTCGCTGACGGCCGCGAACACGAAGGTGTCCGAACCGGTGCCGCCCCACAGCTGGTCGGCACCGCCGCCGCCGTAGATGATGTCGTTGCCGGCACCACCCTTGAGCACGTTGGCCAGCGCGTTGCCGATCAGCAGGTCGTTGCCCGAGCCGCCGAAGGCGTTTTCGATGGTCACGCCCTTGGCGATGGAAACGTTGCCGACCATGCCGCCGACGTCGGAGAACGACGCTTCGTTGAGGTTGATCTTCTGGTTCTGGGTGAACCCGGAGAAGTCGAAGGTGTCGTTGCCGCCACCGTCCCACACCGAGAACACCAGCTTCGACGAGGCCGAGGTGGCCGAGTAGAAGTCGCGCTCTGCGGTGGAGTTGAAGCCGTAGGTGGTGTCGCCGGCACGGGTGGCGTAGTTGGCGCCGTAGAGCTTCTGGATCGCCAGGATGTCGTCCATCAGCGGGGCCGAGGCGTAGTACTGACCGCCGCCCTTGACGAAGTTCTGCCCGTTGTTGCTCTCACTCCAGTAGCTCATGACGCTGTAGCCACGGGTGTCCTGGGCGTAGTCGGCGTCTTTGTAGGTCGGGTTGCCCTCGCCGGCGTTGTAGTCGCCGGGGTGGGACAGGCCCAGTACGTGGCCGATCTCGTGGGTCAGGGTCTGACGACCGTAGTTGCCGGTGCCCGGGTTGATGTTGACCTGGTAGCCGCTGTTGATCAGGTACCAGGATTCACCCTTGTGCGAGCCCGGGCCGTCGAACGGCAGGTAGGCGAATGCCGCGCCGCCGTTGCTGGCACTGAAGTTGCCGTAGGTCATGTGGCCATCGCCACCCGATGCCGCCTCGGTGAAGGTGACCTTGGCCACGTCCGCCCAGGACTGCATGGACAGCTTGGCCTGTTGCTTCTGCAGGTCGCTGAACTGGCTGAAGGTGCCCAGTCCGCGGCTGTAGAAGTCCGCCGGTGCCTTGGTCAGGAAGGTGTAGGTGAGGCTGATCGTGCCGTCCTTGTTCAGGTCTTTCCAGGAAGCGCCGTCACGCAGGATGTGATCGGCGGCCTGGTCGGCCGTGAAGGACTTCTTGCCATTGATGTTCGCGCCGCCGCGGTCGTACTGGTGGGCAAAGCTGTCGATCAGGCCGAAGGAAGAACTTGGGCCCTTCGGTTGCAGTGCGGAAACGGCGGAAACAATGGCGTTTTCTTTGACTTTCGACATGCAGATTACTTCCTTGTGTACAAAAAAGCAGTTGATGTCCGACAGGGTTCTCCCACCGGGCGAGAACTTCCTGTCACTCGCCTTTATGAGGCGCAAAAAAACTGACACACATTGAAACTTGATGTCCAGCGTTTTTTGACGTCATTTTTTCGTTTTCGAAAATAAACTGCGCCGCACTAATTTGCGCAAACTGCGATGGATCAACGGCGCCAGCGATAAGCATTAGTTCCAGTCATGCACCGTGACAGTTATAGACAACGGTTCGAAGTTTACTTTCGAAAATGCGACTTTCACTTGTTGAGCGCCACCGCTCGCTCGTCTATGCGCTTTACTGCGCGACAACCCGCCACACGACCCTCCGTCGCCTGCTCGTTGACTTGCCGGCGTGGCAAGCGCTCAGTAGGCGTTGGTCAACGACCCCTTCCTGACAGGACGACACAATGACAAGACTCACGGTGCAATCCGGCGATTTCTTGCAAGGTGAAGGCGAGTATCGCAATGGAGCGCTCACTCTCAAGACCCCGCGTAGCCCCTCGCCCGGCGAGCGCATTTCGCTGGCGCGGATCAAGGATCTGAAGCTGGCCAACCTCGAATCGACCCGCAGCCTCGGTGGCGCCCTGGGCTGGGGCGTGGCCGGCGCCCTGGTGGCCGGCCCGGTCGGCCTGCTGGCTGGCCTCCTGCTGGGCGGCAAGGAAGAGGAAGTCACCTTCCTCGCCACCTTCAAGGATGGCCGCAAGCTGCTGGCCATCACCGACGGCAAGACCTGGTCGAAGATCGACGACAACTGGCGCCGGCACCAGCGGCCGGCGGCGGCCTGAATCCACAGCTGCTTCGTTCGTTCTGACATGACAGGCCTGATTGCCGGCAAGCCGGCTCCCACAGGGGCAGATGCATCTGTAGGAGCGGGCTTGCATCAGCCATACGAACGTTTCCCCTGAAACATCGAATCCCTCCCCTGGCAGCCTGCTACCATGGCGCCCTTTTGCCTGCCCGACAGCTGCCGAGCGATAACGGCGCGTCCACTTTTCAAGGAGCCTTGCATGACCCCGCTTCGCCCCCGCCTGCCCCTTGGCCTGCTCGGCCTGGGCCTGGCCCTGCACAGTGGCCAGGGCCTGGCCGAGGACAGTGTGACCCTCGCCCCGGTACGCATCTCCGAGGTTCAGGACAACACCGGCTACCAGGCACGCGAAGCCCAGGTCGGCGGCCTGCACAATGCACCACTGCTCGACACCCCGGCCTCGGTCAGCGTGTTCAGCCGCCAGCTGCTGGACGACCGCCAGGTGCGCAAGCTGAGCGAGGTGCTGCAAAGCGATGCCTCGGTGGGCGAAAGCTACGCGCCGATCGGCTACTACGAGAACTTCAACGTGCGCGGCTTCGAGCTCAATGCCGCCAGCAGCTACCGGATCAACGGCCAGACCATCGCCGGCGAGCAGAACGTGGCGCTGGAGAACAAGCAGCAGGTGGAACTGCTCAAGGGGCTGTCGGGGTTGCAGAGCGGCGTGTCGGAGCCCGGCGGGCTGGTCAACTACGTGACCAAGCGCGCCGAGGACGTGCGCTCGGTCACGGTCTCGAGCAACGAGCAGGGCGAACGCTACCTGGCCACCGACCTGGGCGGCTGGTTCGGCGCCGAGCGCCAGTTCGGCCTGCGGGTCAACCTGGCCCACGAGGACATCCGCTCCTATGTCGACCACGCCGACGGCAAGCGGGATTTCGCCTCCCTGGCGCTCGACTGGCAGATCAACCCGAATGCCGTGCTGGAACTGGACGCCGAGTACCAGCACCGAGAGCAATATTCGGTACCGGGTTATCAACTGCTCGGCGGCAAGCAGCTACCCCACAACATCGATCCCAAGGATCACCTGGCCTGGCAGTCCTGGGCCAAGCCGGTGCAGAACGACTCGCTGAACCTGGGTGGGCGCTTCAAGTACCAGTTCAACGACAACTGGAACGGCACCTTGAGCGCTTCGCGCAGCAAGGTGGTGATCGACGACTACAGTGCGTTTGCCTGGGGCTCGAGCGAGGGCGCCTTCTTCGGCAGCAACGGCGACTACGACATCTACGATTTCCGCAGTCCCGACGACACCCGGCGGATCGACGAGGCACAGGCCACGCTTGATGGACGCTTCGACGCCTTGGGCGTGGGCCATGAGCTGACTGTGGGCACCAGCGCTCAGCGTCGTACACTGGATCAGCGGCCGGGCTACAATGATTGGCGCGGCACCGGCAATATCCACACCGGTGCCCCCGCCTTTCCTCCCTCGGATAACCCGCTTCGCGACAGTGAGCGCCGTCTCGACAGCCGCCAGTACGGCCTGTTCTTCAGTGACCGCATCACGTTCAACGAGAACTGGCAGACTGTAATCGGTGCCCGGGAAGTACGCCTGGATGAAAAAACCTGGAAGGAAACCGGTGAACCCGACCGCCATACTCGCCAGTACCAACTGCTGCCCAACGCCGCGTTGATCTATAAACCTCAATCGGACACCACGCTGTACGCCAGCTACTCGAAGGGTCTTTCAGCAGGCGGCACGGCACCGTGGTTCGCCAGCAACAAATTCGAAATCCTCGCCCCCACCCTGTCGCGCCAGCTCGAGGTCGGCATCAAGCGCGACTGGCAGGGCATGAGCTTCAGCGCGGCGCTGTTCCAGATCCGCCAGGCCTACCAATATGCCCGGCCCGACGACACCCCGGCGCCGACCTACGTGCAGTCGGGCCAGCAGAAAAATACCGGTCTCGAACTCGGCGCCAGCGGCTGGGTGACCTCCAACCTGCAGATCCAGGCCAGCGCCGCGGCGATCCGCGCACGCGTGCAGAACAGCGACACTGACGCCTACGAAGGCCACCAGGCGATCAACGTCCCGCGCCTGCGCGCGGCGCTGCAGGCCGACTACGCCCTGCCCGTACCCGGCCTGGCCCTGCTCGGCGGCGCCCGCTACAGCGCCAGCAAGTACGCCAACCACACCGGTGATGTCGAAGTCGGCGGCTATACCGTGTTCGACGTCGGCAGCCGCTACCGCACGACCATCGGTGGCTACGACACCGTGCTGCGCCTGACCGTGGACAACCTCTTCGACAAGCGCTACTGGCGCGACGTGGGCGACTACCTGGGCGACAACTACCTGTTCCAGGGAGCACCGCGAACCGCCCGCCTGTCGGCCAGTGTCAGTTTTTGAGCGCCGCGCCGGATATCCGGCAAACACGGCCCCCAGTTCGCGGTCGAACGACGCGGGGGCCTTCTCACCTTATCGTTGCAGTCCCCTGCAACATAATCGTCGCCACACCCGCTGAAAGCCGTTTGGAGGCTTTCACACGCATATGGCATTATGCCACCCAATAGGCGCGGAGCCGGATAGGGATATTGGAATTCAGTTTTTATGCAGTCGAATCATCTGTTGTACCTCCTGTACGGAAAGAAAACCGCTTATCTGCACGAGGCAAAGTTCAGCATCCTCTCCGCCCTGCGTCACCAAGCCGACCGCGAGAGCTTCAACATTACCGTGTTCACCGACCATCCCGAGGCCTTCGCAGGCTGGCCGGTTCATACGGAGTTTCTGGACGAGGCGACATTGGCCGACTGGATGGGACCGGCCGGTTACGTTCACCGACGCAAGGCCATGGCGATTCGCCGGGGCATGGAGCTCGCTGAAAAGACCATCTTCGTCGATACCGATACCATCTTCGTGAAAGATCCGGCAATGCTCTTCGAGCGCGTCAGCGATGAGCATTTCCTCATGGACCAATTCGAGTTCTGCTGGCAGCACGCGTCGCAACGCGACGACTACACCGGGCTGGTCGCAGAACTGGCGGCGAGCAAACGTTCCCCCAGCCCTTCGCTGCGTCTCTACAACAGCGGTATCTGCGGAATGACTCGCCGTCACACCGGACTGCTGGACGAGGCGATCGCCCTGATCGATCAATGGGCACACTTGCATACACAGCTGCACACCATGGAGCAGATCGCCGTTTCCTTCATGCTGGGCGACAAGCAGGTGGTCGAGGCCCGCGACTGCGTGCATCACTACTATTCACAGAAGTCCTATTACCACGCCATGGTAGGGCTGTTCTTCCAGCGTTTCGATGAGCAGTTCAGCCGCGCACTGGTCGAGGTTTCGCGGGGAGTGCCCAGCCACATACCGCCCCCCAACCTGACGCACAGGGTCGGCAACAGGTTCAGGCTCATGGGCCTGAGCAGCGAGCTGCGCAAGGTTGGCCGGTACTACTTGCTCGGTCGCAAGCCAAGCACCTGCGTCTACCTGAACGCGACCCGCTATGTGTTTTGGGACAAGGCACTTGAGGTGCTGAACCAAATGCCGACGCCGGAGAAACGCGACGAGGTGGATAAACTCTGGGCTCAGGACCGGGATTTCCACGCCTTTGCAGAACGTCGATCCAGGGCTGTCAGTTAACGCCCATTCGCATGGCCCGACCCGCAACGCGTCGGGCCTGCATTCAATCAGGCCTGTCTCACCGGGCAAAACCCGCTAACCCCCGCTTCGTCACGCCCCGTATAATCGCCAGCCGCCCGCCCCTGGCAATAGAATACCGGCCCATGCAGACGACCGTCCCCGTAATAAGAAACGACATCCAAGGCTTGCGTGCACTTGCAGTGCTCGCCGTCATCCTGTTCCACATGAACAGCAGCTGGCTGCCAGGGGGCTTCCTCGGCGTCGACATCTTCTTCGTCATTTCCGGCTTCATCATTACCCGGCTGTTGCGCGACCAGCATGCCTGCGGCCGCTTCAGTTACCGGCAGTTCTACCTGTCACGTGCCCGGAGAATCATACCGGCCTACCTGGCCCTGATCGTCATCAGCTCACTGGGCTTCGCCGTACTGCTGACCAAGGGCGACTTCCGTGCCTTCTTCGACAGCGCCAAAGCGGCACTGGTCTTCAACAGCAACCACTATTTCGCCAGCTACTACGACTACTTCGGCCCCAAGGCCTTCGAACTGCCGCTGTTGCACACCTGGTCGCTGGCGATCGAAATGCAGTACTACCTGCTGATGCCGGTGCTGTTCCTGCTGTTGCCCGACAAATGGCGACGGCCGGTCCTGGTCGCGCTGTTCGTCCTGCTCACCGCCTATGCGACGTTTCGGGGCGGGCAGCAGGACTCCACCGGGCTCTATTACTCGCTGCTCGCCCGAGTACCGGAATTTCTGATCGGCAGCGTGACCGCCCTGATCCGCCCGCCAACCCAGGCAATGTGGCAGCGCCTGGCCTGCGCAGCGGGGGCTGTCCTGATGCTGGCCAGCCTTGTCCTGATACAGGAAGACACCTTCAAGCCCGGGCTGCCGATGCTGCCAGCATGCTTCGGCGCAGCCCTGGTGATCTGGGGCGCCATCAACCAGCGCGGCAACCCGTTGTGCCACCCGCTGGCCGTTGCCGTCGGCAACCTGTCCTATTCGCTGTATCTCTGGCACTGGCCGATACTGGCGGCGCTGCGTTACATCCATGGCAGCTACGAGCTTCCCCCGACAGCCCTGGCAAGCGCGGCCTTGCTGACCCTGGTGACCAGCTGGCTCTCCTACCGCTTCATCGAAAACACCATCCGCTTCAAACGCAACCTGTCGCCATCACTGGGCCTGACCGCCTTGATCGTGATCGTTGCAGTGGCAACGATCTGGTCGACGCGCAAGGTCAACAAGGTGGTATACCCACGCCCACCCGTCGAGGTCACCCGCTACGCCGATCCGGCGCTCATCTGCCATGGCCAGGTAACAGGCGACTGCATACGGGGCGCCCGGGATGGCAACCAGGAGATCCTGGTAATCGGTGACAGCCATGCCGCGCAGCTCAATCTGTTTGCCGATGTGGTCGGACGCCACCTCAATGCACGCCTGAAAGTCATCAGCGCGAGCAGTTGCCTGCCGATCCATGGTTTCAACCTTCAGTCTGTCCCGGAAAACGCGCGCGCCGCGTGCAAGGCACAGACACAGCAGGTGGAAAAGGAGCTGGCCACGGCCAGCACGGTGATGCTTGCCGGCCGATGGGATCTGCACGCCAACGACCCAGTCTCCGTCGATGCGATCGACAAGCTGCTCAAGGATGCCTCACGCCGCCATCAGCACGTGTTCGTGCTCATGCAGATTCCCAACCTCACCGCCGACCTGCAGCGCGCCATGCGACTCAAGGCGCTCGGTCTCGCCCCTGCGGTGGAGGTCGACGACAAGTGGCGACTGGCCAATACCAGGATCAGCGAGATGACCAGGCAGTATTCGAACGTCGGGGTACTGGATTTCACCGACCTCGAACTCTGGCGCGATGCACCCTTCCACGGAGCGACACCGCTTTACTCGGACAGCGATCATCTGAACGAGATCGGCTCAAGGCTTTATGGGGAAGCCGCCAAGGAAAGAATCCGCGAGGCACTGGAGCGACAGGCATTGCCACGCCCCTCCACGGCGACCCCCTCCGCCAACGCGCTGCGCTAGCAGCGCAAGGGTGGCGCCGCCAACAGCGCGCGCCACCCGCTGTTGCTTCGATATAAATCACACGCAAACAAAAAGCCCCCGAACCTTTCGATTCGGGGGCTTCTCGTAGAATGTGGCGGTGAAGAAGGGATTTGAACCCTTGATACGATTTCTCGTATACACACTTTCCAGGCGTGCTCCTTCGACCACTCGGACACTTCACCGTTTTCTCTTCAAGCTATTCAGCCTGTCGAGGCGCGCTAATTTAGTAGAAGCCTTTTCCTTTGGCAAGCATTTTTTTCAGAATTTTCATGCGCTTAAGCCAATCGACCGAAAAACCGGGGCAATCAGGGCAATGCTGCCATTGTGCCCAGCGCTTTTCCCGCCCCTCGTGCCCCCACCCCGGTGGCACAGGGCGCAAGGACGCGACGCTGACTGACCAGTCAGTCTTGGCGCTTTACCTGGCCGGTGCCGCTGGGTAACGTCATCGCCACGCCATCCAAAGGACTCTGCCATGAGCGAGCTGATTACCTACCACGCCGAAGACGGCATCGCCACCCTGACCCTGAACAACGGCAAGGTCAACGCCATCTCCCCGGATGTCATCAAAGCCTTCAATGCCGCGCTCGACCGTGCCGTCGAGGAGCGCGCGGTGGTGATCATCACCGGCCAACCGGGCATTCTCTCCGGCGGCTACGACCTCAAGGTGATGACCGCCGGCCCCAAGGAGGCCGTCGGCCTGGTCACCGCCGGTTCCACCCTGGCCCGTCGCCTGCTGTCGCACCCCTTCCCGGTGATCGTCGCCTGCCCCGGCAATGCCGTGGCAAAGGGCGCCTTCCTGCTGCTGTCGGGTGATTACCGCATCGGGGTCGAAGGCCCCTACAAGATCTGCCTGAACGAAGTGCAGATCGGCATGACCATGCACCATGCCGGTATCGAGCTGGCCCGCGACCGCCTGGGCCGCGCGGCGTTCCAGCGCTCGGTGAACAACGCCGAGGTGTTCGACCCTCAGGGCGCCCGTGAAGCCGGCTTCCTCGACAAGGTGGTGCCCGCCGAGCAGCTGCAGGAAACCGCCCTGGCCGCGGCCCGTGAATTCAAGAAGCTGAACATGCTGGCGCACAAGAACACCAAGCTGAAGGTACGCAAGGCGCTGCTGGAGGCGCTGGACGAAGCGATCCTGGCGGATCAGAACCACCTGGGCTGATCCCGTCCACTGGCTTTTCTCTACAGGCATTTTGGGAGCGGGCTTGCCCCGCGATGGCGTCCGCCCGGGCGATCGCATCGCGGGGCAAGCCCGCTCCCACGTGATATCCAGGCTCCGTACGCGACACCAACGTTTGCCCCTGACAGTGCACACCCGTACACTGCGCCGCGACTGTCCGGTGTGAGTCGTACCATGCTTTATATGCTTCGCATGCTCCTGTTGGCGCTGCACTTCCTGCTCGTGGGTGTCGTCGGTCTGGTGATCGGCCTGCTGCGCCCGTTCAACCCCGACAACAGCCGCCTGTTCGCCCGTCTGTACAGCGTGCCGGCCGCCTGGCTCATGCGCATCAAGGTCAAGGCCGAGGTCGGCCCGCTGTGGGACCAGCCCCCCGGCTGCGTGATCATCGCCAACCACCAGTCCAACTATGACCTGTTCATCATCGGCCAGGTCGTGCCGCGCCGCACCGTGGCCATCGGCAAGAAGAGCCTGGGCTGGATCCCGCTGTTCGGCCAGCTGTTCTGGCTGGGCGGCAATGTGCTGATCGACCGCAAGAACGCCTACCAGGCGCGCAAGGCCATGCAGACCACCACCCGGACCCTGCGCGACGACACCTCGATCTGGATCTTCCCCGAAGGCACGCGCAACCCCGGCGAGCAGTTGCTGGCGTTCAAGAAGGGCGCCTTCCACATGGCCATCGAGGCCGGCGTGCCGATCGTGCCGGTGTGCGTCAGCCGCTACACCCAGCGCCTGGGCCTGAACAGCTGGCGCCAGCGCACCGTGATCATTCGCTCGCTGGCCCCCATCGCCACCGCGGGCCTGACCCAGCAGGACCTGCCCGCGCTGATCGAGCAATGCCGCAGCCAGATGCAGCATTGCATCGACCATATGGAAAGCGAAGTCACCGCGCCCTGATCGGCGCCCGGACTTGCCCCGTGCCGCTTCACAGCCCAAGCTGTGTAGCGTGTTCAATCGGATAAGCGGACAACCATGGGTCGAGTCGTCGCATCGGCGGTGTACAGCGCCGGCAGGAAGGTCACCAATATCAGCCTCGACGAGGGCGCCGAATGGGCGCGCAAGCCCGGACACTTCGTCTGGATCGGCCTGGAAGAGCCCAACGCCGAGGAACTGGCCAACCTGCAGCGCCAGTTCGGCCTGCACGAGCTGGCCATCGAGGATGCCCTGGAGAAACACAGCCGGCCCAAGCTCGAGACCTTCGGCGACGCGCTGTTCATCGTCACCTACTCGCCGGTACGCCACGAGGGAAAGCTCGAGTTCATCGAGACCCATATCTTCGCCGGCAACGGCTACATCATCACCTGCCGCAACGGTCACTCGAAGTCCTACGCCCTGGTGCGCCAGCGCTGCGAGGCGCGCCCGCTGCTGCTCGAGCACGGCGAGGACTTCGTGCTCTATGCCCTGCTGGATTTCGTCACCGAGAACTACCAGCCGGTGAGCGAGGCCATCCACGGCGAGATCGAGGAGCTGGAGCAGAGTGTGCTGAGCAATTCGCTCAAGGAAGAAGACATCCAGCGCCTGCACAGCCTGCGCCGCGACATCCTGCGCCTGCGCCGCTACGTGGCGCCGATGGTGGAGATCAGCGAGGAACTGCAGCGCCTGAGCTTCCCGTTCATCGACAAGAACATGCGCCCGTACTTTCGCGACGTGCAGATCCATGTCACGCGGCAGATGGAGGACCTGGCCGGGATCCGCGACATCGCCAGCCAGACCATCGAGATCGGCATGCTGCTGGAGTCGTCACGGCAAAGCATCACCCAGCGCAAGTTCGCGGCCTGGGCGGCGATCCTGGCGTTTCCCACGGCGGTCGCCGGGATCTACGGGATGAACTTCGAGAACATGCCGGAGCTGGCCTGGCGCTACGGTTACTTCGGCGTGCTGGGAGTGATCGCCCTGGGCTGTTCGGGGCTGTACTACAGCTTCAAGCGTTCGGGCTGGCTGTAACGCCAATCGCGGGCGAGCCCGCGATTGAGGTCGATGCGGATCTCAGATCGCGCGGCTGCCGGGCTGCTGGACGAAACGCAGCATCCATTCCCCCACCAGATCCCCCTGGTGCTCAGTGGCCAGGCTGGCCACCGCCTTCTCATAGACTTCATTACCCAGCGACGCCTGTCGCGCGTCGAGCAATGCCCGGGAGTAGTCATGGACGAACTCCGGGTGCCCCTGGAAGCACAGTACCTGGTCACGGATGTGGTAGGCGGCGTTCGGGCAGAAGTCACTGGAGGCGATCACCGTGGCCCCTTCGGGCAGCTCGGTGACCTGGTCCTGGTGACTGATCAGCAGGGTCAGCTCGGACACCTGCGGGTCCATCCACGGCGCATGGGCCGCCAGGCTGTAGCGGTGAACCCCCACGCCCCAGCCCTTGTCGGCGCGCTCGGCCTTGCCGCCGAGGGTCAGCGCCAGCAGTTGGTGACCGAAACACACGCCCAACAGCTTCTCGCCACGTTCGTAGAGCTTGAGCAGGTAGGCCTTGAGCGTCTGGATCCACGGATCGTCGCCGAACGAGTCGGCCTTGCTGCCGGTCACCAGGTACGCATCGAAGCGTTCGCCGTCCGGGGGGTAGTCGCCGTTCATCACGTTGTACACATCGAATTCGGCCGCGATCGGCTGACGCGAGAACAGCTGCTCGAACATCCTTCCGTAGCCCTGGTACTGCGCGATCAACTCCGGTCGCAGGACATCGGTTTCAAGGATGCAGATGCGTAACGACATAGGGGTAGTCCTGAACGACATGTGGGTGGGATTTGCTGTAGAGACTGACGCGAAAGGGCCGTACAAGCAAGTAGGATGTCCGGACGAACGGTAGGCCCTGTAACCCTTGGTAACCCCTGCCGCGCACTCGTCTAGCCTGAGCGTGCCAGCGGGGTGGCCAGTGGCCTTAAAGCCATGAGGAATCGACATGATAAATCTTAGAACAAAGGGTTCTGAAACAGGGATGACGCGGGCCCTACTGTTGGTTGTATATCCAGATACACGCGGCAAGCAGAAACGGCGTGCCATCACGCCGCTGCGATCGACCCGACGCTAGACAAGGAAGCCAAGGGTTATTCAGGAATAACAACAAGAAGGCGGTCCGCCATGTTCAGACAATCCAAGGTACGCCAAGCCGGCCTCATACTCTTCGCCACGACGCTGCTGCTGATCCTGCCGAACCTCACCCGGCTGTTCGGCTGAACGCGGCGGTGGCCTTCTCCGATCACGCACGGGTACTCTGCCGACCTTGATGGTTGGAGATTGCCCATGCGCCTGTGTCTTGCCCTGCTCTGCCTGCTGCTCGCCCCGACATTGTCGGCGGCGCAGCTGAACCTCGAACTGGGTGGCGACAGCCGGCACTGGAGCAGTGAACAGCTACTTGCCCATCCACAGGCGCGAAACATCACCATCGAACAGGACGTGGCCTACAAGCGCACCTTGCATTACCGCGCCGTGCCCCTGGCGGTGCTGCTGCAGGGCGTGAGCCCGAGCGATCACCTGCAGGCCGTGGCGCTCGATGGCTTCGCCGCCGAGATGCCCGCCGGGCCGCTGTTGCAGGCGGGCCCCGCGCAGGCCTGGCTGGCCATCGAAGACCCCAGCCACCCTTGGCCCGCGCTGAGCAAAGGCAAGCCAGGCGCCGGGCCGTTCTACCTGGTATGGACGCAACCGCAGGCCAGTGGTATCCGCCCGGAACAATGGCCGTATCAGATCGCCAGCATCCGCCGCCTGCCCCCAGTTGAGACACGCTTCCCCGCCCTGCTGCCCGACACGGCCGTGGCCGAGAACGATCCGGTGCGCCAGGGTTTTGCCCTGTTCCAGCAGAACTGCCTGGCCTGTCATCGCCTCAATGGCGCCGGCGACGCGCACCTGGGCCCGGACCTGAACCTGCCGCACAACCCCACCGAGTATTTCCAGCCGGCCTTCCTGCGCCAGTACATTCGCGACCCGCAGAGCCTGCGGCACTGGCCGCAGGCGAAGATGCCCGGGTTTTCCACCCAGGTGCTGGACGAGCCGGCGCTCGATGCCGTGCTGGCGTACCTGAAGCATATGGCGGGGCGCAAAGCAGACTAATGGCCTCGCGGGCCTAGGCGATCGGCCTTTCCTGCTTGACGCCCCAACCCTCGACTTCGCCACCGTAGGGCGAGACGACCTGTTCAAAGGCCTGTTCGAAGGCGCCGATGCCGCCATGGGTGGCGTACATCACTTTGCTCAACTCCAGGTGCCAGGCGCCGTCGTCGCGCTCGCTCACCTGGGCGTTGAGCGATTCGCCACGAAACTGCCCCGCTGCCCGGCGCGCACCAGCCTCGCTGGGGAACACGGCGTAGAACTCGATCGGATGGATGCGGGTGAAATCGAAACCGCCAGCTTTCATCTGGCGCAGGACACTGCTGCTGATGTCGTCGTTCTGGCTGCTCATGAAACGTCCTCCTGCAAAGCAATGGATAGACTTTCCGTGCACAACGCACCTGCCTGGCACACAAGGAATGCCTGACAATACGAGCGGATTGCAAGACGCGATGAAAACGGCGGCGGCCCGCAGAGAAGGCCGGCGCCTGACTTGAGCGTAGCGCCTGCGCTGGCGCTACGCCAGAGACTCCCGGTTCAGGGCGCTTCGCGAATGGTGGTGATGGTCACGCCGCTCTGTTCCTTGAGCCAACGTGCGGTGGGGGAAAAGCTGCGGTCCTGGAAGTCGTTGAGGTCCAGTTCGTCCATGAGCGGAAACAGCCGCGAACGGATCGCGCGGGCGGCATCCTCCTCGCTGGGGCATTGCTCGGCATTGAGCAGCAGCGTCTGCGGCTCGCCCTTCTGGTCGGCAAAGCTGACTTCCCATGCTTTCATCGATCAACCCTCGCTGACGCAACGGTGAATGGAACGGCGTACTCACTTGACCATCGCGCAGGGATGAATGTTCAGCCACATACATGAAAGCGCATGAAAAAAAGCCCGCCGGTTCAGGGCGGGCTTCATGAGGCAGGCGGCGGCCTTACTTCGGCGTGCCGTGGACGACACCGGCGGTGTTGTCCAGCAGGCTCTTGGTCGCGGTCTGGATATAGGCCTCGAGTTTCTTGAGCATTTCCGGTTGATCCGGACTTTCGATCAGTTCGGCCTTGAACTCGCGACCCAGCTGATAGCGGTACATCCGCGGGGTCATGTCCTTGGACTCGATGAGGATGCGGTCGCCCTGCACCAGGCCGACGATCTGCTCGCTGCCCGACGGTTTGATCATGCCCACGCCCTGGTCGCCCTCAGGCAGGTTGAGCAGGTCGCGGCCCCAGCACTGGTGACGGGCCTGGCCACCCAGGCGGCCCATGATGGTCGGCACGATGTCGACCTGGGTACCCACGGTGTGGTTGACCGCACCGAACTTCTCCTGGATGCCCGGGGCGATCAGCAGCAGCGGCACGTTGAAGCGGCCCAGGTCCAGCTCGGTGACCTGCTGGTGGTTGCCGAAGCCATGGTCGCCGACGATGACGAACAGGGTGTCCTTGAAGTACGGCTCCTTGCGGGCCTTCTCGAAGAACTGGCCCAGCGCCCAGTCGGAATAGCGCATGGCGGTCAGGTGCTCGTCCAGGCGGCCTTGTCCGGTGACCTTCTCCACCGGCAGGTCCTTGGGCAAGGCGTACGGCGTGTGGTTGGAGAGGGTCTGCAGCAGCGCGTAGATCGGCTTCTTGCCATCGTGCTTGGCCAGCTCTTCGTTGCCGCGATTGAACATGTCCTGGTCGGACACGCCCCAGGTCGGGTCGGAGAACACCGGGTCGACGAAGTCGTTGCGGCCGATGAAGGTGGTCATGCCCTGGTTGCCGAAGAACCCGGACTGGTTGTCCCAGGCAAAGTCGCCGTTGTAGACGTAGACATCGTCATAGTCGCGGGCACTGAGCAGCGCCGGCAGGCCGGACAGCTTGTGGCCGCCTTCCGGGGTCTGCATCAGGTACTCGAAGCCCGGCAGGTTGGGGAAGCAGGCCATGGTGGCGAACATGCCCTGGTGGGTATGGGTGCCGTTGGAGAAGAAGCGGTCGAACAGCAGACCCTCCTTGGCCAGCTTGTCGAAGTACGGGGTGATGTTGTTCGGGCTGCCCAGGGCGCCCACCGAGTGGCCGGCGAAGCTTTCCATGAGGATGACCACGACATTCTTGACCGCCAGTGTGTTCTTCTCCGGCGGCAGGAAATCACGACGGATCGGTGCCTCGTCGGCATCGACCAAGGTGTCGTTGGCGGTCAGCAGCTGCTCGCGCACGGTCTGAGTGGCCAGCGGTTGTTCGAGTACCGGCTTCCAGATGTTGGCGCGGTCCTCGCCAAAGCGGCTCTTGGCGGCGTCGATCAGGGTCAGCGTGCCGTTCAGGCCCAGCTGGTTGACGAAGTTCGAGTCGGTGGTGAAGGCATCGCCCCAGCGCATCGGCGGGCCCTGGCGCAGGGTGCCACGGGCGGCGACCACGGCCACCAGCAGCACGACCATGAACACTGCCAGGCGGCCATACCACGGCGCGAGCTTGCGGCTGCTGGCGGGCTGGAGGCTTTGCTCGCCACGGGTCAGGCGATCGATGCCCTTGAACAGCAGGCTCAGCAGCCAGGTGCCGACCAGCCAGGCCAGCAGGTAGCGGACCACCGGGAAGCCGTACCAGAGCATGCTCATGACGGTCTTGGGGTCTTCCTTGATGTACTGGAACACCAGGCCGTTCAGGCGCTGGTGGAACTCGCGGTAGAAGTCCATCTCCATCAGGCCGAGGAACATCACCACGCTCGAGGCGATGGTCAGCCAGAAGCGGAAGAAGCCACGGCGGGCCATCAGCCAGGGGCTGAGCAGCGCCAGCAGCAACGGAATGCTGATGTACACCACCACCCGCAGGTCGAAACGCAGGCCGTTGAGGAAGCCTTCGGCGACAGTCGAGTACGGCGTGTCGCCGATCATGTCGCTGTTGTAGACCAGCAGCGCCAGGCGCACCAGGCTGAGCATCAGCATGATCACCAGGCCACTGAGCAACGTGTAGGCCAGGTGGGATTTCAGGGTCGGCGAGAACGAGCCTCGCACGCCCTGTTGCTTCAAGGCGTCCGTGTTAGCCATGAATGGAGAGGTCCTAGGATTGCGGTTTGCGGGAAGGCGAAGTCGCCGACAGCCTGGTGGTCGGCCCTCGAACGCGAGGCGAGACCAAGGCCGCATTGTGCGGCGCGGATTTTCAAAAATCGAGTGTGAAAATTTTGTCGAGAGCAGCTTGCCCTTACAAAGTTACACAGTTGGGATGAGAGGCTTCAGATCCGCACATTGCCCCGCGGCCCGGCGATCGCCCAGATGATCAGCCCCAGCACCGGCAGCAGCAGGATCAGCAGGATCCACAGCACCTTGATGCCGACCTCGGCGCCGCTCTTGAGCACATTGAGGATGGCCCAGATATCCAGGGCCAGGATGATCAGGCCGACCAGACTGTTGAAGGTGGACCCCATGGCGCCGCTCCCGCACGGTAAATGTGTTCAAGAGCATAGCTGGCTATGGCCTCGATAGAAGGGAATCCTTGGCCGGGCGTACCGGCCAGTGGATAGACTGCTCTCATCCACTGCCCCGAGGTTTCCATGCCCCCTGCCCACACCCAAAGCGCCGCCCCCGACTCACTGTTCAACGCCTGGCGGCAACAGGCCCAGGAAACGCCCTGGCTCAGCGCCGGCCTGGCCCTGAGCCTGCTGGCCGTCGCCGCGCTGTTGCTGGCGAGCCTGTGGAACGCGGTCAACGGCGACCACGCCGACAACCTGCACCTGGCCCTGCTCGGCGGGCTGTCGGGCTTCGGCGCCACCGCCCTGGGCGCGGTGCTGGCGGTGATCCTGCGCGACGTCAACGCCCGCACCCAGGATGTGATGCTGGGCTTTGCCGCCGGCATGATGCTCGCCGCCAGTTCGTTCTCGCTGATCTTGCCGGGCCTGGACGCCGCCCGCGAAATCACCGGCAACGGCCCGGCGGCGGCCTTCACCGTGGTCCTGGGCATGGGCCTCGGGGTACTGCTGATGCTCGGCCTGGACCGCTTCACCCCACACGAGCATGAAAGCACCGGCCCTTGCGGGCCGCAGGCCGAGCGGGTCAACCGGGTGTGGCTGTTCGTGCTGGCCATCACCCTGCACAACCTGCCCGAGGGCATGGCCATCGGCGTGAGCTTCGCCAACGGCGACATGAACATCGGCCTGCCGCTGACCAGCGCCATCGCCATCCAGGACATTCCCGAAGGCCTGGCCGTGGCCCTGGCCCTGCGCGCCACGGGGCTGTCGAACTTCAAGGCGATGATGGTGGCGATTGGCTCGGGCCTGATGGAGCCGCTGGGCGCGGTGATCGGCCTGGGCATTTCCACCGGTTTCGCCCTGGCCTACCCGATCAGCATGGGCCTGGCGGCGGGGGCGATGATCTTCGTGGTGTCCCACGAGGTGATCCCGGAGACCCATCGCAACGGGCACCAGACCGCGGCGACGCTGGGGCTGATGGGCGGGTTCGCGGTGATGATGTTTCTTGATACCGCGTTGGGTTGAGGCACACATTCTCAAACCATGCGCAATCCCTGTGGGAGCGGCCTTGCGTCGCGATAGGGCTGCGCAGCAGCCCCCAGCAATTTTGATGGTGGCTCGGAATCTGGGGCCGCTTTGCGGCCCTTTCGCGACACAAGGCCGCTCCCACAGGGGATAGTTCCCTGCGCGACAGCGTAGCCCGAAGGGCTGGACGATCTCTTAAAGTGGAATCGTTGCTTAGACGTGCACCGCCACCTTCAGCGCCTCCAGCGCCGGCTCCACCTTGATCCCAACCGCCTCGCCCAACTCCAGCACACGGGCCAGGTCGTTCTGCCCCACCATCACCATCTGCAGCTCGTCATCGAGCAGCTGGCTGAAGTTCAGCAACACGTAGCCCCCGGCTTCCTTGTTCAGCGCGCCCATCTGCACCTGGATGCGGTTGAGCGCGGTCAGCGCCTCGGTGCGCGTCAGCTGCTTGGGCTTGAGGGTGAACGGCACGCTCTTGTCGAACGAGTCGCTGATCCGCTGGAACAGGTCCTGGTAGCTGTCGGCCTGGAACAGCACGGTGTCGGGCAGGCTGCCGACCACCACCCATTCGCCCAGCGGGAACGGGAAAGTGTCGTCGTAGTTGATGTCCGGGTTGGCGGCGAGGAAGGCGGCGGGGTCGGCGTAGGCCTGGGCGGCCTCGGCGGCGATGCGCTCGATATCCTCATCGCGCATGCAGCCGGCGCCGATGAGGCTGATGAATTCGAGCAACTGGTCTTTCATGGGGGGCCCTGCGGGTTGGCGTGAAAGGCGCCAAGGATAGCCGCAAACGCCCCCGAAGGGTTAGCCGGCCTTCGCCTCCAGGCGTGCGGCGGCGTCCACCGCGCCCATGGTGCGTGCGGCTGCAAGCGCGGTGGCGCCGGCCGCGTCACGCAGCGCCGGATCGGCCCCCTGAGCCAGCAGGTAGTCGATGATCTCCAGGCGGTTGAACATCGCCGCCAGCATCAGCGCGGTGCGGCCGTCCGCGGCGGCGGCATCCACCGGCACGCCGTGCTCGAGCAGCAGGCGGATCATCGCCAGGTCGCCCTTGAAGGCCGCGCCGGCCATGGGCAGCTGGCCGTTGTCATTGGCGATCAGCGGATCGGCGCCATGGGCCAGCAGCACCCGCACGGCGTCGTGGTGGCCGTGGTAACTGGCCAGCATCAGCAAGGTGTCGCCCTTGTGGTTGCGCAGGTCGGCGGACAGGCCACCGTCGAGCAGGCGACCGAGCATGGTCGCGTCGCCGCGGCGGGCGCGCTCGAAGACCTCCTCGGCGAAGGCCGCGGTTTCTTCGGCGGTCATGGTGGCGGGCTGGTGATCGGACATCGGGAACCTCCTGGCATCTGGCAATGGGCCAAGTGTCCATCAGGCAGCGGCGAGCGGTCCAAGGTTCAGATTCTATCGGCGGCAGAGAGCGAGGCTATGACCGTGCAAAATGCACTGTGCAAAATGCACGGGCGTGCAGATTGCAATGCACGACCTTATAAAATCAAATTCAAGCCATTGAATTTAAAGGATTTTTATCAAATCAAAGGCTGGCACGGTCGCTGCAATCATCAACTCAAGTCTGCCAGTACAACAGTCAGGAGTTGATATGGACCTCATCCAGGAAAAATTCGCCTCGGTCTTCGCCGCCTACCAGGTCACCACCCAACCGCGTCCGGACGGTGGTGTCCTGCTGACCCTGCGCGCCAGCGACGGCGTGGTGACCCGCCGCGTGCTGACCTATGCGCAGCTGCACAGCGCCGAGCAACTGTCCTGGGCGATCAGCGCCATCCGCCGCGACCTGGCCGGACAACCGAGCGAGCTGCCGGTGATTTCGATGCTGCAGAGCCAGCAACGCTTCGCCCTGCCGACCTACCGCTAATCACGCGGCCCAACCCCTTCAGAGCTCGTCGAGCCCGGCAAATTGCCGGGCCGTGGCATCACCGGTAAAACGCGGCAGCACAGCTTTTTCGCTAGCGAACAGACGCAGGGCCAGGCAGAACGGCGTGTCGCCCAGATCCAGCCAGCGGCGTGTCCCGGCCGGCACCACCAGCACATCGTCCTTCTCGCACAACACGGCGTACACCGCGTCTCCCAGACGCAGGCTGACCTGTCCACGCCCGCTGATCAGCGCAAGCACTTCCTCGCCGTCATGCACATGCTCGTCGCGCAGGTCGGCCTGGCTCGGGTCGACGCCATCGCGACTGAGCACGCCGAACACCACACTGCCATGGGCAGTCATGAGTTGGTCGAGCGGCCCACGGCACGCAGCGACCACCTCATCCTGGCTGCTGCCCGGGCGCAGGCGCGCGCCGGACTGCCAGCGGCCGAAGCGCACGCCCTGCTCGGCCAGGGTCGCGGCGATGTCGTCGTGGTGGGTCAGCACCTTGTGCGGCAGTTCCGGGCTGGACGGGTCGAATACGCTGAGGATGCTCATCAGGGGTGGTTCCTGCTGTCTTTGAGTCGGAAGGCAATGATAACGGCTGCCGCGAGCGCCGCGACGCTGGCCATACCAAAGGTGAAGTGCGGGCCCAGCAGTTTCCAGCTGTAGCCCGAGTACAAGGCGCCCAGCGCGCCGCCGGTGCCCGAGAGCGCCGCGTACAGCGCCTGGCCCTGGCCCTGCTGGCGGGCGCCGAAGCTGGCCTGGACGAAGGCGATGGCCGCAGCGTGGAAACAACCAAACGTAGCCGCGTGCAGCACCTGGGCAAACACTAGCACCGCCGGGACATCGGCCAGGTTGCCCAGCAACAGCCAGCGCACGGCGGCCAGCAGGAAGCTCGCCAGCAGCACCTTGCGCACGGAAAAACGGCCGAAGATCCGGCTCATGGCCATGAACACCAGCACCTCGGCCACCACCCCGAGCGCCCACAGCAGGCCGATGGCGCCGCGGCTGTAGCCCAGGTGCTCCAGGTGCAGGGTGAGGAAGGTGTAGTACGGCCCGTGGCTGAGCTGCATGAGGGCCACGCACACATAGAAGGCCAGTACACCAGGCGTCCGTACCTGCGCGAGGAAGCCCCCTGCCCCGCGCCGTTCGGCCTGCTCCACCGGTTGCGCGTTGGGCACCCAGAGGCTGGCGGCGGCGATCCCGGCCATGATCGCCACCAGCGCCACCGGGTAGATGTCCAAGCTCAGCCATTCGAACAGGCGCCCAAGCCCGACCACGGCGAGGATGAAACCAATCGAGCCCCACAGCCGCACCTGGCTGTAGCGCGCGGTCTGGCCATGCAGGTGGGCCAGGGTGATCACCTCGAACTGCGGCAGCACCGCGTGCCAGAAGAACGCGTGCAGGGCCATGACCATCGCCAGCCAGGCATAGCTCTTGCCGAAGAAGATCAGCGAAAAGGTCGCCAGGGTCGACAGCGCGCCCAGGCGCACGATCAGCAGGCGCTGGCCGCTGCGGTCACCCAGCCAGCCCCACAGGTTGGGAGCGACGCAGCGCATCAGCATGGGGATGGCCACCAGCTCGCCGATGCGTGCCGGAGAGAAGCCCAGGTGATCGAAGTACAGGGCCAGGAACGGCGCGGTGGAGCCGAGCAGGGCGAAGTAGAAGAGGTAGAAGCTGGAGAGGCGCCAGTAGGGGATCGGGGGCATTGGGAAGTCCGTTCAGAAACTTGCGGTCCTATCGCGGGGCAAGCCCGCTCCCACGCTGGAATTCGTGGGAGCGGGCTTGCCCCGCGATAGGGCCGGGACTGTCAGAGCTGGCCCAGCACCGGGGTGTTGACCCTCACGTCGGCATTTTGCGCCCGGTGGCGCAGCAGGTGGTCCATCAAGGCGATGGCCATCATCGCCTCGGCGATCGGCGTGGCGCGGATGCCGACACACGGGTCGTGACGGCCCTTGGTGATCACCTCGACCGGGTTGCCGTCGACGTCGATCGAACGACCCGGGGTGGTGATGCTCGAGGTCGGCTTGAGCGCCAGGTGGGCGACGATCGGCTGGCCCGAGGAAATGCCGCCGAGGATGCCGCCGGCATTGTTGCTGAGGAAGCCCTCGGGGGTCAGTTCGTCACGGTGCTCGGTGCCACGTTGGGCGACGCTGGCAAAGCCTGCGCCGATTTCCACGCCCTTGACCGCGTTGATGCTCATCAGCGCATGGGCAAGCTCCGCGTCGAGGCGGTCGAAGATCGGCTCGCCCAAGCCCGGCATCACGCCTTCGGCGACCACGGTGATCTTCGCCCCCACCGAGTCCTGGTCGCGGCGCAGCTGGTCCATGTAGGCCTCGAGCTCCGGCACCTTGTCCGGGTCGGGGCTGAAGAAGGCGTTCTGCTCGACCGAGTCCCAGGTCTTGAACGGGATTTCGATCGGGCCGAGCTGGCTCATGAAGCCGCGCACGCGAATACCCTGGGTGGCCAGGTACTTCTTGGCAATAGCGCCAGCCGCCACGCGCATGGCGGTCTCGCGCGCCGAGCTGCGGCCACCGCCGCGGTAGTCGCGGATGCCGTACTTGTGGTGGTAGGTGTAGTCGGCGTGGGCCGGGCGGAACAGGTCCTTGATCGCCGAGTAGTCCTTGGACTTCTGGTCGGTGTTGCGGATCAAGAGGCCGATCGAGCAACCGGTGGTACGCCCTTCGAACACCCCGGAGAGGATCTCCACTTCGTCCGGTTCCTGGCGCTGGGTGGTGTGCCGGCTGGTGCCGGGCTTGCGCCGGTCGAGGTCGTGCTGCAGGTCGGCGAGGGAGATTTCCAGGCCTGGCGGGCAGCCGTCGACAATGGCGACCAACGCCGGGCCATGGCTCTCGCCAGCGGTGGTGACAGTGAACAGCTTGCCGTAGGTATTGCCGGACATGGACGCTCCGCGAATCTGCCTGAAGTGGTCGAAAGCGGCAGTATACGGAAAACAACGGGGATTTGGGGGGCGTGCAGGCCTTATCGCGGGGCAAGCCCGCTCCCAAAAGTTCTCGTTGGTTCGTATGAGCGGGCTTGCTCCGCGACGAGGCCCGCGAACCTTCAGGATGACCCAAGGTCGAAACATCAACTTCCCATGTAGTACCCCCTCCATGAAGTCGCGCCTCGCCGCCCTGCTCCTGCTGTTCTGCGCCAGCCTCGCCCAGGCCGCCCCCACCGTGCTGCAGCGCCCCATCGACCTGGACACCGGCCAAGGCGTGCTGCATGGCAGTCTGCTGCTGCCGCAACAAGCCACCCCGCCGCCGGTGGTGTTGATCATTGCCGGCTCCGGCCCTACCGACCGCGATGGCAACAATCCCGCCTCCGGTCGCATCGACAACCTCAAGCGCCTGGCCCTGCTGCTGGCCGGCGAGCACATCGCCAGCGTGCGCTTCGACAAGCGCGGCGTGGCCGCCAGCCAGCCGGCCACCCCCGACGAACGCGACCTCAGCGTCGAGCGCTATGTCGCCGATGTGGTGGCCTGGGGGCGCGCGTTGCGCCAGGACCCGCGCTTCGGCCCGCTGATCCTGGTCGGCCACAGCGAAGGCGCGCTGATCGCCAGCCTCGCCGCCGAACAGGCCGGCGCCAGCGCGGTGATCACCTTGGCCGGCAGCGGCCGGCCGGTGGCCGACGTGCTGCGTGAACAACTGGCCCAACGCCTGCCCCCCGCGCAACTGGCCGGTGGCGTGGCGCTGATCGACCGCTTGCAGGCCGGGCAGACCAGCCTCGACGTGCCCGCCCCGCTGCGCCAGGTATTTCGCCCCAGCGTGCAGCCGTACCTGATCACCCTGCTGCACCAGGACCCGGCGGCCGCATTCGCCCGGCTCAAGGTGCCCGCGCTGATCGTCCAGGGCCGCAACGACATCCAGGTCGAGGTGGCCGACGCCGAGCGCCTCAAGGCGGCCAAGCCCGACGCCCAGTTGGCGCTGATCGACGGCATGAACCACATGCTGCGCATCAGCCCGCGGGAGATGGACCTGCAGCGGGACAGCTACCGCAATCCCGAGCTGCCGTTGGCCCGTGAGCTGGGGGAGCGCATCGTCCTGTTCATCCACGGGCTGCCGCAGGCCTGAAAGTACCCTCAGGTATTGACCAGGCCTGCCGATAACGCGGCTAAGAAGGCAGTGATCCGGGGGCATGCGCGCCCCGATCGCGGGCAAGCCCACATCTGCGATGTCCTTGCAGGTACCGGCACCCGGCCGCTGTGCACCTGAGGATTCCCTGATGACCGATGCCCCCGCCGCCGAGGCGACCGAAGAACAAGCCCCGGAAAGCGCCCCGCTGCCCTGGGCGGACCTTGCCGCCGAGCACTTCCAGTTGCTGCGCCTGGCGCCGCTGCCGACCGACCGCAACAGCGGCGCCCGCCCGCTGCGTTTCGTCCAGTTCGGCTACGCCGAGCGCCACGACAAGGCCCACAGCCTGCTGCGCATGGAAATCCGCCTGCCGGGGCAGAAAGTGCGCAAGGAACAGAACCAGCTGGATATCCGCGTTGACCACGAAGCGCGCACGGTACGTATCGGCGACGCGGCTGGCCTGCAGCTGGAGCCGCTGAACCGTGGCCTTGGCCGCTACCTGCTGGCGCAGGCGGTGCAGTGGCTGCAGCAGCGTTGCTCGCACTACCGGGTCGAGGGCATGAGCCTGCCGAACAAGGACGCCCTGAACGAAGACACCCGCCTGCGCCGCGACCATGTGCTGAGCAGCGTCGGCCTGGCGGTGGAGTACACCGACGGCCAGTTGCTCAAGGGCCGCGTGGTGGAAACGCCGGTGGGCCAGCTCAAGGGCGGCTGGAACACCGAGAAGGTGCAGCGGGTGGACAACCTCGAGGCCGCCGGCATGCTGCAGCAGGCCGAGCAGAACCTGATGGAGAAGGAAGCCCAGCTGCGCGAGCGTGACGAGCGGGTAGCCAAGTACCGCCGCGAGG
The DNA here is from genome assembly GCF_014268935.2 of Pseudomonas peradeniyensis. Classification (GTDB taxonomy): domain Bacteria; phylum Pseudomonadota; class Gammaproteobacteria; order Pseudomonadales; family Pseudomonadaceae; genus Aquipseudomonas; species Aquipseudomonas peradeniyensis. Next base: position 312,427 of record NZ_JABWRJ020000001.1, on the reverse strand, counting down.
ACAGCGGCCTGCGCTTCACCATCACCTGCCTGGTGGCGTTCGCGGTGTTCCAGGCCGGGTTGCTGATCTGGATCGCCACTCGCTGACCTGCCCTACGCGATCCGTGTAGGAGCGACCTTGCCGAGGCGTCGGACCGGTCGGAAAGGGCCGCAAAGCGGCCCCAGCAATCTTTGCATCAACACTGAAATCCTGGGGCTGCTATGCAGCCCTTTCCGACCGGTCCGACGCCTCGGCAAGGCCGCTCCTACAGGGGCGGTGTGAATCCTTCAGACCCGCGCCTTGAACAGCTCCTGATGCTGCCGGCACTGCTCTGCCGTCAGCATGAACACCCCGTGACCACCGCGCTCGAACTCCAGCCAGGCGAAGTCCACCTCGGGATAGAGCGACTCGACGTGCACCTGGCTGTTGCCCACCTCGACGATCATCAGGCCCTTGTCGGTCAAGTGGTCGGCCGCCTCGGCCAGCATGCGCCGCACCAGATCCAGGCCGTCGTTGCCGCAGGCCAGGCCCAGCTCGGGCTCGTGGTGGTACTCAGCCGGCATGTCGCCGAAATCCTCGGCATCGACATACGGCGGGTTGGACAGGATCAGGTCGAAGCGCTGCCCCGGCAGGCCAGCGAAACCATCGCCCTGCACGGTGTACACCCGCTCATCGAGGCCATGGCGCTCGATGTTCTGGTTGGCCACCTCCAGCGCGTCGAAGGACAGGTCGGCCAGCACCACCTCGGCGTCCTGGAACACCTCGGCGGCAACGATGCCGATGCAGCCTGAGCCGGTGCACAGGTCGAGGATGCGCGCAGGCTCTGCAGCCAGCCACGGCTCGAAGCGTTTCTCGATCAACTCGCCGATGGGCGAGCGCGGTACCAGCACCCGCTCGTCGACGATGAACGACATGCCGCAGAACCAGGCCTCTCCCAGCAGGTAGGCGGTGGGCACGCGCTCTTCGATGCGGCGCTTGAGCAGGTGCTGCAGGCGTACCGTTTCGTCATCCTCCAGCGCGCAGTCCAGGTAGCTGTCGGCCACCTCCCAGGGCAGGTGCACCGCGCCGAGCACCAGCAGACGGGCTTCGTCCCAGGCGTTGTCGGCACCATGGCCGAAGAACAGCTCGTGTTCATGGAAGCGGCTGACCGCCCAGCGGATATGGTCGCGCAGGGTGCGCAGGCGGGATGTGATCACGGGGTACTCCTTTTCAGACAGGACAAAAGTCTAACAGCCCACACCGCACATTTGTTTCCTCCGATAGCCAAACCGATAGCCACAAGCCAGCAACCACGCTGTCTGCACTGTCAACCATTCACATTGACGTCAAGGCAAGGGAGAATAGGTATACAAAAGCCCTACCCAAGGAGCCCTTGATGTCCGTTCCAACCACGATGTTCCGCCTCACTGGCCGCGACTACCCGCCGGCCAAGCTGGGCCAAGCCAGCCTGATCGTCATCGACGCGCAGAAGGAGTACCTGAGCGGTCCGCTGGCGCTGTCGGGCATGGACGAGGCCGTGGCGAACATTGCCAGGTTGCTCGATGCCGCCCGCAAGGCCGGCCGTCCGATCATCCACGTGCGCCACCTCGGCACCGTCGGCGGTCGCTTCGACCCCCAGGGCCCGGCGGGCGAGTTCATCCCGGGCCTGGAGCCACTGGCCGGTGAAACCATCATCGACAAGCGCATGCCCAACGCCTTCAAGAACACCAAGCTGCACGAGACGCTGCAGGCCTTCGGCCCGCTGGACCTGATCGTCTGCGGTTTCATGAGCCACTCCAGCGTCAGCACCACCGTGCGCCGCGCCAAGGACTATGGTTATCGCTGCACCCTGGTGGAGGACGCCTCGGCAACCCGTGACCTGGCCCTGAAGGACACCGTGATCCCTGCCGCGCAGATCCACCAGTGCGAAATGGCCGTGATGGCCGACAACTTCGCCTGCGTCGCCCCCACCGCCAGCCTGGTCTGAGCCACGACCGCCCGGCGGACGGGCGGAACCCCAAGGTGACCCGCAGGTCGAAATCCGGATCAGCTCTATCAGATCCTGAGGAATTCGAATGAAGCTCAAAGGCAGTTTCGATGCCAAGCGCCTGCGCCAGCGCGAGCCGAGCAACTGGGGCGCGCGGGTTGCCGCCGCCCTTTCCGTGCTGCTGGCCACCCTGGGCATACTGCTCGCCATGGCCGGTTTCGCCGGCCTGCTGGGCAATTACGCCGCGCTGGCCGAGCTCAATGCCAACCGCCCGCTGTCGGCGATTCTCGTCGTGGTCGGGTTGTTGCTGCTGTGGATCGGCGTGCGCGCCTGGCGACGCAGCCGCATCCGCCTGCGCCGTGGCCGCGAGTTGAACCTGTCGCCGCACCTGATGAAGAAGCACGACTGACAGATTTACACGTCCCCGTGTAGGAGCGGCCTTGTGCCGCGAAAGGGGTGCGAAGCGCCCCCAGATCTTCGCATCAAGCTGATATCGCCGGGGCCGCTATGCGACCCTTTCGCGGCACGAGGCCGCCCCTACACAAACCGCGCGCAGCTCAGGGCTTCACTCCGACGCACAGTCGCGTAAACTACGCCGCCCACGTGGAGGCACCATGCAAGACGACGACTTTTCCCTCTTCCGCAGCCAAGTGCAGGGCGTCAAGCCGATCAAGCACGACCGCGCCGAAGTCGGCAAACCCAAGGCCGACCGCAAGCAGCTGGCCGGCCTGCGCCAGGCGGCGACCATCCGCAGCGACCAGCCGCTGGTGATCGACGGCCTGTCCGACCAGTTCGTCATCGACGTCGGCGCCGAGGACGAACTGATGTGGCGCCGCGACGGCGTCCAGGAAACCCAGATCCGCAAGCTCAAGCTCGGCCAGATCGCCTTCGAGGGCAGCCTCGACCTGCACGGCATGAGCGTCGAGAAGGCCCGCGAGACACTGTGGGACTTCATCGCCGAGGCGACCAGGCTCGAAGTACGCTGCGTGCGCGTCACCCACGGCAAGGCCGCGCGCCTGGACGGCAAGCGCCCGATGATCAAGAGCCACGTCAACACCTGGCTGCGCCAGCACCCGCAGGTACTCGGCTTCGCCTCGTGCCAGGCCCGCCACGGCGGCACCGGCGCGGTGTACGTGATGCTCAAGCGAACCATGCTCGAAGGCCGCGACGAGTGACATCGCGCTTGCAGCGCCGCCGCCGTCGCCGTACCCTTCGTCTTTGCGAAATTTTCCACAGGTAGATCCATGTCCCTGGAACAGAACTACACCGCGATCCTCAGCCAGATCGGCGAGGACGTCTCCCGCGAGGGCCTGCTCGACACGCCCAAGCGGGCCGCAAAGGCCATGAAGTACCTTTGCCGCGGTTATGAGCAAACCCTGGAAGAAGTGACCAACGGCGCGTTGTTCACCTCCGACAATAGCGAAATGGTGCTGGTCCGGGATATCGAGCTGTACTCGATGTGCGAACACCACATGCTGCCGTTCATCGGCAAGGCCCATGTGGCCTACCTGCCCAAGGGCAAGGTGCTGGGCCTGTCCAAGGTGGCGCGGATCGTCGACATGTACGCCCGTCGCCTGCAGATCCAGGAAAACCTCAGCCGCCAGATCGCCGAGGCCGTCCAGCAGGTGACCGGCGCCGCGGGCGTGGCGGTGGTCATCGAGGCCAAGCACATGTGCATGATGATGCGCGGTGTCGAAAAGCAGAACTCGACCATGCTCACCTCGGTGATGCTCGGCGAGTTCCGCGACAACGCCTCCACCCGCAGCGAGTTCCTCAGCCTGATCAAGTGATCGGCCTGTGTCCCGAGCCGACCCCATGGGGTCGGCTTTTTCATTTCAGGAGTTGCCCATGATCGTCAAAGCCCTGCGGGTCGGCCTCGGCCAGCTAATCGTGTTCGGCGACTGGATCAGCCGCCCGGCGAAAAAGCAGCGCGATGCCGCGGCCCAGGCCCAGGTCGAGCAGCAGGCCAAGGGCCTGGCGCTGTACCAGTTCCACGCCTGCCCGTTCTGCGTGAAGACCCGCCGCACCCTGCACCGCCTTAACGTGCCGGTGGCGCTGCGCGATGCCAAGAACGACGCCCAGCACCGCCAGGCGCTGCTCGAAGGCGGCGGCCGGGTGAAGGTGCCGTGCCTGCGGATCGAGGAGGACGGCAAGGTGACCTGGATGTACGAGTCCAAGGACATCATTGCCTATCTGGACAAACGCTTCGCGGCGGTGTGACAGATCGCCATCGCGGGGCAAGCCCGCTCCCACGCAGACCCGCCCCCACGGGTGCTGGCTTGCGTGGGAGCGGGCTTGACCCGCGATGAGGCCGGTCAATCCACCATCGGCACATGCCGTGGATGGCTGGCCACCCGCGCCAGCCAGGCCTGCACGGCCGGGTAACCCGCCAGGTCGAAACCGCCCTGATGCGCCACATGGGTATAGGCGTACAACGCCACATCGGCAATCGAGTATTGCTCACCGACCAGGTAAGGCGTCATTTCCAGCTGCTTGTTCATCACCTTGAGCGCCTTGTAGCCGCCCTTGTGCAGCCCCTTGTATTCCTCCAGCCGGTCCTGCGGCAAGCCCAGGTAGAACTGGATGAAGCGCGCCACGGCAATGTACGGCTCGTGGCTGTACTGCTCGAAGAACTGCCACTGCAGCACCTGGGTGCGCAGGCGTGGCTCGCTGGGCAGGAACTCACTGCCATCGGCCAGGTAGTTGAGAATCGCGTTGGACTCCCACAGGCAGGTGCCGTCCTCGAGCTTGAGCACCGGCACCTTGCCGTTGGGGTTCATGGCCAGGAACTCGGGGGTTTCGGTCTCACCCTTGAGAATATCCACCGGGTGCCACTCATACGGACGGTCGAGCAGGCTCAGCATCAGCTTGACCTTGTAGCAGTTGCCCGACTGGTAATCCCCATACACCTTGTACATCGCCCCTCCCCTTTTTACGCAGTTGCGCAGTAATACCCCATAGTTGGCGACTGTACGGCTAAATGCAATGCCTGCTGTATGGCAAGGATCACGCCATTGCACGGTAGCCTGAAAAAACTGCTTACACCTGTACAAGGAATTCCCCATGACCGATGCCACCTCCGCGCGCCTGCGGCCGCTGGCGGACAGCTCCCCGTCGGCGATCGTCGCCGGCTTCATCGCCATGCTCACCGGCTATACCAGCTCGCTGGTACTGATGTTCCAGGCCGGCCAGGCCGCCGGCCTGACCAGCGCGCAGATCTCGTCGTGGATCTGGGCCCTGTCGATCGGCATGGCGGTGTGCAGCATCGGCCTGTCGCTGCGCTACCGTACCCCGGTCACCGTGGCCTGGTCGACACCCGGCGCGGCGCTGCTGATCACCAGCCTCGGCGGCGTCACCTACGGCGAGGCCATCGGTGCCTATATCACCTGCGCCGTGCTGGTGCTGATATGCGGTCTGACCGGCAGTTTCGAGCGCCTGGTGCGGCGCATCCCCACCTCGCTCGCCTCGGCCCTGCTGGCCGGCATCCTGTTCAAGATCGGCAGCGAGATCTTCGTCGCCGCCCAGCATCGCACGGTGCTGGTGCTGGGGATGTTCTTCAGCTACCTGCTGGTCAAGCGCCTGTCGCCGCGCTACTGCGTGCTGGCCGCGCTGCTGGTCGGCACGGCGCTGTCCGGCGCCCTGGGGCTGCTGGACTTCAGCGGCTTCCAGCTGGAGATCGCCACCCCGGTATGGACCACGCCGAGCTTCTCGCTGGCGGCAACCATCAGCATCGGCATCCCGCTGTTCGTGGTGGCCATGACCTCGCAGAACATGCCCGGCGTCGCCGTGCTGCGCGCCGACGGCTACCAGGTGCCGGCCTCGCCGCTGATCTCGGCCACCGGGTTCGCCTCGCTGCTGCTGGCGCCGTTCGGCTCCCACGGCATCAACCTGGCGGCGATCAGCGCAGCGATCTGCACCGGACCCCATGCCCATGAAGACCCGGCCAAGCGCTACACAGCGGCGGTCTGGTGCGGGATCTTCTACGGCATCGCCGGCACCTTCGGCGCGACCCTGGCGGCGCTGTTCGGCGCCCTGCCCAAGGAACTGGTGCTGTCGATCGCCGCCCTGGCGCTGTTCGGCTCGATCATGAACGGCCTGAGCGTGGCCATGGGCGAGGCACGCGAGCGCGAGGCGGCGCTGATCACCTTCATGGTCACGGCGTCGGGGTTCACCCTGTTCTCGATCGGCTCGGCGTTCTGGGGGATCGTGGCGGGAGTGCTGACCTTGCTGATCCTCAGTCCGCGCAGGGGCTGACAACGCTATCGCGGGGCAAGCCCGCTCCCACGCCCAGACCCTGTGAGCGGGCATGCTCGGGAGCGGGCTTGCCCCGCGATAGGGCCGCCACAGCCAATCACAGGCGAAAGTGCCCCACCATCCCCTTCAGGTCACTGCCCAACTGCGCCAACTCGACGCTTGAACGGGCATTGTCCTGCATCGCCAGCGCCGCCTGGTCGGCACTGCCACGGATCTGCGTGACGCTACGGCTGATCTCCTCGGCCACCGAGCTCTGTTGCTCGGCCGCCGCGGCGATCTGCTGATTCATCTGCTGGATCAACGACACTGCCGCAGCGATGCTGCCCAGGGCGCTCTCGGTCTGCAGCGTGTCGGCCACCGCCAGGCGCACCAGCTCGGTGCTGCCGCGAATCTGCGTCACCGACTGCTGGGCATTGCCGCGCAGGCTGGCGACCAGCCGCTCGATCTCCTCGGTGGACTGCCGGGTGCGCCGGGCCAGGGCACGCACCTCGTCGGCCACCACGGCGAAGCCACGGCCCTGCTCGCCAGCGCGGGCCGCCTCGATCGCCGCGTTGAGCGCCAGCAAGTTGGTCTGTTCGGCCACGCTCTTGATCACCTCGAGCACGTCACCGATGGTATGGATCTCGGCGCTGAGGCTGTCGATACCGCTGCTGGCGGTCTCGGCCGCCACCGCCAGCTGCTCGATGCGCTGCATGCTCTGGCGCACCACCTGCTGCCCCGACTCGACCTTGTCGTCGGCATCCTGGGCCGCCTGGGCCGCCTGCTCGGCGTTGCGCGCCACATCGTGAACCGTCGCGGTCATCTGCTGCATGGCGGTGGCCACCTGCTCGGTCTCATCCTTCTGGCTACCGACTTCGCGGTTGGTCTGCTCGGTGACCGCCGACAAGGCCTGGGCGCTGCCGGCCAGCTGATCGATGCCCTGCTGCAGGCCACTGACGATACCGGACAGTCCCTCGGCCATCTGCTGCATGGCCTGCAGCAGCTGACCGACCTCGTCGGCACGCGGCTGCTCGGCCTCGATACCCAGTTCACCCGCGGCAATACGCCGGGCACGGCTGATCACCCGCTTGAGCGGCGCGACCACGGCACGGGTGATCAACCAGGCCGCCAGTACGCCCACCAGCAGTGCCAGGGCCGTGGCCACGGCGATGGCCACGGTGTTGCGCGCCAGCTCCGCCTGCATGGCCTGCTCCTGGACGACGTAGGCCTGGTCGACCCGCGTGGTGACTTGCTCGGCCCGGGCCTGCAGCTGGTCCTTGATCCCCCGCTCCTGGCCCAGCAGGTCGGTGTACTCGTTGAGCTTCTCGGAGAAACTGGCGATATGCCCGGCCACTTCGCCCAGCACGCTCTGGTAGCCGGCGTCGGTCACCGCCGACTTGAGCTGCTCCACCAGGCTGGCCGCCTCCACTGTCTGGGCGATGCGCCCCTCGGCAACGGCCTCGCCGCCCTTGCGGCTCTGCTCCAGGCGCACCCGGGCCTCGTCCATGGCCTGCAGCATCAGCCGCGACACCTGCGCCACCTGCCCGGCCTGCTCGAGGAACTCGCTGCCTTGCTGGCCCTGGGACTGCTTGAGGGTATAGGTGCCGTCATCGGCCAGACCGGCCTGCAGCACATCGAGGTTGTTGGCCACGCTCGACACCGACCAACTGGCCATGTCCAGCGCCAGCTCCTTGGCCTGCACCGCCTGGACGAACTGGTCGAAGGCCTGCCCGTAGGCGTTAAGGTCGGCCTCGGCCCAAGACAGCGCCGGCACCGCGCGGGCCCGCTCCACCAGCCCCTGCTGGCCAACGCGCAGGGCATCGGCCTCCTTGATGTCCGAACGCAGGGCGAAGGCCTGTTCGTGCTGGCGCAGCTTCAACAGGTCGGTATTGAACTGGGCCATCTGCCGCAGCCCCTCGAAGCGCTGGCCGACATTGGCCAGGGCGTACACACCGATGGCGGCCACCACCAGGGTGAGCAGCAACACCAGGGCAAAACCCAGGCCCAGCTTGCGCGCCATGCCCAGGTTGGCCAATACACCGTGCTTGGTCGCCGTCATCACCGCCCTCCTCGCCTTTGGTCCTCTGCCAACGGCAAGAGTGACAATGGCGCCGACCTCGTCACAAGGGCCGCGTGCGCGAATGGTGTCATTTAGCTATGAGCGTGTCGCTTTCAGACCGCCAAAGGTCGCCCCGCATGCCGGAAGAACGCCTGGGCCCGGGAATCCTGCCCATAGGCGACATTGATCCGCAGCCAGTCACTGGCCCGCCCCTGCGGATCGAAGGCGCTGCCCGGGGTGAGCAGTACCGCATGCTCCAGCGCCAGCCGCTCCAGCTCGGCGAAGTCGCGCCCGGGCACCCGGGCCCAGACGAACATGCCGCCGACCGGCTCGCAGAACACCTCCCAGCCGCAGGCCTCCAATTGCCCCAGCGTCCTGGCCCGGTGCTGCCCCAGGCGCAGCCGCAGGCGCTGCACACTCTTGCGGTAGCCGCCATTGGCGAGCATCTGCCCGACCACCTGCTCGGCGAAGCGCGAGGTGCCGATGCCGGCCACCATCTTCAGTTCGGCCAGGCGGGCGATCAACGGCGGGTCGGCCACCAGGTAGCCGACCCGCAACGAACTGCTAAGGGTCTTGGAGAAGCTGCCCAGGTAGATCACCCGCTGCTCGCTGTCGAGGGTCGCCAGGCGCGTGGCCGGGCCGTCCTGGAAGTCCGCGTACAGGTCGTCCTCGATGATCCGCAGGTCATGCTCGCGGGCCAGTTCCAGCAGGCGGTAGGCGACCTTGGGCGTAAGGCAGGTGCCGGTCGGGTTCTGGTACAGGCTGTTGATGAACAGGCAACGGGGCTGGTGCTCGGCCAGCAACTGCTCGAGCACCACCAGGTCCGGGCCAGTGGCGATGCGCGGCACCTCGAGCATGCGTACACCGTGCAGGCGCAGCAAGTTGTACAGGTTGTAGTAGCCGGGGCGCTCCACCAGCACCGTGTCGCCCGGTTTGAGCAAGGTCCGCACCAGCAGGTCGAGGGCATGGCTGGCGCCCTGGGTAGTGACGATCCGCTCCGGCTCGGCGGCGATGTCCAGCCGCGCCAAACCCTTGTGCAGTTGCAGGCGCAGGCTGGCCAGGCCCTGGGGCGGGCAGTAGTCGAACAGCGCCTCGGGCGCGCCGCGGCTGACCTGACGGATGGCCTGGGCCAGCTCGGCTTCGGCGCGCCAGGCCACCGGCAGCCAACCACAGCCAAGCTTGAGCAATTGTTCATGCCCTTCGCGAAACTGCCGCCAACTGCCGTCGATCGCCTCGCCCCAGGGCTCGCCGGGGTCGGGCCGCAGGCCCGGTTTGCGCTCGGCGACGAAGAAGCCCGCGCCATGTCGCGCCTCCAGCCAGCCGTTGGCCGCCAGGCGGTCGTAGGCCTCGATCACACACGAGGCGCTAACCGACTGCGCCTTGGCCAGCGCGCGGATCGACGGCAGGCGCGCACCGGGGCGCAGGCGCTGCTGTTCGATCCAGGCCTGCAGGTGCTCGGTCAGTTGCTGGACCAGGGGGATGGGAAGGTCACGATCAAGATGAAAATGCATGGCAAGTGTTCGCTGTTTTCAGGCAAACAGTTAAGCATAAATGCCCCGCGAGTGTGCCTTGGCGAGCGCCTCTGCCAAGGCCGATGCTGCCAGTCACTGTCACTGCCTTGCGGATCCGTACCGATGTCCACTCGCCATGCCCCAGCCTTGCTGGCTTTCGCCCTGTGCCTGATCACCCTGGCGGTGAACCTGCAGGCCCCGCTGTACATCACCTACGCCGACCTGTCCGGGCAAGGCGCGGCGGCAACCGCCGTGGCCTTCTCCGGCTATGTGCTCGGCGTGCTGCCGGTGCTGCTGGCCCTCGGCGGGCTGGCCGATCGGGTAGGTCGGCGCCCGCTGATCCTGGTCGCGCTGGCCCTGTCGATGGTCGCCACGCTGCTCATGCTGCTGGCGCCGAGCCTGCAGATGCTGGGCCTGGCGCGCCTGTTCCTGGGGCTGGGCACAGGCCTTGCCTCGGCCACCGCCACCGCCTACATGAGCGAACTGATGGCGCCGGATGCCAGTGGCCGCGCCGCCACCTGGGTCACCGCCAGCACGTCGCTCGGTTTCGGCCTGGGCGCGGCACTGACCAGCCTGTTCCTGCTAAGCGGGGCGACCCTCACCCCCGGCAGCTTCCACCTGCAACTGGCGCTGGCCGCCGTCGCTCTGCTGCTGGTCTGGCGCCTGCCCGACCCTCGCCCGGCGCAGCGCAGCGCCATGCTGCGCCTGCCCTGCTACCCCGCCGGCAGCCTGGCCTATGGCCTGGCGATCCTGCTGGCCTGGGCCTGTGTCGGGTTGGTCATTGCCCTGCTGCCTGGGATTCTGCGCCAGCACGGGCTGAGCGCCTGGTCGGGGTTTTCGACCTTCTGCGTGATCAGTTGCGGCTTGCTGTTCCAGCCGCTGGCCCGGCGCCTGGCCAGTGCCCAGGCGACCTTGCTGGGGCTGCTGATCCTGCCGTGCAGCTACGCGCTGCTGGCCTGGGGGGCCGACAGTGGCAATCTGCTGGGTGTGCTGTTGGGCGCAGTGGCAGCGAGCAGCGCCTGCTATGGCTTCATCTACCTGGGTGGCTTGGCGGCGGTGAATGAACTGGCCGGCAGCGAGAAGACCCGGGCCAGTGCCGGGTTCTTCCTGCTCGCCTACCTGGGGTTCAGCCTGCCAGTGATCTTTACCGGGCTGCTCAGTGACCGGCTGGGCTCGCGACTGGCGCTGATCGCCTTCGGCGGCGTGTTGCTGCTCGGCTGCACAGCCGTGGCACTGGTCCTTTGGATAACCTCAGTCAAATCGCCAACGCGCCGCCATCGACAGTCAGGCTGTGCCCCGTCGTGAACGCCGCGCCATCGCTGCACAGGTACAACACCGCGCTGGCGATCTCCTCGACCTTGCCGATGCGCCCGACCGGATGCATCGCCGCGGCGAACTCGGCCTTGCGCGGATCGGCCTCGTAGGCACGGCGGAACATGTCGGTGTCGATCACCGCCGGGCACACCGCGTTGACCCGGATGCCCTTCTTCGCATACTCGATGGCCGCCGACTTGGTCAGGCCGATCACCGCATGCTTGGACGCCGCATAGATACTCATCTTCGGCGCCGCCGACAGGCCAGCCACCGAGGCGGTGTTGACGATGGCGCCGCCGCCCTGGGCCAGCAACAGCGGTAGCTGGTACTTCATGCACAGCCACACACCTTTGACGTTGACCCCCATGATCGCATCGAACTCCGCCTCGCTGCCCTCGGCCAGGCGTCCCTTCTCAATCTCGATACCGGCGTTGTTGAAGGCATAGTCGAGCCGGCCATAGGCCGTGATGACCTGCTCGTGCAGCTGGCGCACGTCGTCGTCGCGGGTGACGTCGCAGGCGACGAACAGCGCCTCGCCACCAGACTGGCGAATCAGCGCCACGGTGGCTTCACCGCCGGTCGCGTCACGGTCGGCCACCACCACCTTGAGCCCCTCGGCGGCAAATGCCTGGGCCGTCGCCCGGCCGATGCCCGCTGCGCCACCGGTGACCAGGGCAACCTGGCCGGAGAAAGTCATGCTCATCACTGGCTCCTGCAAAAGGATGGAAAGTCGTGGCTGAGTCTAGTCAGGGCACCGCCGGGCTGGGCAGCATCATCAAGGGCACGGTTGGACTACTATCGTTCGCGGTGATCTTGCGTGACGCGGCCCATTCAACCCGCCGATCATCAGCCCCTCACACTCGTTCAGGAGAACTCGCCATGCCCCACACCAACCGCCGTTTCCTGCTGACCCGACGCCCGGTCGGCGCCGTGCGTCGTGACGACTTCACCTACGAGCAGGTACCCGCCACCGAGCCGGGCGAAGGCCAGGTACTGGTGAAGAACCTCTACCTGTCGCTGGATCCGGCCATGCGCGGCTGGATGAACGAAGGCAAGTCATACATCCCACCCGTGGGCCTGGGCCAGGTCATGCGCGCCCTCGGCGTCGGCGAGGTGGTCAGCTCCATGCACCCGGACTACAAGCCCGGCGACCATGTCAGCGGTGCCCTTGGCGTACAGGACTACTTCACCGGCGAACCCCAGGGCCTGCACCGGATCGACCCGCGCCTGGCGCCCCTGCCCCGCTACCTGTCCGCCCTGGGCATGACCGGCATGACCGCCTACTTCGCCCTGCTCGATGTCGGCCAGCCCAAGGCCGGCGAAACCGTGGTGATCTCCGGCGCCGCCGGGGCGGTCGGCAGCATTGCCGGGCAGATCGCCAAGCTCAAGGGCTGCCGCGTGGTGGGCATCGCCGGTGGCGCGCAGAAGTGCCAGTACCTGCTGGATGAGCTGGGCTTCGACGGGGTCATCGACTACAAGGCCGAGGATGTGCTCGCCGGTCTCAAGCGTGAATGCGCCAATGGCGTGGATGTGTACTTCGACAACGTCGGCGGCGAGATCCTCGATGCCGTGCTGTCGCGCCTGAACTTCAAGGCCCGGGTGGTGATCTGCGGCGCCATCAGCCAGTACAACAACAAGGAAGCGGTCAAGGGCCCGGCCAACTACCTGTCGCTGCTGGTCAACCGTGCGCGCATGGAAGGCTTCGTGGTGATGGACTACGTCAAGGAGTACGGCAAGGCCGCGCAGGAAATGGCCGGCTGGCTGGCCAGCGGCAAGGTGAAGAGCAAGGAAGATGTGGTGGAGGGGCTGGAGACCTTCCCCGAGACGCTGCTCAAGCTGTTCAGCGGGGAGAATTTCGGCAAGCTGGTGTTGAAGGTCTGAGATCAGCAGCCAGGCGCTTTGTGGGAGCGGGCTTGCCCCGCGATGGCGATTGCCTGGGCTGACGCCATCGCGGGGCCAGCCCGCTCCCACGATCCCTGATTCAACCGCGGATTTCAGCCACCACGGCAGCCAGTGCCTTGGCCGGATCGGCCGCCTGGCTGATCGGACGCCCGATCACCAGGTAATCGGAACCGGCGTCCAGTGCCTGACGCGGGGTCAGAATCCGGCGCTGGTCATCCTGGGCGCTGCCCGCCGGGCGAATACCCGGGGTCACCAGCTGCAGCGACGGGTGCGCCGCCTTCAGTGCCGGCGCTTCCAGTGCCGAGCACACCAGGCCGTCCATGCCGGCCTTCTGCGCCAGCGCCGCCAGGCGCAGCACCTGCTCCTGCGGATCGACATCCAGGCCGATGCCGGCCAGGTCCTCGCGCTCCATGCTGGTCAGCACGGTCACGCCGATCAGCAGCGGCTGCGGGCCGCTGCGCTTGGCCAGCTCTTCACGGCAGGCCGACATCATGCGCAGGCCACCGGAGCAGTGCACGTTGACCATCCACACGCCCATCTCGGCCGCGGCCTTGACCGCCATGGCGGTGGTGTTGGGGATGTCGTGGAACTTGAGGTCGAGGAATACTTCGAAGCCCTTGCTGCACAGGGTTTCGACAATACCCGAGGCGCTGCTGGTGAACAGTTCCTTGCCCACCTTGACCCGGCACAGGGCGGGGTCGAGCTGGTCGGCCAGCTTCAGGGCGGCGTCACGGGTGGGGAAATCCAGGGCGACGATCAGGGGCGTCTGGCAGGCGGACATGGGCAGGGTCTCTTGGCAAGTCGTAAACGGCGCGCATTGTAAACGAAGTGGCGCGGGGTTTGGGGGCCGCGGGTCATGAGATTTGGCCCGGGCGGGGGCGGCTCCTATAATTGAACCAACGGCTGCGGCAATGGCTCGAATGCCATGTAAGCGGTGCCCTGTACGCGTTCAGGAGAATCTCGATGCCTTGGTATGCCTGGTTGATACTGCTTGTGGCTCTCGGGTCGATTGTCGGCGGGTTGATGCTGCTGCGGGATACGGCGAAGAAGTTGCCGTTGACCGAGGAGCAGTTGAAGAAGGTGCATGAGCGCAATGCCGAGGCGGATGCGAAGGACGCGCAGGATCGCTAAGTGACCGACAGGCCGACCGGGCAAGACGCCTGATCGGCTGTCGATTGCATTACTCGACCGTCAACCGGTCACGGTTACGCTCAAGCAACGCGCTGCCGATGCCCTTGATTTCCAACAGCTCATCCACCGAAGTGAACGGACCGTTCGCTTCTCTGTAGGCAATGATTGCCTGGGCCTTGGACTGGCCGATGCCATCGAGCGCCTTTTGCAAGGTCTGGCTATCAGCCTTGTTCAGGTCCACCCGATTACCCTGGCCCAGCGAGCTCACCACTGCGGCAGCCGGCTGGCTGTCCACCCCGGGAGCCGCGCTGATGGTAAATGGAAGAGCGGCGAAAAGTGGAAGCAACAGGTATGACAGTACGGTATTACGCATGAGGTATCACTCCTTGCGGCTGAAATGAAGCAACGTTCCTTGATTGCCCCCTCACGTTAGATCGCGATATCGCTCACGGCAATCGCCTTGCCGACGCAAGCCTTTACCGGATGCTTCTGGCACCAGAACGTCATGGCAAAGCCCCGCCGCCAGGTGGAATTGCGACCGATGTGCCACAACAGTCGAACTGTTACAACGTATTGGCCGCTTCAGCATCATCTCCTTGCAGACGCATTGTCAGCCAACCCAACCTCACCCGCTCTCAATGCAAAAATGCCCGACATTGCGTCGGGCTTTCCATGTTCAGTGGTGATGCTCAGGGATCGAGTCGCCGTTGCTGGTAGATCCAGTCGACGATTTCGCCGTCGGGCGAGTAACCGCTCACCACTTCGCGCAGCAACTGCCGTACGCGTGCATAGTCATCCTCCGATACTGCGGCCACCAGTTGATCGAGGCGCTCCTTGAGGACTTCCCAGGCAAGATAATCCTCGTGCGCACTCATGATCATCGGATGCCGTGTCGCCTCCACGTTGTCGCCGATCAGAAGTTCTTCGTACAACTTCTCGCCTGGCCGCAACCCTGTGAACTCGATGGCAATGTCCCCTGTCGGATTGCGCTCGGAGCGGACACTGAGCCCTGAGAGATGCACCATCTTTTCCGCCAGCTCGACGATCTTCACCGGCTCCCCCATATCCAGCACGAAGACATCCCCGCCCAACCCCATGGACCCGGCCTGGATCACCAACTGCGCAGCCTCCGGAATGGTCATGAAGTATCGGGTGATCTTCGGGTGCGTGACAGTCAGCGGCCCGCCGGACTTGATCTGTTGACGGAACAATGGAATCACTGAACCTGAGGAACCCAGTACGTTGCCGAAACGCACCATGGTGAAACGTGTGGAGTTGATATGCGGGATAGCGTTCCTGTCCCCCCAGAGCGTCGCGGAACTCTCCCGACTCAATGCCTGCAGGACCATTTCGGCCAGGCGTTTGCTGCTGCCCATGACATTGGTAGGACGCACGGCCTTGTCAGTCGAGATCAGGACGAAATTGGACACCCCGGCCTGCAAAGCAGACTGGGCCGCGTGCAAGGTTCCAATAACATTGTTGAGCACGCCCTCGGCAATGTTGTGTTCGACCATTGGCACATGCTTGTACGCCGCCGCGTGATAGACGGTTTCCACATGCCAGGTGCGCATGACATGCAGCAGCTTGTTCTGGTCACGCACCGAGCCGAGTATCGGGAGCACATGAACGGCCAAGGCTTCTCGCTGGCAACGCTGTTCCAGCTCCGCAAGTATGCTGTAGAGGTTGAATTCACTGTGCTCGAACAACAGGAGCGTGGTCGGCCCCAGTTCGAGGATCTGCCGGCAAAGTTCCGAGCCGATGGAGCCACCTGCCCCTGTCACCAACACCACCTTGCCGGTGATGCAACGTTCGAGCAGACCTTCCTGCGGAGGCACGGCATCGCGCCCCAGAAGGTCGGCGATGTCGACTTCCTGGATGTCGTCGACCTTGACCCTGCCGCTGGCGAGGTCCATCAGCCCCGGCACACTGCGCACATGCAGAGGGAAACCTTCCAGATAGGTCAGGATCTCGCGTCGTCGTCCGCGGCTGGCCGATGGGATGGCCATGAGCACTTCCTGTGCACCGGTGACGTTGATCAGTCGTTGAATATTGCGTGACTTGTAGACATGCAGGCCGGAAATCACCCGTTCGGCGATATCCGGGTCGTCATCGATGAAGGCCACCGGACGCATGGTGCGCCCCATGCGCAGGGCGGCGACGAGCTGGTTGCCCGCAGCTCCGGCACCATAGATCGCCACACGTGGCAAACCATCGTCCTGGCTGGCAAACGGGACGTGCTTCACCGTCGAGAACCAGTCACCCAGGAAGTACTGGCGCATGATCAGGCGCAATCCACCGAGCATGACCATGCTCAGCCACCAGTAGTTGAAGATGATCGAGCGCGGTACCAGGGTGGCATGGTTGCTGTACCAATAGACCACCAGCGCCAGCGCCAACGATGACAACCCCACCGCCTTGAAGATGACGATGAGGGCGTCGTTGCCGATATAACGCATGACGGCCCGGTACATGCCGAAGCGGATGAACGTGGGAATGGCAATCAGCGGCGCGGCTGCGAACAGCCATGGATGGCTGACCATGGGATTGCCGGCGTCCTCGAAGCCCAGCCGGACGATGAATGACATCCACAGCGCACACCACACCAGCAGCAGGTCCACCACTACTTGCAATGCGCGTTTTTTTCGACGAGGCAGGCCCAGGAGGGCGGCCCTCAATTTATCCATCATCAGAGTTTGTCCCGCTTCCGCTTCCCGCGGATGTTATACCGTGTTGGCCAGGCAACGACCGACAGCGCCAACCAGATTGCCTTGACACACATCGGTATCGAACGCGCCGGACGAAGGCAAGCGGTGCCTGCCTTCATTCCGACGGGTCGTATACCTTGAATCGCTTACAGACTTGCCCGCTGCAGGACGTCACGCAGTACATCGCACGTCTTGCCGATCTCATCGTCAGTCAGGGTGGGATGTACCAGGAACATCAAGCTGTTCTCCCCCAGTTCCCGGGCAACGGGCAAGCCCGGCTGCGGTCGCCAGCCGGTACCATCGAAGGCTTTCTCCAGGTAGACCTCCGAGCACGAACCGGAATACGCCGGCACACCCAGGGCAGTGATCTCACCCAGGATGCGGTCCCGGTTCCAACCGTCCTTCAGTGCCGACGGTTCGACGAAGACATAGCACTTGTAGGCCGCATGGATAATGTCATGGGGTACCGACGGCACGCGCAGGCCGGACAGTTGCGCAGCCGTGCTCCAGATTCGACGGGCATTGGCCAGTCGACGGGCCTGCCAGTCCACCATCCTGCGCAACTGGATCCGACCGATTACCGCCTGCACCTCGAGCATGCGCCAGTTTGTCCCGAAACTTTCATGCAACCAGCGGAAACCAGGAGCGTGTTGTCGCTCGTAGACCGCCTCCCAGCTCTTGCCATGATCCTTGAACGACCACATGCGCGACCACAGCGTCCGGTCATTGGTCGTGACCATGCCGCCCTCGCCGCCCGTGGTCATGATCTTGTCCTGGCAGAAGGACCAGGCTCCCACATGTCCGATCGACCCTACCGGGCGCCCTTTATAATGGGCGCCATGTGCCTGGGCACAATCTTCGATGACCTTCAGGCCATGCTTTTCAGCCAATGCCATGATCGGATCCATGTCGCAAGGCCAACCCGCCAGATGCACACAGATCACCGCTCTTGTACGCGGCGTCAGCACCGCCTCGATCGTCTTCGCGGTAATGTTCTGCGAGTCAGGATCCACGTCGGCGAAGACCGGTATCGCGCCGGCATTGACGATCGAAGAGGCCGACGCCAGGAAAGTGCGCGAGGTGACCACCACCTCGTCACCGTCCCCCAGGTCCAGCGCCTTGAGGGCCACATCCAGCGCCACCGTTCCGTTGGCCAACGCTACCGCATGTTCGGTACCCGCCCAGGCAGCGAATTCCTTTTCGAACTCTCGGCACGCCTGTCCCGTCCAATAGTTGACCTTATTGGACAGAATCACGTCACGTACCGCGTTCGCCTCTTCCTCGGTAAAGGAAGGCCATGGCGAGAAGGAAGTGTTCAACACAATTGAGGCTCTTCAGTATTTGGTCGAAATAGAAGGGCTGCGCACACGCAGCCCCTCGGTTGAATTCCATTGCACATCTCGAAACCCTCGGCAGCCACGAGCAACCTTGGCGGTCACCTCTGCCGACAGCACTTGCGCGAATGCTTCTCATCCATACAGTCAAGAAAGCTTGCGCCAGGTATGGCATCAACACAAGACGAATCGACAGTGACAGGTAATGCAACGACGCTAGGTGACGCTCCTGCCTGCCATGGGCCTGGCGGGAACCCCTACCACGGTCAGTCCGTCCGCAATATCGGCCGTGACTGCCGCGCCTGCCCCCACCGTTACAGACATACCAATTGTTACAAGCTGACGAACACTAGCACCGATGCCAACCCAGCTCAAATCGCCGACCCTGACGCCACCGGCAAGGTGTGCACCGGGGCTGATATGCACACCATCCCCGAGCACGCAGTCATGATCGACACTGCATCCGGTGTTGAGAATGCTGCCAAGCCCGACCCGTGCATCGGCGTTCACAACCGCCCCGGCAAAGATCACCGTCCCCTTGCCGATCAGTGCGTGGCGACTGACGGTGGCTGCAGGATGTACCAGCGTGCACAACCGGCCACCTGCCGACTCCAGCTCAAGCAGCTTGCGAAAACGGATCGGATTGTTGCCGATGGCCACCACCACGCCGTCGTATTCGTGCAGGCGCTCGCGCAGCAAGGCGCTGTCGCCCGCCACTTGCCAGAAACCGTTGCTTTGCCGATCCGGCCAGGCATCATCGTAGAAATCGACCACCTGCCAACCACAGCATTGCGCGGTATCGGCCACCACCTTGCCATGGCCACTGGCACCGAGGATCGCCAGTCTGCTCACGAGCGTTTTCCCGTGAACTTCGACATGGTCACCTCGCCTGCGCCATTGATCCCCTCGCGGATCACGACCTTCTTCAGGGTGAGGAAGATGATCTTGAAGTCCAGCAGCAATGAACGGTTGTCCACATACCAGACGTCCAGATCGAACTTGTCTTCCCAGCTCAAGGCATTGCGACCATTGACCTGAGCCCACCCGCTGATGCCGGGCCGAACCTCATGGCGCCGGTACTGTTCAGGACTGTAGAGCGGCAGGTACTCCATCAGCAAAGGTCGTGGCCCAACCAGGCTCATGTCGCCCTTGAGGACATTCCACAGCTCCGGCAACTCATCGAGGCTACTGGCACGCAGGAAGTTTCCGAAGGGGGTCATGCGCTGCGCGTCCGGCAACGGGTTGCCATCGGCGTCGAACGCATCACGCATGGTACGGAACTTCACCATCTTGAACGGTTTGCCATGCAATCCCGGACGAACCTGGGAAAAGATGACCGGCGACCCCAGACGCCTGCGGATCGCCATCGCAACGAACAGGATGACGGGCGCAAGCACGAGCAGCCCCAGCAGGGCCAGTACGATATCAACCAGGCGTTTCACTTGACATCACCCTGAAACAATATCGACAGATAATTATCAGCCAAGGTCGAGTAGTTCCGGTTCTGCAGCAACCATTCGCGCCCACGCATGCCCATCTGGGCCCGCTCCTGCGCACTTTTCGATTTCATTTCGACAATGGCGCTTACCACGGCACCGACATCGTTCGCCGGCACGAACACACCGCAGTCCGCTTCGTTGATCATCGACGGGTAGCCATTATAGGAGGCCACCACTGGTTTGGCCGCCAGCATGTAGTCGATGACTTTGTTCAACGACTGCCCGTAATCCCAGACCTTCGAGTCGTGCACCGAGAAGTACAGCAGGTCACCCTCGGACAGCACCGACTGGACCATGTTGCGCGGAACCTTTGGCGCAAACACAAGATTGGGAAGATCACCATACTGCTTCTGGTAGCTTTCCCGCAGCGCGCCATCGCCAACGATCACGAACTCGACGTCGGTGTGCTCGCGCATCGCCCTCGCCGTTTCGAAAAACACGTCCAGCGCGTTGGTGATGCCGATGGTACCGGCATGCACCACCTTGAACTTGTCGCTGGCCAGATAGCGCTCGGCATAGTCCGCGGGAACCTCGGCCACATCGTTCAGATGCTCCTGGCTGACACCCATCGGCACGCAGTAGACCGGCCGCTCATGACCCAGCTCCGCCCGGACATGAGCGGCAAGGTTCGGCATGGTCCCCACGATGGCATCGGACTTCCGGTAGGCGAGCCGCTCCAGCCACGACAACCCCCTGACAAACAGGTTGCCGTTGCTGAAGCCGCCCTCCTCCACGATGGTGAGCGGCCATATGTCCCGAACCTCGAACACCAGACGGCACCGGTACTTGAGCCGCATCAACAGGCCATTGACGATGGTCAGCAACGACAGGCTGGAAATGATCACCACATCAGGACGCGGCAACGCACGTTTGTCGAGCCAGAACAGGTTCCATTCGAAATGGAACCAGCTCAGGATCCTGCGCAAGGACTTGGCAACCGAGTACTTCATCGTCTTCAACCAGACGATCTTGACCCCATCGGTATCCTCAACCGTTACCCGGTCCTGCAGCACCGGGAGATCCACCAGGTTGTTGGAGTCCGAGCTGATCACGACGACCTGGTGGCCAGCGCGGCTCATTTCGTCCACCAGGAACCAGCCCCGTCCTCCGGGGCTGGTGGCGGTCTTTGGAGAGAAGTACTTCGTTACGTACCAGATCGTCTTGTTCATCTAGGCAAACAGCTCATCAATCTTTGTAAAGGCGGGGAATGGAATTGACGATCTTGATCACTTCGGTGAAGTCCATGCCCAGGGCATCCAGGTACCAACGGATGTTCTGGTAACGCGGGCGGTTTTCCTCACGTACCAGTTCAAGGGCACGCTCACGGGTGATTTCGCCTTCACGTACCTGGTTGCTGCGGAACGTGTCGTGTTCGGAGAAGCCGGCCACAAGGTAGTAGATATAGTTGTACAGGCCCGCGGTACCGTCACCGATCCGCCAGGTAGTGCTGGTGTCGACCGCCAGCTCCCAGCCGTAATCGTTGATCAAGGTGTCGTCGATGGTCTTCTCGTCCCAACGCCAGTAATCGAAGATGTGGTAGTAGTCCTTCTTCTCGGTGAAGCTGCGGTAGTACTCGCCCGACAAGGTGTCCCACAGCGAGCTGTTGAAATACCCCGGGCTCTTGAGCATCGCCTTGAAACGCAGGCTCTGGTACTCCATCTGCTTGCGCCAGCCGTGCATGTAGACCCGCTTTTCTTCGAACGCGGGCGGCACACCGAGGAATCCGGCCTTGAAGTGAGTGACTTCCAGCGGGTTGACGCCCCACAGGTTCAGACTCACGCCGGTCTGCTGCTTGACTGTCTCGATATGACGGAAGAAGTGTTTGTCGCCCGCGGTCAGGATGCTGATCATGCCCAGGTGCGGCGCCTTGAGCCACGCCTTGAGGTTGATGGCGATGTTATGGCGCTTCTTGGCGATATCGTCGGCGACGATGATGTTCTCGACACCCAGTTCGGCACTCATCCGGCTGATGTTGCGCCGCCCCAGGTCGGTGACCATACCCCAGTCGTAGGTATAGGTGACCGGGTTCATCTTCAGTTCCTTGACGATCAGGTGCAACCCGTAGCAGCTGTCGCGTCCTCCCGAGAACGGCACGATGCAGTCAGTAACGCCCGCACGGCGATAGCCCTCGACCAGATTGAACAGTTCCTCTTTCGGCTTGGGCACATTGCGAGGACTGTAGTTGTGGCAGTAGTTGCAGACACCTTCGGCATCGAAGGTGATGAACGGCATGGTCTCAGGAAGGATGCAACGGGTGCAGCGACGCAGGTTGGGCTGCGGGTAGAGCAGTTGCTTTTCTTCGGAGGTGATGAACTGGAAGGGTGGAATCAGGTTGTGAACGCGCTGGTTGTTGTCGGACACGCGAATGTCCGAAGCCACCGGCAGATCGATGACTACTGCTTTCTCCCTGACTTGGAGAATGTCGCTGCAACCAACCTGGGTAAGTGGGAAGCGCTCCGAGGAGAAACAACGCCCGCCCTCCACCGTGCCGACATACAGGCTGCCGTTGTTGGAAAACAGCACGGCCTTGCCCAGGCGCGGCACGACGATCGCGCAGGCGATGACACCGACGCACAGCGCCAGGACCTTTTCCGCCAGGCCTTCAAGCGTGTCGCCTGCTTCTTCCAGATGCTGCTCGGTGATCGCGGCGATCACCTCGCTGTCGATCTCGAGGGTTCGCTTGGGCTTGATGTGATTCCATACATCGGCGTCGTTCACGATGATCCCGTTGTGGATCACGCAAACACCGCCGCGCACGACGGGCTGGTTGTCGGCAAGGCCATTGGTGATCAGGCGGCTATGGCCGAAGACAAAGGCGGAATCGAAAGGCTTAACCTGCGAGATCAACTTCTTGATGTCGTAGTCGGCCCTGCTCACCTGGTAGCCCGCGCCATCCGCGTAGATCAGGCCGCTGGAGTCACGCCCACGCTGCCTGGCATGCAGCGCCAGGGTCATCAGACTTTCCTTGTTGACTTTTTCCTTGCCGATGTAGCCAAAAATTCCACACATATTGCAACCCGTATTGAATGGTTTTCCCTAGCGCTCACGCAGGGTTGTAATCTGAGCCAGTACGCACTAACCGCTGAGCACCGCCTTGTGCTGCGACTGGTTTCCGTAAGGACATCCCCTTACAAACGCCGCAACGACCCCAAGGCGGCCATGCATGGATTGCGTGCCCACCAGAAAAATCAGTGATTACGATTTGAAAGGCTTTGCTGGTAAAGCGCCACCAGCTTCTGCTCCTGGGCTTGCCAGCTCAGAGGCGTCAGGTCGGAAAACTCGAACGCCACCTGCGAACGCTCGAGCCTCAGGATAGCGTCCCGTATTTCATTGGCCTGCAGTTTACAGCATTCACCCAATCCGTACGTCTCAAGCACAGTGCGAATGTCCGGAAAATCCGAGGCCAGCACAGGCACGCCAGCAAAGCAGTATTCGAAGAGCTTGTTGGGAAGGCAATAGTAATCGCTGAGGGAAACATCCTGAACCAGGCACAATCCGAAATCCGCTGACTGCGCGATCGGCACGACCTGCGAATGCGGTACAGCATCGTGTACATGCACATTCGAGTGCTGCTCAGCCAAACGCTTGAGGTCATCGCTCAACTCGCCATAGCCAAGGAACACGACATGCGAAGACACCTGCGGATCCTTGAAGGCTTCCGTGAGCAGGTCAATGCCACGCCCATGCCCCAGAATTCCGACATAGATGAAAATCTTGCTTTCGTCAGGGATTGAGAATTTCTTGCGCAGGTAATCCTCGTCATGAGCTTGTTCCCCGCTGAAAAGCGGCGAGTTGAGGATGACCGCAGACGGCTTTGGGCCGAGGGTTTCCTGGTACCAGCGATCGATGGAAGGGCTGACCACGATCAATGCATCAACGAAGCGCCATAGCAGCTTCTCCATGCGCAATGTCAACGTACCTTGCAGTTTGGTCAGCCCATTTCGGTTGGACTCCAACTCGTGGGCGTCATAAACCAGTGTTCCGCCGACAAGCCATTTCACAATGCACCCCAGCGGCAGGACCAGTATATCGTGACAGTGGATGACGTCCGGACGCTTGCGCACTGCCCGAGGCAGCATTTTAAGAACCAGCTCAAGCAGCGTAATGACGTGCCGCAGGGTCCTCGGCACAGATGTCAGCTTCCGCGCCCCCAGGTTGAGCGCGACGATATCCGCGGGAAAGGAAATAGCGGTCTTTTGCGCGCCTTCATCGAGTGCAACTCCCAACCCACTGACGGCATAGCCAGCAGCAGCCAGCGCACCCATTTCCTTGAGTATTCTCGAATCAGACTCAATATCTGTGTGAGTTAAATGAAGAGTTTTCATCGGCTATTTTTCTTGAGCAGTAGGGTGTAGAACGACAACATGAGGAGACCCGCGATCCCACCATGAGACATCAGTACGGTGATATAGTCTGACGACATGAAATTCACACACATTATCAGCACAACACCGACCAGGATTGGAATCAGGCCGCTCCCCATGGAGGATGCCAACCTGGCAAGAATGAGGTCTAGCACAATAATCGCCAGCAATGCGATTGCCATTCCCATCACACCCAGGAAAGCTGGATAGACAAGGAAAAAGCTCGTCGGTGCCGTACTGGTACTGGTTTTATCACCTTGTGCATAGACAGAGCCAAATTTCTGATAGACCAACTCAGGTATGTTTACCGACTCTCCCAATACGCGCCTGGCAAACGGTAAGGTCTTGAACCCGTCCACTTCTTCGCTTTCGGCATACATGAAGTTCCATACAGAAACCTGGAATGGAATCACCAGCATCCGGTTGAAGATTGCCTGCAGGAAAATCAAACTCCTGTTTTGCGACGCAGCCACCGCCTGTGCCTGAACGACTGGCGCCTGCTCCTGCTCCTGCTTGGGTGCCTGCCCGGGTGTGATCGCAACACTTTGAGCCGGTGACGACAGCACACTCGAAGGGCACTCCTCCACGGCTCCCTCACTTGCACACAGACACTCCAGGCGCGCGGCGATAGGTCCGATATACTTGGACGGCAACCCCAGCGAGTAATCTCTGAGGGCCAGGGATTCTATGAGCTCCTTGCTCTTCTGGCATGTACCGGCCTTGACGGAGCAGGCCGCGAAGTCATAGTGCCCCCCCACGACCGATTCGCGCTCCTTCAGCACCTCGAAAGCAACAAGCGAGGCCATTACGAACGCCACCGCGAAGCCGCCCATCAGCAGGCGGGAGATCCAGGTTCTGCACCAGAAGAATGCCCCTGCCAACAGCATCAGCATCGAAGAAACCAGGAGTCCTTTGGTGCCACTGATGAGCACTGCCAAGATCGCCAGGAATCCTACGAGGACAGCGATTATCGCGCGAAGTGGATGATGCGGAACAGAAGCCTTGAGCAACCAGATGGAAAGCAACGCAAGCATGGGGGCTACTGTGTTTACGTATGCACCCAAGGCATAGGTTGAGATGGATGTACCAATAAGTTTTACACTAAACTCACGAGCCAACAACGTCATCCAAGGATCGTACATCAGCGCGTAAAGCCCACTGCACTCCCACGACACCCTCCACAAATAAACAAACACCAAGGCAGCACCAGCGAGCGCCGTGAATGAGTAAACCCCGTTCACTGCCACAGGGAACTCGGAGCCTTCCGCCTTGAAGTCGAAACGACTGCTCAACCACCCCCAAGACACAAGCGCCACTGCACCGCCATTGACGACCAATGCATACGCCCAGGGTTCAGCGAGCGCCCTGTCCAACTGCCCGGAAAAAATCACCAGGGGGACCTGGTAAAATACGCAAACGAACAAAGGGAAACAGAACGACAACCGCGCAAGAATGTACTTGTTCTTCGAGAATCTGACCGCACAGGTAGTCAGAACAAGCAAGGTGCACACCACATTGAAGGCCCAGAAACCGGAAAACACCGGTTTCATGACACTCAACTGAGTGAGCATTATTGTGTAGTCAGCAGTCTCCATAACCCCTACCACAGGCACCTGTCCATAGAACCAGCCGCCAGAAAATATATTTTCATCTCAGCGCCGACCACACAAAAACCAACGTGCCAGCAACGCCCCCACCCTAACATCATCGCCAAAATGGCAATGTGCAAAAATACCGCGCAAGCGCCGGGGAACACCCCTCACTTCAGCCACACACCAACCGGCTGTCACCTCAGTATAACCACGCCCTCCCAGACTCAAACAACAAGCGACCCCTTCGCAGCCTGAAACTGAATGAAAGAGTGCAACATAAAGAACACCGAACATACACAGACGTAAGCAAGAATCGCATTCAAGAAGCCGACACCGAACGCACTGCTCAGATAGAAAGCAACACCAACAAACAAAACCCTCGACAACTGCCAGACCGTGTCAAGCCTCAACCAACCTCGCAACAGAACCGTATTGCTAAGCGGTAAAGAAACTGTTTGAAAAAACATCAAAACCGATACAATTGATGCAATTTCACCCGCCCCGCGCCAGTCCTCTCCGAATACAAAGCCAAAAATGGAAGGACCAAACACGAAAACAGGTATCATCGGCAGGAATGCAAACACAAGCAGTCGCCGGAAAGAAGCAATGAATATATCCCTACACTCGCCTTTCCCTGCATACTGCTCGGCGGCCTCCTGCCTGTAGACGTCACCAATGGCATTTGCAAACAGACTCATCGGAGCCGTCATTACTCGCTGAGCAAGCGAGTAAAAACCCGCAACGACAGGACCATAAAACACCGTAAGCAGCAGCAACGGCAGTTCGTTAGCTCCCGCATTCATCAACTGCCCTGGCACCATAAACTTTGGGTAGCCTACATACTTCCGCGCCACGCAGCGCATGCGTTTGAGACTCACACGCCGCAATAACTTGGGCGCCTCCCCAGATAGCGACTTTGCCAAGAATAACGTCGACAAGAACTGACCAAACAGCTGCCCAATTACCAACCCAAGAAAACCAAACCTTGAAAACCCCGCCAACAATTGTGTAACCCCACCGCTCGCACTTTGCACCACTCGACTGACGGCCATATCTTTATAGCCCCCTCGACGATTTGCAAAAAAATTGAGCGCATAGTAAACACCCAGAACAAACGTGGCGACCGGAACACAGTAAAGCCACACCCCCACTTCCGGATGATTTAGAAATGCAACAATTTTACTACCAAACACCATGACAACAACCATGAGCGCAAGACTGACAGCAAAGCTCAGCACCATCGTCACGGCGGCCAAATTCACCGCCTCACCTTCATACTTCGGCACCACAATAGCAAGCTCATACTTGCCGGTGACCAGCACCGCCAAAACCGCACAGATAGATGCATACATCGCAAACACGCCAAAATCCGCGGGTGTGTACAAGCGTGTCAAGATTGGCGCGAGCACAATCGGCAGGGCCTGCGCCAAGCCAGTCCCGGTCATCAAGGTGATGACACTCTTGGCAAAGTTACTTCTCGGGATAATAGACATCAGCAGACTTTCCAACCACAACGCTCATGCCTCAACACACTCCACCCCATGACCGCTACCACCTTATTATTAACACCTGGGCTCTCCAACGCACGCCTCAGACTATTGCCGCAACGGGCGTCGCTCACCCTCTAATGAAATATCGCTCATCGTGCAAACCTTGGAATATAGTTCACGTTGTTCAAGGCTTACAAGACTTGAGTTGTGCCACAACAGCGTAAAGCATCCCTGCACCCTTGCACACGCTGCCTTCAGCGCCTCGAACCGCTCCAGCGCCTCCTGCCCAAGACCAAGCCCCAGATAAATAGGATCAATAATCGTAGCTTCCATGGCGATCAGTGGCCGTATCCGCAAATTGATCGCCTTGTCCATCACCGGATCAAAGGCCGGATACTCAAAGCAGGTGCCACACCGAAAGCCCGGACGATCCGCGTAACCCAGTGTACTGTCGTAGTCCATTCCCGCATCAGCCCAGGCACGCAGGGTGGTCGGTTGCTCCCAGCGAAGATAGTGCATGCGCCCCCCCCATTGATCCTGGAATACACCTTCGTCTCGCGCAATCTTGCGTAGACGATCAGCCTCAGCCTTGATCGTCCCTGCATGCTGATACGAGGCATAACTTGGATGCAAGCCAACCTCGTGTCCTCTCGCATGAATGCGGCGAATCAACTGCCTGATGGCTGGGTGCTCCGGCTCGTACTCTGCATCGCGGGATTCATCGGTCCGACCACAGATGAAATAGAACGCACTGCGCAGCCCCTGCGCCTCCGAGCGCTCCATGATCCAGTCAAATGTATTGTAAGGATCGGCAGTGTGAAGCACCTTACGGCTACCCACCCTGATAAACGGAGCTTGCGCGAAAGCACGTAGATCATGCCGTTTAAGCAAATCTCCCAGCATCATCCGTCCTAGCATTGTCCAGGATTTGAAGCCATACAGACTCGGCGTGTCGACGTCATGGGACAACTTGATACTGAAGCGATGCTGCCTGAGCACCACCCGAGGCCAGACCCGTCCGACGACCAGACGCAGTATATGCAACCACTCATCGACGATGGGGCGCTCTAGATAATCGTGTCTGAATGCATGAGACGAGGTGGCAGGAAAACGCCCATGACTGTCAAGATCCTCACGCCCGACTTCCTCCTGCCGCGTCAGCATCCAGAAAGTCAGACCCAGAATGTCGTAGCCGATGTGGTAATCGCCCCCAACGCTCCTGATCAACGGTAACTCAAGGCACTGCACGCCCGGGGCCGGCAATTGGCCCGGTAATGCCATCGCCCAACCCTCGGCAACGCCATCCCACTGAGTGCACGCCATTTCGGAGTCGGCGCGAAGAAAAGTAGCGCCATCGAGCTTCAGACTGATGGCGCCTGGCTCGCCCAGCCGCCTGATCGTCAATCGATCGTCGGACTCGACTCGAAGCACGAAGCCCTGTCCGACACGCTCCTCCAACAAGACCTGCATCCATGACAATGCCGCTGCAGAGTGCCAAAACGTATGATCGCGCATTATCCGGCCCTGATCGTACGAAGAAATTGGAGAGTCCTGATAAGCCGGGAGTTGGTTTTGGTTATGACCGAGTAGGGGGCCTGAGTGGCACCGAAACCACGGAAAAACCGCTCAACCGGTTCGATCATCGAGCCTTCAAAGTCGAATTTCTTGGTCACCGTTGCGGCAAATTGAATAGCATGCCACATGCATAGACTGGTGGCGCCGCTGTTACGCAGATCCGGATCCCCACCCCCTAGCAGATAATATGCACTGTTGCTATCCCAGATAATGAAGACTGCAGCATGCTGCCGCCCCTGTTCATCTTCTGCCATGAACACCCGGCATGCTTTTTGCGCTGAAGCCGCAGCATAAATAGCCTTCACCGTTTCATTCGTATACGGCACTGCCATGGATTGCCGGTCGAACACTTTTTTATTCAGAGCCAGAAAAGCTTCTATTGAACAGTCGGTCTGCACCTTGACACCAAACTTGCTTTCAGCCTTCCTGATATCAGTGCGAATATTACTGTCAAAACCATTCCAGATAGCCGCCAGATCGTCGAGCTGCTCAATCCGGTAGGTGTACCGCGTACTTTGCTCATAGCCCAGCCAATAGAGCGGCAGCCAATTGCTCCGCTCGCAATACCAATTCTGATTGTACTGCGCAAAGCTGGGCAGCTGTCGATACAGAGACTGCAGCAGATTTTTCTCCTGCCCCAGGCGACGAGCTGTTCTTGCCTCACTCGATTTAAGCCAGGGACCGAGATTTGGGGTCAATATAGGTTGGCCTATCAGTCTGAGCCCGAGTCTTGAGCGAGCCACGTAAGGAAGTGTGGCAACAATCACACCGTCATTCTCAAGCAGAACGACATCCCAACTCTCGCCGGCGACAGCATCCAGCCACCATGACTGACTGAACAAGGGGATAGAGTCCTCCTGGGCACAGAGCAACCTGTACCGCTCAACATTGGTACTCAATCAGACCTCTCCTGAATCTTACAAACCATGTAGAGCCTCTGCTCTCCAGAGCAAGCATCAACGTACTCCTCTACTTGCTCGAAGCCCAGCTTACTGGCCGAGCGCAATGAGCCGGGATTACTCACAGAGATGCGCGTCGAAACACCGGAAAATTTCGCGTTGCGGAAATGCCGCAGCGCCTGCCTACGCAGCGTGGTGGCCACTCCCTTCCCTTCCGTTGCAGGATGCACACCAATGAATCCTTCATGTACTGTCCCCTCACGGAGATCTCGGGGGTTCAGATAGTAGAGGTCAACGCCAACCACAGACCTCTGTCCTTGCGCATCATCTTGCAAGGCAACCAGAAAGCAGCGCTCACTCAGAAAATAATACAAAATCCGCTGCACATACCCCACCTCTCCTCCATCGTTAAGGTGCGAGTACAGCAAAAAAGCAGAACTCAACTCCCCGCGTCGACACCCCCGCACAATGACACCACCCGTTCTAAATTCAGGGATAGCCGCCACGCGAAGAAAACGCGAAAAATTCCCAATCAAGAAAGGCAGACCAAGAAGAAATAGTTTTATCCTTGAGATCATCTATCACCTCAAAATCAAGACACCCTAAGGCTAGTACCTGACACCACAAGCCAAACGGTAGGAAATATACAAATTAATCAAGAATAGAACCGAATAGGCCGCAGAGAACAACACCAAGGCAAGCCCAGCACCAGAAAAATAATATCCAGACAAAAACGCAAGCACGACCAGAACGAAAAGCAGAACCTGCCAGGCCAAGTCGAGGCGCTGAGCCTCTGCCACCACAAAAACAATACTCAGTGGACTAGCAACAAATCGCAGAAAGAACATCGGCATGAGGACTCTTGCATACTCTCCCGCCACCCGCCACTCCTCGCCAAACACCAGCCCAAAAAAATCAGGCGCGATGAAAAAAAACACTAAAAATGGCAGCAACGAAATAACCACCAGGCGCTTGAGCGTCTGCAGATAGACAAACTTGCAGTTTCCAAGATCGGCATAATCACGACTGGCCTCCTGCCTGAATACATCCCCCAAAGCCCCCGCCACAAGCGAGATCGGCGCCCCCAACACTCGCTGGGTCAATGTATAGAAACCTGCACTGCTGGCATTGAACAACGCACTCAGCAACATAACCGGCATCTGACTTGAAGCCGTATTGAAAGCATGTGCAACAATCAAGAACTTAGGGAAGTTTATATATTTCACCGCCCACTCCAGCATTCCGCGCCTACTGACAGAGCGCACATCAGACCGATCCTCTCGCCAGACCATACGCCCCAGCGCCAACAAGGCGAGCAATTGACCAGCCACTTGCCCCCCCACAAGCCCCGCCAGCCCCACTCCCGCCGTACCGCCTGCGAGCTGCCCTCCGGAAGAAAAACCACTCTGCAGCGTCCGACTTATGGCAAGACGTTTATATTGACTCTTACGGTTACACCAATAATTGAGGCTCTGGTAAACCCCAATCAACGAGGTGGAAAGCGGCACCCAGTACAGCCACGGCCCTACTTCCTGACTCCCCAGAAGGGCCGATATCGGTGCATTGAAAAGGCACACGATCAAAAGCAGAAAAAGGCTTAGAAATACACTGAGAAAGGAGGAAAGAGCGACCACCTGCATCGCATCAGTATCTTCTTTAGGCAAAAGTATGGCCTGCTCGTATCGCCCGGTAACCACCACCGCGGCAATAGATGCGACAGCCATGAACAACGCAAAAACGCCAAACTGCTCGGGCGTATAAAGTCTGGTCAGTATCGGACTTACGGCGATGGGGATAGCTTGCGCCACACTGGTACCTGTCATCAGAGTAATGACATTACGCGCATAGTGGCTTTGAGGAATGAATCTGCGCACTGCGTTACTCCATCATCCTTGCTCATCCGGACCTTGACCGCGCACAATCATGTCTGACCCCTGCCGCACAAACGGGGCAGCTATCAAATTAGAACGAACACGCTGGCAAAAAATCAAAACCTTAACAACTTCAGCGCCTGCAGAATCCAAGCAAACCTAACCTGCCTGTCGCATTAGGCATACGCCCCCCCTGAACACCGCCCTGAACGCCGCCCTCCGCAAGGACTATCATTTGACAACCTCACAAAAGGGGTCGCCTCACGAAAGTCCAAGTCGGGCATTGAATACAGCAAGGCTACGGTGCGGCATCCAGCCAAAGCATCGCAAAATGACACTCAAGTCAGGCACAAGATAAACCGACATCACGAAAGTGCCCCCTAAGCCAGCAGAACAGCCCCACCACCAGGTCGAACCGACACGACAGCAGCCTACACAGCTGTGATCCAAAACATTGGCAAATCAGGTTGAATACTCATTGATCCTACCTTACCCCCTGCCCCGGCTCACCCAGCAGTGCTGACTGCCTTTGAATCATGTCGTCTCAAGAAAGCGCTTTTACGATACGACAGACACTCTCTTCATCCAGGTAAGGGTGCATCGGTAGACTCATCACTCGTTCAGCAACCGTGTCTCCCACTGGTAGAACCATACGGTCGTCTTTTACTGCTGGCTGCCGATTCAGCGGAATCGGGTAATGGACCGCCGTCGGAATTCCTGAGGCCTTCAACTTGGCCTGGACAGCATCACGATCATTCACCTGGACGGTATACTGCGCAAAAACACTCATATTATCTGGAGCAATATAGGGCGCCTCCAGATAACCTGCCGCCTTCAGCTCCCGCTCATACTGCTGCGCAACCTTCTGTCGCTTCAGGATCTCCTCCTCGAAGATCTCCAGCTTGGGCAACAGAATCGCCGCCTGCAACGTATCCAGCCGGCTGTTCACCCCGACCCGGATGTGGTGATAGCGTCGATCCTGCCCATGTCGGGCGATCTGCCGCAGCACAACCGCCAGCTCGTCATCATTGGTGAAGATCGCCCCGCCATCGCCGTAGCAACCCAGCGGCTTGCTCGGGAAGAAGCTGGTGCAGGAAATCGTGGTCAGGTTGCAGGAGCGCTTCCCTTTGTAGGTTGCGCCAAAACTCTGCGCCGCATCCTCGATCACTGGAATACCGTGCCGGGCGGCAATCGCGTTGATCGCGTCGAAGTCCGCGCACTGGCCGTACAGCGACACCGGAATGATGGCCTTGGTGCGCGGCGTTATCGCCGCCTCGAGCAACTGCGGGTCCAAGTTGTAGGTGCGCGGATCGACATCCACGTACACCGGCTTGGCCCCCAGCAGTGCGACGGTTTCGGCAGTCGCGATGTAGGTGAAGCCGGGCGTGATCACCTCATCGCCCGGGCCGATCCCCAACGCCATCTGCGCAATCTGCAGCGCGTCGGTACCGTTGGCGACACTGATGCAGTGTTTCGCGCCAACGAAAGCGGCCAGCTTATCTTCAAGTTCCGCCACTTCCGGGCCAAGGATGTACTGGCCGTGCGCAAGTACGCGTGAGATGCCTGCCTCGATCTTCTCGCGAAGCAGCGACTGCTGGGTCTTAAGGTCGATGAACTCGATCACTGAATGCTCTCCTTGCTCAACGTGCGGCCATTGAGGACATAGTACGCCCCTGTGTGAATGCACACAGCGCGGCCGGTGCCCTCCAGGGGCAGCTCCAGCTGTTCGCCAAATTCGCTCATCCAGCCGATCTGGCGCGCAGGCACGCCAACCATCAGGGCATAAGCGGGCACGTCCTTGTTGATAACAGCGCCGGCACCGACAAAGGCAAATTCGCCGATGGTGACACCACAGACGATGGTGCAGTTGGCACCCAGCGTCGCGCCGCGCTTGACCCGCGTATCGCGGTACTCATCCTTGCGCTCGACCAGCGAACGCGGGTTGTAGACATTGGTGAACACCATGCTGGGGCCGCAGAACACTCCCTCTTCCAGAGTCACGTTGTCATAGACCGACACGTTGTTCTGGACCTTGCAATTGTCACCAATCACAACCTTGTTGCCGACGAACACGTTCTGTCCGAGCGACACGCCCGCACCGATGCGCGCACCGCCGCAGACATGAACGAAATGCCAGACACGCGACCCGTCACCGATCTGGGCGCCCTCGTCGACGATGGCGCTTGAATGCTGGAAGTAGCTCATGATTCAACCCAACAGCCGTGCCAGGATGGGATGACCTTCGCCATTGCTCGCAACCACTGGAGCCATGGTGCGAATGGTCTCGACGGTTTCCACGCAATGACGGGCGTCCTCGATACCGTAGCCCTTGCCGTCGAGAATGGCCTGGTAGCTGACGGTATGCAGGTCGGTGAAGCCTTCGGAGAACTCGATCTCGGCACCGTCGCAGGTGATCGAGCGATAGGTTGGCTTCTTGCCCTTGACCGAGTCAGGCAGGTCGTTGGCGTCGATGGACAGGAACCAACGCACACGGGCGTTTTCGTACTCCAGGTAGCCGGCCGCCTTGGACTCGTTGGCGAAGTGGACGACATTGCGCTGCAGCTTGCCGAAGATGAAGTGCAGCATGTCGTAGAAATGCACACCGATATTGGTGGCCACACCGAAGGACTTGCGTGGGTCGCCCTTCCAGCTCTCCATGTACCACTTGCCGCGGCTGGTGATATAGGTGAGTTCGACGTCATGCTTGTGCGGCTGGGCGCTGCCCTGCACCTGCTGCTTGAGGTCGATGATCGCCTTGTGATGGCGAAGCTGCAGGATGTTCCACAGGCGCTTGCCGGTTTCGCGCTCGGTCAGCGCCAGGTCATCGAGCATTGCAGCAGTGGGCACCAGCGGCTTTTCGCAGATCACATCACAACCCAGGCGCAGGCCGGCGGTGATGTGCGGGTGGTGCAGATGGTTGGGCGAGCAGATCGAGACGATGTCCAGCGCTTGTGCCGGATCGCGCTTCAGGCGCCAGGCATGATCGTAGAAGCGCTCGAACTCGGTGAAGAACTCGCTCTGTGGGGACAGGCTGTCGATGATACCGACCGAATCATTGATGTCGTAGGCACTGACCAGTTCGTTACCGGTATCTTTGATGGCGCGCATGTGGCGCGGCGCGATGTAGCCCGCGGCACCGACTAAGGCAAAACGTTTCATGGCAGATCTCGAGAAGACGGTTGAGCAGAGCGGAGACGCCCGGCAATTCGCCGGGCGTCTCCAATCGGATTAGGCCTTGATGATGTTCGCCGCCGGTGTACGGTACTTACCGCGGCTGTCGACCAGCAGTCGGGCATTGGCCTGGACCAGGGCGTAATCGAACTTGTCATGATCGGTTGCCAGTACCACCGCATCGAAGGTGGCGACGTTGGCGGCGGTCAGCGGCTCGCTGGACAGATCGAAGTGGTGCTCGCGCATTTCCGGGAAAGTGGGCACATGCGGATCGCTGTAGGCCACCACGGCGCCCTTGGCCTCAAGCAGCTCCATGATCTCGACCGAGGGCGACTCACGCATGTCATCCACGTTCTTCTTGTAGGCGATGCCCAGAACCAGCACACGGCTGCCCTTGAGCGCCTTGCCTTGCTCGTTGAGGCCGTTCACCAGCTTGCCGACAACGTACTCCGGCATGGCCTTGTTGATCTCGCCCGACAACTCGATGAAGCGGGTATGCAGACCGTATTCGCGAGCCTTCCAGGTCAGGTAGAACGGATCGATTGGAATGCAGTGGCCACCCAGGCCAGGCCCCGGATAGTAGGCGGTAAAGCCGAACGGCTTGGTCGCGGCGGCATCGACCACTTCGAAGATATCGATACCCATGCGGTCGGCAACGATTTTCATTTCGTTGACCAGGCCGATGTTGACCGCGCGGTGAATGTTTTCCAGCAGCTTGGTGAGTTCGGCTGCCTTGGTGGAACTGACCTGTACGACCTGATCGATCGCCTGCTCGTACAATGCAACGCCCACGCGCAGGCAGTTCGGCGTGTGCCCGCCAATGACCTTCGGAATGGTGCGGGTCTCGAAGTTGGGGTTGCCCGGATCTTCGCGTTCAGGGGAATAGACCAGGAAGATATCCTCGCCCACCTTCAGACCACCCTCCTGTACCCGAGGCAGCAGTTCTTCCTCGGTGGTACCTGGGTAGGTGGTGCTTTCCAGCGAAACGACCTGACCGGCACGCAGGTACGGCTTGATTGCGTTGGTGGTGTCGATCACGAAACTCAGGTCCGGTTCGCGATATTTGTTGAGCGGCGTAGGAACGCACAGGATCAACGCATCACATTCGCTGACGCGGGTAAAGTCGGCGGTTGCTTCGAAACCGCTGGCGCGCGCCTGGGCGACGCTGTCGTGCGAAATATGTTCGATATCACTCTGGCCTGCATTGAGCATATCAACTTTTACGGTATTGATATCAATACCCAGAACACGATAGCCGATGGCGTTATAACGCAACATCAGCGGCAGGCCAACATACCCCAGACCCACGATACCAATGATGGCTTCCTTACTTTTGAATCTCTCGATACTGGCTTGGGTCTGATCAAACATGCATGGCTCCGATAATGCAGCTTTAACTTTTGCCGCTCACGCCCGGACTCCAGCCCGGGCACAGTTTCTGACATCTTACGAATAGTAATGGATCGAGCCCCGATAGCATAGCCCCGGGCAGGCCTCCAGGGACCGCCGGACGCCGGACAGACCGCCCCCCCTGCAGCCATCAGAATAACATCATAGCGCCTCCAACCCCCGCAAACAGGCGGGCAGAGAGACACATGAAAGAATGAGTCGGCGCGACAAGTCTTGTTGATAGCCGCCAAAAATCCACAGAACGCCTGAGAGTCGAATCCCGAAAAACGGACGCCGGGAATCACGAAATATCGTTAGGCAACTACTCATCTAACAGCGAGGAAACTAGCACACAGCGCGCGACCACCCAGACCACGAACAAGCAACATTGAAACATCTATCGACTAACAGAATCGCAAAGGCTATCGCCAACATTCAGAAAAATGGACTAGGCGTGAAACGAGCAACTTCGTAATGCCGACCACCACACCATCCGAATACATATCGGAACATGCAGATCAGCGCCAATCAAATAGCTGCCCTGAGCAACGATCAACCGACATCGAGCAATAGACCAACCCGTACTGCGGCATCACCGCAGATGCGCTAACCTTTGGTCGAGACTGCTTGTCGGATCGAGGCCCGAATCCTGCGCTTGCCACGCGCCAGGCCATATGCCCCCAGCAGAGGCCCGATTGCCAGCCCGACAACCAGCGCCACCAACACCAATACAGCGACAGGCAAAGCCGGAGCAGTCCAGCCGAACATCACCAATGAAACCGCCTGCTGGTTCTCCAACACGAAGAACAACACCACAGCCGCCAGCAGCAGCACGAACAGCGCCGCCAGGGCGCGCTTAAGGTTACGCATCAGACTGCTCCTGCATTCAAGGGTGCTCGTGCTCTTCTTCATTGACCCGATCACGCAACTCCTTGCCGGGCTTGAAGTGCGGCACGTACTTGCCCTCGAGGCTGACCGACTGGCCGGTCTTGGGATTGCGCCCTACCCGCGGTGCGCGGTAGTGCAGGGAAAAGCTGCCAAAGCCACGGATCTCGATACGATCCCCGGTCGCCAGGCACTGTGACATCTGCTCAAGCATGGTCTTGATGGCCAGCTCGACGTCCTTGGACGAGAGCAGCCCCTGATGGGTGACAATACGTTCGATCAGCTCCGACTTCGTCATATTTTTCCCTTCGTTATCAAGCAGCTAGATCATTGCTTAATCAGTTTGTAGCACGCTCCGGTGGATTTGAACAGGGTGGTTCTTGACTAAACAAAAAAATTCAAGGTAGGCCACAGCCCAGACGAACCCCGCCTCACACGAACGACACCGCACTGCGGCGCGACTTTGCAGGCGAGCGGGAAAGCCTACCGCCCACACACCACGCACGACCTCAGAAATAGCTACAAATCCTGTAGGAACAAGCTGCTTTGGCCCAGCCAGGCAAATCGCAGGTACAAAAAAGGGCGACCCGAGGGTCGCCCTTTTTACCGATCAAACAGAACTCAGTTCTGCTTGGCCATTGCTTCGCGCAGCAGCGCAGCCATGGTGGTGTCGGCAGCCGCTTCCGGAGCGTTTTTCAGGCTCTGGATGGCTTCGCGCTCTTCAGCGTCGTCCTTCGATTTGATGGACAGGCTGATAACGCGGGACTTGCGGTCGACGCTGATGATCTTGGCTTCGATCTCTTCGCCTTCCTTCAGCACGTTACGGGCGTCTTCAACGCGGTCACGGCTGATTTCGGAAGCTTTCAGAGTAGCTTCGATGTCGTCGGCCAGGGTCACGATAGCGCCCTTGGCGTCAACTTCCTTGACGATACCCTTGACGATAGCGCCCTTGTCGTTGACAGCAACGAAGTTGGAGAACGGATCGTCTTCCAGCTGCTTGATGCCCAGGGAGATGCGCTCGCGCTCTGGGTCAACCGACAGGATGACGGTTTCCAGCTCGTCGCCCTTCTTGAAGCGACGCACGGCTTCTTCGCCGGCTTCGTTCCAGGAGATGTCGGACAGGTGAACCAGACCGTCGATGCCGCCGTCCAGGCCGATGAAGATACCGAAGTCGGTGATCGACTTGATGGTACCGGTGATCTTGTCACCCTTGTTGAACTGGCCGGAGAAGTCTTCCCATGGGTTCGATTTGCACTGCTTGATACCCAGGGAGATACGACGACGCTCTTCGTCGATGTCCAGAACCATGACTTCCACTTCGTCGCCAACCTGAACGACTTTCGACGGGTGGATGTTCTTGTTGGTCCAGTCCATTTCGGAAACGTGCACCAGACCTTCAACGCCTTCTTCCAGCTCAGCGAAGCAGCCGTAGTCGGTCAGGTTGGTGACGCGAGCAGTCACGCGAGTGCTCTCTGGGTAACGGGCTTTGATAGCAACCCATGGGTCTTCGCCCAGTTGCTTCAGACCCAGCGAAACGCGGTTGCGCTCGCGATCGTACTTCAGGACCTTGACGTCGATCTCGTCACCAACGTTGACGATTTCCGACGGGTGCTTGATACGCTTCCAGGCCATGTCGGTGATGTGCAGCAGACCATCGACGCCGCCCAGGTCAACGAACGCACCGTAGTCGGTGAGGTTCTTGACGATACCTTTGACCTGCTGGCCTTCCTGCAGCGATTCCAGCAGAGCTTCGCGCTCGGCGCTGTTTTCGGCTTCCAGGACGCTGCGACGGGAAACGACAACGTTGTTGCGCTTCTGGTCCAGCTTGATGACCTTGAATTCCAGCTCTTTGCCTTCGAGGTGGGTGGTGTCGCGCACTGGGCGGACATCAACCAGGGAGCCCGGCAGGAACGCACGGATGCCGTTAACGTCGACAGTGAAGCCGCCTTTAACCTTACCGTTGATAACGCCCTTGACCACTTCTTCAGCAGCGAAAGCAGCTTCCAGAACAATCCAGCACTCGGCGCGCTTGGCTTTCTCACGGGACAGCTTGGTTTCGCCGAAGCCGTCTTCGACCGCGTCCAGCGCAACGTGAACTTCGTCACCGACCTTGATGGTCAGTTCGCCAGTTTCGTTGTAGAACTGCTCGAGCGGGATGACACCCTCGGACTTCAGGCCAGCGTGTACGGTAACCCAGTCGCCGTCGATGTCGACAACGATACCGGTGATGATTGCACCCGGCTGAAGATTGAGGGTTTTCAGGCTTTCTTCAAAGAGTTCTGCAAAGCTTTCGCTCATTTTAATTCCTGTAGATTCGGGCGAAAAAGACGCCCATAGCCACATTCCAGACAATGTGGGTTTCGTTAAGTTAAGAAGCGCTGACAGGACGTTGACTGGTGCCCCTGCCCGCTCTCCTCTCCATCAGGCCAGGTCGCGCAGGGCGAGCTCGCTTCTGATGCGTTGCAGCACCTGCTCGATGGACAACTCCGTGGAATCCAGCTGAATGGCATCGGCCGCCGGCTTGAGCGGGGCCACTGCGCGCTGGGTGTCACGCTCATCGCGCGCACGTATCTCATCTAGCAGACTTGACAGACTAACATCTTCACCCTTGCCCTTCAACTGCAGGTAACGGCGACGGGCACGTTCCTCGGCACTGGCGGTGAGGAACACCTTGAGCGGCGCGTCGGGGAACACCACGGTACCCATGTCGCGACCGTCGGCGATCAAACCCGGGGCTTCGCGGAAGGCGCGCTGGCGCTGCAGCAGCGCTTCGCGCACGGCCGGCAGCGAGGCGACCATCGAGGCGCCGGCGCCGACGGTCTCGGTACGGATGACGTGACTCACATCCTCACCCTCGAGAATGATCTGCTGCAGCTTGCCCGGCTCGGCGGCGATGAACTGCACATCCAGATGGGCGGCCAGGGCCTTGAGCAGCTCTTCGTTGGTCAGGTCGACGCCATGGTTGCTGGCATTGAACGCCAGCAGGCGGTACAGGGCGCCGGAATCGAGCAGGCGCCAGCCCAGCTCGCGGGCCAGCAGGCCCGCCACGGTACCCTTGCCCGAGCCGCTCGGCCCGTCGATGGTGATGACCGGTGCTTGCGAATTCACGACTTGCCCTCTTCGGCGACGCGGATGCCGACTTCCTTGCACAGCGCCAGGAAGTTGGGGAACGACGTGGCGACGTTGGCGCAGTCATGGATCACGATCGGCGCACTGGCACGCAGCGAGGCGATGCTGAAGGCCATGGCGATACGGTGGTCGCCGTGGCCGTGCACTTCGCCGCCGCCGATCTGGCCGCCGTCGATGATGATGCCATCCGGGGTCGGCTCGCACTTCACGCCCAGGGCGATCAGGCCGTCGGCCATCACCTGGATGCGGTCCGACTCCTTGACCCGCAGCTCTTCGGCGCCACGCAGCACGGTGCGCCCTTCGGCGCAGGCGGCGGCGACGAACAGTACCGGGAACTCGTCGATGGCCAGCGGCACGAGGTGCTCGGGGATATCAATGCCCTTGAGCTTGGCGCCACGCACGCGCAGGTCAGCCACAGGTTCGCCGCCGACTTCACGCTGGTTTTCCAGGGTGATGTCGCCGCCCATCAGGCGCAGGATGTCGATCACGCCGGTGCGGGTCGGGTTGATGCCGACGTGCTCCAGGACCAGCTCGGAACCTTCGGCGATGGACGCTGCCACCAGGAAGAACGCCGAGGAGGAAATGTCCGCCGGCACTTCGATGCGGGTAGCGGTGAGCTTGCCACCGGACTGCAGGGAGGCCACCGGACCGTTCGACTCGATCGCATAGCCGAAGCCGCGCAGCATGCGCTCGGTGTGGTCACGGGTCGGCGCAGGTTCGGTGACAGTGGTGGTGCCCTCGGCGTACAGGCCGGCCAGCAGCAGGCAGGATTTGACCTGGGCACTGGCCATCGGCAGCGTGTAGTTCAGCGCCTTGAGCTTGTGGCCACCACGAATGGTCAGCGGCGGACGGCCTTCAGGGCCGGTCTCGACCACCGCGCCCATTTCGCGCAGCGGATTGGCCACGCGATTCATCGGGCGCTTGGACAGCGAGGCGTCGCCGGTCATGGTGGTGTCGAACAACTGCGCCGCCAGCAGGCCGGACAACAGGCGCATCGAGGTGCCGGAGTTGCCGACATACAGCGGCCCGGGTGGCGGCTTGAGGCCGTGCAGGCCAACGCCATGGATGGTCACGCGGCCGTGGTGCGGGCCTTCGATGACCACGCCCATGTCACGGAAGGCCTGCAAGGTGGCCAGGGCGTCCTCGCCCTCGAGGAAACCTTCCACCTCGGTGGTGCCTTCGGCCAGCGAGCCGAGCATGATCGAGCGGTGGGAAATCGACTTGTCGCCAGGTACGCGGATCCGTCCGGACACGCGGCCACCCGGTTGGGCCAGGAAAATCAGATCGTTGGCGTTCATAGCGTCCACATAGGCCCGGCGGGCCAGGATTTTACTGAAATGCTCGCGGGCAACCCGGGCGCGGGTGAACACACCCAGCAGTTGGTGCCCGTCCCCAGCATCGACCGCGTCGCGCAAGGCGTCGAGGTCGCTGCGAAATGTATCGAGAGTGCGCAGGACCGCCTCGCGGTTGGCGAGGAAGATGTCGTGCCACATGATCGGGTCGCTGCCGGCGATTCTCGTGAAATCGCGAAAGCCCCCCGCAGCGTACCGGAAGATCTCCAGGTTTTCATTGCGCTTGGCCAGCGAATC
The DNA here is from genome assembly GCF_014268935.2 of Pseudomonas peradeniyensis. Classification (GTDB taxonomy): domain Bacteria; phylum Pseudomonadota; class Gammaproteobacteria; order Pseudomonadales; family Pseudomonadaceae; genus Aquipseudomonas; species Aquipseudomonas peradeniyensis. Next base: position 270,840 of record NZ_JABWRJ020000001.1, on the reverse strand, counting down.
GACCAGGCCGAAGGCCAGCAGGTGCGGCAGATGGCTGGTGGCGGCCAGGACTTCGTCATGGCGCTCCACCGGCATGTGTTCGACATCGGCGTCCAGCGCGCGCCAGAGGCGGTCGACCAGGGCCAGCGCCTGCGGATCGGTTTCCGCCAGCGGCGTGAGGATCACCTTGTGGCGACGGAACAGCGCGGCATTGGAGGCTTCCACGCCGCTTTGCTCGGAACCGGCGATCGGATGCCCAGGCACGAAGCGCGGCAGGCGCTCGGCGAAAGCCTCGCGCGCTGCGCGCACGACGTTGCCCTTGGCACTGCCCACGTCGGTGATCACTGCGTCACCCAAGTCGAGCTGGGCCAGGCAGGCCAGGACTTTCTCCATGGCCAGGATCGGCACCGCCAGCTGGATGACGTCGGCGCCGACGCAGGCGGCGGCCAGGTCGGCCTCGCAACGGTCGACCACGCCCAGCGCCACGGCCTGCTTGCGCGACTCGGCATCCAGGTCGACGCCGACCACTTCGCGGCACAGGCCGCTCTCACGCAAGCCCTTGGCGAAGGAGCCGCCGATCAGGCCGAGACCGACCACGACCAGGCGACCGACAATCGGTGCGGATTTGTTTGTTACAGCATCAACCACGAGTGCGAACCCTGTTCAGAAATCTAGGCAATCTGCGAGACCCACTGGGGCTGCGTTGCAGCCCATCGCGACGCAAGGCCGCTCCCACAGGACCCGGTACAGCTTCAAGGCCTGCACAATACCTGTGGGAGCGGCCTTGTGTCGCGATGGGGCGCGAAGCGGCCCCGGCAATCTCAAATCAAAGCACCGCCTTCGGGTACGACCCCAGCACCTTCAGCGCCACAGCCTCCTGGCTGATCTGCTCCAGCACCGCCTTGATCAGCGGATCGCGGTGATGGCCGACGAAGTCGATGAAGAACACGTAGGTCCACTTGCCACTGCGCGACGGACGGGTCTCGATGCGCGTCAGGTCGATGCCGTTCTCGTGGAACGGTACCAGCAGTTCATGCAGCGCGCCCGGCTTGTTGCTCATGGAGACGATGATCGAGGTCTTGTCGTCGCCGGTCGGCGGCACTTCCTGGCTGCCGATCATGAGGAAGCGCGTGGAGTTGTCCGGGCGGTCCTCGATCTTCTCGGCCAGGCGGGTCAGCCCGTACAGGTTGGCCGCCATGTCACCGGCGATCGCCGCCGAATTCCACTCGCCCTTGACCCGCTTGGCCGCCTCGGCGTTGCTGGAGACAGCCACGCGCTCGACGTTCGGATAATGGGCGTCCAGCCACTTGCGGCACTGGGCCAGCGACTGGGCATGGGAGTAGATGCGGGTGATGCTGTCGGTCTTGGTGTTCTCGCCCACCAGCAGGTGGTGGTGGATACGCAGCTCCACCTCGCCGCAGATGACCATGTCGTGCTCGAGGAAGCTGTCCAGCGTATGGCTGACCGCGCCTTCGGTGGAGTTTTCCACCGGCACCACGCCGAAGTTGACGGCACCGGCCGCCACTTCGCGGAACACCTCGTCGATGGCCGCCATCGGACGGCTGACCACGGCGTGACCGAAGTGCTTCATGGCCGCCGCCTGGGTGAAGGTGCCTTCCGGACCGAGGTAGGCAACCTTCAGCGGCTCTTCCAGGGCCAGGCAGGAGGACATGATCTCGCGGAACAGCCGCGCCATCTCTTCGTTGTCCAGCGGCCCCTTGTTGCGCTCCATGACGCGCTTGAGCACCGCGGCTTCACGCTCGGGGCGATAGAACACCGGCGCCTCGCCTTCGGCCAGCGACGCGGTCTTGACCTTGGCCACTTCCTGGGCGCAACGGGCGCGCTCGCTGATCAGCTCGAGGATCTTCTCGTCGAGGCTGTCGATGCGCACGCGCAGGGCCTTGAGTTCCTGGTCGGACATCAGCCGTGCTCCTTCTCGAATTCAGCCATGTACTGCACCAGCGCCTCGACGGCCTCCAGGCCCAGGGCGTTGTAGATCGAGGCACGCATGCCGCCGACCGAGCGGTGCCCCTTGAGGTTCAGCAGGCCACGGGCGTCGGCGCCGGCCAGGAAGGCCTTGTCCAGGCGCTCGTCGGCCAGGCGGAACGGCACGTTCATCCACGAACGGGCGTTGTGGCTGATCGGGTTGGTGTAGAACTCGCTGCCGTCGATGAAGCCGTACAGGCGGTCCTTCTTGGCGCGGTTGCGCTGCTCCATGGCCTCGACGCCACCCTGCTCCTTGAGCCATTCGAACACCAGGCCCGAGAGGTACCAGGAATAAGTGGCCGGGGTGTTGTACATCGAGCCGTTGTCGGCCGCGATCTTGTAGTCGAGCATGGTCGGGCAGCTGCTGCGGGCGTGGCCCAGCAGGTCTTCACGGACGATCACCACCACCAGGCCGCTGGGGCCGATGTTCTTCTGCGCGCCGGCGTAGATCATGCCGAACTGCGACACGTCGGTCGGACGCGAGAGGATGTCGGAGGACATGTCGACCACCAGCGGTACATCGCCGGTCTCGGGCACCCAGTCGAACTGCAGGCCGCCGATGGTCTCGTTGGACGCATAGTGGACGTAGGCCGCGTTCTTGGTCAGATTCCACTCGTTCTGGCCCGGGATGGCCAGGTAGTCGTAGGGCTTGGCGCTGGCGGCGACATTGACGTTACCAAAGCGACGCGCTTCCTCGATGGCCTTCTTCGACCAGATGCCGGTCTCGATGTAGTCGGCGGTGCCGTTCTCCGGCAGCAGGTTCAGCGGGATCTCGGCGAACTGCTGGCTGGCGCCGCCCTGCAGGAACAACACCTTGTAGTTGGAGGGGACGGACAGCAGGTCGCGCAGGTCCTGCTCGGCCTTTTCGGCAATGGCCACGTAGTCGTCGCTGCGATGGCTCATTTCCATCACCGACAGGCCCTTGCCGCGCCAGTCCAGCATTTCGGCCTGGGCACGCTGCAGGACAGCATCGGGAAGCGCGGCGGGGCCGGCGCAGAAGTTAAAGGCTCGTTTGCTCACATCCACTCTCGCTCTGCCAAATAGAACAAATCGTAACTCACAGACCCCGCCAACCCCGTGTAGGAGCGGCCTCGTGTCGCGATAGGGCTGCGCAGCAGCCCCCGACATTTTGCAGCGCCGCTGAAACCTCGGGGCAGCTTCGCGCCCCTTTCGCGACACAAGGCCGCCCCTACAGGAAGCGGGCGTTGCCTGTTCCAATCAGTCAAACGGGGCGACCTTGGTCGCCCCGTTCGGGTTGTTGCTTCGGTTATTCCTGAGGTGCCTCTTCGGCGCCTGCGTTGTCCTCGTCCACCGCATCGAGCGGGGCGCCCTCCTCGTCCGTCTCGACCAGGTCGTCGAGCTCTTCCTCGGATGGCTCCTGGACACGCTCCAGGCCTACCAGCGTTTCGTCGGTGGCCAGCTTGATCAGCGTAACGCCTTGAGTGTTACGGCTCAGGCTGGACACTTCGCCGACCCGCGTGCGCACCAGGGTGCCCTGGTCGGAAATCAGCATGATCTCCTCGCCTTCCTGCACCTGGATGGCGCCGATCAGCAAGCCGTTGCGCCCCTTGGTGCCCATGGCGATCACGCCCTGGCCACCACGACCGCGACGCGGGAACTTGGACAGCGGGGTGCGCTTGCCGAAGCCACGCTCGGAGGCGGTGAGGATCTGCGCACCGGACTCGGGAATCAGCATGGAGATGATCTGCTGGCCCTTGCCCAGTTTCATGCCGCGCACGCCACGGGCGGTACGGCCCATTTCGCGCACCACGCTCTCGGCGAAGCGGATCACCTTGCCGGCGTCGGAGAACATCATGACTTCCTTGGCGCCGTCGGTGATGGCCGCGGCGATCAGGGTGTCACCTTCCTTGAGCTTCAGGGCGATCAGGCCGTTGGAGCGCGGACGGGCGAACTGCACCAGCGGGGTCTTCTTCACGGTGCCGGAGGCGGTGGCCATGAAGATGTAGGCGCCGGTCGGCTCAGCGGCCCACTCAGGGGTGTCGCCATCCTCCTCGTCGATCTCTTCGACTTCCACCAGCTCGCCTTCGATCACGCTGTCGTCGCTGTCTTCCAGCTCCTCGTCGGGATCTGCGTGCTGTTGCAGCGCTTCCAGGTCGACCTGCAGCATGGCGGTGATGCGCTCACCTTCCTCCAGCGGCAGCAGGTTGACCAGCGGACGACCGCGGGCGGCGCGGGAGGCCTCGGGGATTTCGTAGGTTTTCTTCCAGTACACCTTGCCCTTGCTGGAGAACAGCAGCAGGGTGGCGTGGCTGTTGGCGACCAGCAGGTGCTCGATGTAGTCCTCGTCCTTGACACCGGTAGCCGACTTGCCCTTGCCGCCGCGGCGCTGGGCCTGGTAGGCGGACAATGGCTGGGTCTTGGCGTAACCACCGTGGGAGATGGTCACCACGCGCTCTTCTTCCGGAATCATGTCGCCGTAGTTGAGGTCGTGGCTGGCGTTGAGGATCTCGGTGCGGCGGGCATCGCCGTACTCGGCACGGATCGCTTCAAGTTCTTCGCGGATCACTTCCATCAGGCGCTCGGCGCTGCTGAGGATGCGGATCAGCTCGCCGATCTGCTCGAGGATCTCCTGGTACTCGGCCAGCAGCTTCTCGTGCTCCAGGCCGGTCAGGCGGTGCAGGCGCAGCTCGAGGATGGCCTGGGCCTGCTCCGGCGACAGGTAGTACTTGCCTTCACGCAGGCCGTACTGCTCCGGCAGGTCTTCCGGACGGCAGGATTCGGCGCCGGCGCGCTCGACCATGACCTGCACCGCGCTGGACTCCCAGGCGGTGCTGATCAGTGCTTCCTTGGCTTCGGACGGGGTCGGCGAAGCCTTGATCAGGGCGATGACCGGGTCGATGTTGGACAGCGCGACCGCCTGGCCTTCAAGGATGTGGCCACGCTCGCGGGCCTTGCGCAGCTCGAACACGGTGCGGCGGGTAACCACTTCGCGACGGTGGCGAACGAACGCCTCGAGCAGGTCCTTGAGGTTCAGCAGGCGCGGGCGACCGTCGATCAGGGCGACGATGTTGATGCCGAACACGCTCTGCAGCTGGGTCTGCTGGTAGAGGTTGTTGAGCACCACCTCCGGCACCTCGCCGCGGCGCAGCTCGATGACGATGCGCATGCCGTCCTTGTCGGACTCGTCGCGCAGCTCGGTGATGCCTTCGATCTTCTTCTCTTTGACCAGCTCGGCGATCTTCTCGATCAGACGCGCCTTGTTCAGCTGGTACGGCAGCTCGGTGACGACGATCTGCTGGCGGCCACCGACCTTGTCGATGTCCTCGATTTCGGAACGGGCACGCATATAGATGCGGCCACGGCCGGTGCGATAGGCCTCGATGATGCCCTGGCGACCGTTGATCAGGCCGGCGGTAGGGAAGTCCGGACCCGGGATGAACTGCATCAGCTCATCGACCGTGATGTCGGAGTTGTCGATCAGCGCCAGGCAGCCATCGATCACTTCGCCGAGGTTGTGCGGCGGGATGTTGGTGGCCATGCCCACGGCGATACCGCTGGAACCGTTGACCAGCAGGTTGGGGATCTTGGTCGGCATGACCGCCGGGATCTGCTCGGTGCCGTCGTAGTTGGGCACCCAGTCGACGGTTTCCTTGTGCAGGTCGGCCAGCAGCTCGTGGGCCAGCTTGGCCATGCGCACTTCGGTGTATCGCATGGCCGCGGCGTTGTCGCCGTCCACCGAACCGAAGTTGCCCTGGCCATCGACCAGCAGGTAGCGCAGCGAGAAAGGCTGGGCCATGCGCACGATGGTGTCGTACACGGCAGTGTCGCCGTGCGGGTGGTACTTACCGATCACGTCACCGACCACACGGGCGGATTTCTTGTACGGCTTGTTCCAGTCGTTGCCCAGTTCGCTCATCGCATACAGAACGCGACGATGCACGGGCTTCAAGCCGTCACGCGCATCGGGCAGCGCTCGCCCGACAATAACGCTCATCGCGTAGTCGAGGTAAGACTGTCTCAGTTCGTCTTCGATATTGACCGGGAGGATTTCTTTGGCCAGTTCGCCCATGAGAAGCCTGATTCCTTTTTCTGGTGAAACTTCGCCTGATCCCTCGAAGGACGAACGAAGCTCGCCGCCGCAGCGCATATAGGGTGCGACGACTTACGACAAATCAATGAGTTGTGCCATGGATCTGCGCAATGAAGGCCACCGCAAAGAGCAGCCTTGGAAACTGCCGGATGGTATCACAAACACGGGACGCATGGGAGATGTGGCAGGTTGCCTTGCAGCGCCATCCAAACGGGTGAAAAAACGCCTCAATGGAGGCGTTTGCGGCACATCAACTGGGCGATTTTCGCCGTGTCCGGGCGTTCGACCACGCCCTTCTCGGTGACGATCACGTCGATCAGGTCCGCCGGGGTGACATCGACCACCGGGTTGTACGCCTCGACGTCGGCCGTCACCTGGATGCCCGCCACTTCCAGCAGCTCTTCTTCGCCGCGGGTCTCCAGCGGGATATCCTCGCCGGTCGCCAGGTTCAGGTCGATGCTGGTGCTCGGCGCCACCACCATGAAGCGCAGACCGTGGTGCATGGCGTTCACCGCCATCTGGTAGGTGCCGATCTTCGCCGCCACATCGCCATTGGCGGCGATACAGTCAGCGCCGACCACCACCCAGGTGATGCCCTTGGTCTTCATCAGGTGCCCCATGGCCGCGTCGGCGACCACGGTCACCGGCACGCCGTCGGCGGCCAGCTCCCAGGCAGTCAGGCGCGAGCCCTGCAGCCAGGGCCGCGACTCGCAGGCATACACCTGCTCGACCATGCCTTCAAGGGTGGCGGCGCGGATCACCCCCAGGGCGGTGCCGAAGCCACCGGTGGCCAGGGCGCCGGCATTGCCGTGGGTAAGCAGGGCCTGCTCGCTGCCCTGGTGGCGGCGGATCTGCTCGACGCCGAACTGGGCCATGGTCAGGTTGGCCTCGCGGTCGCTTTCGTGGATCGCCACCGCCTCGGCCTCCATCACCGCCAGCACGTCCTCGCCGGGACGCAGGCGCTGCAGGCGTTCGCGCATGCGGTTGAGCGCCCAGAACAGGTTGGCCGGGGTCGGACGCGCCTCGCCCAGCAGCATGAAGTCCTCTTCGAGAGACTCCTCCCAACCGTCGCCCTCGGCCAGCCGCCGGCGCAATGCCAGCACCAGGCCATAGGCGGCGCAAATGCCGATCGCCGGGGCGCCGCGCACGGCCATGTCGCTGATCGCCTCGGCTACCTCGTACGCCTCGGTACAGGCCAGCCAGCACTGCTCCAGCGGCAGCAGGCGCTGGTCGAGCAGGTGCAGCACGCCATCGCGCCATTCGATGCCCGTCACCGTCTCCGCCGCCATCAGTTGCTCGCGCATCGCCTCTCCCCGTCGCCCTGGCATCAAAAGCCGGCGATTATAGCGACCCTCAGCCGCGGGCGCTCGGGTATACTGCGCGTTTAGTCGAACCGACCCAGGTATATGCCGCGCATGCCCACCGCCACTCCCCTCCTCGACCTGTTGCTTGCGCCGGACTGGCTGGTCCCCGTGGAGCCGGCCGGCGTGGTGCTCGAAGGCCATGCGCTGGGCGTACTGGACGGCCGGATCGCCTGGCTCGGCCCCCGCGAGCGGGCGCCCCGGGCCCGAGAAGTGCGCGAGCTACGCGACTGCGTGCTGACGCCCGGGCTGGTCAACGCCCACGGCCACGCCGCCATGGCCCTGTTCCGCGGCCTGGCCGACGACCTGCCGCTGATGACCTGGCTACAGGAGCACATCTGGCCGGCCGAGGGCCGCTGGGTGGACGAGGCCTTCGTGCGTGACGGCACCGACCTGGCCATCGCCGAGCAGCTCAAGGGCGGCATCACCTGCTTCGCCGACATGTACTTCTTCCCCCGCGAGGCCTGCGACCGCGTGCACCACAGCGGCATCCGCGCGCAGATCGCCGTGCCGCTGCTGGACTTCCCGATCCCCGGCGCGCGCACCCCGGACGAGGGCCTGCACCTGGCCATCGAGCTGTTCGGCGACCTGCGCCACCACCCGCGCATTACCATCGCCCTCGGCCCGCACGCGCCGTACACGGTCAGCGATGCGAACCTGGAGAAGATCCGGGTGATCGCCGACCAGCTCGACGCACCGCTGCACATGCATATCCACGAGACCGCCGGCGAAGTCGAGCAGGCACTCAAGGACAACGGCGAGCGCCCGCTGGCCCGCCTCGCCCGCCTGGGCCTGCTGGGGCCGAACCTGCAGGCGGTGCACATGACCCAGGTCAGCGACGAGGATCTGGCCCTGCTGGTAGAAAGCAACACCAGCGTGGTCCACTGCCCCGAGTCCAACCTCAAGCTGGCCAGCGGCTTCTGCCCGGTGGAGCGCCTGTGGCAGGCCGGGGTGAACGTGGCGGTAGGCACCGACGGCGCCGCCAGCAACAACGACCTCGACCTGCTCGGCGAAACCCGTACCGCCGCGCTGCTGGCCAAGGCCGTCGCTGGCTCGGCCACCGCCCTGGACGCCCACCGGGCGCTGCGCATGGCCACGCTCAACGGCGCCCGGGCGCTGGGCCTGGAGGCGACGACCGGCTCGCTCGAGGTGGGCAAGGCCGCCGACCTGGTCGCCTTCGACCTGTCGGGACTGGCGCAGCAGCCGGTGCACGACCCGGTCTCGCAACTGATCTACGCCACCGGCCGCGATTGCGTGAAGGACGTCTGGGTCGCCGGCCACGCCCTGGTGCTGGACCACCGCCTGACGCGGATGGACGAGCAGGCCCTGGCCGCCAATGCCCGCGCCTGGGGAGCCCGCATCGGCGGGCGCAACGAATAACCGGGTGCCAGCCACGGCTGGCGCCCCGTGACACTTTCATAGAAGCTTCAGAGGACTGTTCAGATGAGCAACGTCGACCACGCCGAAATCGCCAAGTTCGAAGCCCTGGCCCACCGCTGGTGGGACCGCGAGAGCGAATTCAAGCCACTGCACGACATCAACCCGCTGCGGGTCAATTGGATCGACGAGCGCGTCGCCCTTGCCGGCAAGAAGGTGCTGGACGTCGGCTGCGGCGGCGGCATCCTCAGCGAGGCGATGGCCCAGCGCGGCGCCACCGTGACCGGTATCGACATGGGCGAGGCGCCACTGGCGGTGGCCCAACTGCATCAGCTGGAGTCCGGCGTGGCAGTGGAATACCGGCAGATCACCGCCGAGGCCCTGGCCGAGGAGATGCCCGAGCAGTTCGACGTGGTCACCTGCCTGGAGATGCTCGAGCACGTACCCGATCCTTCGTCGGTGATCCGTGCCTGCTACCGCATGGTCAAGCCGGGCGGCCAGGTGTTCTTCTCGACCATCAACCGCAACCCCAAGGCCTACCTGCTGGCGATCATCGGCGCCGAGTACGTCCTCAAGATGCTGCCGCGCGGCACCCATGACTTCAAGAAGTTCATCCGCCCCTCCGAGCTGGGTGCCTGGAGCCGCGCCGCGGGCCTCGAGGTCAAGGACATCATCGGCCTGACCTACAACCCGCTGACCAAGCACTACAAGCTGAACAACGACGTCGACGTCAACTATATGATCCAGACCCTGCGCGAGGAATGAGCATGCGCCTGCGAGCAGTACTCTTCGACATGGACGGCACCCTGCTGGACACGGCGCCCGACTTCATCGCCATCTGCCAGGCGATGCTCGCCGACCGCGGCCTGCCGGCCATCGACGACGCGCGCATCCGCGAAGTGATCTCCGGCGGCGCCCGCGCCATGGTCGCCGCGACCTTCGCCATGGACCCCGAGGCCGACGGCTTCGAGGCCCTGCGCCTGGAGTTCCTCGAGCGTTACCAGCGCGACTGCGCGGTGCACAGCAAGCTGTTCAACGGCATGCCGGAGCTGCTGGCCGACATCGAGAAAGGCAACCTGCTGTGGGGCGTGGTCACCAACAAGCCGGTGCGTTTCGCCGAGCCGATCATGCAGCGCCTGGGCCTGGCCGAGCGCTCGGCCCTGCTGATCTGCCCGGACCACGTGAAGAACAGCAAGCCCGACCCCGAGCCGCTGATCCTGGCGTGCAAGACCCTGGACCTGGACCCGGCCAGCGTGCTGTTCGTCGGCGACGACCTGCGCGACATCGAGTCCGGCCGCGACGCCGGCACCCGCACTGCGGCGGTGCGCTACGGCTATATTCACCCAGAGGACAACCCCAACAACTGGGGCGCCGACGTGGTGGTGGACCACCCGCTGGAACTGCGCAAGGTGATCGACAGCGCGCTGTGCGGCTGCTGAAGAACCAACAGTCATAGACGCCCGTGGGAGCGGGCTTGCCCCGCGAGGCTGCCCGTCCAGACAATGATGGTGTCCGCCCTGACGCCATCGCGGGGCAAGCCCGCTCCCACGGAGCTATGCCATCAACAGGGAACCCGTTATGTTCGACTACACCGCCCGCCCCGACCTGCTCAAGGGCCGGATCATCCTGGTCACCGGCGCCGGCCGCGGCATCGGCGCCGCCGCCGCCAAGGCCTACGCTGCCCTGGGCGCCACCGTGCTGCTGCTGGGCAAGACCGAGGCCAACCTCAACGAGGTCTACGACCAGATCGAGGCCGCCGGCCACCCGCAGCCGGTGGTGATCCCATTCAACCTGGAAACCGCCCTGCCGCACCAGTACGACGAACTGGCGGTGATGATCGAGGAGCAGTTCGGCCGCCTCGACGGACTGCTCAACAACGCCTCGATCATCGGCCCGCGCACGCCGCTGGAGCAGCTGTCGGGCGACAACTTCATGCGCGTGATGCACATCAACGTCGACGCCACCTTCATGCTGACCAGCACCCTGCTGCCACTGCTGAAACTGTCCGAGGACGCCTCGGTGGTGTTCACCTCCAGCAGCGTCGGGCGCAAGGGCCGGGCCTACTGGGGCGCCTATGGCGTGTCGAAGTTCGCCACCGAGGGACTGATGCAGACCCTGGCCGACGAGCTGGAGGGCGTGGCACCGGTGCGCTCGAACAGCATCAACCCGGGCGCCACGCGCACAGCGATGCGCGCCCAGGCCTACCCGAGCGAAAACCCGCAGAACAACCCGCTGCCCGAGGACATCATGCCGGTGTACCTGTACCTGATGGGGCCGGACAGCAAGGATGTGAACGGGCAGGCGCTGAACGCGCAATAAGCCCCATCGCGGGGCCAGTCGCATTGGCGCACCACCGCTCCCACGCCGCCTTGCAGGGTTGGCGTGGGAGCGAGCTTGCCTCGCGAGGGTTTCAGCCCGCCGCCAACGCCGGACGCAGACGCCCCTGCTGACGCCCTTCGAGCTGCATGCAACGCTCCAGGAACAGGAACATGCAGTCGTAGCTCTTGCAGATCGCCCGACGCAGTTCGGTGCGCAGCCCCAGTGTCGGGCTCTCGCCTGCCAGGGTGCAGATGATCTCCAGCGCCTCCCACGGATGCGCGTCATCGTACTGCGCATGCATCTTCAGCCACTTCATGGCGCGCTTGCGGGTATCCTCGGGGAAGCCCTGGGCGTAGGTGTCCTCGGCGCAGACCACTGCCGACCACTCGCCGGTGGCACCTTCGATGGCGTAGTTGGTGGCTGCCATGGCGATGGCCAGCGACTCGGTGGCGCACACTCGCCAGCACCAGTCGTTGAGGCCGTTGAGCTCCGGCGGCACCTCCTGGGACTGCAGTTCATGCAAGTGGATACCGTGCGCCTGGCACCAGTGCACCCAGTAGTCGGCATGGTTGAGTTCGACCCGGATGTTGCGCATCAGCCAGCGGCGCGCCATGTCTTCGCCGGGGTGCCGGGCGTAACGGGTCTTGGTGAGGTTGTGGGCCATGTAGAGGGAGAACTGCTCGACCACCGGCCAGCCGCCGATCAGGTACTGGCGGATGGTCGACTGCTTGAGCTGGCCATCGCGCAGTCGCTGGTAGAACTCATGTTCCACCACCCGGCGCTTGCTTTCGCGGCAATCCTCTATCAGTTGTTGGGCCCACTGCGGATAACTGGCCGGATCCATCAATGGTCCGATCCTTACGAACGCGTCGATCACTGTCAGCTCCTTGATTCCCTGTGATTTCCGGGCGTTGTTCAGCGAAAGGTCCCCGGCGCCCGGTGCAGAAGGGGCCTCGCGGCAATCCGTTGGCGCTGCAGGCTGTCGCAGGTGAAGACCTGCGGGCGTTCGATGAGGTATCCCTGGGCGTAGTCCACGCCGATCTCCTGCAAAGCCTGCTCGATCAGCGGCGTCTCGACGAACTCGGCAATGGTCCGCTTGCCCATGACGTGGCCGATGTGATTGATCACTTCGACCATCGCTCGGTTGATCGGGTCATCGAGCATGTCCTTGACGAAACTTCCGTCGATCTTCAGGAAGTCTACAGGCAAATGCTTCAAATAGGCGAATGACGACATTCCGGCGCAGAAGTCGTCGAGGGAGAATCTGCAGCCCAGTCCTTTCAATTCATTGATGAATCGGATCGCGCTGCCCAGATTGGCGATGGCGCTGGTTTCAGTAATTTCAAAACAGATCAGCCGTGGCGGGATGTCGAACTCGCCGAACAGGCGTTGCAGGTACTCGAGGAACTTGTCATCGCCGATGCTCGAGCCCGATAAATTGATGGCGCACATCGCCAGGGGGCCCTCCCGGCCCTCGTCCAGGCACTGGCGGATCACCTGGAACACGCTGCGCACCACCCAGCGGTCGAGCGCAGTCATCAGGCCATAGCGCTCCGCTGCGGGAATGAAGCTGTCGGGGAGGATGGTGCGCCCGCTTTCGTCGTGCAGACGCAGGAGGATTTCGATATGCCCCGCCCCCTCGTGGGGGTGCAAGGGCGCGATCTCCTGGGCGTAGAGGCAGAAGCGGTTTTCCTCCAGCGCCACGTGCAATCGCTGGATCCAGGCCATTTCGCCAAAGCGCATGGACAACTCGCTGTCGTCGGCGTGATACACCTGGACCCGGTTGCGGCCTTTCTCCTTGGCCATGTAGCAGGCCATGTCCGCCGCGCGCAACGACGCTTCCAGGGTGCTGGGCACCTGGGCGATATGCACCAGGCCGATACTGACCGTGGTCACGAAGGGGCGCCCCTTCCACACGAAATGCAGGCTCTGCACGGCCTGGCGCAACTGCTCGGCAATCCGCTCGGCCTGCTCCGGCGGGCAGTTTTCCAGGAGTACGCCGAACTCGTCGCCGCCCAGGCGCGCCAGGGTGTCGCCCTCGCGCAGGCCCGACTGCAGCACCGCGCAGATATGCCGCAGCAGCTCGTCGCCGGCGGCATGGCCGCAGGTATCGTTGACCAGCTTGAACTGGTCGAGGTCGAGGAACATCAGCGAATGGCGCCCGGCCTGGCGGGCCAGGCCGTTGAGCGCCTGCTCCAGGCGATACTCAAACTCCCGGCGGTTGGCCAGCCCGGTCAGGGCGTCATGGGTGGCCTGCCAGGACAGGTTGGCGATGTACTGGCGCTCCTGGGTCATGTCGTGCAGCACCACGACGATGCCACTGACCTGCCCTTCGGTGAGGATGGGCGAGCCCACCAGGTTGACCGACACCGTGCTGCCGTCCAGGCGCTGGATCAGCCGGGCATGCTCGGCGCCGCCCTTGAGGCTGCCGCTGAGCACCTGCTCGACCAGCGTCAGGCTGTCGCCCTCGGCGTTCTCGTCGAGCAGGCTGAACAGCGCGGCCAGCGGCAAGCCCTGGGCCTGCACCGCCTGCCAGTGGGTCAACTGCTCGGCGGCCGGGTTCATGTAGCTGATGCAACCGTCGACATCGGCGGTGATCACCGCGTCACCAATCGACTCAAGGGTGATCTGCGCCCGCTCCTTCTCCTCCTGCAGCGCACTGGCGAACGCCTGGCGCTGGGCCAGCAGCTTGCTCGAACGGCGCCAGGCCATGGCGATCAGGAACAGCGCAGTGGCCAGGTTGGTGAGCATCAGCACCTTGAGCAGCATCCGTGAGCCTTCGCCCAGGGCATCGCTGAACGCCTTGGCGGCGGGGGTCACACCGTCATTGATGGCGACGATGCGCGCCTTCCAGTTGGCCACCTGGTGCGGGTCGATCACGCCGCTGGCGAAGCCTTCGCGCATCTGCTGGGCCAGCACGTCGAGCTGGCGCAGGTAATCGTCACCGATGTCCCAGTAATCGATGGCGGTTTCCATATAGCTGATATGACGGAAATTGCGGTAGAACCAGATGATCCGGGCGACGTCCTCCGGATGGTTGCCACCCTGCAGCACCCCCTGGCGCGCTGCTTCCAGGTCCGGTTCAGGTCGGTCCAGGGCCAGGCGCAGGTTGTGATCGCCCTGGGGCACCAGGATCGCCCGGCGGTAGCGGGCGTAGGTCAGCGGATCGCGGTCGTCGGCATAGAGATTAAGATAATAGATGGCGTCCTTCTGTGCCTTGGACCACAGGCTCTCGCCCGCCACGTAGGCGCGCACGGCGGACAATGCATAAAGGCTCAGACTGCCCAGCAGCACCTGGAAAACCACAACCGCGACGAAGGGCCAGATGATGCCCAGCAGCCTTGGCGCTTCGAGAGTCCGATTTCCCTTCATGTAATCCCTGTCATGGCGGCAGATAAGGCACGAATCGACCTAGACAAGCACAGCGTAGGCCATTTGCCATGCCTGTGGCGTGGTTTTTGATGACGGGGAAAGGGGCGCAGCGCCTGTAGGTGAGTCAGGTCTGCTGCAGGTGACCGTAGAGTTTAGCGTACAGACCGCCCTCGGCGATCAGTTGCTGGTGGCCGCCGTCCTCGGCCACATGGCCGCCGTCGAACACCAGCACGCGGTCGGCCTGCTTCACCGCCGACAGGCGGTGGGCGATGATCAGCGTGGTGCGGCCACTGAGGAACCGCGCCAGGGCCTGGTGCAGGTTGTACTCGGTGGCGGCGTCCAGCGCCGAGGTGGCCTCGTCGAGGATGACCACCTTAGGCTCGGCCAGCACCATGCGGGCGATCGCCAGGCGCTGGCGCTGGCCGCCGGACAGGCGCACGCCGGAGCGCCCGACGATGCTGTCCAGGCCCTGGGGCAGCGCGGCGATGGTGGCATCCAGCTGGGCGATACGCAGCGCCTGCCAGCAGGCATCGTCGCTGCAATCGCGGCCCATGGTCAGGTTGGCGCGCACGCTGTCGTTGAACAGCGACGGGTGCTGCAGTACCACCGCGACGTTTTCGCGCAGGGTCTCCAGGCCGATCTCCTGCAGGCTGGCGCCGCCGAAGCGGATGGTCCCGGCCTGGGCGCTGTACAACCCCAACAGCAACTGCACCAGGGTACTCTTGCCACCGCCGCTGGCGCCGACGATGGCCACCTTCTCGCCCGGGGCGATGGCCAGGTTCAGCTGGTCGAGCACCGGCTCGTCGGCATAGGCGAAGCGCAGGTCGCGCACCTCGATGCCGACCGTGTCACGCCCGGCGAACGGATCACTGGCCGCCGGGTACTGCGGCTCGTCGGCCCGTGCCAGCAACTCGTTCAAGCGGCTCAACGCGCCGCCTGCGGCGTAGTAGGCGTATTGCAAGTTCAGCAACTGCTCCACCGGGCCGATCATGAACCACAGGTAGCTGAACACCGCCAGCATCTGGCCGATCGACAGGTCGGAGAACAGCACGGTGAGCATCGCCGCGGCACGAAAGATGTCGATGCCGAACTGGAACAACAGGCCACTGGCCCGGCCACTGGCGTCGCTCTTCCACTGCGAGGCCACCGCGTAGTCGCGCACCTCGCGGGCACGCAGGCCCAGACGGCCGAGGAAGTAGCCCTGGCGGTTGCCGGCACGGATCTCCTGGATCGCGTCGAGGGTCTCGGTCAGCGCCTGGGTGAAACGCGCGGTGCTGTCGTTCTCGAGTTTCTTCAGGTGCTTGACGCGCTTGCCCAGCTGCACGGTAAAGAAGATCACCAGCGGGTTGAATAGCAGGATCAACAGCGCCAGCTGCCAGTGCATCCAGATCAGGATGGCGGCGGTGCCGGTCAACGTCAGCACCGCCACCAGGAAACGGCTCAGGGTTTCGCCGACGAACTTGTCGAGGGTGTCCAGGTCGGTGACCAGGTGGGTGGTCACCGTACCGCTGCCCAGGCTTTCGTATTCCTTGAGCGAAATACGCTTGAGCCGCTCGATCAGGCGGATGCGCAGACGGTAGACGATGTCCTTGGCCAGACCGGCGAACAGCTTGGCCTGGACCACGTTGAACGCCAGCGCCGCCAGGCGCAGGCCCAGGGTCGCGCAGAGCATCAGGCCGATATAGCCCGCGGCCACCTGCCAGCCCGAGGGCAGGAAGTTGTTCATCCACTTCAGCGCAGCATCGCCATGGCCCAGCAGCACTTCGTCCACCAGCAGCGGCAGCAGCAAGGGGATGGGCACACTGCACAGGGCGGCGAGCACGGCCACCAGGTTGGCGGTCCACAAAGCCTTCTTGTGGTGCAGGGCCAGACGGCGGATTTCCGCCCAGCTCAGGCGATCGGGCACAGCGGGGGACTTCCCTGGCACAGGGTCTGGCGACCCTGGCAGGTCAAGCACAGGCGGCCTGCTGCAGCCAACGGCCGAGCAGCGGCTGCAGGCTGTCCAGCGACTGGTAGCCGTTGGTCAGCAACGCCAGCTGGCCATTGCGCTCGGCCAGCAGCGTGGGAAAACCGGCAATGCCCAGGTCCTGTACCCAGCCGAAGTCGGCGCTGGTGGCGGCGCGGGTATCGGCGCTGGTGAAGCGCTGCGAGAACTGCTCGCGGTCGAAACCGGCCTGTTCGGCCAGCTCCACCAGCTGCGGGGCGCGGGTGACATCCAGCCCCTGCTCGTAGAACGAGCGCTGGATCAGCTTGAGCAGCGTCCAGGCCCGTTCATCGTCCAGCTCACGCGCCGCGACCAGCGCGCGGCACGCAGGCTCGGTGTCGTAAACGAAGCCGTCGGGCATCGCGCCGTCGAAAAGGAACGGCTGCCCGGTGGCGTCATGCACCGCCTGCCAGTGCTCGAGGATGTACTTGCGGGTCGAGGCATCCAGGGCGCTGCCGCCGCTGCGCAGGCCGCCGGGCACCAGGCGGGTGACGACACCCGCCTCGCGGGCCTGGGCGATCAGCGCCTCGGCCACCGGGGCGAAACCCCAGCACCAGGAACACATCGGGTCCATCACATAGAGCAGGCGTGCGGACATGCATCAAGCCTCGGCTTTGTAGTTGTAGCCGATCGGGTGTGGCTGGTTGCGCGCCTTGGCCAGTTCGATCTGCTTCTGGCGGTCGATGGCGCTGCGCCGGGTCTTCTCGCTCAGGCTGTCCCAGCAATGCGGGCAGCTCACGCCTGGCGAATAGTGCTCCGACTCCCGGTCCTTCACGTCGATCGGGTGGCGGCAGGCGTGGCACTGGTCGTACTCGCCCTCGGTCAGGTCGTGACGCACGGTGACCCGGTTGTCGAAGACGAAGCAGTCGCCGTCCCAGAGGCTTTCTTCCTGGGCTACTTCCTCGAAGTATTTCAGGATGCCGCCCTTAAGATGATAGACGGCTTCGAAGCCCTCACCGAGCATGTAGCTGGAGGCCTTCTCGCAGCGGATGCCACCGGTGCAGAACATGGCGACCTTCTTGTGCTTGCTCGGGTCGAAGTTGGCCTTGATGTAGTCGGGGAACTCGCGGAAGGTCTCGGTCTTCGGGTCGATGGCGCCCTTGAAGGTGCCGATGGCCACTTCGTAGTCGTTGCGGGTGTCGATCAGCAGCACTTCCGGGTCGCTGATCAGCGCGTTCCAGTCTTTCGGATCGACGTAGGTGCCGACCGCCTTGTTCGGGTCAACGCCCGGCACGCCAAGGGTGACGATCTCTTTCTTGAGCTTGACCTTGGTGCGGTAGAACGGCTGCTCGTCGCAGTACGATTCTTTATGGTCGACATCCACCAGGCGTGGGTCGCTGCGCAGCCAGGCCAGCAGCGCGTCGATGCCTTCACGGGTGGCCGAGACGGTGCCGTTGATGCCTTCGTTGGCCAGCAGCAGGGTGCCTTTGACGCCGTTGTCGGCCATGACCTTGAGCAGCGGCTCGCGCAGTTCGACGTAGTCTTCCAGGGTGACGAACTTGTACAGCGCCGCCACGACGATCGGTTGGGTCATTGCGTTGAATCTCCAGGTGGTCACCCTCGTAAGGGGCGGACCGGAATGACAAATGCAATCATGGCGACGCCATCGCGGGGCAAGCCCGCTCCCACGCTGCGCTCAGTGGCTGGCGTGGGAGCGGGCTTGCCCCGCGATGGCGTCGACAGGATGTCTGTGAGGCGTGCAGTCTACCAGAATCCCGGAAAGGATTCAGTGCTTGCCGCCGCCGGCGCACACCGGCGAGGCCGGCGCCACGCCGACCGCCGCCCATTCCTCGGGCGTGTAGGTGTGGATCGCCAGGGCGTGGATCTCGCCCATCAGCTCACCCATGGTGGCGTAGACCTTCTGGTGGCGCTTGACGCTGTTCAGCCCGGCGAACTGCTCGCTGACCAGCACCGCCTTGTAGTGCGTTTCCTGGCCACGGCTGTGCATGTGGCTTTCGTTGTGCACTTCGAGGTGGTCGGTGCCCAGCGGCGCCAGCTGCTGTTCGATGCGTTGCTGCATGTTCATCGCGTCAGGCTCACTTCTTCGCCGGAGCGGCTGCCTTGCCGGCGCTCGGGTCGAGTTCCTTGGTCATGTCGTCGAGCAGCTTGTTGACCACCGGTACCGCCGGCTCCAGGCTCTGCTGGGTCAGCTGGGCCGACTGCTGGGTGACCTTGGGCATCTCGCGCAGGACTTTCTTGCCCAGCGGCGACTCGTAGAACTTGACCAGGTCGTTCAGCTCGGCCTCGGTGAAGGTCGCGGTGTACAGGTCGACCATCTTCGGCTTGAGCTTCTTCCAGCCAATGGCGTTGTCCAGGGCAGCGTTGGCCTTGGCCTGGTAGCTGTCGAGCACGGTTTTCTTGGCAGCCGGCGCCTTGGTCTGTTCGAAACGCTGGGCGAACATCTGCTGGACCTGCATGTACACCGGAGTGCCCAACTTGTCGGCATTGGCCAGGGTCAGGAATTTCTCGGCGGCAGCGTTGTGGGCTGGGGTGGCTGCGAGTACCTGGCCGCTGGCGCAGGCCAGGGCAACGGCGGCACAGAGGACACGAAGACGGGTCATTGCATTTCCTTCAAGAAAGGGAGGCGAGTACCTCAGGGTAGAGCATTCTGCGCCGTGATGGCGAAGTGCTCAAGTGGCACGACGAGCGACTGAACCGCTGTGTCGAATCAGGGCCTAAACTGCGATTTCGGACTACAAAGGAGTGAGCGCAGCATGAGCCGTATCGAGACAGACAGCCTGGGCCCGGTCGAAGTTCCAGAGGACGCCTACTGGGGTGCGCAGACCCAGCGTTCGCTGATCAACTTCGCCATTGGCAAGGAGCGCATGCCGCTGGCGGTGCTGCACGCCCTGGCACTGGTCAAGAAAGCCGCTGCCCGGGTCAACGACCGCAACGGCGACCTGCCCGCCGACATCGCCCGGCTGATCGAACAGGCCGCCGACGAAGTGCTTGCCGGCGACCACGACGACCAGTTCCCGCTGGTGGTGTGGCAGACCGGCAGCGGCACCCAGAGCAACATGAACGTCAACGAAGTGATCGCCGGGCGTGCCAACGAGCTGGCCGGCAAGGGCCGCGGTGGCAAGCTGCCGGTACACCCCAACGATCACGTCAATCGCTCGCAGAGCTCCAACGACTGCTTCCCCACCGCCATGCACATCGCCGCAGCCCAGGCCGTGCACGACAAGCTGCTGCCGGCGATCGCCGAGCTGTCGGCGGGGCTGGCCGAGCTGTCGGCGCGCCATACGCACCTGGTCAAGACCGGGCGCACGCACATGATGGACGCCACGCCGATCACCTTCGGCCAGGAGGTCTCGGCCTTCGTCGCCCAGCTCGACTATGCCCAGCGCGCCATCCGCGCGACGCTGCCGGCGGTCTGCGAGCTGGCCCAGGGCGGCACCGCCGTGGGCACCGGCCTCAACGCCCCGCACGGCTTTGCCGAAGCTATTGCCGCGGAGCTGGCGGCGCTTTCCGGCCTGCCGTTCGTCACCGCGCCGAACAAGTTCGCCGCCCTCGCCGGCCACGAGCCGCTGACCAGCCTGGCCGGCGCACTGAAGACCCTGGCCGTGGCCCTGATGAAGATCGCCAACGACCTGCGCCTGCTGGGCTCCGGTCCGCGCGCGGGGCTTGCCGAGATACGCCTGCCGGCCAACGAGCCGGGCAGCTCGATCATGCCTGGCAAGGTCAACCCGACCCAATGCGAGGCGTTGTCGATGCTGGCCTGCCAGGTGCTGGGCAACGACGCGGCGATCGGCTTTGCCGCAAGCCAGGGCCACCTGCAGTTGAACGTGTTCAAGCCGGTGATCATCCACAACCTGCTGCAGTCGATCGAGCTGCTGGCCGATGGCTGTCGCAACTTCCAGCAGCACTGCGTGGCCGGCATCGAGCCGGATGCCGGGCAGATGGCCGCGCACCTGGAGCGCGGGCTGATGCTGGTGACGGCGCTGAACCCGCATATTGGCTACGACAAGGCGGCGGAAATCGCCAAGAAGGCCTACAGCGAAGGCAAGACCCTGCGCGAAGCGGCGCTGGAGCTGAAGTACCTGACCAACGAGCAGTTCGACCAGTGGGTAAGGCCAGAGAACATGCTGGCGCCTGGCGGCAAGGGCTGATCCGGTGGCCTCATCGCGGGGCAAGCCCGCTCCCACGCCAGCCACCAAACGCAGCGTGGGAGCGGGCTTGCCCCGCGATGAAATTATCAATCAACCCGCACCCGACGTACCTTCCACCCAGCGATCAGCGACGGCCCCAACGCCACCAACGCCGACCCCAGCACCACCGTCACCGCCCCGACATAGCCCAGGCCATTGATCTGCTCGGCATGCACGTAATCCGGCCACAGCCAGGCCGCCAGCGCCACCGCGACGAAGGTCACCAGCGGCGTCAGCGCCAGGGTCGCGCTGACCCGCGAGGCCTCCCAATGCGCCAGCGCCTCGGCGAACGCGCCATAGGCCACCAGCGTGTTCAGGCAGCAGGCCAGCAGCAACCAGCCCTGCAACGGGCTGAGCTGCAACGCCTCCAGCGGATGCACCCAGGGCGTGAGCAGCAGCGCGCAGCACAGGTAGATCACCATCATCACCTGCTGCGAGTTCCACACCGTCAGCAGCTGCTTCTGGCTCAGGGCATAGAACACCCAGATGCTGGTCGCCAGGATGATGGTCAACACACCGGTGGTGTAGGTGCCGAGCGAAGTGAGCAGCTCTTCCAGGCGCTGGTTGAAGAACAGCCCGAACCCCGCCAGCAGCACCAGCAGGCCCAGGCCCTGCCCCAGGCTGAAGCGTTCCTTGAACACGAACACACTGGCCACCAGCAACAGCACCGGCCCCAGTTGCACCACCAGCTGCGCGGTACCGGGGCTGAGCAGGTTGAGGCCGACCAGGTACAGCACATAGTTGCCGACCAGGCCGGCCACCGCGACGGCCACCAGGCCCTTGCCCTTCATTCCAAGACGACTGAACGACGGCAGCCGCCGATTGGCCGCCAGCCAGGCGAACAACAGGCCGCCGGACACGCTCAGGCGGTACCAGGTGACGGTCACCGGGTCCATCACCTGCAGCACCTGCTTGAGCTTGATCGGCAGGATGCCCCAGAGCAACGCGGTCAACAGCGCCAGCAGAAGGCCCTGGACCCAGCGTCCGGAAGAAATGTGCATGGTGTCCTCGAGTCGGGCCTTGGTGGGGGAAGGTGCAGTCTAAAGGCTTGCCGGGGAGGATGTGGCGGGAAAAGATTTCATCAGGTCATTCCCTGGATGCATGCTCAACGCGTGGGCGGGCTTTCGTGGGAGCGGCGGTGCGCCGCTCCCACGAACTCGCTTACTTCTTGTCCTTGGCGAACGCTGCCTCCAACGCCTGGTTGATCGTGCGCAGCACCTTTACCCGCGCCCAGCGCTTGTCGTTGGCCTCCACCAGGGTCCACGGCGCGATCTCGGTGCTGGTGCGGTCGACCATGTCGCCCACCGCCTCGGAATAGACGTCCCACTTGTCACGGTTGCGCCAGTCCTCCTCGGTGATCTTGTAGCGCTTGAACGGGATCTGCTCGCGCTCCTCGAAGCGCTCAAGCTGGGTCTGCTGGTCGATGGCCAGCCAGAACTTGACCACCACCACCCCGGCGTTGCTCAGTTGCTCCTCGAAGTCGTTGATCTCGCCGTAGGCGCGCATCCAGTCCGCCGGGCTGCAGAAGCCCTCGACCCGCTCCACCAGCACCCGGCCATACCAGGAGCGGTCAAAGATGGTGAACTTGCCGCGGGCCGGGATATGGCGCCAGAACCGCCACAGGTACGGCTGGGCACGCTCTTCCTCGGTGGGCGCGGCAATCGGCACGATGCGGTACTGGCGCGGGTCCAGCGCCGCCGCCACGCGGCGGATCGCCCCGCCCTTGCCGGCCGCGTCGTTGCCTTCGAACACCGCCACCAGGGCGTGGCGGCGCATGCGCTTGTCGCGCAGCAGGCCGGCCAGGCGCGCCTGTTCGGTGACCAGCTGTTCCTGGTAGTCGTGCTTGTCCAGGCGCAGGGTCATGTCCAGGGCACCGAGCAGGCTCTTCTGGTCGATGCTGCGCCCCAGTGGCGCGACGTTGCCCTGATGCTTGCCCTTGGGGTTGTTGGCCAGGGCCGCCTGCAGGCTCTCCAGCAGGATGCGCCCCACCGCCAGGCTGCGGTAATGCGGGTCGACGCCCTCGATCACATGCCAGGGCGCGTAGTCGCGGCTGGTGCGGCGCAGCACCCGCTCGCCGAAGCGCACGAAGCGGTCGTAGGTTTCCGACTGCTGCCAGTCCAGCGGGCTGATGCGCCAGTTGTGCAGCGGGTCTTCCTTGAGCGCCTTGAGCCGCGCCTTCATCTGTTTCTTGGACAGGTGGAACCAGAACTTGATGATCAGCGCGCCTTCGTCGCAGAGCATCTGCTCCAGGCGCTCGGCGCCGGCGATGGCCTGGTCGAGCACGGCGTCCTTGAACTGGCCGTGCACACGGCCTTCGAGCATCTGGCTGTACCAGTTGCCGAAAAACACACCCATCCGCCCCTTCGGTGGCAGCGCCCGCCAGTAGCGCCAGGCCGGTGGCCGGGCCAGCTCCTCGTCGGTCTGCTGGTCGAAGGTGCGCACTTCGATCAACCGCGGGTCCATCCACTCGTTGAGCAGCTTGACCGTCTCGCCCTTGCCGGCGCCCTCGATGCCGTTGATCAGCACGATCACCGGGAAGCGCGCCTGCTGCTTGAGTTCGTACTGGGCTTCGAGCAGCGCCTCGCGCAGGGCGGGGACTTCCGCTTCGTAGGTGTCCTTGTCGATGCTGTGACCGATTTCGGCGGATTCGAACATGGAGGGCTCCTTCAATGGATAAGCAAGATTAGCGGATTTGCGCCATCCGTATCGATCCTGTCGCGCCTTGCGATAAGGCCGACACTTGCCGCTCGGATCGCTTAAAATCCGTCATCCGCTGCAACCGAGCCGACCATGTCCGACACCACCCTCCCCCAGCACGCCCAGATTGACTGGGACGACCAGGGCCGCCCTCACTCCCGGCAATACGACGATGTGTATTTCGCCATCAACGAAGGCATCGACGAGACCCTGCACGTGTTCATCGAGCAGAACCACCTGCGCCAGCGCTTCGCCGAGCTGGCGCCGCGGGACTGCCTGGTGATCGGGGAAACAGGCTTCGGCACCGGCATGAACTTCTTCTGCGCCTGGCAGCTGTTCGCCGAGCTGGCCCACACCGAGGCGCGCCTGCATTTCGTCAGCGTGGAAAAGTACCCCCTGAGCCGCGACGACCTGGAGCGCGCCATGCGGCTGTGGCCGGCGCTGGCGGCGTTCACCCGGCCCCTGCTCGATCAGTACGTGGCGATCCATCCGGGTTTCCAGCAACTGAGCCTCGATGACGGCCGCGTCACCCTTACGCTGATGATCGGCGATGCGCTGGAGCAACTGCCGCAACTGGACGCGCGCATCGACGCCTGGTTCCTCGACGGCTTTGCCCCGGCGAAGAACCCCGACATGTGGACGCCGGAGCTGTTCGCCCAGCTGGCACGCCTGTCGTATCCCGGCACCACCCTCGGCACCTTCACCACCACCGGCTGGGTGCGCCGGTCGCTGATCGAGGCCGGTTTCACCATGAAGAAGGTGCCCGGTATCGGCAAGAAATGGGAAGTGATGCACGGCGTCTACAGCGGCGCGCCAGCCGCCCCCGCGGCGCCCTGGTACGCCCACCCGGCGCCTTTGCCGGGGCCACGCGAGGCGCTGGTGATCGGTGCCGGCCTGGCGGGCAGCGCCACCGCGCGCAGCCTGGCGGCCCGGGGTTGGCAGGTCAGCGTGCTGGAGCGTCACGACGGGCCTGCCCAGGAGGCCTCGGGCAACCCGCAAGGCGTGCTGTACCTCAAGCTGTCCGCCCATGGCACCGCCCTGTCGCAGATGATCCTTTCCGGCTTCGGCTACACCCGACGCTGGCTCGAACACCTGCAACGCGGCCAGGACTGGGACGCCTGCGGCGTGCTGCAACTGGCCTTCGACGACAAGGAAGGCGAACGCCAGGCCAAGCTGGCGAGCGCCTTCGACAACAGCCTGCTGCGCCAGCTCGACCGCGTGCAGGCCGAAGCCGTGGCGGGCGTGGCGCTGGCCAGCGGCGGCCTGTTCTACCCCGAGGGTGGCTGGGTGCACCCGCCGGCGCTGTGCCAGGCGCAACTGGACCATCCGCGCATCCGCCTGCTCGGCCACGCCAACGTCATCGCGCTGCGCAAGGCAGACGGCCTGTGGCAGGCCTGGGACGGCGAGCGCCTGCTGGCCAGCGCGCCGCTGGTGGTGTTGGCCGGGGCTGCCGATATCCGTGACTTCCCGGCCTGCGCCGGGCTGCCGCTCAAGCGCATTCGCGGGCAGATCACCCGCCTGCCGGCCACCGTGGCCAGCCGGGAGCTGCGCACGGTGGTCTGCGCCGAAGGCTATGTGGCGCCGCCACGTGGCGATGAGCACACCTTGGGCGCCAGCTTCGACTTCCACAGCCAGGACACCACACCGACCGTAGCCGAGCACCAGGGCAACCTGGCAATGCTGGACGAGATATCCACGGACCTGGCCGAGCGATTGGCCGTCGGCAAGCTCGATGTCGAGCAACTGGAAGGTCGCGCGGCGTTCCGTTGCACCAGCCCGGACTACCTGCCCATCGTCGGGCCGCTGGCCGATGCCGAGGCGTTCAACCAGGCCTACGCCATGCTGGCCAAGGATGCGCGGCAGGTACCCGAGGTGGCCTGCCCGTGGCTGGATGGGCTGTATGTGAACAGCGGGCATGGCTCGCGCGGTTTGATTACTGCACCGCTGTCTGGAGAGCTGATCGCCGCCTGGGCCAGCGGCGAGCCCTTGCCGCTGCCCAGGGCGGTGGCCGAGGCCTGTCATCCCAACCGTTTCGCGCTGCGCCGGCTGATTCGCGGCAAGTAGCAATATCGCCGGGGGCGCGTTGCGCCCCTTTCGCCGGCAAGCCGGCTCCCACAGGAACATCACGAGCGTCTGTGGGAGCCGGCTTGCCGGCGAAAGGACCGCAACGCGGTCCCGAGGGCCATTCGCCCTATATAACAGATCGATCTAAAACTCTCTCAACCCACCCCGGTCACTACCTAAGTGCCCACCTTCGCGGCACACCTCCCCAACGGCAAAACCGGTAAGGACTTATGTGCGGATTAGCAGGAGAGTTGCGTTTCACCCCCATCGACCAAGCCCCACGCCCGGCGGACCTCGCCGCGGTGGAGCGCATTACCCACCACCTGGCGCCCCGCGGCCCCGACGCCTGGGGCTTCCATAGCCAGGGCCCGATCGTCCTCGGCCACCGGCGCCTGAAGATCATGGACCTGTCCGACGGCTCGGCCCAGCCCATGGTCGACAGCATCCTGGGCCTGGCGCTGGCCTTCAACGGCGCCATCTACAACTTCCCCGAGCTGCGCGAGGAGCTGCTGGCCCTGGGCTACAGCTTCTGGTCCGACGGCGACACCGAGGTGCTGCTCAAGGGCTACCACGCCTGGGGCGCGGCGTTGCTGCCCAAGCTCAACGGCATGTTCGCCCTGGCCATCTGGGAGCGCGACAACCAGCGCCTGTTCCTGGCCCGCGACCGCCTGGGCGTCAAGCCCCTGTACCTGTCGCGCAACGGCGAGCGCCTGCGCTTCGCCTCGACCTTGCCGGCGCTGCTCAAGGGTGGCGATATCGACCCGATGATCGACCCGGTGGCACTGAACCACTACCTGAATTTCCACGCCGTGGTGCCGGCGCCACGCACCCTGCTGGCCAATGTGCAAAAGCTCGAGCCCGGCACCTGGATGCGCATCGACCGCCATGGCGAGGTCGAGCGCCAGACCTGGTGGCAACTGCACTACGGCCCGAACCCGGACGAGCGCGAGCTCGACCTGGAAGGCTGGACCAGCCGCGTGCTCGACGCCACCCGCGACGCCGTGGCGATCCGCCAGCGCGCCGCGGTGGATGTCGGCGTGCTGCTCTCCGGCGGCGTCGACTCCAGCCTGCTGGTCGGCCTGCTGCGCGAGGCCGGGGTGGACGACCTGTCGACCTTCTCCATCGGCTTCGAGGACGCTGGCGGCGAGCGCGGTGACGAGTTCCAGTATTCCGACCTGATCGCCAGGCACTACCACACCCGCCACCACAAGCTGCGCATTGCCGAGCACGAGATCATCGAGCAGTTGCCGGCGGCCTTCCGCGCCATGAGCGAGCCGATGGTCAGCCATGACTGCATCGCCTTCTACCTGCTCTCGCGGGAAGTGGCCAAGCATTGCAAAGGCGTGCAGAGCGGCCAGGGCGCCGACGAGCTGTTCGCCGGCTACCACTGGTACCCGCAGGTGAACGGCGCCGAGGATGCCTTCGCTGCCTATCGCGAGGCGTTCTTCGACCGCAGCCACGCCGAATACCGCGACACCGTGCAGGCGCCGTGGCGCCTCGACAACGACGCGGCCGGCGACTTCGTCCGCGAGCACTTCGCCCGCCCCGGCGCGCCGGACGCGGTGGACAAGGCCCTGCGCCTGGACAGCACGGTGATGCTGGTGGATGACCCGGTCAAGCGGGTGGACAACATGACCATGGCCTGGGGCCTGGAGGCGCGCACGCCATTCCTCGACTACCGCCTGGTGGAGCTGTCGGCACGCATCCCGGCGCGCTTCAAGCTGCCCGACGGCGGCAAGCAGGTGCTCAAGCAGGCGGCGCGCCGGGTCATCCCACACGAGGTGATCGACCGCAAGAAAGGCTACTTCCCGGTGCCCGGCCTCAAGCACCTGCAAGGCGCCACCCTGGACTGGGTGCGCGAGCTGCTGACCGACCCCAGCCAGGATCGCGGGCTGTTCGACCCGGCCATGCTCGACCGCCTGCTGAGCAACCCCCACGGCCAGCTCACCCCGCTGCGCGGCTCCAAGCTGTGGCAGCTGGCAGCCCTGAACCTGTGGCTCAGCGAACAAGGAATCTGACCGATGAAAGCCCACGAGATCGCCTATGGCCAGCGCCTGCTGCGCGGCCAGGCGCCATCCTACGAGCGTCTGCAGGCACGCCTGGCCGGCGACGGCAGCGAGCCCCACGACCAGCCGAGGGCCGTGCATTGTGGCTGGGGGCGGCTGCTGATCGGGCATACCTACCCCGATCCGCTCAGCCTGGCCGAAGCGCTGCGGCAAGAGCAGGCCGGCGAGCGCGACATTGCCCTGTACGTCGCCGCCCCGCAGCAGGTATTGGCCCAGGCGCCGCAACAACTGTTCCTCGATCCGTCGGACACCCTGCGCCTGTGGTTCACCGACTATCGCCCAGCGCAGCGTGTGTTCCGCGGTTTTCGCATTCGCCGGGCGCAAGGTGCGGCGGACTGGCAGGCGATCAATGCGCTGTACCAGGCCCGCGGCATGCTGCCGGTCGATCCCGAGCTGCTCACCCCACGCCACCTCGGCGGGCCGGTGTACTGGCTGGCCGAGGACGAAGACAGCCATGCGGTGATCGGCAGCGTCATGGGCCTGGACCACGCCAAGGCGTTCGATGATCCCGAGCACGGTTGCAGCCTGTGGTGCCTGGCGGTGGACCCGCACTGCACCCGCCCGGGCGTCGGCGAAGTGCTGGTGCGTCACCTGATCGAACACTTCATGAGCCGTGGCCTGGCCTGCCTCGACCTGTCGGTGCTGCACGACAACCGCCAGGCCAAGCGGCTGTACAAGAAGCTGGGGTTCCGCACTCTGCCGACCTTCGCCATCAAGCGCAAGAACGGCATCAACCAGCCGTTGTTCCTCGGCCCGGGCCCCGAGGCCGGGCTCAATCCCTATGCGCGGATCATCGTCGACGAGGCGCTGCGTCGAGGCATCGAGGTGCAGGTGGATGACGCCGATGCCGGGCTGTTCACCCTGAGCCTGGGCGGACGGCGCATCCGCTGTCGCGAATCGTTGAGCGACCTGACCAGCGCCGTGACCATGACCCTCTGCCAGGACAAACGCCTGACCCGTCAGGCCTTGCACAACGCTGGCCTGCAGGTACCGGCGCAGCAACTGGCGGGGAGCATCGATGAAAACCAGGCGTTCCTCGACGAGCATGGCACGGTGGTGGTCAAGCCGGTGGATGGCGAGCAGGGCCAGGGGGTGGCGGTCAATATCACCACCCTCGAAGCGCTGAACCATGCCGTGGAGCAAGCCGGTGCCTTCGACAGCCGCGTGCTGCTGGAGAGCTTCCATGCAGGCGTCGACCTGCGCATCGTGGTGATCGGCTACGAGGTGGTGGCCGCGGCGATCCGTCATCCGGCCCAGGTGATCGGCGACGGCAGGCATAGCCTGCGCGCACTGATCGAGGCCCAGAGCCGGCGCCGCCAGGTGGCCACGGGTGGCGAGAGCCGTATTCCGCTGGACGAAGAAACCGAGCGCACGCTCAAGGACGCGGGGCTTGGCTACGACGACATCCTCCCCGCCGGGCAGCGGCTGGCCGTGCGCCGTACCGCCAACCTGCACACCGGCGGCACCCTGGAGGATGTTACCGCGCGCCTGCACCCGGTACTGGCCGATGCCGCCGTACGCGCCGCCCGCGCCCTGGAAATCCCGGTAGTGGGCCTGGATTTGATGGTCCGCGATGCCGAGCACCCGGACTACGTGATCATCGAGGCCAACGAGCGTGCAGGATTGGCCAATCATGAACCGCAGCCCACCGCCGAGCGCTTCGTCGACCTGCTGTTCCCGCATAGCCGGGCTTTGGCCCCGCGATGAGGCCCTCGAATCAAAGGAGTAATCCTGATGTCTGCGAAACACCCCGAACCCGATCTCGACTACCTCAAACGTGTACTGCTGGAGATGCTCGCCATCCCCAGCCCCACCGGCTTCACCGACACCATCGTGCGCTATGTCGCCGAGCGCCTGGACGAACTGGGCATCCCCTTCGAGCTCACCCGTCGCGGCACCATCCGCGCCACGCTGAAGGGCCGTCAGAACTCGCCCGACCGGGCCGTCTCGGCGCACCTGGACACCATCGGCGCCAGCGTGCGCCAGTTGCAGGACAACGGTCGCCTGGCCCTGGCGCCGGTGGGTTGCTGGTCGAGCCGTTTCGCCGAGGGCAGCCGGGTCAGCGTGTTCACCGATACCGGCGTGTACCGCGGCAGCGTGCTGCCGCTGATGGCCAGCGGGCACGCGTTCAACACTGCCATCGATCAGATGCCGATCAGCTGGGAACATGTGGAAGTACGCCTGGACGCCTACTGCGCCACCCGCGCCGACTGCGAAGCGCTGGGGATCGCCATCGGTGATTGCGTCGCCTTCGACCCGTTGCCGGAGTTCACCGAAAGCGGCCATATCAGCGCCCGCCACCTGGACGACAAGGCCGGCGTGGCGGCCTTGCTGGCGGCGCTCAAGGCCGTGGTGGAAAGCGGCCGCCAGCCACTGATCGACTGCCACCCCTTGTTTACCATCACCGAGGAGACCGGCTCGGGCGCCGCGGCTGCCCTGCCCTGGGACGTCAGCGAGTTCGTCGGCATCGACATCGCCCCGGTGGCGCCGGGGCAGGCATCCAGCGAGCACGCGGTGAGCGTGGCCATGCAGGATTCGTCCGGTCCCTACGACTATCACCTGTCGCGCCACTTGCTGAAGCTGGCCGGCGATGCTGATTTGCCGGTACGCCGCGACCTGTTCCGCTACTACTTCAGCGACGCCCATTCGGCGGTGACCGCCGGGCACGATATCCGCACCGCCCTGGTGGCCTTCGGCTGCGATGCCACCCATGGCTACGAGCGCACCCATATCGACAGCCTGGCGGCGCTCAGCCGGCTGCTCGGCGCCTACCTGCTCAGCCCGCCGGTGTTCGCCAGCGACTCGCAGCCGGCCAATGCCTCACTGGAGCGCTTCAGCCACCAGCTGGAACACGACGCGCAGATGGAAAGCGACACCCGTGTGCCGGCGGTGGACAGCCTGGTAGGCAACAAAGGCTAAGCTCCTACAGGGGACTGGGCGCATTGCACCGCAAATTCACGTAGCATGCCCCCATTCCCACAACCGCCGCCCAGACCATGCTGATCCCCTACGACCAACTCGAAGCCGAAACCCTGACCCGCCTGATCGAAGACTTCGTCACCCGCGACGGGACCGACAACGGCGACGACACGCCGCTGGAAACCCGCGTGCTGCGGGTGCGCCAGGCCCTGGCCAAGGGGCAGGCCTTCATCCTGTTCGACATGGACAGCCAGCAGTGCCAGTTGCTGGCCAAACATGAGGTACCGCAGGAGCTGTTCGAGTAGCAGGCCTTCAAGCTTGTTGCTTCTCCAGCTCCAGCGCCTTGATGCGCTTGTACACCTCGACCCGGTGCACCTCCACCTCGCGCGGCGCGCAAATACCGAAACGGACCTGGCCGTTCTCCACGGACATCACCTGGATCCTGATGTTTTCGGCAATGACGATGACCTCGCCCACTTCTCGTCCGATTACCAGCATGCTCCGATCCTCCCGCTCAATGGAAAATCGGAGACTGCCCCGCCAGCTTTGGCCTACTCAATCCTTCTTCGGATAAATAGACATAACCTACCGGCGAGGGTAAAAAAACCTACAGAAACTTCCCTCAATGCGCGGTCTTGCGTGCCTTCGCCCGCATTTTCACCGCCATGTCCGCCATCTCGTCGTACAGCCGCTGAGGCGCCTGGCATTTGAGCTGCCAGGCCTGGCGCCCGGCTTCATGGGGCAGGATCAGGAACTCGCCGGCCGCAACCCGCTGATGGATATGCTCGGCGATATCGGCGGCATTGATCGGCGAGCCTTCCAGCAGTTTGCCCACCTGTGCCTTCATCGCCGGATCCGGTCCGCGGAACGAGTCGAGCAGGTTGGTCTGGAAGAACGACGGGCACACCACATGCACCGCCACCTCGACCTGGCGCAGCTCCACCAGCAGGCTCTCGGACAAGGCCAGCACCCCGGCCTTGGCCACGTTGTAGTTGCTCATGCCCGGCCCCTGCATCAGGGCGGCCATCGAGGCGATGTTGATGATCCGCCCACGGCTGCGTTCGAGCAGCGGCAGGAACGCCTTGCAGCCCTTGACCACGCCCATCAGGTTGACCGCGATCTGCCAGTCCCAGTCCTCCAGGGACAGATCGGCGAAGAACCCACCCGAGGCCACCCCGGCATTGTTGACGATCACGTCGATGCCGCCGAACCTCTCCTCGCAGGCCTGGGCCAAGGCGGTGAGCTGGCTGTAGTCGCGCACGTCGCAGCGCTGGATGAAGCCTTCACCGCCTGCACCGCGCACCAACTCCAGGGTCTCGCGCAGGCCCGCTTCATTGACATCGGCCAAGGCCAGGCGCCAGCCATCACGGGCCCAGCGCAGGGCGATCTCGCGGCCAAGGCCGGAGCCTGCGCCAGTGATCATCATTCGATTGTGCATGGTCAGCTGCCTTGAACAGTGGGATTGGCCTGGAGTCTAGCCAGAACGCGGGCCACAGCGGTGCAGCATCAGAATGCTGAATGAGGATCCATCCACCCGGGGCCTGCGCAACCGATGGAATCTTTGCCCACCGCCAACAGTCGGAACAGTAAGCGCCCAGCATTCCGAGGCCCTTGACCCTCAACCACGCAAGGACTCCATCATGACCACGATCCTCATCATCATCCTGATCCTGCTGCTGGTCGGTGGCTTACCGGTCTTCCCGCACTCGCGCAGCTGGGGCTACGGCCCATCCGGCATCATCGGCGTGGTGCTGGTGGTGTTGTTGATCCTGTTGCTGCTCGGTCGGATCTGAGCCAGGCATTGCAGCGGGCTCCCCGTTGAACGAAAACGCCCCGGCAAGCCGGGGCGTCGTTCAGACAGCAACCAGGATCAGTGGGAAACCGCCCCGCTGGCTCCAAGGCCGGTCTGCGATCGGACGAACTGCGGGAAGAACAGCGCGCGCTCGCTCTCGGCAGCCTTGGACTTGTCGGTGACCGAGAAGAACCAGATACCGGCGAAGGCGATGATCATCGAGAACAGCGCCGGGTACTCGTACGGGTAGATGGCTTTCTCGTGACCAAGGATCTGCACCCAGATGGTCGGGCCGAGGATCATCAGGCCCACCGCGCTGATCAGGCCCATCCAGCCGCCGATCATGGCGCCGCGGGTGGTCAGTTTCTTCCAGTACATCGAGAGCAGCAGCACCGGGAAGTTGCAGCTGGCGGCGATGGAGAAGGCCAGGCCGACCATGAAGGCGATGTTCTGCTTCTCGAACAGGATCCCTAAGCCGATCGCCAGCACGCCCAGGGCGATGGTGGTGATCTTCGACACGCGGATCTCGTCCTTGTCGTTGGCCTTGCCCTTGCGCCAGACGCTGGCATACAGGTCATGGGACACCGCCGAGGCACCGGCCAGGGTCAGGCCGGCGACCACCGCCAGGATGGTGGCAAAGGCCACCGCCGAGATGAAGCCGAGGAACACGCTGCCACCCACGGCATCGGCCAGGTGCACCGCCGCCATGTTGTTGCCGCCGATCAGGGCGCCGGCGGCGTCCTTGAAGTCGGGGTTGGTGCTGACCAGCAGGATCGCGCCGAAGCCGATGATGAAGGTCAGGATGTAGAAGTAGCCGATGAAGCCGGTGGCGTACAGCACGCTCTTGCGCGCTTCCTTGGCGTCGCTGACGGTGAAGAAGCGCATCAGGATGTGCGGCAGGCCCGCGGTGCCGAACATCAGCGCCAGGCCCAGCGAAAATGCCGAGATCGGGTCCTTCACCAGGCCGCCCGGGCTCATGATCGCCTCGCCCTTGGCGTGCACCTTGATCGCCTCGGAGAACAGGGTGTTGAAGTCGAAACCAACGTGTTTCATGACCATCAGCGCCATGAAGCTGGCACCGGACAGCAGCAGCACCGCCTTGATGATCTGCACCCAGGTGGTGGCGAGCATGCCGCCGAACAGCACGTACAGGCACATCAGGATGCCCACCAGGATCACCGCCACGTGGTAGTCCAGGCCAAACAGCAGCTCGATGAGCTTGCCGGCACCGACCATCTGCGCGATCAGGTAGAACGCCACCACCACCAGCGAGCCGGAGGCCGACAGGGTGCGGATTTCCTTCTGCCCGAGGCGATACGAGGCCACGTCGGCGAAGGTGTACTTGCCCAGGTTGCGCAGGCGCTCGGCGATCAGGAACAGGATGATCGGCCAGCCGACCAGGAAGCCGATGGAGTAGATCAGGCCGTCGTAGCCCGAGGTGAACACCAGCGCGGAAATACCCAGGAACGAGGCCGCCGACATGTAGTCGCCGGCGATCGCCAGGCCGTTCTGGAAGCCGGTGATCTTGCCGCCGGCGGCGTAGTAGTCGGCCGCCGACTTGTTGCGTTTGGAGGCCCAGTAGGTAATGCCCAGGGTGAAGGCGACGAAGGCCACGAACATGGCGATCGCCGAGACGTTCAGCGGCTGTTTCTGCACCTCGCCGGTCAGGGCATCGGCGGCCCACACGGCGGGTGCGAAGGCACCGCAGGCCAGGACGGCCAGGGTTTTGGCGTGACGGATCATTGCTTGGCCTCCTCGAGAATGGCCTTGTTCAGTTCATCGAACTCGCCGTTGGCGCGACGCACATAGAGCGCGGTGAGCACGAAGGCCGAGAGGATCAGACCGACGCCCAGGGGAATGCCCCAGGTGATCGACGAGTCGGGGCTGAGCTTGGCGCCCAGCACGTGCGGGCCATAGGCGATGAGGAGGATGAAGGCGCAGTAGAGGCCGAGCATGATCGCCGAGAGAATCCAGGCGAAGCGCTCGCGCTTGGTGACCAGTTCCTTGAAGCGCGGACTGTTCTGTATCGATTGGTAAATGCTGTCGTTCATTGTTTTTGTCCTAGCAGCACAGAGTAGGGATAACCCGACTCCAACTTTATGCTGCCGCTGGACGCCAACCAGACGACCTTAGTCTTAGATGCAACGGTGTTTTGCAGATTTCGTAACAACCACAAGGCATCGCGGGGCCAGTCGCATCGGCGCACCGCCGCTCCCACGCAGGACTTCGAAATCCGTGGGAGCGGCGGTGCGCCGATGCGACTTGCCCCGCGATGGCGCCGATTACTTGCCGGTCCACTCCTTGACCCGCTCCGGATGCTTGGCCACCCAGTCCTTGGCCGCAGCCTCGGGCTTGGCGCCTTCCTGGATCGCCAACATCACTTCGCCGATCTCGTCCTTGGACTGCCACTGGAACTTCTTCAGGAACTCGGCCACTTCCGGCGCCTTGCTCGCCAGCTCCTTGCTGCCGATGCTGTTGACCGTTTCGGCGGCGCCGTACACGCCCTTGGGATCCTCGAGGAACTTGAGCTTCCACTTGGCGAACATCCAGTGCGGCACCCAGCCGGTCACGGCGATGGACTGCTGCTTGGCGTAGGAGCGGCCCAGCTCGGCGGTCATCGCCGCACCGGAACTGGCCGTCAGTTTGTAGCCGGTCAGGTCATAGTCCTTGATGGCCTGCTCGGTCTTGAGCATGACCCCGGAGCCGGCATCGATGCCGACGATCTTGTTCTTGAAGCTGGTATCAGTCTTGAGGTCGGTGATGCTGTTGGCCTTGACGTACTCGGGAACGATCAGGCCGATCTTGGCATCCTTGAAGTTCGGCCCGTAGTCGACGACGTTGTCCTTGTTCTTGGCCCAGTACTCGCCATGGGTCACCGGCAACCAGGCCGAGAGCATGGCGTCGAGCTTTCCGGTGGCCACGCCCTGCCACATGATCCCGGTGGCCACGGCCTGCAGCTTCACGTCGTAGCCAAGCTTCTGCCTGATCACCTCGGCGGCCACGTTGGTGGTGGCCACGCTGTCCGACCAGCCATCCACGTAACCGATGCTCACTTCCTTGGCCATGGCCTGCGCAGTGCTCATGGTCAATACCAGGGCGGCGCCCACACTCAGGAAACGTCGTACTCTTGTAAAAGTCGCCATCAAAGCATCCCCTCGTCAGGTCTTGGAGAGAGCATCATCGACCTGCCCCCGCGCACGACCTGCTCTGTCAGCGACCTCCAGCGAACGATCAGCGACAGCACTGTGCCATTAACGTCATGCCACCCGAGCGGCCTGCGCGATCCTTGCATGCCAAAGGCTTGGCGCCGGTCATTTGCGGCTATCATCTAGCCCTTTGTGCTTGCCGACGGACCGCCCGATGCCCAGTAACACCCGACTGCTCCTGCCTGCTTACCTGCTCGCCTGCCTGCTCGCCCTCATCGTGCTGTGGGCGCTCTGGTACGGCCTCGGCAAGCCGGTGCACCTGCCCGATGCGGCGAGCCCGACGCACAAGTTGCAGTGCGCGTCCTACACCCCGTTCGACAAGGACCAGTCGCCGTTCGACCAGCCGTTTCGCCTGCGCCCGGCGCGCATGGACGCCGACCTGGCGCTGCTGAGCGAGCGATTCCAGTGCATCCGCACCTATTCGATGACCGGCCTCGAGGCCATCCCGGCGCTGGCCCGCAAGCACGGCCTGAAGGTGATGCTCGGCGCCTGGGTCAATGCAAGCCCCGTGGACACCGACAAGGAAATCGAACTGCTTATCGCCGCGGCCAACGCCAACCCCGACGTGGTCAGCGCGGTGATCGTCGGCAACGAGGCGCTGTTGCGCAAGGAAATCACCGGCGAGCGCCTGGCCGGGCTGATCGAGAAAGTGAAAAGCCAGGTGAAGGTGCCGGTGACCTACGCCGACGTCTGGGAGTTCTGGCTGCAACACCCGCAGATCGCACCGGCAGTGGACTTCCTCACCATCCACCTGTTGCCCTACTGGGAAGACGACCCGCGTGGCATCGATGCGGCGCTGGCCCATATGGCCGAGGTGCGCCAGGTGTTCGGCAACCGCTTCGCGCCCAAGGACGTCCTGATCGGCGAGACCGGCTGGCCCAGCGAAGGACGCCAGCGCGAGACGGCGGAACCGAGCCGGGTCAACGAGGCGCGTTTCATCCGTGGCTTCGTCGCCCTGGCCGAGGCCAACGGCTGGCGCTACAACCTGATCGAGGCCTTCGACCAGCCCTGGAAGCGCGCCAGTGAAGGCGCCGTGGGCGGCTACTGGGGGCTGTACGATGCCGACCGCCAGGACAAGGGCGTGCTCGAAGGGGCGGTGAGCAACCTGGCGCTGTGGCCGCAGTGGTTGCTGGCCAGCGTGTTGCTGATGCTGGCGACCCTGGCCCTGGCCGGGCGCCCGGCAAGCCGCCGCGCCGCCCTGCTGCTGCCGTTGCTGGCGGCCCTGGGTGCCGGCAGCCTGGGGCTGTGGGGGGAAATGATGCGCACCAATGCCCGCTTTGCCGGGGAATGGTTGTGGGCGGTGGCCCTGGCCGGCTTGAACCTGTTGGTGCTGGCCCATGGCGCGCTGGCCCTGGCCCGTCGAGACGGCTGGCGCCAGCGGCTGTTCAGCTGGCTCGAGGCGCATGCGGGTACATGGTTGCTGGCCGCAGGATTCGCCGCGGCAGTGAGCATGCTGGCGATGGTGTTCGACCCGCGCTATCGCAGCTTCCCCAGCGCCGCGTTGCTGCTGCCGGCGGTGGTCTATCTGCTGCGGCCGGTGCCGGCGCGGCGGGCCGAAGTGGCGTTGCTGGCCTTTATCGTGGGCGCTGGAGTGGCACCGCAGTTGTTCCAGGAAGGGTTGGCGAATCGACAGGCCTGGGGTTGGACGGTGGTCAGCGTGTTAATGGTTGGCGCGTTGTGGCGAAGCTTGCGCAAAGCCTGATGGCCCTATCGCGGGGCAAGCCCGCTCCTACAGATTTGTCACGCTCCCGTGGGAGCGGGCTTGCCCCGCGATAGGGCCCTGTCAGGCAACAGATGATCGCCGCACCAGCCGCAACCCCGCCAGCACCACGGCAAACACCGCGATGCTGGCGGTATACAGCACCAGCGCCGGAATCCCGAACAGCAGCGCCAGCGCCGCCAGCCACCACCCGCCTCGGCGAGGCACCAGCTGGCAGAGCAACGCCAACCCCAAAGCCCCCCAGGCGATGACCTGGAAATGTATCCCCAAGCCCAGCAGCGATCGCGCCTGGCATTGCCAAATTTCCCCCGGCACGCTGCACAGCCCGACCCACCGGGCATCTTCCATCAGCCCATAACGCACGCCATAACTGGCCGCGAGCCACAGCGGCAGGAACAGCAACAGGGCAACGACCGGCCACCAACGCGCCATGCGGATCTCCAATAGCGGTAATCGAAACGTTGCATGATCGCCCAGGGGCCGCGACAAGGCAAAATCATGGCCCTGCAGCTATGTTGCACAAGACAAACGTTGTCCGGCGCGGCAACATCTTGTGCGACGAACGACAGGGCGACGGGCAACTTTGTCCGACATGCCGTGGTCCTAGCCTGCGTACTGCACGACCTTGCGTTTTCCTTGGGGGACTACATGCTTCGATCTTTGCGCCTCGCCGCCCTGCTCGGCGGCCTGCTCCTGGCTGCGGCCGCATCGGCGCGGGATATCGACGCGGCGAGCTACGGCTATCCGTTGACCAACCCGTTCGAGGCGACCATCGCCACCACGCCGCCGGAACAGCGCCCGACGCTGCCCAGCGACGACGACATCGACCAGGCCGACTACAGCCTTACCCTGCGCCCGGAGCGCGAGTTCACCCTGCCCGACAACTTCTGGTCGGTGAAGAAACTGCGCTACCGCCTGGCCAAACAGGACCACGAAGCGCCGTTGATCTTCCTGATCGCCGGTACCGGCGCGCCCTATTCCAGCAGCATCAACGAGTACCTGAAGAAGCTGTTCTACCAGGCCGGCTACCACGTGGTGCAGCTGTCATCGCCAACCAGCTGGGACTTCATGAGCGCCGCCTCGCGCTTCGCCACTCCCGGGGTAACCAGCGAAGATGCCAAGGACCTGTACCGGGTCATGCAGGCGGTGCGTGCCCAGCAGGCACACCTGCCGGTCAGCGAGTACTACCTCACCGGCTACAGCCTCGGGGCGCTGGACGCGGCGTTCGTCAGCAAGCTCGACGAGACCCGAAAGAGCTTCAACTTCAAGCGCGTACTGCTGCTCAACCCGCCGGTCAACCTGTACACCTCGATCACCAACCTGGACAAGCTGGTGCAGACCCGGGTCAAGGGCATCGACCGCAGCACCACCTTCTATGAGTTGATGCTGGAAAAACTCACCCGTTACTTCCAGGACAAGGGCTACATCGACCTCAACGAAGCGCTGCTGTATGACTTCCAGAAGTCGCGCCAGCACTTGTCCAATGAGCAGATGGCCATGCTGATCGGTACCTCGTTCCGTTTCTCGGCCGCCGACATCGCCTTCACCTCCGACCTGATCAACCGCCGCGGCCTGATCATTCCGCCGAAATTCCCGATCACCGAGGGCAGCAGCCTGGAGCCCTTCTTCAAACGGGCGCTGCAATGCGACTTCGACTGCTACCTGACCGAGCAGGTGATCCCCATGTGGCGAGCACGCACCGACGGCAACAGCCTGCTGCAACTGGTCGACCAAGTGAGCCTGTACGCGCTGGAGGACTACCTGCGCGCCAGCCCCAAGATCGCCGTGATGCACAACGCCGACGACGTGATCCTCGGCCCCGGCGACATCGGTTTCCTGCGCCGGGTGTTCGGCGAACGGTTGACGCTCTACCCCCATGGCGGCCATTGCGGCAACCTCAACTACCGCGTCAACAGCGACGCCATGCTGGAGTTCTTCCGTGGTTAACAGACTGCTGCTCGTCACCGCCCTGCTCGCCAGCGGCTGCGCCCTGGCCGAGGAAGTCGCGCCGCGTGCCAGCGTGGTCGAGGCCGACAAGACCGAAACCCTCACCGTGGAGGCTGACGGTTTCGTCGATCCGCTGCGCGAGCTCAAGTTCAACCCTGGCCTGGACCAGCGCGAGTTCGAACGCTCGACCCTGGCCGCGCTGAACATCTACGACCCACTGGAGTCGTTGAACCGGCGCATCTACCACTTCAACTACCGCTTCGACCAGTGGGTATTCCTGCCAGTGGTCGACGGCTACCGCTATGTCACGCCCGGTTTCGTGCGCACCGGGGTGAGCAACTTCTTCAACAACCTGGGCGACGTGCCCAACCTGTTCAACAGCGTGCTGCAGCTCAAGCCCAAGCGTTCAGCGGAGATCACTGCGCGGCTGATGTTCAACACCATCATCGGTGTCGGCGGCCTGTGGGACCCGGCGACCAAGATGGGCCTGCCCCGCCAGAGCGAGGACTTCGGCCAGACCCTGGGCTTCTACGGGGTGCCGGACGGGCCGTACCTGATGCTGCCGATCCTCGGGCCGTCGAACCTGCGCGATACCACCGGTCTGGTGGTCGACTATGTGGGAGAGAAGGAGATCAACTACCTGAACGTGCCCGACACCGCCAGCGACCATCCGGAGCTCACCGTGCTGCGGGCGGTGGACAAGCGCTACACCACCAACTTCCGCTACGGGCAGACCAACTCGCCGTTCGAGTACGAGAAGCTGCGTTACGTGTATACCCAGGCGCGCAAGTTGCAGATTGCCGAGTAAGCAGGGTCCGCTGCGCGGCCCTTTCGCCGGCAAGCCGGCTTCCACAGGGGCAGCGTATTCCTTGAGGCTGGCGCAGTACCTGTGGGAGCCGGCTTGCCGGCGAAAGGGCCGGTACAGGAAACCTCAAATCCCAAGGAACTGACACAACTCCCGCTTCTTGGCCAACGCATCCTTGCGCCCCAGCTCGATCAGCTCGCTGCAGTAGCTCGCCTCGAACAGCAGGTAGCTCAATACCCCCGCGCCGCTGGTCTTGGTAGCGCCAGGCCCACGCAAGAATAGCCTCAACGCCGCCGGCAGCTCGCGCCGATGACGGGCGGCGATCTCGTCCAGCGGCTGGCTGGGCGCCACCACCAGCACCTCGATCGGCGCCAGCCCCAGGCGCCGGGCGTCCAGGTGCGCCGGCATCAGGTGGCTGAGGTGGTTGAGCCGCTGCAGCAACTCGATATCGTCCTCGAGGCTGTCGATGAAGGTGCTGTTGAGCATGTGCCCGCCGATCTGCGCAAGGCTCGGCTGCTGGCCGCTGAACACGCGCTGGGTCGGCAAGGGCGGCGCCGGTCGCTGGGGGTTGCCACTGACCCCCACCACCAGCACGCGGCTGGCGCCCAGGTGCAGCGCCGGGCTGATCGGCGCCGATTGGCGCACCGCGCCATCACCGAAGAACTCATCGCCCAGACGCACCGGCGCGAACAGCAGCGGGATTGCCGAGCTGGCCAGCAGGTGGTCGATGGTCAGCGGCGTGGGCATGCCGATGCGCCGGTGACGCAGCCAGGGTTCGATGGTGTCGCGGCCCTGGTAGAAGGTCACCGCCTGGCCGGACTCGTAGCCGAAGGCGGTCACGGCGATGGCGCGCAGCTGATTGGCCGCCAGGGAATGGGCGATGCCGTCCAGGTCCAGGTGTTCATGCAGCAGGCGGCGCAGCGGGCGACTGTCGAGCAGTGCCACCGGCACCTGGCCGCCGAGCCCCAGCAGGCTGTGGCCAACGAAGCGGCTGGCCTGGCGGATCACCCCGGGCCAGTCGCTGCGCAGCACCAGGTGGCTGCGAAAGTTCTGCCAGAAGGCAGTCAGGTGCTGCACCGATTCGGCGAAACGCGTGGCACCGCTGGCCAGCTTGACGGCGTTGATGGCGCCGGCAGAGGTGCCGACGATCACCGGGAAGGGGTTCGCCGCCCCAGGGGGCAGCAGTTCGGCGATGCCGGCCAGCACGCCGACCTGGTAGGCGGCGCGGGCACCGCCGCCAGAGAGGATCAGGCCGGTGGTTGAGGTCATTGCTCCTCCCTGGAATCAGTGCTTGCCAGTGACCGCCCTATCGCGGAGCCAGCCCGCTCCCACGCGGCCCCAGCGTCATTTTTTCTTCTTGTCGTACAGCCGTGGCTCGCCCTCGGGCCGCGACTTGAAGCGTCGGTGCGCCCACAGGTACTGCTCCGGGCACTCGCGCAGCACGCCTTCGACCCACTGGTTGATGCGCAGGCAGTCGGCCTCTTCGGTTTCGCCGGGGAAGTCCGCGAGCGGCGGATGCACCACCAGACGATAGCCACTGCCGTCCTCCAGGCGCCGCTGGGTGAACGGAATCACCCGGGCCTTGCCCAGCCGGGCGAACTTGGTGGTGGCGGTAACGGTGGCCGCCGGGATACCGAACAGCGGCACGAAGATACTCTGCTTGATGCCGTAGTCCTGGTCCGGCGCATACCAGATCGCCCGGCCCTTGCGCAGCAGCTTGAGCATGCCGCGCACATCATCGCGCTCCACGGCCAGCGAGTCGGGGTTGTGGCGCTCGCGGCCGCGGCGCTGGATGAAGTCGAACACCGCGTTGCCGTGCTCGCGGTACATGCCGTCGATGGTATGAGCCTGGCCCAGCAGCGCGGCGCCGATCTCCAGGGTGGTGAAGTGCACGGCCATGAGAATGGCGCCCTCGCCTTCGCGCTGGGCGGCCTGCAGGTGCTCGATGCCTTCGATGTGAGCCAGGCGCGCCAGCCGGGCCTTTGGCCACCACCAGCTCATGGCCATCTCGAAGAAGGCGATGCCGGTGGAGGCGAAGTTTTCCTTGAGCAGATGTTGCCGTTCGTCGCCGGACAGTTCGGGGAAACACAGTTCAAGGTTGCGCGCGGCAATGCGCCGGCGCTCACCGGCCACCCGGTACATCACCGCGCCCAGGGCGCGGCCCAGGCCCAGCAGGGCGCGGTATGGCAGCTGGGCGACCAGCCACAGCAGGCCCAGGCCCAGCCACAGGCCCCAGAATCGCGGGTGGAGGAAAGAGGATCGAAAACGCGGGCGTTCCATTGAAGCTTCCGGCAAGACATGAGCCCGGCATTCTACATCGGTTGCGGGCAATCGGTCTTATCGCTATAAGTCAGGGCACTTTTTTCGCAACAAGCCGTCTATGCAGACCATGAGCCCCAACCAGACACCCGACAACGCCCCCGTGTTCCAGCTCAAGGGCAGCATGCTTGCCATCACCGTGCTGGAACTGGCGCGCAACGACCTCGAATCCCTCGACCGCCAGCTGGCGGCGAAGGTGGCGCAGGCGCCGAATTTCTTCAGCAACACCCCGCTGGTGCTGGCCCTGGACAAGCTGCCCCATGACTCGGGCGCCATCGACCTGCCCGGGCTGATGCGCATCTGCCGTCATCATGGCCTGCGCACCCTGGCGATCCGTGCCAGCCGCATCGAGGACATCGCCGCGGCGATCGCCATCGACCTGCCGGTGCTGCCGCCGTCCGGCGCCCGCGAACGCCCGCTGGAACCCGAGCCGGAAGTGAGGACGCCCGAGCCTGCACCCGCTCCACCAGCGGCGCCGGCCGAACCCGAGGTGCGCCCGACCCGCATCATCACCTCGCCGGTGCGCGGCGGCCAGCAGATCTACGCCCAGGGCGGCGACCTGGTGGTGACAGGCTCGGTCAGCCCCGGCGCGGAACTTCTCGCCGATGGCAACATCCATGTGTACGGCGCCATGCGCGGCCGCGCCCTGGCCGGTATCAAGGGCAACACCAAGGCGCGCATCTTCTGCCAGCAGATGACCGCGGAGATGGTCTCCATCGCCGGCCAGTACAAGGTCTGCGAGGACCTGCGCCGCGACCCGCTGTGGGGCTCGGGCGTGCAGGTCAGCCTGTCCGGTGACGTGTTGAACATCACCCGTCTTTAACGGATACTTGCCGGCATTTTTAGCGCAACTTTTTTCCCGTTGCCGTTTTTTGTATTTGCAGGGACCCGCGTCCCGTTTATTTAGGGGTGAAACACCTTGGCCAAGATTCTCGTCGTCACTTCCGGCAAGGGGGGTGTGGGCAAGACCACTACCAGCGCCGCCATCGGTACCGGCCTCGCTCTGCGCGGCTACAAGACTGTCATCGTCGACTTCGACGTCGGCCTGCGTAACCTCGACCTGATCATGGGCTGCGAGCGCCGCGTGGTGTACGACTTCGTCAACGTGGTCAACGGCGAGGCCAACCTGCAGCAGGCCCTGATCAAGGACAAGCGCCTGGAGAACCTGTTCGTGCTGGCCGCCAGCCAGACCCGCGACAAGGACGCTCTGACCCAGGAAGGCGTGGAAAAGGTCCTGATGGAGCTGAAGGAAACCTTCGACTACGTCATCTGCGACTCGCCGGCCGGTATCGAGAAAGGCGCGCACCTGGCGATGTACTTCGCCGACGAAGCCATCGTCGTGACCAACCCCGAGGTGTCCTCGGTACGCGACTCCGACCGCATGCTGGGCATCCTGTCGAGCAAGTCGCGCCGCTCCGAGAACGGCGAGGAGCCGATCAAGGAACACCTGCTGATCACCCGTTACCACCCCGAGCGCGTCGAGAAGGGCGAAATGCTCAGCATCGCCGACGTCGAAGAGATCCTGGCGATCAAGCTCAAGGGTGTGATTCCCGAGTCGCAAGCCGTTCTCAAGGCCTCCAACCAGGGCATCCCGGTCATCCTTGACGACCAGAGCGATGCCGGCCAGGCGTACAGTGACACCGTCGACCGTCTGCTGGGCAAAGAGAAGCCCCTGCGGTTCATCGACGTGCAGAAGCAAGGATTCTTCGCGCGTCTGTTTGGAGGCAAGTAAACCATGAACCTTTTTGACTTCTTTCGTGGCAGACAGAAACAGACCAGCGCGTCGGTAGCGAAAGAGCGTCTACAGATCATCGTGGCGCACGAGCGCGGCCAGCGCAGCACCCCGGACTACCTGCCCGCCCTGCAGAAGGAGCTGGTCGAGGTGATCCGCAAGTACGTCAACATCGGCAACGACGATGTGCAGGTGGCGCTGGAGAACCAGGGCAGCTGCTCGATCCTGGAGCTGAATATCACCCTGCCCGAGCGCTGATCTTTCAGTAGCTCAGGGTTACCTTGTGGGAGCGGGCTGGCCCCGCGATGGCCTTCAATGGCCATCGCGGGGCCAGCCCGCTCCCACAATGCTTTGCAGAGAACACCTGAACATGCCGCTGTCGAACATCCAGATCCTTCACGAAGACGCCGCCATCCTGGTGATCAACAAACCGACCCTGCTGTTGTCGGTGCCGGGCCGCGCCGAGGACAACAAGGACTGCCTGATCACCCGCCTGCAGGAAAACGGCTACCCGGATGCCCTGATCGTCCACCGCCTGGACTGGGAAACCTCGGGGATCATCCTGCTCGCCCGCGACGCCGACAGCCACCGCGAACTGTCGC
The DNA here is from genome assembly GCF_014268935.2 of Pseudomonas peradeniyensis. Classification (GTDB taxonomy): domain Bacteria; phylum Pseudomonadota; class Gammaproteobacteria; order Pseudomonadales; family Pseudomonadaceae; genus Aquipseudomonas; species Aquipseudomonas peradeniyensis. Next base: position 226,394 of record NZ_JABWRJ020000001.1, on the reverse strand, counting down.
GCCAGTTCCACGACCGCGAGACGGAAAAGGCCTATACCGCGCTGTGCTGGGGCCAACCGACCCTGGACAGCGGCAGCATCGACCTGCCGCTGCGCTACGACCCGCCGACCAAGCCGCGCCATGTGGTCGACCACGAACAGGGCAAGCACGCCCTGACCTTCTGGCGCATCGTCGAACGCTGCGCCGATCATTGCCGGGTCGAGCTGACACCGATCACCGGGCGCTCGCACCAGTTGCGCGTGCACATGCTGTCGATCGGCCACCCGCTGCTGGGCGACCGGCTGTATGCCAACCCCGAAGCGCTGGCGGCCCATGAACGGCTGTGCCTGCATGCATCGATGCTGAGCTTTACCCATCCAGTTTCGGGTGAGCGGTTGAAGTTCGAGTGTCCGGCGCCGTTCTGAGACACAGGCCCGCTCCCATGCCTCGCGAGCGGGCCGACACAAATTTTCGAGTATTTACGCTAAACTCGCGCCACTGCTGTCTGGAGTGACTTATGCGCGACGCCCTGAATGCCGGCCTGATCGAATTCCTCAAGGCCTCCCCGACGCCCTTCCATGCCACCGCCAGCCTCGCGCAGCGCCTCGAGGCCGCTGGCTACCAGCGCCTGGACGAACGCGACAGCTGGGCCACCGTGCCCGGTGGTCGCTACTACGTGACCCGCAACGATTCCTCGATCATCGCCATCAAGCTCGGCAAGCTCTCGCCGCTGCTGGGCGGCATCCGCATGGTCGGCGCCCACACCGACAGCCCGTGCCTGCGGGTCAAGCCGCAGCCCGAGCTGCAACGCCAGGGCTTCCTGCAACTGGGCGTCGAAGTGTACGGCGGTGCCCTGCTCGCCCCATGGTTCGACCGCGACCTGTCGCTGGCCGGCCGGGTCACCTTCCGCCGTGATGGCAAGGTCGAGAGCCAGCTGATCGACTTCAAGCTGCCGATCGCGGTGATCCCGAACCTGGCGATCCACCTCAATCGCACCGCCAACGAAGGCTGGCAGATCAACCCGCAGACCGAACTGCCACCGATCCTGGCCCAGGTGGCCGGCGATGAGCGCGTCGACTTCCGCGCCCTGCTCACCGAGCAGCTGGCCCGCGAGCACGACCTCAACGCCGACGTGGTGCTCGACTACGAGCTGAGCTTCTACGACACCCAGGACGCCGCGTTGATTGGCCTGAACGGCGACTTCATCGCCGCCGCCCGCCTGGACAACCTGCTGTCGTGTTACGCCGGCTTGCAGGCGCTGCTGGGTGCCGACAGCGACGAGACCTGCGTGCTGGTGTGCAACGACCACGAGGAAGTCGGCTCGTGCTCGGCCTGCGGCGCCGACGGCCCGATGCTCGAGCAGACCCTGCAGCGCCTGCTGCCCGAGGGCGATGATTATGTGCGCACCATCCAGCGCTCGCTGATGGTCTCGGCCGACAACGCCCACGGCGTGCACCCCAACTACGCCGACAAGCACGACGGCAACCACGGGCCCAAGCTCAACGCAGGCCCGGTGATCAAGGTCAACAACAACCAGCGCTACGCCACCAACAGCGAAACCGCTGGGTTCTTCCGCCACCTGTGCATGGCCGAAGAGGTGCCGGTGCAGAGCTTCGTGGTGCGCAGCGACATGGGTTGCGGCTCGACCATCGGCCCGATCACCGCCAGCCACCTGGGCGTGCGCACGGTCGACATCGGCCTGCCGACCTTCGCCATGCACTCGATTCGCGAACTGTGCGGCAGCCATGACCTGGCGCACCTGGTGAAGGTGCTCAGCGCGTTCTACCGCAGTCGCGAACTGCCCTGACGACATGCCCGCTCCCAAACGGCCCCGTGGGAGCGGGCTTGTCCCGCGATTCGGGAGTTGCCTGCCCCCGATCAATCCGCTGCGCTTGCAAAGCGCTATGCTTAAGACATGCCCCACAGCAAAAGGATTGCCGTCCATGTCATCCCCCTTCCTGTCCCTGTTCGTGCCGGTGTTCCTGTTCCTGATGCTGCTGACCATCGGCTTCAGCCTGCGCGAGCGCAATGTCGGCGTGCTGATGATGTGGATCGGCACCCTCGGCATCTTCGGCCTCACCTGCTGGAAGATCCTCGAGAAACTGCCGTCGTAAACCACTACACTCGGGCAAACGTTTGACCTGAGGTAGAGTTTCCGGTGCCAGCCCTCCTGCGTTGCATCACGCTGCTGTTCCTGCTGTTCGTCACCCCGGTGCACGCCGCCGGCCTGCCGGGCCTGCTCGGCTCCAGCACGCCCGCCCAGCCCGAAGCCAGCGAACCGCTGGGCAAGTCGCTGGACGAGGTGATCAAGAACCTGGAGAACGACCAGCAACGGGCCAAGCTGCTGGCCGACCTGAAAAAGCTGCGCGACGCCAGCAAACAATCGCAACCGACCGTCGAACAGGGTGTGCTCGGCCTGATCGGCGGCGCCCTGCATGACTTCGAGCAGCAGTTCAGCGGCGATGCCAGTCCGTTCAAGCGCTGGTCGCTGGAAATCGACCAGGCACAGGACGAGCTGGCCGCGCTGGTGGTGCCGGTGCACCAGTGGCCGGCGATCCTGTTCGGCTTCGCCGGGGTGATCCTGGTCTGGAGCCTGCTGGCCTACGCCTTCAACTGGATCGGCCACCGCGTGCGCCTGCGCTTCGGCCTGACCGAGGAACTGCCCCAGCACCCACGCACCTGGGACCTGGTGCGCTTCGCCCTGCGCAAGCTGGGGCCGTGGCTGGTGGCACTGGTGTTCACCGTGTACCTGAGCTTCGCCCTGCCCTCCTCGCTGGGCAAGTCGATGGCCATGGTGCTGGCCTACGCGCTGGTGGTCGGCACGCTGTTTTCGGCGATCTGCGTGATCGCCTTCTCGCTGCTCGACGGCCCGCACCGCCACCGCGCCCTGTACATCCTGCGCCACCAGGCATTTCGTCCGCTGTGGCTGATCGGCAGCTTCGCCGCGTTCGGCGAGGCGATGAGCGACCCGCGCCTGACCACCGCCCTGGGCAGCCACCTGGCCCATGCCCTGGCCACCCTGGCCAATGTCGTCGCCGCGCTGTGCACCGGGCTGTTCATCCTGCGCTTTCGCCGGCCGATCGCCCACCTGATTCGCAACCAGCCCCTGTCTCGGCGCCTGACCCGGCGCACCCTGAGCGACACCATCGAGCTGCTAGGCAGCTTCTGGTACGTCCCGGCGCTGATCCTGGTGGCGATCTCGCTGTTCGCCACCTTCGTCTCCGCCGGCGACACCAGCACCGCCCTGCGCCAGTCGCTGATGTGCACGGTACTGGTGGTGGTGTGCATGGTGCTCAACGGCCTGGTGCGGCGCCACGCCGCCAAGCCCAGGCGCGCCAACAAGCGCCAGGCGGTCTACACCGAGCGCCTGCGCAACTTCGGCTACGTGCTGGTGCACCTGTTCATCTGGCTGGTGTTCATCGAACTGGGCCTGCGCGTCTGGGGCCGCTCGATGATCAGCTTCGCCGAAGGCGACGGCCATGAAGTCAGCCTGCGCCTGCTGGGCCTGGCCGGCACGCTGATCGTCGCCTGGCTGGTGTGGATCCTCGCCGACACCGCCGTGCACCATGCCCTGGTGCGCTCGCGCCGCGGCCTGGCCAACGCCCGGGCGCAGACCATGATGCCCTTGATCCGCAACGTGATGTTCGTGGTGATCTTCATCATCGCGGTGATCGTCGCCCTGGCCAACATGGGCATGAACGTCACCCCGCTGCTGGCCGGTGCCGGCGTCATCGGCCTGGCCATCGGTTTCGGCGCCCAGTCGCTGGTGGCCGACCTGATCACCGGGCTGTTCATCATCATCGAGGACTCGCTGGCGATCGACGACTACGTCGACGTCGGCGGCCACCTGGGCACGGTCGAGGGCCTGACCATCCGCACCGTGCGCCTGCGAGACATCGACGGTATCGTGCATACCATCCCGTTCAGCGAGATCAAGAGCATCAAGAACTACTCGCGGGAGTTCGGCTATGCGATCTTCCGCGTGGCGATTCCCCACAGCATGAACATCGACCAGGCCATCACGCTGATCCGCGAAGTCGGCCAGAAGCTGCGCAACGACCCGCTGATGCGTCGCAACATCTGGTCGCCGCTGGAGCTTCAGGGGGTGGAGAGTTTCGAGTCGGGCTCAGCGATCTTGCGGGCGCGGTTCAAGACCGCGCCGATCAAGCAGTGGGAGGTGTCGCGGGCGTTCAACCTGGCGCTGAAAAGGCAGCTGGACGAGGCGGGGCTGGACCTGGCGACGCCAAGGTTGTCGGTGCAGGTGGTGACGGCTGGCGGAGGGGCAATGGCTCAGAGCAACGTTTCCAGCTAGATCGCATCGCGACTTGCCCCGCGATGTTCACCCTACCCAGCCTCGGCGCGGATGCGGATCGCATCGTGCCGCCAATATTCCAGGTCACAGTCGATCAGATGCCCATGCTGGTCGCTGTTGACCCGGGTGATGTGCAAGCCCGGGCTCCCCGCCGAAACCTTCAGCGCCCCCGCCGCGGCCACCGGCAACGCAGTCGGCAGGATCTCGAAGCACACCTGCCCATAGTGAATGGCGTATTCCCGCGCATAGATCTCGGTCAGCGACCGGGCCAGGTCCAGTTCGAGGATCCCCGGGAAGTAGCGCGGGTTGAGATAGTGCTCGGCGTACAGCACCGCTCGCCCATCGATGCGACGCAGACGACAGATCCGCACCACGCTGGACAACGCCGGCAGGCGCAGGCGCGCGCAGATCGCCGCCGAGGCCGGCTGCAGGCGCGCCGACAGCAACTCGGTGCTCGGCACCCGCCCCTGATCGCGCACCATCGCATGGAAGTGGCTGCGCTCGATCAGGTCGTAGGTCAGCCGCTCGGGCGCGACGAACCAGCCTCGGCGCTCCTCGCGGTAGATCAGGCCCTGGGCCTCCAGCTGCACCAACGCCTCGCGCAGGGTGATGCGCGTGGTGTCGAACACTTCGCTGAGCCTGCGCTCGGCCGGCAACTTGCCGCCGGGGGCCAACAGGCCGTGTTCGATCTGCTCCTGCAGGGCATGGCAGATGGCTGTTACCGCGCGCGGTGGCGTCGCTTGCATCAAAGGTTACCTATCTGGACTAGTCCAGCCCCATAACAGGGCATGTGGCGATGGCTACAAGCCTAGGCAAGGCTGATGAACATCCTGTGACAAAGCCTCGCCCGGGGACTTGCCAGATCCGGGCCAGGCCACGCGATTCAAGGCTTTCGATGTGGTCTACGCTGTATTCCCAGAGCCATCGGCCTGCCACCCGCGCCCTCTCCTTACATCAAACTGTCACGCAACAGGCCTACCTTGGCTCAAGGTTTGCTGACCTAGACCAAGGGTTCGCAAGCACCGCTTCTGTTCATAACAACGAATGCAAGGCACCCACCAAAGGAGCTTCGGATGAAAAAGTTGTTCATGGCGTCACTGCTCGGTTCGGCCATCGCTTTTTGCACCTCGGCCATGGCCCAGGACCTCAAGGCCCTTGAAGACGCCGCCCGCAAGGAAGGCACCGTCAACAGCGTGGGCATGCCCGATGCCTGGGCCAACTGGAAAGGCACCTGGGAAGACCTGGCCAAGAAGTACGGCCTCAAGCACAGCGACACCGACATGAGCTCGGCCCAGGAGATCGCCAAGTTCGACGCCGAGAAGGACAACGCCAGCGCCGACATCGGCGACGTCGGCGCCGCCTTCGGCCCGATCGCGGCCGCCAAGGGCGTCACCCAGGCCTACAAGCCAAGCACCTGGGACCAGGTGCCGGCGTGGGCCAAGGACCAGGACGGCCACTGGGCTCTGGCCTACACCGGCACCATCGCCTTCATCATCAACAAGGACCTGGTCAAGGAAGGCGAACGCCCCAGTACCTGGCACGACCTGGAAAAGGGCAAGTACAAGGTCGCCATCGGTGACGTCGGCACCGCCGCCCAGGCCGCCAATGGCGTGCTCGCCGCCGCCATCGCCTACAAGGGCGACGAAAGCAACATCGAGCCGGGCCTGCAGCTGTTCACCAAGCTGGCCCAGCAGAAGCGCCTGTCGCTGGCCAACCCGACCATCCAGACCCTCGAGAAGGGTGAGGTGGAAGTCGGCGTGGTGTGGGATTTCAACGGCCTGAGCTACCGCGACCAGATCGACCCGAAACGCTTCGAGGTGCTGATTCCGTCGGACGGCTCGATCACTTCCGGCTATACCACCATCATCAACAAGTACGCCAAGCACCCGAACGCGGCCAAGCTTGCCCGTGAGTACATCTTCAGCGATGCCGGACAGACCAACCTGGCCATCGGCCACGCCCGTCCGATCCGCGCCGAGCACCTGAAGCTGCCGGCGGATGTGCAGGCCAAGCTGCTGCCCAACGAGCAGTACAAGGCCGCCCAGCCGATCAAGAACGCCGAAGCCTGGGAAGCGACCTCCAAGGCCCTGCCGCAGAAGTGGCAGGAGCAGGTGATCATCGAGATGGAGTAAGGCCTGGCAGCTCTTCTGCCTTGACCGACCCTTTCGCCGGCAAGCCGGCTCCTACAGGGGATACGCCGAACCTGTAGGAGCCGGCTTGCCGGCGAAGGCCCCCACCGCGGAATTTTCCCGGAGCAATCATGCAACACAACGTCATCCTGGTCCTGCTCGACGGCCTCAACCACCAGGTCGCGCACCATGCCATGGGCCATCTGCACGCCTACGTCGAGGCCGATCGCGCCGCGCTGTACCGGTTGGAATGCGAACTGCCGTCGCTGTCGCGACCGCTGTACGAATGCATCCTCACCGGCGTGCCACCAATCGACAGCGGCATCGTGCATAACAACGTCAACCGCCTGTCCAACCAGCGCAGCGTGTTCCACTACGCCCGCGAGGCCGGCCTGGGCACCGCGGCGGCGGCCTATCACTGGATGAGCGAGCTGTACAACCGCTCGCCCTTCGACCCGCTGCGCGACCGCCACACCCATGCGCCGAAGCTGCCGATCCAGCACGGCCTGTTCTACTACGCCGACCACTACCCCGACTCGCACCTGCTGGCCGACGCCGAATACCTGCGCCGCCGCCATGCGCCGAACTTTCTGCTGGTGCACCCGATGAACATCGACGACGCCGGGCACCGCCATGGCCTGGACAGCAGCCAGTACCGCAACGCCGCGCGCAGCGCCGATATCCTGCTGGCCGACTACCTGCCGCGCTGGCTCGAGGAGGGCTATCAGGTGCTGGTCACCGCCGACCACGGCATGAACAACGACCGCTCGCACAACGGCTTGCTCGCCGAGGAGCGCGAAGTGCCGCTGTTCGTGTTCGGCGAGGCGTTCAGCCTCGACCCCGCGGCCAAGCCGTTGCAGACCGAGCTGTGCGGCACGATCTGCGAGCTGCTCGGCGCCGCCCACGACAAACCGGTCTGCCGGGAGCTGCTCAAGTGAATGCAAGCCATCGCGGCCGCTACCTGGCCCTGCTCTGCCTGCTGCCGTTCGCCGTGTTCTTCATCATCTTCCAGGTCGCGCCGCTGGCCTGGGTCGCCCTCAACAGCCTGCAGAGCGAAAGCGGCTGGGGCCTGGCCAACTTCAGCAAGATCTTCGCCTCGAAGTTCTACCTGCAGGCGTTGCAACGCAGCCTGGAGATCAGCTTCTGGTCGAGCCTGTTCGGCATCGTCATCGCCACCCTGGGCGCCTATTCGCTGCGCCGGGTCGACTCGAAGCTGCGCGACTTCGTCAGCGCCTTCGCCAACATGACCAGCAACTTCGCCGGCGTGCCCCTGGCGTTCGCCTTCATCATCCTGCTCGGCTTCAATGGCGCGCTCACCCTGCTGCTCAAGCAGATGGGCCTGCTCGGTGACTTCAGCATCTACTCCAAGACCGGTCTGATCCTGGTGTACACCTACTTCCAGATCCCCCTGGGCGTGCTGCTGCTCTACCCGGCCTTCGACGCCCTGCGCGAGGACTGGCGCGAATCGGCGGCCTTGCTCGGCGCCAGCCACTGGCAGTTCTGGCGGCACATCGGCCTGCCGGTGCTCACCCCGGCGCTGCTCGGCACCTTCGTCATCCTGCTGGCCAACGCCCTGGGCGCCTACGCCACCGTCTACGCCCTGACCACCGGCAACTTCAACGTGCTGCCGATCCGCATCGCGGGCCTTGTGGCCGGCGACATCAGCCTCGACCCGAACCTGGCCAGTGCCCTGGCGATGGTGTTGGTGGGTCTGATGACCGTGGTCACGGTGGTCCATCAATGGCTGCTCAAGAGGAGCTACCATGCGCGCTGAAAACAACGCCGGCGGGCTCTACCACCGCGCGGTGGTGTACCTGCTGTTCCTCATCCTGCTGCTGCCGCTGGCCGGCACCCTGCTCTACTCGCTGGCCACCAGCTGGTCAGCGACCCTGCTGCCCAGCGGGCTGACCTTCAAGTGGTACGTCGCGCTGTGGAGCGAGCCGCGCTTTCTCGCCGCCTTCGGCCAGTCGCTGCTGGTGTGCGTCGGCGCGCTGCTGCTGTCGGTACTGCTGATCCTGCCGTTGCTGTTCGTGGTCCACTACCACTTCCCCAAGCTCGACGCGCTGATGAACATCCTCATCCTGCTGCCGTTCGCCGTGCCGCCGGTGGTGTCGTCGGTGGGCCTGCTGCAGCTGTACGGCAGCGGGCCGATGGCCATGGTCGGCACGCCGTGGATCCTGATCGGCTGCTACTTCACCATCGCCCTGCCGTTCATGTACCGGGCCATCACCAACAACCTGCAGGCCATCAACCTGCGCGACCTGATGGACGCCGCCCAGCTGCTCGGCGCCAGCACCTGGCAGGCGGCGTTCCTGGTGGTGCTGCCCAACCTGCGCAAGGGCCTGATGGTGGCGCTGCTGCTGTCGTTCTCGTTCCTGTTCGGCGAGTTCGTGTTCGCCAACCTGCTGGTGGGCACCCGCTACGAGACCCTGCAGGTGTACCTGAACAACATGCGCAACAGCAGCGGCCACTTCAACAGCGCGCTGGTCATCTCCTACTTCGCCTTCGTGCTGGTGCTGACCTGGGTCGCCAACCGCCTGAACAAGGACAAGACCTGACATGAGCTTCGTCAGCGTACAGAAACTGCAAAAGAGCTACGCCGGCAGCCCGGTGTTCGAGAACATCGACTGCCAGATCGAGCGCGGCGAGTTCGTCACCCTGCTCGGCCCTTCCGGCTGCGGCAAGTCCACCCTGCTGCGCTGCATCGCCGGGCTGACCCCGGTGGACAGCGGGCGGATCCTCCTCGACGGCCAGGACATCGTGCCAGTGAGCCCGCAGAAGCGCGGCATCGGCATGGTGTTCCAGAGCTACGCGCTGTTCCCCAACATGACCGTGGAACAGAACGTCGCCTTCGGCCTGCGCATGCAGAAGGTCAAGGCCGACGAAAGCCAGGCGCGGGTGCGCGAAGTACTCGACCTGGTCGAGTTGGGCAGCTTCGCCGGGCGCTACCCGCACCAGCTGTCCGGCGGCCAGTGCCAGCGCGTGGCCCTGGCCCGCTCGCTGGTCACCCGCCCACGCCTGTTGCTGCTCGACGAGCCGCTGTCGGCGCTGGATGCGCGCATCCGCAAGCACCTGCGCGAGCAGATCCGTGCCATCCAGCGCGAGCTGGGGCTGACCACCATCTTCGTCACCCACGACCAGGAAGAGGCGCTGACCATGTCGGACCGCATCGTCCTGATGAACCAGGGCCGCATCGTCCAGAGCGGCGATGCCGAGACCCTCTACACCGCGCCCGTGGACCTGTTCGCCGCAGGCTTCATCGGCAACTACAACCTGCTCGACGCCGACAGCGCCAGCCGCCTGCTGCAACGCCCGGTCAACGGTCGCCTGGCGATCCGCCCGGAGTCCATCACCCTGGGCCTGAACGGCGAACTCGACGGCGAGATCCGCACCCACAGCCTGCTGGGCAACGTCATCCGCTACCGGGTGCGGGTGCGCGACGTCGAGTTGGTGGTCGACGTGCTCAACCGCTGCGCGGCCGACCTGCACGCGGACGGGCAGCGGGTATCCTTGTCGATCGACCCCACGGCGCTACGGGAAGTGGCCTAAGGAGAAGCAACGCATGGCACTGGCAATCTTCGATCTGGACGAAACCCTGATCCACGGCGACTGCGCGTCGCTGTGGAGCGAGCAGATGGCCCGGCTGGGCTGGGTGGACGGCAAGGCTTTCCTCAAGCGCGATCATGAGCTGATGGAAGCCTACGGCAAGGGCCACCTGGCGATGGAGGACTACATGGCCTTCAGCCTGGAGCCCCTGGCCGGGCGCACCCTGGAAGAAGTGGAGCACCTGGTAGAGCCCTGGGTCGAGGAGGTGATCGAGCCGATCATCTACGGCGACGCCTGCCGCTGCATCGCCGAGCACCGCAAGCGCGGTGACCGGATCCTGATCATTTCGGCCAGCGGCACTCACCTGGTCGGACCGATCGCGGCGCGCCTGGGCGTGGACGAGTACCTGGCCATCGAGCTGGAGGCGGTCAACGGCGTGTTCACCGGCAAGACCCACGGCGTGCTCACCTACCGCGAAGGCAAGATCACCCGCCTGCTGGAGTGGCTGGACCAGGAGCAGGAGAACCTGGAGGGGGCGAGTTTCTACTCGGATTCGCGCAACGACCTGCCGCTGCTGCTGAAGGTCGATCACCCGCACGTGGTGAACCCGGACCCGGTGCTGCGCGAGCATGCGCAGACCAATGGCTGGCCGATTCTGAGCTGGTCTTGACGCAGGTGTGCGGATGTACCGACCAGCCATTGAGTATGGCCGGTACAAGCACCATTGATCCGTCACGCTTGCCTCACCCATCACAAATGTGCAGTATAGTGCGCACTGTGAGGACGGCCTCACGACGCTGTGCGTGAACATACCGGGGACGGCCCCATCATTGAATCGATGGAGACTTACCATGTCCTGGATCATCCTGTTCTTCGCCGGCCTGTTCGAAGTCGGCTGGGCTGTCGGCCTCAAGTACACCGACGGCTTCACCCGCCCCATGCCCACCATCCTCACCGTCGGCGCCATGGTCATCAGCCTCGGCCTGCTGGGCCTGGCCATGAAGGAACTGCCGCTGGGAACCGCCTATGCCATCTGGACCGGTGTCGGTGCGGTCGGCACGGTGATCGCCGGGATCATCCTGTTTGGCGAATCCATGGCGCTGATCCGCCTGGCCAGTGTCGCCCTGATCATCACCGGCCTGGTCGGCCTGAAGGTCAGCGCCAGCTGACCTCCCTGCGTTTCCCTTAGCGAACGTCGCCGCGCAGCAGGCTCACCTGCTCGCGCAGCACTTCGGGCTGCGCCGCCTCCACCGGGATGGCGGCACCGGCCACCAGGGTCACCCGCGACCACAGGCGCTTGAAGAAGCCCTTGTTCGGGTCGCGACTGAAGAAACTGCCCCACAGCCCCTGCAACGCCAGCGGAATTACCGGCACCGGCGTCTCCTGCAGGATGCGGTTCACCCCGCCCTTGAACACATCGATCTCACCGTCCGAACTCAGTTTGCCTTCGGGGAAGATGCACACCAGCTCGCCGTCGGCCAGGTACTGGGCGATACGGGCGAAGGCACGCTCGTAGGTGGCCTCGTCCTCGCCGCGCCCGGCGATGGGAATGGCGCCGGCGGTGCGGAACACGAAGTTGAGCACCGGCAGGTTGTAGATCTTGTAGTACATGACGAAACGGATCGGCCGGCGGATCGCCCCACCGATCAGCAGCGCATCGACGAACGACACATGGTTGCACACCAGCAGCGCCGCGCCTTCATCGGGAATACGCTGCAGCTCGCGGTGCTCGACCCGGTACATCGAGTGGCTGAGCAGCCAGATCAGGAAGCGCATGGTGAATTCCGGCACGATGCGGAAGATGTAGGCGTTGACCGCGATATTGAGCAGCGATACCACCAGGAACAGCTGCGGGATGCTCAGCTTGGCCACGCTCAACAGGGCGATGGTGATGATCGCCGACACCACCATGAACAGCGCGTTGAGGATGTTGTTGGCGGCGATCACCCGGGCCCGCTGGTCTTCCGGGGTGCGCGCCTGGATCAGCGCGTACAGCGGCACGATGTAGAAACCGCCGAAAATGCCCAGACCAATGATCGACAGCATGATCCACCAGGCCTGGCTCATGCCCAGCAACGCCAGCCAGTCATGGGGCACGGCACCGACCGGCACATCCCCCGAATGCCACCACCACAGCAAACCGAACAGGGTCAGGCCGAACGAACCGAACGGCACCAGGCCGATCTCCACCTTGCGCCCGCTCAGGCGTTCGCACAGCAGCGAACCGACGGCGATGCCCACCGAGAACAGGGTCAGCACCAGGGTCACCACGGTCTCGTCACCGTGCAGCCAGTCCTTGGCGTAGGCCGGGATCTGCGTGAGGTAGATGGCGCCGACGAACCAGAACCACGAGTTGCCGACGATCGAACGCGACACCGCCGGGGTCTGGCCCAGGCCCAGGCGCAGGGTCAGCCAGGACTGCTTGAAGATGTTCCAGTCCAGCTTCATCTGCGGCGCGGCAGCGGCGGCACGGGGGATCCAGCGGCTGGCCAGGTAGCCCAGCACCGCGGTGGCCACCACCCCGGCGGCGGCCAGTACCGCGTACTGGCTGGAGGACATCAGCATCCCGGCGCCGATGGTCCCGGCCAGGATCGCCAGGAAGGTACCCATCTCCACCAGGCCGTTGCCGCCCACCAGTTCCTCCTCACGCAGGGCCTGGGGCAGGATCGAGTACTTCACCGGACCGAACAGCGCCGAGTGGGTGCCCATGGCGAACAGCGCCACCAGCATCAACTCCAGGTGATGGGTGACGAAACCGGTCGCGCCGATGGCCATGATGACGATCTCAGCCAGCTTGATCGCGCGGATCAGCCGATCCTTGGCAAACTTCTCGCCGAACTGCCCCGCCAGCGCCGAGAACAGGAAGAACGGCAGGATGAACAGCAAGGCGCAGAGGTTGACCCAGATCGAGCGGTCGCCTTCCAGGCTCAGCTTGTAGAGGATCGCCAGGATCAGCGACTGCTTGAACAGGTTGTCGTTGAAGGCGCCCAGCGACTGGGTGATGAAGAACGGCAGGAAACGCCGCTTGCCGAGCAGGGTGAATTGCGAGGGGTGACTCATCGTCCTTGTACCTGGTTGGGCTTTGTCATTGGAGGCACGTACAGCGTGATAAGCCACAAATCTGCACGGGAATGTCCACAGGCACAAGGAACTTGTGAGGGCGGGCTTTGTGGGAGCGGGCCTTGCCCCGCGATGGGGGCTAAGCCAGACATCAAGCCATCATCGCGGGGCAAGCCCGCTCCCACAACGCCTTCACAAAGGACAACAAACTCAGTGCTGCGCGATACACGGCGATACGAACAGCTCGCCGCGCCAGGCACCCTGCAAGGTACGGCTGGCCACCACCGCCCAGAGCAAGGCCAGCGCCACCACCAGTACCAGGCCAAACACGCTGAAGAAACCGAGTCCCAACCAGGCCGCCAGCTTCAGGGTGGCCAGGCAGTACACCCCCAGCGGGAAGGTGAACCCCCACCAGCCCAGGTTGAACGGCATGCCCTGGCGCATGTAGCGCAAGGTGATCAGCACCGCCGTCAGCAGCCACCACAAGCCGGCGCCCCAGAGCACGATACCGGCCACCAGCCCCAGCCCACGGGCCACCTCGCCGAGGCCACCCAGGCCATTGGCGGCGAATACCGCCGGAGCATCGCCACCGAGCACCAGCATGCCCAGCGCGCCGGTACCGATCGGGCCCAGCGCCAGCCAGCTGGAGGCAGCCATGTTCGCTGGCGGCAGTTTATGCAGGGCCATGCGCAGCATGAGGATGGTGAGGATGCTGAACGCCACCGGCAACGACACCGCCCACATCACATAGCTGGTGATCACCACCAGGAACTGCCGGTGCGCATCCACCAGGTGCGGTGCCAGCAACCCGCCACTGGCGGCGGCGACTTCCGCCGCCACCACCGGCAGCAGCCACACCGCGGTCATCTGGTCGATGCTGTGCTCCTGGCGGGTGAACATCAGGTAGGGAATGGCCACGCCGCACAGCAGCGCCAGGCCCACGTCCAGCCACCAGAGCATTTCCACCCACGGCACCACCGACTCGCCCCAGCGCGCCAGGCCGAATACCAGGGCGCCGTTGAGGATGGTGGCCAGGCCCATGGGGATGGTGCCAAAGAACATCGACACGGTGGAGTGGGCGAAGATCCGCCGCGCCTCATCGAAGAACATCACCCAGCGGGCGCCATACAGGACGCAGAACAGGGTGAACAGGCCAATGGTCAGCCACCACAGGCCCTCGGCAAGCGTGTCCAGCAGTGGCACCTGCACCTGGTGCAACGCCAGGGCCAGTACGCCGGTGCCCATGGTCGCGGCGAACCAGTTGGGGGTGAACTGGCGAATCACTTCACGGGGATGGGCCAGATGGCTCAACGGGCGCCACGAGGGGGCGCGGGTCTGGGTGCATGGCATGGGATGTCTCCTGGCCTTGTGTAAGGTGGATTTATCTTATGCCCTCGAAGAATATCTATATAACGGGTAATTTCTCTATCTGTTATCTGTTTTACAGATATAGCTAAACGTACAGGCTCTGGAATATGCTTGGCGCGGTTTTCCTGATGACAATAATGACAAGGACCTGTCGATGCTCACCGCCCTCAAGCGCTACCCCAACCCGGTACGCCTGCTCCTGCTCACCACCTTCACCCTGACCATGGCCCGGGCGATCACCCTGCCCTACCTGGTGGTGTACCTGGCCGACAATTTCCAGCTCTCGGTCGGCCGTATCGGCCTGGTGATCGGCGGCGCGCTGATCGTCGCCTCGCTGCTGAGCCTGTACGGTGGGCACCTGGTCGACACCGTGCGCAACCATACCCTGGTGATCGCCAGCCTGCTGGTGTTCGCCCTGGCCTTCGTCGGCGCCATCGCCAGTCGCTCGGCCGCCCTGTTCTTCTTCTGCCTGGTGGTGATCAACCTGGCCCTGGCGCTGGTCGACATCGCCGCCAAGGCCGCCTTCTGCGCCCTGTTGCCGGTGGAGCAGCGTGCCGAGGTGTTCGCCATCAAGTACACCCTGAGCAACATCGCCTACGCCGTGGGGCCGATGCTCGGCGTGGCCCTGATCGAGGTGGACGGCCACCTGCCCTTCGTGGTCTCGGCGCTGATCGGCCTCGCCATGTGCCTGGCCTACCAGCGCCTGGGCGTTCGCGACCTGCAGCCCCAGGACCGGCCACAGCCCGGTGCCGGCTTTGCCCAGGTGGCGCTGGGCCTTCTGCGCGACCGGCGGCTGGTGTGCTTTACCCTGGGCGGCGTGCTCAGCGCGGTAGTGTTCGGCCAGTTCACCGCCTACCTGTCGCAGTACCTGGTGGTGACCCGCAACCCCGCCGAAGCGGCGCGACTGGTCGGCTACCTGGTCACCACCAACGCGGTGACGGTGATCGCCTTGCAGTACCTGATCGGCAAGCGCATCGACCGGCGCCGGCTGATGCCCTGGCTGATGGCCGGCATGGGCCTGTTCGTCGCCGGGCTGCTGGGCTTTTCCCTGGCCGGCACGGCGCTGGCCTGGTGCCTGGCGATGCTGGTGTTCACCCTGGGCGAGATCATCGTGATTCCCGCCGAGTACATGTTCATCGACCTGATCGCCCCGGAGCACCTGCGCGGTATCTACTACGGCGCACAGAACCTGGGCAATCTGGGCGCGGCACTGGGGCCGGTGCTGGTGGGCGCCGCCCTGGGGCACCTGGTGCCGGTGGCGGTGTTCTATCTGCTGATCGGGTCGGTGATACTGGCAGGTGTGTTCTACTGGCTGGGGACGCGCCGACCCGAGTGATGCCATCGCGGGGCCCTGCGACGTCCTGCCACTGCGACCATGGTCGGCGCTGACGAACCGCGCCCTGCGTGCCAGACTGATTGATCGGGACCGCGTTTCTATTTTTGCTCCGGAGTTTGCATGTCGTTGTCCAGCGGGCTGATCGCCGTGGTCGCCCTGGCCTACATGGCCATCATGTTCGCCATCGCCTTCTATGGCGACCGCCGCAGCACGCCGTTGCCGCCGCGCCTGCGCGCCTGGGTGTACAGCCTGTCGCTGGCGGTGTACTGCACCAGCTGGACCTTCTTCGGCGCGGTCGGCCAGGCCGCCGAGCAGCTCTGGGCGTTCCTGCCCATCTACCTGGGCCCGGTGCTGCTGCTGATCTTCGCGCCCTGGGTGCTGCAGAAGATGGTGCTGATCAGCAAGCAGCAGAACATCACCTCGATCGCCGACTTCATCGCCGCCCGCTACGGCAAGTCGCAGACCCTGGCGGTGGTGGTGGCGCTGATCTGCCTGGTCGGCGTGCTGCCGTACATCGCCCTGCAGCTCAAGGGCATCGTGCTGGGGGTGAACCTGTTGATCGGCGCCAACGCCGATGCCACCGGCAGCCGGGTGCAGGACACCGCGCTAGTGGTGTCGCTGGTGCTGGCGCTGTTCGCCATCGTCTTCGGCACGCGCAGCCTGGACGTCACCGAGCACCACCGCGGCATGGTCCTGGCGATCGCCTTCGAGTCGCTGGTCAAGCTGCTGGCCTTCCTCGCCGTGGGTGCCTTCGTGGTGTTCAACCTGTACGACGGCTTTGATGACCTGTTCACCCAGGCCCAGCAGTCGGTGCACCTGAGCGACTACTGGGAAGAGACCATCAACTGGCCGTCGATGGTGGTGCAGACCGCCGTGGCGATGATGGCGATCATCTGCTTGCCGCGGCAGTTCCACGTCACCGTGGTGGAGAACATCGAGCCCCAGGACATGCGCCTGGCGCGCTGGGTGTTCCCACTGTACCTGGCCCTGGCCGCGCTGTTCGTGGTGCCCATCGCCCTGGCCGGGCAGATGCTGCTGCCGGGCACGGTGATCTCCGACTCGTTCGTGATCAGCCTGCCGCTGGCGGAGGCTCACCCCAGCCTGGCCCTGCTGGCGTTCATCGGCGGCGCCTCGGCGGCCACCGGCATGGTCATCGTCGAGGCCGTGGCGCTGTCGACCATGGTCTCCAACGACATGCTGCTGCCCTGGCTGCTGCGGCGCAACAACGCCGAGCGACCATTTGAGGTGTTCCGCCACTGGATGCTCTCGGTGCGCCGGGTGACCATCGTCGTCATCCTGCTGCTGGCCTACGTCAGCTACCGCCTGCTCGGCTCCACCGCGAGCCTGGCGACCATCGGCCAGATCGCCTTCGCCGCGGTAACCCAGCTGACCCCGGCGATGCTCGGCGCGCTGTACTGGAAGCAGGCCAACCGCCGCGGCGTGTTCGCCGGCCTGGCCGCCGGCATCTTCCTGTGGTTCTACACCCTGGTGCTGCCGATCGCCGCCCACAGCCTGGGCTGGTCGCTGCAGTTGTTCCCGGGGCTGGCCTGGCTGCACGGCAACCCGCTCAACCTGCCGATCACCCCGCTCACCCAGGGCGTGGTGCTGTCGCTGGCGGGCAACTTCACCCTGTTCGCCTGGGTCTCGATCCTGTCCCGCACACGGGTTTCCGAGCACTGGCAGGCCGGGCGCTTCATCGGCCAGCAGACCAGCGCCCGTCCCTCCAGCAAACCCCTGCTGGCGGTGCAGATCGACGACCTGCTCAAGCTGGCCGCGCGCTTCGTCGGCGAGGAGCGCGCCCGGCAAAGCTTCATCCGCTTCGCCTACCGCCAGGGCAAGGGCTTCAACCCCAACCAGAACGCCGATGGCGACTGGATCGAGCACACCGAACGGCTGCTGGCCGGCGTGCTCGGTACCTCCTCGACCCGCGCCGTGGTCAAGGCCGCCATCGAAGGCCGCGACATGCAGCTCGAGGACGTGGTGCGTATCGCCGACGAAGCCAGCGAGGTGCTGCAGTTCAACCGCGCGCTGCTGCAGGGCGCCATCGAGAACATCAACCAGGGTATCAGCGTGGTCGACCAGAACCTGCGCCTGGTGGCCTGGAACCGCCGCTACCTGGAGCTGTTCAACTACCCCGACGGACTGATCAGCGTCGGCCGGCCGATTGCCGACATCATCCGCTACAACGCCGAGCGCGGCCTGTGCGGCCCGGGCGAGGCCCAGGTGCATGTGGCGCGGCGCCTGCACTGGATGCGCCAGGGCCGCGCCCACTCCTCCGAACGGCTGTTCCCCAATGGCCGGGTGATCGAGCTGATCGGCAACCCGATGCCTGGCGGCGGCTTCGTCATGAGCTTCACCGACATCACCCCGTTCCGCGAAGCCGAGCAGGCCCTGCGCGATTCCAACGAGGGCCTGGAGCAGCGCGTCGCCGAGCGCACCCACGAGCTGTCGCAGCTCAACCAGGCGCTGACCGAGGCCAAGAGCCGCGCCGAGGCGGTCAGCCAGTCCAAGACCCGCTTCCTCGCCGCCGTCAGCCACGACCTGATGCAGCCGCTCAACGCCGCCCGGCTGTTCTCCGCCGCCCTGTCGCAGCAGGCCGAGGCCATGAACGACGAGGCCCGGCAACTGGTGCAGCACATGGACAGCTCGCTGCGCTCGGCCGAGGAGCTGATCAGCGACCTGCTCGACATCTCGCGCCTGGAGAACGGCAAGGTCACCCCCGACATCAAGCCCTTCGCCCTCAACGAGCTGTTCGACACCCTCGGCGCCGAGTTCAAGGTGCTGGCCGCCGAGAAGGGCCTGGAGTTCCGCCTACGCGGCAGCCGCCTGCGGGTGGACAGCGACATGAAGCTGCTGCGCCGGGTGCTGCAGAACTTCCTCACCAACGCCCTGCGCTACGGCAAGAGCCCGCTGCTGCTGGGCGCACGGCGTCAAAGTGGACGCCTGTGGCTGGAGGTGTGGGACCGCGGCCCGGGCATCGCCGACGACAAGCTGCAGGTGATCTTCCAGGAGTTCAAGCGCCTGGACAGCCACCAGACCCGCGCCGAGAAGGGCCTGGGCCTGGGCCTGGCGATCGCCGACGGCCTGTGCCGGGTGCTCGGGCATCCGCTGGAGGTACGCTCCTGGCCGGGCAAGGGCAGCGTGTTCCGCGTCAGCGTGCCCATCGCCCACAGCCCCGCGCCCGCGACGCCCGCACCCGTCGAGCAGGCCGGGCAGCCACTGGCCGGCCTGCAGGTGCTGTGCGTGGACAACGAGGACAGCATCCTGATCGGCATGAACAGCCTGCTCAGCCGCTGGGGCTGCCAGGTGTGGACCGCGCGCAACCAGGCCGAATGCGAGGCCCTGCTCGGCAAGGGCCTGCGCCCGCACCTGGCGCTGGTGGACTACCACCTGGATGACGGCGAGACCGGCACCGGGCTGATGGGCTGGCTACGAACGCGCCTGGGCGAGCCAGTGCCCGGGGTGGTGATCAGCGCCGACGGACGCAACGAGACCATCGCCCTGGTGCATGCCGCGGGCCTCGACTACCTGGCCAAGCCGGTCAAGCCGGCGGCCCTGCGCGCCCTGCTCAATCGGCATCTGAGCCTGGTTCAGTAAGCGCCTCGTCGCTCAGGGCGCGCTCGATCAAATCGGCCGGCAGGCTCTTGCTGGCCCGGGCACCGAGCAGCTTGAGCTGCTCGCTGCGGCTGACCAGGTTGCCGCGCCCCTCGCACAGCTTGTTGCGCGCCGCGGCGTAGGCCTTGTCCACCTGGGCCAGGCGCGCGCCGAGCTCGTCCAGGTCCTGGATGAACAGCACGAACTTGTCGTACAGCCAGCCGGCGCGCTCGGCGATCTCCCGGGCGTTCTGCCCCTGGCGCTCCTGCTTCCACAGGCTGTCGATCACCCGCAGGGTGGCGAGCAAGGTGGTCGGGCTGACGATCACGATCTGCCGGTCGAAGGCCTCCTGGAACAGGTTGGGCTCGGCCTGCAGCGCCGCCGAGAAGGCCGCTTCGATGGGCACGAACAGCAGCACGAAGTCGAGGCTGTGGAGGCCTTCCAGGCGGTTGTAGTCCTTGCTCGACAACCCCTTGACGTGGTTGCGCAGTGACTGCACGTGCTGCTTGAGCGCGGCTTCGTCGTTGTTGCCGACGAACTGCTGGTAGGCCGTCAGGCTGACCTTGGCATCCACCACCACCTGCTTGTCGCCCGGCAGCATGATCAGCACGTCAGGCTGGAAGCGCTCGCCGTCAGCGCTGCGCAGGCTGACCTGGGTCTGGTACTCGCGCCCCTTCTCCAGGCCTGCGTGCTCCAGCACCCGCTCCAGGATCAGCTCGCCCCAGTTGCCCTGGGTCTTCTGGCCCTTGAGCGCCTGGGTGAGGTTGGTGGCCTCGTCGGACAGGCGCAGGTTGAGCTGCTGCAGGCGCTCGAGTTCCTTGCCCAGGGAGAAGCGCTCGCGGGCCTCCTGCTGGTAGCTTTCCTCGACGCGCTTCTCGAAAGCGTGGATACGCTCCTTGAGCGGGTCGAGCAATTGGCCCAGGTGCTGCTGGCTGGTCTGGGCGAAGCGTTGCTCGCGCTCGTCGAAGATCTTGGTGGCCATGTCGGCGAACTGCGCGCGCAGGGTGTCACGGGCTTCCTGCAAGTCCTCGAGGCGTTGCTGGTGGCTCTCCTGCTGTTCACGCAGCTCGGCCTCCAGGCGTGCGGTCTGGGCCTCGAGGCGGCGCAGCTCGGCCTCGCGGTTGGCGCGCTCCAGGTGCCAGGCATGGGCGGCGTCACGGGCGTTGTCGCGGTCGATCTGCAGCAGTTCCAATTCACGTCCCTGGGCGGCCAGCTGGGTCTGCTTGACGGTGTTGGCCTCGCTGAGGTCGCTGATCTCGTCGCGGCTGGCCTCCAACTGGGCCTGCAGGCCGGCCTGGGTCAGCTGGGCGGCATTCAGGCGTTCTTCGAGCAAGGCCTGCTCGGCCTTGCGCGCGCCCTGGCCGCGCTGCACCTGCATGACCCAGCCCAGGCAGGGCACGGCGCCCGCCACCAAGCCCAGCAGAATGCTGGTCAGATCCACTGTCATGCTTACCCCGATCGAACGTTGACGAATGCTGCGCAGCTTATCAGCCTGGTGGCAGGGTTGCCTGGTCGGTGCCCCCTGTAGGAGCGGCCTTGTGCTGCGAAAGGGGTGCGAAGCGGCCCCAGCGATCTTTGCGTCAACGCTGAACCCTGGGGCCGTTGCACGGCCCTTTCGCGGCACAAGGCCGCTCCTACAGGGGGAACGCGAGGATTGATACTCCGCTAACCACCGAACCACTGGCGCAACAACCGCCGCGCCTCTTGCGAGCCCTGCCCCGCCGCCAGCTCCAGCCAGTAGCGAGCCTGCTCCGGCTCCTGGGCCTGGCACAAGCGGCCATATTCCAACTGGGCCCGGCGATCGCCGGCGCGGGCCGCCTGGCGCAGCAGTTCATGGCCGATGCGCCGGTCGCGGGCATTGCCGCAGTCGCGGCAGAGCATCTGCCCCAGGCGGCTCTGGGCCACCACCACGCCCTGGCGCGCCGGCTGCTTGAGCATGCGCCCGGCCAGGTGCTTGACGCTGGGTTTATCGCCCAGGCGTGGGCTATCGAGCAGCCACAGGGCCACTTTCAGGGAAAAGCGCTTGGGGGAAGGCAGCGATGACGAGGCATCAGGACTGGCGAAGTGTTTACCGCGAAGCTTCATGACCAACAGCAAGGGTGACTCGAGAGGCGCGCCACTCTACTCCATTTTTTGTGGACTGGCCCGAGCGACTTTCGGCTGATCGACATTTTTTTCCATGATTTTTTCTTGACGTTTTCCCAGGGAAAATGCCCATGCCACCCTCACCCACCAATTGTCGGACAATCGATGAAACAGCTGGCACGCCCGTACTAGAGCAAGCGCCCGGGACAATCCACAGAACCTGTGGATAACTCGGTGGACAACCCCTTGAGGCAGCCCGCAAACCCCTGTGAAATGGGGCTTTCAGTCAAACTGTCGATTTTTTCACCAGCATAAATTAGTGTTTTTTTTCATTGACTTAAGCCCCCAGTCAAGTCATTGGCGAGCCGTCCACAGGATGTTGCAGGAGGGTTACAACTGTTCAGCCGAGTGTGTACAACTGCACCAACAAACGGCATCGCAGTGCACGAAAACGGTACAGACGGGCAATTGGGCGGGCATTTCCCCCTCTTCACAGCAGGCGCGATTGACGACATAATGGTCGGCTTCCCGCCAGAAAAGCCAAAAGCTTGCCAACCCCGAAAAGTTCGTGTAGGGTTGCGCCCCGTTAGTACCCAGCTGAAGTCATTCTGGCCACTCAGTCCCTGCAGCCCAACGCTCCACAACGAGCAGACGCTGCCCCATCGGGACCGGCCCATTCGATGATTCACTCGGCAGACCCTGCCCAGCACGAATCACGTTTCAGATTGATCAGGATCTTCCCCGACGCCCAGAACCCTGGTGTCGGTGTGTCGCCTGCCTTCTGTCGTACCTACCAGTCAGCCCAGCGCCCACCTAATGCATGCGCCCCTCTGGCTGCCCTGTTCCAGTCAGGTTCTGCGTCTCCTTAATAAAGACGTCACTGGAACGTTTCTATTGTGCACGGATCAAACACCGTGTCTTACGCAGGAACATCCAACAATATGAGTAACCATCAACAGATCCAGGCTGCCTTTGGCACCCTTTCCCAGGCCTTCGCCCCACTGAAGTGCCTTATCGTTGCCCCTCGCAAGGGCAGCTTCAGCTTCACCCTGGTCGACGAGCATGGCATCGCCTGCCACAGCGAGCGCCTCTACCCGGAACAATACAACCGGGCCGAACCGCTGCAGGCGGTGATCGAGCGTACCCGCCAGTCGCTGACCGCATGAACGAATGGCGGGTGATTCACGCCATGAATACGCCATGCAACACCCAGCCTGAAGGTAATTGGCCTAATCGCCAGCGGGCATATGCCCCGCGCCTTCGGGCTGCAATCGATTTAAAAACAGCCCTTTACACCACAGTTATCACACTACACTTCAACTCGAGCGGCTCCTGCCGCTTCCGGCGGGCCTGACCACTCACCAGCTGCCAAGCTCCAGCGCCCGTCGGCCCTTTTCAGCAGAGGGCATCATGGGCATCGCTGCGAACGAGTTGAGTCGATATGTGATCCGGCCGACCCTGATCTACCTGGGTCGCCACTGCGAAAGCGCCGAAGCTTTGTTACTGGGCGTTGCCGCGAGCCAGTCTGCGCTGGGGGCTGCCCTGCATGACCGACGTGGCCATGGGCTCTACAGGATCGGTGGGAATCGTCACCGTTGCCTGTGGGACGAATACCTGGCCCGTGACCCCGAACTAGCCAGCCTGGTGCGTGGCCTGGCCAGCCAGCACGCCTTCCTCGGCGGCCCGCACCTCGAGCTGACCGTCAACCTGCGCTACGCCACCGCCATTGCCTGGATGCTGATCGAAGAGCAGGCCCTGCCCTTGCCGGCGGCCGACGATCTGCTGGGCCTGGCGCGGATCTGGCGGCAGACCTTCCAGCCCCAGGGGCGCCTGCGGGATTTCACCCAGGCCTGGCACCATTGCATCGAGCCGATGCTGGCCCCCGCCTCCTGAGCTAACGCGTCCTACAACCGGAATAAACGGAATTTTGGTCGGATTGTCCTACAAAACCGCTCTATCTCCTGCGTTTCAGCCTATGGCGCAGCGCGGCATTTGTTGGTAGCTTTCCGCCTCGGAGATCCCAAGGAGTTTCTAATAATGAAAAAAGTATTGCTCAAAACCTCTCTCGGTATTGCCGTTGCCTTCGCTTCCAGCCACTTGCTCGCCAGCGGTTTCGCGCTGAACGAACAAAGTGTCAGCGGCATGGGAACAGGTTTTGCGGGGCGTTCTTCTTCTGCCGATGATGCCAGCACCGTTTACGGAAACCCGGCAGGTATGTCACGCCTCAAGCGTCAGGAAGTCACCGTAGGTGGCGCAGCCATTTTCGCCAAGTCCGATATCTCGGGCCGCGGCAGCAACCTCGGGGGAGAAACCGACGGAGACATGGTCCCGACCGTCGGCGTGCCGATGGGCTACTACGTCAAGCCGATCGATGACCACTGGGCTGTCGGTTTCGGCGTCTACGTGCCGTTCGGCCTGGTCACCGACTACGGCAGCGGCGACGCCGCGCGCTATTGGGGCAAGAAGAGCCATGTCGAAGTGGTGACCTTCCAGCCCACCATCAGCTATGCCTTCAACGACAAGGTGTCGATCGGCTTCGGCCCGACCATCAACCGCATCAAGGGCGAGCTGGGTTCGAACATCGTCAACCGCTTCACCCCTGGCCGCAACGATGGCGAAGTGAAGATCAAGGGTGACGACACCGCCGTCGGCTACAACATCGGTATCCTGGTCCAGGCCACCGACCACACCCGCCTCGGCCTGACCTACCACTCGATGGTGGACTACAAGCTCGAAGGCAACACCAAGGTCAACAGCGCCCTGATCGGACCGTACAGCGGCAGCAAGTTCGATGCCGAACTGAAGATCAAGACCCCTGAGTCGGTAGACTTCTCGGTCACCCACGAGCTCGACGACCAGTGGACCCTGTACGCTGGCACCACCTTCACGCGCTGGAGCCGCCTGAAGGACATCACCGTCGACAACGAAGTCCCAGCGGCGCTGCGCGCCCAGTTCGGCACCATCACCGAAGAGCAGAACTGGCATGACACCTGGGCAGGCGCTGTTGGTGCCTCCTACAAGGTGAACAAGCAGTGGACCCTGCGTACCGGCTTCTCGGTCGACCAGTCGCCGACCAACAACCAGGACCGGTCGCCACGCATCCCCACGGGCGATCGCAAGATCTTCAGCCTGGGTGCCGGCTGGAGCCCGAACGACGATATGACCATCGACGTGGCCTACTCCTACCTGTGGGAGGAAGACACCAAGGTCAACCTGGCAAGCCCGACCAAGGGTACCTACCAGGCCAAGTACGAAAACAGCGCTCACGGCGTTGGTGCTTCGCTGACCTACCGCTTCTGAGTCACTGCCGCAGCATGAAAAAACCGCCCTCGTGGCGGTTTTTTCATGCCTGCACAGGCCATTGCTCGCCCAAATCCATGAGCATGAACTTCACCTCACACCCCAACGAGCGTGCGCCGATAGAGTAAAGTCGTCACCCGGCCCCTGGGATTTGGACGAACCTCTCGATTTTGAGTGTCTCCGAAAGGTGCTCAATTGCTTTCGCGTAATAGCGTGCCCGCTTCACTATTACCAGGTGGAACTGCCGAAGAACCACTACCTGCATTCAATGCCTGCATTTCGACACTATTGTCCGACTGCCCGCCATTAGCACTTGGCGTAGACCTAGACATGTAAACTGCACCACTGGCACTTGCAATCTGTAAACCAATCACATAACTGGTACCAAACCCATATAACCATTGTTCAGTAGCATTCATTGGCAAAGAGCCAGCCACCCCACTTAAACGTAATGTCCTCGCCGCTCCGGCGCCGAAGGCATGGACAGTTGCTGCGCCAAAGTTAGCAATCGCTGCCACTGGGTTAGAGCTCATCAGTCTAAATCCAGCCGTTGCATGAGCAAGGGCAAAAGTATATGAAGTATACTCCCATCCCTGTGCAGCATCACCTACCCACGAGGGTTCTACCGCCGGGGACTCAGAATACGAGTTATAAGCTTGCGTCGAGCTCGATATTTGGTAACTACCCTCAGATCCAGTAGCGTTACGGAACATATTACCTCGAAGATTCCAGTCAGGGCCACCAATCTTCGGCAAAGTATAATTACGTCTAGGCGCACGACCAGTACGATCCTGATAGTTTATCGGATCTCCCGCACAATAGGCGTACGCATTGATGCCTCCTTTTGCGAACGGACTCAACGAATCCGGAGATATAAACCGCATCAAACGCGGGGTGTAACTGCGATGTCCACTACCCAGGTAGTAAGCTCCCGTCAATGCCTCACGGAGTTGCCCACAGTATGCCAACCGTGGGCCAGTAGCTGCTGACAATTCACCATAAGGCGGATAGCTTCGAGCAGTACCTGCCGACGCAAGAACGGAATATTGCTGGTCGCATGCCGTTAGATAGTTCATTGCCATGATGCCCTCCGGGTGAGCGCGATGTTTCAGCAAGGTTGAACCACTTCGCCACCGAGGGAAACTGGCAAAAATATCAGGTCATTGTCGGCCCACGCAGGACCTATAGCCCTCGCAGTCATCCGGCTTGGTCAGGCTGGAGAAATTGCCGATCATCTTGCCCTTGCGGTCCACCCCGTACTTGTAGAAGTTCCACTTCGGCGCGCTGCTCTGCCGGGCCAGTTCGACGAACAGCGGGATCTCGTCCTTGCCGCCCCTCTCGGGAACATGCTCAAAGTTTTGAGAGTAGATTCTCCCTGGCATCACCCTCGCGAGTAGCTTGATTTAAAGTTCTAGTTTCTTGCATTTCGATCATCGTATCCGGTTTTTTTACCGCTACACCACCGCCCCCCGAAGAAATACCAAACGCAAAACTAGAAGTTAACCCTTGTGCAATCTTTGCAAAAACACTAAATGATTCGTAAGGAATCTGAGTAAATATCACATCACCATCAGCGGCATTACCTTTCCCCCACATAAAATAATCCGTAACCGCTACTGCTGTACCTCCGGCATTGGTGACGAATGCGAATCCATGAGCACCCGCTTCCTTGAAATTGCCTTTTCTGAATGCTTTCATGGCGAACCACCCATGAGCAATGGTCATACCCGCCGAAGCAACCCCTATGCCTTTCGACAACATAGAGTCATCCACTCCCGAGACACCTGGTGTCGAGGCTCCGGCAGGCAAATCATAAGTTAGCGTTGAACCATATCCTTCAGAACCAGGAGCACTAGAAAACATTTGACTTCTAATTGACCCATTCCCAGGCGCCCAGCCATCAGGAATTTTCGCCCCTCTACCAGTTGGCCACCTACCATTCCGATCCTGATAGTTCACCGGATCTCCAGCACAGTAGACATACGCATTCATGCCTCCCCTGCCAAACGGACTCAACGCATCTGGAGATAAAAAGCGCATCAAGCAGGGATCGTAACTTCGATGCCCATTCCCCAAGTGATAAAGCCCCATCAAAGATTCACGCACCTGGCCGACATACGCCAGCCGCGGCCCCGTAGCCGATGGCAATGCACCATAAGGCGTGTAGCCCCGGGCAGCACCTGCCGACACCAGAACGGAATGTTGCTGGTCGCATGCCGTTAGATAGTTCATTGCCATGATGCCCTCCGGGCGAGCGCGATGTTTCAGCAAGGCTGAACCACTTCGCCACCGAGGGAAACTGGCAAAAATATCAGGTCATACTAAAGCCACGCCGGACCTATTGCCCCACAGGTTGCGAAGCAATCGCCTTGTCGATCGCCGCCCTGAACGCCGGATCATCCGGCTTGGTCAGGCTGGAGAAATTGCCGATCACCTTGCCCTTGCGGTCCACCACGTACTTGTAGAAGTTCCACTTCGGCGCGCTGCTCTGCCGGGCCAGCTCGACGAACAGCGGAATCGCGTCCTTGCCGCGCACCGGCTGGGCCTTGGTCATGGTGAAGGTCACGCCGTAGTTGGCGTAGCAGACCTTGGCGGTCTTGTCGCTGTCGGCGTCTTCCTGCTTGAAGTCGTTGGACGGCACACCGAGCATTTCCAGGCCCTGCTCGCGGTAGTCCTTGTAGGTCGCCTCGAGGCCTTCGAACTGCGGGGCGAAGCCGCAGTAGCTGGCGGTGTTGATCACCACCAGCGGCTTGCCGGCGAAGCGCTGGCACAGGTCGATCTGCTCCTTGCCGCGCAGCTCCGGCAGGCTGCCCTGGAGCAGCGCCGGGCAGTCGGCCGCCCAGCTCGAAGTGGCGGCGGCCAGGGCCAGCAGGGGTAGGGTCAGCCAGCGGGCATGCATGATAGCGATCTCCTGCACATGATTCCTTGACTGTGCAGGGTAGCGCTTAACACAGGCTCATGCCCAACTGCATCAACGCCAGCCCGCCCTTGTGCCAGCCCCACCACACCAGCGCCAGCACCAGCACGGCGGCGACCAGCAGCAGGCCACGCCCGAACAGGCGGTTCATGCGGCCTGGGCCTGCAGGCGAGCGACCGGACGCTCGCGCACCGGCCAATTGAGGGCCGCGGCCAGCAGGCTGAGCAGGATCGAGATCTGCCATACCAGGTCGTAGCTGCCGGTCTGGTCATAGACCACCCCGCCCAGCCAGCCACCCAGGAACGCGCCCAACTGGTGGAACAGGAACACGATGCCGCCGAGCATCGACAGGTTGCGCACGCCGAACAGCGTGGCCACGGTACCATTGGTCAATGGCACCGTGGACAGCCACAGCAGGCCCATGGCGATACCGAACAGGTAGGCGCTGAACTGGGTCACCGGTGCCCAGAGGAACAACACGATGACCACGGCGCGCAGCAGGTACAAGCCGGTCAACAGGCGCGGCTTGGACATGCGCCCACCGAGCCAGCCGGCGGTGTAGGTGCCGACGATATTGAACAGGCCGACCAGCGCCAGCACAGTGGTGCCGGTGATCGCCGGCAGGTGTTGGTCGACCAGGTAGGCCGGCAGGTGCACGCCGATGAACACCACCTGGAAGCCGCAGACGAAAAAGCCCAGTGCCAGCAGCCAGAAACCGGAGTGCGAACAGGCCTCGCGCAGCGCCTGGCCGAGGCTCTGCTCGGCGCCATGGCTGGGCAGCGGGCGGTCGCGCAGCATACCTACGAACGGCACGATCAACGCCACCATCAGGCCCAGCACCAGCAACGCCGCCGACCAGCCCAGCCACTGGATCAGGCCGAGGGTGCCAGGGAGCATGGCGAACTGGCCGAAGGAGCCGGCGGCGCTGGCGATGCCCATGGCCATGCTGCGTTTTTCCGCCGGCACGGCGCGCCCGACCACGCCGAGGATCACCGAGAACGAGGTGCCGGACAGGCCAATGCCGATCAGCAGGCCGGCGCTCAGCGACAGCGACCAGGCCGAGTCGGCCATGCCCATCATCACCAGGCCGGCGGTGTAGAGAATGCCGCCGATCACCACCACCTTGGCCGCGCCCAGGCGGTCGGCAAGGGCGCCGGTGAACGGCTGGGCCAACCCCCAGATCAGGTTCTGCAAGGCGATGGCGAAGGCGAACACTTCGCGGCCCCAGCCGAATTCGGCACTCATCGGCGCCAGGAACAGGCCGAAACCATGTCGCACCCCCAGCGACAACGCCAGGATCAGCGCCGCCCCCAGAAGTACCCAACCGCTGCTCCGCCAAAGGGAAGTCATTGTCGTTGTCTCCAGCCCATCGCAAGGTTGATGCGGGTATATACCCGCTTTCTATCGTAGCCGTTCAGGCAAGCTGCTCCAGCAAGCGCACCAACTCGTCACGCTGGCTTTCACCCAGCCGTTCCACCAACTGCGCCTGGGCCTGCTGCCAGGCCGGGTAGGCGGCGTCCAGACGCGCCCTGCCCGCTTCGCTCAGCAGCACCACGCGGTTGCGCTGGTCATCGCCGTCGGCAAGACGCACCAGGCCATCGGCCTCGAGCACCTTGAGGTTACGGCCCAGGGTGCTGCGCTCAAGGCCCATGGCCTCGGCCAGGCAGGTGATGCTGGGGCGGTCGAGGCGCTGCACATGGCGCAGCAGGGAAAACTGGGCGACATTGATGCCGAAGCCGGCAAGGGCCTCGTCGTAATGCCGGCTCACCCCACGGGCGGCACGACGCAGATGGGTACAGATGCATTCACTGGTCAGCATGGTTACGTGTATATACCCGCATTATGGATGTTGCAAGAGATTTCACGGTGTCGGTTCAGGCTGCAGGCGCTGGCGGATCGGCTCGAACTCGGCCGTGACCTTGCGCGGCAAAGGGTCCGGCGCGGCGTTTTCGATGGCTTGCCAATAGCGCCACGGCACCTTGGCCGAACCCAGCTCGTAATCCATGCCGTCCCAACTGTCCTCGCGGAAGCTGTAGAAGGCCCAATGCAGTTGCTGGCGGTCCAGCACCGTGAGCACATCCTCCAGATACTGCCGGCACCCGGGCAGCCGGCGCATGCAGCCGAACTCTCCCACCACCAGCCGCGAACGCGGCAACTTGATCGAATCGGCCCAGTCCACCGGTTGCTGTAGATAGCGGGCTACCTGCTCGGCATCCCACTGCCGGGTCTGCCCGGCAAACGGCACAGGCCCCGGATAGGCGAAGGGTTGCTTGCGGGCAAGATTAGGCGCACTGGTGGCGGCATAGGGTTCGTACATGTGCACGCTGTACAGCACACGCTCATCCGCCAGCACCTTGGGCCAGTAGCCGAAGGCATCGGCGGCGGCATACCAGCCGGCATCGACCATGATCGGCGTCTTGCCGTCGACCTCACGGATCGCCGCCAGCAACTGCCGATAGAGCGCCGGCAGGTCACGCGCACCGCCCTGCTCGCGGGCGTACCACTGCTTCATCCGATCAAGGTCGGCGTGCTCGGCCAGACCGCCATGCTTCTCGGGCGCGGGCTCGTTGATGAGATTGTAGGCGGCAACGGCCGGGTGGTCCTTGAGGGCCTGGGCAACGTCTCGCCAGAAGCGGGCGGACTGGGTCCAGTAACGCTTGTCCTGCCATAGCCGGTCGTCGAAGCGATTCTGGTTGTTCTGCGCCCAGCGCATGCCGGGGAGCGACAGCGGTGTGATGACCACCTTGAGGCCGGCGGCGTGGGCGCGGTCCAGCACCGCAATGAGCTGCTTCAGGTCGGCGTCGGCCAGGCCCTGGTAATCGTCGGCGTTGCCCAGCAGGAAATCGCGTTCGGCCGGCTGCCATTTATCGTAGGAGAGGCGCACCCAGCTGGCGCCGTAGCCTTTCAGGGCAGCGAAGTAGGCTTGGTTCGGGGGCAGGCGATTGAAGCTGTTGCCGCCGTGGCGGGGGGTGTTCCAGAAATCGATCAGGTCGGCGGCGGTGGCGGGTATGGCGGTCAGGGCCAGCAGGCTGGCGAGTATCCAGTGGTGCATGGCGGGGGTTCCTGGTGGTTTTGGGGAACGAACGAAGATAGACGCAATGGTTGCGGAAGGTTTCCGGGATCTATGTAAGACACGTCCCGTTGTAGGAGCGGCCTTGCCGAGGCGTCGGACCGGTCGGAAAGGGGTGCGAAGCGTCCCCTAGATTCGGGCATCAAGCTGATATCGCCGGGGCCGCTTTGCGGCCCTTTCCGACCGGTCCGACGCCTCGGCAAGACCGCTCCTACAGGGGGACGTGTCAGCCTGAAGCTATGCGCATAGTGCCAGGGTAACCACCACCGTCAATTCCAGCAGTTCCAACAGCGCCCCGGCCGTATCTCCTGTGGTTCCACCCAAGCGACGGCACATCAGCTGACGCAGCCACACGAACACCACCAACGCCGCCAGCAGCGGCCACAGCACCGCCCAGCCCCCGAGCGCCAGGCAGGCCAACGCACAGCCCAGCAATACCCAGATCGCGCCGCGCCGGGGCAGGTGTTCGGCCAAGGCCGCACCCAGTCCGCCCGCACGCACGTAAGGCGTGCCGAGAAACAGCCCAAGCATCGCCGCCCGCCCCACCACCGGCGCCAGTACCAGCAGGCCGCCAGCGCCCCGCTCGACCAGCACCCAGAGGGCGCAGAACTTCAGCAGCAATACCAGCACCAGCGTGACCACGGCAATCGGCCCGCTGCGCGGGTCCTTCATGATCTGCAAGGTACGCTCGCGATCACCGAAGCCCCCCAGCCACGCATCGGCACTGTCGGCCAGGCCATCCAGGTGCAGCGCGCCGCTGAGCAGCACCCACAGCACCAGCAGCAAGGCCGCGTGCAACGGCGCCGCAGTGCCTTGCAACAGATGGCTGGCCAGCCACAGCAACAGGCCGAACAGCAGCCCCACCAGCGGATAGCACAGCAGAGAGCGCCCCATCTCCTGGGGTTCCGGCATGCCCGGCAAGCGTACCGGCAGGCTGCTGAGGAACTGCAGGGCGATCCAGAACGGCAGCATCTCAACCCACCTCGCGCATCTGGCCGTCGTGATCCAGCATCAGACGCGCCAGCGCGCCGTGCCCGATTTCGACCTGCAGCAACTGCTCACGCGGCAAGCCACGTGCCCGCGCCAGCAACAGCCGCATCACCCCGCCATGGGTGACCAGCAGCACGCGCTGGCCTGCATACACGCTGCGCAAACCCTCGACCGCCGCCAGCACCCGTTCGGCAAAGGCCAGCACCGGCTCGCCGCCCGGCGGGGTGAAGGCATAGGGGTCATTCCAGAACTGCCCCAGGGCATCGGCGTCAACCTGCATGATCTGCGCGGCGCTTTGCCCTTCCCACTCGCCGAAGTGCAACTCGCGCACACCGGCCTCGCGCAGCACCGGCAGGTTCAGGCGCGCACCCAGTTCATCGGCGAACGCCGCGCAGCGCTGCAACGGCGAACTGACCAACACGTCCCAGGGGCCGGCGTCGGCGACGGCCTGGCGCATCTGCGCCCAGCCGGTTTCGGTCAGGGCGTCATCGAGGCTGCCGCGCAGGCCGCCTCCCAGTTCCGTCTCGCCATGACGCAGCAGTTCGAGGATCATGCCGGGCGATCCGCCACCGCCGCCTCGGCGAAGGTCGCCATCTGTCCGTGCAGCGCGCAGGCCAGGCGGATCAGCGGCACCGCCAGCGCCGCGCCGCTGCCCTCGCCCAGGCGCAGCCCCAGGGCCAGCAGCGGCTCGGCCTCCAGGGCCGCCAGCAGGGCCTTGTGACCCGGTTCGGCGCCCTGGTGGGCGAACAGCAGCCAAGGGCGGCACTGCGGATTGAGGCGTACCGCCACCAAGGCGGCGACACTGCAGATGAAGCCATCGACCAGCACCGCCACGCCATGCTGGGCGCACGCCAGGTAGGCACCGGCCAGGGCGGCGATCTCGAAGCCGCCGACACAGGCCAGCGCCTTCAGCGGCTGGTCGGCACGCAGACCGTGCAGCACCAGGGCACGCTCGATCACTTCGGCCTTGTGCCGCACGCCAGCGCTGTCCAGGCCGGTGCCCGGGCCGCTCAGCTCGCGCGCCGGGCAGCCCAACAAGGTGCTGGCCACAGCCGCCGCTGCAGTGGTGTTGCCGATGCCCATTTCGCCGCCGATAAACAGCTGGGCGCCGTTGTCGAGTGCGCGCAAGGCGCTGTCGCGACCGGCCTGCAGCGCCGCAGCCAGTTGCGCGTCGGTCATCGCCGGCTGACGGGAGAAGTTGGCCGTGCCGGCTCCAAGATTCAGGTGATGGACACCGGGCAGTTGCAACGTCGGGTCGACAGTACCGAGGTCAACCACCTCAAGGTCTGCGTCCAGCTGGCGCGCCAGCACGCTGATCGCCGCGCCACCACCGACGAAGTTGCGCAGCATCTGCCCGGTCACCGCCTGCGGGTAGGCGGAGATACCCTCCTCCACCACGCCATGGTCACCGGCGAAGATCGTGATGGCGACCCGCTCCAGGCTGGGACGCTCGCGCCCTTGCAGGCCGGCCAGGCGGATCGCCAGGCCTTCGAGCTGGCCGAGGGAACCGGCGGGTTTGGTCAGCTGCTGCTGACGGGCGCGGGCCTGATCCATGGCGGCGGTGTCGAGGGGTTGGCAGGCGTCACGCCACCAGATCTGGGTCATAGGGCAGGTCCTTTGAGCATGAGAGGAAGGCCGGCCACGGTCAGCACCACGCGCTGGCAGCGTTCGGCCACGGCCTGGTGCAGCGTGCCCGCCAGGTCGACGTAGCGACGGGTCAGTTCGCCCATGGGCACAACGCCCAGGCCGGTTTCGTTGCTGACCAGGACAAGGGTGCCCGGCAGCTGTTCCAGGCAATCGAGCAGCGCATCGCGCTCCTGCGCCAGGCGCAGGTCATCCTCGAGCATCAACAGGTTGGTCAGCCACAGGGTCAGGCAGTCCACCAGCAGGCAGCGCCCTTCGGCGGCTTCGGCGCGCAGCACATCAGCCAGCGCCACGGGCTCCTCGACCAGCCCCCAATGGACCGGACGGCGCTCGCGGTGCAGACGCACGCGTTCATTCATCTCGCCATCCAGCGGCTGGCTGGTGGCGATGTAGGTCACCGGCAGGCCGCTGGCCCCGGCCAGTTGTTCGGCCAGGCGGCTCTTGCCCGAACGGGCACCGCCGAGAATCAGGTTGCGCATGTCAGGCGACTCCACACAGTTGGCGCAGGCGCGCGGTGTCCAGGTGCTGCTCGACCAGGTCGGCCAGGCGCTCGATATCGCGTTCGCGCAGGGCCTCGTAGTCGATGGGCTGCACCTCGGCCAGACCCGCCCAGCGCAGCAGCGCGGCGCACGACTGTGTGCCCTCGAACAGGCCATGCAGGTAGGTGGCGAGAATCTGCCCGTCGGCGCTGATGGCACCGTCGACGCGGCCATCGGCCAGTTGCACCGCCGGACGCTCCAGTGCCGGGCCCTGGGTAACCCCGGCATGGATCTCGTAACCCGACACCGGCGCCTGCTCGAGATCGAGCGTGCCGGTCACGTTGCGCAGCTGCTTCTCGGCCTCCAGCACGGTGCTGTAGGCGAGCAGGCCGAGACCGGCGCTGGAGCCGGCGGGCCCTTCCAGGCCCAGTGGATCGTGCACCTGCTCGCCGAGCATCTGCAGGCCGCCGCAGATGCCGATGAGCTTGCCGCCGTAGCGCAGGTGCCGGGCGATGGCGGTGTCCCAGCCACGCTCGCGCAGTTGCGCCAGATCGCCGCGCACGCTCTTGGAGCCTGGCAGGATGATCAGGTCGGCGGGCGGGATCGGCTGGCCCGGGCCGATGAACTGCAGGTCCACCTGCGGATGCAGGCGCAGCGGGTCGAAGTCGGTGTGGTTGCTGATCCGTGGCAGCACCGGGACGATCACCTTGAGCAGGCGCTCGCCCTTCGCCCCCTGGCGGGTATCGATTCCGTCCTCGGCCTCCAGGTGCAGGTCGGTGACATAGGGCAGCACGCCCAGCACCGGCTTGCCGGTGCGCTGCTCCAGCCAGTCAAGGCCCGGTTGCAGCAAGGCGATGTCGCCACGGAAACGGTTGATGACAAAACCCTTGACCCGCGCCTGCTCGCTCGCCGACAGCAGCTCCAGGGTGCCGACCAGGTGGGCGAACACGCCGCCCCGGTTGATATCGGCCACCAGGATCACCGGGCAGTCGACCGCCTCGGCGAAGCCCATGTTGGCGATGTCGCCGGCACGCAGGTTGATCTCCGCCGGAGAGCCGGCGCCTTCGACCATCACCACCGGGTAGGCTTCGCTCAGGCGCTCGTGGGACGCCAGCACCGCCTGCATGGCGATGGCCTTGTAGTCGTGGTAGGCGACGGCGTTCATGCTGGTCACCGCGCGGCCATGGACGATCACCTGGGCGCCGGTGTCGCTGTTGGGCTTGAGCAGCACCGGGTTCATGTCGGTGTGCGGCGCCAGCCGGCAGGCCTGGGCCTGCACTGCCTGGGCGCGACCGATCTCGCCGCCGTCGGCGGTCACGGCGCTGTTGAGCGCCATGTTCTGCGGCTTGAACGGCACCACGGCGATGCCCTGGCGCAGCAGCCAGCGGCACAATGCGGTCACCAGCGTGCTCTTGCCGGCATCGGAGGTGGTGCCTTGCACCATGAGGGTGGTCATGCCGATTCCTTCTGGTAGTCCGCCAGGGCCTGGGCCAGGCGTTGTTCATCGGCGGCCGTGGCGGGCAGGCCAAAACGCAGCGCGGGCGGCTGCTCGAACTGGCGCACCAGGATGCCGCGGCGGGCGAGAAAGTCATGCAGGTGCGCGGCGCGCTCATCACGCACGTACTGGAACAGGTCGCAGCCACCGCTGGGTGTCAGGCCTGCGCCGTCGAGCAACGAGGCCAGGCGCTGGCTGGCCTGGGCGCAACGGGCAATCTGCGCCTGATGCGCCGTGTCATCGACGAAACAGGCCTGCCCCAGCACTCGGGTCGGGCCGCTGACGGTCCAGGGCCCGAGCGCTTCGGCCAGGCGCCGCAGCACATCGGGCTGGGCAACGACAAAGCCCAGCCGCACACCAGCCAGGCCAAAGAACTTGCCAAACGAGCGCAACACGATCAAGCCCGGTTGCCCGGCCTGCTCGACCACGCTGTGTTCGGGCGTGTTGTCCATGAAGGCTTCGTCCACCAGCAGCCAGCCACCACGCTCGGCCAGACGCGCATGCCAGGCCAGCAGGCGTTCGCGGGTCACCCGTCGACCAGTGGGGTTGTTGGGGTTGACCAGCACCAGGACGTCGAGGCTGTCGAGCACGTCCTCGACCTCGCTCTCGTCCAGCTCGACCAGCGTGTGCCCTGCCCGTGCCCAGGCATGCGGGTGCTCGGCATAGCACGGCGAGAGGACCCCGACCCGCCCGGTCGGGCGCAGGTACGGCAAGGCCTGGATCGCCGCCTGGGAACCGGCCACCGCCAGTAGCGGCTGCGCGCCATAGTACTGCCGCGCCGCCGCCTCCAGGCCGTCCTCAGTCTCCGGCAAGCGGGCCCAGGCCTCCAGCGGAATCGACGGTATCGGGTAGGACCATGGCGCGATACCGCTGGACAGGTCGAGCCACTGCTCCCGAGGGATGGCGTACTGTTTCACCGCCCGCAGCAGGCGGCCACCGTGTTCAAGCATTCAGATAGGCTCCCACGCAGATCAACAGCACCCACAGCCACACGCCGCGCTGCACCAGGCTCCAACCGCGCTCGATGGCATCGGCGTCGGCCATCGGCCCTTCACCCAGGCGCGGCCGTTCGTGCAGCTCGCCGTGATACACCGCCGGGCCGCCCAGTTCCACGCCCAGCGCGCCGGCCCCCGCCGCCATCACCGGGCCGGCGTTGGGGCTGTCCCACAGCGGCGCCTGGTTGCGCCAGCAGGCCAGGGCCAGGCGGGTCTTGCCCAGCAGCGCATAGGTCAGCGCCACCAGCCTGGCGGGAATATAGTTCAGCCCATCGTCGATGCGCGCCGCGCACCAGCCGAAGCGTTCGAAGCGCTCGTTGCGGTAGCCCCACATGGCATCCAGGGTATTGCTCAGGCGGTACAGCACCACCCCCGGCGCACCGGCCACGACGAACCAGAACAGCGCGGCGAACACCGCGTCGCTGCCGTTTTCAAGCACCGATTCGGTGGCCGCCCGGGCCACGGCGGGCTCGTCCAGCTCGCGGGTCTCGCGGCTGACCAGGTAACCGACGCGCCGCCGCGCCTCGCCCAGGTCACCTTGGCGCAACGCCTGGGCCACCGGCAGCACATGCTCGCCCAGGCTACGCAGGCCCAGGGCGCAGTACAGCGCCAGCACATCCACCAGCCAGCCGATGTACGGCAGCCAGGACAGGATCAGCGCCAGCAGGGTCAGCGGCACCACCGCCAGGAACCACGCGGTGACGCCATGGCTGCGCCAACCGCGCCCACCGGCGTTGAAGCGTTGTTCCAGGCGCGAGGCGAAGTTGCCAAACCCCACCAGCGGATGCCGCCGGCGCGGCTCGCCCAGCAGCGCATCCAGGGCCACGCCCGCCACGGTCAGCAAGGCCACGCTCATGGGCGCTCTCCCCAATGGTTCTCGTACAGCATCTCGCTCAAGGGCCGTTGCTCGGCCCACTCCTCCAGCACCAGCATCGGTGCCGGATAGAATTCGGTCACCGGCCCCAGGCACAGCACCGCCATGGGCTTGGCGCCAGCGGGCATGCCCAGTAGCTCGGCCAGGGCCTGGGGGTCGAACAGCGACACCCAGCCCATCCCCAGCCCCTCGGCGCGTGCCGCCAGCCACAGGTTCTGGATGGCGCAGGCCAGCGAGGCCAGGTCCATCTCGGGCAGGGTGCGGCGGCCGAAGACGTGCGCCTCGCGCTTGTCCATCAACGCGGCCACCAGCACTTCGGCGCAGTCGTTGATGCCTTCGACCTTGAGCTTCATGAACTCGTCGGAGCGCTCGCCCAAGGCCTCGGCGGTGCGCACCCGCTCCTGCTCCACCAGCGCCTGGATCCGCTCGCGCAATGCACGCTGGCTGATACGGATGAAGCGCCACGGCTGCATCAGGCCAACGCTGGGCGCCTGGTGGGCGGCGGCGAGCAGGCGCCCGAGCAGCTCGGGGGCCACCTCCCCCCCGGCGAAATGGCGCATGTCGCGGCGTTCGCCAATGGCCCGATAAATGGCCTGGCGCTCGGCTTCGCTGTAGGCGTGTCGGCTCATGGTCGCAGCAGCGCCGCCGCCGCGTCGGGGTTGGAAGGGAAATAGAAGTGCACGTAGGAGGCGGTCAGGCGCCCCAGGCGGTAGACCGCCTCGTTGCCCCGGCCACCGTTGGGGCTCAGGCCACGGGCGATCGGCGCCAGCTCGGTGCTGGTCAGCGAATGATGGTAAGTGTGGCCACGCAGGGTGCCTTCGGGCAGTTCGACCGCCTGCAGGGCCAGGGCCGCCAGGCGCTTCTGCATGGTCGCCTCGCCCGGCAGCAGGCCCAGCAGCGCGGCGCGCTCGCCTGCCACGTCGGTCAGTGCGTCGAGCAGGTAGAGCATGCCACCGCACTCGGCCAGCAATGGCTTGCCGGCGGCATGATGGGCGCGGATCGCTTCCAGCATCGGTGCGTTGGCGGCCAGCGCCTGGTGATGCAACTCGGGGTAGCCACCGGGCAGGTAGAGGCTGTCCACCACGGGCAGCTCGCGGTCATGCAACGGCGAGAAGAACTCCAGCTGCGCGCCAAGGCCGCGCAGCAGGTCGAGATTGGCGCCATAGGTGAAGGCGAAGGCCTCATCACGAGCTACACCGATGCGCACCCCGGTCAACGACGCAGTTACATTCACAGGCTCAGGCCCGGAAAAACGGACCGGTGGCGGCAGCGCGGCATCGCAGCTGGCGCCCAGCGCTTCGGCGGCGGCATCCAGGCGTGCATCCAGGTCGTTCAACTCACTGGCCTGGACCAGGCCTAGGTGACGGCTGGGCAGCTCGATGCCGCGCTCGCGGGACAACCCGCCGTACCAGCGCAGGCCTTCGGTCAGGCTGCCTTCG
Organism: Pseudomonas peradeniyensis; assembly: GCF_014268935.2. Classification (GTDB taxonomy): domain Bacteria; phylum Pseudomonadota; class Gammaproteobacteria; order Pseudomonadales; family Pseudomonadaceae; genus Aquipseudomonas; species Aquipseudomonas peradeniyensis. The sequence continues at coordinate 187,782 of NZ_JABWRJ020000001.1, read as the reverse complement.
AGCAGTTGCGCATGGCGCAGGCTGCCGACCCGGTTGGCCAGCACCCCGGCGAACGGCAGGTCGGACTGGTAGCGTGCCAGGCCCAGGGCCAGGGCGCCGAAGGTCTGGGCCATGGCCGTGCCATCGATCACCGCCAGCACCGGAACGCCGAAGTGGCGCGCCAGGTCGGCGCTCGAGGGCGTGCCGTCGAACAGGCCCATCACGCCCTCGATCAGGATCAGGTCGGCCTCACCTGCCGCCTCCCACAGCAGGCGCCGGCTCTCCTCGGCACCGATCATCCACAGGTCGAGCTGGTAGACCGGCGCGCCGCTGGCGCGTTCGAGGATCATCGGGTCGAGAAAGTCAGGCCCGCACTTGAACACCCGCACCTTGCGCCCGAGGTTGCGGTGCAGACGGGCCAGGGCGGCGGTGACCGTGGTCTTGCCCTGGCCCGAGGCCGGGGCGGCGATCAGCACGGCGGGACACTGGCGCGACTCACTCACAGTTCGACGCCCTTCTGCGCGCGGATACCGGCCTGGAAGGCGTGCTTGAGCATGCCCATCTCGGTGACGGTGTCGGCCAGTTCGATCATTTCCGGCTTGGCGGCGCGCCCAGTGACGATCACATGCTGCATCGGCGGACGGGCCTGGATATCGGAAAGCACCTGATCCAGGTCCAGGTAACCGTGCTTGAGGGCGATGTTTAGCTCATCGAGCACGACGAACTGGATAGACGGATCCTGCAGCAACTGCCGCGAGACTGCCCAGGCGGCCTCGGCGGCGGCGATGTCACGCTGGCGGTCCTGGGTTTCCCAGGTAAAGCCCTCGCCCATCACGTGATAGCGCACCTGCTCGGGGAATCGACGGAAGAACAGCTCCTCGCCGGTGCTGTTGCGCCCCTTGATGAACTGCACCACGCCGCACTGCATGCCATGGCCCAGGGCGCGGGCGAGCATGCCGAAGGCCGAGCTGCTCTTGCCCTTGCCATTGCCGGTCAGCACCAGCAGCAGCCCGCATTCGTTGGGGGAATTGGCGATGCGCTCGTCGATGATCGCCTTCTTGCGCTGCATGCGCGCCAGGTGACGTTCGTCGCGTTCGATGGATTCGCTCATCAGGGGTCTCCGCAGGCTGTCGCGGCGGCGGCGACAGATAAAAGGCAGGCAGACGAGGAGCGCGCAGGGGCATGGCAACAGCCACATCGCACCGCGCATCACCCTCCGTGATGCCGTTTGGCAGTGACAGGCCGGTCTCCGGGCTCATGAGCGGGCGCAGGCCCTGGCCACGCGCCTTCCCGGACTTGGAAATCCAGTGGCCTTGCGTAACCGTCGACTCATCTACCGTTGCGGGGGCAGCGCCGGACTCGCGCCTGCTGGCGCCCACCGGCTTCCCAGTTTCACCCTGCCGAGCCGCGGCTCGCAGGGCACCTGAAACACGCCGCGAAGGTTAGAGGGTTGCACCGGGAGCGTCAATCGAACGAGGGCCGATCTGGCCTGGATCAATGGCCGATCCGCCAGCTTGTGCCACACTCAAAGCAGTGATATCACATAGCCACTATTTTTGGCTGACCTCGATCACAATGACAAGGAGAGCGCAGCATGCAAGGCCTGATCATCAACAACCCGCGCCTGGAGTTCCTGCGCCCGGCCCTCGAACGCTGGGTCGACTGCATCGACCGCTTCAACCAGCTGCAGGGCGACAACGAGGCCCCCTACTGGCACGGCACGGCCGCCAACGTCGGCCTGCTCGCCGCTGCTGCCTGGCAGGGTGAGCTGGTGGCGCTGGAGCGGCACATGAGCAAGAAGCAGCGCGACGAGGGCGAGCGCGACGGGCGCTGCGACCTGTCGATCAGCAGCGCCGAGGAGTCGCTGTACCTGCACGCCGGCCAGCGCTGGCCGCGCATCGCGCGCCTCGACCTGACGGCGGCCCTGCAGGAAACCGCCACCCTGGCCAAGCCGATCGCCTATGGCAGCCAGCTCAAGGCCGGGGCGCTGTTCGTCACGCCGTGGAAGGCCGGCCAGCACGCCAGCCCCGAGGAACTGCAGGACCTGGTGGACGACCTGCAGAAACATACGGCCTGTGCGATTGCCTGGTACTTCCCGTATGCCTACCGCAAGCTGCACAACGAACTGGGGCAGTACTACCCGGGGGTGGCGTTGCTGCTCAAGCAGGCATGATCCCCGTCGCCTCAGTTGGCGGCTGCTGCCGGAGGATCTACGGGAAAGAAACGCTCTGCCAGTCCAGGTGTCCTGAAGCGCGCCTTGTAGGCCTGTTCGTCGAACAACAGGCCGGTGCGCAGGTCGTAGACAGGCCCAGCAGCAGGCTTGGGCACCTGGTGGAGCGTGACATGGACGAAGCGATAGTGATCACCGTAGACCTGCTCCAGATTGTCAATTTGGAAATAGTGGCCGGGTAGGAACAGGGTCTCCCCTTCGTCCCAGTAAAGCGAGAATGCACTGATCGGCGTGCCCTCCTGATAACGCCCGAGGGGCAGTTCGAACACTACCGATGTGTCGTCGAACACCCCTGGCAACTGGCCGGGTGCATCGACCGAAGGTTGTGAGGCGAACTCGGCGACCTTGTAGGGGTTCTCGGTAAACGAGGTCAGGTCGGTATTGACCAGCACATCCCCCACCCGCAGCTGGCCATTGCGATAGTGCTGGCCACTGGTGCCACGGGATGCGTGCCCGCCACGATACAGGCTCACCTCGTTGCTCTCGGGTAGCTCGTCCAGGGTATCGGCCAACGCTCGAATGTAATCGTCCTCGTCGTCGTATCGATAAGTACCTGAGCGAAAAACGTCGTTCACCTTGGACTCGTCGCTGGTGTAGTACTCGATCAGGGAGTTGTAGTACTCGCGGCCATAGCGATACGAGTATTGGAGTCGGCCGTCGACCAGCACGCAATCCAGGCCATTGGCATCCACATCAGGCACCTGATCCCGCTCCAGCAGCGGAATAGGGCGAGCCTGAAGCAGCGCTTTCTGACGGCGCAAAGCATTGGCGGAGAACACCTTGCTACGCACATCGTCCACGGCAAGGTGCAGATCCCAGAACCTCGATCTGGTGCTGGACATGCCCCCCACAACGGGCGGCGTCCCCCCGACCAACCGCGGCGGTACCAGTAACTCCCACTCGTTCGCCTCGTTCAGCCGTACCGGGTAAAGAGGGCCGAAAGCAAACGGATTATGGGCCGGCACAACCAGCCAGGTATGCAGCTCATGGTCATACCGCACGCGGTACGACAAACCATTGAGCACGATCCAGCAACTGCCATCGCTTCCCAGCCTGATGCCACGCAAACGCCCGGAGGTCACCTGCTCACCACTGAGCAGCTCGTTGCTCTCCTGCCCTTCGACCAGCAGGGTGGCGGACTGCGACACCTGCCACTGGTCCAGATTGCCATCCAACTCATCGAACGGCACGTCATGGGCCAAAGCGGCAAAACTCGACTGAAACCCCAGATCGACCATGTTCAAGGCCGCGAACAGGCTGTCGAGCATGGCATCGCGCAATGCACTCTTGCGACCCTGCTCGTCGGCGGCATGCAAGGCGGCATCGATATCCAACCCCACCTTGCCCAGGCTGGCCCCCAGCAGCATCAGCGTCATCGGCCAGCCGAGCGGCGCAAAGCCACCGAACACCTTGATGAACGCCGAGAGATAACCACTCCACATCGCCTTGCGAAGTTGGGCGTTGTCCAGCATGGCCGTGGCGTTGTCGTTCATCTCAGTGGTGGCCTGATTGGCCAGGTAGGTGAAGAGGTCCATGGTGATCGGCCGCTTCAGGTAGCCGAGCAACACCAGCGCCGCCTCATCGGTCGCACTGTTGGCGATACTTTGCAGATGCGTCCTGACCGAGTGGGCACGCGAAGGGTCACGGGCATCGGTGTGGGCAGCTGTCACATAGCTGGCCAGGGTGGCGGGATCCTGCAATTGTCCGCGTAGCCACCCAGCCTGATCCTGCTCCGATGCGAAACTCTTGAGCGCCTCGCTTGCCCAGGGGCGATAGAGGAGCGTACGACCACTGCCCACCACAAAGCTGTAGAGGCAACCGCGATCGCCTTGATCCAGCACGTAGCGGAAGACCGAAAAGGGCGTTGTCGAACTGCCCTGCTTGAGCGCGTCCAGCGTCGGCAGCACGCCGGCAGCCAGCCCGTCGGCAATCATTGCCCGCAACGAAGCCCAGTCACTCTCGCTGATTCGCCCTGCGCGAAAGGCGATACTCCCCTGCCCCAACAGGTTGACCTTGGCCAGGACACGAAAATGTTGTGAATAGGTGTTCCAGAATCGCGTGATGTCGGCGCGATAGGCCATCGCGAAGTCCAGCGCCCACAGGTCTTCCTGCACCTTGCTGCCAAGCATCGCCACTTCGTTGCGCTCATCAAAGTGATTGGCCTGCCGCCCCTGCAGATAGAAGCCACCGTACAGATCAAGCTCGTCCGGTGCCTCCTGAAAGTGGGCATCGAAGCGCTTGATCACAAGCTCGGTCAAGGTCATCGACTTCAACGGCGGCCCGCTGTGCTGCCACCCCGTGAAACTGCGGCTGCTGGTGCTGGCAGTGCCGAACTGATGCCACCAGATAAACCGTGGATCGATTGGCTTGCCGGTGTGCTTGAGTACGATGCGCTGCGCGTGCTGGGTTGCCAGCACATAGGGATCGGGGAATTCGCGGACGATTTCGTCCACCAGGCGTACCAGCGGCCGCCCTGCTTCCAATGCGTCGAGACTGCGCTCCACGCGCTCCTTGATCGTGGTCATGACCCGCTCCCGGGATGTCGTTATGGGACGGGCATCCTGGCGCAACGGGCAGGAGGAGGAGCGGTAGAAGCTTGTAGAGTCAGGAACGCCCTGCGGCTCGCCAAAACACTCAGACAGGATTGGCGAAAGCCATCACGGATCAGGGATTCTGCGCCAGATGCCCCGGCGGCAGCACCCGCTTGGCCTGCAGGTAGGCCTTGGACCAATAGCTGTTGGACAGGTAGTCCAGGCGCACGGTGCCGCCCGTCGACGGTGCATGCACGAAGCGCCCTTCGCCGACGTAGATGCCGGCATGGCTGACCTGCGACCCACCGCTGGTGGCGAAGAACACCAGGTCGCCCGACTGTAGCGCATTGATGTCCACATTCGGCGCGCGCATGACGATCATTTCGCGGGTCGAGCGCGGCAGGCTGATGCCCGCCGCGTCACGGTAGACGTAGCCGATCAGGCCGCTGCAATCGAACCCGGAATCCGGCGTGTTGCCACCCCAACGGTACGGCGTGCCCACCAGGCCGATGGCGCGGAACAGCACATCATCAGCCGCAGGCGAGGAAGGCGCTTGATTGAACACCATCGGCGACTTGGCTACCGGTGCCGGTGCGGGCGCACGGCTGGAGCAGGCCGCAAGCAGGGCCACCAGGGAAAGGAATGCGAAGCGCGCCAACATCGCCATGATGCGAACGTCCTGTCGAAAACCCGACGGCCACGGCCGAAGGTAAAAAGAGTTGAGAATTTAGATTAGACGCTTTCTGTAAATGCGCACGGCGGCGAGCTTTTCAGCTACGCCGCCGTGCGAGGTTACAGCATTTTGATATCAAATCAATTGCGCGAGATCGTGGTCGGCGCCATGGCGAGCGCGCGTTTGGCCTCGATGAAGGTCTTGCTCCAGTAGCGATCGCCCAGGCTGTCGATGCGCACGCCACCGCTGCGGCGGCTGCTGGAGTGGATGAACTGGTTGTCACCCAGGTAGATGCCGGCATGGCTGACGCGGCCACGGCCGTTGGTGCTGAAGAACAGCAGGTCGCCGGGCTTGAGCTTGTTGCGGGCGACCTTTGGCGCGTCGACGTTGATCATCTCGCGGGTCGAGCGTGGCAGGTTCATGCCCGCCTCTTCGCGGAACAGGTAGCCGATGAAACCGCTGCAATCGAAGCCGGACTTCTCGGAGGTACCGCCGAAACGGTAGCGGGTGCCGATCAGGGCCATGCCGCGTTCGAGAATGCTATCGGCCAGCACAGGCAGCTGGTACGGCTTGCCGTTGCTGGAGAAGGCGTCGAGGTCATCTTCGCTGGCCAGCTCTTCCTCGGTGAATACGGAAGAGGCGGAAGCCTTGGCCTTGACCGATTGCTCGGCGGCCACGCGGTGGTCCTGCGAAGGCTCGACCGGGCCAGTGGAGGCGCAGCCGTAAAGTAGGGTGACAAGTGCAAGTGGCACGAGGGGTGCGAAGCGCTTCAGCATGGGCACGACCGTGTCTGTAGTCCTTTAGAAGGGGGAAACTATGCCTTCTATCGGACCCATTTGCAAATTTTATCGAAAAAGATGTGACTTTTCCGTTTTGACGCTCTGGCACCGTGTTCTCAGGGTTACCAGCCGAGGGTTTCCTTGAGGAACGGGATGGTCAGCTTGCGCTGGGCCTGCAGGGAAGCCTGATCGAGGCGCTCGAGCAGGTCGAACAGCGCGCTCATGCTGCGCGTGCCGCGGGTGAGGATGAAGTGGCCGACCTCGTCGGTCAGGTGCAGGCCGCGGCGCGAGGCACGCAGTTGCAAGGCGCGCAGCTTGTCCTCGTCGGACATGCCGCGCATCTGGAAGATCAGTGCCAGGGTCAGCCGCGATTTCAGGTCGGCCAGCTTGATCGGCAGTTCCCGTGGCGAACTGGACGCCGCCAGCAGCAAGCGTCGGCCGCTGTCACGCAGGCGGTTGAACAGGTGGAACATCGCCTCTTCCCAGTCCGCCTTGCCGGCAATCACATGCAGGTCGTCGATGCACACCAGCTCGTACTGTTCGAGGTGATCGAGCAGTTCGACGCCACGATCGAGCAGTTGCGCCAGGGGCAGGTAGACGGCGGGTTGACCCAACTGCTGGAAACGCTGGGTGGCGGCCTGCAACAGGTGGGTACGGCCCACGCCCTGCTTGCCCCACAGGTAGATGAGGCTTTCGGTCCAGCCGGCGTCGGCTTCGCACAGCCGCTCGACATAGCCCAGTGCCGCAGCATTGGCGCCGGGGTAGTAGTTGATGAAGGTGGCGTCGTCGCGCAGACGCACACCCAGGGGCAACTGGATCGGTTTCATGCTCGCGGGCGGTCGCGGGGACCACAGGGGGCCTTTGATGAACAGTGTGCAAAGTCTATACCCGCAGCGCTGACGGCACAATCAGCGAGGGGAATAGCGCAAGTAAAATCAATCAGTTGCACCACTTTACAAGCATCGCGGGGCAAGCCCGCTCCCACGAAAGCCAGGCGGACATGGGAGCGATCGATCATAGCTCCGGGTCGATCTCCCCGGCATACATGTCCGATTCCTTGTACAGGTCATGCACATGCCGCAGCAGCACCATGATCACCGCCGCCACCGGCAACGCCAGCAACACCCCGGTAAAGCCGAACAGCTCGCCGCCGGCCAGGATCGCGAAGATCACCGCCACCGGGTGCAGGCCGATGCGGTCGCCCACCAGCAGCGGTGTCAGCACCATGCCTTCGAGCGCCTGCCCGACCATGAACACCGCGACGATGCCCAGCATCGGGTAAAGCTCACCGCCGAACTGGAACAACCCGGCGACCAGCGCCGCGCCGATGCCGATGATGAAGCCCATGTACGGCACGATCGCCGCCAGCCCCGCGAGCATGCCGATCAGCAGGCCCAGCTCCAGGCCCACCAGCATCAAGCCGGTGGAATAGATGACGCCCAGCGCCAGCATCACCAGCAACTGCCCGCGCACGAATGCCCCCAGCACCTCGTGGCACTCGCCTGCCAGCCCCACCACCTGCGGCTCGCGCTGGCGCGGCAGCAGGCTACGCAGCTTGGCCATCATCAGGTCCCAGTCGCGCAGCAGGTAGAAGCCCACCACCGGGATCAGCACCAGGTTGGCCAGCCAGCCGATCAGCGCCAGGCTCGAAGCGGTGGCCTGGGACAGCAGCACGCTGATGATGTCGGTGGTCTGGCCCATGTGCTCGCCAATGGCAGCCTTGATCTTGTCGAACTTCCAGAAACCATCGGCCAGGCCCAGGCGACTCTGCACCCAGGGCAGCGCCACATGCTGCAACCAGTCGAGCATCTGCGGCGCCAACTCGTACAGGCGCACCAGTTGCTTGGCCAGCATCGGCACCAACACCAACAGCAGGGCCAGGAAGATCAGGGTGAACAGGCTGAACACCACCACCACGCCCCAGGTGCGTGAAAGGCCGAGCCGCTCCAGGCGATCCACCAGCGGGTCTGCCAGGTAGGCCAACAGGATGCCCACCAGGAACGGCGAGAGGATGTTGTGCAGGAAGTACAGCAGCACGGCGGCCACAAAAGCCGCGCCCAACCAGATCCAGCGACGCATATCAATCATTCAAGTATTCCTTACCAGCGAAAACGCAGGCCGTCGAACGGCTTGGCGGCGGTGGCCGGCGGCGTCGCGCCGGCCGGGTCCTGCGTGCTCGGCGCAGGCGTGGTGGGCACAGGCTCGGCGGGCAGTTCCTGGAGCTTGGCCAGGCTCAACTGCGCGCGCAGCTGCTCGCGATTGCCGGTTACGCGGTAGGTCAGGGTGCCGCCATCGGCCATCTGCAGGCGCGCGCCATAAGGCTCGAGCACCCGGCTCAGCTCGGCGTAGCGCGCCAGGTTCATGCCCTGGACCTGCACCTGCAGGTCACTGCTGGCGCCGGGACGGGTGACGTAACGCGGCGCCAGGCGGTTGCTCACCGCCAGCAGCACGGCATCGGCCAGGGCCGCCTGGTCGGCGCCCTCGGCGTTGCCCTGCTCACGCTGGTCGCCCAGCCACAACTGCCACTTGCCCTGCCACTTGCCGTCGGCCTCATGGGCGTGCACCGCAAGCAGGGCATCGGCGCCATAGCGCTCGGAGGCCTCGCGCAGCGGCGCCGGGTCGTTGCCTTCGAGCAGCTTGGCATTGGCCACCAGTTGCTCCTGCAGGTCGGCCAACGGCAGGCGCAGGGGCAGGCCGCGGTGCTGGGCGGCCCGGCGCAGGGGTTCGGCGACGGCCTGGCCATCGCCGACCAGGCTGCTGCCCTCGACGCTGTCGTTCAGCCACCAGCCAAGGATCGACGGCCGGTTGCTGCCCCACAGCGCCAGGCCGGCCTGGCGCAGGGCGCGCTCGGTGCTGCCGGGGTCGAACTCGACCAGCACCGACTCCGGCGGTCCGGCCTCGCTGCCGACCTGGTTGATGATCTGCTGCGGGTCCTTGCGCAGCGCGGCCAATGCCGGGTTCTGCACCGCCTTGGGATCGCCGGTCAGGCGCAGCACCAAGGTATCCAGGGCCTTGCCGGTGGCCTGGGCGCGGGCTTCGCCGCCCTGCCCTTCGACCGGTTCGTGCACCTGATACAAACCAGAGACGGTTTCGGCCTGGGCGACGGTGCCGGCCACAGCCAGGCAGGCGCCCGCGAGGAAATTGAGAAGACGCATTGAGGATTCCTGTCCAGATGACCTTTGGGCGACACGCCCTTGCCTGTCGGCTGTGACCGCGCAACCACGGAAAATGCTCCGCGTTGCCGGCCCGTTACGTGGGTCGCCATGCCTATACCTTATACAGGCACCGGCGCGGCAACCAGTCGCACGGGGTGAAACTCGGTTTTTTGCCCAGATTTCCCGCCTGCCCGTCGGCCTGAGGATGGCCGCCTTGGGGCAACCCTGATAAAATCGCGCGCCTTCGCAGACCAGTGACGTACAGGCAGCCGCCGTTTCTGAAACCGGCCTTGGCCGTCCCGGTCGTTTTTCTGAATCCCTCCCTCCTAAAGGCCTGGATCAATGAGCAAGCAACCCTCCCTGAGCTACAAAGACGCCGGTGTAGACATCGACGCCGGCGAAGCACTGGTCGAACGCATCAAGGGCGTCGCCAAGCGCACCGCACGTCCTGAAGTCATGGGTGGCCTGGGCGGCTTCGGCGCCCTCTGCGAGATCCCGGCCGGCTACAAGCAGCCGGTGCTGGTCTCCGGCACCGACGGCGTCGGCACCAAGCTGCGCCTGGCACTGAACCTGAACAAGCACGACAGCATCGGCCAGGACCTGGTCGCCATGTGCGTCAACGACCTGGTGGTGTGCGGCGCCGAGCCGCTGTTCTTCCTCGACTACTACGCCACCGGCAAGCTCAACGTCGACGTGGCCGCCACCGTGGTCACCGGCATCGGCGCCGGTTGCGAACTGGCCGGTTGCTCGCTGGTCGGTGGTGAAACCGCCGAGATGCCTGGCATGTACGAAGGCGAAGACTACGACCTGGCCGGCTTCTGCGTCGGCGTGGTGGAAAAGGCCGAGATCATCGACGGCTCGAAAGTGGTCACCGGCGACGCCCTGATCGCCCTGCCGTCCTCCGGTCCGCACTCCAACGGCTACTCGCTGATCCGCAAGATCCTCGAGGTTTCCGGCACCGACATCGACAACACCCAGCTCGACGGCAAGCCGCTGGCCGACCTGCTGATGGCGCCGACCCGCATCTACGTCAAGCCACTGCTGCAACTGATCAAGCAGACCGGCGCGGTCAAGGCCATGGCCCACATCACCGGCGGCGGCCTGCTGGACAACATCCCGCGCGTACTGCCAAAAGGCGCCCAGGCCGTGGTCGATGTGGCCAGCTGGCAGCGTCCGGCGGTATTCGACTTCCTGCAGGAAAAAGGCAACGTCGACGAGCATGAAATGCACCGCGTGCTGAACTGCGGCGTGGGCATGGTCATCTGCGTGGCCCAGGACCAGGTCGACAACGCCCTGAACGTGCTGCGCGCCGAAGGCGAGCAACCGTGGGTGATCGGCCGTATCGACGTGGCCGCCGAAGGCGCCGCACAGGTCGAGCTGCAGAACCTCAAGGCACACTGATGCCCTGCAATGTAGTCGTGTTGCTGTCGGGCTCCGGCAGCAACCTGCAGGCACTGATCGACAGCAACAGCGCCAGCGACAGCCCGGCACGCATCCGCGCGGTCATCTCGAACCGTGCCGATGCCTACGGCCTCGAGCGTGCCAAGGCCGCCGGCATCGAAACCGCCGTGTTGTCGCATACCGGGTTTGACGGGCGCGAAACCTTCGACGCGGCGCTGACGGCGCTGATCGACGGCTTCCAGCCCGACCTGGTGGTGCTGGCCGGTTTCATGCGCATCCTCAGTGGCGATTTCGTGCGCCACTACCAGGGCCGCCTGCTGAACATCCATCCGTCACTGTTGCCGAAGTACAAAGGCCTGCACACGCACCAGCGCGCGCTGGAAGCGGGCGACGCCGAGCATGGCTGCAGCGTGCACTTCGTCACCGAGGAACTCGATGGCGGGCCTCTGGTCGTACAGGCTGTGGTGCCCGTGGCAACGGATGACACCGCGCAGACGCTCGCCCAGCGCGTGCACCTGCAGGAACACCAGATCTACCCGCTGGCGGTGCGCTGGTTCGCCGAAGGACGCTTGCGTCTGGGTGAACAGGGTGCATTACTGGATGGCCAGCCGCTGGCGGCCAGCGGTCACTTGATTCGATCCTAGGAGAATTTATGCGTCGCGCCCTGCTCTTGGCTCTCGCCGTGCTCGCCCTGCCCCTCCAGGCAGCTGATCTGAAGCCTTTCGCGGCCAGCTACACCGCCGACTGGAAACAGCTGCCGATGAGCGGCACCGCCGCACGCAGCCTGGAAAAGAACGCCAACGGCACCTGGAGCCTGAACTTCAAGGCTTCGATGATGATTGCCAGCCTGACCGAGCAAAGCACCCTCAAGTTCGAGAACGACACCCTGCTGCCGCAGCAGTATCACTTCGAACGCGGCGGCCTGGGCAAGGCGAAGAAGGTCGACCTTAACTTCGACTGGGCCGGCAAGAAGATCACCGGCAGCGACCGTGGCGACGCCATCAACCTGCCGCTCAACCGCGGCGTGCTGGACAAATCGTCCTACCAGCTGGCCCTGCAGCATGACGTGGCCGCCGGCAAGAAGAGCATGACCTACCAGGTGGTCGACGGTGACGAGATCGACACCTACGACTTCCGCGTGCTGGGCACCGAAAAAGTGACCACCAAGACCGGCCAGGTCGACGCGATCAAGGTCGAGCGCGTGCGCGACCCGAGCCAGAGCAAGCGCATCACCGAGCTGTGGTTCGCCAAGGATTGGGACTACCTGCTGGTGCAGCTGCGCCAGGTCGAGACCGATGGCAAGGAGTACGTGATCGTGCTGCAGGATGGCACGGTCGATGGCAAGGCGGTCAAGGGTAACTGATACCGCTGCCTGCAACGCCCGAAGCCCCGCCTTGTGCGGGGCTTCTTTTTTGGTCAATACCTGTATCGCCAAATCGCGGGGCAAGCCCGCTCCCACGCAGGTTTGTGATCGGTTCGTGGGAGCGGGCTTGCCCCGCGATTAGCCCTTTCATGAAACTTGTTTCATCGCTGTTTTATTTACTTAGCCTGCTAACAAATCCTATAAAGGTGGCCTGCGACAGAGTGCCGCAGCCAACCCAAGCAGTGGAGTTTGACGATGACAGTCCAGGTAACCGAACGCGACGAATCGAAAATGTCCCACGAAGGCCAGGCCGCTGGCCTGCGGATCTGGGACGTGCATCAACAAGGCCAGCTGGTCGGCATGTTCCATGACGAGCAACAGGCTCAGCAATACCGCATGGAGCTGGAGTACCTCGAGCGCCAACGCCCGGCGCAGTGACCCGGCCCTGCAATAAAAAACCCCGCCAAGGCGGGGTTTTTCGTGCTTACCACATCAGATCGTCAGGGATCTTGTAGGCCGCGTACGGATCGTCCTCGTCCGCCTCCTCGACATGGGTGTTGAGCAGCAGAATGCGATTGGGGTCACGCTCCTGGATCTTCACCGCCGCCTCGCGCGGGATCACTTCGTAGCCGCCACCATGGGCGACGATGGCCAGCGCGCCATTGCTCAGCTTGCTGCGCATCAGAGCGTTGACGGCGATGCGCTTGACCTTCTTGTCATCGACGAAGTTGTAGTAGTCCTCGGTGGTCAGCTTGGGCAGGCGGGTCGCCTCGATCAGTTGCTTGATCTGCGCGGCACGGGCCTTCTGCTCGGCCTTCTCCTGGACCTGGCGGTTCAGTTCCTGGTCCTTCCTGGCCTTCTCGGCCATGGCTTCCTTGGCCAGGCGCTGCTGGCTGTCGTCCACCTCCACCTGGCCCTTGTGTTCCAGGCGTTTCTGTTTCTTCTGGGCTTTGTTGGTCTGCGAAACCTGTTTCTGGTTGACCAGGCCGGCTTTGAGCAATTGGTCGCGAAGGGAAAGGCTCATGGGTGTTCACTCACTTATGCATCGGCTCAGCCGCAGCTGGGCAGGTTCTTTTCCTGACGCTTGGCCTCGCCCCAGAGGGCGTCCAGCTCGTCGAGGGTACGATCTTGGATGTTCAGGCCCTGCTCGCGCAATGCCTGTTCGATGAATCGGAAGCGCCGCTCGAACTTGCGGTTGGCGCGGCGCAGGGCGTTTTCCGGGTCGTGCTTGAGGTGCCGGGCCAAATTGACGGTGGCGAACAGCAGGTCGCCCAGTTCGTCCTCCAGCGCATCGCTGTCGCCGTCGGCCATGGCCTGCAGCACTTCGTCGAGCTCCTCGCGGACCTTGTCCAGCACTGGCAGCGCCTCGGGCCAGTCGAAGCCGACCGTGGCGGCGCGCTTCTGCAGTTTGGCGGCGCGGGACAGGGCGGGCAAGGCCGCGGGCACGTCGTCGAGCAGCGACAACTGCTCTGGCTCGCTCTTTTCGGCACGCTCCTCGGCCTTGATCTCCTCCCAACGCGACTTGACCTGGGCCTCGTCGAGCTTGGGTGTGTCCAACGGTGCGTACAGCTCGCCGGTAGGGAATACATGGGGATGGCGGCGGATCAGCTTGCGGGTGATCGAATCGACCACGCCATCGAACTCGAAGCGCCCTTCCTCACGGGCCAGCTGGCTGTAGTAGACCACCTGGAACAGCAAATCGCCCAGTTCGCCCTGCAGGTGCTCGAAGTCGCCGCGCTCGATGGTGTCGGCGACTTCGTAGGCTTCCTCGATTGTGTGCGGGACAATGCTGGCGTAGTCCTGCTTGAGGTCCCAGGGGCAGCCATATTGCGGGTCGCGCAGGCGGGCCATGAGGTGCAGCAGGTCTTCAAGGGTGTAGGTCATATCAAGCCTGTTCCTAGGCGAGGGCTTCGCCCTCGATCGCCGGCAAGCCGGCTCCCACAGGGTACAGTGACATCCTGTGGGAGCCGGCTTGCCGGCGATGGGCCGCACAGCGGCCCCGTTTCTCAAGGGGTACGATTACGCCGCGTCTCGATGATGTTGGGCAACTGCGAGATCCGCCCCAGCAAGCGCCCGAGGGCGTCCAGGCCCGGGATCTCGATGGTCAGCGACATCAGCGCGGTGTTGTCTTCCTTGTTCGAGCGGGTGTTGACCGCCAGCACGTTGATCTTCTCGTTAAGCAGCACCTGCGACACGTCGCGCAGCAGCCCCGGGCGGTCGTAGGCACGGATGACGATGTCGACCGGGTAGGTCTGCACCGGGATCGGCCCCCAACTGACCTGGATCATGCGCTCCGGCTCCTTGCCCGCCAGCTGCAGCACCGAGGCGCAATCCTGGCGGTGAATGCTCACGCCACGGCCTTGGGTGATGTAGCCGACGATGGCATCGCCCGGCAGCGGCTGGCAGCACCCGGCCATCTGCGTAAGCAGGTTGCCGACGCCCTGGATCTGGATGTCGCTGCGCTTGCCCGCGCGGATGCCGCGGGCCTGGCGCGGGATCAGCTCGACCGGCTCCAGGCGCTCGGGCTCGAGCAGCTGCTGGGCGGCGTTGACCATGTGCGCCAGGCGCAGGTCGCCGGCGCCAAGGGCGGCGAACATGTCCTCGGCGGTCTTGACGTTGGCCTTTTCCGCCAGGCGTTCGAAGTCCACCTGGGGCAGGCCCAATCGGCTCAGTTCGCGCTCGATCAGGGTCTTGCCGGCGGCCACGTTCTGGTCGCGGGCCTGCAGCTTGAACCAGTGGACGATCTTGGCCCGGGCCCGCGAGGTGGTCACGTAGCCCAGGTTGGAGTTCAGCCAGTCGCGGCTCGGGTTGCCGTGCTTGCTGGTGATGATCTCCACCTGCTCGCCGGTCTGCAGGCTGTAGTTCAGCGGCACGATACGACCGTTGATCTTGGCGCCACGGCAGTTGTGGCCGATCTCGGTGTGCACCCGGTAGGCGAAGTCCAGCGGCGTGGCGCCCTTGGGCAGGTCGATGGCGTGGCCGTCGGGGGTGAACACGTAGACCCGGTCCGGCTCGATATCGACACGCAGCTGTTCGGCCAGGCCGCCGATGTCGCCCAGTTCCTCGTGCCACTCCAGCACCTGGCGCAGCCAGGAGATCTTCTCTTCGTAGTGGTTGGAGCTGGGCTTGACGTCGGTGCCCTTGTAGCGCCAGTGCGCGCATACACCCAACTCGGCTTCCTCGTGCATGGCGTGGGTGCGGATCTGCACCTCCAGCACCTTGCCCTCGGGGCCGATCACCGCGGTGTGCAGGGAGCGGTAGCCGTTTTCCTTGGGGTTGGCGATGTAGTCGTCGAACTCCTTCGGAATGTGCCGCCACAGGGTGTGCACGATGCCCAGCGCGGTGTAGCAGTCGCGCACTTCCGGCACCAGCACGCGCACCGCGCGCACGTCGTAGATCTGGCTGAATTCCAGGCCCTTGCGCTGCATCTTGCGCCAGATCGAATAGATGTGTTTGGCCCGGCCGCTGATGTCGGCGTTGACGCCGGTGGCCAGCAGCTCGTTCTGCAGCTGGTTCATCACGTCGCTGATGAAGCGCTCGCGGTCCAGCCGGCGCTCGTGCAGCAGCTTGGCGATCTGCTTGTACTGGTCGGGCTCGAGGTAGCGGAACGACAGGTCTTCAAGTTCCCACTTGATATGACCGATGCCCAGCCGGTGCGCCAGCGGCGCATAGATGTCGAACACCTCGCGGGCCACGCGCAGGCGTTTTTCGTCATCGGCGGCCTTGACCGCACGGATGGCGCAGGTACGTTCGGCGAGCTTGATCAGCGCCACGCGCACGTCGTCGACCATGGCCACCAGCATCTTGCGCAGATTCTCGACCTGCGCCTGGGAACCGAGCACCAGCGACTGGCGCGGGCTGAGGCTGGCACTGATGGCCGCCATGCGCAGCACGCCGTCGATCAGCTTGGACACCACCGGGCCAAAACGCTGGCCGACCTCGGCCAGGGTCACCTTGCCTTCGCGCACCGAACGGTAGATGACCGCCGCCACCAGCGAATCCTGGTCGAGCTTGAGGTCGGCGAGGATTTCGGCGATCTCCAGCCCCGCCTGGAAACTGGAGGTGCCGTCGGCCCAGGAATGCTTGGCCGGATTGCCTTTCTTCTCGACTTCATGGGCGAACTCGCAGGCCTCTTTCAGCCCAAGGCGATCGAGCTGCGAATCGACGCTCACCACATGATCGAGCCATGCTTCGAGATTGATACTGCCGTCGTGGTTGACCGGCTGGTGCACTCTCACCTGTACCATCTTTGTTCTACCTTTCCATACAGCGCACCACGCGGGTGCACTGGCTATCACCTGTGCGTCCCTCACTCCCTGAAGGGCGCACCAAGAGGGCCAGCCCGGCTAGCCCGCTTCGAATAACGCCATGGCCTCGACATGCGCCGTCTGAGGAAACATGTCGAGAATCCCGGCCCTTTTTAACCGGTACCCCTGCCCGACCAGCACCTGCGCGTCTCGCGCCAGCGTGGCCGGGTTGCACGATACGTAGACCAGCCGCTTCGCACCCAGCCGGGCGATGCCTTGCACCACCTCGAAAGCCCCGTCGCGCGGTGGATCCAAGAGTACCGCAGAAAAGCCCTCGGCGACCCATCCGGCGCCTGCCAAAGGCTGCGATAAATCGGCCTGAAAAAACCGAGCGTTATGCACATTGTTGCCATCGGCGTTGGCCGCGGCGCGCTCGACCATGGCCTGCACACCCTCCACCGCCACCACCTCGCGCGCCTGGCGAGCCAGGGGCAAGGCGAAGTTGCCCAGGCCGCAGAACAGGTCCAGGACCCGCTCGTGCGCCTCGGGCGCCAGCCAGGCCAGGGCCTGCTGGATCATCAAGGTGTTGACCTGGGCGTTGACCTGGACGAAATCACCCGGCCGCCAGGCCAGTTCCAGGCCCCAGGGCTCCAGGGCAAAGCCCAGTTGCGCTGCGGCATCCAGCGGCGCCGGCTCGCCCTCGCCCTGCAGCCACAGCTGGGCGCCGGCTTCGCGGCAGAACGCCTCGAGCCGCGCCAGGTCTTCACTTGGCAATGGCGCCACATGCCGTACCAGCACCGCCTCGGCGGTGCCGCTGAACAGCTCCACGTGCCCCAGCGCCTGCGGCTTGCCCAGGCTGCGCAACACGGTCGGCAGGTGGCGCATGATCGACTGCAAGGGTTGTACCAGCACCGCGCACTCGTCGATGCCGACGATGTCCTGGCTGGCCTCGGCGCGGAACCCAACGTCCAGTTGGCGCGCCTTGGTGTCCCAGCGTACCGCGACCCGCGCCCGGCGGCGGTAGCCGAATTCCGGTCCGCTCAGGGGAACAGCCCACTCCTCGGGCTGCACGCCGGCCACCCGCTGCAGCTGCTCGGCGAGCAGGCGCTGCTTGAGTGCCAGCTGGCCGTCATGGGGCAGGTGCTGGAGGTTGCAGCCACCGCAGCGGGCGTAGTGCCGGCAAGGCGCTTCGCGGCGCTCGGGGCTGGCCTGGAACACACGCTCCAGGCGCGCCTCGACCACCTTGCCCCGGGCAGCGAGCACCCGCGCCTCGACGTCCTCGCCGGCCAGCGCGCCGCTGACGAACCAGGTACGTCCTTCGATGAAGGCGATGCCGCGACCGTCACCGGCCACGCGCTCGATCGACAGACGCTGCTTCTTGCCCACGGGCACCTGTGCGGCACGGTTGCCGCCGGCCGGCTGGAAACGCAGGCCGGCATTACTTTTCTTTCTGGACATCAGGTCGGATCGAACAGGCCGGTGGAGAGATAACGGTCGCCGCGGTCGCAGATGATGGCGACCATCACCGCGTTCTCGACTTCACGGGACAGGCGCAGCATCGCCGCCACCGCACCGCCGGAGGATACGCCACAGAAAATGCCCTCTTCGCGGGCCAGGCGACGGGTGGTCTCCTCGGCCTCCTGCTGGGACATGTCGACCACGCGGTCGACCCGGGTGGCGTCGAAGATCTTCGGCAGGTACTCGTGGGGCCAGCGGCGGATGCCGGGGATGGCCGAGCCTTCCATCGGCTGCAGGCCGACGATCTGCACTGCCGGGTTCTGCTCCTTGAGGTACTGCGAGCAGCCCATGATGGTGCCGGTGGTGCCCATGGAACTGATGAAATGGGTGATGGTGCCCTGGGTCTGCTGCCAGATTTCCGGGCCAGTGCTGTTGTAGTGGGCAATCGGATTGTCGCCGTTGGCGAACTGGTCGAGGACCAGGCCGCGGCCTTCGGCCTGCATCTTCTCGGCGAGGTCGCGCGCGCCCTCCATGCCCTCTTCCTTGGTCACCAGGATCAGCTCGGCGCCGTAGGCGGTCATCGCCGCCTTGCGTTCGGCGGTGGAGTTGTCCGGCATGATCAGGATCATCTTGTAGCCCTTGATCGCCGCGGCCATGGCCAGGGCGATGCCGGTGTTGCCGGAGGTGGCTTCGATGAGGGTGTCGCCGGGCTTGATCTGGCCACGCAGCTCGGCGCGGGTGATCATCGACAGCGCCGGCCGGTCCTTGACCGAACCTGCCGGATTGTTGCCTTCGAGCTTGAGCAGCAAGGTGTTGCTGGTGTCCCCGGCGATGCGCTGCAGGCGAACCAGTGGCGTATGGCCGATGCAATCGGCGATGGTTGGGTACTGCAGGGTCATGGGCGTTTTCGCAATCCGGACGGCAGGGGCGACTATCATACCGGCAAACCCAGCGTGGCCATATCACGCAATTGCTGGATGTTATAACGGGTGGCTATAAGTGCGGAGGCCTGGCACCCGCTTTGCGGGTGATCGCGGGGCAAGTCGCAGCGGCGCACCGCCGCTCCTACACGGAGAGCGGAGGCTTTATGGAAGCGGGCTTGTCCCGCAATGGGCTCGACTCCCCCGCAGCCAGGCGCATGCACAAGCGCAGGCCATGCTCGCCATTGACCGCCCACACGCTCCCGCCCTGGCGGCGGATCGCATTGCGGGCAATGCTCAAGCCCAGGCCGAAACCACCATCCCCGGGCCGCGAACCCTCCAGCCGGGAAAACGGCGCGAAGATACGCTCCAGGTCTTCCTCGGCCACGCCACCGCCCTCGTCCTCCAGGTCGATACGCCAATACCCGCCCTCACGCCAGCCGCTCAGGCGCACCACGCCCGCCTCCGGGGAGTGACGGATGGCGTTGCGCAACATGTTCTCCAATGCCTGGGCCAGGTCATTGAGGCTGCCCTGCACCCAGCAGTCGGCCGGCAGCTCGCAGCGCAGCCTCTGCGGCGCCCAGCCGCTTTCGTAGCAGGCGTTCTCGCTGAGCAGGTCCCACAGCGCCGCCACCTGGATCGGCTCGAGGTTCACCGGTGCGCGCTCGGCGTCCTGCCAGGCCAGTTGCAAGGTGTCCTCGACCAGCTGCTGCATGCCATCCACCTCGCGGTGCAGACGTTCGCGCAGGCGCTGCAGGTCGGTCTCGCCATCGCAGGCCACACGCAGGCGGCTGAGCGGCGTGCGCATCTCGTGGGACAGGTCGCGCAGCAACTGCTGCTGCAGGGCCACGGTGCCCTGCAGGCGCTCGGCCATCTGGTCGAAGGCGCGGGCCAGCTCGCCCAGTTCGTCCTTGCGCCGGGTGGTGCGCGAGTCCAGGCGCGCCGCCAGCTGGTCGGCGCGCCAGGCATTGGCCTGCTCGCGCAACTGGTTGAGCGGCACGATGAGCATGCGGTACAGGCCGACGCACAGCAGCAAGGTGAACAGCCCGGGGATGATGCCGTTGGTGACGACGCGCCAGAACAACCGGTACTGGCCAGGGTTGAAACGCTCCGGCAGCTCGATCACCAGCATGCCCTGCTCCGGGGCGCCGGGGAACGGCAGGCGCAACCAGGGCTGGCCGATGGTGCGCCGGCTCATGGGCCAGTCGACGCCACGCAGGCGGGTCAGGCGCTGGGCCTGGCCGGCGGTCAGGTCGGCGCTGCCCAGCGGCTGCAGGTCGCCATCGAGCACGCCCACCCAGCCCCGCTCGCGCTCGCGCATGGTGGCCAGCCAGGCATCCACGCCCTCGCGGTCGCCGCTGCGCCAGGCCTGCTCGGCTTCGGCCGCATAGCCGCGCAGCACTTGTCGCGCCGGCTCGGAGAGGAAGGCATCCTGGGTTTCCATGTGCCGGCCCCAGCTATAGCTCAGGCCGATCATCAGCAGGCAGAAGCCCACCAGCAGGACGGTCAGTTTCCAGAACAGTGAGTGACGGTCTAGCACGATTCAGTCGGCCTCGCCCGCGCCGAACACATAGCCCTTGCCCCACACGGTACGCACCTGCCGTTCGTGGTAGCCGATGGCCTTGAGCTTGCGGCGGATCTGGCTGACGTGCATGTCCAGGCTGCGGTCATGCCGCGAGTAGCCGCGCTGCAGTACCTGCTGGTAGAGGAAGGGCTTGCTCAGCACCTCGTCCTGGCTGCGGTGCAGGGTGTCGAGCAGGCGGTACTCGCTGGGGGTCAGCCCGGCACAGGCCCCGGCCAGGCTGACATCGGTGGTCTGCTCGTCGAAATGCAACTGCCCGGCGTCCACCTCACGCGGTGCCCGAGCACGCCGCTCGAAGGCCACCCGGCGCAGGATCGCCTCGATGCGCACCCGCAGCTCGGCAAAGCTGAACGGCTTGGGCAGGTAGTCGTCCGCGCCGCGTTCGAAGCCGCTGATGCGGTCGGCCTCGGCGCCCAGCGCCGACATCAGGATCACCGGCGTGGCGCTGCGCCGACGCAGACTGGCCAGGGCGTCCAGACCATTGAGGCCAGGCAGCAGGATGTCCATCAGCACCAGGTCGAACACCTGCCGCCCCGCCGCCTCCAGGCCTTCGAGGCCATTGCGGCACCAGGTCACCTGGAAGCCACCGCGCTGCAGCTCGTCATGCAGGTAGGCGCCCAGCACGGGGTCGTCCTCGATGGCGAGGATGTTGGTCGCGTGAATCGCTTCAGGATGCATTGGCAACTGCCATCAATTCTCAGTTACGCGATTATTGGACAAGCGGTCCGAACAAGGCAACCGTCGTCCGACTGACGTGACCTCGAAGTGGCCGCGCCGGCAACGCCAGCCGAGAAAAGCAAAAACCACTACAAATCCTGTGCATTACCCCTCAGTGCAGAGTAACGTTCCCGCTGATGCGCGAACCGCGCCTTTAACAGCACATGACAGGAGACAGGTGTGCTCGACCGTTTGGGAATCCGCAGCCGCGTCCTGCTGCTGGCCTTGCTGCCCGCCAGCCTGATGGCCCTGGTGCTGGGCAGTTACTTCACCTGGCTGCAACAGAGCGACCTGCGCACGCAACTGCTGCAACGCGGCAAGATGATCGCCGAGCAACTGGCACCGCTGGCGGCACCGGCCCTCGCCCGCCAGGCCCCGGCGCAACTGGAGCGCATCGCCGCCCAGGCCCTGGAGCAGGCCGATGTGCGCGCCGTGGCGTTCCTCGCCGCCGACCGCACGCGCCTGGCCCACGCCGGCCCGAGCATGCTCAACCAGCCGCCCAGCGGCGGCACCGGCACGCAGTTGCTGCAACGCACGGGCAACGACGCCACCCGCTACCTGATGCCGGTGTTCGGCCATCACCGCGACCTGGCCACCGATGCCGTGCCCGCCGAGGCCGAACGCCTGCTCGGCTGGGTGGAGATCGAACTGTCCCACGACGGCACCCTGCTGCGCGGCTACCGCAACCTGTTCACCAGCCTGCTGCTGATCCTCGCCTGCCTGAGCCTGACCGCGCTGCTGGCCCTGCGCATGAGCCGTACCATCAACAACCCGATCAACCGCATCAAGCACGCGGTCAACCAGCTCAAGGACGGCCACCTGGACGAGCGCCTGCCGGCCATGGGCAGCCATGAGCTCGACGAACTGGCCGCCGGTATCAACCGTATGGCCGAGACCCTGCACAGCGCCCACGAAGAGCTGCAGCACAGCATCGACCAGGCCACCGAGGACGTGCGCCAGAACCTGGAGACCATCGAGATCCAGAACATCGAGCTGGACATGGCGCGCAAGGAGGCCCTGGAGGCCAGCCGCATCAAGTCCGAGTTCCTCGCCAACATGAGCCACGAGATCCGCACTCCGCTCAACGGCATCCTCGGCTTCACCCACCTGTTGCAGAAGAGCGAGCTGACCCCGCGCCAGCTCGACTACCTCGGCACCATCGAGAAGTCAGCCGACAACCTGCTGGGGATCATCAACGAGATCCTCGATTTCTCCAAGATCGAGGCCGGCAAGCTGGTGCTCGACAGCATCCCGCTGAACCTGCGCGACCTGATCCAGGACACCCTGACCATCCTCGCCCCGGCCGCCCACGCCAAGCAGCTTGAACTGCTCAGCCTGGTCTACCGCGACACACCGCTGTCGCTGGTGGGCGATCCGCTGCGGCTCAAGCAGATCCTCACCAACCTGGTGAGCAACGCCATCAAGTTCACCCGCGAAGGCACCATCGTCGTGCGCGCCATGCTCGAGGACGAACAGGAAGACAGCGTGCAGCTGCGCATCAGTGTGCAGGACACCGGCATCGGCCTCTCGCCCCAGGACGTGCGCACCCTGTTCCAGGCTTTCAGCCAGGCCGACAACTCGCTGTCGCGCCAACCCGGCGGTACCGGCCTGGGGCTGGTAATCTCCAAGCGCCTGATCGAGCAGATGGGCGGCGAGATCGGCGTCGACAGCACGCCCGGCGAAGGCTCGCAGTTCTGGATCAGCCTCAACCTGCCCAAAGCCCACGACGACGCCGAGGAGCAACCCGCCCAGGCCCTGCTCGGCCGCCGCGTGGCCATCGTCGACGGCCACGACCTGGCGCGCCAGGCGCTGGAGCACCAACTGGAGGACTGCGGCCTGGCGGTCAGCGTGTTCGCCTCCTGCGACCAGCTGCTGCAAGGCGTGCAGGCCGCCAGCCAGGCCGGGCAGCCGTTCGAGTTCGCCGTGCTCGGGGTCAACCTGGGCAGCCTGGCGCCGGAACAATTGGGCCAGTACCACCAGCAGCTCGAACGTCTCGGCTGCCAGTGCGTGGTGCTCTGTCCGACCACCGAGCAGCCGCTCTACCACCCTTACCTGCCCAATGCCCATGGCCAACTGCTGGCCAAGCCGACCTGCACCCGCAAGCTGCGTCGCCTGCTGCTGGAACTGGTGCAGCCGCGCCGCCCAGTGTGCGAGCAGCGCAACCACGGTGGCCAGCGCATGCCGAAGATCCTCTGCGTCGACGACAACCCGGCCAACCTGCTGCTGGTGCAGACCCTGCTCGAAGGCATGGGCGCCGAAGTGCTGGCGGTGGACAACGGCTACGGCGCGGTACAGGCCGTGCAGGACGAACCCTTCGACCTGGTACTGATGGATGTACAGATGCCCGGCATGGATGGCCGTGCCTGCACCGAGCAGATCCGCCAGTGGGAAAGCAGCCAGAGCGGCCCGCCCCTGCCGATCGTGGCCCTCACCGCCCACGCCATGGCCAACGAAAAGCGCGCCCTGCTGCACAGTGGCATGGACGACTACCTGACCAAGCCGATCAGCGAGCGCCAGCTGTCCCAGGTGGTGATGAAGTGGACCGGCCTGAGCCTGGGCTCACCGCCACCGGAACGCGCCAGCGAACGCCTGGCCGACAGCAGCGAGCTGAAGGTGCTCGACCCGGAGGAAGGCCTGCGCCTGGCGGCCGGCAAGCCGGACCTGGCGGCGGACATGCTGGCGATGCTGCTGGCCTCGCTGGAATCCGACCGTGAAGCCATTCGGGCCGCGCGCAATGCCGCCGACCGCACGGCGATGATCGAGCGCGTGCACCGGCTCAACGGCGCCTCGCGCTATTGCGGCGTGCCGCAGTTGCGTGCGGCCTGCCAGCGCAGCGAAACCTTGCTCAAGCAGGACAGCCCCCAGGCGTTGCAGGCGCTGGACGAACTGGACCAGGCCATCAACCGACTGGCCGAGCAGGCGCGCCAGAGCGCGTAGGAGACACAGGTCAACGCCAAGACCAGCCATATGGCTAGACTGGTGGCATTTCAGATAGGACTCAGACCATGCGCGCCCTGTTGTTCAGCAGCCAACACTACGACCAGGAAAGTTTCACCCGCGCCGCCAGTGCGGGCAGCGTGGAGCTGCACTACCAGCCCGCCCGCCTGACCCTCTACACCGCGCCCCTGGCCCAGGGCTTCGAGGTGGTCTGCGCCTTCATCAACGACGAGCTCGATGCCCCGGTGCTGGAGCGCCTGGCCGCCGGCGGCACGCGCCTGATCGCCCTGCGCTCGGCCGGCTACAACCATGTCGACCTGGCCGCAGCACAGCGCCTGGGCCTGGCCGTGGTCCGCGTCCCGGCCTATTCGCCCCACGCCGTCGCCGAGCATGCCGTGGCCCTGATCCTGGCCCTCAACCGCCGTTTGCACCGGGCCTACAACCGTACCCGCGAAGGCGATTTCACCCTGCACGGGCTGACCGGCTTCGACCTGCACGGCAAGACCGTCGGCGTGGTCGGCACCGGCCAGATCGGCGCCGCCTTCGCCCGCATCATGGCCGGCTTCGGCTGCCAGCTGCTGGCCTACGACCCCTACCCCAACCCCGAGCTGGTCGCCCTCGGCGCCCGCTACCTGGAACTGCCCGAGCTGCTGCGCCAGGCGCGCATCATCAGCCTGCACTGCCCGCTGACCGAGCACACCCGCCACCTGATCAACGCCCAGAGCCTGGCCCAGTTGCAGCCCGGCGCCATGCTGATCAACACCGGCCGCGGCGCGCTGGTCGACACCCCCGCGCTGATCGACGCGCTCAAGAGCGGCCAGCTCGGCTACCTGGGGCTGGATGTGTATGAAGAGGAGGCGCAGCTGTTCTTCGAGGACCGTTCCGACCTGCCGCTGCAGGATGACGTGCTGGCACGCCTGCTGACCTTCCCCAACGTGATCGTCACCGCCCACCAGGCCTTCCTCACCCGCGAGGCCCTGGACGCCATCGCTGAGACCACCCTGGACAACATCAACCGCTGGGCGGCAGGCAATCCACACAATCTTGTAAACGGTTGATGCTAGGATACGCGGCAATTTTGGAGGACCCATGGTCGAACACGATTTCCGCTACACCCTTTTCAACCCGCAACACACCCTGATCGAGTGCCGCGCGCTGGTGCCTGGCCGCTACCAGGTCACCGGCAACGGCGGCTCGATCCAGAAGGGCGACGTCCTGCTGGTCACCCTCAAGGGCAGCAAGGACCTGTCCATGCGCCTGACCGTCGAGACCGTGCGCCACCTGATCAACCCGCACGGCCAGTGGGTCGCCGTGGCCCAGGGCCCGGCGTTCAACGAGCTGGAAATCCTCAACTGGCAGGTCAAGTGCGACAGCTGCGACGCGGTGCTGGACTTCGAGTTCGCCAACGACGCCAAGCTGGGCAAGAAGGGCCAGGCCCCGGCCGCCAGTGCGCGTATCCAGGAGCTGGGCTGGGCGAGCAAGGGCGACAAGCACCTGTGCCCGCAGTGCCGGGAGCGTGGTTGAGTGAAACAGCTGCTGACCGGCGCGCTGATCGCCTGCGGCCTGATGGGCTGCGCCGCACAACCCTCGAAGTTGCAGCAGGAGCAGAGCTACGTGCTGGAGTGGATCGGTGAGCGCCCGCTGATCGACTACAGCCACCTGACGCTGACTCTGGCCAGCGATGGTCGCGCCTACGGCAACGGCGGCTGCAACCACTGGTTCGCGCCTTACACGCTGGATGGCGAGCGCATCAGCTTCGGCAAGGTCGGCAAGACCCGCAAGCTGTGCGCGCCGGCGCTGATGGACCAGGAAAAACGCTTCCTGCAGGCGCTGGAAACGGTGCAGCGCTGGGATGTGTCGCCGATCGAGCAGATCCGTTTCTGGCCGGTCGAGGGCAAGCCGCTGCGGTTCTGGCCTGAGGAAGGCTGAAACCATCGCGGGGCAAGCCCGCTCCCACGTGGGAGCGGGCTTGCCCCGCGATGCTGGAACTCAGGCGCCGCCCTTGAGCGCCCTGATCTTCGCCTGCAGCCCTTCGAGCGTCTGCTCGCCCATCAGCTGCTCACGCACCTTGCCCTTGTCGTCGATGATGTAGGTCACCGGCAGCGCCTCGCTGCGCGGCAGCTCGTAGCGCTCGGCCGGGTCCTGGGCCAGCACGGTGAAACCGATGCCCAGGGTATCGGCGGCGGCTTTCAGGTCCGGCCCCTGCAAACCATCGAAGTTCACCCCCACCACGCGAATGCCCTGCGCCTCCCACTGCTTGGCGGCGGCATTGAGTTCAGGGATTTCCGTGCGGCACGGGCCACACCATTCGGCCCAGTAGTTGAGCACCAGCCAGTGCCCGTCGATCTGTTCGGCCTTTACCGTGTTGCCGTGCTGGTCCACGCCGTAGTCCGCACCGCAGCCGCCGAGCAACAGGCTCGCGGTGATGGCCAGTGCAGCTGCCAAACGCCTTGCCATGGGTCAATCCTTCTCGAAGTTTTCAAGCATTGAAGTCGGTCGCTGCGGTTAGAATAGCCGCCACACCCAGCTGGATGCGACCCGTCATGACCGATCTGACCCTCTATCATAACCCGCGCTGCTCGAAATCCCGCGGCGCCCTGGAACTGCTCGAGGCACGCGGCCTGGCGCCGACCATCGTGCGCTACCTCGAGACCCCGCCGGACGCCGCCACCCTCGAACAGCTGCTCGCCAAGCTGGGCATCGGCGCGCGCCAGTTGCTGCGCACCGGCGAAGACGAATACAAGACCCTGGAGC
Organism: Pseudomonas peradeniyensis; assembly: GCF_014268935.2. GTDB lineage: Bacteria > Pseudomonadota > Gammaproteobacteria > Pseudomonadales > Pseudomonadaceae > Aquipseudomonas > Aquipseudomonas peradeniyensis. Next base: position 161,056 of record NZ_JABWRJ020000001.1, on the reverse strand, counting down.
TGGCCAACCCGGCCCTGAGCGACGCCCAGCTGATCAAGGCGATGGTCGAGCATCCCAAGCTGATCGAACGCCCGATCCTGGTGGCCGGTGACAAGGCCGTGGTCGGCCGCCCACCGGAGAAGGTCCTGGAGATCCTGCCGTGAGCGAACCCTACATCCTGGTGCTGTACTACAGCCGCCACGGCTCGACCAGCGAGATGGCCCGGCATATCGCCCGCGGCGTCGAGATGGCCGGCCTGGAGGCGCGCCTGCGCACCGTGCCGGCGATCTCCACCGAGTGCGAGGCCGTGGCCCCGGACATTCCGGCCAGCGGCGCGCTGTACGCCACCCTCGACGACCTGCGCCATTGCGCGGGCCTGGCCATGGGCAGCCCGACCCGCTTCGGCAACATGGCCGCGCCGCTCAAGTACTTCCTCGACGGCACCAGCAGCCTGTGGCTGGGCGGCGAGCTGGTGGGCAAGCCGGCGGCGGTGTTCACCTCCACCGCCAGCCTGCACGGCGGCCAGGAGACCACCCTGTTGTCGATGCTGCTGCCGCTGATGCACCACGGCATGCTGGTCACCGGCCTGCCCTACAGCGAATCGGCGCTGCTGGAAACCCGTGGCGGCGGCACGCCGTACGGCGCCAGCCACCATGCCGGCGCCGACGGCAAGCGTGAGCTGGACCCGCACGAGATCACCCTGTGCCGCGCGCTCGGACAGCGCCTGGCGAAGACGGCCAAGGCCCTGGGTGGCGAACGTGGCTAGAAAGCCGAAGGTCTTGCCGCCACTGGACTGGCTGGCCCCGCGGGTGCGCTTTACCCGCGCCTTGAGCCTGGCCTGCTTCTTCGGCCTGATCGCCCTGCTGGTGGTGAACAACCTGTGGTTCGCCAACCTGCACGGGGCGCGGGTCGAGGTGATCATGGCCATCGAGCTGATCCCCCTGCTGCTGTTGCTGCCGGGCATGCTGATGGGCAGCGCCCGGGCGCATGCCTGGACCTGCTTCGTGGTGAACATCTACTTCATCAAGGGCGTGCTGGCGGCGTTCGATCCGGCGCGGGCGCTGTTCGGCTGGGTCGAGGTGCTGGTGAGCCTGGGGTTGTTCGTCAGCGGGTTGCTGTTTGTGCGCTGGAAGTTCCAGCAGGAGCGGCGCCTGGCGGGTGAAGGGCGTTAAATTCCGGGGCTGCTTTGCAGCCCTTGTGCCGCGAAAGGGCCGCACCGCGGCCCCAGCAATCTCAGTGGTTGACGGTATGCGCCAGCATCACCGACAACTGACACAACGGCCGGCCGCTCTCGGCATGCCACTGATTGAACGCCTGCTGCACCAGCGCAAGATCCCGCTGGCTGGTCGGCGGCTTGTCGATGATCTTCTGCGCGATCAACGCCGCCGCCATGTCATCGGTGGGAATGAAGGTATCCTTGCCGACCATCCGCAGGAACCGCGGCGCCGACAAACCGCCCAGCTGGTTGCCATGCTTGGCCAGGTACTTCCACAACCCGACGATATCGGTCTCTGGCCAGTCGGCGATGAACGCGCCGAAACTGCCCTTCTCCTTGGCCACGTCCAGCACCATCTGGGCATTGCGCGGCACGCTCTTGAGCTTGCCCAGGTGGCGGATGATGCGCTCGTCGTGCATCAGCCGCTCCAGGTGCTCGGCGCCCATCAGCACCACCTTCTGCGGGTCGAAACCGAAGAACACCTGCTCGAACGCCGGCCACTTGGCGTCCACCAGGCTGTGCTTGAGCCCGGCGCGGAACACGCGCAGGGCCAGGGTCGACAGGTAGCGGTCGTCAGGGATGTCGCGCAGCTGCGCGGGCGTGCGCGGCTGCGGCAGGAAGGCTTCCAGCGCCTGGGCCGAACCGAAGCGGTTCAGGCAGTACTCATGCAGCCACTGATAGTCGCGCATGGGCTCAGATGTTCAGCACGTCGAGGAAACGCGGGGTGGCGCTCTCGTCGATCTTCAGGCTGGTGAAGTCGAACAGGTTGCGGTCGGCCAGCTGCGATGGCGCGACGTTCTGCAGGGCGCGGAAGATGCTCTCGGTACGGCCCGGGTGCTTGCGCTCCCACTCCACCAGCATGTCCTTGACCACCTGGCGCTGCAGGTTTTCCTGCGAGCCGCACAGGTTGCACGGGATGATCGGGAACTCCTTCATGTCCGAATAGGCCTGGATGTCCTTCTCGCTGCAGTAGGCCAGCGGGCGGATCACCACGTTGCGGCCATCATCGGCGCGCAGCTTCGGCGGCATGCCCTTGAGCGCGCCGTTGAAGAACATGTTGAGGAAGAAGGTCTCGACGATGTCGTCGCGGTGGTGCCCCAGGGCCATCTTGGTCGCGCCGATCTCGTCGGCGAAGGTGTACAGGGTGCCGCGACGCAGGCGCGAGCACAGCGAGCAGGTGGTCTTGCCCTCGGGTACCAGCTCCTTGACCACCGAGTAGGTGTCCTTCTCGACGATGTGGTACTCGACGCCCAGTTCCTTGAGATAGGCCGGCAGCACGTGCTCGGGGAAGCCCGGCTGCTTCTGGTCCATGTTCACCGCGACGATGTCGAACTTGATCGGCGCCACCTTCTGCAGGTGCAACAGAACGTCGAGCATGGTGTAGCTGTCCTTGCCGCCGGACAGGCAGACCATGACCTTGTCGCCATCCTCGATCATGTTGTAGTCGGTGATGGCTTCGCCGGCGAGACGACGCAGGCGTTTTTGCAGTTTGTTCTGGTTGACCGAGAGGGTGCCCATAGCGCTTGGATCCGCGAGGTGTGACAAAAGCCGGCTATTTTACGCACAAACCGCACGGCGCAGTAGGTGAATCCGATAAAGACTTCAAGGGAATCAGCACCGGGCCTGACAGCGCAATTTGCTCTAAAAAGCCGGTTTTGTGCCGGGATCCACTTCCTATACTGCGACATAAGGCCACATGACCGCAGCAATCGGTGTTCCTGGCCTCGGGCCACAGGCGCTCCATCTGGGGGGCGTTTGGCAACGACGATAGGAGTGACCAGTATGATTCATCACGTTGTAGGGTTGTTCACCCACCCTGACCAGGAGTGGCGGGAGATCCGTGGCGAGGAAGAAAGCATCAGCCACATGTACCTGACGCACACGCTGATCCTGGCGGCGATCCCCGCCGTCTCGGCGTTCATCGGCACCACCCAGGTCGGCTGGGTGATCGGCGAGCGGCCGGCAGTGATGCTGACCATGGAAAGCGCGCTGTGGATGAGCATCATGTCGTACCTGGCGATGCTCGCCGGGGTCGCGGTGATGGGCGCCTTCATCCACTGGATGGCGCGCACCTACGACGCCAACCCGAGCATGGCGCAGTGCATCGCCTTCGCCACCTACACCGCCACCCCGCTATTCATCGGCGGCCTCGCGGCGCTCTACCCGCACCTGTGGCTGGGCATGCTGATCGGCACGGCGGCCATCTGCTACACCGTGTACCTGTTGTATGTCGGCTTGCCGACGTTCATGAACATACCGTCGGATGAAGGCTTCCTGTTCTCCAGCTCGGTGCTGGCGGTGGGCCTGGTGGTACTGGTGGCGATCATGGCCGCGACCGTGATCATCTGGGGACTGGGCGTGGGGCCCGTCTACACCAACTGACGCATACCTATCAGATCCAACCAGCACTGGGGCATCACCCGAGGCCGCCGCAAGGCGGCTTCGTTTCGTGTGCCTGACCGGCGGCTCGGCAGCCGGCCTGTGCCTGCGGCATAATGCCCGGTCAGGAGAACTACCCCGCCATGCCCGAGCTGCTCAGACAACGCGTCGAAACCTGTTACCAGCAAGCCGAAACCTTCTTCAAACGCCCTTTTCCGCGCCCGCAGGTCAGCTTCAAGCTGCGCGGCCAGAAAGCCGGTGTCGCCCACCTGCACGAGAACCTGCTGCGCTTCAACCTGCAGCTATACCGCGAGAACCAGGAAGACTTCCTGCGCCAGACCGTGGCCCACGAGGTGGCCCATCTGGTGGCCCACCAGCTGTTCGGTGACCGCATCCAGGCCCATGGCGAGGAGTGGCAGCTGATCATGCGCGGGGTGTACGAACTGCCGCCGAACCGTTGCCACAACTACGAGGTGCAGCGGCGGGTGGTGACGCGCTACATCTACCGCTGCCCGTGCCCGGAGAGCGACTTTCCGTTCACCGCCCAGCGGCACAAGCTGGTGCGCCAGGGGCGGCGGTACCTGTGCCGGCGGTGCCGGGAGATATTGGTGTACAGCGGCGAGACCCGGGTCGAGTAGATGCCCATACCCCCTAGCATTCACAAAAAAGGCGACCCGAGGGTCGCCTTCTTCATTTCACACCGCGATCAACGCGCCGGGCCTTCGGCCACGCCCAGGTCGTCGGTCGGACGGGTGTCGACCAGCGGCGAGCCGCCGGACGCCAGTTCCGCCTGCAGGGTGTCGGTGTCCAGCTCCTTGACCCACTTGGCCACGACCACGGTGGCCACGGCGTTGCCGATCAGGTTGGTCAGGGCGCGGGCTTCGGACATGAAGCGGTCGATACCCAGGATCAATGCCAGGCCCGCCACCGGCAGGTGGCCAACGGCCGACAGGGTCGCGGCCAGCACGATGAAGCCCGAACCGGTGACGCCCGCGGCACCCTTGGAGGCCACCAGCAGCACCAGCAGCAGGGTGATCTGGTGAGTGATGTCCATGGTGGTGTCGGTGGCCTGGGCGATGAACACCGCGGCCATGGTCAGGTAGATCGAGGTGCCGTCCAGGTTGAACGAGTAGCCGGTCGGGATCACCAGGCCAACCACGGATTTCTTCGCGCCCAGGCGCTCCATCTTGGCCAGCATGCGCGGCAGGGCCGACTCGGAGGACGAGGTGCCCAGCACGATCAGCAGTTCTTCACGGATGTAGCGGATCAGCTTGATCACGCTGAAGCCGTGGGCGCGGCAGATACCGCCCAGCACCACCAGGATGAACAGCACGCAGGTGATGTAGAAGCACGCCATCAGGTAGCCCAGCTGCACCAGCGAGCCCACGCCGTACTGGCCGATGGTGAAGGCCATGGCACCGAAGGCGCCGATCGGGGCCAGCTTCATGATCATGTTGATGATGTTGAACATGACATGGGCGAAGCGGTCGATCAGGTCCAGCACCGGCTTGCCGTAGCTGCCCAGGCGGTGCAGGGCGAAGCCGAACAGCACCGAGAACATCAGCACTTGCAGGATGTCACCGTTGGCGAAGGCGCCGACCACGGTGTTGGGGATGACGTTGAGCAGGAAGCCCACGGTGGTCTGCTGCGCGCCGGCGGCGGCGTAGGCGGCCACGCTGCTGGCGTTCAGGGTGCTGACGTCGACGTGCATGCCGGCGCCCGGCTGGACCACGTTGACCACGACCAGGCCGATGATCAGGGCGATGGTGGAGACGATCTCGAAGTACAGCAGCGCGTAACCGCCGGTCTTGCCGACCGACTTCATGCTCTGCATGCCGGCGATGCCGCTGACCACGGTGCAGAAGATGATCGGGGCGATGACCATCTTGATCAGCTTGACGAAGCCGTCACCCAGGGGTTTGAGGGCTACGCCGGTTTCCGGGTAGTAGTGGCCGAGCAGGATACCGATGGTGATGGCGACGATCACCTGGACATACAGCGATTTGTACAGCGGCTGACGAGTCGTCATGGCTAGTTTTTCCTCAAGTGGGCCGGCGCATCCTTCCCAGGATGTCGGGGCACCTGAATCGCGAACCCTCCTGTACCCGGAGGGATTTGTCGTTGTGGGCGAGTGCCTGGGCAGGCCTCTGCCAGCTGAATAGCAAGGGCGATGCCAAAGTGCCCGCTTGAGGTGCACAGCCAATGATTACAGGGTGTGAATGCCCCGGGACGGGGCGAAGAACCACGTAGGGAATGGCGGATTTCCGCCCGATGGCGGAAATCGTACAGGCTGGGTTGGCGGGAATCCGCCTCAGAGGTCTTCGGTGGGACTTCCCGGTGGGAGCGGGCTTGCCCCGCGATGAGGACCGCGCCGGATGGCACCGGCTTCGCCGGTATCGCGGGGCTAGCCCGCTCCCACGCACCGCCCCCTGCACTGGAAAGGCAGAATCAATCGAGCCGGAAAGCGATGCGGAACGCAGCCCCGCCCAACGGCGAATCGCCCAGGCTCAGCTCGGCGTCATAGCTGTCGATGATGTCCTTGACCACCGCCAGCCCGATCCCCTGCCCGGGGTGCTGGCGGTCCAGCCGCTCGCCGCGCTCGAGAATCCGCTCGCGTTGATCCGGCGGCACGCCCGGTCCATCGTCCTCGACGCACAGCTGCAGCAGCCCCGGCGACTGCTGCAGGCTGACCCGCACTTGCCCCAGGCATAACCGGTAGGCGTTTTCCAGCAGGTTGCCCAAGAGCTCCAGCAAGGCGCCCTGCTCCATCGGCACCCGCGCCAGGGCCGGGATGTCGAGGCTGACCTCGACGCGCTTGTCGCGATAGACCTTGGCCAAGGTGCTGCACAGGCTGTCGAGCAACGGCTTGAGCTCGACCTGGTGGCGGACCAGGCCGCTCTTGCGCAGGCTGGCGCGCTGCAGCTGGTAGTCGATCTGCTGGCTCATGCGCTCGATCTGGCTCTGCAGCACCCGCGCCTGTTCGCGGTCGCCCTGCTCCATGCTCTCGCCAACGCCCTGCAGCACGGCCAGCGGGGTCTTGAGGCTGTGGGCCAGGTCGTCGAGCGAGTCGCGGTAGCGCTGGCGCTGCTCGCGCTCGCTGCGCAGCAGGCGGTTGAGCGAGCCGGTCAGGCGCAGCAGCTCGCGTGGATGCTCGCGACTCAGCCCATCTCTGGCTCCGCTCTCCACATCGTCGAGCTCGGAGCTGAGCCGGCGCAATGAACGCAGGCCCCAGGTCAGGCCGGCCCAGAGCAGCACCATCAACGCCAGCAGCGCCGCGCCGAAGCCCAGGTAGAGTTTCTCGCGCAGGCCGTTGAGGGTGTCCTGGTATTCACGCACCGGCTGCAGGGCGACGATGCTGAACGCCGCGCTCTTGCCACCGAGCAGCTTGACCTCGACGTCGTAGACGAAGAATTCGTCGCCGTCGTCCTGGTGGATACGGGCGAACTCGTTGCCGCGTCCGTCATAGCGGGGGTGATAGTTGATATTGCGGTTACGGGTGGCCCGCGACTGCCACACCAACGTGCCCTGGCGGTCGAAGATGTAGCCGAGCAGGCCGGTGTAAGGCAGGTTGTAGCGTTCGTCCGGCAGCAGCGCCGGCATCTGCAGCTGGCCGCGCTCGATGCGCGCGGCCGAGATCAGGGTGGTCACGTCCGAGGCCAGGCGCTGCTCGATCGACTCCTGCAACGCCAGGCTGAAGGCCTTCTGCAAGGCCGGCAGCAGTGCCAGCATGAACAGCAGCGCCAGCAACGCCGCCGCCAGCATCAGGCGCACCCGCAGCGAACGGATCATCGGCAGCGCTCGGTGAACAGGTAGCCCAGGCCGCGCACGGTGTCGATCGGCTTGAAGCCGTTGTCGCCCTCGAGCTTGCGGCGCAGGCGGCCGACCAGCACCTCGATGACGTTCGGGTCGCGCTCCTCGTCGTCCGGGTACAGCTGCTCCATCAGCCGGTCCTTGGCCACCACCTGCTGGTGATGGCGCATGAGGTACTCGAGGATGCGGTATTCGTAGGCGGTCAGCGCCAGCGGCTGCTCGTCCAGGGTCGCCTGCTTGCGGTTGAGATCGAGCACCAGCGGCCCTGCGGCGATGGTCGACTGGGTGAAGCCGCTGGAGCGGCGCAGCAAGGCATTCAGACGGGCTTCCAGCTCCTCGAACTGGAACGGTTTGACCACGTAATCATCAGCGCCGGCGGCCAGGCCTTCGACCTTGTCCTGCCAGTTGCCGCGGGCGGTGAGGATGAGGATCGGGAAGGTCTGGCCGAGGCTGCGCAGCTGGCGGATCAGGTCCAGCCCGCTCATGCCCGGCAGGCCCAGGTCGATCACCGCCAGGTCGTGGTTGTACTGCTCGGCCTGGTACAAGGCTTCTTCCGCGTTGGCCACCGCCTGCACCACATGGCCGCCTTCGCCGAGGCGGGTGAACAGGTGATGACGCAGCAGCGCCTCGTCCTCGACCACCAGCAATTTCATGTGGATCTCCTTTCAATGGGAATGCCCTGTGCCGGCCTTTTCGCGGGTAAACCCGCTCCCACAGGGTTGTGCACCACCTGTGGGAGCGGGTTTACCCGCGAAAAGGCCTGCACAGGATAACAGCGACCTCAGAACTTGTAGGTAGCCGCCAGGTAGGTCTGCGCGCTGCTGGTCAGGCGCAGGGTACCGTCCTTCGGCCCGCCGTGGGCGCCGATCTCGGTGGCGGCGTTGCTGCGCAGGTAACGGTAGCCCAGCTCCACCGAGGTGTTGTCGGTGACTTCCTGGATCACACCGGCCTGCAGGCCGACGGCGTAACCGTAGTCGGTGTCGCGGCGGGCGCCCGGCGAATCCTGGGTCAGCTTGGTCATGCCCAGGCTGCCGCCGCCGAACAGTTTGGTGGTATCGCCCACCGGCAGGAACAGGTCATAGCTGCCCAGCAGGTTCTCCTGGCGCAGCTTGACGCCGCTGTGATCGCCCGAGACGTTGTCGTAGGTGATGTAGTAGCGGCCCTGGTCGTTGATCTTGCCCAGGCGCGCGCCCCAGGTGCTGTCCTTGCCGATGATGCCGTCGGCGTTCAGGCCGTCGGTGTTACGTTGCAGCAGGCCGGACTTGCGGACTTTGTCGCTGGTCTGGCCGTAGGTCAGGCTGGCGAAGTTGTCATCGGCCTGGGCAACGCTGGTGAGGCCGGCGGCGCAAACGGCCATGGCGGCAATCAGGGTGTTGAGGGTTTTCATGATTCAGGTACTCCGGGTTGGATGCGTTGTTGCTGTCTGGGGGCTAGAGTAGGGAGGGCGCCCTGAACCCCTGCTGAACCTGGCCTGAACCTTGGCTGAACGAACCGAAGAAGGAGCTCGACCATGCGTACCCTGCTTGCCCTGGCCTTGTTGTGCAGCGCCAGCCTTGCCCAGGCGGCGGTGCAGACCCGCGAGATTCGCTACCAGGATGCCGACGGCACCGCGCTGATCGGCTACTACGCCTACGACGACGCCCTCGAGGGCAAGCGCCCGGGCGTGGTGGTGGTGCATGAATGGTGGGGGCTGAACGACTACGCCAAGCGCCGCGCCCGCGACCTCGCGGCGCTGGGCTACAACGCCCTGGCCATCGACATGTATGGCGACGGCAAGAACACCGAGCACCCGGCCGACGCCCAGGCGTTCATGGCGGCGGCGATGAAGGACCCGGCGGCGGCAGCCCGGCGCTTCGATGCCGGGCTTGAGCTATTGAAGATCCAGCCCAACACCAACAAGCACCAATTGGCGGCCATCGGTTACTGCTTTGGCGGCAAGGTGGTACTGGATGCGGCGCGCCGGGGCGAGAAGCTCGATGGCGTGGTGAGTTTCCATGGCGCGCTGGTGACCCAGACCCCGGCCAAGCCCGGGGTGATCCGGGCGAAGATCCTGGTGGAGCACGGCGAGGCCGACAGCATGGTCACCCCGGAGCAGGTGGCGGCGTTCAAGGCGGAGATGGATGCGGCCAAGGCCGACTACAAGTTCGTCGGGATTCCGGGGGCCAAGCATGGGTTTACCAACCCGGATGCGGATCGGTTGGGGCATGGGGGGCATGGCGGGCCGGATATCGGGTATGACAAGGCGGCTGATGAGAGTTCCTGGAAGGATATGCAGGCGTTCTTGAAGAGCGCGTTTGACTGAAGGGTCCATCGCGGGGCAAGCCCGCTCCCACGCCGGAAAACTAAGCCATTCGTGGGAGCGGGCTTGCCCCGCGATGACGCTCCGGTGATTTGCGCCAGCGTTCACGGCTGGCACAATACCCGTCATGAACAGACTCCCCACCTGCTGCGCCCCGCTCCAGCACCACTGGCCCCTGCCCCGCCCGGTCCCCGGCGCGGTGCTGGTCAGCTGCGCCTTCGACCCGGCCCGCCTGGCCGCCGACGACTTCCAGCGCGCCGGCATCGAGCAAACCGCCAGCCTGCAACGCTCAGTGGCCAAGCGCCAGGCCGAGTACCTGGCCGGCCGGGTCTGCGCCCGCGAGGCGCTGCGGATTCTCGACGGTCGCAGCTACGTTCCCGCCCCGCATGAAGACCGCTCGCCGATCTGGCCCGCCGGCATCCACGGCTCGATCACCCACGGCCAAGGCTGGGCCGCCGCGGTTGTCGCAGCCGACGGCCAATGCCGTGGCCTGGGCCTGGACCAGGAAACCCTGCTCAGCGAAGAGCGCGCCGAACGCCTGGCCGGGGAAATCCTCACCCCTGCCGAGCTGGAGCGCCTGGACCGCAGCCAGCAAGCCCTGGCCGTGACCTTGACCTTCTCGCTCAAGGAAAGCCTGTTCAAGACCCTCTATCCGCTCACCAAACAGCGCTTCTATTTCGAACACGCCGAGCTGCTGACCTGGTCCGCCGACGGCCATGCCCGCCTGCGCCTGCTCACCGACCTGTCGGCCGAGTGGCACCACGGCGTCGAACTCGATGGCCAGTTCTGCCTGCAGGACGGCCATCTGCTGAGCTTGATCAGCGTCTAGTCGCGCGGCTGCTCACGTGGCCAGCTCAGGCTGAAACACGCCCCGCCCAGCTGCTCGCTGTGCCCGACCAGGGCACGGCCGCCGTGCCAGTAGATGATCCGTCGCACGATCGACAGCCCCAATCCATGCCCGCCCGAGGCCCGGGTGCGGCTGTCGTCGAGGCGGGTGAACGGGGTGAAGATGCGGTGCCACACCCCTTCGGGAATCCCGGGGCCGTCATCCTCTACGTCGATACGGCAACGCTGCTGGCCGATCTGATAGCTCAGGCGCACTTCCGATTCGGCATGGCGCATGGCATTGCGCACCAGGTTCTGCAGGGCCCGGTGCAGGTAGCGCGGCTCGGCCTCGACCCGGGCGTCGCCGCCGTCGAGCCCGTGGCACCCCCCACGCACCACCCGCACCTCGGCCCGCAGCGGCGCCAGCTCCTCGATCACCCGCGCCAGCAGCTCGTCCAGGTCCACCACCTGGAAATGCAGGGCCGGCGCGCCCTGCTCCAGGCGGGCGTAGGTCAGCATCTCGTCGACCAGCTTGTCCAGGTCCTGGATATCGCCGTCCATGCCGGCCAGGTGCTTGGCCCGGGCCTCGTCGGTGCTGGCGCTCTCGATCATCTCCAGGCCGAAGCGCAGCCGCGCCACCGGTGTGCGCAACTCGTGGGACACCGCCCGCACCAGCTCGCGCTGCATGGTCAATGAACGCTGCAGGTGCTCGGCCATGCCGTTGAAGGCCTCGGCCAGGCGCCCCACCGAGTCGGCATCGCCGGCCGGCACGCGGGTGTCGAGGCTGCCCTGGGCGATGCGCGTGGCCGCCACCTCCAGGCCCGACACACGCCGCTCCAGCTGGCGCACCAGCAGATAGACCACCAGGCCGATCAGGCACAGGCCGAGGAAGGCGATCAGGATCAGCAACTGCGGCGGATACGGGTTGAGCTGATACAGCGGGCCGATCTCCAGCACCCAGGGCGAACCGGACAGCCCCGCGAACACGCGGATCGAATCGCCGTCCCGGCCCAGGGCCATCACCGTGTCGCCCTCTTCCACCCGGCGGCGCTGGTCGTCGTCCAGGGCGGCGCGCTCGATGCGCTGCAAGGCAATGTCGAAGCCGAAACCCTTGCTCTGGCGCAACTGCGCCAGGCGCGCCTGCTGCTCGGTCACCGGGTAGCGCACCAGCTCGTCGGCCAATAGATAAAGCGTGGCGCGGGCCAACTGCTCGCTGATCTGCTTGACCTCGGCCACCAGCAGCAGGTCCTCGTGGCCAACCCGGCGCAATACCCGGGCAGCATGCGGACCGGTCTTCTCCACCACCACCAGGTCGCGGTACAGCCGCGCCCGCTGCCCACCGTCGAGGGTGAACGCCGACAGCGGCTGCAGGTCCAGCGGCACGCCCAGCAGGCGCTCCCAGATCACCAGCGAACGGGTGCGCTCCACCGCGTTCTGCTGCGCCAGGTTGTCGGCCATCAGGCTGAAGGTACCCTGGGCCAGGCGCTCGCGGTGCTGGCCGGCGCGGATTTCGTTGAGCAGGTGCAGGCTTAGCACGCCGAGCACGGCCACCAGCACCAGCACCGCGAGCATGCCGCCATAGATGCGCAGGAAGATCGAGTTCATGGCGCCTCGCCGACGAACAGGTAGCCCTTGCTGCGCAGGGTCTTGATCAGCCGCGGGGTAATCGGATCGTCGCCGATCTTGGGGCGGATCTTGGAAATGCGCACATCGATGGAGCGGTCCTGGCCGTCGTAGCCGACGCCGCGCAGCGAGGTGAAGATCTCCTCGCGGGACAGCACCCGGCCGGCGTTGCTGGCCAGCAGCCAGAGCAGGTCGAACTCGGCGCCGGTCAGCTCGATCAGCTGGCCGCTCAGGCGCGCCTCACGCTGGCGGCTATCTATATGCAGCGGGCCGAAGCTCAGCTCCTGGCGCCGCTCCGGGGCCTCGCTGCGGCGCAACAGGGCGTTGATGCGCGCCAGCAGCACGCGCGGGCGCACCGGCTTGCACACATAGTCGTCGGCGCCCAGGTCCAGGCCCTGGATCTGGTCCAGCTCGTCGCTGCGGGCGGTGAGCATGAGGATCGGGCCGGCATACTGGCCACGCACCCGGCGGCAGATGCTCAGGCCGTCCTCGCCGGGCAGCATCAGGTCGAGGATCACCAGGTCCGGCTGGCTGTCGATGATGCGCCGGGCGGCACGGCCGCCATCGCCCTCCACCGCCACCTCGAAGCCGTTGGCCTGGAGGTACTCGGCAGTGAGTTCGGCGAGGCGCTGGTCGTCCTCGACGATGAGGATGCGGTTGATTGGCTGGTCCATGGCCTTACCCTTCTTCTGGTTTTTTTCGGGCCTTGCTGTTGGCTGTTCCGGCCTCATCGCGGGGCAAGCCCGCGATGCGGCCGGTACAACCCTTTGATTCCAGTGAAAATCCACCTTCACCAAAGCGCAACATCAGCCCCGGATACTACGTCCCGCCCCCACCCCTGCCAACCACCCAGAACGCCCCACGACTGAACCGTTTTTTGTGATAGGGTGCGCGCCCGAAAAAATCTGCGCGGCGACATAGCACAGACAAAAAATAGTGCAAACCTCTTGGGACAAGGGCTACAGCGAATACCCACGGATCACTCACAAAGTACCCACAAGTTATCCACAGGCGCTCACCTTGCAAAGCCCCCGAGACCGCATTATCTTGTATCCCTATCGCAGCGAACCACTAGATGTTGGGTTTCGCGCAAAATCACAAACACAAGTCGCCAGGCAAATTCAAGCGAATTTACCGACTGAACTTAACGTGATTTCAACAGCCAAACCGCTCCTGCGGAGGGCGACCGAGGCAAGCCGCAGACGGCCTTGTTCGGGTATGAGTGTTGCAGGCGGTGCCTTGCCACTCATCAGCAACAGATTTTGGGTACGCCCAGAACCTTTGACTTCGGCCAGGGAGCGGCAGGTTATTGCCCCTTATTCCTGAGTCTGTCCCGAAGTCGGTAAGCCCGAGCGGGCGTATGCGCGTGCATGACGCCTCCCCGCCCGGGCCATCGAGCAAGTGGACGGAACGGTGGGCGCCCCAACAAGGCGCCTGAACAAACTAGAAACTGTGGAGACACCCACCCATGCAAACCGACACAACTCGCGAGAACCCGCAGGGCAAAGCGCCGCAGGCCGCCGATTCCAATCAGGATCTGGCAGCCACCGCGCCTGGCCAACTGCGCGTGATCAAGCGCAACGGCACTGTCGTCCCCTACACCGACGACAAGATCACCGTTGCCATCACCAAGGCGTTCCTCGCAGTTGAAGGCGGCACCGCCGCCGCCTCGTCGCGCATCCACGACACCGTCGCGCGCCTGACCGAGCAGGTCACCGCCACGTTCAAGCGTCGCATGCCATCGGGTGGCACCATCCACATCGAAGAAATCCAGGACCAGGTCGAACTGGCCCTGATGCGCGCCGGCGAGCAGAAAGTCGCCCGCGACTACGTGATCTACCGCGACCAGCGTGCCAAAGAGCGCGCCACCCGCTCCAATGCCGACGCCGTGGTCGAGCCGCACCCAAGCATCCGCATCACCCTCGCCGACGGCAGCCTGGCGCCTCTGGACATGGCCCGCCTGAACACCATCATCAGCGAAGCCTGCGAAGGCCTGGCCGAAGTCGATGGCGACCTGATCCAGCGCGAAACCCTGAAGAACCTGTACGACGGCGTGGCCCTGAAGGACGTCAACACCGCCCTGGTAATGACCGCCCGTACCCTGGTCGAGCGCGAGCCGAACTACTCGTTCGTCACCGCCCGCCTGCTGATGGACACCCTGCGCGCCGAAGGCCTGGGCTTCCTGGGCGTGGCCGACAGCGCCACCCACCACGAGATGGCCGACCTGTACGCCAAGGCCCTGCCGGCCTACGTCGAGAAAGGCGTCGAGTTCGAACTGCTTGACCCGGCGCTGAAAGGCTACGACCTGGAGCGCATGGGCAAGGCGATCAACCACGAGCGCGACCAGCAGTTCACCTACCTGGGCCTGCAGACCCTGTACGACCGCTACTTCATCCACAAGGATGGCGTGCGCTTCGAGCTGCCGCAGGTGTTCTTCATGCGTGTGGCCATGGGCCTGGCGCTGGAAGAGAAAGATAAAGAAGCCCGTGCGATCGAGTTCTACAACCTGTTGTCGTCCTTCGACTACATGGCCTCGACCCCGACCCTGTTCAACGCCGGCACCCTGCGTCCGCAGCTGTCCAGCTGCTACCTGACCACCGTGCCGGACGACCTGTCGGGCATCTACCACGCGATCCACGACAACGCCATGCTGTCGAAATTCGCCGGTGGCCTGGGCAACGACTGGACCCCGGTGCGTGCACTGGGCTCGTACATCAAGGGCACCAACGGCAAGTCGCAAGGCGTCGTGCCGTTCCTGAAAGTGGTCAACGACACCGCCGTCGCCGTGAACCAGGGTGGCAAGCGCAAAGGCGCCGTGTGCGCCTACCTGGAAACCTGGCACCTCGACATCGAAGAATTCATCGAGCTGCGCAAGAACACCGGTGATGACCGCCGTCGTACCCACGACATGAACACCGCCAACTGGATCCCTGACCTGTTCATGAAGCGCGTCTTCGATGACGGCAAGTGGACCCTGTTCTCGCCATCGGAAGTGCCTGACCTGCACGACCTGACCGGCAAGGCCTTCGAAGAGCGCTACGAGTACTACGAAGCCCTGACCGAGTACAACAAGATCAAGGTGTTCAAGACCATCCAGGCCAAAGACCTGTGGCGCAAGATGCTGTCGATGCTGTTCGAGACCGGCCACCCATGGCTGACCTTCAAGGACCCGTGCAACCTGCGCTCGCCCCAGCAGCACGTGGGCGTGGTCCACAGCTCGAACCTGTGCACCGAGATCACCCTGAACACCAACAAGGATGAGATCGCGGTCTGCAACCTGGGCTCGATCAACCTGCCGAACCACATCGTCGACGGCAAGCTGGACACCGCCAAGCTGCAACGCACCGTGAACACCGCCGTGCGCATGCTCGACAACGTGATCGACATCAACTACTACTCGGTGCCGCAAGCGCGCAACTCGAACTTCAAGCACCGCCCGGTCGGCCTGGGCATCATGGGCTTCCAGGACGCGCTGTACCTGCAGCACATCCCGTACGGTTCCGATGCTGCCGTCGAGTTCGCCGACAAGTCGATGGAAGCGGTCAGCTACTACGCGATCCAGGCTTCCTGCGACCTGGCCGACGAGCGCGGCGCCTACGAGACCTTCCAGGGTTCGCTGTGGTCCAAGGGCATCCTGCCGCTGGACAGCCAGCAGATCCTGATCGAGGCCCGTGGCCAGAAGTACATCGACGTCGACCTGACCGAGAGCCTGGACTGGGCACCGGTGCGCGAGCGCGTCAAGAAAGGTATTCGTAACTCGAACATCATGGCCATCGCGCCGACCGCGACCATCGCCAACATCACCGGCGTGTCGCAGTCTATCGAGCCGACCTACCAGAACCTGTACGTGAAATCGAACCTGTCGGGCGAATTCACCGTGATCAACCCGTACCTGGTCCGCGACCTGAAGGCCCGTGGCCTGTGGGACTCGGTAATGATCAACGACCTGAAGTACTACGATGGTTCCGTGCAGCAGATCGAGCGTATCCCGCAAGAGCTGAAAGACCTGTACGCCACCGCGTTCGAAGTCGAGACCAAGTGGATCGTCGACGCCGCCTCCCGTCGCCAGAAGTGGATCGACCAGGCCCAGTCGCTGAACCTGTACATCGCCGGCGCTTCGGGCAAGAAGCTGGACGTGACCTACCGCATGGCCTGGTACCGTGGTCTGAAGACCACCTACTACCTCCGTGCCCTGGCCGCGACCAGCACCGAGAAGTCCACCATCAACACCGGCAAGCTCAACGCCGTGTCGAGCGGCGGCGACAGCGCCCCGGTCCAGGCCGCCGGCCCAGCCCCGGTACCGAAGGCCTGCGCCATCGACGAGCCGGATTGCGAAGCCTGCCAATAAGGCCTTCGCAGCGCTGAGCTGAACATGCCGCCTCAATCGCCCTCACGGGTGGCTGAGGCGGCATTTTTTTGCGCCCCGACATCCCCCTGCGGGAGCGGTGCGTGGGAACGGCACGTGGGAGCGGGCTTGCCCCGCGACAGGGCCCCTACAGGCAATGCACCCCCTAGGCCCTGACCAAGATCAAAACACCATATGTAGCGCCAAACAAAAAAAATCCTACTACATATAGGATCTAATCCCATTTAGGGCTAGACTCTTACCCCGTGACGAACCACCGGTATCCAGTGAACGGAAGCACGTAATGCAGGTCGAAAATTTACCGCCCTGCGCCCTCTGCGCCGCCCCGATCCAAAGTGATTTCCGGTATACTTCGCGGCCCCAAAAAGGGATGAGCCAATGATCGACTGCGTGAAGCAAGCCCCCCGGGGCCACACCGCAGGTTTTATCGTTGCCGTACAGCTTCCAGGTGCCCTGCCCCCTCGCCCGAGTGCAGGCCAGGCGCCGACCCGAACACCTTCAAACGTGACGAGAGCCCGCTCTCACTGCTTGCCGCAGCGCCCGTTGGCGTCGCGCCGTACAGGCATCACTTCAAAATCCAACCGGTTGCCCCGCGCAACCCTCTAGCAGGAGCCAGGACCATGCTGAGCTGGGACGAATTCGACAAAGAAGACGGTGAAGTCGCCGCCAAAGGCAACACCCCCGCGCAGGCCGCAGCCGCCACCACCCTCGACAAGCTCGACAGCGCCGGCGGTGCCGCCGCCCTGGAAGCCCGCGCCGCCACCGCCGCCGACTCCGACGCCGTCAAGCGCGCCAAGGCTGCGCTGGACGCCCTGGACATCGCCGAAGGCCTGGCCGAGCTGGAAGGCTCCTCGGCCCGCGTCGCGGTCGATGAAAAGCGCATGATCAACTGCCGCGCCGACCTCAACCAGCTGGTACCGTTCAAGTACGACTGGGCCTGGCAGAAGTACCTCGACGGCTGCGCCAACCACTGGATGCCGCAAGAGGTCAACATGACCGCCGACATCGCCCTGTGGAAGAGCATGGACGGCCTGACCGAAGACGAGCGCCGCATCGTGATGCGCAACCTCGGCTTCTTCTCCACCGCCGACTCGCTGGTGGCCAACAACCTGGCCCTGGCCGTGTACCGCCTGATCACCAACCCGGAGTGCCGCCAGTACATCCTGCGCCAGGCCTTCGAAGAGGCGATCCACACCCACGCCTACCAGTACTGCATCGAGTCGCTGGGCATGGATGAAGGCGAGATCTTCAACATGTACCACGAGATCCCGTCGGTCGCGAAAAAAGCCGCCTGGGGCCTGAAGTACACCCGCGCCATCTCGGACCCGGAGTTCAACACCGGCACCGTCGAGACCGACAAAGAGCTGCTGCGCAACCTGATCGCCTACTACTGCGTCCTGGAAGGCATCTTCTTCTACTGCGGCTTCACCCAGATCCTGTCCATGGGTCGCCGCAACAAGATGACCGGCGTCGCCGAGCAGTTCCAGTACATCCTGCGCGACGAGTCCATGCACCTGAACTTCGGCATCGACGTGATCAACCAGATCAAGATCGAGAACCCGCACCTGTGGGATGCCGCGATGAAGGAAGAGGCTACCCAGATGATTCTGCAGGGTACCCAGCTGGAGATCGAATACGCCCGTGACACCATGCCACGCGGCGTGCTGGGCATGAACGCGGCGATGATGGAGGATTACCTCAAGTTCATTGCCAACCGTCGACTGACTCAGATTGGGTTGAAGGAAGAGTATCCGGGGACTACCAACCCGTTCCCATGGATGAGCGAGATCATGGACTTGAAGAAGGAGAAGAACTTCTTTGAGACTCGGGTTATCGAGTATCAGACTGGTGGTGCTCTGAGCTGGGATTGATCGTCCAGCTATCCAGAAAGGCTGCCCTTGGGCAGCCTTTTTTATTTACCGAGCCTCAAAATCAAGAAACCTCCTACATACGTATCACTACTTAACCAAAGGAAACCACGGTAGTTTGTCTGAGCGCTAAGAACGCTCACATGGCGGAATTCCGTTCCCGTTAGAAACGGCTCTCCCTGACTTGGATAGCCCATCATGACTCACTACTCCTCCACCCTCTTCACCCGCCACAACCGCCCCCTCCACACCCTCTGGCTCGAATCCCAAGCCTGGTTTTGCGCCCACGAACTCGGCCGGATGACCGGGCGCTTCTTCGACGAACACTGCATCCGCAAGCTCGACCCGGACCAGCATTGCACCATTCAGCTGCTGCGCTACGGCCAGTACAGCGAGACCACCATGGTCAGCGAGTCCGGTGCCTATACCCTGCTGGCCCATCATCACATTCCGGAAAACCGCCACCTGCGCCACTGGCTGACCCATGAGGTGGTGGCGGTGCTGCGCGATGGGCAGGACTCGGCGCTGGAAGACCTGCCGCGCCTGGGCAGGATGTGCTGGCCGGGTGGGCATACGGCGAGTCTGTTGTATTGGCAGAGTGAGCCTTGGGTACGTATGCGGGATATGCCGGTGGTGATGGCGGCGGAGAGGCCCGTGGTGGTGCCCGAGCGGCGCAAGCTGAGCTGGAAGGAATGTGCGCAGCGGGCGTTGCGGTTGCATGGGGTTGGGGATTGAAGATCCCAGGGGCCGCTCTGCGGCCCTTCGCGGGTAACCCCGCTCCCACTCAAAGCGGTAATGGCAGAAGAAGGGCTTGCCCTCGCCACAAAGGGCATCGATGTGCCGGACTGGAACATGCCAGTCACGTGGTCGAGGGCAAGACCATTGATGAGTTTAAAGCAGATCATGAGCCTTGCGACATCGAAGGCATGCACAACCGACACGACCCGATGCAGAGCGATGCGCTCATAGCTTGTACCAATAAGACACCTCGCGCCCCTGTTTGGTAACGCTAGCCAGCGCTACAATGGCACACATCGCGTCTTCGCACCTGACTGGCCCAGGAGACCCCATGGCAACCGTTCAGAAAAAACAGCTCAGTGACGCAGCACTCGAAAATCTGGAAAGCCAGATTCCAGAAATGGCAGCTGCTGCTACGCGCCTTGCCTACTACCGCGCCGTCGCAGCAGGGCACACCGTGGTTACCGTCGAGCAGGATCGAATCGTAGCAACCCACGCTGACGGGCAGGTTGAGGTGTTGGTCGAATCCCGGCCACGGCGCAAGGTCCAGAAAGGCCAGGTCCTTACCGTTCGCAAGATCGATGGGCGCGCCTAAACTGAGGGTTTTTGCCGGGCCCAATGGCTCCGGCAAAAGCACCATCAAGGATCAGATCCCGGCAGGCCTGATAAATACCTACATCAATGCAGATGACTTGGAAAAAGCTGCACGTGCAACCGGCTTCATCAATCTGGCCGAATTCAGTATCAGCCCGCCTCTCCAGAAGCTGACTACCTTCCTGGCTAATCACCCCTTGCTGATCAAGGCGCAGCTGCAGCACACCGTAGGTGCAATAGCGCTTAGTGGGCAGTGCATAGACCTTCGCGCTATCACCATGAACTCCTACTATGCCTCGGTCATTGCGGACTTCATCCGGCATGAGCTTCTCGAGCGTAAAGCCAGTTTCACCTTCGAGACTGTCATGTCGTCGGCCGAAAAGGTCAGGTTCATGAATGAGGCCCAACAACAGGGTTATCGAACCTACCTGTACTTCGTCGCAACCAACTCACCCCAGATCAATATCCTGAGGGTGGCTAACAGGGTCGAAGACGGCGGACACGACGTACCTAAGGACAAAATCGTCCAGCGCTACGCCCGCACCCTGGCACTGCTGCCCGAGGCTATCGCGACCACCAACCGCGCCTACATTTTCGATAACACCGGTGACGAATCGATTTTTTTGGCTGAGATAACCGATGGCACGGCACTCGAATTCCATCAGGATGAAATGCCGGATTGGTTCCTGGATGCATATGTGAGCAAAGTGCTGGAAACGTGAAGCCAGCGTAGTAACTGCCCCTTCATCAACCCCTCCCGACAGTCGTGTGGGATGCAGGATCCGCGAATCCACGCCAAGAGGTCGGTAGCTTGGCTGTCAGACTCAATCTTGGTCAAGTTTCTTGCGAATGCGCTGACGCTTGGCCCCCAGTTCATAACGCTGCCACTGCGCAAGGCTGTCGAGCTTGGGCAGGAACAGGGTCTCGAGCTCCTTGCCACGTCCCAGCACCATGGCAACCCGCACCAGGTTTTCGAACCCGACATTACGCCCTGCTTCCAGGTTCGACACCGTATTGGTAGCGATACCTGCGCGACCGGCTACCTCCGCTTGCGTCATCTGCTGGGCAAGCCGCTCGGTGCGCAAACGCTCGCACAACGCCCTCATGAGTTCGCTGGGTTTGGTAAGACTTAAATCCAACTTCATGTGTGTTAACTCAATAAATCGCAGTTAAGGCACAAAATATTGGATTAAGTATTCCTCTGCCATAAAAAGGATCGTCTTTCTGAATGGTCTGACAACACCGTAAGACTCAGGCAGATTTCAAAGGAGGATTTCTAATGGCTGGGGCGTGGGAGTGGCACTGCGCCGCAGGAGATTGCACCGCAAAGCCGGTGCTCCCCTTCGCAGGGCAAGCCCGCTCCCACGCCCTTATCTGCTCACAATGGACTTAGCACAATGGCCTTAGTGAGCAACATCCAACGGCATCCGGTACTCGATCACCCCCGGCTTCTCGGCAATCCAGTCATACAACCGCTGCGCAGTCCGGTTGGTCTCCTGGGTATGCCAGTACAGCCGGTCGCACTGCTGCTGCCGGGCCTGGTCCTGGACGTACTCGATCAGTTTCTTGCCGATCATCCGCCCCCGGGCGCTCGGGCACACGTACAGGTCTTCCAGGTAGCAGAAGTCGTTGCGTCCCCAGGTCGAGCGGTGGAACACATAGTGGACGAAGCCGAAGAGCCGCTCGCCGTCGGTGGCCACGGCGCAGTGCATGGGTTCGGCAGGGTCGAAGAAACGGGCCCAGGTGCGCTCGGTGATGGCTGGGCCCAGGTCTACCTGGTAGAAGGCCTGGTATTGCGCCCAGTAGTCGTGCCAGGGCTGGAGGTCGGTTTGCTTCACTTCGCGGATGAAGACGGGTGGTTGGGTGGTGGTCATTGGTGGAACCCCTTTTTGGGCAAAGCAGTGTGGATGAGTGAGGGGGCCGGCCTGCCCGTAGCGCTTGCCTTCCTTGGTGGTTGCTTGCGGGCTTGGGTTTTATAGCGGATAAATGGTTGGTTTTTACCTGCCAATTAGCTGGTAGTTGCCAGACCAATTTGGGACTCTGGATAGGGGCAAGGCTTGAGATTGCCGGGGGCGCATTGCGCCCCTTTCCGACCGGTCCGGCGCCCCGGCAAGGCCGCTCCTACAGGGGATCGCGGATTCTTGTAGGAGCGGCCTTGTGTCGCGAAAGGGCCGCACAGCGGCCCCGCTTCTCCTTACCGCTTACTGTGCCTGATAGATCTGATCAAACACCCCACCGTCATTGAAGAACTTCGGCTGCGCAGTCTTCCAGCCGCCGAAGTCCTTGTCGATGGTCACCAGGTCCAGTTTCGGGAACTGCTTGCCGAATTCGGCGGCGACCTTGGCGTCACGCGGACGGTAGAAGTTCTCTGCGGCGATCTTCTGGCCAGCTGGGCTGTACAGGTGCTTGAGGTATTCCTCGGCGATCTTCTCGTTGCCCTTCTTCTCGGCGTTCTTGTCGACCACCGCCACCGGTGGCTCGGCCAGGATCGACAGCGAAGGCACGACGATCTCGAACTTGTCGGCGCCGCCGTCTTCCTTCAGCGCCAGGAAGGCCTCGTTCTCCCAGGCCAGCAGCACATCGCCCTGGCCGTTGTTGACGAAGGTGATGGTCGAGCCACGGGCGCCGGTATCGAGCACCGGCACGTGCTTGAACAGCTCCTGCACGTAGGCCTTGGCCTTGTCTTCATTGCCGCCGGCCTTCAGGCCGTAGGCCCAGGCGGCGAGGAAGTTCCAGCGGGCGCCGCCGGAGGTTTTCGGGTTGGGAGTGATGACCGAGACGTCCTTCTTGATCAGGTCGCCCCAGTCCTTGATGCCTTTCGGGTTGCCCTTGCGCACCAGGAACACGATGGTCGAGGTATACGGCGTGCTGGCGTCCGGCAGGCGCTTCTGCCAGTCCTCCGGCAGGGTCTTTCCGAGCTTGGCGATCTCGTCGATATCGCCGGCCAGGGCCAGGGTCACCACGTCGGCGCGCAGGCCGTCGATGACCGCGCGCCCCTGCTTGCCCGAACCACCGTGGGACTGCTGGATCTTCACCTTGTCGCCCGGGTGGGCGGCTTGCCAGTGCTTGATGAACTCGGCGTTGTACTGCTGGTACAGCTCGCGGGTCGGGTCATAAGACACGTTCAGCAGTTCGTAGTCCTTGGCGATCGCGGAACCGGCAAAAACGGCACTGGCCAGGGCGGCAAGCGCATAACGGCGGATGGACATGGTGAAGCTCCCGATTGGCATTTTTCTAGTTTTTGAAGTGATGCGGTGTCAGCCGGACTTGTTGCCGGGCTGCTGCAGGCGGAACTTCTCCTTGCGTTCGATCTGCACCACCTGGGCGTTGTGCACGGTGATCTCCACCGCGCCGAAGCGCAGGTCGCGCAGTGCGCTCTGGATTTCACGCAGAATGGTGGCTTCGTCCTGACCGTCGATGCTGCGCAGAGATGCACTCATGCTCGTTCTCCTGTGAGTAAGGGTGCCGGGCAGAGGTTTGAAGGGGATTTGCGCCTGGCTTGAAGGCAATACTAGTGAGGCGCGGATATTCTTAAAAATACTGTTTAAGAATGTTTATATAACTGCTTTTGCGAATCGTGGGAGCGGGCTTGCCCCGCGATGACATGAATGGGTTCACCATCGTCATCGCGGGGCAAGCCCGCTCCCACGAAGTGCGCGTCAGGACTCGCGCTTTGGCTCGCGGATCTTGTACCAGGCCACATACAGCGCCGGCAGGAACAGCAGCGTCAGCAGCGTTGCACTGATGATGCCGCCGATCATGGCGTAGGCCATCGGCCCCCAGAACACTTCCCGTGCGATCGGGATCATGCCCAGGCTCGCCGCCGCGGCCGTCAGCAGGATCGGCCGGCGCCGGTGATTGGTCGCCTCCACCACCGCATCCCAGGGCGAATAGCCCTGCTCCTCGAACTCGTCGATCTGGGTCACCAGGATCACCGAGTTGCGGATGATGATCCCGGCCAGGGCGAGGATCCCGAGGATCGCCACAAAGCCCATCGGCGTGCCCGTGGGCACCAGCGCCAGCACCACGCCGATCAACCCCAGGGGCGCGACGCTGACCACCAGGAACAGCTTCTGCACGCTGTGCAGCTGGATCATCAGGAAGGTCGCCATCAGGAACAGCATCAGCGGGATAACGTCGGCGATCGGCCCCTGGGCCTTGCTGCTCTCCTCCACCGTACCGCCGGTGGCCACGTCGTAGCCCACCGGCAGCTTGCTGGCGAAGTCATCGATGCCGGGCTTGAGCTCGGCCACCAGGTCGGTGGGCTGGATGTCACCGACCACCGAGGCCTTGATGGTGATGGTCGGCTTGCGGTCGCGGCGCCATACCAGCGGCTGCTCCTGCTCGTAGCGCACGGTGGCGAAGGCCAGCAGCGGAATCGAGGCGCCGCTGGGCGTGACGATCTGCAGGTTCTGCAAGGTATCCGGCGAGCCGCGCTCGCTGTCTTCGGCGCGGGCCACCACATTGACCAGGTAGATGTTGTCGTTGACCTGGGTGACCGGCACGCCGCTGACGATGCTGTTCATCACATTGGCCACGTCCTCGGACGACAGGCCCAGCTGGCGCGCCTTGTCCTGGGCGATCTCGATGCGCAGCACCTTGCCGGGCTCGTTCCAGTCGTAGATCATCTCGCCGATGTGTTCGTTGCTGTCGAGCAGGGTCGCCAGCTCGATGGCGTGCCTGCGCACCTGGTCGATGTCCTTGCCGCTGACCCGGTACTGGATCGGTCGACCCACCGGCGGGCCCATCTCCAGCGACTGGACGTTGGTGCCGATGCCGACGAACTCCTCATGCAGCAGCTTCTGCAGGCGCTGCATCATGCCCTCGCGCTCCTCGAAGCCCTTGCTGACGATCACCAGCTGGGCGTAGTACGGGTTCTGCAATTGCTGGTCGAGGGGCAGGTAGAAGCGGATCGCGCCCTGGCCGATATAGGTGCTCCAGCGCACCAGGTCCGGGTCGTCCTTGATCCTCGCCTCCAGGCGGTCGACGACCTTGCGCGTTTCCTCGATCGAGGCATTCTGCGGCAGGTTCAGGTCGACCAGGATCTCCGGCCGGTCCGACGACGGGAAGAACTGGTTCTGCACGAAGCGCATGCTGAAGATCGACAGGGCAAACAGCAGCACCGTGCCGATGATGGTCAGCCAGCGGTGGCGCATGCACCACAGCAGCCCGCCCTCGAACGCCCGGCCGACACGCCCGGGCTCGGCCTCGTGGGGTTTGAGCTTGCTGCTGCTGAGAATGTGCACGCCCAGCACGGGGGCGAAGAACACCGCCACCACCCAGGACACCAGCAAGGCCACGGCGATCACCGCGAACAGCGTGTAGGTGTACTCGCCGGCGGAACTGGCGTTGAGGCCGATCGGCACGAAGCCGGCCACCGTCACCAGGGTGCCGGTGAGCATGGGGAACGCCGTGGAGGTGTAGGCGAAGGTGGCCGCCTGCTCCTTGGTCTCGCCCATCTCCAGGCGCGTGACCATCACCTCGACGGTGATCATCGCGTCATCCACCAGCAGCCCCAGGGCGATGATCAGCGCACCGAGCGAGATCCGCTGCATGGTGATGTCGCTGTACTCCATGAACACGAAGACCATGGCCAGCACCAGCGGAATCGAGCAAGCCACCACCAGCCCCGCGCGAATACCCAGGCTGACGAAGCTCACCGCCAGCACGATCACCACCGCCTCGAACAGCGCGCTGGTGAAGCCACCGACTGCCTGCTTGACCACCACCGCCTGGTCGGACACGTTGTGCACGCCAACGCCCACCGGCAGGTCGCGGACGATGCTGTCCATCCGCGCCTTCAGGGCCGCGCCGAACACCTCGATGTTGGCACCGGCCTTCATGCCGATCGCCAGGCCAATGGCGGTCTGGCCATTGAAGCGGAACATCGGTGAAGGCGGGTCGACATAGCCGCGCTCGATATCGGCGATGTCGGCCAGGCGGAAGAACCGGTCGTTGATGCGCAGGTTCACCGTCTCCAGGTCTTTCTCCGAAGCGAACTGCCCGGTGGTGCGCACCGAGATGCGCTCGGGCCCGGCCTCGATCACCCCGGCCGGGGTCACCGCGTTCTGCTGCTGCAGGGCCTGCATGGCCTGGCGCTGATCGATGCCCAGTGCGGCCAGCTTGCGGGTGGAAAAGTTCAGGTACAACACTTCGTCCTGGGTGCCGATCAGCTCGACCTTGCCAATGTTGGGCACTTCGCGCACCTCGGCCCGCGCCACCTCGACATAGTCGCGCAACTGGCGCAGGGTGAGGCCGTCGGCGGTGAACGCGTAGATCGAGCCAAACACGTCGCCGAACTCATCGTTGAAGGCCGGCCCCTGGATACCTGCGGGGAACTGCCCGCGGATGTCCTGGATCTTCTTGCGCACCTGGTACCAGATCTCGGGGATGTCCTTGGCCTTGGTGGTGTCGCGCAGGTAGACGTAGACCGTGGATTCGCCCGGGCGGGTGTAGCTCTTCACGTAGTCGAGCGAGTCGAGTTCCTCGAGCTTCTTCTCGATGCGGTCGGTGACCTGGTACAGGGTCTCGTCCTGGGTGGCGCCCGGCCAGCGGCTCTGGATGACCATGGTCTTGATGGTGAAGGACGGGTCCTCCTCACGACCAAGGTTGAAGTAGGAAAAGATCCCCATCAGCAGACCGACGAACATCAGGTACCAGACGAAGGACTGGTGCTTCAGCGCCCACTCCGAGAGGTTGAAGCTTCCTTTCATTGCGCGTCCTCGTCGAAGGTGACCTTCTGGCCGGGCTTGAGACTGTTCACCCCGGCGGTCACCACGCGCTCGCCGGGCTGCACGCCGGAGGCCAGGACGATGCTGTCGGCGGTACGCTCGATCAACGCGACGTCGCGGGTGGCCACGGTTTTCTGCTGCGGATCGACCACCCACACCTGGGTCTTGCCATCACGTTCAAGCAACGCGGTCAGCGGCAATTCGCTGCGCGGGCTCACCGCCGAGGTCAGGGTGACGCTGACCGCGGTGCCCAGGTGGAAGGCATCGGGCGTGCTGGTCAGGGTCAAGCGGGCGCGGCGGGTACGGGTGGTGGCGTCAGCCTGTGGCTCGAGCTCGCGCAGCGTGGCGGTGGTATTGATGCCCGGGTCGAGCTGCGAAGCGACGGTAAAGGTGAGGTCCTTGTTCAGCTGTTCGGCGAGCGGAATCGGCAGGTCGATCACCGCCTCCTTGACGTCAGGGCGGGCCAGGGTGACCACGGCCTGACCGGCACTGACGGTCTGCCCCGCCTCGGCCTGCCAGGCGGTGACCACTGCCGCATGATCACTGCGCAGGGTGCTGTAGCCGAGCTGGTCGCGGGCCTGGCTGACCGCCGAGCGCGCCTGCTCCAGCGCGGCACCGGTAGTTTTCAGGTCGGTCTGGGCGATGTCCAGCTGGGCCTGGGCGCCGACACCGCGGTCATACAGCTGCTGCTGGCGGCGGGCATTGGCCTGGGCATTGATCCATTGCGCCTGGACCTTGGCCAGGTCGCCTTCGGCGGCGCGCAGCTGGTTCTGCTGGTCGGTCGGGTCGAGGGTGGCCAGGGTGTCGCCAGGGCTTACCCGGGCGCCGACATCCAGCCAGCGCCGGGCGATGCGTCCGGACACCCGGAACCCCAGGGTGCTTTCGAAGCGGGCCTGGATGGCGCCGGCAAAGCGGCCCAGCTGCGACTGTACCTGCGGCTCGACCAGCGTCGACAGCACCGGGCGTATCGCCTCAGGCGGCGCCTCATCGCTCCCGCAGGCCCCCAGCATCAGGCTGGCGGACAGTATCAGCAACTGACGTTTCATGGCGCGGCCCCTCCGTCCTTGGCGGTGACCTTCTCGACCTGCATGTCCGGGTGCAGCAGCTGTCCACCGCCCACCACCACGATCTCGCCGCCCTTGATACCGTCAGCAATCACTACCTTGCCGGTGAGGTAGCGCGCGACCTGGACCTTGCGCAATTCGACCTTGTCGCCCTCGCCCACCACCCACACCGCCGGCTCCTTCAGCGCCTTGGTCAGCGCCGACCACGGCAATTCGATGCTTGGCCGGCCCTGGGTGTTGCCAGTGGCCGTGACCGGTGAGCCCAGCTGCATGCCGGCCGGCACGTTGCGCAGCGCGACCTTGACTTGCACCGTGCCGCTCTCGGCGGACACCGTCGGGGTGATCTCGCGGACCCGGCCTTCGGCCTTGATTGCCGGGTTGTCCAGCAGGCTGACGACGACGCCCTCGTCGCTGGGGGATTTCACCAGCAGCGATTCGTAGACATTGAACACCGCGTCACGGTCGCCATCGACCGCCAGGCTGAAGATCGGCATGGTCGCCTGCACCACCTGGCCGACCTCGGCCTGGCGCGCGGTGATCACCCCGTCGGCTTCGGACACCAGCGCCGTGTAGCTCAGCTGCTCGTTGGCGTTGGCCAACTGCGCCTGGGCGGCCTTGAGCGCACTCTGGCTGCTGCGCAGCGCGGCTTCGGCAGAGTCGTACTCACTCTGGCTGGTGTAGCCCTTGGGCAGGAGCTTCTGCTGGCGCACGAACGCGGCGCTGGTCTGGGTGACCCGGGCCTGCTCGGCGAACACTTCGGCCTTGGCCGAGTCGACGTTGTTCTGCAGGTCCTTCGGATCCAGGCGCGCCAGCACCTGGTTGGCCTTGACGTGGTCGCCGACATCGACGCTGCGGGCGATGATCTTGCCGCCCACGCGGAACGACAGGTCGGTCTGCACCCGCGCCTGCACGTCACCGGTCAAGGTGACCCGGGCGGCGAAGTCGGTGGGCTGCACCTGTTGCACCGCGACCCGGGGCAATACCGGGGCGGCCTCCTCCTTGCCACAGCCCGCAAGCATGAACAGCAGCCCCAGGCAAACGACCATCGGCGGACGCGTTACCGTCATGCAGGCTCCTTGCTTCGACAAAGGGAGAGAGGGATGCGTTTGAAGCGTAGATCAGGGATGGACAAACGACACCGATGTCGGCTCAACAAAGCACAGCACTATCGGCGATACTGCCAGCCAGACGCTCAAGGACACCGCCGATGCTGACCACCCTGGCCATTGCCAACTATCGCTCGATCAACCAGCTGGTGATGCCGCTCGGGCGCCTAAACGTGATCACCGGTGCCAACGGCAGCGGCAAGTCCAACCTATACAAGGCCTTGCGCCTGCTGGCCGAGACCGCCCGCGGCGGCGTGGTCAACGCGCTGGCTGCCGAGGGCGGGCTGGAGTCGACCTTCTGGGCCGGCCCCGAGAAGCTCACCCGGCGCATGCTCAACGGCGAGGTGCCGGTGGAAGGCGGGCCACGCCAGCAAGCCAGGCGCCTGAAGATGGGCTTCGCCGGCGAAGAATTCGGCTACGCGATCAGCCTCGGCCTGCCCGAACCCAGCCGGTCGCAGTTCGCCCTGGACCCGCAGATCAAGCAGGAGACGATCTGGGCCGGGCCCCTGTGCCGACCCGCCAGCCAGCTGGTGCAGCGTATCGCAGGGATGGTCAAGGCCCGTGACGGGCGCCAATGGCAGGTGTTGCACCAGCACATGACCGAGTTCGACAGCCTGTTCGACCAGGTCGGCAGTCTCCAGGGCTCCCCCGAGGTATTGCATCTGCGCGAACAGATCCGCAGCTGGCGTTTCTACGACCATTTTCGTACCGATGCCGAAGCCCCTGCCCGGCAAGCGCGGCTGGGCACGCGCACGCCAGTGCTGCATCACGACGGCCGCGACCTCGCCGCCGCGCTGCAGACCATCGACGAGATCGGCGACCTGCAGGCCCTGCAGGACGCCGTGAGCGACGCCTTTCCCGGCGCCCGGCTCGCGGTCGACGCCCAGCCCGGCGGCCTGTTCGGCCTGCGTTTCCACCAGGCCGGGCTGCTGCGGCCGCTGAGCGCCGCGGAGCTGTCCGACGGGACCCTGCGCTACCTGTTGCTGGTGGCCACCCTGCTCACGCCGCGCCCGCCGAGCATGATGGTGCTCAACGAGCCGGAGACCAGCCTGCACCCCGACCTGCTGCCGGCACTGGCACGCCTGATCCGCCGCGCGGCACAGCAATGTCAGGTATGGGTGGTATCGCACGCGCCCCGGCTGGTGGCGGCGCTGGAGGAGGATGCCGACTGCAATTCGATCCACCTGGAGAAAACCTTGGGGCAGACCGGTATCGTCGGGCAGGGCATGCTGGATGAGCCGGCCTGGAACTGGCCGGACCAAGGCTGAAATGATCGCGGGGCAAGCCCGCTCCCACGCTGGTCATTGGCGTGGGAGCGGGCTTGCCCCGCGATGCGTCGGATCAGGCCTGCGCAGTGGCCTGGGCCGGACGACGGACCTGCGGCTGCGAGACGTTCGCCGCGGCGCCCTCTTCGATGGCCTGCTGGATCGCCCGGCGGCGACGCTCTTCGGCCTGGCGGCTGAAGTACCAGACCAGGAAGGTCACCAACGACACCGACAGCAGGATCAGGCTGGCAACGGCGTTGATCTCCGGCTTCACGCCCAGGCGCACGGCCGAGAACACTTCCATCGGCAAGGTGGTCGAGCCCGGGCCGGAAACGAAGCTGGCCAGCACCAGGTCATCCAGCGACAGGGCGAACGACATCATGCCGCCCGCCGCCAACGACGGCGCGATCATCGGGATGGTGATCAGGAAGAACACCTTCCACGGCTTGGCACCCAGGTCCATGGCCGCTTCCTCGATGGACAGGTCCAGCTCGCGCAGGCGCGCCGACACCACCACCGCCACATAGGCGGCGCAGAACGTGGTGTGGGCGATCCAGATGGTGACGATGCCCCGCTCCTGGGGCCAGCCGATCATCTGCGCCATGGCCACGAACAGCAGCAGCAGCGACAGACCGGTGATTACCTCGGGCATCACCAGCGGCGCGGTGACCAGGCCACCGAACAGGGTGCGGCCCTTGAAGCGGGTGACCCGGGTCAGCACGAAGGCCGCCAGGGTGCCCAGCGCCACCGCGGCGACCGCCGTGTAGCAGGCAATCTCCAGCGAACGCATCACCGAACCCATCAGCTGGGTGTTGTCGAGCAGGCCGACGTACCACTTCACCGACCAGCCGCCCCACACCGTCACCAGTTTCGAGGCGTTGAACGAGTAGATCACCAGGATCAGCATCGGCAGGTAGATGAACAGCAAGCCGAGCACCAGCATCAGCTTGGAGAAACTGAAGCGTTTCATGCGCGGCCCTCCATCTCTTTGGCCTGGCTACGGTTGAACAGCAGGATCGGCACGATCAGGATCGCCAGCATCACCACCGCCAGGGCGGACGCCACCGGCCAGTCGCGGTTGTTGAAGAACTCCTGCCACAGCACTTTACCGATCATCAGGGTTTCCGGGCCGCCGAGCAGCTCGGGGATGACGAACTCGCCCACCACCGGGATGAACACCAGCATGCAGCCGGCGATGATGCCGTTCTTCGACAGCGGCACGGTGATCTTCCAGAAGCTGTTGAAGGTGCTCGAACCCAGGTCCGAAGCAGCCTCGAGCAGGCTCTCGTCATGCTTCACCAGGTTGGCGTACAGCGGCAGGATCATGAACGGCAGGTACGAATAGACCACGCCGATATACACCGCCAGGTTGGTGTTGAGGATCTGCAGCGGCTGGTCGATCAGGCCCAGCCACAGCAGGAAGCTGTTGAGCAGCCCGTTGTTGCTGAGAATGCCCATCCAGGCATAGACGCGGATCAGGATCGCGGTCCAGGTCGGCATCATGATCAACAGCAACAGGACGGTCTGCGACTCCTTCTTGGCCTTGGAGATGGCGTAGGCCATCGGATAGCCGATCAGCAGGCACAGCAAAGTGCTGAAGAAGGCCACCTTCAACGAGCCGAGGTAGGCCGCGATGTACAGCTCATCCTCGGTGAGCAGGCCGTAGTTGGCCAGGTTCAGTACCAGCTGGACCTTGCCTTCCAGATACGTGTAGATCTCGGTGTACGGCGGGATCGCCACGTCGGCTTCGGCAAAGCTGATCTTCAGGACGATGAAGAACGGCAGCATGAAGAACAGGAACAGCCAGATGAACGGCACGCCGATCACCAGGTGCCGTCCTTCGGGGATCAAGCGCTGGAGGGCTCGTTTGAGCTTTCGTGGTTTCATGAGCGCAGTACCACGCCGCTGTCGTCTTCCCACCACACGTAGACTTCGTCATCCCAGGTCGGGCGGGTGCCCTGGCGCTCGGCGTTGGCGACGAACGACTGGACGATCTTGCCGCCGGGCAGCTCGACGTAGAACACCGAGTGGCCGCCGAGGTAGGCAATGTCGTGGACCTTGCCGCGCGACCAGTTGTGCTCGCAGGTCGGCTGCTCGGTGGTGACCAGCAGCTTCTCCGGACGCAGGGCGTAGGTGATGTGCTTGTCCTCGACCGAGGTGGTGACGCCGTGGCCGACGTAGATCTTGCGCTCCAGTTCCGGGCTGGCAATGATCGCGTGGCCTTCGGCGTCGTCGACCACCTCGCCCTCGAACAGGTTGACGTTGCCGATGAACTCGCAGACCAGGCGGCTGGTCGGGGTCTCGTAGACGTCGATCGGGCTGCCGATCTGGGCGATCCAGCCCAGGTGCATGATGGCGATGCGCTGGGCCATGGTCATGGCCTCTTCCTGGTCGTGGGTCACCATCACGCAGGTCACGCCCACGCGCTCGATGATCTCCACCAGCTCCAGCTGCATCTGCGAGCGCAGTTTCTTGTCCAGCGCGCCCATCGGTTCGTCGAGCAGCAGCAGCTTGGGACGCTTGGCCAGAGAGCGGGCCAGGGCCACGCGCTGGCGCTGGCCACCGGACAGCTGGTGCGGCTTGCGCTTGGCGTACTGGGTCATGTGCACCAGCTTGAGCATCTCGGCCACGCGGGCGTCGATCTCGGCCTTGGGCATCTTGTCCTGCTGCAGGCCGAAGGCGATGTTCTGCGCCACGGTCATGTGCGGGAACAGCGCGTAGGACTGGAACATCATGTTGATCGGCCGCTCATAGGGCGGCATGTCGGTGATGTCGACGCCATCGAGGAAGATCCGCCCTTCGGTCGGACGCTCGAAGCCGGCCAGCATGCGCAGCAAGGTCGATTTGCCAGACCCGGAGCCACCCAGCAGGGCGAAGATCTCACCCTTGCGGATTTCCAGGGACACATCGTCCACGGCTACCGTTTCGTCGAATTTTTTCGTGACCCGGTCGATCTTGACCAGCACCTGCTTGGGTTGCTGGCCACCCTCGAGGGCTTTCTTATAGGCACCGGAGGCAACTGCCATGAGTGAAACTCCCAACAAGATTTATGTGCCCGCCGCTGCGCTGGCGGGCCTGGATTGTTACTTGCCCGACTTGACCTTGGTCCAGCTGCGGGTCATCAAACGTTGCACCTTGGGTGGCAACTCGGCGTTGACGAACATCTTGTCCAGCACTTCCTGCGGTGGGTAAACCGCGGCGTCAGTCCTCACGGCCTGGTCCATCAGGTCGCCAGCCTTGGGGTTCGGGTTGGCGTAACCGACGTAATCACTGACCTGGGCGATCACCTCAGGTTTCAGCAAATAGTTGATGAAGGCGTGGGCCTCCTTGACGTTGCTGGCGTCCTTGGGAATCGCCAGCACATCGAACCAGAGGTTGCCGCCTTCCTTGGGAATGGCGTAGGCCAGCTTCACGCCCTTCTTCGCTTCTTCAGCGCGGGCCTTGGCCTGGAAAATGTCGCCGGAGAAGCCGGCGGCCACGCAGATGTCGCCGTTGGCGAGATCGGTGATGTACTTCGAGGAGTGGAAATAGGTCACGTACGGGCGCACGGCCAGCAGTTTCTCTTCCGCCTTCTGGTAGTCCTTGGGGTTGCTGCTGTTCGGGTCCAGCCCCATGTAGTTGAGCACCGCAGGGAGCATCTCGTCGGCCGAGTCGAGGAAGGCCACGCCGCACTTGCTGAGCTTCTTCATGTTCTCGGGTTCGAACAGCACCGCCCAGGAGTCGATCTTGTCGGTGCCCAGCGCCGCCTTGACCTTCTCGACGTTGTAGCCGATGCCATTGGTGCCCCACAGGTAGGGGACGGCGTACTGGTTGCCCGGGTCGTTCTTCTCCAGGCGCTTCATCAGCGCCGGGTCGAGGTTCGCGTAGTTGGGCAGCAAATCACGGTCGAGCTTCTGGAACGCGCCCGCCTTGATCTGCTTGCCGAGGAAATGGTTGGACGGCACGACCACGTCATAGCCGGTGCGTCCGGCCAGCAGCTTGCCTTCCAGCGTCTCGTTGCTGTCGAAGACGTCGTATTTCGGGGTGATGCCGGTTTCCTTCTGGAAATCGGCGAGGGTATTCGGGCCAACGTAGTCGGACCAGTTGTAGATGTGCACCGTGGGCGCCGCTTGGACGCTGCAAGCCAGCGTCAGACCCGCTCCGGCCATCAAGGCCTTGCGAAATACAGAAATAGACAAGTGGGTGGTCCTCACAATCAGTGCCTCAAGTGGCGGAAAAACTCGGCCGCACACGCAAAACCGGCGCGCAACTTACCTTCACGGCGTGGATGCCGCAAACTTATTTGCCTTTACCTGCCTCCGGGCCGGGAAACCCCGGCCCAGAGGGCCTTGCATCAGGCTTACTTGCCCGACTTGATCTTGGTCCAGCTGCGGGTGATCTCGCGCTGGGCGGTCTTCTCCGGTGCCTTGATGGCGTACAGCTTGGCCTTCACTTCATCGGACGGGTAGATCGCCGGATCGCTGGTGATCTCTTTGTCCACCAGCGGGGTGGCGGCCTTGTTGCCGTTCGGGAAGCGCACGGCGTTGGTGATGCCCGCCATCACTTCCGGCTGCAGCAGGAAGTCCATGAACTTGTAGGCGGCTTCGACGTTCTCGGCATCCTTCGGAATGGCGACCATGTCGTAGAAGGTACCGGCACCTTCCTTCGGAATGGTGTAGCTCAGCTTGACCTTGTCGCCGGCTTCATGGGCACGGGCCTTGGACTGCTCCAGGTCACCCGAGTAACCCACGGCCACGCAGATGTTGCCGTTGGCCAGGTCCGAGATGTACTTGGAGGAGTGGAAGTAGGTGATCGAAGGACGGATCTTCAGGAACAGGTCTTCCGCGGCCTTCAGGTCTTCCTTCTTGGTGCTGTCGCTCGGCAGGCCCAGGTAGTGCAGCGCGGCCGGGATCATTTCGGTCGGGGCATCGAGGAAGCTCACGCCGCAGCTCTTGAGCTTGGCGATGTTCTCGGGCTTGAACACGGCATCCCACGAGTCGATCTTGTCCACGCCAAGCGCGGCCTTGACCTTCTCCGGGTTGTAGCCGATGCCGATGGAGCCCCACATGTACGGGAAGGCGAACTTGTTGCCCGGGTCGCTGGCATCACCCACGGCCTTGAGCAGCGCCGGGTCGAGGTTCTTCCAGTTGGGCAGCTTGGAGCGGTCCAGTTCCTGATAGACGCCCGCCTTGATCTGCTTGGCCAGGAAGTTGTTGGACGGCACGACGATGTCGTAGCCCGACTTGCCCGCCAGCAGCTTGGCTTCGAGGGTCTCGTTGCTGTCGAAGACGTCGTAGACCACCTTGATGCCGGTCTGCTTCTCGAAGTTGGCCACGGTGTCCGGGGCGATGTAGTCCGACCAGTTGTAGACGTGCAGCACCTTGTCGTCAGCCTGAACAGCGGTGGCCATGGCACCCATCAGGGCGGCGGCCAGCAGCGTCTTGCCCAATTTCTTCATGCGTAATGCTCCAGAATTTATTATCAAGCCATCTGTTCAGCAGCCAGGTACCACGGGACGCGCGTTGGGCGACTAAACAGCCGTTAGTCTGGCAAGTTACAAGGCGCTGTTTCAACAGAAGCAGGGCCTTGCAACGACATTAATGTCACCTCGCCAGCCTAGCAGACTGTCATTTCACCGCCTCGTAGGTCAGATCCAGGCACTTGCGCGCCTTTTCCACCAGTTCGTCGATCTCTTCGCGGCTGATCACCAGCGGCGGCGCGATGATCATGGTGTCGCCCACCGCGCGCATCACCAGGCCGTTCTCGAAGCAGTGGGTGCGGCAGATCATGCCGACGCCCTTGCCCTCGTAGCGGCTGCGGGTGGCCTTGTCCTTGACCAGCTCGATCGCGCCGAGCAGGCCCAGGCCGCGTACCTCGCCCACCAGCGGGTGGTCCTGCAGCTCACGCAGTCGTTTTTGCAAATACGGTGCCGTTTCGTTGCGGGCACGCTCGACAATCTTCTCGTCACGCAGGATGCGCAGGTTTTCCAGGCCCACCGCCGCCGCCACCGGGTGCCCGGAGTAGGTAAATCCGTGGTTGAAGTCGCCACCTTCGCTGATCACCTTGGCCACTGTGTCACGCACGATCACACCGCCCATGGGGATGTAACCGGAGGTCAGGCCCTTGGCGATGGTCATCAGGTCGGGCGCAAGGTCGTAGTAGTCGGAGCCGAACCACTCGCCGGTGCGGCCGAAACCGCAGATCACTTCGTCGGCAACGAACAGGATGTCGTACTTGGCGAGGATCTCCTTGATCTTCGGCCAGTAGGTCTCAGGCGGAATGATCACCCCGCCGGCGCCCTGGATCGGCTCGGCGATGAAGGCGGCGACGTTGTCCTCGCCGACTTCGAGAATCTTCTTCTCCAGCTGCTCGGCCGCCCACACGCCGAATTCGTCCGGGGTCATGTCGCCCCCCTCGCCGAACCAGTACGGCTGCGGGATATGCACGATGCCCGGAATCGGCAGGCCGCCCTGCTCGTGCATGCCACTCATGCCGCCCAGGCACGCACCCGCAAAGGTGGAGCCGTGGTAGCCGTTGATGCGGCCGATGATGGTCTGCTTGTGCGGCTTGCCCTTCAGCGCCCAGTAGTGGCGGACCATGCGCAGCACGGTGTCGTTGCCCTCGGAACCGGAACCGGTGAAGAACACATGGGTCATGCCCTTGGGCGCCACGTCGGTGATCGCCTTGGCCAGCTCCAGCGCCGGCGGGTGGGCGGTCTGGAAGAACAGGTTGTAGTACGGCAGTTCGCGCATCTGCTTTTCTGCCGCCTGCACCAGCTCTTCGCGGCCATAGCCGACCGCCACGCACCACAGGCCGGCCATGCCGTCGAGGATCTTGTGCCCCTCGCTGTCCCACAAATGCACGCCCTGCGCCTTGGTGATGATGCGCGGCCCCTTCTCCTTCAGCTGCTTGTAGTCGCTGAAAGGTGCAAGGTGGTGCTCGCCGCTCAGGGTTTGCCATTCACGGGTTTGCGGGTTGTTGACGCTCATGTGCCTCTCCATTTTCCGGTGGCCGCCCGCAGGCGGCCTCAGGGTTGATCACACAGCAAACAGCAGGAACTCACGCTCCCAGGAGCTGATGACGCGCTTGAAGTTCTCATGCTCGGCGCGCTTGGTGGCGACGTAGCCGGTGATGAATTTCTTGCCCAGGTACTGCACCAGCGCGCGGCTGTTCTCCATGCGCTCGAGGGCGTCCTCGATGGTCAGCGGCAGGCGCAGGTTGCGCCGCTCGTAACCACGGCCCTGCACCGGCGCGCTGGCCTCGATGCCTTCGACCATGCCGATATAGCCGCACAGCAGGCTCGCGGCGATGGCCAGGTAGGGGTTGGCGTCGGCGCCTGGCAGGCGGTTCTCGACCCGGCGGTTCTGCGGGCCGGCATCCGGCACGCGCAGGCCGACGGTACGGTTCTCTTCACCCCACTCGACGTTCACCGGCGCCGAGGTATCCGGCAGGAAGCGGCGGAACGAGTTGACGTTGGGGGCGAACAGCGGCAGCGCCTCGGGGATGAACTTCTGCAGGCCGCCGATGTGGTGCAGGAACAACTCGCTCATGCTGCCGTCGGCGTTGGAGAAGATGTTCTTGCCGGTGGCCACGTCGACCACGCTCTGGTGCAGGTGCATCGCGCTGCCCGGCTCGCCGGTCATGGGCTTGGCCATGAAGGTGGCGGCCACGTTGTGCTTGAGCGCGGCCTCGCGCATGGTGCGCTTGAACACCAGGATCTGGTCGGCCAGGTGCAGGGCATCGCCGTGACGGAAGTTGATTTCCATCTGCGCGGTGCCGTCCTCGTGGATCAGCGTGTCGAGGTCCAGCTGCTGCAGTTCGCACCAGTCGTAGACATCCTCGAACAGCGGGTCGAATTCGTTGGCCGCCTCGATGGAGAACGACTGCCGCCCGGTTTCCGGACGGCCGGAACGGCCCACCGGCGGCTGCAGCGGAAAGTCCGGGTCTTCGCTACGCTTGGTGAGATAGAACTCCATCTCGGGCGCGACGATTGGCTGCCAGCCCTTGTCGGCGTAGAGCTTCAGGACCTTCTTCAGCACGTTGCGCGGCGACAGCTCGACCGGGTTGCCCTTCTTGTCGTAGGTGTCGTGGATCACCTGGGCGGTCGGTTCGATGGCCCATGGCACGAGAAACACCGCGTTCTCGTCGGGGCGGCAGATCATGTCGATGTCGGCCGGGTCGAGCAGTTCGTAATAGATGTCATCGTCGACGTAGTCGCCGGTCACGGTCTGCAGCAGCACGCTTTCGGGCAGGCGCATGCCCTTCTCGGCGATGAACTTGTTGGTGGGCGAGATCTTGCCGCGGGTGATGCCGGTCAGGTCGCTGATCAGGCATTCCACTTCGGTGATCTTGTGCTCTTTCAACCAATCGGTGAGCTGGTCGAGGTTGTGACTCATAAATACCTCAGGAGGTAATGTGGCGCGATTGAAGGCAACCGGCGGCCACTGACGCCAGGCGTCGGGCAAAGTCGGCGCGCAGGGCGCCGAGGGGCCTGGAAAGGCCCGCGCCTTGATTCTGGATGCTGTGCATGGCTAAAGCAAAAACCCTCGCGCAGGACGACAGTGCAAGCACGCCATGGCGGCGCGTCCGGACAGAAAGCGAAGGGCAGAAAGAAAGGAGGTGTTGCGGTAAAGCGTTACGAGGTATGGCTTTTTTACGCGAACCGTCAATTATTGCGGCCAGCGCGGCGCCCCTTCGATGCAGGCGTGCGATGACCGGACGGCAACCGGGAGATGTACCTGAACGCACCGTGCATGCGGCGCTGACAGGTCTCGGCAAGCGGACCATGTGACCCTCGTATTATTGTGTTCTGGGTTGTGACCGAGCTTATCCTCGTTCATTTTTTTACACAACCTCTCCGTAAAAAATAAAACACGCCCTGCTCGGGATAACCCTTCAGGGCGAAAATAGCGGATAATGGCACGCCCCGATATGCAGCAAATCTGCCGTAGATGTGCCATTTAAGGGCATCATGGGCTTGGCTTGACTTCACCTGGTCTTTCCGATTGACTGGGGTTGCAAGCCCCCCTTGATTGATATTTTTAACAACAAAGGTGTTGCATCATGTCGGTACCCCCGCGTGCCGTTCAGCTTAACGAAGCGAACGCGTTCCTTAAGGAACATCCTGAGGTTCTCTACGTTGACCTTCTGATTGCAGATATGAATGGTGTGGTGCGTGGCAAGCGCATCGAGCGCACCAGCCTCCACAAGGTTTACGAGAAAGGCATCAACCTGCCTGCCTCCCTCTTCGCCCTGGATATCAACGGTTCGACCGTCGAAAGCACCGGCCTTGGCCTGGACATCGGCGATGCCGACCGCATCTGCTACCCCATCCCCGGCACTCTCTCCAACGAACCCTGGCAGAAGCGCCCGACCGCGCAGCTGCTGATGACCATGCACGAACTCGAAGGCGAGCCCTTCTTCGCCGACCCGCGCGAAGTGCTGCGCCAGGTGGTGAGCAAGTTCACCGAGATGGGCCTGACCATCTGCGCCGCGTTCGAGCTGGAGTTCTACCTGATCGACCAGGAGAACGTGAACGGCCGTCCGCAGCCGCCGCGCTCGCCGATCTCGGGCAAGCGCCCGCAATCGACCCAGGTCTACCTGATCGACGACCTCGACGAATACGCCGACTGCCTGCAGGACATCCTCGAAGGCGCGAAGGAGCAAGGCATCCCGGCCGACGCCATCGTCAAGGAAAGCGCCCCGGCGCAGTTCGAAGTCAACCTGCACCACGTCGCCGACCCGCTCAAGGCCTGTGACTACGCGGTGCTGCTCAAGCGCCTGATCAAGAACATCGCCTACGACCATGAAATGGACACCACGTTCATGGCCAAGCCCTACCCGGGCCAGGCAGGCAACGGCCTGCATGTACACATTTCCGTGCTGGACAAGGATGGCAACAACATCTTCACCAGCGAGGATCCCGAGCAGAACGCCGCGCTACGTCACGCTGTCGGCGGTGTGCTCGAGACCCTGCCCGCTTCGATGGCGTTCCTCTGCCCGAACGTCAACTCGTACCGCCGTTTCGGCGCGCAGTTCTACGTGCCGAACGCACCGAGCTGGGGCCTGGACAACCGCACCGTGGCCCTGCGCGTGCCGACCGGCTCGGCGGACGCCGTGCGCATCGAGCACCGCGTGGCCGGCGCCGACGCCAACCCGTACCTGATGATGGCCGCCGTGCTGGCCGGCGTGCACCACGGTCTGACCAACAAGATCGAACCGGGCGAGCCGATCGAAGGCAACTCGTACGAGCAGTTGGAGCAGAGCCTGCCGAACAACCTGCGCGATGCCCTGCGCGAGCTGGACGACAGCGAGATCCTCAACAAGTACATCGATCCGAAGTACATCGACATCTTCGTCGCGTGCAAGGAGAGCGAGCTGGAGGAGTTCGAGCATTCGATCTCCGACCTCGAGTACAACTGGTACCTGCATACCGTGTAAACGAAAACGCCGCCCACAAGGGCGGCGTTTTTCTTTGCCATCGCATCGCGGGTCAAGCCCGCTCCCACGTGTGCCAGCCCGTGTACACCGTGGGAGCGGGCTTGACCCGCGATGGCATCAGAGCGGCTTCTCGAAGATCTTCGAATTGCGCTGGTAGTTGTACAGCGAAGCCCGCGCCGCCGGCAGCCGTTCCACGCCACTGGGCGCGAAACCGCGTTCACGGAACCAATGCGCGGTCCGAGTCGTCAGCACGAACAGGGTATTGAGCCCAAGCTTGCGCGCCCGCTCCTCGATGCGCTCGAGCAGTTCGTCGCCACGCCCGCCATGCCGGTACTCCGGGTTCACCGCCAGGCACGCCAGCTCCCCGGCCTCGGAGTCGGCAATCGGGTACAGCGCCGCACAGGCGATGATCATGCCCTCGCGCTCGACCACGCTGAACTGCTCGATCTCCCGCTCCAGCACCTCGCGCGAACGGCGCACCAGGATGCCCTGCTCTTCCAGCGGGCTGATCAGCTCCAGCAGGCCGCCGACATCCTCGATGGTCGCCTCGCGCACCACTTCGAACTGCTCCTGGGACACCAGCGTACCGCCACCGCCACGGGTGAACAGCTCGGTCAGCAGCGCACCGTCCTCGGCATAGCTGACGATATGGCTGCGCGCCACGCCGCCCTTGCAGGCCTCGGCGGCGGCATCCAGCAGCTCGGCCTGGTAGTCGCTGCCCAGGCGCTGCAGGTGCGGGGCGATCTGCTGCGGCCGCAGCTCGCGCACCAGCTGGCCATGCGCGTCCAGCAGGCCCGGTTCGGCGCCGAACAGCAGCAGCTTGTCGGCACCCAGCTCGATGGCGGCGCGGGTGGCCACGTCCTCGCAGGCGAGGTTGAAGATCTCGCCGGTCGGCGAATAGCCCAACGGCGACAGCAGCACGATGGAGCGCTCGTCGAGTAGGCGGTTGATGCCCTTGCGGTCGACCCGGCGCACCTCGCCGGTGTGGTGGTAGTCGACCCCTTCGAGCACGCCGATCGGCCGTGCGGTGACCAGGTTGCCGGAGGCCACCCGCAGGCGCGAGCCCTGCATCGGCGAGGCCGCCATGTCCATCGACAGGCGCGCCTCGATGGCCAGGCGCAGGGCGCCGACCGCATCGATCACGCAATCGAGCGTCGCCGCGTCGGTAATGCGCATGCCGTGATGGTAGTGCGGGGTCAGGCCGCGCGCGGCCAGGCGGCTTTCGATCTGCGGGCGCGAGCCGTGGACCAGCACCAGGCGCACGCCAAGGCTGTGCAGCAGCACCAGGTCGTGGACGATGTTGCCGAAGTTCGGGTGTTCGACGCCGTCACCGGGGAGCATGACCACGAAGGTGCAGTCGCGGTGGGCGTTGATGTAGGGAGACGCATGACGCAGCCAGTTGACGTAATCGGGCATGACAGGGCCTGTGGATAAGTGAACGGAGAACGAAAAGGCGCACAACGTTCGAAAGTCATCGTCGGAACAGGCTTGCGGTCACGCGCGGTCTCCTCTGCTCAGGGAAAGATCAATGGCTCAGGCAATAGTGCCGGATCAGGTCACGCAATAGACGCACGGTAGGCTCGATTCGTGACATTTCAAGGTATTCGCCGGGCTGGTGGGCACAGGCGATGTCTCCCGGGCCGAGCACGATGGTCTGGCAACCGAGCTGCTGAAGATAAGGCGCTTCGGTGCCGAAGGCCACCGCTTCGGCGCGGTGGCCGGTCAGGCGTTCGGCCAGGCGCACCAGTTCGCTGTCGGCGTTCTGCTCGAACGGCGGCACTTCGGGGAACAGCGGCGCATAGTCGATACGCACGTCGTGGCGCTCGGCCAGTGGCGCGATCTTGCCGCGGATCGCCGCGCGCAGCTGCTCGACATCCATGCCCGGCAGCGGGCGCAGGTCGAATTCCAGGGCGCACTGGCCACAGATGCGGTTGGGGTTGTCGCCACCGTGGATGCAGCCGAAGTTCAGGGTCGGCGTCGGCACCGTGAACTGCGGGTTGCGGTACTGCTCCTGCCAGGTGCGGCGCAGGCCCATCAGCTCGCCCATCACCGCGTGCATGGCTTCCATGGCGCTGCGGCCCAGGCTCGGATCCGACGAATGGCCACTGCGTCCGAGGATATCGATGCGGTCCATGAGGATGCCCTTGTGCATCCTGATCGGCTTGAGCCCGGTGGGCTCACCGATCACCGCCGCCCGGCCGAGCGGCTGGCCGGCCTCGGCCAGGGCACGGGCGCCGGACATCGAGCTTTCCTCGTCGCAGGTGGCGAGGATCAGCAGCGGTTGCTTGAAATCGTGTTCGAGCAGCGGGATGACCGCATCGATGACCAGGGCGAAGAAGCCCTTCATGTCGCAGCTGCCCAGCCCGACCCAGCGGCCATCGACCTCGGTCAGCTTGAGTGGATCGCTACCCCACAGCTGCGGGTCGTAGGGCACGGTATCGCTGTGCCCGGCCAGCACCAGGCCGCCCGGGCCGGTACCGCGACTGGCCAGGAGGTTGAACTTGCCGGGGCTGACCTGCTGGATCTCGCAGGTGAACCCCAGGTCGTCCAGCCAGCCGGCCAGCAGGTCGATGACCGCGCGGTTGGACTGGTCCAGCGCAGGCTGGGTGCAACTGACCGAGGGCGCGGCGATCAGGGCGGCGAACTGGTCTTTCAGCGACGGCAACGGCATGCGCGGACTCCTCGGAAGCGTGGTTCATCATAACAACGTGAAAGCTTCACAGGGCAAGCCGAAAACCTGATGAAGACAACTTGGTGGGAGCGGGCTTGCCCCGCGATGGCGCAAGCCTGCACACCCTCGCATTCGGATCTGCCAGCATCGCGGGACAAGCCCG
The DNA here is from genome assembly GCF_014268935.2 of Pseudomonas peradeniyensis. Classification (GTDB taxonomy): domain Bacteria; phylum Pseudomonadota; class Gammaproteobacteria; order Pseudomonadales; family Pseudomonadaceae; genus Aquipseudomonas; species Aquipseudomonas peradeniyensis. The sequence goes on along the minus strand of NZ_JABWRJ020000001.1, from coordinate 117,940 downwards.
CTCCCACGAACAAGGATTCAGGCCGTAACTGCGGTAGACTGCACGCCTACGACGCCCCCTTCCCGAGCCCGCGATGCACAAAGAAACCGAACTCAAACTCCGCGCCAGCCGCGAGACCCTTGCCGCCCTGCGCGAGCACCCCCTGCTGAAGAAGCGCAACAAGTCCGGCTGGCAGACCCGCGAACTGCTCAACCAGTACTTCGACACCCCGGAGCGCGACCTGTCCGCCGCCCGTGTCGCCCTGCGCCTGCGCCGTGATGGCGAGGTCATCATCCAGACCCTCAAGTGCCGTGGCCAGAGCGTCGCCGGGCTGTCCGAGCGCAACGAGCACGAGTGGCACCTGGACAAGGTCAAGCTCGACCTGAAGAAGCTCGACGCCACCTGCTGGCCCGAGCAACTGGCCGAGCTGGACAAGAAGACCATCAAGCCGCTGTTCACCACCGACTTCACCCGCGAGTACGCCGAGATCGCCTGGGGCCGCGGCAAGGCGAAGGTAGTGATCGAGGCCGCGCTGGATCAAGGTTTCGTGATCGCAGGCAAGCGCAAGGAAGAAATCTGCGAGCTGGAGCTGGAACTGCGTGAAGGCACCCCTGAGGCGCTGCTGGAGCTGGCCGCCGAGCTGGCCGCCAGCCTGCCGCTGATGCCCTGCGACATCAGCAAGGCCGAGCGCGGCTACCGCCTGCTCGATCCGGACAGCTACGAGCTGGGCCTGCCGGTGACCGAACTGCAGGCCGAGATGCAGCTGGACGACGCCTATGCCGCCCTCGCCTGGCAACTGCTGGGCAGCAGCCAGCGCCTGGCCGAGCAGTATCGCCACAATGGCCACTGGCGCCTGCTGCAGGACTGGGTTCGTTGCCTGGCCGAACTGCGCGCCCTCACCGCCAGCCTCGGCCAGGCCGCGCCGCGCCCGACCACCCGCGCCTTGCGCGCCAGCCTCGACGCGCTGCTGGAAGACTGGCGCCCGCTGGTGCTGGCCGGCAACGATGACGAGGACATTCGCCGCGCCGCCCCCGAGCAGTTCGCCGAAGAACTGGAAGACCCGCGCTGGGGCCAGTTCTCCCTGGAGACCGCGCGCTGGCTGAGCGCCCGCGCCTGGACCGCCGAGCGCAAGGGCCGTGGCGAGCGTCAGGGCAAGGCGCAGCTGGCCAGCTGGCTGCAGCACCTGCTGGGCGAGGAGTCCCGCGCCCTGAAGCTGCCGCTGTACGTGCAGCGTCCGGAAGACCTGGCCGAACAGCTGCCGCGCATCGAATGCGTGCAGACCTGGCTGCACCACGCCCGCCAGGTGCTGGACCTGCCGCAGCAGGACCGCCTCTACGGCGAGCTGAACAAGCTGCACGAGCTGGCCGAGCAGCCGCTGGTGGAAGAAGGCAAGGAAGAACTGCTCGAAGCCCGCATCGAGCAGGCCCGCGCCATCGAGCAGAACCGCGCCTGGAAACACCTGCTCAAGGCCTGAGTCCGCACCGCCCGCTCCCGCACTGCGTGGGAGCGGCGGTGCGCCGTTGCGACTTGCCCCGCGATCGACTCTTCAGGGTCTCAGCGGCAAGCTGGTGGTCGACTTGATCTCCGACAACGCCACGATCGAATTCACTTCCTGGATACCCGGCACGTTCGATAGTTTTTCGAAGAAGAACCGCTCGTAAGCCTCGATATCCGAGGTGACGATGCGCAGCAGGAAGTCCACCGCCCCCATCAGCACGTAGCATTCCAGCACTTCGGGAAAACCGCGGATGGCCTCGGTGAACTCGGCGAAGTTCGAACGCCCGTGGGCGTTGAGCTTCACCTCGGCAAAGATCTGCGTGTTCAGCCCCACCTTCTTGCGATCCAGCAGGGTCACCTGCCCACGGATCACGCCCTCTTCCTTCAAGCGCTGGATGCGCCGCCAGCACGGCGACTGCGACAGGCCCACACGCTCGGCGATCTGCGCGCTGGACAGTGACGCGTCCTCCTGCAGCAATTCGAGGATCCGCCGATCATAGGCATCCAGTTCGCCATGCATTATTAATTCTCCAAAGTTCAACTTTGCGAATTGAATTATTCGCAAACAATACAAAACACTCAAATCATAGCGAAAAAATACCACCGCCAACGTGCAAGAATTTCTCCACCTTCGCGGAGAAACGCCATGCACGCAGCCGAACACCCCAGGATCGACGCCTGGGCCGCCAACACCGCCCACAGCACTGTCCACTATCGCCTGCAGGCCGAGGTGGAACCGGACAGCCTGTGCCGGGTGCTCAACCTGTTCGCCCTGCAGTTCCTCACGCCGCACAGCGTGCGGGTCAACCAGTGCGATGACCTGCTGGACATGGAAATCGGCATCGGCGGGCTGAGCTGGCACCGCGCCGAAGTCATCGCGCAGAAGCTGCGCAACCTGGTCTGCGTGGCCGATGTCAGCCTGGAGTGCCAGCCACGCCTGGCCCAGGCCGCCTCGGCCTGATCGCGCTCCGGCAAGATTCCGAAACCCTTTATTCACCCAACTACCGCGCCCTCTGGCTAGCCTTGCCAGCGTCATGGATCACCTGGCAGGGATATCGCCATGTTCGCCAACGCTAGCCAAGACCTGGACCTGAACCGGCTGCTGGACGCCTTGCTCGCCGAACAGCGGATCGCCGCGTGCGACGCGCTCAAGGCGCTCGAGCGGGCCAGGCAGCACCCTGACGCACATCCCCTGGAGCTGATCGCCGAGCTGGCCCTGCCGGACCCGTTGCACCCTGGCCAGCGCCTGGGCCTCGATGCGCTCTGCCACTGGTTTGCCGACCAGGTAGGCCAGCAGTTCCTGCATATCGACCCGTTGCAGATCGACCTGGCACAGGTCGCCAGCCTGATGTCCGCGGCCTTCGCCGAACGTCACGGCATTCTGGCCGTGGCGGTGGACGACAGCAGCGTGACCGTGGCCAGCGCACAACCCTATCGACGTGATTGGGAAGCCGACCTGAGCCAAGGCCTGGGCAAGCGCGTGCAACGGGTGCTGGCCAGTCCACGGCAGATTCGCCAGCTGACGCCCACCTTCTTCGGCCTGGCGCATTCGCTGCGCGGTGCCGGACAGCCCCCGGCAGCCGGGCTCGGCGAGCTGGAGCAACTGCTGGGGCTGGGCGCCAGCCAGGCCCAGGCGGGGACCGAGGATCAACATGTGGTGCGCATCGTCGACTGGATGCTGCAGTACGCCATCGAGCAGCGCGCCAGCGATATCCACCTGGAACCACGCCGCGAGCTGGGTCACCTGCGCCTGCGCATCGATGGCCTGCTGTACCCCGTCTACGCCTTCCCGGCGGGCGTCACCCTGGCCATGGTCAGCCGCCTGAAGCACCTGGGCCGGATGAACGTGGCGGAGAAACGCCGGCCACAGGACGGTCGCCTGAAAAGTCGCCTGCCGGATGGCGCGCAGATCGAACTGCGCCTGTCCACGCTGCCCACGCCATTCGGCGAGAAGCTGGTGCTGCGCCTGTTCGATCCGCAGCTACGCCACGAAGCCCTCGAACACCTTGGCCTGGAGGCGCCCTTGCTGGCCCAGTGGAAAGCCCTGCTGCAGCGGCGCCAGGGCATCCTGCTGGTGACCGGCCCCACCGGTTCGGGCAAGACCAGCACCCTTTACGCCAGCCTGCGCCACCTGGCCACGCCCCAGGTCAACCTGTGCAGCATCGAAGACCCCATCGAGCGCCTGGAGCCGGCGATCAACCAGTTGCAGGTGCAACCCGGCCTGGGCCTGGGCTTCGCCGATGGCGTGCGCGCCCTGCTGCGGCAAGACCCGGACATCATCATGATCGGCGAGATCCGCGACCAGGAAACCGCTCAGGTGGCGGTACAGGCGGCGCTGACCGGCCATCTGGTGCTGTCCACCCTGCATACCGACGATGCCTGCGCGGCGATCACCCGCCTGCAGGAACTGAAGGTGGCCGACTATCTGATCAGGGCCACGCTACTCGGGGTCATGGCCCAACGCCTGGTGCGCACCCTGTGTCCATCCTGCCAAGGCATGGAACACACCGATCGCCCCGCCTGCCAGACCTGCCGGGGCAGCGGCTTTCATGGCCGCACCGGGCTATTCGAGCTGCTCCGGGTCGGCAGCGCGCTGCGCCAGCGCATCACCCCGGGCGCCGACCTGGAGGCGCTGCGCCAGCAGGCGGCCGCCGATGGCCTGCACGACCTGCGCCGCTGCGGGCGCCGGCTGGCCGAGCAACGGCTGACCTCCTTGGAGGAGGTGCTGCGGGTCTGTGGATAAGTAAGAAATCCCCTGTGTGGTCGGGAACTTGGCAGTGGTAAACCGGATCAAACCGGCATTCCGACAGCCCTCATCGACCGAGGTGATTCATCATGCGTTTCAAAACAGCCATCGCAGCCACCGTCCTCTGCTCGCTGCCCCTTGGCTCCGCCATGGCCGACACGTTCTGGCGCAACGTCATCTCCTCCGGTGCCACCACTGCCTCGACCTACCTGACCTTCAAGGACCACAAGCTGATCGTCGCCGCCCAGGACGACGCCGGCAGCTTCGTCGCCAGTGAAGGCGCCATCCGCGGTCCGTTCCTGGAAGCCGCGATCCGCCAGGTGCGCGCGGACAACCCGGGCGTCCAGGCCAGCGACATGGAACTGGCCAACGCAATCCTGGCCAAGAACGCCGTGGCCGAGTAAGTCCAGGGGCTGCTTTGCAGCCCATCGCCGGCAAGCCGGCTCCCACCCCGACCGCGTCGCCTCAAGCCATACGCGGCCCTTGTGGGAGCCGGCTTGCCGGCGATACGCACAGCGGCCCCAATGCAAGACAGTTGCCCCTCCCACGCCAGACGCTAGCGATACGCCTCCACCGGCACGCACGCACAGAACAGATTCCTGTCCCCATACACGTTGTCGACCCGGTTCACCGCCGGCCAGTATTTATGCTGGCGCGCGTGAGCGCTGGGGGCGATGCCCTGCTCGATGCTGTATGGCCGGTCCCACGGCGCCAACACGTCGGCCAGGGTGTGCGGCGCGTGCTTGAGCGGATTGTCCTCGGCCGGCCAGTTGCCCTCCTGCACCTCGGCGATTTCCGCCCTGATCGCCAGCATCGCCTCGACGAAACGATCCAGTTCGGCCTTCGACTCGCTCTCGGTGGGCTCGACCATCAGCGTGCCCGGCACCGGGAACGACATGGTCGGCGCATGGAAGCCGAAGTCCATCAGGCGCTTGGCCACATCCTCCTCGGTGATGCCGGTCAGCGCCTTGAGCGGCCGCAGGTCGAAGATGCACTCGTGGGCGACCCGCTGGTTGCGCCCACGGTAGAGCACCGGGAAGGCATCGCGCAGCTGGCTGGCCAGGTAGTTGGCGGACAGGATCGCCACCTCGCTGGCGTCGGCCAGTTGCGGCCCCATCATGGCGATGTACATCCAGCTGATCGGCAGGATGCTGGCACTGCCCCAGGGCGCCGCGCTCACCGCGCTGTTGGTCGGTTCCAGCCCCGGTACCGGCACCACCGGGTGGCTGGCGACGAACGGCTTGAGGTGGGCGCGGATGCCGATCGGGCCCATGCCCGGGCCGCCACCGCCATGGGGAATGCAGAAGGTCTTGTGCAGGTTCATGTGCGAGACATCGGCGCCGATGTCCGCCGGCCGCGCCAGCCCCACCTGGGCATTGAGGTTGGCGCCGTCCATGTACACCTGCCCGCCGTGCTGGTGCACCACCTCGCAGATCTCGCGGATCCCCTCCTCGTACACACCGTGGGTGGAGGGGTAGGTCACCATCAGGCATGACAGCCGCTCGCCGGCAGCGTGGGCCTTGGCCTTGAGGTCGTCGAGATCGACGTTGCCGTCTTCGTCGCACTCGACGATCACCACCTCCATGCCGGCCATCTGCGCCGATGCCGGGTTGGTGCCATGGGCCGAGGACGGAATCAGGCACAAGGTGCGCCCGGGCTGGTGGCGGCTGCGGTGGTAACGGGTGATGGCCATGAGCCCGGCGTATTCGCCCTGGGCACCGGAGTTGGGCTGCATGCAGATGGCGTCGAAGCCGGTGATCGCGCACAACCAGCTTTCCAGCTCGTCGATCATCGCCTTGTAGCCTTGCACCTGGGCGGCCGGGGCGAAGGGATGCGGCTGGGCGAACTCCGGCCAGGTGATGGGGATCATCTCGCTGCTGGCATTGAGCTTCATGGTGCACGAGCCCAGCGGGATCATCGACTGGTTCAGCGCCAGGTCCTTGTTCTCCAGCTGCTTGAGGTAGCGCAGCATCTCGGTTTCGCTGTGGTGCAGGTTGAACACCGCGTGCCCGAGGATCGGCGTACGCCGCACCAGCGCGCCGGGGATGCCTTCGGGCAGCGCCTGCTGGTCGAGCGTGGCGATGTCCAGGCCGTGGTCGACGCCGAGGAAGATATCCAGCAGCTTGAGCACCGTGGCTTCGTTACAGGTTTCGTCCAGGCTCACCCCCAGGTGCCCGCGCCCGAGGATGCGCAGGTTGATGCGCGCGGCCTCGGCGCTCTCGATGATTGCCGCCTGGGTGCCGCCGACGTCCAGGGTCAGGGTGTCGAAGAAGTGCTGGTTGAGGCGCTTGATGCCCTTGGCTTCGAGGCCGGCGGCGAGGATGAAGGTCAGCCGGTGCACCCGCTGGGCGATGCGCTGCAGGCCTTCAGGGCCGTGGTAGACGGCGTAAAAGCCGGCGATGTTGGCCAGCAGCACCTGGGCCGTGCAGATATTGGAGTTGGCCTTCTCCCGGCGAATGTGTTGCTCGCGGGTCTGCAGGGCCATGCGCAGCGCGGTATTGCCGCGGGCATCGCGGGACACGCCGATGATGCGCCCGGGCATGGCCCGCTTGTAGTCGTCGCGGCAGGCGAAATAGGCCGCGTGCGGCCCGCCGTAGCCCATCGGCACGCCAAAACGCTGGGTCGAGCCGAGCACCACGTCGGCCCCCAGCTCGCCCGGCGGCGTCAGCACCACCAGGCTGAGGATGTCGGCGGCGACGCAGGCCAGGGCCTGCTGGGCGTGCAGCTGGTCGATCAGCGGGCGCAGGTCGCGCACCTCGCCGTGGGTGTCCGGGTACTGCAGCAACGCCCCGAACACCTTGTGCTTGGCCAGGTTATCCACAGAATCGATGATCAGCTCGAAACCGAAGCCCTCGGCACGGGTCTTGAGCACCGACAGGGTCTGCGGGTGGCAGTGTTCGTCGGCGAAGAAGGCGTTGCTCTTGCTGCGCGCCACGCGCTTGGCCATGGCCATGGCCTCGGCGGCGGCAGTGGCCTCGTCGAGCAAGGAGGCATTGGCCAGCGCCAGGCCGGTGAGGTCGATGACCATCTGCTGGTAGTTCAGCAGCGCCTCCAGCCGCCCCTGGGCGATCTCCGGCTGATAGGGCGTGTAGGCGGTGTACCAGCCGGGATTCTCCAGCACGTTGCGCAGGATGACAGTAGGGGTGATGGTCGCGTGGTAGCCCATGCCGATCAGGCTGGTCCACAGCTGGTTCTGCGCGGCATGGCCCGCCAGCCTGGCCAGCGCGGCCTGCTCATCGAGGGCCGGCGGCAGGTCCAGCGGGCGGTTGAAGCGGATCCCCGGCGGTACCGTCTGCTCGATCAGTTCGCTGCGGCTGGCGACGCCGAGGACGTCGAGCATGGCCTGCTGCTCCTGGGCATCGGGCCCCAGGTGGCGACGCAGGAAGGGGTTGGGCTCTTGCAGTTGATGCAGGGATGGCGACTGGGACATGGCGACGATCTCTTCCTGGACCAGTTCTCATGGGAGACTTACAAGTCTAGGAAGGATTGCCGAATGTGCGGGGATTATTGCATTGGCCGTACAGGCCTCATCGCGGGGCAAGCCCGCTCCTACGATGTGTACCATGCGTGGGAGCGGGCTTGCCCCGCGATGAGGCCGGTCCTGTCACTCGCCGATCAGGGCTGCGTAACCAGCGGCATCCAGCAGCTTGTCCAGCTCGGACTTGTCGCTCGGCTTGAGCTTGAAGATCCACGAATCGTACGGCGATTCGTTGAGCAGTTCCGGGCTGTCGGCCAGTTCTTCGTTGACCGCGATCACCTCGCCGCCCACTGGCGCGTAGATGTCCGAGGCGGCCTTGACCGACTCGACCACGCCAGCGGCGTCGCCGGCGGCGAACACCTTGCCGACTTCGGCCAGCTCGACGAACACCACGTCACCCAGGGCGGCCTGGGCGTGGTCGCTGATGCCCACGGTCACGGTGCCATCGGCTTCCAGGCGGGCCCATTCATGGCTTTCGGCATAACGCAGGTCGGCGGGGATTTGGCTCATTGTCTTGTATTCCTCGTTAGGGTCAGCGGTCGGCCCGCCATTTGGATAATCAGATCAGGATCTTGCCATGGCGCACGAAGGTCGGCTTGACCACCCGCACCGGGTACCACTTGCCGCGGATCTCCACTTCGGCGCGGTCGCCGGTGGCCATGGGCACGCGGGCCAGGGCAATGGATTTGCTCAGCGTAGGCGAGAAACTACCACTGGTGATCTCTCCTTCGCCAATCCCGGATACACGGACCACCTGGTGGGCACGCAGAACACCACGCTCCTCGAGCACCAGGCCGACCAGTTTTTCCTTCACGCCCTGCTCGATTTCCGCCAGAAGGCCGGCACGGCCGATGAACTCGCGGCCCGCCGGCTCCCAGGCGACGCTCCAGCCCAGGTTGGAGGTCAGCGGGGTGTGGGCTTCGTCGATGTCCTGGCCGTAAAGGTTCATGCCGGCCTCCAGGCGCAGGGTGTCGCGCGCGCCCAGGCCGCTCGGGGCGATGCCGGCGCCGACCAGGTCGTTGAAGAATGCCGGGGCCTGCTCGCCGGGAAGGATGATCTCCAGGCCGTCCTCGCCGGTGTAACCGGTGCGGGCGATGAACCAGTCACCGTCGGCGAGGCCTTCGAAGGGGCGCAGTTCGCGGATCAGCGCGGCACGCGAGGCGCTGAGCAGGGCAGCGACCTTTTCCCGGGCGTGAGGGCCCTGGATGGCGAGGATGGCCAGTTCGGGGCGTACCTTGAAGCTGACCTTGAAACCTTCGCTGCGCGCCTGCAGCCAGGCCAGTACCTTGTCGCGGGTGGCGGCGTTGGCCACCAGGCGGTAGCCGTCCTCGGTGCGGTAGGCGATCAGGTCGTCGATCACTCCGCCATCGGCGTTGAGCAGGGGGCTGTAGAGGGCCTTGCCGGGGTTTTCCAGACGCGTCACGTCATTGGCCAGCAGGTGTTGCAGCCAGGGCGTGGCGGCGCAACCGTCGATATCGATGACGGTCATGTGGGAGACATCGAAGACCCCGCAGTCACTGCGCACCTGGTGGTGCTCCTCGACTTGCGAGCCGTAATGCAGGGGCATGTCCCATCCGCCGAAATCGACCGTCTTGGCGCCGAGCGCCAGGTGCAGGTCATACAGAGGCGTACGCTGTCCCATGGGTTTCTCCTTCCGGGCGTGGCGAGGCGGCGGCGGTCGGCGATGTTCAATCATCACCTGTTTTTGTAGGACCCGTCGCTGCGAATGCCGCGCATTGTAGCCGCAAGGAAGCTGCGTGGCACCCTCAGCGCGGGTGGCCCGGACGATGGGCCGAGCGACGGATCAGGCCGATCACCGGCAGCAGGCCGACCAGCACCAGGGTCAGGGCCGGCAGCGAGGCCCGTGCCCATTCGCCCTCGCTGGTCATCTCGAACACCCGCACGGCCAGGGTGTCCCAGCCGAATGGGCGCATCAGCAGTGTCGCCGGCATCTCCTTCAACACGTCGACGAACACCAACAGGGCGGCGCTGAGCGCACCGGGCACCAGCAGCGGCAGATACACCTTGAAAAACAATCCCGGCCCGGCGACCCCGAGGCTGCGTGAAGCCTCCGGCAACGACGGGCGGATCCGCTCCAGGCTGCTTTCCAGCGGGCCATAGGCCACGGCGATGAACCGCACCAGGTAGGCCAGCAGCAGGGCCGACAGGCTGCCCAGCAACAATGGCTTGCCCGCCCCGCCCAACCACTGCGACAGCGGTATCACCAGCTGGTTGTCCAGGTAGCTGAACGCCAGCATGATCGACACCGCCAACACCGAGCCCGGCAAGGCATAGCCGAGGTTGGCCAGGCCGACCCCCGCGCGGATGGCCGTGGTCGGCGCCTGGCGCCGGGCGAAGGCCATCAGCATGGCCACGCTGACCGTGATCAGCGCCGCCATGGCGCCGAGGTACAGGGTGTGCATGACCAGGCCGAGGTAGCGCTCGTCCAGGTCGTGCCGGCCGCGCTGCCAGAACCACGCCAGCAGCTGCAGCATCGGGATGACGAAGGCGCAGGCAAACACCACCAGGCACCAGCCGCTGGCGGCCAAGGCCTTGATACCCCGCAAGTGATACAGCGCCTGACCCCGTGGTCGCTCGTTGCCACTGCGGCTGGCGCCCCGGGCACGGCGCTCGCCATACAGCACCAGCATCACCGCCAGCAGCAGCAGGCTGGCCAGCTGCGCCGCGCTGGACAGACTGAAGAAGCCGTACCAGGTCTTGTAGATGGCCGTGGTGAAGGTGTCGAAGTTGAACACCGCCACCGCGCCGAAATCGGCCAGGGTCTCCATCAGCGCCAGGGCGATGCCGGCGCCGATGGCCGGGCGCGCCATGGGCAAGGCCACCCGCCAGAACGCCTGCAGCGGCGACAGCCCGAGCACCCGCGCCGCCTCCATCAGGCCCTTGCCCTGGGCCAGGAACGCGGTACGCGCCAGCAGGTAGACGTAGGGATAGAACACCAGCACCAATACTGTGATCACCCCGCCGGTGGAACGTACCCGTGGCAGGCGCATGGGCCCGAACACCTCGCGCAGGGCCGTCTGCACCGGGCCTGCGAAGTCGAGCAGGCCGACGAAGACGAACGCCAGGACATAGGCCGGAATCGCGAACGGTAGCATCAGCGCCCAGTCCAGCCAGCGCCGGCCGGGGAACTCGCAGAGGCTGGTGAGCCAGGCCAGGCTCACCCCCAGCACGGTCACACCGGCGCCAACGCCGACCACCAGCGTGAGGGTGTTACCCAGCAGGCGGCCCATCTGGGTGTCGAGCAGGTGAGACCAGATCTGCATGTCGACCGATTGCCAGGACAGCAGCAGGACGCTCAGTGGAAGCAGGACCAGGGCGGCGATCAGGGAGACCGGTAGGTACCAGCGGCGTTGGGGGGTGTGGGGCAAATCGAAGATCTCGATGGCTGGGCGATAGCATCGCGGGGCAAGCCCGCTCCCACGTCCGCATGGTTCGTGGGAGAGGGCTTGCCCCGCGATTGGTTCTCAAGGATAAGGCGACAGGCTCAGTTCCAGCCAGCCCGGTCCATCAAGCGAATGGCTTCGGCCTGGCGCTTGCCGGCGACTTCCACCGGAATGCTGTCGGCCTTGAAGCTGCCCCAGGCCGCGACTTCCGCCGAAGGCTTGACCTTCGGGTTGGCCGGGAACTCCTGGTTGATGTCGGCGAACAGCTTCTGCGCCTCCTCGCCGGTCATCCACTCCACCAGTTTCTTCGCCGCTTCCGGATGCGGTGCATGCTTGGTCAGGCCGATGCCCGACAGGTTGACGTGCACGCCGCGATCAGCCTGGTTGGGCCAGAACAGCTTCACCGGCAGGTCAGGCTTCTCCTTGTGCAGGCGCCCGTAGTAGTAGGTGTTGACGATGCCCACGTCGCACTGGCCGGCGGCGATGGCCTGGATTACTGCGGTGTCGTCGGAGAACACATCGGTGGACAGGTTGTTGACCCAGCCCTTGATCAGCTTCTCGGTCGCGGCCTCGCCGTGGTTCTCGATCAGCGTGGCGGTCAGCGACTGGTTGTAGACCTTCTTCGCCGTGCGCAGGCACAGGCGGCCCTCCCAGTTCTTGTCGGCCAGGGCCTCGTAAGTGCTGAGCTCCCCCGGCTTGACCCGGTCGGTGGAGTAGGCGATGGTCCGCGCGCGCAGGCTCAGGCCGGTCCAGTCATGGGACGAGGCGCGGTACTGCGACGGGATGTTCTGGTCGATGACCGCCGACTTGATCGGCTGCAGGATGCCCATCTGCTCGGCCTGCCAGAGGTTGCCGGCATCGACGGTGAGCAGCAGGTCAGCCACGCCGTTCTCGCCCTCGGCCTTGATGCGCTGCATCAACGGGGCTTCCTTGTCGGTGATGAACTTGATCTTGACGCCGGTCTTGGCGGTATAGGCGTCGAACACCGGCTTGATCAGCTCGTCGATGCGCGAGGAGTACACCACCACTTCATCCGCCGCCTGGGCGGTGCCGCCGAACAGAGTGAGGGCCAAGGCGGCCAGTAGGGGCTTGCGGGGCAACATCGGGGGTACTCCTCGCTGGATTGAGAGGTGTAAATGGTAGTGAATCCCATTTTCTTGCTCATCTGCCGAGGAGTTACCGAATGTTGCAAGGGTTGGTTGCAACGCGCTAAACGACAGCCCCGATCATTCGAAACTGCCCTGCAACTGATGGATCTGGCGCCGCTGCTTCTTGTTCGGCCGCCCGTCGCTGGTCATGCCCAGCGCGCCCGCCTTGCGCAGCTCGGCCGCCTGTTCGCGGCGCTTCACGCTTTCGGCCGTTTCCTCATACAGCGCCTGCGCCTCGGGCGCGCCGCGGCGCACCACCGACAATGCCCTGACCACCACGGTGCGCTCGTCGAAACCGGTGCGCAGCACGAACTCGTCGCCCACCCGCGGCTCCTTGCCTGGCTTGCAGCGCTCGCCCCGGCAGTGCACCTTGCCGCTTTCGATCGCCGCCTTGGCCAGGGCGCGGGTCTTGTAGAAACGCGCCGCCCACAGCCATTTGTCCAGGCGTACCTTGTCGTCGTCTTCAGGCTTTTGTGCCATGGTCTTTCCTCGAATTCTGTCTTTCACGGAACTGTACTACCGTGACTGACGGATGCAAAAAGTCCGTGCCGTCATTACAGTTCACCTCCATATCCCCAGGGCACGCTTCGTGAAGACATTTGACCACCTGACTGTGATCGGCCTGCGCGAGTGGGTCGCCCTGCCCGAGCTGGGTGTCGCCGGCCTGCGCGCCAAGATCGACACCGGCGCCAGCACCTCCAGCCTGCACGCCACCGAGGTCGAACCGTTCGAGCGCGATGGCCAGCCATGGGTGCGCTTCACCGCGCACCTGGGCTCGGTGGTGCAGTTGCGCCACCGGCGTTGCGAGGCGCCACTGGTGACCATGAAGACCATCAAGAGCTCCAACGGCCAGGCCCAGATCCGCTACGTGATCCGTACGGCCCTGGCGCTCGGCGACCGGGTCTGGGAGGTCGAGTTCACCCTGGCCTGCCGCAAGAGCATGCGCTATCGGCTGCTGCTCGGCTCGAAGGCGCTCATCCATGGCCAGCTGGTGGTCAACCCAGGCCTTAAGTACGTCCAGGACAAACCGGCCTTCCCGGCCACCCTTTCCCCTGTCACAGGTGCTGCATGAAGATCGCTGTGCTGTCGCGCAATCCGCGTCTGTATTCCACCCGCCGCCTGGTCGAGGCCGGTACCCAGCGGGGCCACGAAGTGGTGGTGATCGACACGCTCCGGGCCTATATGAACATCGCCAGCCACAAGCCGCAGATCCATTACCGCGGCAAGCCGCTGGAGGGGTTCGATGCGGTGATCCCGCGCATCGGCGCATCGGTCACCTTCTATGGCTGCGCGGTGCTGCGCCAGTTCGAGATGATGGGCGTGTACCCGCTCAACGAATCGGTGGCCATTGCCCGCTCACGGGACAAGCTGCGCTCGCTGCAGCTGCTGTCTCGGCGCGGTATCGGCCTGCCGATCACCGGTTTCGCCCACTCGCCGGACGATATCCCCGACCTGATCCAGATGGTCAACGGCGCGCCGCTGGTGATCAAGGTGCTCGAAGGCACCCAGGGCATCGGCGTGGTGCTGTGCGAGACCACCAAGGCCGCCGAATCGGTGATCGAGGCTTTCATGGGGCTGAAGCAGAACATCATGGTCCAGGAATACATCAAGGAGGCCGGGGGCGCCGACATTCGCTGCTTCGTGGTGGGCGACAAGGTGATCGCCTCGATGAAGCGCCAGGCCAAGCCGGGCGAGTTTCGTTCCAACCTGCACCGCGGTGGCGTGGCCAGCCTGATCAAGATCACCCCCGAGGAGCGCATGACCGCGATTCGCGCGGCAAAGGTCATGGGCCTGAGCGTGGCGGGGGTGGATATCCTGCGTTCCAATCACGGGCCGCTGGTGATGGAGGTGAATTCATCGCCGGGGCTTGAGGGTATCGAGGTGACCACCGGCAAGGACGTGGCCGGGATGATCATCGAGCACCTGGAGAAGAACAGCGGGCCGAACCAGACGCGGACCAAGGGCAAGGGCTGATGACGCCTTTACGGGCCTCTTCGCGGCTAAAGCCGCTCCCACAGAGAACATGCAAAAACCTGTGGGAGCGGCTTTAGCCGCGAAGAGGCCCGTACAAACAACAACGATCAGACAGCATTACGCGGCAGCAACAACCCCAGCGGCAACCTCACCCGCGCCTCGATCCCGCCACCCGAGCGGTTGCGCAACTCCACATTGCCGCCATGCTGCGCGGCGATGCGCTTGACGATCGCCAGCCCCAGCCCGGTGCCCTTGCCACCCCGTGCCCGGTCGCCACGGATGAACGGGTTGAAGATGGTCTCCAACTCCGACTCGTCGATGCCCGCGCCACGGTCCAGCACGCTGAGCACCACATACGGCGCGCTCTGGTCGCCCGACACATAGGCCGCCACTTCGACGCCCTTGCCAGCGTGATGCAGGGCGTTGCCGATCAGGTTGCCCAGCATGCGCTTGAGCGACACCCGGCGCAGCGGGAACGGCGGGATCGGCTCCAGGCACAGGCGCACCTGCTCCTTGTGCTGGTTGTAGGGCGCCACCACTTCGTAGATCAGGTCGTTGAGATCGACCTCCTCCACCGGTTCGTCGCGCCCGTCCCGAATGAACGCCAGGAACTGGTCGAGGATAGCGTCCATGTCCTCGATATCGCGGACCATGTCCTCGCTGAGGTCGCTGTCGTTATCCATCAACGACAATGACAGGCGCAGCCGGGTCAGCGGCGTGCGCAGGTCATGGGACACCCCGGCCAGCATCAGCTCGCGCTCACGCCCGGCCTGCTCGACATCCTCGGCCATCTGGTTGAACGCGCGGTACACCTCGGTCATCTCGCTCGGGGTGTCGCTGATTGGCAGGCGCACGCTGCGCCCCTGGCCCAGCTGGCGGGCGGCGAACACCAGGCGCTTGAGCGGCTGGTTGAGCTGGCGCACGAAGATCCACGCCGATGCCGTGGACAACAGGCCGATGGCCAGGAACCAACCGAGCACGTTCCAGATCTTCTGCCCGCGCAGCGGGTGCGGATACAGCGGCACCTTGAGCCAGCCCGGGCCCAGGCTCGGGGCGTTCACCCACAGCGCGGGCGGCGCGTGGATGCGCAGCCGCACCTCGGTGTCATCGCCCAGCTCGGCCTGCATCTGGCGCTGGTAGATCTCGCTGTAGGGCCAGTGCTGCTCGCCCTCCGGCACGCCGGCGCCGGTCACGCGGATCAGGCCGGCCGCCTCGGCGATCTGGTCACGGTTCTCTTCATCCGCGGCCCAGTAGGCGCGCAACGTCAAGGCTACGCCGTGGCTGTACTGGCGGTCGACCAGCACGTCCTCGTTCATCAGCAGGTACACGAGCGTCAGTGCCTTGGAGAACAGCACGACGATCAGCACCAGCCAGAGGGTGCGGGCGAAGAAGCTTTGCGGGAACCAGAGAGGCGTTTTCATCGATCAACTACTGTGCTGAAAAGGCCGGCCGCCACAGACGCAAACAGGGCGACCCGCGTGGGTCGCCCTGCTGCACCCTGACGAGCCGACAGGCTCATTTGCCGGCGTTTCCGTCCGGCACGAAGACGTAGCCCACACCCCATACGGTCTGGATGTAGCGCGGCTTGGACGGGTCGGGCTCGATCATCCGGCGCAGGCGTGAGATCTGCACGTCGATGGAGCGCTCCAGGGCGTCCCACTCGCGGCCACGGGCCAGGTTCATCAGCTTGTCGCGGGTCAGCGGCTCGCGGGCGTGCATCACCAGGGCCTTGAGCACGGCGAACTCACCGGTGGTGAGCATGTGCGTC
The DNA here is from genome assembly GCF_014268935.2 of Pseudomonas peradeniyensis. Lineage (GTDB taxonomy): Bacteria > Pseudomonadota > Gammaproteobacteria > Pseudomonadales > Pseudomonadaceae > Aquipseudomonas > Aquipseudomonas peradeniyensis. The sequence goes on along the minus strand of NZ_JABWRJ020000001.1, from coordinate 101,946 downwards.
TCCTCGCCGCGCTTGAGTTCGCGGGTGGCCAGCGACAGTTCGTAGTCGCCGAAGGTGACAGTCTCTTCCTCGCTGCCCGGCGCGCCCGGCACGCTCGGGGACTGGCGACGCAGCACGGCCTTGACCCGGGCCACCAGCTCGTCTGGGTTGAACGGCTTGGCCAGGTAGTCGTCGGCGCCCAGCTCCAGGCCCTTGATGCGGCTGAGCTCGTCGCCCTTGGCGGTAAGCATGATGATCGGGATCTGGTTGTTCGACGCGCGCAGGCGCTTGCACGCGGACAGACCGTCCTCGCCCGGCAGCATCAGGTCGAGGACCACCAGGTTGAACACTTCACGGGCCAGCAGGCGGTCCATCTGTTCGACGTTGGGCACGGTGCGGACACGGAAGCCCTTGCTGGTGAAGAAACGGTCCAGCAGGCTGCTCAGGCCCGGGTCGTCGTCGACGATGAGAATCTTGTCGCCTTCTGCGGCGTTTGCGGTGCTGGTCATGAATAACTCCTCTGATATCGCCGCGCATTATGGCGTAGCCACTGCAGCGCGTGCCGTGTGCATTGTTAGCAGATTTTTCCCGGCATGCCACTGTCGCCCCGTCGTCGGCTGGCGCCGCGCCATCACCGCAAGCCCGGCACGATGGGTATAATGCGCGGCTTTCACCCAGCGCCGCCGGGCATGAATGCCCACCCGCGGCCTTGCATTCACTATTTGTCAGGTGGTTTTCATGGACAGCATCAACAGCCGTATCGCCGAGGAACTGGGCGTGCGCCCACAGCAGGTCGAAGCGGCCGTGGGCCTGTTGGACGAAGGATCGACCGTGCCCTTCATCGCCCGTTACCGCAAGGAAGTGACCGGCAGCCTGGATGACACCCAACTGCGCCACCTGGAAGAGCGCCTGCGCTACCTGCGCGAGCTCGACGAGCGCCGCGCCAGCATCCTGGCCAGCATCGAGGAGCAGGGCAAGCTGACCCCGGAGCTGGCCCGCGAGATCAAGCTGGCCGACACCAAGACCCGCCTCGAAGACCTGTACCTGCCGTACAAGCAGAAGCGCCGCACCAAGGGCCAGATCGCCCTGGAAGCGGGCCTGGGCGAGCTGGCCGACGGCCTGTTCAACGACCCGCAGCTGAACCCGGAAAGCGAAGCGGCACGTTTCGTCGACGCCGAAAAAGGCGTGGCCGACGTCAAGGCCGCCCTGGAAGGCGCCAAGTACATCCTCATGGAGCGCTTCGCCGAAGACGCCGCCCTGCTCGACAAGCTGCGCGGTTTCCTCAAGCAGGAAGCGGTGCTGACCGCCCGCGTGGTCGCCGGCAAGGAAGAGGAAGGCGCCAAGTTCCGCGACTACTTCGCCCACGACGAACTGCTGCGCAGCGCGCCGTCGCACCGAGCCCTGGCGATCTTCCGCGGGCGCAACGAAGGCGTGCTGAGCGCCTCGCTGAAAGTCGGCGAGGAGCTGCCGGGCACCCTGCACCCGTGCGAACTGATGATCGGCAACCATGTCGGCATCGAGAACCGCAGCCGCCCGGCCGACAAATGGCTGGGCGAAGTGGTGCGCTGGACCTGGAAGGTCAAGCTGTACACCCACCTGGAAACCGACCTGTTCGGCGAGCTGCGCGACAATGCCGAAGGCGAGGCGATCAACGTCTTCGCCCACAACCTGCACGACCTGCTGCTGGCCGCCCCGGCAGGTCCGCGCGCAACGCTCGGCTTCGACCCGGGCCTGCGCACCGGCTGCAAGATCGCCGTGGTCGACGCCACCGGCAAGCTGCTGGACCACACCACGGTCTACCCGCACGCGCCGAAGAACGACTGGGACCGCACCATTTCCATCATGGCCGCGCTGTGCGCCAAGCACTCGGTCGAGCTGATCGCCATCGGTAACGGCACCGCCAGCCGCGAAAGCGACAAGCTGGTGGCCGAGCTGGTCAAGAAATACCCGGCCCTGAAGATCACCAAGATCATGGTCTCCGAGGCCGGTGCCTCGGTGTACTCGGCTTCCGAGTTGGCCGCTCGCGAATTCCCGGACCTGGACGTGTCGATCCGTGGCGCGGTGTCCATCGCCCGCCGCCTGCAGGACCCACTGGCCGAACTGGTCAAGATCGATCCGAAGTCCATCGGCGTCGGCCAGTACCAGCACGACGTGTCGCAGGTGAAGCTGGCCCGCGGCCTGGACGCCGTGGTCGAGGACTGCGTGAACGCCGTGGGCGTGGACGTCAACACCGCTTCCGTGGCGCTGCTGACGCGCATCTCCGGCCTCAACGCCACCCTGGCGCAGAACATCGTCGCCCACCGCGACGCCAACGGCCCGTTCGCCACCCGCGCCGCGCTGAAGAAAGTCAGCCGCCTGGGCGAGAAGACCTTCGAACAGGCCGCCGGCTTCCTGCGCGTGATGAACGGCGACAACCCGCTGGACGCCTCGGCGGTGCACCCGGAAGCCTACCCGCTGGTGCAGCGCATCGCCGCCGACACCGACCGCGACATTCGCTCGCTGATCGGCGACAGCGGTTTCCTCAAGCGCCTGGATCCGAAGAAGTTCACCGACGAAAGCTTCGGCCTGCCGACCGTCACCGACATCCTCCAGGAGCTGGACAAGCCTGGCCGCGACCCGCGTCCGGAGTTCAAGACCGCCACCTTCCAGGACGGCGTCGAGGACCTCAAGGACCTGGAGCCGGGCATGATCCTCGAAGGCGTGGTGACCAACGTCACCAACTTCGGTGCCTTCGTCGACATCGGCGTGCACCAGGACGGCCTGGTGCACATCTCGGCGTTGTCGGAGAAGTTCGTCAAGGACCCGCGTGAAGCGGTCAAGGCCGGCGACGTGGTCAAGGTCAAGGTCATGGAAGTGGACATCCCGCGCAAGCGCGTCGGCCTGTCCATGCGCATGAGCGACACCCCGGGCGAGAAGGTCGAGGGCAACCGCGGTGGCAACCGTGGCAACGGCGGCAACCGCCAGCAGCAGGCGCCGCGCCAGCGCGAGACCAGCACCGCCGCGCCGGCCAACAACGCCATGGCGTCGCTGTTCGCCAACGCCAAGCAGCTGAAGAAGAAGTGATGGACGTACCGAAAGCGTACGTCGAGAGCGCCTTCAGCCAGCTCCTGGGCTGCCGCCTGCAACGCCTGGACACGGGTGTTGCAGAGGTGGCCCTGGCGCTCGAACCGCACCTGCGCAACCGCGGCCAGAAGCTGCACGGCGGAGCGATCTTCAGCCTGGTGGACATCGCCATGGGCCTGGCCTGCTCGGCCAGCCATGGCTTCGACCAGCAGAGCGTGACCATCGAGTGCAAGATCAACTACATGCGCGCCGTCAGCGAGGGCGAGGTGCTGTGCACCGCCCGGGTGCTGCACGCCGGGCGGCGCACGCTGGTGGTCGACGCCGACGTGCTTCAGGACGACAAGCTGGTGGCCAAGGCCCAGGGAACCTTCGCGGTTCTCTAGCTGACGGAGCCACATCTGCGGTATTTTCGACAGCACTCAGGGCCGCTTCGCGCCCCATCGCCGGCAAGCCGGCTCCCACAGGGGGATGCATGCTCTGTGGGAGCCGGCTTGCCGGCGATGGGGCGCGAAGCGGCCCAAAACCAACGCTGAACCGAGCCGGAACCGCGTAAACCAGGCGACAACGCCAGTTCCTTTCCCAACTACCCTTGTAGACCGTCATCCCTACCCCCATATTGGGGCGACTGACGCGTGAAGGAATCCATCTTGAGCGACCTCCTCAACCGCCGCCTGAGCCTGCTCGGCGACAATATCGACCTGCTCAAGCAGTGCCTGCACGGCATTGAGCGCGAATGCCTGCGCGTGACCGATGACGGTCGCCTGGCCCAGACCCCGCACCCCGAGGCCCTGGGTTCGGCGCTGACCAACGAGCAGATCACCACCGACTATTCCGAGTCGCTGCTGGAGTTCATCACCCCGGCCCTGGCCGACCCGGCCAAGGTGCTCGAAAGCCTCGACCAGATCCACCGTTTCGTCTACACCAAGCTGGGCGACGAATACCTGTGGAGCCCATCGATGCCCTGCGCGCTGCCGGCCGAGGAAGACATCCCGATCGCCGAATACGGCAGCTCGAACATCGGCAAGCTCAAGCACGTCTATCGCAAGGGCCTGGCCCTGCGCTACGGCCGCACCATGCAGTGCATCGCCGGCATCCACTACAACTTCTCCCTGCCCGAGGCGCTGTGGCCATTGCTGCGCGACGCCGAAGGCGGCGAGCAGGACGACCGCGACTACCAGTCCTCGGCCTATATCGCGCTGATCCGCAACTTCCGCCGCTACAGCTGGCTGCTGATGTACCTGTTCGGCGCCTCCCCGGCCCTGGACAAAGGCTTCCTGCGCGGCCGCCCGCACCAGCTCGAAGAGCTGGATGCCCAGACCCTCTACCTGCCCTACGCCACCAGCCTGCGCATGAGCGACCTGGGCTACCAGAGCAACGCCCAGGCGGGCCTGACGCCCTGCTACAACAACCTGGCCAGCTACACCGACAGCCTGCGCAAGGCCGTCGGCACGCCCTACCCGCCCTATGTCGAGGTCGGCACGCACAAGGATGGCGAGTGGGTGCAGTTGAACACCAACATCCTGCAGATCGAGAACGAGTACTACTCGAACATCCGCCCCAAGCGCGTCACCTACACCGGCGAGCGGCCGATCCAGGCCCTGACCTCCCGTGGCGTGCAGTACGTGGAAGTGCGCTGCCTGGACATCAACCCGTTCCTGCCGGTGGGTATCGACCTGACCGAAGCGCGCTTCCTCGACGCCTTCCTGCTGTTCTGCGCCCTGGAAGAAAGCCCGCAGCTGGACAACGGCGAGTGCGGCCAGTGCACCGACAACTTCCTCACCGTGGTCAAGGAGGGCCGGCGCCCGGGCCTGGAGCTGCGCCGTGACGGCCAGCCGGTCGCGCTGAAGGCATGGGCAAGCGAACTGATCGAACGCATCGGCCAGCTGGCCGGGCTGCTCGACCGCGCCCAGGGCGGCAACGAACACGCCAAGGCCCTGGAAGCGCAGCAGGCCAAGGTCGACGACCCCGAGCTGACGCCATCGGCCCAGGTGCTGGCGCGCATGACCGAGCACGACGAGAGCTTCGTCCAGTTCTCCCTGCGCCAGAGCCGCCTGCACGCCGAGAGCTTCCGCGAGCAGCCGCTGCCCACCGAGCGCCAGCAGGCCTTCGAGACCCTCGCCCGCGAGTCCCTGGCCGAGCAGTCGCGCCTGGAGCAGCAGGAGGTGGGCGACTTCGACCTGTTCGTCGGCGCCTACCAGGCCAGCATCCTGGCGATCAGCAACTGATGACCCGCCCCACCTCCCCGCGCAAGCCACGCGCCAGCAGCCAGGCCAGGATCGAAGCGATCCTGGCCGCGGCCCGCGAGCTGCTGGCCGGGCAAGGGGTGGCGGCGCTGTCGATCTATAGCGTGGCCGAACGGGCGCAGATTCCGCCGTCGTCGGTGTATCACTTCTTCGCCAGCGTGCCGGCCTTGCTCGAGGCGTTGACCGCCGATGTGCACCGGGCATTTCGCGAGGCCCTGAACGCGCCTATCGACAGCAGCGCATTCAGTACCTGGCCGCAACTGTCGCGGCTGATCGAGCAGCGCATGCTCGACATCTACAACGAAGATGCCGCGGCGCGGCAGTTGATCCTGGCCCAGCATGGGTTGAGTGAGGTGGTGCAGGCCGACCGTCAGCACGACCTGGAGCTGGGCGAGCTGATGCACCGGCTGTTCGACCGGCATTTCCAGCTGCCGGCGATGCCTCGGGACATGGATGTGTTCGCGTTGGCGATGGAGCTGAGCGACCGGGTGTATGCCCGCTCGATGCAGTTGCATGAAGCGATCACGCCACGCATGGCGGAAGAGGGGATGCGGGTGTTCGAGGCGTATCTGGGGCTGTATCTGCCGCCGTTTCTGGCCAAGCGCTGATCCCGCGTGGGAGCGGGCTTGCCCCGCGATAGCGTCAAGTCAGGCCACGTAGATGTGTCGACTGACGCCATCGCGGGGCAAGCCCGCTCCCACGCTTCGCAAGACACCGGAAATCAGAGCTTGGCGATGGACACCTCGGTCGATTTCACGAAGGCGATCACTTCACTGCCCACCTGCAGCTCCAGTTCCTTCACGGAGCGGGTGGTGATCACCGAAGTGACGATACCGGAGGCGGTCTGCACGTCGATTTCCGACAGTACCGGGCCTTCGAGGATTTCCTTCACGGTGCCTTTGAACTGGTTGCGAACGTTGATGGCTTTGATGGTCATGGCGTCATTCCTTTTGCGGCTTCGAGGATTCAGTGAGCCCAACGCAACTGCGTGGGCAATGGGGCTACAGGTTCCGGATCGGGCGGCGTGCCCGGGACGGACAGAACACGGTTGAGCACTTCGCTTTCCAGCGCCGCCAGGCGGTGCGAACCCCGCACCCGTGGCCGGGGCAGATCAACGACCAGGTCCAGGCCGACGGCGCCGTCTTCGATCAGGATCACCCGGTCGGCCACGGCGACGGCTTCGCTGACGTCGTGGGTGACCAGCAGCACGGTGAAACCGTGCTGGCGCCACAGGCGCTCGATCAATTGCTGCATTTCGATACGGGTCAGGGCATCCAGCGCGCCCAGTGGCTCATCCAGCAGCAGCAGGCGCGGCTGGTGAATCAGCGCCCGGGCCAGGGCCACCCGCTGCTTCTGGCCGCCGGACAACGCCGCCGGCCAGTCGTTGGCGCGATCGACCAGGCCGACCGCCTCCAATGCCTCCAGGGCGCGGGGCCGCCAGTTGCCGGACAAGCCCAGGCCCACGTTGTCGATCACCTTCTTCCAGGGCAGCAGACGCGCGTCCTGGAACATCAGGCGGGTATCCTCGCGGGCCTCGGCCAGCGGTGCGGCCCCCGCCAGCAGTTGGCCGGCGCTGGGTTGGTCGAGCCCGGCCAGCAGGCGCAGCAAGGTGCTCTTGCCGCAGCCACTGCGACCGACGATGGCGACAAACTGGCCGGCCGGAATGTGCAGGTCGATGCCACGCAGCACTTCACGCTGGCCAAAGGTGCGACGCAGGTCCCGGGCCGCCAGGGGGATGCCACGCAGCAGGCGTGGCGGCTGTTCCTTGAGCACGGTCATCATGCGCCCTCCTTCTTCGCCACCTGGTACGCCGGGTGCCAGCGCAGCCACACCCGCTCCAGGCCCCGGGCGGCCAGGTCGGCCAGCTTGCCGAGCACCGCGTACAGGACGATGGCCAGCACCACCACATCGGTCTGCAGGAACTCGCGGGCGTTCATCGCCAGGTAGCCGATGCCGGCGTTGGCCGAGATGGTCTCGGCGACGATCAGCGTCAGCCACATGAAGCCCAGGGCGAAGCGCACGCCGACCAGGATCGAGGGCAGCGCCCCCGGCAGGATCACCTGGCGAAACAATGCGAAGCCCGATAGCCCGTAGCTGCGCGCCATCTCCACCAGTGCCGGATCGACGTTGCGGATCCCGTGGTAGGTGTTCAGGTAGATGGGGAACAGCGTCCCCAGCGCCACCAGGAATATCTTTGCCGACTCGTCGATGCCGAACCACAGGATCACCAGCGGGATCAGCGCCAGGTGCGGCACGTTGCGGATCATCTGCACCGAGCTGTCGAGCAGGCGCTCGCCCCAGTTCGACAGGCCGGTGATGAAGCCCAGCAACAGGCCGAGGCTACCGCCGATCACGAAGCCCAGGCCGGCACGCCAGCCGCTGATGGCCAGGTGGGTCCAGAGCTGGCCGCTGCGCACCAGCTCGACACCGGCACTGACCACCGCGCTCGGCGCCGGCAGGATGCGGGTCGACAGCCAGCCCGCGCTGACCGCCAGCTGCCATACCGCCAGCAGCAGGATCGGCAGGGCCCAGGGCGCCAGGCGCTTGGACCAGGTGGTGGGGGATGCACGACTCATGGCCCCGGTCCTCAGCTCTGCGACACGGACTTGGGCAGGATGTCGTTGGCGACCATTTCACCGAACGGGCTCACGTAGCCACCGGTCTTCGGCTGCTCCGGGCGCTGCACGTCCAGGTGCGGGAACAGCAGCTCGGCGACGCGGTACGACTCCTCCAGGTGTGGATAACCAGAGAAAATGAACGTGTCGATGCCAAGATCGGCATATTCCTTGACCCGCGCCGCGACGGTCGGGCCATCACCCACCAGCGCGGTGCCGGCGCCGCCACGCACCAGGCCGACACCGGCCCACAGGTTCGGCGCCACTTCCAGCTTGTCGCGTTTGCCGCCATGCAGGGCGGCCATGCGCTGCTGGCCGACTGAGTCGAAGCGCGCCAGCGATGCCTGGGCGCGGGCGATGGTGTCGTCGTCCAGGTGCGAGATCAGCTTGTCGGCGGCGGCCCAGGCTTCTTCATTGGTTTCCCGCACGATCACGTGCAGGCGGATGCCGAAGCGCACTTCACGGCCTTGGGCCGCAGCCTTCTCGCGCACCTGGGCGATCTTCTCAGCAACGGCCGCCGGCGGCTCGCCCCAGGTCAGGTACAGCTCGACCTGCTCGGCGGCCAGGTCCTGGGCGGCCTCGGAGGAGCCACCGAAGTACAGCGGCGGACGCGGCTGCTGGATCGGCGGGTAGAGCAGCTTGGCGCCTTTCACCTGGATGTGCTTGCCGTCGTAGTCGACCGTTTCGCCTTCGAGCACCTTGCGCCAGATGCGGGTGAATTCCACCGACGCCTCGTAGCGTTCCTGGTGGTTCAGGTGCAGGCCATCGCCGGCCAGCTCGTCCGGATCACCGCCGGTCACCAGGTTGAACAGCGCACGGCCGTTGGACAGGCGATCGAGGGTGGCGGCCTGACGCGCGGCCACGGTCGGCGAAATGATCCCCGGGCGCAGGGCCACCAGGAACTTCAGGCGCTCGGTCAGCGGGATCAGCGAGGCCGCCACCAGCCAGGAGTCCTCGCAGGAACGTCCGGTGGGGATCAGCACGCCGCCGAAGCCCAGGCGGTCGGCGGCCTGGGCGATCTGGCTCAGGTAGCCGTGGTCGACGGCGCGGGCGCCTTCGCTGGTGCCCAGGTACTTGCCGTCACCGTGGGTGGGGAGGAACCAGAAGATGTTAAGGCTCATTGGAGTTGTCTCCTCAAGGGTGGCTCATGCCGGGGCGGCGCCCCGGCGCAGGCGAATCGTTCAAGGCGCGCTGGCGACCTTGGCCGGGGGTGTCCAGATCACGTCCTTGATGCTCAAGGGCTTGGGAATCAGCTTCAGGGCCTGGAAGGTGTCGGCGATCTTCTGCTGCGCGGCGATCACTTCCGGGGTCAGCGGCGCGGCGCCGTAGCCCTGGCGTTTCACCGAGGTCAGGGTGATGTCGGCGGGCAGGCCGAGCAGCGGCGCGACCTGGTCGGTGACCTGCTGCGGGTTGGCCCGGGACCATTCGCCCACGGCGCGCACTTCCTCGACCAGGGTGTTGATCACCGCCGGGTGCTGGGTGGCATAGCTGCGGGTGGCCAGGTAGAACTGGTGGTTGTCGACCAGGTCCTTGCCGTCACGCAGGGTGCGTGCCTGCAGCTGTTGCTCGGCGGCGGCCTGGTACGGGTCCCAGATCACCCAGGCGTCGACGCTGCCGCGCTCGAAGGCGGCGCGGGCATCGGCCGGTGGCAGGTAGACAGGCTGGATATCGGTGTACTTGAGGCCAGCGTCTTCCAGGGCGCGCACCAGCAGGTAGTGCACGTTGGAACCCTTGTTGAGGGCGACTTTCTTGCCCTTGAGTTCCGTCACCGACTGGATCGTCGATCCCTTCGGCACCAGGATCGCCTCGCTGTGCGGGGCTGGCGGCTCATAGGCGACGTACAGCAGGTCGGCACCCGCGGCCTGGGCGAACACCGGCGGGGTTTCACCGGTCACGCCGAAGTCGATGGAGCCGACGTTGAGGCCTTCGAGCAGTTGCGGGCCGCCGGGGAACTCGGTCCATTGCACGTCGATGCCCTGTTCCTTCAGGCGCTTTTCCAGCGAGCCCTTGGCCTTGAGCAGCACCAGGGTGCCGTATTTCTGATAACCGATGCGCAGGCTCTCGGCCTGGGCTTGAGTGATGGCGCCGAAGGACACAGCCGCCGCAAACAGGGCGACCAGACCGCGACGCAAGAAGATTGTGCGCATGGCGCTCTCCTGTGCGAGTGGGTTCGGGTAGCACCTGCTTGCCTCGTTGACGGGCGAGTAAGGTGGGAACAACGGTCAAGCGGTGTAGCGGGCGATCAGATGCTCCAACGGGCACTGATCAGGCGTTCGTTGAGCTCGCCCGGCACCACCGGCCGAGGCCGGCGCGCCAGGGCGCTGTGGAACGTTTCCAGCGAATCCTGCAGGCGCTGCTCCAGGGCAGCGGCCAGTTGCGCGGGTCGGGTGCCTTCGCCGTAGGCGACCTGGCTGTCGTCGGCGAAGATCCCCTGCAGGGTCTCCTGCGCCTTGAGGGCCGACAGCACGGGCTTGAGGGCGTAGTCCACGGCCAGCATGTGGGCGATGCTGCCGCCGGTGGCGATCGGCAGGACCACCTTGTGTTCCAGGGCACGCTCGGGCAGCAGGTCGAGCAAGGTCTTCAGGGCACCGGCGAACGACGCCTTGTACACCGGAGTGGCAACCACCAGGCCATCGGCCTGGGCCACCAGTTCATTGAAGTGACGCACCTGCGGGCTGTCGAAGCGCGCGTGGAGCAGGTCCTCGGCGGGGAATTCCCGCACCTGGAAGGTCGCCACCTCTACGCCGCGCTCCTGCAGCCAGTCGCGCGAGCGTTCTAGCAGCACGCCGGAGCGTGAACGAAGACTGGGGCTACCACCGACAGAAACAACCAGCATTGAAAGCGCTTCCTTCGATTCGATTGCAGGGCCGCGAGGGGTTGTCCCCGCTGGATGGAAGTGACATTAACAGTTCGTCACATATATCTAGAAATCATATTTTTGCATTTGTTTAGATCAAAAATACATTTCAAACAACGTGGGAGCGGGCTTGCCCCGCGATGGCCATCGCGGGGCAAGCCCGCTCCCACGCTCAACCACCTCCACCCTTCGGAACAATAAAAAAGGGCCGTCGAAACGGCCCGAAGATCCCTGCTTGGCTAAGAGCAATGCAACGAGGAATACCTCATCGATTCGGTTGCGGGGTCAGTCGCAGATAGGGTTTCACCGCCCGGTACCCTTTCGGGAAGCGCCGTTTGATTTCGTCCTCGTCCTTGAGCGAAGGCACGATCACTACCTCGTCGCCGTCCTGCCAGTTGCCTGGCGTGGCGACCTTGTAGTTGTCGGTCAGCTGCAGCGAGTCGATCACCCGCAGGATCTCGTTGAAGTTGCGCCCGGTACTGGCCGGATAGGTGATGGTCAGGCGCACCTTCTTGTTCGGGTCGATGACGAACAGCGAGCGCACGGTCAGGGTGTCGCTGGCGTTGGGGTGGATTAGGTCGTACAGGTCGGAGACCTTGCGGTCGGCGTCGGCGATGATTGGGAAGTTGACCACGGTGTTCTGAGTCTCGTTGATGTCATCGATCCACTTGTGGTGCGAGTCGACCGGGTCCACCGACAAGGCGATGGCTTTCACGCCACGCTTGGCGAAGTCCTCCTTGAGCTTGGCGGTCAGGCCCAGCTCGGTGGTGCACACCGGGGTGAAGTCGGCCGGGTGGGAGAACAGCACGCCCCAGCTGTCGCCCAGCCATTCGTGGAAGCGGATCTTGCCGGCGCTGGAATCCTGTTCGAAATCGGGGGCGATATCGCCAAGTTTGAGGCTCATGGAAGCGGCTCCTGTGCTGTGTCTGGCCTTGTGGGTTCAATGTGCCTGCTTCCGAATAAAAATAAAAAGAATAAATATCGATTTATTTATAACCATTAAGAATACGGATTCGCAGACACAAAAAAGCCTCGCACTAGGCGAGGCTTTCTTGATGCCGCTACGACTTACATGAAGGCGTAAGTGTAGTTGACGATGAAGCGAGTCTGGTCCTGGTCTTTGGTGAACTCGCTGGTCGAACCACCGCTGCCACGGTACACGCCCTGGCGCAGGCTGAAGCCCAGGCCTTTGAAGGTACCTTGCTGGATGGTGTAGTCGACGCGGGCGTCACGTTCCCACTCGTTGTAGGTGCCGTGGCCGCTCTTGTAGCGAATATCATCACCGCGCAGGTAGGAAACAGACGCTTTCAGGCCCGGCACACCCAGACCGGCGAAGTCATAGGAGTACTGACCGAAGTTGGTGTTCTCGCCAGCACGGGCGAACTGGTTGATCATGCTGTCGGTGAACAGGTAGAAGCTGGAACCACCAGCACCTTCCGAAGTACCGCTGTCGTTGACCAGGTTGCCCTGACCCATCCAGACGAAGCCACCGTCGTCACCGATCTGCTGACGGCCGAGCATCAGCGCATGGCCACCCAGGGTATAGGTGAACATGGCGGACCAGGTCTTGTTGTCGACCTTGCCGGTGTTCTTGGCGTAGCCGCCGTTGTTGCTGAAGTTATAGGTGCTGTCGTGGCCGTTCTTGCCATCGCTGCTGCTGTCGAAGTAGCGCAGGTCGGTCTTGAACGATTGGTCGTCAGCGATCTTGAAGACGTGGGTCGCTCCCAGGAAGTGCTGCTTGTAGAAATCTTCCAGGTTCGAGTAGTAGTACTGCAGGGTCAGGTCCGGAGTGAGCTTGTAGTCCAGACCGCCGTAGCGGAACTTGTTGCTTTCGGCAGTGGCGCCAGCAACGGACAGACCGGTACGGTTGCTCGAAGCACGGCCCATGGCGTGAGTCAGCTGACCGGCGTTGATGGTCAGGTTGTCGATTTCCTTCGACTGGATGGTGCCGCCCTCGAAGGTCTGTGGCAGCAGACGACCATCGTTGGAGACCAGAATCGGCAGGTTCGGCGCGAGAGCGCTACCGAAGTGCGCTTCTGTCTTGGAGAAGCGAGCCTTGGCATTGGCGCCGAAACGGGCCCACTGGTCCGCAGCACCTTTGCCGTCATCCGGGAAGAAACCACCTTTGTGATAACCCTTGCCGCCGTCCAGACGGATGCCCCACAGGGCCTGGGCGTCAACACCGAAACCGACGGTGCCTTCGGTGAAGCCCGAGATGTAGTCGAGCTTGAAGCCCTGGCCGGACTCACGCTGATCCGGGCGAGGGTTGCCGTGGGCTTCACGGTTATCGTTGTTGAAGTACATGGTGCGCGAGCTCAGGGACAGCTTGCTGTCCTCGATGAAACCGGCAGCGCCTGCTTGTTGGGCGAGAACCCCCAGTGCCACGGCCAGGGCCAGGCTGGACTTGTACATGTTTTGCTCCTCTACGTTCTAATTTTTGTGCGTCTCAAGCGGCGGGATCTGCTGCCCCACTCGCCCGGATTGGCGATTTAGCACCAATGCGTGACCGCCAAGTCAATCGCTAACGATCGATCTGCGACTTTGGTCTAATCCGCCGATCTGCGCTACAGGATAATGACAATCCTATAAATCCAAAATGACCGTTTTATGAATCTGTAAGATTTTTACGGAATAACATCGGAACCATTCATACGAAACGTTGTATCGACGCCGTCAATCATACCTTTAGGTTATGTGCAAACGTTTGCCGAGCTGTCGACCAGCGGTCCCCCCGCAGGAACCGGACAAGACTAGCTGTCTTGAGCGATTCCGCCAGCTTCGCCCCCGCTTGTGGAAGCGAGCTTGTCCTGCGATGAAAACGGCCCCACACCAACATGGGGGTCAGAGCGTTTGGCTTTTAAGCTAAGTCCAAAAAGTTATTTATTTACTATTTCTTAGATCATCTAGTCTTCTCGCCATCCATCCCAGAATGCCTGACGAGAGGTTCAACCATGATCCCGCATGCTCCGCTGCGCCTGTTCGCCGCCTTGACCCTCGCCAGTGCCAGCTGGCTGGCCCAGGCCGCCGACCTGACCGTCGCCTACCAGACCACCGTCGACCCGGCCAAGGTGGCCCAGGTCGATGGCACCTATGAAAAGGACAGCAAGGCCAGCATCGACTGGCGCAAATTCGACAATGGCGCCGATGTGATCACCGCCGTCGCCTCGGGCGATGTGCAGATCGGCTACCTCGGCTCCAGCCCACTGGCCGCCGCCGCCACCCGCAAGCTGCCGGTCGAGACCTTCCTGATCGCCACCCAGATCGGCGCAGGCGAAGCCCTTGTCGCCCGCGACAGCATCAAGACCCCGCAGGACCTGGTGGGCAAGAAAGTCGCCGTGCCGTTCGTTTCCACCGGCCATTACAGCCTGCTGGCCGCACTCAAGAGCTGGAACATCGACCCATCGAAGGTGCAGATCCTCAACCTCGCGCCACCGGCGATCATCGCCGCCTGGAAACGCGGCGACATCGACGCCACCTACGTCTGGGACCCGGCCCTGGGCGTGGCCAAGGAGAACGGCAAGGTGCTGATCACCTCGGGCGAGCTGGCCGAGAAAGGCGCGCCGACCTTCGATGCCTGGATCGTGCGCAAGGACTTCGCCGCCAAGCACCCGGAGATCGTCAAGTCGTTCGCCAAGGTCACCCTCGACGCCTATGCCGACTACCGCAAGGACCCGAAAGCCTGGCTGGCCGACAAGGACAACGTCGCCAAGCTGGTCAAGCTGTCCGGCGCCAAGCCGGCCGATATCCCGGTGCTGTTGCAGGGCAACGTCTACCCGCTGGCCGCCGACCAGGCCAGCGCACTGGGCGCGCCGACCACCCAGGCACTGACCGACACCGCCACCTTCCTCAAGCAACAGGGCAAGGTCGACGCCGTGCTGCCTGACTACTCGCCCTACGTCAGCGCCCAATACCTGCCCAACTGATCCGGAGCCCGTCATGGCCTTGCTCGAACTGGAGCGCATCAGCGCACAGTACCCCGGCGCCACCACCCCGGTGCTGGCCGACATCAACCTGAGCCTGGGCCCGCGCCAGCTGCTGGTGGCCCTCGGGCCATCCGGCAGCGGCAAGACCTCGCTGCTCAACCTGATCGCCGGCTTCGTCGCCCCCAGCGGCGGGCGCATCAGCCTCGATGGCGCGCCGGTGCAAGGCCCGAGTGCCGAGCGTGGCGTGGTATTCCAGGACGATGCCCTGCTGCCCTGGCAGGACGTGCTCGGCAACGTCGCCTTCGGCCTCGAGCTGGCCGGCGTGCCCCGTGCCCAGCGTGAAGCCAAGGCCCGTGAGATGCTGGCGCTGGTCGACCTGGCCGGCTTCGGCGAGCGGCGTATCTGGCAACTGTCCGGCGGGCAGAAGCAGCGCGTGGGCCTGGCCCGGGCGCTGGCCGCCGACCCTCGGGTGCTGTTGATGGACGAGCCGTTCGGCGCCCTCGATGCCTTTACCCGCGAACAGATGCAGGAGCTGCTGCTGCAGGTCTGGCAGCGCACCGCCAAGCCGGTGTTCCTGATCACCCACGACATCGAAGAGGCGGTGTTCCTCGCCACCGAGCTGGTGCTCCTGGCGCCCAATCCGGGGCGCGTGGTCGAGCGTCTGCAGCTGGACTTCGGCCAGCGCTATGCCGCTGGTGAGTCGGCCCGGGCGATCAAGTCCGATCCCCGCTTCATCGAAACCCGCGAGCACGTGCTGGCGCGGGTATTCTCGCAACGCCAGGAGTCCGCATGAGTAGCATCGAATTGCCGGCCGCCGCCAAGCAGGCACAACGCACACCTCCTGTCGTGAAGACCCGCAAGCCCTTGTCGACCCGCTGGATCAGCGCCCTCACCCTGGCCGCCCTGCTGCTGGTGTGGTGGCTGGTAACCGCCGCCGGCTGGATCGAACCCCTGTTCCTGCCCTCGCCCGCCGACATCCTGGCCAAGGGCTGGACGCTGCTCACCCAGGGCTACATGGACGCCAGCCTGTGGCAGCACCTGGGCGCGAGCCTGGGCCGTATCGGCCTGGCGCTGGTGGCGGCGACCCTGACCGCCATCCCCGTCGGCCTGGCCATCGGCTACAACCGTGTGGCCCGCGGCATCCTCGACCCGCTGATCGAGTTCTACCGGCCGATCCCGCCGCTGGCCTACCTGCCGCTGATCGTTATCTGGTGCGGTATCGGCGAGCTGTCGAAGGTGTTGCTGATCTACCTGGCGATCTTCGCCCCGATCGCCATCGCCACCGCCACCGGCGTGCGCACCGTCGACCCGGCCAAGCTGCGCGCCGCGCAGTCGCTGGGGGCCACCCGGGCGCAACTGATCCGCCATGTGATCCTGCCCAGCGCCTTGCCCGACATCCTCACCGGCATCCGCATCGGCCTCGGCGTGGGCTGGTCGACCCTGGTCGCCGCCGAGCTGATCGCCGCCACCAGCGGCCTGGGCTTCATGGTGCAGTCGGCGGCGCAGTTCCTGGTTACCGACGTGGTGGTGCTGGGGATCCTGCTGATCGCCCTGATCGCCTTCGCCCTGGAGATGGGCCTGCGCGCCCTGCAGCGCAAGCTGGTGCCCTGGCATGGCCAGAGCCATTGACCCACGAATGACCACGCCGGCAACCCGGCACCTGGAACGAGAAAAGACATGAGCCTGACCGTTACCCCCTTGAGCCCAGCCCTTGGCGCGCAGATCAGCGGCGTGGACATCAGCCGCGATATCACCCTCGAACAGCGTGACGCCATCGAGCAGGCGCTGCTCGAACACCAGGTGCTGTTCTTCCGCGACCAGCCGATCACCCCCGAGCAGCAGGCCCGTTTCGCCGCCCGCTTCGGCGACCTGCACATCCACCCGATCTACCCCAATGTGCCGCAGACGCCGCAGGTACTGATCCTCGACACCGCGGTCACCGACGTGCGCGACAACGCCGTCTGGCACACCGACGTGACCTTCCTGCCGACCCCCGCACTGGGCGCGGTGCTCAGCGCCAAGCAGTTGCCGGCCTTTGGCGGCGACACCCTGTGGGCCAGCGGGATCGCCGCGTTCGAAGCACTGTCGGCGCCGCTGCGCACAATGCTCGATGGTCTGACCGCCACCCACGATTTCACCAAGTCATTTCCACTGGAGCGCTTCGGCACCACCGCCGAGGACCTGGCGCGCTGGGAAGCCACCCGGCGCAACAACCCGCCGCTGTCGCACCCGGTGGTGCGCACCCACCCGGTCAGCGGGCGCAAGGCGCTGTTCGTCAATGAAGGTTTCACCACGCGGATCAACGAGCTGAACGAGCAGGAGAGCGAGGCACTGCTCAAGCTGCTGTTCGCCCATGCGACGCGGCCGGAGTTCAGCATTCGCTGGCGTTGGCAGGAAAATGACGTGGCGTTCTGGGACAACCGCGTGACGCAGCATTTCGCTGTGGATGACTACCGGCCGAACCGGCGGGTGATGCATCGGGCGACCATTCTGGGGGATGCGCCGTTCTGAGGTTTCCTGTGCGGGCCTCTTCGCGGGACAAGCCCGCTCCTACAAGGGTTACGCGATCCCTGTAGGAGCGGGCTTGCCCCGCGAAGAGGCCGGAACAGGCTTACCTCACCAGATGCAGGTACTGCATGTGCCGCTCATACTGGTCGAGGATGTCGTTGATGATCTGCTCCTTGCTGTAGCCGACCAGATCATAGTTCTGGCTACCTTCGCTCAAGTGCACCTCGGCCCGGTAGTAACGGCGGTTCTTCAACTCCTGCGTACCCAATCCACCTAGCGCGAACGACGGCGTGAAGTAGCCACGCATCTGCACCTGGTAGATGAACGGCTGCTCCTCGCCATGGCCGATCTTGAGGCTGACGTTGTCATGGCTCGGATCGTCCTGGGTAATCAGCACCAGCCCCTTCTGCTCGAACACCTCGCGCACCTCGGCGATCGCCGGACGCACCACATCGTCCATGAAGCGATACACCTCGTCCCGCGACGGGAAGTGCACGGCCTGGCTCAGCCGCTGGCGCCAACCGCCACGCCCACGGCGGGACTGGGCGAACGGCGCCAGTGAGTGCATCTGCGCGATCTGCCGCTGGCTTTCCAGGTAGAAGGCCTTGTGCAGCCCCCACATCATGCACAGCAGGATCAGCGAGAACGGCAGCGAGGTCAGCACCACCGCCGACTTCAGCGAATCGATGCTGCCGGCGAACAGCAGCGCGCTGGTGATCAGCGCGGTCATCGCGCCCCAGAAGATACGCAGCCAGTTCGGGCCGTCCTCGTCGGCGCCACCGCCCTTGGCTGACAGCGTCGACAGCACCACCGTGCCGGAATCGGCCGAGGTGACGAAGAACACGAAGCTGATGAACACCGTCACGGCGATCACCGTCTTGCTCCACGGGTAGGTTTCCAGCAGCAGGTACAGGCTCATCGACGGGTTGTCGATGGCCGACTGCCCCAGCGCGGTCATGCCGTGGTTGATCACCTGGTCCAGGGCGCTGTTGCCGAAGATCGACATCCACGCCAGGGTGAAGCCCAGCGGGATCAGCAACACGCCGAAGACGAACTCGCGGATGGTGCGCCCGCGCGAAATGCGCGCGATGAACAGCCCCACGAACGGCGCCCAGGCAATCCACCAGGCCCAGTAGAACACCGTCCATCCACCCAGCCAGTCGCGTTGCTCGCCGTAGGCGTACACATCGAAGCTCTTGCGCGGCAACGCGCCCAGGTAGTCGCCGAGGTTCTGGATCAAAGTGTTGAACAGGTGCTGGGTGGGCCCGGCGAACAGCACGAACAGCAGCAGCGCGCAGGCCAGGAACAGGTTGATGTCGCTCATCACCCGCACGCCCTTCTCCACCCCGGCGACCGCCACGGCCACCGCCGCGCCCATCATCAGGGTGATGAGGATCACCTGCACCCACTGGCTGTGGCTGATGCCGAACAGGTAGTCGAGGCCGGCGTTCAGGTGCAGCACGCCGAAGCCCATGTCGGCGCCCAGGCCGAACACCGTGGCGATGATGCCGAAGCCGTCCACCGCGTAGCCGATCGGGCCGTTGATGCGTTTGCCGATCAGCGGGTACAGCGCCGAGCGCAGGGCCAGCGGCAGGTTGTGCCGGTAGGCGAAGTAGGCCAGCGCCATGCCGACGAAGGCGAACACGCCCCAGCCGTGCAGGCCCCAGTGCAGGAACAGGATCTGCATCGCCTGGCGCCCGGCCTCGGCCGTGCCGGCCTCGCCCTGCGGCGGCTGGAGCATGTGGGTCAGCGGCTCGGAGACGCAGAAGAAGAACAGGGTGATGCTGATGCCGGCGGCGAACAGCATGCCGGCCCAGGACAGGTAGCTGAACTCGGGCTCGTCATGGTCGGCGCCGAGCTTGATCTTGCCGTAGCCGGACAAGGCAGTGACCACCACGAAGACCAGGTACAGGGTCATGGCCAGCATGTAGTACCAGCCGACGGTGTTGGCCGCCCAGTTCTGCGCCGCCAGCAGCCAGTCGCCGGCAGCCTGGGGCTGGGCGATGACGACCAGGCCGAAAAGAAGGATGAAGCTTGCCGCGAAGTAGAACACGGGGGGGTTCATGCGGATCTTGCCGTGGGCAAGGTCGGGGGTCGGTGCACTCATTGAACGGGCACCTCGTCGAAGGACGTGAGGTTCGGATTGAACGGGTTCAGCAAAGGCGATTCCTCCTTTTGAACACCGGCAATGGACCAGCGTTTTTCGTTGAACAAGCGTTCAAGTTAAACATGGATCGGATTTCAATGCGACCCGATGACGCTCCAGAATAGGTCGACGTGGGAGCGGGCTTTCCGCCCCACGCGACATAACCCCTGAGCTAGAGGGCCTTCTTGCCCTCGCAATCCAGCTGTAGGTTAGCCTGGGTAATGTTGCTGTCAGCCGGCACGCTGCGGGTCAGCCACACGTTGCCGCCGATGGTCGAGCCCTTGCCGATGGTGATCCGCCCGAGAATGGTCGCACCCGCGTAGATCACCACGTCGTCCTCGACGATCGGGTGGCGGGCCAGGCCCTTGTGCAGGGTGCCCGACTCGTCGCTGGGGAAGCGCTTGGCGCCCAGGGTCACGGCCTGGTAGATACGCACCCGCTCGCCGATGATCGCGGTCTCGCCGATCACCACGCCGGTGCCATGGTCGATGAAAAAGCTCGGGCCAATCTGCGCGCCGGGGTGGATGTCGATGCCGGTAGCCGAGTGCGCCAGCTCCGAGCTGATCCGCGCCAGCAGCGGCAAGCCGGCCCGGTACAGATGGTGGGCCAGGCGGTGGTGGATGATCGCCAGAATGCCCGGGTAGCACAGCAGCACCTCGTCGACGCTGCGCGCCGCCGGGTCGCCGTGGTAGGCGGCGAGCACGTCAGTGTCCAGCAGCACGCGCAGGGCCGGCAGGGCCGCGGCGAAGTCCTGGATCAGACGCAGGGCGTGGCCATCGACATCGACTACTTCGGTCTTGCCATGGCGCGCCGCGTAGCGCAGTTCCAGGCGGGCCTGGGCCAGCAGCGCGGTGAGCGCGGCGTCGAGGGTGTGGCCGACGTAGAAGTCTTCGCTCTCTTCACGCAGATCCACCGGGCCCAGGCGCATGGGGAACAGCGCGCCGCACAGCTGCTCGAGAATCTGCCGCAGCGCCTCGCGCGACGGCAGCTCGCGCCCGCCCTGCTCGCCGCTGCTGCGGCCGTTGCTGCTGCGCCACTGCTCACGGGCGCTGCGCAGGCCACTGACGATGCCCTGCAGTTGCCAGTGCCCGGTTGATGGTTGTTCGCTCACGGTGTTTCTCCTGCCAGGCCATTGTTCTGATATCTGGATTTTTCTGGCGTGGGAGCGGGCTTGCCCCGCGATGGCGCTATCGCGGGGCAAGCCCGCTCCCACGATCAATCGAATGGATCAACGATACGTCAAATCTGCCTCTTGGAAAAAACAACGCTTTATTCCATCCTGAGCTA
Organism: Pseudomonas peradeniyensis; assembly: GCF_014268935.2. Lineage (GTDB taxonomy): Bacteria > Pseudomonadota > Gammaproteobacteria > Pseudomonadales > Pseudomonadaceae > Aquipseudomonas > Aquipseudomonas peradeniyensis. Next base: position 81,325 of record NZ_JABWRJ020000001.1, on the reverse strand, counting down.
AGTCGGGCATAAGCGACTGCAAAATGCAGAAACGGGAATAACAACCTGATTTTTTATTATTTCCCGACCTATTAAGCCCACCTCTATAGTCGCCACCTCACTACTTCCACAACAAGCGCGGGGCCTGCCATGACCAAATTCGCCAAACCCCTTCTCAACGCCAGCCTGGCGCTCCTGCTCGGCGCCGGCCTGCTCGGCCAGGCCTTCGCCGGCGAGCAGTTGAAGACCATCCAGGAGAAAGGCGTGATCAACGTCGGCCTGGAAGGCACCTACCCACCGTTCAGTTTCCAGGACGAGAACGGCAAGCTGACCGGCTTCGAGGTCGAGCTGTCCGAACTGCTGGCCAAGGAGCTGGGGGTCAAGGCCAAGGTCCAGCCGACCAAGTGGGACGGCATCCTCGCCGCCCTGGAGTCCAAGCGCCTGGACGTGGTGATCAACCAGGTGACCATCTCCGAAGAGCGCAAGAAGAAGTACGACTTCTCCGAGCCCTACACCGTTTCCGGCATCCAGGCCCTGGTGCTCAAGGGCAGCGACAACGAGAAGAACATCAAGACCGCCGCCGACCTCGGTGGCAAGAAGGTCGGCGTCGGCCTGGGCACCAACTACGAGCAATGGGTGAAACAGGACGTGCCGACAGCCGATGTCCGCACCTACGAAGACGACCCGACCAAATTCGCCGACCTGCGCAACGGCCGTATCGACGCCATCCTGATCGACCGCCTGGCCGCGCTCGAGTACGTGCAGAAAACCGCCAAGGACAAGAAACCGACCGCGCTGGCCGGCGAGAAATTCTCCAAGCTGGAATCGGGCGTGGCCCTGCGCAAGGGTGAGCCTGAACTGCTCGACGCGCTGAACAAGGCCATCGACAAGCTCAAGGCCGATGGCACGCTGGCCAAGCTGTCCGAGAAATACTTCGGTGCCGATGTCACCAAATGATCGCTGAAAGCCTGCAACTCGTTGTCGATTCCGCGCCCTTCCTGCTCAAGGGCGCGGGCTATACCGTGCTGCTCAGTGTCGGCGGCATGTTCTTCGGCCTGGTGCTGGGCTTCGCCCTGGCGCTGATGCGCCTGTCGAAGATCCTGCCGCTGGACTGGCTCGCCCGCATCTACGTGTCGTTCTTCCGCGGCACGCCGCTGCTGGTGCAGCTGTTCGTGATCTACTTCGGCCTGCCGCAGATCGGCATCGAGCTCGACCCGATCCCGGCGTCGCTGATCGGCCTGTCGCTGAACATGGCGGCGTACATCTGCGAAATCCTCCGCGCGGCGATCTCCTCGATCGACCGTGGCCAGTGGGAAGCGGCGGCCAGCATCGGCATGACCCGCACCCAGGCCATGCGTAGGGCGATCCTGCCGCAGGCCCTGCGCACCGCCCTGCCGCCGCTGGGCAACAGCTTCATCTCACTGGTCAAGGACACCGCCCTGGCGGCGACCATCCAGGTGCCCGAGCTGTTCCGCCAGGCGCAGCTGATCACCGCCCGGACCTTCGAGGTCTTCACCATGTACCTGGCTGTCGCGGTGGTCTACTGGATCCTCTGCAGCATCCTGGCGCACTTCCAGAACCGCATGGAAGCGCGGGTCAACCAGCACGACCAGGAGCACTGAGATGATCGTAGTAGAAGGCCTGAGCAAGCAGTTCAAGGGCCATACCGTGCTCAACGGCATCGACCTGACCGTGCAACCCGGCGAGGTGGTCGCCATCATCGGCCCCAGCGGCTCGGGCAAGACCACCTTCCTGCGTTGCCTGAACCTGCTGGAAACCCCCGATGCCGGGCGCATCCAGATCGGCGACATCAGTATCGACGCCAATCGCCCGCTGGGTGGCCAGCAGGGTGCGATCCGCCGCCTGCGCCAGCAGGCCGGATTCGTGTTCCAGAACTTCAACCTGTTTCCCCACCGCACCGCCCTGGAGAACGTCATCGAAGGGCCGGTGATCGTCAAGAAGACGCCCCGCGACAAGGCCATCGAGCTGGCCAGGCGCCTGCTGGCCAAGGTCGGCCTGGCGGGCAAGGAAGACGCCTACCCGCGCCGCCTGTCCGGCGGCCAGCAGCAGCGGGTGGCCATCGCCCGCGCCCTGGCCATGGAACCCGAAGTGATCCTGTTCGACGAACCCACCTCGGCGCTCGACCCGGAGCTGGTGGGCGAGGTGCTGGAGACCATCCGCGGCCTGGCCGAGGAAAAGCGCACCATGATCATCGTCACCCACGAAATGAGCTTTGCCCGCGATGTCGCCAACCGGGTGATCTTCTTCGACAAAGGTGTGATCGTCGAGCAGGGCGAGGCCAAGGCGCTGTTCGCCAACCCCAAGGAAGAGCGCACCCGCCAGTTCCTGCGCAAGTTCCTCGGCACCGCCGCCGGCCAGGAATGACCCCACCGCGCGGGGCTCACACCTCGCGCAGGTTGTGGCAACGCCTGAAACGGGCTTCCAGGTTGCGATCGGGCATCTGGTGGCTGCGCAGGGCGTTGAGGGTCTGCTCCACGTAATCGCGCGTGGTGCCGTAGCGCCCCTTGGCGCTGGCGAGGATCTGGCTGAGCAGGGTGTCCGGCAGGTTGCCCGCGTAGCACGGCAGGTGCCGTTCCAGTACGAAGCCCAGGGCCTGGACCTTGCTGCCATCGCCCAGACGGCAGCTGAGCCAGTGCGGGCGATAGGCCGGGAAAGGCATTTCCCGTTGCCACAGGGCCATCAGCGAATCGTCGAGGTTGCTGTCATCCAGACGGTAGGCGAAACCGCTGCAGGAACCGCCACGGTCCAGGCCGAACACCAGGCCCGGGCATTCCGGTGTGCCGCGGTGCTCGTGAGACCACAGGTACAGGCCGCGATGGTAGCCATGCACCCGTGCCCGCTGGCGCTCGACCGAATTGCATTCGGGGCGCCAGATCAGCGAGCCGTAGGCGAACAGCCAGACCGGGCCGCCTTCGTGCAGGGACATGGTTTCCTGCATCGAGCGCTGCAGTTGTTCGCGGGTCAACTGCTGCCCGAAGTCGAGTGACGGCGGATAGGCTATTTGCCAGGATGAACTTTCAAGTGTCGACATGAGCTGCCGCCATAGGGGTCAATCAATCCTGCGCATCTTCACAGAGTCGACAACGCGAACTGCATGCTCCGTTGCACCTTGTTCTCGGACAAACCCCGGAAGATCCAAAGTGATGTCTTTTCTTTGAAATGATCTTCGGCTGGATCCTAGGCTAAACGCAAGGACAGCGTCCAGTGAACAAGCGATCCCCGGCGCCGACGAATGGTATTTTTCCAATTAATAGCATTTTGACCTTTCTGCGCTAACGTCAGATAACAACGACGTTTGTTCGAACCAGTGACGTGCCCATGCCCGGGTTCCCTGGCCGAACATTAGGTTTGAGCGAGCCGCAATATCCAGACCTAAATCAGACAAGGAAGCAGTGAATGGACAGTGATTGCGTGAAAGTACTCAAACGCGTTGCATGGACGTTGATCTTCACTGGACTGTCCATGAACATCGCCCAGGCCGCCCCCGGCAATTGCTCTGCATTGTCCGCCCTGCCGGCGGTGATCGAGGTCGGCGAAGGTATGCAGAAGGTGATGAATTCTGAGGTTGCCATCACGCGTCTGGCCGTCGGCGACCCGAAAGTCGCCGACGTTCAGACCTATGGTAAAAATGATGCGTACCTGCTGACCGGCATCGCTCCCGGTGCCACCAGCCTGATGGTCTGGACTGCCTGCTCCAGCGCCCCGCGCCAAAGCATGGTGTTCGTCCAGGGCAAGGGTGCCGGCTCGCTGATGAGCACGGCGTTGCCGCCGTCGGAAGATCCCTCGCTGCCCAGCCAGGTGCAAACCGACATACGCTTCGTCGAAGTCAGCCGTACCAAGCTCAAGGAAGCCAGTACCTCGATCTTCGGCAAAGGCGGAAGCTTCCTGTTCGGCTCCCCAGGCACCGTCCCGCTGGTGACCGTGTCGCCCGGCCAACTCGGTAACACAGCTACCGCCATCCCGCTGAACAACAGCACGTTCAACATCGGTATCGGCGGCGGCAAAGTCCTCGGGCTGATCAATGCGCTCGAAGGCAGTGGCTTCGCCTACACGCTGGCGCGGCCGAGCCTGGTGGCACTCAGTGGTCAGAGCGCGAGCTTCCTGGCCGGGGGTGAGGTACCGATTCCGGTGCCCAGCAGCGGCAGCGACACCATCTCGATCGAGTACAAGGAGTTCGGTATTCGCCTGACCCTCACGCCAACCATCGTCGGACGTGACCGTATTGCCTTGAAAGTGGCGCCAGAGGTCAGCGAACTCGACTACAACAACGGCGTGCGCATCGCGGGCATCACCGTACCGGCGCTGAGCGTGCGTCGCACCGACACCAGTATTTCCCTGGCCAACGGCGAGAGCTTCGTGATCAGTGGTTTGATCAGTACCAGCAACATTTCGTCCGTGAGCAAGTTCCCAGGTCTGGGCGATGTTCCGGTCCTGGGGGCGTTCTTCCGTGATTCCACCATCAGCCGCGAGGAAAAGGAACTGCTGATGATCGTCACCCCGCACCTGGTGCAACCGTTGGCGGCGAATGCCCGCCTGCCGTCGTTGCCGGGGGAGAACCTGCGTAATTACGACCCGAACTGGTTCCGCATGTATTTCCTCGAAGACGGCAACTTCGACCGGCTCAGTGGGTTGTCGCAATGAGCATCAGGGCCTTGCGGGAGCACAGGGTGAAAACACTGATCGCGGTGCTGGGATTGATGATGCTCGGTGGCTGCGCCTCCGATGGGGGCGGCAGGTGGTCAAGCCTGGGAAGCACCAGTTGCACCAAACCGACCCCCGATCAGGAGCTGTCGCTGAGCATGGCCGACGACATGATCGGCGACGGCAAGTTGCACGCAGGCCTGGCCAACCTGCAGAACCTCCCTGACGACCTTGCCGCAGTACGCCTGCGCAAGGCCAAGATCTATCGCATGCTTGGCCAGAGTGAGGCCGAACCGCTGTATCGCAGCTTGCTCGGTACCTGCCTGACCGCTGAGGGCGAGCACGGCCTGGGGCAGTTGGCGACTTCCCGCGCCGACGCCGAGCAAGCGCTCGAACACTTGCAGCGCGCCGCGCGTCTGTCCCCCACCGACGAGAAGATTCGCAACGACCTGGGCGTGGTCTACCTCAAGCAACTGAAACTCAAGGAAGCCCGTTTCGAACTGATCACCGCCATGGAACTGAAGCCGTCCGACACCTTGGCAGCCAGCAACCTGGTGACCCTGCTGATTTACCAAGGCAACTGGAAGCAAGCCTCGGAGCTGGCCAGCCGTGCCGGCCTGAACCCCGAGCAAGTCACCCAGGCCAAGGAGCGTGCGGAAAAACTCAAGGCATCGACGACCGCTGCGGCAGTGCCCAGTGATCGTGTCACAACGGCCATCGAGCCGTCGGTTGCCAACCCGTCAACAACGCAGAGGTAGTGATGAAAAACAACCTAGCCAGTTGCCTGGGGCTGTTGCTCGTTCCGCTCGCAGCCCAGGCCATCGAACCCGGCCCTTCCTCGGAGCAACAGCAGCAAACCGAAGTCTGGCTGGTGCTGCAATCTCACGGCCAGGCCATGTCGCCCATCCGGCAAACGGCTGCAGCCAGTGAGCGCGACCTGGCCTTGCAGCGCTGGCTGGAGAGCTACAAACACGCCATCCCCGAATACTACAAGGAATATTCCGGCGGACAACGCAAGTAACCACAGACGGTACCGGGCCCGGGCCTCCAGCGTTTCCTCGCGCTGGAGGCCCGGGCCCGGTTTGTATGCGGCGTTTGCTCAGAGCTTGCCGAACACCTTGAACACACCGACGATCGCAGGCCCGATGGCCACCAGGAAGAAGCTTGGCCACAGGCAGAAGATCAGCGGGAACACCAGTTTGGTACCGATCTTTGCCGCCTTCTCCTCGGCCATTTGCGTGCGCCGGTCACGAAACTCCTCGGCATAGATGCGCAAGGTGGCGCCGACGCTGGTGCCAAAACGGATGCTCTGTGCGAGCAGGCTGACCAATCCGCGAATGTCCTCCAACCCCGTCCGATCAGCCAAGTGCTTGAGCGCCTCGGTGCTGGGAATCCCCGCGCGAATCTCGGCGTTGACCAGCGCCAGCTCAATGGCCAAGTCCGGTTGGCTGACCGCCATTTCCTCGGACACCCGCTCGATCGCCTGGGGCAATGCCAGGCCCGACTCCACACATACAACCATCAGGTCCAGAGCATCGGGAAAGGCCACCATCAACCGGGTCATCCGCGCCTGTTTACGCGCATTGACATAAATCGCCGGTGCCAACCATCCCACGCCCAGCGCCGTGACCAGGATGACAATACCCAAAGGCAGCGAAAGTGTCGGAACCAACGGCAGGGCCAGCAACGCCAGGCCCACCGTCAGCAACGGCGACAACAGGCGAGTCGCCCAGTACATCTGTACCGCCGCATGCGAGCGATAGCCAGCATGGGTCAGCAGTGTGTGGGTCGCCGAACTGGCTGTCGGCTCCGTCGGCGAGAAGCGCTGGCCGACCTGTTCCAGCAGCAGTTGCAGGCTGCTGGTGGTGTGCTGCTCGTAACCAGCCCCGGCATGACCGCGCTTGAGCAACAGCAGGCGCCGCTGTACCGGATCTTGCAACCCTTGCACCAGCAACACCAACGTGACCACCGCCAGTACCACGCTCAAGCCGATGGCTGCGGCGAACAGCAGGCGAGCCAACTCCTCGTCCCCCACCGCACTGTTGATCAGACTCAGCAGATAGTTCATGACCCCCTCCTTGACACCTGGCGGTGTTCAAACCTGAATCCGGATGATTTTGCGTATCCAGAAAATCCCGATCAGCATCGCCACGAACGCCCCGATCACCAGCTTCTGGCCCAGGGGTTCACTGAGCAGCATGGGCAGATAGCTCGGGCTCGATAGCACGATCGCCGCCGCCAACACGAAAGGCACGGCAACCAGTATCCAGCCCGACATGCGCCCCTCGGCCGACAGCGTCTTGACCTTGCGCTGGAAACGGAAACGCCCACGAATCAGGCTGCTCAGGCGCTCCAGCACCTCGGTCAGGTTGCCCCCGGTCTCACGGTGGATCAGCACCGTGGTCACCAGCATCATCACGGTCATGCTCGGCATGCGCTCGAGCAGGCCGAGCATGGCCCGGCGTACATCGTTGCCATAGTTGATGTCGGCGAAGGTCAGGCCGAACTCGTGGGCGACTGGACCTTTATGCTCCTCGGCGACCAACTGCAGGGTCTCGTTGAATGGATGGCCGGCGCGCAGCGCGCGGCATACCGCATCCAGCGCATCGGGCAGGCCTTCTTCGAACTGGGCGAAACGCTTGCTGCGGTCACGGGAGATCTTCAGCACCGGCAGCCAGAACGTGGCCAGGCCACCGGCAAGGGCCATCCACCACAGCTGAGTGAACAGCCACAGCACCACCGCAGCGGTCACGGCCAGGATCAGGCCAAGCAACAGCACCCGATAGGCACGGTACTCATGCCCGGCTTGCTCGATCATCTGCGCCAGACCCTCCATGCCCGGCAACTGCTCCAGGCGCGCCTCCAGCGGCGACAGCCGGCGCAGGTATTTCTGCCGCAGTACCGACTGCATGTTCGCCAGGTTACTGCTGCTCTCCAGCACGTTCAGACGGCTACGGATACGCTTGCGGACCTTATTGGCCTCACCGAACACCGGGATCGCCAAACCTTGACTGAGCAGGAACATGGCGGTGAACACCATGCCAAGGAACGCCAGAATATATTCACTGGGAATTTGGCTCATGTTCATCCCTCCATCCAATCGGGCCGGAACAGGCTCAGTGGCAGTTCGATGCCGCGCTTGGCCAGGACCTCGCGGAACGCGGGAACCATGCCCGTGGGGCGGAACTCGCCGAGGACTTCACCGCGTTCACCGATACCATTACGCACGAACGAAAAAATCTCGGTCATGGTGATGATCTCGCCTTCCATGCCATTGATTTCCTGAACGCTGATCAAGCGCCGCGTGCCATCCTCCTGGCGCTCCAACTGGATGACCACACTCAGGGCAGAAGCGATCTGTTGGCGCAGGGCCTTGATCGGGAAGGTCGCACCGGTCATCGAGACCATGTTCTCGATCCGCCCCAGGGCATCGCGCGCGGTGTTGGCGTGGATGGTGGTGAGCGAGCCGTCGTGGCCGGTGTTCATCGCCGTCAGCATGTCCAGCGCCTCGGCGCCACGCACCTCACCGATGACGATACGGTCGGGGCGCATGCGCAAACTGTTGCGCACCAGGTCGCGCTGGCTGACCTCGCCCTTGCCCTCGATGTTCGACGGACGGGTTTCGAGGCGTACCACATGAGGTTGTTGCAGTTGCAGTTCGGCCGAGTCCTCGATCGTGACGATCCGCTCATTGTGGGGGATGAAGCTCGACAGCACGTTGAGCATGGTGGTCTTGCCGCTACCGGTCCCGCCGGAGATCAGCACGTTCATGCGCCCGCGCACGATGGCCTTGAGCATCAGGGCGATCGACGGCGTAAGGGTGCCCATCTTCACCAGGCTCTCGGTGTTGAGCAGGTCCACGGCAAAGCGCCGGATCGACATGCTCGGCCCGTCGATGGCCAAGGGCGGAATGATGGCGTTGACCCGCGAGCCATCCTTGAGCCGTGCGTCCACCAGTGGTGACGACTCATCGATGCGCCGGCCCAGACTGGAAACAATACGGTCGATGATGTTCAACAGGTGGTGATTATCGCGAAAATGCACATCGGTTCGTTGCAGCTTGCCAAAGCGCTCGACGTACACCGAGTCGGCACCGTTGACCAGAATGTCCGATACACTGTGATCGGCCAGCAACGGCTCCAGCGGGCCGAGACCGAGCACTTCGTCGGTGATCTGCTTGATGATCAACTGCCGGCTGCTGGCGCTGACCGGCGCCGAGTGCTCGTCGAGCAGGCGCTGGCAGATGTCGCGGATCTGCCGCGAGGCGTCGCCCGGTTCCAGGGAGTCGAGCAATGACAGGTCCATGACCTTGAGCAGCAACTGATAGATCTTCTCCCGCCACTCGGTCTCCACCTGGTTGAGCTTGGTCCGGGTCTCGTAAGGCACATCCGGTATCGCGGCCTCCCAGGCCATGAGTACGCTGTCGCAGCTGGCACTGTCCGGCTGCGTCCCCTGCCCGTCTGCCGGGGCGCTCTTGCCGGCCTGCTGGCGCAGGCGATTACGAAAGTCGCTGAGCATGGTTCACCCTCCGAACAAACGGCCAAAGGTACGTTTAAACAGGCCCCGCTCGCTGGCCACGACCCCGATCAGGTCCTGGCTCAACTCATGCAGACTGACAGTCACCGCAGCACGTGGCGCATGCACCTCCAGGGGCACGCCGGTGTTCTGGCTTTCGTTGACCGCCGAATAGTCATTGGGCAGCTTGTGCACATTGCTGCAGCGCATGGCATCGCTGATGTCCTTGAGACTGACGGGAGAGGCTTTGTTGTAGCGGTTGACCACCACCTTCAGGCGATTGCCTTGCACGCCTAGGTCGTTGCGCAGGATGTGGGTCAGCCGCGTGCCATCTTTGAGGTGGCTGAGGCTTTGTTGCACCACGATGTAGATCCGGTCGGCCTGCTCCAGCGTGACCCCCGTGAGGTGGTCGATCTGCCGCGGCAGGTCAACCACCACCCAGTCATAGGTGTTGCGCGCCAGGCGCAGCAGGCTTTCCAACTGCTCCAGGCGAACGTCCTGGGCCAGGCACAACTCGCCCGCGCGGCCACTGAGCACATGCAGGGTCGGGCTGAAGTGACTGCAAAAGCCGCGCAAGGCGATGCTGTCCAGCTCATCGATCTGCTTGAGCACCTCCATGTGGCAGTGCTGCGGCAACACATCCAGGCTGTGGGCCACCGTCCCGAACTGCAGATCCAGGTCCAGCAGCAACGTACGCCCGCCTCGCACGCTGAGTTGATGCGCCAGGTTGCAGGCCAGCATGGTCGCGCCTGAGCCACCCTTGGCGTTCATCACGGCGACCAGCTTGCCCCCGGAGCCTTGCTCGGCATGGGCTTCCATCACCATACGGTTGATCGCCGCCGTCAGTTCGTCGGCGGCCACCGGCTCGGTCAGAAAATCCCGGGCTCCAGCCTGCATTGCCAGGCGCATACCCTCGCGCTCGTCCAAGGGGCCGCACACCAGCAACGGTGGGCGCTCCTTGAGCGGGTGCTGAAGCAATGCGGCCAGTTCCTCGCGCCACAGGTGGCTGACACGCAGCAGCAGCAGGTCAGGCATCTGCTCCAGCCCGAACAAGGGGTCGGTGTGGCCATTGCTAACCAAGCGGGTGGTGACATTCAGGTTGGGCAGGCACTGGCTCAGCGCTTTGAGCTGGTTCAACGCGCCCCCGTCACGGCCACTGATCAACAGGTGCATACCGGGATTCTCAGTCACACCGGTGGTGGGTGCTTCTTTGGTCATTAGCATGGCGTAATCTCCGGGGTGACGCCCGCCTCGGGTTGCCGACCGAGGCTTTCACGCGGCACGGTCGACCTGTACACCGGCAGGGTGAAGCCCCCACCGAACCCTGGAATCAGCAGGTTGAAAGTGAAGTTGCTCAGTTGCAGCTGGATGTAGCGAATAGCGCGAAAGCCGCTGGCGCTGCCGAGGTCGTCCGGGTTGGCGACCACCGCGCCATTGGCGTCCAGATACACCAGACTGAGGTTGGCGGTGGCCAGGTTGCCGATCAGGCTGCTTTTGCCGCTGTTGTCGGCAGCATTGAAAATCGCCCGGCGCAAGATCACCGGATCACGGATATCGCACACCGCCGCCAGGCGCGCACCACGACGTACGCTCTCGTTGAGCGCGTTGACGGTGAAATACAACCGGCCTACCTCCAACACGCCGAACAGCAGCGTGAACAGCACCAGGCCGGTAATGGCGAATTCAACGACATACATCCCGCGCATACGCTGCTTATTCATCACAAGGCCCTCATCACCACAGTCGAGGTCAAGGTCAGGCCGAGCGGCACGCTCTGGCCGTACAACGCTGGTATTGCGCTACCGATTACCGGCACGAAGGTGTAGCTGATGCTGACCTGGACATGGTCGGTACCCACGGCCTGCACCGTGACCTTGTCGGTGGTCAGTCCCGGGACCACGGGCGGGTAGCCGCTGGGGTTGGCCGGCACGCCGTAGACCGCGACGCTTCGCGTCTTGGACACGAGGTCGGCACTCAGCGAGAGCTTGCCCAGGGTCGGGTTCCAGGCTTGACCGGAGACGAAGCGTCCGGCATCGCGGCTGGCCTGCATCAGGCTGTTGTACTGGAACAACATGCGACCGAACTCGCCGAAGGCGAACAACAACAGCAACAGCAGCGGCAGCGTGATCACCATTTCCACCATCGCCAGCCCTCGCTGGGCCTGCGCAGACCTGCATCCGCGGTGTCCCATGAGACCTCCTAGGAGTCGGTGCTCGGCGTCTGGTTGTTATCGATGTAGGTCTTGTACAGCTGGATGATCTGCGGACCGGTGTCGCTGGCTGGATGAGGGCCGGGCACATTGTCGCCATCACACTGCTTGACGAACTGGCCGAAGATTTGCGCCGAGCCGCCCTGCTGCGACTCCGGTTGCAGCACGAAGTAACAGCCAAAGCCCATTACCGGAATCGAACTGGCCCCATCGTTCTTGCCGGAGCAATCACCGACCACCACCTTGAGAATCCGCCGCTCGAATGCGCCATTGCTCTGGCAACCACCCGCCGAGCCGGACGCACAATCGGCGGAGGCCTGCGCCCAGTCGTTGTAGTCGTACAACGCACCACTGGCGGTGGCGAGGTTGCCGTTGGTCGAGGTCACCGACTGGTTGTTGTACTGGATCTGCGCTGGTGAACCGTTGTAGGTGAACGACTTGCTGTTGACCGTAATCACCAGGTCTGGCGGATAGTCGGCCGCGCTGAGGTTGCCGGTATACTGGTTGAAGCGAGTATTGAGGCCTTGGGCCGAAGGGCCGACGGTGTTACCCGGTTTGGTCTGCACGTTGTCGCCAACACGGTTGCACTGCTTGATGCCTCCCGCCAGTCCGTCCCGGACCGTGTTGCCCCCGGAACCGAAGTCAAGCAACTGAAAATTACCCGGGCCAATGCTCGAACTGTTGTTCGCCGCCGTTTTCAACACCTGCAGGTCACCGAAGCGAAACCCCCAGAACAGCCCATTGCCGGGGTCGTTCTTGGTTGGGTCGCCACACACCAGCAGCGGGGTCAAGTCGCAGGGACTGGCGGGGCTGGGACCGGCGGTGGCCACGGCCGCCACGGCCTTGGACGGGGCAGCGCCATTACCGACCGCCTGCAACATGCCCCAGAAGAACCCGCTGAGCGGGTAATTGGGCACCGACACCCGCACATACCGTGCATTGGCAGGGCCAGGGAAAGAGAACGGTCCGTAGACACTGGCAGACAGCTCCACCGTGGCGAAACCGCTTATGTCGTTGCCAATGGCCTTGGCCAGTTCCTGGTTGCCATCGGCGTTGGCATTGCGCGCCAGCGTGTCCCTGGCAGCGGCTTGGGTGGTGCTGGCGGAGCCGGTCGCACCGTACACCTCGCTCAGTTTCTTGGCCCCGCTCAGGGCAGCGGCATCGACGGCATTCTGCAGCCGGGCCTTGTTCACCAGCATGTGACTACCGTCCAGCGCCAGGGCCCCCATCAACAGGATGGCGGCCAGGGCGATCACCACCAGCACGAGAGCCGTGCCCCGCTGATGCCGCGGGCATCTGTGCAGCGGCTGTCGAATATGCGCGTTCATCATTCAGACCCTCCAGTGCTACCGACCTTGTCCTGCAGGGTGTCGGTACACGACGCCGGTAACTCGGCGTGGCTGTCAGCGATTGCGTCCGGCGGCTACATCTGGGTGTTGACGACATTCACCTCGATACCGCGAATCACCGTGATACCGCTGGGGCCAGACACACTCTTGCGACGGACGATGGGCTTGACCATCGGCACCGGCGCCACTGGCTCAGCCTGGGCCAGCGCCACCGGCTCGGCGGGAACCGGCACCTTGTTGTTGTCGAGCGGGTTGCGCAGGGCCAGCTGCAGTTTGCCGTCGGTCATGCCCTTGACCAGCAGTTCCGCCTGGGCAGGGGTCATTTCCAAGGTCACCGCACGCACCACCACTGGCTGGGTTTTGTCGGTGCTGGCCGTCTGGTCCACGGCCAGCACGCGCAGATCCTCCAGAATGGTGCGCGACTCGGCATTACCGGTACCGCCGACCTGCCTGGTCGCCAGGACATCGACCCGGTTGCCCGGCAAGAGGAAGCCACCAACGCCAACCACGTCGTCAACCCGCACCGAGATCGCCCGTTTGCTCGGTTCGATCAGCGAGGACAGCGTGCTGCCGCCCAAGTGCTCGGCCAGGCGCGCACCACGCAGGATGTCGCCGCCGAGCATGGCGAAGGTGGCGATCTTGCCCACGACCTTTTCGGTGGCATCGAAGGCGTCATCCGGTATCGCGTCCTTGGGCATGCGTACCAGCGTCACCTGCTGCGCCTCGACCATCTGCCCGAACGGAATCTCTACCGTGGCGACCACCACATTGCGCTGACTGTCATCGGCGCTGGCGTTGAGCCGGGCACTGAGCCAGGTGTTGGCCATCCACGCAGCGCCCAATCCCAGGATCAAGGACAAGGCAATCAAGATGAAAGTACGAGAGCTCATGCCGGTATCTCCTCACCTATCCAAGAAAGTCGAACTGTACGAAGTAGTTGGTCCAGGCCCACTTCACCTCCTGCGCCGACAGCGGCCCGGAGCCACCCTGATAGCGTTGGCGGTCAAGGGCCATGCTCAGCAAGTCACGGGGATGGCACGGCACCAGTGGCATGTTCTCGGCGCCGTACAACGCCTCCAGCGCGAAATGCAGTAGTCGCGGATCGAAGGCCAGACTCAACCGCTCGCACTCCTGGCGCCAGATACGCTCGTATTCCTCGGGTTTCAGGTAGCCGAACTGCAGCTTGTAGCCAATTCGCCGCAAAAACGCTTCATCGGCCAACTCCAGCGGATTGAGGTTGGTCGAGAACACCAGGACCAAGTCGAACGGCAGCTCGCAGTGCCGCCCGCCGCCGAGGTTGAGAAAGTCGCGCTTCTCTTCCATCGGCACGATCCAGCGGTTGAGCAGCTCGGCCGGCGACATGCGCTGCCGGCCCATGTCGTCGATGATGAACAAGCCATTGCTGGCCTTGAGCTGCAACGGCGCCTGGTACTGACGGGTGAACGGGTCGTAGCGCACATCCAACTGCTCCATGCTCAGCTCACCGCCGGTGATCACCAGCGGGCGCATGCAGCGAAGCAGTCGCCGGTCGATCCCTTCGTCAAGCAGCAGGGTGTTCTGCTGATCATCCTGATCATCCAGGCAGCGGTGTACCTGAGGGTCGTAGATTTCGATCACCGACTCGTTGACCGCAATGGCATACGGAACCCAGATCGCTTCATCGAACAGGCGCGCCAGACGGCTGCTGACATAGGTCTTGCCCGTGCCCGCCGGCCCGTAAATCATGATGGCGCGACCCGAATTGAGCGCCACGCCCAGTTGATCAAGCATGCCTTGCGCCAGAACCACCCCTTTGAAAGCCTGCTGCATGTCCTGTGCATTGATCTGGCCGTGATGGATGGTCTGCACCTTGAGCAGCGCCCGGTACTGACTGACCGGAAACGGCGCCGCACCGATATAGCCGCTGCGTGCCAAGGCGTCGCGGGCGGCGCTGCGACCGCGCTCGGTCAACCCATAGCGCAATGTCTGGCCACCGTTCTGGCCGAGTATTTCGATGCGACCGTCCTTGCGCAGCGAGGTCAAGACCTCTTCAAGCACCGCCCCCGTCAGTGCCAGACGTTCCACCAGTCGGGGCATGTCCAGCACGCCTGCATCGTGCAAATGCTTGCAGACCAGGTCACCGAGCAGGTTTTCCGCCAACCCGGTTTCGCGCACGGTACGCGGCTGCGGGGCCAAGCGCTGCACAAGTTCGCGCTCGTCGTGAATGGTGTCACTCTTGTCGGCGGCGTCCATGGTGTTCTCCTGACTTACTGGCCGAAGGGCAGCCAGAAGACGCTGGTCAAGGTGCCAAGCAAGACCGCAACTGAATAAGGAAAGGGCTTGCCTGCCACCTCATCGACCGCTGGCGCCATATAGGCCCTGGCTCTGAACATCAACCAGTAGCGCCCCACGGTCTGCTGTACCTGCCCCCGCGCAAGGACGATCAAGAGTCCGCAAAGCGCACCGGCAATCAGGCTGAAAAGCGCGGCCCACAGGGCGTCGTGCGGGGTGAGAAAGGCACCGACCATGGCCATGAGCTTGACGTCACCGGCGGCCATCCCGCCAAAGGCATACATCGGCAGGAATATGGCAAAGCCGATCGTCATGCCCAAGGCCCAGTGGCCCAAGCCAAGGGCGCCCAGAATGGAGACCTGGCTGGTCAAGCCCAGGGCAAGGCCAAGCAGTACCAAAAAGTTAGGGATACGGTGCCAGCGCAGATCGCTCAGCACCGCAGTACCCAGCAGCCCCAGCAACGTTGCAATGACGATCGACTGCTCGATGCCCATGACTGCGACCCTCGTTGGATGCTATGGCCTCAGCAAGTCTTGCCCTGGACAGCGCAGCCCAGGCTGGTAATGGCGGTTTTCACGTTGCCGCCCAGGGTGATGAACGCCGCAACGGCACCCAGCGTGATCAGCCCACCGGCGACGGCATACTCCACGATGGTCAGGCCATCTTCGTCTTTGATGAACTTCGCAACAGAAGTTTTAATTGATTGCAGTTTCATTTCGCTCACCTCACACAATGTTTGTTATCGAGCAACACTTGCCGTGTTGTTGAGTTGAACAGTAGTCAGAAGTGCACCCTTGGGGTTAGGAGTTTTTTGCTGATCGCTAGGAGTTTTTTGCCCCTGTCATCACACGCTACAAACGATGCGACTTGCGGCCTGGACACTTGGCAGCGCGTTCGTAAATGACTCATCCCCGTTACCCTGCCCCCACCCAGCGGATGAAAACACCGCGCCAAGCCATCCTGTCGAGCAATAGGCCTCGAAATGGCCAGAATGGTCATGTGTCTATCGTGATTCGATCTATTGGGAAGTGGTACAGCGACGATACTGGTCAGCGAGGAGAAACCATTCAGGAGCGCAATCGCGACAGTGCAGTCCGACTTGCCAGGAGGTGGGGTTGTTTGAATGCTCGGTACGCGCATGCCTCTGGCCTGCAGAGACACACTGATGCGTTGTCCGAACCGGACCGTGATTGGAGAATCAGGCAGAGTCTATCCATGATGCGCTTTTGTCCCCACGACGCATCCCTCGGGTGCCCCGTGGTTCCTCCTTATCAGGCCCCGCTGCGAATGCTCACGACGGGGCCGAAAACGCACGTGGACTGCCTAGCACGTGGTGCCTTTAACGGCACAACCGAGACTGGTGATGGCGGTACTCACATTGCCGCCCAGTGTTATGAAAGCCGCGACGGCACCCAGGGTGATCAGACCACCCGCTACCGCATACTCCACAATCGTCAGGCCTTCTTCGTCCTTGATGAATTTCAGCACCGACAGTTTCATCGATTGAATATTCATTCTGTGCACCTCATATAACATCGATCTACCGAGGCGGTTAGTTAGTGTGCCGCCTGTGTGAATCCTAGTCAGCTAGAATCACGGAGGGTTAGGAGTTTTTTGTCGATGGGTAGGACTATTTTGCAGCATGCCCTGAACACGCCAAGCAACTCACCACCAGAAATAGTTCTTTGACATTATTTAGTTAGTAGTAACAAACGCTCTGCCAGCCCTTCACCTGCGAGGACTGTAATGGATGAACGGCATCGTCAAAATGGCAACTCGCAATGAGCAAGCACACGGAGTGCGACGCGCGTCGTACGAGGACGCAGGGAACGCAACAGGAATACCAGGATGAAGTCCGCATCGGCCAGCCCGCCCCACCTGCTGTGGTTTGATCTCACCCGAGACCGATCGGCCGAGCTGTTGGTTGCGCAGTTCCGTCCGACCTGCGACTGCCGTATCGCCAAGGTCGCCGCATTGTCCGAACTTGATGTCGATGGCACGCCCCAACCGAACATGATCTGCATCCACTACGATCGCCCCGACATGCCCGGGCTCAACCTGCTGCTGGAGATCAAGCGCAAGGCGTCGTCCATACCAATCGCCATGTTCACCGTGCAGCACTCCGAGGAGCTTGCCGTGTGGGCCATGCGCTCCCGGGTCTGGGAGTACATCGTGTTACCTCTTTCCAACAAAGAGAAGCAACGTTTTCTACATGCGCTGGAACAGCTCTGCGAGCTGCGCCGCAGCATACAGTCCAGCGGCAACAAGACACAGGTCGAGCATGGTCCCGCGCTGCCGGACAGCATCCGCCTGACGAACGAGCACCACAAACACCAGGCGCTCAATGACGTGCTGCTCTACATCGACCAGCACTTTCGCAGCGAAATCGACCAAAAAGCACTGGCAAAACGTTGCGGCATGACCGCCTTCCGCTTCAGCCGGCTATTCAAGGAAGTCAACGGACTGGGCTTCATGGAATACCTGCTGAGCAAACGCATGGACTGCGCCAAGGAGCTGCTCACCAACAGTCAGATGCCTATCACCAGCATCGGCTACGGCGTCGGGTTCAAGGACCCGTCATACTTCGCCCGCGCCTTCAAGCAATTAGTCGGTTGTACCCCTAGCGAATACCGCCAGGCGCAACACGCCGACGCTGCGACGGCATCGCCATTTACCGAAGACTTGTCAGAGGTTGTCGAAAGCCTTCAGCAGCTTGCCAATCGCTGAATGAACCGCTCGCCGAAACGACGGCGTGCAAGCCCCGACCCGCTGACTTGCTCAAAGATAAGTGGCATCACCCCCGCGGCGCGTAGGCAAACACGTCGGCACGCATGCGGTGGGCATCCATGCCGGCCTCGACCAACGCATCAAGGGTGGCGTAGACCATGTTCGGCGAGCCGCTGGCATAGACGTGCACCTGGTTCAGGTCGCCGATGTCCTCGCACACCGCCTCGTGCAACAGGCCGCAGCGCCCTTCCCAGCCGCACAGGTCGCTGACCACCTTGTGCAGGAACAGGTTGGGCAGGCGCTGCCACTCGTCCCAGTGCTCGATCTCGTAGAAGTCCTCGGGCCGGCGCACGCCCCAGTACAAATGCACCGGATGCTTGAACCCCTGGGCGCGGCAGTGCTCGACCAGGCTGTGCATCTGGCCCATGCCGGTACCGGCGGCGATCAGCACCAGCGGGCCGTCGGGCAGCTCCGCCAGATGGGCATCACCGAACGGCAGTTCGATACGCGCCAGGCCACTGCGCCGCAGTTGCTCGATCAACTGCACGGCGCTGCTTTCCCGGGCCAGCACATGCAGCTCCAGGTCACGGCCACCGTGGGGCGCCGAGGCGAGGGAGAAGGCCGCCTTGTCCATGCCGTCGCGCTCGATCATCAGGTACTGCCCCGCGTGATAGCGCGGCGGCTTGCCGGCGGGCGCGCGCAGGCGCACGCGCCAGACGTCGCCACCGACCTCGACGCATTCGCTCACGGTACAGGCCAGCTTGCGCACCGGCAGCTCGCCCAGGGCCAGCACACCATCCCACAGCAACACGCAGTCCTCCAGCGGCTCGGCGATGCAGGTGAACAGTTCACCGTGATCGCGGACTTGGCCTTCCTGGCGAACACTGCCCTCCACCAGCAGCGCGGCACACACATGGCAGTTGCCATTGCGGCAGCTGCTTGGGCATTCGTAGCCCAGGCGCCGCGCGGCATCCAGAATCCTTTCACCCGGTTCGACCGCCAGTACCGCCCCGGAAGGCTGCAAGGTTACCTGCATCAATCTATTCCCAACTGGTCCCACAGCTCATCGATACGGCGGGTGACGGCCTCGTCCTTGACGATGACCCGGCCCCATTCGCGTGTAGTCTCGCCCGGCCATTTGTGCGTGGCATCCAGGCCCATCTTCGACCCCAGGCCCGACACCGGCGACGCGAAGTCGAGGTAGTCGATCGGGGTGTTGTCGATCATCACCGTATCACGCTTGGGGTCCATGCGCGTGGTGATGGCCCAGATCACATCGTTCCAGTCGCGGGCGTTGATGTCGTCGTCGGTGACGATAACGAACTTGGTGTACATGAACTGTCGCAGGAACGACCACACACCCAGCATGACGCGCTTGGCGTGGCCTGGATACTGCTTCTTCATGGTCACCACCGCCATGCGGTACGAGCAGCCTTCCGGCGGCAGGTAGAAGTCGGTGATCTCGGGGAACTGCTTCTGCAGGATCGGCACGAACACTTCGTTCAGCGCCACGCCGAGGATCGCCGGTTCATCCGGCGGCCGGCCGGTGTAGGTGCTGTGGTAGATCGGTTTCTGCCGGTGGGTGATGCGCTCGACGGTGAACACCGGGAAGCTGTCCACCTCGTTGTAGTAGCCGGTGTGGTCACCGTACGGGCCTTCCGGGGCCATCTCGCCGGGGTGGATGACCCCTTCGAGGATGATTTCGGCGGTGGCCGGCACCTGCAGGTCGTTGCCACGGCACTTGACCAGCTCGGTGCGGTTGCCACGCAGCAAGCCGGCGAAAGCGTATTCGGAAAGTGTGTCCGGGACCGGGGTCACGGCACCGAGGATCGTCGCCGGGTCCGCGCCCAGGGCCACGGCCACCGGGAACGGCTGGCCGGGGTGCTTCTCGCACCATTCACGGTAGTCCAGCGCGCCGCCACGGTGGCTCAGCCAGCGCATGATCACCTTGTTGCGGCCGATCACCTGCTGGCGGTAGATGCCCAGGTTCTGGCGATCCTTGTTCGGCCCGCGGGTGACAGTCAGGCCCCAGGTGATCAACGGCGCCACATCGCCCGGCCAGCAGTGCTGGATCGGCAACTGGCCAAGGTCGACGTCGTCGCCCTCGACCACGATTTCCTGGCACACCGCGTCCTTGACCACCTTCGGCGCCATGGACACGACCTTCTTGAAGATCGGCAGTTTCGACCAGGCGTCCTTCAGGCCCTTCGGCGGCTCGGGCTCCTTGAGGAATGCCAGCAACTTGCCGATCTCGCGCAGTTCCTCGGTCGATTCGGCGCCCATGCCCATGGCCACCCGCTCAGGGGTGCCGAACAGGTTGCCCAGCACCGGGATGTCGAAGCCGGTGGGCTTTTCGAACAGCAACGCCGGGCCCTTGGCGCGCAGGGTGCGGTCGCAGACTTCGGTCATTTCCAGTACAGGGGAGATGGGAACCTGGATGCGCTTGAGTTCACCGCGCTGTTCCAGGCCACGGATGAAGTCGCGCAAATCGCGATACTGCATGCAAGGGCCTCGTGTTGGGCGTATCGGTCGGGGGGCAGAGTGTAGCGCCGTTCACTACTCAATAGCCAAAAATGACTTGGGGCCGCTTCGCGGCCATCGCCAAACCGGCTCCCACAAGTCGGTGTGATCCTGTGGGAGCCGGCTTGCCGGCGATGGTTTTCATGAAAAAGCAGCCCCAGTCAGTTCCGGTGTCGAAGCTTACTTGCGCTTCATCGACAGGAAGAACTCATCGTTGGTCTTGGTCTGCTTGAGCTTGTCGACCAGGAACTCGATGGCGGCGATCTCGTCCATCGGGTGCAGCAGCTTGCGCAGGATCCACATGCGCTGCAGTTCGTCGTCGGCGGTCAGCAGCTCTTCGCGACGGGTACCGGACTTGTTGATGTTGATGGCCGGGAACACACGTTTCTCGGCGATACGACGGTCCAGGGGCAGCTCCATGTTGCCGGTACCCTTGAACTCTTCGTAGATCACTTCGTCCATCTTCGAGCCGGTCTCGACCAGCGCGGTGGCGATGATGGTCAGCGAACCGCCTTCCTCGATGTTACGCGCGGCACCGAAGAAACGCTTCGGCTTCTCCAGGGCGTGGGCGTCGACACCACCGGTCAGCACCTTGCCGGAGCTCGGGATCACGGTGTTGTAGGCACGGGCCAGACGGGTGATCGAGTCGAGCAGGATGACCACGTCCTTCTTGTGCTCGACCAGGCGCTTGGCCTTCTCGATGACCATCTCGGCGACCTGCACGTGGCGGGTCGGCGGCTCGTCGAAGGTCGAGGCGACCACTTCGCCGCGCACGGTGCGCTGCATTTCGGTCACTTCTTCCGGGCGCTCGTCGATCAGCAGGACGATCAGGTGGCACTCGGGGTTGTTACGGGTGATGTTGGCCGCGATGTTCTGCAGCATGATGGTCTTGCCCGCTTTCGGCGGGGCGACGATCAGGCCGCGCTGGCCTTTGCCGATCGGGGCGCACAGGTCGATGACGCGACCGGTGAGGTCTTCGGTGGAACCGTTGCCGGCTTCCATCTTCAGGCGCTTGTTGGGGAACAGCGGCGTCAGGTTTTCGAAGAGAATCTTGTTCTTCGCGTTTTCCGGACGGTCGAAGTTGATGGTGTCGACCTTCAGCAGCGCGAAGTAACGCTCGCCTTCCTTCGGTGGACGGATCTTGCCGACGATGGTGTCGCCGGTGCGCAGGTTGAAGCGACGGATCTGGCTGGGCGAAACGTAGATGTCGTCAGGGCCGGCCAGGTAAGAGGCATCCGCCGAACGCAGGAAACCGAAACCATCCTGGAGAATCTCCAGCACGCCGTCACCGGAGATCTCTTCGCCGCTTTTCGCATGCTTTTTCAGCAGGGCGAAAATCACGTCCTGTTTGCGCGAACGGGCCATGTTTTCGATGCCCATCTGTTCGGCCATTTCCAAAAGATCGGTAATCGGCTTTTGCTTGAGTTCTGTCAGGTTCATAAGGGGAGTGACGTAATCATGTAAGGAAGGGAGAAATTAAGCGTTGGCTTAATGAGGCCGCGCCGCTAGATGGCGACAGGATCGCGTACTGATTCGAATTAGGGATGCTTCGGCGACGGCGTGCAGAGGGCACTGGAGAAGCAGTGCGAGGCCGAATGTAACACTTGCTTTTTTCGACGTCTAGTGGTTTTGGCCACCGTTTTCCGGGGCTATCCGTCTGGATGGGCGTGATAGCGGGGCTCGCCGGCCCTCGCGGAAAATACCTACAGCAGATAAAGAAAAGCCCCGCATTTGCGGGGCTTCATCACATCACAGGTTGGCGTCGAGGAACGCCTTGAGCTGCGACTTGGACAGCGCGCCGACCTTGGTCGCCTCGACGTTGCCGTCCTTGAACAGCATCAGCGTCGGGATGCCACGCACGCCGTGCTTGGCCGGGGTCTGGTCGTTTTCGTCGATGTTCAGCTTGGCGATGGTCACCTTGCCCTGGTATTCAGCGGCGATGTCGTCCAGTACCGGAGCGATCATCTTGCATGGGCCGCACCATTCAGCCCAGTAGTCGACCAGCACCGCGCCTTCAGCCTTGAGTACTTCGGCTTCGAAGCTGGCGTCGGTGACATGTTTGATAAGATCGCTGCTCATGGATATCTCCAGGTCGTAAGCATAAAAAAACGTTGCCCATCATAGCCGCACCCTGGCGCGACAGGAAGCCACAGCTGATTGAGTGTAACTATAGTTGTGCAAGACGCCACGAATCGAAACCGTCATGTCACGGTCATAACATTGCTATGACATTGCCATGCATCAAGCCTTGCCGTGCCGCTCGTTGGCGTATGCCCGCGATCGTGGCACGATTGCCGGGTTAACGACCGAGAACCCCCAGACCATGCCGCACACCACCGCGAAGAACCTGTCTCTGATCGCCGCCATCGACCTGGGCTCCAACAGCTTCCACATGGTCGTGGCCAAGGCCCATCACACGGAAATCCGCATCCTCGAAAGGCTTGGAGAAAAGGTTCAGCTCGCCGCCGGCATCGACGATGAGCGCAAGCTCAGCGAAGAAGCCATGCAACGCGGCCTGGAATGCCTCAAGCGCTTCGCCCAGTTGATCAACGGCATGCCCCAGGGCTCGGTGCGCATCGTCGGCACCAACGCCCTGCGTGAAGCGCGCAACCGCAACGAATTCATCCTGCGCGCCGAGGCCATCCTCGGCCACCCGGTCGAGGTCATCTCCGGCCGCGAAGAGGCGCGCCTGATCTACCTGGGCGTGTCCCACACCCTGGCCGACACCCCCGGCAAGCGCCTGGTCGCCGACATCGGCGGCGGCAGCACCGAGTTCATCATCGGCCAGCGTTTCGAGCCTTTGCTGCGCGAAAGCCTGCAGATGGGCTGCGTGAGCTTCACCCAGCGCTACTTCCGCGATGGCAAGATCACCCCGGCGCGCTACGCCCAGGCCTACACCGCCGCGCGCCTGGAGCTGATGAGCATCGAGAACGCCCTGCACCGCCTGACCTGGGACGAGGCCATCGGCTCGTCCGGGACCATTCGCGCCATCGCCGCGGCGATCAAGGCCATTGGCCAGGGCAGCGGCGAGGTCAACGCCGAGGGGCTGGCGGCGGTCAAGCGCAAGTTGTTCAAGCTCGGCGAGACCGACAAGATCGACTTCGAAGGGGTCAAGCCGGATCGGCGGACCATCTTCCCGGCGGGCCTGGCCATCCTCGAGGCGATCTTCGACGCCCTGGAGCTGCAGCGCATGGACCACTGCGACGGCGCCCTGCGCGAAGGCGTGCTGTTCGACCTGCTGGGCCGCCATCATCACGAGGACGTGCGCGAACGCACCCTGAACTCGCTGATGGAGCGCTACCACGTCGACCAGGGCCAGGCCGCGCGCGTGGAGCGCAAAGCACTGCACGCCTTCGACCAGGTGGCCGCAGCGTGGGACCTGGATGAGGGAAACTGGCGCGATCTGCTGGGTTGGGCGGCGAAAATCCATGAAATAGGACTGGATATTGCCCACTACCACTACCACAAGCACGGCGCCTACCTGATCGAACACTCCGACCTGTCGGGCTTCTCTCGCGAAGACCAGCAGATGATGGCCCTGCTGGTGCGTGGCCACCGTCGCAACATTCCCAAGGACAAGTTTGCCGAGTTCGGCGACGAAGGCGTCAAGCTGATCCGCCTGTGCGTGCTGCTGCGCTTCGCCATCCTGTTCCACCATATCCGCGGCACCCAGCAGATGCCCAAGGTGGAGCTACAGGCAGGCGACAACAGCCTGGAGGTGGTCTTCCCGAGCGGCTGGCTGGAGCAGAACCAGCTGACCCAGGCCGACTTCGCCAACGAGGCGGAATGGCTGGCACGGGTCAATTTCGTTCTCAGCGTCCGCTAAAGGCCAAAGGGGGGCGCTACGCGCCCCAGCAATCCATCTAACGTACGTTGAGCACCGGATTGCTCAGCCGCTCCAGTAGCGTCGCCTGGGCACTGCGCGGGTTCTGGTTGCCGGTCGGCGTGCTGCGCACGTAGCGCCCGTCCGGCTGCAGGGTCCAGGCCTGGGTGTTGTCGGTCAGGTACCCCTCCAGCTCCTTCTTCACCCGCAGCAGCAACTTCTTGCCCTCCACCGGGAAGCAAGTCTCGACGCGCTTGTCGAGGTTGCGCTCCATCCAGTCGGCGCTGGACAGGTAGATCTGCTCCTCGCCGCCGTTGAGGAAGTAGAACACCCGGGTGTGCTCGAGGAAGCGGCCGATGATCGAGCGCACGTGGATGTTGTGCGACACCCCCGGGATGCCCGGGCGCAGGCAGCACATGCCGCGCACCACCAGGTCGATACGCACGCCCGACTGGCTGGCCTTGTACAGCGCCTTGATGATCTTCGCGTCGGTCAGCGAGTTGAACTTGGCGATGATGTGCGCCGGCTTGCCTTCCAGGGCGAACTGGGTCTCCCGGGCGATCATGTCGAGCATGCCCTTCTTCAGGGTGAAGGGTGCGTGCAGCAGCTTCTTCATGCGCAGGGTCTTGCCCATGCCGATCAGCTGGCTGAACAGCTTGCCGACGTCCTCGGTGAGGGCGTCGTCGGAGGTCAGCAGGCTGTAGTCGGTGTACAGGCGGGCGTTACCGGCGTGGTAGTTGCCAGTGCCCAGGTGCGCGTAGCGGACGATCTCGCCCTGCTCGCGGCGCAGGATCAGCATCATCTTGGCGTGGGTCTTGAAACCGACCACGCCGTAGATCACCACCGCGCCGGCGGCCTGCAGGCGGCTGGCCATCTGCAGGTTGGACTCTTCGTCGAAGCGCGCGCGCAGCTCGATCACCGCGGTGACCTCCTTGCCATTACGCGCCGCGTCCACCAGGGCGTCGACGATCTCCGAGTTGGCACCCGAGCGGTACAGGGTCTGGCGCACCGCGAGTACGTGCGGGTCCTTGGCGGCCTGGCGCAGCAGGTCGATCACCGGGGTGAACGACTCGAACGGGTGCATCAGCAGCACGTCCTGCTTGCCGATCACGCTGAAGATGTTGTCGGCGTTCTGCAGCAGCTTGGGGATCGCCGGGGTGAACGGCGTGTACTGTAGCTCCGGGTGGCTGTCGAGGCCGGTGATGCTGAACAGGCGGGTCAGGTTGACCGGGCCGTTGACCTGGTACAGCTCGCTCTCGCTCAGGCTGAACTGCTTGAGCAGGTAGTCGGAGAGGTGTTTCGGGCAGGTATCGGCCACCTCGAGGCGCACGGCATCGCCGTAGCGGCGCGAGAACAGCTCGCCGCGCAGGGCGCGGGCCAGGTCGTCGACTTCCTCGGAGTCCAGCGCCAGGTCGGCGTTACGGGTCAGGCGGAACTGGTAGCAGCCCTTGACCTTCATGCCCTGGAACAGGTCATCGGCGTGAGCGTGGATCATCGACGACAGGAACACATAATTGTCGCCTGGGCCACCGACCTCTTCCGGCACGCGGATCACCCGCGGCAGCAGGCGCGGCGCCGGGATGATCGCCAGGCCCGAGTCGCGACCGAAGGCGTCGACACCCTCGAGCTCGACGATGAAGTTCAGGCTCTTGTTCACCAGCAGCGGGAACGGGTGGGTCGGATCGAGGCCGATCGGGGTGATGATCGGCGCGATCTCGTCGCGGAAGTAACGGCGCACCCAGGTCTTGAGCTTGGGCGTCCAGTAGCGACGGCGGATGAAGCGAATGGCGTGCTTCTCCAGCTCCGGCAGCAGCACGTCGTTGAGGATCGCATATTGGCGGTCCACCTCGATGTGCACCAGCTCGCTGATGCGCGCCAGCGCCTGGTGCGGCTGCAGGCCGTCGGCGCCGGCCTGTTCGCGGGCGAAGTTGATCTGCTTCTTCAGGCCCGCCACGCGGATCTCGAAGAACTCGTCGAGGTTGCTGGAGAAGATCAGCAGGAACTTCAGGCGCTCGAGCAGCGGGTACGATTCGTCCAGCGCCTGCTCCAGCACACGGATGTTGAACTGCAGCTGCGAGAGCTCGCGATGAATGTACAGGCTGCTGTCGTCCAGGCTCGGCACGGCGATCGCCGGGGCCGGCGCAGGCGCGGGTGCCGGGGCGGCTTCGACGACCGCTTCCGGCTCCGCTACCGCCGGCAGGTCGGGCGGGGTCTGCACCATTTCTTCGGGCACGGCCTGGGCATCCTTGATCTCGACAGGGGTTAGCACTTCGTTATTCATCTGACGTTCCTGGAGGGCGTTACTGCCCTCTCATCAATTGAGCGGCACGCACGGCGAAATAGGTCAGGATGCCATCAGCGCCTGCCCGTTTGAAAGCGGTGAGGGATTCGAGGATCACGGCCTCGCTGAGCCAGCCGTTCTGGATGGCGGCCATGTGCATGGCGTACTCGCCGCTGACCTGGTAGGCGAAGGTCGGCACCTTGAACTCGGTCTTCACGCGGTGGACGATGTCCAGGTACGGCATGCCCGGCTTGACCATGACCATGTCGGCACCTTCGGCGAGGTCGGTGGCCACTTCGTGCAGGGCCTCGTCGCTGTTGGCCGGGTCCATCTGGTAGGAGGCCTTGTTGGCCTTGCCCAGGTTCAGCGCCGAGCCGACCGCGTCGCGGAACGGGCCGTAGTAGGCGCTGGCGTACTTGGCCGAGTAGGCCATGATGCGCACGTTGACGTAGCCGGCCTCTTCCAGGGCCTGGCGGATCGCACCGAGGCGACCGTCCATCATGTCCGACGGGGCCACCACCTGGGCGCCGGCCTCGGCGTGGGACAGCGCCTGGCGCACCAGTGCTTCGACGGTGATGTCGTTCTGCACGTAGCCCTCTTCATCGAGGATGCCGTCCTGACCATGGGTGGTGAACGGGTCCAGGGCCACATCGGTAATCACCCCCAGCTCCGGGAAGCGGGCACGCAGGGCGCGGGTGGCGCGCTGGGCGATGCCGTCCGGGTTCCAGGCTTCGGCGCCGTCGAGGGACTTCTTCTCGGTCGGGGTCACCGGGAACAGTGCCAGCGCCGGAATGCCCAGCTCCACCCAGCCCTGTGCGGCCTCCAGCAGCAGGTCGATCGACAGGCGCTCGACGCCCGGCATGGACGGTACTTCTTCGCGACGGCCCTCGCCGTCCAGTACGAATACCGGAAGAATCAGGTCATCGACGGTCAGGGTGTTTTCGCGAACCAGGCGACGGGAAAATTCATCCCGGCGGTTGCGACGCAGGCGGGTGGCAGGAAACAGACGGTTGGCGGGGGTAAAGCTCACGGCAGACTCCTGAGCCCGCGCGGGCGGGCAGCGCGACAGTTATAAGCGGCCATTATGACGCCTGTGTTACATCCTTAGGCAACCCTGCGACTTGTGGCCGCAGCCATTGTCGTTGCAGGGAATCTTCACGTCGAGACACATTTGGACACTTTCCCCGACGCGCCCGAAGGGGTAGGCTGCGCGTTCATTTCGCCAGCACGCCAGAAAATGCTTCAACAATTCCTGAACGATTTCGGCTACTTTGCCCTTTTTCTCGGCACGTTCTTCGAGGGCGAGACCATCCTGGTGCTCGCGGGCTTTCTTGCGTTCCGCGAATACATGGACATCAAGCTGGTGGTCCTGGTGGCCTTCTGCGGCAGCTACGCCGGTGACCAGCTGTGGTACTTCATGGGCCGCCGCCACGGGCGCAAGATCCTCGCCCGCAAGCCGCGCTGGCAAGCCATGGGCGACCGGGCGCTGGAGCACATCCGCCGCCATCCGGACATCTGGGTACTGAGTTTCCGCTTCGTCTACGGCCTGCGCACGGTGATGCCGGTGGCCATCGGCCTGTCCGGCTACCCGCCACGCCGCTACCTGCTGCTCAACGGCATCGGCGCCGCAGTCTGGGCTTTGGCCCTGGGGCTGGCCGCCTACCACTTCGGCGCCATTCTCGAAGGCATGCTCGGCAGCATCAAGAAATACGAACTATGGGTGCTCGGCGGCCTGCTGGTGCTGGGCCTGCTGCTCTGGCTGCGCCGGCGTTTTCGCAACATCCGCGCCGAGCGCCGCGCGGCGGCAGAGGGCCAGACCGCCGAGGCTGAGCAGGCTGTAGCCCAGCAGCAGCCACCAGAACACGGGCGTGACCAGCACTAAGCCAAGCGCGCCGGCCAGATACAGCGCCGGCGCATTCGACAGCAGTCGTACGGTCTCCAGGCGCCCCGCCCAGGGCCGGTCCTCCAGCGCCGCGCCCAGCACGAACAGCCCGAACGCCATCACCGTCCAGCCCAGCACCAGGGCTGCGGGCGCCACCTGCTCCGCCACCTCCATCAGATAACTGCCCAGCGCCACGTAGACCGCGAACTGCACGGTGACGTACAGCTGCTGCGCGCTGCCCAGGGGAATCGCGAACTTGCGAAACGCCGCCAGGTCCTGCTTGGGCTGTGGATAAGCCGCGGCCACATCCGCCGGGCGCCAGCCGGTGGGCATGAACCAGATGCGCAGCTTGTCCCACCAGCTGGCAGTGCGGCGAGCGTCATGCCAGAGCTGGGCGTAGAACTGCACGTTGGCCCACAGTGGGTTCCAGCTGGCCAGCGGCGTGGTCACGCCGAAAATCACCGGCTCGCGCTCGTCCTCCTCCTGGAAGGTGCCGAACAGTCGGTCCCAGATTATGAACACACCGCCATAGTTGCGATCCAAGTACAGAGGATTCTGCGCATGGTGGACGCGATGGTTGGACGGCGTGATGAAGATCCACTCCAGCCAGCCCAGCTTGGGCACATGGCGGGTGTGCACCCAGAACTGGTACAGCAGGTTCAGCGATGCCACGGTGATGAACACCAGCGGCGGCACGCCCAGCAGCGCCAGCGGCAGGTAGAAGATCCAGGAGAACAGGAAGCCGCTGCTGGTCTGGCGCAGGGCGGTGGTGAGGTTGTACTCCTCGCTCTGGTGATGCACCGAGTGCGCGGCCCACAGCACGTTGCGCTCGTGGCCCAGGCGGTGCAGCCAGTAGTAGCAGAGGTCGTAGAGCACGAAGGCGACCACCCACACCCACCAGGCATCGGCCGGCAGCCGCAGCCAGGCCAGGTGCTCCCAGGCCACGGCATAGGTGACCAGCCCCACCCCTTTGGTCAGCAACCCGGTGCTGGTGGACAGCGCGCCGGTGCTCAGGCTGTTGATCGAGTCGGCGAGCTGGTAGTTGCGCCGCCCGCGCACGCGGTCGGCGATCAGCTCCACCGCGATCAGCACGAAGAAGAACGGCACGGCCAGCAGAATCAGGTCCATGAACGGCCACCTCCAAGGTTGTCCACGAAGATTAGGCCGCCTACGGGGCAAATCCCATGGCTACATCTGCCAAACTAGAGGACATTTAGCGCCTCGACACTGGAGTATTGAGCATGACGAAAAAAGTTGCGGTGATTCTGTCCGGTTGCGGCGTGTACGACGGCGCCGAGATCCACGAAAGCGTGATCACCCTGCTGCGCCTGGACCAGCGTGGCGCCCAGGTGCAGTGCTTCGCGCCGAACATCGCGCAGATGCATGTGATCGACCACCTGACCGGGGAAGAAATGCCGGAATCGCGCAATGTGCTGGTGGAGTCGGCGCGCATTGCCCGTGGCGAGGTGAAGGACATTCGCGAGGCGCGGGCCGAGGACTTCGATGCGCTGATCGTGCCCGGTGGTTTCGGCGCCGCCAAGAACCTGTCCAACTTCGCCGTAGAAGGCGCCAACTGCACCGTGAACCCGGATGTACTGGCCCTGGCCGAAGCCTTTGCCGATGCCTGCAAGCCGGTCGGCCTGATCTGCATCTCGCCGGCCCTGGCGGCGAAGATCTACGGGCCGGGCGTGGTCTGCACCATCGGCAACGACGCCGGTACCAGCGCGGCGGTGGTGAAGATGGGCGGTACCCATGAGGAATGCGATGTGCACGACATCGTCGAGGATACCCAGCGCAAGCTGGTGACCACCCCGGCGTACATGCTGGCCAAGTCGATCAGCGAGGCAGCGGGCGGCATCTACAAGCTGGTGGATCGGGTGCTGGAACTGACCCACGAGAACGACTGATAAACGCTGGTGTACCGGCCTCATCGCCGGCAAGCCGGCTCCTACAGGTAAAGCGCAGACTCATGGCTGCTGCGGTCCCTGTGGGAGCAGCCTTGTGTCGCGATGGGCTGCGTAGCAGCCCCGGTGATTGTGCATGACGCCGAGATCCTGGGGCCGCTACGCGCCCCATCGCGACACAAGGCCGCTCCCACAGGCTTGGCGAATGCTTCCGGGATAGCGTCAGGCTTTGGACAGGCGGTTGAGAATGCGGTCCAGCGCATTGGCAAACGCCTGCTTCTCGCGTTCGCCATAGGGCGCCTGGCCACCGCCGACCTGGCCCTGCTCGCGCAGTTCGGTAAACAGGTTGCGTACCGCCAGGCGCTCACCCATGTTGCGCTCGTCGAACTCGCGACCGCGCGGATCCAGCGCCGCCACGCCCTTCTTGATCAGGCGATCGGCCAGCGGCACGTCGCTGCAGATCACCAGCTCGCCGGGCTCGGCGTTCTCCACCAGGTAGTCATCGGCCGCATCCATGCCGCTCGGCACCACGATCAGCCGCACGCAGGCGAAGGCCGGCTTGATCTGCGGCTGGCCGGCCACCATCACCACTTCGAGCTTGCGCTTGAGGGCGAACTTGACGATCAGGTCCTTGGCCGCCTTGGGGCAGGCATCGGCATCGATCCATACACGCATTGGGATTGTTCCTGAACCAGGGCCAGTAACCTCGTGGGAGCGGGCTTGCCCCGCGATTCGGCCTGGATTGACGTGCATTATGCCAGCCTTGCCGTCATCGCGGGGCAAGCCCGCTCCCACGATTCCCGCGCCCACGATCTTAGCTGGCGGCAGCCCTGCGCTTCCCGGCCAGCCAGCTGCGCCCATACAGGAGCATGACCGCCAGCAACGCCAGCGCCTGCGCGCCTAGCGAATAGGCGTCAGCGTGGATACCCAGCCAGTCGAACTCGAAGAACGCCACTGGCCGCGTACCCAGCACGCCGGCCTCCTGCAGCGCCTTGACGCCATGTCCGGCGAACACCACCGACAGTGCGCACAACAGCGCCGCGTTGATGCTGAAGAACAACGACAGCGGCAGCTTGGCCGAGCCGCGCAGGATCACCCAGGCCAGGCCCACCAGCAGCACCAGCGCCGTGGCGCCACCCGCCAGCACCGCCTGATGACCGGCCGGGCCGGCCTGCAGCCACAGGGTCTCGTAGAACAGGATCACCTCGAACAGCTCGCGGTACACCGAGAAGAACGCCAGCAAGGCAAAACCGAAGCGCCCGCCGCCACTGACCAGGCTGCGCTTGATGTAGTCCTGCCAGGCGGCGGCGTGGCGGCGATCGTGCATCCACACGCCAAGCCACAGCACCATCACTGCGGCGAACAGCGCCGTGCAGCCTTCGAGCAGCTCACGCTGCGCACCGCCGACGTCGATCACGTAGGCCGCCAGGGCCCAGGTGGCGAAACCGGCGACCAGCGCCAGGCCCCAGCCGATATTGACGCTGCGCACCGCCGACTGCTGCCCGGTGTTGCGCAGGAAGGCCAGGATCGCCGCCAGCACCAGGATCGCCTCCAGGCCCTCGCGCAGCAGGATCAGCAGGCCGGAGACGTAGCTCAGCGACCAGCTCAGGCCATCGCTGCCCAGCAGCTTGGCCGCCTGCTCCAGCTTGGCCTTGGCCTCGGCCAGGCGCTGTTCGGCCTGGGCCACCGGCAGGCCGTCCTGCAACGACTGACGGTAGGCCATCAGCGACTTTTCCGTGTCCTTGCGGGCCTGGGCGTCGATGTTGTCGAGCGAGCTTTCCACCAGCTCGAAGCCTTCCAGGTAGGCCGCCACCGACAGGTCGTAGGCCTGGTCGTGGTCGCCAGCGTGGTAGGCCGCCAGGCTCTTGTCCAGGGTGCTGGAGGTGTATTCGAGCAGCTGCGCCGGGCCACGCTTGACCTGCGGCGGCTGCGCCCGCTGGGCGCGGAACGCGGCCACGGCATCCGCGCCTTCGCTGGCGGCGACTTCGGCCGGGGTCTGCCGGGCCAGGTCGGCGATGTTCCAGGTCTTGTCGCCCTTGGCCGCCTGCGGATCGGCGGTAAAGCTGGCGATGTAGGCCGCCACGTCCCAGCGCTGGCGCTCGTCGAGCTGGTCGGCGAATGACGGCATCTCGGTGCCTTCGATGCCCAGCCCAAGGGTGTTGTACAGGTCGAACAGGCTCAACTGGTCGAGGCGCCCGGCATCGCGCAGGTTGGCTGGCGCAGGCTCCAGGCCGACCCCCGCCGGGCCGTCGCCCAGGCCCGTGTCACCATGGCAGATCGAGCAGTTCTGCGCATACAGCGAAGCGCCGCGAGCAGGATCGGGGGTGATCACCGGGGCCTGGCTGACCTCGTAGGCCACTGCCAGGCGCGCACCCAGTTGCCGGGCCTGGCGGGCGACGGCGGCACCATCCTGACGCTGGTCGATGGCCTGACGCAGGCTCTGCACGCCCTGCTCGAGGGCGACGCGCTCAGCATGCGCGGGCAGGCCCTTGACCAGCTCGGCCAGCACGCCGCTGAACTCCTGCTGCTCGCGGTATTCCCCGTCGTCCACCACCTTGCCGTCGCGCACGGTCGGCGGGTAGTCGGCACCGATGTAGTCCAGCAGGTGCAGTGCCTTGGTCGCCTCGGCAGGAGCCTCGGCCAGCGTCGGGGTGCTGCACAGCGCCAGCACCGGGCCAAGCAACAGGGCAGGCAGCCAGGCAAGCAGACGGGAACGGGAAATCATGGCCAATCTCGACGGAAATACGAAAGAGAACATTGTTCACTTCCACTCTCCCCCGCTCAAGGCTCAGGGGCAGATTTCATGAAAAATCTTGAGACAAATTGGCGGAACAGTCCGTGAGAACGGCTTTTTCCGACTGATGGCATCAACGTAAAAATGCGAAGCAATTCGCCATCACCGCGCTACTACTTTGGGTATAATCCCGCGCCGCCGTAATA
Organism: Pseudomonas peradeniyensis; assembly: GCF_014268935.2. Taxonomy (GTDB): domain Bacteria; phylum Pseudomonadota; class Gammaproteobacteria; order Pseudomonadales; family Pseudomonadaceae; genus Aquipseudomonas; species Aquipseudomonas peradeniyensis. The sequence continues at coordinate 48,263 of NZ_JABWRJ020000001.1, read as the reverse complement.
GCCATTAGCAATCAAGGCGCCTCCATCGAGAGGTTCTGGCGATAAAACAGAGGGATCTGCCGCCCCCGCCCACGCGGCCAACCGTTTCAGGGAAAGAAGAAGTCCGATGGTATCCCGCGCCCTCACCCTGGCGACCCTGGTCGCCGCCGTGCAGCTCACCGGCTGCTCGGTGTTCCGCAGCTACGACAGCGAACTGCAGGAGACCAACAAGCAGTTGGCCGCCGGCAACGTCGACGCCGCCCTCGCCCTGCTCGAGAGCAACAACAAGGGCGAGCAGAAAGACCTGCTCTACTACTTCGAAAAAGGCGAGCTGCTGCGCTCCAAAGGTGACCTCAAGGGCAGCCAGGACGCCTGGCGCTCGGCCGACAGCGTGGTGTTCCAGTGGGAAGAGTCGGTCAAGCTCGACACCGACAAGTACCTGAGCCAGTTCGGCAGCTACCTGGTCAACGACAAGGTCCGTCGCTACGAAGGCTATGACTACGAAAAAGTCATGCTGACCACGCAGATGGCCCTGAACCTGCTGGCACAGAACGATTTCGACGGCGCCCGCACCGAGATCAAGAAGACCCACGAGCGCGAGGCCATCATCGCCGAGCTGCGCGACAAGGAATACCTCAAGCGCGAGGAACAGGCCGAGAAGGAAGGCATCAAGACCGAGTACAAGGACCTGCAGGGTTACCCGGTCGCCAGCCTCGACGCCCCTGAGGTGGTCGGCCTGAAGAACAGCTACCAGAGCGCCTTCAGCCATTACCTGTCCGGCTATGTCTACGAGGCCCTCGGCGAGAAAGGCCTGGCCGCGCCGGGTTATCGCAAGGCCGCCGAACTGCGCCCGAACACGCCGTTGCTGGACCAGGCGCTGCTCGAACTGGACAAGAACAGCGCCAAGGCCGGTGAAAGCGACGTGCTGATCGTGGTGCAGACCGGCCTGGCCCCGGCCCGCGATTCGATCCGCATTCCCCTGCCGCTGCCGATCCAGGACAACCTGGTGATCACCCCGCTGTCGTTCCCGATCATCAAGGAAGACACCTCGACCGCGCACCTGGGCGAGATCCAGCTCAACGACAAGGCCCTGGCCCTGACCGCGCTCAACAGCACCACGGCCATGTCGCGCCGCGCCCTGCGCGACGACATGCCGGGCATCATCCTGCGCACCAGCGTGCGCGCCATCAGCCGCGGCGTGGCACAGAAGAACCTGAACAAGGCCAACCCGATGGCCGGGCTGGTGGTGGGCATTGCCTCCACCGTGCTGGAAGGCGCCGATACCCGTACCTGGCGCACCCTGCCCGACGAGACCCAGGTGGCCCGGGTACGCCTCAAGCAGGGTGAACACCACCTGAGCCTGCCGTCGAGCCTCGGTGGTACCCAGGTCACAGTGAAGATCGATCGCCCGTATCAGGTGGTCAGCCTACGCGTGGTCGGCAACCGCGTATTCGCTGGCGGCCCGGCCGTCATCGTCGCCCCGCAGGCCGCAGCCACCGCTGTCGCCAGCCTCAAGTAACCCAAGGATCGAACATGCGTAGAACATGCCTCGCCCTGGCCGCCGTCGCCCTCCTGGCCGGCTGCGCCACCCCGCCCCCTGCCCCCGGCAGCGCCGCCAGCAAGGTGGTGACCATGGGCCAGCTGGATGACATCGAAGTCGGCCAGATGCGCGTCGCCCGCGAAAACGGCTACCTCACCGTCAACGTGGCGCTGACCAACACCAGCCGCAGCAACCGCACGCTCTACTACCGCTTCGCCTGGCTGGGCAACGACGGATTCCCGGTGGCCGACGAAGAGAGCTGGAAGGCCCTGCCGCTGTACGGCAAGCAGGCCAAGTTCCTCCCCGCCATCGCACCGACCCCCGCTGCCCGTGACTTCCGCCTCGAAGTCCACACCCGGTAACCCCTTTCAGGAGCACGTTCCATGTTTGCACGCCTTTCCCTCGCCGCCATCGCCATCGCCCTGGTCAGCGGCTGCAGCACCCCGTCGCCGGTTCTCGGCGGCAAGAACATCAGCTACGGCGACAGCAAAGCCGTCGAGCTGGTGACCAACGAGTTCGGCTCCACCGACCTGCAGATGATCGCCGAGAGCATGACCCGCTCCCTGGCCCAGTCCGGCGTGCTGCACGGCCGCCCGGTGGTGCAGGTGTACGACGTGAAGAACAAGACCAGCGAGTACATCGATACCCGCGAGATCACCACCTCGATCAAGACCCAGCTGATGAAGTCCGGCGCCGCCCGCTTCGCCAGCGACAACACCGACATGCAGAGCCAGGTCGACCAGCTCAAGCTGCAGAACCAGAGCGGCCTGTACAAGAAGAAGACCGTGGCCAAGACCGGCAACATGATCGCCGCCAAGTACCGCCTGGAAGGCTCGATCAGCTCGATCGTCAAGCGCAGCAGCGACTACAAGGACGTGTTCTACAAGTTCAGCCTGCAGCTGATCGACGTGGAAAGCGGCCTGGCCGAGTGGATGGACGAAAAAGAAATCCGCAAGACCACGGAGCGTTGATCGATGCGTGCATGGATGGCAATCATCGGCCTGGCCTGCGCCTTCGGCGCGCAGGCGGCCCCCAAGGTGGCGGTAACCGACCTGGCCTACCAGGCGCAGGTGGAGGAGTACATCCACACCATCAACGCCCAGAGCAGCGGCCAGGCCGGCATGTACCACGCCAGCGGCCAGTCGAGCTACAGCGAGTACGAGAGCCTCAACAGCTACATCGAGCAGACCGAGCTGCGCAAGTTCGGTGGCGACATCAAGGGTGAGATCCTCAAGACCGGCATGTTCCAGCTGGTCCAGGGTCGTCCCTACACCGCCGACTCGAAGGAAGACGTCTACGACGTGATCCGCCGCATCAAGAACGGCGCGTTCAAGGGCGCCGACTACGTGCTGTTCGGTACCCTGTCGGACATCGACTTCCAGCAGGACATCAACTCGCTGGACCACACCGACAGCTACTCGGCGGTGCTGGGCTTGACCGTGGTCGCCGACTTCAGCCTGATCAACACCCGCACCTACGAGATCACCTCGGCGTTCACCGCCATGGGTGAGGGGCAGGACACCAAGCTGGTGAAGGGCCAGGACCGCCGCGTGACGCTGAACCGTCCGCGGGTGGTGCGGGATGTATCGAAGGCGCTGGGCGAGGATGTGGCGCAGCAGTTGGCCGAGCAGTTGGGCGGCTCGGTGCCTGGGCAGCCGGAACAGCCGCGTGGCCGGGACAACCTGCCGCCGGATGAGCCGGCGCGGGTGCTGAACTGAGCCACACGCAATCCCTGTAGGAGCGGCCTTGCCGAGGCGTCGGACCGGTCGGAAAGGGCTGCAAAGCAGCTCCAGGGATTTAGCCGTAATGCACAAATCGCTGGGGCTGCTCTGCAGCCCTTTCGCCGGCAAGCCGGCTCCCACAGGGATCTGTGCAGCCTTTGTGGGAGCTGGCTTGCCGTGGCGACGAACCGCAACGAAAGGGCCGCACAGCGGCCCCGGAGATCTCAGGGTCTGGCACTGCCCTTCCAGCCGCCACCCAAGGCCAGGAACACCCCTATCTGCCCAATCGCCACCTGGCTGTTGGCCGCCGCCAGCTGCGCCCTTACGTCTGTATAGGTCCGCGTCGCCTGCAGATCGGCCAGAAACGACTCACGCCCAACCTGGTAACGCAGATGCGTCTGGTCCGCCGACTCCTTGGCGGAGCGCTCCGCCTCGGCCAGGGCATCGCGCCGATCCAGCAGCGCGCTGTACTGCGCCAGGCGGGTCTGGGTTTCGCGAATGGCGTTGAGCACCACCCCGTCGAAATGCGCCAGCGCCGCCTGGGTCGAGGCCTCGGCCATGCGGATGCGCGCGCGGGTGCCGTTGGTGGGGATGTTCCAGCTGATCTGCGGGCCGAAGCCCCAGCGGTTGGTGGCCGGCTCGCCGAGGTTCTCGAGAATGCCGATGGTGCCCACCTGGGCGCCGATGCTGATATTCGGGTACAGCGCGCCGGTGGCCACGCCGATGCTGGCGGTGGCCGCCGCCAGCTGGCGCTCGGCCTGACGCACGTCCGGACGGCGCTTGAGCAGCGCGGCGCCGTCACCGACCGGCACCAGCTGCGACAGATGGGGCAGTTCGGCGCAATCGGCGGTGCCGGCGGGCAATTGCTCGACCGGCCTGGCCAGTAACGCAGCAAGGGTGTAGAGGCCCGCCTCACGCTCGGCCTTGAAGCGCGGCAGTTCGGCGCGCAAGGATTTGAACTGGGTCTGCGAACGGGTGACCTGGGTCTCGTCGCCACGCCCGGCGTCGCGCAGGCGCTGGGTCAGTTGCACGCTCTGCTGCTGCAGGTCCAGCGATTCGCGGGCGATGTGGTATTCCTCGTTGGCCGAGCACACTTGGGTATAGGCCTTGACCACATCGGCCACCAGGGTGATGCGCGCGGTGTCGGCGGCGGCCTGCACCGCGTCGGCGTTGGCCTTGGCGGCCTCGGTGCCGCGCTTGAAGGTACCCCACAGGTCGAACTGGTAGCTGGCGCTGATGATCGCTTCGCCGATATTGGCCACCGGCACCTTCTCCGGCTGCAGGAAGGCCTCGCCGGACTCCTGCAGGCGCTGGGCGCCCAGCTTGACGCCACCGTTGAAGCCACCCTGGGACTCGGCCACCTCCACCTGGGCACGGGCCTTGGCGATGTTGGCCGCGGCCACGCGCAATTCGGTGTTGGCGCTCAGGGCCTGGCGCACCAGCTCGTTGAGCCGTTGATCCTGGTACAGCTGCCACCAATCCTCTGGCACTGGCGCCGAGACCACGCTGTCGGCGTCCTGGCGCAGCGGGCCATTGAGGTCACCGCGCTGCACGGCGGCGTCCTTGGGCAGCTCGTAATCAGGGCCGACCATCATGCAGGCCCCCAGGGACAGGCACAGCCCGGCCAGGATCAGCTGCTTCATGGATGCTGCCCCTCGATGATCGACACCGTGGCGGTACGTCCGGCGATCATGCGGAAGTCTTCCGGCACTTCGTCGAAGGCGATGCGCACCGGGATCCGCTGGGCCAGGCGCACCCAGCTGAACGCCGGGTTGACGTTGGGCAGCAGGTTGGCGCCGCTGCTGCGGTCGCGGTCCTCGATGCCGGCGGCCAGGCTCTGCACGCGGCCACGCAGGCGGGTGTTGTCGCCCATCACGCGGATCTCCACGGCGTCGCCGATATGGATACCGCCCAGCTTGGTCTCTTCGAAGTAGCCATCGACGTGGTACGAGGCGCTGTCGACCACCGACAGCACCGGGCGCCCGGCGCTGACGAACTCGTGGGCACGTGGGGCGCGATCGTTGAGGTAGCCGTCCACCGGGCTGTGCACCACCGAGCGGTCGAGGTTGAGCTGGGCCACATCCACCTGCACCTGGGCCTCGTTCACCGCCGAGCGGGCACGGGCTTCGCGGGACTGGCTCTCTTCAAGCTGCTCGGCCGCCACCAGGTTGCCCAGCTTGCGGTTGCGCTGCGCCTCGCGGGAGGCCTGGGCCAGGGTCTCCTGACGCTCGGCCAGGGTCGCCTTGGCCTGGCGCAGGGCCAGGGTGAAGCGGTCCTGGTCGATGGTGAACAGCACGTCACCGCGCTTGATGGTCTGGTTGTCACGCACCTCGACCTTCTGGATCAGCCCGGACACATCCGGGGCGATCTGGATCACGTCGGCGCGGATATGACCGTCGCGGGTCCAGGGGGCGAACATGTAGTACACCACCATCTGCCACACGAGCACGGCGGCGAAGGTCACTACCAGCAAGGTCAGGACCACGCGGCCCAGGGTCAGCAAAGGTTTTTTCATGGCAGCATCAGGCTTCGGCAAAAGTGGTCCACCGCACCAAGCAGCACGGCATACAGGGCAACGTTGAACAGCGCCCGGTGCCAGACCAGGCGGTAGAAATGCAGGCGCACCAGCACTGCGTGCACCCCGAGGAACAGCAGGTAGGTGCCAAACATCATCACCAGCAGCGTGGGCAGGAACACCCCGCTGATATCCAGTTCACCGATCACAGGGGCGCTCCGTCGAGCCCGGGGGGCAGTTGCGTTTGCTCGGCAGGCTCGAGCATCACTTCCACGCCCGGCAGCAGCGCCAGGCGCAGGCCGCTCAGGGCGTGCAGCAGGTGGGTGCGGGCGTCGCCGCGTTCATACAATTCGTCCAGGTTCAGCGCCAGGCGCGCACGCTCCATGTTGCGCAGCAGCGCCGCCGGGGCATGCAGGCGCTCGCCGGCGCGCAGGCAGGCGGCGTAGTGACTGCCGACCTCCTCGATTACCGTGCGCAGGCGCTCGCGAGCCTCGGCGCCGGCACGCGGCAGGTAGGCCAGCAGGTCGAGCAGGTTCAGGCCCACGCGCAGGTCGCGCAGGGCCACGCCGCTGTCCTGGCCGGTCTGCGACAGCCGCGGCAGGTGCTGCATCAGGCGGTCGAGCATCTGCACGCCGACCTGGCGGTGCTCGGCCAGGGTGGCCGGCGCGGTCATCTCGACGATGTCGCGCCAGGTGAAGCGGGTCATGCGCTTGGCCGCCAGCTCCACGCCGAACGGGCGCACCACCAGGGTCCAGATGAAGGCGAACAGCAGGCCCACGGGGCCGGCCAGGTTGGCGTTGATGAAGGTGAAGAAGTCAGCGTCGTAGGCGCCCTGGATGCTGATGAAGGTCGAGGTGTTGACGATGGTCAGCAGGGTACCGAGGTAAAAACGCGGCTGCACGGTCAGGGTGCCGACGCAGATGAACGGCACGGCGAAGGCCAGCACCAGCATCGGGAAGTCGTGCAGGTTGGGCAGCACCAGGAACAGGTACAGGCTGGAGAAGATCACCGACATCAAGGTCCAGAAGAAGAACCGGTAGATCTGCGGCGCCGGGTCGTCCATGGCGGCGAAGAAACTGCACGACACGGCGGCGAGGATCACCGCACTGGCGCCGTCGTTCCAGCCCAGGCCGATCCACAGGCCGCAGGCGACGATGATGGCGGTGACGGTGGAGAACACCGAATAGAGCATCAGGCCACGGTCGAAGAACGGCGTCAGCCGGCCCAGGCGCCAGTGACGGTAGACCGCGCGCCACGGCGTGGCGTCGTCCTTGCGCAGGGCGTGCTGCAAGGTGCAGCAGTCCTGCCAGAGGTCGGCCCATTCGGTCAGGCGGTAGAGGGCGTTGGACAACAGCAGTTCGGCGCGCTGGTCGATGGCGGCGGCGCCGGGCTGCAGGCGGTCGACCTGCTCGTGCAGGGCGGTCCAGCGCGCCACCGAGGCGCTGTCGGCAGTGCCCTTGAGCCATTCACGGGCAGCATCGAGTACCGGCTTCAACTGGGCGAACTGGGCCGGGGCGCGGCCCTCGAGGGCGATCAGGGCGTCGTCCAGGGCATCGATCACCGGCAACAGGTGGATCATGCGGCCACGCAGCTCACGGGCATTTTTCAGGGTATGCGGACCGGCGCCCTCGTGACCGAGCTGGCCGATCATCAGTTCCAGCGAGTTGAAGGTGGCGACCATCGCGCCACGCATGCCGCCGACCTTGTCGGCGCTGGCCTCGCGGGCCAGGTAGGTATCGCTGTAGCGGATCGCCTCGGCGAACCAGTTGCCGGTCGCACCCACCACCACCGGCGCCAGCCGGCGCGGCCAGAAGATCGCGCCGACCACCGCCGCGCAGACGATGCCCAGGCAGATCTCCTGGGCGCGGGAGGAAGCCACGTCGAACACTGCCAGCGGGTTGTCGACCACCGCCAGGGCGATCATCGGCAGGGTGTAGCCGGCCAGCATCAGCACGTAGTTGTTGGCCGTGCGCAGGTTCAGCGAAAGGAACAGCAGGGTGCCGGTCCACAGGGCGATGGCAATGCTCAGCAGCAGCGGCGACTGCACCAGCGGCGGCACCAGGAGGATCGCCCCGCCGGCGCCCAGCAACGTGCCCAGGGCCCGGTACAGTGCTTTGGAGGTGGTCGGGCCGAGGAACGGGCTGGAGACGATGTACACCGTGGCCATCGCCCAGTACGGGCGCGGCAGCTGCATCAGCAAGGCGATGTACAGGGCGATCATCGACGCGGCGAAGGTGCGCACGCCGTAGAACCAGTCGCGGGCCGGGGGCACCGAGCTGAAGAAGCCGTTCATGGCATCACGCCCGCGGCTTCGAACGCCTGGATCACCCGCAAGGTGGCGTCCAGGTCGGCCTGGTCGATACCGCCGAGCACCTCACGGCGCAGGCGCACCAGTTCGCCTTCGATGGACTCCGCCAGGGCGCGCCCCTCGACGGTCAGGCTCAGGGCCTTGGCGCGGCGGTCCAGCGGGTCCTCGCTGCGGCAGACCAGCCCGGCCTTGCACAGCTGGTCGAGCAGGCGCACCAGCGACGGGCTTTCCAGCCCGGCCGCCTGCGCCACCGCCACCTGGTGCACGCCGTCGCCCAGGCGCACGATCATCAGCAGCGGCACGGCGCAGGCTTCGGAAATGCCGTAGCCGGTCAGGGCGCCCTGGCACAGGCGACGCCAGTGACGGGCGGCCACGACCATTCCGCTGCTGATTTTCAGGTGCAGTGCGTCAAGGGACATGTGGGAACCGAGGATATTCATAGTTTGCTAACTATCAATATACGCCCTGCCCTACCCCTGTCGTCAACCGGGGGTGACGAAGGGAGTAGATGAAAGGTTGTTCATCTACCCGCAATCTGGCCGGATAACGCGATCCCTGTAGGAGCGGCCTTGCCGAGACGTCGGACCGGTCGGAAAGGGCTGCGTAGCAGCCCCAGGATTTCAGCGTTGGTGCGAAGATCGCTGGGGCCGCTTTGCGGCCCTTTCCGACCGGTCCGACGCCTCGGCAAGGCCGCTCCTACAGGGATCGCGCTGAACATTGCCTCACGGCTGGATCTGGTCTTCCAGCTTCATGGTCAGCGCCAGCGTGCTGCCCATCTGGATCGCCTGGTCGCGCCAGCCCAGGTAGCGCACCGCGTCACGGCTGCTGAAGTGCACCGCCAGCTCCTCGGCCGCCTGCATCACGCCGGTCGCCGCCGCCAGCTCCAGCCAATACAGCCCGGCCTTGGTGTCCGCCTCGACATACAGCCCATGCAACAACCGGTAGCCCACCTCGAAGCGGCAGCGCGTCTCGCCGCGCTGGGCGCCGCGCAGGAACCACTGGTAGGCCTCGAGCGGGTCGACCTGCCAGACCTGGTCGCCCTCGCACACCTCTTCCTCGTACAGGTCGCCCAGCGCGGCGGCGGCATGCACCATGCCTCGCTCGAAGGCATGGCGGTAGTATTCGGCCGCGTTGGCGTAGGAGACATCGACACCCTTGCCGAAGTAATGCTGCTGGCCAAGGTTGAACCAGGCCGCGGCATTGCCCTGCAGCGCGGCCATGCGCAGCAGATGCCCGGCCAGCACGGTGTCGCCGCGCCAGTACTTGCCATTGAGCCAGATCCAGCCCAGGTCATTGAGCGCCCCGACATTGCCCAGCAACGCCTGGCGGCACAGGTCATGGTAGACCGCCTGCAGATCGACCGCCTCGTCCAGCCGATCGCTCAGGCCAAAGCGCTCGCCGCTCAAGGCCTGCTGGCTGGGCATGCCGACCCCGGCGAACAGCCTGTGGCGCTGTCCGGGGCGTGCCGGGGCCGGGACGATCCGCTCGGGGAGAAGCCGGGCGAGCAGCGAATGGATATTGCTGGCGGCAGACATGTTCATCCTCATTGAACGACCCACAGCTCCAACCTCCACTGTGGTGAGGCGTGATTCTGCGCGATGCCACGACAAAACCTGTCGCGAACGAATTGATCCCAGGCAACCAATTGCATCTTCCTTGATCTGAGCACGCTGTGGCCAATTGCCATGCCCTACCCGTGCCGCCATCCTATGCCGGCAAGCCTAGACAAGGACGTTTCCTTTTGCCGTTCGCCACCACCCGCGCCACCCTCAGCCGCCAATGGGCCTTGCTCCGCCAGTTGCCCAGCCGCTCCCCCGGGATCACCAGTGCCGAACTGGTGTGGCGGCTGCGTGACGTGGGCTTCACCGTCAGCAAGCGCACGGTCGAGCGCGATCTCAACGAGCTGTCGCTGATCTTCCCGCTGGAGCGCAACGACAAGAGCATTCCGTTCGGCTGGCACTGGTCGGCCAATGCCGGTGCCGAACTACGTGGGAATTTCGACCTGCAGGGTTATCTGCGCGGCGATACGCTGCAGCCCGGGCAAGGGGAAGGCGTCGAATTGCAGGCATGGATCAGCGACCTGCTGGCCCGCCGACTGCGCGAAGCGCCGTTGACCGCCGACATGCAGCTGACTGCCCTGGAACAGGGGCACCGGCTGCGGGCGACGGTGGCGGATGGCTGGCCCCTGCGCTGGTGGTTGCTGAGCCAGGGGGAGGGGCTGGTGGTGGAAGCGCCGCAGGCGCTGCGCGAGGAGATTGCGCGGACATTGGCCAGTGCGGCGGCGCAATACCTGGAGTGACTGGAGGCCCGATCGCGGGGCAAGCCCGAATATCTAGCGCTGCATCCCCCAGCGCCGCACGGTCAACCGCTCCAGGGTGTTGAATACCAGCCCCTCCACCAGCAGGCCGATCAGGATCACCACCGCCAGCCCGGCGAACACCTTGTCGGTGTACAGCTCGTTGCGGTTCTGGAAGATGTACCAGCCCAGCCCGCCCTTGCCGCTGCTGGCGCCGAACACCAGCTCGGCAGCGATCAGCGTGCGCCAGGCGAAGGCCCAGCCGATCTTCAGCCCCGACAGGATTGACGGCAGCGCCGCCGGCACCAGGATGTGCAGCACCAGGCGCAGGCCGCGCAGCCCGTAGTTGCGCCCGGCCATGCGCAGGGTCTCGGACACGCCGAGGAAGCCCGCGTAGGTGTTCAGCGCCAGCGCCCACAGCACCGAGTGCACCAGCACGAAGATCAGGCTGTTGTCGCCCAGGCCGAACCAGAGCAAGGCCAACGGCAGCAGGGCGATGGCCGGCAGCGGGTTGAACATCGAGGTCAGCGTACCCAGCAGGTCGCGCCCCACTTGCGTCGAGACGGCCAGGCTGGTCAGGCCGAAGGCCAGGACGATGCCCAGCACATAGCCTTTGAGCAGTACCACCAGCGATACACCGACCTTGGCCGGCAGCTCGCCGCTGAGCAGCCCGTCCCACAACGCGCTGGCGGTCTGCAGGAAGCTCGGCAGCAGCAGGTCGTTGCCGGTATAGCGGGCCACGGCCTCCCAGGCCACCGCAAGCAGTACCAGGATCACGGCCTTGCGCAGCCAGCCCTGTTGCCACAAGCGTTGCAGCAGCGGCAGCTCGCGCTCCAGCGGCACACCCGGCAGGGGTTGCAGCTGCACTTCGTATTCCTGGCGTACAGGTGTCGTCGTCATGCCCTGGCTCCCGTCAGTAGGCGATACGGATATCGTTGAAGCCCAGATCGTCCGCTGGCGTCGAGGCATCGGCCTCGTCGAACAGCAACCGGTGGATACGTCGGGCACTGGCCTGGAAGTCGCTGGCGCCGAGGCTGCCGAGGTCGAACTGGTGGCTGTGCACCTCGGCTCGCACCCGCCCGGGGTGCGGCGACAGCAGCAGGATGCGATTGCCCACCACCAGCGCCTCTTCGATGGAGTGGGTGACGAACAGCAGGGTGAAGCGCACCTCCTCCCACAGCAGCAACAACTCTTCCTGCATCTTGCGCCGGGTCAGGGCATCGAGCGCGGCGAACGGCTCGTCCATCAGCAGGACCTTGGGCTGTGTGGCCAGTGCCCGGGCGATGGCCACGCGGGCCTTCATGCCACCGGACAGGGTGTGCGGGTAGGCGTCGGCGAAGGCGGCCAGGCCGACTTTCTCCAGGTAATGCAGCGCCCGTTCCTCAGCCTCGACGCGCTTGAGCTGGCCGGACACCAGCAGCGGGAACATCACGTTCTGCTTCACCGTCTTCCACGGCGGCAACTGGTCGAACTCCTGGAACACCACGATGCGGTCCGGCCCCGGGCCGCACACCGGCTGGCCCTGGAGCAGGATCTGCCCTTCCCGTGGTGCGATGAAGCCGGCCACGGCCTTGAGCAAGGTGGACTTGCCGCAGCCGGACGGGCCGAGCAAGACGAAACGGTCGGCGCGGTCGACCTCGAAACTGACCTGGTGGGTGGCCCGCACCACGCGCTGGGCGGTGCGGTATTCAAGGCTCAGGTTGTCCACCGCCAGCAACGGTGGGGTGGCGACACGGCTCAGGTTGCTGGCCGTGTGGCCTGGCAATGGGGCGGTCATCGGCGCTCAGCTCCCCTGCAACGGGCGTTCATCCTGGAAGAAGTAGTCCTTCCACGATTCGGGCTTGTTCTTGATCGCGCCGACCCGGTAGAGGAATTCGGCCAGCTTGTAGGTGTTCTTCGGCGTGACGGTGAATTCGTACTGCGGGTTTTCGATCAGCTTGATCAGCGCCTCGCGGTCGATCTTGGCCTTGGTCACGCGGATATAGGTGTCGGCGGCGGCGGCCTTGTCCTTCTGGGCGAAGTCGGCGGCTTCGGCCAGGGCATCGACGAAGGCCTTGTAGGTCTTGGGATTGTCCTTGCGGAATTTCTCGGTGGCGAACAGCAGGGTCGGTGAGTTGGGGCCAAGTAGGTCGTAGCTGTTAAGCACCACGTGCACATTCTTGTTGGCCAGCACCTGGTCCTGGAACGGCGGGTTGGAGAAGTGCCCGTTGAGCTCGGTGCCGCCGGCCAGCAAGGCCGCGGTGGCGTCCGGGTGCGGCACGGCCAGGGTGTATTTGTCGAGGCGGTTGTATTCCTTGTCGCCCCATTGCCGGGCGGCGGCGTACTGCAGGAAACGCGACTGCACCGAAACGCCCACCGCTGGCACGGCGATACGGTCCTTGTCGGAGATATCGGCGATGGTCTTCACATTGGGGTTGCTGCTGACCAGGTAGTACGGGAAGTTGCCCAGCGAGGCGACGGCCTTGACGTTCTGCCGGCCGCGGGTTCTATCCCACACGGTGAGCAGCGGCCCGACGCCGGCGCCGGCGATGTCCACCGAACCGGACAGCAATGCATCGTTGATTGCCGCGCCACCGGAAAGCTGGGCCCAGTCGACCTTGATGTCGAGGCCCTGCTCCTTGCCGTGCTTCTCGATCAGTTGCTGGTCACGCACCACATTGAGCAGCAGGTAGACGATGCCGAACTGCTCGGCGATGCGGATCTGCCCTTCGGCGTGGGCCACGGTCGGCGCCGCCAGGCTGCCTAGACCCAAGCTGGCGCCCAGGCCGATACTTGCCGCCAGGCGGCTGATGGATTTGCGCATGATGTGTTTCCTCAGTCGTCAGAACGGGGCATCGCCCTGGATGGTGGTGCGGTACAGCTTGCGGCGCAGGTGCGCCGGGCAGCCGGTGGCCAGGTGGATCAGCGAGCGGTTGTCCCAGAACACCAGGTCGTGGGGCTGCCATTGGTGGCGGTAGATGTTCTGCTCCAGCACGCTCAGGGCGTACAGCTGTTGCAGCACGTCGCGGCTTTCGTCATCCGGCAGACCGACGATGCGGGTGGTGAAGCCTTCGCTGACGAACAGCGCCTTGCGGCCGTTTTCCGGGTGGGTACGCACCACCGGATGGATGACCTCCTGGACCTGGGCCAGTTGCTCGGCGGTCAGCGTCGGGCGCCAGTTGCCTTCGAACTTGGTCTCGGCGTAACGGGCGGTGTAGGAGTGGGCGGCGCTGCGGCCCTCGACGACCCGACGCAGGGCCTCGGGCACCGCGTCCCAGGCCTTGTGCATGTCGGCGAACAAGGTGTCGCCGCCCTCGCTGGGCAGCTCCTGGGCGTGCAGCATCGAGCCCAGGCTCGGCAGTTCCTTGTACGACAGGTCCGAATGCCAGAACTTGCCGGCATCGCCCAGGCCGACGTTGCGGCCGTCCTCGACGATATTGGAAACGATCAGGATCTCGGGATGGCCGGCGAGCAGGAACTGCTTGAGCACATGGATCTGCAGCTCGCCGAAACGGCGGCTGAAGGCGATCTGCTGTTCGGGGGTAATGCGCTGGTCGCGAAACACCAGGACGTGATGGTCCAGGTGGGCGCGGTGAATACGGGTGAAATCCTCGGCATTGACCGCACGGGCCAGGTCGAGGCCGATGATCTCGGCACCGACGGCGCCGGGGAACGGGCGGATGTCGAAGGTTTGCGGCAGGGCGCTGTCGATGGTCGACAAGGCGTTCGAGGCGGCTGGCATTGTTCACTCCCACGCAGTGCGCGACTTCAGGGCGCGCAACGATCGGAAACGCACGGGGATTGCCCGTGTGGGTTCGAGTCGTGCGGCGCGCCGATTGGTCGGCGGGTACGCAGTGGGGTGACTATAAAGTCATAAGAACAGGATTTTAAATACCTTTATTGCATATTCATATGAATATGCTCCGCCCTGCACCAGCCTGCAAAGCGAGGGCGTGGGAGCGGGCTTGCCCCGCGATGACGTCGGCAGCAACAACCTCGTTGCCTGGGCGAACGCCATCGCGGGGCAAGCCCGCTCCCACAGGATTACCGCCCCGTCGAGCGATCAACGCTCGCGCAAGGCTTCCGAACGGGCCTTGATGATCGGCTTGAGCAGGTAGCTCATGATGGTCTTCTTGCCGGTCATGATATCCACCGTCGCCACCATCCCCGGGATGATCAGCAGCGGCTTCTCGTCCGTGCCCAGATGGCTCTTGTCGGTACGCAGCTTGATCAGGTAGTAGGTGGTCTTCTTGTCTTCGTCGGTGATGGTGTCGGCACCGATCTGCTCGAGCTTGGCCTTCATGCCGCCGTAGATGGTGTAGTCATAGGCGGTGAACTTGACCGTGGCTTCCTGGCCCGGGTGCAGGAAGGCGATGTCCTTGGGCAGGATCTTCGCCTCGACCACCAGGGTGTCGTCCAGCGGCACGATCTCGATGATGTCGCTGCCCGGCTGGATCACCCCGCCGATGGTGTTGACCAGCAGTTGCTTGACGATGCCGCGCACCGGCGAGATGACCATGGTGCGGTGCACGCGGTCGTCCAGCGCCTTGCTGGTGGCAGTGGCCTTGTTCAGCTCGGTGCGGGCTTCGTTGAGCTGGGTCAGCGCCTCGCTGCGGAACTTGCCGCGGGTCTCCTCGATCTTGCTCTCGACCTCCTTGATCGCCGCCTCGGCACGGGGGATGGCCAGGGCGGTGGAGTCCATCTGGCCGCGGTTCTCGACCTCGGCGCGACGCAGGCGCAGCACCTCGACCTGGGAGATCGCGCCCTGGGCCACCAGCGGCTCGGACATCGCGATTTCCTGGCGCAGCAACTGCAGGCTGTTGGCATACTGGGCGCGCTTGGAGTTGAACTCGCGCAGCTCCTGCTGCTTCTGCACCAACTGCTGCTGCAGGCCGCCAAGCTCGTCCTGCAGCTGCTGGCGACGGCTCAGGTACAGCGACTGTTCGTTGGCGGCCTGGCTTGGCGCGGCCTTGCGCAGCTCTTCGTCGATCTGCAACGGCTTGTCCTCGACCTCGGCCGTCAGGCGCTGCACGCGCAGGGCCATGGCCAGACGCGAGGCCTCGGTCTCGTCGACGTTGGAGGCGAAGCGGGTTTCATCCAGGCGCAGCAGCGGCTGGCCGACCTCGACGATCTCCCCTTCCTTGGCGAAGATCTCGGCGACGATGCCGCCCTCGAGGTTCTGGATCTTCTGCACCTTGGACGACGGGATGGCCTTGCCCTCCCCGCGCGTCACCTCGTCGATGGGCGCGACGCTGGCCCAGATGATCAGGAACAGGAAGAACGCGATCACGCCCCAGATGGTCAGGCGCACCACCCGTGGCGCGTCCTCGATCAGCGCCTTGTTGACCTCGGGCAGCGGCTGGCCGGCCAGCGACTCGGAGCCCTTGAAGTAGCGGCGCAGGTTGTCCTTGAAACGCCCGATATCCAGCTTATGCAACACTGATCTGCCCCTTCTTCAGCGCATCCATGACGGCGGCTTTCGGGCCATCCGCAACAATCTGTCCACGATCGATGACGATCAACCGGTCCACCAGCGACAGCAACGACGCCCGGTGGGTGACCAGCAGCACAGTCTTGTTCTCGATCACCGCGGCCAGGCGCTGCTTGAGACGCTCCTCGCCGGTGTTGTCCATGGCGCTGGTGGGCTCGTCGAGCAGCAGGATCTGCGGGTTGAGCAGCAGCGCCCGACCCAGGGCAACGTTCTGTCGCTGGCCGCCGGAAAGGTTCTGGCCACGCTCGCCGACCTGCAGCTCGTAGCCGTCGGGGTGCAGGCGGGCGAACTCGTGCACGCCGGCCAGTTCCGCGGCCTGGAGGATCAGCTCGTCCTCGATGTAGCGGGCGCCGCTGACCAGGTTGTCACGCAGGGTGCCGGCCAGCAGCTGGATGTCCTGGGGCACGTAGCCGATGTTGTGGCGCAGTTCGCTGACGTCGATCTGGCGAATGTCCACGCCATCAACCAACAGCGAGCCGTTGTCCGGTTCGTACAGGCCGACGATCAGCTTGGCCAGGGAGCTCTTGCCCGAGCCGCTGCGGCCGATGATGCCGACCTTCTCGCCCGGGCGAATGTTCAGGTTGATGCCCTTGAGCGCCTGGTTCTGCTGGTTCGGGTAGGTGAACTCGACCCCACGGAACTCGATGGCGCCTTGCAGCACCTGGCGGCTCAGCGGACGCTCTTCGAAGTTGCGCTCCTGGGGCAGTTCCATCATCTGGTCAGTGGCGACCATGGTCACTTTGGCCTGCTGGTAGCGGGCCAGCAGGCCGTTCAGCGAGCCCAGCGGGCCAAGGGCGCGACCGCTGAGCATGTAGCAGGCCACCAGGCCGCCCATGCTCAGGTTGCCGTCGATGATCAGGTACACGCCCACGCAGATCATCGCCACGCCGGCCAGTTGCTGGATCAGCGCGGTGATGTTCATGGCCAGGCCCGACAGCACCTTCACCCGCAGCTCCAGGCGACTCAGGGTGCCGAGGGTCTGCTCCCACATGTACTGGCGCTCGCTCTCGGCGTTGTTGACCTTGACCGCATCCAGCCCGGCGAGGGTCTCGATCAGGCTCGACTGGCGCTCGGAGGCCAAGGCCATGGTGCGTTCCATGGTCGCCATCAACGGCTTCTGCAGGGCATAGCCGATACCCAGCGCCAACGGGAAGGCCAGGATCGGAATCCACACCAGGTGCCCGCCAATGATGGCAATGACCATGAGGATCAGGAACGTGAACGGCAGGTCGATCAGGCTGGTCAGGGTCAGCGAGGCAAGGAAGTCGCGCAGGCCCTGGAACTCGTGGATGTTCTGGGCAAAGCTGCCGACCCGCGCCGGACGGTACTTCATCGACATCCCGACGATGCGCTCGAACAGCGTCGCCGAGATGATCAGGTCGGTCTTCTTGCCGGCCAGGTCCAGGCACAGGCTGCGCAAGCCTTTGAGAATCAGGTCGAAGACATAGGCACCGGCAATGCCGATGGCCAGCACCCACAAGGTCGAAGTAGCTTGGTTGGGCACCACGCGGTCGTACACGTTCATCACGAACAGCGGTGCGGCCAGGGCGATCAGGTTGATCACCAGGCTGGCGGCGATGGCATCGATGTACAGCCACTTGCTGCGCAGCAGGGTGTCGCGGAACCACGAGCGCGCGCGCGGGATCAGGTTGCCGTGGTTGACGTCGAACTTGTGCTGCGGCTGGGCGAAGAACACCTTGCCGCTGTAGTCGCCCTGCAACGCCTCACGGGTGACATGCACCTCGCCGCCGTCGCTCTCGCTGAGCAGCAGGCGCGCGGTATCCTCGTTCTCCCAGCCGAGCAGGACCGCGCAGCGGCCTTCCTTGAGCAGCAGCATCGCCGGCATGGCGATGCTGGGGATCTGCTCGAGCTTACGCTGCAGCAGACGCCCCTGCAGCCCGGCCCGGGCGGCTGCGCGAGGCAGCAGCTCGGGGGTCAGGCGCTGCGAGGGCAAGGGCAGCCCGGTGGTCAGCATGGCCCGGCTGGCAGGCTTCTGGTGCAGGACACACAGGGTCAGCAGACTGTCCAGCAGCGGGTCGTCATGCTGACTGCGTGGATCGTGGCTGAGTTGGACTCGACTGACTTCGGATTCCACGCGGCGCTCTCTTCATCCTTGCGGGGGTGATTCAAGGTGCGCCTTTCAGTTCATGCCTGGCAGGTTCACCTTGGGTTTCAGGTCGTTCTGCACAACGGACGCCATCGGTGCTACGACACCCTGGCTCTTGAGCAGCTGACCAATGGTCGCCTTGATTCGATACTGAGTAAACATTTGTGTGTTCTTCACCTCTACCAGACGACGCTGGGCGGTGAAGGTTTCATTCTCGCTGTCGAGCAGGTCGAGCAAGGTACGCTCGCCCAGGCCGAACTGCTGCTGGTAGGCGCTGCGCACGCGGTTGCTGTGATCGACGTACTGCTGGGCGATCGGCACCTGGGCGTTGGCGTTCTCCAGAGCATTCCATGCCAAGCCTAACTCCTCATTGAGCTGGCGCAAGGCGTTGTTGCGAATGTCCAGGGCCTGGTTGGCCAAGTACGACTTCGATTCCAGGTCCGCCTTGTTGCTGCCACCAGCGTACAAATTGAAGTTCATGCGCAGCATGGCCTGCCATTCGTTGTTGTGGCCGACGGCGCCGTCGAGGTTGTTGTCGGCCGTTCGTCCGAGTTCAGCATCGAATCGTGGATAGAACGTAGACTTTGCGGCTTCGTATTGCTTCTCGGCGGCGGCGATGTCCGACTCGGCCGAGCGCAGGATCGGGCTTTCCTCGACCAGCTGGTGGCGGGCCTCGTCGAGGGTGGCCGGCAGCAGGTCGACAAATGGCGCGGGCGTGCTTAACTCGTCGGGCATTTGGCCGACGACGCTCAGGTAGTTGGTGTTGGCGTCGGCCAGGTTGGTCTGCTCGGTGATCAGGTTGTTGCGGGCCTGGGCCAGGCGCGCCTCGGCCTGGTCGAGGTCGGCCAGGCGGCCCACGCCACGGCTGGTGCGCAGCTTGATCTGGTCGAGGATGCGCTCGTGGTTGCGCAGGTTGTCTTCGGCCAGGCGCACCATCTCGCGGCGCGACAGCACGTCCAGGTAGACCTGGGCGACGGTCAGCGCGGTGCGCTCGGAGGTCCCCAGCAGGGAGTAGGCGCGGGCGTTGACGGTGGCCTGCTGGCGACCGACCTCGCTGGAGGTGGCGAAGCCGTCGAAGACCATCTGCCGAAGGCGGATGGCCGACTCGCCACGGTTCAGGGTCTCCCAGCGGTTGCGGGTGCTCGGGCTGTCGGTGCCCTCGCGACCATAGCCGGCGGTCACGTCGACCCGCGGCAAATAGCCGCCCTGGGCAGCGCGCAGCTGATAGTCCGCAGCCGTGCGGGCGTTCACGCCGGCCTGGATTTCCGGATGGACCTCGAGGGCCTTCTGCATGGCTTCGGGCAAGGTTTGTGCTTGAACGAAAGAGGCGGCGAGAGCGAAAGGAAGAGCGGTGAACAGTGACGCACGCATTTTTACTGGTTCCCGAGAGAGCTGTTGTCCCAAATCACAGCCGAAGCCGTGCCTGCCTTGGAAAATGGCAAACCCTGATCCTGTATGTAGGAAGCTTCCGAATAGGCAGTGCGATTAATACGAAAGAAAGGGCTTTGCTGGCCAAATATCAATGTGACATTACCTTGGCGATTGTTTAGGATGGCAGCCAGAAGGTCAATAGTTTGGCATAAACTTAATAGCCAGAAATTATAGACGTAAAATTGACGCAAATCAGCGTCAAAAACATATTTGAAACATTCCATCAGTCGCCGCCCTCGAACGCCGGCCAGGCATGGAAGCCAACTGAACAGGTAGCCCGGAGAGTCCAATGAGCACTGTTGTCGCCATCGTCAAAAGCATTGTTGGCCAAGTCATCGCAGTTTCCCCAGAAGGCATCCGGCGCGTACTGATCGAAGGCGATCGCCTGCTGGCGGGCGAACAGGTAGACACCGGCGCGGGCGGCGCGGTCACCCTGGAGCTGGCCGACGGCCGCGTGCTCGACCTCGGCCGCGACACACAGTGGAGCGCCGACGCGCCCGACAGCAGCACCGACCTGAGCCAGGCCACCGCGCAAGCCGCGCCCTCGGTCGAAGAGCTGCAACAGGCCATCGCCGCCGGTGTCGACCCGACCACCGAGCTGGAAGCCACTGCGGCGGGACCTGCCGCGGCAGGCGGCGGTTCGGTCGGCGGCGGGCACAGCTTCGTCCTGCTCGAGGAGACCGCCGGAGTGGTCGACCCGAGCATCGGCTTCCCCACCGGCCCGATAGGCTTCGCCAACGGCCTGGCGGTCGAGGAGCTGGGCGGGCTGGACGGCAACGCTGCCAGCACCAACACGACCAACGTCCCGCTCACCACAGGGCTGACCCTGAGCGCCACCCCCACGATCACCGAGGCGGGTGGCGTCATCGTCTATACCGCCACCGTCGGCCAGCCACCGCTGACCAACCTGACCGTGACCCTGTCCAACGGCGCCGTCATCGTGATCCCGGCCGGCCAGACCACCGGCACCGTCAACGTCAACATCCCGGCCAACGACACGCCCTACATCGATGGCGGCCAGATCTCCGCGACCATTACCGGCACGACTGGCGGTAACGGCCTGATCGTCACGCCGAGCACTACCCCGGCGGTGACCCAGGTCACCGACACCATCGACACCACCACCGCCACGCTCACCGCGACCCCGAGCGTGACCGAAGGTGGCGTGATCACCTACACCGTGACCTTGAACAACCCGGCGCAGACCCCGGTCACCGTCACCCTGTCCAATGGCCAGACCGTCACCATCGAGGCCGGCAAGTCGTCCGGCAGCGTCGACTTCCAGACCCCGGCCAACGACGTCTACAACAACGGCAGCACCGTCAGCACCACGATTACGGAGGCAACAGGCGGCAACTTCGAGAAACTGGAGCCGAACCCAGCACCAGCTGAAACGAAGATCAACGATTCGATCGACACCACCACCGCCACCCTGACCGCGACTCCGAGCGTGACCGAAGGCGGCGTGATCACCTATACCGTGACCCTGACCAACCCGGCCCAGACCCCGGTCACCGTTACCCTGTCCAATGGCCAGACCGTCACCATCGAGGCCGGCAAGTCGTCCGGCAGCGTCGACTTCCAGACCCCGGCCAACGACGTCTACAACAACGGCAGCACCGTCAGCACCACGATCACGGGGGCAACGGGTGGCAACTTCGAGAAACTGGAGCCGAACCCGACGCCAGCCGAGACGCTGATCAGCGACTCGATCGACACCACCACCGCCACCCTGACCGCGACCCCGAGCGTCACCGAAGGCGGCGTGATCACCTACACCGTGACCCTGACCAACCCGGCCCAGACCCCGGTCACCGTCACCCTGTCCAATGGCCAGACCGTCACCATCGAGGCCGGCAAGTCGTCCGGCAGCGTCGATTTCCAGACCCCGGCCAACGACGTCTACAACAACGGCAGCACCGTCAGCACCACGATCACGGGGGCAACGGGCGGCAACTTCGAGAAACTGGAGCCGAACCCAGCACCCGCTGAAACGAAGATCAACGACTCGATCGACACCACCACCGCCACCCTCACCGCGACCCCGAGCGTGACCGAAGGCGGCGTGATCACCTACACCGTGACCCTGACCAACCCGGCCCAGACTCCGGTCACCGTCACCCTGTCCAACGGCCAGACCATCACCGTCAAGGCCGGCGAAAGCACCGGCAGCGTCGACTTCCAGACCCCGGCCAACGATGTGTTCGTCAATGGCAGCACGGTCAGCACCAGCATCACCGGCGCCACCGGCGGCAACTTCGAGAAGCTGGAGCCCGACACCACGCCGACCCAGACCGTGATCAGCGACAGCATCGACACGGTGACCGTCAGCATCGCCAGCAATGGCAATGTCACCGAGGCCGAACAGCCGACCTTCACCGTGTCGGTCAGCCAGAAGCTCGATCATGACCTGACCGTGACCCTGTCCAATGGCGCCACCGTGGTCATCAGCGCCGGCCAGACCCAGGCCACCTACAGCCTGCCCGCCCAGGGCGACGACGTGTTCAAGGACGCCAGCTCGGTGACCCTTGGCGTGACCGATGCCAGCGTGGCGGGCAAGACCTTCGAGAACCTGCAACTGGGTGGCGATGCCACCGTGCAGATCACCGACACCGTCAGCGAAGTGGTCGCGACCCTCACCGCCGACAAGACCACTGTGTCCGAAGGCGGTCAGATCACCTACACCGTGACCTTGACCAACGCCCAAGGCCTGTCGGTCACTGGCCACAATGGCCTGACCTTCACCTTGACCGACGGCACCAAGGTCACCATTCCAGCCGGCAGCGCCAGCGGCACCTTCACCATCACAGCTCCGGACGATGTGTTCGTCGGTGGCCAGCCGAGCATCGTCAACAAGATCGAGTCGGTTGCCGGTGGCGATAACTTCGAGAAGCTGGCCCTCGGCGACAACACCGTCACCACGACCGTGACCGATGAACCGGGTACTGGTACCCCAGGCACCGACAACCAGGGCGACAAAGTCACCGTTACCATCGTCGGCAAAGGCGATGTCACCGAAGACCAACAGCCAGCCTTCACCGTCAAGGTCAGCCAGAAGCTGGACCATGACCTGACCGTGACCCTGTCGAACGGCGACAAAGTCGTTATTCCGGCCGGTCAGACCGAAGCCGAGTACAAAGCCAAAGCTCAAGGCGATGACGTCTTCAAAGACGGCGATACCTTGACCGTCGGCATCACCGATGCCACCGTCGACGGCAAGGCCTTCGAAAATCTGGAGCTGGGTGGCAACGCCTCGGTGCAGATCACCGACACCGTCAGTGAAGTCGTCGCGACCCTCACCGCCGACAAGACCACTGTGTCCGAAGGTGGCCAGATCACCTACACCGTCACCCTGACCAACGCCCAAGGTCTGCCGGTCAACGGCCACAACGGCCTGACCTTCACCCTCACCGACGGCACCAAGGTCACCATCCCAGCCGGCAGCGCCAGCGGCACTTTCACCATCACCGCACCGGACGATGTGTTCGTGGGCGGCCAGCCGAGCATCGTCAACAAGATCGAATCGGTTGCCGGTGGCGATAACTTCGAGAAGCTGACCCTTGGCGACAACTCGGTCACCACAAACGTGACTGACGAGCCGGGTACCGGTACTCCAGGCACTGACAACCAGGGCGACAAGGTCACCGTCACCATCGTCGGCAAAGGCGATGTCACCGAAGACCAGCAGCCGGCCTTCACCGTCAAGGTCAGCCAGAAGCTGGACCACGACCTGACCGTGACCCTGTCGAACGGCGACAAAGTCGTTATTCCGGCCGGTCAGACCGAGGCCGAGTACAAGGCGAAAGCCCAAGGCGATGACGTCTTCAAGGACGGCGATACCTTGACCGTTGGCATCACCGATGCCGCTGTCGATGGCAAGGCCTTCGAGAACCTGGAGCTGGGCGGCAACGCCTCGGTTCAGATCACCGACACCGTCAGTGAAGTCGTTGCGACCCTGACTGCCGACAAGACTACCGTCACCGAAGGTGGCCAGATCACCTACACCGTGACCCTGACCAATGCCCAAGGTCTGCCGGTCAACGGCCACAATGGCCTGACCTTCACCTTGACCGACGGCACCAAGGTCACCATTCCAGCCGGCAGCGCCAGTGGCACCTTCACCATTACCGCACCGGATGACGTGTTCGTTGGTGGTCAACCGACCATTACCAACAAACTGGAAAGCGTGACCGGCGCCGACAACTTCGAAAAACTGACCCTGGATCAGGACGAAGTGAAGACCTCCGTCACTGACGAACCGGGCACCGGCACTCCGGGCACCGACAACCAGGGCGACAAGGTCACCGTCACCATCGTCGGCAAAGGTGATGTGACCGAAGACCAGCAACCGGCCTTCACCGTAAAGGTCAGCCAGAAGCTCGACCACGACCTCACCGTCACCCTGTCCAACGGCGACAAGGTGGTGATCCAGGCCGGCCAGACCGAAGCCGAGTACAAGGCGAAAGCCCAAGGTGATGACGTCTTCAAGGACGGTGACACTCTGACTGTCGGCATCACCGATGCTGCCGTTGACGGCAAGGCCTTCGAAAATCTGGAGCTGGGTGGCAACGCTTCTGTCCAGATCACCGACACCGTCAGTGAAGTCGTTGCGACCCTCACTGCCGACAAGACTACCGTCACCGAAGGCGGCCAGATCACCTACACCGTGACCCTGACCAACGCCCAAGGTCTGCCGGTCAACGGCCACAACGGCCTGACCTTCACCCTCACCGACGGCACCAAGGTCACCATCCCGGCCGGTAGCGCCAGCGGTACCTTCACCATCACCGCCCCTGACGACGTATTCGTCGGCGGCCAACCGAGCATCGTCAACAAGATCGAATCGGTTGCCGGTGGCGACAACTTCGAGAAGCTGACCCTCGGCGACAACACGATCACCACGGCCGTGACCGATGAGCCAGGCACTGGAACTCCAGGTACTGACAACCAGGGCGACAAGGTCACCGTCACCATCGTTGGCAAAGGCGATGTCACCGAAGACCAGCAGCCGGCCTTCACCGTCAAGGTCAGCCAGAAACTCGACCACGACCTGACCGTGACCCTGTCGAACGGCGACAAAGTCGTCATTCCAGCCGGCCAGACCGAAGCCGAATATAAAGCCAAGGCCCAAGGCGATGACGTCTTCAAGGACGGCGACACCCTGACCGTCGGCATCACCGATGCCGCCGTTGACGGTAAGGCCTTCGAAAATCTGGAACTGGGTGGCAATGCCTCCGTCCAGATCACCGACACCGTCAGCGAGGTGGTTGCGACTCTCACCGCAGACAAGACCACTGTGTCCGAAGGCGGTCAGATCACCTACACCGTGACCTTGACCAACGCCCAAGGCCTGTCGGTCACTGGCCACAATGGCCTGACCTTCACCTTGACCGACGGCACCAAGGTCACCATTCCAGCCGGCAGTGCCAGCGGTACCTTCACCATTACCGCACCGGACGATGTGTTCGTGGGTGGCCAGCCTTCGATCGTCAACAAGATTGAATCGGTTGCCGGTGGCGATAACTTCGAGAAGCTGACCCTCGGCGACAACACGATCACTACGACCGTGACCGATGAGCCGGGCACTGGCACGCCAGGTACCGACAACCAAGGCGACAAAGTCACCGTTACCATCGTCGGCAAAGGCGATGTCACCGAAGACCAACAGCCAGCCTTCACCGTCAAGGTCAGCCAGAAGCTCGACCATGACCTGACCGTGACCCTGTCGAACGGCGACAAAGTCGTCATTCCAGCCGGTCAGACCGAAGCCGAGTACAAAGCCAAGGCCCAAGGCGATGACGTCTTCAAAGACGGCGATACCCTGACCGTCGGCATCACCGATGCCGCCGTTGATGGCAAGGCCTTCGAGAATCTGGAGCTGGGCGGCAACGCTTCGGTCCAGATCACCGATACCGTCAGTGAAGTGGTCGCAACCCTGACCGCCGACAAGACCACCGTCACCGAAGGCGGCCAGATCACCTATACCGTGACCCTGACCAACGCCCAGGGTCTGCCGGTCAACGGCCACAATGGCCTGACCTTCACCCTGACCGATGGCACCAAGGTCACCATTCCTGCCGGTAGCGCCAGCGGTACCTTTACCATCACCGCCCCTGACGATGTATTCGTCGGCGGCCAGCCTTCGATCGTCAACAAGATCGAAGGCGTCAGCGGGGCAGACAACTTCGAGAAGCTGACCCTCGGCGACAACACGATCACCACAGCCGTGACCGACGAGCCGGGCACTGGCACACCAGGTACCGACAACCAGGGTGACAAGGTCACCGTCACCATCGTCGGCAAGGGCGATGTCACCGAAGACCAGCAACCGGCCTTCACCGTCAAGGTCAGCCAGAAACTGGACCACGACCTGACCGTCACCCTGTCCAACGGTGACAAGGTGATCATCCCAGCCGGCCAGACCGAAGCCGAATACAAAGCGAAAGCCCAAGGCGATGACGTCTTCAAGGACGGCGACACCCTGACCGTCGGCATCACCGATGCCGCCGTTGACGGTAAGGCCTTCGAAAATCTGGAACTGGGTGGCAATGCCTCCGTCCAGATCACCGACACCGTCAGCGAGGTGGTTGCGACTCTCACCGCCGACAAGACCACCGTCACCGAAGGCGGCCAGATCACCTACACCGTGACCCTGACCAACGCCCAAGGCCTGTCGGTCACCGGCCACAACGGCCTGACCTTCACCCTCACCGACGGCACCAAGGTCACCATCCCGGCCGGTAGCGCCAGCGGTACCTTCACCATCACCGCCCCTGACGACGTATTCGTCGGAGGCCAGCCGAGCATCGTCAACAAGATCGAGTCGGTTACCGGTGGCGACAACTTCGAGAAGCTGACCCTCGGCGACAACACGATCACCACGACCGTGACCGACGAGCCGGGCACTGGCACGCCAGGTACCGACAACCAGGGTGACAAGGTCACCGTCACCATCGTTGGCAAGGGCGATGTCACCGAAGACCAGCAGCCGGCCTTCACCGTCAAGGTCAGCCAGAAGCTGGACCACGACCTGACCGTGACCCTGTCGAACGGCGACAAAGTCGTTATTCCGGCCGGTCAGACCGAGGCCGAGTACAAGGCGAAAGCCCAAGGCGATGACGTCTTCAAGGACGGCGATACCTTGACCGTTGGCATCACCGATGCCGCTGTCGATGGCAAGGCCTTCGAAAATCTGGAACTGGGTGGCAATGCCTCCGTCCAGATCACCGACACCGTCAGCGAGGTGGTTGCGACTCTCACCGCCGACAAGACCACCGTCACCGAAGGCGGCCAGATCACCTACACCGTGACCCTGACCAACGCCCAGGGTCTGCCGGTCAATGGCCACAATGGCCTGACCTTCACCCTGACCGACGGCACCAAGGTCACCGTTCCGGCCGGCAGCGCCAGCGGTACCTTCACCATCACCGCCCCGAGCGACGTATTCGTCGGCGGCCAGCCCTCGATCGTGAACAAGCTTGAAGGTGTCAGCGGCGCGGACAACTTCGAGAAGCTGACGCTCGGCAAGGAAACGCTCACCACCACCGTCACTGATGATCCGGATACCGGCAACAAGGTGTCCGTCACCATCGTCAGCAACGGCGATGTCACCGAGGACCTGCAGCCGTCCTTTACCGTCAAGGTCAACCAGAAGCTGGACCAGGACCTGACCGTCACCCTGAGCAACGGCGCCAAGGTGGTGATTCCGGCTGGCCAGACCCAGGTCGAGTACAAGGCGGATGCCCAGGGCGATGACGTCTTCAAGGATGGCAGCTCGCTGACCGTCGGCATCACTGATGCAGTCGTTGACGGCAAGACCTTCGAGAATCTGGAACTGGGCGGCAACGCCACCGTGCAGATCACCGACACCGTCAGTGAGGTCGTCGCGACCCTCACTGCCGACAAGACCACCGTGTCCGAAGGCGGCCAGATCACTTACACCGTCACCCTGACCAACGCCCAGGGTCTGCCGGTCAACGGCCATAACGGCCTGACCTTCACCCTGACCGACGGCACCAAGGTCACCATTCCGGCCGGCAGTGCCAGCGGTACCTTTACCATCACTGCTGCGGACGACGTGTTCGTCGGCGGCCAGCCTTCGATCGTCAACAAGATCGAAAGCGTCACCGGCGGGGACAACTTCGAGAAGCTGACCCTCGGCGACAACACGATCACCACGACTGTGACCGACGAGCCGGGCACTGGTACCCCAGGCACCGACAACCAGGGCGACAAAGTCACCGTTACCATCGTCGGCAAAGGCGATGTCACCGAAGACCAGCAGCCGGCCTTCACCGTCAAGGTCAGCCAGAAGCTGGACCACGACCTGACCGTGACCCTGTCGAACGGCGACAAAGTCGTTATTCCGGCCGGTCAGACCGAGGCCGAGTACAAGGCGAAAGCCCAAGGCGATGACGTCTTCAAGGACGGCGATACCTTGACCGTTGGCATCACCGATGCCGCTGTCGATGGCAAGGCCTTCGAGAACCTGGAGCTGGGCGGCAACGCCTCGGTTCAGATCACCGACACCGTCAGTGAAGTCGTTGCGACCCTGACTGCCGACAAGACTACCGTCACCGAAGGTGGCCAGATCACCTACACCGTGACCCTGACCAATGCCCAAGGTCTGCCGGTCAACGGCCACAATGGCCTGACCTTCACCCTGACCGATGGCACCAAGGTCACCATCCCAGCCGGTAGCGCCAGCGGCACCTTCACCATCACCGCGCCGGACGACGTGTTCGTGGGCGGCCAGCCGAGCATCGTCAACAAGATCGAGTCGGTTGCCGGTGGCGATAACTTCGAGAAGCTGACCCTCGGCGACAACACCGTCACCACGACCGTGACCGATGAACCGGGTACTGGTACCCCAGGCACCGACAACCAGGGTGACAAGGTCACCGTCACCATCGTCGGCAAGGGCGATGTCACCGAAGACCAGCAGCCGGCCTTCACCGTCAAGGTCAGCCAGAAGCTCGACCATGACCTGACTGTCACTCTGTCCAATGGCGACAAGGTCGTAATTCCGGCCGGCCAGACCGAGGCTGAGTACAAGGCCAAGGCCCAGGGCGACGACGTCTTCAAGGACGGCGACACCCTGACCGTCGGCATCACCGATGCCGCCGTTGATGGCAAGACCTTCGAGAATCTGGAACTGGGCGGCAACGCCTCGGTCCAGATCACCGATACTGTCAGTGAAGTCGTGGCCACCCTGTCCGCCGACAAGACCACCGTCACCGAAGGCGGCCAGATCACCTATACCGTCACCCTGACCAACGCTCAGGGTCTGCCGGTGAATGGCCATAACGGCCTGACCTTCACCCTCACCGACGGCACCAAGGTCACCATTCCGGCCGGCAGTGCCAGCGGCACCTTCACCATCACCGCCCCTGACGACGTATTCGTCGGCGGCCAGCCTTCGATCGTCAACAAGATCGAAGGCGTCAGCGGCGCGGACAACTTCGAGAAGCTCACGCTGGGTGACAACACCGTCACCACGAGTGTGACTGACGAGCCTGGCACCG
Source organism: Pseudomonas peradeniyensis (assembly GCF_014268935.2). Classification (GTDB taxonomy): domain Bacteria; phylum Pseudomonadota; class Gammaproteobacteria; order Pseudomonadales; family Pseudomonadaceae; genus Aquipseudomonas; species Aquipseudomonas peradeniyensis. The sequence goes on along the minus strand of NZ_JABWRJ020000001.1, from coordinate 19,372 downwards.
GTACTCCAGGTACCGACAACCAGGGCGACAAGGTCACCGTCACCATCGTCGGCAAAGGTGATGTCACCGAAGACCAGCAGCCGGCCTTCACCGTCAAGGTCAGCCAGAAGCTGGACCACGACCTGACCGTCACCCTGTCCAACGGTGACAAGGTGATCATCCCAGCCGGCCAGACCGAAGCCGAGTACAAGGCCAAGGCCCAAGGCGATGACGTCTTCAAGGACGGCGATACCCTGACCGTCGGCATCACCGATGCTGCCGTTGACGGCAAGTCCTTCGAGAACCTGGAGCTGGGCGGCAACGCCTCGGTTCAGATCACCGACACCGTCAGTGAAGTGGTCGCGACCCTGACTGCCGACAAGACCACCGTCACCGAAGGCGGTCAGATCACCTACACCGTGACGCTGACCAACGCCCAAGGCCTGCCGGTCAATGGCCACACTGGCCTGACCTTCACCCTGACCGATGGCACCAAGGTCACCATCCCTGCAGGCAGTGCCAGCGGCACCTTCACCATCACCGCTCCGGACGACGTATTCGTCGGCGGCCAGCCTTCGATCGTCAACAAGATCGAATCGGTTGCCGGTGGCGACAACTTCGAGAAGCTGACCCTCGGTGACAACACCGTCACCACGAGCGTGACCGATGAACCGGGTACCGGCACCCCAGGCACTGACAACCAGGGCGACAAGGTCTCCGTTACCATCGTCGGCAACGGCAACGTCACCGAAGACCAGCAGCCGTCGTTCACCGTCAAGGTCAGCCAGAAACTTGGCCAGGACCTGACCGTCACCCTGAGCAATGGCGACAAGGTGGTGATCCCGGCCGGCCAGACCCAGGTCGAATACAAGGCCGCTGCCCAAGGCGACGACGTGTTCAAGGATGGCAGCTCGCTGACCGTCGGCATCACCGATGCCGCAGTCACCGGCAAGACCTTCGAGAACCTCGAGCTGGGTGGCAACGCCACCGTGCAGATCACCGACACCATCAGTGAAGTGGTCGCCACCCTGTCCGCCGACAAGACCACCGTGTCCGAAGGCGGCCAGATCACCTACACCGTGACCCTGACCAACGCCCAGGGCCTGTCGGTCACCGGCCACAACGGCCTGACCTTTACCCTCAGCGACGGCACCAAGGTCACCATCCCGGCCGGCAGCGCCAGCGGTACCGCCATCATCACGGCGCCTGACGACGTCTTCGTCGGCGGCCAGGCCACCATCAGCAACAAGATCACCGGCGTCACCGGTGCCGACAACTTCGAGAAACTGACCCTGGGTCAGAACGAAGTGCAGACTTCCGTGACCGACGAGCCGGGCACCGGAACTCCAGGCACCGACAACCAGGGCGACAAGGTGTCCGTCACCATCGTCGGCAACGGCAACGTCACCGAAGACCAGCAGCCGTCGTTCACCGTCAAGGTCAGCCAGAAACTTGGCTACGACCTGACCGTCACCCTGTCCAACGGCGACAAGGTGGTGATCCCGGCAGGTCAGACCCAGACCGAGTACAAGGCCGCCGCACAGGGCGACGACGTGTTCAAGGACGGCAGCTCGCTGACCGTCGGTATCACCGATGCCACGGTTCCGGGCCATACCTTCGAGAACCTCGAGCTGGGTGGCAACGCCACCGTGCAAATCACCGACACCATCAGTGAAGTCGTGGCCACCTTGTCCGCCGACAAGACCACCGTTTCCGAGGGCGGCCAGATCACCTACACCGTGACCCTGAGCAACGCCCAGGGTCTGTCGGTCACCGGCCACAACGGCCTGACCTTCACCCTGACCGACGGCACCAAGGTCACCATTCCGGCGGGCAGCGCCACCGGCACCTTCACCATCAATGCTCCAGACGATGTATTCGTCGGTGGTCAGCCGACCATCAGCAACAAGATCACTGGCGTCACCGGCGCAGACAACTTCGAGAAACTGACCCTGGGTCAGAACGAAGTGAAGACTACCGTCACCGACGAGCCAGGTTCGGGCACCCCGGGCACCGGCAACCAGGGCGACAAGGTCTCGGTCACCATCGTCGGCAATGGCGATGTCAACGAAGCCCAGCAGCCGTCGTTCACCGTCAAGGTCAGCCAGAAGCTCGACCAGGACCTGACAGTGACCCTGAGCAACGGTGCCAAGGTAATCATCCCGGCCGGCCAGACCCAGGTCGAGTACAAGGCCGCCGCCCAGGGCGACGACGTGTTCAAGGACGGCAGCTCGCTGACCGTAGGCGTCACCGACGCCACCGTCACCGGCAAGACCTTCGAGAACCTCGAGCTGGGCGGCAACGCCACCGTGCAGATCACCGACACCATCAGTGAAGTCGTGGCCACCTTGTCCGCCGACAAGACCACCGTCACCGAAGGTGGCCAGGTCACCTACACCGTGACCCTGACCAACGCCCAGGGCCTGTCGGTCACCGGTCATAACGGCCTGACCTTCACCCTGTCCGACGGCACCAAGGTCACCATCCCGGCCGGCAGCGCCACTGGCACCGCCACCATCAACGCGCCGGACGACGTGTTCGTCGGCGGCCAGGCCACCATCAGCAACAAGATCACCGGCGTCACCGGTGCCGACAACTTCGAGAAACTGACCCTGGGTCAGAACGAAGTGAAGACCTCGGTTACTGACGAACCGGGCTCGGGCACTCCAGGCACCGACAACCAGGGCGACAAGGTTTCGGTCACCATCGTCGGCAACGGCGATGTCAACGAAGCCCAGCAGCCGTCGTTCACCGTCAAGGTCAGCCAGAAGCTCGACCAGGACCTCACCGTCACTCTGAGCAATGGCGCCAAGGTGGTGATCCCGGCCGGCCAGACCCAGGTCGAGTACAAGGCGCCGGTCCAGGGCGACGACGTGTTCAAGGACGGCGGCCCGCTCACCGTCGGCATCACCGATGCCAGCGTGGTCGGCAAGACCTTCGAGAACCTCGAGCTCGGCGGTTCGGCCACCGTGCAGATCAGCGATACTGTCAGCGAAGTGGTCGCGACCCTGTCCGCCGACAAGACCACGGTTGCCGAGGGTGGCCAGTTCACCTACACCCTGACCCTGACCAACGCCCAGGGCCTGTCGGTCACCGGCCACAACGGCCTGACCTTCACCCTGACCGACGGCACCAAGGTCACCATCCCGGCCGGCAGCGCCACTGGTACGGTCACCATCACCGCCAAGGACGACGTGTTCGTCGGCGGCCAGCCGAGCATCGTCAACAAGATCGAGTCCGTCACCGGTGGCGGCAACTTCGAGAAGCTGACTCTCGGCAACAACACACTGACCACCACGGTGACCGACGAACCAGGTTCGGGTACCCCAGGTACCGGCAACCAGGGCGACAAGGTCTCGGTCACCATCGTCGGCAATGGCGATGTCAACGAAGCCCAGCAGCCATCGTTCACCGTCAAGGTCAGCCAGAAGCTCGACCAGGACCTGACCGTGACCCTGAGCAACGGTGCCAAGGTAATCATTCCGGCTGGCCAGACCCAAGTCGAGTACAAGGCCGCGGCCCAAGGCGATGATGTGTTCAAGGACGGCAGCTCGCTGACCGTAGGCGTCACCGACGCCACGGTCACCGGCAAGACCTTCGAGAACCTCGAACTCGGCGGCAGCGCCACCGTGCAGATCACCGACACCATCAGTGAAGTCGTGGCCACCTTGTCCGCCGACAAGACCACCGTTTCCGAGGGTGGCCAGATCACCTACACCGTGACCCTGACCAACGCCCAGGGCCTGTCGGTCACTGGCCACAACGGCCTGACCTTCACCCTGACCGACGGCACCAAGGTCACCATTCCGGCGGGCAGCGCCACCGGCACCTTCACCATCACCGCTGCGGACGATGTGTTCGTCGGTGGCCAGCCGACCATCAGCAACAAGATCACCGGCGTCACCGGCGGCGACAACTTCGAAAAACTGACCCTGGGTCAGAACGAAGTGAAGACTACCGTCACCGACGAGCCAGGTTCGGGCACCCCGGGCACCGGCAACCAGGGCGACAAGGTCTCGGTCACCATTGTCAGCAACGGCAACGTCACCGAAGACCAGCAGCCATCGTTCACCGTCAAGGTCAGCCAGAAACTGGCGCAGGACCTGACCGTGACCCTGAGCAACGGTGCCAAGGTGATCATCCCGGCCGGCCAGACCCAGGTCGAGTACAAGGCCGCCGCCCAAGGCGACGACGTGTTCAAGGATGGCAGCTCGCTGACCGTCGGCATCACCGATGCCGCGGTCACCGGCAAGACCTTCGAGAACCTCGAGCTCGGCGGCAACGCCACCGTGCAGATCACCGACACCATCAGTGAAGTCGTGGCCACCCTGTCCGCCGACAAGACCACCGTCAGCGAAGGCGGCCAGGTCACCTACACCGTGACCCTGACCAACGCCCAGGGCCTGTCGGTCACCGGCCACAACGGCCTGACCTTCACCCTGACCGATGGCACCAAGGTCAGCATTCCGGCAGGCAGCGCCAGCGGCACCTTCACCATCACCGCCAAGGACGACCCGTACGTCGGTGGCCAGCCGAACATCGTCAACAAGATCGAATCGGTCGCCGGTGGCGACAACTTCGAGAAGCTGACCCTGGGCAGCAACACCGTCACCACCAGCGTCACCGACGAGCCGAGCGGCCAGGGCGACCTGACCACCGTCGGCATCAGCGGCGACACCTCGGTGACCGAAGGCGATACCGCCCACTACAACCTGACCCTGAGCAACCCGTCGAAGTCCGAGGTGACCATCACCCTGACCTACAGCGGCACCGCCACCGACGGCCAGGACTTCACCGGTGTGGTCACCGTGAAGATCCCGGCGGGCAGCAGCGGCACCACCTTCGACATCAAGACCATCGACGACAAGCTGGTCGAAGGTTCGGAGAACTTCACGGTCAAGATCACCGGCGCCACCGGCGGCGGCTTCGAGAACCTGCAGGTCGACGCCGGCAAGTCCAGCGTCACCACCACCATCATCGACAACGACCACGCGCCGGTGTCGACCGGTGGCGCCGTGACCGGCAGCGAAGATACCGACTACGTGTTCAAGTGGGGCGACTTCAACGTCAGCGACGCCGATGGCAACACCGGCCTGTCGGTGACCATCAGCAAGCTGCCGGACCTGGGCAGCCTGAAGTTCTTCAACGGCACCTCGTGGGTCGATGTGTCGCTGAACCAGAACATCAGCCAGGCCGACATCGCCGCCGGCAAGCTCAAGTTCGTGCCACTGGCCAACCAGTCCGGTGTCGACGGCTATGGCGGCAGTGGCGTGGGCAACAAGCAGGCCGACTACGCGCAGATCAAGTACAAGCCCAACGACGGCACCAACGCCGGTAGCGAAGTGACCATGAAGGTCGATATCGCGCCGGTGGCCGACAAGCCTGACCTGAACATCGGCAACAACAACGTCAACTCCATCGGCCTGCTCAAGGAAACCTGGAACAGCCTCACAGGCCTTGGCAGCGGTGGTAACGGCATCACCGGCGATGCGCTGAAGAACGTCTTCGCCAACTCCGGCAATGCCAGCAAGAGCGAAACCGTCACCGGTGTCGACACGGTCGCCACCGTGACCCCGGGCACGGGTTCGAAGACCTCCGGCCTGATCTACCTGGAAGCCGGCAAGACCTATTCGTTCAGTGGCACCGCCGATGACAGCCTGCAGATCGTCGTGGGCGGCAAGAACGTCGCCAGCGGTACCTGGGGCAACAGCAGCGGCGCCATCTCCGGCAGCTTCACCCCGACCACCAGCGGCTACTACACCCTGGAGATCTACAACGCCAACCAGTCCGGCCCCGGCAGCCTGGACGTCAACATCAAGGTGGGCAACGGCGCGGTCACCGACCTCAACAGCTCGAACATCCCGATGTACCCGAGCGTCAAGGACCTGACCAACGCCGGCGTGACCGTCGGCGACCTGCACGGCAGCAACAACCAGGGCTACTACGACGGCTACAAGCTCAACGAAGGCGGCGAGAACGGCGCCCCGGTCAAGCTGGTGGGCATCAGCACCAACCTGACCGACACCGATGGCTCCGAGTCCCTGAGCGTCAAGCTCAGCGGCATCCCGGCAGGCTCGGTGCTGGCTGACAACGCCGGCCACACCATCACCGTCGGCAAGGACGCGGTGGACGTCACCGGCTGGAACCTGGGCAGCCTGACCATCAAGCCACCGGCCTACTACGCCGGCCAGTTCGACGTGAAGGTCAGCTCGACCTCCACCGAGAGCGTCGGCGGTAGCACCGCGACCAGCGAAGGCACCATCAAGGTCACGGTCTACCCGCAGTCCTACACCACCAGCAACCTGTCCTCGGACAGCGACAACATCACCGGCACCGACGGCAACGATGTGGTGGTGGCTGACGTCACCGGCCTGCACGTGGTACCGGGCCAGGACTACAACCTCGCCTTCATCGTCGACACCTCGGGCAGCATGGGCTCGTCCGGCGTGGATGCGGCGAAGAAGTCCCTGGAATCGGTGTTCAAGACCCTGGCCGCCAGCGTCAAGGGCGACCAGTCGGGTACCGTGAACATTCTCCTGGTGGACTTCGCCACCCAGGTCAAGAGCAGCGTTGCGGTGACCCTGAACGATGCCGGCCTGCAGCAATTGCTCAACGCCCTGAACAACCTGCGGGCAGACGGCGGCACCAACTACGAGGACGCCTTCAAGACCACCGCCAACTGGTTCCAGAACCTCAAGGATGGTGGCAATACCGGCAGCAACCAGACGTTCTTCATCACCGATGGCAAGCCGACCTACTACCAGGCCAACGAGAACCCCAACCCGACCCTGGGGACCTCGGGCATCACCCTGGACACCTTCCTGGCCTCGATCAACTACAAGCCAGGCATGGCGTTCAACGACTACATCGACAGCAGCAGGACCAACTACGTCAGCATCGACAACGCCGGCAACCTGCAGGTGCAGTACATCAGCGGCAGGAACTGGAAGTACGGCGTCTCCGGCGAGCTGCACGCCGAAGGCAACGGCACCTACGAACTGTCTTCGCGTGGTGGCCTGGGCTACGACACCAACAGCACCACCACGAGCAACTCGCAGGACAGCTTCAAGCTGCTCTCGGGCCTGTCCGAGGTCGAGGCCATCGGCCTCAACAATGGCGTCAACACCAACGACCTGAAACCGTACGACACCGACGGCAAGCCGCAGACCAACATCGACCCGAGCAAGCTGGCCGAGGCCATCCTCGGCCATACCGAAGTCACCCAGCCGGGCAACGACACGGTCAACGGCGGCGACGGCAACGACATCATCTTCGGCGACCTGATGGTCTTCGACGGTGTTGCCGGCACTGGTGTCGAGGCGATCCGCGGCTATGTCGCCGACAAGCTGGGCGTCGACGCGGGCAGCGTGGACGCACGGGCGATGCACAAGTACATCACCGAGAACTACGCCGAGTTCGATGTCTCGCGCAGCAACGACGGCGCCGATACCCTGCTGGGCGGCAACGGCAACGACATCATCTTCGGCCAGGGTGGCAACGACTACATCGACGGCGGCAAGGGCAACGACATCCTGCTCGGCGGCACCGGCAACGACACCTTGCTCGGCGGCGAAGGCAACGACATCCTGTTCGGCGGTGCCGGCAATGACATCCTCATCGGCGGCAAGGGTGACGACATCATGACCGGTGGCAGCGGCGCCGACACCTTCGTGTGGAAGGCCGGCGACCTGGGCAAGGACGTGATCAAGGACTTCAAGGCCAGCGAGGGTGACCGCCTCGACCTGAGCGACCTGCTCCAGGGCGAGAAGGCCAGCACCATCGACAACTTCCTGAAGATAACCACGGTCAATGGCGAGTCGACCCTGCAGGTCAGTACCGAAGGCAAGCTCAACGCCGCCGGTGGCCTGGCCAACGCCGACGTGACCATCAAGCTCGAGGGCGTGAACTGGTCCAACACCACGATCAACTCGTTGATCAGCGGTGCCGACCCGACCATCAAGATCGACAACTCCAACAGCTGATCCCTCACCCCCAACCTCGGCCCGCAAGGGCCGGCGTCGGGGGCGCGGGCTTTTCCAGCCATCCCTTCACGCGCATACTCGTGCACCGGGCTTACATGCCCGGTGAACTTTGCCTATGCTGCTGACTACCAAGAAGGATTCACCGTGACGAGGGATCACGCCATGTACTACGTGCAACGCGACGACCGAGGTCAGTTGCAGCGGGTAGAGGCCGCCGAGTTCTCCGGCTTCAACGAGATGTTGCCGTCCGACCATGTCGAGATCCAGGCATGGTTCGCCGACGACGTGGTGGAGAACAGCCTCAAGCAGCTCAAGCAGAGCGACCTGGACATGATCCGGGTACTGGAGGACCTGATCGAGGTACTGACCGCCAAGGGCGTGTTCAGCATCACCGACCTGCCGCCCGGCGCCCAGGCCAAGCTGCTCAGTCGCGCCAGCGCACGTGAGGCGCTAGGCGGCCTGAACAACCTGATCGAAGAAGATGAGAACGGCGGGTTGATCTGATCACGCGGCCAATGTTTGCGCCTGTGGGAGCGGGTTCACCCGTTCCCACAGGGTTCAACTCAACGCCAGGGTGCCGGCCCACCTACCAATTGCCCCTGAATCCCCTGCACACCCATCTCCCGTAGTACCTTCAGTTCCCCTTCGGTCTCCACCCGCTCGGCGATCAACGGCAGATCGATGCTGTGCGCCGCCCGCTGGATGGCCTCGATGAACAGGCGCTTGTGCCGCTCCTGGTCGATATTGCGGATATAGCCACCGTCGATCTTCAGGTAGGCCAGGCCCAGGTGGGCGAGGTTGCCGATCATGCTGAAGCGCCCGCCGAAACGCTGCAGTGCCAGGCTGAAGCCCAGGGCGCGCAGGCGTCGGGTCAGTTGCTCCAGCACCGATTGCTCGGGCAACTGCTCCTCGCCGATCTCGAAGGTCAACCGTCGTCCCAGCGCGCCATGCTGCCCCAGCAGCTCGTAGACCCGCTGCAGCGCCTTGGGGTCGGCCAGGGTCGCGGCCGACAGGTTCAGCGCCAGCGCCTCGCCATGCCCCTGCAAGTGCCTGAGTACCTTCTCCAGCACCAGCAGGTCCAGCCGCGCCATCCAGCCGAAGCGCTCCAGCCACGGCAGGAAGCGGCCGGCCGCCAGGGCTTCGCCCTGCTCGTCGTGCAGGCGCGAGATGACCTTGTAGTGCAGCACCCGTTCTGGCGCCCTGGCATCCACGACGGGCTGGAAGAACAGCTCGAACTGCCCCTTGTCCAACGCCTGGTCCAAGCGCGTGTGCCAGGCATGGTGGCTATCGGCGGCCTGGCCCGCGGCGCCCTGCTCCAGGCACACCCAGCCCGGCGCGGGCTGGCTCTCGGCACGGGCCAGGGCCTCGTCGGCAAGCTTGAGCAGCGCTTGCGGGGCATCCCCGGGGCTGTAGGGCGCCAGGCCAATGCAGGCCACTGGGTCGACATCACTGGCGCCGGTCTCGTGCAGGCTATGCAAGGTGGTCTCCAGGGCCTGGGCCAACTGGATCGCCTCGTCATGCACCATGCCCGGCGCCAGCACCGCGAACTCGCCGCCACGGCTGCGGGTGATCAGGTCGTTGGTCTCGGGGAAGTTCGCGCAGGTGCGGCGCAACTGCTCGCCCACCGCCTGCAGCAACTGGTCGGTGCGCTGGCCACCCAGGCGCGCGTTCAGGCCCGCCAGGTCCTGGACCCGCAGCAACAGCAGGTAGCCAGCACGGGCCTCCTCCAGATTGCTGACCCGGGCGTTGAGCTGCATTTCGAAGTATCGACGGTTGGCCAGCCCGGTAAGGCTGTCCTGGTACGACTCGGCACGCAGCTTCTCGCTGCGCTCGGCCTGCTCGGTGAACAGCGCCTTGAGTTTCTCGACCATCTGGTTCATTGCCTGCACCACCCGACGCAGTTCGGGCGTGCGCGGCAACTCCGGCAGACTGAGAAACTCGCGGCGGGCAATGGCATGGGACTGCGCCACCATGTAGTCGAGCGGCCGCAGCTGACGACGCAGCAGCAGCGCCCCAAGCACCGCGCTCGCCGCGCCGCACAGCAACAGCCAGCCCAGGCTGCCCAGGGCGCTCTGCCAGAGCTTGGCCAGGGCGAACATCGGATGGCTGATCACCTCGACCCGCGCCGCCTGCTGCCAGCCGCGGCTGACGATGGCGTCGCCACCGGCCGGGTCCAGGCCGATCAGCTGGATGAACCAGCCCGGCACGCTCCCTGCGTCGGGCTCGGCATGGCGCTCGACCAGCACGGCATTGGAGTCCAGGTCGATGACCTTGATGCTCGAATAGTAGCCACTGTCGAAGATCGAGCTGACCATCAGCTCGACCATCGCCGGATCGTCGATGTTCGGTGTCAGCGACAGCGCCAGCGCGGTCGCCGCATCCTGGGCATGGGAGCGCAGCTGGTTGACGTACTGGCTGCGCGAGCTCTCCAGGCTGACCATGAAGCTGCCACTGAAGGCGACCACCAGGAACAGGCAAATGGCTAGCAGCAATTGTTTGAACAGTGACATCTGTGCTCCTTCAGTAAACCGGTTCGGCCGGGAACCCTTCGGCCTGCATTTTCTTCAGCAAGTCCTGCCACCGCGACAGGCGCTTGGTGTCGCCGACCTTCTTGTTGCCGCCAGCGCCGGTCAGCCACAGGCCTTCACCGTTGAAGGCATACACCGGCAGCAGGTCGGTGCGCTGGCTGGCCGGCTTGATCGCGTCCATCAGGCTGTCGAGCACCAGAGGCTGGGCCTGTGGGCTTGAATAATAGGTCAGGACCATGTGCGCACGGTTCTGGCGCAGGGCCTTGACGTAGGTGATGCGCAGCTTTTCCGCTGGGATGCCCATGCGCCGCAGGCTGAAGTACTTGGCAATGGCATAGTCCTCGCAGTCGCCCGCGCCCTTGATCAGCGACTGCACCGGCGTGGCCCAGTAGTCGACCTCGTGCCACAGGTCGATGTCCTCTACGTAGCGCAACTGCTTGTTGAAGAACAGGTTGACCACCTGCAACTGCTCCAGCTCGCTGCCCTGCTTCTGTGCCGCCAGCAGGTTCTGCCAGGCATCGATGCGCCCCTGCCCCGGCCCCAGCGGGCCATACAATGCCTGCGCACGGCGGCTGATCTGCGAGAAGTCCCAATCCGCCTGGGTAGCGCCCAGCCACAGGCAGCCGAGCAGCACGGCAAGGCCGAGCCGGCGTGCGGTTGCATTGAGGGGCCAAGGTATCGCCACTGCGGACACCCGTTCAGATCAGTCGAAAGCAGCGATGGTGCGGGCTGACGCGGGAAAAGACAATGGCACCGGGTGCCCTTGCTGCCAACTGTCGGCAAACCCGCTTCGTACAAGGGCTGGCGACCTTGGCCATCTTCCCAATGCCGGCAACTTGCTTCACGATAGCCGCGTTTCGTGAGTGCGCCATGGCGCGCACGCTTGATCAATCCGTTTGACAAGCGCCCCCTTCCCTCACTAGGGTTATTGGATCCAATTTTCATGTTGCCGAGGCGAACCCCGCGTGGCTGAGAAACCCAAACTCCTGAGCACCGTGCTGGGCAGCGAGCAGGTACCGCCGCACCTGGCCCGCGGTGTCATCGAAGAGCGCCTGCGCAGTGCCATCCTCGACGGCCGCCTGCCACCGGGCACCGCCGTGCGCCAGCAGGAGCTGGCGACCCTGTTCGGCGTCAGCCGCATGCCAGTGCGCGAGGCGCTGCGTCAGCTCGAGGCGCAGTCCCTGCTGCAGGTGGTAATGCACAAAGGCGCCGTGGTGGCGCCACTGATCGGCGAGGATGCCGTCGACACCTACGCTCTGCGCGTGCTGCTCGAGACCGAGGCGCTGCGCCAGTCGATCCCCTTGCTCGATGCCGACGACATCGCCCTGGCCAGGGCGTATATCCGCCAGCTCGAAAGCGAGACCCGCCACGCCGAAATCGGCCGGCTTAACCGACTGTTTCACATGGCCCTCTACAGCAAGGCGCAGAACCAGAAACTGCTGCGCATGATCGAGATCGAGCTCAACGAGGAAGAGCGCTTCCTGCGCTTCCACCTGTCCTCGATGGGGCTGGGCAAGCTCACCCAGGACGACCACATCGCCCTGGTCGACGCCGCCAGCGACAAGCTGGTAGACGAAGCCATCGAGCTCCTGGAAGAGCACCTGAACCATGCCGCGCGCACCATCAGGAGCTACCTCGACAGGCAATCGGGCAACTGATCCTGCTCAACCGCGCAGCCGACCTCAGCGACCGCGTCGCTGCGCAGACACGATCCGCCACAAGGAACGGCAGTGCACGTGCAGACGCGACAGGAAACCACGCCCGACCAGCCGTCCAGGATCCGCCTGATCTGCCTGGCCAGCACCCGGCAGCAACTTGCCCAGTACCGCACCTGGGCCAGGACCCTCAGCGACCCCATCGAACTGGTCGCGGTCGATGTCCCGAGCATTGCCGACCTGGAACAGTCCGCCGCGCTGCCCGTGACCGGGCGCCTGACCCAGGCCCTGCGCGAACAGCTGCAGCCCTATCTCGTACAGCCCCACGCCCTGTTCGCCCAGGGGCTGGGCGCGCACATCGCGCTGGCCCTGATCCAGCAGGTGCAAGAGGCTTGTCCGGGGCAGACCCGTCACTTGTTTGTTTCAAGCTGTGACAGCCCGCAGTTCAGTACCAGCAACCTTCCATTGCACGTACCGATGACTGTGCTCTACCCGCCAGGCTCCCTGGCGGCGATGCTCGGCTGGCACAACCTGGTGCGTCGGGAGCTTGAGCTGATCGAGTTGCCGCTGCCATCGGTCGATGCCTCGATGCTCAACCAGCGTCTGGTACGCATCTTCAACAGCCACCTCGGGCTGCTCAGCTACTGACCCTTCCCCTGCCCTCCTGGCGCTGAGCAAGCGGATTTTTCCTCTGGCCTGCCTGCTGCCGGCCATGGCAGTGCCAGCATTTTGAGCACACTCTACTCCCCGCAGCGGCCGCTGATCATCAGACGTGGACCTGGCCGCCTGCCTCCTCATTCACCTGCAGAAGGAATCTGGCACCGGGGCAAGGACCGCACGCGATCAGCCGCCCTCCAATAGTCACTCTCCCATCTCCGTTCATCAGTGCTCCGAGTGAGGCATTCACTCTGTGTCTATTTTTCTGATCGTTATTTATCGGAAGGAGCACATATTGCCAAAATAAAACTTACCCAAAGTTTTATTCGGGCACTTATATTTCAAGAAAAGCCTGAGCGTAAAATAATCAAAAAAACAATTGCGGCAAACTTTGAAGTTGTTCTAACTTTTATAGCGCCAGCCAAGGGCGGCCAGGCATCACCGTGGACGCCTTGCCAGACAAGCCCTGCCGGCCTCTACCCGTTGTTCGATGTCGAAATTTCATTCGAGGCACCCCTTCGCCTGGAATTTATATAACGAACAATGTGCAGAGCAACTCCATCCCTGAATGCCATCCATAACGGACCTCATCATGAGCACATTGAAGCGCACACTTTCCGACAAGAAACATGAACTTTCCCTGCACCCACTCTTTTCCGAGATCGACTCGCTGCAGACATTGCGTCGATTCATGGAAACCCATGTTTTCGCAGTCTGGGACTTCATGTCGCTGACCAAGCGCCTGCAGCAGGAGCTGACCTGCGTCAGCCTGCCCTGGCTACCACCGACGGATCCGGCTGCGGCACGCCTGATCAACGAGATCGTATTGGGCGAAGAATCGGATGACCGCCTCGACCACGGCCACTACAGCCACTTCGAACTGTACCTTGATGCCATGCGCGAGGTCGGTGCCAGCACCCAGGCCATCGATCGCTTCATCAGCCTGCAACAGCAAGGCACCACGGCCATCGATGCCCTGCAACGCTGCGGTGCCAGTGAAGCCGCCCAGCAATTCGTCCGCGACACCCTCGAGGTGGCCCTCGACGCACCGGCCCACCGGGTTGCGGCCGCCTTCCTGCACGGCCGGGAAAGCGTGATCCCGGCGATGTTCCAGCAGATCCTCGACGAGTGGGGCATCGGCACCGAGCAGGCGCCGACCTTCCGTTACTACCTGCAACGCCACATCGAGGTGGACTCCGAGGACCACGGGCCTGCCGCCGAACAGTTGCTGGCTCGCCTGGTCGATCACGACCCGCTGCGCCAGGAAGACGTCTACGTGGCCGCCATCGCCGCGGTGGACAGTCGCATGGCGCTGTGGGACCGCCTGCGAGCCTCGCTGCAGACGCCTGTCGCCGAGGTCACCCCATGAATGCCCTCGAGTACCGCTCCTTTGCCGAAGCCTGGGAGGCTCGGGCGACCATCCGCACCCGACCCCGGCGCCTGGTGGAGGATGACCAGCGACTGATCTACCCCCTGAGCCGCCAGCCCCTGGTGCTCGGCGCGACGTTCCAGCGCGAGTGTCCGCAGCTGCGTGATTTCGTGCTGGTGCAAAGCCTCTACAAGTTCATCAACGATGTGGTGATCTTCGAGACCGAGATCGTCGACCGCACCGCCCGGCGCATCGCCAAGGACCGCTTTGCCGTGCGCTTCCCGTTCGCCTGCCGCTACGACGCGATGACCGTGGTGGTGGACGAGGACTATCACGCCCTGGTGGCAATGGACTTCCTGCAGCAGACCATCGCCCTGACCGGCATCGAGCCGATCGCCCTGCCCCAGGAGATCGAACTCAGCCGCGCCATCCCGGCCGTGCTGGACCAGGTGCCCGAGGGCCTGCGCGATGCGCTGGAGCTGATCTGCGTGGGCATCGCCGAGAACACCCTGACCGACGATGTCGCGGCCTTTGCCAAGGACGACTCGGTCAAGCCCTCGGTGAAGGGACTGATGGCCGATCACCTGCTGGACGAAGGCCGTCATTCCAGCTTCTGGGCGCGGCTGACGCGCATCTACTGGCACACCGCGCCGCAAGCGGATCGACAGGCGATCGCCAAGGTACTGCCGCTGTTCCTGCGCCAGTACCTGACCAGCGACATCCAGCAGGCTTTCGACTGCGCCCTGATCGCCGCCTTGCCGGTGAACGAAACGGTGCGCCAGGCCCTGCGCGAGGAAGCACAAGGCCTGGCCTACCCGATCAATCACCAGCATCCGTTGCTGGGCAACATCCTGCGTTTCTTCCGCAGCAGCTCGATGCTCGAGTCGCCCTGCGTGCAAGACGCCCTGCGCGATTACCTGCCCTGAGGACCTGGACATGAGACGCCTCGACATACTCCTGGTGGGCAACAGCCCCACCCTGGAGGCATTCGCCCGCCTGCTCCACGAGCACGGCCATGGCTCGGCCACCGCCGACAGCGCGCAGACCTTGTGCCAGCAGCTGTCGGCCCGGCCGGACCTGGTGGTGGAAGATGGCAGCCTGGCCCTGGGCAGCAGCGACTGGCAGCCCCTGGGTGACACGCCGCTGCTCAGGCTGCGCCTGGGCGCCAGCTTCGCCGAGCCCCTGCCGCAACTCGAAGCCCTGTGCTGGTGCGGCAGTGCCAGCGCCCAGCGGCTGATCCAGCGAGCTGCGATCCAAGCGCCAAGCTCCGGCAACGGCCAGCAGTTGCGTGAAGACACCCTGCAGGCCTTGTGTGATCAACTGGCCCTGCAGGTCACCCGCTTTGCCCGCAATCCTGCATATTTGCAGGAAGCGCCCGCAGTAAGCCCCGGCGACCAGGAGCGCGAGCATGGCCTGGACTGGCTGGAAGCACTGGCCTACCGCCACCCGTTCAACCGCACGCTGCGCGCCGACCTGCTGGAGAAGGCCGAAACGGGCCTGGTCGAAACACTGGAGCACAGCCTGCGCCTGCATGCCGAATGCTCCGCCCTGAACCACGCTGGCCAGCGCTCAAGCTATCGCCAGTTGCATGCCCGCACCGTCGCCATCCAGCAGGCCCTGGCGCCGTTACTGCCCGAGTCCAGTGAACAGCCGCCGGTGGTCGCCGTGTGCATGGACAAGACGCCCGACCTTTATGCCAGCCTGCTGGCAGTACTGGGCTGTGCAGCCATCTACCTGCCGCTGGACCCGGCCACTCCGGCCGAACGACGCCAGTCGATCCTTGAGGATGCCGGTGCCTGCGTCGTGCTGCATGACGGGCATGTGCCTGTGGATATCCCCCATGTGGATGTACGCAGCCTCGCAACGACACCGGGCATGGCGTTGCCTGGCCTGGCGCTGCGCCAGGCCCACGCCGAGCAGGCCTGCGTGGCGATCTACACCTCCGGCACCACCGGCCAGCCCAAGGGCGTGCTGCTCAGCCAGCGCAACCTGGCGCACTTCATGGCCTGGTACCGCGAGCATGTGGCCTTGGACGGACACAGCCGAGTACTACAGTTCTCTACCATCGGCTTCGATGCCTCGCTGCTGGACATCCTGCCGACCTTCGCCTGCGGTGCCGAACTGGTGTTGCCCAGCGAAGACCAGCGCCGTGATCCGCAGCAACTGGTACAACTTATCCACAGCCAGGAAGTCAGCCACGCGTTCCTGCCACCGGCCCTGCTGAGCATCCTGCCACGCGATCTCCACCTCGGCCTGCGCCACCTGATCACCGGCGGCGACGTCTGTGAGCCGGAGGTCATCGCCCGCCTGGCCGGTCAGTGCCGGATGCACAACATCTACGGGCCGACGGAAACCACCGTGCTGGCCACCACCCGGGTGTTCACCAGCGGCGACAGCAACCGCAACCTGGGCCTGCCGATCGCCAACACCCAGGTGCTGATACTCGACCAGGCACTGCAACCGGTAGCGGAGCAGACCCCGGGCGAGCTGTATATCGCCGGGCCCGGTGTCGGCCTGGGGTATCTGAACAAGCCGGAATTGACCGCTGAACGCTTCGTCGAGTTGAACCTGCCCGCCGGCCGCACGCTGCGTGCCTATCGCACCGGCGACATCGGCAAGTGGACCGCGCAGGGTATCGAGCTGTGCGGGCGGCGTGACAACCAGGTGAAGATCCGAGGCTTTCGGGTCGAGCCCGAGGAGATCGAGCACTGCCTGCGCGACAGCCACCTGTTCGCCCAGGTAGCGGTGGTGATCGACGCACAGCGCCGGATCCTGGCCTTCCTCGCCTATCCGCAGCGGGCCGATGCACAAGCCTTGCTGCGCGATCATGCCGAACGGCACCTGCCCGACTACATGCGCCCGATGTTCTACCAGGTGCTGGAGCACATGCCCTATACGGCCAACGGCAAGGTAGACCGCCGAGCGTTGTCGGCGCGGCCACTGACCCTGCCAACGAACGCGCGCATCGCGCCGGCGACCGAGACCGAAAAGCGCCTGCTGCAGCTGTGGAGCGAATTGCTGGAGCTGCCGCCAGCCGACATCTCCATGGACGACAGCTTCTTCAACCTGGGCGGGCACTCGATCCTGCTGTCGCGCCTGTTGCTGGAGATCCGGGAACACTTCGGCCAGGGTGTGGCGATCAACCGTTTCATCGAGCAGCCGACCCTGCAGCGCCTGGGCGCGCTGCTCGACGGCAACGATGACGCGCTGCAGACCTCCCTGGCGCGCCTGGAGCAGGACGCCAACCGCGATCTCGGCCTGCAGGTGCTGCCGATGGAGCGTCTGGGCGATGTGCACAAGGTCATCGTCACCGGGGCCAACAGCTTCCTTGGCGTGCACCTGGTCGAAGCCCTGCTGGAATGGGGCGCCACCGAAGTCGCCTGCCTGGTGCGCCGCGCCGGTGGGCAGTCCGCCGAGGAGCGCTTCGCCCAGTCCCTGCGGGACAACCATATTGCCCTGGACCTGAGCCGTGTACGGGTGTTCGAGGCGGACCTGCGCAAGCCGCTGCTGGGCTTGTCCCAGGCCGATTACGACGACCTGGACAACAATTATGGCGCCCTGCTGCACAACGCCGCGCAGGTCAACCATGTACTCGACTACGAGGTGCTGGCCGCCGACAACATCGAGCCGTTGTTCGAGTGCCTGCGGCTGTGCGAAGGCCGGCGCAAGAAGATCTTCAACTTCGTCTCGACCCTGTCTGCGTGCAGCGCGGTGGACAACGACGGTCGCGTGCTGGAAAGCGATCCAGCCAGTACCCCGCCGATCTACATCCGCAATGGCTACAACCTGAGCAAATGGGTCGGCGAGCGCATCCTCAGCCGTGCCCGCGAGCAGGGCGTGTGGGTCAACCTGTTCCGCCCCGGCAACATCACCTTCGACAGCCGCACGGGCGCCTGCCAGCCCCAACGCAACCGGCTGATGCTGATGCTCAAGGGTTCGCTGCAACTGGGCCAGGTGCCGGGGCTGGAGATCGACTTCGACCTCATGCCGGTGGACTTCCTGTCCCGTTTCATCGCCTTCCATAGCAGCCGCCACCAGGCTGGCCAATGCGTGTTCAACCTGCACAACCCCGAACCGCTGCGCTGGCGTGACTACCTGGCGTCGTTCCATGCACAGGGCCACGCCTTCGAGCTGGTCAGCGTCGAGCAGTGGCAGCGCCAGTTGGCCAGGGTCGACCGCGACAACGCGCTGTACGACGTCCTGGGCTTCTACCTGGACGGCTTCGAGGAGGACATAGGCGACATCTCCGGCATCGCCCACGACAACGCCCGTGCCGGCGTGCAGCGCATGGGTGCCCGTTACCCGAGCAAGGACCCGGCGCTGCTCAGCCGCGGCTGCCGCTACCTGGCCGACATCGGCTTTATCTGATCTCTTTTATCCACAACAGGAGCAACATCCCATGCAAGCACTCAAACCCGACACCCTGATCCGCAACCCGCAAGGCTGCCTGGTGGTTGCCAGCGTCGAGATCGCCGCCCCGGCCGCCAGCGTGTGGAACATCGTCGGCAACTTCGCCGGTTTCCCGGTGTTCATCCCTGCACTGGCGCATATCGAGATGACCGGCACTGGCGTGCGCTCGGTGCGCAAGAAGCTGTTCAAGGATGGCAACGTGGTGATCGAGCAGTTGAACAGCCGTGACGAGCAGGCCATGCACATGACCTGGAGCCTGATCTACACCAGCCTGAATATCGGCAACCTGTGGGCTGCCATGCAAGTGCAGGTGATCGATGCCAACCGCAGCCGTGCGACCTGGACCATCCAGGCCGAGCCCTGGGAGGGTGGTCCAGAGGCCCTGCCGGGCTTCCAGGCGTTCCTGCAGGGCTTTGCCGATGAGGCGATGGGCAATGTGCGTAATCTGCTGAGCTGATATCACTGGCAGGGGCGTATGCCCCGATAGCAAAAAGGCCGCTCCCAACTGGGAGCGGCCTTTTTTTGTCTTGGATGTCAGGGGTCGGGGGATAGCCCTTCAGGCTGTGCTGTTGCACGGCAAAAAGAGATCTCTGTAGGAGCGGCTTTAGCCGCGATGCAAGCAACTCGGTGTCTGGCACCCGCTTCGCGGGTGATCGCGGCTGAAGCCGCTCCCACAGGGGGCCGTGCTGTGCCTGGGAATGCTGTTCCCTTCACGACAGCCCAGGGAGCTCGCGCATTGATACCCTGAAAAGACAAAGCCCCCGACCGCATCGCGATCAGGGGCTTTGGAAT